>CAWKHZ010000018.1:0-5633 GCA_963849585.1 uncultured Acidobacteriota bacterium | reverse complement strand
CATGTTTGAGTCGTTTTCTCTGTCGTCCTCTGCGTATCTCAGCGTTCTCTGCGTTTAACGGCCATTTCAACGCAGAGGTCGCTGAGATACACAGAGGACCGCAGAGATAGAACTCACTCCCAACTCACTTTCTGTGCAAGCCTGGTCTTGGTAGTTTGCAGAACCTTCCCCTAAGAATACAAGTAAACTCTGTACGCTTGCGGACGACACGCGGTTGGTTTCTACATTTCGCGGAGTTCGACTTCGACGCTTTGTTGCCGGTCGTCGAAAGACTCTCCGAACCAGCGCATAGATTCGTTCCGACTCTTTCGCCAACAACGGCGCAAACGTCGCCAGCAGCAACACGTATAAGGCGGCGAACGGTTGCATAAAGGAAGCAGCCCGCCGGCTTGTGCGAGCTTCGCGACGATGATCGAAAACTCACCGCGCCCAAGCAATGTCAGACCAACGTTGAAAGACCTGGCGCCCGAGTGCCCAGCCACACGCCCCGCTAACTGTCCCGCGACGATCACGCCAAAGAGTGATAACAACGCCGCGCCAACCGACAACCAAACTAGCTCCCCCAAGCGCAAAAGGATCAACCGTCAAACCAAAACCGAAAAAGAAGATCGCGCCAAAGAAGTCTCGAAATGGCACCACGAGTTTTTCCAGCCGGGCGCTGTGCTCTGTTTCGCCGAGAATCAGACCAAGCAACAACGCGCCAATGGCTTCGGCGACATGTATCGTCTCGCCGAGTCCGGCAAACAGGAACAACGAAGCAAAGACCGCGATGATGAACACTTCATTAGACGAGATGCGCAACAAACGGTTCAGCAAGGGCGTGGCCCATCGCCCGATCACCAACAGGCCAACGATAAAGCCGAGCGCGAGTCCCGCCGACGACAACACGCCGCGCAACGACGTGGCTCCACTAAGCACGATGCCGGACAACAACGACAGATACACCGCCAGAAAAACGTCCTCATACATCGTGATGCCGAGTATGAGTTCTGTTTCCGGATTCGCAGTCCGGCGGTAGTCAAAAAGAATTTTCGCAACAATCGCGCTCGACGAGATCGTCGTGATGCCGGCAACAACCAACATCTCCTTCGCAGAAAATCCGGTGAGATACGCGTAGGCGAAACCGAGGCTCAAATTGATGAGGATGTAAATGGTCCCGCCAATAAAGATCGAACGCCCCGCCTTGAATCAAACGGCTAACGTTCGATTCGAGCCCGAGATAAAACAGCAAAAACAGGATGCCGACGCGGCCCATGAACTCAATCAACGGCGCTGTTTCGATGAAGCGAAAGTCGAACACGCCGATCTGCGGCGCATGTGGACCAACCGCCATTCCGATCAAGATCAGGAACGGAACGTTGGACAAGCGCAGCTTGGCCGCCAGCCACACGGCAAACGTGATCAGCATCAACGCGAGTCCGACTTCGAGGACGGGATGGTCCATATCAATCAACCCTGCCTGTCACGAGGAGTCGTTTCAGGTTGGCGATCGTCCGGCGATCGCCGGCGAGGATGAGCGTTGCGCCTTCGTTCAGCACAGTGTCGGCTTCGGGATTGATTCGTTTGACACGGTCCGGTTCGATGATCGAGACGATGGAGGCACCGGTGGCAGTACGCACTTGCAGATCACGAATGCTCTTCCCGATGCACGCCGACCTAGGCTCGATCGTGTACCACTGAAGTAACAAATCATCGAGCACGATTTCAGCGGAAGGCAACGCCTTCGGCACGTAAGTCAGCCCGCCAATGATTCCCGCAATCTGTCGTGCTTCGCTGTCAGCGAGAGTCACGACGGAAGCGACCCGATCCGGATTCTTTCGCGTGAAGTGATAAAGCTCGCGCGTTCCGTCATCGTGAATCACGATAACCAGCCGATCACCGTTGGCAGTTTCGATCTGAAACTTTCGCCCCACCCCGGGAAGGGCTGCTTCGCTAATTGTCGACATTGGGTAGTCCTTTCTGTTGGCCGAGAGCCGGTTCGAGGACCGGTAGATCTCCGCGACAGCAGAAATCGTTCTGCGGCAGTTGAGGGTTCTGGTTATGTGCGAAAGGCGGTTAAACCAGGGAAGGCGGAGCGCGGCCCGTAGGACGCGGAACCGACGGCTTAGAGGTGACGTCTAATTAGTCGCTGTCCTAAAGAACCTAATGACTCGGAGATAAAGTCCGGAGTTCCGACGGCAGCAGGACCGGCAAGTTCCAGAACCTGGCGCTTGTTACGTTTTTGCGATTGCGCCGGGACGTCGAGCGGGCCGTATTGCGAGAGTGAAGTGTTGTCCGCACCATTAGTTACCGAAAACTGGGCGGATAAGTTCCCCTCGAACAGCGAACCGGGAAAGGACTCAGGCGCAGTCCTTCACCCACTGAAAAACACAACGCGAGTTTGATTGCCGCCGACACGACGAACAACATCGAACGGGAATTCATCGTAGCGCCAGAACTTATTCATTGGAACAGCCACTATAACAGACGGAATTCCGTCCGCTAAACCCGCCTTTCGGAACTCTCAATCGCGTTTGGCGTTATTATTGCTGTCTTAGGCGACATGAGCGCTGAATCAATGAATATTTTCCGCCCGCAAGCGTCCTGCGCCGGCGTCACTGGCTGGCGTGGATCGTCTTATGTGGGGCGCTGGCCATTCACGTTGCCGACGAAGCGCTGACTGATTTTCTGGCGATTTACAATCCGGCCGTGATATCGATGCGGGCGAAATATCCGTGGTTACCATTGCCGGCCTTCGTTTTTGAGATTTGGTTGGCGTTGCTAATCTTCGCCGTCGTTTTGCTTGCGGCCTCGTCCTGCTTTGTGTGGCGAGGCCGTTGGGCCATGCGCCCTATCTCGCACGTATTCGCCGGCTTCATGTTGCTCAACGGATTGCTTCACATCGCCGGTTCGATCTACTTTGGATATTTCATGCCTGGCGTTTACTCGTCGCCGCTGTTGATCGCCGCGTCAGTTCTTTTGATAAACAGCACGCGAGCGTATAGTTCGAACAAGGAGGCCCGATGAATAACTCCCACAGATCGTTATTCAGACTCATCCTTGCCCTTGCTCTTTTCTTCACCATTTCAGGTTACGCACACGCTCAGGAAAACAAATCGGCGCCGAATAAGGAAGAGATCGCTGCCCTACGTGAAAAAGCCTTCAAGCTCATCGATTCTGTAGCCGGACAGCTAGGCACGTTGCAATCAGCGGAAAACCGCGCGCGTATGGGTTTAAACATCGTCGAGTCGCTTTGGAAACACGACGAAGAACGAGCGCGCGCACTCTTGCGTGTGGTCCAGGAAGACATCAAGACAGAACTGCAAAGCCGCGAGGGCGACAACACGTTACGACGTAAGGTTTAACGTCTTCCTTAAGTTGCGAACCGACACAATCCAGCGGATCGCGAAGTACGACGGCCAGGCCGCGTACGACTTTCTGAAAGTCACGGAGCCCGTTTTTGAGAAACAGGAGCCATACGATTTTCGCCAAAATGAACAGACTCTCGAGTTGCATTTGGCGAAGCAGATTGCGACGGACAATCCTGACGTTGCGCTAAAGCTCGGCCGTCAATCGCTGAAGCAGAGCTTGAACTCGGACGTTCTCAGGGTGCTAAGTAGACTGAACCGGAAGCACAAAGACCAAGCCAACATCCTTTATAAAGAGATCGTCGAAAAACTTCCCCATGCGGACTTCGCGGAGGCTTGGAACAATCGACAGTTTGTGCAAATGCTCGTGCGCAGTTACGAACCACCAGACGTCGATGCGTCAACCTATCGAGAGCTTATCGGCCTTATTGTCACTACGGCTTTAGAGCGCGGATGCGGAAAAAACCTTCCGAAGAGGAAGAAGAGGGTGCCGAGTTTTGTCGGTGGGCGGCCACAATTCTCGCCACCGCAGAAGTACGATTCCCGCATTGCCAGGTTAAAGCCGTGGTCAATCGAGGGGATGGAAGCATGGAAGTTTGCTGTGGTTTATGAGGAAGCGCAGGAGCTATTGCAGGAACGTGCTTACGACGAGGTTGAGGCACTCGCAGCGAAGTATCCGCCGGCCAGGGACGGCCTTTATCAGCAGGCAATCTTCTCTGCGATGGCCGCCGGCGACACTGACAGGGTGCAAGGATTGATCGATCGTTTTGCAGGTAATGATCCTGACAAGCGGCAATTGTTTATGGGCCAGGTCGAAGGACATGAAAAACGAAACACTGTATCCGAAGAAAAGTTAGCGGAGATCCAGTCGAGACTTGAAACGATTCAAGAGAGCAGAACGCGAGTTTTGTATCTGCTGGGTTTGGCCAGCCAGGTCGGCGCGATTGATCAAAAGGCCGGCATGAAGTTGCTGGACCAGGCACGGGAGCTTATCGACACGCTAAAGCCGGGCAAAGAACAGACGCAAGCGCGCCTCGGTTTGGCGTTGGTGTATTGTCAGCAGAAAAACGATCGTGGATTCGCAATCATGGAATCGTTACTTCCGAAATTGAATGAACTCGTCGAGGTTGCTGTGAAGTTGGACGGCTACGATACAAGCTATCTTCGAGATGGTGAGTGGAACATGTCAGCCAACGGCAGCGTCGGAGAGATTCTGACAATGTTGTCCGAAAGCGCGGGTGCTTTTGCATGGTCTGATTTTGACCGCGCCGTCACTTTAGCGTCACAATTCGAGCGATCGGAAATACGCTTGATGGCCCAATTGAAGTTGGCCCAGTCAATTTTGGCCGGACCGTTCCAAGCGTCAGGTCTGATGACGCGGCACCCCATGCAGTTCACTCGTTGGTAGTGCTCTATTAGAATTGTCGTTGATGTTGTTGCGTACCAAAAACTTTAAGCAAATCGTCACGGTTGCGACCCTCGCTCTCTCCATATGGGGCGCGTCACGCTCGGCCTTCCCGCAGGCGAAAGGTCAGTGGCAACGTGCGTATACCGGCGATGGCTCGGTAATCGAAGTCAACACGTCGACTTTGAAATTTGCACCCGAACGCGTTTTGCGTGCGGAGTTTCGTACGTTTTTTTCGAATGCCGAGAGGACCGGCGGCGATCGCGCAGTGAAATACAAAACACGACTCGAAACGATCGACTTCCGCTTGACGGACCGCCGGTACCGGTTCGTTGAGATTAGTCTGCTTGATCGTCGGGCAAACTGATACAAACGAAGACCGCCGATGGAGCTGAAGATTGGAGGGTTCTTAAGCCGGGTGGAATAACTGAGCGACTCTTCAATGCCGCTTCTTCGTTCACGCCGCTTGGCGCGTGGAAAGTAATTGCTTACCGATTTGCGGAAGGCGATCCAAAGGAAGCTAAAACCACGCAGGAGCTCGATAGACTCGTAGGCGCTAACGTTCGTCTTCAAGTCGATCGCGTCGACGTCGGTGGCCGAGTTTGCAACTCTCCGTCGTTTCAGGACAAGGACGCGCCGGACGAGTCGTTTCGCCAACTCGGTATCGATTGGAAGTCGATTGGAGTCAAACATGAGGACGCAACAACCATCGACTTGCGATGCGAAGGAAGCGGTTGGCAACCCTCACAGAGTCTGCTGATAAAAGACAACAGCAAACAAGAGATGTTGATGTTGTGGGATGGTGTGTTCTTAGTTCTCAAGAGAACGGACGGCAATGCGTTTCCCGTCTCACACGGTATCGGATTACCGACTCTCAAACG
>CAWKHZ010000017.1:0-56352 GCA_963849585.1 uncultured Acidobacteriota bacterium | reverse complement strand
AGCGCGAGATTGTCACGGATGGGCAGACTCAAACGGTAACTGAGACAGTTACAGTTAAGAAAAGATACGCGCAAGACTGGCAGAGCTACAACCGAGCGCAGCAAACCGAGAAGTCCCACTTTCTCGCGTTCCTGTATCAGTTGTGTTCCAAGGTTGAGGAACCGATCCAAACGATGGGCCGTCCGCGATTACCACTTAAAGACATTCTCTTTGCCGTGACGTACAAGACTTATTCGATGCTGAGTTCGCGGCGCTTTGCGAGCGATATGCGCGACGCACTGGCGAAGGGTTATGTTTCAAGATCGGTACATTTCAATTCAATCTTCGACTACTTGCAGATGGGATCACTCACGCCATATCTGAAACAGTTGATCGCGGAGAGCGCGAGACCGCTCCAGTCGATCGAAACGGATTTCGCCGTCGATAGCTCCGGCGTTTCAACCACGAATTATGTGCGCTGGTTCGATGTGAAGTATGGCGGCACCGAGGATTGGCATGATTGGCTCAAAATGCACCTTATGTGCGGCGTCACAACGCATATCGTAACCAGCGTCGAAATGAGTGGCGCAACGGCAAACGATAGCCCGTTCTTCAAACCCTTGCTACAGCAAACCGCTAAGGCCGGATTCAAAATGCAAGAAGTATCGGCAGATAAAGGCTATATCAGCCAGAAGAACTTGCAAGCTACGATAGACCACGGCGCGACACCTTACATTCCGTTCAAATCAAACGCACAGGCAGATCGCGGCACCGATGTATGGTCTAAGATGTTCTTCTTTTACAACTACAAGCGCGAAGAGTTTTTGGCCCACTATCACAAACGGTCAAACGTGGAAAGCGTCTTTCAGATGATCAAGTCGAAGTTTGGCGAACGCCTGCGAAGTAAGACCGAGACGGCGCAAGTCAACGAGGCGCTAACAAAAGTTTTGGCCCATAATCTCTCTGTTGTAATTCAGTCGATGTACGAATTAGACATCACTCCGGAGTTTTGCAGTGAGGCGGCGTAAACGACCAACCCGTTAAGCGGTTTTCCTGCTCGCCTTGCGTGGTTTCGCTGCTCGCGCAACACGAGCAGCCTTGCGGCGAGCGTCTTCTGTTGGTTGAACTGCCGCCAAGTAGGCAGCAGAATCAAAGCCAAGTTGGATCGCCTCTACATCGCGCTTCGCTTTGCGCGACTTTGGACCACTCAAGCCGGGTTGGTATTCCAAGTCTATTTGATCTCCCTTGGCCGCGCGTTGGGCAGCCTTCAGGACTTCAAGGCTCGTCGGAATACTTAATCGCACACCCTTTTCGATAATGTCTTTTACCGTCACGATCTCTATTTTGTCGTAGCTTCGACCCATCATTGCGTGATGATACGACCCCGCCGCGTTGGCATCTTTAATCATCGGTCGGCTTGGGTCTTCAAGAGTTATGAGTACTGCCAGCACGCTTTTTCACGCTCCATGTCGCCGCGTAGCGAAGCAATATCATTGCGCTTGACTCCGCCTGACTTGACTTGAAAGACAATCTTAGCGTTGTCTCTCTTATTCGCCATGAAGTAAGCGGTTCCGTCGATACCGCCGTCCGCCCCGCGCTTGCCGTTGATAACAGCCCTATTATTCGTATAAGTGAGGATGGCCCACTTTTCAAATTCTTTCCGGACGCGATCATCTTTCTTGTGGGCCAAAGCGTTTGCTGACGCCACGTCGCGCGGGATACCGTCAAGGATAACTTCGTTCAGCACGTCGCTACCATGAACGTCCTCAAGTCGCTTGAGTACTAACGAGATGGATTGATAAGTAATATCTATTCCTATCCAGCGTCTATTAAGGCGTTGCGCGACTGACGTGCTAGTGCCACACCCGCAGTACGTGTCAAGTACTACGTCTCCTTCATTGCTACTCGCTTTGATAACGCGCTCTAAAAGAGCTTCGGGCTTCTGAGTCGGGTAGCCAAGCCGCTCTTGATGCCACGAACGCAAAGACTGGACATCATCCCAAATATCTTGAATCGGCATTCCTTTAGATTCGTCAAGAAATTTTTTCAGTCTCGGCACTCCGTTCCTGGTCCAAAAGATGCGGTTTTCTGCAAGCGCCTTATCTATCCCTGCTTGGTCAAACATCCAATGTCGCCCCTCTGGGGGCGATAGAATACCCTTTTCGCCAAAATCTCTCGCCGGGCCGCTACCAGCGCCTGTCAAATTGTCCGACATAAATTTCCTGCCGGTCTCATTATCTTCGTACCGATAATATTGCTCGACGTATTCTTGGCTGAACTTTTGGAAGAGCTTATTCCACACGTAGTTCTGACTTTTTGTATAAAAGAAAATTACGTCGTGAATGCTGCCGCACCGTCTAGGATCGTTATGCGCACTCGTTCTTTTCCAAATAATTTCGTTTTTATAATCACCACCTTGCGGAATAAAAATCGTGTCGCAAACAAGTTTAAGGTAATGGCTGGCAGTCGGGTCGCAATGTAAATAGAAACTGCCTGTCGGCCTCAACGCGCGCCGAATCTCCGCGATTCGGACAGTCATGTTCACCAGGTAGGCGAATAAACTGCCCCGACCTAGTACCGTTTCCAAACCGCGTATGAGTTCTATTGATTGCTTTGTCTGGACGCCATTAGTGTTGAATAAGATATGCTCAAAACACTCGTTCGCATGATCGTCCCAAACCCACGTATCTATGAAGGCTTGCTCTTGCGCCCGATCTTCTCGCCCGACATTGTTATAAATCTGATTGTACGTGCGCTTGGAATTGAAGGGCGGATTTATGTAGCACAGGTCAACGCTTTCATCGTGGACGTGCTTACGAAGGACTTCTAAGTTATCGCCATAATAGAGGTGGTTTTTTAATCCATTTTGCATGGAAGAGAGGACTTTCTATTCGTGGGTTGAAGAAAACGGCCATTTAACCGTAATCAACACGTGTGCCGCTGCGCGAACATGGTTAACGCGAACGAATAGAAGGTTTACGTGTATGGATGAATTGCTAATGATGCTCGCTGGCGAGCACTTGCGACAAAACAACACTCTGATTGGCCCTCGCAGTGTGTTAGAATGCAGACCAACTTAGGAGTCGTGAGGCTCTGTATTAGCCGCAGCGTTATGCGTTGCGGCTTTCGCCTTTTAGGGGATTATACAATTACCCGCACTTTTCAGTCTTAACCTACTTCTCGTGCATGATCTGAACATACCGTGCAAACGCGACATTACGTGCAAAGCCGGTCTAGGGTCTAGGGCTAAACTCTGGTCATGAGCTTTTCTCAAATACTCAAGGAACTGCCGGGCTTCACCTTCGAAGAACGTCAGCTTCTTGTTCGCCGCGTGATTGAATTGGATGACGCTCCGCTGTCCGAGGCTGAGGAGAATCTAGTGGAGTCACGCCTTGCTGCCCACCATTCAGATCCCACATCATCGTTGCCCCTTGAAACACTTAAGGAACGTCTCAGATCGCGAACGAAGTAATGGAAGCAACGGGTCTGAGTGCGGCCGCTAGGCGGCGGAGCGGGCGGCGAGGTTGAGGCGCTCGGCGATTGCCGGTTTTGATTGGAGGCCGATTATGCGGTCGACGAGTTGGCCGTCTTTGAAAATGAGCATTGTCGGTATGCTCGCGATCTGGTAACGCGAAGCGATTTGCGGGTTTTCGTCGACGTTCAACTTGCTGATCTTGTAACGCCCTTGTGATTCAGCAGCGAGCTGATCGATAACGGGAGCGATCATCCGGCAGGGAGGGCACCACGGCGCCCAGGCGTCAACCAGCACCGGTCGTCCCTTTTCCTGCATCACTTCACGTTCGAAAGTCTGATCCGTGATCACCGCGGGTTTCGATTCAGACGCGGGTTTCGCATCGTAGGCACCTGAAGTCGCACCGGCCTCCAGTATTTCCCCACAGCGTCCGCATTTCGCTTCACTCGACGCCAGTCTATTTTCGTCGACCCGATTCGTCGAGCCACATTTTGTGCAATCAATCAGCTGCATAACGATAACTAGTTTCACCTATCTTCATTCGCGAAACTTTCGCGAATCAGTGTCTTCTCAAATTCCTTTGCAGTTAGGAAACACCTTTGTGAAATGCGGCTGCGAGCATGGTCGCTTCTGAGAGCCAGCAAACATTAACGAACCAAGGGAAGGAAGGAAGGAGAGTTACAGATGTCAAACAAATATGACGATCGAGACCGTGATCGCAGCCAGCGAAATAATTATGGAGGTCGATCCGGTCAGGAGTACGATCGCTCTTACGATCAATCGAGGCCAGGCGGTTGGGGTAGCGCTTTTGATGACGAAGATCAGCGTTATGCCGGCGAGAGCAGGTGGCGCGGCCAACAATACGGCACCGGCAGGGCTATGTATGGAAGCGGTGGCGATTACGAATCTCGCAACTGGGGAAGCGAAGGCGAAGACGATCGCTACATAAATGAGCGCAACCGCAACTACGGCAGCTCCGGCCGCGGCGGCTACAGTGGCGGCGGCAGCTCGCGTGGTTATGGTCGTGAGTACGGTCGCGACCGTACGTCCAGAGGATACGAGGGTCGTGAACGCAGCAGCGAGACCTACGGCGGCACCCGTTACGGCGACGAGTACGGGAGTAACTATGGCGGTGGCTTCGAACGGGGCGAAGGACGTTACCGCGATACGACCGACGACTACTCACAACGCTCGAGTTACCCAAGTGGTTACCGATCCGGCGAAAGCTACGGTCAAAGCGGACGCAGTTACGGCGACTATGAACGTGGCGAAGGACGCCGATACGGTCAAGACCGCAATCGGTACGAAGGTCGCGGTGGCTGGGAAGGTCGCGATCGATACGAAGGCCGCGATCGATACGAAGGCGACGATCGCGGATGGTGGGATCGACTCCAGGATACCGTCGCAAGCTGGTTCGGTGACGAAGATGCCGAGCGCAGACGTCAAATGGAGCGTCCGTATCGCGGTCGCGGTCCGAAAGGTTACCGCCGTTCCGACGATCGAATCAAAGAAGACGTCAACGACCGACTCAGCGAAGGTTATCTCGATGCGACGGAAGTCGACGTAAGCGTTTCGGGGGGTGAAGTCGTTCTTAGCGGAACGGTCGACAGGCGCGCCGACAAACTACGCGCCGAAGCCATAGCGGAAAACGTGTCGGGAGTGTTGAATGTCGAAAACCGCTTGCGCGTGCGTGATCGGCAACACCTTGGCGGCACATACGGCATTTCGGAAGGTACCAGCCCGATGGGCACTGGCACTACAGGCACAGGCACGTTGGGCACAACAGGCACAACCGGCGCAACTGGAGTGGGGGGAACGAGTGCAACTGGCACCAGCACCGGCGCTACTGGAGCGACCGGAACGTCAACCAATGCTGCACGCGGAAAAACCGCGAGCAGCTGATCTCTAACTCAACAGATCGATTGAAACGTAACGCCCCATCGTTCATTCGGTGGGGCGTTACTTTATCTTCTTCACTCGCGCCGCCTCGCGTCCATCAACTTTACGGACCATGAACAGTTGCCCGGTTTCGTCCTTCACGAAACTGAACGTGGTGTAAGGCTGATCGATCATAAAAAAGTCTGTCTGACTCTCAGGCAACATCTCCGCCTTGTTGTCAGGATTCGTGCCCTGTTGAATCGTTAACTTATTGCCTTCGCGAGCAATGGTGAGTACCGGCGCCTGATTCCCCTGATACTGGCCCGCGTAACTATCAAGCACTTTCGGATCGACGCGCACGATATTACGCACCGGCAATAAATTAGGTATGTAAAGATTTGCAACGCCACGCGCGATCGAGAACGCGTTCGCATTGTCGCCGTTAGTCAGGACCACGACGGTGACCTTGTCATTGACGAACCGCGCATACTGCGCGCGAAAACCCGGCAGCGAACCACCGTGATTCACGAGCTTGTGACCACGAACGTCGTCCAGCGCCCAGCCAAACCCATAGCCTTCAGTTTTTCCGTCGTTAAGTTTGACGGGAGTCCACATCTGGTCGAGAACCGACTGCTTCAACACTTTCTCTTTCGCAAGTGCATCTTCCCACTTCGCCAGATCCAGCACTGTAGAAAGAAATGCGCCGCTGGGCCGCACCGCAAAATAGATACTCGCGTTCTGAAACTTGCCCTCGCGCCAGACGTAACCGTTCGCGCGATTCGGCACGAGATCCCTCATGTCTGTGGTCCGAGTGGCATTCATTCCGAGCGGCTTGAACACGCGCTCGCCCAGATATTCGCCCCACGGTTTTCCAGACACTTTGCGAATGATCTCGGCCAGTGAGAAGTAACCGACGTTGCAGTACTCGTACTTTTCCCCCGGGGTGAAACGCAGCGGCAACGGATAAGCAGTCTTGATCACGTCGGCATCGCTTTGAATCTTCAGCGGATCAAATCCCGGCGCCTCGCGGATGATTCCTGATGTATGCGTCAACAAGTGCCTGATGGTGATCGGCTTCCAGGTCTCGGGCGTGCCTTCGAGATATTGGCTGATGCTATCGTCGAGCTTGATCTTTCCATCCTGGACCAACAGCATGATGCCAGTGGCGATAAACTGTTTGCTGACGGAACCGATCTTGTAAACGGTCTCCGGCGTGGCCGAAACGTTGAGCTCGATGTTAGCCAGGCCGTAACCCTGCACCTTCACGATCTTCTGGTCCTTAATTACAACCAGCGAAAGTCCCGGAAGATGTTGCCGCTGCATTTCAGACTTGACGTATTCATCAACTTTGTCAGCCCGAACAGCAACCGACGCGGAGAGCAACAGTACGAACGCGAGAACGTGTTGGCGTTTAAGGTTCATGGTTTAGGCCTCAAAAATTAGTTTTATCCTCGAGGAGGAAACACGACCTGTCGATAGACTCTATTCGTGTTTTTAAGCTAGTGGCGGCGGATAATACTATTGTGCGTAGTCGCCAAGTCAATACTAACCGTTGATCGTGCCCTACTTTGGAAACCTTCTCTGTGTATTAGGCACCACCTAACCGTTCGCTATCATTGCATTCATGATGTTCGGATTGAACATTTCCATTTCGTGCATTCATTGACGAAAACGTGGGCTTTTTTAACGCTGGCGACGGATTTGTCATGAACATGTCATTCCTTCCTCACCAAATAAAAGGAAATGTGAATGTTGGCCCATCGATCAACAGTTTCAAGTTGCGGCACCGCGATTGCACTTACTTACCAGCGAAGGAGAAACTAACTGTTATGAAACGTAACTTGCTAAAGAAAAGAGTAATGGGAGTCGTACTGGGTCTATCTCTCCTTGTTGGTATTGGAATCGCGTCATCCAACTCAGTCGCTCAGGCGCAGTGGCGGGATCGCGACTATCAGCGTGAACAGCTACGACGTCAGCGTGAGTGGGAACGTCAACAGCGTCAGCGCCAGCGTCAGGCCGATCGTTGGGATGATCGGTACGATCGGGGTGGCTCTTTTGACATGCGTCAGACTGCTTTGAACGCAGGCTACAACGAAGGCATCAAGGAAGGCCGCAAGGACAGAAACAATCGTGAACGGTACGAGTACCGTGACGAGGAAGACTACCGCAACGCTAACACTGACTACAGTTCGCGATTCGGTAATCGTCAGCTGTATGCTCAGTTCTTCCGACAGGGCTTTGTTAACGGCTACACGGACGGTTACAGGGGTTACTAAGTCAACACTCTGTAGCTAGACAGCACAACGAAGGGGCGGGATCGGATCAAACCGGTCCCGCCCCTCTTTTTGTAACTACGCACTTCAAACTAACGCGCTTTGATGTCCCACGCCCAAAGCGTTCCGAGGTCACGAATGTAAAGCGTGCCATTCGCAATCACCGGATACGTAAACGAGGCTTCAGGAAATTGGCCCACCTTCTTCTTCTGCGGTTGGGCCGGCGGCGTGAAGCGTCCCTTCTCCCGATAACCTTCCGGTGTCGCTTCAACTAGCGCGAGGTCGCCGTTGATTCCGTGGAGGTACAACATTCCGTCCGCCGCAGCGATCGACGACCAGCTGATAGTCTCTGCCTGCCATTTTACTTTTCCCGTCGCAAACTCAGCGGACACCAGTTTCTGTCCGGCTTCAGTGCCGTAAATGTGATCTCCAACTACCACTGCGCCACCGATGCCGTTCGGCAACCCGCGGATAAAGTAAACCTGCTCGGCTGCGACTCCACTACCTTCTGGTTTCAAACGCACCATGGTGCCGCCGACTCCGAGCGCACCGCCGTAGACAAAGTCGCCACGCGCAATCGGAGTGAAATATTGCGCCGGTCCCTTCGCTGCTTCCGAGTTGCGCCAGAGAAACTGTCCGGTCTTCGCGTCAACGCCAACAATGCCTTTGCTCAACAAGTTCACATACTGCTTGCGCCCAGCAGCCTGAACCACGATCGCCGACGCATACCCCGCCGCATCACCACCCGGAATCGCTGACTTCCAAATCAACGCGCCCGTCTTCTTGTTAAGCGCAACCATCGTAGCCTGCGCGCCACCGGGAGTTACGACCACGACGTCGCCGTCTACAAGCGGCGATTCAGCGTACGCCCATGTGCCAGGCTTACCTTCAAACTCAGTGCGAATGTTTTTGGTCCATCGCAGCTTTCCGGTCTTCAGTTCGAGACACGCGATATCGCCGTCAGATCCGAGCGCGTAAATGAAATTGCCGTCGACCGTCGGAGTAGATCGCGCTTTCGCATAGGGCGGCTCCTGGTTCGGAAGTCCAACATTGCCGACGCGAGTTGTCCAAATCACTTTCCCGTCTTTCGTTGAAAGCGCCTGAACGAATTCGTTGTCCATGCCGCGATTGCTCATCACGTAAATGCGCGAGCCTACGACGATGGGTGTCGAATAGCCGTCGCCGATGTCGTTCACCTGCCAGAGGAGTTTCGGTCCGCCTGCGGGCCACTGTCTAAGAAGACCGGTCTCATGCGAGTTTCCATTGCGTTCCGGACCGCGCCACTGCGGCCAATCGGAATCCGACGTCTCGATCAGCGGCGTGGTCGTAACGGCGACCGCTGAGAAGCACAGGCAGAGTGCGGCGAGGGTAGTTAGTAATAGCTTCACGTTTCTTACTCCTTCGGACGAATTGGGTTCCGCTGATGAAACTTGCAGGGCGTTGAGATTTACGGAAGGGCCATTTGAAATGTTCCGATTGGTACAACTTATTACAACTGCGCAGCCTCCTTACCAACCAGGCGTTTGAAGAAGCGAACTATGATCGCCCAGATCGCGCGCAAACCCACCGACGTTGCACTGACGGCTTTGACTTCGTTTGCGGAGGTTGTTGTTGCATCAGATTGAATAGGGTTTTGATCTGTGGGTGCGTTTGCGTCTGACTCAGCAGGAGGTTCGTCAGCTTCGAGGCGCGATTTCACGCAGGCCGCAAACTGGCGGAACATCTGGCGCGAGACTTCCTCGATCATCCCTCGTCCGAATTGAACGATCCGTCCGACCAGGTTGATGTCGGCGTCTACAGAAACTTGCGAGCCGCCCCCATCGAGAGCGGTGACAACGCTGACCATCGTTACCTTCGTCGATCCCGATCCACCCACCTCGCGCGCTTCGCCAACCATTCGCACCGTGTGCGTCTCGTCGTTCACTTCAGTGAAACTTCCCTTGCCTTTGTAAGACATCGACAACGGTCCGACTTTCACTTTGATCTGACCGACGAACGTGCGATCGTCATGCGACTCCAACAACTCCGCACCCGGCAGACACTGAACCACACTCGCCGGATCGATCAAATACTGCCAAACACGCTCAACCGGTGCTTGCACTTCAAACCGTTCCGCAATCTTGAATGCCATCACAACCTCCGCAACCACAGATCAAAAACAGATCATGGTCCATATTGACGTTTCCGACAACCGCCCCGTATTATCAGGCCCTTCCCGCTTGAACGCCCGAACATTTTGATTCCGATGTAGGAAGGTGGAGACCCATGATACCTCGGAGCTTTGAATACTTCTCTCCCCGCACGCTGGAGGAAGCCATCGGACTGTTGCAAAAGCTCGGTCCCGACGCAAAATTACTTTCCGGCGGCCAGAGTCTCATCCCGATGATGAAGTTGCGGATGGTTTCCCCGCAACACATCGTCGACATCAATCGAATTCCCGGTCTTGATTACATCTCCGAAACCGACGGCCAGCTAAAGATCGGGGCGCTTGCCCGCGAGCACCAGCTCGAAACTTCCGACGTCATCAGCAAAAAACTGCCGATACTCGCAGACACGGCGAAATTCATCGCCGATCCACTGGTGCGCAGTCAGGCGACGGTATGCGGAAACCTCGCGCACGGCGACCCCGCAAACGATCATCCCGCGACGATGCTCGCGCTGGGAGCTAAAGTCGTCGCCACCGGTCCGAACGGCCCGCGTGAGATCGCGATTGAAGATTTTTTCACGTCGCTGTTCACGACCGCACTCGAACCGGAAGAGATACTGACCGAGATTCGGATCCCACTTCCACCGGCAAACAGCGGCGGCACATATTTAAAGCTCGAACGAAAAGTCGGCGACTTCGCCACTGCCGGTGTCGCCGCACAGATCACGCTCGACGATGCCGGCAACTGCAAACGAGCAGGCGTGGGTCTGACGAACGTCGGCATGACTCCAATCAAAGCCACGAAGACTGAGGCGTTTCTCGCGGGCAAGACATTGGACCAGGCAACAATCAACGAAGCCGCGGAAATCGCCGCCTCTGAGTCGCAACCACTGGACGACATCCGCGGCTCAGCCGACTACAAACGTGATCTGGTTCGCGTGCTAACCACGCGCGCGCTGACGCGAGCCCTCGAACGTGCGAAAGGAGGCGCCTAATCGATGGACAAAGTCGCGATTAAAGTAAACGTCAATGGAGCCGAACGCGCCGCTGAAGTCGAACCGCGTCTACTGCTGGTCCATTTTCTACGTGAGAATTTGCGTCTGACTGGAACACACATCGGTTGTGACACCAGTCACTGCGGCGCTTGCACTGTCGTCATGGACGGGCGCGCGATCAAGTCGTGCACCACTTTCGCCGTGCAAGCTGATGGTCGAAACATCATGACAGTCGAGGGTCTCGAACAGGATGGAAAACTGCATCCACTTCAGGACGGTTTCTACCAGGAGCACGGCCTGCAATGCGGTTTCTGCACACCCGGAATGCTGATGACCGGTTACGCTTTCCTCGGCGAGAACGAGAACCCGACCGACGACGAGATCCGCCACGCAATCTCCGGCAACCTCTGCCGCTGCACCGGCTACGTCAACATCGTGAAGGCATATCAACATGCGGCGCAAAAGATGCGCGAAGAGGGAGGTGCATAACATGACGCTAAAAACCCCACCTGAAATCGGTGGCATGGGCCACCGAGTAAAACGACGCGAAGATCCGCGCTTCCTTCGTGGCCTGGGCAACTACGTCGACGACGTCGTGTTACCTGACATGCTTTATCTCGACATCGTGCGCAGCCCGTACGCACACGCGAAGATCATGAGCATCGACTCATCGAAAGCGCTCGCGATCCCGGGCGTGCTGGCAGTGATCACCGGCAAAGACCTCGAAAAGTACAACCTGCACTGGATGCCGACGTTGATGTCAGACACCCAGATGGTCCTGCCCGTCGAGAAAGTGATGTACCAGGCGCAGGAAGTCGCTGCGGTGCTGGCGACCGATCGCTACATCGCAGCGGACGGCGTTGATGCGGTCGAAATTGAGTACGATCCTTTGCCGGTCGTTGTCGATCCGAAGAAGGCGCTCGAACCTGACGCGCCGATTTTGCGGACTGATAAGCCTGATAAAAAAGACAATCACATCTGGCATTGGGAGTGGGGCAATCGCGAAGAGACTGACAAGCTGTTCAGCGAAGCCGAAGTCACCGTCAAGGAAGACATTTACATTCCGCGCATTCACGTTTCGTCAATCGAAACGTGCGGCTGCGTAGCCCACTTCGACAAAGTGCGAGGAAAGCTGACGGTTTGGATGACGACGCAGGCGCCGCATGCGATCCGCACCGTGTTCGCGCTCGTCGCCGGACACGTCGGACTCTCGGAAGAGAAGATCCAGATCATCTCCCCGGACATCGGCGGCGGATTTGGCGGCAAGGTGCCGGTTTATCCAGGTTACGTGATCGCGGTCGCTGCTTCGGTGTTAACGGGCAAGCCGGTGAAGTGGATCGAGGATCGCATGGAGAACCTCCAGGCGGATTCGTTCGCGCGCGATTACCACATCACAGCCGAACTCGCAGGCAAGAAAGACGGCCAGCTGACGGCCCTGCGAATCAAGACGATCGCCGATCACGGTTACACCGACGCGGCGGCAAACCCGTCGAAGTTTCCTGCGGGACTGTTTCACGTCTGCACCGGCTCGTACGATCTGAAGGCCGCTCACGTGGAAGTCGACGGTGTTTACACAAACAAGCCGCCGGGCGGGATCGCGTATCGCTGTTCGTTCCGCGTGACGGAAGCCGTGCACACGATCGAGCGCATGGCCGATGTGATGGCCCATCAACTCGGTATGGACGCCGCGGAGTTTCGGTTGAAGAATTTCATTCAACCCGAGCAGTTCCCCTACAAGTCAGCACTGGGATGGGAATACGACAGCGGCAACTACGCGGGAGCGCTGCGACTCGCGATGGAAAAGGTCGGGTACGCTGACCTGCGCAAAGAACAGATCGAGAAACGAGCGCGGGGCGAGTTGATGGGCATCGGCATCAGTAGCTTCACCGAAATCGTCGGTGCTGGTCCATCGAAACACTTCGACATTCTCGGTATCAAGATGTTCGACAGTGCCGAGATCCGCGTCCATCCGACGGGCAAGGTGCTCGCTCGTTTCGGGACTAAATCACAAGGTCAGGGACACGAGACGACTTATGCACAGATCGTCGCAGAAGAGCTTGGTTTCCCGGTCGATAGTGTGTTGGTTGAAGAAGGTGATACTGATACGGCGCCTTACGGACTCGGAACGTACGCGAGCCGCAGCACCCCGGTCGCCGCCGCCGCCTGCGCGATGGCTTGCCGCAAGATCAAAGACAAGGCGAAAAAGATTGCTGCGTACCTGCTCGAGGCGCACGAAGACGATCTCGATTGGGAACCCGGCAAGTTTTTCGTCAAAGGATCGCCCGATCGCGCGAAGACGATACAGGAGATCTCGCTTGCCGCTTACACCAACCATCCGCCGGGAATGGAAGCCGGACTCGAAGCGGTCAACTATTACGATCCACCAAACCTGACGTATCCGTTCGGCAGTTACATCTGCGTCGTCGATCTCGACAAGGGCACGGGTGAAGTCAAAGTGCGGCGATTTGTGGCCATCGACGATTGCGGCAACATCATTAATCCGATGATCGTCGAAGGGCAAATCCATGGCGGACTGACAATGGGACTCGGACCCGCGCTCTACGAGGAGATTCAGTACGACGAAAGCGGTAACATCCTGCAAGGCAGTTTTATGAACTACCTGCTGCCGACGGCAGTTGAGACGCCGAATTGGGAAATCGGCAATACGGTCACGCCGTCGCCGCACCATCCGCTCGGCGCGAAAGGCGTTGGCGAGTCGGCGACGGTCGGCGCGCCGGCCGCCATCGTGAACGCTGTAGTCGATGCGCTGTGGCATCTCGGCGTACGTCATATCGACATTCCAATCACGTCGGCGAAGGTATGGAAGCTTTTGCGTGATGCGGGTGTGCGGGAGTAATTTATTTGTCATTGATCATTTGACATTTCTCATTTGTCATTTGGTCGGATATGACAAATGGAAAATGATATATGACCAATGTCCTTGATCTGTGGTCAGATCTGCGAGCGCGCGGCGAGTCGTTCGTGCTCGCGACGGTCGTCGCTTACAAGAGTCCCCAGTCGGCGAAGCCCGGTTCGAGGGCCATCATTAAGTCAGACGGATCGATCAGCGGCTGGGTCGGTGGTGGGTGCGTGCAACCGATTGTGTTGCGTGAAGCGCAGCTGGCGTTGCAAAGCGGTCAACCAAAGCTGATCAGCATCAGTCCCGATGCTGCGCACACTGATGACTGGAAAGGTGTCGAGTCGTATCGGATGACGTGCGAGGGTGGTGGTTCGCTGGAGATTTACCTGGAGCCTGTTTTGCCAAAACCGGAACTGTTGATTGTTGGTGATTCGCCCGTGGCCCAAACTGTCGCGCAACTCGGCGAGCTGCTGGACTTTAATGTCACCACGGATCCAGGCCGAATTAATGAGAAGACGTATGTCGTTGTCGCGACGATGGGAAATGGCGACGAAGAAGGTCTGTTATCGGTGCTCGGATCAAAGCCGAAGTATTTTGGTTTGGTAGCGAGTGAGAAGAAGTCGAAGGCGTTGTTTGAATACGCACGTCAACACGGGTACACGGATGAACAAATCGGTGTAATTAAATGTCCCGCTGGACTCTCACTTGGTGCTGAGACGATGCCTGAAATAGCGTTGAGCGTGATTGCTGAGATCATGCAACTACGCCGGACACAAGTTGCTGAAGTGCAAGCTCCAAGTGAAGCCATCGATCCGATCTGCGGCATGAAAGTCGACCCGGCAACCGCGAAATACACCTCCGAGTTTGACGGCCGGACCATTTACTTCTGCTGTCTGCACTGCAAGGAAACGTTCGATCGATCATGAGGAAGTTCATCTCCGGATTGATTCTTGGCGCCGGGGCTTCCCAACGGTTCGGCGAACCCAAACAACTTCTGCCTTTCGCTGATACAACGCTGCTCGGCTGGGTCTTCGCCCAAACGCAACGGGCGACCCGACTCGACGAAACGATCGTAGTTCTCGGCCGTTCTGCTGACGAGATCCGCGAGCGTGTCGATTTTGGAAACGCGCGCGTTGTCGAGAATCCCGTGTTTAGTGAAGGCTGCGCGTCATCGTATCGGGCAGGCCTTGCTGCGGTCGACTCACACGCGGACGCGATCATGATCATTCTCGGCGACCAACCAGAAATCACACCCGGAATCATCGACACTCTCGCTGACGAATGGCGCAAGACGGACGCACCGATCGCCCTGTGTTCGTATGAAGGCCGGAAAGGCCATCCGATGATTTTCGCCCGATCCCTTTTTGATCAACTCGAAACACTTCATGGCGACAAAGCCGCGTGGAAGCTGGTTGACAGGCATGCGAGTTCGGTACTTGAGGTGGGGCTCGCGCTTCCGTTCCCGGAAAATATCAACACACGCGAGGATTTTGAACGCATCGCATCCGAGGAGAACTTCTCCCGCAAAGGCGCTAAGACGCAAAGAAATCCTTTAGAAACGCGGTAGCGCTTTGCGCCTTTGCGCCTTTGCGGGAGAGACTGATTGGAGTTGGAACCGGATTGAGAGAAGAAGTTCAACAGATCAAGCGTCTGCTGGAAGAGCAGGTCTACATTACCGACGCGGCAGTTGCCACCGCGTTGTACTTGTCGATGACGCTCGGCAAACCGCTACTTGTCGAAGGACCCGCCGGAGTCGGCAAGACCGAGATCGCAAAAGTGCTTGCGAAGGGACTCAACACCAAACTCATCCGGCTGCAATGTTACGAAGGTCTCGACGCGACCACCGCGCTTTACGAATGGAACTACCCACGGCAGTTGCTGCACATCAAGTTGGAAGAGTCGTCGCCATCTTCCGAAGCTGAGAAGGAGGCGACGATCTTCAGCGAAGCGTTCCTGCTGAAGCGCCCGTTACTGCAAGCGATCACCGAACGCGAGCGCGCACCGGTGCTGCTCATCGACGAGATCGATCGCAGTGATGAGGAGTTTGAAGCGTTCCTGTTGGAAGTGCTTTCTGATTTCCAGGTGACGATACCCGAGATCGGCACGATCACCGCTACGCATCGTCCGCACGTTGTGTTGACGTCAAATCGCTCGCGCGATCTCTCCGATGCGCTGAGGCGACGCTGCCTGTACCACTGGATCGACTATCCGTCACTCGAAAAAGAACTCGCGATCGTCCACGCGCGCGTTCCGGAAATCAGCGAAACGCTCTCCATGCAGGTGGCGGAGATCATGCAGTCGGCGCGAACGATGAGCTTGTCGAAAGTACCGGGCGTGGCAGAAACGCTCGACTGGGCAACAGCACTCGTCGCGTTGAATGCAACGCAAGTGGATCGCGAAGTCCTGGACGAGACGATCGGTTGTTTCCTCAAGGATGAAGCCGACATCTCCGCGTTCAAGGCGCAGATCAATCTGGAATCCTCATGAAACGGATCGACGTTGTTTTGTTGGGCCGCGCGCTGAGGGAACACGGGGTTGCCGTGACGCCGTCGGAAGTGATTACGGCCGCCACGGCCTTTGAGGTCATCGATCAGAACGATCGTGAAGAAGTGTTTCTGAGTCTGCGCAGCGTGTTCATCTCACGCGTCGACGACTTTCCGATCTTTGAAGAACTGTTCGCGAACTACTGGGACTCGCAGCCAGAAAAGCACGTCATGCGTGACGGTCTTGTGAAAACTACGTCGCAGGTTCGACCCGGCGCGCCGCGACGTGGGCTCGATTACTTCCTCGAGAACTGGGATGGGACGCGCGGCGCGAGCAACACCGAATCGGCCGCAGAAAAAGACTTCAGCTCGTTTGACAAGAACGATCTGGACGAGGTCGCGCGGCTTGCGCGTCGCATCGTGAAGCGACTCGCAAAGAATCCGAGCCGTCGCTGGCGTTCAGTTCGACACGGATCTCGTATCAACCTGCGTCGTTCGATGCGACAGTCGCTAAAAACCGGCGGCGAAGTGATCGCCCTCACCTACAAAGAGCGGAAACCAAAACGGACCAAGCTCGTCGTGATCTGC
Source organism: uncultured Acidobacteriota bacterium (assembly GCA_963849585.1). Classification (GTDB taxonomy): domain Bacteria; phylum Acidobacteriota; class Blastocatellia; order Pyrinomonadales; family Pyrinomonadaceae; genus PSRF01. The sequence continues at coordinate 39,678 of CAWKHZ010000017.1, read as the reverse complement.
GACGTCTCAGGATCGATGGACATTTACAGCCGGCTCTTGTTGCAGTTCATTTACGGTCTGCAAAACAGTTTCGCGAGAGTCGAATCGTTCGTCTTCGCGACCTCGCTCTCGCGCATCACGGGTCATCTAAGAAACAAGAATTACGATCGCGCTCTGGAGCGATTGTCGGCGAAGGTGCGGGGCTGGTCCGGCGGCACGCGGATCGGCGAAAGCCTCACGGCTTTCAACTCCGAATGGTTGCGGCGAATCGACAAGCGTACCGTTGTGATCATTTTGAGCGACGGTTGGGACACGGGCGAACCAGAACAACTTGCGTACGCGATGGGGCAGTTGCAGCGTCGTGCCGGGCGAATGATCTGGTTGAATCCGCTCCTTGGTAGTTCGACTTATGAACCGTTGACGCGCGGTATGCAAGCGGCGCTGCGGCATGTCGACGTCTTCGCGCCCGCGCACGATATCGCGAGTCTGCGCGCGCTGGAACCGCATCTGGTTTTGTAGTTATGGATGAACTGTTTACCGACCTGGAAATACTCTCGAAGGTCGAGAAGCGTGTTGCGATGGCGACGCTGGTCGGCACGCGCGGGACGAGTCCGAAGAAGGAAGGCGCGAAAATGTGGGTCGGCGAAGAAGGACGCATTCTCGGTTCGGTCACGATCGGTGGTTGCGTGGACGCACGCGTGATTGAAGACGCCGAGAAGGCGCTTGCGACGTCTCAACCTCGCCTGTTGCAAGTGGATCTGGGAGATGAGGATGCGTGGGAGATGGGTCTATCGTGCGCCGGCAGTCTCGACGTTTTGATTGAGCCATTCGATCTCACCGCGCCGAACAACACCTTAGTCGAGATCTATCGCGCCGTGCGCTCGGCGATCAAACAGGGCAAGACGGCCGCGATCGTCACATCGTTGAAAGACAGCGCTCACCGTCTTCTGCTGTTGGAAGATGGCGATACGTCAGGAACGTTGGGCACGCCGGAACTGGACAAGGAAGCGAAGCGAATTGCGCCCGAACTGATGCGCAAGCGCAACTCGGCGACTGTTTCACTTGGCGATCCTGCCGTCGAAGTGTTCTTCGAAGTGCATGGTCCATCGCCGACGCTGATCGTGTTCGGCGCCGGCCACGTCAGTATGCCACTCGTCAGCCTCGCCCACGGCCTTGCTCTAAAGACGATCGTCGTCGATGGTCGACCGCGCTTCGCGACCCGCGAGCGCTTTCCCGAAGCGGACGAACTGCTGATCGGAATCCCCTCCGAGATCGCCCAAACGCTCTCCTATAACTCTTCGACGTTCGTCGTGCTCACTGCGCACGACTACAAGTACGATCTTCCGGTACTAAAAGTGGTGCTACCTGCCGGCGCCGCTTACGTCGGGCTCCTCGGAAGCAAACGACGCGGCCAGGCGATCAAAGAATTTCTGAAAGATAGCGGAATGGACGAGGCGCTACTCGATCGCTTGCACGTACCAACAGGGCTCGACATCGGTGCCGAAAGCGCAGCTGAGATCGCGTTGAGCATCCTCGCGGAAGCAATCGCGATCAAGAGTGGGCGGCGCGGATCATCGTTGCGAGAAAGAGAATAGTTAGATGACCACGCTCTACAGCGAGAAGCTTCTGGACCACTTTCGTCATCCGCGTAACTACGGCGCACTGACGAATCCCGACATCAGTTACGAGAGTTTAAACCCTCTGTGCGGCGATCGAATCAGGATCGAGATGAGGTTAGCTGACAGACAAGTGCGATTCAGAGGCGACGGTTGCGCGATCAGCGTCGCCGCGGCTTCACTTCTAACCGAAATAATACGCGACACGGATCCAAACAAAATCTCAGACGATCAACTTCTTGCGGCACTCGAAAGCGATATCAAACCGGCGCGCGTTCAGTGCGCCTTACTCCCGCTCGAAGCACTTCGCGCCGGACTAAAAATCTACGAGGAACAGCATTAATTGAAGTTAGGCCTGTCGTCGTTCGGCGGCTCACCCGGGTAACGATCGCGTGCATCCTTAACCTTTCGCGCGACGAAACTCACAACCGCGTAGCCTGCAATAAAAGCGACGACCAGGGCCGCCCACATCATCCACTTGTTTGTGATAACGTCACCTCCTTCGCGGTTTCAGAGAACGCCACGAGTCCCACACCAGGACAGTCCGGACACTCGTCGCCCGGGCCGGTCACGAACTGCACTCCACAACGCGGGCAATACGAAACTGATTCGCCTTCACGCTCCGTTGGTCCAAGCAGACCTTTGAAACGCTGAATCCGCTCCACTAGCGTGAGCGAAGACTGCAGTTGCTGCGCGGCCATCCAACTTATTGTCTCCTCGGCTTTCGGGTCGGTAATTTCATGTTTCAGCGGATGCTGTAAATCGAGAACAAAACCGCGCACGAATTGCTCCTCACGCGGACCCGGCAACAGACTCGCCACAGTTATCGGACTGAAATCCGCAAGCAGATTCTTCGTGAGCACATCCGCGGCTCGCATCGAGATCGGCGGACACAGAATCATCTTCAGCAGGTTCTCCAGTCGCTCGTGTGTCTCGGCCCGATAAAACTCCCGGTGCGCCAGAAAGAACTTGATCGCAATCTGCACCGCGAACAGGACCATCGCTCCGGCAACGGGTATGATCATTTGTTCCAAACCAAAGAACGAAACAAGGATCGGAGCCCCTACAAAAAGGAACACGAGGAACAGCGAACACCAGAACCGGATCGAATCAATCTGTTTTTCAGCTTCGGTCCAAACAGTCATTGCCTTTCTCGCGTCAAACTGTTCGGAGATCCACGATTTAACGATCGCCTCACGCTTTGACACCTTCGCTCCCATCACTTTCTCAATGATGCTCGCGAGCGCTTTCGCCTGTTTGGGCGTGGCGCATTTCGCAAACTTCTGCCCGTTTAGGACCAGGTAAGCTCCATCAGTTTCTGATTGCTGAATTGCGGAAAACGGAAGAAACTCGCCGGTTTGCGTGGCTGGACGCGCGCCGGAAGGCAACGTCTGCGAGTTGAAAGCGCACACACCCGACGGCGAAATCGAGATCGGCAAGAGATGCGAAAGAAACACGCGGCCCGGTGGAGGCAACGGGTTCAGGATCAGCATCGCACCGTTCGCGTTACCCAGCCATGAGATCGGCGTGGCCAAACGCCAGCGCCGGCCCGGAAGGGACACAAACACAACCGACTGCTTCTTCACCCAGATCAAACACTCTGTCAGATACAGCAGAACGAGGATGAGCAGCAGCGTTTGACCGTCACTAATTATCGTTAACACTGGAATTTCGGATTGCGAATTTCGGATTGCGAATTGCGAGAAATGCGAATTGCGAAAAAATTTCGAATTTCGAATTTCGATCAATTCCTCTTACGCGGTCTGCTTTGCGCGAGAAAATCTTCTTGGCCAACGCGGCGATTCCAACCGCGGCGGCGACGAGTCCTTTCCAGAGCCACTTCAACAGGCCAGATTTCGCAGCCACAGCAACTCCGCCGCCGGCGATGAGACCCGTTAGTCCGTAGGCGGCCATCTTATCGCCCTGCCGGAATTCAGAATATTTCTGTCCCTGAACGAAATCGAATCCCGCCAACATCGTCTTGAACTTCGGCAGCGTTTCGTTCAACTGAGCCGGATTGCAAACAAGCGTAACTTCCATCACGCCGCCGCGTCCGAGCACGCGAGTGTTGTGATTCACCGCCGCTTGTCCTTCGCTTTCCAATCTCACCGCCCATTCGAGATTGTGAGTTTCTTCGTTGTAACGTGGCGGTGTTTCCCACCCAATTACTGTCAACGAGGGCCAACCACGTCTCGCTCGTTCCTTGTTTCCTTCTTCAGTGCCTGCCTTGATCGATTCGAGTATCGCGTCCGCGTCGAGCGAACCCTTCTCGTCGTCTTTCACGTAACCAATGGGTTGGAATTCAAAAACGGCAAACCAGTCTTCTTTGGCGGGAGCAACAAAGCCGAGTTCCCTATTAGTGGTGGGATTCTGCATTGTCTCCATGATCGTGCGCGTATCGTTGCCGCCCGCAAACACGTAACCGTCCGGCACCTTGACCTGCCCGGTGGTACCCAGTTCGCCGAGCGAAGGGCCCTTCTGAAACTTCACCGACTCTAAGTCTTCCCAGCTCGGACCCGCTGACGGCGATGGTGAGGGTTCCGCTTGGGCTTTCTTCTTCTTCCGATCGTTCTGACCAAAGGCGACGAGTGCGCAAATGCACACGATTGTGAGAACTATGAGAGTACGCTTTTTCATGTGATTTACCTCCTGGGCTGAGCTTGACCTGAGACAGGACTACGCTAGCTAAATGGGTGAAAATTGGCTGCGACAGATCGGAAACCGGGCGAAGCAGCCGGAAAGAAACCCCAATTGGGTCCGGCGGCGAGTATAGCAACGTCCGCGTGTTAATTGGAATACCTCTACTCAACTTCATTCCGACTGAAGTCTTCCAATTTGACGCGTCAAATCATTCAACCTGCTTTCACGCAAACTGACAAAGCTCACCAAACAAGCCCGGGGCTTTTACCTGTTTCCCTGAGCAAAAATGAATTTCTATGGCAAAACGCCCCATTGGCACGGAGCTAGCACTGGGAGGGCGCTTGCATTAACGGAGCGTTGTGTAGATTTGCTGGCTCAAGCCCTTTGGAGAAAACTGAATGTCTCGCCCCCAAGTATGGAAACGACTTGTGACCGTCGCCCTGCTGCTCTCACTCGGCTCGGCGCTAATAATTTCGACCAACACAAAGGCGGAAGCCGCGAGCAGTCAAGCGAACCTCTCAACAAGCAAGATCTCGCCTGACTTGCGCCAACTGCTTCTGTCGGGTGACAGCAACCGCCGCGTTAAAGTCATCGTGCAAACGAAGCCAGCCGCTTCGGCGGGACTACTCGGCGGATTGCTCAACACCGTCGGTGGCGTTCTGGTCGGCCTGCTTTCGAACCTGAACATTCGCATCGTCGATACTGTGGCGAGCTCGATTGAACAGATCGCAGCCGATCCGGATGTCACTTATGTTTCTCTCGACGCACCGGTAGGCGCATCGGGCCACGTCACGACGACGACGGGCACGCAGCAAATTCGCGAACGCAAGGGTCTGCTTGGACTGCCCGACAATCTCGACGGCTCGGGTATGACGATCGCCATCCTCGATTCCGGAATCGACGCCAAGCACAAGTCATTCGCAGTCAGCGGCAAGATCAAATTCAGCAAAGATTTCACCGGGGAGAACCGCATTGACGACCCGTGGGGGCATGGAACACACGTCGCGGCGATCGCGGCGGGCGATGGTGCGGCGACAGGCGGTGCTTACGAAGGCATCGCGCCCAGGGCAAGCCTCGTCAATTTACGTGTCCTGAACTCGCAGGGTGTTGGATCAGTCTCAGGCGTGCTGGCCGCACTCGATTGGCTGATCGCCAACAAGAATAACTACGGCGTCCGCGTTGTGAACCTGAGTCTCGGCACGCGCGCCATCAACTCTTACCAGGACGATCCGTTGTGCAACGCTGTTCGCAAGTTGGTCGATTCCGGCGTGGTTGTAGTAGCGGCCGCAGGAAACGTCGGGAAAACCGACGACGGACAGAAGATTTATGGTGGGATTCACAACCCTGGTATCGAACCTTCGGCCATCACCGTCGGCGCCAGCAACAGCTTCGGCACCGACTCGCGTCACGAAGACGAAGTCACCAGCTACAGCTCGCGTGGTCCAACGCGCGGCTATTCCACAGACGAATATGGTCTGAAACATTACGACAACCTGATCAAACCGGATCTCGTCGCGCCGGGTAACAAGATCATCTCCGCCGAAGCGCTCAACAACAATCTCGTCAAAAAATATCCAGAACTGGCGACGAATAAATACTCAACGACCAACATGAAGCTCATGTACCTCAGCGGTACATCGATGTCGGCGCCGATGGTTGCCGGCGCAGCCGCTCTCCTGTTGGAAACAAATTCGAGCTTGACGCCCAACGTCGTCAAAATGTTACTAATGTACACAGCTCAGCCGCTCGAAGGCTTCAACACCTTCGAACAAGGCGCTGGTCAACTCAATGTCGCGGGCGCCGTGGCTCTCGCCAAAATCATTCGCGGCGACCTCTTAGGCCTGCTAAAACCGACCTTCGGATCCAATTTCCTGACGCAGTCGGCTCCTGCTCCGCAAACGACGATCTCTGGTTTCACTTTTATCTGGACCCAGGGACTGATTCTCAAACGCACTACGATCACCGGCAAGGACCTGATTAACAAGTACCAGGTCAGTTACGGCAAGGGCTACCTGCTCGGCGATGGCGTAACGGAGGGAATGTGGTCGCAAAGTCTCAATAACACCATGTGGGTGAAATCAGTCGTGATCGGCAACTACCTGATGAAGAGCGATGGTTCTGCGCTGTTTGGCGGTGCACTGTTCTTCAACAACGTGCTGCTGTTGGGCGACGGCTTCGCGATCGGCGACGGCTTTGCCATGGGTGACGGTTTCGCAGTCGGCGATGGTTTCGCAGTCGGCGACGGCTTTGCGGTCGGCGATGGTTTCGCCGTCGGCGATGGCTTTGCGGTTGGCGATTGTTCACTCGGCGACAGTGGGCCGGGAATGAAGTAAGACCCTGACAAGTATTCAGTTTCGTGCGGGAATGAAAAACCTACAGAAAAACCTGGCGGGCAATTTCATGTGGCTGGTCGTAGCGGTAGGCGCTGCGGCCTGCCTCTATTCCGCTTTCAAGCTCCCGCCAAACACGATTGACGGCTATTTTCTCCTGCTGGCGATCGTGACCGCCGCGATCGGATCACGCATAGCGATTCGGATCCCCCAAGTTAACGTCAACATCACTGTCGAAGACACTTTTGTCTTTATCGCTTTATTGCATTACGGCAGCGCAGCAGGCGTGATGGTTGGCGCCCTCGCCGGTGTTTGTGCAGGACTGAGAATCAGCCGCAAACTTCGCACTGTCGCGTTCGGCGGCGCCGCACTGGCGTGCGCTGTTTTCGCTACCGGAACTGTTTTAAAACTCATCTTTGGCTCAACTACAGACCTGCTCAAATCTGACGTTGGCGTTGCCATCAGCGCTCTATGTTTGATGGGGCTGGTCCAGTATCTGGTCCACACGCTGATCGGCGCGACGGCAACCGCCTTCAAAACAGGCGAAACGATCTGGCACATGTGGAGCCGCAATTTTCTCTGGATTTCGATCAGTTACTTTTCGGGTGCGGCCGGCGCAGGATTCATCCTCAGCAGCATGGGCACCTCTCGCATCTGGGCCCTGCTCGTATGTATTCCGATCATCATCATCGTCTACTTCAGTTACGACCGTTACATGCGCGAAGTAAAAGCCTCAGCGCGTTATGCCGAGGAAGCTGAACGTCGACGTGCGGAGAGCGAACACGAACGCGCTGAACAAGCGGAGCGTCACGTTCTCGAACTTAACAACTACATCGTCGAACAGGAACGCATAAGCCGGGTGCTGGAAGAGACGAAGGAACACTTCCGTCATGCAGCGTTTCACGACTCACTCACGGGCCTGCCGAATCGCGGCATGTTTACGCAGTTGCTTCAGGCGGAGATCGAGAGTGCCAAACTGAAGTCGGACCACATGTTCGCGGTGCTTTTCCTGGATCTCGACCGGTTCAAAAACATCAACGACAGTCTCGGTCACACGCACGGCGATTTGCTGCTCGTCGCGTTTGCTGAACGACTCGAGCGCACGCTGCGTCCAGTTGATACGCTCGCGCGCTTTGGCGGCGACGAGTTTGCGATCCTGCTCAGCGGTATGAGCGATACGACTGATGCGGTGCGCGTTGCTCAACGAATTCAGAACGAACTGTGCCAGCCGTTCGTGCTCGACAAAAATTCTGCGTTTGCGACGTCGAGCATCGGCATCGCGCTCAGTTCAACGGGCTACGACAAACCGGAAGACATTTTGCGTGACGCCGACACTGCGATGTATCGCGCGAAGGAGAACGGCAAGGCGCGTTACGAAGTGTTTGATCACGGCATGCACGCGCGCGCCGTGTCGCGGTTGCAATTGGAAAGCGATCTGCGTCAGGCCGTCGAACAAAAAGAGTTCTGTGTTTACTACCAGCCGATCGTTTCGTTGGAAACAGGACGGCTGGCGGGGTTTGAGGCACTCGTGCGCTGGAACCACCCGCGACGCGGTCTGGTTTCGCCCGCGGACTTCATTCCGGTGGCTGAAGAAACCGGTTTGATTGTTCCGATTGGTGAATGGGTTCTGACGGAAGCATGTAATCGCATTCGTGAGTGGCAGATTGCGTCGCCCGGGCATCGTTCGCTGAGCTTGAGCGTCAATCTTTCGGCGCGACAAGTAGCGCAGAATGATCTGCTCGAGCGCATCAAAGAAGCGCTCGAGACGAGCAAGTTGAGTCCGCACTGTTTGAAACTCGAGATCACGGAAAGCGTCGTCATGGAAAACGCGGAAGCGGCGGCCTTGATGTTCAAACAACTTCGCTCGCTGGGTGTTCAGTTGAGCATCGACGACTTCGGCACTGGCTACTCGTCGCTCAGTTACCTTCACCGGTTCCCGCTGAACTACCTGAAGATCGATCGCTCGTTTGTAGGCCGTCTCACGACGGACAACGACAATGCGATCGTTCGTACGATCTCGACGCTCGCTCATAACCTCGGCATGGAAATAATCGCGGAAGGAATCGAGACTGAGGAGCAGTATCAGCAACTGCGGATGCTTGGTTGCGAATACGGTCAGGGTTTCTTGTTCTCCCAACCGGTCGATAACGCAGGCGTCGTGCGTCTACTCGCGCAGGATGCACATCGTGATGCAGTTTCGGAGTCGCAGTTTGGGCCTCATATGGCTGATGAAGACGTTGTCGTCGGCTACTCGATGTAACACAGGGATGCGGGGACGCGGAGATGGGGAGACGCGGAGACGATTGTCTCCCCGTCTCCGCGTCCCCGCATCACCCCGTCTTTGTTCACTGCTAGTGCGACTTTGAAGGTTTCTGCTACCATGACCGCATGCGAGTTTTGAGTTTGAAATTAGTTGTTGCCCTTGTTCTTACAACGGTAATAGTTCCACAAGTTACGGTCGCGCGTACACAGAATCCAGCGGCGGACGTAGTGATGGTCCTGCCGTTCGAAAACACCTCCAATCGCGCCGAATACAACTGGGTCGGCGAGAGTTTCGCCGATGCGATCGCCGAGCTGTTGAACAAGCCCGGTTTGATCGTAGTCTCGAGCGACGAGCGTGAACTCGCTTATCAGCGGCTGCGCCTGCCGAAAACAGTCATCCCCTCGCGTGCGACTGCCATCAAGCTCGCCCGCCAGGCAAAGGCGACGATGATCGTCGTCGGCAATTACTCGGTAACGCCACCCGCAACCGGTGGCGACAATAAAGACAAAGCTCCCGCAGACGCTTATGTTCAAGTCACTGCCCGCGTCGTCAAGGTAAACGAAGGCCGCACGCTCGGCGAAGTAATGGATGGTGGTTGGGCGACGCGCCAGTTTGATTACGGCGGCGCGTTGACGACGCTCCAGGACATTCATGGCCGGCTCGCATACCAGATTCTTTATCAACGCGACAAAGCGCTGCCCTTCTCGCAAAACCAGATTGTCCAGGAAGCGACCAAGATCCCGCAGAAGGCTTTCGAGGCTTACGTGAAAGCCGTCCAGCTGGACCTGCGCTCTGAAACGCGCACCAACTATCTCAAGAATGCGCTGCACTACTACGCCGAAGCATTAGGCGGGGCGAGTTATCCGCATGCGGCGTTTGAGCTCGGACTCAGTTACATGAGTCTCGGTAATTGGAAAGAAGCTACCGAGTACTTTTCAAGGATTCAGAAAAAAGAGCCGCACTACGCTGAAGCAGCGTTTTATGCGAGTCTCGGTTACATGAAGCTCGGAGACTACGGGCGCGCCCTCGCCACGATCGTCCCGCTCTCCAGCGATCTGCCGTTGATTGGCGTCTACAACAACGCCGGTGCGGTAGCGGTACAGGCAGCGCGTGAGAACAAGAACGACACCGAGCGCAAACGGCTGCTCGCGCAGGCCAGCGACTTTCTCGCGCGAGCGTACGAGTCAGCTCCGTCGGATCCGATGGTCCGGTTCAATTACGCTTACGCTTTGTTCCTGCAAGGCAAGTACAACGAAGCCGCCGACCATCTTCGTCCCGTAATTACCAACGACCAGCGCGATGGACAGGCGTATTTCCTGTTTGCGAAATCGCTGGCGAAGACTGGCAAGACCGAAGCGGCGACCGCGGCTGACGACCAGGCCCGCCGTTTTCTGCAAACTTCCTACGCGCGTTGGGAAACGGAGTGGCAGAAGTCGCAAACAACCAGCGGCGTGAACCTGCGGATGCGCGATGTTTTGAATCGCGATGAAGTTTTCGACCTCGAACGTCAGAAGGTAATCGCTTCGGCGAATGCCGAGACGCCAAGCTCGGCGACGCAGGATCTGCTCATCAAAGCACGGGATCTTTATCAGGCTGGACGCGACGACGAAGCACTCCCCGAACTGCATCGGGTCGTAATGATCGAACCAACAAACGCAGAGGCTTATCTGCTCAGCGGACGCATTAATCTTCGTCGCAGCGATCAGGAAGCCGCAATCGCGGCACTCAAGACAGCGATCTTCTGGGACCCAAAACTGATCGACGCGTACATCCTTTTGGGACGGATCTTTCTCGATCGGGGCGATCGCGGTGAGGCGCGCAAGTATGCGCTGGGCGCGATAACGATCGATCCGAATAACCAGGAAGCGATCGCTCTCCAACGACAAGTGACGATGGGAAACTAGACCGGGGAACTAGACCGGCGAACTAGACCGGCGAACTAGACCGGGGAAACTAGACGCGGGGACGGGGAGACGCGGGGACGCGGAGAGTGCTCCTTTCTCCGCGTCTCCGCGTCTCCGCTTCCCCCTCTCCTTTCCCCTTTCACCATTTCTCCCGCAAACCGTGGCACGCGAGGTGCTCAAGGGATAACCGGCACGACACGGAATACACGAAAAAGTTGACCGTGCCCCCGCCGCCAACATCCCCTGAGCGCCGCCTGCCGCTGCGCCAGCTAACCTTCCGAGCGACCCTTCAGTGCTTCCCCCCGAAACGTGGACCCGGCGAATTTGGCCGGGTCTTCCCGCTTTTTAAATACCTTCATTCCATATTCCGAGTCTCGACGCACTCTCCGACACTTTGTTGGTCAGCGACGAAATTTGTCACTTTGACAGTGACGCTTTCTGTCTTTTTGAGCCATTTTTCAGCGAATTGACCCAACTCAATCACCTCGTATCACCACGCGCAAAAAAATATTTTCCGGCACTTTTGCTACACTGACGGCCAGTGCGGCAAGCATTACCTACATCCTCTGAATGGGTCGCGGCAGGTGCGACGACCCTCCTGCTGATCCTCTCGTTTCCGAATTTCGAATTCTTCTTTCTCGCGTGGATCGCACTCGTTCCGCTGCTTGTGGTGATGGCCCGACGGCCGTCGCCCCTGCGGGCGCTAATCCTGGGCTGGGCGGTGGGAACAGTCTTCTTTTACACAACCTGCTATTGGCTTACCTACTCGATGATCCACTACGGGGGTCTGCCGACGGTCGTTGCCTACGCGTCACTAATTCCGGCAGCAATCGTGATTGGTATCTTTCCAGGTCTGACGATGATGCTGACGGCGATGGCGATCAGGCGGTGGGGTATCGGGTTGGTACTACTCGCGCCCATGTTTTGGACCGCCTTCGAGTGGGCCCGACTAGGTGTGACGGGTCAACTATGGAACGCACTCGGCTACTCGCAGGCTTTTTATTCGATCCTGATTGGACCGGCAACATGGGGTGGAGTTTACGCAGTCAGCTTTTTGATTGTAGGTGTCAACGCTGCGTTAGCGCTTGCGATTGTGACGAGACGATCGATTTGGTCCGTTACTTCGGCGATCCTTTTCATCGGGCTGGTTGCTGCGGTAGTTGGTTATTCGTCGTTGCTTGCCACCAGAAACTCCTACTCGAAACCTTACGTGAACGTCGTCGCGTTACAACCAAACGTGCCGATGACAGCGGTCAAAAGCACCAGCGAACTGAATGAACTACGTTCGCGGCACCTGAGCATGAGCAGAGACGCATTGAACTCTGTTTCCTCTGAAATACCGCGACTCGTTATCTGGCCCGAGTCGCCGATGAACTTCACCTACTCTTCCGATATAACGTTTGCAGACTGTGATTGCCGGCTTCACAAAGACAAACCGCACCTCGCTCTTGTTCAATTCACTCGAACCAGCACCGGGTGATGGTTCGTACAACTCAGCGCTGCTCGTAAATGAAGAGGGCCGCCTGATCGCGCAATATGATAAGATTCGCCTGATGCCGTTTGGCGAATATGTCCCGCTCCCTCAATGGTTACCGGGAGCGTCTTTGATATCTGGGATCGTCGGTGAGTTCACTCCAGGCGACAAGTACACGTTGATGCCGATTGCGGATCATCGGGCAGGCATTTTCATTTGTATCGAGTCAGCCTATCCGTGGATCGCACGCAGGATGACCGCCGAAGGCGCCGACTTGCTGATCAATATCTCCAACGATGGTTACCTTGGACCAACAGCGGTGATGCGTCAGCACCTGGCAAATGCGATCTTTCGCGCCGCTGAGAATGGACGACCGCTGCTGCGAGTCACGAACACCGGTCTGACAGCAAAGATTTCGGCGATTGGCGCCGTGCAGGATCTGACCGCGCCATTTCAAGCGGATGTCCGAAACTGGCAAGTCGGGCCATCGGGCAAGCACGACACGTTTTACACAAAGCACGGCGATCTATTTGTCCAAGTTTGCGCCGCGATCACAGCAATGCTGTTGGTTGTCCTTTTGGTAACCAGTCGCAGGAGTTTTAAAAAGTTAAGATGAACGAGATTTTGTCACTTCAGGAATTGCGAGTTTCGTTTGACGATCTTCGCGCGCGAGTTGAACAGCTCGGGAGGTTTCTTTGATGTCCCGGCCAGCCGCGATGAGTTGAACCGTATCGAGGCCCAGGCCTCCGCGCCCGACTTCTGGAACGATCAGGAAGCCGCGCAGAAGCTGCTCCAGAACCGCAGCCGCCTGGAGAAGAAGATCGAGCGACAGGAGCAATTTCAATCGCAGATAGACGACGCCGCAGTGCTGTTTGAATTTGCCGAAGAAGACGAGAGTTCGATCGGCGAACTCGATTCGTTACTAAAACGGCTCGAACACGAGTTGAGCCAGGCCGAAACTGAAATGCTGCTTGCGGGCGAGAACGATCGCCGCAATGCGATTTGTACGATTCATCCCGGGGCCGGCGGCACGGAGTCGCAGGATTGGGCCGAGATGCTTTTGCGCATGTATCTGAAATGGGCCGAACAGCGCGGTTTCAAAGCTGAAGTGCTTGAATATCAACCGGGCGAGGAAGCCGGACTGAAGAGCGTCACGTTTAGAGTTGAAGGCGAATACGCCTACGGCCTGCTGGCCGCCGAGGCCGGCGTGCATCGGCTCGTGCGCATCTCGCCGTTTGACCAGGCTGCACGGCGGCACACGTCGTTTGCTTCACTGTTTGTCTATCCAGAAATCGACGAAGACATCGAAGTCGATATCCAGGACAAAGACTTACGCGTCGATACCTACCGCGCGACCGGCGCTGGAGGTCAACACATCAACACCACCGACTCGGCCGTGCGCATTACGCATAACCCCACTGGCATAGTCGTTTCCTGTCAAAACCAGCGTTCGCAACATCAAAATCGGGCCGTGGCCATGCAGGTGCTGCGTTCCCGTCTCTACGAACTCGAATTAGAAAAGCGGCAAGCCGAAACAGCGGAGCTCGAAGCCAACAAGGCCGACATCTCCTTTGGCTCGCAGATCAGAAGCTACGTGCTGGCCCCCTATCAGCTCGTCAAAGATACGCGCACCAGACTTGAACGAGGTAACGTCGACGCCGTTTTGGGCGGAGACATCGACGACTTCATCAAAGCCTACTTGCTCGCGCGCAAGGCTGCTTAGTTGGACCGAGTCATTGGTCATATATCATTTGACATTTCTCATTTGTCATTTTGAAGACAAGGCGTTGGTAGCTCTCAGTCTGTCGAGACTCATGCTGTGAATCGAAAATGACAAATGAGAAATGTCAAATGATATATGACCAATGACTCGGGTTCCGGAGATTTATGTCAACTACAACTACACAGATTGAACAACGACCGCGCGTGATTACTCCGCGCGCGAGTCGAAGCAGCGAGATATTCGCGATCCTTCTGCTGGCGACGGGCTTGCTCCTCGCGCTTTGCCTGATCTCCGCGGCGTTCTATCCGAACGATCCGTCGTGGAACTCTGCCGGTCAAAGCGAGACGCAAAACTGGGCGGGTGCAATCGGCGCGAACGTCGCTGCGACTGCGTTTCAATTCATCGGACTCGCGGCGTACCTGCTGCCGTTGCTTCTGTTCGCCGGCGCCTGGCGTCGCTTTCGCCGCAACGCGATTCAGAGTCCGATCACGCGCGTCGCGGGCTTGCTCGTGCTCGTTATCGCAGCGTCAGCACTCCTGTCAATTTCGCAAATGCGCCCGTTGTTCGACTCGAGCGTGCAACCGGGTGGTCTACTCGGTTCAGTTGTCGCCCAAGGCCTCGCCAGCGGTTTAAGTCGCATCGGTGCGACTGTGCTGCTCGTCGCTATTGCCGCAAGCGGCCTGCTGCTCGCAACGAATTTCTCCTTCATTCGACTTTACGAGATTGTCGTCAACCTGATTGCCACGCGCTTCGCATTTGTCGGCCGAATACCGGAGCGCTTCGCCGCCTGGCGGCAACTCCGTCACGAACAAGCACTCAAGCGACAAGAGATGAAAGCTGCGCTCAAAGCTGAACGCGAAGCAGCACGCAGCACTTTGAAACAGACACTCAATCTAACGCCCTCCGAGCGCGTCGCCGATTTCATGAAGGAGTCCGCTTCGGTCGAGACCGCGAAAGTCATCCGCGGCGAGGCGAAACGAACTATCACGCCGGAACCCGAACCGCCGATCATCGTCGCCAGCGCAGCCGCCGGCGCCGCAGCAGGAGCGACACCACCGATTCCGACAGTTTCGACCGAGCGTTCGTCAAGACGTTCAATTACCCCAAGCACGACCGACGATGCGGATGGCGTCGAAGAGATGGTGAAAGGCGTATCCGTGTTGCGCGTGAAAGTAGAGGACGCGCCTGCAAAACTGCCGTTCGACGCAAATCGACGCGCCGTCAATTACGACGACTACAATGGCCCCGCCCTGCACTTCCTCAACGAAGCGCCGCCACACAGCGAACAGGCCGATGCGGAATTGCTCGCACTCGCCAACCGACTCGCTGAAAAGTGCAAAGAGTTCAACGTCACAGGCCAGATCAAACACATTTGCCCGGGTCCGGTCGTCACGACTTACGAATTCAAACCCGATCCCGGCGTGAAATACTCGCGCGTCGTATCCCTCGTCGACGATCTCTGTCTGGCACTGAAAGCCGAGTCGATTCGCATCGATCGAATGCCCGGCAAGCCGCACGTCGGCATCGAAGTGCCGAATCCGCGCCGCGAGACGATTTTCCTGCGCGAAGTGATCGAGTCTCGTCCGTTTCAGGAATCGCCTTCGAAACTCACGATCGCGCTCGGCAAAACGATCGACGGTCTGAACTACGTCGCCGACCTCGCGAAGATGCCGCACCTGCTGATCGCCGGAACCACCGGCGCCGGAAAATCAGTAGGCGTCAACGCGCTGATCGTTTCCATTCTTTATCGCGCGCGTCCGGATGAGGTTAAGTTCATCCTGATCGATCCGAAACGGCTCGAACTCGGTCTTTACGAAGACATCCCGCATCTCGCGACGCCCATCATCGTCGATCCGAAAGTCGCGTCACGATCGTTGAAATGGGCCGTCGCAGAGATGGAACGTCGTTATCGCGATCTCGCCGGCTGGGGCGTCAGAAACATCGACGGCTACAACACCGAGATCATGCGCCGCAACCTCGTGAAGGAGTACGACGATAACGGCGAGCCATGGAAGCCGCTGCCGTACATCGTGATCATCATCGACGAGTTGGCGGACCTGATGATGACGTCTGGACGCGAAGTTGAAGAGTCGATCACGCGTCTCGCGCAAATGGCGCGCGCTGTTGGTATCCATCTCGTGCTCGCCACGCAACGTCCTTCAGTCGACGTGATCACGGGTTTGATCAAAGCCAATTTCCCCTCGCGTATTTCGTTCCGCGTCTCTTCGAAGATCGACTCGCGTACGATCATCGACACGAATGGCGCCGAGCAGCTTCTCGGTCGGGGCGACATGCTCTTCCTGCCACCCGGCACCTCGCGACTGATTCGCGTTCACGGTGCTTACATCGACGAACAAGAGATCGGCAAGATCGTGGCCCACATCAAGGCGCAGGGACCGCCCTCGTACGACGAGAGCATCACGCAGTCTGAAGAAGAAGCTCTCGGACTCGAAGGTAGCGCAGGCGAACATGACGAACTCTTCGAAGAAGCGCTGCGCATCTGCGTCGAGATGAAGCGAGCGTCGACGTCCGTGTTGCAGCGCCGGCTGCGTATTGGTTATGGTCGCGCCGCCGCAATTCTCGACGTGATGGAACGTGAAGGACTAATCGGCCAGGCAGATGGCTCGCGTCCTCGTCCGGTGCTCGGCCGGGCTTACGAGATGGTTGCCGACTGGGACGAGATGGGTGTTGCGGAAGACTAGGGGACCATTTTCCATTTGTAATTGGTCATTTTTCATTTGCCATTCAAAGAAAATGGTAAATGGTAAATGACAAACGGAAAATGGAAAATGATCAGCGCCACGCACGTGTGCATTTTGCTATAAACCACGGGGCAGCAAAAACTTAAGTGCGTTAACACGGATTTTCTCCACAGGCTTTTCCACAGGTCCGGTGGAAGATACGTGTTTTTTGATGGAAGGAAAAACCCGATGCAAATAAAACTCTCAACAGCCACTCCAGACGTGGCTTCCTTACTAGCTGGCGGTTACCTGATGGAAAGCACTCCTCCTGACCCACCGCCTCCGATTGATCCTCCGGACAACCAGGGTGGTGGCAACCTCGGCGCGGATCCGGAAGAAGAAGAAGAGGAAGGTTCAGGATCCTAGCCTCGGTGCATCGCAGACTTTGAGCAACGCTCAGAACACCGAGACTCGCCCCGTTAAACTCGAAAGTCTTGCCGAACCTGGATCAACTTCGCCGTTCTGCTCGTGAGATCTTCGACGCCGCACTATCGGCAGTCGATCCGCGGGAGGCGGTAAAGCAGGCTATCGTGCGCGATGGGCCAAGGGTCGACGTGTGCGGTGAGCGCTTCGACGCTTCGTCAACGCCGGTTTTTGCAATCGCAATTGGAAAAGCCGCAGTTGCGATGGCGCTCGGAGCTGAGGATGCGCTCGGCGAGCACTTGATGCGCGGCGTGATTAGCGCTCCTCAGTTCTCGGATTCGCTGTCGCAACGGTGGGAGATCTTCGAAGGCGGACATCCGCTTCCGAACGAAGCGAGTCTGGAGGCTGCCGAGGCCGCGTTCAATCTGTTGGACTGGGCGAATGACGCGCGTGGCCTCGTGGTCTTTTTAGTCTCGGGTGGTGGTTCCGCGATGATGGAGTGGCCCATCAGCCCGGCGGTCTCGCTCGACGATCTGCGCCGGGTGAATGAAGAGCTGATTGGGAGCGGCGCGCGGATCAGCGAGATCAACGAGGTCCGGCGCGCGTACTCGGCGGTGAAAGGTGGAAAGTTGGCCCAACGCGCGACGCATGCGCGTATCGTTACATTGATCGTTTCCGATACGAATCTTGACGATGAAGCAAACGTCGCTTCCGGTCCGACTCTGCCAACCTCCCCCTATCGCGTCTTGCTGGGTAACTGGACGGCGCTCGAAGCAGCGCATCAGAAGGCATTGGAACTCGGATTTAAGTCAAGCATCGCCCACGACATTTGCGAACAACCAATTCAAGAGGGTTGTGAGCTTCTTCTTGCGCGACTGTCACAAGAAAACACGGATTGTTTGATCTCAGGCGGCGAGTTTTCGTGTCCCGTTAGAGGTGATGGGATAGGTGGTCGGAATCTCGAAACTGTCCTGCGATGTGCGCTCAGTCTGAAAGAGCCGAATGCGGTAGTCCTGAGCGCGGGCACAGACGGTATCGACGGTAACAGTCCAGCCGCCGGCGCGATCGCCGACCCAACCACGATCGCTCGCGCTCGAAATCTCCGGCTGGATCCCGCCAAGTCTCTCGAAAGTAGCGATTCCTTCACGTTTTTTGAGGGATTGGGGGACCTGATCGTCACCGGACCGACCGGCACAAACGTTCGTGACCTGCGCATTCTTCTAAAAACACCTCGGCCGTAACTTCTTCTTGACTCATAACTACCTGAGCGAATATAAGCTCTGTTGCAACTTCCGCCCGGAGCCGCCAGTTTGTCGACTACTATTGATACGGAAACGACGATTTCGACCGCGCCGCCCGATTCCGGTTCGCTAACGTTTTCCGAACTGGTCGAGCAATTGAAAGCACAGACCTCTCCACCATCGCTCGAACAAATCGGTTCGTGGCTGGCCAATGTCGAGATCGATCAAGGGGATGTAGAGCCTTACCTGGGTTTTAAAGAGGGAAATTACTGGCGTCACCGGGTTTGTCGTAACGCAGCCGTCGAGATGTTGATTATCTGCTGGCGGCCTGGTCAGAAAACACCGATTCACGACCACAACGGATCACATGGTGTTGTCCGTGTCCATAAGGGACTTATGTGGGAAACGACCTTTTTCTACGAGGAGGAACGCGGCCTGTGCTATAACACGGGCCGCGAGTGTCCTACCGGAACAGTGACCGGGGCCGAAGTTCCCGATATTCATCAGCTTGGAAATCCTGAAGTAAGCGGACAGGATCTTATTACTGTCCACGTTTACGCGCCGCCGCTCGGAGTCCTTAACACGTACAAGGTGGGTAGTTCGAAGATAGACCTTTACACTCCCAATGACTTTCCGACGTGAGATGTTCTCTCCCAGAACTGTCGCGCCGGAAAGTTAGGATCGCTGGAAACTCTCACGCCGTTCTTCTCCTTTTATTGCTGGTCGTAAGTCTCGCGTGTCGTGGGACACGCGCGCCCGAAACCGCGCAGTTGACTGTCGCTGCTGCATCGGATCTCACAGCCGCCTTTGAAGAAATCGGACGTGACTTTGAAGCGCGCGACAAGATTAAACCCGTCTTCGTGTTTGGCTCCACAGGTCTGCTGACGAGACAGATTGAGAATGGTGCGCCGTTCGACGTCTTTGCGGCAGCCAACGAGAGCTATATCGATCAGCTTCAGCAAAAGGGACTGACCGTTGAAGGAACAAAGACCATTTACGGACGCGGCCGGATCGTCATGTGGACCATGGCCGAAAGCACATTGAAGCTCGAGAAGATCGAAGACCTCGCGAGTCCCGATGTTCATCGCGTCGCGATAGCGAATCCCGATCACGCGCCTTACGGACTGGCGGCACGCGAGGCACTCGAAACTGCGGGCCTCTGGCAAACGGTGCAACCGAAGCTCGTGTACGGTGACAACATTCGCCAGGCGCTTCAGTTTGCAGAGACCGGGAATGTCGAGGTCGCGATCGTCGCGGTGTCATTGAGCGCGCAAAACAAAGGACGCTGCGTTCTGATACCGGAAACGCTACACAAGCCGCTGTTGCAGGCGATGGCAGTCATAAAGGGAACGACGAACGAAAACGCGGCGCGATCGTTTACCGATTTCGTCACCGGATCGAAGGGGCGGGAGATATTGACGAAGTATGGTTTCAGTTTTGACTCGCACACTGCGGGACAAATCCGTGAACCGACAAGTTTGTGCCGTCAGTTTTCACAGTGATCATTCCGCATTTACCGGTCGTTAACACCTCCGCGCCGGCTTGCTTCCAACGTTCGACAACTTCCGCATGCGGATGGCCAAACATTGAATCCTGTCCGACGGAGATGATTGCGAGCCGAGGGTTCGTTGCTGAGACGAATGCGTCGGTCGAGGACGTCTTGCTTCCGTGATGCGCGACCTTTACGACGTCCGCCTTTAGGTCCGGCCGTGATAAGCGCTGCTTCACGCTTTTTTCTCAATATCGCCTGTCAACAAGATCGAGCGCGTCGCGAAACTGTAGCTTCAACACGACTGAATCGTCGTTGGTGGATTCGGTTCCCGGCGGCGGCCACAAGACGCGCAGCTCGACTTCACCGAACCGGATCACGTCTCCTGATTGCACGGTTTGCAAGTTTGTATTGATCAGCGAGCGGGCAAACTGCGCAAACTCCGGATCGTTTGCCGGTGCTCGTCCAACCAGAGCCGTATTGACGGCGAAGTTGCGCACGATGTCGTTAAGTCCATCGATGTGATCTGCATCGGCGTGCGTGGCGAGTACGTAATCGACACGGTCCAGCCCGCGCCACCATAAGTATTCCGACACCACGGATTCGCCGATGCTGCGTGTCTCGCGTTCGACTGATTCTGAACGAAACCGTGGCCGTCCACCGCCGTCGATCAGCAGCGTTGTTCCGTCTGGCATCGTGATCAGTGCAGAGTCACCCTGGCCGACATCGAGGAAATCAATGTGAAGTTGCGCATCCGCGCGCGCGGCGCTGAACGGATGCACGATGAGAATCACAATCAGCGACAATTGGACCACCATGAGTAGACGATCCGCTTTTCCCCTACTGACGAATCGCGAGTGCGGCTCCCAACGATCAAGCGCGACGACGAGTATTACCAGCGGTACGTAATACGCAACGTAAATCAGTCGAGCCCAGCCTGAGTACTCCGGCAACCGCAAAGAAGCGATACCAGCATCCGCAAATGGATCCACACTGTGGACCATCAGCCAATTGATCGCTTCTGCGAGCTTTAACAACGGCATGGCAATCGGCGCACTAAGCTGTGCCAGCAGCAACGCCACGAGAGCAACCGCCGCCAACACTGCCAGCAACAAGCTTACGACGATATTCAGCAGCAGCGACGACCACGAGAGCCGGTGAAAATAGACGATCAACTGCGGTAACAACACGAGCTGAACTGCCGCGGAAACAACGATCGCGCCGAACACATATCTCAAAGACCACTGCATCCTGTAACGCTCCAACACCGTCGCAAGCGGAACCTTGAAGAGTCGATAGCGATGCGTAGACCGCGCCATCTCCCGCTTCCAATTCTTTTCGCTCCAAAACAACGTCTCGCAAAATGCCTTGAGCCCTCGCGAACAGTTTGGCGGGTAAGGTGTTTCGCCGCTTGGGTACCACGCGCCGACAGCGGAAAGCTTTCGCAGCAGCGGCCAGGCGATCACGACGATCGCGAGTACGGATAAGAATGTGAGTTGGAAAGAAGGATCGAAAAGCTCTCTTGGGCTATGAACCAGTAGAACGAACGCGGTGCCACCCAATGCGTTCAGCGACGTTGCGGGGCGAAACAAAACGGCGCCGAGTCCAGCAAAAGTAAACATCAACGCCGCGCGCACTACCGACGCTTCCGCACCGACCGCCAACGAGTAACACCAAACAAGGCCTGCCGGTATCACAAACTGGAGTAAACGTCGCCTCGTAAGCCGGCGCACCGCAAACAAAACCACGCCGCCGATGAAACTGATGTGCAGTCCGCTGATTACGAGCACATGAAACGTGCCGCCTTCGCGAAAACGGTCCGAAGTCGCGGGGCTAAGGTTATGTCGATTGCCGAGCAACGCGGCGTCGAGCACGCCGGCAGTGTCGGGCGAGAATCGTGAATCGATCTGACGCTGCAATCGCTCGCGCCATTCGTACAACCATGCCAGCGGCGGAAAAACCGTCGTATCACCCAGCCTCTCAATCGCACCTTTGATCACTCCAGTCGCAACATAGCCCTTGCGCTCGAGATATTCCGATAGCGGCGACACGCCGGGATTTCGATAGTTGTCAGTACGCCTGAGCCTCGCCGTAACTCGAATCCGTGATCCGTAACGCAGATCCACCGGCGCACTCTCGGAAATCAGAAGCACCGATCCCTGTTCTATTTTTAAGCTCAAGTAAACGCGATCACGCGCATATTCGGGCGGAGCATCCAACACCCCCGTCAGCACTACCGTCTGACCACCAGGTATCGGCTGAGGTTCTGTTTGCTGGACGGCCAGCACCGCTCCAACAACGAACATTGCCGCGAGCAACGCGCACCCGGCCAGCGTCAACCAGTTCTTCAAAAGCGCAACCACCACCGCGATCGAACAAATCACACCCGCGACCACCAAATACACCGATCGCACCGGTGGTCCATACTCCACCGCACAAATACCGACACAAAACGGAATCGCGATTTGAACAAGCGGATACTGACTGAAGAGGTTCTTGTGAGGATTCATTTGCGGGCAAGATACTACATCGAGCGGCGCAACAGAACCACTGTCTCCACGTGATGAGTTTGCGGAAACAGATCGAATCCCGCGATTGAATCGATCATGTAACCACCAGCGATCAATTTCTTCAGATCGCGGGCGAGCGTTGCCGGATCGCACGAAACGTAGGAAATACGTTTTGGCTGTAACTCAATAATTCCTTTGATCACGACCGACTCAGCGCCGGCTCGCGGTGGATCAAGAAGGACAAAATCCACCTCGCCATTCGAATGCGATCGGATCCAACCCGCCACCGTCGCCGTCAACACGCGCGCATTCGTCAACCCTGCCTGATCCAAATTGCGACGCGCGAACCGTGTGGCGACCGCGTTTGCTTCCACTCCCACCACCTTCTCAAAACGTCTCGCGAGCGGCAGTGTGAAAAGTCCAACGCCGCAATAAAGATCCAAGGCCGTTTCGCCACCTACATCGCTCAACGCAAAATCGATCAACTCCGGCAACAGCGCGGGATTGATCTGAAAGAACGACTCGGCGTTGTACTGATAAACTTCGTTCCCAACTCGCATGATCAGCTCGGTCGTCTCAAACTCGCCGAACGGCGGCGACAGCGAAACGCCATTCTCGCCCGTAACCGCATCGAGATGGTGGAGATCCGGCGGAAACTCTTCCCAATCGGTTGTGCGCACCCGTTCGAGTGTTTCCTGCAACTCCGGCATCAGCACCGCGCAATCCGCCACGTCGCAAACACGTCGGGAACCACGCTCGTAGTAACCGATCTCGCGCTTCTCCTGATCGATCTGCCACGTCGCCCGCACGCGGTAACGCCAGTTATTCGGAGACGGATGCACGGTAATCTCCGGCATCTGGTCCAGCCGAGCGATACGTTGCAAACAATCGGAGATGATGCCGGCTTTCGCGGCGAGTTGTGCTTCGTAAGTGAGTTGTTGAAAGTCGCAGCCGCCGCAGCGCCCAAAGTACGGACATGGCGGCTCGACGCGGACCGGCGAGGGAGTGAGGACCTCAACCACGGAGGCAAACAGAACGTTCCCT
This sequence comes from uncultured Acidobacteriota bacterium, assembly GCA_963849585.1. Classification (GTDB taxonomy): domain Bacteria; phylum Acidobacteriota; class Blastocatellia; order Pyrinomonadales; family Pyrinomonadaceae; genus PSRF01. Next base: position 16,361 of record CAWKHZ010000017.1, on the reverse strand, counting down.
TGCTCGCGTTCCACCTGCACACGGAGATGATCTCCAGGAGCAGCAAGTGAAACTAAAACCGTCTTACCTTCTGCATGGGCCAAGCCGACACCGCCCGGCAGAATCCGCTCGATACGTATTTCCATGATCGGAAACACGCATAACACAGATCTCTCTAAACGTAAAACAAACTGAGTCGCGGCACCGCGAATTGCTCCCGCAAACGCTTCAGCAGAAGGTTATCGAAGGTTTGATTGTAAACGGCTGGCTCCATTTGGCTGCGATAAGGCTTTAGCTGATCTTTGATACCGTTCTTCAGTGCGTCGAGCTCGGTGCTGGAAATCACGTTCAGCATCGAGTCGTTTAACATTCGTTCGAGCCCGGTGAGTGAGTCTTCGAGCCGGCGCGTGTCGAGAACGGTGTCTTCCTGAATTTCCTGTAACAGAGCGGCAGCCCGCGTGAGTGCCTCCGATAGATCATCTTGTTTTCTGGACTGCGATAAGCGAATCAGCTCGCTGTGGCAGCGTTGTAAGTGTTCATTGACTGCGGTCGCGGAAAATCTAGTTTCATTCGAGTCAGGCGCGTCAGTCTGCTCTGAAGCACCGACGCGCGACTCGAGCCATTCAGCGTATTGCGCTTCAACTTCCTCCTGACAGTAAAGCAACGTCTTTACCGATCGCTTGCGCGGCCGCGACTCATATGAATCAAACGACCGTTCAATCCCACGCAGCACGATGTGCAAAGGAATTCCCTGCTGCTTCCAGGTTTCCATCAGTGCCCAATCCAGCGGGCTGAGAAAGAGATGCTTAGCGCGGCGCCTGACGAATGCGTCTTCAATCTCGGTGAAATAGTTGAAGTAGTTCAAGCGCTTTCGTGAATGATTCGTAAGCCGTCGAGTGTCAGGTTCTCGTCGATTTGGTAAGTAAACTCCGACGCACCTTGCAGGAGATGAGCAAGACCGCCGGTGGCGACCACTGTAGCCGCGCTGATATCGTGGACCATCAGACGCCTGATCAAACCATCAACGAGACTCACATACCCATAAAACAATCCCGATTGCATCGCTTCGACGGTTGACGTACCGATGAGTTTCTCCGGACGGGCAATCGTGACGCGCGGCAGTTTTGCGGCGCGAGAAAACAGCGCTTCGGCGGAGGTCATGATCCCTGGCGCAATGATGCCGCCGAGATACTCGCGCTGCGAATTGATCACGTTGAATGTCGTCGCCGTTCCGAAGTCGATGACTATACAAGGCACGCCATATTTCTCGACCGCCGCAACTGCACTGACGATTCTGTCCGCGCCAAGCTCTGAAGGCTGATCGTAAAGCAGCTTTAATCCTGTGTTGGTGGTGTGATCGACAAAGCTTGGCGTCAACTGAAAATAACGATCGGACATCAGTTGCAGCCCGGGGTTCAGCCGCGGGACGACGCTGGCGACGATGATCGCTTCGACGTTTTTGGCGTCGAGGCCCGAGCGATCAAACATGCGTAGCACCTCAGTCCCATACTCGTCCAACGGGCCGAAGTTCTCCGGAATCATTCGCCACTTCGCCAGCAATTGCGGCCCTTGATAGACGCCCACCTTGATATGCGTGTTACCCGCGTCAATCGCCAGAAGCATATGCGAGCTCCTCGATCTTGTTTGGTGTGCCATCCATCACTTGCTCGATCAGATCCGCTGCACGCGCAGGCCCGTTTTCCTGTTTCAACTGCGCGCTCACCTCACGCGCTCTCTGCGCGTATGACGGATCGCATAACAGCTTGTGCAACTCCTTCGCTACCCGCGGCGCTCGATACTTGTTCCGGTAAACAGTGCGGCTGACCCCAAGTCGCTCCGCATGCGCTGCGTTGTCTGATTGATCGAACGCGAACGGAACGATCAACGTCGGCACTCCTGCCAGTAAGGCATGTGACGTTGTTCCGACGCCGCCGTGATGAACGACAACACTCGCGCGCGGCATGAGCGATTGATAAGCAACATAGTCGGCCGCGATTATGTCGTCAGGCAGCTTGCCGCCCGGATGATTGCGTTCGTCACCAATCAAAAGCACGGCCCGTTGGCCCAACTGCTTCGCGGCCTCGATGCTTTCGCGGTAGAACTCGCGGCCGACCCACACTGCCGAAGAGCCGAGCGTGAAAACGATCGGCGGCGGGCCGTTGTCGAGAAAGTCCGACAGTTCCGGCGGGAATGTAGCTTCGTGACTGTCGTGGTAGAAACAGAAGCCCGTGACCTGGGCTTGTGGCGGCCAGTCAGGTTGCGGAGCGGCAAAGATCTTCGAGAACATCGCCAACACTCGAAGCGGTGAGTGTTGTCCCTCAAACATCGGATTGCCATAGTCGCTCAGACCCAGCTCTTCACGAAACTCAGCTACGGGCTTCGCTTTGTATTCGCTCTTCATTACGTCGAAAAACAACTTTAGGAACCGCGTCCCAAGCAGGCTGAACACTTTGGTGGTCCACTGCATAACCGGAGGAATTGGCGGATCGTAGACGGAGAAAAACGAGAGCGGCGCGAGTACGGTCGAGATCCACGGGATGCCTGTCTTTCGACCGACGAGTGGCCCGGCCGGCGCAGCCGGATGAGTTATCAACAGGTCGGCACCATCGATTGCAACCAGCAAATCCTGATAAGCGCCGCGAACAGCGGGATACACGATCTCTTCCATCAGAAACTGCGGACCGGTTCGCGGTTCCATGATTTTCTGAATGAGTTCCTCGTCCTGCTCTTTTGGCGGAGGTATGTTCGGCCGCACGGGTGCGAACTGGAAACCCGCGTATTCGATCCCCTCGCGGTACAACTCCATTGTCGCTATAACCGGCACATGTCCCCGCGCGCGCAGTTCGCCGGCAAGCGCCATGTAGGGATGAAGATCGCCGAACGATCCAAAAGTGTTGATGACGATGCGCATGGACCCTATTGAGTGGCTCTAATACTTACGTCTCCGCCGCCTTTCCCGACCCGGCTCCAACACTTCCCGACTCCGCTCCGCCTTTCCGAATCGGCTCCGCCGCCCGATGTGAGGCGAGGCTGTGCCTCGCCGGAAAGTCTTTAAGGAGTTTGGGGCTAGGCCCCTCGTTCGGCCTCTGGCCCAACTCCTAAAGGGCATAGCCCGAACCAAGGGCGTAGCCCAGCGCTCACGAATGCAAAGGCGGCGAGGCTGAGCCTCGCCTCACATCGGACGGCGAAGCCGTTACTACGCAGACCGCAAACTAACGTCTCCCGCTCTCACTATCTTCATCCCATCCGTGGTTTCGAGGCGGAGAGCGCCGTCACTCTCCACGCCGCGAGTAATACCTTGCCAGACCTCATCGCCATTCGCCACTTGCACGCTCTTTCCGTCGGCATAAGACGAGCGACTGGCCCAGGCGGCGACGATCCTCTCACGGCCATCGACTTCGTGCAGCAATGAGTACCAGCGCGACAGCGCCCCCAGCAGCGCCGCCAGCACAGTCTCGCGTTCAGGCGCGCGGCCTGACGCTTCTGCTACCGAAGTCGCCACTCGCGACAGTTCAGCCGGATAAGCGTCCGCAGTCAGATTAATTCCGATGCCGACGATCACCGCACGCCCGCTCGGAGTCTCGACCGTCTCCGCGAGTATCCCGCAGATTTTTCGCTCACCTGAAAGAAGATCGTTGGGCCACTTGATATCGGTATCAACGTCGCACGCCTCGCTTAACGCGTCACCCACGGCCAGCGCCGCCACAAACACTATCAACGGCCACCGATCTACGGCGATTGCCGGCTGCAAAAGGATGCTGAAATACAGCCCCGCCCCACGCGGCGACGACCACGCGCGTTGCAAACGCCCCCGGCCCGCGGTTTGCTCATCCGCAACGATCGAGAGGCCCTCCCCGACGCCTTCTGACGCCCGCCGCGCCAGTTCAGTGTTCGTGGAAGGCAACGACTCGAACCGCAGGACCTTGGGCTTGAGGGATTTCATCGACACTCGAAACGGGATATTAACGTGAAGCCAACTCTACTACACAAACTCGAAGTACCGCTGGTGATGCTGGCACTCTTCGCGGGCGCCGCGTTCCTGACGAAGATGTGTTACCTGTCACTCGCCTTCAATACGCTTTTCGCCGTCGCGTTTCTGGGAATCTTTTACTGGTACGTGCGCAAGCGGCTCAACCTGCGCGTACCGCTCGTGCTGCTGGGCCTGGTGTTCGTCGCATTGCAAGTCGATGCGCTGGGAAATTACTTCCGCATGTACGGCAGCCAGTTTGGACCAATGCAGTACGACGAGTTCTCACATCTCGCCGTGCAGGTGCTTGTCAGTCCAATCATCGTCTGGTTCGTCACACGCTTGCTTCACGAGTTCGGTTACCCACTGCCACTCAAGCTGACAGCGTTCTTCGCAGCGACAATCGTATTCAGCCTCTCCGCGGCTTACGAGATCATCGAGCTGTGGGATGAAGTTTACTTCGGCGGGCAGCGAATCTGGAGTAAATACGACACCGCGACCGATCTGCAGTGGGACCTTTGCGGCATAATCGTGGGGACCGTGTTTTCCTGTATCATGTTCCGAATTGCGAATTTCGAATTGCAGATTTCGAAATTCGCAATGCCAAATTCGCAATCACCTAATATTCCGTGATCGACTGGTTCCCCATCAGGCTTTCCTTCGCCGTTGCTACGGCGGCGACACTGATCGCGTTAGTGGCTGGTTCGGGATTAGCGTGGGTGCTCGCACGCAAACGTTTTCCCGGCCGAAACGTGGTCGATGCGCTTGTCACGCTGCCGCTGGTCCTGCCTCCTACTGTTCTCGGCTATTACCTGCTGGTTTTACTCGGCACACGTTCAACAATCGGCGGATTTCTCTACCGCAACTTCGGAATTCGACTCACGTTCACCGTTACCGCCGCGATCATTGCCGCGTCGATCCATGCGCTTCCCTTAGTGACGAAGAGTCTTCGAGCAGCGTTTGAAGGAGTCAACACGGATCTCGAGGCAGCCGCACGGACGCTGGGCCTCGACAATCGACGGATCTTTTTTCGCGTGACGCTGCCGCTGGCGTCGAGAGGTGTGCTGGCGGCGACGGCGCTCGCATTCGCGCGCGCGTTGGGTGATTTTGGAGTGACGATCATGATCGCCGGAAACATTCCCGGCAAGACGCAGACCGCGTCTGTGGCCATTTACGACGCAGTGCAGGCGGGACGTGATAACGAAGCGTTTGCGCTTGCAGTTACAGTGTCAGTGATCGCAGCGTTTATGCTTTACGTGATTAACCGGTTCGGCCGCGTCAGGTGGTAACCGGGAAACACCGATTTTATGTTCGTGGCGCCGAGGTGGCTGATGGCAATCTCGCCAAACACCTCACGGAAGTCAGTCGTCAACGCCAGGTCGCGGCCTTCGAAAAGCTGATCCTCTTTCAATCCCGGCCAGCGTCCGTAAACCTTTCCGCCACGCACTGAATTACCCATCACAAACATCGCGTTTGCATGTCCGTGATCCGTGCCGCGGTTGCCGTTCTCTCTCACCGTTCTGCCAAACTCCGACATCGTCAGAATCACGACGTCGTCCATTCGCTGGCCCAGGTCCTGATAAAGCGCGGCGATTCCCACGCTGAACTGGCTCAAGAGGTTCGCGAGCTGACCGCGACTGCTGCCCTGGTTAACGTGCGTGTCCCATTGGCCCATGTCCGTGAAAGCGATCTCCAAACCAACGTCAGCCTTGATCAACTGCGCAATCTGCCGGAGTGAATTACCGAATGGGCCATTCGGATACTCCGCGCCGTTCTCGGGTTTGTATTTTCCAGGATCGGCCTGCTTCAAATAATTGACCGCGTCAAACGTCTCGCGACCCGTTTTCGCAATGACGTCTTTATTCTGCTGCGCATAAATCTCTTCGAAGCCGCTCTGAACGTTTGCCGATGCCTTACCCGCACGAATAGAAAACTCGTTCAGGTTCGCCATCGCAATCGAAGGAGCGCGTCCCATCAACACGCGCGGCATATTCCGTGTCATCGACACCGCGCGGAAGGATGAGGCTTTCGCATCCTTCTTTGCTTGCAGGTAGCGATTGAGCCAGCCGTCGGCGGTCGACTTCACCCCGGGCGTTGCCGACTCCATGTAGTCTTGCGCATCGAAATGCGAGCGAGAGTTGTCGGGAGAACCGGAGGCGTGAACGATCGCCAACCGCTGCGAGTCCCACAATGGTTTGAACGAGCGCATCGACGGATGCAGACCGAAAAAGCCGTCGAGGTCAATTGCCGACTCTGCATTTCCTGATGCAGGTTTCGGAATCGCGATCGACGGGCGCGCGTTGTAGTAGTTCGACTCGCCAAACGGCACGACCATGTTCAGCCCGTCAACGGCGCCACGCTGGAAGATCGCGATCAGAACTTTGCGACGACCGCCGGCGGCGCTCGCTTCGCGGCCCATCACGACGCGTTCGAGAAACGACGGCGCCGAAAGCGACATGCCCACACTCGCTAATGCAATACTTCCTGACTTCAGAAAAAACCTGCGATTCATCACTTCACTCCTACTGGGCTATGTCCCGAATCTTAACTCCGCGTGTCTCTGTGATTCTCTGCGGACTCTGCGGTTTATTGTCTTTTTCCGCTACTTTTACCGCCGAGCCGCAGAGGAAAAAAAAAAATTTATATTAAGACACGACGTTCCTACTGCCTTTGAAACTCGGGCGTGCCCAGTATCAGTCCGACGACCTTCGTAACCGGATCAGCCGGGTCGACCTTTTTAATCAGCGAATCCCTGGTCGCAGCAGATACTTCTCCCGCAAGAATCGTTCGTAAAGATTCATCGACCATTTTGTTTTTGTCGGTGTTCTGCTTCACGACTTGCGCCAGATCGACTTTGGTTCCCTGAACTCGATTACCCGCCAAAGCAACGCCGAAATTCATGCGTTCGAGCAGGCCCCCGGTGTTGACCCAGCTCTCCGCGGCATCGGAATAACCGTTCGGAGTCTGGAAACCGTAAAGAGGTTCGCCCATGCGCGCAATCCATTGATGCGTGCCTGGTCCACCATTGGTGTCGGCGCCTAAAACGCGAATCGCGCTGACGGCAAGCTCAAATGGGCGCTTCACTTTCGCGCGATGCGCTTCAGGCGAATAAAATTCGTTGGAGAAGAAGATCGCTTTCAGCGTTTCGCGAATGTCGCCGTCGCTTTTCGTAAACGCGGCTGCGACGCGATTGACCAACGCGGTGGTGGATTGTCGGAAACAAAATGGCGCACGAGTTTCGTCGCGATGAACTTCGCGGTCGACGGATGACGCGCGAGAATGTCGAGCACCTTCAGTCCGTCGTTGAAACCGCCACCGGCGGGAATCTTGTTACCGAGGACAACTTTCTCGCCGTCATCGTGCGTTCGCATGTTGAAGAAGAAAGAACCTGCCGGTCTGGCAGTGTTTCGCCGTGGCGGGATTCTTCGCCAGCGAGTGCGTTGACAGCAGCGGCGCCGCCGCGTGGTTGAAAGATGGTCCAACCGGTGAAACATCGCGCAACTTCCGTCACGTCTTTCTGCGTGTAACCACCATCGACGCCCAGCGTGTGCAACTCCATCAACTCCCGCGCATAGTTTTCGTTGATGCCGCGACGCGGTCGCTGCTGCGCGTTCATCATCATCTCCTGCGCCCGGCCGCCATTAGCATTTGGACTCACGCTCTGAAAGTTGTCGAGATAAAAGAGCATCGCCGGACTCTGCGCGGTCGCTTGCAACAGAGTGGAAAACTTGCCCATCGCGTGCGGGCGAATCGTGTCGCGATCGTAAGCGGGGAGTAACCAACGATCCGCGCCTTTGCCGAAGAAGATATTGAAGTGGTTGGTCCAGAAGTCGACCATTACTTCCTGTAACTGTCGTTCGCTGTAGACCGCGCGAAGAATTCGAGACGCTTGCAGTTGCGCGATGATGCGTTGCGGCTGTTCGAGACCGTTTTCTTTGTAGAACTCCTGGATCAACTTACGGTACTCGGGATTCTCCTGCGGGTTCTTCTGATCGCCCTTGCGCGTCGGAGAGCTCCTTGGGCAACATTCCGCGATCTTGCATCCGGCGGATAAGTTGTGCCGGTTGCGGGTACTTTTCGTACAACTCGGCGGTCGACAGCTTCAACGCGCTGAGATCCTGCGTCTTGTTTTCCGCTAACGTATCGGCGATCTTTTCCGGCGCCAGTTGCTGGTTGATGTAATTCTCGAGACCGATAGACTTGATGCGCTCGACGTCGCCGGGGCGGGGGCCAAAACCGAGTCGATTCAGTACGTGAACGATGCGCTGCTCCTCGGTCAGGCGCGGCGTTTTCGAGAACGAAACGATCGACTGCGTACCCACTATGGCCGCAATTAGCGAAAGCACGGCGGTTTTCTCAGGAAATTTTCATAACACTCGTTAGACGGCGCACCCGCGCTGTTGGGAAAAAAGAGCCACTCGAGGTACCAAACGAACGCCGCAATCGCGCATCATACGGAATTCAAGGATACTGCGCGGGTTGTCGTCGAGGTCGTGCGATCCGCCGGTTGCTGCCGGGCCTGCGGGCGCGGATATGTCACCGGGCTGCGATTTCCGTCCTTATCTATAGCGCGAACGCCGAAAAAGTAGTTGTCCTTCGACATGCCCTTCATCGTAAACGTCGTGACCTTCCCGACAGTTCGCGAATTGGTCCACACGGCCGCCGTGGTGTCGCGCCAAACTATCTCATAACCCGCGAGGTCCGGCTCCTTGTTCGCTTCCCAACGCAGGTCCGTATCGTGAGACAGGCGCGCCGACAGGATCGTCACGCCTTTTGGTCTCGACGGCGCCAGTGCCAGCATCGCTAACGACGCCGCATTCACACGCGCCACATTCGCTACGTAAGCAAAGTCGACAAACTCAGGCAGGTCACCAAACTGGACGCCGTTCTCAACGCGCACGTTTTGATGCTGATGCCGAAAGTCTTCGTGCACTTCCGTGAAACGGACCGCGGGATAACCGCGCTCGAGAAACGGAATGTGATCGCCGCCACGACCATATCGATCGCGACGATAGACCATCATCACTTTCATCTGCGGCACGTAACGTTCGCTCGTCTCCTTGATGAAGCGCGCCAACTGTCGTGACGCGGAATCATTCTCGCCGCCGACGCTGCGCCGCGTGTTCGCTTCGGCGGGCGTTTCGTTCGATGGCACACCCTCGGAAAACACGCGCACGTTGCTGCGATCGCGCACGCCGTTTCCGCCGAGCGTGTTGCCGATAATGTCGTTCGTAAACATCGCGTCGATGTTCCAGTTCTTCTGCTTGGCTTGTTCGGCGAAGTGAGTCGAGCCGAGAAGACTTTGCTCTTCACCCGCGACGGCCATGAAAACGATCGTAGCTTCAAACTGATGCTTCGCCATTACACGCGCCATCTCGAGCACCGCCGCAGTTCCGGATGCATCGTCGTTCGCGCCAGGCGCGTCGCACTTTGCGTCCGTTGTGCTGTTGCACATCGAATCGTAGTGACCGCTGACGACGTAGATGCGTTCGGACGATTCGGGCTGCGTACCTTTCAACGTCGCAACGACATTCGTGATGATCGTCGGTTGCGGCACGCGCTGCGCTTTGGCTTGCTCGTACGACTGCTTCTCGACAGTCATTCGCCCGCCGGACGATTCGGCTGCTTTCAGGAATTCCGCATACAGCCAGTCGCGCGCAGCGCCGATGCCTCGTTTCGGATCGTTCTGTTCCGACAGCGTGTTGCGTGTACCGAACGAGACGAGCTTGCGTATCGATTGTTCGATGTTACGCGCGTCGATGTCGCGCACGATGGCCGCGATCGTGCGATTGCGCGCAGCAGGTGCGCGTTGTTGCGCGACGACGCTGATGTTTGCCGCGAATGAAAAGACGAGTAGACAAAAGAGCGCGCGAGCAAGCAGTGTTGTGACCTTCATGGCCCCTTAATTTAACACTGATTGGACGGCGGATTTAGCGGATACGGTAGGTGCGGCCTTTCCAGACGACGACTATTTCACCGTCGAGTTCGTCGGCGATCCTGCGAATGGAGGGTTCATCTGCGACGAGCACGCGATACTGCTCAGAGCCGCGCGCCACTGTCATGATCGGCTTCGAATCGTCGTAAGCGGTGTCGATCCAAACGCGGCCGCTCTTGCGGAAGCGGCGCCCAGCGACAGAGCGCACCTCGGCTTCGGCTTCTGCGTCTTTTAGCTCTGCGCGCGATTGTCCTCTTCCAGCGCCGGGCGCGCGCTTTGCATCCTGACCGGCGCCGGCGCCGGCGGTGGTGATCGCGGATTCGGTGCTTTTCGCACTTCGAACTGCTATGTCTCTTCGGGTAGTCGTTCCCGGAGTAACAGTCACGCCCTGGCCTTCGTTTTTCGGAGGTGCATTCTTGTCCGCTTCCGCGGGGCGCGCTTTTGCCTCATCGCCGGCCGCTGCCATCGTTTTCGGTGCTTCTTGTTTTTTCTCCTTGTTAACTTCCGCGCGCGCTATCGAATCATCAGTCTGAGCTACTTTCGGCGCGGGTGGCGGCGCTTCTGCCGCGACAGCGCCCACTGCGTCAGCAGGTTGGTTCGCTACGACTGGAGCCGTTTCTTTCGTGACAGGAGCAGCCTTCGCGACTGCATCTTCCTTCGCGGCCTGAGCCACAGGTTGACGTTGCGGTTCCGTGGCTTTCACAGCTGCATCACCACCAGGCGACGCGGATCCGGACGTCGACGATTCTGGCTGTGCGGTCGCGGGTCTCGTTTCATTTTCATTCATTTGCGCAACCGAACTGCGGCTCGAGCCCTGGCGCAACATGAAAACAACTCCGATCACCGCGATTACCATCAACCCAACCGCCGGCACGGCATACCGCATCACCATCGGCGAAAAAAGGCTCGCAAGAAAACTCATCAATCCCGACGGTGCAGACTACCGGCTCACTCGGTTGCAGAGCAACCGGACCATATGCCGCACTCAGTTCCACCACCAGTTTTCGACAACTCGAGCAATCAGCCAGATGTGCGGTGTAACGCGCACGCGCCGCTGACGGCAACGCCTTCGCAACATACGAATTCAACTCGTCGGCATCGAGATGCTCGTCAATTTGAGAGACAGGAGCCCCGTTCCGCCGGTTTAGCTGGCGCAATAACAGATCAATATCGTTGTTTGGTTCCGGTCTCATCTCCAGTTAAAGAACGCACGTTTCCTCATACCTTGCATCATCTTTCGGTTTAAAAGCGCCTCAACATCCGTGTCGAGCTGCTGCCCCACCTCGGAGAAGGACGCTTCGGCTTCCGCCTTTGTCCAACCTCGCTCACCCACCAATATTTCACTCACGCGTTTGCGCAGGTCAGTCTGTATCCGAGTCAAACGACGACTCGCAGTCGCTTCGTGGACGCCGAGCACCGCACCAGCCTCGCGTAATCGCAGATTGTCGAAGTAGTAGAGCTTTACGAGCAATCGATCCTCTGCGCCCAACTCCTGTACCGATCTGTTCAACGCCTGCTGCATCTCGCCGCGCACAAATCGATTGGACATCGACTCCTCGGGGTTCTGCATTCCTGCCAGCGCAGGCTGACCTTGCGCAACCTGCACTTCCTGCGCCAGTCGATCGAGATCGGCGTCCTCTTCGGTTTGTACCAGCTTCGACTGTTTTCTAAACACGTCAACCGCTAACTGCGCAACCACAGCGCGCAGCCAACCGGCGAGCGAACCGCGTCCCGAATAGTACGCCAGCTTACTTGCGGGCCGACCGTCGTTGCGTGTTCGCAATCCGTAGAGTTCCGCCCAAATCGACTGGGCCAGATCTTCAGCCGCATCTTCGTTCGAACTTGCGGATCGGGCCGCTGACCGGACGGTAGGTTTAAAGCGCTCGACAAGCTCCGTCCAGGCCTTTTCGTCTCCGCGTTCACACGCGACGATCAAACACAAATCATCCGCCTGAAGTTCATCGATAAACTTCGAGATCTCCGTCTCGGGCGTGTTCGGATCGTCCCTTAGGAGATACTTCTCAACCGCGCCGCGGATCCGATTCACTAGACATTCGCCGCCAAGCGAACGACGGTCTTCGGCCCTGGCGAGCAACCGTTCCGCGCCCTCGTTCAGCAGAGTTTCGATTTCGCGGCGTGTGGATTCCACGGGAAGTCTCAAATTTCGGCCTAATCCTATCACTTCTAAACCAGCAGTTGGATGCAGAAACAGTAGTGTCTTTGTTTGCCAGCATTCTCCGCGCTTCTCTGCGCTTCTTTGCGACTCTGCGGTAAGAGAACCGCAAAACATACAAAACCGCAGAGACGCGGAGGACCGCAGAGATACGCAGAAAGGAAACGACGACAATGCAGAAACTCGTCTTTTGACACGCAAGTAGGGCTGAGCTAGATTCAGAAACTCGCTCGTCAACCATGTTACGCGTCACCGAAATCTTCCGCTCGATTCAAGGAGAATCGACCCACGCGGGCCGTCCGTGCACGTTTGTGCGCCTAACGGGCTGTCCGATGCGCTGCGTCTGGTGCGATAGCGAATACACCTTCACGGGCGGCGACCACCTGTCGCAGAACGAGGTGATGACCAGGTGCGCGCGTTTGGTGTGAAGCTGGTCGAAGTAACCGGAGGCGAGCCGCTCGCGCAGAAAGAGGCATTCGAGTTGATCGGGCGGCTCTGCGACGAAGGTTTCGAAGTTCTGATTGAAACGGGCGGTTACGTTTCGACCGCCGGTCTGGATCCGCGCGCGAAAGTGATTCTCGACATCAAGTGTCCGGCGTCCGGCGAAGAAGCCACGGCAAGACTGGGCGAACCTCGACCGGCTGCGGGCGGATCGGGACGAAGTGAAATTTGTCGTCGCCGATGAGGGCGACTGGCTTTACGCAAAGAAAGTGATCGTAGAACACGATCTGCAGACTCGTGCGCACGCAGTTCTGATCTCGCCCGCCTGGGGACAGGTCGATCTGCAAGCACTGGCGAACGGTCGCCGCCAGTGGATTGAAAGTGCGCATGCAGTTGCAACTGCACAAGTACATCTGGGGTCCGGACGTGAAGGGAGTTTGATGGGCGGCTCGGCAGAAATGGCAACAGAGGTCGTCGAATCGAAGAGACTCGAGGGACCAAGCTCGCCATCTGTCTCGTCTCCGGCGGCATGGATTCCTGCGTCACCGCGGCCATCGCCAACGAAGAAAACGACGATCTCGCGTTTCTGCATGTTTCTTATGGTCAACGTACCGAGCGACGCGAGCGCGAAGCCTTCGAACCATTGCGGATTATTACAACGTCGATTTGCGCCTCGTTATCTCATTCGACCATCTTGCACGAATCGGTGGTTCTTCGTTGACTGACACGCAGATCGCGGTAACTGCTCCCGATTTAACCACATGCACGATTCCCTCGAGTTACGTCCCGTTCAGAAACGCGCACTTGCTCTCGACTGCCGTGAGTTGGGGTGAGGTTATCAACGCGAGCGCAATCTACATCGGCGCTGTCGCCGAAGATTCGTCCGGTTATCCCGATTGTCGTCCCGAGTTTTACGCAGCGTTTCAGAGAGTGCGATCGACGTAGGAACAAAACCCGAAACGCGCATAACGATACGGACTCCCGTCATCAATATGCGCAAGTCAGAGATCGTTCGAGGAAGGGGCTGGATCTCGGCGCGCCGCTGCATCTGACGTGGTCCTGTTATCAGGAGTCGGATCGCGCCTGCGGAAATTGCGATTCCTGCGCGTTTCGGTTACGCGCATTTCGTGAAGCAAAAGTGACGGATCCAGCAATACGTAACGGGTCGGCCACGGCTCCTCGTTCGCAACCTTCGTATTGCTCAAATCGATCTGCGGTTGGTAGCGCCGTTGGTCGGCGAGCCGTGAGTTCGTGTAATCGATCTGCTCGCCGCGGTTGATCTGCATGTTGATGTTCAAACCGCTGCGCGGGCGGAACTGCCCGAACATGAAGGCGCTGTTCATGTCGTAGCTGACGCCGTTCCAGAATTCCTTGCGATCGACGACGCCAAGCCGCGCGAACGATTGCCACGGGCCTTGGAACGAAATGAACGGCTGCACGTTGCGATTCAGGAACTGCCCGGCGACGGTTTCGGAACGGCCGCCTTGCATCCCGACGCGCCAATCCGTGTACCACGCACCCGGGTCGGCGTAGAACGTGCGACTGAACTCGAACCCGTCCTGCACGAGATCGACGCGCCCGATGAAGCCCGAGTCCGCACGGAACGTCGGGTCGAGGTCCTGGTGGTTGATCTGCGCGAACCAATTGCGCGAGCCATATCGGTACTCTAGGCGCCATGCGTCGCCCGCGAGCTGCTCGGCCTGGGCGAAATCGGCCGCCGTCTGGGCGGGATACTCGGTCCGCGAGTCGAGGTACTGGAATCTCAGCGTGCTCTGGTCGTTGATGAAGTAACGCCCGTCGAACCCTGCCACCTCGTTGCTGTAGCCATCGCCTTGACGGCTCGTCACGAGCGCGCCGATCGTCGATGCCTGCCCGAAGCCGCGCGTGTAGCGGCCCACGAAGCCGTCGTTTTCTTGGTCCAGCGACGTCGTCCGCGAGCCGAACGGTCCCGGGAACAGCAGGTTCGTGACGACGTCATTCGTCGCGAACACGCCGATGGTGTTGTTCCCCGTACGGCCCGTGAACTTGGCGCCGACGTCTGGGTCGGCGACGGTGCGCGTGAACACGGCTTGCAGAGGGCTCGCGTAATAGTCCTCGCCCTCGAGGAAAAACGGCCGCGACTCCGGATAGAACAGCGCGAAGGTGGTATTCTCCTCGAGCTGCGCCACGTCGGCCTCGACTTGCGAGAAATCGGGGTTCAGCGTGAGGTCGAGCGTCAGATCCGGCGTGATACCCCACCGCACGCCAAGACCGGCCTCGCTCTCGAAATCCCCCTCCTCGAGCGGACCTGAACCCGTTCCCGGCGGCCGCGAGTCGGTGCGCGTCGCCGTCAACGTCGGCACGACCTCGAGCGCCTTGCCTGGCTCGGCATTCGCGAAGCCCGTGAACTTGCCGAACTGGCACAGGTAGCAATTGCGGTTGCGGTCCTGCGCGTTGTTCGATATCCGCACGCGCTGCGCGCGCGGCCGAAAGCGCAACACGTCGATGCCCCACGTCTGATTGCCGGCCGTTCGCGGAAAGCGCAGCTGACTGAACGGGATCGCCATCTCGACGGCGAAGCCCCGTTCGTTGAGCTGGCCGGCCGAATCCCAGATCGCGTCCCACGACTCGCTCTCGCTGCGGTTGACGTCGTCTTGGATCAAGTCCATCTGGACGCCGAACGCATTCACGAAGAACTCGAAGGCGCGCCGTTGATCGTTGAACGTGTCGAGCACGACGCCGACGAAGTCGTCGTTGAACGCCGAATCGCGATCGCGAAGGTAAGCGCGGATCGACTCCGGGTCGGGGTCGTGCGCATCGAAGGCGATCAGCAGCTGGTCGCCGTTCTCGACGAGGTATGCCGTCGTCTCGACGTCGGGGCTCTGGTTCTCGCGCGGGTACGTCTCGATCGTCAGCGGCAACGCGAGCGCGGCGCGCCAAATGGCGTCGTCGAGCACACCGTCGATCTCGACGGCCTCCGTGGAATGAGGAATGGTCAGGCTACCGACGCGGCTCGAGGCGACCTCCGCGACCGCGGTGCCCTCGAGCTGTGCCGCGACGGGGGAGGACAGCGGGCCGAGCACGGCGGCGCACGCCGCTAACCGCATACCGTTCATCGGCTCGAACGTCCCTCCCCAACGATCGCCCTTCGCAAGCGCCTGCCAGCCTTTGCAGCGAATGTGCCAGCGCTTCGCGGAGCTGCAACGCGCTGATTCTTAAGAGCTCCGTGAGGCAGCGAACGTCGAGCTCGTCGCGTTTCCGGGACAACAAGTAGCGCTTTCGCGCGCGATTTGGCGCAAAGGCACGCTCCGTTTTTCGCGAGCGAGAGGCTGCCGGTCGTAGCCAAGAACCCCCCTTCCGTCCACCCGGCGGGACCCTGGGCGGCTTGCCCTTAGATGCCGGCAGCCGCCGAATGGTTACATACCGGCCGGCGTGTAACCTTTGACGGCGCTCGCGGATATTAATCAAGCACTCGGCAGAGCGACCAGAGATTCGTGAAGGCAACGAGCGACTCGGAATTGATGCGGCAGGTCCGCGGCGGCACGACTGCCGCGCTTGCGACGCTCTTCGAGCGTCATCACACGCGCGTGTATGGCTACTGCCTGCGCATGACCGGTAACCGCTCGACGGCCGAGGATCTCGTGCAGGACGTGTTCATGAAAATGCTGAAGTACAAAACAACGTTCAAGGACGACAGCGACCTCGTCCCGTGGATGTTCGGCATCGCCCGCAATTCGTGCCTTGCGCACTTGCGCAAAACCGCAAACGATCGCCTCACCGATGCCAACATCGACAACGCGAGTCAGATCGACGAAGCGAGCGAGGCCTCCGAGCACGACGGGCAAGACGAGTTGGTACGCCGTGCACTGCAGCGCCTACCGGCGGAT
>CAWKHZ010000016.1:0-481325 GCA_963849585.1 uncultured Acidobacteriota bacterium | reverse complement strand
GCCGAAGCGGTTGTAGTGGAAAAGTGGAAAATGTAGCCACAGGTTCCCGGGCGCTCTACACACCTGTTTAAGGGGACTTGTTAACAGATTTAATGCACTGCCCCTGGTTTTTGAAAGGCGCGACGAACAATTCAAAGCCGCCCTTCTTGCACTCATCTTTTGTCGCCGGGGAGGCTGAAGGGATGATTGCTATGCTAAATGCATTGGCGCCGACAGGGATCGTCGCGATGACGGTATTGGTTGCGGTGTCAATGACGGCAACCGTACGCAGAGCGGAATTCACAACATAAAGTAGAAGGCCATCAGGCGTAACGGCGACTCCAGTTGGCAACGAGAACGTGCCAAGCGAGATGGTCGTAATCACCGTGTTAGTCGCCGTGTCGATCACAAAGACCTGATCGACTAGTGGGTTCGACACGTACAATCGTGTCCCGTCGGGCGTGAAAGCCATTGTCTGCTCAGTAGGACCAAGCGAGTTAGTAGCAGTAAAGATAGTAGCTACAACGGTATTGGTGGACGTATCGATAACGGAGACCCAGCTGCTGGAATCGAAATTCGTAACATAAGCGCGAGTACCGTCGGGTGTAATCGCAACTTTGGAAGCACCCTTCGCGACCGGGATCGTGTCAATCACAGTGTTGGTTACCGTGTCGATCACAGATACCGTGTTGTCGAGGTAATTCGCAACATAAACCCGAGTCCCGTCGGGTGTGACGCCCACACCGCGAGGGAAATCGCCGACAAGAATCGCAGTTACATTGAAAGTCACGGTGTCAACGACCATGACAAAGTCGCCAATGAAGCTTGTCACGTAGGCCCGCGCACTGTCCGGTGAGAATGCGACCGCAGAGGGGAAGAGGTTGTGCAGGATGGTCGCAATTACCGTATTGGTTGTCGTGTCGATGACGGAGATCGAGCCGTTACCAAACGCATTAATCACAAAAGCGCGAGAGCCATCCGGTGTGACTGCCACCACAATAGGAATGGAGCCAACCGGGATAGTATCAGTCACAGTGTTAGTCGCTATATCGATGACTGATACCGTGTTGTCACTACTGTTGGTCACGTAGGCACGTGTCTGAGCGTAGGTTGGGCTCGTTGCGCTGCTGAGACCACCGAGGATCAGCAACAAGCACATAACAGCGAAAGCTGAGCGTCCCAAGTGTCGAGTGGATCGATGTGTCATGTTTATACCCCATTGTTCCGCGGCATGTGAGAGAGATAATAAGCACCTTTTATATCCAGGGACCAGCCGATGTCAATAAGGATTATCCCCAGGTGACACCGTAACCAGCTGAGCAGAGCAAGTGACAACAGCGCGGGTCCTTGAAGTAAACGCGCGAACGTTGACTTTTACCAACCGTTAGGAATACGCTGCCGCCACTTGTCAGCGCACAACCTGTAACAACGGATTCCCATGGTTGGACCAGCGCCTTCAACATCCTGATCCAACACTGAAGCAGCTTAGGTCGCATTTCTGCGGCAACAACTCACGGAAGATTAGGCCTGCGAATAAAGACTGCCGGGCCCGAAAGGGAATTTGACATGAATCGAACGACACTACACATCGCAGCAATGTTGCTCTTCGTTATTGCGTCCGTGATGATCGGCGGCACCGTGACCTTTTCCGACCGCGTTGCACTATCAAAGGCGACCAACCTCAATCAGGACATCTTAACGGCTTACTGCCGTTACAATCCTGACGATCCTGTTTTTCAGGCGGGACGACAAGACACTTACCATCCAACAACGTCTCCTGTGATGGACACTTATATAGTCCTGCTGCCAGTCGTCAATGCAAAGTTTACCCGAAGTAGAATTACGTTAGCGAAGGACGATCAAGTGTTTATAAGAGCCTGTGGCTGTGTGCAAACTGGCGGCAAGGGTAAAACGTGGAAGAGATACGTTAACCCTACTGGTCCGAATTCTGACAAGCTGTATCACGGCGTGATTGCTTTAAATAATCTCATTATTGTTCCGCCTCCGGGAACTAATGCAACCTGTTGCGCCAGTAGTCCGACGATACCGGGCACACTACGGATATCCGACATGATTGCTGCTCAGAATCGTGGCTTTAAGTTTCAGGCTAGTAAAGAAACACCACTGACTCTCGGCTATGAAGATGATGATTACACTGACAACGGTTACGGGAGTCACGACGATGGAACAGAGGATCAGTGTCGAGGTGTCGGTGGCGTAGCGATAGAAGTCACGGTCAGGCACAAAACGAACTGAACTATGTTCGAAAAACTACGACCAGGCTCTTTGCAAGGGCGCGTCACAAAGAGCTTAAAGGTTTCGGATTTCGTCCTGACCGAAGCGGCTTATGATGCGCGCGCGCGTCTGCCGCCTCACGCTCACGAAAGATCGTATTTCTGTTTTGTGCTGCAAGGCGCGTATACCGAACGCTACCGTCGACAAGAAATACTTTGCAAACCTTCCACTGTTACCTTTCGCGCTTCAGACGAAACACACGAAGCATTGCTTCATGACGCAGACAGCCGAGTGTTCGTAATCGAAATCTCTCCACGATGGATCGAAACATTACGAGCGGATTCTCTTAGTCTGAGCAGTACGCATGAGTTCTGTGGCGGTAGTGCGCCGCGGTTATGCGCGAGTCTGAATCGCGAGTTTTACAAAACCGATAACGCGGCGAAGCTGGCGATTGAAGGTTTAGCGATCGAACTTTTGGCCGAGGCTTCGCGACAGCGCAGCACAAGAGTTCGAACGGTGCCTCCGTGGCTGAAACAAGCTCGCGAAATGATCATCGAGCATTCGCCTGAAGCATTGCAGCTTACACAAATCGCCGCCGCGGTCGGTGTGCATCCCGTTCACCTGGCGACGGCCTTCCGCAAGAACTTTGGAGTTACGATTGGCGAATTTGTTCGCAAGCTAAGGATCGAACACGCCTGTGAGGAACTCGTAAAAAGAGATCTATCGTTAGCAACAATCGCTTTGCACGCAGGCTTCGTTGATCAAAGCCACTTCTCAAAAGTCTTCAAATCGTATGTAGGTACGACGCCCGCCAAATATCGTAGAAGTTTTCGTCGATCTTAAGACGGTACAAAATCGTAATCCGATAACAGACTGAAAAATCATCCCCTAATAAGATCTATGCCATGAAAACCATTCTGCTCCTGCTCAGTTTCTTCTTCTTCCCGATCACTCAAGGCCTTATCGCCCAGGAAAAGATCTCGCCCAAACAAACTGTCACGCGAAACATCGAGTCCGGTAAAACGGAGTTGCTCTCAATCGCGTTGAATGACGGCGACTACGTAAACATCTCAATCGGCTTCAAGGGCAGAATCGACTTCTTTCTGCTGAACCCGGACGGGTCGATTGCTCGACGTCTTGTCGGACGGAGTGAGGCAAAAGCCTCGTTTCCCTTCGCCGCCGAAGGGGCAGGCGCGTATTCGTTCAAGCTTGAAAACCGCGGCGATGGACCAGCCAGTTATGAGCTGACCACTGGTGAAGTGATCTCGCTCAACGAACGATTCAAACCCGAGCCGTGGACCGATCCTTTTCCCAGCCCACGAATCCAGGCTCTTCAGAAGCAGATTGCCGCCGGCCAAACGAACACCGACAGCTTCTGGAAACAAGTAGCCGCTGAAGGAACTCCGATGGTTGAGCCATTTGGTTCAGACGGCAAGTATCAACTAGTCACGTTCCTCTGGCGCAGCGTACACGACACCAGAAATGTTTTCGTCAGAGGTTCTTTTCTGGGCATTTTTATCCCCGCCGATTATTCAATGCACCGGATTCCGAATTCAGACGTCTGGTATCTGACTCTGAAGCTTCCCAGCGGTGCTCGCTTTACCTACCAAATATCGCCGAATGATCCTTTGACGTTTAAAAGTCCTCGCGCTTCACAGCGAACGGCCACGCGACAAGCTGATCCGCTGAATCCCCGTCGCTTCGAATGTCCGCCAAACACGAGCAAGTTTAATTGTGACAGCTTAGCGGAGTTGCCAGGAGCGCCACCGCAACCATGGCTGGTTGCGAAACCCGGAATTCCTGAAGGTCGAGTTGAAAAACACATTATCAAGAGCGCCATCCAGAAAATCGACCGTCCAATTTCTGTTTACACGCCCCCAGGTTACAAAGCGGATGGTCCACCGAATGCACTGCTAATCTTGTTTGACGGCGAAGACCTGCCAGACGATCCTTATGCGGTAACGACGCTAAACAATCTTATTGCGGCATCGAAGATCCCGGGGACGGTGGCCGTCTTTGTCGAGAACGTTCCGCGTCGTCGACTGGTGGACCTGGTCGCCAATCCTGAGTTCGCGGACTTCATGGCGAAGGAACTAGTCCCCTGGGTTCGATCGCGTTACAACGTCACTAAAGATCAGAAACAAATCGTACTCACCGGATACAGCGCCGGTGGACTTGCGTCAACGTATGTCGCGTTGCGTCACTCGGAGGTCTTTGGCAATGTGCTGAGCCTTTCGGGCGCCTACTGGTGGTCGTTTGAACACAACGGTGGCGTGTGTGGTTCGCGTTGTGCTGACTCGGGAGGAACCGGTGGCGACAATTCCAAGGACTCAACCACTGAAGGCAATTTCCTGGTAAAGGACTTTCTCGCAAGTCCGAAACTGCCGCTGCGTTTTTATTTAGCAGCCGGAACATTTGAAAGAGATCGTGAAGCCACCGGTGGCGACATTCTGGAAGGTACGCGTCACCTGCGCGACGTGTTACGGGCGAAAGGGTATGAGGTTCACTATCAACAATTCGTCGGTGGACACGATGGGGTGAGCTGGCGTGGTCTGCTCGCCGACGGTCTAATGGCGTTACTTGGACCGCGCTAAAGTTCTTAAGCAGGCATCTGGTTATTACCGGATTTCTACAGGAAGCTGGATTCGGCAGCGATCAAAGGACCGGCGAAGCTGTATTTTGAATACGTCGTCGTACGTGAACGTGTCGCTGTTCGCTTCAAAGAAATGACCTCGCGGACCGACCAGGCTTCGGGCTGCTCACCGAAGGCCTGGCTCGTTCGAACCCTACCTGCGAACACATTTTCTCCGCCAACTTAAGGAACACGTCAAGGCGCCGGTATGCAAGAACCTGCATGCTGCTATGAAGCATTTTGCTGCACCACTTTTCGGAAAAGATCCTCACAATGCCCCATTGATGGCCCACCAATTTTCGCGACGAACGTAAATATTAGAAACGTTTTCGTTCACTTTTCTCATAACCTTCAGGAGGCTGCTCTCGAATGGACCATCAGTGCTTTTGGTCACTGCTTCCTCAACACAATTTTAGAGGGTGCTCAATTATGCACACTCGTTATCGATGAACTCAGGCTTCCGTCAGAGCGTCCAGAACTTGCCCTTTGACTCGGCCTCCCAGGAGAAACGCGAAATGCGTAACACATGCTTGGTTTTCTTTTTGCTCCTCCTATTCGCGGTTTCCGCGGACGCGCAAATGCAGTCGGTGTTTGACATTCAGGTTGACGGTTCTATTGCTGAAGTTCCCGTGACCCTGGCTGCCAGGTATTCACCTCACAGCATAGAACTCCGCAAAGTGGATAAAGGTGCATCACCGATTCTGAACCTCGTCGATTCGCGAGGAACGGGAGTTACCGTTAAGACGGTTAAGACCAAGGGGGACCGTGCGGCCATTAACGTGCCCGCAACGATCAACGGCGAGTTTACTCTCATCGTCCGATCGCGGTCGTACGGAGTGTTCCGGGCCGACGTCTGGATCAATAACGAGTTGGTGACAAAAGGCGTCGTCTTTTCGCACGGAACGTCTGTTAGTTTGCCACGATTCGGCGCCGGCGAAAGGGCCGTGGCAGTCAGTCCTCCAGGTGGACTCGCCTCGCACAATGCATACCTGGCGAGCGAGGATGGCTTGCATATACTTCAGCGATGGAGCGGAGGACAAACCACACTGCCGGGACGCGAGAGCGGTTCTTACGTGGGGCTTTACGGATCCACTGTGTTCGGAAAGAAGGGCCGCCTAACAATCTACCGCAACGATCTTATGAACGATGCGGACGGCGACGGACTTGGGAATCGCCTGGAGGTTGCGATTAAGACGTGCGCCAGCCGCGCCTCTCTGGTTACCGGCGTCTCGTGCCAGGCTATCGCCGATACGCGCGATACCGACGGCGATGGCCTCTGGGATGCCTGGGAACTGATGGGAAAGGGACCAGCGCTGCCTCTGCCAACGTGGGGTGCGAATCCTCGGCACAAAGATATCTTTGTGGAAGTCGATTTTCGTCGGCTGACATTTCAGGACAACGAGAACGGTCTGGCGGAACGTATGCCGCCGATCGTTGCGAGGCAAGTTGCGGACGTTTACGGCGACAGAGCTACTACTGATCCAGCTCTTCGTGCCGCGCACGCGATGGACGTGGGTAATCCGGACGGAGAACCCGGCATCAGTTTGCATTTCGATACGGGTGTGGCGCCGCAAACCGCGGCCGATGCAACCATCTACGGCGACTGGGGTGGCTACACGGCAGTCAATGCCGTCCCGGACGGCGCCGGCGGCTACCGACCGCAGACGCCGCACGAAGCAATGGTAAACAACTTAACTGACTCTCGCCGCGGAATATTCCATTACGTGCTCGGCTATATGTCAGGGGGCGGTGCGTGCGGCGTAGGGATCGCATGTGGTTTTAATATGGCCAGCGCCAGTAACTCGGCGCACGAGTTTGGCCATACGCTTTTCCTTGATCACAATGGCCCCGCAGGCACTCACGAACCGAACTGCAAGCCGAACTACCCGAGCCTGATTAACTACGCTTTTCCGGCAGGCATGTTTTCCGACGGTCGTGGGTTCCCAGCGCTCAATAACCACGCGCTTATCGAAACCGGTGTCGCGGCAAGTCAGCCGGCGCTGCTCAATGTTCTTCGATCGATGTTCGGTTATCGAGTGGATGCCACAACCGGAAGCGTCGACTGGAACCGCGATGGCATTTTCCAACCTGTGAATCAGCCGGTGCGAGCATATGCCAATCTTCAACCAGGGAACGGCGGAGGGTGCGAGTTTACGCGCGAAGGAGAAGTGCCAGTCGGCACGACCAGCCGGCGCGCGCCGGCGGTGGTGCGTCACAACGGATTGATCTGGGTCTTTACGGTGACACTCGATCATAAGCTTGAATACAGCTACATGGCGTCTCCCTGGACATGCCAAAACGTCGACAACTGCCCGCCACCAACTTTCCCGCATCACGTTGTGCGAGACATAGGTCCAATCGATTCGCTCGACGCTGCAACGATCAATGTCAATGGACAATGGCTAATAATCGTGGTGGGCATTCGGCCCGATGGTTCGCTTTTCGAAGTTTGGCAGAGGATGTCGGACTGGCAGGTAATTTGGGGTAGCGAGGTCACGGTGCCGGGCTCTCCTGCTGCCGGCGAACCATCGCTCGCCGTTTCGCGTGATGGAAAACGCGTTGCCCTCGCCTACAAGGGAACGGACGGCATCCTGCGATATCGCACCCGCGGGCCCGCGTCGTGGGGACCCGAGCAACTCGTCACGGTGGGCGGGCTCTCGCTTACGATGAACGAAGTGTCGTCGCCGGGAATTGCTTATACCGGCTTGCCCATCGGCGTCGTCGGTGGCCAGGAGCATCTTGTCGGAGCATTTGCAACAGCGGATGGTTCTTTCAAGCTTTATACATTGCGCACGGGGTTCTTCCAGCCGGGATGGACACGACTTCCAATTCCGCACGACAATTTGCCTTTAGTGGTGGGCCGTCCTTCCATGGCCTGGACTGCCTCCGAACCCGGCAACAACCTGGCGGAACGCAGCGTCGGAGGTTCTATCAACGTCGGCCGTTTTTACCTCGTATATCCGTCGTTTCGATCTACGGAGGAAATGCAAACCAGTAAAAATCCGGTACGCATGGCAATGTCGTACGTCGACGATGAAGGCGTTTTCCGTATTGGGCTGGTGTCGTACTTTGATAACTACTGGTCGTACGCTTTCGGCATCGACCTGTTGCAGCCGGGCGAGCTGGGTCTTCGCGCAGCCGAAGTCTATTCGATACCCAACGCGTTTGGCATGGTAAAGTTTCGGCCGCACGCGGATGGTATTTCGAACCTGCTTTATAAGAACTACAACGATTGGCCCGTGCTGGCGTGGGGATCGTGCCGAGTCCTGGCAGACTCGCAAGACCCATCAATGCAAGTTAGCTGCCCGCCGAAACCATGGTGAGAACATTTTGTAAGGTGGTGAGGAAGTGATCGGCATCATCCGTCGAAAAAGGCATTGGCGGTCGGATTTTAAGGACATTGTGAAGTGGGCCATCCGTTCCTATCAGGATCGCCTCGTCACGCATTGCATTCACGATACGATCGGCAGCTTCCTTTTTTCTTAGTTCAGCACCAAGAAAGAATCCGGAGCCGCGGATGTCACGGATCACCTCGTGTTGTTTTTGCATATCGCGTAATCCATTGAGTAGTTGCTCGCCGACTATTTGTGCGTGGTCCTGAAGGTTTTCCTCGTGCACAACCTCGAGTACTGCTAACCCGATCGCACACGAAACTGTATTCCCGCCGAAGGTGCTGAAAAACTCCATGCCGTTATCGAATGATGATGCGATGTCTGGTGTTGTTATCACAGCGCCGATGGGGTGTCCGTTGCCGATCGGCTTTCCCAGTACCACGATGTCGGGAACGACGCCGTAACTCTCGAACGCCCAGAAGTGCGTGCCGATACGCCCGTAACCTGTTTGCACTTCGTCTGCGATGCACACACCGCCGGCGTTGCGTACCACCTCGTAAACCCGATTCAGATAACCCTGAGGCAGAACAATCTGACCGGCGACGCTCGGCATTGATTCGGCGATGAAACCGCAAAGTTCATTCGTGCTCTCGATGACATCCACCGCATATTGCGCATCATCGGCTGTGCGAGGAAGCGGAACTTTGTGGACCCATGACGGCGGGCCGTTTCCACCCGGACCGTCGTGCTTGTATGGACTGATGTCGATCAGCGTCGTGGTGTTTCCGTGATAAGCGTGATCGAGAACGATCATGTCGCGCGCGTTCGTGTGTGCGCGTGCCAACCGGAGCGCGAGTTCGTTTGCTTCGCTGCCAGAGTTGACAAAATAGCAGACGTTCAACGGGTCAGGTAATGTCGCGGTGAGACGTTCGGCGTAATTCAGGATCGTATCGTGCAGGTAGCGTGTATTCGTGTTTAGGGCCTGCATCTGTCGCACACCTGCTTCCACCACTCTCGGATGACAATGGCCCACGTGCGCGACGTTGTTGTAGGCGTCGAGATACTGTCGCCCCGCATCGTCGTAGAGATACTGCATCGAGCCACGCACAATATTGATCGGGTTCTTATACGCGATGCTCAAATTGCGACCAAGCAATCGCTTTCGGGCCTCAATTATCGATTTCATCCGTGTTTCAACTTCGGCAACGTATCTAATATGGCTCGTTGGCTAATCCGCAGGTACTCATTGTCAGGTCGTTGTCGTAACTGATGCGCAGCCAGGCAAACACTCATCGCCAATCGCAAACGTACGAGTGGCCATAACACACCGCGCTCTTCAACCGTTAATGGAAACTCTTTGGTGTAGCCGTCAATCACTCGCGTGGCCGCGGCGGGTAGATCCTCTTTTCCAAGCACGACATACGCAAGGGCGACCGCCAGATTACCGACGGTCCAGCTATAGATAATGTCACCAAAATCGATCAGACCTGTCACGCGGTCCCCGTCAACCAGAACGTTATAGTCGTTCGCATCACCATGAATCACGCTGCGACGCAAGCCAGTGTTCAATTCAAACCGGGATTCAAGAACCAACTCCCGTAACGTCGCATCCTCTATTAGCCCCGCATGCTGATCGATCACTTGATTGCCATTCGCGAGGTCCCAATGAAAGTCACGATGAACGGCCGGGTGATCGAAGTCAGCAAGGGCACGGTCCAACTGCCCGAGCTTTCGCCCGAAATCACTTAATAACTCCGGTGTGTGCGTCACTTTCGCCAGTGGCATTCCCTGGAGATACGTCACCAGCCGAACAAGGTGATCACCTTCCGTGCTGATCAGTTCGCCGTTCAAAGCCGGCACGACGCGTGGACAAAAGGAAATCCGTGTCCCCAGATGCTCCAGAACCTCATTTTGTGCGTCGAGCAACGCGCGCGATTCCATCGCGTTGGCAATCTTCAACACAAACTTTGCCCCCTCAGCTCCTGCATCGAGCAAAAAATTCTGATCACGCTCGCTCGGCAACACACTCGCTCTCGCGCGCACACCAAACAACTCCTCCGCGATCCGATTCGCGGATTCGACATCGAAAACAGGCGTGTGCCTCAACAACTGCATGGGATGCCGCTAAACTAATTGAAAAACCGCTATAATCACAAATCCGTGACGCAGCTAATCTCAACTATCGCCATCGCCATGGGCGCTTCGTGGGTCTCAGGCATCAATCTTTACGCCTGCGTCGGCACGCTTGGTATGCTGGGCCGGTTCGCAAACCTGCAACTTCCCGGCGAACTTCAGGTGTTGACGAGTTGGTGGGTCATCGGCGTAGCGATAACTTTATACGTGATCGAGTTTGTCGCCGATAAGGTGCCGTGGATCGACAGCACGTGGGACGTAATTCATACCTTCATTCGCGTCCCCGCTGGCGCGGTCCTGGCAGCAGGCGCCTTCGGCGATTTCGATCGCGGCATTCAGATGATCGCGCTCCTGTTAGGCGGCGGACTGGCCCTCTCGTCTCATGGAACAAAAGCGGCGACGCGCCTTGCGCTGAATGCGAGTCCCGAACCAGTCTCAAACTCCGTCGCCAGCATTATTGAAGACATAATCGCGGTGGTTTCGATAATCATTTCAGTGTTCGTGCCGGTACTAATATTCATCATCGTCGGCGTCGGTTTAGTGATATCGTTTCTGGTTTTCAAACGCATTCGCCGGTTCTTCCAACAGGTGACGAGAACCGTTCGCGGATGGTTTGCACCGGCCACGTCTTAGCCACAAAAAGGCACAAGAACAATTAAAAGTTCAGGAGGACGGCTATGCTCCGGTCTGGTTCTCTCGCGTTGATCACGCTTCTCTTCCTGGCGTTCCCTGTCTATTCACAAGCGCCGGATCCGTCACTTTATAACGGTCTGCGCTATCGTCTTGTTGGACCATCGCGCGGCGGGCGCGTTACGACTGTGACCGGCGTTCCTTCAGAACCACGAACGTTCTACATGGGCGTAGCCAGCGGCGGACTTTTTCGGACTCTCGACGGCGGCACAACCTGGGCGCCGTTAACCGACGGAAAAGTGCCAGTCGGATCAATTGGCGACGTCGCAGTCTTTGATTCCGACCCGAACGTCATCTATCTCGGAACGGGTTCCGACGGTGTGCGCAGCAACGTCTCAACCGGACGCGGTATGTATAAATCGACGGACGACGGGCAGACATGGAAGTTCACCGGCCTCTACAACGCGGGACAGATCGGTGCGGTGCGTATTCATCCGACAAATCCGGACATCGTTTTGGTTGCGGCCGGCGGCGACATCTTCAAACCAAACGCGGAACGCGGCATCTTCAAAACCACTGACGGCGGTAAGACGTGGCGCAAGGTTTTATTTATCTCAGACAACGTCGGCGCGATGGACGTCGAGATACAACCCGGAAATCCGAATATCGTCTACGCCTGGATGTCGCGACTGGAACGTAAACCATGGACCATCATCAGCGGCTCGCGTGAAGGCGGCTTTTACAAGAGCACTGACGGCGGCGAAACCTTTACGAACATCACCGCCGGTCTGCCTAATGACTTGATCGGGAAAGGCAATCTCGCCGTCACTGCTGCAAATCCGAATCGTGTCTACGCATTGATCGAAGCGAAACCCGGCGGTGGCTTTTATCGATCGGAGAATGCCGGACAGACGTGGACTTTAATCAACTCGCAGGGTTCGCTGATTCAACGTCCGTTTTACTACACGACACTCGGCGCCGATCCTTCCAATGCCGACGTGGTCTACGCCGGTGCCGAAGGTTTCTTCAAATCGGTCGACGCCGGCAAGACGTTCACCGTCATGCGCACGCCCCACGGCGACAATCACGATATCTGGATCAATCCGAAGAACAGTCAGACGATCGTCCAGGCAAACGACGGCGGCGCCAATGTCTCGTTCGACGGGGGAAGAACGTGGTCCACGCAAATGAACCAGCCTACGGCTGAGATTTACGGCGTTTGGGTCGACAACCAGTTCCCCTACAAACTCTACGGCGCTCAACAGGACAACACGACGCTGATCATCTCGAGTGTCGCCGAACCAAATTCAACTGCCGATTGGCGCACTGGTCCAGGCTGCGAAACCGGACCGATCATGCCACACCCGCTAAATCCCGAGATTGTTTACGGATCGTGCAAGGGCCAGTACGGCGTGATGAACCTGAAAACCGGGCAGGAAAAGAATTACTGGATTGGCGGGCAGTCACTCTACGGAAACCCCGCGAGCGATCTGATCTATCGCATGCAACGCGTGTCGCCGATGGCGACCTCGCCGCACGATCCGGAAGTGCTCTATTACGGATCGCAATATGTTCATCGCACGCGCGACAAAGGCGTGACGTGGGAAAGGATTTCGCCAGATCTGACTGCTCGTCCCGACTGTTGTCAGGGCGTCAGCGGCGAGCCGATCACGCGCGACGTAACGGGCGAAGAGTTTTACAGCACGCTCTATGCGATTGCGGAGTCGCCACTGGAGAAAGGCGTCATCTGGGCGGGTGCAAACGATGGTCCATTCCACGTCACGCGCAACAACGGCAAGACGTGGGCGAACGTCACGCCGAAGGATATACCTCCGGGCGGGCGCGTGCAGTTCATCGATGCCTCGCCTCACCGCAAGGGTTCGGCATATTTCGCGGTTTATCGCTGGTTGGTGGGCGACTACGAACCTTACATCTACCGCACCGACGATTACGGACAAACCTGGACCAGATTAACTACCGGACACAACGGCATACCCAACGACTGGCCGACACGCGTCGTCCGTGAAGATCCCGATCGTCCGGGATTGTTGTACGCCGGCACCGAGTTCGGCATGTTCATCTCGTTTGATAACGGCTCGCACTGGCAGTCGTTTCAGTTGAATCTGCCGAACGTGCCAATCACCGACATCAAGGTACATCGCAAGGATCTGATCGTTTCGACGCAAGGCCGTTCGTTCTGGATCCTCGACAACATCACTTCGCTGCATCAACTGACGTCGCGATGAGAAGGTCTGACTTCCACGTGTTCAAACCGCGTGACGGATACCGGACGCGTGTCGGTCCAAGTAGTCTGGGTCCGACGATTGACTATTACCTGCGTTCGGCACCGGTGACGGGGCATGCTGTGGTGATCGAGATTCTGGATGCGAAAGGAAATGTGCTCAACTCCTACAGCAGCGAAGCCCCGGTGCTGCGCAATCCTCGTGGGAGCGGTGGTGGGCCATCGATGCCCGGTGCGATGCCGGGCGTTGGCGGCGCGGGACCGGAGTCGCAGCCGCCGGATCCTGATGCTGCGCCAGCACGTCGGTTCACCCCGCCGCCGCGAGTGACGAAAGTTGCGGGACTCAATCGTTTCGTGTGGGACATTCGGAACCAGGCAGGCGTGACGTTGCCGCCCGGTCGTTATCAGGCCCGCATCAAGACCGGAGGCGCCGTCTTTACGGAGCCATTCAATGTCTTGATCGATCCGCGCGTCGCGGCGGATGGTGTGACGCAGGCTGATCTACAGGAGCAGTTCGAACACAACGTGCGCATGCGCGAAATGGTTTCCACCGTCAACCAACTTATGACGAGGGTACGTCAAGCCCAGAACACATCCGGAAATGATCTCGAAACTGCAAAGCGGCTGACAGCGATCGCTTCGAAACTCATGACCGAGCCGGTACGTTATGGAAAACCCGGCCTCCAGGCGCACATCACGTATCTCGCGGGCATGACAGCAAACGTCGATCAAAAGATCGGCCGCGACGCTATCGAGCGTTACGAAGTATTGAAGAAAGAGTTGGATGCGATACGCGCCGAAGTCGATCAACTGCTTGGACCATCAGTAATAACAAGCAGCGCTCCCTAGTAGCGCTCGAAATATGCGCAGCTCAATGGTTAGAGACTCGGAGGACAAGTCTGGCGGCTAGGGCTACTGCGGCGATTGTTGCTAAAAAACTGATGGTAAACTGTTTTTCGCTCAGGCCGGACTTAAGAATAGGATTCACGCGGCTTAATGGAAAAGGTTATCCAAGTTCTGAATAGGATGTTAGCCGATGGAGTGATTGAGAAATATGCCATCGGCGGCGGAATAGCGGCTATTTACTATTTGGAACCGTACCAAACAGATGACATAGATGTGTTCGTTTTGCCAGTTCTGGTCGGAGGTAGCGGACTAATATCGCTTGAGCCCATTTACACGTATCTCGAAGGACTCGGATATCATTCGGTGGAAGAGGGAGTGGGCATTCTAATAGAAGATTGGCCCGTCCAGTTTCTACCTGCATCCAAATCAGTGCAGGAAGAGGCGGTGGTTCAGGCCGAAGAGGTATCGTTTGCTCAAAGCCGTACATATATTTTTTCCGCCGAGCATCTTGCAACAGAGTTACTTCGCTCAGGGAGAGACAAAGATCTCTTACGAGTAATAAAGCTGGTCAAAGCCGGAGAGGTCAATATGAAAGTGTTTCGGGAAATAATTGACCGCCACGGTTTGATTAAGAAATGGACTGATATCGCTGCCCGCTTTGACTTGGAGGAGTAGGTGAATCGCAGAGTAGCTGACCTGTCAAATCTGACTATGGACGAGATCTTCCGAGCCAAAGAAGAGCGTCGCCGTCATCTATCCCAACTGCCATTTGAACAAAAAATCGCCATTGTAAAAAAGCTGCAAACTATTCCCGCAATTCTCAAAGACGAGAGGATAATCTTTGATTCATTCCTAAGGGCCTATCCTGAACTTGCTCATGAGATCAAAGAATGGGATGCAGTGGAGAATTGGTATACCAAACATAACCTCGAGACGCCTGCGCACCCATTTGACAAGCGACCGGATATCCTAGCTGTCACCACCTCTGGAAAAAGAATAGGAATCGAACTCAAGAGTTGGATCAGCCGCGATCAGATAGAAAAGGCCCGAAGGCAAGAACGAATCCAGAACAGAATCCTCGATACAATCGGACCGCAACCGCCGAACGAAACAAGGAATATTAGTCATCTTTGGTTGCGGCCTAAAGAGATTAGATTTGATGCGCGAGACGCTACGGATTTCCGCACGGAACTCTTTAGGCTGATCGATCAGATCGATCGTGAGGCGGCGGGAATTAGTCGACGACAGCAGGACGTAATCGAGTTTGCGACATATCCAGTTCTCGACAAATACTTGCGCGGCGTTCGCTTCTTTTTTCTGAATCGTAAACGACGCGACCGGTGGATACTATTTCCATCACCCGCACGTCACTATTCTCCGAATGAGATGCTTGAGACTTTGAGTCGCGCACTTCTGGCCCACCGATGCGATGAACGTTACAAAGACCTTCGAACTCACTTAGAACTGGATGAGGTATATTTGCTAGTTCACTATGACTTTAAAGCCTTCGCATATAATACACCCTTTGACGCCCCAGGTTTTGGTTTCAAAGAGGCTGCTACCTTTGCTCGGAGTGTGCTTCAGGGTAACGGCGGTTATTTTGATCGAGTCTTTCTTTTCCATTTCTTGTGGGCTAAAGAACAGGCATTTAGAATCGCCTAAGCGATTGAACGGGCCTAGAGTATTCCCTTGACTGTGAATCCCGCACTTTTATCGAAATTCTCATCTGATCGACTCCAAAAGAGTAATCACATGAAGATGTCTCGAGTCTTATAACTACCATAATGCTACGCATTGTTTCGTTTCTGCCATCGGCTACGGAGATCGCCTGTGCCCTGGGATTGTCGGAGTCGCTGCTGGGTATCACGCATGAATGCGACTACCCGCCGGAGGTTCGTACGAAGCCTGTCGTCGTGCGCAACGTGTTGCCGATCGAGCAGATGAGCCAGAGCGAGATCGATCGCGCAGTGGCGGAACGAATGCGTGCCGGTTTGAGTCTTTACCAAATCGATGAATCGTTGCTGCGTGAGATCGCGCCGGATCTGATCCTCACGCAGGATCTCTGTCAGGTGTGCGCGCCTTCCGGAAACGAAGTCTCGCAAGTGTTGAAGTCGTTGCCGAAGACTCCGCAGATCCTGTGGATGACGCCGCGATCGTTAAGCGAGATCTTCGACAACGTTCGCGACCTCGGAGCTGCCACCGGACGGACGACGGAAGCCGATGCGCTCGTGAACGATTGCACCGCCAGACTGGGAGCTCTTTCGGAGCGGATGTCAAAAGCGGCCACGCGTCCGCGCGTGTTCTGCATGGAATGGCTTGATCCGGTGTACGCGAGTGGTCATTGGGTGCCGGAACTCGTGAAGATCGCGGGCGGCATCGACGAGTTGGGAAGCGAACGTGGCGAGTCGGTGCGTGTCTCGTGGGATGATGTCGCAGCGTGGGCGCCTGAAGTCCTCGTAATCATGCCGTGCGGTTTCAACCTGCAACAGACGATGAAACAGATCTGGAGCGTCTTCGCGCCTTACGGCTCCGGCACGGAGAAGTCGCACTTCTTCGATCTGCCCGCAGTCAAAAACAATTGCGTTTTCGCGGTCGACGCCAATTCGTTCTTCGCTCGCCCCGGCCCCCGCGTCGTGGAGGGCGCCGAACTCCTCGCCCACTTAATCCATCCCGAACTATTCGACGACACGCATTCAGACTCATTCCAACGCGTCGACGTTGATCTACTGCGCGGCGTACTGCTCGAAGGAAAAGACTACAACCTCGAAAACGGCGCCATGGTCTTCACCGCCAGCTACCTCCAGCGCCGTGGCTACTGCTGCGCCAGCGGCTGCCGCAACTGCCCTTACTAATTACGGGGTAGTGTCTATTTGACAGCATTCTCTGCGTAACTCGGCGGTCCTCTGCGACTCTGCGGTAAAAAACCGCCAAAACAGATAAACCGCAGAGACGCCGAGGACCGCAAAGCTACGCAGAGAGGAAACTAAGACACCACCAGAATAAGAATATGCCTTGCCTGTACAACCCCTTCCGCACGCCAATATACTAACGAACTTGCAATAACTCTCCCGAATACACCCTGATAGGAAGTCTAATTATGCGCGTTCTGACTATCCGCAGCCTCGCGCTGCTCGCCGTTATCACGATGATCGTTTCGGTGGTCGTCGTTAAGACTGCCCAACTTTCCAATGCAATGAACCCTGAAACCGAACTTTCAACCAACGAAAACCCGTTGCTGATGAAGTGGGAAGGGCCGCATGGTGGTGTGCCGCCGTTTGACCGGGTCCAGATTCCGCTCTTCAAACCAGCGCTCGAGACAGCCATGGCGGAACAGCTCGCGGAGACCGACGCCATCGCCAAGAACACGGCTGCGCCCGATTTCGAAAACACCATCGTTGCGCTCGAACGCGTGGGCAAAACACTCGATCGCGTAACAACGGTGTACGCCGTTTGGGGCGCGACG
The DNA here is from genome assembly GCA_963849585.1 of uncultured Acidobacteriota bacterium. GTDB lineage: Bacteria > Acidobacteriota > Blastocatellia > Pyrinomonadales > Pyrinomonadaceae > PSRF01. The sequence continues at coordinate 463,833 of CAWKHZ010000016.1, read as the reverse complement.
ATGGCCAGTCCGGAATACCAGGCCGTGCAACGCGAAATGGCGCCGCGAATGGCTGCTTTCAACGATCAGATCACGCAAAACGAAGCACTCTTCAAACGCATCGAGGCCGTCTACAACTCGCCAGCGAAGGCGAAACTGACGCCTGAGCAACAGCGTCTCGCCTGGCTTTACTACACAAACTTCGTGCGCGCCGGCGCTCGTTTGTCACCCGAAGCCAAGAAGCGACTGTCGCAGATCAATCAGCAGCTCGCCGGACTCTTCACGAAGTTCAGCCAGAACGTGCTTGCCGAGGAAACAGATCAGTTTATCGTGCTGAAGAGTGAAGACGAGCTCGCCGGACTGCCGCAGTCGTTGCGCGACGCGGCCAAAACCGCAGCCGAAACGAAGAAACAACCCGGCGGGTGGGTGATCGTGAACACTCGCTCATCGATCGATCCGTTCCTGACCTACTCCGATCGTCGCGACTTGCGTGAAAAAGCCTGGCGCATGTTCGTGAACCGCGGCGACAACGGCGGCGAACACGACAACAACGCGATCATCACCGAGATCCTGCAACTGCGCGCCGAACGCGCCAAATTGCTTGGTTACAAAACGCACGCTCACTGGCGTCTCGAAAACTCAATGGCCAAGACTCCCGAGCGCGCTCTCGAATTGATGGAAGCTGTGTGGAAGCCGTCGGTCGCGCGCGTGCACGAGGAAGTCGCCGACATGCAGGCACTCGCCGACAAGGAAGGCGCGAAGATCAAGATCGAGCCGTGGGACTATCGCTACTACATGGAGAAGGTCCGCAAGGCGAAATACGACCTCGATCAGAACGAAGTCAAACCGTATCTCCAGCTCGAGAAGTTACGCGAGGGAATCTTCTGGGTTTCCGGCGAACTCTTCAACTTCAACTTCGCGCCGGTAACCAACGTTCCGGTGGCCCATCCCGACATTCGCGTCTGGGAAGTCACTGACAAGACCAGCAAGAAACACATCGGTCTGTGGTATTTCGATCCGTACGCTCGCGCCGGCAAGCGCTCAGGCGCATGGATGAATGCATATCGCTCGCAGGAACGCGTCAACGGCGAGATCACGACGATCGTTTCCAACAACTCGAACTTCGTGAAAGGCAAGCCCGGCGAGCCGGTGCTGATCTCGTGGGACGACGCGCTTACGATGTTCCATGAATTCGGCCACGCGTTGCACGGCCTGAGTTCGAACGTCACTTACCCGTCGGTGGCCGGCACCGCCGTTCCGCGCGACTACGTCGAGTTTCCGTCGCAGCTATTGGAACACTGGCTGCCGACGCCGGAAGTGTTGCAGCGTTTCGCGCTTCACTATCAGACCGGCAAACCGATTCCGCAGGAACTCGTCGACAAGATCAAACGATCGGCGACCTTCAACCAGGGATTCGCAACCGTCGAATATCTTGTCGGCGGCGCTCGTGGACATGAAGCTGCACCTGGCGGGCGATCAAAAGATCGACGCCGACGCATTCGAACGCGAGACCCTCACGCAACTCGGCATGCCGAAAGAGATCGTGATGCGACATCGCACGCCGCAGTTTCTGCACGTCTTTTCGAGCGACGGTTATTCCGCCGGTTACTACAGCTATCTCTGGTCAGACGTGCTGACCGCTGATGCGTTCGGCGCCTTCGTCGAAGGCAAAGGTCCATACGACAAAGCCGTAGCTGAACGGCTGCGGAAGAACGTTTTCTCGGTAGGCAATACGGTCGATCCGGCGGACGCTTACCGCGCCTTTCGCGGACGCGACCCGAAGGTCGACGCGCTAATGAAGAAACGCGGATTTACTGCGAAGTCGTAGCTTGTAGAAACTGGGCAGTATCCGTGTACTGCTGGAACTTCACGACCTTGCCGTCACGAAGTTTAAATATATGAGCAAACTGGGCGCGTACCTCACGTCCAGTTTGCTTGTATTTTCCAGCGTAAATTCCACGGCCAACAACCGTGTCTCCCGCGTCTAAAACCTCTTCGGGGGTGACGGTAAACCATTCCCACTGCTGCATGATCCGCCCGAACACGCCCGCAAGCACCGACTGTGGTCCAACATAAGGGTTTTTATCAGCGTAGATAAAATTTTCCGCTTCCCACCATTCGACTTCCGGATCGAGTGCGCCGATGATGTAAGGCACATCTCCTTTTCCAAAGGCTACGTACATTCCTTCAATCTTTTGCTTATTTTCGGCTGACATGCTCTGCTCCTATTGTGTTTTGATGAATATTTACGCTTGAAGATCCGCGACACAGTATTGTAGAGGTATGTTAGTTAGCAAGTTTGAGAGTTCATCCACGTAACTTTAGGAGGTCCCATGAGGATCACAAGAATTCTAATCGCACTTTCAGCCATGCTTTTCGTCGCACAGCCTGCGGTGGCGCAGTTCACTCAATCAAACCGGCTCACCGACCTGTCCGATCGGCTCTCGCGCGACGCGGACTCGTTTGCGGATACCACTTACAACGCCTATTCGAATTCGTTTCGCGGCGGTCGCAACGAAATCGAAGCGGTAATGTTGTCGCAACAGTTCGCAGGCGCGTCGCGGATCTTTTATCGCATGGTCGTCGATCGTCGCCGCAATCAGGACTTGCGAGAAGCGTTCAGCTTTCTGCAAGAGTTGGCGCGTTCAGTCGAACGCAATACGCAGCAACGGACCGGATGGTTAAACGTGCAACGGACGATGACGGATTTGGCGCGCGAACTCAATCAGGAAACGTCCGATGGCGGCGGTGGCGGTCAGGGACCGGGTGGCGGACGCGGGGGGAGCATGACCTGGAGGGGTCGTGTTGACGACGATGTGCGCATCGCGATTCGCGGCGGCCAGGCGGATGTCGAGACGATTGGCGGAACGGCTTACAATGACTCGCAGCCCAACTTCTCCGGTTCGCTGCCGTCTCGACGCGTCACCGTGCGGTTAAACGTCAGGAGAGCACGCGGGCAGGTTTACATCGAAGAACAGCCTACGCGCGAGAACAACTTCACTGCTGTGATAAGAATCAAGGATCCGCGCGGTGGAGCGTCCGATTACGAGTTCGAGCTGAGCTGGTAGTCGGGATTACTCGATAATTATTTCGTCAGCGAATATCCACGCGTCGCCGCCGTGGCCGGGATGCCATGCCGGAATCTTGCCGAAGTTCACGGCGGTGATGCGCACGTAACGCGCCTCTTGGCGCGTTATGTTTTTGACGAAGTCTTTCGCGAGGATGCCGACATTGAAATCGGGATTGCTGCCATCAGGAACATCGTTCGGGATGCTTAAGGCGGGGACGAAATTCTGACCGTCGAGCGAAAGCTCGAAGCTGACCGTGCGCGGCATCCAGATCCACGAACCGGCATCCTGCAAGAACCCTACGCCGAGTTTTGAGATCATCTGGGGCTTGACGAGATCGACAACCGCGACGAGGTCCTTGCCCCAGTAGCCTTGCCATGCTCCGCTGGTCCAGTTGGTCGTGCCGCGAATGCCGTCGATCAACGCAGAGTCTCCGCCGCCGGTGTATTGGTGGCTGTACTTTGAAATTAAAGTAAGTCTCCAGTCGTGCGGAATTCGATGAAACTTTGCCGTCGCGACAAGGCTCTGTTGCGTGACCTTAATCGCGATTGCTTTTACCGTCGACGTTTTATCAATCACGAATGGCTTCGTAAAGCGACGTGACCTCGCGGTCGGCGCCGAGCCGTCAGTTGTGTAATAGATTCTTGAGGCTGGTCCAACCGCTTGGATATCGATTGTGAGATTGTTTTTGAAAGTCTGGCCGGCGCTCTTGATTACCGGCACTGGAACGATCGAAGGAGATTCGATCCGTGATACGGGCTCGTTCCCTGGTCCAGTTCCCCAATGCTGATTTGGGCGTGGACCCATCTGCAAAACCAACTGCCCACCCGCCATCAAATCCGCGTGGTCGATAAAAGACTTTCGATATGGCCGATTGTTGAGCACCGCGAATTGAATGTAGATGTTCTTGTCAGAGACATCCTTTGCAACGATCCTGAATGATTTTCCGTTCTCGAGATTGAATTCGACCTCCGGAAACAACGGCGTTCCAATCGCGTAGGTCGTCGAACCCGGTGTTACTGGATAGAAGCCTGCCGCACTCAAAACGTACCACGCCGACATCTGTCCGCAGTCCTCGTTGCCTATCAACCCGTCAGGTGTGGGCTTGTAAAACTGGTCCAAGATCTGGCGAACGCGAAACTGCGTTTTCCACGGCTGTCCGGCGTAGTTGTAAAGATACGCCATGTGATGGCTTGGCTCGTTTCCGTGGGCGTACTGGCCAATCAAACCAGTAATGTCCGCCTGTTCGCGACCGGTGGTCCGGCTCTCTGCTTCGAACATTTGGTCCAGCTTGCGCGCAAACTTTTCCCGGCCGCCCATCAGATTCATCAAGCCGGTAACGTCGTGGGGAACGAAGAAGGTGTACTGCCAGGCATTCGCTTCGGTGAAATGGAACGTCACCTCGCGTGGATCGAATGGCTCGGTCCAGCCGCCATTCGTGCGTGGACGCATGAAGCCCGTCTGTGGATCGAACACGTTCTTGTAACTCTGGGCGCGGAACAAATAGTAAAACCAGTCTCCCTGCTCTCCGACGAGGTTAGCGACTTGCGCGATGCACCAGTCGTCGTAGGCGTATTCGAGTACTTTTGAGACCGACTCCCGTTCGTCTTCAGTGCTGATGAAACCGTTATCGATGTACGGACCGAGACCGTAGTGACGCAGTTCGGCGCTGTGGTCCATCGCCTCGAAAGCCTTTTTCAAATCGAATCCGTCGATGCCTTTTACAGCAGCGTCAGCGATGACCGATACGGCGTGGTAGCCGATCATCGTGTCTGTTTCGTTCGCTGCCAGTTCCCAAACAGGCAGACGCCCGTCTTGTTCGTACTGCACGAGAAAAGTCTTGATGAAATCACGCGTGCGTTTCGTGTCGATGATCGTGTAAAGCGGATGGGCCGCACGAAACGTGTCCCACAACGAAAAGACTGTGTAGTTTGTGAAGTCGGTGGCATTGTGGATCTTGAAATCGCGTCCGCGGTATTGGCCGTCAACATCCATGAAGATGTTGGGCGCTGTCATCGCGTGATACAGGCCAGTGTAGAAGTTTGTGAGCTGGGCGTCGGTACCGCCAGTGACTGTAATCTTGCTGAGCTCGCGATTCCATGCGGCTGCGGAATCGGCTTTGACCTTGTCGAAATCCCAGTGATTGAGTTCGGCGCGAAGATTACGCAGCGCGCCATCGGTGCTCACGGCGGAGATCCCCACGCGCACGAGAATCGGTTTACGGTTCCGCGCGTCAAATCGGAAGAATGTTTTCAGGTTATCGGATTCGTGCGAAATCAGCGGCTCAGAAAACTCGATCGCGAAGTAAACGATCTGATCTTGTGCCCACGCTTGCGATCGTCTCCATCCCAGCACCGTCGTGCCTTCAATCTTCAATCCTGAATCGAGGACTTTGTCGCGGTGGGCGAGGTCGAGGATGATGTTTGCTTCGTTGGTCGCAGGAAAAGTGTAGCGATGCATTCCGGCGCGCGCAGTTACCGTGAGTTCGACGAAGATATTGTCGTCGTCCAACCGCACCGAGTAGAACCCCGGTGACGCTTTTTCATTCTGATGACTGAAACGCGAGGTGTAGTCGGTTTTGGAGTTGCCGACGGTCGGCATCAGCAAAACATCGCCGTAGTCCGAGATGCCGGTGCCGCTCAGATGCGTGTGACTGAATCCGTAAACAACGGAATCAGAATAGTGATAACCCGAACAGCCGTCCCAGCCTGTCAAACGCGTGTCCGGACTTAGTTGGACCATGCCGAACGGAACGATCGCACCCGGAAAAGTGTGACCGTGACCACCCGTGCCGATGAAAGGATTGACGTGGCGCGTGAGATCTCGTTGGGCGTAGGCCTGCGAGGAGACGAGCAGCAGAAAACATAGGGTTAGCGTCTTTACTTGCATGGCAAAGGGTTCCCGCAAAGGCGCCAAGGCGCAAAGCAAACTCCGTCTTTCCCTTTGCGACTTTGCGCCTTTGCGGGAACTTACTCAAGGAGCGGTGGCGATCGCGTGCACCAATCGCTCCAGCGCCTGTAAGTCTCTGAGATCGAGCACTTCAACCGGAGAATGACTGTAACGGCCCGGCCATGATAACCCGAGGTGCAATACGCCGTAGGGGATGAACACGGAACCATCGGTACCGCCATTGGTCGCGCTGACCTGAAGCGGAATGTTCTGTGTCCGCGCAATGTTCAGCACACGATCGAGTTCCGCGGGCGGCGCGACGGACGAGTTGTCGAGTCCGCGAATTACAGCGCCCTGGCCCAACGGCGCATGCGCGAAGCGCGTCGACTCCAGCGGCGAATCAGACGAAACGAGAGTGTCCACGCTAAAGACGCGCTTCACTGTCGGTCCATATTTCTTCGCCATCGCGATCGAGCCTTCGAGTCCCGTTTCTTCACGAGTGGCCCAGGCGAGAATAACTTTGCGTTTCAGTGAAGAAGGATTGATGCGGTGCGCTGCAAGAGTAAGCGCTGTCGAACCGGCGCGATCGTCAAGCGCGCGTGCAGTGAATCGTGTCGCACCTAGTCGAGTAGCTTCTTTAGCCGCGGTGACAGACAGGCCGTTGACCACCCCTAATTTTTTCATCTCAGCCGCGCTCAAGCCAAACCACGCAGTCAAGGCTTCGGGATGCTTAGTCGTCGCTGTGTCGCGCGGAAAGAAAATTCCGTGCAAACGCCTGGGACTCCGGTTGTCAGTGAATGGCGGGTCGAAGTGAAGAATTGCCGGTTGTCCTTCCCAAAGAGACGGAAACAGTCCACCGCGCGTGCGCAGCGAAACTGATCCGTCGGGCAACACGTCCGAGACCTCGAATCCGACTTCGTCCAGATGCGCAATGAACATCACGGGATCGCGATCCGGACCAGCTTCGACGATCAGGTTTCCGTCCGCGTCAGTGTGCGCGCGCGATCGCGCCCATTCAGGCAAGGCAGCCATCACGGCGTCGCGTACGTCGTGCTCGTGACCAGACACGGAGTAACTGTCAGCTAGTCTCCTGAGCAGAGTTGCCGTATTTGTAAACGAATCGGAACGGGGCGCCTCGTCCAGCACTTCAGACAGCATGATCCATTCACGGGTCGGTCTGACAACACTCGCGGCTTTCTCTACCTCCTCTCGCAGCGCATTAGCATTCTGAAGACCGACACTTTCTACCAGCGAGCCTTGATGAAACACCATCGTCGAAAGAATATGGAGCGACGTGAGTCCGGTCGATTCCGGAAGATACGGTGGCTTGTCGACTTGCCGCCGCGAGACCACACCCGTCTTCGAATCGACTGGCATTCCCTGATCGACCAGCGTTATCTGGTCCACTCGACCGAGCGATCGCAAAGCAGCTTCCAGTCCATCGTGTCCGAAGCTGCGCAACGTCGTTAACAAGAAGATCGTCTCGCCTGACGTAACCTGCCCTGTCGCCGCCGATGCGACTGCCGCACAACCAACACGAACACCAGCCATGTGACCAGCAACAAAATCGCCGTACGCCCAACCCGACGCTTCACGCACTACCGGGTTGAGCATCTCGATTCCCAGTCGCCGCACGTCGTTTTTCGACGTAGCGCCAACGTCGACCCACATGTCGTCAAGCGTCGTAACCGGGGCCGCAGCTCGGCCGCGTTGCAAGTGAGTGCTCTTAACGATTGCGACTGCGGGCACGACACCGGTACGCGTCAACACCCTGAGTCGTTGTCCTTCGTGAGACTGGGTCCACAGCGGATGCAGCCGTCCACCGCCGGCTTCGCGCAATCGCAAATAACCTTCGTCAGTGATCTCGGTGACCGCAAACCCAGGCCGATCGAGTGCACACGCGACGACGCGGCGCGGACTGCCGCTGCCTTTGCGCATGATCAGATTGCCAAGCGCGTCACGCTGCCAACCGGGCATCGTGCGCATAATCACGTCTGTTGCGCGGTGCTCCCATCCCGGCGGTGCGTCGAGCGCGATCCAACTGCGCAGACGTGTGGCCAGCCCCGGGCCGTTTTGTGCTATGGATTCAGGTGAAAGTACGAAGAGACTTAACAGCGCCGTCAGTGTCAGTAGCGCCGAACGGCGAACGACAACAGCATCGATTCTCATTGATGTTTAGTTTGAGTGTTTACTAATCGATAAAGATCAGTGTGCTTTGTGCTTAGTACTTTGTACTTTGCCTTGCTAGCGTGTGGTTGTGTTTGATGGCGCTCGGTTCAAACTGCAAACAAAGAACAAAGAACCAAACACAAAGCACAATTCCGTTACTCGGATGCGGGCAGCGAATGGATCAGCCGCCGCATGCGATCTGCAAACAGCACGTCGATCTTCCCCGGTTCGATAACCTTCGTAACTTCGCCCAAGCCAAAGGTGGGATGCATCATTGACTGGCCTGCGCGATAAGTGCGCGTCCGATCGTAAGGCGCGCCCGCCTTTGCCGCCGATCGCGACGCTCCGGCATCAGCCGCGATACCGGTTTTGTATGCACTACGTTCACCGCACTTCGGACAACTAACGCGTGAGATCTGTCCGCGCTTAGTGACGGAGACGACGACGTGGCCACGCACCTCATTACACACTACACAGAGTTTCTCGACACGCTCGCCAACAGTAAATACCGGCTTCTCGATCTTCGTCATCTTACCTTCCTTGGTTGGGGCCTCGTTGTTAAGGCAGCGTCCCAATGATGAGCTTGGGACGCCGCTCGTTCTAACTAATTACCAACGTGGTTCGCGATTGCCGTAGTTGCCGCCACCGCCGCCGCCACGATTACCGCCGCCGCCATAACCACCGCGACCGCCGCCGCCGCCGCCACGGCCACCGCCGTAACCACCACGACCGCCGCCGCCACCGCCGCCACGATTACCGCCGCGATCTTCGCGAGGACGAGCTTCGTTGACCGTCAGATTGCGGCCGTTGAATTCCTTCCCGTTGAATTGTGCGATTGCGGCGTCACCTTCCTCTTTGGAGGCCATTTCGACGAAGCCAAAGCCGCGTGAGCGGCCGGTGTCGCGATCTTCGATAACTGAAGCCGACTGGACCGTGCCTGCTTGCGCGAACAACTCCTGCAAATCGCTGCTCGATGTTTGGAAGGCGAGATTGCCAACGTAAAGTTTCATTGATTAATACGCTCCTCTCCCGTTACTCAGGAGTGTGAAAGAAGCTCTGGATTCGCGAAGTGGGCTCCGTTGTAACGGCAGCAGCGAAAGCTCGGATTCGGATGCTCAAAATGAGCGGGCTTCTGTAGTTTAGGTCGGCCTGCTCTCGAATCATCCAAAACGCCGCCGCCAACTCACCGAGGCACGGGGCGCATCACCGTTGATGCGCGAGAGAAGGGATTAACAGCACTTATGATGCACCAGCCGACGGGTTTCATGCAAGGAACGGTGCTTAATCGGCGGTTTTCATGAAAACGCGGATCCAATGGAATCTTCGTAGACAACAAGCAGAAACACGGATATACTGCGCCCCTCCTGTCCCAGAACAACTCCCAAAGCGAGAACGATTAAGGATTTTTTGCCGCAGTGTCGTGCCCGCTCGAGCTAGAGCGGCGGGCTGAGTTCCCCCACCCACCACTACTTTCAAAGCTGAAGGAGAACAGAGTATGAGAAAGATTTTCGCGTTATTTGTTTTGGCAGGCCTTACCGCGGTGATTTTCATTTCCTCTCCTGTCCCGACCACGCAGGCGAAGAAAGACAAACTCCGAAAGAGCGCGAACAAAATTGAGAACAGCTACATCGTCGTCCTCGATGATCAAGTCGTTGGCGAAAAAGGTCTGATGTCAATCGCGCCTTACATCGCATCCGAGTTAGCCACGTCGCACAGGGGAAGAATCACGAACGTTTATCAGCACGCTCTCAACGGCTTTGCCGTCAACATGAGTGAAGCTGATGCAGAAGCTCTGAGTCAGGACTTCAGGGTCAAGTTTGTAGAAGAAGATAGCATCGTCACCGCGGATGCCACGCAAAGCAATCCGCCGTGGGGACTCGATCGCATCGATCAGCGGAACCGGCCGTTGAACGCTATCTACACTTTCAACTGGACCGGCGCCGGCGTTCGCGTTTACGTGATCGACACCGGTATCCGCACGGCGCACGCTCAGTTTGGCGGACGCGCCTCGAACGTGTTCGATGCATTCGGCGGCAATGGTCAGGATTGTAACGGCCACGGGACTCACGTAGCAGGTACCGTCGGCGGTTCGACGTTTGGCGTCGCTAAAAGCTCGCTGCCGCGAGGCGTGCGCGTGCTCAACTGTTCAGGCTCAGGCTCGAACTCGGGCGTGATCGCGGGTGTTGACTGGGTTCGCTTGAACCACGTCGCTCCAGCAGTTGCGAACATGAGTCTCGGCGGGGGTGCTTCCAGCGCGCTCGATACGGCGGTGAACAATTTACACAACGCAAACGTCACGATTGCGGTTGCCGCCGGCAACAGCAACGCGAATGCGTGTAACTCGTCACCGGCGCGTGCTGCGAATGCCATCACCGTCGGTTCGACTACGACAACCGACGCTCGTTCTTCATTCTCGAACTTCGGTACCTGCCTGGATATCTTCGCGCCGGGTTCAGGAATCCTGTCGGCGTGGTGGACGTCAAACACGGCGACCGCGACCTTGAGCGGAACGTCGATGGCGTCACCGCACGTTGCTGGCGCGGCTGCTCTTTACAAGCAAGCCAACCCGTCAGCCTCGTCGACGACGATTCGCAACGCACTCGTCAACAACGCGACGACAAACGTTGTGACCAATCCCGGCACCGGCTCGCCGAACCGGTTGCTGTACACTTTGTTCTTCTAACAACCAACCGCGGATGACACGGATAAATTCCTCGGATCCGTGTCATCCGTGTTAAACTCACCGCCTCGTCTTCAGTAGCATTCCTGCCAATTTGTGAGGTGAAGTAATGAAACTCCAACGATCCATCTCGTTTCTTTGCGCCATCTGTTTGTTGTTCACAACGTTTGGCATCCAGGCCCAACAGAAGGCCCCGGCCGCCGCGCCTGCTACAGCCAAACGGGCGCTAACACATAGCGATTACGACTCGTGGCGATCGATACAGGCGCCGCAAATTTCGCGCGACGGAAAGTTCGTTGCGTACGCTTACATGCCGCAGGATGGCGACGGCGAGATCATCGTCCGGAACATAGCGACGGGCGTCGACTGGAAAGCACCGCGCGGGTATCGTCCGCCGGTCCCACCGCCGGACGATCCGGGCGCGAACGTCGGAGAGTTTATCGAGGCCCAGGGACGGCTGTTGCGACCGGTGTTCACTGCTGACACTCGCTTTGTTGTCTTCGGCACTGAACCGACCAAGGCCGAGCTGAACAAAGCAAAGAAGGACAAGAAGAAACCCGAAGACATGCCGAAGAACGGTCTCTCGATCATGGACCTTTCAACTGGCGATGTAACACGGATCGAAAAAGTAAAGAGTTTCCGCGTTCCTGAGGACAACGGCGGTTTCATCGCGTATCAGTTGGAAGCGAAAGCCGAAGAGAAACCAAAACCCGAAGACAAGCCGACTGGTCCAGCAACGCCAAGCACGCAATCCACCGAATCCGGAACGCGACCTGCACAACCAACTCAATCGCCCGAAACAACTCCAGCAGCATCAGAATCACCACGACCGCAGCAGCCGCCTCGCCGCAACGCCAGAAAAAAGGAATACGGCACTGAACTGGTCCTGCGAAACACTTCCACCGGCACCGAACGAAAGTTCAGCGACGTCCTCGACTTCACGATTAGCAGAGACGCCAAAACGCTCGTGTTCACGACATCCGCGCGCAATGAACCGACGAACGGCGTCTTTGCAGTCATAACTGCCGAAGGCGACGGCGCGCCGATCACTCTCCTTACCGGAAAAGGTAAGTATCAACGTTTGACGTGGGATGAAGACAACACCCAACTCGCCTTCACCAGCGACAAAGACGACGCAGAAGCGAAACAGCCGAAGTTCCGCGTGTATCACTGGAACCGCAAAGATCCGCAAGCGACTGAGGTTGTCTCGATCAACGCGTCGGGTTTTCGCAAAGATCTCGTAGTCAGCGAGCGCGCCAATCTGAGTTTTTCACTTGATGGCAGCCATCTGTTCCTCGGCACCGCGCCGCCACCCGAACCGGAGCGTAACCCCGACGAAGAGATCCCCGCTGACGAAAAGGTTTTGGTCGATCTTTGGCACTGGAAAGACGACTTTATCCAACCGATTCAGCGCGTCCGCGCCGAACAGGAACGCAACCGTTCGTATCGCGCCGTCTACGATCTGAAGGACAAGAAGTTTGTCCAACTCGCGGATGAGACGATGGAAAACCTCAATCCGTCCAATGACGGCAGCTATGCGATCGGTTCCGACAACCGGAAGTATCGTGTGATGAACGACTACGATCCCGGTTTCACTGATTACTACCTCGTCAACACATCAGACGGATCGCGCAAATCGATACTGACAAAACAACGCGGCGCCGTCTCGCTTTCACCCAACGCGAAGTTCGGGCTCTTCTTTGACGGCAAAGATTGGCACTCGTACTCCGTCGCGAGCGGCACGGTTACGAATCTCACCAAGAGCATAGACGCGATCTTCTACAACGAGCTGAACGACCTTCCGTCGACGCCCGGTTCGTACGGCATCGCCGGTTGGACCAAGGACGACGCCGACGTGCTGATTTACGATCGATACGACATCTGGCAAGTCGCACCCGACGGCAGCCGCACAAAGAACCTGACCGACGGCGTCGGCCGCAAAGAAAAGACGACGCTCCGGTACGTGCGGCTCGATCCGCGTGAACGATGGATCGATCCGGACAAGTCGATGCTGCTGCAAGCCGAGAACCAGGAGACACGTGATTCCGGTTTCTATCGCGACAAAGTCAACAGCGATCTCGCGCCTCAGAAACTCCTGATGGCGGCGAAAGACTTCAACAATCCGATCAAAGCGAAGGACGCTGACGTGCTTATCGTCGGTGCGTCGCGTTTCGATCAATTCCCTGACATCTGGGTGACCAACAGCAGCTTCCGCGAGTTGAAGCGCGTCAGTAACGGCGACGCTCAACGTGCAGCATACAACTGGGGCACTTCGGAGTTGGTCAGTTTCAAGAACACCGACGGCGTGCCGCTGAAGGGACTGCTGTTGAAACCGGATAACTTCGATCCGAAGAAGAAGTATCCGATGATCGTTTACATTTACGAGCGGCTTTCGCAGGGCTTGCATCAGTTTCGCAACCCTGGTCCAGGCACGTCGATCAATCCGATCTTCTACGTGAGCAATGGTTATCTGGTCTACATGCCGGACATTGCCTACACGATTGGTTATCCCGGTGCGAGTGCTTTGAAGTGCGTGCTGCCGGGGATTCAAGCGGTGGTCGACAAGGGCTACGTGAATGAAGATGCGATCGGCATTCAGGGTCACAGTTGGGGCGGTTATCAGATCGCTTACATGGTGACTCAAACCAATCGTTTCAAAGCCGCTGCGCCGGGTGCGCTGGTTGCCAACATGACGAGCGCTTACAGTGGTATTCGCTGGGGCACGGGACTGCCGCGTCAGTTTCAGTATGAACGTTCGCAGTCGCGTATTGGCGGCAGTCTTTGGGACTACCCGCTGCGCTTTCTCGACAACTCACCGATCTTCCGCGCGGATCAGGTCGATACACCGTTGTTGATGCTGCACAACGACGAAGACGATGCGGTGCCGTGGTATCAGGGCATCGAATACTTCCTCGCGCTGCGACGTCTCGGCAAGCCGGTGTTCATGTTCAACTACAACGGCGAGAAGCACGGATTGCGGAAGCGCATCAATCAGAAAGACTACACGCGGCGTTTACAGGAATTCTTCGACCACTACCTGAAAGGCGCACCCGCGCCGGAATGGATGGAAAAAGGCATCCCGTTCCTGCAACGCGAGAAGGAGAAAGAAAAATATCGCGCCAGCGAGGAAGGCGATCAGCCTTGAATCCGGTTTTTTTGGAACACAGATTACGAAACGGCATTTAACCGCGCTTCAAGGTTTTCGCGGCGGGTGCGGCTGAGGCGGAGTTGGCGGCCGTCTTCGAGGACGACGATGTAGTCGCCGTTGAAGTGAGGATGAAGTTCCTTGATGCGGTCGAGGTTGACGATGATCGATCGGTGAATGCGCACGAACTTCGCCGGATCGAGCCGCCCTTCCAGGTCGTGCATCTTCTCGCGTAGGAGATGCGCTTTGCGGCCGACGTGCAACTTCGCGTAATTGCCGTCGGCTTCGATGAAGTCGATCTCCCCGACTTTCAATAACACCACCCGGCCCGAAGCTTTGATCATCAGGCGTGTTAGATAGTTCTTTTCAGCGGATGAGTCTGCCAGACTCTCGCGTTCCTCGAGCAACGCAAGCAGCCGTTTACTCACGCGATTAATCTCTCGCGCTTCGATCTGCGACTTCGCCCGCCGCAACGCAAAAGCAAACCTCTCGTCATCGAACGGCTTCAACAAATAGTCGAGCGCATGCACCTCGAACGCCTTCAACGCATACTGATCGAACGCTGTAACAAAAATGATCGCGTGAATCTGCTCGGGCCCGACGCGCGCCAGCACGTCAAAGCCGTCAAGCTCAGGCATCTGAATATCCAGAAAGATTAGATCGGGCGACAACGCATTAATGGCCTTCACTGCTTCACGCCCGTTGCGACACTCGTCGAGAATCTCGATCTGCGAATCTTTCTCCAGCAACACGCGCAGGTTGCGCCGTGCCAGTGGCTCGTCGTCAACAATGAGCGTCCTGATCTTCTCCGGCATTTAAGACGCGCCTCTCAATGGCATCACAATCATCACCTCGACCCCACCGCGGTCGCGATTACGAATATCAAACTGATAATTGTCGTCATAGAGTTGCTGTAAACGCGCGGCCGTATTCGCAAGCCCGATACCGGCGCTGCCTTTCAGTTGCCACCCGTCACGCAGACCCGCACCGTTGTCGTAGACCATCAATCGCAAGTGACCGTTTTGAACCTTCGAACTAATACCAACAACACCCGTCTCGGCACTGTTCGCGATGCCGTGTCGCAGAGCGTTCTCGGTGAGCGGCTGAAGAATCAGATTCGGCACGAGTGCTGTCGCCGTCGCCGGATCGATGTCGAATTCGGTCCGCAGCCGATCGGAAAACCTCATCTGCTGAATACTGAGATACAGCTTAATGAAGTTGAGCTCCTCCCTCAATTCAACTTCCTGCCGCGAGGAATGCTCGAGCGTGTGACGCAACAGATCGCTGAGCCCGACAAGCATGCTCACCGCAGCCTGGTTTTTGTTATCCCGGACAAGCCCGGCGATGCTGTTCAGCGTGTTAAAAAGAAAATGCGGATGCAACTGCATGCGCAACGCATCGAGTTGCGCCTGCGCGAGTTGCGCCTCAAGACGCGTCGCCATAACTTCACGCTCGCGGTACTTGCGATAGTAGTCGAACGCATAACAGATCCCGATCACGCCACCATAGATCAGCAGGTCAGACCCGAAAGATCCCTGCACGCGCGAGAGGAAGCGAGGCCAGAACGTTTTGGGACTGTCCCCCAGGCCGTCGAAGGGATCGATGCTGAGAGTGATCACAGTGGCAGCGGCGCTGTGCAGGACGGACATCGCGAGGAAAGCCGGCAGGTGGACCAACAGGTTTCTCTTCAACGCGCCGTCGAAGAGCGAATAGCGGCGCGCGAACCAGATGATGACCGGAGTGAGCGGCGCCCAGGCAAGCCACATCAGGATGCCCCAGGAAAAGACACGCCACGCCGCGTGCTCCATCCCCTCGGCGCGCATCTCGAAATAGATCGGCCCGGCATAGATCAAACCGAGCACTGCCCACATGACAATGATCGCCGCCGCCCACTTTATGGGTCGCTTTGTGTTAGACATAGCCACAAAAAGGCACAAAAGGCACAAAAAAGAGTCAGGAGCGATTGTGCTCTAAGTGAATTCTTGTCGTTATATTTTTTGTGCCTTTTGTGCCTTTTTGTGGCTATACCTTCAGACTATCCAACCCTTGCTTTGATACTCCATGTAAACCGCGGTCTGTTGTGCGATGTCTCGTCCGAAATATCTATCGACCACTCGCAACGCCAGGTCGATTCCCGAAGACAAACCGCCCGCGGTTGAGATCTTTGCTTCTTCAACGAAGCGCAGTCCGCGTTTGAGTGTGACATCGGGAAACTCGCGCGCAAAGTCGTCGAAGAAATCGTGATGCGTTGTCGCTGATTTGCCTTTAAGCAGTCCGGCATGGCCGAGTTGAAAAGCTCCGGTACAAACTGACATGAGAACGTCGGTCGATGTCACAACTTTGCGGAGCCACGCGTGAAGCGCTTTGGATCCTCGCTGTGCCGGCACGACGACGACTTTCGGTTGGGGCGCCGAATCGAACGTGTAATCAGGAACGAGCTTTAAACCACCGGAGCCGGTGATCATCTCAATCTTTTCCGCGACGGTGAACAACTGAAACGGCATCATCTCGTCGTGACTGGTGCCGCGAGTGGTGACATGCACGTCTTGAAAAACTTCCCATGGGCCTGCGAAGTCGATCACCGTCGCGCCTTCCGAAATCGCAAACGCCACTGGAATTTTTCCTTTCGCGGGCGGCGTGAGTTTGCTGCTCGAAGCGTCGATTGAAACAGGCGGAATGACCGACAGAAACGAGCCGGGCAGCGCTCCGGCGGCGACGACGACACCGAGACCTGTGGTTTGATGGATGAATTCGCGTCTTTTCATAGTTTTCTTCCTCCACCTGGCAGTTTAGAGGCGTCTGCCGCGTTGAGGTTGAGGTTTGCCGCGGATTGATTGAATAAAGATGTAAATGGTCGTCTGAGCGTGACGAATCGTTTAATACTTCGGTACGCGCGGATCGACGTCTTCAGACCACGCCGTGATGCCGCCCTTGAGGTTAATCAGACGCCCCTGAAAACCAGCACGTTTCAACGCTGCGATCGCTTTTGCGCTTCTGACACCGCCTTTGCAGTGCACGATCGTCTCAACATCCGGGTTGATCTCGTTCATGCGACCAACAACGTGACCGAGCGGGATCAGCTTGGTTCCTGGAAGACGTGCAATCTCGAATTCGTGCGGTTCGCGCACGTCGATGATCTGTAGCGCGTCGCCACGCAAACGACGCGCGTTCAATTCCGTCGCCGAGATTTCTTCGAGTTTTGTGTCTGGCGGTGGCGCCTGGTGCGCCGCCATTCCGCAAAACTCTTCGTAATCGATCAGCTCCTTAACCGTCGGGTTCTCGCCGCAGACCGGACACTTCGGATCCTTGCGCAGCTTGAATTCGCGAAACTTCATGGTCCAGGCGTCAAACAACAGCAGCCGGTTGACCATCAGACCCTCCGCGCCAAGAATGATCTTGATCGTTTCGTTTGCCTGGATCGCGCCGACGATTCCCGGTAACACTCCGAGCACACCACCCTCCGCGCATGACGGAACAAGCCCGGGCGGTGGCGGTTCGGGATACAAGCAGCGATAGCACGCACCCTTCTCCGCCCAGAACACACTTGCCTGTCCTTCAAAACGGAAGATCGATCCGTAAACGTTAGGCTTCTTACTCAGGACGCACGCGTCGTTTACCAGATAGCGCGTCGGGAAGTTGTCGGTGCCGTCGACGATGATGTCGTAATTGCGAAAGAGCCGCATCGCGTTGTGACTGGTCAGCCGCGACTCATGCGTCTCGATCTCAATGTGCGGATTGATGTCGCGCAAACGATCGCGCGCGGATTCGATCTTGCGACGACCCAGGTCTTTCGTGCCGTGAATGATCTGACGTTGTAGGTTCGACTCCTCGACTACGTCGAAATCAACTATACCGATCCGGCCCACGCCCGCGGCGGCAAGGTACATTCCCACCGGCGCTCCGAGTCCGCCCGTACCGATCATCAACACGCTCGCGGCTTTCATCTTTCGCTGCCCCTGCATACCGACCTCCGGCATGATCAGGTGACGGCTGTAACGCATGATCTCTTCGTTCGAAAGCTCCGGCAGTTCCTGGCCCACTTCCGACTCAACCACCGCGCCACCCGCAATTGAAGGAACGATCATGAGCGTGTCGCCGTCTTTCACCGGCGTAGCAGGACCTGAGGCATGACGAATGTCTTCGTCGTTCAAATACACGTTGACGAAGTTACGCAGCATGTTCTGATCGTTGAAGAGATGACGCCGCAGGGCCGTGTGTGTTGAGGTGAGCGAATCTAAGGCCTCGCCGGCCGTTTTAGCTTCGACGACGATCTGCGATTGTCCTGCCGCGAACTGTCGCAACGGCGCTGGTATGGTGATTGTTACTGACATGGTGTACCTCGTACTTGTGCTTCGTTTTTTGTTCCCGCAAAGGCGCAAAGACGCAAAGAAAACAAAGATTTTACAACTTGGAGAATCTTTGCATTTTCCCAAACTCTGCTTTGCGCCTTTGCGCCTTTGCGGGAAAAACCCTTTCTTGCCTAAACCATCTCAACTTGCTCTTGGTTAAATCGCGAACGGTCGGGCTCCTGCTCCCACGAAAAGAGATCGCTCGACTGGCCCTCGCCCGTGGAGACGATGATGTATGAATACGTGGGCCATGCATGGTCCAAATCGTACTTCGACGGCACCGCCGGAGAATCCGGATGCGAATGATAAAACCCGACGACCTCGAGATCGCGGCTCCGCGCATATCGCTCACCCTTCATCAATTCTTCCGGCGTGATCAGAAAACGATTGCGCTTCGCACTCTCTTCGCGCGCATTCGAGATTGGATAAGTCTCGTGAACGATCTTCCCGTCCTCGCGGAAGCGGCCGAGCAACAGTCCGCAACATTCGTACGGATAATCGCGCACACCATGTTCGCGAATCTCCGTTATCTGTTCTTTGGGTACCCTGATCATAACGCTTGTTCGATGTCGGCGATAATGTCGTCGATACTCTCAATGCCGACCGAGATCCGCACGAGGCCTTCGCTGATTCCCAACTCCGCCCGCCGGGCAGGAAGAAGATCGCGATGCGACGCGCTCGCAGCGTGAAGCACGCTGGTGAAAACATCTCCCAAACTCGTCGAGCGCACACACAACCGCAGCGCGTCCATGAATTGAAACGCCGCCTCGCGCGTCTGTTCCTTCAGTTCGATGGAAACCAAAGCGCCCGAATGCGGTGCGCGTAGAATTCGTCTCGTCAAGTCGATGTCCGAATTAGGTGTCGATGCCGGGTAGTGAACACGCGCGAGACGATTGTTGCCGATCAAGTGCTCCGCCAACTGGCGCGCATTGTGACACTGACGCTCCATTCGCAACGCCAGCGTCTTCACTCCACGCAAAATCATGTGTGCGTCCCAAACACTAAGCACGCCGCCGACGAGTTTCATCGCGCCGACGAGCGCGTTGCTGTCCATGTCGTCGCGTGACACTACAACGCCACCTGTGGCGTCGGCATGTCCACCGAGATACTTCGTCGCGCTGTGCACAACCATGTCCGCGCCGAGTTTCAACGGCTGGCAGAGATACGGCGAGGCAAACGTGTTATCGATAATCAGGCGCGAGTTGTTCTCTCGCGCGATCTCCGCGCACGCTTCGATATCGCAAATCTTCAGCAGCGGATTTGAGATCGTTTCGGCGATCATCACCTGCGGTTTGACCTCGCGGGCTTTTTCGCGCAGTCGATCGATGTCGCTGAAATCAGTCGCAACTGTCTTCACACCAAACGACGACAGGACGGTAAACAGCAGATTGGTCGTCGCGCCATAAACGTCCTGCGAAGTGAGCACGGTCGATCCGGAGCGCAAATCGGAAGCGAGTAGCGCTGCGTGCAAAGCAGCCATGCCACTCCCGTAAACGCACGCAGTCGCGCCTTCTTCAATGGCGAGCATCGCCTGTTCGAGCGCCGCCAGCGTCGGATTACCGTGACGCGTGTAGACGTAACCCGGTTGTTCACCCGCAAAGACGCGGTCCATCTCCTGCATCGACGGATAAGTGAACGTTGATGTGGCGTAGATTGGAGTCGAGACGGGCTGGCCGCCGGGCAACGGCTGGCGCTCGCCTGCGTGAACCAGCCTCGTGGTTATGTCGAGCTTTTTAGTTTCATCAGGCATGGCTTAATAATAGGTGCGTTTATAGTCAGTTGTCCGTGGTCAGTTGTCCGTGGTCAGTTGTCGCAGTGGTCAGTGGTCAGTGTCAGTGGTCAGTAGTCAACAACCGAACCACGGACAACTGGCAACGGACAACTGACTACTGACTGACCAATCACCAATATCTCTCACCGCCGTCACACAGGATTGTCACAACTACGGCCGGTTGCCGCAACGACAGCGCGACGCGCCGGGCCGCGAGCACATTCGCGCCGGAGCTCGGACCCACAAACAGCGCTTCTTCGATGCCTAGTTTACTGGTCATTAATAACGCATCTTCGGTCGAAACTTCCAGAGTGGTATCGACCAGGGACGGATCAAAGATACCGGGTCGCACAGCCGTCGGCATGTGTTTCAACCCTTCAAGACCATGAAGTGGCGACTCAGGTTGGACGGCGATCGCTTGCAGCGCCGGGTTGAGTTCACGCAAACGACGCACGACCCCGACGAATGTTCCGGACGTGCCCAATCCCGTTACGAAATGCGTGACCTTTCCGCTGGTCTGTTCCCAGATCTCGTTGGCGGTCGTTTCGTAATGAGCGCGCCAGTTAGCATCGTTGCTGTATTGATCGGCATAGAAGTACTTATCGGGGTTCGCCGCGTAGAGCTCGCGCGCGACTTGTTGAGCGCCGTCGGTCGAGAGCATTGGATCCGTTTCGACGATCTCCACGTTGTAATCACCCAGAATCTTCTTGCGTTGATTGCTGGCATTCTTCGGCAGGCAAACCTTGACCGAGTACCCACGTTCTGAGCCGATCACAGCGTAGGCGATGCCGGTGTTTCCGCTCGTCGCGTCGAGGATCGTCATCCCGGGCCGGAGCTTTCCGCTCGTTTCGCCCTGACGGATCATCGAGAGCGCCGCGCGATCCTTTACAGACCCGCCCGGATTCAGATGTTCCGCTTTGGCGTAGACCTGAACACCAGGCGGCAATTCATCGTCGAACATGCTCAGCCGCAACAGTGGCGTGTTACCTACTCGCGATTCGACCGTGTCGCGTACGGCTGCCGGACCGTGACCTTCAAGAACAACAGCGAGTGCCATTTTCGATTTACCCCATAAGACAAAAGGAAAACCGGTCGCGACTTTTTGCAAGTGCGACCGGCTTTCCCGTGAATCTGCTAGTCAGTGGTTAGCTTATCCGCTTCTCACGCTGCACACGGCGTCTCGGTCGCGCTGCAATAGCAGCGATAGCAACAGAGACAACATGAGCAAGCCTGCAACATAAGCAGAACGATCATAGGCTCGCGAAATTTGAGTGTCAAGCGAGCTCTAATACTGGTGGTGCCCTAATCTCCTCTGTGTATCTCTGCGGTCCTCCGCGTCTCTGCGGTTGTATATTTTTGCGGTTCTTTTACCGCAGAGTCGCGGAGGACCGCAGAGGTACGCAGAGAATGCTGGCAAACTAAGACACCACCCAAAATTTGAAACGGACACTACCCTCAACCGACAATCAGTAATACTGACTTAACGAACAACAGCCTCAGCTTTGAGCACCGCTTCGATGGCCGATTTCACACTCTCGTACGAGTTATCGGCAAGCCGCTTGCCGTTGATGTAAAGCGTTGGCGTGCCGTTGATCCCGAGTTTGCGGCCGTCGAATAGATCACGCTGGATCTTCTCTGCGAATTTCCCGCTGTCGAGCGACGCGTCAAACCGCGAGCGATCAAGACCAAGGTCAGTCGCATACTGTCGAAGCTTGTCGACACCGAGTGCCGACTGATTCCGGAATAGCACCGCTGCGTATTCCCAGTACTTACCTTGTTCGCGTGCAGCTTCAGCAGCTTCCGCAGCCTTGCGCGCGTTCGCGTGCTGCGAGAGTGGAAAGTCGCGCACAACCAGCCGCACGTGGTCTTTAAACTCGCTGACGATCCGCTCGAGCACCGGATGTTGTCGCGCGCAACCCGCGCATTCGAAGTCGGTGAACTCCACGATCGTGACAACCGCCTTCGGATTTCCCTTCTCCGGTTGATCGTCAGTCGCGATCGAGAAAGCAGGCGACTGCGGAGCAGTCAGATTGATTTCCAGCTTCGCTGCGCGCCGGAGCTGATCGGCGAAAGCGATCGTAGCGTCTCGCTCCTTGCGCTCCTGCATGTACTGAATGACTTGCGTTTTCACCTGCGCGAATTCACCGCTAATGCGTTCTTTGTTCTGATCGTAAAACGCTTGTGCTTCCGCATCGGTCACCTTTGCGACTTTAGCGGTGACTTCTGTGTCGAGCAACGCTCGCGTGGTGACGCCTTTCTTCTGCGCTTCCTGCGAAAGGAGCGTGTCGTTCATCTTCAGGTCGAAATCCTGCTTACGGAGTGCGTAGACCTCTTGCTGCACGTTGAAGATCAACGGCCGCAAGCTGGTTTCAATGTCGCCCATGGTGATCTGCTTATCGTTAACGATCGCCATTACGCGTGCGCGATCCGCATCGGTGACAGGAGGCGCCGTTGGTTTGGCGAGCACCTTGACCTGGGCCGCTGCGCGCAATCGCTCCGCAAGTTTTCGCGCGAGCTCTTCCTGGCGCTGGTAGCCGAGGTATTCGAGGATGTTGTTCTTTTCATCCTTGAACTCCGTTTGAAAATTGGACTTGTTCTTGTCGTAGAAAGCCTGTGCCTCAGCTTCGGTCGGCGCCTGTACCTTTGCGATCACCTCGTCTTTGATGATTTGCGAAGGGGTAACTCCGCGCTTCTTCGCTTCAGCTTGCAGGAGCAGCGAATCGATCTGTAGATCGAGTTCGCGCGCACGGGCGTCGACAACCTGCCGCTGCAACTGTTCGACACGCGTTCGCGTTTCCGGGCTCAGATCATTTTTCGTGATCTTCACACCGTTAACGACACCGATGATTTCAGGAAGTGGCTTGTCTTCGCACCCGCAGTCACTAGTCTGTGCAGCGAACGGGGAAACACTTGCGAGTAGAATAAGAAAACCCAGGAGAACTTTTTTCATAATGTCTTTCTTCATCTTTCATTAATCGGAAATAAGAACGAACTCTTTTTTAGCAAGATCGATCGAGACCACCCAGGCCCCCATCGACCCGACACGGCGGTTTGGTCCAAACGTGATGCTGGGCGTCACGCCGGTCTGGTAATCGTAGAGACCTTCGAGCGCGGTGATGAGCTTTTCGCGGCTCAAATCTCTTCCGGCGCGTTTCAACGCTTCGGTGAAGATCTTCGCGGCGGCGAAAGCGCTCAACTTCGACGCTGTGTGCCCCGGGGGAAACTTGTACTTCTCTTCGAGAGCGCGCAGTTCGGACAAGCCTTCGGGTGCGACATCAGTCGGTACCGTCGGATACGCGAGAAAGACACGATCCTTGAGGCTCGAAGGGAGCGTTTTAATCAAATCTTTCCCGGTAAACGAACCGAGAAGAAAAATGTGCGGCGTCCAATTCGCGGACGCCGCGGCGCTGATGAAAACCGTGTCCTCTCCGCCCCCACCGAACAAGAACACAGATTCAGCGCCTTGTGCTTTTAGATCTGCGACAACGGCAGTCGCGTCGAACTGTCCACTCGAGATACGCTTCTTAGTGATTGAACTCCAGCCGAGCTTACGCGCCTGATCTTCAAGGGCCATAGCTGCCGCGAGGGCCAGCTCATTCTCACTGTGAACGATCGCGAGTCGCGACTTTTTCAGTTCCGGATTACGAACTGCAAAGCTCACCAGAGCGCGTGCCTGTGGACCAACCCCGGGCAACAAGTGAAACAGACTGCGGTTCTCGCGCGCACTCGTTTGCGTCAAAAGTGTCGCCGCTCCGACGAAAGGTATTTCTGCCTCGCGCGTCAACGCAGCAAGCTCCTGATCGGCGCCCGCGCTCAATCCGCTCACGAGCGCAAAAATGTCGCCATTCCCAATCGACTTTCTTGCGTAAGCGGCTGTAGTCGCAGCATCCGGTCCGGCGTCGATCGTTTGCAACTCGACCCGGCGGTTGTAGATTCCACCTTTGTCGTTGATGTTCGCGAAATAAGCTGTCAGCACGTCTTTCATCGCCGCGCCAATTTCCGCAAAGACACCCTCTTTCGGCAGGACCGTCGCGACCTTGATGGTGGTTTCTGTCAGACCGGGATCGCGATCAGCTTCTATGCGTTTGAGATATGCGACCAAATCGGCGATGTCTTCCGGCGCCATCTCGAAACGCGGCATCGCCACCAGCAATTCGTTCCCCGCGGGATCCAGTCCCTGGACCAGCGATCGTGTAAACAGCTTTTCATCAAACGCTCCGTGCTTACGCCCGCTCGGATGCGTGTGGCCATAAGATTTCAGGAGGTTGGACCACGTCAGGTTTCCGGCAGAAACGCCACCTTCGGTTTTGCCCTCACCGCGGAAACCGTGACAGCCGCCACACGTCATTGTCGACGGAGGCACGTCCATGTCGCCGAGCATCGCCGTCATCTTTCTGCCGGACGGGCTATCGCCCCGCAGGTAGATCGCCTTCCCGCGGCGCTCGCTCTCAGTTAATTGAGCGTACGCAACGGAACCGGCCAGCAGAATGCTGATGAAAAGAAGAACGCGGAACTTCATTTCGACTTTGTAACTTCGCCTTTATCGTTGACGACGCTCTCGACCACCTGGACCAACTCAGCAACATTCGCCATGCCGAATGCTTTTTTCCACAATCCGGTCGGCTCGTTGCCGATGATGAAGATTGTCTTATGGTCGTCTTTCTTCTCGACGTACTGGCCCAATTTGTAGAGCGCCCAGTCGAGGTTCTCTTTCTTTCCGGTCAGAAAAATCCAACCGCGACCGGCGTGAAACTTCTTCGCGTACTCTTTCATACGCGCCGGCGTGTCAACTTCCGGATCTACTGTGAGCGACACCAAAAACACGTCGCGACCGACACGGTCGCCGAGAACTTCCTGGATCTTTTCCATGTTTCGATTCATCGGCGGACACACCGAAGTGCACGAGGTGAAGAAGGCATTGACGACGACGGTCTTGCCCTTGAGCACGTCTGAATAGAACCGCACTTTTTTTCCGTCCTGATCCAGCAACTCGACGTCGCTAAAGTACTTCTCCGCCGCCGATGGTTCCGCCGACGTTTTCTTCATTTGCGAGTGATCATGAGGCTGCGGGGGCGCCGTCTGCGTCGGCTTCGCACTCGACGCATTCTGGGCCGGCGCCGTTGCCGCAGCCTGCGTCTGACCCGAGGTATTCTCTTGGGCCAGGCAGGCTTGTGCCGCAGTGAAGACGGCAACCGATAGGATGAACATTGTGAAAACTTGTCGTGTCATTTAGTTTGATACCTCCGCGATATTGCCGCTCTTATTTCTCATGACGTCGTTGATGACCTGGACCAACTGGCTTGTCTTCGCCAGACCGTAGGTGCGCGTCCAGGCGCCGCGCGCGTCGTTGCCGATAAGTATCGTCGGCGAATGATCTTCGCGACTCGCAGTCGACGCACCTAAAGCGCGCAGCAGTTCGTCAACCTGCGGTTTGTTTCCTGTGATTAAGGTCCAACCATCACCGGCGTGAAATTTTGCGCCCCAGGCTTTGAGCCGTTCGGGAGTGTCGGTCGCCGGATCGACGCTGATGGAGATAAAGCGAACGTCTCGTCCCACTCTGTCACCGAGTTCTTTTTGGACGCGCGCGAAAGTTGCGCCGAGTGGCGGACAGATCGTCGTGCAGGTCGTAAAGATGAAATTGATGACGACTGTTTGCCCTTTTACGAGATCCGAGTAGAAGTGAATTTTGCGACCGTCCTGATCGAGCAGTTCGACGTCCGGAATATTCATTTTCTGCCCGGTCACTGGTGCGTCGTCTTCGACCGCAGCCGTTTCCTCATGTTTGGCAGGACGCAGGTCCATACCGCATTTCGAACACTTGCCCTTCTTCTTTGACTTCACCTCCGGATGCATCGGACACGAATAGGTTTTCGACTGAGCGTGATGGTGATGTTCCGCAGCCGGGACCGCCGCCTGTAATGTCAGGTAAGGCAGTTGCCGGAACGACACTCCCTGCGATCTGCTCTCGACAAAGATGAAGTACGAACCTGTCTGTGGAACTTTCATGTCGAGCTCGTAAACGCCAGCGCCGACCGAACGCGCGAAGTCGCGCTTCTGCCAGACACCGGACGACAGTAACGTCAACACGCGCACGTCCTTTAGATCGCTCTTCGGTTTGAGCGTCGTGCTGTCAACGAGTTTGAAGCGCAGCTTGTAATCCTCTGCGACGTTCAGTTTGTTGTCCTTGTTCAGGTACTCGATTTGAATCGCGACTCTTTTTTCGCGCGGCACATCGGGATTCGACTTTGCCTCGGCGGTGAAGCAGTGCGTGATGCGGGGCGAGTCGAGCAAGAACGCGACGTCGTAGTTGCCACTCTTCGGCAGTTTGGTTGTTGTCGTGTAGACGCCCGATGTGACTTCGCGCAACGAGCGATCGACCACCATCAACGCGCGCGGTTTGCGACGGTAGTTCTGAAAACTACCCATCGGAGCGGCCATGCCCTCCGAGTAGTAGTAGATGACGCGATCAGCCGGATTCGCGAGCAGCACCGAGTTTCCTTCCGGCGCAGGCACGATTACATCAGCGCTTTCCTCGACCTCGGCTTCCGCGGGCGCAATCTGTCCGCCGGGAAACTTCGCGACGTCGGGTTGGCCCGTCAACGTGCTCAGCCGGACCATGCTGACCTCAGTCGACCCGCTTGAACGGAGGTAGGCGAACGCCCCGGTAAACGCGACCTGATCCGGGCCTTTGTCGACACTGATCGTATGCGCAAGACGATTCGTTGAGGCGTCGAACACATACACAACATTCTCTTTCGGGTTCGGTACGAATCCCCAACGACCGCCGGGCGCAAAGCGCACGTTTGTGATTCCCGGTTTCGTTTGTATCCGCGTGGCGATCTGCTGGCTGCGCGTATCTACGACCGCGATACTTCCGTCTGTTTCATTCACGAGATACAGCGCATTGCCGATCGCGGAGAATGCCACGGAGGTTGCCGGAGCGCCCGTCTTAAGATCTTTCACCTTCGCCAGTTTTTGAATGTCGATTACTGAGAGCGTGCCGTCAGTTTGGTTCGTGACGAACGCGAACCGGTTGTCGTTGCTGAAGTCGATCTCGTGATGACCGTTTCCGGTTGCGAGTTGGGCCACGACCTTCAACGTCGTGGTGTCGATCACGGTGACGCCGCTCGGCTTGTCCGGCGCGGCGCCGTCGTTGCCAACCCACAAATATCTCTGATCCGGTTGCAAGCGAACGCGCACCGGTTTCAGGCCCGCATCGAGACTGGCGACAATCTTCCACGTGCTGGTGTCAACGACGGCAATCTGGTTCGCGCCGGGCATGCTGACGAAGAGTTTCTCGTCATTGATCTTCTGCACCCAGTCTTCGCCGGGACTCTTGAGCATGACGAGCGTCAGCAGTTTGCTGGAGCCAAAACCAAGCAGTGGATCGATTACCGAGATGTTTGATTCTTCGTTGAGCGCGAGCACGTAATAGGCGTTCAGATCGACGTCAGGACGTGAACGCAGACTGCCCTGAAGAAACGACTGCACTTTTTCCCGGCAAACTGTCTCATCGGCCAGGTTCTCTCCGCGTTGCGACAGCCACACAGATGGTCTGACTCCGGAGAGTGGTGTCTTCGTCGCTTTGTCGTGGATTTTGAAGCGAACGATCGCTTCTTTGCCTTCCATCAGCTCGGCAGGTTTGTCGTTTTCCTTTACCGGCTCGACGGTGAACTCGACTTCGACACCTTCGCGTTCGATCTTTTGCGGCTGAGTCTTCGGTGAAAGCGGTTTCTGCTGGGCCAGTGCATGAGTTGCGCTTCCAGCTGCCGCGATGAAAAGTATGAACACGCGCGTAATAGCTTTGAGATCGCGCATCGTGCTGCAAAACGATCGGACGGCGACGACAGCATCATTGGCGAACTCGACGATCGCTGTGCGTAGTTCCGGCGACTCCTGAAACATGAATAGTGTGCGGCCGTTGTTCTGCTTAATGCTTTCAATGGCAAAGCCGCGACAACGAAGGAAGCTGGTTAGCGTGAGGTCGGTGGTTTGGTACGTCTGCTTCGATTCGAGAGAATTCGGGTTCATAGTTTTTCTTCATCGTCGATTGCTCTTCGCGAGAGCGCTTAATTGGTAGAGCGATAGCGGCCGACCTGTGTTTTCAGGTCGCAACCGAGGCACGAAGCCGGCCGCATTCGCAGTTTTAGTGTTGTGTTAGAACGTGCAGGCAGCGCCGGTGCTCTGCGTCTGGAGAGTTCGTTGAGGCCGCGATTATCGCGTCGGCGTCAGCCAGGAGTTCCGTGCCGGTCGTTCCGAGCGGCGGGATCCTGATTGATTTTGCCGGAGGCGATGAGAGCGTTGACTCTGTTTTTGAAAGTCGTTAATTTTCACCACGGCGTCGCAGAACTTCGCCTGGTCCACCTTAAGAGAAGCCTCGGTGACTTTCTCGAGCAAACCAGCGCGATCCTTTTCGGCTTGTTTGCCGGAGATGATTACATTAGTTGTCTTTGTGTTCAAAGTGGCGATCATCGCCTGTAGTTCAGTGATGGTCGTTGCATGGGCCAGGGGAACAGCAACGAACAGTGCGAGAGCAACAAAGACAGCGTAGAACGAAATTTTCTTCATCATTAATCCCTTCATTCTTTTGAGCTAATTTGCGTAGTCGGAGCGCACCCTCTCTCAGCAACCACTGTGCCTTTGCTGTTTCTGCTCAAATACTCGTAAACCAAAAAGACAGGTGTTCCGTGGTGGAACAATGGACATGGCGTTTGCTCCAGCATGGATCACTTAACCACAAGAGGCACAGAAGAGAACAAAAGGCACGAAAAACTGTTCAGGTCTCTCGTGCCTTTTGTGGCTTTGTTTTGTGCCTCTTCGTGGCTACGGTGTGACGCGGAAGATGCCCCACATTCCGTTGTCGAACTGGAAGGACGACTGCGTGCGATAGAGGTAATCACCCGTCACACGACGCGCACCACCAGCGCCATTCACAGGAACAGCGTCCATGTGATTCGACGCACCGTGACCCTGCTGGGCTCCCTTCCACTCGGAGAGCGGATTGTTGCCAATCTGGGTCGAGTTGTTGATGTACGGCTCCTGCTGCCAGATGTGACCATGAACCTGGAACACGTTGTTACGCGCGTGGCCATTTGAATTGAGCACGCGGAAACGAACCGGCACTCCAGCCCTCGCCGTGAACACTGGCGTGACAGGGTTGCCACCAACTTGTGCGTTCGAGAGCGAGTTTGTGTAATCGAACTCACGAGTCTGCTCGAGTGGCAGATCCGGCTCGTAGTTCAACCGCTTCCACATTGGTTCCGTGCGATAGTTAAGGGCCTTCTGACCGGAGTCTTCCGGATCCTCTTCTCCCGCCACGTTCGGCACTGCCGCCGCATCACCTTGCAAGTCACCACGTCGCAAGTTGAGGTCGGTCTGGAACTGGAGCACGAATTCGCGGAACGTGGTGCCGTCAGTCTTGCTGACGGTCGCCTGCGCCCGCGAGGTCGAGTCTTCAATCCAGGTCGAACCCTGCGGCTCGATGATGAGTGAAGCGATAGCGCCCTTGTTCGAGTGCTTGATCGGGTCAGACGAGATCAAGTTGGTCGCGCCGAACTCGATCGGAGTGGCTACGCGAGTATTGCCGTTCATGCGAACGTCACCGGCGTACCACTTGTACTTGACGACCTGTCCCGGAGCTGCCGTCTGTTTCGTCGGCAGTCCGAGTGACGAGTCGATGTTGTTTTGTACGTTGAAACCGACGTTAGCGCCGTCACTTGATGTCACGTCGAAGGTTACAAGCTGCGGGTGCAGGCCGACCTGGTTGGAAGGCTTCACCTGGTTCGCGTTGAATCCTTCGACGATCATCGGCAGCGTGTTCCAGCCGGCAAGGTCGAGGAGTTCAGCGGGTAGATTGTTCTGCAACGTCAGCTCAATGCAGTCGCCGGCGTTGGCTCGCAACACGAGCGGTTCGACGGGAACGTTGGTCTTGAGTTTCCCGGTCTTCGAATCGATGTCTGTACTGCGAACGTAGAGAATCGCAGTCGGATCATGCAGTTTGCCGCCCTGGTTGGTGCGATTGTTGTAGACAAGCGTACCGTTGGGCAGGACATCTTTCGCCGCAACGGCGGTGACACCGAGCTTCCGGCTGGCGCAGTCTTTGGACAACCGGCACTGAAGTCGCTGCCATTCGTCGGCGACGTCGCTTTGCCGTCTGAATTATTCGGCAACGGAACGAGGTCAGGCTGAAGACCGACACCGCCATTGTAAGCGCGCAAGAGTCCCCATGTACCGTTCCACTGATTATCCACTGAGCCACCCGGCTGATACAGATAATCTGCAAACGGAATGTTTCCCTTGACCGTCGAGATTTCCGGCAGTTCGAACTCGAAGTGCTCGGAGATGCCCATCGACTGCGAATTGCGGTAACCCGAATTCGGATCGGTGCGCTCGTAGAGCCACTTCTGAGCGTGGATGTTGAAGTTATGACTTTCCTCGTGAGCACCGACGAGAATGCGGACCTGCACTCTGTCAGCCTCGTAGGCGCGCATCATCGGAGTGAATGGGTCGCCACCCTGAAGACCACCCGTCAACGCCGGGTAGAAATTGGGCTGAACGTTCAAATCCGGATTAGCACGCGTGACGTCCGAACGATAAATGTTCGACAGGTCGCCGGCCTCACCCGCCGCCTGCTGGTTGTTCGAAGGATCCTGCGCGCGCAACGCGACAGGTTCGTTGCGATAGTTGACCGTCATCGTGCCAGGGTCGGCAGCCGAAACTGCTTCGGGACACGGAAGCGGCACGCCACCGGGACATTCATCCGCTTTCTTGATGTTGATCGGAAGCGCAGCTTCTTCTCTTGCCGGTGGGTTGATCGCGTTCTCCGGATCGGGAATCGGATGGCCCGCACCGTTAACGCCGCCGCCTGCTTTGTAAGCGAGCGTGTAGTCGGCGAACTCGAGCAGAAACTCACGATAGCTGTCCGCGGTGTTCTGCGTCTGAATGACGGCCTGCCACGTCGTTGGACCACCATCGAAACGTCCACCGAGCACTTCGCCGGTTTCGTTGTGTTTCCAAATGGAGTTTTCAGGCTCCGTCACAAGACCGGAATAGAGTCCGGCCTGCTGGTGTGTCGAAGGTCCAAAGTGATCGTGCGAGAAGACTGTGCCGAGCGTGCGGTCTTTGCCCGCGAGGTTCAACGTCGGATCGGCGAACCATCGCTGCACAGTTGTCTGTGCGCCGAGAGTACCGAAGAACGGGTGCGGCTTGGCTTCAAGCGTGGTTTTGTTCGTGCTGTTGAAGGCCTGCAAACCGCCCGCGGCGTTGATGGCATGGATGCGCTCGAGGACTTCGCCAGGAGCGAACGTGCCGTCTTCATAGTTGAAACCATTGCCCGCGCCGTCTGACGAGGTCACGTCAAACTTCACGAGGTGAATGTGCTGACCCATGATGTCGGTCGGCGTGCGCACCTGGAAGTCGTCGAGTTCGTAGATATGCGGTGTCAGGTTCGTGTGCTGGAACGTAATACAGTCGTTGGTGTTAGCACGGAAGAAGAGTGGCTCCGGTGCACGCGCGCCGGATAAAGTCGGCGCAACGTCGCCCCACAGCGAAAGAATGCGCGACTGCGGGAAGTGCCAGCCTGCTTTATTCAACTTCAGATCAAGCTGAATCGCTGCGCCTTTGTATAAGCGCGGATTACCTTTAGCGTTACCTGCATCGTCGCGACACGGATCGGCGAACGGCGCACCTGGTTTCGGCGGCAGACCGTTCAAAGTAAAGCTCGCAGCCGTACCGTCTGGACGGAACGTCGCAACGTTCTTCTGTGCGTGGAAGTTCATCGCCGCGACTTCATCGGGTGTTCCCGTCTCCGGAATCGCTTTCGCGTCGGCGACTAAGATCTCCTTGTTGAAATCGAGACGCGTCTCGACGCTCTCAGCCTCACCGCCAAGGATGATGTGACGCGGTAGACCACCGTCGTCAATCGTATCGAGCGGCGGGTGCGGCGGACGGTGTCCGGCGACGCCCGGAATGTAGAACGGATAGCCCTTGAATTGGGCAGTCGGCATCGGAGGCATCGCGATTGTAGGCAACGGCACGATCGCGGGAATCGGAGTACCCTTCACGATCTCGCCGTCAGGCAACGCACGCGCGCCATCGGCCGGACGGCCATCGCCGTCGAGCTGTGTGCCTTCTTCGAAGACGTCGTGTGTACGCCACATTTCCCACATACCTTGTGCGAAGTGCGGGTAGAAGTGGCAGTGGAAGATCGAGTCGCCGGGCGTCTTGTTCCGGTTGCCCGAGCCGCCGTGCGCGATCTCTGTAGTGAACGAGTAACCCGGTCCCATCGCCTGGCTATCGAGATAGCTGGAGTTGTCGCTGTCAGGCGTGTTCAACCACTGGTGCGCGTGCAAGTGGTGAATGTGATGCTCTTTTGGACCAGCATGGACGACGCGCATCTTCACGTGATCGTTGAGATAGCTGTGGTGCACGTTCGACGGATCGTCTGGAAACAGGACCTTCGTCGCTTTCGCACCTTTGATCAGATTTCCGCTGCCGTCGGTCGTGTTCGCCGGAACGTCCACGATCTGTGCCGGGTCGCCTACGGCCCACGCCGATAGGAAAAAGTCTTCGTATTTACATTCGGTACAGTTGGCCATCGGGCCGACGCCGAGACGGTTGGCGAGAATTTCCGCGCCGATACCGCCGGTGCCGTAGTTGATGGCGAAGCCGTCTTTCACACTGTAAAGCGTGTGCGAAAGTACGGGGTCTTCAAACTGCGGGAATGCCTGAATTGCTTTGATTTCGTCGTGATAGACGACGGTAAACTCGCGGAACGGCTGATCGCGATCGGGTTCCACGGCATTTGGACGGTATGTGCCCGCCGGAAAGCGGCCCTTGTTTGGACCAGTGATCACGGCGTTGAGATCCGAGTGCACGATGTTGTTGTTGGCATCGAGCATCTTCACGATGGGTTGACCCGCACGGGGATGTCCCGTCGGATATACGGCGTCGTAGTTGAGAATCGGATGTCCGGCCGCGGTTTTCTTTAGCGTGCCGTCCGCGTTCTTCGCAGTGGCCATCGCCAGCTCTTCAGCAGTTAACTGCGAGCGATACCACTCGGCGGTCTTCACCTGAACGTTGACCGAACCGAAGAGGCCCATCGCCAACGATCCGCCATCGCCTTCGCCGCCGGTCGTGGCGGCCGTCGAATAAAGCAAGTGACTACCTTCGCGCTGCGCGAGGTAGGTGTAAGTGGCCGATGCCCCTGGATTAACCAGGCTGCTGGGGTTCTGTCCGACGTTCGAGCCGTCGGAGGCGATCGAGCCGACGAGGCTCAAACCCATGACGTGCGCTGAAGCAGTACGCGTCGCGGGAGCGTTATTCGCGGCAAACGAATTAACGTTGGCCGGGTCGGGTGCCAGAAGGTTTGTAAAGTTGACTTGGAGACAATCTCCAACGTTCATTCGGAGGGCGATCGGGCGCGGGCGCTTGCCTGGACGCAGTTGCACGTTTCCGGCAACGAGGCCCTTCGCTGGGTCGATAGCCACGACGTCGCGCTTGAGTGCGTAGATCATACCGGCGGGGTTGATCACGCCGAGACGGTTGTAAATCAAGGCCTGGTCGAATGCGACCACATCAGCCTTAACCGTGCGCTCACACGTCGTTGGCGGCGTTTGAGCATGCGCACCCGACGCGGCGACAGCCATGACTACTGCGGCGCAAACGGAGCCGAAGAGCGAGCGCCACTGCCGCAAAGCATTTCTGTTATTCATAGAATTTTCCTCTTTGAAACCACGTAAGAAAGTGTGTGTTTGAGTTGTTCACGCCGCGCGGACCTACGTGGTGGCGAGGCTTCATCGGAAATTCATCTGAGGAGGACGCGTGCACGCGACCACATCAACGGAATGAGATCTCGCCTGTGCAACCGCTGTGCCTGTAGATCAGTTTGAAGTTTGTAGGTGAGGAAGAATACCCCGGTGTTCCAAGTTGGAGTATTGGGGGTTAGAGTGTTCCACCACGAAACACGATCGCGTCAACGTAAGCAGTTTCCCGCAAAGGCGCAAAGGCGAAAGGAAGAGGCGAGACCAAAACGTTATAGACCAAAGATGATCATATTTCTGGGATTTCCTTTGCGTCTTTGCGCCTTTGCGGGAAACCCTACTCTGTTTGACTCTCGCCGTCGGCACCGCCACGCAGTCCAAAGCTTTTCATCTTTCGATACAGCCTCGGACGGTGGTAATTGAGAATCTCGGCGGTCCGCTTAACGTTCCCGCCCGTGCGTTCGAGCGTTTGCGCGATCGCCTCGCGTTCGATGTCCTCAATCGTGAAATACGGTGGAATCACGCAACGAAACTCGCCCGGCTGCGAATGGTGAAGATGTTCGGGCAACGACTCCGGCGTTAATTTATCTTCAGTCGCAAACAACACCGCGTGCTCAATTACACTTTCGAGTTCTCGAACATTGCCCGGCCAGTCGTAACGCAACAACAAAGCAAACGCGGGCGACGAAATCTCGCGAATTCGCTTTTTGTACTTCTCCGCGTAGTGCTGGAGAAAGCGGTTGGCAAGCAGCGGTATGTCGTCGAGTCGCTCGCGAAGCGGCGGTGACTTAACTTTTATCGTGCTGATGCGAAAGTAAAGATCGTTGCGCAGGGCACCATCCCGAATCATTTCTGCCGTGTCACGATTCGTCGATGAGACCAGACGAAAATCGACGCTGATCTCCTGTTCATCGCCGAGACGACGCAGTTTTCGCTCCTGCAGCACGCGCAGAAGCTTCGTTTGCAAGTGACTCGGCATTTCGGCGATCTCGTCCAGCAGCAACGTGCCGCCGGCAGTCGCTTCAATCAACCCTCGTTTGTCACGATCGGCGCCGGTGAATGCGCCTTTTCGATAACCGAACAATTCGGATTCGATCAGCTCGTGCGGGATTGCGGCGCAGTTAATGCGAGTGAAAGGAAAGTCGGAGCGCGGACTTTGAAAATGGAACGCCGCCGCGATCAACTCTTTCCCCGTGCCTGACTCGCCTTCGATCAACACCGACGCATCTGACGGCGCCGCGGTGCGAATAACATTGTGAATTTGCTGCATTTTTGGGTGCCGGCCGATGATCCCAAAATCTTCGCCGTCTGCGCGCAGCGCATTCCTCAAACTACGGTTTTCACGTTTAATGGCCTCGAATTGAAGCGCACGCTCGACAAGGGCCGTGACCTGTTGAGGCGTGAAAGGCTTTTCGATGTAGTAGAAGGCGCCGCGCTTGATCGCATCGATCGTGATGTCGACCGATCCGTGCGCCGTCATCAAGATGACTTCCGTGTTAGGCGTGTCGCTTTTTATTAACGCCAGCAAATCGATCCCGCTCGCGTCCGGCAGTCGCAAATCGGTGAAGACCAGATCGTAAGGAGCGCCTTTGAGCAACTCTTTCGCATCGGCGCCGCTTTGGGCGGCGTCAACGTGATGGCCCAGTTCCGCTAAAACAAGACGCAACGCATCAGTGACGCTGGGTTCGTCGTCGATCACGAGAATCCGGCTGACAGGATTTCTGTTCAAAGTCTTGTCAGCATCCTTAGGCGGCATCGTCAACCTCCTGCTGACCTGCCGGCAGCGAGATCGAGATCGTTGTGCCCTCCCCGATACGGCTGTCGAGTGAAATGGTGCCACCGTGCTGCTCGATGATCTTTCTGGCGTAAGGCATCCCCAGGCCGAGTCCCTGCGCTTTTGTGGTGTAGAAAGGCTCAAAAATCTTTTTCGCTTCCTCGTCTCCAATGCCTCGACCAGCGTCGACGATTTCGACTTGGACGGCCTCCGACGTGCGGTCAGTGGCGATCTTTAACCTGCCACCATTGGGCATCGCCTCGATAGCATTCAGGATCAAGTTCATCAAAGCCCCGCGCATTGACGACTCATCGAACATTCCGTGCGCGGCGTGCTGGTCCAGCGAGAGACCCACCTCGATTTTATTCGCCGTTAACTGCGGCCGCAGTAGCTCAAGGACGTCGTTGACCATCGCGTTCAAGTCGCCGGAACTCAAAGTCAGACTAACTGGGCGCGCGAAGCCGAGGATCTGTTCGACGCGACTGTTTAGATGGTTGATGGTCTCGACAATCTTATCGACGAGATAGATTTCGCTTTCCGCGAGGTTCGTGGCCTTGCTCTTGAGATGAAGCGAGTAAAGCAACAACCCGGCGAGCGGGTTCTTGACCTCGTGAGCGACCTGCGCTGCCGCTCGTCCCAGAGCAGCGATGCGTTCCTGCGTAACGAGCCGTTTGTGGGTTTCGATGAGTTCGGCCGTCCGTTCCTCGACACGTAACTCGAGTTCTTCGGCGTACCGTTTTATCTCCTCCTCGAGCCTGCGCTTCTCGTCCGTTAGCCGTTTCTTTTCCGTTGCCCGCCCGACAGCGTTGAGCAGCACGTCTTTGACGATCGGTTTTGCGATGAAGTCATAGGCGCCGGCGCGCACGATCTCCGGCATAACCGATAAATTCGGTTCACCGGTAATCATGATGACGGGAACATAGACTGCCGCATCGCAGAGTTTCTGCAACAACTGTATACCGCTCTTGCCGGCCAGATTAATGTCGATGACGGCGACGTCGAGATCCTCACCAAGCTGGGCCTCGGCGCTGTGGTAATCCGCTGCGGTTAAGACGGAGTAGCCGGCCCGTCTCAGAAATTCTCCCATTGTCAGACGAATACTTGGCTCGTCGTCAACGAGCAGAACATTAGGCATCAAACGTACTGGGCCTCCCACGTCTCAACTGCCGAGAGTTCAATAATGAATCGTGTGAATTGTCCTTCTTCGCTTTCGACATTGATCGTGCCGCCGAAATCGCGAATGATGCCGAAGCTGACACTCAGCCCGAGGCCGGTGCCTCCGTCTTTGCGGCGCGTGGTGAAAAAGGGATCGAATACTTTATTCAGATCTTCAGGTTTGATCCCGACGCCGTTGTCATAAAACTCTACGCGTACCAGCTTGCCGTCTTTGCCAGCACGGTGCGCGGCGATTCTGAACAGTTTACGGTCGACGGATTCAGCGGGCTTCAACTTCAAAGCGTGGTAGGCATTGCTGATCATGTTCACCACAACCTGGCGGAGGCGTGAACCTTCAGCCCGCACCATCGGCAGATCCCGCTCGAGGTCAATCTCCAAAGTGATGCCCTCTTTTTCGAACTGACGGCCAAACAGGGCGATCGAGGTTTTGATCGAGTCGGCAAAGTGCACTTGCTCGAGTTCGTGACTCTGCACGGAGGCAAAGGTTAGAAGGCCTCGTACGATCTGCGCGATGCGTTGGCCCTCGTCAATGATCCCGTTGATCATCTGTTCTTCAAACTCTGAGCGTGGCTTTTCTTCATCCTTGAGAAGCTGAGCAAAATTGATCACACCGTTGAGCGGGTTGTTGATCTCATGGGCCACGCCCGCGGACAGCTCGCCAATCGAAGCTAGCTTTGACGTCTGGTAAAGCTGATGTTGCATCTCTTCCCGTTCCGCTTCGAGCTTCCTGCGCATCGATAGATCGCGAAGGGAGAGAATCATCACTTCATCACCGTCGGCGGACAGCGGCGTGAAGGATACTGCAACGGGTCGAAATTGGCCCTGTGGAGTCTGGATCGTGAACTCGATTTCGCCCGAAGCATGACCGGCGAGCAACGCGACTTCCGGACGTCCGTTTGGCGTAGTCGTGTGGAGAAGCTCGCGGACATCTCGCTGAATGCAGTCCTGTTGCCGCAGGCCGAGAATCTCGCAAACTTTGTTGTTGGCTTCAATCAGGTGGTAGTCCGACAGCCTCACTACACCGATTCCGTCTCTCGCTTGTTCGAACAAAGCGCGGTAACGTTCCTCGCTCGCGCGTAACCGATGTTGTTGCCGGTGCACGATGCGGAGCAGCAGCGTTACCACCAGGGCATCGACCAGGATCGATATAACAACGTGTTCAGTTCGCTGCTTAATATTCCAACGTCGCTGCTCGTTGGCCTGACCGGGATACCGCGCGTCAACCCAGGCAAAAAAGGGCGGCCGGAGTGCCACTTCCCAGAAGGCAATTACGCCGATAGTCAGCGTTACCGTAAAGACGACGAAGAATGCTATTACCTTAAAATCAAACCTTTTCATTCGCGCAGACCTCTATCCGCGTTCTCCCGTGTTTTCACGGATTGAAGACATTAGCGATCGGGGGTAAGCTCTTGCATTATGACATGGCCATCGCTCCCGCTTGAAGAATGGAAGGACACGTGCGCCACGCTGCACATGTGGACGCAGATCGTCGGCAAGGTCCGCCTGGCACAAACACCCCTTGTCAACCACTGGTGGAACGTCCCGCTTTACGTCTCGGCACGCGGGCTCACGACCAGCGCGATGCCGCATGGCGACAAGTTTTTCGAGATGGAGTTTGACTTCATCGAGCACGAACTCGTGACCAAAAGCAGCGACGGAGAGATGGCATTTATCCGTTTGGAACCGATGTCAGTCGCAACTTTCTACGCGAAAACGATGGATATGCTGCGGGATCTCGGTCTCGAAGTTCAGATCTGGAAAATGCCGGTCGAGATTCCGGATCCGATCCCGTTCGATCAGGACGATCAGCATAAGTCGTACGATCCTGAATATGCGCGCAGGTGCTGGGAAGTCTTGCGTGCGTCGTACAAAGTGATGGAAGAGTTTCGCAGCCGGTTCATCGGTAAGAGCAGTCCCGTACACTTCTTCTGGGGCAGTTTCGATTTGGCGGTGACGCGTTTCTCAGGCAGACCAGCGCCGGCTCGGCCCGATGCAGATTCGATTACACGCGAGGCCTATTCACACGAAGTAATCAGTCACGGCTGGTGGCCCGGACATGGACCACTTGGCAAACCCGCGTTCTACTCGTACACCGCACCTGCGCCGGAAGGTTTGAACGCAGCAGCGCTCCGACCAAACAAAGCATTCTGGAGTAATGACCTGTCTGAGTTTTTGATGTACTACGACGACGTGCGAACGGCGCCAAACGCCGATGAGGCTTTGATGGAGTTTTTGGAAAGCACTTACGAGGCAGGCGCGAATCTCGCTAAGTGGGACCGCGCCTCCCTCGAAAGATAAGCCACAAAAGGCACAAAGCCAGACACAAAAAAGCACAAAAGAAAGCCACGAGACTTCTTTGTGCCTTTTTGTGTCTAACCTTTTGTGCCTTTTGTGGTTAAAACCTGAACCGCAAACCTAACTGAATCTGGCGCTCGCCGAGAAACGTTCGCGGTCCGCCAAACGGCGCCGACACCGCCGGATTCGTCAACACTACGGCTGAATTGCTCGCTATTCCATAACGGCCCGTATTCACCGTCGCTAAATTCGATCTATTGAACAGATTGAATGCTTCACCAAGAATACTCAGGCTGTAGCTCTCGCCAAACTTGAACGTCTTTGTAACGCGCGCGTCGAAAATGTAAACGCTCGGCGTGGTGAACCCATTTCGTTCCGTGCCAGGAACGCGGTCGGTGCTCGGATTGGTATCGCGATTCGCGTCTCCGGTAATTAACGCCGAATACGCAAACCCCGACTGCAGGGTAATGATGCCGGAGAAGGTCCAATTGCTGAGCAAGTGTCGCGCGAAAGCGTTGTCTTGCTGGACCGTTCCGATTTCATAAACCGGGCTGAACACGAAGCGATGCCGGATGTCGAGATCGCTGCGGCCCCAATCGGCGTTGATGTCGAGATTGTTCTGCAAACCCTTCGCATCATCGGCGCCAACGACGACCATCGTCTGGTCAGGCCGGTTGTCCTTTGCGTTCGAAAACGTGTACGCCGCGATGAACTGGAATCCGCGCGTGAACCGTCGCCTCAGTTCCATGGCGAGCGCGTTGTAGCGAGAGTCTCCGGTGCTCTCAAACAGATTGATGCGAGCAAAACCGGGAATCGGGCGTATCAGCGGGTGACGCAGCACCGTGAACGTTGTTCCTGCCGGATCGGTCACAGTGGTTGGTACGGGCGCGCCAAGATTGATGTCGCGCGTGCGGCCGATGTGCACGCCGCGGAAGTACAGGTAATTGACTGACAAACTCGTATTCGCAAACAGCTCGCGTTCGACACCGATTCGTCCCTGCTGCACGTACGGTTGCGCGAAGTCTCTGGCAAACAAGTAGAGACTCGGATTCAACGCTCCCGAAGCCGGCGGAGCCGTGAAAATGTTCGGATAGACCAGACAGGGATTCGGCACGGCGGTACAAGTTGAGACTGACGCCGGTGACCTGAATCCCGTTCTGCGAGTGGGCCGTACCGAGCATGATCGCCGGTGTGCGACCGAAGAAGATGCCGTACCCGCCGCGCACGACCGTCTTATCGTCAAAGGCGTAACTGAAACCAAAGCGTGGCGCGAAGTTATTGCCGTCGCGAACCGGCGTCGTGGTGTCCAGTCCCGCCGCCGCCAACGCCGCACTTGGGTTCCGCACCTGTGGATCCGCAAGATCCTGAAGGTCGTAACGAAGTCCGAGGTTAAGCGTGAACTTCGGAGTCACGCGCCAGTCGTCTTGCACAAAAAGGCCATACTCATTGAGATCCGGGTGAGTTTCTGCGCCTGACGTGCCTGTGCCCGCAAAGTTCTGCGTGAAAGACGCCGGAGTGTTTGCGGCAAACGCAGCATACGAGTTGAACGTGTACTGACCCGAAAACAGGCCGGGGAAGAAATTGAAAATACGATCGAAATTGAAGTCCGCGCCGAATTTCAAACTGTGATCTCCGTGCGTGAGACTGACGACGTCGATGAACTGAACGCGCTTGATCGTGGTTTCGCGGGGACTGAAGTTGTTTCTTCCCAGTTGCAGAAATCCGTTCAAGGTATTAATTCGCGCTTCCGTAACGTCGCTGTTTGCTTCGCCAGGTTCGCGATCGCGGCCAAACTGAAAGCGAAGCTCGTTGATTACTGTCGGCGTCAACGTAGAGATTAATGAGCCGGAGAACGTGGTTGTCTTCGCAACGCTGTTCCCGGAGTGTTCTTCAACGCTCAGTGGTCCACCGTTTTCGTTGTTGTTGCCGGTGAAGTTCTGTTGATTGAATCGCAACACGAGCTGGTTCGAACTGTTCAGACGAATATCTGTCTTCACCATGTAGACGTCCTGATCGCGTCCGATCTGGTAAGTTTCCATTTTCGGCGCCAGCAGGTTGCGAATGCTGGCCGGTTGCGCGAAGAAGTTCGGCGGGTCGACAACGTTGGGAATGTTCGATCGCTGCCCGTCGTAAGCGAAAAAGATGAACGCGCGATCGCGTTTTATTGGGCCACCGATGGTGGCGCCGAATTGATTGATCTGCGACTTCGGACGTTTTGCTCCGCGCGCGGTCAGAGTCGGCGTGTTGGAGTTCAATGCTTCGTCGCGGAAGAATTCAAACGCGCTGCCATGCCAGTCGTTGGTTCCTGATTTGGTAACGACGTTGATAACCGCGCCGCCGGAGCGTCCAAACTCAGCCGAGAACCCGTTTTGGTTGACTTGAAACTCCTGCACCGATTCTTCCGAGAACTGATACGGCGGTCGTGTTCCCGTGCGCCCGAATGACTGGCCAAAGAAGGTGTTGTTGTTGTCAGCGCCGTCGACTTGGAGGCTGTTGAGAGTTCCCTTTTGTCCGCCAACCGCGAGATCTCCCTGGCGCGTCGGATCGCGGACCACGCCCGGTGTCAGAGTCGCGAAGTCGAGAAAGTTTCGCCCGTTCACGGGGAGGTTGTCGATCGCGCGTTCGTTGATCACCGAGGAAACTGAAGTGCGCGTGGTCTCGACCACCTGGCCCTCAGCGGAAACGTCGACCATGGCCACGGTCGCATTACCAACACTCAGTTGGATGTCCAAAGGTGTTTGGCCGCCGACAGTGACGACTACGTTCGTAAACGTCGCCGGCACGAATCCCTGCGCGCCGCTCGTCTCCACTTTGTAAGCGCCGGGAGGCAGGAAGACGATGCGGTAGATTCCTTCGTCGTTTGTTGCGGCATTCTTCGCGAGGCCAGTCGAAAGACTTGTCGCGGTGACCGTCACGTTGGGAACGGATGCGCCATTTGGATCGGTAACGCGTCCTTCGATGTTTCCGGTGTTTGCTTGCGATTGACCGAAAGCGCTGATCGAAATTGATAAGAAACACACTAAGAGCAGGCACAACGAGTATGTGCGCGGGGGCTTACTAAACATGATTTCCTTCCTTTGTCGGCGGACTAAATGCGGCCTGAATAACGTCTGGATTTTGACGGTTGATACTAGTTCAGCGGTTGGTGGTTGGCAAGGAAAAGACAGGTAATATATTAGGCCGGATTGGATGGTTTCAGCGGACGCCATAACGCGGCGATTCGCTGTCCACTCGCGGTTTGCAGCAGGCTCATCACGCCCATGTAACCAAAGCCGAAGAAGAACAGCAGCAGAAACGGAATCGTGCCCCACATGTGCAACCGCGACGAGTAAATGATCGCCAACAGAAAGTAGAGCGCGAAACCGATTTCCAGCAGCGGTAGCAGACCGCGTTTTCGTCTGTACTTCTTCTTCTTCCACGTCGCGTCGCTGGTTTCTTCAACGCGATACTTCGGCGTGCGCACAAATTCCGACTTCACACCCAGGAGCGCTTCGAGCACGGCACGCGCGTTGGAAAACGCGAGACCAATGCCCAATCCCATCACCAGCGGCAGGTGCATCAAGCGCGGCGCTCGCTTTTCGTCGAGATACCAGACCGCGGAACCGTAAAACAACACCACCGAGATCGATGAGAAGAACAGCAGCGGGAGATCGAGGATCATCAAGTGGTAGAACGGTTGGTTGTAACGCACCAGCAACAGCGGGAATTGCAGGAGGCTCGCCACGATCATCAACGGATAACTGATGTTTCCCGTCAGACGGAAGAACATTTCCAGCTTCACGCGCAACGGCAGCGGCGCGAGCCAGATGCGCGGATAAAGTTTCAACCCGACCTGCATTACGCCCTTCGCCCAACGTCGCTGTTGCGCCTTGAAAGCGTTGATCTCGACTGGAATCTCCGCCGGCGCTTCTTCGTCGAGCAGGTAAACAAACTTCCAGCCCATCAACTGCGCGCGGAAACTCAAATCCGTGTCTTCGGTCAGGGTGTCGTGTTGCCAGCCGCCGCTTGATTCGATCGCCTGCCGTCGCCAGATGCCGGCGGTGCCGTTGAAGTTGAAAAAACCACCGGTGCGGTTACGCGTGGTCTGTTCGACGACGAAATGTCCGTCGAGCATGATCGTTTGTAAACGCGTCAGCAGGTTGTAGCGGCCGTTGATGTGCGACCAGCGCATCTGTGCGCAGCCCACGAGCGGATCGGTAAAGAAGTCGACGAGTTTGCGCAAGCAATCGGGCTTGGGCACGAAGTCGGCGTCGAAGATCGCGAGCAGGTCGCCTTTCGCGGTCTTGTTTCCGTTTTCCAGCGCGCCGGCTTTGAAGCCCGTGCGGTCCATGCGATGGATGTAGTGAATGTCGAAACCCTGGGCCGCATACTTCGCGACCACCGTTTCGGCAACTTTCGTTGTTTCATCGGTTGAGTCGTCGAGGACCTGGATCTCGAGCTTGTCGTTCGGGTAGTCAATCTCCGTGACCGCTTTTACCAAACGTTCGACGACGTATAGTTCGTTGAAGAGTGGAAGTTGGACCGTGATGCGTGGCAGGTCGGCTTCGGCAAACCGCGCAGCCGGCACGGGCACAAACCGCCGGTAACGCCAGAAGTCGATCACCTGCTTGATGCGATAAGCGCCGTACACCGCGAGGGTCCCAAGAATCGCGAAATAGATGATCAGGATGATCCAGTCGAAGGCGTCGAGTTTGTAAAGTGGGCTGATGTTGCCCCAGGTCTTATAAACGCCATCGTGGAAATAGCGTTCAAAGACGGTGTACGGGTCGTCGCCTACTGGATTGGGCCAGGGAGTTGGTGCCGGTGTTGGAGACTGCAAAATCATCAAATTACGAAATCCAAAGCGCCAGATTGTAGCTTATGGCGGGCATATAGCGAAACCGATAGCCGTTAGATGCGGCGTTCCGGGGCACTGTAGTCGCTCGGCGCTGAGGCCATGTGTTCAGGGGAGGCGAGGGTGAAAGTGGGCCGTTTTTCGCGCGTTTTTCTGGTACTTAGTTCGGCGATACCCGGCATTACGTAGAAAACCGAGACACTGCCGAGCAACAATCCGGTTAGAAGCCGTGAGGTGTGGGTGTTCTCCCAAATTCCGAGAAAAGTTAGACCAAAGTCGATCGTCATCGGCACCGCCGACAGGACCAGCCATACCGGTGGCGGCCAATCGACTGACCGTAACGGGCGCAGCAGCGGATACAGCAATAACGTCAACGCGAAGCCGGCGTAGAGTCCAGTGCACCGTGAACAAACGGCAAGCTTGTGTCCGAAGATAAAGTAGGACCGTTCCGCGAGTTGGTGGCAAACAACCGCGAAACCACCGTAGATGCTCGTTGCGAGTTGACCGTGAGTGTCGGCAGTTAGCGGAGCGATGACGATCAGCGAAACTATCGCGAATACTACTATCGTGCTGATCAACCAGATCCGTCTTACCATTGCGTTCTTAGAAGCGGATTACTGTGTCCGGGCCGCCTTCGATATGCAACGTGTCGACAAAGCGA
This sequence comes from uncultured Acidobacteriota bacterium, assembly GCA_963849585.1. GTDB lineage: Bacteria > Acidobacteriota > Blastocatellia > Pyrinomonadales > Pyrinomonadaceae > PSRF01. The sequence goes on along the minus strand of CAWKHZ010000016.1, from coordinate 419,283 downwards.
ATGTGCCGCGACTCGGTGGTCATCACTACCGAGTGCGTCCGCTTGCCCGAGCCAAAGAACCGCACGCCTTTTAATAACGCACCATCAGTCACTCCGGTTGCGGCAAAGATGATCTTCTTGCCCGGCGCGAGATCGTCAGTGTCGTAAACCTTGTTTGGATCGCGGATTCCCATCGTCGCGAGTCGATCGAGCACTTCCGATGAGGACGGTACCTTGTTTTTATCAACTCCCAACCTGTCCGGATCAAAAACAAGCCGCGCCTGGATCTCGCCGTTCAGACACTTCATCGCCGCGGCTGTGATCACGCCTTCCGGCGCGCCGCCGATGCCAATCAGCGCGTGAATGTTTGTGCCGGCTACCGCCGCCGAAATACCCGCGGACAGATCGCCGTCTGAAATCAGGCGAATGCGCGCTCCTGCAGCACGTACGTCGTTAATTAGTTTCTTATGACGCGAACGATCGAGAACAATGACTGTCAGGTCTTCGATGTCGCGGCCCAGCCGGCGCGCGATGTTTTTCAGGTTTTCCTTGACAGGCGCGTCGATGTCGACCACGCCGCGTGACGATGGACCGACGACGATCTTGTCCATGTAAATATCAGGCGCGTTGAGCAGGCCGCCGCGTTCGGCTGCCGCCAGCACGGCGATCGCGTTGTTGGCGCCGAGTGCGCAAAGGTTCGTACCTTCGAGCGGATCGACAGCGATGTCTACCTCCGGACACGACTCCGCCAGTTCCTCGCCCGCGCCAATGCCGCCGCCCACTTCCTCGCCGATGTAAAGCATAGGCGCATCGTCGCGTTCGCCTTCGCCAATCACGACGCGCCCGCGCATCGGCACCGTGTCCATCACTTCACGCATCGCCTCGACGGCGACCTGATCGGAGTACTTTCGGTCGCCCTGGCCCATCGTGCGCGCTGCGGCGATTGCCGCCGCCTCAGCATACGCGCAGGAAATCGAGAGACAGCTCACGATCAGTCCTCAGTTCGTCACGCATTTACTCAGCTCTCCTGATTTGGAAGTTGTTTGTCCTGAAATCCGTGTTTCTTGCGGTGCACTGATACTTATAGCAGAGCCGTAGTGGACAAACAAAAGCGTAACAAGTAATCTCAGCCGCAATTATAGACGCGCTCTTCGTTTCAACGTCCTCATCACATGGATCGAAGAATAGAATTGGTTATCTCTCTACTGGAAAACGACACCTCACGCGCGTGGGACACTGACACGCTCGCGACGCTCGTAAACCTTTCGCCTTCCCGTTTTCGCCATCTTTTCAAGCACGAAACAGGGACCAGTCCGCGCCAGTACCTGCGCGAACTTCGTTTGCGGAAAGCGGAGGTTCTGCTGGCGACGACGTTTCTTTCGCTCAAAGAGATCGCGGAAGCGATCGGCATCGTTTCGGTGACGCATTTGATGAAGGACTTCAAAGAGCGACACGGAATGACGCCGCGTGAATATCGCATCGCCGCTCGTTTTGCGGGCTCCAACAGGCTAAAAAAGAGGAGCCACAAGAAGGGACTTGAAATCCTTCTTTGCATCTTCTTTGTGCCTTTTGTGTCCGAACGTTTGTGCCTCTTGTGGTTAAAACATTAGCCACTTTCGTTACAAAATAGCCGCTTTCGGCAATTGACCTGGACCACGCTTTAGCCTACAGTGCCGCTCGCCCCACGAAACAAAAAACAAAATGGAGTTTATGAATGATGTCCCAAACCTCACGGGGAGCGTGTGTCTTATTGTTCTTCTTTATCGTCGCCGCTGTAGTGCGCGGACAAACGCCGGAAACGGTCGTCGCGTCGGTGAACGGCGTTCCGATCACGCAGCAGCAGGTTGATGAAACGATCGCGGCCCGAATTTATCCGCTGCAACAACAACTCTACGCGATCAGACGAGCCGCACTCGAGAACCTCATCGTCTCGCGTCTGCTGGAAACGGAAGCGAAAGCCCGTGGTGTGTCTGTGGACGACGTGCGACGGCAATTCACGCAAGGAGATATCAACGTTACTCGTGCTCAGGTTGAAGAGGCGTTCACGCAGAACGCGTCGTTCTTTGCTTCGATGAGTCCGGACGAAGCACGCGAGCGTCTGCGACTCGATCTCGAAAACCAGGCACGCATGAAGCACTACCGCGCCGGGCTCGAGCGGCTCAAACAGAAGTGGACCATCGCTGTGAGACTTGCGGAGCCAGTGTTTGCGGTTCGTTTCGATGATGGGTTGTCGCCGGCACTTGGAGCTGTAAAGCCGGCCGTGACGATCGTCGAATTTTCTGACTTCGAGTGTCGCTTCTGTCGCGACGTGCAAGCGACGTTGAAGCAAGTGCTGGAGAGCTACGGTAAAGATGTTCGCCTGGTTTTCAAACACCTGCCGCTCGAAGGCCATCGCAACGCAGTGCCTGCCGCGCGCGCGGCATATTGCGCCGGTGAACAGGACCGGTTCTGGCAGTTTCACGATGCGCTGTTTGCGAGCGCAGGTTTGTCGGCGGCGGTTTTTGATCAAGTGGCGACGGACCTTGGTCTCGGACTGACGCGGTTCAAAGCGTGTTTGAGTTCGGAGCAGTCTCGCGCCGCGGTGGTACGAGACGTGGAGACCGCGCGGAGTTTTCGCATCGACAGTACGCCAAGCTTCCTCGTCAACGGTAAGTTGCTGAAAGGCGCGCTCAGCTTTGCCGAGTTTCAAAAAATCATTGAGCGCGAGTTAAACCAAACATCCTCACAAAACTAGGAGTTCCTCATGAAACGATTGCATTGGATTTTCATCTGCGTCGCTATCTGCGGCGTAAACGCAACAGCAGTTCAACCGGAAAAATTAATCAGAGAGACTTACGCGAAGCTCGAAGCCTACAACGCTGCTGCGCAAGTACTGGAAAATGAGTTTACACGTAAGGCATTGCGGCCTGACGCGAGTTTGCGCTTTGAACTCGGCGACTTTCGTTCAGGAAGTATTGAAGAGATTCTTAGCCAGCCTTATGCGCGATTGATCACGCTTCCTTCCGGAGACGTCATTTCTCTCACACGCGGAAGTCATTCGCTCGATGACGGACCGGAAGAGGCGACGTTCGCTGCCGCCTGGGAGCACGGGCGATATGCGTCTGTGTTCGATCCGCAGTGGACCATCGCCGACGCTTTTCATTTCGAGCCGGAAAAGTATTTCGACATTGTCAGCTACGCATCGTACCAGGTGACCGTGCGGTTTGAGGGACGATCGCGCACGTATCAAGCACTCGCGCTGTTTCACGATAAGACGAACGGCGCGGAGATGCGCGCGCCGGAGTTCTGGGACGCGGTAGTGGACGGTGTTGGCCGCGTCTGGCAGGAGAAACGTCCACCGTACAAGACAAAGAGTGGCACACAAACTGAGTTGACAACGCTGGCCTTAGACGCAGCATTGATAGACGATGGCGGTGTGACGGACGATGGCGGTTCCACAGATGATGAAGCCGGCGAGGTGATTGGTGAAGAGAATCCAACTGAGACAGCATTGATCTCGACGCCGCTTTCGTTCTGGTTCAGCCCTGACTTCAGCGAACACGCTTCCGGCGATCATGGTGGGACAGCTGAATACACGGGCACGTGCACGCCGATTGTCGGTGGCTTCCAACGCTGCGCCGTAGTAGTCGATAAGTTTGTAGCATTCGAGAGTGGGGTGCTGGACCACTTGACGCCCTTTTTCGCGCACGTCGGTTCCAAAGACCTGAAAACTGAAAACCGAACGGGTGCGACCGGAACGACGATTCAGTGCGCTTCGGCAACGGGAGTGGCTTTTTCGACGTGCCTGATTGGGACTAATTGCGGCACAAGCGCACAGGTCTCGCTGAGTATCGGTGTCGTTGGCGGAAATGTCACCGTATCCGGAGGCAATCTTTGGCGCGATGCCAATTCGGAACATTTCTCCTGCAGTCTTTCCAGCACAATCCCCAGCAACTGCACTACGCCACTCCTTAACGGCACCTGTCCGATTGGAACAAAGCCGACGAGTAACGGGCTCTGCTGTTCGTCGCTCAGCACGAGTTGCAGCAAGACGTTAGCCAACAAGTGCCTAATGTTCGGCGGCGACTTTGATTTCTCCACATGCTCCTGCGGTGGCTGCGATATCTGCGGCGGCTCGCCGATCATCATCGACGTTTCGGGCAATGGAATAACACTTAGCGATGCTGCCGCCGGCGTCGAGTTTGATCTCGATGGCAATGCGGCAAAGGAGAAGTTGAGTTGGACGCTCGCCGGTTCCGACGATGCGTGGCTGGCCCTCGATCGAAATGGCAACGGATTGGTAGATAAAGGCGCGGAACTGTTTGGCGATTACACGCCACAACCAGAGGCAAGTAACAAGAACGGATTTCTCGCGCTGGCAGAGTTTGATAAGACTGTTAACGGTGGAAACGGCGATGGTCTGATCGATCAGAACGACTCGATCTTTAGCAGTCTGCGGTTATGGCAGGACAAAAACCACAACGGTGTGTCTGAGCCGGATGAACTTTACACGTTACCTTCATTGAAGGTCGTCGCGCTGGAGTTGGAGTTCAAGGAGTCGAAGCGCGTCGACCGCTACGGCAACCAGTTTCGCTATCGAGCGAAGGTGAAGGACGCCACCGGCGCGTTTATCGGCCGGTGGGCCTGGGACGTTTTTCTGGTGACGCAATGACTCTTACTTGAAGGTGAGGAAGCCGCGTGACTACTTTTTCCACGGGGGCAAGGTACGTCGCGCGGCCCTCTCATGTTTCAGACCAAGGGCCCAGTCGGCCTGCATTAATGTGTGGATGTCGCGAGTGCCCTCGTAGATGATCGCGGCCTTGCAGTTGCGCAGGTAACGTTCCACCGGGTAGTCGTTTGAATAACCGTTTGCGCCATGAACTTCGATCGCCATCGACGCGGCCTTCTCGCTTCGAATCGTGGCTTGCCACTTCGCCAAACTGGTGGCCTTTGCGTTGGGCAGGCCTTCGTTCTTCAGATAGCCGGCCCGCAGCCATAGCAAGTGGCTCATTTGATAATCGGCTTCCATCTCCGCGATCTTCTGCTTCACCAGTTGATGGTTCGCGATCTTCGTACCAAACGTCTCACGCGTGTTCGCATACGACACTGACGCATCACGCGAAGCGCGAATTACGCCAGTTGCGCCCGAAGCAACCGTGTAGCGTCCCTGCTCCAACGCGAACATCGCGATCTTGAATCCTTCGCCCTCTTCGCCGACCATGTTTTCCTGCGGCACGCGCACGTCCTGTAACGAGAAGTAGCCGGTGTTGCCGGCGCGAATGCCTAACTTGCCGTGAATCGTTCCGGAAGAGAAACCTTTCATTGTGCGTTCGACGATGAAACATGACATGCCTGTGTGATCGCGGCTACGACGCTTCTCTTCATCAGTCCAGCAGAAGAACAAAAAGTTGTCGGCCACGTCAGCCAAACTGATCCACATCTTCTCGCCGTTCAGCACCCACTCGTTTCCGTCGCGGCGAGCTGTGGAGCGCGCGCCAACCACGTCAGAACCAGCGCCGGGTTCGGTCAAACCATAGGTCGCGATCTTTTCGCCCTTTGCCTGCGGTACAAGGTACTTTCGCTTCTGTTCCTCGGTGCCCCACGTGTAAAGCGTCAACGAATTCAAGCCGGTGTGTACTGACATGATGACGCGCATGAAAGTATCGACTGCTTCGAGTTCTTCACATACCAGTCCCAGCGAAATGTAATCAAAACCAGCGCCGCCATACTCCTCAGGAATACACACACCGAGCAGATTTAATGCGGCCATTTTTTTCACAACCGAAGGCTGAAATTCCTGTTTCTCGTCCCACTCCTTGATGTGTGGCGCGACTTCTTTCTGCGTAAACTCGCGCACCGTTTGCACCAGCGCCTGATGGTCTTCCGTTAATGCAAAATCGATCATTTCTCTACTCTTTCCAATAAGGTGCTCAAAAAGACCGGACATCTTACCAGAGCAAAACACGGATCGCACGAATGCTTTGCTATACTTCGGGCCATGCCGAAAAAGAAACGCGCCGATGCCGTCACGGTCGGCCTGGTGCAAATGAGTTGTGTGCCGGAGCCTGCGAAAAACTTGAAGAAGGCGATCGCCGGAATCAACGACGCCGCAAAGCGCGGAGCGCAGATCATCTGTCTTCAGGAACTGTTTCGTTCGCAGTACTTCTGCCAGACCGAAGACATCCAATTGTTTAAGTTGGCCGAATCGATCCCCGGACGATCGACGGAAGCACTGGCCAAAGTGGCGCGGCAACGAAACGTGGTGATCGTGGCCTCGTTGTTTGAAAAGCGCGCCGCCGGCGTATATCACAATACGGCCGTGATGATCGACACCAACGGCAAGATCGTTGGGAAGTATCGCAAGATGCACATCCCGGACGATCCGCTTTACTACGAGAAATTTTATTTCACTCCCGGCGATCTCGGTTTTCAAACGCACGACACATCGTATGGAAAAGTGGGCACGCTGGTCTGTTGGGACCAGTGGTTCCCGGAAGCAGCGCGACTCACGGCACTGGGTGGCGCTCAGTTCCTTTTCTACCCGACCGCCATCGGTTGGTTACCGGACGAAGAACAGTCGATGAATGAAGCGCAGCATTCAGCGTGGGAAACGATTCAGCGCGGGCATGCGATCGCTAATGGCGTGTACGTGGTGGTGGTGAATCGCGTGGGCCGTGAAGGTAAGCTGAACTTCTGGGGCCAGTCGTTTGTCGCCGATCCGTTTGGACGCCTCATCGCAAAGGGCTCCGATAAAGATGAAGAGATCCTCGTTGTTGAGTGTGACCTTACAAAGATCGAGGAGACGCGGCAGAACTGGCCATTCCTGCGGGACCGCCGCATCGACGCTTACGACGGACTGCGTTTCCGCTTTGGGGAATAAACATGAGCTTGATAGACCTGGCTGGCCTCATAGGCGTCGCAATGATTGTAGTTACTTACCTGTTGCTGCAACTCGACAAGCTTAGAAGCACAGACCTTGCATACTCCGTTCTAAACGCATTGGGCGCGAGCTTTATCGTCGCTTCACTGATCGTCGACTTCAATCTTTCGGCGCTATTGATGGAAGTGTTTTGGGTGCTGATCAGTTTTATCGGCATTGGCCGGCATTTCCGACTCAAGACGATCAGATCCTGAACCATGTCCGCAACACCGCAAGAAACTCCCGCCGCACTCGGTTTTCAAATGCCCGCCGAGTGGCGGCAACATGTGGCGACATGGTTAACGTGGCCCAAGGACCCTGAAACCTGGCCCGATCGCGTTTCGCAAGTAGAAGAGATCTATATCGCAGATGATCGCGGCGTTGACGCCGCACGAGACCGTCAACTTGTTGGTTGACGATCGCAGCTACAGAGCAAGCGGTGCGACAACGATGCACCTTTGCAAGCGCCGGCAACCTTCGCTTTCATCACATTCCTACCGTCGATTCGTGGATCCGGGATTATGGTCCAAACTTTCTCATCGACGGCCGCGATGGCACTGCGTTCAACGACTGGATCTTCAACGCCTGGGGCAATAAGTATGAAACCTTGAAGCACGACAACGGTGTACCGCTTTTCTTGGAGCCGCAGTTGAAGATGCGTCGCTTTGAACCGGGAATTGTTTTGGAAGGCGGAGCGATTGACGTGAATGGCGCCGGCTGTGTGTTGACGACCGAGCAGTGCTTGTTGAATACGAACCGCAATCCACACCTTAGCAAGAATGAGATCGAGGAGTACCTGAAGAGTTATCTTGGCGTCAGCAAGGTGCTGTGGCTTAACGAAGGAATCGTCGGCGACGATACCGACGGGCATATCGACGACATCGCGCGGTTTGTTGGGCCTAACATGATCGTCTGCGCGATCGAAGAAGATCCGCAAGACGCTAATTACGAACTGCTAAACGACAATCTCGAGCGGCTCAAGTCAATGACCGACGTTCACGGCCGGCCTTTTAGAATCGTCACGTTGCCGATGCCTGGGGTTGTCGGTGGGACAAGCACTGACACGCGCAATCTCGATCGGCTACCCGCGAGCTACGCAAATTTCTACATCGCGAACAATATCGTTCTTGCTCCGGTTTTTGGTCATGCGAACGATCAGCGCGCGGTGGAAACTCTACAAAGCGTGTTCTCAAATCGGCGAGTAGTCCCGATTAATTGCGAACCACTCGTTTGGGGCATGGGCACGATCCACTGCGTCACGCAGCAACAACCTCAACCCTGAGCGACGAGCTTTCGAGCTTCACTAATCGCGTCGTCGAGAGTTCGGACGCGACCATCCAACTGCATCTCATAAACCGCGCGCGTGATCTCACCCATTCCTGGGCCAGGTTCGACACCCAATTCCAGCAAGTGCCGGCCCAGCAGCAATGGATCCGGCGGCCGTTGCTCGACGTTCAACTCTCTGGCTCGTTGCACGAACCATTCCTGCGCTTCCGACCCGTACCACTTATCACGCGGTACCCAATCCGCATTGCGTCCGAGCGAATCGGCTTTCGCTACGCGGTACAGAAGATCCGGCTCGCAACGGCGCGCCAAACGACGGAATGCGCCTTCGCCAACCTCGTCGCGCTTTTTGTAAAACTCACCCGGCTTCAGATGTTCGCGCACAAGCGCAATGACCTGTTGACGCACGTCGTAACCATCGATCGTGTGTACGTTGATGCGATCGAGAAAGCGCCCTGCCGGCTCGACGCCTGCTTCTTCGTGTCCTCGCGATCGCCAGCGGCCTTCAAGAAACTGCGTCGTCGGTGGTTTTCCGAAATCATGCGCCAGCGCGGCGAGCATCACCGTGACTTGTCGCGCGTAGGGTAGATCGTCAATTTGTTCACGCGCTCGATCTACCGCCAACAACGTGTGGATGAAGACGTCGCCCTCCGGATGCCATTCAGGATCCTGTGGTACGTCGATCAAAGTCTGGATCTCCGGAAACATCTTTTCCACAGCGCCCAGTTCTCTTAACCAGTTGAGACCGACGGATGGCCGGCGGGATCGCATCAGGAGCTTTTCCAGCTCGCCCCACACGCGCTCCGCCGGAAGATCGCTGAGGTCCATGGTCCGGCACAGCGCGACCGTCTCCGGTTCGATCTGAAATTCGAATCGTGCGGCAAACTGCGCCGCACGCAAAACGCGCAAACTGTCTTCGACAAATGTTTCGGCGGCAACTGCTCGCAACATGCCCCCAGCGATGTCCTGACGGCCGCCAAACGGATCGATCAACTCGCCGGTGAGCGGATCTTGAAGTATCGCGTTGATGGTGAAATCGCGCCGGCGTGATGCGTCCTCGACGCTCATCGCCGGATCGCCTTCGATTACAAAAGCGCGATGGCCGCGGCCTGACTTGCGCTCTCGGCGTGGCAACGAAACGTCCAGATCGTGGCCCAACTTGTAAACCGTGAACGCCTCGCCGACCGCATTCACCGATCCGAAACTATCCAAAATCTCGCGCAGTCGCGGCGGTGCTAACTGGTAGACTTCGAGGTCCCAATCCTTCGGCTCGATTCCCAGCAACTGATCGCGCACACAGCCGCCGACGAGCAAGGCTCGACCGCCCGCCTCGTGAATCACGCGCGCGAGGGCCATCACTTTTTCCGGCAGGTTGACCATATGTCAGACGCGGGGACACGGGGATGGGCTGAAGCGGGGAAAAGCGAGATCTCCCTCTCGCGTCCCCCCGTCCCCGCATCTCCCTTTGCGCCTTAGCGCCTTTGCGGGAACCTAACTCTTACTCTTCAAGATTGTCTACCACAACCTGAACGCCGCGCGTGGAGGGGATGCAGCTAATGACCTGGGCGCGATCGATCTTTGTCAGCTCGCTTCCCGCGGCGTGCCACAGTTTGACCCAGAAGGTTCGCGTCGATCCATGAACCGCAAAGGTGGAACCGTCGATCATGACAGGTACAGGCTCGGCAACTGTTCCCGCGCGCAGGGCTTCGAGCAGTTGCGGTATGTAGGGCTTGAACTTTTCAAACTGGACCAGCACCGCGCCGTCGTCGATCTCCGCTGGCGGCAACTCGACCGGCTCGTCTGATTCGAGCAAGAGGCGAGTCTCAGTTTGTTGATTGCGTTTCTTTACTACCGGCATAAAACTTTCGCTGCCTCAAACCTGCAAACGCTGTCGCAGATGATCCACGAGCTCAGACACTTTCACTCGCTCCTGCTCCCACGTATCGCGATCGCGCACCGTCACCGCTTCATCTTCGAGCGACTGATGGTCCACCGTCACACAGAGCGGCGTCCCAATCTCATCCTGTCGCGCGTAAAGCTTACCGATGCCGCCGGTGTCGTCATAAACAGCGCGCAACGTCGGTTGCAGCGAGCGCTTGATCGCCTTCGCCATGCCGACAATCTCGGGCTTGTTCTTCGCGAGCGGTAGAATTGCGGCCTTGATCGGCGCAAGCTGTGGCGCGAGTTTCAAAATGACGCGCGTCTCACCTTTGTCGTTGGTCCTTTCCGAATAAGCGTCCATCAACACCGCGAGCACAGTGCGATTGACACCAGCAGCCGGTTCGATAACGTGCGGATAGAAGCGCGTCTTCGTTGGTTCATCGAAGTACGAGAGGTCTTCAGTCGAATCCGGATTGATCCGTTTCCCTTCCTCGTCGAGTCGGTTCTTCGAATGGGCGCCGAGATCGAAGTCGGTGCGCCAGGCAATTCCCATCAACTCTTCCCACGGCTTCTCGCGCTCCGGAAAATACCGGTACATCACGTCCACCGTGCGCTTCGAATAATGCGCGCGCTCATCCTCCGGCACTTCATACAACGAGAGGTTGTCGCGGAGTAACCCGAGGCTGTGAAACCATTCCATGTACTGCTCGACCCAGTAGTCGACGAGCTTCGAATGTTCCGCATCCGGCGCAACAAAATACTCCATCTCCATCTGCTCAAACTCGCGCGTGCGCAGGATGAAATTTCCCGGCGTGACTTCGTTACGAAACGACTTCCCAACCTGCGCAATCCCGAACGGCAACTTCCGTCGCATCGAAGTTTGCACATTCAGGAAATTGATAAAAATTCCCTGCGCGGTCTCGGGCCTCAGATAGGCCAGCGCACTCGGATCGTCGTCAGCAACCGCGCCCAACCTCGTCTGCAACATCGTGTTGAAAGCACGTGCATCGGTCCAGGCATTTGACCCGCAAGTCGGGCATTCTTTCGCCTGAAACGAACCGTCTTCGTTCTTATCAAAAACCTTGTCCTGACGAAAACGTCCTTTGCACTTCCGGCAATCGACCAACCAGTCGTTGAAGGTCGCTTCGTGACCTGAATACTTCCACACCAGCCGGTTGAGAATGATCGACGAATCGATGCCTTCGATATCGTCGCGCTCATAAACGAGCCACCGCCACCACGATTGTTTGATGTTGTTGGAGAGTTCGACGCCTAATGGACCATAGTCCCAGGCGCTGCCGAGGCCGCCATAAACTTCAGATGAAGGGAAGACAAAACCTCGCCGCTTGGCGAGCGAAACCACAGTGTCGATGTTTGGTGCAGGCACGCACCGAATATAGAAGAGGCTGAGGGAAAAAGAAAGAGACCCCACAGATGACACGGATAATCCGTGTCACCTGCGTGTTTTCCTGGAAGGCTTAACTTCGCCTGCCTGGACCGTCGGCGTCGCGCGCGGTGGAGCCGCACCAGCCGGAACAACCCAGAGCTCGACACTATCGGCTTCGCGGAACCCGCCGTTGACGATCACAAGACGAGAAGCATCAATGCCGCGCTCCTCGACGATGTAGTCACGTGCCCGCTTCATCAACACTTCAACCTTCGCAAGCGGGCTTTGGCGTCCGCCGTACGCGATGACGTAGGCGCGCGTTGACGGATCGTTTTGTAGTTCAACTGCGAGATTATCGAGCCGCGCTTTTTGATCGTCGAACGTGCAGTTAACGCACTCGTCAAACTCACGCGACACGAGCGTTATTTTTATCGGGGCTTTCACGACAGCAACGCTCTGCGCGGTCTGTCGGCACGTCGGATCGGACGATCCATCCGTCACCACGAGGGTTGCGATGACGCGCTGACCACCAAGGCCGGTCGTGTCGACAGTGATCGTCGGCGTGCCTGCTCCGCTGATGACTTTCGCGCCAGTCGGGTTAACCGTCCAAGCGTATTTCAAACCTTCAGTTCCGCCGTAGGTGACATCCGCAGCGAACGTAATGATCTCGCCTTCGTTTACCGTCTCCGGCGCTGAAACACTCACGGGATACGGACAAGGCGACTTCGGCAACGGCGGCAACGGCCGGTAGTTGACGACGACGCATTTGACGCGACCTGCCGGCACTTCGATCTCGCGTGTCCACAGTTTTCCGTTCGGCAATGTTACCGAAACGTTATGAATGCCGGCATTGAGATCGAATGAACGATAATCAGTCAACGTTTCACCGCGAGCCTGTCCGTCGATCACGAGCAACAGGCCACCCGGGTTAGTAAGAATCTTGATGGTGCCGTACTTCGCCTTCTTCGGCTTCGCCGAAACATCCGCTGCTGAAGCAAACCCGAAGAACATCACTGCTGCCAAAAGCAACAATGCAAACTTGAAATTGCGAGCGGAGAAGAATCTGGATTTCATGACTACGATTGCTCCTCCTCCGACTGCTGAATTTGACTCGCGAGCTTTGCTCTGGTGTAACGGCGTCGCAATCCAGCGCTGACCGCAACTAAACCCGTACCGAAGATCAGCAGTGATGCCGGTTCAGGCGTAGGAGTAGGAGTGGGCGAAGGCTGAGATGGCGGAGTCGGCGTCGGAGTCGGCGTTGGGTTGCTCTCGGTCTCCTTATCAGGAATAAACGCGAGTGGCACGGCTGCTAAAAACAACAAGGGCCACTTTGGAAAACCACCGCCGGCGATAAGGATTTCGCCGCAGTCGCAAATCGTTCCGTCGACTTCACCCTCTTCGGAAATGTCATCGACACCGAGACTGACACTCGGCGGAACGATCGGGAAACCAGAAAGCAGCGCATCGAGCTTCGGATCGTTGGAACCGATGCCGGCGCCAGAGCCAGTTGTCGGGGCTGTGGTCTTTGTTCCGGATGGTAAGGGATCCTGTGTGATCAGGGTCAAGTGAAGGTCCGTAGTGCCCTGGACCGTCTTCAGGGTCTGAGCCACACGATTTACCGTGATCGGGTCGGCCTTGGCTGGGCCAACTGTCACCTGAAAGATGCCAAAGAAAACGGCAAGCATGCAGCAGAAGCGCCGCAGCCCTGCGGTGGGCCGCTTACCGAAGTTGGGGGCGTAGATTCGGTTCATACGATAAAAGTTTGAGACACCAGGTACTTACTCTGCCTGTCGAAACTGTGACGCTTTCTTATCCACTACAAGAAGATTGCTAATTACCTGGAAACTCCAGCGCCTACCAGTTTTAACTAAAGAGGTGAGCAACAGAGTTGGTGGAAGGCGACGTCCTGGGGAAGGTCACGGGCACCTCACGTAAACGCCGCATCGTTTACTTAGGCCACCTGGTTTAGCAGAATTTCGCAGCAAATCGAGGGCCGTTCGTACAACATTGGTAAAACGGCGTAAAAGGTGTTCTTGTGGTCCTGGACCAGCAGGTTTTATCCAGGTCTCAGACTGCAATTCCAGAAGCTGGACGGCTTGGAAGTGACGCGGGGACGGGGTGACGCGGGGACGGGGTGACGCGGGGACGGGGGGGGACGGGGAGACACGCGGTGATCGATCACCGTGTCACCGCGTCTCCCTGTCGCCGCGTCTCCCCGTCTCCCTATCACTCGCTCTCGCTCGAGCTGGCAGCTTCCGCCTTGCGATTCTCGTCGCGCAGAACCGCCTTCCGTGAAAGCTTGATCTTGTTGCCTTCGCGGCCGATGCACTTCACCAGAATCTGCTGCCCCTCTTTCAGCTCGTCGCGAACGTCTTTGACGCGACGATCAGCAATCTCCGAGATGTGCAATAGACCATCAGTACCCGGAAAGATTTCGACGAACGCTCCGAAGTCGACAATTCTGTTGACGACGCCAAGATAGGTTTGGCCCACCTCGGCTTCGGCAGTCAGACCACGGATACGATTGACCGCTGCATCCGCCGCTTCACCACTCGCGGTCGCGATCGAGATCGTGCCATCGTCGGCGACGTCGATCTTCGCACCAGTTTCTTCGACGAGCGATCTAATCACCTTGCCGCCTGGTCCAATGACGTCGCGAATCTTGTCGGGATTGATCTTGATCTGGATGATGCGCGGCGCGAACTGCGAAATGGCTTCGCGTGGAGCCGCAATTGTTTTTTCCATCACGCCGAGTATGTACATGCGACCCTTCTTCGCCTGATCGAGCGCTTCAGCCATGATCTGCGCGTTGATACCGGCGATCTTGATGTCCATCTGCAACGCGGTAATGCCGTTGCGCGTGCCCGCGACTTTGAAGTCCATGTCGCCATAGTGATCTTCGGCGCCGGCGATGTCGGTAAGGATCGCGTACTTGTTGCCTTCCATCACGAGACCCATCGCCACTCCGGCAACAGGCGCTTTCATCGGCACGCCGGCATCCATCATCGAAAGGGTTCCACCACAAACGGACGCCATCGATGAAGAGCCGTTCGATTCTGTGATTTCTGAAACCACGCGGAGGGTGTAAGGGAAGTCGGCGTCATCGGGCAGGGCCGGTTCCAAAGCACGTCGAGCGAGTGCACCGTGACCGATCTCGCGCCGGCTCGACGATCCAAACCGTCCCACTTCGCCAACCGAATAATGCGGGAAGTTGTAGTGCAACAGGAAACGTCGCTTGACTTCGCCTTTTTCGAGATCGTCGATGAACTGCTCGTCTTCTTTAGTACCGAGCGTAGTGGAAACGAGCGCCTGAGTTTCACCGCGAGTGAAAAGCGCGGAACCGTGCACGCGCGGTAGCCAGCCCACGTCGCATGTAATCGGACGTATCTCGGAAAACCTGCGGCCATCGGGCCTCCGGCGTTTGTTCAGAATGTCGTCACGAAAGACGCCTTCCTTCAGTTGATCGAAGACGAGTTTCGCCATTGATCGCTTTTCCGGTTGATCTTCGGGATACGATTCCACCACTTCTTTCTTCAACGAATCGACCGCGGCGTAACTGGCGCGCTTCTCCTGCGTGCTCGTGTCGAGCGCCTGGCGTAACTGGTCGACGTACTTCTCGGTGATCTCTCTCACCATCTGCTCGTCGAGTTGAACGGGATTAACTTCTCGCTTCTGAACTTCGAGCGCTTTGTAGAGCTCTTTTTGCCAGCGACAGAGACGATTGATCTCCTTGTGGGCCAACATCAGCGCTTCGACCATGATCTCTTCCGAGACTTCAGACGCGCCGGCTTCGACCATCACGATCGCCTCTTCAGTTCCCGCCACGATGAGATTCAAACGCGATTCGCGCACTTCATCGTAGGTCGGGTTGACGATATAGCGTCCCTCGATCAGGCCGATGCGCACACCGGCGATTGGGTTCATGAATGGAATGTCCGACAGGTAAAGCGCGCACGATGCGCCGGTGATTGCGATTACGTCTGGATTGTTGTCGGGGTCGGCCGAGATGACGCTGGCGATGACTTGAGTTTCGTTTCGATAACCTTCTGCGAAAAGCGGGCGACAGGGACGGTCGATGAGGCGGGCGGTCAGAACTTCTTTTTCGTTCGGACGGCCCTCCCTACGAAAGTAGTTGCCGGGAATACGTCCGGCGGCGTAATTGGATTCACGGTACTCAACCGTGAGGGGAAAGAAATCCACACCTTCCCGCGCGGTGGGGGCGCCTACAGCGGCTACGAGCAACATCGTGTCGCCATAACGAACGACGACCGAGCCGTCTGCTTGTTTGGCGACGCGACCGGTTTCGACGGTCAACTCTTTGTCACCAAGTTTGATTGATTCTTTGAGGTATTTCTTTTCTGGCATGTTCTTCTTCTCCTTAGACATTGGCACCTGAATCCGGGTTCAGGTCGCGGGCGTCTCATCCGCCCGCTGTTTTTAGGCAGTTTTGCAATAGACTTTCCGGGAGCACGCCAACGTGAAGCGGGCAGGTAAAACTAACGTTGATGGCGAATACAAAAGGCGGCACGAGCCTCTTAAACCGTGAAGCTCATGCCGCCTTGTTGGTCTAGGCCAGGGCCGTACACGTCTGCTTGTTTCCAGTCAATCGCCGTCACGTTCGGCACTGCCACAAGCTCTTCGATAGACGCGGGCTTTACTAACAGAGACTCGAAGATCTCTCGCTTAGGTTCGGTGAAAATATGCTACCTGCGCAGGCCCAAACGATTGACGACCTCGTGGTAGCGCTCAATATCCGTTTTCTTCAGGTAATCCAACAGACTTCGTCGCTGCGAGACCATTTTCAGCAGGCCGCGCCGCGAGTGATTATCCTTCTTATGTGTCTTGAAATGCTCGGTCAGGTCGTTGATTCGCTTGCTGAGAAGCGCCACCTGCACCTGCGGTGAACCGGTGTCTGCTTCATGCGTACGGAAGTCGGAGACAATTTGCTCCTTGGTTTCTTTTGCTAACGCCACTTGCTTAAATGGTCCTCCTCGACCGCAGTAAACTCCCCTAAAGGGCGGTAACCGCTAAACTTAAAAAGCTCGCTCAATGTATCACGGGGGTTGGGGAGTGTCCAGTTGACCCCGGTTTATTGGTCATTTTTCATTGGTCAATGGTCATTTCTCATTTAAAGCATCTTCAACTCCCACCAAATGAAAAATGACAAATGACAAATGACAAATGACAAATGGTTCCTGTTAGTATGTCGGCAAAACAACAGCGGGGTAGACAACACAGATGGCTAGTCCCAGAATTCTGATTCTTGGCGGCGGTTTTGGGGGCCTTTTTACGACACTGGATCTCGCCGGTTCAGCAGACGTCACCCTCGTCAGCGACGACGAACACTTCCTATTCACCCCCATGCTCTACGAATACCTCAGCGGCGAAGTCGAAGCGTGGCACATCGCACCGAGGTTCAACGAACTCGTCAACGAAAACGACGTCCGGCTGATCCGTGATGAAGTTGCGTCCATAGACCTGGAGGCGAAGCGAGTCACGCTCAAGATGCTTAAGGATCCGCTCGATTTTGACGTCCTCGTACTCAGTGTCGGAGGAGTTACAAACTTTGTCGGTGTCGAAGGCGCCGAAGAGTACACGCTACCGTTTCGCAAAATCGCACACGCCGATGCGCTTCGTCGCCGTATGGTTGAGGCGCTGGATCGCATCCCACCGGACATGCCGCCCCAGGACGTCCGGCGTGAACTGACGTTCGTCCTCGTCGGCGCCGGCGCCAGCGGCTGCGAACTATCAACGAAAATGGCTGACCTCCTCCTCGACGCAGTCAAGCGACGCGCGCTTCAGGGCGAGCCACGAGTGCTGGTTTTCGAAATGAGCGACAGAGTCGTTCCCGGAATGGGTGAACAGATTCGCGAGTTTGTCGAAGCGGCGTTGCGTGAAGCGCACGTCGAAGTGAACACGCTGACGCGAGTTGTGAAAGTTACGAGTGACACTGTGACCTATGAACACGGAGGAAACCTCGAGGAACTGAAGACAGCAGGTGTGGTCTGGCTCGGAGGCGTCAAGATGCGACCACTCGTCGAACAACTCAACGTCGAGAAGACCTCGCGCGGACTGATCAAAATAAGACCGACGTTACAACTGACCCAGTATGACAACGTGTTTGCCCTCGGCGACATCGCTTGTTGCCCACCGGCTGATGCCACGCTCCCGGGCACGGCGCAACTGGCGTTGCAGGAAGCGAACCTGGCAGCCAACAACATCAAGGCGCTTCTCTCCGGCAAAGAGCTCAAAACGAAACATTTTGAAGAACTCGGCGAAGCATTGAGCCTCGGAACTGAGCGAGCGGCTGTACTGCTGGCTGGTGGAAAAGCGTTCGGTGGAGCGATGGCCAGACAGGCACGATTCGCGTTGTATACAGCACGTTTGCCGACGTGGCACCACCGCTTACGTGTTGGCGCCAGTTGGTTTTTGGGTGGAAAAGAGCCACGCCCGCTATTGCCGCTCGGTATGGAACGTTAGTTGTCTACAAAACGGGCATGCGCCCTGCGTTTTTGCGAGTTTTGATCTGTGTCATTTGGATTGTGATTATTGGATTAGTGTGGCTTGCGTTAACTCAACGTCCATTACCTCAGCAACCCCTGCAAACACAGATCACGCCGATCGAATTACCCACTCCAGAACCTGCGGCGACACCGGTAGCTGCGGCAGCAACACCTGAAGTCGCACCGACACCAGCGACAGAGTCTAGTGCAAATTTCGTCGGCCAGGTGGAGTTGATTATTCCCGTCGCTGGTGTGCGACCCGACCAGTTGATCGACACGTATGACGATGCGAGATCGGAAGGCCGGTTACACGATGCGATCGACATCATGGCGCCCGCAGGCACGCCGGTGCTCGCCGCTACTTCCGGCAAGATCCTACGGCTGTTTCAGAGTGACAAAGGCGGAATTACGATCTATCAACTAAGCGTGGACGAGAAAACTGTCTACTATTACGCTCACCTTCAAGGCTACGCGGCTGGACTCTCCGAAGGAAATGTTGTGCGTCAGGGCGACGTGATCGCCTACGTCGGCGACACCGGAAACGCCGGAGTCGGCAACTATCATCTTCACTTCTCGATCTCAGCCGTTTCAGATCCGAAGCGTTATTGGGAAGGCACCACCAACATTAATCCGTACCCACTGTTACGCTCTACTGTCCGTTAATCGTGCAGGACACCGCCAAAACCCCAGATTTTCTCAAATAGATAAACAGGAACGCCCGTTGCTCCCACTCAAGTCAAAGGAGTCAACAATATATGAAGCGATCCGTGCTTATTGTTCTTTTATCTGTGTTTCTAGCTGGGCTGCACTGTCGAGCCTAACAACCGAAATTCAACTTCCTCGACTCGGCCCGCTGCGACACCAGCCGCATCACCGGGAGCATCACCTGAAGCGACAAAAACAGTCGCAACAGCGCAACCGAGTCCGGAGATGATGGCTGGACCAAACGCTATTCCAACCGACACGCGAGTTGTCGTCAACATACCGGCACATCGCATGGACATCTTCGCCGACGGTGCATTAATCAAGACGTACAAAGTCGGTATCGGCGTGCCGGACTTTCCGCTGCCGACCGGTCTGCGCAAAGCTGAAAGCGTGATCTTCAATCCAACATGGACTGTCCCTGATGAAGCGTGGGCTGCGGAGATGAAGAACGTAAGCGTCGGTGAGACCGTCGAAGCCGGCAGTAAAAACAACCCGCTCGGATGGATCAAGATCCCGATCGGTCTACCGAATCTGATTCACGGCGGTAAGGCTCCCGCGAAGATCGGCACGTTTGCTTCGCATGGCTGCGTTGGTTTGACGAATCCGCAGGTCAAAGACTTCGCGATGAGACTCGCGCAGGCGACGAATACGGAATTGAACGACGAAAAAGTTAACGGGTTCTTAAAACAAAAGACCGAGACACATGAAGTTAAGTTGGAAGAGAGCGTTCCGGTGGAACTGCGTTACGAAACGATCGTCGTTGAGGATGGCAAACTTTACATTTACAAAGACGTGTATGAGCAGAACACGAACACAGAAGAGAATCTGCGCGCGGTGTTACAAGCTCATGGCACAACTTTAGAAGCTTTGACGGAGGCAGAGCGCACTGCTGCGTTGAATGGGCTTAAGGCTGTGTCGAAGAAAAAAGAGGTTATTGTAGCGATTCCGTCAATCGCAAAAGGTTACCCAGCGCCTGTTGAATTGGATAACGGATCCGGGAAGCCCGTTCGCGTCGCCGCCGCTGGCCAAACTAAGCGACGGTAGCCGCTTCGCAGGAATCAAGCACCGGCGCGTCTTCAATGGGCGCGCCGGCTTCGCCGTAGTAAGGACGGCCATTCTCAATCGCTTCGAAATACTCTTCAATTCGATCCAGCACTTCGTCTACCGAATGCGAGTGATAAATCGACGTGCGGAACAACGCGCCACCCTGTAATCCGCGCGTGAATTGCCCCGCCAACTGCTTCATACGATTAATCGCGGGAGTCTCAGGCATATCTTCGCGCAACATGTCGAAGTACTCATGCAGGATCGCGCGCTTGTCGGCGAGTGAGGGTTCGAAGATCGGACGCCCGTGCATCGCGTCTTCAATCTGCCGGAAAATCCACGGATTCGCCATCGCGCCGCGACCGATCAGAACGCCGTCGCAACCCGTTTCGCGAAACTTGTCAAAAGCGCCTTCGATCGTCGTGACGTCGCCGCTGCCTGACACCGGAACCTTCACCGCTTCCTTCACCTGGCGAACGAGGTCCCAATTTGCTAACCCGCGATAACCTTGCTCTTTCGTGCGACCATGCAGGGCGATGTGTTCGACGCCACAGTCTTCCGCCAGCTTCGCGGTATCGACGGCGTTAATCGTGTGATCGTAAAAGCCCGCGCGGATCTTCACCGTAAGCGGAATCGTGATCACTTTCTTAATCTCTTTGAGGATGGTTTCGAGACGGCTGTGATCCTTAAGCAAACCCGAACCGCCGCCATGTTTGACGACCTTCGGCGCCGGACAACCGCAGTTCACGTCGAGAATATCAGCCCCAACTTCCTGCGCCATCTCAGCCGCCATGCACATTCGTTCCGGCTGGCCACCGAAGATCTGCACCGCGAATGGCCGCTCGTCCGCATAAAACCGCATCTGCCGTTTCGACTTCGGATTGTTACGCGTGAGCCCTTCAACCGAAATGAATTCGGAAACAGACAAGCCAACACCGCCGCGCCGTTTCAACAAACGACGAAACGATACGTCAGTCACCCCGGCCATTGGCGATAGCACCAACGGCGGATTGATCTCGACGTCACGAATCTTGAACGGCTTAATTTCCGACATCACTTCTACTTTTGCACCTAATAGCTCCTGACCTGATTTCACTTTCTCGGCGGCCCTCTGCGGAATCTTTGCGGCCTCTGCGTTGAAATGGCTGTTAACCGCGGAGAAAAGCAGAGATACCCGCAGAGACATCAGGGTTTTATCGTTACAGGAGTTCCGACTGTCACCGAGTCGAACAACTCCTTCATTTCCTCATTCTCCAATGCGACGCAGCCTAATGTCCAATCACTGCTCGATCCATTGCCGTGGATGTAAATCAGACCACCGAGCTTTGTGTACTGCGGCGGCGCAACTTTGCGCTTTTGAGCATCCACGATCGAATTGTATTGCGCCTGCGTGATCAAACCGTCGCGCAGTCCGCGCTCCGCGTCTTCGACACTTGGATAACTCACCCCAAGCGATAGGTAGTAAGCGCTCTTGTTGTTTTTGACGAAAACGTAGAAGTCACCTTCAGGCGTCGCGCCATCGCCCTCACGCTGCTTGTCGGCGACGGGATTGAAACCCAGCCCGACACGATAAGAGCGGACCAGAGTTTTATCGGAATACAACTCCAGTTTCCGCTCTTTCTTGTAAACGACGATGCGTGGTTTCGTGATTGGCTTTTGGAACCACAGATTAAAACCGATAACGCAAAGCAGACCGAGAATGGCGATGCGTGTTATCGGTATCAATCGGTGTTAGTTCTTTTTCTTTTTCTCTTCGTCCTTGTTGGCGCTCTTGGCGGCCGTCGCCGGCTTTAGTTTCAAGAGCGGTTCGACGGAGGCGCGATGAGACTCGGAAACCTTGATGAAGGCTTCGTTGCGAAGATTCTGAAGATAATCTTCCCGTTCCTTTGCCTGGCGCTCCATCAACATCATTCCGCGAACGCGATTGTCGTTAAATGTCGGTGTAGAACCACCGGGAGTACGCGCGTCAACACGAAGGATCTGGTAACCCTCGCCGATCCGGATCGGTTCCGACACGCCGCCCACCTGTACGTTCTTAATCGCGGTAACAAGATCTTCGCGGAGGTTCGGTACGTCAAACTCGCCGACGTAACCCTTGTCCTCTGGCGCTGAACGTTTGCCGTTTTTCTCGCGTTCAGAATTCGCTGCCGCCAGCGCGCCAAAATCACTGCCGGCGCGTACCTGGGCGATGATCTCTAAAACCTTGGCCTTGACAGCCGCTTCGTCCTTGCCGGTCGTCGTGATGTAAATCTCGGAAAGCTTCACGCTCTCGGGTTTTTTAAACTTATCAGGATGCGTGTCAAAGTATTTTTTAACATCAGCGGCCGGGAAGCTAAGATAAACGCGACGATCGACCTCCGACTCCAACACCGCCTGCTTCATCATCTCAGTGCGCATCGTCCGGCGGATGTCCTCCGGCTCGAGCTTGCTGTCGCGCATCGCCTGATAAAGTTTCTCGATCGAATTGATGCCCTGCTCGTTTGCGATCTGCAACATGCGGCGGTTTACTTCCGCCTCGATCTCACTGGCGAGATCCAGCTCCTTGCCTCGTTGCAGCAGCAGTCTCTCGTTGATTAGTGTCGCGATCAATTCAGGTCCGCGCTTCGCGACTTCTTCCCTCGCCTTTTGCTCGGTCATGCCGTTCTGCATGAGCGCTTTGATACGTTCCTCCGTCTCGCGTTTCAGCATCGACAACGTGATGACGTCGTCATTCACCTGGACGATGACTTCGTCGATGACGGTCATCTCGCCTTCCTGGGCAAAAACATTGCTTGCGAAGAACGCCATGAGGATTGCGACGGCAAAGTATTTAATTAATTTCACAGGTACTCCTAAAACGAATTTGTCCGTGGTCAGTGGTCAGTTGTCCGCAGTCAGGTGGTGATTGCCTCCCGGGCTACTACTGACCACTGACTACTGACCACTGACCAAAGGGGAATTCTAATCAGTGACCTTAATCTGGAGCAACACGTCGCGCGCAAACTCGAGAACATTGTCCTGTTCGTCCTCGGTCAGAACGAGACGCAAAACCCCGTTCGGCGTAAACACGGCCCCGGGATGCTTGCTAACAAATTCTCCCAGTTTTTCCAGCGAAATTCGCGCTTTTTCGCTGAACTTCATCGCGACTCCGTCGGGTGTCTTGTCTATCGAAACCAGCCCCAACTCTTCAGCCGTCCGGCGCAAACGAGCGTAAGAAAAAAGCCTTTCGACTGACGGTGGAATCCGCCCATAACGGTCTTCGGTCTCTGTTCTGATGCCTTGTAAGGTCGATTCGTCACGCGCCGATGAGACACGTTTATACGTCCTCAGCCGCTGCCCCATGTCGGAGATGTACTCCTCGGGGATCGCCACATCCACCCCGAGATTCAGCGTCACGCTGGTCTCGTCCTCGACCTCTTCGCCACGAAGCTCAGCAACCGTCCGTTCAAGCATCTGGGTGTAAAGATCGAACCCGAGCGCTTCGAAATGACCCGACTGTTCACCGCCCAGCAAACTGCCTGCGCCGCGTAGTTCAAGGTCGAGCGCCGCGATACGAAAACCGGCCCCGAGATCGGAAAACTCACGAATTGCTGCTAAACGACGGCGTGCGATGGGCGTTAGCTCCTGTTCGGCCGGAATCAGCAGATAGGCATAAGCCCGGCGGTTCGAACGTCCCACGCGCCCGCGTAACTGATAAAGCTGAGAAAGACCGTAATGATCGGCGCGGTTTATGATGATTGTGTTGGCGCGGGGGATGTCTATGCCGTTTTCGATGATGGTGGTCGCAACCAGAACGTCATATTTGTAGTCGATGAAGTCGAGCATCACCTTCTCCATCTCTTTCTCGTTCATCTGACCGTGCCCGATCGCCAGGCGCGCCTGCGGCACAAGACGCTGAACGAGCGCCGCGATCGTCTCGATCGTCTCCACACGATTGTGGATGAAGAAGACCTGCCCGCCGCGCGAAAGTTCAAGGTCGAGGGCCGACTTGATCACGCTGTCGGAAAACTGGACCACCTGTGTCTGAATCGCGAGTCGATCGCGCGGCGCCGTTTCGATGAGGGACATGTCGCGCATGCCGCTGAGCGACATGTTGAGCGTGCGTGGAATCGGAGTGGCCGAAAGGGTCAACACATCAACCCGCTTTTTCAACTGTTTCAGTCGTTCTTTATGGGCCACACCGAAACGCTGTTCTTCGTCAACGACGACGAGTCCGAGATCCTTGAAACGAACGTCTTTCGAAAGCATTCGATGAGTGCCGATGACTACGTCGATCTCGCCTGCCTCGACACGCTTCACTACCTCTTTCTGTTCCTTCGACGAGCGAAAACGCGACAGTAGTTCCACCTTCACCGGAAACGGCGCGAAGCGATTACGAAACGTGTCGTAGTGCTGATAGGCGAGGACAGTCGTCGGCGTGAGTACGGCGGCCTGCTTCCCTTCCATCACTGACTTAAACGCCGCGCGCATCGCGACTTCCGTTTTGCCGTAACCAACGTCGCCGCAAAGCAAACGGTCCATCGGCACCGGCTCTTGCATGTCTTTCTTCACGTCTTCGATCGCCGTTTCCTGATCGGGCGTGAGCACAAACGGGAAACCGTCTTCAAACTCCTGCTGCCATGGTGTGTCAGCGGCGAAGGCGTAACCGCCGACGAGCTTCCGTTCCGCGTAAAGCCGCAACAACTCGTCGGCCATGTCGCGCATGGCACGTTTCGCTTTGGCTTTCGTCTTCTGCCAGCCGAGACCGCCAAGACGATCCAGTTGCGGCTGATGACCTTCGGCGCTCGAGTAACGTTGGACCAGATCGAGTCGTTCGACAGGGACGTAGAGTTTCGCTTCGTCCGCGTAGTAAAGCAGCATAAACTCGCCGGAGCGTGGTCCAAGGTCGAGCGTTTGGAGACCGCCGAAGCGCGCGATGCCGTGATCGATGTGGACCACGTAATCGTTTGGCCGCAGATCGCGAAAATCGGAAAGGAAGGCAGCGGCCTTTGAGCGACGGCGGCGTCCCTCTGGGCGGGCGGTCCGATCGGCAGCCGTGCCGCGACGGTCCACCGAGGTCGTCGTTTCGTCAAACACGTCCGACTCAACGTGGATGATCAATCGTGCCTTGGGCAATTCAAACCCGCCGCTTATTCGACCGACAGTGACGACAACCGGAGTTGCATTTGAAGCGGACGTTTCGCCGGTCAAAGCGAGACGCGATCCGATCTCATAGTCTTTCAAGATCTCAACGATGCGCTCAGCCACACCCAAACTCGGCATCACGAATAGCGTCGTCCTGCCTTCTTCGGAGGAACGATTCACACCAGTTGCGAGATCCGCGATGCGTCCGTGATAGCGCATTGCTGACTGTGCCTGCCAATCGACTTCCACCGCCGTTTCGGCGACCGGAAAAAGAAACGCGGGGACGCGTGGAGCACGCTGCCGTCCAA
The DNA here is from genome assembly GCA_963849585.1 of uncultured Acidobacteriota bacterium. Lineage (GTDB taxonomy): Bacteria > Acidobacteriota > Blastocatellia > Pyrinomonadales > Pyrinomonadaceae > PSRF01. Next base: position 394,191 of record CAWKHZ010000016.1, on the reverse strand, counting down.
GTTGGACGGTGGGCTCTTCCGCGTCCAACTGGAGATTCAGATCAATTTCCGCCGCGACGCGGCCGAGTGCGCGCAGTTCGAGGCGCTGGCGCCCTTGAATCAACTCGCGCAGTTGTTCGACGTTGAGAAAGAGTTCTTCAGGGGTGAGGGCGATATCGTCGGCCTGATCGATCTCGGCGTAACGTTCGCTCAGTCGTTCATAGAAGTCGCCGATGTACGATTCGATCGCGCTCGGTTCGTCGACGACGAGCACAACGTCTTTCAGGTGATCGAAGACAGTCGACGTCGAGTCCGTCGTCAGAGCGATCAGCCACTCCCAACCAGCAAACGCTTCACCTTCGTCGGCAAAAGCCGTCCGGTCTCGAAGCGAGCGATTGAAGCGTTCGTCGGCCCAACGTTCGCGCGCGCCTTCGCTCCAGATCTGGAAGTCGGTTGGCGTAACCGACAACTCGCGCATCGGCGGGACCTCGACGACGGTAAGTTGACCGGTGGATAACTGCGTCTCGGGATCGAATTCACGCAGCGAGTCGATGTTGTCGCCGAAGAACTCAATACGTACCGGAGCCTCGCGGCCGGGCGGCCAGATGTCGAGAATTCCACCGCGCATGGAAAACTCGCCGACGCCGCCGACCGGATCCTCGCGCATGTAACCGGTTGCGAAGAGTTTTTCAACCAGTTCTTCCGGCGAATGATCTTCGTCGCGTTTGAGTACGACACCAGCGCGCGCTATCGCTTCGGGACTAACGGTCTTGCGCGCGAGTGCTCGCGCGGTCAACAACACGAAGTCGGGCGGGTGAAGTTGTAAACTCCAGAGTGCGAGCGCACGCTTCTCGAGTGTTTGCGCGTGGGGTGAGATGCCGGCGTATGGATCTGTTTCCGATGCCGGCAGTACAAGAATCTCAGCTTCGAAACCCTCTTTGTGGTTCAGCGCGCCATGCCAGAAGCGCAGATCGCTTTCCCACGGTTCGAGATCCCGAGTCGTTTGCGAAACGACGGCGAACGTCTTTCCAGTATCGCGTTGGAGCGCCGCAACAGCTAGCGCGCGCGCCGAACCCGCGACCAACCCGCTGATTGAAATGATTCGCGAGTTCGCTCGCAACTCGTAGAGCAGTTGCTGGTACTCGCGAGTCTCCGAGATCTGTTGGAGAGTTTGCTGTAACGTACTTTCCTGGAAGATCCTGCTGGACATATCTTTAGTCTTTTGAGCTTAGTACTTTGATCTTTGTCAGTTGTCAGTGGTCAGTTGTCCGTGGTCAGTGGTCCGTAGTCAGTTGTCCGTTGTGGGTAGCAATAGAACTAACAACTGACCACTGACTACTGACCACTGACAAAAGCACTAAGTACAAAGATCTAAGCTCTTCCCTTCATTCGCTCAATCAACCGGCTCGTCGAAGCGCCGTCGACAAACGGCAGCGAGATCACTTTTCCGCCCGCGGCTTCGACTTCCTCGCGGCCGTGTATCTGATCGAGTTGATAATCGCCGCCTTTCACGAGCACGTCAGGCAATAACTCCGTGATCACGTTGCGCGGCGAAATGTCGTCGAAGACGACGACGTAATCGACTTGTCGCAGTGCCGCCAGGATCTCCGCGCGCTCCGCTTGATCGAAGACGGGCCGATCGGGACCTTTCAATTCGCGCACACTGCGGTCGCTATTGATCGCCACTACGAGCGCATCACCGAGCGCACGCGCCTGCGCCAGATAACGCACGTGACCAACGTGCAACAGATCAAACACACCGTTTGTAAAAACCAGCCGCACGCCGCTGTCCCGAAGACGCGCGCGCTCCGCGAGCATATCTTCGATGCTCCGAATTTTGTCTTTCATCCGTGGATAGAATCTAGCATGACAACCACAAAGAGGCACAAAAGCCAGACTCAAAAATGCACAAGAGACAGCCGCAAACGGTGCCTTTTGTGTTCTTCGTTGTGCCTTTTTGTGGCTATAATCATCGCTTTACTTTGGAGACGAGAAGCTTGTCCATTCCATTCATCGAAGAGAACGATCAAACGAGCGCGCGCCGCGAGCACCTCGAAGCGCTGCGCGAACTTGTCGGCAATGTTTATCCGAACAAGTTTGAGCGCACCGAGGTGGTCGAACCCGGCCGCGAAGACACCATCAGTTCCATAATCGAAAAGTTCAGCGGATTTGAACCGAAAAAGGGTGACAACGGCAGGCCGACGAACGAAGAACTCGAGCTCGCCAACCAGCAGTTGAACCATTTCACGGTGCGGCTGGCGGGACGTATCGCATCACCGCCACGAGTGATGGGCAAGGCGGCGTTTGTTCATCTTTCCGACGGTATTTCGCGTTTGCAAATCTACTTACGCAAGGCCGACTTCAGCGGATTACGTAACGCTGCGGAGGGTGGCGAGGTCGATGGCTGGTCGCTGTTTCAACTGTTGGACCACGGCGACTTCATCGGCGTCGAAGGTTATCTCTTCGTCACGAAGACCGGCGAATTGTCGGTGCACGTGCAGAAGTTACAGTTCCTCTCGAAAGCACTACTTCCGTTGCCCGACAAGATGCACGGCATTCACGATCCCGAGATCAAGCAGCGGCAACGGTACGCGGACCTGATTGCCGGCAGCCTGAAGCTGGACCATGACGAGACGCTGACGTCGCGTGAAGTTTTTCAACGTCGTGCGGCGGCAGTCAAAGAGTTGCGACGCATACTTGAAGACCACGGCTATATCGAGGTCGAAACTCCGATGCTGACGCCGCTTGCGACCGGCGCCGTCGCGCGACCGTTTAAGACGCATCACAACGCACTCGACATCGATCTCTACGCGCGCATTGCGCCCGAGTTGTATTTGAAAAGATTGCTGGTGGGCGGCTTCGAAAAAGTCTACGAGCTAAATCGTAACTTTCGCAATGAAGGCATTTCGACGCGTCACAACCCCGAGTTCACAATGCTCGAGTTTTACTGGGCGTATGCCGACGTTAACGCGATGATGAACTTTTGCGAAGAGATGCTGCGAGCAGTGATATTTAAAGTGCTGGGCCACACGCACGCGAGTTACGCGGGTCACGACATCGACTTCGGCCAGCCGTTTCGACGCATCGGTATGAAGGAAAGTTTAAGTGGCGTCGTCGATGAGGGTCAGATAACGAATGACAAAGTGGCGACGCTGTTTGAGGAGCATGTCGAGCAGGGATTGATCCAGCCGACGTTTATCACCGACTTTCCGAAACCGATCTCGCCGCTGTCGAAGGCCTCGCCTGCGAATCCCGCGGTGGCCGAGCGATTTGAGTTGTATGTCGGAGCGATGGAACTCGCCAACGGGTTCTCGGAACTGAATGATCCCGTCGAACAGTACGAGCGGTTCCGCGACCAGGTGCTTCAGCGCGAGCGTGGCGACGAAGAAGCGATGGTGATGGATGAAGATTATCTGCGGGCTTTGTCGTACGGCATGCCGCCCGCTGCAGGTATCGGCATCGGGATCGACCGGCTGGTGATGTTCCTGACGAACAAGTCGTCAATCCGCGACGTGATTCTCTTTCCTCACATGCGCCCGGAACGGAAAGACGCTTAGAGCTTAGAACTTTGTACTTTGTGCTTTGTACCAAGAAGAAATTGCAAAGCACAAAGAACAGGGTTTATTGGACCTTCGCGCGGAGTTCTGCCAGTCGCTGATCGGACCACGTTGGTTTCTGTCCGTTTTCCTGCACCAGCGCGAGGTAGCGTTCAAGTGCGTCGAGCGCGCCTTTGTAGTCGCCCTGCTTCTCACGCACCCGAATCAAGTCGAGCAAAAATTGTGAGTTGGTCGGAACGTGCGCATTGATCGCCTGCACGAAAGCTGTTTCGGCGCTCTTTAAATCGCCTTTCAGCTCGTACGTGCGCGCAAGGTGAAAGTAGCTGATCGGATAACGGCCGCCATCGCGTTTTGAGACCGCGAGCAGGTAGCCCATTGCTTCGTCGTAGCGTTTAAGATTGAGCAGGACGTAACTGAGTTCGAGATTCGCAGGAGCGAAGTAACCACCCTGGCGCCCCAGCACACGCTGAAAATTGTCGACCGCTTCCATCAACTTGCCGCGCTCAGTCGCAGTGCGTGCCTTTTGCAGAAAATCGTAGCTGGCCTGGTCCAACGCCAACGGTTTTGCTGTACGGACAAGCGCCGATTTCGCTTCAACCCGAGTGGGTTTCGGAGAAGTTTTGGCAGGCGCAGCTTCAGCGACAACGATCCGATCATCATCATTTACAGTTGCGAGCGCTTGCCTCGCGGCGTCGTGATCCGGATCGATGCTCAACGCGCGTCGCCATTCACGAGCCGCGAGATCTTTTTGGCCGCGCGCTGAATAAAGACGGCCCAGGTTGTAGCTCGCTTCAGCGTAACGAAAACTCTCAATCTTCAACGCCCCGATTAACGCTTCATAAGCTTCTTCCCAACGACCAAGACGCAACAAGATCACGCCCATGTTATTGAACGCGCGCGAGTATTTTCCTTTTCGTTGATTGATGGCTTCGCGGTAAGCGTTCAGCGCAGCGTCCGTTTCACCCATACGCGCATAAGCATTGCCTAGATTGTAAAAGCTGGGCGGATCAAACGCGCCCGAGTTAGCGACCGCGTCCAACTCTTTGAGCGCTTCGGTTTTGTGGCCGGTGTTTACAAGCGTGTCCGCGAGTTTCAGTTGCAGACGAATGCGTTCCGCTACGGTGTTCGCGGCAGCGATCTGAGCACGCAGGGAAGCGACGGGATCCTCGGGGGGCGGCGGCTCCTGCGCAACGACAGTGAAAACGCAGATTAAAGAGACAATGATGGCGCGTATAGTGATATTCATTGCTTTAACTCACTTAGCTTTCGCGGGAATAAGCCACGACTGTGCCGCCAAATCCTACGGCCCAACCGCGCGTTTTATCGGTGAAGAAGACGCGTTCCAACGGATGTTGTGTTTCGCTGCGTTCGCTGGTCCAGCGCACTCCGCCGTCTGTGGTGTGAATGATTGTTCCTTCGGCGCCGACCGCCCAACCCTCGCGGGCGTCGACAAACTTCACGTCAAACAAATCGGTGTCAACGCCGGATTCCTGTCTCTGCCAGGTGCGACCACCGTTGGTCGTCTTATAGACGTTACCACCGCTACCGACTGCCCAACCGGTGCGGTTGTCGATAAATGACGCCGCTGTGAATCGAACTGTTTTTTCTACCTGCGGCAGACTCGACTGATACCACGTGTCGCCGCCGTCAGAAGTCTGGATGATCGTTGCTCCGGCGCCGACGATCCAGCCGCGATCGTTGTCTACGAAGAAACCGCCTAGCAACAAACGTCGAGTCGGTGACTCTACCTGATTCCACGTTTCACCCGAGTCGCGCGTTGTGTAGATCGAGCCATGCTCACCAAAGGCCCAACCGCGTCCGCCGCGACTGAACACGGCGCGAACCAGGACGAGATTAACGTCGATTCCTTTTAGCTCAACTCGATTCCAGTTCTCACCACCATCGATGGTCTTCATGAGAAAGGCGCGAGTTTGTTCTTTGGTTTTGAGCTCGTGAATGTTTACTTCACAAACGAGCCAGCCATTCTGTTCGTCGAGGAAGAAGATGTCGCGGACGATGGCCGTCGTCGGGGCGGCGGCGGGTTTCCAATTCACACCACCATCAACAGTTTTGAGTAACGTTCCCTTGCTACCGACGGCCCAACCGCGATTGTGATCGAGAAAGAAAACTGAGCGCAGCCAGGCCATCGTCCCGGCTTTCTGGCGCACCCAGGAACCCGTCTGGGTTCCCGTTTGACTCGTGGCCGGGATGATGGATAGCAGAACGAGACAAAGCGAAACAACCAGTTTCATTTGTGGTTTTAGTAACCAACGGGCAAACCGAAGATGCGCGCAAAGCTAAGCACATTCGCGAAGCTCATAATCTGCTGGAACTTCTTCAGCTTGTTTCCGGGAACGAAAACCTGATCGCCCGGCGCGAGAAAAACGCTGTCCGGCTGCTTGCCTTTGTAAATCGCCGACACGTTAACCGCAATTTGGTCCATTTGGCCGTTCGCTCCACGACGCAGCACTAGCACCTTGCTCTTGTCGCCGGTATTCAACACGCCACCGGCTTCGGCAATCGCTTCAGTAACCGTCAGGCGGCGGTTCATCAGACGAACGCCAGGCTGGAGCACGTCGCCAAGAATGCTGTAGCGATACGAGGCTGCCTTTTCGAGGATCACCGTCACCTGCGGATCGATGATGTACTCGTCGTAACTTTTCTCGATTACGCGCGCGATTTCTTCGGTAGTTTTGCCGTTGACGAAAACCCCGCCGGGGATCAACTGGAGCGAGATGCGGCCATTGGGCGGGACCGTAATGCCCTTGCGCGTGTACCTGTCCTGATTGAACACTTCGACCGAGATGACGTCTTCCGGCCCGAGCCGGTAGGTGCTGAAGAAGTTGTTGTAGTACGGATTAATCGCTGCTTCTTCTTCAGACTGCTGTTCCTGGCGATTAGCGATCATCTCATCTGGCATGTCGGCTGGCCGCGCCTTGGTATCGTCAGGCTCGAGCCGGTCGCCATTGACAGGTTTCTTGTTCTTGTCCTGGGTAGGCGACGCCGTCCGCGGTCTTTGCTTCTGCGGATCATTTGGCTGTTGCGCGAAACCTGCCGTCGTCATCATGAGCAGCGCGGCAGCCGCCAGCGCGATTAATGTATTGTTCTTCGTCATCTCAACCTCCGCTGAGATCTCAGATCTGAGATCTCAGATCTCAAATTTCATTGGGCGCCACGCCCAAACAGAATGATCTTGATCGTGTCAAACAGGATGATCGCGTCAAACACCAGAGTATGGTTCTTGATGTAGAAAAGGTCGTACTGAAGTTTCTCTCGCGCGTCTTGGATCGAAGCGCCATACGGATATTTGATCTGCGCCCAGCCGGTTAATCCCGGCGCGATCAGATGTCGTTGTTCGTAGAAGGGAATCTCCTGCGCGAGTTGGGCCACGAAGTGCGGGCGCTCGGGCCGCGGGCCGACGAAGCTCATCTCACCTCGCAGGATGTTCCAGAACTGCGGAATCTCGTCGATGCGAACCTTGCGTATGATGCGGCCGATGCGCGTAGTTCGATCATCGCCCTTGCTGGCCCAGACTGGACCATCAGCTTCCGCGTCCACTCTCATCGAACGAAACTTAATCAACGTAAACGCTCTGCCGTTCTTACCGACGCGCTCCTGCTTGTAAAAGATGGGCCCATGTGATTCGAGCTTGATCAGGATCGCGGTCACGAGCACGATCGGCAGTGACAGCAATGCGCCGATCAGCGCCGCGAGACGATGCACAACCGTGCGCGACAGCGAAGAAAACCTGGCTTTGCGTCCGGGACCAGTAAAGATCAACCACGACGGACGAATCATGCCCAGCGATACTCGCCCGGTAATCCGCTCGTAAAACGCCGCGCCTTCTTCGATCGAAACATGTCCCGCCAAACTCAACTGCAACAGTTTGTCTGTCGGAAACTGCCCGCGCCGTTCACCCATAGCTACGACGATCCGATCGATATTCTCTGATTTGACGATGTCGCCAAGTTGATCCGTCAAACCGATGACGCGTGGGTTGATTAGGCTCTTGCCCAACATCTCTGAGTCGGTACCGACAAAACCGGCGATTCGATATCCAGCGTCAGGCCGCGTCAAAACTTCACGCGCAATCTCGACTGCCGAGTCTCCCGAACCAACGATCAAGATGCGTTCGCCGAAGTCCGGGTGGCCCAGAAACCAATGAATCGAAATCCGCCATCCCACCATCAATGCCAACGCCAGAGGCAGGGCAATGAGCGAAACGCCGCGACCCAACATCAGACCGGGATAGAAGTAGAAGCAAAGCGCGAGGGCGATCCACGCGAGACCCAGCGCCTGGAACAAACGCAGCAACAGTTCGCGTCGATCGTGCATGACCACGAAGTCGTACAGATCGAAAAGGTAAAACCCCGCAAGGCAGAGGCAGGTCGCCAAAAGAGCTTTCCAGAGGCCGTGCCGATCCAATAACTCGTAACTTGCGTCACTAACGCCGACGCGCAGGTACACGGCCCCGATAATCGAGCCGTAGACCAACAGTGCCTCGGCGAAGATCAGTAGTAACGTCCGGCCATTTACACGGAGCACTCTCAACTAACGATCGCAACCTCCTCTTCGCGCGTCTCCCTGGGTAATGCTTTTTTCTTCGAACCGTTAACCTGTTCGCGATTGCTGTAGCGATACTGGTAGTAGTAGTTGTTTGATTCGGGCTGTTCGCCGGCGCGGTTGAGTACAACACCCAACATTTTCTCGCGCGGAATCTGATCGAGCAGCCTGTCGACCAGCGAATAGCGCGTCTTGCCGGAACGCACGACCAACAGCGCGCCGTCAGCGCGCGACATCAGCACGTTCGCGTCGGTAAAGATTCCCAACGGCGGCGCGTCGATGACGATGTAGTCGAACATGCGGCGCGCCTGCGACAGAACACGCTCGTAAGTTGGACCAGAAAGCAACTCGGCAACGTCGTCCCTCGGTTTCCCGCCGGGCAGCAGATGAAGCCCTGCCGGATCGAGACGCACGATGGCGTCTTCGAGTCGAACCTGATCGCCAAGCACTTCGGAAAGTCCTTGTTTAGCATCGATGCCGAAATAGTCAGTGGCGCACGGGCGGCGCAAGTCGCTGTCGATTACCAACGCCCGAACACCTTCGGTCTGCGCGAGCAGCCAGCCCAGGTTGAGCGCCGTCAGGGTCTTGCCCTCGGCGATACCGGCGCTGGTGACCACCAGTGAGCGCATTTGCGTTCGCTCGCCCGCTTGCAGGATCCGGGTACGCAGCGAACGAAACTGTTCGCAGTACGCGGAACGCGGCTGACTGATCGCGACGAGATGTGGTTCGACGCGCGCAGGAGAAATGTCATAGCTGACAAAACCTCCGGCGCGCGCCGCACCGGCAGCGTCCAAAGTTGCCCCAGCATCACGCGAAGCAATTCCGCCGGGGAGTGCCGACCCGTCGGGTACATCCGTCGTGTGCGCAGAGGACGCTGAACCTGGCGCCGTCCCTACGGTCATGATCGTCGAGCCGGCAAAAAGCTGCTCTTCGATCTCCCGGGCGGAAGGCAGCGGGGATGAAACCCGCGGCGCTTCGTTGCGGCGCTCGTTATCTCTTGATTCTCGTTTCGGCGCCTTACCGTTGTTACCCGGGGTGGCGCTCGATTTTCTTATGGCATCAAATACTCTTCCCATTCACTTCACCTCTCAAATCCGAAATCCGAAATTCGAAATTCGAAATTGGAATTTCCTAATCGTTATCCTTCACCGCGGTACCCGCGGCCCATAACTCAGCTCGACCTGCCGATGTAAAAGCGTTTGCCGGTGCTTCACGCTCGACGTTTGACTGCATCGCCGAGCTCATGCGCGGCAGCATGTCAAACGTTTCGGCAACTTCCTCGATAATCGTTCGGCTGATTACTGTTTCGCCGGCCGCATAGCCCGCCAGCAATGCGTTGTCACAAAGATTGTTGATGTTCCGGGGAATACCTTCGGAGCAGCGAAAGATATAGTCGACCGCAGCCGGGGAGAAGATATCGGTACGTTCCGCGCCGGCAACGAGCAGGCGGGAGATGATGTAACGATCCGTCTCCTCAACGCTCGGTAAAGCCTTGATCACGCAGCGCAACGCTATGCGTTGTTTGAGCTGACGCAGGTCCGGATTGTTCAGAACTTCGCGTAACTCTGGTTGGCCAGTCAGGATGATCTGCAACTGCTTCGCGGTGTTCGATTCGAAGTTTGAAAGCAATCGAATCTCTTCGAGAACATGTGGCGACAAGCCCTGGGCTTCGTCGACGATCAATACCGTGCGTAGTCCACGTGAGTGACGCGATTCGAGCGCGCGGCCCAACTCGAGCAACAACTCCGATTTCGTTTCCCACTTCTGCACGTCGAGCAAAGTCGCAACGTGCTGGTAAAACTCCGGCACCGACAATCGCGGATTGAAGACGTAAGCGACGAGCACCGTGCGATCGAGTCGCTGCATCATCCAGCGCAGGATCGTTGTCTTTCCAGTTCCCACTTCACCGGTCACCACCACCAGGCCTTTACCACTCTCAATCCCGTAGTGGAGATTGGCCATCACTTCGGTGTGCGAAGGGGTGAAGTAGATAAAGCGCGGATCGGGAGTTAGCGCGAAGGGTAACTCTTTTAATCCATAAAATTCTGCGTACACTCTTTTTGAACCTCCAGTGCGGTCAGAAACCGCGCCGCTAATTTCAGCCGGGAACCCTTACGTGATGAGCTCGAAAACGTGAGTCAGGCGCAACGCCAGCGCCAGCAGCGGAATACTCACGAGTGTTGCCACTACGCCGGCGGTCAACAGGAGCCTGCGCCGGCGCGGTAATGAGCGCGCCTCTTGCGGCGTCAACAATTCCGGCACCGCAATCAGCACCGGCAATCCGGTGTAATGACGCGCGTCCTCGCTGGTCTGAATCGTCATCAAGAGTGGAATCTCAAAGATAGCCACGAGCAGGAGTCCTATTCCCAAACCAACAGCCAGGGACAGACCGACGAGCATCAGTCTCTTCGGCGCAACGGGTTTGGCGGGAAGGTTTGCCGCGTCGATGACTTCGATTCCCTGAGCCTGCTGTTCCAGGGCGGCGTTCATGGACAAGTCGATTTTCTGTTGTTCAATGAGAAGCTTGTCGTAGCCTTCCTTCTTCGTCGAATACTCGCGATCGAGGGCAGCAAGCGCGACTTCAGCGCCGGGAACGCTGTTTAGGCGATCGGAGTACGTCTGAATCGCCTTTTCGGTCTCAGCTTGCATTTTCTGTTGACGACCGATCTCATTGTCGAGGTTTTTGATCTCGAGCTTCATCGCGTTGATTTGGAGATCCGGATTGTTCTCAAGCCTCTTTTTTCTTTCAGCGATGCGGTCCTTCCAGTCGCCAAGCATCGCGTCCATATCCTTCTCGACGGATTCGATCTGGGCCCTCTTTGCAACGACGTCAGGGTGCTTTGGTTTGTACAAAGTAAGCAGTTGTTGCAGCTCGCCCTGAAGCTCGGCTTTCTTGTTAATGAGTTGCGCCCAGGCGTGAGTCGTCTTGGGATCCGTAAGATCCTGCGACAGGTTCTCAATTATCTGTTGGGCCTGTTTTTCCATCAGCGTCAATTGAGCGGCGACCGATGAACGTCGATCCTGAAGCCGGCCGAGTTCGGTAATCTGCGCTTTCTGTTGCTCGCGCAAACCGGTTAATTGACCGAGAAGAGAACCGCCTTGCGATGGCAGGTTCAGAAGATTCTCCTGCATGAACTTAAGCCGCCGGCCGTCGATCTCGTCGAGTTCGCCTTTGGTTTGTTCGACCTGATTGTTGATGAACCCAAGCGCTGCTTTAGCGTTGTTAAGCTGCTCCTGCTGCTGCACGCTGATGTACTGGCCGGCGAGTTCCGATGTGACGGCCTGGGCGATGCGAGGATCGCGGTACTGGAAGCTGATGTCGAAACCGTTAGTGATGTCGTTGCGAGTAGTATTGACCTGAACGTCGATGTCGCTTCCGACCATCATTAAGATCGACTCCATTGGCTCGCCTCGTAGCCGCTCCGCTTTGTAAAGCTCGTATTTATTGACGAGCGGCTCCAGCGAACTGCGGCTGGTAACCACTTGCGAGATTCCCGCCAACTGGCGCGTGAGTGCCTCTTCCGTGCTCGTCGGAATCACCGAGGTTGGCAGCGTCGATTGCTTAACAACGATCAGCGTGCTCGATCTGAAAACATTCGGCAGCTTGTAAATCGCGTAGCCCGACGCGACAACCACTGCCACGACCGGAAGAATGATCAACCACTTCCGCCGCCGCAGTATGTTCAGGTATTCAGCCGGGGTCCGTTGTCGAAATTCAGCGCTCATATCGCACTCCTCATCTACTCACTCAAACTAAATCACTTACAAAGACGCCAGCGCTTGTCGCGCCTGGTCTGTATATGGAAAAGACTTCTGTTCGCCGAGTCGCACCGATGCTTCCAAAGCGCGTCGCGAACCCTCTTTGTCGCCCTTTCCCTTCAGGGCCATGCCGAGATGGTATTGATAAGTTCCACTGGGAGAGCCCTTGGCAGCGCGCGCGGCGGCCTCGTCGAGCGCCACTGCTTTTTGCAACTGGTCGGCTGCCAGGTCATAGAGATTCTTCTTGTAATAGACCCAGCCCAACGTATCCACGAATCCGGCGATGTTAGGGTTCTTCTGCACAACGCCCTGGGCCAACCGCAATGCTTCGTCGAGATTACCCTTACCTGACTCCGCGTAGAGCCAGGCCAGGTTATTGGCGGCGTAGATCGCGTTTGGATCTTTCTCGAGGGCCTTGCGATAGTTGTCGGCGGCCGCGTCGAGGTTCTTGCGCGAGTCCTCGAGGATGCCGATCATCGTGTAGATGGCGGCGTTGTCAGGACGAATCGAAAGAATCTTCTGATACTCGGCAATGGCCCGATCCTGCTGTTTCATCGCGATGAACATCTCGCCGAGTGCCGAGTAACTGGCGATGTAATTCGGATCGAGTTCCAGAGACTTACGAAACTCCGCTTCCGCAGCCTGAATGTTGTCCTGTACGCGATAAACGTGGGCTTTAAAATAGTGAAGCGTCGCGCTGTTTGGGTTTGACGCAAGCAACTGATCAACTTTGCTCTGCGCAAGATCGATCCGCTTGGCCCGAGCATGCAGTGTTAAGAAGCCATTCAACGCCGCGAAGTTTGTTGGGTCCACTTGCAGCGCCTGATCGAAAGCAGCGAGAGCTTCTTCCTGCTTGTTCTCTTCGAGCGCCAACAGCGCGAGACTGTTGTAAACAATGGCATCTTTCGGAGCGATCTGCCGTGCCTGTTCGAAGTCCTGACGGGCCGCGGCGTAATTCCTCAACTGCATTTGAGCTGTGCCGCGCGCGACTAAAGTCCTCTCCTGAATCTCTCCGAGCACCTGCGGCGAGTTTTCGCGATCGGGCGCCACCTTACTGACACGTTCGAGTAACTCGTTAGCAAGCGAAATCGTTGATTTTGCGCCGTTGGCATCCGCGCCTAACAACGTTAGCTGCAACTGCATTAACTTGCCGGGCAGGTAATCCGGGTAATTTCGGTCAAGCTCACTCGCGAAAGCGCGTGCCTGATCGACCAATCCCATACCGAAATTTGCCTGGGCCATGAAGTACAAGCCCAGACGAGAATTTGGTTCCTGATTCAGGACGACTTTGAGATCTTCGATGGCCGCTTTGAGGCCTTCGGTTTGTCCACCCTGGGCACGGATGCGTGCACGGAGCAACAGCGCTTGCCGATCCTGCTTGTCTTTCTTAAGCGCGTGATCGACCTGCGCAATCGCGCCCGGTGTGTCACCACGCACTAACAGAAGTTCCGCCAGACGATACCGGCCCTGCATGAAGTCGGGCGACTTTGCCAGTACGTCCTGATAAATCTTGACGGCTTCATCCAGGCGACGTGACTGACGAATAAAAGTCAGCCAGTACAACCTGGCTTTCGGGTTTTTCGGCGTCGAGATCGGCCAAAGCTTTGAACGCTTCTTCGGCTTTGTCCAACTGTCGGTTGACGAGATAGAAGCTCGCCAGCACGAAGCGTGCGTTGCGGTCCGTTGGTCCAACTTCGACAGCCTTGTTCAATTCTGCTTCAGCTTCGCCGAGACGGTTTCCCTGGACCAGAAACTTGCCGTACTCGCTATGGGCCAACGGCGAGTTTGGCGAGACGCTAATCGCCTTCTTGTATGTCTCTTCGGCTTTGTCGCGATTCCGCGAAACGATGTGAAAGCGCGCGAGGCTGAGGTACGACTCAACTCGCTGGGGATTCAATTCGATGGCGCGATTGAGTTCGGCAAAGGCCCCATCGTTCTCTTTCTTAGCGAAGAGAACGCTGCCCATCAGAATGTGAGCTTCGATGTGGTTGGCATCACGATCGAGAGTCTCTTTCACCAGACGTTCAGCTTCGGCGAGTAGCTCCGGCCGGCCGCTGCTGGCCGCGAGATAGTAGTTGCCGAGTTTGACGCGTGCATCGAGGTTGTTCTTGTCGAACTCGAGCGTCTTCTGAAGCTCGGTGATCATTTCCGGCAGACGCTGTAGTCCTTCGAACGAGCGGGCGAGTCCCCAATGCGCCGGGCCCGACTGTCATCGATCTGAAGCGCGTTGCGAAACTCGAGCGAAGCTTCAGTGTATTTCAGGTCTTTCAGGTACTGTTCGCCGCGTTGGATATGGTCGGCTTTGGCTTTTTCGGGATCAGTACAGCCGCTCAGAGAAACTACAGCAGCTAGAAAGAGGTATAGAAGAATCCGGGTATAGCGGTAACCACAGCACTCGTTTTTCATTTAATGTTCTACTCCGTAGTTTCGCTGCTCAAACGAGCAGCAAAATCCGTCTTTCTGCTGATTCGTCTTCGGCGGGCAATTGCAAAAGACGCGTCAGCTACTACATTTATTGCTAAACAGCCAATCCGAACCTCATTCCGATCAATTGGGAACAAATTCCGGCAACGCTGCTACGGTCCTCGCCGATAGATCCAGAGCCGTCTTCAGCGCCGCGTCCTCTGATTCGCCAAGTGGTACGGTGACTCTTACCATAGCGCCGTCTGACCGTCTTAACCGTACGCTGTCGATCACGGTGTAAACTTTTCCCCAATATTCGCTGGCGACCTGGCGTCCGCGACCCTGGTACCAGTAGAGCATCAAGCTCCTCTGCTCGCCGTTTTCAATCACGTATTTGTTCGCCGCGAACTGCGAACCATCTGGCAAGGAAACCATCGCTTTACCAGGCTCGCTCAAGGTCCAGCCCGCTCCGGGCAGACAGTTCAAGGGGCTGTGATACGAGGCGCCCTCACGCTGGCTCGCGTAGATAACCAACGTAAAAATTCGCGGTCTGCCCGTCAGCGCGACGATAGTCACGCAGGAGATAATCGCTGGCGCGCAACACCTCCATCGTCTCGTCGTCGAGGATCGTGTCGGCCCGAGATCGGCGCCAATCGCCCATCTGTTCGGGAAAATCCTTCAATTGTTTCCGGTCCACATGCGCTTCGCCCAAATACGCCCAGGCGTTGACCACAACGCCGACCATGACGATAGCGATGAATAACACTGCGAAGCGCAATCCAGGCTTCTTCATTCTGTTCCCTCTGCTGGAACGACGCTGGTTGTCGTTTTTGCGACGCCGCTCGCCTGATCACGCGCGGTCATCACTTCCACTCCGGGAGTTTCTTTCGGTTTCTCCGGCCTCGATTCACGGGGCGCCGGTTTGAAGCGATCCAGGATCCAAGCCAACGCGCGAATAAAAGCAGGAAGGCAACAACGTAAATGGCCCAACCTGAAAAGGAGTGGAAAAACCCATCAGCAACCTGCGTTCCATAATAGTGCGACAGAATGCCGGTACCGCTTACGCGCGACGCGTTGGTCAGAATCGCAATCGGAACCGCGGAAATCACGAGGATCAGCGATCGCCAAAAACCGTAACTCCGCAAAAAACCAAACCTGCCGCCGCGCTTGCCGCATTCCATCGTCTGAACGTGGGTGTGTAAATAAGCGAACACGACCGCGAGCGTCATCGAGAGTCATAAGCGAACGGATGCCACTACAGGCCTCGACTACTTCCAGCTTTTGTGTATCGAACGAATTTAGCGGTTTCAGCTCGATGATGTTGCCCTGCCGCAACACCGGAATACCCAGCATGCTCATGGACCAGACGGCACAGCGCGACGCGAATAGCTGCAACGGGAAGGCGATCTTGTTGAAAATAATGGCCGGAATCGGAATCGCCAGAACCAAAAGCCCAGCGGCACCCAAACGAGCCGCAGAAAACGCAGGCCCCAGAAGTAAACCACCATCCCGGCAATCAGCAGCACCAGCGACATCCGCTGGCTGTAAGAGTTCCGCGCCCGCGACGCCGGTCCAAAGCGCAAACAGCGCGAAAGCCACCGCCAGCCCGCCCAGGAACGCCGAAGGACGAGCGGGTTCAGTCGGCCAACTTATCGCGTTCAAGCCACAGTATGTATCCGATGATGAAGGGGATTAGGAGGCCGTGGGAGTAATTTTCGTCGGTCCACCAGTGGGAAGAGAGTTTCACCAATACCGCGGCATAGGTGAAAAGAATCGCAGAGACAATGGCAAAGGCACGCCAATAATGCTTGGTGGCCGGGACACTCATATCGGTTTTCCCCGAAGCTTCTCACGAGAAAAGGGCAATTTCCCTCGTGAAACGCAAACTATCTAAACAAATTTCGCTGACCCGGGGGTTAGTCGGTGTCAGAGCTTAACGCAAAACAACGGCTGGTGACAATGACGAACATCATCACCAGCCACAAAAAGGAGAAAATCCGAAACTTGAGGTATTTCCAGATTTAGTTGACGAACATCGTCGGAGCGTTGCTCCGTTGACCATTGATAATCAAAGTTAATTGCACCGTTCCGGCGGCCTTCAGTTCCGTGATCAACCGCACGGTCACTTGGTCGAGACCCGGCAGAACGCCCTGTTCTCCCGCGAATTCGACCGGCAGGTTATAAATCCGACCATCGCTCAACCGCGCTTCGACTGTGACTGACTCCGCGAAGTTTATTCTCGTCTTCGCGCCGAGGTTCACGTCGTTGCTGGTGTCGGTATTCGCGGCGCCGGCGCTGATGCCGGTGGCGAAGAAACTGATCCGCGTTCGCTTGTCGGATCCGAAGTTGTTCTGCGTGAGAGTGTTCAGACCGTTGGCTGTATAAGTCTGACCATTAAGCATGACAACATTACCGTCATCGGCGTCAGTCGTTGTCATGATTCGCGAGCCGCCGCGCTCAACGTTGACGACGCCGCTGCAAACGTATCCATCCTGCGATGAGACGACAACTTCCGACACGCCCAACTGCATGTCCGCGGGCATCAGGAACTTGATGCTAAACGGCGACACATAAAGCACGGGCACTGCCAGACCACCGACCGTCACACTCAACCCGCCAACCTCATACGGCAACGTTCCGTCTGACAGGAGCGAAGCGAATTTGGTCTGCGACGTCATCGGCAGATCTCCCGTACCGCCGATCGCACCCAAACTTGAAGGCGCGATGGAAGAAACCGAGATCAGTCCATAGCCGAGGCTTATCGGTTCAATCTCGACGCTGGTCCTGGTATTCGTAGCGAGCGCTTGCGTCAATGTCGTCTGTGAAATACTGCGCGTGAGCATCAAGTCACCTGCAATCGCGAGGTGGGAAACGACGCGCAGCAGGTTGCTCTTGATGTTCGGAGTTGCTGAATCTCTCGCCGCCAAACCCTTGCCGGCCTTGGCAAACAGACTCGCAGCCTTGATGTGGTTCTCGATGAACACGGACGTTGGACCAAACGATGCTGACTCACCCAGGAACTCGGCGTAAGCCTGTTCGATATCAAAAACGAGTGCGCCGATATCGTTAGCCAATACCGAGCTTGTTTCAGAACTATCAGAAGCGCCGGCGTATTCACCTGCCTGTCCAACCAGATTGTCCGCACGTCCTTTCGCCCTGTTCACGCTGTTAGGCGAGTTCGTGACTGTGATCGACACCGGAGCAGACGTCGTGCTCAAGCCGGAGTTGTCGGTTGCGCGAGCTGTCAGCGTGTAATTTCCCTTGGACGGGTTGGACCATACCGCACTCCACGGACTGCTCGAGTCGGTGCTGATCAGCGTACCGTTCTGGAAGAACGCGACGCTCGTAACCGAACCATTCGGATCGCTTGCCGTCGCCGCGAGCGTGATATCGTTGCCGGCCACGAAGGTCGCACCGGCCGTCGGCACAGTCAACGTAACTTGCGGCGCGCTCGGCGCGGGGGTCGGGGTTGGCGTCGGCGTTGGCGTTGGGGACGGAGCTGACGTAGGCGCGCCACCGAAATAAATACCGCTGATCACCGCAGACTTTGCGCCCACCTTGTTGACGGTGATCTTTACGCGTCCTCGAATGTTCCAAACCAGATACTGTCCACCGTTGAACTGAGAAATGGAGCGGCTGTCGATAAGCACGTTCGTGGCCCAATCGATCACGTCGATACGCTGAACGCGATTGTTACCGTCCCAATCAAGGCAGTAGAGAGCGACGCGGTGAGTCTGACCATCGGTCAGATTCAGGTCCATCATGAAGAAGGAGCTCGATTCCCATCGTGCGGCAACACGGTCGGTGCTGTTCGTCTTCTGGAGCGCGCGGATGTCGGTAGTCGACGAACTCCAGTTCGACTGGTTTGAGCCGCTTACGTTCACCTGCGCAAACGATGGGTACTTAATGACGTCGGCGATCGTGTTGTAACCTTCGGCGCCGTAAACAGTTTTCCAACCACCTTTAGTTGTCGCGTCGATATTGACGAAACTCACGCTCGCCACCGGAGAAGGAGCGGGAGTTGGCGTCGGGGTGGCGGTCGGGGTCGACGTTGGTGTCGGTGTGGGCGTAGGAGTCGGGGTCGGGGTTGCCGTCGGTGTTGGTGTCGGAGTTGGAGTTGGGGTCACAGTCGGCGTCGGAGTCGCGGTTGGCGTTGGAGTTGGACTCATAACACTGCCGTTCATCGCCGCTTCCAAAGCAACCCAGTCAACGCCGATATCCTTACCATCGGTTCCGGCATTGCGATAGGGACTGGAAGTGTTCAACCGGTAGTTGGCGCCATTGAGGTCCACGAACCCGACGTCGCTTAGCAGACCGGGATAGAAGTTGTTCTGTGGATACTCATTCGCGCTCGCGCCCACCACCACATTCTTTTCAAAGATCCAGCCAGGACAGAAGGCGTTCAGAGCGGCCGTGCCTTCACCTGTGCCGTCGCCTTTCATACCGTAGCCGGCGCGCACACCGAGGTTGTTGCGAAAGACAAAGTCCGTCGTCACCTGGCCGTAAAGGTTGGCCGTATTGCCGTTGCGGGAGAAGAAAGTGTTGTGCTCAAAACTCAGTTGCTGGGCCCCGGCCGAACCCTGATACCAGATGCTCTGCACGTCCCAAAAATTGTTAATGATCCGGAGGCGATTACCAATCGCGCTGATTTTGGGAAGTACTTCCGTGGCCAGAATATTCAAGCCATGTTCGACGTTGCGAATGATGTTGTTGCTGAAGGTCAAATCCTCTGTCACTGACCAGGGCGCGGTGTTGTCTTGATTGTTTGATTTCAACAAAATGGCGAAGCCCACCTGAGCGTCGGCCCAGTTGTTTTCGAAGAGATTGCCGTCGACGAGAACTCGACGCGCGTTCTTGGTTTCGAACAGGTTCTTCACCGTCCAATGCAGCCCGGCATAAGTGGGGTGGCCCACTTTCCAACTCAGCGGCTTGAAGAAGTGGTTCTGGCGAATGACGATGTCAGAAGGAATCAGTCCCGCAATCGACGGGTCGGCGCCACCAAACATAATGTTTTCACCGGCGGCTTCAAGATAGTTGTTGATGATCTGATAAGGGCCAGGGCCGTTCCAGCCGCAAATGGCCTGCGTGTCATAGCCGAACCCATGCACCTCTGAGATGTAAGAGTTGATGATGTGTGTTTCGCCGCTGTTGAGTGCGATGCCGCGCTTTAATTCCATGGTGGGAAAGCCGTGGATGTAACAGCGATCCAGCACAAGGTGATGCGGCACCAGATCCAGCGAGTTCTGAAGGGAAGAGCCTTCGCCCAGCTTGATCAGATCGCTGACGATGACGGTGGCATTTACAGGAGCGAACTCGATACCGATGAACTGATAATGATGCGCGGAGGCGGCGGTGCGCAGAGCCGCCATGTTCATGCCCGGAGTAAGAATCTTGGGCATGAGCGCGGCATGCGCGGGACCGACGCGCTGTCCGGCAGCCGGTAGCTGGTTCAAAGCCGATGATTGAATGGTGATAAAGGAAGAGCCGGACTTATTGGGCAGCACAAAGCTGCCTATGTAACTCACGCCCGCCTGCAAAATGATGGTGTCGCCCGGTTGAGCTGTATTGATCGCGGCCTGGAGATCCCCTCCTGCCGGCACGGTGATCGTGGCTGCCTGCGCCTTAGCGGCGGTCAATCCAAATATGCAAAGTAAAAGTAGTGCAGATACTGCAGAGAAACGTCTGTATGTCTCATCGGCCCATGAGCAAATCATCTCAATCCTCAACTTTTTTTCGTGTCTATGAAGATTGCGGCCGCAGGGCTTTGCGGACAGACGAACCGCTTGGGAGATCACCCTGTGAGGGGTTGATCGACTAGGTGGAACGCATTATGGGCTGAAGCGAAGAGTGGGATACAGAGTCCTGGCACGCAGATATGGAGATCATATCTGCCAGATACTATGGGGGACCAATCTGTTGGATCGAAGAGGGCAAGGGAAAAACTGCTTATCCGAACAAGGTCTCCGCTAGCCAGGAACTCCGATCGCCTTCGGTAGCCTGACGTTCTCTCCGGGGCCGAAGAGATTCACGGCTTTGCGTCCCAGCCTCGCGGCTAGTTTGCCTTTGTCGGTGCAATCTTTCGTGTAAAAGAACCACCTTTCTTCTCGATGAAGAAGGTGTGTTTATTTAACGAGTTTGGCAAATGTTTGTCAACATAAAACGCAGAAGCGTAGGCGTCAGTTTGACCTAAACAGGCCGATTTAAGGGGATTTCGTCGGGCGTGAGGGTTTCTGCCCGGCCGGGGTTAACCCTGTGCGGCACAGTTCCTATTTTCTTGCGTAGATGGCGTACGACCGGTGCTCGTAAACTTGCTCGTACTCCGTCTCGAGCAGCCGCATTGTGTGATCATACAGCTTCGGATCTCGGTCCTTGCTCGTGTCGATCGAATACCGTAACTCCGGGTCGATAACGATGTAGTCAAATCTCTTCCCGCTATAAAATCCGAGCCTTGGATCGTGGAGAACATTCTCGGGAAAGCCGAGCCCAAAGGCCACGCCCGAATTTGCCGCTATCGCCGCTCCGCCGGCCGACTTCTCTTTCAGAAAGGTGACGGCGGGTAAAAAGCTATTTCGATAATTATCCTGTCTCACTCGATACAGAAGTCCGGCAATTTGCAGCAAGGGTATTCCACTTAAAACGACGACCACGAACTTCGTTGCCAGCCCGGGTCTGGTCCAACACCAGCTCAGGAACAGAGCAACCATCGTGAGATAAAACGGAACGATATGGACCAGGTAGTAATACGCTTTTTGAGAATCAAGAAACGTCAGACCAATGAAATAGAGTGCAGTTAATCCCACCAGAACTTTGTAGTTGGGAAGGGTACGAATCTGGCGGATTAGCAGACTTCCCAGCAGTCCAACGATGTAGAGAGCGAGAAATGCGATCTTCAGTTTCGCCGCGCCGGAAGCACGATCGCTCAAGCCGAAGTTGGCGAGATAGCGATAGGTAAGTTCAAGTTTCAGCCCGGTCAGCGGCGAAAACAGTCCTACGAAGCGTCCGCCTATGTTCTCGTCGCTTCCCATCGAGGCATTTGCTCCAAACTGGCTGAGGAAGGTTTGTGGATCCTGAAGGATGTAAAGACCCCATCCGAGTCCACCGACAGCGTATGGAACAAGAGCCACGGCGACCTGTTTCAACCCAAGTCTCTTTCGGTCAAAACAGACGGCGAGAAAGATCAGCCCGAGGAACGGCAGCAATCCCATTGGATGGGTCAAACCGCTAGCGACGACGAGGGCATTGCTCAGCAGGACGGCAAGCGTGAGCCGGCGTTCGCGCAACATCAAATAGATCGCCAGCCCCGCGAAACCAAGGGCCGCACTCATCATGTCCATTCGTCCTGACGCGGCACAGACGATAAAGATGTAGTCACATGCCAAGAGTGCGACTACGACGAAAGCGACGAACATCTGGTTGAACAAGGAACGGACGATGATGAACCACGATACGAGCGCTACCAAACCGAAAAATATCGAGAGCGCTCGAGTGGAAAACACGCCGAAGCCAAACACCTTGTACCAACCTGACAATACCAAAGGCTGCAACGGCATGACCCAGTAAGTGTGCCGGTCCATCCCTACGAACGAAGTTCCTGCTGTTTCCAGAACCGTAGTCGTAAATGAACCCTTGCTCACTAAATTGAAAGCTGGATTAGCGAAGTAACCTTCGTCCGTTCCCGGTCGCTCAGTGAGCGCGGTAGCCCATGCCAGAGAAAGGTAAACGACTAAAACAAGCAGGCCGGCCACGAGATGTGATTTCGGGAGATTCAGCAGAGACATCGTTGCGGGAGGCATTATTGCGACGACATTCCGACGGGTTGCTCGAGCGATGTTTCCGCGTTCATGCTTGGCGGCAAATCGTTTCGCGTGCGGAGCCGGTAGTCGCGATAAGCTCCGGGTTCGGCTTTTTGCTGGTCCACAGCGGCGTGAACGAAGTTGAAAGCTTCGCGGGCGGTGGCGAAGTGGATCTTGAACGTGCCGCTCTTGTCAGCGTGTTCGAGAGCAGTTTCAAGAAACTGGCGCATCGGATCGCCGATGGTCACGTCTCGATCTGCGGGAATAAAACCATGACAGGAAAGCTTGATGAAGATCCAATCAGGTTTGCCTGCGACGCTTATCGAAGCCTTGCGCCAACTCTCTAGTCGCGCGAGAGTCGCGGGGTAATTTGCCGCCACGACGCCGGCATCAATGCGGGGAAGAGGAACTCCTGAACGTCGTCTCGTCCAATCGAAGACGAGTGGACCGGTAAGGATCACAGGCTCTTGCGGATGCGTTCCAACGCGCACGGCAGGTCCTGATCGATGTGGAGATCTTTCGTTCAGCGGATGGCCGCACTGGTAGATCGCGTTGATGCGCGGAACCTGGGACTCCTCCGGAGCAGCGGGCAAAGTGAAGTCGGCATAACAACCCGTGTCAGCCAAAATCTGCATTTCCGAATCGACACCGCAGTAACGTCCACCCATCGAGTTGGCTAGCGCCAAATTCCCATGAACGAAGGCGTACTTGGGCGTATCGGATCCAGGTTCATAAGAGAGGCAACCGTGCTCAGTGGCAAGTATGTCCCGAAACTCGACCAGTACCTTCTTTAAGTTTTCAGCGTTGTCCGGCTGGCCCACTCCATGGTGCAGGTGAATCTCGACCTCTCCAAAACCATCTCGCTGAAGCTCGGAAAGCATGTCGAGCAGTTTTGGATGGTACTGTTCTGCGGGATAAAAGTTGGTGTGTCGAAACGGAGTGCCGTCAACGTCGCGCACGTTGTTTCCGATTCGACGGGCCATCTCACACCACTCTTCCAGTCGTCTGAGTTGAGTGCTCAGATCGAGTACTCCTGACGTGGACCATCCTGGTTCAAAGTGGTTCGCGACTACAAAGATGAGGTGTTGGACCGGGTTGTTGTCAGTCAGACGCCGAAGGACTTCTCCGCTTCGCCAAAACGGGTATCTCGTCAGCCACGGCAGTGACCACTGAAGTTTCTGAGACAGCGTTCCCGGCTTACCCATAGTCGTTATCCAGCGATCAATTCGTACCCGACGCTGCTCCGCTCTTTGCCTGCAGTGCAGGAGCAAGCGCATCGATGTCGCAGCCTATGTCTTTTCCATTCGGGGCGAGCTTCTTGAACTTGCTCTTTGCGTTAAGCCGGTAGTTCCCATTCGTTGAATCCGTAAGGCCTATTTGCTCAACTGACGACGGATAGTAATTGTCCGCAGGGTAGTCTTTGGAGTCAGCGCCCGCGATCACATTTTTGAGAAAGACGTAGTTGGGAGAGAAAGCAGCCAACGCCACTGAGCCTTCTCCGGTGCCGTCGCCCTTGATTCCATATCCGGTTCGTACGGTCAGGTTGTAACGATAAATGAACTGGCCGCTCGTTGGCTTACCATAGAGGGTCATAATGTTGCCGGAACGCTGAAAGTGAGTGTTGTGTTCAATCAGCACATCGGCCGCTCCGTCCGTGCCCTGAAACCACATTCCCTTCACGTTCTCCCACAGGTTATTCACGATTTTGAGTTGGCGGGCCTGACCGCTTTTTTTCCCGATATCCACACCAAGAATATTCAAACCATGCTCAACATTGCGGACTATGTTGTTGCGGAAAACAAGATCCTCAGTGACGCACCAGGGACATCTATTGTCCTGATTGTTTGACTTCAGCAGAATCGCGAATCCAACCTGCGCATCCGCCCAACAGTTCTCAAAGAGATTTCCATCAACCACCACTCGACGAGCGTTCTTGGTTTCAAATAGATTCTTGACCGTCCAATGTTTGCCCTGGTAGCTGGGGTCGTCTTTCTTCCACGTCAATGGTTTAAAGAAGTAATTTCCGCGAATTTCTATATCTGAAGGAATCAGATCCGGGATGGACGGGTCTGCACCACCAAACATCACGTTTTCTCCGGAAGCTTCAAGATAGTTATTGATGATCTTGTACGGGCCTGGACCATTCCAGCCGCAGATGGCCTGCGTGTCGTATCCCTCGCCGTGAATGTCGGAAATATAAGAGTTTGTGATTGAGGTGGCGCCGCTGTTCAGCGCTATTCCACGCTTAACTTCCTGACCCGGATGGCCATGAATGTAGGACCGATCTAACTCCAAATTATGAGGGAGAAGGTCGGAAGAATTTTGCGCCTCTGAACCGTCGCCGAGTCTGATCAGATCCGCGGTGCGCGTCGTTTTGTCGGCTGGAGAAATTTCGATACCGATGAGTCGATAGTGATGCGCCTTCGGAGCCGTTTTTAGAGCGGGTTGGGTAGATACGGCGACAATCTTGGGCATCAGCGCGGCGTGCGACGGATTCACCCTGTTTCCAGCCGCGGGCAGATCGGCAAGTCGCGAGGTTTGGATCGTAACTACCGCATCGCCATCTTTGAAAGGCAACGTGATTGGGCCTTTGAAGCTCGCGCCTGCCTCGACTTCAATCGTGTCGCCCGGTCGGGCTCTATCGATTGCGCCTTGAAGGTCGTCTCCTCCCTTGACGACAATCTTCCCGCCACTGTCCGTTCCCGGAACGCCTCCGAACGTCAATCCTTTCCAGGCTATTCGGGCGGTCAACAACAAACAAACCAGAACAATTGCAGAGCCAATAATCTTCATCCGATGATCCCCAATTAACGACACGCTCATAACATCGCACCCAACAACTTAATAACGCAAGCGGTAATAGATAATCTTTACGTACTCGACAGGAACGTCCTCCCAACCTTGTAGATGCAGCCACCACAACGCCGGACCTGGTGTTTGACCACCAGGTGGAACCGGTTCGACACCAATCGTTATTCCCGTTTCAGCGAATGTTCGTTTTAGAGTCCACAGAGCGCGTCTTGAATGAAACGCCGAGGTCACAACGAGCATCGATCTGTAAGAATTCGCCTCCAGATGGCTGCGCAAAACCAATGCTTCATCGTGTGTACCGTAAACCGGTTGAGGTAAAACAATGATGTCCTCAGGTGACACGGAGAGACCGATTAGTTCTGCACGCGCTCTTTCGTAGAAGTAGGGATTCCGTTGTTCTGTCCTGGACCATCCACCCTGACGGTTGTCGTTTGTGAGAATGATCTTTCGAGCTACTCCGCTGTGGTAGAGTTCGGCAGCTTTACTAGTCCGTTCTTCGTAAGCCGCCGAACCACTAAGCACCGCGAGCACGTCCGCATGGTCCAGGGGTTCGCGCACAATCAGACTTGCATGCCGCAAGCCACGCGACTAACACCCAAGTTGCCGCCACAAGGGCGAGGACCACCAGCCCCTTAATCGACAACAAGCGACTGAGCGCATTGCGAAACGAAACGCGCATACGCATTCATTTGCGCCGTCGTAACCAGCAATCGACTACTGTTAAGTCTTCGCAGACGTTAAGCGTATGGGTTGCCAGCACGTCCTTTCGCCAAAGCGGTAACACCTTCGAAACCTGCTCTTCAACAAACTCTTCCGGCGTCAGTTTCAGCACGCGATTAATCGTGACTGCGTAACCGTAGTATCGAGAGCCATCCTGAGCGGGGCGATACAGTTGATTGCGCCAGGTGAACAGTCTTCCGGCCGGCCTTAAATTTCTAACGTCTGTAGTAATCGGGTTTTGGCGGTGTGGTGTCCATGGTCCAAACGGTGTCTCAGCGTAAAAGAGATGCAACTCATCCGCGAACATGCCGGTTGTGATGGATACAAACATCCACCACAGACCATCTGCTTCATAAAGAGTTGCGTCTTTGGCGTTGACACCTTCCATTAATGTGGCTGCAAACTTCCAGCCAGTTGGAAACGACTCGCACTCGTACAACTCTATAGTTTTGTTGGCAGCCGTTTCCGGCAACATGTAGAGCCGCTCCTGCCAGGAAAAGACAAACGGGTACGACAGGTGATAGTCACGTTTGAGGGCTACTTCCGCATTCAGCGTCTCTGGCTTGGCCGTCTGATTCTATTTCGGCCACCATGATGTGGCCTCTGTTAGTTTCGAAGGGCAACTCCTCGAAAAACAGGTAGTACTTGCCATCGACACGAAGCGGAAAAGGATCTGCCCAAAAGCGATCCTTCGGTGGCGTCACATGATGAAATCGATACAACGTGTTGTTGGGATCTTCAGGACCGGATCTAAACCTGTATGCAAGCGTCCACTGATCGAGAAACAAAGCGTTCCGCAGTTTGCTGCCGGCGTAGCTCAACGACAGCTTGGCTAGTTTCGGTAACAGCTCCGAGTTCGTAGGCGTCTTGAAGAGTTTCCGATCGTAAGGCCGGTATAGCGGTGCATCTTTTCGAGCGATGGCGCCAGTCCTGGCGAGTTCTTTCAGCGCTTTAATGACAAAGGAAGCCGATCTCCAAAAGAGAACGTTCTTGTTGGCCTTTACGGAGAACCGGTCGCTGGTGCTGGTCCACGAGCGATAGATCACGGTGCCGTTATCCAGGTCTTCATTCAAAACCTGGAGCACTGAACCAATTACTTCTGATCCTTCCAGCACCTCCCAGAAACCAGCTGGACCACCGCGGTTGATGTGATTGTCGCCATGGTGGTAGGACCAAACGCCATGTTTAGCGATGTGCAACGCCCGGCCTTTAAGGATCCTGAATCCAAAAGAGATCGCTACATCGAGGTTGTATTTTTCAATCTCGTGAACATCTGCATCTGAGAACCAATCGGAGTACTTTTTCTTGAGTGGCGTAACATTCAGTACCGCGCAATCTGAAACCAGTTCGCGAATCTCAACCTCTTCTGAGGCGTCCGGTTCAGCTTTAACCAACCGATTATCGATTCTGTTGTAGAACGCGTAGAGAAGATGCTGCCGATTCGTCCAATAGGATTTTAGTCTGGAGACGGGGTGATTCTGATCTTCGTTCTTGATAACAAGAACTATATGCGCAAAGTCAGACGACTGAATGTCCTCGATGATCTTCGCGATCCACCGCGGTTGGATGAAGCTGTTTAGCAGCAGACCAACTCGAAGAGGGGCCGGTTGACTCGCTGAGTTGCTCACCAGCAAATACCTTCATAGGTGGCTCTCGGTAGTGGGTCGTTGAACATTCTTACGAGATCGATGACGACGTGTTCCGGTTTCACCTCGTCGCGAATTTCCGCAAACTCAGGCGACTTGTTACCGATCACGATGACATCGGTTTGCGCGACCACCTCTTTGAGATCGTCTCGCAGCAACTGGGCGATGTGAGGAATCTCCTTTTCAATGTACTCTTTGTTTGCTCCAAACAGCCGCGCGAGCGAAACATCTCGATCGTATATCTGCACGTCGTAACCTTTGCCGATCAACCACTCGACGAGTGTTACCATCGGAGACTCACGCAGATCGTCCGTACCAGCTTTAAAGCTAAAGCCGAGAACTCCGATTTTCTTTTTCCCAGTACGCTGGATCATTCCCATCGCGCGTTCTACCTGCAATCGATTACTGGGCAAAATAGCTGAAAGCAGCGGCGCCTCAACTTCCAGCATCCTGGCCTGATACGTAATCGCGCGCAGATCCTTTGGCAAACAGGAGCCCCCGAAGGCAAAGCCGGGTTTGAGGTAGTACGGCGAGAGGTTGAGCTTGGTATCTTCGCAGAAAATATCCATCACCTCATGACTATCCACTCCTGCCGCTTTACAGATGTTTCCGATCTCATTCGCGAAGCTGACCTTCAAAGCATGAAAACAGTTGCATACATACTTGACCATTTCAGCAGTCTTCACCGAGGTGATCAGCAATGGCGCATTAATCTCTGAGTAAAGACTCCCGACGAGTTTGCCCCTGGCTTCGTCGTCTGCTCCGATCAATGTGAATGGCGGTGAGTAGAAGTCTTTTATAGACGAGCCCTCACGCAGAAACTCAGGGTTGATGCAAACCGTCAATTCGTCGCCGACTTTCTTTCCCGACGCCGATTCCAGAGTCGGAGTTACTACTCGCTCGATAGTTCCCGGCAACATAGTGCTGCGAATAACGATCGTATGGTGAGTTTTCTTCTCTCGCAGACTTCTGCCAATCTCGTCACAAACCTTTTCCACGTGACTCAGATCCAGAGCACCATTCGATCGACTCGGTGTTCCCACACAAACGAGGGAAACGTCAGACTCGTTAATGGCTTGGTTGCTATCGGTGGTAGCGCGGAGTTTTCCGGACTCGACGGCTCGTTGGATCAGATCAGTCATGCCCTCTTCGACGATCGGGCTGTTCCCGGAATTGATGATGTCGATCTTGACCGGGTTTACATCGACTCCAATCACGCTGTTTCCTGAATCAGCGAAACAAGCGGCCGACACACAACCCACATAGCCGAGTCCAAAAACGCTTAGTTTCATACGGGCAAAGGTTTCCGTTCTTTGAAGCTGGGTTGGATAACACTCAGGAGGAAACTTACTCCCCAGGTAATGTGAAGAGTAAAGAAAACAATAGGCAACAGGAGCATCATCTGTAAACGGTTTTCCTGCTGTCGCGAAATCTTCGTAGCGAAGTAGACGGCCAGAGCGAAATACGCAAACAGTTCAATCGCAAGAAGGGCCCACGCCGGCCACCACCAAATGCCGAGGATCGGTAACAGTAGTAACGAAAGAACAAACACTGGAGCCACCAGGTGACGTGCTTTTATGGAACTGGGATGCAGACGAATCATCCGTGCTTTCCACTTACCGTATCGAAAGTACTGCGTGATCAATCCACCGAGAGTTCCACGAGCAAAGTACGTTGTGTGTTCGGCGCGATCCAGTAACACAGTGCCTCCGGCGGCGCGCACTCGATAGTTGAAATCGTAGTCTTCGTTTGTGTGTAACGCTTCGTTGAATCCGCCCAGTTGTTGCCAGAGCGTCTTTCTGAACGCACCAAAGGCAACCGTATCGACAAGCTGTTGCGGAGAAGCCTGGTCCAACCTGTAACTGGCATCGCCGATTCCGAAAGGATGCGATACGACTGCGGCGATTGCTCTCGCCGTCACGCCAGCCTGTGAAGGTTGCACACAACAATACATTCCTACGACCGCCGCATCGTTTCGCAATAGCAACTCGACGCAACGCCTGACGTAACCGACTGAAGGGGCAGCGTGGGAATCCATTCGGATGATGAGTTCTCCTCTCGCCGCATCAATTCCGAGATTCAAAGCCTTCGGAATGTGGCGATCCGGATTATCAACCAACCGCAGCGAAAGGTCCGGATGTGTTACGGCAAACTCCTCTATGACCTCTCGAGTCCGATCCGTGGACCTCCCATCCACTATGACGATTTCGTAATTCTCTTTGTCATACTGGCTGTACAGATTCTGTAGTGCCGTCTGAATGAACCGCTCCTCGTTGTAACAAGGCATTACCACCGAGACGAACACACTGTCGATTTTATCCACGTAAGACATTTTCACACGCGGTGGCAAATGTTTTCGCCACTTGCTCCCAACCAAATTCGTTCCGCACTCGAGTCGCTGCAGTGCGGCCGAGTGCCTGAGCCGTCTCGCGATTGCCAAGTAATCCGATCACCGACTCAGCGAACTCCTCAGGCGTGTCGGCGATTAGAATCTCTTTGCCAGGTGTTACCGGTAGTCCTTCAGCACCGATCGACGTCGATACAACCGCTCGCTCCATCGCCATTGCTTCGTAAATCTTCAATCGCGTACCGCCGCCAATTCTCAACGGGACAATAAAAACAGATGCGTTGTCGATGTACGGTCGAACGTCATCGACTCTCCCCGTAACAATGACGCCTTTATCACGCTCGCTCAATTCAACCAAACTCGGATATGGATTTCGACCGACGATCGTGACCACAACTTCCGGAATCCGTTTTCTCACGAGTGGCAGAATCTCCTTCGTGAAGTACTGCATGGCGTCTTCATTCGGCAGCCAATCCATCGAACCAGTAAAAACGAGGCTATTCGGCCTGACTTGACCGTCGTTCCGAGGTCGAAAGTAATCGATATCGACGCCCGTCGGTACATCAATTACATTCGCAATCCCGTAATCTTTGCGAAACATCTCGGCATCTTCCTGCGATACCGCGATCACCAGATCGAATCTGTGCGACACCTCTCGTTCATAGTTTAGCGTCTTAAGCCACTGGTTCTTCAGATAAACCTTCTTAAGCGAGTTTGTTTGCACTTCGTAGTGGCGCTTCCAAATCATCGCTTCCACATTATGCTGAAACAGAACGAGGGCAGGTGATGAGAGGTTTTCCGGAAGGTTCACACTTGGCTGCAAGAAATCGGAGATGATGACGTCGAAGGTTTTGCGCCGAAGCTGTTCCTCGATCGCGGTTCTCATCTTCGACGACTCGTATTTTTTAAGAAAGTATGGCAGCGGCGAGATGAGGTTGCCGGCGAGTTCAGCATAGAACCCGGCCGAAAACTTCGGTCGCGTTTTGTGCGGAATAACCACCAGCTCGTGACAGTACTCGTCGGCAAGTGAACGAGCATTTTCATCGGAACCCTCGTCGAGCGTGAGATAGGTTATCTCATGATCTCGCTTCAGCTCGCGGAGCATGTTGTAGGTGCGGATCTTCCCACCTTTATCTACCGGGTGAAGCAGTTCCGTTTTCAACCAAAGGATTCGCACTATGTTCGAGACTTAAACGTGCACCGGGGCGAGTTCAGTCTGGACGGCAGATGGCATGTCCGCACCAGCGCCGTCGAAGAATCTCCTTTGCCACATCTCGAAATTCACGAGAGCCCAGAGCCTTTCAGTGTGGTTCTCACCAGCCTGATGACGTTTGACCAGACTGCGGATGAAATCCGGCTCGAAGATTCCTCTCTCCAGCGCGCGACTGCTGAGTACGTATTCGTCGATGAGCGAACTGTACTGTCCGCGGAACCACGCGCCGATCGGTACTGGAAAACCCATCTTCGAACGCGTCAGGATCGCTTCCGGGAGCACGCCCTTCATGCTCTGGCGCAGGATGTACTTCGTGGTCCAACCTCGTAGTTTCAACCGTTCCGGCAGACTCGCCGTGAATTCGACCAGCTTATGATCCAGGAACGGCACGCGACTCTCGATCGACGCCGCCATGCTCATCTGGTCCTGCTTCATCAACAGTTCGTGGAGGTAGGTCTTGATGTCGGCGTAAAGCAACCGATCCAGGAGTGACTGCGCATCCGTCTGTTCGAGCAGAGTCTTTACTTCTGCATACGGATCGCTGTGACCGACGTGGTCACGAGTTTCGGCAGTCAGCAACGCGGTATGCATCGACCGCGGGAAAACAGCGAAGTTATCGAAGTAGATACTTTCGATATCCGGCGTCAGCGCCAGAAATGTTCGTGAGAGCTTCTGTCGAAGCTTCGAACCAGGCGACATTCCGGCGATTCCACTTTGAATGGTTTTCCTTATGCCCGCTGTGGTTAGACTCTGGTAACGCGCCCCAAACTCGAGATTGAAAACTGTTTTCTTGTATCTCGCGTAACCGGCGAGCAATTCGTCGCTGCCTTCGCCTGTCAACACGACCTTTACGTTTTGCGAGGCGAGATGCGAGACGAAGTAAAGCGCAACGCTCGACGGATGGGCTAGCGGTTCGTCTTCATGCCAGATCAGGTTTGGTAACGCCGAGAAGAAATCTTCCGGGCTGACAACCACTTCGTGGTGATCTGTTTTATATCTTTCGGCAATCAACCGAGCATATTCGAGCTCATTTGCTTCACGTTCGCGAAACGCTACCGAGAACGTTTTTATTGGCTCCTCGACCATCCCGCTCATCATCGCCGCTATTGCCGACGAGTCGATACCCCCGGAGAGAAACATTCCCAGAGGCACGTCCGCCATCAACCGCAGCTTCACAGACGTGCGGAACAGTTCGGTCCACTGTTCGATGTAATCTTTATCGCTGAACCCTTCATCTTTGGCTTTTACAAAGCTGACGTCCCAGTACCTCGTGATAACTATCTTTCCGTCACGCCAAAGGAGCGTGTGACCAGGCAGCAAACGCTTCACGCCCGCGAAGAGCGTCGTCTCACCTGAAGGTGCGTGGTTCGCGAGATAATCCGGCAGTGCGGCGTAGTTGAGTTCGGGTTTGAGCGCGTCCGCGGCGAAGATGGTTTTTATTTCGGAACCGAAGTAGAGCGAGCCGTCATCGGCGTGAAAGTAGTAAAGCGGTTTCACACCGAGCCTGTCGCGAGCGATAAACAACTCCTGTTTGCGCTGGTCCCAGATCGCAAACGCAAACATGCCGCGCAGGTGCTCGACGCAGTCAACGCCGTGCTCTTCGTAAAGATGAAGAATCGTTTCTGTGTCGCAGTGGGTCTTGTAAACGTGGCCGCGTGATTCGAGCCACTCGCGGTAATCGGCGTGGTTGTAGATCTCGCCGTTGTAGATGATGTGCAGCGTATCGTCTTCGTTGGTCATCGGCTGATGACCGGCGGCGACGTCAACAATGCTCAAACGGCGGTGACCGAGACCGACGTTCCGGTCGATGAAGATGCCTTCGTCGTCGGGGCCGCGATGCCTTATGACGTCGCGCATCGCCTCGAGCTGCGGGCGCGAGACCGTCCGGCCCGATCGACTCGAAAACGCTATTCCGTTAATGCCGCACATTACTTCAGGATCGAATCATATCAGGAGGTACGTGTAAACACTTTCTCCTGGCTTCAACATCGCCGAGTACCGGAAGACTTTGGCCGGCTCCTTTTGACCATAACAGTTCGAAACCCACTGGTTTTCCTCGATCCAGCGGCCCGTTCCGCTAACGCGGATTGTCAGACCGGATTCGGGTTCGTGGACAACGCCGTCTTTCAGACTCGGATTTGTGTTGGAATTGAAGTGGAAATAGATGTCGGCGGTGTGTTCTGTCGAAGACTTCAGCGTGTCGCAAATAATCCAGGATTTACCCTTCTCAAATTTAATACTGCGAACGAGGCTCCCTTCCACAGCATAGGTTTCGCCCTCGACGTAAACGTACTCGTCCGTGTTTTTCCAGTCGAGCACCCGACACTGCCCGACGGTCTTCCAGGTAAAGGCGCCGTCGGGAATGGAAGAAGAGACGCCGTCGAGAGTCACGGTGTTGTGGGCCTGCGAGCTGCGAAACCAGTCGCGAAACTCACTCGATCCGGTGTAGGTATAAGTTCCCGGATCGACGAGCACCGTACGCCCGTTAACGGCCAATTCGAACGAGAGGGCGTCAGCATGCGCATGACCGCAGTTGAGTGCGCCGTGTGGGCCGCAGTCGAACAGCAGGTAGTTTGACCTGTCACTCCAGCCGTCGCGCATGACGAAATAGCCGCCGTTCGAAAACGCTTTCGAAAGTTCGCTTGGTTCGTGAGCTTCGATCGCGTCGTAGGTTCGTAAACCTTCGACGCCGAGTAGCCATAACAACTCTTCCGCTGCGTCGTCTGCTACGAACTTGTAGTCGCCACGAGAGAACAGTGCAGCGCCGGTCGCCAGCGAAGGGCGAAAGTCGTTCTTTGCGCGGGTGTCGAGCATTGCCAGACGTCCACCGTCGTCGTCGCCAAAAAATGGCGTCGTGCCGTCGGGACGCGTGATGAACATCAGGTGGTCCAATAAAGAGACCAGTGCGTCGTCTACGGTCTTCGGAAGTGTGATTCCATTTGTGCGCGAAAGAATCAGGAATTGAATGTAAAAGTCCGTGGTGTAGCGATGGTAATAACTTGACTGCTCGAAATACACGCCATCCGGTTTAACGTGCACCGGGATCTGATCGATCAAAATGTCGCGACCAAGATCTTGCCAGCGCTTAGCTTCGTCAAACTCCGGGAGTAACGTGCCGAGGTAAAAAAGTCCGAGCGCTTCGCCGGTTAGATGTGTGTTGGGACTGAAGTAAGTGGACAGATACGATTCCAAATGACGCGCATTAAGATACAAAAACTTCAGCGCCCGGTTTCGTGTCTCGACCTGCCCTGCGTCTTTGAAAAAATAAAGCGCCCATAACCACGAAATCGATCGGAACGCGACTTCCAGACTGCTGGCCCAATTGATACCAAGCTTCGGCGGGTTCGCGTCCATCCACGACTCGATGTGATTAGCAAACGTGGCGGCGTATCGCTCGTCGCCGGTCAGCGCGTAGGCCTGGCCCAACTTCATGAAGTACTGGTGACGGTTCAGTTCCCACGTGATCTTTTTGTCACCGGCAACTCCTGCATCGAGATAGTCGAGCTTGCTCCAGTGTTGCAAAGGAATTCGTTTGCCGCTGACGGGTTCGAAATGCCAGTCAATCGGATCACCAAAGTTCAGGTTCTTGAAGCCAAGCAGATCAAACCGTCCAACGCAGACGCGGTCAGCTTGTTCGACGATCCGTTGCGCCGTCTCGGGCCAGCGTGATTTCAGCTCAGACGCGGATTCTTTTACATTTTGAAAGCTCGCGAAAAACCTCTCATTCGAGAATTCCACGTTTGGAACAGTCTCGGGCAGCTTGACGAGGCTGGACCAACCGCGTCGCTCACTAAACGCCGCAACGCGTTGTGACGCGCGGACGCGCAGCTCATTAAGCGACGCATTTTTGAGCTTTTGCAGGTTCATTGGTCCAGCTCGATCAACTCGTATAACTCTCTCACTGCACGCTCAGTTGCTGTACCCGGCTTGTAGAACATCTCGTTCGCCACTGCTACCCGGTCGCCCGACTTAATCTTCGGCTCCGCAAAAGCCCGCTCGACAGCGGCGACGGTCTCGTCCACGTTGTTCACGCTAATCGACGCATTCGCCATTAACTCAACATAGCTCGGTTCGATATCCGTATTCTTGATCAACTCCGGCACGTGTATCCGAATCAACGGTCGATCGAGCAGCAGGTATTCAAAACCAACCGAACTGTGATCCGTAATCATCACGTCAGCCGCCGGCAAATACCGTGATGAGTTACTGCCCGTCGCCAGCAACCCACCATAACGCTGCAACAACGGCTCCAGCCGTTCTCCCCAATCCACTCCTCCGGAATGTTCATGATGAAGAGCATCTCTCGAACGGTCGTGCAGTTTCACGATCAACGCATATCCCGCTTCACCAAGGCGCCGCACCAACTCTTCACCCATTGAAACAACGGAAGAATGCGCGGACCATGTCGGCGCGTAAAGAACGGCTCGTCTCGACGGATCAATACCGAGCGATGTCAGAATCTCATCGCGAACAAGCGAACCGTCGACGAGGCAATCAAGCTTTGGCATGCCGATCAGACGCGCGGCTTCGCTGTTCTCGTCAATCGCTCCGCAATCGATGAAGTGCTGCAACCGTCGCTTGTTAATGAAGAACAACCGATCCCAGTCGCGCATCGAATTCGATGGCGAATCGTAAACCGTTCGATACTTCCCAGCGACGCCATGAAACGTCTGCACTCTCCGCGCTCCTCGCGGCAACTTCATCCACAAGAAATCGGCCGCGAGGTAAACATCAAACCGCGTAAGCGAAGCCTGAAGCGGCGTAACAAACTTAAACGGACCGCTCGCCTCTGCAAAAATTTCGGCATGATTCTCAGGCTTCTCACTCGCGGTGAAGTAAAAATCCAGACGAGGATCCTGCTGAAGACGTTCGACGATCGGCGAGACGGTTGAATAGTTCATCGCCGTCCGCGCGTTGACAAGCAATCGCCTCCGATCGGGAGAACGCCAACGTTGCCACTGCTTGTCGATCTCGCGGCCGGTGGTGATAACGCGCTTAAGGCTCATCGAACGTGCTGCAGCTGCGATTCGATCTGCGGGAAGATCTCGCTTACCGCGCGTTGGTAGTCTTGCGGAAAATCAATCTCTATCCAGGGTAAACCACCCGTGCTCAATGCATGCAGCGGATGATGTCGCGCATACTCTAGAAAAGCGCGAGGCGCCCACTCTTTCTTAGCGCCATTGGCTATTAACTCGTTCATGTATTGCACTAAAACTTTCGCTCCCGCCGCGCCGAACTTCACGATGCCGACGTTTTCGCCATCGGCGTCGAGCGGATCGAGCTCTTTCGAAATGTCGACGACGAGTTGGTCCCTGACTTTGATCTTCATTTCTTCGTCGCCGAGTGGATTTGGATCTACATCGGATATCAACAACGCGTCAGGGTGGTTGGATTCAAGCAGATCGGCAAGCATCTGCGGGTGGAAAAGCACGTCGGAATTGAGCACGACGAAACCGTCCAGCATGTGTTCGCGCGCCATCCACAACGAATACAAGCTGCTAGTCTCGGCGAACTTTACGTTCTCGACGAAACTGATCTCGTCGTCACATTCTTCGCGGATGCTGTCCGCGCCGAAACCAACCACTACTACAATCTTCGTGACGTCCAAACTCCTGAGCGTGTCGATCTGGCGGTGTAAGAGTGTCGAACCACCGACGTCCACCAGACACTTCGGTTTTACGGCCGCGCCGTCGAGGCGGGTACCTTTTCCAGCTGCGAGTATGATTGCTTTCATGACGGCTGGCTGAGCTCGTTCGCCGGTGTGCTGGGAACCGAGCCTCGCCTGAACACTTCCTTCACTTTATTAAAATACCAATCCCGTTCGTTCCGGCTGATTGCAAGCAGCAAAAACAAGGCCGCATAGACTCCCGCGGCCAGAAGCGCCTGGAACATCATCCACGACCAGGAAGCGCCGCCTTGCTGCCGCGCAAGCACAATGAACCCCGCCATTACGATCGCCGGCCAGGCCGCCGGCCAAACACTCTGACGAATCACCTTCAACCTGGAAAGCTCCACGCGCCGGCACGCCGCCGGAAACACCACAAACATTGAAAATACGACCATTGGTATCAATGTTCCGATAGCGACGCCGATCAAACCGTACCAGCGCACCAGCACAACACTCAACACCAGATTGCTAATGGCCATGCCCAGGTTCGAGAAGGCGAGGATTT
The DNA here is from genome assembly GCA_963849585.1 of uncultured Acidobacteriota bacterium. Classification (GTDB taxonomy): domain Bacteria; phylum Acidobacteriota; class Blastocatellia; order Pyrinomonadales; family Pyrinomonadaceae; genus PSRF01. The sequence goes on along the minus strand of CAWKHZ010000016.1, from coordinate 357,227 downwards.
TATGCAGCCCCGATCCCTTCAAAATCACTGTCGAAGTCGCACTGCCGACACGCAATGCCACGACGATACTCAAAATGTAGATAACGTTGACACTGCCCTCGAAATTAGGCCCCACCCATAAGTTAACCAGCGGCCGCGCCGTCAATCCGAGCACCGTTGCGAGCGGCACCACCATCGCCAGCGACAAACGCGTCCCCTGAATCAGGATCTTTTGCAGCTTGTCGACCCGTTCGACAGTCGAACTATCGACTACTATCGGAAACAATGCCCCGTTCAATTGATCCGTGATGCGCTGGACGATCTCGATCAGCCGTTGGGCCACCGCCCAAACCGCCACCGCAGCGGTCCCCATAAACGCGCCGATGACGATCGTGTCGGTTGAGTAGTTCAGCTTGTTTGCCAGATCGATGATCAGAATGAAGACGCTGAATCCTGTGATCTCGCGAAGCCGATCGCGGTTGAAAAATCGTGGCCGAATGCTGAGGGACGGAAAAACACGGTAAGCGTTCAGCGCATACGCCAGATAGCTGAGGATGCGCACGCCGGTTGTCGCTGCGACCAGTTCCGCCAGACCGTAACCGGACAACAACACAGCGACGTTCACGAGCGCAACGACAATAGCAGTCACAAACGCGACCGCCCCGTTCATATACTGTCTTTGAAATCCGTTGACGATGCCGCCGAAAACACTGACAGGAAATCCCAACGCAACGTACGCACTGATGAAGAGCAGTACGATCTGTCCGGTGCGGACTTGAGCCGGCGTCAACTCAAAAAAGTTGTCCAGATTCAGCGCGAGCACACCGGCAACGAGAAACGTCAGCAAACCAATGCCACTGAACACGCAGAACATCGTGCTGGCGATCTCATTCAACGCCTTGACGTCACCCTGCGCCCGGTACTTCGCCGCAAATCGTACCTGCGCGACGCCGTAGCCCAGATCGAACATCGAAAAGTAAACAGTGATCGACGCAACCAGAACCCACAAGCCGTACGCAGCTTGACCCAGATGCGCCACGTTGAATGGCAGCATGAAGATGCCGATCAACAACTCCGTTCCGGTGACCAGGTAGTTCACCGAAACATTTTGGAAGATCAGCTTTGTTTGGCTTTGTTGGTTTGGAAACACGGATCTAACAAATGATTTGCTCGCTTAGGAGACCTTTTGGCGATCCTTCCAACGCTGGCTCACGATGCCCGCGAAGAACCACAACCATAGTTCGTCTTCAAAATGCCGAATCGCATCTCTGCGGGCCAACGCCGTCCACATCGAAACAAACTTGCTCAGACACGTTCGATACAGGTACCGCGGCACTCCCGCGACGTGCGGAACGGTTGAAAAATCAAGCGCCGTGCTCTCCGGCGACTCCATGTCGAGACGATTATTCTGGTAAAGAATCGCCCGGCTGATCCCGTGCCAGTAAAACCAACGTCGAAAGTATTTCTTGGTCAAACGGTCTTCGGGGATCACGTGATGAACGACGAGATCAGGCGAGTAGAACCCGCGCAAGCCGGCAGCGCGCGCCCGTTGCGCCCATTCCCTGACCTCCTGACCCAGCAAAGTCCCCGCTTTGCGACCAATGCTGTTGTCCCACAGTCCGGCACGCTCAAACGCGTCACGCCGGAAAACCATGTTTACTCCCAGCGGAACCCGGTCGCCGAACTCGATCGGCTTAGGACCGTAATCGAGCAACGCGATCACGCCCCAATGCTTGCCGCTGCGGTTCGGCAGCCAGTCAGGCCGTTTGCCCGACCAGATGGGCAGCGCTTTTCCGCCTACGTAATCGCAGTTCAAGTCACGCAGCGCGCGCTCGGAGTTGATCAACCAGTTTGGATCGACCCGGACGTCGTCATCAGTCACGGCCAGAATCTCGCCTTGAGCAGCCCGTATACCAGCGTTCAACGCCGCGGAACGTCCTTGTTCTTTTTCGAAAATGTACCGCAGGGGAACGGGAAATGACTTGACGCCTTCTACGACTTCGCGCGTGTTATCGGAAGAGTTGTTGTCGACGACGATGACTTCCCAGGGTTCGTCTGCCTCCAGTTCCTTCAAGCTTTCGAGTGTTCTGGGTAGCTCGTCGGCCCGGTTGTATGTGGCAATAATTACTGAAAACTTCATTATTCTTGCGGTAATTCTCCTCGATTGCGTCTATGATCCAGATACAAGTCTGAGATCGGGAAATTTTCGGATCGGCCGTCCACGATCTGAACGAAAAAATTCTGGACGGGGCGTTCAACTGTTGGCCCACGCCTTGCATCGGAATCGTCAATCGACATCGCTGCTTGAGCTTAGCGTGCACGCGCCAAAAGTAAAAGGTTTTGCGCGTTACTAGTTGGAGTTGCGATCCATTTTGCTATAAATGTCGATTAATTCTTGAATTCGTTTTTTATAGCAGCTCCGACGGCTCACCCCCCGATTGGCGTCGGATAATTTCAAATCGATCTCAGGGTTGTTTTCTTTTTATGCGTAGTAAATCGTTCCTCGTCGCGTTAGCATTCATCCTCCTGGGCTTGCTTTCATCTCCGGCTCAGACGCAGGAGCGTCTGTGTGACACCGCCTTTGAAGACTGCCGCCAACCAATCTGGACGTTGATCGACAATGAGACTGTCGGCATCGACATGGCATTGTGGTTTATCCAGGACACGTCGATTGCCAACAAGATCATCGCACGTCACCAGGCAGGAGTTCCGGTTCGGATTCTCGTAGACCCGCGCGGTAATTCGAACGCCGGCAACGAAGCGATCCTGACCATGTTTAAAAACGCCGGCATCCCGATGCGCTTCAAGCACGGCGGCGGCATCCTCCACTGGAAAATGCTGCTGTTTGTCGGTCAGAACGAACTTCAGTTTAGCGGAGCAAATTACGGTCCTGCTTTCTTTGTACCGACGAATCCGAATGTCGACTATATCGACGAAGCGATTTATTTCACCGATGACCAGTCGCTGCTTAACAGCTTCAAGACGAAGTACGACGATATCTGGACTGATACGCTCAACTACTCCGACTACGCCAACATCACTGGACCGCTGACGCGCAAGTATCCAACATTTCCGATCAACTCCGACCTCAATTTTCCGCCGAGCATCGACGACAGCCAGGACTTCTTCAATCGCACTCAGCTGAACATGAATCAGGAGATGCAGAAGATCGACATCATCATGTATCGGATTACCAATCAGAGGTATACCGATACGACGATCGCGGCGGTTCAGCGCGGCGTTCCCGTGCGGCTGATACACGAGCCGAACGAGTATCGAAATCCGGCCCGGCAATGGGACTCCTGGAATATCGACCGGATGTACATGGCCGGTGTTCAGATCAAGATGCGCAAGCATCAGGGATTGAACCATCAAAAGTCAGTGGTGCTTTACGGCAAAGGCATGACGATCTTCGGTTCGTCAAATTGGACTGGGCCGTCGTCGAACTCTCAGGAAGAGCACAACTACTTCACGACTAAACAGTGGTTTTTCGAGTGGTTTGTCGATCAGTTTGAGCGCAAGTGGAATTCGGCCACCGAGAATCAACCGTTCGTTCCGGGTCAACCGACAGCGCCTGAATACCAACTCCCGGCAAACAACGCCACGGACCAACCGACGACGCTTACGCTCCAATGGGAAGGCGGCAAGTGGTCGCACAAGTACGACATCTACTTTGGCACGTCCCCGAATCCGCCGCTGCTGATTCAGGACGCCAGCACGGACCAGAGCGGGGCACAGCCGGGTCAACCCCGTTTGAAGACAGGATCAGTAGACGACAACGTCCTCGAGAGAATCGACATCCCTGTCACGCTTAATCCCGGTACGCAGTATTTCTGGCGCATTGTCGGCAAGACGATGGCCAACCAGATTGCCACCGGTCCGACCTGGAATTTCACGACTTCAGGCGCAGCGCCGACACCAACGCCAACTCCGACACCGACGCCGACGCCAACTCCGACGCCGACTCCGACGCCGACGCCGACTCCGACGCCCACGCCGACACCAACTCCGACACCAACACCAACTCCGGAGTCTCCCAACAACACGCGTGTTCCACCAGGGACTCAGATCATCGATAGCACTGGCGCTGTGTGGACGCTTTCGAATAATGGAAACAAGCCAAAAGTCTTACGCAACGGTCAGGACACAGGCGGCCTCGGCTCTCCACTTATCTATTGCAATCACATCGTCTATGTGTTTGGCCTTGATAACCAATGGTGGCGGTGGAACGGTAGCTGGGCGCAGGTAGGTGCTGTCGATCCGTGTGCGGGAGCGCCCACGCCGACTCCTACACCGACGCCAACACCAACTCCGACGCCAACTCCGAGTACGGAGTCTCCCAATAACACACGCGTTCCACCAGGCACTCAGATCGTCGATAGCGCCGGCGCTGTGTGGACGCTTACGAATGGAAGAGTCTTCCGTAACGGTCAAGACACAGGCGGCCTCGGCTCTCCACTTATTTATTGCAATCAGTTCGTATATGTGTTCGGCCTTGATAACCAGTGGTGGCGGTGGAACGGTAGCTGGGCACCGGTAGGTCCTGTCGATCCGTGCGGTGGAGCGACCACGCCAACGCCTACGCCAACGCCTACGCCGACGCCTACACCAACGCCGCCGACCGTGAGCAGCGTTTCGCCGACTTCTGGACCAACAGCGGGAGGCACGTCCATCACGATCACCGGCACCGACTTCGCCGCCGGCGCCAGTGTTTCGCTCGGAGGGTCAACGGCTTCGAACGTCGCAGTTCTTAACAGCACGACCATCACAGCGCTAACACCTGCTCATGCGGCAGGCGCAGTCGACGTCGTAGTGACCAATACGACTGGTCAGAGTGGCACGAAGACCAACGGATTCACTTACGTGGTGCCGCAGACCTCCGTGCCTTTATTCAACAAGGTCTTTATTGTCGTCACCGAGAACCAGAGTTTCGAAAACACCATCGGCGGCTCGTCGATGCCTTATCTCAAGGCGCTCGCCGACCGGTATGGTCTGGCAGTGAATTACTTCGCCAACACGCAGCCATCGATCGGCGACTACTTCTGGTTAACGACAGGGCAAAACATTACGAACGACAGCAATTTCTCCGGCACTGTCACCGCCGACAACATCGCTCGCCAGCTCAATTTCGCCGGTAAGACATGGCGCGCCTATGCCGAGAGTATTCCGTCCGTCGGTTACCTCGGCGGCGATGCGTATCCATATGTGAAACGGCATAATCCGTTTGCTTACTTCTCGGATGTCATTGACAGCCCTGCACAGGCGAACAACATCGTGCCGTTCTCTCAGTTTGCAACGCACCTGGCCAACAACCAGTTGCCAGACTACTCGTTCATCATTCCTAACCAGCAGAACAACGCGCACGATTGTCCCGTCGGGATTCCGAGTTGCACCAATGCCGACAAACTCGTGGCGGCCGATAACTGGCTCAAGACGCATATCGATCCGCTGATTTCGAGTGCAGCTTTCCGGCAAGGCGGACTCTTGATTCTGACCTGGGACGAGTCAGTCAACGGCGACACGCAACATGGCGGTGGTCACGTCGCGACGGTGGTTATCAGTTCGAAAACTATTCAGGGTTTCGAATCGACGACGCTGTTGCAGCACCAGAGTACGCTCCGTCTCATGGCTGAGGGTATCGGACTAACTACCTATCCTGGCGGCGCGGCGACGGCTAACAACATGTCCGAGTTCTTCTCGGGCGCTTCGAATACCGCGCCAATCGTCGATACAGTTTCGCCGGGAAGTGGTCCAGCAGTAGGCGGAACATCGGTAACGATCTCGGGAACTGGTTTCTCTGCCGGCGCAAGTGTCACCTTCGGTGGTACAGCGGCAACGAACGTCAACATCGTCGGCAGCACCACGATCACCGCGGTCACTCCGGCCCACGCAAGCGGCAGCGTCGACGTGGTGGTAGCCAACCCAGGCGGTGAATCAGGAACGAAGACCAACGGCTTCACTTACGCGGCCGCGCCACTGCCGGCGCCTTCGGTGAGCAGTATCACACCCAACTCGGGTACTACCGCAGGCGGCACGTCCGTAACGATCAATGGATCGGGATTCGTCTCGGGCGCGACCGTAAGCATTGGGTTAACACCGGCGACCAGCGTCGTCGTTGTGAACGGCTCAACGATCACGGCAACCACTCCTGCTCATTCCGCGGGAACGGTAAACGTCGTGGTGCAAAATTCCGACGGCCAGAGTGGAACTCTCGTCAACGGCTACACCTATACGCCTCCCGGCGAAACGGTGCTACTCGCAGACGACTTTAACGATGGTTCAGTCGATGGTTCCAAGTGGATCTCCAACAACCTGTTCAGCGGTTTCACCGATCCTACTGTCGCCTTGCAGGAGACGACACAGTTCCGTGTTGGACCATTGAAACAGGGAGTTGATGGTTCGCATTACAACGGAATCAAGTCAGCGACCGGGTTTAACTTCACCGGCGGTTACTCCTATGTGCAGATCGTGCAGGGGCCGGCTGCGAATACTTTGGCCAATGCGTTCTTCACGATTGGAATGAACGTCGACAACTGCTATAGGATGTATCTCGAAGGTCCAAACCTTGTCGTCCAGAGCAAGGTTAGCGGCGCGAAACAAACGCTCTTGACAGTTGCATATAACTCGACGAACCATGCGTTCTGGCGTATTCGTCATGACGCTGTTAGTGGACAAGTCGTATTCGAGGCGGCCGCGGCAAACGGTGATGCGCCGGGTACCTGGGTGCAACTAGCCGCAACGACGTGGAACACGTCGTCAGTGCCGCTCACCTTGGTTAGCTTTGAATTAAAGGGCGGAACCTGGCGAGTCGAAGCCAACAACCCGGGAACGGTGGCCTTCGACAACTTCAAGGCAGCCAGGCCATAAGTTTTTACGCTGAAGGCGCAAACGCGCAGAGGAACAGCGCGCCCAGAAAGAAAGGAGCAACTAAGTACTAAGCTCGTTGCTCCTTTCGCGCTTGTTCCTTTGCGCCTTTGCGCCTTTTCAGGATCTCACTACTGGATAATAAAGTTTGCAATCATCGGATTGTGATCCGAAGGTCGCACTCCTTTGTCGTCCGCCGTTCCCAGCCACACGCTCACATTAGTCTGACTCAAATTGCGCGTGTCCGGAATCTGCGTTCCCGTGAGCACCAGGTACGGTGACGAATGCGAGTAGAAAACGTAATCGATCCGGCCGCGTCGCGTTCTCGTGTGCACTCCCACCGGATTATCGGGATACGCGCTCGCGGTACCCGCGTTCATCGCTCGCATCCAGCTGTCAAAGTAGTTGCCGGTCATGCGTACTGCTTCCTGGGTATCGGGACCGCCGTTGAAATCGCCGACCACGATCCGCGACTCGGAGAAACCGGATGCAAATGACATTAGTTCACCAACCTGCTGGTAACGTGTTCCCGAAGAATCCGGATCGAGGTGAGTGGCGAAGATGTTAATGGTCCGTCCACCGACAACCAACGTCGCCTGGGCCACCGAACGTTGATAACTCAAGTAACGATAACTGGTGCTCGAGAAACTGTACTTCGAGATGATCAGGTTGCCTTCGGTAGTGCCTTCGTATTTCTGCCGGAAGGTCCAGAACCACGTGCGTCCCGTCTTCTGTTGGAGAAGACTAATGAACGTGTTGATGTTTTCCGACGGCATTTCACACAAACCGGCGATGTCGGGATTCATGTTCGCGACGTACGTTGCCGTACGGTTGTAATCTCTCACGCCGTCAGTTCCCGTTCCGAAAGCCACGTTCCAACTCAACACGCGTAGCGAATTTCCACTCGGCGGTGGAGGCGGTGGTGTCGGAGTCGGCGTTGGAGTGGGTGTCGGCGTTGGTGTTGGAGTGGGTGTCGGCGTTGGTGTCGGAGTTGGTGTCGGCGTTGGTGTCGGAGTTGGCGTCGGCGTCGGAGTTGGCGTCGGTGTCGGGTTCGGAGTCGGCGCAGGCGAACCGGACGTGTACTGAAGAATGACATTGTCGTTCTTCAAGGACCCCGGTGATAAAAACAGGTACGCATACGACGAAATCACGATCTGGTCTATCGCCAGCCCATCTTCGCGCGTTTGAATTCTTAACGTTTGCGGTCCGGTGGTCTGGAAAAAGAATGTCGGTCCAAGTACTCCAATACCCCAGCCAGGGTCTTGCCAGCCCCAATTTGAAAGGCCACAACCCGAGCAATCTTCGATATTAACGTCGATCGAACTCGTCGTGCCGATGCGGTAAACGGGCTGACCCAGCGCGTTGGTACTTCCGGAAAACTGCGCAAAAACAGAGTCGTTGGCCCAAAAATCATTGTCAGCCCGGCCGCGGATCCAAATGCGATACGGCTTGCCTGCTTCGGCATTGAAGGTGACATCGAAATAGTCAACCGGGTTGGCCCATGCCGTAGAAATCTTAGCGGCGCCACGATCCGGGTGACGAACGACACTCTGACCCGCCGCGCTGCCCATGCTGTCCTTAATCCAGGAGCCACGCAGTGACGTGGACGGGATGTTCTGCGCCCAAACTACAACGTCCGGGGCGTAGCTGGTTGGCGTAGGTGTAGGTGTCGGCGTTGGGGTTGGCGTCGGTATCGGAGTCGGCGTTGGAGTTGGCGTCGGTGTCGGATTTGATCCGCCACACGGATCGACAGAACCTACCATTGTCCAGCTACCGCTCCACCGCCACCAGTTGTTATCGGTGCCGAACGCGTAAACGATGCTATTGCAATAGAGAATCTGACTGCCGCGCCCGCCCGTGTCTACACCGTTACGTATTACAACTTGACCCGACAGAGTCCACACAGCGCCGTTGCTATCGACGATCTGAGTTCCAGGTGGAACGCGCGTGTTATTCGGTGAGTCCTGGCCCAGATTCGGGTTCGCGCCACTGGACGGCGGCAAAATGGTGTTGTCGTTTCTAAGAGGTCCGGGAGAACTGGAGAGATACGAAGACGGGGAAAGAACGATCTGGTCTATCGAAAGTCCATCTTCCCTTACTTGAATGCGTATCGTTTGAGTGCCCGTAGACTGAAAAAAGATCTGCGGTCCAAGAACGCCGACTCCCCATCCGTTGTCCTGCCAACCCCAGTTTGAAACTGTACAGCCTGAACAGTCTTCAAGGTTGTATTCCGTCGCTGAAGTGGTGCCAATACGGTAAACAGCGCTGCCACTGCTGTTTACGCTCCCAGAAAACTGAATGAATACTGAATCGTTATAAGGAGAATTGTTGGCAGACTTTCCGCGAATCCAGAGACGGTAAGCTTTTCCAGCTGAAGCATTAAAACTTAGTTCGAAATAATCTGACGGACTTGCCTTGGCCGTCGTGGTCTTGCCACCACCCTTATCGGCATTGGCCAAACGCGCACTACCTGCGGCTGTCGAATCGGCAACTACGCTCCAGTTCCCCACCTTCACGGGAGCTTGCGATGCGTAAAGAACGATTTCCTGAGCAGATGCTGTCTTAACAAAACCAACTAAGATCAGAACGGGTATGAATGCGAACAGAAGAATGAGCCGTCGTGCGGTCACTTACTAATACTCCTTCATCGAAACAAAACTACAGATCAACTCGACGTGTTTGTGGCACACCAACACCCACACACACGGACAAGCTACACCTCTCGCGGCGCCACCAAGTTGTTCGGCTCAGTGTGCCGATAAAACTCAAGTTTTAGTGTTTGCGATCTCTTCGCCTGAGATCTTGGAGATTAGAACGGATGGAACTTGTTCTAACCGGGGCCGCCTGTCGGGGAGCGCACGCACCACTGGACCGGCGTTGTCTTTGCCCAACGAACGGATCCAATGGACCAGATTTCCCACTATCGGGTTTCGTCCGCACGTCGAAGACTTATGGACGATACCACGGCGAAATTACCGTGTCAAAAATTTGGATACTTTGCAACAGGTTAACAATCAAAAGATCACATTCGCCCCACCTCCGCGCTGATAAGACTACGGTGCCTTGATGGCGACAAAGATCGTATTACTCACCGCACCTCGTATTTCAACGGTAATTGATAGGTCTCCGTTGATGCTCGTATCATCCGGCAACCTCACAACTAATGACGATAACCAGCTTAAATTTGCGAACTTAACCAACTGCTCGACCGGAAGAGTGTAGCTTTGTCCACGTGGATCCGTGGCACGCACAGTTATCGCGGATGGCGTTTCGCCGGAGAGTAGCTCCAGGTTTACGGCGAAGAGCATGATCCGTGTGCGCTGGTCTGAGCTCAGGTTCACCGGTGTTCTGACGGTGAACGGTTCCCGGTGGAAACTGACCGAATGAATCGCAAGAGCGCGGCCGGTATTCGGCACCGTCAAAACCACCGGAGGCGTTGCCGGTGCAGGCGCGGGCGCGGGCGCCGAGTCAGTCCAAACGTCGAAATCGGTTACGACTAGATTGTGATCCGACGGTCTGACGCCATTGTCGTCCGGGTTACCCAACCAGGTGACGACGTTCGTGTTACTGAGATCACGCGTGTCGGGAATGTTGGCGCTCTTCGTCGTCATCGCGGTGACATCGGCGGCATACAAGATGAAGTCGATGCGCCAGCGACGTGTGCGCGTGTTCATCCAAACCGGATTGTCTGGATAGGCTGACGCGGCTCCCTTGTTCAACGCATCAACCCAACTGTCGCGGAAGGCAGCGAGCAGAGCAAGAATCTCGGGCGTGTCGTTGCCTGCATTCATGTCGCCAGCGACGATTCTTGGCGAAGCGAAACCTGACGTCCACGAGATGAGCTCGGCAGCCTGAGTTAGACGCAACGATGATGACGTGTGATCGAGATGGGTCGCGAAGAAGTTGACGTTTTTACCGCCGACGTTGACGGTGGCTTGCGCAATCGATCGTTCGTAGCTGAGGTAACGAGATCCGACCGCAGCAAAGCTGTACTTCGACAGAATCAGGTTACCTTCATTAATTCCGGGCGCTTTGGGCACAAAATGTGTGTTCCACGTGCGACCGGTCTTTTGATTCAACGCTGTTACTAGAGTTGAAGTCTTGTCCGGCGGCATTTCACAAAGCGCGATCAGATCGGGATTCATGCGCGCCAGCCAGGTCGCGATTCGATCGTAATTTGTAACGCCGTCGGTTCCCTTCCCGAACGCAATATTCCAGCTAAGCACTCGCAGCGGCACGCTCGTCGCTGCCTGAGCGGTGTGTTGTATGAAAGCGATTACCGCAAAAAAGCACAGAATAATACTTAGGGGACGTACACCTGGCCGCATTACTTTTCCTTGCTCACACTCGGGTCGTTAGCTGTGTGCCGAGGGTCCGCAGACACACAGGGGGACACACTCTTACAGCCGCATCTCAGAGAAGCGTGATTGACTGATTAGCTTGTCGTTTTGATAAACAACTCCGGTTGTTAACTTCCGAAGTTTCGAATCCGTTCGTTTCGTTTGAAACTACTGAGCGAATGCCCTTTCGTATTCGTAGTGGTGTGGTCCAAAAGCACCGCACACGCCTTCAGGACGTGAGAAACCTAACATGTGAGAACAGTGCTGTAAATACAGTTGTTGGAATTACAAGAGAACCGCAATGTTCTGTCAGAATGCTGGATGTGTTTATGTTTGAGACATTTGGCGGCGCCGCTGGCGGAAGAAACCGCGGAAGAAACGCAGCTGACACTCGTGGGTGAAAGCGGCGTCGGCGTTTCCGGTGATCGTTGTCTTTACCCAACTCAGACCATGCGTGAGAGTCTGTTTGTAGAGGTGGGCCGGGATGCCGGCGAAGCTAAACTTGGACCGTTCCCACTGAGGATCTCGCATCAGCGCATAGAAATGACCGTGACCCGTATGCCACCGGCGATGATAAGTCTTCGATAGTCTCTCAACTTCAACCGGCGCTCTCGCGATCATCTGCGGCAAGTACAGCCCCTGTTTCCCACTGCGGCACACGCGCATGAGAAACTCCGTATCTTCCATCGACCCGATCATGTTTTTCACTCGCTGCAAGTGAGGCGAGAACGAACCGACGTCAGTAAACACGCTGCGACGAAAAGCAATATTCGCGGTCAATAGACCGCGCGGACTATCGCCACTAATGTTCAACTCGTCTGGTCCATAATCAAGCAAGGCCAGCGGTGACCAGTGCTCCGGCGTTAGCCACGACGGCGGTGGTCCACTCCACTGCGGTAAAACTCTCCCGCCCACAAACGACAACTCCGGACGTGAGGCAAGCGCGTTCGTGAGCGTCGTCAACCAGTCGCTTTCAACCGCCACGTCGTCGTCAATGAAAGCAATGATCTCACCGTTCGCAGTTTGCACGCCGCGATTCCGCGCGTGCGCGTTGCCTTGCTGTGTCTCGCGAACGTAGTGCACCTTTCCCGGATGTGCATCCACGAGAGCTTGCGCGACACTCTCTGTGTCGTCCTGCGAATTGTTGTCGACGATAACGATCTCGAATGGAGTGTGCGTTTCGGCCGAAGATTGGCCCAGCACGCTGCCGACGGCATCCTTCAACATCATTGACCGGTTGTAAGTGGGTATTACAACAGAAACTTCGACTTTAACCTCGCCCTTAATCTCGTTAGCCATCCAACTGCACTCCAAGCGACGGCTGCTTAAAGTTCGCGTCCTTACGAAAGTGCCGGCCGTAAAGCAGGCCTAGCCAATCCCAGACACCCAGTTCAGCGGCAAACGCCCTTGCCGGATCCTTCGGCTTCACCACGAGATGCTTCGCCGTCAAAAGCAGACCGCGCAACGCGTTTCGATAATGCCATCGCGGAATCCCAAAAAGATAAGCGCACGGCAACTTGCGCGTGCGGTCCAGGAGGCCGAGCGAAACGCCGCGCCAGAAACACCATCGGCGGAAGTAACTCTTCGTCACCCGTTCAGGAGGCACGTGATGATAGATGACGAGGTTTGGCAGGTACATGCCTTTCGAGCCCTGGGCCAACAAACGGTTGTAAAGGTCTTCATCTTCACCAGTTAACAAGCCTTTATCAGTGCGGCCAAGCCACGTCGTGTATGGCCCAACGCGCCTCAAAACAGACCGCGTAAATACGACGTTCCCGCCCATCAGAATACCAGGATAGTTGCGGTCAAAGGGTACTGCTTTGTCACCACTTTCAACCCAACCGACAACGCCACCGTACTCCGGAGGAACCCAGTCAGGCGGCTCGCTGGCCCAGCGCGGCACGTATGGACCACCAATGAAATCGAGGTTTCCTGAAGCGAGTTTTTCGATTGCAGTTTTATACCAACTCGGATCGATCTCTTCGTCGTCGTCGATGATGCCGACGAGGTCGCCACTGGTGGCGACGATGCCGGCGTTGAGCGCATGCGATCGCCCTTGTTGTTTCTCGAAGCAGTATTGAATGCGTCCGGGAAATCGATCGCAGAATGATTGGACCACCTGGCGAGTACCATCGGTCGAATTGTTATCGACGACGGTAACCGTCACCTCAACTCCCGCCGGGATCTCTGCCGCAAACAAACTGTTCAAAGCTAACGGAAGAAGGTCCTGCCGGTTATACGTAGGAACGATTACATCGAGTCGCATGAATAACCTTCAGGAGATACGTTTGGCTCACGAGGCTGATCGATACCGCTCAGTTGATGTCGCGGCCGCTTTTCCAGGAGACGCTCACGGACCGCAAAAATCCAGATAACCAAACGTGGCGTTCGTCGCAAAAAGAAAATCACGAGCGCCAGTTTGCGACTGCGCATATGAACCTGGGCCTTGCTGAAGCTGGCAAGCGCGGCCTCTCCCTGCCGGGCGGCCAACGCGCGCTTGCCCTCGAACAAATCCAGTATCGCCTGGCAGCGTACTCGCTCCTCCTTCAGCATTTCGCGTTCGGTGGGAGTCAACGTCAAGGTGTTTCCGAACTTTTCAAACACCGCCAGCAAGTTACGCATCATCCAACTGCGATCTGACGAGAGACTTCCCTCGTGCCTGCGGTACAACGCCAGCGGCTTACGGTGATAGACAATGCGGCCGCCGTTCATCACGATTCTCATCCACAGATCGAAGTCTTCGCAACTGCGAATACTCTCGTCAAACATTCCCGCGCCTCGGATCGCACTCATGCGAGCGGTGACGCACGTCATCACCACGCACTGCTGGCGCACGAGGGTCTCGAAATTAACTTCGCCTTCCGACGGTGTTATGTCCATGAACAACCGGCCCGCGTTACCTTCATCGCCGATAATCGTGGCGTTCGGATAGACAAGCGCGACGTCCGGGTTATCGTTAAGAATTCCGAGTTGCACCTCGAGGTAATCAGGTGTCCACTGATCGTCCGCGTCAAGTTGCGCGTAAAACTGTCCTCTTGCGATCTTGATAGCCGCGTTTCTCGCGGCGCTGACACCCTTGTTCTCCTGGGAGATGTAAATCACCGGCAGCGGATGAGAACGAAGTATTTGTTCCAGCTCTTCACGGTCGCTGGAGCCGTCGTTTACAACTATCACTTCGTAATCACTGAACGTCTGTGACTTTACCGAATCCAGCGCCTGAGAAATGTAACGAGCGGAATTGTAAGCGGCGATAACGACCGAAACGGCCGGAGAGTGTCGGAGATCGCTATTTGTAAGGATCGTCATCGGCGCTCACTCGGGGTCTTTGCCTTGCAGACGATCAGCTTTTTTCGGCAGCGCCTTCAAGCGAACCTGAATGCATGATATGCGACGGAGCGACCATACCCGTCGAAGGGGAAGTGCTGGTCTCTAATCCGACTAGTTGCCGGTAGACCGTCAACCACTCTGAGCGAACGGCTGGCCAGGTATATGCCGAACACTCTTCGTATGCGTTATGCACTATCGACTCCGCCAGATCCGGCGACTCGAGCAGACGTATGGCGCATGATGCCATGGCCTCATGATCGTTTTTAGGAACGAGCAGACCAGTCTTTTCATGAGTGATAAGGAAGCGTATTCCGCCCGCGTTGGTTGATACCACCGGCATGCCACAGGCAAACGACTCGAGTATCGACCCGGGCATGTTATCGATGTTGGAGCTATTCAGAAAAATATGAGCTTCATCGTAAAGCTCGCCCATTGTATCGGGCGTCACGAGTCCTCGGAATTCGACGTTCTGGAGCTTCAGTTCACGCGCGAGCAATTCAAGCGACGCACGCTGTCTGCCGTCTCCCGCGATAATCAACCTTGCTTCTGGAAATCGCGCCTGGATTCTCGCAAAAGCTCGAAGAATACAAGCAACGTTGTACAACGGATACAGATTGCGATTGGAGAGAAAGGTCGGCAGTAAAGGTCGCCGGTTGTGAAATCTGAATCGCTGCTGATCCATGACGTTTGCCACCGCGTGAGCATGCAGACCAAACTTCCCGAACACGTCCACCAAATATTGCGAGGGAACGACAAGCGCGTCCGCAAGCTTCATGATGGGAAGCGCGCGCGGCCAACATCGAAGGTGATCTTCCGCCTCGCCACTGTGGTAATTCAGTATCACCTTCTTACCAAACAACCGCGCGATCAATATCGCAGGCGTCGGCGCCAGTAAGAAAGAGAAATAAGACGCGGAGAAAACGTGAATGAGATCGTATCGAGGAATCTTCAGCAGAAGATTGATGACATAAAGCAGCGAGGTGACGATCGTCCGCACATACTTGATCCTTTGCAGAAATCTAAAAGGACGAGGTAACTGCGGATTGTGGGCTACGAATGAAACCTCAAAGAGCGGCTCACGGCTCAAGTGTTCGAGGAGATAGTTCGCCTGAACGGCTTGTCCGCCCAGGATTCGCAGCGATGGCGCAACCAGCAGCAGTCGAATCGGTTTCTCAGGGGGCTCGCTATTTGAATTTGAAACACTAGTTAAACTCATTTCGCCTCACGTCCCAGTCGCCGGCAGGCATTACGGATCGTGAGGATAATTCCGTCTCACCAGTTAAAAGCGCTTCCAGATCAATCTCTCGTGAGCTAAGAGTTTGAGCTGACTTCAACATTTCCACGCAAACGAGTGTTGCTCGGGCGCCGTCACGCACTGTTATCGCGGGCGAGTCACCCGTTGCAATGCTGCGGAAGAACGAACGAAGCTGATCTTCGTACCCCTTGTGTGCCCACAGCGTCGATAGCTTGCGCTGAAAAGTCGAAACAGACTTGAACCGCTTGAAATCCTGAACCATCGAAGTGACGCCCTTGGCAAACACTTCGATTTGTTCCCCCTGGGCCTTCTTGGCGCCGATTGTCGAATAGTTCAGACTACCAATCGATCCATCGGCAAATCGAAAGGTTGCCACCATGTTGTTCTCGCCGATCGGATCCGTCTTACCGGTGGGCAGTGAATAGGCAGACACGTTTATTGGTTCCGACTCGAGCAACCAATACATCAAATCGACGAAGTGAACTGCCTCGCCAATGATCGCTCCACCCACGGAAGGGTCTGCCATCCAGTAATTCCCCGAAATGCCCGGCGAACTTACGCGACAATTAATTACCGCCGGACCACTCCGCTTGCCCAACGACTGTTTGAGCTCTTTATAAAATGGCGCGAAACGACGGTTGAATCCGACGGTTAACTGATTACCTGAAACTACCACTGCGTGGAAAAGCTTACGACATTCTTCTTCGGTCAAAGCCATCGGCTTTTCGACAAACACATGCTTCCCAGCCATCAATGCTTCGTACGTCTGAGCGAAGTGGTGTTGATTGCGGCTGAGCACCATCACCACGTCGACCTGTGGATCATCCAGTATTTGCCGGTAATCAGAACAGAAATAGGACGCGCCAAATCGACGCGCGTACGTGTTTCCTCGGGCGCCGCTGGCCGAACAAACCGCGTGCAGACTGACGTTCGAAATTCTCCTCAAGCTCGGCAGGTGTGCCCAGCGTGCGAGATTGCCCGCCCCGACGATTCCAATCTTTAGATCCGACTTTGCTGATCTCGCCGGAATGTTAATTCTACGCTGTGACGCGAACTTCTCCCGCTCCTTAAAAGATTCCGGCGCCGGATATCGCAAAAGCACTCCGAGGCTTTTCGAATCCGGATCCTTCACCACGTGATAAGCACGCGGCGCATCCTCAAGACCAAACTCGTGACTGATCAGCGACTGGAGATCGACTCGTTCCTCTGAAACCAGTCGGAGGAACTCTTCCATGTTGCGCTTTTCCGTCCAGCGCACATAAGCAATCGGATAGTCGTGTCCACGCTCCTCGTAATCGGTGTCGTAGCTTCCCGGGCCATACGCACGCGACATGAGAAGCCGGATCTCTTTCATGTACATCTCATGCCAGGGAAAACTCAGCTCGACTGCGCCAACGATCACGATCGATCCGCGATCTCTGCACATCTCGAGGGCCATCCGGCATGGCGCTGAGGACTTCGACGCCGCAGCGATGATCGCGCAATCGACGCCGAGGCCATTCGTATACGCCTTAATCTCATCGGCGATGGAGACACTGCCGTCAAGCGCGAGATCGGCGCCGAGTTTGCGCGCCAACTCAACGCGATCCGGTCGCAGATCGATGCCGATGGTGCGAGCACCTTGCAACTTAGCGAGTTGTATGACCAGCTGTCCGACTAGTCCCAACCCAATTACTGCAACCACATCGCCAACACCAACTTCCGAGATTCGAATTGAGTTGAGCGCAATACTTCCGAGCGTAGTGAAACAAGCTTGCTGGAACGGCACGTTCTCGGGCACTTTCACTACGAGGTTCTCGGACGCCAGAATCGTTTCGCCGTGACCCGTGCCCTCACCGCCGTAAGCAACGCGATCGCCAATCGATACCGAGCTGACAGTTGGATGACTATCCACCACGATTCCAGCACCGGCGTATCCGAGCGTCGCGTATTCCTTAAACTTCGCGCGCACTTCGGAGATCGTGGGGCCGGGCCCCATTGCTTTCATCCCTTCCCAGACCTTGTTGATCTGCGACGGATTGTGAGCGACCTCTTTGAGAATTCCTTCGTCGTGGATGCTCGCTCCTTCAGTGCCGCTGCTGATAAGTGAAAAGACCGGACTAACGAGAACATGATTGGGCGTGACGACCGGGATCGGCGCCTCCTCTACTACGATGTGTTTTAGTCCTTTTCGAAAAACCTGTTTCATCTGTGTCCTAGCGCGTGGGCGAATTCAAGTGTAGTTCGTTTACTGCCGACGAATCGGCGATACTAGAGTCGGCCTTCAATAATTCGCGATAGAGTCCGAGCCACTGTTCCTTGATGGCACCACCTCTAAACCGCTTGCTGGCTTCACGGGCATTGCGCGCTAATCGGGCGGCGTATTCCGGTTCCGCAAGCAAACGCAGCGCTCCTGCCGCCAGTGCTTCATGATCGTTTGATTTAACAACTATTCCCGTTTCCTCATTAGTCATTATGTAAGGGATCGCGCCGCCGCCAACGGTGGTTACGACATTCAACCCCGACGCCATACATTCCGTGACCGAGCTGGGCATATTGTCGATGTCTGTTGCCGTGAGGTAGACATCGGCTGAATCGTACAGATTCGGCATATCAGCGAAAGGCACAAAACCGATAAAGCGAGTGTTATTCAGACCAAGCTGTTCGGCGGCGAGCTTTTCGAGTTGCGGTCGCAACCAACCATCGGCAGCAACTGTTAACGACGCTTCCGGATACTGTTGCTGGATCAACGAGAAAGCCCTTAACACACAAGGCACGTTATAGAGAGGTTCAAGCAGCCGGCTTGTGAGAAACACAGGTCGAAGCGATTTTCGCTCGCGGTAGTTAAAACGATCGAGTTCGACGATGTTGAAGATAAACCGCGCCTTTAAATTAAAGCGCGCAAACACATCGACAAGATAACCGGACGGCGTCACGATGGTGTCCGCCATTTTGATCGTTGGAATAGCCGTGCGCCAATTCTGAAGGTGGTCTTCAGCTTCTCCGCTTCGATAATTCAGAATCACCTTCTTGCCGTAAAGCTTGCCAACAAGTATTGCCGGCGCCACGCAGAACAGGTACGAGTAATACGATGCCGAGAAAATATGAACGATGTCATTACCCGGGATTCTAATCAGCAACAACAAGCAATACGCGATCGTTGTCAGTACTGTACGCAAATACTTGATCCGCTGTAACCATCCCAAAACACCGGGAAGCTGAGGGTTGTGCGGAAGGAAGGTGATTCGCACGTTGGGGTCGTCGCGAAACAGATCCATGAGCCGCACTGCTTGTCTCGATTGTCCCCCAATTATCTGAAGGGATGGCGCTGCCAGTAAGACTTTTATTGCCGGTGCTTTGGACTGTGGAGACGCACTCAGATTGTCGTCGGTTCTTTTAGCCATTGACGGTTCTTAATATACCAGCAGAAATGGAATGCCACGAAGGAGATTGGGGAACGAAGCCTTCACCGCGCCTGCCAACGCGGCCCTGTGAGTTATATATGTTCGACCGGTAACAATTTCCGCATTTTTGGTTGAGCGGCTTCGCACGAAAAGTACTTTCTGCGGAGATCTTCTCCCGCAATGGCGCCAAGGCGCAAAGAAATCCTTTAGAAACGCTAGCGCTTTGCGCCTTTCGGCTTTGCGGGAGAGATAAGTCGCAAAAAAGAGGACTTCTTCGTGCAAAGCCGGTTTAAGGATCCAACAGTTTCCGGTACAACGACTCGACTTGCTCCAATTGCCTCGCGCTTGAAAAACGGTCAGCGACGAGGTTCCGTGCCTTCTCTCCCATCCGTCGAGCGCGATTCGGGTCCTGCAAGAGAGAAGTGACATGCTTCGCCATAGCTTCATAGTCGCCGGCCGGGACCAGGTAACCGGTTTCATCGTTAACTACTTCTCGAGCACCACCGACATCCGTCACCACCACTGGGCGGCCTGCAGCCATATACTCCAGTATCGAATTGGAAAACCCTTCCGACACAGAACTCAGAACGCACACTTCAGAGAGAGCGAGGACAGCCTCCGTCGTGCGGCACTGACCCAAAAAGAAAGTGCGGTCTGCGATCCCCAGCTCTTTAGACAAATCTGTTAGTGCGCCAAGCAGTTCACCTTCCCCGGCAATCAAGAAAGCTGCCTCCGGAATTTGCTTCTGGACGAGCTGCATGGCCCTGAGAAACGTTTGATGATCTTTAACGGGACGGAGATTCGCAACTATGCCGACGAAACGAAACGACGGCGACGCGCGGATCCTGAAGTCGGCAAGCGCGTTCTCGCGATTAAAGTCCGACCGCGGTGAGAATCTTTCCAGGTTTAAGCCGTTATAGACTGTAACTATCTTGTCCTGTGGTACACCTTCGGCGATTAGCTGCGTGCGAACGCTCTCGCAGTTTGCAACAACGGCGCGCGCCAATCTGTACGCGCCTCTTTCAACCAAACGTTTGTGTGACGCTCGCTTTGACGACTCGCGTCTTGACGCGATCCTCGCAGGCACGCCTGCCAGCGCGCCGGCAGTCATGCCAAAGATGTTTGTATAGAAATCGTGAGTATGCAGAACATCAATTTTGAGGCTTTTTAATAAAGCGGCAAAGCGCTGTATTTGCCTCGCAGTGTTGGCGTTAAAAAAGCTGGTTAGTGGAAACTCAGGGATTTGGCGATAACCTATCTGTTCAAGATCCGGCTTCAAAACACCACGATCATTCAAACAAGCCACGTGCACTTTATACGTGCCGCTTTCGTGCAGAAGTCTGGTTAGCTGAACCGCCTGTCGTTCGGATCCGCCCTGATCGAAACTATCGATTAATTGAAGAACATTTCTCATTCTTTAGCGGGCGAATGACAGTTTGCGAGTTCTGTTCAGTAAAGCCTGTCGCTCCTCACGCGTTACGACTCCCAACAGCAAAACAAGGGCCCCATACACGATCGCGAAAACTATTGCGCAGACGGTCAGCGTTACGAGCGGGCGTGAGGCCGATACAAATCCTCGTGCGATCCATGTGACGAGACCCGCTCCCAGCGCGGCAAAAAAGATCTTCGCGACGTCTTTCAATAACAAGGCGTCACGAAACTTTACGCCGATGATGCTCGAGGTCTTCAAAGCCGTAATCATATTCTCGATCGCTGCAACCAGGACCACCGCCGTTATTGCACCGACTAACCCGAACCGGCTGGTAAAGAGATGCAATGCGCCGAACAGCACCAGCAACAGAATGACGCGCAACTTGATCAAAAAGAACCGGCTCTCCGGATAAGCGCGTACGACTGGATCGTAAGCAATCGAAATCAGCGTCAAGGGAATCAGCGTGAGGTTGACCGCAAATATGGGCCAACTCGCAAGATACTTTTCTGTGAACAGGAAAACGATCAATTCGCGACTTGTGACAAGCAGAAGGAAATAGAGTGGAAGGAACAGCGCCGCCACCTTACGCAGCATGCGCGCGAGCAATTCAATCACCTCGCGATGCCTGCCCTGCGATTCCAGAAAGTTGACGCGCGGTATCATAACGCTGCCAACGGCTTCACTGACGATGTCCGCGAACAGAATGTTGAAGCAGCCAATTGCATACACTGCGTAGTCGGCCGCCGTAAACTTGTACGACACGAAATAGCCGTGAAGATCCGCGTATACCTTAAGAAGGAAGCCCGCTAATGCCAGCGGCAGCGCATACGCCAATTGCTTTCTTAAAGTTGAATAACTGAACTCAGTCCAGAAAGCTCCAAAACGCTTCGTTAAATACCAAACGAATACGATGACCTGGACCACGCCGTGAACTGTGGCCGCGTAGACGATCGCTCGGACCGATCCGATTGAAAGAGCCGCGGATAGCAGAAGTACCGCCTTAACAAGTTGAGAGCAGACGATGAACACAGTCGCGAGACGGCTCTCGTTGTTTGCGATTATGACGGTGTCGATTGGAGCTGAGAGGATCCAAAAGAACGAAACGAGCGCTATTAAAGGTGCATACCCAACAACCTCGGTGTTTCGAAAAACCAACGCAAGCAGCCCGGGATAGAGGAGCAAAACCGAGGCCAACGCTGTGGCCACAGCAAGGTAGAAGAGAACTATATTGAAGACGATTCGCGCGCGTTCTTTTTCACGCGGCAGGAAATAGTATGCGCTCATCCCGAAACCCATCGGGAGAGTAACGACAGCGGTTCCCACAATCAGGAAGACCTGTTTGTATAAACCAAAATCGTGTTGGTCCAGGCGGCGTACGAGGATAAGTGGTAGAGCAAAATTAAACGCGAACGCGATGGTCCGCGCACCCATGAACCAGATCGTGTTCGCGGTAAGTGAAGTTCGTTCTTCGTCTACCTTCATGAATCGGTGCGTCCGATCATTTCTCCCTTGCGAGGACGAACTCGTTGCACCCCAGGCCAACTCCTCCACATCTCATCTTCGCCAGCGAGTAATTTCGCGCCTTATAGAATTCAAAAATCTCCTCGGGCGTCGCTACCTCGTACGGATAGCCTCCGACCCAATCGATCATGTCGTACCATTTATTCATTCCGCGCCGTTTGGATCCCTTTTCAGAACTGAGTGCCGAGGAGATCACAGACTTCGCCGCATCCGGTGCCGACACGACAATCGCGAATGGTACCTGGAAGACTCCGGGCAGCGAGTTGTAAGTTTTCTTAATCCAACGCCACCTTCTGCTCTGGCTACCGGTGTCGTTGTAGATTGCGATGAAAAGTTTGCCACCGGGAGCAACGGGCAGAGAAGCATTCGCAAGTGCTGCCCACATCTGGCCAGTGTGATGCAGGACGCCCCACGAATAGACCACGTCAAAAAGGCCCAGCGAGCTAACATAACTTTCATCCAGTACTGATCCCTGCTCGACTTTCCACTCCGGGTCTTGAGAGAAATAACGGCGACGCAGTTCCGAAGTGCATGCCACCGAGTTCGGGTCGTAATCAAATGAATGAACAGATGCGCCAAGACGACGCGCCGCGAGACTGAAGAGTCCACTGCCGGAACCGATGTCGAGAAAGCGTTTCCCAACCAGATCCTGAGTCTCCAACATCGATCGCAACGAGTCTTCGGCAGCCCGGATCCTGTCGTCACTGAGCGTCGTCAGGAATCGACTCCAATTCTTGCCGAACTCGAACCTTTCACCGCGGCTTACCTCGCCGGCGTGGGTGGAACTTGTTATTTCGTCAACCATGATTTCAGGCGGAGCAAACAACCGCTCCAGAATCGACGTGGAAGTTTACAGGTTTGGAATCCAGGAACCGGCGATGCCACAGCTCAAGCATTAGCAGCGCCCACAGGGCTTTGGAGTGATCGCGCCGGCCCCGTTCATGCTCCTTCAACAAGAGTTCTACGTATGAATAATCAAAGTAGCCGCGCTGACGAGTTAAGGAATCGCTAAGGGTTTCGCGAATCTTCGCGCGCAACTCCTGATTGATCCATGTCGACATCGGAATCCCAAACCCTTGTTTCGGCCGAGTCATCACCTCGTCAGGAATTAAATCGCGAATGGCCTGTTTGAAGATATGCTTTGTTTCCTTACCAACTATCTTGAGCGCAGCGGGTATTCGAGTCACAAAGTCGATGAGTTTCTGATCCAGTAACGGCGCGCGCGTTTCAAGCGAAGTCGCCATGCTCATGCGATCGACTTTGGTGAGGATGTCTCCCGGTAAATAGGTCTTGCTGTCGATGTAGAGCAATACGTCCAGATCGTCACCCGTCGAAACACGTTGCGCGTAGTGTTGAAATCTTTCTGATAACGGGAGGGTAACCGAGAGCTTTTGCTTTAAATCCTCCGAGTACAGCAACTCGCGATTCATGCTTGTGAAGACGGAGACGCTATCAAGGTAGCGCTCGACTGGATCGAGCGAAAGATTGTGAAGCAGGTTCCGACCTCGTGCTCCGTGTGGGAGGCGATGGCTCAAAGGAAACATTACGTTCTCTCTGAGCATCTTTGGCAACTGACCAAACATTCGGCGGCTGCGTTCGACCAGGTAACGTTCATAACCGCCGAACAATTCGTCTCCACCATCGCCTGAGAGCGCCACAGTTACATGCTCGCGTGCGAGCTTCGATACGACATACGTGGGAATGGACGAAGAATCAGCAAACGGTTCGTCGAAGTGCCAGACAAGCTCATCGGCCACATCACAAATATCCGGCGTGACGAAAAACTCGTGATGGTCCGTTCCATATTTTTCTGCTGTCAAACGAGCGTATCTCAGCTCGTTATAACTGTCTTCGCGGAACCCGATGGAAAAAGTCTTCACCGGTTGGTCCATCGACTTGGCCATCAGCGCGACAACGGTGCTTGAATCAATCCCGCCCGAGAGAAACGCACCCAAAGGAACATCCGAGATCAATCGTGATCGAACCGCATCTTCCAGCAGTGCACGCAACTCCTCGACGTAGCTCTTTTCGTCCAGAGACTCGTTGGGTTCAAAATTAAAGTCCCAATACTGTTGTAGAGTGATCCGGCCTTGAGAATACGTAAGCGTATGGCCCGGCGGCAGTCGCTTGATATTGCGGAAGATGCTGAGGGGATCAGGCACGTACCCGAGCTTCAAATAAGCATCCAGGCCTTCCAGATCAATCTCGCGTTCGACGTCAGGATGCTCGAGTATCGATTTTATTTCGGATCCAAATACAAAGGCGCCGTGAACAGTTTCAGTGTAGTAAAGCGGTTTCTTACCTACGCGGTCGCGCGCCAGCATCAGCGTCTTTGCTTTTTCATCCCAAAGAGCAAAGGTGAACATACCGCGCAGGTGATTCACACATGCGGTTGAAAACTCTTCATAACCATGAACGATCGACTCCGTGTCGGAATTTGTCTTGAATCGATGCCCGCGGGACTCGAGTAGCGGCTGCAATTCACGGAAGTTATATATCTCGCCGTTGAAGACGACGGTGACGGTGCCGTCTTCGCCTGACATCGGCTGGTGACCACCCGAAAGATCGATGATGCTCAGTCTGCGCATACCCAGCGCAACTGGCCCATCGATACTCATGCCCTGGTCGTCCGGACCGCGGTGATAAATAACCTGGCACATCCTGTTGAGGATGTCGGTGCGCTCTTCCATCGAAAGTGCGCTGTGATCAATAAAACCCGCGATTCCGCACATTAAGAAATCAGTCCTAACTCATACTGGCGATTGTCGGTTGATTAACCAATTTCGCTGTCTGTGAGGACTTTTTCGAAAACGGCCGCTCCCACGAGACATGGGACAAGGCAGGCGTCTGGATCAAAAACAACCGGTGCAGGCAGACAGCGTAACCGACGAGATAATAAACGTACCATTGATATGCCACTGCACCGAAGAAACTACTCACCATGTATCCGATCAGCGCCGCTTGTAATCCAATCGACATATAGTAGAAGCGGCGATCTTCCTTCTTGCCAACCGTCTCCTTCTCGATTTGACGGAGCCTCTTTAACGGGTAGAGAAGGAACATAACGTAGACCACAAAGGCCGGGATACCCATTTCAGACGCTACTTGCGTGTAAGCATTGTGAGTGCCCAATTCCTGAAACGATCGATGGTGAAAGTTCCCGATGCCGACACCAAAGAGTGGATAGCGAAGCGCGACAATCACCGATCTTTTTAACACTTGAGTACGTTGACTCGAGGATCCGCTTAAATCTGATGCGGAATCAAAGATTGTGCTGAGCCGGTCACCATAGGAACCCGGAGCAAACGCGATGAACAAGATGCCGGCCAACGCCAGCGTGCCGATCGTCGCCGCTTTGTTCTTTTTGCCAAACTTGTAAGCGAAAACGAGGACAACACCGATCAGGCCAAGAAAACCACCGCGCGAAAACGTAACAATCGTTGCCGATACCATCAGAGCCGCCGCCGCCCAATAGATAATCTTCTGCAACGGTCCTCTCGTAGTGAGACCAAGACAAACAGCTATCGGAACCATGGTGACCAGGTGCAAAGCGAGGTCGTTTGAATTCTTAAACAGGCCGCCAATACTTCCGCCGATTCGCGCCAGATCCGCTTTGCCAATGACGAAGATTCCGTTCTGATAATCGGAGATGGCGTTAACGCTTAGGTAAACACTAACAATCAACGCCACCCACATGAGCAGCATTAATCGCCTTCCCGTCCGCACCACGTTTACGAGCACAACGAACATCAAAAGAGCCTTGATCAGGATCTCGCTGTAGTTCTTCCACGCCTCCGCCGGGTTAATGGCCATCGGAATTGAGAGGAGGCCCGCTACTCCAAGAAGCGCCACTAGTATTACTTCCTTCGTGAGCGCAGTAACATTCCCCTCAAGTGCGATTTGCGTAATAAGGAAAGCTATTAGAGTGAAGAGTCCGATGTAGAACGCCATGAACACAAAGCCGGAAAGTCCGGGTATGAGTTCGTATGGCCTGAAGTAAAGGACAATCGTAAACAGGAGAAAACCAGCGAAACTGATGGCATGACCGCGTTTGCCACGCCATCCGTCGCGCGTCTTTGTATTGGTGGACGGTTCAGGTTGGGATTTACTTTCTACGAGCGTATCTGCGGGACGCTCCTCTCGCCGATTGAACACTCCCCAATCAGTCGAAATCTCTTCCGTACTTCTCGCTTGCCTGCGCGGTCTTGTAACGCTCTCGTAATCAAGCGCGTCAGGGTCTTTCGCTGAAGAAAAATCCAAACCCAACTCCAATCTGATCAATCCGCGAAACTAGAAAAGCCGCGGACGCCAATTAACGCCCCGGCCGAATTACTATAACCCATTCAGTGAGTGTTCGCTTAGCAGGTAGGTCTAGACGGCAACCTCTTTCTCTTCCAATTCGAAAACCAGCGTCTTGACGTGATCCCTGAGTGCCAGTTCAAACTGTTTGGCCTCTTCAACCTCACTGAACGACAGCGCCCGCAACTCCTGCTCGATGCGCCGGCGGTAGTCGGACACCAGTGAATCAGAAACGCCTAATGCCGCCGCAACTTCCAATTGCGTCGAATGATCCGGGCTCAAATAGCAGAACCAGAGCACGCCGATTATCCGGTTGTACTGCTTCACTTTTCCACGGACGGCCTCGTTCAAACTGGCCAAAAACTGGTCGACGTATCCAGCCGCTTCGCGCTCCGATTCCCGGCGCAGAAGGCCCTCTTCGGGATTCTCGCGTTTGTCGACCGGCTCGTAACTATTGCTATTTTCGTTGTCGCTGTCGTCGCCATCGAGAGGGACGAGATAGATGTCCATCACGGGCAGGCGCGACATTACCAAACTGCGCAACGTGCGCACGTCGACGGGCGAATCCACCGCATCGAGCACGGAAACAATCAAGTCTTCGAGGTCCGGATTGCTGATGACGACCTGCGAGTCTCCCGTGCAACCGACCATGCGTGTGTCGCGTTGTCGTACCGGAATTATATGCACGCGCTGTTCGACGTCGTGTGCGCCGCGGCGTGATTTGTCGTCGTGCCACTCGCTCAATCCGTAGACGCGGTCAGCCAAACGGCGATGCGGCTCGTCGTCAATGCCGCTCGAATCAAAGCGGCGGAAATTGGGGCTCGACTGAATCAGCGTCGAAATGCGGCGGGCCAATCGGTAACTTTCCGGATGGCGTTTGCGCAGTTCAGCTGTCAGGAGGTTGGTTAATTCGATCTGGCTGATCTCGCACTCGATCTCGTAGTCCGACATCGCGGTTTCGAGATAGTGTTCGAAGCGGTTCTTGCTGAGGAGTTGGACAAACAGTTCCTGCGTGAGGTCGGTGTAGGCGGCGCCCGCGCCTTCTTCGACGAGCAGTCCGGCGCTGCGCGACGCTCGAACCAGGGGATGGTGCGAGACGATGCGATGCAGGTCCGTCCACAGTCGATTTACGTCCGACGAGCGCAGACTTTCGACCCACTTGCCGCTTTTCGCTGCGCGGTCGGCGCGACGCATCTTTGCCAGTGGACGTTTCACGCCCGAGGCTGGTGATGCTGATTTTTCCGAATCTTCACTTATCGATTTCACGATTTACCCGTGGGCCCTGGTTGTCTATTGGTTCAGAGATAGAGGTATTTTCCAGATATAGCCGGTTGGAACTTGCAGAGGTGATTTTTGTCCGCGAATGAGCGGTTTTGGTGTTTCCTGGAGACGTCAGAAACCGGGTTGGCTACTGACCGACGCGACACATCGTACCAGCATTTTAAAGATGGAGCAACAAGTTTTTACACTGGATAATAGTCAGGAAAAACCTGAGGAAAAATGAGGAAAAGTGCTGGAACGAGAGGTTGATTGGGTGTATTTGTAGGGGTGAAGACTCGGAAAGAAATGAACCGCTCACAACAACAGCTCACATTCAGAAAAACGGCCGCTTGTCCTGCGTCGACGACCCTGCTCTCGTTTCGCGCCCAACGACTCTCGCCGATGGTCGGAACCCTCGTGAGGCAGCATCTCGACTCGTGTGAATTTTGCAGTGCGGAACTGCCGCTTCTCGCCCATCACCGGGCGGAGCGCGGCTTCTCAAACACCCCCGAAATCCCCACAAATCTCCGCATTCTGGCCGAATCAATCCTCGGCGAGCAATCAGTCAAGACTCGTTAAATTAAGTGGCTTGAATTTCCTCAGAGACAATTGAGGTTTGCGCCGTTCTCATCGGCTTCGCCGCCTGATGTGAGGCGTGGCTGTGCCTCGCCGTGACCGTGGCCAAGAAAGTGCTGCTTCGCTGCCTATTTTCGTCTCGCGGCTTCGCCGCCCTGATGTGAGGCGTGGCTATGCCTCGCCGTGACCGTGGCCAAGAAAGTGCGGCTTCGCCGCCGGTTCGGGCTTTGCCCTTTAGGCCAGAGGCCGAACGAGGGGCGAAGCCCCAAATTCTCATCAGCAGCTGACGGCAAGGCATAGCCTTGCCTCACATCAGGCGGCGGAGCCGCGACCCATCTAAGATCTAAGGTGCGAAGCACGCCTCACATCAGGCGGCGGAGCCGCGACCCATCTAAGATCTAAGGTGCGAAGCACGCCTCACGTCAGGCGGCGGAGCCGCGAAGCGATAAAGATCAAAGCGGCGGAGCCGAAAGGGTTTAGTTATAGAGCGATTCGATGACGTCGGCGAAACGTTCGTCGATGACGCGGCGTTTTACTTTGAGGGTGGGGGTTAGTTCGCCGCCGTCGATGGTGAATTCGTCGGGAAGAAGGGCGACCCGACGGATGCGTTCGTAGTCGGTCAGCGAAGACGTAAGGGAAGCGATGTCCTGCTGGACAGTCTTTACGGCTGACGGGTGCCTGGCCAGGGCAGCGTGATCCTTCGGAATGTCCTTCTCACCTGCTTCGGCTAGTGCCTCGTTCAGGTTTTCCCAATCAGGCACTATCAACGCAACAGGCTGTTTTCGCCCGGCACCAACTACGACCACCTGAGTCACAAACTCGCTCTGCTTCAACAAGCTTTCGATCAACTGCGGCGCGACATATTTTCCATTCGACAGTTTAAAAAGATCCTTCTTGCGATCGGTTATGTACAACCGGCCCTGTTTGTCCATGTGACCGACGTCGCCGGTATAAAACCAACCGTCCTTGATTACTTCGGCAGTCGCTTCCGGCTGGCCGTAATACCCGCGCATCACATTTGGACCACGCACAAGAATCTCGCCGTCTTCAGCGATTTTCAGCTCAATGCCTTCGAACGGAATGCCTACCGAACCAACATGATTATTCCCCGGTCGATTCGCACAAACGATGCACGTCTCCGTTGCCCCATACCCCTGAAGAATCGGAATCCCCGCAGCGAGGTACGCATACGAAAGCGCCGGCGACAGTGGCGCGCCACCCGAAACGAAATACCGCAAGCGTCCACCAACACCCGCACGCCACTTCGAAAACACGAGTTTGCTCGCCAGCCCCTGCTTCAAACGCAGTTGCGGCGAGATAAAGCGACGCTTGTCTTTCAATTCACCGTAACGTTGGCCCACCTCGAGCGATCGCGTGAACACCGACTTCTTAAACCCTTTTTCCGCCATCCCTTTCTTGATGATGCGGTGATAGACCTTCTCAAACAGACGCGGCACAGCAGTCATGATCGTCGGCGCCACTTCGCGCAGGTTCTCGCCAACCTGATCGAACGACGCGGTGTAATTAACCGAAACGCCGCAGTAACAGAAAACATAAAAACCGGTGCGTTCGAAGATGTGCGACAACGGCAACACAGACAACGCCACGTCGCTCGATTCGATCGGCAATCCCTTCGATATCGACAGCACGTTTGACATGAAGTTGTTGTGCGTCAACATCACGCCTTTCGGCTCGCCTGTTGTACCTGAGGTGTAAATGATCGTCGCCAGATCGTCTGGCCGGACGGCGCGAAGATACGCGTCGAACGCTCCCGGACGTTCCGTCGCGTGTTCTCTGCCGTTTTGCTCCAACTGTTCGAGGCCGACGGCGCGATCGATATCTCCCGCCGCTTCCGAATCGAAGAAGATCAAGAGTTCGAGTTGGCGGTTTGCCAGCGCGGGCTGCGAGTGTTTGTAGAGCCGGCGGTTTGAAATGAAGATCGCTTTCGCGCCCGAGTCGGCGAGGATAAACTCGATCTGGTCCACGGCCTGGGTCGTATAGATGGGCACGTTGATCGCGCCGAGACTCAAAATCGCAAGATCGACAATGGACCACTCGGGCCGATTTTCTGACAACAACGCGATCCGATCGCCAGGACGAATACCCGCCGCCGCGAGTCCAAGTGCAACGTTCTTCACTCTTTCGACAAACGCCTCAGCGGAGAGGGGGTGCCATTTACCGTCGGCGCGGTAGTTGAACGCGTCCGCTTTCCCGTACCTCAGCACAGCACCTAACACGATACCGGGCAAAGACGACGCTTCTTTGGAAGTTGAATCGGAGATACGTGCAGTTTTCGCAGCCATAGTAGTGAGTTGGTTAAGCTTTTCTTTGCGCCGTTGCGCCTTTGCGGGAATTAGTTCGACGTGGTGCTATGTTGGTTTCCCGCAAAGGCGCAAAGAAAAAGACCCCTGATGAAATTCAAGTTCCGAGACTACTCGTCTGAGCTTGATGACGACCGCCGGCGTCGCTTTCTGCGCGGCGCATCTTCGACGCGGCCATCCACCGTCGCCAGCGCTGCCAGTACTAAAAAGAGTAGCGCGTTTGATGTCGTGTGTAACGTGAAGTCGAAAAAGCTGTGGACAAGGACGGCGAAACACCCGCCTAACGATGCGAGCGCAACGCCCCTCCGGAAATCATCATTCGATCCCGCCCGCACAAACGCTCGATAAAACAGCAACCCGACAAACGCGAGTGCGAGAGCCGCGCCGATGATGCCGCCGTCGGATAACACCTGAAGATAATCGTTGTGCGCCTGTTCGAGTCGAAACAATCCGTTTCGCGTATCGAACTTCGTGTAGACGACGCCGAACGCTCCAAGCCCGGTGCCAATCAGCGGATGCGCCTTGATGATTTGCAAAGTGACAGACCAGAAGTGCGCGCGACCTGTCGTCGGATCGTTGGTGTTGACGCTGTCGATATTAAACGATTGAGAGACATCTCACCGCCCAACGTCAGCACGCCAATGAACAGACCAAACAGCAACACGCCCGCCAGCGCAAGTCGCACCCCGACGGCTTTAAGCCGGTTCTTTCGTCGATGCCGTTCCTCGGTGTGCTTGCGGAAAATGGCCGTCACGACGGCGAGAAACAGGATCTCCGCAATGAGACTGATAATCCCGCCGCGTGATGCAGTCATTACGAGCGCGACGCCCATCAAGCCCGGCGATGAAGATAAACAGCAGTCGCTTTTCCTTATCGACCGCACCCGCGAAGAGCAGTCCCAACGGCAAGGCGATCGTTAATTCCATGTAGCCGGCGAAGTGGTGCCGGTTGATGAATGGTCCAAACGCAGTGCTCTGGTTAAGCTCGCGCATCCAGTAAACCTTCGTCGGACTCGTGAACGACTGCGTAAGCCCGAAGATAGCGAGCACGAAGCCGAAGATCATGATCGTCCGTACCATCAGGTGCAGACGATGCGGCGTGTCGATAAACACGAGGGTCGCGGAAAAGTAGATGAGCAGCGTCGCAAACTGCACGAGGACCAGCCTCGTCGCGTGCGGATCGAACGTCAACGTGTTCGACAAGCCCAACGCAGCGCTTCGCTGGTGACATCGCGCAACGGCAGTAGCTGTACCAAGCCGAGCACAAGTGCGCCGAGCAACGGAAGTTGCAACAGGTTGCGACTGACGCGCAACGTTCCAAGAGTCCACGCGTCCAACACCCACAAGACGAGGATCGTCAGTCCACCGAGATTGAAAAGCCCGAGAGCCCAGTAATGCACGGTGCCGTAAGCCATCGTCGAGATCACGATCGCGAGACATATCACGAGGAAAGCGAACCGGCTCGCGAGCGTGTGCCTGATGCGATACACGTCGCGTTCCCGCGAACTCCTGGCCGGCAACGGTTGCGCCGCCGGAACCTACAGCACGCTAACTTCGTCGTTTGATACTGAAGTCGTCATACCAAATCGAACCAAAGATCGGACAGATCGGGGTTTCCTCGTCGCTGCATTTCTGGCGCACGACCTTGAGCATCACTGCTTCCGTCTTCTCGCTGGTCTTGAAAGAAAGACCCACGCGGGTCCACGGTGCGCTGCCACTTGGCGCCTGCTCCGAACTCGCGAGTAACTGGGCGCTGTACGCGTCGATGACCTGGACCATCGGCGCGCTTCCGGATTCAAGCTTGTCCGTCGTGAAGTAATATTTGAAGTCGTATTCGCTGTTTGTCGCGACAGGAATAAGTTGCGAAATATCCAAACTCTCGAGGTTGGAGCGGACTTGAAACACCAGGCGTAAACTGCGGGCGCCGCCGTTGCTCTTCGTTGGATCGATGCCGATCTCAAGTTGTGGCGCGCCCTTCACTTGCCAGGCAAACACCATTTCGGGACCATAGTTGATTGCGTCCTCAAAACTTCCGTCGAATATATGATCGAGTTCCGCGCGATAACGCTCGTTGGTCGCGATGTCGTTCCAAACTTTCATCGCGTCGTGATATCGCCTGACAATCAGAAGGTTAGCGACCATCGAGTTGCCAAGCTCGCGATTCGTCTTTTTCTCATCGCCGGAAAGACTGTCCCACACGCGCAGTCCGTCGTCATACCGCTGCCGGTTGAGCAGGTAAAGTGCAAAGCGGGCCCGTCGCTCCGAGCCTTCACCCATCGCCATTTTTAGTGCGTCAAGATTGTCGCTGTAGATCGCCCAGAGGAAGTTGAACTGCTGCGGTTCGAGATCAGCATCTGCTTCGGCGGCGAGACGCAATTCTTTAAACGCTTCTTCGTAGCGGCCACTGCGGAGGAAAAGGTTGCCGAGGTACCAGCGTGGATACGAGTACGACGGGGCAAGCGCGACGGCACGTTTCAATGCCTGCTCTCCTTTTGCGCTGTCGCCGATCTGCTCGTGCGCGGTTCCGAGAGCCATCCAGAAGCGATAGTCGTTTGGCGAGAGGGTCACGGCGCGTTCGTATTCCGCGATCGCATGGGCCTGTTGGTCCAACGGCAGCAGCTTTTGTGAAACTTGCGCGAGACGCCAGTGAGTCAAAGGATCTCTTGGCGCAAACTCCACCGCCATATTCGCAACTTTAAAATCCGTCGGCGCCGGGTTGAAATACTCGGCGAGCGTGTTGCCGATGTACCAACGAACGGCAAAGTACGACCAAACCACCGCGGCGAGCAGCAGCAGGACCAGCACGATCCGCACTACCGGGTTGCGAACGTCTACGTGTACTAATTCCCCGGGCATTTTAAAAATCCGTGTTTAGAAACCCGTCCTTAAGATCTTCAATCGTAATGCGCATTCGTCTGACCGCAATCTGACGATCCGCGCAACTGCGCACAACTTCTCTGATCCGTTCGTCAGTCATCTTCAAACTCGATATCACAACTTCATGAACGTCGTGCTGTGCGCAGACCGACGCAAGATCGCCGTTACCACCAAACACACGCAATCCGTGAATCACCTTTCCATTTTTGGCCGGATCGTCGTCGAGAAACCCGACCGGCGACAAATTCAGGTCTCGATTGTTTCGCAACTCACGCAGCAAAAGCTCGCCACCGTCACCCGCGCCGTAAATCAAAACGCGACGTCCATCCTGCTGCCTGACGGCCGGTAATACCTGCCGAAACAATCGAAACGCCATGCGGCTGCCGGCGAGCAGCAGGAACATCAGCACGGCATCGATGGCAAACACGGTTCGCGAGAAGCCTTCGAAACGAAACACAAACAGTACCATCAACACACTTGCCACCGAGCTCACCGCGACGGCTTTCGCAAACACGACCATATCGCTCATGCCCGTGTAGCGCCAAAGTCCCCGGTACACACCCATCACCAGAAACACCGACATCTTCATGAACACGAGCACCGGCAGCGTGCGGATGAACAAGTTCCACGCCGGGCTGTTCGGCGGGAACTTGACGGCGTAAGCGATCCAATACGAAAGGATGACAAGCACAACGTCGAGCAAGACTTCGAAGATGCGTCGCTTGTAAGAAACGTCGACGAGAAACGTGTAGAGCGGCTTTTCCTTAAGTGCCATCTCTGCTTCGCTCTCGTCGTAAACTTTTACGCCGGCGAGATAAACGCCAATCAACGTCAGCAGGATCGTAAACGCGGCGATCGCCGCAAGACTCACGTCGAGTCGCGCGCGTTGGACCAGGATCGCCAGCACGCCCGACAGTCCGGCAAAGCCCCAGAGCATCAGCACCGCGTGACGCTCCGACATTCCGAGCGCAACGAGCCGGTGCGACGTGTGATCACGCCCACCGACCGAAGCGGATCGGCCCGAAAGCTTCCGCAATACCGTGACGAAAGTCGTATCGAAGATTGGAATGAACAGAACAAGAATCGGAACCGCCAGCACAGGCAGGAGACTGCGCGACCGGCCGCCGCTGACATTGATCAACGCCGAACTCGCGAGAAAGAAACCGACGAACATCGAGCCGCAGTCGCCCATGAAGATCGACGCGGGATTCGAGTTGTAAACGAGAAACCCCAGCAGCGCGCCGGCGAAGATGAGCATCACGAGCGCTTCCGTGTATTGGCCCGTGTTCACAAAACTGAGCGCCAGAAATCCGGCGGCAATCACCGCGATGCCACTCGCGAGGCCGTCCATGTTGTCGAGCAGGTTGATTGCGTTCGTGATGCCGATCAGCCAGAAGATCGCGAGCGCCATGTTCAGCAGCACCGAACCGGTCCAGGGCAGCGATAGTCCGTAATAGACGACGTACGCTGCACCCATCACCTGTCCGATTAGTTTCTGATACGGCTTGATGTGCAGTACGTCGTCGATGAGACCGACGATGAAGAGAAACGTGCTGGCGAGAAGGATGAATTTGCCGTAGGTGGTGCCGGAGATGAAGACGAAGTAGGTGATGATCACCGACAGCCAGATGGCCGTGCCGCCGAGCATGGCGGTCGGTTTTTTGTGCCAGCGATCACTTTTCGGCGCGGCAACAAACCCGTAGCGCCTTGCAAAGGCGCGCACCAGTGGCGTCAGCAGCAGCGCGAAAATGAATGACGCGGCAACAGCCAGCAGCGTACGCGGGCTAAAAGGCATATCCATCCAGAAATTGCGAATTGCGAATTGCGAATTGCGAAATTCACGGAAGTGCTAAATTGCGCATTTTCGCATTCCCGCAATTTCGCACTTCGAAATTCACCTATTGCTTTGATAGTCGATCACAGTTTTGAGAATGCCGTCCAAACTCATCTCCGGCCGGAAGCCAACCAGTTCGCTGATCTTCGAAATGTCCGGCACGCGCCGCGGCATGTCTTCAAATCCTTCTTCGTACGCTTCGTCGTAAGGGATAAACACGATCTCCGAATCTGATTGCGTCAGCTCTTTTACTCGTTGCGCAAGCTCGAGTATCGAGATTTCCTGGTTGGAACCGATGTTGAAAACCTGGCCGACGGCGTTGTCATGGTCCATCAGTTTCACGAGCGCGCCGACAACGTCGCCCACATAACCGAAACATCGACTCTGATTGCCGTCGCCATACACCGTAATCGATCGCCCGGCGAGCGCCTGTTTGACGAACGTCGGGATCACCATCCCGTACTGCCCTGTCTGGCGCGGCCCGACGGTATTGAACAAACGCACGATGATCGTCGGCAGTTTTTTCTCGCGCCAGTATGCGAGCGCGAGAAACTCGTCGATCGCTTTCGAACAGGCGTAACTCCAACGGCCTTTCGTCGTCGCGCCCATCACGAGGTTTCCGTCCTCGCGGAAAGGCACGTCGGTGCTCAGCCCGTAGACTTCCGAAGTCGAGGCCACGAGCACTTTCTTCTTTTTCTTGTTAGCGAGTGACAGGATGACTTCCGTGCCGCGCACGTTCGTTTCGATCGTCCGCACCGGACTCTCGACGATCAGCTTCACACCGACCGCGGCTGCAAGATGAAAAATAACGTCGCACTGATCGACCAATTCCGCTGTTACCGGATGATTGTGGACCGATTCGATGGTGTAGTGGAAATGCGAGTGGCCTTTCAGATGCTGAATGTTCTCGATTTTGCCTGTCGAGAGATCGTCGATGACGTAAACGTGGTCCCCGCGTTTTATATAAGCGTCGGCGAGATGTGATCCGATGAAACCCGCGCCTCCGGTGATGAGTACTCGCAACCGTTCTGCTCCTTATCGTTCGTTAATCCGTGTTCCTTGAAACTCTATGGAAACACGGACCTCTGGAATCAATAACTCACGATATAAATGTTTAATGTCTTCAACCAATCGTTCCTTGCCGTAGTTACGTTGGACGAATTCGTGGCCGCGAGCGCCCATTTCGTAGCGCGATTGTCTATCGCCGGCCAGCTTGATCAGCGCTGCGGCAAAAGCCTCTTCGTCACCACGTGGAACACGAATCCCGCGGTACCTCGCCGAGCAGATCGACCACGCCACCGACGCTGGCTGCAACTATCGGCCGCGCGTTCGCCATCGCTTCGATCAGTGTCAGAGGTGTTCCTTCATTTAGTGAAGTCAAGGCAACGATGTCCAGGGCCGGATAGAAGTATTCCGGATCCTTGCGGCCTCCAGCAAAGATCACTTTTGACTCCAACCCCAGCGACCGCGCCTGCTCTTCAAGATTCTGACGAAGTGCGCCGTCGCCAATGACCACAAACCGCAACGCGGATTGATCCTTCAGACGCGCAGCGCTGTTCAGGAACATCTGGTGGTTCTTGATCTCGGTCAAGCGTCCGACGATGCCGACGAGAATCGTTTGATCATCAATCCCTAACTCTTCGCGAAAGCGCGCGCGACGCGAAGCGTGATCGGCAAACACGCTCAAATCAAGACCCAGCGGGATCACTTTGATCTGGCCCGGGCGTCCGACACGGAAGTCGTTACCAATCTCGGCTTGTTGTTGCGCGCTGACGGCGATTAGTCGATCCGTCACTAACGAAGCCAACAATCGCTCGATTGCGAGAAACATCCGCGTCCGGCCGCGGCCATAATAACTATGAAAAACGTGCCCGTGATAAGTGTGAACAAACTTGCACGCGCGCGGCCGGCCGATCAGCGTGGCCAGCGTCAGCCAGCGATACAAGAACCCTGCAACGCGCCCAACCGTTCCTGCTTTTGCCGTGTGTGTGTGAATGATGTCGGGTCGCTCACGCAGAAACAAACGGAACAGCTTCCAGACCGTCACCGCATCGTTCAACGAGATCTCGCGGCTCATCTCCGGAATGTAGATCGGCGTCACACCCGCCTCTTCCGCGAAATAGCCCATGTCTTCTTCGCCCGCCGGAACAGAACCCGCGACCAGCACCGAACGATAAGCTTCATCCTGCAAACCAGTGGTCAACCAGACGACGTGCTTCGCCGGCCCGCCCACGTTCAGGCGCGCGATGATGCGAACGATCTTTTTCTGGCTCAACTCCGTCATGCATTTCGCATTTCGAATTTCGAATTTCGAATTTCGAAATCCATCTTGTTCGCGCCTGTTTCAGCCACCAGGTTCGACGCGTGCAACAAACTCTCGAACGTTCCGGCGTCGGTCCACCAGCCCTCGAGCTCTTCCCACGTCATCTGGTTGCGATCGATGTATGCA
This sequence comes from uncultured Acidobacteriota bacterium, assembly GCA_963849585.1. GTDB lineage: Bacteria > Acidobacteriota > Blastocatellia > Pyrinomonadales > Pyrinomonadaceae > PSRF01. The sequence continues at coordinate 319,511 of CAWKHZ010000016.1, read as the reverse complement.
TTGTTGACGTCGGTGATCTCGAGTTCGCCGCGTCCCGACGGTTCAAGGGTACGAATGATCTCGTAGACCCTGGCGTCATACATGTAAATTCCGATCACCGCGTAATCTGACTGCGGTACCGACGGTTTCTCGTCAATGCGCACTACGTTATTGCCGTCGAGTAGCGGCACACCGAAACGCTGCGGGTCTGGAACTTTTTTCAAAATGATCTTCGCGCCACCGCCCTGCTGCCGATAAGCGTTAACGGCGGAAAGTATGTTGCCCTCGATAATGTTATCGCCGAGCACGACGCACACCGGTTCGTCCGCGGCAAAATGTTCGACGAGTGAAAGCGCGTCCGCGATCCCGCCCTCGCCTTCCTGATAAGCGTAATTCAGATGTTTGAGTCCGAACGCTTTGCCGTTACCGAGCAGGCGCAGGAAGTCGCCGGCCGAGCTGCCGCCCGTCACCACCATGATGTCCGTAATGCCTGCGTTGACGAGGGTCTGAATCGGGTAATAGATCATCGGCTGGTTGAAAACCGGCAGCAGATGTTTGTTGGTTACGGAGGTAAGCGGACGCAATCTCGTTCCCAAACCTCCGGCTAGCACTACGCCTTTCAACGTTGTCCTCCAGATCAGGTTTTGTTGGAACTTATCTAACCGCAAAGACTTTCAGTGAGTCGCCCAGGCGACTGAGGTTAAGAAAGCTGTTGACAGTGTTTTTCAACACCCGTCGCGAACGACTCTTCATCATCGATTCGTTCAAGCGATAACTCGTCGTTACTCGATCGAAATGCTGGTCGACGGTCTTTGGCGCGGTCTTCGCCGCTCCCATCGCGTGAAAGATCTCGATGGGATTGCCGCCCGTGGTATCGACGCGCATTTGCCGGAAGCCCGCATCGCGCAGCAACTTCTTCAACCCCGCGGACTGAGAATAGCTGGAGATGCTCGGGCGGCCAAATGCAGCGCCACTTCAAACCCAGCACTCGGCCCGACAAACCGCGCGCATGCGGCGTTGTCGTCCAGAACAGTCCGCCGGGACGAAGAATTCGCGCGACTTCCCGTAACAGGGGCGCGGATCGATCAGGTGCTCCAGTATTTCAGCCGCCGTCACGACATCGAAATGTTCCGACGGAAAGGCCGCGTCTTTCAGTTCGCCTTCGTATACTTCAAAACCCATATCACGCACGTGCTTGACGGCGCCGGAGGAAACGTCGAGTCCCTGCGCGTTCCAACCATTCTTGCGTGCAGCCGCAAGCAAATTTCCCGCGCCGCAACCGATGTCCAGCAAACGATTGTTTTTGCGGTAGGCGAGAACTCTCCAGTGATCTCTTCCAACCTCGTTTGCACAAACTGCGGCGGCGAAAGCGCCTCTTCATTTACATAAAAACCAGAATAGAAGAAAGCACTGGAATACCACGGCGAGTAAGTCGTGTAGACCGAGTCGCATTCGACACACGACACGACGTCGAGATCGTTCTTGACGCCGAGCGGGCGCGCGTTGGTTGAACCACAAGCGACGCACGCGCGCTGAGTCTTTTCGGTGCGCGGATCCTGCGTCAGGATCCACTGACCGGCAAACTCTTCAACTGGTTTAGGTGCCGACATCAATCAATAAGAGTCACCCTTCCGACAGCTTCGAACTTTCCTCCGCGTCTTTGCGCCTTTGCGGGAGACTTTGTGCGCCTGCTTCGTTACAAGGAATGATCCCGCAAAGCGCAAAGAACACGACTTCAGTGGGAGTCAATGAACCGGTTGAACCATAGCTCCAGCATCAGCAGCGTCCAAAGCTGATGCGAGTAGTCGCGCTCGCCGCGCGTGTGCAATTCGACTAGCTGTCGCACGGTTTCCGGTTTGAACAAGCCGCGACGCAACGCTTTGTCTGACAGAATGACCTCACGCAGGAACGGCTGCATCTTGCCGCGGAACCAGTGACCAATCGGAACGCCAAATCCCATCTTGCGGCGGTTCAGGTTTTCACTCGGCAACAGCTTGCGCAAAACTTTCTTCAATAGATACTTGGTTGTCAGCCGGCGCAGCTTAAGATTCTGCGGCAGGCTGGCGGCAAACTCGATCACGTGATGATCGAGAAAAGGCGAGCGTGCTTCGAGTGATACAGCCATCGTGGCGATGTCGACCTTCACGAGCAGATCGTTTGGCAGATAGGTCATCTGGTCCGTCAACAGCATCGCGTCGACGATTCCGATTCCATTCGCACGCTTAAACCAGGTGCCCAACAGGCCGGCGGCATCGGCTTGCAACGTTTGTTCGCGGAAGAAGTTGGAATATAGCGGCTTCTTCGTCTCGTCGTTGAAGACGCTGACCCAGTGCGTATAGCGATCGACGCGCGGACGCGACACGCCGTCGAGCAAACGCTGGACCGATCTCGCCATGCTGCGTTTTGTCGGCGAAGTCGGAATCAGGTTGACAGTCTCTTTGATCACCGATTCGCGCAGGAACGAAGGCACGCGGCGATACTTCTCAGATAATTCCATCGCCGCGTAACGCTCGTAGCCCGCGAACGATTCGTCGCCACCGTCGCCGTTCAATGCGACCGTGACATGTTTGCGCGTCTCTTTCGCGACGTAGTAAGTCGGGACCGCGGACGAATCTGCGTATGGCTCGCCGTAATGCTCCACCAGCATCGGCAATACTTCGACTGCATCCGGTCGCACGATGAATTCGTGATGATCGGCGCCGACGTGTTCCGCGATACGTCGCGCGTGATGAAGTTCGCTGAAGTCCTGTTCGTCGAAACCGATCGAGAACGTCTTGACGCGTTCACTTGACTCCTGGGCCATCAACGCAACCACCGCACTCGAATCGATGCCTCCGGAAAGAAACGCACCAAGCGGAACTTCCGACATCAATCGCACGCGCACTGCATCGCGAAGTACGTCAACCGTGCGTTCGCCCGCTTCTTCTTCATCAATCGTGAGCTTCTTAGTGAAGTCCGGTTGCCAGTAGCGCTGAACTTCAATCTCGCCTTTGCGCCAACGCAGCCAGTGACCGGGTTCAAGTTTGCGAATGGCGCGATAGGCGGTTAGCGGCGCCGGAATACACATGAACGAGAGATAGTAATCAAGCGCTTCCGGCTCAATCTCGCGGCTGATTTCAGGATGCAGCAGCAGCGCGCTGAACTCCGATGCGAAGATCAGTTGCCCGTTGACGAGTGAATAAAGCAGCGGCTTCTTGCCGACGCGATCGCGCGCGAGAAATAGCTCCTGGTCGCGTTCGTTCCAGATCGCGAACGCAAACATGCCGCGCAAGTGTTTCGGACAGTCAGCGCCATACTGATCGTAGGCGTGGACGATCGCTTCGGTATCGCTGTTGGTGTAGAAGGTGTGCCCGAGTTTTTCGAGCTTCTCGCGCAGTTCGAGATAGTTGTAGATCTCGCCGTTGAAAACGATCCAGGCCGTGCGGTCGCGATTGTGAATCGGCTGCTGCCCGCCCTTCAAATCGATGATCGCGAGGCGGCGCATCGCCATGCCTACGGATCCGTTGACGTAGAAGCCGTCCTCGTCCGGGCCGCGATGCCGAATCGCCTCGTTCATGCGGGCCAGCAACGCTTCGTCAACCGGCTTACCGTCATTTCGAACGAACCCTGTAATTCCACACATATTGGTGTCAGTGCTTAGTACTTGGTCCTTTGTTCTTTGTACGCTCAACGCACAGGGCCACTGTCCTGAGACAAAGCACAAAGTTCAAAGCACAAAGCTCCAGGCGCAGGTATATTACATTGGCCTGTGATAATCTGCTAAATCCGTGTTTACCGATCTCGCAGAGGCTCTGGCCAGAGCCAAGGAACTCCCAACGATCAAACTTTCCGAACGGGCGATTTGCGACCTCGAATTGCTCGCTACCGGGGCTTTCCGTCCACTCGATCGTTTTATGGGGTCCGCGGATTACGCTCGCGTCCTTGAGGAAATGCGACTTGTCTCGGGCGAACTGTTTCCCATTCCTGTCACCTTGCCAATTGCGAATGACGAGTCAGTCGGTTTGGATAGCGAGGTTGCGTTGCTGGATTCGCGCAACGAGATCCTCGCGGTAATGACTATTGATGAGATTTACGAGTGGGATCTGCCCTTAACGTGCCGTCAAGTATTCGGTACTGAAGATGCCCGGCATCCGCTCGTTGCAGAAATGCACGGCTGGGGACGCCGCAACATCTCCGGACCGTTGAAGGTGTTGAAACTTCCGAGCCACTACGACTTTCGCGAACTCCGTCTCACGCCCGCGGAAACTCGACAACGCCTCGAACGCATGGGCCACGAAAACGTCGTCGCTTTTCAAACACGCAATCCATTACACCGCGCCCACGAAGAACTGACTCGCCGCGCGATCGAAGACGTAGACGGTGTGCTGTTGCTGCATCCGGTTGTCGGGATGACCAAACCGGGAGACATCGACTACTTCACGCGCGTTCGCACTTACAAAGCACTAGCTGGCAACTACTATCAGCAGGACCGCATTCTCCTCGCATTGCTCCCGCTCGCGATGCGTCTCGCTGGCCCACGGGAAGCGCTTTGGCACGCATTGATAAGACGAAACTACGGCGCCAACCACATGATCATCGGACGCGACCACGCGAGTCCGGGTAACGATTCAACCGGCAAACCGTTTTATGGACCATACGCCGCGCAGGAGTTGGTCGAGCGTTACGAAGATGAAATCGGAGTTAAGGCTTTGTCCTTCGGAGAATTCGTCTATCTGCCGGAAGAAGATCGCTACGAAGACGTCAACAACATCGCGGCGCATGTGGTCACCGCCCAACTCTCGGGCACGCGAGTGCGCGAGTGGTATCGCGATGGAGGCGCTGAACTGCCCGCGTGGTTCGCGCGACCGGAAGTCAGCGCTGCGATTGCCGACACGTACCCACCGCGGCACAAGCAGGGTTTCTGCGTCTGGTTCACCGGCCTGAGCGCCGCGGGAAAATCGACCACCGCTGAGATTCTGACGGTCTTGCTTCAGGAGTTTGGACGTCAGGTGACACTGCTCGACGGCGATGTTGTTCGTAATCATCTCTCTCGCGGGCTTGGTTTCAGCAAGGACGATCGCGACATGAACATTCGCCGGATCGGCTTTGTCGCTTCCGAGATCGTCAAACACCAGGGAACGGTCATCTGCGCCGCCGTCAGCCCGTATCGCGCGACGCGCAACGACGTGCGAAACATGATCGGCGTCGATCGTTTTGTCGAAGTCTTTGTGAATACGCCGCTCGAAGAGTGTGAACGACGTGATGTAAAGGGAATGTATCTGAAAGCGAGACGAGGGGAGCTGAAGAACTTCACCGGAATCGACGATCCTTACGAACCGCCCGTTCAACCCGAACTCGAGTTGGAAACCACCAGCAATTCAGCCGAAGAGAACGCAAGGGTGATCGTCGCTTACCTCACCGACCGCGGTTTTTTGAGATAGGGAGAAGAAGAGACGGGGGGACGGGGTGAAGCGGGGACGCGGAGAAGGGGGGACGCGGCGCAACTCCGCTTTCCGTGTCCCCGCTTCTCCGCTTCTCCGCTTCTCCGCGTCTCCGTGTCCCCGCGTCTCTCTGTCTCCGCGTCCCCGTGTCCCCGCGTCTCCGCTTCGTCAAGCGCTCGGTGACCCGTGCATCCCACCAGCCCGCTTGCGACGCGCGAGGATACGCGCGGCCTGAAGATCGGCCAGCTCCTGTTTCGCGATCTTCGCCTTTAAGGCCCTGTCTTCGCGCTTCTCAAGCATGAGCACCGCACCGACGGCCACGAAGATGAAATAAAACACGAGCAACTGCGATCGCTGACGGTAAGCAGTACCAACGTTTCCCTGGAACACTGAGTAGGCGAGCGTCAACATCGTCGTAAACAAGACGATCGGCGAGACTTGTTTCAGTCGATGCTTCAGAGCAAACCACCACCCCAGCACCAGCAACGGAAATGCAGCCCACCAGATCAACATCTCCGGCAAGGCGATGCTCTGTCGCAGTGAAGCGAGTTGCCACGGAAACGGCGCAAATAGCAGGTAAAGTAGACCCAGGGGAATCACCGTCAGCGCGCCCTCGGTAGTTTGCACGTCGACGTCTTTACCAAAACCCGATTCGGCGTTGCGCGCCTGGTCCATGCGGCTCATCTGGACCATCTGGAGATTGCCGTACTTTTCAAACTGCACCGTCGCAAAGCGAATTACTCCAAACCACGTGAACGCCATTCCAATCAACCCAATGGCGACGAAACGTTGAAGAAAGCTTCTCGCGTCCGCTGATTTCATTCCGATAACGAAACTGCCCGCGACTGCAGCGGCCATCATGTAGAAAATGTAGAACCGAAGGCTCAGCAGCCCGGCCAAACACACACCCAACACCAGAATGTACGGGACGGTGATTTTCTCCATCAGCCGTATCGTCGCCATAATGCACAACGCCAGCGCCAGAATGATCAGCGCGTCTTTTAACGCCTGCGAAGACCACAAAATAAGCGATGGGAAAAAGGAAACCAGCAGCGCCGCGAGTTTCGCGACGCGCGTGTTGTCGAAGAGCGACTGCGAAACGTAATAAACGACGATGCGGTAGATGCTCCAATCGAGGCGTTGATGAGTTGGATTGCGTACATGTTCGCGCCGATCGCTTCGTAAACGCCCGCAACGATGTAAAGCATTCCCCAGGCGCCGGCGCCTGATTGGATAAAGGCGGTATAACGGCTCGAGTGATAGTCGTCGCCGTGCCACGACTGGTTTAGCGATTCGCCGAAGAGGTGATAAGTGTTCGCGTCGCCGCCGAAAAACTCCTGCATGTTTCCGAGATAGATGATGGTTGCGATGATGATCCTTACCATGAGCGCGATGAGAAAAAGTCGAAACAGAAACGTCTTTTCCTCACCGCCGCGAGCCATCACCCAAAACGTCGGCACCGATGCGATGGCGCAAAAAGCCAGAGCACCCGAAGCGTGACCGGGTATGAGATAAAGTGACGGCGACGCCAATAGCGAGCGTCAAAGCGATCAGAATCGTGTTCATAACTGCCCTATGTTCACAACAAGCACATCAGAGGTCGTCCGGCAGATCGGCGCGCGTTTTCCGCTCGATTAGAAACTGGTCTTCGCTGCTCAAATCTTTAATAGCTTTGGCCGGGACGCCGGCGACCAGTTTACCCTCTTCGTCAAGCCGCGCGGTAATCACCGATCCGATTCCGACAATGCATCTCGCTGGGATCGCGCTACCGGGCGCCATCCGGATCTCAGAACCGATATAAACCATCGGCCCGATCGTGATCGGCATCGTTCGCTGTCGATTGTGCGTCCACAACGATGAGTTGCGCCCGCCAAGTATTACACGCCTGCCGATTTCAATTCGATCAGTAAAATCTATTTTATGTCCGGTCGTCACGATGCTGCCATCGCCGAGAATCAAGGTTGGATCGATCGGGTTCACGACCTCCGGATCCGGAATCGAGTTGATCTCGTTGAGCCGGATGATTTCCGAGTATCGTCCCAGACTAACCAGATCGCCGCCCCGGATGATATTCAAATGACCGATGCGCACGTGATCTTTGACGATCAACTTCTGCACACGCGTGACGACGTTCAGATGTCCGATCGATACGTCGTCGTCGATTTCACACTCGCCCGCATCGATGATGCTCAAGCCAATGCGAACTCGTTTGCCGATCCGGTAACCAAAGAACCAGCGGTAAAAGGGGCGCTTTAAAAACGAGGGCAGAAACGCGAATAGAGCCATGACGACTAAACGCGATCTGCTTGTTCTCTGCATTCTTAGGTCTTAGCCTTAGTTACCACGAATCACGGATTTGAAAATCTCGTAAACGCGCGGCGCCTGCGATATGGCTGAATACTTCTGTTCGACGGTTGCGCGTCCCGCTTGGCCCAAGCTGGCTGCCGCAGTTCGCGCGATCGCAACAAGCGGCTCAGTTTATCAACCCACTCGTCTTCAGTGCTCGCGAGAAATCCGTTCTGATCGTCCTGAATGATGTCAGTATTGACGCCGACGGGAGAACAAACGGTCGGAATTCCCATGCGCCATAAACTGCAACGCCTTGAGCCCGCACTTGCCCTTGCTCCACTTGTCTTCCGGAAGCGGCATGACGCCGATATCGATCGCGACTAGGTCATCGACTTCTGTGTCCGCACGCCATGGCATCGCTTCAACATCGATCGGCGGGCACTCGTACGCGGGCGTGCCGATTACGCGCAAACGAAACTTTTCCTGTGCCGGCCAGTTTTTTCAGCGCGCCGCGCAACGTGTCGAGATGTTGGACCGTGCTGTGACTTCCGGTCCAACCGATCACTGGCGGGCCAGATGATTCTTCTAGTCGGTGGCACCCTGTTACTTCTGCGTGTCGATCGTGGTCGGAATCACGGTCACGCGATCGTTGACCTGTCGCGCGTAGTCCGCGAGGTATGGATTACCGACCATCACGTGCGACGCCATGCGGCAGATCGTTTTTGTCTTTGAAGCAAACTTCAGATAGCTCAAATAACCGTTTGAAGGACTGCGATACGAAACAAAGATCGCGTCGTCAAAGTCGAAAACGATTGGCACGCCCGTCTTGATGGATCAATCTCTCAAACACTGGTGGGCCAAGCAACGCGGCCTCGCGCAGGATGTAGACCAGATCGAATCCTTTGCTTTTCTGACTAACGACATCCTCCGGCTCGAATCCACTGCGTGACGAGCTGGATTTTCTTCCCGATCATGCCTGGCTTGTAGATAAACGCGTGCAGCTCTTCCTGTCCTCGAACGGCTCGTAGGTGATCTCGACGCCGCGTTCGCGCAGCAGAGGTTCCCACTGTTCGAGGCGATATCGCTGGCTTGGCGACGTATCGTAAAGCGCCGGCATCTAAAGCAAGAACACGCATTTTGCACGAAATGTATCTTCTTAACAGAGTTTCCGCAAAGGCGCAAGACGCAAAGCACAAACCTCGTCTTTGTCTTTACGACTTTGCGCCTTTGCGGGAGTTATTCAGTATACACGTTCATAAAGAGCCGCGTATCGCTCGACACCAATCTGCTTGCAGATCGAAAAGTTGTTCAGCGACTGACCGCGCAGCTCTTTCGAACCTCCGGCTGGCCACCATCGCTTCGATACTGCGCCCGCCTCCGCATACTCCTCCTCAGTTAAATCCTCAATCAACACCCCCGCCTTCCAATCGTTTATCAGCGCATCGGAATCGCCGATACCGGCATTGATGATCAGCGGCAACCCGCACGCGAGATACTCGCCATTCTTTGTCGGCGACGAAGCGATCTTCGACACACAACGCTTGATAAACGCCATCCCCGCATCCGCGGCCGAAAGATACGAAGGCACCTGCCGCGACGGAACCGAAAGCACACTGAAATGATCCGTCGGCAACATTTCGACTTTTCATCAACTCCGCGACGCGATCGTGACTGCCAGTCGTCAACCACAACAAATGCGCATCGGGTCTGCGCTTCAGCGAACGCAGCAAAGAAGTCGGCCATCTTCTCCGTCAAGTACCAACCGTCGAGCGAACCGCTGTAAACGATCGTGAATCGTCGCCCAGCCCCAGCTCCGCGCGACGTCGCGCACGCTCTTCTTCACTAAACTTGAACAACGAAAGATCCACGCAACACGGAATCACTGCATGATGCACCGTCGCGACCGCGCAGCCCTTCCCACTCCCTGATGATGGGCCAGATTCGTTCGGTGAGCGTCACGACCGCGTCAGTCGCAGCAAGTATGCGCCGCTCAGTCGCCTTCGTTATGCGATAAGGAATGCCGCCTTCGCGCCAGTGTTCCGCATCGACATACTCCTCCGCCATCAACCCGCGCAGGTCAAAGATCATCTTCGTACCGAAACGCTTCTTTAAACGCGAAGGCGATGGTGGCGGGAATGTGCCCGCGCGCATGGACCATCTCGATCCCATTGCGCTTGACCAACGTCGCTCGCTTTGCGGATGCCGGCGAGTACGTCGTAGATCGTTGCGGGTACGGAAGGTCGTTGATGATAGCGCAAGCCAGTGCCACTCGATGCCCTGGTTTGCTGAGTTCTCGCCGAAGCTGCTCACACTTCGCGACACCTTCGGGCGTAAACGCTTTCGCGCCTTTCAAAACTCAGCAGCGTAAAGCGCACGCCTCGCTTCGCCAGTTCACGCAGATACGGAATGACCTGACTCTGGCCGAGCGGATCAAGCATTCCGTTGTAGGAGATGAACAAGACTCGACGGCCTTCAAGCCCCATCTCCGGCCTCCACCGGAGTCTTTCGTGCGCCAGCGAAAACTATCCAGCAACAGCCACTGAATGCTGCCGATGATCGCCGCCGCATCCAGCACCGCGAGCAATGACATCACCATCGCTGCCACGCAGCACATTGCGAAGAAAAGAGGCGGGATAGCAAATGCGGTTTCGTCTGATCGAAACTACTGCGCGCGCCACCAACATCAAGCAGCCACGCAGCAATCGGCAACCAGACCCATGCGGGTTCAAGATCAGAGCAGCGACGAATAACAACAACAGCACCGCATAACGGAACAGAATCCTCTGCTGCCACTGACGAAATAGTCCGGCGCGAATGTTGTTGCGCGAGTAAACGAGAAATCTTTTGAACGTCGTCGCCGAGTGTCGGTCTCAGATTCCAGTAGCACCTGTGCTCGCGGCTCGAAAACAGCGCGATAACCAGCGTTCTCCAGTCGATCCATGAAGAGCAGATCTTCAGCGGAGCGCAGGTCTTCGGGAAAGCCTTTTACCCTCGCCCACGCTTCGCGACGCAACAAGCGACGAAGCGATAAAGCGCGGACGGATCATGCAATTCCGTCTCGTGTGGCACCGGCGGCGGAACATACGCGATCGCCGCGCACTCCGTGAAGAACGTGTCCGTCACCGGTTCGACACGAACCGTAAACCATGTCGATCGAATCGTCCTCTTCGGCTTTGTGCGACGAGGGCTTCGAGCCAGTTGTTTGCCAGACGAATGCCAGCGTCAGTGAAAGCCAACCACTCGAAACTCGCCTGCGCCGCGCCGAGATTGCGTCCGCGTCCGGGCAGCGCGGCGCCCGCGCGAATCAGTCGCACCGGCGCGCCTTTTCGAATGTATTCTTCGATGATCTGCGGCGTGGCGTCGACCGAGCCGCCGTCCGTGATGACGATCTCGTCCGGAGGACGCGTTTGCGCGAGCAAGCTGTCGAGCAACTCGCGAATGGAATCCTCTTCATCCCGCACCGGGACGATTACGCTGACTTTCATGAGGCGATCCATGTTTGCACAGATCACACGGATTCTAACTGCGTCACCAGTCTGCATTCAGGGGTGCGTTCAGCCGGTAGCGTTCCGCTGTTTTCAGTTCGCCGGCGATCCAGTGGTAGGTGATTGTCAATCCTTCTTCGAGAGAAATGGACGGCTCCCACTTCAGCACTTCGCGCAAACGGGTGTTGTCGCTGTTGCGCCCTCTGACGCCCTGCGGCTTAGTGAGATCGTAACGCTTGCCGATTCTCTTGCCGGCGATCTTCGCAACCATGTCGACGAGTTCGTTGACCGAGATCATTCGATCCTGGCCCGAGATTGATCGGCTCTCGATGATCGCTCTGCATCAACCGGTAAATACCTTCAACACAGTCGTCGATGTAGCAATAGGAACGCGTCTGTTCGCCGTCGCCCCAAACTTCGATATCGTCGCCATCATTAGCGAGCGCGATCTTGCGACAGATGGCCGCCGGAGATTTTTCTCGTCCGCCGTCGTAAGTGCCGAGCGGACCGAAGATGTTGTGAAACCGCACGACGCGCGTGTCGAGTCCGAAGTCTTCGGTGTAGTGACGGCAAACTCGTTCCATGTAGAGTTTTTCCCAACCGTATCCGTCTTCAGCATCGGCCGGATAAGCGTCTTCTTCTCGCAGCGGCGTGACGTCAGTTTCTTTCTGTTTGTAACCGGGATAGATGCACGCGCTCGAAGTGTAGAGATAACGTTTGACGCCATTGATTCGCGCGGCTTCGATTGAATGCAGATTGATCAGCGTGTTGTCGCGAACGATGACGGCTTTGTTGTTTTCGATGAAACCGATGCCGCCCATGTTCGCGGCAAGACCGTAAACCTCGTCGATGCCTTCAGTCGCTTGCAGACAGTTGTCAGCTAGCGAAGATCGAGCAACTGAAACTCATTAGCAGCGGTTGGTTCGTATTCCGGTTCCTTGATGTCGACGCCGCGAACCCAGTAACCACGATCAACCAGATACTTCGTCAGATGATGACCGATAAATCCACCCGCCCCTGTGACCAATACTCTTGTCGGTTCAGACATTCCTTTGCGGGTCTCCCAAGCAGAGTGGCCTAAAAAATCAACGAGAACATTAATTATCCTTCCGGATAAATGCAAGCGTCTGATCATTGGTCGGATCATTGGTCATATATCATTTGACATTTCTCATTTGTCATTTGGTCCAACCTCAACGGCAACATTAGTTCGAACCTTCGTCGTTTCGTTGAGTTCCGGAAATGACAAATGAAAAATGTCAAATGATATATGACCAATGATCCGACCAATGATTAGTGATTGTTGGGGGAATTTGGCAACCGACCCGCTGGCAGAGCAACGCGACGCAGGCAGCCCCAGAAGGGACGGCTCAACAGTCCTTCCGGATGCGTTTTGAGTGCGCGCATCAACCACTTGGCCGCTTCAGATTTACGTCCCGCCTCGCTGGCAGCGTATGAGAGTCGCAGAAAACGCGTCGCGCGGCACCAGCGTTGATCCGCGCCTTGCAATTGAGGTTCGTAAAACTCCGCGATCTGATCAAACTCTTCCAGCTGGCCGGTGTCCTTCGGCAATCGTCTTGCTGACTTCGTGCAGCCGGTACGCCGCCATCGGCAACGGCAAATACTCGCATTTATGTCCTGCGAGCAGCAGTCGCACGTACATGTCGTGATCGAAATCGTAGTCCCAACGTTCCTGAAAACCTTCCGTGACGATCTCCCGTTTCCAAAAGTGTGCCGGGTTGCGGCGCGAGGTACGCCCAGCGACAGACAATGCGCCGCCGATTGCGGCACCTCCGAACGAATCATCCGCGTTTCGTGACCTTCACCGAACATGATCGTGTCGCCGCAGATCCATTCGCTCTCCGGATGCTGCGCGAAGTGGTTCATCACAGCGCAAACGTGCCCGGCAGATAAACGATCGTCGCTGTTGATGAAAGCGAAGATGTCGCCGGTCGCTCTTTCGAGTCCTTTATTGATTGCGTGGACCTGGCCGCGATCTTTTTCGCTCACCCAGTAGGCAAGACGATCTTCGTACTTCGAATGATCGAAACGCTTTCGTCAGTGCTGCCGCCGTCGATCACGATGTACTCGAGCGGTTCGTATCCCTGTTTCAAAACAGACAGGATCGTCTCTTCGAGAAACCGGCCCTGGTTGAATGAGGGAGTGACGATGCTGAGTTTTAAAGCCATGCCGCGTTATAGCTCATTTTTCATTGTCATTTTCCATTTTTCATTTGTCATCGACGTACTACGAATCCTTAAACTAACAAATGACATATGTCCAATGACAAATGGGAATTGCTGTTGGTCCTTCAGGCTTTGAAGCTTTTGATCGTTTCGATCACGTAAGCCTGTTGAGTTTCAGTGAGCTCGGGATAGACTGGCAACGCCAGCGTTTCGCGTGCCGCGCGCTCCGACTCCGGAAACTCACCCTCCTTGTAATCGAGATAAGCGAAACATTCCTGACGATGCAGCGGAATCGGATAATACACTTTTGTACCCACGCCGTGTTGCTTCAGGTGTTCCATTAATGCGTCGCGATGTGACGGAACACGAATGACGTACTGGTGATAGATGTGGCGCGCCTCTTCTCTACATGAAGGCGGGATTAGTTCATAACTCATGCTCGTCCAAAAGCTGCTCGTCATAAACCATAGCCTTGCGCGCGCGTTCGTTGGACCAGTCGTCGAGATACGGGAACTTCACGTTAAGCACCGCAGCCTGCAATTCATCGAGACGGCTGTTGATGCCGACTTCTGAATGTTCGTATTCGTTGGCGCCGCCGTGAGTCGCGGAGTCTTCTTAAACGTTGGGCCAGATTGTCGTCGTTTGTTGTCATGATGCCGCCATCGCCGGCTCCACCGAGATTTTTCGTTGGATAAAAACTGAAGCATCCGATTGCGCCCATCGAACCCGCCTGGTCGCCGCGATCGGTCGCGCCAATTGCCTGGGCCGCGTCTTCGACGATCGGAATGCCGCGATGCTTGCCGAGCTCGAGCAAGAAATCCATCTCGGCGCACTGGCCATAAAGATGGACCGGAAGAAGTGCTTTTGTTCTGTCTGTGATGGCGTCCGCGACTTGAGACGTGTCGAGGTTATAGGAAGACGGGTCGATGTCGACGAAAACCGGACGCGCGCCGAGGCGCGTAATCGCAGCGCCGGTGGCGAAGAAGGTGAACGGTGTGGTGATGACTTCATCACCTGCGCCGATGTCGAGCGCCATCAGCGCGAGTAAAACGCGTCAGATCCGGACGCACAGCCAATCGCGTGCTTTGTTTGAGTGTAGGAGGCAATCGAGCTTTCGAGCTTGCGCACTTCGTCGCCGAGGACGAAACGCTGCGAATCCAGCACCCGCTCAACCGCAAAGCGCACCTCGTCTCGCAACGAGGCATACTGCGCCTGTAGATCCAAAAGGGGAACGTGCATCAAGTAAGGATAATTGTCGAGGTTGAACTACACGGTTTCGCCTGCGGAGGCGCCGCGGCCACTATCGGTTTCCGTCGAATAATAGTTCGAGTAGTAACCGGAATAGTAGTAGTCCTGCTGCTCCATGCGGACGTTGTTCAGCACCACGCCAAAGATGTGCGCGCCGACATCAAGCAACTGCTGCTTCGCCCGTCGCACAACCGCACGCGAGCTGCGGCCGCCGTGGACCACCAGCATCACACCATCGACCATCGTCGACAGAATCGACGCATCGGTAAACGAAATCGCCGGCGGCGAATCGATAATGATGTGCGCGAAGCGTTCGCTGAGCTGGCCCAGCAAGCGTCGCATCTCCTCGGAACCAAGCAGCTCAGCCGGATTCGGTGGCACCGGACCAGAAGTCAGAATCTTCAGGTTCGGCGTCTTCGGATAAACCTGCAACAGATTGTCGAGGTCTCGCTCACCGGAAAGCCACGTCGTCAATCCCTTCGCATTCGGAACTTCAAACTGCGTGTGCAAACGCGGCCGTCGCAAGTCGCAATCGATGATCAAAACTTCAGCACCAGTCTGAGCCAACATGAACGCCGTGTTGATCGCCGTCGTAGTTTTCCCTTCCGAAGGCTGGCTCGACGTGACGAGGATCGTCTTCGGCGGCTGACCCGCTGACGAAAGCAACAACGAGGTGCGCAAGTGTCGGTACGATTCAGCGATCGGCGAACGAACGTCGTCGATCATCGCCAGCGCCGTAGTTTCGGAAGGCCCGGCATGCACCGGAGCAATGCCTTTCAACTTCGCGGCACCGCGACTGGCAGGAATCATCGCCAACGCCGGCAGATGAACGTAACGATCGACGTCGTCCAACGACTTAACCGTGTCGTCGAGGAAGTCGAGCAGGAAGGCGAGACCGATACCCGCAACCAGCGACAGAATGAACGCAATCATCACGTTTCTCAGTCGCGGTGGTCCAACCGCTCCACGCGGTACGCGGCTATACGATTCAATATTGACTTCGCTTCCCTTGTCGCCCTGCGCGATCTGAATCTCACGATACTTCTGCTGCAAGATCGTCAGATTCTGCTTGGCAGCTTCGAGCCTCTGTGCGTACGCCGCCATTTCGATCCGATCGCGGCTTTGCTGGTCGGTGATCCCACGCTGTTCCAGATACCGTCTCTGAACACTCTTTTCATGCTCCAGCGAAGCTTCGTACTGGGCTTTCAAACTGCCGACCGCTTCGGTCGCTTCACTCTTCACCTCGTTTTGAATCCGCTCGATCGACATCTTGACTTTCTTTACTTCCGGCCAGTCGTCCGTGTAGGTGACTTTGAGCGCGGCGAGCCTTTCTTCCAGAGCAGAAATGCGATCTTGAAGGTTGCCGATGCGTTCCGACTTCTGTACGTCAGGAACGGTTAACGGGTCTTTGTTGGCGGCAGCACTCAGGTAAATGGCCTGCGCGGCCTGTCGCTTGTTTTGCGCCTCCAATACCTGATTGCTGAGATTCGCGAGCCGTTGGCCTTCGACGTCAAGAGACTTATCCATCGTTGGCGGCAGACCAGTTTGCCGCGCGTAGTTGAACAGGGCCTCCGTGTCGCGCCGGATCTGGTCCTGTTGAGTATTGATCTCACGGGCCAGCACGTCTTCCGCCTTCGTCGAGTTTGCAGTTACGCGCTCGATGTTGTTGGAGCGAAAGACCTCGGCGATTGTGTTTGCGACCTTCTGCGCCAACTCCGGATCGGTGTGCGATAAACTTAATCTTGAAAAGGTTTGTGCCGACGATTCCATCGACGCTCTCTCCCGCGATGATCGCGTCTTCATAAGGTTCAAGCGCGGCGAGTTCTTCCGCCGACAGCGGGTCCTCTTTCATTTGCGCTTCGCCGACTACGCTCAGGCCCTTCGGAGCAACGGCGGGTGATGCCGCGGTCCGCTTCTTCTCGTCGCCTGACACCATTCGCTTGAGGGCCGCGAAAATACCGCCCTGCGATTGGCCGCCAAAGAAATTCGGATTGTGTTGCAAATCGAGACTGAGTGCGACTTGCCGTGCGAGCGTCGGACTCTCGAGCAACTTGATCTGCGTGCCCCAGAAATTCGGGTCTGACTGACCGGATACCACCAGATCTCTCGTCTGAAGAACGCTCGGTATCTTTTGCTGAATCCGGATCGTCGTTTCAGCCTGATAGATCGAAGGCTGGCGAAACATCTGGATCGCGACGAGCGAAGTGACCACCAGGCAGAGACTCAAAATGAGCCACTTCCGCTTCAGTACGATGAAGAGGTAATCGCGAATCTGGCTCGGCTCGCTGGCTGCTGGGCCATAGGACCTGAGTTGTCCGAGATCACTGAGTGGTCTATCGAGGGTACGCTCGACGGAGGGCATCGGCATTAAGCGGTTATCTTGCGACATCTTATTTTCCGGGCTTTCAGTCCTGTGGTTAAGTCAAAGTCAGAAACCGGGGGCGGTTCAGAGGGAGAATAATAACAGAGACTCGCCGTGAGGCAAGCCATCTGTTACTTGGGTAGTGCCCTACTTTGGAAATCTTCTCTGCGTATCTCTGCGTGCCTCTGCGACTCTGCGGTTAATGCTTTTTACTCCATATTTACCGCCGAGACGCAGAGGCACGCAGAGAGGAAATTAAGACACCACTGTTACCTGTGTGTTTCCCGAACGAAATCCGCCAAACCTTCCTGCCACGTCCGCATGGGCGGCAGCCCAATAGCGGGCGATAGCAAGCACTTCAGTTTCGAGTATCGCGGTCGGGGAGCAGGCCGCTCAAGAGAATCCGTCAACACCGGTTCAACCACAACGGTTGATTGATTGGCCAATCGCAAGGCTTCACGCGTAAACATCTCAAAGCTCGCGCCTTCACCTGAATTGACGACGTGATAGATGCCCGGCAAATCGATGAGAGCGAGTTCGCGCAGGCGGGCCGCCAGATCGCGACCGTAAGTGGGCGTGCCGAAAGTGTCGCTAATGACCTTCAACCTGTCGCCGCGATTTGCCCTCGTCAGCACCGTACTCAGGAAATTTGTACCGCCAAGTCCAAAGATATAACCCGTTCGGACCACGATCGTTCGCGCATTCTCAACCTGGGCCAGTCGCTCGCCGTCGAGTTTGGCGCGACCGTAAACGCTTATTGGTCGCGGCTGATCACGTTGCGTGTAGAAATCTTCTTTTAGACCATCGAAAACGTAGTCAGTGGAAATGGTGATCAGGAGAGCATCGACGCGGCGGCTGGAACGCGCGAGGTTTTCCGGTCCAAGAGCGTTTACGCTCCTGGCTTTTTCAGGATTGCTCTCACAACCGTCAACGTCAGTCCACGCCGCACAGTTGATCACCGCGTCAGGGCGTTGCTCGCTAATTACGGCCTCGACCTTCTCGGGATCGGCGATATCGAGCAATTTATGATCGTAAGCAAAGACTTCGTCACCGTGGGTGCGACAATGTTCCGTTAGAGCTCGGCCAACGAGGCCGCCGGCGCCGGTAATTACAATTCTCAACGAGCGTTAACCTCAGTGCCATACTGGAGCCGGTAATAATCTCGATACGCACCGCTCCGCGTGTTCTCCAACCAACGACTGTTGTCGCGATACCAATCGATCGTCTTGCGCAAACCACTCTCCCACGTCTCGCGCGGACGCCAGTCGAGCTCCGACTCAACCAGTGAAGGATCGATCGCATAACGACGATCGTGCCCGAGACGATCCGCGACGAACTTAATCAAGCTGCGCGGCTTGCCCAGCGCATCAAGCAGCGACTGAACAACGTCTAAATTTCGTCGCGGATTACGTGCGCCAATATTGTAGACACCTCCCGGTTTACCTCTTTCCATGACCGCCATAATCGCGCGGCAATGGTCCTCGACAAAGATCCAATCGCGCACGTTCATACCATCACCATAGACCGGAATATTTGCGTTGTTCATCGCATTGGCGATGGCCAGCGGCAGAAACTTTTCGGGAAACTGGCGTGGTCCATAATTATTGCCGCAACGAGTAACAACAGTATTTAGGCCGAAGGTGTGATGCGCAGCGCGCACGAGATGCTCCGCCGCAGCTTTCGAAGCAGCGTATGGACTGTTGGGAGCGAAAGGTGAATCCTCAAGTAAAGAAACTGTTGTCGTCTTCCGGCAAGCTGCCCATCACTTCGTCAGTCGAAACGTGAACAAAGCGCTTCACGCCTTTTGCGCGCGCGACGTCCAACAGAATCTGTGTTCCCACAACGTTGGTGCGCAGAAAATCGTCAGCCGAAGCTATGCTGCGGTCCACATGTGATTCAGCTGCGAAATTAACGATCGCTTCAACGTCATGGTCCAGTGCACGGACCACCGCATCACGATCCGCGATGTCGCCGCGAATGAAGTGATACCGCTTTTCGTCGATGCCTGTCAGGTTGTCGAGATTACCAGCGTAGGTAAGCGCGTCGAAGTTGGTTACAAAACAGTCTTCAGTCTCATCCAGGACCAACCTGATGAAAGCTGATCCAATAAAGCCGGCGCCACCTGTTACGAAAACTTTTTGCATGTACCCCTACAAAAGCGAAACTGGAATGAACAGTAACAAAATAGACCATTACGAAGGCTCACGCACTCCCAATTTTCGCATTGAATCAGGTCAAAAACTTTTGTGGTAAAACTCCACAAGATTTTGTTGACTTAGCCCAAGACTTGTAGTAAAAGACTGCGCCTTCAAAAGTGGAGAGGATCTTTTGAAAAGCAGCTTCCGGACTGCCAGTCTGTTTTCAGTGACTGCACGTCTCAAAATTTTAACCTCGCTTCCGCCTTTCGCCGATCGTGTCGTCCTTTAAGCCCTTAAGGAGATACAGGTTCTAGAAACGCCGACTTTTCGTTAACTGTTTAGCCGTATATGTCCCGACTCCCGGCACAAGCCTACCTAAATGCGAAAAATATATTGGTCCAATACCCGGCCGGATTCCGCGTTACAGGTGATGCGCCCGAGTCCCGCCGCAGAAGTAAGGCCGGGTCAATCGGTTTTCACGTCGAAAGACGGCGTCCAACTCCAGAATTTCAAGATCAAGTGTGCTCTCAGATCCACCAGGCACTAAAGGCGATCATCCAGCGCAACATGACAATCTGACATTTCTGAGGAACGCCGCCGCAAGGAGAAATTGAGATAATGAAAACGCATCGTACGCCCCTTCGAATCTCGTATGCCTTACTTAACCTCGTCAAACGCTTCCGAACATTAATAGTGGTAAGTGCAATCCTAGCGCTTCCTTTGTTCCCCGCTGCTTATGCCGGGTGGTTTCCCTTCTTTCAAGCAGGGACTGAAACCGTCGCCATTTTCCAGGGCGACTGCACGACTCCAGCGACTTCTTTTACCCTCGGTGACACGGTCTGCGTGAAGCTAACGAATGCGCCGACCGGTGCCCGTGCCACGCAGGTACTGCGACGTCTTGCCCTTGTTGGTCCAGACGGTTTTATTCGGTTCAAGGCCGACGTTCCTGGCACCGACTCTTCGGACGAGGTGACGTTTACAATTCCATCAACTGATACGTCATTGGTCGGCGGTGAGAATATCGACAACCGGGGAACCTGGACGGCGGCTTCTTACTCTGGCATTGACGGATCGACCAAAGTTCAGACGGCTTTCACAGTTAGTTCCAACGTGGCCGTCTCGCAACTTTCACTCCTGAGCGTCGTCTCGGAGACGGAACTGGCTGCAGGTGACAACGTTACTTTCACTTTCTATCTTGCTAACAGCGGACCAGACGCTGCTGAGAACGTTGAAGTCAACGCTGCTGACCCAGCCAACACGACCTTTGTTTCGCAGGCTTCATCAGACCCGAATTTCACTTGCACAAACGATACCGGCAACACGGAGTGCACCATTGCAACTCTTGCGGGCAACGCCGAGCTCAAGTTCTCGTTGACTTATAACGTGGGCGCCGGCACGCCAGTGAAAACTGTGATCGCCATTGAAGCCACGACCACGACCACGACCGCGCAACGTACGACGCGCGGCAATACTACGAAGTCGGCGGCGTTCGTCGCAGAACCAGCCGCCCCGGGTTCATGCTCGCTTACTTGTCCCGCGAATGTCGTCGTGACAGCCGATACTACCCAGGGCAGTACGTTCGGCGCATTCGTGAAATTTGCCGCTGCCGGCGTCAGCGGTGATTGCGGAGCAGTGCAGAACAGTCCGGCATCAGGTTCGTTCTTTGCCGTCGGAACACACACAATTACATCGTCAGCCGAGGGCGGTGGCAGTTGCACCTTCACCGTTAAGGTGGTTGGAACACCTGCGCCGACAATCTCTTGTCCGACGAATAAGGTCGTCACCGCCGCAGAAGGCGCGGACGAAGCAACCGTCTCCGTAGGCACACCGACCTTCAACGCCTCAGGCGGAGGAACTGTTGTTGGTGTTCGCAGTGACGGTGTCCCGGCCGTGTTCGATGAAGATGGCCAGTTAATCTCGCCCGCAATTGAAAAAGCTCTAACGGATCCATACCCGGTCGGCATTACAGGTATAGAGTGGACCGTCACGGACGCGGACGGACGTACCGCTAGCTGCAAACAGACAGTTACGGTCAACCCAGCGGGATGTGGTGTGAACGACACTACGAATCCAACAATCACTGCGCCAGACGACATCAGCCTCGGCACGGGCGCGGGTAATACTGGCTGCGGAATTTCGCTTGACGACGAACTCGGTCAGGCGGAAGCGAGCGACTCGAGTGGCTGTCCGGTAACGGTCACAATCAGTGGTATTCCGGCTGGCAATCAATTCGCTCCGGGAACCTACACTTTGACCTATACGGCTACGGATGCGGCGGGTAACACTGCTACTGACACGCAGACTGTGACCGTAACGGATAGCACGCCACCAGTTATCGAAGCGCCCGCCGATGCCACTTACACTTGTCCGAGCGAAGTCCCCGCGGCGAATCCGTCGCAGGCTACGCGCGGCGATGTATTTGACGAGGACGGCATCCTTCTGCCACCTGGTCCGCCGTTCGACAACTGCGGCGTACCAACGGTGACGGTAACCGAAACTAATAATGGCGGCGCCGGCTCTGCCACGAATCCGCTCATTATTACTCGCACGTTTAGAGCTACTGACTCAGCCGGTCTGTTCTCAGAAGACGTGCAGGTCATTACGGTGGCTGACGGTACAGCGCCAACGTTGAACGTTCCGGCAGACATAACGGTTAACCTGCCGCTCAACTCGACGGCAACGTCGATGCCGGTCACATTCACACCGACGGCATCCGACAATTGTTCGGGCGCAGTCACGATCGTCAGCACTCCGGCGTCGGGTTCAACCTTCAACGTCGGCACAACGACGGTCAACGTGACGGCGACAGATGCCGCGGGTAACCAAACGACGGGATCATTTACGGTCACCGTGCTCTACAACTTCACGGGCTTCTTCTCGCCAGTCGATAATTTGCCCACGATGAACGTTGTAAACGCCGGCAAGGGAGTACCGGTGAAGTTCAGCCTGAGTGGAAACAAGGGCCTCAGTATCTTCGCCGCCGATTATCCGATGTCCATTTCCATTAACTGCGACGGAAGCGGTGAGGACGATGTCGAAGAAACACTCAACGCCGGTCAAAGCAGCCTGAGCTACGACTCTGCCACAGACACATACAATTACGTTTGGAAGACGCAGAATTCGTGGGCAGGTACTTGCCGCCAGTTGGTCGTCAAGCTCAACGACGGCACAGAACACAGAGCGAACTTCAGGTTTAGGTAACAAGGAATCGTGGGGAGAGTACGTTCTACTCTCCCCACACGGAATTGTCCCGATGCATGAAAGAACTGCAAGGAGCATCAGTGAGAGACATCTACTTCATAGTCGAACTCAAGTCTGGTCGCTTACTTGTAAACGACAAGACGGCACAAATCTTAGGTGACGTCATTCAGCAAACACTCTGAAACATTAAGGAGAGCTCAATCATGAGTAGGATTCGATTTACTTTAATA
Organism: uncultured Acidobacteriota bacterium; assembly: GCA_963849585.1. Taxonomy (GTDB): domain Bacteria; phylum Acidobacteriota; class Blastocatellia; order Pyrinomonadales; family Pyrinomonadaceae; genus PSRF01. The sequence goes on along the minus strand of CAWKHZ010000016.1, from coordinate 296,973 downwards.
ACCTTCGGCTTAGTGATGTTCATCCTCGCCGTAGCATCAACGGGCCAGGCGCAAGCGACACGTACCTGGGTGTCAGGCGTCGGAGATGATGTCAATCCGTGTAGCCGCACTGCCCCTTGTAAAACATTCGCCGGCGCAATCTCAAAGACCGCAGCCGGCGGCGAAATTGATGCGCTCGATCCAGGTGGTTTCGGTGCAGTAACGATCACCAAGTCGATGTTGATTGACGGCACAAACGGTGCTGGCTTCGGCTCGATCCTCTCGAGTGGCGTGAATGGCGTGAACGTCAACGACAGCGCTACGGGGACGCCAAACACGATCATCGTTAGACTTCGAAATCTATCGATCAACGGTGCCGGTACGACTCTCGGCCTCAACGGCGTGAACTTCACGTCGGGTGCGACGGTCCACGTCGAGAACTGTGTCATCAGGAACTTCTCGGGCGCGGGCATCCGCGTAGCCACGCCCCAACCTGCGAGATTGATCGTAAGCAATACGACCATCTCAGAGATCACCGGCCAGGGCATCGAGTTTGCCGGCACCAATGCCGCAAACGATGCTGGCGTCATTGATAACACGACCATCACGCGAACCGGTGCGGGTGTGCGCGTCTCCAACCGCGCCAGTGTTGCGGTCAGCAACTCAAACATTTCGGTTAACAACGCTATCGCTTCCACTGCCGGTGTCATCATCACCGCAGCAGTCGGGGGCAGCGTCATTGATCTTGAAAACACCCAGGTGAATTTCAACTCCGTCGGCGTTCAACCTAATGCCGGCAACACCATTCGGTTAGGTGGTGTACGCATGACCGGCAACGGGAATGCCCTGAACTTTAATGGTGGGACCATTGCTTCATTTGGGAACAACAGAATTGCAGGTAATGCGGCCGGCGAAAACTTCGCTTCGCTGAGCGACATTCTCCAGCAGTAAGTTGGATCAAAATAGACCGCGCTTAACGCCGGTTCTAAAACCCCGCTGGCCCGTTTAGTGGCCGGCGGGGTATCTTTTTGCGTCGGCAATGACCTACTTTGGAGTTCTTCTCTGCGTATCTCTGCGTTTCTCTGCGCGGTAAATGTGGAGTAAAAAGCAATAACCGCAGAGTCGCAGAGGAACGCAGAGATCGCAGAGACGTTTGCACAAAGAGTCGCATATCTGATTCGTTTTCTCTGCGGCCCTCTGCGTATCTCGGCCGCCTCTGCGTTGAAATGGCCGTTAAACGCCGAGAACGCAAAGATACACAGGGGACCGCTGAGAAGACTCGCTCCCGAAACTCCCTTTTTGTGCAAAGCCATGCAGAGAAGAAAAATCGAATGACTGCGATCATCAGAGTCGAGGATCTTTCCAAGCAGTATCGTATCGGTGCTGAAAATGCGTACCACGATACGCTGCGCGAAGTTCTGACGGGTGCCCTGCGCGCGCCTTTCCGCCGCACTAATGGCCGGAAAGTCTTACCAACCGGCGGTTCGGACGATACGTTCTGGGCGCTCAAGGATGTCAGCTTCGAAATTGCGCCAGGTGAGATCGTAGGGATCGTAGGCCGCAATGGCGCCGGCAAATCAACCCTTCTAAAAGTGATCTCGAGAATCACGGAACCCACAAAAGGCCGTGTTCAAATCTACGGTACGATTGCGAGCCTGCTTGAAGTTGGTACCGGGTTTCATCCCGAACTTTCCGGTCGTGAAAACATTTTTCTCAACGGCGCCGTGTTGGGAATGAAGAGAGTCGAGATCGCTCGGAAGTTCGACGAGATCGTTGCGTTCTCTGAACTCGAAAAATTTATCGATACTCCGGTCAAACGTTATTCAAGCGGCATGTACGTCCGGCTGGCTTTTGCGGTCGCAGCCCATCTTGAACCTGACATCCTAATCATCGACGAAGTCCTCGCCGTCGGCGATGCAGCGTTTCAGAAGAAATGTTTGGGGAAGATCAGCTCTGTCGCGCGTCAGGGACGAACAGTGCTGTTTGTCAGTCATAACATGGTGGCGGTGAAGTCGCTCTGCACGCGCGCCATTCTGCTGAAGACGGGCGTGCTCGTTGAGGACGACGATCCGGCTCGAGTTGTGAATCAGTATCTCGGAGCGGGACGCGCCAGCCGTGCTGAAACTGTCTGGGCGGATCCGACGCAGGCGCCAAGCAGTCAGGCGTTTCGACTACATGCGGTGCGTGTGCGGAACGACAGCGGCGAGATAACCAGCGAGCTCAGTACACGCGAGGCGTTCAGTGTTGAGATCGACTACGTAAACCTTTCAGCCGGATCAGCACTTGGTGCAACTGTTTTGCTCTACAACAGCGACGGCGTTCACGTGCTTAGTTCGCTCAGCAATCGAGAGCCAAATTGGCATGGTCGCGCGTTCCCGAAAGGACTGTTTCGCAGCACTTGTCACTTTCCCGGAGACCTCTTACCGGAGGGCCGTTTCGACGTTTCGGTATTGGTGTGGGCAAACAACTATACAATTTCGCATCGCGAAGATTATGTTGTAGAGTTTGACATGCACGAATCGATCGACGCACGCGCCGATTATTTTGGCGATTGGTCAGGTGTGGTGCGTCCACTCTTGGATTGGGAAACGCAGTGCCTCGAAGCATCTGAAACGCATCGCGATTAGTCTCGTCTTCAGCTTCGCCAGCACGACACTCCGATGGTGGTTACTTACGTCTCACGAATTGAGGCTCTGGCAGCCGTGGGTAAGAAGATCCCCGACGTAGAGGTCGTACTGGATCTTGGCCCAGGCATTTGCCCGCAGCCATTTATCAAGAAACCCTACGCGCATATCTGCGTTGAAGCGCACGGCCCGTACGTGCAGCGTCTGAGACGTGAGGTCGCTGACGACCCGAAATTCGTTTTTATCAACGCTCCCTGGGACGAGGTTATTTCAAAGTTCCCGGACAAGTCCGTGGACACGGTGTTCGCGCTCGACTTTATCGAACATTTGGAAAAGGCCGATGGCTTCCGCATGCTTCGGGAAGCAGAACGCGTAGCTCGCTGTCAGGTCGTCGTCTATACGCCGCTTGGTTTCTTTCCGCAAAGCTACGACGATCCGGACAAGCCGGACCGCTGGGGCATGGACGGGGGCAAATGGCAAACGCACCGTTCCGGTTGGGACACGCAGGATTTCGGTGAGCAGTGGGAGTTTGTGATTTGTTCTGACTACATCCATCACGACGAAGACAATCAGCTTTTGGACCAACCGATGGGGGCGTTTTGGGCGATTCGGCATCTAGGCCCCGCGCGCGCACCCCGGTATCTCGTGATGGAAGATGTTTCCGCGTGGGCCCACTTTAAAAAGACTCTGGAACGTGGGCTACCACAAGCTGCTTATGCGGGTTTGAGTTCGGCGTGGCGCAGACTACCGCGAATTGGCCGCACCCAGGTGCCCAAACGCATTAACTGATGAAGGTCTTAATTCTCGGCGGCTCCGGCATGTTGGGGCACAAGTTATCGCAAGTCCTGGACGAGCGCTTCGAGACCCTGGCCACCTTCCGAGGCTCGTCCGCAGTTGGAGTGTACTATCCACGACATATCGTCTGTGGTGTATCGGCAGAGGATTTCGAAACCGTCGAAAAAGTTCTGACCGCAAATGAGCCTGACGTAGTCGTCAACTGCATCGGGATCGTCAAACAAGATGAGGCGGCGAAAGATCGCTATCAGAGCATTGCCATCAATTCGCTTTTTCCGCATCAGCTGGCCCGGGCCTGCGGTGCGCGAGGTATCCGGCTTATTCATTTGAGTACCGACTGCGTCTTCACCGGCCGGCGTGGTAACTATAAAGAGGACGACGTTTCCGACGCCGAAGACATTTACGGGCGCACAAAGTGGCTGGGCGAGCTGGATTATGATCACTGCTTAACGATCCGCACGTCGATGATCGGCCGCGAGCTTCGAGGTTCTCACGGTCTGATCGAGTGGTTTCTCAGCCAGCGTGGCAAACGAGTTCGCGGTTTCAAGCGAGCGATCTTTAGTGGTTTCACAACTGTCGCACTGAGCGAAACGATCGGAAATATCATCGCCAACGGGGACGAATTACACGGCGTGTGGCACGTGGCTGCCGACCCGATCAATAAGTTCGAATTGCTTTCTATGGTAAAGCAAGCATTTCAAGTGGATATTGAGATCGAGCCGGATGAAAGCTTTGTTTGCGACCGTAGTCTTGACGATAGCCGCTTTCGCGCACGTACGGGATTTACGCCCGCGTCGTGGGAACAAATGATCGATCGCATGGCGCGCGATACCACTCCTTATGATGAGATCAGGAGAACTCAATGCTGAACGGTAAGAGAGTTTTGGTAACGGGCGGCACCGGTTCGCTTGGCAAAGTGCTGGTGCGCCGCCTTCTCTCAGGCGAGATGGGCGTGCCAAAGCAAATTACCGTTTTTTCGCGTGATGAAGCCAAACAGCACTCAATGCGCCTCGCGTTTGAGCAACTGCGCATCGCGACTGACGAAGTCATCTATCACAACTTCGAACGCCTGCTTCAGTTTCGTATCGGCGACGTGCGCGATCTGCATAGCGTCACGACCGCGCTGAAGGATGCAAACGTTGTGTTTAATGCCGCAGCACTGAAGCAAGTGCCTTCATGCGAGTATTTTCCTTACGAGGCGGTGCAAACAAACATCACGGGAGCCGAGAACATAATCCGTGCAATCCGCGAGAGCAGGATCCCTGTTGAAACGGTCGTCGGTGTTTCAACTGACAAAGCGTGCAAGCCCGTCAACGTAATGGGAATGACGAAGGCGATCCAGGAACGGTTGTTCGTTCGCGCAAATCTCGACGCAGACGAGACGCGCTTCATCGGTGTTCGCTACGGCAATGTACTCGCGTCGCGCGGATCGGTTATTCCGCTTTTTCACGAACAGATTCGCCACGGCAGGCCGATTACGATCACGACCTCCGACATGACGCGGTTCCTACTCAGTCTGGAACAAGCAGTGGATACGATTTTCGCTGCCTTACGTGACGCTGCTCGAGGTGAGATCTACATCCCGCGTGTGCCGTCAGCAAAAGTGACTGACGTTGCCGCTGCGCTGATCGGCGATCGTAAAATCGAAACGGTAATAACCGGAATACGCCCGGGGGAAAAGATCCACGAAATTCTTGTGTCAGAGGAAGAAGCACATCGAACTGTCGAACGCGGCGACTATTACGTAATTCAGCCGATGTTGCCCGAGTTGCTTCCGGCCGACAAAATCGACAATCCCATCGGTCGTGAATACAGTTCCGCTGACAATGTGATGTCGCGCGTGCAGGTAACCGAACTCTTGCAACGGCATAAACTGATGGTCGGAGATCGATTTGTCTATGAGGAAGACCTGCTCGCATGAAGGTAATGACCATCCTGGGTACGCGGCCCGAAATCATCCGCCTCAGTCGCATTATTGAAAAGCTCGACCGCCTGGCGATGACCCCATGTTCTCGTTCACACGGGCCAGAACTTTGAACCAAACCTAAGCGACCTTTTTTTCGAACAGTTAAAGATACGTAAACCCGATCACTACCTCGGCGCGCGCGGGGAGTCGTTTGGTGAGCAGATCGGGCAGATCATTTCGCTGTCTGAACGCGTCATGGTCCAGGAACGACCCGATCTGTTGTTGATTCTTGGAGACACTAACAGCGCGCTGTCAGCAGTGGTCGCAAAGCGATTGGGCATTCCGGTCTATCACATGGAGGCTGGAAATCGATGTTACGACGATCGCGTTCCTGAAGAGGTCAATCGTCGCATCGTCGATCACAGCAGCGATGTGCTGATGCCGTATACGGAACGCAGCCGGATGAACCTGTTGCGCGAAGGAATCGAGGGGCGGCGTATCTTCGTAACCGGCAATCCGATTCATGAAGTTATCGAGCACTATACGGATGAAATTGCGCAGTCGGAGGCGCTGACGAGTCGCGGGCTCGAAGCGCGAAAGTATTTTCTCGTCACGATGCATCGGGCTGAGAATGTCGACATTGAGGGTCGTCTGCGTTCGCTAGTCGAAGCGCTTCAGGCTTTACATGACGAATACCAGTTGCCTGTGATTGTGAGTAGTCATCCGCGGACGCGCGCAGTGATGCGGCGGTTCAATCTCGCGCCCGAGACGTTGCGAGGCGTTAAATTCGAGGATGCTTTTGGCTTCTTCGATTTCATAGCGCTGGAGCGAGGCGCGTTCTGTGTTCTAAGCGATTCCGGCACGGTGCAGGAGGAGTGCTGCATCTTTCGCGTCCCGAACGTCACCGTGCGTGACGTGACGGAGCGACCGGAAACGATCGAGTGTGGCAGCAACATACTGAGTGGTGTGGAACGAGAGACAATTCTGCGCTGCGTACGCACCGTATTGGACCAGGAACCTAATTGGACGATTCCTCCCGAATACCTCGTGCCGCACGTCAGCGAGACCGTCGTCAAGATCGTGATGGGTATTCCTGGCGCGCCATGGCTTTGCACTAGAAAGTGAGTTTCGGGAGGGAGTCTTTTCTGCGGTCCTCTGTGTATCTTTGCTGACTCTGCGTATCTCTGCGTTCCTCTGCGACTCTGCGGTCATATTTTTGCTACACATTTAACCGCGGAGACGCAGAGTCACGCGGAGAAGGCAAAGGCGCAAAGGTACGCAGAGAGCCGCAGAGAAAACCAATCAGACATGAACTGCACCGAATGAAGTTTGCCCTCGTATCCAACGTCTTGCCGCCCTCAGAATCTGCACACGCGGCGATCATTTACCGGCTACTGCGAGATCTCGATCCTGAGACGTACTGCCTGCTCTCGTCGGCTGATTACACAAACAACAACGGACCAAACTACAGCGGACGTCTTCCAGGCAAGTACTATCACTTGCCGCCGAGTTTTCAGTTCTCTCGGGGTCATCGTTTCGGGCTGCAAAGCTTGCGCGCGAAAGTGAACCTCGCGATCGGTGTTGTGCTTCGGAGCAGGACCATTAGCCGGATCTTGAAGCGGGAAAGGTGCGACACAGTAATTGTATGTACCGGCGGTCGTGAAATCCTCGACTTTCCGGCAGCGTATCTAGCCAGCCGGCTGACCGGTGCGCGATTCTACGCATACCTGTTGGACCAGTATTCCCACATGGTCTCCTACGTCCTCGGCAACAGTTACTTACGGCACCTCGAATCGCGGATTCTGAAAGGAGCGACGGAGGTGATTGTTCCAAACGAGTTCCTGCGCGATGAACTTCGCCGGCGCTTCAACGTCGAAGCGGTCGTGATTCACAACATGTGCGATTTGGAGCCCTACGAACAGGCACTCGAAAACGAGACAAACGAAACCGGCGAGACGCAGATAGTCTATACCGGCGGTGTTGGACCATTGCATTACGATGCTTTTCGCAATTTGCTGGCCGCTATTGAATTAATCGAACGCAAAGACGTTCGATTGCACCTCTATTCGCCTCAGCCACGCGACAGCGTTGAGAAAGAAGGAATCGCGGGGTCGCATGTAGTTTTTCACGAGCACCAGCCAGTGTCCGCCATGCCGCGGATCCAGCAAAGAGCTGACATTCTTTTTTTAGCGTTAGCGATCAACTCTGAGCATCCGGATATCGTCAGGACTGCAATGCCCGGCAAGATGGGTGAATATCTCGCGTCGGGTCGTCCCATCCTGGTCCACGCACCGTCTGATTCGTTCGTTGCTTCGTACTTCCGACATTACGAATGCGGCCTCGTCGTAGATCAAAATGACCCTGCGCAACTAGCCCGTGCGATCGATTCATTACTCAACGACGCCGATCTCCGAAAGAGGCTTGGCGCTCGTGCGCGTGATCGTGCCAGGACAGATTTCGATCAGGTGAAGGAGCAGGCGAGGTTTACCCAACTGTTGCAAGGCGCTCTTAGTGCATGAGTGAACCACAGTCAAACCTGGCCGAGTACGACATAAGTGGGTGGTGTCTTAGTTTGCCAGCATTCTCTGCGTACCTCTGCGGTCCTCTGCGACTCTGCGGTAAAAGAACCGCAAAAAGATATAAACCGCAGAGACGCGGAGGGCCGCAGAGATACGCAGAGGAAACTAATACATCACCCATAAGTGCCCATGCTTGACACAACTTGAAACAGATCTTAGCGTTGCGAATTCTTTGGGAGAACGAACTCAATGAATATTCTGGTGACTGGTGGTCTCGGTACAGTCGGTGCCGGTCTAATTACGGAAATGCGCCAGCGAGGGCATCATGTTGTGTCCTGCGACCTTTACCATCGTCCGGACGAAGTTGGCTTCAGCCTCCCCACGGATGTTCAGAACCCGCTCTATGCGCGGTGCGACGTCGGAGAGTTCAGACAGATTGAACGCGTCTTCGAGCGTATGGGACCGTTCGACTACGTCTACCATTGCGCAGCTGAATTCGGACGCTGGAACGGCGAAGATTTCTACGAAACTCTTTGGCGCACGAATGCGATCGGTACCAAAAACATCATTCGCCTTCAGGAGCGGCTTAAGTTCAGGCTAATCCATTTCTCGTCTTCGGAAGTTTACGGAGATTGGCCCAACCTGATGGCTGAAACCGTGATGGACGAGTACGAAATCAAGCAGATGAATGATTACGCGATGACCAAGTGGGTTAATGAAATGCAGATCAGGAACTCTGCGATCCAGTACGGTACCGAATCAGTGGTCGTAAGGCTTTTTAATACCTATGGGCCGGGAGAATATTACAGCCCTTATCGCTCGGTTAACGTCCGCTTCCTTTACTGCGCTCTCAAGGGACTGCCGTTCACTGTCTTTCGCGGTCACCATCGAACATCGACGTTCCTCGCTGACACTGTGAATACGGCGTCGAACATATGTGAGAACTTTAAACCTGGTGAAACTTACAATATCGGCGGCGTCAGTCATCATTCTATTGAAGAGCTTGCTGAAATCGTCGTAAGAATCACTGGTGTGGATTCGAAGCTTGTCGAATATCGCGACTCCGAAATACTCACGACGAAGATCAAACGCGTGGATATTTCCAAAGCGGTTCAGGATCTGGGCCATAAGAACTCTTATTCTTTGGACGAGGGCATGAGCATCACCGCCAATTGGATGAGGGAAGTCTACAATCTCCTCTAATCGAACCATTATTTATGAGTAGAGTGCTCGTAACAGGCGGGGCAGGTTTCATCGGCTCCAATTTGGTTAAACTCTTGTCCAGCGAAGGCTATGACGTCGTCGTGTTGGACAATCTCTCCTCCGGCTACCGTCAGAATCTGGAGCCTTTCAAACAAGTCTCCCTACAAATTGGTGATGTGCGCGACGCTGAGACGATCGCGCGGGTGATGGAAAACATCGAGATTGTTTTTCACCTCGCGGCTTCAGTCGGTAATGTGCGATCAATCGAGCAACCCGTCGAAGATTCTGAGGTCAATGTGATCGGGACAATTCGTGTTCTGGAAGCAGCACGCCGCGCTGGAGTAAAGAAAATAGTCTGCTCTTCATCGGCTGCGATCTTTGGGGAGTTGCAACATCTGCCTATCGGCGAAGATCATCCCACAGAACCTGATTCTCCCTACGGAGTTAGCAAACTTGCGGAAGAAAAGCTGTGCCTGGCTTTCGGCAGAATCTATGGTTTAGACGCGATTTGTCTTCGCTATTTCAATGTTTATGGTGTCAATCAGCGCTACGACGCCTACGGTAACGTGATACCAATCTTCGCCGATCGCCTTCTTCGTCGTAAGCCGTTGACAATCTACGGCGACGGGGAGCAAACGCGTGATTTCGTTAGTGTTGATGACGTCGCGCGTGCGAACCTTCTCGCTGCGCGTTCGCAGCGACATTTCGGGCGCATACAACATAGCGTCGGGCCTTTCAACTACCATCAATCGTTTAGCTGCGATGATGTCTGAGATGTCGGATGTGGAAGCTACAATAGAACACACAGAGGCGCGCAAAGGTGAAGTGCGCGATAGCCAGGCCGACATTTCTGCTGCGCGTGCTGACTTGGGCTACGAACCAAGAGTTGCGCTGTCCGAAGGACTGCTTGAATACATGAACTGGATTCGTTCCGAATTTGCCGGCGCATGAGTGATCCGACAGTTACCGTAATCCTGCCCGTCTATAACGGTGAGAACTACGTTCGCTTCGCGATCGAGAGCGTTCTCAACCAAACGGTCAAAGATTTGGAGCTGGTTGTAGTTGACGATGGTTCAACTGACTCAACCCCGGAAATTATTGCGAGCTACGGTGCGCCACTGCGATACGTAAGGCAGGAAAATACGGGCGTGGCCGGCGCCTTTAACCACGGCTTACGACTCGCGCGAGGAAAGTACATCAGTTGGCTAAGTCACGACGATATCTTTCACTCGAGAAAACTGGAGAAGCAATTAGAGGCATTACGCAAATTAGACTCGCCAGGGATTTGCTACACAGATATCGAGAGCATTGACTCAGAGGGACGAGTCGTAACCGAGTACAAGCTACCCGAGTACGTGCGCGGCGAAACGTTGAGGCACGTTCTTACCGGTGGTCCAATTTGCTCGGCCTGCTATTCACTCATGTACGACCGGCGCTGCATCGAGCAGGCTGGTACGTATTCGGTCGAGTTGCGATACACGCAGGACGTCGACATGCTTTCGCGATTGGTCCGGCATTTTCCTCTCCTGCATGTTCCGGAGCCGCTTATGCAAGTGAGGGAACATGCTACGCGTGCGATCCACACCGATGGCTGGAAGCATGAAGTAGACGAGTTCTTCCGTAACCGGCTGGCTTCTACTCCATTCGCAGAGCTGTTTCCTGAGCACGGAGAGGGCGCAACCAAATCGCAGAGGTCACTCGGGTTTCGCTGGCTTGGAGATATATTATCGACGCAACCTGAACCGATTCGCGGAGTCGCCTTCTCGCAGTATCGTCGTGCGTGGTTTGAAGATCCTTCGTTTACTCCGGTGCTGGCGCGCAGAATTGCTCGGCTTTGGTGGTTGCGTCTTCGCGAGCGCTAAATCGCGGATCGAGATCAGAAAATGCCAATCAAGTTCACTGAAACAAAACTCCGCGGGGCTTATGTTATCGAGCCGGAGATATTTAAAGACGAGCGTGGCTTCTTCGCGCGCAGCTACTCTGAGAAGGAGTTTCAGGACCACGGAATAAACCTGCGAATGGCCGAGTCGCACATCTCCTTCAACAAGACGCAGTACACGATCCGGGGCCTGCATTTTCAGGAAGATCCTCATGCGCAGGCGAAACTTGTTCGTTGCACGCAGGGTGCAATCTTCGACGTGATCGTCGACTTGCGCCCCGACTCTCCAACGTTCAAACAATGGTTCGGCGAGGAACTAACAGCAAAGAATCACCTTATGCTTTACGTGCCGGCAGGGTTTGCTCACGGTTACCAAACTCTCGAAGACAATTCTGAAATGTTCTACCAGGTGTCAGAGTTCTACGTTCCTCAAGCTTGCGGCGGCGTACGTTGGAACGATCCAGCATTCGCGATTCAGTGGCGCGCAATGGATGGCGTCACGCTTAACGAGCGAGATCAAAACTATCCGGATTTTAAGTAGTCGTAGAGGCGAGAATGGGTCTGTATAAAACGCTGAAACGCGCCGTGCCGCTGGAATGGAAAGAAGGATTCCACGAGCATAAGCAACTTCCAAAGCAGTTGGCAGCGCGAGTTAAGAATCGTTTAGACGCTCAACTCCCGATTCCTCCGGGAAAGTTAATTTACTTAGTCGCGGGCCATCGCGATCCCGCAGAGTTTCTTCGCTCCGGTCGCGCAACGAACGAAGCGATTCGCCGGTTACTAAACAAGCATGGCCTGAAGATCGAACAATTCGACAGCGTACTGGATTTTGGTTGCGGCGTTGGCCGCGTCATGCGCCATTGGCATAAGACGCAAGGACCAAATTGGCACGGGACGGATTACAACCCGGAACTCATCAACTGGTGCAGGAACAATCTGAAGTTTGCCGAATTTCGCATCAACGAACTTGGCGGCCAACTGCCCTACGACGCCGAGAGCTTTGATTTCATCTACGTGTTTTCAGTCTTTACGCACTTAAGTGAGCCGCTTCAGTTCTTCTGGATCAATGAATTGTCGCGCGTGCTAAAGCCGGGAGGCTATCTTTACTTTACGGCGCATGGCGAGTACTACCTTTCGGAGTTGAATCCAAAGGAGCGCGAGCAATTCCAGCGTGGCGAACTGGTGATCCGTGAGCAAGATCGTTCAGGTGAAAACATCTGCGCCGTGTTTCATCCGGTAAGCTACGTACACGAAAAGCTGGCGCGAGATCTTACGGTGGTGGACTTCGTTCCCGGCGGCGAACAAGGCGATTCGCTGCACGATGTCCACCTGGTGAGAAAACCACTTTCGTGAAGTTCTCTGCGTATCTCAGCGTTCCTCTGCGTCTCTGCGTTAAAGAGCTGGTAAACAATAATAACCGCAGAGGCGCAGAGGAACGCTGAGATACGCGGAGTTGAAATTAGTCTAATTAAGGGTCATAGCAGCGTGGAGCATTCATCGAAGTTTCGCGCAATCAGACGTACAGTTGGCTTGCTCCTACCCCTTTCGCTCAAGCGAAGAATCTTCGAGCGACTGAACGAAGCTCGATTCAATAAACTCGTCACCGCGAAAAAACGCTTTCGCAGCCAACCTGCCCCTGCATCCATTCCACGTGGCGTTAATCTGATCGGTTATATCCGTGCTGAAAGCGGTCTGGGAGCAGTCGCGCGAGGACTGGCGTCGGCACTCGAATCCGCTGGCATTCCTTTTAACGTCATCAATCTGGAAAGCGGAAACTACTCGCGTCATACAGACCATTCATGGTCACACAAAGAAGTGCGCAGTTCGGACTACGACATCACGGTGGTCTGCGTAAATCCCGATCAAAGTCTTCATCTGCGAACTCACGTGCCGCCACACGTACTGAGCGGGAGATATGTCATCGGTTACTGGTTCTGGGAATTACCGGAACTGCCCGATGAGTGGCTTATCGACTTTGCGTTTACGGACGAGGTGTGGGCCGGCTCGAAGTTCATCGGCGAAGCTGTTTCGCGCAAAGCGGCCGTGCCGGTCGTACCCATTCCACCGGTCGTACGTTTAAGTGAGGGAACGACGCTGTCGCGAAAGGAGCTTGGTTTACCGGAAGGGCGGTTTCTGTTCCTCGCGATGTTCGATACCCGCAGCGTGTTGCATAGAAAGAATCCGCTGGGTGTGTTACGCGCGTTCAAAACAGCGTTCGCTGACGATACTTCGCGTGTGTCACTCGTAATGAATTTCAACAATCATGACGTTAACGATCCGCTGTTCCAGGAGCTGCGAAAAGAAATCGGCAGCGACGATCGCGTCGTTGTGCTCGAAGGTGCGATTGATCGCGATCACGTGACTTCGCTAATCAAAGCATGTGATTGTTTTGTGTCGCTGCATCGCTCGGAGGGGTTTGGCCTCGCACCCGCTGAGGCGATGAGTCTGGGCAAGCCGGCTATCATCACAAACTGGTCTGGTAATACCGATTACATGACCGCTGACAATTGCCTGCCCGTAGATTACGAGCTGGTGCAGCTAGGCAGGGACTACGGTCCGTACAAGGCACATCAGCACTGGGCTGAGCCCAACGTCCAACAAGCCGCCCATTGGATGAAAAAGATCGCCCACGACGGGGATCTCGCAAGTCGAATCGGCTTTGCGGCGCAGCGAACCATCAGTTTAAAATTCTCACCCACGGTGGTAGGCAAACTAATTCAAGACCGCTTGCGGCAGATCAGGCACCTCAAATGACATTCGGCGTCCGCAGAATCATCGATAGCATTAACTATCGTGTGATCGGCCCCTTGACGGGCCGCCAGGCCAGGAACTGGTCTTCCAAAACTGACTCTAGTAAGACATACCGTCGGCTCTATCGAGACCTCGAGAGCGAGATGTCACGAGACGAGGCTGCGCGACAGGTTGTCGGCGGACACTTTGAGGGCGTTGGAATCATGATGCGGGACACGCTCATTCACCACGGCCTCGGAAAACACGACTATGTTATTGACGTCGGTTGTGGCTCTGGCCGGTTGGCGAAACCGCTCTCGGAGTACCTGGAAGGACCGTATTTGGGTATCGACGTTGTCCCCGGGCTTATTGAATACGCGCGCAAACTCGTTCCTAGACCCGACTGGCGGTTTGAGGTTGGAGATGGACTCAGCATTTCGGAAGCAGACGCAAAAGCCGACATGGTATGTTTCTTCTCGGTGTTTACCCATCTCTTACATGAACAGTCGTTTGTTTACCTACGTGAGGCGAAGCGGGTTTTGCATCCTGGTGGAAAGATCGTATGTTCGTTTCTGGATTTTCAAGTCGCAGGTCACTGGACAATCTTTGAAGGGAACGTCGAGGACATCGGAATCGGCTCGAAACCGCTGAATATTTTTATATCGCACGACATGTTGCGTACCTGGGCTGAGCATCTCGATCTGGAGGTGGAAACGATGAAGGCCGGCGACGACGTTTATATCCCACTGGCGACTCCTGTCACTCTTGATGATGGTAGGCTCCTGGACCGCACAGCCTTCGGACAATCCGTCTGTGTGCTGGTGCGACGGTAATGGGACACGGATTACAGCAGAATAGATGAAAATGCGAGAGATGAACCCGACCGCGACAACTGCCATTTCCGCCGATAACTCTCCAACATCAGGCAAGACGTTTCGCCTGCCCGATGAACCTTTCGTTGTCATTCAGCCAAGCAGCAAGTGGAGGCTGATCGACTTCCGAGAGATCTGGACTTATCGAGAGTTGCTGTTCTTTTTGACCTGGCGCGACGTCAAGGTGCGGTACAAACAGACAGTCCTCGGAGCAGCCTGGGCCATCCTTCAACCGCTGTTCATGATGATTATTTTTACGATCTTCTTCGGCAGGGTCGCTGGAGTTGATTCAGCAGGGACACCGTATCCGCTATTCGCACTCGCCGGCCTCGTCCCCTGGACGTTCTTTTCCAACACGATAACAGCCAGCGGAAACAGTCTCGTCGGTAGCGCGCATCTGATCACCAAAGTCTATTTTCCGCGCCTGATCGTTCCTGCCGCCGCGATGATGGCGGGACTCGTCGACTTCGTGCTCGCGTTTCTACTGCTGGTTGGCCTGATGATCTACTACCGTGTGACTTTGACGATGCAGGTGTTGTTTCTGCCGGTACTGGTTCTGTTCACAGCTTTGTTCGGCCTCGGCGTTGGCACTTGGATGTCAGCACTCAATGTGAAGTATCGCGACGTGCGATTTGCGCTGCCGTTTCTGATTCAACTGTGGCTGTTCGTGTCGTCCGTGATCCTTCCGTCGTCGTCAGTGCCGGAGAAATATCGCTGGGTACTAATGCTCAACCCGATGTCAGGAATCATCGAAGGCTATCGCGCCGCACTCTTTGGACTTCCTTTTGACTGGCCCGCCCTCGGCATCGCTGCCGTACTGACGATCGCGATGCTTTTCTACTCGGTCTATTCTTTTGGCAAGGCGGAAAGAAGTTTTGCCGACATCATCTGACAACTCCCACGCAACTGGAAAAGCGTTGAAACCGATCATTAGAGTGGAAGGTCTGAGCAAGCTCTACTACCTCGGTGGATCGGGCGCAGCGTATTCGACGTTGCGTGAGACGATGATGGAAGTCGCGCGAAAACCGCTGCGATTTCTACGCGGCAACAACAACTCGCAAACCCTCTGGGCGCTGAAGGACGTCACGTTTGACGTAATGCCTGGCGACGTCGTCGGCATCATCGGCCGCAACGGCGCGGGCAAGTCGACGCTGTTGAAAGTGCTCTCGCGCATCGTGGAACCGACCGAGGGACGAGTGGAACTTTACGGCCGCGTAGCGAGTTTGCTGGAAGTCGGCACCGGGTTTCATCCTGAACTCAGTGGCCGCGAGAACATTTATCTCAACGGTTCGATTCTCGGCATGACGCGCCGCGAGATCGAATTGAAGTTTGACGAGATCGTCGCGTTTGCAGAGGTTGAGAAATTTATCGACACGCCGGTCAAGCGATACAGCAGCGGCATGTACGTACGGCTCGCGTTTGCCGTCGCCGCGCATCTCGAACCGGAGATACTGGTCGTTGACGAAGTGTTGGCCGTTGGCGATGCGTCGTTTCAGAAGAAGTGCCTTGGAAGAATGCGCGATGTGGCCAGCATGGGACGCACGGTGATCTTTGTGAGTCATAACATGGCTGCCGTGTCGTCGTTGTGCACGAAGGCGATGGTGCTGTGGCAGGGGATGGTTGAGTTTCCGCTCGGAAGTGTCGAAGCGGCGGTGCAACAGTATCTTACGCAGGTCCATAAGATCACAAAGATGAAGCTTGCCGAACGGACTGATCGACAGGGCGATGGAAGAGTTCGCATAAAAGACTTCGCGACGTTTGACTCTCAGGGAAACGAACTCGAGTACCTCGCGACGGGGCAGGAGGTCGAGTTTCGGATCTACTATTCGAGCGATGCGAGTAACGTGCAGAACGTGTCGGTAGCGATCGGGATTACGGCGAATTCGGGGGCGTTTGTTAGCATGCTCAGCAATCAGGTCGCGGGCGATACGTTTGAGTCGATTGCGCGCGAGGGGTACTTTACCTGCAAGATCAAGAAGCTGCCGCTCATGCCGGGCAATTACACAGCCGGGTTAATTATTCGTTCTAATGAAGCCATTCTCGATTGGATTCAACAGGCGGTGACGATTGTGGTCGAGCCTGGTGATTTTTACGGAACCGGACGCATGCCGCCACAGTCGCATTCGGGGGTGTTGTTGGAACAGGAGTGGTCGCTGAACGGCGCGAAATAGTCAGTTGTCAGTTGTCAGTGGTCAGTTGTGCTTTAAAACGACTGACTATGACTTCGGACCACTGACCACTGACAACGGACAACTGACCAGTATATGCGAGGTCGTGAACGCGCAAGACGTTTGTTAGGGAGTTTGACTGGTGGGCGTACGCGGATCCGCGTGCATCCGTCAGCGAGTTTCGTTGTCAGCAAAGACGCCAAATTGATCAGCGGCAACATCGTCATTGGTCCTAATTCGGCAGTGACGATTGAAGCAGGCGCGCTGATCGATTCGGACATGACGATCGGCGAGCAGTGTACGGTTGTTTTCAAGAAAGACAGCCGTCTCTCGAAGACATCGTTTATTGTAACCAATGGTGCAACAGTAGAGATCGGTGAAGGCGCGATCATAAACAGTCCTGTATCACCGGCAAGCTCAATCACTGTAGACAGCGGAACTTTTCACCTGGAGCAGCGCGCGCATGTGATGTCGACGTCGATCCTCGTGCGTTTCGGCGGCACGTTGACGATCGGCCGTTACACCGGCATCGCGTACGACAGTGAGATTCGTTGCGAAGAACAAGTCGACATTGGTTCGTACAACATGATTTCGTATCGCGTTTGCATCTACGACACCAACACGCATTCCACCGACTGGCGTGAACGGCGCAAACGCGTGGAGCATTGTTACCCTGAAGGAGTCTACGAAGAAGTTAAACCCGCGACGCGCCCGGTGTTCATCGGCGACGACGTGTGGATCGGCAAAGAAGCAACTATTACGAAAGGCGCGCGAGTCGGTAATCGCTGCATCATCGGCATCCGCACCGTGCTGGGCGCCGAAGTAATCGACGATGACTCGATCGTGGTGGCAGGTAGTCCGCGAGTCATCAGTCGCGAGCCTGCAATCGTGAAATCAAATGTCTGAAAAGATCACCATCGGCCAGATAGGCTGCGGTTACTGGGGCCCAAACGTGTTGCGCAACTTTTCGGCGCAACCCGGTTGCTGGGTCAAGTACGTTGCCGAGATAAACCCCGAGCGCCAGGCCTACGTGCGCGCCAACTTTCCGCGCTCCGAAGTTGTTTCACAACTCGACGCGTTGCTGAGCGATTCGGAAGTCGACGCCGTGATTGTCGCAACACCCGCTGCCTCGCATCACGCACTTGCAAAACAAGCGCTCGAGAGTGGGAAGCATGTCTTCGTCGAAAAACCACTGGCGACGAGCACCGAGCAGGCTGATGAACTGGTGAATCTGGCAGCGTCGGCGGGAAAAACGTTGATGGTCGGTCACACGTTTCTCTACAACGCCGCCGTGCGCTATGCAAAAAAATTACTGGCGGATGAGAGTCTGGGCCAGCTTTATTACATCTACAGCCAGCGTTTGAACCTGGGCCAGGTGCGATCGGACGTAAATGCGTGGTGGAACCTCGCGCCGCACGACGTCAGCATTCTGATGTACTTGATGAACGACGAACTTCCGGTGTCGGTGTCTGCTGTCGGCGTCAGTTACATTCAGCCCGGTATCGAAGACGTCGTTTTTGCGACGCTGAAGTGGGCCAGCGGCGTGACGGGCCACATTCACGTGAGTTGGCTCGACCCCGGGAAGATTCGCAAGATGACTTTGGTCGGTAGCCGCAAGATGGTGGTCTACGACGATGTCAGTGACGACAAGATTAAGATCTATGACAAGGGCGTGGATCGCGTGCCGAAGATCGGCGAGCGGATGGACTACGATCAGTCTGGCGATTACCAGTTGATTCACCGCACCGGCGATATCCTGTTGCCTAAGATCTCGTTTCAGGAGCCCCTCAAAACAGAAGCCGCGCATTTTCTCGATTGCCTGCGCAACGGCCAGCAACCCCTGACTGGACCGCAACACGCGCGCGACGTGGTGGCAGTCCTGGAAGCAACTCAAACTGCACTCAAGTCGGGCAGCGCGGTCACACTCTAAGTCATGGGTCTAATTGGTGTAATTCCAGCAGCAGGTAAAGCTTCCAGGATGGGACAACTCGGCGAAACGCTACCGAAGGCGTTGATCGAGATCGGGGGTCGCACGCTGCTGGAGCGATCGATTGAGACGCTGCAAGCACTCGGAGTGTCGCGCATTGTCGTCGTGGTCGGACATCTTGGAGAAAAGATCGTCGAACGTGTTTCCGGAGTTGATTTTGTTTTTCAGGAGCGACCGCTTGGACTTGCTCACGCGATCGCGATCGCCAATCCGGATGATGACTTCGTCGTTCTATGCCCGGACAATGTTTACACGGATAACACGGATCTAATCCGCGCTCGCGAGGTTTTCGAATCAAACAAATCCGAGTTTCTGCTGCTTGGGACTGTGACCCCGAGCACCCAAAGAGATCGGAAATCCTACTTCACGTCCGCTCGCAAAAATGTCGAACCAAACGTTTACGACTATCGCAGCGACAACGACAACACGTCCGGACTCGCGATCAACTCAACCGGATGCACGTTTTTCAAACGTGAAGCACTTGATTACCTGCCGTCTTTCTCTGATCGCGAACACATCTTTCGCGACTACCTCGAACGCATCCCAGGCGGTCTGATCTATTTACTGCGCGGAATGCGTTATGATTTTTCCAAGCCGGAAGACATCGAGCACTATCTCGATTTGAAGCGCCGGCTGCGCGAAACAAACGGCCAGGGGGTCAGCGCGATTCTGATCAACGCGCAAGGCCAGTTGTTGCTGCAACAGCGCGACGACAACCCCGCGATTCGTTATCCAGCGCACTGGTCGTTATTCGGCGGGTCAATAGAGGAAGGAGAGTCGTCGGCAACGGCAGTCGCGCGTGAAGTGAAGGAAGAGATTGATTTTGAAATGCGAAACTTTGGTCTGTTTCGCGAGTTTGTGCAGAACAACAAACGTGAGTTTGCTTTCGCCGGTGAGCTGACAGCAGCACTCGACGAGTTGACACTCAGCGAGGGACAGGGCATGAAGTTCTTTCATCCATCGGAGTTGAAGCAACTACAAATCAGACCTGACGATAAAGAGACACTCGAACAATACTTTGGAGCTGGAGAATGACCGAACGCGTGCAACCGGATCGAGACGAGTTTGCCAAATCGAAACGTGACACCTGGAACACGACCGATTACGGCAGTTGGTTCAAACCCGCTCGCGGCCAGGTTATCGACACTCTTGAAAAAGCCGCGCTTGCCAAAGCACTCGCCGGACGAAAGTACGAACGCGCGCTCGACGTGGGCATCGGCAACGGCCGCTTGCTACCGATCTACGCGCCACATGCGGCGCACATCACCGGCATGGACATCTCTTCCGAGCAATTGGACCAGGCCACCCAGGCTGCGCGCAGCCTCGGCGTCAACTTCGATACCAAACTGTGTCAGGAAGCGTCGCGTATCGAGATTCCAGACCAGTCGTATGACCTGATCATCTGCTCGCGTGTGCTGCAACACGTTTTCGATTGGCGTGAGTCGGTGGCCGAGTTTGCGCGCATCCTGAAACCGGGCGGTGACCTCGTGCTTTTGACTTACAACAGGGCTTCAATATACGGTTTGAAGAAGTATTACCAGCACAAGTTTCAGAATCCCACGAAAGGACGTTTCCAGAATCCCGCGGGTCTTACTAAAGAACTGAAGAAGAACGGACTCCGTATCGATTACTTCGCCGGCGCGCTCATGGGCCAGCCGGATCTTTTCAGTAAAGATCTTTCCACGGCCTCGCGCGGTTTCATCAACCAGCTCGAAAAGCTCTCGTCAGTTGCACTCATTAAATACCTTGGGAGCCGGCTAGTTATCAGGGCCAGAAAATTATGACTAAGAATATTCCGCTCGTCGGTCTCTTCGATCAATATCAAACCATCAAACCGGAGATCGACGCGGCGATTCAGAACATCATTACGAACAGCGCGTTCGTCGGCGGCGACGAGGTGCGTCGCTTTGAGCATGAGTTTGCCGCGTATTGTGAAGCGCGCGGCTGCGTCGGCGTCGGCAACGGGACCGACGCGCTTTATCTCGCGTTGCGTGCGCTGGGAATTGGTCCGGGTGATGAAGTCATCACCGTGGCCCATACGTTTATCGCTACGTCTGAAGCGATCTCGATGGCCGGAGCGACGCCAATCTTTATCGACGTGCTCGACGACACGATGTTGATGGATCCGGCATTGATCGAACCGGCGATCACACCGCGTACGAAAGCGATCATTCCGGTCCATCTTTACGGTCAGTCGTGCGACATGGACGCAATCATGGAGATCGCGCGGAAGCACGGTTTGAAAGTCATTGAAGATGCCGCGCAGGCGCATGGCGGACGTTGGCGCGGACAGCGCGTCGGATCGATCGGCGATGCGGCGACGTTCAGTTTTTATCCCGGGAAGAATTTGGGTGCGTTTGGCGATGCGGGTGCGGTTGTCAGTCAGGATGACGAGTTGATCGAGCGCATCCGGATGCTGGCGAATCACGGCCGCCTGGAGAAGTACACGCACAAGATGGAAGGGGTTAACAGCCGGCTTGACGGAATGCAGGCCGCGATCCTGCGCGTCAAACTGCGCTACCTCGACGAATGGAACGCTAAACGCCGGGCGCACGCCGATTTTTATCTCGAATCGCTGCCAGTAAGTGAGTTTCAACCGCAAGCAGTCAACCCAAATGCGGAGCCGGTCTGGCACTTGTTTGTTGTCAGGTTGGCGGATCGCGAGGCATTGCAGAAAAAACTGAAAGACGAAGGTATCGCCACCGGTATCCATTATCCGGTGCCATTGCATGTCCAACCGGCATACGAGAATCGTCAAATCCCATTAGGCAGCTTGCCTGTGACAGAAAGCGTAGCCAATCAAGTCGTGAGCTTGCCGATGTATCCGGAGCTTTCCGAGGAGCAACTCGAGTCGATCGTGAATGCCATGACGACGGCTGACATTTCTGCGTGATAGATGCGATTTGTGTTCTTCAGTCTCAGACTCGTCTGGGCGTTAATCGTGTTGTTCGTGGTCTGCGTCGCGTGGCTGATCCTATTTCTGGTTTTTCTTCCATTTCTCCTAATCGCGGCGTTGTTTGGTCCCCAGCAAAGTTCGCCAAACTCGCCTGAGACAACCGAACCGCTACCTGAAGTAAATTCAAACGAGAAAACTGACTCCGCGACGCAGCTAATCTTCGATCGGCGTCGCGACGTTTCGAAACTCTTTGGTTGCAACACACGGAACGTCCAATACCGTTGGAATGTATTCGCTTCAAGAATCGACCAGCTAAGGAAGAAAATCGCGACGCCCCGGGCGCTGGATTTTGGTGCGGGATCGTTGCGCGACTCCTATGAACTGGCGCGTCTTGGTTTCTGCGTCACTTCAGTCGATCTCGATCCGCGAGTAATGGAACGCTATTACCACTCGTACGACTGGAGCTTCGTCCGCTGCCCGCCAAAGATTTTTACCGAGCCACTCGCAAAGTTGAGGGACGAACCCGAACGTTCGCGGTTTGATTTGGCGATAGCTTTTGACGTGATCGAGCACCTCGAAGATCCGTCCGGGTACTGTCGCGACATTCACTCGTTGCTCGACGACGGCGGCCTGTTTTTTTCGATCGTTCCCAACCGGCGCAGCATCTTTGAGCGGTACTTCAAGTACTCGATCGAGAAGCGACGCGCGAGGGGAACTCCCTGGGTCCCCGGCGTGCCTCATTTGCAATTCCATACTCCCTCCGAATGGGAACAGCTGTTTGAACAGAGTGGCTTCAAAATCATTGAGCACGATATGACGATCGGATTTTTTGTGAACGATCTATGGAACGGGTTGCTGGGCTTGCCGCTGCGCGTTTATGTCGCGCCGGTGTTCGGTCGCCTTGCGGCTATGCTGCGGACCAGGTTCGATGAGGGTGCGTTTGAGAGTGCATTTTCACCGGCGTGGTTGATGAAACGAGTTGACGTTCTCGATCAACTTTGCAAAAAACGACTCGCCTCGAGGTTTGGCTGGAACCTGATAATCGCGACAAAGTAGATGCGGATTCTAATTCTTGACACTCATTACCAGGAATCGCTGCGTCTGGTTTATGAGAACGACCCTCGTCTCGCGCAACAAACCTCGCGCGAACAACTGCGCGCGATCTACGACACGGGTTTCGGACGCGCCGACTTCCTGCCGCTCAATTTAAGGGCATTGGGCCATCAAGCTGACCAGTTCATCGTGAATGCCGCACCCATTCAGATTCGCTGGGCCCAGGAAAATAACCTCAGCATCAACACCACGCGATCGCTACCGCTCAAGGTCCAACAGCGATTAAAGCGCGAAGTAGATCGTTTTCGATCGCGGCCCAAAATTCCGGGCATCAAGGTTCCGCAATGGGAGCTGGGGGTTGTGGCGGAACAGGCGCGCACATTCCAGCCAGACGTTATCTTCATTTGCGATGTTCTTTATCTTCCCGCTCACTTTCACCGGACGCTGAAGGAATACACAAAACTTCTCGTGGGCGAGATGGCTTACCCGATCCCGCCGAACCTGGATCTTACGCCGTTTGACTTGATCGTTAGTGCGGCGCCGCATTTCGTAGATCGTCTGCGCATGGCCGGCGCGCGATCTGAGATGTTGCGACTCGGTTTTGAGCGGACAGTTCTGGATCGCATAGGGGCTCAAACAAAGGATACTGAGCTCGCATTTATCGGCTCGGTCGGTAAGGATCACCAAAAGCGACTCGAGCTGCTCGAGGCGCTAAGTCGACGAGTGCCTCTTTCGTGTTGGGGGGCCGGAGTGGATGGGTTGCCGGCTGACTCGCCTTTGCGAGGCCATGTAAATCCCCCACTCTGGGGTTATGACATGTATCGTCAGCTTCAGAGGTCGAAGATCGCACTCAATATCCACATTGATATGGCGGAACAGTTCGCCGCGAACATGCGACTGTACGAAGCAACTGGCGTCGGCACCATGTTGCTGACGGATTGGAAAGTGAATCTGCCGGAATTGTTTGAACCGGGCGTTGAGGTCGTTGCCTATCGTTCAATCGCGGAATGCGTGGAGCTTGTCGAGTATTACCTTGCGCACGACGAGGAGCGTGAAGCGATAGCGAGGGCCGGGCAGAAACGTACCTTGTGTGAACATTCTTATTATCATAGGATGCAGGAACTTACTGAAATTCTGAATCGCTACCTGGGTTGATTAGCTGAGAACCATGTCGTCTGTGCTTACCATCGCCTCACGAATCAAAGGCACCGTAGGTAAAACTGCCTGGAACGCGATCAAGCGTAAACGTCTCGCGTCGTATCTGAAATCGGACCGTCGTCCGTGGCGAGAAGGCTATTATGAATACAGAGAGAAATGTTTGAGCGAAGCGGTAAACGACACGTCTCTGCTCGATATCCTCAGCGAGAACCAATCATTGCCACCCGGCTATGGCTTCCGCCTCGATGCCCGATTGATAGAGATTCCGTGGGTGCTTTCGAGAGTGCAAGAAACTCGCGGTCGGTTTCTCGATGCCGGATCTGCTTTCAACTACGATTTCGTTCTCACTTCTCCAGCGCTGCAGAACAAACAAGTAAGCATTGTCACGCTGGCGCCCGAAGGCGATGCTTTCTGGAAGCTTGGTGTGTCGTACATGTTTGGCGACTTGCGAGACCTGGATTTCCGCGACGAGCGCTTCGATTCTGTTGCCTGCATTTCAACTATCGAACACATCGGAATGGACAACACCATGTACGCGGAGGGCGACGTGGCCCAGCGAAGCGACCCGAGCGAGTTTATGCTCGCGGTGAAAGAACTGAAACGAGTCTTAAAACCCGGCGGCGCGCTATACATTTCGTTTCCTTTTGGACGCTATGAGAACCATGGTTGGTTTCAACAGTTTGATTCAGAGCTGGTCGACACTTTGATTGGCGCTTTCGCTCCCTCGCAACATCAGGAAAATATCTTTCAGTATCATCCGGATGGCTGGCAACGAAGCACGCGCGAGGCATGCAGGGATTGCGAATTCTTCGATGTGCACACGAGCAAGTACTCGGATCCGAACTCGACGATTGAGTATCCATCGGATTATCCAGCCGGGGAACGCGGCCTTGCGTGCCTGGAGCTGCTGAAGTGAAAAGACTATTTGCGCTTTTGAATCGTGAAAACACGATCAAGATGCGTGAGTATGAAAGTTATGAAAGCGCTCTGAGCGATTCAGATTCCTACGAAGATCCTCGTCTTGTGGAAGTCGTTAGCGAAAAGACCAGAAGATACAGGGACTCACTCGGGAGCAATCAACGACCAGCAATTGAGACGCGCCAAATGGTTCAGAACCTGTTTGTGCTGTCGTATGTCGAACCGCTTCGGTCGCTGAACGTTTTGGAGATTGGTGGCGCATGTGGCGCGAGCTACTACGAAATCAAATACCTTCTCCCAAATCGCGTCCGCCATTGGTCCATCACGGAAACACCAGCGATGGCCGCGGCTGGCAACAGTTTGACTGACGATCCCCATCTGTCGTTCCATTCCGACCTTCATTCGGCAGCGGCACAGCTCGAGTTCCGCGATCTCGCTATCGCCCAGGGGGTGCTGCAATATGCTCCGTTGGGCCTGCTCAATGCACTATTCGACCTTCATTTCTCGTACGTCTACGTTACGCGAACCGCTGTCGCAAACGTGAATACGCCGAATCTTCACAAAGCAGGACACCGATCTTGCGGCTCATGGTCCGGGTACGCTGCCAAACGCGCCCGCCGGAAAATCCAGCCAGCCGATGACATTAGTCAGCGCGGATTCTCTGTTTTCCGCCATTCCCGAGAACTATGAGGCGGTCTTCACCTTTGTCGAATCCGCAGAGCGTGTTCTGGCCATCGACAAGCGCCGTGTGACCCTGCGCGACGTCGGTTTTTTGGCCCGTTTACAGGCCCAGTGATAGCGGTTATATTCACTCACTTGGCTCATCGCATGGAAAACGGCGTCGAAATAGTCGAACACAACGGCACAAAATACGCGGAGATCATCTGGTCAGGAACCAGTGTGCCCGTGACGAAGTTTTTCTCGCCGGCTGATTCATCTTTTCAGTTTGGTTTACTCGCCCACGAGGCCGGATTTGTCGAGGCGCCGCACTATCACAAACCCGTCAACAGAACCATTAACGATCTACAGCAGATGTTCGTCGTGCAGCGTGGCGTTGTGGCCGTCGACTTTTTCGATGAAGACGGAAAACGGTTTCGCGAAGTCGTGTTGAGATCCGGCGACGGTATCCTGCTGATCCACGGCACGCATTCAGTGCGCGTGCTCGAAGACATGCAGTGCATCAGTGTCAAGCAAGGTCCTTTTCTCGGCGCTGAGAACGACAAGATAAACGTAGAGGTCAATAACAATTCATGATCGAGGTTTTCGAGCCCATCATCGGCGAGGAAGAGATCGAAGCCGTGGTGGCGGCCTTGCGGCGCGGTGAGATTTCCGGCTCGTTCGGAGAATCTATTCCCGCGTTCGAGCAGGAGTTCGCGAACTACGTCGGCTGCGAATATGGCGTGGCGGTCAGCAGTGGCAGCACGGCGTTGCATCTCGCAGTCGCAGCGGCTGAACTCGGTGCGGGTGACGAAGTGCTCGTCAGTTCCAGCACCAATATCGCAACCGCGCTCGCCGTGATCCATAACGGCGCCGTTCCCGTTCCCGTTGACTCCGAGAACCTGACGTGGAATCTCGATCTGGATCTGATCGAAGGGCTAATCACGGAAAAGACGAAAGCGATCATTCCAGTTCACCTCTACGGGCATCCGGTCGACATGGACCGCCTGATGGAGATCGCGCGAAAGCATAATCTGCTGGTGATCGAGGATTGCGCAGAGTCGCACGGTGCGACGTGCCGCGGGCGTATGACGGGCAGCTTTGGCGACATGGCGTGCTTTAGTTTTTACGCCAACAAGGTGATCACTACAGGCGAAGGTGGAATGGTCACCACCAACAACAAGGATCTCGCTGAACGCCTGCGTTTACTCCGGAATCTCGCGTTTACAAAACCGCGCTTCCGTCATGAAGAAGCTGGCTTCAACTTTCGTATGACGGGCTTCCAGGCTGCTATGGGTCTCGTGCAGTTTCGCAAGATAGACCACATCATTTCGGAAAAACGTCGCGTCGCTCAAACCTACAACGGCTACCTGAAAGACATCGACGGACTGCAACTTCCGCACGAAGCTGACTGGGCGCGAAACGTGTATTGGATGTACTCGGTTGTGGTCCATCCCGAGTTTGGTATGACTCGCGATGCGTTAATGGATCATCTGCGCGCCGCCGGCATCGATACTCGAACGTTCTTTTGCCCCATGAATCAGCAACCTTGTTTAGAGGAGCGGCCCGGCTTTCGCGCGGTTCCATGTCCGGTCGCCGATAGCCTGTGGGAAAAAGGTCTCTATCTTCCTTCCACCTACTCGCTTTCAGAACCGGTTATCAAACAGATCGCAGACGTTGTTAGACTCGCTTCCGGAAGTCGAAAGGAAGCGGTGTCACATTTGTAGCGCGCGCCCCGCGGGATCAACTACCTTGACTTCATACTCAGGCAGACACGCCGAGCTTTACGACCTCTTTTATGCTGACAAACCATACGCGGCCGAGGCTGCGTTCGTGGATCAGTGCCTGACGAAGTTCTCCGGTGGAACAGCGAATCGAGTGCTCGAGATCGCCTGCGGAACCGGCACACACTCTTTCCATCTCGAAACACCCGAACGACAGATCGTCGCGACAGACTATTCAGAAGATATGCTGCGGCGCGCGCGGCAAAAAGCTGACGAGAAGTCGTCGAAAGTCGAGTTTCAGTTGCAGGACATGACGCAGCTCGACGTCGATGGCGCACCGTTCGATGCGGTTATCTGTCTGTTCGACGCAATCGGTTATGTTGCGACAAACGACGCGCTCGAAAAAGTTTTTCGCGGCGTGCATCGACACCTTCGGCCCGACGGGCTTTTCATATTCGAGTTTTGGCATGCGGCGGCGATGCTTCGTCATTACGATCCGGTGCGTGTCAGAAGATGGCAAACCGGTGATTCGTTCGTACTGCGCATTTCCGAAACAACTCTGGACGTTGCGAATCAACTCAGCCGAGTCATTTATTCGATCTACGAGTTAAATGCCGATGGGACTTATTCAAATCTCATCGAGACGCAGGTGAATCGCTACTTTCTGCTTCAGGAGATGACGGCGTGGGTGACGTCGTCAGGTTTCACCCCCGTCAAATGGTTCGCAGGCTTTACCGACGACGAAACGATCTCCGACGACACGTGGCACATCGTCGCGGTTGCGCGACGCACTTGAGACGGCGGGTAAGGTTCCCGCAAAGGCGCAAAGGCGCTAAGTCAAGTTATAGGTCAAGTTTTCTTTGCGTCTTTGCGCCTTTGCGGGAAAACTGTTTTTGCCCTGAAGCTTGCTGAGAAGAGACATTACCAAAGATGAAGGTCGGCGTATTTCTCGAAGACTTTTCTCCGGAGGTAGGCGGCGGCTACACGATTCAGGCCGACATCTTCCGCGCGTTACTGGATTTGATCGAGGAGACGAGTCATTCATTTGTCCTGTTTTGTCGACGTCCCGAAAGCTTTCGTAATTACCTGACCACACCGCGGTTGGAAGCCGTCGCTTTTCCCGGCACGTTGGGCCAACGTGTTGTCGCGCGCGCGCAGAGTGGGATCAATTCGCTTAGTCGAGAGCAGCAAACGGCAGACGCGTCTCGAACAACTGTGCAAGGAGGCCGGCGTTGAGTTTATGTGGTTTGTCGGCGCTGAAGCAGTGCAGGTCGATCTGCCGTACATGGCGATCGTTTGGGATCTTCAGCACCGGTTACAACCATGGTTTCCGGAAGTGAGCGCCGGTGGGACGTGGAATCAGCGCGAGGCCTTCTACGGAGAGTACCTTCGTCGCGCGACGTACATCATCGCCGGCACTGACGCCGGTCGCATGGAGATCGAGCGTTTCTATCAGGTGACGAGTAATCGAATTAAGATACTTCCGCACCCGACTCCCGCATTTGCATTGGACGCAAAAGAGAGCGACGTCGCCGGAGTGCTCAAGAAGTACGGACTCAAGAATAATTACCTGTTTTATCCGGCTCAATTCTGGTCACATAAGAACCATGTGAACCTCTTGCTTGCAGCGGCCGCATTAAAGCGCGAACATCAGATCGATTTGCATGTGGTGTTCGTGGGATCGAACAAGGGCAATGAAGAGTATGTGCGAGAATTTTCGGCGCAGTTGCAGCCGTCGATCGACGTCGCGTTTCTTGGGTTTGTGCCGTTGGAGGATCTGGTAGCGTTGTATCGCGGAGCGTTTGCGCTCGCTTATGTGACGTTTTTCGGACCGGAGAATTTGCCGCCACTCGAAGCGTTTGCCCTTGGCTGTCCTGTGATCGCGTCTGATGTTTCGGGAGCACGCGAGCAACTCGGTGACGCGGCGTTGTTCGTCGATCCGCGTAATCCGGATCAGATAGCGGCTGCGATTAAGAGCCTTCAAGATGAGAGTCTGCGACGCTCTCTTATCGACAAGGGTCGCGCACGCGCCGAACGGTGGACTGCAAAAGATTTTGTGCGTGGCGTCTTTGCTGCGCTTGATGAGTTTGAGCCAGTGCGACGATGCTGGAAATAAGTTTCCCGCAAAGGCGCAAAGGCGCAAAGAAAGAGGTAAAGCAGAATGACCCGAGACATTAGATCTATTGCCCACGTCCTTTCTTTGCGCCTTTGCGCCTTTGCGGGAAACTTTTCGATGGAGGTCTAACGGAACGTGACCAAGCGAGCGCTAATCACCGGCATCACTGGCCAGGACGGCTCCTATCTCGCCGAACTTCTGCTGGAGAAGGGCTACGAAGTCCACGGAATGATCCGGCGGTCTTCGTCGTTCAACACGCAGCGACTGGACCACATTTATCGCGATCCTCACGAGTCAAAAACACGTCTGTTCCTCGTGCACGGCGATCTCAGCGACTCGAGTGCTCTCAACACGATCCTGCGCCAGGTTGCACCCGACGAGATCTACAACCTCGGCGCGCAGTCGCACGTGCGCGTCAGCTTCGACGTGCCGGAGTACACGACCGACGTAACCGCACTCGGTACTGTGCGTATTCTCGAAGCGATCCGTGAGGTAGGGATTAAACCGAAGTTTTACCAGGCGTCTTCGTCAGAGATGTTCGGAAAGGTCGTCGAGACTCCGCAGCGCGAAACGACACCATTTCATCCGCGCTCGCCATACGCCTGCGCGAAAGTTTTCGCCCACTACGCCACGGTCAATTATCGCGAGGCGTACAACATGTTCGCGTGCAACGGCATTCTTTTCAATCACGAATCCGAACGTCGCGGCGAGACTTTCGTGACGCGCAAGATCACGCGTGCCGCCACGCGCATCAAACTCGGCCTTCAGGACAAACTCTTTCTCGGCAATCTCGACGCGAAGCGCGATTGGGGTTACGCGAAAGACTACGTCGAGGCGATGTGGTTGATGATGCAGGCCGAAACGAGCGACGACTACGTGATCGCAACCGGCGAGACCCACTCGGTGCGCGAGTTTTGCGAGAAGGCGTTTGCCTATCTCGATCTCGATTGGCAGGAACACGTCGAGATCGATCCGTGGTACTACCGCCCGAGCGAGGTCGACATACTTCTGGGCGACTCAACCAAAGCGCGCAAACAGTTGGGGTGGGAACCGAAGGTCGGATTCGACGAGCTGGTTCGGTTGATGGTCGATCACGATATGGTGCTCGCACGGAACGAGAAACAACTGCGAGACCTCGGCAAATAACACATGCATTACCACCTGATCGGCATCTGCGGCACTGCGATGGCTTCCCTCGCCGGAATGCTCCAGGCACGCGGGCATCACGTCACCGGATCTGACCAAAACGTGTATCCGCCGATGTCGACGATGCTGCGCGATCTCGGCATCAACGTCCTGCAAGGCTTCAATCGCGAGCACCTCACGCCGGCGCCTGACTGCGTAATCGTCGGGAACGCCATCCCGCGCGGTAATCCCGAAGTTGAAGAAACATTAAAACGAAAACTCCTTTATCGATCGCAGGCTGAGACTGTGAAAGAGGAGTTTATTCGTGGCCGGCACTCGCTTGCCGTCGCGGGCACACACGGCAAAACGACGACCACCAGCATCGCCGCCTGGGTAATTGATCAGGGTGGACTCGATCCGACCTTTCTAATCGGCGGCGTGGCGCAGAATTTCGGCAGCAGCTTTCGCGTGACGCAAAGTGACTACGTGATCGTCGAAGCAGACGAGTACGACACTGCTTACTTCGACAAGGGTCCGAAGTTCATGCATTACCTGCCTGAGCTGGCCATCGTCAACAACATCGAATTCGATCACGCCGACATTTACAAAGATCTTGATGCTGTGAAGCTCGCTTTTCGGCGTTTCATGAACCTCGTACCTGAGA
Source organism: uncultured Acidobacteriota bacterium (assembly GCA_963849585.1). Taxonomy (GTDB): domain Bacteria; phylum Acidobacteriota; class Blastocatellia; order Pyrinomonadales; family Pyrinomonadaceae; genus PSRF01. The sequence continues at coordinate 266,000 of CAWKHZ010000016.1, read as the reverse complement.
ATGGACGTCTGATTGCCGGGTGGGATAGTCCCAACGTGCGCGCGGTGGTTGAATCGTTTGGACCTAAGCTGTTTACCCAACTGGAGACGTTTGGCACAACTGAGGACGCACACTGGCAGATTCGCAATGCGGACTTCACAGGCGGGCTGTCGCGATTTGAAGTCTTTCGCGATCAACAACCGTGGGGCGAGTTTCAAACTCCGCTGTTGGGAGAGTTCAACCTTCTCAACTGCCTGGCCGTGATAATCGCTGCGGATGCGTGGGGCGTAAGCCGCGAGAAGATTCAAGATGCACTGACGACTTTTAAAAACGTCAAACGGCGCGCGGAAGTCCGCGGCGAACAACGCGGCATCACGGTTATCGACGACTTCGCGCATCACCCGACGGCGGTTCGGGAAACATTGCGCGCCCTCCGTGCACGCTACACAGATCGCCGTCTGATCGCCATTTTCGAACCGCGCTCGTGGTCCTCTCGCCTCGCTGTCTTCCAAAACGACTACGCAAACGCGTTTGTGGCTGCGGATTACGTCGTTGTCGCAAGCGTCTTCGATAGCCAGAAGGTGACAGAAAAGGGACGGGCGCTGGATACCGAAGAATTAATTGAGGCCATTTCGCGACAGGGAAAGCCCGCCCTGGCCCTGCCCGGCGCCGATGAAATCGTCAAGCACATCCTGCCGGAGCTTCGCGAAGGCGACGTGGTGGCGATAATGTCCAACGGCGGTTTCGGCGGTATTCACGAAAAGATCCTCACCGGGCTCAGCTGACCGCTAATGGCGAAGCGGAGACAGGGGGACGGGGTAGACGGGGGATATTTTCGTCCGCTTCTCCCACGTCCGACCGCTTCTCCCGCGTCTCCGCTTTTCCCTGTCTCCTCTTGCCGTCAGTACTCTAGAGCACAAATAAGCAAACTATTCGTAACGCTCTTGCAGACTAACTTGGGTAAAAGTCTGGCCCGGTCCAGGAGGGCCCCCAAGTGCACAACTTCTCCATCTTCGAGCAAGCGCTCAAGTTCATTGGCGTCGAAGAGACAGAAAATCTTGGTGAAATCGCAAGTCTTTCCCGTCGCGACTTCATCGAACGGGAGAGCTTCATCTGCCACACAACGACGGCTTCCGTCGAGTATTCCTGCCTGATGATCGAAAACGCAGTCTTGCTTCGCACGAACCGTGCCGGACGTGTTTATGCCGGAGTTGAGAAGTTTTCTTCACTGCAACCGATCATCGATCGTTACATGCGCATCGCGGACATTTCTGAGTCGGTGTATCTGTTCGGTGAAGACGATTGGAAGCCGCCAAGGCATCCGAACATCAGGCTTGTTCCATTGAAAACGGAATTTCGGTTGGCGCGAGAGCTGTTCGTTATCGCCGACTCTTCATCGCTGAGTTGCGCGCTTGTTGCCTTCGATGAAGCTGCGTTGAATGTCAACACGCCGGAAGAGGCGAGGTACTGGGCGATCAAATCCAGCAATCCTGAGGTAGTTCATGCCCTGTCGAAATCGGTCGAAGGCGTGATTGATTGGACCCTCGCGGCCTGAGAAAGAACATTGGTCATTTATCGTTTGATATTTTTTCATTTGTCATTTGTTCGGACCTTTGGTTGAGTGCTTTCAAATAACCAATGCAAATAGTCAAATGACCAATGACCAATGACCCGACTACGGTCGGGTCTCGATCTGTGCCGTTAGCACGCGGCGGATTCTCGGCGGTAACAATTTCGACGCGAGCATCGCGACCGACCCAACCAGTTCGACTACATCCCCGCCACCGCGCCAGTGTTCTCGTACGACCCGAGCATCAGTTACCGTCATCAATCGCAACAGACTCATGGAGATCAGGTAAGCGTCGTCGATCTGGCCCACAAACGGCAGAATGTCGGGAACGAAATCCAGCGGCACGATCGCGTAAACGATGGCCCCGGCAACCAACAATCTCTCCTTCGCCGGCACTCTTCCATCAACCATCAACCGCGCGCACAGAACCAGCATGTTGGGAATGAAAAACAGTAAATTTGCCATCCGGCTCCGCAGGCTTGGTTCTGACATGCATCCTCCTACATAATCTGCCTCAGCGTGTAGAACACACTAACACACATGGACATTCTCGAACGAATTCGCCAACGCGCAGGTTCCAGACCACAGCATATCGTTCTTCCCGAAGGTAACGATCCGCGTACAGTCGTCGCCGCCGCACAATGCACAAATCAACGCATCGCGCGCATCACGCTGCTCGGCGATGAAGGAACCATCCGCAACGTAGCGCGCGACAACGGCGTCGATCTTGGTGGCGTCGAGATCATAGACCATCAACGTGCGCCGGATTTCGAGAAGATGGTCTCGTTGTTTTACGACTTGCGGCGCGCAAAAGGCCTGATGCCTGACGAAGCGCGAACGCAGGTTTCAGATCCGTTGTACTACGGCAACCTGATGGTCCGTTTGGGCCAGGCTGACGGATCGGTGGCGGGTGCGACTAACACCACGTCGCACACGGTTCGCGCAGCACTGCACTGCATCGGCGTCCGATCCGGTTTCAAACTCGTGTCGAGTTTCTTCCTGATGTCATTGCGAAATAGCGACATTGGCCAGGAAGGAGCGATGATCTATGCCGATTGTGGTGTCGTGATCGATCCGAGTGCCGCGGAACTGGCCGAGATTGCACTCGCTGCAGCGGATTCATGTCGAGCGCTGCTCGGCGCCGAGCCTCGTGTGGCGATGCTTTCGTTTTCGACCAAAGGAAGCGCGCGTCACAAGTTGATCGACAAGGTCGTCGAAGCGACGCGCACGGTAAAAGCTCGGGCACCGGAGTTGCAGGTCGATGGAGAGTTACAAGCCGACGCAGCGCTGGTCGCGTCCGTTGCGCAATCAAAAGCACCAGGTTCGTCCGTTGCAGGTCGCGCTAACGTTCTGATCTTTCCGGATTTGCAAGCCGGAAACATCGCGTACAAGCTAACGGAGCGACTGGCAGGCGCTACCGCTATCGGGCCGATCCTTCAGGGTTTGGACAAGCCGGCGAACGATCTTTCCCGCGGCTGTACGGCCCGCGACATAGTCGACGCGGTGGCGATTACGGCGGTGCAGGCTCAAGCCCGTAAGGGCGGCTAAGCAAGGCCGCGCAAGGCAACGTAATTGGTGAAAATTGGTTCTTAAAATCCGTGTTCCTGCTAAGACACACATCGGCACTTCTTCTAATCGTGGGTCTTGCCGCGATAACTGCAGCCCAAACTCAAAAACCGTCGCCGTCCCCATCACCGGAGACCGTCAAGGTTTTCACTGAAGAAGTCCGTCTGCCGGTGCAAGCGTTCGACGCCTACGGTCATTACGATCCGACACTCGAACTCGACGACATTCTCGTGCTCGAAGACGGCGTCATTCAGCAACTCCGAAGCGTCACGCATCTTCCGGCGAACGTGCTGTTTATCCTGGATACGGGCGGAGAGTTGAGTGGCTTGGGAGGAATGTCGAAGAGCACGAGCCTGACGCGCCAGGTTGCGGCAGAGTTGATCGGCAAACTTCAAGCCGGCGCCTGGATCGCGGTTATGCAATCTGGCAACACCGCTGAGATGGTCCAGCCCTGGACCACTGACAGGTCTGCTGTCCTCAAGACGCTGAAGTCCAAACTAATTTCGGCGAAGCGCTCGCGCATCTCGGACGCAATTGCCGTTGCTGGAAAACAACTGAAAGACCGGCCGGAAGGTAGTCGACACGTCGTAATGATTACTGACGGCGTCGATTCGCCGGGTGTTAAAACGAACCGCGAAGAAGCGGTGAAAAATCTGATCGCCGCTCGTGCAACGGTCCATATCATCAGTTACACCGAGTTTGTTCGACAGAAGAGCGATAAGCGAGATTCGCCAATCATCACTGGACCACGTCCGCCCAGTTCCGATCCGATCACAGCCACCGATCCGACGCTCGCTCCCGGACAGACACGTTCGCCTTCGTTCGGCATCGGCATCCGGTTCGACCCGGCGATGCGGCGACAACGAAAGGCTTACGAAAACGAAGTTAAGAAGAGCCAGACGGTGTTGAAGAACGTGGCTGAGGAAACTGGCGGCAAGTTGATGCTGCCGCTCAACAGTGATGAGATGATCGTGCAGGCGCGTGAAGTGGCGCGCGCAATCGGTGCTGAATATGTCGTTACTTACCGGCCAAAGCGTCCGCTGGCCGAAGCGACGCCGGGAGAATACCGGCGCATTCAAGTGGCCTCACGCAGAGTTGGATTGAGTTTGAACGCACGACGCGGCTACGTCGTCCCAACGCAACAACCGTAAAAGTGAACTTTGTGCTTTGTACTTTGAACTTTGTTTTTTACAAAGCACTAAGTACAAAGTACCAAGCACTGAACTTACCGCTGTCCCAGTCCCGCAACCTCGAGTTGCGAGTCGAGCTGGTGCACGAGTTCGCGCACATTAAAATGATCTGGCTTGGGTAACAACGACAGGCGGTGCAGTTCTTCCCAGTCTTCCTTCGGCACGCGGTGAAACGCTTCCACCACTTTCGGATCGAACTGCCGGCCGGCCCAATCGTCCAGTTCCTGCGCCGCAGCTTCGTACGATTTGCCGCGCCGGTAGACGCGATCGCTGGTAATTGCGTCAAACGCATCCGCCACCGAAAAGATGCGCGCACAAACGTCGATCTCTTCGCCACGCAGGCCATTCGGATAGCCGCTGCCATCCCACTGTTCATGATGCTGCGCGACGACTTTCGCCGCGCCCTGTAAGAATTCGATGCCGCGCAGGATCTGCTGACCGTGCACCGGATGTTCGCGCATCAGTACCCACTCTTCTTCAGTCAACTTCGCGGGCTTGCGCAAAATCGAATCGGGCACACCAATCTTCCCAATGTCGTGCAACAGCGATCCAAACTCGAGTGCCTTCATCTCTTCACTGCTGAGTCCGTACTCGCGTCCCAGGCGCAGACTGTAAGTCACAACTCGTTCCGAATGCCCGTGCGTCTCCGAGTCGCGCGTTTCGAGCGCGGCTGTCAGCGCTTTCAGAGTCGAGCGATATGAATCTTCGAGTGAATTCAAAGCACGATCGAGTTCGGCTGTACGTTGTTCCACAAGCTCTTCGAGATGGTTTTCGTAGCGTTGCTTTGCGACCACCAGTTCGTGATATTCGAGTGCTCGCTTGACGACGGCTTCGACCTGGCGCAGGTCAAACGGTTTCATCAGATAATCAAAAGCGCCGAGTCGCAGAGCGCCGATTGCGCTCTCGACGGTCTGCATGCCGCTGATCATTACGACAACGGTGTCGGGGGAGAGTTGTTTGACGTGCGGAATCATCTCGAGTCCGCTCATGCCCGGCATGGTGATATCGCTTATCACCAACTGAAATTGGCGGGCGCGCAGGCAGTCGAGCGCTTGTTCGGCCGAGCCAGCTTTGAGGCATTCGTAGTCCTCGCTCAGCAGGTCGGCCAGTATCTCGGTAATCTCCCGCTCATCATCAACTATGAGTATGCGGGGCAGCATAGTTGTCGGCATTTGTCGTCTCTCCTGGATGCAGGGCACGGCGGCGAGCATTCAAAAAACTACTATTGCTCGGCGGATTTGTGAGAGGTTTGAGGATTGGGGACTCGTCGGACATGCCGGCCCAAAAACTGGCTCAGGCATTCTAGCCCGTTTTGCCAACTGTGGCAAACAAGTTTTTACGTGAGGGTAATTGCTGAGGGAAACGGGCTTACGGCGGTACCGCATCGTACGGAAGGGCGGTTTTGCCGACCGCTTCATGGCTGTTGCCAACGGCGGTAAACGGCCTTATCATGTCAGCCCTTCAGCCGGAGTGGCGAAATTGGTATACGCACCAGACTCAAAATCTGGCGAGCTTCACTGCTCATGTCGGTTCGAGTCCGACCTCCGGCACCAACTTTTTCACTAAGCCCTTCCACCGAGTATCTCAACAATGAGCGCACTCAATATTGTCGACACGCGCGCGCGGCAGCGCGTCGTTGAGGCCGCTTTTGTGTTGCTCGGTCAAAGAGGACTCAACGGCGAACTGCTCAAGGATGCGGCCGAGCAGGCAGGCTGCCCGCTCGAACGTGCCCAGGTCTTCTTCCGGCGCGATGAAGACTTGGTGTTGGCTCTTTACGCGCGGCTCGCGGCGGAGTTGGAAGCCCGCGTGGGTGAGTTACCGGAAGGCGACGTCGCGACCCGCTTTCGCGCGGCGATGAAAGCCAAAATTGAACTGGTTGCTCCGCATCGTGAAGCGTTGGCGGCGCTGATCGCGACGTTGCTCGATCCTCGTCATGAACTCGCAGCGTTGGGCCAACAAACCGAGGTTATTCGCAGCCGGGTGATGGGCGTTTTTTCCGTGGTCGTGTTGGGCGCGACGGATGCTCGCAAGACAAGCAAACCAGAACTGGTCCGAAGTCTTTACGCAGCACACCTCGCTCTAATGCTTTTGTGGAGTCAGGATCGCTCACCCGGAGCGGTTGCGACAAACACGGCGATCGATTTCGTCTGTGACATGCTTTCGTTGTCCAACAGCCTGTCGTGGTTACCGAACCTTAAGAAACGATTGGGCCAGTTGGAACTGGTGGCCGCCCAATTCGTCGAGCCTGCGCCTGACCCGGAACAGAATCAACTCGCGGTCGCTATTCTCAAACAATTGTTTCGCCACCGGCGACTGCAACCAGATGCCGGGAGCTGCGCTGAAAGTCCATGCGACCAATGCCTGGCAATGCATCTTCCAAAAGTACGGCGTTGGATCGCAGCTAACGAACCAATTCATTTCCTGTTGCCGTCTTTTCCGGCGAAGTCTCCCAACACGAAGAAAGTGCTCGGTCGACTTCCGGACATGGCTGAAGAGCTGGCCCTGAAATATCTGGAGAACGTTTGCGCTGAGTTGAGGCAACTGTATTCGCCGGGAGCTCGTATTTCTATTTGTTCAGACGGCCGCGTTTTCAGCGACCTCGTTGGTGTTACAGATGTGGATGTTACGAACTATGCGACCGAACTCCAGCGATTGATGGACCGCGTCGATGCCCAATCGCTTGACTTCTTCAGTATGGAAGACCTATTCGACATTGCGGATCACGAAGGGATGCGGCAGCAGTTGATCTCGCACTACAGCGATTCACTCACCGCAATCGAAGAACGCATTCACGCCTTTGATCATCATCGCGCACTCTTCAACGGTATTCAGCGCTTCCTGTTTGAGGATCGCGTTGCGATGGACACCGGCAAGACTCGCAACCAACTGAGGAACGACTGCAAAGCGCTTGCCCATGAAGTGATTCAGCGGAGCGATGGCTGGGGCCGGCTACTCAACGACTGCTTTCCGATGTCGCTTCGGCTTTCGATTCATCCGCAGGGTCCGCATTCGGAAAAGATCGGAATTCTTCTCGGCGAGGCAAACGACACGTGGCTGACTCCGTGGCATGGTGTTGCGGTAAGAGACGCGGACACGTTTCGCCTGATGCGTCGACACGAGGCTGAGGAACTCGGCGCACGCGTTATTGAGCGTGACGGACGGCCGAGTTATTTCCAACTTTGAACAGACTTATGAGCGACGAGAAGGTAAGAGTTGGGCGCGATCGTTACCTGGCGCGGAACAAACTCAGCCTCAGCAGTTATTCGGCCGAAAAGTTTCCGGTCTATTTCTTCAAGTGGCCCATCTGGTTGCCGAATCCCGGCTATCTTCCTGCACACGACCTGCACCATGTAGTTACCGGCTACGGAACGGGATTGGTGGGCGAAGCGGAGATCAGTGCTTACGAACTTCGCAGCGGGTGCGGCTCGGTCATGATATTCATACTCTGCGTGGGAGCGATTCTCTTTAGCGTGTTCGTGGCGCCGAGAAGAATCTGGAAAGCATGGCGCAACTCGCGTGGCGCACACAATCTCTATCGCTCAGATATTCCTTACGAGTCGATGTTGGAGATGAGCGTCGGTGATTTACGGCAACATCTCGGCCTGCCAAGAAACGGATTGCGGCTTGAACTTTGAACAACTACAACCGCTTTCGCCTTTTGGATTGACAGTGCGAGCCGTCGAGTCTGGCGCCGACGTCAAACTCGTTGCGTCGCGCTTGAAAACATGGGTCGACGAGCATCGCTTCGTCGTGTTGAAAGGATTCGCACCGCTCAACGGGCCAGCACTGCCGGATTTTTGCCGAAGCCTGGGAGAGTTGCTCGAGTGGGAATTTGGCGCCGTTAACAATCTCCGAGTCGATCCGGACACTAAGAATTATCTATACACTAATCGTGCGGTTCCCTTTCATTGGGACGGCGCGTTTCTGCCTCGCAGCCCACACTACATCTTCTTTCATTGCGACGTTGCTCCGGATCCCCAGTCGGGTGGTGAAACGCTTTTTTGTGACACGGTACGTTTGTTGGACGAGGCGCCGCGTGATCTACAAAAACTCTGGGACGACGTCGTCATCACCTACACGACGGAAAAGATCGTGCACTACGGAGGCACTTTCAGTTCGCCCCTGCTCGCTTCGCATCCGACTTTGGGCATTCGAGTGGTCCGCTACGCCGAACCAGTTGAAGATCTGAATCCCGTCCAACTAAACATCGCCGGCATCAGCAAGAATGAACAACCGGCGTTTCTCGAAGACATGCATCATCGATTAAACGACGAAACCTATTGTCACGCTTACCAGTGGGAAAGCGGCGACATCGTTATCGCCGACAACTTCGCTCTTCTTCACGGACGACGAGCCTTCGCAAAAGAAACTAAGCGCCACATTCGGCGTGTTAACATCCTCTGACCGATTTGTCAGTGGTCCCTTGTCCGTGGTCAGTTGTCCCTAACACTGTCAGTAATGCCAACGAACCACTGACTACTGACCACTGACTACTGACCACTGGCCACTGACTACTGACTACTCACCACTGGCCACTGACCACTGACCACTGACCACTGGCCACTGACCACTGGCCACTGACCACTGACACTGACAAGCCTCTATATGGTGCGTTATCTCGTCTACATGCTTCGCATCCGGCGCGTTGAGTTTCGGATCGCAGAGATACCGATTCTCGCCATTCCGTTGTTGATCCTGCTCCGTGACACGGCGCCACTGAAAACGTTTCAACTCTGGGAAGGCGTCTTTATCTTCTTCCTGCTCTTTGCGTTTGGAGACATGATCAACTGTCTCGCCGATCGCGACCTGGATGCCGTCTACAAGCCCCATCTTTCTGAAGCCGTGTATGGCCTTGGTGTCGGGTTCGTAACCTTTCAGGTGATCGTAACCGCGGTACTCGCCCTGGTTTTGTCGTTCCACCTCTCGTGGTCCATGAACCGGTGGCTGCTGTTTGTGCTGGTTGCTATTGGACTTCTGCTCGGCGCGGCGTATTCGGTGAAGCCGGTCCAACTCAAGGGGCGCGGACTCGCGCAACTCATTTGTTTGTGGCTCATCATCTTCGTTGGACCAATGCTGTTCGTAGGTCTGCTGGTTGACGCAGTTCCTTCTCTCTCGGTTTTGATATTTGCCGCAGCATACGGGACGCTCCAGATGGGGATCATTCTCGTAAACACAGCCGAAGACTATCCCGAGGATCTCAAGGCAAACATCACGACGAGTGTCGTCGCGTTGGGACTTCATCGCGGAATTACGCTCGCGTTCTGGCTCGTAGTAATTGGCGCAGTTGGCGTGCTGACCAGCTTGATCTGGATGTTGTGGCAACGAGGATCGGACTTGATCTGGGTCTTAACAACTACTTCCGGCTATCGCCGCCTGCATTTACGTTATCGCCAGCGTTGGCGGGCTGCGCAATTTAATCCGTGGCGCCAGTCTTGACGACAGTATTCGCACCGTCAAGCATGCTGCGAAACGAGTACCGTTGTGGGTGACGATCGTCGCGTGGTCACTGCTCGGCGCGAGTTATGCGCTCTTTTATGTGGGTCACAAATGAGGACAGTTAGAATCGACTCAAGTGGACAATCGTAAAACTGTCCCACGAGTGCGCAATCTTGTCTGGGAAGCAGCGAATACTGCTATCGCCATGAAACGCAACAACATTCTCTTATTGACCCTCATCGCTTTGATTGGACTGTGTTCGACCAGCGCTTCGGCCCAGTTGCCGGATAAGGAACAGGGCGCTGAGCCAGTCGTCGAAAGGCCGAGGTTTGCGGAGAAGCCCACCATCGTCGTGCCCGGGGTGAAGCAGGGACTCACGCCGCCGGTCTACAACGACCCCAACGCCGCACTGCGTTCGGCGAAAATGATCCATGTGAGGTCTACTTCGCTGCTGGTCGGTGTTCCGGTGATCGAAGCGAAACTGCAAAAACGATCTGAGTTTTCCCAACTGTGTCTTGTCATCACCAGGGACGTCGAAGAGGCTGACCTGATCCTCGTCGTAGAGCACGACGTCTTCACGAAATACACTTACACGGCGATCCACAAAGACACTGATATCGTCGTCGCAAGCGGGAAGTTGAGTTCGCTCGGTGGAACGGTCGCGGGCAAAGTCGCAAAGAGGTTTCTGAAGCAGGTCGTGAAGGCGCGAGGCAGTACGTCGACCGGATGTAGTCCTAAGCAAGGAGTAACTTCAAGTTCTTTTCCAATTGATCAACATCGACCACGAGGTGGGCCATATGCGGATCTGCTGAGGGATCCTGGGGTGCGCAAGTCTGGTAGAAGTAGTTGAAATCGAGAGCCGAAGATAGCGTGAAGTAACAATTGTTGATGCAGTCGGATTCGTGGCGAAGCTCCAGTACGCTGCCGCCGTCTTGCATGAACAGTATGTTTGTCAGACCGGCGCCGTGGTTGGAGACGATGTAACGCGCCCGTGAACAGATCCGGACTTGCTCCGCAAACGACAGCTCTTCCGCGAACATCGTTTCAAATCCGAATCTGCGCACGATGGATGTCACGTTCGTCTTCGTTGACGATGCGTCGTTTTCCTGCGCGTCTGCGGCTGATGTAGATCCTTTCCTGTGAACTGCCAGCGTCTCCGTAAGCCGACAACAGCACCTCACGTACACCGCGAATCGCTTCCTCTTTGAAGTGACCTGATGGCGCCGTATGCGATGGCATCACAAGATTTCGGCATTCGACGAATTCGTCCGGTCTGATGAAGTCGACGTTCACAACACCGAATGCCGATAATGAAACCTTTACCACGTCAAGCGTTTCAAACTTACCGGGCAGGACCAACAGCGGATCGCTCAGCCGCCCTCGAACCACGAAGAGTCGCGTCAGCACGTCGGTCAACCAGTGGAAGTGTCCGGTGCTCCAGTAATCGGTAATCCACAGCACTTCACCATCGATCTTACGTCGTTGCCGAAGCGCGTAATTTTTCACCAGAAACTTAAACACACTGCGTGTCGGCCATTCGTCGAGATGGTAAGGAAACGCGAACGACTCCGGCAGTATGCTCGTGCCTTTGAACAGCAAACCTTCCGGGCTTGCCAACACATCGCGAAACCTCAATAACTGCGTTTCGGGAATCATGCGTTCCAGTTCGCCCTCAAACAGCGGCAAATGGTCCTGGTTAAAATTGACCGGGAGCTTTCGTTTGGCGAGGGTCTCAGTGTAGATCGTGGCGAGGACTTCGGGTTTCATCGCTGGACCGGCAACTGTTTGTTCGTTCTGTCTAGCAAAAAATATTCATTGATCTTGTCGAGGATGATCACGTTCTGCGCACACAGCTCGTAACCGTGATCGTTCAACATCCGAACGATCTTTGACTGACGCGGATCGAGGCCTTCATCTTCGACGACGACAATCCGCGGCCTGAATCGCTTCCAGTCGTTCGATTCGAGCACCTCGAAGTCGTGCCCTTCGACGTCTACGTTCATGAAATCGATCGTCTGTCCGGGCGGCACGTGCTGCTCCAGGATCTCCGCTAACGGCAGCGTCGACACTGGAATCTCGGAGCGCACTTGTTCCAGCATCTTAATCTCGCGCAGAAAATCCCGCGAGAAACTGTTCATCGTCGAATCCTCTGCGATGAAGTAATAGGTCATCGAACCGCGTTCTCGCGACACACCCACCTCCAGATTAATGTCGCGCGGCCTGACTTTATCAAACAGTTCTTTACTGCCCGGGCGCGCTTCGACATTAATTCCGTTCCACCCGTTTAGATAGAAAAAGTAGGTGTTGGAAAAGAGCGTGGGATGAAAGGCCCCGACATCCACGTAGAACCCGCTCATCTTGTCTGAGCCGAGGATGTGACGAAGGATCATGTCTTCGCCGGCCGACGAAAACGACGGCGCATACGAATCGTATCCCAGAATCGCGTGCTGGAATGATCGCTTAAGGCTGAGAGGCAACCACCGTCGCGTCAGGGTTCGCAAACTTGGCATAGTGTTCAGTCGAACTACTTAGGACCCTCCTTGGCGTCAAGCTACTTTGACTCAGCTTTACCGCCTGATGTGCGCCGTTACGCGATTCATCGGGCTAACGGAATGCGGAACGCGGCTTTGCCGCCTGATGTGTGGCGAGGCTGTGCCTCGCCGTGACTGTGACGTAGTAGTGCGGCTTCGCCGCCGGTTCGGGCTTCGCCCTTTTGGGCCAGAGGCCGAACGAGGGGCGCAGCCCCAAGTCTCAATCAAAAGCTGACGGCAAGGCAGAGCCTTGCCTCACATCAGACGGCGAAGCCGGACAAGATCAAATCCCACTCGGAGATTAAGCCAAAATAACTGCGTTGCGGTCAAAATGGTTTGCCGGCCCATTAAACTGACCGCCTAACGGCCCACGAAACTCGGATAAAACCAGTAACCACGATGGCACGGCAGTAGCTTAATCCACAGTGCGGGCCGTGCGACCCCAGCAGAGCTCTTGCCCCCTTTCAGTACTTCGCTTGATCTCAGCCCAGCACGTCCCGCCTAGAAAAATGTTTCTGAACAGCGACAACTCAATCTCCCACATTACACGCCGGCTGTGGCCGCTTCCCGTCTTTGTGATCCCGACCGCACTCGCTGTCTCTCTACTCACCCCCGGATTACTCGGATCCGCTCTAACCGAGGTTGTTTTCTTCTTGTCAGCTCTCCAAATCGTGACTACCGGCGCCGTGTGGATGGCGTGGAGGCACAGTCACGAACAACTCACCGGCGTAAAATTCGAACTCTCAAGTCTGCAAGGCATCGTCGACGTTTCACGCGACGGCATCATCGGCGTCACCACCGAAGGCGTCATCATGAGTTGGAATCGCGGCGCGCGCGGCATCTACGGTTACACCGCGAAGGAAGCGCTGGGTTCGCCCATTTCGATGCTCTTCGATAACCGCCGCGGACTCGAAGCCACTTCGCTGTTCGACAAAGTCGCACAAGGCGAAAACGTCACCCAGCATGAGATGGTCCATTTCAAGAAGGGCCGCACGCCAATCGATATCTCGTTGACGATCTCGCCGATCATGGACGGCAAATCGATCACCGGCGCTTCGGTCGTAGCTCGCGACATCACGGAACGCAAGCGTGCCGCTGGTTCAATGGCCCAACAAGCCGCCGCCATGAAAGCCTCGATGGACGGCATGGCGATCATCGACCACACCGGCGTCTGCATTTACATGAACGACGCCTACGCAAAGATTTTCGGTTACGCCGATACGTCGCGATTGATCGGTTCAACCTGGGAAATGTTCTTTTTTGAAGAGGAACTGAATCGTCTCAAAGAACAGATCATGCCGGCCGTTTGGCGCGACGGTTCGTGGCGCGGTGAAGCCATCGGACTCAAACTCAACGGCAGCAGCTTGCCGTTGGAAATCTCTATCTCTAGCGTAGACGGCGGCGGACTGGTCCAGGTCGTGCGCGACATCACTGAACGTAAAAAGATCGAAGAAACTCTGCGCAACTCTTCGCTAAAAGACGATCTTACGGGACTGCTCAATCGTCGCGGTTTACTTAAACAAGCCGCGCCCTACTTCGACTTCGCGCGCCGGCAAAAGGAAAGTTTGCTGCTTCTCTTCATCGACCTCGACGGCATGAAGAAGATCAACGACGAGTTTGGACATAACGAAGGCGACGCCGCCCTCGTCAGCACCGCTAACATACTCAATCGCAGCTTCCGCAGCTCCGACATCATCGCCCGACTTGGCGGCGACGAGTTTACCGTGCTCGTCACCGATCTCAACGCAAACAAAGACGACGCGATCAACCGTCTCAACGCAAATCTTAAAGCCTACAACGAGACCGAAACACGCGGCTTCAAACTCGCTTTCAGTATCGGCGTGGCCCAACTCGAATCGGAACGCATGACGTGCTTCGAAGAACTGCTCGAACAAGCCGACCAGGCGATGTACGAACAGAAACGTATGAAGCGTCAGCGCGCCACTGAGCGCGATCAAAGCAAGCGATTGCGTGAGGCAGAAGCACCCGCGACCGAATCCGCATCAACGTTCGCACCTAACTCGATCCCGTTCGCACTCTCGCCGACGTCCAGGACTAACGGCACAAGCCACGGCACGTTCGACAACGCAGCGATCGGCATGGCCGTCGTTTCGGTTGACGGCAGTTGGCTGCAAGTTAACGAAGCGCTTTGCAAGCTGCTCGGCTACTCGGAACAGGAGTTAAGAGCTACCAGTTTTCAACGACTCACGCACGTCGAAGATATTCGGCACGTGCAGTCGTACATCCAGCGAGTACTCGAGGGCTACATCCCGAGTCACGAGCAGGAAAAACGTTACATTCACGAGCAGGGCCATACAGTTTGGGTGCTGTGGCACGTCTCGCTTTTGAAAGACTCCGAGACTGGAGCCAAGCGGCTGTTCTTCCAGGTCCAGGACATTAGCGACCGCAAGAAAGCCGAAGAGAAACTGACGCAGGACACGCTCACCGGCATGCCAAATCGTGCCCGTTTTCACGATCTGATCAAGTTGCGCGTCGCTCGTAAACAGCCGAACAAAGATGGGCATTACGCAGTGCTGCTGCTCGACGTCGATCGATTTAAGCTGGTCAACGACAGTCTCGGCAACGCGAGTGGCGATCAATTGTTAGTCCAGATCGCGCAACGCATCAAGACCTGCCTGCGCCAGGACGACGTGCTCGGCCGTGTTGGTGGAGATGAGTTTGCAGTTCTGCTCGACGACGTGACTGGTGAAGAAGAAGCATGCTCCGTTGCGTCGCGCATTCAACAGGCACTCGCGATTTCGTTCAACCTGTTGGGCCAGGAAGTCTATACGACGATGAGCATCGGCATCGCTGTGGGCGCCGATCATGGCGGCGACACGGTTTCAGATATTCTGCGCGACGCGGAAACCGCGATGCATCGCGCGAAAGACTGCGGCAAGGCGCGTTATGAAGTGTTTGGACGCGACATGCAGGGCGAGTCGATGAGTCGATTGAAGATGGAAACCGATCTGCGTAATGCGTGCGAACGCGGCGAACTGTTCGTCGATTATCAGCCGATCGTTTCGCTTCAGACTCGCACGTTGATTGGATTTGAAGCGCTCGTGCGTTGGCGACATCCGGAGTTTGGCCTCGTGCCGCCGAAAGATTTTATTCCCGTGGCTGAAGAGACGGGACAGATCTTGACGATCGGACAGGTCGTGCTCGAGTCAGCGTGCCGTCAGGCGCACTACTGGCAGGAAAATTATCCCGCGGTACCGCCGTTGTTCGTGAGCGTCAATCTGTCGGTGAAGCAGTTCAATCAACCGGGGCTTGTAGAAAACATCGCGCAACTGTTGCAGGACTTTGAGTTGCCGCCGCGGTGTTTGAAGCTGGAAATTACAGAATCTGTCTTCACTGACAACATCGAAGCCGCGGTTGGATTGTTGACACAACTGCGAAATCTCGGCGTGCAGTTGAGTATTGACGACTTCGGCACGGGTTATTCGAGTTTGAGTTACTTGCAACGCTTCCCGATCGACACGTTGAAGATCGATCGATCGTTTGTGATGCAGATGATGGAAAACGAAGAGAACCTGGCGATTGTGCGCACGATCGTCGCGTTGGCCCAGAACCTCGGAATGGATGTGGTGGCCGAAGGTGTTGAGACTGAAGACCAGTTGATGTTGCTGCGAAAGTTGGAATGCGAGAACGGACAGGGTTTCCTGTTCTCGACGCCGCTGCGTGATGTGCAGGTCGATCAGTTCATCGCAAGTTGTAACTTCGAGGCTTATGTCTCAAACGGCCAGCTCAAGCTTGTCGAAGCTGAAGCCACGGCGCTCGTGGCGTAGGGTGCTTTGTTCTTTGTACTTTGTACTTTGTTGAGTTGCGGCAGTCACGACTTCAACGCGAACGATACGCTGGCGAACAAAGTAAAAAGCACGAAGCGCCAAGCTCAAACCTTATAAAGGTCGCGCCCGGCGTCATTCACGATCAAAGTATCGGGATCGGAACGGTTGGTTTCATAGTCGAAGGTGCGGTGGTCGAGGTAACCAAGGTTCACACGTTTACAGGTCTGTTCGTCAATACCAGTCGCCATCGTGATTCGGTAACGCGGCACAATGTTGACCGTCATCATCAATTCTCCCCGCATAGGCCACATGGGCCAGGTGGGCTGCAATACAAAGGTTTTCCCGAAGCTCTTGTGAAACTCCAAGCATGTCGCGCACGCTCTCGAGGGGCGCATAGCCATACTTCTCAATCAGCACCCCGTGCGTCTCTGAAAGCTTATTTAGATGTGGACCAAAAATGATCAACTCGCCGCCGTCCTCGACGACCGCGCCGAGTTTGTAACTCGCCTTTCCTCCGACCCAAAGTTCGTCGTAGTGGGGATCGAGAAGTGCGATCACTCGCCGGAACTTTCTTCCGGTGTAACGAATGTGGACCTCGCGGCTGACAGCGGCAGCGCGCCGGAACGCCTCGCGAATATCGCCAGTGAAAAGCGCGTGAGTGATCAACTGTCCGTCACTCCCCCGCGAAACGACCGAGTTCAAAGAGATGATGCGAGCGGGCACGAGATTCGTAGCCGCTTCAATCAACTTGCGGGCCGGTGTCTCGACCTGGCCGATCGTGTTTTCGATGCCGGCGAGTGCGCCGAGCCAGTGAGTGGTGTGAGTTAACTCCGGTCCCGCCACGCCGGGAAAGAAATACTTCGCTCCACCCGCAAACCCCGCGACTTCGTGCGGCACCGTCGCGCCAAAAACAATCACCGTGTCGTAAACTCGCGCGCCTACCAACCGGTTGATAGTCACCGGAACTGCGCGATCGATCAGACCATCCGTCAGCGAAATCAGCGTCTCAGCGCTCAGCTCCCCCAGCGTGACGATCTCATCCGCGTTATTCCATTGATGATCGAAGATCTGTCCCGCAAAGTGATCGTCGCCGATCTTTGCGCGCTTTTGCGCGTCAGTCATGGGCGGGTGCGTGCCTTGCGCAACCAGCGCATCAAAACAAGCAACCCCGCGTTCAGTTAAAAACCGTTCGCGATTGGAAAAAGTAGATCCGTGTTGTCGTCGCGTGTTTTATCCGGAATGATGGCGAGTACGCGTTCGCCTCGTTGGACCACTAGCGAGCGCGTCGTGAATGATTGTCGGTGGTCCTTCATCGCACATGCTGCTCATACTTCGACGATCGCCAACCACCATCGACGACCAACACATGCCCGTTGACGTAATCACTTGCAGGAGACGAAAGAAACACTGCCGCGCCGCCGAGATCTTCAGGTTCGCCCCAGCGCCCGGCGGGGATTCTTTCGAGGATCTGCCGGTTGCGCGTCTCGTCAGCCTGTAACGCCGCTGTGTTCGCAGTACGCATGTAACCCGGCGCGATCGCGTTGACGTTGATTCGATGTTTGGCCCATTCGTTAGCCAGGGCCTTCGTGAGTTGGGCCACGCCGCCTTTCGCAGCTGCGTAGGCAGGAACAGTGATCCCACCTTGAAACGAAAGCAACGACGCAATGTTGACGATCTTCCCGCCGCGCGCGCTCTCGATCATGTGTTTGCCCGCAAGCTGGCAGAGACGAAAGACACTCGTCAGATTAACCTCGAGCACTGCCGCCCAGTCTTCGTCTGCAAACTCAACCGCAGGAGCACGACGAATGATCCCTGCGTTATTGATCAATATGTCGAGACGTCCAAAGTGATCGATCGTTTCTTCGACGAGATGTCTGGCAGTTCGTGGTTGGCCCAAATCGCCGGTTAACGCATGGGCTTGTTTGATCTTTTCGCAGGTTGCGTGAGGTGAATGAGTGTTGCCGTGAACGGCTACGCGAGCGCCGGCTTCGCCAAGCGCGATGGCGATAGCAGCGCCGAGACCGGTTGAGGCCCCTGTAACAAGCGCAACGCGATCGTCAAGTCTAAACACAGATCACAAGAAATCTTCCCGCACGGGTGTAAAAAAGTCGATCAGCACCACCTCTTCATCCATCATCGTCGCACCGTGCCAGCATTGCGACGGAAAATGTAGCACATCGCCGGCCTTCGCGATCTGTTCCTTGCCTTCGATGAAAAACCGCACCTTGCCTTGTTCGACGATCGTCATCTGCTCGTGCGGATGATCGTGCTCGGGAGTCACCAAAAACGGCTTGAAACGAAAGCGACAGATCATCATCTGATGGCCCACGAGCATCTGACGCTCGATTCCGTCCGCCACCCGCTCGACCGGAATTCTGGACCAGTTCAGGTGGCGGGCTAAACCATTGGGACCGTCTTTGGCGCTATTGCCGTTTCCGTTTGAATTGTCAGACATTTCGATTTCTCTATTTTTTGTCACTGACTGCTTCGAGCCCCGATCCACCGGCGGCGTACTCCGGCTGCACATTCACCACGCCGTAAAGTCGATCTTCGCCTTCTCTGATCGCCGCCATCATCCACAGAAAGTTGATCTGTCCACCGGGCGCCGCCACGTTCGGATGATAGCCCTGTGGCATCAACACACAGTCGCCTTCGCGGACAACCTGGACCAACTCAGGATTCTGCGGATCGGTGTAAACAAACTGCACGCCGAACGACGGCGCGGGCATGTCGATAAACAGATACGCCTCTTCCAGAAGTTTCGAGTGCTCGTGTGGCGGCCATGACGTCCAGTTACCGGGAGTTGAGAAAGTTACGCCTGCCATGATGCGCCCGGCTTCGACGTTCGCGCCGATCAGCACGTTGAGATCTCTTTCCGCGGGAGGCTTGCCGGCAATCAAATGGAGCCGTGGGTTTTCGCGCACTTCTTTGTACGAAACAAACTTGAGCGGGTACCGCTTCGCAACTGGCGCTGAAACTTCAGCGAGATCGCAGCCGGCGTCACCCGCCGGTTCGACTTCAATCTGCGAATCGCGGGGAACGTAAATCGCGTCGTACTGGTTCAGTTGAAACGATTCATCGCCGGTTGTGACCTTCGCGCTGCCCCTAAGACAAATCAAACCTGTTTCGTGATCGTTATTCGAAAACTTCTCCGCCGCACCGCCGGCGTTGATCGTTATGCGGCCGTAGTGCAGGAAGCGCGCGGCTGTGTCGCCGGGCTTAACTGCGGTTCGACGCCCTTTCCCTTCATGCGTCTTCGGCACGAAACAAGTGTCGGGTGTGATTGGGTTCTGCTTTGGTTCCGGTGTCATGAAAACTCCCTCAGTGCGATTTCGGTGTCAACGTTAATCGATATTTGAGCGGTCTTTTCGCGTCTACCACAATATTCTGAGCTTCAAACATTAAATGCAATGGTATTGCGCCTTTTACGCCGCGTCCGAGTGGTCCATCACCCGTGGCCACGATCGAGTAACGCGGACTAAATGTCGCACTCGACAATGCTACCTCTAACGATCCCGCTCGGGACTCAAACCGATCCACGCGTTTTAAATCCGTGGTTACGACTTTATCATGCGTCGTCGGCACAACCATACGCCAGCTCTTGATTGTAACCGGCTGTTTTGAACTCAATGTTTCCTCGCGCACCAGCGTGCCGTTTTCAATCCGCCAGACCACCACACTTTCAAGACCAACGTCCTGCAACTCTCCGGACTTTTTACCCACCACTGCCCATCGATTCCAGCGAACGCGCAGACTGCGACCATCCGCTCCCGGGTCGATTTCATCTGCGCCGTCTGTCGTCACAACCACTCGACCGTCCGCGAGTTCGATATAAGGCGTCGCTACCGGATAAGCCTGTTCGACCGGCGCCGCAAAACCCGGCAATCCATGCGGCGCGGGCAAGTAGTCGGAAATTCCGGGTCTTGGGCCAGTCGTGAGCGGCAACGCGAACCGCAAATCTCCTGGCGCACAACCCAAACACCCGCTGCCCGTTCAGGCGCCTTACGAAAGAATTCAAACCGCGCGACCGGCCGCAACGCCGGCACGGTGGGAAATGTCGTTACGCCTTCCTTCTCCAGCGCGTTCACGATCGGCGTATGCGAGTTCGCCAGTTTACCGAAGAACCCGGTCGTCTGTTGCCACTCGCGCTCGCGCGAAATGTACGCATAGTTTCCGCGTCCGAAAGCAAAGATCGAAAGCAGATGCCGCTCGGCGTTGTAGTCATGCAGCAGGTAATTCCACGCCTGGTAATAGAGCGCGGCGATGTCTGCAAGCGGCGCCGGACGAAACTCCGGATGCGACGCGAGAAAACCTACGATCTCCGGCGTGTCGAGATAACTGACGACGCCCTGGCTTCGACCCCAGTTGTAACCGTAACCGTCTTCCGAAACGAGGTCCCACCACAATCGCATCTGCGCAATCAACGACGGCCGCACGCGATCGAGAATGTCTTTGCGTCCGGACATCTCCGCGGCTTCCCAGATGTAGCGAGCGTACTCGTTCGAATAACGATCGTAACGTCCGGTTGGCGGCGAATCGTCTGCGTAAATTACGCCGTTGCTGAACTGAATCGCGGCGCGATCGAGTAATTTGTCAAGAAACCCGCGATCGGTCGAGATGCCGAGCTCGTAGTTGATGCTCGCGATGCGCGCAGCGACTCCGAGATAATTCTCCGGCAGGTTGATTACCTTGTTCGTCTTCGGATCGTAAAACCGTTCCGGATTGAGCAACGCCAGCCACGCCTTTTGTTCCTCAGGCGACAAGCTCTGCCAGAGCGGATTCGTTTTCAGATCACGACCGAAGTGACGCAACGCCAGCGCCGCGTACATTTGCGAGAACGCTTTGCTGCCCGCACGCGACTCGATCAAACCGATCTGACCCACCCATTTGGCGAGATCGCGTCCTGCGAGTTCGCGTTTACCTGTCGTGTCGGCGTACGCGGCCAGCGAACGCATGAACGTTCCCCAGGAAAACTCGCCCGTCGCCGGCACATTCAACACTCGTTCCGGCGGCGGATTGAGTGTGCTGATGGCGCTGAGATGAGCGGCGAGTTCACGCCCGAGAAAATCGTTCACCTCGTCACGCAGCGCAGCCGTCTTGATCGTGTTTGCCTGGGCTGTCGCCACCAACAGCAGAACACACGATCAAAGAGAATCTTGAATGCCGCTCTCAAAACGTTAGTTTTAATCCAAACTGAATATTCCTCGGCGGTCCTGACGTCGAGATCGTACCAAAAGCCGCGCTGCTGAGATTGCTCTCGAGGTCGCGGAAATTAGTGCGATTGAACGCGTTAAAGATATCAGCCTGGAACTGCAACTTGAACTTCTCCGTCAACGCAAACCGCCGTCGCAGAGAGAAATCCCACGTCTGCGCGCCGGGTCCTTCAATCGTGCCGACGCCGCAAGTGCCGCGTCGCGTGTCGGGAGCGGCCGCGAACGCCGCGCGGTTGGCCCAATTGTTTGGACCACGCTCGCCGTTCGGGAAGAGCGCGTCCGGACTGATGCAATCGGCGCGACGGTTGCCGAAGATCGAGTTTCCGGTTGCCGTCGCCGTCAGATACGGGCCCGACTGGAAGCGCGTGATGCCGCTAACTTCATAACCGTCGAGAATCGCCCTCACGAAGCCTTGTGTCCGGCTAAACATCTTTACCGTGTAAGTGTAAGTGACGGCAAACACGTGACGGCGATCGAATGTCGCTGGTCCATAGTTGAATTTCTTGTTGAACGGATCTTCGGGATTGTCATTGAAACCACTCGCGTCCGTCAGAACCTTGGACCACGTGTACGACGTCGTCATCAGCAGGTCGCCTTTGCGTTTCGCTGCATAGAGCTGCATGCCGTGATAGTTCGACGTCGAGTCGCTCAGTCGCATTCTGATCGCCGTGAAACCCTTGAAAGGTCGCAAGGCGTTCGCGTTAAGGTTTGGCCCCCCCGGAGGAGCATTCAGCCGGATCTGCTCGAACGTCGGTTGATTTATGTCGGGCTGACGAATCAGGTGACGGCCGAGATTACCGACGTACGACGCTTCCGCAAAGATCCCTCGCGGCAATTCGCGTTGAATGCCGATGCTGTAACTCATCGTGTAAGGCGTGTCGAGATCCGGATTGACCGCATTGATCTGCGCCCACGGCGCGAGCGTCGTTGAACCACCCGTAATGTTGCTCAGGTTTGCGTTCTGAAACTGCGCGCTCGTCGCGTAAGGCGGATTGCTTAGCGAGGGGAAGATCAAGTTTCCTTCGATGCGATCGTAGTACATGCCGAAGCCGCCGCGAATGGAAGTCTTGTTGTCGTCAAAAGGAGAATAGGCGAAGCCGACACGCGGCATGAAGTAATGATGTCCTTCGTAGAGTCCGCGCGGCGCGCCCACCGGCACGGCGAGCACCTGGGCGCTGTCGCCGCCGGGAACGCGACCGAGTTCTTCCGGAGGCACCCCGTTTCCAGAGCGAACGAGACCATTGAAACGATTGCCGCCTTTCGTCGGATCAATGTTTCCATTCGCCAGGATTGTGACTGCCTGTGCGGGGTTATACCGCGAGGGATCGAAGTTCGCAAGGTTGTTAGCCTGCGTGTAGATCGGCTGTCCAAACTGCCAGCGCAAACCGAGTTCGAGACTCAACTTGCGGCCCACCTTCCAACTGTCGGCTACGAACGCTTCCGATTGCGTGAAGCGGAAGAAGCCCATTGGATCGAGCGCCTGCTCGCTGTAAGTACGGAAATTGCCGAGCAGTGCGTCGGCGAAAGAGTTGTTCGTCGTGCGCGAGTTGCCGCCGGTGTTGAAATCGACCTGGCCGGCGTAGGTCGTGCGCGCGTTTTGATCGATGCGATTGCGTGTGATTGACATTCCGGTCTTCAGCGTGTGGTTGCCTTTCACCCATGTGATCGTGTCGCTCACGTTGATGTCAGTCGTCGGCGAAAGCAGCGAACGCGCGGCGCCGAAGAAACTGGCGAAGCCGGTAATCGTCGTGTCCGGGATCGAGTTCTCAAACCTGCCGCCGCCCGTGAAGAGTTGTTGAAACTCGAAACCGTAAGTCTCGCGCTTCCATAATTCTCCGTCGGGCGGAATACGTTGGGCCACCCACGCACCGGTCATCTTTGCTTCGTTGATGAACGTCGGAGTCACGAGCCACGTGTGTGAAAGTTGAATCGACGTGCCTGGACGCAGACGGAGACTGGGAATCGTCGGCAGTTGCGTAGTGATGAACGTGCCAAAAGGATCGATCAACTCATTCTTGTCTTTGATATAACGCCCGTAAAGCGTGTGTTTATCGTTGATTTTATAGTCAATGCGCAGCAGGTCTTCGCGATAGTCCAACGGGTTCGGTTGCTGGAACGTGACGTTGTTGCCGACTGGATTGTTGATGAACGCAGTCGAGAGACCGATGGCATTGCGAAAGACGTTGGCGATCGCGAGCCCGTCGGTCGTGATTCGATTCGTGGGAATGATGTTTCGCAGTGCGACGTTATTGCCGCCGAAACATCCGGTGCGGTTGGCCTGCGTCGTAATTATGCCCTGGGAATTGATTACGGGAGCGGTGCACGTATTCGCGGCGTTGTTCGGATCGCGCAAGACGCCGTCGTCCGCGTTGCCCACGATTCCGTCAGGCCCACGCAGACGAGAAGAAAAGTTGCCATTCAACTCCGCGAGCGTCGGCACCGTGCGGCGTTGTGCTGCCGAAAGGCGGCGAATGTATTTCCACTCCTGGCCGCCGAAGAAAAACAGCTTGTTTTTGAAGATTGGACCACCGAAGCTGTAGCCGAAATTGTTGAAGCGCAACGTGGGACGAATCGGAGCAAAGAAGGAGCGCGCGTCCAGTTTGTCGTTTCGTATGAATTCAAACGCGCTGCCGTGAAAGTCGTTGCCGCCACTACGCGTCACGAGACTGACTTGCCCGCCGGAGTTGCGTCCGTACTCGGCAGAGAAATTCGAAGTCTGGATTTTGACTTCCTGGATGTAGTCGATGCCGAGGTTGTTGATTTGGCTTGCATTGCTGCCAGACTGGAGATTGAAACCACCGTCTATGGTGACGTTGTTTGTCTGACCGCGATTGCCGTTGATCGATTGGTTGCCGGTGGCAAGACTCGTCGTCAACTCCAATTGATCGTCATTCAGCAGCGCAACTCCGGGAACGAGCGACAGGAGTTGAATGTAGTTGCGGCCGTTAAGCGCAAGATTCTGGACCTGTTGCTGATCGATGACGCGCGCGACTTCGCCGGACGTCGTGTTGACCGTTTCGCCGGCGATGCTCGTTATCTCGACCGTCTCCGATACTTCGCCGACTTCCAGTTTCAAATCGACTGTCAATCGCGCGTCCGCGGTTACATTCTTGCCCGAGACGAGTGCTTTCTTGTAACCCTTCGCTTCGGCTTCGACGGTGTACGTGCCGGCGGGCAGGTTAGTAACGGTGTAGAAACCGCTGTCGTCACTCGTCGCGGTGCGTTCCGAGTTGTTTGCAGTGTTAATGACTTTGATTGAGGCGTTGGGAACGCCCGCGCCATTCGCGTCCTGCACCGTTCCGGAAATGCGTCCGACGACAGTTTGTCCCACAGTGGATTGAGAGGCAACGATGATGAGCGAATGAAAACATTACCACAAGAGTGGCAGTCGGGTTTGGGTAGCGCCTCGCATCGATCTAGACCTCCAAGGAAGAGTTTTGGCCGCGGATTTACGCGGAGCTTCGCTCACGGATTATCAAAATGTTTAGGCGACCATCGGAGCCGCAAACGCAGGCGCGGCGACCAGGGCCACGGCGCCGCGCAGGCGCGGATGCTCTTCGGCGGGCACAATGTGAATCTCGGTTGCGCCGCCAAAGTCAGTCAAAGTTCTTTCGCGCAGGGCACTGCGCACGATTGGTTCGATCAAATTCCACGCGGTCGTTATTTCGCCGCCGATGTAGATCCGTGCCGGATCGACAGCGTTGACGATCGACGCGAGACCGAGTCCGAGATAGCGTGCGGTTGAATTCACCGCCGCCAGTGCTTTCGCGTCACCCGCACGCGCGCGGGCAATCAGATCCTCAACGGTGAAAGTCGCCGTCTCTGCATCTCGCGGCCGCCCGTCTGACAGATCGCGTCCGAAGTAACGCGACAACGTGGCTATGTTCGAAATGTAAGCTTCCCAACAGCCGGTCGCGCCGCACGAGCAACGAGGTCCATCGATGCTCAACGGCACGTGACCAAACTCGCCTGCCGTATTGTGACGCCCGCGCATCACTTCGCCATTCACAACGACACCTACACCAACACCGTCCGAGATACTCACGAAGACGGAGTTTCCGGAAGCGACCACGTCGCTACGCGTGGCCCATAGTTGGGCCAAAGCACATGCTTTACCGGAGTTTTCGATGTGGACCGGAATTCCGAGAGCAGCAGCAAGCGGCTCGCGCAGGTTAACGTCGCGCCACGCGAGTGTTGGCGCGTGCAGTACGCGGCCCAACGCGGGATCGACCATGCCCGGCACGACCACGCCCGACGCCTTCACACCCGCTGACTTCGCTGAAGTCAGCCAGCATCTGCTTGATGCGGCGCGCGAGCTCTTTCGTCAACACGTCGATCTCTTTGCTGGTTTGAAAACTGTTGACGACGCCCAACTGCTTGCCCATCAGATCGGTGAGCAGGATGTAAGTGCGCGAAGCACGAATGTCGACGCCGACGACGCATCGTTGACGCGAGTCAATGTAAAGAAACGTGGGCCGGCGTCCACGTCCGACGGCTTCGCCGACAGCGCCTTCGAAAATCAGCGATTCGCTGAGAAGCTCGCTCACGAGCAGGCTGGCGACACCGCGGCGTACGCTCATCAGGCGCGCCAGGTCAGCGCGGGAGATCGGCTGATGCGCGCGAATCAGGTTCAGGGCGATTTGCCGGTTAATTTCGCGGCTGGTACCGCGGCGGGCCACCGTGAAATCGTGTGGATTAATCTTTCGCATCCGAAATGTACCTAATTAAGACTTATTAGGGAAACCTTCGAAGAAAAGTTTGAGTTTTCCGAGCAAAAACTGTGAACATTGGAATAAGACGGATTTTGTCTAAACGCGGAACATATACTCCTGTGCCACCAGGGCTGTCAAGAGTTTTGTTGTTTTACGGTACCTTTGCGCCTTTGCGCCTTTGCGGGAAACAATCTCCCGCAAAGGCGCCAAGAGGATCTTCCTAAGGTTTTACCGCGCCGCAGGAGCGGCGAACGACCAGTTCGGGAGGGATGGTTACCTTGCGAGATTTGACCGCTCTGTTATTGCCATCAATCAGTTCCAGCAGCAGTTCGGCCGCCGCCTGACCCATCGCCGCGGTCGACCAGGAAACCGTTGTCAACGGTACGCGCAGCATGTCGCCGTAATGAATATTTCCCGCGCCGACGATGGCGACGTCATTCCGGTACTTCGAAGCCGGCGTCGTTCAGAGCTTCAATGGCGCCGATCGCCGCCGGATCGTTCGCCGCGAAGATCGCCGTCGGCAGATTTCCTTTTGCGATCCAGCGTTTCATCGCCGCGCGGCCGTCAGACTCGGTGAAGCCGCAGTCATGGACCAGCGGCTTATCAACACGGAGCCGCGCCTTCGACATCGCTCGTTTGTAACCTTCGTGACGTCCTTGTGAAGTCGAGGCTGTCGTACCGCGAAGGTGACCAATTTTCTTGTGGCCCAACTTGATCAGATGCTCCGTGGCTAACACTCCCACCTGCACATCATCGGTGGTGACTGCCGGACAACTGCAGCCCGTCGAGCA
This sequence comes from uncultured Acidobacteriota bacterium, assembly GCA_963849585.1. Classification (GTDB taxonomy): domain Bacteria; phylum Acidobacteriota; class Blastocatellia; order Pyrinomonadales; family Pyrinomonadaceae; genus PSRF01. The sequence goes on along the minus strand of CAWKHZ010000016.1, from coordinate 239,224 downwards.
GACGATCGATCAAGACGATCTTGCCGCCTTCGTTAGAGCAACCTTACGGTAAAACTTCGCCTCATTTGCCGTCAGGGCCGAGGCGACGATTAAACCATCAGTCCTGGTCCATAACGCTTCAATCTCGTCTAACTCCTTGCGTGCTTCTTCATCGGTGCTGCAAATCAGGTTTTGGTAACCCGCGGGACGCGCCTGCGATTCCACACCACGACAAATCTCGGCAAAGTAAGAGTGCATGAGGTCAGGAACAACGATGCCGATGAGATAAGAATGTTTCGAAGTGAGCGCGCGTGCAAACTGGTTTGGCCGGTAATTCATTTTCCGCGCCGCAGCGAGGATTCGCGTGCGCGAGTTTGCCGCGTTGATCTCCGGATGATTGTTGATCGCGCGCGAAACCGTCATCTTCGAAACGTTCAATGCGCGAGCGATATCTCCGAGGGTTGTCGGCATGACAGGGTGCAAGCTATTTGCGCGTTTCAGACTGGCTTCGATTGCCGCTTCCGCCAGCGGAACCATCACGGCGTAGCCCTGCGCGTTTGGGTGAAGGCCGTCGTTACTCAGTTCGTCTTTCAGGAAACCCTTGTCGTCGACCATCGCGGAGAAGTAGTTGAGGTAAGTGTGATGATTGGTCCGCGCAAACTCCTCCATCCACTTGTTAAGCGCGATAATCTTTTCGGGTGGGCGACGGACTGTTTGCACCAATCGGTTTAGCATCCCGAATTTCGTAATCGCTAACCGGCATAACTGATGCGAACACGACACGAATGCGGTTCGCGCTCGCGAGTTCAGCCATCGATTTGAGGTTGTCCTGAATGGCTTCGAGCGTCGTTGGACCAGTGTTGCCGGCGATGTCGTTTGTGCCGGCGAGGATCACAACGACTCTCGGTTTGAGCTCGATCACGTCGCGGCGAAAGCGAATGAGCATCTGCGGTGTCGTTTGCCCGCTGATACCGCGATTGACGTAAGGCTTGCCGGGAAAGAAACCGCCGTTTGCGGGATTGTCCCACGAGTCGGTGATCGAATCGCCCATGAAGACGACGCGCTGCTCGTTCTTCGCGGGTGGCGCGACTGCCTGGTTGTCTTTGTCGTAACGGGCGAGATTGGGCCAATCGTTCTTACAATCCGCGTTCTGTGCTTGAACCACGGATAAAAACAACAAGGAACATAGAATCAGCTTAACCATAATTAACTCCTGCTGCGCCAGCGATCCACCGCGACAGCGACGACGATGATCATGCCGATGATGATCTCCTGCACGTAGTTGGGCCAACCGACCTGCTGGCAGCCGTTCGCAGAAACGCCATGATCAGCGCACCGATCATCGATCCGAGAATGCTTCCCTCGCCGCCGTTCAAACTCCCGCCGCCGATGACTACCGCGGCGATGATGTCCAACTCCGAACCTGCCGCCACGGTCGGATCGCCTTGTCGTAAACGCGACATCTGCATCACGCCAGCAAGACCGAAGAGCAACCCCGCCAGACCGTAGATCCAGATCTTCAGACGATCCGTCGCGATGCCACACGCCCGCGCCGCAGCTTCATTCGAGCCGAGCGCAAACACGCGACGGCCAAACACCGTCTGGCGCAACACCATCGCCGCCAACACCGCGAGCACGATCGTGATCCAAACTCCCGGCGCGACCAGCAACCACGACGGATTCGGAAACATCACCAGCAACTCGTTCAACCACGTCGCCGGCATGTTTACGGTTTGTTGATTAGCCAGCCACTTCGCTACGCCGCGTCCGATGCCCAGCATCCCGAGAGTCGCGATGAAAGGCACGACCTTCAAGCGCGTGATCACCACGCCGTTCACGACACCGATCAGTCCGCCGACCAGTATTCCAGTCGCGAGCGCAACGGAAGGCGACATGCCCGCGTTAATTCCGAGCGCCGTCACCACGCCCGTCAACGCGATCGTCGAACCTACCGCAAGATCGATACCGCCGCTGATGATGATCAGCGTCATACCGATCGCGCCGATCGCGACGATCACGGTTTGCGAAAGAACGATGCGCAGGTTGTTTGGTGAAAGAAATCGCGCGGGGCTATCCATCAGGAGGGTGAAGATGCCGATGACGAGCAGCAGACCGAGAGCTGGTCCAACGCGGTTCAGCCAGTTTTGCAGAACGCCGGCATTCAGGAACCCGCGGGTTTGTTTTACTTCAGCAACCATTAGCCACAAAAAGGCACAAAAAGCACAAAAGGCACCAGCGTCATTTCAAATACTGATCGAGCGGCGGACGCAATAACGTTTGCACTTCCGGCGACTGCATGTTCTCTTTCGTCACCAGCATCACGCCGGTATCGATCTTCTTCTCAACTGTGCGTCCCAGCAGATTGTCGACCATCGTCTTCACACCCAGGTAACCCATGTTGAACGGGTTCTGGACCACGATGCCGTGCAACTGCCCCGCGTTGAGTGCATCGATGAACCTCTGACTGACATCGAAGCCGACGAACGAAATTTTTCCCGCCTTTCCGATGTCCTCGAGTGCCAGCAACATCCCCGCCGTCGACGATTCATTCGGAGTGAAGATCCCCTGCACTTGATCGCCAAACCGGTTCAGCAGGTTTTCCGACGCACGTTTTGCAGTGTCGCGTGTCGCGCCCGCGTATTGATCGGTGGAAACGAGCTCAATTTCAGGAAACTTCTGTTTTATGGTTTCAATAAAACCCGCTTCCCGTTCGGTCGTACTCGCGGACCCTTCCGCGTAGCGCAACACAAGCACCTTGCCTTTGCCGCCGAGCAGTTGGCCCATGCGATCCGCAGCGAGCGATCCACCTTTGCGATTGTCCGTGGCGACGAAGCTCACGAACTCATCCGACTGCAACCCCGAGTCGATGATCACCGTCGGCACGCCGGCGCGTCGCGCATCGGCAACCGGCCGGACCAGCGCACGATCATCGAGTGGCGCCAGTACGATGCCGCTCACCCCTTGCGCCGCAAAACCTTCGACGACCTGGATCTGTTGTTCGCGATCGTCTTCGCGTAGCGGTCCTTTCCAGATCACTTCAATGTCAGTGCCCTGGGCCTTTAGTTCCTCCGCGGCTTTATTGCTCCCGGCGTGAATGCTTTTCCAGAATTCGTGCGTCGTGCCTTTCGGAATGACGGCGATCGTGAGCTTCTTCTTGTCGTTCGCTGCTGTGCAACCGATCAACAGCGCGCACACCACGAATAGAAACAGGAGTCTATGCATCTTTTTCCTCGACGACTGGATTGTTGATACCACCAACAACTTCGATATTGACTTCCATCTCGTCACCCGGCTTCAAAAACACCGGCGGGTTTCGCGCAAAACCGACGCCCGAAGGCGTGCCGGTTGCGATCACGTCGCCGGGTTCGAGCGTTATGGTCTCGGATAAAAACTCAATCAACCGCGCGACGCCGAAGATCATCTGGTCGGTATTTGAATCCTGCATCGTCTGACCGTTCAGCGTCAGCTTGATCCAAAGCTTCTGTGGATCGGGGACTACATCGGTGGTGACAATAGTTTGGCCCATCGGCGCAAAGGTGTCGCATGATTTTCCGCGTTGCCACTGTCCGTCGGCAAATTGAAAATCGCGCGCGCTGACGTCGTTGAAAGCGGTGTATCCGAGAACATAATCGTAAGCGCGCGTAGCAGGGACGTTTTTTGCGCGACGGCCAATCACCACCGCCAGCTCTGCTTCGTAGTCGACCTGTTTGCTCGTGGCTGGTAGCACGACTGGTTCGCCCGGCGCGATCACCGCACTCGAAAATTTCGAGAACACGACGGGCTTTTCCGGAATCGCCATTTTGCTTTCGGCAGCGTGATCCTTGTAATTCAGGCCGATACAGATCAGTTTCCCCGGACGGGGAACCGGAGCAAACCAGTAAGCGTCGCTTGCCGGAACCAACCAGCCTTTCTCGTTTGCGTCAGCGAGTGCTTTGTCATCGCACACGAGTGCTTCCGCAGTTGCGCGTGCTGTTTGAAACCACTCTCCGTCCATGTCGAACCAGGCTAATGGATTGGTAGGACGAGCGGCGACATCAAAGAGTTTTTCGCAATCGAGACGATAGCCGGTGTCGCGACGCCCTTGCTGCAAAAGAATGCCCAATCGTGGTTTGCGCCAGTCGGATTCTTCGGTTGCAAACGAGATGATATTCATCGTGACTCAGCGTGTTAGCGCGGGAGTTGCCCCCTCGTTGACGATGACGTAAAGCTCCTGCGGGCCGTGCACTCCGATCGCCAGTGTTAATTCAATGTCGGCCGTGCGCGATGGTCCAGTGATGAATGTCACCGCGGGGCTGATGTTTCCGTCCTGATGAATAAATGCAAGTGCCTCGCCGAGTGTTTGAAAGATCGACGATGCATCGACGATGGCGATGTGAACCGGAGGCACGAGCGAAACGAGTCGATTACGCTCGCGGGACGAGTCGAGTACGAGTGTGCCGGTCTCTGCGATCGCTGCCTGCGCAGTCGTAATCCCGACGTCGATATCAAATATGTTGTCGCTGCTTGGCTCAATCCCAAGTCGATTCAGAAGTGGAGCATCCGAAATCGCGATTCGGCCCTCAAATCCATTCAAAATCCGTGTTACTTCTTCCTCGGTTTGAACAACAACACAATGGCCATCAACAGCTTCGACAGCTTGTTTGAACACGTCTACGACTGATGCCGTTAATATCGCCGCTTCAGGCAAAAACACGGATTGAACCGGTTCAGCCGGCGGGCTCGCCGCCAGATGCGATCGAATCGAACCCAAAATCACTTCTCTGCTACTCATGCGACAACTTCGTCTTCCACAGGCTACGAAAACTCTGCTGCTCAATGGGACGTAAATCGCGTCCCCTCGTCCATGCGGACGAAAGCGGCATGACTTTCTGGACCAGTCGTCCCGCCAGCGAACCCAGGTTGTATAGCGCGGGACTCATCATCACTTTCGCCCATAACTTGAAAGCTATCCGCTCGGCCGCATTCCGTTTACTTCCATTGCTCGTGATCTCACTTCGCAGATGCAACAACAACTGCGGTATGTCGATCTTCACTGGACATACTTCGCGGCACGCTCCACACAAACTCGACGCGTACGGAAGCTGCGCGGTCTTTTCGAACCCGATTAACTGCGGCGTGATCACCGCGCCGATTGGACCGGGATACACGGATCCATACGCATGACCACCAATCTGCTGGTAAACCGGACAAGCGTTCAAGCATGCACCGCACCGGATGCACGCGAGCGACTGGCGCGTGACTGGATGCGCCAGCATGCGCGAACGTCCGTTGTCGAGAATGACGATGTGCAGTTCGTCCGGTCCTTCGTCATCCGCGTTGCGCTTGGTGCCGGTGATGAACGATTGATACGTCGTTAATCGTTGTCCCGTACCCGACCGCGGCAGAAGTTTCAAAAACAGATCGAGATCGGCAAAACGCGGAATCACTTTCTCGATTCCCATCACCGCGACGTGAATGCGCGGCACACTCGTCGTCAGGCGAATGTTGCCTTCATTCTCGACGATCACGATCGTGCCGGTCTCCGCAATACCGAAATTCACACCGGTGACGCCCATGTCGGCGGCGGCGAAGCGATCGCGCAGCGTCGCTCTTGCGGTGCGGGTTAACTGGGCCACGTCATCCGTCGGCGGCATACCCAACGTCGACGTAAACAGTTCTGCAACCTGTCGTTTTGTTTTGTGGATCGCCGGCGCAATGATGTGTGACGGCGTCTCGTGCGCGAGTTGAATGATGTACTCGCCGAGGTCTGTTTCGACAACCTGCAAGCCGGCCGCTTCCAACGCATCGTTGAGGTGCGTTTCTTCGGTCGTCATGCTCTTGCTCTTGACGATCGTGCGCGCGCTTGCGGTCGTGTGCGAGTTTGCAGATGATCGCATTTGCTTCCTTCGCATCGTTGGCCCAATGGACCACCGCGCCACGCTTCTCGGCGTTGGCAACGAACGTCTCGAGATAGCGATCGAGGTGCAACAGCACTTCGTCTTTCACCGCGCGCGCGAGAGTACGCAGTTCTTCCCAATTGTTCAGGCTTCTCGCAGCTTCGAGCCTTCGTTTGCCAAATAGCGACGTCGCGTGACGCAGTGCGCCGCGGAGTTGCACGTCCGCGAGGGCGGCTTTCGCGTTTTCATCAAACGTTTCGCTGCTCAGGTGATTCATAACGAGTCTGTTTTTCTTTGCGCCTGCCCTTTGCGCCTTTGCGGGAGACCTTTCAAGAACGATGTTGCGAAGCAAGTAATTCAGCCAGGTGCATGACACTCACTTTCGATCCTTTACGCGTGAGTCGCCCGCCGATCTGCATCAAACAACTCGCATCGCCCGACACGACCGCGTTGACACCTGAACGTTCGATCGCTTCTATTTTCTGATCGAGGATCGCTACCGAGATCTCGGGATACTTGACGGAAAAAGTCCCGCCGAAACCGCAACACGCCTCGGCATTTTCGAGTTCCACAAGCTCTACTCCACGTACGTTGCGAATCAACGTTCGCGGCTCGCTCTTGAGATTCAGATCACGCAAACCGTGACAGGCGTCATGCCATGTCAACTTTCCTGACCAGCTCGCGCCGACATCGGCGATCTTCAACACGCGAACAAGAAACGCGCTCAGTTCGTGCGTCCGTGCGGCCATCGCTTTCGCGCGCTGTTCCCATTCCTTATTACCCGCAAACAGTTCGGGATAGTGATGGACCATCGCCGTACACGATCCTGAAGGGCTGACGATCGCATCCGCCTTGCTCTCTTCGAAGATGCGGATGAAGCGTTGGGCCACCTGTCGTGCCTCTTCACGATAACCGGTGTTGAATGCCGGTTGACCGCAGCACGTTTGCCGATCGTCAAACTCAACTTCACAACCAACACGCCGCAATACCGCCACGGTGCTGGCGCCAACGCTGGCCCACATTTGATCGACCAGGCACGTGACGAAGAGGGAAACTTTCATGTGCTTTGTACTTTGTGCTTTGTGCTTTGTGCTTTGTACTCTTGCCAGATGTTTAGCTGATAGCGGTACGCTCTGCTAAGGCAACAAAGTACAAAGCACCAAGCTCAAAGCTCAAAAGAGCGTTACAACCCCTTTCACATAGTCATCGCTATGCATATCGTTTGAAAGCGCCGTTTGTACGTCATGAAGTGAACCATATTCGTGTGTGATCAATGTCGCGGCGTCGATCTGTTGCTGCTCAATCAGGTTCAAAGCGCGAGCGTAAACGCTGGGGCGTCCATCCGCTTCAAAACCACCCGACGCTCCGACGCTGCTTACGAGCACTGGCTCGCGAAACAGAATGTTGTTAAGCACGCTCAGATCAGTGCCCGCGTGTCCATGACCGTAGAGCAACACGGTGGCCTGTTTGCAGATCAGACCCGGTATCGCGTTGAATACCTCGCCCGACCCTGACGCCTCGATCAAATACTCGACGCCTTTGCCTCCGGTGTGCTCGCGAACCACCTCCACCAGATCGCAAACGCCAGGATCGATCGCGTCGTCCGCGCCCATCCGCTTGGCGAGCTCTCGCTTGCGAGCGTTTGGATCGCTGACGAAGAGCGCGCCCTCGTATCGCAACACCTTTCGCAAATACTGAGTGAACAACAATCCAGCAGGTCCGGCGCCGCATATTAACACGCTGCGAACGCGGCGCTCCGGTGTTTCCGCGTTGATCGCGTAGCGCACGTGCGCCCTGGCAACAAAATCTGACGAGTGAACCACACAGCCAAGCGGTTCGACCAACGCCGCAACCGATGCTTTTACCGGCGCGCTGATTCGCAGAGCATTCACGGCCGGCACCGCGATGAACTCCGCCAGGCCACCCGGAAGTCCGGTAATACCGTGCTCGCGATAAAACTCGCATTGGTGAGAATTGTCGGTGCCACAGTATTCACACAGCACATCACGCCGCCGGCTGACACAGTTCAGCCCCTGATCGACGACGACACGATCGCCGGCTCGCAGATCCTCAACCGCTTTTCCGACCTCCTCCACCACGCCCGTGATCTCGTGGCCGAGGATCTGCGGTTGCAACGCGAGTGGAATCTGTTGGCCGTAATCGTTGGTGTTGTAGTTTGCGTGACCGGCGAAGATGTGCGAGTCAGTACCGCAGATTCCAACGGCGGCGACACGGACCAGCACTTCATACGGCGAGGCGACCGGACGAGGAACATCGCGCACTTCGATCCGGCCAACGTCGCACAACACACTCGCTTTCATCGAACCGTTCATGTGTTTTGTAAATCCGAGGTGTCGAGCGTGCCGGCATCACGCAGCGCAGTAAATCGGTCTATCGTCTCACGCACACCGGTCTCGAGTGGCGTCGAGGGTAGGTCGCCGATGAATCTTCTGATAGCGGCGTCGTCGAGCGCGGGAGCGATCGGAATCGGTGGACCATCGAAGGTGATCAACGCCGCATTAGTAAGTTCGTTAATTAAGTCCGTAATCCGTGTCACTGTCACGGTCTCACCGTGCAGATTGAAGACTTGTGCGCCATCCAGATTCCTGTCAGCACACGCAATAAACGCTGCGGCTGTATCTGCGACGTACTGGAAATCCGTCGCGCCGCCAAAGCGAATATGAAATGGGCGTCCAAGAACTGCGGACTTCATCGCTTTAGTCGGATCGCTTGTCAGACCGGAGTCGCGATTTACGCCGTAAACGGTCAACGGCCGCAGACCGACGCTGCTGAGTCCATGATCGAGATAATAGATACGTGCGTTTCCTTCGTTCGCACGTTTGAAGACGCCGTAGTGAGTTGAAGGTTCACACGCGGCTGTTTCGTCGAGCACTGCGTCGTCGTCGTTCAGCCCGTAAACGGCAGCGGAACTTGCATAGACCACGTTGTTGACGCCGGTCTTGCGGGCAGCCTTGAAACACGTTAAGGGTTCCTACGACGTTCACGAGCGCGCCGCCAACCGGGTCAGCTTTGCAAACCGGCACCTGCAAACCCGCGAGATGAATTACGCGCCTCGCGCCCGATTGATCCAACGCACATTGCACCGCGGGACCGTCGGTGATGTCGCCCAGGATAAAGCGAACGGTTTCGATCTCATCCGGCTCCATGATCGCGCGGAGGCGGCGGGGATCGTCACTGCGATCGAAAACCACCGCGCTGTCACCTCGTTCGACGAGTGATTTGACAATCCACGATCCGATACAACCGTGCGCTCCGGTGATGAAGTACGTTTGAGCCATTTCTTAGGGCAGAGAGCCGAGCCGGTAAAAGTTTCGCGCGTTCTCTGCAAATATCAGTTTGCTGTGTTCGTCGCCAATGATTTGCTGGAACGACTCTAAAACGCGCTCGTACGATGCGGCCAGCAAACATACGGGGTGATCGCTTCCGAAGATCAAACGCCGCGGACCGAACAACTCCAACGCATACTCGACGTATGGACGCAGATCGTCAGTGGTCCATGAATTCCAGTTTGCTTCCGTAACCAGCCCTGACAATTTGCAATGCATATTTGGATACCACGCCAGCGGCTTGAATTCGCGTGCCCATTCTTCAAATCCGTGGTTCGCGATCGGTGGTTTAGCGAGGTGATCGATTACCAGGCGCAGATCCGGGCACTTTTCAGCGACAGCTCTCGCGTGTGGTAAATGTCGCGTATGGACCAGCAGATCGTATGACAGACCATACGCCGCTAGTCTTTGCAGACCCGCGATCACAGCAGGTTGGACCAACCAATCGTCTGCCGGTTCACTTTCAACCAGATGCCTGACACCCTTGAACTTCGGATTTCTTGTTAACTCATCTAATTGGGTATCGACATCCGTGTTTGCTAAGTCAACCCAGCCAACAACTCCACCGATAAAATCATTCTCATCCGCTAAACTCAGCAGCCAACGCGACTCGCCAACACTATTGCTCGCCTGAACAACTACGATTTGATCGATTCCATTCTGGACATTCGACGGTAGGTAATCACGATACAAAACGCCCAGGCCAGGCGTCATCCACGGGTAATCAAATCTACCCACCTGCCAGAAATGTTGATGCGCATCGATCATATGTAGCTCATCGTCGTTACGCTGTTACGTCCCTCGGTTTTTCAGCGCGCTTCCCTTCGTGACTCTGTCGCGGTTCGGCGTCACATTCAAGCTCAAAAGTCGTCACCAGTTCTGGCGCACGTTTCGGAAGACCACTCATGCGAATGCGAAAGTCGTCCTGGACAAACCTCACCGCCGCGTTACTCCCGTGCATCCTCACTGATGTGACTTTGTTCAGCAAGTTTGCAATCACCACCGTCTCTCCCGGCCAGTAGAAAACATGCGCGTACAACGTGTTTCCCTTGCGCGTGTAAGACACGTAATTCCCACGACGGGGCTGGCAATTGTCGGAAAGACGAATCGTGTCGCCGTGCTTCGCCATCCATTCGCCAACGGTTGTCATGATCTGCGCTGACTGCAACGGGATCGAACCATCCTCGGTTGGACCAATGTTCAGAAGATAGTTGCCACCATCACGCGCGCACGTGATCAGATTTCGAATCACAGTCGTCGGCGCTTTCCAGTTGCGATCGGAAATGTGATAACCCCAACTGTCGTTCAGTGTCATGCACGACTCCCACGGCCGGTTGGCCGACGCTTCGATGCGCTGCTCGGGAGTGTCGAAGTCTTCCGGTATGCGCGAACGGTTGTTGATGATTACGTCCGGTTGAAGTTTTCGCACCATCGTATTCATCTTCACCGACTCCCAACCTTGCGCATCGAGAGGCCACGGCACGTCATACCAGAGAATGTCGATCGTGCCATAGTTGGTCATCAATTCGCGCACCTGGCCGTGAATATAATCGACGAAACGACGCCGCGCGGCTTCGTCTTTCGCGCAACGCGCGCCATCCGGGTGATGCCAGTCCATCAACGAGTAATAAAAACCAACACGCAATCCTTCCGCGCGCGCTGCCTCGACGTACTCCTTGACGAGATCGCGACCTGGACCACGCTTGGTCGCGCAGTAGTTAGTAAGTTTCGTATCGAAATTGCAGAAGCCTTCGTGATGCTTGGTCGTCATCACCATGTACTTCATACCGGTGCGTTTCGCGAGCTGGGCCCAGGCGCGCGCGAAATTGGGTTTCGGTTTGAAGTTCGCGGCGAGCGACTCGTACTCGGCAGCGGGAATGCCTTCGTTCTCCATCACCCACTCGTGACGGCCCAGGGTGCTGTAGAGCCCCCAGTGAATGAACATGCCAAACTTCGCTTCGTGCCACCATTTCATCCGACGCTTACGGTCCTCAACGGTCGACGTGGTCGGCGCCCCCGTGTCGGCGGGGCGGGCTTCCTGGGCCGCAACCATATCGAGCTTCGACGCGGTCGCGAGAGTTCCGGCGGCAGCACCCATCATGGCCAGATAATTTCGCCTGTTCATCACGTGGAGTTCTCCTGACTAGATTTGATTTTGGAGCGTTTTCCTTGGGTTGTTAACGGTAACGGAGTTTATGCGGACTGGCGCGAGGTGTCAAGAATTTCGTGTGTTATTCGTGTCACTCAATTTCAAATTCACCCTTCAGACGTATGTCCTCGGATGAGGAGCCGACCATTACGCGGAACGTGCCGGGTTCGACGATGAACTTCATGTTGCGATCCCAGAGGGCGAGGTCGGAGGGTTTTAGAGTGAAGGTGATGGGCCGCTTTTCCTGAGGGGCGAGGGTTACGCGGGCGAAGCCGCGCAGGTTCTTTTCGTACGTCGTCACGCTGCTGACGAGATCGCGCACGTAGAGTTGGACCACTTCCGTGCCTGCACGCGTGCCGGTGTTTTGAATGTCGACGTTGATTGTGACTTCGCCGGTCGTGGTTTGCCTCAACGGAATGATTTTCAGATTGCTGTACGCGAACGTCGTATAGCTAAGGCCGTGGCCGAAGTAGTAGAGCGCACCGTTGACGCGTGACTTCTCGCCTTCCCATTGCGCGTTTGGCTTGGTTGGGAAGTTGAATGGGATTTGTCCTGCGGTCTTTGGAAACGTGACTGTGAGTTTGCCGCTCGGGTTGTAATCACCAAACAACACTTCCGCGATGGCTGTGCCACCTTGCGCGCCGGGAAACCATCCTTCCACGATCGCTGGCACGAATCTGTTCACCCAGTTGATGCTCAAAGGACGGCCATTCAACAGCACAACTATCATAGGTTTGCCCATCGCATGAACGGCTTTTACGAGATCGAGTTGGCGACCAGGAAGATCCAGACTTGTGCGGCTCAAGCTCTCGCCTACCGTGCGCCGCGAGTCACCCAGCACAATCACTACGACCTCGGATCGTTTCGCAGCCTCGACAGCGGCGGCGATGCCGGATTGCTCCGCAGCGGACAGCGGCTCCGGTAAAACTTCAGACTCCGGCCAGCGTTCGTCGACAACTTCGCAACCTTTCGCATAGTTGACCTGCACACCGGATCCCAACAAGTTCCTGATCCCCTGAAGCACCGTAACGCTCTCGACTGCCGATGGACCATAACGGTATCGCGCCAAACTCGGATCGTCCGCATTTGGACCAATCACGGCAATCGACTTGATCTGCGTGCTAAGTGGAAGAACGTTCTGGTCGTTCTTCAGCAACACGATGCTCTCGCGCGCTGCTCGCAACGCGACTCGCTGGTGCGCTGCGGAATTCACAACCGCAAGCGTTTGCTTCGCGTCCTCGATGTACGGTCGATCAAACAACCCGATCAGAAACTTCACGCGCAACACGTCGCGCACGCGATCGTCGAGCGTCTTCATCGAAACCTTTCCCTCACGCACGAGTTCGCGCAACGGGAGGATAAAGTCTTCAGGACGCGTGAAGTTTGTCTTGACGTTTAGTCCAGCGTCGATCGCCTGCCTGACCGCTTCTTTCATGTCCGCAGCCACGCCGTGTTTGTTGTAGAGATACTCAACAGCAGCGCTGTCTGACACGACGTAGCCTTTAAATCCAAAATCTTTTCGAAGACGATCTGTTAACCAGTACTTACTGCCCGTGATCGGCACGCCGTCAAAGTCGTTGTACGAACTCATGACGCCTAGTAGTCCGCCTTCTTTGATCGCCGCGGCAAACGGCGGCAGGAAAATGTTCTCGACTTCTCGCGGAGAAGTTTGCGGATCGGTGCGCGCCTCACCACCGCGAGCGCCTTTCGTCGCGCTGTAAACTACGTAATGTTTCGCTGTCGCGGCGACGGTGTAGTTCTCCTGCAACCCTCTTCACCATTTCGACGCCCAGGCGTGAAGCGAGAAACGGATCTTCGCCGTACGTGTCTTCAACTCGGCCCCAACGTTGATCGCGCGTAACGTCGAGCGTCGGCGCGTAGATGTTCGTGTAACCAAGCGCTCGCGCCTCACGCGCCGTGATGCGTCCGACCTCACGGACGAGCTCCGGATCCCACGTATGGCCCATGCCTAATTGCGACGGAAACCCAGTCGCATTCGTAAAGGCAACGCCACGCAAACCCTCGTTGGTGAAATCCACCGGAATGCCAAGCCTGGTCTGCTCCACGAAGAAGCGCTGCACTTCGTTCATGGCCCAAACGTGCTTCTCGATATCAGTTGCATAAACGCTTTTCGCGCCAGGACCCCAGCCGTTGTTGTGTTCGTCAATATTGGCGATGCCGTCTTTCCATATCTCATTTTTCCAATTCGCGGTGGGCAGCTCATCCTGAAGCACTCGTTTGTAGCCGTAGAGTGTGGCGGTCTGGCAGGTCTTCTCTTCGAGCGTCATCTGCGAGAGCAGATCCTCGACTCGCGCATCGATCGGCGCCTTTGGATTCTCGTAAACATCCATGCGGCCGTTCTTGTTTAGATCGCGATAGGTGCTCTTCTGCGGAAGCGACAGCAAGAACAGGGATAGAACGAGAATCAGTAGTCTCACAGGAATTTTTCCCACGTTGCGAGAATTGCGCGGAGCTCATCTTCTTCTTCGGACGTGACGTTCACGAGCGGCGGCCGCACCGGACCGGCATTCAAACCGACCATCTCCATCATGGCTTTCATCGTCGATACTTCGTAACCCTTGCGTCGCGCGCGGATCGCAAAGAGCGGCACGACGCAACGATCGAGCAATTCCATCAGCGTTTCGTTGTCCCCTGCTTCGCCTAACTCATGAAGCCTTAACGACAGCCGCGGTGCGACGGTCGCGATGCTTGACGAAAAAGTGCGAAGACCGATGCTGTAGTAAGCGCCAACCATGTCGTCGCCAGCACCGCCAATCCAATGCAATCGCTCGCCGACGTGATTAATGATCGCCTGCAAACGACGGATATCTCCGTGACCGTCTTTCCACGCAACGAGCGTCGGGATTGAGGTCAAACGCTCGACCATCTCCGGCGTGAATGTGGCCCAGTCGCGACTGTAAATCATCATGCCAAGCGACGTCGCCGCGCCGATCGCGCGATAGTATTCAAACAGACCGTCTTCTTCAGCGTTCGGATAGTAAGGCGGGAACGCGAGGATGCCGTCAGCCCCTGCTTTTTCAGCCGCCTGGGCCATCTCGATTGCGAGTCGTTGGCCAAAACCGACGCCGGCGATTACCGGAACGCGATCTTCAATCGCGTGCGCCGTCAACTCGATCACACGCGAGTATTCCGCCGGTGTCAGGGAGAACATCTCGCCCGTGCCGCCGGCGGCGACGATAGCGGAGATCGGATGTTCGAGCAGTTTTGTGAGGTTGTTATGCAGCCCGGGAAGATCGAGTGCCAGATTGTCTTTGAAAGGTGTGACGGGGAAAGCGATCACGCCGTAGAGCTTTTCACGTAGGGTGTTCGGCTGCATGGCGGTTACTTAACACAGATCAATCGCAGATCAACAGCCGTCCGGAACGCGCCGGCATTTCGATTATGAATTGATCAGTGTTTCTTACCACTGGCGCGTCACTCCAAAAGTCAGTAATACGACAACGTCGTTTCAGACCAAACGAAACGGTTTGAGGGGTGTCTTCGAAATTGAGCAGCGAAACAACCTGTCGACTCTTCGATAGATCGATCCGCCCAACACGAAACGAATCGTCGTCAAACCGTGCTGCAACGCCAGTCGGCGATTGCAGCTTGCGCAGCATCGCGAGTTTCTTTTCGTTAATCTTCGTCAAGTCGTCGCCCGACAGGATCATCCCGCCCGATGCGTAGATTGCCGTCGCGTGAAACTGAAACTCGTCGTCCGGCAGATCACCGGTGAGAACGATCGCATCCGAGTCGTTCCACCACAAGCGCCCGTTTTGCCAGTTGCGACTCAAGTTCTGACGCGCGGTCGTCGCGATGCGTTCCCACGTGCGCTTTATGTCGTTCGAACTGCGGGAGCCATGAATCAATCCGAGTGAGGGCCAGATCGGATGGTTGCAACCGAGCACAAAACTGCGGCCGGCGCCGCGAAGGATCGCCTTCATGCCACGACGGTAAGCTTCGACACGCGTCGCGCGCGGATCGTGAAAGTGTCCGCCGTGAATCGCGCCCCAGAAGTTCGCGTCGAGTTTGAAGTACGTACAACCCCATTCGCGGTTCATTGTGCGAAAGAACTTTTCGAAATGCTGTTGCACCTCGGGGTGGGTGCCGTCCAGCACGTACCATGGACCACGACGCCAGCCGCCAAACGTCACGCGATCTGAGCGCAACGGTTTGCCGTCGCTGTCTTTCACGAACCAATCCGGATGCTGTTGAAAGACGTGCGACTTTTCCTCCGCGACAAAGGGCGCGACCCAGATCGCTGGTTCGAATCCGCGCGCGCGAATCTGTTTCAGCACGCCCTGCACATTACCGCCAAAAGCGGCGCCCGTCTCGAGCCAGTCGCCCATCGCGGGCTGGTAGCCGTCGTCGATCTGCACGTAACGCAGACCAGGCGTGTGTTTCGCGATGAAGTCGAGATTGTCGAGCACTTGCTGCGCCGTAACGCGTGGACCAAAGCAGTACCACGAACACCAACCGGTCGGTGGCGTGGGGAAATGGAGTGGCGGATGATTGGCGACTAATTCTGACGCCAACTTTTCAAGCAAGCGCTCGCGATCGGCTCCTGAGTCACGCATGAACGATTCGAGCTGCCATGTTTCACCAGGCCGAAGCTCGCGTCCTTCGGTATCGACTACGACCTTTAGCGATTGGCCATTCAAGTAAAACTGACCGGCGAAGCGCCGACACGATGTGAATGCAAATAAGTGGTTGTCGGTTGGTGAGGGGGAAAGCATCATCATGCCGTAGAGAACTTTGGATCCTTCGGGCGCGGGCATTTTGTAGTGTTTGGCGTCAGTGTAATTGCCGAGGTCGGAAGGTTGACCCAACGTGCCGCCCGTTTGTGAAAGCATTTGGAAGCCTTCGCCGTAAAGACGGCTCGAGAGTGGGAACGGCAGTTGCCAATCGAAGAGCACGACTTCGGGAATTCGTTTGATCTGTGTGGTTTGGTTCGTAATCTGCGATTCACAAATTCGCCCGCGCCAGCGCTGCGTTAGTTTCACGCCGTCGATCAGCGAGTGCAGCGCCGCCGCAAATGGAGCAACGACTGCTGACTGAAGAAACTCTCTACGGAAGATCATTTTTACACGGATTTAACGGGTCAACTTTGCATCGAGCCAGTCAGCATGAATCCGGCCGCCTTCACCAACGCGCCTGACTCGCAGCATCAATCGCTTCACACTCCTCACTGATACCTTCACGGCTTTCGTGCCGTCAGCCTTCTTCATCTCGCCGCTGGACCACAACTCCTTCCCGTCGCCGATACACGAAGAACTGCGCCTTCGCATCCTGGTTGTTGAACTCGTCGTCAATCCCCACAAGCGCGATGAAGTCGTCGTACGTTCCATTCAACTCAAACTCGATCTCGGAATTGGTCGGCATACCGATGCCTTTTGCAAAATGTCGCCCGCCGACGATCAAGCCGCCACTGTTGAAATTCCGGTTCAGCTCAGGTTGTCGCCACCCCGCAGTCAGACGAACAGGATCAAGATCGGAAACAAAAACCTCCGGCGGTTGGATCTTTTGCAACGTAAACGAGAGTTGCGCCTTCTTCTCGCTTAACTTTCCATCTTGCCAAACAGTTCTGACTTCGGCGGTGTACGCAGTGTTTGTGTCGAGACCGCGTAGCGCAAAAACCTGCGTTGGTGTAAAACCAACCACGGATCCATTCAGTGAAATTTGATATCCGGCCGCTGGTTGATGCGGCACGGTCCAACGAAGATTCGCGCCGTCGAGGCCCGCTCGTTCAGCCCAAAGGTTCCCCGGCTCACGTACCGGGAAGTGGTATGCAGTTGCTGGTTCAAACACGAGGTTCCATGAAACCTCTTCGGTCTGTGAAGATGTGATCTCAATCGTGGACCAACCCTGATGGTTCGTAATTCGCACTGGCAGACGTCCCGTTCGGCTGCGTGCCGTTGCGGTCTTGATCGCGAAATATTTCCCTTGTGGAAAGGCGAAGCGCAACTCGTAAGGATCGTTTTTCACGACCTTGCTTCGCCCCGAATAAATATTGCGCGCCGCATCAAACGAATGCGAAACAAGGTCGACCCATCCCTGCGTAATGTGACGGCTCGTGGAAACTAACTGAATCTGATCGCTCGCAGGCAACAGTGTCAACACGCGTGTGCTGGCGGGCGGAAGTTCGACACTGATTCCCTTTTCCCATGCGCCGAGGTATTCCTTGTTCCAGAAGTCAAACACATGGACCAACCGGTCTGCCGGCAATCCGAGATCGCGAAAGTTCACAAACATCGGCGTCGACTTGCTCTCGTCAAAGTTGAATACACCGACGACATCGTACTCGCGCCCGAGGTGATTGATCTTCAGATCCCAAATGCGCTTGTTGCGGTCCGACGAGAACAGATCCAACGGCCGTATATCAACTGCCGGGTACACTCGCTTGATCAACTCAACGCGCTCCGGCGACAGATCGATCAACCGGTCGCTCATCAACGCCGCTTGTCCAGTCAAACCCTGCAACGTGGCCCATGCCCGCGCCTGTTCCAGCGGCAACGGCTGACGCACGATGAACACGTCCGGATCCGCGTACCACGCGATGTTGTGCAGAAAGTAGTATTGCATCGTCGCGCGCATCGCGAATTTGAACCCGTCCCAGTTCGGCAGCACATCGGCGCCGATGCGCGACCCGTTCATCAAACCGACACCCTCCAACGGAATTACCCAACAACCGAGCAGGTAACGATCAGGACCAATCGCCTCGCGAATACTCTCTAATGTATCGCGATAGAGCTCGTCTGAATCAGCGCCAGGCGACTTCATAAAGTCTTTCTTGTTGCGGTACTCGCGCACGACGATCGGCTGGCCGTCAATCTTGAAATACTCGTACCCCCAACCAGAAAGCTTCGCGAACAGTTCTTTCAAATACTTTTGCGTCTCGGGCGCGGATGGATCGACGAGATACGTTCCTTCCCAGGTGCTCGATGCCGACGTTCCGTCCGGCTTCATCATGAAAACACCCGGATGGTTCTTCACGACCGTCGCATTGCTCTGCCCGTGCGGCGCGAGCCAGATGCCGGGCTTCAATCCGAGCGATTTGATGTAACGGGCGAGACCGTCCATGCCGCCGGGAAAACGGTTGTTGATGGTGGACCAGTCGCGATTCTCACCGAGGCCGCGGCCCGTGCCTTGCCAGCCGTCGTCGATCTGCACGTAGTGAATGCCGTAGTCTTTCAAGTTGTCGGCGATCCACTTCGCTGTCTGCTTGATCTCGTTTTCATTGATCTCCTGGTAGAAGAAGTACCACGAGCACCAACCCGAGGGCGGCAGCGGAAATCGCGACTTGTCGAGTGGGTGGAAGTATTTGATCTTTAGCGTGTCGCGAAAGTAGTTCCTGATCACGGTGCCGTCGTGAAGACGCATTTCATCCTTGACGGGATCAAACGTGGCATCGGCAAGAGCGGCGATCGACGGATTGACGGCGCCGAGTGTCATCACCATCAGCTCTTTGTTATTGCTATCGCGAATGCGGGCGCGGATATCGGATGCGGCCAGGTTTGCCCAGTGTGGTGCTTTTTCGCGCGCTCAATCAGCGGAAAAAGGATTTGCGGTTGCCACTCGCCCAGTTGCTGGTACGTCCACTTTTTATCGCCCCGTGCGAACGGGACCAGAAATTCCAAGGCTTTACGAATACTGCGTCCATCGCTCGTCTCGTAGTTCCAAAGATCAACTCCTACATTTTCACCGAGACGCGCGAGCTTCATTAACCCATCGAGATTGCCGACGCTGTAACTCCAGGCTCTCGTGCGCGCGAGTTCCAATGGTTGACTGCCATCGGGTTCGATCTGCGCAGCAATCCGTTTTGATCGCGCCTCTCGCAAAACACGCTTCGCTAAATCTGTGTTACCGAGAAACAGCGCGAATGAAACAACTTGCACGTCGTAATAAGTACCGTGATTGTTCTTCGCCGCTGCTTCGTCGCGTCCGTGCTTACTCTCCTGCATCCAGCGCAGAAAATCACGAAACCACTTCTCCATCCCGCGCTGATCTGCACTGGTCCATGCTTTCGATCCGGCGAGCAGTCCGATGGCGTCGACTACACGTACCAACCCGCGCGTCTCGATCAATCCAATACCGCGACCCGTATTGATTCCGGGAATCCCCTGCGCAAACTGCAAATTCGGATTCATCCGTGTTTCCGGGTTCAAGAAGAACACGCGCAACAACTCGGCCGCCCGCGCAGCAAACTCTTCGCGACGTGTGAAGTGGTAAGCCAGCGCTAACGTTTCGACTGCCGCCTCCATCTGATCCTTCACTCGATGGTCGGTGATTTTGTCGATCTCGGGATTACGTTCGCCGTCACGGCGAATGTAGGGCAGACCGGTTGGACTCTTTGGATCGGGCCAGAAGTACGGCGCCTGACTCATGTAGTCGCGCCTGTCGCCACTCGGAGGCGTGACCGATTTACTTGTGACGGTAAATGGACCAGTGGTGAGGGCTTTGCGTGCGTCAGCTTCGAGTTTAGCGAGCGGGGGTTTCTGTTTCGCGTCCAGAATAAAGACGCGCGGAAGTGAGTTTTGCTGCTGCGTGGTGGACCCCAGGCCCACCGCGATCAAGAGCGCGCATAGAAACGTCATTAGAAATTCAGTTTACGCCAATCAGAAGCTGAACCTGATACCCGCCTGCATCACACGCGGAGTGCGCGCCGCGATGGGCGCTCCGAAACGCGTGTTGGTTTGACGGCCATTGACGTCGAATACGAGCCCCGCATCGATGTCTCTAAAGTTTGTGTGATTGAAAACGTTGTAGACCTCCCAGCGAAGCTGCAACGAGCGTGTCTCGCCGAGTGGAATGTTTTTGAAGAGCGCGACGTCGCTGTTGAAGATCGACGGCATGCGTAACGAATTTCTTGGCGTGTTGCCGATGTCGCCGAGACTTGTGGGTCGAGCGAAACAGTTGACGTTGACGACGTAAGGCGTTCCGGTTGGATCGGCGCCACTGATATTGCGCATCGGATCGCAGATCGTGTTCGGACGAGCGTTGTCCTGGCCGCCGGTGATGTCGGTTACGCCGCCGTTGTAAGTGACGGTGATGTTCTTCGGTTTGCCGCTCGCGTACGAAGTCGTGCCCGAAAGTTGCCAGTTGTCGAAGACCGCTTTTACGAAACCGTTGTCGAGCTTACGGCCCAGGCTCGGGATGTCGTAGATGTAATTGACGGTCAGGATGTGTGTTTGATCGAAGTCGGAGGTCGCGTAGTTGAAGTCCTTGAAAGGACGGCCAAACATAACGTCCGACGAATCGTCATTGGCGTAGTCAAACGATTTCGAATAGGTGTAAGCGACGCCGTACAGCAATCCCGTTGCATAGCGACGTTCGATCTGGACCTGAAGCGAGTTGTAATTCGATGTGCCGGCCCAGGTCACCAGGTTGATGTCTGCGTAACCGCGAAACGGGCGGAGAAAATCGTTGCCGATGCGCTGGCCAGTGACCGGATCGATATTGTTTGTTCCCAGTCGCGCGCCGTCCGGCACGCCGTTGATGTTGATTCGCTGGCCCAGGTGACGCGCAAACGATCCCACGTAGCTGACTTCCATGATCGTCTTGAAGCCGATGTCCTGTTGCAGGCCAAACGTGAAGTTGTAGATCGATGGCGTGTGCGATTGTTCCTCAACCGCATTTATCGCGGACGGTCGAGTGATCGCCGTGCCGCTTAGACTGGCGAGACTGTTGATGTTGCCGAAGTCGATGCTGAAAGCGCGGTTCGCCGGTTGATTGTTGACTAGATTGCCGCCGGTTGTGCCACCACCAACGCGAGGCGCGTGATAGATGCCGGCGTGAACACGGATCACCGATTTGCCTTGACCAGTCACGTCCCACGCAAAACCGAGACGCGGTTCGAAGTCGATCGGTGTTGTGCTTCTATAACCGGGCGTGGTTGATGGATCGATCCCGAGCGCGAGACCGTTGTTGGGATTGCCGCTTCCGGGAACGATCGCGCCGACCAAACCGGCGTTCGCACCCACCAAAGGAATTAGTTCACCGGTGACCGGGTTGCGCGCGCGACGTTGGGCCGCCGGGCAAGTTGCGGGAGGCGTGAAAGCGACCGCGCATGCGCTGGTAAACAACGCGACCGCCTGCGCGGGATTGAAGAGCGCGGGAACAAAGTTGGAGCCCTGGCCGTCGATCTGTTGGAACGGCGAGTGGTAGCCAAAGCGCATGCCGTAGTTCACCGTCAACCGGCGATTAAGCTTCCACTGGTCTGCTGCGTACCATTGGACCTGTGTGAGCCGGAGATTCGTAAACGGCCGCGCTGTTGATTCCTGATAGTTACGGAAGTTGCCGATCAGCGCGTTCGCGTATGCGTAACTTGTGTTGCCGAGCGCCGCGGTGAAGTTGCTGTCGTTGCCGGCAAAGTTGAATACGCCGGACCACTGTCCCCCGGGCGCTTCGCCATTCTTGAGGCGCTCGTAATAAACGCCAAACTTCAAACTGTGATCGCCTTTGGTGACGGTGAGATTGTTCGCGAACGATGGCTTGATGTAGTCGTTACCGACTTCTCCCCAGCGATCGAGCCAGTTGATATTCGCGACACCATTCGTTGGACCACGAACACCGCCCCAATTTGTCACGCGAGGGATCGTGCCGAGATGATTGTTTTGTGGAAAGAGTTGCGGCGCAGTGTAGTTCAACACGGCTCTTTGCAAACCTTCGATCTCACCATCGCCCGGAATAAAACCTTCCGAGTCGTGACGCATGCCGAAATTGAATTCGTTCACGACGCTCGCATTGATCACCCTGGTCCAGTTCGCGGACCAGCCGTCGTCTTTGTAGAGGTAATGCGAATTGATACCCCAGCGGTTGTTGTCGTTACCCGGCCAGCCGGACGTGCCGGTGCCGAGATTGTCTGAAGTCCACCATTGATACTTCCAATAAATCGTGTCGTTGTTTGTCGGTCTGACGTCGAAGCGCAGGACCATGCTTCGCTTCGGCACGTCGGTCGGGCTTTGCGCGACGTAGTTGAAAGCGGAGCCGCCTGATCCGCCGAGAGTGTTTGGGAGCGGAAAGTAGTTGAGCAGCGCGAGCCCGCTAGCGTTGAAGCGCGACAGGGGAATGATGTTGAGCCCCAGCGGATTCCCCGGCGTTGCGCGCGAAGGATCGCGGAAACAGCCACTCGTGTCGGCGGCGGTGCAATTGCCCGGCAGCGTGGGATCGCGAACGAAGACTTTCGCGTTCGTCGAATTGATCGACTGTGAAAAGTCGCCCGCGCGTTCGAGAGCAGTCGGCACCGTCACAAAGCGCGGATCGTTTGGCGTGATCTGGTGCGGCTTCTCATACGCGAAGAAAAAGAACGCTTTGTCTTTCAACCAGAACTTTCCGCCCTCGCCAAATCGCGGCAGAGGTAATGGACCACTAAAGTTGCCGCCTGGATAGAGGTGGCGATAAAGCGGTTTGCGCAGACCTTGTTTGTTGTTGAAGAACGGTGTCGCGTTGAGCGACTCGTTGCGCAGGAAGTAATAAACGCTGCCTGCATACTTCTGGCCGCCGCCCTTCGAAACGATATTGATGATAGCGCCGCCGTTGTTTCCATACTCAGCGCCGTAGTTGTTACGAAGCACCTTCACTTCAGCAACGGCGTCCTGGTTGATCGTCATGCTCAGCTTGTTTGAGCCGCTTGGTTCGCCGGCGAATAGACCGTCGATCGTGGGCACAGTAGAACGTCCGCGTTGACCGGAGATGTTTGGAAGATCGGTACCGAAACCATCGCCGGCGCCTTCGATGTCGTCGTTGTTGGAGGTCCCGGGAAGTAGTCGCAGCAGCGAAGTGATGTCGCGTCCCTTGGTGGAGATCAGGTTGATTTGATCCGCCGTCAGGCGCGCGGTCAGATCGCTGCTTTCACGCTCGATGACCGCGCCTTCGCTCATGATGCTTACTGTTTCGCTGACCTGTCCGGGTTGGAGCTTGAGATCTCCAAGCGCGAGGTTTTCGTTGGCGCTCAGGATGATGTTTCGTTGTTCGAAGGCTTGAAATCCCTGCTGCTCGATCTTCAGCGAGTAAGTGCCGGGCTGTAACGCGGCAAAATTAAAGCGGCCTTCACCGTTCGTGGCCGCTGTTCGCGTTTGACCCGTTTTCTCGCTGACGAGTGTTACGGTAGCCGACGGGATCATGCCGCCGGTTGAATCGGCGACGGCGCCCGAGATCGATCCCGTAATCGTTTGGGCGGTAGCGGGCGCGGCAAAAGCGAGCAAAGCGATGGTAATCAGGAGCATTGAGCAGGTACGCGGCGGGCTGAACATTGGGACTCCTCCTTCGAAGAAAGAAATTGTCTCCAGTTGGGACAATTTGAATAAACGAGACCACAAAACGAACTCTTTGAACTTTGAACTTTGAACTTTGAACTTTGTTCTTGGTGCTTTGTGCTTTGAATCAAGAACAAAGCACGAAGTACAAAGCTCACCTTTAGATTAAGCCCTGTCTTGTTCGCGCTTTGTATGTTGCTGCTCTTCGAGAGCGAATGCTCGTTGCGCCCGCACGATGTGCTCGCGCATCGCTTCACGCGCTTCCTCCGGTTTGCGCGCCCGAATCGCGCGGTAAACCTGACGGTGCAGCTCGAGTGCTTCGTTGAAATCGTGCGCCCGTTCGATCGTCTCTCGCCTTCGTTCGTAAAGAACTGTCGAAACCATCTCGACGAGCGTCGCCAAGGTCGGATTGCCCGATGCCGCCGCAACTGCTCGATGAAACGCGACGTCGTGCACGAGAAATTGCTGCGGATCCTTCAACGCCGCAAACATCTCTGCGATCTCTTCCGACATCGTTGCCAGTTGTTCGCCGGTGGCGCGTTCGGCCGCCAAACCCGCCGCGCCTACTTCCAAAATCGATCGCGTCTCAAACATGTGCTCGAAGCTGAAACCGTAAAGCTGGGCGAGAAGGCGCAGGGGTTCGCTATCGAGTGCCGGCGGCCCGTCAACCAGGAACGTGCCCGAACCTTGTCGCGAATGCAGGACACCCATCGATATGAGCGAGCTCAACGCGGCCCGTAACGAAGGACGGCTTATTCCGAGTTGTTTTGACAACTCGCGCTCGGGCGGCAGCCGATCGCCCGGCTTCAGATCTTCGGCTTTAATGAGCTCATAGACCCGGGCGACGACGTGTTCGGCGGCCTGTCCCGAACGAACTGGTCGAATGATTTTTAACCGTGGCGATTTAAAATTGGTCATAACAATTTGAACGAAGCGCGGGAACTTATAATACCAATCGCGACGCCCGTCAAGCGATTTTCTGTATTAGTTAGTGGTCCGTGGTCAGTTGTCAGTTGATTGCTGGCGACCACCAACTACTGACTACTGACTAGTTTTGGCTGCCACAAACTCCGGCTGCTGCCTTTCAACGTTTTATTCATAAACTTCTCGTTCATGATCAGAAACGCACCGAGCCCGTGAAAGTCGTTCGTGTTTCGTTTGCGCGCGAAGTAGTAAGCGAGATCTGCGACGTTCGTGCCTTCGCAGATTTCGACGATGTTGGTATCACCGTTTTCGTCGACCGATAGTTTCGTCAGCACTCCGGAGTAGCCGCGACTGACCATGTCACGATAATTCTTGCTGACGTAGCCGCGATCGATCGCCATGGCGGTAACGTACGTATACATGCTCGAGCTGGACGTTTCGTGCCAGTTATTCGGGTTGTCGCCTTTATCGACTACCTGGTACCAGAGACCTGACTTTTTGTCCTGATAGTTGGACCATGCTTTGACGAGCTGGTTCACCTGCGCGATCAACTGCGGCCGCTTCGGATGGTTCGCCGGCAACACTTCGAGCACCTCGATCAACGTCATCCCAAACCACCCCATTGCCCGGCACCAGATCTCCGGCGACACCTTTGTTTCCTTGTTTGACCACGGTGTTTGGCCGCTTTCGTCATAGGCGTGAAACATCAATCCGGTCTTCGGATCATTCAGGTGACTCGCATAAATCAGCACCTGTTTAGTGGCCTCGTCAGTCGCATACTTGCTGTCGCCAAACAGGTTTCCATACCTCACCAGAAACGGCATGGACATGAACACGCCGTCGCCCCACAACTGCCATTCGCGGCTCTTCGTATTCGCGTGCCAGAAACCGCCGTCCTTCGTGCGCGGATAAGTGTTGAATCGTTTGCGAATGCGATCCGCGGCGAGCTTGTATTTGGGTTCGCCGGTTTCCTGGTGGAGGATCAGCAACAGATTGCCGGGCAACATGCTGTCGAGATTTTCGAAAGTGATCTCGCGGACCTGGCCCTGCGCGTTAGCACTCCGGACGATGCCTTCAGCATCGACGTGGTAATCGACCCAGTCCTTGATGTACTTGAGATAGCGAGGTTCGCGCGTGCGTTTGTAAACGAGATACTGGCCGTAGAGATAAAGCGACTTTGCGTAACCCCACGAGCCGAGGTCCTTCGCGGTTGGATAACGCTTCATGGTCGATTCAACCATCCCGACAGACCAATCCGGTTTGCCACTCGCAAAAAAGCAACAGAGATGCAACGCAAGCAACAGCGCGACGATTTTGGGAATCATTTGTTTTAGCCTTTCGCCGATTTGTGCTAATTTAGGCCGACCAACCAACACCGGATTGATTGAAGAACATAAAGCGAGCACGCCGGAATGGTTTTACCATTCTTCATCCGTGTTCTCAACTGGAGATAAGTATGGCGAAACACGACTCGAGTAGACGGAAGTTCTTGAAAGGCGTCGGCATTGCGGGCGCAGGCGCCGCTATCACCGATCATTTATGGACGGAAGCTGAAGCTAAAGAACAACAGGCGAAGCCAAACGGCATGTCCGGCGCAGGGATGGTCGTTCTCAACGTGAACGGCACGCAGCAGACCGTGCAGGTCGAACCGCGCACCACGCTGCTGAACGCGATGCGCAATCATCTCGATCCTGCTGTCACCGGACCGAAGCTCGTTTGCGACATGGGAACTTGCGGCGCGTGCACAGTGCTGATCGACGACAAGCCTGTTTACTCGTGTCTGGTACTCGCAGTCGACGCTGCCAATAAGAAGATCATGACTGCTGAAGGCCTCGGCACTCCGGAAAAACCAAACGCCGTCCAGGCCGCGTTCGTCGAACACGACGCATTGATGTGCGGCTTCTGCACACCGGGATTCGTGACCACAATATCGGCCTACCTGAAGAAGAACCCCAACCCGTCACTCGCAGAAGTGAAAGAAGCGTGCAAGGGAAACTTCTGCCGGTGTGGAACCTATCCGCGCGTTTTTGAAGCAGCACTCGCCGCCGCCTCTAAGATCTAAGATTTGAGATCTGAGATTTCATATATGCCACAACAAGCACAACCATCACCATCGCCAAAGCCGAAAAAGAAGATCCGAGTCCCGCGCGTCGTGAACGGCGTCGAGCAAATGGTCGAGATCGAAGTCGACGAAGACTCTGGTCCGGGCTGGGGACCTAACGACAAACATAGGCTGCTCAACAAGCGTATGACGCGCGTTGATGGTCCATTGAAGGCCGCGGGCGCCGCGCGCTACACGTACGATCAACGACTGCCGGGCATGCTTTACGGCCGGATTCTTCGTTGCCCGCATGCGCACGCGCGCGTCACAAAGATCGACAGCAACGCGGCGTCGGCAATCCCCGGAGTTAAAGCCATCGTCCAGGCGCCGCTCACGGAGTTGCGTTACGCGGGCGCACCAGTCGCGGCCGTTGCAGCGACCACTCCCGAGATCGCGGCCGATGCCTTACGCGCACTCAAGGTCACATACGCAGTGCTCCCGCACGTGGTCCATGCCACGGACGCGATCAAAAACGGCGCGCCGAAGGTCATCGAACAGGAGAACAACCTTCAGCAAAAATCAAAGAACGGCGACCTGCAAAAAGTAGAAGCAGCCTTTGCTACGGCCGAAGAAATTGTTGAAGCTGAATATTTCTGCTCGCGTATTCACCACGCGTGTCTTGAAACGCACGGCATGGTGGTCGACTATCGCGGCGGCAACGAAGCCACGATCTATGCCTCGACGCAGGGCACGTTCACGATTCCCGCCGACGCCGCTAAAGAACTCGGTCTGCCGCAAAGCGCTGTGACTGCGAGTGTCGAACACATGGGCGGTGGTTTCGGATCCAAGTTCGGCATCGGCATTGAAGGAATGCTCGCGTGCCGCCTGTCGAAACAGACCAAAGCGCCGGTAAAGTTGATGCTGACGCGTTACGACGAGTTCGTGATGGCGGGTAATCGATCAGGCGCGTGGCAGAAGCTGAAAGCGGGCGTGAAAAAGGACGGCACGATCGTGGCCATGCAGGCGCGGCAGTATCGTCTCGGCGGCATCGGCCAGGGTTCGCAAGCGGGCCAGCCGTACATCTACACGATGGGTGAGGCGTATCGCGAGATCTACGCGTTGCACACCAACGAAGACTCCGCGATCGCGATGCGCGCGCCGGGTCATCCGCAGGCTTCGTTCGCAGCCGAATCGCTCGTTGATGAACTGGCTTACAAGATCAAGATGGACCCGGTCGCGTTTCGCAAGAAGAACCTGCGTGATCCGGTTTATCACCGGCAGTTGGAGCGCGGCGCACAGGAGATCGGATGGTCCAGACGGAATCCGGTTGCGGGTGGAAACGCTGGTCCATTGAAACGCGGCCTGGGTTGCGCCGTCGGGATCTGGGGTGGAGCCGGAAACGATCAATGCAAAGTTGACGTTAGCGTTTCGCGCGATGGCGCGGTTCTCGTCGCGGTCGGCACTCAAGACCTCGGTACCGGCACCCGTACTTACATGCGTGCGATCGTCGCGGAGGAATTCGGACTCGGAATCAAAGACGTCACCGAGCGGATTGGTAACTCAAAACTTGGCGGCGCCAATCCGTCGGGTGGATCCACCACATCGCCTTCGCTCGCGCCATCGGTGAAAGACGCGGCAATCAAGACGCGCCTTTTGCTGGCCCAACGCGTCGCGCCACTCCTTGGCGATGCGAAGCCGGAAGAGATCGTCTTTGCGGATAAGAAAGTGAGCGCCGGCGGACGTTCGGTCAGCTGGCAGGAAGCGTGCGCGTCACTTCCCGCGGCCGGCATCACTGGCCACGGTGTGTGGCGGTCGGATCTTTCTTCACGTGGCGTTCACGGAGTGTGTTTCGCGGAGGTAGAAGTCGACGTCGAAACGGGCCACGTCAAGCCGATCAAGATGGTCCACATCCAGGACGGCGGCTTGCCGTTGAACCGGCTCACGTTTGAAAGTCAGATCAACGGCGGCATGATCCAGTCGCTGGGCCAGGCGCTTTGGGAAGGACGCGTGATGGATGCGCAACTTGGCATTCAGCTCAATCCGGGGTTTGGCGATTACAAACTGCCCGGCACGCTCGAGATGCCGGAGATGGTTCCGATCATCGACGATGACGACAAACGCGAAGCAGTGATCGGAATCGCCGAAGGCTGCAACATTCCCTCGCTCGGCGCGCTCGCGAACGCTGTTTTTAACGCAACCGGCGTGCGCGTTCGCGAACTGCCGATAACGCCAGACAAAATCCTGATGGGCCTGCTTAGCAACGGATCACTGTCGAGGACACAAGCATGAAATCCTTTGAATGGACCAACCCGGCAACGCTAAACGAAGCAGTGAAGCTGCTTGGCGCGGCCTCACCGTCGACCGATATCGACGAAGCGCCGCGGCCGATCGCAGGCGGTCAGGACCTGCTGACGACGATGAAAGACTACACGTCGCGGCCGGCGCGTATCGTCAATCTCAAAAACATTCCCGGCCTGAATAAAATCACGCTCAACGCGCGTGGACTAACTATGGGCGCACTCGTCACGCTGACGGAACTCGAAGAACACGAAGGCGTGCGCAAAAGTTTTCCCGGTCTCGCGGAAGCGGCGCACTCGATCGCCACGCCTCAGATCCGAAACCTCGGCACGGTCGGCGGTAATCTCTGTCAGCGACCGCGCTGCTGGTACTTCCGTCTCGAAGAAGTTATCTGTTTGAAAAAAGGCGGATCGGAATGTTACGCCGCGTCAGGTGAGAACAAGTACAACGCGATCATCGCAGGTGGTCCATCGTACATTGTTCATCCTTCGGATCTCGCGCCGATATTGTTGGCGCTGGGTGCGCGTGTCACCGCCGTGGGCGCTGGTGGCCGTCGCGTGATTCCGCTCGACAAGTTTTTTACGTTGCCAGACGAGGGCAATATTCGCCGCGAGAACGTCTTGCAGAACAACGAGATCATTACCGAGATTTTCGTGCCTGCGTCACCGCTGGCAACGCGATCGACGTACCTGAAGTTCAAGGAGCGTGAATCGCTCGACTTCGCGCTCGCGTCGGTAGCGGCGGCCGTGCAGCTCGCGCCGAATAAAACCGTGCGAGCGGCGCGCATCGTCCTCGGCGGCGTGGCGCCGATTCCGTGGCGTGTCCCCGATGCCGAGAAGTATCTCGTTGGCAAAGCTTTGAACGCGGAAGTGCTTGCCGAGGCCGGGAAGATCGCGCTCGCCGGAGCAAAGCCGCTCGAAAAGAACGCGTACAAAGTGCCGCTAACGCAAACGCTTGTGCGTCGCGCCGTGGCTAAAGCGGCCGGTGTTTGATTTTGTTTGGGAGAACGATCATGGCAGACGAATCAACCGAAACAACCGTCAACGCGAGACCTTTTCAGTCAACCTTTTGCGGTTCGCTGCGTTCTAAGAAATTTTTCATGCTCGATCGGCTGGCGACGAGCGCTGACGAGTATCTCGACGCCGCAAATCACGTCTGGTGTTGTGAAACTCAGGAAGTAATCGGACCCGACAACGGGCGCGTGGATCCACATACCTGCGGACCCGGCCGTGCGTGCTACAGGTCAGCCCTTTAACACAAAAGGCACAAGAGAACACAAAAGGCACAAAAAGAATTCATTTCAGTTGCGTTGGTTCTGATAGGTTCGACCGTTCAGTTCTTTGGTATCGTAAGTGGGTCTTTACTGGGTTCTGTGCTTTTGTGCCTTTTTGTGGCTAAGTGGTTGGAGGTAAGTGATGCGAAAAGGATTATTAACAGCGTTGGCGATGATCGTAGCGGTGAGTGCGCTCGTTTTCAGTTCACAAGCTGAGAATGTGAGCGTGCGTGGCGAATACGTTGAGGTCAGAACGGCGAGCGTGTTTGCCGGCGCCTGTCACTACAACGGCGAAGTTGTCACCACCGGCCGCGATGCGCTGATGGCGTGGAATGTCACCTCCGGAAAATGGCAGAACGTCGATCTCAGCGGCGTTCGGGCCATGGCAATCATTAACTCCAAATCCAACCTCTCCGAACCGAATGCGGCACGCCAATCGGAAGTGATCATCGACGCCGCGGCTTCTCACGAACAGGCCAACGCGATGTTGAGCGCGCTGAAGGAAAAGTATGCGTCGTCACTCGGCGAGATCGTCGAGGTTCGTAACGCGCCGATCAGTTTCGAGCACAAAGATCGCGCCTACACAGTTAAGGCCGACAACGCCACGATCAACGTTGAAGCGATGCCGAACGATCTATGCTGCAAGATGCCAAACCTCGTTTGGTACAAACCTCTGGTGGGCCTCGAAAACCGGAAAGTGGGCTACACAATTAACGCCACCTATGGCGGTCGCAAGGTAACCGAACCGTGGAGTCGCTCAGGCGAGAACAGCGCTTTCTACGGATTGTTTGCGTTGTAGAAACTAAGCGGCGCGATAAATCTCGGAACCCTGAACCCGTTCAAAAGTTTTGCGGAGCGGTTTGTAGTTCTGCTCGAACGGGATGATTAAAATGAATCCGGGGAAGTTCAACTGCTCGGCCAACTCGTTTACCCAATTTCCCATCGCGCGCATTGCTTCGTCGCCTCTCGCGTGCTCTTCGCGAAAACAAACAGTCGCGGGGCGTCGTCGTAACGCAACTCATGGCCTTCGGGAACAGGAAACTTCACCCACAGCGATCGCACCACGATCAAGGCCAGGCCAAGCGGAATGAGCAGAAGCTTGATGACCAGCCAGTTTAACCTGCCGAAGTAAACGACAACGCCAACGAGCAACAGAACGATGATGACGCTGCCGATCAGAAAAACGTAACCAAGCGCCGCTAACAACGCGACACGCAACTTGTACTCGCCCGGGTTCCGGTGCGCGAAGTCCTCCAGCTCATCGACGAGGGCTACAAATTCTTTTTCTTCCATGCTATAAGCCGTCCGCTCGTGAGAATTAATGCCGAACCAATCTGAACCAATCGAGGTAATGATGCGACGTCAATCGCTTGTCATCATCATTTTCATCCTTATAACCACACAGGTAATGGTCGCGCAAACGAAGTTGCCCGATCTCCGCAAGACCGCGTTGAAGTCGGCCACACCGTCAGACGAGATCGTGCGCGTGGACATCAACGGCGACGGCAAACCCGACATCCTCGAACGCTGGTGGAACGGCAAACGCGTGCGCTGGCTGGACGAAAACGGCGACCTGCTGCCGACCGATACTCGCGGAGATCAAGTCGCTGACGTCCTGCAAATTGATAAAAACGGCGACGGCATCTACGACAGTGCACTCGACATCAGCATCAAGTGGGCCGACAACGACGGCGACGGACGCGCCGATCTTCAGGCGTTCGTCACGCAGGGTCGCGAATGGTCCACCGGCAAATTCAACGCCGGTGAGTCGCATTGGATGGTCTACATCGACGTCGAGAAAGACGGCGTGCTGGGCTGGCTCGATTGGGAAAAGTACGACTTCGGAAACGACAACTGGGGCTACACCGGAATCACCGACTGGCTACCCGATTACAACGGCGACTCCGTGTTTCTCAAAGTACATCGCCCGCCGCAGTCGCTTCCCGATCCGCGTCTCAACTGGGAAAACCCGTTTGCTTTCTTCGATTTCGACAACGACGGCGCGACCGAGATGGCCATGCGCTGGCTCGATCCGGTTCCCGCGCTGGACGACAAAGGCATGACGAATCTCACCGGCGTGCTCAGTGAAGCGTTCACCACTTTCGATCTCGACAACGATTCGACGCAGGGAAATGAAACCGACTATGACATGTCGCTGCGGGGAGTTGGTGGCCCGGGCATTCCGTATCGTTCCATGGTCCATAAGTATCCGGCGTTGAAGGGCAATCCAAAGTTTGATGCCTGCTTTGAATGGAATAACTGGCGGCAGATAGACGAGCTGATGTACATGCCGCACGACAAGAGTTACGACGCGTTTTTCACCGCCGGTTGGACCACGATGTATTTCGTGTTTGACGAGGACGACGACGATCATCGTTGGGAGCGGGTCGAGATGTATTACCCGATGCACGGCTTCGGTGGTCCAAAGGAGATCGATCTCTATTCGACGAAGCGCTGGCGGCGCAGCAACTACGCGGAACTGGACATGGTCGCGCCTGATCAGCGTCCGGGAATCAATGGTCATCCGCAGGCGGATTCGCTGGGTGACCGTGGGGAGTTTGACGAAGACAATTCGGGAGGCGGAAAGCTTTACGTTGGCGTATTCGATCGCAAACTGCATCTGGCTGGCGCGGAGTGGGGCGCGTGGACCGTCGACAAGGATGCCGAGTATCACGGTGGGAACAAGACGCCTTCGCCGAAGCCGATCGCACCGCGTGTCGAGGAAGTTGTTAAGTACACGGACACTGACAAGAATGGTTTTCTCGATACGATCGAATATGACTACGACGGCGATCGCACGATCGACTTGCGTGTTTCGCTACTCGATTACCGCAGCGCGCAGAATCCGCATCCGGATGTCGTAGCGCTGGTCGATACTCACAAGCAGGGCTGGAAAGGGCTGAATCAACTGTTCACGTCGATCGCGAACCAGTCGTTTCAGGAGGCTCTCGTGGTCTATCGCGCGGCGTGGCGGCGCGGACTGACAACGCCGGAGATCGATAAGCTGGCAAACGCGTCGTCCATTGGCGAGCGTCATCGCAACGGGTACTGGATCAAAGAAAAGATATTCCGTGAGATTCGTGCGCGTGTTAAGCAGAATCCGGCACTCGAGAAGGAGCTGATTCGTCTTTACTATCTAGGCCAGATTGATGAGTACGCGCGACGCATTGCAGACGTACCGGGACGTTAGGTCGCCATCTAATTTCACTCTGCGTACCTCTGCGTATCTCTGCGTCTCTCTGCGTACCTCTGCGTCTCGGCCGTAAATATGGAGTAAAAAGCGATAACCGCAGAGTCGCAGAGGTAAGCGGAACGCGGAGAAGATTCCAAAAATGGGCCACTACAGGTCGCTAAGAGCGTGCGACTCTCAAAAACGCTTTTGCGGCGTGTGACAAAGTTGCTCCGCGACGATAGATCAACTGTAAACGCCGTTCGAGTCGCATCTCTTTAACGGTAAGGGCTGCAAGTTGTCCGCGTTCTATTTCGATTTGGGCTGTAAGACGCGGCACGAGCGCCACACCCATCTCCTGCTCCACCAACCGCTTGATCGACTCCAGCGTCGGCATCTCCATCGAGATGTTGAGCGGCGTTTTATACTTCTCGAAAGTTTTCACCACGCGCTCGCGATAGGGCGAAGGCACGTTGTGCGCGATGAACGACTCTGCTCCGAGTTCACGCACGGAGACGACCTGCTTCGTCGCGAGGGGATGCGACGGAGACACAATCAACGCCAGCTCATCGCTAATCGCGGGGACCGACGCGATTGCCTGGTCCGTCGGCTTGAACGAAACGACACCGATTTCGACGCCCCGGCCTAGCACGTCGGAAGCGATCCGGCTCGCCAGACTCCGCTTCACTTCAACCTTGATGTGCGGGTGTCGCGCGCGAAAGACAGTCAGGACCGGCAGCAGGTACATCACGGTGTACTCGTTCGCGCTGAGCGCCAGTTTGCCGTGTTGGAGGTCCTTCAGTTCCTTGATCGCGCGATGCGCGCCCTGCCGCAGGTTCAACATCTGCTCTGCAAAATCAAACAACACGCGACCTGCTGCGGTCAGCGTTCCGTCCTTCGACGAGCGGTCAAATAAGGACTCGCCAAGCTCAAGTTCGAGCCGTCGAATTGCCTGGCTAACTGCCGGCTGGGTTCTATGAAGCGACTGCGCCGCCCGCGAAAAACTCTGCTCACGCGCGACTGCGATCAGGACTTCGAGTTGGTTGACGTCCACTGGTCCTCCCGGCGGTGTGGCTTATTCACGGTCCAAGGCTGCGTTATGGTATCACAACTCGTTATCTTTCTATAAAGATAATAACTTTGACTTTCAGCCTCCCCGGCAATAGCATTCTTGGGCTTAGTTGCTTCACAGGAGGGGGAAACCTATGCCGCAAAACCGGATCAGCATCTTCGACACGACCTTGCGTGACGGCGAGCAATCGCCGGGCTGCTCGATGGACCTTGACGAGAAGTTACGCATGGCCGAGAAGCTCGAAGAGCTCGGCGTCGACATCATCGAGGCCGGATTCCCGATCGCCTCCGAAGGCGATTTTGCGGCCGTCAAAGCTGTGGCTGCCCGTTGCCGCGGGGTCAAAGTCGCAGCCCTTTGTCGTACAGCTGACCAGGACGTGGCGCGCGCCGCCGAAGCTTTAGCTAATGCAGCGTCTCCCCGAATTCATACCTTCTGCGCCACGTCTGATATTCATCTCGAACACAAACTAAAGAAATCACGCGCCGAGGTGATCGAGATGACTCGCCGCGCTGTGGCCCAGGCGCGCAACTACGCCGACGACGTCGAGTTTTCCGCGGAAGACGCAACACGCAGCGATGTCGATTACCTGTGTGAAGTGCTAGATACGGCGGTCGAGGCAGGAGCGTCGGTGTTGAATGTGCCCGACACCGTCGGATATACGACGCCGAGCGAAATGAAACATCTCGTCGAGCAGGTCCTCGAACGGGTAGTGAAAGATCGGGATGTGATCGTGAGTGTTCACTGTCACAATGATCTCGGCCTTGCGGTGGCGAATAGCCTGGCCGCGATTGAGGCAGGCGCACGGCAGGTTGAATGCACCATCAACGGCATCGGTGAGCGCGCTGGTAACGCGTCGCTCGAAGAGATCGTGATGGCGTTGCACGTGCGCGCTGATCGACTGCCGTTCGAGACAGGCATCGTGACGCACCAGCTCTTTCCAGCGAGCCAACTGCTGTCGAGCATCGTCGGATTTCAGGTGCAACCAAACAAGGCGATTGTTGGCCGTAACGCTTTTGCGCATGAAGCGGGCATTCATCAGCACGGCGTCATCAACAATCCGTTGTGTTACGAGATCATGACGCCCGAATCTGTCGGTGTACCGGCGAACTCGCTCGTACTCGGCAAACATTCCGGCCGGCATGCGCTGTCGCTGCGCTACATGGAACTCGGTTATGACATCGGCGGTCAGGATCTCGACGCCGCCTACAGGAGATTTACTGAACTGGCCGATCGCAAGAAGCGAATCTACGACCAGGATCTGATTTCGTTGCTCAACGCGACGGTGAGCGCAGCAGCTTAAAGAGGTAAAAGATGAGATTAAGGGTGACGATTCTTCCGGGCGACGGGATTGGACCAGAGGTGACGGCCGAAGCAGTACGGGTACTGGAAACTGTTGCGGGAATTCACGGATACAAGTTTGAATTCGCCGAGCATGCGATTGGCGGCGTGGCGATTCGCGAGTTTGGCTCGCCGCTACCGCCCGCGACGCTCGACGCGTGTCTTGCAAGTGATGCGGTGCTGCTCGGCGCCGTGGGCGCGCCCGAGTACGATCGATTGCCGGCCAACACGCGGCCGGAAGCCGGCCTGCTGCTTTTACGACGCGCGCTCGGTGGTTACGCGAACCTGCGACCGGCGCTCTCGTACGCGTCGATCGAAGACTGTTCACCATTGCGCAGTGAAATAGTTCGTGGCGCGGATATTCTATTTGTACGAGAACTACTCGGCGGTCTCTATTTTGGAGAACCGAGAGGCTTTACTTCGACAACAAACGGCACTGTCGCCAGCAACACAATGCAGTACTCAGTCGAAGAGATCGAACGCGTTGCACGCGTCGCTTTCGAAGCGGCCCGGAAACGCCGTGGCAAAGTAACCTCGGTTGACAAAGCAAACGTGCTCGAGACGTCGCAACTCTGGCGACAGACCGTCACGCGCATTGCTGAAGATTATCCGGACGTCACGCTCAATCACCTGTACGTCGACGCTTGCGCGATGCATTTGATCACAAACCCGCGTTTGTTCGACGTAGTGTTAACTGAAAACCTGTTTGGCGATATCCTGACGGACGAAGCGGCAGTGATTACCGGGTCGCTCGGAATGTTGGCCTCGGCAACAGTCGGCGGCGAGGTGGGACTTTACGAGCCGGTCCATGGATCCGCGCCCGACATCGCGGGACGTGGTGTGGCGAATCCATGCGGCGCAATCGCCTCGGCCGCGATGCTGCTGCGTCATTCGGCGGGTCTCGAGCGCGATGCCGGCGACATCGAATCGGCAATCGAGCATGTGCTCGACGCAGGATACCGCACCGCCGACATTGCAATGGGTGGTCACGTCTCACGCACCTCGGAGATCGGTGAATTGATCTGCGAAGCAGTAACAGAGATCGCCGACATGCGTTACGCTTATCACGCCGTATAGGAGTCTCCCGCAAAGGCGCCAAGGCGCAAAGAAATCCTTTAAAAACGCGGTAGCGCTTTGCGCCTTTGCGTCTTTGCGGGAGACATAAGTCAAGAAAAAGAAGTACCAAGCACTAATAAGATGGCCCAAACCTTACTCGACAGACTCTGGGATGCGCACGTAGTTCGCGCTGCGGACGGCGAGCCGTCGCTGATCTACATCGATCTTCACCTGATTCACGAAGTCACATCGCCGCAGGCGTTTGATGGTCTACGCCAGGCAAAACGCAGCGTGCGCCGGCCGGATCTGACATTCGGCACAGTGGACCACAACGTTCCCACCACCGATCGCAGTCTTCCGATCGCTGACGCAACTGCCGCGAAACAAGTCGAAGCGATGCGCCGGAACTGCCGTGAGTTTGGCATTCAATTGTTCGACATTCACTCTCCCGAACAGGGGATCGTTCACGTCATTGGACCAGAACTTGGTTTGACGCAACCGGGAATGACGATCGTCTGCGGCGACAGTCATACCAGCACGCACGGTGCGTTCGGCGCGCTCGCGTTCGGCATTGGCACGAGCGAAGTCGAGCACGTACTGGCTACGCAATGCCTGCCGCAGAACAAACCACGGGCGATGAAAGTCGAAACGCGCGGGCGGCTGCCGGAAGGCGTCACCGCGAAAGACCTGGCGCTTGGAATTATCGGGCAGATCGGAACTGACGGCGCGACAGGTTACGCGATCGAATACGCCGGTGAAGCGGTGCGCGCTCTTACGATGGAAGGCCGGATGACGTTGTGCAACATGAGCATCGAAGCAGGCGCACGAGCTGGAATGATTGCACCTGACGAAACGACGTTTGCCTACTTGAAGGGACGGAGGTTTGCCCCCTCTAGTCGAGAGCCGAGTGAGGCGTGGGACAAGGCCGTCGATCACTGGCGAACACTGAAGAGCGACAACCTTGCTGTTTTCAATCGTGTAGTTGAGATTGACGCTGCGAAGTTGGAACCGTTTGTCACGTGGGGAACGAGCCCGGGAATGGTGGCGCCGGTGACGAGTTACGTGCCCGATCCGGCGGACGCGCGAAGTGCAACTGATCGCCAGGCTGCGGAGCGCGCCCTCGAGTACATGGCGCTCACGCCGCGTACGAGTATTCAGGAGATCGCAATCGATCGCGCGTTCATCGGCTCGTGTACGAATGCGCGTATCGAAGATCTGCGCGCGGCTGCGCGGGTTGTGAAAGGTTATCGCATCAGTTCGACGGTTAGCGCGATGGTGGTCCCCGGATCGCAGGAAATTAAAAGAGCTGCCGAGCGCGAAGGTCTCGATCAAATCTTCAGCGAAGCAGGTTTCGAATGGCGTGAGGCGGGATGTTCAATGTGTCTGGGGATGAACGCCGACATACTGCAACCAGGAGAACGCTGCGCTTCGACGAGCAATCGAAACTTCGAGGGCCGGCAGGGTCGCGGTGGACGCACGCATCTTGTGAGTCCGATGATGGCCGCGGCAGCCGCGATTAAGGGTCATTTCACCGACGTAAGAAACTGGGAATTTAGATCTTAGTGCTTAGAGCTTTGTACCTGGTTAGGCGAAAAACAAAGCACTAAGTACAAAGCACAAAGAACGATGACGCCTTTTCGTAAACATACTGGTTTAGTAGCGCCGCTCGATCGTGCGAACGTCGATACGGACCAGATCATTCCGAAGCAGTTTCTCAAACGGATCGAGCGAACCGGTTTTGGCGAGTTTCTCTTCTACGACTGGCGCTACACTGCTGACGGCGTTCCCGATCCCTCATTCGTATTAAATGAGCCGCGCTATCAAGGCGCGTCGATCCTGATCGCCGACAAGAACTTCGGTTGCGGGTCATCGCGGGAACACGCGCCGTGGGCGCTAGGCGAGTATGGTTTTCGCGTAATTATTGCGCCGTCATTCGCCGACATCTTCGCGAACAACTGTTTCAAAAACGGCATGCTGCCGATCACTTTAAGTAACGATCAGGTGCGGACGATGATGCGTCACGCGCAAGAGGAGATCGGTTACAAGTTGACGGTAAATCTCGAACGGCTGACGATCGAAGACACGAACGGGTTGTCGATTCCGTTCGCAATCGGTGAGTTTCAACGTTATTGCCTGTTGGAAGGTCTCGACGATATCGGTCTGACACTGCGCCATGAAGATCTGATCAGGAAGTATGAAGCGACGCACACGAAGTAGAAGGGGTGAATGGGTGAAGCGGAGACTGAGCGATCTTCCCGTCACCGCGTCACCGCATCTCCCCGTCTCCCCGTCTCCCCGTCTCCCCGTCTCGCCTCAGCCGGTAGTGAATTTGTAGATCGTCGTTTCGTTGTAGGTCTCGCCTTTACGTAACACCGTCGACGGAAAATCCGGCTGGTTTGGTGAGTCGGGGAAGTGCTGAGTCTCAAGACACAACGCCGCATACTTCTCGTAAGCAACCCCGCCCTTACCAATCAAGCTTCCATCGAGAAAGTTTCCTGAATAGACCTGCATGCCTGGTTGTGTCGTAAACACCTCCATCACACGACCCGAGACGGGTTCACGTAATCGGGCTACCCATCTTAACGAGCCATCCTGACCCCTTAACGAGAACGTGTGATCGTAACCCTGGCTGTAGCTGATCTCCGGGATGAGCTGGTCCAGTCGCGACCCGATCGCGCGGCTGGTTCTGAAGTCCATCGGCGTGCCTTCAACCAGGTGAATTTCCCCGAATGGAACCAGGTCGTCTCTCACAGGAATGTAACTTTCGGAATACAACGTCAACTCGTGGTCCAGAATCGTTCCATGGCCCGCGAGATTGAAGTACGAATGATTAGTGAGATTGATGATCGTGTCTTTATCGGTGGTCGCGTGGTAATCGATGCGTAGTTCGTTTTCGTCGTTCAAGGAGTACTCGACAGCGACATTGAGGTTTCCCGGGTAGTTCTCTTCGCCGTCCTGGCTGAAATACTCCAGATGCAGACCGGCCGGAGTCTCCGAAGCATTCCAGACGCGCTTGTCGAAGCCTTTCGGCCCACCGTGTAGGTGGTTCTCGCCGTTGTTCTGCGCGAGCTGGTACTGGACTCCGTCGAGGGAAAACTTCCCGCGATCGATGCGATTGGCAAAACGGCCAATGAGCGCGCCAAGGTAGCGCGGGTTCTTCATGTAATCGTCCAGGGTGTCGTAACCCAGCACGACGTCGTCGAAAACGCCGTTTTGATCCGGCGCGAGGATCGACGTGATTGCGCCGCCGTAGTTCGTGATCGATACCTCGAGGCGATGATTGTTTGTGAGCGTATAGAGATGGACCTCTTCGCCGTTTGGACCACTGCCGAAAACTTTTTTCGTGACAGTCACTTTTTTAGCTCACTAAACACGTGATTGGCTTCCTCGAGTGTCTCGATCGATCCGACATCGAACCAAAGCCCCGGCACGCGCCACGTGTAAAACGAAGTGCGCGGGTAGAGCCATTGGACCAGGCGTCCCGGCTGATCGGGATTATTTCCTTCGGCGATGTACTGGTAAATAAGCGGCAACGCCGACTGCGGGTAGTAATAAAGCGCGATGCCCGTCAGTGTGCTTCCTGGCTGCGCGGGTTTCTCTTCAAAGAAAAGGATGCGAGCCTTCTTCGTCAATGTCGATCGCGTTGTATTTCTTTATCGCTTCGAGATCGCCGACGTCGTAAACGCCTGTCACAGGCGCTTTTTTGCGTAAACAATAATCGCCAAACTCTTTCAGGTCGTCGCTGAAAAGGTTGTCACCGCCGACGACGATGATGTCGTCGTCGATCCCGTGTTTCGTCATGACAAGGTGCATGTCGCCGATGGCGCCGAGTTTGTTCGAATCGTCAGTGCTGCGGTCGTTGACGATGGTGAAACCAAACTTCAGATTCGTACGGCTGTAGCTCGCGGCCCACTCTTCGAAATGGGTTACAAACTTTGCGTTCGTGACGATGTAGGCGTGATCGATGGCGTCGATGGTCTTGACGTTGTCGATGACCCATTCCAGCATCGGCTTGCCCGCGACCGTCAAGAGTGGCTTGGGTTGATTAAGCGTCAACGGATAAAGACGTGTTGCATAACCTGCGGCGAGAATGATTAGTTTCATGATGTGATCTGTTCTGCCCCCTTCGAAGCCTCGCAGACGTAGATTTCGGGCTTCAAACTTGTACTCTGCTCGTATCCCTCGGCGACTGTGCGCGCGAAGTTTTCAACGTGCTCGCAATTGACAAGGCTAATGGTGCACCCGCCGAAGCCCCCGCCCGTCATCCTTGTACCGTACACGCCTTCAACACCGACTGCCAGTTCGACCATCAAATCCAGCTCGCGGGAGCTCACTTCGTAGTCGTCGCGCAAGCTTACGTGCGACTCAGCCATCAGCTCACCAAAGCGATGCAAATCGTGTAGTTCAAGCGCTTCCGCGGCGGCGAGCACGCGAGCATTCTCCGAGATCACGTGCAGGCACCGGCGATAGATCACCTCCGGCAGATCGCGTCCGTAGTGTTCGAGATCATTCAGTTTAACGTCGCGCAGCGTTTTCAAATCAGGCAAAAACCTGGCGAGATGTTTGACTCCAGCTTCACATTGCGCTCGGCGCTCGTTGTAGGCGCCCGAGGCAAGCGCGTGTTTGACCATCGTGTTGCAAACAACGAGGCGAACAGTTTCCGGAACAGGCAACAGCTTGTAATCGAGTGAACGACAATCCAGCATCAACGCTTTTCGCTCCTCGCCAAATAGAGCGACAAACTGGTCCATGATGCCGACGCGCGCGCCAACAAACTCGTTTTCAGCTTTCTGACAGAGCAGCGCAAGCTCGTTGCGATCGATCACGAGATCGGAATTCGCTGCCAGCGCACACGCAGTGGACACCTCGACCGCAGCCGACGAACTCAGTCCCGAACCCATCGGCACTTCGCTCTTAATTTCGAGCTGCGCACCGCTCAAACGACAACCAGATCGTTCCAGCGTGACGGCAACGCCAATGGGATAGTCGCTCCAATGACCCCTCGACTTCAGCATCGCATCATCGAGATCGACTTCGATCTCATCATCAAAGTTGCTTGAACGAATTTTGAGTTTGCGATCGTCGCGCGGTGTGACGGAGGTGTACGCGGAGACATTGATAGCCGCAGGCATCACGAAACCTGCGTTGTAATCAGTGTGCTCGCCGATAAGATTGACGCGCCCTGGCGCGCGAAAAGTGAACATTTTGGGTGCCACAAAAAGGCACAAAAGGCACAAAGAGGATTCTTGTCAGGTCGAGCCTACACAGCTCAAGTCTTTTATGTGACTTTTGTG
Organism: uncultured Acidobacteriota bacterium; assembly: GCA_963849585.1. Classification (GTDB taxonomy): domain Bacteria; phylum Acidobacteriota; class Blastocatellia; order Pyrinomonadales; family Pyrinomonadaceae; genus PSRF01. The sequence goes on along the minus strand of CAWKHZ010000016.1, from coordinate 197,154 downwards.
CCTTTTGTGCCTTTTTGTGGCTCTAAAGCGCTGATGCGATTACCCCGGCTAATCGCTCGCTTTCGCGTCTCGCTGCCGCCCGCGTCTCCTCTTTTGGTGCTTGTTCAGCATGATACAGGGGATGGTAGGTAATAACGACTTTGCCGGTGCGCGGAAAGCGCCAGCCTCGCGGCCAGATGCGGTTTCCGCCTTTGATTGTCACTGGCAGTATCGGCACGTTTGCTTCTAAAGCGAGACGCACCGCGCCGCCCTTGAATCGTTCGAGCGCGCCTTCAGACGTCGCGCGCCCGCCTTCGGGAAATATCACGACAGCGCCCCCCGATCGCAACCACTGGAGCGAGCGTCTGATCGGGGCAGGATCGGCACCTTCGAGCGCGAGCGGCCATGCGCCGAACCACGTCAGGGCTGGACCAACAAGGGGCCAACGAAAGGCTGCGCTCCACGCGAGGTAACGTGTCGGACGTTTTATCTGCAACGAAATCCAGAACGGATCGAGATAAGTTTGATGGTTGGCGGCAACGATCAAACCGCCATGCGTTGGAATGTTTTCGACCCCGCGAAACTCAATTTTCCACAGGAAACGACTCACGCCGCCGACCATTGGCCTAATCATGTCCAACGCCCACTGCGGAAACATCTGCTGGCCGTTAACCGGCCGCGCAGTTGAAGATGTACCGTTGCTATTCACGCGCTCTGTTCATTTTCCATTTTCCATTTTCCATTTCTCATTTCTCATTTCTAGTTTCTCGTTTTCAAAATGACTAATGAGAAATGACCAATGGAAAATGACTCGGCCTTATCTTACAACGGCCATTCCTTATCGATGAACTCGATGTAAATTCGAGCGATGCCGTCGGGGCCGATGTGCTGGGAGCGAATGGCGGCGTGGAGCGTGACTCTGTATTGCTCGCTTGTCAAACGAATGAAGCGTCCCTGGTCGAGATTTAGTGTCGTAAAAATCGTTGCGCCCTTTGCGTTAATGTCTTCGGAAACAGTGTGTTCAGTTTGAACTACCTTGCCGTTTTGGTCGAACAGATCCACTTTCATATCGACCGCAATCTTATGACGCGTCGCGTTTCTGCCTTCCTCTGAAGGAACATGGTCAATCAAATCTTCCGGCGCCGGGAGTGCCTCGAGAGCGCTGTTGGCCACATCGTAACGTTTCCACGGTTCCGTATCGTAGCTCGCAGGCGGCCGTTTGCCGATAAACGCGACACCGAGGTTGAAAACGATTCCATCCGCGGTGCTCTCACTTCTCAGGTATCTGACGATGGCCCAAACCCTGTATTGCTCCTCAACATGATCGAACACGCGCAACTGCCGCGGCATCGGGATCGTCATGTGCAGCAATCGGCCTTTTTCAGTCGGCCGCCGGAGCGTGAACCCGGCCCCAAAAGGCGTCACATTCACCAGTCGAGTCATCTCGGTCCACGCGAAATCCGGTGTCTCTCGAACGCGCACCCGGACTGGTAAATGGAGTGCCAGCCGCTCACGAATTCGCTTCCAGTTTCTCTCTTCACTCATGGGCGCTTATTGAGGTCGCCACGAGACCAAAAGCTGTTGATTTTATTAGAGTTTTTGCCGATTTCGCTGTTGCCAACAACCCTCGAAAAAGGCTAAAATGTCGGGCACTTGAATGCTGAAGTTCCGCCTCGTTTTTTCTGTTCGAAAAGAACCGCCAACCCGAAGCTAAGTATCTCTTCAGTGGGACCAAACTGCGTGCGGGCGGATTGTACTTGAAAGGCTGGTAGATGGAAACAACTTCTGAGAAGAACCCCCACATAAACATCGAAGACGAGATGCGCCGCTCGTATCTCGACTACGCCATGTCGGTCATCATCGGCCGCGCGCTGCCTGACGTGCGCGACGGTCTGAAACCGGTTCATCGCCGCGTGTTGTGGGCCATGCACGAACTCGGCAACCAGTACAACAAGCCGTATAAAAAGAGCGCGCGCATCGTCGGCGATATTATCGGTAAGTATCACCCGCACGGCGACATGCCCGTCTACGACACGATCGTGCGCCTCGCGCAGGATTTTTCGATGCGCTATCCGCTCATCGACGGGCAGGGAAATTTCGGCTCGATCGACGGCGATGCAGCGGCCGCAATGCGTTATACGGAAGTTCGCATGGCGAGGCTGGCCAACGAAATTCTGGCGGACATTGAAAAAGAAACGGTTGCTTTTCAACCTAACTACGACGAATCGCTCAGCGAACCGAAAGTTTTGCCGGCGCGTGTTCCGAACCTGCTGATCAACGGTTCCGACGGCATCGCCGTCGGCATGGCGACGAAAATCCCGCCGCACAATCTGACGGAGATCGTCGACGCGACGATCGCGCTGCTGAAAAATCCGGAGTTGACCGTCGACGACCTGACGAAGATCGTGACCGGTCCTGATTTTCCGACCGGCGGATTCATTTACGGGCGCGAGGAGATCAAAAAAGCCTACATCGAAGGCCGCGGCATTTTGCAGTTGCGCGCTCGCGCGGGCATCGATCGCATCGGGCGTGGCGCGCAGGAGCGCGACGCGGTCGTCATGACCGAAATTCCTTTTCAGGTCAACAAGGCGCGCCTGATCGAGCGAATCGCCGAGTTGGTTAACGAAAAGAAGATCGACGGCATCTCCGATCTGCGCGACGAATCGGATCGCACGGGAATGCGCATCGTTGCCGAGCTTAAACGCGACGCAATGCCGCAGGTGGTGCTAAACAAGCTCTACAAACTGACGCCGATGCAGTCGTCTTTCGGCGTGATCAATCTCGCGATCGTCAACGGCCAGCCGCGCGTTCTGAACCTCAAGGAGATGCTCGAAGCGTTTATCGAGTTTCGCCGTGAAGTCGTGCGCAAACGCACCGAATACGAGCTGCGCAAAGCACAGCGCGCGGGCCCACATTCTCGAAGGACTTACAAAAGCGATTGACGCGCTTGACTACATCGTTACGCTCATTCGCAATTCACGTTCGGTTGACGAAGCCCGACTGTGGCTGACAAGCACATTTGAGAACTACGAGCGAAGATCAAAACTTGGAAAGGCATTCCGTCAGACGTTCAGTTCAAGACTACATGGCGCGGATGACGAAAACGATGGAAAGTCTGGCCTTCTCCGAGATCCAGGCGCAGGCGATTCTCGATCTGCAACTGCGCCGACTGTCGGCGCTCGAACGTCAGAAGATCATTGAAGAGTACGAAGGCATTATTAAATTGATCGCCGAACTCGAAGAGATTCTCGGCAATGAGCGTTCGCTGCGTCGCGTCATCACGAAGGAACTCGAGGACGTCAAGAAAGATTTCGGCGACGAGCGTCGACGGAGATCGTTGACGAAGGCGTCGAGCTTTCAATCGAAGATCTGATCGCCGATGAAGACGTGGCGATCACCGTCACGAACAGTGGTTACATCAAGCGAACGCCGATCACGACTTATTCGCGACAGGGTCGCGGCGGCAAAGGCCGCTTTGGCGCGCCGCGAAGAACGGCGACTTCGTCAAACACCTGTTCATCGCCTCGACGCACGCGTACCTGATGATCTTCACGGACGACGGCATGGTCTACAAGTTGAAAGTCCATGAAGTGCCGGATGCTGCGGCATCAGCGCGCGGTAAGGCGGTCGTGAATCTGATTAACATTCCGTCGGATCGCCGGATGGCAGGCGTGGTGCCGGTGAGTGATTTTGCCGAAGGACGTTATGTCGCGATGGTGACGAGAAAAGGTGTCATCAAAAAAACCGTCGCTGGCCGACTTTCAAAACATTCGCACCAACGGGATCATCGCGATCAACATTGACGAGGGCGATTGACTACTCGACGTCATACTGACTGACGGCACGAAGCGCATGTTCATCGCCACGCATAACGGTTACGCGATTCGTTTTGACGAGAAGAACGTCCGTCCGATGGGCCGAGCGACCCGCGGCGTGCGCGGGATCGACTTGCGCGGAGACGATTTCGTCGTTTCAGTTTGCGCCGTTTCGGCGGACGACACGGAACGGATGCTGTCGGTCTCCGAACAGGGTTACGGCAAACAAACACCGATAGGTACTTATCGGTTTACGTCGCGCGGCGGCAAGGGCGTTATCAATATGAAGACGACGGAGAAAACCGGGAAAGTCGTGGCTGTTTTCCCGGTTGACGACGAGTCGGAGATCATGATCATCACGCAGCAGGGAAAGCTGATCAGGCTCGAGGCTGGTGACATTCGCAAAACAGGGCGAAGTGCGCAGGGCGTGCGGCTCATCAAGACCGACGCCGGCGATAAAGTCACCAGCGCCTCGCTTGTAGAAGCCGCGGCTGAGGAAGAAACCGAACCAGCGGCGTAAGCGAGAGACAGGTTAAGCCACAAAAAGGCACAAAAGGCACAAAAGGCACAAGAAGTCACAAGAAGGCAGAATCAAGTAAAAAGACCTCGGTTTTTTTATGCCTTTTGTGCTTTTTGTCCCTTTTGTGCCTTTTGTGCCTAAAGGTCAATCGCGATCGTAACCCTTGACTGTTAGCGGTTCCGGCTCGGGTTCGCGGGAGCCTCTGGTCGGAATCGCCTACACCTGTAATGTGCGGCGGCGGGTTCGCCACTAACACTTCCAACGCCCCGTCGATCACCTCAGCGATATTAGAGACGAAAACGATCTGTAGCTCGTTCTTCACGTCTTCCGGAATATCGTCGATGTCAGCTTCATTACGCGCCGGCAACAAGATACGCCGGATCCCAGCGCGATGCGCCGCGAGCACCTTTTCTTTCACGCCACCAATTGGAAACACGAGTCCCGACAACGTAATCTCGCCAGTCATCGACGTATCAGGCCGCACGCGCCTCCCGGTGTAAAGCGACGCCAACGCCGACGTGATCGTCACTCCGGCGCTTGGTCCATCCTTCGGAATCGCACCCGCCGGCACGTGCAGGTGCACGCCAAACTCCTTGAAGATTTCTGGCTCGATGCCAAACTCCGCCGCATGCGACCACAGGTACGACTGCGCCGCGCGCGCCGATTCCTGCATCACCTCGCCAAGCTGGCCCGTGATCGTCAGTCCGCGACCGCCCGGCAGCAACGTCGCTTCGATGAATAATACTTCGCCGCCCATCTCGGTCCACGCCATTCCAGTCGCGACACCGGCAGGCAACTCCTTGCGCGCCTGTTCCGGATAGAAACGCGGCGGCCCCAGGTACTCGCGAATGTCTGACTGCCGCGACTACACACTCTCCGCCTGCGCCTGCGCGATCCTAGCGCCACTTTCCGCGCCACGCTACCAATGTTTCGTTCGAGCTGTCGCACACCAGCCTCGCGCGTGTAGCGCGACGCAATCAACTCGACCGCCTTGTCGTCGATCTTCAACTGTGCCTGGTTCAGTCCGTTATCCGTAGTCTGTCGAGGAATCAGGTAGCGCTTTGCGATCTCGAGTTTTTCGCGATCGCTGTAACCATGAAGCCCGATGATTTCCATCCGATCGCGCAGCGGCGGCGGGATTGGACCAAGCTGGTTCGCCGTCGCAATAAAGAAAATTCGCGAAAGATCAAACGGCAAATCGAGATAGTGATCGCGGAACGTGTTGTTCTGCTGCGGGTCAAGGATCTCAAGCAGCGCCGCCGCCGGATCGCCACGATAGTCGTTTCCGAGCTTGTCGATCTCGTCCAGCATCAGCACCGGATTGTTCACACCTGCACGGCGGATCGACTGAATGATCCGGCCCGGCATCGCGCCGATGTACGTCCGTCGATGACCGCGCAGCTCCGCCTCGTCGCGTACGCCACCCAACGACATTCGTTCAAACTGCCGCCCCAGCGCGCGTGCAATCGATCGTCCCAAAGACGTCTTGCCGACTCCCGGTGGTCCAACAAACAACAGGATCGGGCTCTTCGTGTCGGGCCGCAGTTTGATGACCGCGAGAAACTCGAGAATTCGTTCTTTGACGTCTTCAAGTCCGTAATGATCTTCGTCGAGAATGCGACGCGCTTCCTCGAGATCGAGCTTGTCTTCCGACGACTTCAACCACGGCAACTCCAAAATAAATTCGAGGTACGTGCGAATCACGTGATAGTCAGGCGCAGCCGGCGGCAAACGTTCAAGGCGCTTCAATTCGCGATCCGCTTCAGTTCTCACTTCTTCCGGCAACTCGACTTTCTCCAGACGTTCACGGAGCAACTCCGCCTCCGCGGCTTCGCCTGTCTCGTCCTCGCCGAGTTCCTTCTGAATCGCGCGCATCTGCTGGCGCAGGACGTAATCGCGCTGCGCCTTGTCCATCTCAGTTTGCGCTTCTGTCGCGATCTTCGAACGCAGTTGCAGAATCTCGAGTTCGCGCGCGAGATTGTTGTGGGCCAATCGCAGCAACTCGTCAGCCGTATTCGCTTCGAGCATCTTCTGCTCTTCTTCGACGCCGAGGTTCAGGATCGAACCGAGGAAATACGCGAGCCGGACTGGATCGACCGAACTCAACACGGCGATCCGCACTTCCGCAGGCACATTTGGCAACAGCGCCAGTGCCTCCTGGATCATCTGCTGCACGTTTCGCTTCGCTGCTTCAACCTGCTTCGGGATCGACAATACGCGGCTCCGGCAGAACCTCAACCACTGCGCGCAGATGTGGATCTTCCTGTTTCCATTCAATCACTCTAATGCGTTCGGTTCCCTGGACCAGAATGCGCATCGCGTCGGGCAGTCGCTCCATACGCTTGACCATCACGAGCGTGCCAACGTCGTAAAGATCAGAAGACTTCGCATCGGTATCGTCCGAACGATCGGGCCGCACGGTGATACAACCCAACAACTTCTCCGGCGTTGCGAGCGCCCCTTCAACTCCCGAGACGGAACGCGGCCGCCCGACACCAAGCGGCACTACCGTCTCCGGAAACATCGTCAGGTTTTGCAGGGCCAGCACCGGGACCTCAAACTTCTGTCCAGTCGCGACGGCGGAGAATCTCGCTTCGTTCTGTTGCGCTGGTTCTTCAGCGGAGGTGTCTGCCGGGGGCGGCGATGCAGTTTCAGCAGGATCGGCCATGATATTAAACCTATGAATTACGTACGTACGTTGATAATTAAAAAACCGTCTCGATAATCGTGTCTGACCGCTGCTCCCTCGATAGGCGAAGGAAACTCGATCGTCTTCTCGAAACGGCTGTAAGTAATTTCCATCTGATGAAAAACAAAACCTTCTCGATAATGCGTGTCGCGACGGCAGCCGCGAATGCTCAACAGGCTGCCGCGTATCTCGATCTGTAGTTCGTCAGAACAAATGCCGGCCAGATCCACTTTAACGACCCAGCCGTCGCTTGCTCGATAGACGTCAGCCGCCGGGTTCCACAACCGGCCAGACGGGCTTACTCGCCGATCGAGGATCGGTGAGACCTCACGATTTGAATTTCGCATGGCGCAAGAATAAGTGAACAAAACAAATCCGTCCAATCCGTGTTGCAAGCACAGATTGGACGGACATGCGCGTTAACCGAAAATGCGGTTCCAGAACGATGTGCCCTTCGAGATGTCCTCGAGAGCATCTGAAAGTTCGTGGTCCTCGCGGGTCTCGACCGCGACGTCAGCCATCGAGATCATTCCGACGAGGTAACCGTTCTCGTTGCAAACTGGAATACGGCGGACTTGCTTGTCGCCCATCTTGCGAATGACGTCTACGACGCGATCGTTTGGATGAGCGGTGTGAATGTCCACCGTCATGATGTCTTCAGCGCGGACCTGCGTGCAGTCTTTGCCTTCGGAGATCGCACGAATGACGATGTCGCGGTCGGTAATTAGACCGAGAAGTTTTCCGCGCGAGTAATTACGGCCGTCGTTCTTGCGTTCGACGCCTTCAGTCCGGCCGTTACCCGGCGTCACATCGTACTCGACCACCGGGATGACTCCCGTGTCTTCCTGTTTCATCATCAGCGCGACTTCGGTGGTCGGCGTATCGCGTGTCGCGATTGCCAGGTCACGTGTCATGATGTCGCGGCAGCGTAATCGCGAACGTTCTGAAGTTCGTCCAGAAGTTCCCAAACCCTGATAGTCGCGATCACGCCAGCGGCCGGTCGAAAGATCGCCACGCACGTCGTACAACGAACTGCGGTGGCCTTCATCGCGAAAGCGTCCGCGCGATTCACTGTAGCGTGGTTCGTCTTGTTCGTATTGAGCACGTTCGCCAAAGCGGCCACGATTGTAGTCAGGCCGCCAGTCCTGTTCGATGCGATTGCGGGAACTGTAGGGTTCGTCGAACGCGCCCATTGAGTCGCGTCTCATCCGCTCTTCGCGTCGATAATAGTCCCTCTCATCATCGAGCTCGTTTCTGTATCTAGCCATTGCATCCCTCCCTAAAATTGATTCGTTCGGATCCGATTACTCATTCAACTTCAACAATCAAAAGCACCCGCGAAGTTACGTCGAGGGAACCAACTTCGATCGGTGTGGCAACGCTGTCGCGCTTCACCATGAACGCTTCAGCTTGATATACGGGTTGCGGGGGTCTCAAAAAGCCTTCCTCCTGAACTTCCACAATGCGCGTGACCTTGCGTCCGAGGGCGCTGGCGACGACTTCCGCTTTGCTCATCGCTTCGCGAGTGGCTTCCGTCAACGCGCGATCTCGCGCCGGGCGATCCTGTCGCAAAGTGAACGAGATGCCGGAGATGTCGTTTGCGCCTGCTTGCGTTGCAGCGTCGATCACTGGTCCAACTTTCTTGAGATCGCTCAACGTCACCGTAACCGTGTTGCGCGCTTCATAACCGGTGATCGTCGGCGGCTGGTTCTCGCGATAGACGCGCATGGGCTGAACGCTGTAGCCGCTTGTTTTAATTTCGGCGCCGGTGCCAGACGCTGCTTTTAAAGCCTGCACGAGCGTGTCGGTTTTGGCAGCGTTGTCCTGTTGGGCGTCGATGGCGCGACGTCCCTGGGTCACGACTGAAATCGTCAGGATCGCAGTGTCGGGTTGAGCTTGAACCGTTGCGTTACCGTTTACGGTTATGCGCGTGCCGCGCCTGGCATCGGTTTGGGTGGGGGTTGTCGTTTGCGCGCGCAGAACTGTCGCCGCGTAGAGAAGCAAGGTCATCGTTAGGGTGGTTGCAAATATTCGTTTCATAGTTTTTCCTCTCCCGTTTCTTTGTATCTTACGGCTGGGAGAATTGGCCGCGAACCTAAAGAACGCAGTATCCGGAAAAACTTGCTGGGCAACCATTTCGCCGCGAGCCGTTTTCGGCCCGGTTTGTAGCTGCACAAAACGTGTTTTGTTACCATCCATACGATGCAATCATTCAATACTAAACCTGACGACGCAGCGACACCTGTCGCCGCTGAACGGAAAGTCGTAGTCAGCGCAATCAATGACCTTCGGCCAGGTGAGTGCGCCAGATTTGAACTCCCCGATGGCGACGAGTTAGCTGTTTTCAATGTGAATGGCGAATACTATGCCACCAGCAATTTCTGTCCGCATCGAGGTGCGCCGTTGTCGGAAGGTGTGTTGTGCGGGCATGTGATCGAGTGTGGTTTACATGGATGGCAGTTTGACGTGCGCACAGGCGAGTGCCTGACCGTTACAGAAACTATCAAGACCTATCCGTTGAAGATTGAGGATGGAGTAGTGACGTTTGAGATTGGGTAATCATTGGTTATATATCATGGGTAATCATTGGTCATATATCATGGGTAATCATTGGTCATATATCATGGGTAATCATTGGTCATATATCATTTGACATTTCTCATTTGTCATTTGAAGAGTATCCAAGCCTCCATTTCGAACGCTGTACCCACGCCTCCTAAATGACAAATGAGAAATGTCAAATGATATATGACCAATAATTACCCATCGTCACCAATTGCTTCAACCGGACAACAACTCATCGCTTCCTCACACAACTGTCGTTCTTCCTCAGTCTGTGGTTGCTTGAAGACAAACGAGTAGTTTTTTTCGTCACAACGCATGAAGTTGTCGGGTGCAGTATCGCGGCAAACGTCGCAATCGATGCAGGAAGAGTCTACGTAAAAAGCTCCGCAGACGTTTTCCTTCACTTTGTCGTTATTATCGGGCACCGCTCTTTCTGTCTCTTGTGCCTTTTCTCTTTGTTACTTTGTGTCTTTGTGGTTCAGGGGTGAGTCATCTCCTCGGGATTGACCTTCGCGTCAAACTCCTCCCCGGTAAGATACCCGAGCTCAATAGCTGACTCGCGCAAACTGATCTTCTTCTTGTGCGCGTTCTTTGCAACCTGGGCGGCTTTGTCGTAACCGATGTGAGGGTTCAAGGCGGTAACCAGCATCAGCGATTGCTTCACGTGTTCGTCGATCTGTTCGCGATTAATCTCGATACCGTCAATGCAGAACTCGACGAAACTGCGCGTCGCGTCGCGAAGCAATCGGACGGAGTGAAGAAAGTTGTGAATCATCACCGGTTTGAAAACGTTCAACTCGAAATTTCCCTGAGATCCGCCGAAGCTGGTCGCGAGGTCGTTGGCGAAAACCTGCACGGCAACCATCGTTAACGCTTCGCTCTGAGTCGGGTTCACTTTGCCGGGCATGATGGACGAACCGGGTTCGTTTTCCGGCAGTACCAACTCCCCGAGGCCGCAACGTGGTCCAGACGCGAGCCAACGAACGTCGTTTGCGATCTTCATCAGCGACGCCGCCAACGTCTTCAACGCGCCGCTCGCAAACACGAGCTCGTCGTGCGCGGATAAAGCAGCAAACTTGTTCGCGTGTGATTTGAACGGCAGACCCGTTAGCTGTGCGATCTTCGCGGCGGCTCGTTCGCCAAACTCGGGATGGGAGTTCAAACCCGTGCCGACTGCGGTGCCGCCAATCGCCAGATCGAGCAAACCCGGCAGTGAAAGTTTCAGACGTTCGATGTCGCGCGCGACGAGGTTGGCCCAGCCTCCGAATTCCTGATCGACTGTTAACGGCGTCGCATCCTGCAAGTGCGTGCGACCGATCTTCACGACGCCCGCGAACTCTTTCGCCTTCGCGTCGATCGCCTCGCGCAGGTGTTCGATCTGCGGGATCAGCTCGTTTAACTGTTCGGCGGCGGCGATGTACATCGCAGTCGGGAACGTGTCGTTGGACGACTGCGACATGTTGACGTCGTCGTTTGGATGGATCGGCTTTTTGCTTCCCATGACGCCGCCGGCGATCTCGATAGCGCGATTCGAGATCACTTCGTTGGCGTTCATGTTGGTTTGTGTACCGCTGCCCGTTTGCCATATGCGTAGCGGAAAATGATCGTCGAGTTTTCCTTCGATCACCTCTTCCGCCGACTGGATGATCAGCTTCGCTTTGTCGGATGGAAGCTTGCCGAGTTCTTCGTTCACCTGCGCGGCGGCTTTTTTGAGAATTCCGAAAGCGCGGATCAACTCGCGAGGCATGCGGTCATGGCCGATATCGAAATGATGAAGTGAACGTTGGGTTTGGGCACCCCAGTAGCGGTCGCTCTCGACCTCAATGGCGCCCATCGAATCGGTTTCAGTTCTTGTTTTAGCTGATTGTTCAGGGGATTGTTGAGCCATCGTCGCTTTGATCTTCGCGCAGGAAGCGCGGAATGGCAAGTAGTGATTCGCCGGAACCCAATCTAAACGGCGCTTGAATGGAACTGGGCTATGTATTACAGTGCGGACGCTTTACAGATCCCCTTTCGTGTAGTTAGCTTTCCCCCAATAGCAAAAATGTCCACTGTCGACCCCGACAACCCCGAATTGTCGGCGAATCATCCACGCGCCCTGATCCTCGTTGTCGAACGAAACCCGGTCGTACAGCGCCTCGAACGCTACTTTCTCGAACAGGCGGGTTACACGGTCGAGTTCGCAGCTGATGGCCAGTCTGCCCTGGAGCGGGCGCGGGAGTTGCGCCCGAGGATCGTCGTCACCGAAATCATGGTGCCAGTGGTCGACGGGCTTAGCCTTTGCCGCATCCTCAAGTCAGAACCACAAACGGCGCACGCGCTCGTCCTTATCTTCAGCCATCTGCACGCGGAAGATCGTGCGCTCGAAGTTGGCGCTGATGCGTTTCTTTTGAAACCTTTCAGCGAAGAGCTGCTAATCGACACTGTCGAAAAACTGATCGCTTCGGCAATTGCCAAACCAAGCGCCAATGCTAAGGAAACTTCAAATGACTGACCGCATTGCAACCGGTTGTGTGGGACTCGACGAAATTCTCCAGGGCGGCATTCCGTCCAACACCATCACCGTCCTGATGGGAGCGCCCGGCACCGGCAAGACGATCCTGGCTGAAGGGCTCGCTTTCTGTAATGCGACTGAGGCGAAACCGGCTCTCTACTTAACCACCCTTTCGGAACCGCTCGAAAAGTTCATCTTCCACGGGCAAAGCTACAACTTTTTCGATTCTGCAAAGGTTGGCAAGTCGGTCATTTACGAAGACCTCGGAATCAACGTGCGCAATGCGGGAGTCGAGAAGCTTGCTGAGATCGTCACCGACTTGATCGGCAAGTACAAGCCGGCATTCCTGTTCATCGACTCGTTTAAAGCATTGAACGAACTGATAGATTCGCCTCACGAACGACGTACCGTCATTTACGATCTGGCGAGCGTGTTGACGGCCTACGATTGCACGTCATTCCTGATCGGCGAGTATTCGGAGGCGATGACGACTGATCTACCTGAGTTTGCGATTGCCGACGTCGTCTTGAACCTGATGAAGTATTCGACAAATGTTCGCGAACAGCGTTTTCTCAGGGTTGAAAAGCTTCGCGGATCGGCCTCAAGTCCCGGCCTGCACGCGTTTTCGATAACCGAAGAGGGCATCCAAATGTACCCGCGGCTGGTGAGCCCGAGCCTCGCTCCAACCTACGAGCCGAAAGTCGAACGCGTTAACTCAGGGATCGTCGGTCTTGATGACATGATCGAACAGGGTTTCTGGCGCGGCAGTACGACACTAGTGGCCGGACCGAGCGGCTCGGGAAAAACGATAATGGCGCTTCACTTCATAAAAGAGGGCGCTATTCGCCAGGAGCCGGGCCTTTATGTGGGTTTCCAGGAGAATTCCTCTCAGATGGCACGGATTATGCTCAATCTCGGCTGGAACGCAACGGAATTACTGGGAGACGGTAACTTCGAGCTCATGTACCAGTCGCCGGTCGAGATGCAACTGGACAGCGTTGCGGCCGAAGTATTTCAACGAGTTCGCTCCGGGAAGATCAGGCGAATTGTGATCGACGCCCTTGGCGACCTCGAGCGGTGTAGTATCGACAGGCAACGCTTTGCGGACTTTATGTATGCACTGACGCAGTGGTTTGCGGTCGAAAACGTTACGTGCATGTTGACGATAGAGATGCGCGAGCTGTTTGAAGTACACCACATTAGCGACCAGCAAATCTCGAATATGAGCGATAACCTGGTTTTGCTCGGTTTCACGCCTGGCACTGAGATGAAACGGACGATTCGAATTATCAAGACGCGGGGCAGCAGCCACGATAACCGGCAGCACGAACTGGAGATAAACGATAAAGGCGTTGTTGTTAAAAAGTGATTGCCAAGACGATTCAGCAGGGTCCGAGCAAGAAGGACCCATACAAGCGACTAGCCGAAATCAATCGGGCCATCACCACATCTCTGGATTTCGACCGGGTTCTAAATCTCATCGTCGAGAACGCAGCGCAGTTAGTCGATGCGAGCGCCTGCATGCTGCTGCTCGCCGATTCCGAACACCGGATGCGGATCCATGCTTCGCGCGGCATCGATAGCAATCTCGCCGCGTCTTTTTCAGGTGACATCGAAGAAGACCTAATCAAGAGCCTGCAAGACCTGATTCCACCATCAGTCGCAGGGCCGATGATTTCTGTTCCAATCATCGCCAAACAAGCCCTAAACGGTCTGCTCGTGATTTCGCGCGAAGGCCCGTTGAGCGAAGAGGAAGAGTGGCAACTCTCTGCCCTCGCAGATCAGGCAGCGATCGCGTTGCGCAATGCGCGGCTTTACGAAATGGAGCTCGCGGAAGCAAACCGTGAACGCGACGCGACGATGGAAGCATTGCAAGCTTCAAACGCTCGCACCACTCGGATCCTTGAAAGCATCACCGATCTGTTTTACCAGTTGGATCTCGAATGGCGCTTCACGAATGTAAACCGGCAAACAGAACTTCGTTTAGGCGTGCCCCGCGACCAAATGATCGGACGCGTATTCTGGGAAGTGTTTCCGCACGCGGTAGACAGTGTGCTCTACGAACGTTTCCACCAGGCTATGGAAACAATGGAGCCGGCTCACTTCGAAGTGCCTTCGCGCATCGTTCCGGGCGCATGGTTTGAAGCGAATGCGTACCCATCACGGTCCGGACTGACTGTCTACCTGCGCGAGATCACGGAGCGCAAACGCGAGGAGAGGACGAGTCGTCTGCTCGCGTCGATCGTCGAATCTTCTGACGACGCGATCATCAGCAAGGATTTGAATGGCATCGTCAGCAGTTGGAACCGCGGCGCAGAGCGTGTTTTTGGCTACAAAGCGGACGAAGTGGTCGGCAAGACGATCATGATTCTGATCCCTGACGAGCTTTACGATGAGGAGCAGGCCATTCTTAATCGCATTCGTTCCGGCCGTTCCGTCGATCACTACGAAACCGTTCGACTGCGAAAAGACGGCACGCTGATCGATATTTCTCTCACTATCTCGCCAATCAGAGACGAGAGCGGCAAGGTCGTCGGCGCTTCGAAGATCGCACGCGACATCACGGACGAAAAACGTGCTTTCGAAGAAAAAGCCCGACTTCTGGAACGCGAGCAAATACTGCGCGAAGAAGCGGAGACCGCCAATCGTTTGAAAGACGAGTTTCTTGCCACGCTGTCGCACGAACTGCGGAATCCGTTGAACGTTGTCATCGGATACTCCGAGATCCTGCGGCGCAGCGACAACGTAAACAGCCAATTCGTGAATCGCGCTGCGGAAGTGATCCGTCGCAACGCGCTCGCTCAGTCGCAACTCGTCTCGGACCTGCTCGATCTGTCGCGGCTACAGATGGGCAAGCTGGCGATCAATCCACAGCCGGTTTCACTGTTGACGATTCTTACTGATGCTCTGGAGACTGTGAAAGCCGAAGCGGATGCCAAACAAATCACGCTAAAACTCAACGCCAGCCACGATCCGTTTATGGTGGATGGCGATCCGGTCCGCCTCGGACAGATCACCTGGAACCTTTTGAACAACGCGGTCAAATTCACAGGTCCAGGCGGCGTGATCACGATCTCATTGGAACATCAAGGCACAGGTGCGCAGTTCATCGTCGAAGACACTGGTCAGGGAATCGCGCCCGAGTTTCTGCCGTTCGTGTTTGAGATCTTCAGACAAGGCGACGCAAGCAGCTCGCGACGGCAAGGTGGACTCGGAATCGGTCTCGCGCTGGTGAAACAGTTGGCTGAATTCCACGGTGGAATGGTGCGTGCCGAATCAGAAGGTGTCGGACACGGGGCAAAGTTCAGCGTTTGGATGCCGCTGCGTGACGTTGAAGCAACGACGCCAGTAAGCACAACTAAGGTCTCAACCGGTGAGCTTGACGGAACGTGCATTCTAGTCGTCGACGACTCGGACGAAACCACAATGATGCTGAGCAAGTTGTTGGAAATGGACGGCGCTGAAGTTCACACCGCACAAAGAGGCGTCGAAGCGCTCGCGATTGCCGAAAAGTCGAAGTTTGATCTGGTTATCTCCGATATCTCGATGCCGGAGATGGACGGATATCAACTGCTACAGGAGTTGCGGCAGTTGCCGCTGATGGCAAACGTACCTGCATTGGCGTTGACGGGTTTCGGTCGCGTTGCGGATGTTGATCGCGCGCATCGCGTAGGGTTCACCAAACATTTCACTAAACCCCTGGACATCGACGAGTTACTTATTACCGTGCGCGAACTGACGCGCCGCAACGGCACGAAGATTGCTCCTCAATCGAGTTAGGGAGGGTTTAAACATGGGTATACCGAACAAGGACGAAATTGAAGGCAAATTCGATCAGGCTAAAGGCAAAACTAAAGAGGCGATAGGCAGGGCAATCGACGACGAGGAACTCGAAGCCGAAGGCAGTGCCGAACACGCCAAGGGAGAAGTGTCTGAAGGTTTCGGCAAAGCACGCCGCAAGGTCGGCGAAGCGATAGAAGATATTGGCGACTCTATCGGGCACTAACAATAACGGATGACACGGGTCGCGAGATCCGTGTCATCCGTATTTTTTTATTCCGCACGAACGTTTTCCGCACCCAGTTCACCGAGCAGTTCTTCCAATCGATCGACCTCTTCGTCTGAACGAGCTTCGACACCGATCAGGATTCCGCCGGTGCGTATTCCCGCTTCATAAACTTTCGCGCGATATTCCGGAATACCAGCGCCAATCAACGCGCCAATAAGGCCGCCCGTCGCGCCACCAGCACCAGCGCCGGCAAGTGCGGCCGCAATCGGACCAGCAATGACGAGATTGATACCAGGCAGGAACAGCGTGGTTCCTACTGCCGCAATCGCTGCAATGACCGCACCTACTGCGCCGCCAGCCGCGGCTCCGATTCCCAATCCATCCGCTGCATGCGAGCGCGTTTGCAGCGCAAACTCCTTGCTTCGCGTCGCGTCAGACATTAGAACGCTGATATCGTCGCGGGTAAAACCGCGTTTCATAACGGCGTCAACTGCCGCTTCGGCTGCTACTTTGCTTTTAAATAGTCCTGTTACTAACGTTGCCTTCTCTTTAGCCATAGAATCCTCCCCCAACAAGCAGTCTTCGGTTCTCAATCAAAGATGGCAACCGTTGTGCCGATGCCGGGTTTTAAGTAAATTAAAACACTAAGCGCTTCTGCTGTTTCGCTTTCGTACGCAATTCAAATTGAAGATTCTTCAGATTAGTTCAGCGGCATCCTTCGGCGGCGGTGAGCGGTACGTTGCGGATCTCACAAACTCGCTCGTCTCACGCGGTCACGATCTTTACGCCGTTGTACGCCCACACTCGCCGTTGATCGGTCACCTCAAAATCGATCGCGCCCAAGTCAAAACGCTGCCGATGCGCAATTCACTCGACGTGCCGAGCGCGCATGAGTTGGCGAGGTTTGTCGCGCGTAACGGAATCGAAGTTGTGCATGCACACCTCGCGCGAGATTACTCGCTCGCTGCTTATGCCGCGCGGCGTAACCGGCAGACGAAGTTCGTAGTCACGCGGCACGTGCTGTTTCAACTCAGCCGCCTTCATCGTCACACACTCGCGCGTGCGCATCGTGTGATTGCCGTGTCGAACGCAGTAGCGCGTGAGCTTCGTTGCAACGCATCGTCACGGAGAGTCAACTTGCGGTGGTCACAAACGGCGTCGATGTCGATCGTTTCAACGTCGATTTCGATCGTGTTCAGTTTTTGAAGAGTCTGGGACTACCGGTTAGTGGTTCACTGGTGGGTAGTATCGGCGAGTTACGCACGCTCAAGCGGCATGACGACTTCATCCGCGCGGCGGCGTTAGTCGCTACACAATTTCCAAATGCGCATTTTGTGCTTGCGGGGTTAGATACTTCGCTATCGCATGAAGTTCATCGTCATCTCGAACAACTCGTTCTCGAAAGTGGTTTGAAAGATCGGTTTCATTTTCTCGGTTGGGTTGAAGACGCGGAGAAACTGTTGAGCGCGATCGATGTGTTTGTGTCTGCGTCGGAAACTGAATCGTTCGGGTTGGCGATCGCGGAAGCGATGGCTGCCGGAACGCCGGTCGTAGCAACCTTGACTGAGGGAGCGCGAGAAGTGGTTGACCGTGAGACTGGGTTACTCGTTCCTATCGGCGATGTCGTTAAGATCGCAGAGGCGATCGCTAACTTGCTAACGCATGACGATCGCCGGCGGGCAATGGCCCACCGCGCGCGAAAGGTCGTCAATGAAAAGTTCAGTTTGCAGCGGATGGTGGACCAGATCGAGCAGATCTATAAGACCTGAGAACTCCCGCAAAGGCGCAAAGACGCAAAGGCGCAAAGGAAACGTTCCACCACAGACCACGTAGCAATCGTTCTCGGTTAACTCTGCCTTTGTCTTGGCGTCTTTGCGCCTTTGCGGGAACCTTGCTTCCGGCTAGAGTTCGTCGATCTTCGCCGCAAGAATGAAATCACTCTCCGTTAGCCCGTTGATCTTGTGCGTCCAGATCTTGATCTCCGCGATGCCCCAGCCAAAACAGATGTCCGGATGATGGCCCTGCTCTTCCGCGAGATTTCCGACGCGGTTCACGAAATCAAGTGACTCGCGAAAGTCTTTGAACCGATAAGTCTTCTGAAGATGGTGTTGGTTGATGATCTCCCAGCCCTTTAACTGCGGCGAGAGTTTGGCGATTTCGTCGGGGCCGAGCGGCGGCACGCCGCCACGGCAGGGAACACATTGTTTGCTTGCAAGTTCACTCATTAAACTACCCTTTTATGAAGCAACGCCCTGGATTGCTTTCTTTAAGATCGCGATCTGCCCGGCGTGATACAAACTGTGCTGCACGCCACCATGAAGCGTCACGTAAGCACTCGAGAAAGGTATCTCTGCGCTATCCATTATTGGTTGGTCCAAACGTGAATCGTCGGTGGTGGCGATAACATCCAACAAGCGGCGATGAACGTCGATCAGTTTCGCCTTTGCGCTTTCCCACGCGCCGTCGCTTGTATCACTGACGGGTGGAAAGTTCTCGTCGTCCGTCAGTTGGGCCGGGTCGCCTTCAAGTCTTCGCCGGCACGCATCTTCCCACGCAGCGATGTGCAACGTCAGTTCCCAGATCGAATGAGCACCGGGAATCGCATGGGCAGCAGCCTGTTCGGCAGTCACACCTTCCAACAAAGAAAGAACCGATGGTCCATGCCACGCCTGGCCGTCAAAAGCGCGTTGAAATTGATCGCGAATACGTTCTATTTCAGTCATTGCGCGTCGATTCTACGCAATTCCTTAAACAGATGATAGGCTACTGGATTGCGAAGAAGACAGAATCGTGACCACGCTCAAGCAAGTAACAATTTTCTGCGACGGATCGAGTCTCGGAAATGGACAACAGTCGCAACGCGCGGCCGCAGTGGCCTTGTTGGGATACAAAGGTTACTGGCGCGCTGTCGGTGAATATTTAGGCCGCGCGACGAACCAGCAGGCTGAGATCGCCGCGGCGGCTGTCGGCCTTGAATCGCTGCGACAACCGTGTCAGGTTAGTGTTTTTACAGACTCGCGTTACGTTGTCGAAACAATGAACGGGCGGTTTCGTCGTAAAACAAATCTGCCGTGGTGGGAACGACTCGATCGCGCCGCGGGCCCGCACAAAGTGCATTGGGAATGGACGCGCGGACACGTTGGCCATCTAGTGCAGGAAGCTGCGGACAAGGCCGCCCGGGGCATCGCCGCTGCCGGGCACGTCGACCCGATAATTTTGCGAGACGCCGTCGATAAAGTCGGCACTGTGGATGACACGGCTATCGACTGACGACTATAATTTCGCTCACCTTGCGCAAGTTAGTTTTTATCTGTGTTCTCCTCCTATTTTGCCCGCTCATCGGTCAATCCCAGGAATTTGATCGCGGCTGGCAATGGCAAAACCCGCTTCCACAGGGAAACTCAATCAATTCAATCAGATTTGCCGCAACGAAGCGCCACGGCTGGGCCGTTGGTTCGAATGGAGTTGTGCTCAGCACCAGCAATGGCGGATTTGAGTGGGAAGAACAGCTAAGCCCCACTAACACGACGCTCTACGGCATGTACGTCACAAATCGCTCGCGCGTGGTCGTCACCGGCGCACGGGGCGTCGTGATGACGACTACAAATGGCGGCAGCAAATGGGTGCTACGAAAGACGGGTATACGCGATCATCTTTTCGCAGTCGTGTTCGCGCCACAAAATCCACTGCACGGTTGGGCGGTTGGTACGTTCGGCTCGATCATCGCCACCACTGACGGCGGCAAGACCTGGAAAACGCAAACGAGTCATACCAACGCGCACCTCTTCTCCGTCGCTTTCGCGGACGAGAAGACCGGGATCGCCGTCGGCTCGCGCGGGACACTATTAGTCACCTCAAACGGCGGCGCGGATTGGAAGCCAATCAAGAAACTCACTGACTCGGTGCTTACCGGTGTCTCTTTCACGTCTGAGAAAAAAGTTGTCGTCGTCGGGTATCGTGGGACGATTCTCCAAAGTGACGACAGCGGCGAAACATGGACCACTAAAGATTCGCTGATCACGACCGATCTTTACTCCGTCTACTTTACTGACGACCTGCACGGTTGGGCCGCAGGCGACGGTGGCGTAATCATGACGACGGGCGATGGCGGAAACATCTGGTTGCCCGTAAACGTGCGGACGCGACCACGTCTATCGACTGTCTTTTTCTCGGATGAATCACTCGGCTGGGCGGCCGGCGCTGATGGACTCGTCGTACGCACGGACGACGGTGGGTTGTCGTGGCGTCGTTTGACCGAAGGTGGACGCGACGATCTCGCACACATTTTCTTCATCGACAACTCGCGCGGTTGGGCCGTTGGCGAGCGTGGACGAATCCTCTTTACCAACTCCGGCGGCAAGACCTGGACCATCCGCCCGTCAGGTTCAACTGCTTCCCTCAACGCGATCACGTTTGTGAATGAAAAGGCGGGTTGGGTCGTCGGTAATAAAGGCACGATTCTTCGTTCGATTAATAGCGGCGTCACGTGGGACGCTGTCGCGAATCCCGCGCAGGAAGATCTGTACGGCATCTCGTTTGTTTCGCCGGAAGTCGGGTGGGTCGTCGGCGCCCGCGGTGCCGTTTGGCACACGAAAGACGAAGGCGCGACCTGGCAGTTTCAGCAAACCAACACGATGAGCTGGCTCGAGGACGTGAAGTTCGTCGATCCTTTGAATGGCATCGCGGTTGGTTCGAACGGGACGATCCTGCGCACCGAGGACGGCGGCGCGAATTGGAAGCGCGTCGACAAGAACATCAAAGAGTGGTTGTACGCGCTGACTTTTGCTGATACTCAGCGCGGATACATCGTCGGCGCGCGTGGGCTTGTCTTGCGAACGGATGACGGCGGCGCGACGTGGAAAGATCTTGAAAGCGGAGTTAGCGGTAACCTGTTCGGCGTGGCGGCATCGAGTCGCAACGACGTGCTTGTCGTCGGCGAACAGGGCAGCATCATTCATAGTAAAGATGCCGGGCAGACGTTTGAAATACAACCGACGATCACCAGCACGTCGTTGTTTTCAATCGCTTATCGTGGTGGAAACAATGTGTGGGTGGCCGGACGTGGCGGTGCGATCCTGCGACGCGTTGAGCCGATAGCGACGGTGAGTCTTCCGGTGCCGAAGATACCGCCCATGTTGAAAGGTGGAACTCGGAAGTTGGAGGCCGCCGTCGACGAGACAGACATTCCAATGGCGACGCCGCCAAACAAGAAACCCGAGAAACCGTAACCACAAAAAGCGCAAAACGAAGACGCAAAAAGGCACAAGAGGGAAAAGAAACCTGAAAACTTGATCTGGTTTCTTTTTTTTGTGCCTTTTGTGGGTTTCGTTTGTGCCTCTTTGTGGCTAAACGCGAACCGGATGTTCTTTCGCGTAGGAGTAGGCGCAGTAGGCGGAGACGATGTGGCAGACCCATCCGAGTGTTCCGCCAGTGCCCAGCCAGAATCCCGGGGTAAAGATCAACCACAGAATACCTGCCAGTATTCGCCCGTTGTATAACTGACCGACGCCTGGAACAATCAAACTAAGCACACCTGCCAAAACTGGATCACGCATCTTCGAGCTACCTCCGCAGTCGAAGTTCACTACGACGGATTTGACTGATTAGTTCGATCCGGGGTCGGGGTTGGCGGGCCGCACGTCCACAATCTCGCCGCGGAACGTCTTTAAAGCCTGCCGCACAGCGGGGTCGCTTTCAGCCCGCTCGCGGAGTCGCTGCTTATCCAGTTTTGCTTCGTCTTGTTTGCTGAGCGGCTGGTTTTCAGCTCGAGGATCTTTGACCTGGATGCGGATACGAGTTTCCTGTCCGGTCACTTCGCGGCAAGCGTCGGCCAGAAACTTCGTGTTCTCTGAGAGTTTGTCGTGCTGGTACCGTGACTCGAGCGCAAACTGAACGTAGAGTTCGCCTTTTTCGAGCACTGTGGTTTCCGCCGCATCCAGCGCAGTGACCAGCAACATCTTCTTCTGACTTTCCAACACGGATTTCAGCCGATCGATCGCCGACTCCGGTTCCGGCTTCTCTAGCGCAGGAGCGACGGCGGTTGCCGCAACAAACGACGAACCCGTCGAGCGTGAAGGCGCCGGCTTTGGAGACACGGATCCAGTAGAGCCTGATTCGAGTGACTTCAGCCGCTCAAGTATCTCGCTGATCGATTCCACACCGCGCAGTTCCATCAGTTTTACGATACCGACTTCCAACTGGTAACGCGGTTGCGTTGCCGCGCGCAGCTTCGTCTCCGTTTCCGAAAGCGAATGAAAGAATCGGACCAGATCAGACTCGGAAAACAAGGCCGTCTGTCGCTTCAACTCGGCCAGATCGCACACCGCCGATTCCAGCAACTCTTCGTTTCCGGAAACCTTCGTCACGAGCAGATCGCGGAAGTGCGCCAGCAGGTCGCGACAGAAGTTGCGCAGGTCATGACCGCGCATGACGATGTCGTCGACAACGGTGATTGCCGCGGCCGGATCGTTCGTCGCGATGCTGTCAATGACGCGCGTGAGAATGTCCGCACCCGCCACGCCGAGCGCCATCTCGACGTCTTCTTTCTTGATCTTCGTCCCGGCGAAGCTGATCACCTGGTCCAACGCCGACTGCGCGTCACGCATTGAACCTTCCCCGGTGCGCGCGATCTCGCGCAACGCATCGTCCGGAATCGAAATCTGCTCAGTCTTCGCAATCAGTTTCAGTCGTTCGAGAATCTTCGCGGTCGCGATCGTGCGAAACTCGAACTGCTGACAACGGGAAAGGATCGTCTCCGGAACTTTGTGTTTTTCCGTAGTCGCCATGATGAAGACGACGCGGGGCGGCGGTTCTTCGAGTGTCTTCAGAAGGGCGTTGAACGCCGCGCCGGAGAGCATGTGAACTTCGTCGATGATGAATATCTTGTAGCGATCGCGGGCAGGTGCGATGCCGACGCTGGCAATGATTGCCTCGCGCACGTTGTCGACGCCGGTGTTTGACGCAGCGTCGATCTCCTGCACGTCGATCGATCGGCTTTCGGTGATTTCACGACACGAGGGACACGCAGTTGGATCGTCAGAGCGACAGGGAGTGGGCGTTGGCTCAGAGGACTTATGACAATTGAGCGCCTTCGCAAGCAGGCGCGCGCTGGTAGTTTTTCCTACCCCGCGCGCACCGGAAAAAAGGTACGCGTGATGGAGCCTGCGATGCTCGATGGCGTTGCGCAGCGTGCGTGTGATTGGTTCCTGACCCGTTACTTCGTCAAACGTCTGCGGGCGCCACTTGCGAGCAATTACTTGATAGGCCATCGATATCTGTTATTGGACTGATTGTTGGTGAGAAAATCTGGCCAGACCCCGGACTTTCCCGCAACACACGCTGCCTTTGCTACCGTTGCTCCGTTCCCGGCCTGGCGGGGTTCACAAGGCTAGCGTTGTGCGGAGCCCGGGATCTGATAAACCGTGCCCTGCCGACTTTCAAAAAACTAAATCTCGGTTTTGCGATGCGCGAGCATTCGCAGCAAGCCGTTAATTAAGAGGTGCGCCAACGCGTAAGCGATTATCGCTACTATGATCGGCAGTAGCAACGTGTGTCCAGCGTCAGTACTGGGGCTCGCAACGATTCCGCGAAACGGCGCATAAAACGGATTGCTGACCGTGACGATGAACTGTACGAACCCGGCGCTACTTCGTGCTGCCAGCAAGGCAAGCAGGAAACGCATTCCCAACAGCGCGTAGATTACCCAAAAGATGTAATCGACGATCTGGGAAACTCGCGCCAGTCCGCGTGAGCGCTGTACTTCGCGCTCGGTGTCAACGACCTCATCAACTGCTTTCGAACGAAACTCGCCGGCCACCTGATCGATCTTCCGCGATTCGTCGCGGGTGGCCTTAGTCGCTGCGCGGTCGCTTATTTCCGAGTTGACCTCGCCTTCGACCTGCGCTTTAACCGATTCGTGTTGCGCGGCTCGCCGCGCTTCTTCCATTGCTAACTTATCGTCGCTCATAGTGCAAATTTCGAATTGCGAATTGCGAATCTCGAATTGCGGAAATTCGAATTTCGAAATGGCGGAGAGGGTGGGATTCGAACCCACGGAACGGTTTCCCGTTCACAGCATTTCCAGTGCTGCCAGTTCAACCACTCCTGCACCTCTCCTAAGAGAATTTCGAAATGCGAATTTCGAATTGCGAATTTATCAAGAATTACCAGGTTCTACCTTGCCTAAAATTCGCAATTCGCAATTCGAAATTCGCAATTCTGTTATGGCGGAGAGGGTGGGATTCGAACCCACGGAGGCCGTTAAGCCTCTCCGGTTTTCGAGACCGGTGCACTAATCCACTATGCGACCTCTCCGCGTCTTAAAAAACTCCTGCATCAGGGTCCGGCATTCGTCCTCCAGGACGCCTGACTGCACTTCAATCCGGTGATTCAAAAAATCCGTATCACAGATGCGGAAACGGCTGATTACGCCGCCCGCCCGCTCATCCTCTGCACCGTAAATCAAGCGTCGCACTCGAGCCTGGATGAGCGCACCGGCGCACATCGCGCAAGGCTCGATCGTCGAGTAAACATCGACTCCGGTGAGCCGGTAGTTACCAAGTTTACCGGCGGCTTCGCGGAGGGCCACGATTTCCGCATGGGCTGTGGGATCGCAGTCGGTGCGAGTGCGATTGCCGGCGACGGCGATGAGTTTGTCTTCGCTGACGATGCAAGTGCCGATGGGCACTTCGCCGCGTGCCTGGGCTTCGCGAGCTGCGGCCAGCGCCTGCCGCATCCAGCGCTCGTGAAGCTCGATTTCGGCGGCAATATTCACCTACTCGCAATCCTTCAAAAAGCCTTCAAACAGCCGAACGGCCACTATAGGGTGCGCGCCGAAACACGTCAAGCATCCGTAAATCCGTGTTCGAGAACACAGATAGCACGGACAACACGGATAGTTAAATGCTATTATCAAGTTCCCGGAGTTCCGCGCTCCAGTCGGCCCGCGCGCTCCAGCGATTTCACATCCGATGACCACCGAAGCAAGTCAAAGAGTTAGCGGTCAATTATCGTCAGACAGAGTCACCGGCAGGCTCCGACAGCCCGCAGCGGTCGACCCGGCCGCGGACACCGCCACCCAGTCGCCCGCAGCGCTGATGCGCCGCATGAGTCCTGCGGAGTTCAACACCGCGATGATCCATTTCTATCGCGGTGAAGTGCAACGTTCAAACACCTGGCGCAACCGGCTCGACACTACGACCAACTGGGCCGTGATCACCGCCGGCGCGACGCTTTCATTCGTCTTCAGCTCGCCGCACAACCCGCATTTCGTCATCCCGATCAACTCGATTCTGGTCGTCATCTTTCTTTTAATGGAAGCCCGCCGTTATCGCTATTATGAGATCTGGTCGAGCCGCGTGCGCATTCTCGAAACGGGATACTTTGCGCCCCTGCTGATGCCCGAGAGCAGGCCGGCAGACGAGGCGTGGGCGGAACACCTCGCGGGCGATTTGACGACGCCGCACTTTACGATCACTGAGTGGGAAGCAGTCGGACGACGCTTGCGCCGCAATTATCTGTGGATCTTCGCGCTGCTGGCCGCGAGTTGGAACCTGAAAGTTTATCTGTCGCCGTTGCCGGCGCGCGACTTCGACGCGTTCATCGAGCGCGCTGCTGTCGGTTTCATTCCCGGTTGGGTCGTGTTTGTCGCCGGCGTCCTGTTCAATGCCGCGATTGCGATCTTCGCGATTGGCACGGTGCGACTGCGCGAGGCGACCGGCGAAGTGCTGCCACGACACGAGTTCTCATTACATCCACTCAAACGCATGACGAGTTGGACAGCGGCGACCACGAGGCGTACGACCGTGCGCGCAAAACGTGCGAGACAGCGCGTGCGCAGCAACGTCAGCCCCGGCGCCACCGGAGAGTTCAAGAAGATCGACGTTACCGAAACACCTGACAGGGAACCGCGGATCGAAGTGCCAACAAGGTAGTTGGAGCATTGGCGATTGCCAATTGCCGATTTTCTTTCTGCCTGCGTTCTCTTTAGGATTGGTCTGTTTCTATGCTCGAAATCAACGGTCAATCACTGACGATTCGACAGATCGCAGACGTCGCGGCCCGCCGCGAACAGGTTGCGCTAGCTTCAGAAGCACGCGAACGAGTTGAACTTGCACGCCAGGTCGTCGAACGGATCGTCGCCGAAGGACGGACGGTTTACGGAGTTAATACCGGCTTTGGCAAGTTGTCGGACGTGAGTATCGAGCGTTCGGACCTGCGACAGTTGCAACTCAACCTCGTCCGAAGTCATTCGTGCGGTTTGGGCGAACCACTGTCTGACGAAGAAGCACGCGCGATGTTGTTGCTGCGCGCGAACGTGCTCGCTGCCGGGTTTAGCGGTGCGCGTTCGCTGGTGATCGACACGTTGATCGCGATGCTCGAAAAAGGCGTGACGCCGGTGATACCGGAGAAAGGAAGCGTCGGCGCGAGCGGAGATCTGGCGCCGTTGGCCCACCTGGCGCTGGCGGCGATCGGCGAAGGCGAGGCTTTTTATAACGGCGAGCGATTACCGAGTGCTGTGGCGCTCGAACGCGCCGGAGTTGCGTCGCTCAAGTTGGAAGTAAAAGAAGGTCTCGCACTTTTGAACGGGACACAGGCGATGGCCGCTGTCGGCGGACTGGCGCTCCATCGCGCGGATCGTCTCGTTCGCCTTGCCGACGTCGCGGGCGCAATGACATTGGAAGCGTTGCGCGGCACACCGGTCGCCTTTGACGAACGTATTCACAACGCTCGCCCACATCCCGGTCAGATCGCTGTCGCCGCACATCTCCGCGAACTACTGACCGACAGCGAGATTCGCAAGTCACATCTAGACAACGATCCTCGCGTGCAGGACGCCTACAGTTTGCGCTGCATGCCGCAGGTGCATGGCGCAGTGCGCGCCGCATTGGGCCACGCGCGTGAAGTTGTTGAGATTGAAAGTGGCAGTGCGACCGACAATCCTCTCGTGTTTTCAGACACAGGCGAAGTGCTTTCCGGCGGGAACTTTCACGGCGCGCCACTCGCACTCGTTTTTGACTATGCCGCGATTGCTTTGACAGACTTGATGAGTATCACGGAGAGGCGCATCGATCGGCTGGTAAATCCCGATTCGAACGAAGGACTACCGCCGTTTCTGACGCCGCAGCCGGGGATATCTTCCGGTTTCATGATGCTTCAGGTTTCGGCGGTCGCGTTGTTGAGCGAAGCGAAGGTGTTGGCCCACCCGGCGAGCATCGACAACGTGCCGACCGACGGAGGTAAGGAAGACCACGTCTCGATGGGGATGACTTCGGCGACGAAGTTGCGCTCAGTCGTAAAGCTCGCGGAGATGACGACGGCGATCGAACTGATGACTGCGGCGCAGGCGCTCGACTATCGGGCGCCGCTTGCTCCGGGACGCGGGGTCAAGCAGGCTTACGACCTCGTGCGTGGTTTGGTGCCGCCGCTCACTGAAGATCGCGCGACTTCTAAAGACATCGAAGAGATTGTGAGCGCTATCAGGCGCGGCGGTTTTGACGAGTTATAAAAGAACTTTTTGGAGGGATTCTGTATGAGTGGAATGGACGAACGGCGAAAGAGTTTGGAAGAAGAGTACTTTCATCGCAAGAACAAGGAAGCGATTGAAAAACTGCGCGAGAAGATGAAGGTCGCGGAAGAGGCGAAGGCGGCGGGCACGTCGTCGATGGCATGTCCGCGCTGCGACGGTAGCTTGAAGGAAACGAAGATTGAGGAAGTGACGATTGATACCTGCGACAAGTGCGGTGGCGTGTGGCTCGACTCCGGCGAGCTGGAGCAGTTGACGAAGAAAGATGCAGGCGGCTGGTTCAAACGTCTTTGGGGCGCGGAAGAGTAGACACGGTGACGGAGCGACACGGAGACAGGGTGATGCGGAGAGACGGAGACGCGGTGACGGGGAGAAGCGGGGACGCGGGGACGCGGAGATTTCACAGCGTCACCGTGTCCCCGCGTCTCCCCGTCCCCGTGTCCCCGAGTCTCCGCGTCCCCGCATCCCCGCGTCTCCCCGTCCCCGCGTCTGTCTTACGAAGGTAGACCTTGACACATCGAGTAATCCGCGCGCCGCGTGGCGCTGAGCTGAACTGCAAGGGATGGCATCAGGAAGCCGCTCTTCGTTGCCTGATGAACAATCTCGATCCCGACGTCGCCGAACGACCTGACGAGTTGATCGTTTACGGCGGCGCCGGCAAGGCTGCTCGCAACTGGGCCAGCTTCGACGCCCTCGTCCGCGAACTGAAATCACTTGAGAACGACGAAACGCTCCTGGTCCAATCAGGCAAGCCGGTCGCAGTGTTTCGCACCCACGAATACGCACCTCGCGTTTTGATCGCCAACTCCAACCTCGTCGGCGCCTGGGCCACCTGGGAACACTTTCACGAACTCGAACGCCGCGGTCTGATGATGTACGGACAGATGACCGCCGGTAGCTGGATCTACATCGGCACTCAAGGCATCGTCCAGGGCACGTTCGAAACTTTTGCCGCCATGGCCGACAAACAATTCGCCGGCGACCTGTCAGGCAAACTCGTCGTGTCTGGCGGAATGGGTGGCATGGGCGGCGCCCAACCACTCGCGGCGACATTGAACGGCGCCGTCTTTCTCGGAATCGACGTCGATCCGGAACGCATCGAGCGCCGAGTCCGCACCGGCTACTGCGATCGCATCGCCATGTCGTTGGACGAAGCGCTCGACATCTGCGAAGACGCCCGCGAACAAAAACGCGCCGTCTCAGTTGGTCTCGCCGGCAATTGCGCCGAAGTGCTACCCGAGCTCGTCAAACGCGGCGTGAAGATCGACGCAGTCACCGATCAAACGAGCGCACACGATCCGTTGAACGGCTACGTTCCCGCCGGGTTGTCACTCGACAAAGCCACCGAGCTACGCGAGTCAGATCCGGCGGGTTACGTCGAACGATCGAAGGAGTCGATGGCGCGACATGTCGAAGCGATGCTGGCGTTGAAGCGCGCCGGTGCAGTCGCATTCGATTACGGCAACAACATTCGCAAGATGGCATTAGACGCGGGCTGCAAAGATGCGTTCGAGATTCCGGGTTTCGTGCCCGAGTACATCCGCCCGCTCTTCTGCGAAGGTAAGGGACCGTTTCGGTGGGTAGCGCTATCCGGCGACGAGGAAGACATTCGCAAGACCGACGATCTCGCGCTCGAGATGTTTCCCGACGACCGCACGCTCAACCGCTGGCTGCGACTCGCACGCGATCGCGTCCACTTCCAGGGACTGCCGGCGCGTATTTGCTGGCTCGGCTACGGTGAGCGCGCCGAGATGGGCGAAGCGATCAACGACCTCGTCAAACGAGGTGACCTGAAAGCGCCGATAGCAATCGGACGCGATCATCTCGACACCGGCTCCGTTGCGTCGCCGTTTCGGGAAACGGAAGGCATGAAAGACGGTTCAGACGCAGTCGCCGACTGGCCCATTCTTAACGCGCTATTGAACACGGCGAGCGGCGCGAGTTGGGTGTCGTTTCATCATGGCGGCGGCGTCGGTATTGGTTATTCGCTGCACGCGGGCCAGGTGTCAGTTGCGGACGGTACGGACGAAGCAGCCAAACGCCTTAATCGCGTGCTGACGAACGATCCGGGACTCGGTGTCGCGCGTCACGTCGACGCCGGTTATGAAGAAGCCGAAAGAACAGCGCGAGAAAAGGAGATCAGTATTCCGTTACTGAACGATAAGGACCCTTAGTCTTTCGATCAGTTTTCCCGCAAAGGCGCAAAGACGCAAAGACGCAAAGAAGACGAACAGACAGGCCCGTCTATGCAGTTCCTTCCTTTGCGCCTTTGCGCCTTTGCGGGAAACTCTAATCTTATGCGATTCATAATCCGACTCTCTCTTGCGACGACATTTGCTCTCGCCCTTTGCGCAACTTGCTTCGCCAACGGCCGCGTCGAAACGGTTCGTTTTCAAAGCAAGCTCGTCGGCGCTTCGCTGCCCTACAACGTCGTCCTGCCGCCCGACTACGACACGTCAACGACGACGCGTTATCCGGTGCTTTACCTGCTGCACGGATTAACGGGCCACTATTCCGACTGGGCGTCGCGGTCAAACGTTGCTGACTATGCTCAGCAGTACCGCATGATCGTCGTCATGCCCGAAGGCAACGATGGCTGGTATACGGACAACGCAAGCGTCACCACCGACAAGTACGAGTCCTATATTCTCAAAGAATTGATTCCTGACGTGCAGCACCGCTATCGCACGATCGAAGCGCGCTACGGACGTTCGATAGCCGGACTTTCAATGGGTGGTTATGGGGCGATCAAATTTGGCTTGAAAGCTCCCACCACTTTTGCATTTGCGGCCTCAATGAGCGGCGCCTTTGCGATCACACGGGTTGCGGAGAAGGACCTTGGTCAGCTAGGACCAGTCCTGATGAAGCTTTACGGACCGATGGGGAGCGACACTCGCAAGGCAAACGATATCTTCGACATCGTTGAAAACCTGTCGGCCGCGCACCTCGCCGCATTGCCCTACTTCTATTTCGACTGCGGCACCGAAGACCCGCTGCCGACAGTTTTCACTTCGAACCGCGACCTCGCGAAGCTGATGGTTGATAAGAAGATCGCGCACGAGTTTCGCCAGTTGCCGGGCGATCACTCCTGGGCTTACTGGGACCAGCAGATCCCGCACGTCCTCGAAATCGCCTCGCAGAAAATGCGCATGCCCGCAGCAATGAAGAGGGCCGCCGGTGCTTAATTTTGCCATGGAGATGGCGCACGACGCCGGCAGTGTTCTGATGCAAAAACTGGGCACCGCCAAAGTCAGCACCAAAGGCGACATCAATCTCGTCACCGAAGCCGATCTCGCTTCGGAACAACTCATCATCGAACGAATCCGTTCTTACTACCCGCAACACGGAATACTCGCCGAAGAGTCTGGCGAGGCGATATTAGTTGAAGGACGGCGTAGTGAATGGAAATGGATCATCGATCCACTCGACGGCACGACGAATTACGCGCACAGTTATCCGTTCTTCTGCGTTTCCATTGCGTTGGAACATGCCGGCGTGCTCGAGATCGGCGTCGTTTACGATCCGGTGCGCGATGAAATGTTTGCGGCTGAACGAGGAAAAGGCGCGACGCTTAACTCGCGAACGATCCGCGTTTCCGAGATCGACGAACTCAACAACGCGATGGTGTGTACGGGGTTTCCTTACAACGTCCGCGAGCGCCCCGATTTCGCGCGCGACTTCGCAAACTTCACGATGGCGGCGCAGGCTGTCAGGCGCGACGGTTCCGCGGCGATCGATCTTGCTTACGTCGCATGTGGCCGATTTGATGGTTTCTGGGAAGATGGATTGAATGCGTGGGACACTGCGGCGGGGATGGTGTTGATTCAGGAAGCGCGCGGGCGCGTTACAAACTTCGACGATGAACCGCTCGATATCTACACGCGCAAAGTGCTCGCCAGCAACGGACTGATCCACGACGCAATGCGATCGGTTTTACTCCACGGCGCCAATCGCAGTTTGTAACACGGATTCAGGCGTCCACTCGTCGATCGGACGGATTGCCGAGAGTCTGCCGCGACTCATCACGCCCAGGCGATCACACATGCCAAACAACTCAGGCAGATAAGAACTAACCATCAACACGGCTTTATTCTGCGCGGCGCAGGCGGCGATCGTTTCGTAAACCTGCGCTTTGCTGCCGATGTCGATTCCGCGCGTAGGTTCATCAAGCAGCAGCACGTCGGCGTCCTGATGAAGGAGCCGCGCGACGATCACTTTTTGCTGGTTGCCGCCTGAAAGCGATCCGACTGGTTGATTCACGCCGCCTGTTTTGATCTTCAGCGCGTTGACGAGTTGTTCGGTCTGCTTTCGTTGCGCACTGAGATCGAGCCAACCGAGACGAGAGCACGATCCAAAACGAGTCACAGTCACGTTATCTGCCAACGATTGGTTGAGTGTTAAGCCTTCTCCCTTCCGGTCTTCGCTTAGGTAACCAAGACCTTCGATCAAACGCATCGCCGGGGTCCCGCTCCCTCCGGCTTTGCTATTGATCCTGATCTTTCCGCTTTCGACGGGGTCCAATCCGAAGATCGCACGCAATAGCGGCGTTCGGCCCGATCCCATCAAGCCCGCAATGCCAAGGATCTCGCCGCGTCGCAACGTAAAGCTTGCGTTTTTCAACAACGGCGGCGAAGCGAGACTTTCCACTTCAAGAATCGTTTCGCCGGGTTGGCTTAAACGCGATGGGAAAAGAGTTTGTTGAGCACGACCGACCATCTTCGCAATCAGCTCGTCGTCGCTAACGCTCGCAATTTCGCCCGTCGCCACACCGCGACCGTCGCGTAGCACCGTGAACCGATCCGCAATCTGTCGCACCTCCTCGAGAAAATGGCTGATGTAAACCACGGAGATTCCTTCAGCGCTCAACTTCCTAATCAGCGCAAAGAGATGCGCAACGTCCTCGCGTTGCAGACTGCTGGTCGGCTCGTCCATCAAAATGATTCGCGCGCGCGCCGCAATCGCGCGCGAGATTTCAACAATCTGCCGCGCGGCGACCGAAAGATCGCCCACGCGTCGTTCCGGACGTATATCTGCGTGATGAAAAGTTTGCAGCACCTCGTTGGTTCGAGCGTGAAGCTTTTCGCGATCGAGTACTCCCAGGCGCGACGACTCGATTCCCATCAGCACGTTCTCGGCGACAGACAAGTGCGGACACAACGAGAGTTCCTGATGAATGAGCGATATGCCATGGGTGCGAGCGTCGAGCGGATTAGCGGGCGCATAAGGACGCCCATCCAGTTCCATGGTGCCTTCGTCGGGCCGGAGCGAGCCGGCGATCACGTTCATCAACGTGCTCTTACCGGCGCCGTTTTCACCGATCAGCGCGTGCACTTCACCTGAGCGCAGTTCGAGATCGACACCGTCGAGAGCAACAGTCGGGCCGAACGATTTGTGAATTTTCTTCAGCGAGAGAGCCGGCATGGGTATAATCCGCGTTACAGTTTTACCATGAGGATCAACTAATGGCTATTTCCTTTTCGGACCGTGTCTCGGTTCCGGACGAAGTACTTATTTCCAACCTCCAGGACGAATCTGTAATTCTTAATCTCAACAGCGAACGTTATTTTGGTCTCGACAATGTGGGCACTCGAATGCTTTCAGTTCTATCCGCGTCAAACTCGATCGAGACCGCCTACGAACGACTCCTCGCTGAATATGATGTAGACCCGCAGGCGTTGCGTCAGGATTTGAATTCACTGATTGAGAATCTGCTCCAGCAAGGCTTAGTGACAATCGAACACGGATGAGCGGAATTGTTGGCATCGTTAACTTCGATGGCGCGCCAGTCGATCGCGATCTGGTAACACGGATGACAGAATCGATGGCCTTTCGCGGTCCGGATGCACTTCAGATCCTGGTCGAACGAAATGCCGGTTTCGGTCACACGATGCTCCGCACCACGTGGGAAGCGAAAGACGAGAAGCAACCGCTGACGCTTGACGGCAAGATTTGGCTCACAGCCGACGCTCGTATCGACGGTCGCGCGGAGTTGACGCAGAAGCTCGGCGTTTCTGAGTCGACGCATAATGATGGTGAATTGATCCTGCTTGCCTATCACGCCTGGAAAGAGCAGTGCATCGATCACCTGATTGGCGACTTTGCGTTTGCGATTTGGGACGCCGACGAGCGCCGTCTTTTCTGCGCCCGCGACCATTTCGGCGTTAAACCGTTCTACTATGCGCGCACCAGCAACGACGGATTAATATTTAGCAACACGCTGAATACACTGCGGCTGCATCCATCGGTTTCTGACGAGTTACACGAACCCGCGATTGCCGACTATCTCTTATTCGGTCTGAACCAGGATCTCGCGAGCACTACGTTTCGTGACATTCATCGCCTGCCCGCTGGTCACACGTTAACAATCACTAAAGACTCTTTAAGAATCCGCAGCTACTGGCAACTCACAGCGGAGACCCCAAACGATGCTCAAAACAACCACGTCGAGCGGTTTCAGCAACTCTTAACAACTGCCACGAAAGATCGACTGCGCACCAGTCGTATCGGTATTTCCATGAGCGGCGGACTTGATTCCACGGGTCTTGCTGCCATTGCGCAGGATCTCCTGCGCGACGATCGCAGTTCTTCCATCCGTGCGTGCACAAACGTTTACGACAGCTTGTTCCCCGATGAAGAACGTCATTATTCGGAGCTGGCGGCAAACGCCCTCGGCATTCCGCTAACCCAACTCGCGGGCGATCGTTATTCGCTGTTTGATAGCGACGTTGCAGACGATCTCAAACAACCCGAACCATTTCTTTTGTCTCCACTCGCGGGCCATTTCAATAGCCTCCTGCGACAGCTCGCACAACACAGTCGTGTGGCGTTCACGGGCTATGACGGCGATGCTTTCATGACAGAGCGTCCGAGTTCTTACTTTTACCAATGCGCGAGGAAACTGAACATCATTGAACTTGTTCGGTCGATGGCGTGGTACGTGCAAACGTATCGTAGTCCTCCACCCGTCGGTTTGCGCAGCGGTCTGAAACGCGTTTTTCGCAAAGAGAAACCGGAAGCTGCTCCGAAATGGCTCGACGATGAGTTCGCCAAGAGAGTCGAGCTGCGCGACCGTTGGTGTGAGTGGAACTCCGACACGCCATTTAACGATCACACACACCCGGGGGCGTATCGCGCGTTGGACTCGAAAGTATGGGCGCCATTGTTCGAAGGTTATGATCCAGGTTCCACGCGACTACCTTTGGAATTGCGACATCCATTTATCGATGTGCGATTGCTGCGGTTTCTGGTATCGCTGCCACCCGTTCCGTGGTGCGTCAACAAGCACATTCTGCGTCGCTCGCTAAGCCATCTACTACCAGCGGCCATACTAAATCGTCCTAAAACTCCACTCGCGAGCAATCCAACTCTTCATTTAGCGCACTCGGCTAGTGTAAGATGTCTCGACCGTTTTGAAGTTAATCCACAGCTCGCGCGTTTTATCGATTTGAATCGGCGTAGAGCACTTGCCGATGAACAAACTGCCGCTGGCCATTGGGCCGATTTACGGATCTTCGCTTTGAACCATTGGCTTACACACTCCCTACCGATCGATCGAACCGTGAGCGAGGTACTCGCCCAAACCGCATGACGGAGACGATTAATGCATCCCAGACCAAACACCGAGAGCCCGGAAGAACAAGCAGAAACCAAAAAGCCTTATCACAAGCCCGAACTGCTTGTTTACGGTAACCTTCGCGAGATCACGCGAAACACTGGTCCCAAAGGAGCTGAGGACGGTGGTGGTGGCGCGGCCGCCGGACCGAAAACGGGTTGATCGTCATTCATGTCTTATCGATGCTCGATCTATGGTCTCGGAATCAGTGCTAACAAACCGATTCCGGGTGTACCGTCTTCGCCAGTCGATTCGATAGACGTCAATATCTCTTTTGGACAGCTCCCTGCCTGGGTTCAAGAACTCGACTCGCAGCAGTCTCAGATTTCCTACACCGCCGAGTACACAGATAACTCTGGCAAACCTGTCTTGCGAGTGTTTCGTCTTCTCGGCGGCTCGTATCACCACTTCCGCTACGCTGATAATACCGAGTTCGTGGTTGACCATTCAGGCACTGAGATCTGGGCGAGTTGGTCTCCGCCTTTGACGATCGAAGACACCGCGACTTACTTGCTCGGACCAGTTATGGGGTTCGTGATGTTGCTCCGCGGAATTATCTGTTTACATGCAAGCGCGGTGGTCATCAGCTCTGAGGGTTCGGAGGCAATAGCACTCGTTGGACCAGCAGGATCAGGGAAGTCGACAACGGCCGCCGCGTTTTCTACAAAAGGCTTCAAGGTGCTGGCCGACGATGTAGTGACTTTAGATGATCGCAGGGATCATTTTTTGGTGCGACCCGCGTATCCGTGCATTCGCTTGTGGCCCGCGTCAGTCAAAACTCTTTACGGAAGTGATTCCCACCTGCCATTGCTCACACCCAATTGGGACAAACGCTACCTGGATTTAACCGAGCGTTTTCCAACGAAGCCTGCGCCGCTTTCAGCCATCTATATATTCGGCGAACGTCGCGATGAACCAGACGCGCCGTTCGTGCAGCCGCTCGATCGCACGGAAGCGTTGCTATCGTTAATCGCCAACACTTACACGAACTATCTAATCGACAAGAATATGCAGGTGCGCCAGTTTGATCTCTTGACCCGCGTGTTGGCAAACGTTCCGGTAAGA
The DNA here is from genome assembly GCA_963849585.1 of uncultured Acidobacteriota bacterium. Classification (GTDB taxonomy): domain Bacteria; phylum Acidobacteriota; class Blastocatellia; order Pyrinomonadales; family Pyrinomonadaceae; genus PSRF01. The sequence goes on along the minus strand of CAWKHZ010000016.1, from coordinate 160,882 downwards.
CGAGTTATTCCGCATGCCGATCCGCGCCGACTTCAGCAACTCTGCGAATGTATTCTGGATGACTTTGCCTCATTGAAGCCCCGATTTTCCGAGCAGGAATATTCATCACACGCAGTACATGTATAGCGTTCATTTCTATGGCCAGATGCTCGCTGATACGTCACGGATGGAGGCTTATTCCGCGGCGCTGCGGCGGGCGGTCAGGCCGGAATCGGTAGTTCTCGATCTGGGATGTGGTCCGGGTGTGTTTGCTTTACTAGCGTGCAAGTTGGGTGCCCGCCGCGTGTTTGCCGTGGAACCGGATAACGTGATCCAGCTCGCACGTGAGGCAGCGATTGCGAATGGCTTCGACGATCGAATCGAGTTTTTCCAGAACCTTTCAACCGACATCACACTTCCGGAACGAGCGGACGTCATAATCTCTGACTTGCGTGGAGTGCTGCCGTGGTATCAGCAGCACATTCCATCTATCGTCGATGCGCGGAAGAGGTTTCTCGGTCCGGGCGGCATTCTCATCCCACATCGCGACGTTCTGTGGGCTGCTGTTGTTGACGCTCCCGATCGGTATCAGGAAATCGTCGAGCCCTGGCGATCGAATGGTTTGGATCTCAGCGCCGCGAGGCGAGTTGTAACGAACACCTGGCGCAAAACGCGCATTAAGCCCGACGAACTTCTGGTCCAACCCTCTCGCTGGGCTAGTGTGGACTACCGCGAAATCCAAAGCCCCAACATTCGCGCTGAGATCAAGTGGCAAATCGAGAGGTCAGGCACCGCACATGGCCTGGCTGTCTGGTTCGACTCGGAACTGATCGACGAGATCGGATTTTCGAACCATCCCGATGGCCCGGAGTTAATTTACGGTAATGGACTATTTCCCTTTTCCCACCCCGTCGAAGTAGTTGAAGGTGATCGTATCCAGGTAACACTGCGAGCCGATTTCATTCGCGATGATTACGTGTGGCGATGGGACACTGATGTCTTTGGGGCTGGCGACTCCGTTACGCCGAAAGCGAGTCTCAAGCAGTCGACGTTTTTTGGCGTACCCTTGTCGCCCGAGCAAATGCGCAAACAAGGTGCTGGCTACAAACCGGCGCTCGATCAACGCGGCGAGGCCCGAAGTTTCATTATGGAATTGATGACCGGCGAAAATTCACTGGCGCAGATTGCCGAACGACTTGCCGAGCGGTTTCCAGGCAGATATGCAGATTGGCAGGACGCGCTAGATGAGGTGACTGCTGTTTCCCGCGAATTTGGGTAATTGTAATTAAGAGTGGCTGACCAACGTCCGGAAAACAAGTTGCTTTTAGCGGTCGCGCGTCGTGAGATCGACCCGCGTCATGCCAGCGAAGTGCGCGAGTTGTTGCGGGAGGAACTCGATTGGGATTACCTGATCGCGACGGCATTCAGTCATGGCCTGCTTCCACTTCTCCAAAAGCACCTGGCCACGACCGCGGCGGACCTTGTCCCCGGCCACGTTTTGGCGCGTCTGAAGCGCGAATCGGTGGCAAACTCGCAAAGTGTGCTTCATTTGATCGGAAAGCAATTGAAGACGTACAGCGTTCTCAAGGAACGCGGGATACGTGCCGCGATCTTTAAAGGCTCAGTGCTCGCGCAGATGGCGTATGGCGAGGTGTCGTTGCGACAAGCCGGCGACATCGACGTGCTCATCGATCGAGCAAACTTCGCGGAGGCGCGGTCGTTGCTGGAGTCACTGGGCTACGAAATGACGCCGCGACTGACCGAATCGCAATTAGCTTCCCACCTCGCTTTTCACTGTGAAATACCGTTCATGCGCGACGAGTGGTTCACGATTGTCGATCTGCATTGGGGGCTTGCGCCGCGCAGTTTTGTCTTCGGACTCGAGGCGGATGAAGTGATGTCTCGCCTGCAATCTGTGTCGTTGGCCGGGACGCCGATCGAGACGTTCTGCGACGAAGACATGGTGCTCTACCTGTCGATGCACGGGACGAAACATTTGTGGCACCGGTTGGAATGGATCGTATCGCTGGCAGAGTTGGTCCGTGCGTCGGCGAACATCAATTGGGAGGTCGTGTTGCAGCGAGCGGAAGATGCTCATGCGACCAGGATGTTGGCGCTTGGCCTGAGCCTCGTCGGGGAATTCTCTGACGTCAAAATTGAAACACGGATCTTAAAGTCAGTGGATCCCGAAGGCGTTGTGAAACGCATGGCAACACAGATCAAAGAGCAGATCTTCACGCGATCGCACAACATTGAATCGACGCAAACGAACGTCTTCAACTTCAAAATCATGGACCGCAAACGCGACGCACTCGTCTCTGCGTTGCGCGCCCTCTTCGTCCCCACCTTGCCTGACTGGGAAGCGCTGACACTCCCGTCAAAGCTGCATCCTTTGTATTATGCGTTTCGTCCGTTGCGACTCTCGAAGTCTTATCTGTGGTATTTTCTCATCCGTGGTCACCGTCGCTCCTGAGAAAACCATTAAGCCACCCTTGAAGTGGGCCGGCGGCAAACGCTGGTTGGTGCCACACCTCGTTGCGATATGGAAGCGGCACGCGCAACGCCGATATGTCGAGCCGTTTTGCGGCGGTCTCGCAGTCGCGCTTGGCCTGCAACCAAAGCGTGCCGTGCTGAACGACCTCAATCCACATCTCATAAACTTCTATCGTCATCTTCAAAAAGGCCTGACGTTGCGCATCGACATGCGTTACGACGAACCACTGTTCTACAGGCACCGCGCACGTTTCAACGAACTTATCAAGAACGGCGGCGCGCAGAGCGAAGAAGCTGCGGAGTTGTTTTATTACCTCAACCGCACATGCTTCAACGGTCTTTGTCGTTTCAACAAGAGCGGCGAATTCAACGTGCCTTTCGGAACGTACACGACAGTCAACTACGACGCGGATTTTTCGCATTTTCCCACCGTGCTGCGTGACTGGACGTTCACGAATGTCGACGTCGAAAACCTGCCGCTGGAGAAAGGCGACTTCGTCTACGCCGATCCGCCTTACGACGTTGAATTCACGACTTATAGCTCCGGTGGATTTTGCTGGGAAGACCAGCAACGGGCGGCGAAGTTTCTCTCGCAGCACGATGGACCAGTGGTCATTTCAAATCAGGCGACCCCGCGGATCGTCGAGTTGTATGAACGACTCGGTTTTGAGTTGAGTTATCTGCCTGGTCCACGCAGGATCAGTTGCACGGGCGATCGCACGGCAGCGCGCGAAGTGTTGGCGGTGAGTAGTGTCTGAGTTTGCCACATTCTCTGCGTGCCTCGGCGGCCCTCTGCGTAGCAAGTTCATAACTTCTTGTTTTCTGGAGAAGATTTCTCGCGCAAAGGCGCAAAGACGCAAAGCGCTGCCGCGATTTTTGAACTCTTACTTTGCGCCTTAGCGCCTTTGCGCGAGCCACCTGGCGGTGAAATAGCATGAGCCTCGCTTGGTTACCAGATTACATCTACACGGGCGGGCGTTTTCGCTCCGGCCTCGCGCTTGTTGCCGACAGCGGTGGGCAGATTGTCGAATTGTCGGAGAATGCGCCGCCGAATGCGACGCGCCTCGCCGGACGAGCAATGCTGCCGGGTTTGGTTAACGCACATTCGCACGCTTTTCAACGCATCATTCGGGGACGCACCGAGTACCGCTCGCAAAATGCGACCGACAGCTTCTGGACGTGGCGCGAGCAGATGTACGCCGCCGCAACTCAATTATCTCCGGAACAGCTCTACAACGTCTCGCGCATGGCGTTTCTCGAGATGGCGCAGACGGGAATTACCGCGGTCGGTGAGTTTCACTACCTACACTATTCACCTGACGGTTCTCCCTACAGCGATCGAAACCTGCTCGCGCACGAGGTAATTCGCGCGGCGAACGACGTCGGAATTCGCATTGCCCTTTTGCGCGTCGCTTACGCTCGCTCCGGATTCAACGTCGAGCCGAACCCGCGACAAGTTCGCTTCATTGAAGATTCACCCGATACTTACCTCGCGCATTTGAACCTGCTGCTCAATTCGATCGACCCGAAAGACGGCATGGTTTGGGCCGGAGTTGCACCGCACAGTGTTCGCGCAGTGCCGCTTGATTACCTTAAACGCATCATCGCATTCGCAAACGAACGAGAGCTTCCGATCCACATGCACGTTGCAGAACAACCTGCGGAAGTTGCTGCCTGCATCGAGGAATACGGCCGCTCGCCGGTGGCGCTGCTCGACACTGAAGGCTTACTCAGCAACAGGTTCACGGCAGTGCACGCAATTCACGTCACGCCAAAAGCTGTCGGCGCCCTTGCCCGATCGGGCGCGGGCGTATGCGCGTGCCCAACCACGGAACGAAATCTCGGCGATGGCGTAGTTCCCGCAGACCTTTATTTCAAATCGAATGTGCCCATCTCGTTGGGCACGGACAGCCAGATACAGATCGATCTACTCGAAGACGCGCGCGAGTTGGAGTATCACCTGCGCCTGCAAAAAATGGAGCGCAACGTCTTGGCTGCGGAAAACGAAGCCGGCGTCTCCGCACTGGCGGCACGCTTATTCGAATGCGCAACGGTAACGGAGCGAAAGCCATTGGCTTCGACGGCGGAAAACTTGAACCAGGCGCTCCGGCCGACTTCTTCACCGTGGATCTGAACGATATTTCAATTGCGGGTGCATCAACCGAGGATCTTTTGTCTAACATCGTCTTTTCACTTTCGCGAACGGCGATTCGCGACGTAGTAGTCAACGGGAAACAGCTTAAGCTCACATGATTAAACAGACATTGGCAGAGCTGGTGCGCATCGATTCGGTGTCTTTACGATCGAACGCGGAGATCGTCGAGTATTTGGAGCGACGTTGCGCCGCAAGTGGTTTCGTCACGAAACGCTTTCCTTACGACGACGAGCACGGCGTCGAAAAGATCAATCTCATCGCACTGGCGGGCGCGGAATTTTCCGGAATCCCGGAAATTGCGTCGAACTGGCTTTGGTCGGACACACGGACACCGTTCCCTACGATCCAAACTGGACGGAAGCCACTAACCTCACCGAACGCGACGGGAAACTTTACGGCCGCGGCTCGTGCGACACAAAAGGCTTTATCGCCGCCGCACTAACGGCGGTCGAATCAATTGATCTTTCGAAACTCAAAAAACCGCTCGCTCTGGTTTTCACAGCGGATGAGGAGATCGGATTAATCGGCGCCAAACAACTCGCCCAGCAAAAAGCGCTGAAACCGCGTTACAGCATTGTCGGCGAACCAACTTCGCTCAAACCAATTCGCGCCGGAAAAGGCTATTCACTGGCCGAAGTCGTCGTGAAAGGTCGCGAAGCCCACAGCGCGTATCCAGCCCTCGGCGCGTCTGCTATCTATCGCGCCGCGCGACTCGTCACTCGCCTCGAAACAATCGCAGATGATCTGAAACAACTCGTTCACCCAGCCTTCGATCCTCCATTCACAACCTTGAACATCGGCCTGATTCGCGGTGGCTCCGCCAAGAACATCCTGGCCGGCGAATGTCGCTTCACCCTTGAATGGCGTCCAATCCCAACGCAACCTTCCTCGCACGTGCTGAATCTAGTGAAAGCAGCAATAGCAGACGAACAGCGCAACGATCCCGATTTCGAGTGTGAAATCCAGCCGACGCGCGCTGATTTCGGATTTGAAACTGCTTCCGATTCACCGCTGATCTCGCTGCTGGAAGAGGCCACCGGGATCGAGTCCGGAACGGTCGCTTTCGGCACGGAAGCCGCGCAAATGATGTCGCTGGGCAGCGAATCGGTTGTGATTGGACCGGGCGACATTCGCGAGGCACATCGCACTGGCGAATTCGTTCCGGTTGATCAGTTGGAGAAGTGTGCTGAAGTCTTAAAACTGGCGATAACCCGCCTCTGTGGTTGACACAGACAACACGAATTAACGTAAATAGGGGCGAAAGAAGGTTCCTCCGGATGTACCGCATTAATAAGTTTTTGTTCGCGCTCGTGGTGTCAGCATTTTTGATCCTTCCGGCCGCGCCGTTATCAGCTCAAACTGAGCAACCACTGACCAACAAAGAGTTCGTCAATCTGCTTTATGGGTTGCCGCGCAATCCGCAGAAGCGCGACGAACTCATCGAAGAGATTCGACGCCGCGGAATCGGTTTCGCGCTTACCGATGGGATGCGTTCGCTTGTCGCTACGAAGAGCGGCAACGATTCCATGTTGCGCCGCACGCTGGAAGAGGCGGAACGCCGTCGGGTGAATCCAACCGCCTCGGCACTGCCGTCTGAAACTGAAGGACGCGAACTGCTCGACCGTACGCGGAACGTGACGCTTGCCGCCGCGAATGCGATGCCGGACTTTCTCGTCAGACAGATCATCAAGCGATCCTACGCGTTCGGAAACACAGGCACGTGGAAACAGCATGACAACATCACGCTCGCCGTTGGATATCGCGCGAATGCCGGTGAGGAGTACAGGCTGCTGACTTTGAACGGAATGCCTGTGCCGGAGGAAGTGCGAAACAGTAACGACTATTCGAAATATGCGCCGGGTGCGACGTCCACGGGCGTCGAGTACGTCACGTCGGTCGCAAATCTTTTCAAACCTGAATCGCAGACAGAGTTTAAGATCGTCGACACAGATACGATCCTGAATCGACGCACAATCATTTACGAATATGTTGTCAAGCAGGAGAATTCAACGCTTCAGTTGATCAGTGCCGGAGCGCGGGCGATTGTCGGTTCGCGTGGCCGCGTCTGGATCGATCGCGAGTTGGACCGCGTGCTGCGGTTCGAGCAGATCGCAACGGAGATTCCCGGGGATTTTCCGATCGTCGGCGCGACCACGTTGATCGATTACGACTGGGTGTCGATCAATGAACGAAAATATCTGCTGCCGACGCATTCGGTGGTTTTAATTACCAGTCGCCAGGCGCAGTCGGTCGTTCAGGACCGCAACGACATTCGCTTCCGCAATTATCAGAAGTACGGCGCCGAGTTAAAGATTATCGACGAGATCGACGAAGACGCACCAGCTGAACCCGAACCCCCGCCAAAGCCCAAACCAGACAAGCCCTGAATATTTTCCATTGGTCATTTGACATTTCTCATTTGTCATTTAGGAGGGCCGAGCGCGACCGTCTCTAAATGAGAAATGGAAAATGACCAATGACCAATGACTAGTCTTCTAACGTAGACACAGGACGCTGAAAGTGTGTCCAGCAGGCGACAGTAACAAGCCTTGCAAATCCTCGAACCTGTTTAGTTACTGGCCTCCAACCTTTTACGGATTTTCGGTACACGTCTTGCACAACGTTCCGTCGTGAAAGTAGGAGATGCCCAGTAATGAAGCGCCGCATTCTGATCGTCGACGACGATTCGACGATCACTCAACAACTGTATTGGACGTTGTGTGAACATTACGACGTCGTCACCGCCAACGACTTGCCCACCGCCATGCGGCGCGCGACTTTTTACAAACCGGACATCTCCATACTCGATCTGCAAATGCCGCCCGAGAAAGACATTTCCGCCGGCATGAGCCTGCTCGAATTCCTCAAGGACCACCTGTCGCATTCCAAAGTGCTGATAATGAGTTCAAACAGCACTGCCGAAGTACAGAAGTCCTGCATCGACGCGGGCGCCGACGGTTTCTTCGCCAAACCATTTGCGATCGAGGACATGCTCGCGAGTATTTGCAAATTGATGCCTGTGCATCGACTTGAACTGTTCGCGCAGATTCTTTGAGACCCGGACGCCTCCCACCATAGCGTCCGTAAAACACCGGAGATGAAGTCCCACTTCATCGAAAGGTGTGCTCGACGAGCCCCGGAGGTCGTATCCCACTACGATCGCCGGGGCTTTTTTCTTTATCTGTGTTCCGCTGAGGTACAATCCGGCGCGTGAGCGAAGCTAGCGACAAGGTTCTTGGCGTCACCCATCTCCCCGTGTTTCCGTTGCCGGTGGTCTTGTTTCCCGGTGTGCCTCTCCCGCTGCACATCTTCGAGCCGCGCTACCGCCAAATGCTCACGGACATCCGAGCAGGAAACAATCTGTTCTGCGTTGCTTATTTTGATCCCAGCACTACCGAACTCGAAGTGCCCCCGGCGGGACACATCGGCTGCGTCGCCGAGGTGACTGAGACGCAAACATTTCCCGACGGACGTTCCAACATTCTTACCCTCGGTGTGATTCGTTATCGCATCGAGCAGTATGTCGAACGCGGGGACCAGTATCTCGTCGCACGCGTCACTTACTTCGAAGATGACGAAGAGGACCAATCGTCACTGGCCAACCCGGCGCGTGAAGTTGCCGAAACGTTCACGCGGATCGCTCAGGCTGTCCGCACGCTCAACGACGAGCGCAGCAATTTGCCGGACATCTCCGATACTGAACCTCAGCGCTTGTCGTTTCTGGTGGCGGCGGCAATGGAGATCGATGCCGAAGTCAAACAGGAGATGCTGGAGCTAACCTCGACGTCCATGCGGCTGGAACGACTGCGCGGCATGTTGTCGGTGGCGGTGAAGAGTTACGAAGAAAGAGCACGCATGCACGAACTCGCAAAGCGCAACGGGCATAGCGGGAGAAAGATCGAGATCGAATGAGTGAGCGCGTCAGCATCAGGGTTCTATTCTTCGGCGCCGCTCGTGACGTTGTGGATGCAAATCCGCTCGACATTTCGCTCGACGCACCGGCAACGGTCGCCAGCGCGTTTCGTCATCTCGTCGACAGATTCGCTCAGCTTGAACGTTTCGGACGTTCGCTACTCTTCGCGGTCAACCAGGAATACGCTACACCAGACACTCAATTAAAAGAGAACGACGAGCTGGCTGTGTTTCCGCCTGTTAGCGGGGGCTCAGACTCAACGGTTTGCGACTACGTTTGCCCACTCGATTTCTTTGAGTTAACAACTGAGACGATCGATGTGGGCCAGGTCGCGCGGCGTGTCATTCCGCGCGAGTGTGGCGCGACCGTCACGTTGGATGGTTATGCACGGGAATGGACCGCTGGACGAAAGACGCTGTACCTGGTTTATGAAGCTTATGATTCGATGGCGGTGACAGAGATGCAGCGTTTGGGACGGGAAGCGCACAAGCGTTTTGAGATCGCGCATGTTGGCATCGTGCATCGCACCGGTCGTTTGGAAATCGGGGAAACGAGCGTCGTGATCACTGTGAGCGCGCCTCACCGTAAAGCGGCGTTTGAAGCGTGCGAGTGGATTATTAAAGAGTTGAAGCGCACGGTACCGATTTGGAAAAAGGAAGTTTACGAAGACGGCGAAGAGTGGGTAGGGGCGCAGGAATAACAGTATTGGTCATATATCATTTGACATTTCTCATTTGTCATTTTTAGACCTGGTTCTGAAGTTTGTTCGTTTCCCTTAAGGGAGATGACAAATGAGAAGTGTCAAATTATATATGACCAATGAAACGAGGTCACCAGAGTAAAACTCCGGTGACCTCGTTTGGTTTAAGAAAGGCTGTCGGAAGACTACGGCAGCGCTTCGATGTTGAAGAAGAACTTGAACGAACCAGTGTTCTGGACGCCCAAGAGGAATTGCAGGTTGATGCTCGCTCCCGGTGCCAACGGCGTGCCCAGGGTGATTGTTCCCGTGGTCACGCTGCTGTTAAGCGCTCCGCCCAGCGGTTGAGCCGGCGGAGTCTCCAACGTCGTTCCCAGCACCGTCACGGTGCAAGGCGTTGCCGGAGAACCATTCGACGCCAGACACGTTGCCGAATCCTGAACGCCGGTGACCGTGATCTGCGTTGAACTCAGGACACGCAGGTCAGCGACCGGATTCGGAACCGGGAATGCGCTGATGTCGACAACGCGGAAGCGCAACCTGGTGACAGGCGCCCCGGTGTTGTTGACGAAGCGACGTCTGATCGACAACGTACCGGTCGCCGCGTTCGGTCCTATCGCGGCCGTGTCACGGACGCGGTTTGGAGACGCGGTCGATCCCTTGGTGTTGTCGAGCAGCAACGCTGCAATCGACAGGTTCAAGCGTGGCGAGCCCAGATTCTGAGGACCTGGCGCTCCCAAACGCTGACCGGCCGGGGTCATCGTGGCCTGGGTGTCGGCAAAGACGAAGTCGTTGTTATTTACGTTCGAATCCATCATGAAGCCGCCCGTCGGACACGCACCGAACTGTGCCGGGTTACCCTTCTTGCCGCACTCGTCACGGAAGTAGGTGTATTCAAGTACGCTGGCAGGCAGCGGCGTCAAGGTTGTGCCCTCACGCAACAGGTCGCAGACGCCACCTGTATTGGTGCCAAAGCCAACCGCGTCGAGACGAGATATAGACGAGAGACCTGCCACCGAGGTGGTGTTGAAGAGCGCGAAGTTCTCGCCGTCTCCAAGGTCAAACGTCAACGTCGCGTCACCAGCCGCAGTTCCAGTTCCACCGTAGTTCGCCAGGCTGTATGACGACCCAGTGAACAGGTAGTGGCCTCGCGCCGGGATTACCGTGCCGGCTGGAATCGTGCCGATGAGCACTGGCGTCGCACTACAGCTCGCGCCCATCTTGAACAATCCATAGCCGCCCGCAAGAACGGTGTGCGCGGAGTCGGTGTTGTTGTGAATCTCAACAAACTCGTCACCCGCACCGCCTGGGCCACTCGAGCGGAACTCGGAAATCACAATCGTGCCCGCTTGATTCGCCACCAGGATTGTTCCGGTAGCTGTGTCATCAGCCAACTGCGCGTTCACCGCACCCGACAGGACGACCAGGAACGTCTCGTTCACCTCGTTCTTCTTATTGTCGGACAAGATGGGTACGTTGATGGTCTTGATCTGTTCGCCTGCTGCGAAGTTAACCGTGCCGGACGTGGTGGTGTAGTCATCACCCGCCGTGGCGCGGTTAATCGCCGGTGCTTGTTGCTGCGTGGTGAAGTTCACCGATGCACCACCCGCAGGCGCTGGCGCACTCAGCGTCACCGTGAACACCATGTTGACTGATCCTGATTCAGGTTCAGCTACTTGCGCATCCTGAATGCTGATGTTCGTCGCGACCTGAATGTTGACAACGTCGGTGTCGGATAGTGGACCACCCGTACCGGTGTTGCCCAGGTCGTTGGAAGTGATCGTCAAGCTGGCTGCGCCGCTGAAGCCCAGGGTTGGAGTGAAGTTCATGCCGTTCATCGCGGCATTAACTTCGGTCAGCGTACCGTCGAACGTCATCGTCGCGTCAGCTGTGCCATCTCCGGCGCCGAAGCTCAGACCCGCTGTGGTAGCGAGCGTGAGCGTCCCGTTGGTTACAGTCAGCGTTACGCGAATGTCGGCCGAACCCGCATCGGCATCGGCAACCGAAATCTGGTTACCGTTGCCGCTCGAGAACGTCAATGGCGTGTTCTGGTTAGTGCTCTGCGCTCCAGGCACCGTGTTGACCGGCGCGTCGTTCACGGCGGTGATATCAATGCCGCGCGTGGCCGGCGCACTGGTGCTGCTGCCGTCATCGGCGATGAAGGTCACTGTGCGTGACGCAGTTGGGTTGTCGCTGCCGTTTTGATAGGTCACTGAACGCAGCGCGGTCTGGTAATTAGCAACCGAGGAAGTACCGGTCAGTGTTAGCACGCCGGTGAGGTTGTTGTAGTTACCAGTGATGCCGTTCTGGTTCGTGAACGCCAGCGTATCCTGAGCAGCGTCGAAGCCGGAAGTAATGGCTACGGTCGCGCCTTCCAGGTTTGTGTCGTCGACATCGGTGACCGTCAGGCCCGGATCGATGGCCACCGCTCCGGCATTCTCGGTGTAACTGAGATTGGCTGCGGTCGTGGTCACAATCGGAGCATCATTAGCTGCGTTGACGTTGATAGTCACACTATCTGTATCCGTCAGCGGGCCACCCGCTCCACTGTTGCCCTGATCGTCTGAAACGATCTGGAGTGAAGCCGCACCGGTGAAGTCCGGCGTTGGGATGAACGACATGCCGTTCATCGCGGTATTCACGGCCGTCAACGTGCCGGTGAACATCATCGTGGTGTCGTCAGTGCCGTCGCCATTGATGAACGATAGTCCGGCTGTTGTACTGAGCGTGATCGTGCCGTTCGTTGCCGTCAAGGTGATCTTGATCGGGTTCGCACCGGCGTCGACATCCGCAACTGAAATCTGGTTCGCGGTGCCGCTCGAGAATACCTTCGGCGTGTCTTCGGTCGTTGACTGCGTACCCGGTACGGTATTTACCGGCGCATCGTTGACCGCAGTCACGTTGATGGTCATGGTGTTCGGCGTCGGATCGAGATCTGAGCCGCCACCGTTGTCCTGCACCTGGAAGGTGAAGGTCGTGTATGGAGTACCGTTGCCATCGGCAGCCGGCGTGAACTTCAACAGACCGCCGTTGATGTCGGCGACGGGGATGAAGTCACCGGCGCTGACCGGGACGTTGTTGTTCGTCAGCGTTCCGAGGGCTGGCAGCGTGGTGATCTTCACAGCCAGCAGCGTGTTTGGCGGAGTGTCATTTGGATCCGTGAATCCAAAGTCGGCCGCTGTAAACGTGTAAGCGGTGTCCTCAGCCGTACTCACTGTGTTGTCGGTTCCTGCTGGAGGATCGTTAGCGGCATTGACGGTGATGTTGACGCTGTCTGTATCGGTCAACGGACCGCCAGTGCCCGTGTTGCCCTGATCGTCTGAAACGATCTGGAGTGAAGCCGCGCCGCTGAAGTTTGCCGTTGGAGTGAACGACATGCCATTCAACGCGGTGTTCACGGCCGTCAACGTGCCGGTGAACATCATGGTGGCGTCGGCGGTGCCGTCGCCAGTGATGAACGATAGTCCGGCTGTTGTACTGAGCGTGATCGTGCCGTTGGTTGCCGTCAAGGTGATCTTGATCGGGTTTGCACCAGCATCAGAATCAGCAACGGAAATCTGGTTGCTGTTGCCGCCGGAGAAGACCAAAGCAACGTCTTCGTCAGTGCTTTGCGGGCCGGGCACAGTGTTAACTGGTCCGTCGTTGACGCCCGTAACGTTGATGGTCATGGTGTTCGGCGTCGGATCGAGATCCGTGCCGCCGCCGGCATCCTGCACCTGGAAGGTGAAAGACGTATACGGAGTACCAAAGCCATCCGGAGCCGGCGTGAACTTGAACAGACCGGCGTTGATGTCGGCGACTGAGATGAAGTCACCGGCGCTGACCGGGAGGTTGTTATTCGTCAAGGTTCCGAGAGCTGGCAGCGTAGTGATCTTCACCGCCAGGAACGTGTTTGGTGGTGTGTCATTTGGATCAGTGAACCCAAAGTCAGCCGCTGTAAATGTGTAAGCGGTGTCTTCAGCCGTACTCACCGTGTTGTCAGTTCCTGCCGGAGGATCGTTAACCGCGTTCACGGTCAGATCGAAAGTATCGATTGCCGTGCGGCCATTGGTCGCCGTCACGGTCACTGTGATCGTGGTCAAGCCGCTCTGACTTGCAGCCGGAGTGATTTGCAAGTTACGCGAGCCGCCGGAGCCAGTGACAACCAGGTTGGCATTCGGCACCAGCGTCGTATTCGAAGACGTCGCTACGACCGTAGCAATCAAGGACCCGGTATCGTCGCCGATGTTGAAGGTCACGTTCTTAACAGTGTCTTCGTCGGTTGTCTGGTTCGCAATGTCCTCAATCGACGGATGCAACTCAAACGCACCGATGTCCACAGTCTGGGTAGTGTTGGCATCCTGCGAATCAGCAGTACGCGGGAATCCAATGCCACGTTGATCGACGGGCAGGGTTTCTGCCACGTTCGCGTCACCGTCGAGGTCAAACGTATCCAGCGGCAGGTTCGCATTGCTACCTGTTTCGACGGCTGCACTCGTCGACAACAACGCGTGTGTGAACGTGATGCCGCCGTTGTTAGCGAGTGATCCAAGTCCGGCATTCGCGACGCCTACCTGGTTATTGTTCACGCCGTTGGTCAAACCTCCAGCGCCGCCAGTTCCGATCAGGTTGAACGAGCTGGCTGCATTAACGGTGCCGCTGATGTCGTCGGCCGCATCCGTCCCGCCGTCTTCGTTGAAATTGCCTGCGACGATCGTGTTGTGGAGCGTCGTCGTGCCACTTCCGTGATGGATACCACCACCAGTGCCTATCGAATTGGCATCGCTATCGGCAAAGTTGTTGGTGATAGTGCTGTTGATGCTCGTCACCGTTCCGCCCAGGTTAACAACACCGCCACCGTTACCAGTTGCGTTGTTGCCGCTGATCGTGGTGTTGATGAGCGTCAAAACACCCGGCCCGGAGTTGCTGATGCCGCCGCCGTCAATAGAGGTGCTATTGCCGGACACAGTGGAATTGACAAGTGTTAGCGTACCGTCGTTCAGGATGCCGCCACCGGCGGTAGCGCTGTTTCCGCCGCTGATCGTCAGTCCAATGATGGACACGGTCTGGCTGGGGTTGATATTGAACACACGACTCGCGTTGTTACCGCTTACCGTAATGCTCTCACCACTGGTGTTCTTAATGGTTACGTTCTTGGCTACTGGGATTTCGCCCGTTGTGAGCGTAATCGTATGCGGCCCTGCGCCGGCGAGATCGAACGTGATTGTGTTGTTGTTGCAAACGTTCGCGATGGTGTCGCGTAAGCTGCCGACGCCACTGTCTGCCGTGCTCGTGACCGTTGGATTGGTGAGACAGGCAATGATGGTTTGGCTCACCGTGTTGCTGGTTGAAGGATCGTAGTTACCATCGCCGTTGTATACGGCGGTGATGTTGTGCGACGGCGGCGTCAATGCGTTTGTCGTGCACACTGCCTGCGCCGAGCCGTTCAATGCAACGTTCACGCAGCCTGCAATGTCAACGCCGTCTGACTTGAACGTGACCGTTCCGGTCGGCGTGACAGGCGATGGCGGCGTTGGTACTTGCGCCGGATCGATCACGACCGTAGCCGTGAAGTTAATGGTGTCGCCCTGGTTCGCCGGATTCAGATCCGAGACGAGGGTAGTTTGCGAATTGAACAGATCGACTGGTGTGTTGACCGTATTCGTATTCGTGCTTAGTGGCGTAGCGCCATCGTTGTAATTAACCGTGCCGAAGTTCGAGACCTGGGCCGCACCCGGAGGTACGCCGGTCAAGTTCGGTGGATTGTTCACCGTGACTTGGAAGGTGATCGTCACACTGTCGCCTGGACGCAACGTGCCGATGTTGATGGTTACAGTTTCACCCGCCATCATCGGAGCCAGACTGCTGGCTGCCGCGCTGTTTTTGACTTCCGTCTTCGCTGCTTGGCCAGGTTGACGCCTCAACACAGGGTGATGCGATCGAACTTTGGAAGCGGTGCTGCGAACCAAGCTGTTTGATGCATTGGCAGCAACCTCAACCGTCGGAACAAACGCGTTCGTCGCGCGAGCGGGCCGTGACGGACCTTCTTGTCGAGTGGCGGTAGCCTTTGGTCTGCTCGGCTTCATCGCCACAGTCTTGATTTCGCCAGCCGCTTTTACGTTTGAAGCGGAAGTCTCCGGTCCAGCAACCACTGCTGCCGGCGGCTGCGTACAGGCGCTGCCCGCTGGCGAAGTATTAAGGATGCCCTGACCAGGCGCGGTGATAATAGCCTGGACGAAAACACTTGAAGAGGCGCCGTTGATATTGCGTCCCTGGATGTAACTGGTCACTGCCGCGGTGTCAGTAGCGCCGCCGATGTAGCCGGGCAACCGGAGAGTGGTGGAATTCCGCTGGCGTACGATGTAGTCCCTGCCTGCGCTGCTGGCGTCGTTCTCGCCGGCGTTGTTAGCAGTGTTGTTCAAGATGTCGGCGCAGCCGTTGTAGGTATCGGCGGCCGTCGCGCCGAAGTTGTAGTGAATTCCACTCGAGGTTCCGCTCGGAGGGCCGACTGGCTCGCGAACGGTGTTATTGGTGACGGTGGAATTCATAGCGCCGATAGTACCAGTGCTGCCAGCGGTGTTGATTCCGTCCATCTCGTAGTAAACACCTGCCACGCCGCCATACTGCTGGATGGTGTTGTTGTTGACGAGGGAGGTCTGGGCAGCGCGGCCTTCTGTTCTGATCTCGATACAGTTGGCTTCAAGTGAGCAGGAGCCAGAGACTCCAGTTACACCGAACGTATTGTTTTCAATGCGGCCGGTATTCGACCCAGCGCCGGTTTGGAAGAGAATCAGCAGCGCTGTGCCGCGGGCGCCGCGGAACGTATTTCCGTTACCCGCGCCACCTCCGATGTCATAGGTGAGCGTGGGCGCTGATGATGCGAACCCGCCACCCGAGAGCGTGAGACCGCCACCACCGACAACGACGAACGGGTGCGTGTTGTTGACCGTGTTGCGCCTAAAGATTAAATCGCCCGTCGGGTTGCCTGCAGCAGAACCGGCCAGGTCGAATTGAAGGATGTCGCCGCGCGCCGAGGTCAAGCTACTATCCAAAACCGACATCTTGATAGTGGAATTCCCTTGTGCCTGGATGAGCATGCCGTCGTTGCCATTGGCGTTGCCCAAATCCATCGGTCCTTCGGTGAAGTTTTGGAAGACGATACGGTCGAGCGTACCGGTGTTGTTGATGACGCGAACGTTGTCGTTGACGCCGCCTTGAATAACGGTGCTCGACACGGAGGCCGAACCGGTCAGGTTCTGGAAGGCGAATGCTGCCTCATGGACGTTCGGGTCGTTGCCGTTGATGCCGTTGACGACGGAGTTTGCGAGCGTGAAGTTAATGACGCTGCTGCCAAAAATCCCGTAGTTGTCAAAGTCGTGGATATGCATCCGGGTGAGGCTGACGTCCCGGGTATCGCGCAGGAAGATGCCAGTGCCGGTCGTGCCGCTGATCACAGCGGGGAGACCGGTGTCGGTAATGTTCGCACCAGTCTTGTGCTGAATGATGCCGCCCGAACAACCGCTCTGGTCGGCGGCCGTGCAGGTGCCGCCATTACCGGTCACCGTCAGGTTGCCGCTGCTGCCAGTATTGTCGAGGATGATGCCGGCGCCCGCGCTGCCTGCGGCGGTGCCTGCGCTAATGAGCTGAAAGATTAGATCGTTGGCACCGATCGTCGTGCCGACGACATTCAAGGCCGTACCGCTGCCGTTAGCAACGATGCTGTTACCGGTGCCCGTCACCGTGATGGTTCCGCCATTGGTAGCGCTAAAGCCGTTGCCGCTGGTGGTATCGATATCTAATCCGCCACCAGTGAAGTTCACATTTCCGCCATCGTTGTTATCGAGATTCACGGCGGGGCTCGCACTTGTATTCAGCGTCTTGGCGGCGCCGCTGAAATTCACTGTGCCCGAGCCTGATCCATCGTTGGTTACTTCGACGCCGTCGCAGACCGATGTGCAGGAGAGGTTTCCTGAGATCGTCGCCGTGCCGCCGTCGTAGTTGTCGAAATCGATCATCTTTCCGTCGGTGTTCTTCGAGATAGCTCCACTAATAGAAATAGCGCCAGTGCTGGCGCTAACGTTGAGAGCAACACCTGCCGGGTTAGTAATTGTTGTCGCGTTAAAATTGAATGTGCCGGCGGAACCGTTCAGGACGTCGATGGCCGAGTCGCCACCGGCTAGCGTAGTGGCACCGTTAAAGTTGTAGGTGCTATCGGCGTTATCAAACTGAAGACCAGTTCCGCTGGAAGCATTCAACGCGCCGGTGAACGTCACGGTGCCGACGCTGTGACCGCCGCTAATACTCACCATCGGGTTGACGCCTGCGGCGTGCGTAATGCTGCTCGCGCAACTGAATGCGACTTGCCCGCCAACAATCGCGACATCAGCAAGGGCAACGCCGCTGATCGCGCCGCCGCCAAGACTTACGACGCCCGTAGTAACTCCCCCAATGTGAACGCCATTACTCCCCGCACTCGTTGTAGTCGCAGTGGGAAAGCTTACATTCAATGCACCGCCTGAATCCGCGCGGAATAGACCGCCGGTACCATTAAGTATGACTTCCAAAATATTGAGAGTCCCAACGGTAGCTGTGCTGGTATTTAAGATGTCGTAATTGCCGGCTGTTGTTGCTGTATTCCCAACAGTGAACCCACGGAGGAGGTTGCCGCTTGCCAACTGAACACCTGACGCAGTTGAGTTGATTATCGGACTCGCCAGATTGGTTCCTGGCAACGTATTGCTGTGCGAGGGAATTGTGAAGCCGGTGATCGATCCAGGACCCGCCAAGGGTGCCGTCGCCGCCGCGCCGATGAGCTTTTGGTTGTTTAGCAGGACGAGGGCGGCAGTGTCGTTGTAGGTGCCGCTGAACACGAAGATGAAGTCGCCCGGCTCATCCGATGTTGTCCCGCTAAAGCATGACCCCGCACCCACCAAACAATTGAATGGGGTTAAGAGCCGGCCGTTGCCACCCGCTGGAGCCGCCGCATTGACGAACCAGATCATGCCGCTGACTGTAAGATTCACAGTCGCTGTATCCGTTTTACCTGTCGCATCGACCGTGGTGTAGGTAAAGCTGTCCGCACCTTCAAAACCCGGGGCCGGGTTGTATACAAAACTGCCGTCATTTGCGGTCGCTGTAACGTTGCCACCATTCGCACTTGTACCGGCGAAAGGCAACGAGTTGTCACCGGCGAGAACCGAAATCGTCAGGCCCGCGTTTGTGCATGGACCACCAAGCGGATCGGGATCGCAATCGTTACCGAGCAGGTCGGTAGCGCCATTCGGAACGTCTATACCAACGTTACCGATCGAGCTGTAGGCATCGTTCACCGCAATCGGCTGCGTTGTGATCGAATTATTATCCAGCGTCGTGTGCGCATCGATCGTATCTGTGAAGATGACATTAGTCGCGTCCGTGTTCCCCGTGTTGGAGACAGTTACCGTGTACTCGATTTTTTCGGTCGTACCCGGGACCCCGTTCGTGGGATCGGCTTTTGAGTCGCCATCATCGTTGAGAATCGCACCTGACTTGGTAGCCGTTACGGTGGCCACCATTGGTGCGGGGAGCGATACATTTGTGGCCACAGCCTGCCCGGATTGAGATGGCTTGTCAGAGCTGACCCTCCGTCCCGATCGCTCGCTCGCAGCAGCGATTGGAACAAACGGCATCATCAAAATCGAGAATGAAAGTAGACAAGCGATGAATACGTTGACATCGCGTCGAGTTAGTGAGAAATGGGCTTTCATCGGGTTCTCCTGGGTTCGGTTCGGACTTATTTGTTGAGTCGAGTGGTCAACTTCGGATTCGCACCTGAGAGAGTGCGAATGCGAAGTTGCCTACTCGTGTTTTGTTGCAAGGAACAGGCGGGTCTTTCGTGACCCGGTTATGACTATCTAGGACGTTTATTACGACGCGCTGATGGCGGTCGGCTGGGACCGCCATTCTAGCGCAAGTTGGCTCCCTGGGAGCCGAAATTTTCACTACCTGAAACTCGCATTGGCATCGTTATTCCTCAAAATTACGGCCTTTGCGGGAAAATTCCCTGAAGCGCGATACAAAAATTGAGCGTCAGGTACGGCTGCATGTTGTTGTGGGGCAAACCGCCCCCGGCCGGTGGCGCCGCCTGGGGTGCCATCAGTGAGAGTGGTGGAGCTGGGCTCGAGTTAACGTAGATATTGCCGCCGGCCGCCTCGGTGAGGCCCACGGTCGGATCCGGCACAGACTTATCGCCCGCAAACTCGGCGGCCCGTAGGCTGTGCGTGTGTACCGGTATCTCAGATACGAGTAGCGTGATGCTTTCGACTCCGGACATTTCGCCGAGGTCGCGCAGGCTGAGCCCTTGTCCCTGCCCGGGTTGCATTGGGGCGTTGCCTTGCATATCAGGCAGCGCGAAGGTCGACTTGCCATCGCCACCATAAACGGTACCCAAAAGCGAAAAGAGGGCTGTGTTCTGAGAGATCGGCATCAACTGCCCGTCGCAAAACGCCCAGCCCGTCGGGGGGAAGTTAAAAGGAAAGATTCTGATTTCAGCGACAAATTGGTCGGACATTTTCTTCTCCTTTAGGTCTGGCTGGGGAACACCCCGAAGAGCGAGATGATGAAGTTGATACACAGGAACGGCTGCGTATTCTCATGCGGCTGGCTTCCACCAGCAGGCGTGACTGCGTTGGCCGCCAATGAGACGCTGGGATTATCCTGAATGTAGGGCTGCACCGACGACACGCTGCCGGCCAGGATGTTTCCGCCAGGGTTAATCTGTGTACCGTTAGACGTGCTGCCTGTAAACGGGTGTGTGTGATTGGGGATCTGCTGAACAGTCAATGTCTCCTGTTCAGTCCCAGCCATTTCTCCTAGCTGGTAAGTCGTTCCATCTGGTCCAGTACCCATGTGAATGGGAACACGACTGGCCAGGTTTGGGAGGTTAAAGGTCTCTTCGCCGTCTCCGCCATAGGTTGTGCCGATCAACTGAAAGAGCACTTCGTTTTCGGAAATCGGCATCGTTTGTCCTTCGCAGAACATCCAGCCATTGGGAGCGAAGTTACCTGCGAACATTCTTATTTCACCTACATATGGTGCCATTTTCGTCTCCTCCTAGTTCTGCGATGGGAAGATGCCTTGCAGCGCAATAATGAAATTCAGCACCAGGTAGGGCATCATGTTGTTGTGCGGTTGGCTGCCCCCAACGCTCGACATCGAGCCGGGGATAAACGTCGTCAGGTTCTGGGGTGCCGAGTACAGATTGTTCACCGGACCGAGGAAGTTTCCAGTCGGCGCGGCGACACGGTTCTGGTCTGCGTTGCAGGCTTGAACACCGTGCATGTGCGTTGGAAGTTGCTGAATGTTAACAGTAACGGCAGTGCTACCAGCCGCTTCACCAAGGTCGTGACCGCTACCCTCATGAATTGGCACTCGGCCTCGAAGGTTTGGTAGCGCGAAGTTGGTTTGGCCGTTACCGCCGTAGACGGTACCCAGCAATGCGAATAACGCCTGATTCTGATTGATTGGCAACAATTGGCCGTTACAGAGGGCCCATCCCTTTGGGGGGAAGTTAAAGGAGACAATCTTTATTTCACTAAGGAAAGGTTCCGACATTTCTCCTCCTAAGGTCAAAAAGGTGATTTAGATTTCGGGTACGTGGAAAATAGAGTTAGTCGTGTCTCGACAGTGACCCCGAGCTATTCTCAGCAAGTGGGAAAAGGATCGGGAGGAATGACTTGTAGATTCCTGCTTGTGGAGACTGAAGAACTTCTAAGTTCTGAAGCGGGGGGGATTCTAGCTTGCGTTCGCTGGAAACACAAGCAAGAAATCTTTCAACCCGTAGAACTACGGGTGGCCTTAAAATCACCGCTGAACCACCCCTTACGACCAACTTAACTTCAGGGACCCCATTGGCCCTTCTGCAATCCGACTCACGGCCGTGCGTTGGATTCTCTACGCCTAATAACGCGAGAACTCCTGTCGAAGATCACCATCAGGCTGGTTGGAAAAATTTTTATTGCTACCTGCGAGGGATTTCTGGAATCTGGTCCACATTGAGCGTTTATGCAATTTGAGGTGCCGATCCAACGGCCCTCGCTCCGCAGATTCCTTCCGAACCGCGTACCCTACGAATTTTCCTTGGCGGGTACGATTAACCGAAGATAAACTATTCAAGAAAAGAACTTACCTTTAGCCCAGGAGACAAATAAATGCCGAATTCACGTCGCGCCTTCGTGAGGGACGGACTGTGTTCCGTTATCTCAGTCGCGCTGCTACTAGCAGGCTCCCGCGCCGGCTTGGGCCAGACGGTCCAAGGCCAGGGTCGAGTATCTCCCAATACTCAACCCGAAATTCCAATCGAAGCCCAGAAGGATCCGGTCTTCTTCTTCAGAGAAGAGACTTTCAAACCGTATGTCAACGGCATCTTTCAAGCCCCGAACGCACGAGGCGAGATGATCGATTTGAGACTGACGAAGGTCGAAGCCCACAAGTCGTCTGACAAATTAACAACACGCGTAACGACCGGCTTCACCTTGACCTTTAAAGCTTCGGCTGAGTTGCCACCATTCACTTCAATCCATACCATTAGGCACTCGGCTCTCGGCGAGTTTGACTTGTTCCTGACCAAACGCGAAACGGAACTCGGCGAATTCTTTTACGAGGCTGTGATAAACCACTTCAAGTAAATGCAAGACCTGTGAACTGATGACTGATGCAACCAACAGCAAATCTCCTGTCAGCGTGTCGCTGCGCCCAGTGACAGACGCTGACTGGGAATTCCTGATCGCCGTTTACGATAGCACTCGGGCCGAAGAACTCGCCCAGGTCGAATGGCGAAGAAGGACAGAGAGAAGCCTTCATTCGCTGGCAGTTTGAAAGGCAGGACGAGGAATACCGTCAACGTTTCCCAAACGCGCGTTACGACGTAATCCTCGTCGACGGTGTTCCCGCCGGACGAATCTGGATTGGACTGGACGATAAACAGATCCGCTTGCTGGACATCGGACTACTCACGGATTTTCAAAATCGCGGAGTCGGAACGCATCTGATGCGCCAGTTGATGGCTGAAGCAACTCAGTCGAACAAGGTGTTGCGGCACATGGTGTTCATGCTTAATGAGGATGCCCACCGGTTTTATGAAAGGCTTGGGTTTGTAGTTATCGAAGACCTCGGCGCGTACAAACACATGGAGTGGGCGCCCGACCAATCGCAGACCGCGGCTTCGTGAGTGTCTCCTTCGAGCTTTCGACGAAACACAGACTGAAGCAGGATTTCTTAATTAGCTTGTTGCGCGGTGGACTTGTAGTAGTTGTAGACCGCCTCGTAGCGGTATCCGGTCGGCTCTTGCGCAACCGCAACCAGAAAAATATCAAACTCACCCATTTGCGGGTGGACCAACCGGTACAGACTCTGCGGCAACAAGAATTCGGGCGAGCCTGAAAAGAAGACCGAGAAGCGTTCCATGCCCTGCTCTTCAGTTGCGTCACTGGGTCGCGACTCAACGGCTACGAGCGTGAGGTCAATCGGTTTCGGCGCGTTGACCTGGACACGAAAGGGCGTGTTCAGGTGTTGTCGGAATTCCTCTTCGGTTTGAAATTGACTCATTAATAGCTCCTGGGGTTTGTATTCTAAAAACTTCTCAGGTGGCTGAAGACTTCAATTGCGCGCGCAGGTTCAGGTTCCGAATCAAGCGGTGCAAATAATTGGGATGAACGCCCAGCAGTTTCGCAGCCTCCGTGTAGTTACCTTTCGCTTCCTCGATCGCTTTCAAGATGATCTGTTTCTTGGTTTGTGTGACTGCTTCGTGATAGCCCATCGTTGAATGAGCCGCTGACGTTTCACGCTCTAGCAACGCTTCGGGCAAGTCTTCGGGAAGAATCACATCCGTAGTGCCGAGCACGATCGCACGCTCGATCGCGTTCTCCAACTCACGCACGTTGCCGGGCCAATCGTAGGCCGTCAAACGCGCGCGGGCATCCGGCGAAATGCCCAGCAGCTTCCGGTTGCACTTCGCGCCATATTTGTCGACGAAGTAACTCGCGAGCAGCATGATGTCTTCACGTCGCTCTCGAAGCGCCGGCATCTCTAGAGAAACAACGTTGAGCCGGTAGTAAAGATCCTGACGAAACTCACCGGCTTCAATTGCCTCTTCGAGGTTCTTATTCGTTGCAGCGATCACTCGCAAATCGACTTTGATTGTCACCGTCCCACCCACGCGCTCAAACTCTCTTTCCTGTAAGACGCGTAAAAGTTTGACCTGAAGCGCGGGAGACAATTCGCCGATCTCATCGAGGAAAACTGTGCCGCCGTCGGCAATCTCGAGCCGGCCTTTCTTTAGTGCGAAGGCTCCGGTGAAGGCGCCTTTTTCGTGACCAAATAACTCGCTTTCGAGCAGTGTTTCGGTCAACGCCGCGCAGTTCACGGCTATGAACGGCTTCTGTGAACGCTTGCTGTTGCGGTGAGTGGCGCGGGCGGCGAGTTCTTTTCCCGTTCCACTCTCGCCGGCGATTAAGACGGTCGAATCGGTCGGGGCGACTTTGGAAATGAAATGGTAGACGCGTTGCATTGCTGCACCCTCGCCCACCATGTTGTGCTCGATATTGACGTCCGCCAGCAGACGTTCATTTTCATTCCGGAGCCACTCGAAATGGCGCGCGTTCTCGATCGCCACAGCAGCGATACCGGCGATCGCGGTCACGAGTTGAAGATGGTCCCTGTTGAAATGATCGCCGGCGATTGTCGAGTCGAGATAAACGACGCCCAACTTGTGATCGATCATCACCAGCGGCACACACATCACGGAATGCGTCCGCGCCTGGATCAAACTTTCGGATGAAAGTGTCGGCTGCGTCGTCGGATCGTTGGCGATGAGCGCGACACCATCACGCAGCACCTGCTGTGCGATCGTCCGGCTAACGTTAACGGCCTTGTCCTTTCCATCGATCCGGTCCAGACCAAAGACGACACTCGAATCGAGCGAGTCGTTAGTCGTCAAAAGGATCGCGCCTCGCTGCGCGGGTACGACTTCGAATAGAAGTTCGATCAACCGTTGCAACAGCTCGTCGAGGCCGCGGATCGCGTTGATGCTGGTGCTGACTTTCATCAACGCGCTAAGATCGCGGGCCATCAAATACATCGCATCATCGATGCGAATCTGTACCGTCGGTCCGCTGACCACCTGCGCCTCGTCGATGTTGACTTCACTGGACCGCGATGCAAACTCGCCTTCCTCCGTTAGAAACACGAACTGCGAATCGCCAATGCGAATTCGGTCGCCGTGTTGCATGATGCGAGACTTGACGGGCAGGTCGTTGACGAAGGTGCCGTTGAGACTTTCCAGATCCGTGATGACGAAGCCGTTGTCCTGCCTTTCGATCTTGGTATGGCGGCGGGACACGGACGCATCTGCGATGCAGACGTTGGCAGCAGTCTCACGACCAATCACGAACGCATCTACGTCGATTGTGAAGATGGTCCCTTTTAGTTTTCCTGAGATCGCTGCTAGTCGCGGGTTCATGTTTCTGTAAAGCTTACGGCCAGGTTGTTCGGGAGAGTCTACCTGATCGGCTATCCGATCGGATAGCCACGTTATCTATTTGGATAGGAACCACGGATTTTCAAACTAACAACTGCGGCAAATCTCGAAGGTTTTTAGTTGAGATGATTTGGCATGAGAATCGCTAAAGATGAGGGTGCACTGAAGGGGCTCGAGTAAACCGAGTTTGAAGCAAACCGGAGAAGGAAGCCCCGGTTTGCCGGGAAAGCTGCGCAGCGAGTACCAGATCAAACAACGAGCTGCTGTCACAGCTTGTTCGCCCGCTCGTCTCCCCAAAAGCAGAGCAGCAACCCAACGCCCCCGGGTTGCTGTTCTGCTTTTTGCCTACCTGAGGGAATATCTTTACGGATTTCGCGTTACTAGCAAAAGCAGGGACCGATTGCCCAGAGGTCTTGGACCAGCCGGCAGGCTTGATTTTTTAGGTCAGCTCAGCGGCAGCCACCTGCTTGCTGTAACTGTAGCGAGGCCAAGTCCATTGCCTTTAAGACGTTCAGCATTTCGCGCTTGATTCCCACGCGGCAGCACGATCAAGACGCAAGGCTGATCAACTCACCAACTCAGTTAAGAGGGGTCAACCGGCCCCGGGAGGATTAGTGATGGCTCAAGACAACGATCACATTGGGATCAATCCCCATCAACAGGAGTTCAATGACGGCCAAAAGGAGATCAACGGCGCTCTTTGTTACGTCGACTGGCATATCATTTACTCCATCAATGCGCTAATTAAGGCGTTGGAGGATGCCGGCCTACTCACGGAAGCACAGCTGCACGAGGCAAGAAAAAAGGCCAAGCGCGCGTACTACACGAGCAGAAAAGTTGCCGAAATCGACCCGCCAGGCTGTGGTCAGAACTTCCAAAAGGAAGAGGACGAGGAGGAAGATCCAGCAGTCGTCAGAGCGGCGTAGGATCAGATCGACAAAGTTCTTTTCCAAGGCTCCCTTTAAAAGCAGCGAACAGAAATAAGCGTTACTGTTCGCTGCTAATTAATGTCACGTTGCTCAGCTTGGTACCCCGTTGACAAATGATTTCTTTGTGGTCAGGTGACCACGCGTAGGTGAAGATCTGATCACCATTGAAATTCGTGAGTTGTTTCGTCTCATCCGTGTTGATGTCGTAGCTCCAGATGTTCGAGGTACCGCCGATCTCCTTTATGAAGCTCAGCGTGTGATTGTCCAGCCAGTAGAGGCGCTGCCATTCGATAACCCGAATGTTAAGACGTTTCAGCGGTGCTCCGCCTTTAGCGGAAAAGATGGCGACATCTCCGGTGCCTGAGTTGAGCGGAGAACGAGCAACAATCAGTTGATTGTCGGGGGAGTATACAGGCATACGATAACCGTCACTCACTTTTACAGATTCGCCACCTTCAAGCGGAACTTTCCAGACACTCCGTCCGGACTCATCTACATGATCGTAAGCAACCCACTGATTGTCGATTGAGACTGAGGGATAGGCGTTGCCGTCAGAATGGGTTAGCTGTTTTATGTCGTTACCGGTCTCAGCAGTCAAACGAAAAATTTCGAAGCCGCCGTCACGAGTAGATGTGAACAAGATGAATTTACCGTCGGCCGATGCCGCGGGAGTGTAGTTGTCGCCGGCATCGACCGTAAGCTGGACGTTATTCGAACCATCCGGGTCGATTCGCCAGAGATTTAGCTGGTCTTGGGCCATCGACGAGTACACAATCTTCCCCTTGGCGGTCCAGCAAATACCATACATCAATCCCCACCCCGACGTGATCGCTGTCGGCTCTGACGAACCATCGACGGTCGAACGCCACATACGCCACGTCCAGTCCGTTTTTACCGTAACGATCTGTTCACCTGACAGACTAACACCGCGATACTCGTTGGTATCGCTAGTCAATCTCTGAACATCTCCAGCCGGGTACGTGATTCGCCACAACTGATGCGGCGACATCGTTCGCTCTCTGGCGCTGATGATCAAACCACTCATGTCCTGCTGCCACGCGACCTGGTAAACCGATGACCACGATCGATTTCCAATCTGTCGTTCCTGCCCTGTGTTTACGTCAATGGCTATGAGATCGATATGAAAGCCTTTGTTCCAACGACCAGCCGGACATACAACAAAACTTCCGTCAGGAGACCAGGCCAGACCGAAAAGTGAAAACCTGTCGCCACCTTTGCGCGTTGCGAGAGTTCGCTCTTCCGTTCCTGCAATATCTGATACGACAACCGAATATTCATTGGCGTCGGTATCAAAGCGTACAAACGCGAATCGATCGCCCGCCGGTGAAAGACTGACGGGACTGTCAACGCGTTCTTTGAGTTTTACGGGCGGTGCCCCCGGAAGGGCGACCCGATACAGAATGCCGGAACGGGCGTTCTCTGTCCGCGTAAAGTAGAGATAGTTGTTATCGGATGAGAACGTAACACCGAGATACTCGACGTATTCAGGAGGCACGACGATTGAAGTGGCAGAGGTCGCAGCGTTCTTAACCATCAGCCGCTGTTTCCCATCCTGCTCCTCTGCGTACGCTACCAACTTTCCATCGAGCGAAAGTGCCGAAACGATGGAGGTTCCGGCATTGGTGAGGGCCCTGTGCGGCTTCATTGTTCCTGCCGGAGCCTGCTCGGAGACTTGCGGAACATTAGCGCCGCGGTTAGTGAACTGCTCGATGAATCGCGTCACAAATGGCAAGACAACGAGCAAAGCGAGCACGCCGCTTACGCCTGTAAAAAGCGCCGCCGCTTTGTGCGATCTGATTTCACTCAACAGAAAGTCAGCGGTAGAGATTGCCTGCGACTTAAGCCGCGTGAAGATCGCGGATCCCGAGCCCACGACATGCGTTTCGTAAGGCTTGGTGGGCTGCGAATACCAACGCAACGTTGTTTGCCCGGTTGCCAGATGATCGTCGTGCTCGCGTTCGAGTTCTCGCTGCAACGTGTTCAGATCGGAAGCGAGCATAGTCACCGTTTGGTATCGCGTAGTGCGTTCTTTATCGAGCGCCTTTTCTACGATCTCACGAAAGCGAACCGGCATTTCTTCCGGCAACACCAGCGTCGGTGGATGCTGCGCAATGATCGAAGCGATCGTTCCGTTCGGAGTGCGCGCCTCGAATGGCGTCGTCCGCGTAAGCATCTCGTATAGGACCACGCCCAGACTCCAAATATCTGTCCGCTCATCCAACTCCAACTCACGCAACTGTTCCGGGGACATGTATTTCACCGTTCCCATCAACGTCCCGGCTTCGGTGCGAACGGTTGTCGAAATGTGGGGCGTTCCGACTGGCAACTCGGGCTCGGTCGCGGCGTCGGGCTCGTGCAATACCTCGGTCAGCTTCGCCAGACCAAAATCCAGCACCTTCACATAACCGTCAGGCCTGAGCATTATATTTTCCGGTTTGATATCGCGGTGGACTATACCTGCGGCGTGAGCGGCACCAAGAGCGTCTGCGACCTGACGAGCGATGTGCAAAGCATCTAATGGCGTGATCTGTTCGCGCGTGAGTTTGTCGCGGAGGGTGATTCCCTGGATGTGCTCCATCGCGATGAAGTGACGATTGTTCTCAGTCACTCCAATCTCGTGGATTACGCAGACGTTGGGATGATTCAGAGCTGAAGCTGCGCGCGCTTCCTGTTGAAAACGAAGCACTCGCCGCGTGTCGGTGGCGAATGCGCGGGCGATCATCTTGAGCGCGATCTTGCGGCCCAGTTGGTCGTCCTGCGCGAGATAGATTTGACCCATGCCGCCGGTGCCGAGGGGACACAGAATCGTGTAGCGTCCGACTCTTTGACCGTTCGCAAACTCACTTGCGTCGGGCTCCTCGTCAGACAGCATGCCGGCGGCGAACTCATACGCGGGAGCGCTTAAAAAGTCCTCATTACTGTCGTCGGCGGTCAATAAGGCTTCGACTTCTTCGCGGATGGACTTGTCGTCGCCGCAAACCTCGTTGAGAAACTCTAAACGCTCGGTCGGGGTCTTTTCCTGAGCGGATTGGAAGATCTCTTTTATTCGTTGCCATCTGTCATGGGTGATCATGTTGATTCTTGAGAGGTTTGATATTGCAACGGCATAACTGCTTATAACGCGAGATTCGCGGTTTAAATCCCTCACCAAGGCTTCTTAACGCGCGTAAGTTCCCGCTTCAGAAAGGCTTTTGCCGTTCTCCATTCCCGCTCGACCGTCGCGTGAGACTTATTCATGACCTCCGCCGTTTCCCGGATGGTCAGACCACCAAAGAAGCGCAACTCCACGATCCGCCCCTGAGTGGGATCGATCGCTTCGAGTTGATTCAGTGCGTCGTGCAGTGCGAGGAGGTCTGCGTCGGGCTGCGCGCCGAAGGCCGGGACGTCTTTTAACGACACTTCATGGCGATCGCCCCCGCGTTTCACCGAGTAGTGCGCGCGCGCGTGGTCTACCAGAATCCGGCGCATGATCTGTGCTGCGACGCCGAAGAACTGCGCCCGGTTCTGCCAGCTCATGCTGTTCTGATCGTAAAACTTCAGGAACAGCTCATTTACTAGAGCGGTCGCCTGGAGAGTATGTTCGCGGCGCTCGCGCCGAAGGTAGCTTTCCGCCAGACGATGCAGTTCGTCATAGACCAGCGGCATTAACTGATCAAGTGCCTTCTCATCACCCTTGCTCCATTTCTTCAGTAGCTGGGTGATGCCTTCAGACGAACGAGTCGCCATTCGCAGTTTCTCTCTGTCTCACGTTGGTGGTGAAGTGGGCGATCACTTCAAAGGCCCGTGTGGGTCAAGATTCTAGCATCAAAAAATTTTTTTTGAGGCAATCTTCGCGCGGATCTCGCGGTTATTAGGCAAAGAACAAGGGGTTCTCTTCTGAGGGGAAATAGGGCGGGGTTCATGAGCGATTAAGCCTGAAGCACAAGCTCGTGAGTAAAACCTCCACATTTCTCACCCCCGCCCGCCAGAAAACAAAGCGGCAAACAAAGATCCTCCGCTCTTTGCCGCTTTGTTTTTCTTTTTGTGGGTAGTGATTAAGGCAAAATGCGCCAGTTGTTGTTCGGTTCGGTTGGTATCGTCTTGTGCTTTTCCATCCAGTCGACAATCAACTCACGAATCTCCTCGCTTGATCGGGAAATAACTGGGGCATTTTTGTACATCGTGTACCCGCCGCCGCCGTTCACCCGATAATTATTGGTCGCCAGTCGAAGCTTCCGTGTGAGCGACAAAGGCTGCCCTTTAAAGCGAAGATTTTGAATGCGACTGCCAAGCGGCTTCGTGAGGTCCAGGTCGTACGTGACGCCTTCAGCGATGTCGAAGTTGTAGGCCGGGATCTTGTCGTTGATCAATTCACGGGGCGTTTTGCCTGCTTCGTAAGTGTTGTAGTACTTCGCAGAGTGTTCCAGCGCGTCTTTGAGTTGTTGGCCCGTGACTTCCAGGACCACGAGCGTGTTTTCGTAAACGTAAAGTTCCGCTACGTCGCGCACAGTCACCGGACCTTTAGCGATTCGCGCTTGCTGATTGAAGCTCGCAACCATCGAGACGTCGGCTTTCCCGGCGTCGAGTTGGACCTTTTGGATCAAGTCGAGAATTGCCGTGTCGCGAAAGCGTGCCTCTTCAGCCGTTAGATCCTGCGGCGACTGTGCAACTACTCGCTCGAGCCACTCCTGCGTCTGTCGATCGTAAGGCTCCGCGAGCTTAACCACCTCCGGATCGGGCTCGACGCGATCGTCGGCAGGGATCGTCCGCGCCGACTTCGCGTAAATGCGCCAACCGGTGGGCGCCTTTTGCAGGTACAAATCCGCGCGGGCGAGATGTCGTCCCCAATGATTTGCCTGAGTGAGCAGAACACCGTTGATGTAAAGCGAAGGAACGTCGCGATGCGTATGGCCCATGAAGATCACGTCCACCCCGGGCACGTTTTGCGCGATGGCGATCGCCGAGTTCTCGTGCGGGATCTGTCCCGGACTGACTTCACCGGTGCGCAAGTCCTCGCCGAGTCCCATGTGCATCGCGATAACAACGACGTCCACTTTCTCCTGCGTGCGCAGGGCAGCGACCCACTTGCGCGCCTCGGCCACTGGCTCACGAAACTCGAGTCCAGCATAGTTTGGCGGATTGTCCCAGTACGGGACTCCCGGCGTCGTCAGTCCAATAATCCCGATCTTCACGCCCGCCACGTCTTTCACGATGTACGGTTTGTAATGAGTCCGCTGCGTTCCCTTCTCGTAAGTATTGCCCGACAGCCATGGAAACTTAGCTTCGCCACGCGCCTTCTCCAACACTTTGAGGCCGAAGTTGTACTCGTGATTTCCCACCGCCATCGCGTCGTAGTTGAGCGAACTCATGATGAGCATCATCGGATCCGGTCGCACGTTGTTTTTGCGACTGTGAAACGACGCGAGCGGCGAGCCCTGGATCGTGTCGCCTGAGTCGATGAGCAACGTGTTTGGCTGCTCTTTGCGAATGCGCTTGATAAGCGTTGCGACTTTAGCGAGACCGCGGTTATCGGCTTTGTCAGTGTAGTAATCGATCGGGTTGATGTTGCCGTGCAGATCGGTCGTGCCGAGGATCGTTACTTGCACCCGCTCGGGCACGAAACTCTGTGCTACAAGAACGATTACTAAGAGAATGAGAAGAACACTTAGTGACTGAAAAAGAGGCGAGACTTTTCGTTTGTTCATTTGGTTAATAGTTAATAATCAACAACCGTGCCCGAGTGTTTGTTAGCTTAGACCAAAATCGCTTAAGGTAGTAGCGCGAACAAGGATCTGACAGATGGATAACTTAGTAACCTCCAACATTCGTCAACGACCCATCCGCACGCTCGTCAGCGTGGCCGGAATTGCGCTGGGAGTGAGCCTGGTGATGCTGTTCACAGGACTCGCGCGCGGCATGTCAAACGACCTCCAACGAAGAGCGAGCAACGTGCGCGCCGAGCTGATATTTATGCGTCCCGGCGCGGTGCAGCTAACTGCCATGACCGGCAACCTTGATACGCGTTACGTCGAGCGCCTCAAAGCGATTGAAGGCGTCGAACAAGCTTTGCCCGTGTATCGCCATATCTTTCAAGGCTCCCGCGGCTTCGGGTTCGAACAGATTGACGGCGTGGAGTGGGACTCATACGCGAGCGTCAATGGCATCAACATCGTCGAGGGCAGAGGTTTGCAAGGACCGAATGAGGTGGTCATCGACGAAACGAAAGCACGCAACAACAACCTTCGAGTCGGCGATCCGTTTAAGCCGTTCGGCACGGATGACTATCGCATTGTGGGAATTTACTCACCCGAATCCGGAGCGCGCGTGAAGATGACGCTGGCGGCGATGCAACAAGCCCAGGAGAATCCGGGAAAGTGCACGTTTATTTTTCTGAAACTACGAAATCCGGATCAGGTGCAGGAGATGGCCGCGCGCATCGATCGGGAACTACCCGGCAACACCATTCAGCCGACTCGCGAGGTCTTTACAAGCTTTGAAAAGAACATTCCGTATTTAGGTGTGTTTCTGCGCGTCCTCGTCGGGCTCGCTGCAGTGGTGAGCGCGCTGGTGGTGATGCTGGCGATGTATACGACGATTACCGAACGCACGCGTGAGATCGGGATTCTGAAAGCGATGGGCGCGTCTCGTGGTTACATCGTTGGTGTGATTGAGAAGGAAGCGATACTGATCAGTTTCATCGGTCTAATCGCCGGCTTCATCCTCTCTGTTATCGCGGGTTATTTGATCCAGAAAACGTACGGGCTGATTTTTGAATACAGTTGGCAGTGGGCGCTCGTAGCAGCCGGGATCGGAATCATCGGCGGTGTGCTCGGCGCGCTTTATCCTGCGTGGCGGGCTTCAAATCTCGATGCAGTGGACGCACTCGCTTACGACTAACAGTTCACGTGCGTATCCGCCTGAGGTCCTCGACCGACGACCTAAACCGCGAAAGAGCAAGATCAATGATACGCCGATTCACTCGCGGGGACAGGTTGCGATAGATCGGTGGCGGCCTCGTTTGAGAGGTTGCGCAACGACAGTCCGCGCTTCCAGATCAGGATCACACCAATCGCGGTCCAGAAAATGTCGCGACCTTTGCGCACGATCGCCAGTGTCTCACCGATGCCGCGTGCGAATCCGAGTACTCTCGAGACCTGACCGGTCCCTCCTTCATCAACACCAGCACGCAACGGCACAAACTTAAACGCCACGTTAATGATTCGATTCACTGATTCAAGAATGAATGCCTGCTTCAACGTGGGCGCGACCGGACTGATAAACGACAGCGTCGTGTAAACCTCAATCACACCCGCCAGATGAAAACAGCAGTCGAGAAGAAAGATTGAAACGAACCGTCGCTGGTTTCTTTCGTAGAACCCGTAAACTCGCTCTTCAAGCACCTCGGCGCGCGGTCTGATCTTCTTCATCAACCTCGATGCAATTCCGCGTTGAATGAGAAACCCTGCCGCACCGCTAAGAAACCGTGCCTGCGTGCGAATCAACAAGAAGATCAGCGGGACGACCACGACGGTCGCGCACAGCGCTCCGATACTCGCGTATCGCAACGGCTTCGGCAGTGAGAAACTCAACAGCAGCGTGGCAGTGCCGCCGAAAATGAACAGCGCCACGGACATTGCATAGAAAATGTTTTCAATGGCGAGTGCCGGAAGTCCCACCATCAACGGTACCTTGTCTTTGACAAACACGCCCTTCGACGGTTCGCTCACGGCGACGCTGACAAACGGGATGATGTTGCCAAGCGCGTCGCCCATGATTCGCGCCTGGAACGCATCGCGAAACGGCAACCGGTACGGCGCTTCGACACAACGCGTCCACGCGAATGATCGAGCCGCGTAGCGCAAACTGGAGATGAGGAGAATAAGGAGGAAACCGGCGCCGAGTCGTTGAATGCCGTCGAGTATGTGCCCAATGCCCGCGCTGCTAACGAAATAGATAAACAGAACGAATCCCAGCAGACCGAATATGATTCCAAGTGGCGCGAATCTCCTGCTTCGAGTTCGCGTCTCAGTTGGGTTTGGTTGCGGTTTTTCGGCAGGCATCGAGACTAAACGTACCACACGGTTTTGTCGTTTCGGCAACAATCATGCCGCCAGTTTGAAACACGGATAAACTCGATTATGATGCTACGTTCACTGAAACACACAAATCGAGCACGAAACCTATGAGTCAATCCCAACCAGCGGTTGCGCAAGTTTCCCAAAGCCCTCTTACAACCCTTTCAGAAGACGAGACGATGTTTCGCTCCAGTGTGCGCGAATTTGCCGAGGGCGAGTTGCGTCCTCGCGTCGAGCACATGGACGAAACGGCCAAGCTCGATCCGGCGATTATCAAACAATGTTTCGACCTCGGATTGATGGGCATCGAAACGCCTGAAGAGTACGGCGGCGCGAGCGCGAATTTCTTTACCGCGATCCTCGCCGTCGAAGAGCTTTCGCGTGTGGACGCATCGGTGGGTGTTTTCGTCGACGTTCAAAACACCCTCGTCAACAATGCGTTCATCCGCTGGGGTACGCCTCAACAAAAACAAGACTATCTGACGCGACTCGCAAGCGAGCACGTAGGTGCGTATGCGTTGAGTGAACCCGGATCCGGATCCGATGCGTTTGCGATGCAGACGCGTGCAGTCGATAACGGCGATCACTA
The DNA here is from genome assembly GCA_963849585.1 of uncultured Acidobacteriota bacterium. GTDB lineage: Bacteria > Acidobacteriota > Blastocatellia > Pyrinomonadales > Pyrinomonadaceae > PSRF01. The sequence continues at coordinate 126,559 of CAWKHZ010000016.1, read as the reverse complement.
CATCCTGAACGGACGCAAGCTCTGGATTACAAACGGCATCGAAGCCGAGATCTTCGTTCTGTTCGCCAACGCGAATCCCGAAGCCGGTTATCGTGGCATCACGGCTTTCATTGTCGAAAAGAGCTTCCCCGGTTTTTCGATCGGCAAGAAGGAAAACAAACTCGGCATTCGCGCCTCGTCAACAGTCGAATTGATTCTCGAAGATTGCAAAGTGCCGAAGGAAAACGTACTCGGCGAAGCAGGTAAGGGTTATAAGATCTCGATCGAAACACTGAACGAAGGCCGCATCGGCATTGGCGCCCAGATGATCGGCATCGCGCAGGGCGCACTCGAGAGCGCGCTCGCTTACACGGCCGAGCGGCAACAGTTCGGCAAAGCAATCAATCAGTTTCAGGCCGTGCAGTTTCAACTCGCGGAGATGGCGACGGAGTTGGAAGCGGCGCGGTTGATGGTCTACAACGCGGCGCGCATGAAAGACGCGGGAATCAATTTCGTGAAAGAAGCCGCGATGGCAAAGCTTTACTCGTCGCGAGTCGCGGAGCACGTCAGTTCGAAGGCCATCGAGTTATATGGCGGTTATGGTTACGTGAAAGATTATCCGGTTGAGAAATACTGGCGCGATTCCAAGATCGGTGCGATTTATGAAGGCACGTCAAACATGCAGTTGCAGACGATTGCCAAACTAATCATCGGCAATGAGAATGAGAATCATTGGTCATATATCATTTGACATTTCTCATTTGTCATTTTGGTGTGTTGATCTCACAATGAAGCTTGATTGTGCGTCGCACAACCAAATGACAAATGAGAAATGTCAAATGATATATGACCAATGATTAGACAATGACTACTTCGCGTATCGACATTTTTGAGCAGATGCTCTCCACGGATCCGAGTAACACCATGGTGTTGTTCGGGCTGGCAAAAGAATACGAGAAAGCCGGCCGCGACCAGGAGTTGATCGAAACTCTGCATCGCTACCTGGAAGCCGCGGACGACGAGGGAAACGCCTTCGGCATGTTGGCCGGCGCCTACGAAAGAACGGGCCAAAGAGATAAAGCACGCGATGCTTATCAGCGTGGAATCGAAACCGCGCAGCGCCACGGACACCCCGGAATGGCGGAAGAGTATCGCATGACCCTGGCTGGCAATTATGAAGACTGACACCAAAGTACTGAAGCTGGTCCCCAAAACCACGTCGCGCACGTCGCCGGAGTCGACCGGCCCACAAACTGACGAACCGGCGAAAGTCGAGGAAGCGTCGTCAATGCCGGTGGAGTCTCTATCGCGACCCGCCGTAACGCACGTTGTCGCGAGTGCTACCGTCTCTGAGAAGTCGAAAGCCGGCGAGCTGCCCGACAGCAAGCTGCTGCTCGAAATGTATCGCACGATGTATCTCTCGCGCCGGCTCGACGACAAAGAGATCCAGCTCAAGGGACAGAACAAGATCTTCTTCCAGATCAGCGGCGCGGGTCATGAGGCAGTGCTGGTCGCAGCAGGCGTCGTGTTGAAGCCGGGGTACGACTGGTTCTATCCGTACTATCGCGATCGCGCGCTCTGTTTGCAGTTAGGAATGACGCCGCTGGAACAGTTGCTTTCCGCCGTCGGCGCCGAAGCAGATCCCAACTCCCATGGACGCCAGATGCCGTCGCACTGGGGCCACAAGGATCTGAATATCGTTTCGCAATCATCGCCCACGGGCACGCAGTTGCTACAAGCAGTCGGCTGTGCTGAAGCGAGCTATCGTTTTGATTTAGTGCCCGAGTTGAAAAAGCGGATCAAGAATTTTCACGACGATGAAGTGACGTACGTTTCACTCGGCGAAGGCACGACCAGCGAAGGTGAGTTCTGGGAGGCGCTCAACACTGCTTCGAATCTCAAGCTGCCGGTCATTTTCCTCATTGAAGACAATGGTTACGCGATCAGCGTTCCCGTTGAAGTGCAAACAGCAGGCGGCGATATTTCGCGGCTCGTCGAAAACTTCCCGTCGCTTTTCGTGCAACGTTGCGACGGCACGGATCCGATCGAGTCTCTCGAAACCATGCGCCGCGCTGTTGACTACGCTCGGCGTCGCAAGGGACCAGCGTTGGTCCACGCGAAAGTAATCCGTCCGTATTCTCATTCGCTTTCCGACGACGAAAAACTCTACCGGCCCGACGAGGAACGAACCGGCGAGGCCGAGCGCGACCCAGTCAAACGTTTCGGCGCGCTCTTGATCGACGAAGGAGTCATCAACCAGGAAGGACTCCAGAAGATCAAAGACGAAATCGACGCGTCTGTGAATGAGGCTGCCGACCAGGCGCTCGCCAGCGCGCAGCCTGCTCCGGACACGGCTACAAACTTTGTCTATTCAACAACCGTCGATCCGACTTCACCGGAGTTTGATACTGAGGAAGGTGCGCAACTCTCGGGTAATCCCGGCACGATGGTCGATCTGATCAATCGCACACTGCATACGGAGATGGAACGCGATCCGAGCATCGTGGTTTTCGGCGAGGACGTCGCGGACTGTTCGCGCGAACAATATCTCAACGTCGTCAAAGGCAAGGGCGGCGTTTTTAAAGTCACCGCCAACCTGCAACGAAAGTTCGGAGGCAACCGCGTCTTCAACTCGCCGCTTGCTGAAGCAAACATCGTCGGCCGCGCAATCGGTATGGCCACCCGCGGCATGAAACCCGTCGTCGAGATTCAGTTCTTCGACTACATCTGGCCCGCGATGCACCAGATTCGCAACGAACTCGCGTTGCTGCGCTGGCGTTCGGGCGGCGACTGGAAAGCACCGCTCGTGATGCGTGTGCCTATCGGCGGTTACCTCAAAGGCGGCGCTGTTTATCACTCGCAGTCAGGCGTGTCGACGTTTACGCAGATTCCCGGTCTGCGCGTGGTCTATCCATCAAATGCGCTGGACGCGAATGGGCTACTGCGAACCGCGATTCGTTGCGACGATCCGGTGCTCTTCCTGGAACACAAACATCTCTATCGCCAGGCGTACAACAAGTCCGCTTATCCGCCGGACAACTTCATGGTTCCGCTTGGTAAGGCAAAGAAAGTCCGCGAAGGAAAAGATCTGACGATCATCACGTACGGCGCGCTGGTCCAACGATCGCTCGTCGCCGCGAAGCAAGCGGAACAGGAAGGGACGAGTGTCGAGATTATCGACCTGCGAAGTTTGGTTCCTTACGACTGGGAAGCGATCGCTGAGTCAGTGCGAAAGACGAATCGCGTAATCGTCGCGCATGAGGATACGCTTTCGTTTGGGTACGGCGCTGAGATCGCAGCGCGTATTTCAGACGAGTTGTTCTTCGATCTCGATGCACCAGTTCGCCGCGTTTGCGCGCTTGATACGTTCGTGGCCTACGCGCCGCAACTCGAGGATGCAATACTTCCGCAATCTTCCGATGTGGCAAAAGCAATAGCTGAATTGAAGGCCTTTTAACACACCAATTAAGTACAGTTCTGTACTGTAATGTTTCGCACGGATCTCACCTCCGTGCCGCATTTACCTGCCTCAGCAAGCTGGCATAAATCTTGCGAAAATTCATGATCCGATACGCTCGTAAAGCGTCTCCCCGGCATTGTTCCCCCATGAAGACAATTAATCGCGATTAATTAGACACAAGGGAGGTACAACTGATGAGCAAGCATGTGTGGAGCGCTCTTGCGGCAATGGCTCTAACTCTCGCTCTAGCCGCGGTAGCTCTGGGGCAAACAACAACGACCACAACAACCGAAAAGAAAGTCGTTCAAAACCCCGATGGCACCTACACGATAGTTGAGTATCCAGTAAAGAAAGAAATAACCGTTGCCCTCAATCCCGTGAACATTAGCGGAGCGACAGGTGTTGCTACGATTCTGCGCGATGACGATGGGACCAGGATCAAATTGAATCTCGCAAACGTCCCAGCGGATGTGACTGCGCTTACGCTTTATGCGGTCGATGAGAAAGGGGTAGTAACTGCACTTGGTCCGGTTGCGATCACTAACGGCGCCGGTACGCTGGCTGCGACAACTCCACTATCGAAATTTATGTTGGTCGCTTCTCCAGAAGCGGCGTTGACGGCGTATGATCCGACCACGCGCATCATCTTCAGAAGCGCTGTCCCGGAAGGTCTCGCTGTAATTCCGTTCAGCCGCAGTGCTGAAGGCGAACGAGTGGCGGCAACTACGGCGCCGGCAGCAGTCGTTGCGCCGACTACGGCACCCGCAGCGGTCGTTGTGCCGCAAACAGCGGCGGTAACGTATACCGCGCCGATGCTCGGTGTCGGTACCTTCAAGAAAGGCGACGAGACAAAAATCAAGGTTGACTTCACCGGACCGCTAGCCGGTGCGCGTGCGAATGTGTTTTTGGAGCCGAAGTCGGGCGGACCGACTAAAGTCGAAATGAAGTTCCACGACTTGAAGCAAGCTCCCGCCGGGAAACGGTTCGTAGTATGGGCCGTTGGCGCAAATGGTGAATACGTCAAAATCGGTGAGATAACAAACCTCGGAACCAAGAACGAAGCCGAAATCAAGTCGGAAGTTGCATTGGCGGATTTTGGCCTTCTCCTAACGATGGAAGAAACCATTGGCGCTTCGCCAATCGGACCGGGCATCGCCCATATTCACATCGTTCCATAGCTCAATTCACGAGCGTTGCTCTACGGGGCTGCCTTTCGGGGCGGCCCTCTTTTTTTAAACCACGATAAAAACCTACCCTTATAGCCGCAATCTGATCTAATATGTCGGTGACCCGACATCGGGCTCGACTCGAGCCCACTCATCTTTCTCAAGCTAACGAGATCCCCCGCCCTCGAACCCCTTCGACGGCCTAAAGTCTTCGTTTTTGCCCTGGTGTTAGCGACATGAATAGTAGAAAGTTCCCCCGTTTTGTCCCCTTTGCGCTGGTTCTGTTCCTCGCCTCCGCCGCCTCCGCCACCTCCATCGCGGCCCGTGCCGACGAGAATCTTCCGACACTCGTGAAGCGGGTGAAGCCCGCAGTCGTGGCCATCGCGACTTATGACTCGAGCGGCGAGGCATTGATGACCGGCAGTGGTTTCTTCCTTAGACCGGGCCAGGTCGTAACAAACCTTCACGTCGTTCGCGGCGCTGCACGCGCTGAGATCAAGACTCTCGACGGCAAAGGCAAAGTCTATCCCGTGACTGGGGCACTGGCCGTTGACGAGGAAGGAGATCTCGCGCTGCTGAACGTCGAGATGCCACTCGAACGTGCACGAACCAGCGAGCTCGCCAGCGAACTTCCTGATGAAGGCGAAACGATCTTCGTCATCGGCAATCCGCTGAAGCTCGAAGGCTCGGTTACCGACGGCATCGTGTCAGCGGTGCGCGAAGTGCCGAATAGCTACCGCATCATTCAAATCACGGCGCCCAATCTCGCACGGCAATAGCGGCAGTCCAGTGTTTAATCTGCGCGGCCAGGTGCTGGGTGTGGTGACGGTGAAAGTGACCAACGGGCAGAACATCAATCTCGCGATCGCCGCGGCACGCGTTGGTGAGTTGAAGGCCGGTGCGCAGCGTCCGCTGGCGGATCTCGCGACCAAGCCAAAGGGCGATGTGGCTGAGTCAGCGTATCGCAACGGGCTCGAGTCGCTGTGGCTCGGCAATTACGATAGCGCCGTCGGATATTTCGAGAATGCGGTCAACAAGAATCCGAAACGTGCGGATGCGTGGGTGAAGGTTGGTTATTGCAAGGTCAAACAGGGCAAGAACCAGGAAGCCATTCGTGCCTATCTCGAAGCGCTACAACTGAAGCCAGCCGATCCGGATATTCATAATAAGTTGGGCGATGCGTATTACTACGCTAGCCGGATGCGTGAGGCAATTGACGAGTACACCGAAGCGGCACGGTTACGACCCAATTACGCGGAGTACTTTTACAACCTCGCTATCGCTTACTTCGAAAGCGGAAACCTGACGGCCGCCTCAACCCAGGCGAAGACTCTTCAGCGTCTTGATGCGAAGCTCTACGAGCGGTACTTGCGCGAGACCATGTGAGCCACAAAAAGGCACAAAAAGCACAAAAGAATCGATCAACAAAAAGCGCCGGCGCTCTCAATGAGTCCGGCGCAATTCTTTTGTGCCTTTTGTGCCTCTTTGTGGCTAAAACTTATTCGCCGGCGGCACCCGTGAACACCGCCAGATCAACACTGCGCGGGTTTCCTAAAACCACGAACCGAATGTTGCGCATGTACTTCTGCGAGACGCGTTGAATGTCCGCCGGCGTCACCGCCAGTAACTTCTCCAAAAAGTCGATCGAATTCCGCCAGCCACCGCCGATTAATTCATACTGCGCCAACTCACCCGCCTGCGCCGCGTTAGTCTCCTGCCCGAGGTAGTACGTCGTCAGGTACTGCGCAACCACGGCGTGAATATCGCTCGCGCTCACCGGCTCCATTTGCAAACGCTGAATCTCACTCAACATGACGCGTACCGATTGATTCGCATCGACTGCCGTCACGTACAACCCGCCGACGTTCGCAGCCTGCGTCCGCAGAAACGCATCAGGGGCGTAAGAAAGATTTCGCTTCACGCGCACTTCTTCAAACACGCGATCTCGCAGCAACGAACTCGCCACGCGCATCGCGTAGATGTCGGGTGACGTCAACGGAGGTGCCGTGAAAAGTCCCTGGACGTAGTTCGTAGGCAGGTCCCGAGGCGTAATGTCAACGGAAGATTTATCGAACGCCAACTGCGGCACTGCCGGCGGTTTGTAATTACCACGAGGCAACTTACCGAAACTTGATTCAACCAGCGCTTTCACCTCGGTGGCGGTCAAGTCGCCAACGATAACCAGCAGGAGTCGCGAGGTCTGCATCAGGCTCGTGTGATAAGCGCGCAGATCCTCAGGTGTCAGCTTTGAGATTGTTTCCGGCGTGCCACTAGTGCTGTTCAGATACGGATGGCCCGCATAGGCGATTTTGTCCTGTAGTTTTTGCAGGTAGACGTCGGGAGTGTCAGTGTCATCGCTCAGCGAAACTACGATTCGATCCTGCACCAGCTTAACGTCTTCCTTCGTAAACGACGGACGCAAGGCGACGTCAGTAAAAAGCTGCCACGAGCGAGCGAAATGCATTCGCGTGGCTGCAAGCGACAGCACCGAGTAGTCGTTGTTGGAACTGCTTCCAATCACGGTGCCCATTCGCGAGAGTTCGCTGCGCATGCGCTCGCGCGGGAAACCGGCGCTCGCCTCAGTCGCGGTGCTCAACATCAACGTTTCGATACCCGCATTCTGCGCGTTGATGTTTGACGAGCCGCCGCGAATAAACAGACCCGCCGCGACAGTCAAACTTCCTTCGCGACGTTTCATCAACACCTTCAGGCCGTTGACTTCAAACTCGCTAACCAAGGCAGCTTGTTTGGCAACGATGCTTTGGGCTGAAAAAGGTGCCGGTTGCGGCGCCGGCTGAGTTGTCTGCTGCGCGCGCGCGGCGGTGCCGCCGGCAAGCAACACGGTTAACAGCAAGAGAGTGATGACGCTTTGACGCACGCGATTAAATAATTGCTTCGATGATTCGTTCATTGTCCTGGCTCTGTAAACTGACCCATTAACTCTTCAGGCGTGATTTTTACTCGGTTCTGCGCGTCAGGCGACATCAACGCCAGACCCACGTGGGATTTTCCCTGAATGTATGTCGTGATGTAGCGGCTGATGTCAGCGCGTGAAGTCGCGCGCAGACGCGGGAGATAACCACGAAAATACTCGAGCCCCGTGGACGCCCACCAAAAGCTTAGCGTGTGCGTGTAGTCGCTCAGCTTTTCGCGTGAATAGAGATCGTCGGCCTCGAGCAAAGCCTTCGCGCTTTCGAGCTGTTCGTCAGTGTAATAATCCTTGTCGTTGAAATGCGCGACTTCCTCGTAGAGAGCTTTGATCGCAGCGCGTGCTTTGTCAGGAGTAGTTTGGGCGATTAGCGCGATTGGGCCAACGTTACGTTGTGTGTAGTAGCTCAGATCGACAGCCGTAACTAAACCTGTATCGACGAGGTTTCGCTGGAAACGTGAATTCGGTTGCCTGAGAATGAACGAGAAAACGTCGGCCGCGTATGTTGCCGGATTGTCCTTGCCGATCGATGGGCCGTGCCAGCCAATGTTAATTAAGACGTTCTGCACCGGTTGAACGATTACGGTAGCTTCCGTCTTGGTTAGCGGCGGATGTTCGACGAGTGGAAACTCGACAAACGGATCTTTCTCGCGTTTCGGCCAGTCGCCGTAAAACTCCTGCGCCATCTTGATCACTTCGGCAGGGTTGACGTCGCCAGTCAAGACCAACGCTGAATTGTTCGGCACGTAGTAACGCTGCTGAATCAAACGCATCATTTCGGTCGTCGCGGCGCCTACTGTCTCCCGGCTTCCGAGCGGATTCTTTCGACTCTGGTACTTGTAGAAGAGACGATTGTTCATCTCCTTGACGAGGTAGAAATACGGATTCGACTCGTTGCGGTCTATCTCGCCGATCACAACCTGTTTCTCACGCACGAATTCACGCTCGTCAAACAGCGGATATCGAGTCGCATCTTTCATGAACTGCATTGCGGTGCGCAGGTTCGGGCTCGTGGTGGTGAAGTAATAGTCGACGACTTCTTCGCGCGTCGTGCCGTTGTACGCGATGCCCATCTGGCCGATCGTGCGCAGGTAATCTTCGGCATTGGCAATGGCGCGGTTCTGCTTGAAAAACATGTGCTCGTACAGGTGCGACAGCCCGTTCAGTTCGGGCGGCTCCGTGTACGAACCGTTCTTCACTGCCAGTTCAATCGTGACGAGTGGTATCGAGTGATCTTCCAGAATAATGACTTCGAGTCCATTCGGAAGGATGTGACTAATAAGTTTCGCTTCGGGAAGCCGCGGGGCAGGCGCCGGCTTTGCGTCAGCAGGCCGGGTCGGCGCCGGACGCGTCGTACGCTGCTGCATACGAACTTCCGCGAAGAGTGTTGATGGCGTTAGTAAGCAAAGAAGAAGGAAAAGAATTGAGAAACGTTTCACCGATAACTCCACACCTAGCAGTTTGATACAGGTCTTTCGATTCTTCTGACAGCCAAATAGATGTCGGGCTATGAGGGTAGCTTGTGCGCGGCAAATTAACAAATGAGGCGGGAATTTCTGGTCAGATCATTGGTCATTGGTCATTTGACATTTTTCATTTGTCATTTTCCAGGTCTGGCTTGAGTGCAAGCCGGAAGTGCGGGTTTTGCGAAAAATGACAAATGAAAAATGTCAAACCAATGACCAATGACTACTTCTTTTTACCAACAATCGAACGGGCCTTTTGCCGTAACGCGGTGCGATACGCGGCTGCTTCAGTGCCCGCAGCGTTCGAGAGCCACTGAATTCGCGGTGTGCCTCGCGCTGTGGTTTCGCCCGTCATCTGCATGGAGTAGGTTCGGCGGTCATTCGGAACAAACAAAACCAATCGCCGCAAGTTTTTTACTTCGCTTGAATCTTTGCCGGTAAACAACAACTCCTGAAACCCATCTTCGTCGGCGTCAACCAGTTCGGCGGTCCAGTTTGCATGCCGGAACCCGTTCGCGTCCAACGGCTGCTGCGAACTGACGCGATACTTTCCGTTTCGCTTTTCAAGCAGGAGAAAACCAGTCTTTCCGGTGCGACGTTGGCTGTCTACAGCGACGATTGCGGGACCGGAATCAGTATCGAGGATCGCAACGGCGCCAATCGATCCGGTGGCGAATTTCGCGGCTGTCTTGCGCGCTTGATCCAACGAAAGTTGCTCGATAACCGGCGGGGCCGGCTCGGGCAGGCTTGGATTAAATGCCACGTCGCGACCCGGCTCGTTGCGCCACGTCGCAGGAGTCATCTGCAACTGTGCATTCGCAACCGGCAACGCCTCTTTCGGAATGCGCGGCACGGAGGCGCTCTGTCCGGTGTATCCCCAGGCGAGCAACGCACCAAAAGTCGTGACCAGGACGAGGGGAGCGCCGACGCGAAATAGAATTCCGCGTCCGGGACTCGCCGCAGCGACCATCGACGACATTGGTTCAATGTCCGGCAACGTGCGGTCTGATTGGACCAGGCTCCGTTCCAATAACGCCTTCGCGGCGGCCGCCGTACGTGGACGATCTTCGGGACGTTTCGCGAGTAGCGAATGGACCGCGAGTGCCAACGATCGGGGAATGTCTTGTCTCAATCTTGGCAGCGGTGGTGCCGGTGCGGTTGCTTGCTTAACCAGCAACGCGGATTGCAGTGGGTCGGTAAACGGTGGGCGCCCTGCAAGCATCTCGTAAAGCAACACACCCAGACTGTATAAATCACTACGCGCGCCGACGCGTTGGCCCAAACATTGTTCAGGCGACATGTAGCGCGGCGTTCCGATCAATTGTCCCGAACCGGTGCTCGCGTGCGTCGCTGTCGATTCGGCTGATGAAGCGAGAACTTTCGCGACGCCGAAGTCGAGAACACAAACGCCTCGCTTACCGAGCAGGATGTTGGAAGGTTTCAGATCGCGATGAATGATCCCGAGTCGATGTGCTTCCTCGAGCACGTCGCAGATTTGCGTCGCAATTTCGACGGCACGTGACGGTGTAAACCGTCCTTGACTCGCCAGCACCTGCGAGAGCGTTTCGCCTTCGACAAACTCCATCACGATGAAGTGACGCCCGTCGGGCAGGTTTCCGGCGTCGAAGATCATCGCTGCGTGATGATGATGCAGCTTCGCCATCGTGCGCGCTTCGCGCAGGAAACGATCTGCGACGTCAGCGTCGCCCGCAAATTCGCGCTTGATGATTTTGACGGCTACGGGCCGTTCGAGTCCGAGGTGAGTGGCAAGGTAAACAGTACCCATGCCGCCGGTCCCGATTTCTCGTTCAATCCGGAATCTACCAGCGATGAATTGGGGGACATCCATAGTGACCTTCCTTGTCGGGTTAAAAGGCCGGAGAACGTTTCCACTTTTGATTGGGCTGGGGGAAGAGGTCACGTAGTTTATCACGGATTCTAATTAATCCGGTGCAACTACTTATCAAGTCCTGGATGCAGAGACTGTACGTTTGGGATCCAAAAGACCTGACCGTTGACTTCGACACTTCGTAGACCACGCTTCGGGAGATCTTTTTCTTTTAGACCAAGAAACGTGAAGTGAGGCAGATCGCTGAGGACGGTTTGAAACCAACCATGCTTCGCCATGATCTCGCGTATGCGCGGATTCTCAAACTCGTTGACGTCGAACGCCAGCATCGCGATGTGTTGCGACGTTCCCGGCGCGGCGATCGAGTAGAGAATCGACTTTGACAGGTCTTTACTGAAATAAATACCGCTCTTTTCGAGTTCGAGCACTTCCGCGACTTGCTGTGAGAGCGGCAAACTTTTCAATCGTTCGACTTGTTCCGCGGTGAGGCGTCCTTGTTCAAGCCAATACTCCAAAGCAGGCTCGAATCGTGAATTCCAAAGTCGTACGCTGTCTTCATAATTTCGTCGAGCAGCTTCAGCACCATCACGCGGAGTAATATCGAGACCTTCTTTCTGTGCGTCTTCGCGGGCCTTCAACAATTGCTTCAACGCCGCAGGTTGAAGCTCGACGTGGTCGTACGAAATAAACTCCGACTCGAACCCCGCCTGTTCCTGAAATCGCGTGACCTGGGCTTCGTTAGTAAAAATGCACACCGGTGGCGGCACTACCTTTTTGTCCGCGACAAAAATCGCACCATATTCTTCGAGAATGCGCCGCGCAACGGGATCCGCGGGCGGGCAAATATTTTCTACCTTTGTTTTGCGTTTCTTTAAGGCTTTGGCGAGTGCCTCGTAAAAGGGCGCTGGTTCTTTGGTGGTCGCATTGAATTCCCTTAAAGTATTGGCAGTCATTTGTTGTGTGGACATTATCAGAATAAGAACATAGCTAAATCCGGCCTTCAGAGTAAACACGGATAACACAGATACCACGGATTTTCGGATTACAACAACCATGAAGAAGGCAAATCTGTTTATGGAGCTAGTGGCCACTTACCAGAAGTACGGCTGGGAACTGCGTAGCGCACTGATGCAGCCGGCAACGTTGGCCGAGCTTCGGTCGCAGGAAGCGCAACTGCTGAATCCAGTGGATGTTAGGGAGTCGCCAGTTGACGCGTTGTGGTTTTCGCGCCCGTCTTCTCACAATCGCGAGGCGTGGGAACTGCGCCTGCTGGAACAGACGCAGTATGCATTATTCGAAGCGTTCGAACCGGATGAAACCGAGATGGAGCGCGAGGAAGCAAAACTCGAAATGGAAGCCCGGTTACGCGAACACGTTCTGGGTCACGGAGAATGATTACCGGCGACCCAGTTTCACTGGAATCTCAAGCTTCTCCGGACCACGCATCACTACTAACTTTACCGTGCTGTAAGGAGTCGCCCGGTTCACCCGCATCAGAAGCTCTTCACCAGTCCGGATCGGAATCCCGTCAAACTCGAGAACGACGTCACCGTTCTTGATTCCCGCGATGTCCGCGGGACGGCTGCCATAGACATCGTCGAGCCGGACGCCAAATATTTTCGTCCCGGGAACCTCAACTCGCGCTACATCGTCGCTATCGTATCCAAACTGAGCGCGACCTTCGGGTCGCTGTTGGTCATTAAACTCTCTTTGCAAGTGCTTGAATTCGGCTTCAGAAATCGTCGTGAGTTGGGTCGCATGGGTCTCGCCATCTCTCAGGTAAATGACGTTAACCGTCTTTCCCGGAGGCGTACTCGCCATTATCTTTTCCATGTCGTCTTCGTTCAGAACAGTCTGACCATCGAAATTGACGATCACATCGCCTCCGACCAGTCCTGCTTTATCCGCCGGACCGCCCGGTAAGCTAACGGCCCCGAATGTTACGCCGGGGCCTGTCGCCGCATTCTCCCAACCCTCGGTCCCGGTGTAAGACTGTTTGGTCTGTACGTGGGTAGCTGCAACGCGTTTGCGCACCGGACTAATGATCGCCGTAAACGCCGCAGCGCCGATGAAAAAGACCAGTAACGCGATAAACACCCACGCCATGCCGCTAATCTTCCGGCGCTTCTTCACTGGCAAAGGCGTTGACCCAACACCCACAGCGAGTGGTCCGCCCTGGCTTCCGAAAGGTAAGGTTTCGCTATCCGGAATGCTCTCTCCCAGCCGAAATCCGCAATTCCGGCAGAACCGTAGTTCTGAAGGCATCGCCGAATGGCAATTGGAACAGGTGGTGAGACCGGACGTTGAATCCACCGGCAATGGCATTTCTGGATTTTGAGACATAGGTGACACCTGTTTTGGATGTTAAGCGAAAAACGCTCGTTTTTTCTATACGCGAAATACTCTTTTCCGGTTGCATGTTGACAAGGTGCGATAGACTTCGCGGGCAGTTAAGGGCAATATGGGAGCGGAAATACTCAGTTGAGGTCTAATTTAAAGTGGAAATAACCAAGGCGTTAGCGGCTTTGCAACCGCTGTACGGTAAAGACAACGTAGAAATCATAACTACCGATGGCAGACGGGTCCGCGGCAAAGTTCGCAGCATGAAAACCACTCAGGCGCTCACGACTCCCAGCGTCAAAATCCTATGTGCGGACGGACAGCTCGTCAAGATTCCGTTCCCGACCATTGCAGAGATCAAAGATCACAATCTCGCCGAGTAATGTTATAAATCCGCGTTCAGAGAGAACCCAAAGAAAGAAAGGTGGACTTCAAAGACTTGCCCTCCCCCTTGCCGAGCGACACTTTTGGTGATTTCGGCGACTTCGGTGCGCGAATCGCCACCGTGTGGTCTGAGCTCCGCCCCTCAACTCGCGGATTGGTCGAACGTGCTTTGCAGGCGCCCGTCACCGGCACCCAGGCGACGCGCAATTTTCATTACGACGCCCGTGCCGATCTCGAGCTAAGCCGCTTTCTCGCAGCGCTCGACGATCGCGCCGCAGAAAAGTCCGACGCACTCGACCCCGAAAAAGGCAGTAAGACTCAAATCTATCGCCGATACGCTGCGCCTCAGTCCTACAGGAGAAACAGAATCGGCCGAAGTGTTTGCTCAACTCGTGCGTCGTGCTTCGAATCAACGAGACTACAAACGCATCGACGTGCTTGCCGACGCACTCAATTCCCGGTTCCCTCCAAGCGAGATCTGCGAACTGGCCCGCTCAGAAAACAAGATCGTGCGCGAACTCGCGAACGAAGCGCTCGCTCGTTGTCCCGATTTCAGTTTTGATGTCGTTGCTTAGCGATCCAGTGGATTCCGAAACCGCGCGGGCCGCGTTGCGAAGGCAAGTTGTCGAGTATGGTTCGGAAGAAGCGCGACAGATCGTGAACGTGCTCGACATTGACGAGCTTGCTAAGCCATGCCGTTCGAAGCAATTCGAGCAATTCGCATTGCTAACTGATGAAGACGCGCGACAACTTGATCGATCAACCAGTTTGGGGTTGAAGCCCCAGCCGTCACACCCACTCTCTTCACGTTTTCCAGATCAGCAGGATTGATCTCCGCAGGAGTTTCGATCAGGAAACTCTTGGCGCATTGTTCCTGACAAACAGCCAACAACTTCACGCTGTTTGACGAGTGACGCCCACCGATAACGTAGAACGCGTCAACCTGTCCGGCCAGCGCGCGCGCCGCGTCCTGACGATCGCGAGTGGCGGAACAAATCGTGTTGACCACTTGCGGCTCAGTGTCCGCTTTCTCGCGCACAGCTTCCGCAACTTCCAAAAACGTCTTCAACTTGATGGTTGTCTGCGAGACGACGAGTGGTGATCGCAACGCCGGGAGGTTCGCGACTTCACTCGCATCGCGCACGACGTAAGTATTGTTTGGTGCGTAACCGACGACGCCGATCATCTCCGGATGATCCGGATTGCCGGCGACGACGACATCGCGTCCCTGTCGGGCAGCGCGTTCGGCGAGATGCTGCACGCGAGTGACAAATGGACAAGTGGCATCGATAACTTTTGCCGCGCGCTGTTCAAGATCGTGTTGAACTTGCGGCGTCACGCCGTGGGCGCGAATGACGGCGATCGTGTCGCCGTCGGCTTCCTGGGGCGTGTCGATGGTCGAGACTCCCTGCGCACCGAGCCGTTCCATCTCCTGGGCGTTGTGAATCAGCGGACCGAGGGAGCGAATGGGCCGGGCGCCTTCGTTAACCGCTTCTTCAACCATCTCGACGGCTCGTTCGACGCCGAAACAGAATCCGTACTCCTCTGCCAGTAAGACTTCCATTAGTCGTTTTCGCCTGCTTTTCCTAGATTTCGCTGGTCGCGTCAGTGGCGGTCTGGTGGCGACACTTCTCACGCCACTCTTCCCGCATTTTGTCGCCGCCGGCGACACGGTCGTCGACCCAACCGATTTCCCAGTCGACAGCGCAGCGAACTTGCGTCAAAAACGCTTTCTTAAGATCTCCGACAGCATGCGCCACGTCTTTGGGCATTATTGCGTAGGAAAAATCGCCAATTTGCCGCAATCCATCACGAATCGCGGTGCAAACATCGTTAACGCAATCTCGACCTTCCTGCATGGTAAAACCTCCACCTCACGGATTCTAGCACCATCTGCTTTACGCCCGCACGAGTGGGTTAGTTCAGGTGGGCAGGCCCTTGCGGGCAATTTTTTCCATCAGATCGCAGAAACGGTCCAGTTCGTTAAGAGTCGTGTAAACGTTGGGCGTGATGCGAATGCCTTTGAACTCCTCGTGGACGATAGGCGTTGTAAAGATCCGGTGCTTGCTGAAGAGGTAACTCCCTATGGCGGTCGGGTCGATTCCGTCAATCTTGACGTTGGCGATTGCGCACGACTGATTCGGATCGAACGACGTGTTGAACCCGATCTTCGGCACGTCCTTTAGACGGTTCATCCAGTAGCGCGACAAATATCGGAGCCGTGCCTCTTTGCGTTTCCCGCCAATCCCGTTGTGAAACAGCATAGCCTCGCCAATTGCGAGCCGAGGCGCCGCGGAGTGCGTCCCGACTTCTTCAAACTTACGAATATCGTTGACTTGCTTCGACTCGGCCGCCATCAACGGCCACAACTTCTCGATCTTGTCGCGCTTCACGTAAAGCAGTCCGCTGCCTTTCGGCGCGTAGAGCCACTTGTGCAAACTGGTACCGAAATAGTCGCAACCGAGATCCTTCTGTTTGAAGTCAAACTGAGCAAACGAGTGCGCGCCGTCGACGATCGTCTCGATGCCTCGCGCTCGAGCCATGTCGCAAATCGCCTTCACCGGTGTGATCTGGCCCGTGATGTTTACCTGGTGCGAAACGAGGATCAGTTTCGTGCGGCTCGTGATGCCGCGTTCAAACGCCGCCGTGATCTCGCTCACGTCCTTCGGCGGAATCGGAATCTGGACGAGCTTGAGGGCGAGTCCTTCGCGACGTTCACGCTGTCGCAAAGTCGTCAACATTCGCGGGTAGTCCTGGGTGGTCGAAAGAATTTCGTCGCCGCGCTTAAAGTCCATGCCCATCAAACAAATCTCGAGCGACTCGGACGCGTTGCGCGTGATCGCGATCTCTTCACGGTCGCAGCCAAACATCTCCGCGAGGCCAGTACGAATAGTTTCCGACTGCGGCTCGAGAATCTGCCACATCGTGTAGGCCGTCGCGTCTTCCTGTTGCCAGATGTAACGAACGAGGGCTTCGGTGACGATACGTGGACTTGGCGAAACGCCGCCGTTATTGAGATTGACGATGCCACGCGTGACCGTAAACGAGTTTTGAATTATGGACCAGTAGTCTTCGTCCATCGCCACCTGTTCCGGGCTCAGGTGACTGACACTTCTCGTCGCTGCTTCTATCTCCTTTGCGAGTGTGCCGATTGCCGGAACAGACAGCGCGGCAAGGCCAAGACCTTTACCGGCCAGCGAGAGAAAACTACGTCTCGCAGTCGTAGACACTTTGGCGGTCATGATTTTTTCTTCTCCGATTTCGCGGGAGGTCTTGGGTCCAAAGTAGTAGCCACGGCGGCGTGATGAGGTTACGCTTCTGACCTTCCGCCGAAACGTACTTCACATCGACTTTGCGAAACCCTGTTTTCGAAGCATCGTTAGTGGACTGATACCTGATGCGAAACTGCGCGCGCAAGTCGAGGATGATCTCCGCGGCGGCATCGACTAGCTCTTCCTTGTTTGCTGGAAAAAACACGCGGCCGCCACTCTCTTCCGCAATGGTGTTCAAGAATTTTTCAGCTTTCTCGCGCGGGCTTAGTTCTGATTAACCCGGGTGCGTCGTCACGATTAAATCGATAACGATGCCAATCGCGAATACCTGCACTCCCGTTTCGCGCAAGCAGCTTTACGAGTTGTTCCTGCTTGTAATAGCTGTTTCTGATCCTCGCCATCGGTGAAGATGACCACGGCTTTACGCCGACCTTCGTTTCCTTTGTTGTGCTTCGGCGACATATTCTACGCGCCGTGTAGAGCGCATCGATTACGGCCGATTGTCCCTGCTTCAATCCTGATATTTCGTTGAGGGATTTAATCAGAGCGTTTGTTGTCGGTCGTGAACTCGCTGAACTTCTCGATCGTGTGTCGCTGTTGATGAATCGCTCGATGAAAATCTGATCGGTCGGGCCGACGATTGACGATGAACAGTCTCGCAGCGTCAGGGCAGATTCGTTCTAGCATCTTGAATGATCCAGTAGCGTCGATCAGCGATGCCATAATCGACCGGACGCTCGTCGGCTTCGATGGCTGAGTATTGTCTGCTCGGTTGCTCGTCCTCGAAAACACGGATCTGATCTTTGCGGATGGTAGTTGACACCTTTGCTGTCTTTATCCGTAACGATCATGCTTAATCCGACCATCGGCCAGCCGGCGGCGGTGGCGGCGCGGGATCCTGAGCGCGCGGCGTGGAAACCAGACGTGATGCACAACACCAAGACGATTGATAGCAGTTTTCGTTCGCATTAGCTTCCTTCGTAAACAATCTCGCCATTGATCACGGTCATCACGCAGCGAGTCTTCAATATCTCCGGCGCAGGAATCGTCATGATGTCGGCTGAGAGGATCGTCAGGTCCGCGAGTTTACCGACTTCAATCGAGCCGCGCAGTTTCTCTTCAAATGCGGCATACGCGGGCCACAGCGTGAACATCTTCAGCGCATCAGCACGCGAAACTGCCTCTTCCGGATGCCATCCTTCACCCGAGAATCCTTTCTGGTCCTTGCGCGCGACAGCCGCGTAAAACTCAATCATTGGTTCTCCACGCTCAACGGGCGCATCCGACCCGCCGGCAATAACCACGCCTGACTTGATCAGACTCACCCAGGCGTACGAACCCTTAAGTCGCGGAATTCCCACGCGCCTGGGCGCGAAATGAAGATCGCCGATCGCGTGCGACGGCTGCATCGACGGAATAACCCCAAGCTTTGCAAACCGTGGAATGTCTTCGGGATTCACGATCTGCGCGTGCTCGACCCGCCACCGTGGATCGGCGACTTTCCTCTCCGCCGTAGGCACCGCTTTGAATGCCGCCTCATACTCATCGAGGATGAAGCGATTAGCCCGGTCGCCGATCGCATGCGTCTCGACTTGAATGCCTTTGCGCAGAGCGTCGACCAGCATCGGTCGTAAGTCTTCGGCCTTCACTGTTAGAAATCCGGAAGTGTCTTCCTTGTCTGAGTATGGACCAAGCAGTGCAGCCCCGCGTGAACCAAGAGCGCCGTCCGAAACGACTTTGATCGTTCGGAAAGTGAAACGATTGTCGAAGGCGCCGATGATTGCTCCCTCGTTGAGCAACCGGGTAGCACTCGGACCTGGTCCATGGACAGCTTTGTAAATCCGCAGTTTGATCTTTCCTTCGGTATAGAGCTTCTTGAACAACTCGACTTCGTTGTAACTACCGCCCGCGTCCTGGATCTGCGTCCACCCGAGTTCGATGTTTCGCTTCACGCCCAACACGACCGCACGTTCCGCTTCTTCGGGTGAGGTTGGCGGAATGCGACGGCGCACCAGTCCCTGCGCGGTGTCGAGTAACATTCCGTTCGGCTCGCCGCTCTGTTTGTCCTTCGAGATCTCGCCGCCGAATGGATTTGGCGTGTTTTTGTCGATGCCCCCGAGGTTCAAAGCCGCACTATTCGCGACTGACCCGTGTCCGTCGGCACGCGTGAGGATCACCGGGTTGTTAGGCGCGACTTTGTCGAGGTCCGAGCGCGTGGGAAACACCGGTGGCTTCCAGTGGGTTTCGATCCAACCGCGTCCGGTAACCCATGCACCTGGCTTTGTCTGGTCCACGCGCGCTTTCACTTTTGCGAGGAAGTCTTCGAGACTCGTCGTGTCTTCGAGGTTCAAATTCATTTCGCGGAAGCCAACGCCGGAGAGGTGTTGATGCGCGTCAGCGAAACCTGGAAGGACGGTGGCGCCCTTCAAATCGACGACGCGTGTTTTCGAACCGACAAATTTCTGCGCGTCCGCGTTGGAGCCGACGAAGACGATTCGATCCCTGGTAACGGCAATCGCCTGCGCACGCTCCGCTTTAGAATCGACGGTGTAAACGTTGCCGTTCTTGAAGACGATGTCGGCGGACGTGGACTGTGGAATCGGGATCAGGGCCAGGAGTAACGCAGTAACAACTAATATGAGTCTCATAGGCACCTCTATATCACGGATTTTGTAAATTCAGGAATTCCTGGAGCTGCGCGTGGGTGGGTAACGCAGAGCGAGCGCCGAGGGCCGAACATTTCATCGCCGCCACCGCGTTTCCATAGCGCAGACTGGCTTCGAGGTCGTCGCCGCGCAGCAGTCCGTAAAGAAATCCACCGTGGAATGCATCGCCGGCGCCGGTCGTGTCTTTGCAGCCGCCGGGAGCTTCGAATGCGTGCGATTCGATGAACTCGCCCTCGCAGTAGACGATCGCGCCCGCCGTTCCCAGCGTCATGCCCGTTATCGCACATCCAAATAGCGTTTTCAGTCCAATCAATGCTTCGCGCCGATCACTAATGCCAGTCACGCGATGCGGAAACTCTTTTGAACCGATCATGATGTCGATAAACGGCAGCAACTCGGGCAGCCCGTCATAGACGTTGTCGATGTCGGCCGAAACAATCGTGCCTGCTTCGCGAGCGGCCTTCGCAAGGTGTAAACATGCAGGCGGATCATGAGCATCGAGATGCAATATCCGCCCCAGCGATCCAAACTCTACCGGCGCTTCGTCGGGTCGATAAGCGAGTCGATCATCGCGATCCCAAACGATGGTGCGTTCGCCGTTGCGGGCGTCGATCGTGATGAACGCAAGCTGATTTCTCGCTCCTTCGACGACCTCGGCATAATCGACATTCACGCCGTCGTCCTTCAGCGTCGTCAGGCCAAAGCGTCCCTCCACATCAGATCCAAAGCGACCGGCATACGCAGTCTTCAAACCTAGCCTTTGCAACGAAACCATTGCCGTCGCGGTCTGCCCGCCCGCTGATAGTTTGTGCTCGAGGAGGCGGATTTTAGTGTCAAACGCCGGGTACTCCGGAACCACGATCAAGTGGTCTACGGCGTTGAGTCCGAATCCCACTGCGTCGAATGGTTTGTTTGGTGAAACCTTAAGAGGGAACTTCATTCTTTTCTGGCGTCTTTCTTTGCGCCTTTGCGCCTTTGCGGGAAATAAGTTCTGAGCAGGTTTTTCCCGCAAAGGCGCAAAGGCGCAAAGGTAAGCTAAAATGGCATCTGAAAAACAGTGTCTTTAGAAGAAAAACTCAAAGAAATTCCACCTTCACCGGGCGTTTACCTGCACAAGGACGGCGCGGGCAAGGTGATCTATATCGGCAAGGCGAAGAACCTCCGCAGCCGCGTCCGATCGTATTTCCGCGCGCGGCCATTCGATCGCAAAACCGATGCCCTGGTCGGCCAGATTACGGATTTCGAGTTCATCCTAACCGACAACGAAGTTGAAGCGTTGATCCTGGAAGCGAGTCTCGTCAAACAACACAAGCCGCGTTACAACGTCAAACTTCAGGACGACAAGTCGTACCCACACCTGAAGCTCACCATCAACGAACCGTTTCCGAAAGTCGTGATCACGCGGCGCATTCAACGCGACGGTGCGCTGTACTTTGGTCCGTTCCTGCCGGCGAGTCTCGCGCGCCGGACTATTGATCTAATTAACAGAACGTTCCAACTGCGCACATGCGACATCGAGATCGACGGCAAAGCACCGCGACCGTGTCTGGAGTATCACATCAAACGCTGTCTCGGACCATGCGTCAAAGGTCTCTGCACGCCCGAACAATATCAGGAAGCGGTGCGCGACGTAAGGCTCCTGCTTGAAGGACGAAACACAGAGCTCGCTGACATGCTTCAAGAACGCATGCTCGAAGCTTCCGACGACATGCGTTACGAACTCGCCGCGAAGTATCGCGATCTGCGCAAAACAGTAATGCGGCTCTCCGAGCAACAGAAGATGGCGACTACGTCCGAAAGCGACGTCGACATCTTTGGCTATTACCGCGAGGGACGCCGGCTGGCGTTGCAGTTGTTCACGATGCGCGAAGGAAACATCGTCGGCCGGCGCGAGTTCTTCTGGGAAGATCTGCCGGATGATCATTTCGATCCGGCTGAGTTCCTGAGCGAAGTGTTGGCGCAGTACTACGCTTCCGATTACGTGCCGCGTGAGATCTACGTGCCGGTCGACTTTCACGACCGCGAGTTGCTCGAGAAAGCACTTACCAAACGCAAAGGCCGCCGCGTAAGGATCTACGATCCGCAGCGCGGCGAAAAGCGCGACATGATCGACCTCGTCGACAAGAACGCGAAGAACGCTTTCGAACAACGCTTCCGGGTGTTGAAGCCCGACATGAAACGCGTGCTCGAAGAGCTCCAGGAAACTCTCGAACTGCCGCACTTTCCGGCGCGCATTGAGTCGTTCGACATCTCGCACATTCAGGGCGCGGAGAACGTCGCGGGCATGGTTGTTTGCGACAACGGGCGGATGAATCGTTCCGAGTATCGCAAGTTTCGCATCAGGGGAGTTGAAGGCGCGAACGACTTCGCGTCGATGCATGAAGTTGTGACGCGGCGTTATCGACGCTTACTTGAAGAAGGAAAACCGCTGCCGGATCTGATCGTTATCGACGGTGGAAAAGCGCAACTCACGGCTGCGGGCGTCGCGATGAGTGAGCTTGGACTGGAAGCGATTCCAATGGTTGGCGTTGTCAAACCACCGCAACGGCACAACGACGTCGCTTACCTGCTGATGAAAGGGCAGGATGAACCGATCTATCTCGATTCGCATTCGTTGATCCTGCGTCTGCTGCAAATGATTCGCGACGAGACGCATCGTTACGCAGTCACGTATCACCGCAAGCGTCGCGAGTTGCGTGACTTCACTTCGGAGTTGACTGCGATTCCCGGTGTTGGCGATAAGCGCAAGGGAAGACTGCTACGTCACTTCGGATCAATACAGAGGATTTCGAAGGCAGGAGTTTCGGAACTTACGCCTTTTGTAGGTCGAAAAACAGCAGAAGAAATCGCGGATCACTTCGAACGACAAAGATTACTCGCCGCAACTCACTCGGACGACGCAGACAAAACGGCTGCTACGAACTAAGTCCATCATCCGGGCCGCTGGGTGGACTGCTCGTCACCGGAGTGACCTCTTCAGCAGAAACCGAAAGCGCGTCCGCAATTAACTCAACCTGCTCTTTCTGGTGAATGCTGTACGAGCCGGTCGCAGGACTCGCCGACGCAGAACGTCCGACGTATCGCGGTCGCTCACACGCGGGCAGCAAGTTCTCCAACCGCTCCTGCATGAACGTCCAGCCACCCATGTTCTGCGGTTCTTCCTGGGCCCAAACAAGCTCGCGAACGTTTTCGTAACGGCCAAGGATTTCGCGAATGCTAGTCAACGGGAACGGATAGAACTGCTCCAACCGTACGATCGCAACCCGCCGTTCCTGCGCCTTCTTTCGCGCGTCGATAAGGTCGTAATAAACCTTACCCGAACACAGCACGACTTTCTTCACCGCCGCCGGCTCTGCAATCTCGGCGTCGTCAATTATCGGCTTGAAACCGCCTTTTTCCAGATCCTCGATGGTCGACGACGCGGCAGGCAAACGAAGCAGACTCTTCGGAGTCATCACGATGAGCGGACGTTCCATGCCGGGTCGCACTTGCCGGCGCAGCAAGTGAAAGTATTGCGCAGGCGTAGTCGGATAACAGACCGCGAGATTATTCTCGGCGCACAGTTGCAAGTAGCGTTCGAGTCGCGCGCTCGAGTGTTCCGGCCCCTGTCCTTCGTAACCGTGCGGCAACAGCATCACGACTCGTGATTTCTGTTTCCACTTGTCTTCGGAAGCGGCGATGTACTGATCGATTATCGTCTGCGCGCCGTTTCCAAAGTCACCAAACTGCGCTTCCCACAACACAAGCGCATCGTCCGCGACAACCGAGTAGCCATACTCAAAACCGAGCACGCCTTCTTCCGACAGCGAACTGTCGAACACGTCGAAACGCGCACCAGGACTCTTCTCGGATCTCAACTCCGAAAGCGGCGCCCACGTTTTTCCAGTCTGCGTGTCGTACAAGACCGCATGGCGTTGACTGAACGTGCCGCGACCCGAATCCTGTCCGCTCAAACGCACGCGCGTGCCCTCGAGCACGAGCGAACCGAATGCGATCGACTCGGCAAACGCCCAATCGAGCGGTGCGCTGCCATCGCCCATCTTTGCGCGTCGTGCCAGTTGGCCCACCATCTTGGGGTTCACGTTGAAACCGTCGGGCACCACGGCGATCTTGTGCGCGATGTTCTTGATTACTTCGGAACTCACACCCGTCGGCACGACTTCCGATCCATCGATCTCCTCAACGCGCGGCTGCGCCTGTGGTGGATCTTCAGTGACTTTGCCCTTTGCATTCGCGAGCGCTTCTTCGAAACGGCGCACGCGTTCCTCGATCATCTTCTTGACCTCGTCTTCGGTGACGACGCCTTCTTTGATCAAACGTTTTGTATACACCGTGCGCACGCCGGGGTGCGCTTTCACGCGCGCGTACATCAGTGGTTGCGTATAGCTCGGCTCGTCGGTTTCGTTGTGACCAAGGCGGCGGAAACCAACCAGATCGAGCACGACGTCCTTGTTGAACTCCTGCCGGTAATTGAGCGCGATTTGCAGCACGCGATACGCAGCTTCCGGATCGTCGCCGTTGATGTGAAAGATCGGCAATTGCGTCATTCGCGCGACGTCGGTGGAATAGATCGTGGAGCGTCCTGCTTCAGGAGAGGTTGTGAACCCAATTTGATTGTTGATGATGATGTGGATCGTCCCGCCGGTGCGATAACCCTTCAACTGCGCGAGGTTCAAGGTCTCCATCACGACGCCCTGCCCGGCGAAAGCAGCATCGCCATGAAGCAACACAGGCAGCGCAAGGTCCATGACTTGCTCGCGCGTCGCGCCCTCATGGCCCATCGTCTCGTCCTGCTTCGCGCGTACCATGCCCTCGACGACCGGATCGACTGCTTCGAGGTGACTCGGGTTCGGCGACAACGACAACCTCACCTTGCGGCCATCGCTCAGCTCGCGATCGCCGGTGGCGCCCTGGTGATACTTCACGTCGCCTTCGTCAGCCGGAAACTCCGGATGGACCGATCCTTCAAACGCCGCGAAGATTCGTTCGCTAAGATTGCCGATCACGTTGGCAAGCACGTTGAGACGGCCGCGATGGGCCATGCCGAAGACGATGTCGTTCACACCGCGTTCGCCGGCGCCCTCGATAAGCCGATCAAGAATCGGAATGACAGTTTCGCAGCCTTCCAGTGAAAAACGTTTCTGCCCGAGATACTTCGTGTGTAGAAAACGTTCCAACTGTTCGGCGGCGATCAGTTTCAAGAGCAGTTGCTTCTTGATCTCGACCGGAATCGGTTCAGGCTCGACAAACTCGCGGCGGATCTGTTCGCGGATCCAAAGTTTTTCTTCCTTGCTTTGGATGTGACGGTACTCAACGCCGACCTTGCCGCAGTACGCGCGCTGAAGGATGTCGAGAACTTCGCGCAGCGTCATGCTTTCGCGATTCGCTAGACCGTCGACGATGAACGTGCGATCGAGGTCCCAGATCGTCAGACCGTACGTTTCGATGTCGAGTTCCGGGTGATAAAGCAACGGCAACGCGTGCAACGGATCGATGTCGGCAATCAAATGCCCGCGCACGCGATACGCGTTGATCAACTCGATAACGCGCGCCTCTTTCACCGTCTGCTCGCGTATTTGATCGCCCGCCAGGAAGAACGGGTTGCGATCCGTATTCCAACGAAACGGCACGTACGGAATGCTGAGGTCCTGAAAGATAGTGGTGTAGAAATCGTGTTTGCCGATGATCAGCTCGTGCACGCGGGCGAGAAAAGAACCCGACTCAGCGCCCTGAATGACGCGATGATCGTAAGTGCTGCTGATCGAGACCGCCTTGCTGATGCCGAGCTGCGACAACGCTTCCGGCGCCATCGCCTGGTACTCCGCCGGATACTCGATCGCTCCGGTCGCGACGATCACCGATTGGCCCACCATCAAGCGAGGAATCGATGCGACTGTTCCGATCGTTCCCGGGTTCGTAAGTGAAATTGACGTTCCCTGAAAATCGGCGATCTGGAGTTTGCCGTCGCGGGCGCGTTTGACTACATCGTCGTACGCCGCCAGAAACTCAGAAAACGTGAGACGGTTCGCATTCTTTATGTTCGGCACGAGCAGGGTGCGTGTTCCGTCTTTCTTCATCAGATCGACTGCGACGCCGAGATTTACAGTCGGGCGCTTCACGCGCGAAGCTTGACCGTCAACGTCGGCGAATCCGTCGTTGAGTTGTGGATAAACGTCGAGCGCGCGCAATACCGCCCAGGCGATCAGGTGCGTGTACGATGCCTTGCCGCGATCGTTTTCGCTCAGGTGCTTGTTTATGATGCGCCGGTTTTCGTCGAGCAGCTTGACCGGGATGCGACGTTCGGAAGTCGCAGTCGGAACGGAGAGACTGCTCTCCATGTTCTCTACGATCTTGGCTGCGGGACCACGAATTGGCACGACTTCCGCATCGGGTTCAGGCGCAGGTGCGGCCACGGGCGCAACGGGTTTTGGTTCCGGTGCACGAGCGGGCGCGGGCGCTGCCGAACCGGCCCCGTTTCCAGTCTGTTGCGGCGCAGGTCCTGCACCATCGCCGAGTAGTTCTTTGAAATACGACTGCCACGAATCATCCACGAGGGCGGGATTGCTCTGGAACCGGTCCAAAAGTCCCTGCACGTAGGCGGCGTTCGCCCCAAATTCTTCAGCTATAAATTCCGACAGATCTGTTTTTTGTATTTGGCTCAAGGTTTGAAAATCCGTTTAGTTTTCGTGTGTCGATAGACTATCATCTCCCGAAATCAATTGCACTACGGATACAAATCACCATGATTAAGAAAATTCGTGTTGGACGACGATCGTTCATCAAGCTGATGTCCGCGCTTGGTATCGCAACGGCTACGCCCGATTCCGTTCTAGCGCAAACGGCCACGCCATCTCCTGCCCCCTCGCCAACGCCGGCGCCAGCGAATTACGAAAGAGATGATGCGCGAGGCTGAAAAGCTGATTGGCATCGAGCTTACCGACGCGCAGGAAGCAATGGCGCTCGGCGGTGTCAATCGCAACCTCGACTCGTACGAGACGGTGCGAAAGATCGATATCCCGCTCGATACCGAACCGGCTATCGCGTTCCATCCGCATGCGCAAGAGGATGGTTTATGGACCGCGCACGAAGTTTCGTTTTGGCAAGATTGAGTTGCCGCAATACAAGAGCGTCGAAGATCTCGCGTTTGCAACGGTGCCTCAGCTAGCGGAGTTGATACGCACGCGGAAAGTATCGTCAACCGAGTTGACGAAGATGTATCTCGGGCGGCTCAAACGTTATGGGCCTAAACTGCTTTGCGTAGTGACGCTGACTGAAGATCTCGCATTGAAACAAGCTGCGGCTGCCGACGCGGAGATCAAGCGGGGCAAGTATCGTGGACCATTACACGGTATTCCCTGGGGCGCGAAAGATCTCTTCGCCACGAAGGGAATCAAGACGACGTGGGGCGCCGAACCTTATCGCGATCAGATCGTCGACTACGACTCGACTGTCGTCGAACGATTGAACGAAGCGGGCGCGGTGCTCGTCGCGAAGTTGTCGATGGGCGCACTCGCGCAGGGCGCACGATGGTTCGCCGGTGTGACGCGCAATCCATGGCAGCCGGATGAAGCGCAACAGGGATCGAGCGGCTCGTCCGCCGGGCCTGGTTCCGCAACGGCCGCCGGACTGGTTGGCTTTTCGATCGGCACGGAAACGCTCGGCTCGATCGTCTCGCCGTCATCGCGTAACGGCGTCGTCGGATTGCGTCCGACGTACGGGCGTGTGAGTCGTTACGGCGCGATGGGTCTAAGTTGGACCATGGACAAGATCGGGCCGATGTGTCGTGGGGTTGAGGATTGTGCCGCGGCTTTGCACGCGATCTATGGACCGGACGGCAAGGACATCACCGTCGGCGACGCGCCGTTCAACTGGAACCCTGACACGAACATCAGCACGTTGAGAATCGGGTATTTGAAGACTGAGTTTGAAGGCACGGGTGGTCCGGGTGGTGGCCCAACAACTCCGAACCCGCAGCAGCAGCGAACCGCTGAGCAGCGACGGGCGGTTTACAAGACTGCATTGGAGGATTTGCAGAAGGCCGGCGCGAAGCTTGTGCCGATCGAGTTGCCAAAGTTTTCCGCGGGCTCGTTGCGCTACATACTCTCGGCCGAAGCAGCGACCGCGTTTGACGACATCACTCGTGACGGGCGCGTCAATCAACTTTCCGGGCAAGGACCGGGCGATTGGCCCAACACCTTCCGAACGTCACGCTTCATTCCGGCAGTCGAGTACATCCGAGCGCAACGGGCACGCACGTTGCTGATGCACGAGATGGAGAAGTTGATGTCGCAGTGGGACGTGTTTGTTAGTCCCGCGCCGGGAAGCGCGAGTCTGTTGGTCACCAACCTGACCGGACATCCCGCGGTGGTCGTACCCTGTGGGTTCGTAAACGATCTACCGGCGGCGATCATGTTTACGGGTGGCGTTTATGACGAGGTGGCGCCTTTGCGCGTGGCGCTCGCGTTTGAGCGCGCGACGAAGTGGCACACGATGCATCCGAAGATGGATTGGGCTACTTAAGGAGAGTTATTTCGAACGTCGCGCCTTTTCCGGGCGCGCTCGAGACTGTGATAGCGCCGCCGAGTTCTTCGATCGCGGTCTTTACGACATCAAGGCCGACTCCGCGTCCTGAAAAAGTTGTTAGCTCTGTGGCGGTCGAAAAACCCGGCTCGAATATCCGCTCGATAGTGGAAGCATCCATTCCACGACCGTCGTCAGCGACTGTAATCCGCGTTTCTGTCGCTTCGATCGCAACGTGTCCTTTGTCTTCAATTCCGTGATCGACTGCGTTCCTCACGAGGTGCATCAAAGGATCCGCGAGTGCATCACACACTGCTTTGTCTAACGCACCGTCTACTCGTATTGAAAAGTCGACGTCTTTACCGGTCGCTTCGGCAACAGCACGACCGGCACGCACCGCCTGATCGACGATGCGATAAAGCTCGGATTTCGTTGCATACAGAATCCGGAAATTGATCTTTCCGTCCTCCGTCATCGGAGCCGTCGCGATCACCTCTCCTGTCTTGTTTAGATCGTGTTTCAACTGCTGAAACTGCCGATCGAAATCGGAGACGTCGAAGTTTGTTTCGACCAGGTATACGTGAGTATTCTCGGCGAGGGACTCAGCTAACCGATATCGTTCTTCATCTTTTAGCGAATCATGGATGTCCGCGGGAATCATGTTTTCAATCCGTGGGACTGGAGCGTGATCGAAATCGGTTAGTTCGTCGAGTGAAGTTCTGCCGGTGCGGATTCCGTGAAGTAAATCCTCGAATTCGTGAGCACGCGAGGCAAGATCGTTCAGCCCGTTCGCGTGTGCAGCGGCTTTCAGGCTATGAACACCGCGGAACAACGTATCAAGCAGCTCGCGCCTGTCTTTACCGGTACTGGTCCGCAGTTGATCGATCTTCGCGGAGATTTGTGTAAGGCGCTCTTCGAACTCGTCATTCATCAGCAGCGTCCGTTTCGCTGTCTTCTGATTCGGGCTGGACGTTTCGTTGCGGTTGTTGTTCGTCCAGGTCGCGTTTGATCGCGTCGAGAATCCCGTTGATGAATTGAGTAGCTTCGTACGTCGAGAAGCGCCGGGCGATTTCCAGTGCTTCGTTAATGGCTACAGTCCTGGGTGTGGGCTCGTAAAGGAACTCGTAGACTGCGAGACGAAGGATGTTGCGATCGACGACGGCCATACGCGGGATGCGCCAGTGTTCGGCGCGCGAGCGGATGCGTTCATCGAGCAACTCGAGGTTTTGAAGTGTTCCGGCTGCGAGCCGAGTAGCAAACTGGCGAGCTGACTCGTCAAGGTCAGCTTCTCCAAGCTCAGCCCAATAGCTGCGAACCACGTCGGTCGCAGGCATTTCGGCAACGTCAGCCGCAAAGAGCATTTGCAAGGCACATTCTCGTGCCTTACGTCGCGAACCCATAAAAAATTACCAAAACCCTTTGTATTGATGAGCCGTGAATAAAAACTCTGTTCCAGCTCATCACTCTTCGAATGTTTCCCTGTAAAGGTTAGCCAACTCGACTGCGGTCATGGCAGCCTCGAAACCCTTGTTGCCGAGTTTCACACCGGCCCGGTCGATGGCCTGGTCAACCGTATCGGCAGTTACGATGCCGAAGACGACTGGCACTCCACTTTCCAGTCCAGCGTGTGAGATGCCACGCGCGACCTCGTTGGCTATGTAATCGAAGTGGGGAGTCTGACCTCGAATGATAGTACCAAGACAAATTACTGCGTCAAACTTGCGCGACTGTGCGAGCCGCAGGGCGAGTAAAGGGATCTCGAATGCGCCGGGCACTCGATAAACGTCTACTCGTCCTTCTTTTGCACCCAAACGTTCCAGGCCGTCCAGCGCACCATCGACGAGGCGGCCGGTGATGAATTCATTCCAGCGACTCGCGACGATAGCGAAGCGAGAACCTTCCGCGTTTAGACGGCCTTCGTGAACCGTAGGCTGCAATCTCTTCGACCTCGCGAGCTTAATAGTTACTGCGTTTCGCAGTATAGGAGATGCTCGGAGGCGCATCAAGTTTGTGAATTTGTTGGTTTCTGGTGTGCTTCGAGCTCTCGAACGCGACGGTCGACATCTTTATGTTTGGCTTGAACGTTCAGCATCGTGCCGTTCAGCACGTCCAGCTTAAACGAAATTTCGCGCACGTCACCTTCCAGTCGAGTTTGACCTTCCTCAAGTCGAGTTTGACCTTCCTCAAGTCGAGTTTGACCTTCCTCGAGTCGTGTTTGGCCTTTTGTTAATAGATCGACATCCGCAACCACCTTCTGCCAAATTGGTCGCGTATCGTACAGGCGCTCCTCAACCGTCTTTTCCAGTTTTTCAATCCGAGTTATGAGGTTGCCGATGACGCCGCCGAACTGACTATCGAGGTTCTGGACGGTTGTGAGTATTAAGGCGATCTTCTCGCTATCACCATTTGGAAGTCTTTTTGTGAGATCCTCGCTCATGAGTCTCCTTTCATGACTCGAAGTGTAGCAGCCGACCCCAACTGTGTATATAGCCGAAAACGGCTATTTTGTAACGAAAGTGGCTATTCTTTAGCCGCAAAGAGGCACAAAAGAAGGAAATCAAAAGGCACAAAGACTTCGAAGTCCTCTTGTGCCTTTTTGCGTCTTCCTTTGTGCCTTTTGCGGTTACAGGTTCATTGGCGTCGGGTTCTTCGGGTCCTTCGTGTAGTCGTAGAACCCGCGACCGGATTTGCGCCCGTACAGTCCCGCCAACACCATCCGCTTCAACAACGGCGGCGGCGCAAACCGCTTCTCCCGAAACTCATTAAACATGATCTCCGCAATGTAGTACGTCGTATCCAACCCGACGAAATCACCAAGCGTAAACGGACCCATCGGATACCCACACCCAAGTTTCATCGCATTATCGATATCAACAATCGATCCGACACCTTCCTCCAACGCCCGAATCGAATCCAGCATGTACGGCACCAGCAGACGATTCACAATAAAACCCGTCTTGTCCCCAGCTCGCACCGGCACCTTCCCCAGCTTCTTTCCAAACGCCACCGCCTGCTCGTACACATCCTCGTCGGTAAGGATCGTCTTAACCACTTCGACGAGCTTCATCAACGGCACGGGATTGAAGAAGTGCATCCCGATAAAACGACGTTGACGCTCCGCCGACGTCGCCGTCATCATCTCCGTAATCGACAGTGACGAAGTATTTGACGCAAAAATCGTCTCCGGCTTGCACAGCGCATCGAGCTGACTGTAAGTGCTGCGCTTCTCGTCCAGGTTTTCAATGATTGCTTCGATAATGATGTCGCAATCGGCAAGCGCGTCGAACGACGTCGTGCCCGACAAGCGCCCGCGGATCTCAGTCTGCTGCTCTGAAGTGATCGTCCCTTTCTCTGCAAACTTCGCCAACGACTTCTCAATCCCACCGAATCCCCTCGTAATAAACTCGTCCGAAACTTCTTTTACAACAGTCTCAAACCCGGCCGTCGCGGCGACCTGGGCGATACCGGCGCCCATCAAACCGCATCCCAAAACTCCAACTTTCTTAATCTCCATTAGTGCGCTCCTTTAAACCATTCGATGTAATCTTCACGCCAAGTTTCAAACTCTTCCTTCAAACGCTGGTCCACCTGTCCCTTGCTCGACGCCTCCACCAACCTTGAAAGAATCACCAGCAGCCGATCCCGCAACTCCGCCGCACGAGCGTCAGGCGCGGCCTGGTCCGCGACGTGTTGACTCGCTACTTCAATCTGGCTGAGGTCGTTGTTATGAACAATTCGCGACACCTGCTCCTGAAGCACGTTCATCCCGCTCACAAAACTCAGAAACGTCTGCTGCCGCGCCCTCGCGATTTGCGCCGGCGACGGCGGAATGGGACGCTTGAAGTTGCGAACGATTTTGTAAGCGCCCGCCACCACTATCACCAGCGACAGCGCCTGCAACACTCGCCAGAAAACGGAAACGCTCGTGCGATCACCTGGCCGTCGATACTCGGCTGCCAACGCCAGCAGTATTCCTGCCACCAGACCGCCAAGATGCGCGGCGTTATCGATAAACCCGCGGCCAAGAAATCCAATAATCAAGTTGATAACGATGATCGGCAGCATACCGACGCCGAACGCTCGCTTAAATCCCTCGGGTAGTTCGCGTCGAAACTTGATACCGAAAACAAACAGCACACCCACTAGTCCAAACAGCGCGCCTGACGCGCCCACCGAAGGATTGTCCGCTGCCTTAAACAGAAACCCGCCCATCCCACCCGCAACCAGATCGGGTCGCACCGTCAGATAACTCGCAACGATACTCAGAATCCCGCTGAACACCCAGAACACGACAAACTTCGCCGACCCATACAACTTCTCAACGTATGGTCCAACCATCCACAGGCTGAACATGTTGATAAACAGGTGCGGCAGGTTCACATGAACGAAGATCGGCGTCACGAAACGCCACCATTGACGGTACTGGGCCACGAGGTAATTCAGTTTCGCGCCGTAGGTGGTGAGCACGCGTTCATCGAAGCCGGACCACAGTACCTCCGACTTCATCCCGCTCGACTCCCACATCAACAGGAACACGAACAGGTTGGCGACTAGAAAAATGATTGTAAATTTATTGGGACGAGCGAGAATCGCGCGCGCGAAGCGAATGGCTTCGCGATCCTGCGGACGTTGTTGTTGAGAAGAGCCCGGCTGGTTGGCGGCTGACTGATTGACGCCCTGTGGGCCGGATGCCGCGCCGCAGACTCCACATTGCGATTCTCCCGCGCCTACGATCGAACCACAACTACGGCACATCGTAGGCCGGCCGGGGTTATTCATCCGTGTTCCTGCTATGGATTAGAAACCGACAAACCACAGGTCTAACCCATCTTCTCTAAAAGGCTCACCAAGTCGTCGGCATGTTCTTCCTCGACGGCGAGGATTCCTTCGAGCATGCGTCGGGAAGTCGGATCGTCGCTGCCGAAGTAGGTGATCATCTCGCGGTAGCTATCGATCGCAATACGCTCTGCTACGAGATCTTCCTGGATCATTTCAGTGAGCGTCGCACCTTCGACGTACTCGGCGTGGCTGCGCATCAACAGTCCTTCGGGATTGAAATTCGGTTCGCCCTTGAGCTGAACTATTCGTTGCGCGATCTGATCCGCATGCCCTTGCTCGTCGTTGGCATGTTCCAGAAACTCCGCCGCCACACCTTCTGCATGAATGCCTGACGCCATGAAGTAATGTCGCTTGTAGCGCAGCACGCAAACGATTTCCGTCGCCAATGCTTCGTTCAAGAGTTTGACTACGGTTTCGCGATCAGCAGTATAGCCTTCGGTAATAGCGCCATTCTCGATATGTTTCCGGGCGCGTTCGCGCAAAGTTTTTATGTCAGTGAGAAATGGTTTATTGGCCACAGCACTCACTCCTTGAATATGAATTTAGGGGAGCAGCGATATTAACAGATCCTTTTAATCGGTGCTTAATTTGCCCTGAAGTTTGACCTCGCTATTGGAACTCGCGCTGGCAACGTTCACAGGAACCTGCCACACCAGCGTTTTGATCCGGCAAGTACCCGTATTGTCTTCGCGACAGTAGAAAAGCGTGACCTGGGCGCGGACGTTGGCGGATCCAGGCGTTGCGCCGGAGGTAAATGGAATACGCAGGGGAAGTTTCAGGTCTTTGGACGTACGCGAAGCGCTGTTTTCGTCGAACTTGATGGCCGCGCCTTCCACAGAAACTTTGTAACGCTGCGGCGCCAGTGGATTGAGGTGATAGCCCGTCGGTAGTTGGACGTCGATGTTCAGGAAGCCATTTGTACCCGCACGGATCTCCTGCGCCGCGATGCGCGTCTCTTCCGCATTTGGACCATCCGCCGTTTCCAACGCCTGCATGTTCCTGGCTGGCGGCGTCAGACCGTTCATTCGCAACGTACTTGCTTGCTTCGTTTTTAGATCGACGATGCGAATAGCGTGATTGTTTGTGTCGGCGACGTAGAGCTTTCCGTTTGCGACAGTAAGTCCGCCTGGTTCATAGAACGAAGGCGATGATCCGTCAGCCTGGCCCGGCTTGCCGGTGCCAAATAAACTCACGACGCGACGGCGTTTCGGATCGAGTTCTTTAATCTTGTGATTGTACGTGTCTGCGATCAGCAACTTGTCGCCGAAGGGAACGATGCCGAGTGGGTGTTGCAACCGTACGTTGTCGCCGGATTCGTCGACGTCACCAAATTCAAAAAGATCACCGCCGACGAGTGTCTTTACTGTTCCGCCGGTGATGTCGATCGCGCGAATGATGTTCGACTCGCTGTCGGCAACGTAAAGCGTGTTGTCAATGGCTGCGATTCCCGATGGTTGTGCAAAGCCCGACTCCGCGAGCGATCCGTCCAAACGTGCCTCTCGTCCCGAACCGGCAAAGACCGAGATCTGATTGTTGTCGAGATCGAGTTTCCAGATCTGATGTGGACCAGCCATCGCGATGTAGAGCGTCCGGCCGACGAGTTCAAGGTCCCACGGAGAACTCAATGCGGTCGTTCGCGCGGGCCCTCCCTTCGGCGGATACTCGCGCGTCTGCTTTCCCGTGCCGGCGATGGTTTCGACGCTGCGCGTCTTTAAATCTACACGCCGGATTAAATGGTTTTCGGTGTCCGCAACATAAAGACTGTTGCCGGCGAGTGCAAGACCCTGCGGCCGGTAGAAAGTCGCCTTGTCGAAAGCGCCGTCGGCCGCGCCAATATCAGCGGCGCCGATAGTGTCGACAAGCGTTCCGTCGAGTTTGGATACGACGATGCGATTGTGATTTGAGTCGGCGATGAAGAGTCGATCGCTGGCGGCGTCGGCAAGTATTTTGCCCGGAAACGCGAGCGGCAGGTCACCGACTTTCGCGCGTTCGAGAACTAGTTTGAGCGGCTCTTCGTTGAGTTCACCACGCTTGCGAAAGTCCTCAGCCACTTTTGCGATAGTCTGGTCTATTTCATCGTAATAGCCTTCGCCTGAAACACCACCGATGATGTAACCCGCTGGATCGATCAACACGCGCGTGGGCCAGGCGCGCACACCGTAGCTCTGCCAGACGGCGAATTTCGAATCGTTGTAGACCGGATGCTCGATCTCGTAACGCAGGATGATGCGCCGGATGTTTTCCGTGTCTTTTTCATTTTCGAATTTCGCGGAGTGGACGCCGATCACTACGAGCTCATTCGGATACTTCGCCTCGAGCTTTTTCAGATCCGGAATGATGTGGATGCAGTTGATGCAGCCGTAGGTCCAGAAGTCCAGCAATACGACTTTTCCCTTGAGGGCAGCCAGTGACAGTGGTTTGTCAGTATTCAACCAGCCGCTCCCGCCTTGAATTTCCGGTGCGCGAACTCGCGCTCGTTCTTGTGACGACATAACGAAACCTCGCTCGGAAGCGAACGAATAGCTTGCTGCTATAGCAGTCAAGACAATGCTCAACGTTAACAATGCGTGTTTCACTGGATGCCTGCCATTGTATATGGCGCCGATTTGTTTGTCGTCCCGGCGCGTTGTAACCTTTCACACGCTCATGAACGACCAGGCTTTTGGAACACTCGAGTACCAGCAGTTGCTGGACCTAATTAAACGCAACGCGCAAACCGAAGCGGGCAAGCGGCGGATCGAAACACTTGCGCCTCTCGGGGATCGAAACGCGTTACGGCACGAGCTTACTGCGCTCGCGGAATGCGTGATGCTGCGAAACCGCGGCGCGAGATGGTCCTTCAGTGAGATCAGCGATCCTGGGGAGACAATCGCCCGGTTGCACGTCGAAGGCGCGCCTCTTGACACACTGTCGTTATTGCAGATGGCCCGTTTGTGCGAACAGGCGATGTCCGCGCGGGCCGCAATCTACGATGAACGCGAGAATGCACCGGCGCTTTGGCGTTTGGTCGAAACTCTGCCGCGTGATCTCAACACGCTCGTCGCGCGCATCACCAACAAGATCCTGCCCGACGGAGAACTCGACGATCGCGCGAGTCCGGAACTCGCAAACATTCGTCACGAGATCGCCACCTTGCGTTCGCGCATCACCCGATCGCTCGAAAGCTTGATGCGTCGATCGTCTGAAGCGATTCAGGATGAACTCGTCACGATGCGCAACGATCGTTTCGTGATACCCGTTAAAGCGGATCATCGTGGCCGTGTTGCGGGAGTCGCGCACGGTTACTCCTCTTCCGGCGCAACGGCGTTCGTCGAACCGCTCGAAACAATTGACGCAAATAACGAATTACAGGGATTGCGTGAGGCGGAAGCGCGCGAGATTGCGCGGATATTGTTTGGTCTGACTGAAGAGCTGCGGGAGCAACTGCCAGCAATCCAGATGGCGGCCGTGGCGGTTGCCGAACTGGATTTCATCAATGCAAAGGCTTTGTTTCACCAGCGATTCAACTGCGTGATCCCTGAGATCGACGCAGATCCGGAAACGCCGCTGTCGAGCGGACGTCTGGAATTGATCGAAGCGCGTCATCCGTTGCTTGAAGAAAATCTACGTGCTAGTGGTGGAGAGGTCGTTCCCGTTTCATTTGCGTTGGACGATGACAAAAACGCGATGGTGATCTCCGGCGCAAACGCCGGCGGCAAAACCGTCGTTCTAAAAACCACCGGACTATCGGCGCTGGCTGCAATGTCGGGCATTTCAGTGCCGGCGAAATCCGCTCGCGTGCCGTTTTACGCTTCGGTTCTCGCAGACATCGGCGATCACCAATCGTTGGCTGCAAATCTATCGACGTTTACGTCGCACGTCGCCAACATTTCGCGCATGCTTGAACTCTGCGAAGCACCGGCGCTCGTGTTGCTTGACGAAGTTGGCACCGGAACAGATCCAGAAGAGGGTTCGGCGCTTGGCGTTGCCGTCGTGGACAACTTCCGCCGCGTTTGCGGTGCGCACGTGATCGCCACAACGCATTACAGCGGACTGAAGATGTACGCGGGTAACGAGGAAGGCGTCATCAATGCCAGTGTCGAGTTTGACGAGAAGACTCTCCGACCGACCTACAGGCTGCTAGTCGGTCTCGCCGGTGCTTCTTCCGGACTCGAGATCGCTCGGAGGTTCGGAGTGCCCGCGTCGATCGTGAACACGGCCGCTAATTCAGTTAAAGATTCATCGTTGCAGGCTTCGGAGTATTTGAAACGAATCAAACGTGAGTCGGAAGAAGCTGAGGCACTACGTCGTGCGTTGGAAGAAGAGCGCACGGCAGTCGCGGAGAAGTTCGCATCGCTCGACAAGGAAGCTGAAAAGCGCGAACGTGAGCGGCAGTTGACGTTTGACAACCTGGTCCAACGCACCGTGGCCGATCTCGAAAAACGCGGGCGCGAACTGGTTACACGGATTCAAGACAAGACGGAACGTGTCCGTGCGGAGCGAGAGGTTCAACGCCACATTGGTGAAATAAAACGTTCGGTCAAACCAGAAGCTCCCGAAAAAATCCGTGTTACACGAAAAACCCGTGGTGCAACGCGAGATTGTCGTTGGCGACACAGTGAAACTGCTCTCGTTCGGCTCGGTCGGTATCGTCGATCAAATCAAAGACGGCCTCGCGGAAGTTCGCGTGAAATCACTTCGCTTCAGGGAACAAGTGGAAAACCTCGAACTGGTCGAAGCAGTAGCCACACCGACTGAAGGTAGACTTGCGAGACTTCAAAAGACAGCAAACGCAGACCTGCATTTGACCAGCTCGGCGGAACACAAGATCCAGTCTGAACTGAACGTTATCGGCCAAACAACTGACGAAGCAGTCGACGCAGTTGATAAGTTTCTCGATGAAGCTTCGCTGGCGCATCTGTCGCAAGTGCGAATCGTTCATGGACACGGCACCGGCGCGTTGCGTCGCGCCATCGGCGGATTGTTGGACGGGCATCCTCATGTCGATCATTTCCGACCGGCGCCACCCGATCAGGGCGGGGCTGGTGCTACGCTGGTTGAGTTGAGACAATAGCTTCTCCCAAAAACGCAATGCGTTACCCCCAGACTTTCATCGACGATCTCAAACGACAGGCAGACATCGTCCGCGTCATTCAGGACTACGTGCAGCTCAAGAAAAAGGGCGCGAACTGGATGGCCTGCTGCCCGTTTCACAAAGAGAAGACGCCTTCGTTTTCCGTCAGTCCAGCCAAAGAGATCTTCTACTGTTTCGGTTGTCACAAAGGCGGTTCGGTCTTCACCTTTGTCATGGAGATCGAGCGCGTCGCCTTTCCCGAGGCAATCAAAATCGTCGCCGACAAGATCGGCATGCCCTTGCCGAAGCTAATCGACGACAGTCGCTTTGAAGCGCGTCGACAGGAATCGGACGAAGTCGTTGAACTCAACTCCTGGGCCCTCGATTGGTGGGAAAAACAACTGGAATCGAGCGCTGAAGGCCGCATCGCGCGCGACTATCTCAACCAGCGAGAACTCACCGACGAAACACAGAAAACGTTTCGACTAGGCTACGCCATTGATAGTTGGGACGCGCTTTCTACGTACCTGCGTCAGAAAGGCGCGACGCAGCAACAGATCGAACGCAGTGGTCTGGTAGTTAAAAAAGACGAAGGTGGTTCATACGATCGCTTCCGAGGACGTTTGATGTTTCCCGTGTTCGATCATCAGGGACGGCCCATCGCATTCGGCGGCCGCACTTTGAAAAACGAAGACGCGAAGTACATCAACTCGCCGGAGACCGCGGCGTATGTGAAAGGTCGAAATCTGTTTGGTCTAAACCTCACGCGCGATGAGATTCGACGGCAGGGTTTCGCGATTCTCGTCGAAGGTTTTCTCGATCTGATCGTGCCGTATCAATTCGGCGTGAAGAACATTGTAGCGAGTCTGGGAACTGCGTTGACGCCGGATCAGGTGAAGCTGATAAGCAGGTTTGCGCGCAAAGTTGTAGTCAACTATGATGGCGACCGCGCTGGCGTTCAGGCAGCGAAGAAGTCGATCGAGATCCTGCTTGCCGAAGATCTCGAAGTGAAAGTGCTGGTGCTTCCCGACGGTGCCGATCCCGACGAGTACATCCGAAAGTTTGGCGTAACTGAATATCAACGGCGACGAGCACAGGCCCAACCACACATACAATTCGTAATTGAGAATGCTTTGCGCGGCCGTAATCTTCACCGGCCCGCTGAGAAGGGTGAGGCCGTC
This sequence comes from uncultured Acidobacteriota bacterium, assembly GCA_963849585.1. Lineage (GTDB taxonomy): Bacteria > Acidobacteriota > Blastocatellia > Pyrinomonadales > Pyrinomonadaceae > PSRF01. Next base: position 87,455 of record CAWKHZ010000016.1, on the reverse strand, counting down.
GAAGAAGTTCTTCCTTACATTAAGGCCGTCAACAGTAGCGTCCAGAAGCACGAGTATTTTGATATGGCAATGGATGCACTTCGCATTACCGACGCCACGTTGCGACGCGAGCTTTGGATGTCGCTCCGATCGAGGAGCCCAATCATCGATGCCAAACAGAAGGTCCAGGGACGGCGCACGGCAACACCGACGATCGCCGAACAGCGCCTGCTCGAGTTGCTCTTTGCCGACGATCGTAAGCGCGACGAGATCCTCGCGATACTGCGTCCGGAAGATTATGAAGACTTGATGACGGCCCCGATTTTTCGCGCCGTCATCGAACTAACGGGCACAGGCGAACGCGTCGACTTTGACAGTCTTTCTCAGAAGACGGAACCAGACAACATCCCTGCGAGTCTAATAGCCACCCTGATGATGGGCGACTCCGGAAAATGGGATACACGCGAATTGCATGCGATAAATCAGAGCCTTACCCCGGCCGAATGCGTCTTTAGTTTTCGCGTTATGAAGGTGCAGGACCAGATCGAACAGTTGAAATCAGAACTGGCCGAGGCCGAACGAGCGGAAGACGCGGAAAAAGTCGCCGCTTTATCAAACGAATTCATGCTGCTATCGCAAAAACGCCAGCGTGCGCTGGTTCCAATTTCGGAAGCACATCAAACTGAAATGTAAATGTCTCCCCAGGCAGGTTTCACAAGGTGAGTATCGAAGACAAGGATCGCGACGATGTAATGGAACGGTTGCTCGAGCTCGGCGGCGACAAGAAGTACTTGACGTTCGACGATCTCAATCGTGAGCTACCCGATAACGTCGTCTCACCTGACGATATCGAAGACGTCCTTCAGAAACTGGAAGGGTCGAACATTCCCGTCGCCGACTCCGACGAACGTCTACTCGAACAAGCCGCCGCCACTGTCTCCGACGAAGACGAAGAAGTTCTCGACGAAGACATCGAACTCGATCTCTCCGCCGGCGCCCTTGAAAAAACCAACGATCCGGTGCGCCTCTACTTGCGAGAGATGGGAGTCGTGCCGCTGCTCACGCGCGAAGGCGAAGTGGCGATTGCCAAGCGCATCGAGCGCGGTCAATTAAAAACTCAGAAAGCTATTGCGCGTTCGCCGATCGCCGTTCGCGAGTTGCTTCGCATTGGTGAAGAGCTCGAAGCCGGCAAACTCAACATTCGGGACACGGTCGTCTTTTCAGAGCAGGCTGAACTGACCGGCGATGAAGACAAGGCCGAAGAGTATCGCGCCTGGACCATCGAGGGTATTCAGAACATCAACCGGAGCGCCAAAGGTACCCTGAAAGAGTTGGAAAAACTCCAGGAGGAGATAAAGATCGCGCGCGGAAAGAAGAGCCGGAAACTCACCAGGTTGAAGCGTAAAGTCGCTCGTTGCCGCCTCGAAATCGCGCAGGAGATCGGCCGGCTCAATCTCACCGAGCGCGCTCGACAACGTCTGATCAACTCGATTCGTGCGGTGCACAAGTTCGTGCGCGAGGCTGAACGAGAAATCGACAGTTTGAACGAGAAGTCGACGCGCAAGCGGATCAAACCTGAAGATCAGAAGGAGTTTCGGCGCAGGATCGTTGCCGCGCGTAAACGCCTGGTACAAATCGAGATCGACCACTTCGTCAGCCCTGTTGAGATCAAGCGCGCTTTGGTGGCGATCACCACCGGCGAACAACAAACCGGTCAGGCGAAACGCGAACTGGTAGAAGCCAACCTCCGGCTCGTCGTTTCAATCGCGAAAAAATACACGAATCGTGGCCTTCAATTCCTGGATCTGATTCAGGAGGGCAATATCGGGCTGATGAAGGCGGTTGATAAGTTTGAATGGCGTCGCGGTTACAAGTTTTCGACTTACGCGACGTGGTGGATCCGCCAGGCAATCACGCGAGCTATTGCCGATCAGGCGCGCACGATTCGTATCCCGGTCCACATGATTGAGACGATCAATAAGTTGATCCGTACGTCGCGATCGTTGGTCCAGGAGTTGGGACGCGAACCGACCAGCGAAGAGATCGCGCGCAAGATGGATATTCCGGTGTCGAAGGTGCGGAAGGTTTTGAAGATTGCGCAGGAGCCGATCTCGCTGGAGACGCCGATTGGCGAGGAAGAAGATTCACATCTGGGCGACTTTATCGAAGACAAGTCGATCCTGAATCCGGCGGATGCTGTGGTTGCTTCGAACCTGCGCGAGATTACCGACGAAGTGCTCGCGACGCTCACGCCGCGCGAGGAAAAAGTTATCAAGATGCGATTCGGGCTTGGTACGACAGGATCCGAGCACACGCTCGAGGAAGTCGGCCAACATTTTGCAGTGACGCGCGAACGTATCCGCCAGATCGAAGCTAAAGCTCTGCGCAAGCTTCGTCATCCATCACGCTCACGAAAACTCAAAGCGTTTCTCGACGGCGCCCCGCATTAAAACGAACCAAGTAATTATTTTGTGACTAGGAAAGCTGTGCTCTTGACGGTGTGATCAAATTCGTAGTTGTAGGTGTAGCCCGGGAATTCGATCGGCTTCACGTATTGGACCCGCACCTCAACGCGTTCGTCGCGTCGTATCGGGGTGATGACGGCGTTTTGCGGCACGTCATATTCAGCCGAACTCTTCAGTAACTGCTCGCCCGCCCAGGAAGGCGCATACCCCTGCGTCGCCGCAACGTTAGCATAATGCTGCATCAGGTCTTTGTAAGTGTGGGCACGAAATGAAACGGGCACATAGAGATATCCCGCGTACGCCACCGCAATGATAACCGTCATTACAATCAGGAACTGGAGTCGGCCACTGCCACGTTCACTTGATTTTCGCATTACTTTGAACTTTCCTTCCGTCTCGCGCGTGCTGTAACCCGGCCCGCAGCGAGAGTCGCAACGATTTCGCACTGATGAGCTTCCCCTCAACAATCTTCGGCAAGCCCACCCCCTCGAGCAACACCCAATTGATTTGGCCCGCGACGCTCTTCTTGTCGTGCTTTAGCGCGCTGATGATGTGACTAAGATCGAGATTGTCGGCGCGTGGTAACGGTCCGCAGAGTTGCACTGCCTCGCGCAACAATTCAAGTTCGCCCGGGTCGAGCAAACCCAGGTTTCTCGACAGCTCTCCCGCAACTAACATTCCATAACCAACCGCCTCACCATGCCGAAACACGCGATAATTGGTAACTGCTTCCAGCGCATGCGCCGTCGTGTGCCCAAAATTCAAAATGCGGCGTGACTTCGCATCCGAGCGATCAGTCGACTCACGCTCGTCGTTAGCGACGATACTCGCCTTGAAGCCGCAGTGTGCGGCGATCAAGTCTTCGAAATCAGCCGTTAGCAGAAACCGGCGGCTATGTCGCACTTGCCGCAACGCTGCAACTGTCTGTTCAAACAGCGACTTATCGGCGATCAATGACTGCTTCACCATCTCGCAAAAGCCCGAGACAAGCTCTCGTGGCGGCAACGACATCAGTGTTTCGGTGTCGATCGCCACACACGCCGGTTGATGAAACGCGCCCACGAGGTTCTTGCCCGAAGGCAGGTTTATCGCGGTCTTTCCGCCGACTGACGAATCGATCTGCGACAACAACGTCGTCGGCATCTGCGCCAGGGGCAGTCCGCGAAGGTAAATTGCGGCCGCAAAACCGCCGAGGTCGCCTACGACGCCACCGCCGAGCGCAACCACCAGATCGTCTCTCTCGAAGTTGTTGTCGTTCAGAAACTTGACCGCGTTTTCCAGCGCCCGAAACGACTTATGACGCTCGCCTTCGGGCATCAAAAACGTGAAAACTTTGAAGCCTTCACGCTTCAGATTCCGCACGACGTCGCGGCCATAAAGTTGAAAGACTCTGTCGTTGGAGATGATTCCGATCCGGCGTGGTTTTTTCGCAAGTGACGGCGAGACTAGCGCTGCGAGATTCAGTCTGATCCCGCGACCGACATTGATTTCACTTCGTCGAGTTTCTTGATTAAGGGCGAGTTCGAGCCGGCGCATCTTGGGGCATCACCACGGATGAAACTGCTCAGCCGTTACAAATAGCGAATGGGCGCGACATACGTGGGAGTGCGTCGCGCCCATCCATATTCGTGGTTACTGTCCTCACCCCAGCAACCACTTGAGACGGAGGATCCACCAACCGTCTCTCTTGCCCCGCAATATACACCGCAATGGCTGTGCCGTGCAAGAGCCTTTTTTCCAGCGTACGAACTAACCTAAGTTTGCTATACAAAAGCTTTGCATTACCGAAATTTTTCGGATCGGCCGCTCGGTAACGAGGTAATTAGCGTGTAGATATTTCGCGATCAGCCATGTAGAAATTTCAAAGTGAGGATGGTTAATTACGCCCCAATCTCCTGCTTGATGGCCGCAGCAATTCCCTCGGCGTACGCCTCGATCTGATGCTGGCTCTCGCCTTCAATCATCACCCGCGCCAGCCGTTCAGTGCCGGAGTAGCGCAGGAGCAGCCTTCCCTTATTGGCGAGCTGCTTTTCGACCTCGCCAACGGCCGCCTGGACAGACGGTAGATCCGAAAACGGACGCTTCTCGCGGACACGCACATTCAAGAGCGTCTGAGGGTAGGTTTGGAACCCCATAGTCGCTTGTCCCAGCGATTTTCCGGAGTCACGCAATGCCCTCACCAATGAGAGGGCAGTGATCATGCCATCGCCGGCGAGGCTCAACTCCGGAAGAATGACGTGACCCGATTGCTCGCCACCTAGACTCGCGCCCAACTTCAACAATTCATCGAGCACGTATTTGTCCCCGACGTCAGTGCGCACGAGTTTAATATCGGCAGCCCGAAACGCGATCTCCAAACCGATGTTGCTCATGACGGTGGCGACTACGGTGTCGTCTTTCAAGCGACCGTGCGCTTTCAGGTGATTCGCGAGTACCCACAGCGTCGCGTCGCCGTCAACAAAGTTTCCGTTTTCGTCGACAAAGAGCGACCGATCAGCGTCACCATCGAAAGCCACGCCGAGATCGGCTTTGTGTTGTACGACTTGTTCGCGGAGGGAATCGATGTGCAACGACCCGCAGTTGAGGTTGATGTTGTGTCCGTCAGGACTGGCATTGATCGCGATTGTTTCGGCGCCGAGACGTTCGAATAGCGGTGGGGCGAGGTTAGAACTCGCGCCGTTCGCGCAATCGATGAGCACCTTCAGACCATGCAGGTCCAGTCCTTTGCCGATTTGATCGAAAAGAAAGGCGAGGTATTGCTGCTGAAGTTCGTGTTCCTGCTCGGGCGATGGCGGTTTGGCGTCCGAAGAAGGATGCTCCTGCGAAACGCCTGCATGGATGTCGGCTTCAATCACACGCTCGACTGAGTCATCCATCTTCTCACCCGAAGGAGCGAAGATCTTGATCCCATTGTCTTGATACGGATTGTGCGACGCGCTGATCACGATACCGGCATCTGCGTTTAGTTGCCGCGTCAGAAAAGCGACGCCGGGCGTTGTGATCACTCCCGCCGATAAAGACTTCGCGCCGGCTCGGGTAGCGCCGTCAATCAGCGCGCATTCGAGCCACTCGCCAGACTCGCGCGTGTCTCTGCCGATCACGATTTCAGGTGCATCGATTGTCTTTGAAAGATGGCGCGCTAGTGAATAACCGATTGCGCTGACTGTGGGTGCGTCCAGTGGAAATTGTCCGGCTTCGCCTCGAATACCGTCCGTGCCAAAAAGAGGTTTCAATACCTATGCTCCAATGCGTCCTTGATCGACTTCAACGTCACTTTTCCTACCAGTTCGGGTGGAACTAACAGCGTCCGCTCCGGTTGCGAACCGAAACTAGTCGGCCCAAATGCAATCTGCAAATCTTCCGGCTTCAACCTGTCGAGAATACTCGGAGGCCCGGAAACAGTGACCGTCAGAGTTGCTGCGTCACCGGACGAGGCATTAGCAAATCGAACGCCCGACAAAGTTCTCTCAACCGGCAACTCCGCAATCTCAACTTGCACGTCAACCACTGGATTCACGAGATCGACTTTCGCATCGGGGACGTCTATTCCAAGATTCTCCGCCGTGAACGTCTGCTTGCGGCCCGACAGCCAGATCGATTCTGTTTCCAGTTTCTGCAATGCGTTTACGCGACTTTCCGGTCCGCGCACCATTACCGCAGACTTGCTCGGACGAACTCCATAAACCTGATAGCCGTCCGCCGGTTTCCCTTCGAGCTTGGGCTCGACCGCGATTTGCCGCTCGATAATCTGTTCGAGACGAATGGGGATCGCGCTGGGTTGAAACCCGTCGACTTTCACGCCCTGGGGCAACGAGATCACCGCCTTGTCAGCCAAACGCAGAACTCTTTCGCCCGGTTGTTGATCGCTAAGATTGACGGTGGCCACGAGGTCGAGCGCGGTTAAGTCGTCTAACTTACTTCTGCTGCCGGTGAGCACTACGTCGACAGTTCGCGGTGGATCGTTACTGATCTCAAGCATCTGCGGGCGGATGAAGTTGAGCTGGACATTGACGTGCGCCGTCACTGGTTCGTTCTGCCCTGTGACGACCAACCAAAGAACAAGCGCAATCGCCAGCGAAAGTAGTTTCACTCCCCAGTCTTCCAGGAAGAGCTTTCGCGCGAGTTTCGCTGCCCGGCTGGGTGCGCGCGGATCAGAAATCTCAACTTCATCTACGTCCTGAAACGGCATAGTTTACTCATGGCGTGATTGCGAGATTGCGTGATTGCGCGATCGAAAATGTCAAACTCCATTGTGAAATTCCGCATTTTCGCAATCTCGCATTTCTCAGACCGAGGCGATCTCCTCAGTCTCATTTGCTTCCGCAGCCTTCGGTTCTTTTTCTTTCTCTTTTCGAACAACGCCAAGCGCTTCGAAGATCGAGGCACGCAGTTTCGGCGGATCCAATCCGCGTTTGATCTCGCCTTTTTGAACGAACGAGAGCAGGCCGGTCTCTTCCGAGACAACCACAGCAACAGCGTCCGTGTCTTCGGTCACGCCGATCGCGGCGCGATGACGAGTTCCGAGGTCGCGCGAGAGCCGCGGATTGAGTGTCAACGGTAGAAAGCAGGATGCAGCTGCGATGCGATGACGTCGAATGACAACTGCGCCGTCGTGGAGCGGGCTCGAGGTGTTGAAAATGCTGACGAGCAGATCGTAACTGAGCTCCGCATCAAGTTGGACACCGCCATCCGTCACGTTCTTCAACCCCACGGTGCGCTCGATAACGATCAGTGCGCCCGTCTTCAGCGAAGCGAGCGTGCTCGCAGCGAGAATGACTTCGTCGTACACCCCTTCGCCAAACTGTCCGCGATGACGCGAAAACGGCACCCGAAAGCGGTTTCCAAACGTGATCAGCGCCTGACGAATCTCCGACTGGAACAACACGATGATGGCGATACCGATGTACAGCAGCCCATTACTTAAGACGAACTCCAGCGTCGCAAGATCTTGTTTGATTGAAAGCCAGTAGAGGAAAACGAGGGCGGCGATTCCGGCGGCCATTGGCGCGGCGCGTGTGCCGCGCAGGAGTTTCAAAACTGCATACACGAGCAAAAAGACGAAGATGATGTCCGCGACGTTGCGCGGCTCAATCATTCGCCTTAAATACTCAGTGTATGGCAGTAGTAGTAACATCTAGCGTTATCGAATTTGTACGTCCACGATGCTCGGCTTTGCAGCGGCAACTTAGTTTCTCCGGATACACTCTGACGCGAAAAACACCTTCTCTTAGAGTGTATAAAAGTGAAGCTCCGTTCGGATTATATCTGTGTTCTGGTTTGAAAGAAACTATGAGGCGGCGCGCTTTACACGCTGCTTTTTGCGCCTGAATTTGCCACTTTGCAGAAACCCGACCAGTTCGCCGTTCTTTCCCACCACGGCGAGCGACCCGATCCCGTTTCGTTTCATGAGCTCACGAGCGTAGTCGAGCGTCGCGTTTGGTTCGACAAAAAACCGCGGCGCGATCGGGCGCATCACGTCGCGCGCTTTAGTGAGGTGCCAGCGTTCTCGTGGCAGCGTTTTCAGGTCCTCGAGCGAGACAATCCCGTGCAGGCGGTTGTTGAGAGCTACCGGAAAGGCGACCTGACGGTGCATCGGTAGAATTGAGTCGATCAAATGGCTAATCAGCAGGTCGGGTTCGACTGCAAACGGCGCGGACATCGCTTCCTTCACGATGTTCTGCACGCGCCCGCGAACATGTTTGACGACGCTGTACGCGGCGTCGAAGAGGAACAAGCCGACGAGCACCGACCAAAAGCCCATGAAGTACGAACGGAAACTCGGGGCGATCGCCATGTAGACGCCGAAGATGATCAGTATCGCGGCGATCAGCATGCCACAAATGCCGGCGAGGCGCGTCGCTTCTTTGATGTCTTTAGTTCGTTTCCAGAGGATCGCGCGTAACACGCGACCGCCGTCGAGTGGATAACCAGGAAAGAGGTTGAAAACTGCCAGCAACAGGTTGCCCGCGCAGAGAAGTAGCAACACTCCGGCGATGGTCGGGTAGTCTGACATCATTGCCGGAAGCATTAAGAGGAAGCTGATCAGTGCGAAAAGAAAACTGGCGGCTGGTCCGGCAACCGCGATTCTGAATTCCGCTCCCGGGCTTTCAGGTTCGTTGCGCAGTCGTGCAAGCCCGCCGAACGGATGCAACACGATCTCCTCAATCTCGATTCCTTCAGCACGTGCCATCAGCGCGTGAGACAACTCATGGCCTAACACGGACAGGAACAGTCCGAGAGTTGTAACTATAGCAAGCCCCCATGCGGTGGCGACGTCGAGTGGGACCATTTTGTAACTGCCGACCCACATTCCCCCGCGCCCCAGGTTCGCCGCAATCAGCCAAACGCTCAGTATGAAAACTACGAACCAGCGGTAGTCAAATCGCACCGGTATCCCAAAGATTCGCGCCACCGTGATCGTCTTTTTGTAGATATCAGTGAACTTCATTTACCCAACAACTCGTCATCCAAGGCCGCGGCTATGCCTCGGATGTGCGGCGGGGCTTCGCCCCGCCGGAAGACTGTAACTCATTGATCGGCCACCCGGCGGGGCGAAGCCCCGCCTCACATCGGCGAAGCTCCTTCAGACTTCATTAATCGCCGCATCGATCACGTGATGCGCCTCGGTGCGTGCGACGCGTCGGAGCAACAACGGTTCTTCATAGAGTTGCTGTAGACCACGGACGATCGCAAACCGCGGTTCGTCCGCGACACGCACGGCGAGCCCCAGTTCTCTCTGTAAATATTCCGACAACCCTTCCATTAACGCGCCGCCGCCAGTCAGGATCACACCCCGCGTATAAACATCACCCGCAACTTCCGGCGCCAACTCAGTCAACATCGACCGCACTTCCATTGCGATGCGCCGAATGATCGGCAACAAAATCGAATGCACTTCCGCAGCCGTAATATCCACCGCTCCTGGACTCCCAGTCTGCACATCGCGTCCACGCACGTTAAGACTCTTCCCCGGATCGGCGGGTTCAATAGCCGAACTCAGTTCCAGCTTTATCCGCTCAGCGGTCTGCACTCCAATCGTCAGACCACGATGCCGTCGCAACCGATCCATGATCGCGAGATCGATATCAGCACTGCCCAGCCGTTCAGCACGCGAGGCGATGATCGATCCACTAATGATCGCGGCAACATTCGTCGTGCCACCACCGATGTCCACGACCGCCGCCGCATGTTCATCGTTCAAAGGAACTCCGGCGCCAATTGCCGCCGCAAGTCCTTCTTCAATCATGTAGACCGTGCTGATGCGCGCCTCTTCCGCAGCAGCAAGCAACGCGCGCTGCTCGACCTGCGTCACTTCCGACAGCACGCTCATCACGGCGCGTCTGCTGAAGTGCGACAACCCGCTTCTCGCTTCGCGCACAAAGTGGTCCAACATCGTGCGCGTGCGTTCGAAGTCGGCGACAACGCCATCAACCAACGGCGCGATGACAGTAACGTCGCGCGCCTCGCGACCCTGCATCTTGTGCGCTTCGTTCCCAACCGCAATGACTTCGCCGTTAACCTTGTTGACCGCAACCACCGACGGCTCGTCGACAACGACACCACGACCGCGCACGGCGATGATCGTGCTCGCGGATCCCATGTCGATGGCCATTGAATCGGAGACGAGTTTGCGCAGGCCACTGAGGCTGAGGAGAGTTCTGGTCCTGCCTATAAACGACATAAAAACCTATCCATGAAAACCCTTGTTCGTTGATCCCTGCGTGACTAAAACAAAATCGCCCGAATCTGTCTTTCGGTTTTGAATCCGTGTTACTAAAACGATCCGCTCGCCTTTTGCCAGTCGACTTCCCAAAGCTTTACCGGTTGCTCGCGGTTCTTCACCATGATCGCATCGCGCGGCTGCAACTTGTAACGACTATGAGCTGCCTGCGCAGTTGCATCACTAATCAGAATCTCTCCACCACGCGCATTCGACTCCAACCGCGAGGAAGTATTCACGGTATCGCCAATTGCGGTGTACTCCGAACGCCGATCCGAACCGATGTAACCGACAATTGCTTCGCCGGTGTGCAATCCCATGCCGACACCAATCTCCGGCAAACCTTCATCATGCAACTCGCGATTGATACCGAGCAGGCGACGCTGCATCGCGACCGCCGCGTTCAGCGCATTGGAGGCGTCGTCGGGTGTTGCGGTGGGCGCGCCGAACAGGGCCATAAGACCATCGCCCAAATATTTATCGAGCGTGCCGCCGTGCGCAAAGATAATGTCGGTCATCGCCGAAAAATACCGGTTCAGCAGGTTGACGATCTTTTCCGGGGGTGCGTGTTCGGAGATGCGCGTAAAACCGCGAATATCGGCAAACAGGATCGTGATCGTTTGACTGACGCCTCCGAGCTTGAACGACTCCGGATTATCGAGCATCTGCTTCACGACGTATTCGGGTAGGAACCGGCTGTAATTCGCGCGGGCAACTTCTTCACGCGCCAAGCGCTCGTGAGCACGAGCATTCTCGACAGCAACAGCGGCTTGCGCTGCGACCGCGCTGATCAGTTCCAGGTCGTCAGGCTTGAACGCGGCGAACGGATCGAGTCGATCCGCATACAACGCACCGTGCACGCGCGACTCGGTCACGAGCGGCGCACAGATCGTCGAGCGCACACCCTGAGACACGATCGAATCCACACCTGCGAACTGTTCGTCTGACGCGGCGTCCTGCGAAAGCAATGCGACTCGATCCTTCATCACTTTTCGTGTGATGGTCCGTCCGATAGAAAGTCTTCGCGCGTGCGCCTCGAGTTTGTTATCGCGCGCGCGCATCGCGATCGGAATCAGGTTCGCGTCTTCCAATTCACCCGTGGTTGATTCCGCCAGCAATGCTACGACGCGGTCCGCCGGCGTCGAGCGAAAGATGATGTCGGTCGCTTTTTCGAAGATGGCGTGGAGATCGAAGACAGAGCCGAGCGTTTTGCTCATCTCGTACAGCGCGGTCAGAATGTTCGCCTTGCGTTGCAGCGCTTCGAGCACTTTGTCGCGCTGCGGCGACGCCGCAACCTCGTCTTTCGAACGCAGTACAGTCGACATCACATCGCTGGCCGAGATCAATAACTGTGTGTGACCGAGCGGCTTGTCGTCGTAACGGACGTCGGTGGTCCGTTCTTCGACCGGCTGTTCGAAACGCAACGTGCTCGCGCCGATCGTGATGCGATCGCCGTTCTTCAACTGCTGATCGAAGCGCGGTTCGCCGTTTAAGAAAACTTTGTTGGCGCTGCGTCGCAGTTGGTTATTTACCATGGCGCCGTCGACGATCGTGAAGATGCCGTTGTCGGACTGCGTGATGTGTGCGTGGTAACGGGAGGCGCGAGGATCATCCAGGACCACCGAATTGTCAGGCGCGCGACCGATCGTGCAAGTGGCTTTTGGCAGGAAATTGAATTGCCATTGACGGCCGCTTGCGTCGGTGATTTTCAGATGAGCCATGGCCGCGTGATCCTAACATGATCCGGTAACACGGATGAAAAGAATACTTGCTGACCAGCACGAATCGAGCTTCCCCGCTGAACCGTCTTCAGCTATGATGCGCCCGCACCTCAACCGCCCAAGGAGCAAAGTCACATGAGTTCCTCCACTCGATTTTTTGCGATCGTTCTGTTGACGCTCCTTTGCCTGCCTGTTTCCGTGCGCTCGCAATCACAAACCAAAACACCGGTTAAAACTCCGCGCGGCAATGTTTCGGGACGCGTGACGATCAAAGACAAACCCGTGGCCGGAGTAACCGTCGGATTGCGCCCAACGATGAATATCTTTCCCAACGACAAGTCTTTCAGGGCGGTCACGGACCAGGAAGGCATTTACCGCATCTCCAACATCCCCGCCGGCACTTACGACATCATGGTTGTAGCGCCCGCCTACGTAAACCCAGAGGTAGCAGTCGGCTCGCGCGGCAAAAGCATCATCGTCGCCGAGGATGAAAACGTTGAGGACATCAACTTCTCGCTGGTTCGCGGCGGTGTCATCACGGGCAAGATCGCTGACTCCAACGGACGCCCGCTGGTCCAGCAAAACGTCTACGTATTTCGCGCGGCAGATTTTCAGCAACAACCGATGCGCCCGGTGTTTCCGGCCGGAAGCGTGCAGACGGACGATCGTGGCATCTATCGCGTCTTCGGACTCGCCGCCGGACGCTACAAGATCGCGAGCGGACGCGGTGACGACACAACGTCCGGCAACTCCTACGAGCCTTCACGTGTGGTCTACAAGCAGGTTTTCCACCCGGACACAGCAGACCAAACTAAAGCAACGATCATTGAGGTGCGGGAAGGCGGTGAAACTGCAAACGTCGACATCACGCTGGGCGCTCCGATCCAAACCTTCAGCGTCAGCGGTCGTGTCATCGACGCAGAGAAAAGTTCGCCGGTGCCAAACGTCCGTTTCTTTTTCCAGCGACGGGCTGGCGAGGGTTATCAGTTCTCTGACATCTCCTCCGTCTCAAACGTTCAGGGCGACTTCATAGCCGAGGGACTACAACCGGGCAAGTATGGAATCATGATGATTGGGAACCAAAATTCGGACATGCGAGTTGAAACGACGACGTTTGACGTCATCGATTCTGATGTAACTGGTCTAACTGTCCGAATGATCAAGGGCTCGAGCATCTCGGGAGTAATCGTTCTCGAACCCGAAGACAGGAAAGCATTCGCAAGGTTGTTGGACCTTCAAATACGCGCATACGTGACGGCGCCTCCCGGGACAGCTGCATCCTACGGAGCATCTGTTTTTTCCGCGATAGGACCGGACGGGTCGTTTCGTCTGCCCGGGTTGTCACCCGGTCAGGTGAGTTTCTGGTTAATGGCGCCGTTCAACTCAGCCGCGTCAAAAGGCTTCGCGATCCTTAGGACAGAACACAACGGAGTTGTAATGCCGCGCGGGATCGAAATCAAGGAAGGTGATCAGCTCACCGGCGTCCGCGTCGTTATCAGTTACGGGACGGCTACGATCCAAGGCACGGTAAAGCTCGAAAACGGAGTTTTGCCCGAAGGCGCGCGCATGTTTGCGCGACTCACTAAACCTGGAACGCCCCCCGCGCAGATCGCCGCTTCGCCGGTCGATGCACGTAATCAATTTCTGCTGGAGGGAGTGCCACCTGGAATTTACGAAGTGACGGTGATGGTATCTTTACCAAACAACAGGAACCAGATAACCGCGAAGCGTGAAATTAGCGTACAGGATGGAGTCGTCAATCAAGTTTCGGTGACGGTAGATATGACGCCACAACAACAGCCACAACCAAAGCCCTGATTCGCTTGTTATAAAAGACAATGAAAGAAAAGTTTTCCTTCCTCGCAACTGCGTTGGCTCTCCTGGCCCTCACGTGCGCAACGGCCGGAGCGCAGCAGCAAACTCCCACTCCAGAAACGTCAAATGAACAAACAGCGGGCACGATCTCGGGAACAGTCGTTAACGAGCGTGGCGAACCAATGCCCGGCGCGAGCGTCTTTCTACGCGCACTCGGAACCCAGAACGCCGGACGCACGACGGCCGCCGATGGCGAAGGACGCTTCCGCGTGAATGGTTTGGAAGCCGGACTCTACGTCGTCACCGGCTATTCCCCTGCTTATGTTTATCAGTTGGCGGAAGCTGAAGGCTCGCCGTCCTATCATCGGGTCGGGGATTCCGTGAGAGTCGAAATGATTAAAGGAGGAGTGATAACGGGAAATGTGGTCAGCGCTACCGGCGAACCGATCGTTGGCATTCGTGTACGCGCGCTCAGGATTCGCGACCCGAAAGGACAAGTTGTGCGAATGCCCCAATTCGGGAACACCGAACGCACGACCGATGATCGTGGAATTTACCGGATGTACGGTCTGGCTCCCGGCACTTATCTCGTCAGCGCCGGCGGTGCGGGTAATCAATCGTTTCAGATGACTCCGTACGAGACGGATATTCCGATGTACGCGCCGTCTTCAACACGCGACAGCGCGACAGAGTTCACGGTGCGCAGCGGTGAAGAGACCACCGCCGATATTCGTTATCGAAGCGATCAAGGACATACGGTAAGCGGCACGGTGAAAGTAAGCGCAAACGGCGCTGCGTCTGTGACGCTGATGCCGGTCGAAGGAGGTTTCATGCCTGCCGGTAACACCATGCAGGCGCCGGGCGCGCGAGGTTTCGAAATGACGGGAGTTGGCGATGGTGAGTATCAACTCATCGCAACGGAGTTTCCGGTCAATCAGATGAATGTGACAACGATGCCTGACCTCTCGATGTCTGAGCCGAAGCGCATCACGGTTAAAGGCGCTGACGTGAGTGGTATCGAACTAATCACACGACCTGCATCGGCGATTAGTGGACGCATTGTGCTCGAGCCTTCGAAGGTGGCGGAGTGTCAGGGGAAACGTAAACCGGTGTTTGCTGAAACTCTGATCGATCTCATCAGAAATGATAAAGACGCGGACGCCAACCCGCTGTTTATGAGAATGATGGCCGGCGCGATAACGCCTGATGCGAAAGGCGCTTTTCTATTCCGCAACTTGTCGCCGGGGCGCTATCGTGTAAATACAAATTTCCACGCGCGCTTCTGGTACCTGCAATCGATCTCCCTCGGCGCTCCTTCCGCTGCCAGTGCAACGACGCCCAAAACCGCGACTCCTAAAATCGATCCCGCTGCTGGTTGGACCACTATCAAGCCTGGAGAAAAGATCGCGGACTTGACGATCACACTCGCCGAAGGCGCCGCGTCGATTCGCGGGAAAGTACCTGTCGCTGAAGGTGCGACGATTCCGTCGGGAACGGCGGTTCTCCTCGTACCGGCGGAAGCTGATAAAGCTGCGGACGTGTTGCGCTACTTCATCACCGACGTCGCTTCCGACGGTGTGTTTACACTCAACAATCTTCCGCCGGGACGTTATTGGTCTCTTCTCCAAAATCCGGTACAGGCGGAGCTGGCTACTTTAGTAAAACTTCGCTCACCTGAATCTGCCGAAGCGCGAACGAAACTTCGTCGCACCGCGGAATCACAGAAGACTGACATCGAATTAAAACCTTGTCAGACACTCTCTGACTATCAGTTGTCGTTCAAGTAAACGACTAAATGGTTTAAAGCAAAACCATGTTTTCGGTCATCACAGTTGAGCGCTGGTAGTGGTGTCTTAATTTCCTGTTTGCAAACTAAGACACCACCGCGATGGTCAAAACCTTGACGCTTCGCAAGAGAGCTTGCTAGACTTCAATCACTTACCAAACAGGGCTTCCGACGCAATCAGCGTCGCTCAGAAATTCCCCAAGACAGCGCGTGCGGCGCAGTCTGATGTTTCAAATCGATGGAGGTGCATGGTGGGCTTCAAAGTCGGCCAGAAAGTCGTTTACCCGAATCATGGAATCGGGACCATCGAGCAAATAGAACAGAAGCAAATAGGCGCTACGCTCCTACCCTTTTATACGCTTCGTCTTGCTGCTAATAACTCCCTGGTCCTCGTTCCAGTTTCCAATGCCTCAGAAGTTGGACTGCGCGCCCCAATCTCATCGGGTGAGTGCGAAATGCTTTTCAAGGCTTTGGCAGATGATTTTTCCTCCCCGGCTAATGATTGGAAGGATCGCTTCAAGGAATTCTCAGAAAAAATGCGCACGGGCGACATTTTTGAAGTCGCCGGGGTTCTCAAGCATTTGACCTATCTGAGCAATATCAAACCCCTCTCTTTTCGCGAACAACGCATGCTCGAACGTTCACGTTACCTCGTTGTGTCCGAGTTGGCGGCCGTGTGCCGGCAACCTGAGTGCAACATCGAACCTCGTGTAGATCAGGCACTTGCGCGTGCGCAACAAAAGCACGAGAAGCGTCCGATGCGTATCCGCGCCGCCGGGGCTGCCGCAGGTCATTAATCCTTTTAGTCCTTGAATCCGTGTTCCCCTTGAAGAAGAACACCGGCCCGTGGTCTGCCCCGGAATCGCCTACGTGCTATGATCTTCACTCCGCACGAGCATGGCAGAGCTACCAAGTAACTGGCTGGGGTTGATGATCGCCGAAGGCGACGCGAGCGCACCTCTCGCCACAGGTTCGATCTTACTTAAGTTTCTCTCGGTGATCTTGTTGGTGGCAGCCAACGGCTTCTTTGTCGCCGCTGAGTTTGCCCTTGTAGGTCTACGCACGTCGCGTATCGAAACGATGGCCGCCGCCGGCAATCGCGCCGCAAAGCGGTTGATGGGCCTGCTGAAAAACCTCAACGCGTACCTCTCCGCCTGTCAGCTCGGAATCACGCTCGCATCGTTGGCCCTCGGTTGGATCGGTGAACCAGCCGTCGCCCGACTATTGGAAGCGCCACTTGCCGGACTACCCGATTCGGTCCGTCACGGAATCGCGTTCGCAATCGCATTCTCGATCATCACGACGTTGCACATCGTGCTCGGCGAACAGGCGCCGAAGTTGATGGGTCTTGCGGTCGCAGAGAAAGTGGCGCTTGCCGTCGCCCTCCCGCTGCAACTTTTTTACAAAGTGTTCAGCCTGCCGATTCGCGCGCTCGACTGGGCCAGCGTCCGCACAGTTCAACTACTCGGAATCAAAGCAACGGCCGAACACGCATCCACCTACACCGAAGAAGAACTGCGAAAGTTGATCGATATCTCGCGGGAAAAAGGACACCTGCGCGCCGAAGAACGCCGGCTGATTCATCGTGTGTTCGAGTTTTCCGACACCCTCGTTCGTGAAGCAATGGTGCCCCGCACCGAAATGGCCGCACTGCCGTATACGAACGATCTCGAACAGATAACCAGGGCATTCGAGCAACATCGCTACTCGCGTCTGCCCGTTTATAAAGAAACATTAGACGACGTGTGCGGCTTTGTTCACAGCAAAGACGTGATGCCCTGCCTGCTTCATCCCGAGAAGTTCAAAATCGAAGACGTTTTGCAACCACCACTCTACGTGGTCGATACTGCGCGACTTGAACACGTGCTGCGCCAGATGCAGAAAGCAAAGATGCATTTCGGGTTCGTGGTCGACGAACATGGCGGACTCGAAGGCATCATTACCCTCGAAGATCTGCTGGAAGAGATCGTCGGCGAGATTTCCGACGAGCATGACGAAGAAGTAAACGAACAGATTACCGCGATCGACGAGCATACCTATCTGCTCGATGGCGGACTCGCCGTGCGCGACCTGAACCGGCGTCTAAAACTCTCGGTGCCTGAGTCGGAAGCGTATACGACGATTGGCGGCTTCTTGATGACTGAAGCAGGACACGTGCTCAAACCGGGAGAAGTGGTGCAGCACGACAGTCTCGTTTTCAAGGTCGAACGAGTCGAGAAGCGCCGTGTGCGGCGAGTGAAGCTTGAGATTATTCAAACTGATGCGGAGGAAGTTGCGGATGAGTCTAATCGAGCACATTCAGGGGCGTGAAATACTCGACTCGCGTGGTAACCCGACCGTCGAAGCGGAAGTGACACTGGCAGGCGGAGAAGTAGGACGCGCCGCGGTGCCGTCAGGCGCTTCGACCGGTGAAAACGAAGCAGTCGAACTTCGCGACGGTGACAAGAAGCGCTACCTCGGCAAGGGCGTGTTGAAGGCCGTTCAGAACGTCAACGATGTGATCGCACCGGCGCTTGAAGGGTTTGACGCGCTCGATCAAGCAGAAGTCGATCGCGCAATGATCGAGCTCGATGGAACTAAGAACAAGTCCAACTTAGGCGCCAACGCATTGCTCGCCGTCTCCATGGCAACGGCCCGCGCTGCTGCCACCTGTCTCGAGATTCCACTCTATCGATACCTCGGTGGTCCAAACGCGCGCACGCTGCCGGTGCCGATGATGAACATCATCAACGGCGGCGCACACGCCGACAACAATGTCGACTTTCAGGAGTTCATGGTCGTTCCCGTCGGCGCGCCCACGTTCAGCGAGGCATTGCGCGTCGGCACGGAAGTTTTTCATGTGTTGAAGGCGGTGCTTAAAAAGAAAGGCTACGCCACCAGCGTCGGCGACGAAGGCGGGTTCGCACCGAACCTGCGGTCGAACGAAGAAGCAATCGAAACGATTCTGGAAGCGATCGGCCAGGCCGGCTACAAACCCGGGTCGGATTGTCTGCTGGCACTCGATCCCGCCGCGAGCGAGTTCTACGACGGCACGGCATATGTTTTTAAGAAGAGTGATCAGCGCCGGCTGACGAGCGATGAGATGGTCGCGTTCTGGAAATCATGGTGCGAGCGGTATCCGATCATTTCGATCGAAGACGGCATGGCGGAAAACGATTGGGACGGTTGGAAGAAACTCACAGACGAGCTCGGCAACAGAGTACAACTCGTCGGAGACGATCTCTTTGTCACTAATACCGAGTTTCTGCAAAAAGGAATCGAACTCGGAGTCGCCAATTCGATCCTGATCAAGGTCAATCAGATCGGCACGCTCACCGAAACTCTAGACTGCATCACGCTCGCACAAACAAATGGTCGCACCGCAATCATCTCGCATCGATCCGGCGAGACTGAGGATCCGTTCATCGCCGACCTCGCAGTCGCCACCAACGCCGGACAAATCAAGACCGGATCGTTGTCGCGCACGGATCGCATCGCGAAATACAATCAGTTGCTGCGCATCGAAGAAGACCTGCGCGACGCTTCACGCTATCCAGGCCTGAAAGCGTTTCGAGTTTTGCCACAAAAAGGCTCAAAAGACGCAAAGTCAACTAGCCCGTAACTTCGTATGCCAGAATTCTTTTTTGTGCCTTTTGTGACTCTGCTTTTTGTGCCTTTTTGTGGTTGGAGGTCGAGGTTTGACTAAAAAACGTGCTCCACTCGCGCTGATCATAATCGACGGGTGGGGCTACTCAGCCTCTCGCGAAGGCAACGCCATTGCTCTCGCCGCCACCCCTTTCTACGACGGACTCTGCGAGAAATACCCATCCACACTGCTCGAAGCGCACGGCACTCGCGTCGGTCTGCCCGCGGGCGTCATGGGAAACTCGGAAGTCGGTCATTTGAACATCGGGTCCGGCCGCGTCATTCGCATGGACGTGTCACTCGTCGATCACGAGATCGAAACCGGCGCGTTCTTTCGTAACGAAGTGGTGACGCACGCGATGGATCGCGCGCGCGACAACGACAAGTCGCTGCACCTGATGGGCCTCATTTCAGACGGTCAGGTCCACTCTTCAATCACTCATCTCTATGCGTTGCTGAAAATGGCGAAGGACAAAGGAGTGGAACGCGTCTTTGTCCACGCATTTCTCGACGGACGCGACACGCCGCCCGCGTCCGGCGCGCAATACATCGCCACGGTGCAAAGAAAGATGGAGGCGATCGGGGCGGGTGAAATAGCGACGGTTGTCGGTCGTTACTATGCGATGGATCGCGACAAACGCTGGGAGCGAACGCAGCGCGGCTACGATCTGCTAACCAAAGCAATCGGTCTGCGTGCGACAGATGCTTTACAAGCGATCAACGAATCGTACGAACGCGGCATCACCGACGAATTTGTTGAGCCCTTCGCCATCGTTCGCAAAGACGGCGCGCCGGTGGCAACGATCGAGAATGGCGACTCGGTGATCTTCTTCAACTTTCGTCCGGATCGTGCGCGGCAATTAACGCGCGCCCTCGCCGTTCATGGTTTTAGTGAATTTCCCACTGAAAACCTATCGGATCTGGCGTTTGTGTGTTTCACAATGTACGACGCGACGTTCAATCTGCCAATCGCGTTTCCGCCGCGCGCGCATCACAACGTGCTCGCTGAAGTTTGGGCCAGTGTTTGTGTGCAGAACTTTCGACTAGCGGAGACTGAGAAGTATGCGCACGTCACGTATTTCTTCAACGGCGGTGTCGAGAAGGAACACGAGTGTGAAAAACGGCTGCTAGTGCCGTCGCCAAAGATTGCAACCTACGATCTGCAACCCGAAATGTCCGCCTTCAAAGTTACCGACAAAGTGCTCCGGGCAATCGACGAACGCGACACAGATGTGTTCGTCGTAAACTTCGCTAACCCGGACATGGTTGGTCACACCGGGAAACTCGATAAGACGATCGAGGCGTGCCAGTATGTCGACACCTGCCTCGGCTGGATTACGAAACGCATGCGCGAAACGCGTGGCATCACGCTGATCACCGCCGATCACGGCAACGCTGAACAGATGATCGATCCGACGACCGGAATTCCACACACGGCGCACACGATCAACCCCGTACCTTTTCATTTGATCGATGAAGGGTCAACCGGCCTAAAACTGCGCGAGGGCGGGGCACTCGAAGACATCGCGCCAACAATGCTCGCGTTGCTTGGGATGGAAAAACCTGAAGAGATGACCGGCCGTGATTTGCGAGAACTGGAATAAGCCTTCCTACAGTGCAATTTGATCCACGCAATATTCTCGTTATTGATTTTGGTCAGCTCGGCGATGTTGTGCTGAGCTTGCCTGCGCTACGCGCCATTCGTCAGCGCTTTCCCAACGCACGGATCACAGTTGCGGTTGGCAAACCGGCGAATGAAGTCGTGGCGTTGTCAGGTTACGCCAATGAGATCTTCGACGTGGACCGCGTCGGTTTACGCGACGGGAACACGCTCGTTTCAATCTGGCGCATCATCCAGCTCGTCAAGCAGGTGCGGCAAGCGAAGTTTGATTTCGTGATCGACCTACACAGCTTGTCTGAAACGAACCTTCTGGGTTACTTGTCCGGCGCGCAGCACCGGCTTTATTCGCGGCGACCAGGACGTTCGCTCGATTACCTCGCCAACTTCAAACCACGACCGGTCCCCGAAGGAAAAGATAGTCACGCCGTCGATCGTTATCTCGACGTGATCGAGCCATTGGGCATTCAGAACGCGTCACGGATTCCGGTACTAAAAACGAGTAGCGCCGGTGACTCCGAAGTAGACACGCTACTTAAGAAGGAGAAAGCTCAATCGGGTGAATTACTGGTGGGGCTGTTTCCGGGCGCAGGTCACGTCACACGCCGCTGGCCGATCGAACACTACGTTCAACTCGCCGACCACATGATCCGGAACCAACGAGTTCGCGTGATCGTGTTCGCCGGCCCCGAAGAACGCGCCTTTGTTTCGGAGATGCGCAAGATGTTTCCACCGTCGACGATCTTTTTCGACCGCCTGACGATCCCGCAACTTGTCTCGGCCGAAGCCCGCCTGACTCTCATGGTTTCAAACGACACGGGACCGGCCCATCTGGCGGCCGCGGTCGGGGTGCCCGTAATCGTCATAATGGATCGACCCACACCTCATGCTTTCACGCCAATCGGCCAGCATCACCGGCTCATTTATGGTGAATTAATTACCAAAATCCGGGTAGAGACAGTTTATGAGGCCGCCCAGGCCGTCCTCGCCCAGAGCCGAACCGACCAACTCATCACGAGTTAACTGTAGACAACGTGGTTTAACTTCGTTAGTATGTGTTGGGCCTAGCCCGCCCTCACTGCCGAATCTTTCCAAATTTGACCCGCCTCAGCGAATTTAGGAGACAGAAATGTTCAGAATGTCGAATCGATTAAGCTACTTAACGCTTGCCTTGCTGCTTTTTGCCGCCCCGGCAAGCGCCCAGACAAACGTTACGGCGAAGGCCGGGAATGCCCCAGCCGTAAATGCCCCCGTTGAAACCGACCGCTCCAGAGACGGATTGATTGGTCCCGTCCGCAGGGTCCGTACGGAGATCGCGAAACTGGTTACGACTGACGGTCGCCAGGGCGAAGCCAAGCATGTGCTGGTCGAACTCGCTGCTTACGACATCAAGGGCCACAAGATCGAGAACCAGTACTTTCCAATCGCCGGTGGAGCCACGCTGACGGGTAAGGAAGTCTATAAATACGACGAGAAGGGAAACATCAGCGAGATGACCTTGCTGAATTCCGACGGCTCGCTCCTCAGCAAGGAAACGTACAAGTACGAATTCGACTTCCTCGGCAACTGGAACAAGATGACGACCTCAGTCGCGGTTGTTGACTCGCGCGGGATAACGTTCGAGCCCTCGGAAATAACGTATCGCTCGATCATGTATTACCTCGACGAGAACATGTTGAGGACAATGTCGGGAACGCCGGCTGCCGCTCCTCAGCCTGCTGCTTCCGCCAACGCGAACACGGCTGCTAACACCACGCCGCCTCCAGTCACCAAACCAGCCGCGGAACCGAAAGCGAGGCCTGCCGATTCGAAAGCCAACAGCAAATCGCGCGACAATCGCAAGCCAACAGTCGCTCCCGATCTCCCCGCAGCGTCAGCTTCCGCAACTCAGATGATCGCCAATCCGAACGATGTGAGAACTCCGACGGCAGTCATCACCAATCAGGAAGTACGCATCAGTCTTGAGGAACCACCACCGGCGCCACGTCCAATTTTGAAACCGGTTTCAGGCGGAGTATTCAATGGCACGGCGCTCTCGTTGCCGCCACCAGTTTATCCTGATGCGGCGAAGCGAATGCGAACTTCGGGACTAGTTGTCGTTGAAGTCGTTCTCGATGAAACCGGCAAAGTGGTTTCGGCAACCGCAACGAGTGGTCCAACTCTCCTGCGTGACGCAGCTGTCCAAGCTGCACTCAAGGCCAAGTTCTCCCCCACGAAGCTTTCCGGACAACCCGTCAAAGTCTCGGGAACGATCAACTACAAGTTTGCGCTAGTTCCGTAGCCTACCTTCAGTGGCGCGCCGAAAGGTCTGGCGCGCCATTCTCTCCTTCTTTTCCAACCTGATTGTCTTCTCCTAGAAGGGACAAGTTCTCATGGCACTAACTGGACACCTCAGTGACCTTTCACTTTCAGAGCTAATCGAGTTTTTCTGCAATCAAAGAAAGAGCGGACGGCTTAAGGTCTTGTATCCGAAGGGTGCAGGCTATTTTTATTTGCAAGCAGGTTCGGTCGTTGATGCTCGCATCGGCGTACTTCGTGGGATCGATGCGGTCTACTACGCTCTGACCCTTCCAAATGCTGAGTTTGAATTCAGCGCTGATGCTGAGACTGGCGACCGCACTATCAATCAACCGTGGACACAAGTTGTTCTGGAAGGACTGCGTCGTCTTGACGAGAGCATCTGCTCCGGGATTGGCGTTTCCTGCGGACTATGTTCCGGCACCAGATGAACTTGCGATGTCTCCGTCTGAGGCCGAATGCGAAATGAAACACAAAGATCATTTGCTCCGGCTTTTTTTGGTTTTGGCAAGGACTCGGCGACTAATCGCAAACCGGTATTCATTGGTGCGGTAGCCGTGGCTGTAGTCGTGAGTGTGGCCGCAATCGGAGTTCCGGCAGGTTGGTACAACCGAAAACCACCAGCGCCGGACGCAAAACGTGCAACGCAAGCTCCAACGCCGCAAATTGCACAACCGAGGCTTCTGCTCAGCCACAACCAAGTGAACCGGAAAACAGTCCCGCTTCCGAAGACCGGCGCACCGCTGCGAAGCGACAACGCGAAAAAGAAAAGAAAGCACGCGAAGCCAGCGCCGCTGAGACAGCTCGGTTCCTTGCGCATGCCAGCGTCAGACGCGGAAAGTCCGGTGCGAAGAGAGTAGTGGTCACGGTTACCTACGATGAATCAGGACGGGTTACTCAGGCATCTGGCGGCGATGCGAACGCATTGCGAATCGCGCGACAAAAACGGTTTCCACCGGGCAAAGCTGGTTCCGCGACGGTTGCGATTCCGATCAACTAACAGATAGATTACCACAAAATGCACAAATTTCAAATCTCAAATCCAGAATCAGGTTGAAGAAGCGTAAGTTTGTGCAGCCTTTAGTTCAGATCTGAGCTTTTGAGATCTGCTTTGTAGTCCAACTGTTCCGAAGATTGCTAGTAATCCACGCTTGAGGCCGCGATCGCGGTTGCGAGGGTCATACCATTCGTCGAGTGTGTGCGAGGAGCCGGATGTTCCACCGGCACCAACTGTGATTGCCGGAATCCCGAGTGAAATTGGCAGATTGAATCCGTTGACGACTGCTCGAGTCGCGGTTCAAATCCGATAACCCGCGTCGCTTCGCGAGCCAGTTCGACCAGCTCTGAATCAGCTGGCGTTTCTCCTGTCGGCCGCTCGCCGATCAGATCCATTTTGACTTCAAGCGGTGGATCGCCGGGCCTGCGCGTTCGTTCTCTTGATCTGCCGCTTCTTGTACTGCGCGTCGGAAATACGAGTCGAGGCGCCGCAACTCAGTTTCTGCCGTCGAACGCAAATCGACGTCCATTGCCGCGCTTTGGCGGGATCGCATTAACGCTCGTTCCGCCTTCGATCCTACCAACATTGAAAGTTGTTCGAGGCTCTCTCGGAAACGGATAACCTGCCAATCTCGAGATCGCACGACCCAACGCATGCACCGGGTTTGGTAACCCGAAGTCTCCCCATGAATGTCCGCCTGGACCAGTGATCTAACGCGGTAACGCCGTGAGCCAAGGGCTCGATTGGTTATTCGATCAATTCCTGGTCCGTCGAAACTCAGAAACGATTCAATTTCGCCAGCCCATCGTCCGCTGGTCAGAAATATCGAACGCCCCGCAGGTTTCCCTCACCTTCTTCTCCGACAGTTCCAACAAACAGGATCGAACCCTCGGTTCGAATGTTGTCACTACAATCGCCCGCGCGATCGCGATCAGAGCTGCCAGCCCGCATCCATCGTCAGCAATGCCTGGGCGCAAACAGTCGCTGGTCTGTTCGACGACCGTGAAATCCGTTCCCGTGGGAACACTGTGTCCAGGTGAGCACTGACTACCATTAACGGCGATTGGAAGTTCCTTCCACAGTCCGAGACAGTTGCCTTCTTCGTCGATCTCAACCTCGAGTAAGACCCAGACTTCGAAAACTTGTCAGCGAGATATTTGGCACGTTCGTGTTCACCAAACGGCGGTGCGGGTATCGAACAGATCTGGATCTGTTCATCCG
This sequence comes from uncultured Acidobacteriota bacterium, assembly GCA_963849585.1. Classification (GTDB taxonomy): domain Bacteria; phylum Acidobacteriota; class Blastocatellia; order Pyrinomonadales; family Pyrinomonadaceae; genus PSRF01. Next base: position 62,211 of record CAWKHZ010000016.1, on the reverse strand, counting down.
TGATCGCCTCGGCGTGCTTGTCGAAAAAACTAAACGCAGCCACTTCAGAGCAGACGTCGGATGACTTGACAATACAGATTGAACGGATCGGTAAGTTTTTAGATCTGATTAGGACATGACCAAAGTCAGAAACCAACCTTCTGAATCTCACTCTCTTCGAGTACACCGTGAGCGGCTTTTGCATGTTCGTAGATGCGATTGACTCGACTTTCCTCCGGAGCGATCCCACGTTTCTCGAGCCAGTAAATCACATTCGACTTGCCGCTCATTGGACCGATCTCGATCACCTGCTCGAGACCAAACTCACCTGCCGGAACACCCGAGTAGACGATGTCAGCCAGACGTTGATCACCCTTCTTGTAACTCTTGATCACCGCGGCCGCGTGAACGCCTGTCGCAGTTCGGAAGGCGTCGCGTCCAAAGACCGGATAATTGTAAGGCACTGACCAGTCGCAAATGCGCGCGCAGCATTTCGCAATACTCGCCGAGCCGCGACAGATCGTTTTCGATCCAACCCATCAACTTCAAATTGACGAGCAACTGGTCCATCGGTGTATTGCCGACGCGTTCGCCGATGCCAAGCGCTGAACCATGAACCTGATCTGCGCCACCTTGAATCGCAGCAATTGAGTTGATTACGCCCAGACCACGATCCTGATGACCATGCCAATCGAGTCGAACGTTCTCCCCCTGCTCGTCGATGATGCTCTTCACAAACTCACCACGGCACGGGCGCCATCAGGTGTTGAATGGCCCACCGTGTCGCAAACGCAAACGGCTTTTGCGCCACAACGAATCGCTGTTGTGTAAAGAGCGCGGATTGTTTCCGGTTTCGCGCGAGTTGTGTCTTCAGTCACATACATCACCGGAAGCCCTTGCCGACAGCGAACGACACGGCGTCCTCAGTCATCTGCAACAACTTATCGAGTGTCCAGTCTTCCGCAAAAAAGCGTACGGACGAAGAACCGATAAAGGTGCACGCTTCGATCGGTATGCCTGCGCGTTGCGATATCTCAACGATCGGAATAATGTCGTTGCGGTGAGTTCGAGCTGCGCAGTTCGGTCGAATCTTCAGTTTCTTATCTGCGATCTCACGGGCCAAGTGTTCGACGCTGGCGGCATGTGTACCACCGGCGCCAGGCAGGCCGATGTCGGCAGTGTCAATGCCGAGAGCATCCATCAAGTGAAGCAATTCGATTTTCTGTTCCACCGCGGGTTCACAAACAGACGGAGACTGCAGCCCGTCTCGCAGTGTTTCGTCGTCGAAAGCTGATATGACGATTGGGGCTCTTCAAGCGCGGGTCAACAAGTTCCAGTCGTAAACTAGTTCCTCGATTGTCATTTGATTCAACTCCCCGGAAAATAATTGATGCGATCGTGATTGGAAATTGATTACAGCAAGGGCATAAACAAAGTCAAATGCGGAGCTGGACTTTGGTTTGCTGTCCCGAGTCTTGGCAATTTAGCGTGTGACTCATGCCGTTCTCTTGGTTACTTACCAGGCTAAAGACGCAAACCCAAGGCCAAAGTCCATTGGCCAGTGACCAATCGCACATGACGATGCGATACCTCTGCCACGCGCTTCGGTATCTCATTGATCTTCAGAAAAGCTTTCTGTGCCAACTAAGACAATCGCATTGGGTTCTGATCGAGCGGCCAAAGATAATGGCTTTGCGCGCGAGTGTGGAACGTGTTGCCGCCATCGATCCCGGATGGGTTGACGCCAACGTCGTGGCACGGCGAGTCGAAGCGAGTGTTGCCGTCGATGCCGCTGACTGATTGGCAGTTGATGCAAGGCGCACGAGAACGAGCGCTTTGCCGCTCAAGAATCCTTGAAGAGCCGACGGCTTGAGGCAGACATTTACGTCGGACTTGAAGGTGGCTTTCACTCCATTTCAATTGAAGGCGAGTGGCACACGTTCCTGCGAGGTTGGGCCTACGCAACTGACGGTGGAGAGGTGCGTTTGGCGCGGCGCCGTCCATCTCCGTTCCGCCGGACATCGTGAAAAGTGTCGTTGAAGGTCGAAATGAATTGGGCGTTGTCATTGACGAAGTAACCGGCGGCCGAGACATTCGCAGCAAAAAGGAGCGTGGGGCGTCTTGTCACGTGACCTGGTCACGCGTTCGATGAGTTTTGAGTTGGCGCTGATCGCCGCGTTTGCACCGTTCTACAATCCCAAATTGTACAGTTCAATAAAAGAAAATGGATGAATTAGTCGCACAAGTTAACCACGATGATCCGCCACCACACTCGCGTTCGCATGTGGGCTGGGTTGAAGTTATCGCCGGTTCGATGTTTTCGGGTAAATCGGAGGAACTGATCAGGCGTTTGCGTCGCGCGAAGATCGCGCGGCAAAAGGTGCAAGTCTTCAAACCCGACTTCGATTCGCGATTCTCAGAGAATCACATCGTCTCCCATTCGGAGATGCGGCACGAGTCGGCGAACAGCCGTTCGGCTGCCGAGATCATGGCGAAGATCGATCCCGATACTGAGGTTGTCGGTATCGACGAAGGCCAGTTTTTTGACGATGAATTAGTTAATGTCGCGAACGAACTCGCAAGACGAGGCATTCGCGTGATCATTGCCGGTCTGGATCAGGATTACACCGGCAAGCCATGGGAACCGATGCCGCAACTACTCGCGATCGCCGAGTACATCACCAAGACGCACGCGATCTGCATGAGGTGCGGGCAGCCGGCGAACTACTCACAGAGAACGTTTGAATCAGAAGAACGCGTGGCGGTCGGCGCGTCGGATAAATATGAGGCGCGTTGCAGAATGTGCTTCGTCCCCCACGCCGACGCGCCGACGGTGCATACCTAATCGCATCGACTCAACGAACCAGAATCAAACCCGGAACGCCTCAGTTGCCCCTAACGCAGATGTCTCGGGGATCGAAAACATCACCGGAGTAGTCTTGATACCTTGTTCCTTGAGCTTTTGACCGGTGCCCTCCATAAGCTGCGCGTAAGTCTTCGAGCCGTTTGTGTTCCAAACATCGAACAAGGCCTTGGTGAAAACACCATTATCCTTGCCGTCTAGCGTCTTCTCGTCTTCCTTACAAGCAGCGAGCAATAGAACCTCGGCGGCAACAGGCGGCGGCGTTGCCGGCATATCCTTCTTTAATTGATCGTAGAACTCTTTCAGGCTATCCATGTGCGACTTCGCCTGGCCCTGCGAAATCCCGCGTATTCGAAACCCGTTGCCATTGCTCGTATCGTTTTCGTTACTCTCGATTTCGGAATCGACAACAGACATCGCGGCGCCGCCGCTATGACAACTATCCGAAACCATGATCACGCGCACACCCGGCTTGAATGTTGGCCAGAGGAGCCGGCGAAGAACGTTGTCGATAAGCAGCCTGTCGTGCAAGACGAGAGTTTCGTCCTGGCGATCTTTTTCCGTTTTATCTTCGTCGCCTTGTCGAGTACCGTGGCCCGCAAAAGTGAACAGAAAGATGTCGCCGGCTTTCAACTCCTTCGCCGCAAGGTGAATCTTCCCCAGCACGTTTTTGTATGTCGCCTCTTTTGCGATGATCGGTGTCTCTGGATCGTCTCCGAGGTGGATGAAACCGCGTGAACGCGAAATCTCCAGCATTCTGCGAGCATCGTTCTCGCAGCCTTCGAGTGCCGCAGCATCGATGCCCACGGCTTCTGTGACATTAACGCCTACGTGAAGAGACAAACCTGTAGCCATAAAGACCTCCGATCTAAACAAACTGATTCCGCTGGTGCTTTATAGTGAGTGTTGGACCATTCTGTCCTTATGGTCCACTAACCACCACGGGCATACAGGGCGTCCTGGATGTCCCTCTCTCTGCCGGTGCAGTTTGAGGAAAGACCACATCGAGCTTCAAACGCTCATGTGTAGGCACCGTCGGCAACACTTTGTAGTACTCGGCCAGTTCATCGTGCACCTTCGCTGCCTCGGGATTCTCGTAAAGCGGATCGTTGATGATGTAGATCTCGTAAGTCGCTCCATCGTCAGACTTGATCAACGACAGAGTTTTCTTAATTCCCATCTCACGCCACGACAGGAGCAGAGACTCGCCTTGCTCGAGATAGATATTGGCGCCGATCAGCGTTGCAAAAGACGGCATATCGCGCTGCTCTTTACCTCTCGTGAGTTTCATCTTGAGCTTGTCTGGAGTCCTGGCGGCCGTGTGAAAGATGCCGTCCTGGATCATGATGCTCGGCCTCGTAGACTCGACGTCGATCCTCAACTCGTTGGACGCGTGAAACTCCTCGCTGCGAAGATCGATCGCCGCCGTCAGCGCGTCACCGAATTTGCTCCATTTGCCGGTATACATACTCACACTGCCGGCAGGCTCACGCTCAATCAACAACCCCTCGACAGGTGGGTCCATGTCTCGAAACGCGAGTGGACCATAGTGCCGCATCAAAATCTCGTCGGGCTGGTCGTTACGCTTTTCTCTGACTTCGATCGTGAGGTGGTGATTGGGAGCACTGCGATTCACGAACACCTCACAGGCGCTGCTTTCGGCGTCGGGCTGTAACATCAATTGCCCGGTCATAAAAATTCTGACGGTCGGGGGTTTGTTCGGCATTGCTTGAACTTGAGTAAAAGGCATGACTTTTCCTTTCTTAGAATGTTGAGAGCCCGCCAACGACGACGAAGGCCGCCCAATAATAGGGATGTCGATAACGCAGGTCCGGGCCGTGCAACATGTCGAGCTTGGCCTGTCTGAGCGCCTGTGTTACTGGGCGTTTGGGGCGGGTTCGGTGTTTGTGTAAGTCGATCATTAGCGTCGCTGTTGCATCGGAGTCGACTGGCCAGAGACTGGCGACGACTACCGGCACTCCAGCGACGAGGAAAGGACGCGCGGCGCCCACTGCGCCTTCAGCGTTGTAGTGTTGTTCGATTCCGGTTTGACACGCCGACAGCAGAGCCAGGCGAGTACGGGGCAATTTCAGACTGTAGATCTCAGCCGATTGCCAAAAGCCGTCCGAGCCATCGTCTGTTGCCGGCGCTTCAGGGGAGAGAGGAAAACCGGAAAGCATTTCTGACTTACCGTTCTGGATGAAATGCATCGCGAGGTGGACAACGTCGGCCTTCGGTATTTCCGATGTGATGTTGTCCTCGGTCGCACGTGGTCCAACCAGTAACCGGCGGGGCTGCGAGTAAAAAGTGGAAATGGTTTCAACTTCCTGAACTGCCGCTTTTAAGTCGTTCAAAGCAAACGACGCGCGATCGAAACTTGGATTACCCACTCCAAGAAAAGTTTCTTCACCTTTTCGCGTCTTAAGAGCGGCCTCGTTTGTAAAGCGCACGAAAACACTCGAACTCGGCGCGACACCGGTGTTGTAGTTTTCAACCAGATACGCACCCGTAGCTGGTGAAACCAACGCGTCGAATGGCAGGTAGTGAAGTATCTTGTCCGGAACGATGCAGAGAAACTTGTTCTTATCGAGATACGGCTCAGCCGGACTGACCAGCAAACGGAACATCTCGGCAGCAGCGGACGTGTTGGCCGCTGCGCCGCCAGGCGGCTGATTGATGTTCGTCAAATAGGCGCGCACCTTATCCGTCAGCGCGGGCGCCGTGATATCTACAACTTCGGGCTTGATCCCGGTTTTTGTTATTACCCAGATGAATAGTTTGTTATCCAGTACCGCGTACTGGAGGATCTGGGCTGAATCCGGCATCTGCCTTTGAATTTCCGTAAGATTCAGTGGTCTGTTGCGGGTGTCGATTTCGAGCTCCAGACCGTAGGACGTGCGCTGAACGGACGTACTGCCGCTGAGGGCATCCAGCAGAGATCGTGCGCGACTCATTTCCGAATATTCAAATGCTTTAATCGGATCCGTTTTGCGTTGGAACTCGAAATCGATCGCGAAGTCGTAAACGCTCTGTTCCACCGCGAAGAAACTATTACGCTGGCTTTCCGTCGTTATCTTCGAACGAAACTCCTCAAACAGGTTGAGCACCTTGGTAAGCTCATTCCCTATCGCGTTGGTGTCGCCGGTGCGAGCCAAACAGAACAGTCGTCCTTTGTGAGCGACGTAGTCGTTTAGTTCAAACTTCATGTCCCGGTATAGATCGATGCTGCGATTGTACGCGTCGATCGCTTTGTCGCACTGGCCAGACTCGCGCAGGATGTCTCCCAGTTGCCACGATGCGTGGGCCATAATCTCGCGGCCACCGGACTCAGGGAGGCTGGAGCCAAACTCAAACGCCTTGGTCGCTTCCGCTACGGCTTCCGCATACATCTTGAGTGCTGCGTAGGCGAACCCGAGTTCCCCGCGCGACCGCTGGACCATCAATGGCCGTCCCATGTCCAGCGCGATCTCCAGCGCCCGTTTTTGAAACAGCAAAGCCGCATCGTAAAGCTGCATGGCACTCACGCTGAGCCCGGCTTGCACGAAAAACCCCCATTGCTGCATCGGCTCGACCTGCCGCTCGGTCGTGAGCGCGAGTCCCTGGCTGAGGTAATCGAGCGCGTTCCTCTCACGGTAGAAAAACTGGCTTATAGCGGCGAGTTGAGTGAGCGCTTTCACTTTGCCGTTCAGATCTTGAAACTGCTTGAACTGGTCGAGGCCGCGGGAGCTGTACTTTATCGCTTTTGAAAACTCGTTGTTGTCAGCGTATACATGGGCCAGGCTGAAAAAACATTGACCGACCAGCCAGTGATATTTGTTCGCTTCACAGATCGGGAGGAGTTGTTCAAACGATTGCTGCGCTTTTGCCAGTTTTTTCCGCAACACATCGCAGTGCGCGAGGCGGTAGAGAATGAATGTCCGTCCGGCTAAGTCGCCAGCGTCTTCGTATTGCTGTTTGGCCGCCGTGTATTCCTTGATGGCTTCTTCATACTTTGAGTGCGTGAAAAGCGTGAATGCGGTGTTTGCGCGACGGCGTGCATTGGCAATACGGTTGCGAACCGCCGGTGTCGCCCGGCTGTAGCGCTGAACAAGGTTGGACGTGTAGCGATCGCCCGTCTGCTTCCGTTCCAAATCGGCAAGATACGAGAGATCTGACAGCGGCGACTCCGAAGTGTCGGCAGGCGACAAACCGAGAAACGAATCGAGCAGGCGATTCGACACTTCGTTTCCGGCTGACGTGTAATGCTGAGTGACGAGCTTCCACGCCGTAGTGTCGTCGCCGGCTCGACGAGCTTGGCGAAACTCTTTGAGCGTGTCGTCGACAGTCATGGCCTTGCGGTTATTGCTTTCTTCAAGCTGCTTGAGCTTTCGTTTAGCTTCTTCGGCCCACTGCGAGTTTGGATCTTTTTGCAGGTACTCCCGCCACGCAGCTTCAGCTTCGCGCGGCAGCATCATGTATTCATACACGAGCGCGCGGTTGAAATAACCTTCGAGCAAAGAGCTGTCGAGTTGAAGACCTTTGTTGAGTTGTTCAAGACTGCGTGAGAAGTTCTGGACGGAGCGGCCGCCTTCCGTTTTGCCGACGTCCAGCTTTCCTTTTTCCAACAACGCCGCACCCAGATTGACCTGACTTTTAGCGTCGTTCGGATCGAGTGCCAGCGCCTTATTGAACTGATCGATGGCCTCGTCAAACTTCCGTTCGGTCAAATACCACTGACCGAGTGCTCGCAATGATGCGGCGCTGGGGTTTTCCGTAGCCGCTGTCCTCAAACGACTACCGGCCAACTCGCGCTTAACGTAGTCCCCACGAGGCGCTTCGCCACGCTGGTTCGGCATGGGCGCGTACTTGAGATCCGAGAGACGGACCTCGACCGACCGCTCCTCGTAGGACTCGTTCAGCGCAATCAGCCCTCGATCGAGATCGGATCCCGGACGCAATGCCAGGTAAAGAATGAAACCTATGCCAACGGCAACGATGAGACCGGCGGCGATTGATAGGTACGGCGTGAGCGAACGCCTCGGCACGGGCGGCGGTGATGGCCGAGATAACGGGATGACGTTCCCCGTTTTGCCATCGTCAGCGGGTCGCAACTTCCGCTCCCTGAGAGCAACCGCGAAGCGAAGTTGTTCCTGTCGTGCTTCTGACTTAAAAAAGTAGCTCCGGACATGATCGAGCTCCTCCCCGGCAAACTCGCCGACGATGTATTGATCGATGATCTCATCGACTGCGAGGTCAAACTCTTGCGAATACTCCGGATCCGCCAGTAACCGCAGCTCGACCTGTTCCTCTTCTGCTTCTCCAAGCTGGCCGAGAAGGTACCGTTTTAGCTGATTGTTTCCGTTTTGATTGATGGCTCGCCCCCTCCGAAAGAACCCTTACCTACCATGGTTTTTGAGTGCAGTTTTGTTACTCGCGTTCCGCCGACACATTGGCGCATGCAGTTCAAGAGGCTCGCCCGGATGTGGTACACCCGCCCGCGGAGGGCGCCTTCGGAGATATCCAGTTCTTCCGCCATCTCCTTGTGATGTTCGATTTTGTCGTGTCCTTCGTAGACGAAGTAGTCGAGTATGAGGTCGTGCTTATCCTTCGCAAGCAAATTCAGACAGTGCTCAAGGCATTCGAGTTCGACACTGGAGGGCTGGGGGTCCATCCAGATGGCGGAGACTTCCGCCAAAACTTCCTTGCGACGGGCGGTTTCACGAATGATATTGCGGGCGACGCCGTGAAAGTAGCGGGTCGGGTCACCATCATAAGTTTCGAGGATGTCGGGCAGACGGGTTATGACGCGGTTGATGGTCTCGTCGGCGAGATCTTCAGCGTCGTTAAAACCCTTGGAAATAAAGACCCTAACGAGTCCGGCGCGAATAGTTTCGTACTTTTGAGCGCCAACGTCCCGGTCGCCTTCGCCTAACCAGGTCAAAAGAGAATCGAATTGTTCTTGGGTGATCGTCACCGTTCCCTCAAAACTGTTTTACTGCACGTTCGGAAGTTCGGACGAGAGGTATGTATGTAAATGGACGACTTTCTGGACAGGACAACAAATCCGTTTACCAGACGTGACCGGCTTAGCCTGTTCTTCGGAACCCAGAGAAGCACGGACGTTTCCAGCAATTGCTAAATCCGTTACAGGGCAACGCGCACGATACCGCCAAACGTCTCAGCCTGCAAGAAGTCTCCTCGAATCCCGTTCTTCAACCGCTGTCCCGGATCTATCGGGAACCAGATTACCGCGTGGTCGTCTCCCCTGAAACCTACTCAAACTCGGTGAAGGAGTACGACAATGAAGCACAAATCCCGAACGAAAGTACTCGTGATCTCCCTGCTCCTGACGCTGTGCGCAACACTTTTAGTTGCTCGCAGCGGCAGATCGCAAACGGCCCAAACGCCAGCTAAGCCCGCCACGGCAAACAGTAATTACCGCTTGTCTGGTCCATATACGCACAAGAACCTGACGATCTTTCTCATTCACGGAAAAGAGCAGATGCCCGGCAAGAATTTTCTGACGCTTCAGGAGGCGCTCGCTCAGAAGAAAGTGATCGTCTATGAAACCAAGGATGTCAACGAACTCGCTATTCGAAATCTCTCGAATCAGGATGTTTACATTCAGTCAGGCGACGTAGTTCGTGGCGGTGAACAGGATCGCATGATCTCGATTGACTTCATCGTGCCGCCGCGATCTCGACGCATTCCGATCGCCGCGTTCTGCGTCGAATCAGACCGCTGGGAAAAGAGAGGAAATGAAAACCCGGCGTCATTTAGTTCTTCGGAAAACGTTGTCGCCACGAAAGATTTGAAACTCGCGGCGAAGAAGTCTGAATCTCAAACGGAAGTTTGGGAGAACGTGAAGGTGGCGCAGTCTAAGATCGCTTCGAACGTGAACTTAGTAACGTTGGATGTGTCAGCGCCTTCGAGTTACGAAATGGCGGTGAACAACTCCATCGTGGTTAATACCGGCAACGAGTACGTTAAGGCTTTGTCACGAATCGTGCGAAATAAGCCTGATGTCATCGGTTATGTATTTGCCATCAACGGTCATGTGAACAGCGCGGACGTTTATGCTTCGCGCCCGCTGTTTCTGAAACTTTGGCCCAAACTGTTAAAGGCCAACGCCGTCGAAGCGATTAGTGAGCTGAACCAGGCTGCGGCAGCACAACCGGCAACTAACGAGAGTGTTCAAACGTTTCTTGTAGACTCAGAACGCGCGAATGCCAAGACGAAAGACGTGACGAAGCGAGTGAAACTCGTAACCCGAGAAGACGACCAGAACATCCTTTTCGAAACCGTGGACGCCGCCGATAAAGGAAACTGGGTACACCGCAACTACATTCGCAAACAGTAATCGCGTTTTGCAAATCCGTGTTTCCCCTGGTGGAGCCAATGGAAACACGGATTGCGGAACATCAATGAGCGAGCTTTAGCGAGTAGAGGATGCCGTACATCGCATCTTTGTGACGTTCGAAATCCTTGCCTTCACTCGCAAGCATCACGTTCACGAGCTGCACCTGGCCGGTGTACTTCCGGTACGCCATCCACTGCAAACGGCGGTGACCATCAGGTTGCTCGGGAACAGCCTCGCGAAACTGAACGCCTTTTACCCCGTCGATCTCTACCCATTTCAACTCGTCGACTTCGCCGTTCTGCGCTCGCGTCTTCGCACCGTCGAAAGTCGCCTGAATACTTGCTTCCACAGGAAACTCATCAGCCATCGGCGAGATGCTTACGATCAACGATGCCGCACCGGCTCCGGGTGATCGCCACGTCAGGTTTTTCGAGTCCTGCTGCGCCTCGGTCCAATTAGGCGGGACCGTGAACGACATCCCCTGCCGGTCCCACTTCGCTTCGCTACCACCTGAGAGCGCAGCCGATTGTGCCGCGCTCGGTTGCGCACGCTCTGGTTTCGCTGCATTGTCGGTTACACCGCCCGCAGAATTGGAACCTGATCCTGAACCGCCCTTGTGTAATCTTTCAGAGAGGTTACAAAGCGATAACGCAAAACCGATGAACAACACGAGCGCGATCTGTTTCATTGAAAGGCCTCCTGATGATTCGGTATTCGTGTCCAAAATAACACGAATCAGAGGCATTACTTCTGCCTTCTTCGCGCTCATGCTATTCTATGGTCCTTCCCTCTCACCCCCGAGTAGTTAACGTCGTGCGAAAGCGCGATTGCTGCGGAGAAATGTAAACATGAAAAATTCCGACGTCAGGCCGCCGGTCTTTATTCTCGTGCTGGCTATTTCAATTATTGTTTTCGCGATGAGCGGATGTGGTCGGGCAACGAACACAAACAATGCCAACATAAACACCAATATCAACACCAACGTTAACGCGAACGTGGGCACTGCGAACGTGAACGCAACGGCGCCTTCGACGCTTGCGGCGCGCGAGCCGAATACCTATAGCGGTGTGCTCGTATTCACTGCCGAAACCGAGGGCGGTGAGAAAACCGTCGGCATTCCAACGCTATCTGCTGCAGTTGCACGCAATGGTGAGGATCGGCGCGTTTCTTTTAAGCTACCTGACGGCTCGGACCTCGTCTACCTGGACCACGCTGGAGCACATTACGCCATTCTGCCGGCGCGCAAACAGTACGCGGAGCTGACGCCTGCGGCGACCGGCTTTCAACTTCATAAACTGATGACGCCCGGTCAACTCGTGGCTTATTTGGATCGGCTTCAAGGCATCCAACCAGCCGGCGATGAAAGTGTGAACGGGCGGCCGGCGTCGAAGTATCGTTACTCGCGCACCTCCAACACCCAAACTTCGGCCGGCCAGGTGCAGACCGACGCGTTCATTTACGTCGACAAAGAAACTGGACTGCCGCTGCGGGCTGAGCTTTTCACTGAAGCCAGTGGGAATGTTCAGGGCGTGAAAGGCGCTAAGATTGTCGCCGAGATGCGCGAGATCACAACCAACGTCCCACCTACGACGTTTGAAGTGCCGACTGGTTTCAGCAAGGTTTCCGAACAACAAGTGAGGGCACAGGTGGATGCGATCTCAAACACCGTTGCGGCAGTATTGCGCACGCTGCTGACGAACATGAATACGACGCCACCACCGTCACCGTCACCAACTGTAACACCGGCGACAGCAGCGCCAGTGCCGCCGCAATAAACGGATAAAAGGAGCACCCCGATGCGATACGTTGTCATTCTCCTGTTAGGAATACTGTTAGGCGGTGGCGCCGCGATGTTTTTTATGGGCGCGCCGGCTGCGAAGCTAGCTCCGGGCACGGCCGTTCGTCCACCGGACCAGGGAGGAAATCCCCCGGCGACGGTCGTGCTTGCTTTCGAAGAAAGTTTTGTGGACGCAGTGTTGGCGACGACGTTTTCCGGACTCGGCACGCCGACGTTTAACCTGAGCCGCGTGAATCGAGAAATGCCCGAGCAGATTACACCCGCGCTGTTTCAAGGCGGGTGTAGTAATTCAATCACGATGCTAGCTGAAGGCAGCGGAGTGAAGACTGGAGTTCAGTTTCGCAACGGGACGGTATCGGCGCCGATGGCGTTTACGGGTAGCTACAGCCTCGCAGGCCAGTGCATTCAGTTCAAAGGGTGGGCGCAGAGCACTATTCGGCTACAGTTTGATCAGGAGAAGCAACTCGTTTACGGCTACGTCGATGTCCAGGGCGTGAATCTCGAAGGCGTGAATCCCATCGCGAACACGTTCGTCACCAGTTTTGTGCAGGGCGCGATTAATCAACGCGTCAATCCGCTGGTGCTGGTGAGCGAGCCGCAATTGTCGTTGGCGATTCCTGTTAAAGCAAGCAACGGTGTGGTTAAGGCGCGAGCTAAAGACGTGCGTGCCGAGATTTCGGAAGGCGGGCTGAAGTTGCACGTGACTTACGAGTTTAGTGGCGTGAAGGAAGGCGCGCCCGCCGCGTAAAAACGGAATCATTGGTCATTGGTCATTTGACATTTCTCATTTGTCATTTAGGTAACCCCACTTTCGTGCTGAGTCCGTGCCGGCCTGCCTTCTTCATGACAAATGAGAAATGTCAAATGACCAATGGAAAATGACCCCTCTTTACCTCACAAAGTACTTGACGCAAGTCCGACGTCGGGCGTAATATGCCTGCGATGAAGCCGGTTCCACTCGTTTCCCAGACCCGAACAGAACCACCGGCCCTGCACGACCGGGCCATGGACAACCTGCGCTACATCCGCGAAACGATGGAGGCCGCTACCGCCTTCACCGGTATCTCCGGTTGGGGCGAGATCGCCATCGGTTGCACCGCCCTGCTGGCCACCGTTATCGCCGCCTCCCAAGCCAGTTTCAACGCGTGGCTCGCCGTTTGGATTGCGGAGGGACTCATTTCACTTCTAATCGCAGGCTGGTCGATGGATCGAAAAGCGCGCGCGATCGAGATGCCCCTCGGTTCCGGCCCGGCACGAAAAGCAGTGTTCAGCTTGGCGCCGCCGATGATCGCCGGCGGACTATTGACGATCATGCTGGTCCAAACAGGAATGACCAACGCGATCCCCGGCGTGTGGCTGCTGCTTTACGGTACCGGCGTAATCACCGGCGGCATGTACTCAGTCAAGGTGGTGCCGATCATGGGAATTTGTCTCATGGCGCTGGGCGCCGTCGCACTTTTCGCTCCTGAGTTTCGTAATTGGTTTATGGCTGCCGGCTTCGGCGGCCTGCACCTGATTTTTGGTGCAATTATTGTGAGGAAATACGGTGGCTAAACATTCGACTGCAAAAAAGACTGTCCCCCAAAAGCCAGTCGCTGAAGTTCCCAACACCCAGGCGTCTCCGGCTAGAGAAAAGAGCGCTGCGCCCAATCTCGATCGCTTGATCCACGAGCGTCTGCGCCTGGGCATCATCAGCGCGCTCGCCGCCAACGAGTCGCTAACCTTCAGCGATCTAAAAAATCTGATGAACACGACTGACGGTAATCTCAGTGTGCATGCACGCAAACTCGAAGAGGCGGGATATATCTCCTGCACCAAGTTCTTCGAAGGTCGCCTGCCGAAGACGGAATACAAATTGACCGCCGCGGGCCGCAGTGCGCTCCAGAATTACCTCAGCCACATGGAATCGCTAATCAAGCAAATGCGAAACAGCTAAGTGCCGACCCGTCTGTTTTTTTGTCTCGCTACTTTGCGGTACAAAGAACTTTAACTTGGGTCCGTGGTCAGTAGTCCGTTGTCCGTTGTTCCTGTTTCTCAACTACCACTGACTACTGACTACTGACTACTGGACCACTGACTAAACCATGAACAACTACGATGTCACCATCATCGGCGCCGGACTCGCCGGTCTTCAGTGTGCCCGCTTGCTAGGGCGACAAGGCGTTTCCGTACTCCTCGTCGATCGCAAGAACGCACTCGATCAGAAGATTCACACCACCGGCATCTTCGTGCGACGCACGCTGGTCGACTTCGATATTCCTGACGACTGTCTGGGCCCACCCATCAGACACGTCACGCTTTACTCACCCGCCCTGCGTCCTTTGGAACTCATCAGTCAACACGACGAGTTTCGCATCGGACGCATGGGCCAACTTTACGAACGCTACTTGCAGCAGTGTCAGCATGCCGGCGTTTACTGGTCGCCCAATACCAGTTACCTCGGCCACACAGAAAGCAACGGGGGGTTAACGGTACACCTCGGTTCTAACTCCTCCACGGGCTCCTCAACGCACGCGATCACGACGCGCTACCTGATTGCCGGCGATGGAGCGCGTTCGCGTGTCGCTCGCGACCTTGAACTCGATCGGAACAGTGAATGGATCGTCGGCGTGGAGAGTGTTTTCGAGGGAGCAGTGGTTGATGGTCCACCGAGGCTTCTCTGTTTTCTCGATCCTAAACTCGCGCCGGGTTACATCGCGTGGATCGCACACGATGGCGAAGAGACGCACCTTGGCGTAGGTGGTTACGCGGAACGATTCGATCCGCTTTCAGCGCTGGAAGCGTTTCGGGCGCGCGTTTCGAAGCTGATCGATCTGCGTCATGCGAAACAGATCGAGCGTCGCGCCGGATACATTCCGGTCGGTGGCGTGCTGCGAAACATTGCGAACAAAAACGGACTGCTGATCGGCGATGCGGCCGGTGCGGTATCACCGCTAACTGCCGGTGGTTTAGATCCCTGCATGCGTCTTTCCGCCTTCGCCGCAAAAGTAGTGGTCGAATATCTCTCGAGTGGAGATCCACGTCTTCTGGATGCGTACTCTGGAAACCTGTTCAGATCCAGGTTTGCCTCACGCGTGTGGGCGCGTCGCATTACTTCAACTGTTCAACAACCGCAATTACTGGAACTCGGTTGTGCAATGCTGCGTGTTCCTTTGTTGAATCGTTTAGCGCGTCACGTTTTCTTCGGACGTGGCTCCTTTCCGGACGTGGAGATGCCAGACGCGTTCTGTGGATCGCCACATTGTGCGGTAGCAGTTGCTGGACCACAATTCTCCGCCAAGACCAAGTCTGATTAATCAACGCACTGACTATTGACCACCCAGGGAGAAGCAACATGACCAAGAGAATCATCGCTATCATCTTCATCTTTATTTTAACCACCATCGCGTGGGCCATACTCGGAGGCACCATCCTCGCGCGTACGTATGATTCCGGTCAGGTGTCTTCTTCTCGAGTCGAATCTACCTGGGGCACTGAACACAATCAGGGAACGCCCACCGCTTTGTTCAAGACCTATACCCAAAGACCAATTGAGATCATTGAGAACGGCATAAAGGTGACGAAGTATGTGACGGACGAGACAACCGCTGCATTGCCTTTGGAAAGCAGTAAGATCGACGTCAACCTCAACCTGGGCCACCGGCAAAAAGGCCTGCTCTGGTACAGCACTTACAAAGTTGACTTCCTCGGCCACTACACCTTTCGCAATCACAGCATGCTGGAGCAATCGGTCCAGTTCGAGCTGAAGTTCCCAACGACGAGAGCAATCTTCGACAATCTGACTTTTACCGTTGATGGAAACCCAGTAACTCTGAGCAACAACAACAATGCGGCAAGCGGCATCGCAAAGATTGGTGCCGGCAAAAACGCCCAACTCACCGTCGGATACAGCTCGCAGGGACTTAACGAATGGCGTTACAACTTCGGCGGCAACGATGTGTCGCAAGTGCGCGATTTCAGTCTGCGCATGAAGACCAACTTTAAAGACATCGACTTCCCGGACAACACGCTCTCTCCGTCCGAAAAGAGTGAGACAGGCGATGGCTGGGACCTGACCTGGTCGTACAAGAATCTGCTCTCCGGTTATCAGATCGCGATGGCGATGCCGGAAAAACTTCAGCCCGGCCCGCTCGCAGGCAGAATAAGTTTCTTCGCCCCCGTGTCGCTGTTTTTCTTTTTCTTCCTCATGCTAATCATCACAACCATGCGCGGCATCGATCTTCACCCGATGAACTACTTTTTCCTCGCTGCCGCGTTCTTCTCATTTCACCTGCTGCTGGCGTACCTGGTGGATCACATCTCGATTCACGCGTCGTTTGCAATTTCCGCGGCGGTGTCGATCTTCCTGGTCGTGAGTTATCTGCGTTTGGTGGTAGGGATTCGCTTCGCCAGCCGTGAAGCGGCTCTGGCGCAGTTTATCTACCTCGTCATGTTCTCGTACGCCTTCTTCCTGAAGGGGTTTACAGGGCTGGCGATAACGATCGGTTCGATTCTGACGCTTTTCGTGGTGATGCAGGTCACCGGGCGGCTCAATTGGGCTGAAAAGTTCTCCATGAAAACCGACGAAACCGCGGCCGAACTAAGTTAAGTGTTAATAATCAGGGGGCGCCGGACGTCTTTAAGGGCGTGAAGGGTGAAGTCTCCCGCAAAGACGCAAAGAAGACTGAAGTAAGTCATGAATCGTCTCTTTGCGCCTTTGCGTCTTTGCGGGAAACCTCTTTTTGAACTTCGCGACTTTTGATGGCGTATAGCCAGCGGACTTGAGCCGCCCGGTTTCCCATGAAAGCAATAATTTCCTTTTACTCCGATGCCCTGAAGATCGCTCTACAGTCGATCTTTGCGCACAAATTGCGCGCGTTTCTGACGCTCATCGGCATCATCATCGGCGTGGCTTCCGTGGTCACCGTCGGTGCCTCGATTAGCGGCCTCAACACCTACGTCATCGACAAGCTCGGCAAGATACTCGGCAGCAACCATTTCATGATCGCCCGGATGGCTTTCAGCGGCGACATGGATGACGACGAGTTCGAGCGCCGGCTCCGCCGCAACAAACGCATCAATTGGGACGACTACGAGTGGATTCGCGAACATTGCAAGACATGCGATTTCGTGGGAGCAGCGACTGGCAGCGGAACCGACTTGAGACAGGATGGAATCGAATTTCCGGGCACCCGCGTCATGGGCTCGAGCGCTACCATGGCCGATATTGAAGACAAGACAATCGAGTCCGGCCGTTTTATTTCCGACGATGAAGTCCAACGCTCGGCGATGGTGGTTGTGCTCGGAGCAGACGTTAGAGAAAAGTTTTTCCCAACCGGGGACCCGATCGGAAGGACACTGAAGGTTCGCGGACTGCCGATGCGCGTAGTGGGTGTTGAAGAGAAGCGCGGATCGTTTTTCGGTGACTCCATGGATCGTCACATTTACATTCCCGTCACGACCCATATGCAGATCTTTGGGCGTAACGGTCTTCAGATCCACGGCAAGACACGCACTCGCGAGACGTTTCACACCGCGATCGAAGACGCGCGCGTCGCGATGCGCATAAAACACCGTCTGAACGGTAATGAAGAAGATGATTTCGGCCTTGTCAATGTCGAAGAAATTAGTAAGCAGATAGACGAGTTCACCAGCATGATCGCGATGGTGGTTATTCCGATTACGCTCATCACATTAGTTGTGGGCGGCATAGTCGTAATGAACATCATGCTCGTGAGCGTGACTGAAAGAACCTTTGAAGTCGGATTGCGAAAAGCGGTGGGCGCCACGCGCCGTCAGATTCTGACGCAGTTCATGATTGAGTCGGCAATTTTGTGCGCGCTGGGTGGAATACTCGGACTGCTGACGGCGTGGGGAGTGACCACGCTGATCACGACGCTCGCATCGATCACGATGACGATTACTATCACTTACATCCTGCTCGCGCTGATCGTATCGACAGTCACGGGCATGATCGCGGGCATTTATCCGGCCTTCAAGGCCGCGCGACTCGATCCGATTCTCGCATTAACGCACGCGACCTGATTTTTAAGATGAAGCTTCGACTGCCAAAAGGTATGTTGCGCGAAACAGTGCGGATGGCGCTCGACAGCGTCCGCGGTCATAAGTTTCGCAGCTTTCTCACGGTGCTCGGTATCGTTATCGGCGTGATGACGGCGATCTGCATCGCTTCGATCCTCACGGGCATGCGGCAAAACATTATCAGCATGATCGAAGAGTACGGAACGAACAATATATATGCGTTCCACCTCTCGACCGGTCCGCGCACGGGTGAAGATCGATCCGAGCGAACGAGAAAACCGCTGACCGTCGCCGATGTGGAAACGATCAAGGCACAGGCTCCCGCGGTCGAAGACGTCGCGTGGGTCGCGCCGAACGTCGGTTATGGCGGCGGACCTTTCGACGACAACATCACTTACCAGGGCCGCAACTATCGCTGGGGAAATACGTCGGGCGTGTCGCCGAACCATGCCGACCTCACTAACGTCGCGCTGACTGAAGGCCGCTACATTACTGAGCTGGACGATGCGCAACGCGCGAACGTCATGGTTATCGGGGTGAACGCCGCGGAAGCGCTGTTTCCCGGAATGAATAATATCGCGGGAACTCAGGTGCGCATGGGTGGCTACAATTTTGAAGTCATCGGCGTGCTGGAAAAACGGAAGGCGGGATTCTTCGGCGAGAACGAAGAAGACAACGCCGTTTACATTCCGTTTCGCACCGCGCAGAAAATCGCGCCCGCAAAGGGTTACCTGTTGATGATCATTCGCGGTCGAACGGGTCAGGTCAACGAAGCACTGTCACAGGCTGAAGAGATCCTGCGCCGTCGCCGCGGGGTGAAGTTTGGCGACCCGAACAACTTCGATATCAAGACGGCTGACAAATTTATCGAACAGTTTGACAGCATCACCGCGATGATTGGGTTGGTCGCAATCGCGATCTCCTGTTTGGGTTTGCTGGTCGGCGGCATTGGCGTGATGAACATCATGCTCGTGAGCGTTACGGAGCGCACCAAGGAAATTGGTGTGCGCAAAGCGATTGGCGCGCGGCGTCGCGACATCGTGCGTCAGTTTCTGTTTGAAGCGATGATGCTGACGTTTCTTGGCGGCGTGCTCGGGGTGCTGCTGGCAACGGGCATCAGTAAATTGATCATGCTTCTGATTCCGAGTTTGCCGGCTACGATTCCCTTGTGGGCCGTCGTTACCGGTCTGACTGTTTCGATCGGTGTGGGATTGATCTTCGGCGTCTGGCCCGCTCGCAAAGCCTCACGACTCGATCCGATCGAGTGTCTGCGTTACGAATGATCCGTCCGAAGCGCGCAGATTTGATGTAATCTGTCGCTCGTGGATCGCGATTTCAAGAAAGAATTCCTAACTTACATTCAAGTCGAGAAGGGACTCGCGCGTCACACGCTCGAGAGTTACGAGCGTGATCTTACACGTCTGCAACAGTGGGCGATCGGCAACGGCAAACAGATCGCAGAGTTGACGCGTGCTGACCTGCGTAAGTGGATCGCGAGTTTGTCCCGCGACGGGCTGGCACCGACTTCGATCGCACGCGCTGTCAGTGCGACGCGTGGTTTTTTCAAGTTTCTAATGCTGGACGGTCATATCAAGTCGCATCCGGCAGAGGATCTCGACACACCGCAGCGTTTTAGTTACCTCCCGAAGTTTCTGACCGAGGACGAAATCAATCATCTACTTTCGGCGCCCGACGTTTCGACCCCTGAAGGAATCCGCGATCGCGCCGTGCTCGAGGTGATGTACGCGAGTGGGCTCCGCGTTTCCGAGCTCATCGCACTTAAACAGGCGGACGTCGATCTACTAGCGGGACTCGTAGTCTGTCATGGCAAGGGAAGCAAAGAACGTCGCGTCCCGCTGGGCAAAAGCGCGATTCACTGGTTGCAGCAGTACGCGGCCGCGAAGGCCGGCTACGGCAAATCGTCATTGCCGCATGTATTCCTGCACCGTGGTAGGCCGTTCACTCGTCAGTTTGCCTGGTCGATGATCAAGCGCTACGCGGAAAAAGTGGGAATCAAAAATGTCTCACCGCACACGCTGCGACACAGTTTCGCCACGCACCTGTTGCAACACGGCGCCGACTCGCGTTCGGTCCAGGCGATGTTAGGCCACAGCGACATCTCGACCACCCAGATCTACACACACATCACCGATATTCATCTACGCTCCGCTTACGATCGACACCATCCGCGCGCGCGTTCGGGACGCACCGAAACGAAGGACTGAGTTTCACGAAGTTTTTTCGCAAACGGCGCAAAGCCGCAAGAAGTTTCGGTGTTGTTTTCCCTTTGCGTCTTTGCGCCTTTGCGGGAAACTGCCTCTCGATCGTGCTGCTCGCACGAAATGGTATTGCACCTGCACGGTCTAAGGCACCGTTTGCGTCACCGCGATCATCGATCGAGTTCTCACACATGGACCAGAAAAATTTGAGAATCCTCAAAACCGTATCATCCGAACCGTGCCTTTGAAGAAACGGCATTGAGAGTTCTCAATTCCTCTTATCTCGCCTTTTTTCTGTGATTTACAGCATGCGGATTGCTCGAATACGGCGGCAGGTTGAGCCGATGGGCCTCTTCCGAATGCGGTGCCGGGTCGCCGCTTTGATCTCGCTGTTACGCGCTTGTTGACAAGGCCGTTAATCTCAAAAGTTGTCGCTCAGTGCTCGTCACGCGAAGCAAAGCGGTCACCAGACACCGCATTCCTAAGACGCCCCTCACGAACAAACAATTGAATAGGAGTACTACCATGCAAGTCTCCCGACTACGCGCCGCCGCCCTCTTTCTCCTGCTGACCCTTCTTGCTGTAAACATCAACGTGCGGGCCCAGGACGCTCAACAGAACGACACCGCCCGCGGCCAGGACGCACGGGACACACAGGACGACGAGCCTGACGACTATGACGTCAAGGCTCGCGTCGTCCGCGTCAGCCTGATGATTGGCGAGGTCAATCTCAAACGTAACGGCAGCAAGGAGTGGGAGCTTGTGCGGCTGAACTATCCGCTCGTAGAGGGCGACACGGTTGCCACCGGCAAGGACAGCCGGGTCGAAATACAACTCGATGCCCGCAACTTTATCCGTCTCGCGCCGGGGGCCGTGATGCGCATCGTCACGTTGCGCGATGAAGGCACGGCGTGGAGCGTCGTCGAAGGCACAGTCACGGTGCGTTTGGCGAAGTTCGACCGCAGTCGCGAGTATTTCGAACTCGACGCGCCACGAACGACTTTGGCGATCGAGAAGAACGGTCTCTATCGCATCGACGTGCCGCGTGAAGGCCGTGTTCGTTTGACCGTGCGTGATGGAGGTCTCGCACGCATCTATTCCGACACTTCAGGATTCTCGTTGCGCGACGGACGTTCCGCGGAGCTGGTTGCGACTGGCGACAACGCCGGCGACTGGGATTTGTTAGCCGCCGGACCGCGCGACGCGCATTGACGAGTGGGTGAGCGAGCGTGAGCGTTATGTCGCGCAGAGGTCCAGCTACGAGTCCAAGTACTTCGATGAAGATGTTTGGGGCGCCGAAGATCTCGACAACTACGGCCAGTGGAACAAGACGGGCGAATACGGCTGGGTTTGGCGGCCACACGCAAGTGTAATCAACGCGTTCAGCGACTGGGCGCCATATCGTTATGGTCATTGGACCTGGTGTCCGCCGTATGGCTGGACGTGGGTCGGTTTCGAACCCTGGGGTTGGGCGCCTTATCACTATGGGCGCTGGGTGCATCACAACGGCGTTTGGGTCTGGGTGCCGCGCAGTCACTTCTACAAGAAGCGAAGCTGGTGGCGGCCCGCGCTCGTTGCGTTTGTGAATTTTAGTTTTTCATTCGGCGACAATATTTGCTGGTATCCGTTGTCGTACTACCAGCGCGATCCGTATTCGCGACATTATCGACGTTACCATCCAAATTACGGTGGCGGCGGCGGACGGGACGGGCGTTATGCCGGCGGGGGGCGTGATGGACGTGATGGCCGCGACGGGCGTTATGGTGGTGGCGGTCGCGATGGACGCGACGGCCGCGATGGCGGTGGACGTGACGGCGGCGGACGTTATCCGGTGCCGCCAGGTGACCGCGAAGGACGTGAGGGTGGAGGTAGAGACGGCCGTTATGGTCGCGAGGCCGACGGCAAGACGTGGCACGGCGTAACCCGAGTACCGCGCACAAACTTTGGTAGGGAACCTGGACGTCCGGTTGATGAACCGATTGCGAGACGAGTGATCGAATCGGAACCTGAAGTTGAGAACTTGCCGCGACGAACCGGACTCGCTGGCAGCGTTCCGTCGGCTGAAGGTAATCCGCCAGATGGTCGTGGCCTGCGTCCGGCTCCTGAAGTTCGCGAGCGGCCGACTGGTGCGTCTAGTCGTGACCCCAACGGGCCGCTCGGTGACGATCTTCGTCGCGATCGCATCTATCGCGGCAGAGAACCACGCGTAACGCGGCCGACGCAAACTACGCAAACACCGGCGGTGAATAACACCGCACCGCCCGTTAATAATAACGAACCGCCTGTTAATACGCCGGTCGAAACCACGCCTCCACCTCCCGGAGCCATTACTCGACCCGAGCCGTCCACTCGGCCAATGCCACGTCCGCGTTCTGAACCGACAGCACCACGGATGGAACCCCGATCAGAGCCCAGATCCGAACCAAGATCAGAACCTAGATCTGAACCTCGCCCCGAACCACGCATCGAGCGGCCAAATCCTCGTTACGAGCGGCCTGAACCGTCTGAGCCGCGACCGCAACCGCAACCCCGATCCGAGTCACCAAGATCGGATCCGCCGCCACGCAACGATCCGCCGCCGCAGAGGTCCGCACCGCCTCCGCGGAACGATCCACCGCCGAGGTCGGAACCGCCGCCGCGAAACGATCCACCGCCGCGCAACGATCCACCGCCGCGGAAGATCCGCCGCCGCGCAACGATCCACCGCCGCGCAACGATCCACCGCCGCGGCCGAACCGCCACCACGAAACGATCCGCCTCCGCGGAACGATCCACCGCCGAGGTCCGAACCGGCACCGCGCAATGATCCGCCGCCGCGCGTAGATCCGCCGCGCAGTGAATCACCGCGGCCCGATCCTGGTCCAAAGCGTCCGGATAATTTTTAGGAGGAGGGTTCGATTCTTAACCGCGGCAACTTACGCACCTGCCCATCGATGTTCGATTCGGTCTCACCGATCTGCGACGCCCCCATTCGTTCGTAGAAGCCGGCGGCATTCGGGTCCGCTGAGATCTCGATCTCGCGGACCTGGAGTGTTGCCGCTCGGTCCATTGCGTCGAGAAACAGTTCCTTGCCGATGCCGGTTCCGATCGATGCAGGCGTGACCCACATGTGCTCCAGTTCAGCTTTGTTGCCACTCACAGCGAGCGCATAAAAGCCTCGTATCTCGCCATCGTGTTCGGCTACGAAGACGTGGTTGTCGCGGATGAAATCAGACGAGACAGTGAGATCTGATTCCCAGTGTTTGATCCAGTGTTCGGGATAGCCCCAGTGACGCTTCGCGTCGAGCGCAATCTGCGTTAGCTGGTCTGCTTCTTCTAAAGACGCGCGTCGGATCATCATCACATCGGACGCTGCCAACTCGTGCCGTCGGCATAGTCAATTCGAACAATGACGACACGCTCCGTTAATGACTTGCGCTCGCCAGTATTCAGCGCAGTCACGCTGATCGTTTGTGTTGGCGGCTTCGTTATCCTAACGGTCAGTTCTTTCGACTTACCGGGTGAGATCTTTTCTTCGCTCGTGAATTCGCGGCGTCCGATTTCGGTTTCGTTGCTGCTGTCAAAAAACACATAATCCCAGTCGATCGATCTGATCGGCTTGTCACTCAAGTTCTTGACGGTGGTCTTGTAGATAAAAACGTAACGAGATGGCGGTTGTTTGTGTTTGGCCGCGATGTTTGCTGCGTCTGCTCGCGCTTCTCGTTTGATCTTGTCGACCTCAGCGGAGCCGCCACGCTTTGCGTCTTCGATTCTTTTCTCGTTTCGCTGGCGAGCACGCGCTTCATCGAAGTTTTCGATTGGACCACCGAAAGGATCTCTTTCCCAACCGATTCGTTCCTTGGCCCAACTGAACTTCACTATTTCTGTCTTCGACGGATCCGGTGGATTCGGAACCTCCTGCGCTATCGAAACCGTGGCTGTTAGCGCAAATCCGAGTGCGACGACAAGCCATCTCATAGCGTTGCTCCTTACGAGAAATTGTAGCGGGCCTAAATGATACTACCCGTCAGTCGCGGAAGGAAGGTTTGACGTTAAAAAACAACTGGGCCGCGGAACGTTAATTCCCCGGCCCAGCCATCGATTGCTGCTCTCTTCGGCAGCTTAGCCGTTACTAAAAGACGTACCTGATACCAAGAACAACACGGCGGTTACCACCATCCGTATCCCATTGGCGCAGGAAGCCTGCGGCAGTCACGATCGAATTCGGCGTACCGAAGTCACGAGTATTGGTGGCGTTATAGAAGTCAGCGCGGAACTGAAGCCGCTGATTTTCACCAATGTTCGTGTTCTTCACGATGCCAAAATCGACGTTGTTAAGGCCATCGGCACGAAGGATGTTTCGTCCCGCATCGCCGACACGCTGTCCGCTTACCAACGCTCTAAACAGGTTGTTGCCAGCGGCGGTCGGCGTTCCACGTAACGCGAACAGTTGCTCAACACTCATTCTGGAAATGTCGAGAGTGGTGTTGACGTTAGGTCTGGTCGCGATACCGACAGCCGCAGCGAGACCACCGAGCGTGCCGGAAATGTCACTCGGGTTCAACGCCGAGAACGGCGCGCCGCTCTGGAAGTTGAAATTCGAGTTGACCTGCCATCCACCGAGGACGCGACCCGTAAAGCCCTTCTGGTCACTAAAGAACGGCAACTCATAAACGAAGTTACCCGCGATACGAAGCGGACGATCGTAGGACGATCTTCCGCGATCGAGACGGCGGTTGAAAGGATCTTGCGCAAGCGCGATTTCAGCCGTGGAGTTGTTGAAGATTTCCGACATCGTGTCGATAAACGAGCTCCACGTGAAGTGAACGCCCGCGCTGACACCGCGGCTCAACCGCTTTTCGAAACTCGCCTGCATTGAGTGATAGATGGACGATCCTGAGTTAGCGCGCAACCGCACCGTTCCGATCGATGGATCGGTTCGAATGACCGGATTCGGCGGATTGACCGCATTGGCCGGCGGCGGTGGCGTGGTCCTGAAGCGTACCGGATTGCCATCGATACTCTCGAAGAGCCCAGTGCCTTTCGAGCCAACATAACCAACGCGGAATACGCTGTCGCGATTCAGCTCACGTTGAAACTCGAAACTGAACGAATCATAAGCCGGCGAATGAAAATCCTCCGTCACTTGCGTGCGGGTGAAATTCACCGGGATGACCGGCACATTGTTCAAGTTGGCAAATGCGTTGGCAACTCCCGGCTGGTTGAACGCAGCGACAAATGGGAAAGAGCTCCAAATGTTCAGCGCGATGTTGGTGTAAGCGTAGTCGTACGTGCGCGTATAACCGCCGCGTATGACCAGCTTATCGCCACCGGTGAGAAAGCCCATGATGCCGTCGCTGCTGGTGTGCGGATTCCAGTTGAAACCAACTCTGGGTCCCCAGTTATTGGTGTCGCGTCCCGGAATTGGTCGCACTCTGAAAGCAGGATCTTGTCCGGCAGCCGCGAAAACCGGATCGTTGAACTCGACCAAATCCTGAATCGGTTGGCCGGCATTCTCATAGCGCAGACCGAGTGTCAAGGTAAAGTTTGGTCTAACCTTCCACTCGTCCTGTCCATAGAGATAGAAGTCGTGCCAATCCAAGTGCAGAACACGAGCGACGCCCGGCAAGTCTTTGTTGATTTGCACGTTGGCAATGTCGTTTATAAAGTTCTGGAGATCGGTGTAGACCAGATGCCCACGAGTCGTCGGTTTGAACAGCTGGTGTAACTGGCTGCGATGAACGTCAACGCCAAACTTCCAACCATGATTGCCCGTCGTATACGACAAGTTGTTCTGAAGTTGGAAGGTGTTTCTAAACGACGTTTGCGGCAAGTTGGCGGCCAAACCAATCGCGGTGCGAGTGTTGCCCGCGTTCAAGCCGAGCAATCCCAGGTCCGTGATCTGAATTGAGGGAATCGCCTCAGCGCGAAGGTCCGAGGCAACTGTGGCGCTCGCCGCTCGGAGGTACGCGAGTCGCAGCTCGTTTACCCACTTCGGACTGAGAATGCTGTTCAGCGCGACGTTTACGCCCTGGTTGCGCGATACGTTCGATGACTCATACCCAGTCGGCGTCACCTGACCAGCACCAACCGTATCAGCGTCCTGATAGATGTAACGTCCACTGAGTGTGTGGTTGCTGTTCAAGTGGTGATCGATGCGGATCGACTGCTGCCAGTCGTTGAATATGAATGGACTGGAGCCCGTGAGCGAACCCAACGGTATGATGAACGGTTGGCCGTTAATGTTGACCGTTCTCGATTGACCGTTCGGCGTCTGAGCCGCCGGCAGGAAATTTAGCAGCGCCTGCACCTGCGGCCGATTTCCAGCCTGCGCTTGCAGAATCTGTCGACCAGCTTCCGTCGGCGCGCCCTGGATCGTCTGTCCTTGTTGGAAGCGTCGATCCCACCATCGTTGTAGCGCGAAGAAGAAGAACGTTCGGTCTTTACCGCTAATGTGCGTTGGGCCACCTTCGCCAAACCTCGGCAGGTGCAACGGACCGCCAAAAGTCAATCCAGCCTGGTTCTCAACTCGGAACGGAGCAATCTGACGCGACGGGTCAGTAGCGCTCTTGTTGCAGAAGCCGCCATTCTTGTTGAGATTGCTGCAAGCATTCAGGTGATTGTTGTTGTGGAACCAGAACGCCGAACCACGATACTGGTTCGAACCACTCTTGGTGATCGCATTGAACACCGAACTGCTGTTGCGGCCATATTCGGCGCTGAACTGGTTGGTAACCAGCCGCACTTCCTGAATCAGATCGGGGTTATTCAATTGAACGACACCACCGCCGACGCCAAAGTCGTTATTGTCCTGACCATCGAGCAGGAAGTTATTTGAGCGCAGCCTGCCGCCGTTCGCTGAGTAGTTGATGCCGTTAGTGAATCCTGCCTGATTAGATTGAAGTTGACTCACACCGGGAGCAGATAGCGCGACGTTGTATACGTTGCGATTCGCAGCAATCGGCAATTCCGATAGCCGCCGGCTGTCAAACCGTGTGCCTACTTCGGTGGTTGCGGTGTTAAGTATTGAAGCGTTTTCGACGACGTTGACGACTTCGGAAAGTTGTCCGGTCTTCAGCGTCGCGTCAACCGTCGCTTGCTGGTTGAGCACGAGTTGAATTCCCGACTGCACGTACTTCGCGAAGCCGGTAGACTCAACCGTTATCTCGTAGTCGCCGACAGACATGCCGTTGAAACGGTAGCGACCGTCGCCATCAGTCTGGGTGGTGCGTGCTTCGTTTGTTTTAACGTTACGAACGGTAACGGTGGCATTCGTAACAACCGCCTGCTTTTCGTCTTTCACCTCACCGGAGATGGAGCCAGTGGTCTGGGCCAAAACGGGGGATACTAGTAAAGCAAGCAACGCTACGAAGAAAACAGAGAGTCTGGTAACTTTATTCATCGTCTGCTCCTTTGTTCAAAAACGCTAGGTGAAGGTAGCCGCTGGTGTGATCGGAAATACCCGAAAAAATCGTTGGGCAGGCGCACACAAAGCAACAAACATTCCAGTGTATTGACACTAAAGGCGTAAAGAGCACTAAGTGTAAGCTGGGTCAGGAAATCACGCACAAATGGAGGCCTTTCAGCAGCGAGGCAAAGGTCAGATCGAGACCATCCCGCGTTCAAATCTTCGGATTCAATCCAATATGGTGAAGTCGCGCCCCTGTTTTAAGCGCCCCGTTTTTCATGCAAAACGAACGAAGAACTGAATTAATCGTGTTCCTGGAACGGAACACTTTCAACATCCCTTTCCGCAGGCCGAGTTTCGACCATGAGTGGGTGGAGTACGGCGAAACTGACGAAAGCCAGGTGGTCGATCGACTACGGGATGCCACCATCGCGATCTGTAACAAGGTTGCGTTGCGCGAAAACTCGCTGGCGCAATTACCGAAGCTGAAACTCATCGCCGTCGCGGCGACCGGGACTGACAACGTCGATCTGCCTTATTGTCGGGCACACAACATCGCCGTCTGCAACACTCGCGGATACGCTGTTAGTTCACTACCGGAACATGCGCTGATGCTCATGCTTGCGTTGCGACGAAACCTGGTCGCCTATCGTGACGAGGTAAGAGCCGGACGGTGGCAGGAAGCGAAGAAGTTTTGCCTGCTGGATCATCCGATCGGAGACTTGCGCGGGACAATGCTGGGAATCGTGGGCTTCGGCACGCTCGGTCGGGCGATGGCGCAACTCGGCCGCGCTATAGGAATGGAAGTGATCGTCGCCGAACGCAAACACGCAACTTCAATCAGGCCTGAGCGTCGATCGTTCGCGGACGCTTTGCGGCTGAGCGATGTGCTTACGCTGCATTGTCCGTTGACAGAAGAAACGCGCGACTTGATCGGAGCTGAAGAGTTGCGCCAGATGAAACGCGATGCGCTGGTCATCAACACCGCGCGCGGCGGATTGATTGATGATCATGCCCTGTTAGAGGCGTTGAAGTCGGGAAAGATTGGGGGAGCCGGAATTGACGTGTTGCGCGTTGAGCCACCGCGCGAGGGGAATCCGTTGGTGGAAGCTGATCTACCCAACCTGATCGTTACGCCGCACAACGCCTGGGCGAGCAATCAGGCAATGCAGACGCTCGGCAGTCAGCTCATCGATAATCTTGAAGCTTTTGTAGGGGGCGAGCCGCGAAATCTGGTTACGTAATTCGATAGATCCCTGGTTACGACGCGGCGGCTTCGCCGGCTTCGTCGTGATGCTCGGTCGTGTAAAGACGAAGGATGTCCTGACCCTGGCGTGAGCGCGGATCGATCGTGCGCAGGTGTTTGCGACCTTGCATCTCCCAAATAGCGGTGACGACTCCGTCCTTCTCGACTGCGTGATAGGTGATCTCTTCAGTGGCTGCTACAGGCGCGGGCTCGGTTGGCTGGCTGGCCGCGCCCTGGTTTATTTCGGTTTCGTTCTCAGACATACAAACTCAAAAACTCTCCAATCTCTTGCGGTAGGTTAAGGGTGTGGCGAATTGTTGCACACGAACATTCGCATGTCCAGCCTGTGAGATCTGAGATCTCAGATCTGAGATCGCAAAGCCATCGCGGTGGCTTTGCGAGGCACGACCACGCCCCAACCTTGTCGTTCCACAGCAATGCCTTCGACGCGCTCGGCGGTATCGATCAGAATCCGTTTCACTTGTTGCGGCGTTAGTTTCGGATTCGCTTCCAGCATGCACGCTACGATCGACGCGACGATCGGCGACGCGAATGAGGTCCCGTCGACGAACTTGTAATGGTGATTGATAACATTGCCTTCCTGCAATTTGATCGTGATCAACTGCCGTAACAGAGAAGGCGCAAGCCCGCGAGCTGCGTCGAGATCTTTATCGACGCCCTTATGCGAACCGATGATCGTGGAAAGTTCGTCGTCAGTAGCAGCATCGAGTTCGGCGTACAGATGCGCTTCGTCAGCCGTTGGCGTCTGCGGGAGTATCGGCGCCGCCACCCAGATTCCCGGCGCGATCACCTCCGGCTTTTGCAACCCATCGATTGTCGGTCCATAAGATGATCGATACATTCCCCGCCGCGCGCGATCGAGCGAGTTCTGATCGTCGAGACCACCAACCGCAATCGCCGAAGGAGAACTCGCGGGCGGCAGAACCGGATGCCCGGGCGCAAGTCCCGCGTTACCAACCGCGCAAACGACAACCATACCCGCGCTAACTGTCTCTTCAACCAAATGGCACAAAGAGTTTTTCAAGTACGGCTGCTCGAAATCTCCACCCGCCGAGATGTTGACGATCCGAATGCCATACAGGTCCTTGTTCGCCAGTACCCAACGCAAACCCGTTTCGATGTCGCCTTCCGGAATGCGTCCGCTCTTTCCGATCTTCACGAGCACCACTTTCGCCTCCGGCGCGATGCTGCGATACAGCCCGTTCGAAAGATGACCATTGCCCGCGGCGACAACCGAAGTCATCATTCCGTGCCAACTCGCGACGTCAGGATTATGGAGCAACGCACGATCGTCCGTATCCGGAAAGATGCTGTGATAGGCAACGATCCGGTTGACCGGTTCGGTCAAATCCTTGTGTGCGTAAAACCCGGAATCGAGAAACGCAATCGTGATATCGCGGCCGCGAAAGCGCTCGTCGGCGTCAAGGCGAACCGGCGTAGGCAACGCTTGCGAGATATCGACATCTGTATTGGTTGTATTGCTTGAAACGGCGTCAGCCATCAATGAAAAGATCGTGGAAATGTCACATCGTGTCAACTTGCCACGCTCGCGCGGGGACTGATAATCTTCAACTTCCCCGTCTGGCAGCCTTAAAAGGAGATTAGAAAGAACATGAAAAAACTTGCGATCCTGTTGGCCTTCGTTTTTGTAATTGCAGGCGCCGTTATCGCGACCAGCGCGCGCGCCCTTGAGGGAGAAATTCCCGCTGCGCCGGCCATCGGTGCGACCATTGAAGACTTCACGCTTCCCGATTACGCCGGAACAGATCGTTCGCTGAAATCGCTCGCGGGCAAGAAAGGAACGGTGCTGCTCTTCATCGCCGTACAGTGTCCGGTCTCGAACGCTTACAACGAGCGCATGGAGAAGTTGGCCCAGGATTACAAAGCCAAGGGCATCGCGGTGATTGGTATCAACTCAAACGTCAAGGAAGATGCCGACGCCATTAAAGGACACGCCGCGGAGAACAAGCTTTCGTTCCCGATCCTGAAAGATCCAAGCAACAAGATTGCCGACAAGCTTGGCGCCACCGTCACGCCCGAGGCTTACTTCCTCGGCGCCGACAACAAACTGCTCTATCACGGCCGAATCGACAACAGCCGTAATGGCGACAATATCGAATCCACCGACCTGCGCAATGCGCTCGACGCAACGCTCGCCGGTAAGCCAGTCGAAAAGACGGAAGCAAAAGCTTTCGGCTGCACCATCAAACGTGCGTAACCAATGCGTTTATCTCGAGTTGTAATAGCAGTAACTTTCTGCCTTCTCTTTGCGAGTTTCACGGTGCCGGCCCAGAAACGAAAGGGCCGGCCCGCGAAATCGCAGAAGCCCGTCGTCGTCTCGCCTATCGACACTGAAGCGCTCAAGACCATGGTCACTGAACAGCGCGAACGTCCGCTGCTCATTAATTTCTGGGCCACCTGGTGCGATCCTTGTCGCGAAGAGTTTCCCGATCTCGTGAAGATCGATAAGGAATACCGGCCGAATGGGGCGGTAGACTTCATCACCATTTCACTCGACGATTTCAGCGATATCAAAACGTCGGTGCCGAAGTTTCTCGGATCTATGAAAGCGAACATGCCGGCGTACCTGCTCAACGTTCCCGATCCGGAACCGGCGATCGAACTGATTGACAAAGACTGGGCGGGCAGTCTACCCGCAACTTTTCTCTACAATGAGAAAGGCGAAGTCGTCTTCAAAAAGATCGGCCGCGTAGACCCAAAAGAATTACGGGCCGCGATTGAAAAGTTGGTTAATGCTGGTGATCAGTGAATAGAGAATCATTGGTCATATATCATTTGACATTTCTCATTTGTCATTTGGTTTATTCCCCGTCTGGCAAAAACATCACTAAATGGCAAATGAGAAATGTCAAATGATATATGACCAATGACTGTCGATGAATGAACCCCGTCTATCATGATCACTGCCGACGTTGTAGCTGCCCATAACCTCACTCCTGAAGAATTTGAGCGAATCAGAAAGCTGCTTGATCGCGAACCGACGTTTGCCGAACTCGGCATCTTTTCGGTGATGTGGTCGGAACACTGTTCCTACAAATCTTCACGCATTCATTTAAAGCGACTGCCTACCACGGGCGAGCGGGTCATCGTTCCGCCCGGTGAAAACGCCGGTGTGGTTGACCTCGGCGACGGCTGGTGCGCGGCGTTCAAGATCGAGTCGCACAATCATCCATCTTTTATCGAACCGTTTCAGGGTGCGGCCACGGGCGTCGGCGGCATCCTGCGCGACATCTTCACGATGGGCGCGCGGCCTGTTGCGTCAATGAATAGTTTGCGTTTCGGTTCACTGGACCATCCGCGACATGGACGACGCAATCGATCGCTGCTCGCGGGTGTTGTGGCCGGCATTGCCCATTACGGAAACGCATTTGGCGTAGCTACTGTCGGGGGCGAAGTCGCATTTGACGACGCCTACGCGCTGAACCCATTGGTCAACGCCTATGCGCTCGGTATCGTGCGTCACGATCAGATCTTTTTCGGAAAGGCGACGGGTGTTGGGAATCCGGTTTTGTACGTGGGTGCGAAGACCGGACGCGATGGCATTCACGGCGCGACCATGGCTTCGGCTGAATTTGATGAGGAAGCGTTGGAGAAGCGTCCGACCGTCCAGGTGGGGGATCCGTTTCTCGAGAAGTTGTTACTCGAGGCGTGTTTGGAAGCGATGAGAAGTGGCGCGGTTGCAGGCATTCAAGACATGGGCGCCGCAGGACTGACGTCGTCGTCATGCGAGATGGCGGCGCGAGCTGGAACTGGTATCGAGTTGGACCTGTCGCTGGTTCCTCAACGCGAACAGAACATGACGGCGTACGAGATGCTGCTGTCTGAATCGCAGGAACGCATGTTGATCGTGGCGCACTCGGGACGCGAGCGCGAGGTGATGGACATCTTTCGCAAGTGGGACCTCGATGCCGTCGTGATCGGTCGCGTGCGCGATACGAAGCGGATGCAGGTGATTCACAACGGTGAGACGGTAGCGGATATTCCGGTCGAAGCGTTGACGGATGAAGCGCCGAAATATGAACGACCGATGCGCGCGTCCGCGAAAGACCTGTCGATCGAGACACCGTACTTTTGAAAGCCAGGATCTCAACGCGGATCTCATGAAGCTGCTTGCAAGCGGAAATCTCGCTTCCAAGCAATGGGTCTATCGTCAATACGACCACATGGTCCGGACTAACACAGCGATCCTTCCCGGCGCTGACGCCGCGGTGGTGCGAATCAAAGAAACTCGCCGCGCGCTCGCGATGTCGCTCGACGGTAACGGCCGTTATTGCGTGGCGAATCCACGCGAGGGCGCCAAATTGATTGTTGCCGAGTCGGCGCGCAATGTGGTGTGCGTCGGGGCGCGCCCGATTGCGATTACGAATTGTTTGAACTTCGCGTCGCCCGAGCGGCCCGAAGTGATGTGGTCGTTTTCGGAAGTCGTCGACGGCATGGCAGAGGCTTGTCGCGTGCTCAAGACGCCGGTCGTTTCCGGAAATGTTTCGTTCTACAACGAGACTGAAGGCCGCGGGATTCTGCCGACGCCGGTGATTGGCATGGTCGGATTGATCGAAGACGTTAGACGCACCGTACAGCCGGGATTCAAGAATGAGGGCGACGTGATTGCGATGCTTGGTGTCACGAACGATGATCTATCGATGAGTGAATACGCCGTGAGCGTCGCGGGTGTAACTACAGCGGAGATCACCGCCGCGGGTAAGGTTCCGCAGCTCGATCTCGAACGCGAGCTGGCGGTGCAGCAGGCATGTTTGGAAGCAGCGGAAACAGGGTTGTTGGTTTCAGCACACGATTGTTCCGATGGTGGACTGGCAGTAGCCCTCGCGGAATCGTGTTTTTCATCACTCGGGCGCGAAGCGATTGGCGCGCGCATCGATCTCGAAGGAACACTCAGTCCGACGTCGTTGCTGTTCAGCGAATCGCCGTCACGCATCATCATCACTTTTGAACGTTCGGCAACGGAAGCAATTGAAGAGATTGCCAAACGACACAACGCGCCGTTTAAAGTAATCGGACGTGTCGGTGGAGATTCGCTGGTTGTCGCTGTTGATGGTGGTGAAGCTGTAAACACGGATATCACGGATCTTGAATCCGCGTGGCGTAGCGCGCTCTCACGAAAGCTACAAGCGGAAGTGCCCGCTACGGTCTGATTTCACGCGAGGGAGGCTTTTTGCATCCCGTCATCTCGCTCAACCGAACGATGGTCGAAGCGACCAAGGCGCGCGTCGCCGCTGTCTCTTCGGCTGCTTTATACGGACGCGGTGTCTTCACGACGCTCGCAGTCTACGATTCAAAACCATTTCTCTGGTCCAAACATTGGCAACGTCTCTCCGCACACGCCGCCAAACTCGATATCGATCACACCGGCTGCACTGAGAAGAGTGTCGGGGAAGCCGTCAACAAACTGGTCGCCGTCAATCAAGTGAAAGACGGTCGCGTTCGCGTAACGATGCTCGCGCGCGGCGGCCGCGATTTCTGGAAAACCAAACTTCCCAGCACGCGGAAAACCGATCTGCTAATCATGACCGGCGACTCGCGCCGTGTTTCGGCTAATGGTTTGTCGCTCGCCGTGTCGCCCTATCGCGTCAGCACGTTCTCGCCACTCACCGGAATTAAGAGTTTGAACTACCTCGATCACGTGCTGTCGAAAGAAGAAGCACGTAGCCGCGACTTTGACGAGGCCGTCGTTCTTAATGAGCGCGGCGAGATCGTCTCGGCCACCACTGCCAACATTTTTTGGGCAAAGGGCGGCACGGTCCACACGCCGAGCTTGAGCACTGGCGCCCTCGCGGGCATCACGCGTGAGTGCGTGATTGACATCGCCAACAAACACTTTATTCCGCTCGTCGAAGGTGTTTATGAGATGACCGACCTGGTAGACGCAGATGAGATCTTTCTGACGTCATCCGGGGTAGGTGTGGCGCCGGTTACAACGTTTGATTTTCGCCGTTACGCGATCGAGCCTGAGAGCATCGTGAACATCTTCAGGCAGGCGTTCAGCAAGTTAACTCAGGCCTGATGAAATCATTGGTCATATATAATTTGACGTTTGTCATTTGTTATTTTGAGGAGGCAGAACACGGTACGCGAAAGGGTTCTCAAATGAGAAATGACAAATGGCAAATGATATATGACCAATGATTAGAGGTTCGGGACTAACGGTAACGATCTGAGTCTCTGCCCCGTTGCTTCGAAGATCGCGCTGCTGACTGCCGGAGCAAGTCCCACGATCGGAGTTTCACCGGCGCCTGCTGACGGCAGATCCTTCCGGTCCAACAACACGATTTCGATCGGAGGCATGTCGCTAAACCGCGGCACGCGATAACGCGAAAACTTCGCAGTCAGAATTTGTCCATTCTGAAAATCTATCGTCTCGAACAACGCGCCGCCGATCGCCTGCACCACCGCACCCTCAACCTGATTGTGCAGATGCATAGGATTGACAATCGCGCCGCATTCGAAGCTCGCCACGATTCGTTCAAGCTTCACTTTCTTCGTCTTCGGATCGACTGAGACCTCAGCAGCAGTCGCGATATAACTTCCTTTTTCAAATCCACACGCGATTCCCGCTCCTCTTCCGGGCTGCCTCTTTACGCCCCAGCCAAACGACTTCGCCGCCGCCTCAAGCACCGCTTTCAACCGCTGGTCCTGAGTGTTCTTCAAACGAAACTCAACCGCGTCCATACCGACCAGTTGGGCCAACTCGTCCATGTGCACTTCGCGCGCGAAGTGATTCGCTGTCGCTGCGAGTCCGCGATACGAACCCTGCCTTAGCGGCGACTTGCTGCTATGAAACTGAATGTTCTGATTGGGGAACGCGTACTTCGACTGGATCGCAGACGCGCCGGAGTTGTAGTTGTGAAACTCCCACGCCGTGACCGTGCCGTCGTTTTTCACACCGGTCGACACCTCGATCACACCTGCCGGACGGAAATACGCCCAGGTGAACTCCTCCTCACGCGTCCACACGAGCTTTACTGGCTTGCCGCTCGCGCGCGCCAGGCGTGCAGCTTCAATCGCACACTCGCCGGTGTGTTTCCCGCCGTAACCCGATCCGGTGTCAGGAACAATCACACGCACGCTCGTCTCGGGAATATGAAACGCTTCTGCCAATTCCGATCGCACGCCAAACGGTCGCTGCGTTCCGGTCCATACCGTCAACTTGTTGTCCTTCCACTCGGCGACTGCTGCGCGCGGTTCGAGCGGCGCGTGCGCGATGTACGCAACGGTGTACGTCTGCGAGAGTTTCTTATCTGCAGCGGCCATACCGTCGGCAATCGATCCGACAGGACGTCCACCGCCACGACTCGGCGACGACTCTCGCTTCAACTGTTCGAACAACTGCGCCGCACCCGGTTGTGCCGGTGTCTTCCAATGAACAGCGATCGCCTTCTCCGCCCGGCAAGTATTTGCGGATCGGGCGCGGCGATGCCGATGAAATCGCCGTCGCGAACGATGTTAACGCCGCTTATCGCTTCAGCAGCCTTTGTATCAGCGGTTAACCAGTGTCGAATTCAATGCCGGAGGCCTGACTACGCGACCCAGCAGCATTCCTGCTCGCTTCAAGTCGGACGTGTACGAATGGACGCCCGTAACGAAATCGCGGGCGCCGACTTTCGGCACAGACTTACCCGCGATGGTCCAATCTTTCACCGGCGTGATGGCTACGTCGGCCGGTATTTCCTTAACCAGTTTTCGACCTTGTGTGACCTCTCGAAGCTCAACGACTTCGACGCATCGCGGTTAACGAAACGCGCATTGACGATTCGCAAATCAGCCGGTGCCACCTTCAACTGTTCCGCTGCCAGGACCACCAGAGTTTCACGCGCAGCGGCCGCTGCTTTGCGCAACTGCGGCGCCATAAAAGGTATCGAGCGGCTCCCGAACGTGCCCATGTCGAAAGGTGTCAGATCAGTGTCCGCCATAACCATGCGAATCATCTGGACCGGCACGTGCAACTCTTCGGCGACCGCCTGGGCCAACGAGGTGCGAATGTTTTGACCCAACTCAACCTTGCCGGTGTAAACCGCAATCTCACCCTTTTCGTCGAAGTAGATCCAGGCGCCGATGTCGTTCGGCACGCGCTGGTCCATGCGACCGCGTCCGGATTCACCCTGCTCTTGCTGCGCGAGCAGATTCGACATCGGCACCAACAGCGCGACGCCGCCCGTGAACACTTTCAGAAACTGACGTCGATTGAATGTGAAGTTGTAGATCGGATTCGCGAAGAGTTCGTAGCGTTCGAGTTCCAGGGCAAGTTCGAGATCGAATTCCGGATCGGGATCGAGTTCTTCTTTCACTTCCGCACCTCCTTCGACGTGCCGGAAGCTATCTCGATCGCTTTGACGATTCGCAAATAAGTTCCGCAACGACACATGTTGCGATCCATGTGCTTCACGATCTCAGCTCGCGAGGGCTTGGGATTCTTTTTCAGCAACGCGACACCCGCCATGATCATCCCGGACGTGCAATAACCGCACTGCATCGCATCGGCTTCGATGAATCGCCTCCTGAAGTGGATGCAGTTTGCCGTCTTTTTCGAGACCTTCTATCGTAGTGATCTGTTTGCTCGCGACCTTTCCGACTGGCATCGTGCATGAGCGAGTCATCTGGCCGTCGACGAGCACGGTACACGCACCGCATTGCGCCTCGCCGCAGCCGTATTTCGTTCCCATAAAACTTAGAAAGTCGCGTAAAACGGTGAGCAAACTCGTCTGCGAATCGACGTTTACCGGCAGTTTTCTCCCGTTCACGTTTAACGACGTGATGTTCGCCATATCCGTGGTCTCCGTTCCTATGCCGACATACTAGCTGATCTTTGCGCCTTTGAGCCTTTGCGGGAATCTTGCTTTCGTATGGAAGTTTTCCCGCGAAGGCGCAAAGACGCAAAGGTTTACCCAAAGGCTCCACTTCCCTAAACCACCAAAAATGCGATAACTTGCAACCCCATGAGCACTGTTACTGAAGAAGCCTCGGAATCAACTGAACAAAAAACAAATAAGTGGGTCTACCTTTTCGACGAGGGACCCGGCGACGACAAGGCCCTTTTAGGCGGGAAAGGCGCCGGACTCTGCGAGATGACGCAGGCTGGACTGCCAGTTCCCCCGGGGTTGGTCGTCACAACTGAGGCTTGCAATGCGTTCTTCGAGAACGACAAGAAGTTTCCCGATGGAATGTGGGAGCAGGTGAAGGAAGGTTTAAGCAGGATCGAAGAGAAAGTCGGCAAACGCTTTGGCGATCCCAAAAACCCGCTGCTCGTTTCAGTTCGCTCCGGCGCGGCGTTCTCGATGCCGGGCATGATGGATACGGTGCTCAATCTTGGTCTGAACGAAGAGACCGTTACGGGTCTTGCCGAACAGACCGGCGATCTCCGTTTCGCGCTCGATGCTTATCGACGTTTCGCTTCGTTGTTCGGCGAGATCGTTATGGGCGTCGCGCATGCGAAGTTCGAACGCGTACTCGATCGTTTCAAGGCGCAGACACAAGGTGGACGCGACACCGATCTCAAACCTGATCACCTGCGCGACATTATCGCCGCCGAAAAACAGATCATCCTTACCGAACAAAGTGCTATTCCCGAAGATCCTTACGAACAACTGCGCGTCGCGATCGCCGCGGTGTTCAATTCATGGATGGGCCGCCGGGCAATCGACTATCGCCGCGTGAATCGCATTCCCGATTCGCTCGGTACAGCGGTCAACGTGCAGGCGATGGTGTTCGGAAACATGGGCGCAGGCAGCGGCACCGGCGTCGCCTTCACCCGTAATCCTTCCACCGGCAGGAAAGAACTGTACGGCGAGTACCTCTTGAACGCGCAAGGCGAAGACGTCGTCGCCGGCATTCGCACGCCGAATCCGCTCTCGCAACTGAAAAAGGAATTGCCTGAGGTCTACGATCAGTTCGTTTCAATCACGACGCTGCTCGAACAGCATTATCACGACATGCAGGACTGCGAGTTTACGATCGAGCGCGGCAAGCTCTACATGCTGCAAACGCGCACCGGAAAACGCAGTGGCGCGGCGGCGGTGCGCATCGCGGTGGAGATGGTCTTTGAAAAACTGATCGACAAAGCGACGGCTGTGCAACGCGTGACGCCCGAGCAACTCGATCAACTGCTGCATCCGACAGTCGATCCGAAAACAAACGCAACCGTGCTTGCGACCGGTCTACCCGCCAGTCCCGGCGCAGCGCAGGGCCAGGTTGTTTTCAGTCCGGACGAAGCTGAAGAAATGGCCCGCGAAGGCGCGCAAGTCGTGCTTGTGCGTTCCGAGACGAGTCCTGACGATTTTCACGGCATGGTCGCGGCGCAGGCGATCGTCACCTCGCGGGGCGGAATGACAAGTCACGCCGCGGTTGTCGCGCGTGGCATGGGCAAGACCTGCGTCAGCGGCGCGCAGGCAATTAATGTCGACTACGGTCAGCAACAGTTCACGGTCGATGGCACTGTCGTCACGAAAGGCGAGTGGATCACCGTTGATGGTTCGACCGGCCGCGTGTTTCTGGGCCAGATACCGACGATTCAACCGACTCTCGGCGACGACTTCTTCAAACTGATGACATGGGCCGACAAGTTTCGTCGCCTGCGGGTGCGCGCGAACGCCGACACGCCGCTCGATGCGAAGACGGCGCGACAGTTTGGCGCGGAGGGTATTGGTCTTTGTCGCACGGAACACATGTTCTTCGGCGACAAACGGCTCGCGGCCATGCGCGAGATGATCCTTTCCGAAGGCGTTGGCGCGCGCGAGAAAGCTCTCGACAAACTTTTGCCGCTGCAACGCAGCGACTTCATCGGCATCTTTCGCGAGATGGCGGGACTGCCGGTAACGATTCGTCTTCTTGATCCGCCGCTTCACGAATTTCTGCCTAATGCCGAAGAGCTCGGCACCGAACTTTCCGAGTTGAAGATGGCGTTGCGCGCCGCAGAGACATTGACGGCGATGGATCTGATCCTTGACGAGATCGATCACAAACGCGCGCTGCTGCGTCAGGTCAATCGCATTCGCGAGGCGAATCCGATGCTCGGTTTTCGCGGTTGCCGTCTCGGACTTCTGTTCCCCGAAGTCACACGCATGCAATGCAAAGCGATCTTCGAAGCAGCTTGCAAGGTGCAGGGCGAACGCAAGAAAGTCGAGCTCGAGATCATGGTTCCGCTGGTGTCGCTGAGCGAGGAGTTGCATCAGCAGGCGGATTTGATTCACGAAGTAGCGCGACAGGTGATGGGCGAACATGGAATGACGATCGACTACCACGTCGGCACGATGATCGAACTGCCGCGGGCCGCACTGATGGCGGATCGCATTGCAGCGCATGCCGACTTTTTCTCATTTGGCACGAACGACCTGACGCAAACGACGTTCGGTTTGAGCCGCGACGATTCGAGCCGCTTTCTGCCCAACTACATCGAGCGCAAGATCGTTAAAGACGATCCGTTTCAGGTTCTCGATCGCGACGGCGTGGGCCAGCTAGTGCGCCTCGGTACGGAGCGCGGTCGTAGTGTGAAACCAAATCTCAAGGTCGGTATTTGCGGTGAACATGGCGGCGATCCACAGTCGATCGCATTCTGTAACGAGATCGGGCTCGACTACGTGAGCTGTTCGCCGTTCCGCGTGCCAGTCGCCCGATTGGCCGCCGCGCAGGCCGTGTTGAACCCGGCCGAAGAGAACACGATCAGCGCGCAGGTTTAGTCCGTCTCTTTGTTTCAGCAAGTTTCCCGCAAAGGCGCAAAGACGCAAAGGATCTCTGTCAGAGTCACACTTGGCGCCTTTGCGCCTTTGCGGGAAAACTCTTGTTATGCCTACATCGAAAGATTTACAGCAGCTACTCGAACGCATCCAGCTTCGATTGGACGAGAGTTTTGTCGGAATTGGTAGCGAGGTTTCAGATCTACCTCCTGAAGATCTTGCGGAGCTGCTCAATCAACTTCGTCTCAACGAAGCCGCCGCGATCGTGTCCATGTTGCCACTCGAGCGCTGTATAGAACTCTGCGACCAGCCCACGATGCGCCGTCGCGCAGCGATTCTCGAACAGTTAGACCCAAAACGTGTGGCGGCTATTCTCGAAGGCCTCTCTGCCGACGAGCGCACCGACGTCATTCAGAAGATGGGCCTGCACGAGCGGCATCGTATCCTGCCGAAGTTCACACCTGACGTCCGCGCCGAGCTGGAAGACCTGCTCCAGTATCCGGACCATACCGCCGGCGGCATCATGACGACGGAGTTCGTGCGGCTCGAGCCAAAGATGACCGTCGCCGACGCGTTGAAGCACATTCGTTCCGTCGCGCGTGAGAAGGAGTCGATTTACGCGTGCTACGTGATGGAGCCCGAGACGGATCGCCTGCTCGGCGCAGTTTCATTGCGCGATCTCGTGATGGCGGAACTCGAACGGCCGATCGTCCATGTGATGCGGCGCAAACCGGTGACAGTGAACGTGCAGGACGATCAGGAGAAGGTCGCGGAGACGATCGGAAAGTACAACTTACTCGCCGTTCCCGTAGTCGAGGAGGACGGAAGCGTTGTCGGATTCGTGACTGTTGACGACGTGATCGACGTGCTGATCGAGGAACAGACGGAAGACATCCTGCGCATGGCGGCAGTCGAACCCGGCGCGATGGACAAACCTTATTTCGATAACCCGATCCTGCGTGTCGTGCGCAAACGCATCGGCTGGCTGCTGTTGCTGTTTGTTGCGGGCACGCTGACGAGCGCAGTCTTGCACAAGTTCGAATCGGAACTGGCAGCGGTGGTCGCGCTCGCGTTCTTCATTCCGTTGCTGATCGGCACCGGCGGTAACGCAGGCGCGCAGACAGTCATGACCGTGATTAGAAGTCTCGCACTGGGAGAGGTCGGCGTGCGCCATGCCTGGCGTGTGGTTGCACGAGAAGCGACGACGGGGATGTTGCTCGGTTTACTTGTCGCGCCGATCGCATTGGTGCAGGCGCTAATCTGGCAAGCACCTTTCAGACTCGCAATCACCGTGGCCGTGACGATGTTCGCGATCTGCGTCTGGTCGACGACTGTCGGATCGTTGGTGCCGATCCTGGCGCAGCGTTTTGGCGTCGATCCGGCGGTACTCTCCGCGCCGTTGATCACAACTCTCGTCGACGCCACCGGTCTGATTATCTATTTCACGATCGCCAAACTGATCCTCGGCGTTTGACGGGAGCGAAGGGTTCCCGCAAAGGCGCAAAGACGCAAAGAGAGAGCAATCGACCTGGCTAGAAGCCGCGATCTCTTCCTGGCTTTGCATCTTCGCGCCTTGCGTCTTTGCGTCTTAGCGTCTTTGCGCCTTTGCGCCTTTGCGGGAGACTTCTTTCTTAAAACTTATACTTCAACGCAAACTGCATCTGTCGCGACGAACCTGAGTCGCCCGTTGGGAATCGCGTGTTCGTGATCTGACCAAAGTTTGCGCTGCCCACCACACGACCTGGTTGTCCAAAGTTCGCGTGATTGAACAGATCGAAGACCTCCCAACGAAACTCAATCAACTGGTTCTCGGTCAGCTTCGTTCGTTTGATGATCGAGAAATCGGTGTTGTTGAATCCCGGACCGATCACTACGTTGCGTCCAAGATTGCCAAAGCGTCCCACGGGCACCACGAACGGCGCTGTATCAAACCAGCGATTCGGCGTGCCGATGATTGCAATCGGTCCTGTGACGTCTGGTCGCACGGTGTTGTTCGTGCCGGTGAACGTCGCGTTATTCGCTACGATGTTCACAGGATTGCCGCTTTGCGACTGAACGATCGCTGAAAGTTGCCAGCCTTCCTTCAACTGATTACCGCGGAAGGGCAGTTCGTAGAGTCCGCTGATAACGAACCGGTGCCGCGCGTCGAAGTCTGAAAGACCGCGGCTGTCGCGCAGGTTGTAGCTGTCCTGGATAACCACGCCCTGGCTGCTCAGCGAGTTGTAATCAATCGACTTCGAGAACGTGTATGAAGCGTTGAACTGCAAACCTCGCGAGAGTCGCTTCGTTCCAGTCAACCAAAGCGCGTTGTAACTCGAATTGCCGGTGCCTTCGATCTGCACGATGTTGAGCAAGCCGGCCCCGGGACGAATCGTACTCGAGCTCGAAACGTTCGAAATCGGTCGCACGCCGTTTACGGGCTGATTGATGTTACGCGAGATGCGCAGGTGCGTACCTTTCGTTCCGAAGTAAC
This sequence comes from uncultured Acidobacteriota bacterium, assembly GCA_963849585.1. GTDB lineage: Bacteria > Acidobacteriota > Blastocatellia > Pyrinomonadales > Pyrinomonadaceae > PSRF01. The sequence goes on along the minus strand of CAWKHZ010000016.1, from coordinate 19,163 downwards.
CGATGGTTACCGCGAGATCGCGTCCGATCTCGCGCTGGACGTTCAGGTTCCACGATTGAACGTAAGCGTTGTCGAAGTTTGGATCGACGTTCGCTGGAGCGAGTCCGGCCGCACCCGCGACCAGAACCGCGTTCGTGAAGGTAACGGGACCAGTGAAAGTTAGCGGCGTCGCCAACGGCGGATTTGAACTCAGCGGCGTCACTACATTCGTTACCGGCTGATCCGTGAGAAGTGCATACGCAGCCCGAACGGAGGTCTTGCCGTCACCGAACGGATCCCACGCGATTCCAAGTCGCGGTTGGAGGTTCTTGTTGTTTTCTTTGTAGACCTTGTCGACATCCGAGCCCACGCGCACCAACTGCCTCGTAAGGTGATCGAAAACGACGAATCGGTTGAAACGCTCGGTCGGCGTCATGTTCCAGTCATAGCGAAGCCCGAGTTCCAACGTTACGGTCGGACGCACCTTCCAGTTGTCCTGCACGTAGAACCCGAACGCGTTTTGAACGATTGCACTCGATCGATCGCCGAGTGTGACTGAGAATGCATTTCCATTGCCGGTGAGGAAACTGTTTACGTTCGCGAAGGTAAACGTGCCGGTGTCGAGCGTGAAGTTGTTGTTGTAAAACCGCCGTGCCTCACCACCGAACTTGAATGAGTGATTACCTCTGAGATAGCTGACGGTATCGCTCAAAACAACGGTCATGTCTGCGCGACCCTGCGGAAACCCTGCTGGACCACCGAGATTGAAATTGAATCCGGTGATGCTAATCTGCGGCAAACCGATCTCTGCATTGACGCCGTTGTTGATGCCAAAGTCAGCAGGATTCAGTTGTGCGTTAGGCGTGAAGGTGATGTTGATACGATTGAACCCAAGACGCGCTTCGTTAGTCAGGTTTGGACCAAAAATGTGCGTCTCGTTCAGCGTGAAGATCTGACGCGTCGACTGGCGGGTGTCGCCCCAACCCGGCATGGTGTTGCCCTGAAGGTTCGGTTCGCCGCGTTTGTCGCGCTGAAACGCGTAGTAGCCGTGGAGTCGATCGTTCGTGCTGAAGTTATGGCTCATGTCCCCGGTGAATTGATCGATGTCGACAGGCGCTGTTCCCGCACCTGCGAATCTTGCAACTGGAACACCACCAACGATGTCCACGCTAGTTGCGAGTGGAATCAACGGCAACAATTGTTGGATCGTTGGATTCGTGACTGAAGCACGTTGCGCGTCAGTCAACACGTTGCTTGTCAGCGTCAGGCCCTGGCGTTGGCGCGTGCCTTCATAACTAAAGAAGAAAAATGTCTCGTTCTTTCCGTCGTAACTGAAGATTGGACCACCGTCGCCAAAGTGAGGCAGCTTCACTGGTCCACCAATGTTGAAACCGAATTGGTTGCGTTTGAATGGCGGTTTGCGCGCGTCGAAGAAGTTGCGCGCGTCGAGCGCTTCGTTGCGGAGAAACTCGAATGCCTCGCCGTGATACTGGTTCGATCCCGAACGAGTCGCGATATTCACGATCGCGCCCGAATTTCGCCCGTATTCCGCACTGGCCGTCGAATTGTCTACCTTAAACTCCTGGACTGTATTGATCGACGGCTGGAACGTGATCTGGTTTTGGACCATGTCGTTCAGGTTTATGCCGTTGATCATGAAGTTGACCGTGTCTTCTCGTCCTCCCGCGGTGTTGAAGGCGAATGATCCCTGCCCGCGCAGCGGTGCGGTCAAGAAACCGTTCTGTGGAGGAGTGACTGAGCCGGGTATCAACAGACCGAGATCGACGAAGTGACGCCCGTTGAGCGGGATCTCCTGGACCGTGCGTTGGTTGATAACCGTGCCGACGGACGTCGTAGTCGTTTCGATTACCGGGACGTCAGAAGAGACAAGCACCTGCTCGGAGAGGGCGCCAATGTCCATCTGAAAATTCTGGACGACTGTCTTGGCGACTTCGACCGTCACTTGATCCGCGACGCCAGTCTTGAAGCCATTAGCTTTGACCTCGACTGTGTAGCTGCCGACTGGCAGCGCGGCAAACTGATAATTACCTTCGCTATCGGTTTGCGTGGTCCGTTCGGAGGAAGTGCTGCGGTTTCTGGCGGTGACAGTCGCGTTCGGCAGCACCGCGTTTTTGGCGTCGGTTACTGTTCCTTGAAGAACAGCAGTGGATTGGCCCAATGCTGAAGGAGTCGCAGGGAGAGCGGCTACCAGCAGTAAGAACGTAAAGAATAGAGCAGTCCTTTTGCTTGCCATAAATACCTCCTGACATGGCGCGGGCAATTCGATTGTCAATTGTTCCGGGGAAGTTCGTTGGAAAGCTAATAAGCAACGCGGATGCCGTAACCACGGATTAGATCCGTGTAGATTTCCTAAACAATTCCGGTTTTTTCTGAGATTAGAAATCCAAAAACAACAAGCCGATCCGAAAGCCACAAGAAGGCACAAAAACCCCAGAGCGGCCACCGAACTTCAGCCTTACTTTACCGCCTGTGCCTTTTGTGCCTACTTGTGGCTACCATCGCGCAAGAAACTCCCGCAGCATCTGATCCATCTGGTCGAACGACTCTGCACAAAAAAGGATCGCCTGGTAGTGCGTCGGGTCGTAGACGTGACTGGCGGCAACCTCGAGATCGAGCGGCACCAGTTCCGCGTTGTGCATTTCCTCCAATTCTCCCGCCGACGACAGCAGGCCCGTTCCGTATGCTTTGACACGTCCGTTTTCACGCAGCACGCCAAACTCGATCGTGAACCAGTAGACGCGCGACAGGCGATCGAGTTCAGCGGAGTCCGTGGTCCGTCGTACCGCTTCGCCAAACAAGCGATTGATCTCGGCGAGTCGCGGACTCGCTAACGTGACAGCGTGTCCGATGATTTCGTGAGCAACGTCCGGCTCTGGGGTGTATAGCGGCGTCGAATGGTGACGGATGTACTGCGTGCTCAAGAACACGCCGTTCGCCAGCGACTCCAGAAACACGCGTGGCTCGACCAGCCCGGCAACCGGTTCGAGTCGAAAGCCGCTGATTGCTTCCACCTTCTCACTGACTTCGCGCAACTGCGGAATCCGATCGCTGTCGAAATCCAGGCGTTCGAGACACTTGAGATATTCGTCGCACGCGTGCTCCTGATGTGCTGGACCGAGGGCTTTCCAAATTGTCTTCCAAACGCCGTGCTCGAGTTCCGTGTACGGCGCATCCGGTATCGGATTGCCGGACCGGTAGGTTGTTGCGATCTCTGCGATCGCATTGCGCCGCGCGCGATATTCACGATCGCGAAAACCGGGGTGGTCTGGATCGAGGTGCACAAGCCGGACTTCGACGTGATCCTGTAACACGGGCGTTGTTTCAATTGTTTCAGTTGGCGACATCGGTTTTCTCCTCACAAAACGAAAAACCGGCCACCAATCCTCTGGAAGGATTGATGGCCGGTCTTTATGAAACTTGTCTGGTGCTAGAAGTTCAGCATGCTCCGACAGCCCATCGCCCGACCGCTCCTTCCAGTGAAGGGCGGGCAGTAATAATAATAGTGGCGATACCAGCTGCGGTTCATGGTTAACTTCTCGCGGGCCACAGAATAAGCACTTGCCCGCTGGCTCGTCAAGCCTTAACTGTGTTGCTCAACGAAGTTTCAGGGTTTGCCGGGCGGCAAAAAAGTCTGCCCAAGTGTCGCCTTTTTTCTTTAGTAAGTCGGGCGCGTTCGTGATTGTAAAGTCAGTAATCTTCACGCCTTGCGAGACTTGTTTCCAGGTTAACGGCATCGACACAGTGCCCCCGGGTTTCGCCCGCGCGGTAAACACTGACGCCAAACTCTTCCCGCGCGCATTCTGCATCCAGTCGACATAGACCTGCGTGCTTTTGCGCTTAGCGATGGTCCGCTCGACGGTGGCGATCTTGGGTGCGCGTCGCGCGACTTCACCCGCAAACAATTTCGCAAACTCAGCGACCTGCTCGTAATCATTCGTCGGCTTCAACGGCACGTAGATGTGCATGCCTGAAGAGCCTGAGGTCTTCGGAAACACTTGCAACCCGATCTCGTCCGCAACTTCCTTCACGACTAGCGCGACTTGCAACACGTTCTCCCACGGCGCGCTTTTCGGATCGAGATCGATCGCGATCCAATCAGGCTTGTCGAGATGCTTTGTCGTCGAGTGCCATGGATGCTGTTCGATGTTTCCGAGATTGACGAAATGCAGCAGCGAGCCGACCGTCGAGTATACGAAGTAGTCGAGCTGCCGGCCTTCCTGGTTTGTGAGTCGCTTGGTCTTGATAAACTCCGGCGCGCTTTCGAGGTCCTGTTGAAAAAACATCGGCGCCTTGATACCGCGAGGCCATCGCTGGAGGATGGCGGGCCGATCTTTCAAGTGCGGCATGATGTAGTCGGCGACCTTGAGATAGAAACAGAGCAGATCAAACTTCGTGAGCTTTTCGTCCGGCCAGTAGATGCGATCGAGACTCGTGACCGAAACGTGTTCGCGTCCGACCTTCACGATCAGATCGCCCTTAGGTTTGGTGAGACTTAAAAACTCCTGGGGCGTAATAATTGTGCCGCGCTTCTGACGCGTTCGCTTGACGCTTGGTTTCTCAGTTGGCTCCGCAACTTTCGGCATAGCTCTCAGTTAGAGTATCCGTTCGGGTGGGCCAACATCCAGCGCCACGCTGATTCGATGATCACGCGCAGGTCCTGGAACTGCGGCTGCCAGCCAAGGTCACGCTTAATCTTATCGGAACTGGCGATCAGGGTCGCCGGATCGCCCGCGCGGCGTGGTCCGATGCGGACAGGAATGTCTTTGCCCGTTACTTGTCGAGCAGTTTCGATCACTTCGCGAACGCTGTAGCCGTTCCCGCCACAGCCGAGATTATAGATCCGGCTGGCGACGTTCATGGGGCTCATCGCGCCGAGCGCGAGAATATGCGCGCGAGCGAGATCGATGACGTGAATGTAGTCGCGCAGACATGTCCCATCGGGTGTTGGATAATCATCACCGTAGATCTCGATGTGAGCACGTTTTCCTGTCGCCGCCTGCAAGGCGATGGGAATGATGTGCGATTCCGGATCGTGATCTTCACCGCACTTTTCGCTCGCGCCGGCGGCGTTGAAGTAACGAAGTGAGACATAACGCAGTCCGTAGGCGCGTTCGTACCAGTCCATTGCCCGCTCGAACGCGAGTTTTGATTCGCCATACGGATTAGTCGGGCTGTTGGGCGCGGTTTCGTAGATTGGCTGCGATAGTGGCTCACCGTAAGTCGCCGCAGTTGAAGAAAAGACGATACGACTGACGTCGCATTCGCGCATCGTGTCGAGTAACACGAGACCGGCGACGACGTTGTTTTGATAATACTTGGCGGGCTGCTCGCAAGATTCACCAACGAGTGAATAGGCAGCCATGTGGATCACCGCTTCAATGCGATGCTCTGCAAGGGTTTGTCGCAATACCGCGGGGTCAAGCAAGTTGCCTTCCACGAAAGTCGCGCCGGAAACAACTGCCTGCCGATGACCTTTGACAAGATTGTCGTAGACGACTACTTCATGACCGTCGTTCACCAGTTCTTCGGTGACGACGCTACCGATATAACCGGCACCACCCGTAACAAGCACACGCACACACTCACCTCCCGATTAAATCTCTGCGTGCCTCTGCGGCTCGGCGGTAAATGTGGAGTAAGAACGAATAACCGCAGAGATACGCAGAGTTGAAATCACAGGTACCGTAACACTGTTGTTTTGCAAATCCGTGTTCTGACTGAGGGGTTAGGTAATGGCTACATTCGGTTGGGTTGCCGGTGTGTCAGTCTGCAGGGAGTCGGCGATGTAGTAGAGAATCCGGCCGCAGTTATCACAGGTAAGCACTTCCTCGCCGCGCCGGATTTCTGACATCACTTGCGGTCGCAGCGACATGAAACATGCCGTACAGGAGCGATTCCGCGCCTCAGCTACCGCAACGCCGTCGCGAATGCGCGCCTTGATTCTCGCGTACATACCGCTCATCGACTTCGGCAGATTCGCAAATACCTGTTCGCGTTCAATCCTTTGCGCCGCCAGCAACTCCGATTGCGAGCGCGTCTCTTTGTCAAACGCCTTCAACCGTGCTTCGCGATCCGAATTCAACGTCGCAATCTCATCGGCGCGTTCCTTGAGCGCTGCTTCAGCCTGCTCAAGACTCTCCATTTGTTCGAGGATCTGCGTTTCCAATGCCGAGATCTGTTTGCGTGCGGCGTCAGCCTCGCGAATGGCGGCGGTGTACTCGTCCTGTTTCTTTGACGACATCAGATTTCGTTCGGCACGTTCGGCGCGGGTCCGCTGATCAATTACTTCGTTTTCCAGACGGGTACGATTATGTCTCGCGTCGTCACGTCGACTTTCAAGACCCCTAATTTCAAAAGCGCGCCGATCGAATTCTCCTTCGATTTCGGCGCGCCTTTCTGGTATCGCTTCGAGGTCTTTTTCTAGTTTTCTTATGCTGGTATCCAGTTTCTGCAAAGCGATCAACTTCTCTAATTCCGCTTTCACTCTTTATGCACTCCTCAAAAGATCAGAGCTGTAAATGACCCGTATCATCGAAATGGATCATCACACAACCCGCTCCTTTGGCGCAAGCGTACCGTCGGAAACAGCGGACGAGAGCAGGAAAATCGTCAGTTAAATCGGGCCGCGTTCACCCCGTGAGACTCTCACTCTCACGGGCCGCACACGAATCGGAGGCATACTGACGTTGATGGCCGGTATACCCGGAATCTGGATACGCGGCATTTGGATGTCAATCTCGGGCATTATCGGAATCTCGATCCGCGGAATCACGATCCGGCGCCCAATCTGCGACCGTCCCCCGTTCCGGAGAAACCGCCTTCAGCCGGCGTGACGACAAATGTTTGTTGCGACTTGTTGCGAATCACTGTCAGCGTGACGCTGCCTTCCTTTTTGCGATTGATCACACGGGACAGGTCGCCGGGCGAATCAACCGTTTCGCCGTCAATGGCCGTAATCACGTCGCCTGCTTTCACACCCACTTTTGCCGCTGGACCATCCTCAGTCACGGAGGTGACCAGCAATCCCTTTCCACCGGCGATTCCGAAATAATCCGCGAGCTGTTTGTTCAGCGTCATCGTGCTGACGCCGATGCGACGGCTCTTGCTGAGCAGGAACGTCAGGTCGCCTTCTTTATCTAAATCGAACCCAAACTTCTCACCCAGCGGGAAGTCAAACTTGAAGTCTTTGAAGCCCTCGAAGTCCTTGGGATTTCCTTCCCACTTCCAAACTCTTGGCTGACCTTGCATTAGGCCCTGGACCGTACTGGTGTTATCTCGCTTTCCGATCGTCGCGGTGAGTTCCTGCTCCGAACCTCCGCGGCTGACTGTTACTTTCACCGATTGGTCGGGCGCGATCTCGGCAACGAGGCGGTTAAGTTTACGCACGCTCGTGATGTTCTCGCCGTCGAGACGAAGAATCACGTCGTCCTTCTTCAGACCGGCTTTTTCGGCCGGGCTGCCTGGAATTACCTGCGTTATGCCAACTCCGCGAGCCGAGCCCATGTGATAGCGGCCCATGTTTTGGCGATTGATGTTTTCAGCGTAAACGCCGAGATAACCACCGTCGGTAAACAGAGAAAACGTATTCAGGAATGTTTCCTCGGGTGGTTCAGGAGGCTCGGGCGGCGGCGCTGGTTGTTGGGCGAGGACGGAACTTGTAGTCAGAATGAGAGCAACGAGAAAACTCAGAAAGTATTTGATCTTCATACACGAATTTCCTCCGGAAGAGTTTCGGCCTTACACGCGACACTCAAACCTAAGTTCCAAAAAGATTTACGTTTAATTATTTGTACCTAGATACGTGATGTTGGATCTTTGGGCTTGTAGACCTCGGTGACACCTGCGAGCTCGACGCCGATTTTCCCTTCACTATGGGCCAGGTCGAGATGCGCGACCGCCTCTGACACCGCGAGAAAACGATGAACGTCATCAGCTCCGGGAAACATTGCCTGTCCAACTTCCCACGCCGTGACGCCGGTCTTCTTCACGAGTCCGATCACCTGCGACTGCCGCTCCTGAAATGCGCGAAAATACCGGTGGAAGAGTTCTTCGTAATCGCGTATCACGTCGCCGTGCCCGCCGTAAACCAACGTCGGCGAACACGCGCGCAAACGCGCGAGACTGACGAGATACTCAGCCAGCGACGGGAACCGCCGCGACGGATCGAGCGGATCAGGCGAGAGCACGGGGTTAGGAGTTATCCGTTTGAGCACACAGTCGCCCGCGATCACCGTGCGATCTGCTTCGCGAAGAAACGAGCACGAACCCGGTGTGTGACCAGGTGTGTGCATGACGCGCAACGTTCCCGATTCAAATTCAAGTTCAGCTTCATCCTTCAGCGAGACGCATTCGTTATCGGGCAACGTGTCGGCGTACTCACGCATACCCTCGTACATGCGGCGCATCAACTGAACCTCTTTTTCCGGCACGCCCGCACGCTCGAGCAGCGCGCGATGTTCGTCATACTGAAGCCGGCTGTGACGAAGGCCCGTTTCCCAGTCGTGCACAAAAACTTCAGCATTCTTCGCTTCGTCGCGTAACGACTTCGCGAGTCCGCAATGATCTTCGTGTGCGTGAGTAAGTACGATGCGACGGAGGTCGGAAACGCGGAAACCGGCGGCACGCAAGCCCTCGCGCAATGCGTCGACAGTTGCTTTCGTCTTCGGCCCGGTGTCGATGATCGTGATCGGATCTTCGGCGATCAGGTAGACGTTAACCGGACCGATGTAAAACGGTGTCGGGAGCGAGATGGGAATGACACGCATCGGTGAGTGCTTTGAACTTAGTCCTTTGTACTTAGTTCTTTGTACTTAGTTCTTTGTACTTAGTTCTTTGTACTTTGTTTTAAGTACTTGTGCCTTTTGTGTTCTTCGTTGTGCCTTTTGTGGCTACTTTTTGTGGTCTAGTAGATGTACTTGTTCGCCTGGATCATTTCATCCGCGATTCGCTGACGCGCGGCGATCGTGTTCAGCGGCTGCAACTTCGTGAAACGTCGCAGCGCTGCAAGCAACGTGCGCAGTTCGTCGCCTTCCGACATTCCCGCCAACGTGTGCTTCGCGCGTAATTCAATGCGTCCGACAGCGTCGTTGCAGAACACGCGGGTGATGTCGAGTAGGCGTTCGACGGCCGCTTCACCCTGGGCCGCCGCGAGTTTGCGCGTGCGCAGGATTGCAGTCTCCATCGCGTACGTGTCCATGATTATGTCGGCGATGCCCATCAGGATCTCCTGCTGGTCGCCGAGTTTCATCATGTACTTCTGCGCCGCGGTGCCAAGCGTCATCAGCGCGACTTTTTTCGCGTTCGTAGTCAACTTCTCTTCAGCGGCAAGGAGGGTGTCGTCATCGTCGAAGCCGCTAAGCGAGGGCGAGAGCACTTCGTCCATCAGCGCCTGTGCGGCAGGAAGCAGCGCGAGATTGCCGCTCAGCGCGCTCTTCATCAAACGACCCGGAATCAACATGCGATTGATTTCGTTTGTGCCTTCGAAGATGCGATTGATGCGCGAATCGCGATACGCGCGCTCGGCCGGATAGTCGGCGGAATAACCATAACCGCCGTAGATTTGGACCATCTCGTCGACGACAAAATCGCAGTACTCGGAAAGCGCCACCTTGATGATCGAGCACTCGGCCGCGTACTCTTCAATCGCCCGCAACCGCGCGTCCACATCTTTCGAATCGACAGTATTCAACCGGTCTTCGATCATGCCGAGGGTGCGATAAATCATCGACTCGCCAATCCACGTCCGAATCGCCTGTTCCGCCAGCTTCGCCTTAATCGCCCCAAACGACGAGATCGACTTACCAAACTGGTGTCGCTCGTTTGCGTAACGCACCGATTCATGGACCATCAACTTCATGCCGCCGACGCACATCGCACCGAGTTTGAACCGGCCAATGTTCAGCACGTTGAAGGCGATCTTGTGACCCTTGCCTACTTCGCCGAGTAAGTTCTCAACCGGCGTGCGAACGTCTGAAAGAACGAGCGCCGTCGTGCTCGATCCTTTGATACCCATCTTGTGTTCTTCTGCGCCTGACGTCAGACCCGGCTGACGCTCGACGATGAACGCACTGAACTTGTCGCCGTCGACTTTCGCGAACACGATGAAGATGTCGGCGAAACCGCCGTTCGTGATCCACATCTTCTCGCCGTTGAGAACGTATTCCTTGCCGTCGTCGCTCAAACGCGCCGTTGCTTTGCCGTTCATCGCGTCAGAACCAGCGCCCGCTTCGGTCAGCGCATACGCCGTGATCAACTCGCCTGTCGCAATCCTCGGCAAATACTTTTTCTTTGCAGCTTCGGTGGCAAAGTAAACGATCGGCAACAGACCGATACCACTTTCGGCGCCGAGCGTAGTCGCGAACGAAGCGGAACGTCCGATGTTTTCGCCGATTAGCGCGCCACTCGTCTGGTCGAGTCCCAACCCGCCGAACTCCTCCGGTATGTTCGCGCCGATCAGTCCGAGATCCGCGGCCTGGGTTACCAGTTCGCGCGCGAGTTTCCAGTCGTGCTTCTCGAGCTCGTCGGTACGAGGCCGTACTTCGTTGTCGATGAATTGCCGCGTCGTCTCGGCAATCATCCGGTGCTCTTCGTTGAAGTCTTCCGGCGTGAAGATCGCCTCCGGCGCGCGCTCTTCAATCAAAAACGCTCCGCCTTTGACTAGCTGCTTTTGTTCGGCTACGGCTGACATCGAGTTTGTCCTCCTATCGACTTAACTTCAGGCTGCGATTCGTTCAAAGATTCCGGCGGCGCCCATGCCACCACCAACACACATCGTCACCATTCCATAGCGGCCGTTGCGGCGCTCGAGTTCGCGCAGGATGCTGGCAGTTAGTTTCGCGCCAGTGCAACCAAGCGGATGGCCCAGCGCGATCGCGCCGCCGTTGACGTTAACTTTGTCCGGGTTGAGTCCCAAAGTCTTGATTACTGCCAACGACTGCGCGGCAAACGCTTCATTCAACTCGATCAGATCAATGTCGTCGAGCGTCAGGCCGGCGAGTTTCAGCGCTTTCGGAATCGCGAAGACCGGACCGATGCCCATCTCCTCCGGCGGACAACCCGCAGTCGCATACGCAATGAAACGCGCCATCGGTTTCGCGCCCAGCTGTTTCGCGCGTTCGTCAGACATGACGATCGCCGCAGCGGCGCCGTCAGACATCTGCGAGGCATTGCCCGCCGTGATAGTGCCCTTCACGTGAAACGCGGGTTTTAGTTTCGCGAGACCATCAGCGGAAGTATCTCGGCGCACGCCTTCGTCTTTATCAAACACAACCTCGCGGCGCTGCTTCTTGCCTTTCTCGTCCAACTCTTCGAGGACCACGTGCAAGGGAACAGTCTCCTCCGCAAACTTGTCCGCATCGAGTGCGGCGGCCGCGCGTTGATGCGAGCGGAACGCAAACTCGTCCTGCTCCTCGCGAGTCACTTCATACTTGCGCGCAACGTTCTCAGTTGCAAGGCCCATGCTGAGATAAAAGTCCGGATAGTGCTCGACCAGGTACGGGTTTGGACGAATGATGTGACCACCCATCGGGATCATCGACATCGTTTCCAACCCGCCCGCGACGATCACGTCAGCGCCGCCGCTCCTGATGCGATCCGCCGCCATCGCGATCGACTGCAAACCTGACGAACAGAAGCGATTGATCGTCATCGCGCTCGTCTCAACCGGCAGGCCGGCGCGAATCGCAGCGGCGCGCGCAACGTTCATCCCCTGTTCGGCTTCCGGCATGGCGCAACCCATGATCACGTCTTCAATCTGCGACGTTTCGAGTCCGGGAACACGCGCCAACGCTTCCTTGATAGCTGCCCCACCCATTTCGTCCGGGCGTGTTGTGCGCAACGTGCCGCGCGGCGCTTTGCCAACCGCTGTGCGAACTGCTGATACGATTACTGCGTCTCTCATACTTACCTCACAAAGATTTCGAATTTCGAATTGCGAATTTCGAATTTAAAGATTCCGGCAGTTCCGGAGCTGCCCGAAAATTCGCAATTTCGCAATTCGAAATTCGCAATTCCAATTAGTTTCTCAACGGTTTCCCGGTCTTCAACATGTGCGCGATCCGTTCCTGCGTCTTCCGTTTGCTGACCAGCGACAGAAACGCTTCGCGCTCAAGGTCCAACAAGTATTGCTCAGACACGCGCGTCGTATGGTTCAGATCGCCACCCGTCAGAATGCGCGCGAGTTGTTCTCCGATCTCCGCGTCATGGTCGGAAATGTATCCGGCGCGCTTCATCTGGTGGATACCCAACTTCAACGTCGACAACGCAGACAAACCTAACGCGAGAATATCGGTCCGTGGCTGCGGCGCGACGTAACCACTCGCCGACAACGCCAACACTTCCTTCTTCGCATCGGCAATCAGGCGATCCGCGTTCATCGAGATTGTATCGTCCGCCGTCAGGAAACCCAGCGTTCTCGCCTCCTCAGCCGACGTCGCAACCTTCGCCAGCGCGATCGTTTCAAACGCACGCTTTACAAACGGGAACGGATCCGCGTCGTCGACGCCCTTCGGAATCGAATCCATTGCCCGCACCAGCATCTCCTTCGTGCCGCCGCCGGCCGGAATGATCCCGACGCCGACTTCGACAAGACCGATGTACGTCTCGGCCGCTGCCCGCACGCGATCGGCGTGCAGCACCATCTCGCACCCGCCGCCAAACACCATCTGAAACGGCGCGACCACCACCGGCTTCGGCGAGTAACGCAAACTCATCGTCGCGTTCTGAAAAACCCGCGCCATCATGTCGAGCTCGTCCCAGTTTTCCTCCTGCGCTTCCATCAGCATCAACATGATGTTCGCGCCGACGCAGAAGTTCGTGCCCTGATTGCCCACCACGAGACCGAGAAAATTCTTCTCAACCTCGCCAAGCGCAAACTTCAACATCTGCAACGTGTCGCCGCCAATCGCGTTCATCTTCGAGTGAAACTCGAGACACGCGACGCCGTCGCCGATGTCGATCAACGACGCTCCTGCGTTCTTCTTGATCACACCCTTCTGATCTTTGATCGACTTAAGGATCAAAACTCCAGGCTGATCCGCGAGCGGAACGTACTTTCCTGACGCGAAGTCGAAATAAGACTGTTGCCCGTTATCTTTTTTGTAGAACGACGTGGCGCCTGACGCGAGCATCTGTTCGACGTTCGCCGGCACCGCCATTCCCTCTTCCTTCATTCGCGCGACTGACTTCTCGACGCCGATTGCGTCCCACGCTTCGAATGGTCCAAGTTCCCAACCGAAGCCCCAACGCATCGCGCGATCGACTTCCACGACATTGTCCGCGATCTCCGGAATGCGTTTGGCTGCGTAAGCGAGCGTCCGCGTCAACGTCTTCCAAAGAAACGCCCCAACGCGATCCTTGCCCCACGTCAACGCCTTGAGACGCTCGGGCAAATCCTCGATATTCTTCGCCATGTCGAGCGCCGGAAGTTTGACCTTCTGCGATGGACGGTATTCGAGAGTCGCCGCGTCGAGCGCCCAGATTTCGCGTTTGTCGCCTTCGCCTTGTTGCTTCTTGTAGAAACCGGACTTTGTCTTGTTGCCCAGCAGATTGCGCTCGACCATCTTCGCGAGCACGTCGGGCACGACAAACATGTCGCGCTCTTCGTCGTCGGGAAGGTTTTCGTAAAGGTTCTTGATGACGTGATGAAAGACGTCCAAACCGACGAGATCAAACGTGCGGAACGTCGCTGATTTCGGACGGCCGACGGCGGGGCCCGTCATCTTGTCGACTTCCTCGATCGCATACCCATCGTCGACCATCGTCTTGATCGTATGAAGTGCTCCGAACGTGCCGATGCGATTGGCGATGAAGTTTGGACGGTCCTTAGCCGGAACGACGCCCTTACCGAGTCGTTGATCGAGAAAGCCAAAAAGGAAGCACGAGACTTCGGGCTTCGTCCATTCAGTGCGAATTATCTCGACGAGATGGAGATAGCGTGGTGGATTGAAGAAGTGTACGCCGAGGAAGTGCTGCTTGAAGTCGTCGGTACGGCCTTCCGCGATCAAGTGAATCGGGATGCCGCTTGTGTTTGACGCGATGATCGAGCCGGGGCGTCGATGCTGGTCGATCTTTTCGAACAGCGAGCGCTTGATGTTCAGATTCTCGACAACTGCTTCGACGATGAGATCGCAATCTTTGATTTTGGCGAGGTCGTCGTCGAAATTGCCCACGCTCACTAATGACGTGAGTTCGGGAACAAAGAACGCGGCTGGTTTCGATTTCTTCGCCGCTTCGAGTCCCGCTCTCGCGATACGATTCCGAACCTCTTTACTCTCTAAGGTTAACCCCTTCTTCGTTTCCTCGGGCGTCACCTCGCGTGGTGGAATGTCGAGTAGCAAGGTGGGCACACCCGCATTCGCCAGGTGCGCGGCAATCTGCGCCCCCATCGTCCCCGCTCCCAACACCGCCGCCTTCTCAATCCGCATCGCGTTGATAATCCTCTCTATGATAGACCCTTGCGTGACACTTTACCCGATTATGAAGGGCTAACATATTACTGAATGAGCGCTCATTCAGGCAAGAGGTGAAGCGGAGTCAGAGCAATAAAGAAAGCTCCTTAATTTTATATGAGCGTACAAGAACAGATCAAAACAATATTGCGAGCCTCAATGCTGAGCAAAACTTCGCACAACATTTATTGACTTTTCCTCCTACTTACCTTATGTTCCGTCCCGTACTAACAGTCGTGCGCTTTACCCCCGCTGGCGCACCCTCAATCTAACTACCCAAACGGGTTTTGTCCTCGCTTCCCGTCAACACTCGTTGGGATTAAGCCCCGACTACGCTTCCTATTTATTGGCGGGAGAGTTGTAGCAATGCCGCGAACAATAACCCTCCTACTCTCTACTCATGAAGGTCAGGGAGTTGGCTCACAAATCCACGACATTCTTCAGCGTGACGACTCTTTAATCGTCAGACACTTTTCAGGTCGACTCAGTGACTCGAAGCTGGCTCATAACGAAAAGCCGCAACTACTCATCGCCGTTGCGCCAACAGCAAAGCCGGAAGCCGCCGCATTCTTCCGTGAGCTGCGTTCCCTCGACTTCGGCACTGCCCTTCTCTACGTAGTCACTCCCGAAATGTTGAATGACGGTTTCGCCGAGAGTCTCGAAAAATCTCAAGACTGTCTGATCGCGCCCTTTGAAGAAACTGAAGTACTCTTCCGTGTGCGGCGACTGATTAATTCGAGCCACAGGCACGTGGCCATTCGTGAGGCAACCGAAGCATGCGGCCTCGCCCAAATACTTGGCGAAGATCCGAAGCTGGTTAATCTCAAACGCCGGATCCCGATCGTCGCGCGATTTGATTCAACAGTTCTTCTCACCGGCGAAACGGGTACGGGCAAGGAAAGATTTGCCCGGGCGCTGCATTACTCGAGCCCGCGCGCGTCTAAGCCCTTCCTGCCCGTAAACTGCGGCGCAATTCCTGTCGAGCTTTTCGAAAGCGAGCTTTACGGACATCGACGCGGCGCATTTACCGGAGCCGTCAGCGCCGAAGCAGGTTTGATCGCAGAAGCGGACGGCGGCACGCTGTTTCTCGACGAGGTGGAAACTCTCAGTCTCAACAGCCAGGTCAAGTTGTTACGTTTCCTTCAGGACCAGATCTATTACCCGGTCGGATCTCCCAAACCGAAACAGGCAAATGTCTGGATCCTCGCCTCCACCAACATCGAGCTGCCGCTGAAGATCCAGGATGGAACATTTCGCGAAGATCTGTACTATCGGTTGGCAGTCATTAGCCTCGCTCTGCCACCGCTGCGCCAACGAAAAGGCGACATTCCGCTGCTAGCAGCGCATTTCTGGAAGATGTACTCCGCTAAAATCGGTCGCGAACCTCAGCCCTTATCTCATGAAGTCATGGACGCTTTGTGTAGTTACCACTGGCCGGGCAATGTGCGTGAGCTTCAGAATGTAATTCAACAAGTGGCTGTGTTAAGCGAGTCAGAAATGATCCGCCCCGACGACTTGCCGATTCCGCGTGCTGGGTCGAATGGAGCAGGCAGGCAAAAGTCATTTGCTCAACGGAAGGCTTCTGTCATTGCGGAGTTTGAAAAAGACTACCTCACTGACCTACTGCGGAATCATCGTGGCAACGTGACCCACGCTGCGCAAGAAGCCGGTAAGGATCGTCGCGCGTTTGGACGATTGATAAAGAAGCACCAGATCGATAAACGACGAAGTGCCAAGTAAGCACCCGGCGCCGGGACGTCTTTTACCCACCAAATCTAAACCCGCAATACACAGCAATTAAGGCTAACCGCACCGCGCGTTGACTGGGCCACAAACGTCCCACTCGCACCACCAACCCCGATCGCGATCTTCAAAAAACACGAACGAAAAACACGTCTGCTTTGTGGCATCGCATGTGCCTAGGAGTTGTTCACCTTTCAGAGACTAGAACGCAAGAAAGACTCGATGGGTGAGGAAACGACCAGAAAAGGAAACAGATATGGCCCAAGCCATTCTGCGGTACCTGCAAGGTCATCCAGACGCTAAAGACACTCTGGAAGGCATTGCACAGTGGTGGCTTTTAAAAGAGTGGACGGAGAGAAAATACATTCAGATCGAAACCAGCCTTTCCGATCTGGTCTCCCGCGGCCTCGTAATCGAACGCCGCCGTGAAGGCATGCCACCTTACTACTGGCTCAATCGCGCAAAGCAGGACGAAATCACTCAAATCTTGACTAAGGAATGATGTCCCATTTTGAAATTCAACTCTTCATCTTTGGACCAAACGCAGTTCCCAACAGGAGGTAACAGATTATGCCGAGTGCACTGACCTATCCGGGCGTGTACGTCGAGGAAATCCCCAGCGGCGTGCGGACAATTACAGGCGTAGCAACCTCGATCACCGCATTCGTCGGCGCCGCCAGACGTGGTCCAACTGATGAGGACGGTCCCGTCACGATAAACAGCTTCGCCGACTACGAACGCATTTTCGGCGGCCTGTCAGCCGATAGCATGATGAGCTATGCCGTCCGCGACTTCTATTTAAATGGTGGAGCGCAGGCGATCATCGTGCGGCTGTCTAATGGAACAGCAGCGACATTCCCCTCTCTCGGTGGGTTGACGTTAGCAGCTAAAAACCCGGGCGATTGGGGCGACAACCTCCGCGTGCGTATAACTCACAACCCGGGTGATCCAACTCTCTACAACATCGTCGTGCGCGACACGGCCACCGGAACTGAAGAGCGCTTCATCAACGTCTCAAACAGTCACGCGTCGCCGCGTAGTCCACTCAAGGTGTTGGGCCAGGGATCGACGTTACTAAACGTCACCGCCCTGCCGGCAGACAATACGTCGCCACCCGCTCACGCACCCGTGCCGAGCGGCGATCCGTTTGCCAACAACGCTCCGCCCAACAGTTTCACGCAGGCGAACAACGACGGTGCAGACGGTGCGGTATTGGCCGACGCGGATTATCTGGGCAGCGCTCTCCTGAAGACCGGTATTCACGCCTTACGCAAGACGGATCTCTTTAACCTGCTTTGCATCCCGCCAATTAATGGGACGACCGATGTCGGCGCGGGAACGGTACTGGCAGCTGCGCTTGCGCTTTGTGTCGAACGACGAGCGATGTTGATTGTGGATCCGCCAGTCGACTGGACCACCGTTGGTGCGGCGGTTACCGGAATTCCCGCCTTCCCCTTAACAGGACAGGACGCGCGCAACGCCGCGATCTTCTTCCCGCGACTCCGGCAACCTGATCCGGCGCAGGACGGTGCTGATCGACAACTTCGTGCCCTGCGGCGCCGTCGCCGGTGTGTTTGCGCGCACCGACACGCAAAGAGGCGTTTGGAAAGCACCGGCCGGGATTGACGCGTCACTCAATGGCGTACCGGCGTTGCAGATTGCGCTGACCGATCCTGAAAACGGTCACTCAATCCGCTCGGTGTTAACTGCCTTGCGTTCGTTTGGCGTTGCCGGCCGAGTGGTGTGGGGTTCGCGAACTCTGCGCGGCGCCGATCAGCTTGCGGAC
This sequence comes from uncultured Acidobacteriota bacterium, assembly GCA_963849585.1. GTDB lineage: Bacteria > Acidobacteriota > Blastocatellia > Pyrinomonadales > Pyrinomonadaceae > PSRF01. The sequence continues at coordinate 1,187 of CAWKHZ010000016.1, read as the reverse complement.
GAATGGAAATACATTCCGGTCAGGCGAACCGCGCTGTTCATCGAGGAGAGTCTGTTTCGCGGAACGAAGTGGGTCGTCTTCGAACCTAACGACGAGCCTTTGTGGGCGCAGATTCGTCTCAACGTCGGCGCGTTCATGCACAACCTTTTCCGCCAGGGAGCATTTCAAGGCACGACGCCCGCGCGAAGCCTACTTCGTCAAGTGCGACAAGGAAACCACGACGCAAAACGATATCAACCTCGGCATCGTCAACATCGTTGTCGGCTTTGCCCCGCTCAAACCCGCCGAGTTTGTAGTTATCAAACTCCAGCAGATGGCCGGCCAGATTGAGGTCTAAGGCAATCGAAAAAAGAGGAGCAACCCAATGGCACAATTCACCGTCAATGCTCAGCGTTTCGACCCTTATAAGAACTTCAAATTTCGCGTCAAGTGGGATGGCCAAGTATGTCGCCGGAGTCAGCAAAGTCAGCGCCCTGAAGCGCACGACGGAAGTCGTCAAACACCGCGAAGGCGGCGATCCCAGCAGCAGGCGAAAGTCTCCGGGCCGCACCGAGTACGAGGCGATCACGCTGGAACGCGGTGTGACCCACGACAAGGAGTTCGAAGGTGGGCGAATAAGGTGTGGAACTTCGGGTCCGGTCTGGGCGCGGAAGTTTCGCTCAAAGATTTTCGCAAGGACATCATCATCGAGATGTACAACGAGGCCGGACAGCTGGCGATCGCCTACAAGATTACCGCTGTTGGGTTTCCGAGTTCCAGGCGCAACCCGATCTTGATGCCAACGCCAACGCGGTCGCGATTCAAACCTTCAAGCTTGAGAACGAAGGTTGGGAACGAGACACGGATGTCCTGAGCCAGGCGAGCCGACGTTTACCGAGCCGGCATAACAAGGAGCGCGGTGCTAGCTCTGAACGCAAGTAGTCTTCTAACGGCATGGGAGCAAGGCGTCACGCAACATCCTCTCCTTCCAGCGTGCCCTGAAGTTGCTTGCTCTGGCGTGGCCACAAAGAACGGTGGAGGAATGGGCCAGGGTCAGCATCGGCGAGCGCAATCGTCAACTGCTTCAACTGCGGAAGGAATTATTCGGTGCGAAGTTTGAAGCAGTCGCGACGTGTTCGAACTGTGGCGAGCGGCTCGACCTCACAGTTTGCAGAACACAATCTGCTGGCCCAAAGCTCGCCAGAGAA
>CAWKHZ010000015.1:0-233952 GCA_963849585.1 uncultured Acidobacteriota bacterium | reverse complement strand
GCGGTGCGGCAATTCTTGATCAGGGTCCCAAGGTCTCCCGAGTCGCTCACTCGCTTTCCTGCTTTTTCGGCTGGCACCACTACGTCGCCCTTGGGAAGCGCGAACAACACGATGAGTACGTCTGTGAAAATGCGGCCACTCATTGCTGTTCGAGTTAGCTTCCGACCCTTATTCCAGCTACAACAAATTCAAAAAGAAAGTTAACTACGTCTGCGGGCTTCTGGGTCATCGCGTTCACGTTGTTAAAACAGGCTCGAAGGCAACTGAATATGCATGCCGATGCGGGCATCCGTTCCTTAAAACACAATCAGGTCTCGAGGTGATCCGACATCCCATGAAATGTGTGGTGCTTGGTCACTTCGTCACAGTTAACGACACCCGAGGTGAGTGGGCGGAATACGTTTGCCTTCGCTGCGGTCATCCCTTCTGCTTCAGGCTCACCGCCTATGAGAGCGAACCCGACCTCGAATCCAATTTGGAGCAACCACTGCATGTATGAGTATGCAACCACTCAGGTTGTAACGCGCAACCTTCCCCCATTTCGAAATTACATTTCCCTGCTCCGCTTTCATTATCACAGCAGCTTCATCGGAATCCTGCTTGGTGCTCTTGTCGTCACCCGCGACTGGCAGTGGCCTTTGCTGTGGCGCATCTTCCTCGTCTACCTGTCGCTGAATGTACTGCTATACGGTGGTCTTTATTCGCTCAACGCGATCACTGATGCTGATGGCGACAGTCAACACCCGTTTAAGAAAAATCGCCCGGTCGCCTCAGGTAAAATTTCACGGAAGGCTGCAGGAGTTTTTGGTGTAGGTCTGATCGTCGCCGGTTTCGTGACGGGTTGGGCGTGGTTGGGACTGGAGAGTATGCCGGTTTACATCCTGTTCCTTGCGCTTAATGTGTCGTATTCATTGTGCTTCAGAAACCTCTTCGTGCTTGACCTGATCTTCAACAGCGCCACTCATCCACCGCGTTTTTGGTTAGGTGTGTGGCTCGCAGGCGGCCACTACAGATGGCAATGGCTCGTTCTTGTCTTCTTGTTTGCGATCGGAATGTCGGCCAGCCGTCGATCGGTAGACCTAATTCATTGTTCATGGAAAGTGCGTCGAACACTGGCAAGCTATTCCAGACTCAATTTGTTGGTAATCAAGATTGCGGTCTTAGGGATGATTGTAGCGCTATGGATCGTGAGTAGACCCGGTTTCCAGATTCCGTACATTGTGACTGTGTGCGCGTATGTCATGTGCGTCGGTGGAATCGAGGCCGTACCGAGAATTCGATCGATGTTCGAAAGGTTATGGCTGCGATGAGGCGCGATGTTGCTTTCGCAACGTCGGCATTCATGCTCGTGACTTGCATCTTCTTTCTCTGGATGTTCTTCGCGGCAGCGACTCTTGAACGTACAGCGGATGTGGGTTGGATTTCCGCGTCTGCTGGTCGGGACGCACGCGCAATTGCTTACGACTTTGCGGCCAGGTGGCGGCACGGCATGTCCGGGAACTCGCCGCTTTACATGCCTGGTTTCTTCGCCGTCGCCATCGCCAGTTGGTTTTGGTGCAATCAGAAAAGCCTGCTGCGAATGCTTTTGGAGGGCCTTATTCTCCTTGCCGTGGCGGCCGTGTGCGCTGCCGTGCTCGCGCCGTATGCCGCTGCGCGGATCGTTTCAGACTTTAAGGAACAGACAGGTGTGAGCGTTTCCCAAGTCGCTACAGCGGGGACATGGATTGCGTGGGCCCAGGGTGTCTACAGTTTGCTGACCTGGACCACTGTCATCATTGCTTCGCGATGGTCCATCAAGCTTAGAACTCCAAAGCCTCTGCTGATCCCTTTAGTGCTTAATTTCGTTCTCGCATTCGTCCGCCCCTGGACGGTCGCGGATTTTACTTCTCAGTGGCTAAAGGAAGCTATGGATGGCAAACCTACGGCAGTAATTTCTTTGCTGCTTGTGCCGACACTTTCTGCCTTTCTCGCGTGGGTCGAACTACGGCACCCCAAACAGAAGACTGCGAGGGTGCTGTGCGACTGAATTTGTTTCCGCCTACTTAAATTTATCCGAGTGCTGTTTGATGATGCCAGCGCTCAGCATGTCAGCCATGTGCAGAATCTGCTCGTGAATCTTGTCGTATGCCGCAATGTCCGCCTTCCAATCGCCTTTCAAACGTGCTACCGCTTCAGCCGTTGTGAGATCAAGATGCTCACGCATCATCCTTCTCATGTCGGCCGCAGGCCAGTTTGTCGGATTGGCGCCGCTCAGGAAGTCGGCAATTTGATCAGCATTCGCAAACCAGCGCTTGTTTGCGTCGTCGAGTTTTGCTTTGTCGTTTGCTTTGGCCGCGGTCACTACGTCTGCGGCTGTGGTAATGTGCTCCTTCAGCAGGGTCGTCAGCTTATCTCCGGCAGCGTTACCGTAGTAGGGTTTAATGGCGTTGCCGATATCTACTTGGTTCTGCAACAGGCGCTCCGTGGCTGCTGCTTTGTCGGGCAGATCTGCTGCAGCACTGATGATGAAGACTCGAGTCCAGGTTATGTGATCTTCCCACAGCTTACGCATCGCGTCTTGAAAGCCAGTTTGCTTATCATTTGCTGTGGGTAAGGATGCAGTTCGCGATACTGCCGGAAAGTTCAATGCAACGAGAAACGCGAGAAGTCCGACGCAGACAAAGATCCTCATTTGACGATTCATGCTTGCCTCCTTTTGGGGAATCAATAAGAAAGGGGCTACTAAGAGGGACGTCCGACGGGAGGACTTTTAGGTTACGACCTAAAATTGAGAATGTAAAGGCTGATTTGTGACGGGGAATGTCATAACTGGAAATCAATGTCGCTTACGGACAGTAACCTGTCGGGCCATGAATCTCTAATTCGATAAAGGGAACCCACGAATGATCTTCTCGAAAGCTCGGCGGCTTAACGAACGAGGCAGAAAGCTTGCCGACAAGGGCTGGTTCGCCGAGGCGGAAGAAGCATATCGAGCGGCGGCCGATGCCGCGCCTGAGTGGTCTGTACCATGGTACAACCTGGCACTCATGCACAAGTACCGCGGGAACTGGGAGGCATCGCTCGAATCAAATCAGCGCGCCGTGGAACTATCGCCGTCCGACGGCGACTCATGGTGGAACCTGGGTATCGCAGCGACCGCCCTCGGTCGGTGGGACGTCGCCCGTCTTGCCTGGCAGAACTGCGACATTTCCGTCTCAGCCGGCGACGGCCCTATCGAGATGGATCTCGGCCACGTTCCCATACGTTTGACCGTGAACACCGAAGGCGAGGTCGTGTGGTCTCGCCGGATTGACCCAGCCCGAGCGGTCTTGGTCAACGTGCCATTACCAGCTTCCGGTCATCGCTGGGGTGACCTCGTTTTGCACGATGGTGCGGCGAATGGCTACCGGATGCTTCAAGGTCAGAAAGTGCCCGTCTTCGATGAGCTCGCCATTCTTCAGCCGTCCGGATTCGTGACCTTCGTTGCGGAACTGAAGGCCGAACCTAACACCCTGGAAACGCTATCGTCCATTGCCGAAGACCTCGGAGGTGCGGCCGAGGATTGGTCGACCAGCACGAGGCTTGCTTTGCAAGGAGTGCAGCGAAGGCACGCCCGGCCACTTGCATGATGCCGAGCAAACGACGTCCGCAGATCCTCATTGTGGAATTGCCGCCCGAGATGAGGCCCATGCTCAAGAGATCCTCAACGCGTGGATCGTTCGAGAGCCAGGCAGTCGCGTGATCCGCATCGAACCGGCGCTATAAAACAGCTCGGTAGTGTTCCAACTGTTGTTTCAGCTTTGCCAGCAACGCCTGAAAACGTGGATCCTGTCGAAGATTATCAAGGTTGTGATCTCTTTCGAAGAGAACGTAGCAGGGAAATCCATCGTTAGCGACAGATTCCAACCACTTGATGGCTTGTTCGTGCTTGTTCATGATCGCGTAAGCACAAGCGATGTGATAAGCGGAATGGTGGAAGTGTCCGAACCCCTTTCCGCGCTCGATTGCCGACTGAATTTTTTCCTCGGCTTCGCGGTGTTTACCGTCGGAAGCTGCGAGGATCGCCTGTAAGCTGGTAAAGAGACCGCGGTTGTCTGCCGGATAATCCTTTAAGAACTTCTCGATGGTTGCCGCTGCCTCCTCTTTCCTCCCGAGGCTAAAGAGAGCAAAAACAATCTGATGGCCCACCAACGCCGGATTGGCGTCAGCAGGGACATTCCGCAAAGCGGCGAGAGCCTGTTCATGTTTGCCTTGAAAGAGCAGCACTTCTCCCACACGGAAACGGGCCAGGTTATTACTCGGATTGGTGGCCAACGCTTTAGTAATTTCCTCCAGCGCTTCATCGAGAAGTCCTACATGACTCAGAACTAACGCGAGTTGATTTCGCGCCTCATCCAAACTTGGATTCAAAGCCAGGGCGCGGCGATATTCCTGCATGGCTTTGTCGTGAGGAAAATGGTTAGAGGGAGTCCAAAGCAGCCGGCCTCGCGCCAAATATGCCTCCGGTAAATCTGGATCTAACGCAAGCGCCTTTTCCACTGCAACAAAAGCCTTCTCGTGCAGATCCTTCTCATTAGGTGCGAACAAAAACAGCTTCCATACATAAGCCTGGGCCAACTCAGCCCAACCAGCGGCAAACTCCGGATCGCTTGTGACAGCGCGGTTAAGGGCCTGAATCGCGCTGTCGTTATCTGCTTTCGTTTGTCGATTAAGGTAGTACCGTCCGCGCAAGAAATCATCGTATGCTGCAGGATTGATAGGACGCGCGCGCGATAGACGGGACTGCTCCTGGGGTGTCAGCTTGATCTGAATCGCTTGAGTTATTGCCGTGGCTACCTCGTTCTGAACGGTCACGACATCGCGCAGAGTCACGATCGTACTTTCCTGACCAAAGATGTTCTTCCGTCGACGCGTCGATTAATCGTACTGCGACAGTTATGTTGTCCCCTACGCGTTGGACTGAACCTTCGACAACCGCGTCAACGTTCAAATCACGCGCGACCTCCTTCAATGGCTTCTGGGATCCCTTGAACTGCATCACGGAAGTGCGCGACGTCACTCTCAAGGCAGTAACTTTTGCCAGACCGGCGATCAGCGTTTCCGTCATTCCCTCCGCGAAGTAATCCTGAGATTGATCGCCGGAGATGTTAACCATCGGCAACACCGCAAGTGATTTTATTGACGTCGCAGGGGGTGTCGCTGTTCTCAACTTTCTGACGAACCACACTGCCGAAATCAAAGCAATTCCGACTATCGTCGCCAGTGCAGCGAATACGATCAATCGACTTCGCCTCGCGTCCTGGTTGAAGAGACGGAGGCCATCCTGGCTTGAGCTGGATGCCTTGTAACGTTCGAGATCAGCACCGAGTTCCAGCTCCCGCTTAACGCTCTTGAGTTCACTCAGGATCTCGTCTGCCGTTTGAAACCTTTCGTTTGGATCTTTGGCCAATGCCTTCATGACGATCCGCTCGAACGGTATTGCTTCAGGGCTGGCCTTCGATAAAGAATCCGGTTCTCGTTCAACTATCGAGATGATGACGTCCGTTTGTGTCTGTCCCGAAAACGGCTTTCGTCCCGCAACCATCTCGTACAGCACCACTCCGAGGCTCCAGACATCCGTACGCACGTCAACCGGAAGTCCACGCGCTTGCTCCGGCGACATATAAGCGACGGTTCCCATCACCATTCCCGGCGTAGTCTTTAGCTCGATGGCGCGCGTCTCGACCTGACTGTTCACAGGGTCGGGGCTTGTGTCTGCTAACTTCGCCAGTCCAAAGTCCAACACTTTGACGTATCCATCGCTACGGACCATCACGTTCTCTGGTTTGATGTCGCGGTGCACTATGCCCGCCGCATGCGCACTCGACAACACCGAGGCGATCTGGATACCGATATCGAGAGCCTCGTTGATGTTTACAGGACCATTCTTCATTCGCTCCCGCAGCGCCATGCCTTCTACATACTCCATGACGATACAGTGCCGGCCATCTTCCGTTTGAATGACCTCGTGGATGGTGCAGGCATTCGGATGCGACATGGCCGCGATCGCGCGAGCCTCCACTTCAAAGCGACGGAGATGTCTCTTGTCTTTAATGAGAGCTACCGGTAAAAACTTTAGCGCTACTTTGCGTCTTAAACGGGTGTCGTCTGCAAGATAGACCTCGCCCATTCCGCCGGCGCCAAGCTGCGAAACAATCCGGTATTGATTGAAACTTTCACCTACTCTGACTGTTTGTGATTGATCGTCGGCCATCATTCTTGCGGCAACTTCCAGGGCCGGGGACTCAATAAACTTTTCGGCACGATCTTCATAGACCAGCAACGATTCAACTTCACGGCGCAATTCTTCGTCGCCCGCGCAGGCTTCAAGAAGAAAACCTGAACGCTGGCTCGGGTGTTTCGTCAATGCCAGGTGGTAAAGACGCTCGACCTGCTGCCATCTCTCAATTTTCACGAGCGACAGCCTCCCCTTCGAGTTCTCTAAGCAGCCACACCTTAGCCAGTCGCCAATCCCGCATTACGGTCTCCTTTGAGACCTTCAAAACGTCAGCCACTTCTTCTACCGACAGACCCGCAAAGAAACGCATTTCCACCACGCGCACCTTACGTGGATCGACTTCAGCCAGCGAGGTAAGGGCCTCATCCAACGCCACTAAGTCAGTGTTCCGGTCAACCACAAATGATGCTGCCGCATCAAGCGATACCTGCAACGTGCCACCGCCGTGTTTTAGCGATTGCCTCTCACGAGCAAAGTCAACCAGGATGCGCCGCATCATTTGCGCCGCCACGCCGAAGAAGTGCGCTCGGTTTTGCCAGCGGACGTTTTTCCAGTCGATCAAGCGGACGTAAGCCTCGTTCACGAGTGCGGACGTTTGCAGTAAGTGCCCGGTACGCTCGCGGCTCATGTAATGGTGTGCAAGCCGATGCAACTCCGATTGGATGAGTGGGGCCAACCTGTCGAGTGCCGATTCGTCGCCGTCGCTCCACGCAATAAGCAACCCGGTAATTTCTTTGGAGGAGTGGGCCTGCATACATTTATTACCCGCTTTTGGGTGCGCGACAACTTATCACAATCGCCGGGAAGGGGCGTGGCGAAATTTTCAAACAACCGTTGCAGTTTCTCTCTCCCAATCCCGCCTTAGCAGATAAGGAGGCAAGATGAGAGTCAAAACCTTAGTCAAATCACTCGTAATAACACTAATACTGGGTATCGCTTTCTCGATGATATCCGCCTATCCGTTGTTGAGCGTTTCTTGTGCTGTTGCTCCCAAAACCCATTTGAATTTGCCTGTTACTGGGAGCGTCACGCACTCTGCAGCGGCAAGTGATGCGTTGGTGGAATGGAACCAACAGGCGGTTACGTTAACCCTACGACCCACACCAGCATTGGCGCCTGTGCAGCAGACGCGTGTGATGGCGATCTTTCACCTGGCTGTTCACGATGCCATTAACGGCATCACCGGCGAGTATGAAACTTACCTCTCACCGCCGTCTCCGCCTGAAAATGCATCGCCTGTGGCTGCCGCGATTGCGGCCGCGCACCACGCCCTGAAAAATCTCTTTCCGGGCAATGACACTATGCTGGATGACGCTCGTGCGAACTCGCTCGCGGCTCATGGTCTATCGCCTGCCGATCCCGGCATCGCTTTTGGCAACTCGGCAGCAGCAGCGATCCTTGCTCTGCGTGCCAACGATCAATCATCGCAGGCGCAATTTGATTACAACGCGCCTGGCGCAGGTGAACCAGGCGTCTGGATAAGACTGAATAACGCTCCGGCCCTGCTGCCTGGCTGGGGCGACGTCACACCGTTTGTGCTTCGAAGCGGGTCACAGTTTCGACCGGACCCCCCGCCCGCTCGCAACAGCGAACAATACGCAAAAGACTACAACGAGATCAAAACAATTGGTGTAGCTACCGGCTCCAGCCGCTCGGCTGAACAAAGTCAAATCGCACTTTTCTGGCGGGCATCGCCAACAGCCATTTGGAATAGCGTTCTGACGCAGTTGGTACTAACTCGCAACTCAAATTTGTCAGAGAACGCGCGACTGTTTGCCTTGTTCTACCTGGCTGCGGCCGATGCCAGCATTGCTTGCTGGGAGGCGAAGTATGAATACAACTTCTGGCGGCCACAGCCGGCAATCGTAAACGGCGAATTTGATGGCAATGATTCGACTGTTGGCAATGTCACATGGCAACCGTTCGTCGCTACACCGCCACATCCTGAGTATCCATCAGGACACACAGCAAATAGTAGTGCTATGGCGAAGATCCTTACTTCAGAATTTGGGGACACTCCGGGAGGGCCGATCGTCGTAACGTTGTCTGGAATTACTCGCCAGTGGAGCAGTCTCAGCGAAGCTGTTCAGGAAGTAATCGATGCACGTGTTTATTCAGGCATCCACTTCCGCAACTCCGACGAAGTCGGCGCGCGGATGGGTCGCCAGGTTGCGCAGTTCGTTTCGAAGCACGCGCTGCGGCAATCAAAATAAACGCTTTTGATCCAGCGGGGCCGCGTATTCTGCGCGGCCTTGTGCTGGGTTATCCGTCGATAACTAATTTGTGTGATCCGTAGCTCGCACGATCTAGGGTTTCGAGAAAAGTCGAGGACGCGCAAGATGGCCCACATAACGCCAAACACTATTTTTGGAGGGACATCCGATGTACGTCACGATCGTCAAGAAGAAAATCCGACAATCCTTTGATCACGTGAACAACCGTCGTTGGGACGAGCTAATGAATTCAATCGCACCAAATGTGTATCACCGTTTCGGCGGTAAGCACGCGATTGGTGGTGAGCGCCATGACAAAGAAACGTTGCGCCGATGGTTTGAGCGCCTCGCGCGGGTGCTGCCGAATCTTCATCTCAAAGTCAATAAGATCTGGGTGAAAGGCTGGCCCTGGCACACCATGGTCTTTGTGCAGTGGGATGGGACCGCAACGCTGCGGAACGGCGGCGGCTACTCTCAACACGCCATTCACGTGATCACTCTGCGGTGGGGCAAGATCCACGCTCTCGACGTTTTTGAGGATTCGCAAGAAGTCGACCGGGCGCTTAAAGTTCAAGCGGCAACTGGACTTGAAGAAGCAGTCGCCGAACCAATTGTGAGTTAGCGGCGCACCCCCCTTCACGAACCCTTAGCGAATCCGATGGGGCGGGATTCGACTCCCGCCCTCAGCACGACTCTCAACTGCGGACTCCAATTTTTTACAGTACTGACGATAGATAAAGCGACATGTTGATGACGATCAGCACGACCCAACTCAGAGTCCATTGCCAGCGAAAGCCATCGCGGCGTAGCAGTAGGTGCAGCGTTGTTGCCATCAGGACAACGCTCGCCAGTACATTGACGATGGACATCCACACCCACGGTTGCGCGGTCAGAAAGTTATAGAACGCTGCTGGCAACAGGGCGATAGATCCGATCAAACAGACCCATCCGAGTCGATTCCAATACCTCAATCGACTTTTTTCGTCCAAGAAAGCAGCAGACAACACTAGCTGGATGGTCCAGGTAAAGCATGGGATTAAGAGCCCCTTGGTCAGCACCTCTCGCCAGCTAACAGCGTGGAAAAAAACTTTTAAAGACGCCGAGAAAACCGCCGTTACCAAAAATGAGGCGAGAAAAAGGAGAATAATTTTCTTCATTCAGATCTGGATTGATCCACAGCTCCTATTGAACGACCGACCTTTGGCTCAAACTCTAACAGAAAGTCGGAATCGCCGGGATAGTGAAGCTAGTTTAGTGGACCACTAATTTGCGGTCCTACCGAAACATTTTGTCTTTTTTTCTCATAAGGATTGGAAGCAGTCCGTTTCCTGATCTTCAACCATGGGGGTTCCGATGAAAAGGCTATTGTTGATCCCGTACTCGTTCTGGTTTCAGCATTCGGGATGAGTGTCTGCCGCAAGTCAGAACCGAAGTTGGAAGTGAGCCAGTTGGAGGAGATGCCTCAGGATATTGCCGACAATTTAAAGCGCATACCTAACTCGGATGTCTTGGTTTCGATCGCCCCGATTGCAACTTCGCAGCCAACTCCAGCGCAGCCGGTCTTTATGCGAGCGTGCAGTGAAACTCAGAATTTTTGGATCCAAGTGGGTTATCCGGTCACCATTTGTACCCCACCGAACCTCCTGGCCGGCACGTTCATGGCTCCTGCCCCACCACGAAGTTCGGCACCCGCAGCGACTACTGCGACGACCTACAAGCTTAGCGCGTTTGAGGGCAAGACATTGACACCTCCTTTCGGTTGTCAATCGCGCCGCGGTCCATGGATTGCGATAATCACCAGAAGCATAGCTTGCAACGGTGCGACAAGCTGCTCGATGGTGATCCTCGGTGTGCCCTCGTGTCCGGCCTGTCCGAGATTCTCGTGGGGCGGCGACAATCGCGAATTCGACAACCGACCAGCGGAGGTCCAGTTTATCGATCCTCCCGATGCGCACGGACAGCCGAGTTTCTCAGCTTGCAACAGGAAGTCAAACTGCTGAAATCCATAAGACAAAAAGAAATGGCTACACCAATCGAAGTTTTCTTCTCCTACTCGCACACCGACGAAAAGTTGCTAAACAAGCTCAGGGCCCATTTAGCCAACTTGGAGCAACAAAAGATAATTTCCGGTTGGCACGACCGTAGGATTGTGGCAGGAAACGCATGGGGTGGCGAAATTGATGAGCACCTTAACTCCGCCAAAATTATTCTCTTGCTTATCAGCTCCGACTTCATGCAGTCCAAATATTGTCGCGATATTGAAGTGACAAGAGCTGTACAGCGGCACAAGGCGAAAGAGGCTCGCGTAATTCCCGTCATTCTTCGTGCCGTCGATTGGGACGGAGCGCCTTTCAGCCATCTTCAAGCTCTTCCAGACAATGCAAAGGCTGTGACCCTTTGGAGAAATCGTGATCAAGCATTCAAGAACATTGCGGAAGGGGTCAAGAAGGTAGCCAACATGATGAAGTTGAAATCCGAGTCACCTGAAGAGTTGCCACCCGATTATTATTTCTTAAACCACAGCTCGTTTCTCAGGGTCCACAAACAAGCCGAATTCCGCAAGAGGACTGGTGTTCCATTCGCGCACTACGATATTAGGGTGATCGTGGATTCCTATTATGAGGGCGCTTTGGAAAAGGTAGAAAAGGTTACGTATATTCTCGATGAAGCGTATCCCGAACAAATACGAACAATAACTAATAGTGAGAGTTCGAATAAGTTCTTACTTAAAGAACTAGCCAACGGTGAGTACGTTTTAATGGCAGATATTTATGTGAAAGGTCGGAAAGAGCCAATTCACTTGCAGCGACACATCACCTTGTGGAAGTCCGGACCGAAATTGCCTTAGTGTCCCACAGTTTTGGACCACTGAAACAGTGACCGCTACGGCTTCCAATAATCCGGACTTTCTTTCATGTTCGGATCAGGTCGTTCCATCCAACGCTCAGGACGACGCAATTCGGTGAAACCGAACTTCTCGTAAACTCCGTGTGCGTCCTTGGTCGCCAAAACCCACCGGCGAAATCCTTGTAGCTTAGGATGAGCGATAATCACGTCCATCAACCACTTCGATAACCCACGTCCGCGGTGTTCAGGCACGACGAAAACATCGGCCACCCACGCGAACGTCGCATAGTCTGTCACGATTCGCGCAAACCCCACCTGCTGATCTGCGTGATACACACCAAACGCCATTGAGTTTTCGATCGAGCGTAGCACCACTTCACGCGAGCGACCGCTGCCCCAATATGAGTGATTGCTTATGAAGTCGTGAATAAGATCTATGTCGAGGCGAGATGGATCCGTGCTGATCGTGTATTCACCGCTTTTCCAACTGTCTTGCTCAGGTAAACTTGTTTCCTCTTTAAGCAACTTAATTTCTCTTTTTATCTCTTAGAAAGACCGTGGCCTATAATACTCAGATGACTCAGAAGATCCAGGTCACAGTTCGCAACGCCAATTCTACAGACGCCAACTTACTGGCCGAATTAGGAAGCCGCACGTTCGAAGAGACGTTTTCCAGTGATAACACTCCCGAGGATATGGCCGCCTACCTGGCTTCATCCTTTAATCTTGCGCAGCAGAGTGCTGAGTTGGCTGAGCCCGCCTCGATGTTTTTGATTGCGGAAGTCGACGGGGTCGCCGCAGGTTATGCGAAGCTTCACGGGGGTAAGAGAGCGGAAGCTATCGAAGGCGCCAAGCCCATCGAGTTGGTTCGGTTGTACGTGTTGCATGAATGGCTCGGACGTGGCGTCGGTGAGGCACTGATGCGGGCCTGCTTGGATGAAGCGCGAAGCGCTGGGTATGAAACGATCTGGCTCGGCGTCTGGGAGCGAAACGCACGGGCGCAAGCTTTCTACCGCAAGTGGAACTTCCGCGCTGTTGGTGATCACATTTTTCAACTCGGGTCGGATCCACAAAGAGACATCGTAATGGAACGCAAAGTTTGACGGGTTGTGATCTTCCCTCGTTCAGGCTTGTCGAAGATCCTCAAAACACCCTCATGTAACCCGGCCTGGTTCGTCTAGAGCGACATTTTCGATGCTTTTTGGTCCCTTCGATAACGGGCAGGTGGCGAACCGAACTCACGTTTGAATGCACGGTTGAATGCGGCTTCAGATTCGTAGCCCACTTCCTCTGCGATTTCGGCGACGCCGCGGGAAGTTGAACCCAAAGCGCGCGCCGCGAGTTGCAGGCGCCAGTGCATGAGATAAGCCATCGGAGGTGCAGCGAGATATCGAGTGAAGCGCTCCACAAAAGCTGAGCGCGACGACCCAACCTCGCCCGCTAACTCCGCAATAGTCCAGGGATGCGCAGTTCGCGAATGCAGGAGCATCAAACTCTTTCCAATGATCGGATCGCGAGCGGCAGCCAACCAGCCAACTTCCTCTTTCGGCAAGTCCGCAAAGTAGCGACGTAACGTGTCAACAAACAGTGCCTCAGACAACTTCGCCAACACTGCTTCGCTGCCGGCTCGTCCTGAATTTGCTTCCTCAACCAAATGTAGCAGCGCATTCTCAAGCCAATGACCCGCGCGGTCCATACGCAAGTCAACCTTGAAGGCCGGCGGCAGACTTCGCAGAATCGGACTACACAAAAGCGGATCGCAAACCATAAATCCGCAAACGAAACGAGCGACGTCGCCACCACCGCCGGCCTGCATCATGGTGAAATCGTGTGCTCGAAGTTTCGCTTTCATTTGGTCCGAGAGTTTTGTGGGAACGTCGACCGCGCTGCACATTTCGTGAGGATCTCCGTGTGTTACCACAATCACATCCCCCGCGGTTAACGCAATTTCTAAATCGCCTTCGAGACGAAGAACCCCCGAGCCCTCAATCAGAAGATGGTAAATCATCAGATGAGGCGCGCCCGGTGTTAGCAGTTGGACCAACTCCTCCGTCGCCGGTGTACGAAATCCCCAGGGCGCTGAGAATTCGGCGTTGAAGTACAACGCGCCCTTCAACACTATTCCGCGAAGAATTTCAGACAAGGCATCCATGTCGCGTCTGGACTAACGGCAAAAAGAGGCCGGACTCGCAGCAAAGTGATCGTGCTCGCTGGACGTTGGGTCAATTTCTTCGGACTTGCGAGCATGGTCTACCCGCGGGTTGCAGCGCAAGATTCTAATTGTTAGGCGGCGACGCCGCAATCACTTGAAGAGACACACTGAACGGAGAACACCATGCTCACAGCTAATTACAACTATCAGGAAACACTGGCAGCGTCCGCAAAGGTTAACTGGCGAATTGAAGACATCATCGGTGGCGACAAACGGCTGGATTTCACCAAACCTTTCATGCCCGAGTCGCTGGCGCGAGTTGAGTCGCTGGATTTTCTCAGCGAAGAGGAGAAAGTCCTGCTCAATCAAATTCGTGGCTACGGCTATCTCTACACCTTCGGCGTCGTCGAGGAGTTCATTCTGCCTTTCGTGCTCGACCACGCACGACCGCACCTCAATGAAGACGACTATCGCACTCGCGCGCTCTTGCAGTTCGCGAGCGAAGAGGCCAAACACATTCACCTGTTCCGGAAGTTTGCGGAGGAGTTCCAGGCAGGCTTCGTGACAAACTGCGAAACAATTGGACCACCTGAGGAAATCGGAAAGGCCATCCTGGCCCACAGCCCGCTGGGTGTGGCACTCGTAATCCTGGGAATCGAGTGGATGACGCAACAGCACTATCTTGAAAGCGTTCGCGACGACGAAGATCTCGATCCTCAATTCAAAAGCTTGCTGCGTCATCACTGGATGGAGGAAGCGCAACATACCAAACTGGACACACTGATGGTCCAAGCCATGACTGACAACCACAGCGCCATGGAGATCGAAAAAGGCTTTAGCGACTACGCGGCCATAGGCACTGTGATCGACAGCGGGATCCACCAGCAAGTCAGGTTTGACATGCAGGCATTGCAGCGTGCCGCCGGACGCAATTTCAGCAAACCCGAGGAAGACCAGTTCCGCGCGATTCAGACACAAGCGCTGCGCTGGACCTTTTTAGGCTCAGCGATGACCCACCCGCAATTCTTGAAGACTGCGGGTGAAATCAGTCCCGATGCGCGGACCCAAATCGAAGAGATGTCAAAAGCCTTTAGCTGGGCGTTCCTCGTCGGTGGAATGATGAACAGGACAGGGAAACCGGGAGGCCGATGCACAAATCGGCCTTTTTTTAAGGAGCAACAATGTTGGCCCACGTGTTGCATTGGAGTGGATCACCCGACATTCGCCGCCTGACTTAATGTGGGCGCGCTGGCTGATTTATTCGCATTCCGTCTTTATCGCTCTCCTCGCGACCGACCCGGAAGGGTTAAAGACCGGTCTTGGGTTGTTCTGTTTCTATGCGCAGGAAGTTTCTCTACGTAGGGATAACAGTCATATTGTTGGCGTCGCTTGCGACGTCATCGAGGGGGCAGGAACGTCTCTGTGATACCGCGTTTGAAGATTGTCGGACACCGCTGTGGGCATTGATCGACGGCGAAACGGTGGGCATCGATATCGCCTTCTGGTTCATGCAGGACACTTCGATCGCGAACAAGATCATCGCCCGTCACCAGGCGGGAGTTCCGATCCGAATCCTTGTCGACCCGCGCGCCAACCCGTCGAACGCCGGCAACGAACAAATCCTGAACCAGTTGAAAGCGGCCGGCATCCCAATGCGTTTCAAAAACGGCGGCGGCATCCTGCACTGGAAAATGATGCTGTTCGTTGGGCAGAACAGACTCCAGTTCAGCGGCGCAAATTACGGTCCCGCTTTCTTTGTGCCGACGTCGCCTAATGTTGACTACATCGATGAAGCGATCTATTTCACGAGCGACCAATCGCTGATCAACAGCTTCAAGACCAAGTACGACAATATTTGGACCGACACGATCAATTACTCAAATTACGGCAACATCACCGGATCGCTCCAGCGCAAGTATCCGACCTTTGCGATCAACTCGGAGCTCAATTTCCCACCCAGCGCCGACGGCACCGAGGATTATTACAACCGCACCGCGCTCAATATGAATTCGGAGGCGCAGAAGATTGACATCATCATGTATCGGATTACCAACCAGAGGTTTACCGATACTACGATCGCCGCGCTACAACGTGGTGTTCCTGTGCGCCTGATACACGAGCCAAATGAGTATCGAAATCCCGCGCGGCAATGGGACTCGTGGAATATCGATCGGATGCACATGGCTGGGGTGCAGATCAAGATGCGCAAGCATCAGGGGTTGAACCACCAGAAGTCCGTGGTGCTTTACGGTAGAGGATTGACCATCTTCGGTTCATCCAACTGGACTGGTCCATCTTCGAACTCTCAGGAAGAGCACAACTACTTCACGACCAAATCGTTTTTCTTCCAGTGGTTTGTGAATCAGTTTGAACGCAAGTGGAATTCAACCGCTGAGAACGTTCCGTTCGTTCCGCTTGGTCCAGAGATTCCGGTCAACCAGTTTCCTGCGAACGGTGCAACCGCACAGGTAACTCCGATCATTTTGCGTTGGGAAGGTGGCCCATGGTCTCACAAATACGACATCTTCTTTGGAACATCATCGAATCCGCCTCTGCTCGTTGCCGACGCGAGTACCGCTCAGAGCGGCGCGACCAGCGGGCAACCGCTGCTTGATAGCGGTTCCGTTGATGATGGTCACGTTGAAAGTTATACGATAAAAACTACGCTTGCAACCGGGCACAACTTATTTCTGGCGCGTTGTCGGTAAGACGATGGCGAATAAGACCGCCAATGGACCAACCTGGAGTTTTACGACCTCTGGGTCGGCGCCGAATCCAACGCCGACGCCAACTCCGACACCAACGCCAACACCTGGCACTGAGTCTCCTAATAACACACGCGTTCCTCCAGGGACTCGAATCGTAGACAGTGCCGGCGCTGTGTGGACACTGTCAGGTCAAATCGTTCTGCGCAACGGTGTAGACACAGGCGGCCGCGGCACTCCACTTCTGTATTGCACTCGCCTGGTCTATGTGTTCGGACTCGATAATCGATGGTGGAGGTGGAACGGTAGCTGGGCACCGGTTGGGACTGTCGATCCATGTAGTGCATCAACTCCTACACCGACACCTACACCTACACCGACTCCAACTCCGCCCAGCCAGGAGTCTCCGAATAACACGCGCGTGCCGCCAGCTACGCAAATTGTCGATAGCAACGGAGCTGTCTGGACACGTAATTCAAGTGGAGTGATCTTCCGCAACGGCGTAGACACTGGAGGACGGGGCTCTCAAATCCTTTACTGCAATCGCATCGTGTACGTGTTGGGCACGGACTCGCAGTGGTGGCGCTGGACT
This sequence comes from uncultured Acidobacteriota bacterium, assembly GCA_963849585.1. GTDB lineage: Bacteria > Acidobacteriota > Blastocatellia > Pyrinomonadales > Pyrinomonadaceae > PSRF01. The sequence continues at coordinate 217,187 of CAWKHZ010000015.1, read as the reverse complement.
GGCGCAGGATATATCCCAGTGGGAACTGTTGATCCTTGCGGCGCGGGGCCAACACCAACTCCCACGCCTACGCCTACTCCAACGCCGACGCCGCTTCCGTCGGGCAACGTGGTCCTATGGGCGGCAGAAGCGCCGGTTCGAGTCGGCGCGTGGTCGGTCGTAGCCGACGGAACTGCTGCCGGTGGTAAGCGAATTTCGAATCCTGATGCGGGAGCGGCAAAGCTAACATCGCCACTCGCTAATCCTGCCAACTACTTTGAAATGACCTTCAATGCAACAGCCGGCGTCGATTACCGTCTCTGGATTCGTGGCAGGGCGCTCAACGACTTCTGGGGCAACGACTCTGTCTTCATACAGTTTTCTGACAGTGTTAATAGCAGCGGCGCCGCTGTGTTCCGAATCGGCACCACTAACGCTACGGAAGTGAACCTCGAAGACTGTTCGGGTTGCGGATTGTCAGCTTGGGGTTGGCAGGACAATGGCTGGGGAGCCGGTGTGCTTGGTCCATTGATCCGGTTTGCGACTTCAGGTTCGCACACAATCCGAATCCAGGTCAGAGAAGACGGCTTCTCGATCGACCAGATAGTACTCTCTCCCCAGGCCTTCAAGAACTCCGCGCCCGGATCATTAAAGAACGACACGACCATTCTGCCGAAGTAGTGATTTGTACTGCCTCACAAAATAACACCTGATTAGAATCTAAATATTTCCAAAGCACGACGAAAAGGTCCCACGCCTTTGGTCTAATTTATGGTGAAAACTTTCGTGAGGAGACTAAGTTGATGGGTTACTTTTCATTCGACAGAATGATCACTACCACGTTTGTGAAGGTCTTGTACTTTGTCGGTTTCATCGCGATCACTGCCGCCGGCGTTGGACTCGCAGTGTGGGCAGGAATGAAGTTGAACGATGCGACCATAGCAAGAGACCTTGGGTGGCGATACGTTGGGGCTGGCGTCGCGTTGCTGATCTTTGGCAATATCGTCTGGCGTGTTCTATGTGAACTCTGGGTGGTACTCTTTGGCATTCACTCTGAACTCGCTTCAATCAGGTACGCGTCGAATTTGGACGGACTGCGTCACTCCACGAATGAGCCGATTCGAAGAGAGATCATTGAAGAGCGCGATGACGCAACCAGGCCGCGCGAGGTCGTGGTCCGCACCGAGGATCGTCCTGCACCGAGTCACGGCGTGCTTGGTCTTTCCCAGTATTAGAAAAATTTGAGAAGAATCAGATCGTTTTTGAGCAAAATCAGAGCGGGCGAGCGGGTATTCTTTTGCGGAATAAGTTGCAACGAACTCAAGAGGAGAACCGCAAATGTCCTGGTCTCGCCTGCTTCAAACTGACTTCAAGAGAACATCCGCTCTGGTTCCGGCTCTGGCCTTTGTAATTATCCTGCTCGCCGCTGGCTCCGGTAACGGCCAATCTAACCCGACCACTCAAACCTTCCGTGCCGGACAATCCATATACATCGTTGCTTTTCGGCTTTTCCAGTTTCCGATACTTCCGGATCCGGCGCAGGTTGATCGGCCACGTGACTCCATTAATCTCGACCTTGATGCAGAGAGGAAGGTTAGGAAAAGAATCGAGGAGTGGCGGTTCTTCAAAGTAGCAGAAAAACTGAGCGAGGCTGATTTTATCTTCCTTGTTAATCTCGATGAGAGTTCTATTGAGGGTCTGGCCATTCCGGTTGACGCTTATCGTCAGCATTTCAAGGATAAGTTCGATCTGGATGCCTTGCGAGAGGCAGCATTTGGTCGTTATCTGATAGGACCGTTAAAAATACCGACGGTTACGCGCTTGAGTGACCGTTTGGTTAAACAGTTCCAGGAAAAGGTGGGTAAGTAAACCGTTACCGGTAGTCGTTCGGATTGACGCCCTGATGTCCTTCCTCGACGTCGCGCTCATATCGCCACACGTCCGGACACGAACCATCGACATCCGTGAAACCGTATTCGGCCGCAAGCTGACCGGACGTGACTGAGCGTTGGTTCCATCGCGCACGCTCAGGGTCGGTTGCGATAGCAACTATCGCGCGCCCCACATAGCGAGGCGACTCAGATACAGCGAACCCCGGTGGAGCCGCTGCCGTTCGCCAGTTTTCTTCAGTGACGTTGTAGGCCTCGAGCATCATCTCTGACCGAAGCCATCCCGGAGTAATCGCTACAGCCGTTGCCTGGTGGGGCGCTAACTCATGCCCTTGCGAGAACGCCAGTCGATTCACGGCAACTTTAGCCAGGTCGTAAAACACAGACAGCCGATAGTGCGACGAGTTGTATTCCACCGTTCCGTCTGTAACTTCGACGAGAAGACCTCCGGGACGGTTAATCAGTAGCGGCAGCAGGTAATGGGATGTTATGAGGTGCGTGTCGATAGCGAGGCGAAGAATTCTGAGTCCTTTATCAAGATCGAGTTGCCAAACGGGCGTGTTCCAATCTGCTGGTCCACCTTTAAGTTTCTCTCCGCCCCAGATGTCGTTGACCAAAATGTCGATATGCCCGTGCGCATCGCGAATCTGCTCGGACAAGCTCCTGACGTGGTCCGGGTTTAGATGGTCAGCAACGATGGGAATGCCTTTGCCTCCCAATGATGTGACGAGTTCAGCGGTTTCCTCGATCGTCTCACGGCGATCGTAATCGGATTTCAAAGCGCGACTGCGGCTGCTGCGGCCGCTACAGTAAACAGTAGCGCCTGCTTCACCCAGCGCAGTCGCGATTCCACGGCCAGCCCCTCGCGTAGCTCCCGCAACCACCGCGATACGACCTCCAAGGGCGTTTGGATCCGGAGACCAGTTTGTCGTTCCCATCGTCATTTGCTCTCAATGAAGTTCTTCAGGTTTGAATGATTCTCCCACAGGGCTCACGTATTTCCGAGTGGTGTCCTAGTTAGCCAGCATTCTCTGCGTACCTCGGCGGTCCTCCGCGTCTCTGCGGTATATATGTTCCAATTCATATAAACCGCAGAGACGCGGAGGACCGCCGAGATACGCAGAGGAATCAAGACACCCACAATTTCCGAAACGCTCATAAACGACTCTGGAGTAGTGCTATCATCCGCTCTCCCATCTCCCGGAGGTACAACAAAATGCCCGAAACCCTTATCGACGAACAACCTCAACGTTGGCATCCGTTCACTCGCACAGCGTTTCGATTCGCCTGCGTCTACCTCTTGCTTTACAACCTGCCGTTTCCGTTGACCGCGTTTCCCTACGTCGACAAGGCAGCCGAGTTGTACAACTCCTTTTGGACCTGGATCGTGCCGCGTCTCGCAAAAGCTGTTTTGAATAGAGAGGTCGCTACCGTATTCAACGGTAGCGGAGATCGAACCTACGATTATCTTTTGGTGGCATTTCTGCTTCTCATATCGTTGGTTGTCGCCGTTATTTGGACGGTCTTGGATCGCAAGCGACCTGGTTACCCAACGCTCTATCGATGGTTGAACCTTTATGTGCGTTTCGCTCTGGGTTCGATAATGATTGGCTACGGCGCATTCAAGGTGATCAGCAGTCAGTTTGCACCACCAACCCTCGATCGATTGATGCAGACCTATGGCGAATCCTCACCGATGGGATTGCTGTGGACATTCATGGGTGCTTCCGAACCCTACACGATGTTTGTCGGTTTTGCTGAGATGATTTCCGGCATTTTGTTGTTCCCGCGTAAGACGTCAACACTTGGGGCGCTGATGTCGATTGGCGTTTTAAGCAACGTCGTCGCGCTTAATTTCAGTTACGACGTTCCAGTAAAACTTTATTCTTCGCATCTTTTGGCGATGGCTATTTTTGTGATGCTACCGGACGCGCGTCGACTCGTGAACTTCTTCATTTTGAACCGCCCAACTGAGTATGTCAGCGTGCAACCTTTGTTTCGCCGCCCACTTTGGCATCGAGTGGCGCTCGTGTTTGCGAGTCTCTTCCTGATTGCTGTCGTTGGTACGTCTTTGTATCAATCCTACGATCAGCGTCGACGCTTCCTAGGCGAGCGTTCGCCGCTGTATGGAGTGTGGCAAGTCGAGGAGTTTAGCCTGGGCCAACCTGCATCGTCAGCGTCGGCACAGAGTTGGAAGCGCATAATCTTTGACTCACCGTATCGAGTGGCCGTGCAAACAGCGACAGATCTAAATGAACGTTTTGGAGTACAGTTGGACCAGGAAAAGCGAACGCTCACTTTACGCAAGCGGGAAGATCCCGGCTGGAATACGGTTCTGAATTACGAACGAGTCAGTCCCGAAGTTATTACACTTGCCGGCGTACTCAACGGATCACAAATGACTGCTCGATTGCGCCGAACGGACGAGCGTAAATTTCTGCTGACTGATCGCGGTTTCCATTGGATCAACGAGTTTCCATTCAACAGATAACGAGATGACGCGGGACCGCAGTCGACCGATTTTCTGTTTAATGGCGCTCTTGACCGGTTCTCCAGTGAGCTTTACAAGGCGACGAGTGTATAATCCTCGCCCCGATCCATCACAAAAAGGGCAGTTAAAATTCGATGCAAACACAGAACGCAGATCCAATCTACGAGTTTTACACCAACCACCCGTTTCCGCCGCCGCTCTACGATCTCGAACGCACGCGCGAGATTTGGCAGGACGAAAATGTCCATCACGCCGAGTTCCATTTGCTGTGGCCTCACAAAGAATATCGCGCTGATCTTGATGTACTGGTCGCCGGATGTGGAACGTGGCAAGCTGCGAAATATGCGTTGTGTCATCCAGCGGCGCGCGTCGTTGCGATTGATATCAGCCCGGCAAGTATTGGACACACGCGAGAACTGGCGGAGAAGTTCGACTTGAATAATCTCGAGTTGCGAGAGTTGGCGATCGAGAGCGTCGGCGAGTTGGACCGGCAATTCGATCTAATCATGTGTACGGGTGTGCTGCATCACATGGCCGATCCCGATGCGGGTTTGGCCGCGATCCGGTCTATGTTGAAGCCCGACGGTGCGATGCACCTGATGGTCTACGCGCCTTACGGTCGAGCCGGCGTCTACATGTTTCAGGAATACGACCGCAGACTCGGAGTTGGAACTTCGAAGGAAGAGATGAACGATCTCATTTCGGTTTTGCAAGCGCTGCCGAAATTCCACCCATTATTGGAAGAGCAAGGTGGCTCGCGAGAGTTTCCCAACCACCCTATGCTCGCTGATGCACTGCTGAATCCACGCGACAGGGCCTACTCCGTGCCCCAGTTGTTCGACTACGTCGAACGCCACGACTTAAGGCTTACTCGCTTTTACTGGCAGGCGGCGTATTTACCTCAATGCGGTTCGATCGCGAAGACACCTCATGCGGCTCGGTTGGCTGCGCTTCCCGAGCGCGAGCAGTATGTTGCGATGGAGCTGTGGCGAGGTTTGATGAATAATCATACGTTCCTGGCCCATACGCAGTGATGCGAATGGAGATGAGTTGAGGCCTTCTTTCGACGATGAGCGTTATTTGCGGTATGTGCCGTTTCGGCTTCCGTGGACCACGTGTGTTCAGGAAAACCTTCCGCCGGAAACCGCAGGCGCGTTGGTGAACGAGGCGCATCTATTTCCGGATCTGTTTATCTTCGTCGACGCGCAAGAGAAACAGATATATGACGCGATCGACGGACGTCAAACCATCGGAGAGATTGTCGGGACGGTGGAAGGATTTGGACCGCGTGCGCGAGACTTTTTCCAGAAACTCTGGCGTTACGACCAGGTGGTGTTCAATACCTCGAAAGCGAACGCCGCGTCGGCGTAAGTTCAGAAGACTCTCGGGCCTCGAAACTGCGCACGCTGGTGGTATCTTAATTTGTTGGCATTCTCTGCGTACCTCTGCGGTCCTCCGCGACTCTGCGGTAAAAGAATTCCAAAAACATGCAACCGCAGAGTCGAGGACCGCAGAGGTACACAGAGGAAATTAAGACACCACCCGCATGCTTTATACCTTCCCCAGTAATTAATTTTCGCTTCCCTAGTAAATCCTGCCCGCCGAACCTGCCTTCAGTTGTAGAATGTTTCTGCGAGGTGATCGTCATGAAACTAAGAACACTGTTTGCAGTAGTCGTTTCCATTTTCGCGTTTGCCATCCCTGTTCGATTACAGGAACCAACTGGCCCACGCCCGAAACGACCACGGACGCCTGACGATTATCAAGCCGGCACTTTGAAAGATCTTGCCGCGAAAGCAGCGAGCGTTGACGCACTTGGCAACAAACGAGAGACGATGGTGGTCGATTCGGATCTTTCTCCAACACGTGTGACGGCGAAGTACGCGGGCTTAACCGCTCGAACACCACAAGCGAAAGCAGAACTCATCCGCCAATGGGCCCGTCTTTACGCCGGCTCGCTTGATACATACAAGCCTTACGAGGTCGACGTGGCGTTCACCGAAAACGGAAACCAGTACTGGCTGACGTTTACGCAGAAAACACTCAGCGCGTTTTGGAATTCAGATTCGAAAAAACCCGTAGACCTGTTTCTGATCAAGATGGGCGCCGTCAAGCAAGATGACAAATGGGTGCCAGTGCTGCTTGTCGAACGCTTTCAGGAGACAAACTGATCAACGGACTCTGGTAATCGCACCACCACGTTGCAGATTCACCAGCTCGTTTATTCTCTTGCGAACAGCGCCGGACAGTAGCCGCACCTCCGCCGCATTGTAGTTAGCCGCTCGGAACGCATCCTCTATCTGACGATCACTTAGCCGGGCAAGCAAACCACCAATCCAGCGCGCATCTGCAATCGAGATATTGCGCATCAGGTCAGCGTTCTTGCCATCGTAATCCAAACGAACGGTATCGCCTTGCACTTCGTCGATGAATTGATCGTTGACGAAGTCATCAGGTTCGTTTCGACTGCCTTTTATACTTTTGATAAAAGCAATCGGTGACTTCTGTCCGCCCGTTTTTCCAAACGTGGTTCCGAGATCACTTACGATGTAGTGCAACTCGGTAGCATTTCCCCGCCGCACAACCAGCACACGATTATTTGAATCCTTAAGGTCCCAGTTTTCCATCAGGGCCATGAGGACCTTCAATCCTTGCAATTCACGTTTGCCCGCAAACGGATTCTCCGTCCAGGTCCACTCGTCGAAACGATCGACATTTTCTGGCCTCGCCTCGAGGCGCACGTTCTCGAATGTTCCCTTCCCTTCGATCGTAAGTCGAGGGACCAGGTAGTTGATCTCGGTGACGTAACCAACGGCCCAGACCAGGCGCACTGCGGCAGTTTCACTCTGCGCCTCTTTGCCGAGCTTTGCGACCCAGGTGCGTCCCTTCCCATCCTTGACGCGATACTTCTTGGAGTACCCACCCTTCTCCTCTTTGACGAACGTAATGCGACTGAGATCGGGCTTCATCTGTTCGCCGCCGGGTCCAAGCAGAAGATCTCGACGAGCGATGTCCGCAGGTTCTCTCCAGAGAATTTGCGTACCTTTAGGTAACGCCTTTTTCTCTTTGTCTTTCTCTTTCTCTTGAGCGTACGTAAGGCTGGCGCAACTGATAACAACACTAATCGCAAAGATAATGCTGGCTCGCGTGGTGCGTAGTTGAAACATGTGAATCTCCCTCGGAACGATCTGTGGTGCTACAGAGAAGCAAACAGAGTACCGAGGGAAGCGGTCTGCACGGATTTATTACGGAATTCGGGGGTAGGTTTGTGGTCTATGGAACTTTCTCAGCTGCTTCCGTACGATCTCAATGCGCTATTGCGGCTTGCGTTTTACTTCCCAAAGTACGTTAACGATCACCCACCGCCCATTCACCTTCGCCATGTGCATATAGTCGATCCACCCCGACATCACGGCCTTAACGCTTGCGGCATTTTCGAAAACATCCAAAATCGTAACGTCCTTTTGTTGCTTTTCTTTGGGCGTATCCTTGCCACCGCCGCGCTTCACTCCCTGCACCAAACCCATCGCGCTCATTTGATCCAGCCGGCTTTGACCTCGTTCGTTGGTGAAAACCACGCGCTTCGCCAGGTCAGGGTGCAGCGCACGTTCCATCCGCTCGGGGTTTGCTTCATACCAGCCCTCAACATAATCGAGCGCCGTCTGCGTGATGGCTTGCCTGTCGGCATCGCTAACCGTTGTTTGCCCGTGAACGTCAGAAACGCAAAACACCAAGCCGGTGATCAAGATCATTAATAGAGTTCTCATAGATAATCGTCCTCTCATTTTTTGCAGACTGTCCTCATAACAATTCCAAAGTGTTGCTTTAACGCCGCGTCGTACTCCTGCTGGTCCGCCAGGTCTCGCTCGTGACGCTCACCGTGTCTTGTCTCGATCAAACGCATGTCACTGAGTGTGATTCGCCCTGATTCCGTCGCACGCGAACAGATGCGTTTTTGAGTGAAATGTGACTCCGGTGAAGTTTGCTGATAGTGGCACATTTCGGCGAAATCCTCATACTCGTACGGCTGTAGCGTAAAGCGATACTGCGGTGTCCAGGTGTTCGCTTCATGTCGCACGAGAATCAGGTAACCGTCTCCATCAATGATTTTAAACGCGGGTTCACGTCCTACCTGCTCGCTCCGCTCATCAAGCAGCAACGGTTCGAGGAATGAATCGCCAAATCCTACGTCTACCAACCAGCGTTGCGCTCCATTGACCATAAGGGTCATATGCTCGAAGGGCTGAGTGTAGCCGCCATCTTTCTTAGCCACTTCAGCCGCGAGCATCGTCACCTCAAATCCAAGCGCGCGGAGTAGCGCGGCAAACAAACCATTACACTCGTAGCAAAAGCCGCCCCGCCGGCGCTTCACAATTTTGGTAAACAGGGCTTCATCTTCAAGGACAATCGACTCGCCTGAATGAATGCTCAAGTTTTCAAAAGGTACCGCATGCAAATGTGCGACTTGCAATGCGCGCAGAGTTTCAGCGGAGGGAACGGTTGCCCCGTGGTAGTTAATCCGTTCCAGGTAGGCCGCGACGTCCACAGAATCACTCACGATTATTGTCCTTTTATCACCATTGAAACGTTTATACAGCTCTTCGTCATTTATAGATAGCCGGCTCCGGATTTACCGAGGCCTCCTCAGCTCAGTACGCATAGGGATGGAAGTATGTCGTCTCCGTCAACCAAAAAATTCTCTGGCATCTTCGTCAGCTACCGTCGCGAAGACAGCGCCGGTCATGCCGGGCGTCTATTCGATCGGCTAGTCGAACACTTCGGTCGTGACCGGATCTTCATGGATATCGACACGATCGAGCCTGGCGAAGACTTTGTCGCGGTGATCGAAAATGCCGTCAGCTCATGCGACGTGCTAATCGCAGTTATCGGCCGAAGTTGGCTGTCACCAAACGGATCAGGACGGTTGGACAGACCAACTGATTTTGTTCGTTTAGAGATTGCCGCAGCGCTTCGCCGTGAGATCCGCGTGATCCCGGTTTTGGTACAACGAGCCAGCTTGCCGAAACCGCAAGAGCTGCCCGAAGACCTCGTCAACCTCACTCGCCGAAATGCAGTTGAGCTTACCGATCTTCGCTGGCAGACTGACGTCGAGCAACTCATCTGCGTCATGGAAAGAGTTCTGGCCAAGCGAGCCGAACCGGAGCAGCCGTGCGCAACCCACTTCGATGAGCAACAACGCTGCCAGGAAGCAGAAGAAAAGCGACGCGTTGTTGAGCGTGAACCTGCAACTCTGGTCACAGCGGGAGCTGTGTCAGCCGCTAAAAAGCACACGCCCTTAATACTCATTGCTGGAGTTGCTCTTGTTCTGCTGCTCGCAGCGGTGATTCTGATCTGGCGATCGCAAAGTGAGCCCGAGTCATCCGCCATTACTAATCCACCGCCAGCAACACCGACTCAAACACCGGTTCCGACGGTGACTCCTGAGGAAAGCGTAGCGAATGTCACCGCAAGCAGTGGCGAAGAGGTCATCGACCTCGGCGACGCCTTATGGAAAAGGGAGGATACCGGGGACGTACTGCAAATTTCTCGAAACGGCAACGATGTGATTGCCCGGATGTATGGCCCATCAGAGAACGCTGCAAGGCGAGGGCGAAAGAGAGGTGATGTCGCGTTCGAAGGTTTGTTCGCAGGCAGCACAATCACTGGCACCGCCTACCTCCTCTTTTCTGCAACGGATGTTGAAAGATGTCCGGAGTTAGCCGGCGATCACCGATTCGAGCTCGAGCTGACTCTGTCGGAAGACGGGAATACATTGAGCGGCTCCAGGGAGGATTTTGAGCTGTCTGACGAATGCAACATCACAAAACTTCCGCCCAGGAGTTTGACCTACACAAGACTCTCACGTTGAGGCGCTACTCTCTGGCTAAATAATCAGGATCGCGTTTCCAACCGGTCAGCATTGAATAACAATTGGACCAACCGTGCAGGGCCACCATCAACAGGTGGCCCGGGACGAATGAAAGAAATCCGATCATCGCTGCAAAATGGTAGATGCGGATCATCCCGAAACCTCCCAGCACTTTCACCGGCAGCGCAAACTGCGTCGGCTGGAAAAGCAGAACGCCGGTGATGACCGCAACGACGCCAAAAACAATCGTGGAGCTGTAAGCCAGTTTCTGGAGCGGGTTGTACGGTTCGAGTTGCTCCGGCTTTGGTTTGAACAGGAAATAGTGGCGGACCATCGGCCAGACCGCGCGAAATTCCTTGGGTCGCAGAATCACTTTCCGCCATTTCCCACTCCCGATCAGATACACCACATACGCGACCCCCGTCAGCGTAAATATCCACGCAAAGGTCAGATGCCATTGCAACGCGCCACCCAACCAACCACCGAGCCGCATCGCTTCGGGAAAATGCAAAAAATTCTCTTGTGGAATCTTGGCTCCAAAGCTGGGAAAGGCCATATAGATTTGCAGGCCGCTCATTGTCATCACTACCAGCGAGATGGCATTTAGCCAATGCGTGAAACGCACCAGCCACGAATGCTCCTGCGCTAACGTTTGACGCACGCCATCGTGTTCAACTTCAAGCGTGTTTATCGTCAAGCCTGATTTAGTCGTTGCCATAATTCTCTTTCTCAAATTCCGCCGTACCAGGAATAGCCCTGGTCTTCCCAGAAACCCTTCTCTTTGCCGAGCACATTGCTGACCCGAATCGAGTAGATATACTTCGCCGATTTGTAGCCAAGCTTTACTGGCATGTGCAGACGCAGTGGCGCGCCGTGCTCGGGGGTCAGAAGTTGGCCGTACATTTCCCAGCAGAGCAGTGTTTGCGGATGCAGGCAGCTTTCAATGTCATACGATGAGTAGTAATCGTCGAGGCATGCGACTTCAACAAAGCGCGCTGCCGGATCTGCACCCACCATTTGCAGGAAATCGCTGAGTCGCGCGCCGGCGAAATTACCGATCACGTCCCAGCCTTCGATGCAGATGTGTTTGACGTTCTGCGACTGTTTCGGCAGCGCCTTGATCTGGTCCAACGTATACTGACCAGGCCGTGCGACCATGCCTTCTACTATCAAAGTCCAACTCTCCAGATCATTCTCCGGGTTGTAGTCGGAATAGCTGTTGATCGGAAACTGCTCGATTGGCGTTAACTCGTGTTCACCGAACGTCTGAGCCAGACGCCCAGGACTGAAAAAAGTTTGAGCCGCACGATCCGTCCAGCCCAGTCCGGTTTTCAACAACTCTTCGCTGAACGTCGGTAGGGTCAACGCACCAACAACCAGAACCGGTGTCAACTTCAACAGTTCACGACGGGTCATGTGTTTCAACTCCCGTGCGGACATAGCGGGTCTTTGACTGTCGTCATTCATTTCCGAGTCCTCAAAAGCATGGGCGCGAAAGACTCACGTCTTAAGCGCCCATGATTTATCCCAGCGAGGCCGGGTAACTGATTCATTACTGCGGTAACAACACGCGGTCGACGACGTGGATCACTCCGTTCGACTGATTGACATTGGTGATTGTGATCCGGGCCGTGTTGCCCTTCGCATCGGTGATGTTGATGTCACTACCGCTCATCGTGGCCGTCAGTTCACCGCCCTGCACGGTTTTCAAAATCGCTCGTCCGTTGCTCTGCTTGATCATTCGCTCCAGCGCCTTTGAATTGAGACGCGCGGCTACGACGTGATAGGTCAGCACTGCTGTCAGTGTGCCTTTGTTTTCAGGCTTGAGCAGTGTATCGACGGTGCCCGCCGGCAGCGCGTCGAAGGCTGAATTGACAGGTGCGAAGACCGTGAAAGGCCCATTTCCTTGCAGCGTCTCAACCAGACCGGCGGCTTTGACTGCGGCGACCAGTGTGGTGTGATCCTTCGAGTTAACGGCGTTCTCGATGATGTTCTTGTTGGGAAACATTGGCGCACCACCGACCGTGACTGGCTTTTGCGCAAAAGCGGTGCTTGACAGCATTGTCACAAGCGCCAACAAACTCAATGCAAACAACTTTTTCATGCTTTCTCTCTTTCTCGTAATCCAGAATTTTTGAACTCTTGCTTCCAAGAGTCATCGCTCTTTGGCTTTCACCAAATGTACGGACGCACTGAGTGGTTTGGATTGGTTTATCGCTAGACACTGTTCATCATTTGGTTTGATAATTTTGGGTTCCTTCAACGATCTGTCCAAACGGAGTTGACGAATGTCGCGAAATACACACTACCGGCGAGAAAGATTTGTGTTGCTACTCGGTTGCCTGGTGGCCGCGCTCACGGCGCCCTTCTATACGCCCGCTCACTCGCAGAGTCGAACACTTGGCAAGGTCGTGATCAAAGTTACCCTGAACGACAATGAGAAGACGGCGAATCTGGTCCAAAACTTCGGCTTGGTGATTAAGAAGTTAAATAACGATTCGCCAGAGAGCGCGATTTCCGCAATTCGGGTCAAGACGACTGCTGATGGGTCGGTCTCTCTTTCGCTGATACCGGGCGATTACGTTGTCGAGTCGGAAAAACCACTCATTGTTAACGGGAAGAGTTATGAATGGTCCGTCAAGCTGAAGGTTGAATCAGGGAGCACAGCCTCGCTGGAGATAGACAATGACGATGCGACGATCACAGAGGCTGATGATGCATTGAGGCGAGGACGAATTGTTGAGGACGCCGATCTGTTGGAGGTCTTGAGGGACGGCGTTGTAAATGTGCAAGGTGAGCTAGCTCAGGGAACTGGATCAATTGTTGATACCACGGGGCTAATCCTCACCAGTCACCAGGTGATCGAAAAATCGAAGGAGCTGCGAGTTCAATTCGACGGCAACAAAAAAGTGGCGGCCAAGCTCGTACTGGATGATCCTGATTTGGATCTCGCTGTGTTGTGGGTAGACCTGTCCAGCTGTTCTTCCTGTAAAGCTTTAACAATTGAGGACCCCAGGGGCGGAAACAACATAGTCGCTGATGGAGCACGGGTCTTCACGATTAACAGTGCTCTAGCTCAGGACAAGACACTTACGAAGGGCACGCTGAGAAACATAGGAAACGGCATCCTCCCCGATTTTAAAGTCGCGAGCATCGATTCAGGCGCTCCTGTTTTCAATGCCGTGGGCGGAATTATTGGATTACTCAAATTCGTGGATCCGAACGGGACCAGGACTGGGGCTTCAGGAGTAATAAGAATTCAAGATTCTCAAGTCCTCCTTGCAAAGGCGAGACAAAAGATAAAGGAAGCTACCGACTTGCCATCAGCGGAGATGCTTCCAACCGAGCCCGCAGACTCTTATCCCGCAGGCGTGTTGAAGAATCAAGTCGATCTCAAAAAGTTCAAACCAAAAGCTTACGAGGCAGACTTCGGGGAATATCAGTTGACGATTATCACACCCGTGCTGAAGTACTACCTCATTGAGCAGAACCGAATCGCGTTTGAGCGTCAGCGGAAGAAAATGGAAAAGGGTGAAACGCTTACTACACCGGTAATGATGAATAGCTTCTACGAGCTTCGCAACTGGGGTGATTATGTCAACGAGATGAGGCCGGTGGTACATCTGCTCGTTGTTCCTGAAGTGAGCGCTACTGGGAAATCCAGATTTTTGAGCCTGCTGACTTTGGGAGCTACTCTGATGGGCGTCGCGCCAATGGTTTTGCCTCCAGATTTCAAGTTTAAAGCGGACTTTGAAGAGATGTCGCTGACGTGCGACGGTAAACCAGTTACGCCGATTCAGCGTGGAAAGATTGAATTCGTTAAGAGTTTATCAAGCTACCTCAAGACAATGCCGCGCACCGCCTATGCGGGCGTTTATACATACTCAGCGGGGACCTTCGCGCCTGACAAGTGCAAGCAGATGAGTTTGCAAGTCGTTTCGCAACAGAGTCCTGCGACTCCCAAAATCAAAGTCGTGGATCGGAGGATGGTCCAACTGGTGTGGAGTGATTTTGAACCTTATCGGCACGAACGGACGCACTGAGTGATTTAGGTTGGCGCTGATTTCCGTACACTTTTTTGAATAGAAAAGTTGTGCGGGAGTGTTACTCACTCAGGAGTCTCCAATGAGAATGAATCTAATCAGGATCCTTGGTGGGTTGATACTGCTCGTTGCCTTCTTCGACTACTCGGCTCTGCGGAGCATCGGGATCCTCGATTTACTGAACCACCTCGAAATCGATCATTTGGCTTGCTGCACTGCGGCCTCCTGTTTGGTCCTTCACCGTTACCTGAAGCACATAGGTGCCAGGCGCCAGCGAATTTAATCGCAGACCTCCCGCGGCTGGTATTCGCTCATAGTCAGTTTGGTCAGTTGTATCAATTCGTTTTGCACCACCGTCATAGACCAACGCGCCCTCACGATAGAGTTTCACTTGAGCGAGCAATCTGGGTGCTTGCGCAGCGCTTTTCGCGCGGCCGGCATATACGACATAGCTGTAAAACAGATTAGAAGACGAGCGGAACCGTCGCATCGCAACATTCGCGATCGATATAGGACCAGCTTCGGGATCGGTCGAGAGGGTTATCCCGGATAACGATACTCTGTTTAAATCAAGCCGCGGTACTTCGACGAGCTGTGCCGCATTACCGACCTTTGCCGATGCCGCATCTTTCACCGCCACACGCACCTGATATGCACCTGCCTTCTTAGCCGGCACGTCCAGTTGATAAACAATGCCTTCGTGTGCGGCTCGTTCGTAGTCCTTCGCTGCCAATTTCAATGTTCGATCTTCACCTACCTGCTCAACTACCCGTCCATCGACGTCAAAGAGAATGGACCACAGATGCAGTTTAGCGGTGCGGCTGCCATCGGACTCGGTCCCGAAGCTCAGATCGCGCGGATTCAGATACACCATTGAACGAATAAACGAGCCGCTGGTCTTGTCATTGGCGAAGAGCGAAGTCATATGGACCTCAATTTGAGCAGCGGCGAATGGCGACACCAGGGCGGCAGTCATTTGTTCGTGAGTGGTCCCGTTGACTTCGGAAACAACCTTGTCGCTTAAACCGAAAAATCCCTCTCGCGTTCTCAACGTTAAGCCGGGGCGAGATACGCGGACCTTGATACGATGAAATGCTCGATTGAACGTTTCGTTACTCGGTCGATACCCGAGTACGTAATAGCCGCTCTGATCATCAAGCACGCGACCCAGCCCCAGATCGTTACTATTGCTGATCATGAAACCTCCGGTCTGGTCTGACAGCAGCGACATGCCGCCCCGGGCATCCTGAAGGCGAGCTGAACTATCGTTAAGGTTTCTTAGGGCTGCTCTCGTCAACAACTCGGTCCCGGGTACCTTCCTTCCTGGTCCACTCGGCGTCAAATTGTCGGCGGCTGTTAGGTTAATCGATTTAGTGCCACGAGTATCGACCGCATAGATAACAACAGAGGATCGGTTTGCCAGTTCGGCAACCTTGCGCAAGACATGCTCGTTGCCAAATTGCGTCTCACCTTCGTTTCGCACACTGTCAGCATCCGGAGCATCATCCATTGGTCGCTGAGGTTTAATTGGACCGCGTTCAAGCGAGTCAACGTTCGGAAGATCCAGAGGCAAACTGTCGGAAAGCAGGACCATCGCTTTTCGGCCCGGCAGCGTGCGCATGCCGGCAAGAATGAATCGAAGAGCACGCACTGTTCCCTTGATTGGCCCGCCTTGTAGATCGGCGCACAGCCCAACGGCATTTTGACCCGAGCCCAACGTATCGTTAGACACCGTTAGACTCGGTCCGGTTGGCATAGCCGAATAGCCCACCCGGCTACACAGATTCCACCTTAGCGACTCAATCGCTCGATGAAGGACACGGCGATCGGTGGTGAACTGTTGCAGCGCGCCAACTTCACCTCCGGTTCGAATGATTGCTACCAGGTCCTGCGGTTGAAGGTTTTCGTCAACAAACTTCTTCAACTGCTCCTTGACTGACTTTATGCTGTCGAGTGAAATGCCCAGATCGTCTACAACTATGGCAATGGTCCGGCGTGTTTCATCACGCTTAACAATAGCGGGCAATATTACTGACGCGTTCGTAGTTGACGGCGCCGGCTTAGCAACTGGATTCTCAGTAGGAAAATTCGAGACGTAAGAGAAATGAGTGATCGACTGAGGCTTGCCGTCTTCAGTTATCACGAAATCGTTGGGAGTGAGATCGGTAACAACCTTGCCATCCTTTGTCACAACCGCGTCAAGTTGGACCAGGTTAGTCGAAATGCGTACGACGCTGTCCTGATCTTCTTCAGTCTCCGGCTTTTGGCGATTAGGGACGGTTGGCTTTGGTGTTTGCGGCTGAGGTTGTTGAGTAAGGACAGGAATCGAAACAACAAATGTTAAAAGAAGGCTTACGAGTGCTTTAATCCTCATTCACACCTCCTGGCGGCAAGTTCAAAGGAGTTTAGTCCGATTTCGATTTAAGCCAAAGGATTCTGCGATGATTGGACGTCATTAGCGCCGCGCAAATTACAACTTTAACTAACCATCTCGTCACTGGTTTCCCGCCGTTCCTCCCAATCTGAAGTCGTTTCACTGCAAACATCCCCAACACAGGCAACAATTTAATTAGCATAGGGCGAATTACTCTGGAAAGGACAATCCAATGAACCGAAGAGAGTTTGTGGTGGCAGGTTCGTTCACCCTGGCAACACTCGCCTTCACCGCATCTGGGCAGGAAAAGAAACAGTATGTCTGTCCTCCCTGCGGTTGCAGCAATGATGGCACGTCGCATAACGAGCCGGGCAATTGTACCGCTTGCAACATGGTGCTGATCGAAAAGACTGCGGCCATGAGCGAGCTAACCGGTATTCCCCGCTTCCTTAAATTAAGCGACAACGTTTGGACCGGTGGCCAGCCATGGCTCGAGCATCTACCCAAGCTAAAGGATGCAGGCATCAAGGTCATCATTAACTTGCGTCCGCACGTCGAGTATCAAGGAGGGCGCGAGGAGACGCGAGTGAAAGAGTTGGGGATGGGCTATTTCAACATTCCCGTCGACGGTCAAGCGCCTGATGAGCTGGACGCTGACGATTTCCTCAAACTCACCGACGAGCAACTCAAGAATGGTCCAGTATTTATTCATTGCGCGGTGGGCACTCGCGTCGGTGGTTTCTGGATGATTCGCCGTGTCCTGCGTGACGGGTGGGAGTTCGACCAGGCATTGGAAGAAGCAAATCGAATCGGGTTAAACAATCACGCGCGCCTCACCGAGTTCGCCAAGGAATACATCGACAAAAAGAAAAAGAAGTAAGTGAGAAGAAGGTTCCGAAGGTCTTTACTGCTTTGACTTCGAAGGAAAACTTTTGGAAGCAGGATTTGGGAATTCTCGACGGCGGTTGGAGTGCGGGACCTAAGTTCCACTGGGGCTTTGCCAGTTCGCCCGTCATCTACAAACATCTCGTAATTATCCAGTGCGACACGCAGAAACAGTCGTTCATTGCGGCGTTGAATCTTGCCGATGGGAAACGCGTCTGGCAAACGCCCCGCGAAGAGGACAGTTCGTGGAGCACACCTACGATTTACGAATACACCGGCGGTGCTGAGTTAATTACCAGCGGCACGAAATTCTATCGTGGTTATGATCCGCTGACCGGCAAAGAGTTGTAACGACTTGCTGACGGCGTGGACGTGAAAATTCCAACTCCGATCGCCTCGCACGATTTGTACTTTCTCGGTGGCGGTTCATCGCATGAGGAGATTATTTGTACGCCTGCACTGACCACGGCATCTTGAGTTCGTACCATGCCAGGACCGGCGAACAAACGTTTCGTGCTCGGCTCGGCAGTGGCGGCTCATTCGTCGCCTCACCTGTGGCAGCAGATGGAAAGCTTTATTTTGCAAGCGAGGCCGGCGACGTATTCGTTGTGAAGGCTGGACCAACCTTTGAATTGCTGGCGCGAAACTCGATGGGCGAAGTCATAATGTCCACCCCCGCAATCGCCGGCAAGATGATCATCATTCGCGGACAGCAACACGTGTTCGGTATCGCGCAAAAAGATTAGTTGGTTGTATTTTATGGATCGCCGATGCGACGTAGCTGCGCGATCCTATCACTATTCCTGATCACCCTCCTGGTCTACCCGCCGTTGGGTCGGGCTCAGGTTAATCGACGTCTGGCGATTGACTACCTCAAACTCGGGACGACGGAGTTGGAGGCGGGGAACCTCGAAACCGCCCTCGCCCATTTTCAACGCGCCATCGAACTCGATCGCAATTTCGGAGCTGCGTACTTTAGTCGTGGTCTGGTAAGGAAGCGCCAGCGTGATTTCGACGGCGCAATCAGCGACTTCACACGTTCAATCGAACTGAAGCCAATGCCGGAAGCCTACCTTAACCGTGGCGCTACGTTGAAAGACAAGGGCAATTCACATGCGGCGATAATCGATTACGACAAAGCGATCGAGATGAAGCCTGATTACGCCGACGCCTTCTTTAACCGCGGAATCGCGAAAGACGATAAAAGAGACACCTTCGGCGCGATTCGTGATTTCACGCGAGCCATCGAACTCGCTCCGGAAAACGCTCGAGCATTTGTCGGTCGCGGATTCGCCCGCATGAAGTTGGGCGACGTTGATGGCGCAATAGCCGACTACTCAAAGGGCATCGAACTTAATCCGCGCGGCTTTCTCGGATTCTACAATCGCGCTTTCGTTCGCAAACTCAAAGGCGATCTCGAAGGCGCCATCGATGACTTGAACAAAGCGTTGGAGATTAGCGCGACCGACGTCGATGCTTACTATGAACGTGGCATCTTACGAGGTGCTACAAAAGATTTGGACGGAGCGCTCGCAGACTTTGCCAAAGTAATCAAACTGGACCCGCGTCACGCGAAGGCCTACGCAAATCGCGGCATGATCATGTTGCTACGCAACCAGGATACTGAAGCACAAAAGCAGCTGGATATAGCGGTGGAGTTAGACAGTACTCTGAAACCCGCTTTGCAGAAGTCGGTAGATCAAATCATGAAAACCCGCCAGTCGATCCCGTGAATCCTTAATCTGCTTCAATCACAGGCAATCAGGATGACCGCAACTACAATTCGTCTCATTCCCGCCTGCCGCGTTCCTGCAATGTAGGCTGCAATACTCATCATCGGCACTTCGCGAACATTTGCACGGTGTGTGAGCACATTTTTCCGTTGACTGTTCGTTATTCATTCTGCCCCTCCTTCTCGCAATCCTGTATGCAAAACTGACCAAAGTTGAGCCTAAAACTTAACAACAAAATAGAAGAACCGCTACATCCTCGCAAGGTACACGGTGTTTAATAGATCACATCTGTACAAACGAAAGGAGAACTTTATGGCACCGAAAGCGGCGTCAAAGCAGAGCCGAGAAAAGGCTTCGAACATCTTTAAAGAGGCCGGCTCATTCTCGAGCTTTTCTGTGAACGATGTGAAGAAGGCAAAGGACTTTTACTTTGAAACACTCGGACTCGATGTTTCCGAAACACCCGAAGGACTGGAGCTTCGCACTGGCGACAACGTCATATTCCTATATCCGAAACCAAACCACGCTCCGGCTTCCTTCACCGTCCTGAATTTTCAGGTCGACGACATCGACGAGGCAGTAAAGCAACTCTCAGAACTAGGAGTAACGCTCGAACGCTACAACCTGCCTGACATCAAGACCGATGAACGAGGCATCTTTCATGGTCCAGGTCATCAGATCGCCTGGTTCAAGGATCCGTCGGGCAACATCTTGTCAGTGATCGAAGAACAGTGAGAAGCAGAAAGGAATTCATATGGCATCAAAACCAACGCATGAACAAGCACAACTACACCTCCAGGTTTACGATCTGCGGCGTGAGGCCAAACTTCGCGAGGCCCGCGATTGGTTCCAACAGCACTACAGGGCAAACACAGTCGAAGAGGCAATGCGCATTGCCCCCATGGGATCTCAACATGGCAACTACGTTGGCATGGTGATTGGCTACTGGGAACAAGCGTGTGCGCTACTCAACTACGGTCTGCTTAATGAAGACCTCTTCTTTGAGACCAGCCCCGAATTTTTCGGAGTCTGGGAATTGCTCAAACCGACGGTCCCGGAATTTCGCAAACAGTTCGTTGAGCCAAACATGCTTGCGAACCTCGAAAAGGCGGCCCAGCGCTACGAAGCATGGTCTGAACGTCGCGCGCCCGGCCACATTGCAGCAATGCGGAAGATGATGCAGCAGGAACAACGAGCTGCGTCTGCAAAGTCGGCGTAATCATCCCGTCTGATTCAATGGCGCCTCTGACCTCGTTATTATGAGGTCGGAGGCGTCATCATTTACACCCGCCCCGTCGCGTGCGCAGCAAGAATTGCCAATAAATACTTATTGATTTAGGTTGACACCTAAAAGCATCTCTTCTAAAGTTCCCACACTTTTCTCTGTTCCCTTTCTCGGAAACCTCCCGGTTTCTCCCTCAACAAGCCCTGACTCACAAGGAGCACTCAAATGTCTAAAGCAACAAAGAGACTCTCACTACTTATCGTCTGTATCCTGGCTTTGCTTCTGCTTATGTCGAGTGGAGAGAATACGCGAGTCGCTCGCGCGGCGGGTTTTGTGTCTTACGACTCGAGTTATGCAGGCGACTGCTGGTATTGGGATGAACAAATGCACCAGTGGATCGGTGCCGCCCGATATCAATATGACAACTGGCGTCACACAAACACTGACACCACAGTGCGAACTTTTTCACCGCTCACGATAACGTATAGCGGTGTTTGTCCGGATGATAACAGCACGGGATCTCAGTATTCAGCGGATGGTTGGCGTATGGTGATTAACACGCCATACAACGTAACGGTCTTCAACCAGTTCAATCAACAGGTCTACCCGTAAACACCCATTCGTATCGAACAAGACTGCGAAGTGCCTCGCGAGATGAACTTCAGTTGTGTAAAAACAGTACGGGCGGCTCAAAGGGACCGCCCGTTTCCCGTTGAATTCTCAGGCTCAAAGTGGGTCTTGATAGGCTTCGTAAGTTCTTACTCGTCCGTCCACGCTGCTTCACCTAACTTACCTGTACCTCTGACTTTTATGTTTCAGCCACCCTGCGACATGCCTACCTTGAGGGTCATGATGCGTCCAATGAACAATGCCGCCTTTTGCGTTCCAGACGTACTCACCATTGAAGCTAACGCTGTCGCCTAACTCGAGCCCGTCGATGCGCGGGGCAATGTCGATGTTGTGCGAAATGAGCAACGTCTGCCCAGACGCAAGCTGAACAATGAATCGTTGGTGTCTAGGGCGGTCAAGATCGTCTGATAAAAGGCGAATCACTGTTCCCTCGCTCTCGACTTGTACCCCGCTAGATCGACTCGCGAACGCGCGACCGATTGGGTCGTCGTCTGCGGACCGGTCTGAACGCCGTTCAGCGGCCGTACTCGCTCTTGAACGAGAGATGAGGAACGCTTTGTTCGGGCAAGTTCCGACGGAATCTCCATGAGCCGCCGTGACAATGGAAAACGGGGCCGGCACAGCCGACTCGCCGCAGATGATGTCACCGTCTTCGGGCCGTTTTACTAACAACTCAGTCCCGGTGCTGCAAGCTGAATTGCGCTTGTAACCGACGACAACCATGCCACTGGGAACGGACGCAATTTTGCAGATAACTGGCGGCGGTGATGGCGTGCGAGTTCTGCGCGCCGATTTTTGAGCGATCGATTCGGAGGCAGATAAACAAAGTGCCGTCGACAGCAACAGGAGCTTAATGAGTTGTCGCATTTTAGAACCTCGTGGAGTTGTTGAAACTATGAGGACGTTGAAGAACGAGCGTTACTCCTAATTGAAACTAGCAAATCCGACGCGATATGATCAAGCAGTATCAGTGCTCAACTGAAACACCGCAACGATTGTTGAAATGCCTCACTGTCGTGTGGTATATCACATCTCCTCCCAGCCCATTCCCGACAAATCAAAATCCTAAGGAGTATGAAAATGAAAAAGGCATGGTGCTGGTTAGTCACAGGTGTGTTGCTTCTTTCAACGTTCACCGCTTATGCGGGTAACAATCCTCGAATCATTACCCTCGATGGGCAATATCAACTGGGCACGGATTACAACACCGACTTCGGTAACAATGGATTCTTCACCGCCGTTTGCGAGAACCCAACACAGGTTCAAGGTATTCAAGCATGGGGCGGAACAAGCTATATCCGCCTCGGAGACTTCAACGGCAATGGCCGTTTAGACATCGCGTCGCCTCATGGCCCGTGGGTGCTCATTAAACTATCGCAGTTCGACCCGTTGACTTTTAGTTTCAGTAACTGCCTCGAGCACCTTGGTCCGAGTCCTGTAGCAAATACATGGGGAGGCGCTCAATGGACGTGGGTCGGTGACTTCAACGGGGATAATAAAGACGACATCGCCTCCGCTTCAGCGGACGTTGTCTACATGAAGCTGTCGAATCCAGGCGGTGGCTTCACCGGTTTCAACAGCCAGACGTGGTCCATCACCACGGTGGAAATTCCGATGGCGCCCTGGACCGGTCCTCTTTGGGGTGGCAGTGATTACACGTGGGTCGGCGATTTCGACGGCGATGGTGATGATGACATAGCGTCTGCAATCGGCGGTTCGGTCCGTGTCCATCTTTCCAATGGCAACCATTTCTTAAACCGAACATGGAATGTGACAAACGACTGGGGTCTTGCCGCATGGACCAGGGTCGGCGATTTCAATGGAGATGATAAAGCCGACATTGCCTCGGTTGTTGGAGGAACGATTCGCATGAAGATTTCGCACGGCTCAGGCTTTCTCAATCAGAACTGGCCCGTCGCTAATACCTGGGGCAGTTCAGCCTACACGTGGGTCGCAGACTTCAATAAAGACGGACTCGCAGACTTCGCCTCCGCGAACGCGGCCGCCGGCGTCGTTCACATGAAACTTTCGACGGGAACATCCTTCAATTCCGTAGATTGGCCCGTATCGAACCAGTGGGGCGGTCCGCAGTACACGTGGGTTGTTGATTATGACAGCGACGGCTATAAAGACATCGTCTCGGCGTTTAATGGATGGACCATAGTGACGAAAAGAAACGATAACGGGACAGGCTTTTCCGGCGCGTCCTGGAACTACTTCGGGTGGTGGGGACCAGCGGAAAACACTTGGGCGCTCGACTATTCTCGATATAGCCCTCTCAGCGGCCCGTGATTTAACGAGCACGAAGATCGATCACGACTGTCGAGCAGTTGTGATCGATCTTCAGGCGCGCAATTTCAACAGATCATGCCCTGTGTGCCTTGGCTGGTTGATAGGTTCCGGGAACTGTTCTGGCGGCAATGTTCAGACGGTTCCAACTGTTGATCGCCGTAATTGCGAGCGTTAGGTCCACCAGTTCCTTCTCGGTGAAAGACTCTCGCACCCATTCGTAGACCGAATCGGGCACATGGCCTTCGTGAATGTTAGTCACCGCTTCGGTCCACGCTAACGCGGCGCGTTCGCGATCAGAGTAGTAGGGTGATTCCTCCCACGCATCCAATCCGTAAAGCCGCTGCTCGGTCTCTCCGTCGACCCGCGCATCTTTCCAATGCATATCAATACAGTATGCACAGCCGTTGATTTGCGAGGCGCGTATCTTGATCAAGTGAAGAAGTGTTGGTTCGAGTCCGGATCCATGAATGTACTTCTCGACTCCGAGCAATGCATTAAACGCACCCTGGCCAACCTTCATAAAATCAACTCTTGGTTCCATATAAAAGCTCCTTGAGAAAGTCAAAGTTGCACGTATCTTAACAAGCGGAGATTTCGTTTTTGATGTAATCGAGAGTTATTTCGAGTACGACGCGAGCGGACTTAGATTGCATTCGCACAAAACCCATAGACGATAATCGGTCTTTTCGGCTAAGATTCGCTTCCCCCTCTCTGGGACGCTCAACGTTCCATTTCCCGACCAAATTACGCGTTAAGTCAAAGTACTAAGTGTGACTAAAGGAGAAGTTTGCAATGATAAAGTCAATTATCCGTGGGTCAGTGCTCGCGCTGATCTTCTTAACTGCCGCGCCTGGTGCACTCGCACAAGCATGGCCGGATGTATTTAACCCCTTTCAAATTCTCAGTCTGAATTTGCAACTCGACCAGCAGGATTGGGACACGATTCGACACGATCTAACAAACGAAATCGAGGTTCCTGCCATGTTCTGGGCTGACGGTGAAACGCCAATTCTCGTTTCCGTGCGCCGAAAGTCTTCGCGGGCACTTCCTTCCGAAGCCAATCCGATCAAGGTTGGTTTGAAGATAGACGTCAATGAACTTGTCGACGGACAGAAGTGGAGAGACTTAACTAAAGTGAGCCTTGAGAACGGCGCCGACTCAGGCGTGGTTCAGGAGGGGCTTGCCTGGAATCTGCATCGATTGGCAAACAGCTCGTATGGGTACGAGGCTGCGCTTGCATCGTGGGTCCAGCTCCGTGTCAATGGCCAGTTAATCGGAGTTTTCGTCAATGCTGAACAACGTGACAAACAGATGCTGCGCAATCGCGGATTGTGGGTCGATGATGAAACGTGGATCTTTGATCAGGACGACATCGGCGTACCCGAAATTGAGGAAGGTGATGGTTTTAGTCCGACGTACAACACGCTGTGCTACGTTCCATTTCGCGTTGCGAGCAAGAAGGGGTCCGGGACGTGTCCGACTCCGACCGACGCACAGCTTGCGACTCAATTGCCACTTCTGATTAACATGCGCGGCATGTTAACGCAGGGTGCGGTTGACGCCTACACCGATAATCCCGATGCTCTACTGTCACACGGCAAGAATTTTCAATTCGTAGATTTCATCGATCCCAACAACACCGGCCGCGACACTCGCCGGCTCTACTTTCCGTGGGATCTTGACGCCGTCTTCCGTTCGACCTCCGGCAATATTTACGCCTCCGGCAGCGGACGTAAAGTGTCAGCATCTCCGTATCAGGAGGTAATCCTTCGTCACCCAGCCTTCCGAGCGCAATACAATCAAATCATGCTGGATCTGCTGAATGGTCCACTTTCAGTTGCGAACGTTCAGGCGTTTCTTACTCAAGCCGAGGGCGTGATCTCATCGGCGTTAGCTAACGATCCATTTCCGACGACGGATGGCTCGCCGCCAGACGAGTTCAATCGCCTTCGTACCTGGGTTGCGGCGCGCGATGTGAATGTGCGAACCCAACTCGCGGCTAATGGACCACCGAGCCCACGGCCATAGCCGGGATTTGACTAAGCGAGGGCGGCATCAAAACTGCTGCCCTCGCCTACGACTCGGCTGTCCAAAGTCCGGGATACTCCGTAACGAAGCCCACTTCATTAACTTTTATCTCGCGAACAAATTTGCCGTTGTTGCTGGAATAACGGTAGGTAGTTTCATCGAGCCGTGAGTAAATTTGCGAAAGCGGTTCAAGCTCGAAACTTGGAAAACGTAACCACGCAGCTTTAACTGCCTCTTGTTCGCCAATTGCAAGACCGAGACGCCGAATCGGCAAAAGGTTAGTTGAGGGACTGAAATTCAGATCCAGATCCGTGCAGCCGAATACGGCGGGTTTTTCTATTCCATTCAATTGCCAGCGCTGGAGAGAATCGACGGAGACTTCGATATTGACGCTGTCGTTGTCAAGCCAGCCAGAAACAGAACCCGTTAGTGTCTTCCAACTCGTGTCACATCTAACGAGATAAGAGAGCCGGCAAGGACGACCATCGTCGCTCAGGAAAACTGCTGTACCTTCGAGACGCCATTCGCTATCGACCTGGTAGAGTCTGCAAACCTCGTGACCAGGTTGGTCAATTCTGCGCCACAGGATCGAATGCAACATGCGACTTACGACTGTTCCTGGCGTCGCTGCCGGAAGGTGTGCTCGATCGCTTCAGCCGCGAGTTTCGTTGCGACGTTGGTGAGGTGTTGCTCTTCGCCATCGGGACTTCGCGGCTCGCGATAGTACATCGCGAACGAACCTAGCACTTTGCCTTTGCTCGACAGGATCGGAGTCGACCAGCAGGCGCGCATGCCGATTGCGATGCCGTATTCGCGGTAATCGTCCCAAAGCGGATCGGTAAGAATGTCGCTGACGCACACGGGTGTACCGCGAAACATTGCAGTTCCGCATGAACCATGCTTTGGCCCAATCGGACTGCCGTCGATGGCCTTGAGATAGCTCTCAGGCAGGCTCGGTGCGACTGCGTGTCGCACATGATTGCCGTCATCGCTAAGCAGTAGTATCGAAGCGACCATGTCCGGCGTCTGCGCTTCAATCATCAATACAAGTTTTGAGAGGATTTCGATGAGCGGCACGTTCGCAACGATCATCTGCCTGACCTCTTCCTGTTGCGCGCGAAACTCTTCGCTATCTTGTTGCGGCGGCGGATTTATCGCGGGTAGTTTCTGGGTTTTCGCAAGAGTTTCGGACGTCTCGCTGGGCTTTGGTTCGCTCATATTAGTTACTTTCGGAATGCGACTAAGACCACTTGAATGAAGGGTCCTAGCACCAATTGAACTCCGGTCGCGAGAAGCAAGACAATCCCGGCAGCCACGGCCGGCATACCACAGTTCATTCCGCTAGCGGCAGCTTCACGGATTCCTGCAAAAAACAGTATCGGCGCTAACCAAAAGAATATAACTGCCGGTGCGAGGCCCGCGACAGTCCTTGCTATCCATCCCGGAGCCCAACTGAGTCGGTAATAAAGCAGAATTCCTAGCAGGTGCGGAAACACAAAGACGCTGGCCAACAACACGAATTCCCAGGCCCTCATAAACGACTGCATCGACTCAACCTCTCAACGCAACCCCGGACTGTAACTTGTCTGCTTGCGAATGTATCCCAAGAAGGCGACACTCAGCAATAGTCTATGTGCGGCCGGTTTACCCTAAAAAATGTGGAACGACTTTTGGATCGATTGCGAGCCCGCGGTGTCGACGTCGATGGTATCAACGATCTGGTTCCGCACTATAACATCGCCCCCACCCAGGAAATTCTGACAGTCGTCGAACGAGAAGCGAAGTTTCTTCAATGGGGCCTGATTCCGTCGTGGAGCAAAGAGCCGAAGGGATTTATCAACGCGCGGGTCGAAACAATTGACGAGAAGCCGAGCTTCAAAGAGTCGTTTGAAAAGAGACGGTGCCTGATTCTTGCCGACGGGTTTTATGAATGGGAACGGAACGGGAAGATTGCTCAACCCTACTACTTTCAACTCAAACAACACGAACCGTTTGCCTTTGCCGGCATCTGGGACCGTTGGCAGTACGACGGTCGCTCAATCACTTCCTGCGCGATCGTCACTACCACCGCTAACGAGTTGTTAGCGAAAATCCATACTCGCATGCCGGTGATCTTGCGACCCGAATCATACGACCTGTGGCTTAGCGATCAGTCGCGCGCCGCGGATTTGAAAGACCTGCTCATTCCGTTTCCGGCCGGCGACATGATGAGCCACGCCGTCGGTTATGAGGTTAACGATGCAAAGGTTGATCACGAGCACCTGTTATGCGAAGTTGAACCGAACGTAGGCGTCAATCTCCGGTTGTTTTAGTATATCGGGCGATCATTTTTCACATTTCAGGAGGATTCCATGCTCACACGCGCCTTAGCAATCTCTCTGCGAACAATCTTAACTTTCGCCGTTTTGTTTACGCTTGCGGCGTTGCTTTACGCGGCACCAAAAGGCAAGACCGGATTCACATCCTTTATTGTTGGTAATGCCGCCGACGCGCAACCCGCTCCGTCGTTGAGCCCCGGACTAGTGTTAATGGGAGGAGGAACGGACGTTGACGCTGCGTTCCAATGGATGTGTCAGCGCGCAGGCGGCGGTGACTTCCTTGTGATCCGGACCACCGGTACAGACGCTTACAATCCTTACATCCAGGAACTCTGTCCGCAGATGGATTCAGTGGAAACGATCATCATCACGAGTGTAACCGGCGCCAACGCAGCATATGTCAGCGGTCAAATTCAAAACGCTGAAGCGCTTTGGATCGCCGGCGGCGACCAGTCCACCTACGTCAACTTGTGGCGTGGCACCGCCGTGCAGACCGGTGTTAATTTCCTGCTCAATTCCAAGCTGGCGCCCGTTGGCGGAACCAGCGCGGGCCTGGCCGTACTGAGTGAATTCATTTACACGGGCGAGGTCGGCTCCGTAACGTCGAGTCAGGCGTTGGCCAACCCCTTCCATCGTTACGTCACCCTTGATCAAGACCTCTTTCAATCTTCATTGCGATTGAACAAGCTTTACGACTCGCATTTCGTCACCCGCGATCGAATGGGAAGATCGCTCGTCTTTCTAGCGCGAATCGTGAACAACGGATGGGCCGCGCAACCCCGTGGGATCGGAATCGACGAGGAAACGGCGTTGCTGGTGTTGCCCGATGGCGCAGCTACGATGGTGGGTACGGGCGCAGCGTATTTCCTTCAGGCCCCTGGGCCGGCCCAGGTCCTCGCCGAGAAGACACCGTTAACTTATCTGAACATTGGCGTCTACAAGCTGCCGCAGGGAGGCACTTTCAATTTCTCGACCTGGACCGGAACCGGAGGAGTTGCCTACACGCTAAATGTAAACAACGGATCGGTGACGTCTACGCAGGCCGGCGGGAACATCTATTAGTACTCTCCGTCAACACTGGTAGTGTTTTTTATTTGAAGGTACTCTCTGCGACTTCGGCGAAGATCTGCGTCTCAGCGGTGAAAGAACAGTTGGTAATACGTAAACCGCAGAGACGCCGAGCATCTCAGAGGTTCGCAGAGAGGAAATCAGAACACCACTTCAACCCTACTCCGCGCGCAACGCTGACATTGGATCGACCGACGCGGCGCGGCGCGCGGGTAGGAAACTGGCGAGTAACGCGGATGCGCCCAACACGGCGGCCACAGAAATAATCGTGGCGACGTCCCATGGTGGTGTTCCGAATAGCAGTTTGCGCATTAGTGACGCAGCGAGAATCGCGCATCCAGTCCCGATCACAACACACGCAATTAGAAGCAACAACCCGACACCACCGAGTAACAACAGCAGGACCGGCTTAACGTCTCCGACGATTACTTCAGCGAGCGGTGCGACAGTTGCGCCCTGACCGCGATTTGAGTCGGGATACTGGATCTCGAGGTCTTTAGCGATGCGAGTTACGTCGGCGAGCGCGGCTTCCTCCGATACGCCGTCTTTGAGACGCGCTACTCCGTTCAGATAGTGACAACTGCGTCTCGAGTCGCAACGGTCTCCCGGTTGCAGAGTGGAGAGAGAAAATTAGTTAAGAATGTAGTGGAACCGGCGCTGTGGAGTTAACGTACTGGTGAAGACCCACGCGGATGAAACGCAACGACTGAGCTACTGTTTATCGTTTTCCGGAAGCGACTGGTTCGAGTTCGTAGTAACCGCCTGCCGCCATTCCGGATAAGAACAGGTGTCCGTCTTTGATAACGAAGTTCCGCACGGCCGCGCCTTCTGTCACGATCTGATCGTGAAGCGATCCTGCGCCACACTTCGCAGTTGTCCTGGACCACGAGCCAAACTGCAGTTCGCCTTTTGCGGTCGCTTTCCACGTGCTGCTGCCACGATTGCAATCGACGCGTATCGTCACACGCCCGTTTGAGCCAAAAGTGATCGTGTACTTCGATTTGTCGTCGGGCGAGAAGGTCCTCTCATCTGGTCCTTGAAACTTGACTAACTGCCACGACGTGCCGCTCAGCGCGCTACTACCGCTCGACTTCTGCGCCTGAACAACGACGGAAGTTAAACAGGTGGCAACGACGACGACACCAGCCAACGCGAATGTCATTCGGAACGCATTCGTTTTCATTCGCTGTTTCCTTTCTAACGTTGAGCGCTCTTGGTAGGGATTGCCTTTCCTTCCAACCAGTTACTTATGAATCGATCATCGGCCAAAATATTTCCCAGCACCCGGTAGTTTGAGCTCGCCAATACGCTCGATTCAAGCGCTTTTTCCCTGATCACCTTGTACGGTTCCACATAAGACGAGTGGACGAAATAAACGTCGTCTCCGGTATTGACGATGAAGCCGACGTGAATGTCCAGACCCACGACGTAAATGCCCGTTCCCCAATCCTTAACTGCGGTGATAAATCCGTCTATCGGCACGCGCCTGAATCGTTTGACGAAAGGATTCGTGGTCAAACTCAGGATGATGTTTTCTGATGCCTGTTGGGCCAATCGAATTCGTTCGACCTTCCAACCGGCGTCGCGCAGAACAGTTGACACAAAGTATCCGCAAGCAATCTTGCCTTGCTGCGGAGTCTCCGAAGTGCCGTTGAAATCCCACGCCGTGCCGTACCAGGCGGGAAACAGATCATAATAAACGGACTGGGTGATAAGTGTGCGCGCTTCGGTGATAAGGGCGATCCGCTGTGACTGCGAAGCGGTTTGAAAACGCGTGGCCAAGCTGAGGCGTTGGGCTTCGAGTCGGGTAATTGTCTCCTTGTAGTCGAGAGTGTTCGGAGTGACGGTCCGCTCGAACAAAGGCTGTCGCTCGATCGGACGTTTAATCGCGAAGAGTAGAGCAATGCCGCCCACCGCACATAGTGTCACGCCTGACAACGCGTAAAGTCTGGTTCGTCGCATTTTCTCGTTAAGCCGCCGATGCGTAGACTAAACGAGGTGACAGAAGAGTTGGCAGGGGTGGGAACCCAGCCTTAAGTGTGGCTAGCCACAGGGTGACGGTTAATTGATGTAAACCAACGGTTTGTCTTCCCGGTACTTTTTGAAGCTGAATTCGTATGGTAGAGGTCTGAAGTAGAGCAGCGCGGTAAAAGTGTTCATAACGTTGGCGAAGTCATACATCTCGCGCAGTTCTTTCGAGACCTTGGTTGCGTGGCGTGAGTTGTTCACCGGCACGAACACGATCAGTTTAAATTTTTCGTCGAACCACGTCTCGGATCCGGATACCTCCGCCTTCTCAGGATGGAAGTTACCTAACTTGCTGACCGACTGGAATAACGTGTCGTAAGTGAAGGTGAATTTGAAGGCGAAGCTGGATCCGACGAGTTCTTCAAAGCCGGACATTCTCGGATTACCGCGCACATCTTCAAATCGTGGCGTCCGGCTGATTTTGGCAACTTGTGAATCAAGAGGGACCACAAGCTTCTTCTCGACGAGGAGATCGAGAAACAGCTTCGTCTTCTCCTTTTCCTTTTTTGTTAACTCAGCATCTCCAGCGAGCTTCATTATTTGTTCTTCGTCCTGTTTCATGTAAACGAGGACGAACGCCTGATGTTCGACATGCTCATGTGGCCCACCGTTTTTCTTGAAAAGGAAGTCGAGCGTTAGCCCGGGATTTTGACGGCCGCCGTCATGGTAGATTAAGACTTTTGGCAGATACGATTCCCAAACTGGCGCATCTCTTTGCGCAAATCCCGGGGACACCCAAAGCAGTGTGATGAGTATTGACAGGCAGGCTATTCGCATTAAACACCTCCTTCAAGAGAGCAAACAATTCATGGTAACTCCACAGCTACTTGTCGAAGCAGTTCGTGGGGAATGTTGGATCCTGTAACCAGCAGCACAACACGGCGGCCGGAATATGCCGTTGGGCTCTGAAGATAAGCAGCGGTGGCGGCGGCGGCCGCAGGTTCCGCGACGAGATGTTCCTCGAACAAAAGCGTCCGCACAGCTTTAAGCAATTCGTCTTCGGAGACCAACGTCACTTCATCAACTAATTCGCGAATCGCACGCACATTGGGCTCGAGCGGAACCGATGTCGCCAGACCATCAGCAATCGTATTGCACGTTTCGGTCGTGACGACACGATCTTCCTTCCAAGATCGCACGTAAGCGGGCGCTTGCTCGGCCTGAACACCGATGATCTTGACAGCAGGATGCCGGCGCTTTGCTTCCGCAGCGACTCCTCGGATTAAAGCGGTATCTCCCATCGGTACGATGATCACGTCCGGAGACGGGAGTTCGTCAAAGATTTCGGCCGCGATCGTTGCAGTACCAACGGGAACCAACTCATCGCTTGCGTCATTGAGAAAGTAGTAGTCGTGGGCCTGTGCGAATGCTGCGGCCGCGTTTCCCAGGGCGTCAGGTTTCCACTCAACCTCCTCAACCGTCGCACCGAGATCAACGATCCGCGCACGTTTGATCGGGTTTGGCGATTCGGGAAGAAAGATCGTTGCAGGGAGTTTCGCGAGCCGCGCTGCATAAGCGACGGCCGCGCCATGATTGCCCGTGCTTGCCGCGACGACGCCTTTGACCGACCGCTTCTGAAGCGTTTTCATCAGAGCGTACAGCGCACCGCGTGGCTTGAACGATCGTGTCGGCAGCTCTGTCTCGAGCTTTAGATGTATTTGGGTATCTGAATCACGTCCGACTCGTTCCGCGGGTACCAATCGGGTAGGTCGTAGAAACGGCCGCAACAACTCGCGTGCATCGTTGACTTGTTCGCTTGTTACGTTCACTCGTTAATGCCTCAGCCCCGCTGGCGTAAGGCCCATGCGGCAGCAAAGAATACGACAAGAGTGCAACCCATCAGAACGGCCAAATGGATCCACAATTGTGACGATATCGTGCCGGCCATCGACAGCTTCAACGCCTCAGTCAAGTAGTAAGTTGGGATGAAACGCATCGCCGTATCAAACCATTTTGTGATGCCGATCGACGGAAAACTTGGAGCAAGCAGGACCATTAAGACAAGGCTGGCCCATGTGTTTACCTGCATCGTGTTTTTCAGCAGGCTTCCGACCACCATTCCTACGCCGACGACGAAAAGCAGTCCCACTACAACAGTCAAAAGTGTCATGGGCCAGTTGCGTACGAATTGCCGATTGATGCCCAGCAAGAGACCTGCGATCAGCAGCGTGTACGCAACGCCCGTCAACGCTTTGCCCGCGATTATCTCTTTTAAACTGGCCGGCGATGATAAAAGAAAGTCGAGTGTTCGCTTTTCCTTTTCCTCCACTATTAACAAAGGGACGACGAAAGCCCCGATCATTCCGAAAGTAAGTATTAAAAGTAAGGGTAGAAGTATTTGATCAAGACTGGTTCCACCAGTGAGCTCGTCCTTCTTATCTTTATCAATATCAACCCAGACGAACCGTGCCGGGTCCGGCTGTTTGGCAAATGAGCGGACCAGTTGGTCCAACAGCCGGCGGAAAGCGGCTTGTTCGAAAGTATTCTTGTCATTATTGATGTAAACGGTGAGTTCTGGTTGCCTGCCGGCCGCTATTTCTGAAGCAAAGTTAGGCGGCACTACCAGGCCGCCAATTGCCTTGCGCGTTTTCACTTCTTTGGGTGTCGCGTCTGCCGGCGCAACTTCAACGACGCCTATCCGAGGGGAGTTCTGAAGTTCGGCGACCAGTCCTGAGCCCGCGGGATCATGGACCACTACCGTAAGAAGGTCGCCGCTGTTTGCGCTCGGCAACATAAAGCGAAACAGCAGCGCGACAAACAACGGCGTGACGAGCGCCGTAAGCAGATAGCGATGCCTGATCGCGTCGACCAGATCTTTTCGGGTGATTGCTGAGACGATGTTCAGGTTCATTCAGACAACCGCCTTCCTGCCAGTTGAATAAACACTTCTTCGAGTGTTGCTTCGGCTGAATGTAATGTTCTCACCTCACTGTTGTTTACGAGTTGCTGTAGCTCATTACCCGCACCTGGACCATCGAGAGCGATGCTGAGGCTTTCGCCGTTATTGAGAGTTACATTCACCTGGTTGCTGCCGTGAGCCGTCTTTAGATTGTTGGGTGTGTCCAGAGCGACTATCCGTCCTTCGCTCAGGAAAGCCACGCGATCACAGAGCTGGTCTGCTTCTTCCATGTAATGAGTGGTGAGAAAAATTGTTACCCCCTCGCTCGACATCTGCGTTATCAGTTGTCGCAGCTCGCGACCTACTACGGGATCAAGACCGCGAGTTGGTTCATCAAGAAAAACGATCTGCGGACGATGCAGTATGGACCGGGCAATGACCAGTCGTTGCTTCATGCCGTTTGAGTAGTTCTGCACTTTATCTTTGGCACGATCGAGTAGATCGACTTGTTCGAGAACTGCATCCACGCGTTGGAAATCCTGACCGTAAAGTCGCGCGGCGAATTCGAGGTTCTCGCGTCCTGACATGCGTTCATAGAGATTCTGGTGTTCGGAGACGACGCCGATGAGTGGTCTGAGACGTTGCTGTTCGGTGACGATGTCGCAACCAGCGACGCGTCCGTGGCCGGCGTTGGGTAACAACTGTCCGCTCAACATGCGAATAGTGGTTGTTTTGCCGGCTCCGTTGTGGCCCAGGAATCCAAATATCTCTCCGGCTTCAACTGAGAAGGAAATGTTGTCGACAGCGCGCAGACCATTAAACGCGCGGGAAAGATTCTCAACCTCTATGGCTTTCATCAATTACTCCTGAACGGATTTGACGGAGCACTGACCTCGATCTGGTTTGAATGATACGTACGGCGAGGAACTATGTTGCAGATTTACGAAGACCGAACCCTGGGATCAGGTAGTCCAACGCCGTGCTCGTTGAACGTGAGTAACAGTTCTTTGAAGTCTGGGTTCACTTGCTGAAGGTTTGTTCCAGTTCAAGCAAAGTTCGGTGAGCGTCCATACCGCTTCAATTCGCTCCTCCGGAGTAGCGTTGGACCAGTCGTTGTCGAGCGGCTCGGGCAATCCGTTGCGAATGACTCTGACCGTCATTTGTTTATTGCGCGAATCCTCGATCATGCGCTGTAATTCTAGCACGCGTCGGACCCGTAGCGGCGGCTCTTACAACTCTTTCGTCGCGGCTGATCTTCCGCTACTGCGGGCGGCGTTGGAAACGAAAGTTCCTGTTAGACCACCACTGGTCTTATCAATCCGCCAGACGAAACGGCCGTTTGTTGTTCGCAGCGCACCGTTCTCTGAGAAGGTGGCTTCAACTTTGTCACCGTCGATTGTTCCTTTTACCACGATCGGAGTTCGGCTCGTAGCTGGGAGGCTTTGGCCGTTCTCAGAGATCTTTTCGCCCGTTCCGGTGAAGTCTCTTCCTGATTGATTAATCGAGACGTTAAAGCCAACCTTCATGTTCTTGTAAGCTGCATACGACGTTTGCTCGACCGTATTAACTACACTCCAGTTGCCGCTGAGATCCGCAACGGCGGAAGTTGCAGGCGCATTTGCCGATTGTTGTGGTGCGTTAGCGGGCGCAGGAGTTTGAACTGTCGGGACCGCTGATGCCGTCGAGTCTGGCCTGCTAAGTCTGTATACAACCGCGATAATCGCCGCAACCGAAAGCACTGTTAGAACAATAAGGACCAACGCCGGTGTAAAGGTCGAACGTGCAGTGACGGGTCTGACTGGTGCTATCGAGGCAGGATGGTGAACAGGTCGAGGTTCTGCGACGACTGGTCTGTGACTTACCACAGTCACTTCGTCTTCATCTGCGGGAATTGATTCCTGGTAATGCGAACGGGTGTCTGGTGGTTCCAGGTCAGCGGCTTCAATCCCGAAGAAATCCCTTAGCAGTACACGCTCCTTGGCCGTGATCGAACTATGAACCGGAGGCTCTATCGAA
The DNA here is from genome assembly GCA_963849585.1 of uncultured Acidobacteriota bacterium. Lineage (GTDB taxonomy): Bacteria > Acidobacteriota > Blastocatellia > Pyrinomonadales > Pyrinomonadaceae > PSRF01. Next base: position 181,480 of record CAWKHZ010000015.1, on the reverse strand, counting down.
GGATCGAAGTTATAAGTCGCGTCTGGTACAGCGGCGAGAGCATTGATTGCTTGAAACCCGCTAAGCTTGCCGACCCGAGCCTCTACAAGCTGACCCTTGTTGAAGAAAAGTGCGCCGTCGGTCATCCCGGTGCTGACGTGAACTCTCCCGCTTGCGGCTCGAGCTGCGAGCACGCGAATCACGTCCAGTATTCCTTCGTCGCGAACACCATTGGTCATAATGAACCCCCCACGTTTAGACAAACGTCAATTCACCATCAGCAGATTCAGTGCCGCTCACGATGATCGATTATTCGTTCATCTGTCGTTGCTTTATTGAATGAGGTGAGCAAGGTTGGCTCGCTTCAATGCGCGGGGTGTAACGTTTCAACGCAGCTAGCGCCGGATTCAAGGTTAGGGCACTCGACATGCCCGACGTGATTAGAGCGACGCGTATCTCTCGGCGATGACGTTGAAGTGATGAATCTGATGACCGACGATAATAAAGCCCACGTCCAGTACTGAAACCTCGGTCTCCCAATTCATGCCTCTGGCTTTTAACATCTCCTCGTCGAAACTGTCGTACATCGATTTCGTTGCGCGCCGTACGTTTATCAACTCATCAATCAAATCATCAAATGTCCTGCGGTTCGCACCGGCATTCACAGCGAAGTCGTCCTGCTCGAACCCCGGCGGGATCGCCCCATCTCGACGCGCAAACATTAGCGCGCGAAAACACATGATTCTTTCGCCATCGATCAGGTGCTGGATTATGTCTTTCATGCTCCACTTGCCTGGCGAGTACGTCTTATCGGCAATTGGTCCGAGAGCATCTCGGTTCAAGCTCTCTAACTGATGAATGCTGTCGTTGAAAGCCTGCGGTAGTTCCACATCAGGGACCAGGTTGATGTAGCGTTCCCAGTATTGTGGCATCGGGTTAATGTCTGATCTTTTCATCTTTACGTTTTTCTTTCGGTTAGTTTTTTTTAAAGACGCCGGTACATGATGTGCAATCCTACGCGGCCAAGCTGCGCGTGTTCAAATGCTTCCGGCACGGTTCCGATAATCTTAAATCCGAGCGCTTGCCAAAGGTTGACGGCGGCGAGGTTCGTTTCAACCACAGCATTAAACTGCATTGCTGCATACCCGTGCCCGCGAGCCCAATCGAGAACGTACTCGCCGAGTGCACGTCCGATTCCACGGCCTCGCGCGTTTCGCGCCACCATGAAGCTCGCAGTTGCGACATGCGAACCCGGACCGGGACGGTTAGGTCCCATCTTCGCAGTGCCGAGTATCTGCGAACCGTCGCAAGCTACGACAGTTTGACAAGGAGGCGGTTCAATCCAAACCTTGCGCGCTTCGTCAGAAGTCCATGCCGGATCGTAAACATACGTATCGCGAGCGCCGACAACTTCCTGGAAGATGGCCCACACCGCAGGCCAGTCATTGTCCTCGTATTCACGAATATGCATTGTTAAATGCGGTTGCGTTTGATCTCAGCTAGTCCTGCCGCAACGCTGTAGTTGGATCCAAACCCGATGCGCGGCGGGCGGGGAGCCAGGAGGCCAGCACCGCGATAACCAGGAACAACACCGCCACCGAAGCGAACGTCACGGGATCAGTCGGTTTGACCTCGACAAGCATGCTCGCCAACACGCGCGTCAGTGCGAACGCGGCGAGCAGACCGATCCCGATTCCGATCGCGCTGAGATAGATTCCCTTGCCGACCATCAAGCGGAAGATACGCGATGGCGCGGCGCCAAGCGCCATGCGCACACCGATCTCCGCGGTTCGCTGGCGCACCGACGTCGCAAGCACACCGTATAAACCTACCGCGGCAAGAAGAGCAGCGATTGTTGAGAACACTCCGATCAATAACAACGAAAAACGCGTCTGCGCCTGCGCCTCGGTGACGAGCGAATCCATAGGCTTCATGTCGTTGATGAACGTTTCCTTCCCCATGCCACGCACGACGTCACGCACAGTACCAGCTAACGCCGCCGGATCTCCGTCCGTACGCAGTGCCCACCACGAAGCGGCTTGGTGGTTTACATATCCATCGGTCACGTAGATTTGTTCCCGGCCCGGTTCGATCAGCGACGTGTTTCGTTGATGGACCACGACGCCAATGATTTCACCCCACTGCGCCTCGGGCGTGCGAACGCGAAACAGAATTCGCTTGCCTACCGCCGACTCGTTCGGAAACGCTTTCGCGGCGAGTGCCTGATCGACGATCAGCAGGTTCTTGTCAGGCCTGCTGTCGTCATGCGTGAAAGTCCTTCCTGCGAGAAGCGTCGTCCCCATCGCTTCGAAGTATCCAGGCAGGACCACCTGGAGATCGGCGGCTTGAAACTTGCTCGAATCGTTTTCAGCTTCAGCTCCGCCCCACCGCACCGGACTAAACCCACCAGCAAGCGGCAACGGAAATGACGCCGTCGCGCTGTTCACACCTGGAATCGCATCGAGTTTCTCGCGAAGCTGGCGTTTGAAGTTGTCTCTTTCCTCGGCTGTGGTGCCTACGTTGCCGAGAAGTTGAAACGTGAGCAATCCGCGTGGATCAAATCCCAGATTCACCCGTTGAATATTAAGGAACGTGCGAAACATCAACCCCGAACCGATCAATAGAACAAACGCGAGCGCAACTTCAACGACGACGACAGCGTTGCGCAAACCGGCAGCGCCGAGTGCGCCGGTTCGTCCGCTCGCGCGCAACGTCTCCATGAGGTTTGGTTTCGCCGTTCGAAGCGCGGGAATCACGCCGAAAAGCACCGCTGACAGCAGTCCGGCCAACACCGCAAACCCCAACACCTGCCAATCGATTCCGATCGCATTCAAGCGCGGCAGATTCTCCGGCGCGATCGACGAGCAACTGCCAAATCCCTAAATACGCAAGCGCCGACACCGATCATTGTTCCGAGCGCGGCGATTACGATCGCCTCAGCAAGTGTTTGACGAACTAACTGCCACCAACCCGCGCCAAGCGCTGCGCGAACCGCCAGTTCACGTTCACGTGACGAAGCTCTGACCAGCATCAGATTTGCCACGTTCGCACACGCAATGAGCAGCAGGAAAATGACCGCGCCCATCAACGCAAGAATCGTCGGGCGCACTTCATCCACAAGATGCTGCTTCATCGGAACAAGCACGATCTGGCTACCGGCTGTCTGCGCGATCTCATTTTCGTCGCGAATTTTTTGAGAGATGGTCTCGGCTTCGGCCTGCGCTTGCCCGACCAGAAGACGCCCGGCTTCATTCGTCCAATGACGCGCCACTGCACGTTGTTGCGTTGAGCTACGTCGTACGGAATGCGCGCTGCGATCCAGATACTCGGAAACTGTTCCATGTTCGCCTTCGGCGGAAACAGCAATTCGAAACCCGGCGCGAGCACGCCGACGATGATTGGCGGTGGTCCAAATGCAGCAGAGACCGGCAGCGGTTTACCGATCATCGACTGATCGCCACCGAACCGCTGTTGAAAATATTCGTTGCTCAGGATAACCATGGTCGGCAACGGCGGCGGTGCGTTCGCAGCAGGCGCGTTGCCATCCTGGTTTCCCGCCGGAGCAGGCTGGGCCATTCCATCAGATTCCTGAAAATCTCGCCCCGCGATGATCGACGCTCCCATCATTTGAAAGAAGTTAGTCGACACTGAGGCCATGCGGACGCGCTCCGGTGTTCCGTCCAAAGCGGGAACAGTGAAGCGAAACGTATTTACCGCGGCGAAATCTTCGAAATTGTTTTTCGCGCTGTTCGCATGTCGAGAAAGTCGACATTGGAAACGGGAAAATCTTTGACATTCCGCTTCTGCATATCGCTACGCGCCAGCACGAGTCGCTCTGGATCCTTGTAAGGAAGCTGTCGCATCAGTACACCGTTGGTTACACTGAAAATAGCAGTACTGGCGCCGATAGCGAGCGCGATGGTGACGATTACTGTGATAGTGAATATGGGACTCTTGCGCAGCGTGCGAAATGCATAGAAGAAGTCGTTTAACATGGCGGGCAGTTTAAGATCTCTTGCGATTTCCCGCCAAGCGAAATCGCTGAGAAAACCCATGCGCGGAAAGGATCATCCTCAACTTATGACGCTATTGTTTTTACTGTTTTTGCTGGTTGCGCCATATTTAATACTGACTCTCCTGGGACGATGGTTTCCCAGCTTGAAGATGGATCCCATCAAAGCGAGCGAGAGTAGGTCTGTCGCTCTTCTTCCTCGTTACAGCACTCGCGCATTTCATCACCACGAAGAGATGGCGAAAATGATCCCGTCTTCCGTTCCTTATCGGGTTGAGCTTATTTATGTCACCGGAATACTGGAGTTGCTCGGAGCGATCGGAGTTTGGATACCGCGTTTGGAACGATTGACTGGTTTGCTCCTCATCGTGATGTTGATTGGGGTCTTGCCAGCGAACATTTATTCGGCTATCAATCGAGTCGAATACGGCGGTCATGATGCGGGACCAATTTATTTGCTGGCGAGAGTGCCGTTCCAGTTATTCGTAATCTGGTGGACTTACTTCGCCACCGGGCAGGATTGGTTTGGCCGGCGGTGAGGCCCGCCGACGAACGTGTTGCTACGTAATTTCCGATTCGACTACTTGTCAGATGATGAAAGGTGGCGTCGCTTACAGGAACACGCGCAGGTAAGAGACCTCAGAAGCTACTTATCCTTTGCCAGTTTCCTCAGCCCCTCGGCGAGTCGCGTTACATCATTCAGGTCTTTGGCCGCTTGAGACGCGAGTTCAGCGTCGTAAACTCTCAATTCCTTAAACGAAGGATTATCGACAAAGCGAATAATGGCTTCGTCGAGTTGTAGCAACCCCGGCCTCAAAGCGAGGTTGTTCGCCGGTTCCTCCGCTTCTATTTTCGGAAGCGCAAAACTCTCGCGCAGTCGTTCAGCGAGTTTCTTGATCTCGCCGAGTCTCGATCTGATTTCCTTTTCAGTTATCGGTTGAGTGTTAGCGGGCTTGAAGACTCGCTTCATCAAGTCGTTGTTGACGACCTGCAATTTGCGGAAGTCGTTTCTGATAGCAACTTGAGCGAGTAGTTTTTCTCGGGGAGAAGGAGCGACTTTCACGTCGCGTTTCATGTTGGTTAGCGCCCACCCTCGACTCGTGACTTCCTGGGTCTGGGTCTGGGTCTGGGCTTGGGAGTTGGAAACACAGAGAAACAGCAGCGTGATACAGAAAACTTGTGCGCAAAGCCGGGGAGCAAAGCGTCGCACGGGACCTCCTCTCGTCCTATCAGCCGTCAATCAGTTGTCAGAAGAAGCAAACCGCGGATTACCTGTGTAGCGCGCGCAGTATATAGAGGAGAAATGGACGAGGCAACAAAATTTTGGACGAGACCAGTGTCGCACTTTTGTAATTTTCGCGACGAAACGGCCCTGATCCGCGACCAATGTGGTTAGATACAAAAGGCGAACTATTTCGATAGGTAATCAAGGAAAGTTTTTGAATGAAATTGGGAAACCACACGGAAGACACAACCACAAAACGAGAGATGAATTGGGGCACAGTCATTTTTCTTACCATCGCGCATCTTGCTGCCGTCGCAGCTCTCTTTTTCTGGAGCTGGCCGGCCGTGATTACGGCAATCATCCTTTACTGGGTAGGCGGCAGTCTGGGTATCGGAATGGGCTGGCACCGGCTGCTCACTCATCGTGGTTACAAAGTTCCAAAACTTGTCGAATACTTCCTCGTGACTTGCGGCACGGTCTCGCTCGAAGGTGGGCCAATACAATGGGTCGTAACGCACCGCATACATCACGCACATACAGATCGAGAAGGGGATCCGCATACGCCGCGTGATGGCCGCTGGTGGGCACACATCGGCTGGATATTGTCGGGACTAAATCATAGCGAGGCAACGTTGGCTCGCTACGCACCCGATCTGGTAAAGGATCGGTATTACCGCTGGCTCAATAAGTTCTACTGGGTTCCTCAGCTAATACTGTCGCTGACGCTTCTCGTATTCGGCGGGTGGGCCATGTTGCTTTGGGGAGTGTTTCTCCGTTTGATACTCGCGTTTCATTCAACGTGGCTGGTCAACTCGGCGACGCACCTGTGGGGCAGGACCCGATTTCAAACCGGAGATGATTCGCGGAACAGCTGGTGGGTAGCGCTGCTGACATTCGGCGAAGGATGGCACAATAACCATCACGCTCACCCGACATCAGCGCGCCACGGCCTGCGTTGGTACGAGTTTGACTTAAACTGGCTCGGTATTCGCTTCCTGCAACTCGTCGGACTGGCCCACAACATTAAACTCGTCCGGTTCAATCGCGCTGCTTCCGACTGGCAACTTGTGCGCGGCTCGATTGGGGCGGCCCAATTAGATCGGAACGTTAATGCGACGCTAATCGATCAGTCGACTTCGAAAATGATCTGATTAACTGCACTCGTATTTGCGTTGCGATCGTTGACCGTAACTTTCAGCACGTATCGTCCTGGAGCGAGCGTCTTAAGTCCCACGTTCGCACCGTAAGGAATACGAGCCAGATCAGAATTCCCTTCGACAACAACCGGCAACACCGGACTCGCAACGACACGCTGACCTCCGCGCTGTATCTCAATTAGAGCGTCCAGCTTCGGCGCATTCCCCGCGGTCGCGTTGTAAATGATCGTAAAGAACGTCATCTGCGATTCGCGCGTAAAGCGACGGTCCACGCTGAACTGAACCTGATCGCCACCTTTTTGTTGCGCCGCGGCAGTGTGCCCACCCAGTAGTAATGTGCTGAGCGTCAACTTCTTCGAACCCAGATCGGGAATCTCGATCCACTGTGCCGAGCTGCCGACGTTACCACTCTTCTCGTCGCGCGCAGCAACGCGAATTTGATAGATGCCCGGTTTCAAAGGAATCTTATGACTGTAAACGACTGACGGATCTCTAACTGCCGGCGCTGCCGACAGCGGATTGACATTAAGTCGCGTCTTGAAACTGCCTGCCTGTTTCCCTTGATCGTTAAGAACTACGCCGGCGAGATCGATCGCCGCCGCTTGTTTTCCGTCAGCGCCGTAACCGAGCGCATCAGTAGCCATTTGCGTTGCGGCGGTCAGCACAGGGCCGGAACCGGGCACGTCGAGATAACTGACGAAGAGTTTTGTCGGGAGACCGGTGCGAGCCGAGGGAGCGGCGAGTGCGGTCATCAACGCGTTACCGACGTTTGTTGGACCAGTAGTAGCAACCGCGGTATCGCTTGTCGATTTGTTCGCTTCGCTCGATTTTTCTTCCGGCTTCGGTTCACTCGAGAAGAAGCCACGGGCGACGCGGACAGACAACTCAGGCCGTCCGGGAATACTGATCTCAACGCGTTTGAAGTTTGGTGACTTTTGATCTTCGGTGCTCGGACGCCACGCGAGCAGATAATAGTTTGAAGTTTCGCGAAGAGCGTCCTTGATCGCATCGGTCAACGCGCCGGTGTTGAAGAATGCTTTGCCACCTGTGTCGACTGCGAGCGCATTCATGCCATCCTGCGACGCTTGCAGCTCGCCGATATTCGTGTTGGCTAATTGCCCGAGCGCGTCGTGGCGATTACTAGAAACATCAGTATCGCCAACGAGTCCGCGCGCATCCACTGAGTAAACCACGAGATTGCCGCGTACGGCCGCGTCGGTGATCCGGCTAATCTTATTGCTATAGCCGCTGCTGCGATCGTTCAGAAAGAATCCGTCAGAGATCAGGAAGACGAGTTTACGACCCGACATCGTACCCATCGAACGCATCATGCTCTCGAGTGTAGTCAGAGTCGCCGAGGTGACTGATTCACTTTGCCGCATCAGCATGTTGGCGCGATCTTTAACGACGCGTCTTGCTGTTTCACCTGTCATTCCTGCCGTCCGGCGTTGATCATTGTCTTTTGTGGCCCCTATCGGACCACCGTTCGGCGGTCCAAGACCACCCGGAACTCTAACGTTGTTCGCCTTCACCATTTCCGATCGCAAAGTAATCCGCGGCTGACGAATCTCCATTCTGGATGCGCAGCGCCTGGTATTCAGTCATCGGAATCTGTTCAAGGTCACGAACTGTGTAAGGTCTATGATTCAAACGACCCACGGCGGCGCGAACCACGGGCTTAAGGTCGGAGAACCTTTGCAGGAAACCGATCTGCCCGCTGGGCGTGGCAACGGCGACCTGGTCCTCGAGGGACATTTCCTTTTCGACAAAATTCAGAAGTGCGTTTTTCGTCCTCTGAACACTCAGAGCGCTCAGGTGCAGATCGTCGATGAAGAAGATGATTGTGCGACCTTTATAAGTAACGCCAGTTGGCGGAGGCGGTGGCGCAGCGCCTTTACCCACTGATCCTTCCAACTTCTCTTCTTGCAAAGTTCCGGCAATCACGCGTTCGAAGAACGATGGCGTAACCGGCTGGCCATCTACTTTCAAGACGAAGTCTCCGGGTTTTAGTCCGTCGACGAACCGGCCTTGTTTATCGACTACTACGATGCCGGTCTGCACGAGCTCTGTCGTGATCCGCACGACCTCGTCGGAAGGCCGCGGATCCTGACCGAGAGCCACGTTGACGACCATCGAGAGTGTTAGGATGGAGATGATGATTTTGCGATTACTCATATGAAGGGTCCCCTCGAACACACCTATTGGCGGACAAATTACACTGCCTTGTCATTTTGCGCTACAGGGCTGGGTGGCAACAGCCCGAACGTCTCGCCCGTTGACAAGGTTTTGTTCGTAAACATTACCCCGTCCGCAGGTTTCGAGGAATCCGGCCGCGACACTTATCTGTAGCCCCGGACGGTCTCGATAATTATTCCGACGAAAGATATTGTTCACCGCGCCTTCGGTTGAAACAGTGTAGTTGCCGCCACCGCCCGTCGACTCAAAATCGTTGTCTTCTATAACGCAACCATCGATCGCGTAGGCCTGGATCGCGTTCTGACCCGTGCGATAAACGTAGTTATTGCGAATCTGACAACCCTTCAGTCCGTTAAGGAACAATCCGTTACTCATGAAGCGATAAATCCTGTCTTCCCTGCCGCCGATCATTACGTTGTTCATCGCTACAACCAGACCGTGGTTGACGCCTTTGTAAGGATCCTGCAAACAGATCGCCGACCCGGCACTCTGAATCGAACCCTCGTAGTCGTAAAGATTATTGAAGACGAAAATATTCTTTGAGTGATCGGCCGGCGAATTTGTTTCCAGATCGAACCCGCAAACACCACCGCCGAACCTTGGCTCGTGATGCCCGAGACGAAACGCGTAGTTCTCCGTGATGTAAACGTTCTCAGAGTTGACGGCGGCAATGTTAGCCGCAGCGACTCCACTCGTGATGTTGTGATAGGCGAGACAGTCGTTGGCGAAGTAATTCTTCTCCAGGCCCGAGCCGCCGAAACTGATCCCGATCGACGCTGTGTCTTCGAGGTAATTGTTTTGTGCCGTACAGCGTTCGCAGTTGCCGAACTGAACCGTCGATCTCACTCCGCCGTCATAAACTTGTTGCCGCCCGCGAATGTGAAAACCAACGATGGCAATGTTCTTCGATCGTTCGGTGTGCGAGCAGCAGGCGTCTCCTTTCGCCTGAAACACCGCGACTGCCGGTATTCTTCCGTTCGCAAATGTGGGCTCAAGGATCGTTGTACCCGTTCCTGCCAACTGTTGCGGAGTCAGAGACTGGACCGCGAGCAGGAAGGGATCTCGATGGTTGCTTCCCTTGCCTTTTCGAAAGTATTCGAGCAGCGCTTGCGGTGGCTGATACGTTCCTTCAACCAGTACGTTGTCGCCGATCAGAAAACATCCGAAGTCGGTAATGCCTTGAACATCGCAGGCATAGGTGGAGCTATCAAACTTTGTGTGGTGATCGAGTTGGACCTGAGTTTTGATCGAGCCGCCACCTTCGATCGAAATCGTCCCGCCACCGCCGAGATCAGTCAGTTCCTTGTTGGCAGCATTGATTAGCAGACCGAGATCGTTCGCTTCCGCGGCAGCCTGGCGAACCGTGCGCAGTCTTTGCTGCGCAGCGGCAGCCGCGCCGCCCGTGATGGAAACGTTCGCTAAGGAAATCCTGATCGTCGGACCCGGTCGCCTCGCCGGCAGATACGAAGCGGGATCGATGTTCGGCAAACGCACTGGTGTTTGCGCGGGCACAAAAGACGGAACGAACACAGCTATAAGAAACGCGGATAAGCACAACAGTCGCATGAACACAATTTAACAGATGTCCACGCGAGGAGTAGACTTGCAGCATCGCTTTTCGAAAAGAGAGGGGTGTCGCGGATGAGGAAGCGCAGACTTGGAAACAACGGTCTGGAAGTGTCGGCTCTCGGACTTGGCTGCATGGGCCTGAGCTTCGGTTATGGCCCGGCCACTGATACACGGCAGGCGATTTCACTGATTCGAACGGCAGTCGAACGCGGCGTTACCTTCTTCGACACTGCGGAAGTCTACGGGCCGTTTACAAACGAAGAACTGGTTGGCGAAGCGCTCGCTCCCGTTCGCGAACAAGTCGTGATAGCCACCAAGTTCGGATTTAAGCCGGACACTCCAGGATCAACTCGCTGGAACGCTGTCGATAGCCGTCCTGAGCACATCAAGGAAGTCGCGGACGCTTCCCTAAAACGGCTTAATATCGAAGTCATCGATCTTTTCTATCAGCATCGCGTCGATACGGAAGTTCCGATTGAGGACGTCGCGGGCGCGGTGAAAGAGTTGATCGACGCCGGTAAGGTCAAATACTTCGGGCTGTCGGAAGCAGGAGTGGAAACGATCCGCCGCGCGCATGCAGTACAGCCCGTCACCGCAGTCCAGAGTGAGTATTCGCTTTGGTGGAGAGCGCGCGAAGCGGATGTGTTGCCGGCGTGCGAGGAACTCGGTATTGGCTTTGTTCCGTTCAGTCCTCTCGGCAGAGGTTTTCTCACCGGCAAGATCGACGAGAACACGACCTTCGACAGTTCCGACTTTCGCAACGTCGTTCCCCGCTTCACACCGGAAGCTCGTAAAGCGAACCAGGTCGTCGTCGATCTGATACAAACGATCGCGGAACGGAAGAAAGCGATGCCGGCGCAAATCGCGCTGGCGTGGCTGCTCGCTCAAAAGCCGTGGATCGTTCCCATTCCAGGCACGACGAAACTTCATCGACTCGAAGAGAACATCGGCGCAGTCGACGTCGTACTCACGCCAGACGACCTGCGTGAAATCGACGACGCGACTACGAAAATCACAATTCAGGGCGCTCGGTATCCCGAAGCAATGGAAAAAAGAACCGGCCGCTGAGTTTCGCTTTGAACAAACTGTTTATTTTTAAAAAGAGTCTTCTCTGTGGTTCTCTGTGTATCTTTGCGGCCTCTGTGTTGAAATGGTCTTAAACACAGAGAACGCAAAGATACACAGAGAACCGCAGAGGAACTAATTTTCCGGAAAGTGAGCAGACTCAATGACGTTATTCGATCTTTTGATCTTGTTGCTGATCGCTGGGATTTGCGGAGCGCTGGGTCAGGCAATTGCCGGGTTTTCACGCGGTGGCTGCCTTGTTTCGATCGCCCTCGGTTTTGTCGGCGCTGTGTTAGGCATGTGGCTGGCACGCGCGATGGGACTCCCGGAACTGTTTGCAATTCGGATAGGCACCACCAACTTTCCGATCGTTTGGTCGATCATCGGATCCACCTTGTTCGTCGCGGTCATCGCGCTGTTAACAAGGCGCCGCTAATAAAGTTAGAATGAGGCACCATGAAACACAGAAACTTTCTCCCACTCTTCGTTGTTTCGATCTCCTTGTTTTTCTTAATCAACTCGACCCTGCAGGCGCAGCAAAATACCAACGAATGGACGCAATTCCGCGGACCGAACGGCACCGGCGTTGCGGAAGGCTTTTCGCTGCCCGCTGAATTCAGCGCGAAAAAGAATCTCGTCTGGAAAACAACAATTCCCTTCGCGCGATCGTCTCCGGTCGTAACTGCCGACCGCGTATTTCTGACCGCAACCGAAGGCGACAAACTAAGCACCTTCGCTCTCGATCGAAAAACCGGCAAAGTCCTCTGGCGCAGCGACGTCGTCCGCGCACGACACATGCCGATGTATAAAGCCAATGACGGAGCCTCGCCGAGCCCTGTCAGCGACGGAAAGAACGTGTACGCCTTCTTTGGCGAGCTCGGTTTGATCTCCTTTGGACCAACTGGAAAAGAGCGCTGGCGTCTGCCTCTAGGTCCATTCAACAGTTTCTACGGCATGGGCGGTTCGCCCGTGCTTGCCGGCAACACGCTCTTGATGGTGTGCGATCACCGGACTGATTCGTTCATCGTCGCGGTCGATGCGCGTGATGGAAAAGTGCTATGGAGGAAGAACCGTACAAACTACGAGGCGTACTCAACGCCAACAATCTACAAGCCCAGCAACGGACCAGCGCAAGTCATTGTCTCTGGTTCAAACTCCATAGATTCATATTCGTTGGATAAAGGAGAGCGGTTGTGGTGGGTTACCAGAATCGGCGCGTACCCAAAAGGCGTCCCGGTGATTGGAACGGACATGGTCTACGTGTTGGGAGACGGCGGCGAGGAACCTTTCCTTCCACCGTTCGACGAAACGCTGAAACAGTACGATAAAGATAAGGACCAAAAGGTCAGCCGCGAGGAGATGAAGGCGCACGCCGACGCTTACGATCACTTTGGTTGGTTGGATGAGAATAGTGACAATGTCGTGGAGCGCGCTGAATACGACTTCGTCCGAAATTCGACTATCTCAGGTCACGGACTAACTGCCATCCGTATAGCAGGCCAGGGCGATCTTACGTCTTCGAACGTTGTTTGGCGTTTGCAAAAGGCGTATCCCAGCATACCTTCGCCGTTGATCTACCGCGGCGTGATGTATCTGATGAAAGAAGGCGGGATTGTTTCGAGTGTCGATCCGGCGACGGGACAAGTTCTTAAACAAGGACGAACTCCCGACGCGCTCGAGGAATACTACGCGTCGCCGGTCGCAGCAGACGGCAAAATCTTCGTCGCAAGTGCCAGTGGCAAAGTGACAGTGCTGAAAGCTGACGCGCAATGGGAGATTCTCGGAACCAACGATCTCGGAGAAGAGATTTGGGCCACACCCGCGATCGCCGGCAAAAATCTTTTCATCCGCACCCGTAACGCGCTGTACTCGTTCGCCGCCAAATAGCTCTGACAGATCCGTGTTCCCCGTGAGTCCACGGGGAACACGGATCTAAAGGACATCAGTTTCCCCACACTCTCACCCAATCAACCTGCATCTGTTGCGGAAACACAGTGCTGCCGTCGGGACTACCGACGAAGTTTCCGCCAACCGCGACGTTGAGGATGATAAAAAACGGGCCCTGAAACTCAGACGTGCTGTTGATACCGCCTGAGATGTTAGCTTCCGCATACTGAATTCGATCGACATACCACTTGATCGAAGTTCCAGTGCGCGAGATCGCGAACGTGTGGAAGCCGGCAGTCAGCGAACTCGACGAATTGAAGATCCCGCCAAACGACACGTGCTGCCCACCAGCGTCAGCCCAATGAATCGTGCCGAAGTTTCTACCCGGGTTTTGCCCCTGAATCTCCATAATGTCGATTTCACCGCACGAGGGCCATCCGACCGAAGTGATGCTGTTACCCAACATCCAAAACGCCGGCCACACGCCCTGTCCTTCGGGCGCATTGATGCGAGCCTCGACCCACGTGTTTATGCCGAACGATTGTTTCCCCTGGGTCTTCAGACGAGCTGACGTGAATGCGTTTCCGCCAAAGTTTTCTCGCCGCGCCTCTATTACCAACATTCCATTCACGATCCGCGCGTTCTCTGTTCGACTGGTGTAGTTCTGGAGTTCGTTGTTGCCCCAGCCACCGCCACCTAAATCGAAACCCCAGTTCGCCGAACTGATCGACGACCCGTTGAACTCATCGGACCAAACTAAATTCGAAAAACCCGGAGGCGCTCCGGCCGGCGGCTGTGACCCAACCGCACCCCACGTAAACTGCTCCCACGTATTGGCCACCGTGCGGTCACACACAAGCGGCGCGAATGAAGCGCGTGCGAGGTCAGCCGACACGAAACGGTTGAGCGCTCTTCCTCTCAACGTGAAAGCACCGCCCGCAAGATCCGACCACGTGAACTGTTCCCACGTTCCGATCGTTGGTCGATCGGCAACGAGCGGCGCCCACGCTGCCCGAGCTTGATCCGCCGAGACAAACAAACCCGTTCCGACGGACCGTAACGCAATGAAACCGCCGCCTGCGTCAACTATCTGAAACTGCTCCCATGCAGCGGTAGTTGTTCGATCGGCGACCAACGGAGCCCACGTACCGCGGTTCTGATCCGCCGAGACAAACAAACCCGTCGCAGATGCGCGGATCCAGATCGTTTGGCCCACCGGCGCCGCGGCTCGAGCGCTAACGGTCATCAATACCGTTATCAAAAATAGAAACACGATCCTCGCCATAATTGTCCTCCTCTCCTGGGTGCTACGCCCTTTTTGAATGGCAGCGTCAAATGTCGTAGGGGATGTGGATTTCAGGTTGACGTGCTGAGCGTCACGTGAGACCAAAATGGGAGGGCCTGAATCTGGTTGCGAATAATATCACTCAGCCGCTCCTTTCTCCTCACTTTTCACGCGTTACGGATGGAGATTTTAGAAAGCAGAGACTCACTCGTTGCTAATCCTCGCGCTATCAATCAACCCACCCCTAAAGAAGGAGAAATTCATGCAATTCATTACCGTCAGCTCGAAGAGGCGAAACTTAATAGCTCTTCTTACTCTCGCCGTCTTCTTAACACTCAACACTTCATTCGTAGCCGCAGACACCCCGGATCGCGTGTTCGGAGACGTTCAAATACTTGCAACCGTTCCCTTTCCACCGGGATTTCCAGAAGGAATCGCTGTAAATGGGGACAAGATTTACGTCGCTGGTCCAGCCAGCTTTGACACTGCGGGCACGCCTGCCTCGAAAGTCTTTGCATACGATTCGAAGACCGGCGAACTCTTAGACACTTACGAGATCGAAGGCGAATTCACTCAGTTTCCGCATGCGAATTCATGCATCGCTTTTGACGGTGAAGGCCGTCTTTACGTGGTGAATCTGCAACTGGGAATCGTGAGAATCGACCTCGGAAGTGGAGAGCAGGAGATCTATGCGGCGCCGTTGCCGGATCTTCTTCCGTGTTCGGAAACACAGCCGGCACCGTGTTCTCCGACCGCAGTGAACGCACCGCCACTGCCCAACGATATCGCTTTTGACGAGGCGGGAAATCTTTACTTGACCGACTCATTCCAGGCGACGATCTGGCGGATCGCTCCGGGCGGTGGTCAACCGCAGATCTGGTTTCAGGACAGCCGGCTCGACACGCCGTTCGGCGCAAATGGTCTGCGCCTAAGTCCCGACAACACGAAGATCTACTTTGCTGTTACAGCCGACGGTGTTGGTCCATTCGGCAACTTTCTTGGAGGGAAGATCTACACGTTGCCGCTCGTGAATTCACCGGGTGCCGCAGACTTGCAGACGTTCTTTCAGTACAACGGAGAAGCGCCTGATGGAATCGCGTTTGGAAAGTCGGGCAAACTCTACGTTGCGCTCGCTGCGCCTTTTAATTCGGGAATCTCGATTCTGGCCCCGAATGCGACTGAGGTTGCACGTCTAACAAATCCCGCCGGTAGTCCGATCTTTCCGTATGATTCACCCGCGAACGTTGCCTTCGCCAAACAGGGCTCACTGGTGGTGACGAATCACGCCTTCGCCACGATGATTCCTTCGAATTTCACCGTGCTGGACGTGTTTGTCGACGACAAAGAGGCGCCGCTCGTCCGTCCGAACGTTCCATAACGTTCAAGTCCGGGCATTTTAAAAGCGCGAGCAGGAGAACACCGAAGCTGCTTTGAAAAAACAGCTTCGGTGTTTGCCGCGGGGTGGGGTGACACTGAGAGTTCGTTCACTTGTTATGACGATTTCGAGTGAAACGTTTCATCTCAGTTGTCTCACGACGCTTCGTCGAACGATTTCTGGCTGCCGTCTCGCAGGAAGAGACGATCGAAAATGAGCAGGTGAACCAACGAAGCTACCGCGCCAAGCGGACCGATCGCCAGGAACATGACGGAGCGCACCAGAGTCTCCGTCATTGCTCCGATTCCCATAATCTTCTTGAGAACGAAAGCGATCAGTAAAATGGCCGCAACGAGGACCCCGATCAGTATTCCAAGCGTCCAAATAGTGAACTGAGGTATCGCGATTGTCGTTTCACCGTAGTTAAACCAAAACCACACCGCGAGTGCCACGGCTGCGGCTGCTAAAACCAGCGACACGAGTTTCAGCACCTGTGAGATTTTCCAGATGCGAAACGCGCGCGCGTTACTTACCTGCAAACGCTTCTTCAAGTAGTCATACTTGGGCCCGCTGCCTTTCAAACCATCCTCAACCGCGAGAAAGTCCCATGGGTGTTGTTCCATAGGCTCTGGAAATCCTTCGACGCAGTTGGAAAACTTGAATTCATGTTCAGTCATGCGATAACCACTGGTCATCAAAGCGAACGCCTCGACGTCCGAGAATGAATCCAGATCAGTGCGCACGCCGGAGAGTAGCTCCTGAACGTCCTTGGCGATGCCGTATCGCGTAAGCGGTCCGCGACGATACGCGGGACGCGCATCGTCGGAGGCGTCGAAAGGATCAAGACAACCAATCCAATCGATCGGATCGACGTCAAGGTCGTCTTTCAAATGAACAAACATGAACCCGCGCAACAACGACGCTCGCTTGCGCGCGCTGAGTTCGTGATACTGCGCCTCACGAACGCGCGCCTGGAGAATCGTGTTCGATCGCAGTGGCACACCCAGCAGGCCAAGGCCCGGATCTTTCTGCGACTCCATTTGCCCGCTACCGTCGCTCACAAGAATCACGTTGCAATCCTGCTCGAGCAAACTGGCAACGCCCTGGTTGTCGCAAACACCTCCGTCAACCAGACGAACGACGCGGTCCGGGTACAACTGATCCAGCGGCAGCGGCTCAAACAGTCCGGGTACGCAAGCTGAAGCAGCGACTGCGTGCCCGAGTCGAACTTGCCGGTATGCTTTCGGCGTGTCCTGTCCTTCGTAATAGAGACGACGGAAACGATCGTTGCCGTCGATTTCACTGGCGATGCTCGCAGGTGGCTCACCCATCCACGACGCGGTGAACTGCCAGTTGTGTCCGGTGTTCAGGGCCGTTGTGTTGAGAATTAAGTTTGGTACTTTTGCCTGCCGTCGCCAGTTGTCTGTTCGGAAGTTGAAGCTATCGTCAGGTTTTCTGTCCTTGTCGACCGGGCAAACATAAAGTCCATTGAGCCAGCGCGGATCTTTTCCGCCGCCGTCAGGCACTTTGGAGAAGATCTTGTCTTCGTACAGCTCGCCTGCTCGCATTGTCCGCGAGTATTTTGAGCGCGCCAGCATCATGAACGTCTTGATGGGGTTGAGAATGACGCGCGTGCGAATGTTCTGCTGTACGCCTGCGACGAAATCCCGGCGAATGCGCTCAACGATGTCGATGTAATCTTTCTGCGTGATCTCGCTGTCCGGTTTCGACTGGAGCAGGTTGCGGACTTCGAGATAGTAGTGAGCGCCGATGATCGCGCCACCGGAAACACACGACAGGACTTCTACTCGTCGCAAGACGTCGAGCTCTGCGAGACGGGCAAGCACGCCGATGTGAAACAGCGAAGCACGAAAGCCGCCGCCTGAAAGACCGAGTCCGATCTTGCCTTCGTAAGCACTCTGAACTTCATACGGATCGAAGAACTTGCAAAGCGCATCGAGCGCAGTCTGCGTCTTCTTTTCGTTGTCTTCCGGTGTTTCGAGGCCGGGCATGCGCGCGATTGCCGCTAACTGCCGCGCAGTCGACTCGTGTTCCCAGGGCGCGACGGGCGTCCCGCTCGTTTCAGCATCAGCCTTTCCGCGATTCTAACCAGGCGATCGCGTTGTCGTAATCACCCAGGCCGAAATATGCTTCGGCGACGGTGCTGTAGAACCACCACTTTCCCTGAAGCCAATCCGAATAGGAGCGATCGACAAGAGGCGCTACGTCTTCAATGATCTTCGTCCGAATCTCGCCAGCCTTTTTGCGTCGCGCCCGTGCCTGTTCCGGTGGCACACCGGCTTTCCGCGCTTCGTCCTCTTCCTGTTGCGCGAGCAGATCTGAAACGAAGGCCGCGTTGATGCCGTTGTAGCCTTGATCTTTCGCACATCCCTGGGCGTAACCACGCAGGTAGTAGTTAAGCGAACGCTCGAGCTGCTGTTTCTGATTATTGACTTCCCACTTGCGTTTGTAGATCGCGCCGATGATTCCGAGTGTCTCCTGATTCGTCGTCGTGTCGAGGCTTTCACACGATTGCCGGAGAATGTCCAGTGCTTGATCGAGGCGCGCCTCGGCTTGTAGATCGGGATCTTTGTAAGTGCACAAGGCCGACTGCTGGAAAATCTCCACGCGCAGCGCGGGCTCGTCGATGAGACTCGGTTCGAGTCGCGCTCGTGCGAGCAGCCGGCGTGCCAGGCCAAACTGTTTCTCGGCCTTTAACTTTTTGGCCAGGTCCAGTAACTCGCTCGGCCGTCGGGTTCGGCCGCGCAGCGCGTCACGCGCATCTTGCACAGCGGGAGTTTCTTTTTTGGGCATCGGATTATGGGAAATATCAGCGAGGATTAGTCGATCAAAGTGCCGCAATAGTAGGACAACTGCGTCTGGAGTCAAGAAAAAAGGACGACAGCGATAAAATACTGGCGTGAGGTATGAACAAACGGACCATGGATGATCTTCTCGCAGCGCGTTCGCAGATGGCGATGTCGCTCGCCTTTCACATCGTTTTCGCCGCCATCGGTATCGCCATGCCGCTGCTGATGATCATTGCCGAGTGGAAGTGGCTACGCAGTAAGGATGAGATCTATTTGACACTGGCTCAACGTTGGGCCAAAGGCACGGCGATACTGTTCGCCGTCGGAGCCGTTTCCGGAACGGTGCTTTCATTTGAGTTAGGACTGTTGTGGCCGCGGTTTATGGGCTACGCCGGTTCGATCATCGGCATGCCCTTCTCGCTCGAAGGATTCGCATTCTTCACAGAAGCAATCTTCCTCGGCATCTATCTTTACGGCTGGAAGCGGGTACCGCCTCGTGCACATCTGTTCGCCGGAGCGATGGTCGCCATCAGCGGCGCACTTTCCGGTATCTTCGTCGTCATCGCGAACGCATGGATGAACGCGCCCGCAGGTTTTCGCCTGGTCAACGGCCAACCCGTCGATATCGATCCGATCGCCGCGATGTTGAATCCAGCCGCACTGCCGCAAACCATTCACATGACGCTCGCCGCATACGCAGCGACAGGCTTTGTCGTCGCAGGCATCCATGCGTTCATGCTCAGACGCGATCCGAATAATCGTTTTCACAAAGCAGCACTCGCTATCGCCCTGCTGGTCGGTGGCGTAAGCGCGATCCTGCAACCGCTGAGCGGAGACTTTCTCGCAAAAACAGTCGCCGTGACGCAACCGGTAAAACTCGCCGCGTTCGAAGGTCACTTCGAGACCGAGCAAGGCGCGTCGTTTCGGATCGGCGGCCTTCCAGACGAAGACGCTCGCGTCACGCGCTATTCGATCAAAATTCCCTACGCGCTGAGCATCCTCGCCTACGGCGATCCGAACGCAGTCGTAAAGGGCTTGAACGATTTCCCCGCCGATCAACACCCGCCGGTCGCCATCGTACACATCGCTTTTCAGATCATGGTTGCGTGCGGAGTTGCCATGATGCTGATCGCCGTTTGGGGCGCGTGGCGCTTTCTGCGCGGACGACGCAACCGTACCTGGCTCAACTCGAACTGGTTCCTGCGAGCACTTATCGCGGCCGCGCCGCTTGGCTTCATCGGTATCGAAACCGGTTGGATCGTTACAGAAGTGGGCCGCCAACCTTGGATCATCTACGGCGTGATGCGCACGAGTGAAGCAGTCACGCCTATGCCGGGACTAATCGTTCCGTTCATCACGTTCACGCTGCTCTACATTTTTCTTGCGCTCGTCACAGTTTGGTTGTTGTTGCGACAGGTCGCGGCAAGTCCAAGAGAACCAGAACCGCCGGCAAAGGAGGCACGACTTGCCGCTTGAAACAATTATCGCCGGCGTGATGGTCGCGTCACTCGTGCTTTACGCGCTTCTCGGCGGAGCCGACTACGGCGGTGGAGTTTGGGATCTATTTGCTTTCGGTCGTCGTGCACGCGAACAACGTGAGCTCATCGCGCATGCGATTGGTCCCGTGTGGGAGGCTAATCACGTGTGGCTGATACTGGTCCTCGTAATTCTCTTCACCGCGTTTCCACCCGCGTTCGCAGTTATCGCAACGGCACTACACATTCCGATCACACTGCTGCTCATCGGCATCGTTCTGCGCGGGACGGCATTCACGTTTCGCACATACGACGTTCAGCGCGACGAAGTGCAACGGCGCTGGAGTCTTATCTTTTCGATCGCGAGCATCATCACGCCAATTCTCTTGGGGATCATTCTGGGCGCCATCGCTTCCGGCAACATTCGCGTCGAGAACGGTGTCGTCACCAGCGGTTTTGTTCGTCCGTGGCTGGCGCCTTTTCCACTCGCGGTCGGTTTCTTTGCGCTGGCGTTGTTCGCTTTTATCGCGGCCGTTTATCTGACGGTTGAAGCTGAACAGGGCAAGTTGCAGGAAGATTTTCGGTTGCGAGCGTTGTTGTCGGGCGTAGCGGTTGGGCTGTTAGCATTAACAGTTTTCCTCTTGGCGGGAACAGGCGCGCCGACGGTTCGTGCCGGAATCAGCCGCACATCGTGGGCGCTCGCGCTTCACATCCTCACCGCAGTCTTTGCAATAGGCGCCTTTTACATGCTTTGGACCAGACGCTATCGAGCGGCGCGAGTTTGTGCCGCCGGCCAAGCCACGTTGATTCTGCTCGGTTGGGCGTTTGCGCAGTTTCCGTATCTTGTCGAACCCGACATCAGTATTACTTCAGCCGCTGCACCGCAAATCACGCTTCGTCTCTTGTTCGGGGCACTCATCGCCGGCGCGATACTTTTGTTTCCCTCTTACTACTACCTGTTCCGAATATTCAAAACTGAATAAAAAACTGCGGCCCTTTTCTACGTCTTTTTGCGCGTTAGCATAAGAACGCAGTTTCACGAATCGAAAATGTCGATTACCGAACGCCTCGCGACAGCAATGCCTTGGAAGTGCAACAGTGTTTGTGCTATAAAGCCTGCCCCCCGACGGCCACTTCCCCTGACCACGTAAAATTAAAGGAGTTCACTCTCAAATGCTAAGAAAGTTATCTGCCTCGCTTTTCTCGCTGTGCCTGGTTTTTCTTGCAACACCTTTACCCACCTCGGCCCAAGTCGCCGGAACCGTTGGTGGCAAGTTCAATTTCATTATGGACGACGAGTTAGTGAAGTCTCTTGAGTTCAGCGCGACAACTGCTGAACGAGGTGGCGCCACCGGCTTTATGGTATTTACGGATGAGACCAAGGTCCTCGTTATCGATCCGGACGGTGATGGCGAAGGTCCGAAGGAGGACGCAGTTCCGTTTTTCATGAAGGCAGAATTCGACTCGATGACGATCGAGAAAAACAGGGCTTTGATGAGCGGAATCATCAAAGACTCCAGCCACCGCAGTTATATCGGTAAATTTGTGCAGTTGGTTGTCGAAGACAACGATGGTCGTGAACAAGCCGACAAGTTTGTCTGGTCTTTTTGCGAGCAGGAGCCGGGCGGATGGATTCCCTCAGATTTCGAAGTCCCCGGCGATAAAGGTGCGTTCATGAGTTGGTGGTCCACCGACTTCGAGGTAAAAGAGGACGTCGGCATACCTTCACCCAGTTTGATTCCGGGCCAACTCAAGGCCTGTAAGAGTTATTCACTTCAGAGTTACGAATTCGCCGATATTCTTAAAGGCGAAGGCGAGATAACCATCCGGCAGTAATTTTCGCGTCAAACAGTTTACGTCGGAGGTGATCAGGGTCGTTCGATTACGACTCCGATCACCTCCGGATTCCGGCGTGCGGAGAAATACGAACCGAGCCGGGCTACCGTTGGCACTCGTCGGCCCCCATTTCACCAAGTCATACAATTGACGAAGGACCTCATCACTGACAGGTTTCTCGAGCCAGGTAGTGTGCGTTCGGGCCTCGCGCAATAGTTGATTCAGCGCTTCATCTGGTAACGTGTTTCTCATTGTTCCTCACCTAATCGCGCCCATTCGGCCCCGACGGTAATCTTCAAACGCCTGACGGATTTCCGCTTCTGTGTTCATCACGAACGGTCCATAACGCGCGATCGGTTCACCCAAAGGTACACCTGCGATGAGCAACACTTCGAGCGGGACTTTCGCATGTGTTGGATTCTCTATTCTCACCTCGTCGCCGTCTGGCGCGAATATAACCATCTGGCCGTCGGCGCCACGCTCACCTTCTCCTCCAAACAATCCAGCTCCTTCAACCACGTAAGCAAATGCGTTATAGCCGCGCGGCACTTGTTGTGTCGCCGCACCACCTGGTTCGAGTCGGTAGTGCAAGTAGATGATTGGCGTGCGCGTCTCAATAACCGCCTTTTCGCCCATCGCTTCGCCGGCAATCACGCTTACACTGACCAAGCCGTCGGCGGAAGTTGCTTTAGGAATTTTCGCGCTCGGAATTTCCTGATAGCGCGGCGTGATCATCTTGTCGCGCTGCGGCAGGTTTACCCATAGTTGGAATCCGTGCATCCGCCCGCCCGTGCGCATGAAGTCAGCGGAAGGCATCTCGGCATGGACCACACCCGCGCCAGCCGTCATCCACTGTACGTCACCTGATCTAAGCTGTCCGGCGCGCCCGCTAGAATCCTTGTGTTCCATTTCACCCGACAGCAGATAAGTCACCGTCTCGAAACCGCGATGCGGATGGTCCGGCGCACCTTTCGCTTCGCCGGGCGCAACATCCATTGGCCCCATTTCATCAAGCAACAGAAACGGATCAAAATCCGAAAATGATGCTTTCGGGAAAGGTCGGTGCACTAAAAATCCGCCGCCTTCCAAAGTCTCTATGCTGTTCACGATTCCTGCGACTGTGCGTCCTTCATTTGATTGCTTTTCTTCAGTTCTTAATTCTTTGCTCGTCATCGACATATCAATCACCTCCTTACAAAAATCTTCTTTATCCTCGAATCAGGCAGCGTCGTCTTGGCTCTGAGCGTACTCGGCAGCCTGGTAGCCAATCTTTTTCAGCAGGCGAATCAGTGTCGTGCGTTCTTTGGGGGTCAGTGACGCCGATACAAGTTGTTCCAGATCCGCCGCGTGCTGCGTATACGCGCGAGTAATTAGTTTCCTGCCGTCCTTTGTTAAGTGGACTATCCGAGCGCGCCGGTCAGTACCGTGAGCCCGTCGCTCGACAAGCCCCTTTCTCTCCAAACGGTCAACTGCGACAGTGATCGAGCCGCTCGTCAGCAAGACTTTTTTGCCAATTTCATTTACCGGCAGCGGCCCCTTGTGTAGCAGGGCTTCGAGCACGGCGAAGTCACTGGCGCCAATTTCCAGGTTCGTGATGCTCTTCTCCGCATACGCCTGCACCGCCCGGGCCGCTTTCCACAGAACGAGGAAGACGTGAACACCGCTGCCACCCGATAATGATTCAAGTTTCGCCATCTTACCCCTCCGAGTGTTTGCTACCCTTAGCCTTTTTTTCTTTATCTTGATGTCAAGATACTTTTATTGAAGATACTTGTCAATGGCGGCTTGAACGGATCACTTATCTTGATACATGGGATGAGAGAGGAAGTGGGGTTGAGATGGTTAGATGTGTGACTAAAAAAGTAGGGCGGCAATGGACCGCCCTGCTTCGCGTTGCTTAGCTAACGTTTCAGCCTATGCGGGTGAGATTAAAAACCCTGGGCCGAAGCGCAGGCTGCCGCAACCAGTCGATCGATGCAGTCGGACTGGAATCACACCGATCACCGACTCCATCACCATCGGTGTCTCGTTGGTTTGGATTTGGCGTGAACTGGCAATTGTCCTGAGTGTCGGGCACACCGTCGTTGTCGTCATCGCTGTCGCAACGATCGCCGATGCCGTCGTCGTCCGAATCACGCTGATTCGCGTTGGGAGTGAGCGGGCAGTTGTCCGGTCCATCAGGTACGCCGTCACCGTCGTTGTCTGGATCGCAACGATCGCCAAGACCGTCACCATCCGTATCGCGCTGGCCCGGATTCGGATCTACGCGACAGTTATCCTCGCCATCAAGCACACCATCGTTGTCATCATCCGGATCGCAGGGATTACCAAGACCATCACCGTCGGGGTCGTTGCCGTCACATGGAGTCGGACTTGGAGACGGAGTTGGTGTTGGCGTGGGTGTAGGTGTGGGAGTCGGAGTTGGAGTTGGACAGATTTCGTTTAGGCCGTCCGTGTGTCCGCCTAACACGAAGAGATCGCTTCCGCCCGTCGGCAACGACTCGGCGAAGATTCCAATCTGGTAACAACCTGTTTGCTGGATGCCGAACAGGAAATGGATGCTGATGCTGGCTCCGGCCGGTAACGGAGTAGCAAGGTTTATGCTGGTCGCGGAAAGTGACGAGTTGAACCCGCCACCATTTGGTTGCGAAGGCGGTTGTTCAAGCGTTGTTCCGATCACTGGCGCCGCTGAACCATCCGTGCGCGAGACTAGATCGTCGATGACGTGCGAGGCCGCAGATCCGCGATTCCGCCTGGTGCAGGAAATGTTTCGATCTCGGCGACGCGGAACCGCAGTCGTGTTACTGCCGCGCCGGTGTTGTTGGTCCAGGTACGTCTAACGGAAAGCGTTCCGAACGTCGAATTGTTTGGCGGATCCGAAGTGAAATCGCGTGCGACGTTAGGCGAGACGTTGTCCGCTTGCGCTGGATCGAACCGCAAGTGGGCAAGTCCTGATCCATCGTCTACCGGACTCGAAAGATTTTCGGGTCCGGGCGCTCCGAGTCGTTGTCCGGCGCCGGCGGACGTTCCATTCGTATCGACAAAAACGAAATCGCGGGCGTTGTCGTTAGTGTCCTGAGGAATGCCGGAATCGCCTGGCGAGCAAACCGGATCGGCGCCTGCGACGCTCACCGAACAATAGGATCGGTAAAACGAATAGTCGATCGAAAACGGCACGAGGGCCGGATAGCCGGTGCCTTCCTTATAAAGCGTGTTCGCTTCGCTCGTTGAGCCAACGGCGTCGAAACGCGTCGCCAGGCTGAAGTTCGCCACGTTTGACGTGCTGAACAATGCGACACCGGCGTTGTCGTTGATGTTGGTTGTGAACGACGCATCAGGTGTAGCGGTGGTGCCGTTGCCCGCGGGATATGACGCGAGTGAATAAGCGATCACGTTCGCACAAAGGAAGTGACCACGAGCGGGAATCACCGTGCCGTTGGCAATGACGCAACGCACGATGCCGTCGGAAGCTGCGATCGAATAACCGGATGAGCCGTCAGACGATGCGACTACGTGGGCCGAGTCTGAGTTGTTGTAGACCTCGATGAATTCATCGTTCGCGCCGTTCGGACCACGAACACGAAACTCGCTGATGAGCAACGCTGAGCCGCCGCTTTGTCCACTGACTCTGGCGACGAACATGATCAATGGTGTTGAGATTAAGAGAGCAAGGAGCAGAAGAGCGAGGTTGCGAAAACGGTTAGCTTGTTGAAGCAACTGACGAATGTGAAAACGAGGGTTAGCAAGGGACTTGAGACACTTCATGTAATCCTCCGAGAGTTCGAGGCATCAGACGGATTGATGCCGGTTGAATTGTGGGGAGCCCATAAAACGATGGTGAGCGGTCTTGCTTACTTACCTGCTATGCGAGGAATGACTTCTCTGGGCTACGAAGTCGATACTTCTCGGTGCGCGCGGATCATATGACGGCGAGAATAATTGTCAAATTAAGATTCTGTGACAAAACCATTGCCAGCATCGTGAACTTGCCCGCGTGAAGTGTGGTAGAGTCTTGAGCCTCCGCGTTGCTCAGCGAAAACCAGATCACTTCAAGGAGATCTTATGAAGAAATTGTTGGTTGTATCGTTTGTGGCGATTTTCGGACTACTGGTGATTTTTCAATCCACGAATGGTTCATCGATGGCGACGTTGGAGGCGGAAGCGCGCGTACCACTCGACAATTACATTCAGGGTCACGCGACCGGCAATGGCGACTTCATGCGCAAAGCGTTTCACACCGACGCGAAAATCATGGCGTTTCGCGACGGCAAGCTAATGAACATGACGGCCGAAGAGTTTGCTTCACGTTTCAACGGCAAACCTGCTGCTGATGAAGCGCAGCGCAAGCGCCGCATCGAGAACGTCGAGATCACCGGCAACGCCGGCGTCGGTAAGATCGTGCTCGAGTACCCAACGGTTACTTACACCGATTACATGTCGTTGCTGAAAGTTGGTGACGAGTGGAAGATCGTGAACAAAGTTTTCTACGCCGAACCGAAGGCAAAACCTTGAACTTTGATTGATGTCGAACCGATCCAGTTCGCGTCTTAGTTTAAACGACAGGGTTGGGCTCACGTTTCTCGTGACCGTTGGGGCGATACTGTTCGTTTCAGTTCTAGGCGTACGTGCGTGGATCAGTAAGAAGACCGCCGTTTTCACCAGCACTACCTCACCGCAAAACACCTACACGGTTAACCTCAAAGGAGCGAAAGGGCGTCCGCTTCTTATCCCGTACTGGGTCCACGCTGACGTCTATAAAATGGGAGAACCATATGTCGCTGACGTGTTCCTGCACGAGGCTTGGGATGCGTTAGACTTGTCGTTCGAATTAGGTTTTCCGGAGATCAGATGGCCAGCAAACAACGTTGTCGAGTTTTATCGTTCAGAGACCATTGCGGGTGGAAACGATCTCATCATTGTGCAAAACAGAAGCGGCAAGCTTGTTACGTGCCTATCTATTGACGTGGAGAGTAAGTTTCTGGTCGTGGATATGAAACCTGGGAGTTCGCTCTCGTTGAAGGTACCGAAACTGCGCGGAAATTCGCAGTGGATGGCTCTCGAAGGTGTACTCGGTGACGGCACAAAGATTTCGTACCGTTACGACAACGGACGGTGGCGAATAAAAGAAAACTGCACCTACCTCTTATCCATTTTCGAATTGGGTGCCGCGATCGAACCAAGAACGGCTGGCTGCCAGTAAAAAAGCCGAACCATATGACTTATATGACTTCAATCAAACAACTTCTCACTATCGTTACACTGTTGCTCTTAACCATGACCGCCGCCTTCGCTCAGAACCGTCCCACAATTGAGTATGAATCGCTCATGACGATGCGCTTCTACGAAGCTAACGGAGGTTTTCTTGTCGAAGGACTCGAGGTTGTGTTCCCCCCCACGAGTAATGAACCCGCGACGTTCGTGGTAACTAAGCCAGGAGGTGAAGTTGTCGCAAGCGTTCCCCTGCGGCTCGAACGGTTGGAAAACTTTCCAGCGTTTGCACTGTTTCGTCCCGCGACCGGCAATCCTGGAAACGTGCGCGTCGGACAAAGTGGTGATTTCATAATGGCCGTAAAAATCGGCAACGAAATAATCACCACGCTCCCCTTCACTCTAAAGGAACAAGTAGGCAGCGATCCGTTCAAACCAGGTAAGACGTTTGTCCGAGACGGTCCCTGGAAGGATCTCGCCTTCCTTTCAACGATCACCGACGAGTCCGACGCTCTCTTGCACTTCAACTGGTGGATGAGTACGCGTGAACTTCCAACTGGAATGAACCGTCCCAAGGTCACAGTCCATGTGCTTGCAAACGGCAAGGAGATCGCTGCCAGCCGTGGACCCGTCGTTCCCGATAAAGTCGACTGGTACTTTTACGAACGTCACGAACTCTACATGCCGACGCTGCCGAAGAATAAGTGGCTCACGCTCGCCGACCTGAACAAGTTGAACGGCGAAGTAGCACTCGTAGTTAAAGCCAATGGACAGACAGTCAAGACTTACAAGACATGGGTTCAGGGAGGACAGCTACAAAGGCTGGAGCGAAATGCTTTGAATTATGAGCCGCGGACGGACTTTATCTCTCCGCGTTACGTGGACACCACTGATCGTTCGCGATCGAGCTTCACGATGCGCGATATGTTCTGGCTAAAAAAGAGTCCGTAAACAAATTACTTTTTGAATAACTTGTTGAAAGCTGCGCGAGCGTCATTCGGAGCGCCGGATGAGGTTTGACGTTCGACTACAGTGCGTGGCGTAAACAACTCGCACGTGTTCCGCGCGTTCTTGTTCACGATCTTTGCAGTAATTGGCTTAATGCATTCAAACCTCGCGCTCGGATCGAAATATGTGCACTGACGGCACGTATGTAACTCGGCTTTACAGGTTGGACAAGTGCTTTCCGCGCCGATGCTCGTTGCGACTTTAGCACCGCACGACGAGCACTTCACCGTCTCGCCAAACGCCATCATCTTTGGCGATCGTGGTCCTTCGCGTTCGACAGGCTTTGACTGTGGCTTGGGACTTGAACGTTGCGGCTCGCGATCATTATCCATGTAGCCGCGGTGACGATATTTGCGGTCGCTCATGCCGCAAATTATATCAATCCGTGTCTCGTAACACCTAAGAAAACACGGATTGACCAGAATGAGGGCCGACAAGTAATCAGTCGAGACGTTGATCTCCAAAGGATGTAGTCACGACCAGCATTCGGCCCCCGCACTTACAACGCCACTGAATTGATCACGCCAATCCAGTGATCATCGTTTAGTCGACCGCTTGCGAACTCCGCGATCACGTCAAATACCTGATCTGAGAATCCGCCAACGTTGAGGATGTCCTCACGCTCGGTCGCTTGCACCGTCTTATACGGCTGCACATCGATACAAGCGAGACGAGCGTTTGGATTACGTTGCTTGAACACGTTCCACTCGTTCATCGTGGCCGTGCCGCGTCCTGTACCGGCGTCAACCCACGATTCGTTATCAGAAACATAGATAACGAAATCGCCGTTTGCCTTCCGGCTGTTGAGCCTCGCCAGTGGCGCACTACAGTTCGTGCCACCACCACCGATCGAAGCCAGACGCTCGGCATTGGTCATGACGCTGTCTCGCGGGTTAAGCGCGACCTTAACCACCTTATGCTCGAACGGCAGCACTTCCGCACGCGGATTCTTGCGCAGTACCGCAGCCGCGACGAGTGCCGCGACGTCGACACAACGTACCGCGGTGCTTGCGCCCTCGCGATAACCCGTCACCGGCGATGCCATCGATCCTGAAACGTCCGGACAGACATAAACCTGTCCTTCGATCGAAGGTACATTTTCGAGCGCAATCTCCATTGCATCCTGGAGCGCGTCACAAACTTCCTTCGGGATCTGGTCATTCGCCGAAGCCATCGTGTAAGCGACCATTAACTGGTACGGAAACACGCGGGCCTTGGCGATCGCCTTTGGATCGCGCAGACGATCTGCGACGATTTGGTCCATCTGCGGCTCCGTGAACACACCGTGACGTGCAAACGTGTTCAGGTTCATGCGCGTCATCTGCCACGGCGCGCGACGCGCAATCTCCGTCCACTCCTTCGTGCTCAGCGGCAGCGCCGTCAGCATCTGGAATGGCACGTCCGGAACATCGAGCGATTGGCCGTACTTGAATAGTTCGAAGTTGCGAGCAATCTCCGGTAACTTGTCGAATGCATAATCGCGCCCGATAAAGTAACCGTACAGAGCTTCGCGCGCTTCGTCCTTCGGCTTCGGGTGGACCATCTTCACGATGTCCGTCAACGACGGATCCTGGCCCACGTTTGCGCTGAACAGCGCTGCCGGCTGACGAGCATCAAGCCACTCGCGCACCAAACGCTTTGGCGCCGAACCAAGAGACTTGCGGCCCACCATGCCCGAACGCATGATCTGTACGAAGTTGCGCAGCATCTTCCCGTTGTCGATCACGCGCGGAAAGATCTGGTTGAGCAACTCGCGGTCCTTCACTGACAGCACGGCGCAAAGCAATGCCGGCATGTCCTTCATGTAACCACGCTCGCGGCAAAACACGGCCGTCTTCGCAATGAACTCGGCATCGAGATCCACGCACAGTTCAAGCACCTGCTTCAGTTGAGCTTTGGCGCTTACGTAGAACGTCGTGTTCAAACAACCGGTTGCTACGTACTGGGCCAGTTGGTGCTTTGGTGGAAGCGCGTACGCCGGCGCGTGCTCTTCATTGCGCGCATTCGTTGCCGGAATCATCTTGCCGATTAGCGACTTGAATAGTTTCTTGTTTGCCATTGTTCTTACCTCACATTTCGAACAAACGAAGTACCTCTATTTGCGAAATGTGGCCCCGGGAGAAGGAGTCGAACCTTCAATTTCGGGTTCAAAGCCCGACGTGTTGCCAGTTACACCATCCCGGATCATTTGCCATTGGTCATTTATCATTTGTCATTTGTCATTTGTCAAAATCTCGCTGGGCGAGACGAGGGACAAAGGATGGCGGATCGATAGCTGTTGGTCGCGGTGGCAGGAGTCGAACCTGCGTCGCTCGATTATCAATCGAGTGCTCTTCCCTTGAGCTACACCGCGGTTGGTTGATCCGACGGGGCTCAAACCCGCACTTCACGGCTTAAAAGGCCGCTGCTCTGTCACTCGAGCTCCGGATCAAAAATGGCTGTGGCGGAAGGACTCGAACCTTCGATGTCGGATTAACAATCCGATGCCTTACCAGCTTGGCTACGCCACAAAAATCTGGATGCGGCGACGAGAGTCGAACTCGCATCAACTCGTTTACAAGACGAGCGCTCTGAAACCGATTGAGCTACGCCGCAATTTTGGTGGACCGGGAGGGACTCAAACCCTCACAAGAAGTTTGCAGGACTTCTATGCTTTCAATTACATCACCAGCCCGGGACATTTATCATTGGTCATTGGACATTTTTCATTTGCCATTGATTTGGTTGCATGATGCACGGCAAGGTTTAGAAATGACCAACGGCAAATCTCAAATGAGAAATGGAAAATGATTTGGCTGCGGGTGGATTCGAACCACCAACCTCGCGCTTATGAGACGCTTGCTCTAATCCGTTTGAGCTACACAGCCGTCGATCTTTGGAAGCCCGCGGAGGAATTGAACCTCATGCCTTTCCGCCCAGCTCTTCAAGGTTCGGTTTAGAAGACCGATGCCGGGAACGCGGGCCGCTTCAAAACGAGGACGCGGTGATACGGCGATTTGGACGGGGCGTGAGGCCGACGCGCCTCTTCGAACTCCACGGTTCCGACAGTCACCGTTCTGCCGGAATGAGCCACGCCCCGATAACTTTTAGGAAGAATGTCAGTAGTCAGTGGTCAGTGGTCAGTTATTTCGCTACTGACTACTGACTACGGACAACTGACAAACTCAAATTGGTACCCAAGGAAGGACTCAAACCTTCAACCTCTGGTTTGTAGGACCAGCGCTCCATCAATTGAGCTACTCGGGCATGAATTTGGTGGTCGGAGTTGGAATCGAACCAACCTTTCGAGTTTTTCAGACTCGCGCTAATCCATCTCAGCTATCCGACCGTGGAACTCCTGGCAGGATTCGAACCCGCAGCTTCGACGTTCGAAGCGTCGCACTCTTCCAGTTGAGTTACAGGAGCAGTAATTAAGAATTGGAGCGCGCGGTGAGACTCGAACTCACGAATACCGGAGTTGCAATCCGGCGCCTTAGCCGCTTGGCGACGCGCGCTGTCCTGGAACGGAAGGAGAGATTCGAACTCTCGAGTCGAGTTTGGAAGACTCGCATGTTTCCAGCTACATCACTTCCGCATGAATGAATGAAATGGTCGGGGAGGACAGAATTGAACTGTCGCCACGAGTTCCCAGGACTCGGATGCTCGCATTACACCACACCCCGAAATTTGGTGCGCCAGGTGAGACTCGAACTCACAATCCCCTGCTTAAGAGGCAGGTGCCTTGCCGATTTGGCTACTGACGCATGGCGGAACTGAACGGACTCGAACCGTCATCGGCTTGGTTGACAACCAAGTGCCTCACCTCTCGGCCACAGTTCCGAAGATTTGACCCGGGAAAGGGAGACGCGGTGAAGGGGGGAAACGGGGCCACTACTACATCTCCCCGATCTCCGCTTCTCCTCTTCCCCGCTTTTGCTCTTATTTGGGTGGGTCGAAGGGACTTGAACCCTCAATGGCCGCAGTCACAGTGCGGTGCTCTGCCAATTGAGCTACGACCCACGTAGGTTGCGGGCGACAAGGAAAAACGAATCGTGACCTTACATTTAACAGATGTAGTCACGCTCAGCATTCGCCCGCGAGTTTGGTCTGGCCAGCGCCACAAGTCTAAGCCTTCCCCTTCCTGGTCAAACCGTAGCGAAGACAAAAGATAAGTTTGGCAGGGACGACGAGACTCGAACTCGCAAATCAACTGATTGAAAATCAGCCCGCTTTCCATTTCGCGTTCATCCCCATAGAAGTGGTACCGGCGGAGGGATTCGAACCCCCACTAACTAGTTTCTAAGACTAGCGCCTCGGCCAATTGGGCTACGCCGGTATTGGTGAACCTGGCACGATTCGAACGTGCGTCCTCGACCTTCGCAGAGTCGCGCTCTAATTCCTCTGAGCTACAGGTCCATGAAGTTTTGGCGGAGGCGGCAGGACTTGAACCTGCACACGCAATGCGCGGCGACTTAGCAAACCGCTGCCATACCATTAGGCGACGCCTCCAATTTGGCGGAAGGGACAGGACTCGAACCCGCAAGCGCTATGCGCGGTAGTTTTCAAGACTACTGCCTTACCAGTTAGGCTACCCTTCCTAAAAATCTGTTTACCCTGAAATGGCAAGGACGCTCAGATTTGAACTGAGAACTTCGATTCTGGAGACCGACGGTTTGCCAGTTAGCCTACATCCCTAAGAAACTTTTGGTGCATGTGGTAGGACTCGCACCTACGAAGGACCATCAGGTCCACCTGATTTACAGTCAGGAGCCTTTGCTGCTCGGCGCACACATGCATATTCAGATTCAATCCGTGATAAAAAACGGATGAAGGCAGAGAGAAACACTGTGCTCGGACACACGTCGAGGCACACTTCTCCTGAGGATGGTGAACTCACGGACTCTCGCAAAGCACCGAGTTCATCATCCAGAAGGCTCCCTGCCTTCATCTCTCGCAAATAGGTACTTCGATTGTCAAAAAACTAAAAGAGCGGGCTTTAAACTTCCCAGGGAAGCTGCCCGCTCCTTCAATTCTCTTGAATTTTGCTTTTGAGATTTGGGAGCGGGAGTCCGCTCCCGCTGATTATTGCTTGATATGACGCCGATTTATGGACGTTTCTTTTCCGAGTCTACCGCCAAAATAATCGGTCGCTGACGAGGTCTGGCCTAACGAACAGACGACCGACTTCATGGCGGCGCTCGGCTGCCACGGCATCGATTGTTCGTATTGTTTCCTACTCGTCATCATTGAAAAATTCTCTTTCTTCATTCGCAACGCCCTCGCGCGCGAGCTGTTCTGTATAAAGTATCAATGCCTCACGTGTCAAGAAATTTCTATCACAAACTTTTTGTTGTGATGTATTCATCGAAATACACATTAATAGATGTAGCGAAGATGAATTTCGATGCAACGGGGTCTTACGCTGACGAATCTTAGTTCTGGTCGCCATACGGACCGCGTCGCCCGAGTATTAATAAACGTTATCGTTCTTTCAGGAGCTTTAAATGAGACTTATTAGACGTTTTTCGCCCGCCCTTCTTGCTTTACCAACGCTAATCCTGGCCCTTTCGGTCGTCTCTTTTGCGCAGGAAACCGGTAAGACTTCCGCTGACGTCAAGATCAAGAATTTTGGCCAGATAGATGAACGGTTCTATCGCGGCGCACGGCCCAAAGAAAGCGATCTCAAAGCTCTTGCATCGATGGGCATCAAGACCGTTATCGATCTAACCGACAACTCGCGCGAGTATGAGCAACCCGCAGTCGAAGCAGCCGGATTGCGCTACGTCAACATTCCGATGCTTGATAAGAGCTCTCCGAGCATGGACCAGATCAACGAGTTTCTTAAAGTTGTGAACGATCCTGAAACTGGTAAGTTCTTCGTTCACTGCGCCGGTGGACGACATCGCACGGGTGTTGTGGGTGCGGTTTATCGTTTCAATCACCACGGTTGGAACCTTGACCAGGCGATGGAAGAAATGGAACGATACGACTTCAATTCCGGGTTTGGTCACGGCAAGCAGAAGACTTTCGTCAAGGAATACTTCCAGCAATACCAAACCGCGCAAGCTACCGCGGCAACCAAGCAATCGGCAACCAAGCAATAACGTTTCAGACAGTTTGACCACATGAGGGCCGCTCGATCATGAGCGGCCCTTTTGTTTGTGGTGTCTTAATTTCCTCGGCTGGCAAACTACCGAAGTCCAACGCGTCATGCACGTATAGCTCAATCGATCGCATCCGCTTTCGCGCGTTCGCGACGGGCCAAGAGTGTGAACGGAATCGCAAATACCTGGAACACCGCACAGAGCTGGTACGAAAAAGGATAACCCCAAACATCAGCTGCTTTCCCGAGTACGGGCTGAATCACGACACCGCCTGTCGAACCAAACATCGAATCGAACGACAAAACGGTCGCACGTTGCTGTGAGGGGATCAATGCGTTGAGGAATCCCTGACGAATCGGACTCACGGCGGAAAACATGAGTCCCCACAAGACGAGCAGAATCACAGCTACCCAAAAGTTCGGCACGAATCCGATCACCGCCAATACGATCACGCTGATCACATGGCCCAGGAATAAAACCGTCGTACGCCGGCTGAACACTCGCGCTATGTAAGGAACAAGTAAACCACCGGCAATTTGCGCGCCCGCGACGATCGCAGCCGCGAGTCCGGCGACGCTGTACGCCGTGCTGTTGCCATACAACTCCAGCAAGTACGGCTGCATGGCATAAAAAGCGTAGATCGAAACGCCACCAGTAAACGGCGCGGTGAACATGATCCACCTGACAGGTCGATTACCTAACCCGTGCTTAATCGACGCTTGCAAGATCGACTTGATCTCTTCAGTGGCACGTTTGCGTTTCGCGGGCGTGAACCCCATGTCGTGCATCAACGCGAACGCAAAGATCAGATTAAGGACCAGCAGCACCGCGCGAATTACATACGGAACACCGAGATTCGTCGCCTGCGCGATCACGCCACCAGCAACCGATCCCACAAGCATCGCTGACCCTTCAACAATTTCACCTTTCGCTAAAACGGACTCCAAACTCTCCTTGAAGCCCGCGTGGTCCAACGCGTCGGCAAGCCACGCTTCGAACGCCCCCGACAGAAACGTAAAACCCAGACCGAGCAGTAACGAAGCAATCGCCCAAGCCCAGAAAGGCGCACGCATGTACCACATCAGGAGATACAACCCCGTGGAGATCGCGAGCGTCAGTAACCCAAGCAGGTACGAGGTTCTTCTCCACGCAGATCCGCAACGACGCCGGTTGGAATCTCAAACAACACGAAGCCCGCTGTGAAAAATGCATTAGCTGTAAACGCTTCGAGATTATTCAAGCCCGCATCCAGCAGGAACAGAGTATTGATGCCCCAGATTAGTGAGGCGGCGAGAGTGTTAAAAAGTTGGAGCGTGAGGTAAGTCCGTTGAACTTTGCGTGCCGCCTGATTCATGAACGCCGATCATCACTTCGCCGGAGTTAACCATCGCGCCACATTGCGCACGTAGGTCTTCACATCGTTGAGTTTCGCGGGGTCACGGTGAATCTCATCCCCTGGAGGTTCGAGTAAGAAGCTCGGACAGCCCTTCGACGTGTCCCAGTTGTAATCGACAAAGTGATGAAAACTCGATTCGGCGATAGCGCGGCCCGATAGACCACGCTCCGGATGGTTTTCCCTTTCGAGGGTCACAATCAGATTGAAATCTCGACCCGTGGTCTGACTGCAACCAGTCGCAATTACGCGCGCGCGATCCTCACCTTCAGGCACGCCGACGCTGCCTTCATGCGGATGCGCCGGGAAATATTCGATCGCGCCTGATGCGTTGTCTTCGTTTCGTAGCAGTTCGTGAAGCGGTTCGGTCGCCGTGATCTTCTGATAGTTACCGTTGCTGCCTGAGTGATAGTTGGGCCACGAGATGGAGGTCGTATCGTGATCGTCCGCAACGTGACGCGACTGATCCGGATCGAGGTTGTTGCTGTGAAAAAAATGAGCGCGGCCGATGCCGCCTAGAGTACAGAGCGAGGCGCCGAGGTCCTGATGATCACGTGTCGTCAGCAAACCGCCGCCTCGCTGGTAAAAGCGCGTGATGCCGCTACAGTCGTTAGTCGTCAATCCATTGCCAACTTCGACGGCGAAAAGCCAGAGCTGATGAAAGTGGCTGTTATGGAGTTCGCTTAGTACGACGTCGTCGCCTTGCGCGTTGGTCTCGCGATTGCGCGTCGTTACCTCGTAAAGCCGTGTGCCACTTTCATCCTTGATCGATGCGAGATGATCGGCCAGTAAAGAAAACCGGTCGATATTCCAGTCGTCTTCGGCAGACGGAATCGTTGTTTGCAGCAGGATATGAATTGGATTAGACATTGCCCCCACATGATAACAACAAGTACTGTCTGCCGATTACTCTGCTCAGGCGCTGGTCGCAGCGCGATGCGAAGTTGCTTCCGCGGCCTGTCCGATAATCCGAGCTACCGCGGCAGGTTTTGACGCAAACGGAACGTGGCTCGAAGTTACCTCTTCCGTCGTCGCTTTTATCCGTTCCGCAAACACACGTTGCAACGCAGGATTGATCGCCTGATCTTCGGTGGCGACGAGATACCAGTTCGGAATCTCTTTCCACGCGGCAGCTTCGTACTGTTGTGCGAAGATCGACGAGTGAACCGGTTTCTGTGCAGCGTTCATGATGCTGCGCTGGCCATCCGGAACGTCCGCGGCGAATACTTCTTCAAACTTCGATCGATCGATGTACAAGAAACCGGCCGCATCAGGCACTAATGCTGTGCCAATCTTCGAAGGATACTTCTGAAGCAATGCCTGCAAGTTGTCACCTGCGTCCGGAGCGAAGGCGGCGACATAGACCAACGCCTTTACATTTTTAGCTCCGACTGCGGCGCCAGTAATCACGGCACCACCGTAGGAATGGCCCACGAGCACAACTGGTTTCTCTTGCGCGTCGATTACGCGGCGAGTGGTTGCAACGTCGTCGGCGTAAGAAGTGAGCGGGTTTTGCACGGCGATGACGTCGTAACCGTCCTGTTCGAGTAAAGGGATAACTTCGCCCCAACCCGAACCGTCTGCAAAAGCTCCGTGAACGAGAATAATCGTAGTGTTCTTCATGACTGCTCCTTTATTTTTCAATTTTGCACTATCATTGTTCCCGCTCCGAACAATTGACGCATCACTGGATTTCAGGGTTTTTAAGTACCACGATGGTGGTACGACTGCGGAAGTATCCCCTTGAATGTTTTCAGATTCAGTTTAGGCGTGGCCGTAGTTTTACTGTTGGGCGGTTGCGCCGTCGATCGAACCAGGTCGTCGATCGAATGGACCAACGTACCGCGAGCCGATAAAGGCGGTGGACTCGAACTCGCTACGATCAGCGGTCGCGTCACTGGTGCTCGCAGCGAACAGCGGATCGTTTTGTATGCGCGCAGCGGCGCGTGGTACGTCCAGCCATACGCGGACCAGCCGTTATACGAACATTCAGCCAAACTTTACCTGGAGCAGTTCAACACATCTCGGTACCGAGTATGCGGCGCTGCTCGTCGAGCCGGGCTATGTTCCTCAAGCGTCAACGTTCGACCTGCCCGGTGAAGGTAGCGGAGTGATTACCGTTGCGATCGTCGACGGAACGCCGCCGTTCTGGCGTACGTGGTGGTTTCGCATCTCGTTGTTGCTGGCGGGTTTAGTCGTACTGTTCGCGCTTTATCGTTATCACCTGCATCAGGTCAGGACGCAACTCCATCTCCGTTTCGAAGAGCGACTGGCGGAGCGCATACGCATCGCTCAGGATCTGCACGACACGTTGCTGCAAGGCGTTGTAAGCGCATCGATGCAGCTGCACGTCGCGAACGAGCATCTGCCCGCGGATTCGGCGGCGAAACCGATCGTCGGCCGCGTGATGGAGTTGATGGGCCAGGTGGTGAACGAAGGGCGCGATGCTGTTCGCGGACTGCGGTCCACGACCGAGAATGCCGACGATCTCGAGACCTCGTTTGCAGAGGCTGGAAAACAATTCGCGACGAATGGCGAGAAAGATTATCGAGTGATCGTTGAAGGTACGCATCGTCAACTGCAACCGATCATTCGCGATGAGGTCTATCGCATCGGGCGTGAGGCGTTGGCGAATGCGTTTCATCACTCGCAAGCGAAAAAGATTGAAGTCGAACTGGAATATTCGGCGAAACATCTGCGCGTTTCCGTTCGCGACGACGGTACCGGGATCGATCAGAACGTGCTCGACTCCGGACGCGATGGACACTGGGGTTTGGTCGGAATGCGAGAACGTGCGGAAAGTATCGGGGCGCGGTTTCATGTCTGGAGCCGCGCGCGTGCCGGAACGGAAGTGGAGTTGTCGATCCCTGGTGACATCGCTTTTGTTTCTCCGCCGGCGAATGGTTGGTTTAGTCGATTCAAACGCGGTGCTGCGAGGCGTAATTCGAAAGGCAAGAAATGAGCGATCAAATACGAGTGTTCAGCGTCGACGATCATCCCCTGCTGCGTGAAGGAATAGCGGCGCTCGTCAACAACCAGCCCGACATGGTGCTTGTCGCGGAGGCGTCCAACGGCGCTGAGGCGATTCAGCTTTTCAAACAACACTTGCCTGACGTGACGCTCATGGATCTACGGCTTCCGGATATGAGCGGGATCGATATCGTGATCGCGATCCGCACTGAGTTTCCTCAGGCGCGGATCATTATGTTGACGACGTTTGAGGGTGACGTGGAGATCCACCGCGCGTTGCAGGCTGGAGCGCGAGGTTATCTGCTAAAAAACATGCCGCCGGCGGAGTTGATCGACGTGATCCGTCAGGTACACGCGGGAAAGAAGCGAATCCCTCCGGAGATCGCGTCACAGCTTGCCGAGCATATGAGTGATCAAAATCTCACCGAGCGAGAAGTGGAAGTGCTGCGGCAAGTGGCGGATGGGAACCGGAATCGCGACATTGCCAAAAATCTGTTCATCTCAGAAGAGACCGTCAAGGTTCATATCAAGCACATTATGGAAAAGCTCGGCGCCTCCGATCGTACTCAGGCCGTTTCGATCGGCATCCGCCGCGGCATCATCCAGCTCTAGCCTACCGACTGCGATAACTCCAAAGAGTTATTCAAAGTTACCTTTATCTCTGGATTCGCCCTCCTGTCAGAACAACTACAGTGTAAATACGGATTGGCTTCCTTCTCTGCGGTCCTCCGTATATCTCTGCGTCTCGGCGTTTAACGGCCATTTCAACGCAGAGGCCGCAAAGATACGCAGAGCGCCGCGGAGAAAACAAATCAGTTTGCGACTTCTTGTGCAAGCGATACGGACTCGAAGATCGGGAAATCAAAGGAGGTTGTTTTCTGCAAAAACTGTTTCCAGCTTTCCCTGCTGGTTGGCCGGGGTTGGGGTTGTTGCTGTTGCGTGCGTTGGTCGCGTTTATGTTGGTTACGCAGGCGACTGCGGCCGCTGGTGGCTGGTTCGTGAAGGTGCCTGTACTAACAGCCGCTATTCTATTGTTACTAGGATTGACGACGCCGATTGTTGCGGTAGCGATTGGATTGGCCAGCCTCAGCCTGGCGTTTTCAAATGATGACGTGGTCCAGATAGTAGGATTGACCGGAGCAATCGCCCTACTTGGACCAGGCGCGTTTTCAATCGACGCGCGTTTGTTCGGACGTCGTGAAGTTTTTATCCCGAGACGCGCTACTGAAGCGTCTGCCGCACCTGACCACTGACGTCATTAGCCTCCCAGTCACCCCAAAGATCGTACGCCTGTCGCAAGTGTTTCGTGCGGATCTTCACGAAGTGACTCAACAACCAGATGTACGCCGCCACCTGATCGTCGCGCTTCTGATTTCGCGCCTGACTGATACGTTTACCAAGACCGTCGATCCAATCGTCGCAGTCATGAAGGTCGCCAAGCGCGGTTTGTAAGCGAGCCGCATTCTTTGCGAACGTTTGCAGCGAGCGTCCCCAGCACTGTTGAAACAGCTCCATCGCGTAGCGCAAACGTTTCGCGGCGATTCGCATGTCGTGTAGTGCCTCGACTTCGAAAGGCCGATACAAACTCTCGCTCAACTTCTCCAGCTCCTTCAACCGTTCGAGGATCACAGTCGCCGCCATTTTCGAATAAGTGGGCTGCGACTGCGCTCCACCACTCGCTTTTCGCAGGGCAGTCGCTTTTTCGATGCGCGACATAAACTCCGACTTCGATTCTTTCATCTCGCTCGCAATCAAAATCGAGCTCAACTTCTCGCGCGACTCGTTGCGTCGCTCCTTCCGTTCGTCGACGAGTTGTTGGAGCGCAGCAGACATCGCGTCCGGAGCTTCTTTCTGGATCTTTTCCAACGCGATGATCGCCACGTCCTGATCTCGCACTTCTCCTAACGCCGCGGCAACACTCTTCGCACGTTTCAACACGGAAGTTAGACCACGTTGGCGGAGGTACGGCATGAAGTCGCGCATCGCACCACGGAGGCGCCGGGACGCGACGCGCATCGAATGCACACCTTCCGGATCGGACCAGTCAAGCGCCGCCTCACGAAAGCCGTACATCTCTTCATACCTCGTCTCGAGCACTAACCGAATGCCCACTGAGGCAATATCGTTGCAGTCTATCCCCTTTATTCGCTTCGCTTTTGCCATTGCTTCTATCGGTGATGTCGCAGTAGAGTGCCAACTCGCATTCCAGAGAACCACTGATTCATAACAATCAAATGCCAGACGCGGCAAGAGTAAAGTTCGTAATTGCACTGATTGTTCTCATATTGGCCACGCCGGCAACTAGCCTCGGCCAGTGCCCCAACCCTAAGCATCTCTTGATCGAACGAAATGGAGATTGAAGCAAAATGAACCCTCTTGCGAAACTTGCGGCGCTCTGCGTGATCGCGGCCTGCGCCTTTGACGCCGCTGCTCAAGGCCCGTGCCTGACGGCGTCGAAGTTTGGACCAACCGATCAGATCGGCAACGTCAACAACATCACGCCGGAAAAAACACTTGCCGCCAGTAAATTGGTTACGAAAGGCAAAGCTTATCGCCTCGGTATCGAAACGAATAAAGACACTCCCGCTTATCCGCCGCGCACTTTTGCGATCACAATTGTCCAGCCCGGACAGAACGCCGGCTCCACGATTGGCCCAACCAAGACCACATACAACGACGACCTGATCAACGGCTGGGCCGGAGTCGGAAGTCAACTCGACGGCCTGGGCCACATCGGCATCGATAATCTTTATTACAATTGCAACCGCGGTATCGACTTCGCCCTCACTGACGGCCTGAAAAAACTCGGAATAGAGAATGTCCCTGCGATCGCGACGCGCGGCGTCCTGCTCGACATGTCAGCTTACTTTCAGACCGACATCGTTAAAGAAGGCACCGCCTTCAACCGCGCCGAAATCGAAGGCGCGATGAAACGGCAAGGAATCAAGTCGATCGAAAAAGGCGACGTGGTGCTGTTCTATACTGGCTGGCTCAAGCTGCTCGGCAAGGACAACAAACGCTTTGGATCGGCGGCTCCGGGTCTGGGCCGCGATGGCGCGCGCTATCTCGCAAGTTTGGACGTAGCGATGGTCGGTTCCGACACGTGGAGCCTTGAAGTGATTCCGTTTGAGAAGGACGCGGGTATTTTCGAGGTGCACCAGATCCTGATCCCGCGGAACGGCATTCACATTCTCGAGAACATCAACACCGAAGAGATGGTGAAAGACCAGGCGTGGGAATTTCTGTTCACGCTTGGTCCAACCCGCATCACTGGCGCGGTGCAGGCGATCGTAAACCCCATCGCCATCAAGTGAGGAACTCATGAAAACAACTGCAATTCTTTTCCTGATCTTTGCTTCTTTCACACCGCACGTTTACGCGCAGGGTACCGCTCCGGATTACGAACGGGCCAAGGGTTTACGCGCGAAGTATGAAGCCGCCGCAATCGACATCGCCGGGGCGGCGACGTGGATCGGCAACACGCATCGCTCCTGGTATCGCAAACTATCGCGCGGCGCGAATGAGTACGTGATCTTCGACGCGGACACACTCAAGAAACAGCCCGCGTTCGATCATGAAAAGATTGCCGCTTCCCTGTCGAAACTAACGAACAACACGTACAAGCCTCAGGACTTGTCGTTGACGCAACTCCGGTTCGACAACAACGTCACATCATTCACTGCGACGATCGACGGCACCGCGGTTCGATGCACGATTGCCGACTCTGCTTGCACCAAAGTCGATCCTCCGGCGCCGGGAAATCGTCTTCAGCCACCGGCCAAGTCACCGGACGGCAAATGGGAAGCATCGATCAACAACTACAACCTCGTCGTGCGACCAGTTGAGTCGCGCGACCCGATCGTCCTGAGCACCGATGGCTCTGAAGGCAACTACTACAACGCGCGGACGATCGTCTGGTCACCTGACTCGAAAAAGATCGCGGTCTATCGTGTACGACCCGGTTATCGTCGCGAAGTGCGTTTCATCGAGTCGTCGCCGGAGGACCAGATCCAGCCTAAGTTCTCGTCAATCGTTTACGCGAAGCCGGGCGACGTGCTCGATCTCGAACAACCTGTGCTGTTCGATGTCGCAACGCGCAAGCAGATGAACGTCGACAACGCGGTGTTTCCAAATCCGTACGAGATCTTCGATCCAGCCTGGCGGTTAGATAGCAGCGCATTCACGTTTGAATACAACCAACGTGGTCATCAGGTTTACCGCGTGATCGAGGTAAACACGAGCGGGCAGGCACGCGCGGTCATTTCCGACGAACCAAAGACCTTCTTCAGTTATCGCAACGCGAACGGAAGCCTTGCCGACTCGGGCCGGAGATATCGCTACGACGTAAGCGACGGCAAAGAGATTATCTGGATGTCAGAACGTGACGGTTGGGGCCATCTCTATCTTTACGATGGCGCGACCGGCGCGGTGAAGAACCAGATCACGCGCGGCGAGTGGGTCGTGCGCGGCGTGCAGCGAGTTGACGAAGCTAAACGCCAGATCTGGTTCAGTGCGGGAGGGACGCGTCCCGGCAAGGATCCTTACTTCCTGTCGTTCTTTCGCATCAACTTTGACGGCACTGGTTTGACGGAACTCACCACCGCTGACGCGAATCACAACGCAACTTACTCAAACGACGGCCAGTTTTACGTCGACAACTATTCCCGTCTCGATCTGGTGAACGTCGTTGAACTGCGTAAGACCGCTGACAATTCACTCGTCGCAACCGTTGAACGCGGCGACACGAGCGAACTGGTCAAAGCGGGATGGCAGGCGCCGGAAGTCTTCACCGCCAAGGGTCGCGATGGAAAGACCGACATCTGGGGCGTGATCATTCGTCCGACGAATTTCGATCCGGCGAAACGGTATCCGGTGATCGAAAACATCTACGCCGGACCGCAGGGATCGTTCGTGCCGAAGTCGTTTCTTACCTACTCGTCGATGATGGCCCAGGCGGAAATCGGGTTCATTGTGGTCCAGATTGACGGCATGGGTACTTCAAACCGTTCCAAGGCGTTTCACGACGTTGCGTGGAAGAACCTAGGCGATGCTGGTTTTCCGGATCGGATCCTGTGGCACAAAGCGGTGGCGGCGAAGTATCCGTGGTACGACATTTCGCGCGTTGGGTTGTATGGCGGTTCTGCGGGCGGACAGAACGCACTCGGAGGGCTGCTGTTTCATCCGGAGTTTTACAAAGCGGCTGTTGCGTATGCGGGATGTCACGACAACCGGATGGACAAGATCTGGTGGA
The DNA here is from genome assembly GCA_963849585.1 of uncultured Acidobacteriota bacterium. GTDB lineage: Bacteria > Acidobacteriota > Blastocatellia > Pyrinomonadales > Pyrinomonadaceae > PSRF01. The sequence continues at coordinate 137,696 of CAWKHZ010000015.1, read as the reverse complement.
ACGAACAGTGGATGGGTTGGCCCATCGGTCCGCAGTATTCCGCTGCGTCAAACGTCGACAACGCGCATCGATTGCAGGGTGAGTTGTTACTTGTCGTCGGCGAGATGGATACGAATGTCGATCCGTCGTCGACAATGCAAGTGGTCCACCGGCTGATCAAGGCGAATAAGAATTTTGATCTGCTTGTCGTCCCTGGCGCTAATCACGGCGCCGCGCGTGGCGATCGTTACGCGGCCTATGGGGCTCACAAACAATACGACTTCTTCGTCCGCCACCTGCTCGGTGTCAACCCCCCATCGTGGAACAAGACGGCCGCCGCGAGTTCGACGCAGTCGGCCCGGTGAGCGAACTATCCCGCAAAGGCGCCAAGGCGCAAAGACGTCTTCTTCACGAGTTTAAAAGGGATCTTTGCGCCTTGGCGCCTTTGCGGGAAACTTCCGGCCAACATTACCGAAAACGATCTGTTGCTCGGACGAGTGCATCGCAAACGCCTGGTTCGGTTACGGAGTGACCGGCGTCGGGAATGATTTCGAGCTCCGCTTCGGGCCAGGCTAGATGCAGATCCCAGGCATTCATGAAGGCACAAACGATGTCGTATCGTCCATGCACAATCACAGCCGGGATGTGACGAATTCGATCGACATTCTCGATCAAATAATTATCCGTTTCGAAGAAGCAGTTGTTGATGAAGTAATGACACTCGATACGCGCAACTGCGATCGCCATCTCCGGCTCGGTAAACTCGTCGATCAGCTCCTGATTCGGGATAAGTTTTAAGGCGCTCGCTTCCCACAACGACCACAATCGCGCTGCTTCAAGACGCACTGCCGGATCATCGCTCGTGAGGCGACGATAGTACGCGCGAATCATGTCGCCGCGCTCCGCCTCCGGAATAATTCGTACATACTGTTCCCAAATTTCGGGGAAGATTGCGCTCGCACCCTGGCCTTCTTCATAGAACCAACGCGTCTCGTTCTGTCGACCAAGAAAAATGCCGCGAAGGATCAATCCGCGCACTCTCTCAGGATGCGTCTCAGCGTAGGCGAGTGAAAGCGTGCTGCCCCACGAACCGCCAAACACAAGCCACTGTTCGACGCCGAAGTGTTCGCGTATTTTTTCGATGTCGCTGACCAGGTCCCACGTCGTGTTGTTCTCGAGCGAAGCATGCGGGATGCTTCGTCCCGAGCCTCGTTGTTCGAAAAGGATCACGCGATACGCCTGCGGGTCGAAGAAGCTTCGATACTCCGGCGTCAAACCCGCTCCTGGACCACCGTGCAGAAACACGACCGGCTTGCCATTCGGGTTACCGGATTGTTCGTAATAAAGCTGGTGAACTTCAGAGACTGAAATGTGTCCACTGTCGTAGGGTTCGATTGGGTCGTAAAGGGTTCTCAGTTGTTTCATGTTGAAATCCGCGTTCCTTCTGAAGCCGAAATGTTTTATGTTGGACAACAATAATGGATACCTCGCCAACACCCCTAGTCGAGATCGATCAAGTAACGAAATCTTTCGGCAACAAAGTGGCGCTTAGGGACGTTTCGTTTTCCGTCCCCGCCGGTCAACTCTGCGGTCTACTCGGTCCAAACGGCGCCGGAAAAACAACGCTGTTCCGCCTGCTCATGGGGATCTTGAAAGCGACTGAGGGCACGCTGCGGATCGATTCGCTCGATGCATTTGACCAACGCGTAGAGGTCAAGAGGTTGGTGGGGTTTCTTCCTGACGAACCCGTCTTCTACTCGTACCTGTCTGGCCGCGAAACGCTCGAGCTTAGCGCCGCGATGCACGGCCTGGACGTCAACGCGACAATGGATCGGATCTATCCGCTGATGTTACGTCTACGACTCGCAGGCGACATCGACCTTTACGCGGAAGATTTCTCACGCGGAATGAAGAAAAAACTCGGTCTGCTGCTCTGCCTGTTGCACCACCCCAAACTGCTGATCCTCGACGAGCCGACCAATGGCCTTGACGTCGAATCAACTCACTTGTTTTACGATCTGATGGTTGAAGAGTCACAACAAGGCACGACTGTTCTGTTTTCAACTCACTTGATGGACCAGGTTGCGAAGCTATGTTCGCATGCGGTGATCATTAACGACGCCAAGCTCGTGGCAAAAGGATCGTTGAGCGATCTGCGCTCGACATTCGACGAATCGGATAGTCTGGAACAGGTATTTCTCAAACTCACGTCACGTCCTCCGCAAAGATGAGTGCTGAACCTTCCGTCTCGCAAACTATCGGTTTCTGGCGCACCGTCAGATTACTGCTTGGCGTAGCCCGCCGTCGTTCGTCGGGTCGGTTACAACGCCAGCAACAACTTCTGCAACAACGCTCCGGATCAAGTGCGGACACGTTGAACCTGTTGGCACTAATTGTGGTCTGGGGACTCATGGCGTTCCTGAACGGCGCCGCCGCTTACACCGTGATTCAGACTTTGGAGATTCTTCGAGAGATCGATGGGCATCAAACCGATGGCATTTACGTATTTGTCGGAATCTATGGGCCACTGCCGGCGATGCTTGGCTCATTGATCCTCATCTGGTGGCTCATCACACTTATCTGCCAGGGCGAAGGTCTCGAACTGGATTTGCAACGTAGACGACACCCAATCTGGGAATGGTTGTTTAGTCATCCAGTGAAACCCGGAGCGGTGTTCTTTGCGGAGATGTTGTCGCCGATTGCAGCTAATCCCATCTATGTCACCGCGCCAATCTTTTTCGGTTTCCTCTATGGTTTTGTCTACGACGACGCAGCACGCGGCCTGATGGCCGCTGTGTTGATCGGTGTGCCCGTCGCGATTGCCGCTGCGTGTGTCGGGAAAGCGCTGGAGATCGGAATGATTCTGCGCTTTCCTCCGCGAACGCGAGGAGCATTGATCGGGTTAATGAGTTGGGTCGGCTATGCGGCGATGATGTCGTTTCTGTTTGTCCTTGCCACGATCGACACTGTCGCCCCCGCAGTGGCGCGCGCGTTGCGACCCATAGCTCCGATTATTCCGTGGCCGTGGTTTGGGTGGGCCATCGGGTGGCGCTCGGACGGCTCATTGTCATTTCTATCGGGAATGATTGCGTGCTGGTTGTTTTCCGCCATCATGATCACGGGTGGCGTTTGGTTCACGGTGTGGGGCGCGCAACGTGGACTCGCCGGTACGTCAGACGCGAAGACGATCCGGCCGTCGAAGCGCGTTTTCAGTCTTCTCTTTTTTCGCAAGGATCCTCTGTATCGCAAAGAGATCCTCTGGTTTCTGAGAGACCGCAGCGCGCTTGTCCAAGCGATACTCATTCCAGTAACTATCGGCGCTGTTCAACTTTTCAACCTGCGCGGACTTGCTCGCGGAATGCAGAACTCCTGGCAGTATCTCTCAGGGGCAGCGGTGATATTCGGTACCTATTTTCTGTGGATACTTGGACCACGATCACTCGCTTCCGAAGGTCCGGCCCTATGGATCGCGCAAACATGGCCCAGGGGTTTGGAAGAGTTGATGAAGGCGAAGGCGCGGCTGTGGTTCATGCTTGCCACCGCGTTGGTAAGCCTCGTTTTAATCTTTACCGTCGTGCGCTTTCCGGGTGACTGGTGGAAAGTAGTGCTCATCAGCATCGGATGGTACTTCTTCGGCCGCAGCATGGCAGCGAAGTCAGTCACACTGGTTTCAGCGCCTTCCTCGTCGGGTGAAACCGAGCCGGTTCCGAAAGGTCGCCGCTGGGCCGCTTCGCTTGGCATGTTCACTTTCGCGGTTGGGATCCTGGGCGAACGATGGTCGCTCGTGATTGTCGGTATCGTTTATTCGTGGCTCACCGCCGCAGCGATGTGGCAGAACTTTCGCGCGCGTTTACCTTTCCTGTTCGATCCCTGGTCCGAAAAAGTGCCACCACCGCCGACGCTGATGCACGCAATGATCGCGATCAGCGCTCTTGTGGAAGTCGGATCAGTAGTTGTCGGTGTATTTATGGCGGTGTTTGGGCGAATCGGCGGACTGGAGCTGATGCCGATCGTCTGGGCAATCACTTTTGGTGTGGTGTCGGTAGTTGTTTGGTTTGTCACAACGGAAATGCTCTCGAATCGCGGCGTGCGTTACAAGGACGTGTGGTGCTGGAGTCGAACCGAACCCGTCACACGCTGGTGGTGGAGCAGAAATGGACGATCTGACAAACGCTTTTTCGGCTCGCTAGCAATCGGGGCCGTAGTGGGACTTGCGATCGCCTTGTTTGCGACCGGCTATGTTTTTGTGTTGTCGAGGTTCGGTCCTTTTACCGAGATGTTTCGCGCTGGGGAAGCCGAGAATGCTCCAAACCTTTGGATCGGACTCTTCATCATTGGAGTTTTCTTTGCGCCTTTCGCCGAAGAGTATCTATTTCGCGGACTGCTATTTCGCGCGCTCGATCGCGAGTGGGGCGGCTGGCTTGCAGTGTTTGGGAGCGCAGCGTTTTTTGCAATCTATCATCCACCTGCTTCGTGGTTGCCGGTTGGTCTTTTGGGTGTCGCGGCAGCATTGGTGTTTAAGAAAACTGGACGACTCACGCCGGCAGTCGTACTGCACATGGTCTATAACGCGGTGGTAATCGGTTTGGCAAAGTTATAGGAGCTAATAAGATGAGTGACTTGTCTGGCAATCGATCAGTGCCTTCGCTCGCGCGGTCAGTGGTGATCGGAGCGATTGGATTCTGTTTAGTTAGCCTTGTTGTATTCGCCACCGTTGCTTTCGGCGAACCGTGGTTGTACGAGCGTTTCCGCGTCACGGGTTCTTACGTCGTATGGACCGGGCTTTTTATATTGTTAGGTGGAGCAGTTTTGGGTTCGCTAGTTGTCGGCCGGTGGCGTTTGCCGAAGTTTTATCTTCTGTTCGGCCTCGCGTTTCTGGTTTATGCAGTTGGTTGGGTGGCGGCGTATTCCATGTTGCGCCTGAGCGCGGGCGAGTGGGTGGGGTCACTCGCCGGGTCGATCTTGATGGCGCTTGTGTTCGCGGCGGGATTCAAACGGATGAATTCCGTTCCGAAGTTCGCCGTGATTCTCTTCGTCGCAAACTCGATCGGATACTTTCTCGGCTCCGCGCTCTATCAAACCGTCGCCGGCCAGGGCGGAATGTTGCTTTGGGGCGTCGCCTATGGCCTGTTCCTCGGCGCCGGAATCGGGGCCGTGCTTCATTACTCCCAAGCTGGTCCATCATCGTAAGGGAACGGCGGTATTCTGAAACGCTGCGATCTTCCAGCCGTCTTTTCCTTTCGTCATCACCATGGTGATGATCGCTCCCTGCTTAAGGTCATCAGTCGGACCATCACGACGCCCAGTCACATGGACCACGGCCACGTCGGGTCGCAGAAAGCGAATCTGTTTGAAGTTGAGCGAGACAGTTGTGTCCTTGTATATCGTACTGAATATCATGTTGTGCGATTTCTCGATATCCGCACGGCCTTTGACGTAGCTACCGTTGATCACTACATAGTCGGCATCTTCAGCAAAGACACTTGCCCAACGCGCACCGCTCTTCGTGTTCCATCCTTCCACCATCTCATTCACGTTGTTGCGAATGGCCGCCTCGTCCGCCTCTGCACCGTTCTGTGCCAAAACGGGACCAATTAAGCCAAAAAGTAGTAACAGCGCGGCTCCCACATAACGCTTTGACATGCCTACTGACGTGTTCATTTCATTTCTCCTCTTGAAGTTCAAAATCGGCCTCAATCAGGAAAGCGACGTCTTAGAAGAAAAGTGGCCACGCAAGCGAAAATATTTTTGTTTGGCTCGCGGGTTGGGCAATGGTGTTAGAATCTGCGGCGCTATTCGCAAGGCTAACTCGCCGATGGAGAGCACGGATGCCCACCATGTCGCCGCAGGAGGTCACCCAGTTACTCGCCGATTGGGGTCAGGGCGACAAGTCGGCGTTCGATAAGCTCTTCCCGCTGGTACAAGGCGAACTCCGACGGATCGCTCGCCGACAGATGAGCCACGAGCAGCCCGGCCACACTTTGCAGGCAACCGCGCTCGTCAATGAAGCGTATCTGAAACTTGTGGGTCAGGAAGGCTTTGAGTGGCGCGACCGCGCTCACTTCTACGCGGTCTGTGCTCAAGTGATGCGTCACATCCTGATCGATCATGCGCGGTTCCACGCACGAGACAAGCGCGGCGGTGGCGCCGTCCAGGTATCACTCGAGGACGCGCTCCTCGTTGCCGAGGATCGAAACGAGGAACTTGTCGCACTCGACGAAGCGCTTCGTTTTCTTGAACAGGTGGATCCGCAAAAAGGAAAGATCGTTGAGTTACGTTACTTCGGTGGCTTGAGTCTTGAAGAAACCGCAGAGGTGTTGGACATCTCACCACGCACCGTCAGACGTGAATGGCGGCGTTCGAAGGCGTGGTTGTACCGATTGATCTCCGAAGGCACAGCAGATGAAACCCGACCGCTGGCGAAGAATTGACGAACTTTTCGAAGCCGCTCTCGAACGAGAGCCTAAGGATCGCGCCGCGTTCCTCGATCAGGTCTGTGGCGGTGATCGTGAGCTTCGTCGCGAAGTCGAGAAGATGCTCAGGATTGATGAGCAAGCCACCGAGTTTGTTCCAACCGATGTTTTCAACGCCGCTGCGAGGTTAATCACCGAGCCCAACGAGATGCGCCGTTCGTCCTCCTCCACCTCCGATTCGATCGACGACGCACGATTCATTCCCGGCGACGTCTTGTCCGACCGCTATCGCATTGCTGGTCTACTCGGGCGTGGCGGTATGGGCGAGGTCTATCGCGCCGACGATCTCAAACTCAAGCAACCAGTCGCGCTCAAGTTTCTGCCTGCGTCGCTGAGTGCGAACGGCGCGACGCTCGCACGGTTCTACAAAGAGGTCAGTGTCGCGCGCCAGATTTCACACCGGCACGTTTGCCGTGTTTACGACATCGGCGAATATCGCGGCGAACATTTCATCTCGATGGAGTTTGTGCGCGGCGAAGAACTCACGTCTCTGCTTAAACGCATAGGACGTCTGCCGCAGGACAAAGCAGTTCAAGTCGCGCGACAACTCTGCGCCGGTCTCGCCGCAGTGCACGAACGCGGCGTGCTTCACCGTGATCTCAAGCCCGCGAACGTCATGCTCGACGAGCACGGTCAGGTGCGCATCACCGATTTCGGCATCGCCGCTCTCGAGGAAGAGATCGATCGCCGTGACGCGATGTCGGGAACGCCGGCCTACATGTCTCCCGAACAACTCGAAGGCGATGAGCTGACGATCAAGAGCGACATCTACTCGCTCGGCCTGGTGCTGTATGAAATCTTCACCGGAAAACGCGCTTTCGAGGCGACGACGTTACAGGAGCTGTTGCGGTTGCGACGAAGCGACACGACGCCGACGAGCCCCGTGGAGATCGTTCCGGAACTCGATCCGCTCGTTGAGCGAGTCATCTTTCGTTGTCTTGAAAAGAATCCGGCGAAGCGCCCTGAATCGGCATTGCAGATCGCCGCTGCGTTGCCAGGAGGAGATCCACTCGCAGCGGCACTTGCGGCAGGCGAAACGCCATCGCCCGAGATGGTCGCCGCCGCACCGAAGCAGGGCGGCTTGAAACCGGCCGTAGCGATCGCGTTACTGGCAGGGTTTCTTGTGATGGTCGCAGTTATCTCATTCGCCTCCCGCTACACCGCGCTCTATCGCAAAGTGCCGTTGAACAAGTCGCCGGAAGTGTTGCGCGATCGCGCCTCCGAGCTTGTTAAGAAGTTTGGCTACACGGCGACGCCCGGCGACTCTGCGTATGGCATGGGCGACGATCGCTCGTACCTCAACTATGTCCGCGACACAGATCAGTCGCCGTCCCGTTGGGACAGGTTGAGCAGCGGTCAACCAGCAGCGATCTACTTCTGGTATCGACAGAGCCCTGGTCCGTTTAACACAAGGGATGTCAACATCGTCAACGAGTACACGCCCTCGCGCGACTTTCCGGGAATGACGACAGTCACATTGGACACGCTCGGGCGTTTGCGTTCGTTCTACGCCGTGCCGCCACAGAAAAGCTCAGGCGTCGACCCGGCTACGCCGGCAGACTGGTCCCAGCTTTTTGCGGAAGCCGGGTTGGACCAGACGAAGTTTCAACCTGTTCCTTCTGTTTGGACGCCGCCGCATCAAGCAACGGTGCGCGCGGCCTGGGATGGTTTCTATGCCGATCGTCCTGACATGAAGATTCACGTCGAGGCGGCGGCGTTTGAAGGTAAGCCTGTTTATTTCGAGCTGCTTGAACCGTGGGACCAACCGCGTACTATCGTGTTCGGTCTGGCGCGGTTTCAACAACGAGCATTAATCATCCTGCTGCTTTCTGTGTTCATCATCGTGATGTTAGGCAGTGCGCTGCTGGCATTGCGAAACTTACGACTCGGTCGCGGCGATCGCAAAGGTGCGTTTCGTCTTGCCGTGTTCGTGCTGTCCTTCGGTTTTCTGAACTGGCTGTTCAGCGCGCATCACGTCGCCTCGGAATTCGAAGCGTTTAACTTCATCTCGAATGTTCAGAACGATTTGTTCTGGGCCTTTTTCTTCTGGGTCGTTTACCTTGCGTTCGAACCGTTTGTGCGACGTCGCTGGCCGGATCGAATCATTTCGTGGAGTCGTTTGCTGGCCGGAGGCTTTCGCGATCCGCTGGTTGGCCGCGACATATTGATCGGAGCGCTCTGCGGAGTGGGACTAATCACCTCACACATCTACCTGGCTAATCTCGTTCCACAATCATTGGGTTACTTGCCGGATATTCCGTGGTTTGATTTTCCAGCAACGCAATTGCTTGGCATTCGTTCCTTTGCACACGGGTTCGCGAACCAGATCTTAGCGGCGCTGATGCAATCGTTCATCCTGCTATTCATCCTGCTGCTGCTGTTCATCATCCTTCGTCGCGAACGTTGGCAGGGATTGCGTTGTGGTTAATAGCCACTCTGGCGCTGAGTTTGACTTTCGATAACGTCGCTGTTGGTTTGCCGTTCTCGGCATTCTCCGCCGGGTTGCTGATCGGGGTGCTGTACCGTTACGGCCTACTGGTTGTGATTGTCGCGTTATTCGTGCTGCACGTGATGATCTTCTATCCGATCACGTCGGATTTTTCGGCCTGGTACGCAGGCGACTACGTTCTCGCGCTTATCGTGATGGTTACCATGGTTGTCTTTTCGTTCTACACGTCGCTAGCAGGCCAACCGCTGTTCAGCGCGTCATTGCCCGACGATTAGTCGGCGCGGTTCAGGGCGCGGACCGCAAGCGATAGACAGATTACTCCGAAGACGATGACGGCCACGCCTTCCAACAGCAATGTCGTAGTAGAACCCACACCTAACAAGCTGAAGCGCAACAGATCGACTTGCCAAGTCATCGGGTTGAGGTATGCAGGAATGCGAAACCAGAATGGCAGGTCCGGAAGCGGGTAGAACATCGAACTGAGAAACATCAGCAGGATATACATCGCGCTGAGTAACGTGTTGAAAGTGTCCATGCGCGCGAACTTGATCGCGAAGACACTGAAAAGAAAGAACCATTCAGCGGTCGCTACCACAACGATCGCCGCTGTCAGTGGAAGTAGGTCCCAACGAATGGCCGCGTTCATCAACGCGACGCCAACGATGATCGCCATTATCGATCCGATGAGCGCCAGCAAAAGATTGAAACTGATCTTGCCGATGAGTAGTTGCAGTCGCGTGATGGGATAGGTGAGCAATTCGTAGAAGATCCCGGAGTCTTTGTCCATAAAGAACCCCCAGGACGTATTCATCGCGACTGAGAAAGTGACCATTCCCAGCACACCGGGCAAAAGGAACGCAATGTAACCAAAGCCCTCACCGCCGACCGCGATCGAGCCGCCGAGCATCCGCTCAAAACCGAGGCCAAATAGAATCAGATAAGCGAGCGGTACAAACAGGTCCCAAAACACGAATGCGATGTTCGTCATTCGCTGCCGGTAGTCGCGGTAAAAGACCGCTCCGATGCCACTCATCTCGTTTCCTTCATCAACTTGATAAAGACTTCCTCGAGTGTTGGCCCACGTACTTCAAATTGCAGTATCGGAGTCTCGCGAGAGATCTCCGCCAGCTTACCCAGCAGCGACGACTCCTCGCCATGAAACACCATCTCCGCGCTGTTTCCTTCCACTTGCAACTCGACAGGGTTAAGCGCCCGAAGACGGCCCATCAAGTCGCCATTCGTTTCGCCAAATACGAGACTCACGCGAAACATGTGCGTCGACAACTTGCGCAGCTCTCGCAATGTGCCGGAAGCCATTTCGCGTCCCTGGTCCAAAATCATGATGCTCTCGCACAACTCTTCTGCCTCGCTAAGAACCTGCGTCGTCAAGAGTATCGTGCGTCCGTTTCGCGCTTCCGCACGCAGACGATCCATCACGCGGCGTTTCATCAACGGATCCATGCCCGTCGTGGCTTCGTCGAGAATGATCACCGGCGTGTCCAGCATGAAAATCTTCGCGACCTGAATGCGACGCTTGGTGCCAAGACTCAACTCCTGCACGGTGTCGCGCAATCGGTCGCCGATTTCAAACTCTTCAACAACGAGCTTGAGTCGTTCCTGCGCGGCTGCCGATTTTACGCCGTGAAGATAAGCGTAGATCAGCAGGTTGTCGCGGACCGTTAAGAGGTTTTCTGTTGCCATCTGCTGTAGCACGACGGCCAGCTGTCCGCGCACGGCGAGCGGCTGTTGCGTGACGTCGAAACCCATGACCGCAGCACGTCCGGAGGAGAGTGGTGTGATCGTGCTAAGGATCTTTACGAGTGTCGATTTGCCGGCGCCGTTGGGACCGAGTAGTCCGTAGATGCGTCCTTGCGGAACCTGGAACGAAATCCCATTCAGCGCGTGGACCACCTCGCCTTTACGTGCCTGATAAGTTTTATGGACGTCGACAACCTCGATCGCGTTAGTCATTGGCGTCTCGTTTCACAGGATTTCCCACCGACTTCTCGTAGCGCCAGACTTCGAGATGGAATTCACCGCTAGAAATTTCGAGCACGTTGATCATGTTTCCGACTCGACGCCAACCGCACTTCTCATAAAACCGCGCCGCGCGATCATTTCCGATCGCACATGCAAGCCACGCAGTCGCGAAACCCGCCGCGGCGATCTGGTTCTCCGCGTCTGCAACCAAAGCTGCCGCGACGCCCGAACCACGTGCTTCTGATGAGACGTAGAGTTGATAAAGCTCGTCGTCCTTGACGATATGAAACCCGACGGGCGTGCCCGATGGTCCAACGACTCTCACGCTCGATAACAGCTTCTGCAACCGTTCTCTAAAACTCTCGAGCGTTCGCGCGCGCGTCAACTCCTGCGGCACGATCTGCAAATCAGCATCCTGCCATCCGTCATGCCACAACCTCGCCAGCCAGCCGATCTCTGACGCTTCCGCATTTCGCACTTTTATTTGAGGTTTTGTTTGCATTCACAGTCAACGAAAACCGGTTGAGCAAAACACGCAGCTGGCGGTACACTCCACCTAAGGTGCATATTCACCCGGCCTCGCTAGAGCATTAACAATACCCTAATGCCGTAAACGCTTGCACCTCACTCATCATGGCTGACGATTTCCTCTACGACGTTTTCTTAAGTCACAATCACAAAGATAAGCCACGTGTGCGTCGCCTGGCGGAACGGCTGCGAGACGCTGGGCTTAACGTTTCGTTTGACGATTGGAATGTCAAACCCGGCGAGATCATCTCGCTGAAAGTTGAGGAGGGCCTGGAAGAGTCACGGGTACTGCTGCTATGCATCTCTCCGAACGCGTTGGCGTCGGGCTGGGTGTCTCTGGAGCGGAGCACTGCGATTCACCGTGATCCTTCCAATGAACGCAGGCGCTTCATCCCCTTGCTCCTTACCGAATGCGACCTGCCTGATACGCTTCGGCGCTACAAGTATGTAGATTTCCGTGCGGAAGAAGACACAGCGTTCGCCGAACTACTGAATGCTTGCCAATCAGGAGTCCCAAGATCCCCATCGGCTATTCCTATAAGAGAAGTACCGAGTCAGCCCCCAAAAAAAACACGACCTACAAAGGTCCCGAAAGCGGAAAAAGAATCAGCAGTGCTGGAGTACACGCTTAAGGGCCACACAAAATGGGTGAACTCTGTAACCGTCAGTGCGGACGGCAAATGGGCCGCATCCGGATGCGATGATCACACCATAAGAATTTGGAATCTGCAGAGTGGTGAATGCAAGGCGACATTGACTGGCCATGCGGACGGCATTGTACAGGTGAAATTCGCCCCCGACCAAGCGACGCTCTTTTCGTGCTCATTCGATGGAACTATCCGAATCTGGGATACAAGATCCGAGAAGTGCTTACGTAAGCTAAAAGATCCGAGTCCGAGCGTGAATTGTCTGACCTTCCTTTCTGACGAGATGCTTCTTGCCGGAACTTATGATGGGAGCATTAGAGTCTGGAACCTCAAAACTCACCAACGTAAAACAACTTTCAAGTTGCATGATAGCGGTCTGAGCGACATAGCGGTCCATGTCCCTGCCGGTATCGGATTGTCGGTTGCGAATGATGATATCGCCGTCTGGAAAATCCACGATGGTACCCATTTCGAAACTCTCAAAGGCCATTCAGCATTCGTTCGTTCTCTTCAAATAACGCCGGACGGCCTAACTGCCATTTCGAGTTCCGATGATGGGACCATCAAACTATGGGATTTGAAGACTTATTCATGTGTCGGGACGTTGGAAGGTCACCAAAATGCGGTCAAATCAATAGCGCTGTCGCCGGATGGTAGCGTGATTGTTTCCGCTGGATGGAGTGACGACACGGTACGATTGTGGGATTTTAAATCGGGTCAGTGCCGCGAGGTTATTAATCTCGCGGGTCCGTCACCTTCCTCAGTAGCCTACAGTCCCGACGGCTCGAGAATCGTTGTGGGCACATATGAGGGAACTTTGTATGTCTATCGAGTTCCCGCCATTTCTATAATTCCTGCAGCAGAAAAGTCCCGGCGCTACGTAAACGCAAAGGTCGTGTTGATCGGTGAGGGCACCATGGGCAAAACATCGCTCGCGCATCGCCTGATCGAGGACCAATACGTTATCCAGGATCGCACGCACGGTATGAACGTTTGGCGATTGGATCTGCCCCTGCCGTCCGATGAAACGATGGAGCGTGAAGCACTTCTTTGGGACTTAGCCGGTCAGGAAGATTATCGACTCATTCATCAACTGTTTCTGGACGAAACCGCGTTAGCCTTATTGTTGGTTAATCCACAAAAGGACGATCCCTTTGTCGAGGCCGGCGATTGGCTTAAAGCGTTGGCAGCCGCCTGCGGACAATCTGCGGCAGGCAAGGTCGCTCGTTTGTTGATTTTTTCGCAAACCGACGTCGGCAGCATGAAGCTTAGTGACGCCAAGATCGATCGTTTTCGCGAACAATACGGCTTTGATGGTTGGTTACCGACGAGTGCGAAGACCGGTAAAAACTGCTCCGATGAAAAAAACAACGGAAACCCATCCAAGCTGAAGCGACTCATCGCTTCAAGCATTCCATGGAAGCAATCTACCCTGGACCAGCACTCCGCGATTGTTGGCGGAACTCAAGAAAGCAGTTACCTATGCGCGACGAGCGCGAGATTAGGTTGCTCCGCTTCGCAGAGTTGATACAGCGTCTCGAACAGGCCTTGCCGGAGGAGAAGTTGCAGGAGTCGGACGTGCGTACTGCCGTAAAGCTATTCGCCAATCACGGCCTCGCACGGCCATTGAAGTTTGGTGATCTTGTTTTGCTTGCAACCGGAACTCTTGAACGGTTACGCGCGGCGCGATCATTCGCGCCGCCCGTGCAAACAAGGACGAGATCGGTTCGGTTCTCCAAACCGACATTTTCCATCCTGATTTCGACTTTCACCGGTGTCGATCGGCTGAAACACCGCGCCGATGAGGAACTGCTTCTTCATGCGTTAGTTCAAACCTTTCTCGATCACTCGCTGTGCATAGCCGAAGATACACCGCAATGGTCGGCAACTCGTTTTTCCTTCACAGTATCGTCGCGAGAAGGACACTGCCGCGCGATCCGGATATCTTCGTTTCGTACACGTTCAGCGGCGAGTGGCAATCTGTGTGGACTACTGCTAGTAGTGCGTTTGTGGTACAGCCAGGAGTTCAAACACAAGGAACTGTGGCGCAATGCGGCGGAGTTTGTCGTCACCTAAAGGTTTTACGCTCGGACTAAAGATCGACAATAAGCAAGGTGAAGGCATGGCAACTGTCAGTCTTTATTTTGATAAGGAAGTACCGGAAGAGTTAAAGGCGATCTTTATCGAGTATGTTCATCGGCATCTCGCTAAGTATGGCTGTGAGGTGTCGCGCGATCGCCGCTACTGTGCGGTGAATGTGGTAAAGCCGTGACTGATCTCGCACGAAGTGCGAAAACGACTGGAGGCAAAGAAAGACTTCATTTATCTGCCAGACGATGCGACGCGAAAGTTCCACTCATCGACTTCATCGAACAACGTCTTAGAGAGTGATCCTGTAGCGCGCAAAGATCATGGCCATGGATGCAACTCGCAACCCGTGAACTCGATACACAGGCGCTCGAACAGATCCTCATTGGCCACATGATGGCGATTTGCGGTGAGGCAAACCAGATCTTCCGGCCGACAGACGATGTTCGATCAAGGCATTGATGGAGAAGTTGAGTTCAAGGATGACAACGGCAGGGCCAGCGGGAAGACGGATCTACATTCAATTAAAGAGCGGAAACTCCTACTTCGCAGGAGCGCAAGTACTGATGGCAACGAAGTCTTCGACAGTCAAAAATGAACGCCATCTCGACTACTGGATCAACCAACCCGTAGACGTCTATCTCGTTATTCGACAGAACAGACGAAATTCACCAGGACTCACAAACCATCCGCTGGATGAACGTCACACGCTATCTCAAAGAGCGCAACGGACAAGACGAGCTCGGCAAATTCACCTTCACCGGCGATAAGCTAGATATGGAAGCCGTGTGGAAAGTGCGCGACTCAATTCTTCCCCAAGCTTGTGGTTCATAGCGCGGGAAATAAAAGCAAGGCTAACACACTGGGCCGGCGGTGGCGTCGTAGTCGGTGTCGGGAGTGCGGTCGTGACCGTCTATGCCGCGGCCGCGCTGGTGGCGTGCGAGTTGGGCCAGCACTTCGGCGAGAGCGTCGAGGTTGAGTGGTTTGGTCAGGTGTGAATAAAAGCCGGCGGCACGCGCCCGTTCGATGTCGTCGCTGCGGCCAAAGCCGGTGATCGCCACCACCGGAACGTGTTGCCGTCCATCTATCTTTCGCAGTCTCTGCAAAAACTCAAACCCATCCATTTCGGGCATCGAGATATCGGACAGAATCACGTCGTATTCGTTTTCCGAAGCTAGTCGCAACGCGTCTTTGCCATTCGTCGCGGTCGTTACTTTCGCACCGCTCATCTTCAGTAACTGTTCAAGCATCCCGATCGTGTCTTCGGAATCGTCCACGATCAAAACACTCGTGCGCGACGCAATTTTCAACTTCGGCGACGACGACGACGCAAGCACGGACGAAGAGAGCGGTCCTGTTTCACGCAACAACGGCAGACGCACAGTGAAACGCGAGCCTTTGTTCGTTCCTTCCGAGTGAGCCTGGATCGTTCCGCCATGAAGTTGGACCAGTTGTTGCACCAGTGCGAGACCGATGCCGAGTCCACCATGACGCCGGCTGTTGCTGCTGTCCGCCTGGCGAAACATCTCAAACACGTGCGGCAGAAAAGCGGGATCGATTCCCTGCCCTGTATCGGCGACGACCAGCACCGCGCTTCCGTTGTCACTCTTCAAACCGATATCGATGCTCCCACCGTGCGGCGTAAACTTCACCGCGTTATTCAACAGGTTCCACGCGATCTGCTGTAACCGCAAACGGTCGCCGTCGACGAGCAAAAGCTGATCGCTGCCCAGCAAACGGATGTCGATGCCTTTCGACGACGCGTCGGCACGAACTGTCTCCACCGCACTGTCGATGATCGCTGCGAGTGAAACCGTCTCCTGATTCAGCGAGATCTTGCCGCGTTGCAAACGCGATAGATCGAGCAGATCGTTGATCAACTGCGATTGCGACTGCGCGTTACGTCTTAACGCTTCCGCCATTTGGGCCAACCGCGACGATCGCTCGATCTCCGGCATGCGCAGCAGCAACTCCGAATAACCGAGAATCACGTTCAACGGATTGCGCAGCTCGTGAGACAAGGTTGCAAGGAATTCGTCCTTGAGTTGGTTTGCCTTCTCCGCTGCGTCACGCGCTTCCTGCTCTCGCTGGAGCAATTGCTCACGCTCAGCTTCCGCGCGCAGCTTTTGAATCGCGGTCCACGTGCGTTCGGCGACGGATTGCAACAGCGACACTTCTTCCCTGCTCCATTGCCGCGGCCTGTCATCGCTTGCCCACAGCGAAGCCACCCAGCGACGGTCCCGCATCAACGGCACTGCAACATATGCACGTTCGCCGTTTGGTGCGTAACTACGCTCGTAATCCGCGGCCGTGCGTGGATCGATCTTCGAATCAAAGTTGATAACGGTCTTTCCCCGCTCCATGTCCGCGGACGTGATGCTGCTGTACTCGGAAATGCGATGCTCACCCGCCACTGAATCCGCGCCGTCACAATAATCGCGATGCACTATCTCGAGGTCGCGCTCGAGGTCGGTCTCGTTGAACAAACAGCGCCGCACGTTGAGATGCATGCCGACCGTCTGCGCAACTGCGTACGACAGTTCATACGGATCCTGAAGCGTTCTGATCAGGTCGCTGACGCGAACAAGTACATCGAGCCGGTCCTCGGCACGTCGCTGTTCGTCGATGTTTTGGACGACAATGACGACTCCGGCAACTTCGTCGGCCTGATCGCGAAACGGAACACTGACGATGCGTGTCCAGGTCTGCTTTCCGTCATCGGCTGTGTAAAGAAACTCCATCCCACCGCTGACCTGCTCACCGCGGAGCGCCCGTGCACCGGGCCATTCCGAACGAGGCAGCTCGCGCCCTTCCACGTCCCATGCACGCCAACGAGTGCTCAACGCATCGTCGACGGAAGGAATTCGATCTCCTACGAAAGCATTCAAGAGTGAATTGCTAATGAGGATGCGTCCCTGTGGATCGGTAAGTCCGACGCCGACCGGAAGTTGTTCGAGCAGCGCGCTCAAACGTGCTTCGCTGTGTTGCAGCGCCAAATTCGCGAGCTGGCGTTCGCGGTCGGTACGGTTGAGCGATATGGCAGTCCACCAGATCAGACCGGCGAGCAACAGGAGGATCGCCAGAACAAAGGCTGCGGTCGCAAAACCGGCGCTGAACCATCCGCCGCCGCGCGCGTTGGTTCTGATCCAACCCAGCAGGATCACGATCAACAACACCGGCCACATGCGGCGTGCGACGACGGCGCCTGAACTGTTCCCGAGGAACATCGCGACGAGCCCGCGCTCAGGCCGCGCCAGAAGAATCGCCGCGCAAAGACTGAGAAACGCCACGACTGTATGCAGCGCAATCGTGAGGTAAGGCGCGATCGGTTCGAAACTTCCGATGCCGTAAAAATAGTGCAGAAAGACCAGCAACGTGATTGCGACGACCGTGAGCACGGCGATGTTTGACACGCGAAACCAGCGTTTCGATCGCGTGTCGATAAGCGCGAGCGCAATTCCGAGCAGGGCGAAATTCAGCGATGCGGCAATACCCATCCGGCCGGCGAATGAGAGACCCGCCTGCGCTTCTGTCTCGACAAACAGCAACTGGTCGATGCCGGCATCCCAACCGATGATATGTTCGCTGAGTGTTAGCAGCCCGACTAAAACGACTATTGCGGCACATACCTGGCTGATACGGCGTCTTAACGTCGTCGTTTTTGGACCGTGATTCAACAACACTGCGATCGCCATCAGCATGAGGCAAACGGTGGTATTGGCCTTCATGGCGACCAGCTCAGGATGAATCCGTTTAAGATATTCGTTACTGAGAATCCAGCCGAGGAAAGCGGCGGCGCCGATGAAGAACGCCAGCACTGCCAACGCGATGGAAAGCACCCTCCACCGCGCTAACTCTTTGGGCGAGTACTGAGAAAGAGTTCCGTGCATGAATATCTGACTCGGGGATCTCTCAGCAGTCTACCCTGCCCCTCAACACGCGACAAGTTTGCGGTTATTGCTGGTGCTGATGCAGTTTGAAAGCATGTGCTCCCGCAAAGGCGCAAAGCGCAAAGAGGGAACACTTCGAGTTCATCGTATTCTCTTGGCGCCTTTGCGCCTTTGCGGGAACCAAATCAACTGCATCACTACCGTTACTGCTACTACGAAACTGCTCTTCGCAAGCATCGGCGGAATCATCAAAGGACGAAAACGGATGATCTACGACGAGATGAGGCCGAGACGTAAGGCGTAGCGAATGAGTTCGGCGGTGGTTTCCACGCCGAGCGCCTCCATCATCTCGTACTTGTGCGACTCGGCAGTTCTCGTCGAAATACTCAATTCGACGGCGATCTCCTTCATCGTCATTCCTTCGCTGATCAACTTCAGCACTTCACGCTGGCGCGGTGTAAGACTCAACTTCGGTGGTCCACTTGCTAATGGGCCAACTGGCTTGTTGGTGATCAACGGCGTGAGGTAGTTGTTACCTTGCGCGACTTCCCTGATGGCCGTAACTAACTCTTCGCCCGCTGCCTGTTTCAAGACGTAGCCGGACGCGCCACAACGAAACGCTTCCGCGACGAGCGTCTCGTCGTCGTGCATCGTCAGAAAGATCACCTTCGCGTTGTGACCGTCTTTCCTGATGCGTCGCACAGCGTCGAAACCGTTCAGCACCGGCATCGAAATATCCACGAGAATCACTTCCGGATTCAGTCGAAGAGTAGCCTCGACAAGATCTTTACCGTTGCCAACGGTGCCGAGCAGTTCAAACTCGTCGTGCAACAAACTCTGTAGACCCTCTGCAAACAACATGTGATCGTCGGCGAGTAACAGCCGTATTCGGTTCATATTACTAGTTCGTCAACGGCACTCGGGCGACGAGCGTCGTGCCTTTCTGTGGGCTGGAATGAATTTCACAAGTTCCGTGCAACAGTCTCAGTCTCTCTTCAATGCTGACGAGTCCGAGACCGCCGCCTTTTCTAAACGCGTCGGCGTCGAATCCTTTTCCGGAGTCTGACACGCGCAGCTCCAACGAACCATTCTCACGCCTTAATGAGATTATGGCCGAAGCGGCGCCGGAATGACGCGACACGTTACGCAAGGCTTCAACAGCAACACGATAAATGCAAATGGACGTTTGAAAAGGAACGCGTTCTGCGCCAAGCTCCGCGGTTAGTCGCACGTCGATCTGTTCTTCGTCCTGAAAGTGTCCGATGTACGACTCGAGCGCCGTTACGAGTCCGAGATGTTCGAGGACCGCGGGATGTAACTGGTGCGACAGACGACGAATCTCGTTTGTCAGACTGTTGGTCTTTTGTCGAAGATCGTCGAGTTCCTTGATGATTTCTGTGTCTGAGAGTGGCAGTCGTCGTTTGAGCCGGCTGATTGCGACCGAGAGCGTTGCGATCTTTTGACTGAGATCGTCGTGAAGCTCGCGCGAGATACGGCGGCGCTCCGACTCCTGTACGTCGATCAGGCGACCGAGCAGGCTGCGCACGTGAGTGTGACTCTGATTAAGTTTCTGCTGACTGTCTTTCAAGGCGTGTGACGCTAGTTGTCGATCGGTTACATCGCGAACGATGCTGAGGGTCTTGTCGTCTTCCATTCCAATCAAACGTGCTTCGTAATGCCGTTCTTCGTCACCGATGTCTAGCGAGTACTCGAGCACTTGCGGTTCGTCCGAGCTGGCACTTCGCGCCAGGCACCGGGTCACATCATCAGCGAGTTGCGTCGGCAGCACCTCGCGCACGTTCTTGCCGAGAAACAGTTCCGGATGGAGCAACAAATCGTCACGATCACGCGCGTGAACATCCAGGTAAACTCCCTCGTTGGACATCACGAAGACCATGTCCGGGTGCGCGTTCAATAAAGCACGGTTGCGTTGCGAAACCTCATCGCGTTCTCTCATCACGGCCGTGAGAAACAACAGCGTCATGGCCGCGAGAATCAGAAACGACTGCACCGACACAGCACTTTGTTCGGGCGTTGCTCCAGTAAATGGTCCAAGACCATTGATCGCTCCCCAGATCGCAAAGAAGGCAACGACTAACAGAGAAGCGCTGGATCCTCTTGGGCCAAACCGGATTGACGCCCACAACAAAAGCGGTAACGGCAGATACAACAACGCCGGAGTGGTGTTCTCAACCAGTTCTCGCGTTCCAAAGCTGAGCCGGCCAACTATCAGCAACCCGGCGGCAAGCAACGCTGCTTCCAGGTATCGCTGCGGCGGCGCGGTTGTTAGTGAACGAAGGCCGCCTCTTTTCCACGTGACGATCAATGGAACCAGAGTCAACGAAGCCAGGACGTTTGAGAAAAAGCGCATGCGGAATACATCCCAGTAAAGACTGGTTCCGAATTGGTTCAGCACGACAAAACCCGCGTCGAGGAATGAAGACAGGAATGGACCAAGAATAGCCACGAGAATGAAGATTCCGACGCGGTACGACGTGTCGAGGCTGACGTGTTTACTCAGGTATCGGAAAAGAGACGCTCCGATCAGAGCTTCGGTGCAGTTGCTGATAAACCAGCAAAACATCATCGGCAGCGGTATGTCGGCGTTGAGCTGCGATAAAAAGTGGGCCGGAAAGACCGCCAGCAGAAGAAACCACCACCACCGAACTGGCGACAACAGCAACGCCGCAAACAGGATCGAGTTCGGCGGCCACAGCGTCGAGACTGGATGGGGTTGGAATGTTAGGGCGAATCCAACCTTCGCGCCGACGAAGTAAGCGGCACTGACTGATAGGGCGACGAGAGCGGGACGGAGATTCTGCCGGTAGCGGAATAAGAAACCAGCGCGATGTGATTGTGTTCCCACGACGAGTTCCGACATTCGTCGTGCCTCCCATGATGCGCGATCCGTTGAAGAAGTACTCGAAACTGACGTGCCCGGCGTGCGTGTTGGCGGGATTATAGCATGGCTACATGCGCGCCACGGTGTCTTCGTGGGTGACGAAGTGGTGTCTAATTTTCAACTCTGCGTATCTCTGCGTGGCTCTGCGTCTCAGCTGTAAATGTGGAGTAAAAGCAATAACCGCAGAGTCGCAGCGCAGCAGGGCCGCAACCAAAGAAATCTGCTCGCGCAAAGGCGCAAAGGCGCAGAGAAGGAGTTCAATAAATCGCGGCAGCGCTTTGCGTCTTTGCGCCTTTGCGCGAGAAATCTTCTCCTCAAGAAAACAAGTAGTTACGAACCTGCTACGCAGAGGAACGCAGAGATACGCAGAGAAGGAGGTTTACTGTTCGAGATGATAAGGAACGCTCGTAACGATCACACCCTTCTTGAACAACAACGATCCCTTCAACAGCAATGAACTCTGATTGTGCAGCATGTGCTGCCACCATTTCGCCGGAATGAATTCGGGCAGCACAACGGTGATCATGTCGTTGGAGTTTTCACGGGAGATCCTGTTGATGTATCTCAGCAGCGGACGAGTTAGTTCGCGATAAGGCGAAGGCAGTACGACCAACTGCATGCCCGCACCCCAACGTTCCCACTTGTCCTTTAGATTCGCAGTTGCTTCTTCGCCGAAATCCACATACACGGCCTGAACGCGGTCGCAGGCGATTGATTGTGCATACTGCAATGCGGAAACGACGCCGCGATGCATGCCTGAGATCGGCACGATTACGCGATGTCTTAAAGGCTTCAACGGGTCCATTCCGTCAGTTGAAAGTTGTTTCGCAACGGTGCGGTAGTGTTTGTTGATGGCCTTGAACAGCACTACCATAACCGGGACCACGAGCACGACGATCCACGCGCCATGAATAAATTTTGTCGCGATGAACACGCAAAGGACCATGAACGTCGCGAGCGCACCCACCGCGTTCATAACAATCGACTTTTTCCAATTGGAGTTGAGCTCGCGGCGTTCTCTCAACCAGTGCACGACCATGCCGGATTGTGACAACGTGAACGACAAGAAAACGCCTACCGCATAAAGCGGGATCAACCGCGACGTGTCGCCGCCGAACACGATCACCAACAAGCCGGAGAAGATTGCGAGTATGACGATGCCGTTCGAGAAGACGAGCCGATCACCGCGATTCGCAAACTGACGCGGCAGGAAACGATCGCGGGCCAACAGACTCGATAGTCGCGGGAAATCAGCAAACGCCGTATTGGCTGCGAGCACGAGGATCGCCGCCGTCGCAGCCTGGACCACGTAGTAAAACCATCCCAGCGGGCCGGTGAACATGATCCTCGCGAACTGCGAGATCACCGTCTCACTCTCTTTCGGATGTACGTGGTAGAGATACGCCATCACACTCGTACCGAGGAACATTACCGTCAACAGCACTGCCATCCATACGAGTGTTGTCGCTGCGTTACGCGACTCGGGTTTCTTGAAAGCTTGTACTCCGTTTGAGATTGCTTCGATTCCGGTGAGCGCTGCGCAACCGTTTGAAAACGCGCCCAGCAACAGAAACAACGTCAGCGGTTGCAAACTGTAACCCTCGGCAGTTTTGAATTCCTCTTCGCTTGGAACCGGGGCGGAGCCACCGTAGACGAAGTAGTGAAACAATCCGAACGCGACCATGAAAAGAAAACTTACGATGAACACATAAGTCGGCGTGGCGAAGAGCGCGCCCGACTCGCGCACGCCTCGCAGGTTCGCGATCGCAATGAACGCGATAAAGATCAGGCACAGCATCACCTTGTGTTCATTCAACCAGGCGTACTGAGTGCCCTGCACCGCTGAGGTGATCGCCGCTACACCGGCCGCGATCGAAACCGACACTGTGAGCACGTAGTCGACGAGCAGTGAGGCCGCGGCAACCAGTCCGGGTGTCGTACCAAGGTTATCCTTTGCGACGATATATGCTCCGCCACCGGAGGGATACGCGTGAATCGTCTGTCGGTAACTCGTCGCGACAATGGCGAGCAGCACTGCGATCCCGATCGAGATCGGAATGACGTAACTAAAAGAACTGTTCGCCGTCGCGGCCGCAGCCACGGCAAGGACCAGCAAAATCTCTTCGGTTGCGTAAGCGGTCGACGAGAGTGCGTCCGACGAGAACACTGCGAGAGCAGTTTTTTTGGTGAGTCGCTCGTGCGCCGCTTGTTCGGTCCTCAGTGCTCTTCCTACCAGTAACCGCTTGATCGCCGTCGCCATAGTTAATGTGTGCGCTTTTTCTCCTTTTCCAGCAGATCAAGACAATGGGCGCCGAGGAGTAGCAGAGGAAACGTAAGAACGAACAAAGATGTCGCCGCGGCATGTAATGAAAGACCATGCCACATGGGGTCAACGAACCACGAAATTGCGGTGAGCACCGATCCGATGATCGGGGCCATGAGTCCACCGCATAAACCGATTACGGATCCAAGAATTTTCCAGGGTGAAACGCTTTCCGGCAGGTTGTACGTCGTAGCCATCAAACAAATAAACAGTACGCCCGTCGTTATAAAGAAGGTGTAAATGGGGCATAAAAAGTTTATAAAGACCGGGATCTGTGAACGCGTGCGGCGTGAGGTGTGGAAGATGCGACGATTAATCGAAGAGTTTCTGCAAGACCTGCGTTACGGCAAGCGACTGCTGGCGAAGAATCCCGGATTTACCCTCATCGCGATCGTCACGCTTGCACTCGGTATCGGCGCCAACACAGCCATCTTCAGCGTCGTC
Source organism: uncultured Acidobacteriota bacterium (assembly GCA_963849585.1). Lineage (GTDB taxonomy): Bacteria > Acidobacteriota > Blastocatellia > Pyrinomonadales > Pyrinomonadaceae > PSRF01. Next base: position 113,993 of record CAWKHZ010000015.1, on the reverse strand, counting down.
AATGCGTTTCTGCTGCGGCCACTGCCTTACGGCGAGCCTGACCGGCTCGTGATGGTCGATTCACAACAACACGGCCAATCGGTCGGCGTGTCGTTCCCTGACTTTGAAGACTGGCGGCGTCAAAACAACGTCTTCGACGACTTCGCGTTTTTCAATCTTCGCTGGAATGCGAACCTCGAATTTAGTGACGCAACGGAAACGCTTAGTCTAACTTTCGGCACGTCAAACCTGTTTTCAACTCTCCGTGTCGCACCTTTGTTTGGTCACGGTCCAGAGGCAGGAGTTCCTGACACCGTTCTTTTGAGTCATGGATTGTGGCAAAGGAGATTCGCCAGCGACCCGGCAGTCGTGGGACGCCAGATTCGAATCGACGGGCGCAGCATGACCATCGCCGGAGTGATGCCGCCGGGCTTTCGTTTTCCGTTTCAGAGTGATCTCTGGTGGCTGGACGATTGTTTCTTCAATCGGCACCGTCGCGCCCAGCGAATAGATCAGACGATTGCGCGGCTTAAGCCCGGAGTCTCACCGGACCAGGCTCAAGCCGAGATGCAACAAATCGCCGCGCGTCTCGCGCAGGCCTATCCCGAAACGAATGCGGAGGTGACTGCGAGCGTTGTCCCACTGCGTGACTTCTGGTTCGGAAAACTACGCCGTTCGTTCTGGCTGCTGCTGGGCGCTTGCGGATTTGTGCTCCTGATTGCCTGCGCGAATGTCGCGAACCTGCTAATGACGCAGGCGACTGTACGTGAGCGCGAATTGGCTGTGCGCGCGGCACTCGGAGCCAGCCGCGGACGTCTGATTCGACAATCGATCTCGGAAGCGTTGCTGCTCGTGTCGATCGGGTGCGCCGGAGGCATCGCGCTGGGCGCGTGGAGTCTGCGCATGCTGGTGGCACTGCTGCCGGAAGAGTTGCTGCCGTTCTTTGTGAAGATCGACCTCGATGGGCGAGCCCTGTCATTCACATTGTTAATTTCGCTCGTGACTGCTCTCGTCGTCGGTCTGATACCGGCCCTGAGAACGACAAGAGTGGGCCTTGACCAGTCGCTCAAAGAAGGCGGCAAATCCGGCACAAGCGCGGGCATGCAACGTATGCGCGGTTTTCTAGTTGTTACGGAGATCGCGCTCGCGGTCGTGCTGCTTGCAGGTGCAGGACTGATGTTGCGCTCGTTTACACGCGTACAAAAGACATCACCGGGTTTCACGGCCGACGGAGTGCTTCATCTGGAAATCAACCCGACTTACAAACGTCAGGAAGATTATCGCGTCGAGTTTATGTCGCGGCATTACCAACAGTTGCTGAACCAGATCGCAACCGTGCCGGGTGTTGTTGCCGTTGCTGCAAACAGCGATTTACCTTTTGTCGGTCAGAAGCCATGGTTCAGAGGTGAGTTTTCAATCGAGGGACAGTCCGTCGATGAGCAGAAGCAGAACCCGATGGTGAATTATCAAGCCGTCTCACCCGACTACTTTCGCGTAATGGAGATACCGCTGCTTCGCGGCCGTGTGTTCACCGATCGCGACATGGTGCGTCCGAATGGACAGCGTAATGTGGCGATCATTAGTAAGGAGTTTGCGGAACGAATGTGGCCCAATGCTGATCCACTCGGTAAACGTGTCAACTGCCACGACAATGGCTCCGGCTGCGCCGAGATCGTCGGCATTGTCGGCGATGTGAAACACAACAGTTTGGTCGAGGAAGCCGGTTACGACTTTTACTATTCGGCCTATCAGAGTTACAGCAAGCAAACGCACTTCGTTGCCCGCACGCAGGGCGATCCGATGTAGTTCGCAAAGGAGATCCAACGAGCGATCTGGCAAGTCGCTCCCGATACGGGCGTTTTCAACGTGATGCCCGTGTCGAGGTTGTCTGCGAACACGGTTTGGCAATCACGAGTTTGGGGACTGCTGTTGGGGATCTTCTCGGCGATCGCCCTCGTGCTGGCGACTGCCGGCATCTACGGCGTCATGGCTTTTTTTGTGACTCAACGGACGCGCGAGATTGGCGTCCGGATCGCACTCGGCGCGCAATGGCGTGACATACTAAAGCTGATTCTTAGAAGCGGGATGCTGCTGGTGATCACAGGTTTAACGATCGGACTGGCAGGTGCGCTGGCGTTGACGCGATTGATGACAACTTTGTTGTTTGAGGTCTCGCCGACTGACCCGGCGACGTTTGGCGCCGTGGCGTTCTGCGTGATCGTCGCTACGCTGCTCGCGTGCTACATCCCCGCGAGGCGCGCGTCGAAAGTCGATCCGCTGACCGCTTTACGGTACGAGTAGTTAGCGCCTTTAGCCCGAGAAGTCGCATCTCTGATTCGTTTTCTCTGGTCCTCTGTGGATCTTTGCGGCCTCTGCGTTGAAATGGCCGTTAAACGCAGGGAGCGCAGAGACCCACAGAGGGACCGCAGAGACGACCCCTCCCAAAACCCACCTTTTGTGCAAAGTTGTATTGATCAACTCTCGGGCATGAAGCGATAGCCGACCCACGGTTCGGTAACGATGTAATTCTGACCTGAAACTTCCTTTTCGAGTTTCTTCCGCAGGTTACCCACGAACACGCGCAAGTACTGGTCCTGTTCTACGTAATCGCCACCCCAGACCGCCGCCAGCAACGTGCGGTGAGTTAACACCTTTCCCGCATGCTTCACAAAATAGACCAGTAAATCGAATTCCTTTGGTGTGAGATGCAACTCAGCTTCGCGCACGGTGACTCTCCGCGACTCGAGATCGATGTGAAAGTCACCCAAGTCGAGTATTGCCGGCTCAGGTTCGATTTTGGCTTGCGTGCTCGCGCGGCGCAGCGACGCGCGCACGCGGGCTAGCAACTCGTCGATGCCAAACGGTTTGGTGACAAAATCGTCAGCGCCGAGATCCAGCGCTGCCACCTTTGTCTTCTCTTCGCCTTTGGCGGACAGCACAATGATGGGGACTTGGGATATTCTACGCAGGCGGCGGCATAGTTCGAGTCCATCAACATTCGGCATCGCCAAATCGGTAATCACAAGATCCGGATGCCAGTCGTTGAACGTTTCGATTCCTGACAATCCGTCAGCGGCGGCGCGTACATCGTAGCCGCGCGACGTCAGACCAGTACGCAGCACGCGTGTCAATTGCGGTTCGTCGTCTACGACCAGTATTCGTGGTCTATCGTTCATACTTTCTCGGAGGCAGACATTGACAACTGCAACTCTTCCGGCGCGACTTCGTCGCCAATCGGCAGCGTGAAAACCACACGCGTCCCCTTCCCTGCCGCCGCTGGTTCGATCCAGATCTTTCCGTCATGCGCCTCTATTATTCCTTTCGCAATTGCCAATCCCATGCCTGTTCCTGAAGGTTCCCGGTTGCTTACGTCGCCATCACGCGTGGCGCGAAAGAACTTGTCAAAAACTCGCTCGCGCAAGTCAGGAGGAACGCCTCTTCCTTCGTCTTCCAGGCTCATCTGGATCCGGTCATTGTCTGCGCGGCGGGCCGAGATGCGAATGTGGGATCCCGGCGCTGAATATTTCGCCGCATTTTCGATCAGCGTATACACGACTTCGCTCACAGCGCGTTCGTCAACTCGAACACCCGGCAACTCATTTTCAACATCGACTTCGATTCGATGCTGTCGGGTGATCGTCTGCGCTCTCGTGAGGGCCGCGGAGATGATCTCGTCAACAACGCCCCAACTGCGCCGCAGTTGAAGTTCACCTGCTTCGATCCGCGCGAGTTCGATGAGACCGTTGATGAAACGATTCAAACGGTCGCTCTCCTCGTCGATAACTTCCATCATTTCGATTCGCGACTCTTCATCCAGCGCCAACGGCGGCTCACCACGTTGTTCGTCTAGTAGTGTGGTGATCGAAGCCTTGATTGAAGTTAGCGGCGTGCGCAAATCGTGCGTTACCGCGTCGAGCAAGGCGGATTTTAGTTTCTCGCTTTGCCGTAAAGCCTCGGCGTGACTCGCTCGCTCAAACGCTTCGCGCAACTCCGCAAAAAGCCGGCCGATCTCGCGTTTTCCCGACTCGGCTTCTTCGGCGCGTCGTTTTGCGCGCGCGGAGAGCTGTCCGGCGGTAACGGCAGTGATGAGAAAAGCAAAGAGTGCGATCCAGTTGTCGGTGGCGGCGATCGTGAACGTGCCGAACGGCGGCAGGAAGAAGAAGTTGAAACAGAGCATCGCGAGGACGGATGCCAATAAGGCAGGCAAGCTGCCCCAGCGAGTCGCGATAAACAGAACGTTCAGCAACAGAAAGAGCGAAACTGTTGTCGCGTTGACGTGATCGCCGAGTAGTTTAAGGAGGAGCGTCAGCGCGCCGACACTTAACGTGGCTACGAGGTAACCGGTCCACTTCAGTTCTGACGAAGCGGGCATGTCGGATATTGTAAGCCACAAAAAGGCACAAAAGGCACAAGAGGTTGGTAAGGATGCGCTGAAGCACCCAGAAAATGTCTTTGTGTTTCTTGTGCCTTTTGTGCCTTTTTGTGGCTATGCTATCGACCTAACCAACCACCGCTGAACCCGGCGCGGCGCAGACCGTTGACGATGTAAGGACAGCGACGCATCAGTCGCCAGATAAAGCCCGAGCGATAGTTTTCGATCATCATCACGATCGGCCCCTGGTCCAGGCCGTAATATCCCTTGGAGACCCAGCCCTTCCGTTTTCCCGCACGGAACGTGGGATTGTAGCTGCACTTGAAGCCATACTCGCTGGTGATGTCCGGATAGTCTTCGTTGATGCGCCGGAGCGTCGGCAGGACCACCTCAGGCGCGAACGGTAACGATGCCGCAACTGCCCAGGGCGACAATGTTCCATCGTCAGGACCATGGGGGACTCCGCGCGCCAGGTAGGGGTGAAACTTGACCCTTTTTCCGTTCACGCGCTGCACCGCTGGTCCAGGTCCGTCGCTGGCGGTAATGCCCCAGGCGAATCGTCCATAGCCGGCAAACTTCTTTGGATTGCGCATCGCATATTGTTGCTGCACGTAAATCGCGCGCCGGCTGTTTTCGAAGTAGTTGATCGCCTTGCCGCGCATGTACTCATCCTGGATGCCACGAAAGTCGATCCACATGTGCGAGAGATGATGGATGAAGAGCGGCCCGGCATAAAGAAACTCGTGACCATAAATCCGCTTCCAGTTGTAAGTCCTGGTCCAGGCCCGGTAACTCTCCTCGGGAAGTGGATAGCTTGGCGAAGCAAGACCGAGAACATAGAGGATCAGCGCTTCGCTATAGCCGGTCCAGCGATACCTGATGAACTTCGTCTTTGGTTTCCATCCGTGACTAACGGTTAACGCTTTGTTTTGCGCCCAGTGCCAGTCAGCGCGATGGTAGAGCGCCTCGGCGAGCTGGCGGAGCTCGCGTTCATCTTTGTTGTCGCGATCGAAATAGGCGGCCGCGGTTAATGCTCCGGCGATGAGGTAAGTGGTGTCGATCGTGGAGATTTCGGAGTTGCCGAAACGACGCCCGGTCTTCATGTCGAGAAAATGGTAGTAGAAACCGTGGTAACCGATCGCTTCCGGATGTGGTCCCTGTGGTCCATCGTTGAAGAAACGCAGACTCACTAGAGCGCGCTTCACCGCTTCCGCACGCTTCATGTAACCCCTCTCGACGGCGATTGGATAAGCTGTGAGCGCAAAACCGACGACTGCGATCGACGACGGTGAATCTTCGCGCGTGTTATCGGCGACGAGACCGTTTTCGAGGTTTGCTTCCTCCGCGAAGTAACTGAAGGTGTCACGTTCGAGTCGATCCAGATCTTCGTCGTTGAGGGAAGGTTCGAGTACTTTCATGCGTTTGCGGTTGTTTCAGGTTTGAATTCTATCGTGATCGCAGCCACAGCGTGAGCAGGCAAGTGGATCTTGAGACTTAGGACGCCGTCGCTGTAACTAAAGCGCTGTGTTTCAGTTTTCAATTGCGATGCTTCTTCCAACTGCTCAATCTGCTTGCGTTGTAAATACTCCGGTTGGCCCATCTCGACCCACAATCGTTTCGCATTTGCATGCTCATCGTCGATTCGTTTCACGTAGGCCGCAACGGGTTCGCGCGCGTTATCGAGTCGAATCTCGATATGTTCCGGTTCAATTGAATGGCCGGGAGTCGTGTGGTTTGTCAGCAGTATCGTGACGCTGGCTTCCTTTTGAATCAGTGAGCAGTCGACGGTCTCGTGCAGTCCGTCGACCAGTGACTGCTCGGTTCCTACATCGTGCAGCAGTTCGAACGCGCGATAGACGGGTTTGGGAATGCCGTGCAAGTTCAACAATCCAAAGCCGCCGTGAAATGGCGTGGACGGGAAATAGTGCTCTTCAAAAATGTCGCTGAACGTCCAGAAGCTGTAGCCTTGCACGAGCCCGTTTGCTTCCATGATTGTCGATACCGCAAAGGCTGCTGCGTACGACTCGTCGTGCAGTGGATTTCGCCCGTCTGATGAGGCGTTCCATTCGGTGTAATAGACTGGCCGGCCGGCTGCGTGACGCTTCGTGTCTTCTGCCATCTGGCGCATGATTCCGCGCTGACTCCTGAATAACTGTTCCTCGGTGTCTTTCACTTTCTCGAAGCCATCGTTTGGATAGTAATGCGTCGTGATGAAATCCGCCGCTACTCCGTTGCGATCGCAGAAGTTAACAAAGTCTTCGATCCATTCGCTTTTCGCCGTCGCTGGTCCACCGACTCTCAACGACGCGTCGATCTTTTTGATCGCCTCGGCGGTGTGGCGATAGAGCTTGAAATAGTCGCGCTGTGTTCCGGCCCAGAACCAGCTCAGGTTCGGTTCGTTCCAGACTTCAAAGAACCACTCCGCCACTTCATCAACACCGTAGCGCTTGACGCAATGTGACGCCAGCGCTTCGATCAATTTGGACCACTGCCCGTAGTCGCGAGGCGGTGTGATATTCGCTTCGTAGTCGAAGACTGTCTTTGTGCCGGAGGCGAGCGCGGTGGGCATGAAGCTCAACTCGACGAACGGTCTCATGCCGATCGAAAGCAGAAAATCGAAAACTTGATCGCAGTTGAAGAACGAGTAGAAGTGTTTCTTATAGTTGCTAACGAGGAGACGGAAGTCGTCCGACAGCAGACCATGAAAGCGCACGTGCTGGAAACCTAATTCACGATGTGCGCGTTGGAGCTGTGCTTGCCAGTCGGCACGCAACGTCACGGGCGCGTGATCGCTGCCGACGGTATGTTCCCAGAAATGCGGGAGCGGCGTAGTTGCTTCTGCCAGATCACAGAAGAAACTGAGGCTGCTCATCCGTGTCCGCCGCTCCTTTCATCACAAAACCTGACGCACGGCGCGGCGGCTGAGTTCCGCCGTCACACCGTAAACGAAATGCGACGCGAGTGCGTAGACGTGAGTTGAAACTGGATACTGCGTTGGTGCTTTGGCAAGTCCGAGCGCCGGCACCGCGACTTCGTCAGCGACGAGCCAAAAAACGGCGCCAAACGGGAGACCAACACCCGCCGTGACTTGCGGCGTAACTTCCGCGATGGCTCCGTACAATCCGCCAGTCACCGCGCCGAACGCGTAATGCACGGCCGCGCCGGCGGTTTGCTTTTCGCTTTCTTTCAGCTCGTGACCAAAGGCTTTCGAAATCACCTTCGCGGTTTCGACGGTGGCGTCATCCTGCTGCTCTTTCTCTGCTTTGGATTGACCGAGCGCCTCATTCGAATCAGGAGTTTCATTCGGATTTGGTCCTTCACTCGGCTGCATCGATTGTGCGCCGTGCGACTTCTCGAATCCTTCGGCGACGCGTGTCCACGCCGCTTGAAACTGGTTCATGGTCCATGAAGCAACTAGCCCAGCCGCAAGCCCGGCGACCAGTCCCTTCCAAACATTCGCGTCTCCGTTCACGTGCTGCATAGTCAACAACTCCTTTTGTGTAAGAGAGATCGACTATTTGCAACTTGTCGGCCACAGACACGTGGACCGGATTCCCAAATGTTTTCGCTTCTGAACGGTCTTATTCGTGTACTTCTCTGATACGCGTGGGACCAAAGAATGTAATCAAGTTAATGATGATGGCCGCCAGGTTCGGGTGCTTCCGTCAACCTCGGCAGCAGCGGTTGAGGCGTGCGTGAGACGCCGATGAAGGCGAAGAGCGTGTTTTCAGTTCCCTCGGGAGTGGGACGCATCTCGAGTATCACGTCATCCGTACGAAGCGAGACGTGAAGCTCAGTGCCGTCATCAAGATGCCCTTGCAGCACGACGCTCTGGTCTCTCACTGCGAACACGGCTTCGACATTTAACGCTCGACCACCGGGCAGCCATGCCGTCACGAGCGCACGGCCGTTCAGCATTGCGCGAACATAACGCACCTGCGACTTAAGCCAGAGCAGGGGTGGACCATCGTCTGGCGTCGGCTGGAACAGTCGATCTACGTTCTCTTCATGCTCTTGATGTTCTAACATCGCTCTTCATCCTCTTTGTCGTAACACGGATCTCAGTTTCTCTTTCGTGCAGGCGCAAAGTCGCGTCCACATGAAAAAGACAATGGCAAGTGCAATCGCGAAGAGCGCAACTAACCATTTACCGGCGGGTCCACCAGGAACACTCAGCAGGACGACCACAATGATGAACAGCGCAACTAACGCCACTATCCACCATAACAACCGGCAACAGCGCGATTCTTTATCGTCAGTCGTCGTCCCCGGTTCCCCGGTCGTCGATGGATCAACGTCCGAAGGCGAACCGCCAACGCCACGTACCTTGTCATTCAACACTGCAACGTAGCGCTGGAACACCGCAAACCAACGGCTCGACGGTTTGATCGTCCCGGCGATGTGTTTGATCACCGAGAGAGTACGCTCTTCTTCGGGCCGGATCTTCTCCGACGTCGAAACAGCGATGAACAACTCAAACGTTCCCACGACGTAACGCGGCATCCCGCCGAGTTGTCGCACGATGATGTTGTAGCGTTCACCGACTTTCACAGTCTCGGGCAAACGAATCGTGATCAGACCCGACACGTACGCCGGCGCCGGCGCGGGTAGCGGAATGTAATTAACATCAGCCACCAGACAACGGATCGTATGCGCGTCGACTTTCTCCAGGCGCTGCGGCCCGGAACGTCTCGCGGCCGCTACCAGAATCGCGTCCGCGTCGAGTGAAGGCAGGTAAACCGTAACCTCCGAATCCTCCGGCAGACCGTTCCACTGGATCATCAATTCATCCATCTCCGAGGAATGACGATGTCCGCGCACTTCGTGATTCGTGGCGAACAGATGACCACGCTCTTCAAAGCGGGGATTCCGCGGAGTTTTCTGCGGCCACGTCGTCTTCAGATCGAAGGTATGGACCACAAGGTGCGAATCCGTTGGACCAGGATTGTCTGACTCGACGATCGCGAGATTGCGTTGGGCCAGGTTGTCGTTGTTCGCGGGCGTGTCCCCGATCGGGATCGAATCCGGACCGAAGCGAATCTCGGCAACCAGACACTGATGCCGGCCGCGAATCAGATCCTGAATGCTCTTCAACACGCCGTCGCCAGGATCGGTGTAACGCAGCGTCGTTTGATTGAAGTCGAGCCAGACTCCGAAGTAACGATGAACTTCATCGCCGTCGGCATCCGGCGGAACGGGCTTCGTGTTTATAGTGTCGCCGGTCGCGTCTACCGTGGTTCTCGAAACGCCGAAGTACGGGATGGTGAGAACGTCGGTTGCGCTAGCGCCAAGCACAGGCAATGTGCCGCCCGCGTTACGCGGATACGTTTCGTTCGCATAAGCCATCGACGTCACCGACGTCGTGAACGACCGGAAGAACACGCGCACGTCAGGGGCTGTAGTCCCAAGGCTGCGGTAACGTACGCGGGCGATGGCGAAGTTATAAATGGGATCGCCTTCGAGTTCGGTGCCGAGATACAGACGACTATCGTGCTGGTCAGTCGCGATCTGATCGAACAAGTGCATCGGCGACGCTGCTGCAATATCGCAGGCATCAACAAACTCGGATAAGTAAACCAGCGGATCAGGCGAAACCTCGCTTAGCTCCCGACCCGACTGACTCTCGCCCGGACGCAATGCAAACACACGCAGGTCAGCGCTGAGCCACGAAGTTGGTCCATCGAGCATATATGGATTCGGTTGGCGAAACAGCGTGATGTCGTTCGTGCAACCATGACCCGCCACGTTCACTGACATCTGGACGTCGCGAAACTCAGGACTCGCACCGATCGCCGGAAACATCGCCGTGCCGGTGAATCGAATCCCGTACTCAAACGTCACGCGTTGCGGCGTGTTGAGCGATGCGCCACCTACTTCCAGCAGCATCTGCGTCGGGAACGTGGCGAGGTTCGCCACTGGTGCGCCACCACCCGGCTCGGTGAACGAAAACGCCGGTGCAAACGCATTCAACTGAGCCGGCGTCGGCGTCGTCGTTGTAATTCCAAGTTGCGCGGGCGTGTAGCCATCAATCAACAGATAGAACGTCGGCGAAATCTCGCTCACCCCACCGACAGCCGCCGCCTCAACCTCGTCGTGAGAAAAGTGACTGCGGTCAGCGACGACGGTGCAGCGCCGGTTACTCAAACAAACAAATTGCGCGCGTTCGCACGGGCGGCCGTTCGAATCGACGATGAACACCATGTAATAACCGGGAGGGGCCACCGTCGCATCGTTCAAAACCTGCACTTCGAGCGTGTTGGCGCCTGAAGTTACAAAGTTCAAAGGGACATGTCGCTGTTCGGTATTGGTGTGGTGCGTGCTCGCACACGGACGCATCAACGAAACCGAGGCGATCGTTTCACCAGCCTCGACCTGATACTGAATCGTAAACTCACCACCGTAGTGAATCTGGTCTGCTGGACCACCCGTGTCGCTGATCGCGTCGATGATCGGACGCTGACCTTGATGGAAGTACGGAGGTTCATAGATCTCCATGTGCTTCTCATCCACCGGACGCGGCGTCGTGCGGAGTGGTTCATGGTTATCGGAGCCGCCGGCGACGAGCACACTGCCGTCAGGAAGCAATACCGCCGTCGAGTGGTACGTGCGAGGCGCATGCATCGAAGCGACGGGAGTGAACGCAGCTGAAGGATCCGCTGGATCGAATGGAACAGAGGGATCGTAGATCTCCGCTTCTTCCTGTGGGTGTTCCTGGGCTGTTGAATCCCACGTGTGCGGGTTCCATTTGTACTCGTCGTGCCCGCCGATGATGAGCACCTTACCGTCGGGAAGAAGAATGGCATTGACGTTGACGCGCTCGTGATGCATTTGCCCGGCAGAGACCCAGGTTGGCGTCGCTGCCTGCGTGTCAAGAATCTCGCAGCTTCGATGATCGCCATGCTGTGAAGAACCGTCCCACCAGCCTCCACCAATCAACAGGATTCGTCCGGCCTGTGCTGGTGAAAGCAAAACCGAGGTGCCTTCCACGCGATATCGGTTGCCAGGCAGGATGGGGTCTGTCGGATCTGCCGGATCAAAGTAATCCTGCCAGACACCCGAGGTTGCGCCAGTCATTCGGAATGAGGCGGTTGGACCAATCGCAGCGAGGAACGCCGCTTCGGTTCCTCCGTAGCGAAACGCAGTTGGAATGTAGAACACTTTCCCGCCGGGGACGAGATGCATTCCCGGATACATGAACAACGGGCGTTCGCTGCCTCCAGTCACGCGCCTGCCTCCGCTAATCACAACCGGCAGATAATCCGGCGGACGAAGGATCTCAGCGTCGACAGCGATGCCTTCCGCGATCGTGGCGGTAACCACATCGTTGTCGCCCGAAAAAACCGCGACCGAACCGTCTGCAAGAACAACAGCCGTCGGATACCAGCGACCAGCAACCATGCCCGGCGGATACACAACGCCCGGCAGTGCGGGTGCGGGGCGACCGGCGATCTTGGACCACTGTTCCGACACAGGGTCATAAACATGGAGCGATGCATTGTCGTGAGAGCCTGCACCGTCGCCACCGACCGCAAGCAGACGGCCATCCGGTAAAAACACGGTATGACAGCAGAACAGGTCGATGTCCGGATCATCGCCGGTGGTGGGTACACCCGAATGAGGCGGCGTCGCAGCATCGAACTCCGGCATGAACCATCTTCCAACAGCAGTAGACGGCGCTTGCGTTGGATCCCAACTCCAGGATCGATGAAGTAACTCCGAAGTCTCCCAACCACCCGAGAACATCAGCACATTACCGGTGCGCAGTAACGCCATGTGGACGGCATAAACGCCGATGTTGTCGCCCGGGTCGTGAGAATCGCCTGGTGTTTGAGTTGGCGTTGGAGCGGTTGCGGGATCGAGAGTGGGATCGGCTGTGCGCCACCGACCGTGAATTGACGGAGTGCCGTCGTGCATGTATGCCCTCCTGAATGCGATGTTATTCGCGGTGAGGTTTTAAATGGCCCATCGTTCGCTGACGAGGGACTGTCAATTCGCATGCCAGTTTGTTATTAGCTGTGAATTTGTTCGAAAAGGGGCAATTCGTGTCTTGTTTTATGGACACTCAGCTCGGTGGGTGTTAACAACTGAGGACGCGATCCATCGTACTTCACGGAAACCTATTGAAGTTTTCTGACTTCGGTGTTACTTATGCTTGCCAGAAGTACACCCCCAAAAGAATAGTTCCCCCTAAAACATTGCTCGGTTTGGTCCATTGGGTCGACAAGGAGGACTCTCGATGTTCAGGCTAATTACGTTCTCAGCCCGTGCTCTGGTCTGCGGGCTTTTTCTTTTGCTCCCACTCGTTTCCGCCAACGCACAATTCAGAGCAGGCATTCAAGGGACAGTCACGGACTCGACGGGGGCACTGGTGCCCGATGCCACGGTCACCCTCACCAACAAGGAGACCAACGCGAAACAAACCACGCAGAGCAGTGGTGATGGTTTCTATCGCATCTCAGGTTTACCGCCCGGCCGGTATTCTCTCGTGATCGAAAAGGCAGGTTTCAAAAAACAGTCGTTCGAGAACGTTGTCATCAATGCTGAAGACACGCAGGGCATCGACGTGATGCTGACGACTGGTGAAGTTGCGGAGACTGTGACCGTCACGGAGGAGACTGCGCAGGCGATCCAAACTGAGAACGCAAACGTTTCGCGCGCTTTAACAACGAGAGAGATTCGCCAGCTACCGCAAGTCGGGCGTGATCCCTACGAACTGGTTCGATTGACTCCCGGAATCTTTGGCGACGGCGCACGCGCAAGCAATGGACAAGCAGTTAATCTGCCGAATACTACCGGTCCCGGTGGATCAAACAATTCGATCTTCCAAACCGAGAACCAGGTGCAGGTCTCGGCAAACGGCCAGCGTCTCTCCTCGAACAACTACATGATCGATGGCGTGAGTGTTAACAGTTTTAACTGGGGCGGCGCAGCGCTAGTCACGCCGAACCAGGAATCGATCAAGGAAGTTAGCGTACTTTCGGCAACTTATTCGGCGGAAGACGGTCGCAACTCCGGCGCGCAGGTCAAAGTCGTGTCGCAGGGCGGGGCGAATGAAGTGCATGGTTCCGCGTTCATAAAATACAACTCGCCGAAGCTGAATGCCTTTAACAAGTTTGGTGGACCAAACGCGCCACCGGTTCGCGTCGGCGATTACATCCGTCAATTCGGCGGCAGCATTGGTGGACCACTTTACTTCCCGAACTTCGGCGAAGGTGGTCCAACGACGTTCGGCGGCCGGAACAAATCGTTCTTCTTCTTTTCTTACGAAGGCTTGCGCAATACGAACACTGGCGTCGGTCGCGGTTTTGCGGAGACGCCGGAGTTTCGCGCAGCAGTACAGCAGCTTCGTCCGGGCGGCATAACGGCCCAGATCCTTTCGTCAGTCCGGGATTACGCCGCGAATCGTTGGCGTCTTCGCACCAAGCTGCGCGGTCTTCGGTAACGATGCTGAATCGTTGTCGAGTCGTGCCCGGGGGTCTCGACATCGGATCGATCACTGGTTCGCTGGGCCAATATGTCTCGCTCGGCAACTCCGACCGGCGGGGGCTTCGATGGCATTCCGGATATTCAGGAGATACAGTGGGCGCTTCCCGGCTTCAATCGCGGTAACCAGTACAACGTGCGTCTCGACTTTCAGCCAACGACGAATGACAGTCTGACGCTCAGCACGTACATCACTCGACAGGACAATCTGCGCAGCGACAACGCCGCCCAGGGTCGCCCGATTGCAGACCTTCCGTTCAAACCGCTCAATAGTTCCGGCACGATCATCTATCGCCGGATCATTTCGGCGACGACGGTGAATGAAGCCCGTTTCAATGCGACGCGCTTCTCATTGGACCAGCAGCGCGACGCTACCAACACAAACTTCGGTATCCCGCGAGTTGAAGTTGAAGGTTTGCCTTTCGACCGCATCCGCTTCGGTGCGGATCGCAGCGAGAACACGCCGGGAATTCTGGCGCAGAACATTTTCGAGTTCAGCGACACGTTGACCAAAGTTATCGGCAATCACGGGTTCAAGTTTGGCGGCGTGTTCCGGATCGAGCAGGACAACAGTGATTCGTCCGGAGGTTCGCGACCGCTCTACTCGTTCAGCGGTCTCTTCAACCTGGCGAACGACACGCCGATCTTTGAAGCCATCAACGCGGATCCTCGCACCGGCGATCCTGCGGACGCGCAACGTTACTTCAGCACCAACTACTACGCATTCTTCGTTCAGGACGACTGGAAAGTGCGACCGAATTTCATGCTGAACCTTGGTCTGCGTTACGAGTACTACTCGCCGCTGAAAGAAAAGGACGAGCGCTTAAGTAACTTGTTCTTCGGTTCTAACGGACTTGTTAACTCGCGTGTCGACGTTGTCGACCGAACTCTACGAACCAGACCGTAACAACTTCGCGCCACGCATCGGTTTTGCGTACAGTCCCCAAATGCGGTTCCTCGGTTTGGGAAGTGAAACTGGCGACTCGACAGTGATTCGCGGCGGGTTTGGCGTCGCTTACAACCGTATTCCGGTTGCGCCGTTGGCGAACGTTCGTGGTAATCCGCCGTTCTTCGGTCGCTTCGGCCTCTGCTGCGGCACTGCCGCGACTGATTTCGGAAGCCCGTTCGCAAACGGTCAAATTCTTTACGCGATCGGTTCGAGCAATTCGGTTACGAGTTTTCCGCGTAACCCGGCGCTGGGCGGTGGGATCAATCCCGCAACAGGAGGACCAAACAGTGGTTCGGTAGAACTCTGGGGCGCGCCACAGGATCTGCCAAATCCATACGTCTACACGTATTCGCTCGAAATCCAACAGGAATTGCCGGCGAAACTAACGGGGACGATTGGTTATCAAGGCAGCAGTGGTCACAAACTGATCCGTCTCGTCAATCAAAACTTCCTGTTTCCGAACAACCCGGCGTTCTTCCAGATCTTTTTTACGACGCCCGACGTGAATTCGAACTACAACGGGCTGAACCTGAACCTCGTGCGACGCTTCTCTGATGGTCTGCAACTCCAGGCGAATTATCGCTGGAGCAAGAGCATCGATCAGTTGTCGTACGAAGGACCAGGTTTCGTTACTAATCAAACCTTCCCGCAGGACAACAGCACCGAACGTGGACCATCGGACTTCGATGTGCGGCACTTCTTCAACCTGTCAGCTTTGTACGAACTGCCGTTCTTCCGCAGGCGGAACGATTTCGTCGGTAAGGTGTTGGGAGGTTTTGAAGTGACGAGTATCGTGACTGCGAGAACCGGATTTCCGTTCACGCCGGTGGTCGGCGGTTGCACGAGCACGCCCGGTGGACCATCGCTCTGCCCGGTGCGTCCGCAGGGTTATAGTGGACCAACGGATTTCGACACGTCAGATGAAGCGTTCATCACCGGCAGCAATTTCCCGGGAGGTGGCGCTCCGTTTTTCACCGTATTCGACTTACCAAACAACTCCGTCGCGCCTCCGGGCATCGGTCGCAATTCGTTTCGCGGTCCGAAGTATTTCAGCGTTGACATGAGTTTGGTAAAACACACGCGCCTCGGTGGTTTCCTTGGAGAATCGTCGGATCTCGAGTTGCGCGCGAACTTCTTCAACGTCTTCAACCAGCTCAACCTGAAGACTTTTGAGTTTGGAAGCGATGCGACGACGATCGGTTTCTTCGATGCACGCGGGAACGACGAACCGGGAGTGTTGAATAACAATCCGCGGTTTGGGATTCCGACCGCAGGGTTTGGCGGGGCGCGTAGTAGAATTGCAGGCACGCTTCAGGTTCTAAGGTTTAGTCCGTAGTCAGTGGTCCGTGGTCAGTTGTTTGCGATTCACAGATCTCTGCTTAGACCGCTGACCCACTGACTACGGACCACTGACTACTGACATGAAAAAAACACGACCCCTAACTCTATTACTGTGTCTTCTTGTCGTTCTTGCGGTGGCATTTTCGACGCCGCCGAGTTCGGCGCAGCGCCGCGACGATGTCGAGAGACGTGTCAACGCCCTTCTTGCCCGGATGACACTCGCCGAGAAGTTGGGCCAACTGCAACAACTCGACGGCGAAGGAAACGGAAACTTCCGACCGGAACATCTCGAACTCGCGCGCAAAGGCTTGCTCGGCTCGACGTTGAACGTTCGTAACGGTGGACGCCCGAATCAACTTCAACGCGTCGCCGTCGAAGAATCGCGCTTGAAGATTCCGCTGCTGTTCGGCTTCGACACGATTCACGGGTATCGCACCATCTTTCCCATACCGCTTGCAGAGGCTGCTTAGTGGGATCCCTCGCTAGCGCAACGGTCAAGTAGTATTGCAGCGAAAGAAGCGTACGCCGCCGGTCTGCGCTGGACCTTCGCGCCAATGGTTGACATAGCGCGCGATCCACGTTGGGGAAGAATCACCGAAGGCGCCGGTGAGGATCCGTTTCTGGGCGCAGCATTCGCACGCGCGCGTGTCCGTGGTTTCCAGGGCGACGACTATTCTCAACCCGGCAAGATTCTCGCATGCGCAAAGCACTGGGTGGCGTACGGCGCTGCCGAAGGCGGGCGCGACTACAACACCACCGAGATGTCTGAACAAACGCTGCGGTCGATCTATTTCCCGCCGTTCAAAGCTGCGGTCGATGCAGGCGTCGGTACGTTCATGAGCGCCTTTAACGCTTTGAATGGTATTCCTACTTCCGCTAATCGTTTCACATTGACGACCGTCCTGCGCGACGAGTGGAGGTTTGACGGTTTTGTCGTCAGCGACTACACGTCGGTGAAAGAACTGATCAATCACGGTTACGCGGCGAACGATAAGGAAGCGGCGTGGTTCGCGTTGAACGCCGGCGTTGACATGGAGATGGTCAGCCGTCTGTTCAATCAACATGGCCAGACGCTGCTGACCGAGCGGAAATGGACGCAGGCGACCCTCGATGAAGCTGTGCGAAGGATTTTGCGAATCAAGTTTCGGCTGGGGTTGTTCGAGCGTCCTTACGTTGACGAGTCGCTCGAAAAAACTGCGTATCTGACGGCTGAGAGTCGTGCCGTCGCGAGGGAGATAGCAGCCAAGTCGATGGTGCTGTTGAAGAACGACCGCGAGACGTTGCCGCTGGCGAAGAGTGTAAGGTCGATCGCCCTGATTGGACCACTCGCAGACGATAAACGATCCCCGTTGGGTTGGTGGTCGGGTGACGGCCGCGACGAAGACACGGTCACGCCCCTGGCAGGAATCAGGAATAAAGTTTCATCGCAAACGAAGGTGACCTATGCGAAGGGTTGTGACATCACGGGCGATTCCGATGCAGGTTTTGCGGAGGCTGTAACCGCAGCGCGCAATTCTGATGTCGCGATTGTGTTTGTCGGCGAGTCCAAGGACATGGTTGGCGAAGCGGCCTCGCGCGTGACGCTCGATCTTCCCGGACGCCAGATGGATCTCGTGAGAGAGGTTTCCCGTGCGGGTAAACCGACGATCGTCGTCCTCGTTAACGGCCGCCCTCCGGCGATTGGTTGGATCGTCGACAATGTTCCCGCGATTCTCGAATCGTGGATGGCCGGCACAGAATCAGGGAATGCGATCGCGGATGTGTTGTTTGGCGACGTCAACCCCGGCGGAAAGCTGCCGGTTACGTTCCCGCGTGTCACGGGTCAGGTTCCGATCCATTACAACCACTTGAACACCGGCCGTCCGCCTGAGGCCAACAACCGATACACGCATAAGTATTTTGACGCTCCGTGGACGCCACAGTTTCCGTTCGGTTTTGGGCTGAGCTACACGCAGTTCAAGATCTCGAACGTGCAATTAAATGCGACGCAGATCCGGCCAAACGGAACGATCCGCGTGACAGCGGAGGTGGAAAATATGGGTAGACGCGCGGGCGACGAGGTGGTTCAGGTTTACGTTCGCGACGTCACGGCCAGCATTGCGCGTCCGGTGAAGGAGCTGAAAGGATTTCAACGCGTCACACTCCAGCCCGGCCAGAAGCGAAGCGTGGATTTTGTGCTCGGACCCGAACATCTCGGCTTTTACAATCGCGAGATGAAGTTTGTCGTTGAACCGGGAGAGTTTCGTGTCATGGTCGGTTCGAACTCGCAGGACGTGATCGAGAAGACGTTTGAAGTTAGATAGGAAACGCAATCGCCCCCACAACACAGAAGGGGAGAAGCGGAGACACGGAGAAGCGGAGAATGGATTCGCTACCTCGCCGCGTCCCCGTGTCACCGCTTCCCCCCGTCTCCGTTTCATTGCATTGCTGGCTTTCTGCTTCGTGCTATTCAGCACGAGCGTCGCACCGGCACAGTCCACTTTCTCAGCCGCAGATGAAGCGTTCCTCGAAGATCTTCAGGAACGCCTCTTTCAATATTTCTGGCAGCAAGCGGATCCGCAGACAGGCCTCGTCGCCGACCGGGCCCGCACAGACGGTTCAGCACTCGATCAAAACCACCAGAACGTCGGCAGCATCGCGGCGACAGGCTTTGGACTCACTGCACTCTGCATCGCCTCCGAACGTCGTTGGGTCGAATCAACATTAGCCAAAGAACGAACACGAGCGACACTGCGGTTCTTCGCCGATCGCGCGTATCACCAACAAGGCTGGTTCTATCACTGGCTCGACACGAAAACCGGCCAACGCCGTTGGAACAGTGAAGTCTCCTCCATCGACACCGCACTGCTGCTGGGTGGTGTTCTCACGGTGCGACAGTGTTTTGCAAGCGATCGGGAAATCGTGAGGCTTGCCACTAAAATCTACAATCGAGTCGACTTTCGCTTCATGCTCAACCGCCACCCGCTGCTTCTCTCCCACGGTTGGAAACCGGAAACGGGCTTTCTCAATCCGCGCTGGGACACCTATAGCGAAGACACGATCCTCTATCTTCTCGGCATCGGATCATCGACTCATTCCATTTCTCCACGGTCGTGGTACGCGTTGTGGAAAGATCGCTATCGTTACTCCGGTCACACGTTCTTCACGACGATCGGCGTGCCGCTCTTCATGCATCAGTACTCGCACGCCTGGGTTGATTATCGCGGTCGGAAAGAAACGCAGGGCGACCGCATCGACTACTTTGAAAACTCTGTCCAGGCAACGTTGGCCCACCGCGCGTTTTGCATCAACCTGGCGCATAAATATCGCGGGTATGGTCCCGACGTTTGGGGCATCACAGCTTCCGACAGCGCAAAGGGTTATCTGGCGTGGGGTGGACCACCGCACGATCCCGACATCGACGGCAGCGTTGTGCCGTCGGCTGCCGGTGGTTCCTTGATGTTCACGCCTGAATTGGCTGTGCGCGCGCTTCGCACGATGCGTGACAAGTACGGCGAGAAGATCTACGGACGCTACGGCTTTGTCGATGCTTTCAATCCGAATAACGGCTGGGTGAATCCGGACGTGATCGGCATCGATCAGGGAATCATTCTGCTTAGCGCCGAAAACGCCCGCACCGGAAACGTCTGGCGTTGGTTCATGAAAAACCCCGAGATTCCACTGGCAATGCGGCGTGTAGGATTGGTCAAATCTGCGCAGGTTCGTATAAGAGTGGAAAGAACTGCCCCTCGATCTTTTGCCCTGACGCGATAACCGGAACTCCATCCAATAAAGGCGAATCCGACGCGGAAACCACACCATCACGAAAGGCATTGATCACCAGCGCTCGACGCGGGACCGCGGTTTCGTTTGCATACGAGCCATGGACCATGAACGAATGGTGGAACGAGCACTCGCCTGCCTTCAGCTGAATCGGCACAGGCTTAAAGTTCGCACGTTGCTCAGGCGCGAGTGCATCGAGAATCGCGTCCATATGGTTCGCGAAACTCGGCACGCGGCAGCAACGGCCACCGATGACTGCCGGGGACGTAGTGGACGCATCCGTTCGCCCGCGTCGAATCGTCGAGCCCGATCCAGCAGGAAATATGGGCCACCGGCGTGGTCCTGGTCCAATACGAATAATCCTGGTGCCAGATCACCACACCGCCGTGATGCGCGGGCTTGTAAAAGATCTGGTCGTGCCAGAACCGCACCGCGCCGCCGAGTAACTGCGACGCCGGAACGACAAATGCCGGATGCCACAACAAGTCGTGCAGCGCGGGCTTGATCCGCCACGCGCCTAGCGCATGAAAAAGAATCTTTGAAGGGTCGGCAGACTCGTTTGCATTGAACTCATAGAACAGCTCGTGACCCGGATGCGATGGGTCGACCAGTTCGGCCAACTCACCACGCAGCGCCTCAAGTTGCTCGTCGTTCAGTACTTTCAGGCCGGCAAGATAGCCGTTTTCCCGATAAAAACTGACCTGCTCTTCGGTGAGTCGATAACGCTGCACGTCGTCGGTTTTGAACAAATCGGTGATCGGGCTGATGGTAGCGCGAGAAATCCTCAGTCATTTCGCACAGAATACACCTGCTCCTTTATCGATGTCTTTTACGCGTTATAAAAAGGAACTCATAAGGAGGTGTTCCATTATGCTCGACAAATACACCTATCAATCAGTGTTGGCGGCCTCGGAAATGATTCACTGGCGCATCGAGGACATCATCGGTGGTGAAAAACGACTGGACTTTCATAAACCGTTCATGCCCGAGTCGTTGGCCCGTGTCGAGCCGCTGACATTTCTTAACCCGGACGAGAAACGAATCTTAAATCAGATCAGGGGTAACGCTTATCTGAGCATCTTCGGTCTCGTCGAGGAATTCATCTTACCGTTTGTTCTGGACCATGCGCGGTCACACCTTGCAGGCGACGATTATCGCGTGCGCGCGTTGTTGAGTTTTGCCGGTGAGGAAGCAAAGCACATTCAATTGTTCAAACGTTTTAGCCAGGAATTTGAAAACGGTTTTGGCATCGACTGTACCGTCATTGGCCCGCCCGACGCGGTCGCGGCGGAGATACTGAAACACGATCCGCTCGGAGTCGCGATCGTAACACTGCACATCGAATGGATGGTCCAACGTCACTACGTTGAGAGCATCCGCGACAACCAGCAACTCGATCCGCAGTTCAAGAGCCTCTTGAAACATCACTGGGTCGAAGAGGTGCAACACGCGAAGCTCGATACGTTGATGGTTGAAGCGTTGGCGCAGGGACGCGACGAAGACGGGATCATGCAAGGGGTCGAAGAATACCTCGCGATTGGAGGGTTCATCGATGGCGCTCTCAAGCAACAGGTCGAGTTTGATCTCGACAGCCTCGAGCGCGCGATCGGAACTCGCCTGAGCGAGGCGGAGAAGGAACAGTTTCGCCCTCAGCAACTCCAGGCGAACCGCTGGACCTATCTCGGAACCGGCATGACACACGAGCGAGTTCTCGAAACGCTCGAGTCACTCACGCCGAAAGCACGGCGAAAGGTTGAAAGTATTTCGTCTGTTTTCTGTTAATTAGAAAACTTAGTCAGTGGTCCGTGGTCAGTTGTCCGTGGCAACGCTGACCACCCCACTGACTACTGACCACTGACTACTCACGACTGATTAACTTGCCTTATTCCCACGTATCGTCAACTTCATTACCACGTCATCACGGATCAGATTGTCCTGCGCGCCGGGATAATTGATGCCGAAGTCTTTGCGGTTGATTGCGAAGTTGGCATCAACGGTCGCTACGTCGCCGGTAACAGCGATCGTCGCCGGGAACG
The DNA here is from genome assembly GCA_963849585.1 of uncultured Acidobacteriota bacterium. Taxonomy (GTDB): domain Bacteria; phylum Acidobacteriota; class Blastocatellia; order Pyrinomonadales; family Pyrinomonadaceae; genus PSRF01. The sequence goes on along the minus strand of CAWKHZ010000015.1, from coordinate 92,071 downwards.
TTATCGACTTCGTCACGCCATGCAATGTCAGGTTGCCGGTGACGGTATGCGTCGCGCCTTTATCACCACCGGCCTTGATTGCCGTCGATTCAAATTTTGCGTCAGGAAATTTAGCGACGTCGAAGAAGTCGGCTGTCTTCAAGTGTTCAGTCAACTTCGGATCGTCGGCCTTCACCGAAGTCGCATCGATAGTGATCGTCACGTGACTCTGCGCGGGATCGTTGTTTGCATAATGAATTTCGCCATTGAACTTCTCGAACGATCCATTATGACTACCCGTCACCTTCGAGCCGATAAACTCGACCTTCGAATTCTGCGGTGTGATGGCGTATTTCTGTCCCCCCGCCGTCTGCGGCGATGCGGCCTTTTGAGCCTCGCTCGTTACCGCTTTATTGACGTTTGATGCGGGATCGTTACACGCTGCGACAAGCACCAGCAGCGAAAGAAGTGACACTATTGCACCTAAGCGCTTCATGAGTTTTCCTCCCTGTGTTTGAGTGTCTAACAATTTGCCTGCAATGATGGTCTATGTCAATTAGGCTACAATCACGCGCATGACCAAGACGTATGACGTCGCAGTAATCGGAGCGGGAGTGTTTGGCGCCTGGACCGCGTACTGGTTGCGCCGCGCAGGCGCGAAAGTCCTGCTAATCGACGCGTATGGTCCGGGCAACAGCCGCGCCAGTTCGGGCGGAGAGTCGCGTATGATTCGCTTGGGTTACGGACCAGACGAGATTTACACGCGCTGGGCGCAACGATCGCTCGTACTGTGGAAACAGTTGTTTGAAGAAGCAGGGCCTCAGGCTGTCCCGCTGTTTCAAAACACAGGCATTCTTTGGTTGGCGCGAGAGCGAGACCCATATTGCGAATCGGTCCTGACGACACTGCAACGCGCCGGCGCCCGCTTTGAGAAATTGGATCGTGACGAACTGGTCCATAGATTTCCTCAGATCGATCCCGGTCAAACGACGTGGGGAATTCTGGAGCCGGATTCTGGCGTTTTAATGGCGCGTCGCGCGGTGCAGGCAGTGGTGGGGCAGGCGCGCGGAATCGGCGTCGATTACCGGCAAGCGCGAGTCACGACGGATTCACGAATCAATAGCCGATCGATTGGTGTTTGCCTGTGGCCCGTGGCTGCCGAAACTCTTTCCAGAACTACTGGGACAACTGATTCACGTTACGCGACAGGAAGTCTTCTTTTTCGGAATCCCGGCAGGCGATGAGCGTTTTGGTCCACCGGCAATGCCGGCGTGGATCGACTTCAACGATCTTGTTTACGGACTTCCGAATCTTGACGGGCGTGGGTTCAAACTCGCGATCGACGCACATGGACCAGAGTTTGATCCTGACACTGGTGCACGAGTTGTTTCCCACGCTGGTTTAGCTGCGGCGAGAGAGTATCTCGCGCAACGAATTCCGGCGCTTGCTGACGCGCCGATCCTGGAAACGCGCGTTTGCCAGTATGAGAACACGTCGAACGGAGACTTTCTAATCGATCGCCATCCGGAGTTTGACAACATTTGGATCGTGGGTGGCGGCTCCGGGCATGGCTTTAAACATGGACCAGTCGTCGGAGAGTATGTCACGGCGATGATTAACGGAACCGGCACTCCCGAGCCGCGTTTCAGTCTCGCAACAAAGCAACGAGTTCAAAAAGCCAGACGAAAGGTCTACTTACACGATTCATTATGCATTCCGTGCCTTCGTGCTTAGAATACGGCACGTGAAAATTTCAGTCGCCATCTGTACTTACAACGGCGCAAAGTTTCTGCCGGCGCAGTTGGAAAGCATTGCCTCACAATCACGGCGACCGGATGAAATTGTGATCTGTGACGACGGATCCACTGATGAAACTGAATCCGTGATTAGACAATACGCATCGGCACCCGTCGTCGTCTTTTTTTCGAACGAACAGAATTTCGGGATCGTTAAAAAACTTCGAACAGGCTGTTAATCTTTGTAGCGGCGACGTCATCGCCCTAAGCGATCAGGATGATGTTTGGCGTAAAGATAAGCTTGAACTGATCGAAACAGCCTTCAACGCAAACCCAAAGGCCGGCTTGGTTTTTTCCGATTCCGAAATCGTCGACGAAAACCTGAACTCGACTGGCCGCCGCATGTGGGATGAAGTCGGCTTCGATGCTCATAAACGAAAACTGGTCGCGCACGGACGCGCACTCGACGTCCTCATAACAGGCTGGACCGTAACCGGCGCTACAATCGCGTTTCGATCCGAATATAAGAACCTGGCGCTGCCGATCCCAACGAACATACAGATGATTCACGACGGCTGGATCGCGCTCACTGTAGCCTCGGTCGCCGAAGTCATCATGATCGACGACCCTTTAATCAAGTATCGCCAACACGAACGCCAGCAGATCGGCGCGCCAACCCCTTCGCCGAAAGCTCCGAAACCCAGCACTCTTGAAGCGCTCAAGCGCTCGAACCCAATAACAGAATTACACCGGATCCTCGAAACACTCGAACAACGTCTGTTGGACCACAAAGACGAGTTCGACTGCCGCAAAGCGCTTTCGTTCGCCGGTGACTTTTCGCGCCATCTCGACGCGCGCGCCAACTTGCCGGAGCGCCGTCTGAATCGCCTCCCGACGATACTGCGCGAACTGCTCTCATGGCGTTATCACGAATACGCAAACGGCTTTAAAAGCGCCGCCAAGGATCTCGTTCTCCTGAAACGATGCCGCCTGAACTGTCGATAATCATCGTCAACTGGAACGGCGGCAACCTTTTGCGACGCTGCGTCGAAACGATCGTCAGTTCGCGACCTACCACCAGCTACGAAGTCGTAATAATCGACAATGCCTCCGAAGACGATAGCCTGGACCAATTGCGCAGCAGCGAACCACTCGCGCCCCTCTTCGCAAGCCAGCAACTTCGCATTTCCAACAACTCCGAGAATCGCGGCTTCGGCGCGGCCAACAACCAGGGCTTCGCTCTCACGAACGCGCCATTCCTCTTTCTCCTCAATCTCGATACTGAAGTGCGACCCGGAACAATCGACACATTGATGGAGACGATTAAGTCCGATTCACGAATCGGAGTTTGCGGACCGAAGATCGTGAACACCGACGGATCGTTGCAGATCAGCGCATTCTTCAATCCGCCGCGGGTGTGGCACACGATCCTGTCGCAGTTGAAACTTTACAACCTGCTGCCGCACCGGCTGCGCGGCGAGTTGTTACTCGGCCGTCACTGGGACCACGATCGTCTGCGCTCCGTGCCGATGCTCAGCGGCGCCGCGATGCTGGCGCGCCGCGAGATGATCGATGAGGTCGGCGGCTTCAACGAACTGTTTCACATGTACTCAGAAGACACCGAGTGGTGCTGGCGAATCACGAAGGCGGGTTGGAAGTTGATGTTTGTTCCCGACGCCGTCCTCTTGCATCACGGTGCGGAGAGTTCGAAGAAGCGCTGGTCGGAGCAGGAAAGATTAAAGGTGCGTCTGGAGGCAGGATTTAACTTCGAGCACACGGTTTTGCCGCGCTGGCGGGTGGCGGCAAACCAGTTAACGAACTACCTGATCGTTTGCACTCAAATCGCGGGGCGCAAACTGGTCGGCCTTAGCGCCCCCGAACTCTACTGGGTCAAAGAAATCCATCGCGAGCATCTAAAACGCTCGCTCAAACATTAATTAAGTTGCAGTCCGGTTACGGGTTTTCAGCCTGGTATTCTTCCAGCAACTTCTGCGCGCGCGTACTCGGACTGATCAGCGCGAGTTTCTGCGACCAATCGTAACCGCTGAACACGCCGACTACTTCCGCGTTGGAGTTGTAGACCGGGCTACCCGAGAACCCGTCGCGGCTGTCGATCTTTACCGACCAGTACTCCTGGGTTCCCAGCATGTAGTTGCCGTAAAAACTTCCGTGACTGACGACCTTATCGCCGTGGGGCCGCGCGATCAAAAACAACTTGTCGTCCTTATTCGGCGCGGTCTGGAATTTCGGAGCCTTGGTATTTTTCGAACTGCGGCACATCTCGAGTAACGCGAGATCAGCTTCCTTGTCGACCTTAAGTACCTTCGCCCTACAACCGTCGACGAAAACTTTGACGGCCAGTTCGTCGCTAGCTTTGAAACCCAGCATCACCTTTTTGGTAGTGCTGAGGTTACCGGAGATCACGTGATACGCCGTCATCACCAATCCGTTCCCTACCAGGAAGCCGGTCGCGTACCCGTTCGGACCGACATCAAACAGAACGGAAATGGCATGTTCCAGCGGGTTCTGCTGCTTTTTCGTAAACTCCAACTCCAAAGACAATGTATACCGCTCTTGCTGCTTCAGCATCTTTGAGGCGTTCTTCTTGTCAGCGAAACACACAGGTGGGAACACCAGAGTGACGAGGGCGGCCATACAGGTAAGACTGCGAAGCTTACTCTTCATCGTGACCTCCGTTGGTTCTTAGACCGGGGCTCTAAAACTATTCCGTTGTTAAAAAGCGAAATCGAAAACGGCTTTGCTACGTGTGGGGCGTTAACAAAGACGAGACCGCGTGAACTTTTGCGTCTGAAATGCTACCGGAAACTTGGTCCGGAGCATTCTAGGGCGAGGTTGGCCGATAAGCAATGTTTTTAGTGTCGGCGGTGCAAATAATCCGGTGAAGATGTGGAGTGGTTATTTCGGAAGTCTTCAGAATTGATGCCGTGTCACACCGATGCGCGACGGTGCTTCAGTTCATTCATGCGTGAGTAGTCCGGGTGGAGGTAAACCAACCGCCCGCCGACGATGGTGGCAACGGCGGCGCCGTGCATCGTCCGCCCGTGAAACGGCGTGTTTCGACTCTTCGACTTCGAACGGTTCACATCAAAAACCCACTCGAGCTGCGGATCGAGAATCGTCACGTCCGCATGAGCATTGGCCTTCAACGAACCTCGGTCGGCGAGACCAAAAATGCGCGCCGGGTTTGTAGAACACATCTGCACCACTCGTTCGAGGTCGATCAAACCCTCGTGAACCAGATCAAAAGCGAGGCCGACGGCTGTTTCTAAGCCGGTGATGCCAAACGGAGCCTGATCGAATTCGAGCGCCTTTTCATCAGCATGGTGCGGTGCGTGATCGGTAGCGATGGCGTCGATCGTTCCGTCCTTAATGCCAGCCAACACCGCGTCGACGTGTTCGCGACTGCGCAACGGCGGGCTCATCTTGGTGTTCGTGTCGTATTCCTGAACGGCTTCGTCAGTTAGCGTCCAGTGATGCGGCGTGACCTCGCAGGTCACTTGCAAGCCGTCGTTCTTCGCCTGTCGCACAGCTTCGAGCGCGCCGCGCGTGGAGACGTGAGCGATGTGAACTTTCGCACCGGTGAGTTTCGCAAGCACACAGTCTCGAACGACGTCGACGTCTTCCGCCGCCGCCGGCATACCACGCAAACCGAGAATCAACGACCAGCGCCCTTCGTGCATCACGCCGCCCGCACTCAACGAATGGTCCTGGCAATGATCGACGACCGTCAGGTCAAACCCGCGCGCATATTCCAGTGCGCGGCGCATCATTCCGGACGAGGGAACCGGACGTCCATCGTCTGAAACTGCGACGATGCCGGCATTCTTCATCTCGCCCATTTCGGCGAGCTCTTTTCCACCGCTGCCTTTGGTAACTGCGCCAATCGGAAAAACGTTTGCGAGGTTCGCCGTCTGGCCTTGTTCGATGATGAAACGAGTGACGGCGGGATTGTCGTTGATCGGATCGGTGTTGGGCATCGCGCAAACGCTGGCCCAACCGCCGGTTACGGCGGCCGACGCGCCGCTCGCGATTGTTTCTTTGTACTCCTGACCCGGTTCGCGAAGGTGCGTATGCAAGTCGATAAAACCCGGCGCGACGATCAGCCCGGTCGCGTCGAACACCTGCGCGTCTTCGGGAGCGGGCTCGGAACGATCGAGCAAACCCACAACGCGGCCTTCGTCGATCAGAACATTGCGTCCGGCGTTCACCTGTTGCGCCGGATCGATCACGTAACCATTCGCAATCAACAGTTTCATTGCTGGGGCGCCTTGCGTTCTCGTTTCGGTTTTTTTACGGGCGGAGCTTCGTCTTCTTTCTCGAAATTGCCGCCGGCAAGCAGGTACAGCACTGCCATGCGCACGGCGACTCCATTGGTCACCTGGTCAAGAATCAATGACTGACTGCCGTCGGCGATCTCCGACGAGATCTCGACGCCGCGATTCATCGGACCTGGATGCATGACGATCACGTCCGGCGCCGCGCGCTTGAGATGTTTCGGATTCAGACCGTAGTGCACGGCGTACTCGCGCATCGACGGAAAGAACGCTGCATCCTGTCGCTCGCGCTGAATCCGTAGAATCATCACCACATCTGCGCCGTCGATCGCGTCTTCGAAATGTCTTTCCACGCGGAGTCCGCTATCGACCAGTTCGCCGAACTCGTGCGGGACGAGTGTTCCTGGACCACCGACGCTAACGTTAGCGCCGAGCTTCGTCAGCAAATAAACGTTCGAACGCGCAACGCGCGAGTGAAGGATGTCGCCGATGATCGCGACTTTTAGTCCCTCGATTCGTCCCTTGTATTCGCGGATCGTCAAAGCGTCGAGCAGTGCCTGCGTCGGATGTTCGTGTGATCCGTCGCCGGCGTTAACAATCGGAGCAGAGCACATGCGTGCGAGATGTTGCGGCGCACCCGCCATCGAGTGACGAATGACGATGCAATCGGGCGCCATCGCTTCCAGGTTGCGAGCGGTGTCAAGCAAGGTCTCGCCTTTCGTAACGCTGGAGGTCGAAATACTGACGTTTACGGCGTCCGCGGATAGGCGCTTAGCGGCGATTTCGAATGAAGTGCGCGTGCGGGTTGACGGCTCGAAGAAGAGATTGATGACAGTGCGTCCCCGTAGTGCCGGGACTTTCTTTATCTCGCGTTTGGAAACGTCGCGAAACGTCTCGGCGGTGTCGAGCAGATGGGTAATTTCCTCGGCATCGAGTTCGCGAATGCCCAGCAGATGTTTACGGTTGAAAGTTGACTGTGCCATCTTGGTCGTTGGTCAGTGGTCAGTTGTCAGTGGTCGAATTCAGTGTTCCGCAACAACGGACAACTGACTACTCACAACTGACTAAACATAAAAAAAGCGGCCCGTCGGCCGCTTCGTTACGCCGTCTCCGACGGTCGCTCGACGATTACCACGCCTTCTTCCTCGTCGAATTCGTTTAGCATCACCTTGATGATCTCACTCTTCTTCGTCGGCACGAGCTTGCCAATGTAATCCGCCTGAATCGGCAACTCGCGATGTTCTTTGCCGCGGTCGATTAGTACCGCCAACTGAACCCGCCGCGGACGCCCGAAGTCGATCAACTGATCGAGGGCGGCGCGAATCGTGCGACCTGTATAAAGGACATCGTCAATTAGCACGATGTTCTGGTTCTCGATGTCGCCCGGAAGATCCGTGCGGTTTACCACCGGCTTCGCGCCAACGGTCGAAAGGTCATCGCGATAGAGCGTGATGTCGAGCACGCCGACCGGCGGCGGTGCACCTTCGAGATCGGCAATCTTCGCCGCTATTCGTTCGGCCAACGGCACTCCGCGACGCCGGATTCCGACGAGGAAAAGATCGCCCGCGCCATGATTCTCTTCGACGATTTCAGAAGACAGACGGGCAAGCGCACGGTTAATGCGCGGACCGTCCATGATGCGAGCCTTCTCGATGAAGTCCATTTCAGCGGATACTAACAAGAAGCGTTTGAGGTGACAAGTTTGCACCCGGAGCTTTGAACTTTGTACTTTGTACTTGGTACTTTGTCAGTGGTCCGTTGCCAGTTGTCTGTTGTAATTTAAGTCAACAACTGACTACGGACCACTGACCACTGACTGTTTCCAAGTACAAAGTACAAAGCACATATATGGTCTATCGGTCGCTCCTGCGTCCCATTCTTTTTCGACTTCCGCCCGAGAGCGCTCACGAGTTGGCACTTCATTCTCTTCCGCTTTTTAGTAAATTCGTAGGACGCCCTTTTGAATCATCGGTGCTGAACACAGATCTGTTCAATCTGTGGTTCCGGAATCCCGTCGGCCTGGCGGCCGGTTTTGATAAAAACGGTATTGCGCTTGAATCGCTGGCAGCGTTGGGTTTTGGGTTCATTGAAGCAGGAACGGTGACGCTTCATCCGCAGCCCGGTAATCCGAAACCCCGCATGTTTCGACTCGCCGCGGATCAGGCGCTCATCAATCGCGCTGGTTTCAACAACGCTGGCGCCGCCGCGTTCGCTCGCCGCGTCGAACATCATCGACCCGACGATTGCGTGCTCGGTATCAGTATCGGCAAAAGCAAGATCGCGCGGTTAGAAGAAGCTACGGCAGACTATCTCGCGAGTTTCGACCTCGTCTACAAACTCGCTGACTACGTCGCGATAAACGTCAGTTCGCCAAACACGCCGCAACTGCGCGAGTTGCAACAGTCGGAGCAACTCACTTCCCTGCTGGTCGCGCTGCAAACCAGAAACCGGGAATTACAGCAGCGTTATCGACGACAAGCACCAGTGCCGCTGCTCGTCAAAATCTCTCCGGATCTGGAACGCCGAGAGCTCGAAATGATCGTCGACGTCATCCAGCGTCAACAAATCGACGGCATCATCGCCACGAACACCACGATCAGCCGTGACAATCTGCGAACGAACAAGCGCACCGTCGATGCCTGTGGCGCCGGCGGGCTTAGCGGCAAGCCACTCACCAGCCGGGCCACGCAAATGATCGCTGAACTTTACCAACTCACCGGCGGACGAATCCCTTTAATTGGCGTGGGCGGGATTTTCACGGCACAGGACGCGTGGGAAAAGATCTGCGCCGGGGCAAGCCTCGTTCAGTTGTATACCGGCTTTATCTATAAAGGACCCCGCATAGTGCGCCAGATCAATGAAGGACTGGTTGAGATTCTCCGGCGCGAGGGTTTCACGAAAATCGAGGAGGCGGTGGGTTCCAGCGCGAAACAACTAAAGATCGAACGGAACTGAGAAACAAAGGCGGCGTGTACTAAGAATAAGCCCTCCCGCAAAGGCGCAAAGGCGCCAAGTTAAATTTCATTTTGCCGCCTTCTTTTTGCGTCTTTGCGCCTTTGCGGGAGAATCTTATTGTTTGCCCAACTTTTGATTTAAAACTATTATGCGACGGTGAATCTCAGCTTGAAACCCCCGCTAATTTCGACATTCGCAATCCTAATCCTCGCGTTTGCCTTTCCAATCGCTGCTCAAAACGGTGGACACGCAATTTCGCAGGCACCCTATCGTGTGGGCGAAAGACTGACATACAACATCTCTTACTCGAGTTTTCCCAGCGCCGCTCATGCGGAGTTTGAAGTAGTAGCGCGCGGCAACTTTTACGGTCGCGACGCCATTCACCTCCGCGCACACCTCGAAACGACCGGCGTCGTTAACGTAGCTCTCTTCGCTCTGAACAACGACTACGTCACTTACATCGATCCTGAAACAGGTCTACCGTTTCGCTCGCAGGAGACCGCTCGCGACGCACTCGCGTCTGCTCAAGCGAGCCAGGAGTTCCCGCAGCCCGCCGGCAATCAAGCCATACCAGGAAAACTGAGTGCGTTGTCCGGCACGTTCGATTTCCTGTCCGCGTTCTACCGGGCACGTGCACTCCCGTTACACGATGGCGCGGAATACAACCTGACGGTGCGTAGCGAAGGTGTGGATTATAACGTCGAGTTGGAAGTCGTCGGCCGTCAGACGGTCCGAACAAACGTCGGTTCATTCGAAACGATCGTCACGGAAGTCAAAGCGAACTCGCGCTTGAAGAACGTAAAGATCTACTTCAGCAACGACGAGCGACACGTGCCGGTGTTGTTTACCGGCCGCGTCAACTCCGGTGATTTGCGCGCCGAAATCGCAGCTTCGGAGATGCTCGCGCCTCCACCGAACGTAGCCAAACCCACGGGCCCGCCCGTCGTTCCGAACCCTGCGCCGGCTGCTCCATCAACGGAGGCCCCAGTTACGCCTCTCCTCGAAGGCGAGTGGCCGTTTCCGCTGAACGAACAACTCAACTATCAGGTGTTTGTTGGAACCGGCAAAGCGTCGATGGGCACGGCAACCTTTCAGGTGCGCGGGCGTTCGAAACACTTCGATCGCGAAGGAATATTTCTGACGGTGACGGCGCAGACCACCAACGCGGCGGCGCGTATATTTGTCGCGCGCGATCAGATCGACTCATACGTCGATCCGAAAGGATTGATGCCGTATCGAACGGTGTTGAATCTTGTCGAGGGTAAACGTCGCTTGAACTCAACACTGACAACGAACCAGGAAACGGGATTAGTAGTGGTCGACAATAACGCGCGGATCGAGGTTCCGGTCGGAACGCACGATATTCTTTCGTTTTTCTATGCGCTGCGGATGTTCAATCTGAATCCAACGAAGCGAAGTTCGATACCGGTCCTGGTTGAGAACAAACTGAAGACCGTGCACGTGACTTCGATGAAGCGTGAAACGATCGACCTGGGCACGCGACAGATTCCGGCAATTGCGTTGATGATCACGACCGACGATCCGGAGCCAGACAAGTATCAGTTGCGACTGTGGATCAGCGACGATAAGCGTCGGTTGCCGCTGAGGTTTGCGGCGACCACGCAGCTAGGGCCGGTGCGCGCGGATCTCGCCATCCTTCCCACCTCGACTCAGTAACCCCCTCCCTCTTGCTTCGAGACCCGATCCGGCGGCTCGAATGAAATTGAAAACTGTTTTCAACTAGGCTATACTGCCGCCCATGCTGAACTCATTCATCATCGTGCTCCGCGAAGGATTCGAATCGTTTCTGCTCGTCGCCGTCATCCTGGCTTATCTCCGCAAATCCGGACAACAGTGGCTGAATACTTCAGTTTACCTCGCGATTGTGGTCGCTTTAGCCGCCAGTGGCGGACTCGCTTACGTGCTTTACAGCGGCGTTGACGACGCGACCATTCAGAGCATCTTTGGCGAATTTATCGGTGGCTACGTCAGCCAATTCTTTGGGAATGAGGCTCTCCGCGAGGCGGTTCTTGGCGCCATCGCCGTGGTGATGGTCGGCACCCTCGTGATTCACATGTGGCGCTCCGGTCCAAAAATCCAACAGCGCATGCGCGAGAGGTTGAGTGAGGTTTCGTCGAAGAGCTCACGGCTCGCGGCTGTGTTCGGCATCTTCATTTTTACTTTCCTGATGATTACTCGCGAGGGAATGGAAACAGCGTTGCTGCTGATGCAGGTAAAGGATCCAAACTTAATCAACGGTGCGTTGCTCGGTTTTGGCGCGGCCGTGGCCTTTTCGATTGGCTGGGCCAAGTTTGGTCATCTACTGAATGTGAAGCGCTTCTTCCAGGTGACGAGCATCTTCCTGTTGCTCTTCATGGTCCAGGTCGCGATCTACTCTTTCCACGAATTCACCGAAGCGGGACTGCTTCCGAACAGCGAAGCGCTGCACGCGGCGACCGAGAAGTGGTCGCCTGACGGTCTGTACGGCAAATGGTTTTCGCCGATCATGATCGGGATCTGCGCTCTGTGGCTCGTTGGCGCCTGGGTTCTCGATCGCGTCAAGCGAACATCGGTTACACCACAGATGCCGAATCTCGAGGGCGGCACGAGCTAGTTACCTTTCAACATCCGCACCAATTCGCGTTTCAACAACTTCCCTGTCGGGCCTTTGGGAATGTCGTGGACGAAGTGCACCGACTTTGGGCACTTGTAATCGGCGAGCCGCGCTTTACAGAAATCAATCACTTCCTGCTCTGAAACTTTCGTTCCGTCTTTCAGAACAATGACCGCGGCGACTTCCTCTCCATAAAGATCATCGGGCACACCAACCGCCGCCGCCGCCGCAACATCCGGATGCTGATAAAGCACCTCATCAATCTCGCGCGGATAAATGTTCTCGCCGCCGCGAATAATCATGTCTGACTTGCGATCGATGATGTAATAGAAGCCGTCGGCGTCGCGATAACCGATGTCGCCCGTGTGAAACCAGCCGTTGCGAAATGCAATCTCGGTGGCGTCGGGATTCTTGTAATAGCCCTTCAAGATATTTTCCCCGCGCAACACGATCTCGCCGAGCGTGCCGTCGGGAACGTCGCGATCGTCGTCGTCCACGACGCGCATTTCGTTGCCGATCGGCAAGCCGCACGAGCCAGGACGGCGACGTTGATCCGGCGGGTTAAAAGTCGATCTGCAAGTCGATTCAGACAAGCCGTAACCTTCGACCACGAGACAGTTGAACGTCTCTTCAAATCGTTTCATGACTTCCGCGGGAACCGGCGCCGACCCACACATTGCGAAGCGCAATTGCCTCGTGTTCAGTCCTGGCGGCACTCCATCCGGATACGTACTCAACAACATCGACAACATCGTCGCCACTGATCCAAATGAAGTGATCTGGTAATCAGAAATGATCTGCCAGAAACGCGATGCCGAAAACTTCTGACTGACGACCGTCGATCCCCCGGCATACAAGGCCGACATAGTGGTGACCGACACGGCGTTCATGTGAAACAGCGGCATCATTGAGAGCAAGCGATCGTTCGCCGTGAAACCGAGCCACGTGCTGATCTGGCGCGCGTTCGCGATGACGTTTCCGTGCGTAAGCAGACAGCCTTTTGGTTTACCTGTCGTGCCGGAGGTGTAGATGATGATTGCTTCGTCATCACAATTAATTCGTGCCGGCTCGATCGGTTCGGCTTCCACCTTCCCGACGTCGTCAAACACAATAAAATTCTTGTTTTCTATCCGTGGTTCAAACTCCGACGCGACAAGCAGCACTTTCGCTTCTGAATTGGAAATCACATACTCGATCTCCTGCGATTTAAGCAGCGAGTTGATCGGACCAGCCAGTGCGCCCATGTGCCAGCACGCAAAATACGCAACCACATACTCCACGCTGTTGGGCAGCAAGAGACTCACCACGTCGCCTTTACGGACGCCGTTAGCCCACAGCATTCCCGCTACTCTCCGGACCAGCGCTTCAAACTCGCTGTAAGTGAACTGTCGTTTATCTGCTTCTGAAATCAGGAAAATCTTGTCTGGGGAGGCAACCGCGCGGTCTTGTAAAAGTTGAGGGATGTTCTGCGGTTCCAAACTCATGCAAACTGTTATAGCACATGATATATTCCAGCACTCCTATGAATACTTATCGCAATTTTATCGGCGGCAAATGGACCGAATCGACGTCCACACGCACTGCTCAGAACATCAACCCGGCAAACATTGACGACGTCATTGGCACCATCCGCCAAGCCACACGCGATGAGGCGCGCTCGGCGGTTGAAGCTGCCGCGGAAGCATTTCGAGGCTGGAGATCGACACCCGCGCCGGCCCGCGGACGCATCGTCGGCAAGGCAGCTCGCCTGATGGAAGAGAACAAAGAAGAACTCGCGCAACTACTGACGCATGAAGAAGGCAAGACGATCGCTGAATCGCGTGGCGAGTTACAACGGTCGATCAACGTCGCCGAGTTTTGCGCGGGCGAGTCGCGACGAATGAACGGTGAGACGATCCCATCGGAGTTGCCGCTGAATTTCGCTTACACGATCAAACAGCCATTAGGCGTTGTGGCATGCGTCACGCCATGGAACTTCCCCGTGGCGATTCCGGTTTGGAAAATCGCACCGGCGCTCGTCGCGGGCAACACCGTCGTTTTCAAACCTGCGTCAATCACGCCGGCAACAGCCGTTCGCATCACCGAGATCTTCGAAGCCGCCGGAATACCTCCGGGAGTTTTGAATCTTGTGATCGGTTCGGGATCAGAAGCGGGTGACGAGATCATCAACCATCCCGCGGTCAAGGCGATCTCGTTCACGGGATCGAACGGCGTCGGTATTCGACTTTACGAACAAGCCTCGCGCCGCGGTGCGAAAGTCCAATGCGAGATGGGCGGCAAGAATCCGGTCGTGATCCTGGAAGACGCAGACATGGATCTCGCGGTTGAATCCACGGCGCAGGGCGCGTTCGGATCGTCCGGCCAACGCTGCACTGCAACGAGCCGTGCCGTCGTTGTGAACGACGTTGCGGACGAGTTTGTCGAACGCGTCGCCAAGCGCGCCGAGTCGCTGCGCATCGGCCCCGGTTCTGATCCGCAAACCGAAATGGGACCAAGTGTCGACGAAGGCCAGTTCAAGACCGTGCTCAGTTACATCGATATCGGTCGTGAAGACGGCGCGACACTCGTTTGCGGTGGTTCACGCGCTACCGGCAATGGACTCGACAAAGGCTATTTCGTGCGTCCCACAGTTTTCGATCACGTAACACCCGACATGCGTATCGCTCGCGAGGAGATCTTCGGTCCAGTGTTGTCAGTGTTGCGAGTCAAAGACTTCGACGAGGCCATGCAGGTGGCGAACGATTCCGAGTACGGACTTTCGTCGTCAATCTTTTCGAACGACGCCTCGCGCATCTTCCGTTTTGTCGACGATATCGAGACCGGAATGACGCACATCAACTCGCCGACGACTGGCGGCGAAGCGCACATTCCATTCGGCGGCTCCAAAGGCACCGGCATCGGCGATCGCGAGCAAGGCTCAACCGCGCTCGACTTTTATACCGAGTTGAAAGTGGTCTACGTCGATTACACCGGCCGCAAACGCGAAGGAAACTTATATTGAAGATCGGTCTCTTCACACTGATGCTGCTGTTGTTTTCGGCCGTAACCGCAATGGCCCAAACGAACAGCAGCCTCTACACACCACTCGCAGAGAAGCAGTGTAAGGCGATCAAAGGTCCCGACCCGCAAACCAACGATTACGAGGGACGTTGCCGTGGCGTCGCCGGCTATACACTGATCGTCACGGAAGGCGATCTTCGTCAAAACGTCACCGTCGTCACGCCGAAAGGCGCCAAGCATTCGTTGGATCTGTGGGACGTAATCAGCGGCGGTTTCTCGAGTGTCGGCGCGAGAGCTGAATGGCGGATGGCGAAACAGGATAAGAAACTCGTCCCCGTCGCACTCATCATTCGTTATAACGCCAACGAGGATCCCGAGAGCCCGAATAAACAAACATCTTACCTGGCCGTAACAAAGATCACTGACAGCGAAATCTGCGTAACGGACAAGATTAGTCCCGGAGCAAACGCGAACGAAGACGCACGTCGCGCTGCCGACGCGGCTGTCAACAAACCCTGTCTCAAGAAAAATCAACCACAACAATGAAAACCCTGATCAAGAACGGCCGTATCGTTACTGCCGTTGACGACTACCATGCTGACATCCTGATCGAGAACCAACGGGTCTCGGTGATCGGCAAAGACCTTCAAATGGAGGCCGATCAAACGATCGACGCCACGGGCAAGCTCGTCATTCCCGGCGGCATCGATCCGCACACGCACATGGAGCTGCCGTTTGGCGGCACGCAATCATCCGACGACTTCCGCACCGGCACCATCGCAGCCGCGCACGGAGGCACGACGTCGATTATTGATTTCGCAGTTCAATACAAAGGCCAGTCGTTGATCGAAGGCATCGACAACTGGCACAAGAAAGCGGAAGGCAAGACCGCGATCGATTACGGCTTTCACCTCATCACCACCGAACTCGAAGACAAACAGATCGAAGAACTCTACACGGCGATGGACGAAGGCGTGACGAGTTTCAAGATGTTCATGGCTTATCCCGGCGTGTTCCTCGTCGACGACGCGACGATCTTTCGCGCAATGTCGGCCGCAGGCGCTCGCGGCGGATTGATCTGCATGCATGCGGAGAACGGCATCGTCATCAACGAGATCATCAAACGCGCGCTTGAAAATGGCCGCACCGCTCCGAAGTATCACGCCTTGACCAGACCGACGATCGCCGAAGCAGAAGGCGTTCATCGCGCGATCGCGATTGCCGAGATGGCCGAGGCGCCGGTTTACATCGTCCACTTGTCCTGCGCCGACGCGCTCAATCAGGTTCGGCAGGCTCGCGACCGCGGCATTCCCGCATTCGCGGAAACGTGTCCGCAGTATCTCTTCCTTTCGATCGACAACTACGACGAGCCCGGCTTCGATGGCGCGAAGTACGTGATGACCCCGCCGCTGCGTGAGAAGTGGAACCAGGACGAGCTGTGGAAAGGTTTGAAGATGGATGACCTGCAAGTGATCTCGACCGATCACTGTCCGTTCTGCATGAAGGAACAGAAAGAGCTGGGACGCGACGACTTCACGAAGATCCCCAACGGCGCGCCGGGTGTCGAGAACCGCGTGCCGCTGATCTACAACGGCGCTGATCGAGAATCGCATCAGCCTGAATCGATTCGTGGAGTTAACCTCGACTGCCGCTGCGAAGATGTTTGGTCTGTTTCCGAAGAAAGGCACGATCGCCGTCGGTTCCGATGCCGACATCGTGATCTTCGATCCGGAAAAAGAACAGACACTCGGCTTGAAGACAAGCCATATGAACGTCGACTACAACGCTTACGAAGGCAAGAAGATCAAAGGCGTCGTCGAAACTGTCCTCTCGCGCGGGAAAGTTGTTATCGACCAGGGCGAGTTTAAGGGCAAGGCGGGCGACGGACAGTTTCTAAAACGCGGCACCTGCGTCGCTATGTAAACAACACTGGAAAACGAATGAGCACCGAATCCCCCACTCAACGCGACTTCGAAGAATTACACACCGACGTTTCCCACAGTCCACTCTGGAACAAGGACCTCGCGCCGACGACGATCGAAGAGCGAACCTGGTCCACCTGGAACATCGCCGCGCTCTGGATCGGCATGAGCGTGGTCATCACCACTTACACGCTCGCCGGCGGCTTTATCGAAGCGGGGATGAACTGGTGGCAGGCGATGATCACGATCCTGCTTGGCAACACAATCGTACTCATCCCGATGATCCTCAACGCGCACGCTGGAACGAAATATGGCGTGTCGTTTCCAGTGCTGAGCCGCGCGGCGTTCGGCACCACGGGTGCAAACATTCCGGCGATGTTGCGCGCGATCGTCGCGTGCGGCTGGTTTGGCATTCAAACGTGGATCGGCGGCACTGCTATCGATGTGCTGCTTGGCTACATGTTTCCAGCCTGGAACACAATGAGTACAACGATCCTCGACGTTGCGCTCCACACCTGGATCGCTTTCTTCCTGTTTTGGGGCATCCAGGTCGTCATCATTCTCAAAGGCGTTGAAGGCATCAAGTATCTTGAAACGTGGTCCGCACCGCTGTTGTTGGTGGGTGGCTTGGTCGTACTGGTATGGGCTTCCTGGCGCGCTGGTGGACTCGGCAGAGTATTGACTGAATCAGCCATGCTGCAAAAGCAACGGAACGACTTTTGGACCATCTTTCCCGGCGCGTTGACGGCCTCTGTTGGGTATTGGGCCACACTCAGTTTGAACATTCCTGACTTTACTCGCTACGCACGATCACAAAAATCGCAGATGGTGGGCCAGGCGCTGGGACTGCCGTTGACGATGACGGCCTTTGCTTTCATCGGCGTCGCGGTCACGAGCGCGACGGTATTGATTTACGGCGTGGCGATTCCGAATCCAGTCGATCTGATGGCGCGCTTTGACAGTGTGCCGATCATTCTGTTTGCCACGGCAGTGATTTTCGCCGCACAGCTCACCACGAACATGGCCGCCAACGTAGTTTCGCCGTCAAACGACTTTTCAAATCTGAATCCACGACTTATTTCGTATGTCACCGGCGGCTTGATTACCGCAGTCATCGGTATACTTATGATGCCATGGAAACTGATGTCGTCGATGGGCGCGTACATCTTCACCTGGCTGATTGGTTACTCGGGATTGATGGGTGCAATCGCGGGAATATTGATTTGCGATTACTGGGTGATCCGAAAGCAGCGGTTAAATCTCGAAGGCCTGTTCGATCCGAAAGGTGAATATTCGTACGGCAGTGGGGTGAACTGGCGCGCCGTGGTTGCACTTGTAGTAGCTATCGCTCCGGTCGTACCCGGATTCATCCGCGCCGCTTCGACGCCGGGCGGCCAAGTGAGCAATCCAACGTTTCTCGACCACCTTTACACTTATGCATGGTTCGTGACTTTTGGCCTCGGATTCGTCATATACTACGCGCTGACACGAAGTTCGAAGGGAGACTCGCTTAATGCCACGCACGGTTAAATGCGGACTGATTCAATGTACCAACGCAGCGCCGACTGATGCTCCGATCGAAGAGATCAAACGCCTGAATATCGAAAAGCACCTGAAGTTTCTCGAGGACGCGGCGAAGCAGGGCGTGCAGATCATCTGCATGCAGGAAGTTTTCACCACGCCTTACTTCTGCGCCGAACAACAGACGCGCTGGTACGAAGCGGTGGAGCGTATTCCGGATGGTCCAACCGTGCGATTGATGCAGGAAGTTGCCAAGGAACACGGCATGGTGATTGTCGTTCCGATTTACGAGGAAGAGATCACCGGGATTTACTACAACACCGCCGCGGTAATCGACGCCGATGGCAAGTATCTCGGCAAGTATCGGAAGAACCACATTCCGCACGTCAATCCCGGTTTCTGGGAGAAGTTTTACTTCCGGCCCGGAAATCTCGGCTACCCGTGTTTTGATACTGCGTTCGCGCGGATCGGCGTCTACATCTGTTACGACCGGCATTTCCCTGAAGGCGCGCGAGCGCTCGGACTGAACGGCGCGGAGATCGTCTTCAATCCGTCGGCGACTGTCGCGGGACTTTCCGAGTATCTCTGGCGACTTGAACAACCGGCGCACGCTGTCGCGAATGGATATTTCATCGGCGCAATCAATCGTGTCGGCCGCGAACAACCGTGGAACATCGGCGAGTTTTACGGACAGAGTTACTTCTGCGATCCGCGCGGACAGTTCCTCGCCGAAGCGCCGCGCGATAAAGACGCGCTCATCGTTGCCGATCTCGATCTCGACAAGATTCGCGAAGTGCGAAACACGTGGCAATTTTTCCGGGATCGACGACCTGACAGTTACGGTGCGCTAGTCGCAGACTAGTCATTGCCAATTGGCGATTGCAGCCTTGAGGTGATGAGCAGATTGGCAATCGGCATTGCAACGGAGTTAATTATGGACCTATCGATCACCGTTAACGGAATGAAGTTCCCCAACCCGTTCGTGCTGGGCTCTGGCCCGCCGGGAACAAATGCGCGCGTCCTTGCGAAGTCGTATGAGGCTGGCTGGGGCGGCGCCGTCGCCAAGACTGTGAGTCTTGAATCGGCGAAGGTTGTGAATGTTGTTCCGCGTTACGGAAAACTGCGTTCCCGCACAACCGGCGAGGTGATCGGCTTCGAAAACATCGAGCTGATCTCCGATCGGCCGATTGACGTTTGGCTCGAAGAGTTTCGCCAGGTCAAGAAGGAGTACCCGAACCACATCCTGATCGCGTCGATCATGGAGGAGTATGAGAAAGGCCGTTGGCAGGAACTGACGCGGATGGTCCAGGAGACCGGCGTCGACGGTTTCGAGCTCAACTTCTCGTGTCCGCACGGCATGACCGAACGAAAGATGGGTTCGGAGATGGGCGAACATCCGGACCTGACGGAAGAAGTAACTAGCTGGGTGACGGAAGTCGCGAAAATTCCTGTGTGGGCCAAGATGACGCCGAACATCACGAACATTCGCGAGCCGGCGCTCGCTGCGTGCGCGGGCGGCGCGGTTGGCATCTCGGCGATCAATACGATCCTGTCAGTGATAGGTGTCGATCTCGAAACGCTGCGGCCAATGCCTACAGTTGAAGGACACTGCGTGCCGGGTGGTTATTCCGCGCAAGCCGTGCGACCGATCGCATTGCGCATGGTGAGCCAGCTTGCGCTTGGGCTTCCCGAAGGAGTGACGATCAGCGGTATCGGCGGTATTGAAAACTCGCACGACGCACTCGAATTCATGTTGTTGGGATCGTCCACGGTGCAGATCTGCACGGGTGTGATGCTTCAGGGCGTGAAGATGATCGACGAGTTGAAGGAAGGCGTTGAGAAGTTCATGGTCGACAAAGGCTTCTCCTCGATCGAGGAGATCGTCGGTAAGAGCTTGCCGTACTTTTCAACTCACATGGATCTCGTGCAGAAGATGAAAGCGGCGAAGCGCTCGAAAGCCGGTGAGGCGAGTCGCGATAACGAGTGGGCGCAAAAAGATATTACTGAGAAGACTGCTGAGCTGACGTCTAATTGAGCCACAAAAAGGCACAAAAGGCACAAAAAGAACGCCAGCAGATCGGCGTAGTGATTATGACCACCGAGCCCATTCTTTTGTGCCTTTTGTGCCTTTTTGTGGCTAAAGCTCCGCAATCATGGGCGCGTGGTCAGAGGGTTTTTCCCACGTCCGTGGATCAAGGTCGATCCAGGTGCGGATGCTGCGCGAGACTAGCGGTTCGAGTGACCCAGACGTGATCGATGCGCAGGCCCATGTTGCGTCGGAACGCACCGGCACGATAGTCCCACCACGTAAACTTTCCACCCTCTTCATTGTGCAAACGAAATGCATCCGTGAATCCCCAGTCTTTAATCTGCTGCAACGTCGCGCGCTCCTGCTCGCTGAACATGATCCGTCCCTGCCACAGCCTAACGTCGTGAACGTCACGTTCTTCAGGAGCCACGTTGAAGTCGCCACAAAGTAATACCGGGCGCGTCGGATCGTAATTCTGAACGAAGAACTCCCGGAGCCGTCGCATCCACCCAAGTTTCATTTCGTACTTTTCAGAACCAACCGCTTGTCCATTCGGGATGTAGACATTGACGATCTGAATATCGTTGACGGTTGAGGTGATGAGTCGCGATTGCGCCGTTTCATCGTCACCGGGATAGCCACGATGAGTTGTCTCGCATGCACAGCGCGAAAGAATCGCGACACCGTTGTACGACTGCTGACCGAACAGTTGGCACTGATATCCGCGCTCCTGAAAAACCAGCGTCGGAAATTTGTCGTCGGTACACTTCGTCTCCTGCATACAAACGACGTCCGGCTTTACGTCGTCGAGCCAACGAAGGACCAGCGGCATACGCGCAAGAATTGAATTGACGTTCCAGGTTGCGATTAACATTTAATCCAGACTCAGGAGTCCACCGATCAACGCGCCGCGACGAGGGATATCGTCAGCGTCGATGTGCTCATGCACGGCGTGAGCGCCGTCGCCGCTGACTCCCAAACCATCGAGCACGGGAATTCCGAGAGCTGCCAAAAAGTTTCCGTCCGACGCGCCACCAACCTGCGCTTCACCGAGGTCGAAATCAACCCGGGCAGCGATCGCCCGCGCTTTTTCAAACAGTTCGATTACTGCCGGAGTTCTTTCGAGAGGCGGACGGTTGATCCCACCTGAAACAAACACTCTTGTGCGCTCATCGATCGGCGTCACATTGGCGAGCATTCGCTCGATCTCGCACGACTCCGCTTCCGTCGAAAAGCGAACATCGATCTCCGCCTCAGCTTCAGCCGCGACGACATTCGATCGCGTTCCGCCACGTACCACGCCAACGTTCACTGTAAGCCCGGATCCTGATCCGTTGATCGAATGCAGACGTTCCGTTTGCCGGGCTAGTTCGAGTATTGCGCTGGCGCCTTTTTCTGGTTCAAGACCAGCATGCGCCGCCTTACCCTCGACTTTCATCGCGAAGATCCCAGTTCCCTTTCGGCCGGTCTTAACTCTGCCACCGAGCGCAGGCGGTTCCATCACGAAGGCGTAACGAGTGTCAGCAGACTTCGCAGTCTGTTCCAGCAACGGCCAACCTGAAAAACTGCCAACTTCTTCATCGCACGTCAGCGCGACGGTGATTGCGAAGCGCGGCGCGATCTTCAACTCCGTCATTGCGCGCAAGACTTCGATAATCAACGCGCAGTTTGCCTTCATATCGAAGATACCGGGACCGTAGATCTTTCCCTCATCATGACGCCATGGGCGCAGCTCAACAGAGCCGCGCGCATGGACCGTGTCCGTGTGTCCAACCACCAGAATCTGTCCTTGCGATCGGTGTTCGGTGAACGCCTGGATCACGAGGTGCTGGCCAAAGTCAGCAACGTCAACGCGCTTGATCTCGCTCACCGACGCGATGCCACGTGCCGCGTCTGTAATCAGATCAACAACAGCACGACTGCCCGCTTCGTCTCCGGACGGTGATTCAGTTTCTACAAGCGCACGAATGAACGTTTCGATCTCGACTTGCCGGGATTTGAGTAGTTCGTAGATGAGCTGAGCAGCGCGAAATGAATTAGGGGTTTCTGACATGAATACTTATTTGCTGGTTGATGATTTGCTGGTTGATGATTTGATCGTCTCTTTGCGCACGGTCAGGGCGTCAAGTCGAAGCCGGTTAACTTTGAATCCGATGCCGGGTGCTTCGGGCGGCGTGATCGTGCCACGCGAACTGACGATGACCGGCGGCTCGATAATGTCTTCTTCCCAGTAACGCGCGCTGGCTGACACATCGCCCGGTAGAGTAAAACCCGCGAGCGTCGACATCGCGATGTTGTGCGCCCGTCCGATGCCCGATTCGAGCATGCCTCCGCACCAAACTGGAATGCCACTTTCCCGCGCGACCTGTTCGAGTCGCTTCGCTTCGCTGTGCCCGCCGACACGCCCTAGTTTGACGTTTATGATCTTGCACGAACCGAGATCGATTGCATGGACCGCGATTTCCGGTGAACGAATCGACTCATCGAGGCAGATCGGAGTTTTAATTGCCCGTTGGAGCGACGCGTGATCGAAGATGTCGCTGTGTGAGAGTGGTTGCTCGAGCATCATCAGGTTGAAACGATCGAGCTCCTGAAACAGCGGCACGTCGTTGAGCGTGTAAGCCGAATTTGCATCGCCCATCAATCGTATTTCCGGAAACTCTTTTCTAACGCGCTCGATGATCTCCAGCGTCCCAACCCGGTTTGATTTTGATCTTGATGCGTTGATAACCGGCGTCAACTTCCTTGCGAATCTTCTCCAGCAGGATCTCTGGTGTGTTCTGAATACCAATCGAAACGCCACACGAGATCTCGTCACGTGTGCCGCCGAGATGTCGCCACAAAGGTACGCCGAGTTTATTCGCCTCGAGGTCCCAACAGGCGTTTTCAATCGTCGCCTTCGCCATGCGATGACCACGCACCGGCCTCATCACGGCGAACACATCGGAAGCGCTTTCGAGCTTCTTCCCAAGGACCATGGGCGCGAGAAATTCACTGAGCGTGGTCCAGGCGGTCTCCGTCCATTCATTGCTGTAGAACGGTCCTTCGCCCACGGTGCATTCGCCCCATCCTTCGACACCGTCGCTATCGGTGACGCGAGCCAAAACGATGCGACGTTCAGTGGTGCGACCGAAGCTGGTTTCGAAGAAATGAACGAGAGGCAGGCGTATTTCGCGCAGTTCGATCGACTCGATGATCAAGGTGTGAAAATGGCTCCTCCGTGAGAGGCATTATGCCTTTCCGGTATCCACTTGTCAGCTTGTGATCAACTTCATCAGATTTAAGGGCACGTTAACTTGACCCGCCTCGCGATAACTGTTAAAAAACCGCACAAATTGTTTCCTACCGGCCTCGACGATACCTCCGGTAATCCTCATCAATAATGTGTGGATAGGTTTCTAACAATACTTCGAGGAGTTGTATGCGTAAATCTTTGCCCTCAATGCCGTCACGGACACGTCTGATCGCGATCGCGATCACCGCTCTTTTTCTTTCAGCCGTAGTCATTCAGCAATTGTATTTCGCTCGTCCGGCTCACGCCGCAATCAGCGTCTTCATCAACGAGATTCACTACGACAACACCGGCACAGACGCGGGCGAGGCGATCGAGGTCGCTGGTCCGGCCGGGACCGACCTAACAGGTTGGACAATCGTGCTCTACAACGGAGCAGGCGGGGCCTCCTACGATACTGACCCTTTGGTCGGCACCATTCCGAATCAACAAGCAGGCTTTGGCACCATTAGCCTGTCCTATCCGTCAAACGGAATTCAGAATGGCTCGCCGGACGCAATCGCATTGGTGAATCCATCCAATGTACGTGGTCCAGTTTCTGAGTTACGAAGGATCGTTCACCGCAGTCGGTGGTCCAGCGAACGGAATGACGAGTACGGACATCGGCGTCAGCGAGAACGGCAGTGAGCCGCTCGGGCAATCGCTTCGACTTACGGGCACAGGCCAGTTTTACGAAGACTTCACCTGGAACGCTCCGGCGGCAGCGACCTTCGGCGCTATCAACACCGGACAGAACTTTGGCGCTGACGCAGCGCCAAGCGTGCTGAACACGACGCCGGCGAACGGCGCCGTCAACGTGGCTGTTGATTCAAACATCAGCATCACGTTCAATGAGAGTGTTCACGCCACCGGCAGCGCATTCTCAATTCAATGTCCGGCCCCTACGACAACAATAACGTTCACCCAGAGTGCGTCGCCGAACTCTACCTACACGCTCGATCCGACGGTCGATCTTCCGTTCAGCACTGTCTGCACAGTGACGGTAAACGCCACGCAGATCACCGATCAGGACGTGAGCGATCCGCCGGACAACATGTTGGCGAACTTCGTCTTCTCGTTCACGACTGCGGCCGCACCTCAGCCTGTGGCAGAGAATGTGATCATCAACGAACTTGACTCGGATACGCCGACTACGGACGTTGCTGAGTTTGTTGAGCTTTACGACGGTGGTGTCGGTAACACTTCGCTGGATGGCTTAGTTGTAGTTTTCTACAACGGCGCCACTGACGTCTCGTATGCCGCATTCGATCTCGATGGAAGAACGACCGACGCAAACGGATATTTCGTTCTCGGTAACAATGCGGTGCCCGGAAGAGATCTGATGTTCGCGGATGGTCTTTTGCAGAACGGCGCCGACGCCGTGGCGCTCTACGCAGCCAATAGCGCCAACTTCCCGAACGGCACCCTCGTAACAACAGCGAATCTGCGCGACGCACGTGGTCTATGACACGAACGATGCCGACGATCCAGGGCTGCTGGTTCTTTTGAACGCCGGCCAGCCGCAGGTCGATGAATCAGGTGGCACAGCGCCCGACGTCGATTCGATCGGACGTTGTCCGAACGGCGATGGCGGTGCGCGCAACACGACGACTTACGTTGCTCGCACACCCACACCCGATGGCGCGAACAACTGCCCACCGCCACCGGTCGTCGCGACCATTCACGAGATCCAGGGCAACGGCGCCATTTCGCCGTTCGCCGGTCTGACCGTGACCACTTCAGGAATCGTTACCGGTCGCAAGTCGAACGGCTTCTTTATGCAGGAAGCAGTTGGCGACGGTGACCCAGCCACTTCAGACGGCATCTTCGTTTTCGTCGGTGGCAGTCCGGCAGTTGCCGTTGGCGATGCTGTCACCGTCACTGGAACGGCGACCGAGTTCTTCAACCTGACACAGGTGTCGAGCTCAGCGGCGAACGTCTCCATCTCATCGAGCGGCAATCCGTTACCGGCACCGATCGTGCTGACAACGACGATTCTCAATCCAGCTGGACCGACCGATCAGCTCGAGCGATTCGAAGGCATGCGCGTGCATGCCGACACGCTCGTGTCCGTCGCGCCGACAAACGAGTTTGGTGAGATCTCCACTGTGCTCGACGGCGTCGCGCGACCGATGCGCGAACCAGGCATCGAGATCTCGTTGCCTGTTCCACCCGATCCGACCTCAGGTATGGTTGACTGCTGCATTCCGCGTTGGGACGAGAATCCCGAACGGATCATGGTCGATACTGATGGTTTGATCGGTTCAACCAGACTCAACGTCACTTCCAACGTGACGCTGACGAGTATCACTGGTCCACTCGACTTCTCGTTCAGCGATTACAAGGTGTTGCCGCAAACAACGCCCACCGCGTCGGCGAACATGAGCGCAGTGCCGGTGCCGACACCAGCGGCGGGTGAGTTCACCGTTGCCGGTTTCAACATCGAGAACTTCAACACCGCCGACGTAATCCAACGTCAGAAATCAGCCCTCGCCATTCGCGATGTGCTGCATCTGCCGGACGTGATCGGCACGATCGAGATCGGGAACCTGGCAGCCCTTCAAGGCTCTGGCTACTGAAGTCGAAAACATGCTCGGGCGTCCATTACGAAGCGCATTTGCTGGGCACAAACGGCACTCAGTCAGGTTGGTTTCCTGGTCAAGACTTCGCGCATTCAGATCGACAGCGTGGTCCAGGAAGAACTGCCCGGTTGCGTCTTTAACAACCCCGCGACCTGCAACTCGTTCATCGATCCAACAGACGGCCAGCCCGCATCGCTCAATGATCGTCCGCCGCTAATACTGCGGGCGACGGTGGATGCGTTGAGTGCGAACCCACGCCAGATCATCGTCGTCGTTAACCACACGCGATCGTTTATCGATATCGAGTTGGTTGGCGCCGAAGGTGCACGCGTCCGGGCGAAACGCAAAGCGCAGGCTGAGTTCCTGGCTGATCTACTTCAGGACCTTCAGACGGCGAATCCCGGGCACGCCGGTGATTTCGATCGGCGACTACAACGCCTATCAATTCAACGACGGCTATACCGATCCGATTGCCACCATCAAAGGCACGCCGACTGCCGATGAAGAAATGGTCGTCGACGCCAGTCCGGATTTGGTGAATCCAAACTTCATCAACCTGACGGATACTCAGTTGTCGGCCGATCAGCGTTACAGCTTCATCTTCGAAGGAACGCCACAGGCCATCGACCACTTCCTCATCAACACTGCGGCAAGTTCAATCTTGCAGCGTTATCACATCGCGCGTAACAACTCCGACTTCCCCGAAGGACCGTTGTTCGCCAACGATCCCACGCGGCCGGAACGAAACTCCGACCACGACATGCCGGTCGGATATTTCAAATTCCCGAAAGCGGCGACGACGACGGTTGTCTCTGATGCCTCAGCCGGCTTCAGTGCGACCGATCAGAGCGTGACGCTGACGGCAAACGTCACTGGTCCAGCGTCGAATCAGCGAAGGCACAGTGACCTTCACCGTTAGAGACTGCAGCAACAACGTTATTGGTCTCCCGGTGGTAGGAAACGTATCGGGTGGAGTGGCAACGGCAAACTACATTTTGCCGGGAGGCACGGCGCCGCAGGCGCTGACGATCACCGGCGAGTTCAGTGGTGGTGACTTTCACACTACCGAGCAGTGATACCGCGACGTTGTCTGTGTCGTTCAACATCTGCCTGCTCTACGATCCGACGAAGGCGGTGAAGGCCGGAGCTGCTTATCCGATCAAGATTCAGCTCTGCGACGCCAACGGCAACAACGTTTCGTCAGCAGACATAGTTGTTCATGCAGTCAAAGTCCAACAAGTCTCAACCTCGATCGATGGCGACGTGATCACTACTGGAAACGCGAACACCGATAACGACTTCAGGTTCGACAACGGCTCTTACATCCTCAACCTGAAGACCGCCGGACTCAGCACCGGAACGTACAAGCTGTACTTCACAGCCGGAGATGATCCCACGCTCCACTCGGTGGAGTTCCAGGTTAAATAACCAAAGAGAAATCCGTGTTCCTGCGCTCGCGGGAACACGGATCTTTGACCGATTTGCCTCTGCCTATGTGACCGATTCTTGTCACCTTGACCAGAATCCAGTCATCCGCAAAATAAAGGCTTTTTTCGTTATTGACCCGCCTTTCGAACACTGGTAAAAGCATGAATTAAGCCCCTGCCGGATCTGTTGTCCTACCGGTATCTCCTCTCCAAATTGATATCCGTCACTTTGGTTTTGGAAGGATACCCATATGTTCGCCCTAAACTCCCGACCCGCTCTGCGAAGGACTCGCCGTACGCACAACCGCACTAACATCCATCGCCCAGCGCTGACCCGAACGCGGCGTCACGCGACGATTGCTTTAGCTGCCCTTCTCGTCTCGGCCGTAGTCGTGCATCAGTTGTATTTCGCACGACCCGCCGCGGCGGCAATCAGCGTCTTCATCAACGAGATTCACTACGACAACACCGGCACTGACGCCGGCGAAGCGATTGAAATCGCTGGTCCTGCCGGAACAAATCTCGCTGGCTGGAGCATCGTTCTTTACAACGGAGCGGGTGGCGCATCGTATGACACGCGCGCGCTGAGCGGCATCATTCCGAACCAGCAAGCCGGCTTCGGCACACTGCACTTCACTTATCCGGTCAACGGCATCCAGAACGGTTCACCGGACGGACTCGCGTTGGTCAATGGGACCACTGTGGTCCAATTTCTGAGTTACGAGGGAACATTCGCCGCCACCAATGGTCCAGCGAATGGAATGACGAGCGTTGACATCGGCGTCAGTGAGAACGGCACCGAACCGCTTGGGCGATCGCTCCAACTCAGCGGTACCGGTCAGTTTTACGAAGACTTCACATGGAATGCTCCCGCAGTCGCGAGTTTCGGCGCGGTCAACACCGGACAAATCTTCGGCGCAGGCGATGCGCCGCCAACCGTCGTGAACACGACGCCCGCAAATGGCGCGACCAACGTCACTGTTGATACAAATATTTCTATAACGTTCAGCGAGAGTGTCAACGCGACGTCGAGCGCGTTCTCGGTTCAATGTCCGACCGGAACACCAATTACGTTCGCGCAGAGTAGTTCACCTGCCACGATCCACACTCTCGATCCGACGGTCAATCTTCCTTTCAACACCACCTGCACTGTGACGGTGAATGCAACACAGATCACGGATGAAGACACGAATGATCCGCCTGACAACATGGTGGCGAATTTCGTTTTTTCGTTCACAACCGCAACCGCTCCAGTAGCCGACAACATCATCATCAACGAGCTCGACTCCGACACGCCGGGCATTGATGACCTCGAGTTTATCGAGCTTTACGACGGCGGTGTGGGCAACACCTCGCTCACCGGTCTGGTGGTCGTGTTTTACAACGGCGCTACCGACACTTCTTATCGCGCGATCGACCTCGACAGCTTGAGCACCAACGCGCAAGGGTATTTCACGATCGGCAACTCCGGCGTTCCCGGCGTCGATCTGACGTTCCCAATTAGCACGTTGCAGAACGGCGAAGACGCCGTCGCGCTCTATGCGGCGAATGCGGCTGACTTCCCGAACGGAACGGCGGTCACGCTCGCGAACCTGCGCGACGCGCTGGTCTATGAAACAAACGATCCTGACGATCCGGGTCTGCTGGTCCTCTTGAATGCCGGTCAGCCACAGGTTGACGAATCAAGCGGTACGGCGCCGGACGTCGACTCGATCGGACGTTGCCCGAACGGCGATGGCGGCGCGCGCAATACGACGACTTACATTGCTCGCACACCCACACCAGATGGCGCGAACAACTGTCCACCGCCACCGGTCTTGGTTACCATTCACGAGATCCAGGGTAACGGCGCCATTTCGCCATTCGCCGGACTCGGTGTGATCACTTCAGGAATCGTTACCGGTCGCAAGTCGAACGGCTTCTTCATGCAGGAAACAACTGGCGACGGTGACCCAGCCACTTCAGACGGCATCTTCGTGTTCGTCGGTGGTACTCCGGGAGTTGCCGTTGGCGATGCAGTAACCGTCACCGGAACTGCAACCGAGTTCTTCAACCTGACACAGGTGTCGAGCTCCGCAAGTAACGTGACGATTTCGACGAGCGGCAATCCGTTACCGGCACCGATCGTGCTGACAACGACGATTCTCAATCCAGCCGGAACACCCGACCAACTCGAGCGGTTCGAAGGCATGCGTATGCACGCCGACACGCTCGTGTCCGTCGCGCCAACAAACGAGTTTGGTGAGATCTTCACCGTGCTCGACGGCGTCGTGCGACCGATGCGCGAACCAGGCATCGAGATCTCGCAACCGGTGCCGCCCGATCCGACCTCAGGCGTGCGTTGACTGCTGCATTCCGCGTTGGGACGAGAATCCCGAACGGATCATGGTCGACACTGATGGTTTGATCGGCTCAACCAGACTCAACGTCACTTCCAACGTGACGCTGACGAGTATCACTGGTCCACTCGACTTCTCGTTCAGCGACTACAAGGTGTTGCCGCAAGCAACACCCACCGCGTCGGCGAACATGAGCGCAGTGCCGGTGCCGACACCCACGGCGGGTGAGTTCACCGTTGCTGGTTTCAACATCGAGAACTTCAGCACCGCCGATGTAATCCAACGTCAGAAATCAGCCCTCGCCATTCGCGATGTGCTGCACCTGCCGGACATCATCGGCACGATCGAGATCGGCAGCCTTGCGGCTCTCGAGGCCTGGCGGTTGAGATCGAGAACATCTCGAGCGTCCATTACGAAGCGCATTTGCTGGGCACAAACGGCACGCAGCAGGTTGGCTTCCTGGTCAAGACTTCGCGCATTCAGATCGACAGCGTGGTCCAGGAAGAACTGCCCGGTTGCGTCTTTAACAACCCCGCGACCTGCAACTCATTCATCGATCCAACAGACGGCCAGCCCGCATCGCTCAATGATCGTCCGCCGCTAACACTGCGGGCGACGGTGGATGCGTTGAGTGCGAACCCACGCCAGATCATCGTCGTCGTTAACCACACGCGGTCGTTTATCGATATCGAGTTGGTTGGCGCCGAGGGTGCACGCGTCCGGGCGAAACGCAAAGCGCAGGCTGAATTCCTGGCTGATCTACTTCAGGACCTTCAGACGGCGAATCCGGGAACGCCGGTGATTTCGATCGGCGACTACAACGCCTATCAATTCAACGACGGCTACACCGATCCGATTGCCACCATCAAAGGAACGCCGACTGCCGATGAAGAAATGGTCGTCGACGCTAGTCCGGATTTGGTGAACCCAAACTTTATCAACCTGACGGATACGCAGTTGTCGGCCGATCAGCGTTACAGCTTCATCTTCGAAGGAACGCCACAGGCCATCGACCACTTCCTCATCAACACTGCGGCAAGTTCAATCTTGCAGCGTTATCACATCGCGCGTAACAACTCCGACTTCCCCGAAGGACCGTTGTTCGCCAACGATCCCACGCGGCCGGAACGAAACTCCGATCACGACATGCCGGTCGGATACTTCAAATTCCCGAAAGCGGCGACGACGACGGTTGTCTCTGATGCCTCAGCCGGCTTCAGTGCGACTGATCAGAGCGTGACGCTGACGGCGAACGTCACTGGTCCAGCGTCGATCAGCGAAGGCACAGTGACCTTCACCGTTAGAGACTCGAGCAACAACGTTATCGGTCTCCCGGTGGTTGGAAACGTATCTGGTGGAGTGGCAACGGCAAACTACATTTTGCCAGGAGGCACGGCGCCGCAGGCGCTGACGATCACCGGCGAGTTCAGTGGTGGCGATTTCACACTACCGAGTAGTGATACCGCGACGTTGTCTGTGTCGTTCAACATCTGTCTGCTCTACGATCCTAACAAGGCTGTGAAGGCCGGAGCTGCTTATCCGATCAAGATTCAGCTCTGCGACGCCAACGGCAACAACGTTTCGTCAGCAGATACAGTTCTTCACGCAGTCAACGTTCAGCATGTGTCAACGTCTGCCTTTGGCGATGTGTTAACTGCCGGAAATGCGAACGAGGACAATAACTTCAGATTTAGTGATGGCACTTACATCCTCAACCTGAAGACCACCGGACTCAGCACCGGAACATACAAGCTGTACTTCACAGCCGGAGATGATCCTACGCTCCATTCGGTAAATTTTCAGGTGAAGTAGCGACTTGAATAAAAAGAACCGGGAGTGATAGCGACCGGGTCACTGCGCTGGGCCAACCTTTCGGCTCGGTTGAATCGGCGCAACCCCGATCGCTACCACTCCCGGTTCTGTGAAGGGATGCCGGATCTTCAGTGGTCTGAGGGAATCATTGGTCATATATCATTTGACATTTCTCAGTTGTCATTTGTGTTGCCAGTCTTGTCTTTAGCTTGCTGTCGCCCACTACGGGACCGCATTGAGGTTCTTCCGGAAATGACAAATGAGAAATGTCAAATGATATATGACCAATGATTACTGTTGTGTTGCCAGTCTTCTCTTTAGCTTGCTGTCGCCCACTACGGGACCGCATTGAGGTGCTTCCGGAAATGACAAATGAGAAATGTCAAATGATATATGACCAATGATTACTCGGTCGAAACGCGATCCTGCTTGTTGAGCGCAGCCTGCATCGTATGCCACGGCAGCGTCGCGCATTTGACGCGCACGGGAAAGTCGCGCACGCCGGCGAAGATCTTCAGATTGCCAAGACTGTTCTCTTCCGTTTCTTCGTCGAGCTCGCCGGTAACCATCGAATGAAATTCTTTGAACAGCTCTTCCGTCTGTTCCCTGGTTTTTCCCTTCACGGCCTGCGTCATCATGCTCGCGGCTGCCTTTGAAATCGCGCAGCCGGAGCCTTCAAAGGCGATCTCCTGCACCGCATCGCCGGCGACGTTAACGTAGATGGTCAATTGATCGCCGCAGAGCGGGTTGTAACCTTCGGCGGTGTAATTCGCGTTCTCGATCTTGCGGAAGTTTCGCGGCTTCTTGTTGTGGTCGAGGATTACCTGCTGGTACAGCTCACTTAGTTCCGACATAAATCAACTAAAGATTTCGATA
The DNA here is from genome assembly GCA_963849585.1 of uncultured Acidobacteriota bacterium. Lineage (GTDB taxonomy): Bacteria > Acidobacteriota > Blastocatellia > Pyrinomonadales > Pyrinomonadaceae > PSRF01. Next base: position 59,713 of record CAWKHZ010000015.1, on the reverse strand, counting down.
ACTCGTTCAATTGTGTGCGCGAGTACGTCGATCTCTTCCTTCGTATTGTAAAAAGCAAATGACGCGCGCGCCGTCGCGGGTACGTTGAACCGTTGCATCACCGGTTGCGCGCAGTGATGTCCGGCACGAACAGCGATACCTTCCTGGTCCAGAATCGTGCCGATGTCGTGCGGATGAATATCGTCGATCACGAATGACAGCACGCTCGCTTTATTCTTCGCCGTGCCGATGATGCGCACCCCTTCGATTGCGGAAACGCGCTCAGTCGCGTAACGCAGCAGCTCGGCTTCATACACCGCCGCCTGTTCGCGTCCAATGCTGTTTAGATAATCGATCGCTTCACCCAGACCTATCTGCGACGCGATCGCAGGCGTACCGGCTTCAAGCTTGTTCGGCAGATCGGCGTACACCGTTTTCTCGAACGTGACGGTCTTGATCATGTCGCCGCCACCCTGAAACGGATTCATCTTTTCGAGCGAGCGCGGCCTTGCCGTAAACAATGCCACTGCCGGTCGGCGCATACATTTTGTGACCGGAAAACACGTAAAAGTCGGCATCGAGATCCTGCACGTCAACCGGCATGTGCGGAGCGGCCTGCGCGCCGTCGATCAGCACGGGCACACCGTACTTGTGCGCCTGCGCAATCATCTCTTTGACGGGATTGATCGTTCCCAGCGCATTCGAGACGTGTATCAGACTGACGAACTTCGTTCGCTCATTCAACAGGCCGTCGTACTCGTCGAGCAACAACTCGCCTGCATCGTTCATCGGAATCACACGCAGACGGGCGCCTTTTTCCTCGCACAGCATCTGCCAGGGAACGATGTTGGCGTGATGTTCCATCGCCGAGATGACGATCTCATCGCCCTCGCCGATGAACTTGCGGCCATAGCCATACATCACGAGGTTGATGCCCTCGGTCGCGCCGCGCACGAAGATGCATTCGCGACTCTCGCGAGCGTTGATGAACCGCTTCACCTTCTCGCGGGCGCCTTCGTAAGCGGTGGTAGCTTTCTGGCTCAGGTAATGAACGCCGCGATGGATGTTTGAATGTTCCTGTTCGAGATAAACGCTGCCGCGATCGACGACGACTTGCGGAACCTGCGAAGAAGCAGAGTTGTCGAGATAAATTAGAGGCTTGCCGTTCACCGTCTGATGGAGCACGGGAAAATCAGCGCGAATGCGTTCGACGTCCCATTCAGTGGAAACAGTAGCAGGAGCAGATTCAACAATTCCGGTAGTCACGTTAAGTCTCGAGTCTGGTATGGAGATGAGTCAGCACGGCTTCATCGAGTTGCGATCTGATCGAATCGATCTTGATCTTGCCGATTACCTCTTCCGCAAAACCATAGGTCAGCAAGCTGCGACTAAGTTCCGGATTGAGACCGCGCGCTTGCAGGTAGAACAACTCTTCCTCGTCGATCTGGCCCACCGCGGCGCCGTGCGCGCATTTCACGTCGTCGGCGTAGATCTCCAACTGCGGTTTAGTATCAACCCGTGCCTGCGGTGACAACAACAAGTTCTTGTTGGTCTGCATCGCGTCGGTCTTTTGCGCGCCTTCGCGGACAAAAATCTTGCCGTTGAATACGGCGCGCGCGTTGCCGTCGAGAATGCCTTTGTATAACTGGTGACTCGTGCAATGCGGCTGCTTGTGATCGATGACGGAATGGGTATCGGTGTGCTGGTTCGCGCCACCGACGTACAACCCGTCAACCCAGCATTCCGCGCCTTCATGGTCCATCACTACTGAAATGTCATGCCGGGAGAGGTGCGCGCCGAAGTTAATCGACGTTGCGTCGTAACTACTCGCGCGGCCGAGTTCAGCAGCCGTGGTCGCGACGTGGTAGACCTTCCGGTTCTCGTTCTGCAAACGATAATGATCGAGTCGCGCGCCGTCTTTGACAACGATCTCGGTGATTGCGTTAGTGAAATGACTATCGTCACTGTTGGATACGAAGCTCTCGATCAGCGTCGCCGAGCTGTTCTCCTCGGCAACAACGAGCAGCCGCGGAAAACTCGCACTCTTCGCAACCGTGGTGTCGGAAACAAAAGTTATTTGCAGCGGCGTTTCGAGTTTGACGTTCTTCGGAATCAAGAGAAACACGCCCGATTGGAGAAACGCAGTGTTCAGCGCTTTGACACCGTTGTCGTGATAGTTAGCGTTACGGGCAAGGTACTTGCGGGCGACCTTGTTGTATCTCGCATCGGCGACCGCGCTGAAGAGATCGATTGCGACGACGTCGTCGAGTCCGACCTTTGTCGACAGATCCTCGCGGAGAAATCCGTTGACGACGACGAGATGCGCGCCGGTTGTTTCGGGGTATGCGAAACGCTCGATATTTGGCAACGCAGCGCCGGCTTGCGGAACTGCCGGCTGAAAATTTTCCTTCGCCAGCGTCGCGAGGTTTGTGTACTTCCACTCCTCGTCACGCACGGTCGGAAAACCGAGCTGCTCGAAACGATCGATTGCGCCGGAACGGACCAGCTCGAGCCACGGTACGGTTGGACCAAGCTCGCGAACACGGCTAAACGCAGTTAGATATTGATTCTCTGACTTGACGACTTCTGTAACCATTATTTAATTAGCTGGCGCGCCCGCTCCCGTTTTGCTCGCGTCTACAGACGTGATCCAGTCGTAGCCCTTCTCTTCCAGTTCCAGCGCCAGCTCTTTGCCGCCCTCGCGCGCGATCCGGCCCCCCGCCAAGACGTGCACGTAATCAGGAACGATGTAGTTCAAAAGTCGCTGATAGTGCGTGACGACGATGATCGCGTTCTCGGGCGTCAGCAGTTGATTGACGCCACCCGCAACCACGCGCAACGCATCGATGTCGAGACCCGAATCCGTTTCGTCGAGCACGGCAAGCTTCGGTTCGAGCACCGCCATTTGCAGTATCTCGTTGCGCTTTTTCTCGCCACCCGAAAAGCCTTCGTTGACGGAACGCGACATGAAACTCGCATCCATCTCGACGACCTTCGCACGCTCCTTCAGCAGATCTTTGAACTCGAGCGGATCGAGTTCTTCCTCGCCGTGATGCTTGCGCTTTTCGTTATAGGCGAGCCGCAAAAACTGAGCGTTCGAAACACCGGGCACTTCAATCGGATACTGAAACGCCATGAACACACCTGCGCGAGCACGTTCGTCAGGCGCCATTTCCAACAGGTTCTTCCCTTCGTAAAGCACCTCGCCCGCGGTCACTTCGTACTGCGGATGACCGGCGAGCACTTTCGCCAACGTCGACTTGCCGGAGCCGTTCGGCCCCATGATGGCGTGCACCTCGCCCTTGCGGACCGTCAGGTTGATACCTTTGAGTATTTCGTTGCCGTCGATTGCGGCGTGTAAGTTTCTGATCTCTAACATTTATTAACCGACACTACCTTCCAATTTCAGTCCAAGCAGTCGCGTCGCCTCGACCGCAAATTCCATCGGCAACTGCAAGAAGACGTCTTTGCAGAAACCGTTAATGATTAGCGACACGGCGTCTTCCTGCGAAATACCGCGCTGCTGCAAGTAGAAGAGTTGTTCTTCACTGATCTTCGAAGTCGACGCCTCGTGCTCAACGCTCGAGCTGTTGTTCATCACTTCGATATACGGAAACGTGTTTGCGCCACATTGCGAACCGATCAACATCGAATCGCATTGCGTGTAATTGCGCGCGTTCTCAGCTTTCGGCATCACCTTCACGAGCCCGCGATAGCTGTTGTTCGACTTCCCTGCCGCGATACCTTTTGAAATGATCGTCGAGCGCGTGTTCTTGCCGAGGTGGATCATCTTCGTGCCCGTGTCGGCCTGTTGCGCGTGATTCGTCAACGCGACTGAATAGAACTCGCCAATCGAGTTGTCGCCGGCGAGGATGCACGATGGATACTTCCACGTGATTGCCGATCCGGTTTCCACCTGCGTCCACGAGATCTTCGAATTACGCCCCTGGCACTTGCCGCGCTTCGTAACGAAGTTGTAGATACCGCCACGACCTTCTTCGTCGCCCGCGTACCAGTTCTGGACTGTCGAGTACTTAATCTGCGCATCGTCAAGAGCGATCAGCTCAACAACCGCAGCGTGAAGCTGATTGCGATCGAACTTCGGCGCCGTACAGCCTTCGAGGTACGAAACGTGCGAAGCTTCTTCGGCAACGATCAATGTGCGCTCAAACTGTCCCGAATCCTGATTGTTGATTCGGAAGTAAGTCGACAGCTCCATCGGACAACGCACGCCCTTCGGAATGAATACAAAACTTCCGTCCGAAAAGACCGCGCTGTTCAACGCCGCAAAGAAGTTGTCGTTCGTCGGCACTACTGAGCCGAGATACTTCTTGACGAGGTCCGGATACTCTCTGATCGCTTCCGTAAACGAACAGAAGATCACGCCGTGCTTTTTCAGTTTCTCTTTGTAAGTCGTCGCGACTGACACTGAGTCGAACACCGCGTCAACAGCGACGCCCGCCAACTGCTTCTGCTCCTGCAGCGGAATGCCCAGTTTTTCAAACGTGCGCAGCAGTTCGGGATCGACTTCGTCGAGGCTCGCCTTCACCGGCTTCTGCTTCGGCGCGCTGTAATAAATGATGTTCTGGTAGTCGATGTCCGGATACTTGAGGTTGGGCCAGTGCTTCGGTTCCGTCATCGTCAGCCAGTGGCGGTAAGCCTTGAGACGAAACTCGAGCATCCACTCCGGCTCGTTCTTCTTGGCAGAGATCAGACGGATGGTGTCCTCGGTCAGACCGCGCGGAATCACATCCGACTCGATGTCTGTGACGAAGCCGTATTTATATTCTCGTTTGCCTAACAGTTCTGCTGTACTCATCAGTATGTTCTAAACTCTGTTGTCGCTAAAATCTATTGTCTCTGGGCCTGATTCCTTGAATATGGTGCAACGCGGCGTCGACGTTCGCTTCTGTCCCTAACAGTTGGGACAGAGTGATGTCTGCCAGAGCGTTATCGACAATCTGGTGCAGTTCGACAATCACTGGTCGAATGCCGCAATCACCGGTGTGAACGCATGCGTCGAGGACGCCGGCGTAACTCTTGCAGTGCGACTCTGCGGGTTCGCCCTCGAGCACCCTGATCACCTGGTTCAAACGGATTTCCGAGGCCGGTTTCGCGAGCGAATAGCCGCCCTTAATTCCACGTGTCGACTGCACTAGTTGGGCCTTACTCAGGATCCACAGCAGCTTGCCCGCATTTGCCGTTGAGATTCCTTCGAGTTCGGCAATCTGCGAAAGCGTGAGCGACTGACCCATCGTCCCCGCGCGAGCGAGTTGTAACAGACAGCGCAGACCGTATTCTTCTTGTGCCGAAATCTTCATCTAACTTGTTAACCACAGGCATTTTAGGTGAAACCTTACTTTTAAGTCAAGTTTAGGGTTGTTGAAAGGAGATCTTCCCTGCGGTCCTCGGCGTATCTTCGCGTTCTCTGCGTTCAAACGGCCATTTTCAACGCAGGGGTCGCGGAGATACACAGAGAGCTGCCGAGAAAGCGCGTTTTTAAAGTTTGAAATCGAAGTCGAGATAACCGGCGAGGCGCGCTGGCTTCCCGGCGAATGTTGACGGTGGGAACAGCCAACCACGAGCAGCCTCTTCGGCTGCCGTCTTCAACAGCGTCGGACCTTCCGAGTTCGTGATCCAAACCTTACCGTTCTCGTCGATGATCGCAAACACTCGAACGGTGCCGGTGACGTTGTGGTTTCTTGCAGTCGCGGGATAAACAGGCGTAACGCGCTTGGTTTCGCGACCGCTAAGCGAGCCGGTCGTTACGAGTTGCGGTTCGGGACCTGAAGTGGTCGTGGATGAAAGAATCGGAGCCGAATTGGTCGGGGCGGCGGTACCGTTGGTCGTCGAGGACTCGTCCGCCGGCTTTTGGTTCGCGAACGGATTGGGAATCTTGGAAGTAACGGCGGTGAGCGCAGGTGAGCGACCGAGGGTTTGCACCTGGCCTCCCGCCGATGCCATCTTCTCCCGCGCCAACAAGTACTCCGTCTGCCAGCGTGCGAGATCCTCTTCGTTGCGAGCAAGCGAGGCACGAATTCCCAGTACGTCTTCCTGGAGCGCAAGTGCGTCGTAGGATCGACCTGCCTCAGTCGAGATCTGCTTCGCCTGTGCAATTACGCGTTCGAGCAGATTACGCAGGCGTTCGATGTCGGCACTGGCTTCCGTCGGAAGGTCGGTGGCAGATGGGTTCATGCCGTAACTCCGATAACGAGCCAGGCGCGTGCGGACGCCGTTGAGCGTCTGACCGGCGGCGGCAAAGTAAGTCCGAATCGATTCGTCTTTTTGTGCTGCGCGATTGGTGAAAGTTTCTTCGAGTAAAGCCTGTGCCCGTCCGTAGTTTCCGTCTTCCAAATAGATACCAAGCAACATGAGGGTCGTGACGTTACGTAACGCGACGTCGTTCACTGAGGCGCGTACGTTTTCGAGTTCCGTCGCGGCCGCCTGAAGCTGGTGCACCGCGGCGAGCGCACGGGCCCGCTCGATCCGGCGCATCACGGAATTGACCGGCTGGATTTCGTCGTTGGCGCCAGTCGTCTGGCCTGCCGCAAAACCGGTTGTAATAAGAATCAAAACTGTCGGGAGGATTGCATGGATATGGGGGCGTAAATACGAAAAAAAGTTCAAATTGTTGACTCCTGAAACACGGAAGCGAGCGTGATGCTCGCTTATGGTTGGTATCAATTTGTCGACCCTATTATGGCCGGAGTGGGGCGAATGAGGCAAGAGGAGCATTGCAAACTCCTTATCATCGTTTTAAATCCGTGGTTTAATCTCCCCTCAACAGGAGACAAACGCTTATGCGAAAAGTCTTTGTCAGTTACAGCCGCAACAACAGTGATGCCGTCGCCCAACTTGTGAAAGATCTTACGGATGTTGGGTTTAGCGCCTGGCACGACCAGACCCTCACAGGTGGTCAGAGGTGGTGGGACAGCATTCTCTCCAGCATTCGCGACTGCGACATTTTTGTTTTCGCGCTTTCCAAGGAGTCGTGGGATTCAGAGGCGTGTCAGGGCGAGTTGGCCTATGTGGTCGAACTAGGTAAGCCGTTACTTCCGGTGCTCGTCTCCGACAATATCCATCTTAGTTTGCTGTCGGCCCCGCTTAATGAAATCCAGGTCACGGATTATCGTCAACGCGACAAGGCAGCGGCTTTTGCACTATTGAAGGCGATCAATTCGGCGCCTGCAGCGCCACCGTTGCCCGATCCACTGCCGGCGCCTCCACCCGTTCCGCTTTCCTACCTGGGCGCGCTCAAAGACCGGATCGATTCAGCCACAACTTTGAGCGCGCAAGAGCAAAACCTGCTCTTCCTCGAGATCGAAGGTGCAATTGATAAGGGACGCGCTCACGCTGAGATTCGCGATTTGTTGCTCAGTCTGAAACAGCGAGATGATTTGCTCGCGTCGGTAGGAAGGAAGGTTGAGGAGGCGTTGAAGAGAGTCTCGACTCCTCAGCGATCTTCCTGGCAACCTGCGCCGCCGCGGCCGCCAGCTCCGCAACCTTTCGTCGGAACGGCCAGGGTGGACGATCATCGCAGTCTGATGCCGTCGACGACGTGTCCACATTGTCAGAAAGATATCGAACCGGATTGGCGTTTCTGTCTGAGTTGTGGCAATGCGCTGGTGCCTGCTCCGCCCGCTGGAGCTGAGGCTGGCCAAATTCCGGGATCGAAGTTGCGTCGCTATTCGTGCACGCCGGATGTCATACCGCGATTGATTGGCGACGTGCGCGGCTGGCTCAATCAACAGGACTTTGACACGCAGCAAATCAACACCGACCACGATAGCGTATTGCTTCAGATTAAGAAGCGCGGCAGTTGGCGTGATTTTGTTGGGATGGCGACGTCGCTGAACGTTGTTTTCCATCAAGGTGAGGACGACACGCTGACAGTCGAAATCGGTGCCGGAAAGTGGGTCGATAAAGCGGCGGTCGGCGCGGTCAGCCTCCTCATCCTCTGGCCACTTGCCATCTCCGCCGGCTTCGGCGCCTGGGAACAGATGAAAATGCCCGACAACATCTTCGACTACATCGGGACTCGGCTGGTGTGCCGGTAGTCGACGCATGATTGTGACTTCGAGTGTTAGGATGCATGGTGAATGACGTTATTACCCGCAAATGATTTGATCGAAACTGGACTCCGCGATTTGCGTGAGCGCCGAGAAACGATCGCCGCCCTGCTCGTCTCGATCGGCGCCCCAAAGCTTCGACAGCTTGGTTTGGACGTGACCGAAACTTCCGTCTCCTCCGATTCGACTCCCGAGCATCGCCTCTACGATCTACTCGCCAGCGACAACCCAGACTCCGCCCATTCCAGATACAATGCTCTGATCAGAAGACTAGTCAGCTTCGAGCGAGCGATTCCATGCGTGAGAAAGTAAGCGCCGAGCGGGTTGAAAGGTTTATGAAAGCCATCGGGCGGGCCGGAAAGAAGAACGCCCGCATTTACTTCGTGGGTGGTGCGACGGCAGTTCTCCTTGGCTGGAGAGAAACGACAATCGATGTTGATGTAAAGATCCTTCCCGAAATCGATCGAGTTACTTCGAGCTCTTCCTCATCTCAAGGAAGATCTTCGATTGAATGTAGAACTCGCCTCGCCGGACGATTTCATCCCGCCATTACCGGGTTGGGAGGAACGTAGCACATACATTGGGAAAGAAGGATCGATCGAGTTCTTCCACTACGACTTCTACGCTCAAGCTCTAGCTAAGATTGAACGCGGTCACAGCACAGATATGCTGGACGTCCGTCACATGATCGAGCGGGACTTATCGAACCATCTCGCTTGATGGAGTTGTTTACGCGAATTGAACCTCGACCTCTACAAATATCCAGCCGTTGATGCGAGACTTTTCGGGCGGCTGTCGAAGAGTTTCTAAAGGAGCAGGGCACACAATACAGTAAATCATCGCTCGATTCGTCTTACTGTGACGGAGCGGGGGTGGCGAGGCTTTTGATGATTCTTGTCGCGGCAGGGCGCGGGCTTCGGTTTTGACGGTGGTTTCGTTCAGGGTTAAGAAACGACGGTCGCGCATGACGATGCGGCCGTTGATGATGACGGTTTGGACGTCGGAGGCTTTGGTCGCGTAGACCAGGTCCGAGTAGATGTTGTAGAGCGGGATTTGATTAAGCGTGTCGCGATCGATCATCAGGATGTCGGCGCGCTTGCCGGTTTCAAGCGAGCCGATCTCTTTTTCGAGATGTAGCGCCTGCGCGCCGCGAATGGTCGCGAGCTCAAAGGCCTGCTTGGCTGAAATTACCTTCGGATCGCCGCTAAACACTTTGTGCAACTTCGCGACCGTATCCATCTCTTCCCACATGTTCAAGTCGTTGTTTGACGCCGCGCCATCCGTTCCCAACCCGACGAACACACCTTCACTCATCATCTTCGGCACCGGCGCCACGCCTGAAGCAAGCTTCATGTTCGACTGCGGATTGTGGACGACACCTACGCCGCGCTTCTTTAGAATCGAAATGTCGGTTCCCTGCGGCCACACCATGTGCGCCGCGATCACACGATCATTCAAAAACCCGATCCGTTCGAGATAAGCAACCGGACTTGCACCTTTGTCTTTAACACTGTCGTCCAGCTCGCGCTTCGTCTCTGAAATGTGAGTGACGATCGGCGCGCCGGTGCGATCGGAAAACGCGCGTACTGCCTTCAGATGTGCTTCCGAAACAGTGTACGGCGCATGCGGAGCGATGGCCGGAATAACAAGGTCGTGCCCCTTCCACCGACTCACAAACTTCTCGACATAAGCCATCCCTTCGGCATTCGTTTTATTGTCCGCAACCGGAAAGTCGATGATCGTTTCACCCAGAACACCGCGCACACCAGCCTTTGCAGTCTCATCGGCGATCGCGTCTTCGAAGTAGTACATGTCGCAATACGTCGTCGTACCACCGCGAATCATCTCGGCGAGTCCAAGCCGCGCGCCAACGCGCACAAACTGCTCAGTCACATTCTTCGCTTCCGCCGGAAAGATGTACTTAGTCAGCCACTCCTGCAAATCGAGATCATCAGCGAGACCGCGAAACAGGACCATCGGCACATGCGTGTGGCCATTGATCAACCCTGGCGTAATCACCCGGCCAAACGCCTGCAACTTTTTCCGCGCCGTGTATCCACTCTGGATCTCGGCCCGTGGTCCAATCGCGACAATGCGTCCACCCGCGACCGCAATTCCACCATCGTCAATAACGCGACGCGCACCGTCCATCGTCACAATCGTCCCACCCAGAATGATGAGATCGACTTGCCGTACGGGTCTGTGCGGCAATGTTCGATAGCGGGCTGGCAAGCATAGTTATAAGAAGTAACGGAATCAGGAAACGCATAATGGTCCACAAGTAAACAAGTTGATTACTTCTGCTTTAAAAACCGCGCATCGAATGCACGCGGCAACAAGTCGGCGATATTGAACACTTCACTATGCCCGATAAGGTTCGCAAACACGATCTTCGCGCCGCGCGCAAACTCCCAAATGATCTGCCGGCACGTGCCACACGGCGGTGTCAACGTGTCGGTATCGGCGACTACAGCCAACTCCGTAAACTTCCGTTCACCTTCCGACAACGCTTTCCAGATCGCAACGCGCTCCGCGCACACCGTTAGACCATAGCTGGCGCTTTCGACGTTACATCCGGTATAGACTTTGCCGGTTTCAGTCCGCACCGCCGCCCCAACGAGAAAGTTCGAAAACGGCGCCACCGACTGCAACCGCGCTTGTTTAGCCGCTTCAATCAACGGCTCTAAATCTTCGCTCAAAGTTGACCTCCAGCTAACGATAAAGCACTGGCCAGCTTCTCGCGAATCTTTCCGCTCAGCAAATCAATGCTTACCAAATTATGACCACCTTCCGGAATGATGACGTCCGCATGACGTTTCGACGGTTCGACAAACTGCATGTGCATGGGCCGCACTGTCGCCAGGTATTGTTCAATCACCGATTCAACCGTGCGGCCGCGCTCAGCGATGTCGCGACGCAGACGGCGAATAAAACGAATGTCGTCAGGCGTGTCGACGAATACTTTGATGTCCATCTGTTCGAGTAAACGCGGATCGGCGTAGATCAGTATGCCCTCGACGATGACGATCGGCTTCGGTTGGACCGACCTCGTTTCGCTCATCCGCATATGTGTGCGGAAGTCGTAGAGCGGCAACTCGATCGCCTCACCTGATTTCAGCCGCCGGATGTGGTTGACGAGAAGATCGTTATCGAGCGCATCCGGATGGTCGAAATTGGCGATGCCGCGATAGTCGACAGGAAGATCCGTCAGGTTACGGTAGTAAGAGTCTTGCTGAATGAAAACGACTTCATTGGCACTTACCGATTCAAGAATGCGATTGGCGACCGTTGTTTTTCCCGATCCTGTGCCGCCACCAATGCCTATTATCATACTCATTTAGTGCTTTGTACTTTGTACTTAGAGCTTGGTCTTGGATCTTTGTTCCTGGAACCACCAACCAAGCACAAAGCACAAAGTACAAAGCTCTTCTTCTCGACCCACGCGAACCTAAACGACTCTACTGTTGATTCTACCCACAACTCTTCGCAACAATTCCGTAAACGTGCCGCGCACGCGATCGCCAATCGCCATCACTTCGGCGTGATCGATCGGCTCGTCGCCGATGCCGGCAGCCATGTTTGTAATACACGAGATGCCGAGTACCTCCATGTCCATATGCCGCGCGACGATCGCTTCCGGCACGGTGCTCATGCCGACGGCGTCGGCCCCAAGGTTACGCAACAGATGAATCTCGGCGGGTGTTTCGTAACTTGGACCAGACAAGCCGCCATAAATCCCGCGCCGCACTTCCGTGCCCATTGCCTTCGCCTCTTCGACCACCAATTCCTGCAAAGCGGGCGAGTAAACTCCGGACATATCAGGAAAGCGTGGACCAAATCGTTCGTCATTTGGACCACGCAACGGATTGTCGCCCATGAGGTTCACGTGATCGCTGATGACCATCAGCGCGCCTTGCGTCAGTTCCACGTTAATGCCACCGGCAGCGTTGGTCAAAACCAACGTCTTGATCCCGAGTAGCTTGAAAGTGCGGACCGGAAAAGTGACTTCTTCGAGAGAGTAACCTTCGTAATAATGCACGCGGCCCTGCATCGCAAGGACCGGAACGCTGTCTACTTTACCGCTGACGAGTCGTCCGCTATGTCCTTCTACTGTCGAGCGAGGAAAGCCGGAAATCTCGTTATAAGGAATTCGAACAGCGTCGTCGAAGTCGTCAGCAAAACCGCCCAAGCCGCTGCCGAGCACGATCGCGATGCGCGGCTCCTCTGTTAGTCGCGCGCGAATCGTTCGTGCTGCATGCTCGGCACGTTCATAAAGACTTGTGCTTGCCACTTGCTCAGCCATTCTTCCCCTTGCTCACTTTTCTTTCTGATACGGTATACCCAAAGCGCGCGGTGGTCGCGACGAGCCAATGAAGCCTGCGAGCACCACGATAGTCAAAACATAAGGCACCATGTGAATGAACTGTACCGGGATATCCTCGCCCGAAGGTAACTTTACCGCGCCTTGCATTTGAATCGAAACCGCCTCAGTGAATCCGAACAGCAAACACGCAAGCAGAGTTTGCACCGGACGCCATTTTCCGAATATCAACGCCGCGAGGGCGATGAAACCCCGGCCAACCGTCATGTTCCTCGTGAACAAGGACGATTGTCCGATAGAAAGATATGCACCGCCGATGCCGGCGAGCGCTCCGGCCAGCAGCACACCCCAATACCTCATCCGGCTCACGCTCACACCAGCTGCATCAGCGGCTTCCGGTTTCTCTCCCACCGAACGCAGTCGTAAGCCGAACGGTGTTTTGTAGATGACGTACCAGGTCGTAGCAACTAGAACTCCCAGTGCGATAGCGATGACCCATGGCGACTGCGGCAATAGATGATCTTTAGGGAGCTGCGGCGTCGATCCGGAGGAAAGAAAAAGTGCCCCACTCAAAAAACCCGGTATGCCAAGCATCAGAATGTTGATAGCTGCGCCGCTCACCACTTGGTCGGCTTTGAACTTAATACAACTAAGCGCATAGATCGCGGCGATGAGTATTCCTGCGAGCATACCTGCGAACAAACCTACCCACGGACTCGCGTTGCCCATACCAAATCTCATATCAGCCGCGTAGGTCACGGCGGCAGCGGTGAAAGCGCCAGCCAACATCTTTCCTTCGAGGGCAATGTTGATCACACCCGAACGCTCGGAAAACAATCCACCGAGAGCCGCTAAAATCAGTGGTGCCGCCATTCTGATAGTCGACGCAAGTAGGTCCCACGTAAAGATGTCTCTCATATTTACGCCCTCAATCGTCTGAAGCCGAACCTTCCTAAAGACCACTTGAAAAACGCCTCAGCAGCCACAAACAGAATGATGATGCCCTGCAAAACCTGGACGATGTCTTTCGTTATGTGTTCTGAAAAACCATCGACATAGATCCCGCCATGCTGCAACATGGCGAACAACAAGGCGGCAATTATCACCCCAACCGGATGATTGCGCCCCAGCAGCGCGACGGCGATACCGGTATAGCCATAGTTATCGGAGAATCCGTCGTAGTAACGATAGCGATAGCCGAGGACTTCATTGATTCCGACCATACCCGCGAGAGCGCCGGAAACAGCCATCGCCAAAACGATCTGCTTTTTGATCGAGATGCCGCCGTACTCAGCGGCCGTAGGACTGCTCCCGGTGGCGCGTATTTCGTAGCCCCACTTCGTGCGCCACAGAAATAGATAGACCAGCAGACAACAAAGCAGTGCAAGTAGAAACGCGAGGTTCAACGGAATGCGTTCGGGAAAGCCGGGAATGAACTGGCCCATCCGCGCTATGTGCGCGCCGTCGCCGATAACCACCGTCTCCATAATCGGGTCGCGCGGATCTCTGTAATGATACTGCGTAAAGTAACTGACCAGCGCAACGGCAATGAAGTTCAACATGATCGTGTTGATGACTTCGTGCGAGCCAAAAAAAGCTTTCAGTGCGCCGGGAATCGCTCCCCAAAGTGCGCCCGTAAGTATCGCCGCAAGGAAACACAAAGGTATCAAAAACCAGGCAGAGAGATTTGCGAAAGTGATTCCTGCCCACGCAGTGGCAAACGCGGCGATGTAGAGCTGTCCTTCGGCGCCGATGTTGAATAGACCGCAACGAAAACCAACGAGCACCGCGAGTCCAGTGAAGATCAAAGGAGTCGCGTGAAAGAACGTGTAACCGATGCCGTCAGGCCACGACAGCGCGCTTCCCAACAATAGGCGATAAGCATCGATGGGATTGTCGCCGACGAGCAGGATGAGAATTCCGCCGACAATGAAAGCTGCGATAACAGCGATCAGCGGGAAAATGAGGTCACGCGCGAATTTAGGCATTGTCAGTGTCATCGTCAGTGTCGTCAGTAGTCAGTAGTCAGTGTCAGTGGTCAGTGGTCAGTGGTCAGTAGTCAGTGTTCAGTGGTACGGATCGTTTGGTCAACAACTGACTGCCGAGAACGCACTACTGGCAACTGACCACTGACTACACTGACTACTGACAAGTTTAATGTCCTCGGGTCATCAACAATCCAATCTCTTCCATCGTCGCCACTTTTGGATCAACTTCGCCGGCGATTTTCCCGTCATGAATGATCAGCAAACGATCGGAAAGACTCGTCACCTCTTCAAGTTCTGCCGAAACCAGCAGGATCGCGCAACCGTCATCACGCAAACGCACCAACTGGCGGTGAATAAACTCGATCGCACCAATGTCCACTCCGCGCGTCGGCTGCGATACCAGCAACAACTTCGGATTGACATGATATTCGCGCCCGATGATTAGCTTCTGTTGATTGCCGCCGGAAAGCGAACGCGCCGGAAGTGTCGCATTCGGTGGTCGAACATCGAACGCCTGGATGATTTCGTTGGCCCTTCGTTGAATTGCGCTGTCGTCGAGAAAAACATTGCCCAAGAGCGCGGCGATCGGTGGTCGGTAGTGCACGCCGAGAATCGAATTTTCCGCGAGAGTGAAATCGAGAAGCAATCCGCGCCGGTGGCGATCCTCGGGAATGTGCGCGATACCGAGCTCGCGGCGGACACGTGCGCCCAAACCGTTGATATTCTTGCCGCCGAAAGTTGTTTCTCCTGTGATACGCGCCGGATCAACTAACCCTGCCAGCGCTTCTATAAGTTCCGTCTGCCCGTTACCTTCCACTCCCGCGATACCGACGATCTCGCCGCTTCGAACTTCGAACGACATTCCGTCCACGCGCTTTGTTCCGTCATTGGCAACAACCGAAAGATTTCGCACTTCGAGTTGCGGTGCACCGACTTTCGGATCGGGTTTTTCGACACGTAACAGAACTTCTCGCCCGACCATCATGCGCGCTAACTCGGCGGCATTCGTATCTTTCGTCTGCACTCGTCCGACGACCTTGCCGTCACGCATCACGGTCACTTCGTCGGAAATCGCGAGCACTTCGGGGAGTTTGTGCGTGATGATAATTACTGTCTTTCCCTGCTCTCGCATGCGGCGCAGAATTGCAAAGAATTCTTCCACTTCGAGCGGCGTAAGTACAGCGGTAGGTTCGTCGAGAATCAAGAGGCGCGCGTGACGATAAAGAGCTTTCAATAATTCGACGCGCTGTTGCTGGCCCACCGAGAGATGTTCGACGGGTTCGTTCGGATTAACGGCTAGTTTGAACTCTTCTGAAAGTTGTCGAATCTGCGCGGCCGCGCTTTTGAGATCGAGCGATACCACGGAGCCCGGTTCAGCTCCGAGAACGATGTTTTCGGCAACTGTCATGTCCTCAACCAGCATAAAGTGCTGGTGGACCATGCCGATACCAAGCGCAATCGCATCATGCGGCGACTTGATATCGCGGACCTGACCGTCGACGAGTATCTGACCGCTGTCGGCAGTATAAAAACCGTAAGCGATGCGCATCGCAGTCGACTTGCCCGCGCCGTTCTCACCTACGATGGCGTGAATAGTCCCCGGCTTAACGACGATATCGATCTGATCGTTAGCCAATACATCGCCGAAGCGTTTGGTAATTTGTCGTAGCTCAAGCATTGTCAGTAGTCAGTAGTCAGTAGTCAGTGTCAGTGGTCAGTTACAAACCTCGACTCGTTTTGCGACTTTCGGTTCTAGTAACGGCGACGGGACCAATCGACTTTAGATAGGCGTTTAGGCTTGGCCCCAACTCAGCGATCATCGGTTTAAGTTTGTCAATCTGCGATTTGGTTAGCAGGTTCCGTTTGTAAGCTCGGCGCAACCAATGCTGCGTTTCGTTCAAAGAGCCGCGAGCCATTCGAACAAATCGCTTGTTGTCCAAGTAACGTCCCCGTCCAGAGCCTTCAGATAAATTGGCTCCAATACTGTCCGCCGAACGAACGACCTGCTTTCCAACGGTGTCCCTGGCAAAGTTGTTCCAAGTGAGTACTACCTGCCATATATGATCGGCGAGTTTTTCAGATAGTCGATACACTCGTAAGCTCTCGAAGTTACTCCTAGCCATTGCTGTTCCTCCAAAGGTGAGGTCCAGAGGGACCCTAAAACTCTACGAACTACGGACCACTGACCACGGACTACTGACTAACCACCCAACATCGCGTCTCTCACCTTTATCTCACCACTGATAATCTTCTTTTTGGCCGCCTCGGCGGCTTCGAGCGCATCGGGTGAAACGAGATCCTTATTGAATTCATCCAGCGAGTAACCCACACCGTCTCTGTCTAATCCAAAAGTGTGCGGGCCTGGTTTGAACTGGCGGTTGACCACGTCCGTGACAATGTCATAAACGACGTTGTCAACGCGCTTGACCATGCTGGTCAATACAAAACCTGGCTTGACTCCGTTTTGATTTGAATCCACGCCGATGACGAAGTGAGTGGCACGGCCATTCTGTTTTCCCTGTTGCTCGACCGCATCGAACGCGCCGAGGCCGGAGTTACCCGCGGCAGTAAAGATCACATCCGCGCCTTTGCCGATCTGGGCCAATGAAAGCTCCTTGCCCTTGCCGGGGTTGTTCCACGCCGCATCCGTTACGCCAACATAATTCTCAATCACGCGGATGTTGGAATTAACCGAGCGCGCCCCTTCTTCGTAGCCCTTCGCAAAACGACGAATGAGTCCGATGTCCATGCCGCCGAGAAAACCAATTGTCCCGGTGCGTGACGCTTTCGCGGCGAGTATGCCTACGAGATACGAGCCTTCATGTTCCTTGAACATTAGTGAAGCAACGTTTGGCAACTTGCTGTCGCCGTCAATGATCGCAAACTGAATGTTTGGATAGTCCTTCGCAACCATCTCCATGATCGGCGCCTGCGCAAAACCAACACCGATGATGAGATCGAAGTTGCGTTCCGCAAAGGCACGCATCGCGGGCTCGATCGCATTCGGAGTTCCCGGTTCGATGTCGCGCAAAATGATCGGCAGATCCTTCGCAGCTCGTTGCACACCTTGCCACGCTGCGGCATTGAACGAACGATCATCTTTGCCGCCAATGTCAAAAACGATTCCGACGCGTATCTTCGATGAATCCTGCGACGCCGACGTGTCGTTACAGCCGGTGAGGGCGATAAGGATTAGACCAAGCAGTGTGATTAAAACCAGGATTTTGTACTTCATTCGTTAATGACTTCCTTGACTAATTTTAGCGGTTCCGCAGGCGGCTCGTCGTCGACGTGATACGCGGCTTGAATTCTTCGCGCCGCTTCCTCACCAGCCGCGTTATCAGCACAGTAAACGATGCCGATTGCTTCGCCGGACTTCACCCGGTCACCAAGCTTCAATTCGGAAGTGAAACCGACCGTGGGATCGATCGTGTCTTCGATGCGCACACGTCCGCCACCGATTGCTGCGATAGCGTGACCGATCTCCGTGGTATCCACCTTTGTAATGAAGCCAGAGCGCGGGGATTCTACCGTAATGGTTTCGCTTACCAAAGGCAGAAAACGGGACGGGTCGTCGCACACACGAGGATCGCCACCTTGCGCCTCAATGTTCTGTCGCAGACACTCGAGCGCTTTACCCGATTCCAACACTCCGCGCAGACGTTCGTGCGCGGCTTCAGTTGTCGGATCGACATTCGCTAGACACAACATGTGTGCCGATAGTTCCAGTGACAAGTCAAGCACCGGCCGCGCAGCTTCAGGCGCATCGCCACGAAGCAGGTTGATGCATTCTTCGACCTCGAGCGAGTTGCCGACGGCGCGTCCCAACGGCTGGTTCATGTCGGTCAGTAAGGCGCGTGTCTTAATCCCGCAGGAGTTACCGGTGCTGACGAGCGCATGGGCCAACTCAGTCGCGCGCGACTCTTCGCGCATGAATGCGCCGTTGCCAACCTTCACGTCGATAATCATCGCATCCAGACCAGCGGCGGCTTTTTTGGAAATGATCGAGGCGACGATCAACGGAATGGCTTCGACGGTCGCAGTAGCATCACGCAAGGCGTACATCTTCTTGTCTGCGGGCGCAAGCTCGGCGGTTTGACCCGCCATCGCGTAACCAACCTTATCCAATACCTGCTTAAACTCGTTCGCACTGAGACTCACGCGATAGCCGGGAATCGATTCGAGTTTGTCGAGAGTGCCGCCGGTATGGCCCAACCCGCGACCCGAAATCATCGGCACTCCCACGCCGCATGCGGCAACTAACGGCGCGATGATGATCGACGTCTTGTCGCCAACGCCGCCAGTCGAGTGTTTGTCAGCCTTTGGTTTTGGAATGTCGGAAAAGTCGAGAATGTTGCCGGAGTTGAGCATCGCCTCCGTCAATGCCTGCTGCTCTGACTGGTCCATGCCGTTGAGGTAGATGGCCATCAACAGCGCACTGACCTGGTAGTCGGCAATGCGGCCGCTGGTTACGCCGGCTACGAAGAATTCGATCTCATCGCGAGAGAGGCTTTGACCGTCGCGCTTTTTTCTTATGACGTCCTGTGGTCTCAAGCTTAGTGGTCCGTGGTCAGTAGTCAGTGGTCAGTTGTACCTTGACAATCAACTGACCTCTGACTAATGACGATCTTTCGTTAGTTGCTCTCCATCAGAACAGCGGCCTGAGCCGTTACCGCGAGCCCCTGACCGACCGCATCGAGTCCTTCACCCGTTTTGGCTTTCACACTCACGCAACCCGCGTCGATGCCCAGCGCGAACGCGATATTCGTACGCATCGCATCGACATAGGTGCGAATCTTCGGCCTTTCGAGCAGGATTGTCGAATCAACATTCACTACGTGCAAACTGCGTTCGCGCGCCAACCACATAACGCGCGAGAGCAGTTCCATACTGTCCGCGTTGGTCCATTGCGGATCTTTATCAGGAAAGTGGACGCCGATGTCACCTTCGCAGAGTGCGCCAAGAATAGCGTCGGCAATAGCGTGGGCCAACGTGTCCGCATCGGAATGGCCGTCGGCACCACGATCGGAAGCGATGTGAACGCCGCCGAGTATGAGCGCGCGTCCCTCCACGAGGCGATGTGTATCCGTGCCGATACCAATGCGAATCATTGTCAGTTGTCAGTGGTCAGTTGTCCGTACGCCGTATTCGTGGCCGTTAATAGCAACAGTGTCCAAAAGTACGACTGCCACTGACCACTGACAACTGACTAACGCCTGAGAAAAGCCTCTGCGATCAATAGATCCTGGGGAGTTGTGATCTTAATGTTTGTATCGCTGCCCTCAACCACGCTGACGCGCGCGCCCATCTTTTCCACGAGCACGCTCTCGTCAGTTAAAGAAGGATCGTTTACGTCAGCCTGTTCGTAGGCTTTTCGCAGCAACTCGTAACGAAAGCACTGCGGCGTCAGTGCGCGTCGCAATTCGCTGCGATGGAGCGTCTTTACGATCGAGTTGTCACTAACGTGCTTGATCGTATCCGTAACCGGCGCGACCAGGATCGCCGCGCCGTCAGTTTCAGCAGCGGCGACGACGCTCTCGATCTCTTCAACCGTCACAAACGGACGAACACCATCGTGAACCGCAACGATTCCCGCCGTCGCAGGTCGAATTGCCAGCAGGCCACGCTTAACCGAATCAGCCCGCGTCGTCCCACCCGGTACAACCCGCGACAACTTTCTCAAGCCGCGCTTGCCAGCCAAAGTAAGAAAAGCCGCCGCCTCTTCTGCCGGCAGAACCACAATCACTTCGTCAATACTTTCGCACTCCTCAAATGGCGCAAGCGTATGAAAGATGATCGGAGTTCCTGCCAGTTGCAGAAACTGCTTCGGATGATCGCTCGCCATCCGGCTGCCCGTTCCGGCGGCGGCAATGATCGCGGTGTTCATTAAGAGAAAGGAAACTTTGGAAGCGGCGTACCGTCCATAGAAGATTTCGAATTTCGAATTTCGAATTTGGAATTTTCAGAAGTAACTAAATTTCGCAATTCGAAATTCGCATTTCACCCGTCAGCTCTCGGTGATTGGTTCGCTGTCGGTGATACGCACTGGACCCGGAGCACTGCGCGAGTCACGCATTTGCCGGCGCGAGCCACCATTCGTGCGGTGGATGTCGCTGTGTCCGCCATTTTCCGCTTCTTCCCAGAGACGACCAAAGATCATCTTGCCGGCTGTTGTTTGCAAGACGCTCGTGACTGCGATGTCGGCGTTCTTGCCGATTAGCCGGCGTGCATTGTCGACGACCACCATCGTTCCATCGTCGAGATAAGCGACACCCTGATTGTATTCCTTCCCTTCCTTGAGGATGAATACTCGCATCGCCTCGCCGGGCAGCACGACCGGCTTGAGCGCGTTTGCCAGCTCGTTGATGTTGAGCACGCTGACGCCGCGCAACTGGGACACCTTGTTCAGGTTGAAATCGTTCGTCACGATTACCGCGTCGAGCTGTTTGCCAAGTTCAATCAACTTCAGATCGACTTCGCGCACCGATGGGAAGTCGGTCTCAACGATCTGAATGTCGAGCGAGCTGTTGTTCTGGAGGCGGTTGAGCATATCCAGACCCCTTCGTCCGCGCTGGCGCTTGGAAGAGTCGGGCGAATCAGCCACCTGTTGCAGTTCGCGAAGAATGAACTGGGGAATGATTAGCGACCCGGTGAGAAACCCGGTCTCCGCGACATCGGCAATACGGCCGTCGATGATCACGGAAGTGTCGAGGATCTTTAAGTCGCGCCTTGCAACCTTGTCGCTGAAAATCCCGCCCAGTGCTGAGAGATCGAGATAGTCTCCTTTGGCGGCGCCAACCATCAACCCGACATAGGCCATGAAAAATGTCAGGGCCAGGGTGATGAAGGTCTTCGCCGCGGGTGCTACAGCCATCGATTCCTGTCGACTGATCAGCGAACCGATCAAATAGGCTCCGATGATTCCGAGAATCGAACCAACCGCCGCACCGATCAGAGTTTTCAGTGACGCGCGGCGAATCCGCATCTCGAAAAGGATGATGCAGATCGCGATCAGAGCACCCAATCCCGCTGAGATCCAAGGGTCGTTGGCTACTGGTCTGAGGATATATCCGGCCGCTACCAAGATTGCCGTAAATATAAGTCGTATAAGAACGACATCGGCATGCATAATAAAGGCATACTACCACGCCAATATCCGCATCGTCACGGAAATCCTTGGTGTTTTGCCACACCTTGCAGGCTGTGACTATGTGCGTTTAAATGGCGGCACGAGGTTAACCAAAATGACCACTTTACTGCTTGCGATCGTGTGTGTGGCGTTTTCTATTGTGTGTCCTCAGGAACCACAGAAGCCGGCGGCATTGCGCTACAAAGTTCCCGCAGGCTGGGTTGAAGAAGAACGGAGTTCGAGCATGCGCGTGGCCCAGTACAAGCTACCGCGTGCGCAATCGGACACGGAAGACGCTTCACTCATCCTTTATTATTTCGGTAAAGACCAGGGAGGGACGGCGGCAGCCAACGTCGAGCGCTGGACCAGCCAGATTAAGCAGGCGGACGGCACGAAGCCAAAAGTAACAGAAACCTTAACCACGAGCGGGCTGAAGGTCACGACCGTGGATGGCTTCGGAACTTACGTCGCCGAGACGGCGCCCGGAAGCGGCGAATTTTTGAACAAGCCGGGCTTCGGATTACGCGCCGCAGTCATTGAAACGCCCAATGGATCGTACTACCTGAAGCTGGTCGGTCCGGAGAAGACCGTCACGCATTGGCACGAATCCTTCGTGGCTTATCTGAAGTCTTTCGAGTTTAAGTAGTTTTGAGCTTTGAGCTTTGTCCTTTGTGCTTTGAACAAAGAACTAAGTACGAAGAACCAAGATCTACTTGTAGCGGTAAGTAATTCGGCCTCGCGACAAGTCGTAAGGCGACATTTCCACGCTCACGCGATCGCCCACCAGGATCCGGATGCGATTCTTTCGCATTTTGCCGGAAATTGCGGCCAATACCACGTGCTCGCTGTTATCAAGACGTACTTTGAAGAAGGCGTTGGGCTGTTTATCGATGATAACGCCCTCCGCCGGAATAAGGTCTTCTGCTGCCAATTAGTTTTCTCCTTGAGTAGTGAACCGGGACGTTTAAGGACGTTGCACAATAGCACACCCACGGGACGGGGAGAAGCGGGGACGGGGGGGGAAGGGGGGACGCGGAGATGCGGGGACGCGGGGATGCGGGGACGGGGGGACGCGGAGACGCGGGGATGCGGGAACGCGGAGATGCGGCGATGCGGATCGGATCTCCGTGGTCGCCTCGCTTCCCTTGTTCCCGCGTCTCCCCTTCCCCGCGTCTCCCCTTCCCCGCATCGCCAGTTCCCGGCGTCCCGCATCTCCCCTTCCCCGCATCTCCCCGTCCCCCCTTCCCCGCGTCTCCCCTTCCCCGCATCGCCAGCTCCCCGCGTCCCCGCGTCTCCCCTTCCCCGCGTCCCCCGCATCCGTCCAGCATCGCCGACTCCACAAATTGAACTCGTTCAAAAATCTTCTTGACAGGTGTTCGGAAGAGGCGTAGGCTGCGGGTAGTTGAACGTGTTCAAATTTTGCTTTAGGAGGCGCAACATGACAATCGGAATCACCACCTACCTCGTTTACCTCGCTATCAGCATCGCGCTAACCATCTGGGTCGCGCGTACGCTCCATAAAAACGGACGCGTCTTCCTCGTCGACGTCTTCCACGGCAACGAAAGTCTCGCCGACTCGGTCAATCACCTGCTCGTCGTCGGTTTTTACCTGATTAACTTTGGCTACGTGAGTCTCGCGTTGAAACTCGGTTACGAAGTGACCACCGCGCAGGAAGGTATTGAGGCGCTGTCTGTGAAGGTCGGCATGGTGCTGCTGGTCCTTGGCGGCATGCACTTCTTCAACCTCTTTATCTTCAGCCGCATGCGACGGCGCTCTCACGGGCGTCAGAACAATCATCCGCCAGTGGCCCCCGACGCTTTTACTCCAGTCCAGCAGGAGGCGTGACCATGCTAGCCCTGACTGTGCTCTACGATCCCGAATGCGGTCTGTGCCGGCGCGCGCATGAATGGCTTGCCGACCAAACGAAGCACGTGGAACTCAACTTCGTTCCCTGCGCTTCGGAGGAGGCTCGCAAACGATTCCCGCAGCTCGATCACGATCTTTCAAAGAAAGATTTGACCCTGGTAGCGGACGACGGCGCCGTTTATTTCGGTCCAAAGGCGTGGTTGATGGTACTTTGGTCGCTCACGGGCTATCGCGATTGGTCCTATCGGCTGGCGCGGCCCGAGTTGTTGCCAAGCACTAAACGAGTGGTCTCGATGATCTCTCAACATCGATATCAGATCTCGCGCGTAGCGGGAATTAATGGATAGCAAGATGGCGGCGATGCGCAAAAAGAAGGCAGTGAAAACGCCGAAGGGCGACCAGACCCGCACGCTGATCCTCAACACCGCGCTCGACATGTTTCTCGAGCGAGGTTACGAGCAGACAACCATGCGCGCGATCGCTGAAAAGGCCGGCGCTTCGCTCGGGAATGCCTACTATTACTTTCGCTCAAAGGAACATCTGATTCAGGCGTTCTACCAGACCACGCACGACCAACACGTCGCCCTTGCCCTCCCCGCCCTTGAGAAACACGACGACATGAAGTCACGCCTGCTGACTGTGGTGCGGTTGAAGATCGAAACTCTGAAACCGTATCACCAGTTTGCAGGCGTGCTCTTCAAGACGGCTGCTGATCCGCAGAGTCCGTTGAATCCGTTTGCGGATGAGGCGACTCCTGTGCGCCGAGCGAGTATTGAGCTTTTTGAGAAAGTGGTGGAAGGTTCGAAAGCGCGAATCCCGAAAGACCTGCGTGAGGAACTGCCCTATCTGCTCTGGGTTTACCACATGGGGATCATCCTTTTCTGGATCCACGATCGATCCCCAAAACATCGCCGCACTTATCGACTAATCGATCGCACCGTTGAAATGGTCGACCGAATGATTCAACTCGGGAGTAATCCCTTCATGCGGCCGCTGCGCAAGCACGCCCTCGCACTCGTAGACGAGCTACGCGACGCCGCGGAGGACGTTCTCGATGACGATGGAAACTAATCCAAAGACAATCACTATTGTTTTGGGGATGTTGAGCGGTGCACTCATAACGGCAGCGTTGGCCGCTTTCGACTTTTGGATCTTTGCTTACACGGATCAACGATCCAGCTTTCTGGGATACTACAGCACCTGGGCGCCATTTGCTGCTTTGGCGGGAGCTGTGGGCGGATTTATAGCCGGCGGATTGCTGGGCTTTTTTCTCAGTCTCAAGCAGCGTGGTTCCCTCTTCGGAGCGGTAGCGGGAGCAATCGAAGGCCTCGCGCTCATTCTACTTCTCCTGCTACCTGAAGGAATGTCGAGCGGAGATACGCGTTACAATTTAACGATTGCGGCGTTCCTTCCCATTGGCGCGATTTCAGGTTTTTTGACGTCACTTGTTGTTTCAGCAACAACATCCTCGGCCAAACCCAAGGAACGCACCCATGACGGTGTGTTGGGCCTGCAAAAGAACAAAGCTGACGAAAGCGGCCGCCCGTAACACACTTGTGTTCAGTTCCTGCTCAGTTGCTTGACGTTGGCGCGCCGCCACTGGACGCGGGATTGCCCTCGATGTCAATGATCGCGATCGGTGCGATCTCAGTTGCTTTCAAAGGACCTTCAATCTTCGCACGGTCACCGACAATTACAATCGCGAGATTATTGAGATCGATGTAGCGTTTTGCGACCCGTAACAAATCCTCTTTAGTTACAGCCGCGACGTTCTTCGCGTACGTTTGATAGTAGTTGTCGGGCAGATCCTGGATCATGAGCGAAGTGATCGTGCCGCTGATCGCCGTTACCGAAGAGAATCTCTGCGGCAACGACTGAATCAAAAGATCTTTCGCAGTCTTTATCTCTTCATCGGTAATCGGCCGCTCGCCGTGAATTCCCTTCAGCTCTTTCATGAACTCGATCAACGCAAGGTCTGTCTTGTCGGAAACGATCGAGCCACCAGTTCGAAACGCACCGGGCCCCTTCCCGTACGCGAAACCGGAGCTCACGCCATAGCTGTAACCTTTTTGCTCGCGAATGTTCGCGTTCAAGCGCGACTGAAACATGCCCCCGAGAATCGTGTTCATCACCTGGATTGCGAAGAAGTCAGGCGTGTTCCGAGCCGGACCCGGCAAACCGATATTGAATACCGACTGCGCGGAACCTGGCTTGTCGACCAGATAAATTTTCGCCGGCTGTAATTTTGGCAGCTGGGGATAATCAAACGACGGTTTGTCACCACCCTTGGCCCAACCCGCCAGTCCTTTTTCAATCGCGGCTTTCGCTTTCAGCGTCGTGATATCGCCCACGACAGTGATGATCGCGCGGCCGGGTTGAAAGTAAGCCTTGGAGAATGCCGCGATGTCGTCGCGTGTGATCGCTTTAACTGACGCTTCGGTGATTCGTTGACCGTATGGATGCGCGTCGCCATAAAGGATCTTCGCAAACACCTGTCCGCCAATCACCGTAGGCTGATCTTTCGCCTGCGTAAGATTGACGAGGGTGCGACCGCGCAGACGCTCGAGTGCATCGGCAGGAAACGTCGAGTTCAACATCATGTCCGCGAGGATCGCCAGCGTCGCGTCGAAGTTCTTCGTAGTCGAAACAAAACTGATCGATCCGTCTTCCGAGCCGACGTTTGTGTTGATGAAGGTGCCGAGCATCTGCAAGGCGTCGGAGAGTTGATCGCCCGTTCTCGTCTTTGTTCCTTCAGTCAGCATTGACGCGGTCATCGCCGCGACGCCGCGTTTGGTCGCCGGTTCAAATTGGTTTGAACCGCCGTGCAAAGTGATACTGAACGATATCAACGGCAGACCGCGCCGCTCGGAGACGATCAGCGTCGCGCCGTTCGCCAGTTGCGTTTTGGTCCAAGCCGGAACAGTTAGCGTCGGATTCGCACCGGGTGTTGGCACCTTCGTACGGTCCAACGGTTGTTGGGCCAAGGAAGCAACACCGGAAACACAGATGATCCATGCAAGCGCCACTGCAACCGCGGCGTGCGCAGTTCGCAATTTCGCAATTCGCAATTTCGCAATTCGCAATCTCTTCATGATCTACCTCCTCGCCTGGCCGGCAACATACTGACTGCTTCGCTTTCCGCTGCTTTCGATGCCTGATCTTTCTTACCCTTCGGGACGACGCTCAACACAATGCGCGGACGCGCGAGAAACGAAGAGGCGACACGTTTCACGTCCGTAGCAGTGACTCCCAAAGTCTTAGCAAAATCAGTGCGAAACCGCGCCGGGTTGCCGTAGTAAACCGATCCCGACAACAACTGTTCGGCCTTGCCGAGGTTCGATTCCAATCCGCGCAGGAATGAGAGTTCCAACCCGCTCTTTGCTTTTTGCAACTCCTCCGCCATTGGGCCTTCAGCAATAAACTTCTGGATCACCTGATCGACCGCGGCTTCCAACTCCGTCAACGTGTGTTCCGGCCGCGGAATAACCATCACCTGAAAAACACCAACGTCCTCGGATGAGCTTTGAAATGCAATCACCTGCGACGCGACCTGCGAGTCGTAAACAAGCGCCTTCGTCAAACGCGCAGTGCGCGAGCCCGCTAGAATCGAACCCATCACGGAAAGCGGATAACGGTCGTCTTGCTTGATGCCGAGTGTGGGCCATTGAATATAAAGACGCGGCACCTGCACGCGGTCCTCGTAAACAAGACGCTTCGAAGCTTCAAGTTTGCCAAGCGGCACCGCAGGACGTTCCACGCCTTTCCCCTTCGGCAGGTCGCCGAAATATTTCTGGATCAGTTTCTTTGCTTCGGCCGGATCGAAGTCGCCGACGACTGCGAGCGTCGCGTTGTCGGGTGCGTAGTAGAGTCGGAAGAACGACTTCACATCCTCTTCGGAAGCCGCGCTGAGATCCGTCATCGAACCGATCACGGGCCAGGAGTACGGATGGCCCTTTGGATACATCGCCGCAGCAAGGATCTCCGGTACACGACCGTACGGTTGGTTGTCGTAACTTTGACGCCGTTCGTTTTTGACGATGTCGCGTTGCGCGTTAAGCTTGCCGAGATCGAGCGTGTCGAGCAGGTAGCCCATCCGATCAGATTCCAGCCACAACGCGGTTTCTAGATAGTTCGACGGCACCGTTTCGAAATAATTGGTGCGATCGTTGTTCGTCGAACCATTGTTATTGCCGCCGACTCCTTCGGTGAGTTTGTCGTGCATGCCGTAGGGAATATGGCCGGAGCCGGTAAACATCACGTGCTCGAACAGGTGCGCAAAACCGGTGCGGCCGGGCGCCTCGTTTTTGGAGCCGACGTGATACCAAACATCGACGGCCACTGTCGGGATCGCGCGATCCACCGAAAGAATGACCGTGAGGCCATTCGGCAGTTTGTACGTCTCGAATGGAATCTTGATCGAATCCGCTGAACCGTTTTGGCCCAACACCGGCTGCAAGGTGCAGCAAATCGTCAACACCAGCGCGAGTGCTGGCAGAACTCTTCGTCTCTTAGTCACGACAACTCCTTTCGCATTGCGGTCTGGTTATTCCCAGGCTTGGCAGGTGTGCGCGCGTATCCTATGAAGGCGCAAATGAGACTGTCAACTGGTTTTCCTTGAGTGGGAAGGCGGTGTCCGAATTGCTGAACACACATCCTGATTTATGGCTACGTAGTGCTAAGATTGCGCCGCCATGAAAGCCATACAAGTTGCTCAAACGGGTGGGCCGGAAGTGCTCACGATCGTTGACGTGCCGGTGCCGGCGCCGAAAGCGAATGAAGCAGTCGTCAAGATCGAAGCTTCCGGCGTGAACTTCATCGACGTTTACTTCCGCGAGGGACGTTACCCTGCGTCGCTTCCTTTTATTAATGGACAAGAGGGGGCAGGTGTAGTCAGCGAGGTTGGCACTGAGGTGACTAACCTAAAAGTCGGCGATCGGGTTGCTTACACGAGTTCGCTAGGAAGTTACGCTGAGTATTCGGCCGTTCCCGCGGGGCGTCTGGTGAAGGTTCCAGACGCGTTGAGTTTCGAACAGGCAGCCGCAGCGATGTTGCAGGGTATGACCGCGCACTATCTGTTGTTCAGCAGTTACAAATTGCAGAAAGGTGAAACTGCGCTTGTGCATGCGGCTGCCGGAGGCGTCGGTCTGCTGCTGGTCCAGATGGCGAAGAAGATCGGAGCACGCGTGATCGCCACGGCGGGTACTGAGGAGAAAGCGCAACTCGCGCGCGAGGCTGGCGCCGACGACTGCATCGTCTACACGCAAACGGATTTCGACACTGAAACGAGGCGTTTGACGAGCGATGAAGGCGTGCATGTTGTTTACGACGGTGTTGGCAAGGCTACTTTCGAAAAAGATCTGAACGTGCTGCGTGCGCGTGGGTATCTTGTGTTGTTTGGCGGAGCGAGTGGTGCGGTGCCGCCGTTCGATCTGATCAAGCTTTCGCAAAAAGGATCGCTTTACGTCACGCGTCCGACGTTGAATCACTACACCGCGACTCGCGAAGAGCTCGAGTGGCGCGCGAACGACGTTTTCCGGATGATCGTCGATGGCGATCTAAAACTGCGCATTCATCATGTCTATGCGTTGACCGAGGCCGCACAGGCGCATCGTGATCTCGAAGGGCGAAAGACAACGGGCAAGTTGTTGCTAAAGCCGTAGCCACAAAGAGGCACAAAAAGCACAAAAGGCACACGCAGGTTGCCAGTTATTTCAGGACAAACAGAAGTATCGCTGCGGCGGTGCCGTCCATTGTCGGTTCGTTAGTTGAGTAGTCGTTGACGTCGTCGTGATAAACGGCGCGCTCATCCTGGAACAACGCCAACGGATCGGGTTCTCTGATCGACACACCGCGCAAACTCTGAAACACCTTGCGGTAGACTGGTCCATCTACCAGCCCACCACGCACCATTCGCTTCATTAACACGTTCGCAAACAGATGCACGTCGCGCGGATAAACACCGTCTTCGGGAATGCCTGTGAACATTGAAAAACCCCACGGATTGCGCCCCAGCAGCCAATCCGTCTGCTTCGCGGCAAACTCGCGATAGCGACGATCACCGGTCATTCGTTCGTAAAGCAAACATTGAGTCGCGAGGGCAACGGCGAGGTTGTTCGAACACCAGATGAATGGGACGCCGAAGTCAAACGGATTGCTGTATCCCTGCTGCACAGCCCGCTCAATGCCCTCGCGATAGAACGCAGCAAGTTGTTTCTTCGTCCGCGCATCGACCAGATCGTAAAGTCGAAAATGGCCGATGTTCATGAACGGATAGTATTGATAATGACCAGCCTCTTGTTTACCCATCCACGATTCGCTGCCCGCAAGCGAAGCGTAACGTTTGGCGTCGCGTAGATAACGCGCGTCGCGTGTGACGCGATAAAGTTCGGCGGCGCCCCATTCCATGTCGTCAGCCCACGTTGTTTCGGCGTAACGATAAGGAGCGCCGTATGAATTGCCCTGTTGTACGCCCTCCTTCTTCTGGCCCAACTCGTAGACTTCCTTGCCGGCCTGAAGAAGTCGACGGGCAAACCCTTCGTGGTCGGCAAATTTGTTGAATACCTGATAGCCGAGCGCCATCGCAGCAGCATAGCGTCCGGCAAGATTCGCGACGCCAGTCGATTCACTTTGATACTGCCTCAATCCCTGCGGCTTGCCATCCGCGAAATAGACCACGCGATAGCTTCCCGGCCCCCATCCATAATCAACCGTCTCCTTGTGCGGCAGCCGGAAACCTTTGTGATCCCGATCGTCTGCTACCTGGTGATACAGCTGATCGCGTTTCGGGTGCAGCCGGAGCATCCATTCCAGTCCCCAACGAGCTTCGTCGAGAATATCTGCGATTCCGTTCCCGCCTGGTTGGCCCAGATTGTTGAAACGATCCGCAAAGACTACTTCCGACCGGCGTGGTTGACTCTTCACAAGCTGGTAGGCGAGCAGCATCTGCGCGGTCGCATTACTCGACGTCAACAAGTATTTCAGTTGGTCACCGGCATCGTGCCACCCTCCTGATACGTTGAAGTACGTTCCGGCGGGTTCGGGTCCGAAAGCAGTGCGGCCGTCGAGAGTGTGACATTCAGCTTCGACGAATGGGTTGTAACCACAACGTTGCTGCCGCATGAACTCGAGGAGTTGATCCGCAATGTCGGTGTACGCGACGGCGTTGACAGTAAACGGAAGTGACCGCGCGTTTCCGACATCGACGACAAAGCGGCCCTGCGCCGTGAAGTCGCTGAAGTCCAGTTCGGCATAATAATCGAACTTCCCCCAACGCCCCGCGACCGGATTCACCTTCCCCGAGTACATAAAATCGCCCGTGTCCACATGATGAATAATGAAGTAGGCCGGCAGCGGTTCGTTTCCAAAAACAACGGCCGTTTTGACGTCCGAAGGCGCAAAACCAAGCTGATTCAGGCGGACGACGAATTGTTCCTGGGGATAGGCATGACCCGCGAAGATTACCAGGAGCACCAGGCAGGCAAGAACACGAACCATTTCAGCTTAGGCGATAAAAATCTTGACAGGGTTTTTACGACTTGCCTATATTAATCGAGGTCATGAGTAGCACTCGTACATTTTTCTACTTCGCCTTTACCTACCGCTCCTTCTTTTTTAAGGAGAGCGGACCGGCGACGTGCGAAAACGATGTGCTGACGGCCTAAAAAAGCACAAACACCTTCAAACGAGCCAGCCGCGATCCTAAAAAGTCGCGGCTGGCTTTTTTTATTGCCTGGAGCACGAACCATGGATATCGAACACTGGCGCAAAGAGATTGATGAAGTAGACCTCGAATTGCTTCGACTGCTGAACATAAGAGCGCGCCTCGCCTTGAAGGTCGGCGCACTCAAGCGCGCGGCGGCCCTGCCGATCGTGGACCCCGACCGTGAACGGCTCATTCTTCAGCGTCTGCAAGAACTGAATGGCGGCCCGCTCGACCAACGCGCGGTCGATAAACTATTCCGCCGCATCATTCGCGAGTCGAAACGGATTGAGACAGTAAGTGTGAGTTAACGACCGTGGAGACTCTTAAGCAAAAACCGAGAGTGGCATTTCAGGGAGAGCGCGGCGCCTTCAGCGAAGAAGCCGCAATCAAGCTGCTTGGCGAGGAGATCGAACTGGTTCCGCAACAAACCTTCGCCGCGCTGTTCGACAGTCTGCAAACCGGCGCCGCAGATTATCTTGTCGCGCCTGTCGAAAATAGCATCGCCGGAATCGTGCACCCTTCCGTCAGCCGCATCCGCGCGAGTTCATTCGTCATTCTCAACGAACTCGAGCTTCAGATCGATCAACATCTGATCGGTTGCCCCGGCGTCACCTTAGATATGATCGAAACCGTGCATTCACACCCGATGGCCCTCGCGCAATGCACTCGTTTCTTCGAACGACATCCGCGAATCAAGGCAGTCGTTGCCGACGACACAGCCGGAAGCGTCGCGGAGATGATCAAACAGAACGACCCCAAAATCGCAGCCATAGCCGGCCGCCACGCCGCGGAAGTCTACGGCGGCGAAATCATTCTTGAAAGCATTCAGGACCACCCGAAAAACCACACCCGCTTTGTCTTGTTATCAGTAAAGGAAGACCAATCATGATCGTCAACATGCTCAGCACCGCAACCCCGGCAGAAATCAACCACGTCATCGACCGAATCAAGGAGTGTGGCTTTCAAGCCCACGTGATTCAAGGCGAAGAACGCACCATCATCGGAGCTGTCGGCAGCGGCGGCAACCGGTCGGAGATCGAAGCACTACGTGCGGCGCCAGGTGTTGCCGAAGTGATTCAGATTGCGCATCCGTTCAAGCTCGTCAGCCGGCAACTTCGCCAAACACGCACAGTCGTCGACGTGCGCGGGACGAAGATCGGCGGCGGAGATCTCGTCGTGATCGCCGGACCGTGTTCGGTCGAATCGGAAGATCAAATGATGGAAACAGCGCGTGCCGTGAAAGCAGCGGGCGCGAACATGCTACGAGGCGGCGCTTACAAGCCGCGCACGTCGCCTTACGACTTTCAGGGACTCGGAGTCGAAGCGCTGCGTTTGCTCCAGGCGGCACGCAACGAAACCGGCCTTCCGATCGTGACCGAAGTCATGAGCGAAACGGACGTTGACATCGTTGCGCAATATGCCGACATGCTTCAGGTAGGCGCACGCAACATGCAAAACTTCTCGCTGCTCAGAAAGCTCGCGCCGGTGAAGAAGCCGATACTGTTGAAACGCGGTCCATCGGCGACGGTGAAAGAGTGGTTGCTGGCGGCCGAGTACCTGCTCGCGGGCGGCAACGCGAACGTCGTCTTGTGCGAACGCGGCATCAAGACGTTCGAAACTGCGACGCGTAATACGCTTGATCTCGCGGCGGTTGCGTTGGTCAAAGAGCTATCACACTTGCCGGTGCTTGCCGATCCGTCACACGGGACGGGATTACGTAGTTTGATCGCGCCGATGTCCAAAGCGGCAGCGGCGTGTGGCGCCGATGGTTTGATAATCGAAGTGCATCCGTGTCCGGAGCGAGCGCTTTCCGATGGACCACAATCGCTGGATCTTCCGGGATTTCAGGAGTTGATGGAGGCGTTAGGAAAGGCGCCCGTTCGGGAGGCAAAGGCGGCGTGATCCGTGTGTCCTCCGCGTTCCAGGGAACACAGAGGACACAGATCACTATGGAGCTAGGGGTTCTCGGGACTGCGTTGCTTGCGCGGCAGTTGCTTATCCATTCCCAATATCGTGCCGTCGACCGCGTTCACCCATACGTGGGTGGCGCCGCCGGTTGGTTCATCGGCAATAAGAACGTGATAGAAGACTTGGCCGTCCTTCGAGAGTTTGCCCGGTTCTTCCCAGCCTTTTGCGTCGAGAGTAGCTGACATAACCTTTCCGGGTTGCTGACTGGTGGCGATCTGGATCGCCTGGTCCATGTTGATGCGGGCCAGCTTCACAAGCGCGGCTTGTTTTACCGCTCTCATTTCTATCTCTAACTCTCTACGTCTTTCCAGCTCCTCGGCAAATTGCGGATCGCGAGCAATGCGTTCTTTCATAGCGTCGGCAGAAGTTCTCTCCCGCGAGCCCATTTCGATCTTCCGTTTCACTGCTTCCTCTTGCGGCTGTTTTTGCGGGTCCTGCGACGGTTGCGGGTCCTGTACCACGACAGGTTCCAGATCAAAGCGCATGTTGAACGCGGCGGCAGCTGCAACACACGGCACCAGCAACAGAATCGAAACTACGACGAGCAACGTCTTCTTCCAGCGTGTTGTCATTTTGGGTTTGGTTAACAACGACATGATACGGGCCTCCAGAATGTCAGCATCGGCGATGCCTACGGTTGTAGTAACGGAGAGTTGACGCAGAGTCGGCGCGGAGCCGGCGAGCCGGAGCAACGAGCGAGCATAAACTTCAGCGTTCAGGAGTCGAGCGGCGACCAATTCGTCGCAACACAGTTCGCGGGTCTGTTTGATCCGTCGCCTGAGCAACGCGGCAGCGGGGTGAAACGAGAGCGGCAGATAAAGCAATTCGTAAATGAAGTTGAGAAGGTAATCATTCCGCGCTACATGAATGAACTCATGCCCAATCGCGGAAGTCAGTAGTTCAGTGTTGCCTTCGCGCAGGAGCGTATCGGGCAGAATGATCACGGGATGTGCGAGTCCCATCGTCACCGGCACGGGCAGCGTCTCGGAGCGCATGACGCGGATCGAGCGCGAGCCTATTGCCAGATCGCTTTCGCACTTGTTGATGATCGCTGCGATGTTCTCGTCCGCGTCGAGTTCGTGCGTGTTACGTCTGATGTTTCGCGTGGTCTGCCACGCCTGGACCAGCTTGAGACTGCGATACAGCACAAAGATCCCGTAAACGCCCAGCAGTATCAGTACTAAATCGGTGTTCAACTGAATAACTGACGGAAGCAGGGCGCTCGTTGTGCTGGCACTCTCCTTCAGTGGTCGCGATGCAAACGGTTCGCCGATAAAAACTGGCTCGATTGTTGTCGGTGCGGCGGTTTCGAAATAACCACGCATCGATGTGGCCGCCGGAACCAGAAACGCGAGACAGAAGGCGCCCACCCACAGCCAATGTCGATACCGCGCCGACGACGATCGCAACAGCCACGCACCGAGACTCGCCAGCGCGGCGATCAAAGCAATCTGCCACGCAGCGTTGAGCACGAAATTAAGAAGCAGTTGACTACTTATTCTCATCGGCTTCCTCGTCGTTCGACTTTTCTACCAATTGCTGAAGACGTGCGAGTTTTTCCGGCGTCAGGTGTTTCGTTTCCAGTAAACTCATCACCAGACTCTCCGCCGATCCACCAAACAGCCGCTCAACCACGTCGTTGACGTGCCGACCAATCACCTGTTTGCGGCTGACCGCCGGCTTGTAGAAATAGGCGCGATTCTTCAGCGTACGTTTCGCTTTACCTTTCCGCTCGAGAATATTGAGCATCGTCTGCACCGTCGTGTAAGCCAGTTCGCGTTTCAGTGCTTGCTGGACGGTCTGCACGTTGGCGGGTCCGGTTTCCCACAGAACGTGCATGATCTCGAGTTCGAGCGGAGTCAGGCTGTCCGTCTTCTTATCCGTTTTGGGGCGTGCCATGGGTACTCCTAAGTTTTTAGGAGTATAGGGGCGGCTTTGTGGTTGTGTCAACTAATTTTTTAGGAGACGTGGGGTTGGTTATTATGCGTCGCGTGTCAAACAGGCAAACCGGCCTCCGTTCACTGATGCACGTGCTCATCTACGGCCTTTGCGCTGGCGTGCTGATCGTAGCGCTCAAGCTGATTGAGTTTCGCTTCCTCGTCGTCCAACACTCGATCGAGATCTACGGCGCATTGATCGCACTGCTGTTTGCCGGTGTCGGTATTTGGCTCGGTCTCAAACTGACACGCCAGAAAGAAGTTGTGGTCATAAAAGAGGTGCCGGCGCCGTCCCGGCCTTTTGCGATGAACGAAGAGCGGTTGAAAGACCTCGGGATCACGAAACGCGAGCTCGAGATCCTCGAGTTGATTGCTCGGGGAATGAGCAATCGCGAAATCGCCGAGAAACTGTTTGTCAGTGAAAACACTGTTAAGACGCATTCGAGCCGCCTGTTCGACAAGCTAAGCGCCAAACGACGGACGCAGGCGGTGCAGATCGCCAAGGAAATGGGTCTGATTCAGTGACATCACACCCCACGAAAGTATGATTTTCTTTAGTAAACGCCTAAATCATCCGAAAGTATGACGACAGTTGAGCGCTCCACGCGTAGGTTGACGCCCGCAGTTTGAACAACACCTACGGCTGAGGAGGCCTTTTATATATGAAGAAGCTAGTTCTGTTGTACGGTTTGATCTCCGGCGCCATCGTGGCCGGACTAATGCTGGTTCATGTTCCATTCGTCGAAAAGATCGGTTTTGAATGGGGCACAGTTCTCGGTTACACCTCGATGGTGCTCTCGTTTCTGCTGGTGTTCTTTGGCATCAGATCGTATCGAGAGAACGTTGGCGACGGTTACATCTCTTTCGGCCGGGCATTTCAGGTCGGCATTCTGATCGCGTTGATCTCCTCGCTCATTTACATTGTGACGTGGGAGATTGTGTTTCAGAACTGGCTCTATGATTTTCCTGAGAAATACACAAGCTACGTGATTGAGCAAGCACGCGCGTCAGGCGCCTCTGCCGAAGAGATTGCACGCCAGCGCGAGGAGTGGAACAGCACGTGGGCACTTTATAGGGGTAATATTCTTGTCAGAGCAGCGTATACGTTCCTCGAACCTTTTCCCGTTGGCCTGCTGATCACTTTAATCTCCGCAGTGATACTGAGGAAACGACGCAAAGAACAACCAGCTTAAGCGCTCCGGTTGTGTTAAAGTTAGACCCCGATGTCACTGATGCTTGCGGAGATCGCCGAGCAGCCCGGCGCACTCGAACGCACGATCGCCGCCGAACGCGGCAAGATCACAAAGCTCGCAAATACCTTAAAGTCGCGCGACATCGACCTGATCGTCCTTGTCGCGCGCGGCAGTTCCGATAACGCCGCACTCTTCGGTCGTTACCTTCTCGAAATCTCAACCGGCATTCCCGTTTCATTGTCGGCGCCGTCGGTCCATACGATCTACGGAGCGCGTTTGAAGTTGGACCATGCGCTGGTGGTCGGCGTCTCGCAGTCAGGTGAAGGCGAAGACATCAACCGCGTGCTGGAGAATGCGCGACAGGGTGGCGCTTACACCATCGGGATCACCAACGAGCCGAATTCGACGATGACTCGTTTGGTGGACGAAGCATTGTTCATGCACGGTGGTCGCGAGCGCTCCGTTGCGGCGACGAAGACGTTCACGGGCCAGATGGTCCTCTTTTATATGCTCGCGTCGGGGTTAGCGTCTGGAGCGCCGGCGTTTGCTTATGAAGCGATTCCCGAGTTCGTTGCCCGCGCGCTCGAACAAAAGCCTGCGATACTCGAGTTGGTCCAACGTTACGTCTTCATGGAAAATTGCGTCGTCGTTGGACGTGGACTGGCGTATGCGAATGCGTACGAGCTCGCGTTGAAGTTGATGGAGACATGTTACGTCGTTGCAGAACGCTTCTCGTCGGCGGATTTTCTGCACGGTCCACTGGCGATGGTCGAGCGCCACTTCCCGGTGATACTGTTTGCGCCGCCCGGTGTGATGTTGCCGGGCGTGAAGAACCTGATCGAGCGGTTGCGTGAGTTGAAGGCCGACACGCTCGCAATCACCAGCGACCTTAATGCAGCGTCATTGTGTACTCGCTCGATAATTATGCCGCGTGAGATCGACGAGTTTCTCGCGCCGATCCCATACATTGTTCCCGGTCAACTCTTCGCTGCGCTGTTGGCGGAGGCGAAAGGACTGGACCCCGACGCGCCACGTTCGCTATCGAAAGTGACACGCACACTTTGAGATCTGAGCTATGAACATCGAACTAAAGGATAGTTCCCACGGTCCGATCTATGGCCAGGTAAAACAACAGATCGAAACGCAGATCACCAATCAGACTGTCCGCTCGGGCGAGTCGCTTCCCTCACCCGCCGCGCTCGCACAAAAACTCTCAGTCGACAAAGGCGAAATCCAACGCGCCTATTTCGAACTCGAACAACTCGGCTTGATCGTCAAACATACCGGTAAGGATTTCCTTGGCAAACCGAAGGTCGACTACCGCGTCCGTTGAGATACAGTTTTTATGAACGCGATCATCAAAGGCGAGAATTTGATCCGAAATTTGTAAAGGAGTGGCAAATGAACTATCCACGTCTCGGGCTCGCGGCCCTTGGTGGCACGGTCGCATCTTTTGCCTTTGGTTTCTTAGTGTTGGTGCTGGTGCCAGGTCTTATCAATGAAGCGCACAAGTACCCGGCGGTATTCCGACCTCTGGAAGAAATGCAGAGTGTTATGCCAATCGGAATCGTCGCAACTTTCATAGCGATCCTGGTTGTCGCCATAATTTTCGCAATGATCCATCAGCGCGGATGGGGCCCTACGGCAGGTGCGCGCTTAGGCGTTCTCTTTGGCATTTTCGTGGTTTGCAATGTGCTGCACAATTACATGAACCTGAACATCGGGCTGAAACTCGCCCTGGGCCAGGCCGCGGCGTACTTTGTCCAGTGGACTATCGTCGGAATAGTCATCGGCCTTATTTACAAACCCCTCGCTACACGATAACCAATCTTGTCGTATCGTGATTTTCTCTCTAGCGGAAGCGACGTTAGATTTTCTCTACTTCAAAGCAATTCGAGCCCAGGCCCCGAAGTCACAACGACTTTCGCTAGGACGGATTGGCTTTCAGCCAGCCCGCTACAAGGAGAGTGTAGTCATTGAATTCCAGGTCTCTCCAACTCAAACCATAAAGCCTGCACAGCTTCGGCAGTTGCAACTGCTGAACGAGCGACGAAGCCACAATCAAGAATTGCGAAAATCGCCGCCTCGAAAAGACGTTTATATGACCTGTCAAATGGGACGTTAAGGAAGACCGAATTGTTATACGCCACCGGTTACGATTGCCGGTACTTCATCGCTTTGAAGCAACACCCTTCCGTGTGCTGTTAGCTTTGATGTTCTTACCGACTGCTCCTGATGAGGTTCTGGGGCTGTGAGTTTTTGTTGAGCCGGCAACTGCTTTAGCGTCGATGTTAGTACCCACCCGACCATTCGATTTGGTTGCTGCCGCGTCGCGCGCTGCGAAACGTGCAGCAACAATTTTGGCCCCCTCGATTGCCTCTTCAAGAGTAATCTTTCCGCGGCCCACTGGAGTTTTGATCGTTCTGTATCTACGTGCCGGCATCGTCGTTATTGTCAGTCCACTTTCACTAAACGTCAATTAGGCAAAATGCCTCATGACAACCGAAAATCTGCGGCGTATATTTCCGAGATCCCCTCTAAAAAACGAAGCGGGCCGACTTGTGCTGACACATAAAATCGACCCTTGAACCTCAACCTTCCAAGAAAGGATGAAGCTCATGGTTAGTCATACTAGCGCAACCCCTTGCGAAGAGACACCGAGACCGCGCGACGGATTAGGGCTAACGCAGGGTCGAGGGTAGGTTGCTGTTATTTCAGATCGGCATCATACCCTCCCCCGTTGTCGCATTCTTGTTCCATCTTATGCCAAGAAGTCATACTTGAGACGCCGCGGCGGCTGACGGAGTAAGGGAACTCTATGGAGAAACCTCATTCGCACTGTTGGTCTATCGCTTTCGGTTTTCTCTCAAGTTGAAACGATGGTAGATTCTTTAGAGCTAGGTTCACCTACACGCCGCATTGCCGGTTTGAAAATCGATCGAGCGATTACCTGTATGGTTTTGCGAAAGTGGCGGAATTGGCAGACGCGCCAGACTTAGGATCTGGTACCGAAAGGTGTGGGGGTTCGAGTCCCCCCTTTCGCACCATGAAAATATCAAAGCTGAGCCGCACTAAGGATCTTGTTTGGGAGCTCAAAGAATTGGCAATCGCTCTGCTCATTCTGTACCTGCTAATAAAGCACGCGTGGCACTTGTTTTAGACTAATGGTCCGCATTACACGGATTCTTAAAGTCCGTGGTAGAGTCTTTTTTCAGCAGTACGACGCACAGATGAAAGCCAATAGACCACAGAAATGAAAACCGAACTTACAGACGTCTCCCCGACGCGCAAGGAGATCAAAATCGAAATCGAGCCGGCGAAGGTGCGCGACACCTACGACCGGATTAGCGACGAATTCATCAAGAAGGCGAAGGTTCCCGGCTTCCGTGACGGACATGCGCCGCGATCAGTCGTGCGTACGCGTTACAAGAACGAGATCCGAACGGAAGTCCTGCGCGAGTTAGTTCCCGACGCCGTCAACGACGCCATCATCGAACACTCGCTCGACGCCATCGGCGAACCCGACGTCCATTTCGAAAACGAAGAAACACTCGAGCGCCTCGGCGAAGAATCAATCAAAGTTAAAGTCGGGATCGAAGTCCCACCGGAAGTCACGCTCGGCGACTATAAAGGACTCGCTGCTACAAGAAAAACGCGACCAGTCACCGACGACGACATCAATGAAACCATCGAAAGTCTGCGTGAAGGACTAGCAGCGATGGTTCCAGTTGAAGATCGAGCTTCTGAATTAGGCGACACCGTAACGATCAACGCGCTCGGTAAAGAGATCGATCAACCTGACGCCGAAGAGATTAAAGTAGACGACATCGAAGTCGTACTCGGCGGTCCGAACGTGCAAAAGGAATTCACAGAGAACCTGACAGGCGTTAAGCCTGACGACAAGAAGACGTTCACCGTCGAATACCCTTCAGACTTCAGCACACCTCAACTCGCCGGCAAGAAAGTCGAGTACGAGATGGAAGTTACCGCGGTGCGTCGGCGCGAACTTCCGGAAGTCGACGACGAATGGGCCAAGAGCGTCGGCGAAGAGTTTGATTCGGTCGATACACTAAAAAAGAAAATCCGTGAAGATCTGGAAGCACGCTCCAATGCCGAATCCGATAACAAGCTGAGAGCTGATTTGATCCGTACACTCGTTTCAGCTCACCAATTTGAAGTGCCTGAGAGTTGGGTCGAAAAACAAACGAACCAGCGCTTCGAAAGTGTTCTGCGAGACATGATGGCGCGCGGCGTCGATCCACGTCAGCAAAACGTGAATTGGGAAGGCGCGCGCGCTGAGTTAAAGGTGCAAGCGGAAGAAGATGTGCGTGCAACTTTGCTGATGGAACGCATCGCGGAAACCGAAAATCTCACTGTGTCAGACGAAGAAGTGGAAGCCGAGATCGAGTTGATGGCACAGATGGCGCGACAACCAATAGAGCAAATGCGGGCTGCCTTGACAAAGCATGGAGGCGAACGTAGCATCGCGCAAAGATTGCGCAATCGTAAAGCGCTTGATCTTTTAGTTGAAAACGCAACCATCACTGACGCGGATTGGAACGAAGAAACACAAGCGAGCGCGGCTACTATGAACGAGTAGCTGTTAAGCTTTGTGCTTAGTACTTTGTACCTGGTAGTGACAAAGAACAAAGCACTAAACACCAAGTACCAAGTAGAGGTTTCAGAATTAATATGGCTTTAGTCCCGATGGTCGTTGAGCAGACTTCGCGTGGCGAACGAGCCTTCGACATCTATTCACGACTACTCAAAGACAACATCATCTTCCTGGGTACCCCGATCGACGATCAGATTGCCAACCTTATCGTAGCCCAACTTCTATTTCTCGAAGCTGAAGATCCCGAAAAGGACATTAATCTTTATATCAATTCACCTGGTGGTTCGATCACCGCGGGAATGGCGATCTACGACACGATGCAATTCATTCGCCCCGACGTTACAACGATCTGTGTGGGCCAATGTGCATCGATGGGGGCACTCTTGTTAGCGGCCGGAGCTAAAGGCAAGCGGTTCGCCCTTCCTAACTCGCGTATCCTCATTCACCAACCATCAGGCGGTTCACAAGGTCAGGCAACAGACATTCGCATCCAGGCAGAAGAGATCCTGCGGATGCGCGAACTCACCTCCCAGATCATCGCCAAACATACCGGACAGACTTACGAGACTGTCGAACGGGATGTTGAGCGCGATAAAATTATGTCTGCCATGCAGGCCAAAGAATATGGTTTAATAGACGAGGTCATCGCGCACCGGGAATAGGTTGACCACGCGAGTCCCCCAAAGGAGCCCTAAGAGACTGTAGCTTATGGTCAGACGAACCGATGATACTCTGCGCTGTTCATTCTGCGGTAAATCTCAGAATGAAGTTAAGAAGCTCATTGCCGGTCCCACCGTTTACATCTGCAACGAGTGCATTGACATCTGCAATGAGATCATTACGGACGATCAGCAGGCTGAATCAGTAGCCACTCGACCGCCGCTGCCCAAGCCCGGAGAGATCAAAAACTTCTTAGACGAATACGTGATCGGCCAGGAGGAAACGAAGAAGCGCCTGGCCGTCGCCGTTTATCAACACTACAAACGTATCGAGCTCGGCCGCCGTCGCTCCGACGTCGAAATCCAAAAAGCCAACATCCTTTTGATCGGTCCGACGGGAACGGGCAAAACGCTCCTCGCGCAAACACTCGCGCGCATGTTGAGCGTCCCGTTCACGATCGTCGATGCGACCACGCTGACTGAAGCGGGATACGTCGGCGAAGACGTCGAGAACATCATTCTCAAACTTTTGCAGGCCGCAAACGGCGACGTCGAACGCGCGCAGCAAGGCATTATCTATATCGACGAAGTCGACAAGATTTGTCGCAAGGACGAGAACCCTTCGATCACGCGCGACGTCTCCGGCGAAGGTGTGCAGCAGGCGCTACTGAAGATCCTCGAAGGCACAGTCGCGAACGTTCCGCCGCAGGGCGGTCGCAAGCACCCGCATCAGGAGTTCTTCCCAGTCGACACTACAAACATTCTCTTCATCTGCGGCGGCGCGTTCGTCGGACTCGAGAAAGTGATCGAACGCCGGCTGCGCAACAAGTCACTCGGTTTCATGCCGAGGTCAAAGTCAGGCAGTCATCGTCACGCCGAAGCGCTGGCGGCAGTTCAGCCTGAAGATTTGATTCGATTCGGATTGATCCCGGAGTTTGTCGGACGCCTGCCCGTGTGCGGCGTGCTGCACGAGCTCGACGAGGGCGCACTCATCAAAATTCTTACCGAACCAAAGAACGCTTTGGTCAAGCAGTACCAGAAGAAATTCGACTTCGATAACGTCAAGTTGAAGTTCACAGAAGACGCGCTCAAGTCTGTCGCGCGACAGGCCGTCGAGAGGAAAGTCGGCGCGCGCGGCCTGATGATGATCCTGGAAGAACTGCTGCTTGACGCCATGTACACCCTTCCTTCGCAAAAACGCGTCAAAGAATTCGTCATTACGAGCGAGATGGTAGAACGGCGCCGGGCCGTCCCGGCGAAGGTCTTACCGGAATCGACGGAGCGGCTGCGTAACTAGCCTCGTCAAAAGACGTTTCCGCAAAGGCGCAAGGCGCAAAGAGGAAGCAGTTTATGGTCACTGAGTATTTTCTTTGCGTCTTTGCGCCTTTGCGGGAAAACACTGTGAAAGTAGCGCCCCTGGCAGGAAATGTTTTACAATTAACCCTCTTTTCCAAGTGAGGCGAGACGCCACTTCAGCCGGCTCGTCATTGCTGCAAAAGGCTCCCCAGAAAAGCTGTTTCAAACCATGGAAGAATACTCAGATAGACCCCCAGCAGACGTTGCGTGGTACCCAATGGTGCCGATTCGCGATGTCGTCATATTCCCGTTCACCAAAGTGGCTTTCAAAATCGGCCGGGCCGGATCCGTCCGGGCGCTCGAACAGGCTTTGGCGACCGACCGCACTATTTTCTTAGCCACCCAACACGACGCCACTGTTGACGAGCCGACGCCCGGAGCAAATCTACGGAGTAGGCACTCTGGGTCGCATTCTCCAGTCACAAAAACAGGAGAATGGTCAGATCAAGGTCGTCGTCGAAGGACGTGAGCGCGCCACGACTGTGCGTGTCGAGAATGCCGAAGGCGCGTTCATGGCACTCGTGCGCCGCGCGCCCGTCGTGAACGAAGAAGGCACTCGTCTCGATGCACTGATCCAGAAGGTCGGGCAACTCGTCGAGCAGCATCTTCGTCTCGCGCCTGATACGCAGACCGATGCGCTGCAAACCGCGCTGCGCAACCAGGAACCTTCGCATCTCGCAGACGCGCTCGCATCGCAACTCAGAATTTCAGTCGAAGACAAACAGGGACTGCTCGAGATCTTCTCGACGCAGGCCCGCCTTCAACGGCTGATCGAACTGCTCGAAACTGAAATCGAGAAACGACAACTCGATCGCACGATCCAAACGCGCGTTAAGCGTCAGATGGAGAAGGCGCAAAAAGAGTACTACCTCAACGAGCAGATCAAAGCGATTCACAAAGAGCTCGGCCGCAAAGATGAGAAGGCCGAACTCGAAGAGCTGAAGAAGAAGATCGAAGAAGCCGGCATGACTGACGAGGCCAAAGAAAAGGCCATGCAGGAACTGCATCGTCTCGAAGCTATGCCGCCGATGTCTGCGGAAGGTACTGTTTCCCGCACGTACATCGACTGGCTGCTCAGTGTGCCTTGGAAACAAAAGTCGAAAGAGATCAAAGACCTTACGAAAGCGGAAGAGGTGCTAAACGAAGATCACTTTGGGCTGGAGAAGATCAAGGAACGCATCCTCGAGTACCTTGCCGTTCGTCAGTTAGTGAAGAACCCGAAAGGATCGATCCTGTGTTTCGTTGGCCCGCCAGGTGTGGGCAAGACGAGTCTCGGAAAATCGATCGCGCGAGCCACTGGTCGTAAATTTGTCCG
This sequence comes from uncultured Acidobacteriota bacterium, assembly GCA_963849585.1. Classification (GTDB taxonomy): domain Bacteria; phylum Acidobacteriota; class Blastocatellia; order Pyrinomonadales; family Pyrinomonadaceae; genus PSRF01. The sequence goes on along the minus strand of CAWKHZ010000015.1, from coordinate 15,615 downwards.
CCTCTCGCTGGGCGGCGTGCGCGACGAAGCTGAGATTCGCGGACATCGTCGTACTTACATCGGCGCCCTGCCCGGTCAGATTATCCAGATGATGAAGAAGGCCGGCACTGTGAATCCGGTTGTGCTGCTGGATGAAGTCGACAAACTCGGTGCTGATTTCCGCGGTGACCCGAGCGCGGCGTTGCTCGAAGTGCTCGATCCGGAACAGAACCACACGTTCCAGGATCACTATCTCGACGTCGAGTACGATCTCTCTAAAGTATTCTTCATCGCGACCGCGAACGTGCTGCACACGATCCCGCCGGCATTGCAAGACCGTCTCGAGATCCTGCGGCTGTCCGGTTACACCGAACGCGAGAAACTCGAGATTGCCAAGCGCCATCTCGTAACGAAGCAGTCCGAAGGCAATGGACTCAAAGCGGAGCAGTTCGATTTCACGGACGAAGGCATTCTCGAAGTGATTCGTCACTACACGCGCGAAGCCGGCGTTCGCAACCTCGAACGCGAAATCGGTTCGTGCTGTCGCAAACTCGCGCGCAAGTTCGTTTCCGAACCACCGACCGAGAACGCGAAAGACTCGATCGATGCTGCCCGCGTACGCGAGATGCTTGGTCCAATCAAGTTTCGCCAGCAAGGCATCGCCGCAACTAGCGAGATCGGACTGGCAACCGGATTGGCGTGGACCGAAGTCGGCGGCGAGGTTCTTCAGATCGAAGCGACGCTCGTCAAGGGCCGCGGTGGCGTAACGCTTACCGGAAAACTTGGCGACGTGATGCAGGAATCAGCGCAGGCGGCGCTCACTTGTATCCGTGCGCGCGCCGAACGTTTGGCGATGAGTCTCGACTTCATTCGCAAACGCGATCTGCACATTCACATTCCCGAAGGTGCGATTCCAAAAGACGGTCCATCGGCAGGAATCACGATGGCAACGGCGATGGCTTCCGCGCTCGCGCACGTTCCGGTGAAAAGGAACGTAGCAATGACGGGCGAGATCACATTGCGTGGCCGGGTGCTGCCGATTGGCGGAGTGAAGGAGAAACTCCTCGCCGCTCATCGTTTCGGCATCGACACCATCATCCTGCCGAAGGACAACGAAAAGGATTTAGTCGAAGTGCCCGAAGAGGTGCGCGACGCACTCAACGTCAATCTCGTGGAAACGATTGATGAAGTGTTGTCGTTCGCACTCGAAGATTCGGTTCCAACAGCCGCTGCGACTGACGAAGCTCCGCCGCTGTGGAATACCGAGCAGCCTTCGCAAGGTATTCAGACCAGCTAGATTATTTCTGAATTTTTCCTGTGTTGTTCGTGTCTCTCACACGAGCAGCACAGGTCTGTCTTCAACTATTCAAAGGAGAAATAAATGGGCAAAGGAAAAGATGCTGACCTGATTCTTAAGCTTTACGATCTTCGTCGTGAGAAAACGATGCGCGACGCGCGCAACTGGTTTTTCACGTTCGACCCTAAAACCCCGCAGGATTTCATCGATGTTCTGACCAGTGAAAAGAGCGGCTTGTATCGAATGGTTATTTCCTATTGGGACATGGCCTGCTCGCTCGTGAACAACGGCGCCATCGACGCACAAATGTTCAATGACGCCAATGGCGAGCACCTGTTTGTGTACGCCAAGCTGGAGCCGTTTCTCCCGGCGTTGCGAGAAGCGATGGGGAACCCGAATTTTCTCGGGCACCTCGAGAAAACGGTCAAAGAAGTTCCTGACTATGAGCAGCGGCTGACGGCCATTAGAGACCGCATGACGAAGCTGATTGAAATCTGGAAACAGAAGAACGCTGCGCAAGCGGCTGCCGCGGCGGGCGATTAATTAGGAACGAGTCTCCCGCAAAGACGCAAAGGCGCAAAGTTAAAAGCCCTTGACCGCTGACTTGATTCTTTCTTTGCGTCTTTGCGCCTTTGCGGGAACTCACTCCACCGATGAAAGTCACGAAGGCGGAGTTCATAAAAAGCGCTTTTAAGGAAGACGACTGGCCGAAGGATTCGCAGCCGGAGGTTGCGTTCCTCGGCCGGTCGAACGTCGGTAAATCGAGTCTAATTAACTCGTTGTTGTCGGTTCACAAGTTAGCGCGCACGTCGTCAACACCTGGACGGACGCAGTCGCTTAACTTCTTCTCGGTAAACGACAAACTCAAATTCGTCGATTTTCCTGGGTTTGGGTACGCGAGGGTACCGAAGAATATAAAATCAAGTTGGGGCGAGATGGCCACCACTTATCTTGCCAAGCGCCGTCAGCTTGTGCTATCAATTCACATCGTAGATTCGCGCCACGAACCCACAAAACAGGATTTGCAGCTTCACGAGTGGCTTGAAACAAGCGGCAAGCCACGATTAATTGTTGCCACAAAATCCGATAAGCTTTCGCACAACGAGTTGAAAAGAAATTTGCAGCACATTGCACGCGTGCTCGACGACGACAGCGTTATGGCCTACTCGGCCAAAAGCGCCCGCGGTCGCGACGAGTTGTGGCGGGCGATTAAAAGCGCAATCGAATCGAAATAGTTATTCAAAAGAATCCGTGTTGCCTAAACACAGATAAGTGCGGATTGGACAATCCGAATCTCTCAGCCCCCTTTGGTCAACCTGATTGTTTTGGGCCACGCGCGTCGAGCGGGTGGCATCAAAAACGATACTGAATTTGCCGCGCACGCAAAGTTGAGTTACATTGCACTACACCGTTTAAGGAGAATCCGAGTATTGCCCCGCGAATGAAGTGGGAGCGCAGGGTGGCAACCCACGTCCATCGCTTCGAACCGACCATTCATATCCGCATTTCGTAATTGATAAACCGCTGAGACTGTTTAGAGAAATTTAAGAGAACAACGACATGTCACAAAGAACACGTTCACGCGCATCGAGCGCGAACAACGAAGCTAACGGAGAAGACGGCGGCGCAACAGTCGCAACAGCCGAAGCTCCCGAACGAGAATCCAGAGAAACCCGCGACGGTAAAAACACAGAGGGCTTTCATAACCTGGCTGATCTCAAGGAGATGTCCATCTCCAAGCTCACGCAAATTGCCAAGAGCATGGATGTGCCCGGCGCTACGGGCATGCGTAAGCAGGAGCTCATCTTCAAAGTACTCGCCGCCCAGACGGAAAAGAGCGGTCTTATCTTTTCTGAGGGCGTATTGGAAACGTTGCCGGATGGTTTCGGCTTCCTGCGGGCGCCTGAGTACAACTATCTGCCCGGTCCAGACGACATTTACGTCTCGCCGTCGCAGATTCGTAAGTTTGACCTGCGTACGGGCGACACGGTCAGCGGTCAGATTCGACCGCCAAAAGAAGGCGAGCGCTACTTCGCGCTGATCAAAGTAGAAGCCATCAACTTCGAATCGCCGGATCAGGCGCGCGAAAAAGTGTTCTTCGACAACCTGACGCCGCTGTATCCCGAAGAGCAGTTGAGGATGGAGGTCGCGGCAGACAACCTGTCGGCGCGCGTCATCGATCTGGTGACGCCGCTCGGCAAAGGTCAACGCGGTCTCATCGTCGCGCCGCCACGTACCGGTAAGACGATGCTGTTGCAAACCATCGCTAACTCGGTCACACAAAACCACCCGGAAACAACGCTCATCGTTTTGCTGATTGACGAGCGACCGGAAGAAGTTACCGATATGCAGCGGTCAGTCAACGGCGAAGTCATTTCGTCAACGTTCGACGAACCACCGACGCGCCACGTGCAGGTTGCGGACATGGTAATCGAGAAAGCCAAGCGTCTCGTCGAGCACAAACGTGACGTCGTGATCCTGCTCGACTCGATCACGCGTCTGGCGCGCGCGCACAACGCAGTCGTTCCGCCTAGCGGCAAGATCCTCTCCGGCGGTATTGATTCAAACGCGCTACAGCGTCCGAAACGATTCTTCGGCGCGGCGCGCAACATTGAAGAAGGTGGTTCGCTCACAATCATCGCCACCGCGCTTATCGACACCGGTTCGCGCATGGACGACGTGATCTTCGAAGAGTTCAAAGGTACCGGTAACTCCGAAATTCATCTCGACCGTCGTTTGAGTGATAAACGACTGTTCCCCGCGATCGACTTGCAGCGTTCCGGCACACGTAAAGAGGAACTGCTGATCAGTAAGGAAGATCTCAATCGCATCTGGGTGATGAGGCGTGTGTTGAACCCGCTGTCGCCCGTCGAGCAGATGGAAGTGGTGCTCGAGCGATTAGAGAAGACAAAGTCAAATGCGGAGTTCCTGGCCTCCATGCAGAGTTAATAACTTTGTCAGTAGCCAGTGGTCCGTTGTCGGTTGCTCGCAACGGACTACTGACCGCGGACTACTGACAAGCTAAGAACCATCCCAAACCCGTCGCCCTCCGCCACAAATGCGTATCGCCATCCTAACTTCTGAGGCTGTGCCTTTCGCAAAAACCGGCGGGCTGGCCGACGTTTCCGGTGCATTACCCAAAGCACTAAATCAACTGGACGTCGACGCCCGCCTCATTCTCCCACTCTATGATCAAATCGACCGCGGATTTCTCGATGGGAAATCTGTCGACGAAGTCCGGGTTGAATGGCGCGGGCGAATACACATCGTTCGCTTTCTCTTGAGCGATGCGGCAGGTGCCCCGGCGTACCTTCTCGAGGCGCCGGAGTTCTTCGCACGTCCAAACATCTACGGCTACCAGGACGATCACATTCGCTTCGCTTTCTTCTCGCGCGCGGCACTCGCGCTGTTGAAGCATCTCGACTGGCAACCTGACGTCATTAACGGCAACGATTGGCCTTCGGGGTTTGCGATGGCTGAACTGCGAGCGCGCCGTCGTTACGATCCGTTCTTTCAAAAATCGCGCAGTCTGCTTTCGCTTCACAACGTCGGTTATCAGGGCTTTTTCGATGCGGGTGATTTGTGGTGGCTCGGGTTTGGCGAGCGGCCAGACCTCGACGATTTCATGCTCGAGCGAAATGCGTCGGCGCTGAAGGCGGGAATCGTTGCCGCCGACGCGCTTTCCACCGTCAGTCCACGTTATGCGCGCGAGATTCAGATGCGCGATCAGGGTCATGGACTCGATTGGTTGTTACGAGCGCGCGCGAATCGTTTGGCGGGAATCGCTAACGGAGTCGATTACGCGATCTGGAATCCGGAAACGGATCCGCATATCGCTGCAAACTATTCAGCCGACGATCCATCCGGGAAGCGCGACTGCAAGATCGATCTGTTACGTCGTTTTGATCTGCCGCAAGATCCTGACCGGCCTATCATCGCCGTCATCTCGCGACTCGTTAAGCAAAAAGGTTACGACCTGATTCGCACCATTGCGCCGGCGATTGTCGAGACGGGCGCATTTTTCATCGCGCTCGGCGCGGGCGCGAAGGAGTACGAGGACTTTCTTCAACAGTGGCACGACCGTTATCCGCGCGAGGTTGGTATTTACAAAGGTTACGCCGGTGAACCGCTGGCGCATCAGATCGAAGCAGGCGCCGATATCTTTCTGATGCCCTCGCTGTACGAACCGTGCGGCTTGAATCAGATGTACAGCATGCGTTACGGAACGGTCCCGCTGGTTCGCGCCACTGGTGGTTTGGACGACACTGTCGAACAGTTCAACGCATCAACTGGAACAGGAACGGGCTTTAAGTTTGCCGCATACGACGCAGGCGCGTTGCTTGAAAAAATACGCGAAGCCCTTTACTTTTATGGCCGGCCTGACGACTGGCAAAAGATTCAGCGCAATGGAATGTTGGTAGACAATTCCTGGGAGGCTGCGGCGACAAAGTATGCCGAGTTGTACCGGGAAGTGGCCGCCTTGTGAGCTTTGTACTTTGTACTTTGTTCTTTGTTGTTAACCGGTGGGGCTCTTGAATGCAATACTGACCTAAACTTAGAGAACAAAGTACAAAGCACCAAGCACTAAGCTCAAACAGTATGTCAAAAGTGATTGCAGTGATCGGCGCCCAATGGGGCGACGAAGGTAAAGGTAAGATCGTCGATCTGCTCGCCGAGCGTTTCGAGATCGTCGTGCGCTACCAGGGCGGACACAATGCGGGCCATTCGGTGCAGGTTGGCGACCAATCGTTCGTGCTGCACCTGCTTCCGTCTGGAATTGTTCATCGCGGCAAGACGTGCGTGCTGGGCAACGGCATGGTGATCGATCCGAAGGCGTTCTTCGTCGAAGCCGATCGACTAACGCAACAAGGTGTCGAAGTCTCGCCCGAGCGCGTGAAGATCAGTTCGCGTGCCCATTTGATTCTTCCCTATCACCGCGCGCTAGACCACACGAGCGAAGAGCGGCTCGGCAACGAAAAAGTCGGCACCACGCTACGTGGCATTGGACCAGCTTACGAAGATAAAGCCGGACGTCGCGGCATTCGCACTGCCGACGCGCTCGTGCCTGACGTGCTCCGTTCGCGCATCGAACGAAACCTCGAAGATGCGAACCGGATCATTGAGGCCTACCGCGGCGAGCCTTTGAACGCAGACGAGATTTTTCGCGAGATGTCCGTGTTGACGGAGCGTCTTGCGCCATTCATCGCCGATACCACGCATTATTTGAATATCGCCGCCACCGAAGGACGATCGATCCTGCTCGAAGGCGCGCAGGCTACGCTGCTCGACGTCGATCACGGCACTTATCCGTTTGTTACTTCGTCGACCACTGTCGCGGGAGGCGCGATCATCGGCACCGGCCTCGCGCCGCATCGACTCAGTGGTGTCTTGGGCATCGTGCGCACTTACACGACGCGCGTCGGCGAAGGACCATTCCCGACAGAGATGCTCGAAGGCGAAGCTGAATTGGGCCAGATGATTCGCGAACGTGGACGCGAGTATGGCGCGTCGACGGGCCGGCCGCGACGTTGTGGTTGGTTCGACGCGTTCGCCACGCGTTATGCGGCTGAGATCAATGGGTTCTCGTCCGTCGCGTTGACTAAGCTTGACGTGCTCGACACGCTCGACGAGATCAAAGTCTGCACGGGTTACAAGTTGAACGGGCGTGTGTGTGAGTCGCTGCCGGCGGTGTCACAGGATCTGCGACGCGTCGAGCCTATCTTTGCAACACTTCCGGGTTGGCAAAGTTCAACACTCGGGATGACTGAGCTGAGTACCCTTCCCACAAACGCGCGTCGCTACGTCGATTTCTTATCAGAACAGATTGGTGTGCAGATTGGTCTCGTGTCGACTGGTCCTGAACGTTCGCAAACGATCATCGTGCATGATTCGGCGTTAGGGCAGTGGCTCCGCGATAACGAATAAAAATGTAGGCGGCGACTACCCAGTCAAAACTGAGGCAGGCAATCGAGTAGAACCGTGGTCCAATATCCTCCCCTGGACCTACGTAGTGCATGCCAAAATCCCAAACGGGATGCAGTGCCCATCCAAGCGCCAGCCACTTCGCCGGTCCTCGCCAACCGTAGAGGGCTAAGGTGCCGAACGCAACGCACTGTAGCACCTCGATCAACCACCAGATTGGCGACACCGGAGCCGCAACCGCAAACCCGAAATACGCACCCGCGGCAGTGAAAAGCACGGTCGCCAAAACCGTCCGGCCCACGATCTCACCCGCAAACCGCGATAGTAGGAACGCAATCAGCGACAACCCCAGACCACCAGCGCCGCCGATAATCAGCCATCTCATGAGTTCTGCATTCGTCATATGCGCATTAAAACTAACACACGGATGACTGCGTTTGAATACTGAACGAGTGTCCGGTAGAATGCCCTGCGAACTTTCCTCGCAATTGAAAAGAGCACGCTCTTGCGTGCTCTCCGCATGTAGATGGGCCGATAGCTCAGTTGGTAGAGCAACTGGCTTTTAACCAGTGGGTCGCAGGTTCGAGTCCTGCTCGGCTCAAAACCTTTTTAGATTAGAGTAGTTACAAGAAAGCCTCGGAACCAGTCCCTTGAAATGACTCACTGGTTTGGAGGTTTTGATGTTTGAGCAATTTGTAAAAGAGCGTGTGTATCTCAAGAATGTTTCTCCACGCACAGTAGACTTCTATCGGGACTGCGGGAGGTCGTTTGAACGATATGGGGGTGAACTAACCAAAGCGGTCTTGCTAAGTATGTCACGTCGATGCGTGAAGCAGTGGTAAAGCCTGTCTCGTGCAACACGTTCATTTCAGGAATAAATGCCTACCTTAGATGGCTACGTGAAGAACATGACAAGCCGTTACTAAAGATTCAAAAACTCAAAGTTGAACAAACTGTTCTTCCTCACCTACCTGAATCAACTATTCGAGCGATTCTGTCTTTTAAGCCCACTACGTTTGGTGAGCGAAGGCTTCATACGCTTCTTCTTGTTGCGCTTGATAGCGGCTGTCGAGTTAATGAGCTTCTTACTCTTTTCCCGATGACCCAACTTGCTTAGAAAGCTTGACTTTGAAACAGACCAAGTTTTTAATTGCGTTTAGATATCGGAAGGCACAGTGGGCTTTGGTTGTCAGGAAAAAGGTGACTGGGGCTAGAAACAGCAACTCCGATATGAAAGAAGATAATCGGTGAATCCAGATTTTGTTGTTCTGTGAGGGAGACGGCTAACCCGTCAAATTCCCTTAGCGCTAGTACAAAAACTAGAGGCTAATAGCTGGGTGATAAAACCCCAGCGAAGACCACAAGCATATTCCCAAGGGTTCACCAGAAGGGGATATGTCTTGTCACAACAGATTTCAAAACCTTCCATTCTTCCCGAACTTCGGGATTCCTTTCCAAGAACAGCCAAATTCTTTGATTGGTTGGGCTATGTGGTCCAGCGAACGGAGGAGCTTATCTGGGCGAGTAAGTATCTGATTTTCGGGACTGGATTCCTACTATTCTTAATTTATGAGTTGGCTCACTTCGCTAAGTATCTACTGAAAAACTGGGATTGAGTTCATAAACGCTGATACTTGTTAATCGTGAATACTTGCTTAGGCACTATAGCCGAGACATTCCAGAGAAAATCACCTGTCTGTTTGTGAGGATATTTGTGAGGATACTGATTGAATAGTTTGCGGGCTTCTTCCATGGTATGCAGATCGGTATTGTGAAGCAGCTTCTTTCGGACCGTTTCACCCGCGCCACCTTCAAATAGCACGTTGTTCGGCACAACGACAGCGGCGCGGAGCGCCCGGTCGTCTTTAGCATCGTGCGGATATGCTGGAGTTGAGCTGCTTGTTCGAAGTGGTTGCCCAGAAATCCTGGCGGTTGTAAGTGAGATCGTCTATGTCCTGTTCGCCCTCATCATTGGTGAAGCTCATCGAGCTTTTCTTGCCAAAGGGAGGAGTGGCGACAACGTAGTCGTAAGTCCGGGGGCAGACTTGCTTTCGTTCTCTTAACTGTCGATTCACTCTAACAAGCTCGTCGAACTCTTCCTTGCTCAATTCATCATCCGAGATCTTCTCGGGCTATCTTCCGAGACGTGCCGCGAGAATCCACGGCGCGAACCGTGGAAACGACTCGCGAGATAGCAATACTCCAGCAACCCACCGGATCGGGCTCCAGAAAAAATCCCACAGCTTGTCGTATAGAGTGAGCCTGTCGACCGTGTTTCACAAGATCGCCCGCAGCTTTTCACACTGCGGGCGATCTTTCGTTTACCCATTGAGTCCACTTACGGCGATGCTACTAAGAATACATCCCAGGCCCACCGTCCAGCTTGTGCGCCCTTCTTGTCCTTGACTTTCGCGCGATAACGGAACTGGTTTCCGTGCTCGTCCTTTTTCTTAGATAGCTTGTAATCCAGCTCAATTGTCTTAAGACCAAGGCCTTGCAAACTGAATAACTCGGCTATCTCTGATCTACCATTGTGGTTAAGGTCTTGCCACAAACGCAACGATAAAAACACGCTGTCAGCGGAACCAATTACTCCGTCGTTGTTGCCTCCGTTTGCTGGCTTGTCGTACTCCCTAAGCGCGATGAAGCCATTTTTGCGTTGCCCTGCGGGCGGGTCGGGCTGAGGTGTAAACTCGCCAAACAACTCGATACCATTGTCGATGGTACCGTTCCCGTTCCGGTCCAACGCCAGCCAAGCATCATCGCTTCCAGCGGAGGTCCATGATAGATGCTCGGCCGTCCCATCAGCGTTAAGATCAAAGGTCACTCCATTCGCTAGATTAGTAAGGTTAAAGCCATTTCCGAGCACATCGATCACTATAGGTGTCTCCGTACAGAATCCGTTAAATAACTGTCCCGGACACGTTTCACACGTATTCCAATAGGGATGACACCATTCGCTGCAACAGTCACTGCTTCCACCGCATGTGCTACCGTTTCCGAGACAGAGTGGCGGCGGTGGCGGCGACGGGTCGTAACAAACGCACGATGCCGGATCAAAAGACCTCGGCGAACATGTCGCAGCACTCAAGTTGCACTGATATTGATTTACATTTGGAACTCGCTGGTTATCACACTGCGCCACCGACGTAGGCACGTTACCGCCCCAATCGTTTGCGCCGCACATGCCATTCATTACAGTGGAGCCGGGAATCTGTCCCGATACAGCACACGCGCCGCTGCTTGGATGAGCCGGGTCTTGTTGTCCTTCCCCGAGCCCCATGCTATGGCCGATTTCATGTAGTGCCGCTTTTAAGAACGCGTCGCTCGAAGCGGTTTCATTCAGCGCTTGGACGGGATTGCCATTCTGGTCGGGCGCTTGAACGCTCGTGTCGAAAGTCACCGTTGCACGGTTCAGGTTACCCTGACCATCTACTCCGTTCGTTCGGTCAAGTTGTGCCGGTGGTTTCTGGCCGGTTTGAGGATCAGGTACAGTCTGACCCATTTGGAAATTGAGACGGAATGATGTTGAGAGCGGGGGAGCATTGTACGAGAACGTCACGTAGGAGCCGTTGGTTTGATTAGCCTTGTCCCAAGAGTCTATCGCCGCTCTAACCTGTCGCTGCTGCTCGGCGTTGAGATTACCCAAATTGATATAGACAGTGGAGTTCCTGGGCCATGCTGGTAGATTAGGATCCAAAGGTGTACAGGTGCTTTGTCCACCCGTTGGTATTGTGGCCGCGAGGCAAATGGCGAAGAAAATTGACAACAATAGTGTGAGTTGCGAGGAGGTCTTTCTTGTGAGGCGCATTATTCACCTCCTACAGTTTCGCATGGCACTGCTATCGCAGCCCGAACTGACGAGATGAATGAGTTTGCGTTGTTACCGCTTTCTAATGCCGGTTCGAGTTGTTGTTGGGTAAGTTTGACTATTTTGTCATTCTTGAGTTGATAGCTGATGCTATCCGCTACGTATAGCCCTTTCTCGGGAATAAACGTCAGAAACAGTAAATAACTCTGTCCCGGTTCTAACGTCTTACTCCCCTTGAATTCTGCAACTATCTTTCTTCCATTGAGCTTAATCGTGCCACCACTTCTTATGGCGCTGATCACTTCGCCGGACTTGATAGCTTGCGTCGAATTGTTCTTTAGAACAGTTTCGACTTTCAGCTCATTGGCGGTGTAGATGAACGACTCATCTTCGGTCAGTCTAGAGGTTTGTCCCTTTACTGTACCGACGACGATTGCGTCCGCATCACAGGCTCTATTGCTGAGGAAGTTTGTGAGATTGAAAGCGGCCTTCGAGTTCGGGGTGAAGACAGGCAACCCAATCTCTTTTTCAATCCGCAGGTCTTCTTTCGCCGCCGCGGCAATCTCAGGTATCTTCTCAGAGTGCGGATTGAGTAACCCTCGATACACGGCCCGACTTTGTTCTTGCTTCTGCTGTCGCTTTTGTTGACGCTGCTGCTCAGTTTGAACTGAGCGTTGCGGAGTTTTTGATGAACTTGCAATTCTGATCCCAACACAAATCGGAATCATTACGAGCACGATCACAAGTAGCTTTTTCATGGTTTGCTTACCTCCAAGTCAAGGCCTACGTGGTGAGTAGGGAAACTGCGATACAGTCCCTTGGACATAATCCTAAGAACTCTCAACAATTCTTGGAGTTGGGAGGAGAATTGTGGCGATGAGAGTTAACCGCAATGTAACCCTGCTAATTTGGTGCTGTCAATCACTGATCTTTTGCAACGCAATTGATTGCTCTCCCTCTTTTGATGCTTCTCGTTCTGACACCGCAGCAAACTGCAGCCAGTCAAATCTCTGACACTCAAAACTAACGTTTCCTTTGCTCCTATGCGAACGAAAGAAGAAATTGATGCCGACAATCGCCGCCTGCGCAGGGAATAGGGTCAATTGTTCGACAATTTAGCGGCGGTATTCTTTCGTCATGATCCGATTGGGATAAATTTCGAAGACAACACTGACGAATATGAACCTGAGGCGCGTACAATTCTACCGCGTCTGAAGAGGTGTAAATCGCCGGACGACGTTCTCATGGTTGTGCACCAAGAATTCGAACGATGGTTTGAACCTGACATCGCCGGTCCACGCGAACGATACGAGGAGCATCGCTAACGAAGTGTGGGCACTTTGGCGAAATTCGTCATTCGCCGACGCAACATAACAAATAGTTGGACGCGACCGGCGGGAGCGTGTTTCGTATGATTATTCGTACGGCGATGGCCAATCACCTGCAACTGCAATGTCTAAAAGTCGATGGTGCGCATGCTAATACCTTTCCTCTTCTCGTTAACTCTGATCTTTAATTCCGCTGCCACTCCACAAAGGCCCGACTTTACCGGCACCTGGAATGCGAGGATCTCTAAGATTGAATCGCGAGCCAGTTTCGGCCCTCAAGATCTCCTACAACGATCCGAAGCTGGAAATCGTGAGAATGCGAACGTTTAGGGATCCAACTATCGTGATGGGGCAATTGTTGGGTACACGGAGCAGCAATCGTTTTGTTTTCTACACGGACGGACGAGGGGAAACACAGAAAGAGATCATCCCCGGTGAATCAATCAAGTCAACGACTGAACGCATTGGAGAGAAATTCGTTGTCACCTCTGGCAAGACGTCGAAAGGAAAGTTTGTCGCTGACCAAACGCTAACATTCGAACTATCGTCTGATGGAAAAACGCTTACTGAAACTATGACATTTCTTGCTAACGGCAACAATCGTCGGATAGTTCACCTTTACGATCGCATTGCCGGCAACAACCCAAGCGATATCAATGGCGAATGGGTGGAAAGAGTCAGTAATCGAATAATAAGCTTGACCATCGAGCATCGTGATCCTGAAATAAAGGTGACCCGGCGAGAAGTTTCTGAAACACGAGACGAAAGCGAAGTCGCTGTTTATTACACCGATGGGCGTGGCGAGACCAACACCCAGAATGGCCGAACCGTGAAGTCGGTTACTAATTGGAAGGACCAAAGTTGGTCTTTGCACTCACCAGCAAATCAAAGATTGGCCGGGATTGTTCCAACTCAATGAAACGATAAAATGGCAGATCGCTAAAGACGGTGGAAGTCTGATTGAAGTCACCCAATCGAAAGTGTCAGCCAGCACCGGCTTTGTTATACCACCTCCCCCGACCAAATTAGTTTATGCTCGAAACTGAAGCGGTTCTTCTGACGCTGGCCTGAAATACCACGACACCACTGTCAGCAGTAAGAGTAGCAACGAAGGCAATAACGCGGTGACGGGATCGCCCACAGCGAGATGCGAAAATATAGCTCCCGTCATGACGAAGAAAAAACCTGCATAGGCCCATTCCTTTAACAACGGAAACTTCGGAATCAGCACTGCCACAATTCCCAAAAGTTTCCAAATACGAAGTATCGTCAATAAGTAAATTGCATAGCCCAAGTGGGCGAGCATTTCCTGCGCCACCCTGTCCTTCCGATGCTTTAAACAACTGGACGGCTCCAGTCGATACCATTCCTAATGCAAGCCAGATGGTAGCGACCCGAATAGGTTATCTTGCTTTTCTTCGTCATAATTTTTTCTGCGTAGTGGTTACATTTAACATCTCGAGGTCGATGCGGATTGGGCGCTACGCGGCTGCATGTACCATTCAGTAAAACGTTCACAACGCCCTGCTTTATCGAAGTGGAGTACGAGATGTTGTTGAACTGCCGATCGATCGAGCCGTCGGGTCGAACATAACGCGTGCGACCCTGCGCGACAGCGACATCACCTTCGACGACGAGCGGCGCATAGTGCGCTTCCCACGACCCGGACGCGTCGGGCTCTCTGCGCCACTCGGCGACAATCGCCTCGCGTCCGCGAATCGGATCGTCCTCGTCCCAGGGACTGTAAAAGTAGAGCGCATCCTCGCTGAAAAGCTCACCGATTTGCGCCGGATCATAAGTTCGCCAGGCCTCGACATACTTGTCGAGCCACAGTTGAATAGATTTGCGGTCCATAAACATCCTTCCGACGTATGTGCAACTTAAAATCGATAACTACATCGGCCATTGACTCCCTCGCAGATTCCCAATTAAATGGCCGAAAGGAGTATCGACATGCCAAAGCGCAGAATACTATTTTTCCTCGCTGGTGTAATAGGCGTCGCGGTGGCTGGGATTGCCGACCAGTGTGGTGAACGGATATCAGGAGCACGAACGTTAATGCACGAAACATGTGTACCCAGCTGTCCACTGATCGCCCGTTGTTGATTGGCCGCATCAGAATCGGTTTAAAGACTGAACACGTCTTTCATGCGCCTGGTTGATCGTTCTCGGTCGTTGATTTTTCGACGTCGATGACGGGCAATCCCAGGCGCGTCGTTTCCTCGCGCAGCACGTCTGTGAACATTCGATCGCGTTCGAGAAGGTTCTTCAAAGCTTTTGCCGGATCACTGGTTCGGGCAAGAAAGCTCCATGCCGGTCCGCCTCGACTCTCGACGACTGATTCACGAAAGTCGGGTGTCGGGAGAAGCCAGACCGCTTGATTGGATTCGCTGAAGAAGAGGCTTGACGAGGTGGGGCAACAGTCGGAAGCCCTCTACGATCACAGCTTGTTCGCGTGGCATATCGAGAAGGTCTTCGACGATCAAGTTGAAACCCTCGCCCCGGAACCAGTGGAACGTCTCGAACATGACTTGCGAATTTCGATTTACCCATCGCTCGTCGAGGTCCATCGCGATGAATTGGTGCAGCAACGGACACTCTTCGGCTGAACTCCGGCGCGCGTGATCCGCCATCACATCATCTGTCGAGTAGACATATAGACCGTGCTCGGAAGCAATGCGTCGAGCAATTGTCGACTTGCCTGCGCCGCTCCCACCGCCGATCCAGTAGATGTGCTGGAGTTGTTCCACTCTGTGAATGCCCGGGAGTTTATTGCGACTTCACGGTTAGTAAAACGATCTCTGGGGTGACACCGAAACGTACCGGTACCATGCTCGTGCCTATTCCGGTGGTGACGAACAGGTGGCGACCGTTTTCGTAGACGTGTCCACGCACGAAACGCTCCCCCGACATGCGGGATGGTTCGACCACGTACCCAATGAAAGGAAGTCGGACCTGCGCGCCGTGAGTATGTCCAGCCAGTAGCAACGGCACGTGGTTAGGCAGGCGCGGAAAGATGTCCGGGTTGTGCGTTAGTGCGATGATCGTTCCGTCCCTCGGAATCGGATCGATCGTTGTCAGAATGCGTTGCGGACGCGTCCATAGGTCCGCGAGACGAACGAGATACAAAGAAGTCCCGCGTGCTTCCACCTTGACCCATTCGTTGTCCAGCACCTTGATGCCACTTTGCTCCAACGCTCGACGCACATGACGGCCGTCGTACCACCAGTCGTGATTGCCGAGGACGGCGTAAACGCCGAGCGGCGCTCGCAGTTCTT
>CAWKHZ010000014.1:0-154530 GCA_963849585.1 uncultured Acidobacteriota bacterium | reverse complement strand
GTTGTATCGACTTCGCTTTCAACATGTTTGACGTCTTCGGCTTCAAGGACATCAAAGTCGAACTATCGGTACGTGGCGACGATCCGGACGCTCACTATCTCGGTTCTGACGAAGCAATGGGAATGGGCGGAATCAGCGCTTGTCGACGCGTTGAACTCGCGAAACATTCCCTACCAGAGAATCGAAGGCGAAGCGGTCTTTTATGGACCGAAGATCGATATCCGGGTCGAGGATGCGATTGGACGCACTTGGCAATTGACGACGGTGCAGTTTGACTTCAATTTGCCGAAGCGTTTTCAGCTCGAATACATCGGCGAAGACAACAAGCCGCACCGGCCGGTGATGGTTCACCGCGCGTTGTTTGGCTCGATGGAACGCTTCTTCGGCGTGTTGATCGAACACTACGCCGGCGCGTTTCCGCTGTGGCTGGCGCCGGTGCAGGTTGCAGTGTTGCCGATCACGGACCGGATCAACGAATACGCTGCAGGAAGTCGCGCGTGAACTTCGCGCTGCGCGGTCTTCGCGTTGAAACGAACTTGCGAAGCGAAAAAATCGGCGCGAAGATTCGCGACGCGCAGTTACAGAAAGTTCCGTTCATGCTGGTGCTCGGCGATCGCGAAATGGAACAGCGAGCGGTTGCGGTTCGCGAACGCGCTAAGGCGACATCGGCGTGATGTCGATTGACGAATTTAGAGAGATGGCGCGCGAGTTATCAGACGCGCGCGTTAACCAACAACTAGTCTCCGAGTCGAAGATCTGACTTCGAATTGGACCTGGACTCGAAGACGCAACCTAGGAGGTGCAGCAATAGCTACAGGCTTTCGCGGTCGCGGTCAGCGTCCTGACAACCGGCGTATGCCGCCGGTTCGAATTAACGAAAGAATTCGCGTACCTGAAGTACGCGTGATTGGCGAGGAAGGAGAACAACTGGGCGTCATGGATGTGCGCGATGCCATCCGTGCGGCCCGCGAGAAAGGTTTGGACCTGGTGGAAGTTGCTCCGAACGCCGATCCCCCTGTTTGCCGGATCATCGACTTTGGCAAGTATCAGTACGAAGCGAAGAAGAAGGCGAACGAGGCCAAGAAGAAGCAGGTCACGATCACGGTTAAGGAAGTGAAGTTTCGGCCCGGTACCGACGATCACGATTACGACTACCGCATGAAACATGCGCGCGAGTGGCTGCAGGACGGCGACAAAGTAAAAGCGACGATCTGGTTTCGCGGACGCGAGATGACGCACCGGGAGCTCGGCGCGCGCATTCTGGAGAGACTCGAGCAGGATCTCGCGGACGTCGGCGAAGTCGAAGCGCGGCCGAAGATGGAAGGGAACCAGATGTTCATCATCCTCGGACCAAAGAGACACAAGTCCGGAGCGAAGAGGCGCAGACAGCGAACCACGCATCAGAGTTAAGACTTTGCTTGCGCTTGCCTTGTTGAGCGCGTTCCGATAGCGCAAAGCAGACTAAGTACAAAGGATTGGAATAGATCGGAATAAGCGAAAGTTAATTACAAATGCCTAAACTAAAAACACACAAAGGTGCGGCGAAGCGGTTTCGCCTGACCGCCACCGGAAAAATCAAGCGCGGCCATTCGCATGCACGACACATTCTGACTAAGAAGACGAACAAGCGTAAACGTCATCTCGATATCGACGCGCTCGTCTCCAAGTCCGATCACGAGCGCGTGATGCGATGCTGCCGTACGGCCGCGCTGACTGAATTCAGTCGCGATTTAATACGTCTTCACTAAATTAGAAAGGAGGATTCATCTATGCCCAGAGCAAAACGTGGCAATAAGCGTCTCGAACGACGCAAGAAAATATTGAAGCTGGCGAAAGGTTATCGCGGCACGAAGTCGAAGCTGTATCGCTCAGCGAAAGAGTCGGTCGAGCGCGGGTTGAACTTCGCTTACACCGGACGAAAGTTGAAGAAACGTGATTTCCGCAGCTTGTGGATCGTGCGCATCGGCGCCGCGGCCCGTTTGAATGGTTTGAACTATTCGCAACTGATGCATGGTCTGAAACTGGCCAACATCGAGCTCGATCGTAAAGTGCTTGCGGATCTCGCTGTGCATGAGCCTGAATCGTTTGCGAGTGTCGTGGCGCAGGCGAAGAACGCGCTCGAAAACGAGCAGCGCAATAAGGCGGCCTAGAGTCATTTTGAAAGGAATTAAACCAGTGAACCAAATTATCCGACTCTTTCAGCCGCAATGCCGGCCTGTTCGCGCTCACGTTTGTGCTGCGGCGCCTCCGTTGCTCTGGCCCAGGACACGCTGTCCGGAAAGTATGAAGGAACAGTGAAAGACTGCCGGGGCCGCTGATGAAAAGGTTTCGCTTGAACTCAAGAACGACGGCGGCAAGATTTCCGGCCGTTTGATGAAAGGCGAGACTGCGATCGATATCTCGGAAGGCACTCTCGCTGCTTCGAAAGCTTTCGCTGAAGCTCGGTGGGCGGCGAAAGATGGCACGGTTAGCGCCGTCGTCGAAGGTGACAAGATCACTGGCGACTGGACCGCCGGTGCGGCCAAACGAACTATCGAGCTCAAGAAAGTTACTGCTGCGTCCGCCGCGGCTCCACCCAAAGGACCTGCCGAAGCTACGTTTAACCTGAATGGTGAATGGGACGGTGTGGCCGATGCTCAAGGCCAGCCATTTCCGTTTGTGCTCACGTTGAAGGTCGACGGCCAGACTGTGACCGGAAACAGCAGTTCGCAACTCGGCGAATCCGTTCTCAAGAACGGCTCCTGGAAAGACGGCAAACTGGTCGTTTGAACTCGAAGGTCAGAATGGCGTGATCTCGATGAGCGCCGTAGTTGTCGAAGGAAAACTCTCAGGCGAATTCGATTTTGCCGGGCAGTTACAGGGCAAGTGGGTCGCCGTGAAGAAGAACTAAATTCGAAATTCGAAATTCGAAATTGAAATTTCTGCATGACAGTTAACGAAACCGATCATTCACCTGAACGTCAGGTACAAGCAGCCCGCAAAGCGTTCGACCAGGACATCGAACGCTTTGTTCGCTTTTGTGAACCTTCGCAGTTGTCGCAGCTCGATCTGGAGACGGCGATCGCGGAGGAACGCGCGTTTGCTGAAGTGCGTGCACGCCATCTTGGGCAAGAAAAGCGCTCTCGCCGCGTCGAAGAAGTTAATCGGCCGCGTGGCGCCGGAAATGCGCCCGGCTTTCGGTCAAGTGGTCCAGTCGCACGAAGATGCGATGGTCCAAATGGTCGAGAAGATTGAGACAAAGTTTAAAAAGCCATATTGAAGCCGAAAAAACGGCACGCGACAGTATCGACGTGACGATGCCGGGCCGCCGTCCGCGTGCCGGCCACCGGCATCCGATCACGTTGCTGCGCGAACGAGTCGAAGACATCTTCGTGGCGCTCGGTTACGCGATCGAAGACGACCGCGAGATCGAAACTGATTTTTACAACTTCGACGCGCTCAACATCCCGGAACACCATCCGGCGCGCGCGTCGCAGGATACTTTCTACACGACCGAGGTTTCGCGCTTCGTACGCAAACCTCGACCGTGCAAATTCATGCGATGCAACGTCGTGGCGTGCCCGTGCGGATGATTGCGCCGGGACGCGTGTTTCGCCGCGACACGCCCGATCCGACGCACAACCCGATGTTCTTTCAGGTTGAAGGTCTCTGTGTGGATCGCGGGATCACCATGGCGCACTTGAAAGGAACGGTCGCTGAGTTTCTGCGCCGCATGTTTGGTCCGGAAACGGTTACGCGTTTCCGGCCTTCGTATTTCCCGTTCACTGAGCCGAGCGCGGAGTTCGACTTCAGTTGCTTCAAATGCAAAGGCAGTGGCTGCCGGATCTGCAAGAACTCAGGATGGATCGAGCTGGGCGGATCCGGCATGGTGCATCCGAATGTGTTGCGCGCCGTCGGCGTCGATCCGCAGAAGTATTCCGGTTTTGCCTTTGGACTGGGGATCGATCGGATGTGCGCTTTGATGTACGAACTCGACGACATTCGTCTGCTATTTGAGAACGATGTGCGGTTTTTGGAGCAGTTTGAATAGATGTTGATCAGTTACAACTGGCTTCGGGAATTAACTAATACTTCTCTGCGTCCGCATGAGCTGCGTGAGCGGCTGACGATGGTTGGGCTGGCGATTGACGCGGTCGAAACGCACGCGGACGATTCGGTGCTGGACGTCGAAGTGCCGTCGAACCGGCCGGATTGTCTTTCGCATGTCGGAATCGCGCGCGAGGTGGCGGTGATCGAGCGCAAGGAACTACGCTTGCCGGAGGTCCGATCAGTGAAGATGGACGGTCGGTCAGCGGATCTAACTTCCGTGGAAATTAAAGATCCTGATCTGTGTCCGCGCTATGCCGCGCGTTTGGTTCGCGGTGTGAAGATTGGACCATCTCCCGACTGGCTCGCCAAACGTCTCGAAACAATCGGCCAGCGCCCCATCAACAACGTCGCCGACATCACCAACTACGTCCTGCACGAGCTGGGTCAGCCGCTGCACGCGTTCGACTTTCAAAAACTATCCGGCCAGCGAATCGTCGTCCGTCGCGCTGCCCGCGGCGAGAAGCTGCGCACGCTCGATGGCGTCGATCGCGAACTCGACAGACGACATGCTGGTCATCGCCGACGCCGAGAAAGCCTGTAGCACTCGCCGGAATCATGGGCGGTGAAGACTCCGAGATTTCCACCAGCACCACCGACGTCTTGATCGAGAGCGCTTACTTCGATCCGAATTCAGTTCGTCGCACCGCACGGCGACTGGGCATGGACACTGAAGCGTCACGACGATTCGAGCGCGGCGCGGATCGCGAGAACGTACTCAGCGCACAGCAACGGTGTGTCGATCTGATTTGCGAGCTTGCAGGAGGTGTTGCAAGCGAGGACGCAATCGACGTCTATCCAACACCCTATGTCCCGCGTGTTGTCGAATTTCGTCCGGATCGCGTGAAGGAACTAACGTCGCTCACGATCGAACGCGACAAGATCGTCCGGATACTGACCGGGCTCGGTTTCAAATCCGACTACCTGCCGCTCGAGAGATTCAGTGCTGAAGTTCCGTCGTGGCGGATCGACGTCGATCAGGAAGAAGACCTCGTCGAAGAGATCGCGCGACATTCGGGCTACGACAAAATTGCTTCCGAACTACCACCTTCAAATATTCCCGGTGAATATCAACCCACCGAGATGAAGCAGCGTTCCCTGCGACGAGCGCTCAACGCCTGCGGCTACGACGAGGCAATCACTTTCAGTTTCATCTCACGAGACGAACAATTCGAATTGATCCCGGCGTTGAGTGAGCAGGGACAGACCGAACTTAAAAACCCGATTATTGAAGATGCCACGTGGATGCGATCCAGCCTTCTGCCCGGCCTGATGAACTCGCTTCGTCACAACCTCAATCATGGCATTCGGGACGTCCGTTTATTCGAAATTGGGCGTGTTTTTGGCATGTCCATGGACGGTCAGTTACCGGAAGAGCCGCTGTCTCTGGCAATGATCGCGACCGGTGCGGCCGTCGAAGAGAACAAGGCGCAGGCCGATCGCGATCTTGACTTCTTCGACGTCAAAGGCGCGCTCGAAGCAGCAGTCGATTGGATGAACGTGAGCCCGCTAGCCTTCACAAACACTGCCGCGAAACATCTGCGCGCCGGTCAGGCTGCGTCGATCAAGCGTGCTGACGGTGTTGAGATCGGTAAGATCGGTCGACTCGCGGAGTCAATTGCTGCGGGGTACAAGTTTCGCCAGCCGGTTTATGTAATGGAACTCGATCTCGGATCATTATTGAATGGACCCGAGCGCGGAATTCAATACTCGCCGTTGCCGCGTTACCCGTCGGTGATGCGTGACATCTCGCTGTTATTGAATCGCTCAGTCGCGCTCGGGGACATTCTAAGCGCTGTCCGAAATCAACGCGTGGCAGATTGCCGCAATGTCATGCTGGTTGGCACATTCTCCGGTGCTAATATCCCGCCAAACAAGCGATCGGTCACTTTGCGGCTCGAGTATCGCTCAGACGAGCGCACCTTGCGCGACGATGAGGTCGAAGAGCGACACTCGCAACTAACCTCATCGTTGTTGCAAACCTTCGCCGCCGAGCAGCGCTAGAATGAACAGCAGCAAAATAAATCACGCGGGATTGTGAAATGAGTCTTGCGCTTGCAACCGCGAAGACGGATAATCGCTGTCGATTTTCACCTTAGTCGAAACGTCCACGGGAGACAAAAGATGGTTGGCCTGTCAGGCTTGGAAAAGTTTTCGCATCTCGAAGATAAGATTTATCGGACCATCGAACTTACCAAAACCCTGCGTCAGGAAAAAGAGAACCTCGAGAAAGAGTTGTCGCTAATCCATCGGGACATGGGTAACGTCTTGAATGAAAAAGAGCGACTCGAAAGTCAGGTTGAAAAGTTGCTCGGCGAACGTGAGACGATCCGCATGAAAGTCGAAGCGATGCTCGATGCCGTGGCCGCTTTGGATCCGGAGATGGCTGAGGAACTGAGATGAGTTCCGGGATCGGCAGCATGATCAATAAAGGCAGCATGGAAGCCACCACCAGTAGCCCCACCATCCGGGTGGAGATTTACAATCAGACCTACAACATCCGGTCTGACGGCGACACTGAATACATAATCCAGCTCGCCGAGTTTGTCGATAGTCGCATGCGCGAGATCTCCTCTGGCACACTCACCGTCGACTCATTGAAAGTTGCGATTCTTGCGGCTCTTCACATCGCGGACGAGCTTCACCGTCTCAAGAACATGCACGAGCAAGCCGACTCGCAACTCGCCGCCCGCAGCGCCGAATGCGCCGAAATGCTTGATCGGTTATTGAAGGTGCGCTCCACCGTCGAACAAGGTGGCGCCGGCAAGCTCTCCCTTGGATGAGCTGATGGTGCCTTGAATTCGCCGCGGTAGCCACGACTAACAGCCTTACCTTCACCTGCATACCAAGTACAAAAAACCAAGTACAAAGCTCAAAAAACCATGATCTAAGACTAGTTTCTCGGGTTTTGGGTCTTGTGTTACTATCCGTCGCGGCGGAGGGAAACGTTCTGCGGTGTTCGTCACCGAGTTACGATGATTGAGCCAACGCCGTTGATTAGGGAGACCGAGGTCGCCTAGCCAGTGCAATTCTTCATCGTTAAGAATTGCCAGAGGCTGCGTCATTAAGAGGTCACCCACCTGTCTTGTGCAGGTTCAATTACGGCTTCGGAACGGCAAACGCGGATCTCCCTCCTGCCAGATACCGCGAATCGTGAATCGTAGATCGTGATTCGTTCGTCACGCTCATGCGGTCCGTGATTACGCGGCTTTTTGTTTCTAAACCCAGTTCACCCGTATGAAAGTCCTCATGTTCGGAGACGTAGTGGCGAAGCCCGGCCGAATCGCCGTGCTCGAACGCATCCAGGATCTCCGCGAACAACACGAGATCGACCTCGCAATCATGAACGCCGAGAATCTCGCGGGCGGCTTTTCCGTCACTCCATCACTCTGCGAACATCTGTTTGCCAACGGCATCGACGTAATGACGTCCGGCAATCACATCTTCGACAAGAAGGAAGCCATCGACTACATCCGCAAACAGCCACGACTGATCCGGCCTGCAAACTACCCGCCGAACACTCCAGGAAACGGTTACTGGGTCGGGGAGGTGCGGGGCGTTCCAGTAGCAGTGGCAAATGTCATGGGAAGAGTGTTTATGCCGCCCTCGGACGATCCGTTTCGCGTAATCGACCAAGTCATGAAGTCAGTACCGGCGGAAGTGAAGGTGCGAATCGTGGACGTGCACGCTGAAGCGACGTCGGAAAAGGTGGCGATGGGTTGGCACCTCGACGGACGTGTTTCGGTCGTTGTCGGTACGCACACGCATGTGCAAACAGCCGACGAGCGAATTCTGCCGGAAGGCACAGCGTATCTAACTGATCTTGGGATGACCGGCAGCTATGCCGGAGTGATCGGAATGAACAAGACTGATGTGATTGCGCGTTTCACGTCGGTGATCGCGAAACGCGCTGAGCATTCGAGTGGCCAGGTGCGCATTTGCGCGGCGGTCATCGATATCGACGAAGCCAGCGGTCGCGCGCGATCCATCGAGCGCCTCAGCCTGGACCACCATGAGTAAGAAACTCGTCTACTCCTGATTGCCAATCCGCCGCAGGCTTCTCGCCAACCCCGCACGCCGCTCGACTTCCGACTTCAGATCAGGTCGTAGTTTCACACACTCGTCCAAATCAACCTGAGCCTGCGTTTCCTGTCCGAGAAAAACGCGCGCAATACCGCGATTGCAATACGCCCACGCGAGCGATGGTTTGTTCTCAATTGCCCGGTCGAAATTCTCGATCGCGCGTTCCATGAATCCTTTGTACATCCACGCGGTGCCGAGACCCTGATACGCCCACGCCATACTTGGCGAGAGCTTGATGGCGCGTTCGAAATCGACGATAGCGGTGTCGAAATCTTTCAGTCCTAGATAGACGTAACCGCGATGGTAGAACGATTCCGCGACTTTGTCGTTCAGCTCAATCGCGCGGTTTAGATCAGTCAGCGCGCCCTGGTGGTCTCCGATGTCGAGTCGCAGGCTGCCGCGATTGCTGAACGCCTGAAATAAGTTCTTATCAAGCGTGATTGCGCGGTCGAGATCCTTTATAGCCGCCATCGTTTCCATTTGCGCGCGTTGGACCGCAGCGCGATTCAGGTATGCGACGGCGAGAGTTGGCCGGATGCGGATCGCCTGGTTGAGATCGGCGAGCGCTCCTTCCAAATCGCCTTTCTGGTAACGAGCAAGACCGCGATTGCTGTAAGCATTGGCGATGAACGGATCGACAACGACGATATTGCTGTCGCTTGACGCGTCAACTCCACCGGTGAACGAATTTCCGGATCGGTTATTACTTGATTTCCCACTGTCGAGACGGGAGCTCAACGTAATCGCGCGTGTGTAGTCTTCGATCGCGCCGTCGAGATCGCCGTTGCCGGCTTTCTTCATTGCGTTCTTGAAGTTATTGACAGCGGCCTCAGACGTTTGGGCCGCATTGGAAACGGGAATTGATAGAGTGAGGGCGACGACGGCAAAAAATAACGCATAGCGGCGCATGGAACGACTCCTTCGATTGAAGCTCGCCACCAGGTGCGCTAAGATTCGGGGCGTCGACGATACAGCTTTGAGCGCCGCGAGGCGATCGAACTTGTGTTGTCATCCGAGCCTCGTTGTTATCGCAACTAACAACGAGGCTTTTCTCTAAAACGATCTCAATAGAGAAAAGTTACAAAAAAGCCGAGCGTGATCTCTAATTTTGAAACACCATGAGTAGTTCTGTTGTGACGAGGAAGTGGATGTCTGATTTTTTGGTTGGACGTACGATAAAACAGTCTCCCGCAAAGGCGCAAAGGCGCAAAGAAAACATTAACGTTCTGAGTGAGAAGATCTAACTTTGAACCTCAATTTTTCTTTGCGCCTTTGCGGGAAACTATTCCGGTGCTATTTCAGTGGGAACAACCGCACCCGGATGAGTCTTGATGACCGGAGGAGACAACAATCGTTGCGCATATCCTTCGGGAAATGATCTTACGCGTCCGTTTTGATCGGTGACCACGTGTCCAGTCTCACCTTCTGCGACAACTTGTCCGTTCGCAGCTCGCACAATTTCATAGCCGAAACGAAGTGAGCGTTTGCGTAATTCGGTGATGTGCGTGCGAACGATCAGTTCGTCGTCATAGTAAGCCGGGGCCTTGTAACGGCAATACGCCTCCGCGACGACGAGGAAAGCACTCTCGCTCTCTTCCATGTCGCGATACGAGAACCCCCGCGCGCGACAATAGTCGGTTCTGCCTATTTCGAACCAGACCAAATAGTTGGCATAATAAACGATGCCCATCTTGTCTGTTTCGGCGTAACGGACACGCAACATGGTTTCGTGCCAAACGCCGAATACATCTTCAGGAGCAGGGCTGGTCATCTGAGCAAAACCTTCCGAACCGTCCATGGCAAGAAGGAACTGAAACTCCGATCCATTCAACTGTAAACGTTTAGCGGACTATAAGAGTGAAAGCCCATTATGTCAAAGAAATTTAGCAGCGCCCTGGTCCTGCTCTTGCTGGTCTGTTTGGCCGGCGGGAGCTTTTTACCGGTCGTCTCCGGCCAGACGGGGGCCACCCGCACGGCCCAAAATGCTGCGATTCTCTCCACCGCTGAGGCGATACTTAAAGAAACCAGCGAGTTGCGAGAACTCTCAATTCTTCGGGAAGTGAAGAGCGGCGCCCAATCTCGATCCGAGATCGAACAGGTGATCATCAAAAACCTCGACGCCGACACGACGCCGGCCGAGATGTACGCGGCGGAGATTGTGCTCAAGGCCTTTGGACTCGCGCCACCAGATTTCGCCTATCGCTCTTTTCTCATCAAGTTGCTCAGCGAACAAGTCGCCGGCTACTACGATCCTAAGGCGAGGCAGTTTTACCTTGCCGATTGGATCGAGCTGGATGGACAGAAACCGGTGATGGCCCATGAGTTAACCCACGCGCTTCAGGATCAACACTTCAATCTCAGGCGTTTTGAGAAGTGGCCCGACGGCGATTCCGACGCTGAGCTCGCCGCTCGCGCGCTCATCGAAGGCGATGCCACGCTGGCGATGACACATTACCTCACCAGACACCCGATGGTCGCGCTTGCGTTTATGCGAAGCTCGCAGGACACCCCATCGGAACAATTCGAAAAAGCGCCGCGCGCGGTGCGTGAGTCGTTGATGTTCCCCTACGCCGAGGGATCGAACTGGGCGGCGGAGGTTCACGATCGCGGTGGTTGGGACATGGTGTCGAAGGCTTTCACGAAGCTGCCGCAATCAACCGAACAGATCCTGCACCCCGAAAAGTACTTCGCGTATGAGCCTCCGGTGAAAGTAACGTTGCCGAACTTTAAGCGAGCACTTGGACCACGCTGGAAACGCATTGATAATGACGTCAGCGGAGAGTGGGGCTACTACCTTGTGCTTGACGAATACTTGAAGGACTCTAAGTTGTCGAAGCAGGCTGCGGCAGGTTGGGGCGGCGATCGTTTTGTGATTTACGAAGGCCCACAAAAGTCCGGCGTATTTCTGGCCCAGATGACGGTGTGGGATACCGCGGCTGATGCTCAGGAGTTCTTTGACGCTTACACTAGACGCACAGTAAAGCGTCTCGGCGACCCTTCCGCGTTTCAAGCGGACACGTCGGAGGGGGAAGTCCGACGAAGTGAGTGGAAGAATTCAGCAGGTGCCGGCGCTATACAGTTGCGAGGTTCGCGAGTTGTTATTCTCGAAGGCGTACCCGCAAAGGCGAATGTCAACAAACTGCTTAATATGATCTGGCAACAACCAGAAGCAAGAACTCGCTAATTATGAAGATCGCCAACGTCGAGACCACCAAACGCCTGCGCCAACTTACGGACGAACTTAAGCAGCTCGAACACCGGCTTCGTCTCGGCGGCGGACCAGACAAGATCGAACGCCAACACCAGCAAGGCAAACTCACCGCACGCGAACGAATCGCACTATT
This sequence comes from uncultured Acidobacteriota bacterium, assembly GCA_963849585.1. Taxonomy (GTDB): domain Bacteria; phylum Acidobacteriota; class Blastocatellia; order Pyrinomonadales; family Pyrinomonadaceae; genus PSRF01. The sequence goes on along the minus strand of CAWKHZ010000014.1, from coordinate 143,017 downwards.
GCTTGATAAAGATTCGTACCATCAGGAGATCGGACTCCTCGTCGCGTACGATCAGTACGAGGGTGGCGCTCCGGGCGCTGGTGTCGTCACTGTCGTTGGTCGAGTCGAGGGTAGGGAAGTCGTGGTTGTCGCTAATGACGCGACTGTCAAAGCCGGATCGTGGTGGCCCGAGACGATCAAGAAGATACTGCGGGCGCAGGAGATCGCAATGCGTTCGCGTGTGCCGATCATCTACCTGGTCGACTCCGCGGGAGTGAACCTTCCTTATCAAGGTGGCGTGTTTCCGGGTCAGTACGGTGCGGCTCGCATCTTTTATTACAACTCGATCATGCGGCGTTACCTGAAAGTGCCGCAGATCTCGGCAGTGATGGGTCCATGCATTGCCGGTGGCGCATATCTTCCCGCATTGTCTGACATCATCATCATGGTCGACGGCACGTCGTTTATGGGTCTCGGTGGTGCGAACCTAGTCAAAGGAGCGACTGGTCAAACCATCGACAACGAAACACTCGGTGGCGCGCGCACGCATAACGAGCTGTCAGGTGTGGCCCATTATCGAGTCGCGGATGATCAAACGTGCATCGAGAAGATCCGCGAGTTTGTTTCCGAGCTGCCTCAGTCTGAACCGGCAGGCGCGATGCAACAACCGGGTGAGTCATTGCGTCCGATCGAGGAGTTGTACGACATCATTCCCGAAGATCATCGTCAGCCGTACGACGCGCGAAAACTGCTCGAGTGTTTGCTTGACGACGGTCATCTCGACGAGTTTCAGGCCGACTACGCGAAGGAGATGATCACGGGTCATGCGCGTATTCGCGGAATTCAAGTTGGCGTAATCGCTAATCATCGCGGGATGGTGCGGCCGCCGGGCGGAAAGCCGCCGCGGTTTGGCGGCATCATCTACACGGAGTCAGCGGAGAAGGTCGCCTATTTCATCGAAACGTGTAATCGACATCAAACGCCGTTGTTGTTCGTGCAGGATGTTTCCGGATTCATGGTTGGACCAGAAGCTGAACACTCGGGAATCATTCGCGCCGGAGCGCGCTTCGTTGAAGCGATGGCGACCGCGGTTGTGCCGAAGATCGTGTTGACGGTGAATCATGCGTCGGGCGCCGGGTACTACGCGATGGCCGGCCAGGGTTTCGATCCGGACTTCATCTTTAGCTGGCCCACCGGAAGAATGGGCGTTATGGAAGGCGACTCCGCTGTGCAGGCGGTGTTTGGCAGCCAGTTAGAGAAGTTGAAGAAAAACGGCCAGTCGCCGGATGCGGCGTTGAATGCGGAAATGGACAAGGTGCGAGAGACATATGACATGGAACTCGATGCGAAATACGCTGCGGCGCGCGGGTTTGTCGATGCGGTGATCGCGCCTGAAGATACGCGTCTCGCGTTGGAACTCGCGCTGCGAACCGGCCAGACTTACGGTGGTCCTCACCTCGGTCAGTTTGTCATACCGCCGGGTGTTGTTTAAGATCATGACGTTCCCGCCTGTTTGTCGTTAAAACCCCCTGAAAAAAGGACTCGGCGCACCGTGCGTTCTGCGCCGCATAACGAACACGGGAGGAAAGGTCCATGAGAACAAGAGTCTCTGGTTCAGTGCTGCTTTTGATAGCTTTAGTATTTTCTTTGAATGTGGGTGCGCAGGATCCTCCGCAACCCACGCCCGCCCAGGCCACTCAAGTCGATCTTTCAGGCACATACACAGGCACATTCGATTGCGAACCGGCAGGTTTGATGGGCGAATCGACGCTCACCATCACCGGTAACCAGTTTACGACCGCGGATGGAAAGACTGGTCGCATCGTCGCATCGCCGAGTGGCGGTTACACGGCTGTGGCTTTTCAAGTTGGAGAAATGGCTCCAGCCGCGACTACAGGCGCGACCGCCGCTCCGGCCACCATGCCGCAAATCTTTTCGTTGCGCGCGCGAAAGCAAGGTACTCGTCTAACCTTGACGGCTGCGCCGGGTACGAACATCAAATGTTCTTTCACGCCGGGACGAACCGCGCGTGGGCGCAAGGCTCGCACACCCGCGGCGACGGGAACTGAGGTAGCTGCGCCGGCAACAACTCCGACCACAACGCAGCCTACGGAGGCGCCGATTCCGGCTCAAACACCGTCGCCGTCACCGTCGCCAACGCCGACTCCGACTGCGACGCCGACTCCGCAACCGAGTCCGGAACCAAGTCCACAACCCAGTCCCGAACCGGTGCCGTCCCCAAGCCCTGAACCGAATCCGAGTCCGATGCCGAGTCCGATTCCAAGCCCGACTGCGACTCCAAGTCCGACGCCGAGTCCAACTCCAGGTCCGAGACGAGGTTGATAGAAAGGAGACCATTTGCTTCTTGTGTAGTGGTGATCGTTTAATCACCACCAACCGATGAAGCAAAAAATACGAATAGCAGCAGGACAAGGCTTTTGGGGAGACCTACCTGACGCGCCCGTGCGCCAGGTTGAAGGTGGTCCAATCGACTACCTCATGCTCGACTATCTGGCGGAAGTCACGATGTCGATCATGCAAAAGCAGAAGGCTCGCGATCCAAACGCGGGCTATGCGCGCGATTTCGTCCCCTTGATGCGGCGCATTCTTCCGACGTGCGTCGAACGCGGCATTAAGGTTACGGCGAATGCAGGCGGCGTTAACGTGCGCGGTTGCGCCAGCGCCGTGATCGAAGTCGCACGCGAACTCGGCTTGAGCGGGAAAGTGCGAATCGGGATCGTCACGGGCGACGACATCATGCCGCGACTCGACGATCTGCTTTCCCGCGGCATCGAGTTGCGCAACATGGACACCGGCGAACCGCTGTCGACCGTTCGGGATCGAATTCAAAGCGCCAACGCATATCTCGGCGCGTGGCCCATCGTCGAAGCGCTGAAGGCCGGCGCGCAAATAGTCATTACCGGACGAGCGACTGATACTGGACTCACACTCGCACCGATAATTCACGAGTTTGGCTGGGCCGAGAACGATTGGAATCGACTCGCGTCGGGCACGATCGCGGGGCACATCATCGAGTGTGGCGCCCAGGCTTCGGGCGGCAATTGCCAGTTTGAGTGGCGCAGCATTCCGAATCTTGCCGATGTCGGTTTTCCGATCGTCGAAGCATCGCCTGACGGTACTTTCGTAATCACCAAACACGAGCGCACCGGTGGTTGGGTCATCATTCCCGGCATCAAGGAACAACTTGTTTACGAGATGGGCGATCCGCGTGAGTACATCACACCGGATTGCGTTGCGGATTTCACGACGATTCAGCTCGATTATGAAGGTCGCGACCGGGTACGGGTGTTTGGCATCGAAGGCCGGCCCGCGACGGAGTTCTTGAAAGTTTCGATTAGTTACTCGGCAGGGTTCAAAGCGGTCGGGACGCTTGTTTACTCGTGGCCCGACGCATACGACAAGGCGCAGGCCGCGGATCGCGTACTGCGCGCGCGTTTGGATCGACTGGGCCTGAAGTTCGACCACGTTCTGACTGAGTTCGTTGGTGCGAGCGCGACGCATGGACCACTTGCAGGGCCACCGCGCAGCGACGTTCCGGAAGTCCAACTGCGCGTCGGCGTTCGTGGCCAGGATCGAAACGCTATCGAACGGTTCACGAAGGAGATCGCACCGTTGATTCTCACTGGACCGCCTGCGGTGACGGGCTTTGCGGGCGGGCGGCCGAAAGTGGAAGAGATCGTCGCCTACTGGCCCGCGCTGATTCCCAAGGAAGAGATCACTCCATCAGTCGAGGTGCTCGACGCGTGAAAGTACAACTTGTAAAACTGGCCCATGCACGTTCCGGCGATAAGGGCGACACCGCGAATGTCGGATTGATCGCTTTGAGCGACGACGTTTATCCAATTCTGGTCCGTGAAGTGACAGCGGAACGCGTCAAACAGCATTTCAAAGGCATCTGTCATGGAGAGGTCGAGAGGTTTGAGTTGCCGAATCTTGGTGCGCTGAATTTCCTGCTGCATGAGAGCCTTGGCGGTGGCGGTACGTTGTCGCTAATGACAGACGCGCAGGGCAAGACTTTTTCGACAGCGTTGTTGCGAATGGAGATCGAGGTACCGGATGATCTTGTATTCGGTTAATGATGCGGTGGCACGCATTACTCTGAACCGGCCGGAGAAGAGAAATGCGCTCAACGATGAACTGATCGCCGGGATCAAGCGCGGCCTCAAACAAGCGTCGGACGACGAGACCGTGCGAGCGATTGTGATCTCTGGCGCGGGAAAGGATTTCTGTTCCGGCGCGGATCTCTCCGCACTTCAAAAGATCGCGCAAGCTTCAATGAATGACAACGCGAATGATGCGCGCTCATTGCTCGATCTGTTCCTGCAAATCCGTCAAATCCGTGTGCCGGTGGTTGCCGCGGTTCGAGGCCGTGCACTCGCAGGAGGCTGCGGACTGGCGACCGCGTGCGATCTCGTGCTCGCCTCAGAAACTGCCAGATTCGGATATCCGGAAGTGAAGATCGGGTTCGTCCCTGCGATGGTCCTGGCGATTCTTCGTCGCAACGTCTCCGAAAAGCGCGCTTTCGAATTGATCACCCGTGGCGAAGAGATCGATGCTGCTTACGCGAGAGAGATTGGACTAATCAATCAGATTTTCAGCGAAGCCACGTTCGACGACGAAGTGAATGCGTACTTGCGAAGGTTTACGGAAGTAAGCAGTACCGCGATTGCATTAACGAAGAGCCTGCTGTATCAGGTCGATGGTCTGCCGTTTCTCGAAGCGTTGGAGACGGGCGCTGATGTGAACGTGATCGCGCGGATGACTGAGGATTGTCAGCAGGGAATTGCGAAGTTTCTAAAACCCCGGGATTAATCCCGCGGTTTCACATTCTCGCGTAGAAACTTGACGATGTCCTCGGTGTTAGTACCCGGCAGGAAAACCTCGGCCACACCCTGCTGCTTCAGTTTCGGCAGATCCTCCTGAGGCACGATCCCACCGACCAGCACGAGACAATCATCCATCCCTTTTTCCCGAAGCAACTGCACGATCCGTGGGCAGAGGGTGTTGTGCGCGCCGCTGAGTATCGACACGCCGACGGCATCTACGTCTTCCTGAAGCGCTGCGGCGGCGATCATCTCCGGCGTTTGTCGCAGGCCCGTATAGATCACTTCCATACCAGCGTCGCGAAGAGCTCTCGCGATCACTTTTGCCCCGCGGTCATGACCGTCAAGTCCAGGTTTGGCTACCAGAACACGAATCTTTCGGTTCGACATATGTGTGCATTCTAACCGTTAGTCAACAAATTGCCAGAGCAGACCATCCGGTTTGAGAAACGGTTTGAGTTCTTTATAGGTGAAGCTATAACGACCGTCCGGCTCGAGCGCCTGAATGACGTGCGGGAACCCGGCGTCGTAGAGAAACACAAGCCCATTTTTTGCGACCTCAAAGTCGTCGAGATTCTCAACGTCGAATTTCAGTGCTTCGTGGAGGTCGTTCAGGTCGTTGGCGCTGATGTCCCCTGACTTCAAGATCTCCGGTTTTGTATCTCTCAATTCCTGTTGCAACTTCTCGTTTACCAGGCGCGCGAGTTCTTCCAGCTTATCGGCTACGAAAACGTCGGCCGCTTTGACAACGGCGCCGCGGCGCAAGTCGATCGTGAAGTGTTTGTGTTGCGTGTCAGGGTATGCGGCCGATCCGGTTTGCCAGAAGGTTAGATCGAGAATGTAGTTCTGATTGTAATTAACGTCATAGCTGAACTCCTCCAACCACGCGTCGGCCCGATACTCAGCGAGGGTCGTTTCGAAAATGTTCTTGAACTCGAGGAGCGCGCGTACTCTGCGAAGTACAGCCGGGTCTCGCAGACCGGAGACCACTGGATAAGTCACGACGGCTTTGCGTCGATGCGGAAAGTTTCTGGCTACTTCGCCGGTGCGAATCAGTGTGATCTTGCGAGGCGTGATGGTGACACGATCTTCGACAGGCTTCGTTCGCGTCTGCGCGGAGACGAGCGTCGCGAGAAGTATGAGAACGAGCAACGACAGGCTGAGGCCGGTTTTGGTCGCCGCCATACTGATGATCAAAACGCCGGCTCTTCGTAGATGCCGTAGACGTCGCGCAGCGCGGAACAGATCTCACCAAGCGTCGCGTAAGCGCGCACGGCTTCGATCGTGGCCGGCATTGTGTTCTCGCTTTTCTGCGCCGCTAGCTTCAAACGATCCAGGGCTTTCGTCACGGCGCCTGCATCACGCTGCGCGCGCGTTTGTTCGAGTCGTTCCAGCTGGTGGGTGCGGACTGACTCGTCGATGACGAGAATCGGAACTTGGGAAGGCTCGTCTGTCATTTCATACTTGTTGACGCCGACGATCACCTGCTCGCGGCGTTCGACGGCCTTCTGATATTGATACGCCGAGTCCTGGATCTCCCGCTGCGGAAAGCCTCGTTCAATGGCACCGACCATGCCGCCCATCGCGTCGATCTTGCGGAAATAATCGAGCGCCTCGTCTTCCATCTTTTGCGTGAGCGATTCGAGATAGTAAGAACCACCTAGCGGATCGATTGTGTTCACGACGCCGGTTTCTTCCGCGATGATTTGCTGCGTGCGCAGAGCGATCAGCGCCGCGCGATCGGTCGGCAGCGCCAGTGCTTCGTCGTAAGCGTCGGTGTGCAGACTCTGGGTGCCGCCGAGAACTCCCGCCAATGCTTGAATCGCGACACGGACAATGTTGTTCAGCGGCTGTTGGACCGTTAGCGAGACGCCCGCGGTCTGCGTGTGGAAACGAAGCTGCAACGTGCGTTCGTTCGAGCTGCCGAACCGGTCCTTCATCTCGCGGGCCCAGATACGGCGGGCCGCGCGATATTTTGCGATCTCTTCGAAGAAATCGTTGTGGGCGTTGAAGAAAAACGAGATGCGCGGAACAAAGCGGTCCACTTCGAGACCAGCGTCGACGCCCCAGGCAACATACTCGATTCCATCGCGCAAGGTGAACGCCAGTTCCTGAGCGGCGGTCGCGCCAGCTTCGCGAATGTGATAACCGCTCACCGAGATCGGGTTGTAACGCGGCACATGTTCCGTGCAGAACTCAAACGTGTCGATCACCAGCTTCATCGCCGGTTTGATCGGATAGATCCACTCTTTCTGCGCGATGTACTCCTTGAGAATGTCGTTCTGGAGCGTGCCCGAGATCTTGTCCCACGGCGCGCCCTGTTTTTCCGCGACGACGAGATACATCGCTAACAGCACGGACGCCGGCGCATTGATCGTCTGCGACACGGTTACTTGTTCCATAGGAATACCATCGAACAGCACTTCCATGTCAGCCAGTGACGAAACGGCGACGCCGCATTTTCCAACTTCGCCTTCTGAGAGCGGCGAGTCGGCGTCGTAGCCCATCAAGGTTGGGAGGTCGTAAGCGACGGACAGTCCTGTCTGCCCTTGTTCCATGAGGTATTTGAACCGAGCGTTCGTCTCTTCAGGTGTGCTGAATCCGGCAAACTGACGCATGGTCCAGAGCTTGCCTCGATAGCCGGTAGGATGGATGCCGCGCGTGTAGGGAAACTCACCGGGAAACGAAATGTCGCGTGAAAAGTCGAGATCATCGACGTCGGCGGGTGTGTAGAGTCGATCGACCTCTTTCAGCGAGACCGTCTGGAAGCTTTTTTTGCGTTCGGGACGTTTCGCGAGTGTCGGATCGAGCGTTTGGTTTTCCCACCGCTCTTTTTCGACCTCAACCGGCGATGAGGGTTCCTTTGTTTCGGGCATTCTACCTCTCAAAATAATCCGATTTACTTACCGTCGTGATATTAGTAATTTTCAAGAGAGGGTGCAAAGCTAAGGTGCACCCACTCTCGCGAAAGGGCCTGACAGCGTGCGGCGTTTCATCGAGCGGCGTCTGAATCAAGATTACATTCGCAAGATTGCCATTTTGGTGCTGGCGATCTTTTTCATCGTTCTCACGGTTTCGTTTGCGACAGCGAAGCGCGGCAAGTCGATATTTGGGCCGTTTCTGGGCGCTGACTTCGGAGCGTTTTACGTGGCCGGGCAGATCTTCAACAACCATGGCCCTGCCAGGATCTACGATTTTGAGTTGCAATATCGCGTCTATAGACAAAACTTTCCCGATGCGCCACCCGACGAAGCGTTGATGTACGCCAACGCGCCTTTCTTCATCGCACCATTTATTGTCCTCTCGCGATTGCCATACGCCTGGGCCTACTTCATCTGGCTAGTCGTCTCACTCTTCTTATATATAGCCGGATTCTCGATGGTGTGGCGGTCGCTCGAGTCCCTGCCAAAAGACATCTGGGTAACCGCGCTGTTGCTCGCCCTTTCATTCTGGCCGTTTCTGGTGGAGTGCCTGGCCGGCGGGCAAACTTCGGCCGTCGGCTTTTTTTGCTTCGCTTTGGGGATATCGCTGGAACCCCGCAACCGGTTCTGGAGCGGCGCCGTCCTCGCACTTTGTGCCTATAAACCTACCTTGCTGCTGCTGGTTGTGCCGATGCTGTTTGTAACTGGACGTTGGTTAACGATAGCGGGACTGGCAGCCGGCAGCGTTGTGTTGGCTGTGTTTTCGTGGCTACTAGTCGGCATAGAGGGTTGCATAAACTTCATTAACCGGCTTCTTTTTTTCAGTACCACGACGACCAATGTCGTTACGGGTCTTCGTTCCTGGAAATACGTGGACCTCAATTTCTTTATGCGGCTGCTGCTGCCAAATCAAACCTACGTGCGATGGGCCATCATCGCGATCATCGTCCTCGCGTTGATTCCTTTCCTGGTTTTTAAATGGTGGCGGTTAAGAGCGGAAGAACAACGGCGGCTGCTCTGGGCATTAACACTAACGTGGACGCCGGTTCTGACCATCTACATGGGAATTTACGATTCGACGATTCTGGTATTACCAGCTCTCCTGCTTACGGCCGAGTTTTACAAGGCCGGTTACACTTCAGATTCACTGCCTTTCGCCTACCGGTGCCTGCTTCTAGCCCTGTACCTGTCGCCGTGGTTTACGCAAAACATTGCGATGCTGACTGGTGTGCAAATCTTCACTCTGGTCATCGCGGCTTTTGGTATCTATCAGCTGCGATCCGCACACGAACTTACTCCCGCCCGCGACTTTGCGGCTGCAAAGGTCTGAAAACTTCTAGCTTTTTGGTTTTTCTTAAGACGGGAGCGCGGCTGCGATGGCAGTCACAGCCGCGCCACACGGAAGGGTACCCGGTTGCGTGGATGTCGAGCAGGGGAAAATCTACAGGCAGGTTTCGGCAGGCATGAAACTTAATCTCCTTTGTTTTTCACAATCCAATCTTCTGGCACTCATCAACTCGCCTTTAATGGATAGGAACAACGTATTCATTGCTGCGGACCATGTTCAGGTTCGCGCGTGCGGCTGATTCAATCGTCCTTGGATCGTTACGAAGCCGTTCGACCTCGGTCTTCAATGACCGGTTCACATTGCGAAGTGCTTCCAAATCGGTTTGTATTGCGGAGAATTGCTGCGCGGCTACATGAAATTTCGCGCTCGTTCGCATGTTCACGGTCACGCAAACGGCGAGAGTAGCCAGTAAAATCATGCCGAAAACCACCCACGAGGGAATCAACCCTCCCCGGCGCCGCACGTCGGTGCGCGTGCCGATGATCTCCATCGAGATCTGCTGCACAGAAGCCAGCGAACCACCCGAGCGCGGCAGCACACGCTGCGACTGGATGCGCTCGTCAACCCAGTAAGTATTTGCGACCTTGCTCATAACGCCTCCCCAATTGTTTGCCGATTCCATTCGCCTAAATACGTACCGGGGTTCGGGTCCCCAAAGGACGCACCGAGTGCATGAATCGTCCTATTAACTACGCTCTTAATCGCCGTAACCGTCTCTGCAATCCCACTCGCCGGGACGCCAGTTTTCGTCGTATCGTGACTTTTGACTGCTGACCCAACCGGCTTTTCACCGCCAGGGACAATCGTCTCTTCATTGATCTGGGCTCCTCTGTTCATCTCAACCAAGGTCGGGACTCGAATTGTCATGCTCAGAGTTAAGAAGCTGCTTAACTCAACTTTGAGAGTTTGTCCACAATATAGCTGGTGAGTTGGGCGTCACTGCCCCAACTAAATGTAGTTTGTGGTTTTGTCAATTCGTTGCGGCTAAACGACTTAGCAGCAACTTGCCGGACTGTAGCACCCGTGCTTAAGGGTGTAAAGATATTTCCAAGACATTTCGCTTCAATGCTTTAAGCCTGTAAGTTGAACATTTACTTGAACTAACAGCGCTTAAAGCATTGAATTTGGCGAACGCATGGCGAACGAAAATCCGGCGCGTTTAAAGTTGTTGACAGGCCCGGTGGCCGACAACTAGACTCATGAACGTGTGGGAACCTGCTAAAACCCACGCGGATTCGCCCCATTCAATTGCGGTACCCTCACTGAAAATCAGTCCCAGCGGTCCTACGTGCAACAAGGAAGAGGTGTTGATGTCTGATTCTTCGGTCCTGGCGCCGGACGTCCCAACATCCGAGTCGAATTCAAGTAAGTTACCGATAAGTTCCATAGTTCGAGCTGTATGCGAGGCCGCAAACGGTGGTCCTGATCTGCTTTACGAGGTCATGATCAAGATGAGCCTGATGGTCGAGGCCACTGCGCCGACCTACGGTTTATCGATCTGGGCCACATCAGATGCCGGCAAACCGAGTTTGCGCTGGGCCGAAGGTCTGGAGGACGAGGAGATCGCAACCGCTGAAAACGTCGTAACCGAAATCTTCAGCAGCCAGGGTCGGCCACAGCCTGCGAAAGAGGGGGATCAGTCGATCTGTTTGTTGCTGGCGCTGCCGTCGAACATGCGAGAAGGCGCGGCGCTGTACGGCCGGTGTGTCAGACCGCTTACCGCTCATCAAGCGAAAGAGTTGAACGCGCTAAGCGATGTAGCGCACCTCGCGCACTCGCACCGATCGCCCGGCAATACGATCGAGAACACGACGCGGCCGGTTACGATGGCGCCGTAGCTCGCTGCCCGGCATGGTCTTTAGCAGTCGCGCGATGTCTGAAGTCGCTCGAAACATCGAGCGCATTAAAGATTCCAACTCGACGATTCTGGTAAATGGCGAATCCGGCACCGGAAAGGAATTGGTGGCGCGGGCTATTCACCGGCTCAGCCGTCGATCGGAAAGCGAGTTTATTCCTTTCAACTGTTCGGCAGTCCCGGCGGAGCTGATCGAGAGCATGTTGTTTGGTCATCGCCGCGGAACGTTTACCGGCGCGATGTCGGACCAGGCGGGGTTGATCCGATCCGCTGAGAACGGCACGTTGTTTCTCGACGAAATTGGCGACTTGCCGCTTTCGTTACAGCCGAAGCTACTCAGGTTTCTTCAGGAAGGCGAGATTCACACGCTTGGTGAGCGCGCGCCGCGGAAAGTAAACGTGCGCGTGATCGCGGCGACGCACAAAGATCTCGAGCAGCTCGTGAGTGAGAAGCTTTTCGAGAAGACCTCTACTACAGAATTGCGACGTTGACGATGAAGGTGCCGCCGCTGCGAGAAAGGCCGGAAGACATCTCGACGTTGATCTCACATTTCGTTAGCCATTACGCGCGCAAGAACGAGCGGCCGATTTCTGGAATCACTGCTGACGCGATCCAGATTTTAGAGACTTACTCGTGGCCGGGAAATATTCGTGAGCTCGCCGCGGAGATCGAGCGGCTCGTTCTTTACGCAGAAGACGACGGCTACATTCGACCGGAGAACATCAGCGCCCGGATCTTCCCGCAGGGTAGCAACGGCAACCTGCCGCCGGCGGAAAAACTGGAAGACCTGCTCGACAACTACGAACGCCGAGTGATCACTGAAACGCTCAAGCGTCACGACTGCAACGTCGCGAAGGCCAGCGAAGCTCTCGGCCTTGGCTCCCGCCAGACTCTCTACAAAAAACTCAAACGCCTCGCGATCGACATCGGCGACTTCCTCCAGGAAGACACCGAACCCGGCATGCAGTACCGCGCGTAACCTTTTTCACAAAACTTATTGCTTGGACTGTTGGACGCAAGTTCAAAAGAACCTGGTGTGCAAGGTCTTCGTAGTATTTCTGTCGCCCGCTTTATCCGCGGATCTAATCACGCCTCATTCTTGTCAACTGCGGGCGACAAACACCGATCCAATCAAACCGCGGATTTGTTGCTTACCGCCACCTCATGGACCACCTGAGCTTGTCAACCACAGGCTACAAACTCGAACCAAAAAGCCCCAAAAAACCGCACCTGGACCAATGGCACACCGGTTGTAAAGTCCTGCTCGTCGCGAAGCAACATTGCATCGCATCAACTGGTCGAGCAGACAAAACCTTATGAAGGCTAACACCACAAAAACCTGACATCAGTTGTAATGCTCGTAATCCTTTCTCCGTTCCTGGCGCTGGCGATTCTCGTCAGCATCAAGACCGCGGGAATCAGGGATAACGAAGTATTACTGCTGTTGCTGACTTTGTCGAGTGCTGTTCTGAGTGGAATCAATGGCTTTGGCCGCCGCACGGCCACGGCGGTTCAACTTTCTTCAGGCGAGACACATGCGCCGGCGACGATCCTTCCCAGGTCAGCGTCACGTTGGCCGCTCTCCAAGCAACAACGCCTAATCGAATCCAAAAAGGAGCAACAAAATGATTAAGAGATTTTTGCGTGATGAAACCGGTCTTGAACTTTCCGAGTACGCAGTTGCCGCAGCGCTTGTCGCGTTGGCTTGCGTCGCCGCTTTCCCGCTGTTGGGCAGCAACATCGGCACCAAGATCAACGACTCGGCGACACGATCGTTACCGGCCAGTCAATAGTGCGGTGAATCTGACTGCGCCGGCAGCGACATGAAAGTTCTGCTGCCGGCTTGAGGAAGGCCCAAGCCTTCAGTCAGGGAGGAACAAATCATGTTGATGAAATTCTTCAAAGACGAAACCGGACTTGAGCTATCGGAGTACGCCGTCGCTGCGGCTCTCGTAGCGGTTGCAACAGTCTTGGCCTTCGAATTACTCGGAACGAATATCGGGGCGAGGATCGAATACTCTGGCAGATGTTATCCAGTGAACTCAACCAAGTGAACTGCCATGCCGGGTGGCGCGCCTTGTGAAGTTTTGACTCCACAGGTGCGCCGCCACCTTTCTGCTCCACCCCGCAAAGCACGTCAGCCGAGTATGCTGAGCCCTACCGCAACAGTTTTTGAATTTTTCTTATCCCGCTCGCCGTGCTGATCATCTACCACGACGTGCGGTATCGCCGCATTCCTAATCCATTCGTGCTGGCCACTCTGATTAGCGGACTGACTTTGAACCTCGCCCTGGGCGGGTGGCAGCGGTGGTCTAAGCAGCATCGGCGGCTGTGTGCTGGCCTTTATCTTGATGTTCATCTTGCACGTGTTCGGAGCAATGGGCGCAGGCGACGTCAAACTCTTCGCCGCGATCGGATCCGTGATCGGCGCTCAACTCGTGCTGCCGACTTTTGTAGTGGTGGTGCTGACCGGTGGTTTGCTGGCCCTGGTTTCCGTTCTGCGCTCGGGAGTCTTCTGCACCACCATGCATCGCGTGCTGCAGATCCTCGTTGGCTTACTGCCGGGATGGCAGATGCCCAAATTCAGTGTCCCTGCTGATCGTCGTCTCACCATTCCTTACGGCGCGGCGATCACTATCGGCGCCATTATCGCAACCGCGATTTTTCACCCTTAACAAGCGGCAACCAACCAGGCCCTGGACCTGGCGAGAACGGAGAGTTGATTCCATGCGAAACAAACGTTTCTTCATAGTTCTGGTAGGAGCGCTGATTTTTGGAGTGCTCGCTGCCGTTTCAGTCAGCAGATACTTATCGAGCGCGCAGGCCTACACGAAGAACCTGAACAAGGTAGCCGTGGCGAAGGTGGCGATCCCGCTCGGAAGCAAGATCATTCGCCGAGCAGATCATGGTGGTCCAGTTTCCCAAGGAATCGACTCCCGACGGAGCTTTCGACTCGCCTGAAAAACTGGCCGGCCGCGTGGCGGTGGTGAACATCGCCGCGCGCGAACCAATCACCGAAGCACGACTCGCAGCCGGAAGGCACTGCCGCCGGTCTTTCGGCCGTGATTCCTGAAGGTTATCGCGCGATGACCGTTAAGGTCGACGACGCGGCCGGCATCTCCGGTTTCATCATGCCGGGAACGCTGGTTGACGTAGTTGTCGTGATCGATCCGCGCGAAGGTGCCGGCAACCAGAATCCGATCTCGAAGATCGTGTTGCAGAACATCAAGGTCCTGGCCAACGGTCAGAACATCGACAAGCCGGAAAATGAACGCGAAGCCAACAGCGTCAAGGCCGTCACGCTCCAGGTCACTCCCGAGCAGGCTGAGAAACTCGCTCTGGCCGCGACTGAAGGCAAGTTGCAGCTCGTGATGCGCAACCAGATCGACCAGGGCGACGAACAAACTACGGGCGTTAACAAGCGCAATCTGTTAGGTGGCGACACCGCCATGCCGGCTCCCGAACCGGGTTCACTGAAGAGTGAACAGCCCAAGCGGAAGCGAAACCAGCGCGCCGATCGCGCCAGCGGCGAAGCCGGCAGCAACAGCCCCAGCTCCTCAACCCACTCCGCGTGCGCAAGTGGAAATGATCGAAGGCGCGAAGAAGCGCAACGTCGAGTTTCCATAATTCAGTGTCAGTTCAAATTTGCACCCGACGTGCAAGCGACCGGTAACTCTTGAAGTTGATCGCATTGACGATCGCTAGAAACAAAAGGAGCATAAGATCATGCAGAGCCGTTCCCCAATTTCGCGCCGAGTGAGTTTATTGCTGGCGTCGTTGATTACTATCTTTAGCTACTTCCATCGCGAACGCCCAGGAAACCTCCTACAAGGCGTCGTTCGGTCAGAACAAAGAGGCGATCGCCGTCAATGTTCTGGTCGGCCAGTCGCGCGTGATCAATTTCGATCGCCCGGTCGGACGCTTCTCGGTTTCGAATCCCGAAATCGCTGAAGCGGTGCTCGTCACGCCAGACCAGGTGCTCGTCAATGGCAAAGCGTTCGGTCAGGTCAACTTCATCGCGTGGGAACAGACCGGCGGTCAGTTTTTGGTGTTTGACGTTTATGTCCGCGCCAACCTTTCGCTGATCGATTCTCAGATTCGCGCGCTGTTCCCGAAAGACGACATCCGCCTGAGCCAGGCCAATGGTTCGGTGGTGATCTCGGGCAGCGTGACGAATGCCGCGACGTCCGCGCAGGTACAGAGCGTGGTCGAAGCGGCGAACTTCAAAGCCGTCAACATGCTGACCTCGCCGGTTCGCAACGCCACGCAGGTTCAACTCAAGTTCGCGTCGCCGAAGTTAATCGCAACAAGCTGCGCGACTACGGCACCTCGTTCATGTCAGACCGCCGGGAGGAACCGGTGGTTACGTCAATAGCGGTGGTGGTCCAAGCATTCTTGGCGACACCACGACCAGCCCGGCCGGTGCCTTCATCGACACGTCTTCAACCGGCGCTCAACCTCTTTATTTTCAATCGTCAGATCAATACCGGGGCGATGCTCAGTGTGCTGCGTCAGGAAGGCGCGTTCCGCGAGTTGGCCGAACCAAACCTGATCGCGATGAACGGCCAGCAGGCGAGTTTCCTCGCCGGCGGTGAGTTTCCGGTGCCGGTGCTTCAGATGGGCCAGCAACGGCAGCGGCATCACCATCGTGTGGAAAGAATATGGCGTTCGCCTGAACTTCAAACCGACGATCATCGACGAAGATCACATCCGTCTGGAACTCGAACCGGAAGTTTCAACTATCGATTTCAGCAACGGCGTGCGCTTTAACGGTTTCGTCGTTCCCGCGCTGCGCACTCGCCGCGCGAAGACCGGCTTGAATTGCGCGATGGTCAGTCGTTCGCGCTGGCCGGTTTGCTCGACAACTCCGAAACCAAAACGTTGTCGAGAATTCCGATCGTTAGCTGATATTCCAGTCATCGGCACTCTCTTCAAGTCGAAGTCTTTCGAGAAGAAAGAAACCGAACTGATGTTCTTCGTGACGGCGCACCTGGTTAAGCCAGTCAACGGCGACGACCTGCCGAACATGCGCGGCATCGATGGTCTGAAGGGCAGCTCGCCGTTGGGCGTCGAGCCGAAGGGCGAAGGCATCTCGGGCCAGAGCGGTTACAAGGTTTCCGGACAGAACGAGCGAGACTCCGGCTTCAACGCCAGCTCCTGGCTGCTCCGGCCAAAGTTGAAGAACGCAAAACCAAAGCTGGCGAGACCACGCAAAGCAGCACCACCGGATCAGTCGGCAGTGTTCGCAACAACAATCCGACCTTCCGGTCGCGAAAGCGGTGAGGGTCGACTTCAATCCGGATTCAGTCAGACCCTGGTAATTGCATCTTGTCTCGAATTCAGATCTTCGTTCGCAGCAAAAGGGGGAAGCACATGAAGAACAGGTCAAACAGAACAAGCGGGAAAGCAAACGGGAGCGAGGTTCAATTCTGGCTACATCCGCAATCGGGATGTTGGCAATCCTGCTGGCAGTCGGTTTAGGAGTTGATATCAGCAGGTTCTATCTGACAAAAACGGAACTGCAAAACGCAGCGGATGCAGCAGCCCTTGCCGCTGTGTCCGCACTCAACACTGTCGCCCGCTGGCATCACTAAAGCTGCGATCGTGCCGTGGCGGCATGAACAAGTTACGACTTCAACAACGACGGCGTGAGCTTCCCCCGCGCAACGTGTTGTTTGCAAAGAATCTCGATGGTCCATACATGAGCGAAGCGCAGCTCAGCTAGAAGCCGACGAACATTCGTTTTGTGAAAGTCACGACGACCAGATCAGCGGTGGCGTTTCATTCGCAGCTTCGGTGCTCGGAACAGCAAGAACCTGACTGCCACCGCGACGGCTGGTTTTTCAGTGCCGCTGAACGTTATCTGTAACTTCCTGCCCGTCTCAGTGATCGACTACGGCACTCCGATCAGCCGGGCCAAACGTACACGTTCCGCGCGAGCACGAGCACTCAATTTCTGCAGGCAACTACCAGATTCTCGCAGTCGCCGGAGAAGGCGGTAAGGACGTTCGTATCGGTCTCGCACCAGGTGTCGACAGATGCGCTTCTCCCGGCGAGGAATACGCAGTCGATACCAAACCTGGCGTCACGTCCGGCGCTGTAAGACAGGGACTAAACACGCGGTTCGACGACTATCAAACTTCGCAGGTAACTCCTGCGCACATGCCGCCGGACACGAATATCAAAGAGGACATCGACTACGACAGTACAAGAACCGCCAGCTCGGGTGACATACAAACTCCGAATCCCAATCACACGAGTTTCGACGGCCGGCGAGTCGTGATTATCCCGATCGTGAAGGAGGATCAGTACGACTCGGGCCGCGAACGTCGTGAGGTTCGATCGCTTCGGATCTTCTTCCTGCAAACCAAGGTCGGAAGCGGCAACGGTGGCGATCTGGTTGCCGAGTACATCGACGACATCGTGCTGGGCCAGGGTAGCTTCGATCCCAACGGCCGGCGACTAACGGTCTGATGGCCACTCCGGTCCTTTACAAGTAAGGCGGCAACCATGATGCACCATCGCATAAGAAAAATTCGCAATGTGCGACGCTCGCGTCGCCTGCAGTGGCTGAATCGGTTTCGCCGCGACGAGCAAGGCGTGCAACTGCTCGAGATCGCGATCGTGATCCCGATCCTGTTGGTGATGTTTGCGGCTGTCGCTGAGTTTGGTCGCTACTTCTACGAGTACACGACGCTCGCGAAAGCCGCGCGTGCTCGGCGCGCGATATCTGGCCTCGAAATCAGTGAACAGCGACGACCGACTGCGAAGCGATCGCCAAGAACATCGTCGTCTACGGAAACGCCGCCGGAACCGGTTCGCCAATACTTGCTGGACTAACTCCGGAGAAAGTGATCATTACGCATGAGGGTGGCGTTCCGCTGGAATGCCGGAGACGGTCACCGTCAGCTATCGACGGTTACGTACCACGCATCACCGCTCTTCGATCTCGGCGCGCTGACTCAAGATCGATGCGCTGTCGCTGGACATCGAGGTGAAACCAAGTGTGACGATGCGTTACCTGTTGACGCAGCCTTACGGTTTGAGAAGGCCTAACTATGCTGCGCCTTAAGAAAAACAAAGACAACGAAAGAGGCTCAACGCTGGTTGAGTTTGCCATTGGCGTAACGGTATTTGCCACCGCGATGTTTGCTGTTTTGGAGTTTGGCAGAGTGTTGTGGGCCCATAACGCGCTCACCGACGCTGCTCGTCGCGGAGCCCGTTACGCGGTGTTGCATACTGCGAACGACGTAGATCAGGTGAAAAACGTGGTCGTGTTTGGCGATGCGGCCGGCACGGGCAATCCGATGCTTCCAAACCTGAGCACGGAGAACGTCGAACGTCGCCTACAACGATTTTGGTCTGAACGATGGGACTGTCACGGTCAGCGTCACCGACTATCAATTCCAGTTTGTGATTCCGATCGTCGGCACGACCATCACGATGCCGAGTTATTCGACGACCTTGACCGGTGAAAGTGCCGGGTTGATTCCCGAACGTTAACGTGCTTAACGGGAGACTCAGAGAACTTCGACGTGACTGCCTGGCAGGAACTGCCAGTCTTGAGTTTCGAATCCACTGCCGGGCGGCGCCTCGTACGCCTGCCTAGTGAACTCGCGCCGAAGTGAACCGGCTTTGTAGCGTGCGATGTCCTACCGCGAATCCCCCGGCACTCTGTCAGTAATTTTCAATTCAGACAGCCGCCGGCAGTGGGTCGAATGAACGACTCAAGAGGAACAAATGACCGAACCAATTTCAGTAGTAGTTCTGAGCACCGGGCTTGAAAACTTCAAAGACATTCGCCGGGCCCTGACAGCGGAATAGCGCGTGCAACTCCTCGCCGGCGGCAACGACGCCGATC
This sequence comes from uncultured Acidobacteriota bacterium, assembly GCA_963849585.1. Lineage (GTDB taxonomy): Bacteria > Acidobacteriota > Blastocatellia > Pyrinomonadales > Pyrinomonadaceae > PSRF01. The sequence goes on along the minus strand of CAWKHZ010000014.1, from coordinate 124,209 downwards.
AGCTCTACGAAGAGATTGTTCGGTTAAAACCGATGGCCGCGATCATCGCCCTTGGTCCAAATGCAGACACGGCCGTCAGGTTCATCGAGCGCCTGAATGCCGAATGCCCGAACACCGCACTCATCTCCGCTGCCCAGGACGCATCACCTGATTTGATCCTGCGAAGTTTGCGCGCAGGCGCGCGCGAGTTTCTGCGCATCCCGATCAGTGCCGACGAGTTGCGCACGGTGCTGGATCGCGTCTCGGAGTTCACCACCAAACAGGTTGAAGCGCCGAAGAAGAAAGGCCGCATGGTTGCCGTGTTTTCCAGCAAAGGCGGCTGCGGCACTTCATTCCTCGCGACTAACCTCGCCGCGGCGACAAACTCCAAGACCGTGCTGGTCGATCTCAATCTTCAAGCCGGTGACTTGCCGCTGTTTCTGGGACTCGAAGCGAAGTACTCCATCGCCGACATGGTGGAGAAACGGCAGCGTCTCGACGAAACGCTTATCAACAGTCTTGTTACGCCGCACTCGAAGAACCTGTCGCTGCTTGCCGCCCCGCGCGAGGCTGACTCCGCTGACGAGATCGAACCGCAACACGTGTTTGAAGTGCTGCAGAAACTGCGCGAGCATTACGACTATGTCGTGCTCGATCCGCAGCACACATTCGACTCGATCACGCTCGCCGCACTCGACCAGTCAGACGAAATCGTCCTGGTTCTGACGCTCGACATTCCCGCCATCCGCAGCACGCAACGAGCACTCGAGATTTTCGACCGGCTGGGTTATCCGCGGAAGAAAGTGCGCATCGTCGTGAATCGCTGGAGCAAACAGATCGATCTCGATTTGCGGCAGGTGGAGAAGTTTCTGGGCGAACCGTGCGTTGGATTCGTGCCCAGCGATTACCAAACAGCCGTCAGTTCCATCAACCTCGGCACGCCGCTGGTCCAGGCGGAGCCCACGTTCGAAGATCGCACATGGAAATTCGTCGCATAGCAGAGCACATATCGTTAGGTGTCGCGCCAATCGACGAATCGAGTCAGCGTCGCGGTTTCCTGAGCTCGCTTCTCAAGAAACAGCCGGCGCAAACGCAGTTCAACCTGCAAACCTCAATGGAAAAGGTCTAGTTGAAGCGGCGGACGGCCGCACCCGGAAAACATCATGGCACTACGTGAAAGATTAATCGGCAATCAAAATATTCCCGGCAGCGTCTGCTGACGGCACCGGTCAACACTCCTTCCAGGAGATGAAGGCGCGTTTGCACCGGACGCTGATCAACCGGATGGACCTGACGAAGCTGTCGGCGCTGACCCCCGAACAGGTTCACGCGGAAGTTTCTCGTTTGGCGGAAGCCGTGCTGGCCCAGGAAGCCATGCCGCTGTCGGTTTCCGAACGCGACCGACTCGTCAACGACGTTCAGCACGAACTCTTTGGTCTGGGACCACTCGAACCGTTGCTCAAGGATCCGACGGTCTCCGACATTCTCGTTAACTCGCACAACACGATTTACATCGAGCGACGCGGCAAGATCGAAGCGACCAACGTGCGGTTCAAAGACGACGAACACTTGATGCGCGTGATCGAGCGAATCGTTTCGTCAGTCGGACGCCGCATCGACGAATCGTCGCCGATGGTCGACGCGCGTTTGCAGGACGGATCGCGTGTGAACGCGATCATTCCGCCGCTGTCGATCGATGGTCCAGTGCTTTCGATTCGCCGTTTCGGTGCCGATCCGCTGCGCATGACTTCGCTGATCGAGAACAAGGCGCTGACCAAAGATATCGCCGACATGCTGCAGATGGTCGTGCACGCGCGGCTTAACGTTCTGATTTCAGGTGGAACCGGCGCCGGTAAAACGACGCTGCTCAATGCGCTCTCCGCTTTCATTCCTGAGAACGAACGCATCGTCACTATCGAAGACTCGGCCGAATTGCAATTGCAACAGCCGCACGTCGTCCGGCTCGAAACGCGGCCGCCGAACATTGAAGGCAGCGGCGAAGTTACGCAGAGAGACCTGGTTCGCAACTCCCTTCGTATGCGGCCCGATCGCATCGTGATCGGCGAGGTCCGCGGTGGCGAAGCGATCGACATGCTTCAGGCCATGAACACCGGTCACGACGGCAGTTTGACCACGATTCACGCAAACACCCCACGCGATGCGCTGGCCCGTCTCGAAACCATGATCCAGATGACCGGCATGCGTCTCTCCGATCGCGCGATGCGCCAGCAGGTAGCGTCGGCGATCAATCTCGTGGTGCAGGTCGCGCGACTGTCTGACGGTTCGCGACGCGTGACGTCGATCTCCGAAATCACCGGCATGGAAGGCGAGACGATCACCATGCAGGAGATCTTCATGTACGAGCGCACCGGCGTCGACAAGGAAGGCACAAGTGATCGGACGGTTCCGGCCGACCGGAATTCGCCCGCGGTTTGCCGAACGATTAAAAGCATGCGGCTTGCAGTTGCCCCGCGTCTTCTTCGAGGAGATGTAACAATGATCATATCGTTTCTCGTATTCGTGTTTGCGCTCTTTCTGGTGCTGGGCGCCTATCTGCTGGCGACACACGGCACGGACAAGAAACGTGCGCGTCTGCAAAAACGGCTCTCCGAAGCGCTGCTGCACTCCGCTCACACCGAAGACGTCGATGTGGTGCTCGCTCGCAACGAGTTGATGAGCGAGATCCCGTGGGTCAACCGCACGCTGATCAATTTTCAGGCGGCTCTGCACCTGAAGCGGATGTTGGACCAGGCGAATCTGCACATCACACCGTCGCGACTGGTGATGTTTTCGGTCATGGCTGGTCTGTTGGGTGGTCTGGCGGCATCAGTGCTGACCGTGTTCATTCCGATCATGATCCTCGCCGGGCTCGTTTGTGCGTCTATCCCATTTATTCACGTGTGGTGGAAACGCAAGAAACGGTTCGACGCGTTTCTCGAACAGCTTCCGGATGCGCTCGATCTGATCAGCCGCGCGCTCAGCGCAGGCCACGCCTTTTCAGAAGCGCTGCACATGGTTTCGATCGAAATGCCTGATCCGATCGCGACCGAGTTTCGCAAGGCTTATGAGGAACAGAACCTCGGTCTTGTCGGTGAAACTGGCACTCGAAAATCTCACGGCAGCGTATGCCGTTACTCGATCTCAGGCTGTGCGTTACGGCGATCCTGATCCAGCGCGAGACGGGCGGTAACCTCGCCGAGATCCTTGAAAAGGTCGCGTACACGATCCGTGAACGCTTCCGCATCCTGGGCGACTTGAAAACGTTGACGACAAGCTCACGCATGTCGGCGTGGTTGCTCTGCGCGCTACCGATTGGTGTGGCGCTGGCAGTCACAGTGATGAATCCTGAGTACATGAGCGTGTTGTGGAAAGATCCGCGCGGTCATTATCTGATCGCCGCAGCGATGTTCATGCAGATCACGGGGATGTTGATTGTAAGAAAGATTTTGAACATCAAGATTTAGATAGTCCGTGGTCAGTTGTCAGTGGTCAGTTGTTAGCGACCACTGACCACGGACCACTGACTACTGACCACTGACCAACATGATACTCATAATCGCCATCTCCACTTTCGTCTGCATCTCGCTTGGAATGCTGGGTGTCTACTGGCTGGTTTACAAACCGCAGAGCGCTGCCACTGAAAGACTGCGCCGTCTCGCGGGTGGTAGAGAAGCCACTGTTCAGAGCGGGCAATCGGCCGTGTTACCTGAAGATCGGCCGGCGACTGAGATCGCGCAGAAGATCGCGACTCCGCTAAACAAACTCTTGCCGCCTTCGGCAACTGAAGCCCGTAAGCTGCAAAAACAATTGATGCACGCGGGATTTCGTTCCTCTGAAGCGCCGATTATCTATCGCGCGATTCAGTTGGCCACGATGGCTGGTTTTCCGCTGATCGTTGCGGGCGTTTGTGCTCTGCTTGCGAAGCCACTGGGCAACGCGCTCATCTTTATCATTCTCGCTTTCATCGCCGGATTTATCCTGCCTCGTTACTTCCTGTCCCGCGTGACAAAGAATCGCCAACGCGAATTGCGTTGGGGATTGGCGGACGCGCTCGACCTGATGGTTGTGTCGGTTGAAGCGGGTCTCGGACTTAACGCGGCGATGATGAAAGTGTCGGCGGAGTTGCGAGATGTGCACCCGCCGATCGCGTCGAGTTTGAATTAGCGAACCTGGAAATCCGTGTAGGTCGTGAGCGTGATGAAGCGTTGCGCAATCTCGCCGAGCGCACTGGTGTTGACGATCTGCGAAGTCTCGTAGCGATGCTGATTCAGACCGACAAGTTTGGTACCTCCATCGCGAAGGGTCTCCGCATCTTCTCGGATGGGCTGCGCACCAAGCGTCGCCAGCGAGCAGAACAGGCAGCGCAAAAAGCCGCGGTCAAACTGTCTGTTTCCCGCTCGCATGTTTCCTGTTTCCCACGCTTTTCATTGCCATTCTTGGCCCCGCTGCCCTGAACCTCATGGATGTGCTAGCAAAAATGGACTAAAGGCCAAGACGTAGAGGAGTTGGACCAATGAAGAAACGCAGAATCATAGCCGTTCTAATCGCTTTCATGTTGACGATAGCCGCTACCGCGATGTGGAGCGCATCGACGGACGAACTTGAGGGCGATCCGGATGCAATCGTTCTTGAAAACTCAGGTTCAGAGGCAGGGACTGCGGACGAGCAGCCGAAGAAAAAAGGTGGCAACAAGGTTGTCAAAGTACTCGCCGCGCCGTTTAAGGCTTTCGGCCGTTTGTTCAGCGGCGGCGATAAGGAGAACAAGATCGAACGTATGACGGAAAAAGACGCCGAGCGTTTTGAGAGCGTCGCCGTCACACGTATTGACGATGCGCGAACGTTCAGGCCGGCTACTTCCTCCAGTTCGGCACGCGAGCATCTCGAAGTCGGACGCCAGTACCTAATGAATGGCTCATACAGCGAAGCCGTTACCGAACTCTCTACTGCCGTGTCGCTCGATCCGAAGCTGACCGAAGCGCACAACCTGCTTGGCGTTGCTTACGACAAGAAGGGTTTTGGCGAACGAGCTAAAGACTCGTTCGAACGCGCAGTGAAACTTGAAGAAGACGCTGAAACGCTGAACAACCTTGGTTTCGCGCTTTATCAACGCGGCAACTATCGTGCTGCGGTTGATCGTCTGAAGCGCGCTGCGAAGTTGGCGCCGGCAGACGAGCGTATTCTCAACAACCTCGGTCTCGCGTATTGCCGCCTGGGCAAGATCGACGAGGCTTACAAAGCCTTCGCACGTGCGACTGGTCCTGTCACGGGCAATCTCAACACCGCGAAGATGCTTGAGCGCTTTGGTCGCGAGGACGACGCGATTCGTTACTACGAAGGCGCTCGTGACCTCGAGCCGAACAACACAATGGCCCTGCGTCGTCTTGCCGATCTTTATAACCGCGTCGGCCGCGCTGCGGATTCACAGGCCGCTCGCACGGCGCTGGCGATCGCGTCGAATGGAACCATGCTGGTTACAAACGGGAAGTAAATGTGGAGCGCTGTCTTATCAAGAAATACAACTCTGCGTTCCTCTGCGTCTCCGCGGTAAACCGGAGCAGCAAGACGTAAACCCCAGAGGCGCAGAGGACCGCGGAGTTCGCTGAGAAAAACAGAGAATTACTAACAGTTGTACGGAGAAAGAGAGTCTCACGATGTCGCATACGACAATTCTGACGCGCGCGGAAGTCGAAAGCATGGGCCCGCCACTTCCCGATGAACTGGCTGACACCGGCATCTCGGAGCAGTTCCTGTGCGATCTGACGTTGAAGCACGTTGCGATGCTGCCCGAGCCGACGACGACGGCGATCTCCGAGCGGATCAATCTGCCGCGCACGCTTGCCGAAGATCTGCTTCAGCAGCTCTTTCGGGAAAAGCTGATCGAGGTGAAGAAGCAGTCCGCCATCGGCTCGACGCGTTACGCGATGTTGGACCATGGATGGGACCGGCTGTCGCGTCTGTTGTCGATTAGTGGTTACGTTGGACCAGCGCCGGTATCGTTACGCGATTACTCGCACATGATGAAGTTGCAGTCGATTCCGTCCAACTCGGCGTCGATAGAAACAGTGCGTGAGGCGTTTAACGATCTGGTGTTGCCGGAGTCGCTTTTGCAGACGCTCGGCTGCGTCATTAACTCGCGTCGTTCCTTGTTCCTGACCGGCTTGCCGGGAACGGGAAAAACTGCGGTCGCCGAACGAATCAACAATGCACTGCAAGGTGCGATCTGGATTCCGTACGCAGTCGAGATCGACGGACAGATCATCCGCGTGTTCGACTCTCATTGTCACGAAGAAATGCCGGCAGAAGAGACGCCGATTGATTTCGATCGTCGCTGGGTGCCGATCAAACGCCCGCTTGTGGTAGTCGGTGGTGAGTTGACGCTGGAGAACGCGGACCTGACGTGGAGTGAGGCCGCCAAATTTTACGAAGCACCGTTTCAGATGAAATCAAACGGCGGGACCCTCGTGATCGACGACTTTGGCCGTCAACGCGTGGCCCCACAGGATCTGTTAAACCGCTGGATCGTTCCGCTTGAAAGACGCGTGGACTATCTCGCGCTGCACACCGGAAAGAAGATTGAAGTCCCGTTCGAGCAGCTCGTCGTTTTCTCGACGAACCTCGACGAGAACGATCTTGCTGACCAGGCGTTCCTGCGACGTATGGGTTATCGCGCTCGAGTCGAGCCGCCTACGCCCAACGCTTATTGCGACATCTTTCGCTATCAGGCGACCAAGCGCAACTTCAAGGTCGAACAATCGGTGTTGGATTACATTCTGAACAAGTATCGAACCGAGCGCCGGCAGATGAAAGGTTGCGAGCCGCGCGACCTGATGGACCGCGCCACTGATATCTGCCAGTTTGAGAAGCACGGTTTGCAACTGACGCCGCACATCGTGGACATCGCGTGGCGCAACTATTTCGGAACGTCGCACTCGTTCGCGCAACAGGAAAGCGAAACGCGAAAAACCGTCGTCCGATCCATTGGAACTGTAAATCATGATTGCGCGACTATCACTGGTCGGAATTCTGGTAACGGTCTGTTCTGACTCACGGATCTGCTCAGGTTCGTGAAGAAGTCAGACTCAAAATGGCAGACGGCTCCTACCTCGTCGTAGATGAAGCGACAGAGACGGCACAGGGAATCTGGTACAAGCAGGGTAGCCTGAGTAACCTGCTGCCTAAGAGCAAAGTTAAAAAGATCGAACGCATTACACCGCCTGCGCCCGATGCTGCACCTGCACCGCTCAAGGGTACGAATGACGACGATCACTTCGAAGTACTCCCGAAGTCGCCGTCGAAGCAGCGCCGAAGAGCGGAAGCTACGATCAGCCGGTTTGGATTTATTTAAAAGGCGGCGCCCGCGTCGAAGCTGACAGCGCCAGTGAATCTCCTGCCGGCGCGTGGTACAAGCGCGGTGGTATGTCGATGTTCATCGATCGCAGCCGCATCGCCCGGATCGAATTCGAAGCTCCGGAGACCGTCGCGCAAACAGGGAAGAAGGAACGAGGTTGGAGCACGGGCCGTCCGGGACTCGACCGTCTCATTCGCGTGAACGGAAGCAAATACAACGTCGATCCATATTTAATCTTTCTCGTAATGGAGCAGGAGTCGCATTTCAACACGCACGCCGTGTCGCCTAAAGGCGCGCGCGGCTTGATGCAGCTCATGCCAGGAACGGCCGCGCGTTTTGGCGTGCGACGTTCGCACGATCCAGCGCAGAACATCTCGGGTGGCACTCGCTATTTGCGCGAACTGTTGAACCGTTTCAATAATCGCGTCGATCTCGTTCTCGCCAGCTACAATGCCGGCGAAGGCGCGGTCGCGAAGTTTGGTAACCGCGTACCGCCTATAGCGAGACACGTAACTATGTGAAGAAGATCAGTTACCGCTACAAGCGGACGACCGTAAGGACGAGGAAACCCGCGAAACCCGCAGAATGAAGCAGATACTCGCCGCCACTTGTTTGTGCGTTTCCCTTTTTGTAGTTGCTGTTCACGCTCAGCAACAGTCTCAAGGTCCGCTTACGAATGAGTCGGTCGTAAAACTCGTCAAGGCCGGGTTCAAAGAGAAAACAGTAATCGCCATCATTCATAACCGGCCCAGCGCGTTCAAACTCGAACCGAACAACTGATCCAACTCAAACGTCAAGGCGTGAGCGAGAACATAATCCTCGCTATGCTCTCGAGCTCACGATTCAACGTTCGTGATCAGCGAAGACGAATGGGTGTCAGACGACGCGTTCTTTAATAGAGGCGCGAACGGAAAACCGGCGAACGGCAGCGACTCGCAGAGTTCGGGTACGAACATCTTCGGCTCCGGCGGTGGTTCGCAATCGAGACGCGAGTCACGCGATGGTACCGGCGGTAACGCGAATGAAGGAACTGTCACCGGATCAGCGACCGTAAAGATCATCAAGCCTGAAGGTGAAGCCGGCGGAACGGGCGCGAGTCTGAAACTCGAGAAGACTCCGGTCCTTGATAACGAAGGCGTTATCCGGCTCGTCGAAGCGGGTTTTTCCGAAGGCACCATCATCAAACGGATCCAGGAATCGCCGGTAGATTTCGATCTATCGCCTGGCAAACTCGACGAGCTTTACAAGAAACGCGTGACCGATCCGATCGTCGCCGCCATGGCCGCCGCCATGGGCAAAGATCGGTGACAAAATGGCCCACCCTGTCACCGTCTAACGCTCTTGTAGCAAGAAGATACACAAATCTCCACGTCGAGAGTTTCTGCGAGTTCCCTCTAAATCATTTAGATAATTAGACTTAACCTCGGTTAGGGCCGGAATGGCACAGGCATTGCCCATAGGTTCGCGGCCTTGACTGTCTTAGTCTGTCGAGGCCGCAAGTAAAACTAGAAAAACTTGGAGAGCCGATGCGACCGATTAAGTATGCAGAGCGCGGATTGACGTTGATTGCAGGAGGTATCTTCAACGCAATTCAGTCAGTTAATAAATACAAGCCTAATCCTTCATTTACTCCAAAATGGTCGGACAAGCCACTGCTCAAGTCGTGGCAAAAGAGCAAGCCAACCCTCGGTTGGCCCAGAACCACCGATTCGCTTTGTCCGAACTGCGTGATCGAAGCGCGCGAAGCAATCATTAGCGGAAAAAGGGAAGTCAGCGACCTGATCAACGAGAAGGTCGGGGAGATCAAAGCGCAGATCATCGAACGCGATGGTGAGATCTGGATGATCAAGGATTGCCCAACCCATGGTCACTTCGAAGACATGATGGCCATCGACGCCAAGTTTCTCACGCACATCGAGAAAATGTTCCCGGGGCGCGACATCGACGCGCACAACGACGAGAAGCTGCACAATCACGGTTCGAGCACCGTTAAGTACGGTCGCGGCGCGGTGTTGACCGTTGACCTAACGAACCGTTGCAACATGATGTGCGATCCGTGCTTCATGGACGCCAACCAGGTTGGCTTCGTTCATGAACTGAGCATGGATGAAATCAAAGAGATTCTCGACAACGCGATCACTATCAAACCGCGACGCCAGATGTCGGTGCAGTTCTCGGGCGGCGAACCTTCGATCTCGCCGCACTTCATCGAAGCGATCAAGTATTCACGCAAAGTTGGTTACAACAGCGTTCAGGCAGCGACCAACGGAATCGAGTTCGCGAAGAGCAAAGAGTTCTGCCGGCAGGCAGCCGAAGCCGGTCTGCGTTACGTCTACCTGCAATTCGACGGAATCGGAAACGATGCGAACAGCCATCGCCAGGTCGGCAACCTGTTCGACGTGAAGATGCGCGCTATTAACAACCTTCACGAAGCAGGAGTCGAGATCGTTCTCGTCACCACGCTGGTGAATGGCATCAACAACGATCAGGTCGGTTCGATCATTCGTTTCGCTCTCGACAATCCGAAGAAGATTGCATTTCTTTCGTTCCAACCGGTTTCATTCACCGGCCGCGACGAAGAGATCACCGAACAGCGTCGCCTGCAACAGCGCTACACGCTTTCGCACCTGGCGCACGACGTGAAGAATCAGGTTGGTATCACCGAACCGACCCGCGACTGGTTCCCGCTGTCTTTGATGGGCGCTTTCGCGGATTTTGCGGACCTCGTACACGGACCGAATGCGGAGTGGGGGCAGGTCTCCTGCGGTTGTCACCCGAATTGTGGCGTCGGCACCGCGGTGATGATCGACAAGGAACTCAAAGAGATGAGTCCGGTGCCGGAGTTCCTGAACATCCCGGGTCTGGTCAAAGACATGCAGAAGATCACCGACGCGGCGCGCGGTAAGTGGATGTCGAACCTCATGATGGGTTTGACGCTGCTGAAGCACTACAACCCGTACAAGTCGCCGTCGCAGTTCACGCTGTACGAGCTCTTCAAGAAGTTTGACAAGTCGTTTGGCCTGACCGGTAAGAGCTACGGCAAGGTCAGCGGCGATCGTACCGCGCAGGACATCCAGGCGCGTCGTTCGGATCGTTGGAACTTCCTCTTTATCGCAGGAATGTGGTTCCAGGATCTGTTCAACTACGACTTCCGTCGCACCGAAATGTGCATCATCCCGTACGGCACCCAGGAAGGTGAGATCTCCTTCTGCGCTTACAACACGGGTATTGGTTGGCGGAACATCATCGAGAACATGCACCAGAACGCGACCGTCGCGAAGTGGTATCAGGAGCACGGCCGTCACGAGATTTTTGCCGGCGGCAAAGACGTGCCCATGGCCGACAACTCGCATGGCCTGATTCTGAATGAGGTTGACCTGACCCGGCCGAATAAGCCGGAGATGGAAGGTCCGAAGACGGCGCATGAGGAAGCGGTGATGATGCGCAAGCTTTATCAGGAGATGGTGTTACAGAAACAGTCGATCGCGAAGGAAGCCGACAAGCCGGTCCAGATCAAGGGTCTGAGCCGTAAGAAAGAGGAACCCGCGGAGGCTGTATTGGTTTAGTTTTTCAACCACAGGAGGGCACAAAGAGGCTCGGATCAATCGCCAAAATTGGTTCGGCCTTTTTGTGTTTTTGGGGGTTTGTGGTTAAATAGTGCGCCCGAATTTTCGATTTTGGAAAGGGATAGCTGAGAACGAATGGCAATAGTTACTGTTAATCAGGGTGAATCAATTGAAAGCGCGCTCCGACGCTTCAAGCGCAAAGTGATGACCGAGGAGATCATCAAAGACGCGAAGAAGCACGCCTTCTTTATTCCACCCGGTCAGAAGGCGAAACTGAAGTCGGCCCTGGCGCGCAAACGAAACAAGAAAAAGGGCCGGATGCGCATACCGCGCGACTAAGCACTTCCCCTGCCGCCAATCTCACCAGTCGCTTCAACCCGAGTTTTCGACAGTCCGTGTTGGTTAACACGGATACAGGGAAAGTATGACGCGGATCTTGATAACAAACGACGACGGTATCCACTCCGATGGGCTGATCAAACTTGAGGAAGCCTTAAAGGATGTCGGTGACGTCTATGTTGTTGCGCCGGCTTCGGAGATGAGCGGAGCGTCTCATAGTTTGACGTTGGCGCGCCCGTTGCGCATTCGTCAGCTCGACGATCGTCATTGGTCCGTTGACGGAACTCCTACCGATTGCGTCACGCTCGCTTTAAATAAGATACTCAACGAAGCAGAACGTCCTGACATCTGTGTCTCCGGGATCAACCACGGTGGTAATCTCGGGGACGACGCAAGCTATTCAGGCACTGTGGCAGGCGCGATGGAAGCCACGATCCTAAGCGTTCCCGGCGTCGCTTTGAGTTTGGTGGCGCGCGAGAATTACGACTTTACTTACGCCGCGGCATTCGCTGTAGTTGCGACGCGAAAAGTACTCGAGGAAGGATTACCGGAAGGCACGTTGCTCAACATCAACTTACCTCCCGGCGAGATCAAAGGCGTGATGGTGACGCGTCAAGGAATCAAGAACGCGCGACCAATCATCAGCGAACACATCGATCCGCGCGGCAAGCCTTACTTCTGGATCGGTGAAGAATACTTCAACGCCAACGCAGTAGAGGGCACTGATTACTTCGCGGTAAAATCGGGTTACGTATCGGTGACGCCGTTACGCTCTGATATGACGGATCATCAAGCGTTGACTGCGATCGAAGCCTGGAATTATCTGAAAGACTCCGAACTACTCCACAAGAGCTAAAGCAAGTTAGAATTCTCCCGGTGCAAGCAGCTAACAAACATCGCTCAGCTTCACTCCAGGAGTATTCCATTCCCCGAGAACGTATGGTTGCGCGTCTACGCGATCATTACGGGATCAAAGACCCCCTCGTCCTCGAAGCAGTCAGAAACGTACCACGCCACTTCTTCGTGCCGGAAGCACTGCAGAGTCGTGCCTATGGCGATCACGCGTTGCCGATCAGTGCGAATCAAACGATCTCGCAGCCTTTCATCGTTGCGCGCATGACGGAGTTGCTTGAGCTCGACCGGAATAGTCGCGTGTTGGAGATTGGCGCAGGCTCGGGGTACCAGACTGCCGTGTTGTCCATGATCGCGGCGCAAGTTTATGCAATCGAACGCATCGGCGATCTTGCGCGCGAGGCGCAGTCCCGGATTCGCCAGTTGGAAATTTACAACGCAACTGTTAAGTGTTTCGACGGTACGCTTGGTTGGGCCGCGCATGCTCCGTACGATGGCATACTCGTCGCTGCCGGTGGGCCAACGATTCCTGAGCCGTTGATTGCGCAACTCAAAATTGGCGGGCGGCTGGTTGTGCCTGTCGGCGATTCGCGTGATAGTCAACGATTGATACGCGTAATCAAGACAGCGACAGGACGTCGCGAGGAAGATCACGGTGGTTGCGCGTTTGTCCCCTTGATTGGCCAACATGGCTGGTCCGATCAGTAATTGGTTTAGTTTATGGACTGGATAATAGAACTTTTCAATAGCGTTAAGGAATGGCTCAATCCGAAGATCATAATTGAGACGCTGCTTGCAAAGGGCGGCGTATTTGTTTACGTCGGATTGGTGTTCATAGTCTTTGCCGAGACCGGGCTGGCCGTCGGTTTCTTTTTGCCGGGCGATTCGCTCCTGGTCGTTGCGGGCCTTTTCGCTGCGACCGGAAAGTTGAATGTTGCGGTGCTGCTGTCGTCGTTATTTATTGCCGCCGTAGTGGGAGACGCAGTGGGTTACTACACGGGCGCCAAGGTGGGCCCAAAGCTTTTTAGACGGCAGAAGTCCTTGCTCTTTCGTCCCAGCCACTTGCAGAGGGCACACCAATTTTATGAGAAGTACGGTGGGAAGACCATCATCATCGCGCGTTTTGTTCCGATTGTTCGGACGTTCGCTCCGATTGTCGCGGGTGCGGCTCAGATGCCCTATCGAAGATTCGTCGTGTTCAATGTAGTGGGTGGCTTGCTTTGGGTCTCCACCATGGTTTTGGGAGGTTATTATCTAGGCTCGCTGTTGCGGGACCAGATGGGGATCAATCTGGATGAGCATATCGAATGGGTAATAATCGTCGTAGTCTTCCTATCATTAACTCCACCAATGTTTGAATTCTTGAAGTCACGCCTGGAAAAGAGAAGGTCAGCTATCCGAGAGCAGACGTCAGGAGTTGCAGCGGTTAAAAATGACCCTTCTTAAAATCATTTTCTGATTGGCATTGCCACTGCTCAGCGAAGCGTCAGTCCTCACGTCGGTTTTTCGTTGACTTCCATTTCTCACCTGGAATAATCTCCGCGCGGTTAAGTGACGGCTGAGTTCTCACGAGCCTTGCGCCCGCACTCGCCCAGATCCAGCCTCATTTTTGTTTTTGAAATCCTCGCGCAACTAAGGGTCATTCATCATGGCAGGCACAATCGTTGAAGGTCGCAATGTCGCTGAGAATCGGACGCTGACGCCCGACTTCTGCATCATTGGTTCCGGCGCCGCCGGTGGCGTTTGCGCGCTGAAACTGACAGAAGCCGGTTTCAACGTGTTGGTTTTGGAAGAAGGACCAAACATTCCCCGCGAAAAAGGACCAGCGCCCGGTCAGGAGCGAAAAATGCTCAACGAGCGTGAGGTTCAGATGTACAAGTTGCTCTACCAGGAGGGCGCTACCCGACTCACGAAAAATGGCGGCGTGAAGGTGTTACAGGGACGCTGTCTCGGAGGCGGGACCGCCGTCAATTGGTCGGCTTGCTTGCCGCCACGCCTCGAAACTTTGGATGAGTGGCAAAAACGCGGATTGCCATTCACGCGACAAAACCTCGACCCGTACCTCCGCGAAGTCGTCAACTATCTGCCGATCGTTCGTAACGACAAGTACAACACCTCAGCACGCAAGTTCATGCACGGGTGCGATCGCCATGCGATTCCGCACGACAACCTTCCGAACAACACAAACAACTGCCGCGAGTGCGGAAGTTGTGGAGTGGGTTGTCCGTACGATCGCAAAATGAGTGGCTTCGTAAAGTGGCTTCCTGATGCAGTCAGCTTAGGGGCGACTATCTATACGGATACGAAGGTAGATCGACTTGTGGCAAGTGGAGATCGGATCACAGAAGTACAGGCACACTTCATCGACGGTAAGACGCGGCCGACGAAGCGAACACTAACTGTTAAAGCCACGAAGGGCGTGGTGTTGGCTGCCGGCGCGATTGGTACACCTGCTGTTCTCCTGCGCTCGAAGCTCGATCTCGATGGCCGGGTTGGCAAGTTTACGCACATTCATCCGGTCACTATCACGATCGGCAAGTATCCGGAACCGACATTACCGGCATACGGCGTTCCGGATAACATGTGGACGCCGCAGTTCGCCGCTGGTCCAACCGGTTATTTGCTCGAAACAGGATCGTTCTTCCCGGTGCTTTCCGCCTCGGCTACGCTGCAACACGGCGACGAGTTGCACCGGATCATGCGCGATTACTATCCGAACGGCGCTATCTCCTACGCACATCACACGACAGGCTTCAATGATAAAGAAAAGTACGGCACCGTCGAGTTGGACCAGAACGGCGATCCGGAGTTGGACTACAAGATACCCAAGGCTAACGTGAAGCCGATGCAGGAGAGCCTGGTGATGATGACGAGAATTCATCTCGCAGCAGGCGCCACCTCCGTTTACATCATGCGCAACCCGCCTTTGGAAGTGAAACCCGGCGACACGTTTGATGCTATACGCAAGATCAACTTCGTGGAGCCCCAGCGTTCGACGATCTTTACCGTGCACGTCATGGGTGGTTGCCAGATGCACAAGGACGACAAGCGGCGCTGCGTAAACAACGACTTCACGCTCAAAGGCAAGAAAAACCTCTGGGTTGTGGATGGATCGATTTTTCCGACAGCGTTGGGCGCGAACCCGCAGGTGACGATCTATTCGCTTGCACTTTGGGGCGCGCGCGAAATCTGCGAACAGAACCAGGCAGCGTTCAAGCTCAATCACCAGCAGGGAGGTGAATTGCCATGGAAGGGATACTGACTTCGGTGTTGCATGGTTCGGCAAATCCGAAGAAGCGGAGCGAAATGACAGTCACCACGTTTGACTGCCTCGATAAGAAAACGGCGCTGATCTTGTTTTCGGTTGCGGAAGCTGTGTTGGGTGAAGGGTTTCTGGCGAAGGCGCCGCAATTCATCGAAACGGTTGACGACTTTCTGAACTATCAGCGTCCTGCGCAACGCGATCAGTTTCTGCTGGCGCTGCTCATAGCCGAGACGACGTTTGGTCTGACTATAGGCGGGAGTTTCCGAAGTTTTTCGCATTTATCGCTGGCAGATCGCCGGAAAATATTGGAGAAGCTTACGGTCGAGCAGTCAGCAATTGCGGCGCAATATCTATGCGGCGTTCGTCAATGTTTCGGCGTCGACGTACTACGCGAGTGATTCGACGTGGCCGGACATCGGATACGCGGGCGTCAGTGTGGACCATCCGGAGATCCTCCAGCAGCCACCGCCTATCCCCTGGCGCCCCGACGATCCCCGCCCGATAGATTCTTAGCCTCGTCTTGAAGGAGATTTCATGGCAGATGTGAAACTACAACTCCAGCTTGTTGATGTCTATGAAAAGCCACTCGGAGAAAAGGTTGACATAATTCTTCGTCATCAGATGTTGAGCGAGGTCAAGAAGGCCAGTAAGCCTGCGAACAAGCAAATAGCAATCGCCGGGCTACGTGGCTTTCCTCAAGGGCTTTACAAGATCGAGATCGATCCACCGTCGTATCAGTACGTTGCTCAATTCGTGAATATGAGAGCGAGCGGTACGACCTCGTTAACGTTTCAATTCCCGATAGATCCCGGGAAAGTGAAAAGAGTCAACTTTCAAGCGTACGCCAACCTTAACGGCGATGTGCAGACACTCCTGGAGAACAGCGATAAGGTACTCGCCTTTGAAGGGAAAAAGGGCAAGCAACTCTACGACGCGCTGGACGATATTCGTAAAGCAGGCATGATGAATATTGTCGCGAAGACTGAAAACACGCCGTTGACAAATGGGAGGACAGTCTTTTCTTACATTCAGAAACTCAATGAGGTCAGAGGCGATCGGTTCTTTTGTGTTGTTCCAAAAGAGTTGCGCGAGGAAACAAAGAACAGCATGGCGGAGGGTTTGTTCGATGACGCACCGTCTGTACTGCATCATCCTCCGGCGGGTTTTGATCATGCGGGAAGCTTTAAAACGCCTGACAAATATGGAAACTTGCAGTTAACGTTCTTCGTGAAGGGTGATGATTGGGTCGCAGATATCGATATCGACGACGCCTCAGGCCTCGAGCATGTTTTCCAGGTTGTTCGCAACAAGCTTTCCGGCAAACCCACTCACCCATATAGCATTCATGAGATCCTGGTGGCCCACCAGAAAATCGATCCGGGTTATACCTTTGTGGTGTAGGAGAGACCGATTGAGTGCGCTCTTGCGACAAAAACATTACAAGTCGCACCCATCGCGAAAAACCTGTTTCATGGTTAAATGAAGACCCTGCGACGTTTAATGCTGTCTCATGAAAAGCACGCCTCATTATCGTAACTGTAATCTCTGCGAAGCGATTTGCGGCATCGAGATCACTGTTCGGGATGGACAACATCTCGACATTCGTGGCGACAAGGACGATCCGTTTAGCCGCGGGTACATCTGTCCGAAAGCTGTGGCTTTGCAGGACATTCATTTCGATAAAGACCGGCTGCGGCATCCTGTTCGTCGTACGAAAAGCGGTTGGGAGCAGATCACGTGGGATGAAGCGTTTGCAGAAGTTGCTGACAACTTGAAACGCATCCGCGCGCAGCACGGAAAAGATTCGCTCGCGACTTATCTCGGTAATCCCAGCGTCCACAATTACGGCGTGATGCTTTTCGCGCCCGGTTTCATTCGCAGTCTCAAAACGCGCAACAGGTTTTCGGCGACATCTGTGGACCAACTGGCCCACCACGTCGCTTCGCACCTGATGTTTGGTCACCAGCTTCTGCTGCCGGTGCCCGATCTCGATCGAACGAAGTTTTTCCTGATTCTTGGTGCGAATCCGGCTGTTTCGAATGGCAGCATGATGACTGCGCCGGGTATGGGTCGCAGGTTGGAGGAGATCCGGCAGCGCGGCGGGAAAGTCGTTTTGATTGATCCGCGTCTCAATGAAACCGCTCGATTCGCGGATCAGCATCTGTTTATCCGCCCAGGTACGGACGTGCTGTTGTTGCTGGCGTTGTTGCAGGTCGTTTTTGCGGAAGGGTTGACGCGTCCTGGTCTATTGTCAGAGTTTACGAAAGGCATCGACAAGGTCGCGAATCTTGTGGCGGAGTTTCCGCCTGAGCGAGTGGCTTCGATTACGGGGATTGCAGCTGAGGAGATACGTTCGCTGGCGAGAGAGTTTGCTTCCGCTGAGTCAGCGGTGTGTTACGGACGGATTGGCGTTAGCACGCAGGAGTTCGGTGGTGTTTGTCAGTGGCTGATCAACGTTCTGAATATCGTAACGGGAAATCTGGATCGCTCAGGCGGGGCGATGTTTACGCGGCCCGCGTTTGATCCTGTCGACGCGCCAAAATCGATCGCGCCGCGTGGAGGTTTTGCACGGCGACACACTCGCGTGCGCAAGCTGCCGGAGTTTTGGGGAGAGTTTCCGGTCGCTGCGTTAGCTGAAGAGATACTGACCGAAGGCGCAGGTCAGATCAGGGCGTTGGTGACGGTCGCAGGTAATCCGGTGCTCTCCACACCGAACGGCCGCGAGTTGGATCGGGCGTTCGCAGGTTTGGAGTTTATGGCGTCGATCGACTGCTACATTAACGAAACGACCCGGCACGCGAACATCATTCTGCCTCCGACGTCGCCGCTCGAACGTGGTCACTACGACATCGCTTTTCACCTGCTTGCAGTTCGTAACACGGCCAAGTTTTCGCCGCCGCTGTTCGAACGGGCTGCGGGCGCGAAGGACGATTGGGAGATTTTGCTTGAGTTGCAAACGCGCATGTCGGAGGGAGCGCTTGGCGACCGCGTGAAGGGTTCGTTGATGAAGCGTTTCCTCGGACCCGAACGGATGATCGATCTCGGGCTGCGTTTTGGACCTTACGGCGCGCGGCTCAATCCCTTCTCGAGTGGGCTGACGCTGCGGAAGGTCAAAAACGCTAAACACGGAATCGATCTTGGTCCACTTTCGCCATGCTTGCCTGGTCGTTTGCGCACCGCCGACAAACAGATCGACTTAGCGCCTGAAGCGCTCGTTAGTGATGTCGCACGTGTGAAGTCGCAATTGCTGAACGAGCCAATGGCAGAAATTAACGGACACTTGCGACTGATCGGACGTCGTCAACTGCGCAGTAACAACTCGTGGATGCACAACACTGAACGACTCCTCCGCGGCAAACCGCAATGCACAATCCTGATGCATCCCGCCGACGCCGCGCATCGACAGCTCGTAACCGGTCAAACAGTCGTGGTGAAGTCTCGAGTAGGATCAGTCGAGGTACCGATTGAAGTATCCGACGAAATGATGCCGGGAGTCGTCAGCATCCCACACGGCTGGGGCCACGATCGCGCCGGCATTCAACTCAAAGTGGCCCAACAACACTCCGGCACCAGCATCAACGACCTAACCGACCACCTCGCCATTGACACCCTCTGCGGCACCGCCGCCTTCAACGGCACGTGGGTCACTGTCGAAGCAGCCGATTGATATTCACTCGCTCCGTAAACGGTGTCTCCATACTCTGTCGTGGCGCGCTGCGTGAAGCACCGCAAACACAACAAGCAGATCGGATTTGAGAGTATAGAAAATACGATACGGAAACTTTTTGACCAGAACGCGACGAACTTCTGGACTCTTACGAATGCACAGAAAAGCCTGAGGATTGTGAAGGGCGAGCATGATTGAGCGCTGGATGTCAGCAAGGAGTTCGAGCCCGAGCTCGGACTCTCGGCTCGCATACCAAATCGCGGCCTTGTTGATGTCAGCCTCGGCTTCGGGTCTTACTATTAAACGTCTCATGAGCTGGTCCGTGAGGTAGACGAGCGCGGATACGGGTTTCAACCTCTTCCCAGGAACTGCCTGCGTTCGGATCGGTGGCATACGCTGCGAGGCGCGCATCCAGTAACGCTTTTTCGTCGACGGTCAGCGGGTCATCCTGGTCCTGCCAATCCTCAGCATCGAGTTCGGTGAGTTTTAAGCGAATCTCCTGCCGCTCGAGTTTGGTCAGCTTTGGTAACTCTTCGAGGATTTCGGTCTTACTCATACAGCAATATTAACCACTTCCGGAGCACCTAATCAATATCTGGACTCGGAGCGAACATCTGGTGCGCCCTGAACTTATCGGCTAAGCTCAAACTTGTCCGAAACCGTTTTTAAGGCTACGCTAAGCTGCACTCTTCAAACCGGTAGTTACGGAACCTCAAACGTAATGTCATACCAATTACCCCCACTCCTGGACGACGAAGACTTTGAGAGATTGGTCCGTGATATTACGCGTCGGGTCTATGACGATCCCAGCATTGAACGATACGGCCGCAAAGGACAAGCGCAATCTGGTATTGATGGTTTCTCACCTTCAGATCCCACAGTGACTTTTCAAACGAAACTGAAGGACACGAGACATCAACCGGATCATCGCGTGCGTGAAGTATTGTTGAAGGAGATGGAAGAGGAACTCCGAAATACGGATTCACTACCAACAACCCTAACTCGTTTCATTTTCGCCAGCACGTTTAAGAATGATACTGAGTTGCAGAACAAGGCGAAGCTACTGTCTTCAGACACTTTGAAGGTCGAGTACTGGGGCTGGGAGACGATAAGCGAGCGAATCTGGGAATACGCAGAGCAGTTGATTCCTATTTATTACCCGCAGATTCCCATACGGCCGGTGCACGGGTTCAAACAAATCTCACCGCACGTGGTTGAGAATGCACGAATAACAGATCAGAGTAAGTTGCAACGGCTGGCTCTCGATTATTACCGAATCAACGACCGGAGCGATGTTGTCTTTCAAATCGTTACCAATGATCTGGACGTTCGCAATACGCGAGTAATGGAAGAGATTTATCAGCGGTTGGATGGCATGTCGCCGAGCGGTACGGTCTGGTTGATCGGAGACGGCGGATCAGGCAAGACAACGATTATGCACCGTTTGGCCGTGGAATTGGCGAAGCGTGGCGACAACGTTTTTACACTCAATCTCGAAGCGCAAATTGGCAACGCAGATGTCGAATCAATGCTGTCCCTGATCAAGTACTGCTCACCGCCTGAGCAGACGATTCTTTGCATTGATAATCCAGCCGCCGACGAGGCGACTCTTGAGAGAATCCTTCGCGAGGTTCCAGAATATGCCGACAACTTACGAATTATTCTCGCCGAACGCGCACATCGATACTACACGTTGAAGCGTACGGGAGTGTTAACCTACCTACATGGCGAAGAAGAAGTTGAGCCTGTGCGGGTTCGAAATCCACGAGGACAGCGCGAAGAGGTTTACAACAAGCTGTTTGACCTATTGGACGTCAGTGCTACAGATCGGCAGCCGTTGCTCGACATCGCACGGAACGAACAACTTGTATACGTGAACGCTACGTATTCGATTCTGCTGGAGCTAAAAAAGCAAAGAAAAATCGACTTTGACTTCGATTGGGATGATTACCGGAGAGTCACTTTGGACCTCCCCGCTTTTCGTGAAGGGTATAAATATATCGCACTCTTTTATCTGTTCGGCGTGAGAACTCCGTTCAAAACCTTTAGTCGCGTCTGCGGCGCCGATGCCGCACAACAAACTCTGTTTCTGGAAAAATTTCGTGGAAAGGTGAGTGAGCCAATCATTGTCGACGAATGGCGCGACGAGTCGGCGAGAAAGATTACACATCTAAGAACCAAACATGAGATCGTTGCTGACATTTTCTTTCGCGAGCACCCGGTAATAAACAGAGAAGACCTTTTGATGAACTGGTCTGAGCAAACAGACTTTTCAGATCCTAGTGAGACGCAGGCGTTCGTTAACGTTTTTGGATTGAAGAGGAATTATTTAACCGAAAGTTCCTCCATCAACTTCGAAAAACTAATCGCTTTCTTACTAAACTCTCATGTCACGGATCGGGTTGGCGTCTCTACCAAACTCATGGGGACGCTGAATTTGGCAAAATTCTGGTTGTTGATGTTTCGCGAGGATGTCGATCAAGCCATCGGCGTCCTTCAAAGCTTCATACAGACGACGCATGACGACGTACATTGCCGTACTGAGTTGGCGAAGATCTATCAACGACAAGGCAAGCTTAAGGACGCGGAGTCTGTGTTGCTCAAGCTACTTGAGGTTGATGAGGACAATATTCGCGGGCTTACCGAACTCGCTAAAGTTTATCGAGCGCAGCATCAGCTTGAAAACGCCCGAGCGGTACTGCAACGAGTATTAGATAGGCAGCCTTACGACATACACGCGTGCACGGAACTCGCCAAAGTTTATCAAGAGCAAGGCAAGCTTGTGGACGCAGAATCGCTTCTGCTAAGAGTACTCGAAAGAAAACCTCGCGATCTTAACTCGCGGACGGAGTTAGCGAAGCTGTATCAGCGTCGAGGCGAACATTCCGCTGCGGAAGAAGTCTTGTTTGCTTTGCTCAACCTCGATGTCAACAACTTACAAGCGCGGACGGAACTTGCGAAGATCTATCAGCGCCAAGGTAAGTTGGTCGAAGCGGAGAAGGTATTACTAGAGGGCCTGGCAATTGACGACAGACAACTTCACCCACGCACGGAACTGGCGAAGATCTATCAGCGCCAAGGTAGACTAACCCAAGCTATTCAACGGCTTGAAGAATACATAAAACTCGATCCGAAGGGACTTCACCCGCGGACGGAACTGGCGAAGATCTATCAGCGACAGGGCAAGCTGGCGGAAGCAGAAGAAGTTTTAATGGAATTGCTCAAACTGGAGCCAGAAGACCTACAGGCGCGGACGGAACTGGCGAAGATCTATCAACGGCAGGGCAAGTTGGCTGATGCAGAAGAAGTCTTGATGGAATTGCTGCGGGTTGATCCGAATAACCTGCAGGCGCGGACGGAACTGGCGAAGATCTATCAGCGGCAGGGTAAGCTTAAAAGCTATTCAACGGTCTTGAAGAATACATGAAGCTCGATCCGAATAGGACCTGCATCCGCGGACGGAACTGGCGAAGATTTATCAGCGGCAGGGTAAGCTAACGGAAGCTATTCAACGGCTTGAAGAGTACATAAAGCTCGATCCGAAAGGACTTCATCCGCGGACGGAACTGGCGAAGATCTATCAGCGGCAAGGCAGATTTGATGAAGCAGTCAGCAGAGCTGAAGAGGCCCTGGCCCTTGAGCCGCTTAATGAGTTTGCGATGTCGGAACTGCTTGGCACATGGGAACGACTCGGCGAGAAAGAAAAGTGTAAGCAGCGCTATTTCGCATTCATTGACCAACCGGGTTACAAGTTCAGCCGTTATTCACAAGCGCCGGTTTTTCGATTCTTTCGATGTTGCCAACGATTTGCCATGAAGCAAGAGGCGAGAATTGTTTATGAACGATTTCAATCGCAGCTTGACGATCGGAACCGCCACTTTTACAACTCAGCGTTCGATGACTAACAGTGTATGCACAATAATTATTGTTCCTACTTGCTCGCAGAATTCGTAACTTGCTTGCGACGTAGGCTGACATTGAGTCGGCTACGATCTCAACAACCACTCCGTGGCATAGTTCCTCCAACTTAAGTTTCCACATCCTTTTTCGCAGGGTATAATACTCCATCCGAAATTAACTGCCTTAATTCGCGAAAACACCAATGACCTCAGAATCCTTTAATACCGCTGCCTCGGAAGCGCGTGCGTTCGACGCAGGCGCAGATCCGATCCGCGAGTTCTACACAAATCATCCGTTTCCGCCTCCGCTCGAAAATCTCGATCGGGCGCTCGAGCTGTATAAAGACGACAATGTTCGCCGTTCAGAGTTTCATCTGTTGTGGCCAAACAGGGAATACCGTGCGGATGTCGATGTGCTGATCGCGGGATGCGGAACATGGCAGGCAGCGAAGTACGCTCTTTGCCATCCCGGCGCGCGCGTTACCGCTATCGACGTTAGCACGACAAGTCTTCAACACACGGAGAGACTTAAACAAAAATACAACCTAACAAATCTCGAAGTTCGACCATTGTCTATCGAGAGCGCTGATGATCTGAACCACAGCTTCGATCACATCATCTGCACCGGCGTGCTGCACCACCTCGCCGATCCCGACGCAGGTTTGCGCGCACTCCGATCGGTGTTGAATCGCGATGGCGCCATGTATCTGATGGTGTACGCGCCGTACGGTCGCGCGGGCATCTACATGATGCAGGAATACTGCCGCATAGTCGGCGTCGAAGCGACGACTGCAGAGATCCGCGATCTCATTTCAGTGCTGCGCGCGCTGCCTGAACATCATCCACTGTTATCTGTGCAGGGCGGCTCAAGGGAGTTCAACGGCAATGCTCTGGCGGATCCGTTGCTGAATCCGCGCGATCGCTCGTATTCGGTACCGCAATTGTTCGACTTCCTGGACAGCAATGAACTCAGATTGGGCCGGTGGTACTGGCAAGCTCCTTACCTGGCTGAGTGCGGTAAAATTTCACGGACGCCGCACGCTTTTCGCCTCGCAAATTTGCCCGAGCGCGAGCGTTACGCAGAGATGGAATTGTGGCGCGGCTTGATGCCCAACCACAGTTTCGTTGCTTATCGAAACGATGCGGATCACGCGGGCGCCAAGATTCGTTTCGACGAAGACGCCTTCATGCAATACGTGCCGATTCGTTTACCTTGGACCGCCTGCCTGCAGCAGTCACTTCCGCCCGGCGCCGCCGGCGTCCTTGTTAATCAAACGCACCTGTTTCAGGATCTGTTCGTCATCATCAAGATCCACGAAAAACAGATGTTCGACGCGATTGACGGGCGTCGGAATGTCGTGGAGATCATGGAAACGGCAAACGAGAGCGACAGTAACGAAGCACGAGAGTTTTTTGAAAAGCTCTGGCTTCACGATCAGGTAGTGTTCGACACCTCGAAAGCCACCTGAGGAAAAACAAAGTATGCCACCGACCCCTGAAGACGACTCCTTACGAAAGCACGTGCTCTATCTTTTGCGAGGCGGTGGCGCGCATATGTCGTTCGACGACTTCGTCAACAGCTTTCCTGCTGACTTGTGCAACCGGCAGATCGAGGGACTACCCTACACACCGTGGCAGGTGCTGGAACACATGCGCCTCGCGCAGTGGGACATAGTCGAGTTCAGTCGTGATCCGGACCATGTCTCGCCAGAGTTTCCGAAGGGTTATTGGCCCAAACCTGACGAACTGGGAACATCGGCATCGTGGCAAAAAACAGTCGACGAGTTTCGTCAAGCTCTGCAACAGATGGAAGCGCTCGTCGAAGATCCTGCGACTGACCTTCACGCTAAGTTACCTCATGGCGATGGCCAGACAATTCTGCGCGAAGCCCTTTTAGTTGCCGACCACAACGCATATCATCTCGGAACTCTTACGGTGATGTCGCGAATCCTCAAATCTTATCCATAGCTCGACCCAGACCACCTCAAACTTTGGAGGCAACATGTCGTGGCAAGACCAGGAACTTGAAAGAAAACTTCAGGACGCTCTCGCCCGGTTCAAGTGGAGTGAAGTAGCGGAGCTTTGCAAGGACACTGTCGAGGTAATCAGATCGACGCCCACGACGATCGACCCCGACGCAGCGAAGAAATTACTCGGAATGCTGCGACGCAAGCGACAGTTTGCGTCAATGATGCAACTGGCGGAAGCCATGATCCGCTCAGGCGTGAATACATTTCCCGTGCGTCGTCACTATGCGCAGGCGCTGATCGATCAAGGCATATTCACCCCTGCTGAGAGGCTGTTGGAGTCGGTGGTGGACCAGGCGCGCGCGAATACTTTCGACAATCGCGAAGCTCACGGGCATATCGGTCGCATTTACAAGCAGGTTTACATCGACAACAAAGATCCGAATTCTCCAGCGAATCGAACTAACCTCGAACATGCGCTGAGAGAGTACTTCGATGTTTATTCTGATAACCCCAGTGAAAGCTGGTGGCACGGAATCAATACCGTCGCACTGCTTGCGCGAGCCAAGCGAGACGGTATTTCGCTAACCGGGTACCCGGAGTCAACGGATCTGGCAAGAGAGATCCTCGACGCCATAAACGACAAAAAAGAGAGCCTTGACGACTTACCCGCGTACGACTGGGCGACAAAGGTTGAAGCACACCTGGCACTCAACGAGATAGATGAGGCGGTGCGTACGGCCCGCACTTACATCGATCATCGTGACGCCGATGCATTCGAAATCTACAGCACGTTGCGACAATTCCTCGAGGTCTGGCAGTTGAAGGACACGGAGCCTCCGGGAAACCTCCTCCTTCCCGTTTTGCGCACAGGACACTTGCGACAGTCGGGTGCCATGGCTGAAGGCGATCCGAAGGACTTGAAAGCGGAAGCCGAAGCAATTGATCGCAATGCAGACAAGCTCGAAGCGATATTCGGATCGGATCGCATGCAGACCTTAAGGTGGTACAAGCAGGGGCTGGAGCGCTGCAATTCCGTCGCGCGGATCGAGCGTCGCAACGGTCAGGGCCACGGTACCGGGTGGTTAGTGAACGCATCGGAATTTTTCCCCGGCCAGCAGGGCGTGCTGGTGCTCACCAACGATCACGTGATTACCACGAACCCAAACCCGAACAAGCACCCGAAAGCGATCTTTCCTAAAGATTGCCAGGTCCATTTTCAGGCGATGGACGAGGTCTTCGAAGTTGAGGAAGCTGTGTTCTGGACTTCGCAGTACTCACAACTCGACGCAACGTTTCTCAAGTTGAAAGGGGAGCCGAAACCTCCGGCTCTCAAACTCCACTCTTCGGCGATGACAATGAATGAGCCGCCGCCTCGCATGTATATTATTGGTCATCCAAGCGGGCGTGATCTGGAAATCTCGCTGCAAGACAATTACCTCGTGGCCTCCAACGACACGTTCGTTCATTATCGAACTCCGACTGAACCGGGAAGTTCCGGCAGTCCGGTATTTGAACCCAACGCGTGGGAGGTCGTTGCGTTGCATCACAGAGGGACCGACAAGATGAAGCGTATCGATGGGCAGGACGGTTTCTACGAGGCAAACGAAGGCGTTTCGATTATGAGAATTCAGATGGAGACTCGGAAGGCCGTTTGAACTTTTGGGAGAAGCAAATAGGCAGAGCAACAGAACTCGCGGCCACGACAGCCGGCGCGGGCGAGCTTTTACGCTTCTATCATCATTTGCTGTCGGCACAGGCTCGGATCTACCATTTTTGCTCGACTACGATCCAGTCTTTTTCAGGAGAACTGGAGCGGGACCTCGCGATACTTTACCCGGCACTCCGTTCAATTCTGCGGGCTGTCGAGACAGCAGGCCCGCAACCGCTTGTCGAGCAGGCGCAAGCTTTAAAGAGCGCGACTAGTAAAGACATCAAACGGGTGTTAATGACTTACTGGCACGAGCCTTCGGACACGGAATTTTTCGCGAAAGCGTTCTTACAACCGTATGGTCAGTTCTTATCGTCGAGATTCACGCATTCAAACGCCGCGACGTTCTGAAAGGCGCTGCCCATTCTGTGGTGGGAAAGCACAACTCAGCGTGCTCCAAAACAAGGAGGCCGGTGCAGAGAGTGGCAATCGCGATCTCATGTGCGCGAAGTGTCTCTCAATATGGCCGTTTCGCCGCCTGGTGTGTGCGCATTGCGGCGAGGAACATCCGTCGAAGCTTGCATACTTTCAAACACCCACCCACGATCACGTCAGGATCGAAGCGTGTGACACATGCAAACACTATCTCAAGGGCGTCGATCTAACGCGACTGGGTACGGCTCAGCCGCTGGTTGATGAAGTTGCCGCCGCTCCGTTGGACCTGTGGGCCACTGAGCATGGGTACACGAAGATCGAACTGAACCTGGTTGGATTATGATCGCGCGTTGACATTTCCTCCACTGATTGCCTAATCTCTTTAGACAAATTCCCCACGGTTTCCCTAGGGTCCCTTAGCCCCTTACCCAAATCCGTATACCCCTGAATGTCAACTGAGGATCTGTCATGGATCTATCCAGAAGAACTTTTATCAGGACCACGATTGCAGGAGGTGTTGGTCTATCTGCATTCGGCTTCGATCTCGCTCCGGTTTACGCACAAACGCAAGGTTTGAAGATCGACCGCACGACGGAAACGCGCAGCACGTGTCCGTATTGTTCCGTTAGTTGCGGCGTCATCATTCACACGATTGGTGACAGGGCCAAGAACGTCACTCCACAAGTCGTCCACGTTGAAGGTGATCCCGATCATCCGATCAATCGCGGCACTCTGTGTCCAAAAGGCGCTTCGCTCGAGCAGGAAATTCACAACGATCGCCGCTTGCTGAAACCGGAGGTGCGTCGCCCCGGTTCCGACCGCTGGGAAGATATTTCCTGGGATGATGCGTTCAATGAAATCGGGCGGTGGGTAAAGAAAACGCGCGATGAAACGTTTGTGGAGAAAGACCAGAAAGGCTTTACGGTCAACAGGTGCGAAGGCATTGGTTGGACCGGCGGTTGTACCGACACCAACGAACTGAATTATCTCGCGGTCAAGACAATGCGCAGCCTCGGGGTCTGCTATTTCGAAACGCAGGCCCGAGTTTGACACGGTCCGACGGTCTCCAGTTTGGGGCCCACCTTCGGACGCGGCGCAATGACCAACGGCTGGGTCGACATCAAGAACACCGACATGATGTTGATCATGGGTGGTAATCCGGCCGAGAACCACCCGTGTGGCTTCAAATGGCCCATCGAAGCAAAGCTGAAACGCAATGCGAAGATGATCGTCGTCGATCCGCGCTTCACGCGGACCGCGGCGACCGCCGATCTCTTTCTACAAATTCGAGCAGGCAGTGATATCGCCTTCCTCGGCGGCCTGATCAATTACGCGATTCAAAACAATCGGATCGCGAAAGACTATCTCGTCAACTTCACCAACGCGGCTTTCATTATCAAGGAAGGATTCAAACTGCCGGAAGACGGTCTCTTCTCGGGCTTCGACGCCGGCGAAACCGTTTACGATCCGGAAACGTGGAATTACGAGCAGGGCGGCAATCTCGAGAGCCAGGGAGGATCGCAGACAGGATCGAGCGCAGGGGGATCATCTACGCCCCCAGACAAAGGTCAATCATCCGCGGGCGGAATAATGAGCAGTCAAACTGGCGGCGGCCATCAAGCCGC
This sequence comes from uncultured Acidobacteriota bacterium, assembly GCA_963849585.1. Taxonomy (GTDB): domain Bacteria; phylum Acidobacteriota; class Blastocatellia; order Pyrinomonadales; family Pyrinomonadaceae; genus PSRF01. The sequence goes on along the minus strand of CAWKHZ010000014.1, from coordinate 95,616 downwards.
TGGTGGACCAGGCGCGGCCGCACAAGGTGGACCAAAACCTCCGCCGGAGTTGCCGCCGAATACGGCTTACGATCTCTCCTTACAACACGAACGCACAGTCTTTCAGTTGTTGAAAAAACAGTTTTCGCGGTACACGCCGGAAATGGTCGAACGGATCACGGGAATTCCGAAGGACCAGTTTCTGAAAGCCGCGGATTTGTTTACTTCCATTCGCAAAGACGGCGATATGAAAAAGGCCGCAACGATCATCTACGCGGTCGGATGGACGCAGCACACAACCGGTACGCAAATCATTCGCACGGCCGCAATTCTGCAACTGCTACTCGGAAACGTCGGACGCTCCGGCGGAGGCGTTAACGCACTTCGGGGTCACTGCAACATCCAGGGCGCTACGGACATGGGCGGTGTTTTCGACATCTTTCCCGGCTATCTAAAAATCCCGGCGCCTTCAGACGTCGACCTCGCGACATTTCTGGAACGCACTACGCCTACGCCGTCCAAACCTGACGTTTGGGACTCGTATAACTATTGGTCCAACACATCGAAGTTCATGGTGTCGTTTCTTAAGTCGCTTTACGGCGACGCCGCGAAGAAAGAAAACGATTGGGCCTATCACTATCTCCCCAAGATCGACCGGAAGTATTCGTGGACTGAAATGTGGGACTTCATGTACGAGGGCAAAGTTAAAGGCTTGTTTGCGTTTGGCATGAACGGCGTCGCGATCGGTCCGAATTCGCGCAAAAACATCGAAGCGCTAAAGAAGGCTGACTGGCTTGTGGTGTGTGAGCTTTATCCCGAAGAGACCAGTGAGTTTTGGAACGCGCCGGGCACAACTCCGGAGCAGATGAAACAGATCAACACCACCGTCTATCGACTACCGGGGGCCGGCTTCGCCGAGAAAGACGGCACGTTCGTCAATTCAGCGCGGTGGTTGCAATGGAAACACGCCGCATTGCCGCCGCCTGGACAGGCAAAGTTGGACCAGGAAATTCTCTCCAGAATCTTTTTGAAGGTTCGCGATCTTTACAACGCCGAAGGCGGAAGGTTTCCGGATCCGATACTGAATATCTCGTGGCCCTACACCACGCCACTCAATCCTTCATTGAGCGAACTCGCAAAAGAGATCAACGGCCGTGCGCTTGCTGATCTTACGGACGAACAAGCGTCTCCCGGTCAGACAATCAAGGCCGGGCAACAACTACCGGGATTTGCCTGGCTTCGTGACGATGGGACCACCGCGTGTGGCAACTGGCTCTATTCAGGATCGTGGACCGAGGCTGGTCCACAAGCGCAACGTCGGAACACGGAGGATCCTTCGGGACTGGGCATTTATCCAAACTGGGGGTGGTCGTGGCCCGCAAATCGACGCGTCATGTACAACCGCGCCTCGTGCGACGCGGACGGAAAACCGTGGGACGTCGAGCGGCGCCAAATCTGGTGGAACGAGGCGCAACAGAAATGGGTCGGCAACGACGTTCCCGACTTCAAAGCGGATTCGAACCCGAAGGACCACATGGGGCCGTTCATCATGAATCCCGAAGGCGTCGGTCGCATTTTTGGTCCGCTCGCGGCGTTTGCCGATGGTCCATTTCCTGAACATTACGAGCCGATGGAGAGTCCAATCGCCAACCCGTTACATCCGAATCAGTCGAACAGTCCGGTTGCGAAAAAGTACAACACTGAGATGGATCGATTCGGCACTCCGGAGCAGGGCTTCAACGTTGTCTGCACGACTTACCGGTTAACTGAACACTATCATTATTGGACCAAGAACAATCCGATGAACGTTGAGCTCGTGCCTGAGCCATTTGTCGAGATTCCCGCGAAGCTGGCTGACCAGATGGGAATCCGTGGTGGCGAACTAGTGAGGGTAACAAGCGCCCGGGGAGAGTACGTTGCCAAAGCGATGGTTACGAAACGGATCAAACCAATGATGATCGACGGCAAAGAGACGTATCAGATCGGAATCCCAATTCACTGGGGATACCGAGGCATCAAGGAAGACGAGGGCAAAACCGCGCGCAACCCGGTCAACCAGTTGTCGCCCGCGGCTATTGATCCCAATGCGTTCACGCCCGAGTACAAGGGCTTCCTCGTAAAGATCGAAAAGGTGTGACGATGAGCAATCCGCAAACGATGCAGATTCAGGAGATCTCGGCACATCCGGGTCCAGTTCCGGGTCGAGGCACTCAGCGCGCCGCGGAAGTCTGCAAATATATCGACGTCACGACGTGCATTGGTTGTAAGGCATGCGAAGTCGCTTGTGTTGAATGGAACGATCATCCGTTTCGCGAGACTTCGTTCGACAACACGTACCAGACAATGCCGTCAACGGAGTGGAACTACTGGAACCTGATCAAGTTCGTCGAGCATGAACGCGACGGCAACTTGATGTGGCTGATGCGCAAGGACCAGTGCATGCACTGCGAGGATCCGGGATGTTTGCGCGCGTGTCCGGCGGATGGCGCGATTATCAAGTATGAAAATGGCATCGTCGATTTTCAGCAGGACAACTGCATCGGTTGCGGTTATTGCATCTCGGGATGTCCGTTCGACATTCCCAAGTTCAATCCGCAAACGAAGAAGGTTTTCAAATGCACGCTCTGTTCGGATCGAGTCGGGCAAGGACTCGAACCTGCTTGCATCAAGGCATGTCCGACGGGCTGTCTTCACTTCGGAACGAAGCAGGACATGGTGCAGATCGCGCGTACTCGCGTTTCGCAACTGCAAAACGAGTCAGGGTTCGCGAACGCCGGCGTCTACGATCCGCAATCGATTGGCGGCACGCATGTGATTTACGTGCTGCATGACATTACTAACGCCGAGCTTTACGGCGGCTTGCCTGCGAATCCTGTTATTCCACCGAGCTATACGATCTGGAAGTGGCTCGCTAAACCAACGGGCTTGTTGATGGCGATTCTTGGGATGTTTGCGGTGTTCTTCCATCGCATCACCGTGGGACCGAAGTTACCCGCAACCTGAGCCGCCGGTGATAACAAAGTACCCGGACGAAGCCGAGAGTGGCAGAAGGGAAGTGCCATGAGTTCTTCTGTCGAACGATTTGACGAGGAAGCGCGAGCAGAGTTTGAGAAGTACGGACGAACGGTGGTCCATCGTGGTGAGCTACTGCGTCATCCGGTATACACCAGAGTCCTGCATTGGACGGTAGCGATCTCGTTTATCCTCGCGTTGGTTTCCGGCTTTGCGATCTATTCTCCCTGGCTTTATCGCTGGCTCACGCCGCTGTTTGGTGGTGGCGCGATGACGCGCTTGCTGCACCCTTGGTTTAGTCTCGTATTCACCGTCGCCTTCTTCTTTCAGTTTCTCAACTGGCTTGCACCGATGCGTTGGACTGAAGCTGACACGCGTTGGATGAAGCGACTGCGGGCTTATGTTGCGAATCGAGAGGCGCGAGAGTTGCCGGAGACAGATTTTTTTAACGGCGGTCAGAAACTGTATTTCTGGGTGATTGCGCTGAGTGCCGTACTTTTTCTAATCACCGGTATTCCATTGTGGTTTGACGACGTCGTGCCGCGGTGGCTGGTGGCTGTCAGCTACGTGGTCCATGACATTGCCGCGCTGATTATGCTCGCCGGATTTATCATTCACGTTTATGAGGGTACGGCCGCACAACCGGGTACTTTTCGCTCGATGATTGACGGCACGGTCTCACGAGCTTGGGCCTGGACTCATCATCCCGCGTGGTTTAGGAGAGTCACCGGTGAGAAACCGCGTGAGGATTAGTTTATTCCCGCTCTTCCGCCCAGAAGATCCATTCCGCACCGTTTGCATGCTTCTCTCGTGAGGATAATAGTCCGCGCTCTTCAAGCAACGTGCGCGCACTTCGATACATATTCGCATACAAGCAATGGGCGATATCAGAAAGCTCCCAACCATGATCCGGCAGGCTGGTCTTCCGAAAGGCTTTTTCGATTTTCGCCTGGCGGCGTTCAAACAAATTGGCTAACTGCTGGGCCATCTCGTCGCAAAGAGGTTGAAACTCGGCGCATTCCTGCGCTTTAAAAATCGGAAAGTTTGGTTCGTAATAACGCTCGGTGGGATGCTTCTTCTCGTATTCCTCGGATTCACGCAACAGCTCACTCTTGAGCATGTCGTTAATGTGTGTGTGCACGCTTGGCGGAGATAAATTAAGCGCCTGCGCCAGTTGTGAAAGCGTCTTTGGCTCGTCAGCGACGAGCGTGACGATCTGTTCTTTGGTGCCGTTCGGCAGTAATTTTCTTTTCGTAACGTCTGCCCACGGGTCGGTATAACCACCGGGAAAACTCGACACACACTCGCAAGGAAAACGTAAACCTTTTCGGCCACCAACGGTCATATTCACCTCTTTACAGAATGGCTTTTAGGGCTTATCCTAAAACGCCTAATCCCCTAACAAATTGCCCCCGCTTGTACGTCCAAGGGAGGCGCAAAAAGTCTTGCTTTGTTCGGAAGGTAGCACTGACCTCGCCTTTGATGCAAAGTGGAGAGCTCTGCCCTCTGCCCCTGCGTTCGCTTAGGTTAAGTGAACGATTCATCGCAGTTCGTCGTGCGGCGAACTGTTCATACGCACACTGGGAGATGGAGGTAAGTATGATCAGTGAGGAAAAAGCGTTTCGACGCCGAATAAGAAACCTATCGGTCGTCGCGGTGGTATTGGCGACGATAGCAGGCGCGCTGGTCGTGGCTAACTCAAGCCACGCCCAAAACAGAATCGCGGTGGTACAAAAACCCAAGTCGACTGCCGTGATTGGCGGCAAAGCGAAAAAGCTTAGTAACTTTGACGCGCAGATTGTTGCTAACGCAAATAATCTTTTTGAAGAAGGCAGAAATACTTTTCGCTTCGATACTTTCGGCGACGAAGCATTCTGGGGCGGTGAGCTCCAGCTTCACCAGGCGATTAAAGGCACTGCCCTTGGCGGCGTCGGCCCAGGCATCAGTCCCACCACAGCACTGACGCTCGGTTTAAAAGTTGACGTTGATGCTTTACCGCAAACTCTGATCAATCAACTGAAGCAAGGCAAGGTGAACCTCAACGATCCGGCTACGACGATCGCCTTGCTGAGACTCGATGCGGTCGTCGGTCTCAGAGGTTTCTTTCAAGGCGATACTCTGAATGCAGTTGGGATCACGTGCGCAATCTGTCATTCGACGGTCGATAATTCATTGACGTTCGGCGTTGGTCATAGGTTAGACGGTTGGGCTAACCGCGATCTCGACGTCGGAAAGATCGTAGCGGCAGCTCCTGATCTTAGTCCGTTCTCAACCCTACTCGGCGTAAGCCAGGATACCGTTCGCGTGGTGCTGAATAGCTGGGGTCCGGGCAAGTTCGACGCGCAGTTAATACTCGACGGGAAAGCATTCAATCCACAGCAAGTGACGAATGGGGTCGTAACAGGGACCAACGTTCCGGGCGCGACCTTGATTCCGAACGCCTTTGGTCTTGCTGGTTATAACGAACATACGTGGACCGGTTCATGGGGAAGCGTCAGTTACTGGAACGCGTTTGTCGCCAACCTTGAAATGCACGGTGTGGGCAGGTTTTTCGATCCAAGATTAAACAATCCCGCGAAGTTTCCTATCGCAGCAGCGAATGGTTTTGGCGACCTGCCGCATATTCCGCCCGAGCAGGATCGTATAACTAAGAAACTGCCGTCGCTGCACTTCTATCAACTCGCGATTCCTGCTCCCGCGCCGGAAGCTGGAGTGGACTTCAACGTCGCAGCAGCAGCTCGCGGTGACGAACTCTTCGTCAACAAAGCGAAATGCAACGATTGTCACGTGAAGCCGTTATGGACCGAGCCGGGTTGGAACCTGCACACGCCCGCCGAAGTCGGCATCGATAGCTTCCAGGCAGATCGTTCACCGGACGGTGTTTATAAGACGATGAACCTGGCAGGCATCTTCGTGCGCGAGAATGCGGTTTTCATGAATCCGGCAAATCGGGGACGTTACTATCACGATGGCCGCTTCGCGACATTGTTGGATGTAGTGAATCACTACAACACCCGGTTTACTTTGGGTCTGACAGAGCAGGAGAAGACTGACGTTGTGGAGTATTTGAAGTCGCTGCCATAACGATAGCGAATAGTTAATTAATCTGTTTCCGTCGAGCGGTCAGAAGTCAACAGTTAAAGAAGACATCTGGCCGCTCGCGTTGTGTATATTAAAGGTCATGAGCAGCACCGCAGTTGAAACAGATGATTCGCGACATCAGGCAGATAGTTCAATCTTTCAGAGCTTTTGGATCGGCGGTTTCGAGTGTTCGACACACCGCCTGCCCCGTCGCAAAGCACTAGGGCGTTTCGCCGGACAGCGGCTCGATCTCATCAATTCCACGCGGCACGATCGGTTTGCGTTTGAAGATTATTCGCGGCTGCAACAAGCCGGCATGCGCACCGTGCGCGACGGAGTGCGCTGGCACCTGATCGAGACAGCGCCCTTTCGTTACGATTTTTCGAGCCTGCTGCCGATGCTTCACGCGGCGCGTGAAACCGAAACACAAATCATCTGGGATTTACTCCACTACGGTTGGCCGGACGGACTAAACATCTGGAGTTTCGACTTCGTCGATCGCTTCGGTCGTTTCGCGCGCGCGACTGCGCAAGTCATTTTCGAAGAAACAGGCGGACCTCTCTTCATCACACCCGTCAACGAGATCTCGTTTGTATCGTGGGGCGGTGGCGACGCTGGGTTCCTGAATCCGTTCGCCAAGGGTCGTGGTCCCGAACTAAAAGCTCAACTCGTTCGTGCGGCAATCGCGGCAGTTGAAGCCGTACGTGAAGTAGATCCAAGCGCACGCATCACTCTCGCCGAGCCGATCATTCACATCGCGCCCGATCCGTCGTATCCCGAGGAGGCGCCCGCTGCTGAAGCCTACCGTCAGGCGCAATTTCAGGCGTGGGACATGATCTCCGGCAAACTCAATCCTGAGTTTGGCGGTCGTCCGGAGTATCTTGACGTCATCGGCGTCAATTACTACTCGAACAATCAGTGGATCCATCAGGATCCGAATCTACCGCGCTCTCGTCGGCGCAAAGACGTGCTGTTGCCGCCGTCGCATCCGCTACATCGACCGATTCGCGAAATGTTGCGTGAGGTGTATGACCGTTACCAGAGACCCGTGTTCATTGCGGAGACGGGAATCGAAGGTGACGCTCGTCCATCATGGTTGCGCTATATCGGTCAGGAGGCGCGCGCTGCCGCGGCCGCAGGTGTTGAACTCGAAGGGCTCTGTCTCTATCCAATCATCGATTATCCGGGGTGGGGCGACGATCGTCACTGCCACACAGGATTGTGGGGTTACTCGGATGACGAAGGCCAACGCCCAATTTACGAGCCTCTTGCAGAGGAACTCGCTCACCAACAACAGCTTTGGGAGACCCAGCGTCGCGAGCATCGTGCAGTGGAAGAGGTCGTCAACGTCAACGAGATCGACGAAGCTGCGCGAGAAGTGGACGTCGCCACCACTCGGAGCCGCACAAAGCGACGAGAATAAACTGGAGGGAGGCGCGCGAATCTAGTACTATCGGCAACTCCCCGGTACTGCGTTGCCACAGCATAACTAGATCAATCCACTAATTTGGAGCCCAACTATGATTACTCATCTCGGATCAAAACTGTTTCGTGTGCTGTCCGGCATTGCTGTTCTGTTGATCGTCTCATCGGCGGCAATCGCGCAACCAGACGGCGGCACGGTGAAGCGATTAACGCTGAAGTCGACGGTGCTTGGTGAAGACAGAATCATCCTCGTGCGTACTCCCGCTGAGTACGCAACTAACAAGGCCAGTTATCCAGTGCTCTACATGACCGATGGCGACGGTCACATGGGCCATACCGCGAGTACGATTGAGTTTCTCACGAGAAACGGTCGCATTCCGGAGATGATTGTGGTTGGTGTAACCAACACCGATCGGACTCGAGATCTGACGCCGGCGAAATCCACCAACAAGAACGCGGCTGGTGAGCTGCAATTTCCCACTGCCGGTGGTGCGAACAACTTTCTGAAGTTCTTCGAGACTGAGCTCATTCCGCACATCGAAAAGGAATATCGCGTCCACCCGTATCGCATTCTTGCCGGCCATTCGTTTGGCGGACTCTTCGCAATTCACGCGATGATTAGCAAACCCGGTTTGTTCAATTCTTATATTGCGGTGAGTCCTTCGCTGCAATGGGAGAATGCCGAAGCGTTTAAACGCGCTGAAGAGTTTTTGAAGAACCAGAAGGAACTGAAAGTGACGCTCTATACGTCACTGGGTAACGAGCCGGGTGGAATTGGTGAGAACTTCGACAAGTTCAGAGAAGTGCTCGGCCGGACGAGCATCAAGGGCTTCGAGTGGCAAGCTGAACGCATGGATGATGAAGATCATGGATCAGTGGTGCTTCGCAGTCACTACTCGGGCTTACGCAAGGTTTTTGCTGGATGGCAAGGTCCGCGGGATCCGGAGAGCGGTTTGATGGCCGGCGGGTTGAAAGGCGCTGACGAGCATTACAAGAAACTGAGCGAGCGATTTGGCTATTCGATTCCCACTCCTGAGAACCTGATTAACCAGATGGGTTACCAGTTGATCTTCGCTAACAAACCAGATGAAGCGATTGCTGTGTTCAAGACGAATGTCGAACGTTACCCGGCTTCAGCAAACGTGTACGACAGTCTCGCGGAAGCGTATGAACGCGGCGGCCGCAACGACCTCGCGGAACCGCTGTACGACAAGGCGCGCATTCTCGGCGAGCAGAACAACGATCCGAACACAGGAGTCTACAAAACCAACTACGAGCGCGTTCACGCGAAACTGAAAGAGACGACGAAGAAGCAGTAGTCGCTCATCCGAAAATTTAGTCGGTAACTCAAATAAACCGATACAAGGTCGGAGGTAGGTGGTGACCTAATTTCAACTCTGCGTATCTCTGCGTTCCTCTGCGACTCTGCGGTCATTGATTTTTTACTCCACATTTAACGCCGAGACGCAGAGGCACGCAGAGATACGCAGAGAAGATTTCCAAAGTAGGGCACTACTCGGAGGTAGGACAATGCCTGCCTCCGACCTTTCGGTTTAACGACCTCTCCCCTTTTAGACGTCACTTTCATAAAAAACTCATAAGATTTTAAAGACGATCGAGTGCTGGTTGGTTATCTTCACTGTGTATGGAACAGTTCATGCCCGAGGCCTATGACGATCTGAGACGGCTCGCACGACATCTCATGAAGCGAGAGCGTCCCGAGCACACGCTGCAACCAACCGCGTTAGTCAACGAAGCCTACATTCGGCTGATCGGAACAGACGTGTCGTGGAAAGATCGCGCGCATTTCCTGGCGGTTATCGTACGCCAGATGCGACGCTTGCTGGTCGATCATGCGAGGACGCACAAGCGTGCCAAACGCGGTGGCGATAATCGTCGAATCTCGCTCGACGATGCCCCTGAAGTTTCAGTGAAGCCGGATTTCGACTTGCTGGCTCTCGATCAAGCGCTGACGCGGTTCGCAACTTTCGACGCCAGGAAGGTTGAAATTGTGGAATTGCATTTCTTCGGCAAGTTGAGCAACGAAGAGGTAGCAGAAGTGCTCGGTATCTCCCGGAAGACCGTACAACGAGAGCTGCGACTGGCTAAAGCATGGCTCAAGCATCAACTCTCGTAACAGCGGATCAGTGATTCCTGTCTCCATAACCATGTTTTCCCCCGCATCGTGGGCACGAGGTCGGCGCCTCCGTGTTGTCGACGCGGTGCTGAATCGCCGGAAGCGTTCGCAAGTAAGCGAAGACTGCTTTCAGATCTTCATCGGTCATGTTTTGAAAGTAGCCCCACGGCATGATCGACTTCAGTTTTCGGGCGCCAACGTGGCCAGTACGCAGGGTTGTAATAAAGAGCGCTTCGTCGTAGTAGTTGATGCCGGACGGATCGGGTGTGATGTTGGCGCTGCTTACTTCGCCCCAGGGTCCTTTGAACCTCATGCCGCCGGCGAATGACAGTTCAGTATTTGGCACGCCTTCTTTCGTCGGCGTATGACAAGACGCACAACTTGCCAGTGAGACCAAATACTTGCCACGCGCTACCGAATCCGAAGTATCAGGTTGCGCGACAGGCTCGATGATTGGTTGATGCGGCGCCAGTGCCTGTTTCAGGGGTTCGGGGATTGTGGTTGTCGGCAGCACATTGCGCACCGGTTCAATCGAACGCAAGTAAACGATAACTGACGCAAGATCCTCATCACTCATCTCACGAAAATATTCGTAGGGCATTACGGGAAAAAGGCGCCGTCCGTCGTTTCCAATACCCTCGCGAATTGCGCGCGCAAACTGCTCATCTGTCCATTTGCCGGCGCCGCTCTCAACGTCAGGCGTAATGTTGGGGGCGACAAGCCACGGCAATCCGTACTTCGTAAAATCCGTACCAGCGCCTTTCTTGCCGGCCTTCGGCTGTGCGCCGGGCTTGTCCCAATCCACTTCCGAATGGCACTCGAAACAGTGCGCCGGACCTTCGACGATATAACGGCCTCGCTCGAGACGCGCCGCTGTGCGCTCAAATGTCCTTCCACCTGAGCGAGCGTGTCTTGAGCTGTATCCGACCCAAACGATCGATACGACGAGAACTATAACGACGAGTAACAGTTTGACTAAGCGATTCTTCACTTCCACACCCTTGCCCTTCTTGTCTCTACTCCAGATAGCGACAATCGAGGCCACCTTGTGTCAGTGAAATAGCGAGCTATTTGTCCGGAAGGGATTTTTTAAGCTTCGCGACCAGGGTTCGGGTTTGGTCTGCAAATTCGCCATTCGGGGCGAGGCGGAGATATTCCTGGTATTCGATTAACGCATTCGCAGGTAGTCCGGCGCGCATGAAGATGTTGCCGGCGAGCAGGTGGGCCTCCGCTAGATCGGGTTGAAGTTCAATGGTGCGCGCGACGTACTTGCCGGCATTGATGATATCTTTCAATTCCCAATAAATGCGTCCCAGAGTGAAATTGCTCTCCCACGAATTGTTATCGATCTTCAAAGCGTCAGCTAGCACCTTCATACCTGATTCATACTTCTTTTGCCGACGATAGACCTCGCCGAGAGAGGCCATCGCGCGAACAGCTTTAGGATTGACTGTCGTTGCCTGACGAAGACTCGTTTCAGCTTTCTCCCACTGGCTGCTTTCCATGAACAGGTGGCCCAGCAACAAGTGGGCGTCGTAAAACTGAGGATAGATTTCGATGGCCTTCTTGAAATGCGAAATAGCAGCATCGGATTTTTTATCAACGAGCGCTGCCTGCCCTTTATCAAAGGCCGCCCTGGCTGCCAGCGGCACACGGGCGTCGATTACTCCTACCTTTCCGGGTGTTGCGAAAGTCGGCGACTCCGGTACGAGCTGAAACAAGAGGTGCACGCGAGGGCTTGAGCGAGAAAGGTCTACTAACTGAGGTGGAGAAACAAGCGTGCCCGCGTTTGTTGAGACTCGGTACTGCCCAGAGCGCAGGCGGGTGAAGCGAAATCTTCCCATGCTGTCGGTCGTGCCCTGGTCAACCAGCGCGCCGCTGTGCGTCTCGATGCGTACCATCACGTTCTCGACCGTTTTATTGTCTGCCGATCGCACCTGTCCCGAGACTTCAAAAAACGAACCCGGAGCCATTGGATCGTTATCGCGTTGGGCCGGGGTTGTGGTGGCAAGAAAACTCGAGAGGATTACGAGCAGGAAGAGACGAAAGATAACGGGAGCGGGCATCACGTTAACTCCTTGGAAAAACTATCTGGAGGGCACGATCGCCGACTGCGCCCTCCAGATCGAATTAACGCCACGCTAGAAGTTTAGCTTCAAGCCAAACTGAATGGTGCGCGGACGATTCGCAGTGGCGAGAATTGAAGAGTCGCCAGTGCTGACGTCAACGATACCATAGTTTCCAAAAGAACCACCGGCAGCCTGCGGGCTTTGGAATGCCGCATGGTTCAGGAAGTTGAAAGCTTCCGCTCTGAACTCGATGTTCACCGTTTCAGTTATGTTCGTCCGCTTCACGATGGAAAGATCGTGATTGGTCTGGAACGGTCCGCGGAAAACGTTTCGGCCGATGTTGCCGATAGCGGAGAAACCGGTGCTGGTTGGATCCGAGCAGCCAACAACCACATTCTGATCGTTAACACACAGGCCGCCGGAGATGAACGCGTCGAGGTTGACGAAGTTGTCGATTCGGTCGCGTACGTCGCCGGTCGTCAGGATGTTGCCCGAACCGATCGTGGCACGGGTGCCATTCACGAAGTCAGTGTCCTGGAGCGAGAAGGAACCGAAATCCGCGATTAGGAAGGGCGTGCCGGACTGGAACGTGCTCACACCGTTTATGGACCAGCCATCCACGAGCTTACGCGGCCAAGTGCTCAACCACCTGGCAAACGGAAAGTCATAGTTGTAACTGATTACAAACCGGTGCGTTCTATCGAAGTCTGAAAGACCCTTGTTGGATGCGGCATTCAAAAGATCGCCAATGTCCAACAAGCCGTTCAATTCGTCTCCGAAGCTTGAACCCGATCCGTTGTCGATCGACTTACCAAACGTATACGCGGCTTGTAAATAGACGCCGTCAGAAAACTGACGAGTCAACGAAGCTTGCAACGAGTGGTATTCGGAGAACCCGTGCTGCGTTTGCGCAAAGAGCCTGCTGGTCGCGAGACCCAGGTACTGCGACGGAACGCGAGCGTTGATGTTTTCGGCATAGCTGCGGGTAATGCTGATACTGCCATCACCGTTTCGCACGATACCCGGTGTCCCCGCCGGAATATCCGCCGCGGAAACGTCAGAAGCGAGCGACGCCGGAATAACGCAAGGCGATGCGATCGTACAAATCTGCCCTGGATTGACCGGGGCACCTGTGCCGATCAGTCGCCTGCCGTTTGTTCCGACATAGCCGACTTCACCAACCATTCGCCACGGAAGTTGTCGTTGCACTGTCAAGTTCCATTGCTGAGCATATGGAGCAACGAAGTCTCGTTCCGGGAAGAAACGGAACCCACCAAGCGGCGCACCATTCGAACTATCAAACACCGGAGTTCCATCCGCGAGGAATGCGGTCAGCCGCGGTACTCTCGCGACTGTCGCTAGCGGAAAGTCAGAGTTTGGACGCTGACCCGGGAATGGATTCTGCGGCGTGACTGAGAATGGCGCGGCGCTGAAGTCTTCGGAGAAGGGTGAACCGCCCGAAGTTTGCAACAACGACTGGTTCGACACCCTCTGGAAGTAGACGCCGTACCCGCCGCGGATAACGGTCGTCTGATCGCCGAAGAGATCGTAAGCAAAGCCAAAGCGCGGTGCCGGATAAAACTTGAAGCAATCCAACATCGTGCAACGGCTAACGCCCGGATCGCCGACCACGGGAGTGTCTTCCGGATTGACGATCTCGAGCGGTGGCGCTGTGCCGTCGCCCAGACCGCGGAAGTTTGACAGGAAGTTGAACTTCTCATGCGCGATGCTCAGGCCTTCAAAACGGATGCCGAGGTTCATCGTCAATCGAGAGGTTACTTTCCAGTCGTCCTGTACGTAGTACGAGTGGTCCAAAGCTCGGAAATAGAACGTCGAAAATCCCGCCCGGCCTTGAGTGGTTGTCACTCGGCCCAGCAGGAAATTCTGGAAGCCAACCAGCCCAGTGGCATTGCCAAAAGTAACTGAACCACGAGTCGCGAAGTTGTTAAATCGATTCAACTCGTAGTAGCTACCCTCGCCGCCGAACCGGAAATTATGACTTCCTCTATTCCAGGTTAGATCGTCGCCGAGAACGAACGTATTGAACGTGCCGCCACGATCGTCGTTAACACCTGCTCCGATCGAGAAGCCACCGGCGATTATTGCCTGGTAGGCCGCCGGAAACTCCGCCGAATTACCGCGTGTCGCCCCAATGTCTGACAACGTGATCAGTTCGTCAGGCGAGAGTGAGAAGAAGAAACGGTTGAAGCCGGCTTTGAAGTCGTTAACGATGCGCGGAGAGATAACGCTCGTTAGACCAAGCTTGACGAACTTGTTTCTGCCCGGCGCAAACTGCGCGTAACGCAGAGTTCCGCCGGCGCCGAACGGACGAAACGCTTCGTTGGTCGATTGGAAGTAGCGGAACGTCAGCTTGTTGTTGGTAGTTAACTGATGGTCCGTTGTGATTGTAAATTGGTTGTCTTTGAACGTTCCCAGCGAGGCCCTGTTTACGGTACCAAGACTCAGAACGCCACCGGGACCATTGAATCCTGCGGCACCATGACCGGGGTTAGGCGCAATCGTCGGGATGCAGAAGTTCCCGCCGAATCCCGGACACTTGTTTCCTGGTAAGTTGAGATACGCCAGCGCTACCGGATTCAGGCCCGTAAATCCTAACGGCAATCCACCGGGGAAGAACGTGGCAATCAGGTTGGCCTCGGAGCGGTTTGCTGGCAACACGGGGATGTTGGTCGCAAAGTTTGTCCCGGCCGCTGTTCCGGAAGCAGCATGCGTGCCCTGGTAATTAAAGAAGAAGAAGTGTCGTTTGGCGGTGTCCAAAAGAACGTCCCCACCCTCGCCGAAATGCGGCAGGTAAATTGGACCACCGATCGACGCGCCATAAACTCCTTGCCGGTATCTGGGACGAGGCTGTCCATCCCGATTGCGGAAAAAGTCGTTGGCGTTCAACTTGTCGTTTCGCAGGAAGAAGAACAAGTCACCATGAAACTCGTTGGTGCCGGATTTCAAAGCAACCTGGATATTGCCGCCGCCGTTCCGTCCCTGTGACGCATCGTACAGCGATGTTTGCGTTTTGAATTCCTGTACCGTTGAGGGATTTGGTAACGGGACGTTGTCGAGAATCGGAAGGTTTATGTCGTTCGCGTTGATACCTTCCAACTGGTAGTTGTTATTAACCGGACGCTGACCGTTGACGTTGATCGTCACGGCGCCACGACCGAGTGCGTCGGACTGAAACATCTCCGTATTTGCGCCGGTGGAAAGTGTAAGCAGCGTCAGAAAGTTTCGAGTCGCGAGCGGCAAGGCGTTGATGGTCGTGGACTGCAAAGTTTGTCCGGTGGTAGCCGAACTCAACTGAATCGCACTTGCGCTGCCTTCAACTGTTATCGATGCCGTGATCTCGCCGACTTTAACCGGGACGGTCAGGGTTGTAGTTTCGGTAACATTGACTTTGACGTCCGGCAATTCTGTTTTGGAGAACCCGGTGGCCGTAACTACCACCTTGTAAGTTGCCGGAGGTAACGAGGTGACCGTGAAATTGCCGTTGCCATCGGTCGTCGTGCTTCGCTCAGTAACGCCAGTGGAGGGATTGATGATCTCCACTTGAGCACCCGCGACCGCTGCTCCTTTTTCGTCTTTTACGGTTCCTGAAATTGCGCCGGTCGATCCTCCCTGTGCGAGTGCATTACCGATCAGAGTGAGAACGACCAGAAGCGAAAGAAGTAATCTGACAAACACGCTGGAAGCTGTTGGGGCTTTCCTTTTCATCGTGAGATTTCCTTTCTGTGTGCATTCGGGGGTGAAAATGCGTTTTGACGTCGGGTAGGGAATGGACGGACTGCCTAAGCGCAACTCGCATGCCCTCGAGAAATCACAGCTAAACTGGCCGGAAACCACGACTTGGGCCGACCGGACGACAAGCGGCGCCAACCCTGATCGTCCGAAAAATTGGGCACGATCCATAATTTTGCAGTAATCAATGGGGTGTTGTGTGGATGTTGCAGGAGCTTCAGTGCTTGACCCGAAGCCCTCTCATGGGCGGACGCTGATCGGTGACTTCAGATATCAACTCGATCTCGCGGTTCATGTCCGGACATTTACGCGACCGCTTCTTTTTTAAGGCCTTGCAGGGTATAAGAAACAGGCAATCATGTCAGTTAAAAACCCGACTCTCAGGAGCTTACGTGAAGACAAAGACGAAGCACTCATGTTGGCTGATGATTTCGTGTGCCTTTTTAGTAGTCACTTGCAGCGCGAACGCCCAGCAATCATTACCAGAGCTATTCACCTACAGCGAACTCGTTCAGCTATACGAGCAGCAAACGCCTCCTGAAGCATTGCAGAACAAGTTGCGTCAACTTTTGACCACTCCGTTTGTAAACAATCGTCGCGGCGTTAAACCGGTATTGCCGGCTACGCCAAATCTCGGCAAATCGCTGCGCATCGTGCAGTGGAACATCGAGCGCGGAATCGAGTACGACGCTGTGCGCACGGCACTGACAAGTCCCACAAGCTTCGCGAAGTTCATCGACCCAACCGCAAACCCACGAGGCAGCAAGGAACGGAACACGATCATTCAGCAAGTCGCTTTGCTGAAAGACGCAGACGTGATCGTGCTCAACGAAGTCGACTGGGGCATGAAGCGCACTGACTACCGGAACGTCGCAGCGGATCTGGCGACAGCGCTCGGGATGAATTACGCCTACGGTGTTGAGTTCGTCGAAGTTGATCCAATCGCGTTGGGCCTCGAGAAGTTCGAAGAATTGTCGGAGAAGGACAGAAGGGAACTCGCCCTGGAGATCACCGTCGAGGCGAATCGTTATCGGGGATTGCACGGTTCAGCAATTCTGAGCCGGTTCCCATTACAGAACGTGCGCCTGCAACCATTCGATCACCAGCCGCACGATTGGTACACAGAAGAACTGAAGCGAGTGCAGCCGCTCGAGGAAGGCAAGCGCAAAGCGGGCGAGTTAGTGTTCCGCGAAAAGGTGCAACGCGAGGTGCGACGAGGCGGGCGAATGATGTTGACCGCAGAAATTGTTGACGAACGACTCCCGGGTGGCCGCCTAACGATCGTAGCAACACATCTCGAAGATCGGACCAAACCTGAAGGCCGTCGCAAACAACTTGACGAGTTGCTCGCACGAATCAAGGAAACTAACGGCGCCGTTGTCGTTGCCGGCGATATGAACACTTCCACGCACGATGGCACACCACTCTCGCTAAAGCGCGCTATAAAGAACCGGCTCGGCAGTAAAAGTTTTTGGGCCAAACAAACACTGGAACTACTAACTGGAACCAAGCTTCCGACGTTGCTGTTGGCCGGCATGAACACGTATCGCACTCAGGCTGATCCGACAGTGCGAGACATTCCGCTCGTCGCCAAAAACCCTGAGTCCGATTTTTTCGGTACTTTAAAGGACTTTCGCTTTGCTGACGGAAACTCGTTCGATTTTCGCGGGGAAGCCGACCGTTCGATCGGAAACAAAGATGGTCCACTCGCGAATTCAAACCAACGCGGTGACAAGGGATTCATCACCACCTTCGAAGTCGAGCGTACGATCGCCTTCGTCGGCAAGTTCAAGATCGATTGGATTTTCGTGAAACCGCCTTCACTTACCGAGCCATACGCGAAAAACGAACCACATCGGTTTGCACCGCACTTCGGACGCACGCTGAAAGAACTCAACGAAGCTTTAAAAGATCGTATTTCCGATCACGCGCCGATAACGGTCGACCTGCCACTCGACGAGCCGCAACTCGGCGGCCCCGCAACCGCAACCGGTCAGGGTCCGAGATGACTGGGTGCGCCGAGAAACAGGCTCAAGGAAGCGAAAATTTGTTTATTGACACAGCGCAGCGCTTGGGTGTAAAAGGCTGCTGTTTTCAATTAACGTCTCACTGACTCTCGCGGTTGCCTCAATTGCGTCACCCGCCCGGTAGACGGAATGTTCCAGCTCGCACTGTCAGCGCCCAGGACAACTAGCCGGCCGATCTACGATCGACCGTGATTTCCATCGACAAGAAATAACTTTAAAGGTTCTCCAACCGAGAACTTCGATTCAAGTCTTACCATTCGTGGCCGCTCCACAAATGGCTCTCATCGGGCCGGTGATCGGCTCCGATCCTCAGAAAGGAACGCAATGTCACATCCAGTCACGTCACAACCAGCAATCGGATTCCACACTCCCATCACTAACGTTCCACCTTCAGAAACAACCGTGGCCGCTCCGCAATTGTCTCCCGGCTCTTCGGGGTTCGGAGATGAGTTAGATCTACCGGAAGGAGCAATCGTTGAATCGGTTCCAGTGGGCGAGTCCGAAGGCTTTGAATCAATGGAATCCTTGGAATTTGTCGTACCGGATCTAACCACGCTCAGTGATATTGGTGAGGCGTCGTTCGGGCCTCCACCTCAATTTGAGGCGGTTATTGGCACCGATGAACGCGTGCGGATCAAGAATACTAAACAATATCCATGGCGGGTCATCGCTTCATTACTCATCACTGCAGCCGATAACTCTCAGTGGATAGGCACCGGCTGGTTCATCAGTCCCAGAACACTCGTCACTGCGGGCCATTGTGTGTACATAAAACACAGTGGTGTGCCAGGTCGTGATGGCTGGGTAAAGAAGATACAGGTCATGCCTGGACGAAATGGCTCTGACTTGCCATTCGGCGGCATGAGCGCCACGGAGTTTTGGACCGTGAAGGGTTGGGGGGATCAGGGATTAGAGAATTACGACTATGGCGCCATTATCCTTCCGGGCGCGTTCCCCCAGGATCTCGGATTCTACAGCTTTGGTGTCGTGGACGACGTGCGCCTAACGTCATCGATTGTAAACATCGCCGGCTACCCGGGCGACAAACCAAAGGGAACACTCTGGTACGACAACCGGCGAGTAGGTAGCGTAAATGCCGATAAAGTGTTTTATGCGGCAGACACGGCTGGTGGTCAGAGTGGGACCGCCGTGTATGTCCTGGTAAATGGCAAACGCGTCGGCGTTGCGATCCACACCTACGGCGGGACCACCGCTAACTCAGGAACACGCATTTCGACGCAGGTGTATTCAAACCTGGAAGCCTGGAAGAGAACATAAGGTTCGAGTGGCAATTGTCCGCGGGAAAGTGATCGATCCAAATGGTGAGCCTGTGCGCGAGGCGTCGGTCTATTTTGTGTCTTCGCCGGTGAATATGCCGGACGTCGCACAGCTCACCGACGATCAGGGACAGTTCACGTTGTCGTTGGCCGCAAAGGGCCAGTACGTCCTTGGTGTGACGTCGGACGATTGGGGAACCGCGCAGTCGTCGATCGACGTTCGCGGTGACGAACCAATAGACATTGAGATCCGCATGCAGGGGTCGAGTGGAGGAGGACAAAATGAGCGTACCTGAGGAAAGAATGAGCGAAAAGATATTTCGTGGCATCGTTCACGTTGGTGAAAACGACGTTTCTCTCGACGCGAATGGTGTCGAGGTGGTGCTTGATGGAGACCGCGAACGGTTTCGTCCGCTCGACGGGTTGTTTGCTGCCGTGACCGGGCAGCAGGACGGCGGCGTTATACGGAATGCGGCGCCGCTGCCTCAAGCCGAAACTGCCGAAGCGGAATCGGAGGGTCCGGACGCCTTCGCGCCGGTTATTGCGGCGATCAAGAGCCAGTTGCACACGTTGACGGCTAGCCCGGGCGTGCTTGGAGTGACTCCGGGATTTCGGACGTCTGGTAGTGACCTGCCGGAGGACGTCGCGATCGTAGTCGTTATCGAACCTGGAGCAGCAACGCCGACGATCCCCGCCAGTATCGCGGGCATTCCGGTGGAAACGCGACAAGCGACTCCATTCGAGATGGTCGAAGGTGTCCTTCCGCTCTCAGCCTGGGAAGGCATCGTACCCGAGGCCGCGCCACAGATTGGTTACGTTGCTCCTGACCCTCCGCCTGCTCTCGAAGAGGTGCGCGTCCACAATGTTACTTGTCACGTCGGACCTGACGCGGGCTGGAAAACGTTGAAGCCATTTCTCGAGGGGACGACGGAGAGTCTGACGGTCGCAATGTATGAGTTTTATGCCGACCACGTGATCGAAACAGTTACGCGGCTGGGAGAGGAATCCGAGGCAAAGCTGAACATGATCCTCCACGTCAGCAGCAACGATGAAGAGGTGGAAAATACTCTTCGCGATAGTTGGGGTGATCGTCTCGAGTTCACCCGCGCATCAGTTTCAGGTCCGGACCGAATCTTCAACAACTCCTATCACACAAAAGTGGCGGTGCGGGATTCGAGTGCCTTCTGGTTGTCCAGCGGCAACTGGAACCCGACTAGCCAGCCGCTGATCAAACCAGGGTCGGAGCAAGTGTTGTACAGCAAAGGGAACAGGGAATGGCACGTCATAATCGAAGACGAGCCTCTCGCCAAAATGTACGAACAGTTTATCGAGCATGACATCAAGCAGGCGCGTGAGGTTGGAGCGCCGGAAGCCGCGCCCGTTATGCCGGATCTTCTAATTCCGGAATCGGCAATGGCGCCGGAAGCGGTGGTGGTCCAGGACCATCCATTCGAAGCCAAAACATTCGCGACGTCAGGTACGCCCGTGAAGGTGAAGCCGTTGATGAGCCCTGACAACTACGCGGCGGAAGTGCTGAAGCTGATCGAAGGAGCTACTCGTTCGTTGTATCTGCAGTTCTCGTACATCCGCCAGCCGTCTCGTGAAATGTTCGACGAGATCATCAGCGCCATTGCCCGCAAGATGAAGGAGAACCTCGACGTGAAGGTCCTGGTGG
Organism: uncultured Acidobacteriota bacterium; assembly: GCA_963849585.1. Lineage (GTDB taxonomy): Bacteria > Acidobacteriota > Blastocatellia > Pyrinomonadales > Pyrinomonadaceae > PSRF01. Next base: position 75,184 of record CAWKHZ010000014.1, on the reverse strand, counting down.
GCAGCAATCAAGAGAAGGACCACTCAAACCTGCTGATTAACAAGCGACGCTGGAAACGGAGCATGTTTCGGCGGCAGAGCAGTAAAGTGCACAATAAAGGCATATTGATCGACGGCAAGATCGCGGTTGTGGGAAGTAACAACTGGTCCTCAGACGGTACTCAGTATAATCGGGACACCAGTTTGGTGTTCTTCTCGCGACCGATTGCGCAGTATTTCACGGAAGTCTTCAACTTCGACTGGAACAACCTGTCGAAACCAATCGACGCCGCGCAGGAGATCGTGCCGGAGCTGGCGCCCGAAACTGGTCCGACTCCCCTGGGCATGGTCCGCATTCCGTGGCAGGCCTGGTATGACGAATAGCGTTGCCTTACCGCGAAACGTTTTCGCCGGTCCGCGCCATTAACTACATAGCCGTTTGACTGGTTGACTACATGCCACACCCGTTTTTCGAAGTTACTGTTTACCCTATGCATCGGCCGGAGGCCAGTGCCTTACTTGACGAGCTCGCGAATGCATTCGCCAACGGCAACGCAATTGACCTGATTTATCAGCAATGTGGGGACAACCTGCCTGCGTTGTTTCTTGGCCAGGCTCACCCTTTGATTTGGAAAGAGGCCCTGCAGAACCTCACTTCCCGCGGATTCCTGCGGAAACTGCTGGACCTGGTTCAGCCTCAGTTCGGAAATAGCGTCCAGATGCAAAAGGTAATACGCGACGTTATCAACGCTGAGTCAGCGGAAGAAGTGACCTTCATTTCGCAGGAGATGCTGATTCTCGATCGCGTTGAGCTGCGCAACCGGCTAAAGGAACTGGCGGCTGACACGAACCCCGTCAAGGTGCTGCTCGTCCGTGGCTCGGCAAAGACTGGTAAAACCTGGGGCCGCCATATCTTTGAAAGGTTTGCCACAGATCAGGCGGCGCCGTCTGTTTACATCTATCCCGAAATCGCGGTAACAGTCTCGGATTTGATCGATCAACTGTTTGCCGCGCTGGGAGCCATGGAAGAGATTCCTCCCGCGTTCACCACCGACGAAGCGTGGTATCGAAAAGTGTGCGCCAAGTTGGCGGACGTAGCCACAAAGAAGAATAAGCGGCTCTGGATCGCCGTTGATGATCTTGGTCCCGATCCGGACGGGGTGCCGTTGATGGATGCGGAGGTTAAGAAGTTCTGTGACGTCTTTGCTCTAAACATGCTGAACCAAACGTTTCGGAACAACTTCAGATTGATGCTGATTCATTACCCCGAGGGTTCGCCGCCGACGAAATGGAAACGCGAGTTCTGGACCGAAGACCGCACCAGCGACGCGGACGTACAACCGAAACATATCGTGGAGGTGCTGAAAAAGTGGGCCACTTCACGGGATCAAACGATGGTTGAAGATCAGCTCACAATAATGGCCAACGAAGTGATTGCCGCGGCAGAAGCTCCCATTCCGGCAACTAACAATAATGAAGCGCCGCCTCGTCTACAGCGCATTCATGACGAACTCAAGAACAAACTCGCCAGCCTTGAAAGCAAACCTCGATGATCATTCATGCAAACGAGATCTACGACGCAGTAGCATTTCGACGAGGGTTGACCCGAGCGATCAAGGGAGTTGTGCGTATTACCTCGCAAAGTACGTGGCAAGCAGCTACCAGCCTGGCTACCGGCTGGTTGATTACAGATACCCTGGCCGTGATCTGTGATTACGTTCTTTCGCAAAATCCCAAAGGAATTCAACCGGAGTATTTCTGTCACTTGCCGTCAACGCGGCCGGGGACTGTGCGGCGTCCAGAGCAACGGATTGCGGCCGATCCGGTTGAAGGTTTGGTGCTGGGAACCGAAGGTTTGCGGCCGGCGCTGCTGCGTTTGAAAGAGCCTGTACCGAGGTCGGCGTTATCGCTCAAGTCTCAGAACCTGCAACTGAAAGATTTGATCGTCGTCCTGCATTATCCGAAAGGAACACCATCAGCGAAGCTAAGCCTCGGCCGCGTTTACGAAATCCATGAAGGCTTGTTGAGTTATGACGCGAGCACCGAAGGAGGCTCCGGTGGTGGTCCAATCCTGAGCGCCCACGATTTTTCGGTAGCCGGCATGCATGTAAAGGGATTGCAAAAGTACAACCAGGGAATATCGTTGGGCTCGATGTTGGCTGCTTTACAAGAATCGAACGTGTGGCCGGAGATCGCTGAGTACCACAAGCTCGTCGATGTATCGCGAGCTAGCAGTAAGTCAATGGCGGTTAAGGAACCTGTTCCGGAGACCACGGACGAAACGCTGCTCTCGGCAGCCCTGAGCTGGAGTTTCGATCCGAAATCCTTTCCTAAAGAGAAACTCGAGAAGTTAAAAGCTCTCGTAAACGACCCGTCAGCTACTCGTTGGACCATGCGGTCGAGTGACCGGCAGAATCTAATTCGCGCGGCAGGCAGCCTTGAAGAATTGCGTAAGTTTCACGCTACCGGTCAGGCCAACGATACGAAAGACAAGGGACAGGCAGTCATAGATCGAATACTGGAGGGGCCGCCCTACAAGCTCGACGACGTTGAAGACGCTGCGTTGCCTTACTGGTTGCAAGCGGTGCGTTGGTTCGCGGACGTAGCTCCTTCGCTCCCGACTGCGGCGGAAGTAAACCGCGTTCTCGAGCGCCGGCGCATTAAGGGGCGGCTACAGACCACTGTCGGACCAGACTTTCGTGGCCGCGAGGAGCAGCTCGATGAGCTCAAACGCTGGTATGGAAACATGAATGAAGGTCCGATGATCGTTTCCGGCATCGGCGGCGTGGGGAAATCGGCACTCGTGGCCCGCTTCATTCAGTTGCTGCCTGACAATCCGATCGTGTTATGGCTGGACTTCGATCGCGCTGACCTCGCGCCCGATGATGCGGTTTCGGTTCTGACACTGCTCTCGCAACAGCTTTCGGTCCAGCTCGACGATTTCATGATTTCGCCGGTGATAGCGACGTCCTGGGAGAATAGCGCGGAAGAGATTGGACATTCGCTGGTGCGGCAACCACCGCCCGTGTTGGTGCTGGACGGTTTTGAAGTCGCGCAGCAGGTTAAGCAGCACAACGAAATCTGGCAGGTGCTAAAGCTGGTCCTGTCCGCCGCGCACAATTTGCGAATTCTCGTGAGCGGCCGAGCACCCGCGACTAATGTGGATCTCGATAACCGGCCCACTAAACAAATGCACCTGGCGGGAATGGACGCAGAAGATGCCAAGGGTTGGCTGCGTACCCGGGGAATCACCGACGAGAAAGTGCTACAAGAGGTTATTGAAATCTCAGAAGGCGTTCCCCTGATCCTGCTGCTCGCTCTGCGACTCCTTGAAGACGGAGTAGCGATCTCCGATCTTCCGAAAGACTTGCCGAAGGCGTTGATACAGGGCTTCCTCTACGAGCGAATACTCGATCGTGTCCTCGACCCGGTGCTGAAACCCGTCGCCCAGGATGCATTGGTCTTGCGCAGTCTGACGGAAGCAATGATTCCTGAAGTTCTGCATGACAAGATTCCGGAAGGGTTGACTGCCGCGGACGTGTTTTCGCGGCTCTCGCTTGAGATGGGACTCGTTGGCGATCAAGGTGATCCGCGCGCGCTGTCAGTGTTGCTGCCGGGCAAAACTAACGTTCTCCACCTTCGTCCCGAGTTGCGAACGGCGACCTTGAAGCTCCTCGAAAAAGATGCTCCGCAACGCGTTCGATTGATCGATGAGCGAGCGGTCGAGTGGTACAAGAAGCAGGATCTTAAGGACGTCGGCAACGCGGCGGAATTGGTGTATCACAATCTGCGTCTCGGAAACATACCCGCTGCCGAGAAAGCGTGGCTGGATTCCAGTGCTCTGCCGTTGATGTACGCCGAAGACGACTTGCCTGAGACCGCGACAGAAGAACGGGCGTGGTTGCGTGCTCGAGTTACCGAAACGGAAATCTCGAGTGTCGCAGCCTGGGAAAAAGATGTTTCCGAGCGCATCAAGAGTGCGATCAGCAGAGGATTGCTGCGGGTAGTTCCCGATCTTCTCAAAGAGCATCCGGAACGAAGTAAGAACAGTCCCCTGGCGATCTACGACGCGTGGATATGTTGGCAAAATGAAGATCTCGACGGCGCACGTAAGGCATTAGGTCCGGTTGGCGAGATTGAGAGTGTGGCTGATCGAGATCGAGCAGTGGTGGCGGCACTGTTGAGCGCTGGAGCCGGCGATCGACCCGAGGCCGACCGGTTGCTCGTCGGCCTGGAGGATGAACGATGGTGGATTGATGGACCCGACTGGAGATCGGAACTACTTGCTGTGCGGGCAGCTCGAATTCGTCTGGCCGTGGATCTGAAAAAAGAGATCGCACTTGGTCAAATGCTGCGAAATCAGTCTCGCGACCAGAAATACGAGTTGCAGGATTACATCACGGGAAGTGACGTTGTTCTTCCTGTTCTCAGTCAGGAACTGGGAGGCGGTTGGTCGTACGAAGACGTTTCTGTTTCCGTACGTGATGTTCGTGGCATGCGAAATCGGCTGGACCGTGAGACGTCACGAGCATCGAAATGGCGTGATTTTTTGCCTCCGAGCGATCATGTGAGCCCCGCGGGACCCTGGCGAGCGTTTGACCTGTTTCCCGTAGGGAAACCTTCTTCGCCGGCAAGTGAACTGTCGCAGGATCTCGTCGTGCTGAGCTGGCGCAGGTGGGAGTTGGGGTTGCAGCAGGATTTTCTGATCCAGGCAGCCGAAGCGGCAGTGATGAACCAACAATCCAGCCTCGTGCTCGCCGTTGCCGGCACGCTCACTGCATTCGGCGGGCTGCCCTTAGCGGTCGATTCGGACCACCACTACTCCCAATCGTTGGAACAGTTCCTGTACGAGGTCGTGCGAACTCCGCGTCACGTCATCACACCGCATTCATTGTCGGCGGATCGGAAAGCACTCGCGCGACAAGTGTGGTCTGAGTTTTTTCCTGAAGAATCGCCTTTGTCAGCAGATGCATTTGACGCAACAGTTCAAAAGAAGTTTCTGATAAGAGGTTCCGCACCAGGCACAGACTTTCGACTCTTTGTGAAAGGCGCGGCCGAAAAAAACTCCATAACAGGTGAAGTGACAAATCTGGCCGATGGGACTGTCCAGATTCTTGCGACCGGGACCGAAGGGCGAGTAATAGCGTTCAAGAGTGAACTCACAACCGCTTCAAATCTTGCCCGCCCCGATCAGATTGAGGAAGTAGCTATCGTGCGGGACAGTTTCCCGATGGATTTTGTGAGGACGGTCGAGAGACCAGACCTCGTTTCGATTCTGCTTTATTTGCTTGGTCCGGATCCGCTGGAGATGCTATGCCGCAGTGTGATTCGTGTGCCGGATAGTGTTACTTAGGAGATAGTGATGGCTTCGATTCTTGACGCGTCCAAGTATCCCTTTCATGAAAGGGAAGCTCAGCAACTCCACACCACGTTGACCCAAATCAATCCCACGTCGGCGATGGCGATCCTCGCCGCGGAAAAAGCCGGCGTCGACACGATGATGATATTCCGCGATCAGGCGCCCGCTCTGATCTGGGCTGATATTCTTAGGTCCGGCGCCTCTCAAGGGTTGAACCGCACACTCGTAAAACAAACTGCCGAACGTCTTAATGCAAGCAGCCCATCCCTTCCGTTCCTTCAACAGCTACTCGCAAACCAATCCGCACCGGTTGAAGACGAGCCGCGCGGGATCGACGGTGCGCCGAATTTCTTAACTGACAGCGACGAGATTACCGAGCCGGAGGCTTTGCTCTACCACGACGATCTGATGATTCAGATGGGTCAGGTGCCCGCGCTCATAACCACACTACAGACGTTAGTAGCGCTCTCGCCGACCGTATGCAAGCTTTCAGTATCCTTTGACGGCGCGCTAAAGCGCGGTACCGCATTTCGCATCGGACCAGACATCCTGCTTACCAACTGGCATGTTCTGCATCGCACCGACGACGGCACCAGGGCCAAAGCGGTAACGGCTGAGTTTGGCTTCGAGGACAACGGAGCCGGCGGAGTGCTTGCAGCCACCCCGATTGCTTGTGATGCCGGCAGTATCGTTACCAGCAAGGAAGACGATTGGGCAGTTGTAAAAGCATCAGATCCACTTCTCGATTCCTGGCCTATCGTGAAGTTGTCGGAAGGCGTAGTACCCGTCAAGGGTAGCGCCGCTTACATCATTCAACACCCGGCAGGGGAACGGAAACGTTTAGGATTCGTGCGCAATACGGTGAGCGAGTTCAACGATCGGACAGTGCATTATCTGACCGATACTCAAGAAGGCTCGTCTGGAGCACCTGTATTCGACGCCAAGGGCAAACTGATCGCGCTGCACCACTCCGGCGGTCGCCCACAAGAAGTAGTCGGAAAGCCACCCGTGAAAAAGAATGAAGGCATACGCATCTCGAAGATTCTGGAAGGCGCAACCAAGCTGAGCCTGGAGGTGCCATAGGTCAGAAGGACGTTAACGGCAACACGTTTAAGACCATCGAGTTCACATCACTACGGCTGCAACATTCGTAAGGCGGAATCAGGAATAGTAGACAGCGGATCTTCCTTTTTCATCTGCGAGTACATCGCCACTAGTTGCGGTTTGAGCTTTGTCTGAGCAAGTTGCGTGAGGAAGTGGAGATTTCGTCGATCGATGTTTGCGCTCTTGCGCCATAACCGCATCGCGTCGTCGGTTGCATTCGCTTGCGCAGCAGCGACTGCGATCTCCGCTAACGCATCAGGCATGACTCGCCAGAACGAATCCAGTTGAGCAAACAAAAACTTTTCGGCAGTCCGCCATTGTCCCGTGCGGCAGTAGGCGGTGAACAGGCTTGTGATTGCGTCTGTTTTATAACCTTCCCAGTTTGTTGGGTAAGCGTGTTGGATGTAACCACGCCAGAGCGGAATCGCTCGTTGCCACTCTTTGCCGTCTTTCATCGCCTCGGCCAGGTGGAAAGCGCGTGTTGAGCCAGGGTCTTTGGCCAGAGGTTCGAGGCTGGACCAGATCTTATCTTTTAGAGTTGCCGGAACTGCCTCGCGGTTCACAACATTTTCGATGAACAACCTTTCGGCGAGGCCCCATTCGCGGCGTCCATCAAGCAGCCGCGCTAACAACGCAGGTTGTTCGGCAAGAAAAGAATTGCGCAGCTCGTCGAGGTCCAACTCACTCTGGGTAATCAGTCTCGCTATTTCAAATGCGTAATCCGTTTGCGGCGGTGTGCTACTCAGTTCTGTTGTGAGAAGTTTTTCGAGCTCTTCTCTCTGGTCGCGTGTTTGGGCAAGAAATGAGGCGAACGACCGAACAACTTTGTAACGTTCCTGAAGTCCCTTGGGATCGTCAGGTTTTATCGGGAGGGCAACCAACGCCTGGCGATACGAGTCGCGTTCGAGTTCATACTCTTGCCGCCCCTCGTAGTATTTAGCCCGCTCCAGCCAGTATTCCGAGGTGGAACGTCGCGCGACTTCATCACGAAGAATCTTCGTTTCTACGACGCGCTGTCCTGAGCCGGCTTGCACGGCGCCCGCTAAGTGATGGACGTCCTGGAGCGTGATGTCGTCGCCTTTCATCGATACAAGTTCTTCAACCAGTGGCTGGGCGGCAAGCGGTTGGTTCAATCTTTGATACGCTTCGGCGAGACTTCGCTTGGTCCAATAACGCAGTTGCTTTTCCCAGTTAACTTTAATCGCCGGTCCAGCCGATCTGAATCGATTCAGTTGATCGTCAACGAATTTTGCGTCCGCGTCGGTGAAGGCTAGTTCCAGCGATTTTTGCAAAAGTTTCAAGGCCGCCTGAGGCGCGGTGACGTCGCAGGCGCTCACCGAGTTGGAAGTATTCGCTCGCGGTGTGGACTTTGAACGTGTCGGCGATCCAGCTTACGTCCTGGGTATCGCCGGTATAGTTGTTCGCTTTCAGGTATCGGTCGAGGCGCGTCCAATCAGACGGATTCGCTCTTATTTCTGCCGCCAGGGCGTCGAACAACTCGCCCGCCGTTCCTGAGCGAACGCGCAGTTGCATGCGAAGCATCAGCCATTCGTCGTTACGTTTCGAACGTTCACTCAACCATGCGTCGAACTCTTTTGGATCGACGGTGTTGCCCCAAAGCCTGACAAACTCTTCAGCTCCCTCAATCGCATCCGGACAAAGTCGTGTGTAGTAAAAGCGGTGAGTGACGAAGTTTGCCTCGCTGACGTTTCGTATCAGCGACAACAGGTCATGACGATCGGGACACTGCCAGTTTGGAGTTGCCGCCAACTGCTCGAGCGTCCGACGCACTTGCGACGGCTGTCCGGCGCGGGTGTAGATCACAAGCCGGCGGAGCAGGGCGCTGACCGTCGATGAGTCTTCGCTCTCGAGTTGTCGTGTTACTTCATTGATGTTCTTTTCGAGCAGGAGAAAAGTGAGATCGCGTTGGATCTCATCGGCTGAGGTGTAGTTGGCTTGTTGCTGGCCGGCAGCGTTTACAACCAATGCCAAACAAGACAGACAAATCAGAAGTATCTTGCGCATAGATAAGGCATCGTTAATTCAAGGTTTGAACGGGGAGCCTATCATTCGGGTGAGACGCCTTAGCTTATACAACCTGGGCTGGCCGGCGCACAAGCAAACAACCTTATCCTTGACAATCCAGTGAAGTCACCGCTAGTCTCTGCCCCAGACAATCTAGGGGACATGAGAAACCCGTTTCAAACACCGTTCGCCGCGGTCTTGTGTAATGAGGTACTACTGAACGCAAAACGCGTCGCACCGTACGTGCTGATCGCATTTTTCGCGTCGAATGCGATCTTGTGGTGGGGATGGGGTCCGGCCGTCGAAAGAGGTTGGGCCACCAACAGTGAGTTCTACATACGCAGAAACCACGGAGGTTTCTCGTTCATTCTGGGACTTCCGATATTCACCGCAATCATAATGGGCGACGCTGTTGTCCGCGATTTTCGCCTCGGCGTGGATTCGTTGATCTTTTCGAAGCCGATCGGACGTGGCTCGTATCTACTGGGAAAGTTTTTGGGCAACTTCTTTGTGCTTGTCTGCTGTCAATCAGCTTTTTCGATCACGTTCTTTCTGCTTCAGTGGGTTCCGTTTCCGGGAATGGTTAAGCTGCCCTGGCGTGCTGTTCCGTATTTCAAACACTTCCTCATTGTGGTCGTCATTTCTCACCTAATGCTGGCAGCGTTTTATTTTGCTGCGGGAACACTTACTCGAAACGCAAAGGTAGTTTATTTGTTAGCGGCGTGTTTCTATCCTGGTTACATTGCGTATCAAATAGGGTTAGCAAAACTGCCGATAGCGTTTCGCATTCTGCTCGACCCGTTAGGTTTCAACGCAACGGAGCAATCAATAGATTACTGGTCTCAGACCGCAGAATTTCTGAACAACCTTGTAGTCACCTACAGCACGACGGCGATCACTAACCGCGTGTCGATGGTTGTAATCTCCGCACTGTGTCTGTTGATTGTCTATCTGCGGTTCAGGATCGAGCCACTGGAGCAGAAGTCGGAGCATTTCACAAAACTGACGCTTACGCATGCGCCTGACAGGATCGCTTACAGTATTCCATCTCAGCGATTACTCGACACACCGCAAATATTCCCAGCAGGCGATCGAATAGCGCTTCTAAAAATTACCACGACTCAACGACCGGCCGGGACGCTTTTCAAAATACTCGCGGCCGTCGGTATTGAGTTTAGATTACTTCGCGCGGAACGCAGTCTTGTCATTCTCTTTTCTCTGGTGATACTTCTTTGTTTTCTTAATCTTCCTCCCTACAGCCGGGTCCCGGACGTTTCCTATTCCGTTTCGTTTGCGACTCACTCTGCAAACACGCTGTTACTGCTTTTGACGACTCTGATCGTTTTCTACGCGGGCGAAGCAATGCATCGCGATCGAGAATTGAAGATCGAACCCGTTATCTGGTCCACACCGATTACAAACAGCGTCCTGCTGCTCTCAAAATGCCTGGCGATGGTGTTGTTGGCCCTCGTGCTGGTTGCTGTCGTTGGCTTAGTTACGATCCTCGTCCAACTACTAAGAGGTCACACGCTCGATTTAACGGCTTATGTACTGGTGTACGGATTAATACTTGTGCCGGGATTGATTTTTGTGACTGCGTTCGTGATCGCGTTGAATGTGGTGCTGCGAAACAAGTACGTCACTTATGTGATCGCAACCGGCACAGGCGCCGGACTCATTTACCTGTACAACCTTGGTTACAACCATTGGCTCTACAACCCACTGCTCTATCAACTCTGGAAATACACCGATCTGACAAGCGGCGCCATACTCGCGCACAGGCTCTACTGCCTTGCTCTCGCCACCGCGTTTCTCGCGCTCGCGCACGTCTTATTCGAGCGCAAATCTAAATAACTCGATAAATTTCCGGGTTGACATTATCCTTGCGTTTCGAGTGAGAAAGCGGAACCCTGTGATTCCTGGTACGTGAAAGCCGACTAGTTAAATGTCCACCAAGATGCCTCCAACGATGCGAGTGCTCGTGTTAGGAGTCCTCGTTCTCTTTCTCGCTCCTGCGCCGCTGTGCTCGGCCAGATCGATGCCGCTCGATGGCAACTGGCGGTTTGCCCTCGATCCCACGGATTCGGGTGAGAGACAACAGTGGTTCACTCGAAAACTAATCTATCCGATTAAGCTGCCCGGCATTCTTCAAGCGCAGTTCTTCAACGGGTTTCCGATCACAACCACCACGCCGTGGGTGATGTCGCTCTATGATCGCTTCTGGTATTTGCGCGAGGATTACAAGGACTACACTCAGCCCGGCAAAGTGAAGGTTCCTTTCCTCGCTCAGCCACCGCGCCATTATCTCGGCGCAGCCTGGTACCAACGCGACATCGACATTTTTGAATACCAGGCAGCGCGTCGCTTTGTATTGACTCTCGAACGACCACACTGGGAAACGACTGTTTGGCTAAATGGTAAGAAGATCGGATCGGATCGAAGTCTCGTTGCGCCGCACGTCTACGAGCTCGGAAATCTCACGCCCGGTCGTCACCAGCTTACGATTCGCGTAGACAATCGAATGATCCTGCCTTACCGGCCGGATGCGCACAGCGTTTCAGACTCGGTCGGGGCGAGCTGGAACGGAATCATCGGCCGGATCGAGCTCAACGACACTGGCCGCGTTTGGATCGATAGTGCGCAGGCAATCCCGAACCTCTCGCAGCAGTCGATGACCATTAAAGTTCGAATCGGCAATCAAACAGGACTCAGCGGAGCGGGAACGTTAACGGCAATCTGGCCCGATATCGGTGTGGTGCCCGTGACTTGGGAAGAAAAGGGAGGGACCGCGGAAGTCGTAGTGCCTTTGCGTTTGGAGCAGGAGACGTGGGACGAGTTTAACCCGAAGATGCATCCACTCCGGTTGTGGTTAAGAGGAAATGGTGTTGAAGAGTACTACGATGTGAAGGTCGGTTTACGCGAACTCAAAGCAGTGAAGAAGGAGTTCGTCCTCAACGGAAAGCCGATCTACTTTCGCGGTACCGTGCATGGCGGCGATTTTCCGCTGACCGGTTATCCACCTACGGATGTAGCGTCGTGGAAAAAGCTGTTCGAGACCTGCAAGAGTTGGGGCTTGAACCACATGCGGTTCCATTCGTGGACGCCACCGGAGGCCGCTTTTGAAGCAGCCGATCAAATCGGGTTCTACCTGCAACCTGAAGCGGGAATGTGGAACGAGATCAGTCCCGGTCTTCCGATGGAGCGGGTGGTCTATGAAGAGACTGATCGAATGATCAAGGCTTACGGCAATCATCCTTCTTTCATGCTCTTGTCACCCAGCAATGAACCAAAAGGCCAGTGGCACGAATCGTTATCGCGATGGGTCGAGTTCTACCGCAGGGAAGATCCACGACGGCTTTACACCACCGGGACAGGCCACACGGAAAGGGAACTGCCCAATCTTGCTGAAGGTACGGACTATCTTGCTGTGCAAAGGATCGCGACGAAACCGCTACGCCGGGAGTCTGGATGGTTTGGTCGAGATTACGGTGAGTCGCTTACCGACATTGAGTTGCCGGTGATCGCGCACGAGGTGGGCCAATGGGCCGCGTATCCCGATTACGAAGTCATTAAAAAGTTCACCGGCCATTTACAGCCATTTAATCTCGAGATCTTCCGCAACTCGTTGAAGGACCACGGGCTGCTCGAGCGGAACAAAGAGTTCGTCATGAACTCGGGGCGATTTCAACTTGCCGCTTACAAAGAGGAGATTGAAGCGAACCTGCGCACGCCTGGTCTAAGTGGATACCAACTGCTCAGCCTGCACGATTACCTCGGGCAAGGAACGTCGTTCGTCGGGATGCTGAATGCGTTGTGGGAAACAAAGCCTTACGTCACGGCCGACGAGTTTAAGAAGTTTTCGAATTTCACCGTGCCATTGGCGCGGTTGCAACGGCGTATTTATACGAATGCTGAGACGTTTGACGTCGACATTGAACTGGCGCACTACGGTAAGGTGCCGATAGAAAAGTGCATCGCCGTTTGGAAGATTGTTGGGACCAGTTTCAAGGGTGAATGGGGACCGAAGATGTCCCGATCGGAAAGAATTTTCAACTCGGAAGAATAACTTTCGATCTTTTTAAATTAGGCGCGCTGGGACAACACAAACTGATGGTTACTGTCGCCCCGGAAGAGTTGTTCAATCCCGTCACGCGCACCATCATCGAAAGCCCAAAGGCGGTCCGCGGAGTTACTTACTTCGAGAACGATTGGAACTTCTGGGTCTATCCCGCGGGCGATCCCGAGGAACACGAACTCCGCAACGTGACTCCGGGAGTTGAAACGGATCCTTGTCCTCGAGCACGTGATTCTCAGGTTCTGGTCACCAGTGCGTGGGAAGAGGCTGAGCCTGTGCTCGCCGCAGGTGGTCGGGTGTTGTTGATTGCGCGCGACCTCGATTGGACCAGCCCGCCGCTCGACGTGTCACCTGTTTTCTGGAACCGCCAGATGAATCCGGCCTGGGGACGCATGCTGGGACTATGGATCAAGAGGGAACTTGGCGACCCGAAGAGTAACATGCTGAATTATTTTCCCACTGGCTCGCATTTCGACTGGCAGTGGGCGCAGCTCATTCAGAACGTGCGTGCCGTGAATCTTGATCGATTGCCGGCCGAGCTGGAACCAGTAGTCTGGGCCATCGACGATTGGAACCGCAACTACAAGCTCGGCGTTATTTTCGAACTTAGTGTGGGCCACGGGCGGTTGTTAATCTCCGCCTTCGATATCGCGAATCCCACGAGTGGCAATCCGGTCGTGCGTCAACTTCGCTACTCGTTATTGAAATATGCGCGAAGTGATTGTTTTCAGCCGACGGTGCATGTGTTACCCCGGCAGGTCCGCGGGTTGTTCTTAGAGACGCGCATCATGCGCAGGCTTGGTGCTGTTGCGGAAGTGAATGGCGCGCCGGCCGGTTCGGCGATCGACGGTGACCCGAATACATTCATGCTGGTAGGGAGTCAGGACGACCCGGTGCGCGAGCAGGTGGATCTGAAGATTAAATTTGAGGCGCCCGTTGCGATGGCTGGACTGGTGCTCATGTCGCGGCAGAACCACCGTGAGCACGAAGGCGACATTCGTGGTTATGCAATTCAAGTCAGTGACGACGGTGAAGATTGGCGCGACGTCACTCGTGGTGAATTACTGTCGACCTTCGCACCGCAGTACATCGGCTTTACCAGTAGTGTTACGGCGCGGTATCTGAAACTCGTCGCACTCTCCGGATTTGGCACCGACAAGACAGTGTCGTTGGCAGAGTTAGCCGTGTTACCAGTTACGGCGAAGTCTCGTGGCGTTCAAAAGAGCGCGGAACCGGTAGCACCCTCACGTCCTTAGGTTGAATCAATCGAAAAATTTGGCGTCGCAGTAATACGGTGAGGAGTTCAGCAACTTCTACGTACAGTAATAATTCTGCGAACCATCCTCGCCATCAGACTCAGGTGGCGCGGGCGATGTTCGCTCCGATCAACGCCATACTCAAAAGGAAAGAAAATGACAAACCGAAGCCTATTCATGAAGAAAGTGACGGCGCTCGCGCTGGCGCTCATGTTTCTAGTTGGTTCTGGCCTCACACGCGTCGAGGCAGCTACAACTCCGGATTTGACGCCGGAGCAGATCGAAGCTGCGATTGAGGACGCATTTGCCGGATTAGTCACGTTCGACCCCCCGCGCCTCTTACAGCATTATGCCGACGACGCGGTGCTTGAAGATCCAGTGGGAACTCCGCCGATGGTGGGAAAACAAGCCATCGCCGATTACCTGGCAACCTTTCCCACGCTCTTCAATCAGATGAAACTCTACTCGCTCGACATCAAGGTGGGCGGTCAGGAAGCCGGCGTCAAATGGCGGTTACGTTTTACGACCAAGACCGGAAAGACGTTTTTTCTTGAAGGCATTGGCTGGTTCCAATTTAACCAGGCGGGGAAAATTCAACACGAGAAACAGTTCTTCGATCTCGCGTATTTCCTGTCGCAGTTATAGGACTAAACAGGTCTGAAGCTGTTTGGGTGGTCCATCGGTGGGCGCAGAAGCTAGTACGGCTTCGCCGTCGGATGTGAGGCGGGGCTTCGCCCCGCCGGAAGAAGAGTTTCTTATTTCAGGAACCGGCGGGGCGAAGCCCCGCCTCACATCAGGCGGCGAAGCCGCGTCGAAGAGGTTCTGCGGCGAAGTTATGTCACTACATCGATAACCCCGTTGCCATCGATGGACCATTTCACCTACGCGAGCAGCCCGACCTGACGGTGCAGCGTCATAAAATCGAAGTTATTCCACGCTTCAACAATCTTTCCCTTGTCGATTCTGACAATCGTGATGCCGGTGAAATCGACCGGAGACTCAGTTGCAGATCTTCCCAGGAAGTCGCCTTCGTGCCTGGCACGCACCGAGCAACGCGCCGCGACTTTGTCACCTTCAGCAACCATGTCCTCAATAACGATCATCATGTTTGGAAAGGCGTCGCGGAACACGGTGTGAAATGGTCTGAAATCCCGCGGGCCCTTAATCGGGTTCTCAGGATCATCTGACAAACCGTGAGCGATGCCGTTTGCGTCGAACATCTCCTCGATCGCGTCGGCGCGTCCCTTATTCCAAACTTCCTCAAACCAGCGACGAACTAATTCTTTATTTTCTTCCGACATGAGGTTTCTCCGATGTGTTCGGTGTGCAGACCCGAAACCGCTTATGCTAGATTTCTATGCCATTACAACACGGACCCTTTGATCAGTAAAGAAATGCAAACAGTCCCAACGCAGGAAGCGCAGATCGCTGCGTCACCTCTACCGGCGCGAGAGCGAGTTTCTTGCAGCGACTGTGTGCAGATCTGTTCAAACCAGTCGATATTTCATTCCTGGTTTTCTTCCGCATCCTCTTCGGCGCAATCATGCTGTGGGAAGTCTATCGTTACTTCACTTACGGCTGGATCAGCCGTTACTTCGTCGAACCTGCTCTTACTTTTACTTACTACGGATTTAGTTGGGTGAAACCCTGGCCGGGCAACGGGATGTACATTCACTTTTGGGTGCTCGGTTTGTCGGCCGCTTGCGTGATGGTCGGGTTCCTCTACCGCATCGCCACGCCGATCTTTTTTCTCGCTTTCACTTATTTCTTTTTGTTGGAGCAAACTCGTTATCTGAATCACCTCTATTTGGTATGCCTGATCAGTTTTGTAATGTGTTTCCTTCCGGCAGAGCGCGCGTTTTCAGTTGATGCGTTGCTGCGCCGGAAGATTCGTTCAGATGTTGTTCCGGCGTGGACGTTGTGGCTGGTACGAGCACAAGTCGGCATTCCATATTTTTACGGTGGGATAGCGAAACTTAACCGCGACTGGTTATTCGGCGGCGAGCCGATGCGCACGTGGCTTAGTCCTCTGGGTAGTTTCTTCGCTGCTGACTGGGTGGTTTACGGTTTCGTGATCGGCGGGTTGATGCTTGATCTGCTGGTCGTACCACTGCTCCTGTGGCGACGCACGCGGATGTACGCATTTGTCGCCGCAATCGCATTCAATCTAATTAACGCTGTGATCTTCGATATTGGGATCTTTCCCTGGTTGATGCTGGGCGCGCTCCTGGTTTTCTTTCCACCTGATCTTGTGCGTCGCTTCGCCAGGGCGTTTATGTCGCCAGGAGAAATGTCTCGCGCTGCGAAGCCCTTGCCGATCTCCTTAGAAAGCTATGGCCCGTCGTTATCCGCCTCGCAAAAATTGGTTTTGGGCCTGTTGGCAGTCTTTCTTGTGGTCCAGCTTCTTTTTCCTCTTCGTCATTATCTCTATCCGGGTAACGTAAGTTGGACCGAGGAAGGACATAATTTTGCGTGGCACATGAAGCTCCGGACGAAGACAGGCGAGGCGGTGTTTACTGTCACACATCCGCAGAGTGGACAAACCTGGACCATCAAGCCGGAAGCGTACCTGGAATCTCATCAATTGATGAAGATGATTACCAAGCCGGACCTGATCGTGCAATTCGCCCATTATCTTGCCGAAGTGAAGAGGCGTGAAGGTTATGAGAATGTTGAAGTGCGTGCTCGCGCGATGGTCTCTCTTAACGGCCGGCAACCGCAGTTGATGATCGATCCCAACGTTGACCTTACTAAAGAGCAGGTAAGTCTGTTACCCGCGCGCTGGATCGTCCCGCTCACGACACCGCTTGGATCTCGAATGCAACAACGTCCTTCCGCTGCCGAGTACACCGTCGAATAATCATCATGGGACTCCGATAACCATGAATCCGCTCCAGTCGTGAGGGTTCTCTGGTTCCGGCGAACGTCGTAGTTTCAGCATCACAGTGGGCGTTCCCGCTACAAACCACGACCAGCTCATAGCGATCAGAGCGTTAGCCGATCGTGAGTTGGTTTGAGCAAACTCGGCGAAAGGAAAAACGACTAGCTTCGCCTTTGAATTCAAGTTGAGGACTTCCCACAACCGCATCAAGCCATCGTCGGGAACTCTAGGATTAGGGGAGAGCACAACGAAAGAGTACAAAGGAACTGATTGATCGAGGATCGTCGGTGTCGCGAAGCGAACCAGGCCGTAACTGTTCGCTTCAGCCTTCGCTCGTTCCTTAGTGGCGGCAGGGCCCGTATAGAACCGGACGCCAGTTTTGCCATGGATCGTTTTTAGATTCTCGATCTCTTCAGATTGATCGGGGATTTGACCCAGCTCCAAGTCTTTGTATGTTGTCTTGAGCTGATCCGTCAGCTCGTCTGAAAGCGTAGCGTTTCCAAATGCCAGTACTCCTCGTGTCGCTCCACGAACGGATTTCAATTTCCGCATTTCTTTCAATGTTGAAATTGAGATTGCATGAGAAACGGTGTAATGATCCGCCAGGTACTGATTCTCCGCCGGCTGCAATGCCGCGAATGGTACGTCCCACACCACACCATCGGGAATGATAATCAAATGTGATTTCGTCGCGATCTGAGGCTCGGCAGGCTTTAGCAATACCTGGTACAACTCACGCGCCGTGAGCTGTGCAATCTCAGCCGGCTTTATCGCAAGCGGATACGCCGTAACAACGAGCGCTGGATTACGGGTTACGACAAACAAGAAAACTCTGATCCGTAGTAACTACATACTCGAGAATGGCCATGTCAGCGCCGAGCAATGAACGTACTTGTTCTATCTTTACTGGCGCCACCTCGCCTCTGTAGACAGCGAGCTGCGGGTGTTTCCTATACAGTTGTTTGCGAAACGACTGCCCCGCGGCGCGAGCGGATGCTAAACGATTGTTAAGCGCGGCGACGACTACGCTATCACTACTCTCCCGCTCCTGAATGTTTTTCAACTGGAGCTTGAGTGAAGCAACATCGCCCAACAATCTCGACTCCTCCTTCTGTTCCGCTAGCTTCATTCCTTTCGTGATTCGGAAGTTGCCGCGATTGATTATTTCCCGCAGCATCTGTGATTTCGCGTTTTCCGATTGGAGCAGGGCTGCGACAGCGTCGTTTTGATCGATCAATACTTCTACTGCCCTGAGATAAGGCATCACGCCGCTTGTCACTGTCTCCGCATCAGCGGCACCGAATTCGGTGCGAGTCGCCTGGTGGATTCTGATTGCTTCCATAAAGGCGCTTAAAGCTTCAGCGGATCGATTCAAACCTTGCTGCAACCGGCCCGCCTCCGTTAGTGCAATCCAAAGCGCCGAGTGAAGATTTTTCTCTTTAGCCAAATTCACAGCCCGGTTGATAAACTCCAAACCCTTCTCGTGTTGATTCTGCTGACGATGTGCGGCTGCGAGCTTTGTCAACGCATCGGCAATATCGGCCGTTCTTCCTAACGATTCATAGATCTTTAGCGACTCGTGGTATTTCTCCAACGCCGACGGGTAATTCAGTTGGCCCAGATAAACGGTGCCGATCGCCAACAGGAGGTGGGCTTGATTCAGATGGTCCGATCGTGCACGGTGCAGCGCAAGACTTCTTTCGTACGCTTGTAAAGCGAGGTCATGAAGGCCTTGAATGTAGCGCACGTTTCCGATCTGGCTGAGCATGCGCGCCATGCCGACTTGATCGCCGTTAGTCTCAAAGGCTTTCAGACTCTTGTCGAAGTACTCGATCGCCTGAGCATTGTCAGCCTGCAAAGCTCTGACGAGGCCAATGCTTCCCAAAGTCGTCGCGACGGTCGCTTGGGTGGGAGCTATAGCCGCCGCGGAAAGACTGTTGAAATAACTTTGCAGTGCCGCACCATAGTCGCCGCGGACGCGATGGATATTCCCGATATTTTGTAACTGAGTGGCAACACCGGATTGGTCCCTGAGGCTTTCGGCAATTGAGAGACTGCGGCTGTAAAGCGGCAAAGCCTGGTCGTAATCACCCTGGTAGTAATAACAATGAGCAGCGCCATTGAGCGCAGCGATCGCTCCGGCAGCATTCTTTTGGCGGCCGAAATGTTCGAGCGATCGTTGGTAGTAGACTAGAGCCTGGGAATAGTCGTGTTGTCTGTAAAAAGCATCCGCAACGCGTACAAGGTTTTCACCGCTCTCGTTGAGGTTCGAGATTCTTAGGAACGTTTTGGTGGCAGCGTCATAGTTGCTCAGGTCGTACTGAATACTGCCAATTTCGGCCAAAGTATTAACAATCTCATTCCGATCGTTTAGTGCTTCAAACTCCGTTAACGCCTGCTCAAAAGTTTTTAGCGACTCTGCTAACTTTCGCTGAGCCTGATAAGTCAAGGCGAGGCCATAGAGAGCCTTCGCTGCCTCTAACCGATTTGCCAATGACCTGAAAAGTCCCTGGGCTTTGCGATAGTGCTCAGAAGCAAGTTCGTAATTACCCTGAAAGTAATACACGCTGCCAATGTTCAAGGAGGTCGCCGCCAGGCCTTCTTTGTCATTGATTTGTTCCGCGACTTTATGGGCCAACTGGTAGAGGTCAAACGCCGGCGCGTATTTGCCGTCAATTAAGAGAATGTTTCCATGACGGACCAACTCTCTGCGTAAGCCGGCGCTGATGAGTTTGGGGTGAGCAGCCAGGAGTTCCGTTCGTTGTTGCGCCGGAGTGTTTACTATTTGCAGAGCAAACGATTGGATTTCGCCGGGGCCTGAGGGTATCGATTGCTTTTCTTCCTGTGCGATGCAGGTCAAGCAGACGCTGAGGACAAGAGCGATGCAGATGAGCCGGCCCATAATTTTATTGAGAGCGTTCCATGTGCGCTCGACCCCAGACGCGAACACCCTCTAACAAAGGCAATACTGATCGACCATAGTCAGTAAGCGAGTATTCGACGGGCGCTGGGATCTCACCTTTAGGATGACGTTGCACGATACCGTCGTTAACTAACTCTCGCAGTTGCTGAGTTAGCACCTTCTGCGAAATGCTCGGCATCGCGCGCCGGAGATCCGCAAAGTGTTTCGGTGACTCTGCCAACCAGTACAGGATGATCAGTTTCCACTTGCCTCCAATCGCCGCCAGCGCGGCCGTCAGCGGACAGCCACCGACCGGATTGGACCGCCGCTCACGAGCATAGTTACCTGAAGGTGCCTTCTTGATGGAGGTCATGGGCGAGATTATAGTCGCTGTAATCTGGGAGAGGTAAGCAAATGATAGTCGAAGTACGAAGCTACAGAATAAAGCCGGGCCACCGGGATGAGTTCGTCAAACTGTTCGAAACGCGAGCCATTCCGGCTTTACGTTCGCACGGCATGAAGATCCTCGGCCCGATGCTCGATGTTGAGAATCCTAACAAATTCGTTTGGTTACGGAGCTTTCCTTCGCTGGAGGAACGCGACCGAATGAAGAACGAATTCTACGAAGGTGATTTGTGGAAGAACGAACTCGAAGCGCTCGCAATGCCGTTGCTCGAAAGTTATGACGTCATTCTTTGTGAGACATCGAGTGGGTACGTCTGTGATGGACCTCACGAAGGGGAGTAAAGTCATGAAGACGTTTACGCGTGCGTTGTTCATGTGCGGTCTCGTTTTCAGCTTTCTGCCGCTCCAGGGTTTCTCACAGTCGACCAAGGCACGAGATGGGCAACGCGATTTTGATTTCCATATCGGCACTTGGAAAACCCATCTCAAGCGCCGCTTGCGTCCCTTAACGGGCTCGAACACCTGGGTCGAGTACGAAGGGACGACGCTTGTCCGAAAAGTCTGGAATGGTCGCGCGAATTTGGTGGAGCTCGTAGCTGAAGGATCTGCAGGCCGCTTCGAAGGTCTGAGTTTGCGCCTGTACAATCCGGAATCTCGCCAGTGGAGTCTCAACTTCTCCAACAGTGCAGTCGGTACTATGAGCGTGCCAACAATTGGCGAGTTCAAGGATGGACGCGGTGAGTTTTACAACCAGGAAACGCTGAATGGCCGAGCGATCCTTGTTCGCTTTATCATCTCGGACATCACGCCGAATTCGGTCCGCTTCGAACAAGCATTTTCAGATGATGGCGGCAAGACCTGGGAAGTTAACTGGATCGCTGTAGACACGCGAGTCAAAAGCGAACCTTAACTCGGTCTAATCCACCAGTTTGATTGCATCGCCTCTGGTTAGTATTCCTTCAACAAGAACAGCGCAATAAACACCGGCGAAGGCTTCGTGTGCTTCGGCGACTTTTCGAAGGACTTGCGGATTGTGTTCACCGGTTTCCGGATCGAGCGAAATCATTTTGCAGCGCGGGTCGCGTTCCAGGACCATGATGACGGCGCTCGGACCGATGCGCAGTTTGCGACCGACCATCTTGTCCTCTGCAAACCCGTTACCCGATTCGAGATCGAGATAGATGTTTGCGCGAAAGCGTCGTTTGTCCAGTGGAATATCCAACTCTGTTTCGAGTTGTCGGATCGTTTGCAGGCTTATCAACGAAACAGGCCGACAGTCAGTCAGCGCGCGATCTGAGCGCACGAGCGTGAGGTGGTTTTCACCGCGTAATCCATCGACGAGCATTTCTTTCAACGCTGGATCGTCAACGGCAAGAACCGCGCCGGATGGTGTTACGACGTCAATGAGGAAGTCTTCTGGTTCGGCGTTCGCGGGGTTGACGCCGGGAGAGATGCTCATCGCTTCAGTGAGATTCGCTGGTCTCACCGATCTTTCGGAATGACGAAACTGTGGACGATAGCGCAGCATCTGCTCCTGCGCCGTCGCGCTGAGGTACGGAAAACCTTTGCGTGCGGATGAATTCTTGAAGGCGAAGCACCGGTCGCCAAAAACGCCGGCGAAACCCATAAACAGTTCCGGCACTGCCTCGCCACGCATGCTCTTAACCGGATAACGCCACAAACTCTCGACCGTTCCTATGGTTGTCAAATGATCTCCCTACTTTTTCCCAATATGATGTCATCATGAATTTGGATCTTGCAACACTGCCGTGCTGGTTGGACAACCCTTTCATAATGTCATCGCATATCGCCGGTAACCAAACAAATTCAGTAACGCGGTGTAATGAACGAACTGGTAATACATTCAAGGAAGGAAGAGATAAATGACGAAATTAGTAAGGGCACTCGGTGCGGCGATGCTCTGTTTGGGCCTGCTTTCATCTGCCAGCATTCTCATGGCGACGCAGGATCCGGCTCAGCCGACCAAGGAAGCGAAGAAGAACAAGGAACAAAAGACGGATACAGCTACCATCAGTGGAACTGTTGCTACGGTGACCGATTCAACCGTGACGATCGTCGACAGCCAGAAGGCTGAACACACACTCGCCGTCACGAGCGATACGAAAGTGACTAAGGCTGGAAAGGATGCGACTCTTGCCGATGTGAAAGCCAACGACGTTGTCGCAATCGAAGCGAAGAAAGGTGATGACAATACCTGGACAGCGCTAAAAATTTCCGTGACTTAAACGTCGGGCATTTTTACAAAGAATAAACGACGAGATGTGCATGACATATTCACAGCTCGTCGTTTTTCTGTTTGCGGAGGCGTAGGCGGATCTCCTAGGTTGATGTTTTCGAAGCTGCTGCAGCCGCCGTAGGCCGCGAACTCGGCGGAGCCTGACTTGCAGGATCACTAAGCCAGTCTTCGAAACGAGTCTCACCCACCAGCGCGTCTTCATCCGGAACAAGTGATCGTTCGCCCAATTCGGTGCCGAAGTAGCGCGCATGCGGATCGATAATAACCTCTCGCGGATCATGTCGTGCATTAAGGCCCAGGCTGATGAATCTATCGAAACTCAACCGCTCGGGCCCTCCCACTTCAACCGTGCCATTCAACGGCGATCCAACTGCGGTTCTGCCCACCACTTTGGCGACGTCGTCCGCCGCCAAGGGTTGGAAACTCACAGACGGCAAGCGAACCGTGTTGCCTTCGGTAGCAGTGTCGGCGATCCGTTTCAGGAACTCGAAGAACTGCGTTGCTCGCACGATCGAATAAGGTATCGGTGATTCCTTGATCAGCTTCTCCTGGGCGACCTTCGCACGCAGATAACCGCTGTCGGGTAGACGATCACAGCCGACGACGGACAACGCCACGTGATGTCCAACGCCTGCTGCCGCTTCGTATTTGAGTAAGTTACTGGTTGATGTCTCGAAGAACTCCATGACCGCCGCATCGTCGAACGACGGCGAATTCGAAACATCGACGACTACCGAGGCGCCCTCGAGAACTTCCGCGAGTCCTTCCCCCGTTAAAGTATTTACTCCTGATTCGGGTGACGCAGCGATAGCGTTGTAACCTCGTTCATTGAGCTTCGAAACGACCTTTGACCCGATGAGGCCAGTGCCGCCAATAACCACGATCTTCATCTTTGGTTTTTCATTCTCCATCGTTGACTCCTCATCTGTTCGCTGGTTTTGTCGAGAACTCAGGCCGACTGTGATGAGCTTTTCTCTTGTTGTATGAACTCGAGCAAGTCCGCGTTGATCACGTCCTTGTGAGTCGCGCACATGCCGTGCGGCAGCCCAGGGTAAACTTTGAGCGTGGCGCCCTTCACAAGCTTCGACGACACGAGCGCAGTAATCCCGATCGGCACGACCTGATCGTCGTCGCCATGCATGATGAGCGTCGGTACGTCGAACTTCTTGAGATCCTCAGTGAAGTCGGTCTGCGCGAACGCCTTGATGCATTCGTAAGTGGCGGGAAGACTCGCTAACATGGACTGCAAAAGAAAACTATCGAGTAAACCTTGAGAGACTTTTGCGCCTGGGCGGTTGAATCCAAAGAAAGGGATTCTGAAGTCGGTCATAAACTGGTGACGATCGGCTTGCACGCTGGCGCGCAACCCATCGATCGCTTCGATCGGCAAACCGTTAGGATTGGCTTCAGTTTTTTGCAACAACGGCGGGACCGCGCTGATCAGCACTGCCTTGGCTACGCGCTTAGTACCGTGACGGCCAATGTAGCGAGTTACTACGCCACCGCCTGTCGAGTGCCCGACGTGAATCGCATCGTTGAGATCGAGCGATTCGACAAGCGTCGCGAGATCGTCGGCATATGTGTCCATGTCGTTTCCATGTGAAGGTTGGCTTGAGCGACCGTGACCTCGACGGTCGTGTGCGATGCATCGATAGCCCTTCGAGGCCAGAAAGAACATCTGGTCTTCAAAGGCATCAGCCGTCAAAGGCCAACCGTGACTGAAGACAATGGGCTGACCGGTGCCCCAGTCGTTGTAGTAAAGCTGGGTTCCATCTTTTGTAGTAACAGTACTCATTGAATTAAGAACTCCTTTCAAACTTTCGAGTGTGACACGGATTTTGCCCGTAATGGTTTTTTGTCGAAACCCTAGATCGTACGATTGACAGATCACTCAATCGAGTTAGTTCAGATTGTTGCAGAGGTCTTGTCTTTGCGCGGAGGGACAACAGTGACGCGAAGTCCAAACAGTCTTGCGTCCACTGAGTATGCGCCGGGGCCGAGAAAAACGAGCGCGGCCGATGTTAACGTTCTGAGAATGTAGACTTCATCGATCGGTGCGCCAGCCAGCGCCAGATTTAACACAGCCCCTACACTCGCAATTATCGCGAAGATCGGTGTCAGGAAGCCGAGAATAAGACCGAGAGAGATCAGGAAAATCAAAGAAACCGTCAGCCAGTACAGTGCATTAGAAGAGAAGCTGAACCGGTGCGTCAGGTTCAACGCGAACATTCCGGCTGCCGCCATCCTTAAGAGGAGTAGCCCGATCCCGGGTCCACCTTGAGGAAACATTGAGTAGAGTCTTTGCACAAAGGTAAGCTAGCGCCTTTTTTGAAAACCGAATACCCGAATTGTTGCTACCGGTGTATCCCTCTTTTGAGGGATACAGCTTTTTGGAGGCTTGCACAAAAAGGGAATTCTGCGAGGAGCCTTCTCTGCGGTTCTCCGTGTATCTCTGCGTCTCTGCGTTTAAGGGTCTTCTCAACGCAGAGGCCGCAAAGATACGCAGAGCGCCGCAGAGAAAACGAATCAGATTTGCAAACTCTTTGTGCAAGGTGGATCTTTGGATATCCCGATCAGAACTGAAGCTTGAGCGCAAACTGGATCGAGCGCGGGCCGCCAATCTGATAAAGAGGATTGAACCCGCCATTGGCGCCACCCGAACCAAGGCTATTCGCCAGAGTTTGGGTAGAGCGACCAAACAAAGGGTTGGTTAAAACATTTGTGGGGCTGCCGAAGTTCGGATGATTAAAGACGTTGAAGACTTCCGCACGAAAACGAAGCCCGATTCGCTCCGTGAGTTGAACTTGCCGCTGCACACCGACATCAGCCTGCCACGCTCCAAAACCTCGCAGCACATTGCGTCCGAGATTCCCCTGAGTTCCGGCAGGTGCTGAACTAAAAGCTGCGCGATTGAAGATCTTCCCGCCAGGGAATTGCGAGCCGAAGATCTCAAGAGAAACGCCCGAGTTGATGTTTGGTCGCGGAGCGAGTTGTGTCCCTGCCGTGAAGAAACTGCTGCCGACGATATTTACAGGTGGAGCGGATCTGGCGAAAAAGAAGCTGTCGATTGACCAGCCACTGAATATCGCTCTGACAGTTTTCTGCGATCCCAGCGAGGGCAATTCATACGTGACACCAGCAGTGACCGCATGGCGGACGTCAAAGTTCGAGTTTCCGCGGTCAACGCGTGTATCAGCGATTTGACTGGGCGTATTGATATTCGTCGCGATCGCATCGGTCGAAGCGATATCGATCGAATGCGACCACGAATACGACGCCAGCGTCTGCAACCCGTTGGACAAACGACGCTGAAACTTGACCTGTAGAGCGTTGTAGTCTGACGTGGCGGAATTGTCGGTAAGTGCAATGAATTCGAAGTTCGGATTTACGTTGAAAAGGTTTGTTACGCGAAGTAGCTGTCTTCCGATCGAGCCGACGTAAGTGGCCGAGATGCTTTGGTTGTTACCAATCGACTGCTCCACCGCGACGTTCCATTGATAAGTCCGAGGTAGTTTCAGATCAGGATCCGCGAGTAGCATCGTCGCGGCAGGCAGATTGGTAGTCAGTGGAGGAGGAGCGGCGTCCTGAGCGCTTAACGGAAAAGGCGCGCCGGAGAAGTTCTTGTCAGCAATGTATGGAAAAAAGCTGGACACTCCTCCGAGTGATCCCTGTCCGAGATCGTAAAAGACCCCGAATCCCGCGCGGATTGCAGCACCCCACTCTCGTATTCCACCCAATTGATAAGATAGCCCAATTCGGGGTGCGAAGTTTCCGTACGTGGTTTCATAAAGGGGCGTGCCGCGAGGAGCGAGCGTCATCGTCGCCGGATTGTTCAAGCCGATCACTGTGAATGGATCGTTGTCACGGTTCTTGCCCTTTAACGCCGGATTGATGTCCCACCTCAAGCCATAGGTCATGGTCAATCCAGGCGTGATCTTCCACGTGTCCTGCCCAAACAATGAGAAGTTTTGCGACAACAGTGAGTTCGTTTGAAATGAGCTCGATTGGGCTAGCAACGCTGTGCCCGACAATGCTCCGCCAGACGACGTAGTAACGCCTGAGAACGCTGCGAATTGGTGGTAAGCGGCCGGACTACTAAACGGAGCGAGCCAGCGATAGTCCACGCCAAACTTTAACTGGTGGCTGCCCTTTGTAACGGAAATGTTGTCAATAAGATTCACCTGACGTTGCTCGGTCGTTCCTTGCTTGCCCTGCACGTACTGTCCGGTACCTAAGATGATGAACAGGAAAGTTCCATTATCGGAAGTGATACCTGAGGGAAATAGAAACGAATCAGAAAGTGGTATCGCGCCACCGAAGTCGTCCATCACGAAGCCGATGCCGAGCCGGTGATTGCTGTAGTTGACTCGTACTTCGTTACTGATTTCTGGACTGATGAGATGTGTAAGGCCGACCGTTCCAGTGTGCACCGACGATGACAATGAGTTCGTCGCGCTGAGCACTCTGCCGGATGTGAAGAATGGTCCGCGTTGGTCCAGGTGAGAAGGCGAGAAGTTGTACCTGCCAAATAGACTAAGCCCCGATCCGACGAGATGATCGAGACGGATGCTGTAAGCATCAAGCGAAGAAGGGTTCGAAAAACTGGCGTTGAATTGGCCGACGCCTGCGGCGAGATCCGGTCCGTTAGCGACCGGAAAAGCATTCAAATAAGGACGCATCGTGGCCGGAGCCTGTTGCCGCGACTGGCTGCTCGGCACGACGGTTTGCATGCTCGATGGCTGGCGCAACCGTTGACCTTCGTATGAGAGGAAGAAGAACGTCTCATCTCTGACGAATGGACCACCAAGTACACCGCCAAAATCATTTAACCGCTCCGCAGGTTTCGCGAGACCGTTGAAGTTTACAAACCAGTCTTTGGCATCCAGCACATCGTTCCGGAAATACTCGAACAGCGTGCCGTGAAAAGCATTGGTCCCGGATCGCGTCGCGATCGAGATCTGGCCACCGGGAGTGCGTCCAAACTCAGGTGCGAAGGACGACGTTTGGAGACGGAACTCCTGCATCGCATCAACCGATACCAGACTGTTTGTTCCGCCAGAGGCGCTCAGCGCAGGTAAAGCGCCGGAAGCACTCTGCATCATCGCAATGAATCCGGTGACGCCGAAATTAGCGCTGACGCCGTCGACGGTGAAATAGTTTGCGTCCGCACGTTGTCCATTGACACTGAATTGTCCCTGATCGTTGAAGGTAGACGGAGTCACGACCACACCCGGAGTGAGATTGATCAGCGTCTGAAAACTTCGTCCATTGAGAGGAATATTCTCAATAAAAGTCTGGTTAATCACCGTGCTAACCGTCGCTGACTCAGTATTAACCAGCGGAGCGCCGCTCTCGACCATGACAGTTTCAGAAACATCGCCGAGCGTCAGTTGAAGATCTATCCGGAGTGCATCCTGCACGTGAAGGACCATATCGGGTTTGATTAATTTCTTGAACCCTGACTTTTCTATTTCGAGACGATAAGAGGCGGGTGGAAGATTCGTCAGGTGAAACTCGCCTGAGTCATTCGTAAAGTCTTCGTACCGGATATTCGTGGCGGTGTTGATCGCGGCGACTTTAGCATCGACGATCAGAGCGTTTGCAGGGTCCGTGATCCGACCCGCAAGCGAGGCGTTCGTGGACTGCGCCTGGCCCAAAGTGTAAGAAGTGAGGAGGATGAATACTAATGCTGCTACGCGGCGCAAAAAGTCCAAACCTCACATTAAGGGGATGCGCGAGCCTAATGCTCGATTTGCGATTATGTCAATGCCGAAAAGGAGGTAAGGGCCAATAACCCGATATGGTGATGCGCGTGCTGCCAATGCCGGGGACATACTGAGATAAGATATGCGGACCATGGAGAAACCGCGCGGACGACGACTTGTCATCCCGTTTGCCCTCGCATGCGCCTTTCTGCTGCTGGCGTGTTGCCCTTGTGCGTTCGCGTTGAATCCCGAGCTGGACGTTAGCCAGTATGCTCACACATCGTGGAAGATTCGCGATGGTTTCCCCAAAAGCGAGGTCTCATCGATTGCTCAAACCCCTGACGGTTATCTGTGGCTGGGCACAGAATCAGGCCTGTTCCGTTTCGATGGCGTCAAGCATGCCCAATGGCGTCCGCCTGCAAATCAAGAGCTACCCTCAAACTGGATCTTCAGCTTGCTGGTGAGCCGTGACGGGACTCTCTGGATTGGTACAGAGAAAGGCCTTGCGAGTTGGAAAGACGGCAAGTTTACGCAGCACGCGGAATTCGCCGGACGCTATATCTTCTCGCTTCTCGAGGACCGTGAAGGAGCGGTGTGGGTTAGCGCCGCGGCAGTGCCGTCGGGAAAGCTGTGTGCGATTCGAAACGGCAGCGTTCAGTGTTTCGGAGATGATGGCACGTTTGGTCGCGCAATCTTTAACCTGTACGAGGACCGACAGGGCAATCTCTGGGCAGGAGTGGTGGATGGGTTGTGGCGATGGAAACCTGGACCACCAAAATTCTTTCCTCTTCCAGGCGAGCTTGATGGCATCCGGGCTTTTAATGAAGACACCGACGGCACTCTGCTGGTCGGATGGAAGGGCGGAATCCACAGATTCATTGAAGGCAGAACCGAGGCTTATCAACTCGCAGTCACTACGCCGTTCAATGCGAAGAGAATAATTCGTGATCGCGACGGCAGTCTCTGGATTGGAACTATTGACCACGGAATTCTGCACGTTTACAAGGGTAGAACAGATGCGTTTGCGCCATCGCAGGGGCTCTCAGGCGGATTAATCAACACACTTTTCGAAGATCGTGAAGGCAACATCTGGGCTGGTACGATGAGCGGCCTCGATCGTTTTCGCGAGTCGACGGTTGCGACCTTTTCCTTGGACCAGGGATTGTCGAGTCAGCGGATACGATCTGTTCTAGCGGACCGAACTGGAGGCGTTTGGTTCAGCACTCCAACTAATTTGAACCGATGGAACAGGGGGCAGATTGAGATTATCAACGTCGACCCGTACAAACGTGAAGGCAAACCCGCCGCCTTCATACCGAATTCGCTCTTTCAGGATGATACGGGTCGAATCTGGGCTTCAACACCGTTTGCTTTTGGGTATCTCGACAACAATCGATTTGTTTCCGTCAGCACCGTGCCCGGAGTCGTCAGTGCTATCGCACAGGACACTGCAAAGACTCTGTGGGTCGCCAACGAGCATGCCGGCCTCTTTCAAATTTCCGGCGAGAAGGTGGTCCAACACATCCCCTGGGCCAGGCTCGGACATGACGACCATGTGAGCGCCATCGTCGCGGATCCAAAGGGTGGGATATGGCTTGGTTTTTTCCTTGGAGGAATTGCCTACTACAACGAGGGGCAGATCCGAGAGTCATACTCAACTGCCAATGGACTGACCGCCGGCCGTGTTGGCGATCTTCAATTTGAGCCGGACGGTGCGCTGTTGATCGCAACCGAGCATGGGTTAAGCCGGCTAAAGAACGGACGTTTCGCAGGGTTGACTAGTGAGAATGGACTGCCATGCGATGCGGTTCACTGGTTTAAGGAAGACGATGCAGGTTCGTTTTGGCTGTACACATCCTGTGGTCTTGTTCGTCTTCCACGGAGCGAACTCGATGCATGGGCCAACGCAGTGGACCAGGATGTAAATGCGAAGCGAAAGGTCCAGACAATTGTTTTCGACAACGCAGACGGAGTAAGGGTGCTGGCAACAGGGAATCACTTCAGTCCGCAAGTCGCCAAGTCTACAGATGGCAAAATATGGTTCTGGACAGGCGACGGCGTCAGCCTCGTCGATCCCAATCGCCTTCCATTGAATAACATCCAGCCGCCGGTACAGGTCGAGCAGTTCATCGCGGATCGCCAGGCCTACGACGCGACCACTGGAAGCGGGCCTTTGCGTCTCCCGCCGTTGATAAGAGATCTGCAAATTGACTACACGGCCCTGAGTCTCGTCGCCCCGGAAAAGATTTTTTTTCGATACAAACTGGAAGGCCGCGATAGCGATTGGCAGGAAGCGGGTAATCGTCGTCAGGCGTTTTATAACGATCTGAGTCCCGGCAGCTATCGCTTTCGCGTAATGGCCTGTAACAACAGTGGTGTGTGGAACGAGACCGGCGCTTACGTCGATTTCACGATTGCCCCGGCTTACTATCAATCCGCGTGGTTTCGCATCTCGATAGTTATCCTGTTGGTGATCCTGCTCACTGCTCTCTATCAACTGCGACTACGACAAGTGGCGCACGTGATGCGCGGTCGGATGGAAGAACGACTCGAGGAAAGAGAGCGCATCGCGAGAGACTTGCACGACACTCTTTTGCAGAGCGTGCAGGGTCTTATTCTGAAGTTTCACGCAGTCTCAAAACAGATACCTGCGGATCTGCCGGCTCACGACGCGTTGGAGAAAACATTGGATCACGCCGACCAGGTCCTCGCAGAGGGAAGAGATAGTATTCGAAATCTCCGCGGGGATTCTGCATCGCTCAGTGATTTACCGGCGGCATTTCGCTCGGTCGCCGAACAGACGTCGCAGGGTCGCGAAGCAACTTTCAAAACGGTGGTTGAGGGTCGTGTTCGTGACTTACACCCGCTGGTTCTGGAGGAGTGTTACCGCATTGGCCGCGAGGCCATCATTAATGCGTTAACCCATTCCGAGGGTCAAAACGTCGAAGCCGAGATCGCATACGACTCACGCCAGTTTCGTCTGCGCGTTCGTGACGACGGACGAGGTATAGAACCTAAGATTCTCGAAGCAGGTGGACGTTCCGGTCATTGGGGACTTCAGGGAATGCGGGAGCGAGCTGAAAAGATTGGCGGTCAGTTAAGCTTCTGGAGTCGACCAGAAACGGGTACGGAAGTTGAGTTGACAGTTCCGGGAACGACTGCTTATCAGGCTAGATTTCAATGATGCCGCGTTTCACGGCGATCGTTACGGCATGCGTGCGATCGTTTGCGTCGAGCTTGGAAAGAATGCTCCTCATGTGCGCCTTGACTGTTTCTTCTGAAATGCGAAGCAGTTGGGCCACCATTTTGTTGGCGTTACCCGCCGCTACTTCGCGCAGAACCTGAATCTCACGCTCAGTCAACGCATCGTCACTGTGATGCTGGGCCATCTCGACCGCGATTTCGGGAGGGATTTTCTTCTTACCGGAATGGATCGTACGGATGGTATCGATCAACTCTTTTCGCACCATGTTTTTCAAAAGATAACCTGACGCTCCCGCTTTGAAAGCGCGAGTAGCCTGAGCATCACCGGTGTAAGTGGTCAACACGATAATGCGAGCATCGGGAAATTCTTCGCGTATTTTCGCAATCGCGTCGATGCCGTTGACTTCCGGCATTTGCACGTCCATCAGGGTGACGTCCGGCTGGTGAGTGCGGAATTGTTCAAGCGCTTCGCGGCCGTTACTGGCTTCCGCGACGAGGAGCATGTCCTGTTCGCTCGCCAGCACTGCGGCGATCCCTTCGCGCAGCATTGGATGGTCGTCCACCGAGAGAATTCGAATTGGACCACTGGGGTTCATTTTGAAACCGTGTGAGGAGTCTACTACGAATCTCTCGAAAAGGTTATCCGCAGATTTGCGGATCTGGGTTATTCAGCTAATAGTTTCTTTATCACTTCTTCGGTTTCGTCATAATAGCCTTCGCCGACGTGAGACCAACGTATGCGTCCTTGTTTGTCCAGCAGGAACACAGTGGGCCAGGCTTCGACGCCGTACGCCTTCCACGTCGAGTAGTCCTGATCGGTAACGACCGGGTAATTAATTCCCAACCCGGCAACTTCCCGTCGCAATTGGTCGATGTCTCTTTCGAAGTCCAACTCCGGAGTGTGCACGCCGACTATTGTTAGGCCTTTGTCACGATACTGCGCGTCCCACTTTTTGAGAGAAGGAAGGGTGTTGCGGCAGTTGTAGCAAGCGAACGTCCAGAAATCGATCAACACGACGCGTCCTTTCAGGCTCTTGAGTGAAAGCGGTTCGGAGTTGATCCATATGCCGTTCGAGATTTCGGGTGCGAGCGGCGCTTTCGCTTCCTCAGTCATACTTCGAGACGGAATCATTTGACCTCCGGATGTCACGCGTCGAATACCATCGCTCACGACGGCAAGAGGTCCGCGTCCTGTTGCGTAACCAAACGCGACGATCGAAACAGCCACTATCAAGAGTAGCGATATGAAAACAGTGTTCTGACGATTCATGGAACCATTTCACCCAGCATCGTGGGAATGAGTTCGGAGACCGTCGGGTGGATTGGAACGGCCCACTCGAGTACGTCATGAGTCACGCCGGCGTGCATGACGTCGAGAAACCCGTGAATCGCTTCGTCACCACCGACGCCGAGGATTGCAGCCCCAAGAATCTTGCGCGTTTCAGCATCGACGACGACCTTCATTAATCCTTGCGTTTCACCTTTCTCAATCGCGCGACTCACGCTGCTCATCAGACGGCGGCCGATGAGGAGCGGGCGGCCCGTGGCACGAGCCTCACGCTCCGTCATCCCTGCGCGGCCGAGCGGCGGATCAATATAGAGCGCGTAACCGAGAATGCGTTCACTGACACGCCGGTTCTCACCGTCGAGTAAGTTGGCAGCAACGATTTCAAAGTCGTTATACGCTGTGTGTGTGAAAGCGCCGCGCCCGTTGCAGTCGCCGAGCGCCCAGATACCCGGAACGTTCGTGGCAAGCCCGTCGTCAACCTTGATGTATCCGCGCGCGTCGGTCTCGACGCCCGCCGTGTCGAGACCGAGATCGCCGGTGTTGGGTGTGCGCCCAACGGCGAGTAACACGTGCGAACCAATCGACGTGGGCTCACCTTCTTCGCAGTTGATGCCAACCTCGACGCCCTGCTCGTGCGGCGCGAGGCTGATGCACTCCGCGTTGGTGCGAATGGTGACACCTTCGTTCGTCAGAATGTCGCGGATCGCTTCTGAGATCTCTTCATCTTCACGCGCGATCACGCGTGCGGACTTTTCAATCACCGTCACTTCTGCGCCGAACCGGCGATACATCTGCGCGAACTCCAGGCCAACGTAGCTGCCGCCGACGATGATCAAGTGCTCAGGTAGACGATCAAGTTCGAGCATCGATCGGTTATTGAGAAAGGAACGTCATGCACGCCGGGCATGTCGGGCACCGAGGCGCGGGCTCCGACGTTGATGAACACGCGTGACGCCGTTAACAACTCGTCGCCGGCGCGAACAACGTGCGGCCCCTCGAAGCGCGCGTGGCCTTCGATCACAGTGCAGCCCTTCATGTTGCGCAGACGCTGATCGATGCCGTCGCGCGACGCCGCGACCACAGCGTCGGCGCGCGCCTTGACCTTCTTCATGTCTACGCGAACTGAACCTTCGAGGACGATGCCGTAGTCGGCGGCGCGGCGTGCGAGGTGGGCGGCGTAGGCACTCGCGATCATCGTTTTCGTCGGCGTGCAACCCGTGTTGACGCATGTGCCTCCGAAGAGCTTTCGCTCAACGAAGGCTACGGTCATTCCGGCGCCAGTCAGTCGCTGGACCAAAGGAGGGCCAGCCTGGCCGGCGCCGATGATGATCGCGTCGAACTCTTTCATTGCGTTGCTCTCCTATATTCTGCGGATGACAAGATCATCGCACAGGAACAAGGAGTTCTTCCATGTGCCGGTCGGCGGCGGCCGCTGCTTCCTCAGGATTGCTGCCGTTCTGACGAGCGTTCAGGTATGGAGCGTACCAGTCCGACCACTGGTGTTCGCCGTGCGTCTTCTCAAAGTGATCGTGATGTTCCGCGGTCTCGCGCAGTAGGTCTGCAAGGGCACTAACGTCAGCGACGTCACCGGCTTGTGCCTGCGACTTCCATTCTCGTCCCGGCGCCCGCATCTTGATCTCCTGCACGAGCCAGTTGTTTCCATCCGGATCCTCGAACGAGGCAAACGTGAAGTAAGGACGATTCTCCGGGTCGCGTCCGGCGACGCGCGGGTTTGGCACGGTCGTGTTGAATGGACCAGCCGCGAAGTGGAAGACCTCGCTGACATCGACGCCGCGAGCGATGAGATCGTTACGCGCAGCGTCGATGTCTTTCACTGCAAGCACGAGTTGATGCTTTGTCGGGGTGATGCTGTTGCCGAGGATCAATGAAGCTTCCGAGTTGTGCGGCGTCAACTGCACGCCGCGGAAGTCTCCGACCGCAATATCGATGTCGAGCCGCCAACCAAGCTTTTCAAAGAATGCTTTCATACGGTCGACGTCGGAAGTGCCCATCAACACGACCTCGAGTTTCATGTCAGGTTGTGGTTTAGCCAGTTCAGTCATTGTGTGTTCTCCTTGTGAAACTTGTTGGCCCGTTTTACTCGACGCCGTTATTCGTTGTAACGCGTGAAGACGAAGTCCCGTTGTTTGATGTTCTCGTGACAGGGATGACACTTCTTCATATCCGCTTCTGGACCAGGTTTACCTTCCTTATCAAATTGTGCGTAACCCCAGCCGCCGGTTGCTGCGTACTTCTTCGAGTCCTTGACCATGAATTGCAGATACCATGGCGGAGCTTCACCGGGAACAAAAGACTGCTCACGGCCAAAGGCTTTATTGTTCTCCTCCGAAGGGACGTGTTTCCAGGCTATTCGACCAATGATCGTGCCTTCCGGGAAGGGAAGTTTGTTTTCGCGATAGGCCTTGATTGCCACATCGTTTCCCAGAATGGCGCGGATGTCGTTGAGGTTACCTTCTTCGTGGGCCACCGAGACGAGCCTCCAGTCGCG
Organism: uncultured Acidobacteriota bacterium; assembly: GCA_963849585.1. Classification (GTDB taxonomy): domain Bacteria; phylum Acidobacteriota; class Blastocatellia; order Pyrinomonadales; family Pyrinomonadaceae; genus PSRF01. The sequence continues at coordinate 40,236 of CAWKHZ010000014.1, read as the reverse complement.
GTAACCTGCGGGAATCTCCTTTACGAAGACCGGGGTGGTTTCGTCAGTGGTGTGTCGAGATGCGCTCGCGGTAAAGGCTACAAGGCCGGCCAGTGTTGCAACTGCGATTAGTAAAAAAGCGATGCGTTTCATGAAAGTCCTCCTTCAAAATCCAATTGAGGAAAGATCTTGCGCTTCCTCGTCTTTTCCCGAAACCCCAAATCGTGCGAGCAGAAGGTCACTCTATCGAGTTATCGTCGGATCACCCTTTTTTTAGCAGGTTATCCGTGTTTCATTTGGATTAGAATCCTCGTGGAGAGAACATGAGGATCATTCAACGAAGGTTCCACAGCTTGAAGGGGCTTGCAGCGGCAGGAGTTCTGCTGATGCTGGCCTTAACGGGCGTTGTCGCATCAGCGCAAAAAGTCGTCACACCGCCAGGTATTAAGAACTTCGGCAAAGTCAATGACAACTACTTTCGCGGTAAACAACCCAACAAGTCTCAACTAGCAGCCTTAAAAGCGATGGGAGTTAAAACGATAATTGACTTGCGACGGGATTTCGTACCTGCGGAGCGCCAATGGGCCAAGGAGCTAGGGCTGAAATATTTCAATCTTCCGCTTAAACCGTATCAGCCGGCTACAAAGGAACAGACGGAATATTTTCTTACGTCTCGTGAACGATCCCGCTAACGGTCCGGTCTATGTTCATTGTAGAGGCGGGCGTCATCGCACCGGAGCAATGACCGCGGTTTACCGGATCACCCATGATGAGTGGACCGCAGAACAAGCGTTTGAAGAGATGGAGAAATACGGCTTCAACGATGGTCCTTCTGGTGGACCACCCAAGCAGAAAGAATTCGTGTTTAAGTTTTACGAGCAACACAAGCAGCAACGCAAAAGTGCGGTCGCGAATGAATAACCGGTGCGAAACCGAATACCAATAATTTATTTCTCCGAGAAATCATAAAAAACGCGGAATAGATTGCCGTCCAGATCGGACGCTGTGAACTCGTGCAGCTTCCATGGCTTCGATTCGGGAGGGGAAATGATTTTTGCGCCGCTGCCGTTCCAGATCGTGTACAAATCATCAACCTCATTCTTGTTTTCGAGGTTGATCCAGATCATCACCGGTGAGGCGTTGCCATGATGGGCGCGGAAGTCACGGTCCGTAAGGAACATTCTGCACTGACCCTTTGAGATGCCGGCGATTCCGCCGCCGGCCCCACCCCAATCTAAGTCGAAACCGAGTTTGCCCTGATAGTAATCCAGCGCCGCGTTCATATCGCTCACAGGAATCTCGGGCACCGCGGCCGGAAATTCATTCTTCATTTTGACCATCTCCTCGTTTTGGAGCGCCTGTATTTCCGCAACTAATTGACTGGTCGGGGCGAGTGCGTTCCATCCACAACCGCTGGCGTCGTGACTATCGGATTGGAGCCGCCGCAGCTAAATTTTATTGCGCTGAGCCAGTGCTGGATCAATGCGAAAGTCTCGAATGCCTTTCAACAAACCAGTGTCACCCGATGAGAGACTGATGATATTTGAGAAACGGCCCGATTCGCGGTTTTGATTGCGACCTTCGCCAGCGAGTCGAGGATCGTCTTGAAAGTAAAACGATTCGACCCAGTGTTCAGGAACGTCGGGCGGTTGTAGATGCACGTGAATGTGTATCGCTGGCGGAGAACTTACATCGCCGTAGTGGGCTGGCTTGATTGTTTGGAACGAATACTGGCCCGAAGCGTTGGACCACAGGGTTCCACGCAAGCGTGCCTGCCGCGGATCGTTGACTGGCCGGCTGTAGTATCCAGTGTTGTCGGTGTGATAAAGAAACATCTTGACGCCGGATACAGGTTTGCCATTCGCGTCGACGATGGTCCCGCTTATGTGAATGCGCGTGCCGGGCTCTTGCGGAGTCGCGATATCAATTGCAGATGGTTGCTGCGACTGTGCTTCGGCTTGATGGCCCGAACACGCCAAACTTGCAGGGACCGTCGCACAACTAATTGCAAAAACACCAAGACCCTTGATAAAGCATCTACGCTCTTCTACGTCATGGATTCTTCGCGGCATGAGCGGGTTTTCCTCCGAATGGACCTTAGTGTATCAGACGATTTCCGATCTGATTCTCTTCCAAATAAATTTAACTGGAGTGGTGTCCAATCAATTGCATCACGCCACGAAAAACTGTAGGTATGTCGTAGAGTTAAGTGTCAGGCAGGTCGCCGTACCGACTTTAGAACGGCACCAAGAAGAACCAACGATTGAATGACGGGCGGCAACGATCGCAACAAAACGTCTTTCCAAAAGAGCTGTTTAATGAGTTCACTTGTGGGGCCAGCAGCGGCGAGACGTTCCTGAATAGGGATCATTATCGTTGGTGTTGCTACCCACGGAATTACTGCGAGGATCACGGCGAGCCAGATAACGGAGCGGGGAACATTTGGTAACCCACGAATTGCAGTGATTAATGTCAGCACCAAACTGGAAATCCCAAGTGCGATCGCTATTGGCACAGTTTGCATAGCCGAAGCTTCTTGAAACGCTCGGAACGCGTCTGGTGGAACAAACTCCCAGGTTGCGTAATGGACAAGTGACATGCACAAGGCGAAGCCAGCCGAAACGCCGGCAAGTAAGAGCGCAAGAATAGCTATACTGGTCTTCGACATTGGCTCGCGTTTTCGACCGTATGATATCAGATGCCAGGAATCGGTTTATTAAACGAGAAGCCGCTGCACGCATCACTGAAACAGTGGTATGCGCGGCCGGGAGATCGACTTGAGGTTCCGGTCGATGGATTTGTAATTGATATTGTTCGAGACGATTTGTTGATCGAGATCCAGACTCGCAACTTCGCATCCATCAAATCAAAACTTACCAAGTTAGTGCGCTACCACAAGGTAAGATTGGTTTATCCCATTGTTCAGGAAAAATGGATCGTCCGATCGGCTACTCATAATGGCACAGGAGCTATTCGCCGCAAGTCGCCCAAGAAAGGTCGGATGGAGGATCTTTTTTGGGAACTCGTGAGTATCCCGCAACTGCTGTTGAACCCTAACTTTTCATTGGAGGTGTTAATGATAAGAGGGGAAGAAGTGAGACGTTATAACGCTGCAGAAAGAAAAGTGCGCAGAGGATGGCTTATCGAAGGACGTCGGTTGCTCGAGGTCCTGGATCAACGTTCATTTCAGCAGTCCGCAGACTGGCTACGTTTTCTTCCGGACGGTCCGGAGTTGTTCACTACGAGCGATCTTGCAAGTCGGATGAATACGCGCAGAGACTTGGCCCAGAAGATGGCATATTGTTTACGCGAAGCGAGGATCATCGACTTGATAGGCAAGCGTGGGCGGGCCAATCTGTACTGCGTTCCCTCGAGCGACCAAAGGACTTTTGGCAATGAACAATATAAATCCTGAGCAGCCTTCGATTGCGGCGGAGATCGATGAACGCGACGAACGCGAGCAGCGAGGCGTTCGAAGCCAAAGGCGGGCGGTTAGACTGACCACGGTACAGGGGCAGAGCCCCATAACGCGAGCTATGCCAACGTAATAGCTATGTTTTCTCGTTTAATCCTCTGTCTATTTCTTTTCTCAGTAACTGCCTATTCGCGGCCCGTCGAACAAACGAAGGCGAGGACTAAAGCGCCGGACGTGACGATCGCCGTTTCAGCGGACGGACAAACCATCGCAATCGCTCGCAGCAGTGGCGGCGGTGAAAAGCGTTACGCCCGCGTTGAGCTTTGGAATACGAGAAAGGGTGAGTTGGAACGGACCATCACCGGCTTCGATGGACCGATCTGGTCAGTGACGTTTTCCAAAGACGGAAAGTCGGTGATCACTATCAGTACCGTGTATCGCGACTCAAAAATTCAGTCCTCCGTCAAGAAAGCCGTTGAAACAGTCAGCGGAGAACTCAAGTGGTGGGACACGCAGTCCGGTGACTTCGTGAAGAGGCTGCCGCTGGGCGACGAAGACCTCTGGTTCGTCGAAGCGGGCTGGTCTCCGGCCGGTGATCGGCTGGCGTTGGTTGAGCATTACGGGCGAGGTCATTATGAGCCAGTCCCCGGCTTGGGACCTTTAATTCAGCGTTGGGTCAGTATTCAGGAACTCAATCTAAGATTGCTCGATGCGAAATCCGGCGAACCAAGAGCGAAGGTCGAAAGTGGTGAGCAGACGTATTCCAATAAGGTCACCAACATCGGTCGAATGGTCCGCCCTGTGTTTTCTACCGACGGCAAGTTGCTAGCTGCTGTGTCGGGTAATGATGTGCAGGTGTGGAGCGCCGAGACTGGCAAGAAACTTCAGACCATAAAAAAGCTTAACGGAGACCCGAAGGCAATAGCATTTTCTCCCGACGGGCGGTTGATTGCGATTGCCGCGGTTTCGTCAGGATGGCCCATCGCGAGTGACATTACTCTGCGGGAGATATCGACCGGCAAGGTAGTGAACAAATTGATGGGCAAGAACGATTCTGTAGCGTGCTTGCGGTTCATTAGTGATGGTCAGGGATTGCTGATCGGCACTCTGCAGTACGGTGTTTCAGTTGCGATGGGTACCCTTAAGGTTTGGGATCTGCGCCAGAACCGTCTAGGTAAATACGACGTGCAGGAGGGCAAGGCGGTTTCGTCATTAGTACATCTTGCAGATCAGCGGGCAGTCATCTTGCAGTCCGGCGCTGATGTTGAACTTAGAGATGTGAAGACGTGGAAAGTCTTACACAGCTTCGAGCCCACCGATGATGATGACCGTGAAAAGACGCGCCACAGTCGTTTTGTCGTTTCGCCGACTCGTGCAGACGCGGTGGGATTTTCAAGCGATGGTTTGACAGTGTCTGCAGTGGTGCCAGAGGAAGGAATTAGATTTTGGGACCGGCGTACTGGCGGCGTGCGGAATCGAATTCAACGAGAAGATTCAGACGACGCAACGGCTACAGCGTCGAATGGAGACTTTATTGCTGAGGCCACTGCGAAAGACGTTCGATTGCTAAATCTGGCTACCGGTGATCACACGGTGGTTCCGATAGCGATGCCTAATCGCATTTCAGCGATAGGTCTCTCGCGCGATGGCCGCAGCCTCGTGACCGCGGACGACGTTGGCGACATCCGAATCTGGGATGTGAGTTCAGGTCAGCTCAAAAGGACTTTTGAAACGGGCCAGGAGATCACGGCCCTGGCGATCGATCCATCAGGTCAACTGTTAGCGGCGGCACGCGCCGATCACTCGATCGGAATGTGGAACGTAACCTCGGGCCGAGTACAAGTTGAACTGAAAAAACATCAGGACGTTGTTAATGCGCTCGCCTTTTCACCCGACGGAAAGACCATCGCCAGCGGCGGCGACGATCGAACCGCGATCCTTTGGGACGTGGCTGATGCCAAGGTAAAGCGCACGCTGAAGGATCACGATTTGACCGTCACCTCACTTGCCTTTTCGCCTGATGGACTGTTGCTTGCGAGCGCAAGCGGCAATGCCTCCGTGGTCCTATGGAACGTGCCTACAGGCAAGGTCGAGCGCATCTTGCGATAGGCTTTTGTTCAGCGGAATAAAACATTAACCAGCTCACTCTTTGGATAGCGTACACCCATCATTTCTTATAGACGGCGATTCCCCAAAAATTAATGTCGGGCGGCAGGCTGTTCCAGTGGTCGAACGCGTGCGAGTCATCGGATTTGTATCGCAACTTGTAGTTGCCCGCAGGCAGAGTGATCACCACATCGACTTGCCTGTTCTTACCAGCACCGCCTGCATGTGTAGTCCTGGACGCTTTCATTTCCCACACACGTGATCCTTTGTCGTCTTCGATCCAGCCGTAGTCAAACATCTCATCGCCCTGACCTTCGCCGATGGAGAAAATACGCACTTCCTGACTGCTCGCGAGACTAAACGCCATAGTCTTATCTTCGTTGTCCAACACTTGAGCGATTTGCGCAATCACCGGCAGCTTCACCAGATCATCAGGCAAAGGCTTGGAATACAGCTCCCCATACAGTTTCATCAACGGCGTGGTATCGGTTGCGCGGCCCGTGCTCTGATAGATCCTGACCTTTGAAACCAAATCTGTGCGGTAGACATCAGCGTAGGGTTTTGCCGCGATGGCATTGAACTGATTTTTCAATTCCGGCAACGGAGCGTTCCAATTAATCTCCGAAATGCTCTCTCCGAACTTCTCCGGGAAGATGAACGTCTTCAAAAACGCCATGCCTACCGGAGAGCTTAGTGCATTACCCGCGCCAAGATCCGTCGGACGGCTGAGATTGTCAGAGTTCGCCATTATGATGAACGTAATGTTTTGCTCCGGCACTTTCAGAATAAAAGATGAGTTGCCGGTCCAGTAGCCGTAATGCCATAAGAGTCTCGTTCCCTTGTAGTTCGTCGTAAACCAACCAAGCCCGTAGGGAAGCGACTCACCCCTGATTGAGACAGTTGGCGTGAAAGCGAGTTGTTGAGTTTCTTTCGTAAGGAACTTGCTCTGATCGATCGCGATGTCATACTTCGCCATGTCAAGAACTGTTGAGATCAATCCGGCGGAAGTGCTGAACCCCTGCGGGTAAGTTATCTTCGTAAATTTAAATTCGCGATCGAGCGCATACGGTTGGGCCAGTATCTTCGAGACCGTGTCGAATCTTTGCTGCTGCTGCTCCGTAATCATCGCTCTGCCCAATGGCGACTGGTGCGAATGGACCAGCTTCCAGGCGCCGCCTTGTTTGTTCCAGAAGATTGAACTTCTCCACGGACCCTCCGTGCGTACTGGTCCATTCGGCGGCGTAACAGTTGTTTTAGCAAAGAAGGTTGTGACTGCGCTGTCGCCGTAAACAGCCGCCTCGAGGTTCTGGACCTCCATATTCACTTTGAAACCCGACTGGAACGCTTGCTTCAACTCCGCCGCATTAATAAAAGAAGTTAAGAAACCACCCTCGCCGTAAAAACGGTTTTGCTGCGGCGCGAGACGCTGCTGAATCTGGTCAACGTTGCTGGAATTGAAGCCGGCAACGACATCCATAACTGCGGCTTTCACTTCGGTCTCTGCCGCCTGGCCCGCTGCGTTTGGTGATTTCGTGGCGACGATCGTGGGCACATTCGGCGCCGTCTCATTCATGCCGAGAGGATCGAGAATGTTTGCGATCAGAAGTTCGGCGAACGACTTGCCTGTAGCCCTTTCAACCACCTTATCCAGTTCCGCAAAACGATTGCCGTTATAGCGGTACTGCTCGCCGGGATTTCCATCGGATGTGTGGGAGAACAAGTGACGCACTGTAATGACACCAGGGCTTTCAAGGGTGATGCCGTACTTTGAAGCAGGATCGTCCAGTTTGATCTTTCCGTCCTGGACCAACTGCATCAGAATCGTTGAGCCAAATGTTTTCGTCAGCGAAGCGAGGTGGTAGGCGGTATGTTCGGTTGCCGGGATCTTGTTCTCAACATCTGCAAAACCGAACCCCTTCGCCCAAATCACCTTTTGATCTTTCACAATGGCAGCGGAGTAAGCCGGTATCTTCAGTTCTTGTCGCAGACTTTCGAGCTGTGTTTCCAGTCGGGCAATCCGCCCAGAAATGGACGTTCCATTTTGGTGCTCAGCGACGCTTGCCCGGACGAATAAGGTCTGTCCAAGAACGGCCATGGTTAATGTGAGCGCGAGTAGGCTTGATGTTTTGTGCTTCATAACGTTTACATCGTCTCTTTCATCTAATGCGTTTACCCGTCTTCAAAACACCGCCGTCCCTGAATTTGTGTATGAAAATCGCAATTTTGGGCCGTAACTCTGGAAACTCCGGTTTTTCGCCGTTTTTAACATCTAGGTAGAAACCTGAATAATTTATGAGAACACATGTTTTTGTACTGATCTGTGTCTTACTACTGTTAACGGCGAGTGTCGATGTTGCTGCACAGCAGTCACCGTCGATTTCTGTTCGCGATAGCGTCATTGTTGAAGGAAACTCCGGTACGAAGCAGGCGACGTTTATCGTGGCGCTCTCGGGTTCAACCTCGCAGTCAGTTTCGTTTTCCTATGCCACGTCAAACGGCACGGCAACTGCGGGTTCCGACTATGTCGCCGGTTCAGGTTCATTAACCTTTGCGCCCGGGGAAGTCGAGAAACCAGTGGTGGTCGTCATCAACGGCGATACTGTCGATGAAACGCAGGAGACGTACTTTTTAGATATCTCGAACGTCCAGAACGCAACCGTGAGCTCGAGCCGAGGGAATGGATCCATCGTTGATGATGACGGGCCCACCATTAGTCTCAATGACGTCAGTGTGACGGAAGGCAATTCCGGTATTAAATCGGCCACCTTTACAGTGACTCTTTCTGGTCCAAGTGTTGAGGCAATCGCAGTCAGAGCAATTACAACACCGGGAACAGCGACCGCATCGAGCGATTACAACTCCCTTAACCTCGTAGTCATCTTTCAGCCTGGGACAGTGACTCGCACCTTTGATGTGGACATCATTGGCGACACTAATCTGGAGTCGAATGAAACGTTCTCTGTAACCCTCAGCGAGGCCTTCGCCACGACTGTGGCGGACGGCGACGGCGTATGCACGATCCTCGATGACGATACTCTGCTTGTGCTTGAGGAATCAGGTCCGGCTCCACAGCAGGCGGCAGCTATCGATTCGTTTTTGTTCACAAGAGACCCGTTCCGAGTAAACGGTATCGCCGGCTGGTTTAATTTCCCGTCTGGTGAAGACACGATTGTGATGATCTTCGCTCAGAACCTCAGGCTAAATCCGGGTGAGACTGCATCTGATGTGATCGTGAATCTCGTTGACGCTAATAACCAAAGCTTCGATGTGCCTGCGGCCAACGTGCGCGCCGTACAGAACGTTGATTTAACCCAGGTCCTCTTCAGACTACCCGACGCTCTGGCGCCAGGCACTTGCAAAGTAACCCTCAAGGCACATGGGCAAACGAGCAACATGGGAACGATTCGAATTACACAATAGAATGGTGGTGTCTTAGTTTGCCAGCATTCTCTGCGTATCTCTGCGGCCCTCTGCGCTCTGCGGTAAAAGAACCGCAAAAACATATAAACCGCAGAGACGCGGAGGGCCGCAGAGATACGCAGAGGAAACTAATACACCACCCATAGAATTGAGCATTCGACGTGCTGAGACAGTTTGTGGCTAAATTGCTGCTTCATGTCTCGATCGCGTCTACTCATAGTGCTTGCATTCGCCGCCGTGTATTTAATCTGGGGTTCCACCTACCTCGCGATCCGCTACGCAATTGAAACACTGCCGCCGTTTCTGATGGCTGCCTCGCGATTTCTTACTGCTGGGTTGATTCTATTTGTGTGGGCAGTAGGGAAGGGTGAAAGTATTCGCGCTACTCTTTCACTGTGGCCGCGGGCTTTTATCATCGGCGCGTTGCTATTGCTGTGCGGCAACGGTGGTGTCACGTGGGCGGAGAAGTACATTGCGTCGGGACTGGCGGCTTTGCTGATCGCGACCGAGCCGCTGTGGGTTGTAATGCTTAACTGGGCCATCACGCGCCGCCGTCCAAACACGAAAGTCCTGTTCGGGGTTTTCGTAGGACTCGCGGGTGTCGCGTTGTTAATTGGAGATGGGCTGCGTCAAGTAGACGCGTCGTCGATGGGTTTGATCGGCGCGGGTGTTGTTGTGCTTTCGTCGTTGGCGTGGGCTGGAGGTTCTGTGTATGTGAATCGAAGACCGATTCGCGCGTCAACGTCGATGGCTTCAGGAATGCAGATGCTTGCCGGCGGAAGCTTGCTGTTACTACTTGCGCTTACGGCCGGCGACTTTCAACGGCTCAATCTCGCGAACGCATCCCCGCGATCGCTGGCGGCGCTGGTTTATCTCACGGTGTTTGGTTCGCTGGTAGCTTTCACCGCGTATAGTTGGTTGTTGCGCAACGTGACGACCGCGCGCGCAGCTACTTATGCGTACGTGAATCCGGTGGTGGCAGTGCTGTTGGGTTGGTTGTTTGCGAGTGAGCCTATAACGTCACGAATGATGATCGCCGCCACGATCATCGTCGGTTCAGTTGCGCTAATCACGACCTACGGCACGGAACAAACAAAGGTATGCACGCCCCACCCATCCACGACTCCGACTGCCCAACGCACCCCTGCGCTTAGCGCCAAAAGCCACACGAAGGCGAGGCACGAACTATTGGATCAAAAATCTTCAGACTGAAACAGTTTTCTGGCACTACGAAGGAGACGCCGGTCGAAATTCATGTAATACCTTTAGGAAACTCGTGAGATTACAGTTGAGACTATTAATTGCCATGAGTCACTCGTTAAGTTGCGTAAGGCTGGCGTCTCAGCACAACCTTTCGTCGTAAGTCTAAAGGAGTAGAAATGATAATAAGACGGGTGTTCATAGTTATTGTTACGCTTTCAATTTCCAGCGCCGTTAATTATTCGCAAAACAAAAGCTCGATACCGGACCTTGTTCCGCAGCCACAAATGCAAAGTGATATTTGCCATGTGTATGTTGTAGATATTGCAAAGGCGAGAAAGGGTTTCAATGAATACAGCAACACTGGTAATCTGCAAGCGATGGCTGCTGCGGAAACCAAATTCCCGGATTTCCGTACAGTGATCGGTGAAGAAGAGCTCACCACAAAAACCTTCCCTTTTCCGAATAGTCGTCTCATCATCACGGCAAGCATCTACTACACGGATGAGTCGATGGCATCTTCTGACAGCTCTGATTCAATGCTTGTTGGAGTTGTGGTTTCCCCTAAGGCTCAAAAAGATGCTATCTCCGCCGCGGACAATGCCGTCTCGGAGAGCACGCTAAAGGATAGAGACACCGTACGCGTGAAGAAATATTTGAAAGTTAATGGTCGCCTTTATCTTGTCGGCGTCGAGTGCAAGGGAGGGCGTAAGTGATCTTCAGCTTCTGAGACATATGACACAAAAACTAATCGTCGCGTTTTTCATCGCCGTTTCCTCGGTAACTGTTCACGCGCAGGTCGAGTCACCAAATAACGTTTTCTGGAAAGAACTGGAAAAGTTATGCGGGAAGGCCTTCGCCGGAGCAGTTGTCGCAGCTCCGGCCGAGGACACGACGTTCAAAGACAAGACGCTCGTAATGCACGTTCGTTCATGCGAAAAGGATCGCATCCGAATTCCTTTTGTTGTTGGTGAAGACCGTTCGCGAACGTGGATACTGACGCGCAGGGAAGACAGACTCCTGCTCAAGCACGATCATCGCCACGAAGATGGCAAGCCAGACGCCGTGACGATGTACGGCGGCTCGACGACGAGCGTTGGTATGCCAACACGACAAATGTTTCCGGCAGATCAGGAGACAGTCAACGTCATTCCGGCGGCAGCGACCAATGTTTGGTGGATCGATCTCGTTCCCGGCGAGCACTTCACTTACAATCTTCGCCGTCTTGGCTCAGAGAGATATTTCAGTATTAGATTCGACTTAAAAAAAACCGTCACGGCTCCGGAAGCCCCCTGGGGCTGGAAGGACTGAGGACGGAAATAAGAACGCTCACCGCGGACGTTTAGCAGAAATGAGTGTGCTCTGTGTATCTGTGGTGATCTGCCGAGCAAGTTTTGAAACCAGAGAGACGCCGAGCACACAGAAGCTGCACAGGGAAAGTTCGATGATATTCTCTAAATCCGAAGGCTATTGCATGTGTTGTTGACGCAGCAGTCGCTGAGCCATCGCATTGCTTCGAGGAACGAATAACCTCCGCAAGGGCACACGTTCGGTGTGAACGGTTTCAACTTCAGCGTGTCCTGCCGTGTAGACTGACACCACATCCAGTTCCGAAAGCGCATAAATGACCGCAAAGCCCTCCAAAAACGTGCCCGATTGCACCCCAGTGTGCTTGTAAATATTCTCGCAGTCGATTGTCATCGCTTCTTCCGGTCCCAGTATCCCGCCGAAAAAATCAGAAATCTTGCCGGGCTTCTCGTCAGGCAAAGCGATCGCAAAACGTTTGATGTACACAGTGCGCCTGAAAGGCGAGGCGTTGTGGACGTTGATCATCGTGAAGTATTGGCCGGGTGATGCGATTCGCTCATCGGATTTACCACAGACAAACTTCGCCGCGTAAGTCGAGAGTGAGAACTGAGTTTGCGCTTGAACCGCAGTCGCACTACCTAGAAGCAGAATCAGGAGGAGCGAGGCGAAAGTTGCGATGTTGAGGGTGGATCTTTTCATTAGTATCTCCTTTGCAAGAGGTGAGTAGAGTGGGTTTGTCAGCTTCATGGGAAAAGTTGACTTTAACCATTAGCAAGCTTCAACCCCGAGGTTCCACGCAGAGAGACACCTGACAGGGCTCCGGACGCAAGCAGGCGAGTCCGAATTCTTGCTCTATGTATTATGAGAAAACGAAGGAAAACGTTTTACGGTCGGCGTGTGGGTAACAGGTAAGGCGGGTGGGATCCCAGTCCCGGGTTCAGTGCGTCAACTTTGGGTCCGTTACTTTTGCAACAAAGTTTTTAGGTAGGAATTGGACCCCAAATTAACGAACCTGGGACTGGGATAACTAACGTGGCGAGATTAGCAGGGACTCGAAATCGTGTCATGGCCCAGAAGATGGGGCCAGGGATCAAACTTTGGTTGGAGACATTAGCGACATTAGCCACAAAGAGCCTCTCTGTGTGGCTAAGACCTAACGCAGGTGGACCAGCCCACGTTGCAGGGCCGTGGTTACAGCCTGGGTGCGGTCGGTCACGCCGAGCTTGCTGAGAATGTTATTGATGTGACTCTTAACCGTTGCTTCGCTAATCGCCAAACTAGCGCCTATTTCTTTATTACTTTGCCCTCGCACGATCAGTTCGAGTACTTCCATCTCTCTGCTGGTCAAGTCAGAAATGGCCATTCGCTCGGCAAGCCTCTCGGCTATCGCGGCGGGAATGTGCCGTGAGCCGGCATGCACGGTTCTAATCGCGGCCTCGAGTTCTTCGAAGAACACATCCTTCAACAGATACCCTCTGGCTCCGGCTTGTAGCGATCGATAGATGTCTTCATCGCCATCGTAGGTAGTGAGGACGATCACGCGCGCATCCGGAAAGTTTTGTCGAATAGTTGAAATAGCTGCGACACCACCGACAACCGGCATACGCAAATCAATGAGCATCACGTCTGGTGTGTGTTGTTTATAGAGATCAATGGCTTGCTGACCGTTAATGCCTTCAGCGATCACCTCCATGTCCGCCACTGTATTAATCAAGGCGACAAAACCCTGCCGTACGACCGCTTGATCGTCAATTACCACGATACGGATTTTGTTATTCACAATTCAGCCTTCCATCACTAACTGCTGAGCGGCACATCCGCAACGACTTCCGTCCCTGAACCATTAATGCTCTGAATCGACAACGTCCCGCCGATCTGTTCGGCGCGCTCCCGCATACCGATCAAACCGAAATGCCCGGCTCTTGCATTTCTCGCCGCTTGATTGTCAAAACCGCGCCCATCATCTCGTACGATTAGTTGCACTCGCCGGGTATCGAACACCAGATTAACAAGTATCCGTTGGGCGTGGGCGTGCTTCACGGCGTTGTTAATTGCCTCTTGTCCGATGCGCAGAAGATTGTCCTCGACCGTGTGGGCCAACGGCCGGAAGGTGCCATTGACTTCAACCTGCACCTGGATCGCAGTTTCATGGGTAAATCTGCGCGCGGTCTCGGCCAGGGCCGTAGGAAGATCATTGTTTTCGAGAGTCGGCGACCGGAGTTCCCAAACATAGCGTCGCGCTTCGGCGATACCATGACGAACCTGCTGCCGTGCGCGATCCAGATAAGTCATCGCCGTCTCAGCTTCGGGTGGCATCGTGCGCGCGACTACCTCCAGTTGCACGGAGATCCCCGCCATTTCCTGGGCCAGGTTGTCATGAATCTCGCGAGCGATGCGAGTGCGTTCGGCCAGCACGGCGCCGAATTGCGCTTGCATTCCCCGAACACGAAGCCGAAATAGTAGCCACGCTAATATTACCAGCGCGAGTAAGCAGAGCGTGTAGAACCAATACGTTTGATAGAAATATGGCTTTAAGTAAATGCCGAAAGCGGCGCCCGTTTGGTTCCAAACTCCATCGTTGTTACTGGCGATCACGCGAAACGTGTAAGCCCCGGGGCGCAGGTTCGTGTAGTAAGCAATGCGACGCGTGCCACTATCGATCCAGTCGTTGTCAAAACCCTCCAGCTTATACTTAAACCTGACTTTGTCCGGCGCCACGAAGCTTGGAGCCGTGTAATACAAATCAAAGCGTGTTGTGCCGGCCGGCAACTCGAGGCGCTCGCTAGGCGCAAATGATTTATCGTCGATACGTATTTGCTCGATCACAACCGGCGGCGGGTGCGAATTCGTTTTCATTCGCTCCGGGTCAATCATCGCGATGCCCTTGATGGTAGGGAACCAAAGCTTTCCGTCGCTACCTCTCCATCCGGCTGGATCGCCGCCCCCGCTACACTCGCGCGTCATCATGCCGTCCGCCGTACCGTACGCAACCGGTGCGATCGAAGCAATCATTCCTTTGGCAAACTCATCGAGCTCTTTTTTACTAATGTGAAAGATACCTTTGCGGCAACTCAGCCACAGGTGATTTTGGCCATCTTCTAAAATTCGGTATACAACATCATCGAGCAGACCATTGTTTGTGGTGTAGGTCGTAAACTTGCCATCTTTCATTCGATTCAAACCACCGCCATTCGTACCAATCCACAGCGTGCCGTCCGAATCTTCATGTAGTGAGATGACAGCATCGCTGGAAAGACCGTCCCTGGTTGTAAAGGTTGTGAAGTCTTCATTCGTCAGTTTACCTAAGCCGCCGAACGTACCGATCCACAGGTTTCCCCTCGTGTCCTCATGAAGTGTAGTGATCAGATCGTTGGGGAGCCCGTCCGCCTCAGTGAAGGTTTTGAACACTCCGTTCTGCATTCGAGTCAGGCCGCCGCGTGTGCCGATCCATAGATTGCCGCGACGATCGAGGTGAATCGACCTGACATCATTGTTCGCCAAACCATCAGCCGAAGTATATGTCGTAAACTTGCCACCATTGAAACGATTCAATCCGTCAGGCGTTCCTACCCAGAGATTTCCCGTGTTGTCGCTGAAGAGAGATAGAACAACGTTGCTCGACAAGCCCTCTTTCGTGGTGTAGACGTTCACCTTGCCGTTCCTTAGCAGATTCAAGCCACCACCCTCAGTCCCGATCCACGTATTACCCTGATGGTCTTCGTAGATTGATTTGACGAGATCGTTTGAAAGTCCGTTTCTCACAGTGTAAGTGGTGAATTTTGTGTCTTTGAGGAGGTGGATTCCTCCGGACTCTGTACCGATCCACACGTTGCCCTCGAGGTCTTCGAGAAGCGAGAGGATGGTGATGGTTGCGAGTGATTCTTCAGCGTTGAAGCCGGTGAAACGGCCATCGATCAGACGACAAAGTCCGCCGGCTGTTCCAACGAGTAGGCCACCATCTCGGTCCGCCTCGAGGGAGATGATTCGATCGTTCGGCAGACCATCACGTGTTGTGTAGGTTGTGAACCGATTGCCATCGAACGAGGTGAGGCCACCAAGAGAACCGAACCATAAGCGATTGTCCCGGTCTTGTTGAATTGCTCTGACACTGTTACCGCCAAGTCCATCGCGGACCGTGTAGTTCGTGAACTTACCGTCCTTAATCCGGCCTACACCGTAAGGCGTGGCAATCCAAAGCGCACCGCCGGAATCTTCGAACAACGCCTGGATGCTGCCACTAATTAGCCGCTCTTTAGTGGTGAAGGTGGTAAGTCCGCCACTCTTTAACAGGCCCAGACCGTTAGCCGTTGCGACCCAGAGGTTGCCTTCACGATCTTCATGAACGGCTTGGATGGTCTCGCTGGGAAGTCCATCCTCACGCGTGAACAACGTGAATCGATTATTCAGCATACGGACCAGGCCTTGCGCTGTGCCAATCCATAGAGCGCCTTGTCGATCCGCCAATAGAGTCCGAATGTAGTTGCTCTTTAGTTCGGGAGTATTCTGCTTGTCGAAAATAGTAAATTTTACGCCGTCGAAACGAGCCAAACCCTCCTCAGTGCCGATCCAGATATAGCCATCTCGTGTTTGAGCTATCGCGTGAACAGTGTTCTGCGGCAAGCCGTGCTCGGTGAGCCACACTTCGTGGTTGAACTGAGAAAGTTCTCTCCGCGAGTCGAGCGCAAAGGTGGTCCAACTGCTGCTCAGCAACAGGGGGAAGACAAGACTCAGCCAGTGTACGCAACTTAATCGGCGCATTGATTGGTGGCATTGTCATGTCAACGGGCGGAAGATGCAATACTCACCACCTGTTTGCTTAGAGGATCGCTGGCCGGGGTGGGCAGATCTGCGCGAAGGATGGCCAGAACGCAGTCAAGTCGGTATAGACCGGCTCCCAACGCTGCACATACAGCCGCTTCAAAGATTTGATCGTCCGAGTAGTGGGCGCGATGTAACTCCTGTATGTCTTCGTCGTTCACTTTAAAAGCATGCTCCGCAACCTTTTGAGCGAAAGCTCCCAGCGGTGAGAAACCGTAGGCACCCTCGGTGATCGCCTGCCGGATGGTGGGTGCGAGCGAGCCGGGCCCCCAGACCACAGCATATCGAAGACGTTCCATCTTGTTCGCATAAGGATCATTATCGAGCCCGCGCTGGGTATGCATTTCGCTGTCACTCGATCCGGAAATCCAGTAGCCAGCGAGCCTTCTGTATCCAAAGACCCTGAGCAGTCTTGCCGCCCTGAGAAACAGTTCGTCAGACGGGACTTCGAAACCAAGTGCATCCGCGATTCGAGCAACGATATTGAAACCGACGCACACATATGTTGCGTCGACGAGTGCGCTGACACTAACGCCAGCTCGACGAGCGGCGTCGATATCTTCCGGCCCGATCTCAGAAGGGGATAATGTGATTTTCTCGAGTAACGACAGAGTTGCGCGCAGCCTTTCATCGATTCGCGCTTTCCGCCAATCCGCGAATACCTCGCACGTGAGTTGATGATCCAGAAAGGTCCACGCGACCGCGCGGTGAGCGTTGGTTCAAAAGAGGCACTGGTTCAGACTCGCGGTGAAAGCGCCAAAAAGCTCGCGTTCACCAATGGTCCATTCGGAAGGACCACGAAGAAGGTCATGCCCGAGATCGCAAAATGGTTTGCCAAAATATTCTGGTCGATAGGTGAATGTTTTTACTACGTCGAAAGGCTCAGAGAGTGTAAGGACACTCGTGAGTCCCAGCAGGAACTTCTGCCGAATTCCATGACCGGTTCGTAGTTTCGATAGTCGCATCGGTTCCTGCAGGAACGAAACACTGGAACGCATGTCTGACGGAAAGGACTCGAAAGTACCACCAACTTGTTTACACAGTCATCAGCCGGAGCGTTGAGGTTCATCTCCAACTTTTGGTTGAGACGGGTGTTAGGAGGTGGTTAATGAAGCGCTGTCGCTTAACCGCATTTGTTTGAGATGAAGGAACAGACCGCGGCAGACGGAGACGATAAACAACGCATAGAAGAAGGCGAATCCGATATGTGCAAGAACCAGTAAGCAGTAAACCACTGCGGTTGAGACCCCGAAAATCACCTGCTCCCGCTTATCGCTCGGTGTAGCTCCCGGATCTGTAATCATGTAGAAAGTGAATAGAAGGAAACTCACACCGGTTATTGGTACCAGGCCGACAATCAACGGAATCCCGTTTATCAGGCAGCGGATTACCCCCTGAATCGCAAAAGCTGCCACCCAACCAAGCACCAGCGGAATGCGTTTCGCGTAATACAAATTCATGTAGGTTCCGAGTACGATAACGATTACCGCAAACGCACTACTCCAGTTACTAGACAGATTCTCAGTGAACTGCCAGGGCATGATCGGAGCGAGAGCAGGGAAGAGGAAAACGGTTAGCGCGATTCCTGTATTGGAAGGGTTAAGAAAGTGGCGCTCCGAGTTATTCACTTTCACGGTCAATAGCGCCTTTGAGGCAATCGCGACCACAGAGGCAAAAGCGAATGGCAGAAGCAGGTCGCCGCAATATAACAACATCGAGACTGCCATTCCGGAAATGTGTGCAGGGAGAAGAAAGTCGATGAAATTCGTTACGCCTCTCCGGGAATCGAACCGCTTTCTTATTGGCCAGAGCATCGACTATCTCCAGAATGATCTCTGTGAAGTACGCCGCCAAAAGCGCAACAAACATTTGTGCCCAGGAATTCTCGAAACCAAGTATGGTGCGACCGAGCAGGTTTAAGACGGTTATCGTGACGGCGAATCGTCTGAGCGCGGCCAATCTCATATTGGGCGGTCCGCTCATTGCAACTCTCCTGCTTTGGCCCAGCCTAATAGAACTGTGT
Source organism: uncultured Acidobacteriota bacterium (assembly GCA_963849585.1). Taxonomy (GTDB): domain Bacteria; phylum Acidobacteriota; class Blastocatellia; order Pyrinomonadales; family Pyrinomonadaceae; genus PSRF01. The sequence continues at coordinate 21,967 of CAWKHZ010000014.1, read as the reverse complement.
ATCTACCGGGTTTTAAGTCGAGGAACTGCTGACGAACTTGTCCCTGCTGATCACGCCAACGGATTCCAACCTTGACGGTGCCTTGAAGATCGCTCAGGCCAAAGTGAAGCTCCGGGCTTCGTTTTCCGCTATGACCGTTCCCACCATCGACCTGACGAGTTAGTACCTTGCCGTCAGGGCGGGTGACAGTTACAGCGGCGCCAACTGCTGCACGGCCTGCTATCTCCGATCGCTGTTTACCCTCATAGACAATCGTCTCGCCTGAATGTTCTCGCGAAACCGGTAGAAGTAAATTGAGACTAAGCGACGCGCCCGCAACTGGGTGCTTATTGTGGTAGTAACTTGCCGGACCCCACATGTTTGAAACTATCAGGTCAAGCGAGCCATCGAGGTCGACGTCACCGATCGCGATTCCGCGGCTTACATAATCTTCGCCAAACCCGATCTCTTCCGCGATATCCACATAGTGATCACCGACTCGTACAAAGAAAGGATTCTGATTGTGTCCGGCAATATCGGCGCCTGCTTCTATCTTGGGCCAGGAGGTCCATACATTTGAGATGAGCGCGTCGTTAGCGGTTGCGAGCTCTTGTATCTCTGGCCAAAGGTTCGACGATCCCCTGATAAAGCCGGTGGCCTGAAGTGCTTCCGGTATGCCGTCGTTGTCGAAGTCGTCAAGCTTAGCGTCCCAGGCCCAACCGCTGTCGGATAAGCCGAGGGCTTCACCACGGTTAACATAAGGAGCAATGCCTTCTCTCATTGAGGTGATATCACCGGTACTGAGGAAGAGCATTTGACTCTCCTGGAGTCCTTTGGGCTCGGTGATGTTGCTGACGTATATGTCGGGAATGCCATCATCGTTCAAGTCAGCGAAATCCACGCCCATGCTTTTGAACGAGTCGCGTCCAAGCACATAGGATTTCGGCACGGCAAACTGTCGTTGACCTTCGAGCAAAGCAAAGCGAATTTGTCCCGGTGTAGATCGATTCCAGAAAAGACGATCTGGTCCAAAATCGTGCGCGACATACAGTTCCGGGAGTAAGTCACCATCGAGATCACAGGCGCCAACAGCCAGACCCCATCCTCCACCAACTCCAGCAGGAAAGGCGTCTCGTACTTCTTCGTACGTCACGCTCGGATTGTTACCAGATGTTGAAGAAATCCAACGGTAGATTCGCTCGCCGCCGCCGTTAGCAGCATGCGAAAACGATTCGGGCATTGAGACGATGCCCTCACCAGTTGGGTTATATAAATCCGATCCGTCTTTAAAGTAGTTGGCAAAGATGAGGTCGAGATGTCCATCGCCATCGAGGTCGGCGGTGGTGGCAGCTCCGGTCATCCAGATTTCTTTTGGAAAAATATCGTGCGCAAAGTAGTTGCCAGCAGCCAAAGAAGAGTTACTTGTTGGCTGCCACAGGAACAGAAGAGGTGATCTGCCCGCGTAATAAACGATCACATCGACGTGGCCATCTTCAGTTATGTCTGAGAGAAGCACGCCGAGAGGAGCCATCCTGTCGCGATCGAAGAAAGATTCCTGAATCAGAGCAAAAGGTGAGTAACGATTTCCGGTCCCCGGAACGGGTGTAATTATGATCTGGTCTGTTTGCGTATCGATGTAGCAGGCGTCGTTCGAGACGCCATCTCCATCCATGTCATTAAGAGCGACGGCGGCGCCGACTGTTGAAACGAAAGCAGAGACTCGTTTTAGACTGGGATGGACCAACCGTTGAGTGCGGATCGGCGGCCCGGAAAGTTCCGGAAGAGTTGAACGTGAGAATGCAAAGCGAGTCGCTGCAGCTTTAACCTCTTCTTCACTAACCTTCAGTGAAAATCGTAACGCCACGAATAAGCCAATAACCAGCAGTAACGCAGTGAGAGTTCTTGCTTTATGTTGACTCACAGATGATCTCTACTTGGAGGCGTTAACAACTGGGTTGCGCTTTAACTTTGATAGCGTAGGTAACGTTTGTAGTTGCGTTTTTTCGAACGCGGCTCTTGCGTAGATCCGTTCCGGTGGTGTGTGCAAGTCCCAAACGACACCGAAGTACGAGAGGCCTTTTAATATGTAATGAGTCAAATCGATTTCCCACCAGTAGAAGCCGTGGCGCGCTGACCGCTGATAGTAGTGATGATTATTGTGCCATCCGTCGCCAAAGGTAAGTAACGCGACAAACAGGTTATTGCGACTTGAGTCGGCGCTATTGAAACGCCGGCTGCCCAGGGAGTGGGCGAGGGAATTCGCGCTATAAATTGCATGATGGACCAGCACCGTGCTTACAAAGAAGCCCCACGCCAACATCTGCAATCCCGAGGTGCCCAGGGTAGGTCCGATGCGTTGCAAAACCACGCCTAAGCCGAAAAGAAGTGCGGCCAAAAAGATGGGTGGAACGAGATAGAATCTATCCAAGAGGCGTAGTTCGGGGTACTCAGTGAAGGTCGACACTAGTTTTTGGTCTGCCCTGCGATATCGGAGAGAGAAGATCCATAAACAATGCGCCCACCAAAAGCCGTGTTGGCCAGGAGAGTGGATGTCATCCTCGCGGTCCGCATGAGAGTGGTGGTAACGATGATGAGCAGCCCACCACAAGGGACCTTTTTGATTTGACATGCAACCGACGAAAGCAAGGACAAACTGAAAGATGCGGCTTGTTTTATAAGAGCGATGCGAGAAGTAACGGTGATAACCAGCTGATACGGCAAAGATACGAAGACAATAGAATGCGACACACGCTGCGATGGCAACCCAGCTAACACCCACCCAGAAGAGAAGCAAGCAGCCCACGTGCAAAACGACAAACTGGGTTATCGTCAGGTAATCCAGTTCTCGCGCCTGTAGAGTGCGACGGTTGTGATCACTCGAGGGTGACATTTCGGTAATCTTATCATTCCTCGTAACTGTGCCCAGCAGGTTGATTTAATTGGTCAGGGCGAGGATTCGAACCACCGATTTAACTAGCCTATTTCGTGCAAACAGTTCTTTTCTGAACGATGGCCTCGTATGTGTTGGGCTTCCCTTTTATTGTATTCCAACCTAGAATCAGCAAGTTAAGCGCAAACAGTCACCGAAACTGTCAAGTGCATGCCTTACATCCATCGCAGGACAGCCTCGGAGGGTATTACCGTTCGCGGTTCGGTGGTTGCTTATACGCTACAGCCGACAACTTAAGTTCGGCAGTCTTTGATTAGCTCATCTGGTCATGGCCGCAGATTCCAAAACCCTTAACATTGAAATTGAAAATTTTCGTTCCATACGCAAGACCACTCTATCTCTGCGACCAGGTGTCAATATACTGATCGGACCAAACGGCTCAGGCAAGACGTGCTTGCTTTCGGCGCTGAAGTTTTTGCGGGACATACTTGAGCAGGGTGCCGGGCTCGCAATGGCTAAGAACGGCGGCCCGCTTAGAAACTATCATCGAGGGCAATCAGTAATCCGGTTTTCAATCGATCATGTTTACGGTCAACGAATATACAATCGAAAACGCAGGCGATTTCGATTTTCGTGGAGTATCTCCTTAGCCCAGAGCGGCTTGGAACAAATTGCTACAGTTATCAAGGAGGACCTTCAGATATATCTTCCAAGTGGAGAGGACCGAATAAACATTCTCACTTATTCCGTCGATCGTACAAAAAGTAACCAGCCGTTAATCACGTATAAACTGGGTAGTCGAAATGCCATCGGCCGAGACGTTTTTTTGGCTCCCTACGAGCCGAGCCTAGAGAGTCAAAGGACAAGATCTATTCGAAACAGGAGGAATTCTTAGGTCGCGTTGCGACGGAGTTAAAACGAAGTGGCGACAACTCCCTACTCCCTTATTTAGCGCGCACTAATAGGACCATTTTTTCCTTTGTGGGCCGTTTTATCAATCTTAATGAATACAACATTTTACCGGACGCGGCGCGTCAAGCAACGGATCAGTTGCCTTTTGCGGCGATAACACCAACTGGCGCAGGAGTGAGCGAAGTAGTACACGCGCTAAAGAATAAGCATTATCACCGTCTTGGCAGTTCGAGGACATATGAGTCAGGTCGATTCGCTCGGATAGATTATTCGCCTCGTGTAGTTCCCCCTTATGCGGGTTTTAGGCGGTTTCGACCTAGAGACGTAGATACGATTTTGGATAGGATCAATTCAGAGCTTTCGCTAGCCGTCAAATCAATTACAGGAATATCGACGGACATAGATCCTACAAACGGAAAGCGATTTGTTGTATTTGAGTCCGGTTCACAAAAGTTCTATCCGGAAGAGATCTCTGATGGAACCATTAAGTGGTTGTCAATTCTGATTAGCGTCTTCGTGCCGCATTCCACTATCTATCTACTAGAGGAACCCGAGAATTTTCTGCACCCTTGGATGCAACAACAACTGATCCGTCTGATGAGAGAGCAAGACGATCATGAAAGCGTTATCTATGTACTAACCACTCATTCGGCCACCGTTTTGAACGCTGCTCGAGTCGAAGAGATAACTGCTGTGCTGAGTGGAGATGAAGGAACAAAAACTGAGAGATTAGAGGAACGGGAAATGATCGCAGATACCCTTGAAAAATCAGACTTCGGTTTGGGGGATCTTTGGGTGAGTGGAATTCTGGGAGCTGTGCCGAGTGGCGAAGAGTAAACTAATAGGCGTCATTGTTGATGGGCCAGGTGACTACGCGACCCTCAGAGCGCGTTTTAAGGGTGTTGTAAAAGTTGTGAAAACTGATGGTCCGAGAGGACACACTGTATCGGTGAAACAACTCGTTGGGATCGAGAAAACAGATTGCGATGCTTAAAGATCTCGGATGTCGATTCGTTATTCTGATGCCCGATTTTGAAGAACGACCCATGGAGTACAGTATTTTCGTTGCTGAATTGCAGAATGCGATCAAGGGTACAGCTTTTGGCACGAATGTCGAAGTCTGTGTTCCGAATAGAATGATCGAAAACTGGTATCTCGCCGATATTGAGGAACTCTCGTTGAAACGAAACTATATTAAAAAGGGCCTTAACCAAAAACCTTATGAAGGTACTAACGGAAAAAAGGAACTTAAACAAGTCTTCGAAAGTGATGTGTCCTATAACGAAGTGCTTCATGGTCCTGACTTGTTTTCGACAATTCGCCTTAGCATAGCCAAGGCCAATAGTCCCTCTTTAAAGAATTTTCTTGTTAAACTCGGTGCGAGGGGCAGTTGATATTCAAACATTGTTCGTCATCGAGTGAGATGTAGGTGCATGCTCGTTGCACAGAACCGGCTAAATGGCCGTCAGGATGTGGCTTTTGACGGCAGTGACGAGGAATTCGTTTCTTTCTACGGTCACGTGGCTGTCTGTGCTTATCACAAAGCAATGGTTGAAGCGGCCAACAGTGAGTTTCAACTCAACTTGATTCGTTTTAATTCCCGCTTAAAAGCGTCTCAGGAACCTAACAATCAAGGTCGTGTGATCACGTATGGCCCCGCAGAAAGAAGCGTAAGTGCAAACGGAAAAGCTCTTCGAAGAGTAAGTATGAGTCGGTTTGTCTATGCCGCACTCTTGATGGGTACTGGAATCCGTCGAGGATCAAACCTGGTTACCGTAAAAAAGAGGCGTAATTTACACGAGTTCGGAAAGAAGCTTTGCAGTATGACTAAGGTCGTGAGGCGCAGAATATTAAATACGTCATTGTCTGCAAGGACAGACGACCAATCTATCTTTCCCGATGGTGACGAATGGGGCCTCAACACTAATGTTCTTCCTACAACAGCTTCTGCTTCGCTCCCTAAGATGAACGCTGTTATCAAACGCATCGCCCGTCTTTTCATTTCACTTCATTACCACGGGATTCGCGCAGAGCAGGTAAACCGCCGCCGTGAAATCAGGCGCAGCATACCTGGCTCTGCGTTATCCGTGTAGTTGTGGATCTCGGCCTATGTTCGAAGCGACCGAGAACGCCAGAAGCTATTCAAGGTGCACGTGATCGATCCTCATTTCGCCTGCCTCAACACGACGGACGATCTGGCCTAAGTGTCGATCCCTTCTTTCCAGCGCGTACTGGATCAGCGATCGGGTTTGTCTTGGAATCGAACCGTTGGTTATGAGTAGTCGAGCCGTCGTTTGAGAGATGCGTCGATGACATGAGAATCGTTTTGGTGTGATGTTTCTTCGCGCGTGGTTGCGCTACTATGAGTGGCCATGATCTTCATCCTTTCTAGTGAAGGTTGAGGTCAAGGGTCGGCTTCGTGTTATCGGCACAAGTCGGCCCGCTTCTTTTTTGAGGGGTCACGCCACTTTAGCGCGCAGATTTTCGGTTGTCATTTGATTAATTGGGACCAGACCACAGATTTCACGGATGAAGACGGATGAAGGGTTTATAAAAGTAATCCGAGGAACTAAATCCTGCCACAGAACAAAAACGGCGACCGTACCGATACCCTTAAACAACACCCGCAGCTCTTTGGAAACCTGCGCGTATTATTAGTTAGTCCATCTGAAACTCGAATGAGCAAGAGGCTCAACGCCTACCCTTACACTTTCGCCTAGATTTTCGTATACCACGTCCGAGCGCCGCTCGTATTGACATTCTATATGAAAACGATTTATCTTACCTTCTACAGAATGTCTATAGGAGAGATACATGGCGCGAAAGCAAGTTGACCTGTTGCAAGGCACGCTCGATCTTCTGGTGCTGAAATCGCTGGCTCTGGGTCCGCTACACGGACTAGGCGTTTCACATCGGATCGATCAGATCACGAAGGGAACCTTCAAGGTCAAACCCGGCTCACTTTTCCCAGCGTTACACCGGATGGAAGAGGCGGGCTGGCTCCAATCGTCGTGGGGTGAGTCAGAGAACAATCGCCGCGCAAAATACTATCGCCTTACCGCAGCCGGCCGGCGCCAGCTCGACACGGAGACGCAGGACTGGCAGCGGATTTCCCTCGCGATCACCAACGCCCTAAAGGCTACCTGAGGAGAAGCCATCGTGCCGTTGATTCCTCGCCTGACCAGCCTCTGGCGCAATCTCTTCCACAAGGACCGCGTGGACCAGGAGTTCACTGAAGAGATCCAGGCGTACCTGGACATGTTGACCGAGACGAAAATCAGGCAGGGACTCACACCTCGAGAAGCTCGACGTAATGCTCTCATCGAACTTGGGGGTGTCGAGCAAGTTCAAGAAAAAGTAAGGGAGATCAGAATGGGTCAATTGATAGAAACCGCGTGGCGAGACGTTCGATTTGGTGTGCGATCTTTGGTCCATAGTCCTATTTTCACTGTAGTAACCGTGCTTTCACTCGCTCTCGGGATCGGCGCCAACACTGCGATATTCAGTGTCGTCAATGGTCTATTGCTTCGGCCTTTGCCCTACCCCGAATCTGAGCAGATCGTTCATGTGTGGCACACGCCGCCTCAGCAAAGCTTTCCCGGCCTCGACAAATTTTCAGTGTCACCCGCGAACTATATTGATTGGAAAGCGCAGAGCAGCGCCTTCGAACAGATGGCGGTTTACACGTACTCGGGCTTTAGTCTGAGTACCAGTAATGATCCGTTGTCATTGATCGGCGCCGCTGTGTCGTCAGACTTCTTTTCGGTGTTGCGCACAAATGCAATGCAGGGGCGCACCTTTACACCCGACGAGGAACGACCGGGACGCGACCAGGTTGTTGTGATCGGTCACGGACTGTGGCAACGAGCCTTCGGCGCTAACCCGAACATAATCGGTCAAACTCTGACCCTCAACAGCCGAAGTTTCACCGTCGTAGGCATCATGCCCGCGGGATTTGAGTTTCCGCGGGAGGCCGAGCTATGGGTGCCTCTGGCGTGGGATGACAACGAACGTCAAGTCCGATCAATTCATGACTATCTCGTGATTGCACGTCTAAAGCAGAACGTCTCACTGGAGCAGGCGCAGGCGGAGATGACTACGATTTCGAGCAGGCTCGAACAACAATACCCTGAGGAAAACAAAGGCTGGGGCGCCGTGGTCATCCCGCTCCGTGACGATCTTGTCGGCGATATCCGCACGGCGCTGCTTGTGCTTTTCTGTGCCGTGGGCTTCGTGTTGTTGATCGCTTGCGCGAACGTCGCGAACCTGATGCTCGCCAGAGGCGCCAACCGCCAGAAAGAGATCGCGGTCCGTATCGCACTCGGCGCCGGGCGGGCTCGGCTGATCCGGCAACTACTTACCGAAAGCGTTCTGCTTGCTGTTACTGGAGGTCTGCTTGGCCTTCTGCTCGCCGTGTGGGGAAGTAAGATGCTCGTGCGACTGGGCAGCCTTCCTTATTCAGACGATATCGGCATCGACACCTGGGCCCTGGGCTTTACCCTTTTGGTGTCGTTCGCCGCTGGAATCATAATCGGGATCGTGCCCGCTTTGCAGTTTACCAGGACCAGCATCAGTGAAACTCTGAAACAAGGCGCGGGCCGAACCGGCGGCAGTCCCATCAAGCAGCACACACGCAAGGCACTTGTAATTTCAGAAGTAGCTCTGTCACTAATCCTGCTGATCGGAGCCGGACTGATGATTCGCAGTTTCTGGAAGCTGCAAAACGTCGATCCCGGGTTCGACACCCGCAATGGGTTAACGATGAGCATCGTTTTACCTTGGCTCAGATATTCTGAACCTCACCAACGGCTTGCGTTTGTTGACCAAGCGATCGAACAGATCCGCGCCGTGCCTGGTGTCCTTTCCGTTGGAACTACTACCAGAATTCCGTTGGCGGGAGGTGGATCGACACAACCCTTCACTATCGAAGGCCGGCCCTCAGCGGCAATCGCGGAGCAGCCGATGGCACAGACGCGTTATATCAGCCCTGACTACTTCCGGGCGATTGGCATCCCGTTGCGACAGGGGCGTTTCTTCAGCGACCATGATCGTGAAAATAGCGTGCCGGTCATAATCATCAGCGAGGAAATGGCGCGCCGATTCTGGCCTGGAGAAAACCCGATCGGCAAACGGCTAACGCCCTCATTTCACCCCGAGCCAGGAGCGCGTGAGATTGTCGGCGTCGTAGGTGATGTGAAGACAAGTGGGCTGGACGTCGATGCATCCGCGATGATGTATCTGCCATACAAGCAACTGGCGCTACCTTTCGTGAGCTTCGTGGTGCGAACTGCCTCGAACCCGGAAAGCCTGGTCCAACCCGTTTCAAAGGCGATCTATTCAATCGATAAAGAGCAAGCGCTGACTGACGTACGGACTATGGAGCAAGTTCTCACAGAGTCGCTTTCCGACCGGCGCTTCAACATGACGCTGCTGCTTGCTTTTGCTGGAGTGGCGTTGGTGTTGGCGGCCGTAGGAGTCTATGGCGTGATGAACTACACAGTCACTCTCCGCAGGCGCGAGTTGGGAATCCGTATGGCGCTTGGCGCACGAGAGAATGGATGTGTTGCGGTTGGTGATGCGCCAGGGATTGACGTTGACGTTGATAGGCGTAGCGGCAGGATTGATATCGGCATACGCGCTGACCCGTTTGATGGCAAGTCTTCTCTACGGCGTGACCGCGACTGACTATCTAACGTTCGCCAGCGTTCCGGTCGTGCTTATCGCAGTGGGCCTTGTAGCGTCGTACGTGCCGGCGCGACGCGCCACGAAAGTAAACCCGACGATTGCGCTACGAACGGAGTGAGGAGGTCTTTGTTCCTTTGTTAGGTCCGCGCCTAGTCGCAGTTCTAAATCGTCGCGTGTGATCAAGCTTGGTAAGCCGCCGCCCCACTCAGAGTCCTCTCGCTCGTCAAGCCGCCGATTCAATGTATCAAGGTCGACTTCAAGGACAAAAACACCGTCGAATAAATCGGGTCTGAATATTCTTGAGTTGAGTTTCTAAAGTAGTACGAAGTTATTGCATGAGGGCGAAGAAGTCATGCCCAGAATTCGACTCAATAATATATATTGTCTCTCCGCCTACGGACACGACTAAAACGAGACAACCGGAGCCGCAAACGCTGATGATAAAAACCACAAGAATGGGTCTTATCGGGCTCCTGACTGTTGCTCTATTTCTCCTCGGCCTTCCCTTCATCAGCCATGGACAGTCAAAGTTTGTCACGAGACGAGGCAAAGAGTTTATCTCACCCAATGGCGAGCCGCTGCTTTTGAAAGGTATCAATCTTGGCAACTGGCTGCTGCCTGAGGGCTACATGTTCAAATTCAAGACCGCCAATTCTCCGCGGTTGATTCAGACGGTCGTGAATGAACTGCTCGGCGAGGACGAGGCACGAAGATTCTGGGCAGTCTTTCGTGAGAACTACATTACGAGAGAAGACATCAGGTTCATCAAAGAATCAGGGTTCAACTCTGTTCGGCTCCCCTTCAGCTACCGACTTTTTGTCTCCGAAGGTGAACAACAAAAACTTGAAGGTCCGGGTTACGAACTGTTGGACCGAGTTGTCGCCTGGTGTAAGAAGGAAGGTCTTTCGGTTGTTCTGGACATGCATGGCGCACCCGGCGGCCAGACTGGAGATAACATCGATGACAGTTGGGGCTATCCGTTTCTGTTTGAAAGCGCCGAGAGTCAGGAGTTGACCGTCAATATCTGGCGAAAGATCGCCGCGCGTTTCCGAAACGAACCAGCCGTTTTGGGTTACGATCTGCTTAACGAGCCGATCGCCCCCTACTTCGACATCGCCTACCTCAACCCAAAGCTCGAGCCGTTATATCGCAAAATCGTCGCCGGTATACGCGAGGTTGACAAAAACCATCTGGTCTTTCTTGGCGGCGCGCAGTGGAACGGCAACTTCAAAGTTTTTGGTCCGCCGTTTGACGATAAGATTGCCTATACCTTTCACCAATACTGGATGAACGTAAACCAAGGGGCCATTCAGCAATACCTCGATTTTCGCGACAAACATAATGTGCCTATTTGGATGGGAGAGTCAGGCGAAAACACTGACGAGTGGATCACGTCCTATCGGACGTTGCTGGAACAGCACCACATCGGCTGGTACTTCTGGCCCTACAAAAAGCTCGACGCGACTTCGTGTGTTGCGTCGATAAATCCACCAGCGGACTGGGCTGCGATTGTCGCTTTTGCAAACGGCCCGCGCACTACGTTTGAAGAGGTAAGGAAGAACCGGCCGCCAAAGGATAAGGCACAAAAGGCACTGAGTGATTATCTTGAGCGCATAAAATTCGCGAACTGCCGGATCAACACCGGATACTTAAGAGCGCTGGGGCTGAAGTCAGAGTTAAGCCGCAGGTAGTTATTGCTGTATAAACTCGTGTACGAGAATTCTCTGTGTCATGAAGCAAGTAACAAGCGTTGCAGCTCGCTATAAGACAAACGCAGTGATCTCATTTGCTATTTAATCTCGACAGCTCTCGCTGTGCTCTCAATTCGACGTTGCGGAAGAGCGGATTGCCGTGGACGTTCTGGACCGCCTGCTCAAATTCGCGCTTAGCGTCGTCGTTTCTACCTGCGGCAGCGTACGCCAGTGCCAGTGCGAGATGCATTCTAGGATCAGACGGGTGCCAATCCAACGGCCTCCTGCGCATCACTGATCGCCTCGTCGAAACGCTTGTACCGGATCAATATCTCAGACCGATCGATGTGACTTAGAGCCGAAAGCAGAGGGATCTCAAACCTTCCGCGATAAACGAATAGGCTTGCGTTGATCCGGTCAATCGGCCCCGATTCTATGATCGGTAAATATGCCTGGCCGCCGCGTGGCGGGAATGCCATCCCCGTGAGTATCACCGTGCCTTCAATTACCGGCGGCACCGGATCTTTCACCTGATCTGATCTGCGGAAGGGAAACGTTCCCGGAAGAAGATGGCATGGTTGTATAGCTTCGGTGAGCTCAACAAGACCGTGGTATGCATACCAGCAGTCTTTTATCCCATTCCGTGCGACATAGTCGCGAACAAATTTGTGGCTCTCACCCCAGGTCAGATTCGGGTCCTTGAAATAGAGATAAGTATTATTTGGACCACCCCAAAAATCGTTAGCAAATGCCACGTGATTCGGAGCGATTCGGGCGGCGGTCACTGCGTGATACATCAACAGCACGATCAACCCATATCGAACCACAGAATACCTGCGCGCCATCCAGATTGCGCCGACGGCGGCCGCAATAATAAAAAATGGATAGACAGGCAAAATGTGTCGAACGCCAATGTTAAGTTTAGACGTCAGCGTGATCCCAAAAAAACTAGCGCAGGCAATAGCACGAACATCATCTCGCGGCGTTTGTCCTTCACAAAAATGCAGAATGCAACGCCTAGCGGAAAGAGCAGCAAGAGTGCGATGCTCGATTTAATCAAAAATGATACCGGGAAATAGAACCACTGCCCGGTACCGTAGGCGCGGCCGAAAAGATTCATATTGCGACTGCTGTTTGCGACGACATTACCCAGCCCCAACACGTATGATTGAGGCAATACATGCGCTCTCTCCACTGCTTCGACAATCCGCGCTGAGGATGAATTAACGACCTCCGGACGAGCGTTTGCCATATAATCCGCGACCGAGGTGGTCGGTACATTTTCATTCGGGATCGCGCGATACCGAAAACCGTAAAGTGACCAAAGCAAAACCACGCCCATTAGACAAGCTGCAACGAACCCACCGATCCGACGAAGCCCTTTTGTTTTCAAGCCTGACGGCGAACGATCAAAAAACAAGATATCCGCCATAACCAGTGCGAGAAGTATGGGAAGGAATAAATTGCCGAGTGTTTTGCCGCGAGCAGAAACCCGAAAGAGATTCCCATGACCAGAAGCGATTTCAGATCCTGCTTCCTGGAGAATCCATACGACGCGAACACGGCTGCAATTCCGGCAGCGGACAGGACCATGTCGGTCGTAATGAGAGTGCCATTCGCAATGAAATTCGGTTCGAAAGCGACGATCGCTAGAGCTATCAAAGCCTCCCATTTTCCGAATGCCCGCCAAGTGAACGCAAACACTAATATCGCCATCAATATCGCCACCAAGGACGATGCCAGACGAGCAGGTATCACCATTTGATCAGGGCCGTTCTGCACAAAAAACTTTTGGCCGTAAAGAAAGCTGTCCGGCGTCGACGTGATCTTCGACCCGCATTCCCACGGCGGGGTGGCAACGTTGCGGAACATAAGCGGCGCCGCTGCAATAAGTTTCAGCAGAGGAGGATGCTCAGGGTTGATACCGAAATCGCCGCACTGCCAGTGCCGATATCCGGCGAGAAGATGCACTGGTTCGTCCACAGTGGCGCTCGTAGTGAAGGCAAAGTGAACAAGCTGAAACGCAAAGAGAAGGAAGAGACCTGTAGCCGAAGTAAGGAAGATGAGCTTTTCGTTCCACGTTCGAGAAATACTGGATGCATGAATACGTGGTGCTTCAAGCGTCATACCTGCTCTTCCTGTACATTTAAAAAGCGGAATTATTTATTCCCGCTGAGCCTTCGCGTTCGCGATAAGGTACGTCAATTCCACACGGCCCTCGTGGTCCTTTATGGTTGCGATCAATGCTAGATGCACAGGCTGCGGCGGATCGATCAGGTCGCTACTTGTCGAGTTTAGCAATACGACGAACTCAGTAACGCGGCGTCCACGAGGACGTGCGTCGAGGCAGTCGCCATCTCGAGCGAGCGCGGGGTCAGCCCGGGCGGCGAGAGGCTGATCTTCTGCACGCTCCAGAGCCCCGCGAACAGGGCGAGCGCGATGCCGATGACCAGCCCGAGCTTGAGGCGCCACAGCTAGCGGAGACGAATGCCGATACCCATGGTCTTCAATCCAACGCTGGCCAGCGACGCGGACTTCCGCGTCAGCCGGTGCGGACCGTTCCCTGACGACGTGGACGGCGGTGCGGGCGTGTGCTCCCGGGCCGCGTGCCCGTGCGCTGGTGGCGGCGGCGCGGCCTCGGACCCCAGGCCGACGACGCAACGGTCAGGCCCGCGAGGTAGAGGAACACGCAGGGCACGTGCGGAACGGCCATCACGTCGTAGAGCGTCGAGAGGACGAGCATGCACACGGCGGCCGACACGCCGCAGAGGCGGCAGGCGCCCATCTCGGATCGTGCCGCGACACCGTCTTGCGCGCGACGAGGATCACCGAAGGCGATCAGCAGGAACGCGGCGAGGCCGAGCATGCCGGTCTCGATCGTGCGCCGAGATCTCGGAGTCGAGGATCCGGTAGCTGTCGTGGTCGTAGCTGCCGAAGCCCCGGCCGAACAGCCAGTGCGTCCAACGTCCGGACGGATGGCGTCGTAATCGGCGGCGCGCTCGCTGATGGTCGCCACGCTGCCGGCGTCGACCGGGTGAACTGGGCGACGACGCTATGGACGGCGCCCGGCGAGACGGCCGCCGACCATGACCCCGAGACGAGGCCGAAGGGCGCGAGCACGAGCACTCGCGGCGGCGGAAGTAGGCCCAGCGTCGCGATGACCGCGACCGGCGCGATCAGCGCGGTCTTGCGCTGTGTCGCGAACATGCGCGGCGAGCAGCACGACGATCGCGAGCCCGTAGAGGACCTCCGCCGCCGGGTCGGCGAGCGATGATGCCGACGATGGCGATCGGCAGCGCCATGGCCAGCATGCCGACCGCCTCCAGGCCATAGGCGCCGGGCCCCGATCCAGCGCCGCCCGAGCTGTCGACCGTCGCCGGCACCGTCCTTGACCACCTCGAACGGCCGGGAGCAGCTTGCTCCGACCAGGTGGAGAACACGTTCGTCTGAAGCGGTACTCGTCGATGATCCCGACCCCGCAGAGCACCGCGAGGATCAGGGTGTACGTCAGGAACGCCGGAACCTCGGTCCGCCGCACGGAGCTCGCCACGATCACGAAGACCGAGATGTAGGAGACGAGCAGCGGGAGCTTCTTCAAGGCCAGCATGAGCTCGCCGGTCTGGTTGAGGTAGCGGGCGGCGAGCACCACGCTGACGAACGCGCAGGCGAGGAACGCGCCGACGCGAGATGCACGCGCGTGAGGCGCAGCCGCGGCGCGAGAGCCGGCCGGCGGTGAAGGCGATCAGCCAGATCGCCGACGACGACGGGCAGGACGAGCCGGTCGAGCGTGAGGTCGATCGGCGCGGGATCGCCAGCTCGATCTTGTCGAACGGGGTCAGCCAGACATCGTGATGAGGCCGGCGACCGACCAGGGCAACACGCGGTGGTCCCCGGCCAGTCCGCCGCCGCCCGCGCGCTGAGGCGCGCGCCGGGGCGCACCGGAGCGTCCTCCGTCCCGGGCCGCCGGAACGGCGAAGGAGCAAGAGGAGGAGGACGAAGCTCAGCCCGAAGGCGGTGACGAAGGTCAGGCCGGCGATCACGATCTCGCCTTGCCGTTGGTGGTGCCGCCGCGCGCGCCGCCGAGCTGGCGCAGCTGCGGGAGCTCTCCTCGGGGAAGCCTTGGAGGCGGGCGAGTAGCAGGAGTCCTGCAGGCCCGGGACGGCGGAGTCCGCGAGGCGCTGCGCTTCCGGCCACGAGGCGCACGGCGTAGATCGTGAGGACTGGCTCGTCGGGGTCGGACTGCAGCTCGAGGCGATGGGCGCGTGCGACTCGCGGATCTGGCTCGCTCGCTCCTCGCTGGCCGGCTCGGTGAGGGGGATCGGCACGTCGGCGGTCGTGCGGTCGACCCCGGCGACTGGTCGGGCGGCAGGCCGGCGCGCTGCCGATGGCCTCGAGCACCGGCGTGGTCACCGTCAGGCGCCCGTAGAGCTCCGCGCGCTTCTGGAGCGTGGCGACGTCCTGCGGCAGGGCGCGCCGGTCCAGGATCGACACGTCGGGATCGTCTACCTGACATGGATGATCGCGGCCGCACCGTCAGGTTCCGGCGATGTTCAGCTTCGTGCAGACGGCAGCGATCAGCGTCTTCGTCACGAGCACGGCCAAGAGCCACCGTGGCTGGAGTGACGAAACATCACGCGCGCATCCACAGACCAACGGCTCCGACACGCTCAGACTTGCTCGCCCACGCCGCGCAGCGGCAGGCGGCTTGGTGCGTTACTCACCATGAGCCGCACGGCAACCGCCACCCAAGCACGTCCGCTGTGGTCGCCGATTCTCGCCACGGTCGTGGGAACCGACGTGCGGGGCGCGGCGACGTCATCCGGCTGCTCGGCGACGCCCGCTTCGGCCTCCAGCCGAGCCGGCGTCAGACGCACTGATCGTCGTGCTCGAGCCTGCCGCGAAGACCCGCACCTGCGCACGATCCGCACGCTCGCCGATCGCATCCGAATGCGCCGATCCTGGCCGTCATTCCCGCCGACCTCTCGAACGCCGCCCTGCGACGCGTGCTGCTCGCCGGCGCGGCCGGGATCGTCCTCGAAGACGACGTGGAGCGCGCGCTCGTGCCACCGCCCACGCACTGCTCGCCGGCGAGCTCGCCGTCCCGGTCGTGCTCGGCCAGCAGATCGCCCCGCGCCCGCTCCGCACCGCGAGAAGCAGATCCTCTCGCTGCTCGTCCTCGGCCTGACGCCGCGAGATCGCGGGCAAGCTCTTCCTCGCCGAGAGCACGGTCAAGACCGACTTGGCGTCCGCGTTCCGCAGATCGGCGCGCACCCGCGCTCGAAGGCGATCGCGCGGATCCAGGACCCCGAGTCGGGATCCGGCTCGGCGTCTGCGTCGCCGACGGGCGCCCCAGTGAGCGACCACAACGCTGCGACATCGCCGTCGTCGGCGCCGGCATCGTCGGCCTGGCCACGGCGCGCCAGCCGCGCATCGCCACCCGCGCGCGGGATCATGGTGCTCGACAGGCGGCGCGATCGGCCGCCACCAGACCGGCCGCGACCCGGCGTCATCCACGCCGGCATCGTCCGCCCCGGGGTCGCTGGAGGCGCAGCTGTGCGTCAACGGCGCGCGCGAGCTGTACGCGTTCTGCGAGCGCCACGCGATCGAGGCCGAGCGCTGCGGCAAGCTGATCGTCGCGCTCGAGGAGTCCGAGCTGCCCGGCCTCGATGATTTCGAGCGCCGCGGCCGCGCCAACGGCGTCGCCCGGCTGCGCCGGATCGGCCCACAGCTCGCGGAGCTCGAGCCGGCCGCCCGCGGTATCGCGGCACTGCACTCGCCCGACACGGTGATCGTCGACGTCACGCGGTCGCCCGCGCGCTGCGCGCCGAGCTCGAGCACGCCCGCGGCAGCGTCGCCCTCGGCAGCGAGGTCACCGACTTCGCCCCGAACGGTCGCGCCATCCGCATCGCGCACCGCCGCGGCGTCCGAAGCCGGGCACGCGCTCGTGTGCGCCGGCGCGTGGTCGGACCGCCTGGCCGTGCAGGCGGGGGCGCCACGCGAGCCGCAGATCGTGCCCTTCCGCGGTGCTTACCTGCGTCTGCGACAGGAGCCCCGCCACCTGGTCCGCTCGATCATCTACCCCTCCCCGACCCGCGGCTGCCGTTCCTGGGAGAGCACCTCACACGCCACGCCGACGGCGACGCGCTTGTCGGCCCGACCGCGCTGCTTGCGGGCGGCGCGACGCCTACCGCCTGCGCCAGGTTCGCCCACGCGAGCTGGCCGCCACGCTGACGTGGCCGGGGACGCCGCGGATGATCCAGCGCTTCTGCGGACCGCCATCACCGAGATCGCCCACGCCGTGAACCGGGGCGCGATGGCCGCCACCGCGGCCCGCTACGTGCCGGAGCGCACCGCCGACGACCTGTTGCCCGGCTTGGCCGGCGCCGCGCCCGGCGCTGGGACGCGACGGCAAGCTCGTGGACGACTTCGTGTTCTCCGCGACGGACCGCGCGCTGCACATGCGCAACGCGCCGTCGCCGCCGCAACGTCGTCGCTGGCGATCGGCCGGCATGTGGCCGACCCGGCGAAAGAAGCCTTCGCACTCGTCCGTTGATCGAGCAGTTCTCGGCAATCCGAATCGGCAGGAGTGTTTTGACGCAGATGAGCGAGAATGGCAACGGGCACGGAGCTGCCTCCGCTCGCGCGCCGCACCAACGGCCTCGCGCCCCGAGGCGCCCGAACCCGGGCAGCTCGTCCTCGTCACCGGCGGCGCCGGCTACGTCGGCTCTGTCCTCGTGCGCGTCTCCTCGACCGCGGCCACCACGTCAGACTCCTCGACCGTCTCTACTGGGGCCTTGGTCCGATCAACGACGTGCTCGACCAGGTAGACCTGCTCCATGCCGACATCCGCGAAGTCCAGCCTCAGTGGTTCGAAGGTATCGACGGCGTTATCCACCTCGCCGGGCTCTCCAACGACCCGACGGCAAACTTCGATCCCGAAGCCAACTGGCAGATGAATGCCAGGGCGACCGAGAGCTGGGCACCGCTTCCCGCAAGGCCGGCGTCCGTCGCTTCGTCTTTGGATCGAGTTGCTCGCTCTACGATGGCCTGCCCGACGGCGCCGTTTACGATGAAGATGCTCCGATCGCCCCGGGCCCCTACGCGCGATCTAAACGATACGGCGAACAGGCGCTCCTCAATTGGCGGGCGCCGACTTCTGCCCTGTAATCCTTCGCCAGGGAACGGTGTACGGATTGAGCTCACGGATGCGCTTCGACCTTGTGGTAAACACGTTCGTTAAAGACGCCCTTTGTCTCGGCAAGCTCATGCTGCACGGCGGCGGTTGGATGTACCGGCCCCTCGTCGACGTCCAGGACACTCCGACGTCCAGATTGCCTGCCTCGAAGCGAACGAAGAAGACGTCTCCGGCGAGATTTTCAACGTCGTCCAGGACAACTACCAGATCCGCGAGCTGGCGATGCTTGTTGCCGGCTCGGTTCAGCTCATGGGGACTTGTACCGTGGCGCCGAGGGAGGAGCCCGCGCCGCAGCTCACGCGCGACTATGAGTGCTCCAACACCAAGCTCGCAGAGCCGCCTCGGCTTCGAGTCCCCGCGCTCGGCGGTCGAGGCGATCGACGGGATCCTGGCCTCGATCGACGTCGAGGACAAGGTCATGCTCACCGACCCGCGGTTCTACAACATTCGCTGGCTCGAGCTGCTGAGTGAGCTGACGCCCCAGATCGATCAGTTCCGGGCAGCACTGTGAGCGCGGAACGTGTCCGCATCACGGGGCGAGGAGGCGAGCTGGCCTCCGACTCTCGAGGCCATCCTGCAGGGCGGCGCGGAGGCTTCCCGCGCCGTCCCGCACCGACCTCGATGTCACCGACGAATCCCGCAGTCGCGCGCGCGTTCGACGCCCTGGCGCCGACGCTCGTGCCTCAACTGCGCCGCCTTCCACAACGTGGAGGTCTGCGAGCGCGAGGAGGACCAGGCGTTCGCGGTCAACGTGCGGGCGGTAAAGCGCCTGGCGACCCGCAGCGCCGAGGCCGGCGCGCGCTTCGTGCACCTCAGCACCAACTACGTCTTCGACGGCACGGCGGCTGAGCCCTACGACGAGGACGCGCTGCCGAACCCGCGCAGCATCTACGCCATCTCCAAGCTCGCGGGCGAGCACGCCGCGCTGGCGTACGCGCCCGGCTCACTCGCGGTCCGCACCGCGGGCCTCTATGGCCTCCACGGCAGCGTCTCCAAGGGCGGCAACTTCGTGACGCGGATGATCGCCCGCGCCAAGGAGCAGGGAGCGCTGACCGAGCGGCCGACGAGCCCGCTCACGCCGACATTCACCGCCGACCTCGCCGCCGGGATCCTGGCCGCGCCTCGAGGCGGACGTCACGGGCACCCTGCACGTGACGAACGGCGAGGCGACGAGCTGGACCCCATTCACCGAGGCGATCATGGAGCTCGCCGGCGTCTACGTGCCCGTCGCCGCCGGGGACCACGGTCATCGCCCCGGCGACGCCGACCGCCCGCTCAACGGCGTGCTGCGGTCCTCCCGTCTCGGAGCGAGCCGGCCTGGCGCCGCTCCGCCCGTGGCGCTGACGCGCTCGCGGACTACCTCGAGCGAGCGGACCTGCTCGCCGCCAGCCCTGCGTGACAACGACAACAACGAGTGTGACCATGAGGCGACTTGACACCCGACTCGACGGGCCCGATCCTGCATCGAGCCCGGCGTCCTCGGCGACGAGCGCGGCTTCTTCCACGAGACGTATCGCCGCGACGTCTTCAGCGACCTCGGGCATCGCCGCGGAGTGGTCCAGGACAACCACTCCCGCTCGAGCAAGGGCATCGTCCGCGGCATGCACTTCCAGATCGGGACAGGGCGCCGCGAAGCTGGTGCGACGCTCCCGCGGCGGGATCGTCGACGTGATGGTCGACATCCGCCGCGGCTTGCCGACCTTCGGCGAGTGGGAGGCGTTCGAGCTGACGAGAACCACCATGCGTCGGTCTCTGCCCCGTCGGGTTCGCGCACGGCTTCTGCGTGGTCCCCGATCTCGCCGACGTGATGTACAAGCAGACCAACTACTACGCCGACGATCCCGAGCGCGGGATCGCCTACGACGATCCCGACGTGGACGATCGAGTGGCCCCTCCCATCGAGGAGCTCATCCCGTCGAAGCGCGACGCCGACCGCGCCGCGCTTGCGCGACATCGCAGCCGACCTCCCGTTCGTCTACGCGGGCGGGACGCTGAGCGCCGTCGGGCGCTGATCGGACGCAGTTCCCACAGGCCGGCCGCCAGTACGGGGCCGGCCTGTCGTCGTTCTAGGCGGCGAGCGGAGTGCCGTCGTCGCCGTCGATGAAGCTGCGCAGCGCGGTGATCAGCTGGTCCGACGCGAACGGGCTGATGCGCTCCGGCCGTCCGCGGAGCGGGGAGCTGGTCGAGCCGCTGGGCGAGCTCGGACTCGTCGAAGGCCACGGCAGCCGCCCGGTGTCGGCGAAGCGCCGTGCGGTGGCGAGCTGATGCTCGTTGCGGTGCTCGCCGAGCGAGGCGCGGCGGGGCACGACCAGGAGCGGCTTGCCGAGCTCGAGCGCGGTGAGGATCGTCCCCATGCCGGCGTGCGCGACGATCGCGTCGGCGGCGACCATGCGGGCGCGGCACTCCGCGGGCGAGATGAAGCGGCGGTACTGGATATGCCGCGGCGCGAACTGGCCGGGCCGACCTGGGCGAAGACCTCACGGTCCGGCTCCTTGCCGGCCCAGTCGTCGAGCGCGGCGATCATGCGGTCGAACGGCAGCTGCGTGCCGACCGTCGCGAAGATCAAGGACGTCGCCCGGTAGCCCACGCGGCCGCCCGAGGTGCGGCCACTGCGTCAGGCAGAGATCGGCCTTGGTGCTGGCCATCTGGCCCGACAGCGACATCTCCTACGTTGGCGACACTGTCACCGACGCGGTCTGCGCGCCGACAGCTTGGCGAAGCGCAGGGCGAGGTGCCCGGGGCCGCACCCGTCGAGACGACGACGTCCGGCCGCTCGCGGGCCACGACGTACAGGACCTTGAGCGCGCTGGCCGCGAGCGCGAGCTTGTTCCAGCGGCTCGCGTCCTTGACCGTGTAAGCGGGCCGGCGCCACCTCGTCGCGGTAGCCCCGTCGGTCGTGAGGTACGCGACGTCATGGCCCTCGAAGGCAGGGCGGAGCCGGCTCAGCTGAACCCAGTGGCCGCCGCTGGAGGACACGGCGAGGATGCGCTGCGCCTTCTACGAGCCATCGTCCAACCAACGCTGGGGAGCTCACGGATTTTTCCGCCAGGAGATGGGATTGGATCGAGAGGTTTCGTCCGCTGAGGGTTCAAGGAATCTTAAGCGGGTATTCACGGTTGCGCTAGCGGGGAGGGCCAGGCTCGGTAGGCGGCTCGAATCTCCGACATCAGCGTACGCGCTCATGCGCGCGCTCGAGGTCGGGCCAGGCGACCGCAGCATGGATCGCTGGTCACTGCCGTGACCTGATCGTCGCTCGCCATTCGCGATGGTCCGCGCCACACCAACAAGCAGTCGTTCGCGGTCGCGGCCGCGACCGCGCCGGCGGCGGACAAGCCCGCCAGCGCCGTGTGGACAGCGCCCAGCGGCACCCGGGTCGGCGTCATGGCCACGCTCGACGGCACCCGCTCGACAGGTCACGGGCCGATGTCCTGCACGTGGTCGTTCGAGAACCAGAACGGCTCGACCGTGTACGAGACGCTGACCGGCTGCACGTTGAAGAAGGCGTTCCAGACCACGGGCGTGAAGTACGTCAAGCTCACCGTCCGCGACAACGACGGCGACACCAACACCAACAAGCTCCTTCACCGTCAGCAGCTCGACGGCGCGAGCTCGGGG
>CAWKHZ010000013.1:0-257447 GCA_963849585.1 uncultured Acidobacteriota bacterium | reverse complement strand
ATCACACGGCTGAAATCGCAGCCGGAGGAAAGACAGCAGGAGGCTGCCGAAATCCTGTTCGATTTTCTTGAGCAGGACGCCGACGTTTATCTCTCGCCCGAACAAATTGCAGAGATCAGGCGCTGCTTGTCGGACAGCGAGCCTTATGCTGATGATACCGAAGTGAAAGAAGTTTTTGCGCGCCTGACCAAATGAAGGTTCGTTTCAAGGCAAGGGCGCTCAGGCATCTTGAAAAGATACATGAGTACATTTCTGCTGACGATCCGGCTGCCGCAAAGCGGAGCGTCCAACGCATCGAGCATTCCATCAGCCGTTTGGCGTTTCTGCCGTTATCGGCTAGGCCAGGTATTGTGGAAGGCACCAGAATACTTGTCGTTCCGGGGCTGCCCTATGTCGTGATTTACCGCGTCGGTGACGATACGGTCGACATCATTGCTATCCTTCACACCGCCCGTCGCCGTCGAAGTTGATACCCCACCCATGACCGACACCACCGCCCCAACGCGGTCCGCGTTCAGCTACCGCGCCTTCAAGATGTTCTGGATCGGGCGGATCGTGTCGATCCTGTCGTTCCAGATGCTGGTGGTGGCGATCGGATGGCAGCTCTAGACGCTAACCGGCAGTGCGCTCGACCTCGGCCTGCTCGGCATCGCGCAGTTCGTGCCGATGCTTGCCCTGACGCCGTTGGTCGGCCATATCGCCGACCGCTACGACAATCGCGTCATCCTGCTGATCTGCCAGCTCGGCGAAGCGTGCGCCGCTGGGATCCTCGCGCTTGGCACGGTGATGGGCGTGGTCGATCCACTGATCATCTACATCGTCATCGCCATGGTCGGGGCCGGACGTGCGTTCGAGATCGCGACCATGGTCGCGATCATCCCGGCGCTGGTGCCGCGGCCGGTGGTGCCGTCGGCCACCGCCGGTTCGCGTCGTCGAACCAGATCGGAGTGATCGTCGGTCCGATCCTCGGCGGACTGCTCTACGAGCTTGGTCCGGGAACGGTCTACGGGCTCGCGGTCTCGTTCTGGTTGATCGGCGCGAGCTTCATCTTCCTGATCCACATGGAAAGCGTGCCGCGCGCGAGCGAGCCGGTCAGCCTGCAGTCGCTGATGGGCGGCTTCGACTTCGTGTGGCGCGACCGCGTGATCCTCGGCACCATTTCGCTCGACATGTGCGCGGTGTTCCTTGCCGGTGCGCTGGCGCTGTTCCCGGTGTTCGCCCGCGACATCCTCGAGACCGGACCGTGGGGCCTCGGCCTCTTGCGCGCGGCGCCCGGCGTCGGCGCCTTCGCGATGTCGGTATTGCTGGCGCGCCGGCCGCTGACGCTGCCGATCGGCAAGGTGCTGTTCACCGTGGTCGGCATCTTCGGTGTCGCCATCATCGTCTTCGCGCTGTCAAAAAATCTCATCCTGTCGCTGGTCGCGCTCGCTGTCATGGGGGCGGCCGACGTCGTGAGCGTGGTGATCCGTTTCGCGCTCGTGCAGTTGCGCACGCCGCCGCAGATGCGCGGACGCGTCAGCGCGGTTAACGGCATGTTCACCGGCACCTCGAACTATCTCGGCGATTTCCGTGCCGGGGCGGTGGCCGCCGCCATCGGCGCGGCTCCCGCGGTGCTGATCGGCGGGATTTGCGTGTTTGCGGTGGCCGGTCTTTGGATGTTCCTTTTCCCGCAGCTTTGGCGTACCCGTACCTACGATGACTTGTCCGCGGCGCAAGTCCTGAGTGGAGACAAGGTTTTGAGCGGAGACGGAGAGAAGCCGTCATGACGGCCGTACAAACGACCGCATCGAAGGGCGTGCAGACCGTCACCGTCTCCGGCGACGAGAACGGCATGCGGCTCGACCGCTTCTTCGAGGCGCGGTTCCCGGGGCTGTCGTTCTCCCATATCCAGCGCATCATCCGCAAAGGCGAGGTGCGCGTGAACGGCAAGCGCGCGCAGCCGAAAGCTCGCCTGCAGGCGGGGCAGGCGGTGCGAATCCCGCCGCTCAAGCTCGATGCGCCCAAACCGCGCGACAACGCCACCGAGGACCAGAAGAACCGCGCCTTCATCAAGTCGATCACGCTGCACGAGGACGCGGACGTGATGGTGCTGAACAAGCCGATGGGGCTTGCGGTGCAGGGCGGCTCCGGCACCACGCGCATCTCGACGGCATGCTCGGCTCGATCACCGGCAAGGACGGCCAGCGTCCGCGGTTGGTGCACCGGCTCGACAAGGACACCGCCGGCTGCCTGCTGGTGGCGAAGACCCGCTTCTCCGCCGCGGCGCTGTCGAAGACCTTCCGCTCGCGGGCGGCGCGTAAGATCTATTGGGCGCTGGTCGCGGGCGTTCCGAGGCCGACGCAGGGCCGGATCTCGACCTTCCTCGCCAAGGAGGAGCGCGAGGACGAGAGCCTGATGCGCATCGCCAAGCACGGCGACGAGGGCGCGAGCCATGCCGTGACCTACTACGCGGTGGTCGAAACCGCGGCGCGGCAGCTTTCATGGCTTTCGCTCAAGCCGGTGACCGGCCGCACCCACCAGCTGCGCGCCCACATGAACCATGTCGGGCATCCGATCGTGGGTGATCCAAAATATTTCTTCAAGGAGAATTGGGAATTTCCCGGTGGCATCCAGAACCGGCTGCATCTTCTTGCACGCAGAATTGTCGTGCCGCATCCGCGCGGCGGCACGATCGACGTCACGGCGCCGCTGCCGCCGCATATGCAGCAGTCGTGGAATTTGATCGGCTTTGATACGAGCCGTTACGATCCCATTGTCGAAGCCCCGGAAGAATAATAACGGGCCCCGTATGCCGCATCCCGACTTCGCCAGGGCCGCCGCTCACATTACCGCCGAAAATGTCCGTGACCTCCTGGCCGACCTCGTCAACATTCCAAGCCCGACCGGAAAAGAGATCGGCGTCGCGCATTATCTCGTCGCGCGCATGGGTAGGTCCGGCACTGACCACCGACCTGCCGCTGGTCGACGAAGGCCGGCCGAACGCCGTCGGCCATTTGCGCGGACGCGGTGAGGGGCTCAACCTCCTTTTCACCGGTCATATGGACACGTCGTATTCCGGTGACGAGGAGCATCTCGCGGGTGACGGGTTCAAGCCCAAGGCGATCTTTCGGGACGGTTGGGTTTGGGGGCTTGGCGCCAACAACATGAAAAGCGGATTGGCTTCGGCGCTGATCGCGATCGAGGCAATCGTCAAAGCCGGCATCAAGCTCGATGGAGACATCTCATTCGGCGCTGTGGTCGGCGAGATCGAGAAGACTGCGATCGAGGAATTTCAGGGCGTCGAGTATTCCGGCTATGGTGTCGGCACGCGCCATCTTGTGACCCATGGCGTCACCGCCGATTTCGCGCTGCTCGCCGAGCCGACCGGTATGCGGATCGCGACCGGCAATTATGGGCTGCATCTGGCTGCGCATCACGGTCGGTGGCACCGTTGCGCATTCCGCGCTTGCCAACAAGCCGGGCGTGATCAACGCCATCGCGGTCATGCACGATCTGCAGAACGACATCGCCAATGGGCGCGCAACTACGAGGCTGCACATGTCTATATGGGCGAGCATCCCAATGTGACGATCGCCGCTATCCGCGGTGGCGCGCCGTGGCGTCTGTCGCGCAATCCGTATTCCTGCAGCCTCTATCTGGATATCCGCACGGTGCCCGGACAGACCGTCGACGCCGTCAAGCGCGACTTGTGGCGGGTCTTGCGCTGCGTTCGCGGAACGCACCGGATCGCCTGAACCTGCTATGCATGTCTACGTGAGCGATCCCCCGACCGTGCTGGATGAAACTCTTCCGATCGTCCAGGCCGCTCGGCGCCGCGCAGGCAGATGTAACGGGCGAAAGACCGGCCTCGATTCTCCGGCGGCCCGGCGCCGACGCCGTGCATCTCAATGCTTATGGTGTACCCTGCGTCGCGTTTGGGCCCGGCGGACGAACACATCCGGACGCCGCGGCGCCTCGATGCATGCCTTCGGCGAACATGTGTTGGTCGACGATTGCGTGGCCGCGGCCAAGATCTATCTCGCTCTGGCTCTCGACCTGTGCAACCGCAAGGCGCCGTGATCAGTCGCTTCTCAGCGCGCCTTGATTCGTCTGGCACGCAGCAGGTTTCGTCGCTAACCTAGTGGCCGAAGCCACCCAACGGTAGAGCGAGCGGCCCATGACGACACGCCTGCAAATTCTGCGTTCCTGCTTTCAGCCTCTTAATCAGCCTGGTCTTGGCTGCGGCGCGAGCGCGCAGACCTATCCCAATCGGCCGATCACTTTCGTGGTGCCGTTCGCGGCGGGCGGGCTGTCCGATGTGCCGGGGCGCGTCCTGGCTGCGGAGATGCAGGCGCGGATCGGCCAGACTATCGTTGTCGAGAACCGACCCGGCGCCTCGGGCGTCACCGGCGCGACCACGGTGCTGCGGGCGGAGCCCGACGGCTATACGCTGCTGGTCAATGCGCTCGCCGACGTGCAGAACCTGCACTATCTCTAGGTTCCCTACGACCCGATCAAGGACTTCGCGCTGATCGGCATGGTGACCGACGGGCCGCCGCTTGTGCTCATCGTCAATGCCAATCTGCCCTACAAGTCGGTGGCGGATTTGGTTGCCGACGCCAAGGCGAACCCGACCAAGGTGAGCTTCGGAACGTCAGGTCCCGCCACCTCGCCGGCGATCTCGGTGTCGCAGCTCAACGCGCTTGCCAAGACGAGCATCGTGCAGGTGCCTATAAGGGTTCCGGGCCGGCCGCCACTGCGGTCGTAACGGGCGAGGTCCAGGGTGCATTCGTGTTCTATTCCAACGCTAGGCCGTTGCATCAACCGAGGATCTCGCTGCGAATCTGCTCGGGCGTGCAGAAGATGTGGGCATCGTCCTGCGTAAACCCTCGGACGCGCGTCAGTCCGTGAAGTGCGCCGGAAAGTTCGGCGCGATAACACGTGCCGAGCTCGGCGTACCGCAAAGGCAGATCGCGATACGATCGCTGTCCCGTCTTGTAAATGCCGATATGAAACGGGCAGTTCATCGGTTTGATCCGGAATTCCTGCTCTTCAAATTCCATCGGCGAGAACATTGAGTCGGCGTAGTTCTCTTCGTGGCCGCTCGTAAACCAAAGTTCGCGCTTCGCGATGTGCGGCGTGAAGACCAGGCCGTAACTACGCTTCAGCAACTCTTCCCGCAGAAAGTCTTCCATCGCCTTGCGAATGGCGCCGCCCTTCGGGTGCCACATGACAAGGCCCTGGCCGTAATCTTCCTGGATCGAGAAGAGATCGAGTTCGCGACCGAGACGGCGATGATCGCGTTTTTCGGCTTCTTCGCGTTGCTTCAGCCAGGCGTCAAGCTCTTCTGCCGAGAAGAACGCCGTGCCGTAGATCCGCTGCATTTGCGTTTGCGATGCATCGCCTTTCCAGTAGGCGCCGGCGAGTGAAAGCACTTTGAACGCGCGTAGCTTGTTCGTATTCGGCACGTGCGGACCGAGGCAGAAGTCGATGAACGGCGAGCCGTCGATGTAATAGACGCTGACCTCTTCGCCGGCCTTTTCGTCGATCAGTTCGCACTTGAGCGGCTCATCGCGTTCGTTGAAAACGCGGAGCGCGTCGGTTTTCGAAATCATTTCGCGGCGATAGCTGAGGTTTTGACTCGCGATGTGCTTCATCCGCTTTTCAATCACGGGAAGATCCGCTTCCGTGAGTGGTTTCGGAGTGATCACGTCGTAGAAGAAGCCGTAACGCGGATCGTCGAGCAATGCCGGACCGATACCGAGTTTCGTGCCGGGGAAGAGATCGAGCACGGCTGCGGCAAGCAAGTGGGCGGTCGAGTGGCGCAGTACTTCCAGACCGTCGCGCGTTTGCGGGACGATGGGTTCGATCTGAAGCACGGATTCCGGGGCTCTATCCGTGTCCAATTGCGCAGTCAGATCGACCTCGCGGCCGCCAATTTTTGCGGCTAAGGCCTGTTTTGCCAGGTCGCGGTCAAGTCTTTTTAAAGCTTCCGCCACCGTTGCCGACGCGGGCACCGGGACAGGAGAGCCGCCCTTCAGTTGTACGTTGATTTCACTCATTGCTAAATCGCCTCGTGTTTCTTCAGCAGACGCTGCTAAACAGACCTGCGTCACAGGGCCGAAGACGATTCCTCACGATTTGCGATTCACTAATTGCTGAACTTCAGTTGATCGGATTCGATAGGAGCGCCTTCGCCGTGCGCCCGCGTAGTGCGGGTCGGCTAAAAAGTAGTGAATCGAGTGAATGTTCGATTCATGACGAAGGTCTTCCGGAGCTCCTACCAAAAATTAGAAAATCGACGCCGAATTTTAGCAAAGCACTTGATAACGGCGCAAGCCCTCGCCATTATCAAACCTTTGCGATAGCATGTGCGGCCCGGTGAGAATCGGGGACTTTCCGTTTTTATCATCCACAATCTGTGTTCCTGAGGAGAGAAAGTATGCGCTGTGCACGTGCCATGGTTGTGCTTCTGTTGCTCGGTTGTCTTTTAGTTAATGTTCCTGCGCAGACCAGAAGTAATGGCGCACGGTCCAGGCCTGTGGCTTCAGCCGAGCCGGTGAATGGGAAGGCGGCGCCGGTTAGCGAGATGCGCGCGCCGATTGAGCGTTACTCGGTGGACCGTGGAAGCCTCGCGCGATCGTATCCGGTGGGTATGTCCCCCGGGCGGCGCGACCGGTTCAAAAAGTACTACGGCGACTGGCTCAACTCGCTTAAGTCCCTCAACTTTGACTCGATGAGCCAGGACGGCAAGGTCGATTACATTCTCTTCCGAAACCACCTCGAATACGAACTGCGACAAATCGACATCCAGGCGAAACAGCTCGCCGAGATCCAGCCGCTGATCCCGTTCGCCAAGACGATCATCGATCTCGAAGAAGCTCGCCGCCGAATGGAAATGATCGACTCAGCGAAAGTAGCCACGACCCTGAACGATCTGCGGAAGCAGATTGACGAACTGCGGCGCTCGGTCGAAGGCAGCTCACCGCGCCCGAAGAAAACATTAGCGAATCGCGCGGTCCAGGCAATTAGCGGCCTGCGCGGCAATCTTAGAAATTGGTATACGTTCTATAACGGATACGATCCGATCTTCACGTGGTGGAACGAAGAGCCGTATCGGTCCGTGGACCAGTCACTCACGAATTATTCAAATTTTATTGCTGAACGAATCGTCGGTATTCGAGTTGAAGGATCACAAACAGGACAAACGGCCGGCCCACGCGGAGGTGGACCGGGAGGCGGCGGACCAGGCGGCGGTGGTGGTGGTTTTCAACGACCCGGGGGAGCCGCACGCGCTGGTGATACGAGCGACATCGTCGGCGATCCGATCGGACGCGACGCACTAATCAGCGAACTTCGCTCCGAGATGATCCCTTACACCCCGGAGGAGATCATCGCCATTGGCGAGAAAGAGATGGCGTGGTGCGAGAACGAGATGAAAAAAGCGTCGCGCGAGCTCGGCTACGGCGACGACTGGCCCAAAGCCCTCGAACACGTCAAGAACCGTTACGTCGAACCCGGCAAACAACCGGAAATGATCCGCGAGCTCGCGTTTGAAGCGATCAAGTTCGTCGAAGACAACAATCTCGTCACCGTTCCCGAACTTGCCCGCGAAAGCTGGCGCATGGAGATGATGACACCCGAGCGACAACTCGTCAGCCCGTTCTTCCTCGGCGGCGAAGTGATCCAGGTGTCGTTCCCCACCAACACGATGGCCCACGAACAGAAGATGATGAGCATGCGCGGCAACAATCGTCACTTCTCACGCGCCACGGTCCATCACGAACTAATCCCCGGCCATCACCTGCAGGGCTTCATGGCCGCACGAAATAAACCTTATCGCGGCGTGTTCAGCACGCCTTTCTGGAGTGAAGGAAACGCACTTTACTGGGAACTACTGCTGTGGGACCTGAACTTCGCGAAAAGTCCGGAAGACAAGATCGGCATGCTCTTTTGGCGCATGCATCGCTGCGCACGAATCATCTTCTCGCTCAGTTTTCATCTCGAAAAGATGACGCCACAGGAGTGCATCGACCTGTTGGTAAACAAAGTGGGCCACGAGCGCGACAACGCGACTGCGGAAGTGAGGCGCTCGTTCGACGGAAGTTACGGACCGCTTTACCAGATCGCGTATCTCATCGGCGGCATACAGCAATACGCGATGCATAAAGAACTCGTCGGTTCAGGAAAGATGACGAACCGGCAGTACAACGACTCGCTGCTAAAAGAGAACCGTATCCCGATCGAGATTTTGCGCGCCGCGATCACGAACCAGAAACTAACGCGCGACTTTACGACAAACTGGCGCTTCTACGACCATCGTTAAAGCGTCATTGGTCATTTATCATTTGACATTTCTCACTTGTCATTTGCCTGTGACTCGAATGTCCAGCGCACAGGTTCTCTCGACAAAACAAAATGACAAATGAAAAATGTCAAATGATATATGACCAATAGTTCGGACTTATCTCCGATACGAGAGCCGTAGTTTGACGAAGATGCCTTGATTCGACTTCGGCCGGTAGAAAAGCATCTGCGGCGGCGGCGCACTTGCTGTTAGCGCGCGCGTCCCGGCCGCGTCCTTCTCTTCCCTGGTCCACGTCTGGCCGACAGTCTCCATCTCGAGCCGGCCGACGCTGTCACTCCACGATTTTTCCCACTTCGCCACCTGAGCTTCCGTAAGTTTCTGTGCCTTGTCGGTGATCTGCACGCTTTCGAGCGGAGTCGGAGTCACGAGCACGCTGACCATTTCAGCAACCTGGTCCGGACGGCTCTTGCGGATCGTGAAAAACGGCGGACTATCTTCCTGGGCTGGAATCTCCGCTAGCTTCCCGACGCTCACCTGGTTGTCGCCATTCAACGTTCGCGTGGTGGGAAAGATCAGGTACGGCTCGCCAAGTGTGCCGTCAGCATACAGCTCGCGATCGATCACGTAGAGGTATCCGTTTCCAGCAGCTTCGACACTGATGCGCACGCGATCACCGGCGTTGAGTTTCGTGTTTTGCGAGATGCGCTCGGGCACGTACTCCTTCGCATTGTCGTCATGAACAATTATTCGCTCGCCTGAATCGGCGCGACCGGCGGGACGCAGCCTCCAGATCGTGACACCTACTACCGACTCGGGCACGACGTTGTCGATCGGGACATTTGGCGTCGCTAGACGGTACTTGCGGCTCGAATTGCGACGGGTAGTTTTCTTACCCACGGCGGGCGCGATGTAAGCCGTGTCCCAAAGCTTGCGCGTCGCTTCATCAGACTTCTGCGCCACCACAAGCGTGCCGGTTATTAAAAAGAGAATTAGAAAACCGAGTATCACTTTCATAATTTCACCTCCACTCGCCTTGCATCACGAAAGGCGCCCAGTAATAAGGCGACTGCCATTGCTTCACTCCGAGCATTTCGATCTGCGCGGCGCGTAGGGCGGCCGCGGGCGTCTTTTTATTCTTCAACATGCCGACGTAGAGATGCTGCATCAATCCAGCCGTCGCTTTGTCGTTCACATTCCAAAGGCTCACGACGACGCGACGCGCGCCGGCGTACATGAATCCGCGCGTCAATCCTTCAAGGCCTTCGCCTTTCACGTCTTTTCCCAGACCGGTTTCACACGCGCTGAGTACAACCAGTTCGGCGGGCAGTTTGAGGTTGTAAATATCGTGCGTGCGCAGAAATCCGTCCTGCGGTTTGCCTTGCGCGTCGACGAGTGAGAGCACGATCGCGGAGAGCCCGGCGCGTGAAGTGTCGAGATAACCGTGCGTCGCGAAATGGACATAACGATAGTTACTCAATTCACCGCTGGTAGCGATGGATCGACTCGCGCGAAAGTCGACGGCGCGGAGGTTTGACCCAGCCGGAGCGACGGCGAGAATGCGATCAGCTTCCTGCCGCGTGAACGGCAACCGTCGTACATTGAGTGGACCACCCGAGCCGGTACCGACGTGTTCAATGAGTCGCGTGTCGTTAGCAACGGCCGCTGGCGTCGATGTCTGAGACCTAAAGCGCGAATCTCTCGCGGAAAACACCGGGTCGGCAATCACAGCGACGCTTTTAGGTGCGGGTTTGCGGTTCGCAAGCGTCTGACGCTGAATCGCTAACGCTGACGCAGACGGCAGACTAACAAGTTCGTGATCGAGAATCAGCGGTCGAGTAGATCCGGGTACCGGTAACGCCGCGAAAGGCACGTACTGCAACGCGCCATCGGCAATCACCACCAGCCGTCTTGTTCCAAACTCAGCGGACGCAGGCTCGAGTATCATGCGCGCGAGTTCAGCAGACGAATGCTGAAATTGCGCATCCGCCTGTGCGATACGCCGCTGTCGCTGCTCAGTCGTTTCCAATGCCTTCACGACGCTGCGTGCGGTCAACGACTCGTAAACCTGTTGCGCGACCTTTCGAATCTCTTCGCCCTTCGGCAACGCGAATGCTTTCAGCGATTCATGCGTCACCGCCCACAGGTAACTACGCTCATCACCCAGCGAGTACTCGAGCAACACAGTGTTCGGCTCCAGCAACTGCTGAATCTCTTTCAAACCAAGTGGTTGGGGCTGCGTCAGCTCGGCGTATGCCGGACTCGCCTTGCGAATCGCGACCTGCACCTGCTGGTACTCGTCTTCAAGCGCGCGGATCTCTTTGGCGAACGTTTCGATCTCCTGGCGGTTGCCGTTCTGCGAAGTGAGTTGAATCTGACGTTGCGCCTTGGCATTGATCGCCTGCCGGATCTCTCGTTCGCGTTTGACCAGGTCGACGCCGACACCCTGTTCGATGTCCGCCGGCGCTTCGTTCAACATCTCGAGTAAACTGCGCGCGCGTCCGCGTTCACTCGCTTGCAGCGCCTCTGCATCGTATCGGGCTGACGGATTCTTCGCGTGAAGCTGCATCAACAGATCGACGTAGAGTTCGTAAGCCTTTTCTCTTGAGGCGAAATAGGACGCACGCAAAGACTGACTACCGGAACGAGCGCGTACGGTCTCGATCAGCGAAAGCGACTCCTCGACGTCCTTACGCGCTTCCGCGAGATTGCCAAGCTGCTGTTGCGCCCGGGCGCGGCCCTCCAAAACAACCGCGGCACTGTTTGAATCGCTGATGTTGCGGAAAATCGCGAGCGCCTGATTAAAGTGGTCCAACGCTTTTTCCGGCTGAGCGAGAAGACGATAAACGTGACCGAGGTTGAGATGACTGAACGCTTCCCGCCGAATGTTCTTCGCTGTGCGCTGGATCTCGAGTGACTGTTGATGAAGGTCGAGGGCCTTCTCCGGTTGGCCCATGTCGGAGTAGGTAGCGCCGAGGTGGTCGAGCGTCTGGGCTTCCAGCGATCGATTCCCGCTCTTCTGCACCATGGCGCGTGCCTGGCCGTAATAGTCCTGGGCTTCTTTATATTTCGCGAGGCGGTTGTACGCGTAACCGATGTTGTTCAGCGTGAGAGCTTCGGCGTTGCGATCCGTGCCGGTTTTCATAATTTCGAGGGACTGTTGCAGGTAATCGAGTGCTCGTTCCGGTTCCCCAAGGCTGCTGTAGGCAACGCCGATGTTGTTGAGGACGATGGCACGGCGGGCCGGCGATTCATCAAAGAGAGGCAGTGCCAGCAGGTAGTAATCGAGTCCTCTTTGATAGTCGCCCGTATCGTGAAGAAGCTTGCCGATGGTGTTGATTGCTGACCCCTGTGTTTGTTTGTCGCCTAAACGCCCGGCGAGTACTCGCGCGCGTTCGAAATGCGCGTGAGATTTCGCGATCTCGCCAAGAACATCAAACGTACCGCCCAGGTAGGTTTCGATCTGGGCTTCCAGTCGCTGCTCTCCTGTCTTTTGCGCCAACGCAACTGCCTCTTCAAAGTTCCGTAGCGCGATTCGCGGCTCGTTCAACTGCAAGTAGGCCATTCCGGTTGTTTGGACAGCTATCGTTTGGCGGTAGCTATCACCCGCTGCTTGAAACAGCGGTATCGCTTCCTGGTATTTCGCAATCGCGGCGCGCTTGGCAGTTGCAGCCGGCTGCGGACGGAGTTTCTGCGCTTCGTCAAAGGCTCGCTGTGCTGCGACATGCTGTTTGTCAGCAGCAGTCGCCTCACGAAGCGCAACGATCTTGATCTGGTAATGCGCAGCACTTGCTCGTGTGTTTGGTGCACGTAGCTCGACGCGATATTCGCCGGACGTTTCGGCGACCATCAATGCCGGCTCAGGTCCAAAACGATCGTTTGGGCTATCGCTAAAGCTGAGCGGGGAGCCGTCGGGCTTAAACACTGAAACGGTAACATCGATTCCCTGCTGTTCGATTAGTGCGTGAAGAAACTG
Organism: uncultured Acidobacteriota bacterium; assembly: GCA_963849585.1. Lineage (GTDB taxonomy): Bacteria > Acidobacteriota > Blastocatellia > Pyrinomonadales > Pyrinomonadaceae > PSRF01. The sequence goes on along the minus strand of CAWKHZ010000013.1, from coordinate 245,187 downwards.
TCCGGCCGCGAGATTGATGCGATAGGAATGGGATTCACCGCCTTTGAGTTCGTAGCGGCCATCAGCCAATAGCGGCAGTTGCTTTGGGGCGTCCTGAGCGTCTGTCTTGTGAAGAGATAGGGCGCCGCACGCAAGTGCCGTGGCCAGCAAGAGGACTAGTTTTAATGTCGCAGATCGTCGCATTTCAAAATGCCAAAGAAGAGCGCGGGAGGGCCTCAATGGCCGCTCCCGCCTCTTCCGGTATAAGGAGTACTCTTGCGCTTGTTAGGGGGGTTGATCAAGCGCCAGCGGAAGCCGCGTCCTCCCTACCTTCTTCTTCGACGCCTCCGCCGGAGCCGGCTTGTCCAGTGAAGGTGCCGTCCTCCTCGGCGGGGGGACCGCCCTTGTGCGCGTTGTTCCTCCAACCTCCCTGCGCTTCATTGGAGTCTGGTCCAAATGTGAAAGTATTGACTCCCACATGCCAAACGAAGCCTCTATAGGCGAACTGGGGAAATTCAAACGGCGCCTCCTGGGGAAGCTGCCTTGCCAGAACCGCAATAAGATCGTAGGTTCCGTCCGCGTTTTCCCGGATTTCGCAGTCGTCTAAAAACTTTCCGGATTGTCCACCTTCGGGGTCGGCTTTGAGTTTCCAATCTTTTGCCATTTGCTTATCTCCTTCATTGTCTGGAATGTACACAATCCGGTACTGGGGCAGATCGTGCACTGGGCTAATTCCGCGATAATGCCAGTGATAACTCAGGCCTCCTGCAAGGCCTTCCTATGTATTAACGCGAGAACTGTTGCGACAAACCACCACACCAGGGTGGATTAGCAGGAAAGTTGACCCGACTCTGGGCTGAGAGGGAGTGCTCGAACCGCCGGGACGACTCTGACGTTTTTAGGTGCGCGCAATAATAAGCGCAGTCAGGCGCGACGTCCAGAGCCTAGTGATGTTCGAGTCGGATGGGGTATACGACGGTTTTTGCCGTCGTTTTGAGCGTCGTCAAAGTATCGCCCTTTTCGGGTGTTACGGCTGAAAGGCTGTATGAGCTTAGGTAACTATTGACCGCCTTGTTCAGCTGCGAATCGGTGATGAGACCTCGCGTCTGGGCATTCGCGAACGCCCTTACTCCAGCCAGTTCCGCGACGGGCTGGTCCGAGAAAACGAGCCACAGTTTCTCAACGCCCTGTTCCTTGTCGAACTTCAGCCAAGTCTGATTCGGAATTTGAACTCGTTGGTTGGCAGCGACAAACTCGGAGCCTCCGTTTGCCGTCGGCGACGGAAAGATCACGACGTACTCCGGTTCACTACCAGCTTGCGTTGGCCCTTCGTTCAGCACGTAGAGATAACCAGCCTGAATGCTGCGGAGACTCAAACGGATCTGATAGTCAGCCTCGAAGTTGATCTCGCTCGCGAGATCAAACGGCTGCTCGTAGGGTTTGCCATCCTTGAACTTCTGCACGGTGATCCAGTAGGTGATTCTGGGTTGGGGCGCCGTGGCGCCGGGTGTTACAGCAGGGACGGTCGATCTATTTCGCACGGCTCGCCACGTATTGAATCCAATGATTCCCGCGACCAGGGCGCCGATCAAAATCAAACCGATAACCACGCTGTAATTAGTTTTCGAAGACTCGACAACCGCCGGCGCTGCTGTTTGAGCTGCTTGCGGATTTTCTGTCGTGATGACCGGCGCATGGCCAATAGCCGAGGTCGTCTGCGCAAACGATCGTTCGATCTCTGCATCGAGTTCGACACGCTTCTTCAGATTACGAAGATCGATCAGCATGTCTTTCGCGGTTTGATAACGCTCGTCCGGATCTTTGGCGATCGACTTTGCGACGATCCGTTCCAACTCCTCAGGCACGTTCGGAGCACCCGCATGGGCCAATGGCGCCGGTTCCTTCTCGATGATCTGCACTATCGTGTGCGCCGACGTCGTTCCCTGAAACGGTTTTGACCCCGCGACCATCTCGTAAATGATGACGCCCGTGCTCCAGATGTCGCTGCGCACGTCCACCGGTTTCCCCTGTGCCTGTTCGGGCGACATGTAGTTGATCGTGCCCATGATCTGCCCGGGCACAGTTTTAAACTCAGTGATCGATTCTTCGTGAGTAATCGCTTCTCCGAGGCGGTCTTCTTTTTCTCGGTGACTTTAGCGAGACCGAAGTCGAGTACTTTCACGACGTGATCGCGCCGGCGAATCATCACGTTTTCGGGTTTCATGTCACGATGAATGATCCTAGCCTCATGCGCGGCGTCGAGCGCAGCAAGCATCTGAATGCTGATGTCGAGAATTTCGCCAAGCTTTAGCCGTTTGTTCCGCAGATGTTCGCGCAGTGTTTCGCCGTCGATGAATTCGGCGGCTATGTAAGTCAGGTTGGCTACTTCGCCGGATTCGTAGATGGTGAGAATGTTTGGCTGGTTGAGAGACGACGCGACTTTCGCTTCCTGACGAAAGCGCTGCATGCGTCGTTTATCAGCGACGATGTCGGCAGACAGGATCTTCAGGGCGACGATGCGATCGAGCCGCGAATCTCTCGCGAGGTAAACCTGGCCCATACCGCCTGTGCCGAGATGATCGAGGATTAAGATAGGCGCCGAACTCCTGACCTTTGTTCAGCGCGAGCGTTTCTTCGTCTTCGCTGAAATGCTCGGCGGCATCTTCAACTGCGAGGCCGCCTATAAAATCGTCGCCTTCAGCGCGCTGGTGAGATTCAATCAGGCGTTCGACTTCCGCCTTAAGATCGTTATCAATGCCACACTTCTCGTCCACATACGCCGAGCGAGCGGCAGCGTCAAGAGCGATGGCACGATCGAAGATGCGACTTATCTCTTGCCAGCGTTCCGGCTTCAAATCGGCGCGCTCCCAGTGAGTTGACCATAGAGCCACGCGCGCGCCATGTTCCAATCGCGAATCACAGTATTCTTTGAAATCTTCAAAACTCCGGCAATCTCGTCGTTATTCAAGCCGCCGAAGTACTTCAGCTCGACCACCTGACTGCGTCGCGGATCAAGTTCCGCAAGACTCTTCAGCGCTTCATCCAACCGGAGAAACTCCGAAAGATCGCCAAGGACCACCGTCGCGGTTTCGTCGAGTGAAACCTGTCGCGCGCCACCGCCGCGTTTTGCGTAAGTGTACCGGCGAGCGTGGTCGATCAGGATGCGTCGCATGATCTGCGCGGAGATGGCGAAGAAGTGCGAACGATTGGCCCATTGCACGCTTCGTTGATCCACAAGCCGAACGTACGCCTCGTTGATCAAAGCGGTGGTTTGCAGTGTGTGGCCCTTCCGCTCGCGGCTCATGTAACGGCGAGCAAGGCGATGAAGCTCGTCATAAACCAGCGGGTAAAGCTCGTCGAGCGCTTCCTGATTGCCGTCGCGCCACTCGGCGAGTAGCTGGGTTATTTCATGTTCCTGTCGGGGAGGGTCGTTCTTCATAAGGAACACTCAATCAAATTAAGCTACGAACTGCTCGATCTCGCCGGGCTTGCGAAGCATCTTGTTGACTTCGCCGATGTGCAGCTCCTCTTCCGCAATCATGCGGCGGGCATACTCCTCGAGTAGGACCGATCGGTCCACCACCATGTCGAGCAATTGTTTATAAAGAGCCAGTCCCGTTTTTTCAGCGGCCAGCGATTCGACGAGGATGTCGTTTATTCCGTGCTTGTGCGTCTCGAGCAGACTGCCGATTTTGAGCGACGGATGTTCGCCGAAGTGCGTGACGAGTTCGCCCGCTTCGTTGGCGTGCGTGAGACAAGTGGTGGCTTCGTTGCGCAACCAGCTAACAATCGGAATGCGGTTGTGGCCGAAAACCATCAGGGAATAGTGGGTATACCGAACGACGCCGGCGAGTTCGGCCTCCATAATCTGATTCAAAAGCTTAACCGCCGCCGCCTTATCAAAGTTCTCTTCCGCCATAGGTTCCTCCGTCAGTAGGACATCTGGTGAATATCGCCTCAGAAACGCAGTGATAAACACGACAGTCCGCCGTCCATCTTCTGAAACTCCGACATTTCAAGGGCTATCGTTGGGTAACCCAGGTCTTCCAATTTCCGCTTCAGACCCGGAAAACCAGCCGGTACAAGGATCCGACTATTTAAAAACACACAATTTGCCGCGTATTCTTCAACAAAGTTTACGTGAACCAGCTCATACCTGGAAAACTCTTTTAGCCGGCTCAGCGCATCGATAACCACCAGCCGATTGTCGCCAAGCCAGGCCATGCCGCTCTTTAAGTGAAGGATATTACTCAGACCACGAATGTCTATCAAACTGGAGCGGTAACCAAACGACTCGAGTATGCGGGCAAGTTGAGCGGCGCCCGCTTCGTTCGTACGCTGGGAAATACCGATAAAAAAGTGCTCGCCTGCCTCGCAAACGTCTCCGCCATCGACGGTTCCGGGCTCGATAATTCGTCTTAAATCCTGAAAATAGTCACGCTAGCTTGCGTTCGATGCCGTCCGTCTCGCCAAGCCGGCTCGGGGCGCCCGGACGCGTGATGACCGCGCCTCGGCCAGTGACGATCGCGGTGTCTTCGACGAACGTTGAATCAGGATGCAGCTCATCCGGTGGTAAACCGATCAAGGTCAGTCCACATGATTGAAGCGCTTCGCAATATGCTGCATGCTGGCGCACTGCCACGTTGTAGTCAGGTTTGCCCAAATCAACGCTCGTCAAACCAGTGGCAAAGTTTGCGCTCGGCGCTCTGACAATAGCTTTGGTCAACAAGATGCCGACCAGTATACCTACGTTAAGAAGGATTTGAACGCAACATTCGGATAGCCGCGTCGTACATGAAATCAATAAAATTAACAGCCATGAAAAAACTGGATCCCGCTTTTCGTAGCGCTCTCGACAGCGCTTACACGCACGCAATTTCGCATCTCGAAAATTTGGATCAAACCTCAGTCGCAGCCACAGCGGACGCCGATGCGTTACGCGCAAGAGTTGCGCGGCCGCTTCCGGTGGAAGGTCTTCCGGCAGACGAAGTGGTTCAAGAGCTCGTGCGCAATGTTGACGGTGGTCTAATCGGTTCAGCAGGCGGACGATTCTTTGGTTGGGTGATCGGTGGTGTGTTGCCTGCTGCATTAGCCGCTGACTGGCTCACGTCGGCATGGCAACAAAACGGGGCGCTTTACGCTACCAGTCCTGCAAGCGCAATCGTCGAGGAAACTGTTGGCGACTGGTTGAAAGAACATTTTCGGTTTGCCAAAACATTCGAGCTTTGCGCTCGTCACCGGATGCCAGATGGCCCATCTGACGTGTCTCGCCGCTGCGCGTCATTCGTTGTTGGCAAAACGTGACTGGGATGTCGAAGCGCGTGGTCTGTCCGGCGCGCCACCGATTCGTCTTTTGACGAGCAACGCTCACCACGTTTCATTTGAACGCGCGGTACGTTTACTTGGTCTGGGCCATACTAATGTCGTCGATCTGCCTGTAGACCATCAGGGCAGACTCGCTCCACGCGCTCTCGCCGAAGAACTCGCCAAGACTCCCGATGCGCCGGCGATCGTTCTGCTGCAAGCGGGCGACATCAACCTCGGCGCCTATGATGACTACGAAGCGATCGTGCCGATCGCGAAAGAGTATGGCGCGTGGGTGCACGTCGACGGAGCGATCGGACTATGGGTAACCGCGAGTGAGAGGCGTAAGCATTTTCTAAAAGGCATTGAAGGATGCGACTCATGGGCCACCGACGGGCACAAGTGGCTCAATGTTCCATTTGATTGCGGTTTTGCGATCGTCACCGACCCGGAGGCGCATCGCGCTTCGATGTCAGTCCGAGCGTCGTATCTGACGCATGCGAGCACTGCTCGGGATCAAATGGACTGGAATCCGGAGTGGTCGCGGCGGTCTCGCAGCTTTGCGGTCTATGCAGCTTTGCGACAGCTTGGCCGCCGCGGCGTGGCGGAGTTGGTCGATCGTTGCTGCGACCATGCGCACGCGATTGTTATGGGAATCGGCCAGTTACCGGGAGCTGAAGTTTTGTGGGAACCGACGATAAACCAGGGCCTCGTGCGTTTTCCGGATCCGCGACCGTCGGCAACGGAAGTGGACCATGATCGTCACACTGACGCTGTGATCGCAGCGATTCTGAAAACTGGTGAAGCATTCTTTGGCGGCACGACGTGGCGCGGACGCCGTGCGATGCGCGTGAGTGTGTGTAACTGGCAGACTTCGGAAACGGACGTCGAGCGCGTCGATCGCTGCTGTAAAGCAAGCGATCGATTCTGTGGACCTTAATTGACGCGTCCCATCAATCGTTTGATTGTCGGCGTGAGTAACGCCAGGACCACCGTCGCCACGAGCAACCCAATCGCAATTCCGCCGTATAGTTTTGTTAACTGCCAGGAATTGTTTGAAACGAAGAAGCCTGACAAGTAACCCGCGAGTTTGCTGCCGAATGATGCAGCGAGAAACCAGACGCCCATCATTATCCCAACGAGTTTTGGCGGCGATAGTTTTGTAACCGTGCTCAAACCGACCGGGCTCAAACACATCTCGCCGCACACCTCTAAGAAGTAGAGACCAACGAGCCACCAGAAGCTGACACGTCCCTGCGCGGTCAACATTGCGGCCGGAATCATCAATAAATACGCCACGCCGATGAAAAGCATGCCGAGTGTGAACTTCACCGGACTCGACGGTTGTCGATCTCTCAATCGGACCCACAGGATCGAAAAGACCGGCGTAAGCATGATGACGAACGCCGGCGTCAGCGATTGCAGGTAAGGCGCCGGGAATTTCCAGCCGAATAACGTCGTGTCTACAAGTCTGTCGGCGAAGAGATTCAGGCTTGCGCCTTTCTGCTCGTACGCGGCCCAGAAAAGTATTGTGAAGACGAAGAAGATGAAGATCGCAGCAATACGTTTCCAGTCGCCTTTGGTCAGCGCCGGCTGGACAGTTTCATCGGCCTTTGTCTCGTCTGCTTTGCGTTCAGAACGGGTTTTGACTTTGTTGCCAACGCTCGCGAGTTTTTCACGATTCCAGAGATAAACAATCAGGCCAAAGATCATGCCTACACCCGCAGCGGCGAATCCCCAGTGCCAACTCTTGGCCGGATCCATTCCCATCGACGAGAGGAACCGTTTAAAACTGTCGCCTTTGGCGAGATATCCAACAGCGAGCGGCGCCAGCAGCGCGCCGATGTTGATGCCCATGTAAAAGATCGAAAAACCGCTATCGCGCCGCGGATCGTTTTCTTTATAGAGGCCGCCGACCATGACGCTGATGTTTGGTTTCAGGAGTCCGGTGCCAATCGCGATCAGGGCCATTCCGAGGTAGAACGTCGTCATCGAGTGAAACACCATCGAAAAGTGGCCGAACGCGATGACGATTCCACCCAGAAGCACAGCCAGTCGGGCGCCGGTCAGATAGTCTGCTACCAGACCACCGGGAAGCGCAGTGAGGTAAACAGCCATCGTGTACGTGCCGTAGATCGACGCGGCGTGTTTGACGTCGAACCCCAGTCCGCCCTGGGCTGCGGTGGACGTCATATAAAGGATCAGGATGGCGCGCATGCCGTAGTAGCTGAAACGCTCCCACAGCTCGGTGAAGAATAGTGGTCCAAGTCCTTTAGGGTGCCCTACAAAAATGGATTCGCGGGCGGCTTCGGCGTGCGGTGGTGCCGTAATGGCTGCTTCGCTCATGGCCGGGCACTATAGTTGAGTACCGCCGCGAGTTTCAACAGCAATTAGCGGCTCCAGACATCTTAGGAGCCGCTAACCTTATGAATGAATTATCGAATGTTTGGTTGAAGGACCACCCTACGCAGCCCGCACCTGGTGCCTTTGCGGCTGTCCGTAGTAGAAGCTTCCTGTCATCTCCCACCTGCCGGTATTAAACTGGCGCTGTGCGCCGCAATTCAAACACGAACGATACGCGCGGCCGTCGCGGGAGAAGGGTCGGCTCATTTGCGCGTGCCGGCATCCAAACACGCGCGCCATCAAGCTGCTTAATCGACGGGAGACTGATGAAGCATGATCGATTGGGGCAACGGTTGGCTTGGCGATGGTTAAATGTGCGGCTGCTTGCATGTTTTCACCTCGTGATATTGGCGTAAAACTGCCTTCAATACCTTAACGCGCAATCGCGGGCGCATCAGGGTCATGGGCATTCAAACTTTCCTGCCTTATACTTGCGCCGAGTCGCGGTAAACCGATTGAAACGGATGGAGTTGGACGATTGAGTTCACAGCCCACTGACAACGTAACCAGGTTGTTGATCGAGCTCTCCAATGGAGATCGGGGCGCGGTTGATCTTTTGCTACCCGTAATCTACGATGAACTGCGAAAGCTTGCGGCGAACTATCTCAGGCGTGAGCGGCCCGATCACACCTTGCAACCTACCGCTCTGGTGCATGAGGCCTACTTACGTCTCGTAGATCAAACGCGAGTGAATTGGCAAAACCGGGCCCATTTTTTCGGAGTTGCTGCCCAGATAATGCGTCGCTTGCTCGTCGACCACGCGCGTAAGCACAACGCGGAAAAGCGCGGCCAGGATTTTCAAAAACTCTCCCTGGACGAAAATGTAGACCGCGCCGTCGAACGCAGCGCGGAACTCATTGCACTCGACGACGCGCTCAAAGCCCTGGCTGATTTCGACGAGCAAAAAGCGCGGATGGTTGAGTTGCGTTACTTCGGAGGCCTCTCCATTGAAGAGACAGCGGACGTTTTGGGCGTCACTCCCACAACTATCAAACGCCACTGGCGTTTTGCCAAGGCCTGGCTCCATGGGGAAATGCAAAAAAGTAGTTAATGCACGCAGCTAGTCCAGTTCAACAATTCGTTAACCCAACGCCGGATGTGAGAACTTTATTTTCAAACATCCGTGTTATCTGTGTGTCAGGAAACGCGCAATAAATAGCGTTCAGATCAGTTTTCCATGATGACCCCCGAACGCTGGCGACAAGTCGAAGAAATCTTCCAGGCCGCACTCGATCTTCCACCCTGAAGAACGAGCGCGGTACGTGTCACAGATCTGCGCCACGGACACCGATCTCAAACGAAACGTCGAGGTGCTCCTCTCACAACACGACAGCGCCGGCGATCTCCTCGACCAATCCATTTACGGACAAACCGACCAAAGCGTCCTCGAGTCGTTTATCGATGAGAAAGACCCGATGCTCGGACGCCGTCTCGGCGCCTATCGAGTCGAGCGAGAGATCGGACGCGGCGGTATGGGCGCTGTCTACGAAGCTGTGCGCGCAGACAACGAATTTAACAAACGCGCAGCCATTAAACTGGTCAAACGCGGAATGGACACGGATTTCATCCTGCGTCGCTTCCGCAAAGAACGACAGATCCTCGCCGCACTCGATCACCCGCACATCGGCGCTCTCATCGACGGCGGCACAACGGACGACGGCCTGCCCTTCTTCGTGATGGAGTACATCGAAGGCCAGCCGCTCTACACTTACTGCGATGACACAGCAGCTAAACATCACCGAACGGCTCAAACTGTTTCGCGCAATCTGCGACGCCGTCCATTACGCGCACCAGAAACAGGTCGTGCATCGCGACATCAAGCCTTCGAACGTGCTCGTTACGTCCGCGGGCATACCGAAGCTGCTCGACTTCGGCATCGCGAAGTTGCTCAACCCGCTAATCGCAGGCGACATCACGCACGATCCGACCGCGACCGCGATGCGTTTGATGACGCCGGAATACGCGTCACCGGAACAGGTGCAGGGCGCGCCGACAACACCGACGACTGACGTCTACTCGCTCGGCGTCCTGCTTTATGAACTGCTGACCGGTCACCGTCCGTACCGGCTCGTGAATCGCGCGCCGCACGAGATCGCGCGCGTCATCTGCGAAGAAGCACCGGCGCCGCCAAGCATCATCATCACGCGCACCGATGATCTGTTGCCCAGTCTGTATCAGGGCGATGAAGCGAGCACCCTTAAACAGCTCTTCACAACGCGCAGCGCCACGCTTGAGTCGCTGCGCCGCGCCCTCTCCGGCGATCTCGACAACATCGTGATGCAGGCGCTGCGCAAGGAACCCGAGTGGCGTTACCAGACCGCCGCCGATCTGCGCGACGACATCACGCGCTATCTAGAAGGACGACCGGTTACCGATCTTCCCGATCCGCCGCACGCCGCAGCAGTGCTCCGCCCCGATGCTTTCGAAGAAAACTCGCTGGCCGTGCTGCCGATGAAGTTGCTCGACATCAACCAGCCGGAAACGAATCCGGACTATCTCGGCACCGGTCTCGCCGACGCACTGATCACACGACTAAGCGCGATTCGCAGTTTCGCAGTGCGACCGACCAGCAGTGTGCTTCGTTACGGCGGCGACGCGGATCCGCTGCGCGCCGGTCGCGAACTCGGCGTCGCTTTTGTGCTCGACGGCAGAATACGCCGCGCCGGCGAACGCATTCGAGTGACGATTCAGCTACTCGACGTCCGTGACGAAACGACCGCGTGGGCCGGACAGTTCGACGAACAGTTTACCGACGTGCTGAGTCTCGAAGACGTGATCTCTTCGCACGTCGCCGAAGCGATCGTTCCGCACCTGACGGTCGATCAACGTCTGCGTCTGGCGAAACGCGGCACCGACAATCCTCAGGCGCACGAGGCTTACCTGCGCGGCCGTTATCTACTGGAACACGTTTACCGAAGACGGTTTCGCGCGCGCGATCGTTTGTTATCAACAAGCCATCGCGCTCGATCCAGATTACGCGCTTGCATACGCGGGCGTCGCCGCATTATCACAACTGGCTCGGCGTTTTCAGCGTGATGCCGTTTGCCGAGTGTTCCGCCGCGGCTTACGAAGCTGCATCGCGACGCTGTCGACATCGATCCGAATCTTGCCGAAGGACACACCGCGCTGGGCCAGGCGATGCTTGTGCCGCGACTACGCATGGGCCAGCGCCGAACATCATCTGGTGCGAGCGATCGAACTCGACCCGAACTACGCACCCGCCCGCACCTGGTATGCACTGCAACTCGCGATGGAAGGCCGTTTCAGCGAAGTCACTGCGCGAGGCCCACATCGGACGCGATCTCGATCCTCTGGCGGTCATTTCGCGCTTCACCGTCGTGTGGTGCTCGTATCACTCTCGTCGTTACGACGAGGCGTACCGCTTTGCCAGCGCAACACTCGAAAACGAACCGCGCAACATGATGATGCTATACGCGTCGAGTTTCGTGCTCAGCCGTTTGGGTCGCCACGAGGAGGCGATCGCAGCAGCGGAGAAGTGCGTGGAGAACCTCGGCACCGTGTCGCACACGCTACGGACGTCTCGGCGCCGCACACGCAGCCGCCGGAAATCTCGAACAAGGCGCAGCAAGCGCTCGACGAAATGGAACGGCTTTCGAGCGCGGCGTTACGTTTCGCCGTATCACCTTGCACTCGTGAATGCCGCGCTCGGACGGATCGAAGCTTCGCTGGATCTGCTCGAAAAGGCTTACGAATACGGGAGATGCGAAAGTGCTTTGGATGGGAGTCGATCCCGAACTCGAACCACTCCACGGACACCCGCGTTTCAACGACCTGCTGCGAAAGTTGGACCACCGGCTGCTGGCGCTGCCCGCCGATTTCCGGTCAGCTTCGGCGGCGATCAGGAATCGATCGCCGTGCTGCCGTTCAGAGTTTTCGAGCCCGCCCGGAGAAAACACCGGCGACGAGTATCTCGGCGTTGGTTTGACTGATGCACTCATCACTCGACTGAGCAACGTTCAACGTCTCGTAGTCAGACCGACGAGCAGCGTCCTGCGTTATCAGGGCTCCGCGATCGATCCACTTGTCGCCGGACGCGATCTCGGGATCGACTACATCGTCGACGGCAGTATTCGCCGCGTTGGGAATCGCATTCGAGTGACGGCGCAGCTGCTCAACATCAACGAAGGCGTAACTCGCTGGGCCGAACACTTCGACGAAGACTCGACCGACGTCCTGCAAATCGAAGACTCGATCTCGGAGAAAGTCGCGACGGCGCTACTGCCGCAATTAACACGCGACGAACAGCGTCAGTTGTCGAAGCGTGGCACTGATAATTCCGAAGCGTTCGAGGCCTACCTGCGCGGCCGCTATCACTGGAACTTCTACACCGAAGTCGGCCTCGCGAAGGCGCTTCAGTCTTACCAGAAAGCAATCAATCTCGATCCTGACTATGCGCTCGCTTACACCGGCATCGCCGACTACTACAACTGGCTCGGCGTGTTTGGTCTGAAACCGTTCGCTGAATGTTCGGCTGCCGCCAAACAAGCAGCCGCCAAAGCAGTCGAACTTGACTCAGCCTCCGCCGAGGCTTATAGCGCACTCGGCTTCGCCACCGTGTGTCATGACTTCGACTGGGCCGTGGCCGAAGGACAACACCGCCGCTCGCTCGAGATCAATCCGAACTACGCAACCGGTCATAACTGGTACGCATTCCATCTCGCGATGGAAGGTCGATCCGACGAAGCGATCGAGCAGATGATGCGCACGCGCGAACTGGATCCATTATCGCCGGCCGTGCTTCAAGCGCTCGGCTGGTGTTATTACCAGGGACGGCGTTTTGACGAAGTCGCTCGCGACGTTCAGCAGCATGCTGGAAGCGGTGCCTGATTTCGCCTATGGTCTCGTAACTCTTTCCTGGGTACTGCGCCACACAGGCGCAATCGACGAGGCTGTTCAGCGTGTCCGAGAAAGCGCTGGACGCTCTCAAGTGGCGGTCAGTTTTATCTGTCTGCGGCTCGGCGCGGCATATGCCGCCGCAGGACAGGAGACGGAAGCGCGCAACGTGCTCGATCAGTTGGAACAGATGATGCCGTCCATGGCTACGTCTCTCCGTATCATCGCGCTCTGATTTACCTGCATCTTGGCGAACGTGAGCGCGCGCTCGAGTTCCTGCTCGAGGCGTACATGATCAAAGATGCGTGGATCGTTTGGTTGGGGGTCGAACCGCAGTGGGATCCGCTGCGTGGCGAACCGCTATTGGATCAGATTCTTCGCGACCTTCGTCACCCGGCGCTCGACCGCAAGCCATCGCGCTAGCTGCTGCAGCGAAAGAGCGAAGGCGAAAACGCAGCGTCGCACATCGCGCCGATTACAACGTCAGATCGTCATATCCCAACTCCGGAAACGAAGACCGGCGAAAACGAAGAAGCGCGACAGCTCTACACCGCCGGTCGTTATTACTCGACAAGACGCACCGCGGAAGGTTTGCGACAGGCAATCGAACGTCTCGAACGCGCCGTCGAACTCGATCCGCAATTCGCTATCGCGCACGCGGAGCTCGCCGATTGTTACGCGTTGCTGAACTGGTACGTCGAACCGCCGCCGCCCGAAGCATGGGAGCGCGCAAAAGAGTCGGCGCTGGCCGCAGTCGAAGCCGATCCGGATCTGGCGGAAGCACACGCTTCGCTTGGTTTCGTCAGACTGCACTACGATCGCGATTGGGTCGACGGCCGAACGCGAGTTACGCAAAGCGATTCAGTTAAAGCCGGGCAACCAGGTGGCCCATCGTTGGTACGCGTACAGTTTGTCGGCCATGGGCCGTCACGACGAGGCTTACGCGGAGATCGAACGCGCGCGACAGATTTCGCCGCAGTCCGCGGTGATCGCGACAGCAGTCGCGAACGTGCTGTTTCTCGCGGGCAAGTTTGACGAAGCATCATGCAGTGTAACAAAGCACTTGAACTCGATCCCGGCGCCGTTGCGGCGCACACCGTGCTGCGTTGGGCCTATGAGGGCAAAGGCATGCACAACGAAGTCATGGCTGCGTTTGAGCAGGAGCGCAGTTTCGCGGGCGACACGCCGACGACGCATGCGAAACGCGCCCACGTGCTCGCCGCCATCGGCAAACATGAAGAAGCGCAAGCGATTCTCGACGAGATCATCAGCAAGCGTAACCAAAACTGGGTTACCGCTTACGAGATCGCCATCATCTACACGCTGGCTCGGCGACTTCGATAACGCGTTCCGCTGGCTGAAGCAGGCCGAACGCGAACACGCCGTCGGTTTCACTTTCGTGCGCGTCGATCCGCACTTGAGGCGGCTGCGCGCCGATCCGCGTTTTTTTGACTTACTAAGAGAAACTGAAAAGACCATTCCGTGATTGCGAATTTCGAATTGCGAATTTTCCAATTCTCGGTGATTTCCCTGTTATCTTAGAACTCCCTATGCAAACCGAAATTCGAAATTCGCAATCCGAAATTCGCAATTCTTTAGACGCCTGGGTTCGGGAAGTTATTGACTGGCATTTCAATCCCGAAACCGGCTGTCCGTTCTGGCTGGACTTTGCCAAAAACCTGTCGTGGGACCCGCGAAAAGAGATTCAAACTTACGAAGATCTTTCGCGGTTCGGCTTTTTTCAGGACGAGTGGCTGCGCGGTGGTCCAGTGCGACGCTGGGTGCCGAAGGGTTTCGCCGGCAAGCCCGTTTACACGTTTGAAACTGGCGGCAGCACCGGAGTGCCGAAGTCGCGCATCAACATCGAAGACTTTCGTCTCGATTACGAAGCGTTCAGCGACACGTTGCCGGACGAGTTTTTTCCACGCGACTCGGACTGGTTGTCGCTTAGGACCAACTGGCCCACGCCGTCTGCGGCTCGCAGTCGAACACCTGGCCCAATACCGTGGCGGCATCTGTTTCATGGTCGATCTCGATCCGCGCTGGGTGATCAAGCTGCTCAAGATGGGCCAACCGAAGATGGCCGAGCAGTACAAGCAGCACGTGATCGAGCAGGGTCTGACGCTGCTGCGCGCGCACGACAACATTCGCTGCCTGTTCACCACGCCGAAACTGCTCGAAGCGCTCTGCGAAAAGGTTTCGCTGAAGAAGCTGGGTATCACGGGTGTGTTTTGTGGCGGCACTGAGATGACGCCGCAGTTTCATCGGTTCGCGGTTGAAGAACTGTTGGACGGCGCCTATTTCGCGCCGACTTACGGCAACACGTTGATGGGGCTCGCGGTGCATAAGCCGCGAGATCCGGCAGATAATTACGCCATCATTTATTACCCGCCGCATGCCGCGCGCGATGGTTGAAGTGGTCGATCCTGAGGAACCGGATCGAGTCGTCGATTATGGCGAAACCGGGCGTGTTCGTCTGACGACTTTGACGAAAGAGTTTTTCATGCCGCGCTTTCTGGAGCGTGACGAAGCCGAACGCGAACCGCCGTGCGATCTGTATCCGTGGGATGGTGTGCGCAACGTGCGGCCGTTCTCGAAGCTGCAAGCGAACGTGGTTGAAGGAGTCTACTGAGATGTGTACTTTGTGCTGAGTACTTTGTGCTTGGTTCACTTGCGTATGAGTTAGCTTGAGACGACTTCCGCTAGCGAACAAAGAACAAAGCACTAAGTACGAAGTTCGAAAAACGACATATGTTGCAAATTCCAATTCTTCGTCAGGGAAGTCCGTACACAAGTCTCGACGTCGCGCGCGTGCCGCATCATCGGACACGCGAGACGTTTGTCGAAGTGAGTCAGGCTAATGCGGGGTTGATCCGCACGCGATCTTTCGCGTCAGGAGATCGCTCGGGCCAGTTTAAGCAAGTTCACGACTCGCGATCTCGTCGATATTTGTACGCGTGCGGCGGACCATCTTTACAGACGATTCCCTTCCACTCGGCGACACCACCCAAACGCGCGGAAGATTACGTCGCCCAGGTTTCGGCGACCACCGGAATGCCGCACGTTCTGGCGCGTCGCAACATGCCGAAGATCAAAAGCATGCTGGCGAACATGGAAAGTGTGCTCAACGGTCTTACGCGCAACATTGACTGGGAGATACTCGATCGCGGTTTCGGCGATGCGAGAAGGAAAGTCGTTGAGCTTCTTTCCGCGAACACAGTCGTTAGGCGCGGTGCTGCCAAACAATTCGCCGGGCGTGCATTCGCTTTGGATTCCTTCATTCGCGCTGCGCGTGCCGCTGGTTTTGAAACCGGGAAGCGCAGAACCGTGGACGCCGTACCGCATTATTCAAGCGTTACTCAAAGCCGGTGCGCCGCGAGAGGCGTTTAGTTTCTACCCGGCAGATCATGGTGGTGCGGGTGAAATTCTCAGGAACTGTGGCCGTTCCCTTCTCTTCGGCGATTCGTCTACGACTGGTGCATGGGCCAACGATCCGCGTGTCGAAATTCACGGCCCGGGATACAGCAAAGTCATCATCGGCGAGGATGTAGTTGACGAGTGGGAGAAGTATCTCGACGTCATCGTTGCATCGATCGCCGACAACGGTGGCCGATCATGTGTAAATGCTTCGGCGCTGTGGACGCCTCGGCACGCCGATGAAATTGCGGAGGCGCTGGCTGAGCGTCTGGCCCGGATCGTTCCGCGAGCTGCCGATGATGAAGATGCGAAGATAGCGCCGTTCGTCGATCCGCGAGTCGCGGAGCGGATCAACACTATTATCGACTCCGGTTTGAGTGAACCCGGCGCGCGTGACGTCACCGCTGCATATCGCGATAACGAGCGACTTGCAATCTGGAACAACTGCTCGTATCTGCTGCCGACGATTATTCGTTGCGAGCCTGATCATCCGCTGGCGACAAAAGAGTTCCTGTTTCCGTTTGCGGCTGTGGTCCAGGTGAAACAAAACGAGATCGACAGCGTAATTCCATCGAGCCTGGTGGTGAGCGCGATAACGAAAGATCCGAAGTTGATCCAAACGCTCGTATCATCACCGCACGTAGATCGGTTGAACATTGGCGCGATACCAACGAATCAGGTAAGTTGGGACCAGCCACACGAAGGCAATTTGTTCGATCACTTGTACGGCCGGCGAGCGTTTCAAGCGGCGGCGGCTGTCTGAGAAGAAGGGTCCCGCAAAGGCGCAAAGACGCAAAGCTTGAGTAAACTTTCTGGTCATCCCGCAAGAGGTGCACAGAACTGTTTCTAACTTTGCGTCTTTGCGCCTTTGCGGGAAACCTTCTGAGGACTTGACGTGAGAATTCTTTATCTCACAGGCGGCGCGGGCAGAATGTATTGCGGTAGCTGTTTGCGCGACAATGCGATGGCTACCGAGCTGATCGCGCGCAAACACGACGTGCTACTGCTGCCCGTCTACACCCCAACTTTCACTGACGAACCAAACGTCAGCAGCGATCACGTCGTTCTAGGCGGCATTAGCGCCTACCTTGAACAGTACGTCCCGCTCTTCCGCAAAACACCGAAATGGCTCGACCGTTTGTGGGACTCGAAGTTCATCTTGAGCCTTGCGTCGCGTCGTTCGATCTCGACCAATCCCAAAATGCTTGGCGAGATGACTGTCTCTGTACTCAAAGGCGAAGGCGGTTTTCAAAGCAAAGAAATCGACAAGCTGATCGACTGGCTCAAGAACGAGCCGCCGCTGGACATCGTCAACTTGCCATACGCGCTTCTGATCAGCCTCGCGAAACCACTGAAACAGGCACTGAACGTACCCATTGTCTGCACGCTTCAGGGTGAAGATCTTTTCCTCGATGGTCTAACTGAACCGTATCGCGAACAGGCGCTGACCTTAATTCGCACTCAGCTTGAGAACGTCGATGGTTTTCTATCGGTGAGCGAGTATTACGCTGAGTTCATGCCGCGGTATCTGGGCATTCCGAGCGAAAAAATTCGCGTCGTGCCGTTGGGCATCAACCCGCATGGGTTTGAGTTGCGAGAACCGAAGGATGATGGACCATTCACAATCGGCTTTCTCGCGCGCGTCGCGCCCGAGAAGGGTTTGCACGTGCTCGCCGAAGCGTACCGACTGGTGCGAAAAGAGCTGCCTGCGGCGCGTCTCGAGGTCGCAGGCTATATGGCCGCCGACTGCAAGCCGTATCTCGCGGGGGTCCAAAAACATCTTGCCGATGCAGGACTCGCGAGCGAGTTTCATTACCACGGCGTGTTGGATCGCGCCGACAAGATCTCATTTCTGCGCAAACTCGACGTGATGTCGGTGCCCGCAACGTACGACGAACCGAAGGGTGTTTCGCTGCTCGAAGCGATGGCTTGCGGTGTGCCGCTGGTCCAACCACGTCGCGGTGCGCTTCACTGAGATGGTTGAATCAACCGGCGGCGGTATTCTCGTCCGGCCTGACGATCCCGCAGACCTCGCCGAAGGCATTCTGAAGATCGCACGCGACAGGAACCTTGCCGAAGAGTTGGGCGCGAACGGTTTTCGTGGTGTGCGCGAGCATTACAGCGCTGCGCACATGGCAGATCGGCTGTTGGAGGCGTACGAAAGCGTCTCCCAACCTGCACAAACTCTGGCGTCGGAGGTGGGGGAGGTGGGAGTTGCTCGAGGTTGAGAATGTCTCGAAAGAGTATTCCACTCCTGCCGGTGCCCTGCGAATAGTCTCCGATGTTTCGCTTTCGCTGCCACGCGGTTCGGCGGTGTCGATCATGGGCCCGTCGGGCAGCGGCAAAAGCACTTTGCTCTACCTGATCGGCGCGCTCGAACCTCCCTCAAGCGGAACAATCACACTCAGTGGACAGAACCCGTTCCTGTTAAAGCCAAAACAGCTAGCCGCCTTTCGCAACCAGCAGATCGGTTTCATTTTTCAGGACCACTGCTTGTTGCCGCAGTGTTCGGTAATCGAGAACGTGTTGACGCCGACGCTCGTATCGACGCCAAACGGCGACGCTCCCGATCAATCTCGCCGTGCTGCTGAGTTGCTCAAGCACGTTGGGCTCGCCGAACGATTGGACCATCGACCGGCCCAACTCTCAGGCGGCGAGAAACAACGCGTCGCGCTTGCTCGCGCGTTGATCATGAAGCCGAAGCTGCTGCTGTGCGACGAGCCGACCGGCAATCTCGATCAGAAATCCGCGCAAGTCGTCGCGGACCTGTTGCTCGATATTCATCGCGAATCGGAAACGATCCTCATCGTCGTTACTCACAGCTCCGAACTCGGCGCGCGCTTCCCTCAACGTTTCGAACTTAAAAACCAACGTCTCGAAGCAGTGTGATGCGGACCACAGGCCTTCTAAAACGCGGGCTGGCTTATTACTGGCAGACCAATCTGGTCGTAGTCCTTGGCGTGGCTACGGCGGTTGCCGTGCTCGCGGGCGCGTTGATGATTGGGGCGTCGGTTCGCGGCAGCCTAAGCGATCTGGTCGCGCAACGGTTAGGAAACACGAATCATATTGTGACGTCGCCCGCGTTCTTCCGTGAACAATTGGCGACGGAGATCGGGGGCGCTCCAATCATCGTGCTCGAGGGAGTTGTCGAACACGAACCGAGTCGCCGCCGTGCCGGAGGCGTTAAGGTTTATGGCGTCGACGAACGGTTCTGGCAATTTCACGGGATGGGCAAGGCCGCACTTGGCGCACCGCAAGGTCGTGAAGTGTTGATAAGCGATGGTCTCGCCAATGAACTCGGCACTCAAACCGATGATTCGTTGTTGTTGCGACTCGAAAAACCATCCGACATTCCGCTCGAGTCGCTACACGGTCGCAAAGAGGATCCCGGCAAAACGATCCGGCTTAATCGTGTTTTGAGAGTGTCGGCGGGTGAGCTGGGCGAGTTCTCTCTGCAACCGCAACAAGGCGTCGTGCGCGCGATCTTTGTTTCGCTCAAGTTTCTCCAAAAAGAACTGGAGCAGGATCAGAAGATCAACACGATACTGCTGGGCCAACAACCATCCGTCAACGATACACAAGCGCTGCTTCGCGACAAGGCAACGCTCGAAGACCTCGGCCTCAAACTGCGCGCGCTCGACGGTAGTCTTTCGCTTGAGAACAACAGCAACCTCATCAGTGACAACATCGATCTTGCCGCGAGACAAGCTGCCGAGGATCTTTCACTCGACACGTTTCCGATTTTTTCATACCTCGCGAACAGCATCAGCGCTGGTGACCGCTCGATTCCATACTCGCTCGTGACCGGTGTGGGCAGAAGAATGCTTGACGACTTAGGCGAGAGAAGCGGTTTCAAGTCGCCGATCATCCTCAACGAGTGGGCAGCTCGTGAACTCAACGTCAAACACGGCGAAAAGGTCACACTTGAATACTACATCTGGCACGAAGGTGGCCGTCTCGAAACACGAACTGCTGACTTTCAGTTTGCGGGCGTTACGCCGATCGCAGGACTCGCCGCCGATCGCGATCTCGTTCCCGCGTATCCTGGAATCACTGAGTCAGAAAGTCTCGCCGATTGGGATCCGCCGTTTCCAATCGACCTGAGCCGCGTGCGTAAGCAGGACGAAGATTACTGGGACCAATATCGCACGACACCGAAGGCGTTCATCAACCTCGCAAACGCTCAGTATTTCTGGGAATCACGCTTCGGCGACATGACGTCAATCCGTGTTCAGTCATCTCGGGGTCCGTTGACGCCGGACATTGTTAATCGTTACGGCGAGATGCTCCGAAAGAAACTGGATCCTGCTCCACTCGGTCTTCAGGTCATTCCGGTTCGCGCAGACGGGCTCGCCGCGTCGCGCGGTGCAACCGACTTCGGCGAATACTTCCTCTACTTCAGTTTCTTCCTCGTCGTCTCCGCACTGCTTTTGACCGCGCTCTTTTTCAAACTCGGTATCGAACAACGACTGCGCGAGATCGGAACGTTGCAGGCAATCGGTTTCGCGGCATCGCGCATTCGCACACTGTTTCTCGCTGAAGGATTGCTGCTGTCGGTGATCGGTAGTCTGCTGGGACTGTTGGGCGCGATCGGATATGCGGCGTTGTTGATGTATGGCCTGCGCACGTGGTGGGTTGACGCGGTCGGAACCACTTCACTGACACTTCACATTTCATGGCAATCGATGGTGGTTGGGTGCTGTCGGAGGGGTCGCGGCAGCAGTTATATGTGTTTTCTTAACGTTAAGAAGACTTGGGCGTTCTTCTACGCGAGCCTTGATATCAGGAAACACGAATGACACGGATATTTTTCGTGAGGGCAGGCGGGTTCCCGTTCTTAATTGCGATTATAGCGACAGTGATCAGCGTCGCGCTGTTGCTTGCCGGAGGCTTGAAGCTGATTCCGCAAGTTGCTGGCTTCTTCGGCGGCGGCGTGATGCTTCTGGTGGCCGGCATTTGTTTCCTGTCTGTTTGGTTGAGAAAAAGGCGCAGCGCGACAATCCGACAGCCGGGCTGGTGGGCAATGTCGCAGATGGGTTTTCGCAACACGACCTATCGTCCAACGCGCACCGTGCTCTGCGTAACGTTGATCGCTTCGGCCGCGTTCATCATCGTCGCCGTCGACGGTTTTCGACGGTCGGGCGCTGTCGCACACGATCGAAAATCAGGCAGCGGCGGTTTTCCGTTCGTTGCCGAGTCCCTTGTGCCGATTGTGCATGACGTAAACACGGTCGAAGGTCGCGAGTCCTTAAATCTGAACAACACAAATGAAGAAACGGCACTCAAAGACGTTCGCCTTGTGAGCTTGCGAATGCGGCCCGGCGACGATGCGAGCTGTCTCAATCTCTATCAACCACGCAATCCGAAGATCGTCGCGCCGCCGGAAGCATTCTTAAACGAGAACCGCTTCGCATTTCAGACTTCGATCGAAGAAACGGACAATCCGTGGTTATTACTAAATCGCGAATTTCCCGATGGCGCGATTCCCGTTATCGGCGACGCCAACTCGCTAAATTACGTGTTGCACTTGAAAGTGGGCGAGGACTTCGTGATGGACCAGGTGCGACTGCGCGTTGTCGCAGCACTCTCCGATAGCATCTTCCAAAGCGAATTGATCATGTCGGAAAAGAACTTTCTTCGACTGTTCCCATCGGAACAGGGCTACCGGTATTTCCTGATCGATGCTCCAAACGGCAGCGATGCCGCAACCGTATTGGAAGACCGTCTCTCAGACTTTGGCTTCGACGCTCAATCGACCGAAGAACGACTCGCAAGCTTCCATCGCGTCGAGAACACGTATCTCTCGACCTTCCAACTGCTCGGCGGTCTCGGTCTCGCGCTCGGCACGCTCGGCATGGCCGCAGTTCTGTTACGAAATGTTCTCGAACGTCGCCGGGAACTGGCCCTGATGCGCGCAGTGGGGTATAACTCTTCTCACTTCGCGGTAATGGTGATCACAGAAAACGTCCTGATGCTGTGCCTCGGCCTGGCGGTGGGATTTGTTTGCGCACTGCTCGCCATCGCTCCCGTGCTGTTAGAGCGCGGCAGCAAAGGTCCAAACATCTCGCTGGGTCTGCTGTTGCTGGCAATTCTTGTTTCCGGCGCCACAGCATCTCTGGTCGCGACAATCGCAGCTCTGCGTTCTCCAATACTGCCGGCACTGAGATCCGAATAATCCGTTGTAAAAAGGAAACCGAACATGAAACAGACCATTTTCATTCTTCTCATCGGGATTTCCCTCGCAATCGGCTTGGAAAGAAACGCTTCAGCGGAAAACTGGCCGCAGTGGCGAGGGCCCGCGCTCAACGGTGTCAGCAGCGAAAAGAACCTGCCCGTCAAATGGAGCACGGAAGAGAACGTCGTCTGGAAAGTCGCGATGCCAGGATTGAGCGGCTCGACGCCGATCGTCTGGCGTAACCATATCTTTCTGAATGTCGCCGACAACGGCAACCTCTTCCTCTGGGCTGTCGACAAGACCAAAGGCGAAGTGTTGTGGAAGAAACCGCTGGGCGGCGGCGACGTGAAAATGCGCAAGCACAACATGTCGTCACCTTCACCGGTAACTGACGGTCGTTCGGTCTACATCATGACCGGCACCGGCGTCCTTAAAGCATTCGACTTCTCAGGCAAAGAACTCTGGACGCGCGACATTCAGAAAGAGTATGGCGAGTTCGGCTTGAACTGGGGCTACGCTTCGTCGCCGCTGTTGTACGAAGACTCGCTCTACATCCAGGTGCTTCACGGAATGAAGACCGATGAGCCATCGTACGTGATGCGCGTCGATAAGAAGACTGGCAAGACCTTGTGGAAAGTCGATCGACCGACGAACGCGATTCGCGAATCGCCCGATTCCTACACGACACCCGCACTGCTGCGTCACGGCAAAACCACTGAGATCGTGATCACCGGCGGCGATTGCGTAACCGGACATGACCTCGCCACCGGCAAGGAACTCTGGCGCGCCAATGGTCTGAATCCGGAAAACCAGCAGTTCTATCGCATCGTTGCCTCGCCGATAGTTTTCAACGACATCATCTATGCGCCGACGCGAATCAAGCCGTTGCTGGCGCTCAAAGTTGGTGGCCGCGGAGATATCACGACGTCGCACCTCCTGTGGTCCACTGCCAACGGGCCCGACGTGCCGACACCGGTGACCGACGGCAAGTACTTCTACGTCGTAAACGATCGCGGCATCATGTGGTGTCTCGACGCGCGAACGGGAGCTGAGATTTACGGACAGCAGCGCATCAAGCCGGGAACGTACAGCGGTTCGCCGGTGCTTGCCGACGGAAAGATCTACGTCACGAACGAAGATGGACTGACGACGGTGGTCCAGGCTGGTCCGGAGTTTAAGGTGCTGGCCGAGAACCCGCTGAACGATTACGTTCTCAGTTCACCGGCGATCTCTGATGGCCGGATCTACCTGCGTACTTCTCAACATCTGTACGCGATCGGAAGCAAGTAACACGGATTGGAGCTACTTATGTGGCGGTCAGCAGTATTAATTGTCTTGCTGGTGTTTTGTGCAAACGCGCAGGAGTCGCAACTCGGACGCGTTGAGTTTCCGACTTCCGGCTCCCCGCAGGCCCAGACGCACTTTCTTCGCGGCCTGGGTGCGCTTCACTCATTCTGGTACGAGGAAGCACTCGAAGCATTTCGCGAGTCGACGAAAGTCGATCCCGAATTCATGATGGGTTACTGGGGCGAGGCGATGACCTACAATCATCCGCTCTGGTCTGAACAGGACCCAGCCGCCGCCCGTCGGGTGCTGGCCAACATCAAAGAGACGCCAAAACTGACTGAACGAGAACGCGCGTATTTAAACGCCGTCAAAGTTTTGTTCGGCGACGGGGACAAACGCGCGCGTGACACTGCTTACTCGGCCGCGATGGAGAAAATTTATCGCGCCTATCCCGACGATCTCGACGCGGCTGCGTTCTATTCTCTGTCGCTGCTCGGACTGGTGCGGGGCGAGGACAAGAGTTATCGCCTTCAGGCGCGAGCCGGCGCCATCGCGCTCGAGGTCTATCAGAAAAACCCGAACCATCCAGGCGCTGCACACTACATCATTCACGCTTTTGACGATCCCGAACACGCGATCCTCGCGTTACCGGCAGCGCGACGTTACGCGAGCATCGCGCCCGAAGCGCATCACGCGCGGCACATGCCTTCGCACATTTTTCTGCAACTCGGGATGTGGCCTGAAGCAGCGGCGTCGAATGAAGCCGCGTGGGAGTCTTCCGACGCGTGGATGAAACGAAAGAAACTTTCGCTCAACGTTCGCGACTATCACAGTCTGCACTGGCTGATGTACGCCTACCTTCAGCAGGGCCGTTATAAGAAAGCGGAAGAGTTGTTGACGTTGATGAAGAAGGTGATGTCGGAGTCGACGTACGACAACAAACTGCGGCCGGGTTATTACGAAAACAACTGGGCCAACATGGCCTCAGCTTTTATTGTCGAAACTGAAGCGTGGAACCGCGCGGCTGAACTGTTCCCGGAAGGCAAACAGACCTCTGAACAAACGGGGACGAATGGAATGCACGCGAGCCACGACGCGACCGTCCGAACTTCAATGGCGAGCCAGAATTTACCGATCTTCATCCGTGGGTTAGCGGCGGCAGTTAACGGCGCAGCGGTTGAGACGAAGTCAGTCGGATCCGTGAATAAGCTGGAAGTCGAAGCACTTGCCGCTTCGATGAAGAAAGATCACGCTACGGCTATCGATTTAATGAAGAAGGCGACAGCGTTGGAAGAAGAACGAGGTGCGCCTTATGGGCCACCATCGCTCATCAAGCCGTCGCATGAACTTTTTGGCGAGATTCTCTTGCGGGCGGGACAGCCCAGGGAAGCGGTCGAGAAGTTTCAAGTCTCGCTGCTGCGCCAGCCAAACCGCGCCCGCTCGCTATTGGGCCTCGCACGCGCCTACTCGCAAAGTGGCGATCGCGCCGCAGCCGTTACTGCTTACACCAAACTTCTCGATCAGTGGAAAGAAGCAGACGCGGACCTCGTCGAATTACGCGAAGCCCGCGCCTATCTGACACCAAAAATAACGAAATGCGATATTGCGGAATTGCGATTTGTGGAGCCAAATTTCGCAATCGCATTCTGCAATTCCGCAATTCTCCCTACTTCTGTCGCACGTCATACGCGTAGATCGTGTCCTGGTCGCGTATGTACAGCCGTCCCCCGGCGACAACCGGATGCGTCCACGTCGGTAGCGAACCCTGCTCAATCCGGAAGCGTCCCTTCTCAACATATCCTGTCGGCGTTGCTTCGACCAATCCGACCACGCCTTGCTCGCTGAAGCAGTACAAACGTCCATCCGCGTAAACGAGCGATCCCTTCCCGACGCTGCGGTCGCGCCAGGCCATCTCGCCGGTGTCAAATTTCATCGCAGTCAGAAACGAGCTCGAGAACCCGTACAGGTGATCGCCAACCAACACCGAACTGCTGTGATGGTTCCTCATGTCTTTGTTGAACCAGACTTCCTGTGCGGTACCGTCAGGCTTAATCTCAACCACGCCCCCGCCAGTCCCGTAATCAGACGAGATGAAGATGCGATTGCCACGCGCAATTGGCGTCGCAGCGTTCGCCACATCGTTTGCAGCCCGCGCATACTCCCACAGCAATCGTCCATCCTTCAGATCCAGACCAACAGCCCGTTGGTGCGTAAAGAAAACGACCTGCGTACCGCCATTTAGCTCAACCGGAATCGCCGACGAATAACCGGCGCGGTCGCTCTGGCTCTTCCAGATCACCGAGCCATCGCTCTTATTCAACGCGACAATGGACGCGCCTGCACCACCCGCATTCACCAGCAGTTTGTTGCCAACGATCAGCGGCGACTCGCTGATACCCCAGGTGATATTGCGAGCGCTAAACTCTCGCAAAATGTTCTTGGTCCAAACCATCTTCCCGGTGCGTGCATCGAGCACCGAAAGATCGCCGTTACCGCCGAGCGCGTAGACTCGATCACCTTCGACTGTTGGCGTGCCTCGTGGTCCATCACCGCGATCGTTTTGAAACGCACCGCTGGGATGTGCCGTCGCCCAGGCTTCTTTTCCTGACGCGATGTCGAATGCGATCACAAACTCGCGATCGCCACGCAAGCCCATCGTGAACAGCTTTCCATTCGCGAGTGAGAACGACGAGTAACCGCGTCCGGCGCCGGAGGCTTTCCACACCAAAGGCGGACCTTCGGTGGGCCACTGTTTCAGTAACCCCGTCTCCTTCGAAAGCCCGTCACGATTTGGACCACGCCATTGCGGCCAGTTCGCATTGGATTGGGCAAGAGACACGCTTGCCACACACATTAAGAACAATAACGCCCGCATAGTTCGCATAATTAATAACTCCTTATCCGTGTTACCTGGTTACGACTGTGGTTTGAAGTACAAGACCAAGCCACCACCTAACGCAGCCAAAAGAAAACCTAAATAGAGCAACGGATTTGGGGAGGTTTTGGGAGGATGCAGCCACATCGAATAGAGCACGTTCACCAGCGGCGCGCCCGCAAAAACCAGCGGCATGACGTATGTCGGCAGTCCGCCATTACGAAACGCGAAGATGATGCAAACTGCGCCTGCCGCGCCCAACAAGCCCGCGAGAGTCGCACCTACCGAGCCTTTCATCGTAAAGCCGTTGAGTTGTCCCTGCGATGAAAGAGTAACGACGGGCACGAGCACACCGATCAGAAAGTAAGCCACGCCCACACACAACAAGGCGCGCATCGGATTACCAAGCTCAACCTGTCCGCGGTGCAGCGCGGGACCATAGAGTCCCCACGACAAAGCCGCGCCAAGAGCAAAAATGACCCAGAGCATTCAAGTCCTCCGAAGTTGGTTTCAAGCTCTCCCGCAAAGGCGCAAAGACGCAAAGTGATTACTCTTTCTCTTTGCGCCATTGCGCCTTTGCGGGAAATTCGTTTTACGGAACTGAAACTCCAAAAAGCTTTCCGCCGTAATGTCTACATCCTTGATTGCGGCATTCTAGCAGTCAGTTTCCGAATTGAATAGACGATTAGCAAATTGCCAAGGGATTTGCTAAGTTCTGCGTTCACTCGTTGGGCCTCCAAAATTTCGAACGGGAGCACTGAATCTTGAAGTCAACTCTTCGAACTCTCTTCCTGCTCGCGCTGTCTCTGTTGTTCTCGATGCCTGTGTTGGCGCAAACGCATCGCGCATCTATCCGGGGGACCATCTACGATCCGAACAAGGCAGTTGTACCGGTAGTTTCAATCACGGTAACGAATGTTGAAACTCGAGAATCCCGAACCGCCACCAGCGGCGACAATGGAGAGTATGCGGTCTCTTCGCTTTCCCCGGGGCGGTATGAACTGTCAATCGAGAGAGCGGGCTTTATCAAGCAGACTAAACAAATTGAGCTCCTCGTGAATGAAATTCAGCGACAGGATGTAACACTGAATCCAGAAGGCCCGACTATTTACGCCCCCGTCGCAGAGTCGGAAATTACTTTGAAGCAAGACTCCGCTTCTCTCGGCACGGTTATCGAAAAACGACCGGTCACAGGACTCCCGCTCGATGGCCGCAACTTCTTCGAATTAAGCCTGCTCGTTCCCGGCGCTGTGCCGCCGGCGCAAGGTTCTGCGGGTTCAGTGCGTGGGGATTTCGCGTTCAGCGTGAACGGCGCGCGCGAAGACGCCAACAACTTTCTGCTCGATGGCGTCTACAACATCGATCCAAAACTAAACACATTCGGCGTGCGTCCTTCGGTCGATGCGATTCGCGAGTTTGAAATGTTGACGAGCACCTACGACGCCTCATTCGGTCGCAACCCCGGCGCGCAAGTTAACGTCATTCTCAACTCCGGAACGAATGATTTCCACGGGGCCGTATTCGGGTTCCATCGCAACGCCGCGCTCGACGCGCGAAACTTCTTCGCTCCCGCGGGCGAGCCGAAACCGAAATACCTGCGCAACCAGTTTGGCGGTGCGATCGGTGGTCCAATCGTGAGCGATCGCACCTTCTTCTTTGCGGATTACGAAGGCACGCGCTCGCGCGAAGGCATTACGCGCCTCACGAATGTCCCGACTGCGGAAGAGCGAGTCGGTAACTTCTCGAACAGTGTTTTCGGCGTTCCGACAAATCCATTCACGGGCATGCCGTTCGACGGCGGCATCATCCCCGATTTCTTCATCCATCCCGTCGGCCGAGCGATTGCCGCACTTTATCCTTTACCGAACCGCAACGTTCCGTTTCAGAACTTCGTCTCATCGCCAACGCAGCGCGACGATAACGACAGTTTTGATGTGCGCATCGATCACCACGTGACCGATCGAACCCAACTCGCATTCCGCTACAGTTTTGGCGACCGCGATTTGTTCGAGCCGTTCACTGGTCCATCTTTTTCCGCGGTCCCTGGGTTCGGCGACTTCGTGAAGCGTCGCAGTCAGAACGGCATGGTTGCACTGACCTGGGTGGTGACGCCTAACCTCGTCAACGAAACGCGCGGCGCATTCAGTCGCGTCGCCGCAGCGGTCAATCAGGAAGCGAGCGTTTTGAATTCCGAAGTGGGACTGCCCACAATTTCACCGCTACCACGCGACCTGGGCTTGAGCTTCATCACGATCACCGGCTATTCACCGCTCGGCGACGAAGGTAACAACCCGCAGAACAGCGTCACCAACGTTTACCAGTTGCTGAATAACTCCAGCTACACTCGCGGCAATCATTTGTTCAAGTTCGGCGCGGACATCCGCATTTCGCAACAGAACGCTTTCCGTGACGTCGAGTCACGCGGACGGCTCCAGTTTTCGCCGTTCTTCCAACTGACCGGAAATGCGCTCGCGGATATGCTGTTCGGATTTCCGTTACTGACGAGCGTTGCGCGCGTCGACAACCCGCAACAGATACGCACGGAGAGTTACAACTTCTTCCTGAACGACAATTGGCGTGTGGCACCACGACTGACGCTGACGGCGGGGCTGCGTTACGAGTACAACTCGCCTCCGGTTGACGCTACTGACCGCGCGACCGTTTTCGATCTCGACACACGCAACATCGTCGCTGTAGGAACAAACGGCGTCCCTCGCAGCGGCTTTGAAGCTGACAAGAACAACTTCGCGCCGCGCGTCGGGTTTGCGTGGTCCATCCGCGAAAATACCGTCCTGCGCGGTGGCTATGGCGTTTACTACGATCAGTCGCCCCTCGCGCCGGCTGAATCGCTCTACTTCAATTCGCCATTCTTCGACAACAACATCTTCTTCTCGCTGCCGGGCCTGCCGTTGACGTTGAGTGATCCGTTCCCGGCTTTCTTCCCGTTCCCGTTGCCTGATTCCGCGCTCGCAATTCAGCGCGATCTGCGCACCGGCTACATGCAGCACTGGAACTTCAATATCGAACAGCAGATCGGAAACAACAATGTCCTGGAAGTCGCGTACGTTGGTTCGAAAGGAACAAAACTCCTAACCGCTCGCGACATCAATCAGCCGCAGCCACAGGTATTGCCACCGGGACTGCCGTTCGTCCCACGTCCGGACCCGCGTTTCGACGACATCGACCTGCTTGAATCGCGCGGCAACTCGAATTACCACGCGCTTCAAACGCGCTTTCAGCAACGACTGTTTCATGGCTTAACTTCGCTCGTCTCGTACACGTGGTCCAAGTCGATCGACGATGCTTCGAACTTCTTCAGCAGCGCCGGGGATCCGAACTTCCCGCAAAATAGTTTCAACGTCGCCGCCGAGCGTGGCCGTTCGAACTTCGACGTCCGACATCGCCTCTCGCTCAGCTACTCGTACTCGTTGCCGTTCGGCAAGGGTCGCGCGCATCTCGCGGACGATGGCTGGGTTTCGACGGTGTTAACCGGCTGGGAAACTCACGGCATCATCACGCTTCAGTCGGGCCGTCCGTTTACGGTCGCGCTGCTCTCGGAACTCGACAACAGTGGCACCGGTCGGTCCATTCTCGGTTTCGGCGCAAACGATCGACCGAACGTCGTCGGCAATCCGGAAATATCAAATCCAACACCCGATCGGTGGTTCAACACCGCGGCGTTCGCGTTTCCGCCACCGGGAACGTTTGGCAATGCGGGAAGAAATATTCTGGATGGACCAGGATTTCAGAACGTCAATGCGTCGCTGATGAAGAACACGTCGCTGACGGAGCGGTTGAACTTACAGTTCCGCGCGGAGGTCTTCAACCTCTTCAATCATCCGAACTTCAACCTGCCCGATAACTTCCTGGGCTCGCCGACGTTCGGACGGATCTCGTCAGCACGAGATCCGCGTCATATTCAGTTTGGGTTGAAGTTTCTGTTTTGAGGGAAGAAGAGGTCATTGGTCATATATCATTTGACATTTGTCATTTACCATTTTGTACTCATCGCCGCCAATACGCGGCAAGAGGTAACCAAATGACAAATGACAAATGTCAAATGATATATGACCAATGATTTTCTGTTTAGTCGCCTTCTGTTTAGTCGCCTGACTCGTTAACCGCTACCTGATCGTCGAAGTATTTGTACTTCGCTGAAAGCAAAAGATCGGTCTCATCCGGGGTGGGAACCTGAGCTACCAACGTCCCGTCAACCTGCTCGTAGAGCGGCGGTGGGATCTCCGCGAACTCCGCCATTGGACCATAGACCCCGTCCACGCCTTCTCTGAACACGTCACCAATCAGCAGGTTGATGATGTGCACCCGCTCGTCAGGATACTTCCGCAGAAAACCTGAAAAGCTGAAGTCTTCGTTGTAGAACGCGTACACCAGTTTGCGCATCGACTCGATACCGCGATCGAGTTTAGCCTGGTACTGTCCCAGCCGCTGGGCGGAAAAGTCGTCGTGATTGAATGCGTCGTGAATCGCGTCGGCTGCGAGCTCGGCCATCTTCAGCGCAAGCAGGACGCCTGACGAGTAGATTGGATCGAGAAACCCGTACGCATCGCCGATGATGATGAAACCGTTACCGGCGTTCTGTTTTGAACGATAGGAATAATCGAGAATCGAATAGATCTTGTCTACGCGCTCGCCTTCCGCAACGCGTTTCGCGCATGGTTGACACTTTTCGATCTCTTCATGGTAGATCTTCGCGAGATCCTGGCCACGACCCTGCACGAGGTACTCGGGATCGGCGACGATACCAACGCTCGTGATGTCGTTTTCGAGCGGGATATACCAGAACCAACCGTTGCTTCCCTTTTCTGTTCGCAGCACCAACGTCGCGCCGCCGTTGAGATCCGGTTCGCGATGCGCGCCTTTCCAATAGGAGTACAGGACAGCTTTCTTCAACTTCGGATCGCGCACGCGCCAGCGAAACTTGTTCGAGAGCATCGCCATCTGTCCAGTCGCATCGACAACCACTTTCGCAAAGAACTTCTGGCGCGAACCGTCCTGCATCTGCACTTCAACGCCGACCGCCTGATCGCCTTCAAACAGGACCTGCTTAACCAGTACACCCTGATGGACCACCGCGCCCGAGTCGGCAGCGTGATCGATTAGCAATTTGTCAAACTCAGCGCGCGTCACCTGCCACGTCACGGCACTCTCGTGATGCACGGATTCGAAGAAATAGAACGGCCGCGATTCCTTGCCCGCCGAGTTGGCAAACTGCACGCTGTACTTTCGGACAAACGGGCTCGCTTTCAATTTGTCGAGCAAACCCATGCGCCGGAAAGTCCAATACGTGTCAGTCATCAGCGACTCGCCGATGTGATGACGAGGAAAAATTTCTTTCTCGAACAGGATGACCTGGCGCCCTTCGCGCGCCAACATGCTGGCAACGGAACTCCCTGCAGGTCCACCACCCATTACTATGACGTCGTAGTTATTTGTATTCATGCGTAGCGTACGGTTCTCAGTTCAGGTTCAAAAAACTCCGGGAGGAAACCATCGACCTCCAGCAGACCGCGTCGAGTAAGCTGGATGGTACCGTTCTCGCGATCCAGCAATTCCTCAGCCGCGAGGTTTACATAGACTGGAAGAAACTCCTTCCAAACATCAACTCCAAATTTCTTCTGGAAGTAACCGGTATCCAGCGCGCCGGTCTTTAGTTGCAGCACCATCTCACGGATGAGTTGCTGCCTGGGAGTAAGCGAAACGGCCCGCAAAAGCGGCAGGCGGTCCTCGTTAAGGATGCGCACATACTCCTCGAAGTTGTGCGCGTTCTGAAAGTTTACACCGCCGAAATGTGAAAACGACGAGACGCCGATGCCGATCATGTCGCCGCCGTGCCACAACGCGTCGCGATAAATAAAGCGGCATGTCTTCTTTTTCGTAGCCACGATATCGGAACCGGCGATTTCGTAATCGTGAGCGAGAAACTGTTCAAACGCGTAGTTGAGCCACCGGCGTTTCGTGGCCCAGTCGGCGATTGGCGACTCCATTCCCTTTTTCAGGATGTCCTGCGAGATCACCGTGTTATACGGAAGCTCCATCTGGTAAATCGTGACGGAGTCGGGCGCTAGTTCGAGCGTTTTCCGAACGGTGTCGCGCCACTTTTCTTCGGTCTCACCGACCATTCCTGTGATCAAATCGACATTGATCTGCGGGAAGTCGACAGCGCGGGCCCACTCATAGGCACGATAGATTTCCGGGGACAGGTGAGCGCGACCGTTTGCGGCAAGGATCTCGTCGTCGAAGTGCTCGATACCCAGACTCAGGCGGGTCACGCCAATGTCTTTCAGCGTTTCCAGTTTCGATTTTTGGATCGTTCCGGGTTCGCACTCGAAAGTGACTTCTTCCGCGTTCTCCCACGTCACGTGCTTATTCAACCCGTCCACGAGGTAGCGGAGTTGTCGTTCGCTGACGTACGAAGGTGTGCCGCCGCCGAAGTACGCAAAGCGCAACTGCCGGCCCTGAAAGGCAGGCGTGCGACTGTAGAGTCTCGTTCTCCTTAATTAAAGCGTCGAGATAGACCTCGATCTCGGAGGCATTCTTGTCGGTATAGACCTTGAAGTAGCAGAAGAAGCAGCGCTTACGGCAAAACGGAATATGAATGTAAAGCCCCAACGGATCGTCTACGCGCGCTGGTCGATTTAAAGCGGCGACGGCGTCCGAAACAAACTCCGGCTTCCACTGAGAGAAGGGCGGGTAGTTCGAGACAAAATAATTCCCTACTTCGGTTCTGGTTGGGGTTTCTACAGTCATTTAAACCGCGCTTTGCGCGCAAACCTAGCAAACTTAGCATCAATGCAGGCGACTGAGCAATCAGGGGTTACTACGAGTCACTCCATTGATAGGTTGCGCGTTTACAAGCCCACGTTGTATTAAGAATCGATGTCCCCGCGAAGCGGATTTAAAATTTCGGATCTCAGGCACTATTTACCCTATGTGCTACTAATCATTGTTTTTATCGGCGGGGTTTGGTTGATACTCACGCTCGGGGCGAAACTCAATACCCGGCCGCAGCCCGACGGTCACCACTCCCGCCTCGATCACTGCTTTGACGAGCGGTCTCAAAGAAAACTTCCGCAATCCACTCAGCGTCCTGCTGCTCCAGATCATCGTCATCATCATTATGGCGGGTCTGTTCGGAAGACTTTTTCGGCGCCTCGGTCAACCACCGGTGATGGGCGAGATGGTCGCCGGGATCGTGCATGGGTCCGTCGGTGCTGGGGTTCTTTTTTCCGGAGGCGATGTCGTTTATCTTTCCGCAATCGTCGCTGGAGACGCTGCGGTTGTTGAGTCAGATCGGCGTCGTGCTGTTCATGTTCGTCGTCGGCATGGAACTGAATGTGCAGCACTTGCGCGACAAGGGTTCGGCGGCCGTGATGATCAGTCACGCGAGTATAATCGTGCCGTTCCTGCTGGGTTCGGGGCTTTCGCTCTTTTTGTACCGGGAACTCGCGCCGCCTGAAACCTCTTTCAGTGCATTTGCGTTATTTATCGGGGTTGCGATGAGTATCACCGCGTTTCCGGTGCTGGCGCGAATACTGGAAGATCGCGGGTTGACCCAAACTTCTCTCGGCTCAATCGCTCTGACGTGTGCTGCTGTCGACGATGTCACCGCCTGGTGCATCCTGGCACTCGTGATCGCTATCGTAAATGCGACCGGCGTGGTTGTTTCGTTAGCGACGGTGATGTTCACTTTGCTCTTTGCATTGGCTATGCTGTTCTTCGTGCGGTCGTGGTTGGATCGGATGGTCAAAGAATCGCCAACCTCGACGTTGCATAGTCGTCGTGTGATCGCAGGCATGCTGGGATTCGTACTCGCCTGCGCGTTGATCACTGAGACGATCGGAATTCACGCTTTGTTCGGCGCGTTTATCGCGGGCGTCGTGATGCCGTCGTCGATCGATTTTCGTGGTTTTCTGAAAGACAAACTCGAGGGTTTTAGTTCCGCTGCGTTGCTCCCGCTGTTCTTTGCGTTCACTGGTTTGCGCACTCAAGTTGGTTTGCTTAACGACTGGCAGAGCTGGGCGTTGTGTGGCGTGATCATTCTCGTCGCGATCGCCGGCAAGCTGGGCGGCAGTATGTTGATGAGTCGCTGGACCGGCATGAGCTGGTCGCAGTCGTTTGCGATAGGTGCGTTGATGAATACGCGAGGATTAGTGGAACTGGTGGTGCTTAATATCGGATATGACCTGGGGATTCTTTCGGGTCGTATCTTTGCGATGATGGTGTTGATGGCGCTCGTGACGACGTTCATGACTGGACCATTGCTTTCGCTCGTCAAGACTGAGCACCGATCGACGCAGGTTGCGGAAGCTGTCTAAATAACAAGGAGATCCGACCAATGGCAATAAAGACGTTGATAACGATTGCGGCGACGATCCTCGTTTCGATATTCGCGTTGGCTGCTTATAAGCAGCCGAGCTGTGCGTGTGCCCCCGACGTTCGAACTTCTGCTTCTCAGATGGACAAACCGAACTTCGCAGGTTCATGGACCATGGATCGAGCGCGCAGTTTTGGTATGCCCGGCAACATGAACCAGACGATGACCGTCGCTCAAAAAGACGGTCAGATCGACATTGAAACGAAGCTGATCCAGCCTGACAACGAAAGAGTACAGAAAGACTCGTACATCCTCGATGGCAAGGAGCACGACTTCAGCCCGCCTGTGCCACCGAACGCGCCCGCAGGCACACCCGCGCCAAAAGGAAAGCGAACCGCTGCGTGGCTGCCTGCCGGCAACGGCATCACCGTAACCGACGTGACCACTGCCGAGACTCCAAAAGGTCCCGTAACGACTCAGATCGTTCGCAAATGGACCCTCTCGGGCCAGGGCGAGCTCGTGATCGACATGTACATTGACAATCCGAACGGGTCGTTCGAATCAAAGCGCATCTTCAAGCGCTCGTAGATCGTAGAGTTACCAAGTTCGTTTTATTCAAACCAGTTCCCCGAAGGGCGGGCTTGAGTCCGCCCTCGAACAAGATCAATGCAGCGTTCGTCTCTCGAAAAGATCCTTGCGTCAATTGTGATTGGGTTGATTCTTCCGCTCGTGTTGTATCGCCTGCGAGTCAATCCGTGGACGGAACCGCTGAGGTACTGGGGTGTGTTCGTGCTCTGTTTTGGAATCGCCTATCTGGTCTACAAGTACCGGCACCCTGGCCCGGATCGCATTCCGTTTAGAACTCACTTGATCAACCTCGGGATCTCGCTTGTCGTCTTGTGTGTTGTCGCGGTGGTGTACCTACTGATACTCGCGACACTCGCCGCGGTCGTGTGAACCGCATTTGCTTTTCGTCTGGGCACGGCTCTATTATCTGCTAACCCAGTAGACACCTCCCGCAAGAGTTTCCTCGCAGTTCAGTTTTCTGTTCCCAGAAATAACTCCCGACATTGCGGACGCCTCCCAAGGCAACCCACTTTTCTCAAATCACTGGAGGTTACATGAAGAAGACGCTTGCGCTCTTTGCTCTGACTGCATTAACCGTGGCGGCGGTCGTATTCACCGCGGTCCACGGACAGAATTCCAACAGCAATTCATCCAAATTCCGCCGCCAGCGCGCGGATAAACGAATCGCTAATCAATACATCGTAGTTCTTAAAGATGGAGTCGCGGACGTCGAAGGCGAAGCCCTTCGTCTCGCGCGCGATTTCGGCGGCGATCGCAACGACACACACACTTACCAACGAGCCCTTAAAGGCTTCTCCGTGCGCATGCCGGAACAGCAGGCTCTCAGGCTCGCCGACGATCCAAGCGTCGCTTTCGTGGAAGAAGACGGCATCGTCAGTCTGGGAACAACTCAAACAAATGCAACGTGGGGACTCGATCGAATAGATCAACGAGATCTGCCGCTAAACGGAACTTACACCTACACACCCACCGGCACGGGCGTGCGGGCGTACATCATCGACACCGGCATCCGCGCAACTCACACACAGTTCGGCGGACGCGTAATCTCAGGCTTCACTGCAATCAACGATGGACTGGGCAGTAACGATGGCAACGGTCACGGCACACACGTCGCCGGCACGGTCGGTGGTTCAATTCACGGCGTGGCAAAGAACGTGACACTCGTCGCCGTTCGCGTACTCGATTCGAGTGGTAACGGAACGAACTCAGGCGTAATTGCCGGCGTCGATTTCGTTACCTCGAACCATCAGGCGGGTCAACCGGCAGTCGCAAACATGAGTCTGGGCGGCGGCGCCTCAAGCGCGCTCGACACCGCCGTCAATAATTCGATCAACGACGGAGTGACTTATGCGGTCGCCGCCGGCAACGAGAACCAGAATGCCTGCAACTCTTCTCCAGCTCGCGCACCCAATGCAATCACCGTCGGCTCAACGACGACGAGCGATGCGCGCTCATCATTTTCAAACTTTGGTACGTGCGTCGACATCTTCGCTCCAGGCAGCAGCATAACTTCCACGTGGCGGACCAGCGACACTGCGACCAATACGATCTCCGGTACGTCGATGGCGTCGCCGCACGTCGCCGGCGTAGCCGCGTTGTTCCTCGAGACAAACCCGACTGCCTCGCCCGCAACGGTGACAGCCGCCATCATCAACAACTCGACACCAAACAAGGTCACCGGTGCGGGAACAGGTTCGCCGAACCGATTGCTCTTTTCGCTGTTGAGCGGAGGGCCGAATCCGACGCCTACTCCAACACCAACACCCACTCCGACACCAGCTCCCGGCGCAGAATTGTTACTCAACCGCGGCTTCGAGTCGGGCAGCGCTAACTGGATCGCAACTGCCGGCGTAATCAACAATTCGACACAACAAACGCCACGCACGGGATCGTTTTACGCTTGGCTCAATGGCTACGGCGTTACGCACACCGATACGCTGTTCCAACAAATAACCGTCCCATCGACGGCCAATTCAGTAACACTGAGTTTCTGGCTTAAGATATCGTCTGCCGAGACAACCACGACAACGGTCTTTGATCGGTTGCAGGTACAAGTGAGAAACTCCAGCAACACGGTGCTGACAACTCTGGCCACTTTTTCAAATCTGAACGAAACGTCCGGCTACACCTTCAGGACGTTCGACCTCACCGCGTTTAGAGGGCAGACAATTCGTATCTACTTCCTGGGAACTGAGGATTCGTCTCTCGCAACTTCGTTTGTGATTGACGATACTTCCTGCACCACGCAGTAACGATTGTTTGTCTACGTCTGTGTCTCTGTGCTTCCGGGACGGGCATAGAGACACAGACTTTACGCCCCGCGATGTTCTGAACTATTCTCCGGCGAATGCTCGAACTCAGTATCGCCAAAGTTTCGGAACTGCTGCGCCGGAAAGAGATCTCGCCAGTGGATCTCACCAACGCCTGCCTTGCTCGCATCGAGCAACTCAACCCCACACTTAACGCATTCATCACCGTCATGCACGACAGCGCTCTGGCCCAGGCGCACGCAGCGGAGAATGAAATCCGCACTGGCGGCTGGCGTGGTCCATTGCACGGCATTCCGATCGGGCTGAAAGATTTGATCGATACGGCAGGGACCAAGACCACTTGCGGAAGTGCCCTGTTTGCAGAACGTGTCCCTACGGAAGACGCGGAAGTGGTGCGACGTTTGAAAGCCGCGGGCGCAGTGTTAATCGGCAAACAGAACATGCAGGAGTTTGCGTGGGGCGGCACGTCGGCGTCGTCGTATTACGGCCCTGTCCGCAATCCGTGGGACATTGAGCGAATCGCTGGCGGTTCTTCAGGCGGCTCCGCTGCCGCGGTTGCAGCGGGGATGTGCTTCGGAGCGATCGGCACTGATACCGGCGGTTCGGTGCGTGAGCCGGCTGCGTTCTGCGGATTAGTGGGTCTCAAACCGACGTATGGACGCGTGAGTCTACGCGGAGTGTTCCCACTGTCGATATCGTTGGACCATGTTGGACCACTGTGTCGCACCGTGACCGATACGGCGCTGATGCTTCAGGCGATCGCAGATTATGACGAACTTGTTCCGACGCTCGAAACCAAACCACGGATCGGTATTGCGCGACGACCGTTCTTTGATGATCTGGATCCAGAGATCGAAATCGCTTTCGATGGCGCTTTGAAAGAGATC
This sequence comes from uncultured Acidobacteriota bacterium, assembly GCA_963849585.1. Taxonomy (GTDB): domain Bacteria; phylum Acidobacteriota; class Blastocatellia; order Pyrinomonadales; family Pyrinomonadaceae; genus PSRF01. Next base: position 206,813 of record CAWKHZ010000013.1, on the reverse strand, counting down.
CGTGTTCTGTCCTCGGAAATCAAGGAGATTGATCTGCCGCCCACGCCGGCTGCCGTGCAGGGACCGGAAGTTTACGCGCTACATGCAAAGGACTTCGCCGCAACACCGGAAAAGTATGGACGCTGGATGCAGGAACGCTTGAAACAGGCCGCGGCAGTGGATGTTGCGGCTTACGTTGAAGCGCGACAGGAGCTCGAACAGGTGAGACGTGTAATCGACGACGTCTTTGCGGAAGTCGACTTCGTGCTTACACCAACGACCCCGGTGCCGCCGATCACGATTGACCAGGCGCTCAACATGTCGCCTGATCCGGCGGGTGAGTTATGGTTGAGAAACACGCGTCCGTTCAATGCGTACGGCGTGCCGACGATCTCTGTCCCGTGCGGGTTTACGAGCGCGGGTCTCCCGATCGGGTTACAAATCGCCGGTGCAAGTTTTCGAGACGCAAGCCTGTTATCGTTTGCTCACGCCTATGAGCAATCGACGCAGTGGCACAAACGCACTCCCACTGTTTAGCGCGCCGATATGTCGTATGCGGCCATCTCCGTTCCGTTGCGCACTAGCAATCGTCCATCGGCGATCGCAGGATTGTTCCACGTCTTGCCCTGAAGCGCCGCGAAGCGCGCCACCTCGGTGTACTTATCAGGTGTCGCTTTGATGAGGGCTACCTCGCCGGTGTCGCCGTTCGTCACAATCAAGTGACCGCTTGCGAGTATTAGTTGACCGTAAGCGAAGCGCCCTTCTTTCCACTTCCGCTCGCCTGTATTCACATCGAGACAAACGAGGATTCCTTCGTCGAGCCCGTAAACATAACCGTTATGAAGAACCGAGCTGTTGAACTTGTTCTTCATGTTGGTATTTTCCCAGATCGTCGCCGGCGTGAACGTGTTGCCGTTCGCCTTCAACTCGACCAGCGCCGCACCTTTCCCGTAGCCTGATGAGATAAAGAAGCGATTGGCGTCGACGACGACGGGCTGCGACGCGTTGATACCCATGTCGGTATCCCACGGATAACTCCACAGTAACGCTCCGTTCTCGGGAGTGAGACCAACTACGCGCAACGAGCTGACAACGACGATCTGACGACGGCCACCCAATTCCACGAGCATGGGAGAAACGTACGCCTGCCGATCGTCGAGCGCTTTCCACACCGGCGCGCCGGTCGTCTTGTTGTAAGCGACTACCGACTTACCGCCGCCTCCACCCGGAAGGACGATCACTTTGTCGTCGACGATTAGTGGCGACGCCGATTGCGCCCATTGCAGGTTTGAACCCTGGTTCTCGCTAAGAATGTTCCTGCCCCAGATGACGGCGCCGGTATTCGCATCGAGACACTTCAACTCGCCAGTCGCGCCGAGCGCGTAGACGCGGCCCTGGTCCCACGTCGGAGTTGATCTTGGACCATCGCCGGTGCTGTCGGTGAATTCGGCGCTCCATCCCTGCGTCCAGAGTTCGCGACCGGTCGCGACATCGTACGCCGCGACGACTTCCTGTCGACGTCGCTGCTCGATCGTGTAGGCCTTTCCGTCAGCGATGGCGAACGACGCGTAGCCGATGCCGATTGGTTGTTTCCACAGCTGTGGCGGACCATTCGCGGGCCATGAAGTCGAGACAGCCTGGTCGTATTTGCCGTCGCGCCGGGGTCCGCGATAGTTGGTCCAGTAGTTTCGTGAAGGCGCGGCCGGGGTGGTTCCACCTGCTGCGGGCGACGCGGAGGCGCTCGGTTGCGCCACCGGAGTCGCAGTGGCGGCGGCGGTGGCCGGCAGAGGATTCGCGGCCTGCTCCTGACGATGAGCTTCCACCAGGTCGTACTGCGCCTCGTTCTCCTGCATCCGGCTCAAATAGTCGAACGCATAGAAATATCCGATAACGATTAACACAACCGCGAGACTGGCAATGAGTTTTCTTATCACCTTGCCCTTATTGAACCAGATGAGTATCAATCCGACGGGGGGCAGCACGATGGCGGCGATGATTGTGGTGATGGTCGACTTGTACCAGGGCGCAGACTTCTCTTGCTCAAACATAAAGACAAGCTCCCTTTCATTCGTTCCTGACTACTGGACGTTCGGCCTAACGAATTATTAACTCCAGAGGATTATTATCGTTAGACGCCGACCTGACAAGAATGTTTCCGCTCTTTATTTGTTTCCAAGGTCTCCCGCAAAGACGCAGAGGCGCAAAGAAAGACAAGCAAGATGCAGGTTGAGTTTCAAGACTTTCCTTTGCGTCTTTGCGCCTTTGCGGGAAACCTATTTCCCAATACAGTAGAGATTGCGCTCGCCGCGGATGAAGATTTTGCCGTCCGAGATGGCAGGTGAGGCAAAGACGGGCTCGCCGACTGAATTAGTAGCGACGAGTTCGTGTTTCGGGCCCGCCGTGATTAGAAAGCTATCGCCGTCCTGGCTGGTTATCAGGATTTTTCCGTCAAATGCCACCGGAGACGCGAAGAATATCGACGGCGCGGGCAGGCGGCCGCCTTCGTATTTCAACTGGCCGGTCTTCGCATCGAGTGCGGTCATGGTTCCGCTGTCAGTAATCAGGTAAATGCTTCCGTCATACGAAACTCCGGACGCAACGTATGCGGTGCCTTTGTCGTGGCGCCAGAGAATCCGACCAGTGCTTTCCCCAAGCCGGACGGCATAGCCGCGTTTGTCGTGGCTTCCGGCATAGAGAAAAACCAGGTCGTCAGCAACAAGCGGCGTTGGAATCGCGTGGCTCGTTAATCCTTCAGTCTGCCAAAGCTCCTTGCCGCTTGCGGGATCGTAAGACGTGACACTCTCAGCACCGCTCGCGACCAACTCGACCCGCTTCGATCCGCGAACCAGCACGGGTGTAGACCACGATGAGCGGTTCTTTCGCGCAGTCTTCCAGGCTTGCTTGCCGGTCATACGATCAAACGCGACGATGTAAGAGCCGTCACCCATCTCGGTGTCGACCTGAAGTATCACGAGGTTTTCAAAGATGATCGGCGACGTACCTTCGCCATAGCCCATCTTCGCAACTCCACCCAACGTCGCTTTCCAAACCTGGTTTCCTTCGAAGTCGTAACAGTAAAACCCTTCCGATCCGAAATACGCGTAAACATAGCGACCGTCAGTCGCGGGAGTCGACGACGCATACGAGTTGGTTTTCTGTCGATCGTCGTGAACGCGTCCTTCGTAGACCGTTCGCTCCCAGACGATCTTTCCGGTTCCAACATCAATCGAGATCAACTTCAACGCGTGACTGCGTTCCGCACCGACCGTATCAGGAAACTTAACGACTTGATTATTGATGACGTGCTTGACGGCAGCAGCGCCGGGAATCACTGCGCCTTCGATGGCGGTCGTGAGGAAAACTCTGTTACCCCAAACAATCGGCGACGAATGCCCGCGACCCGGAATCGTGGCCTTCCATTTGATGTTTTTGGTAGGACTCCACTCGTGGGGAAGGTTCTTCTCGTCAGAGACACCCTGGCCGCGTGGTCCACGCCACTGCGGCCAGTTGTCTACAAGAGTTAAAGCACAAACGATGAGGACTAGAGCAACCACAGACTCACCGATTAGTACCGCTTAACCGCCGATTGCGTAAAGGTTCTTTTCTCCCCGAATGTAAATCCGTCCATCAGCCATCGCCGGCGATGCATAAACCGGCTCGCCAACGGAGTTGGTGCCGATGATCTCATGCTTTGGACCAGCTTTCACGATGAACGTATCGCCATCCTCGCTCGTCATCAGGATCTTGCCATCAAACGCAACCGGCGACGCGGTAAATGTTGCCGGAATGGGAATGCGGCCACCTTCATACTTGACCTCACCGGTCTTCGCGTCGATGCACGTGAGAATCCCGCGGTCGGTTGTCAGATAAAGATAGTCGCCATACAGAATGGGCGAGGGCACATAAGCGGTGCCTTTCGCGTACTTCCAGGGCACGTTCGGAGTACCAGTCAAATCGCCGCTGGACCCCAAGCGAATCGCCATCGCGATCTTCGCCGGATAACCTGCCACGAGGTACACAAACTCGCTATTCGCAACCGGCGACGGAATCGCATTGCTCTCCACGCCTTTGTGCGTCCACAGTTCCTTACCCGTCGCGGGATCGTACGAAACGATCGACTCGGTACCACTGGTGATAAGTTCCGCACGCTTCGCCGTTTTGACCAGCAACGGTGTAGACCAGCTCACCTGGATCTTTCGCGGCGTTCTCCAAACTTCCTTACCGGTCTTCTTATCAAGCCCCACGATGAACGACGCCGTGCCATTCTCTTCGTCACACTGCACGATCACGAGGTTCTCGAAAACAATCGGCGATGTACCGGTGCCCATGCCGACCGTACCCATTTTCCCAAGGTCAGCTTTCCACGCGAGCTTGCCGTTGAAGTCGTAAGCGTAGAGTCCTTCACTGCCAAAGAACGCATAGACGAGTTTGCCGTCTGTGGCAGGTGTTGAAGCGGCGTACGAACTCTTGCGATGACGATCGTCGTACGGAGTTCCTTCGAACGCCACTGCTTGCCAGAGGATCTTTCCGGTGTCGCGGTTGACCGCGATCACTTTGAACGTGTGTTTCTTATTGGCGCCAATACTGTCAGGATGGACAAATTCCTTATCGCCCATCATGTGCTTCGGAGCTTTGGCTCCCGGCACCAGTTCGCCCTCGATCGCGGTCGTCACAAAGATCTTGTTGTCCCAAACGATTGGCGACGAATGGCCGCGGCCGTCAATCGGAGTTTTCCACTTGATGTTCTTGGTAGTGCTCCACTCCGCCGGCAAGTTTTTCTCCGTGGAGATCCCTGATCCATCCGGACCGCGCCATTGCGGCCAGTTACCGGCGGCTGACGCAGTCGTCGCGATTCCCAACGCGACTTCCAATAAGAGGGCAGCGATAAGAGCAAGACTGATTCGACGTGTTGATTTCACAGCGTTTTTCCTTTGTAGTTATTATTTCTTCGAAACGGGCGCATCGCCAAAAGCAAACACATGAGAGACGGTGCGAACGATCACAAGTCCGTTCGAGATAGCCGGCGTCGCCATCATCGTCTCACCGACCGGGTTCTTCGCGAGCAACTCGTATTTCGGACCGGCCTTCACGACGAAAACGTCTCCGTCTTCACTCGACAAGTAAATCTTTCCGTCGGACGCAACAGGAGAAGCAGTAAAAGCGCCGCCAGTGCCGCCAAGTCTCTCCTGATAAACGCGCTCACCTGTCTTTGCATTGTAAGCAGTAAATACGCCCTGGTTCGAACAGGTATAAAGCAAATCGCCATAGACAATCGGCGTCGGCATGTATGGACCGCCCCGCTCCTTGCTCCACGCGATGAACTCGTTTGAGGTTTGTTTCTCCTTCAAAGTCAAATCACCGCTGGCGCCAGGTTTTATGGCATAAATCGGCTGTATCGGCCGGTAACCGCTGGTAACGAAGATCAGATCGTGCGCCGCAAACGGCGTCGGGGTTGCAATCTCAGACATCGGCCCGAGTGTCCACAGCTCTTTACCAGTCATAGCATCGTAGCCACGGATTGCTTTTGCTCCGGCAGTAACGAGTTCCGCGCGCGTTTTGCCTTCGTAAACGGTCGGCGAGCTCCAGCCAGGAAGCTCACCCTGTCGCGGCGTCTTCCACACGAGTTTGCCGTTCTTGATGTCGTAAGCGGCGACGAACGAATCCTTCTGGATGTCGGCCTGAATGATCACCAGGTTCTTGTAAATGATCGGCGAGCTGCCGTACTCCCACTGGTAATCGACGTCGTAGAACCAACCGGCGTCAAGCACACCGACATCCTGCTTCCATAACAGCTTGCCGTTCAGGTCATACGCATAAAGACCTTCCGAACCGAACAGCGCGATCAAATACTTGCCGTCAGTAACCGGCGTTGCAGCGGCGTGCGAAGACTTGGGATGGCGCTTGATCTTCGGAATTCCTTCCCAGGCAACACGTTCCCACAGGACCGTGCCCTTCTGTTTATCGAGTGCGTAGACTTTGTACGTGTGTTTAGGATCATCTTTTACGGGTGCGACGTCGCCGTACAGCCCGAATCTTGTTTCGTCTTTTCCGCTGGTGACTGCGGTCGTCACGAAAACTTTGTTGTCCCAGACAACTGGACTCGAGTGGGCCAAACCGGGAATCGGCGTCTTCCAACGCACGTTGGTTTGGGTTGACGCGTCCCACTTGACGGGCTGCGGCGAACCTTCGGAGACTCCGGTCGCACCTTGACCACGAAATTGCGGCCAATTCTGTTCCGATTTCTGCGCCGGGACAGTGCTGAACATGAAAGCCAAGAGGATGATGGATACGGTTAGTCGTTTCATAAGTTTAGACCTCGAGATCGTAATCATTGGTCATATCTCATTTGACATTTGTCATTGAAGAAAGACCGAGAAAGGTACGAGAGAGAGTTCTGCAATAAAAAATGACAAATGCCAAATGATATATGACCAATGTTCAGGGCTTGGCTTCGACGACGCGCTTCATTTGCGTCGTGTTAGCTCCCTGTTTGAAAGCGAGACCCGTGACGTTTTCGCCCTCGACGTTGAATGTGATTGTGATCCCTTCAAATTCAACCGGCCGGAAGTTGGTCTTATCTATCGCCATCATCGGGATTGTCTGGCCGGTGGTGACAACGAACAATTTGCCTTCCTTGACGGTGACCGAAATTCCGGTCCGGGGTCTGCCTTGTACTTGCCGACATACGACTGCAACGTTGTCGCATCGATCTCCGGAGGAGGCACCGCGCCGGCTTTCTTCAACATCTCCACGATGTTTGCTTTTTTTGCATCAGCCGAGGCGGCGATGAGCGCTGCCGTTAACGTCTGTGGTTTGGCGCCACCTTTATCGAGCGCAACTTTTACAAGCGACTCGTTACCAGACCTCACTCCGGCACTCAGCACCTCATCGACGCTGCCGGCATTTTTTTCGAAAAGCAGACGCACAACCTCTGCGTGACCCTGATCGATAGCCCAGGACATTGCTGTTGACTTGTAGAATGTGTCCTGAACAGTGACATCGACGCCCCGCTCGAGGAGAACTTTGACTACGGCAACATGCCCTCGCTCGGCGGCTTTGAACAATGCGGTCTGGCCGTAACGAAACTTCGCGTTGACGTCAGCGCCCTTGTCCAGCAACGCAGTAACAGCAGCGGCGTCGCCCTTGCGAACGGCTTCGAACATTTGATCGTTTAGTGCCTGCTTCGTATCTTGTGTGAACAGCAGCGCGAGCAGCGACAAGAGGAAGAACTTGTGGGCTAACATCGTCTTATTCCTCGAACTTGTTGGAGTGCTAATAATCCATGAGCGGTATCACGGATTAACGGATCAGTCGGAACCTGTTAGAATTCACAGAAAAATTGTAACGCAGCAACGTGAGCTTACGTATTCTACATCTTCAAGGTTGCAAAGCGGAACATCGTTATCAAAATCGGACGAGCCTCCAAAATGACTAAGCTAATCTTCATTATTTTGAATATTTGTCTCGCGTTCACGCTCGCCGCGGCCGGCGATTGGGCTGAATGGCGAGGCCCGGCACGCGACGGCATCTCGAATGAGAAGAACCTTCCGGTGAAGTGGTCGCCAACCGGCGACAATCTCGCCTGGAAAGCTCCCTACGGCGGACGTTCGGCGCCGATCGTTCTGGGCGATCGAATCTACATACAAAACTCCGTCGGACAGGGCGAGACGTTGCAGGAACGCGTGGTGTGCCTCAACGCCGATACCGGAAAACTTCTTTGGGAGCATCGCTTCAATATCTACCTCAGCGACGTTCCTCCGCATCGAGTCGGCTGGGCATCACCCGTCGGCGATCCGACAACGGGAAACATTTACGTGTTTGGAGTCGGCGGTAATTTGATCTCGCTCAATCGCGAAGGCAAGGTGCTTTGGGAAAGATCGCTCGGCGAAGATTTTGGCTTACTGACGACCCACGGCGGGCGCACCGTGTCGCCGATCGTCGATGGGGACCTCGTGATCGTCAGCGGCGTGGTGTTCATGTGGGGAACACATGGACGCGGCGGTCATCGTTTCATGGCCTTCGACAAGAAGACAGGCCAGACGACCTGGGTGAGCTCACCGGGCATGCGGCCCTATGACACAACGTACGCGCCTCCAATCATCGTAAATGTTAACGGAACGCGCCTGCTTATCCAGGGAGCAAGCGACGGGCTGATCCATGCGATCAAGCCGCAGACCGGCGAACCGGTCTGGAGATACGAGATCAGCAAACGCGGACTCAACACCGGAGTCGTCGTGCACGGCACGACCGCAGTTCTGACGCACAGCGAAGAGAACCTTGATTCCAGCGAGATGGGTCGGATGGTCGCCGTCGATGCGACCGCGAAAGGCGACATCAAACCGGAACAGGTCAAGTGGACCAATAAAGGTTGGCAGGGCGGCTTCTCGTCACCCGTCATCGACGGCGACAGGCTCTATCAGATTGACAACGGAGCCAACCTCGCAGCGTTCGACGTGAATACCGGCAAGCAACTCTGGTTACAAAACCTGGGAACGATTCAGAGAGCATCACCGGTTTTCGCTGATGGGAAGTTGTATGTCGGTACTGAGAACGGAAAGTTTTTCATCCTGAAACCATCTGCTACCGGATGCGAGATACTTGACGAGGACCAGCTCGGCACTGTCGCTCAGCCCGAAAAGATCATTGGTTCCGTGGCCATCTCGAATGGACGCGTATTCGTCGTCAGTGAAGAAGGAACCTACGCCATCGGTAAAAAATCGACGAGCCGCAATTCCGCGCCGAGCGCGTCGGTTGCGGTTGGCTCCAGCGTGAGTTCGAATCCCGTCACTCACGTGCAGGTTGTGCCGACTGAGTTGATCTTGAAACCGGGCGACAAGGTGAATTTCCGCGCTCGGCTGTTCGACGCGCAGGGTAACTTCATTCGCGAGGAAGCTGCGGCAACGTGGTCATTGGACCAGCTCAAAGGTACGGTGACAAACGGGCAACTCACCGTTGCGGGAGATGCAGTTAATCAGGCGGGTTGGGTTAAAGCCACGGTCGACGGAGTTACTGGTACAGCGAATGTTCGCGTGTTTCCGCCGTTCCCGTGGAGTGAAACATTCGATTCAGTCGCCGTTGACGCCGCGCCCGCCTCGTGGGTCAGCATGACTATGAAATTCGGCGTGAAAGATCAGAACGGCAACAAGGTCCTTGCGAAGTTGACGACAGGATCGTCGTTGCTCACGCGCTCGCGCGCTTACATTGGACCTTCCGACTTGTCGAACTACACGGTCGAAGCCGACGTGAAGGCGACGACGAGGCGACGACAAACCGGTGACGCCGGTATCATTGCCCAGCGTTACGTGTTAACTCTGTACGGCAACATTCAAACGTTGCAGCTCGAGCCGTGGCAACCGGAAACAGCGCGCAGTAAGACGATACCCTACGCGTGGAAGCCCGATGCCTGGTACCGGTTGAAACTACAGGTGGAAAACTTGCCCGACGGCAAAACGCGCGCGCGTGGCAAGGCGTGGCCGGTTGGTGAAGCCGAACCGGCTGCATGGATGATTGAACGTATTGACCCGATTCCTAACCGCCAGGGTGCTCCCGGAATCTTCGGAAACGGTCTGGCCGAACTCTACTTCGACAACGTAAAGGTGTACGCGAACAAATGAGAGTTAAAAATCTGTTCTTGCTGATCGTTCCGATTCTTTTCGCCGGCATTTATCTTCTGGCGCCCACAACTTCTGCTTCGGATCCGGGATCGGGCGATTGGCCCATGTGGGGCGGCACTCCGGATCGCAACATGGTCTCGAGCATGAAAGGACTGCCCACAAGCTGGGACGTGAAAGCGAAAAAGAACGTCAAGTGGGTGGCTACCCTCGGCTCGCAAACTTACGGTAACGTCGTGGTCGCGGGCGGCATGGTCTTTGTCGGCACAAATAACGAAGGACTGCGCGACGCAAAGATCACCGGCGACAAGGGCGTCCTGATGGCGTTTCGCGAATCTGACGGCGCATTCATGTGGCAGATGGTCCATGACAAACTGGCCGCGGGACGCGTCAACGACTGGCCGTATCAGGGCGTCGCGTCTTCGCCATACGTCGAAGGCGATCGCGTCTATTACGTGTCTAATCGAGCCGAGCTGGTGTGCCTCGACACACAGGGTTTTCGCGACAAAGAGAATGATGGACCGGTCACCGATGAAACGCTCAAGGGCGAGTTCAACGGCGACGTCGTTTGGAAGTATGACATGATCGAGGAAGTCGGGGCCTTGCCGCATAACCTCGCTAATTCGTCACCGGTGTCTCATGGCGATCTGATCTTCGTCAGCACGTCAAACGGTCAGGACGAGAGTCACGTGAACGTTCCGTCGCCGAAGTCGCCTGCAATCATCGCCGTCAGCAAGAAGACGGGCAAACTCGTTTGGGAAGACAATTCGGTTAATGATCGCATCCTGCACGGACAATGGGCGTCGCCAACTGTGGGAACGATCGGTGGCGTGGTCCAGGTTGTTCATGGCCAGGGCGATGGGTGGATTCGCGGCTACGAAGCGGCGACCGGAAAGAAGCTGTGGGAGTTTGACACCAATCCGAAGGACTCGGTTTGGCCGAAGACCCGCAATGAAGTGATCAGCACTGCCGTGATCTATCAGGATAAGGTTTACATCTCCAACGGACAGGATCCGGAGCACGGCGAGGGCGTCGGTCACATGTACTGCATCGACGCGACCAAAAGCGGCGACATTACGAAGACGGGCATGGTCTGGCACTACGACAAGATTCGTCGCTCGATCTCGACGCCCGCGATCAAAGACGGAATCGTTTATCAAGCGGATTTCAGCGGTTTCCTGCATGCGCTCGACGCGAAGACCGGCGCTCTTTATTGGAAGCACGATCTTTTTGCGGCAGTTTGGGGATCGCCGATACTGATTGACGGCAAGATCTATCTTGGCGATGAGGACGGCGACGTGGTGATCATGCAGGAAGGAAAGACCTTGAAGGTCCTCGGCGAGATCAACATGGGCAGCTCGGTCTATTCGACGCCAGTACCGGCGAACGGAGCGCTGTACATCTCCAACCGCAATGAGCTTTACGCGTTGGCGGAAGGTGCAGGGGCGGCGAAGCCGGCCACCACGTCGAGCAAGAATTAGCCACAAAAAGGCACAAAACGACGCAAAAAGAATCTATGGTCCTAGTACCTTTTTGTCGTTTGTTTGTGCCTTTTCGTGATCCTTGTTTGTGCCTTTTGTGATGCAGCCGTTCGACTTTCAACCTCGTACTCGGATGATTTTCGGCGCCGGAACTATCGGCCGCCTGGGCGATGTAGCCCGGGAGCTGGGGTTTCGGCGCGTTTTGCTTGTGGCTGATCACGGCATGGTCGCTTCGGGGCATGTTGACGAAGCGGTCGAGCCACTGCGCGCAGCCGGAATTGAAGTCGTCCGCTTTCACGACTTCGAAGTAAACCCCGACACGAGCATGGTCGATGCGGGCACCGAGTTTGCTGCGCACGAGAAGATCGATTCGATCATCGGGCTCGGCGGCGGCAGTTCGATGGATTGCGCCAAGGGCATCAATTTCATTCTCACCAACGGCGGCCGCATGGAGGACTATCGCGGTTACGGCAAAGCATCAAAACCGATGTTGCCGATGATCGCGATCCCGACCACTGCCGGCACCGGAAGCGAGGCGCAAAGTTACGCGCTGATTTCCACGACGGACAGTCACCTCAAAATGGCCTGCGGTGATCCGAAGGCTGCCTTTCGCGTCGCGATTCTCGATCCGGCGCTGACGGTTTCGCAGCCACGCAGCATCACTGCGACTTCCGGCTTCGACGCGATCGCGCATGCGGTTGAGACGTACGTGACCACGAAACGCAATCCGGTATCGGAGATCTTCTCGCGCGAAGCGTGGCGGTTGCTCGAGCCAAACTACGAGCGTGTCCTGAGTCAACCGAATGATCTCGAAGCGCGGGGCGCGATGCAGTTGGGTGCGTTCTATGCAGGCGTCGCTATCGAAAACTCGATGCTCGGCGCAACGCATGCTTGCGCGAATCCGTTGACGGCACATTACGGCACCGCGCACGGCGCCGCGATCGCGATGCTGTTGCCGTCGGTGGTGCGTTGGAACGACCGCGCTGCCGGTCTAACGTTATGAATCGTTGTTCAAAGGAACTGAAGCACTCGCACGACGACTCGAACAGCTCGCAGAAGCCGGCGGGTTGCGAGTTAGTTTGGGTGCGTCAGGGGTTTCAAAGAATGATTTGCCGGCGATGGCAGCAGAAGCTGCCGAACAATGGACCGGAACGTTTAATCCGCGACCGTTCGATCGGCAAGGGGCGATGGAGGTTTACGAGTGGGCTTACTGAATAACATTTCCCGCAAAGCCGCAAAGGCGCCAGGTGGTTTCCTTAGCGATGTTTCTTTCTTTGCGTCTTTGCGCCTTGGTGGGATCTTTCTGCTTGCTGTGTTCTTAACGCTTTCTCCAGCGTTTACAGTTCAGGCGCAGGACGCACCGGCTGAGAACTGGTCGCAGTTTCGCGGTAATCATCAGTTGACCGGCGTCTCGCAGTCACAAGTTCCCGCGACGTTGAAACAACTCTGGACGTACGAAGCCGGGGAATCGATCGAATCTTCCGCAGCGATTGTCGGCAGCACAGTCTTCGTCGGCTCGCAAAAAGGCGAACTCACCGCGCTCAATCTCGATAACGGTTCAGTCCACTGGAAGTATTCGACGGGAAACCCGATCGGCGAATCGTCACCTGCTTACAGTGATGGCGCCGTCTTCATCGGGGACCTCGGCGGCATGCTGCACGCGGTGAACGCCTCGCGACGGCAAACGATTCTGGGCCGTCAAGCTGGGCAGCGAGATCAAATCGTCGCCCGTCGTTTACGGCGACCGAATTCTGATTGGCTCGTACGACGAGCATCTTTATTGTGTCTCGAACCGTGACGGTTCGGTGATCTGGAAATTCAAGACCAATGGCCCAGTTCATTCAACGCCCGGAATCGCGAGCGGCATGGCGTTCATCGCAGGTTGCGATGAAGTGTTTCGCGCGATTCGCATTTCGGACGGCAAAGAAGTATTTAGCGTGTCGTCGGGCGCGTATACCGGCGCGTCACCCGCGCTTCGTTCAGGGATGGCTTACTACGGGACGTTTGATAACGAAGTACTAGGCGTCAGTCTCGGACAGAAACAGGTCGCCTGGCGCTACGAACATCCGCAACGGAAGTTTCCCTTCTACTCGTCGGCGGCAGTTACAGCTTCGCGCGTCGTACTCGGCGGCCGCGACAAGCTGGTCCATGGCTTAACTCTGAATGGCAAAACGGCGTGGACGTTTACGACTCGTGCGCGCGTTGAGTCATCGCCGGCGATCGCCGGAGGGCGCGTTTACATCGGCTCGAATGATGGTCGTTTTTATGTTCTGGCGCTGACGAACTGGCGCCAAGCTGTGGGAATTCAATGCGGGCGCGCCGCTCTCGGCTTCACCGGCTATCGCGAATGGAAAAATCGTGATTGGATCCCAGGACGGCCGGCTGTACTGCTTTGGTTAGTGCCTGGTGCTTTGTACTTAGTTCTTTGTTCGTCCGCTAAAAGTTCATGTTGGATCGTAAGCAGCCCTTGAGCGAGCGACCAAAGCACTAAGTACTAAGCACAAAGCACAAAATTTCATTTCACAACTGCAACTGCTTCGATCTCGATCTTCGCTGCACGCGGCAGGCCTGCGACCTGCACGGTAGTCCGAGCGGGCGGATCGCTTTTGAACTTCGCGCGATAAAGCTCGTTCATCTTCGCGTAGTCGTTCATGTCGGCGAGGAACACCGTCGCTTTCACCATGTGCTCCGTGCTGCTTCCGGCAGCTTCGAGCACCGCCGCGAGGTTGCGAAACACCTGCTCAAACTGAGCTTCGAATCCTTCCGGCAATTGTCCTGTCTTTGAATCGATTCCGATCTGTCCTGAAGTGAAAACCAGATCACCGACGATTATCGCCGGAGTGTAAATGCCGTTTGGAGGTCCAGTCTTAACGGGGCGACGCTTCGACGTTTGCGCATCTGCGACAGCACACATACACGCAACCGCAACGACTGTGAGCATCAGTCTTTTCATCGACTTGTTACCTCCAAAGTATTTCGCAATTGTGCTCTGCGCCGGCTTCTTCGTAGCGAGCGAAACGAAGATCATCAACAATGCTGAGACCAGCACCATCGGCACGACCGGCATGAACCTGAAGATGCTCGTCCCGCCCGGCGTTCGTGCGAGGACTTCAGTTCCACCCAGCGACCAGAAGATTGTCGGTGGACCAGGCGCGGGCGCCGGTACAACCGCCTGAAATATTGCAACTGCAACTACTGCCGCCGCTGTCCATACAGTTACCGCCAGCGCGCCCCACTTCGTGCTTCCTCTCCAGAACAACGCAGCGATCAAAAGCGGCGACAACGAAGCGAAACCAGAGAACGCATACTGAATCGCCAGCTCGAAGATCGTCTCCGGCGCCTGCAAGGCGACAACATAGGCGAATAGTGTTATCAGGATTATGAAGATGCGACCGGTCTGCACCTGCACTGATTCCCCGAAGCGCGACTTGCCCCCGTAGAAGGCGAAGACGTCCTCCGTGAACATAGTCGATAGAGCGAGAATTTGTGAATCGCTGGCCATCACCGCCGCCATGATGCCCGCGCCGAGCAATCCGGCAAGCCAGAGTGGCGCATACCGTTGCAGCAGCAACATGATCACGTCGTCGCCGGCCGACTTGCTCGCGCAACTCGTCGCGCTGTTCGGGTTCCATGGTCCTTCCCTGCGTCGCCAGCACTCGTCGCGCTTCCTGCTTCGCGCGAATCTGCGGCACGTCCGTCACGCGATTCGCCATCACGCCGAGAAACACGCACGGCAACCAGATCGCCATGATGCAGATCGGATAAAAGATCACTGTTTTCCGGAACTGCGAGATCTTTCGCGCGGTGAGGCAGAAGATCAGGATGTGCGGAAACGCTATGGCCGACAGCGGAATGAACGTGTAACTGAAGAAGTAGTACGGCGAGATCCGTTCGCGCGTAAGCAACGACGCCAGAGGCGACGCCTGCATCGCCTGCGCGGCGCTGCGAAAGCCTCCCATGCCGACGCCGATCACGATCAACGCGATCGCGCCGAAGCACAAGAACAGTATCGTCTGAAACGTGTTCACCCACGCAGTGCCACGCATCCCGCCAAAGAACACGTAACTCATCACGACCATCGCAACGATCGCCCCGCCAAACCAGAACGGCACGACTCCGCCACTGATCGTGTAGAGCGTTGTGCCGCCGCCCATGATGCCGATAATGATGTACGGCACGAGCATCGCCGCCTGCACCGCGAAAATCACTGTGCCGATGTGCGTACACTCCCAGCGGTCGCGAAACATCTGCACCGGCGTCATGAAGCCGTACTTCTTTCCGAGCGCCCAAACACGCGTGCCGATCAAAAAGATCGTTAGCGGGATCACGAGACCTGACGACGACGCCATCAAGCCAAACGTAACGATGCCGTTGCTGAAAGCGTGGCCCGACGATCCGAGGATCGCGAACGCCGTCATGTTCGTGCCGAAAAGTGAAAACAGAAATACGAATGGTCCAAGAGAACGGCTGGCGAGAAAGTAGTCTTCAGCTTCCTCTTTACCCCTCGCACGACGAAAGGCAAAGATGCCGATGTAAAGAACGGCAGCGAGATAAAGAAAAACGACTATCGCGGGAATCAAGAGGTTCGGCCCTCCTCGCGCTCTGCTTCTTCGACCTCACGTTCAATGTGCGACGGCCAGGCAAAAGTCACGAGCAGCCACATCAGCAAGGCCGCGGCCACGGAAAAGCATGCGTGATAAAAAAGACCGATGGGGATGAAACCGAAAACAAGATATGAAGAGCGCCAGAACCAAATGTCCTGGTGCAAGATGTAGAGTGCAGCGACAGCAACGACGAGCAGGATTCGTTTCATTCCGCGGTGGTCGCTGACCCTAACACAGACTACACGGATCAATCAAGATCCGCGTAGTCCGAGTAGTGTCTTAGTTTGCCAGTATTCTCTGCGTACCTCCGCGGTCCTCTGCGACTCTGCGGTAAATGAACCGCAAAACGCATAAACCGCAGAGGTACGCAAAGAGGAATTAACACACTACGTAGGTCCGTAGTTTCAGTTGTTTGGGCTACTCCCCCGCCACAGCTTCGATCACGCTGTAGGCAGACCTGGTCGGAACTATGCGCGTCATACGGAATCCGGCGCGCTCAAACAATTCTTCGTATTCCGCCGCAGTGCGTTCTTTTCCACCGGGTGAAACGAGCATCTCGATATCCATCAACTTGCCGAAGTCCTGTGCGTTGCCTTCGGCAATGACCGACTCGACTAGCAGCACGCGTCCACCTGGATTCATCGCCTGCTTGATGTTTCGCAGGATCGTCAATGCGCGTTCATCGTCCCAGTCGTGAATGATGTGCTTCATAATGTAGGCGTCGCCCCCCGCAGGGACGCTCACAAAGAAGTCGCCGGAAACAAATTCAACTCGATCGGACGCGTTGGTCTTGGCGACGTTCTCACGCGCACCGTCGATCACTTGCGGCAAGTCAAACAAAACACCGCGAAGTGAAGGATTAGCATCCAGGATCTCGGTCAACAAACGCCCATGTCCGCCGGCGATATCGATCAACTTATTGATGCCGCTGAAATCGTACGCTCCGATAACAGCCCTGGTCGCCAGCGCCGACAAGCTGGTCATCGCGCGATTAAAGATCGCAAACTCTTCCGGTTTGTTCTTGAAGTAATCAAACACGTCGTCGCCGTGCATCTCCGCCCACGCGGCCTTGCCGGTGCGAACGCTGTATAAGGTCTTGCCCCACACCTGCCAGTGCCAATCTTCACCCATGAAGATCATGATGTCGCGTAGTGAGTTGGGCACGTTGGAGCGCAACGTTTGCGCGTTTGCATTCAATGCAAAAACTCGGTTTTCCTGTTCAGTAAAAACACCCAACGACGCCGCCGCGCGCAGCACGCGATAAAGCGATGGCGCATGTGTATCGGTCGCTGTTGCCAGGTCTTCAACTGACTTAGGGCCGTCGGCGAGCAAGTCGGCAATGCCGAGCTTCGCCGGTACATAAAGGACTTGGGAACCCAAACAGCCAAGCATGATTTGGGTAACAATGGCTTCGGGAGGGGCGCTCGCTGGACTCTGCGAGGACTGTTGCGCCTTACCAGTCTCCGCGTTCTGGTCTTCTAATTCTGAAACCGCTGTCGACATTTTTTCCCCTTACGATGAATGTGTAGTACTTCCCATTCATTAACGCGTAACGCGAACTGAAAAGAGGCCAATTAATTGTTCGTCGTAGAATTAGCGGTAGCAGTCGAAGTTTTTGCGCGAAATGAACGCGATTCGATGTGATGTCGCTTGATCATGCGATCGAGTGTCTTTCGATCGACGCCGAGGACGCGAGCGGCAGCTTGCTTGTTGCCACGTGTGTGCTCCAATACTCGGGCAACGTATCGCCCCTCGATCTCCGACAACGATACCCAATCTTCAACCTCCGGTTGATCGGTAACGTTAGCCACGATCTCCGATAACCTGCCCGAGGGTTGACGCACGCGTTGCGGCAGATCTTTTACGCGAATCGTACCGTCGCTTAGTCCCACTGCTCGCACCACAGCGTTCTCCAGTTCACGAATGTTGCCGGGCCAGTTGTAACGAACCATCAGTTCCAACGCTTCCGGACTGAACTTCACCGCCGGGGTCAGAGAATAAATTCGATCGGCAAAACTTTTCGCCAGCGGCAAAATGTCCTCGCGTCTCTCGCGCAATGGCGGCAATGTGATCGATACCGGATTCAAGCGATAGAACAGATCAGTGCGGAATCTTCCTGCTGCAACTTCTCGTTCAAGATCACGATTGGTCGCCGCGATCACGCGCAATTCAACGTTTTGCAACTCTCCCACGAGCTTCGCCTGGAGCGACGAACTCATTTCCGTTATCTCGTCGAAAAAGACTGTACCTCCTTTCGCTGGTTCCCATGGATCTACATCCATCGCCTCTGAAATCGTCGCGCACTTTACGACGATAAAAGGACGTTCGGCACGCGCGCTTCGCAGATGAATCGCGGCGCCAACCAGTTCTTTTCCGGTTCCATATTCGCCACTAAGAAGCACCGGCAGATTTGTGTCCGATACGCGCACCACGTGCTTCATTACTTCGAGAAACGCGTGGCTGCGCCCCGCCAGCTCGATATCGGAATAGTAAGAAGGCGTGCGCCTTGCAGATGAAATTTTCGGCGCACGATCCAATTGCTCTCGCAACATCTGAGAAAGCAATTGCAACTCAGTGCGAAAGGGCTTCACCAGATAGTCGTACGCGCCAAACGCCCTCGCATCGAGTACACCACCGCCATGATTGCTTACTAACACCACTTTCGTGTCTGGTGAGTTTTCTTTGAAAGTGCGAAGGACGCCATATCCGTTTGCACCTGCCAACTTGACGTCGCAAAAGATGATAGACGGCGCCTCGTTGAGTTGTTCCAATGCATCTTCCATCGACGGCGACTGCGACACGTTCCAACCGTCTGCGCGCAGGACTTCAGCTACAAAAGCGCGTACGGATTGTTCATCGTCGATTACGAGAGTGCGAAAGGATCCCTCTGTTGGTGAGTTGGTCATTCGTTTGAACTCCTCCCACTGAATTCGTTACGAGGCTTCTCCCGGCTTGAGGTTCGGGGATGAGGCGAAATGTCGAGGCTGTAAGAATCGCATTTGCAGATAAGGGGACGACGACCTCGCCCTGGCCGGCGTCCCCTATCCACGCGCGAGGACTCCTCCTGCATAGACCATTGCGCGCGTCTCTTAGAACTTAATAAACCAACACCCACACGTCGGATCAGTGTTTAAGCGCTCTGTTGAGTGTGCGCAATGAGGAGATTCCTGAAGACAACTCAGATAATCCCTGAGTGGGGTTGTAGTGGGAAAAAAATTTAACTACTTCGCACTCAAAAACAGTAGCGAACACCTCAGATAAGACTTATTCTCCACGCCTGTTTATTCGTCCTCGTAGGCTCTGAGATGACCGTATTGGCGAATTGGTCAGACTCAGGTAATTCCTGATTGTTCGATCAGGAGCTTCCTGCAATTATGCCTCTGCTAGCGAGCGCCAGGTTTTCTTCTATTGCTCTTTAACTCAAAGCTGCAAGCGCTCGGCTTTTATCCTGACTAGTTGTGAGTGTATTGGCCAATACGGAGCGAGACACAGCTACGAGATGAAGTCGATACGTGTGCTAATCGCTGACGACCACGCGCTGGTGCGAGCAGGAATCAGGGCGCTAGTAGAAAGAATCAAGGGCGTGGTAGTGGTTGGCGAAGCAGGTACAGGAAGCGAAGCACTCAAACTGATCGATGAGCTTCAACCGAACCTGATCCTGCTGGACATCACGATGCCCGACGGAAGTGGGTTTGACGTGCTCGAGCACGTTGCGAAGAAGTTGCCTAACATTCGCGTCATCGTTTTGACAGTTCACGAGGCAGGCGAATACGCGATCAGAGCGTTGCGCGAGGGAGCTGCGGGATTTCTTCCGAAGAGCGCAGCCAGTACGGAGCTGGAACAGGCCATTCAAACCGTGATGAAGGGCGATGTTTACATCTCGCCGGAGACTTCACGCAAGACGCTGATCGAGTATGGCAAGGGAGTTTCGAAAAGAGATCTGTTGGAGACGTTGAGCCCGCGACAACGCGAGGTGCTGCAACTCATCGCGGAAGGACGGACCACAAAACAGATCGCGCAACTGCTCGATATCAGCGTCAAGACAGTTGAGACGCATCGTGCGCAACTAATGGAAAGGTTGAATATTCACGACGTCGCGGGTTTGGTTCGTTACGCAATCATCGTCGGACTCATTGAAGTCGAGTGAAGAGGAGAATTGATGCGGGAATTGGTGGATGGGTTCATGTCCGGTCTAACAGAGAGACCACCCCACGCGCTCTAGCGCGATCGCCAGCGGCTGGCGATCGTTATCAAGTCCCCAGGACTTGTCGCAAGAACCGGGCATGAACCGATCCACCGATGGTCGTTAGTCAGTAGTCAGTGGTCAGTCAGCACGTAACAACCACGGACAACTGACGACGGACAACTGACTAGATTCGGTTAAGCCTTCGCGAGTTCCACCGATTTCGGGAAGTCAGCGTCGCGACGTTTCTCACCTTTAATTGGAAAGCGCACACAGATTTCTGTGCCCAGCGCGGGAGCCGAGTCGATTGTGATCGTACCGCCGACTGCGTGTGCTCTCTCTTCCATTCCACGCAGCCCCAACGTCGACATGCCGCTGCTGGTGCGAACCAGACGCATATCGAAACCGGCACCATCGTCGGTAATCAAAAGAACCAGATCGGAAACTAAACGCTCCAACCGCACCGAGATCCGTGTCGCACGTGCATGACGAACGATGTTGGTGACGCTCTCTTGCACGATGCGGAAACAGGCCGTCTCCAACTCTGACGAAAAGCGATCGTCTTCATCCAGCGATCCGCTGACAAACTTCGCCGGGATACCGAGGTTTCTCGTCTGACGTTCGAGGTACCAGCGCAATGCGACGACCAGACCGAGATCGTCCAAAAGTAAGGGACGCAGATCGACCGAGAGATCTCTTATCTGATCGACAACTTCGTCAATCACCTTCAGGTTCTCATTGATCGAAAGTAGTATCTCGGGTTGCGTGCATTTGTGCTGCAACACGTGCAGATTCATTTTTACGGCTGTGAGTATCTGGCCAACCTGATCGTGCAGTTCGCGTGAGATCCGGCGTCGCTCTGCCTCCTGCGCCTCAATCACACGCCGCAAATAGTTGCGCGCGGCTTCCTGCGCTTTCTTTGAATTCTCAAACAGCTCGCGGTAGCGCTCTTCGCTTTCGCGCAACGCTCGGCGCGAGAGCTCGCGCTCTGTAAGGTCCTGGGCGAGGTCTTCAGGGCGCCGGTTTCTGGCGGACCTGTTTTTAGCGGCAGATCTATTTTTAGTGTCCGAACGACCTCGGTTTGCACTCGTGTTGGCTGTCTCTCATGCTTGGGAACCTCCAGGAGATCTAAGGCGCCGACAAAGAGAAGGTCATGGCCGCGACGACACACCAAGTCAACGGGGTTCGCCTGGAACGACGTCGTGACGTATTCAAAAGCCTGTAAGACGAGTAAGAACGGCGGGCGTAGCCTGGCAAAGGCGCACGGGGCGATCGTGGGAACCTAGCCGGTCGTGGCTACCTCCGTTTGGGCTGGATTCTAGCACACTGTTAACGCGTCCAGAAGAAACACGAATAATGCCGGTCCTCTCGATAAATTCAACGAATTTTCCGTCACAAAAACGGCGGTGTGGGTGTTTTCAGATTGAAAGAAGATTAGTTCGCTGGGAGGTTGAGCATGTCGAAGATGATTCGCTTTGTTCTAGGTTTCGGGCTGGTCATGGGGATCTTGGGCGCGTTTTGGGTTATCACGCCGAATATGCCGCATGTGCTCGCACAAGGCACGACCACCGGTGAATGGAAGGCGTCGCTCAATAAAGACAATTCCAAGGTTAATCTCAATCTCGAACGGCGTAGCGAACGCGGCGGCCGTAATCAGATGGGACAAACCTACGAGTTTACGGATCTTCAGGGTCTGAGCCGTGAAACCGCCCAGAACGGCGGCCCGGTAAGATTCAGTCTCGTCCGCGAGGCAGGTCGAATCGACCTCGAAGGCACTTTTCAAAACGGCAAAGGTTCGGGCACTTTTAACTTCACCGGCAACCCGACTTTCGTCGCGGCAATGAAAAGCCGTGGCTTTGATTTTGAAAACACCTCAAACAGTCGCCATGACGACAGCGACGATCGGCTCTTCGCAGCGACGACACTGAACGTCACAACTGCCCTCGCCGACGATCTGAATTCGCTTGGCTTCGGCAAACTGGACGCCAACGATCTCATCAAAGCCGCAATCTTCAAGATCGATTCCACGTTCGCTCGCGAAATGAAAGCCAGTGGCTTTGAAGACCTCGGCATGGAAGAACTCGTCAAAGCGCGCATCTTCAAGATCGATGCTGCTTTCGTCCGTCAAGTCGCGCAGATGGGTTTCGAGAAAGAACCGTTCGAAAGCCTCGTCAAGATGCAGATCTTCAAAGTGACTCCCGAGTTCATCGCTGAAGTGCGCAACGAAGGTCTGACGAATCTGAAAGTTGAAGAGATCGTCAAACTCCGGATTTTCAAGATCGACGCCCAGTACATTCGCGAAGCAAAGGCCGACGGAACACCGATGGAAGTTGAACGACTGGTCCAAAGAAAAATCGGCGTCGGCATCCGTGCCGGCAGCCGACACTAAAGATTTCCCCTCCCAAATCAAATCCGTAAAATCCGTGTAACTCAATCACGCGGATTTTAGGGAACGATCTGGAAAGACGCTTCCTGTTTGACCAGCTTCTTCGTGACCATATCCTTCGACTCGATTGTCACGGTGTAACTCCCGGGCGTCATTCCGGTCAGACGGATGTACTCAGCGAACGTGAGATGCGGAACCGGTTCGTTGTCGATCTCGGTCAACACGAAATCAAACGGTTTCGTCGCGGGCTGACCATCTTTCATCAGTCGCGCCGTCACACGGACCATCGGCTTACCCGTATCCGGACTGTTTGCAGCGTTGTAGACGGACATCAGCATCACGAGGTTGTCAGTCGCACGAAACTGCCGCGCTGCGGACGGCCGAATCGATGTCTTGCGAATAGTGAATACATCCGGCTCAGTCGCTTGCGGGTTCGCCGCTTCAACGTAACGACTCAACACCAACCCGTTCGTCGCGAATTCGGCACCAAGATCCGGCAACACGAGCTGTTCTCTTCTCGCACTCATCTTGCCCGACTGACGGTCCTTGACGATCAGATCGATAGTGTACTGACCGGGAGTGAGCATCAGGTCCTGACGGTAGTAGATGTTGTTACTGACGATCGACTGGTACTGAGCATCCGTAAGACTCACGTCGAAATTCCCACCCAGACGGGAAAGCACTGTGTCCGCAGACTTCAAGACCCCAAGCACTTCCAACTGTAGCAGCCGCTTGTCGCCTTTGCGCTCGGCTTGCACGGCCTCCGGTGGAAGCTCAATCGCGAGGGGAATCGTGTAGAGACCATCGCGCGATCTGAATTGACTTACAGAAATTGAAACTCGCATGCCGGGATTCGATTCGATCGCCGCAAAGTTGTCGAAAAGTTTCTTATCGGCGGGCGAGAGCAGAACGATCTCTTCAGGTGGAATCGCGTAGTATCCCGAACGCGAAATAATCTGCGCGTCTGGCCGGCGCACTTCGATCTTCACCTTACGAAATGAGCTGTCGAAGTTCTGGTTGGTACTGCGGTAGGCGAGCGTGTAACGCGACTGAATCTCCTGATTGATTCTTTCGAGACCCTGTCCGATGTCGTTGTTACCCTTCAGAAATCGTCCACCAGTATCGCCTGACATGCGATACAGAATGTCGTACTCGCGGCCCAGGCCTTCCTGCCTCGACGTATCGAAAATAGTTTCACCGCCGACAGCTCGGATGCGTTGCTCCTGGTTGGTGGCTGCCGAAATCCCGGCGAGCGGAGAATTACCACCCAACGAGGTCGAGGTTGGCGCGCTCGCTTTCAGTCCAGCTGAGTCGATGATGTAGATCGCGACGTTCGCGCGATTCGCGATGTCGATGGTGCTTTGCACTTGCCAGTCGAGCACCGCGGGTGTGACAAACCCCTGCGAGAACAGGACCAACGTTTTCTTGCCGGGGACGACACGCAATCCTTCACAGATCGCAGCGATTGCGGCCAGTATCGGCCGCGACTGTTGAAGGCTGAGTGCGGTGCGAAGCTTGATGAACTGGGCCAGCATCGTGCGCATGATCATGATGCGCGCGGCATTGGAACCGGCGGCCGGACTCTGGATGCTCGTGGTCGGCGCCTCATTCGCCACCTGTAACTCGCCTCGCAGCGAGTTGATATTGTCCGCAATGTCCTGTCGCTCGAAGTTTTTCGAATTTGCACCTGAGCCGAGATTCTCAAGCACGGCAATCAATTTCGCTTTGTCATGAGTGAACGGCTGAAGTAGTTGCAGACCGTTCGTTACCGACAACAGCGCCACGGCATCGCCGTCGGTTATCTGCTCTCGTACGTATCTGATCGTTCCTTCACGGACCTGTTTGAGATTGGTGACATCGGTGGACTGCGAATCGAGCACGAGTGTTACGTAATTGCGCGTAATGAAGGTTGCTGGCGGCGCGGTCGCAACGTCCGGTTGAACTCCGCCCTTTGCCGCTGTTGAAGTCCGGTTGGTAACGCCAACCAGTGGCGCATCGAAAAACTCGACCTTCTGCTGCACGCCGTTTTCAAAGATCGTGAAGTCCTCCGCTTTCAGATCCGCGACGTACTTCCCTTTCTTATCTTTGACAAGTACGTCGATGTTGACGAGATTCGACTTCACACGCACAACATCGTCCTGCGCCACGCAAGGCGTAGCCAGCAACACGACAACAACGGCGACAAATAGAACTTTCATTGTCCCCTACCCACTCCCAAAGCGTCGGCGACGCGGTTAATGTAGTTGAACCATGCCGCGATCAATGTGATCTGAAGTATTCCGCGGTCGTCGAAACCAACAGAACGCAGCCGATCGTGATCCGCCGGCGAGATTCGCGTGGCATCACGGGTCATTTGTACGACGTAATCAAGCATCACCCTCTCCTGCTCGGAGATAGGCGCGGTGCGGTAGTCGGCTTCGAGCGCGGCTACCAATGTTGCATCAAGTGTTACACGACGCAGAAACTCTGCGTGAGATTCGATTCAATAATGACACCGATTGATTACGGACACCACCGTAGTAATCATCTCGTGCTGTCTCCGGTCCAGCGGCAGGTCCGGAGACATGAGCGAACCGAAAGTCGCAAAAGCATGGAACAGTGCCTGGGGAATCAAACTATGCGAAGCGACGATGCCTGCCGTCGCGCCGTCCGCGGTCGGATGGACCGGAGTTGCATACTCAATCGGATATAACTCGCGTTGAGCTTCACACGCCTTGCGAACCTCCTCACTCTCATCAGGAGGAACGGTCTTAATCCAGGTCATTCAAAGTTGTCCTTCCTTTTCAACCAATCGCTTGTTACGAAATATGAATAAGTAAACCGGTAATCCCAAGGATACAACGGCGACACCCGCGAGCGCCTGTTTCGGTTGATCGCCGAAGAGTAAAACCAGCATGACGAGCAGCAGTGCAAGAAAGATCGCAGGCGTGACCGGATAGCCGGGCGTAAGGAAGCCGGCCTGCGTTGCGCCAGTGCGGCGAAGTTTGAAGAGTGCAATCACTGTTAGCGCGATAAAGACGATCACGACGAAAACGAAGTACGACATGATCTCGTTGAAACTACCGACCAGCACCAGTATCGATGCAAGCACCGCCTGGAGCGCGATCGCAAACGCAGGGGTCTCGTAACGCGGATGCAGTGACGCAACCGAGCGAATAAACAAACCGTCACGAGCCATGGCGAAGTAGACTCGCGGCGCCGACATCATAACAGCAGCAAGACATCCAAGGACCGCGACGACTACACCCAACGAAAATACAACGCCGCCCGCGGGTCCAAACAAGACTTCGCCTGCCTGTGCTGCAAAAGTCTCACCTGATGTCACTTGCTGCATCGGCACGAGGTAAATGAAAACGAAGCTGGTCAGGATGTAAACGATCGTCACGCCCACCACGCCAAAGCCCAGCGCGCGCGGCAACGTGCGCTCAGGATTCTTAACTTCACCAGCGAGCTTCCCCAAGTCCCACCAGCCGGCAAACGAGAAGAACGCGCCCACAAATCCTGCCGCGAGTGCCCCAACTAAATCCGGGGCTGAACCTGCGCGGCGTGTTGTGAACGGCGCAAAGTTGGACCAGTCGCCGAGTTGAAAGCCAATGGCCCACAGGAAAATGAACGCCAACAAGCCGAGCTTCAAAAACATCAGGCCACGCATGAACCCCGCGCCGAGTCGCACACCGCGAATGTTTACCAGCGCGACCACGACAATCGCCCCGATTGCCACGGCCTTTGTTTCCCACGGTGAGAGATTAACTACCTGTCCTGCGTAGGTTGCCAGACCCACTGACAGGATGGCCGTCAGTCCCGGATCCATGACCAGAAACGCCATCCAGCCATACATGAAGGCGACGGCTGGACCATACGCTTCGCGCAGGTAGACATAACCACCGCCCGCTTCAGGATAACGCGCGGACAGCTCGCCATAACAGAGAGCGCCGCATAACGCCGTCACGCCCATAGTCAGCCACACGATTAACAACCACATCGGCGAGCCGAGCGATTTGGCCATCCCGGCCGGCGTCAGAAAAATCCCGACACCGATCACTCCGCCGACTACAAATGCCGTCGCCGTGCGACTCCCGATCTCCCGCTTTAATTCAGTGACTCACTTAGAAGGTAATTCGCGCAGCAAACTGGAATGCGCGGGGACCACCCGAGCCAAACACGCCGCCAGCCGTCGTCACTGGTTGGCCAAAACTCGACGAACGATTGAAGCCGGGACTGCTCGGATCGCCACTGTCGCGCACCAACACATTGCTGAAACCGGAGTAGTTGACGTTAGAAATGCCCAACACGTTAGTGACATTGAAAAGATTGAACACCTCGGCAATCGGTTCCAACGTTACGCGCTCGCCAAACTTGAACACCTTCGATACGCGCAGATCGAGCGATGAGAAACTGTCGCCAAACTCCAGATCGTCACGCACCAACGGCAGCGGCACGCGAGGTTTGAAGCCCGTGCTCGGATCAGCATTTGGACAAAGCGAACCACCCGCGGCGTTGATTTGCGTCAGTACGGCATTCAGTTGCGCGCCGGTCTGAAACTCGCGCGCTCCGGCGTTCCGGCTAAGTTCACAAACACGCGAACTTCCGTCAGGCAACAAGATGTCCAACGGCACTGACGAAGCAAGCGTCAGTATCGGTGACACTCGCACGTTCCACGGCAGTTGAAACACTCCGGAAAAACTAAACCGGTGACGTTGATCGTTCGGCGTTGGTCCATATTCAAGTTGAAGATTGCTCGAGTCGATCGGCCCGTTCGAAAACGGAATTTGATCGTCGTTCGCAAAATTGAACGACCGCGACAGCGTGTACGACGCACGGAACTGGTGACGTTTCGCAAACCGCTTTTCCAGACTGACCAGTAATCCGTCATATTTCGACCGGACACTCGACTCCAGGTTCTTCACAATCTCTGGTCCGCCGACGACAGGATTAAACGGCACGGTGCCAATTATGCGTCCGATGATGAAATGCGTTCCGACGTTTCGAACGTAATCGGCACGGAGCACCATCTCGCCGCCGAGTTCCTGCTGAACCCCGAAGTTCATTTGATGGACCATCGGGTTCTGGAGATCGTTGTCGATGATGTTGATGCCGCCCGCACCGGCACCCGGCAATACAAATCCAGTAAATGGATTCGCCAGCGTCGGCGCCGGTGGCGGAAACACGCCGTTGACCGGATCGAAAAGAAACTGAGGCGGAATGAAGAACAGGTTTCCCGCGCGTACTTCGACCGGCAATGCGCGGCCGTCGAGTCCGCGTTCCAGGGTCTGGATCTCCAGGGTTACGCGGTCGTAGTAAACCCCGTAACCGCCGTGAATGCTGGTGCGCATGTCTTTAGTCGAGAAGTTGAAACCGATGCGCGGCGCGAAGTTGTTGTTGTCTCTCTTCCGCTCGCCCTGGAGAAACGGCACGATTAGCGGATTGAGTTCGTCAACGCGGCTGACGTTGTTCACATCGGTGTCGAGCTCATAACGCAGACCGAGATTCAATGTAAGTTGTGGATGAACTCGCCAATCGTCCTGGAAAAACGCGGCGAAATAAGTGTTGTTCGTATCCGGGAGCAACAACGAGCGCTCCGGAAATCCGCTGCGCAACGTGACGGCGAACAGCAGATCGTTGTCGTCAACACGGCCGTCCAGGTTGCGATCGAAATCGGGAAAGTCTTCGATCAGTTCGACTCGGCCCTGCTGAAAAACCTTCAGATCGAGGTCTGACTGAACGCGCTGAATCTCACCGCCGACATAAAACGTGTGGTTGCCGTGAAGAAACGTAAGCGTGTCGCTGAACTGAAAGCGACGTTGCTTGGTTTGCTGCGGCACGCGAAACGAAGCGCCGTCTTGCAGGCTCGGGAAAGTCAGTTGCGGTCCGGGCGTAACCGGTAGCGTATCGTTGATGAAATCATTGAAACTGAAGTTGAAACTGTTGATGTGGTTGGCCGAAATGAGGCGCGTGTAATTGGCGAGGAAAGAATGCGCTTTATTCAAAAGGGATTGTCGCTGCGAAGCTGAGCCAATGGATCGAACGAGTGTGCTCGCATTGATTCCCTTCTCGCGTTGGAATGAATAACGGAAATTAAATTGGTCGAATGTGGTGGGCGCCCAGTCAACGCGCTCGGTTGTTAGAAAATCGTCGAGGGGCGACGGCGCGAAACCGCGAACGATCGACCGCGTCGCCAGGTCTCTTTCGCCGACAAGCACTACGCCATCCTGGTTTCGATACTCAAACGAACCGAAGAACCAGGCACGGTCTTGCTTGATTGGGCCACCGAGAGTGAACGCATACTGCTGTCGATCGAAGGGCGGTTCTTCCTCAAGACGACGATCGAACGTTGCCGGCAATCCTTGTAAGTCCTGATTGCGAAAGTAAACAGACCCGCTTCCGTGTACATCATTCCCGCCACTTTTGGTAATGACGTTGATGACAGACGATCCGGAACGCCCTTGCTGGGCCGAGAATCGATTCGTCGCAATCTGAAACTCTCTAATAGCATCCTGAGATATGTTCTGCACCGGTCCACCGACGACGTCGTCGTTGTTGTCCGCACCGTCTACGCTCACATTTCCACCACGTCCGAGTTGTCCGGCTGAGGAGATAACGAACGTGTTGGTTTTGGTCGGGTCGAAATTGGGCGCTGGAGCGTTGCCGGGAACGAGCAATGCAAGCTCGAGGAAATTGCGGCCGTTGAGGGGCAGGCTGTCGACTTCACGCGATTCGATCACGCCCTGGACCAGCGAGTCTCTGGTATCGATCGTTTGCTTACCACTGTCGTAAAGATCGACAACCGTTGTCTCCGTGAGGCCGATTTCCAGCGACGCGTTCAGAGTGAAGCTTTGGCCCACCCTAACGGGGACCGGGACCTTCGACACCTTTGTAAGAAATCCCTTTGCTTCGACTCGAATCTCGTAATCACCAGGCGCGAGATCCGTGATCACGTAAAGGCCTTCCTCGTTGCTTACCGTCTGGCGACGAACACCGGTAGCTGTTTGAGTTGCGATAACGGTCACACCTGGAACAACAGCACCGTTCGGGTCGGTAACGACGCCGGTGAGTGTCGCCCTGGTACCCTGTTGGCCCAGCGCGGGAGTAGCCAGAGTCAACAACAAAGATAGAACGGGGAACACAAATCGCATTTTTATTTTCCTTTTCGGGGACGTTGAATTTTTCACGCCGCTACCCAGTTTGTTACCTGCTGGTAAACATCAGAAACCATTTTTCTGGCTTGTTCTTCCGACTTTGCCTCAGCGACGATGCGAATGATCGGTTCCGTGTTTGAACCGCGCACCAGAAACCAACCGTCAGGCATCATGACCTTAACGCCGTCGCGCACATCGATCGGAAACGTGCCGTACTCCTGCCGCAACATTCGCAGCACGCCGGGAATGCGCTGTGACGAACATTCCATCTTTTCTTTGACGATGCTGTAATTCGGGAACGTCTCGAGTAACTCGCTGATGTTCTTTCCCGACTCCGCCAGAAGATGCAGCACCAACGCCATGCCAACGAGACTGTCGCGTCCAAAATTGATGCGCGGGTAAATAACACCGCCATTACCTTCGCCGCCTACAACCGCGTTGTGCTGGCGCATGCCGTCAGTGACGTTCACTTCACCGATCTTCGTGCGAAACACTGAACAGCCAAACTGTTGCGCGATGTCGTCGAGCGCCGAAGTCGTAGACAGGTTGGCGACCACTGGACCACGTTCTCGTTGCAACACATAAAGCGCCGCGAGTACGAGTGTGTAGTCCTCACCGATCGGCTCGCCTTTTTCGGAGACGATTGCGAGGCGATCCGCGTCCATGTCCTGCGCAAAACCGATGTCAGCGCTGTGTTCCCTGACAGCGTCGCAGAGAGCGCCAAGGTTTTCGGCAACCGGTTCCGCCGGACGTGGAAAGGAACCATCGGGTGTAACGTTAATCGCGATTACCTCGGCACCCAGCGCCTCCAACAACTTTGGACCAACGATCGATCCGGCGCCGTTACACGAATCGAGCACCACGCGAAGCGGTTTCTTAATCTGCGGAAGTGGTCCAAGAGCATCGAGGATCGCCTTGATATGCGCGTCGGTTGCGCCTTCAACTTCGTCGACCGTCCGGATCTCGGATCCACTAACCTTCGTGTATTCGCCCTGGTGATAGATGTCGAGCAGTTCGCGCGCTTGTCCCGCATCCAAAAAGAGGCCCGCTGGTCCAATAAACTTCAGGGCATTCCATTCGGCGGGATTATGACTCGCGGTGATCGCGATGCCGCCGTGCGCATGACGTTGCCGCACCTGCAACTGCACAGTCGGAACCGGACACATGCCGATATCCACAACGCGGCTTCCACTCGATAGCACACCGGCAATTACGGCGTGCTTAACCATCTCGCCGGACGTCCTCGGATCGCGCCCGATAACGATCGTCCCGGCGCCCGTGTGCGTCCCGAAGGCTTGCGCAAAACGAGTCAAGAGCGAGGGCGTCAACGAGTCGCCGATCACGCCGCGTACTCCGGAAATACTGATTTTAAGAGTTGGTATAGCTCTCATAAGCGTCGATGCGAGCAGATCCCACCCAGGGCAGTTTTGGAAGGTCAAGAAACGAGCTACATATATCCTCACTAGCGACTGAAATCCCACCACCTAAAGTTGGATCTTTCATTCCAACCGACGATGGTGGGATTCAAGTTATCGTTGGTTTACTTAAGAATTGCCGCCTGGGTCTACGGTTTCCATCTGAAAGCGGTGAATTTGCCGGCTGCTACCGGATCGATATTCCCACCCGCTGCGGCAACTGCACGCGCAAGCACCGTGTCTTTTCCGGCGCGCAGGTCTTCGGCACTTGGCAACGAGACCTCATCCGGCACGACCCCCGTATTTTCAAGACTCTTACCGTCAGACATCATGAGGTCAGCGTTTGTGACACTTACTGTGTAAAAAACACGTGTTTCCAGACCGATCTGATGCGGATAGAAACGACTGACCATCACCTTACCTGAGGTGCGATCGCCAATGACGGTTCCTCTTTTCTCCAACTGGACAATGCGCGCAAACACCTCGGCGGCTGAAGCCGACTCGCTGTCGACGAGAACGATCAGATTGTTCTTGAAACCACTGTCGCCGCGTGTCTTTCCGACCAATTGCTTCTCTTCTTTGCGGTACTTCGTAGTGCCGATAGTGACGTCGCGATCGAAAAAGTTACCGACCAGGTCCTTCAGCGTGTCCACAGCGCCGCCCTGGTTTCTTCGCAAATCCAGAATCAGCGTTTTGCATTTCTTCGCTTTATTGACCGCGTCATCAACGCCGTCCTGCGAGAGATCGAATATTGGCATTCTCCAGATGCAGACATCACCGAAATTGACGGTCTCGTGTTTCATTAGACGGTCTTCGTCTTCAAGTTCGCGCAAGTATGCATTGCGATCAATTGTGTCCGTCAAATCGAAGACCTTCTTACGTTCTCTGACTTTCGCTTTAACCTCCAGAGTTCGCGGCTCACCGCCAGGACTCTGCAATTCCATCCGCACTACAGGGCGCGGCGATAAATGGTTGTAGATGTAGTGATAAACCCAGAGATTTGATCGCGTGGGAGGGATGCCGTCGATTTTTAGCACCTTGTCACCCGGTTTGATGCCCTGTGATTCCGCATCGCTCTTCGGTTTAACCGCAATAACGTAGGTCTCGTCTCCGAAGGTCTGCATCTGCCAGCCATATTCGACTCGGGATGTCCTTTCCGGTGGATAAAACATCGTGTGTGAATCGTTGAAGTCGAGGAACATCTGCGCGATGATGCCGAATACTTCGGCGTTCGACTTGGCCTGCTTGATCTTTTCCTGAGCCGCTTTGCTGCGCGCTTCGAGATCGATGCCGCGGAGGTTAAGGTCGTAATAGTTCTTCTGAATATCCTCGCGCGCGGCCTTCAGCATGATCAGCGCGCGATCGCGATCCTGGCTCGACAGCGTTTGGGCAAAACTTGGACCAACGCAACCGAGCACCACCAATGTGAGAATCAAAAGTCGTCGCATAAAAGGACCTCCTTATCGAACGTCTACTATGTCGTCAGCCGATCGCGTACCCAGTCGAGTAACTGGGCCGCCTCCGCTGCGTTCTCGCTTTCGACAATCAACCGGATAATCGATTCCGTGTTTGAAGCTCTCACATGTATCCAACCGTTTGGCATCGTTACCTTGAGGCCGTCCGTTGTGTCGTACGGAAGATTCTCGCGGTCGAGCGTCGCGCGAAAATCCTGCAAGATTGAGTAGAGACGGTTTGGTTCGACTGCGATGTTGTGCTTCAAACCAGTGAGCCGCGGCAGTTGCTCAATCAACTCCGAGACTCGTTCTCCGCTCCGCGACAAGTGACTGAGTATCAGCCCTATTGCGGCGGCACTGTCGTGAGTCAGTTGTACTTCCGGAACTGTTACGCCGCCACTGCCCTCACCGCCAAGCAGACCGTTATGTTCGATCATCGCTTCTGAAATGTACGCCTGGCCCACGGGAGTACGCACAACCGAGCCGCCGAAGCGTTCGGCGATCAAATCGATGGCGCCCGTTGTCGAGATGTTCGTGACGATCGTGCCGGTGGAGTCCTTGAGACGAATGAGAGACGCGAGTGCCAGTGTCGTTTCTTCTGACAGTCGTTCACCACTTTCGGTGACGATACCAAGTCGCTCGCCGTCAGCATCCAGTGCGAATCCGATGTCGGCGCGACCAGCTTTAACCACGGCACTTAGTTGGGCCATCGTCGACGGCTTCGGTTCGGGCTCGTGTGGAAAGACACCCGTCGGATCGTTGTTCACTGCGAGCACTTCACACCCCAACGATTCGAGCCATTGCGGAGTCATCAACGAACAGGCGCCGTTACAACAATCGATCGCCACGATCAGTCGTCTTAATTTTGCGGACTCCAAATCAAACGCCTTGTTCAGTACCTCAATGTGATGAGGGATCGGGTTCTCCTGATGGACCGTCTGTTTGATCGTTTCCCAACTCGCTTTCGCAAACTCGCCCTGGTGATAGATGTCAAGTAATTCTTCAGCCTGGTTGGGATTGAGATAAAGACCGTCACCGCGAACGAACTTGAGAGCGTTCCATGCGGCTGGATTGTGCCCGGCGGTGATCGCGATACCACCATCGGCATTTAGCGACTTCACTGCGATCTGCATGCTTGGCGTCGGACTGACGCCGAGATCGGTCACCTCACAACCAGACGCGAGGAGGCCGGCAAGAACTGCGGATCGAATCATCGATCCTGAAGGCCGCGTATCGCGACAAATCAGGATGCGGCCGCCGTCGAGATAGGAACCAAACGCCTGGGCAAACTGGACGACGAGTTCGGGCGTGAATGTCTGACCGACAATGCCGCGAACGCCGGTGATGCCGATCTTCAGGGGTTTCATCGTTTGGAGCGGAGCAAACCGGACTGAACTTGCGTGCTGAACGAGACTTAATTGTATCTCACGACAGAAGTTCAAAGACAGCGTTTTCTTTTGAATAATCCCGAATATATGTACTATCTGTCGCCTTATGAGACGAACCACTGTTGCTGCTATCTGCTGCTTGATCATCTTGCTCGCCCTCGCTCCGAAAGTGGCCGCGCAAAATCGTAGTCTTGCCGAACGACTGGGTTACCCGGCTGATGCGAAACTGCTGATCGTGCACGCAGACGATCTGGGCATGGCCCATTCCGTGAACGTCGCGACGATCAAAGGTTTCGAAAGTGGCCTCGTGAACTCCGGTAGCATCATGGTTCCCTGTCCGTGGTTCTCCGAGATCGCCACCTATGCTCGCGCTAACCCACAGGCGGACTTGGGTTTACATCTGACGCTCACCAGCGAATGGACCTCTTTTCGCTGGGGTCCGGTGACATCGAAAGACCGCGTGAGCTCTCTGCTCGACAAGACTGGACACTTCTATCTGACGGAGTCGGAAGCGGCGGCGAAGGCGGATGCGAAGGAGGTTGAACTCGAGATTCGCGCGCAAGTCGAACGTGCTCGTGCGTTTGGCATTCAACCCACGCATCTCGACTCGCATATGGGCACGCTTTACCAGAACAAGGCGCTGTTTGAGGTGTTTTTGAAGGTCGCGCGCGATTACAAGTTACCGGTGAGAATTGCGAAAGAGTGGTTTGCGCGGGCTGACTTTTTGCCGTCGACGCTAAATCCCGAAGACGTTTTTATCGACCGAATCCTCGACATCGGCACGGATGTAGCCCCGGCTGATTGGGCCAAGTTCTACACCGAAGCCATTAAAAAGCTGGAGCCCGGCGTGACGGAGGTCGTTATTCATCTCGCTTATGACGACGCTGAGATGAAAGGCGCGACGGTCGATCACCCCAACTGGGGCGCCGCCTGGCGTCAACGCGACCTCGATTTCTTTACCAGCGACGCGTTTCGCCAATTGTTGCGCGAGGAAAAGATCAAATTAATCACGTGGCGGGAGCTGGGCAAGCTGCTGCAAAAATAAAATTTACACGTTTGGGTGGTCCCCTTTAAGGCGGTTCTTCGCGTTATCAGAATGAACCGGACAGCTTAGTGCTGACCGAACTTTTGAAAGCGCGTTAGTGACTTTAAGGAGAGCACCCATGAATATCCGCAAGGCCATTGGCCTACCCATACTTTTCATACTTTTGACGGTCTCATCTGTAACTGTATTTGGTCAGTCCGACCGCCAAACTGTGGTCAACATCCCATTCGACTTCATCGTCGGCGACAAGGCGATGAGCGCCGGCCGTTACCTGCTCGAGCGGAACAAACGTGACAACGACACGGTTTGGACCATCACGAGCAAAGATACGGGCGCTTCGAGAAAGGCTTTTCTGACTGTGCCGTCGCATTCGCTTGACGCGGCCGAGAAAACCCAACTCGTGTTCCATCGCTACGAGAGTTATAACTTCCTGACGTCGTTTACAGTCGCGGGCAGCAACACCGGCCGCGAGTTGCAGATGTCAGACCGCGAACGCAACCTTGGCGAGAAACTGCTCGCGCAGCGTGAAACGATCATTCTGACGAGCGGTCGCGGACGGTAACTCGAAAGCACAATTGAATAAACGATCAAGGCCCCGGCTTCCGCTGGGGCCTTGACGCTTTTTGCGTCATGTAAATCGCTTCATCTTGCTTTTTACGTGAAACTCGTCTAGAAGAATCGCCCACTGATCTTACATGTCACGACCCAAGGAGTCCTTCCGTTTGATCAAACACAAACTTTCCCGCCGCCGGTTTATCCAAGCCGGTGGTCTGGCGACGATCGGTGCGGTGGCGGTGCGCGACACCGTCTGGGCGCAGCGCCCGCGTGAGTTGACGCTCTTCATCGGCACTTATACTTCAAGCGCAAGCGAAGGCATCTACACGTATCGCATGAACAGCGAGTCGGGCCAGTTAACGAAGTTCGCGTCGATCAAATCGGAAAACCCTTCGTTTCTAACACTCGATCGCAGCAAACGATTTCTGTACGCCGTCAACGAACTAGCTGAATTTGACGGCAAACCCGGCGGCGCCGTGAGCGCTTACTCGATTGACAGAACCGGAACGCTCAAGTTTCTCAATCAACAACCATCGATGGGCGCCGATCCGTGTCACCTCACAGTCGATCGCAGACGAACAAGGCTCCTGGTCGCAAACTACACCGGCGGCAGTGTGGCTCTTCTTCCGATCCTGAGAAACGGCACACTTGGACCGGCCGTTGACGTCAAACAACACGAAGGCTCTGGTCCAAAGGAACAACAGAAAGGACCACACGCACATTGCATCATCCTCGACTCACTTGAACTTCACGCAATCGCAGCGGATCTTGGTAGCGACAAAGTGCTGGTTTATCGCTTCGATCCCGTGACCGGTAAGTTCCATCCCGGCAGACAACAGTCGATCACGCTGCAGGCCGGCGCCGGCCCACGTCATCTCACACTTCACCCGAACGGCCGTTACCTGTACGTCATCAACGAACTCGATTCGACAATGGTGACGTTGAAATACAGCGCCACCACCGGCATGCCAACCGTCATCGACACTGTCCCAACTCTCCCAGCAGACTTCACAGGCACGAGTTACTGCGCCGACGTCCACGTGTCCCCTTCCGGCAGATTTCTTTATGGTTCAAACCGCGGGCACAACAGCATCGTGGTGTACGCCATCAACCCGCGCACCGGCAAGCCGTCACCAATCGAACACGTTTCTACCGAAGGCAATTGGCCGCGAAACTTCGTAATCGATCCCACGGGTAGATTTCTGCTCGTCGCCAATCAGCGCAGCGATAACGTCGTGGTCTTCCGGATCGACCCGCGAACCGGCCGCCTCAAACCTGCGGGTCAAACGGCCCAGGTGCCCATGCCCGTCTGTTTGAAGTTCTTGTAGGGGCTTTGTTTGATGACCATTGAAAAGTCCGGCTAAATAGAAGAAAATACCCGGCGTTTCCGTTTAATCCCTGCCTGAGGACAGCAAATAGATGAGGAATTCCGCACGTGCCCTGTGGGTAGTCAGTCTTTTACTATGCTTCGTTTTCCAACCGGCCATCACCATTCAGGCCCAGACCGGACTCGTCGACAGCGATGAGTTTTACCAACGCACAATCCGGCGCCCCCGTCTTCCCGACCATTCGCAAAAGATTGAAGCCCTGCTCAAGCGAATGACGCTCGAAGAGAAGGTCGGACAGATGACCCAGCTCGCGATCGGAATGATCATCAACGGCGCAGACCAGAACTTCACAATCGATCCGGCAAAACTTGAAAAGGCAATCGTCAAATACGGCGTCGGATCGATCCTCAACGTCTCCGATCAGGCACTGACGATGGACCGCTGGCACGAGGTCATCGGCGCGATTCAAGCGGCAGCGAAAAAGACGCGCCTCGGCATTCCGGTGATCTACGGTATCGACTCGATTCACGGCGCCAACTACGTCCAGGGAGCGACGCTCTTCCCGCAAGAGATCGGCATGGCGGCAACGTTCAACCCTGAACTGATGAAGCGCGCCGCGGAGATCACCGCGTTTGAAACGCGCGCCGCCGGAATTCCGTGGAGCTTTTCGCCCGTGCTCGATCTCGGACGCGACCCTCGCTGGCCGCGCTTTTGGGAAACATTCGGTGAGGATCCATATCTCGCGAGCGTAATGGGCGTTGCCTTCGTGCGCGGTCTTGAAGGATCTGACGTTGCTTCGCAACAGCAGGTCGCTTCGAGTTTGAAGCACTACATGGGCTACAGTTTTCCCCTCACGGGAAGGGATCGAACGCCGGCCTGGATTCCCGAGAACTATCTGCGCGAGTATTTTCTGCCCACGTTCGACGCCGCGGTTAAAGCAGGCGCGCGCACGATCATGATCAACTCCGGCGAGATCAACGGTATTCCCGGACACGTCAATCATCACATCCTGACGACGATACTTCGCAAAGAGCTCGGCTTCGACGGCTTCGTCGTTTCCGACTGGGAAGACATCAAGAAACTCGTCACCATGTGGCGCATCGCCGGCAACGAGAAAGAAGCAACGCGCATGGCAGTGATGGCCGGCATCGACATGAGCATGGTGCCGCTCGACTACAGTTTCGCCGATCACTTGCTCGCTCTCGCTAAAGAAGGCGCGGTACCGCAGTCGCGAATCGACGAAGCGGTGCGACGCATACTGCGCGTCAAATTTGAGCTGGGCCTGTTTGAAAAGCCCACTGCCGATGCCGCACTGAAAGCGAAATTTGCGCTTCCTGAATCGCGTCAGGCTAGCCTCGAAGCGGCGCGCGAGTCGCTGACGCTCCTGAAAAACACTGACAACATTCTTCCGCTGTCGAAAACATCGAAAGTGCTCGTCACTGGACCAACCGCCGACTCGCTCATTTCACTGAACAACGGTTGGACCTACGTCTGGCAAGGATCTGAAGAATCACTCTATCCGAAAGATCGACACACAGTTCGACAAGCGATAGAAGCAAAGATCGGCGCCTCAAACGTCACGTATGTTCCGGGTACTAAGAATCTTCCGTAAGCCAAATACGACGTCCAACAACAACCCGACGGATCAGGAAGAAGAGGTCGACATTCCAGCGGCCGTTCGTGCAGCGCAGAATGTCGATGTTGTGATTCTCGCGCTTGGCGAGGGTTCTTACTGTGAAACGCCGGGCAATATCACAGACCTGACGATCGGTGCGCCGCAGTTAAAACTCGCTGAAGCGATCCTTGCTACAGGCAAACCTGTCGTGCTCGTGCTCGTCGAGGGGCGTCCCCGGATCATCAACCGCATCGCCGATGGTGTGAAAGCGGTGTTGATGGCTTACAACCCGAGTAATGAAGGTGGCACTGCAATCGCCGACGTGTTGTTCGGCGACGTAAATCCGAGCGGCAAACTTCCATTCACTTATCCGCGCACACCGAACGGTTTGATCAACTACGACCACAAGCCGTTCGAAACCGAGGACACTTCGTTTGGCAACCTGGCCTTCAAACCGCAGTTCGCCTTTGGCGACGGTCTGAGTTATACAACGTTCGGATACAGCGATCTGCGACTTAGTAAGACGGAAATTAGCGGCAACGAAGAATTGACCGTAAACGTCACGGTCGCAAACACTGGTCGTCGGGCGGGTAAGGAGGCCGTGCTCGTTTACGTCAGCGATCTCGTTGCGACGATCTCTCCACCGAACAAGCGCCTGCGCCGGTTCGCGAAAGTCAATCTCGAGCCGGGACAAAACCGCGCGCTGACGTTTAAACTGCGGCGCGACGACTTGTCTTTCATTGGACCAGACAATAAACCCATTGCGGAGCCCGGCGAGTTTGTTGTGAGCATCGGCGGATTGACCCAGAAATTCACGCTCAAGTGAGAACCAAATGACAACCAAAAACTCCCTCGTTTCCCGGTTCGTATTGACGTGTGTGGTGATGTGTTTGGCCGCGTGTTTATCGGCGGTCAATGCGCAACAAGCTGCGCCGACGCCGCAGATTAACTTGATGCCAATTCCCGCGTCGATGACGTTTCATCCGGGAGACCGCCTCCCAGTTGATGCTTCGTTCAAGGTCGCCACTCGCGGTCACTCCGACGATCGTCTCAAAGCAGCGATTTCACGGTTCATGAAGCGTCTCGAGGGACGCACCGTGTTTACGCTCGCGCCGGGACTCGCCCCTGACGACCAGATGACGCAACTGATCGTTCACGCCGATGGACCAGGAAACAACATTCCTTCGCTACGTGAAAACGAAAGCTATCGCATCGATATCACCGATCGTCAGGCGATATTGAA
Organism: uncultured Acidobacteriota bacterium; assembly: GCA_963849585.1. Classification (GTDB taxonomy): domain Bacteria; phylum Acidobacteriota; class Blastocatellia; order Pyrinomonadales; family Pyrinomonadaceae; genus PSRF01. Next base: position 167,390 of record CAWKHZ010000013.1, on the reverse strand, counting down.
AGCGCCGACGGTAGTGGGCGCGATGCGTGGACTTGAAACTCTGTTGCAGCTACTGAGCGCAGACCGGAACGGCTACTTCCTTCCGGGAATTCTAATTGAAGACCAGCCACGCTTTCCCTGGCGCGGGTTGCTGGTCGACGTCGCTCGTCACTTTCAGACAATCGAAGTCCTCAAACGCAACCTCGATGCGCTCGCGGCAGTGAAGATGAACGTCTTTCACTGGCACCTCACCGAGGACCAGGGCTTTCGTGTTGAAAGCAAGAAGTATCCCAAGCTGCATCAACTCGGATCCGACGGCAACTACTACACGCAGGAACAGATAAAAGACGTAATCGCTTACGCACGCGAGCGTGGCATTCGCGTGGTGCCTGAGTTTGATATTCCCGGTCACAGTACGAGCTGGCTCGTTGGTTATCCCGAACTTGGCAGCGCTCCTGGTCCATACACGATCGAACGGCGTCCAGGCATCTTCGAACCTGCGCTCGATCCGACTCGCGAAGAGGTCTACAAGTTTCTTGACGGCTTTTTGAGCGAGATGGCGGCGCTCTTCCCCGACGAGTACATGCACATCGGTGGTGACGAGAACGAAGGCAAGCAGTGGGACCGCAACCCCGCGATCCAAACGTTCATGAAAGCCAAAGGGATCAAGGACAACCACGCGCTTCAGGCATACTTCAACACGCGCCTGCTCAAGATCCTGCAGAAGAATGGCAAGAAGATGATCGGTTGGGACGAAATTCTGCAACCGGAACTGCCGAAAGACATTGTGATTCATTCATGGCGCGGGACTGCTGCGCTTGCCGAAGCCGCACGCAAAGGTTATGACGGAATTCTTTCGAACGGCTACTACATCGATCTGATTCAACCAGCGTCGCACCATTACGCTTCCGATCCGCTCCCTGCTGACAGTACGCTAACGCCCGAGCAGGCCAGACACGTGCTCGGAGGCGAAGCGACAATGTGGGCCGAGTGGGTGACGCCCGAAACAATCGATTCGCGCATCTGGCCACGTACTGCTGCCGTTGCTGAACGACTTTGGTCTCCTCGAACTGTCACCGACGTGAACGATATGTATCGCCGGTTGACGATCGTCAGTTTGCAGTTGGAAGAGTTGGGACTGATGCACAAGAGGAACCAGGACATGATGCTGCGTCGTCTCGTACGAAACGACGATATTGGTCCGTTGAAGACGCTTGTGTCAGTGGTGGAACCGGTGAAGGAGTACCGCCGGTATCAGATGCGGCCGCAGACGATGCTCAGCCCGTTGACTGGTGTCATCGACGCTGCGACTCCCGATGCTGACGGTGCGCGTCGATTTTCGTGGATGGTGAAAGAGTTTCTCGCAGATGCGCCGCGGTATCAGTTGTACCGCGCGGAGTTAACGCAAATGTTGTCTGATTGGCAGGAGTCTGGAGCTGCGCTTGGTCCAATGATCGATCGTTCGCCGGCGTTGAAGGAGATCAAGCCGTTGACGAAAGGTCTTTCCGAGCTCGGCGACGTCGGGTTGGAAGCGATCTCGTATTTGAAACTCGGCCAGCCGCCGACCAGAGAGTGGCGTGAGGCGAGTACGTTGAAGTTGGATGAAGCTGCAAAGCCTTATGCGGCGTTGGAGTTTATGGTTGTACCGGCGGTGAAGCAGTTAGTAACGGCAGCGACCGAAATTGGACAACCAAGAAGGGTGACGTCTCAAGTAATTCCTTAGATCCGTGTTCCGGTGTTGTGCAATTATCGGTCTCGCAGTTGTGGTCGCGCTGATCGTCTATCCTGCGCAAAGCGATACGCGACCGGGATACGTCGGCGACGAAAAGTGTCTCTCGTGTCATCCAAAGCAGAAAGAGTTTCCTCGCACTGCTCACCATCTGACTTCACGAGCAGCAACGCGTGAATCGATCGCCGGGAGTTTCGCTTCCGGCAAGAACGTGTTGAAAACTCCCGAGCCCGAGCTGCAATACCACATGGAAGCTCGCAACGACGGTTTCTTTCAAACCGGAGTAGCCGGCATACCTCCGCACACGATTACTATCTCGCAGCGTTTCGATCTCGTCGTAGGGTCAGGACGAAAAGGTCAGACGTATCTTTACTGGGGACGCGGTGCTGAAGGTAGCGAAGCGGATCGGCTGTTTCAACTTCCGGTCTCGTATTGGACCGAGATCGCGAGCTGGGTCAACAGCCCGGGTTACGGCGACAGGATCGTTGACTTCAGCCGCCCAGTGCTGCCGCGCTGCCTCGAATGCCACGCGACGTCTGCCGAACCTATCGCCGATCCAAACGCGCCCAGTCGATATCAAAAAGCAAGTTTAGTGCTCGGTGTGACGTGCGAGCGCTGCCATGGACCAGGTGCTCAACATTCGTCGGTGAATTCCGTTCCTAACGCGAAGCCTGTTGACCAGGCGATCGTAAATCCGGCGAAGTTACCACGCGATCGGCAGCTCGCTATGTGCTCGCTGTGTCATGGCGGGGTTGGAGTCGCCAAAACTCGCGTGTTCTCTTTTAAAGTGGGTGATGCTTTAGAAGATCACTTACAACTCGAGTCGCCTAAAGAAACTGAGTCACTTGACGTTCACGGCAGCCAGGTCGCGTTACTCGAACGAAGCAAATGCTTCAAGTCATCAAACATGACGTGTTCGACGTGTCATGACGTCCATATCCCACAGCGCGACGTCAAAGATTTCTCTTCCCGCTGCCTCACGTGTCACAAAGTCGAGAGCTGCGGTCTCTTCCCTCGCCGCGGCCGCACGCTTGCGGGCAAATGCGTCGACTGCCACCTCCCCAACCAAACATCCAACGTCATCTTCTCCACCCACGCCGGCGCGCGCATCCGCCCAAAGGTGCGGAATCACTGGATCAAGGTGTACTGAGAAGAAATCCATTGAATGCATGGTCCGGTACGGTAGCGAGTATTCAACCGCAGTCTGGTGAATTGACATTGCAACACGGTGTCAAATGCGCCTTTTCCGATCTCTGACTGTCTGACCAGTCTTAATAGCCTATCGGATACCAAATTCCTCTCTCACTTGGAATCCCCATATTAGGCAAAACGTGGTCTGCGTCCAGCGTAGAAATGTCTACATCCGCTACAACTCTTGTAATTGTCGGCAACGGGTCATGAGTAAACACTCTCTGTCTCAGAAGCATGATCGCGTCCTCATAGTTGTGCGCCGTGACCCCACATCCGATCAACACGCCAATCGGATGCGGCTCGTCTAACGTCAAATCAAACTCAAACCAATAACGAGTTAACTCCATACGTTCGGTTTCTTAAGGCCACTTCCAGGGAGCGGTGTGAGTTCAAATCTTAACGCGGCACTGGATCGCCGGGGCGGGCGACGCGGATCCAATGATCCGTGAATGAAGCGTGCATGCCGGGGAGGTCAACCTTCGGCATGTGACAGGTCACACATTGCTTCGTACTTACCGGACAAGCATCAGCGTTACGGCGCGTGGTCTTCGAGTCAGTTGGTTTCGTCAGATGGCAGGCGAGACATTTCGGATCGTAGTACGACGCGTCTTTCTCAAGCTTCTCATGAGGATTATGACAGGTAACGCAACCAAGCCTCGCGTCATTCGTGTTGTGTCCGCGACTACTGAACATGCGATACGGCTGAAAGCGAATGTTGTTGATGCCGCCTTGTCCCTGCTGCAACATCGCCTGCTCGAAACCGGTGTGACACGTACCGCAAAATGACTGCGACAAATCGTGCGCACTCAGGTCTCCGGGATTGAAGATCTCCAATCGATCCAGCTTCTTCTCCTTCGCAGCGACAAGATGCTTCTCACCTGGTCCATGACAGGCTTCGCAACCAACACCCGCGTTCAACTGGTCCAACTTCAACTCCAGACCATGAACTGCGCCAGTCGTGTGGCAACCAAAGCATTGTTGCGGCTCTTCCCCGCCGATTGCGCGGCCCAGCGCATCTTCGAGCGACGTCGGCACGGCTGGTTGATGGCCGATCGTGAAGTCGAGCTTCCTGATCTTTTCAAAGTAACTTACGCGCGTTTCGTAGAGGCTGTCATTGTGCCGGAACAGGTAAGTCTGCCCAACGTGTCCCTGCCCAAAACAATACAGGATTGGCTTGGCAATGCTCTTAACGCCGTCGCTGACGGTGTAAACGACTGACTTACCCTGACGTGAAAGTTCGTAGCTGTAAGGTCCGTTCTTGAACGTGAGCTTTCCGCGAGTGGTGATGATGCGACAGTCAGGCGCAACTTCGAGCGCCTGGCCCATTGGCGTATTCAACTGCTGCGCCTGCGCCTTGTGACAGTCCAGGCACGCTTTACTTCCCACATACTTAACACCGTGCGTGTTTGAATTTGGACGCCAATCCGAAAAGATGTTCTCGCGCTGCGCGTTTCCGAAGACGCCCACCAGCAACCCGGTCGCACATAGACCGGCGATTCTATTTAGAACGGAGACCTTCACCTTCAACCACTTTCACATACCGGTTCAGAGGGAGGTTTGTAAGTTTATCGATCTTGCCACTGGGCCAACGTATCTCAATCGAATCGATCTTCGCGGCCGCGCCCACTCCGAGTATCTCACGCGGGTCGTGCGACGAAAGATAACTTCCGCCACCGACCTTCAAGCGACTACGCTTCACCGCGCCCGCCTGCCACGTGATCACAGCGCCCACTGCTTCAGGATTGCTTTGCGTCGCTACGAACTGAAGCCCGATCCAGTTGTTCCGGTTTCCGCCCTGGTTACGCAAAAGCAGCGGCGGCTCGCCATTGTTCGACGCCAGCACGTCTGAATCGCCGTCGTTGTCGAAATCGCCGAGGGCCATACCACGTCCCGAAAAGACCTTGCTGAAAACAGAACCCGATCTGGCGCTCACGTCTTTAAACGCGCGGCCAGTGTTTTCAAACATCAACAACGGCTCGCGGTGCCTGACGCGCGGAAGTCGCGATTCGATCATATCGTCCGGGTGCCCGTTCACGAGAAACAAGTCGGGATCGCCGTCGTTATCGTAGTCGAAGAACTTAAGCCCCCAGCCGCTGAGTAAGTGTGTCGATGGCGCGATCTCACCGGGCTGGTCAGTGAAGATCAACTCGCGGTCGTTGTGATAAAGACTGAAGAACTCGTGATCGATGTTTGCGACGAACAGGTCCTGCCAACCGTCGCCATCGTAATCAGCCGCATCCACGCCCATTCCCGATCGCGGCCGCCCGGATTCGCCGTAAGCCACACCAGCGGCCAGCCCGATCTCTTCAAACTTCCCTTTGCCTCTATTAACGAAGAGAAAGTTGGGCATCGTGTCGTTGGCAACGAATAGATCGAGCAGACCGTCGTTGTTGATATCTGTCGCAACTGCCCCAAACGACTTGCCCGGATGCGCCGCGATACCCGATTCGCGACTCATGTCCTGAAAAGTGCCGTTGCCGGTGTTGCGGTAAAGGTACGAAGGTGTCGGTTTAAACAGTCGCGGCACGCAGTAATAACGTCTCTGCAACGTGGGATCGGTGCAGAGCGGATTCTGCGACTTGTCGTAGAAAACAAAACTCGAGACAAAAAGATCGAGCTTATTGTCGTTGTCGTAGTCGAACCAGGTGGCGCAGGTGGACCAACCGAGAGCCGCGACGCCTGCTTTGTCGGTCACGTCGGTAAACGTGCCGTTGCCATTGTTGCGATAGAGAATGTTTGGTCCGTAGTTCGTGACGTAGAGATCGACATTGCCGTCGCCGTCGTAGTCAGCAGCGGCGACGCCCATACCGAACCGCCCGCCCGCAACGCCCGCTTTGTCCGTCACATCAGTAAACGTGCCGTCGCGATTGTTATGAAACAGACCATTCTTCAACGGTGTCGGAGGCGTGTAGAAATCCGATGGCCCACTGTTGACCAGATAGATGTCCATCCAACCGTCGTTATCGTAATCGAGGAACGCGCAACCGGCGCCGACCGTTTCCGGAAGTTGGCGATCGGGCGAGTGGGCGTTGTTGTGGGTCCAATTGATCTTGCTGGCCTGCGCCGCAACCTCTTCAAATGTCACGGGAGTGCGAGCCGTGGGACGCGAAGGTCTTTGTGCGACGGTGCTGATCGCCAGCATCGTCAGGAGGATGAAAACCGAAAGATTACGCAAGTCTGCACCTTTTGATATCCCGCAAAGGCGCAAAGACGCAAAGCCATTTGATCTGAGCTTTCCTTTGCGTCTCTGCGCCTTTGCGAGAACTAACACAGTTACGGCCGGGGAGGGGCCGGCAGCACGACGACGCCGTCTGCCGAGCCGCCCTTCGCTTTAAGGCTATCGACGATCTTCATCTCTTCCTGCGCGCGCACCGGATCGTTGAGTCGCGCATAGAGCAGCGCCAGATTGTAATGGGCTGTGGGCTCGTTGGGATCGAGTTTGACTGCCGTCTCCAACTCTTCCCGCGCGCGCGTGTAGTTGCGCAATTTCATGTAACTGGAACCCAACGCGATGCGAGCGTGTACATAGTTCGGGATTTTCTGGACCGCCTTCTCGAACAACGGTATCGCCCGCGCCTCGTCGTTCTGTTCCTGCGCAACCAGTCCAAGGTAATAAAAGACTTCCGGTATGGCGTTGGGCGAGCGCGCGCTCTTTTCCAACCACAACTGCGCGTCGCGATACTTCTTTTGGTTGAGCAGCACGTAACCGAGATGGAGTTGGCCCAGCGAGTTGTCAGGCTGAATTGCGATTAGACGGCGAAACAGTTTTTCGGCCTCGAAAAGATCGCCGCCCGTCAACCATGCAACTCCAAGAGCCAGCAAGTAGGAAGGCTGATCGGGCAGCAGTTTGAGCGATCGTTGGAGCGCCGCTTTAGCCTGATCGATCATGCCGACGCGCAGTGAGAGCAACGCAAATTCGTAAAGAAACTCCGGCGAGCCCGAATCAGCACTGAGCGTCGCAACGCGCGACAGGAAGATTGAGGTTTCACGCCGCTCACCTTTTGCGTGCGCGATTCGGGCCAGACCAAACAACGCGAAAGCATTGTCGAGGCGGCCTTCCAGGGCAATCAGATAAATTGACTCAGCGTCAGCGAGTGCGCCCTTAGCCAAATATGCATCGCCCAACCTCACTAACGTTTGAGCAGAGACGGGACCGGCGGCACGCAGTTTTTCGGCAAGGCTAATGTACTCGTCGTATTTGCGGTTGGAAAATAGTAAATCAAGCAGTTTCTGCGATGCTTCTGTATTGTTCGGCTCGAAGCGCAATATCTCTTTAAGTTGAAAACTCGCTTTGTCGGCGTCCCCTTTTAGTAGATACAGATACACCAGGTTCATGCGAGCGCCTTTAAACGTCTCGTCGTTGCGCAGCGCTTGCAGAAAAAGCGACTCGGCTTCGTTCAGCCGCTTCTGCTTCGCGCGAATAGTGCCCATCAGATTCAGCACTACGGGTGAGTTAGGAGTTGTCCGCGAAATGGCCGTGAGTTGCCTTTCAGCTTCCACCAATCGATTATTTCCAATAAGTGTTGCTGCTTGTTCGAGACGCTGGACCACCGGGTCAGGGACCTGCGCGAGCAACGCTGGAGCGGAAATGTAGAGGATCAAGATCAGGAGTAAACGCATAGCTACCTCTTGAATTCTTTCTCCGCGATCTTACCCTGACCTTCCTTGATGGTCACGACGCGATTAACGCCAACGCCCGCCACCTTATCAATGCTGCCACTCGGCCAGCGCACCTGGATCAGATCGACTTTGGCGCGTTGCTCGAGTCCAAAATGCAGTCGTTGGTCGCTCTGCGAGATGTAACTGTCGCCACTGCGCACCTCGTCGATCTGCGTCAGATCCCCCGCTACGACTTTCACCTGCGCACCGATCCCGCCGCGATTGCTCTTTACGCCGACGGTTTTGATTAAAATTGAGTTGTTTGCGTTTCCACCGTCATTACGCAGCACTTGAGGTGGACCATCGAGATCGCAAACTATCAGATCAACGTCGCCATCGTTATCGATGTCGCCGAAACCGACGCCGCGACTCGCACGCAGCTCGGTCAGAACGTTACCAAAGTGGCCCGAGACTTCATCGAACGTACCGTTGCGCTTGTTGCGATGAAGCAAACGCGGTTGACGATAATTCGGAAGTTGCGGATACACGTGACCGTTGGCTACGAAAAGATCGACCCAGCCGTCGTTGTCGTAATCGAAAAACTTCGTGCCCCAACCGACCTGCGGCAAACTCGGCGGCGCCACCTTCGCTGCGTACGAAAGGTCCGTAAACTGATTTGCGCCGTCGTTGCGATATAGCGTGTTGTACTCGTCAGCGAAGTTGGTGACGAAGAGATCGAACTTACCGTCGTGATCATAGTCTCCCACGGTGACACCCATGCAGCCCTGTTCGCTGCCGTTTTCATTCACCGCAGTTCCAGCGGTGAACCCGATCTCCTCGAATGTGCCGTTACCTTTGTTTCGATAGTGAAAGTTCGGCGTCGAGTCGTTGGCGACAAAGATATCGATCAAACCGTCGTTGTCGAAATCGCTGGCGATTACACCAAGGCCATAGAACCCGTTCGGATCAGTTACGCCGGCTTCCCTGGTGACATTCGTGAACGTTCCGTTGCCGTTGTTGCGAAACAGCGAGTCGCCCGCCCCTTTCAATCCTCTTGGACCACATTGCACGGGAACTGATTTGTACTGGCAGGTCTGGCCTTTGCCGAACTCCGGCAGATTATTGATGTCGAAATCGACGTAGTTTGAGACGAAAAGATCCAGGTCGCCATCGTGATCGTAATCGACAAACGAAGCGCCGGTGGACCAGCGCGGATCGTTTACGCCTGCTTTATCGGTAACGTCAGTGAACGTTCCGTTGCCGTTGTTCTTCAGCAAATGATCCGGACCGAGGCAGGTGACATAAATATCTTCAAAGCCGTCGTTGTTGTAATCGCCGATCGCGACGCCCATGCCCCACCCAATGTCGCTCACGCCGGCTTTCGCTGAAACGTTCGTAAACCTGGCATCGCCTTCGTTTCGGTAGAGTTCACTCTTCGTCTTGCCTTTCGACTTCACCAGATCGACGGTAAGCGAATTGACGAAGTAGACGTCGAGGTCGCCATCGTTGTCGTAATCAAAGAGCGCAACGCCGCCGCTCATCGACTCGACGATGTAGCGCTTCTCAGGAGAAGCGACATGTTTGAACGTGATACCCGATGCGGCAGTGATGTCGGTGAATTGGATCTTCGATGTTTGTGTACCGGCTCGCGGAGCGGCCAACAGGAACAGGAAGAGACAGAGGGTCGCCGGAAAAACCCAGGAGTTTCCCGCAAAGGCACAAAGGCGCAAAGAGCAAGGTGCTAAGGCGGAAAGCAAGTCATTGGATTTATGTTGTCTTTGCGCCTTTGCGCCTTTGCGGGAAACTTTATCTTTCACATCTATTGGCCCGTTTTGGCCCGCGCCTTATCTTTTAATTCACGGGATTTTTCTAGTTGTTTTTCACCTTCGGCTTTGCGCCCGGCCGCGATGTACGCGCGTCCGAGTTGATAATGAATGTGGGCCTGATTCGGTTTGAGCCCCGCGGCGATCTCCAGGTTTTCGACACTGCCTTTGACATCGCCTTTCTGTAACAGCGCTTTGCCGAGTTCGTACCGAGCATCGGCCGAGTCAGGTCGTTCCTGAACAACTTCCCGCATCAACTTCATGCCACGATCGGTGTTCTGTTGGGCCAACACAACAAAGGCGAGATGATACTTTGCTTCCAGATCCTTCGGGTTTAGCGCCAGTTCACTTTCGAACTCCCTGGCCGCCTCCGCGAGCTTTCCGTTTTTGAAATAGATCAACCCACTGTAGAAGTGCGCCAGACGAACGTTGTTGTCGAGAGCGAGAGCGGCACGCAACTCCGCGAGTGATTTCTCAACATCGCCGCGCTCGTAATGCGCCTGACTCAAAAGTATGTGCAGTTGAGGCGTCCTGTCACCGACCGCGACCATCTGCTCGATCACGCGATTAGCGGCTTCCGTCTTTCCATCCTTCAACAGCGACAAGGCAAGCGGATAATGAAGCGTAACTTCCTGAGGTTTCGCGGCAACTACGTCCGTCAACACGGTTGCGGCCTTTGCAAAGTCGCTAATCATGAAATAACTAATGCCCAACAACTGCTTGATCGCGACATTATTCGGATCAGTTTTCAGCGCCTTCTCCAGAGCCGGAACAGCCTCTTTGTAGGCTTCGGACTTGTAATAAGCGAGACCGAGGTTGTAGCTGACTCCGGGGTGCTCCGGGTTCCACTTCGCCGCGAGGGCAAACTGTGCCGATGCCTCGCGGAAATCCTGCTGTTCAGCGCGCAAGACGCCGAGACTGTTGTGCGCCGCCGCGAGAACCTTCGTGTAGTAACTCTCGTCGTCCTTCAGTTTTGCCGTAGTCTTCAGGTCAACCGCAGCCGATTCGTCGACCACACCTTCGGCTTTCACTAGCTCCGAATTAGCGGCGTCCTGAGCGGCGATGACGTTGCCACTCAGAAACGCTCCAACCTTCTTCTCATCAAGCTTGAACCCTTTCGACTTCAAGTCCGCGGACTTCTGTAATTCCTTTTGCCCTTCGGCGGTCCGTCCGACCTTGATTAGAGACTGGCCCAACCGGTAATGCGCTGTTGTTACCTGGTAGTCGTTATGCGCCAACGACGGCGTCAGATCGATGCTTTTCTGTAGCACCCCGACAGCCTGCTGATGCTTGCCGGCGCCCTGGTACGCCTGGCCCAGGTGGAAATAGGGATCCGGATTGTTTGGTTGTTTGTTGACTGCCTTTTCAAGCAGGACGATCGCCGGTTCCCACTTTCGTTCAATGATGTAGAGAATGCCGAGATAGAAGTTGGCGAAATATTCTTCGGGGTTGGCTGCCAACTCGATCTCAAACTCTTTCATCGCGTCGGCAATTCGCGAAGCGCCATCCTTATATAAATACGTCAGACCAAGATAGTAATGAACGCGCGGGAAGCGGGGATCCAGCGCCAGGGCCGCGTTGAACTCTTCGATCGACTCAGGCAGAAAACCCGTTTCACGATAAGCGCGACCGATCAGCACGCGTAGCTGAGCGCGGTTGCCGAGTCGATCGACCATGCGTTGAAAAAGTTGTTTCGCTTGTGGAACCTGGCGCTGTTTCAGAAACGCCAGTCCCAACGTGTACGCGGCATCGTAATCGTTCGGCGCCAGTTTCAGCGTCGTTTCGAGTTCGGCAGTGGCTTTATCAAACTGGGCCAACATGAAGTACGACTTGCCGAGCATGTGATGGGCTGGCGCGTATTGTGGGTTTGCGGCTGTTAGACGCTGAAGGACGTCAACCGATTTCTGATACTGTCGCGCACGGAAATACGCGATTGAGAGTTCGACGACTCCTTCGAGCTGGTTGGGACGGATCGCGGCCGCAGACTCAAATGGGCCAACCGCATCCGTAAACTTACCTTGCGCGGAGTAGACCTTACCCAGACGCTGATACGCCTCGCCGAGAATCGCATTGAATTCGCGTTCTGCAACTTTGTAGTTGCGCGCGCTGTGGGCCCTGCTTGCTTCCTCGTAGTGACGCTTAAATAGATCGGCCGGATCTTGAAAAAAGACAGAGAATAGCAGGAAAGGCAGGCATGCCAGACGAAGGTACATCGTTTTACTGATCCGGAAGATTTAGGACTCAACAAAAACCTTGGACGAAGAGCTGTAAAAATCGTTCAGCTCTTCGTCCTTGGGTTAACCTGCGGGGAGTATATCAGAAGGTAAACTTGATACCGAGTTGAATCTCGCGCGGCTGCTGTGCCGTGGTCAAGAACCCGAACGCTTGGTTTCTCGTGTCGGTATCAAAGCCAACGAAGTTCGTATGGTTGAACACATTAAAGAACTCCGTTCGGAACTGTATGCCGTAACGTTCCTTGAATCTCCAGTTCTTGGCGAGGGCAAAGTCGATATTCGTAATCGGCTTCCCGCGAACCGATCCTTTACCTAACGAGCCAAGTTGACCTGGCGCTGGGGTTGAAAATGCCGCGGGATTAAGATGCTGCCTTCCATCGGCTGTTTCCAGATAGAGCGGCGCACCGGTGTAGTTCGGACGCTGGCCTACAGCGGCAGCAGTACCTAGCGAATTCACGCCGTTAGTGATGTCTATCGGAGTCGAGCCGAAGTAAGACGCAATACCATTCACCTGCCAATCGCCGAGTAAGAAATTGGCCGTTTTACCCCATCGTTGGAACGACGGGAGAACGTAGACGAGGTTGCTCACAAACGTGTGGCGTCGATCGAGATCGGCGTCACCCCTATCCGCGTCGAAGTTAAACGGATCGCTCGTGGAGTTTGTGAACGACGTAAGCGAGACGTCTGAGATTGCGTGTCCCCAGGTGTAGGCAACCTGGAAGGCCAGACGATCGCTGAAACGCCGATTGAGCCACAACTGCATCGCGTGGTAGCTCGAGTTGCCATTCGACTCGTCAGTGCTGACGGTTCCGATGTTACGCAACAGGCGATTGTCGGCAATCAACGTCCCCTGGTTCTGCACAACGCCAGTGAGCGGGCTCGGCACGTTCATTCCAGCGCGAGCGATTTGAAGTCGCGCAGGATCGTTACTGCCATCGCAGGCGCTGCCGAGGCACAACTGTCCTGGCGGAACGTCGTTACGGTTTACGTTGCGACGCCAAATGTGCAATCCGTGGTTGCCGATATAGGAAGCTTCCAACACCGTGTCTTTGAAGAGTTGGTGTGAAACGGTCAGGTTCCACTGATAGCTCTCAGGTGGCCTGAAGTTTGGATCGACGGCCGCGAAACCAGCGTTGGGGTTCACACCCGCAACGTTGTTGATGAGGCCCGGATTGATCGTGTCCAGGCTGCGGCAGGTCGGGCAGTTGGCCAGGGTCGTTCCCGCGCCATTCCAACCCGAACCAGCACTCACGGTGGTGGTCCATGGCGGATTGCCCGTCAAGCGAAGCAGATCTTCAATGACGTTTGAACGGCTCATGTAACGGCCGAAGCCCGCTCTAAGCGCCGTCTCGCCGGTTCCAAAGACGTCCCACGCGATACCGACGCGTGGTTGCCAGCCCTTCTTATACGTGTTTACCAACGAACGGCTGAGGCCGAGGCCGATGCCTTCTTCAGCAGTGACCAGGCCGGTGTTGAAATCGATGCCGTTATAGAGACTCGGGATGAAGTTCGAAATGCGATTGTCTTTTTCCCAGGAGGGCGTGAAGACCGAGTAACGCAGACCCATCGTCAACGTCACGCGCGGATGGATCTTGTAGGTGTCGTTCACGTAGAACTCATAGTCGCGCCAGCGACCTTCAGCAATCTCGGTGGTTTGGATTTCGGTGTAGTTAAGGAGAACGGTGTCGCGCAGCAACAAGTCGGCGATGCAATTACCTGTCTGCTCACCGCAACCCTGAATCGACGCTTGCTGGTTGCCACCGCCCGCGCCGACGCCCGGCTCATCCTTGAAGTTATGACTGAACAGACCGCCGATTTTCAGATCGTGGTTCCCGAAGACCATCGAGAAATCGTCTTTCCAGATGTAGAGATCTTCACGATTGGCCCACGGTGCCTGGTGCCAGATATTTGAGTAACCGCCCGCTCCCCAGAACAGCGACGGGACGGTGCCGCCGACAAGGCCGTCGCCGCCGTGTGGAAACACGGTCGGAATCTTCGACGCGATCTCATCTTCCAGCGCCTGCGTTGCAGGGTTCGTCGTAATGATGATGTCGTTGCCGGCGATCGAGAACTGGAATTCGTTGACGGCGCGCGACGACAGCGTGTTTGTCAGCTTAATCGCGAAGCTGTGGCTTGGCTGGCTCCAGTCTGACGAGATCGTCGGATAGGCTGAGTCGCCCCAGAAATTGCCGTTGGCGCCATCGTGGGTCCAATACTCATTGATGTATCGGACCATCATATTCATGTTGTCGGAGAAGTTGACGTCGCCGCGAATCATATCCTGACGGGTATGAATGGGTTGCACCGTCGAGGTGGCCCAGTTCGGCGTGCCGGTAGTATTCGGATCCGGGAACAGCTTCATGTAAGCGAGTCCGGCCGGACTGAGTTGCGCCGTCGGAATACGATTACCCGGGAAAGGATCACAAACTGTAATCGTAGCAGGGGGAGCGTTGGGGTTTGGCTCTTCTCGGCAAGTACCTGGAATGTGCGGTATCGGTCCAGTCCGCAAGCCACTGAAATCTCCCAGTTTCTCCTGCGGAGTAGGCACCAGCGATGAAAGTACCTGACCCCGCTCTTCACGACGCCACTCTTCCGACCAGAAGAAGAACACGCGGTTCTTAATGATCGGTCCGCTGAAACTTCCGCCGAAGTTGTTGTACTTGAGTTTTGGCCTTGGATCACCCGCGCGGTTTAGGAAGAAGTTGTTGCCGTTGAACGAGTCATTGCGATAGAACTCATACAAGCTGCCGTGAAACTCGTTGCTTCCGCCCTTGGTAATCAGGTTGACGACTGCACCCTGCGCCTGACCGAACTCCGCACTGAAGCTGTTGCGTTCAACGCGAAACTCCTGAATCGAATCGACCGACGGGAACACCAGCAGCGTGCGGTTGATCCGACGTCCATGTTGTTGACGCCGTCAACGGTCCACAAGTTTGAGTTTGATTGGTTGCCGTTGACTGACATGTCAACGCCCGAGTTGAGACCAGTTCCGCGCGTTGCGAAGGCGCCGCCTGCGCCGGCCTGGGTCACCGGAGAGACACCGGGCACCATCAGCGCAAGTTGCGCGTAGTTGCGACCGTTGAGCGGCAACTCGGTAACTTGTTTCTCGGAGATGAGACTGCTGACCTCGCCGCTTCTCAATTCAACGGGCGCCTGGTCACTGGTGACGGTAACGATTTCCGTTACCTGGCCCACCTGCAAGTCGAGGTTGACAGTCAGGTTTTGACTGACGTGGAGTTGTTGACCGCTCGCGACGGTTTTCTTGAAACCGGTCGGCGCCGCGCTGATGGTGTAAATGCCCGCCGGTAGACCGGGAGCGGAATAGAAACCATCATCGTTTGTCTTTGCGGTGCGGGTGGCGCCGGTCTTCTCTTCAACGATCGTGACTTCGACGTTGGCGACGGCCGCGCCTTGTTGGTCTCTCACGGTGCCGGTGATATTTCCGGCAGTGCTTGACTGGGCATGTACGCCGACAAATAAACCGATGCTGAGCAGGAGCAACAGCGCCTGCAGTGCTAACTTCTTCGACATACAAAACCTCCTCAACGTTCGAGCGTCTAGGACAAATGTTCAGTACTTAAAGAAACGAACAGCTTCTAACTATCCAGGAAACAGAACAGCAAAGAACACAACGGATGAATGCAAATAGAAATCAACGCCGGGAAATAACAGACCGGCCGTTCAGGAACAGCAAACGAGAATCTGAATCCATAGACTGCCCGCGAACCCTTATTGAGTAATTCAAGCTAACTTTTTACTGAGTGCTTACTTTGTTGCAGAGGCTAACAAAAGTATTTAATACCAATCGTATTTAAAGTCAAGATCTTTTTAAGGCTGAAGCCCGCCCGAATTGAGTTATTTTGTCGGTAACCGCTTAAACGACCGAAACGGATGCAAATTTACTGGCGAGCACCAGGCTCAAGGCCCCCATGAGGGTCGGTTCGGGTCCCAGGGTTGAAGCGATAATGCGGGTCGAGGGCAGTCCCCGACAAATCGTCGCCTCGACCGAGTTCTTGATGTCGTCGGCAATGATCGGCCATGACCGCACGATTGGACCACCCACAATCACCGCCTCCGGCGCGAGCCCGCGGATCAAGTTAGCAATACCGACGCCGAGGTAGTACGCGGTTTCTTTCAGCGCCGCTCGAGCCGCATCATCACCGCCCAATCCAAGATCGATCAGATCGCCAAATGTGATCTCAAGTGATCCTTTGGCGCCATTCGTCCGGTTCTTGTAGCGCGCCAACGCCGAACGTTCGGAAGAAAACGCTTCCCAACATTCACGACTTCCTGAAGCACACGCCACCGGAGCACCTTGACCGATCGTCATGTGTCCAAACTCACCGGCCGCGCCGTTCTCTCCACGATAGACTTGCCCGTCGAAAATGATCCCGGTACCGACACCACCTTCAACCAGCACGAGAATAAAATCACGAATCTCGCGAACTTCCGGACGCCCGAACCACAACTCAGCGTGAGCTGCGGCGTTCGCGTCGTTTTCCATTGTGACCGGCAAACCGGTCGCGAGACTCACTTCGTCAGCCAGCGGCAAGTCGCGCCAGTTGAAAGTCGGAACGAACAGTTCCCTTCCTTTGGCGCTTACCAGACCCGGAAGACTGATGCCGATGCCTTCAATCGTTCCGTTGTTGCGCGCGATGAGCTTTCGCGATAGCTCAATAATGTTGCGAGTTGTTTCAGAAGCGTCCGGGTGTGTTGGAAACTGTTCCTGTTGCAATAGGCGTCCCGCGAGATCGCTGGTGGCGACGATCGTTCGGTTTGTTCCCACATCAACGCCGATCGCAACTGCGTCGGCAGTGCGCAGCGAGAGAAGAATCGGCGGCCGTCCGCCGGTCGACTCGCCGCTCAGTTCCTCGATTAATCCCTCGACGCGGAGTTCTTCGACAATTAACGAGATGGTCGAGCGTTGGAGGGCAGTTTCGTGCGCTATCTCGGCGCGGGAAATTGGTCCGCGTTCGCGAACGTAGTTCAGTACGATTTGCCGATTGATATCACGAATCGTGTTCGATCGAGCTACGTTGGCTTTCTTTAAATCAATCCGTCGCATACCCAGTGTACTGCTGCATAAGTAGTACAGAGATCAGTTCGAGTCAAGGCCAATGATCAAACAAAACCTTTCAAAGCGGTTCGTGCGGAGCTATACTGGGCGCAAAGACATTCGGGAGGTCTGCTATGAACAAGCAGAATACCGCGGGTATTTGCTCCTTATTCGGATTAACCCTCCTCCTATCCGTGGCGGCGCCTACACTCGCGCAACGATCAGCACCAGGTGGCCCCCCTCCCGTCGATAAACACACCAACGCAGCACGCAAACGACAGCAGGACGAGTCTTCGCGCGAATGGCAACTGCGGAACTTCGGCAATCCCGCGGTGACGAAGGATCGCCGGCGACTTGACGCGCTGATGGCGCAGATCGAAGAAGACTTCAATCGCATGCTATCGCTGCATAACGAGATCGTTCGCGCCATCGACTCAGCTAAACCGCTCGATTATCACTTCGTTTCGGAAGCTACGGGCGAGATTCGCAAGCGGGCCAGCAGCATTCAGACAAATATCAACCTGACGCCAGCGCCTGAAGAGATAAAGCCCGCTGAACTGACTGCGAACACCAACGAAGTGGAAATGAAAGACGCGCTCGTCAAACTCTGCAAACAGATCAGGAGCTTCGTCACGAACCCCGTGATCGATCAACCTAACCTGATCGATGCGGACAAGCTGGCGGTCGCGAAGCGCGATCTTGAGAGCGTCATTCAACTGAGCACGCAGTTGAAGAGAGACGCCGATCACCTGAGCGGCAAGGTTCAGAAGTAGTTTCCCGCAAAGGCGCTAAGACGCAAAGAAGATAAGCCGAGGACTCTCAACGATACTTCTTTGCGTCTTAGCGCCTTTGCGGGAAACTTTTTTTCTACTGAGGACTCGGTGACGGCGACGGTTGTGGTGGTGGCGTGCGTACGAAAATGATCGCTTCCGACGAAATCAATCCCTTGCCTTCCTGAACCGTGACGATCTGATTTGGCTTCACATCCGCAATGCGGTCCTTTTGATTTCCGGGCCAGGTGATCTCGATCGTCAGCGTCGTTCCTTCTTCAGGCTTACCCAAGCCAAACATGAGGGGCAACTCGGATTGCGAACAGTAACTCGATCCTGTGCGTACCATCTGGTAAAGCGTACGTCCTTTCGAAGTCTTCACCACCACCTTCGCACCAATGCCGTTACGATTCGCCCGCGCACCGATCGTCCTTACACGCAGCATGTCGTTCTGATTCGCATTGTCGTTGCGAAGCAGACGCGCTGGTCCATTGTTCGTCGTGATCAGCAGATCGTGATCGCCGTCATTGTCATAGTCGCCATAAGCGGCGCCACGACCGACAATCGCCCGATTCAAAGCCCGGCCGAGCTTCGAAGTCACCTCTTGAAACTTCTTTTTCCCATTGTTCTGAAACAGGTGTGGCGGCTGCGCATACTTGACTGTCGGTTGCACGACGCTGATGTCGTCGGACACGTGTCCATTCGCAGCGAAGACATCGAGCAGACCGTCGAGGTTGTAGTCGAAGAAGAAACAGGCGAAGGTCAGCGACTGCGCAGACACTTTCCCGATGCCTGACGCCGCTGCTTCGTCGGTGAAAAGCCCGGAGCCGTCGTTGTGATAAAGCGCGATGCTCTCGTTCGTGAAATTTCCGATCACGATGCCCGGTTTTCCGGAGCCGTCATAGTCGGCTGCATCGACACCCATTCCAGCGCGCGCAGTTCCGGCCTCACTAAACGCAACCCCCGCGATCACGGCGTTGTCGGTGAACGTGCCGTTACGATTGTTGCGATAGAGTTTGTTTGGTTCCGTGTCGTTGGCGACGAAAAGATCCATCCAGCCATCGTCATCGTAATCGAGTAACGCAACGCCGAGTGTCTTGCCTGCCGGATCGTTCACGCCCGCGCGCTCGGTCACGTTCTCAAACATTCCGTTCCCGCGGTTGTGATACAGCTGCGAGCTCTGTCCTTTGTACGTTTGCGGCGTGCAATACGTCTTGTTCTTGCCGTCGAGCGAGCAGTGTTGATCCGTCTGCACTGACCAATCGACGTATCTGCCGACGAAGAGATCGAGCTTCCCGTCGTTGTCATAATCAAACCAGGCCGCGCTCGAAGAAAAACCCGGTTCGGCCAGACCCGCCCTCGCGGTCACGTCTGCAAACTTGCCATTCCCGAGGTTGCGAAACAGGTGATTCGGACCAAGACAGGTGACGAAGATGTCGTCGTTCCCATCGTTATCGTAATCCGCAACGGCAACGCCGATGCCGTACATCTCGACGCCGAGTCCGACTTGATGCGTGACGTCAGTAAACGTGCCGTCCTTGTTGTTTCGATAGAGCGCGGAGAACGAACGCCGCTTTTTCGACTCCGGCCAGTCCATTGAATTGACCAGGAAGACGTCCTGCCAACCGTCGTTGTCGTAATCGAGAAACGCCCCACCCGATCCGATCGTTTCGGGCAGATATTTTTTCCCGAATGCACCGCTGTTGTGTCTGAAACGGATGCCCGCTTCCGACGTCACGTCTGTGAATTCAATAGGCCCAGAAGGGCGCACCGGGGTTGGACTCGGAGAGGGCGAAGGCGCCGCGGCTTGTTCTGGCGCTGCGGAAGGCGGAGCAACTCCAGGCTCTTGCTTACAACCCGAAAGCAACAGCGCAAGACATAGCAGTGTTAGGCCGTAACGCGGATTCTTGAAAATCATGTGGCGTTGGATTCCTGCAACACGACCGGACGCCGCGACTCGAGCCAGATCTCGATCAGCATCGCTGTTGGTCCAACCAGGAAGAGCGCGTACAACGGCGCGTGCACCACGTGATTGAGCCGCAGCAACATCTCCACGAACGCCACGAGGAACACGACAATGCATTGCCACTTTTTCGACTTAACCGTCGTCTTGGGATCCGTAACCATGAAGAAGACGAAGAGTTGATACATCGGTCCCGTTATCGGCGCTACTTCCGCCCACCACGAGTCGCCCGTGATGTAACTGCGCAGGAACGCAAAGGCAAAAAATGAAGCAACGTAGGTAGCGCTGATGTGAATACGCTTCGCGCGATAGATGATGATCGAGCCCAATGTCCAGATCACGATCAGCGGCCATTTGAAGTTGCCCCACTGAACGCTCAACGCAGCGACTGTCTCAGGCGCAAGAAACAGCAGCGCGCAGATGCCGAAGTTTGACGGGTTCCACAGATGGCGACCTTTTACGCGCAAAACGTACTTCGACATGATCGACAGCAAACTCGCGAGCGCGAAAGGCCACAGCGCAGGCGAACGAACCAGAATCCCGCAACTGATCCCGCTGATGTACGCGCTTGACAGATTCAGCCACTTGCCGAAAAAGATCCGCCCCAACACCAGCTCTGCAACGAGCGCTACGACAATCGCGACGCCAGTCTTTTCGTAACTCTCGAGAATGCCGTAGCCGAGATGGCCCACTACGAGGATAAAAGTAATGAAGAGCGGCGCGATGTAGCGGTTGTCGAGACTAAATTTCCGTCTCGCGCCCTGAAGAACCGGAGTGGGCATTGATTGCGAGGCTGACTGGCTCATGCAGACTCCTTGATCTTGTACGTTTGTCCGACCGCAGGCTTCTCGATTGTCTCGACTTTACCTGACGGCCAGCGAATCTCGGCCTTCTCGATTTGCGGATTCTTGCCGAGGCCGAAATGCAATCGTCGCTGGTTCTGCGAACAGAAACCGCTGCCACCTGAAACTTGTTGCACCTGCTGACGTCCATTCCAGAACAATCGCACTTGCGCGCCAATCGCGCTGCGATTACTTGACGAGCCTTCCAGTTCAAACTCGATCCACCTGTTTTCCGGTGCGACGTTGTTCTTATAAATCAGCAACGGCCCTTTTTGATTCGCAACCACGACGTCGAGCACACCGCGATTCCAAAGATCGACAAGCGCGACCGCGCGACCGTCGTGAAGATCACTCGCGCCAACCGCCTGCGCAACATCCACAAACTTCCCGGCGCCATCGTTAAGCCAAACCTTTTTCTGCTGGTAGCCCGACAAACTGCGACCCTCCATGGCGGGCCAGTGCGCTGCGTCGGAGATGATCGTCGAGTTGCCGCCGGCGATCTTGGAGAAGTCGTACCAGTAGTTCAGATCGCGATCGGCGGAGATGTAACCATTCACGAGATAAAGATCGAGCGTGCCGTCGTTGTTGAGATCGCCAAACTGAGCACCGAAACTCCAGCCGCCGATCTCGACGTCCATCGCGCGCGCGAGATTGTCGTACTGAAGCGAATCGCCCGTTGTTCCTTCACGTGGCACCCAGAGATTGTTGCCCTGAATCAACACGCCTTCTTCAGAGATGTTGGAGACGTAGATCGAATAACGCCCCTGATTCAGGATGTCGCCGATCGACGCGTTCATCCCACTCTTCGGCGAGAAGCCGACTCCGGTGTCTTTTCCAACTTCGCGAAACTGTTTGCCGTCGTTGAAGAAGAGTTCCGAGATGCCGTAATCGTTGGCGATGAAGAGATCCATGTTGCCATTGCCGCGCAGGTCGGCGGCAACGGCGGCCAACGCCCAGCGCCGCGTGTCGATCCCGATTCTTTTGACTGATCTCTTCGAACGAACCGTCGCCGAGGTTGCGGAACAGATACTTGCGCCCGCCATTATTCGCATACTCAAAACTCTCCGGCATCATCTTCGTCGTCTTGAGTTGCCAGAGGTTTACGTCCTCGGAATAATAGCCACCCAGGAATAAATCTAATCGTCCGTCGCGATCGTAGTCGAACCAGATTGCGGTGTTTGCATTCACCCATTCGGGCAACTTTGCTTTGTCAGTGACGCGTGAAAACTTTTGTCCGCCGTCGTTGTGAAAGAGCTCGGGCTTGCCCCACTTGTATAGAAACAGATCTTCGTAACCGTCGTTGTCGTAGTCGCCCCAAATTGCGCCCATCGACACTCCGGTTCCAGCCTGATTGACGTCCGCGATTCCGAGATCAGCGGCGACATCCTTGAATGACCCGTCCGTCATGTTGCGGAAGAGCGCGTTCTTACTTCCCTCGCCGCTGTTCGTCACATAAACGTCCGACCAGCCATCACGATCGAAATCGACGATCGAAACGCCGGCGCCCATCGAGGCAACCTGCGGCATGATGTGGTCCAACTGTTTGTCGAGTGTGGGAGCCTGATGTGTGAAGCTGGCCCTTGATGACTGTCCGACTTCTTCGAGGTAGAAACCATAACGCGCAAGCGCAACCGCTGTGTCGCGCACGGTGTTTGCCGCTTCACGCCGCGCGGCTAATCGTTTGAACACGACCGGCGCCGCCAGCAAGGCGACGAACACGACGATCAGCACAATCCGGGGGACCTTACGGCTTTTCATCTCTGCTTGTTCTTAACCGTTCCAGAAGACCTTAACACGTTTCTAAAAACATCCGGCGCAACGTAACGCGTGTGATATGTCTGCCAGTCTTGCGGAAAGCGACGATAGACAAACTCTTCTTCCAGCTTTCCTGGTCGCGTTTCGTATTCCTGTTGTGCGTGGTGCGGCAGTGGCAAAACCGTCCGCGAGTGAGTTGAATTATAGTCGCCGTCTTTAATCCAGCCATCGCCCATTAGTATGAAATCACGTACCCACCCCGCGGGCGGCTGCGGCTGTTCGGGGAAGCGGAACGACATCTCGTCGCCGGAAGCAACGATTACGTAACGGTCGTCGATCGCTTTCAAGAGCTCGCCCACCTCTCCAAATCGCGTGTAGTAACCTTCGAGATCCCGCCACGCCTGCTTACTCGAAAAGAGCTGATTGTAATCCGGTATTTCAGGCGCACCGGCGTCGGGTTTGGTGACCACGGAATAGCCGCGATAATGAAGGTCAACCGTCGAAGGCGCCAAGGTTACCATCTTCACAGCCGCCTCCGGTAGACCCTCCGCCCATTCGATGTGATCCCAGTAAATTTCCAGGTTGGTTCGTATGCGGACGCGGCGCGGTGTATTCGGCTTCCAAACATCCTTTAAATCAAACAGCACCGTTTTCTTCCGGCCGGCAGGAAAACCAAGGTTCGAAAGCGCCGTTACCCATCCGCCTTTGCCGTCCGGCACTTCGACACTCATTGGCTGCGCCCGCCAACGAGTGCCTTGTGTGATCGCTACGTTGAGTGACGATTCCGTGTCGTGAATCGAACCGTGCGCGATTAGATAAAGCGGGCCGCTCGTGGGCGCTTCATCCGGCAGGACGATCTCGAGATAGTGATCGCGTGTGAGGCCTTGATACTGTCCGCGGCCGAAACTGTCGAGCGCTTTCGCGTCGCGCGCGCCGACCAGTTGAGTGACGTCGTCGCCGTTGTCGTCGATCGCCTGCTTGATCGGCTTCGGAGTCTTCACTGTTTTGTATCCAACCTGTAAAGGCGGCACGACGAAACGCTCGTCGACAAAAATCTCAGTGCCCTCGGGATGGTCGACCGCCATGAGGCCGATGTAATCGTAGTAATAAACTTCCCACAGTTCCGCCGTCACTCGAATGTCGTAGTAACCATCGCGTGGCACGAGTTGATCGCGACGGATCTTGTACCACTCTGCTGTTGCTGCAATCTTTGCCGAGCCCAGCGTGTTGATGCGCAGGCCGATCGCTGAACCCCACGGCACCGCGTCTTTAATAAACTCCATCTCCTTTCCGTTCCACGTGTATAGCCAGGGACATGAAGCTTTCAAACGTTGTTCTGTAAGCACAGCCTGGTCGGCTTTGCACTTCAAACTCGGCGCGGACAGTGCCGTTGGGCCATACGATCCTGATGACGTCTGAGCTCGTCTGCTCTCCCAGACCAAAGTGAATCAGTGGACCAGTGATCGCCTGCTTTCTGGACCAGCAGACCAGAACGGATCTCCATCTCACCACCGACGCCGAATGGATTTATGCGTTGATCGCCGACGGCATTACTCGCTCGTGGACGAACCAATTGCCAGTGATAATTCTTCGAGCTACTGTTGATGGACTGAATAGCCTGGCCTTCAGTCGTAAATCCGAGGACATCGAGGCGGCCATCACTATTGACGTCCGCAACGTCGAGAAGCGAGTCGCCAAACTGGATATCGCGGTGGAGATGAAACTGTCCTTGCTCATCGCTCAACCAGACGGTTGAGCCGACGGGAGTTGTAGCGAGCAGCAACAGATCGAGTCCGCCGTTGTTGTCGAGATCCGCGACGCGCAAACTCACCGGGCCGCGAGGTTCTTCGCCAGTTCTTCGCGACTTCCGCTTGTTCCCAGCCCGCACCGTGATCTTTGTCAGACAGCCGCGTGATTGTCTCCGTCTGCCCGACAAGCGACGAAATCGAAGCCGCCGTCCCAGTTGATGTCCGCTACGCTGATCGCGACGCGCAGCCGGAAAGTTGGCCGGCACATGGACGCTTGCTGAACTGCCCTTGTCGTTCGTTACTGAAAATGTGCAAAGCGTCCGGTGGATCGAGTACGGCAGCATCAGGGTCGCCATCGGCGATCGATATCGGCCCACGCGAAACGTGCGAGCGCCTGATGTTCGCTTCAAAAGGACGGATGTCGAGGAATGTGCCGTCGCCGTTGTTTCTTAAAACGGTGGCAGTGCCTTGCGCCGCGATCCGAGAACGATGTCGAGATCACCATCAGCTTCGATGTCCGCAGCTCCACGCACCCGTGTATTTCGCGTTGACGACCGTCGCGGGCAGTTTTGTTTCCGCGGTCACGTCGGTAAACGAAGACGGACTCTCCTGTCGAAACAAACGCACGCCGCCGGCACCTGCAAGCACGAGATCGGTTTTGAAGTCGTAACTGAAATCGATCTGCAAGATGCCGTCCAGGGACGGAGGCCTATTCGCAGGTCCACCGGGAAACGGAAAACGTGCGCCGCTCGCGAGACGCACTTCGCTCGCCGATGCAGTGGCGATCACTGGTCCACCTTCACCGCTCAACGCGATCGCGCCAATCCAATCTTTATGCGCGGGTCCGCATTCGGCACTGGCTGTCGCGGTGAACTTGATCGAGCCGTGTCTTCGGGCGCCGTTTGAAACACCGGCTCTCGAGGCGCAGAAAGTGCGTGAACGGAACCGCTTCTTCACCCGGCGGTGGTTTGATCGCCGCCAGATCGCGGCGATACTCGGGAACACGCAGCAACACGTTGCGCAAAAAACTCGTACGCGTCGCGGCCGCACGCAGATCGCCGCTGTGCACCGCATCGCCAAGCGCCTTGACCTGTTCCTGCACTTCTGAAGGCCACGATGAAGAGCGCGACTGGATCTTGCGAGACTGTCTTCCTGAGTGTTTCAGCGTCACCACGTTTGGCCGCGACGCGACTCAACTCGACGATGCACCGCGATGTTGTCAGGTTGCGACTTGAGAATCTGCTGTAATCAGTCGCTGAAACTCTGGCCGTACTCTGTTCATCGCCCTCGCGTTCGACTTCCTCGGCATAGCTTGTACGTCGGCGAGCAGATTGGTATTGTCTAACTCGACGGCTTTTCGCAATGCTGCGATTGCTTCTGCAGATTTCCCGCGACTGCTTTCAAGCAATCCAATCAGGTAAACAATCTCGTCGCTGTTCGCATCGAGATCGAACGCGCACGTTGGATCCGCTCGTTTGCCGTGTCGAAGTTTCGCTGCCGCAAAGCGAGCACGCCCCAGTTGGCCCAACCCGCCGGCTCAGCGGGCGCGAGCTGCGTGAACTGCGCGAGCTTGCTGTCGGCCTGAACGTCGTGACCAACCTGAAGCGCTGCGAGTCCGACATAGAACGTGCGCACGAGCTCGTTGTACTCGCGCGTGCCTCGCTCGGCAGCGTCGTTGTTGGTACGACAGCCGCGTGATAACACAACGCGGCCGTCAGTAATAAAATCGTGTAATCTGTGGTCGACTTTGAAGTGTTTGCATTTATATTCGAGTGGAATCATCTATGAAGAACTTTAAAACTCGTGTTTTGCTGCTGGGATTCTCTGATCGTAGTCTGCTGTACGGCCTCATTAATAAACCAGACGCCGCTACTCGTCAAAACCCGCCCGCCGAAACCTGCCGCGCGCGAAGACGCTTATCGCGCAAATAACATCGGCGTCGCCTTGCTGGAACAGTTCAAACATAAAGAGGCGGCGGACGCGTTCAAACGTGCGTTGCAACTCGACCCGGCATTGGCAATCGCGCGCATCAATCTCGGGATCGCACTCTTCAACGTGCCCGATCTACCTGCCGCACAACGTGAGTTCAAAGCGCCGCCACTGCCGCGCCGAATGCGCCGCAACCGCACTACGTTCTGGGCTTGCTGGCGAAAGCGCAAACCAAACCTGCCGAAGCGATCGTCTCGTTTCAAAAAGTGTTGCGATCGATCCGGAGGACGTTGGCGCGAATGTGAACCTTGGTCAAATCTACGTGCAGCAACGCAAGTACGCCCAAGCGATCACGCTGCTTCGCACTGCCTTCGCCGCCGAACCTTACAACACGACCGCGCTTTACAACCTCGGCATGGCGTTGATGCGCAGCGGTCAAGCCGAAGAAGGGCAAAAGTGATCCAGCAGTTTCAGAACGTTGCGTGAACGCGGAAGCGGCACGACGTTGGGAACTAACTATCTCGAGCAAGGCCGCTATGCTGAAGCGATCTCGTCGACGGGCTCGGAACCGGGTCTTGTCGACCAAAACCTTCCGAAGGTCGAGTTTACCGACGTGACAGCCACTGCGCTGCAAGCGAGTAATTGGCCCGCGGATACTGAACTTGAACCTAACAACGGCGCCGCGGTGTTGTTCGACTGCGACTTGGATGGCGATCTCGATCTGTTCGAAGTCGCGGGCTTGCAACGAACGTCTTGCACTGAACGATGGCGCCGGCAAATTTGTTGATTTCACGCAGTTAATTTCACGCGAGACTCTCGGGCGCTCGCGAAAGCAACTTCTGGTGGCCGCTCGAGCGCGATTGCGGGCGATTACGATAACGATGGAAACCCGATCTTTTCATCGTTCATGCCGATTAGCAGCCGCTTTATCACAACGACTCGCAACGGCAATTTTTCCGACGTTACGGCGGCTGCGAAAATTCCGATCGCATCTAGCAACTTCGGGAGCGACTGCTTTCGTCGATGTTGATCACGACGGCGATCTCGACCTCTTCATCGCCGGTCAGTCCCTCTCCTGCTGCGAAACAACGGTGATCGTACCTTCTCAGATCAAACCGCGGACGCAAAACTCGCCGACAAAATCTCGGCGCGCGCTGTCGTCCCCACCGATTTTGATAACCGACGCGATGTCGATCTGCTCGTCGCTTCACCCGACAAAGTCTACCTGTGGCGAAACATGCGCGACGGCACGTTTCGTGACGTTGCACGTGGAATCCGGTCTCGGCAGGTTAAAGAAGCGACCTGCGTTGCCGCCGGTGACGTCAATAAAGATGGGTACACGGATTTCTTTCCTCAGCAATATCGGTATTCGCGATGTATTTACGGCAAAGAGCGTTTCGAGATCATGCGCCCTGGGAGAGACCGCAGACGGCGAACGCGTGCCAGTTCTTCGACTACGACAACGACGGACTGCTCGATCTCGTCAGCGGCTGCGGATGCTGAATCGCAGGTTTTGCGTAACGTGCCGGCAAACTCGTCGACGTTGCTAAGGCAGCTACCGAACTCACACGCTCGCTCGTGCTTGCGTCCGGCGATCTCGACAACGATGGCGACACCGATCTGATCTTTGGCACTCCGGGTGGTGGGTTAAATGTCGCACGCAACGACGGTGGCAACGCGAATCGATCGTTGCGAGTAGGTTTGGCGGCGACGGTGAGTAATCGCAGCGGCGTCGGCGCGAAGATCGAAATTCGCGCCGGAAGTCTCGCGCAGAAGCTTGAAACTTATTCGGCGTTTCCCGCGCCCGCGCCGAGCGACGTTGTGTTTGGTCTCGGCAAGACGAACCGCTGTCGATGCAGTGCGCGTGTTGTGGCCCGCGGGAATCGTACAGGCGGAAACAGAAATAGCGAGTGGACAAAGACCGCGCTGTCTTCGCTCACCGAATTCGATCGAAAGCCCTCGTCGTGTCCTTATCTTGTATGTTTGGAATGGTGAACGCTTCGTGTTTGTCACCGACTTTATGGGCGGCGGCGAGATGGGCCATCTCGATGCGCCCGGAGTTTACAACACGCCCGACCCGGACGAGTACGTCCGCATCGCCGGCGATCTGTTGAAGCCGCGCAACGGGCGTTACGAGTTGCGCGTTACAAACGAGTTGGAAGAAGCGATGTTTTTCGATCACCTTCAGTTGGTCGCCGTCGCACACCCGCGCAGACGTAGAAATTTATCCAAACGAAGGACTGACAGTTCCGGCGCCACGTTTCAAACTCTTCACGTACGCGCAACGCGCAGCCGCCCGTAGCCGCTGTCGACGAACACGGGCACGATGTGCTAGCACTAATCGCCGGCGTCGATCGCAAATATCCTGACGATTTTAAGCTTCATCAGATTCGTGGTTTTGCCGACGAACACACGTTGACGTTGAACTGACGCAACATGCCGGTCGAACGTTTGTTGCTCATGACCGGTTGGACCGACTACGCGTGGTCCAGTGACAACCTCGCCGCGTCGCAAAGCGGCAAAGAGCTCTCAAACTCCCAGCACTGCAAGTAAAAGACAAACGCGGTCAGTGGCAGACCGTGATCGAAAACATCGGCATTCCTGTCGGGCGGCCGCAAACGTCGTCGCCGATCTCACCGGAAAGTTTTTGAGCGAGAGCCGTGAAGTGCGTATCGTGACCAACATGCGCATTTACTGGGACCAGATCCTCGTAGACACTTCCGCCGGCAATTTCCCGACGCAGTTGACGCGACTTACGCCATTCGTCGCCGACCTTCGCTGGCGCGGCTTTTCGCTCGAGTACTCGCCCGACACTCGTCAGCCGATGACGTACGACTTCAAAAAGATCTCGTTCACCTCGCCGTGGAAAGTGATGACCGGACGCTACACACGCGAAGGCGACGTGCGCGAGTTGCTCAATTCGTCAGACGACATCTTTGTGATCTCGCGTCCGGGCGATGAATTCATTCTCTCGTTCGCCGCGAGTAAACTCCCGCCGCTGCCGGGAGGATGGACGCGCACGTTCCTGCTCTACGCCGACGGCTTCAGCAAAGAGATGGACATCAACTCCGCGAGTCCCGATCAGGTTGGACCACTGCCGTTTCACGGCATGAGCAAGTATCCGTACGCGTGGCCCGAGCGTTATCCGCTGACACCTACGCGGCGCAAATATCTGGAAACGTACAACACGCGCGTCGTCACATCGCCGCTGCCGTCCATCGGAATAGATTGGTAGGTCGCAAGTTATGGAACACATCAGGTACTCAGCCGCCGCGTGCCAGACGGACTTTCCGAACCCGCTCGATCGCCGTCGGCATGCGCGCAAACACGGATCGCATGCTGTCGATGATCGACTCGGCCGTCGCCGGCGCGGCGCCGTTTCTGCCAGTGCGACTAGTCGTGTTTCCGGAGTTTGCGCATGCCGCGCCTGTCTTCGCTACGGTCGGCGAATTGATCGACAAACTCGCGATCCCAATTCCCAACGAACACACCGAACGGCTGCAACAGAAAGCAAAAGAACACGACATCTACATTCAAAGCGGGTCGATGCTGGAGGTCGATGCGAAGTGGCCCGGCCACGTCTTCAACACCACGTGTCTGGTTGGACCAGAAGGACTGATACACAAGTATCGCAAGGTCAATACGTGGCTGCCGTTTCGAGGTCCACACCAGTCCCCACGATCTGCCTGACTACGACGAACCGCTGTTTCCAGTCGCCGACACGCCGATCGGCAAGCTCGGTTGCGCGATCTGTTACGACTGGTTGTTTCCCGAAGCGATGAGGCAGTTGACGGCGAACGGTGCGGAGGTATTGATTCGTGTTTCGGCTTACATGGATCCGTGGGGCGCGACCGAACCGATGGCCTGGTGGACCATCGTCAATCGTTGCCGCGCACTCGAAAATCTCGCGTACGTAGTGGCGGCAAACCAGGGCGCAAGTCTGAAACACTATCCGCCGTATTCGTGGCCCGGCGGCAGTCAGATCGTGGATTTCGACGGACGTTTGCTCGCGGAAGCGTCACCTGGACCAGGCGAGCGGATCGTCGTCGCCCCGATCGACATTTCCGCTTTGCGTCATGAACGCGCGACGCGGCGCGGTCATCACATGCTGGCCCATCTGCGCACCGAGGCTTATCCGGTCTATCAGAACATCACTACCCGCCTCAGATCCCTGAAGATTCCGATCCGCTAAGTTACGAGAAAAACAATCAGCTAATCGACGAAGCAAAATCACACCTTGATAAAGATCCGGCGTCGATAAAGAATCCACATCAGAACTAACCACACCAGCACAAATGCAATCGCAAACGCGAGCGAAGCATTCACCGGCGACGCCCACGACGCAAACGCGTTGTGGTAAATCCAGGCGCCGAGCGGTGTCCCCTGAATTTTGATCGCGCCGAACAGATCAGCCATTAGTCCGGCCCCGACGTAAAGCGCGATCGCATTCATGCCGAAGACTTCAAACGGCTTGGCCCAACGGCGGTAACCCTTGATGTCGATCAGCCAGTAACAGAAAGCCAAAAACTGCAAAGCCAGACCGCCGGTAAACAAGCACGTACGAACTGGTCCA
Source organism: uncultured Acidobacteriota bacterium (assembly GCA_963849585.1). Lineage (GTDB taxonomy): Bacteria > Acidobacteriota > Blastocatellia > Pyrinomonadales > Pyrinomonadaceae > PSRF01. The sequence continues at coordinate 137,199 of CAWKHZ010000013.1, read as the reverse complement.
CAGCGCTTTGTTGATCGGGAAGAACGAGTTCCACGCCCAACCGAGCGCGATACAAACCGCGCCCGCGACAAACATCCCGGCGACTTTTTCAATACGCGTTTTCTCGCTGCGCAACCAGTGGCCCGTCAGCACGCCGATCATCGCTGTGGCCACGGCGGGAATCGTGCTCAGTAATCCTTCCGGATCGTAAACCTTCGCCTGCCCCCAAACGTGTTTGGACCAAACACGACGCGATCAATAAACGACGGCAGACTTCCTTCCTTCGTCAGATCGCCGGCGGCATAACCAGGCGCGGGAATGTAATTCACCATCAGGCAGTAAAGGAACAGCAGTGCGATCGTGATCACGATCTGAGTGGCGATTCGAGTGTTGAGAAAGATGATCGAAGCGAAGAAGTAGCAGACCGCGATTCGTTGCAACACGCCGGGAATGCGCAGCTCCGCAAAGTTGAAGTAAGGAAACGCGTTCAGAAACAAGCCGATGCCGAAGATGATCAGCGTGCGCTTGATGATCTTCAGATAAAGATCGCGCTTGCTGCCGCCACGTTCGACGCGGTTCCCAAACGCCAACGGGATCGCGACGCCGACGATGAAGAGGAAAAACGGAAAGACGAGATCCGTTGGCGTCCACCCATGCCACTCCGCATGCCGCAGCGGCCAGTAGATGTGTTGCCATGTTCCTGGATTGTTGACCAGGACCATTCCGGCGATCGTGATACCGCGAAAAACGTCGAGTGATACTAAACGCTGGGCGTCGGTTAGCGGGGGAGTATTTGTCATGTCAGTGGATTCTACGGATAACGTAACAACTCGTCTAATTGATCGCCGGGTGACGTCTCGACAGGGTCCATGCCGCGGCGAAAGATTCGTGCGCCAGTCGAGCCTTTCAAAATCGTTGTGCCGTTCTCGCACCGAGCGATTGCACCTTCGCGTAAAGCAAGTACCGGCGTGTCGTTCTCTTCCAGAAACTCGAGTATTCGCTTCTCGCGTGTTTCTCCCATGTGCTTCGAGTTTGGATCGGGATCGAGATAGTGCGGGTTGATCTGAAACGACACGAGTCCGAGTGCGTCGAACGAAGGCGGCTGAACGATCGGCATGTCGTTGGTTGTTTTGATCGTCGGCCCGGCAACGTTGGAACCGGCGCTCGAACCAATGTACGGCATGCCTGCGGCAACGCGTTGCCGTATCGGGTCGAGCAGCGACCGATCGTAAAGCGTCTTCAACAAGCGAAAGGTATTACCACCGCCGATGAAGATCGCGTCAGTATTAACTATCGCCTCGAAATGATCGACGACGTTGTGCACTGACGTTAATTCGTAACCCATCTTCCTGAATCGGTCACGCGCTGTTAACGCGTAAGCGTCGCGATCGTAAAGCGCGAACGGAACGAAGAGCACGCGTTTGAGATCGCCGAGAAAATCGCGGATCTCTCCTTCCGCGTGATCGAGATAGCCGCTGCCGAAGAGGGTCGAGTTGCTTATCAATAAAATTCGTGACATGTTTTGTCCGCCTATTGAATCACAATGCAGACTTACGAAACAGACTTGTTAATCATCGGTGCGGGCCCGTTCGGCCTCGCAATCGCGGCCCAAGCCTCGCATCTCGGAATCGATCACCTGATCGTGGGCAAGCCGATGGAGTTTTGGCGAAAGAACATGCCGCAGGGAATGCTTTTACGATCGGCCTGCGATTGGCATCTCGATCCGGTTAACCTTCACACGATTGAGAAGTTTCTCGAATCGCGCGGGCAAACGCCTCACGATGTCGAACCGCTTTCACTCGATTTCTATCTTTCGTATGCCGAGTGGTTTCAAACGCAGAAACAAATCACAACATTGCCGTTACATATCGAGCGATTAGATCACGCGAACAATTTTATTGCGACAACCGCCGGCGGCGACACGATCCGCGCGAAAAAGGTCGTACTCGCGCCGGGATTCAAACACTTTGTGAACATCCCTGTCGAAGTGAAATCACGTTTGCCTGAGGGCCGCTACTCGCACACGTGCGAGTTCACCGACTTCTCCTCCGCCGCGAACAAGCGTTACTTGATCATCGGCGGGCGACAAAGCGCTTTCGAGTGGACCGCACTGTTGCTCGAAGCAGGCGCAAGCCGCGTCTACGTTTCACATCGTCACGACACACCATCGTTTGATAAATCCGATTGGTCGTGGGTGAATCCACTCGTCGATGCGATGGCTGAAAACCCTAGCTGGTTTCGTCGCCTGACGCAGGCGGAAAAGGATGAGATCAGTCGAAAACAGTGGGCCGAAGGACGGCTGAAACTGGAGCCGTGGCTGGCGCCTCGCATCGCAGACGACCGCGTCAGAGTTTTGCCTAACACTGAAATTGTTAAATCCATCGAACGGAATGAAGAGTTGGTTGTAACGATGAGCAACGGTGAAGAGGTCGTCTGCGACGAGGTAGTCTTTGCGACCGGTTACAAAGTCGACATAACGCGCGTGCCTGTTTTGTCGTCCGGCAACGTCCTCGCTCAACTCGAAACGCGAAACGGTTTTCCCGTTCTCGACGATCACCTGCAAACGTCCGTGCCCGGACTCTTCATAACGAGCATGCCGGCGATGCAGGACTTTGGTCCATTCTTCGGATTCACTATCGCGGTACGCGTGTCAGCAAAACTGATCTGTGACGCAATTACTTCTTCCCTGACAGTTTCGCGATAGCGTGAGCGAGTTCACTCAAGTTGATCGGCTTCGAAAAGTGTAACTCGTAACCTGCATTGAGCGCGTTCGACTCGTCGATGACACCGGCGTAACCCGTAAGCGCGATTGCAGGAATGCGCTTCCCATCGCCTTCAATCTTGCGCAGCGCGCGCATGAAATCGTAACCGTCCATCTCCGGTAAACCGATGTCAGAAACGATGACGTCTGGTTGCCACTCAGCGATCGTCGCCAGCGCCGCGGTCGCGGAATCACTGGCCCTCACGTCTGCGCCGTATCTCATTAGCGCGAGCATGATCAGATCGCGCGTGTCTTGTTGATCGTCAACCGCCAGCACTTTCAACCCGCTCAGCAAGGTCGGGTGCACGTCATCATCCGCTGCCTGATCTTTCTGCTTCCAACGGGAATCGATCAGCTGTTTACTCTCACCGCGTTGAGCCGCATCAGCATCCGACAGACCCATTATCGGAAGTCGAATGGTAAACGTCGCTCCCCTGCCTGGACCATCGCTGGTCACTTGAACATCACCGCCATGCAACTCAACCAGATTACGAACAATCGAAAGTCCGACTCCCAAGCCGCCGTGTTTTCGCCGCGAAGTGCTGTCCGCCTGTCTGAATCGCTCGAAGATATAAGGCAGGAAATCCGGCGCGATGCCCTCGCCAGTGTCGCTGATCGTAATCTCAAAATGCCTGCCGACAACTTTCAACCCAACGTCGATACGCCCTTTTTTTGGAGTGAACTTTACGGAGTTGGAGAGCAGGTTCCAGAGGACTTGTTGAAGACGCCCGGCTTCGCCGACGACCAACCCATGATTGCGTTCGATAGAGACGTTGATCTCCATCTCTTTCGCGAGGGCCGCCGGGCGAATCGCGTCCACCGCGGCCTCGAGCACGCTAACCGGATCGATCGGTTTTACCTCGAGACTGAGTTTACCGGTGATGATGCGGGAAACGTCGAGCAACTCGTCGATGATCGCGCGTTGCGCTGACGCGTTTCGATCGATCACGTCGATACCACGCGCTCGATCGCTATCCAGCAATGTGCCGCTCTTCAGCAGATGGGTCCAGCCCACAATGGCATTGAGTGGCGTGCGCAGTTCGTGCGAAAGCATCGCCAGAAACTCATCCTTCACACGGTTCGCAACTTCAGCGCTGGCGCGAGCTTGTTGCTCGAGCAACATAAGCTCCTTCAGTTTCTCTTCGGAGTGTTTCGCGCTCGCGCTGAAGTTTGATGTGCGATTCGACACGGGCCAAAAGTTCGCGCGCCGAAAATGGTTTGACGAGATAATCGTCGGCTCCTGCGCCCATACCTTCAACACGCGACTCCTCACCCGCACGTGCCGAGAGCAGAATGACGGGAATCGTTCGCGTTTGATCGTCACTGCGCAAGGCTTGCAGCACGCCAAATCCATCGAGCTTCGGCATCATCACGTCAGACAATACGAGATCGAATCGTTGTTCCCGAGCAGCCTGCACAGCAGCCTCGCCATCACCGACCGCCTCGACTTCATATCTTCCGGAAAGCAAACGCCGGACGTAATCGCGCATGTCGGCGTTGTCATCGGCCAGCAGAATGCGGGGCCGGTTCTCCGTCTGAGGCTCGGCAACACTCGTCGCGCTGGCCAACTCTGAAAGTCGCTCCGGGGTGTGGCCATTTTCCGGCAGCCACTTCACAACTTCCTCGACGTAAGCCTCCCCGCGCAATCCGGTCGAGACGAGTGTTCGAGCGGCGCCGAGACGATCCGCGGGAATATGATTGGAACCGGTCGGAATACTGACGATAAACGTGCTCCCACGGTCCATCTCGCTGACAACACTGACGGACCCGCTGTGCAATTTCACTAGTTCCTGGACGAGGGCGAGTCCGATCCCGGAACCTTCGTAACTGCGCCCGCGCGCACCTTTTACGCGGTGAAAACGTTCGAACAGATTTTGCAACTCGTCTTCCGGAATACCAGTGCCGGTGTCGTTGACCGCGAGTTCAACACGATCGCCATTTTCTTTTAGCGAGATTTTTATCTCGCCTTCAAAAGTGAATTTGAAAGCGTTTGAAAGCAGATTGAAAACGATCTTCTCCCACATCTCGCGATCGACGTAGACGGGCGCAACAAGCGGTTTGCAATCTACGACAAAAGTCAGTCCGGCTTTCTCAATGGCGGAACGAAACACGCTCGCCAATTCCTGCGTCAACGTGCATAGATCAAGTCGCTCGTAAACTGCTTCAATGCGTCCGGCTTCAATGCGCGAGAAATCGAGTAAAGTGTTAACCAGTTTCAGTAACCGAACGCTGTTGCGATGGGCCACATCGAGCCGTTCACGCACGTTGGGTAATAAGGCTGCTTCCGTCAATGCCTCTTCGAGTGGTCCAAGCATCAACGTCAACGGCGTACGAAACTCGTGACTGACGTTGGAAAAAACGCTGTCTTCGCGCGGTCGATCTCCGCTAGCGCCTCGGCGCGTTTCCGCTCTTCCTGATAAGCGCGAGCATTCGCGATTGCTGTGCCGACGTGACCAGCAATCAGATCGAAGAAACTGCGGTAATCTGCATCGACAACGCGACGCGGACTCAGTCCTGCGACCAGAAATCCGGTTGGCTTGACCATTCCGGGAACGGCGATCGGAAGCACGTACGCAGCTTCGGCCGGTTCAGGCCATGGTCCACCCGGCAATGGTCCAAAGCCAGCCACCAAATCGGAAACGACTTCGCCCATGCCGGTCTTGAACACTCTGAGAAACGGCCACGCCGCTGATTCATTCAACGCAACCTGTTCCGGAATCGTTTTCGACGTCTCAGTGAATCCTGTGGTGGCGATCAGGCGCGCGCTTTGCGCCTTTTCGTCGAGTAGATACAGCAGTGCAAATGGAACGTCGTGCGGATTAGTTTCGAGTGTCTTTGCAGCCGCCTCACACGCTTCTTCCGCCGACCTTGAATCCATCACAGTCCGGCCAAGATCGCGAAGTGTTTGCAAACGGCGCTCGCCGATGACCTGGCCCGTGCTTTCGTAGCACGCGCAAAAGATTCCAGGAACCTTACCCGCTTCGTCGCGAATGGGACTGTAAGAGAACGTGAAATAGTTTTCTTCGCGAGGAATGTTGCGCTCCATTACGAGGAGAAGATTCTCCGACCAGGTAGCGACACCTGTTTCAAACACCCCTGCGAACATCGGACCGACGGTGGACCAGATCTCTTTCCAACATTCTCTTCCGGACCGTCCGAGCCAGCCTGGATGTTTTGTAACTCCAAGGATAGGGATGTACCCGTCGTTATAAAACATCGTGTACTCGGGATTGCCCCACCAGATCACGATCGGATAGCGAGACCCGATGCAGATCGAGACGGCGGTTTTCAGGCTCTGTGGCCAATCGGCAACTGGTCCAACCGGACTCGTAGACCAATCGAATGCGCGCATACGCGCACCCATCTCGCCGCCGCCGCTGAGAAAACTTAGTTCAGGTTTGTCGGACGTCCCGTCCGGCTGTGTGGTAGGTGTAGAACTCATGCAGAGGTATGCTTGGGGAAAACCATTAGACACCGGGGGTTGTAGGGGGGAACATTAGAAACCGTTTACATATTTCTTGTCAATCATCAGCTTATTTGGGTGGTGCCCTAATTTACTCTGCGCATCTCTGCGTTCCTCCGCGACTCTGCGGTTTATATGCTTTTACGGTCCACATTTACCGCCGAGACGCAGAGGCACGCAGAGATACGCAGAGAAGATTTCCAAAGTAGGGCACTACTCTTATTTGGGTCGTGTCTTAATCTGCTCTGGGATGCTATCGTTACTTGCCGTCCCACCCGGAAAGATGTTGCTCGATGGCCTGATGAATCTTGTCGGTCGTGCCAAGCAGAACCAATACGTCGTCGACGTCGATCATCGTTTCCGGACCGGGATTGATCTCGGTGGTGCCGTCGTGAATCACTGCAATCACTGAGACACCCGTCTTTGTTCGTAGTTTCAACTGGCCGATCGTTTTGCCGGCAGCCGGCGAATCCGACGGCATGATGAAAGTCTCTGTGGCCGCTGAACCCAACGCCTCCGCGATGTCGATCAGTTCAACCATCGGCAACGTCGGCAGGCGCAACATCTCGTAGCCTTCACCCCTTATTGCCGCAACCTGTCTTTGAATGATGTGACGCGGGATGCCGAGTTTCGTAAGGACGCGCGAAAAAATCTCGATACTCGTTTCAAACTCTTCTGGAATGACTTCGTCCGCGCCGAGCTCGCGGAGGTCGGTAATCTCGGACATATAACGCGTGCGCACGATAATGTGTATATCGGGATTCACCTCGCGGCCGACCGAGACCGTGTGACGCGTGGCGGCGGGATCGGATATTGCCAAAACAAGCACGCGCGCATTGTCGATGCCGACGTGATTCAGCACCTCGCGCCGCGTTGCGTCGCCATAGATCACACGCTCCCCTTCAGCACGAGCGCTCCGCACTGAATCAGCGTTTAACTCCAGCACGAGATACGGCACCTTCGTCCTGCGTAATACCTTCGCGAGATTGCGACCATTGAAACCATAGCCGACGATGATCACGTGTTCGTTCATTTCACCGTCTTCCGGCTGATAGCTCGCCACGGTTGGCTCAAGCGCCGATGATCCAAACAACGATTGCACCGCGTAGCCGATGCGCGGCGCCGCCTTGATCAAAAACGGCGTCGCGATCATTGAAATAATCGATGCGGCCAGAAAACGTTGATAGTCGAGCTCGGGAAGCAGACCTTCCTGTACGCCGGTCTTGGCGAGGATGAAGGAGAACTCGCCGATTTGCGAAAGGCCAATCGCCGTCATCGTCGCAATGCGCAGGGAATAACCAAGCGTGCGTACAACAGCGAGCACGATCAGCGCCTTAACCGCAATCAGAGCCGCGACCAGGAGAATGACGGCGAAGATGTTTGAGGCCAGCGCGCCAAGCGACAAGAGCATTCCAATCGAAATGAAAAACAGGCTGTTGAAGACGTCGCGGAACGGCAGAATGTCGGCAATGATCTGATGGTTGTACTCCGATTCGGAAAGAACCATGCCGGCGATGAACGCCCCGAGGGCGAGTGAGAGTCCAAACTGCGCGATGAGAAACGAGGTGCCGAAACAGATCAGCACAACAGAGGTGATAAACACCTCCGGACTGCGCAAGCGGACGATGTGATGCAACATGTAAGGAATGACCCTGCGCGTCGCCAGATAAATAACGGCTATAGCAACGATTGCGGTCGCAAACGTGATGACGATCTGCGATGTCGAACCCGCATTGCGGCCGCTCAGTATCGGAATCAACAGCATCATCGGCACAATACTGAGATCCTGAAACAGTAGTATTCCTACAGCGGCGCGTCCATGCGGCGCATCGACCTCCGCGCGATCGATATAAGTCTTCAGTACGATCGCAGTGCTCGACAGGGCAAAAAGGAAGCCGAAGAAGATCGCTTGAGTGACTGGACGGCCCAACCCGTAAGCAAGCGATGTTACCACCATGATCGAGATGACAACTTGCAGAGTTCCACCCAGGAGCACCAGGCGCTTCATTTCGAGCAACCGGCGAAGCGAGAATTCGAGTCCGATCGTGAACAGCAGCAGCGCGACTCCGATTTCCGCCATCAATTCGATTGCTTCTACGTTTTGGAGGAGCCGGAGTCCGTATGGACCAATCAGCACGCCGGTGATCATGAAACCGGCGATGGTGGGCAGGCGCAGCCGGTGAAAGATGAACGCGATCGGCACTGAAGCTGCGAGCAGTATCAGTAAATCCTGGAGCAACGGAAAGGAATGCGACATTCAGTGTCCTCAGGGTAAACCGACGCGGCGCACGAGATCGGCAAACCGCGGATCGGAGCGAAGCGGATCCAGGATCGGAAAGACTTTCAAATAAGCAAGATAGTTGGATCGTTCTTGAAACGCTTTCTCGAGCCAGAAGAACGCCTGGTCCTTGTTGTCCAGGCCGATGTAGAGGTTCGCTAACGCCGCCGGAGTAACGTAACGACGCTTGTTGAGCTCGAGCAGTTCGTTCAGGATCTTGTTTGCTTCATCTTTTTGTCCGGCCAGGGCATACACCATTCCCAGCATCCCGAGTGCGCCCGGCGCACGTTGCGACACATCGACCGCTTTCTGCGACGCGGCAATCGCCTGTTCGAACTGTTTATTCAGCGCGTACGTGTGGCCCAAAAATCCAGTGCGCCTGGTAGTGATTCGGATCCATCGCGATTACGTTGCGAAGTTGCTCGATCGCTTCGTCGTAACGACGTGCATTCTCCAACAAGAAACCTCGCTGCGCGCTGATCGACAGCGAGAACGGATCCAACTCACGAGCGCGCGTCGAGGACGCGATCGACTCCTCGATGCGTCCGCGCGACATCAAGAAGCTCGCATAAAAGTTGTGGGCGTTGGCGTAACTCTGGATTGAGTTCAATGGCGCGCTTGAAATCCGTCTCGGCCGCGGTCCAATTCCAGTTGTAATGGTTTGCGTATCCGAGCGCGGTGTGCGCTTCGGCGAGTGTCGCATCGAGAGCGAGCGCTTTTTTGGCCGTTTCTTCAGCATAGCCGCCGCGCTTCGGTCGGAGGCAGCGCGCCGATTTGGACCACGCCTAGCGCGTTGTAACAGTCGGCGAGTCCAACGTGTGCGAGCGCGTAATTCGGGTCTTCCTTGATCGCGTTTTGAAAATGCGCGATCGCTTTGTGCAGGTTCTCTTCCGTGCGCCGGTTCCAGTAAAGGAAACGGCCCTGAGATAATCGTCAAAAGCCTTCGGACTGACGGGATGCCGAGTCGTGAGCCGCGCCTGATCGGCGGGCGTCATTTGAATCTGGATTTGGCGCGCGATGGTCTGCGCGATCTCACTTTGCACATCGAGTACGTCGCGCATGGGCCGTTCGTAAACTTGTACCCAGAGATGACGATCGGTGGCGGCATGGATCAACTGCGCGCGGATCACCACGCGATCCCCCGAACGTTGCACGGTGCCTTCGACAATAGCATCGACCTTGATCTCGCGCGCGATCTCCGGCAGCGACTTCTTCGTTCCTTTGTAATGCATGGACGAAGTGCGCGAGATGACCTGCAACCCGGACAACTTCGCAAGGTCGCCGATTAAAGCGTCAGTCACACCGTCGGCGAAGTATTCCTCATTTGGATCGCCGGATAGATTATCACAGTGGTAACACCATGATTGACGACACGGCCGGGCCGGCGGCGGCGTCTTCTTCCGAGTCAGCACTGCATAACCAACAACCGCCAACACCAGCGGCACCAGTACCAAGAGCGCGTAACGAAACATCGGGCGCCGCCGGATCGCGTCTTAATTGGACGCTGGTTCCACGCCCGCGGGATTCTTCGTTCCTGTCACCTCCCCCCTCTCCTTATCATTCGCACGTCCGCGACGAACCGATACCCGACACCCGGAATCGTGGCGATGTACTGGCTTTCCTGCCGGCTGTCTCCGAGCGTCTTTCGCAACAACGTAATGCTCTGGTTGAGATTGTTTTCCTCGACGATCGTGCCCGCCCATACCGTCTTGAGTAACTCGTCTTTCTCAATCGTCTTTCCCCGTTGCCTGGACCAGCACGAGAAGGGTTCGAAGGCCTTCGGAGTCAGCTTCACTACCTCGCCGTCGCGCAAAAGACGCCGCTTGACGGGGTCGAGACAGAACGGTCCGAATTGGTACAAGTGCTTTGTCTGCACAGATTAGCGGCTTTCAGAAATTCTTTCAGAAAGATTCAGGGGGTTTCTAAGTACTTCTTACGTCGTTCCAGTCGTAGCTCACCAGATACCGAAATGCGCGTTGAACTTAAAATGAGGAGAGTAAAGATGAATACACGATTTGTTAAATGTCTTCTTGCTATAGCAATCCTAATCTGCGCCCAGGCAAACGGCATGGGCAATTAATAAAGGCACGACAACGAATCTTCCGACTTTCCAGGAGGACGTCGTTCTGCAATGGAATCGGGTGTTGATGGAAACCGTTCTGACGCCCGGCCAGCATCCGGCGACGATCATGCCCGTGCGGAGTTACGCCATGATGCATGCGGCAATGTTTGACGCCGTAAATTCCATCGACGGCGGTCATACACCGTATCTGACGGACGTTCCAGGGTCCCAAAATGCTTCGATCGAAGCAGCCGCGGCGCAGGCCGCTCAGGACGTGTTGGCTGCTTTATACCCGACGCGAGTTGCGGTGTTTGATGCCGAGTTGGCGATCTCGCTTCAGGGAATCGAGGAATATCGAGCTCAGCAAGGAATTCGAGTGGGCCAGATCGTCGCCGAACGCATGTTGGCAGCCCGCGCGAACGACGGCTGGACTGTTACGCCGCCGGCTTACACATTGCCGACAACTCCAGGCAATTGGCAACCAGCGCCTGGGGCAGCGACGTTTACACACTATCCGTCAGTACTTCCGTTTGCCATCAACTCGGGGACGCAATTCGCACCGAATGCTCCACCGGCGATGACAAGCGAGCAGTACGCAGCCGATCTCAACGAAGTGAAGGAACTCGGATCGGTGAACAGTTTGACGCGCACATGCGATCAGACTCAGGTGGCGCGTCTTTGGGCCAACGTCAACACGCCTACAAACTTCCTGTTAGTTTGGAACAACGTGGCGCGCACTGTTTCCGTAGCCCGAGAGATTTCCACTGTCGATAAGGCACGCTTGTTCGCGTTGACCAACATCTCGCTTCACGACGCGTTGCAGACCACGTTCGCCAGCAAGTTCCAGCATGGTTTGTGGCGGCCGGTGACTGCGATTCGTCGCGCTGACGAGGACGGTAACGCGATACGACTACGCTGATGCGGGGTGGTTGTCGTTGATTGCGGCTCCGCCGTATCCATCGTACGCAGGAAACATGGCGGCGATCGGTACTTCGCAGGCGACGATCCTCGCGGCTTTTTCGGTCGCGACGATATTCGCTTCGATCATACGTGGGCTGGACCAGGTGGTGCGACTCGTTCGTACGCAGGCTTCGGCGCCATGGCTGATGAACAAGCGCGTGCGCGTGTTTATGGCGGGATTCACTTCACGTTCGACAATGTCGCGGGACAGTCCGTTGGGACAAACGTTGCGAACTACGTGTTCGCTAAGTTCATGCGCCCAAGACATTGCAATAACTAGTCAGCGCAATAAATAAGCGCTTGAAGTAATTCCTCCGAGGGAGCCACAGGTTACACCCGAGCACCGGTGTAATCTGTGGTTTTACCTTTTTGGCGGATGGGCGCTTATATCACGACTTTGCAATAGCACGGACACCTTTAGCACACGCTCTTCCTCTACGCTTTCCGCATAATCCATAACATCGCACAAGGGGGGCGGTAATCAATGGTCGCAAGACAACAAACCGGCGGAACTACACAAGCATTCCGTCGACAGCAAGACAATCAAGGCACTTCGCTTTTAAACGAAACCAGTTACAACTCAGCAAGCCGTCACGGACTTCCCAGACGAACGCCAAACGCCTCGCGAGAGGTTTGGGTTGGTTCAGTTTTGGACTCGGCGTGACTGAACTGCTTGCTCCCAGGTTCATCGCCAGAATCTCCGGCATTCCTGAAAAACGCAGCAACGTGATCCGCTTGTATGGATTGCGTGAAATCGCTTCCGGCATCGGTATCTTCGCTCAGAAAAATCCGGCAGAAGCCGTTTGGTCGCGCGTGGCGGGTGACGTGCTGGATCTTACCAGTCTCGGTCTCGCCTGCACTTCGCCCGATGCAAAAAGAGGACGAATCACCTTTGCCACCGCGAATGTACTCGCAGTGACTGCTCTCGACGTGATCGCCGCGAAGCAACTAAGCACCGACAACGCAGGCGTACACGCAAAAGCATCATGCATCGTTAATCGCGATCCGGACGAGGTTTACAGTTTCTTCCGCGACTTCCGAAATCTTCCACGGTTCATGGAACATCTCGAGTCAGTCGAGGAATTGCCGGACGGACGGTCGCACTGGATCGCGAAAGGCCCGGCGGGCCTGAGCGTCGAGTGGGACGCCGAGATCGTCGCCGACGACCCGGGTCGCGTAATCACGTGGCGCTCTCTGGAAAACTCTGACGTCGATAACGCCGGCGCAGTGGTTTTTGAACCTGCTCCGGGCGGACGCGGCACGATTCTCAGAGTGAACATCCAATACGACCCGCCGGGAGGCGTCGTCGGCGCAACGGTTGCCTGGCTCTTCGGCGAGGAACCAAATCAACAACTTGAAGACGATCTTCGTCGATTAAAACAGGTGCTGGAAGTTGGCGAAGTTGTAGTCTCAGACGCGACGATCTTCGGCACCGGATATTTCGAACAGCGTCCCGCCCAGCCACCGAGTTCTCGCGAGCTGTACAGCTCTGACGCATTGCCGGATCAGTTGCCGGCAGGCGACAGATCATTCGAGGGAAGGAGGACTCAGCAATGAGAGCAAATTGTTGGATGGGCAAAACCACGGTCTCGGTGCAGGACGTCCCCGATCCCCAGATCATCAATCAGCGCGACGCCATCGTGAAGATCACTTCGACCGCGATCTGTGGTTCCGACCTTCACTTGTATAACAGCTTCGTTCCAACGATGGTCGCGGGCGATATTCTTGGTCATGAGTTTATGGGCGAGGTCGTCGAGATCGGTCGTGAGGTGACGAATCTGTCGGTTGGCGATCGCGTCGTCGTTCCCTTCCCGATTGCCTGCGGCAAATGTTTCTTTTGCAAACAACAGATGTTCTCGCTTTGTGAGAACTCGAATCCCAACGCGTGGATGGCGGAGAAGATGTTTGGCCATGCGCCGGCGGGCATTTTTGGTTACTCGCATTTGACGGGCGGGTATGCAGGTGGGCAAGCGGAATATGCACGGGTGCCGTTTGCCGACGTCGGACCGATCAAAGTTCCGAGTCATCTGACAGATGAACAGGTGCTCTTTTTGTCCGACATCTTTCCGACTGGATACATGGGCGCGGAAATGTGCGACATCAAACCAGGCGACACGATCGCTATTTGGGGTTGCGGGCCGGTCGGACAGTTTTCGATCCGCAGTGCGTTCCTGTTGGGCGCGGAGCGGGTGATCGCGATCGACATGGTGCCGGAACGTTTGCAGATGGCCCAGGAAGGCGGCGCCGAAACGATCAACTACAACGAGACAAACGTGTACGAGGCTTTGATGGATATGACCGGCGGTCGCGGACCTGATGCGTGCATCGACGACGTCGGTATGGAGGCTCACGCACCTGGACTGATCTTCGCTTACGATCGTTTGAAACAAGCGATGATGCTCGAGACGGATCGGCCACATGCGTTACGCGAGGCGATCATGTGCTGTCGCAACGGCGGTACGGTTTCGGTGATAGGCGTGTATGGAGGATTCATCGACAAGTTTCCGATGGGTTCGGTGATGAATCGATCGTTGACGATCAAAACGGGGCAGGCTCATGTGCAACGGTACATGCGGCCGCTGCTGGCAATGATCGAAAACGGCGATATCGATCCGAGCTTCGTGGTGACACATCGCATGAGTCTGGATGATGCGCCGCAGGCGTACGAGATGTTCAAACATCGGAAGGACGACTGCATCAAGGTAGTGCTGAAACCCGGCATGAATGGACATTAATGTATTTCTAAGATCCGTGTTTTCTAGCGGTCCGAGGAAACACGGATCTTAGGTTGAATCGCTTTGGTGCGGAAAATGATTTTGTCTCCGCTTTCGACCATCTGTAAGCCGAACAGTGAAGAGGTTAACGGAGGTGAGGGTGAGAGCGTTCCGGCGATCAACTTACCGAATTCGACGATGTTTATCGTTCGTTGTTGAGCTGAACGCCAGTGATCGAGCTTGACTTTCGTATCCATTAACTTGCCTTGCTGGTCACGCAACGTCTTACACAACCCTTCATCCGTACTAAAGCCGAAGTGTAACGTCTCGGGCTTCTGGTAAATATCAACTCGCACTACCTCGCGCTCCCCGGTGAAAAGACACAAGAAGACTCCCGGCGCGAGCCGTTCCATTCGCAATCGAGTAAGGCGATGCGCGTCCTTTCCCTCATCATCGGAAAAGCCGTCGGCGAGAAGTCCCGGCCAACCCGACACGACTTCCGAGCGCAACAAAAACCCGGTGAGCATAGGACCGCCGCCAGCCGCCGGACTGTTCTGGCCGTGCAACTTATCAGCCTTGTGATCCGAACTCGCCACGCGACCGATGCTGAACGCTCCGTCCGCAAGACAGTCAACCCAGTCTGGGTCTACCCGAAAGAAACGAATCGATTCAGGCGGCAGCATTCGCTCGTCGGGAACAAGATAGTTGAAAGGTACTTTTTCCAATTTCCGCAGACTCTCGAACCAGTCCCTGAGCTCTTTAGGAATAGAAACTGCCGTCAGGTTCTGGTACGGGAGATGGGAATTAAGTAATCGCTGTTTGTCGCGCGCTTTTCGCTGTGCTTGCTGCCGCTTCCACTGATAGAGGCCGGTGGAGAAGTCTTTGTCCTGCAAGGCCAGGAGACGGCCCAACTCCCATGCGGCCGCGTAAGAAACGTCGAACATCGAAAACTCCGTATCGTAACGGACCAACGCATCGGCCGTGCGGGACGGTAGATCGATTTTCGGAGACTCGTTCTTGCCCGGAATCAATGGACCACGGAACCACGCGAGATTCTGATCTCCGGCGCGGAGATAGTGCGGGACGGCGACATAACCTTCCGAGAAAAACTTCTTCGCCGTCGCCGTGCCGTCCGGCAATTTCAACGTTGAGGGTTTACTGTCCAGCCCGAGGAGCAATTGCTTGAAGCTCTTGTCATGAGTTTCGCATGTGAAGCTCCAACTTTTGAGACTCACTAATCTGATCAGGCTTTGGGGATTTGCGTCCTGATAGTCGAATTTGAATACACCGTCGATGTTCTTAAAACGCTTTTCCAGGGAAACAAGATGCGCGGTGCTGGTTTTACCCGGTTGCGGCAGGCGGTTCGCAATGATGATTGCCAGCTCTTCTCCGGTGTTCTCGCCTGCAGCGTTTGTTCCGAAACGAACGTGCGTCAACAGCTTCAACTCTTCCGCTGCCGGCATGATCTGCGACAAAAGAGTGTAGGGCACGTTGATGACCGTGAGCGCATCATCAAGCTGCTGCCCAGTCTCCAATTTTATTTGCGGGAATTTCGGCGCGCCCAGCGGACGCGGAGCCATCAGGTCCTTGACAGTCACTTTCTGCGGTTCCGGTTTTTCATCTTCGTAGAAAACCAACAGTGCGAGCCACGGAACACCGCTCGATTCCGCCGGATCGCCGTTGACGGTCCGCTCCCACGGAAGAGTGCTGCGATTGAGAACGATATGCGGCAAGACATTGGAATGGTCGCCAAGGTTGCCGTCGGGTGGAAAGACTGCTTCCACGTCAGTCGGCTTCAACTCGAAGCGCTCCCCGGCCACCGTGAAGAGCCTGGAAGCAGTGAACGGATCGATGACCTCGGTAGTGCCGTCTATCTTTACCTCTTGCGTGACTTCGATCTTGTAATCACCATCGGCCAGGGTCGGCTGATGGTATTCCTCGAACTTCACCCAAGCGGTTTTTTTCTCTACTTCAGTTGACATAGCTCGAGCGTTCCAATCTGTGGTGCGGTTACAAAATCGTCGGCAACGGTTTTCTTTACGCGGATGCTGAACTTCATGCCCAACTCCGCGAGCAAGTTATCGCGCTGTTTATTACTGGCGACACTGTCCGCAATTTTCACGTCCGAAGGCACGAACTTACTACCACCTTCCCACTCGAAGGCGTTCGGGTAAGGTTCGTTCTTGAATTTGAAGAGATCGACATCGATCTTTTTAGTCTCACCTGACGCCGGAGGGTCAGCCGGTGTGATCTCGATACCGGTGGCCACATTTTCGAGGAACTTAGCACCGGTAAGTGAAGGCGTTGAAGTTTCACCCCATAGCCCTGCCGGCACGAGCTTCTTAATCAGCGAATACTTGAGTTTGCTTGTGACTGGACCATCGGTTTTGGTGATGGTGATTGACAGCGTTGAGGTCTCCAACTTCTTCAACTTCTCTTTGCTGGACATCGGGGCGATGCCGATATTTACGTTTGCGAGAGCATTCAGATCCCCTCCGAGCGCCGGCACGGACTTCAAAGGGACGGCCGAATCAATCACCAATGAAAACTGTTTTGGATTGATCACCCAGCGCTCTGGTTCTTGTCCCTTGGCTTCAATGTTCCGGACCAAACCGTCCTTCACCGAGATGCTGCAAATCTGCTCCGGCTCGGGCAGGAAAGATCCCTGGAATTTGGACCAATTTTCCAACGGTTGCGGCGCTTGCGATGCACCGGCGCCAAAGGCGATCGTAAAACTAATTACAGACAGATCGATTCTGGCTGTACCGGAGAAGTCTGGCCCCCACAAGTGCAGGTGCGCACCGACGTCAACCGAGATCGTGACTCTCACGCGTGTGAAAAGCAGATTGATGTTGAACGTGTAAGACGCGCCGACACTCACGTAGATCGATGCGTCGTAATGGTAAGGCTTCCACGCGATGAGGAAGTCTGCGCCAAGCTTTAGCCACGCGCGAAGTTCCCCTTCCCTGAACAGCACTTCAAGATGGCCGCCTGCCATCAATGCCGATCCGGTCAGTGCGTAATAAGCGTCGCCTTGAATCGTCAGTGAGTTGTTGACGCGCCAATCGAAAGCGAGACGTGGCACTTTCGGGTAGTGCGCAGGAACATCGAACTTCGGATGATAGCCTCCGAGAGTCTGCACGAAGTCGCCGGCATGTGGACCAGTAAACCAACTATAAAACGCATAACCGCCGGAGAGGCGACAGTCTTTCGAAAGAATGTAAGAGTTGGGAGTCAGCCGCGCGTCGATGGCGAGGCAACCGTCATCAGGATTAAATGTAGCCTTCCACGCGATCTCCACTTGCGCGAGTGGTGTGGCTTTGCTCGCGTCAGGCGTCGGGACCACGGCTTTCGAGAGGCCGATAAGATTGATGGCCAGGTTGTTGCCAAACTCAAACGTCAGCAGCGCGAACGAATCGATCAGCTTGAAAGAGTTGAATCTCACGCCGACGGCAAGGAAGATGCTGCCGACGTTTGGCGGCACGTGTTCCTGAAGAGACCTGAGCGCGTCCATCACGTCTTTCGGTTTAGCCTGTGTTCCGACAGCCTGTTTCACCAACGGGAATTCGGCGACGTTCTCGACTGAAGGCGCGATCAGCCTGCGGTTGTAACCGAAGCCCGCAGCGAGGCCGGTGATGAAAAAGAACGCGGGGCCGCCGAGTGGGTAATTGACGAAGGCGTAGATGAAGAGCGACGGTTCGCCGTCGAGTGTCGTGTACGAGCCGAGGGCCGAGAGCGCAAACTGCTTGGTCTTGATCACGGCCGCGCCGTCATAACTGTCGGGCTTGCCGGCGGTGACGGTTCGCAAAAACGTGCCGCCGATTTCAACGGCGTCGTTTTTGTAGTCTATTCCCAACCCGCGAAGCTCGAAGCTGGGCTCAAACTTTTTCAGTCCGATACCCAAACCGTCGACCGAGAGCGTCAGTCCGGCGGCGGATAAAGCGACATTCAGTAAGAGACGAAGGGTGCTGTCCTGATACTGCACGCCGATCTTCTCGAAGTGGACCGGACCAATAGTTTTGTTCAGCGTCAACCACTTCGGATCCGCGCGGGGAGTGGACGTGGCGAGTGGCGAACCCGCGTCAGACGCGACGGCAGCAAGCGCGAGATGTTCCGTATCGGCGCGTTTTGCAGCATTGCTAAACGGCAGGATAACGGTGCGTGGGCCATCCATCTGGAGCAAAGCTCCAAGCGTGACTCCTTTGCCCAGTGAATCAGGGATGAGTTCCTTCCCCGCGCGTTCTTGCAGCGTGGTCACGTCGCTCGGTGCGGGTGCAGCCGAAGCGGCGGTGACTTGTAGCTTGTCGACTCCGAGCTTGATATTCGCAGGCAGGCTGTCGCCAACAAGCGGCAGCTTCGAAAACTCGAGGTTGAGCGGCAAGCCGAGTGAGAAAAGATAGACCTGCTTCGTCGAATCCGAGTCGTCGGGCCGCGAAAGGAAAACTACCTTCCCCTTCGACTCCGACTCCGCGCTCAGCACAAGCGTTCTTGCTGTGAAATCGTATTCGAAATGAACCTTCTTTAGTTTGATGTCGACGACTTCCGGCAGTTGCGGCGCCGTATCCCACCCGAGTGCCGCCGCGATTTCGCCGAACCCGAGAGCTGTGCCTTCCCAACCGGCCTCGATTTTCGAGTTGGATTGACCCATTTCCATCGAGAGTGAGAAGACCTGTTCGCCGATGGAAAGGCCGCCGCCGAGGTGAATGGTGTGACTGTCGCCAGTGTGGGTGACAGTGATGATCAGTGTCGAATTAAGCTCCTGGCCCAGTATGGGGAAGATGGTTTCGACCTTGCCGTAAAAGCGGTAGTCGTACTCTGTGGTTTCTTTGTGAACCCTTACTCCGAAGTCAGAGAACCTTATTCCCTCAAGAACCTCTGGAACCTTAACGCCGCTCCCGGCAAGTGGCGTGACGATCTTGGACAGGCTGACTGAGCCGTAATACGAGCCGCTAATCGTCTTCACCGACCATGAGGAGTTGAGTTTTTCAAGTTCGACGTTGAAGGTGAAAGGATCCCGATCGGTGAAGACCTGCGGCAGGAATTGCGCGGTGGCAGAGATCTCAGCGCGCATCGAATTGAGATCCGTAAAGCCGACGGTCTCAAGCTTAAGGGCCAGGTTTTCCAGCGTCAGGAACCTGGGGATGACAACCCAGCTCTGGAGCGTATCGACGGACAGACCTACATACGTGACTTTCCGCTGGGAGGTGACGACGAGTGAAAAGTTCCGCAGCCCGACCTTATCGAAAAGATTGAGTGGCTTGAGTTCGTCAGGAATGTACTGAATAAAGTTGCCGCCAGGAAGTTGCTTTATCAACTCAGCAACTGAAGCATCCGGCTTCAGGGGCGCCGTCCTCAGTTCGAGCGCGCCTCCGGCCACGGGTATGGCGACTTCGACTTGCAACGTTTGAAAGCGTCCCTCGACGACAAGATCGAGCGGTTGTACCGGAAGATCATCCGTGGCCTCGCCGATGCGAAGGGCGAGCTTAGGGGCACCCACAGACAAATAGATCGAGTCGTCGCCGATCTTCAACTCAGCATCGCTCAGGGGCGCGCGAAGTGTTCCCACTGGCCAGTCTTGGTTATCTTTCAGAGTGAGCGAACCATGAAACTTGCGAGACACATCGCCCAGTAGCTCGCGCACCGGACTGGGAATGGATGAGAGATGCCTGGGCTCGGCGTGCGAGAGAAAATTTAGCCCTGCCGCCAGGGGGGTCTGGCTGTTTGGTTCGTCCGGCCAGGTGTAAGAAGAGTAGTCGACTGTGCTGTAGACGAAGCGTACCCGCGAGATTTTAAGGCAGGTAAGCGGAAACGTGTCGAAATCCTGAAAGCTATGTTTGAACTCCCACGACTCGCCCATCTTCGCAACGATCACCGTCTCGACTGTGCCGTTTGCCGCTGTGAACGTCAGGCCGATAGGGACATTGGTTTGGCTAAGTACCGTTGCCGTGCCGGCGGCGATTGTCAAAACTCCCTCAGCACTCGGCTCCGGAATGTTGTGCGGATTCACGCCCGCGATGGTGAGATCCGGATCGGTTTTCAGTGCGAACGCGACGCGGATTTTTTCGCGTACTTCGCCGGTCAAGACGGAATCGTCGAGCACGATCGTGGATTTCGCCGCGGCCTGTTCCCGCAGCCTAATGGCAATTGTGTTTAAATCCATTGGCACATTCTCATCAGGGCCGCGCGGGGCGACGCCGATCGATAACCTGTGGAGCCTCGTGGGGGATTTTGAAGGTACGGTTGAGTGCCGCCTTGCTCACGTATCCTTCCTTAATCGCACCACAGGTGATCTGCTCTACGGCCTGGCACTTCGCTTTGTCCTGTTCTTTCGTGTCCTCGGTCGCGACGGCTGCCGCACCCTCTGTTGGTTTGGGTTTGGATTTGGGTTTGAACCACTCGTCTATGAATACCTTGAGTGTCTTGACGGTGGCGGTGGCTCCTTCTCCCGATTCGATTGAGACGGGGGGTGGCGCCGTGTCCCCTGGGGGCGTGGGCTCCGATTCTTGTGCAGCAAACCATTTTTGAAATCTCTCTCTCGCCCGGCTAACTGCCTTCGCCCCGTCACTATCGTCGTGACGCGGATCTCTTCCTTCCAGACTTTCGAACTGCCGTAGTAAAGGTAGGGAACGGCTGGTTTGCCGGGCTCGCGCGGTTCGGTGGTCCTGTCCGGTATAACGAGATTGAAGAAATTGCCGAGGCTCACGTCTTCACCCGAGGCGACGAAGAGTGGAGAGAAATTCAACTTCTGTTCGGTGAAATATTCGATGTTCCAGAGAGCCGCCTGCTGGATGATGCCGACAGGTGTCGTTGTAGGGTCTAAGACGGTCGGTTTCCGGCGACTGGGAGTTGCATTCACCTCGCCTGACGCCCAGTCCTTCGTCTTGGTGAAACCTTCCACACCAGCCCCACCCTGGAAGGCTGCGCAGACTTGAGTGGGTTTAGTAGCCTTAATTGCGTCCTCTACTACCTTGAAGCCTGGAAACCTGGTGATGCCGACGACGTTGTCATCAAGCAACCAGGCATAATCCCATGGCGCCCCGGTTTTATTCGCGCGTGCGTACTTGCAAAACTCCATAGCCGCGTAGCGGCTGGCGCCGAAACCGGTCAACTCGGCGGGTGGTGTAGGCGGGGTCCTGAATGACCAACCTACAACTATTATGTCCGAGCTGAGGACTGCTCGGTACGTCGCGTACTCGTTTTCATGGACTACGATGAAAATTCTCCGATCACCCTCGAGGCGTGCAGGAGCGTAGAGTGGGGGCGATTGGGTCTGTCCGCGGACCTTACCCGTGAGAGCTTCCAAATCATTAGAACCCTCATATTCCGTTATCGTCTTTTGGTCTTTTGCCACGCGCAGACCGGTGGCGATCCAGTTGGAGCGATTGCTGGAGATCACGACTAAGGGTGGATCAGGCGCACCCCTCGAGAGGGCTTTTTCCCAATCCGTTACCAATCGCAAAGGTTGCGGCAGTATGTTCGCCGCCACCAGGAGATCAAGACGGTTGGTTAGTAACTTGCTGTAAACACTTTCGTCGGTCCTCGTGTACGTAATATTGTGGAGCGGGCTGTATTTTTGAGTCACGGCTGTCCCGCCGTAGTTCATGTGCCTCTCAGCCTTTATCGCCATCGTCAGTGGTCTCCGCGCGCTTCGCCACCGCTGTTCTCATTCAGGTGTTGCTAAACCCCGTGCTGTCGACTGTTAGTGTCTGCCGTTGCCGTTATTCGCTGACACGACACCGAGTCCGGTCTCCAGCCTGCTTTCGAGTAGTTGCAGCCGCGTGGCCAATGCGTCGTTAGCTGCTCTCAACTCGGCATTCTCAACCCGGAGTGCTTTCAACTCGTGGTCCATGTCCTTTTTGATTTGCTGCGTCGCTGAGACGTTGAGCATGGCGATGGCGTCGTAGTCCACGGTGAGGAAGTCGTCGACTTCGCGGCCGTAGACAAAAACCTTCTCTCCTTCGGGCTCGAGGTCAACACGGAACTTGTCGCCTGTCACTTCGAGCACTTCGTGCATGTCCTCCTTGCCGCTTTCCGCGATCAACTTGACGCGCTCGCCTTTCTTCAGGTCAGTCGCAAGTGAGATCCAGCCATCCTCGGATAGACGCTTGCTGGTAGATGTCAGGCACGACGTCCGTAGTCCTGCTGACAGCTTGTGGGAAGACTTTCTCGATCTGTTGGCCGATGACCTTCTTGTAAGTGCCGTTGCCTTTGCCGATCACGTCCTTGTAGGTGTAATCGGTAATGATTATTTTGAGAAGCGCGTCAAGGTCGGAGGCGCCCCCCGACGTTCCTAAGACGGTCTTAACCCGAGCATCCGAAACGGTATCAAATGCTGCAGCCCGTATACGTTCTTCGGCGATGATGGAGTGTTTCAAATCGCTCCTCTGCCCGCCCTTTTCACCTAGATTTGCACCATCCATCCACCTGCCTAAGGTAAAACTGTTTGCCTGCCCGCCAATCACGTGGAGAGGCGCTGCCGGCGTGGTCGTCCCGATGCCCACCTTGCCGTTATGTAACATCACTACCTTCGCTGTCTGAGACGCCGTCCTTCGCTCCAGGCGAAAACATGATCATGCCGTGCTCCCTTATCTCAAGCACGCTAAGGTCGGGTTGGAAGTCGCGGCGAAATTCGATGACGTGATTATTGTCGAAGCACTTGATCCGTACCCCTATTCTCGAGGACTAGCTCGCGGTCTTCGGCGATCCGCACACTGCCCATGACCCGCGCATCGCCGTCGACTTGAAGCTTCGCCTTCGGATCAGTTGTCCCAACGCCGACGTTACCGTTCTTGAGGATGGTAAAGCAGTTCGTCGACGGTTCGTTGCGGTTTATAATATTGAAGCGCCCAGCCGTGGCCGAGGACTGTAACGACCACTGGCCACCCTGATCCAAACTCTCGATCATGATCTCCTGGTCGCCGGTACCTTGCACGTGCAAATGCTTGGCGGGATCCGTTGTCCCAATGCCGACGTTGCCGTTGGGCAAAATTACGGTCCTCGTGGCCTTCGGGCTCTTATCAGGACCAGGCGAGAAGACGATTGGTCCGCCCCCTTTGAGCTCAAAATCGGCTATACCGAATATGAGGCGATGATCGTCGTTAGCGGCTTTGATCTGGGATGGCACCTGGCCGAACACAATCTCGCCGTTATCGATCCGCAAATTGCCTTTTACGTTCAGCTTCTCGTCTGGATTTTTGCCGATCCCAACACCTGTAGAACTATAGACCAGCGGCGCTTTTTCAATGGTGGCCACGAAGTCTCCATCCCAGTAACCGGGGATGTTCTTGTAATGGATATAGAGGTTGGTTAGCCCGGACGGGTGCTCGGTCACGATGTTCGTGATGTTCACGTCGATAGAATCGCCCGGCTTGAGTGTAATCGCTTCCGTGGGCCACATGATCCACTGGACTGACTGGCTTTGTTCCGTCGGTGTCGGGGTATTGAACTTTGTCCCCGCGTTTATGCCGATCTTGTTAACCTGCTGTATGAACCCCAATGCCCACGGATCCTTCTGAGACCCCGTAGACGCGTCGAACGAAAAGATAAATTTGGTCGCCGCTGGTTCCTTTGGGTCAGGTCCCGGATTCAGTCGAATGTTTCCCTCGCCTGGTTTCAGTGGATCTGGTTTTATTAAGTTGCTGATGCGAAGCTGGAGAACGTTCGCGGTTTTGTTATTCAACACCTTATCGTTACCGACGATGCCGATGTGAAGCGGGATTTGTTTCTGACCACTTTGATTAACGACGCTCAGGTGTTGAAGACGGTGACCGGGCACGAGTGGCTCCGGCGACTGTCCAGCGCTCGCCACCCACTCGAGACTGTTATTCCATTTGAGCTCGACTCTTGTGCCGTGCGCTCCGACCTTGCCGTCGCCGCTAAGGTCTTTCAACGTTACCGAGGTTGATTTGCCCGATTCGATCGGTGTCGGATTGGTGATCAGCAGATAAAAAGAGACGCCTGCATCGCTTACCGCCGGCTTCTCGCTGATTTTCCAGCCGGGTTCCTCGACGGAGATCGCAGGCCTGTTGGGTGAAGCACTGTCTGGAAGAACAAGAGTGCCGGGTCTGAACCGCAGCTCGAAGTGATGGTTGTCGGCAGTCGCGTTACCAGTTAGTTGCTTCGGCTTCATATCGCGGCGCGAGCTGTTGGTGATATCGAGTTTCAACGTCTGACCCTGCTGGCCATCGAAGATGCCGAGAATCGGCTGACGATCGCGGTTAAGCAGTTGGAAGCTGACGGGGTAGCTGGCTCTGACGATGGCTGACATAGTCTCTCCTTCGATACAGTTGGGGCTTCTAGTCTTTCCTTGACGGTTGCGCGACGGGCGCAGGGCTGAGTTTCAACCAGCCTTCGCGAACTTCCTGCTGACCCGAAAACTTCGCGGTCGGGTCGACTGGTCCAATGTGGGCGCGGTCGAGTATGTCCTCGATCTTGTCTTTCATCGACTCAGGCAGCGACAGTTGTCCACGCTTGTCCTTCGCAGTGACGCTGGCCCGCGTCTTATCCTTGTCAATGAAGTCAATCCATCCTCGCGTGTGCAACTCGCTCCAGATCGTGTCTGCTTCGCTGCCGAACGCTTCGACGAACGTTTGTTTACGGACGAGACCGCGGGACGAAACTTCGAACCAGGTGTGGTGCAGATCCTGATGCAACCACGACCACTGATATCCCGCTTCGTCGGGTAACGGCAGGTGGATCTTGCCGGCGTCGGTAAGCACAGGCGTGCTCAGGAACGTGATCTCGATCGCTTGCAATGCAGCCGCGTACTGATCGGGCGGGATATTGATCGCCTTCGCCGGCACGATACCGGTGGTCGCATGGACCAGACCGCGCGGATCGATGAGCAGGGTCAGTATCTGCGGCGGCGACTCGACCGTTTGGAAGAAGACCATCGCTTCCGGATTGGTCTTGTGCGTTTTCAGGTGAGTGGTGCCTTTGAACGTCGCGCCGTTATCGCTTTGCGGCGCGAAGAATACATTGTCTTCGTACGTGCCGTTCTTTTCTTTCCAGTAACCGACGGTACCGTCGTTGAACTGTTTGTACTCGCCGATGCGTATCGGGAACTGCACGCGCGTGAAGCCGTTGTCGTCACGACCGTCGCGTTGCAGGTCCTGGCGGAATTCGTTCCAGCCCTGGTGAGTTGCGGGCAGACCTTTCAACTCGAGATTCACCGACGCGCGAACGAGAGCCAAAGGACGGCCCATCAGCAGGGCCAGGTCCTGATGATGCGTGAAGTTTTCCGGCTCGATGTTCTCAACAGCGCTGTCGATAGCGGTGATGAAGTCGTCGAGGAACTTCTTGTCATTACCCCACTCGTGAATCGTTTTCACAATCTTCCGCAGATGCGGATTAGAAATCGCATCCAAAGAATTAACGCCGAGTCCGCCCGGGGCGGATACCCACTCCGGGCCTCTGTCCTTTTTAACTATCGACCCGAGCGCCCTTCCGCTGTTGTCGTAAACCATGAGGCTGTTGTCGAGATTGTTGGCGAGCACCCAACCACAGATCGGAGTCGTCGCCGGATGATCGTTCATCTCTTCCTGGTCCGCGTCTGCTGAGAGCCAGCGGAAGTTGATGCGGGCCGGCTGCATTAGCCGCGGCGGCAGGCTGACGATTGGTTTAGCAGTTCCGTCATCAAGCGGATCGCTTATTAGAATCTTCGAAACATCCAGGTCTTTGATTTGTCCGAAGGTATCGACGAGCCGCAGCCGATGAATCTTCATGATGCCGGTGCGGATCGGATTGAAGTCGTTTTGCGGTGCGGGCGCGCTGTAAATTGAATTGCTCACTGTGATGCCGACGGTCTTGGCAAACGATTGATAGTCGTCGAAGCCCAACGGGTCGGCGATGTGCAATTGCGGCGTCTGCTTGTGCATGAGAAGAGCATCGTTAAAGCCGCTGAGCGACTGCGATAGACTGTTCGTATCTTCCATTGCGCCAAGCACACCAAACGCCGTTAGGTTCGGATCCCGATTCTCCTCCGGTGTTGCAGCCAGAAGGCCTTCGGACTTCGCGCGCTTCCTGTACCACACCTCAATTTCTTTCACCTTATTCTTGAGGAAGGCACGACCATCTAGCCGGCACGGGAGAATTCGCTTGCCGGTAGAACATCGGCAGCACCTCTCGCTCAAGGTAATCTTCGGTTTGGTTGACGAGTTGTTCACCCGCATGCGGCGTCAGGATGCTGCGGCCGCTGTAGAGGTTTGCGGCGCTGATGGTCTCACCCTTGCCCTTGAGCGATAGATCGACATCGTTTTCGGCGAGCTGGTAGTTGTCAGTAATGAAGTTTTCGTTGAACCGGCCTGTCGACGGATCGATGTTGGATTTGTTTGCGATGGGAGAGACTTCGACTATCCACTCAAGTAAGAATGGATTCCACGGCTGCCCCTGCCACGTCGTGAAAGCGAAGTCTTTGGGGTCGGCGATTTCGCCGATCTTCTTTCTTATTCTCTCGCGCCAATCCTGTTTGGTGGGATCGATCGCTCCGTTTGTACCGGTCAACAACTGTGTCTTCAGCAACGCTTTCCCGGGAGCGTCGTGACCGTGTCGTTTGGACGCTTCGGCCAGATCGCCTTCGAGTAGTATCGATGGCTCAGTGGGCTGCCAGTAGCGCGGGCCGGAAGTTTCTTTGAGCTTGTAAGTCGAACTGTCGATGAACGTTTGCAGGTTGTTGATTGCTTGCGCTAACGCCGCCGCAGCCGATTGAGAACCGGCCCTCGCGCTGACCACAGTTGCGACGACTTTTCCTTTGTCGTCAGTCGTCACCTCAATCTTTCCGGCGCCCGCGATCTTCGTCTCCAGCGATGCAACGCGTTTCGCGACGTAGCTCGCGACTTCGTCAACATCGGGGTACGCATCCCGCGTGTCCTCCGGCGGGTAAGCGCAGAGCATGTACTTGTACCAATCGGAGAAGAGCTGAATACGCTCGGACTCGATCTGCTGCCACGCGCGATCGTAGTCCGACTGTCGTTTGTTGAGGATGTTTAAGAGGCTGCCCAATTCAGGTGGCAGCGTGACTTGTGTCGCGGTATCAGTAGCATCGGCGGCCGAGCGAGCAGATGTTTCAACGCGGACGGTCCAGAGCGTGCCTCCCGACACTGCTGTGAAACCTTTTTCATGCCGCGCTTCTTCAAACTTCGCACCAACGTCGAGTTGTCTGTGCGCGAGCGTGGCGGACAAATGCATGGCTTCGAGATGGTCTTCGACAACCTTTTTCTTGCCCAAAAGCTTTTGCGTCAAACACGCGGACAGAGCCTCCGTGCCGGTGTTGCCGACGGCGAGCGTGACCCTCTGGCTTCTTAGCTTTGGTTTCGGTGTGCCGAGAACCAGCCGCGCATAACAAATCATTTGCGTCGGAAACTCTTGACCTTTGGGAACGATGGTCCACTTGAACGTGTCTTCGAGCTCGCTTGAGTTGTGAACTAGTGTTCGCAGGACGTCTTTGGCGTTGTCGCTGTACCAGCCTGATAAGTAATACTGACGCCCGTCGTTCTTACCCGAATACTCCTCGTCGAAGAATCCAAAAACGCTGAAACAGTTGGGATAAAAAGCAGCGAACGTCGGCTCGCCGTAACCAACTGCGGTTAGCTCAGGATAGTAGGAGGCGCTGGGGTTGGGTGCGTAGTTGGTGATCTCGACACTTCGGCCCATTAAGCGATAAGGCTGACCCTTGTAGTTGTCCGGTCTGTATGGCACCGCGACGCCGTCGACTACGGTCGCGGGTGCGTTGAGTGGTGCGTTCTGCGGCGGGTGAAGAAAATCACTCTCGACGATCCATGCCTTCTGAACAACATCCTTATCATTGCAGCGAGTCACCAGCCAACGATTCGGCACTAGCGGGAAAACTTGTTTACCGGAACCCGAACTGTCTTGAACGTATTGCGCCTTCGTGAGCGAATCGGGCAAGGACCAGTGCAGATGAATGCCTGCCCTCAGCAGAAGATTCTCGTTCTGAAACGGCGTGGCGACGAGCTCTTCGCTGATGTTAGCGATGTCGGGGTGGATGTCGTATTTATCGTTGCAATAAGGTAGGCGACTGAAATCGGCTGTCGTCTCTACGACCATCTGATCGTGGTCGAGGACGAGAGCGTCCAGGTGGACGGGCACTAATAGGATATTGCTCATGGGGGATTGAACACTATCTCAGCGTCAAAAATTTGTTGGTGTAATTCAGTACGACAGGAACTGGCGAGATCAGGCGCGACGTTGACGAGGTGTAGAGAGAAACTGTTCTTCAGCGGGCGCACACCGCCGTACTGATACGATAAAAGCAGCGGCACACTACACGCGTGTTATTCGCTTGTCAATGTTTAGTTTTCAAAATGCATTTTATTCTTCAGCGATGAAGTTGGAATTCTATTGACGACTAAGTGAGCCGGGTATACTTTGTGCTCGCTTTCAAGGTCGCGTTCTCTCAACCTCGTCATTGGTGGACTAACCTCAATCAGATTCACGGAGTGTGTCTCATGAAGAATAAACGACAACATCACCCCCTGTTTAAGCGCGCACTATCGATCGTTATCGCGTGCGCCATACTCTGCATGCCTTCACTTTCGTTCGGGTGGGGAGCCGGCGGCCATATGATGACGGCACACATCGCGTTCGAACGTCTCAATCCGACGGCCAGGGCGAAGGCAGAGGAGCTTCTGGCTATTCCGATCGACCCGTCAGCAGTCACTTCGACAAGTTTGAATTTCGTTAACGCTTCTCATTGGGCCGACGACCTGCGTTCTCTTTCCGAATTCGATTCACTTAAGCCCCTTCACTTCGTCGACAGATTTTTCACTTGGGACAAGTCGAGATTGCCGAAGATCGATCCCAACAACATCCTCAAGGCGCTTGAAGACAACGTCAAGATTTTGAAGACCAGCAATGACAAGGCCGCGCAAGCCCGGGCTTTGCGTCTCATCATTCACTTCGTCGGCGACATTCATCAACCACTTCATTGCACGGCGAAAGTGAGCAAGGCCGATCGGGAGGGCGACCAGGGCGGTAACTTTTTTAAGATCAAGATTGTCGGCGACGATGGCGAATTGACGGACAGCAATCTTCACAGCTATTGGGACAGCGGCATCGGCGCTTTCCCGCCAACAGGACCAAACTTCGCTCCACCGCCGCTCGAGACGATCGCTCCTGCTGCTGAACTCGCGACGCGCCGCAATCCGCCGACCGTTCGTGCTTTGAGGTTACACCATCCGTTTAACTACAACGCCTGGTCTAAAGAGAGTTTCGCGTTGGGCCGTAATGTCGTCTACGTGGGGATTCGCGAAGGGAGAAGGCCGACCCCTGCTTACAACGCGAGGGCGCTGAGGGTCGCGCGCCAGCGTGTCGCGTGGGGTGGTTATCGCCTCGGCGCTTTGCTCAATGCGATTTGGCCACCTGAGTAATTGTCACGATTCTTTTGTAAAAGTTTTGACTTTTCTTTGCGGTCGGAGTACAGTGCCGCGTTCTCTCAACGACTGGCTGCTCCCACAAGCCTGTACTTCTGCGGTTTCCGTGGCCTCAGCCTCTGTGATTAATTCGCCGCAATCTGCGGCCTCACGTATTGGTCCCGCGCTGGGAACCGAGATAAAGAATGAAATTCTGTTTGTTATGCGTGACTCTCGCGCTGTTGTTGGCGTGCGCACTATGCGTCTGGCCTGAAACCACCTACTCTGCCAAGCCGCGACCGAGTCCGAGTCCAACACCAACAGCGACTCCGACACCAAACTCAACACCGTCGCCGACAGCGACTCCGACGCCGACGCAGTCACCAACTCCGACACCAACGCCAACTCCAAGGGGTAAGCCGAAGCCATCCCCATCACCGTCGCCAACTCCGACACCAGCACCAACGCCCAGTCCGACACCGGTTCCTACGCCGCCACCAACACCGACACCAACGGCAACTCCGACACCTACGCCGACTCCTATTCCAACACCGACACCGGAACCGACGCCAACACCAACGCCCGAACCAACTCCGAACGCCGGAGCCAACGCCGCCGCCAACTCCGACTCCGACGCCCGAACCGACTCCGACACCAACACCGGAACCGACTCCGACGCCAGAACCGACGCCAACGCCGACGCCCGAACCAACTCCAACGCCGGAGCCAACGCCGCCGCCAACTCCGACTCCGACGCCAGACACCGACGCCAACGCCGACACCCCGAACCAACTCCAACGCCGGAGCCAACGCCGCCGCCAACTCCGACTCCGACTCCCGAACCGACTCCCACGGCAACACCGGAACCGACTCCGACGCCAACGCCTGAACCAACTCCGACGCCGTCGCCCGAACCGACTCCGACGCCAACGCCCGAACCAACTCCGACGCCACCAACGACCGTCCCCGAACCGACTCCCACACCAACGCCCGAACCGACTCCGACACCAACGCCCGAACCAACTCCGACACCAACGCCCGAACCGACTCCGACACCAACACCCGAACCGACTCCGACGCCAACGCCCGAACCGAGTCCGACGCCAACACCGGAACCAACTCCCACACCGACGCCGGAGCCAAACGTTGAGCTAACAGTGATCACGGCCAATCTCCAACACGGCCAGAACACCTCCGGCGCCTTCGACTACGCGGACCAGGCAGCAGTGCTGGCATCACTCGCAGATGTCGTAAACGCCCAGGAGATCAGCCCAGGCGACTTACCGAGCTGGGACGCAGCGTTCGCAAGTTTCGGTTTCAGCCGCACGCCCTACGCAGAGAACTCGCCGCAGATGAACGACGGCCAGGTCATCTGGTACAAAACGTCGAAGGTGACAGTGAACTCGACCTACAGCCGCAAACTAAGCAACGGCTTCATTGGTTGGGACGGCAGCACGAACGTGGATAAGAGCGCGATAGCGATCGATGTAACGGTCGCGAATAAACGCGCGCTGATCGTCGACACGCACCTTTGCTGGTCCAGGTGTGCCGACACACAGGCTGATGTCATCACTGGAAAGTCGTGGCAGCGAAATGCGCAAGCTCGTGAGTTACTCGATTGGGTTGCAGGTCTGGGTCACAGCAACATCATCCTCGGCGGAGACTTCGACTTCACTCCGCTATTTCCCACGTATCCGTTATTTGCAGATTATGTCGACGCGTGGAAACTCGGGCTGCAAACTGGAACCGCAAACGCGCCATGGTCCGACCGTGACGGCGATGGCGCTCCTGACATGCCGCTCGGCGAACTAACTACACGCACTCACGACACGAGAAGGATCGATTACGTGTTTCTCCAGGGCGCGGTCGGACTAGTGAACATCGAGCTTCCTGACTTGAGAAAACCCTGCACTCTCGTGAACGGTCAATGCTCTGCGGTCGTGCAACGATGGGGAGTTACTGAAGATCTTGGCGTCAGGCCGAGTGATCACAACTGGCTCAGAGCGACTGTGGTTCTCTATTAACGTGATATCGCAAACTCGCTTTGCCACCATGACTATCGGAGGTAAAGAATCGCTCAACAAGCACGCCACCGTTTGTCTCAATCACGCGCCGTGAGGGGATGTTATCTTCATCAGCTACTATCTGGACGTACGTGAGTCCCTCTTGCCACACGTGCGGAAGCAGCATTCGCAAAGCTTGAGTGGCGTATCCTCTGCGTCTCTTCCAGGGCACAACCGAATAACCAATATGGCCCAGACAATACGACGGTAGTTCACTCGTGCCGGGCCTCCAGCGAAAGCTGATAACTCCGCAAAACTCGCCATCCCACATCCACTGTGAATATCCGGGTAAACGAGGCACGTTCGTACCATCGGGTAAAATCACAGGCGGCCCCTTCGCTTCGCGATCGACTTGTTCGAGGAGAAAACGCGTGGGATCGTCCGCAATGCGTTCGAGCAATTCAACAGACGCTTCCGGCCTGCGGTTATCAGGCGACCACCCTTGCTCGAGAGCGTGCACATACCCCGGAAGGTACTCAGCCGACGGCCAAACCAGTGACAAAGGCCATGTTTCCTTTTTCAACATAACTTACTCGTTCACCGAAAGCCGCACCAAATAACTCTCTCAATTCCCTCTCATTCCTCGGACGCACGAACTCTCCCGTTCGATACAACACTTTAATATACCAGTCTCCAATAGTGCGGCTGTTTGATATCAAACTAGTCAGATACAAATTCCCTTCCTCGCACAGTAACTCGTTGAAACCGGAAACCAATGCGGCTGCGTCAGCAAACTGGTGCAGGACGTTGAGGCACATGACCGTACGAAAACTGTTTCGTCGAAAAGGCAAATCGCTTAAGTCGGCTTGCAGTAACCGGATGTTTTCAGGGACCCGGCCCGCAAGCTTTCGTAATCGTTCCCGCGCTCGTCTCAACATTGCTAACGATTGATCGAACGCAATAATCTGACGGTTTGAGGAAACGTGAGTTCGTGCAGTAAACAGCATCGAACCACATCCAGCATCTAAAAATATTCCGCCGGATGATGAATCGAGAGCCTTGCGCGAGAACTGAACATAATCGCGTGGAGCGGTTCCCCACATCACGAAGTTATACAAGCGTGTGCTGACAAACGCATCATACAGCGGAGCCCTCTTGTCGTAATGGTGCTGAACTGAGGTATCAGGCAGGACAGAGTAAATATCCTCTTCGATCAGACGAACAGACCGCTCCTCGGCCACTACCGCCTTCAGCTCGTCGGCGGCCGAACTCCATGACGTTCGTAAATTCGGCGACCCTTCCACGTCACACCTCTTCCGGTTGTGATCCTGATACTTGAGTCAAACAACATCGCATATATCACGCCCAGACCCAATGGCGACGTTAAAGCATAAACCGGAGACACTCCGGAACGTCTGGTAATGACCGCCATGATCAGCACCTGAAAAACCCAGGACAATGCGGCTGGAATGAACAACGAGCTAAGGTCCGTGCCCGACACAATCGCGATCGCCGCCGCTAGCGCAATGAGCGGCGGCGCGACTGCAAACAAATACATCGATACAACACAAAACAACGCTAGAGAAAATGAGAAGTTCAAGCCCGAGAACCAATTCTTCGTACTGCACTCCCACATCTCGCGAAACGTTCTATACATGCGCGTTCTGATCAATGTCGGCGCGCGATCGATCAGCAAACGGGCACGCGACCGTTTGATTTTTTCAGCCAACCGCACGTCTTCCATAACTTCATTTTTCAAGCGCTCATAACTGCCGACGCGGTCGAGCACACTTCGCCTCATCAAGAAGAAGCCGCCGATAGCGGCAGCGCCGTCTGTCTTTGGATCGTTGACGCGATAGAAAATAGTGAACATCAGAAACACCCATTCCCAGGTTGGCAACATTACGCGTTCCCAGAATGAATGAGCTTCAAAGTGCGGAATCAAGGTCAACGCATCACCTTTAGCTTTCAGCGTACGATCCAGCGCGGTGCGCAAGGCTGATGGTTCGAAGATCATGTCTGCATCAGTAGCGAGAATCCATTCGCCGCTCGCGTAACTTAGCGCCTGATGCATCGCGTAAGGTTTGCCGAGCCATCCCGGCGGAAGCTCTTCGCCTTCAATCACACGAAGGCGTTCATCTCCCTGAGCGAGTGTTTCCAAAATCGCCCCCGTAGAGTCAGTCGAACGATCATTAACGGCTATGACTTCGAACCTTCCGTAGTCTTGCGCAAGAATTGATCGAACGCACTCCTCCAGCACGCGATCCTGTTCATTACGAGCCGGAACTAAAATCGATACGAGTGGCGAATCACCCGCGGTGAAACACAGGTTGTCCGTTGCTGAGAGAGACTTTTGGCGAGATACGCCGCGAAGCGTGAGGACGACAATAACGAGCCAGACAAAAGCGATGAACCAAAGCGAGCTGATCAGTATTGTGATTATCACTGCTTGTCAAAGCGCAAATTTCGAACGCGGCCTGAAGTCAAGCGAAATCCCGTGATGCGTTTTTCACTGTCACGCGTGAACTGGACCGTCTGGAAAAACCATCGATTACCTGAAAACAGATCGCCGTCAAGTTCAGTTAACGGAATATCGTCGTGACGCCGGTGTTGGGCGACGAGTTTTCCATCCTTTAGGACCAGCGTGTAGCTTGTGCCGAGTTCAGGACTGTAATACTCGCCGGCAAATTGGGTTAGCTGAGCCGCTGTTGCGGGCGAGCTCAATCTTTTCGCTGACTGGGTTTGAGTGCCACTCTTCATCGCGAATCGGACGACGTTACCTTTTTCGTCTCGTTCGAACGTTACCTCTGAGTTCGCTTCCTTAACGAAAAATGTAGTTTCAGATTGCGGAATCATTTCCGACTTTTGACCGCTCCCGCGGCTGGCCCATCAACTTGTTGTCTTCTTTAGTTGATCGTTACCAGTGTTCTTCCGTCGAGCAGGTAACTTCCGGCATAGACTCGAAGATTGCGGATCAACTTTCACGGCTGTTCGTTCGGCGGGCGCCGGTTTGGGCGGCTCGGGCGACAGCTTATCGGCGAGATAGAGGTCCGCTATCTTCATCGCCATTTGCTGAGGATTAAGCGAACCGAAATTGCTCAACACCACCACGCCAAACCGCTGATCCGGAAACCAGAAGGCAAAGCTTCGATAAGCCGCATCTCCGCCTGCATGACCAACAGTATTCAATCCCGCGGTATGGACCAATGCCCAACCCGAAGGCGTAGCCAGTCGCTTTACCGCTGTTCAAAACACCTTGCTGCTGCATCTGCTTGATAACGTCCGCGCCGCCGATTTTCTTGTCCTCGAAATTGATTACCCAGCGCGCCAGATCCTCAGCCGTAGTAAACAGACTCGTCGCCCCGACGTTTGCATAATTCAGCGGCGCAGCTTTAAACCCTCCGCCCGCGCCAGCCGATGTGTACGAGTAGGCTCGGTTCTTGACGATTCGTTCGTGGTCATCATGAAAGTGGGTGTTCGTCATGCCGAGAGGCTTGAAGATATTTGCCTCGGTGTAATCGCGAAATGACTGACCGCTTACTCGTTCAACAATCACGGCGAGCAACGTATAGCCAGTATTTGAATAGAGGTTCTCAGCACCCGGATCAAAATTAAGCTCTTTCTGATGGCGGACCATCTTCATGATGTGCTCTTTCGTGATCACATCGTCGAGACGCCATCCGGCCATGCCTAGTAAAGTCCATTGATCGCGCAGTCCGCTGGTGTGGTGGATGAGATGGCGAATCGTGATCTTCTTGCCGAAGTCCGGCACTTCCGGCAAGTGCTTGCGAATGTCGTCATCGAGTGAAAGTTTTCCCTGATTTGCCAGCAACGCGATGGCGAAGGCAGTAAACTGCTTTGAAACGGAGGCCACATGAAACACAGTTTGGGGTGTGATCGGAACGTTGTATTCCAGATTCGGCGCTCCCGTAGCCGCGTTTATAGACCACGGCGCCGTCCTTGATGACGGCAATTGCAGCACCGGGTGATTCAGGTTTGTCCCACGTCGCAAATAGCTGATCGACTTTTTTCGTCAGTGGATCTTCGGAGTTTTGTGCAGGAACTGTCGTGACCAGAAAACAGCAAAGAAATAAGAGGGCTAGGGACAAACGAATTCTCATATCAACCTCCGAAGATTGAGGACCAGGCAACGTGCGCCACTAATAAACCCTAAAGAAGATGTTTGCAAGCTAGCTGACGAGTTTTCGTGTACGGTAACTAACAGACATGCCTCTCTAGTTTGGTAGGCACAACACGGAATCCGTGACAATCTAACCGATCTACATTGTTTACGAGCGCTGCACTGTGCAGTTGAAGCAACCGGGGCCGGCGTTGTGTATTTGCAGGTATGAAATCGAATCTCTTGCGAAAAAATCTCTAATTGTCTCTTCTAAAACTTTGCCTTCGACGACTCTCGCGTTCTTCATTATTGCCGCCGTGTCGTAAGCTCGCACCGACAGCAGGCGATGATGAAACATTAGGGGTATCTCGTTAACGTCAGGCTTCGCGGTCTGCGCATTCTCACGAACGAAGATCGGTCCGGCCGACTGATACGGAGAACTTACATCATGATGTCGAAAGGCTGTGAGAATCACGCGTTCCCCGACCGGTGCATCCTCGAGACTAACTCTGCACGGGTATCCCGGATGGGAATCAACGATCATACGCTTCGCTCCACGCGATTCCAGTTCGGCGTCGTTCATTGAGAAGAGATGTGAGAAGTTCTCGGTTGGTAAGGCTACAAATTGAAAGTCTGATCGCATCACAGGTATCTCCGTATCGCTAAACTGCGCGCAGTCTAGGTGAAGCTGGCCTGTTGTTTCTATCCGAAACTTGCGGTCGAATTGCGTTTTCCGGCACTGACTGCTTCTCACCTCATTCGTTACCGAGGGAACGACGAGCGCGCGCCAGAGCCAATCCACCGAGGGTCGTGCCGATTAGCGCCAGCACCAGACCGACGATCGCTCCGGCTCGTCCACCACCGGTGCCGAAACCTGTTGAGCTCGCCAGATGGACTGCGCTGAGAACCACACCGATGAGTCCCAGTACCAGCGCCACAATAGCCGCGCCTCGGCCACTGCCGGCGCGAGCCAGAGCCAGTCCACCGATGATCAAACTGATCAATCCGACTCCGGCGATTACCATCGCTCGCGCACGCCCGGAAGTGACATCAACAGCGAAGCCTGGTTGGGCGCAAATTGCGCAGAGTCCCGTAAGAATGATTCTCATGGTCAAGTCCTGATACAGGAGTCACAACTTATATACGATCCGAAACATCAATTGTGCGTTGCGCGTTTTTCGATCTTGGCCCAGGTGTCGCGGAGGCCGATGGTTCGATTGAAAACCAATGTGTTTCCCGAAGTGCGGTCTACGCAATAATAACCAAGGCGCTCGAACTGATACTTCGTCCCAGGCTCTGCGTCTCGCATACTCGGTTCGATCATGCAATCGCGCAACACCTGCAATGAATCAGGATTCAAATTCTCCGTGAAGTCGTGTCCCTCTTCAACGTCGTTCGGATCCTCTTTAGTAAAAAGATTGTCGTAAAGACGAACCTCCGCAGGTAAAGCGTGATCCGCTGAGACCCAGTGAATAGTCGACTTGACCTTTCGACCGTCAGGCGTGTTACCTCCGCGCGTAGCCGGATCGTAAGTGCAACGAAGTTCTACAATCTTGCCGCTGCTATCTTTAATTACTTCCTTGCAAGTGATTAAGTACGCATAACGCAAACGCACTTCGCGACCAGGCGCGAGCCGGTAAAACTGCTTCGGCGGATCCTCACGAAAATCATCTTCTTCAATAAAAAGCGTCTTCGAAAAAGGAACCTTTCTGCTTCCGGCGGAGCTATCTTCCGGGTTGTTAACAGCATCCATTTCTTCGACCTGGCCATCGGGATAGTTTTCGATCACCACGCGCAACGGTTTCTGCACACACATCACCCGCGGAACAATCTGATTCAAATGTTGACGCAGGAAGTATTCGAGTTGTTGTAACTGGGTAATGCCATTCGTCTTGGAAACTCCAACACTCGCGATGAAGTTGCGGATTGCTATGGACGTGTAACCGCGACGGCGCATACCAGAGAGCGTCGGCATACGCGGATCATCCCAACCTTCGACATGTCCTTCCTCAACCAACTTCAACAGTTTGCGCTTGCTAAGCAGAGTATGAGTGAGCGCCAACCGGTCAAACTCGTATTGCCGCGAAGGAAATATGCCAAGCTGTTCGATGAACCAATTGTAAAGAGGACGATTGTTATCGAACTCCAGAGTACACATCGAATGCGTTACGCCCTCGATTGAATCCGACTGCCCGTGCGCGTAATCGTACATCGGATAGATACACCATTGACTCCCGGTACGATGGTGGGCCATATGAAGTATTCGATACATGACCGGGTCACGGAAATTAAGGTTCGGAGAGCTCATGTCGATCTTCGCACGCAGGGTGCGCGAACCATCCGGAAACTCTCCGTTCTTCATGCGCTCAAACAGATCGAGATTCTCCTCAACAGAACGGTTGCGAAAAGGACTCTCCATGCCCGGCTCGGTTAATGTGCCGCGATACTCGCGAATCTCATCGGCGCTCAGATCACAAACGAAAGCCTTCCCCTCTTTAATCAACTGAATGGCCCATTCGTACAATTGTTGAAAGTAATCAGAGGCATAGAAGAGGCCGTCCCATTGGAATCCCAGCCACTGGACGTCGTGCTTGATCGCGTCGACGTACTCAGTTTCTTCTTTGGAAGGATTGGTATCGTCGAAACGCAGATTGCACTTGCCGCCAAACTCCGCGGCTAATCCGAAATCGAGGCAAATGGCTTTAGCGTGACCGATATGCAAGTAACCGTTTGGTTCCGGAGGAAATCGGGTTTGAACCCGCCCCTCGTGTTTACGGGTCTTGAGGTCCTCGATAATGATGTCTCTAATAAAATTTGAGGGTCCACCAGAGGTTTCTGGTGAAGTCTCCGTCGAGTCAGTTTCAATATTCACGCTATATGTTCTCCCAAGTGATACGTCGATTCAGTTTACAAAAACCTGATCCAATGAAGAAGCCGCCGGAGAACTCCGACGGCTTCTTCCCTGGTTCGTTTACTAAGTCGGCGATTCCCGAAGGTGCCGGGAAAGTAGTGATGTCGATGACGCGGTAACGCAACCTGGTGACATTGAGGTTTCACGACTGCCGGCACACAACAATCACGCAACTCTTAACGAATCCGAACGTGAGTATTCAGACCGCGAAGAGTATCGCCGGACACGTCTCTCAGCGCATGGTGGACCGATACGCGCACATTCAGATGGCAGACAAGCAGAACGCGGTAGCAATGGCCTTATCCGGGCCACCTGAGACGCATAGCGAGACGATCGCCGCAACTACCCATGTAGACAACGCCTCGGCAATTCAAACCAGCGACCGCTCGCAGGGATGCGGGCCGTTTGCGATTGTGAACACCGTGAACGTGAACACTTAAAGCATCCTGAACTTGAACGTGAACAACACGCTGAACTGCCCGATTCAAAGGCGCTACGTCACACTTTACGTCACAGTAACGCCCGAACCGGACCAGCTAACCCTGTAAGTTGTTGAATTTATTGGTAGGCGCGTGGGGATTTGAACCCCAGACCCCTACCGTGTCAAGGTAGTGCTCTACCCCTGAGCTACGCGCCTAAATTCGCAGGATTGTCAAGACCTCAGGAAAAACGAACCTTCTCTAATTCCGCATTGTCCGCTTGTCCCGCTTTGACCGCCTGTTCCGCACTGAATTGTGCGGGCAACTGTGCGGGCAAATTGGAGCGGCATAATAACATGTCATTTCAAAATTCCGCACGGGCGAAACGTTTTCAATCTCAACATAGAGGCTCGAGAAACGTTCTGATGAGTTGACAGTTAAGCGAGTTGCGTAACCTAGACTTCTGCACGTTGTCCGTATCTCACGACTCCGTCTTTTTATTACGCGAGTCTTTGCTCGACAAAGTGTTTCCCCCTCGTAGCGACATTGGGCCACGAGTGGTGCCGAACGCACACTCGAGCGAAGTCCCGCGATTTGATGATTCGTTTCAATCGAGGCATAGTCAGTGGTCTTGCCCAGCTCGACCCAAGCCTGGTTTGAGTTCGCGTCGCTTTACAAACGGTTGCAGCGATCGTCGAGCGGGTCTTAGCATGTTGAAAAAGAACATACATTGAGAGGAAAATGAGGCGCTACACTCCTTTTGTTTCCGTCAACGGTGGGGCTTCGCTATCGCAAACTCGATGGCCGTGAGTGATGACGCGATACTCGTTAGTTGGAAAACTGAGATTGGAAATTCCTCTTTTAGTGGGAATGGTTTAACTGATGACCACTATTCACGTTGAAGAGTTTTATTATCCGGATGGCTCACCCATCGCGAGCGAGGACTCTTCCAGTGACACCGAAGAGACTGAACCCTTTATACCTGAGGGCGAAACCATTCCACTCTGGATTTACCTGCCGGATACCTCAACTGTAAAACGAGAGACAACGCCAATCCTGATCCGCTTCAGCGTCGATAACGAAAAGCAAAAAAAACAAATGCTGGCTGAGGTCGAGGCGCTTTACGGCATCTACGGTTCCTCCATTTTTGGTGCTTTTGTGGATGGTATGACTAAGAGTGATACCGGGGCGACCAAGCGCACGCACCATGAATTAGGTCAGGAACCTGTTGAAGAAACCATACCCAGCCCTTCCTACTCAAACTTGCTAAGCAGTTTTGGGCAAGCCCGCGATGCTCTTAACGATCGCATCCAGAAGGAACTCATTGAACTCCAGAAGGCGGCGAAAGACAGCGCCCTCAGCCGATTGAAAGAAAGCAAGTCAGAGATTCGGGGTGAAGCAAAGCGATATTTGTCGCTATTGTCAGTCGATGACGCGAGAGCTGAAGCCGCGCTCGCTGCCTCAGCGCTCACCACTCAGCTTTCAGGACCAGATGCAGCTAAGTTGATGCAAGCGATGCTGGAAATCCAGCAGCTGATGGATGAGATCGAGTCCGCCAAAGAGAGGCTCATCAGCGCAATGTCCAGGGGACACGAAGAGCGTCTCGCTATCATGCGAGGGTTAGTCGACTTTTTTGGGCCCTCCGACGAGATCGTACGGGCCGCTGCTCCGGTTGAAGCACGGCGCGTGCAAGCCTTAGAAAGCGCCCTCACCTCTTTGTTAGCGACCCACTGCGACAGCTTTGCGATCCTCTACAGGGTAGCTGCTGAAGTGAGATTACCTGACGATATCACGTTCGAGTTACAACCCGGCGGCGTCGGAAACTACGTCGCTAAGTCGAAGAACGCCGACGCCCTGCAAAGATTTAATGATGCTGTGTACAACAAATTGAAAGATGCGTGGCAGGCAGCCAACGAGCTGATCGAGGATATTTCCAGCAAGCCCGAACTGGTCTGGCACTATCCTAAAATCATTGAGCAGGTCCTGGTGGAAAAAGATGTTGAGCCGGACTCAATTATCGCTCGCGCAGCAGAAGAGAAGATGGATAAAGCGCAGGGGCCAACCGCGTCTTCGATAGTGGCTACAGACGCCGGCCTTATTGAACTGATAGTTATTCTGGCTGGCGCGTCCCCTCCTGTAGCCGCCTTCGTTGGCGTGATCTCTGTCCTGCTTTCGGTCCCAGAAATGATCGAAATCTATCTATACACCCGCCAGCAGAGATTCGCATATCGTGCGGTTCTTGATCCTGATAGGAGCCTGGCAGCAGCAGATCGAAGTTATGTTGAATTTCTGTTTAGCCTGGTTTCTCTGGTGCCAGTTTATAGTAATTTGCGGGTGCTCAGATATGGTCTCTAAATGCATGAAGGGAGCTTAACGCACTGGCGAATAGCACTCTTAAAGAAGCGGCCAAAATTGCAGACAATGCTTTTCAAACCATTGGCCTAACGGGTGCGGATAGAAATGTATTCGCTACAGTGCTGCTTTACTTCGGCAAAACCGCCGCCTTTCAACTTCGGAACTTCAACCGTCTCTACCGGACGTGCTTAAAAGACAAGATGACCCAGGGGCTGTTCAATGCTTTCCTCATCGAAATGCAAAAACTAACGGCATTAGCACAAAAACTGCCACTAGATGACCGTGAGCGCGTTCTCGCAGAAATCTATGAACGCTATCAAGTTGTCGCCTTCCGCATGGATGCTGTTGACTCGTTTATGGCAGATCTGCTGCGTAAATCTGCCAAGACCCTGCGCCTGAACGTGAAAAGAAAAGTGGAAGCTCTGTTGAGGCAGCGGATCGCTGCCATCAAAGCCCAAACAGCAGCCGATATCTCAAAACTGATCCAAAAAGCAAAGGTGGGCAAATTAAGCCGAGCGGAAGCCGAACTTCTGAAGGACCTGCGCAAGTTCAAACGCTTAGTCCAGATCAGCGACACCGAAGCCTGGCATCCCGTCATGAAATACCTCTCGGATAATGGTCCCGAAATGCAGCGTGCCACAAATGGACTTACTGGAAAGGAGGCAGTGAAGGCGCTGGAGGGGTATCAAAGAAAACTGAAAGGACTTCTGGGTGAAGCATACAGCCTACGCAGTCCGGCCTGGATAATCCGACGCAAACGCCATCTTAAAGAGGCTTGGAAAGCAGCAAGGCGGTTGGGGCCGGGCTATGAAGTTATCAAAGTGGCCGGAGAGATCAAATTAAATTCCAGGGAGACGTGGGACGAAGTCATTCTCATTGTGAAGAAAGCAGGCGGCGCCGACGAAGTACCGGAAGCTATCGTACATACGGCCGCTCAAACCAAAGTAGAAAAACGATTATCAGCTATTGACCAAATCATACGAGATCGGCTTCGTGAGAGTGGGCTGTCTACGTATCAGCCGTCTTTATTGGAAATCGAAGGTCAAAAACTTGCTTTCGTGTTGCGTCCGAACCCAGAAGGTGTATCGGCGTTTCGCTACTTACTCCACGCCCAGGGCGGCCGATTGAGCAAAACGAATGTTCAGCGTCTCGCTGACGCTGGCATCGCCGTCGACAAACTCGAACTCGATATCACAATCGAGCAGTTTAATCGTCTTGCAGACCACCTCATTAATTCTAGTCTGAAGGTTGACTTCACCAAAATCGCAACACCTTAAAGGAGGAAGATCATGGATCTTGCGGAATTTCAACTTATACGGGCACCGCGCGGCATCCAATCGAACGACAATATCGAACTAGGGCCGGAAATCGTTCTTCGTCCAAAACCAGTTTTTGCCTCGAGCCACAACCTGCCCCAGAAAGAAAAGCGGGTTACGCTTGCGGAACTGACTGACGAAGTACATGTGGAGGGAAACGATCCTCTAGCGGTATTGTCGCCATCAACAGGTCTCACATTCTTTCAGCGAGTGTATGCCATCATAAACCTGTTTGATGTTTGGTTACGATCACTTAATGATCGCATCGTCCCACCTGCGACGGGTACACACTCCGGAGATGCGGCTGCCGAACGGCTCGAAAGCCTCTTGAAAGCCTATAGTTTTAGCGAAGACGACTGGTCTAAGGGCAGCCAACTGGTGCTTCTTGGATATCACCGTGCCTTGAAGGCGCTCATGACGACGGATCCGAAGACGGAGGAATTGTTTGAAAATGCTGTCAGCCTCACCCGCCGCGTGCTTATCGCCGGACTCCTCAGCCGCCCAATTTCTGTTCTAAGAACGCTGGACGAAGAAGAGATTTATGGCCTACTCAATCGAAAGACGATTTCGCTGGTGGATGTGGACCAGGCCACGGCAGCACCTTCGGCAAAGGTCGAACTGATTCGGAAGGCAAGCGTCTCTGATCTTCGTGTGGTACGACGCGAATGGGCATGTTATTTACAAAGCGAAGTTGCAAATATCCGCAACCTAATGGCAACTGAGGCGGTCAAATTTACACTGAAAAGTATTCGTGAGCGGGAAGTCACTGAGGTTGCCGAGTCAGAGCAGCGTCAACAGACCCAACAGGAAGATGAGTCGCGGTTAATGTCCGAACTCAGCCAGGAAGTTAACTCACAGCTGGCGATCTCGATCAACGGCCGTTTTGACGCATCAGCCGAATACAAAGCGGGGATGGTGACCGCTCGCATCAGCGCGGGAGTGGATGCCGGTCTATCGCTGCAACGTAGCGAACGCCACGCTTCCAAGATTGCTCGTGAAGCCGTTTCCCGTGCCATCAGCCGGGTGGACACCATCACACGCGAGAGTCGCACGGTTCGTGAGTTGACCCGCACGGAAGAGTCTAATGAGTATTCTCTCACTAATAAAGACAATAACATTCATGCGATTTATCGCTGGGTCGATCGCGTCGATCGCTATCAGATATTCCGCTACCCAGATCGTTTCCTGCTCGAATTTCAGCTCCCTGAACCAGCGGAGTATTACCGGTGGCGTACCCAACAGCAAAAGGATCGTGCCACCAGTAAACCACCCGCGTGGGAATTGAAGGCAGAGCAAATTACACCGGATAAGCTGATAGAACTGGCAACGACTTACCGTGCGTCTAATTTACCCCCGGTTCCTGATGAGGAAATCACAGTAGCACGTACCATCACTACTGAAATGAGTCCGGAACAACTACCGAAAGATGAAAAAATAGCTGTTTGGAACATTCCTCCTGTCAGCAAGGAGACGGAAATCCCCATCCCAACCAACTATGCAGCAGTGAGCGCGACGTATACAGGCCATGGCGTTCCGGTGTTGGGAAATTGGGCCGTTACAAATCCCAGCAACAAACTTGATTATGTACAGGGACTTCATACCGGTGTAGCGGTCATCGGTATTGGCAAAAAAGCGGATGTGAACTGGGTAGCTGGCTACCGCTGGAAGGCCAACACAAACCCACCAGAACTGGAATTTTTATCTCATTACAACGATGTGCAAGATATTGGAAGCGTCCTGCAGGTTCAAGTCGCTCCTTCGAATAATCCGACCGGTGAAAGCAGATTCAGTGTCCCCTACGGACGCGCTATGTTAGTCGTTGGCACGGATGGAGACGCAGATCTTCAGCCCAACGCATCCGCTCCAATTGCTTTTGATCCTGGTGCTGTCGGAACGCTGGAAGTCGCCATTTCGACAACAGGGTTGGCAAGCTGCGTTGTTTCTGTCGAAGTGAGATGTAAACGAACTGCACAGGCTTACGCGCAGTGGCAGCTTGATGTCTACGATGCTCTCTTTGCGGCTTGGAGTCAGTGGAACGATGAATGGGAATCAACCCAGAACCGCCAGGCGCTGATGGGCATGAGTGGCGCCGATGCCGGTAGTTCGCTGCGCAACGAACAAATCATCCGTGAAGAACTCAAGCGACAGGTGATTGCATGGCTGCTGGATGAAAGTCCGTTTGAAGGGAGACCGGCACTAAAACCGCAGAGTGTTGATGCGCAAGGCAACCCTGTTGATGATTTTCG
This sequence comes from uncultured Acidobacteriota bacterium, assembly GCA_963849585.1. Taxonomy (GTDB): domain Bacteria; phylum Acidobacteriota; class Blastocatellia; order Pyrinomonadales; family Pyrinomonadaceae; genus PSRF01. Next base: position 92,244 of record CAWKHZ010000013.1, on the reverse strand, counting down.
AGATACCGACTTCGCGGCAGCGAGGATGACAGCCGCAACCATTCAGTTCTTAGAGCAGGCCTTTGAATGGACAAACATGAGTTATATCTTCTATCCATACTACTGGGCAGAAAAGGACAACTGGCTGGAGCTTTCTCAAATACAGGCTAACGATCCGGAATTCGAACGATTTCTGCGCGCAGGGTCGGTCCGGGTAATTCTTCCCGCTCGTCCCGGCTTTGACAGCGCGGTTGAAACCTGGCTGCTATATCAGGTGCCGTTTGTTAGCGGTCAGCTTCCAGTTATAGGCAGCCCCTTGTATATCTCCATCGATCGAGAGATTCGTGACTTAACTGATCCTTGGCGCGGGGGAATTGCCGAAGATTTCTGGGAATCGCGAATCAGCACGACCATGCTCTACCTTGACACTGAGAACGAACTACCCATCTCTAACGATAAAGGCCAGTTGCCCGCAGAGAAAGGGAAGCCATTTAACCCAACGATGCTCTGCACATAAGGCATCCTGCACCGTTTCGGTAATGGAGAAATCTTTCAGGAAGTGGCGAGGTTCTGATGCTCAGAAATTGTGCCCCCGGCGCGATTCGAACGCGCGACCTTCCCTGATCGTCAGATTCCTTCTTTCATTACGCTTTGGTTTGTCGACAGAAGCCCTTTCGCGTGTACGCTTCCCTCCAGGCATAACACGAAGCGGTGGTCCTGTGAGTCTTCTGTTTGAAAACAGTGTTTCAGAGCCTAGAGACCCGCTTCTCAAAAAAGGTTCGCCTCGCAACAACCGAGCTACGGGTTTCTGCATCACAGGAACGAAATCGCAGGCCATTTCGATCGCCTGAAAAGATTCGCGGTCGCGCGGCTGAGAGTACTACGCACGAGAGATCCCCAGCCTCTCTTAAAAACCGAAAACATCAAGCAATCGGATGAGTTGAAACCTGGAGTTTCACTTTATGGCGGTGTGTCTTTGGAGGCAGCTATGAGCCATCGATGGCTTCTTTCCCTGTTGTGCTTTGTAGTGCTGTTTCTTTCGTTGGTTCAACTGACGCGCGCCGGTGGCGAACTCAGAGTTGATGAAACCGGTAGCAGCATTCTTCTTGATAAGAAGCCTGCGGAAGTGCTGCTCGCGGTTGAGAATCCTTCGGCCACGACACTGAACGCAAACATCCAACTTGAACTCCTTGACCCGCAGAACAACACAATCGTCAAGACAAATCAGCTCCAACCAATAGCCCGTGGCAGCCAAAAGCTCAGACTGCCTCTGCCACTTGCCTTCTCAACGTCCAACGAGAAAGAACGCAACGAAATCCTTTGGTATCGACTGCATTATCGGCTTACCCTGCAAGAATCACCCGCTGAAACACTCGCCGATGGAATCGTCTCTCTATCAGAGATGGCGTCAGATCTCTTCGAGCTCAAAGTCTCGGCCCCTCAGTTAGTGAAAGAAGGAAGTCGATATCGTGTCCGGGTTGAGGCCGCTCACCCCGCAACACACCGGCCCGCTGAAAACGTTCGCATCAACGCTCAGGTAACGCTAGATGCAGATGACGACAACATGATGAAGCTCAGCGGTTCAAAGTTAACTGACGACAAAGGGCAGGCCTTTCTCGATTTTGAGTTGCCGCGTCGCTTTCCAAAATTTCCGCATCGCAGTCGACATAACGGCGGTGAGCTTCAAGTGAGCGGTGTTAAAGGCGGTATGGTTGTTCAAACGAAAGGCGACTTTCTCGTCAGTCAGTTCGCGCGCGTTCTCATCACCACCGACAAGCCGCTGTATCAACCGGGCCAGGTCATGCATATGCGCGCTCTCCTCTTCACCCCTTCAATGACAGCGCTACCAAATCACGAGGTCTACTTCAAGATCTCCGATCCAGAACGCGCAACGCTGTATCGCGCTGTCGCAACTTCCTCGCGCTTTGGAGTCGCCAGCGCTGATTGGACCATCCCGGAAAACACGAAACTGGGAGATTACCGGATCTGGGTCGGCATTGATGGAGGCGACGACCAGGAAGGACACGACGTTCGCATCAGCCGTTACGAATTACCCAATTTCAGAGTGAACGTCGAACAGGATCGCAAGTTCTATCTGCCCGGTCAGAACGCGACCGTGACCGTAAGGGCGGAATACTTGTTTGGACAGCCAATATTGCGTGGGAACGTGCGCGTCGTGCGCGAATCGAATCGCTACTGGGATTATCGCGAACAGAAATGGAAACTCGACGAAGAGCCGGGGCAAAAAGGTGAAACGAACGCAGATGGATCGTTCGTTGCCAACCTTGACCTAAGTTCACTTCATAAAGATCTGAAAGACTCTGACTACCGCCGCTTCGAGGACATCACGTTTGCTGCCTACTTCACCGATCCGACAACCAACAGGACTGAACAACGCCGCTTTGACGTGCGTGTAACTATGGATCCGATCCATGTTTACGTCCTGGAAGACTTCGATTCGAGATACAACCGCGACCTGCCACTGAATTTCTACGTGTCAACCTTCTATGCCGATGGATCACCGGCGCGATGCAAAGTAGAAGTCAAGTTTACTGATGATGTTGAAGACTCTGACTCGACAAAACGAGTGGCAACAGTCACGACCAGTCGTTATGGCCTGGCAAGAGTCAGCGCGCGGCTGCCAAAAGATCTCGAAGAAATAACTACGTTGGACGTCGTGGTCTCTGCATCCGACTCCCGTGGTCAAAAGGGTTCTAACACGGAAGAGTTTCGCGTTAGTGACGAACCAAGCCTGCATGTTGAGACCGCCAAGGCGATCTATGCGCCGGGCGAGTCGGTCACTGCAGTCATTACTTCGAGCGGTCTCGACGAAACCGTGATTGTCGATCTTGCGGCAGAAGCAAGTGTCATTCGTTCCGAACGCGTGCGACTGCGCGACGGACGTGCCTGGGTGGTATTTCCTTTCCGGCCCGAGTTTAAAGGTCGTCTAAGTATCGTTGCTTATTCTGACTCTGGAGAGTCGGCTAAAACGGTCGCAATTCGCTCAGTTCTATATCCACATAATGCCGAGCTGAATGTCGACGTGCGATCATCACGTGACACATTTCGTCCTGGTGAAGAGGCGAAACTCAACCTCAGCGTGCGTTCGCCCGAAGGTCGCTCCAAAGAGAGTGCGTTGGGCGTAGTCGTGTTGGACCAGGCAGTGATTGAGCGGTTTCGCACCGATCAGGAATTCGGTGGTAGCGCTTACGGTTTCGACAACGTCCAGCGCTTCCTCGGGTTCGAAGATCGAGTGGCGGGCGTCAGCCTGAGAGACATTCAACGTATCGACACTTCAAAACCGATTTCTCCGGATATGGATCTGTTGGCAGCAATGCTGCTGAAAAATACTACCAATCACTATCCGTCATTTTATTCCAGTGATGATTTCGACGAAGCGGACGCTGCGGAGCTCTTCGGAAAGTCGATCAAAGAACAACTCAACCCACTGAAAAAAGCTCTTTCCGATACTTACGAGAACACGATGGAATATCCATCGAACGGTGAGGAGCTGCGCAATTCCCTGTCGCGGTCGAAGATCGATTTCAACAATGTTCGCGATCCGTGGGGCATGCCTTACCGCGCCTCATTCAGCGTGAATAAGGAAAGCGATGCGTTAATTCTGATGAGCAACGGCGCCGACAAACAGTCCGGCACCGAGGATGATTTTGTGGTTGAGCAGATGAGCTGGCCATATTTTCGTTCGAGGGGGGAAACAATCGACCAGGCCATCATGCGTTATCACCAACGCACCGGCAAATTCATTCGCGATGCAGCAACACTGCGTGACGAGATTGCAACTCATGGGGTCAAACTCGATCAGCTTCGCGACCGCTGGGGTGAACCATACCGGCTGGACTTCGAGATCAAAGAGAGTGACTTCGTACTGAAGATCCGTAGCGGTGGGCCTGACAAACGATTCTCGAAGAACGAGCTGTATCCCTGGGACGATTTCATGGTATGGCAGTCTAAGATCGACTACTTCGCCGGGCCGCGCGCGCAAATAAGCGCCGCTCTCACTGAGAACCTCGACCGAACAAAGACGTTTCCACTAACCGATCAGCAGTTGGACCAGTCGCTACGAGGTTTGAGTGACGGTTTCAATAGCTTGCGAGATCCATGGGACCATTCTTACTACGCCACCTTCAGAACTGAATCCATTTACACCGGCCGTGTGAACGTCGCGAATCGATCAACTCTTGGCGAAGGGACGTCCAGGATGGTCGTCACGCCGGTCAACCAAACCGTGGCGTTCGTCGGCCTGCGCAGTATGGGACCAGATGCGAAGGCCGGAACCAGCGACGATTTTTCCGTCGCCACTTTTAAAGGTGTCATTTCAGAACAGCCGCGCGATGCCTCTGCGCCTTTCGTATTCACTTCAGGAGTCGTACTTACGACAAGTAACGGCGCCGTCGTTGGTATCGTGACCGATCCTATCGGTGCTGTTATTTCAGGAGTCACAGTTAAAGCAACACGCTCCCCGGGAAACCACACCTATGAAACGACTACCAATGAGAACGGAAGGTATAGCTTCGCCAATTTGCCACCCGGGTTATACGAGTTCACTTTTGATGCAACCGGCTTTTCGCGAAGTGTGATGAGTTCGGTTCTTGTTCGTGCGCATAACATCGTAGAAGTGAACACGCGCATGGAAGTCGGCCACATAGCTCAAACAGTGCAAATCACAGCGGAATCTTCGCCGCTTCAAACGGTTGAGTCTTCGGTGTCGATCACCTCCAGTAAAAAGGCTTTGATAGACCTTCGGAAGATCGTTACCAGGTCCGGCTCGCAAGAGCTGTCGACACCACGTTTGCGAGAATACTTTCCCGAAACACTGCTCTGGCAACCGTCGATCGAAACCGGCAAAGACGGACGAGCGGAAATCAACCTCAAACTCGCTGACAACATCACGACGTGGAAGATGTTGGTCGTCGGTTCCACCGAAGACGGTCGAATCGGCACAGCTGAAAAAGAGATAAAAGCTTTTCAGCCCTTCTTTGTCGAACACGAACCCCCACGTGTGCTCACCGAAGGCGACGAAATCTCCTTGCCCGTCGTTGTCCGCAACTACTTGTCACGACCGCAAAAGGTTGATCTCGAAATTAAGCCGGAAAGTTGGTTTTCGCTGCTTGGACCAGCACAGAAGCAGACGAGCGTGCTCGCAGGTGATGCGATGCGCGAGACGTTCGACTTCCGTGTGGTAGCGCCGGTTAAGGACGGTAAACAACGGATCACTGCACGCGGTAGTGACGAGAACGACGCAATTGAAAAGCCTGTCAGCGTTCATCCTGATGGCGCAGAGTTGTCAGTCACGTCCGGCGATGTTCTCGATGACGAAACTTCGCTCGAGTTCGAGATTGCGTCAACCATGATTTCTAACAGCAACCGCGGCGAGTTGAAGATCTATCCAAACCTTTTGACGCACGTGGCCGAAGGAGTCGAGGCGATCATGGAGCGGCCATATGGCTGTGGAGAACAAACCATCTCTTCGACATATCCCAGTCTGTTGCTGTTGCGCCATTACAAGAATACGGGTGAAGGTTTTCCGCTGCGCACGAAAGCGCAACGTTATTTAAATGACGGCTACAGCAGGTTGCTCAATTATCGTGTAGAGAGTGGTGGTTTCACTTACTGGGGAAGTGGGGACGCGGATCTGACGCTGACTGCTTATGCGTTGCAGTTCTTAGTAGATGCAAGCAAACTGACGTCGGTGGACCAGAACGTTGTTCGGAACGCCCGCGAATGGCTGGTGAAACAACAGCAAGAAGATGGGAGTTGGGGTGCGCAGGGCTCGACGGATAAGGAAGACAACGGTCGTGCTCTTATCCTGACTGCGTACGTTGCGCGTGTTCTCTCACGAACAGACGCGGAAGCATCCGAGCCGTTGAAACGCGCGTTGGATTTTCTCAGACGCGCGTCGCAGCAAATCGACGAGCCTTACTTCCTCGCCTTGTATGCGTTAGCTGCTACGGAGGCAAAAGACGCCGCGCGCGCAAAGCCCGCTATCGAGAAACTTCGCACGCTCGCGCATGAAGAAGGAAACACAAGCTACTGGTCACTCAAGACCTATACGCCTTTCTACGGTTTGGGACGCGCAGGCGTCGTTGAAACAACGTCACTCGTAGTTCAGGCACTCGCCACTCAGTGCAATTCACAAACCGCCGGGTGCGACGCTGACAGGAGGCTGATTAATCGCGGTCTGTTGTTTCTGCTGAAAGAGAAAGATCGTTACGGCGTGTGGTACTCAACGCAAACGACGATAAATGTGCTCGACGCGATGTTGTTGCTGTTTTCGAATAGCAGTCTGAATAATGTAGCTCAACAATCAGTGGATATCGTCGTCAACGGTAACCCGGTGCAAGCTCCACAAATCACCGATCGTTTCAACAATCCTGTTGCAGTCGACATTTCGCGATTTCTCAATGCCGGAAAGAACCGTATTCAAATCAAGCGTCCCCAGGGGTTACCGGTGGCGTCTGTTCAGACGGTGGCGAGTTATTACGTTCCGTGGAGCGAGGCGAAGACGAGTTCAAAATCCGATCTGCGATTACACGTCAAGTACGACAAGACTGAAGCGAAGATCAATGACGAAATCACGTGTAGCGTTAAGGTCGAACGGGTTAATACCCACGGGGACGGAATGATGCTCGCAGAGATTGGAATTCCCCCTGGCGCGGAGGTTGATCGAAGTACGCTTCAAACCGCAAAGGAAGATTGGGCCATCAGTCAATACGACGTGCTTCCCGATCGCGTCCTTGTTTATCTTTGGCCGAGAGCGAACGGTGTCTCATTTAACTTCAAGTTTCGCCCGCGATTTGGATTAAGAGCGAAGAGCGCGGCGTCGATTCTCTACGATTACTACAACCCCGATTCAGTCGTGGTGCTGCCGCCGTCATTGTTCACTGTGCGCTGACAACTTTGGTTTCCCTCGCGGCGGTATCTCCATGCCGATCTATTGCGCTGGCTTCAAGATCTGTTTGATTGCATCTAACACGAGCGCCGGGTGCTGCGCTTGAATGAAGTGAGCGGCCTTTTCGACAACGATATGTTTACTGGCAGGAACAGTTGCCGCCCATTCCTTGTGTTTTTCGACCCAGACTTTTCGCGCCTCAGCAGGGATACTGTCATCTTCAGTTGCACTTAGAATTGTTACCGGAATTCCTTCAGGCACCTTTGCCACACTTGCCTGCGCGTAGGATGTGTCGAGAGCCGCAAACTCGGCCTGAACGCCTTCCGCCGCTTTTGCAATGTTACTTTGTGAGGCTTTAAGGCGATCGGGCTCGTTCTTCTTAAGCCAATCATTAAAACTCTCCTGAGAAGGATCGATCAGCACCATGCCTACTACTTCCTTGGGATACATGTCTGCGAACACGCGAACGTAGATACCGCCAAAAGAGTGGCCGACCATAACATAAGGCGGTTTGATTCCTGACTTCTCGAGCGCCATGTGCAACTCAGCCGCTACCTGTTTTGCGGAACGAGGCTTTGGTCCAAGATCAGACTGGCCAATACCAGCACGATCGTATGAGAGTGTTTGAGCAAAGGCAGCAACATCCCTTTGCACGCTAGACCAGGACGCGATACCAGTTCCAAATCCACCTTCGAATATTACTGCAGGAGATCCTTGTCCTCCGATTAGAAGGTGCAGACCATGACCGCCGACATCGACCTTGTGCAGTTTCAAAACACTATCAGATGACTGACTCTTCGCAATCCGCCTAAACGCAAGAGGAAACTTTTGTCCCTGCTGTGAAAATTCACCTTCGATTTGTGAGCCATCTGCACTAAACACACCCTCGTAAGTCGCACCTAACGATTTCATTTCAAATCGTAAGCGTCTTGCCGGTGACAACGATTGAGTCAATCGCCAGTCCAGTTGCACCCTGATCCGGGCTATCGAGAGTTGCACTCAACGCGCCATCCTTTTTAGTGACGTGCAGTATCAGATCCAGCTTTGCCCCACCGGCATCAATTGTGCCTTTCCAATCTCCCGCCGGTTCCACCTGCGGTGTTTGCTCCTTGCCGGTAGTGAAAACAATTGACGTAAGCAAACTTAGCAATATGAAAAAAGCCTTTGCGGCGGTTGTAAAGTTTTTCATTTCATAACTCCGTTCCATGACGCGATTCCAAGGCGCGACCTTCCGCTTTAGGAGTCGGTTTCACGAACCTTTTGTTTTCAACAGGTACGAAAAAGCATGAAAAACGCGTGTGCATGCGTTGCATATTGTGCTTGAAGTGCTCAGCTTGTAAAGAACTGCGGGACAACTGCGGGATAAACTGGACCAAGCGCAACACTACTGAACGTTAACAAAACTCTCGTCGTCACATTCCTCCTACGAATCTGGGTTGTAAACATTGCACCATTCCATTCCGTTTTCCTGTGACGCATTAACACCGTAGTAGTCCTTCAATGTAAGACTTGAGTTTTTGAAACGTGTTTCTCCTGTAGAGAGATTGGGCCACGAATGGGTGCCCGAACGCACATTCGAAGGGGCGGAATGTAAGCGTCCCTTAAAACGCGGCCATTGAAAACTAGAGGTTTCCGGCGACTATGACTGGACCGTTAAGGACGTTTTGTCGGGAGTTTCGGTGAAGTCGCGGAGTTAGCAGGCGCCGACGCGCGTGCTTACGTGATCCACTGGTTCGTTAGCCGAACCGCACGCCATTTACCGTCTACCTTCTCAAGCACGACCGTGGCGCCTGAATAACCGATCGTGACGTTGGCATTCGCTTTGGTCCGCTCTGCATTGACGAATTCGATTTGGGTGACCTGCGGATATGTCTCGAGTTCCCAGCCGCCCCAGTGGCCGGGCCTCGCCTCGAAGAACCGCCCGAATAGCGAAAGGATTTGCATTGAATCGCCGACCGGCTGATTCGGCGTTTCCATGATTTGGGTCGGCGCGCGGCGCTTCGTCCCGCCAATCGTTGGCAACAGCCGCGCCAGGAGCGATAACTCATTGGACTTGAGTAACAGCACGTGATCGAGATCCGGGAAGCGCTGATACACGGTGTGCCGACCAACTTGGCCATCCGAAGTCTTCACTTGGACGTCGGCGCGCACCACGATGTAGCGAGGCAGCGCCGCCGGAAAGTTGAAGGCATTCCAACCCCTGCCGCCGTAGATCGGCAAATCGCCGAGCGGCCGAAACACTACTTGCCGGATCTCCGCGACGTCAGCGTCGATACTCGATATGGGCGGTTGCCGGTTGAGATCGCGCTGAGTTGTTACCCACGAGTCCAGTGTCTTCCCCATTAGTGCTTCGGCTTCGCTTGATTGTCCTTGTGTCAGCTTCAGCGCGGCCTCTGCCACCGCAGCAATTGCGACGAAGGAATCAAACGGCTCCTTAGTGATTGCGTTCAAAGCAGCTAAAGCTTTCGCCGGGTCATAATGCGCGCCTTCCACGGCAGCCAGATCGAGGGCTAACTCGAGTTGCGCGCGATGGAGTAGTGACCGCGCCTCAGTCAGCGCTGGCGATCCGGGTTCCTGCTGGAGAAACGTTGTCAGCGTCTTAATCGCTTCAGTGAATTGGTTTTGATCGAGCTGCCAGCGGGCGCGCGCCAGCAGTCGGCCGCCGGATTGACGGAGATCATGATCGACAGTAGCTACCCGCGCCGCCAGATCGTCGCGAGTGACGCGTAGCGTGTCAACAACCGGTCCGGTGATCACGCCCGACAGCGGCGCCTGAGACGAACGAATCGAATACTCGAATCCATAGTCTGCGTCCCAACTATTAAGTGCAGTTTTGGCGGCAAACAGGGAATCGTGGAATCTGCCTTGCGCATCGAGCGTGCGCGAGGCAAATGCTCTGCCGAGCACGCGGGCGTAGGCGTCATTAGCGAAGGAGGTGGCGGCGCGCTCGTAAGCAGCAGAAGCTTTCGGCCAATCTTTCATCTGTTCGTAGCACTCGCCGATGCGAAGTGCAGCGATCGGCGCCCATAAACTCGACGGATACCGCAAGACAAATTTCTGATACTCCGGCAGTGCACGCGCGTAATCACGTTGGTAGTAATCAAACGCAGCCGCGAACGCGAGCGCGTGCCGAGATGCATCGCCGCGATTCGCCGACACCAACGTCGTCAGTGCCGCCCGTGCTTTGGCCGCCATCGATGCTCGATCCGCCTCAGGGCCGGCAGACGACTGGCGCGCGTAGTACTGCGCGCGGAACAGTTGCACCCAAGCCGGATCTGACGCGGTCTTTTCAAGATCGTCGAGGAATCGTTCGATGCCTCCGACCCGGTCGCCCTTCAATTCATACAAATTGCCCATCTTGCTAGCGATAACGTAGCCGAGACTGTTATCAAGCGATAGCAATGCGTTCGGCATTTGCAGATGCGTTCGTACGAAGTCAGCGTATGTCTCGATGGCCCTATCAACGTTCGCAGGTGAATACCGCGGTGGAGGTGTATCTGACACGAAGAAGCCGATTAATAACTCAGGCGCCTTTTCCACCCATTCGCTCCGCGGGAACTTGCCGCTCTCCAATTCCTTAACGATGGCCGCTACGCGCAAGAGGCGCTCGGTCGGATCCGAGCCGCGTGGCTCGAGGCCGGTGACCGGGACATTGACGTGGAGTTGGAAGCCTTCCTGGAAGAGTGCCTTCGCTGCTGCGTTAGTACGGGGATGGTCCTTGGCGAATTGATCCAGATCGCCGATCTGTTTCAGTATCTGCCGGGGATCCGACATGAGCAGGTCAACCTGCGTGAGTAGTGCCGCCTCGGTGCCGTCGTAATCTCGGACGAACTGCGTCAGCCGCTCGGGCCATTTCTGGCTGGCTTGCGGCCCCTCCAACCACTGATCGAAGAACAGGATCTCACGCGCAAGCCGCGCAGCATCTTCACGTGGTAGCTGTGCGGTGCGAGCGCGCGCGGATGCGATCGTTTGGCGAATCGTCTCGGTGTACGAGCGCGTTTGATCATGCTGAAACGTAAAAATCGTCTCGCTAAGGGCATGAAGCGCGGCGATCGTCTGCGCGCCATTGGGTGCTTTGAGTATTCGTTTCAATTCGACCAACGCATCGTCGCGCCGTTCAGCGGCGACGAGCCGCCTGAAAGTGTCAACAGACGCGGAATCCTGCGCAAGGAGTCGCTTGCCCTCTTTGACATCTGCGCCTCGGCGCAGGTACCACACAAGCGTTTGGTCGTATGAGGGAAAGTCGAGCCAGGGATCAGACCTGGACGACTGGCCGCAGAGCGACGGCACACTGAGAACGGTAAGGAATAAAGCGCCAACAATCTGGATTCGTTTAGCGTTCAAGAAACGGATCCTTGATATTCAAACACGCGTTGATGATACGCCGATGAGCGTAATTGGCAAGAACCTAATGTTAGTACCACTAGCGACGGATTCGGAGTCGACACTTTTCACATTTACAAAGCAGACTATAAGCCGGTGGCAGCGGGATTCCGCACCAACTTTACTTCAAACCAAATATCCAACTTTGCAATCTCACGCGACGGCAAACGACTCGCGCTGTCACGAGGTTTCTCAAATCTTGACATCGTACTGATCAAAGACTTCCGTTGATTTCAGCGGCGACACGTGTTCAAGACATTCATTACTCTACTCACTCGCGCGGGATCGATCGTGTTGGACCAGAGACCATCGATTTTAAGTGACGAACCGATGATGAATCCGTCCGCCCGATCGTAAAACTCGGCGATGTTTGTCTCAGTGATCCCGGAACCGAGAAACACCGGCAACCCACAATGGCTCTTCGCCTCTTCGACATCCGACACGGAAGGTGGCTTGCCCGTCGCGCTGCCAGTTACGATCACACAATCAGCGCCCATAAACTCCACTGTTTCGGCCGTCTCGCCCAAACTCACGTCAGCCGTGATCGCGTGGGCCGCATGTTTCTTCTTCACATCAGTCCAAACCTGCACCCGCTCGGCGCCAATCATTTTGCGGAACCGAAGTAACTTCGCAGCCGACGCCTGGATCAACCCTTCATCCGCGACGTGCGCATAGGCATAACCTTCTGCGCGAATGAAATCCAACCCGGCCGCATGGGCCACCGCCATCGCTTCAATGTTCGCGCCGGCGAGAAGCTGCACGCCTACAGGCAAACCACACTCATGCTTCACTTCACCTGCAATCGCCGTCATCGCCGCGACGATCTCTGGTCCAACTTCACCACGCAAGTACGGAACGTCATGCATGTTCTCAATGATCACGCCATCGACGCCCGATTCGCGATAGAGTCTCGCTTCGTTTTTAGCGGTACCCACCAATTCGGGAACCGTTTGCGAACTGCGCGGCGTTCCCGGCAGCGCTCCAACATGGATCACGCCGATAACAGGTTTAGAACCGGAGAAGAGTGAAATTCGTGTCATAAGTTCGCGCATTATAACGCATCGCAAAAACACTAATTGACACTGCCACGTCCGTGACGGATACTCCGACAAACCCCCAAACATTCTTCAAGGAGGAATGCTTATGCCCGCGATTCGTGTACGTCTCGTGGTCTCCGCAGTTGTTGCTGTTGCGATAGCGGCCGGCGCTTTCGTTCACGCCAGGGTCGTCGATCGCAACACCACTACGGCTCAGGGACTCGCAGCGTGGGACCAGGTCTACACAGTGTTGATTTCACCGCGCTGCATCAACTGTCACACTGCCACCGATTATCCACAACAAGGCGACGATCGGCACCGTCACGTCGCGAATGTCGTGCGCGGCGGACCCGAAGGCAAAGGCGTGCCTGGTCTGAACTGCGCCAGCTGTCATCAGGAAACGAATGCCGACAGCACCGGCGTTCCCGGCGGTCACAACTGGCACCTCGCGCCGCTCGAGATGCGTTGGCAGGATACAAACGATCGTCCGCTTTCGAGCGCGGCCGTTTGTCGCCAGATCACCGATCGTTCGCGAAATCACAATCTCGATGGACCAGGCTTGCTGAAACATCACGAAGAAGAAGCGCTTGTGAAGTGGGCGTGGAACCCCGGTCGCAGACCAGACGGCACAATGCGCACGCTGCCGCCAATGACGCACGAACAATTCGTCGCGGTGACGCGTCGTTGGGTCGAAGCGGGCACACCTTGTCCGGCGGGAAGATAGGAGGGGGCAAATACGATGGCTGCTTTTAAATTAAACGTTAATGGACAACTAAAGGAAGTAAATGTCGATCCGTCAACACCACTTCTCTGGGTGCTGCGCGAAGACATGAAAATGACCGGAACAAAGTTTGGCTGCGGCATCAGCGCATGCGGCGCCTGCACCGTCCACGTCGGCGGGATCGCGACACGTTCGTGCATCGTTCCGATCTCACATATCGGCGATCGTCCAATCGTAACAATCGAGGGCATAGGCCAGGACTCAGTCGGCCGCGCCGTCCAGGATTCGTGGGTCGAAACTGACGTGGTCCAATGTGGCTACTGCCAGAGCGGACAGATCATGGCCGCGGTTGCGCTACTCAAACACACGAAACAACCCACGGACAAAAACATCGACGAGTCGATGGGCGGAAACGTTTGCCGTTGTGCCACCTACCCGCGTATTCGCGAAGCAATCAAGAATGCCGCGGCGGAACTCAGGAAAGGAGGCGCGTAAATGTCGATTGCAATTAAGTCTCATGAGTTAAATCGACGTGGCTTTCTGCGCGTCTCTTTCGCGGCAGCCAGTGGCTTGCTTGTTTCGCTGTACTTCGATCCCCGCTTCGCGGGTGCGCAGGAAGGCGGCGCTCAGCAGCAGCCACCGAAGGTCTATCCGCCAGATGCATTCGTGAATATAAGGCCCGACGGCAAGATCGTGATTCAGGTGAACCGCCTCGAGTTTGGTCAGGGAGTGCAGACCGCCCTACCGATGTTGCTCGCCGACGAGATGGACGCCGACTGGAAAAACGTCATCGGGGATCTCGCGCCCGCAGCCGACGTCTATAAGGATCCGATGTTTGGAATTCAGATGGTCGGCGGATCAGGTTCGATTGCGCATTCTTTTCAGCAGTACCGGGAAGTTGGCGCGAAGACGCGCGCAATGCTAATCGCCGCCGCGGCAGACCGCTGGAACACGACTGCTGATCAGTGTCGGACCGAAGCAAGCGTGGTCCATGGCCCAGGTGGCCGTTCAGCCACATATGCCGAACTCGCTGCCGACGCAGCACGCAAACCAGTACCGGCAACCGTTCGCTTGAAGAACTCATCGGAGATGCGGCTCGTCGGCAAGAAAGTGAAGCGACTCGACAGCCGTGCGAAGTGTGACGGCACATTGAAGTTTGGTTTAGACCTTGACCTGCCAGGAATGAAAGTCGCGGTGATTGCGCATCCACCGGTCTTTGGCGCACGCGTTAAGAGGATCGTCGACAATGAAGCGCGAAGCATCGAAGGTGTTCGGGATGTTTTTGAGATTCAGCTCGTTAAAGGCAGCGGCGTTGCTATCGTCGCCGACAAGTTCTGGCCTGCCAAACAGGCGAGAGATCGTTTGAAAATTGAATGGGATATGACTGGCGTCGAGGCGCCCGACAGCACCGAGTTATGGACCAGATACAAACAGCTCAGCGTTACGCCCGGCACCGTTGCCGTTAATGGCGATCTAAAGGCGATGGACCAGGTTGTTGCCGGGAACCGCATCGTCGCAGAGTATGAGTTTCCTTTTCTCGCTCACGCTCCGATGGAGCCACTCAACACCACGATCCGTTTCGACGGCGATCGCGCCGAAGTATGGGCCGGCTCTCAGTTTCAGACTGTCGATCAGATGGCCGTCGCCGAGGTATTGGGACTAAAACCCGAGCAGGTCACGTTTCACACGGAGATGGCCGGCGGAGGTTTTGGCCGGCGCGCCGTTACTGATTCTCACGTGCAGCGTGAAGCAGCAACAATCGCGAAACGTCTGCGCGGAACGCCAGTAAAACTTGTCTGGACGCGCGAAGACGACGTTCAGGGTGGCTACTATCGACCGATGCATTTCCATCGCGTAGAAGTAGGCGTTGGGCCAGATGGATTTCCCGCCGCGTGGCGGCATGTGATCGTTGGGCAGTCGATCACCGCCGACACACCGTTCGCAGCGTTTGTGGTGAAAAACGGCGTGGACGAGACCATGACTGAAGGCGTCGCCGACACGCACTACAACATTCGCGAATCTCCACGTGTCCGTTCATCATCCGAAAGTGAACGTACCGGTGCTCTGGTGGCGCTCGGTCGGGCCACACGCACACGGCGTTTGTGATGGAGACGCTGATCGACGAGCTCGCACTGCGAGCGCAAGATGGATCCGATCGCTTATCGACGCAAGCTGCTCAAGCCGGAAGCGAAGAAGCTACTGCGGACCACTCGCGCTGCTGGAGACGGCGACTGCTCCGCTGGCGCAATCGCTTACCGCGAAGGACACGCGCTTGGCATCTCGTGTCATGAATCGTTTGGGACGGGTGTCGCTTGTGCAGTAGACGTTTCCATCGAGAATAAGCGTCCGCGAATTCATCGCGCGACGCTCGCAGTCGATTGCGGTTTTGCGGTTAACCCGTTGACGTAGAGAGCCAGTTTCAAGCCGGGGTGGCGATTTGGCCTGTCGCAGTTGATGGCGAAAGGCGCGATCACTTTGAAGGGTGGACGTAGTGGAGCAAAGGAACTTCGACGGTTTTGTGCCGCCGTACATCATCGACGCGCCGATGGCGGTGGACGTTCACGTCGTGCCGAGCGGTGAAGCTCCGACTGGTTGCGGCGAACCACCGGTCCCCGTGATCTCTCCGGCAGTCGTGAATGCGTTAGCGAGGTTGACTGGAAAGCGTTATCGGGCACTGCCGTTGGTGTCCATTTAGCCACAAAAAGGCACAAAAGGCACAAAAGGGAATTCAAAGAGTTTGATGAAGACTGTTTTGTGCCTTTTGTGCCTTTTTGTGGCTAAACCGATCGCGCGGGCTCCTGACTGACGCGATCCCACTCGTCGTAGAGACTTTTCAGTAACCCTTCGGTCTGTTGATACTCGTCGTTCAGCGCGATTAGTCTGTCAGCGTCGCGTGCAACTTCCGGGGTACCCATCTGCTGCGAGATCTCGTTGAGACGCGACTCCGCCTCCGCGATTTCGTTTTCGATCTGTTCCGGCGTTCGCGTATCAGGTTTCTTCTTCTTAACTACTTTGACGCCTGGCTTTTTCGGTTGAGGCGGAGCTTTGATAACCGGAGGTTCGACGATGGGAGCAGCTGGGGCAGCAACCGTTACAAGGTTGTCAGGTTCGGCAACCAGCGGAGCAGCCGAGTCACGGATCCCAAGCTTCCAATCGTGATACTCAGTGTAATCGCCGTCGTAATGCTCGGCGCCTCCGACACCATCCAACGCCAGAATCTGCGTCGCGACACGATCGAGAAAATAACGATCGTGACTGATCGTAACGATCGTTCCTTCGTAAGCCGACAACGCTTCTTCAAGCGCTTCGCGCGACGGAATGTCGAGATGGTTCGTCGGCTCGTCGAGCACCAGCACGTTCACGCGGGAGTAGATCAACTTCGCCAGCGCCAGTCTTCCCTTCTCGCCGCCGGAAAGATCCCTCACGTGTTTGTAAACATCGTCGCCGGTAAACAGAAACTTCGCCAGAAACGAACGCAGCTCGCCCGCAGTCGCAGTTGAAGGCGCAACGCGGCGCAACTCCATGATGATCTCGTTGCGATCGTCGAGATCGTCGAGCTGCTGAGCGTAATAGCCGATCTGGACTTTCGGTCCCCCAACGAACCTCGCCGGCCAATGCGTCGATCTTCTTGAGTATCGTCTTTCAGAAACGTCGTCTTACCCGAACCGTTTGGACCAATGATGCCCAAACACTCGCCGCGCCGCAGAATGAACGAAATTCTTCTGCGCCAGTATCTTTTCCGGATAACCGACCGCGAGTTCCGTCACCGTCAGCACATGATTTCCCGTCCGCTCGATTGCCTGGAGACGAAAATCGCCTGACGCCTGATCCCGCCGCACCGCGTCGAGGCGCTCCAGTTTCTCCAGCATCTTGCGACGCGACTTCGCCTGCTTCGTTTTCTGGCCTGCGATGTTTCGACGAATGAACTCTTCGGTCTTCGCGATCAACTGTTGCTGGTTGTCGTAGGCACGCTGCTGCGCTTCGCGACGCTCTTCACGCTCGACGAGGTAATCGGAATAGTTGCCGGTGTAGTTTGCCGCGCGGCCGTTTTCGAGCTCGATGATCCGGCGGCAGCAACGATCGAGAAAATAACGATCGTGGCTGATGATTACAAAAGCTGATTCGTAATCGCGGAGAAACTCTTCGAGCCACTCGACTGCGTTTACATCAAGATGGTTCGTCGGCTCGTCGAGCAGCAGAACGTCGGGCGCCGCGAGCAGTAAACAAGCAAGACCGAGACGGTTCTGTTGTCCACCTGAGAGCTTCTCAGTCTCGAACGACCACATCTCGCGCTCGAAACCGAGTCCCTGGAGGATCGACTCGGCGCGCGCGGCATATTCGAATCCACCTTCGTGTTCAAATTCCTGTTGGAGATCGCTGTAGCGCTCGAGAATTTTTTCCAGATCATCGCCGGCTTCGGCCATGCGATGCTCGAGCTCGTGCATCTCGTGTTCGATCTGTTGCAGACGGCCAAAAGCCGCCAACGCAGACTCGTGCACCGTCGATCCAGGCTTGAAATGAACGTGCTGGTCCAACAGGCCCAGCTTCACGCCGCGCGCACGGACCACCTCACCTCGATCAGCCGTTTCTTCACCTCTGACAAGACGGAAGATCGTAGCTCTTGCCGGCGCCGTTTCGCCCGACGAGTCCCACGTGTTCACCGGGATTAACCTGCAACGACGCGCCGCGCAACACGTCCTGCGTCCCATACGACTTATGAACTTCTGAAAGACGGAACAACATGGAGGTAGTTTGTGTCTCCGCTTAGAGGAAACGGAGACACGAAGGGTAACGAATAATTACGAACTACTTTGTCGCAGCCGGCGATGCGGCTGGTCTCACTGTTACCGGTGAACTGCTGGTCGCAGGCGGAGTCGAAGTAGATTGCTGAGCCGGGCTGGCAGCCATACTGGCCGCGGGACTTGCTGCCGGTTGTGACGAGTTTGAACCCGCAGGACGCAAACCCAGATTACTCGGATTATTCAACATGTTGGCAGCGAGATTGTTGACGACCTTAGCTTCGTTCATCGCCGTTTCCAACAACGCCGCATTGAGAATCGTTTTACGTTGATTGGTCAGGCCCTGCGTGATCTGTTGTCGCACACCCGGACTGTCCAACGTCAGATTCTCTGTCTGCAAACCGTCTTCTCAGCGAGTTTGAAAATGTACCACTTGCCACCCGGGAAGCGAGTCGGCTGCGTGTAGTCGCCGACCTGCATCGAGCCAAAGAAGCTCGAGATCAAGTTCCGGTGGAAAGTTGTTGCTCCTGAGATCCTCTTCGGTGGCGAACCCGATGTCGCCGCCGGCACGAACACTGTTCGGATCCTCACTCTTCGCGCGAGCGACGGTAGCGAAATCGGCTTTGCCCTGCAGTTGCTGATAGATGTTGTCGATCTTCAATTTCGCTTCCGTTCATTCTTTGCGTCGTCTCTTACTCCCTGCGCAGCATTATCCGCAGGGTCAACCACGATCATCGCGAGCGCCACGCCGCGCGCGTTTACGAACTGTTGGCGATTCGCGTTGTAGAAATCTTCTACTTCGCGATCGTTGATGTTGATTTTGCCGGCGTACTTGTCCTGAAGTGCACTGATCGCCAGATCCTTGCGCGCTTCTTCGCGCAAGCGTCTCCATGCTGAGATTCTGCGCCTGCAAACTCTTTTCGAAGTCCTCCGACGTCATGCCGCTCTGTTGTTTTTGGGTGGCGATAACACCGTCGATCTGCGCTTCGGTCGGCAGGACCTTCTCTCGTTCGGCGCGCTGAAACAGCACTTCCCGCTGGATGAGGCTCATCAAGCATCTGAAGCCGCGCCTGGGCCAATTGGAGTTGGATCAATTGCTCGGGTTTGCCGCCCGTCTGCTGGTTGAGGCTACGCTCAATCTCCTGAAGCATGATGTTACGACCGTTGACCGTGGCCGCCATCGTATTGTCCTTCGACTCAGACCCGCCGGAGGCGCATCCAGCTCAGGAGGAGACCCGACAACGCCAAATAACTCACAGCAACAAGTTTTCCGATTTTGCCCACTTTAGACTGTACTCCTTCAACTCACACTTTATGCGTAAAAACTCACGTTCCGTGGCGCGGCTTGACGACCCAGAAATCCGCTTTGCTATAAACCTTGGTTTTCTATTAGGAGGTAGCAAAAACTATATGGCCAAACGTTGTGAAGTCTGCGGCAAGGGCCCTCAATTCGGCAACAATGTCTCGCACGCGAACAATCGCACGCCACGTCGTTTCAATCCAAATCTACAGTCGATTCGCGTAAAGTCGCCCCAGGGTGGCGCGCGCCGGATGAAAGTCTGCACGACCTGCATCAAAGCCGGTAAAGTCGCCAAAGCCGCTTGACCGCTCCAGCCCTCACTCCGTTAAATTATCAAACCTGTCAATTCGTCAATCAGCAACCGGCTCCGTGCCGGTTGTTTCATTTTGTAATCAGCGCTACCGCCTCAATTTCAATCGCGCGTCCTTCGGCAAACGTGCCGCCTGTACTGTGGACCGCGCCGGCGGCGCGCCGGTAAAAAACTTCCCGTAAACCTCGTTCATCGCCGAAAAGTCTTCCATGTCGGCAAGAAACACCAGCGTCTTGACAACCTGATCAAGACTGCTTCCGGCAGCCTCGAGCACCGCCGCCACGTTCTTCAAGACCCGCTCCGTCTGCTCGGCGATGCCACCGCCAATAAATTCACCGGTCGCTGGATCAATCGCGACCTGTCCGGACGTATAGACAAACTCGCCGACCTTAATGGCCTGCGAGTAAGGGCCAATGCCGCCGGAGCATTGATCTGGTTTTTACTGCGTTCTCTGACGCAAAGGCGGGATTCTAACAGATAGGCCGCAACAAGGGCAAAATCAGATCATTGGTCACTGGTCATTTGACATTCATGTATTTTCATTTGAATTTTCATTGTATAAAGAAGCATTTTCTCAAATGGCAAATGAGAAATGTCAAATGATATATGACCAATGATTTGGAATCCAACTAGACTGATCTCAGAATTCCAAGCCATCACACCACCCCCTGCATGCGCTCAACGTCCAGCACGCCGGGAACGCCTTTGATCGATCCAATCACCTTGTCGAGGTGCTTCACGTCAAAAACTTCCACCGTAACCTCGATGTGACCGCGTTCGTCGTTTGCAACTGATGCCCTCGCGTCGCGGATTCCGGTCTTCATGTCGGAGATCGCGCCCGTGATTCCGGCGATCATGCCGGTGCGATTCTCGGTAATTGCCAGCAGCTTGACCGCGTAGGCAGTTTTCTCAGGACGTCCGGCCCATTCGACTTCCACAATTCGCTCGCGGTTGACCATCAACTGTTTCACGTTCTTGCAGCGCGTGGTATGGACCGCTACTCCCTTGCCGCGCGTGACGTAACCGATGATGTCTTCGCCATGAAGCGGATTGCAGCAACGCGCACGTATGACCATCAGATCATCGATACCGCGCACGACGATCGAATCGTCACCAAGACGAATCAGACGTTTGACTGCGCGTACACCACTTCGAAGCCGCGACTCTTTTTGTTTATCTAATTGCTCAAACTGTTCCTGGCCCAGGTATTTGGCAATGACGTTTCGCGGTACCAGCTTGCCGTAACCGATCGCCGCAAGGATGTCGTCAACGCGCCCGTAACCGTATTCGCTCGCGACGCGTTTCATGTCGTCGTCGGAGTCGGTGAGTATTTTCTTCGGCGACAACTGAAAACGCGCCGGCTTCCTTTTCGAAAAGCTTGCGACCAATCTCGATCGACTCGGCGCGCTGCTGCTCAGACACCCAGTGACGAACACGATTGCGCGCGCGCGAAGTGACGATGAAGTTCAACCAGTCGCGTGAAGGATGCGAGTTGGCAGTGGTGATGATCTCGACGACGTCGCCGTTCTGGATCTGCGTACGCAACGGCACCATGCGGTTGTTGATACGCGCGCCGGTACAGGTGTTACCCACTTCCGAGTGGATCATGTAGGCGAAGTCGACTGGCGACGCGCCGCGCGGCAACTGAATGACCTTACCCATCGGCGTAAAAGCGTAGACGTCCTTGGGATAAAGGTCGAGTTTCAGCGAATCGAGAAAATCTTTTGAGTCCTTTACTTCCTGCGTCCACTCGACCAGCGATCGCAACGCCTGCAACGCCTTATCGTCGTCGCGGGCGCCGCGTTTCCCTTCCTTGTATTTCCAGTGGGCCGCAACACCTTCCTCGGCGATGTGGTGCATATCTTCCGTGCGAATCTGCACCTCAAACGATTGCAGGTTTGATCCGATCACGGAAGTGTGCAGCGACTGGTACAGGTTATCCCGCGGCGTTGCGATCCAGTCTTTGATCCGGCCCGGCACGGGTTTCCAGTTGTGATGGACCACGCCGAGCGCCGCGTAACAATGACGAATCTCGTTGGGCGTAATGATGCGAACGGCGATCAGATCGTAAACCTGATCGAGAGTGATCTTCTGGCGCCTGCAGTTTCTTCCAGATGGAATACAAACGTTTCACGCGGCCTTCGACGATGACAAACGGCACCTCCGACTCATTCATCTTCTCTTCTATCAGCGCCGTGACTCCCTTAACGAAAGCTTCGTTTTCCGGACGCCGTTTTTCGAGTTGCTCAGCTAGCTCGCGGTAATCTTCGGGATGCAGGTGACGAAACGCGAGATCCTCCAGTTCGCCGCGCAGTTTACCCATGCCCAGGCGGTGCGCGATGGGCGCGAAGATGTCCATGGTCTCTTCAGCGATCCGTTTGCGCTTTTCGGGATTCAGATAGTGAAGCGTGCGCATGTTGTGCAGACGATCGGCGAGCTTAACCAGCACGACGCGAACGTCGTCGATCATCGCGAGCAGCATCTTGCGGACGTTCTCAGCCTGCTGCTCTTCTCGTGAGATGTTGCTGATTTGCGCGATCTTCGTTAGACCATCGACGAGGTGAGTAATGTCTTCGCCGAAGTAGCGCCGAATGGTGTCGAGGTCAACGAGCGTGTCTTCAACGACGTCGTGCAACAAGCCTGTCGCCACAGAAACTTCGTCAAGCTTCATGTCGGCGAGAATGTTGGCAACCTCGAGCGGGTGGACGAGGTACGACTCGCCAGAAGCACGCTTTTGACCTTTGTGTTCCTTGGCGGAAAACAGATAAGCCCGCCGCAACAGATCCAAGTCGGCCTGAGCGTGATTTGCCGGCAACTTTCTCGACGATGTCTTCGATTCTGATCATCTGAGAGTTGAAAAAAGTATAACAAAAGCAGATCCGCAGATCGGCACGGAACAAAGGCCTCCTGAGTTCGCGCTCGTGCGGGAACTCTTCTTCATACAAAAAGGTGGCCTACGGGAGCCGGCATCACCTTAAAATTCGTAGAGTTGAAACTGGATTTAACCCTTGGGCGGCGACGCTGCCTGGCGCGCCTCTTCTTCCTTCCGTTTCCGAGCCTCGGCGCTGAGCTCGGTCGTCCGTTTCAAAGCGGCATCGTATTCCTTCGTAAACTGCGCCTTTTGGTCAGGCTTGCCGTCCATCTCCGCGAGCTTGGAAGCTTCCAGAAGCAGGTTGGTTTTGTAAGACCAGGCAGACTCGTTATTCGGATCGAACCTGATCGCGTTTTCGGCTTCGCCCAAGCCTTGCTTCACGCACATCTGCGCTTGATTGAACTCTTTCGGGTCCGCCGGCTTTCGGTACGAGACGGTGGCTTTGTTGGTAGTCGGATCGACCGTCGTCACCTTGACATTCGGCGCCTCAGTGATATTGAACGAACACTGCCAATCCTTGCTGGCGAGCACGATGTAGGCTTCCGCACGCTTGGGGGGCTCGATACTGTCGTTGTTCGCACGCGACGTGATCCAGTCGCGAAGTTTTTGTTCTTCCTTGATCGATCCATAGAGGTAAGCGATCGCCTTGTACGCTTCCTCGTCCTGCGGATTCTTTTGAAGGATCGACTGATAAGCTTCGATTGCCTGCTGGGCTTTTTGAATGTTTTCGGGCGATTGCACACCCTGGCGATACTGGGCGTGAATCGTGCGCGCGATAAACATCGGGGCTGTCTTGTTATTTGGATCCAGTTCGGCCGCTTGTCGTGAGTGCTGTTCCGCCTCTACGTATCGGCCTTGACGGAATGCGCGAGCTGCCTCATTTAATTGGTTCTTTGATCTGATTCGATTGATAACGCCGCAACCGGAGGCAGTGGCAACAAGGACGGCTAAAACAACAAGGCCAGCTAAAATAGACGCGACCCTGAGCTGAGCGAGTTTCATTTATACGTGACTCCAATTTGACGAGACTGGCGTTCTGGCCAGTCCCTTATTCATTAAGGCAGATCGTCCACTTGCAACCCGACTGGATTTGCGCCGGCGCCCTTGATGGCGTCGATGACCTTTACGACGTCGCCGTACTTGGTGGCTCTGGGTGCCTTCACGAAGACCGTCTTCTCGATGCGATCCTCTTCTTTCACGTCGGTGCGGGTCTCATATCCGACCCTGTAAGCGCGCTGATCTTGGCGTTGTTTAAACACCGCTGACAAGCGCTGCGCCAGCGGGGCGACATCGTTTACCGAACCGAGCGAATCCTGGTTTAGTTTGAGCTGAAGATCGGATCCAATCGACACGACCAGCGTCAAAGGATTCGGCTTGAGTCTGCTCAAGTCTTCGTTGGGATCTCTCTGGGTCGGAATGTCAGCCTTGAACCGGCTTGGCTTCAGTGGCGTAACGACCATGAAGATGATCAGCAGCACCAGCAAAACGTCAATCAACGGCGTAACGTTGATATATGGTTCGGCTGTTGTACTACCCTTTTTTGGAGCTCCACCCATCGACATCTTAAGTTTCTCCTCGTATTTCTATGTCTCTTAATCCGGTGGTGATGCGGCTTTAGTCCGCGGTGCCCGCCGGCGTATCGCTCGCGCCCTTCTTCTTCTTATCGGCGACGAGTCCGATCTTGTCGACTCCCAGCTTGCGAACTTCGTTGATGACGTTCACAACGTCGCCATATTGCACGCCGACACCACTCTTGATATAGACGATGCGATCCTGCTCATTCTTGATGTTCTGCAGCATGGTGTCGATTTTTTCCGTCAACTGTTCCCGGGCCACAGGGGTTTTGCCGAGGTAATACTGACCATCATTCGGTATGGAGATTACGATCGACGATTCCTTGATGATATTTTGATCGACTTCCGGGTTGTCGAGACCTTTCGGCAGCGCCACCGTGATGCCCTGCTGCAAAAACGGTGTGACCACCATGAAGATGATCAGCAACACCAGCATGATGTCGACCATCGGCGTGACATTGATTTCCGATTGCATGCCACCGCTGTTGCCTCCAGCTTGCATTGACATAACTCAATCTCCTTTTACTGCACCTTAAACCGGTAAACGCGGGTGCGGCGCCGGCCGCACCCTCAGGGTTCACCAACAGGCATTCATGCGTCGCGACGCTTAGGGCTTCAACTGCTTCGTACGGTTCTTGATGAAGTAGTCGACCAATTCCGATGCCGAGTTGTCCATCTCGACGACGAAGCCGTCGACTTTGCCCGTGAAGTAGTTGAACAGCCACACAGCGGGGACGGCCACCAACAGACCAAGAGCGGTGGTAAACAACGCTTCCGAAATTCCGCCGGCCACAGCCGCGATCCCAGCTGTCTCCGCGTTCTTCATTCCCCGGAACGCGTTAATGATGCCGAACACAGTTCCGAACAAACCCACGAACGGGGCGGTCGAACCGATGGTCGCCAGGCCGGAGAGACCACGCTTGAACTCAGCGGTCTTGATCGCGATGGCGCGTTGCAATGCACGCTTCGAAGCTTCGATCTCATCGCCCGAGATATCAGACGACGCTTCGTGAGCGCGAAACTCCTGGAGGCCGCTGCTAACGACCATGGCCAGGTGTGACTTGCGATGCTTGTCACTGATGTTGATCGCTTCTTCAATGCGATCGTTTTTTAGCGCCTGAGCCACGCGTGGCGCAAACTCGCGCGACTGCTTCTTGGCGGCGGAGTATGTCAGGTAGCGCTCAACCATGATGGCGATCGAGTAGACCGACATAATCAGAAGCACGACGACGACGGCGATAGCCACGCCGCCCATGCTCTTGACCATCTCCGTCAGGCTGAAGTGATCGGCACCCGATGACTCTGGACTGGCTGCGGCTTCTTGCAAAAACATCAGAAGACCGAAGGCCTTCGTTCCTAAAAGACTGGTTAGAATTGTCACGGTGAACCCCTCCAAAAGAGTTTTTATTAGATTGATAGCAAGCAGAGAAGCCGGGACGGCCTACGGGAACCGCGGCGACACGACATAAAATCTCCGCAGTTACTGAGCCACGAAGTTGTACTGGATTACTCCGGTAACTTTTACTGGCTGTCCCGATAGCTTTGTTGGGGAGAACCTTGCCTGACGTGCCGCGTTCACGGCTGCCTGGGTCAACAAGGGATGCCCCGAAACCGCGCTCGCGGAAATGACCGATCCGTTCTCGTCGATGGTCACTTGTACGACCACGGTGCCGGAAGCGTGAGCCGCCCTGGCAATCGGTGGATACGAGGGTTTCGGCAAGCTGATCGCTTTACCATTCAGAACGCCTCCGGAGATCGGAGCGCGAGGCTTTGGTTTGTCCTCTGGTGGTGGCGGTGGTTCGTCAGCGATCTTCACCGGCGCCGAGGTCACGACAGTGCCTGTGCCCGGTCCCGATGGCATTGCCACTGCGGCATTAGAATCGTTGGATCCCAAGACTGTTGTCACACCGCGTCGCACTGGCGGCACATCGCTGGCCTTTGCCGAAACCTTTTCCGGCACCAACTTGGTCTTGCTCGACGTCGGCGATAAGCTCCTTGCGAACGTCGACGTTCTGCTCGACCTTGGTCGGTTTCGCTTCCTGCTTCTGTTGGACTTCTTCCTTTTGTTGCTGCGGTACCGGCACGGGAGCAACGAGGGTCGTCAGCTCCAGCTCCATCTCCGAGAGATGAGCGTCGTACATGAAAATACCTGCGATGACGAAGGCCACAATAAGCACGCCATACACCGCCAAGGTAATGCCGATGAACGATCCTTTTCGCGTTAAATCTTCTTTATGCGAACTGGACTCAACGAGATTATCGAACATTGAAGTTTATCCTCCGATTCCGGCGCCAAATGGATCAGGGGTTACTAATTAAATAAGCAGTATTGCTGCTCACAAAAAGTCGATTTAAGCCGCTTGAATTCCGTCATGAAGAAGGGGAAACAGCAGCTTCTGCGATATTGAGCACACCGTATAGATTTGGAAGCCGCTGCGCGAGAAACTCGCCGGCCCGCTCAACACACCGCCGCCGCGCCCAACCTCTGATTTCACAAAACGCGGGGTCGACTTTGAGACTATTTAATTGGCCAGCAACGGTCGCAGTCTAGATCCTCATGCCGTTTCAAAGTCAAGCGCAAACGTGTTACCCACGCGTTACGATTACGATATGTGTCCTGTTTTCACGCGCGACCAGCGCCAGTCGAGCGTTTGCCCGTACTTGGCGCCATCGCTTCGCGACCCGCTGCTTTCGCGGGTGTGCGCACGCCGCCCCTAACTGGTTGACTGAAACTTAATGCCGCTTGCTTGTTTGCCGACTCGATTCGCTGCTCCCACCAAACCATGATCGGACTTGCAATTGCTATTGATGAATACGTTCCGAAGATGACGCCGATAAACAGTGCGAGCGAAAATCCACGCAAGACGTCACCGCCAAATAACACGAGGGCCAGCACCGATAGAAACACGAGTCCATTCGTGATCACGGTGCGAGACATCGTCTCATTGATAGCGTCGTTCGTGATCTTATAGAGCGAATCGCGGCGGTGAAGCTTGCGGTTTTCGCGAACGCGATCGAAAACCACGATCGTATCGTTCACGGAGAAACCGACAAGTGTCAGCAAGGCTGCGATCACGTTGAGACTGATCTCTATCTGGAACATTGAGAAGAAACCCAGGGTGACGAGCACGTCGTGAAAGACCGCGATTACAGCCGCGGCGCCGTAGGTCCATTCGAAACGGAAGGCGATGTACATCAGGATACCCACTAACGCTGCCAGCGTGACAGCGATCGCCTTGTTGCGAAGTTGCACGCCGGCGATTGCGCCGACGGCGTCAGTACCGACGATCTTGTAGGCGGCGTTTTGATCCGCCTCGATTTCACGGTCGGGCGCTGCTTCGGCCCCGAAAGTGTTCAGGGCGTCTCGCACTTGAGTTCTTCCGTCTTTCCCTTCTTCGAGCGGGACTTTAATAAGGACGGTATCGTTCCGGTCTGTAACTGGCTGCACAACTGCGTCGTGAATACCCTTGGCGGCAAGAGCTGCACGAATAGTCTCGTCGGCCGGCATTTGCCTGAACCGCGCAGTGACGACCGTACCGCCTTTGAAATCGACGCCCATGTTGAAAGGCTGTCGATTGGTCAACTGTCGAAAAACAGCGGTACCCAGCCCCGCCAACATCAACGCCACCGAAATCAAGATGAACAAGCGCCGGCGACCCAGCCAATCAACATTAAGATCGTGAAGGATTTGAAACATAATGAATCTCTAAATACTCAGCGACTCCACTCTTTCCTTGCGGCTCAACAGCCAGATGAAGATCGTCTTCGATACGTAAACGGCCGAAAACAGATTGACCAGCAATCCGATCACGAGGGTGACCGCAAAACCGCGAATCGGTCCGGTGCCAAACACGAACAGAAACAGCGACGAGACGATCGTGGTGACGTGAGTGTCGATGATGGTGATGAATGCGCGTTGAAATCCCTGCTCAACGGCCGAGGGAATTGTCTTCCCGGCTCTTATTTCCTCTCGAATACGCTCGAATATCAGTACGTTCGAATCCACCGCCATACCGATCGTAAGAATGATACCGGCGATACCTGGCAGCGTGAGCGTCGCTCCGAAGACGATCAGTCCCGCGAGCATCAGGATCATGTTAAGTAACAATGCCACCACCGCGTTGATGCCGGAGCCGCGATAGTAGATGAGCATGAACAGAACCACGAACGCGAGACCATATAAAGATGCCCGAACGCCCGCGCGAATCGAGTCAGCTCCCAGGCTGGGACCAACCGTGCGTTCTTCGAGGTACTCAATTGGCGCCGGCAACGCGCCCGATCGGAGTGTCAGCGCCAAATCCTCCGCGCGAGCCTGCGTAAAGTCGCCGGTGATCTGACCACTCTCATAAATCGGCGACTTGATGAAGGCAATCGAACTCACTTCATCGTTAAGAACGACGCCCATGTAATTGTTTACGTTGGCAGTGGTCCACGCTCCGAACTTCTCAGCCCCGGCTCTCTTCAACGTGAAGTTGATTTCCCAGTCTTTGACTCCGCCGCCTTGCGACTGACCAGCGCTGGCACGGCTCAATTGATCGCCGATTATGACAGCGGGCGCCTCCACAACGACATATTGAGTCACACCCTGTGCGTTTGGATCTTTGTTTGGATCGTCGCTTTTGTCCGTAATTTCCTTATAAGCCAGGACTTTTCGATTCGGCGGAATCGTGCCGCCGAGAGACTCGATCGCCGCTTCTCGCGTCGGATACTTGGCTGGCGGCGCGGGACTCGGCGGACCAATCACATGAACCAGCTCGAGGCGGGACTGGACTTTCAGAATCTCTTTCACGCGCTCAGGATCCGAGACGCCCGGCATTTGCAGCAGGATCTGGTGCGCACTCTGCGCGCCGTGCGATTGCAGAGTCGGTTCAACAACGCCGAGCGCGTTGATTCGGCGATCGATGATCGTCATCGCCTGGTTCGTCGCTTCATCCGCAAGGACTCGTTGCGCAGTGCCGGTCATCGTCCAAACCATCTGCGATCCGGACGAGGAGTACGACCAGACCGTCGTGTCCGCGAGTTCTACCTTCTGGTCAATCGCTTCCTTGATCTGAGTGATCTTTGACGCGTCGGCCGGATCGAGCACCACTCGATAATTGTTATTACCGGTTTCAAACCTGCCGTCCTTGATCTCGTGTCCTGCGTCTTTCGCCGCATTTTGTGCCGAGATATAGGCTTCTTCAGTAACGCGCTTCAGGTACTGTTCGGTTTGCACTCGCATAACGAGATGCGAGCCGCCCTGAAGGTCGAGACCCAGGTGAATATTCGACGCCATGTTGGCCTTGATGCCCGACCAGGTGAAGTCCCTAAGCGTTGGCCAACGACGCGGGCCGATCACGAGATACAGACCGACCAAAGTTACTAAAACGATAATGATTGTGCGGTGAAGGAGGTGCTTTTTCTTCATTTTGAAAAACTTACCCGGGTTGCTTGTTTTCCTCGTCGATTCCGGCGATCGCTGTCCGCGCGATCTCCAGAATCGTCTTATCGGCGCTCCGGATCATGAAACTGGTGTCGCGCACAGCAGTGATCACGCCGATAATTCCACCGTTCGTGATTACGCGGTCGCCAGTTTTAAGACTCGCGATTGTCTCTTGAAGTTGTCGCTGTCGCTTCTGCTGTGGCCTTATTAATAGGACGTAGAAGATGACGATGATGAGTACGATTGGAAGAAGTTGTGCTAGTCCGCCCATGCCGTTCATTAGTTTTTAGTTGTTAGCAAACAAACAAGCAGCGAGGTAGCGAACTACTATTCACCATTCGCACCCTGCCGCCCGGTGAACTCTCGCCGAAATTTAGGGAAATCGCCAGACCGGATAGATTGCCTCACGCCTCGCATGGTGTCAAGGAAGAACGCTAGATTGTGGTGGGTCAAGAGGATACTCGCCAGCATCTCCCCGCTCATATATAAATGCCTCAAATACGCGCGGGAATGACGGCGGCAAACCGAGCAGGGACACGATTCGTCCAGCGGGCGATTGTCTTTCGCCCATTGGGAGTTTTTGATGTTCAACTTGCCGCGGGATGTGAATGCCTGGCCCGTGCGCCCGTTTCGGGTTGGTAAGACGCAGTCAAACATGTCTACGCCGCGGGCGACCGACTCGACGAGGTCTTCCGGCGTGCCGACACCCATCAAGTACCGCGGACATTCCTTCGGCATTTTCGGGGAGATCTCGTCGATTACTTCAAACATCACGGACTTCTCTTCGCCGACGCTCAAACCGCCGATTGCGTAACCGTCGAAGCCGATTTCCACCGTTTGTTCGAGACTTTGTCGCCGCAAATCGAGGTGACCGGCGCCTTGAACGATGCCAAACAGTGCTTGGGCGCCGGTCAGTCCATCCGCCTCGACGTGACCGGTGTCCGCGGCGGCCTGCTTGCAGCTGATCGAACGCTGTTTTTGAGCGTCGCGCCCAGCGGGCAGTTAGTTGCATGCTGCGCTCGGTATCTTCGTGACTCGCCTCCCCAGGCGCGCACTCGTCAAACGCCATCACAATGTCTGATCCGAGCGCTGCCTGCACTTCCATCGA
Organism: uncultured Acidobacteriota bacterium; assembly: GCA_963849585.1. Classification (GTDB taxonomy): domain Bacteria; phylum Acidobacteriota; class Blastocatellia; order Pyrinomonadales; family Pyrinomonadaceae; genus PSRF01. The sequence continues at coordinate 61,889 of CAWKHZ010000013.1, read as the reverse complement.
CACTTCAGGCGAAAGAAATCGCAGCGAACCATCGACGTGAGATCGAAACTCGGTGCCTTCTTCGCTGATTTTGCGCAACGCGCCAAGACTCCACACCTGAAAACCGCCTGAGTCAGTCAGCAACGCCCTGTCCCAACCGATGAACCGATGAAGACCACCGGCAGCCTTGATAACGTCGATGCCGGGTCGTAACCAGAGGTGATAAGTATTGCCGAGGATGATTTGCGCGTTCAGATCGTCCGACTCGAGTTCTTCAAAACGAATTCCTTTTACGGTGCCTGCGGTCCCGACCGGCATGAAAACCGGTGTTTCGATCGGTCCGCGACGCGTAGTCAGCACGCCCGCGCGCGCCTCACCGTCCTGCGCCTCGACTTCAAAGTGCAACGCTGGTTTCGACTTCATTTGTTACAGAAATGCTCCCGCAAAGGCGCAAAGGCGCAAAGGCGCAAAGAAAAGTCCAACAAGTCGGTGCAACCTACGTCCCCCGCGTCTCCGCGTCCCCGCGTCTCCCCTTCTCCGCGTCTCCGCGTCTCAGCTTCCCCGCGTCCCCGCGTCCCCGCGTCCCCTTCCCTGCGCCTCTGCGGGAGCTAATGCCTGGTCTTTCTCTGTTTATGCTTTTCAACGATTCTCAAAGGCGTCGCGAAAAAGTCGAACTCTTCGCGCAGTCGATTCTGTATATAACGTTCGTAGGAAAAATGGAGCCCCGGCTTGCCACCCGACGTGAACAGCACAAACGTCGGCGGTCTAACTCCGACTTGAGTCAAGTACTGAACTTTCAACCGCGAATACCCGCTCTTTCCCGGAGACGGCGCCGATCCACCGCGAGGTTGCGCGACGGCTCTTTCGAAGAAGTCGTTCAGTTGCGAGGTCGAAATGCGCCGGTTGCGCGCCTCGTCGGCTTTCAAGACCAGCGACAGGATTCGATCGACTCGTTGTCCGGTCAGCGCCGAGATCGTGATCACGGGCGCCCAATCCAAAAACTTCATCTTGTCGCGCAAGCTTCGTTCAAACTCAATCGCCGTATTCGTTTCTTTATCTTTCACCGCATCCCACTTATTCACGGCGATCATGATCGAACACCCCGCGTCGAGCGCGTATCCCGCGATAGTTGCATCGAGCGCCGTGACACCCTGTTCGGCGTCGATCATCACGATCGCCACGTCGGCGCGTTCGAGACTCTTGCGCGCCATGATCACCGACAACTTTTCCGCCATCTCGTCTGTCTTACCTTTTCGACGTATTCCCGCCGTGTCGATCAGGCGGAAGTTTCGCTCCGGTGTCTTGAGTACTGTGTCGATGGCGTCGCGCGTCGTTCCCGCTACTGGCGAAACGATGACGCGATCTTCACCGAGTATGCGATTCAACAACGACGACTTCCCGACATTCGGGCGGCCCACGATCGCCAGTCGCAGTTCGACGCGTTCTTCCTGTTCAGCGGTGTCGACCGGTTCGTGTTCGAGAGTGTCAATAATGCGATCAAGCAGATCGCCGACGCCGATTCCCTGTTCGGCGGAGATCGGAAACACGTCGTCGAAACCGAACCGGTAAAACTCAGTGCTCTCGCTTTCTTGTTTTGACGAGTCAGTCTTGTTCGCGGCAATCAACACGGGTTTCCCTGTCGAACGCAGCAGCGCCGCAAGCTCTTCGTCCAGTTGCGTGATGCCTGCACGCGCATCGACGACCCAGACCAGCAGTTGCGACTCGTCGATTGCCATTCCCGCCTGCTTCAGAATGTTGGCCGGAATTACAGCGTCGTCGTCGGGCACGATACCGCCCGTATCGATCAGGGAAAATCGTTTCCCCGACCACTCGACTTGCCCGTAAATGCGGTCGCGCGTGATTCCGGGCTCGTCGCCCACGATGGCGCGCCGCTCGCCTACGAGCCTGTTAAAGAGTGTGGATTTGCCTACGTTGGGACGTCCAACGATCGCGACCTGTGGAGTTTTAGATTCCATGAACTTCGATAGCTTACAAGGCGTTCAAAGCCGTGTCATCTACGGTCAATCCGTGGTATAAGCCTCTGAGTCTTTGAGCACGTTTGAAGGGGATTTCATATGAGCCGATTTGTCGTAATCCTATCAACTACGCTGGTGCTGACCGCGGCGGTCGCGGCACAGGAACATACGCCCCGGCGGCCAACCACTCCGGCGCCTACCCCGACACCGCGCGTCGCTGCTGCCGACCCGGCGGGCTGGGTAAGGTTTACGTCAGAGTTAGGCCGCTTTTCGGTCTTGATGCCGGATACGCCAACCAACAAGACAGACACGACACCGAGCGAACATGGTCCGTACACGACACACCTGTTCATCCACCGCGACAAGGTTACCAACAACGTCTATCTCATCGGCTGGGTCGACTACGATCCGAGTTTCAACTTCAACAGGCAAAGCGAACTGGCTGCAAACCGCGACAACTTTGTCAAAGGCATCGAGGCTAAGCTCGTGAGCACACGGCCGTTGACGATCGATGGCTATCAGGCGCTGGAGTTTGTAGCGGAAACCGCAGAAATGATTTTCAAATCGCGTGTTTACATGGTGGGCCGGCGGCCGTATCAGATCGTTATCGGGTACCCGAAGGATACGGAGGATCCGCTTACCACCAATCGGTTCTTTAACTCGTTCAAAGTCAGACTGAACTAACCTCGCACACACAACACCGCTGCATGAAACGTAGAAACTTTCTACAAACAACTGCCACGGTGCTGGCGGTTGCAGTTACAAAACCGACCGCAGCGTTTACGCCACCGGCGTTCGAACTCGAAGAACTCACCATTCCGGATCTCCAACGAGGGATGCAGTCCGGAAAATACTCCGCACGGTCACTGGTCGAGAAATATACCGACCGCATCAACGACATCGACAAAAAGGGTCCGACGCTAAAATCCGTCATCGAACTCAATCCCGACGCGGAAGCAATCGCCGCCGCGCTCGATCGCGAACGCAAAGAGCGAGGTCCACGCGGACCACTTCACGGCATTCCGATCCTGATCAAAGACAACATCGATACGCAGGATCGGATGATGACTACCGCCGGATCGCTCGCCATGCTCGGCGCGAAACCATTTCAGGACGCATTCGTCGCGAAGAAGTTGCGCGAGGCGGGCGCCGTCATCCTCGGCAAAACAAATCTGAGTGAGTGGGCCAACTTTCGTTCGACTAAATCGTCGAGCGGTTGGAGCGCGCGCGGCGGACAAACAAAGAACCCTTACGTGTTGGATCGAAATCCCTGCGGATCGAGCTCGGGTTCGGGTGCGGCGACTGCGGCAAATCTTTGCGCCGCAGCCATTGGCACTGAAACAGATGGATCGATCGTCTGTCCTTCATCCGCGAATTCACTGGTGGGTATCAAGCCAACGGTCGGTCTCGTGAGCCGTGCTGGAATTATTCCAATTTCTCATAGTCAGGACACCGCTGGTCCAATGGCGCGAACTGTCACTGACGCGGCGATCATTTTGGGGGCCTTGACAGGCGAGGATCCGCGAGACAAAACGACCGCTCAGAGTCGTGGCAAGGCACAGAAGGACTACACTCGGTTTCTCGATAAGGATGGATTGCGCGGAATGCGCATCGGCCTTGCGTCAAAACATTTCGGTTTCAACCCGTTCGTGGACGAGTTGATGAACGACGCGATCGACCACATACGACGGCTCGGCGCCGACACGGTTGGGGCCGCCGACATTCCGACCACCGGTAAGTTTGACGATTCAGAGTTTGAAGTGTTGTTGTATGAGTTCAAAGCTGATCTAAATGCTTATCTACAGAGCCTCGGCGCAACGACGCCAATTCGTTCGCTGAAAGAGCTGATCGAGTTCAACAAGTCGAAAGCCCAGTTTGAGATGCCGTACTTCGAGCAGGACATCTTCGAGAAAGCCGAAGCTAAAGGACCACTCACAGATCCTAAGTACCGTCGGGCGTTGCGCAAGAACCATCTGCTCACTCGAACGCAGGGCATCGACTTCATCATGAAGAAACACCGTCTCGACGCACTGATGGCTCCCACAGGTGGACCGCCATGGCCTACCGACTGGATAAACGGCGATCACTTCTCCGGCGGTTACTCGTCAGCGTCGGCAGTTGCGGGATACCCACACATCACCGTCCCCGCCGGATACGTTTACGGGTTACCAGTCGGGGTTTCCTTCTTCGGCGGAGCGTACAGCGAACCGACATTGATCAAGGTCGCCTACGCGTTTGAACAAGCGACGAAGTTGCGCCGCCCACCAAAGTTTCTTCCAACTGTTGATTTCACCCCCCCTGATTAGATCTTTTTGTGCCTCTTGTGCCCTTTGTGCCTCTTTGTGAGACAGCAATTTTCAAGAAGCGAAACTAACGCGCTTAAGTTATCTTCACGCGTATGAAATCGATCTACAGCGTCCATCCCGGCGTCCTCATGACTCAAAAGTGGATCGCCGAACTCAAACAGAAAACCGGCCGTTCGCTCGACGAGTGGCTGAAACACATTAAAAAGTCAGGTCCGGCCGACGAAAAGGAACGACGCGCGTGGCTCAAGGAAGAACACGGCCTCGGCACTAACACGGCATGGTGGCTCGCCGAGCGATCGTTGGAAAAGGGCGAAGAGTCCGGCGATCCTGAGCTCTACCTACAACAAGCGGAACGCGACGTCGACAAAATGTTCTCGGGCGGCAAAGCAGGATTGCGGCCACTCTACGACAAGCTGCTGAAGCTTGGTCTGAAAACCGGCAAGGAAGCGAAGGCGTGTCCGTGTCAGACGATCGTGCCGCTCTATCGCAACCACGTGTTTGCGCAGATCAAGCCGACCACGCAAACGCGAATCGACATCGGTTTTGCCCTCGGTGATATGAAACCAAAAGGACGTTTGATCGATACTGGCGGGTTTGCGAAGAAGGACCGGATCACTCACCGGATTCGCGATCACTTCACCCCAAGATATCGACGACGAAGTCAAACACTGGTTGAAAGTAGCGTATGATCGCGACGATTAAAGACAAATGATCTTAAATCAATGCCATTCTCACCTGGCATTGAACTCGGCAAACTCGGCGAAGCGTACGCCGCCGCCTATCTGGAACAGCGCGGCTATCGTCTCGTCGCTGCAAACTTCACCTTGCCTGTCGGTCGCAATTTGCGCGGCGCCGTCGTTAACAACGAGATCGATATCATCGCCTACGACGGTGAAACGCTCTGCTTTGTCGAAGTGAAAACGCGCGCGTCCGATTGGTTTGCGCCGCCACAAGTGAATGTCGACTTACGCAAACGGCGGCAGGTCACGCGTGCTGCGCGGGCCTACCGCCGTATGTTTGAGTTAGAAAACGAAGCCTACCGGTACGACGTTGTCACAGTCGTGTTACCTGAAGGTTCAACTCCACAGATCGAACTAATCAAAAACTATTTCTGATCCGTGGATGTGTCCTTCGACCGTGGCGACGCGTTCTTCACGTACTTGTCGAACCACGTGATCATCTCGTAAAGCACGTGTTCGATACTCTCGCGTCCCGCGTAACCGTGCGCTTCGTGCGGCAGCATCACCAGCCGCGTCGTTGCACCATGTCCCTTCAACGCCTGGTACATGCGTTCCGACTGAATTGGGAACGTGCCGGTGTTGTCGTCGGCTTCGCCGTGGATCATCAACATCGGCTCGTTGATCTTCATCGCGTACATGAAAGGCGAGACTTTCAGATACATGCTCAGACGCTTCCCACAACGTGCGACGCTCGCTCTGAAAACCAAACGGCGTCAGCGTGCGGTTGTAAGCGCCGCTGCGCGCGATGCCGGCGCGGAACAGATCGGTGTGGGCCAACAGGTTCGCGGTCATGAACGCGCCATAACTGTGACCGCCGACGCCGACGCGATCCGGATCCGTAACACCAAGCTCCGTCGCTTTGTCGATCGCGGCTTTGGCGCTCATCGTGAGCTGTTCGACGTAAGTGTTGTTGACCAATTCCGGTGTGCCGACGATCGGCATAGTTGCATCGTCGAGCACCGCGTAACCTTCAAGCAGGAAGAAGAGATGCGATGAGCCACCGATTGATGTTGCTCGTTGCGTCGAACCGGTCACCTGCGAAGCAGTGCTCGCATCGGTGAACTCGAGCGGGTAGGCCCAAACGACAGTCGGCAGCCTCGTTCCCTGTTTGTAATTCGGCGGCAGGTAAAGTGTGAACGAGCATTGAACGCCGTCGGCGCGTTTGTACGTAATCAATTGTTTCTTGATACCGCGCAACTGCGGCGTCGGATCGGGAAATTGAGTTAAAGCACGAGAGGCGGCGGTCGCGCCATCGGCCGCAGTGCGTACAAAGTAGTTTGGCGCTTCTGTAGGCGACTCGCGTCGCGTCAGAAACTGTTTACCGTCGGCGCTCAGCAAAGCGACTACACTTTCGTAGCTGTCAGCATCACTGCGAAAGATGCGATCAGTTTTCAACGTCTGCAAATTGAGGCGATCGAGAAACGGACGAGCGCCTTCAGGACTCGCGCCGGCGCCGGTCAGGTAAATGAAGTCGCCGTTTTGCAGGATCGCGCGTTGCCCTGCGACGACGCGCGTCACGGGCGTGCCGGGATCGTTGTACCGATCCTGTTGATTGCGACTCGAGATGAGTTTCGGCGCAACGTCTGGCTTATCGAGGTAGAAAATGAATGTTCGTTGCCAGCGTTTGTCGCGGTCGAAGTCGGAGAAATAGACCAGTGTGCCCTTTTCGCCGAAGCCGCCACCGCTGAACCGATGCTCAGTCTTGAACAACTCAACCGGCTCACCGGTGAATGGCGCCTTAAGTGTTACGACGCTGTCGCGATGGGCCACCTTCTTGCGCGGATCGCCGTTGTCCAACGCTTTCACCCAAACTAGTGCGGCGGGTTCGTTTGGCCGCCAGCGCACCGAACGTGGTCCAGTGATAACGCCGTTGATGGGCACTTGATCTGCCAGCGGCAGACTCGCGACTTTATACGTGAGTTTGCCTTTCGTGTCCCACACTTCGACGTCTCGCGGAAACGACGAATCAGGAAACAGGTACGAGAAAGGACGATGCGCGCGCGTGACGAGTACGTGTTGACCACCGGGCGCAGCGTCGACTGATAAAAAGATCGAAGGCTGTCCGAACGAAGTGGCGCGGCCGCTAATCGAATCGACAAGCGCTAACTGCGAAGTCGCGTAGTACTCGTAAAGGTTTTCGTCGTGTGGGCTCTTCAGTAGATCCTCGTACGTCCTGACTGGACCAGGCCGGCCGGAGCTCTCCTGCGTGTTTGGCTCGGGTGGAACAGCAGGTGTTGCAGGTGCGGCGCCGCGGTTGGCGGGTACGAGTTGGACCAGGAGGGTGCGATTGTCAGGCATCCACGCGAGTGGATTGCCGAGCGCGGAGTTGACGGTAACTCCTTTCAGGTTGCGGATCTTTCCAGTCGCGCTGTCGCCGATCCAGACTTCGACTCGATTTGCAGTGGTGTTCAGGAAAGCGAAGTGTTTTCCATCCTCACTCCATTCGAGTCCGCTGATCTTCGCGCCGGGTGGTGTTTCGATTTTGATCTCGGCTCCGTCGGCGATTCGCTTGAGCGTCAGACCGACTGAGTACTGAAAGCGGAACGGCGAGTTGGACGCCGGATTGATGCGACGGCCCGCGATACGCAACACCGGCAGCGCGAGGTCCGCAAGGGGCGGATATCGCAGCGCGGTCGTTAGGATTACGTTGTCGTTTGTTGGGCTGACCGACGCGCCGGGCGTTGTTGGCGCGTTCAGGATGTCGAGCACTTCTTTAGGTGGTTTCTTGTAGCCCTGCTGGGCAACGGCGGCGGTGGCCAGGCACACCAATACAAAGGTCGAGAGCGCGACGCAGAATCTTTGGGTTTTCATTGGATTCCTCCGAGTTGCGAGGCAAATTATTCCACTTGCACACGGATGTCAATGAATGAGGTTGATGGGTGGCTTGAGCAAGAGATTTCTCAATGTCTTCAATCGACGAAGTTTCTCGGTCGCTGAGTCGCTGAGCGGATTGGAATCAGATCGAGTAGTGTAAGGCGCAATAACACTCGATCATCAAAAGAGGTTAGAACATGGCGAAGCCTATGCCAGCAATTTTCTTCGGGCACGGTAACCCGATGAACGCGGTGGAGCATAATGCCTGGACAGACGGCTGGGCCGCCATCGGAAAGAGTATCCCGCGTCCCCGCGCCATCCTCTCGATCTCCGCACACTGGTATCTTCCGGCTACTCTTGTGACCGCAATGTCTGCCCCGCGGACGATTCACGACTTCGGGGGCTTCCCGCGAGAGCTGCACGAGGTCAAATACCCGGCGCCCGGCGACCCGGAGTTGGCCGACAACATCCAGAGTTTACTCGCGCCGGTCTCAGTCAACCTGGACAAGCGGTGGGGCCTGGACCACGGCACATGGTCGGTGCTCTGTCACGTCTTCCCTGAAGCAGACGTTCCGGTGATCCAACTCAGCATTGACGAGACGCAACCGGCAGAGTTTCACTATGAAACCGCAAAGAAGCTCACCGGCTTGCGTAACGAAGGAATTCTCATCGCAGGAAGCGGCAATCTCGTCCATAACCTGCACGCCTACGGATGGGGCCGTCGTCAGATCAAACCCTTCGACTGGGCCGTACGCTTCGAGGAGCGGGCGCGTGAAGGGCTGATGGCCTTCGATCACGATCCACTCATCGCCTACGAAACATTAGGACCCGATGCCGCTTTATCAGTACCAACGCCGGATCATTATCTACCTCTTCTCTATGTGATTGCGCAACAGAGAGAAGGCGAGCAGGTCAGCTTCCCGGTAGAAGGATTCGATGGAGGATCAGTCTCTATGCTCTCAGTCAAAATCGGCTGAAGGCACGTTCTAGCATGGATATAAGTACATTTTTCGATTTCTACCTATGTTTGACTGAGGGGCACCAAAAGGGGTACATTCCGTTCCACTACTTTGAAAACTGCGGTTTTCATAGAAAGCGGGAGTAGCTCAGTGGTAGAGCATCGCCTTGCCAAGGCGAGGGTCGCGAGTTCAAATCTCGTCTCCCGCTCCAGGATTTGGATGAAGGCGGACGGATGAAGGACGAAAGCCCGAGGGCTTTCAAAGCAGAAGCTACTTCATCTTTCCGCCTTCGTCGTCTATTCTTGGGGACACTAGTTGTCAGGTCACCAGTTGCAAGGTCGCACCTGTTTGAATTGTCCGGCGACTCACACGCGAGCCGGCGTCAAGTTTCAGCTACGGCGGCGTAGCCAAGTGGTAAGGCAGAGGTCTGCAAAACCTTTATTCATCGGTTCGATTCCGATCGCCGCCTCCAATTAAGCTTCACGCGCTCAATCACATACATGAACCTTCGATCATACCTTCTAACCTCCGAACCTAGAGATGTAGCGAGAACTGTAGCGAGTTTTGCGAATTGAGGCTCATTTGCTCATGTACCGCTGCAATTTCTCCATTGCTGCAAATTGATGTTGTTCGGTTGGGTGAGCGTAGCGAAGAACCATCTGAATGCGTGAGTGCCCGAGCATCGCGGCAAGCGTTACGAGGTCAATGCCAGCCATGGCTGCTCGTGTCGCCCATGTGTGGCGTAAATCGTAAAGTCTGACGGCACAACCTTAGCCCGCTTTACTGTCGCAGTGTGTGCTGCGTTGACTTTTACGATGGCCGTTTCGGTACTGCGACCCGGAAACAGATACTCACCCTTGCTCGGCGAAAATGGGAACGGGCACATGTCAGAGACGGCGGATAGCGATACTGCATGGAGCGGCTGGCGGGAAAAGCGGTTGTTGGAATTAGGTAAGACAGAAGCGGAAATCCTCGCGATGACTGCCAAAGAAAAAGACGAGTTTCTATTTCACACTTTTTAGTTTTACATGAGAGCGCTTTTAACGAAGTGCGCATTTAGACTATGCGTTTTATTTCTCGACCAACTCGCAGTGGTTAATCGCTTGATATCTAGACGCCACGTAGTTGCAATGAGACAGAGAAGGGCACTTAACAGTACCGGGGTGGTCGCATAGCTAGGGGAGGTGTCCAGATAGTTCATCAACTGTGATTTCGTCCCGATCCTCGTAAGAGCCGATGCGGGTCTGCTTTTCTGTCGCTACTGGAAACAACAACGCTTCCCGTGTTGCCAGCGGGAAGTGTTCTTCTTGCCACCCGATCAACGTTCCACGGACCGGGCCCATAAGAAATGAGCACCTCGGGGCTTTCCAATAGTTTTTCTCGTACTTCTTGAGCGCTCATAAAGCGAGAATTCCCCAATCGATCCACTAAGGTAATCCACGGGAGAGAGCTTTCGAGGAGAACGTCTTGTCCGTAAGCCGTGGCAACGTCTGCGATGAATCCGTGTCGCGTCGGAACTGATCCTTCGTTTGCCAAATTATTAAGGGACTCGATGATTTTCGGTTTGAGTTCGTCTGTTAGCCTTTGGCGGAATTGTTCGATGTCCCACTTTAAGGCTTCGGACCTTGCGGCAACTAGCTCCAAATCAGCAGCCTCAACCATACCTACTACCCCTTGAACATGGACGGATTTTACAGCAATACCTTTGCTGCATATCAGTACCTTCGCTGCGTTTGGGAGTGCGATTACTCTCGAGGTTTCTGTTGTGCTTTCTGGTTGACGATTTCCCCATTTTTCTTCTGATGAGATTTCCGCGAGTGTCATAAATTCTCCGTGATGACGAGGCCTAGCCAAATAAGCCCGCCCGGAGAGAACTTAAGCCCAAACCTGTAAGCTCCCATTGGGTTACAAAATCGTGAAATTCATCTTGGGCGACCGTTTTCCACCACGCAGGTTCAATCCGAAAGCTTCTTGACTCCTGATTTACTAGAATGGGGATGTCTAACATTGGTGCCCGCGCCCACACTACCGCATCCAAATTATTGTAAATCGTTGGGTCTTGAGTATTTACTTCAACGCGAATTGTGGTACCAGACGTTATACGGGGCGGACTCTTTACCAATGCTCCTCGTTTACCGAGGCCAGAGATGCTCAATCGAAGGTGCGATCCATTTCGCCGCTGTGTCTCAACTTCCACATCGTTTCCCACCATAAACACCGATAGAAAGCCAATACCAAATTTGCCCGCCGGTCGAAAGCCCACCTCCGAGACTTTAGGAAAAGTTGAGAAAAAGTCCGAAGAGTGCCAGTAGTCAGACGCAATGCCTAGCAGGTAGTTCGTGACCACATGGGCCGTCATTCCAACACCATTATCTGAAATAACCAAGTAATCTTTGTCATTCGTTCTTTCCATTGACAAAGTAATTAAGCCACTCTCTGTGGAAAAATTTGCTACTTGATCAGCTGCACGTTGCAAGTAAATGGCATCGCGGGAGTTCTGTAGTAATTCACGAATAGGCGCAAAAACATCGTCGCCATATAATGTTCTGCCCCCCAAAATTGAAACGAGCCGCTCAATTGAATCTGGCCGAAATCTAACATCAACCGGTTCGAATCCATCTGTTTGTATTAAGTTCGCGAAGCTTTGGGGTGAACGAGTTCCTTTGACTCCTTCAAGGCTAAACCGGCCGACCGAAGGCGCCCTGCTGGAAAGATACTCGTCGACGGCATGAATCTCGCGATCAAGTCCCTCAGCCATCTCGAAGAATAGCCACCAAGCCTCGACGTTTGATATGGGTTTCGTACAAGCAAAGACGAGTGAATCGGCCTGACGATCCGGTCCCGTGATATGTGCTTGCGCGTCCCAGTGGACAATGCTACTGAGGTCAACGTCGGCGCGCAGTAACCGATCTAAGTTCGATGCACGCTCAAAGTTGATATGTGCATAGTCAATGATCCTCAGAGCGCACGCCGCATACGCCAAATCGATTTGTCCGCCGAATGGACCAGGAAATCTGCCTCTTTTTCCTAATTTATTGTCAACTTCAGTAAGTGTCCAATGATGGCTAGCAGAGACATCTGCTATGTACGAGGCCCACTGATCACGAATGACTGTTGATTCAATAAGGTATCTGGCTAATCCCGGAAGCGGTTGGAGTACTAACTCCCGCGCTTTAGCAGCATGCAATTCACGGGCGGCGGTTTGCAACGCGATTGCCTTGATTTGATCTGGGTGCAGCTTGTTACTGCTTTCTAACCGTCGTACGACATTTTCATATGCATCAGATGCCTGGAGTATCTCGGCACCTTCCCTTGTGGCTGCGAATGCCATCCCTAAATCGTGAATATAGAAAGAGGAGCCTAGTATAAAAGCTTCTCCCGCAGAAGTGTTTTCGATTTCCTCAGCTGTAAGTATCTGACTTGATACCTGCCAAAGAGCGTCAAAATGTTTCACAGAATGGTCTGTGTAGCTGGGTAAAAGTCGCGCTGCCTCGGCACCTATCGCAGCGGCGGTCTGCCGAAGGTCGCGTAAGGACTGCTGTAGCTCTGGCTCGGAGTCGATTCTATGCCATAAAGGCGTTCCAATTACATGTTCTGGCGGTTCTGACATTGGTTGTTTCACCTTCGGATGTGAGTGGCAGACCAAGCATGCTAGATGTCTGTTGTTTTAGCGTCAAGCTTAGTGCCGTTAAACTGGCGTTTTTACTGTCTGCGCTAGAGGTTAGCAGTAGTCTTCGCGGTGGCGTACGTTTGGAAGTAAGTCGAACCGCGCAGTGTGGCGCGGATCCGTTAACAGCTTGGGCTAGACGATCAGGTTTTAGAGGCGTTTCTTTCCCGCAGGTACTCATTTAACAAGTGCGAATCAGCGCGTGTTTTAGCACATCGAAAAGCTCGTCTATAAGCGCTTTTGCCTGTGTCCTGTCCTTGAATGAAAGAGCCTCATGAACGCTTTAGTAGAGAACAGATCGGGAGCGCCTGATTCGACGCTTTCAGGTTACGATACTACTCCCTTTTCTTTATCGCCGTCTTCTAAAACCAAAAGGCCGGTCCTAGCTTCTGGGCATTCCGACCTCTCAGTTTCTTCGCCACCACGGCGCGGGGCAAAGATTAATGTTGCTTTCCATTCGACTGAGGGTTGACCTTTTTACGGTGTTCTGGAATTCCACCTACCACAAGTATGTATTGGTCGTCTTCGCCTGAGAATGCGATCAAGTCCAATTGTCCGCGTTGGCCTACCTCAATTCCTATTTCTGCACCATCCGGCACTTCACCTAACCACTCGATCATCATCTCTTTACTTACTGCCATTAGCTTGTCTGCCCTTTCTCTTGTGGTTCCCTGCTTTGTCGATCAATTCGATCTCTTTAATCAGAGCGGCGACGAATCGGCTTCAACGTCTCTGAACACAAAAGGTACCGCCAACCCACCAAAGAAAGGCACGGCAACGGGCGCGCTGCGCAGCCACTCCGGGATGTCCGGGTCACGTTCAAGCTTTCCTAACGGCTGGATGTTCATGAGGGCTAAACGTTGCGATTTGCAGCTCACCGAAGCAACTACGAATAGAGGTCAACTCAATGGTGAGTCCGCTCGAAGTTGTTGGATTTTAAACGCCAAAACTCGATACGGCCATCACCCGCTACCAAGAACTAACTCACAATGACTTAGCAGCCATCCTTCATAATAATGTTCAATAGCTCTGCTGCCATCGCATGAGTGATAGCATCCAACGTGGCGCTTGAGCGGCTCGCCCACGCAACTGCGAATAAAGGTCGCTCACGGGCGAGTCCGCTGCAAGCGCCTGTTCGTCGCTATTAATCGGACTGTTTAATTCGGGCTTTTCCTTTTTGAGGCGATAGGCACATTTGGATCCGACTTCTTATAGGGGGCCAGAAGCTTCCATCGCGAATTCAGCACAATACCGATCCCTACAATGACAAAGCAGAGAGGGAACAACCAGTCTGACAAGACTTTCTCCTTATGGGTGAGATACACGGTGGCACCGTAAGATGACTTTAGGTTCCTGGGATAGACTCTGCCCTCGGTCGGATGTGCCTCACGTGGTCTATTGTCGATGAAGTATGCATCAAGGACGATCTTTGACACAAAACCGGTGATGAATAAAACCACGCAACTCAGCAACACGATTTTCCGCAACAATGTCGCGCACCACCTTCGTGAGAGTAATTTCATCCTCAACCGGCGTAAACTCAGGCCAACCTATTTCGCAAATTCGACCCGAAGAAGCCGCTGAACGCTGTGCTTCAGGTGCGGCGCGCACGCAACGCTTCAAGCGTGTTATGCCGCGCGGTGATCCCAGGAAACGATCGAATTCAATTCCGGCAAACTTAAATCGTTATCGCCAGCACCAAGATCGTAGACCTCAAGTCCCGTTATGGCTTTGCTCGTTCCCCACACAATAACGCCAACGTCGCCGCCGCGAGAAGTCTTGCCTGTGGCGTCCGCAATCGGTTGCGTTTGGCCGGGCGACTCCATTTCAAAATCAACACTGGCACACCCGCAATCACAGCCGCCAATAACATGCAAGTTGCCAATATTGGCTAATAGTTCAGACGCCTCAGGTATCGCCGGCGCCCGTTCGATAGTCACACGAATGCAGGCAGCTTCGTCGTCAGTAATTGGTCTCTTTGGGGCTGCACGCATATGAAAAAAGCCGTATCAAAGCTGCGTTTCAGCGGCTCGCCCACGCAACCTGGCAAAGAAGCCCGCCATCGGCGAGTCCCCGGCAAGCGCTAGTTTTGTTGCTCCTATTCGTCGAAGATGACATAGGCACCGGATAACCAATCATAAATTGCACGATGGTCCTTGCTTAGAATGATACTCAGGACGTATATCCCTACCAAGCCCTGGGCCAGCAGCGCACCAATGCTCAGCCATGGCGAAGTTTGACCAGACCAAATTTGAAATAGACATGTATGTGCCAACTGCCATGGGGAAAACTTGATTGCGGATCGTATCAAAGCCTGTCGCCAGCTCAGCTTTTGCCCCTGGGCATTGACTACCACAATTCCTACCCAGCGCTTACCCAGCGTCGCTTGCCGCTGTGAGCCTTCCTGGAGGGCAAAGTATAAAATCACCGGCAAGATGAGCACTAAGAAGGCAAGCAGATCCATCGTCCAGGGAGAGGCCAATGCAACTAATTCACTTGTGAGGCGCATAGTGCTAACTCCTATTACACCGAGAACCAGGATATAGGCCGCGATCAATAAGAAATCGATCGCAAAAGCGGTAAGGCGCTTGGCAAATCCTACAGGGCGAAAAGAGACCTCCAAAGCATTCATCTCGCTAAACTCAAGTTGGAACTTGCCACATACGGTGCGGAGACAGCTAGCTTTGTGCGGCCCAACTACTGCGCTTCAGCGGCTCGCCCACGCAACGCAACAAAGAGTCGAGTTCCCGGCATGGGGATGATCGTCAATCTGTCAGTGCGGGAATTACTCGTGCGATCAGTCTAACCTAAGCTTCAACCAATTTACTCCTGGATGAACTCTCCAACGTGGACTGTCACGCTCCTATACTGAGGCTTCAGATGAGAGTCTTTGTGTTTCTTGTGGAGCTGCTGGCTGTCGATAAGCTTGCAGGGTTTGGATGTGATCCTGGGCAAGGGCGACGAGCGCTGATAGTACGTCGAGCCTGACATTATTTCGCAATTGAACAGAAGGAATGGTTTCGCTGTTCTCATACAGAGCTATATGCCGAAGTACTTTAAGCAGTGGAGAACGAGTGTTGATGCGAATAGTATTCCCGTCCGCGATAACGCCCCAGGCAACGCCGGGATTTCGAAAAGGTTGTTCTTCTGGAACAACATAATTCACGCGAGTGCTATGGTGATGGAGTCGAATTCTCGCAAACTGCTCGTTCGCATTGATTTCAAGTACATTGATGCTTCGAGCAGCTGAAATAACACCCGGGATTTCAGTCCCCGCTCGAAAAACACTACCTACATCAAAAGTCTGTTGGCCGTTACTGTCTGAAACAAGATACGAGTTGCCATTATCAAATCTATGAACCAATACGGTTGCTTTGGGAATCGCTGCGTCCCATTCTTCTGGAATTCTAAATTCAACAAGGTATTCTCCAAATTGGATGGCGAGAAATCCGGGGAGGTCCTGGCGATGAAGCGGCCGAAGCGTCACGACTGTATCGACAGTTCCAGCATTGGTTTCCCATACTCGCGATTTGTCAAGCCAGCCCATGGCCCACATATTCGCCGCGTTCACACCCGGTCCCATGAGAAACGTACGTTGCCCACGCACGTTTAAGTCAACGAAGTGGGTATGGGGAGCCATGAAGGCCGCGGCAGTGCTCATTACGTCCCATTGATCCCCGTACTCAGCAGTGGAGCCTTCGGCTCGAGAATGGGACAACCCGTAGACATGGGCCATCTCTTGTCCCAGGAAACTTGGCGACATCGAAGACATACCAGTTAAAGCGTTCCTGCCATCGTCGCAGACCGCCCCATTGCTTCCACCAAAGAGATCCGTCGGTACATTCATGCATACCACGATCGAGAAAAACCTGGTGAGATCAACGTTCTGTGCGATTGCTGCCTGGCGCGCCCACTCAATCAGTTCATTGCGCCCTTTGCTGAGGGCCTCGCGGAATTCTTGATCTGTCAGGCCTGGCTTGTTGATGTCTTGCAAGTAATCGGAGCGGTTCTTATCGAGAATGTACCAGCCGAATACGCGCGAACCACTCAAATCGAGCTTGCCGTGTGACATGTCGCGAAAGAAGTCCACCATGTTCAACTTGCCCGCTCCGGAACTCGTAAACAGATCCTCGTAACGTTGCCGTTCATATGGCTCGGAATCGTCGTCTTTGAACTTGCAAAGTAGTATTGCCCAAGGAGATTGAATCATTGCCCTATCCTTTCGATGTTGAACGAGGCCCTATCGGTGATTTAGCTAAGCTAAGCAAGACTGCGCGGGTTCATCTAGACTGTTGCGTAGTCTGTCGAATCAGGAGTTCCTACTTATGATGATAGAAAGGACTTTTTCATTCCCATGAATGAAACGGCAGTTTCACCGTCGATGCTGTCCGCGAGGAGAGATTTCACCATTTCGTCGTCACTGTCAGCCGCAGGACGCGCAAGGGTTCGGCGAATGAACACATCGACTGACTCGCTCGGGCCCAGCATAGACCTCTTTCAGGTTTTCTAACTGTAGTCAGATCATCCCTTAATCTACCGGGTTACGCATGACGAGTCGCAGCTTACCCTCTCTGGATGCCAGCGCCAGCTTCTCAGCTTGTTCAGGAGTAACCTGGAGCGTAACCGCGTTTACGCGATCGACTTCCTTTTCATTTTTGGGTTGGTTGATGTTCTGACCGCTCGCGAGCACCTTAACGTTCTGAAGCACCATCTTCGCGAAATCTTTTTTTCGTTGTTTGCTGTTATCGGGTGGGATGATAGTCACTAGAATGTCGACGAGCGAACCTGGCATGATGAAACCGGAGACGCCAATCACGTCGTGGACCCTGACAGTCATGGCTCGGAAACCCTCGGGAATAACCGACGAAAGGCCGCCAGCCGCACCGACTGGAGACAGTTGATTTTCGGTGACGGGTTCATGGGGAGAAATCCTGACAACCGCAATACGTCCCAGGATCTTGTCATCAAGTCTGGCGAACGGTTTATCAGGCAGAGCTGTGGGCGGGAAATGCGATAGCGTCAGCTGCTCGGCAGTGATGCGAGTGCCCGCAGGAATCTCCACTCTGGCAACAACGATCGACAATGACTGGTTATCAAGGTCTCCAGGGATAACGTTAGGGCCCAAAGGATTGGAGTGAGTTGATAGGATCACCGCGAGGAGGAAAGTGGTAAACCCGCAGGCGAGCCGGGTAGTTACACTCAAAATTCGATACTGGTTCCGTTCGGCTGCCATCGGTTAGCCTGCTTAGATCGATAAAGGAAGGTCCAGGAAACTCGGTTCGGCGGGCCTTCCTCAGAGGTTAGAAAGTAAATAGGTACAAAACGAGGAACCCAGAGGCTTATACACTGGTCACGCTTACAACTTCAAGAACGAGCGGAGGATCAGTGCCACAAAATGCTTTCTATCGTCAGGCTCTTGCGCAGATTGCACAGAGAACTTGCAAATTAGCGCAGCACTCGACTGGCATCATTCTTGATGCAATGCGTATAGATTCGCATGGTTAGGTTACAAACAATGAGATCGATCTTTTCGTCCTTCCGGTCTTTGGTTTTTAGTGCGCTTGCCATTTTGCTCACCGTAAGTCTCATGCCTCTCAAGACACTATCGCAGGTTGTACACAAGCCGGCTGCACGGCATGTCATTATCTGTGTTGACGGTGTCGGCATCTCAACCATTACCAAGATGCGAGCGGACGGCCACTTCAAGAGCTTCCGCCATCCGTCGCACATGATCTCTACATTTCCTTCATTGACGAACGCGGCCCTGACCAAGATCCTTGAACCAGCCGGCGCGACGATGACGGGCGGCTATGAAGATAACTTCTTCGACACCGAGGCAAACCGGATGCGTGGCGGGATTCTGGACCGTTTTCGCAATGGGCGTTTTGTTCGCGGCACCTTTCGCGAACTATTTGACTATCATCCCTCGGCGCTGAAGAGTGGTCTGGGCTATGCAGCGCCTCCGATCTCCACGTATCTCGAATCCCAAAGCGATCTTATTCGCCTGCGTCAAAAAGCGAAGAATAGTCGTCAGGATGTATTTTTCGCTTACACAGGAGCAACGGACTCGTTAGCCCACCTTGGCGGCGAAACTTTGCTACGCAGTTTTCTTGAAGGGCTGGACGACACTATCGAAGACATTGTCCGCGACAGTAAGACTCCGGTCGTGGTGACTCTCTTTTCGGACCACGGCAACGATTTTCGAAAATATCGTCGCGTAGCACTGAAAGAGCCATTGCGTCAGGCAGGTTTCAAGTTAGTGAAAAAGATTAAGGACGATCGAAGTGTGGTACTACCGCAGTTCGGTCTTGTTGGCAGTGCAGTGTTATTCACCAGAGAAACAAATGAAGCACGACTCACCGAAGTTTTGGCAACGCTCGAGGGAGTTGACTTTGTTGCATATGAAGCGGACGGAATAGTGCACGTTAGTAACCGCCGCGGAAATGCGACGATCGAGAAACGCGGCGACGAATATCGCTACTCTGCGAAGACAGGCGATCCTCTTGATCTCCTGGCGTTCACGCGGCAGACGGCCAACCTCCAAAATGGCACCCAAGGGTTTATCAAAGATGAAGAGTGGTTTGCCTTGACGCGGGACAGCAAAAGGCCTGACGTCGTGAGACGGATTTTCGAGGGAGCGACACAGGGAGTCTTGAACCGGGCCAACGTAATCGTTAATTTCGAGGATGGCTACTATACGGGCAGCTCTCTACTGGACACGTTTACGATCCTTCAGGCTACCCATGGCAACATTGGACCAGAGCAGAGCTACGGTTTTGTCATGAGCACCATGACGGAGTTGCCAGCATACATTCGCGCTGGAGATTTGTGGGATGCTCTGGGGGCGGTCCAACTGCACCGAAGCCCGAAGCGCAAAGAGGAATAGCTCTGACGCCAACTGGATGCATTCCCGCTTTCTCTGAGCCTGCCGGTGAATCACATCTCAGCCTGAAACATTTTTGAGTGAAGATGCATATGTTAATGGAACGTTCTTTAAATCCAAATGTGAGGACGAGGTTCGGTGGTTCCCTAATTTCAACTCTGCGTATCTCTGCGTATCTCTGCGTTCCTCTGCGACTCTGCGGTTATTGCTTTTTACTCCACATTTAACGCCGAGACGCAGAGGCACGCAGAGATACGCAGAGAAGATTTCCAAAGTAGGGCACTACCCGAGGTTCTCCAGACGTTTTGAAGTCGGATGATGCCGAGAAGCCTTAGCGTTTCCTCCCAAAGCCAATGAGGTCAGAAGTTAATCATGAAACTAAGTGATACTCTCAACAAAACGATCGCGGATTTTTGCAAAAACAACTTCACTGGGACAGTGGAGAACCATTGCGCCCACTTTGTATGTCATGTGCTTGAACTGGATTCGGGCTACGACTGCAAAACGCACAAGAACGGCAGCCATCCCGGATCGTGCCTTCGCGTTCAGGAGCTTTTCCCCGAGTGTCCACAAGTGGGCAACTGGAACAACGCGCCCCAGGGCATGAAGATTGTGTTCGTTACTGACAAGTCGAACGTCGATCTCATCGCGCACACGATGCGTAACGTCCCCAAGAAACATGTTGGTATTTTTTCCGATGGTAATGTTTACCACTACTCGAATTCGCAGGACATCGTGATCCGGCAAACTCCGACGGAGTTTCTTGCGCGCTTTCAAGCGTTTTACGGAGGCGATCAAGGCTTGTTCTTTGGCACGTTTCCTCCCGCAGCAAAGGTGCCTGACCCGGAAACTGGGGTTTCACCTGTCTCGACCGTCACGGTGTCGAATCTCCCCGTCACGGGACCAACGCCGACAATTCGAAAAGTGACGTGTCTCTGGCGGCAGATTTGATTATTTCGCAAAGCTTCCGAACGTCGCGGAATATTACGTTGCGCGCAGCACAAAGTATGAATCGCTCCGCGGACTAATGCAGCCAATGAATAAGCTGGATGGTCCACGTTATACGATTCCTGCCTTCGCCGCAGAGTACGGAACTGTGGCCGGAATGCTCGGTGTCATCTCGGTCGGCGAAAGTAGCGGCTACTTCAACCGGCTGAACACATACGACCGGGCGGCATTCACCTTCGGATTTTTTCAACTGGCTGCGCACACGCCGAACGATAATCTCATTCTGCTGTTTCGGAAAGCGGCCGCCGAGAACTCGGCGTTTAAGGCGTTGTTTCCCGACTTAAAGCTGATCGACGGAGTGCTTCACCGTGATTTAGGCAGTCACACGGTTACCCTTGAAAAGCAATACCCACGGCCCGGCCACCCGCAAGAGAAAAATCTGAAGGACTTTATGACATACCTCAACGCCGACGGAGCGACGGTCGACGATACAGAATTATCCACCTCGGCTCGACTGGTCCATCTTGCAAACTCGGATGAAGCGTTCAACCAACTGCAAGTGAATGTCGCAGCGCAGATCACGATGAGGAAGATGCGGAGCATTTATAGCGAATGGTACAACCTCAACGGTGCTTCGGATCTGATCTGCACCGCGATCGCAGACATCCATCACCAGGGTCGTGGTAAGAGAACCGAAGTAAAGGCGCACTCTCGTCCGCGAGCACGGTTGCTGGAAAAGTAAGCGCGCTCTGCAAAATAGGGCAGGCCGTTCATCCTGTACGCTGCGCGACGTTGAAGCAGGCGCTGGCCAAAGCGGAAGCGGATGGACATTTGGGACTATCCGTATTCGATAAGGCAAGCGGGTTGTTCAGGCCGAAAGAGGGCTGGCCCGGATAGTCGCGCGTCGAGTGTCACGTTTACGATCCGGCGTGGACCGAACGCGGTCGGTTCACGCCTGGTTCAACGACGTCCCAAACAGACATCGCGAGTCGTACAGTCCCTTGTATTGGCGTTGGCAGACGAGCTTCCTCGACGCTCCATAGTTGAACTCGATTCTGTACGCCCTTCCGATCCGCCCCGTCGTGCTGGCTCATTTCAGTAGCTGATCGATTCAACTATCCGAGAACATTCCCGGCGAAGTATCGTCAGGAGCACGCTATTAAATCAACGCTTAGTCAACGGCAGCTCGCAGATGCGATGATGCTCACCGATCGCGGCGGCTGCGGCTGTGGTCCTGGATTCGTCCCTCCTGACACCGGACACCCTTCACCGCTGGGAAGTTCAACCGCAAGTGTCCACTCCCCAATTAGAGGAACGTTGGCGAACGGAGCCGTCTCACCTGGTCCATACGGCGAAGTTGCGCCTTGATGGTTAACCGTCACTCGGTAAGGACTGTTGTTCGACAGCCTTACCACTCGAATGTTACGGTCAAACTCGTTCGTTGTTAGACCAGCATGTCGAAAGACCGGCGTCCCACTCGTACAATCCGGAGCCATTGTGAACACTTGACTCGTTTCACCAATTAGAACGGTTGTCGTTGCGCTTTGCACTTGATCAGGGTGCGTTCCACGTTTGGCGGTGATCGTATAGGTAGTTGTAGCCGTTACATTGTCCCCAAGGAGACCACGTGTTCCGACGGCTGGCATAACTCCCGTCCCGGACTTAGACAATATCGTGGTGGCAGCGTCTGTGATCCATTCAATCTCAACATTGCCACCTGGACAGACGTTCGCCGGACGAACCGCAAAAGAATTTATGACCGGCGGAGGAGGGGGATCACAGGCGACAATCAAGCTTACAAGTACAAATAGAAAGAAGGTCGTTCGGAGGAGGTTCGATTGCTTCATGACTAGTCCTTTCAAGTCTGGTGAGGTATGAGGAAAGCGAGGCATATCTCACGTGTGGTGAATCAACCTTTGGCAATTAGCATTCCATGACGAAAAACTGGCCCATCGCATAGCTAATTCATCAGCGAAGGCGTCGCGACCGGTCTCTGGTGTCTACAATTGTTGTCGGTGCCGTCTACAAAACTCTCCAGTCCGTTTATATTTGACCCTCTTATGAACCAACTTTCCAACTGGCGCCCGCCTGAACACTGGACTCGCATCACCACTATCGATATGCACACCGGTGGTGAACCGCTTCGCGTCATCGTCGATGGTCTACCGCCGATTGAAGGTAAGACGGTGCTCGAGAAGCGCCGCTACTTTCGTGACCACTACGATCACTTGCGACGCGGTCTGATGTGGGAGCCACGTGGACACGCAGACATGTATGGCGCCGTGATTACTCCATCCGCCGACGCTGACTTCGATGTGTTCTTTCTGCACAACGAGGGCTACAGCACGATGTGCGGCCACGCGATCATCGCGCTCACAAAACTTGCCGTAGAAACCAATCTCGTTAGCAAGAACGAGATGACTTTCAACGTCCCCGCCGGCAGGATTCACGCGCGGGCCACGGTTTCCGAAGGACGAGTCGTCGAAGCGTCGTTTCGGAACGTGCCTTCTTTTCTTTACCTTAGCGATCAGCAGGTTGACGTGGACGGCGTTGGTCGCGTGCGATTCGATATCGCCTACGGTGGTGCGTTCTATGCGTTCGTCAGTGCGAAAGACGTAGGACTGGAACTCGTTTCGGAAAACCTAAATCGCCTAATCGACTACGGTCGACGGATCAAGAGCGCGGTGAAGTCTCAGTTTACGATCACTCATCCTTCGGAACCGGATCTGAGTTTTCTTTACGGGACGATATTCACTGGACCAGCGCTAAACGAGACACACCACAGTCGTAATGTTTGTATTTTCGCTGACGGCGAGGTTGATAGATCTGCGACGGGCAGTGGCGTAAGCGCGCGCGCCGCATTGCATTTCGCTAAGGGCGAGCTGAGTCTCAATCAGTCAATCACGATCGAGAGCATTGTCGACAGTACGATGTCTGTGAAAGTCGTCGAGGTCACGAAGTTTGGACCATACGATGCGGTCATACCCGAGGTCAGCGGCACGGCGTCAATCACCGGTCGCAACGATTTCTATTTCGATCCCGAAGATCCGTTTCGAAATGGATTTATTCTGAGATAGACCGTAACATGCCAGATAAAGGAGACCCCAGATGCAAGCAGAGCAGAAACTATCTACAACCGCGGCCGCATCTCTCAGCGACTACGACGCGATCAAAGAGACGATTCAGCACTACATCGCCGGCGGCAAGACCGGCAACACCGCCGAGATGAAACTCGCCTTCCACAAAGACGCCACCATCTTCGGCTACATTGGACCAGACTTAACCGCTGGTCCAATCCAGAGTCTATTTGATTGGAACGATCAGAACGGCGCGGCCACAGAACTCGAAGGACGAGTTACGAGCATCGATCTTGTCGGGTCAGTGGCGACTGCGCGTATAGAGCTCGACAACTGGAGCGGTTACCGCTTCACAGACTTTTTCACTCTTCTAAAGGTCGACGGTGAGTGGAAGATAATGAATAAAGTTTTCTACCTTCACCCCTAAGACTGTTCACGTGTGTTCCTCAGGCATAAAGTTGATCGCCATCGCATTAGTATGCCTTTTGTTGTTTGTGACTCACACGTACGGCGCTACTAGTTACGAACTTTCCTCACCCAATCAAAAGATCAAGCTTCGTATCGACGTTGGACGGGGAATCGAATACGACCTGCTACTCAACCGTGTGCCGCTGCTCGAAAATTCTACCCTCGCCCTCGATATCGAACGCC
This sequence comes from uncultured Acidobacteriota bacterium, assembly GCA_963849585.1. Classification (GTDB taxonomy): domain Bacteria; phylum Acidobacteriota; class Blastocatellia; order Pyrinomonadales; family Pyrinomonadaceae; genus PSRF01. The sequence continues at coordinate 37,889 of CAWKHZ010000013.1, read as the reverse complement.
GGAAACTTGGAGCGTCTCCACAGGTTCTGTCGGCGACGCCATCCGCCGTCAATCGCGAGCTTCGTGTGCCGGTCCCACGGAAATTCGCGGTGCTTCGCGAGAATTACAACGAATTACGAATCGTATTTAAAGACGATTACGCGGTGGTGTTCCGTCTTTACAACGAAGGCATGGCCTACCGGTTCGAAACTTCCCTGGCCCAGAACACTGTAAGAGTCATCAATGAAGAGGCCGTTTTCAGCTTCGCCGATAACTTTGGCGTCTATTATCCAAAGGAAGATGGATTCTTTTCTCACAACGAGCGCGAGTTTGCTTACCTGCCGTTGAAGGACATCACGCAAAAGAGTCTCGCCAGTATTCCTGTGATTGTGAATACACGCGGCGGCGCGAAACTGATACTCGCTGACTCTGACGTCGACGATTACCCGGGGCTATGGTTTCACGGCAACGGCAACAACACTCTCTCTGCAACATTTCCAGCGTACCCACTAACAGAACAACTAAAGGGCGATCGCGATTTCAGAGTGACGAAAACGGCTGATTACATTGCGGAGACGAATGGTACGCGCGCGTATCCGTGGCGCATCGTTGGAGTGGCGGAAAACGACGCCGAGCTACTCACGAACGATCTTGTCTACTTGTTGGCCCAGCCGTCTCAGATCAGCGACACAAGTTGGATCAAACCAGGAAAGGTGGCCTGGGACTGGTACAACGCCAATAACATCGACGGCGTTGATTTCAAATCGGGCATCAATACCGCGACTTACAAGTACTATATCGACTTCGCGTCAAAACACGGGCTCGAGTACATCATTCTCGATGAAGGTTGGTACCAGCTGGGCAATCTGCTCCAGGTCGTTCCCGAGATGAATATCGAGGAACTGGTTGCTTACGGCAAACAGAAGAACGTCGGCATCATTTTGTGGGTTGTCTGGAAGACACTGGACGACCAATTTGAACCCGCTTTCGACCAGTTCACGAAGTGGGGAATAAAAGGTCTTAAGGTCGATTTCATGCAGCGCGACGATCAAAAGGTGATGGACTTTTACGAGAGAGTCTGTCGTGAAGCTGCAAAACGAAAGATGCTTGTCGATTTTCACGGCGGGATAAGGGCCGCCACGATGGTTCGCACATGGCCCAACCTCCTCACGAACGAGGGCGTGCGTGGATTAGAACAAACGAAGTGGAGCAAGCTCGCGAATCCCGAGCATAACGTCACGTTGCCGTTTTCTCGCATGCTTGTTGGTCCAATGGACTATACACCCGGTGCGATGGTCAACAGCGGTAACGAGAAAAACTTTGCGGCAGTTTTCGAACGACCGATGAGCCTCGGCACTCGATGTCATCAGTTGGCGATGTACGTCGTCTACGAGAGTCCGTTGCAAATGTTGGCAGACAGTCCGTCTCACTATCTGCGCGAACCGGAGATCATGAGCTTCCTTGGACCAGTTCCGGTAGTGTGGCATGAGACAAGAGTGCTGCATGCAAAGATGGGAGATTATGTGGTGATCGCGCGCCGCCATAATCAGGATTGGTATGTTGGCGCTATGACCGATTGGACCAGTCGAGAACTCGACATCAACCTTTCATTTCTTCCTCCAGGACGGCACGAACTCGATGAATACAAAGACGGCGTCAATGCTGATCGCATCGGGAGTGATTACCGCAGAGTTAAGAGCATCGTGGAGAATAAAACTCGACTGTCGATCAAGCTTGCGCCAGGCGGCGGCTGGGCCGCACGCATTCGCCGATTGCCGTTGCGTCGGAGCGTCCAATAGAATCGAACCAAATGAACGATACAAATGCTCTCAGCAACTGCCGTTTGGCGTTTATCGGCTGTGGGGTGATGGCGGAAGCGATCATTGCCGGACTGCTGCGCAAGCAACTCGTTACGCCCGAGCAGATCGTCGGCAGTCATCCGCGCTCGGCGCGTCGTCAGGAGTTGCATGCGAAGTACGGCATTGAGATGTTTGAGGACAACCGGGAGGCCGCGCTTGCCGCTCAGCCGTCCGGACCAGATACCGGATCAGTGCTGGTTCTCGCCGTCAAGCCGCAACGTCTGCGCCGTGTACTCCAGGAACTGAAAGGCTCGATTCATCAGGATCAACTCGTCGTTTCGATCGTGGCCGGCGCGAGGATGGAAACGATTGCGGACGAACTTCTGCACGCCGCAGTGGTGCGAACGATGCCAAATACGCCGGCTCAGATCGGAGAAGGTGTAACTGCATGGACGCCGAGCGCTGCGGTTAATGAAACTCAGGAACAACAGGTGCGCGCGATGCTCGACGCGCTTGGCAAAGCGGTTCGAGTCGAGAACGAGCGACAGATCGACATGGCAACCGCGCTGAGTGCAACTGGACCCACTTACATATTCCTTGTGATGGAAGCCCTCATCGATGCTGGCGTCCACATGGGATTCTCGCGACATGTGGCCCAGGAGCTGGTCCATCAAATGATGCTGGGAGCGATCCTGTTTGCGAGAGAGTCGCACAAGCATCCTGCCGAGTTGCGTAACATGGTTACCTCACCAGGCGGCACGTCGGCAGAAGCGATCTACCAGATGGAGAAAGGCAGTTTGCGAACGGTATTGTCGAAAGCCGTCTGGGCAGCCTACCAACGCGCTGAATCCCTCGGCGAGCCTGCCAAACCAGGCGAGCGTTAGAGTAATGTCCATCATCTGAAAGAAGTCCTCAGCGTATCTCTGTGGTCCTCTGCGTCTCTGCGTTGAAAATTGTAACAGCAGGTAAACCGCAGAGACGCCGAGGACCGCAGAGTTACGCAGAGAGGGACATTAGGACACAACCCGTCCGCTAAAAACTCACCTTCTGCAACAAAGTTGTAAACGCAACTGCACCTGGGAAGTCTTTCTTGAGCTGTTCGGAAGCGTCGTTAGCTTCCGAAGGTGAGATGTGCACCGCGATGATCTGTTTTGGTTTGATGTGTTCTCTGACGATCGTCCGTCCTTCGTCATAAAGCAGGAACCAAACGGGGATGAACGCTATGTCGATACCTTCTTCGTCGAGATTGAAATCCTGAAAATTTTCGACTGCGGTATCGGCGTCGCCCACGTGAAGCAATTTCTTCCCACCGAGTTTGATCAGGTGGCCCAGGTTCTGGATAGACGCATGTCGTCCGGTGCCGTGTCGTAAACCAAGGATTTCAAAATCCACCCCCGCCATTTTCATCGACCGTCTTTCTCTCCACTGCGGGGTCGCGGCGGTCACACGCGACTTGATCGTCTGGAAGTCTTTGAAGTTTCTTTCAACTGCGTCCACCACTTGCTGCGACGACACAAGCACCGCGTTCGAGTTGTGTTGTAAATGAAGTCCGACTGACTCCGAATGAAAATGATCGAGATGCATGTGTGAGACGAGAACCAGATCGATCTGATCAAACGGAGACTTCGCGTTTTCGATCTTCTCTCGCTGGACCGGTGGCAGGAACGCGTAAGCGCGTTGATATTCGCGGTGCAGCCCATCGATCAGCACTTGCTTGTCGCCTGCGGAAATGAGAACGCCTTCGTTGGCGATGTATGTGATCTCGAGACCCGCTGGGTTTATTGAAGGGCCGGCTGCTGACTCCGCGGCAAGCGGCGCAGTCGTCTTCCACGCCCATGGGTGGTCCACTACAAAATAAGCGACGGCGCCAAACGTGATGAACAGTGCGCCAAGGATCAACGCAAAGCGTTTCATTCAAAGCTCCTAATTCGCGCCTTTTACTTTCTCAATAACATCCGCTGCCTGCTTCATCCATTTCTCGCCATCGTTACCGAATCCAACCCCTTCAAACATAACCTTCCCGTCGACAGCGACAACCCAGTTGCGCGGTATGCTGTTAACTCCCTGTGCTTCGGCGTAAGCCTGACCGAGTAACACGGGGAAGTTGTATTTATTCTCTTTCATAAACGGCTCAACCAGGCCGACTTCCTCATCGATGTTGAGCGTGAGAATAACCACATCCTTGCGGTCCTTCAGTTTCTCGCGAAGTTTTTGCACGTAAGGCAGTTCTTCCTTGCACGGACCACACCACGTCGCCCACAAGTTGATGAAAGCTACCTTACCTTTAAGGTCGGCCAGCGACCACTTCCGACCGGTCAGATCCGTTAGATCAAACGCAGCTAGAGCTGTGTTCTTCGAGTCCCAGGTTGCAATTTCGGCAGACTCAGGCTTGCTCTTCGAATCGACTCGCGCCAAATAAGCGCGCCAACCTTGATCCGTACCACCCAGCTCCTTCCATAACCGTTGCGTGCTTTCCATCAATTCATCCTTACTGCCTGCAGACGGAGCAGAACCCTTCAAACGCACGCTCAGCGCTGTTTGGTAAGCTGTCAATGCATCGAGTTTACGCTGTTCAGCTTCGGCAACTTTCGCAACGGCTCGCCAGTAATTGCCGGCGTTGTATGCGTATGATCTCTTCTGAGTATCAGTCGCGTTCTCGCGAGGTTCCTTCTTCTTTACAGCCTCCGCCATTTCAGCGAGTGTTGCTGCTGCCTTAGCAGGCTGTTTGATCCGGGCGTAAGCCTCCGCGAGTATGGGCCAGCTTCGCCACCGTGAGTACGCGAGATTTCCTTCTGTTTCTTCGCCGCGCGGCGAGAGGTCCGATACACCTCGACTCTTTTCAATGCGTTCCATCTCGGTGAGGGCCGCATCAATCAACGCGGGAATCTTTTCTACACGAAAGCCACGGTCGAGATAAAACTGCGCCACGGTCACGGCAAGCGGTGGAGTTGAGTAAGAGTAACCTTCCAGCGCGTGGGCCTTTGCATAACCGTTGTAAGCCGTTTCCATATCTTCGTTGGATGAACCCTTGAGCGCATTCAAGGAATTTACTCGAATGGACCAACTGCGTTCGTCGGTGGGCCATCGCTCAAGCCACTCCGACGCCGCCAGCAGCATGGCCTGGTGATAGGCTTGCTTCTTCTCTTCCCCTTCCTCTGGTTTTGGATACGGGTGCGCGTCGTAGTGGCGCGACTGAACGATCCACCGTACGGTTTCAGAATTGGGAAACAGGCGGATGATTTCGTCTTCGGCCCAACGTTGACCGGTCTTGTCACCCACCTGCCTGTAACCTGCTTGCAATGCCTGAAGCCATTCTTTCGTGTTTAGGTTTCTGGCGCGGAGGGCTTTTACGTCCTCACCGATCTGTTGGCGCAACTGCGCGTGTTCGGGCACCGGCTTTAACTTGAATTGAAACGTCCAGAGGTTGTCCCAGTAGGCAAAGTCGTCGTTGTTGGCAGACGACTCGAGGATCTTGCGCAAGCGTTCCGCGGCGACAGTCATCAGTTCGTTGTCGCCGAGACGCGCAATCAAATTAAAACTCTGTCTTTCGTTTGGACACTTTGCTGTCCACTGCTTCAAGTGATCCTTCGATTTCGCAACGTCGCGGAAACTCGGATAGTTGTAAATCTCCGCCAACGTCAAATGCGGCCACGGAAAATCGGGTGATTGCTGCGTTAGCTTTTCCGCCAGCGCTATGGCTTCTTTGGTCTGCCTTCCCACGAGGATACGCGCGTAAAGATAAACCGCCAGCGGATCATTTGGCTTCTTCTCCATTTGAGCGCGATAGTCAACGAGCAGCGCCTCGGCGTCGTAGTAAAAACCTGCGCGACGACTGTCCTGGTAACGTCGCTGCAAGTGGAAATCGTTCGGGTGTTGACTCCCCAGCTCCTGCAACATCGTTCTCTGTTTTTGCAGCCGTGCCGAGTAGGGTATTTGTTCCTCGTGCACGTTCGCGACCTTCTTCAATTCCGCCTTTGTTGCCGGGGACGGCTCGCAGTAGTCGCTCGCGGTCTGCGAGAACGCAACGCTCGGCAGCAGCAGGAAGCTCGCTAGTAAGAGAAGCTTTAACGCGGTGCGGTAGACAGACGACTTAGCAGTCATTGGTGGTGATCTCCCTGGAAGGTTGTTTACGCCAGTTAACGCTGACAGTTCCAAAACAACTAAGGATGAGGGCCAAAATGATAGAGGTTGACCTGGGTTCTGTCCATGTTTCGGTCACATTCGACTATTCGACGCCGCACCGGGAGTGATATAAAAAATTTGTGTCTAAACGTCTTATTCTCGTGTGCGGCTTCTTGATCTTAGCCCTGGCAGTCCTCACCGGTATTTACATCTCGTTTGACCACTGGGATCGCGGCGATCCGTTCGAAGTTTCGATTTGGGCCGGGTATAGCCCGATCGGACGTGCGACTCTTGGCACCCTTGCATTCGCGCTAATACTTTTCCCAATTACTGTTCCCGTACTGGCTGTCTCGAGTGTGCTGATCTATTTTGGAATCAAGAGACAGCGGCTATGGCCGTTATCGTTACTTGGCTTTTTAATCATTGGCGTGGTTTGGGTGTGGTATGTCGTTGGGGTAATCAACTTCGATTGAGTTCTTGAGGGCGAACGTGGAGCACCTGGATGTGATCATCGTCGGGGCGGGGTTGTCGGGGATTGGTGGCGCTTGTCATCTCAAGACGCGAGTGCCCACAGAAGTCGTTCGTTGTCCTCGAAGGTCGCGAAAGTATGGGCGGGACGTGGGACCTGTTTCGTTATCCCGGCGTCCGCTCAGACTCCGACATGTACACGCTCGGCTATCGCTTCCGTCCGTGGCGTGATAACAAGGCGATGGCTGATGGTCCATCGATCCTCAACTACATCCGCGATACTGCCGCTGAATACGACGTCGACAAAACAATTCGCTACAGCCATCGTGTGCGGCGTGCGGCGTGGTCCTCCGACGACACTCGCTGGACGGTGGACGTCGAAACCGGACCCGACAACAAACTCGTCCAACTTACGTCCAACTTCATTTACCTCTGCACCGGTTATTACGACTACGACAGCGGTTACACACCTGAGTGGCCTGGCGTCCAACGCTTCCGCGGGACCATTATCCACCCGCAGAAGTGGCCCGAAGATCTCGACTACGCCGGCAAACGCGTCGTCGTCATCGGCAGCGGAGCGACTGCGGTCACATTAGTTCCTGCGATGGCCGAACGCGCAGCGCACGTCACGATGCTGCAACGCTCTCCGAGTTACGTCGTCTCACGTCCCGCGGAAGACAAGGTCGCAATCTGGTTGCGTCGATGTCTGCCGGACGCCGCGGCCTACGCCGCCGCTCGCTGGAAAAACGTTCTCGCCGCCACGTTCTTCTACAACCTTGCGCGAAAGCGGCCCAACATTTTCAAGTGGATGGTTGCGCGCGGCGTGCGCAACGAGCTCGGGAAGGAGTACGACCCCAAGCACTTCACTCCTCCTTACAACCCTTGGGACCAGCGACTCTGCCTCGTACCGGATTCAGATCTCTTCAAGGCGATTCGCGAGCATCGTGTGTCGGTGGTGACCGATCACATCGAGACCTTTACCGAAACGGGTCTCCAGCTCAAGTCGGGCGAACACCTGGACGCCGATATCGTAGTGACTGCCACTGGACTCGTGCTGAAGCTATTTAGCGGGATGCAGCTCGAGGTGGATGATGCCGTCGTCGATATGCCGAAAATTCTCGTCTACAAAGGCATGATGTTTAGCGACATACCCAACCTCGCCTTTGCCGTCGGTTATACAAACGCATCGTGGACCTTGAAGTGTGATCTCGCCGCCGGGTACGTGTGCAGACTGCTGAATCACATGGACCAGCACGGATATTCCGTCTGCACGCCACGCGTCAACGATCCCAACATCGAGCACGAGCCGGTGATCGACTTCAACTCCGGATACGTCCTGCGCGCCCTTCCCGACCTGCCCAGTCAGGGATCGAAAACACCCTGGCGACTCCACCAAAACTACGTCAGGGACCTTTCGATGATGCGATACGGACGCGTCGAAGACGGCACCATGGAGTTCAGATCAACGCAAGATAAACCTCCTGCCTGGCGTGACTTCAACCTGCGCCGGATGCAATCGACCACCAAATAGTAAAGAGATCATCCTCTCCGAAACGAAATCCCGTCTCTCCGTCATAGAGAAAAAGGAGTTGCAACAGGAGAGACACCATGCCACTGAAGAACTATGGAATCCTCAAAGGAAAAGCTATTGAAGTCCGTCCCGGCGCCGGCCAAAACCCGCACTATCAAGTCTATATAGTCGACGACACCACCGACTATCGCATCGCCATCAACGTCCAGTCGAAGCTTTCGCCCTCGGAACTTGAATACCTCATCGACGATCGCTTCGACCATCCAATCCTCGCGCTGTTAGAGGAGATCCCACGCGGCTTCACAAAGATCGCCAGCAAGTCAGGGACATCCGCCCTCGACTACATTCGCGGAAACCTCTTCGACCGCACTCAAATGCGGCCGCTGCCATTCAACCTCCCCGGACTTGATAACGACCTGAACGAGAAGATCGACAACGTCATGCAGCGCGCTGTCGCCGACGAGGAGGCATTGGTCTACGCCTTCGGCGAGCGGTGGGGACCTGAGAAGAACAAGAAGGACAAGTACTTCGGGTTCCTTCCGGGCAACGGCATTCACGACATCCACATGAACCAGAGTAACGTCGGTCAATTCGTCGGCGACGACGGTGTGTGGCAGGACGGCGGCGTGCTGGTCCACTTTCCGACCCAGGGACAATGGGTTGGCATCTTTCTGAAGTTCCAGTCGCAAGGGTGGCACACAGACGACAAGACCGGGCACAAGATCGGTGAAACACCGCCTGACGAGCCGCCTATCGTTATCCCACCCGACACGCCGACATTGCCTACGTCGACGATCCACACGGATTGGTCCGCATCGTCGCGGCGCTAGTCAATTCCGTGAAATCTCCCGAGGTTGAGATCGTTACGTTGCTCAATACCTCGCCGCGCGAAATAAACATGCAGGGCTGGTCGTTGCTTGATAACCAGAAGAACAAACAGAAGCTCACCGGCGCGCTCAAAGCCGGAGAGGCGCGGGCCGTACGCGTCGAGAAGCCGCTCGCCCTTTCAAACAAGGGAGGCCTAATTACGATTCTCGACGAAACGGGATTGAAGGTCGACGGCGTGTCTTACACGAAAGCACAGGCGTCGAATCCGGGTTGGACGATCGTGTTCTGATCGCCGGCGAGTGTGAGTTTGGGATAACGCGCGATCTTGTAAGCTCCTACGGGGCCAGCCTACAATCGCCCCATGAAGATAAAGATCGTGCGCATCCCTTATCTCGTCACACTGCTAATCGTCTCCGCCTCAATAGCGTCTGCCCAGTTCGATCGCATGCCTGGCGCTGACAAACTGGCGAAGAAGGTGCCGAACATTCTCGGTGGCAAACCGCCGATTACGACTGCGCTCCCGGACGCCAAATGGGGCGATGCTTCGAAAGACGGATTTGTGCCACGCGAAGCAAAGCCGTTCGCTAATGAGCTTGCAGCGAACGCCTTCGGGTGGGTTCGTTTTGCAGCCCGGTTACTACCAGCAGCAAACGCAAAGTTATTGTTTGAAGGCGGGAACTCATGGCCCGGGCGAGGGTGATGGTTATCTGTATGCGCCGCCGAAAGGGCCGGCGGAAGATGCGGTGATCACTGTTCTTCGTAACTCAGTACAGCATCCGGAAATCGAACAACACGACATGCAAGCTCTCTTGTGGGCGATCATTGCGCGCGCGAAATTTGAAGATCTTCAACGGAAATGAAGGCGACGGCGTCGAAGCTGCTGACGCCAAGGCAACTCGCCGGCTCAATCGCAGCGCGCTCGACGTACTCTCCGGCAACGCATTAACCGACGCGCTTGGCGGAGTTCCTGAACCTTTAAGACAAATCGCTCAAGCCGAAGCCCAACTACGACAGATGCTCACCACGCCCGGCGCTTCGTTCGCTGAAATGGAGCGAGTCGCAGTTCTTTCCGGCGCTGCGCCGCTCGGTGAAGGAAGTCAGAGGTTCCGTCCGGTCGTTGGTCTATGCATCCTGACGGTTACTTCGTTCGCTACTTGCCTTCGGTTATAGTTCAACGCGAGTCGAGATCTGGGTACCCAGGGCAGCCCTGCCGTCGGGAAGGAATATGATCCAGCGACGCACATCGCGGTGCCGGGAAACACTGCGAGACAGCGACTGATCCAGTCAGGTCGCGCGCAGCAAGTACCGTGATATCGGTGATGTCTTAAGTTTCCTCTGCCGTATCTCTGCGGTCCTCCGGGGTCTCTGCAGGTTGTATGTTTTTCGGTTCTTTTACCGCAGAGTCGCGGGGACCGCAGAGGTACGTAGAACAAATGTGGCAAATTAAACACCAACATTGATGCGATGGAACTGAGTCTGGTGACTAAACCGAACGAACAGTGATCGGTTTTCGCAGGGAGGGTGACGGCTGTTCGTCACCCTCTGTGAGAATCTGCGCTACCAGTTAAAGAAAACTCACGCACCGAGGTTGATCCCGAAGCCCGTGATTAGGTCTCTGGTGCCCATTCGTAAACCGTCCTTATAACTGTAGCGCTCGGGATACCACGTCTCGGTGGCAACGATTGCGCCCGTGTAGACGCCCGCCAGTCGAGGCGCAGAGAGGACGCGTTTTCCGCTCTTCGTTCGCGACGTGATCGTTTCAAGGAACGCGTGCTTCACACGCGCTCCCAACCTTCGCGGTACTTCTTTTAAACTCACTGTCCAGGCCAAAAGCTTCGTCGAGACCGTAGGTCACCGACTGTTGGACCAGGTTGCGACCGAACCTCGACGCGTAGCGCCGGCCGTAACCTTTCATTCCCTGCCCCCACTCTTCCGGCGAGTGTCCACCGATCCACACCCGCGGCAACTGCCGAGCGCGTCAAACTTAATGGACCAACCGTATCCTTAACGTAACGATCAAATCGCTCGCGGTGCGTGGGAAATTCGTATTTCTGATATGGATCAGGGTCAGGCTTAGCTGCGTCAGCAGTTTCAGTTTAGCGGGCGTTTCCTTTGCCTTTCCACTGACAGGTTCGGCCGCTGGCTGCTGCGCCCGAACTGAACACGAAAAGATCGCTGACAATACCAAGAATTCCAAATGTGTATTTTGATAGATCTAGACAGACGCGTTTCATAAAGTTCCTTTCCGTATAGATTTTTAAGGGGTTGGATAAAGTAGGGTCGGGTCTTGTGTATAGCGGCGAACCGACACGATCTTGCCACTTTCTCGTCAACAGATTTTTGTGTTACCGGAAATTACTCGATTGTAAGCGTTATGCGTGCCGTGGTCATTAGGTTGAGGTCGTTGACGACTGTCAGGGCTACTTCGGCAGAAGCAATCGTTTTCCCTTCCAGCACCTGGTTCAGGTATCTTGTGGGTATGTGCGTCGCAGGTCGCGCACCGCCATCGGCACGAACGAGGCGAGGGCGCTCGGGAAGGCAGCGAGGCGCAAGCGGGGCGTGCCCCCCGTAGATCGTGAACGACCGCCTCGGCGGCGCCCAGCGCGGCGAGCACCTGCTCGACCTGCGGGCGTAGGGCTTCGCCGGCAGGGGTCGGCCGCAGGGGGCGCTGCGACCGGTCGACGAGCGCGGTCCCCACCTCGCGTTCGAGAGCAGCGAGCTGCTGCGACACCGCCGACTGCGTGTACCCGAGCACGCTGGCGGCGGCCGACACGGAGCCGAGATCCAGGACCAGCGCGAACGCTCGGAGGCGTTGAACATCACTCAGAGCTATGAAGCAAGTCTACTGATGTTGATAGCAGATGAAGTGGCGCTGATGATCGATCTCCGCGACCATCGCTCCATGAACGCCATAGAAACAGCCGTGACAAAGGGCTATGCCACCGCCGCCGGCGAGGGCGAGCGCATCTGGATCGTCGGTGACACGATGACGCTCAAGGCCACGAGCGAAAGCACAGCCGGAAGGCTCGTGCTGCTTGAGAACCTCACCGCCCCTGGCGGCGGGCCGCCCCCGCACATACACACAAATGAGGATGAGTTCTTTTTCGTCCTCGATGGGGCCTTCGAGATCCGCATCGGCGACGAGCTCCACGAGGTCGGGCCCGGCGGGTTCGCGTACGTGCCGCGCGGCACGGTCCACAACTTCCGCAACACAGCGGAGACGCCCAGCCGGATCCTCGTGGGCTTCACCCCCGGCGGCATGGAAGGGCTTCTTCCGCGCATCGGGGCGCCCGGCCACCGACGACGGCCCGGCGCCGCCGCTCGATGACGAGGAGATCGCTCGCACCACGGCTGCCGCACCGACGTACGGTGTCGAAGCCGTCGCCTTCGACGACTAGACCGGACGCGCGCCCGGCGACAAGAGTGAGGACGGCCGGGCGCGCCATTCGCCTGCGGCGCGATACGCGGATGGAGTGACGTCGCGCCTGCCGAGCCGGGTGCTTCAGATTCTGCGCGGATGAGCCTTCGACGCCGGATTCCCGGCGCATCCCTGACCTCCCCCCGGCAGCTTTCGCAGCATCTTCCTGATCGAGGTGTGTGCTTGCTCTCGGGCTACACGCTCTCGAAGAACAGCTCAGTCAGCCCGAGCCTTCCGAGCGTCCCGCGCCCCCGGAAGCCCAGCAGCTTGCCACGGGGCCCGTGCACGTCGAGGTTCCGCCAGACCGCGTTGAGGCGGCGGGTTCCAGGGACCTGCGCGGGAGTGGGAGGATGGGCGCCTCATGCTCGGCACGGCTCACGACGAAGCCACGCCGTTACTAGGTCGCATTGAGGAACGGGAACTCCTGACGGCGCTCTTCGACGACGTCGAGGTGCACGGGCAAGCGCTCGTCCTTCACGGGGAGCCCGGTATCGGCAAGTCTCGCCTGCTTTCCGAGGCCCTGCGAACGGCACACGAACGCGGCATGGCCGTTCTCACCACGACTGGTGTGCAGTCCGAGGCGCATCTGCCGTTCGCCGGACTGCATCAACTGCTCCGGCCCGTCCGTGGGCGTGCGACTGACCTCCCTGAGATCCAGCGTGCAGCGCTCGATGCCGCGTTCGGCCTGACGCACGAGGCCGTGCCCGAGCACTACCGAATTGCGATGGCCGTCCTCGATCTCGTTTCGGAGGTGGCTACCGATGCCCCGCTGCTGCTGGTGGTTGAGGACGCCCACTGGCTCGACCGGCCGAGCTCGGACGCCCTGGCATTCCTGGCTCGGCGGATCGAGTCCGACCCGATCGTCCTGCTGGCCGCCACGCGTGAGGGCTATCCATCAGTCCTCCTGGATGCGGGGCTGCCGGTGCGAACACTGGTCGGCCTCGACGAAGCGACGGCGACGGCTTTGCTCGAGGCGGCGACGCCGGACCTTCCGCTCTTCGTGCGCCATCAGGTCCTCCGTGAGGCGGCAGGGAATCCGTTGGCGCTGCTCGAGCTCCCGAGGATGGCCGGCCGACACGAGGACCATCAATCCGCAGCGGGAGGATTGCCGCTGACCCAGCGGCTCGAGCACGCGTTCGCCGCTCGCGTGGCGGATCTGCCCGAGGCCACCCGGCTCGTGCTGCTCGCTGCCGCGCTCAACGACGGGGATGCGCTCAGCGAGATCCTGCGGGCCGCAGGCGCGGTCGCCGGCACCCGGCTCGATGTCGACGTGGCAGCGCCTGCTGCCAAGGCAGGCATCGTCGAGACGGATCTGCAGTCCATCCGGTTTCGGCACCCACTCATCCGCTCGGCGATCGCCCAGAGCGCCGGCCTCGCGGACCGCCGGCGCATGCACGAGGCCCTGGCCGATGAGCTCGAGGATCATCCGGATCGGCGTGCATGGCAGCGCGCAGCGCTCCTCACCGGCGAGCATGAGGACGTCGCGATCGACCTCGAACACGCGGGAACACGGGCAAGGCAGCGGGGCGCGATCCCTGTGGCGGTGACCGCGATGAGACGTGCCGCGGAGCTCGGCGAGCCGACCAGCCGGAGTCGTCGGCTGCTCTGTGCCGCCGACTTCGCGATCGAACTGGGCAGGCCGGACGTCGTCGTGCCGCTGCTCGACGAGGTCAGCCGGCTGGATCATCTTGGAGTCCTGGACCGCGCCCGGGTGACGTGGGTCGAGGAGACCGCTCTGACGCGCCCGCTCGACGCAAAGCGGTTCGAGTCGCTGATCGCAGCCGCCGAGCACGCCGGGGCGGCTGGAGACCATGACCTGCACGTGAGCCTGCTCTGGCTCGTTGCGTCCCGCGCCTGGTGGGTCGATCCGGGCCCCGAGGTGCGGCGGACGCTCATTGAGGCCGCAGATCGGCTGGGCGATGCGGATGACGAGGACCCTCGAGTCTTCGCCATCCATGCATATGCGGATCCGCTGGGCCATGCGGGCGGGGTGTTGGCGCGCCTCGAGCGGGTGACCTCGGACGAAGAGCACGTCGACACCGACGCGGCTCGCTTCTTCGGTCCAGCCGCTCTCGTGGTCGGCGCCTTCGATCTCGGCAACGATTTCCTCGCGGCTGCCATTCACGGGCTGCGCACCGAGGGACGGCTCGGGCATCTGCCGCGGCTCCTGACGTTGCACGCGAGCATGGCCGCACGGATCGGAGACTGGGACGTGGCAGTTCCAGGAGCCGACGAAGCGCGGCGGCTCGCCGAGGAACTTGGCGAACCCCAGTGGGAAGCTGCCGCCGACACGGTTGTCTCGCTCGTCGCCGCGATGCGTGGCGATGAGGACCAAGCTCGGGAGATGGCAGCGAAGGCCGAGGCCGTCGCAGAGCCGGTGGGCGCGAACATCACGGTTGCGTTCGCCCAATTCGGGAAGGTGCTGGCCGCGCTGGCCGGCGGCCGCCACGCCGACGCATATGCAGATGCCGAGCGCCTGTTCGACCGGGACGACTCCGCCTACCACCCCGTCATCTCATCCTGGCTGATCGCCGATCTCGCCGATGCCGCACGGCACATCGGTCGCGTCAATGCCGCTCGCGAACGCGTGGCCCAGGTGGCGGCCAGCGCGGGCGAGCGCCCCGGCACATGGATCGCGCTCGGCCTGCGGCATGCGAACGCGGTGCTCGCGGAGCCCGCCGAGGCGGGCGACCGGTTCGACGAGGCGCTGGCCGGCGATCTCTCGCGGTGGCCGTTCCAGCGCGCGAGGATTCAGCTCGCGTACGGCCAGTGGCTCCGACGTCAACGGCGTGTCGCGGAGTCACGGGCCGTCCTGCGATCCGCCCGCGACACCTTCGAAGGGCTGGGATGCGAGTTGTGGAGCGACCACGCGCGCAGCGAGCTGCGTGCGTCGGGAGAGCGCAGCCGGCGCCGCGCCGCGGAGGAGCGTGACCAGCTCACCCCCCAAGAGCTGCAGATCGCCCAGCTCGCGGCGGAGGGCCTGTCGAACCGCGAGATCGGCCAGCGTTTGTTCCTCTCGCATCGGACGATCAGCACGCACCTGTACCGGGTGTTTCCGAAGCTCGGGATCAGCTCGCGCGTCGAGCTGGGCGGCGCGCTCGACACGGGACGCCCTACGTAGGCGGGCGACACGAAAAACCGTCATTTGACGGATGACTCGCGGCGCCGCCATCGGCAGAGTCGGGATGACCGAGTCGGCCTCGCAGAGGTCGACCACCAACAGAGGAGGTCACCATGACCGACGTTCGGAACATCGTTCTCGTCCACGGCGGTTTCGTCGACGGGTCCGGCTGGCGGGGCGTCTACGACGCGCTGACGGCGGACGGGTTCAACGTGAGCGTCGTGCAGAACCAGACGCTCTCGCTCGACAGCGACGTAGAGACGACCCACAACGTGCTCGACGAGCAGGACGGGCCCACGATTCTCGTGGGGCATTCCTACGGCGGAGTGGTGATCACGGAAGCCGGTCGCCACGACAACGTGGCTGGTCTGGCCTACATCGCAGCGTTCGCGCCCGATGCGGGCGAGTCCGTGAACACGCTGATCGCCGACCCGCCGCCCGGCGCCGCGGTCCCGCCGATCCTGCCGCCCGTCGACGGTTTCCTGTTCCTCGACCGCGAGAAGTTCGCGCACTCATTCGCGTCAGATCTGCCGGCAGACGACGCGCAGTTCATGGCCGACTCACAGGTCCCGTGGGGCGTCGAGGCGCTCAACGGCGAGATCAGCGAGCCCGCGTGGCGGACCAAGCCCTCCTGGTATCTGGTCGCCACCGACGACCGGATGATCCCGCCGCCTGCACAGCGCGCGATGTCCGAGCGGACCGGCGCGACGGTGATCGAGGAGCCCGGCAGCCACTCGATCTACGTCTCGCAACCTCGCGCGACCGCGGATCTGATCAAGCAGGCCGCCAAGCGGGCCCTCGCCGAGACGCCGGCAACGGCCTAACCCGAAGGCATTAGCCGGCAGGACCTCCGGGTCCTGCCGGCGGCGGGGGTCAGGCGCGCCAGATCAGCTCGAGCTCTAGCGGCTTCGCCCTTGCTACGAGCGGGGGGCTCCGGCTATAGGGTGGTCTTGCCAAGCACAAGCGCCGGGGCAGCACCCCGGCCGGCGCACATGAAGGGTAGGTAATGGACTCGCTCATTCCCCGCCGACCCCGCCACGCCACGGTTGTCGCCTACCTTGCGCTATTCGTCGCGCTGGGCGGCAGCTCCTACGCCGCGCTCAGGGTGAGCTCAGGCCAGATCGCCGACAACGGCGTCCGGAGCAAGGACATTCGCAACAACGACGTGCGTGGCAGGGACATCCGCCGCGGCACGCTCGGGAGCAGCGACGTGGCCGACGGCTCGCTGCGCGCCGAGGACTTCAAGGCGGGCGAGCTGCCCGCGGGCCCACGCGGGGCGACAGGGGCCCCAGGGGAGGCAGGCGCGCAGGGCACGCCCGGCGTCAGCGGCCTGCAGAAGGTGTTCGGCCAGAGCGCCAACAACTCCAACTCCTTCAAGTTCGCGAGCGCTACCTGTCCGGCGGGTAAGCGCGCGATCGGGTCAGGCGGTCAGGTCGGTGGCGTGACCGGGACCTTCCCGAACGAGCTGGCCGATGTCGTGATCACCTTCATCGAACCCAGCGACGAGAACACGGTCCCCGGGTCCGTCACGGTGTTCGCCCTCGAGGAGGAACCGACGATGGCCAACTGGTTCGTGCAAGCGTCCGCGATATGCGCGAACGTCTCATAGCCGAGCGTCTCGGCGCGAGTAATCAGAGGTCGTACGAAATGCCGGCGCGCCCGCGCTCGCTCAGACGCGTCTTCAGCGACGCCAGGGTCCGGCTGCCCGGAGCCAGCACCTCGGCCACCTTCATGGCCGAGTAGAGCGCCGACTCCTGCAGGTCCATGCCGGTCGTGTAGTGGCCGCTGAAGTACAGGCCCCTGCGGCCCTGGTGCTGACTCAATGCGCGTGCAGCCCTGATCGTCGAGCGGCTGATCAGCGGGTGCTTGAACCGGCGCTCCAGGAGGATGTGCTTCGGGTCGTCGCGCCGGCGCTGGGCCCACGACTTGAACACGTGGACGCTCCCGCCCGAGGAAGACTTCTCCTGCAGGGCGCCGAGCCAGGCGCTGCCCTCGCACTCGAGGCCGTCAACCCCGGCGTTGTAGGCCCCCCAGTTGCGGCGATCGCGGTGCACGTAGGCGGCGTCGGTGTGGACCAGCAGGCGCGAGTCGAAGTATCGATACACGTCGAGCAACGCCGTGATGTCGGCGAACGCGGGCAGCGGACGCAGCAGTTCGCGCCCGGCGCGCGGAGGCGCGTTCAACACCACGAACCGGTACGGCCCCGACCGGCCCGCGGGCGTCCGCAGGTACCAGCCGGCGCGTGTGCGGCTCAGGGCTCGCGCGGGCGTCCTGAGGTGCACCTGGACGGTCGGGCTGCGGTTCAGCATGCGCTGCAGGTTCCCCTGCAGGCCGATCTTCGAGTTGAACGTGGTGGCTCCCTCGAGAACGTTGGCTGGAAACGCCAGCGCGAACGTCTGCAGGATTGACCGCGCCGACGCTCGCAGCGCGTCGTCCCGCGTGCATCCGATCGTCGCGGTGATCCACGGATACAGGACGTCCTCCTTGAAGGATCGCCGCACGGGCAGGCTGCGGATCCAGGCGTCGACGCTGATTCCCCACGACATGTCCGAGAGAACCGCCTGCCGCGCGAGCCCCGTGAACGTCGCGAAGTCGATCGCGCGCCGCGGGGTCGAGAGCGGCTGCGACGACGAGAAGATCGGCGCGCCC
The DNA here is from genome assembly GCA_963849585.1 of uncultured Acidobacteriota bacterium. Taxonomy (GTDB): domain Bacteria; phylum Acidobacteriota; class Blastocatellia; order Pyrinomonadales; family Pyrinomonadaceae; genus PSRF01. The sequence goes on along the minus strand of CAWKHZ010000013.1, from coordinate 19,974 downwards.
CCGGCCGTCCGGAAGATGCACAGGCTCGCGGGAGCCTCGATCGTGGCGTCCCCGTCGGGGTGCTCAGGGTCGTAGAGGCCGAGCTCCTCCAGCAGCGTGACGTAGATCGGGTGCGTGTCGGGATGGAAGAACTGAGCGCCGAGATCGACGGTGATCCTCCGCCCGCGGTGCTCGATCACCCGCGAATCGCAGTGGCCGCCGATCCTGGATCGCGCCTCGAAGAGGTCGACGTCGAAGCTGCCGGCGAGGAAGTAGGCCGCGGCCACGCCGCCCGCACCGGCGCCGATGATCGCCACCCGTTCACGCCCCGATGCCCGTCCCGCGCCAGCGGCGGCGTCGGCCTCCAAGGCGCCGAGCGCTGCCACGCCGGCCGCGCCCTTGAGGACATCACGGCGAGTCATCGACATGTCGGACATGGCGGGGACCCCAGGTCTACCAGAGCCGAGTCGCAGGTGGACAGAGGCCGCAAAGCCTTCGGAGGGTCCACGTAGCGAACGCCCCACATCCCGATCTAGCTTGGGCGCAGTCTCGGAACCGGCCGCGAAAGGAGCACTGTCAGAGGTGCCCGTCGAGGAGCTCTTCAAGTTTGTTTCCGTCCGCCCGCCCAAGCCGGCTCCCGAGCCGCGCATCGCGGACAATTTCATCCCGTACGACGCCTACGCCGAGTCGCTGGTCGAGCGGGTGATCGATCTGGACTGGCCGGCGGCCAAGCAGCTTGCGGAGTCCTACGTCGACGCCGCGCCCACCATCCTGGATTTCCAGGGCCTCGCCCAGAGCGCCGGCCTCCTCACCGTTCGCTCGGCGATCGAGGCGGGCCATCTCGCCGGAGCGAGCATCGAAAACCTCGAGCAGCTCCTTGGAAGGACGGTCCGCGAGGCCGTCGATCAGGAGGCGTTCGTCAGCACCAAGTTGGGCCTGCGCGATGCCTACGCCGCTCATTGCCTGGCACTCGGGGATCGCCCGGAGCAGCGTGAGAAGGCGCTCCTCTCTCTCCGCACCATGCATTTCCTCGAGTGCCTGGACCGCTCCCCGGGGCTGCTCGACGACCGCCGCCGGCTCGCACGAGTTCTCCGTGCGCGCGTGATCCTGCCGACCGAGTTCCTCCAGAAGAAGTCCGGCGCACGGGGCGATCCGCCGGCGGACTCGGTGCCGATCACGCCGGTCACGTCAGGCGCGGGCAGCGCGACGAACTTCACCCCGGACAATCTCGAGCGGCTCAAGCTCCTCTACGCAATCAAGAACGAGCTGAGGGCCGCAAAGCGGGACAACCGCCAGGAGCGAAGCTCCGCGCCGGCCCTGAACGCCGGCGGTGACGGAGGGGAGGCAACGCGGCAGGGCGAGATCATGGTCTCGGGCGCGAGGTCCGACCCGCCGCCACGGGGCCTCGCGCCGGCGGTTGTCGAGTCCCTGTCGGGGCCGACGCTCGACTTCCTCACGAGGTCTGGCGCTTCGGGTGAGGGTCTGGACGTGGACGACGGCCTGACGGCCGTCGGGACCCAGATCCGCCGCCTGCGCGCGCTCTTCCTGCAGGGCGTGCCGACTTCGATGATGGTGGCCGTGGATCGGATCGTCGCATCGAGCGACCTCGACATCGTGCCGGACGTGCCCAGCGGTCTCGCTGACAGCGTCGCCGCCGAGGACCCGGTGGGGACGACGCCGTCGTCCGGAGTCGGCCCGGTTCAGCCGCTCGGCGTCGGCGAGCTGCTCATCGTCGAGCAGACGCTTCAGAAGTACGAGGCGAGTGAGATCTCGCACGTCGAGAACGTGCTGCAGACGGAGAGCTTCAAGCGGAGCTTCCGCGCCCTGAACCGGACCGAGCAGACGGTCTTCACGGCGTCCGCGACGACCGAGGAGAGCGAGCGGGACCTGCAGTCGACGGACCGCTATGAGCTGTCGACGCAGGCTCAGGAGACCATCGTCGAGGACATGAGCGCCCAGGCCGGGGTGACCACGAGCGCGTCCTACGGGCCGGTGTCGGTCGGCGCCTACGGCGACTTCGCCACGAGCACCTCGACGACCGACTCCACGACCTCCGCCACCACGTTCGCCCAGGACGTGACCGACCGCTCCGTCTCGACGATCACGAGCGAGATCCGGGAGGAGCAGACGACCAAGATTCTCCAGGAGTCGGAGGAGATAACCGAGCACGGCTTCGACAACACGAACGGGCAGGGCAACGTCACGGGCATCTACCAGTGGCTCGACAAGAAGTACGAGGCGCAGATCTACAACTACGGCCTACGCCAGATGTACGAGTTCCTGGTGCCCCTGCCGTCCAGCTTCTACCGCCACGCGCTCGACAACCAGCCCATGACCGGGGTGAGTCTCACGGAGCCGGAGCCCCTCGGCGACCTGCAGCCTTCCGACCTGGAGGAGGACAACTACCAGGACTACGTGTCCAGGTACGCGGCGTCGGGCGTCGGTGCACCCCCGGCCGAAACGACGATCGTCTCGTCGGTCTTCGATCAGACCGGGCTGGCGCATGACGCCCTCATCACCAAGACGGAGGAAATGGAGATCCCCACCGGCTATCGCGCTCAGGTGGGCCGATTCACCGACCGTCGCACATGGTTCGGGGACAGCCACTTCCTCGGGGTGATCATCGGATCGCGTGAACTGGACTCGTCCGTCGACGAGGGTGTCGACATCGATCTGTACGACGAGGACACCACGATCCCGGTCGGCGTCATCGCGGGCGGCGCGGGCATGCTCGTCACGATCGAGGTGGTGTGCGAGCGCACCCCAGCCGCCTTCGAAGCGTGGCAGCGGGAGACCTACGACGCGATCGTTGCCGCCTACAACGCGCAGAAGTCGGCATACGACACGCAGGTGAGCGCCGCCGGCTTCGCCGCCAACTCCACCGCGTACGGCGGGAGCGAGGCCGAGAACCGCCGCATCGAGCGGGAGGAGCTGAAGAAGGGAAGCCTCACCATGCTGGCGCGGCAGTACTTCGAGAACTTCGACGCCATGCACCTCACGGGTACCGCGTCCGGTTACCCGGAGTTCGACGTCGACGAGGCGAAGGACGAGGGCGGCTACGCCCAGTTCTGCGAGCAGGCGTTCGAGTGGGACGAGCTGACCTACCTGTACTACCCCTACTTCTGGATGAACAAGTCGGAGTGGCTCGAGCGGTTCAACCTCCAGAGCACCGACGCGCTCTTCGCCGAGTTCCTGCGCGCCGGCTACGCGCGCGTGGTGGTGCCGGTGCGGCCGGCGTACAACGACGCAGTCCTCTACTACCTCAGCTCCGGCGGCCAGATCTGGAACGGCGGAGACCCCCCGACGATCGACGACCCCCTCTACGTCTCGATCGCCGACGAGCTCGGCGACGCCACGGCGGGCCGCGCCCCGTACGGGGAGCCCTGGGACGTGACCATCCCGACGACGCTCGTGTACCTGAAGGCCGACGGGTCGCTTCCGGACTGGACGAACGGCGGCCCCTGAGGCCGTCGGTTCGATGACGTTGCTCAAGCAGAGCGAGATCAACTACCTCTCGTTCGAGGGCGGGGGCGGGGCGGGCAACGCCTTTCCGGGCGCGCTCACCGCGCTGGAGGAGCTCGGCATCCTCCGGTACGACCAGCGGCGCGACCCCAAGAACCTGACACCCGAGACGAGCCTCGACCTTGCGGCGGCCCCGCTTGGCGTCGACTGGCGGGTACAGGGGCAGATCAGGGGGGTCTCCGGCGCATCGGCCGGGGCGATCAACGCGCTGTTCCTCTCGATGGGGTACACGCCAAGCGAGGTCGAGTTCATCCTGAAGGCGAACGACTTCAACGATTTCTTCGACGAGATCACGCCCGGCCTGATCCCGCATGTGGGCGGGTTCCGGCAGGAATACGCCGCCTATGACCTGGCGAGCTTCTACGACGAGTTCAGGGAGACGACGGCCGGCCGGCTCATGGAGGCGCTCATGGGCGATGACCTGTTCAGCTTCATCGGGTGGGGGGAGTGGGCTTCGAACATGGCAGGAATGGCCGTGGGGAGCTACTGGGTCACCCTCCTGGCCCTCCTCGGTGACTTCCCCGGAACGGCGATCGAGCAGTTCATGGGCAACATCACCACCGGCAAGGACACCGCGTCATTCCTCTTCGATTTCGGAATCTTCCCCGGCTTCGTGGCCCGCAGGTTCTTCGCTCGCTACGTCTCGCTCGCCGTCGAGCGGATCATCCAGCACGATCCGAATTACAACCTGAAGGACACACCCGGAGGGGCATACGGGCCGAGCGCCGCTGTGGACGCCGGCTACGGCAGGTCGTTCTACGACGCCCAGACGAACGCCTACGTCCGGACGAGCGAGATCACGTTCCGGCAGCACGAGCAGATCTTCGGCAACAAGCTCCTGGTGACCGGCACCAATCTCGAGACGCAGAAGAGCCACTTCTTCTCCGCGGACGACACCCCCAACTTCCGCATCGTCGACGCCGTGCGGATCTCCATGAGCATCCCGTTTGCCTTCAAGCCGATGATCATCAAGGACGAGGCCGACCTGAAGTCAGTGGTCGGCCCGGGCGAGCCGGTCCCGGATCACTACCTCAAGGGTGTGTGGGCGGACGGCGGGCTACTGAACAACATCCCCGTCACCGCCTTCGACGACATCGCCGGCGGCCCGGAGCACACGCTGGGGCTTCTGATCGGACTGGAGGGGCGGACGGAGATCAACAACATCTTCGGCTTCCTCAGCGTCTACCCGCTCACCTTCGGGTTTCTGGGAACCGGCAACAGCGCGCCGTCGGCGACCACAGCGGACATCGACCGGATCATCGTGCTCGACACCCGCGATGCGGCAAGCGGGGAGACGATCGGCCTGTTCGACTTCTCCGTCGAGGACGCGCTCTACGCCAGCATCAACGCGCAGTCGAACAAGACCGTGAAGGACTTCTTCGCCTCGAGCGTCACCAGCGGCTCGCAACCGTAGTCCTACTCCGCTGGGCGCAGGGTCCACTCGACCCGCGCTGTGGAACCGTTGTCGCCACCGCCCTCGATGCCTTCGAGGCTGTGGACGCCGGCGAGCGTGCCGTCGTCGCGTACGGCCTCGGTGTGGATTCCCGGCACGAACTCGGACCCGTTCGTGTACAGCGAGCCCGCGAAGTCAAACCAGCCCGGATACAGCCGGTCGACACTGGGGCGGGGCGTGCCCTTGCAGGTCCAGGTCACGTCGCCGTAGTGGTAGCCCTCGCTCTGGACGTGGTAGCGGACGCCGGGAGCCAGGCGGCGCGTGCCGAGCTCGAACACCAGCCGTGCCCAGGCAGGGTCAGGAGGGTCGGCGCCGGCGTCCGGCCGATTCGGGCCGACCGCCAGCTGACCGGACCCTTCATAGGTGCAACCGGTGCCCGTGTGCGTTCCCGACTCCGTCCAGTTCAGCGTCCCGGGCGCTGTCTGGTACGCAAGGGTCGCTTCGTGCAGCCCTCCCTGGACATTGCCGGTGCCGGGGTTCTCGATTCGCGTCAGGCGCACGGCCGCCGTGAGTACCTGCGTAATCCCCTGGCTCTCGTAGCTCGTGGTCAGGGTCCCCGCGAGGGCCGACGGCCCCTCCGGCCGCGGGTAGCAGTTGGTCGTCGGACGGCCCGTATCCAGCACCGCATCGTCGGGACAGTCCACGCGGTACCTCTGGCGATCACCCTCGCAACGCAGCGATGCACCCACCCGCCGCGGCACGGTCACGATCCGATAGGTCTGGTTCCACTTGAACCGGCCGAGCGCAAGGCGGAAGGCACCGATCCCGCCCCTGCGCACGCTGCTGTCGGTGTCGAGCAAGCGCCTACGGCGGCCCGTGACCTCGAACACCCGGGTCCGTCGCGCCCCGACGCAGCCGGCTTTGTGCGAGTAGACCAAGCCCACAAGCGCGTTGCGCCTGCGCCCGACGATGATCTTGATCTTCGTGATCTTGATCTTCGCCGCGCTCGCGCCCGAGCGCTCCGCGGCCGAGCCCGGCAAAGCTCCGGGGAGAGCGAGGAACGAGAGATCGCTCCCGGCCGCGTCGGCCGGGCCGCCCCAGATCGCGAGTCCCGCGAGCACGGCCCCACCCAGCTGTACGACGCCTCGTCGTAGGCTCACCCGGGTTCCTCCTTCAGCGGCTTCCGTCACGGTGCCGGCAGCGACAGCAGCAAGCGTAACCGCCGCGAGGCCTCGCGCGGCGAGATCGCTGGACTCAGCCGCCCGAACGGCAGATACTGGAACGCGTCATGAGGTCAGTTCACTTTCGTGTCGACGACGACGTCTACATGCGCATCCAGGAGGAAGCCGAGCAGCAGGATCTCTCTGTCGCCAGCTTCGCCCGCGTGGCGACGATCGCGCGGACCCTGCTCTGGGGCGTGCGCCGAGGGGCGCCCTGGGCCGACGCCGAGGCGTGGGGAGAGGCCCTGGAGATCATCGAGGAGATCGAGCACCGCGACACCGCGGCTCGCGCCAAGCTCGCGCGTGACCGCCGTACAGGTGGCACCTTTCGGGAGAAGCTGGAGCGAGAGCGGGTGGAGGGTGGCGCAGCGGGGTGAGGCGCGAGCGCAAACGAGGTCCGTATGCAGTCGTCTTGCAGAGAGTCCCGTGGGCGTGACGCCGTGGCGGTTTGAAACGCCTCTGGGGTCCGGTTAGGGTCGAACCCATGAGCCGTCGGGCTCTTTGGGTCGTCTTGATGACCGGTGTCCTTGCCGCCCTGCTCCCCATCGCAGCGGCTCGCTCCGCGCCCACCAAGGTCAGCTGGCCGGTCTCGGTCAACGTCAAGGCGGCGGCCGGCACCGAGAATCACGTGTGGATCTCGTATACCTACCTGCAGGACTTCCTCAGGGGCGGCACCTGGATCCACCTGGTGAGCGATTCCGCCGGAGTGACCACCGTGGTGACCGAGCCGCCCACCTGCCGGCCACTGCCCCTTGCGCACATGTCCCATGGCCAATGGGTGGAGTGCCCGGACGGCACCAGCTTCGACGGCGAGCCGGGATCGACGCAGCTCCCACCGAAGGGTCAGGGCGAGACCTTCACGATCTTCCTTGGCGACCTGAACGACACCTTCACGGGCGATTCGGTGGGCGAGTTCAGAGTGCGCGGCGGCCCCGGGCGCGACCTGATGGCCGGCGGTAGGGAGCCCAGCATCGTGCCGGCGATGGAGGACGAGCCACGGGTCATCTACTGGCCCGAGGACTTCCTTCAGGGCGACAGCGGCAAGGACATCCTGGCCGGGCGTGAGGGACCGGACAACATTTGGGGCGGCCCCGGCGCGGACTACCTCGAAGGCGGGCCGCTTGGTGTGGCGGTCGGGGAGGAGTCCCCGGGGTTCAACACCGGAAAGGACGACAACCTCAGTGGTGGACCGGGCAACGACAAGATCGACGCCTTCGCGCACGACCGCGATGCCGCAATCGTCTGCGGGCCCGGGCGTCGGGACAGGGCGTGGATCGACAAGATCGACCCCAAGCCGAGGGGGTGCGAGATCGTCAAGAGGAGAGCGCCTCGCCGCTCTGAGCTGCGCGACGTGATTGACGAGCTATGCAAGCTCGGCAACGTCTGTGATGCCGCGCGGCGCGGCGGCTAGCCCTCTGGCTACCGCGGGTTCGGCGGGTTCCTGCCGCCGCTCGAGACGAAGCTCATGCAGTCCCCCTGGTGCCTGACCAGATCGAAGGCGATCCAGCCGCCCTTCCGGCACGCATCTCGCGTCGGTGTCGCGAGGTTCGCCGAGAGATTCAGGTCGTCGTTCAGATCGGGGTCGCCGAACGAGACCGTCTGGCCGACATCCGGGTCGGCGACACCGAACTCCGTCGCCAGGATGCCGCCGCTGCCGGGGCCGGCAGGCCTGGCGCAACTGGTGAGGCCGGGCGGGTCGGGGAACCACATGCCCAGGATGTCGCCACCCTGGACGGGAATGGCCGGCGTCACGTCGAAACTCGCCACCGGGGTGTTCGGCAGCGTGACCAGACCCGTGCGCCCGACCACCGAATAGGTGTCTCTTCCGGGCCGTAGTACCAGGAAATCGAGCTGCTCGCCGACCATGCCGACCTGGAAGGAGAAGCTGTTGATGAAGCCTCCGCCAGACGGCACCGCGTAGTTCGTGTCGGCGAGCACCGCCGTGCCCGGGCAGGACCCGGTGATGGGATTGCTGACGCCACCGACCTGACCGATCGTGACGTCGGCAACCGCCGAGCCGGCCGGCAACGCCGCGAACGCGACAGCGACGAAGAGCAACAGACGCCGCACGGACGCCAGCGTACCCGATCAGTGGGGTGCGACCCTAGTCCGGGGGACCCTCTGGAATCGCGCCGAGCTGCTGCATCATCGTCAGCGTGTCCATGAGCCCCCAGTGCTCGCGCACGCGCCCGGCGTCGTCGAACTGCATGATGTCGATCACCTTCACGTCGATGCGGCTGCCCGTCGGCGCCATGCCCAGCCACTCGCCCTGGTGGGTCCCGGTCACCGTCACCCGCGAGATCGTCTTGTCGCCGCTGACGAGCACCTCGTCGGCGTGCATGTTCAGATCGGGGAACGCGGACCGGTACATCCGGAACAGGTCGAGCACGCCCTGCTTCGTCGGCGTCAGGCCGGGCATCTCCTCGTGCTCGACGAAGTCGTCGGCCATCAGCTCACCGAAGCCGTCGATGTCTCCCGAGTTGATCCGCTCATACGCGTGTCGCGTCGTGTCAGCGATGTCCATCTGCTTCCTCCTTCGGGGGCGGGGTCACGGCTGTAGCGGCGGGCAGGTCTTCGCCTGGCTCGATTCGTCGCTGAGCAGGTATCCGGGGGCAGCATGTAGCGCTCCCAGAAGTACGGCGGGTACAGGCCGATCCCGCCGGATTGATTCACCGACTCGAACAGTGGCGTGACGAGCGAGGACGGTGGGTTCAAGCTCGCGTCACCCTACACCAGGACTGGGGACGCTTTCATCCCCCGAACGGGGCACGCCAGCTCCAGTCACCCACGTGGGAGCCGTCGATCCAGTACGGTCGTGAGAACCCCGAGGAGGACTCGCCATGCTCTCCAGGCTCGGCTCCCACGCCCGTCGCAATCTGGTGGCCTATCTCGCGTTGTTTGTAGCTCTCGGTGGGACGGCTGTGGCTGCGAAACCGCTGATCACGGGCGCCGACGTTCAGGATGGCTCGCTTACCGGTGCCGACGTCGAGAACGACTCGCTGACGGGCTCGGACGTGCTCGAGTCGAGTCTCTCCGGGAGCGCGCCCAGCCTCGGGGTCGCCGCGTCGAACATCACCGGCACGCTCACCGATGCCCAGGTTTCCGACACCCTCACGGCGAGCAGCGCGGCGGACGCGAACAGCCTCGGCGGCGTGCCCGCCAGCGGATACACCCGCGGCGAGGGACGCATCGTGCGCCACTCGGAGCTGCAGGGCATCAATTTCCAAAGCGGGCACTATGGAATCGCGGGGTGGTTCACGATCAGCCACCAGTGCCGGGCCGCGCCGACCGACGGCCTCCTGGTCATCATCAATCGTGCGAGCGAGCCCATCAGCATGTTCGTGGACGATGGCGGTGCGAACCCTGCCTACACCGAGCTGGACGGGGGCGGGAACGGCACGTTCGTCTACACATCGCCCACCGCCGCGTCCGGTGACCTGTACACCCTCACCGTGCGCCACCCCGACGGTCGTGTCGCCACCGCCCACGTCTCGACGGTTGCTCGCGGCGCGGTGAACTGCCTGTTCCAGGTCCAGATCGTCGTCGCGAACAGCGAGGCTGACAACTAAGACCCGGGTTGCGTTTGCCCCATTCGGCGTGGGAAGGTCGCCAAGGCATGGCGGTCGATGCCGACGTGGAGGAGGTGCGGGTCGCTCTCGCGCTGAACGGTGGCGTGAGCCTTGCGGTCTGGATGGGCGGCTGCGCGGTGGAGCTGGATCGAGCGCGGCGGACCTCGGCGGACGGGGAGGATCGCTCCACGTACGCGGCGCTGTGCAGGGCGTTCCGCCGCGAGCTCGTGATCGACGTGATGACCGGGTCGAGTGCGGGCGGGATCAACGGCGCACTGCTCGCGGCCGCCATGACCACGGGCGGTTCGCTCGAGCCCGATTTCGTTCGGGAGCGCTGGCTGGACCTGGGCGACTTCTCGACGCTCCTGCAGCCCCTGTCCAATGGCCGGCCCGAATCGCTGATGCGCGGCGACTGGTTCGCACAGCAGCTCGGGTCGACGTTCGCTGAGGTGATGGGCGACAGGCCGGTTACCGGGCTGTGCCCCGTGCTCGACATCACGACGACGGACCTCGCGGGCACGCCGCTGCAATTTCGAGACGACTGGGGAGGGGTGCTGCGCGCACGCGAGCACCGCATGCGTGTTCAGTTCCGCGAGCCGGACGACTACCGCCCGGAGCGGCTCGCGGCCGCGGCGCGCGCGAGTGCCTCCTTCCCCCTGGCGTTCGAGCCCTTCGACGCGAGCTCCACCGACACGGCCGGGCCGCCGGCCGCGCGCTGGGTGATCGACGGCGGCCTGCTCGACAACGCGCCGATCCGCGCGGCGCTCGGCCTGATCCCGAACCGGCCGGCGGCACGTCAGGTGAAGCGCTTCCTCTGCTACCTGAACGGAGACCCGGAGGGCGGCGCGCAGGGGAGCGAGGACGGGCCGCGCCCCGATCCGTCGCGCGTGCTTGGGGCAGTGCTCAACCTGCCGCGGACCGCGCCGTTCGCCGACCACCTGCTCGCTCTCCAGGCGCTGAGCCGGCGCTCGCAATTCACCCTCGACGCCGAGCTGTCGCTGCTCGGTGTCGACCTGGCGGCGCTCGAGGCCGCGGCGGGTGCCCTGCTCGGGACCTACCGCCGGCGGCGCCGGCTCCGGGCGCTTCAGGACCTGCTCACCGAGCCCGGGGACGCTCGGCAGGCGTTCGAGCATCTCGAGGCGGCGGGGCTCGAGCTCCCATGGATCCCGCGCGCGCTGACGGTTCCGGCCGAGGGCGAGTGGCAGTGGGGATTCCAGACCGCCCAGCGCGTGCAGCACCTTGCCCTCGACCTGATCAGGGTCGCGCTGCCCGAGGCGATACCGGACGACCGTCGCCGCCTGCTGCTGGCCCGCGCTGCGATCGATGCCAGGTCCCTCGAGATCGAGTCAGGGCGCAAGGGGTTCCAGGCGGAGGTGGCCGACGCCCTCGAGGACATTGCCCGCGGCCGGCGGGTCGAGGCGGCGGTCGCGGAGATCGATCGCGTCGTGGCCGCCAACGCGGGCGCGCTGCGAGCGGCGGTTGTCGACTCCGCCACGGACCTGCTGGAGGTGGCCGACGTGCTCGGCAGCTCCCGCGTCGCCGAGGTGCGGAGCGGCCTCTTCGGCGAAGCGGAGGAGGCCGGGGACGCGGACCCGATCCCGCTCTTCCTGCGGCGCGTGCTCGCGCTCGAGGTGGTCAGGCGGTCGTTCTACGACTCGGAGCCGATCGACGACGGGCAGGAGATCGTCTTCGCCCAGCTGACGCCCGAGGCGCCGGACCTTCTCTTCACCGACACGCCACTGAGCCGGCCGCGCACGCCGACCGCCGACAGCAAGCTGTGCGGCACGCTGTTCGCGCACTTCAGCGGCTTCTACCGGCGCTCGTGGCGCGCCAACGACTACCTCTGGGGCAGGCTCGACGCCGCGACTCGCATCAGCGAGATGATCGTGAGCGGCGCCCGCACCCAGGCACTGGCGAGCACCGACGTCGATCAGCCGTGGATCCGGCTCGCCGATGACCTGTGCGGGCGCGGGGTGGAGCACGACCATCTGATCGAGGAGGCGCTCGCCGACGCCGGCGCTCCGCCGGACGGCGAGCTGTCCGACCGGCTCGAGGGCGCCCTGCGGGACGACCTCCTGCTCGGAAAGGCACGGCTCACGCGCGTGATCGCCGCCCGGGCGGCGCAGTTCGACGTCTTCGCGCATGAGCTGCCGAAGCTGGTCGACGAGGCCACGAAGGACATGGCGCTGGGCAGCTCGCGCCACAAGCTCGGGCTCGAGGGAGTCGACCTGCAGGGCCCGCAGGGCGTGCTCGAGGCGGTCATGCGGCTGCGTGAGAACCCCGAGGACACGTTCCCGAAGCGTCTCGGCCGCGTGGGCGACGACGAGTGGACAAGCGACCTCGGTGTCCGCACGGGCGCGCGAGCCGGGCTCGTCGGCCTCGGGGTCGCGCGCCGCCTCGGCGGTAGGGCGACGACACCGCTCACGCCGCTCCGCGCCTCACTGCTGCCGATGGCTGGGGCGGTGTCGGGCAGGATCCGGGATCGCCTCGCGGCGATCGCGGCGTTCTGGGCCGCCGCCATGTACATCTCCGCCCGCATCGCCGATACGGATGCCCAGCTTCCGGCCGATCTCGCGACGGTCGACCTCGCGGAGCTCGCGCTGGCCTTCGTCGCCTGGATGGTCGTGGCGGGCACGGTTCTCATTCCGGGGCTCCGAGCCTGGATGCGCGATGGACTGCCGCGTCTCTGGGCGGCACTCGCCGCGCTCATCCTTGCGCTGGCGGGCGGCGTCGGAGCGGCCGCGCTCTGCGTGCTCTTCGGGCCGCTCGGCTGGGCGCAGCTGATCGTGGCGCCCGGAGCGTCCGATCCGCCCGTCTGGGTTCTGGCAGGCCCGCTGCTGCTCGGACTCGGGGCGTTGCTCGTGCCGCCGCTGATCCGCCGGGCGTCCGAGCGCGTGACGGAGCCCGCGTGGGTGGGCCTGCTGTCCCTGGTGGCCACGTACCTCTCGGCGGCGATCGTGGTGTGGTGGTCGTGGGGCCAGGTGACCGGGGCCCTCGGCGGGCGGTGGTGGCAGGAGACGGCGGCGTGGGGGGCGCTCGTGGCGGCACCGGCGACCGCGCTCGTGTACTTCGTGCTCTGGCCGGCGGCCAAGGGGAGACTGCGCCGGCTGTAGCGAAGTGGGTAGTTCGACCGATGCGGGGGCGGGCCATCATTGGGAGGGTGCTGGCATGAACGCAAGCGCCAACACCCAGAGCACACTGGAGCTCAACAAGGCCGTGGTCCGCGACTGCTTCGTGCAGGCGTCCGTGGGGAACTTCGACGCGCTGCCCGGCCTGGTCGCCGACGATTACCTGCTTCATCCCGAGGGCATCCGCGGCGCGGACGGTCTCGCCGAGATGGTGCAGGGCCACCGGGACGCCATGCCCGACCTGAGCATCACCACGGACCACCAGTTCGCCGAGGGCGAGTTCGTCGCCACGCGGTACACGATTCGCGGGCGCCACGTGACCGGCCACGACGTCGAGTTCACCGGCCTCGCGATCAGCCGATTGAGCGACGGCAAGATCGCGGAGGAGTGGGAGATCGTCGACGTCGCGACCCTGCTGGCACAGATCGGCCAGTTGCCCGAGGCGAGCGCAGCCCAGGCCTGACGAGCCGAGATCTCAGAACGGATACTGGTCCGCGTTCGAGCGGTCGACGTCGATCCACGCCGAGCCCCGCAGGCCGTGTGGGCTGCCCTTGATCTTCTTGAGGTTCCGGTAGCCCGGGAGGTGTAGGTCCAGGCCGGGTCCCACCCTGCGGCCGGCGAGAAGCCGCAGTGCCAGCTTGTACTGGGCCTTGCCTGCGGTGGCCGGATCCCAGAGGAAGATCATGTCGACGGACCCGTCGAACAGGTAGTCGCCCACCGTCCTGGGCGAGGACGTGCCCATCACACAGGTTGTGTCCTGACGGCCTGCCTCGCGGACCGCGCGCGCGATGCCGGCCGCGCCCGCAGCGGAGCTGCTCTGGAAGCCCTCGATGCCGGGATGCTCGGCGAGCACGGCCTTTGCCCTCCCGTAGGCCGTCTCCTCATCCTCGAGGCTCTCGATCGGCCCGCCGATCCGCTCGATCGCGGGGTAGCGCGCTTCGGCTCGGCCCCTCGCCGCCCGCACCCACTCCATGTGGCTCTCCGCCGAGCGGTGACCGACGAACGCCACGTAGGAGCCGCTGCCGCCCATGCACGCGGCGAGCTTGTCCATGAGGTGAGCGCCGAAGGCCCTGTTGTCGAACGCCTCGATGTCGACGTCCGTGTTGCGCTGGTTGCTCGCCTCGTGGGTTACGACGACGATTCCGGCGCGGCGCGCCCGCGCCAGCACGGGCTCGAGCGCGGCCGGCGAGTTCGGGACCACGGTGATCGCGTCCGGCCGCTCGGCGATCAGGCGCCGCACCAGCCTCACCTGTTTCGCGGGGCTGGCGTCGGACGCCCCGCCCGGAAGGTCGTATCGATGCCCCTCCGGGTCGCGAACTGCTCGATCCCGTCACGCATGCGCTCGAACCACGCGAGCCCGCGCACCTTCACCACGGTGGCGATCCGGGTCCCGGGTTCCTGCGTCGGCCGGCTCGCGGCGCCGGCGCCGGCCACCGCGCCCAGGGCGAGCGCGAGGCAGAGCGCGGTGATGGCCTTGGACATGGCGGGTCAGGGTAGCTCGCAAGCACGCGCGCGAGACCGGGGCGTACGGTACCGCGGACATGTCCGCGGGATCGGTCGAGCTTTCAAGCGGCGGGATGGAGCCGCGCGAGGTGATCGCGGTGGCCCGCGGGGATGCCCCCGTGACCCTGTCGGCGGAGGCGGCCGAGGCGATGCGGGCCAGCGCCGAGACGGTGGCCCGGCTCGCCGCCGGCGACGAGCCGGTGTACGGGGTGTCCACGGGGTTCGGCTCGCTCGTCGACACCTCGATCCCGGCGGAGCGGCGCGAGGAGCTCCAGCGGGCGCTGCTCCGCTCGCATGCCTCGGGCGCCGGTCCGCCCGTGGAGCGCGAGGTCGTGCGGGCGATGATGCTGCTGCGGGCGCGGACCCTGGCGATGGGCTACTCCGGAGCCAGGCCGCAGGTGGCCGAGACGATTCTCGCGCTGCTGAACGCCGGGATCACGCCGGTGGTGCCGGAGCACGGCTCGCTTGGAGCGAGCGGCGACCTCGCGCCGCTCGCCCACTGCGGGCTCGCCCTGATCGGCGAGGGAGAGGTGCTCGACCCGGGCGGCGCACGCGTCCCGGCGTCCGAGGCGCTCGAGCGTGCCGGGATCGCGCCGCTCACGCTGATCGCCAAGGAGGGCCTCGCGCTGATCAACGGCACGGACGGGATGCTCGGCATGCTGGTGCTGGCGACCGACGACCTGGCGCGCCTGCTGCAGGTCGCCGACGTGACCGCCGCGATGTCGGTCGAAGCCCTGCTCGGCACCGACCGTGCCTTCGCCGCGGACCTGATCGCGCTGCGACCGCACGAGGGGCAGGCCGCGAGCGCGGCGAACCTGCGCTCCCTGCTCGACGGCTCACCGATCGTGGCGAGCCACCGCGAGGGGGATCCGCGCGTGCAGGACGCCTACTCCCTGCGCTGCGCCCCTCAGGTGAACGGAGCAGCGCGTGACTCGCTCGGCTACGCGCGGGCCGCTGCGGCGGCTGAGCTCGCGTCGTCGATCGACAACCCGATGATCCTTCCCGACGGCAGGGTCGAGTCATGCGGGAACTTCCACGGCGCGCCGCTCGCCCTCGCCTGCGACCTGCTCGCGATCGCCGTCACGCAGGTGGCGGCCATCGCCGAGCGGCGGACCGACCGGCTGCTCGACGCCTCGCGCTCGTACGGGCTGCCGCCCTTCCTGGCCGCCGACCCGGGGGTCGACTCCGGCCTGATGATCGCCCACTACACGCAGGCGGCGATGGTCGCTGAGAACCGTCGCCTTGCGGTGCCGGCGAGCACGGACTCGCTGCCCACGAGCGCGATGCAGGAGGACCACGTCTCGATGGGCTGGGGGGCGGCGCGGAAGCTGAGGGCCTCGCTCGAGAACCTCGAGCGGATACTCGCGATCGAGCTCACCTGCGCCGGACGCGCGCTCGAGCTGCGCGCGCCGCTCGTGCCGGGACGGGGAACGGGTGCCGCGCTCGCGGCCCTTCGGAGCGCCGGGGTGCCCGGGCCGGGCTCGGACCGCTGGCTCGCTCCGGAGCTCGCCGCGGCCGCGCTACTGGTCGGCTCGGGGGAGCTCACCGAAGCGGTGGAGGCGAGCATCGGGGAGCTCTCGTGAGCGGCCCGCGTGAGGTGCGCGCCCCGCGCGGCACCTCGATCACGTGCCGCGGCTGGCCCCAGGAGGCGGCGCTGCGGATGCTGATGAACAACCTCGACCCGGACGTGGCGGAGCGGCCCGACGACCTCGTGGTCTACGGCGGCACGGGCCGGGCGGCGCGCTCATGGGAGGCCTTCGACGCCATCGTCGCCTCGCTGCGGGAGCTCGGGGACGACGAGACCCTGTTGATCCAGTCGGGCAAGCCGGTCGGCGTCTTCCGAACGCACGAGTGGGCGCCGCGCGTCCTGCTCGCCAACTCGAACCTGGTTCCCGACTGGGCGACCTGGGAGGAGTTCCGGGAGCTCGAAGGGCTCGGCCTGACGATGTACGGGCAGATGACCGCGGGCTCGTGGATCTACATCGGGAGCCAGGGCATCGTCCAGGGCACGTACGAGTGCTTCGCGGAGATCGCGCGCCGGCGCTTCGACGGCTCGCTCGCGGGGACGGTCACCCTCACCGCCGGCATGGGCGGCATGGGCGGCGCGCAGCCGCTCGCGGTGACCATGAACGGCGGCGTCGCGCTGTGCGTGGAGGTCGACCCCGAGCGGATCAGGCGCCGGCTCGAGACCCGCTACCTCGACGAGCTCGCCGACGACCTCGACGACGCGATCGCGCGCTGCCGGGCAGCCAGCGGGGCGCGCCGCGCCATCAGCGTCGGGCTCTGTGGCAACGCGGCCGACGTGCTCCCGGAGCTCCGCCGGGCCGGCTTCGAGGTCGACATCGTGACCGACCAGACGTCCGCGCACGATCCGCTGAACGGCTACGTCCCGAACCTGATGACGCCGGAGGAGGCGGACGAGCTGCGCGTCGAGGATCCCGACGAGTACGTGCGCCGGGCGCGAGCCGCCTGCGCCGCCCACTGCGCGGCGATGGTGGGCTTCATGGACGACGGCGCGGAGGTCTTCGACTACGGCAACAGCCTGCGGGCCGAGGCCCTGCTGGGAGGATTCGAGCGGGCCTTCGCCTACCCGGGGTTCGTGCCCGCCTACATACGCCCGCTGTTCTGCGAGGGCAAGGGCCCGTTCAGGTGGGTCGCGCTGTCGGGCGACGAGGCCGACATCGCCGCGACGGACCGCGCGGTGCTGGAGGAGATTCCCGACGACCCCGGCCTCGAGCGCTGGATGCGGCTGGCGGGCGAGCGGATCGCCTTCCAGGGACTGCCGGCGAGGATCTGCTGGGCCGGCTACGGCGAGCGGCATCGGCTCGGCCTGCGCTTCAACGAGATGGTGCGCTCCGGCGAGCTGAGCGCACCGGTCGTGATCGGCCGCGACCACCTCGACTCGGGCTCCGTCGCGTCCCCGTACCGCGAGACGGAGGGGATGGCGGACGGCTCCGATGCGATCGCGGACTGGCCGCTGTTGAACGCGCTGCTCAACACCGCGGCCGGCGCCTCGTGGGTGAGCCTGCACCACGGCGGCGGCGTGGGGATCGGGCGCTCGATCCACGCCGGCATGGTGTGCGTGGCGGACGGCTCCGAGCTCGCGGCGGAGAAGCTCGAGCGCGTGCTGACATGCGACCCCGGGACCGGGGTGATGCGCCACGCCGACGCGGGCTACGAGCGCGCCCGCGAGGTCGCGTCCGAGCGAGGCGTGCGGATTCCGATGCCCGGCTCATGAGCGCGTGGTGGTGCGAGCTCCTCTGGACCGGGGAGCGGCTGCTCGAGAGCGTCCTTGTCGAAGCTGACGGCCGGCGGATCGCGAGTGTCGAGCCGGGGACGCCGCGCCCCTCCGACGCGGACCTCCTGAGCGGACTCGTCATCCCCGGGCTCGCAAACGCCCACTCGCATGCCTTCCAGCGCGCGCTGCGCGGGCGGGCTCAGAGCGGGCGAGGCAGCTTCTGGACCTGGCGCGAGCAGATGTACGAGCTCGCCGAGCGCCTCGACCCGGACCGGTACCGGCGCCTCGCGACCGCAGCCTTCGCGGAGATGGCGCTGGCCGGGGTCACGACCGTCGGCGAGTTCCACTACCTCCACCACGGGCCGGGCGGCGCTCCCTACTCGGATCCGAACGAGGTCGGCAGGGCGCTGATCGAGGCGGCCGCCGAGGCGGGAGTGAGGATCACGCTGATCGACGCCTGCTACCTGCACGGGGGCATCGATGAGCCTCCGGCGGGCGCGCAGCGCCGCTTCGCGGATGCCGGCGCCGCGGCCTGGGCCGAGCGGGTCTCGGAGCTGGAGGAGGGTCCGGGAACGCGCATCGGCGCGGCGATTCACAGCGTGCGGGCGGTGGACCCGGAGTCGGCCGCCGTGGTCGCGAACTGGGCCCGGGATCGCGGCCGCCCTCTGCACGCCCACCTCTCCGAGCAGCCCGCCGAGAACGAGGCGTGCGTGGAGGCCTATGGCGCGACGCCGGCCGCCGTGCTCGCCCGCGCGGACGCGGTCGACGAGCGCTTCGTGGCCGTGCATGCCACGCACCTCACGCCGGGCGACGTCGCGATCCTCGGCGAGGCCGGCGCGACCTGCTGCCTGTGCCCGACGACCGAGCGCGATCTCGCCGACGGAATCGGCCCGGCGCGCGCGCTGGTGGACGCCGGGGCGCGCCTCGCCCTCGGCAGCGACTCGAACGCGATCGTCGACCTGTTCGAGGAGGCGCGCGCGGTGGAGCTCGACGAGCGGCTCGCGAGCGGCGAGCGGGGTCGTCACCTCCCCGAGGACCTGCTCCGCGCCGCCGCCGCGGACGGGCACGCCTGCCTCGGCTGGCCCGAGGCCGGGCGGATCGAGCCGGGTGCGGAGTGCGATCTGGTCGCGGTCGACCTCGCCGGGGTCCGTCTCGCGGGCATCCCGCGCGATGACCCGGTGCCCGGCGTTGTCTTCGCCGCCGCGCGCGGCGGACGTGCGCGACGTGATCGTGGGCGCGCGCCCGGTGGTGGCCGGCGGCAGGCACGTGAGCATCGATGTGGCAACCGAGCTCGAGGAAGCGATCGACGGCCTGACGTGACCACCCTCGTGATCGACGACATCGGCCTGCTCGTGACGAACGACCCCGAGCGGGGCGAGGGTCCGCTCGGGATCGTGCGCGACGCGGCGCTCGTGCTCGACGGCGAGCGCGTGGCCGCGATCGAGCCCGCGGGCGCCGCGGGCGACGAGCGCGTGGACGCGGGCGGCCGCTGCGTCATCCCGGGGTTCGTGGACAGCCACACGCATCTCGTCTTCGCGGGCGACCGCGCCGAGGAGTTCGCCGCCCGGCTCGCGGGCCGCCCGTATGAGGCGGGCGGGATCCGCGAGACCACCGCGGCCACGAGAGCAGCGAGCAGGGACGAGCTGCTCGCGCTGGCGGAGGCCCGCCGGGTGGAGGGGCTCGCGGGGGGAATCACGCACGTCGAGGTCAAGAGCGGCTACGGGCTCGACGTCGAGAACGAGCGGCGTCTGTGCGAGGTCGCGTCGGAGCTGACGGACGACGTGACCTTCCTCGGCGCGCACGTGGTCCCCGCCGAGTACGAGGGCCGGGCCGGCGAGTACGTGGAGCTCGTCTGCGGCGAGATGCTCGCCGCATGCGCGCCGCACGCCCGCTGGATCGACGTCTTCTGCGAGCGCGGGGCCTTCGACGCCGAGGGGTCGCGGGCGGTGCTCGAGGCGGGCCGCCGGGCCGGGCTCGGGCTACGGGTGCACGGCAACCAGCTCGGCCCCGGCCCGGGCGTCCGGCTCGCCGTCGAGATGCAGGCCGCCTCGGTCGATCACTGCACCTACCTGGACGACGAGGACATCGAGGCTCTCTCGGGAAGCGACACCGTGGCCACGTTCCTGCCCGCCACCGACTTCTCGACCCGCCAGCCCTATCCGGACGCGCGCCGCGCGATCGACGCCGGCGTGAGGGTCGCCATCGCCACGAACACGCAACCCCGGCTCGAGCAACACCACCTCGATGGCCTTCTGCATCGCGCTCGCGGTCCGCGACATGCACATGACGATCGAGGAGGCGCTCGCGGCGGCGACCCTCGGCGGCGCCGCCGCCCTGCGCCGCGACGACATCGGGCGCCTCACTCCAGGGGCGCGAGCGGACGCGCTGATCCTGCATGGCCGCTCCTACGCCGACCTCGTCT
>CAWKHZ010000012.1:0-37230 GCA_963849585.1 uncultured Acidobacteriota bacterium | reverse complement strand
GAGCAATAAAGAAAGCTCCTTAATTTTATATGAGCGTACAAGAACAGATCAAAACAATATTGCGAGCCTCAATGCTGAGCAAAACTTCGCACAACATTTATTGACTTTTCCTCCTACTTACCTTATGTTCCGTCCCGTACTAACAGTCGTGCGCTTTACCCCCGCTGGCGCACCCTCAATCTAACTACCCAAACGGGTTTTGTCCTCGCTTCCCGTCAACACTCGTTGCGGGATTAAGCCCCGACTACGCTTCCTATTTATTGGCGGGAGAGTTGTAGCAATGCCGCGAACAATAACCCTCCTACTCTCTACTCATGAAGGTCAGGGAGTTGGCTCGCAAATCCACGACATTCTTCAGCGTGACGACTCTTTAATCGTCAGACACTTTTCAGGTCGACTCAGTGACTCGAAGCTGGCTCATAACGAAAAGCCGCAACTACTCATCGCCGTTGCGCCAACAGCAAAGCCGGAAGCCGCCGCATTCTTCCGTGAGCTGCGTTCCCTCGACTTCGGCACTGCCCTTCTCTACGTAGTCACTCCCGAAATGTTGAATGACGGTTTCGCCGAGAGTCTCGAAAAATCTCAAGACTGTCTGATCGCGCCCTTTGAAGAAACTGAAGTACTCTTCCGTGTGCGGCGACTGATTAATTCGAGCCACAGGCACGTGGCCATTCGTGAGGCAACCGAAGCATGCGGCCTCGCCCAAATACTTGGCGAAGATCCGAAGCTGGTTAATCTCAAACGCCGTATCCCGATCGTCGCGCGATTTGATTCAACAGTTCTCTCACCGGCGAAACGGGTACGGGCAAGGAAAGATTTACCCGGGCGCTGCATTCTGAGCCCGCGCGCGTCTAAGCCCTTCCTGCCCGTAAACTGCGGCGCAATTCCTGTCGAGCTTTTCGAAAGCGAGCTTTACGGACATCGACGCGGCGCATTTACCGGAGCCGTCGCCGAAGCAGGTTTGATCGCAGAAGCGGACGGCGGCGCGCTGTTTCTCGACGAGGTGGAAACTCACAGTCTCAACAGCCAGGTCAAGTTGTTACGTTTCCTTCAGGACCAGATCTATTACCCGGTCGGATCCCCCAAACCGAAACAGGCAAATGTATGGATCCTCGCCTCCACCAACATCGAGCTGCCGCTGAAGATCCAGGATGGAACATTTCGCGAAGATCTGTACTATCGGTTGGCAGTCATTAGCCTCGCTCTGCCACCGCTGCGCCAACGAAAAGGCGACATTCCGCTGCTAGCAGCGCATTTCTGGAAGATGTACTCCGCTAAAATCGGTCGCGAACCTCAGCCCTTATCTCATGAAGTCATGGACGCTTTGTGTAGTTACCACTGGCCGGGCAATGTGCGTGAGCTTCAGAATGTAATTCAACAAGTGGCTGTGTTAAGCGAGTCAGAAATGATCCGCCCGGACGACTTGCCGGTTCCGCGTACTGAGTCGAACGGAGCACGCAAGCAAAAGTCGTTTGCTCAACGGAAGGCTTCTGTCATTGCGGAGTTTGAAAAAGACTACCTCACTGACCTACTGCGGAATCATCGTGGCAACGTGACCCACGCAGCGCAAGAGGCCGGTAAGGATCGTCGCGCGTTTGGGCGATTGATCAAGAAACACCAGATCGATAAACGACGAGTTGCCAAGTAAGCACCCGGCGGCGGGACATCTTTTACCCACCAAACCTAAACCCGCAATCCACAGCAATTAAGCCTAACCGCACCCCACGTTGAGTGGGCCACAAACGTCCCACTCGCACAACCAACCCCGATCGCGATCTCCAAAAAACACGAACGAAAAACACGTCACCTTTGTGGCATCGCTTGTGCCTATGATTTGTTCACCTTTCGAAGACTAGCGCGCAAGAAAGACTCGATGGGTGAGGACACGACCGAAAAGGAAACAGATATGGCCCAAGCCATTCTGCGGTACCTGCAAGGTCATCCAGACGCTAAAGACACTCTGGAAGGCATTGCACAGTGGTGGCTTTTAAAAGAGTGGACGGAGAGAAAATACATTCAGATCGAAACCAGCCTTTCCGATCTGGTCTCCCGCGGCCTCGTAATCGAACGCCGCCGTGAAGGCATGCCACCTTACTACTGGCTCAATCGCGCAAAGCAGGACGAAATCACTCAAATCTTAACTAAGGAATGATGTCCCATTTTGAAATTCAACTCTTCATCTTTGGACCAAACGCAGTTCCCAACAGGAGGTAACAGATTATGCCGAGTGCACTGACCTATCCGGGCGTGTACGTCGAGGAAATCCCCAGCGGCGTGCGGACAATTACAGGCGTAGCAACCTCGATCACCGCATTCGTCGGCGCCGCCAGACGTGGTCCAACTGATGAGGATGGTCCCGTCACGATAAACAGCTTCGCCGACTACGAACGCATTTTCGGCGGCCTGTCAGCCGATAGCATGATGAGCTATGCCGTCCGCGACTTCTATTTAAATGGTGGAGCGCAGGCGATCATCGTGCGGCTGTCTAATGGAACAGCAGCGACATTCCCCTCTCTCGGTGGGTTGACGTTAGCAGCTAAAAACCCGGGCGATTGGGGCGACAACCTCCGCGTGCGTATAACTCACAACCCGGGTGATCCAACGCTCTACAACATCGTCGTGCGCGACACGGCCACCGGAACTGAAGAGCGCTTTATCAACGTCTCAAACAGTCACGCGTCGCCGCGTAGTCCACTCAAAGTGTTGGGCCAGGGATCGACGTTACTAAACGTCACCGCCCTGCCGGCAGACAATACGTCGCCACCCGCTCACGCGCCCGTGCCGAGCGGCGATCCGTTTGCCAACAACGCTCCGCCCAACAGTTTCACGCAGGCGAACAACGACGGTGCAGACGGTGCGGTATTGGCCGACGCGGATTATCTGGGCAGCGCTCTCCTGAAGACCGGTATTCACGCCTTACGCAAGACGGATCTCTTTAACCTGCTTTGCATCCCGCCAATTAATGGGACGACCGATGTCGGCGCGGGAACGGTACTGGCAGCTGCGCTTGCGCTTTGTGTCGAACGACGAGCGATGTTGATTGTGGATCCGCCAGTCGACTGGACCACCGTTGGTGCGGCGGTTACCGGAATTCCCGCCTTCCCCTTAACAGGACAGGACGCGCGCAACGCCGCGATCTTCTTCCCGCGACTCCGGCAACCTGATCCGGCGCAGGACATGCTGATCGGCGACTTCGCGCCATGCGGCGCCGTCGCCGGTGTGTTTGCGCGCACCGACACACAACGCGGAGTTTGGAAGGCACCTGCGGGATTAGACGCGTCACTCAATGGCGTACCGGCGTTGCAGATTGCCCTCAGCGATCCTGAGAACGGTCAGCTCAATCCTCTGGGTGTTAACTGCCTTCGTTCGTTTGGCGTTGCCGGCCGAGTGGTGTGGGGTTCGCGAACCTTGCGCGGCGCCGATCAGCTTGCCGATGAATGGAAATACATTCCGGTCAGGCGAACCGCACTGTTCATCGAGGAGAGTCTGTTTCGTGGAACGAAGTGGGTCGTCTTCGAACCGAATGACGAGCCTTTGTGGGCGCAGATTCGTCTCAACGTCGGCGCGTTCATGCACAACCTGTTTCGGCAGGGAGCATTTCAAGGCACGACGCCGCGCGATGCGTACTTCGTCAAGTGCGACAAGGAAACCACCACGCAAAACGATATCAACCTCGGCATCGTCAACATCGTCGTGGGCTTTGCCCCGCTCAAACCCGCCGAGTTTGTAGTTATCAAACTCCAGCAGATGGCCGGCCAGATTGAGGTCTAAGGCAATCGAAAAAAGAGGAGCAACCCAATGGCACAATTCACTGTTAACGCTCAGCGTTTCGACCCTTACAAGAACTTCAAATTTCGCGTCAAGTGGGACGCCAAGTATGTCGCCGGAGTTAGCAAAGTCAGCGCGCTGAAGCGCACGACCGAAGTAGTCAAACACCGCGAAGGCGGCGATCCCAGCAGCAGCCGAAAGTCACCGGGCCGTACCGAGTACGAGGCAATCACGCTGGAACGTGGTGTGACGCACGACAAGGAATTTGAACAATGGGCCAACAAGGTCTGGAACTTCGGCTCCGGTCTCGGCTCGGAAGTATCGCTTCAGGACTTTCGCAAGGACATCATCATCGAGGCCTACAACGAAGCCGGCCAACTGGTAATTGCTTACAAAGTGTTTCGTTGTTGGGTAAGCGAGTTTCAGGCACTGCCTGATCTCGACGCGAACGCCAACGCCGTTGCGATTCAAACTTTGAAGTTAGAGAACGAAGGTTGGGAACGCGACACGGCTGTACCTGAACCCGGCGAGCCGACGTTTACCGAGCCAGCATAACAAGGAGCGCGGTGCTAGCTCTGAACGCAAGTAGTCTTCTAACGGCATGGGAGCAAGGCGTCACGCAACATCCTCTCCAGCGTGCCCTGAAGTTGCTTGCTCTGGCGTGGCCACAAAGAACGGTGGAGGAATGGGCCAGGGTCAGCATCGGCGAGCGCAATCGTCAACTGCTTCAACTGCGGAAGGAATTATTCGGTGCGAAGTTTGAAGCAGTCGCGACGTGTTCGAACTGTGGCGAGCGGCTCGAACTCACGTTTGCAGAACACGATCTGCTGGCCCAAAGCTCGCCAGAGAATACCGAATGGAAGCGATTGGAGTGCGGCGGCTTTGAAGTGAATTACCGGTTGCCGACGAGCGCTGACTTGCTGGAAGTCACCAACAATCCCGGTCAGGCGCGCGAACTTCTGCTGGAACGTTGTGTCGAAGCGCGAGCCGAAGGTGTTGCTGTTTCAGCGTCGGTGTTGCCGAGTGAGGCAGTAAAGCTGCTGGGAGAAAAGATGGCCAAGGCGGATCCACAAGCGGAGGTTCAGCTCGTTCTGGACTGCCCCGCTTGTTCGCATCAATGGACCACAGTTTTCGATATTCTCTCTTACCTTTGGAGTGAAATCGACGACTGGGCCCAGCGATTAATTCACGACGTTCACTCACTTGCGTCAGCTTACGGTTGGAGTGAACGCGACATCTTGTCGATGAGTTCGACTCGGCGGCGACTGTACCTGGAATTGGCTGGCGCGTGAGCCGGCTCTGCGCAAGGGAATGATTAATGACCGACTTCTTTACCAGTCTCGTGGATCGTGCTTTGGATCGTACGCCGGTGCTGGAACGGCGGCAGCCAACTCTGTTCGAACCGGCAGTAGGTACGGCTGCTGGGCTCGGCGAGCAATCGAATGCCGGAATAGCTTCACCGCTACAGGAAAACGAGATCGTCGTCGACAGCAGTCCTGTTTCCAATGCGCCGAAGGCTGAAGTCAAGAACCCTTCCCGCCCACTTCAATTGACGTCGCGCGAAGAACCAGACGTACAGCCCGTAGAAGCCCCATCGACTCGACGCCGCCGCTTTCATGACCGCTCCCAACCGCAAAGCGATCCGGAGGA
Organism: uncultured Acidobacteriota bacterium; assembly: GCA_963849585.1. Lineage (GTDB taxonomy): Bacteria > Acidobacteriota > Blastocatellia > Pyrinomonadales > Pyrinomonadaceae > PSRF01. The sequence continues at coordinate 31,812 of CAWKHZ010000012.1, read as the reverse complement.
GGCGCAACCCGCAACCACCTCCTTCGCAACCTTAAGAGAGACTCACGTCGAGGAGCCAAAACACGAACCAACGCCAACGATTGTCGCCAAGCCGCGAGAGATCACGGTGGCGCCACTGACAACCATCGAAACGATCGTCGAGCGAAGAGTTGAACGTGAAGTCGTCACCGAGCGTTCAACCGAAACGCCCGAAATCAAAGAAGTACACACTCTCGCTCAATCAGACCTTCACGCAAAACCATCGAGCTACGATACTGCGGCGGAACAAAAGCAACTGGCGAAAACCGAAGCCACTCCGCCCCAGCGACCCAAAGAACAGACTGCGATCAAACCCGTAGCCGAAAAGAAGGCAATAACGCGAAAGGATTCGACGCCCATCCTGCGCGCTCTGTCGCGCGCTGAGTCCCGGCAACCAACGAAGCAGGCGCCAATGCCTGCCATTCACGTGACCATCGGACGCGTTGAAGTCCGGGCGACGCAGCCAGCCGCAAGTAAACCGCGGGTTGCGCAACCTGTTGGTCCAAAACTAAGCCTGGAGGATTACCTCCGCTCGCGAGGCAAGGAAAAGTAAATGAGCAGCCCTCTTGCCATCGCCGCTGTGACCGCGGTCCTCAAAGACCTGATCAACGATGGGTTGTTGAATCATGACCTTTCGTCGATCGGGAGTTTTACCGTCACCGCGTTGCCACCCGATCGCATATCGACGGGGCAGAACGAACCCAACCAGCTCAATTTTTTTCTGTATCAGGTAACACCCAATCCCGGTTGGCGAAACGTTGGATTGCCGTCGCGTGACGGCAACGGCGTGCGACTTACAAATGCCCCGCTCGCACTCGATCTTCACTATCTTCTGACCGCATACGGCTCAGATGATCTCAATGCGGAGATCCTGCTCGGTTATTCCATGCAGATGCTGCACGAGACGCCGGTGCTTAGCAGAGCGCAACTTCGAACCGTGCTCGGCGCGCCTTCACCCGTAAACGGACAAATAAATCCCCTGCCTTCCATATTCGGCAATCTCACCGCGATCGATCTGGCCGATCAGTTCGAACTGATCAAGATCACGCCGGTGTTCTTGACTACTGAAGAGTTATCGAAGATCTGGACCGCAATGCAGGCACGTTACCGTCCGTCGATGGCTTACATGGCTTCGGTGGTTTTGATTCAAGCCGACAATTTAGGCAGGGCAGCGCCGCCTGTGCTCAAACGCGGGCCAAACGATACCGGCCCGGCTGCCCTCGCAGCGCCTTTCCCAACGCTCGCCGGCGTGCGGCCTGCGCTTTCCGAACTGTTACCGGCGACGCGTCTCGGCGACGACCTGTTAGTGACCGGATCGCACCTGGATGATTCGGGTACGACAACAGCGGTCTTTGAAAATGCCCGGGCACAACTCTCGCAGGAGATTGCGCCGGTCGGTGTCGATTCGCCGTCGAAGATGACCGTTCATATTCCGAGCATTGCCGAAGATCCCGATGCGATGCATGAGTGGGCCATCGGTTTATACAAGTTGATGCTTCGAGTAAGCCGGCCCAACCTTCCGGATTGGACCACTAACAGCGTGGCCGATTGCCCTCGCGCCGCTAATCACAGTAACACCTCTGAACGCAGTTGCCGGCAACGTCAATCTGACAGTGACGTGCCAGCCACGCTTGTTGCCCGAGCAGGAGCAACAGGTGAGTTTGATCTTCGGATCACGCGCTGTTCTGCCGGCGGTGGTGACTCAAGGTGGCCCAAACGATCCTACAACGTTGGATTTCACGATTCCCGGGGTCGCGGCGGGCCAGTATCTCGTCCGTCTGCGTGTCGAAGGGATCGACAGTCTTCCGATAACGATCACGGGATCACCAGCGGCGTTTGATTTCGATCCGCAACAGATAGTTACGGTGACGTAGCATGGAAGAATGGCTGGCACATAATGATTTTTATCTTGAAGCATCGCTTCAGTGGTTGCGCTTACGGCTGCAAAGGTTAGTTCCGCAGGAGGAGCCGACGCCGATCACGATAACTGCGTCAGCAGACCTCCCGAACACGCCGCGGAATTCTCTCCGGGACAAGTTTTCAAAGTGGAAAGACACAGGCGCCACTCCGCACAAACAGGTGCATCTGCTTCCTCCGGCCACTGAGCCTTCGCTTGACGAGCAGATCGAGGAAGCCGCGGAAAAAAGAGAAACTGCCGCAAAAATGGATCCGGCGCCGGCGCTGATGTTGCTGGCGCAGCGCTTCGGACTGTCTACCTTCGAACGAGACACACTCTTACTGTGCGCATCGCTTGAATTTGATCCCGACTTCGCTTCCCTCTGCGCACAGGCGCAAGGCAATCGGTTGAAGAACTATCCGACTTTCAGTCTTGCTCTATCGGCGCTGGACGATCCGCGGTGGGACGTGATGTCGGCCCACCGGCCGCTGCGCTATGCGCGTTTTATTGAGATCAGCCAGCCCGGAGCGATGCCGTTGACCTCCAGTCCTCTAAGGGCCGATGAACGTATCGTCAATTACCTGAAAGGGCTGAACGCCATGGATGACAGAGTGGCGGCCCTCTTACAAACGTCAGGATTCTCCACTGCTGTGCCTCTGGCTGAGTCTCAGGCAGCTGTCGCGCAAACTATCGTAGAACGTTTACGAGATGCAGCAAGTCAGTCGTTCATGCCTGTGCTGCAACTAGTGGGCGCCGATAGTGGCTGCCGGCTCGCGATGGCGCACCAGGTGAGCAGCGGTCTGCATCGCACTCTCTACCAGATGGGAGTTGAAAATCTTCCATCTCACATCTCCGAGATCGAAGTGCTTGCTCGCCTTTGGCAGCGCGAGACTCTATTGCTGCCTGTCTCCTTGTACATCGATTTGGAAACTGCGGGGGGTTCGAGTGAAGTCCCAGTCGCCCTGCAACGTTTCCTGTCGCGCGAGATCGGATTCGTTTTCGTTGGCGTACGCGAAACACCATTACGACTGAGCACAGCGAGTTTTACTGTCGAGGTAGAAAAGCCGACCGCAGCGGAACAGTGCGAAGCATGGTCCAGGTTGCTGGAAGCCGCTGAACCGGAAACCGATTCACGCCGCACGGCGCTGGTACTGGCAGGTCAGTTCAACTTCAGCTTCAGTGACATTCAGGAAGCAGTCTCGCTGGCGTCGACGTCTTCGACCGCCGGAGAACTGCACACCAGGATCTGGCGGGCCTGCCGCAATTTGACGCGGCCGCATCTCGACTCGCTGGCTGAACGCCTCGAGCCGAAAGCAACCTGGGATGATCTGGTCCTGCCGGACGAACACCTCGCACTGATGCATCAGATCGCCGCACAGGTTCGCGAACGACACAAAGTCTACGAACAGTGGGGTTTCTCCAAAACGATGAACCGCGGCTTCGGTATCACCGCGTTGTTTGCCGGCGAGAGTGGCACCGGCAAGACGATGGCGGCGGAAGTCATCGCCAACGATCTGCAATTGAATCTGTACCGCATAGATCTGTCTGCCGTAGTAAGCAAATACATCGGCGAGACGGAGAAGAACCTGCGAAAAGTCTTCGACGCGGCCGAACGCGGAGGCACCATTCTGCTGTTTGACGAGGCTGATGCTTTGTTCGGCAAACGGAGCGAGGTCAAAGACAGCCACGATCGTTACGCGAATATCGAAATCAATTACCTGTTGCAGCGAATGGAAGAGTTCAGTGGCCTCGCGATTCTTGCGACCAACATGAAGAGCGCTCTCGACACCGCATTCATCAGGCGGTTGCGGTTCATCGTCAAGTTTCCTTTCCCCGGCATAAAAGAGCGAAAGCAGATCTGGGAGAAAGCGCTGCCGCCTCAAACTCCGCGTCGAGGCCTGGATTTTGAACGCCTGGCACGGTTGAGCATCTCAGGCGGCAACATTCACAGCATCACACTTAACGCTGCTTTCATCGCCGCCCAGAACGGGCAGACGGTAACGATGCCTGTCTTGCTCGCCGCGGTCCGGGCAGAAATGAAGAAACTCGAGAAACCTGTCAGCGAAGCAGATTTTCGAACGTTCGAGGCGTTCACTTGAGACCATGAACATCAACCTGCACATCGAACGCCTGATACTCGACGGAGTCGACTTTGGTCCATTGCAACGCCAGCAACTTCGGACCGCAGTTGAAAACGAACTGCTTCGCCTGGTTGGCGCAGGAACTCTCGCTTCTAATTCAAGCAATCGCGCCGTGCCGTCAATTTCCAGCGCCCCAATCGAACTAAACAACAATCCGGCGGAGTTTGGGAAACAGATTGCTGGTTCCGTGTTTGGAGGAATCGGCAAATGACGAAGGAAGCAGTCGTAACGACAACACCGGTCAACAACACCGCACCCGCAGTTATCGACGGGCTGCTGCAAAGGAAGTGTGCTTGCGGTAACCACACGATCGCTGGCGGCGAGTGTGCCGAATGCCGAAAAGGACCGCGAATCATGCCGAAGCTGGAGATCGGCGAAGTTAATGATCCGTTGGAATTCGAAGCCGATCGAATTGCAGATCTGGTGTTGTCAAAAACAGCAGGTTCCATCGGTTCGAGCTCCCTGCCACGCATCCAGCGTCATTCAACTTTCGGAAGCGCCAAACCTTCTGTGGTGCCGCACAGCGTCACCACTGTTCTGACAAGCCCCGGGCAACCGATGCCAACTCCTCTCAGACGAGACCTCGAGGACCGTTTCCAGCACGACTTTTCACGCGTCCGCGTGCACACAGGATCGGTCGCGGCCCAATCCGCGCGAGATGTGAGTGCGCGCGCCTACACCGTTGGCAGTAACATCGTATTCGCCGCCGGCCAGTTTGCTCCTGAGACTCACGAAGGCCGGCGATTGCTCGCGCATGAACTGACTCACGTGGTCCAGCAGTCGAGCGCTGAAAGCAATTCATCTGTGGTCCAGCGCCAGACCACGGTCGGTGAATTGCCCCCGCCGGAAGAAGTCGATTACGCCTTTCTGGCGGATCAAATTTACAAAGCTATCTATCGAATCGGAACCGATGAAGAGGCGGTCTATCGGGCCCTGGAACAGCTACGCCAGAACCAGGCAATGATCGATTACTTAATCAAGATCTATGCGTACCGTCACGACCAGGCGGATCTGGTCAAAGATATCGAGGGTGACTTCGAAGACGAGGAACTCGAATACGCGTTGCAGTTACTCAATCGGGGAAAGAAAGGCGCGGCCCAACGCCTGGCGACTGGTAAGGACGCAACTGACGCCGAAGCGGCGGCGAAGAGAATTCGTGACGCCGTCGAGATCGTGGGCACCGACGAAGAAGCGATTTATGCCACGCTGCGTCCCTTCAACCGCAACACCAAGGATCTCGAGCAAACTTACCACTACCTTTACAACGAGACATTGCGCGGGCGTATTAAGGAGGAGATGAGCAGTGATGAGCTTAAGCACGCGCTCAGCTTGCTCTCTTTCGATAACGAAAGCTTTCTCGAAGACCATTTCAAGGAAGATGAGCGCCAGTTTGCACGAAAAATTCTGATCGATGTTTTGGCCGTTAAAGGAAGCCGGCAGGACTTTGCTGACGAAGATGAACTCGCCGTTGAGATATCGAAACGCATGCGCACCAGCAACCTCATGCAGGAGTCACAAACGTTCGCTGCGTTTGGATATCCGGAAAGCTGCAATCAGGTCGATTGTCCCAACCAGTGTATAGGATCAAAAGACAAGTCCCCAGGTGAAGAGGGGTACGTGCCTGCGAATATCCACGTGAACGCTCGCGTGAACAAAGACGCGGAAGATTACTGGGTCAAACGCACTGACCCGGAGCTCTATTACATGTTCAATCTTTCACCGGACGGATGGAAGAATCCGTATCGCGCGCTAGAAAAGCTCTTCACGCCGCAGGATTCAATTTGCGAAAAGACGCTGATCCATTGTGACTACCTCACCACCGTGATTCACCAGCGTGCATTCGCTGAATCCATCGGCACGGATGTGTACAACGAGCGGGTCCGCGGCGGTGAGATTTTCATGAATCTTTCCTACTGGGGCTTTCAAGACGTGCTGATGCCGGGAGGCGGAGAACGCAGTAGAGCGGGCGGTCCGTCGGCCGTCTCCCTTCAGTCAATGCGGCCGGCGTCTGAGGACGATCTGGTGATCGGTGATCATGTGATCTTCTGGAACCATCTCGCGTACGACGCTCTAACAGCCTCCCCTGACTGGGCTGGACCGTGGCGCTTAGAGAACGCGCTGTTGGTAGACAAGGATGATTCGACCGGTGAGAACCTGTATGAGGGCCATGGCGCCCCGGAAGTGAACGACCGGGTAGTAAAGGGTAACAAGAGACTGGTGATGAAGGACCTGGTGAAGGCTTATAACGGTGTGGCAAACGCAGCTGTCGATCTCACAGAACAAGTAGACGGAGGGGACCTCGCGGCCAAGGCCAAATTGGATAAACAATTCCCTCGCGTTGTTTCCGAGGGACCCCGTAACTGGGTGATCAAAGAACTCGATGTTCGTGAGAATGCATCTCGGCCCACGCGTTCATATCCGTTGCGGCCGCTGTCAGGGGTTGACGATCCCGATCTAGTCGGACTTCAGGATCCGAACGATCGAAGCGTGATGGGTTGGGTAAAACGGCCGATCGAATCCGCGCCACGCCGTTCACCATCGCGCCCAAAAGATTAAAGCTCAAATGAAGAGAACCTGCACCGCGAAAAAAGATGCGAGCTCGTTGTCGGTTGTTCCCGCCAACGTGTTGCAACGTAAGTGTGCGTGCGGCAACAACAGCGGAGCCAGTGAGAAGTGCGACGAGTGCGAACAGAAGAGTCTACTTCGTAGTCCCGCCGGCGCCGCAGAATTCGAAGAAGTTCCTGATGAAGTAAATGACGTGTTGCGGACGCCTGGCCAACCTCTCGACGCTGAGACTCGAGCGCAGATGGAACCGCGCTTCGGCCACGATTTCAGTAACGTCCGCGTGCATACGGATGCCGCTGCAGCTGAATCGGCGCAAGCGGTTGACGCTTTGGCGTACACGGTGGGAAGCGACGTCGTTTTCAACACGGGGAAATTCTCACCGGGCACTGAGGGCGGGCGCAAGTTGCTGGCCCACGAACTGACTCACGTGACTCAGGGTGCAAACTCGCAGCCGGGATCACAAATCACCATGGGCCGCAGCGACAGTCGGGAAGAGCAAGCCGCAGAAAGCAATGAAGCCGCGCCGGAGAATGCTCACGCTAACGGCGGCGCCGGCAAGCTGCAATTACAACGCAAGGGCGGCTCCATCGGCGGGTTCTTCGCCGACATCGGACGCGCCATTGTCGATCTGTTCACGGGTAGCGAACCCGATTACGACAAACCAACGCTGGAGGCTTACCTCGAGTATCTCCGAAAGAACAAAGATATTGAGGACGACTTCGATAGCGACAACAAAGCTCGCGCGGTGGTCCAAAAGAAGATGTTCCTGGCTGAAGATAAGAAGATCAAAGTACTGCTGGTTCAGGAAATGCTGGAAGGCCCGACGTGGGATGCTGACGAGCAGGCAATCATCGCCATATTGAATGCCGTGAGTCCCGCCGAGAAGATCGAGATTGCCGACGAGGTCACTTACGCCGAGCTCTATGACAACTTTCATGGAGCGGAGCTCGACACCCTTTACCTGATCCTCCCCAAGATGCAGCTCTTTCACCCGCGCGGAAAAGAAGAGACAAAGGCGTACACGTTCGAGCAATACATGGCGAAGTGGGAAAAGGAACACCACCCCATGTCGGAAGCGGAGAAAAGAGTGCTGGCAACGGGATGCATTGGCGTAACAAGGTTGACGATTCGATCTCTCTCTTCCAACCCCGACCTGAGCAATTGTTACGGCTCGTTTGAACAGTGCTGGAACGCGCGCCTCAAGATGGACGAGTTCCTGGCAGCGCACCGGCCTGATAAGAAAACGCTGATCTTTTCCAAACGTTTTTATTCCGGCGACCAGGACTTCACTCCGGATCCGAAGACGGGAAGAGTGGACATGACGAAGCCTCATCCTGGTAGGCCGGGATATATCAACTTCGATTACGGATTGTACGACGACGCCACAGACAAGTGGTGGCATGCGAGTCACTGCGATTCAAATGTTCTAGTCGATACATGCATCGACCAGAACACAGGCAAACCAATGGGTCCCATGACGGTCTATGAAAGCAACCTGAAACATTATTCAAGAGATCTCGGCGACTTCAACGAGCAAACTTTTTGTCTCGTGGTTACCGATAAGTGACAAAGGGGATTTATGACGAACGAACAATCCGGCGCGGGCGATGCAAATCGAGAACCGGAAGCGATTTCGGGCACGGCGAAGAATGCGAAGGCAGGCGCCGTTCTGGTTGACGACGACGGCAGTCCGACCTACGTGGAAGGACTTAGCGAATGGCCCGAACACCTTAAGAACAAGAAACTGCGGCTGGTAGGCGTAGTGGAACGGAAAACAATTTTTCCGGCAGTACAGGAAGTCGAAGGCGGAGAAATTCAGGGAATGGTCGGGGTTCCAAGAGTCATACGGCTAACCGAGCCGCTACCGGAAACAGATTGAAGTGTAAAGCGACTTCGTCTCACACGACGAGTTGTCAAACATGACGATGAATCAAAAGACCGCCGGACAAACAAACGACAGCCTCGCGACGACTCAGTCAGGGTTGTTGCAAAGGCAGTGCGCGTGCGGCACACACACGGCCGACGGCGGCGATTGTGCGAGTTGTAAGGAAGAACAAGTTCGCAGGAAGCGTTCCGGATTTGCCGGCGAGCATGTCGATAGCCGAAACAGATTCGCGCCGCCAATTGTGAGTGACGTGCTTCGGTCGCCGGGTATGCCATTGGATGCGGCGACGCGTGCTTTTTTCGAACCACGCTTCGGTAGAGATTTGAGCGCCATACCCACACACACTACCGCGCCCGCACTTAGCCCAAGCAGCCTGAGTGTTGGTGAGCCGGATAACGAGTTTGAGGCACAGGCGGATGCGACTGCCGAGAAGGTTGTTCATCTGCCTGGCCCATTGCCGGAAACGCGATTCGACTTAAGCCACGTGCGAATTCACGAGGATGAACGGGCCGCTGAATCAGCACGAGCAGTAAACGCAATTGCGTACACCGTTGGATCGCAAATCGTATTTGATAGCGGACGGTATTCACCGGAGACCGCCGACGGGCGCCGCCTGCTGGCCCATGAGCTCACGCACGTGCTTCAGCAGGATGTAAACCTGGGCGCAACGCAACCCTTTGTTCCTGATGGAACACCAGGCAATTCAGGCATCTTGCTTCAACGCGAACCCGCACCTGGCCCAGCCCCAGCCGAAGCTGATCCGCGGGCGTATGTAGGCCCGGGTGCCGTACCAGCACCACCTCCTCCGCCCGAGCCGGCCAAAGAAGAAGAAAAGAAGGAGCCTCCGAAGTTCGAAGACACCCTCGACTACGAAGCGATCGCAGCGGCACTTCACAAGGCGATGGACATCGTCGGCACGGATGAAGAGGCTGTTTATTTCGAGCTGAACCGGTTACGGCGTGAGCCAAAGGCAATCGAAAAACTGAAAAAGGTCTACAAGGACAACTACAAGGTTGAACTACTCGACGAGATCGAGAGTGAGTTTAGTGGTTCAGAAAAGCGGTATGCACTCCAGTTACTTAACGAGGGTGAGGAGCCTGAAGAGCAGCAGATCCTTGCTGGACCACCCTCGACCGGATCTCAATGGAAAGCCGCCGCCGAAAGACTGTATGAGGCTTTTGAAACCTTCTGGGGGACTGACGAAGAAGCGGTCTACGCGGTTCTTACTCCCTTTCAAAGACAGATGGACCTGGTTGACAAGCTCAAGCTGGTCTATCAGGTGATCTATAAAGAGAATTTGCGAGATCGAATCGATTCGGAAATGAGCGGCAGCGAGCTTGACTATGCACTGTGGCTGCTGGGCGAGCAACCGATACACGCCGACGACTCCAAAGCTGAAACTCAAGCGAAACAGGTGTTGGATTACATCAAGACGGAGGCTGAGAAGCGGGCCAAAACGCCACCGTCGATTGATGCTTCTTCTGAGTTCTACAACGTCCTGAAAGACCGTTACCTCTCCGGATACTTGGCGAAACCAAGCGCTGAATCCGGCAAGGAGGCTGCCGAAGAAGAGATTGGCCGGCCGATGGAAGGCAAGGTGGTCAGGTCGGGCGACAAAATTGGGGTAATGGTTCGCCCGAAGGGTACCTTCGGTTTTCGGCCCGCCCTAAACGAGTGGGAAGTAAAGTCCATTACGTGGCTCAACCAGCAGGAACTGCCATCGCAGCTTTCGAAGATGCAAGACATGCCGTTGCTCAAGAACCTGCAAGGGTTACCGACAGAACTCGGCGCCGCCACGGATATTCTGATCAAAGAAAATACTGAGACACTGCCTTATATCGATATCCCGTTCTTACTGGGCAAGGTCAATCCGGACATCGTCGATATCAATGCTGACGTGCGCGGCGGAGGAAAGAATATTTCTCAACTTATGCACTGGGCGACCGGTGTGAAGTATGCCGGGCAATCCCCGGAGGCCTTGCGTGAACTCTTCCTGGCGTACGAACTCTGGCACCTGGAGGGTTTAGAAGTCTTTGGACAAGACGCGATCAACGACCTGATCGCGGAGCAACAGGGCTCTTTGCTGGGAAGAGAGTTAATGAAGGGCGAAAAGGGGCAAATCAAATCCGAAGCGGATTTGCTGCCTTTCCTCAACAAATCGTTCATCGAATCGCGCGCGTGGGTAGGAACTCTCCTGCGTATGCGCCAGCAGCAACTCGATGCGTGGATTCTCGCGAAACAGCAGCAGAAGGCGTCGATGCACTGGATGGAGAAGGAAGATATCTGGCACTCGCTGACCATCTATCAGATGCTCGCCGACAACATGCCAATCGATGAAGTGAAGAAATCATTCATGGTCGAATCGGCTATCGAGATTTATACACTCGTCTACGAAGCGAACGAATGGGATGCGGCTCATGACGCGTTCGTCCTGACCCCACTCGAAAGGGCGTTGATCCAAGGCAAACTCGACAAGCTGCTCGAAGTCATGGCGAAGGCGGAAGCCGGTAAAGCATCGCTCGGCGATCTGATAGCCGCGAAAAGCGCAATCGACGATCTGAAGGGCGTCAAGTGAAACATGACCAAGGATAGTCAAAGAAAAAACGACCTCGAGAGTTACGCGTGGGGACCGGAGTGTGCGGATGGTCTTCAGATCGGTTTGCTCGTGGAAGGCAAAATCTTCCGTCCCAACACCTCTATCCCGTGGCGTTGGGCCATCAGAAACACTCGTGATTCGCTTCGAGAAGTAACGGTAAGACACAGTTCGGATCCGGCGTTTCGTTACCGGCTTGCGGTCAGCAGGCCGGACAGCGACAAACCCTTGTGGGAATTCCCTCCAACGCTGGAAGAAAGATCTACGTTTATCAGCAGCAACCAGGTTGTGGTCCTGCCGGACTCGCCCACTGAACTGGAGGGAGAAACGGCATCGATCGACGAATCGTGGGGGCCTGGCATTTATAACCTGCAATTGTTGTTTGGTGGTAAGGATTTCAAGTTCTTTTGTCAAAGCGGAATTGTTCAGATAGAGGTACGTTCATGAGCACATTTCCCGGATCACCTCGGCTGATAAAGGGCGGCATCGTCGTGCTCGACCCGCAGAACGGATCTGTGCTGCGTGTCTTACCCCTGCAGTATTTCCCTGACACGGTAACCCGCTCGCTGCAAATAAAGGGAGTCGGCGGTGAAGGGGGCGATCGTATTGAAGCGTTGCGACTGAAAGGGCCTCCAGTCGAAACGTACAAGATCGAAGCCGAGATTGACGCGACCGACCAACTGGAAGTCGCGGACTCGCAGGCGACGCAGATGGGATTGCATCCGATTCTCGCAGCCCTCGAGGTGCTCGTGTACCCGACCAGCGGGTTATTGCAGTTCAACAACGATACGGCAGCGGCAGGGTCACTTGAAATTACTCCAGCCCAGGCGCCGTTAACAGTTTTCGTGTTTGGACCAAAACGCATTGCGCCGGTCCGGATCACTGAGTTCAGCGTAACTGAAGAGGCTTTCGACGTAGTCCTCAATCCGATTCGCGCGAAAGTGAGTCTGGGAATGCGCGTGCTGACGATTGACGATGTGCTCGTTCTGAAGAAGAAGCGGCTGGGCTCTTTATGGGTTATTTGAAAGGCAAAAGAACAGCTCGCCAGCGCAGGGCAAATCGAAAGCGATTGGGAGCGCTTGGAATAACCGGTATTCCGTGAGGATAGCTATGCCAACTTATAACTTTCCGCCGACCAGCCGTTACTTACGGCATCCGACCGCCACGATGAAAACTGTGAACGGCAGACGGAGGTTTATCTCGCGGCGTCGCTTTCTTGCCGTCTCCGCGGAAAATTTCGTTCTGCTGGTGGAACATCGTGGTGACGAAGACGAACGTCTCGACAACATCGCTGCTAGATACATGGACGATCCGGAGTGTTTTGGCACATCGCCGACGCTAACTGCGGCGATGCGGCCCGAAGAATTAACGGAAACCGTTGGGCGCAGCGTGCGCATCACGCTTGCCGGAAGGAATTCCCGGAGCTCACGAATGCTTAAAGGTGTTCACCTGACGCTGATGATTGGACCAGCCGTGCCGGTGCCGGCCCCGCAGTCTGTCATGGATGCGTTGACTAGCATTCAGGTCACCAGTTGAAAAGACCAAAGTGGTTTTCAATTGACTTTCGCCGTCGCTAAAGAATCGCCGCTGCTCAAAGTCATGTTGCCGGCCGGTTATTTCGATCCCGTGATCACGCGAGTGGTCATTATTGTGACCGTTAATGGCACACCCAACGTGCTGATGGACGGCATAATCACGCGCCAGGAGCTATCTCCAAGTAATGATCCCGGCCAATCGACGCTTAACAGTGACCGGCGAAGACCTGAGTATCTTGATGGACCTCGTCGAGTTACCCTTTATGCGCTATCCCGGCAATGCCGGAAGTAGCGAGGCTCTACGTAATGCTCGCCAAGTATCTCGTCTTCGGGATCGTGCCGCTGGTTATTCCACCGATTCCGCCGGACATTCCGATTCCGACGAGGGAAATTCCGTCACACCTGGGAGGAACCGACCGCGGTTACATTCAGCGGCTCGCGCGTGAGGCTGGTTATGTCTTCTACGTCGAGCCTGGTCCATTGCCGCTGCCAAAGCATCGCTTACTTCGGACCGGACGTGCGCATTCCGGTGCCGCAGCCGGCGCTGAACATCAACATGGATGCGCATACAAATGTTGAATCGATGACTTTCAGTCTTAACGGGCTGCGAAAAGAAGATCATCGTCTACACCATCATGGATCCGTTTACCGGAAAAGTGCCGATCCCGATTCCGGTTCCTAACATCAGCATTCTGCGGCCGCCTATGGGTGCGCGCCTGACGCCGCCGGCGAAAGTGCAATTTGCCAAGCAAGGCGCAGCGCAAAGTCCGACCAAAGCAGCGCAACAGATCCTCGGCATGACCTTCAACGCCTCGGATGCAATTACCGTTTCGGGATCACTGGATGTGGTCCGCTACGGCCGCGCACTGAAATCGCGAATGATGGTGGGAGTCCGGGGCGCGGGACTCGCTTATGACGGGCTCTACTACGTCAACAGCGTCACTCACAACATCAAGCGCGGGGAGTACAAACAGAATTTCCAACTTAGTCGCGACGGATTGATCGCGAATACACCACGGGTACCAGTATGAGCGAGGGTGAGTCACACACATTCTATGGCAAATATCGCGGGACGGTGGTGCAAAACGCTGATCCCGAATTTCGTGGCCGCATCCATGTGCATCGTGCCGGACGTGTTGGGACTGGTCCCGTCCGGTTGGTGTGAAGCGTGCGCGCCCCTGGCTGGTCCAACTGGTCCACCAATGGGCGCTTACATGGTCCCGCCTATTGGCACCGGCGTATGGGTAGAGTTTGAGTATGGCAATCCCGACAAACCCATTTGGAGTGGTTGCCGTTTTGCCCCGAGCAACGTGCCGCCGTTGGCGTTGGCGGGAAACCCGCTAGATCCGAACATCTGCATTCAATCGCTTTTGCAGAACATGATCATGATAAGCGATATGCCGCCTTCGCCAATAACCGGCGGAATAATTCTTAAAAGCACTCTCGGCGCGATGATCGTCGTCAACGATTCGGGAATTTATATCTCGAATGGTAAGGGCGCGATGATCACGATGATCGGCACCGCAATCGATTTCAATGTCGGCGCCCTGACGATTCTGAAATAGGAGGAACTTATGCCGGGTTTTCTGATGCACGTTAACGCAGTGATGAGCTGCTTTCACCAGGCGGGACAAGCGACCATTCCTCCTACACAACCGCGCGTGCTCGTGAACGGACAGCCGGTCGCGACCGTCGCACCGCCACCCGCTCCACTCGCAACTGTCGCGGGTTGTCCTTTCCAGATCCCTGTGCCGGGCGGCACAAAGCCTCAGCCGTGCGTGACCATCCTGTGGTCCATGCCTTCGACGCGGTTTCTGGTGAACGGATTGCCGGCCGCACTGGTACCTGCGCCCGGAGTCGCACCGGCGATTTGCCAAAGCGCGGAACAAATCCCGCAAGGCGCGCCGACTGTCAAGGTCGTGCAACCGCGCGTTATCGGAAGTTGAAGATCATGAATATCAATTTTCCATTCAAGTTTGACGGCCGTGGTCGCACCGCCATTGCGGATGAAAGCCAGCACATCCGTCAGATGATCGAGCAACTGATTTTCACCAATCCGGGTGAACGAGTGAACCGGCCTACGTTCGGCAGCGGGGTCCTGCAACTGATCTTCGCGCCTAACAGCCCGGAGCTGGCTGCCACTGTTCAGTTCACTATGGAGGCGGCACTTCAGCAATGGCTCGGTGATGTGATCGAGATTAGGAACCTGCGAAGTCGCGGCCCTCGATTCAACGCTTACTGTCGACCTGAGCTATTCCATCCGACGCACCAACGAGCAACAGTCGTTGACTCTGAGTCGCGCAATCTGATCGAGGAGGAGCTGTGAGCCTTTGTTGCCAACAAGACGATCGCCGCGATCAAGTCCGACGCATGAGTGGGCTTAACGGCCTCGACTACGTGGAAGTGCTCGACGATCAAAAAACGCTGCACGTCTATTTTCTCGGCAAGCTTCCGCCGGAACTAGAGATAAACAAACCCGGTATCGAGCAGTATCTACGCCTCGAAGGTGGCCAGCGGATCAAAGACATCCGGATCGAGGACATCGATCCGGTGGTCGATCCCAATCCTGAGCGCGACGACTTCCTCGTGGTTAGGCTGGATAAGTATGGCGACTTCTCTACTTACACGTTGCGTCTCATGGGTGTTGAGAACATCGATCCGCATTACGATCACGTCGAGTTCTCGTTCAAGGTCAACTGCCCGTCAGATCTTGATTGTGCCCCTTCATGTACCTGCCCGCCGGCGGTCTTCCCTCAACCGGAGATTAATTACCTCGCAAAGGACTATCAGAGCTTCCGCCAGTTGATACTGGATCGATTGTCGATTCTGATTCCTGATTGGAAAGAACGTCATGTGCCTGACATCGGCATCATGCTCGTTGAGGTACTCGCTTACACAGGCGACTATCTAAGTTACTACCAGGACGCCGTCGCGACAGAAGCCTATCTCGACACTGCGCGACAACGTATGTCTGTCCGGCGCCACGCACGTCTTGTCGATTACCTCTTGCATGAAGGATGTAACGCTCGCGCGTGGGTGTGCCTGCAAGTCGATGCCGACCTCGAGCTCAACGCTTTGGATACTTCTTTCATCACGAGCACCGAGGATGCCGTGGTCCAATCGAAAGACATTTTGAAGTGGGAAGAACTGTCAAACGTACCCGCGGAAAACTACGAGGTGTTTGAACCTCTTCTCGCCGACCCGTGCATGCCGCTTAAACTCTGGCAGGCACACAACGAGATTCACTTCTACACCTTCGGCAAAGCTCTCTGTTGCCTGGAAACGGGAAGCACGTCTGCATCGTTGCTCGACGCCTGGGTGGATTCAAAAAAACCCGATGCTTACAAGCAGGCCTCTAAGAAACAGCGCGCATTAGATTTAAAGGCGGGCGACGTTTTGATCTTCGAAGAAGTTATCGGACCGATCACGGGTCTTCCAGCAGACGCGGATCCGATGCGCCGTCATGCCGTGAGGATTACAAAGGTCACTCCCGGAGAAGATCAGTTACGCAAAACGAACGATGGCGATCCAACTCCCTACCTCGAAATTGAGTGGGGACCTGAAGATGCTTTGCCCTTCACCTTTTGCATTTCAGCGATCGGAGCTGCGCCGGATTGCGATTACCTCGAAAACGTCAGCGTTGCACGAGGAAACGTGATCCTCTGCGATCATGGACAGACGCAGAACCCGGAAGACTTTGGTCCAGTGCCCACCGAGCGCACGGATGCGACCTGTGAGTGTGTAGACGAAGCGGGTGACGTCGAAATTTTTCCCGGTCGTCTCGCGCCCGTCCTTAAAAACGTCGCCAATCACTTACGCCGTTCGTTTGCTGAAAGACAATCCTGATACGTCGATGTGGGCCACCGCGAGCTCGTTACTGAAGCAGTCTCCCAGGGAAGCAGAACCGCGCGTTCAGGTCAGCTCGCAGCCTGTGTTTGAGTGGGAGAGTCGTTACGACTTGATCGCCAGTTGGCCCAACGACCACCACTTTGTCGTTGAGATTGATAACTTCGGCAAAGCGCACCTGCGTTTCGGCAATGGCGAGCTTGGTTTCCAACCTCCATCCGGTATGACGTTTCGCGTCACGTACCGAGTTGGTAACGGCCGCGCCGGAAACGTCGGAGCTGAAGCTATCTCTCGACTGGTAACGAGAAAGACCAGTCTCACCGGTGTGTCGATCAAAGTGCGCAACCCACTCGCCGCTCGTGGTGGCACGGAACCCGAGACGATGGCAGAGGCGAAGTTGTTTGCGCCACACGTGTTTCGCAAGAAGCTGCAACGCGCGGTAACAGCGGGCGATTACCAGGCGATAGCGGCGCGAAATTCAAAATTGCAACGCGCCTCGGGAGTGCTGGTATGGACCGGCAGTTGGTATGAAGCCGATGTTGCGGTTGATCCACTCGGCAGCGAAACGGCGAGCCCCGAACTGCTCAAAGAGATCGAAACCTACCTGGATCGATATCGTCGCATGGGCCACGACCTTCATCTCGAAGCCGCGGAGTATGTTCCGATCCTCTTGTCGCTCGACGTTTGCGCTTTGCCACATTTCCAGCCGGGTCATGTTAAGGCCGCGCTGCTCGAGATATTCAGCAACCGCGTGTTGCCCGGCGGCAAACGAGGTTTCTTCCATCCCGACAATATGACGTTTGGAGAAGGCATTTACCTGAGCAAGATCATCGCCACGGCGCAGGCAGTGCCCGGAGTTGAATGCGTGCGAGTCAAGAATTTTCAACGCCTATTCGATTCCCCCAATAACGAGATCGCGAATGGCATTTTGGCGTTGCGATTGTCCGAGATCGCACAACTCGACAACGATCCCAATTTTCCCGAGCGCGGCAGACTCGAAATCCACGTGAGTGGAGGTAGATAACAATGACGGCGAAAAAGTGCGGCTGTAATAGTCCCAGTTGCGGTTGTTGTGAAGGCACTCGAAAAGTGACTCCGCTCTCGACTGCCAATCGCCCGGGCCTGAACGAATTGTCGTATCGCATCGGAACACACGGCGCTTTCTTCGAAACAATGAAAGCGCGACTTGGAAACATGGTTGTCGTAGCCGCGGGCCCGGACGGGCAAACGTTCGAAACGTTTTATCCTTTGAAATCCCTGACCACGCGTCAAACTTCTGATCCGGCGATTGCTTTGCTTGACGGATGGGCCACCGTCGGAGATGTGTTGACGTTTTATCAGGAGCGCATTGCCAATGAAGGTTACCTGCGAACAGCGACAGAACGACGTTCCATCCTCGAGCTCGCGCGGCTGGTTGGTTACAAACTAAGGCCGGGCGTCGCGGCGACAGTTTTTCTTGCCTACACGCTCGAAGACTCTCAGGTAGAACCGGTTGAGATTCCCGTTGGGGCGCGATCACAGAGTGTGCCTGGTCCAGACGAACTACCGCAGTCGTTCGAAACTAGCGAGAAGGTGCTCGCGCGCCGTGAATGGAACAACCTGCAAGTGCGTCTGCAACAGCCTCAGGCAATCACGCTCGACACCGCACTATTCATTCAGAAGGTCCACGTCGCCGGCATCAACAGCAACCTGAAAACGGGCGACATGCTGTTGCTGGTTTTTGGTTCGAGTGGAGAGCCGGCTGTGATTCGCATTGTGGCGAGCGTTAAGAGTGAGTTTGAAAACAACCGCACGGAGATCCGGCTGCAGCCGCTGAGTCCAGAACTCGCGGTGGCTGTGCCTGTGTTGATGAAGTTCATTGCCGACCTCGAAGCTCTCCAGCCAACGCCGCAAAGCATCGAGCAGATTATTTTGAATAGTCAGCTCGAGTTGCTGTCGCAAGTTCGACACGCGGTTGCACCGCCACCTGATGATTGGTTCAGCGGCTTCCTCACGCAATTAACAACCGTTGGAACAGTCAACCCGCCTCTGGAGGCCGCGATCACGGCGTTTCGAAATGGTCTCGAAAACGCAACCCCACCGGCCAGGGAAATTACAACCACCGATCCTTCAAAGTTTGTGGAAGAGCTTTTAAAGCCACGTGTTGTTCAGGAAGCCAGCAGTCTGCAACTCGGCCGTACTTTGAAAAACACATTCAAAGAAGGTTCCGACGTACCAGCGCAGCTCCTCGTGAATATGGTTCCGGAGTTGCAAGAAAACTTTTATACCGCATGGGCCAACGCCAGTCTCAATCCGGCACAGCCCGAGTTGAAGGCCTTGTACGTCATGCGCCTCCAGGCATCTCTCTTCGGCGCGACCGTGCCGGATCAGCCGACCTATTACGTTGCCGACGTACGCGACCCGAACGACAGCGACAATCCTCCCATTCATGTGAAAGGGGAACTGAAGACACAGGACCAATGGCTACAGTGGCCACTCAGCGGCGACGAACTGGATGAACGCTTGTTTCTGGATCAGGCGCACGACGAGGTTTTGCCGTCGAGCTACGTCATGATCCAAAAGCCGGCTGCGATCGCCGGACTGACTTTCTCACGCGAGGTTTTTCAAGTTGTCGATGCGCAGCCGGTCCAGCGATCGGCGTACGGCACAAACGGCAAAACAACGCGGCTACAACTTTCTGCACCGTGGTGGAACACGGACGAAGAGCAGACCATCTCTGAAACTCTGCGCAGGACACTCGTGTATGCCCAGAGCGAAGAATTAACTCTGATCGAAGAGCCGCTGACCGATCCGGTTGCGGTAACGAAAAATGACTTAAGCACAGGCATCGTGCTTGATGGTCTTTACGACCAATTTCAATCAGGACGGTGGATCGTTCTGGCCGGCGAACGCGCTGACATCCCCGACGTCACAGGGGTAAGAGGCGCCGAACTGGCCATGGTCTCAGGACTTCGTCAGGTCGATCCCACAATTCCCGGCGACAAGATCCACACTGCCCTTTTGCTCGCCAAGGAAACTGCATACTCCTACAAACGCGATACGTTGACGATCTACGGCAACGTCGTCAAAGCAACGCATGGAGAAACGACGAATGAACCGTTGGGAAGTGGCGACGGCAGCCGACCGCATCAGAGCTTTGAGTTGAAACAGCCGCCACTCACTTTCGTTCCGGCACCAACGGCGGCCGGCGTAGAAAGCACGTTGCATGTCTTTGTAAACAACGTGGAATGGCATGAAGCGGATACCCTCGCAGATGCGGGCCCGAACGATCGCAAGTTCATAACGAAGACAGATGACGCCGACAAGACGACTCTGATCTTCGGAAACGGCACCGAAGGTTCACGCATTCCGACCGGCGTGTTGAATGTCCATTCGACCTACCGTCGCGGGATCGGCAAAGCAGGCAACGTAAAAGCCGAGCAGGTTAGTCTCCTGCAAACCAAACCGCTCGGCGTCAAGAGCGTCATCAATCCGCTGCGCGCTTCGGGCGGCGCGGACAAGGAAGATCGCGATCAGGCGCGCGAGAATGCTCCGCTAGCTGTCATGGCGCTGGACAGACTTGTTTCGCTCCAGGATTACGCCGATTTCACTCGTACGTTCGCCGGTATTGCGAAAGCCAGCGCTCGCCGTTTGAGCGATCGCCGCCGGCAGTTTATCCATTTGACTATTGCCGGAATTGACGACGTACCAATCGATCCCACGTCCGACCTTCGTCGCAACCTGCTTCAGGCACTCCGCACGCTCGGCGATCTAAGTGTGGGCATCACAATCGAACCACGTGAGCTGATCATCCTCGTGTTGAGCGTGAGCATACGTCTACAGCCCGACTATCTCTGGGATCCGGTAGCGCTGGAAGTGCGGACCGCGATTTTCGATAAGTTCGGATTTCGCAAACGCGCGTTGGGCCAACCGGCTCTGCTTTGTGAAATCATCGCTGTCATTCAAGCCGTCGAAGGAGTGGCCTACGTCGACGTCGATGCATTCGGCGGCGTTCACGAAAAGAAGACTGACGACCAAACCGGCAAACGGAGACTGCAAACGCTCCCTGAACTGGCCGCCAGCGTACAGGAAACCGTCACACCGGCCGTTGGATCGGTTGGTCCATCGCAGACCGTTATGGCGGGTCTCGCTGCTTTTGAAGACGATGCTTTAAGCGCAGCGCAGCTGGCGATATTTACACCATCAGTGCCCGATACCGTGGTTCTGAACCAAATCAAGTGAAAGCCGGACCATCATGAGCGCAGAAACAACAGATCCTCGAGTAGATCGGCTGTACGAACTGGTGCCTGACATTTACCGCATGCGGGATGCGGACCAACGCTATCCGCTGCAGGCCCTATTGCGAGTAATAGCTGAACAGGTCAACCTCGTCGAAGACGACATCAACCAGCTTTACGAAAATTGGTTCATTGAGACGGCCGAAGACTGGGCCGTTCCATACATCGCCGAGCTGATCGGCTACCGCCCGGTTATAAAAGTCGGCGACGTCGATAACGCCGCCGCTGCTGAGCTGAACCGGTTTGTTGTTCCCCGTCGTGAAGTCTCAAACACGATCCGCTATCGACGCGCCAAGGGAACTCTGGCGCTACTCGAACTCCTCGCGCGCGACGTTGCCGGATTACCGGCACGCGCGGTTGAGTTCTTCCGTTTGCTTGCGTGGAACCAAAACCTCAATCACCCGCATCTTGATCGCGCCCGCACCGTCGACCTCCGGCGGATGGAAGATCTTGATTTGATCGGGGGTCCATTCGAACGCGTGGCCCATACCGTTGACGTGCGCCGGATCAATTCGCATCGCACGATCGGCCGTTTCAATATTCCTTCTGTTGGTGTTTTTGTCTGGTGGCTGAAGGCGTATCCGGTCACCTGGACTCGGGCCTATCTAGCTGAGAACGCTGGTCCACATTGCTTCACCTTCAGCGTCCTCGGACAGGACGCACCACTGTTCTGTAAGGTCGAATCGGAAACCGACCCGTCGCACATCGCTGAAGAGATGAACGTTCCAGCTGCAATCCGGCGACAAGCGTTCGCGCATAGGCCGGAACAGTTCTACGGCGCGGATCGCAGCCTCGCGATCTGGGCGCCGGGATGGGGTGGGTACGATTCGGACAAACCGATTCCAGTGGAGGCGATTGTTCCGGCCGATCTGTCTGGCTGGCAGTATGTACCTGCGCTGAAGCACATCGCGGTCGATCCGGTCCTGGGGCGCTTCGCGTTTCCGCCCAGCCAGTTACCGAAAAAAGGAGTCACGGTTAGTTATCGATACGGCTTCAGTTCTGACATTGGCGGCGGCGAGTACGCGCGCCGAATTCTGGATCCTTCACCGGAGGAAATAAAGGTTCCCGATCCGAAAGATGCGTCGAAGAAAGTCCGTAAGCTTGTGGAGCCGGTCTTTTATCGCGTCGGCAGGAAACCAGGACAGTTCCCAACCATAAATATGGCGCTGACGCGCTGGCAGAAGGACGATCCACATGACGCAGTGATCGAGCTGATGGACAGTGCTGTTTACGTCGAGCCGATCTCGATCGTCTTGAAAACCGATCGCACTTTGCAATTACGTGCTGCCAATCGTAAACGTCCCGTCCTCCGGTTACTCGACTGGCAAACGGATTCTCCTGACTCGCTATCGGTCACCATGGACCAGGGGAGTCGCTTTACTATCGATGGCTTGTTAATCGCCGGACGTCCATTGCGAGTCACTGGACCAGCGCGCGAGAATAATTGCCCTCCGAGTCCGGTGTGCGGGTCGAGCCTGGTGATCAGACATTGCACCCTCGTTCCCGGTTGGAGCATTGATAGTAATTGCGAACCGTACCGTCCGACTGAACCCAGCCTCGAGCTCTACAACATTCGCGCGCACGTGCGAATTGAACACTCCAT
Organism: uncultured Acidobacteriota bacterium; assembly: GCA_963849585.1. GTDB lineage: Bacteria > Acidobacteriota > Blastocatellia > Pyrinomonadales > Pyrinomonadaceae > PSRF01. The sequence continues at coordinate 9,452 of CAWKHZ010000012.1, read as the reverse complement.
CATCGGATCCATTCAGGTCCATGAAAACGAAGTCAATATCGATCCGATTCCGATAAAGATTACCGACAGCATTGTCGATGCGACCGACCCGAAGGACGAAGCTATCGGAGCGCCAGGATATGCCGTGGCGCACGCTGTTCTGACGATTCTTCGAACCACTGTTTTTGGGATCGTCGACGTTCACGCCGTCGAACTCGCCGAAAACTGCATCTTTCTGGATTGCGTCAACGTGGCTCGGCGGCAATTGGGGTGCGTCAGGTTTTCTTATGTGCAACGCCATTGCCGCACGCCTCGCCGCTACCGTTGCCAACCCGACATGGTTACGCAGGCCGTGATCGAGAATGTTGCCGACTTAGGTAAGCGCGCCAACTTGATTGCTTCAGAAGAGCTGCGGGTGCGACCCCAGTTCACCAGTATTCGCTACGGCAATCCGGGTTACGCGCAACTCGCTGTTACATGCGCCGACGAAATCAAACAGGGCGCCGACGACGAATCAGAAATGGGAGTCTTTCACGATTTGTACCGGCCCCAGCGCGAAGCGAACTTGCGTCAGCGCCTCGAGGAATTCACACCGGCAGGTATGGACGTCGGCCTGCTCTATGCCAATTGATTGTTATCTGAAGGAAGATAGCCATGAAATCTGATATCACGCGAGACACATTTGTAGCTGCCAAAAACTTCAGCCGCGTAATCCGCCAACAGGGCCGGGTCGACGTCGACGCTGACAGTAATGAACAGACCTCCATCCTGCTTCATTACCTGCGCACGCTGGCACTCGATCTGATTGGACCATACGCGGCGCCCGTGATGGCGGCAGGCTTTCGTCTTGATAAAGACTCGAATGAGAGTCTTGTAATTAGCGCCGGCCGCTACTATGTGGATGGGATTCTGGTCGAAAACAACTTGCCCGTCCTGTACACCCAGCAGCCGGACAATCCACTCCTCGAAGACGATGCATTCGCAAAAGCTCTGATCGACAAACTGGACGCGCGCTATTGGGTCTATCTCGACGTGTGGGAGCGCCATATCACTGCTATCGAAGATGACAGCATCCGCGAGAAGGCTCTCGGTGGTCCGGATACTTGCACTCGCGCCAAGGTGATGTGGCAGGTCAAGGCGTTGGACGTCGGTGATAACGCGCTCGAAGACCGGAAGACCAAACGAGAGGAATGGCTGACGAATAAACTGACAGCGCTGGAGACTCAATTCGCAGCGACCGACTCGAACCTCGCCAAGGCAAAGATCCAGGATCGGATCGACAGAGTTAAGGCCCAACTGGAGGCGCTCGATAAACCGGCGCCTGAAGACCCTACCGCTGCCTGCCCCTACCCGCTCGATTTCCTGCTCCCGGTCAGCGATGCGTTGATGGCCGCCCGCGTAGACCCGGGAGCGCAAATCGTCGACGCGTGTGTGACGTCGCCGGATTCCAAATACATGGGCGCGGAAAACCAACTGTATCGTGTGGAGATCCATCGCGGTGGCGTCGCCGGTGAGGCGACATTCAAGTGGTCACGCGATAACGCGAGCGTTGCAACGGCCTGGCTTGGCAGTGCCGGCCACGAGGTCGAAGTCGCCGACGCGCGTGGCTTTGCTGCCGGCAACTGGGTGGAGCTCACCGATGACAATGCTGAACTGCGCGGTTTGCCGGGAGTTTTGGCGCGTCTCACTAAAGTGGAGGCAGGTACTCTTTCCGTCGATCCCGATTCAGTGGCGAATGCCAATGATTTGGTCTGGAGTGAAGATCTGGTGAATCCAAAACTGCGTCGTTGGGACCACTTTGAGACCGAGGACGTCGTTCTCGAAGGCGACGGCAGCATCTTGATTACGGAGACTGCGATCGGCACTTCGGACACGGACGCGAACTGGATCAGTCTGGAAGACGGTATACAGATCAGGTTTGTCGAGGGCGGCGAGTATCGCACGGGCGACTACTGGCTGATCCCCGCGCGTGTGGCGAGCGGCAACATCGACTGGCCCGCTTCTGAGTCTGATGCGTTTGTATCCCTGACTGCGCAAATCGCGCCGCACGGCGTTGTTCATCACTATGCGCCGCTCGGGTTCGCTGTTTGGCCCAACCAAAAACTGGAGCTTCACGGTTGCAACTGCGAGTTTGAACCATTGAGCAGTTGCTTCGTTGGGGGCAGCGTGGCGGTTGGTGCGAACCTTTTGCGCGAGCAAATGTTTGCTCAAGCCCGAGAGCGCTCAGTGCGCGCGACCGCGGCGCGAACACGTGGAGTTCGATCGACAACCAGAACAACCACGCGCCGCACGACTAAGAAAACAAATCCTGATCTTAAGACGTAACGTTGACCGTAGAGCAATCTGTTGGGAAAGAAGCAATGATGAGAGCAGTCTGGTCTTTTTGGTCCAAGCCGTACTTTGCAGGTTGGTCGCGCTGGTACACCGATTGGCATCACTGGCTTGGATGGGGTCTATCTCTCCATACGGCAAGCCGGTTTTATCCTGACACTTGTCTCGTCACAGATGACACTGGTGCTCGCATTCTGATCGACCAGTTGCGCTTACCATTCGCTCACGTCTCTACTGGGCTGAATAAACTCAGGAACGATGATGCTGACTGGTGGTCCCTTGGCAAGATCGAAGCGTACCGGCGACAGGATGAGGCCTTCGTTCACGTAGACGCCGACGTTTTCCTTTGGCAGCCGCTGGCTCCCGAGTTGGAGCGAGCCGATGTGATCGCCCAAAATCCGGAACCCATCGTTCCCGGCGCTACGCTCTACACTCCGGAAGAGATCGAGACTGTGATTGGCGACGGCTGGCTGCCGCAGGAGTGGTCCTGGTATCGTCAAAGACAAAAAAAGGAGAGCCAGTGCTGTGGGGTGTTCGGTGGAAATCGTGTCGACTTCATCAAGCACTACGCCAACACTGCGCTGCGCATCGTACGCGATCCGAAGAATCGTTCGGCGATGAAGTTTCTCCCTGAGAAGTCGCGTCACATGTTAGTGATCGAGCAGTACATGCTGACCGCTTGCCTTGAATACCATCGGACGCAAAAGCATTCCCCGTATACAGGCATCGAGATCCGTCACGTTTTCGCAACTCTGGACGAGGCGTTGAGCCCGAACGGGCCACGACGCGCCGGCTTCACTCACCTGGCAGCCGGCGCCAAGCGCAATCGACGCGTATCGCGTGACCTGGAGAACAGAGTTCGAAAAGAACTGCCGGAGTTCTACGAGCACTGCACGAACCTCTTGCAAGCTGCCCTGTGATGGATTCTGTGCGTCTACACTGCTCTTCGATGTATTGAGGAACATCACGCCGTTTTTTGAGGACAATCAGAGCGAGTGATTGAGTAAGTTGACAATTCTGGGGATCCTCGGCTGTCTTCAGACTCTTGCTGAGGCCCCTGGCTCAAGCGTGCTGCGAAGCCTCGCGATGTCGCGCTGGGGCGGCGAGCCGAAGAGCTTCTTGTAGTCGCGGCTGAAGTATGATGGATCCTCATAGCCCACGCGAAACCCGGCGCTTGCTGCGTCCAGGTCTTCGCCGAGCATCAAACGGCGTGCTTCCTGTAGTCGTATTTGTTTCTGAAACTGCAAAGGACTCATTGCCGTAACCGACTTGAAGTGATGATGGAAACCCGACACGCTCATCCCGAGTTCGCGAGCGATGTCATCAATCTTTAGCGGCTCATCGAAATGCTCGCGGAGGTGCCCAATCGCCCGCGAGATGCGTTGGGTATCTCCGGACGTTAAGAGATGACCGAGTCGCGCGCCTTGGCCTCCGGCCAGGAGCCGGTAGATGATCTCCTTCACGATAAGCGGAGCCAGAACGTTACTGCTTCCTGGCTCATCTGCGAGTCGAACCAGCCGCACGACGGCGTCGAGAAGATTCGGGTCGATCGAATGCACGTCCATCGCCTTCGCGCTCGCATCCCCTTTCTTGATCTTGATGTCGGCTTCCATCAGAACCGAGGCGACCAGTGACGGGTCCAGATCGAGGCGTAAGCCAAGATAGGGTTCGTCCGGCGTCGCCTTCTCGATCTGGAAGATGAGAGGCAGGTCGACCGTGAATAACAAGTAATGCCCCGGGTCGTACCTAAACACCTCCTCACCTAGCAACGCCCTTTTCCTACCTTGCGCGATGAAGCAGAACGCCGGCTTGTAAACCGTATGCAACGATTCCAACGTCCGCGATGAACGGGCGAGGAAAAAACCTGGGAACACCTCCTTAGCCCCATCTTCGGACACAGTCCGGCCGATCAGCTCAGTGAGTTCTTCTCTGTTGGTCTTGACTCTCTGTGCGTCTCGCGGAGTTTCCCTACTGTTCATCGGTCCATATTAGCCTCTATTGTGTGCAACGCGGGACGTCAATGTAGCCGCTTTTGCAGGATCGTCCAATGATCCGCGAGTATCGTCTTATCCTGAGTTCGGCAGCCGACATCAAAATCAAACTACAACGATATGATGCTCGAACAGCTATTCGTTAAACGAGAGATATGCAGATGAAAAATAAGGAAGCAATCGATCAGGAAAGTAATGAAATCAACCGGCGCAATTTTATCGCGAAAACCATCTTTGCGGGCGCCGGCCTGGCGGCGTTGGCCGCTTCGCAGAATCAGGCAAGTGCCCAAACCGTAAAGCGGAATAATACGAAGAGCGCCGCTAATTCTTCGGTCGGGCGAAGAATGTTGGGCAAGCTGGAGGTCTCGGCAGTCGGGCTGGGCGTTCAGAACATGCATCGGAGGTACGAGACCACGGTACCGTACCGGCCGGAAATGATCAGCATTCTCCGCGCGGCCTACGATCGTGGCATTACGTTCTTCGACTGTGCCGAGGCATACGGGCCATTCGAAAACGAGCGGATCCTCGGCGAGGCGATCGAGCCATTTCGAAATAAGGTCAGGATCACTTCCAAGTTCGGTTGGAACATCGATCAGCAGACGGGACGCCGGCTTCCGGGGCTTAACAGCAAACCAGATCATATCAAGCTAGTCGTTGAAGGATCGCTCAAAAGGTTGCGGACCGACCGTATAGATCTTCTCTATCAACATCGCGTCGATCCGGAAGTGCCTATCGAAGACGTTGCTGGAGCGATCAAGGACCTTATGGATCAGGGAAAGGTTCTGCATTGGGGACTCTCCGAACCGGGAATCCAGACTATCCGACGTGCTCATGCCACGCTGCCGCTTACCGCCATTCAGAACGAGTACTCTATGGTATGGCGCGGCCCGGAGAAGGAGGTGATCCCGCTCTGTGAAGAGTTGGGAATCGGTTTCGTCCCCTGGTGGCCGCTCGGTTGCCAATTGTTAACCGGATGGATTGACGCAAACACGCGTTTCGCGCCAGGCGACATCCGAGCAGCAACGTCGAGATATTCTCCTGAGAACCTGCCGCAGAACCTCAAGCTCGTTGAGTTGATAAAGAATTGGGCCGTGCGTAAGCAAGCCACTCCCGCACAGATCGCCCTCGCGTGGCTAATGGGTCAGAAGCCGTGGATCGTGCCGATTCCCGGAACAACGGTGATGCAGCACATGGTGGAAAACGCCGGGGCGGCTGACGTCCGATTTACTCCCGCTGAGCTCACTGAGCTGAATTCGGCTGTTACCGCAATTGAGATCCGCGGGCAGCGTCTGCCAGACGCAGTGCTGGTCTTCTCCGGCGTGGAGGCGCCGCCGAAGAAATAGGGCGATGAAATTATGAATCAAGGAACAACGGGAAGAAGCGGCAACGTCCGGGTTTAAGGACAATGAAAAGCATAGCCGTTATGTCGCTGATGATCCTGACAATCATTTGTCTTCTATCCGGTTGTTCCGGCGCGCAGCAACTCCCCGCAGATGCTCAGCCATTGACTGGGAAAAGAAGGTACTGATCGTGTATCTATCCCGGACCAACAACACCAAGACGATCGCAGAATTCATCCATCAGAAGGTCGGCGGCACGTTAGCCGCACTCGAATTGGAAACGCCTTACCCCGCCGACTATAACGCGACCGTGGAGCAAGTCGCCCGGGAGAATGAGACGGGTTATTTGCCGCCTTTGAAGACAAAGATCGAGCGTATCGAACAGTACGATTTTGTGTTCGTGGGTTTCCCGACGTGGGGGATGCAGCTGCCGCCACCGGTTAAGAGTTTTCTGCGCCAATACAGTCTGAACGGAAAGACAGTTATCCCATTCAACACGAACGCGGGATACGGCGAAGGGAGCAGTTTTCAAACGGTTAGGGAACTCTGTGCGCAAAGCACGGTTCTGGAAGGCTTCGTCACGCGGGGCGGAGTGGAAAGGGATGGACAAAATCTGGTCATCAAAGGAGCAAGGGCGGAGGAAGCACAAAAAGAAATCGAGAGCTGGTTAAGGAAAATAAAGATGCTCGAATGAGACTTACCTGACATAAGGAAGAAGGCTGAAGAAAGGAAAGGAAAACAATTATATGAAGGCATCACTGCTCGGGCTGTGCTTCTTAATAGCGACTGTGCAATGGTCCGTCGCGGCGCAAAAACAAGGAGATCCACCTGCCAGGAGTCGCACGAATGCGGAACAAGAAATAGTTAGTCTCTCCAGGGAAAAGTGGCGCTGGATGTCGGAGCGCAAAGTAGATTCCCTCGCCGCGCTCTTCCACGATGAGGCTGTCTTTGTCCATATGGGCGGGACCATGTCCAAGACCCAGGAACTGGATGTCATCAGAAGCGGGGGGATTCAGTACAAGAACGTGGAGATCCAGGAAGTGTCGGTGCGATTCATCGGCACGACCGCCATCCTTTTGAACAAAATTCGTCTGGTGGCCGTCGTTGGCGGCAATGAGGTCACCAACCCGTTCGTGGTCACGGAAGTGTACGTGCAGCAGAGCGGCGCCTGGAAGTTAGGGTCGCTGTCGTTCACCAGGCTGCTTGGCCCGTAGGTATAGGAATGCCGGACGCGGAGACGCGGGCAACGGGAGGACCTTCAATGGCTCCAAACCAGGGTTTGGCCCGAAAGGTGCTCTCGTTGATATCGATCGTTCCGACCTGGGGGGAGATTTGCGATGTTTCTTAAAGATGTGTTTGTTACTTTGTTGTTGGGAACTCTTGCGGCCGCGTGGCAGTGCGGGTCTCCAACGATGTCGGTAGTCAACCATGCGGTAAAGCCTGTGGACTCGAAGTCGCTCAAGCTTGTCTCGCAGTACAAGAAAAACAACTTTGCAGGAGATTTCAAGTGACGGAAATTTGCTGCTCTTTTACGAGACCAGCAAACCTGTGCGGACCTATACGATTCCAGGCTGGTGGCAAAGGCATCGCAAATCAACCGGACATTAACACGGACGTGTTGCGCGTCGTCAGAGCGAGCTAGTGGACGAGAACTGGGTCGGATGAGAGTTGGATTTTTCCCGCGAGGATGTTCAATTCATACCGGGAACCCAGCGCGTCTTCTATACGGAGCCGAAACACGTAGACGGCAAGCTCGAATGGAGGATCAAGATCTGGGATCTGGCAAACGGCGAAGCACGCGAGTGCTCCAGCCGCCAATGCTGTGTCTCAGTCATTTAATGCTAATCGACGCGCAACACGTGCTGAACATTCTGAGGCAGCCAGGAAAAGATGAACCTTTGCGATCCTCGCTTTGCCTGGCTGTAGTCAAACTGCGGCTGAGTTGATCGAGCATCCCGGTCCGATCGCGGGAAGCATCTCGTTCGCTCCGGCGAGAAAAGAGATGGCTTACGTCACAGGCAGGAAAGTCATAATTCGCGATACTGCCACTTTGGATGTCATGAGGGAAATCAATTCGGGAACGGGTATGAGCTTGGGGGTTAAGGCCATCTACACACCGGATGGCAAATTCCTCGTCGTGCTTGCCACTAACACAATCCGCGACAAACCCGATACCAGACGCTTTTTATATTTCTACGACACGACGAACTATCAACTCGCGAGACAGTTGGACATCACAAGCTGGAACCCGCCAATTGTGAATGATGAAGTGACGTTTCAGTCAAACGTGATTGGTACTGCGCTGGCGATGGCGCCGGACAGCCGGACGATGGCAGTGGCCATACGAGACCAATCCGGGCCAACAGGCGCAGGTTGTTCTTTATGATCTGGAGACAGGCAAAGAAGTCGGCCGGGCGGCCCATCCGGCAATAAAAGAGAACCGTAACGATCCATTTGCCGCGCAAATCGGGAAATTGGCTTTCACTCCCGATGGCAAGTATCTGTTGTCGAGCACGCACGATACGCTGGTTTGGGAAGTTCCGAGTAAGGCCGATTTCACTTTATGACCGGACCCACACTCTTTATTCACAAGCTCGCTCCTGCCCCTACTTCTACTCTATGTTTTTGTGTTCAGCCTGGTCTTCTTTCAGGACTTCTGCTCCGTACTGTTCGTACTCCGCCGGACTCTTGTAGCCGTTCAGCATGCGTGGCCACGAGGCATTCGACCTGAAATCATGAATTGTCAGGATCTCTTGTGGGTATTCTTGTTCAAAGATGCCGACCAAGTCGCCTTGCTCGGCGAGCAGCGTTTTGAATTTTAGTTGGCCTCTGTTGTTATCGACACATATCATGAAAAGCGGTACCACAATTTTCTGGTCCACTTTCACCTGGCAGTAAAAACTTTGCGAGACTTCCACGTCTTCCGATGCGAGTAACTCAATTGAGCGGTCCTTGCCGAGATTGAAGGTCTCTATCTCATACTCACCCGAAGCTGCGCACGAAACAAACAGGATCAAGAACAGCACGGTCACGCATCGCAACCACAAATAATGTTGGGCTTTCAGAACTTGCATCCGGAAGCTGGTTACTCGTTAACGGTTGCCATCTGTGGCTTCTTTCTTCTTCGGCAATTCCGGGGCGGTCAGTCCGGCAGTGGATCGCCCCAGATGTAGTGATTGAACCAGGAGAGATTATGCTGCATCACCGCGCGCATTGATTTCGGTTTGTTAATGCCGTGACCGAAACCTTTATACACAACCATCTCGACTTTTACGCCATGGTTTTCGAAACCCTGTCGCAGTTCGTACGCATTGGCAATCGGTACGCGGCGGTCGAACTCGCCATGCTGAATTAAGTGGGAGTTTTGGCTGTCTTGATGTAATCCATCGGCGATGTCTTTTCGTAAATCGCCGGGTCTTCCGCAGGATTGTTTCCAAGGTAATTTATCGTGAACGGCGTTATGTCAGTGTTGTAGTAGTAGGTCGCCCAGTCAGAAATTCCGGCGCCGACCGAAATCGCAACAAATCGATCACTACGGTCGTCAAAAACGCAGATATTATCCACCCTGGCTCCAACCCATGCAGGCGACTCGGTTTTTATCGACCCAGCCTTTCGCAATCAGGAAATCGACACCCGAAAAACATCCCATGCATCGCCGACGCCGAGGTTACCCACATTCAATTGGCGAAACTTCTCGCCGTAGCCCGCACTGCCTCGATAATTAACTTTCAAGATCAACGCGCCGCGTGCCGCCAGCAATTGCGTAATGTTTTTGTGCGGCGCCCCTTCGTTTCAGTTGCGTATTGCTTTG
>CAWKHZ010000011.1:0-264312 GCA_963849585.1 uncultured Acidobacteriota bacterium | reverse complement strand
AACCGAGGCGACCAGCGAGGGGTCGAGATCGAGGCGTAAGCCAAGATAGGGTTCGTCCGGCGTCGCCTTCTCGATCTGGAAGATGAGAGGCAGGTCGACCGTGAATAACAAGTAATGCCCCGGGTCGTACCTAAACACCTCCTCACCTAGCAATGCCCTTTTCCTACCTTGCGCGATGAGGCAGAACGCCGGCCTGTAAACGGCATGCAACGATTCCAACGTCTGCGATGAACGGGCGAGGAAAAAACCTGGGAACACCTCCTTAGCCCCATCTTCGGACACAGTCCGGCCGATCAGCTCAGTGAGTTCTTCTCTGTTGGTTTTCACCCTTTGTGCGTCTCGCGGAGTTTCCCTACTGTTCATCGGTCCATCTTAGCCTCTTTGTTTGCAACGCGGGACGTCAATGTAGCCGCTTTTGCAGGATCGTCCAATGATCCGCGAGTATCGTCTTATCCTCGGTTCGCCAGCCGACATCAAAATCAAACTAGAACGATAGGTGCGAGAACAGCTATTCGTTAAAGAGAGATATGCAGAGACACGATGAAAAATCACAAAGCAATCGATCAGGAAAGTAATGGAATCAACCGGCGCAGTTTTATCGCGAAGACCATCTTTGCGGGCGCCGGCCTAGCGGCGTTGGCGGCTTCGCAGAATCAGGCAAGTGCCCAAACCGTAAAGCCGAATAATACGAAGAGCGCTGCTAATTCTTCGGTCGGGCGAAGAAAGTTGGGCAAGCTGGAGGTCTCGGCAGTCGGGCTGGGCGTTCAGAACATGCATCGGAGGTACGAGACCACGGTACCGTACCGGCCGGAAATGATCAGCATTCTCCGCGCGGCCTATGATCGTGGCATTACGTTCTTCGACTGTGCCGAGGCATACGGGCCATTCGAAAACGAGCGGATCCTCGGCGAGGCGATCGAGCCATTTCGAAATAAGGTCAGGATCACTTCCAAGTTCGGTTGGAACATCGATCAGCAGACGGGACGGCGGCTTCCGGGGCTTAACAGCAAACCAGATCATATCAAGCTAGTCGTTGAAGGATCGCTCAAGAGGTTGCGGACCGACCGTATAGATCTTCTCTATCAACATCGCGTCGATCCGGAAGTGCCTATCGAAGACGTTGCTGGAGCGATCAAGGACCTGATGGATCAGGGAAAGGTTCTGCATTGGGGACTCTCCGAACCGGGAATCCAGACTATCCGACGTGCTCATGCCACGCTGCCGCTGACCGCCATTCAGAACGAGTACTCTATGGTATGGCGCGGCCCGGAGAAGGAAGTGATCCCGCTCTGTGAAGAGTTGGGAATCGGTTTCGTCCCTTGGTGGCCGCTCGGTTGCCAATTGTTAACCGGATGGATTGACGCAAACACGCGTTTCGCGCCAGGCGACATCCGAGCAGCAACGTCGAGATATTCTCCCGAGAACCTGCCGCAGAACCTAAGCTCGTTGAGTCTGATAAAGAATTGGGCCGTGCGTAAGCAAGCCACTCCCGCACAGATCGCCCTCGCGTGGCTAATGGGTCAGAAGCCGTGGATCGTGCCGATTCCCGGAACAACGGTGATGCAGCACATGGTGGAAAACGCCGGGGCGGCTGACGTTCGATTTACTCCCGCTGAACTCACTGAGCTGAATTCCGCTGTTAGCGCAATCGAGATCCGCGGGCAGCGTCTGCCAGACGCAGTGCTGGTCTTCTCGGGCGTCGAGGCGCCGCCGAAGAAATAGGGCGATGAAATTATGAATCCAGGAACACCGGGAAGAAGCGGCAACGTCCGGGTTTAAGGACAATGAAAAGCATAGCCGTTATGTCCCTGATGATCCTGACAATCATTTGTCTTCTTTCCGGTTGTTCCGGCGCGCAGCAACTCCCCGCAGATGCTCAGCCATTGACTCGGGAAAAGAAGGTACTGATCGTGTATCTATCCCGGACCAACAACACCAAGACGATCGCAGAATTCATCCATCAGAAGGTCGGCGGCACGTTAGCCGCACTCGAATTGGAGACGCCTTACCCCGCCGACTATAACGCGACCGTGGAGCAAGTCGCCCGGGAGAATGAGACGGGTTATTTGCCGCCTTTGAAGACAAAGATCGAGCGTATCGAACAGTACGATTTTGTGTTCGTGGGTTTTCCGACGTGGGGGATGCAGCTGCCGCCGCCGGTTAAGAGTTTTCTGCGCCAATACAGTCTGAACGGAAAGACAGTTATCCCATTCAACACGAACGCGGGTTACGGCGAAGGGAGCAGTTTTCAAACGGTTAGGGAACTCTGTGCGCAAAGCACGGTTCTGGAAGGCTTCGTCACGCGGGGCGGAGTGGAAAGGGATGGACAAAATCTGGTCATCAAAGGAGCAAGGGCGGAGGAAGCACAAAAAGAAATCGAGAGCTGGTTAAGGAAAATAAAGATGCTCGAATGAGACTTACCTGACATAAGGAAGAAGACTGAAGAAAGGAAAGGCAAACAATTATATGAAGGCATCACTGCTCGGGCTGTGCTTCTTAATAGCGACTGTGCAATGGTCCGTCGCGGCGCAAAAACAAGGAGATCCACCTGCCAGGAGTCGCACGAATACGGAACAAGAAATAGTTAGTCTCTCCAGTGATAAGTGGCGCTGGATGTCGGAGCGCAAAGTAGATTCCCTCGCCGCGCTCTTCCACGATGAGGCTGTCTTTGTCCATATGGGCGGGACCATGTCCAAGACCCAGGAACTGGATGTCATCAGGAGCGGGGGAATTCAGTACAAGAACGTGGAGATCCAGGAAGTGTCGGTGCGATTCATCGGCACGACCGCCATCCTTTTGAACAAGATTCGTCTCGTGGCCGTCGTCGGCGGCAACGAGGTCACCAACCCGTTCGTGGTCACGGAAGTGTACGTGCAGCAGAGCGGCGCCTGGAAGTTAGGGTCGCTGTCGTTCACCAGGCTGCTCGGCCCGTAGATATAGGAATGCCGGACACGGAGACGCGGGGATACGGGAGGACCTTCAATGGCTCCAAACCAGGGTTTGGCCCGAAAGGTGCTCTCGTTGATATCGATCGTTCCGACCTGGGGGGAGATTTGCGATGTTTCTTAAAGCTGTGTTTGTCACTTTGTTGTTGGGAAATCTTGCGCCCGCGTGGCAGTTTGGGTCTCCAACGATCTCGGGATCAAGCGGTAAAGCCTGTGGACTCGAAGTCGCTCAAGCTTGTCTCGCAGTACAGGCAAAACAACTTTGAGGAGATTTCAAGTGACGGAAATTTGCTGCTCTTTTACGAGAGCAGCAAACCGGTACGGACCTACACAATTCCAGGCCGACGGCAAAGGCTTCGCAAATCAATCGGACAATAACACCGACGTGCTGCGCGTCGTCAGAGCGAGCTAGTGGACGAGAACTGGGTCGCATGAGAGTTGGATTTTTCCCGCAGGATGTTCAACTCATACCGGGCACACACCGAGTCTTCTATAAGGAGCCCAAACTCGTCAACGGGAAGCTCGAATGGAGGATCAAGATTTGGGATCTGGCAAACGGCGAGGCACGCGAGTGCTCCAGCAGCGAATGCCAGCGTCTCAGTCATTTTTGCTAATCGACGCGCAACACGTGCTGAACATCGCTGAGGCAGCCAGGAAAAGGTGAACGCTTTGCCATCCTGACTTTGCCCCACTGTAATCAAACGAAGTTTAGTTCCATCGAACATTCAGATCCGATGGCGGCAAGCATCTCGTTCGCCCCGTCGAGAAAAGTGATGGCCTACGTCTCAGGACAGAAAGTTGTAATTCGAAATACTGCGACTCTGGATGTCACGAAGGAAATCGATTCCGCAACCGGCATGAGCTTCGGAGAAAATGCCATCTACACACCGGACGGCAAATTCCTCGTGGTTCTTGCCACTAACACAATCTTCGACAAACCCAATACCAAACGCTTTCTATATTTCTACGACACCGCAAACTATCAGCTCGCAAGACAGTTGGACGTTACTAGTTGGAGTCCGCCGGTCGTAAACGATGAAGTGGCGCTCAAGTCAAACGTTATCGGCACCGCCGTCGCGGTGGCGCCGGATAGCCGGACCATGGCAGTCGGCTATACGAAAGACCAATCCGGGACACAACAGGCGCAGGTTGTTCTTTACGATCTGGAGACAGGTAGAGAAGTCGGCCGGGCGGCCCATCCGGCAATAAAAGAGAACCGTGAGGATCCATTTGCCGCGCAAATCGGGAAATTGGCTTTCACGCCCGATGGCAAGTATCTGTTGTCGAGCACGAACGACACACTGGTTTGGGAAGTTCCGAGTAAGGCCGATTTCACTTTATGACCGGACCCACACTCTTATTCACAAGCCCCGGGAAGCTGGTTACTCGTTAACGATTGCCATCTGTTGCTTCTTTCTTCTTCGGCAGTTCCGGGGCGGTCAAGTCCGGCAGTGGATCGCCCCAGATGTAGTGATTGAACCAGGAGAGATTATGCTGCATGACCGCGCGCATTGATTTCGGTTTGTTAATGCCGTGACCGAAACCTTTATACACAACCATCTCGACTTTCACGCCGCGGTTCTCCAAACCCTGCCGCAGTTCGTAAGCATTGGCAATCGGCACGCGGCGGTCGAACTCGCCATGCTGAATCAGCGTGGGCGTTTTGGCTGTCTTGATGTAATTCATCGGCGATGTCTTTGCGTAAATCGCCGGGTCTTCCGCAGGATCGTTTCCAAGGTAATTTATCGTGAACGGCGTTATGTCAGTGTTGTAGTAGTAGGTCGCCCAGTTTGAAATTCCGGCGCCGACCGAAATCGCAACAAATCGATCGCTACTGGTCGTCAAGAACGCAGAGATGTATCCGCCCTGGCTCCAACCCATGCAGGCGACTTTGTTCTTATCGACCCAGCCTTTCGCAATCAGGAAATCGACGCCCGACAAAACATCCCATGCATCGCCGACGCCGAGGTTACCCACATTCAATTTGCGAAACTTCTCGCCATAGCCCGCACTGCCTCGATAATTAACTTTCAAGATCAACGCGCCGCGTGCCGCCCAGATGTCTGATGGATAGTAACGAGCATCAGGCGTCAGCAACACCGGACGATCGATTCCCGTCGGTCCACCATGGATAATGCAAAGCAGCGGATATCTCTTTAGCCGGATCGAAATTAGCAGGTTTGATTAGAACACCTTCGATCGTCGTTCCATCCTGGCTCTGCCACGAGATCACTTCGCGGGTGCCGAGCGTGAAGGATTTTGTTTGCTCGTTGAAGTTCGTTAATTTGCGCGGCGTAAAGCTGCGCGTGTCAGAGACGAACACTTCGCCGATGCTGGTCGGCGAAGAAACGGTGAAGGCAATCCGGTCGGCGCTACGCGTAACTGAGAATGCACCAGCCATCAGGTTATCGGGTTGCGAAACGCGAGTGATTTTTGCGCTCACCGGATCGACGCGGAACAGGTGCGAAGCTGTTTTCTGCAATCCGGCAAAATAGATTCCGTTGCGGTTCCATTCGATTAGTCCCGGATTCTCATCAAAACCATCAGTGATCGATTTCGGTTTGCCGCCATCAACTCCAACAATCGCCAGCCGGGAATTGCTCGCGAAGTAAAGCTTTTCGCCCATGACTGAAGAGAAAACAATCTGCTTGCCATCCGGCGAGAAGAGCGGATTCGTATCCGGTCCGGGCTGATCGACGATCTTCTTCACCGAATCATCGCTCAGCTTCAGCAGATAAATATCGCCGGTCGTTCCCTGAATTAAATCGGGATTTATCGTGGCGCTGAAAGCGATCGTCGATCCATCAGGCGACCATGAGAATGAACTAACACTGAAATCGGTTTTCTTCGTACGCTGTTTGCCGGCGATCGGCGACTTCATCGCTTCGGCAACATCAAGAGTCCAAATGTGAACGTGAGCTGTAACCTGCGCGCACCACATCGAAGTCGCCGTAGTATTCCTTGCGGTCTTTCAACGGCTTTGCTGTCGGTTCAGCTGCCGTATAGGCGATCGTCTTTCCGTCTTCCGACCACGCGAAGTTGTTTATTGCCGTTTCAGACTTGGTCAGTTGTCGAGATTCGCCGCCGCTCGGATCGATCAGAAATATCTGGTTCTTGTCTTCAACGCGGTTGCTTAGAAACGCCAGCCACTGGCCGTCCGGCGACCAGCGCGGAGCCGTTGAGGATTTTTCGCCGCGTGTTAGTTGAATACTTTTTCCGGTGTCGGTATTCGCGAGCCAGATTTGAGTTATGAAGGCATCCTGCTTGAAATCGCCATGACTAACCGTGTAAGCGACCCATTTACCGTCGGGCGAGATTTGCGTGCCGCCGACTGATTTCAGCGTCACCAGCTCATCAAGCGTGGGAACGCGCGATTGGGCCACGACTCCAGAAATAACCAGCGTTAGCCATAGTAGGACCAGTACACTTTTGCTCATCGATGTGTCCTTCCTGGAAGGTTAGTGTGATGCCGGGATACCTTACTCTGACTCTCTCCTTATAATCCAGTTTTTGTGCGAAACTAAATCGGACAAGATAGCCCATCCAGGTAACTTAGACGTAAACTATCTTCAGTAATGGTAATCCCCACCAACCCAAGCGCTCGGCCTTAACATTCTCGAGGAACGCGCAAAGATTTTTAGGATCATTTCCGCTTATAGCAAGGTAGCTGGTGGTGTCTTAGTTTGCCGGCATTCTCTGCGTACCTCTGCGGTCCTCCGCGACTCTCTGCGGTAAAAGAAACGCAAAACCAGAGAACCCGCAGAGACGCGGAGCAGCGCTGAGGTACGCAGAGAGGAATTAAGACACCACCGAGGTTTCTTCTCCGTCTCTGTAAGAAAACGCCGGAGTAATGCTCAACGTTTCTTGCGAGGGCGACGCGGCTCTTCACCAAACCAGTACCAGGTAGGTTCGGGTACGCTGCCATAACTCCGCAGCAGATCGTCGATCGGTTTGTTCACGGGCACATGCCGCTCCGGAACGCTCGCACCTGCTTCAAATCAATACCTGAATAATCTCCGCATACAACTTGGGATCTCCGCTCGTGCGCGGCCGACCAGAGTGTTTGCCCTAAAACAGTTCCGCCATAAATGTCTCCTCGTTTCGAGCTGGCACGTTCCTTTTAAGCAGAAACTTGATCACAAGAGTCGTTTGACAGTCTTAATATCGCCGTTGCAGATCGCGTCGGCAGCAGCTTCAAATCTTGCAACGAGTGAACTCTTTTGCGAGAGCCCCCTAAGATGTTTGGTGAACCTGGTCCAATTCTCAAACCCGTGTGATCGAGCGAGACAGATTGCGCGTCTGCGAGACGACACTGTGGACCATCCGTGTTCGATAACTTCCGCTGAGCGAACCCTTCGACCTGATTAGTCCAGCGTCCAATTACGCGCGACTCCTTTCGCCCGAGTTTGATTCCGCTTTGTTTGACGAGCGTTTTCAACCACGCCTCGGCCCAATCGCCAATCGCATCCGGATCACCCGACTTGCAGGCCGTGACTAAATCCCTCGCGAGTTTTTTGTAATGTTCGAAGTTGGGTCGGAGAGGAAGCGGAAGCGCATCTTGTGCATTCGGAAACATTGGAGGGAGGGAGTATATAGCACAGATGCAGACGATGGGATCGAGCTCCACCGTCTGCATCTGGTAAAGGCACGTTCCGCGATAAACGCGGGATGCGAAGTTAGGTTTTACGGATCGATAATGTCGGCTCGCGCCGCTTTCAGACTACTAATAGCCTTGTTGGCATGCTCAATCCTCCTGGCGCCCGTGTTACTTGCCGCGTTGAGAGCGCTCCCTGCGGCCTTAGCAAACTCCTTTTGCGCCTTTCGGTGTAACCCGCCACCCACGAGCACTTCAATCGCGTCGTTGATCTCAGATACCGCGAGATTGGCCAGCTCCTTAGCCTGGCCGTCGCTCGTTGCGATCTTGATGCGCTCGATCAAGTCCCTCGCCGACCGTTCATTCTCCAGCACGTTGATGACACGCAGCAGCGCAGCAACGGCGACGACCTCGGTAGCTTCAAGCCGGATCCCACCGATTAAAGATCCGAAACCGGGAGACAAATTGAAAGCCTCGCTGTTATAGAAATCAACAGCGCCTTCAATCGTCTCAATCGAGTTGTTATGGAAGAATGGACCGGTGTCTGCCGCTTCCACCAGCACCGGTGTATTGAACGAGCCGTTCCCGATGCCGCCGGTTGGAGAGATACCCGTTTGACCAAAGCCACCGTCCTGTGGATTGAGTTGCAAGGGTATAACGAGATCCGCCGGTTGTGAAGGCAGCCCTTCAACGTTGGTGTTGAAGTTTGCATTCTGGCCCGGGAAGAAGAAGTCACTCGCGCCCGCGTTCAGGTGACAGAAGAAACACTTACCGGCACCTTCATTCGAGCCACCTAAGACTGAGCCGCCATTGTTAAAGATGTCGACTCCTAAACGAACAACTTCATTCCTGAATTTCGGCTTCATCGCCGCCAGATCCAGGTCTTGCCGACGGCCCATAGACTTCTGAAATGCCTCGAGGTCATTGAGTTCGCCCGTCGTCGGAAAACGAAAATCTCCGGGCGCTTGACGGTTCAGGGTCTTCGGATAGTGCTGAGTGATCGCGCCGATAATGAACTCGCGCAGAGTTCCAGTTCCCGGTGCGCCGTCACCACCCCAGCCAGTTCTCTCGTTCGGCGGGATTGTCGTTCCATCACCTCCGCCCGCAACAGGAGTTAGCGTGTTTTGCAGCAGCGCCAGAGTGTGCGGCACGCCGCGCATCACGAAATTGCTCGCCAGGTTTCCGAAGCCGTCAGGGTTCTCGAGAATCAAGCCAAGCTTGCGCATCAGCACGGGGTTCTCGAAGTTGTTGGCAAGAGCCGGAATGAATTCGGCGACAAAGATCGGATCGTTTGGTGGCAGATCGTCGATGAACTCCGCGTCGATCGTGAGATTGCCGTCCTCGCGGTGACAGGTCCCGCAGGTCCGTCCGTTTCCGTTGAACGTTTCGTTAAAGAAACTCTTCCGCCCGCGGGTGATGGACAGCTGGAGCGCAGTCGTGGGGTTGGGGATCGGACCGATTTGCGCCGAAGCAGTCGGGCTGATCGCATCAACAATCTTCCGGAACAAGCCGCGGTTTTCAGGCGCGGGAGCGACTGGATCTGCATCCGCGAGCACTCCAAATTGTCCCTGCTGTTTGCTGCGATACATCCGATGGAACAGCGACGTGGTACCGATGATCGTTCGATCTTCGATTGGGGTCTTGCCGGCCTTCGTGACGATAACGAGGTCCATATTGAACTTCGTGAAGGCATCTTTGCCGAGGCTGGCGGCAAGAGTCGCAACGCCTTTCTCGTGAGTTAAACTGCCGATCCGCATCATGTTGTCATCGCTTTCGAGACCGATGCTGCCGGCAGCGCTATCAACCATCCAGACTTCCCATGCTTCATCTTTGGAAAGTCCGTTGATCGCCAGCGTGACATTTCCTTCGACGAGATTGAATTTAGCGAGACCACTGGCGTAAGTGTGTCCCGTTGAAAGACCCTTAAACCAGCCCATGGCCAGGACCATGTTCTTGTCTCCGCCGTTCTTTTCGTACTGCGTTTCCCACTCTTTGTAGTTGGCATTAAACGTTTCGACGCTGCCGTACCCCAGGCCTGCGAGGGACGGGTCAGATTCGGACGATGCATTGCCACTCAACAAGAGCACCGGAACCGCACAAGCTATAAGCAGAAAAGTCAGCGTCAATAGCTTCAGTGCCTTGATCTTCATAGATTTCTCCTCTGAGGTTCCGCACGTTAGTAACCCTACGTGGGCCAGGCCGGGTTAAAGCCGGACCGACGCATACACTTACCCTGGCTCTGGAGGAAACCAGAGTTAGTGAAACTTTGTGCTGTAGTTCTGACCCCTGGTAGCCCTAATGGTTCTATGCGGCTGGTCCGAATGTCGCGTACTTTCGTCCGTATTTTTCGGACCAGTGTGACGGCAAGAGAAGGCTGAAAAGGCGCATTTCTCTCGTCAGTTTCTGGGACGTGTGTGAGTGACCAAGTTCCTCCCCCAACGAACAGAGAGAAGCTGGAAGCGTGCGTGGGTGTCGTTTACACCTAATGAACTTCAGAGTCAACGGATTTCTATATGCCAAATTTGCTATGGACCAAATTTGCGATTGCCAACCCTCACAGCGCGACTACGTTCAGGCGGTGGTCGCGCAAAGCGGATTACCGGTCCATTCTAGAATGAGAAGCGCGAGGACTCGGACTTTACCGGGTCGCGCTGTTTTGTAGAAGTTGAACTATTTGCGTGTGGCGCTGTTCCTCTGCAACGTTCATTGCCGTTTTGCCTTCGCTGTTCTGAACGTTCACGTCAGCGCCTTTCTCGATCAGTGCCGCAACCGGCTCTGAGTAACCCTTGAATGCCGCGCGCATCAGGGCCGTCCAACCGTTAGCATCCTTAGCATTCGCATCGGCCCCTTTGGCTAAAAGCGCTTTTACAATCCCCGTGTGATTTTCCCAGGCGGCGAACATCAGCGCCGTCATCCCTCGACTGTCCTTGATCGAAAGATCCGGTCCTTCAGCAAGCAGCAGGTCCACAACTTCAGAGTGACCTTTCCATGCAGCGGACATCAGTGCCGTGCCGTCGTACTTGTTTTTCGCGTCCACATCCGCGCCATGCTCGAGCAGCACCTTGACTATCTCTGCCTGATTTGCGAGGGCCGCGACCATCAACGCCGTCTGTCCGTCTCTCGTTTTGACCTCAGTATTCATGCCTGCATCCAGAAAGTGATGCACTACGTCGGCGTTACCCTGCCGAGCGTTCTCGATAAAGTTCGCGTCACTGTATTCAACGTTCAAACGCGCCAGTTCTTCGCGCGCCTGACTGCTGTTTCCGCTGCTGCATGCAGTCACAGCGAGGAAGACGAATAGAAACAAAGGGGTGAGTTTGAGTGCGTATCTCATGGTTTTTGCTCTTAGTTACTTCGCACGAAAAGTCTCTTTTTTTTAACTTATGTCTCCCGCAAAGACGCAAAGGCGCAAAGCGCTACCGCGTTTTTAAAGGATTTCTTTGCGCCTTGGCGCCTTTGCGGGAGACAATCTCCTCCGTAGATGTACTTTTCGTGCAAGCCGTTCTTAGTAGTTCGTCAGGATCTCTTCCGGCTTGAAACCCATCTTTCCGAGTCGTTCGCGCGTTTGTTCGATCATCTCGCGCGAACCACAAATCAGGGCGACAGGCGACGGCAGATCCGCTAATACGTGATCCAGCAGCGACTGAACGTACCCAGTCGGGCCGGACCAGTCGTGCCCGTCAGGACGCGAGATCACCTGACGTAGTTCAACGCCCGCATCCGCCCAACTTTGCACCTCGTCGCTGTAAGCGAAATCGTCAGGCGTGCGCGCGCCATAAAGTACAACGAGTTGTCCGAAATCTTCCCTGTGTTTCATGACGTAACGCAACGCTGACCGCAAGGGAGCGACACCGGTGCCCATGGCGACGAAAACCAGGTCGCGCTGTTTTTGTTGGTCCAAATCAAAACCGTTACCGCAGATGCCGAGCAACGTGATCTCGTCGCCTTCCTGCATATCGTATAGGACTTTGCTTGCGCCGACTTTTTGCTTCACAAGCACTTCCAGCTCCTCGTCCCCAGGCGCGCTCGCAAATGCGAAATAGGCCGGTTCTTCGCCGGGCACGCTCAGAATCGCAATCTGCCCGGGGCTGAACTCGATGCGCGCTGCATCTCCTGAAGCCTCCGCCGGGCGCAGGTCAAATGACCGCGTCAGTCGCGCCTGGTCGCGGACATTGCTGATCACAAGTTTTAACTCAGTGTTGTCCATTTATGTATCGTGGGCCTTAAGTCGGGAGAACGCGCAGTGTAGCAAAACAGGCTTCAGAATCTCACTATTGGTGCTACAATTAGCCGTCCGATTAAGCTAAAAGCCACAGTCTCTCCCGCAGCAAAAGCATATGAGAATAAGACCAACTGCAACCCTGCTTGGTGTCTCCGTGGCTCTGCTCGTTGCGTTCTGCTGTTTCACGGTGAACGCGCAATCCGGACGGAGACAGGTGAAACCTCCGCCGTCAGCGCCCGTTCCGACGCCGACTCCCGAACCAACTCCAACACCCAAGCCGAAAAGAGCCGATAGCGATATGAACTTTCTGGTCGCTACCGGCGATCGTACCGCCTTCGATTACGCTCCACTCACGTTTTATGAAGCGGCTAGAAATGGTTGTGCTGATCGATTGCGCGACAAGACGAGTCTTGCGGTCGACGTCTCACAACGAGATATGTCGCGTGGCGAGGCGATTAAAAAAGCAAAGGACGGGAAGACGACTTACGTTGTGTTGATTAATTTAGTAGTAGACAGGATGTCGGCCAGTAGTGACGGAAGGTACGAATTTGAAGTCGACTACGTTGTTTTTGCACCGGGCACTGCCAAAGTGTTAGCGAGCGGCAGAACCTATGAAAACAGTGTGAGGAAAGGTCCGATATCCGTGGGACGACCGACTGGTTCGTCACTTCCAACTTACCGCGAGTCGTTATTGCGAAGAGCCGGTGAAGACGCCGCCGATCGCATCCTGAAATCGCTTCATCTAAGCGATCCACCACCAACGAAACGAAGTTAGCCACAAAAAGGTTGTGCCTTTTGTGGCTAAGTAGAGTAAAGCTTCTCGATCACGTCGCGATATTTTTGATCGATGACTCTGCGCTTAACCTTCAGCGTCGGCGTCAGTTCACCGCCTTCAATTGTGAATTCGTTTTCAAGCAGCGCGACCTTTTTGATCTTCTCGTAGCGCGCGAGGTTCGGAGTGAGCCGATCGATCTGTCGTTCGAGCAGATCGATGATGCGAGGATGTTCGCAAAGTTCACGGCGGTTCTGTACTTGAATCCCCTTCAGCTTGCAGTACGACTCCAACTGCTCCCAATTCGGCACAATCAACGCCGCCGGAAACTTTCGCTCCGCACCAACTAACACAACCTGGTTCACAAAACGCGACGCTTTGATCGCCTGTTCGATCGGCTGCGGCGAAATGTACTTGCCACCGGAAGTCTTAAACAGCTCCTTCTTTCGATCCGTGATCGTGAGGTAACCATCAGCATCGAGCGCCCCGACGTCGCCCGTCTTGAACCAGCCATCGTCAGTAAAAACCGCGCGCGTCTCCTCCGGCTTGTTGTAATAACCGCGCATCACGTTTGGACCACGCACTTCGATCTCGCCATCAGCCGCAATCCTGATGTCAACGTTCGGAATTGGCGTCCCAACTGTGCCAATGCGGAGCGCGTCGAGGTGGCTCGTCGTAATCACGGGAGACGTTTCGGTCAAACCGTAACCCTGAATGATCGGAATGCCCGCGCCGAAGTAGATATAACCAAGATCTTCGGGCAGGGCCGCGCCTCCCGAGACCAGCAGACGAATCCTACCGCCAAACGCCGCATGCCATTTGGAAAAGACCAACTTTGACGCGATCGCGTGCTTGAGTTTTAAAACAACGGCACCGGACGATGCGCGAGCTTGTACTTCGCATACTCACGTCCGACGGAAACGGACCACGCGAGCATTGTCGCCGCAAACTTCCCCGCCTCCGCAGCGCGCTCCTGAATCCGGTCGTAAATCTTCTCGAAGATGCGCGGCACGCCCACGAGGATCGTTGGACTCACCTCACGCAAATTCGGACCGATGGTCTGCAACGACTCGGCGAAGTAAACCGACATTCCACGATACAGATACATGTACATCGCCTGCCGCTCGAAAACGTGCGACAGCGGCAGCACCGAGAGCGCGATGTCGTGTACCCCAAACGAAAGATGGCCCGACGAGTCAACCAAATTCGTGACGATGTTTGAATGCGTGAGCATCACGCCTTTCGGTTCACCCGTCGTGCCCGACGTGTAAATGATCGTCGCCAGGTCGTCGGGCGCGATCTCATGGGCCAACTCATCAAGCGCACCGGGATTCTGCTGCTGAAACTCCGATCCCAATCGTTCCAGTTCAGCGAGTGATAATCCTTCGCTCATACCACCAGGATCGAAGTGAACAACGTGCTCAACTTGCGGACACTCGCCGAGGATCGCTTTAAGCTCGTCAAACTTTGCGTGTCCCTCGATGAACAAAGCGGACGCGCCGGAGTCGTTCAAAATGTAGCGGACCTGCGGCGGCGTCAACGTCGGATAAATCGGAACATCGATCACGCCGCCGAAGATGCAACCCGCATCGGTGAGCGTCCATTCCACCCGGCTTTCTGACAGCACCGCCACGCGGTCACCGCGACGAACGCCAATCGCGTGCAACCCGGCGGCGATATTTTTCGCACGCGCGAGGATTTCGTCAGAAGAAACGGCGACCCATTGTCCGTCCTTCTTATAGTTGAGCGTGTCGGAACGTTTGTTCTCGCGCACCACGAGCGTGAAGACATCAACAAGCGTCGCCGGTTCGCCAGGGGCGATCGGACGGTGCACCGGAACCGGTTCGTGCCGTTCGATGTTCTCGCTTACGCGTTTCACGTCGCGCGCACTCCGTTTAGAAAAATGTCCAGCACTTGATCGGCCATCGGTGCGAGTTTGTAACGGCGTTTCGAGAGGATCCAGTTGGTAGCCATTTCGTCGAGCGCGCCAAACAACACTTTCGCGACCACGCGCGCATTCAAGTCCGCACGAAACAATCCAGCACGTTGGCCCTCTTCAAACGTCGATCGGATCAGCGCCAGGTATTCAGCAAAGCCGGCGGCGGAAAACTCTTCCATGAACTTGGTCGAGCCGCGCAGTTCGACCTGAAAGACGACAGCCAGATCGCGATCCGCGCCGAGCCGTTCGAGGTGCATGTGCGCGATCTGACGAAGTTTTTCACGCGGATCGTTGAGCCGTGCTACTCGTTTCCTCGCGGCGCCGAGTGCTTCTTCCACACTGCGATCGAAAATTGAATGCAGAATTTCTTCTTTGCTCTTGAAGTAGAGGTAAACCGTGCCATCGGCGACTCCTGCCTCACGCGCAATGTCAGCAACCTTGGAGTTGAAATAACCGCAGCGCGCGAACACACTTATCGCAGCGCGCAAAATCGCTGCTCGTTTGTCGCTAATCGCCAGTCGTTTATCGGTAGCGGCCAATGAATGAACCCTCACTCAGTAAATCGCTCGTAGGCTACCATAAATCAATTCAATTTACAGACAAATCGCCTCAACTGTGGTATTCATTCTCCGTCACAACAACCCATCGGACCATAACATAGGAGACCCGTATGCCGACCCCCGTTCCAAGCAGAAATCCCCGGCTTCCGTACCCTATCGCAACCCTTTTAATTACGTTACTAATCGCTCTAACGGCTAACGCCCAGAGTCAAATCACAACCGGAACCATCCGAGGCACCGCGCTAGACGCGAACGGCGCCGTCGTGCCCGGCGCAAACGTCGAAATCAAGAACAACGAGACGAATATTTCGAGAACACTGACGACCGATGAGGAAGGTCGCTTCAACTGCGCCACAACTCCAGCCGGGCCTGTACACCGTCACGATTGCGAAACAAGGTTTCGCAACCACACAAGATCCGAACGTCACCTAGACCGTGGGCCAGACCCTGGACTTCATTTTCGCTGAAAGATCTCGGATGTCGCGGAAACGGTGACGGTTACGGCGACGCCTACAGTTGACGCATCAAAAACCGAAGTCAGTACCACACTGAACGAGACTGCCGTAGCACCACGCCAATCCTGGGTCGCAAATTTGAAGACTTGCTCACGTTGACGCCCGGCGTCAGCATCACGCAAGGTCCCGACGGCGACGAGATCAACTTCTCCGGTCAACGCGGAATCTTCAATAACGTCAGTCTTGACGGCGGCGACTACAACAACGGCTTCTTTGGCGAGCAACTCGGCGGACAGCGCGCTGCGATCGACATCACCCTCGAAGCAGTTAAAGAGTTTCAGGTCGTGGCGACCGGCGCGAGCGCGGAGTTTGGACGCACCGCCAGCGGCATCATCAACGTCATCACCAAATCAGGAACGAACGAGATCCACGGCAGCGCGTTTTACTTCCAACGTCTCGAAGCGCTGACCGCCAACACTTCCGATGGCAAACCGCTCACGGACTTTCACCGCGAACAGTATGGCTTCACGATTGGTGGTCCAATCAAACGAGATCGCGCGTTCTACTTCTTCGCGTTCGAAGGCATTAACGAAAACCTGACGCGCGCGAACCTCAGCGAGCCGATCGGCACACCGTGTCCGATCGCCGCGCCGACGATTCTCGCCAACGAAGGACTCATCAACGGCAGCGAAGACTGCCAGCGTCTGGCGCTGATCAACTTCCTCAGAACTACGCGCAATCAGGAAGAGGGACTGCCGATCAGCCACAAGATCAACAACCAGGCTTTCTTCACGAAAGGCAGCTTTAAGCTCAACGACGCAAACCAACTCGACGTCTCGTACAACTTCGACCATTCGAAAAACACTAACCAGACCTTCGATGTTTCCACCTACGGAAACTCGGCGAACGGTATCGAAGGCCCTTCGAGGATCAACGTCGTCCGCGCAAATCTCTTCAGCACGATTTCGCCGACGAAGTTGAACGAGGCCCACTTCTCTTACTCTCGCGAACTGCGACCCCGTTCCGCGATTCCGTCGAATATTCCCGCTGATACGGCGATGGGGTTCGTGACCACGTTCCGTTTCGGCAATCCGTTCTTCCTGGCACCGAACGTTGACGAACTGCTCTGGCGTACGCAAATCAAAGACAACTTCTCGATCATCACCGGCGATCACACGATCAAAGTCGGTGGCGAATGGCTGCACACGCTGAACGACCAGGTGTTCCGCGGATTCTTTAACGGTCGTTACATCTTCGATAGCGTCACCGGATTCCTGCGTTATGCATCGCCGGCTGCTGCGGGTGGATTTGGACCAAACACCGTCGGCTGTTCGGATGGAACTTTCGTTACAAGGCCCGCAACG
Organism: uncultured Acidobacteriota bacterium; assembly: GCA_963849585.1. Taxonomy (GTDB): domain Bacteria; phylum Acidobacteriota; class Blastocatellia; order Pyrinomonadales; family Pyrinomonadaceae; genus PSRF01. Next base: position 247,461 of record CAWKHZ010000011.1, on the reverse strand, counting down.
TGTCCGGTGTTAATTACGCCTGACGGCCCGGTGGAACAAGTGAGCGGCGGTCCGCTGCTGCTTTACTTGCAGGGCGCAGGTTTGACTGGTCCGGCAACAGACGCTGCCGGTTTTTCGAAGATCACCAACGAAGACATCGCTTTCTTCGCGCAAGACTCGTGGAAAGTCCGGCCCCACTTCACGCTCAACTACGGCCTGCGCTGGGAAGCACAGCTTTTTCCCGAACCCGTGGTAGCGCCGCAAAACACGGCTTACGGGATTTTCCTGAACGATCCGCGTTTTCCGTCCGATGGAACGCTGCCCGATCAGAAGAACCAGTGGCAGCCACGTCTCGGCATGGCGTGGGACATCTCGAAGGAAGGTAAATCAGTGTTGCGCGCGAGCGCCGGCATCTACTACGCGCGCCAGAACATGCTCTCGCAAGTCGGATCGATCACGACGAACGGTGTGCAACAACAGACGATCTTCCTGAACACGCCGATCATCTCGTCCGGCGTACCTGGACCGGTGTGGCCGGGTGTCGTCACGCCACCGTCAAGTGTTACTCCGTGCGTTGCGGGACCAATCAGCAATCCGTTCCCGTGTTTCAGCGGCGTTCGCGTGTTTAGTCGCGATTACGAAAACCCGCGCATCTACACCTTCAACGTCGGTTTCGAACAGGAGATCGCTAACGACTGGTCGCTCTATTTCGACTTCACGCATTCGAAGGGTGTTCATCTGACGCGCTTCCTGAACATCAATCGCAACAACTTCTTCGCGCCATTCCTTGGCGAGACGATGGTGACGAGTTCTGTTGGCAAGTCGGTTTACGACGGTTTCACTGCCGGCATGCGCAAACGGTTCAGCCGACGCTACCAACTCGAGTGGAACTACACTCTGGCAAAAGACAAAGACGACGATTCAAACGAACGCGATCCGTTTACCGATCGCGCGTTTGATATCAACAACCTGCAACTCGACTACGCGCTTTCCGATCGCGACATCCGTCACAAGTTCAACTTCTTTACGTTTATCGAGATGGGTTGGGGATTCGAAGGCAATTTCCGAGTGCAGGGAAGAACTGCTCAACCAATCACTCCGGCCGTTCGCACCGCAACGAACCGCAACACCCTTCGCAAGGACAACAAGTACTTCTCGTTTGATTGGCGACTCCAGCGGCCATTCCGGTTCGGTGAGCGCTACGCGCTCATTCCGGTGGTCGAGATGTTCAATACCTTCAACAACACGAACAACATCAACCCGCTAATCACGCCGGGGCTGTTCGACTTCAGCGGCTTCCTGCGTACGGGCGTGGGCGATCCACGTCAGGTGCAACTGGCGGTCAAGTTTACGTTCTAACCTGAATAGCTTTGCCTCAAGAGTCCTTCGCCGCGGCTCCGCCGCCCGATGTGCGGCGAGGCTATGCCTCGCCGGTAGCGCTTGAATCAGGTGGGCTGTGCCCATGGTCCGGGCTTCGCCCTAAATGTAATAGGCCATGGGCCGAACCAAGGGCAAAGCCCAGTTCTTATGCTGGACAGTCGGCGAGGCACAGCCTCGCCTCACATCAGGCGGCGAAGCCGTATTTGCGACTCTTGGGTCAAAGCCAAACCTGTTCAAAAAACTCAGCGAGTTTGTAGCGGTCGAGCGCTCCATTCGGACGCAGGCCGCTACAAACGTCTACGCCGTAAGGTTGTACTTCCTTAATAGCAGCAGCTACGTTGTCAGGCTTTAAACCGCCGGCAAGAAACAACGGAACATCAATCGCTTCCCGTATCTTCCGGCTCAAACTCCAATCGTGAGTGCGTCCTGTTCCTCCCAATTCCTTGATCGCCAACGCTTGATTGCCCGAATCGAGTAAGACCGCATCAACGTGCGGCGCAACCTCAATCGCTTCGTCAACGGATTCTGGTCGCGTAACGTGCACTACTTGCACGAGAGCAACTCCGGGCAACGCCTCTCGCAATGCGCGATGACTACCCGCAGGCAACCGATCGCAAATCTGAATGGTATTCACTCGCAAACGTCGCTGCTGATCGATGATGGCGGCCGCGTCCTGCTCGCAAGTCAGCAAAAACGAACTAACGCCCGGCGGCACCGTCACCGCAATTTCAGCAATCAAACTGTCGGGGATCGGCCCCGGTCCGCTCGGCATTGCTGAAACCAGGCCAAGCGCCGACGCGCCATGCTCGATCGCCATCCACGCTTCCTCAACACTCGCAATACAACAGATCTTTACTCGTGGTCTGGTAGTCGCTTTCATGCTTAAAGGCTACATGCCAAAGAGAGGGTTCTCAACCGCTAATCCAACTCCATACAACCCGACTGCATCTTAGGCTCCGACACTCGATGGGACCCCAGCCTCAGGTCTCTACTAGAACATAGTGCGGAATTGATCACTTGCGGCGAGTTCGTTATCGCCGTGCTTCCCGAAGTGTGTCTTCAAGACCGCACCGATCTGCAAAGGAGAATCACGATGCGTCTTCCAGCGTCGCTTTGTCTGTTCCTACTGCTCTTTCTAAATGTTGCGATTACGTCAGCGCAATCGACCACTTCGACAACTGGTCCAGGTTGGGTCGTGCTGCCGGTAAACGATTACATGGCCCTCAAACATGCGGCTTCCAAAACCGAACCACCCGAGCCACCACCGCCGCCCGTCGAAGCAACACTCAGTCGCATCGACTACGAACTGAAAATTGACGGCGACCTGGCGACCGGTGAAGCACGGCTCACCGTCGACGTGATCAAGAACGGTTGGGTGCGTTTGCCGCTGCCAGAAGGTTTGATGGTCCGCGACGCGCAACTCGACGGCAAGCCGGTCAACCTCGCAACTCGTCCGAAAGAGAAAGGGCCAGGCGGTTTCGATCTGTTGCTGTCGAAGACCGGACGATCCGTGTTGACCTTGAAGATCGTCGCGCCCGTCACGACTGTCGCCGGAACAGACATTCTTCATCTTCCTGTCAGCAACTCCGCCGTATCACATGCGACTATCGAACTATTGCGACAAGGCGTCGACGTGAAGGTCACCGGTGGTTTGTTGTTGGACCACACGGAAGCGCCTACGGGAAGTCGTTGGAAAGCGAATGGAAAAGGCGGTGAGCCGTTGACGTTCGCGTGGCGTCGCCGTGTTGACGATGCGCGCGCCAATCAACCACTTCGATTGCGAGGCGTGGTTACACAACTGGTCGGCCTCGGCGAAGATGCAACGCAAATCAACGCCGAAGTGCAGCTTGAAGTCGTGCAGGGCCTCGCGCAGGAAGCGGTGGTCCAACTACCGGCCCAGTTCACTGTCAATCAGGTGAGTGGCGCGATGGTGGCTGATTGGGACGTTTCCAATCGCGAACTGAAGGTTTCGTTCATCGAAGCCGTCGCGAACACTGTGCGGTTTACGTTGAGCGGAGAGTTGCATCTTCCGCGTGCCGGACAGTTGGACGTTCCGCTTATTCGTTTGCCTTCAGCTGAACGTGAAACTGGCGGCGTCGGCGTTGAAGTGCTTGGCGCAGGCGAAATCAAGGAACGAAGAGTTAATGGTCTCGAAGAAGCCGAGGCAGGCGAACTGGGCCAGTTGATCTCGAGCCGGCCGTCTCCATCGCTAATCGCATTTCGCATGCTGCCGGCGGAAGGACAGTCACCGCGCACACTGTCATTAAATGTCGCGCGTTACACGCCACAAGCCGTTCTCGCCGCTAACGTTGACGAGGCTGAGTACAACGCGCTGATCGCGGTGGATGGAAAGGTGTTGGTCCAATCGCGCTTCGCCGTCAGAAACAATCAGCGAAATTTTCTGAAGCTCAACCTGCCGCCGACGGCGGTGTTGTGGAGCGCCATGGTTGCGGGTCGTCCGATTCGACCCGGACGTGGAGCCGACGGTTCGCTTTTGTTGCCGCTTGAAAAGTCGAAAAGCGGAGAAGAGGCGCCGGCTTTCGTCGTCGAGATTTCTTATCTCGATCGCGCGCCTTCGTGGTCTGACAAGGGACGGACGCGTCTCACGCTCGTCTCCGTCGATCTTCCAATCTCGAAGTCGCGATTGCTGGTCCATCACCCACCGCTCTTTCGTTTATCGACTGTGCCCGGGTTGTCAGGAAGTTTTCGTATTGCTGATTTCGTAGAAGCCGAATCCGAGGCGCTGCGTTCCAACCCGCGTCCTGTTCAGTCGCAGGCCGAGCGACGACCTGAAGAAATGACGTCTCTGAGTCAAAAACTCGTTTCGAAACTGCCCGTGCAGAAACAGAGCGCCAGACCGGCGCGCAATCTTCCTCTGCGTTTCGCGTTCCCGCACTTTGGTCCTTCCATCTTTCTCATTTCGGAACTGACCAGCGAGAACCAGGTGCCCACGATCGAACTTGATTTCTCCCGTAACAGAAAGAGAGGCGAGTGATGAAAGCATCATTGATTTTGATTTTGTTTCTGACGATTACAGCTTACGGTCAACACCGAAATTCGCCGGTTGACGCGGTGCTTCCGGCGCCGGGTAGCACCGGCACCGTAACTCTTTCACTCGCTGAATATGACCGGCTCATCGATCTCGCATCGCGTAAGCCAAAAACCGCTGATGCGGCGCCGTTGCCGTTTGTTCTCACGCGCGCCTCGTTCAAACTCAAACTCGTCAATCAAACTCTTGTCGGCACAGTCGAGATCGACGGCTCGGTACTGCAAGAGGGGAACGTGAAAGCGCCGCTCACCACGGGACTCACGATTCTCGAAGCACGACGATCAGGAAATCAGCCGGGAAATCCGTTGCCGTTGATTCAGGAAGGACCAGCGCATGCAGCAATCCTGAGTGGACCGGGTCCGTTTGGCGTTTCGCTGGGTATCGCATCGGGTCTAACAATCGACGCCGGACGCGCGTCTTTTGTTTTGCCCGTGCCGCTCGCAAGCACTTCGCTGTTGACACTCGAGCTGCCGGGTAATCACGCAAATGTTCGCGTCGAGCCCGGTCTTGTTACGAGTCGCACGTCGGCGAATGGAAATACGATCGTCGAAGCGGCACTCGAACCCGGCAAACCCGCACGCGTTTGGTGGACCACGAGAGAAATTGCGGCGCCGGTGGCTCAACGAGAAGTTCGCTTTTTATCCGACGTTAAGACCGTCGTCTCGGTGGGCGATTCACAAGTTCGGCTCACTGCTTACGGCGACATAACTGTGATTCAGGGTGAAGCCGCGGAGTTCAAGATGGCTCTGCCCGACGGCTATGACTTGACCGCTGCCTCAGGTACGACGCTCGAATCACACGAGGTCGTGAATGGGATATTGACGTTGACCGTTCACGATCCCGCGAAGCGGAATCATCAGTTTCTGGTCGCGATCGAAAAAACCAATCGCGATACGAAGGTCGAGGCGCCGTTGCTTGCGTTCGAAGGGGCACAACGAGAGACAGGTGAGTTGTTGATTGAAGGAGTCGGCGCGATGGAGTTGGTTGCGAAGGAGTCAGGTGGTTTACGGCGAATGGACTTTCGTGAAGCTGCGGCCATTACGCGATCGCTGGCGCATTTCCCGTTGCAGGCGGCGTTTCGTTACAACCGTCGAGCGACTGATACACCAAAACTGAATCTCGAATGGACGCAGTTTCCCGACGCAAGCATCTTGTCGGCAGTTGCCGAGCGCGCGACAGTCACGACGCTTACGACAGTGGAAGGAAAGTCGCTCACGGAGGTAACGCTCCGCGTCCGCAATCATGCGCAGCCTTTCGTGAAGATCGAGTTGCCGCCGGGTGCGCAACTGCTCTCGACCGAAGTTGAAGGCGAACGCGTGAAGCCGGTGCTGGGTGCCGACGGCAGTCGTGTGCCGCTGCTTCGCGCCGGGCTGGACTCTTCACGTGCCTACACGGTGTCGTTCGTTTATCAAAACACCGGCACTCGATTCACAAAGAACGGCAAGTACGACATGGGCCTGCCCAAGCTCGACATTCCGATCAACTTGCTGACGTGGGAAGTATCGCTTCCTGATCGTCTCGAGGTGAAACAGTTTGCGGGTAATGCAACCGCAGCGGAGTACTTGCCCGCTGCTACGCAGGACATGCTGGCTACCAATTTCGAGAACTTCGACGACACGGATCTCAGCGCCGCCGCAGTTCAAAATGAAGTTGAACTCAGCAACTTGCAGCCCGGACAAATTGGCGGCATCGTCACCGATCAAAACGGCGCTGTGATTGCCGGTGCTAACGTGACCGTCGTCAACAATCAGACCGGTGCAACATTGTCCACTAGAGCTGATTCTGACGGGCGGTGGGTGATTGCGAATGCATCGCCTGGTCCAACTCGTGTCACCGTCGCTGCGCCGGGATTCAATCCCACGCATCACGAACTTGGTTTGTCTACGTTGCAACCGGGCCTCGTCGGAACGACACTTCAGCCAGGTGCTATTACCGAGACCGTCACCGTCACCGGTGCGGTCAACAACATGACCTTAGACGGCGTGAGAAAGATAGAAGAGTTGGCCCGGCAGAACCGCGCGGCACAATTGCAGACGCCGTCGGCAAACGTAACCAACTTGCAGCGTCGCGTTGCGGGCATACTTCCGGTCCGTATCGACGTACCGAAGAGTGGCCGGTCTTATCGTTTCGTTCGCACGTTAGTGATGGATGAGGAGACGCGTATCTCGTTCAACTACAAAGCGAAGTGATCCGTGCGGAGCGGCTTCGCCGCCTGATGTGAGGGGGGGCTTCGCCCCGCCGGAGAAGAGCTTACTCATTCATCAGTTCACGGCGGGGCAAAGCCCCGCCGCACATCGGGCGGCAGAGCCGCTGCGATGACAGCGACAGTCGCGAGTCGATCCTGAGGTGACAACTAAACGCTGGAGTGACCGTACCAAAGAACGGCGAGGTAGTGGAAGATCGTTCCGGCGATGACGAAGAGGTGCCAGATGAAATGGTTGTAGCGAAGTCGATGCGCGGCGAAGAAGGCGAGACCACCTGAGTACGCAATACCGCCGGCAAGGATCAACATGATTCCCGGCAGCGGAACGAGGGTCAGGATGGGTTTGATCGCGACGATCGCTAACCACCCCATCACGATGTAAAGCACCATCGAAAGCCACCAGTGGCGGTGACCGGTGAATATCTTCATCGCGATCCCCGCCACTGCCAGAACCCAAATGATCGTCAGCAACGTCCAGCCCCATGGACCACGCAACACACCCAGCGTGAACGGCGTGTAAGATCCGGCGATCAGCAAAAAGATCGCGCAGTGATCCACATGACGGAAAAACTGCTTCGCACGCTCATGCGTCAACGAGTGATACAGCGTCGACGCTAAATACAAAACGATAATCGTCGCGCCAAAAACCGCGACGCCGAAGGTAAATCTTGTGTTGCCGATTCGCGCGGCAGACAGAAACAACGCCGGCAACGCCGCCAGCGCGAGCACCAGCGCCAGTCCGTGACTGACGCTGTTCGCGATCTCCTCGTGACGATGGACCGGACGACGTTGAAGTAAATTCGTGTTCTCTATTCGTGGGGTCACGGTAATGCAGTAAAACCTTTCAGCGGATTGCCGTAAAACGCATCGCTCTGCCAGGCAGTCTTGTTCCAAACGCCATCCTGATCGCCAATGATCTGCACGGGGAAAATCACGCGATCGCTGCCAAGCAAATTGCTCGTGGCGATACCGTTGTCAAACTTTCCGCCTGGCTGCACGGTGAACTTAATCGACCGCGCCAGCTTGTTGTTCCACAACACCTTAACCTCGTATTCGCCGGGATTCGCGGCGAGCGTGAACAGGTCAGCGGTCGTCGAGTCGCCTGTCTTGTTGCTGCCTTTAATGTTGTAGAAGTCGCATTCAACGCGCGCCCATTTTGCCTTCTGAGGCAAAGACTCTTCGACGTAATGCGTCGTGTTGATCTCGACTTCATTACGGCAACCAGGCTTGCCAACCTCGGTGCCGTACTCAAACTTTTTCCCGACTTCCTTGCCCTGGTAGAACAGGTGGGGGTCAAAACGCGTTGCCTCGCCGCGTACCCAGAAAGCCACGTGAAAGTCAGGCAGTTTCCAACCAAAGATATCGCTGGCCGTCAGGTAAACGTAGCCGATAGGAAGGTTCCAATCGTGGTCCACGAAGTAGACAAACTTTTGCGCAGCCTTCGGTCCAACTTCGTTCGTCTTGGCTTTCGCAACTTTCATCTTTCCGGTGAACACCGTTGTATCCGATCCTTGTAGCTCGTTGCGCATCTTGATCGTGAAACTCACTGGACCGGTGTAGAGGCTGCCTTTTTCTTCAGGTATCTGCCTGCCACCACATTCTGTCTTCCACCAGTAACCCTTTTCGATGTTGTTTGTCTCGCAATCAAACTTCACCCACGCACCGGTGGGCAGCGTGTATTCAACGTAAAGCTGGCTACCGCTGGCGATCGGGCCATTTACGCGAAACTTCATTTCAGGCACCCAGCTCCATACATCGTAGTTGCCTTTGTAAACATTGAATGTAAACGCTCTGATCTGAAGCGAGTCTTTGGCGATGGTTGGCTGGTCCTGCGTCGCGGTCGTGTTAATAACAGAAGATGAACCGACGACGAGAAGAACGAACATCAAGGCGGACATGAGGCGGAACTTGTTTTTCAAGTGGGGAACCCTCCTGCGTGATCTAAAGCCTGGGCAAATCGTCGGAGAGTGTACTACGAAGCGGGAACGTTCGGTAAGATGTTTCCGTTACCGATGCCGTCAAGACTCAAGATATTCGCTCGTTCCGCTGAACAGTTCGCACGCCGTGTATTACGTCCGCGGGCGCACATGGAGGCGACGTTTGCGCCGTTCTACACGGAGAACCGCTGGGGCGACGACGAGTCAGTCTCCGGACCCGGATCCAGCCTGGCGCGTACTGCAAAACTGCGCCGCGAATTGCCAGATCTGTTGCAAGAGATCGGCGCGCGGACGCTTCTCGACGCTCCCTGCGGTGATTTCAACTGGATGAAAGACACGAGACTCGGCGTCGAGCGGTACATCGGCACGGACATCATTCCAGATCTCATCACGCGCAACCAGGAACTTTACGGCAACGATGAAACGCAGTTTCTCTTGCTCGACTTAACTCGCGACAAACTTCCGCGCGCCGATGTGATCCTGTGTCGCGACTGCCTGATTCATTTCTCGTATCGACACATCGCGGCTGCGATTAAAAACTTCAAACGAAGTGGCTCGACGTATCTGTTGACGAACAGTTACCCGGCGTGGACGAAGAACGAAAACATTCGCACTGGAGACTTTCGACCGATAAACCTCACGCTGCCTCCGTTCAACTTTCCGCCGCCACTCAAACAGATCGAGGAAAAATTTCCGGAGGAACAGGTACAGTTTTTCAGGAAGATACTCGGACTTTGGAAGTTGCCGGATCTCTGAAAGGCTATTCCCAAAAACGGCGCGCGATCGCGCGTAACACCGGACCCGCAACCGGCAAGTTGAGCATTCGCTTGCGCCAGACAAACGTGCGCGACTGCAAGATCGAATTGCGCTCAGTTTCGTAGTGCCGGTTGAGCTCGCGTAGATAAGCCGCCTCCGCACGACCTTCGGCATCGTGATCGCGTATACCACCGGCCTCAAACTCGCTAATCACCTCTTCGTATGTTGCGACGATCTGATCGATTGCGGAATCACGCCCGGCAATGCTGCGAATGCGCTGCGACACGGTCGCCGCGTCTTTGGGATCGTAACGTCCGATCTCCTTTTCCAATACGCCGGCATCTAATTTTTCACGCTGAGCGCGAATCCCGAAATTCAACCGCCGAAGTCGATCCAACTCGCCCGTGGTCACCATCGGACCCGCACCCAGAAAATCACAAACGATCACTGCCGATCCGACGGCCATCGCCTCGAGTGCGCAACGGCCCTTGGCAAACACGATGTCGTATTTGCCCAACGCATCCTGCGGGCGCGAGGCAACGTTGCCGCCATCCGATCCGATCACGTCTACAGTCAACCCGCGTCTGCGGCACGCTTCACGAATCGCGCCAAGGTGTGTTGTCTCTTTAGCATTGTTACTGAAGACCAGCGCGCGCGCCGGCTGCGCGGGCAAAGGCGTGCGCGGAAGAAACTGTTCGAGATCCACCGAATTCAAGATCACTTCGACCCGCTCTTCCGCAATGCCGCTTTCCGAAACGAGTCGATCGAGACAGGTGTCGTCGACGGCAACATAGCGCAGGATGCGCGGATGTTTTGGCGGCGTCTCCTCAAACGGCAACCAGCCGTGACAAAAGAAGACCGCGGGCGTGTTTGGGAAACGAAGCAGCGCCGACATCGTTTCCACGTGGTGTTGGCCGTGAATGAGGTCGGGCGCGGATCCAATCGCGTCGAGGTTATCGACGACGGGCACAGTCGCCGCGCGAAGTTCGCGTGCGGTGTGGCCCAGTTGCGGACTGTAAACGATTGGGTTGTGGCCGCGGCGAAGCAGGTTCGTCGCCAACTCGCAGACGTAAAGCTCCGATCCGGTTCGCGCGCGCAGAAAGTGGTTCGTGATCAGGATGCGGAGCCCACGCAACGTTCTTCTCTTTTCGCTTTCGCACGAATTGCCAGGGCGAGAGGCAACATGTGCTCCTCGTATCGTATGACTTTCTCGTAACGTCCGGCGGCTACCAGTTTCTCGCCGTACAACTCGTAAAACGGACGATTGTACGTGGTCCAATGCGTCCCAGCCTGATTATCAACCGGTCTCAGGCACTCGATACGGAACGCCTCCAGCGGCACCCCATCTAACAGGTCCCGCAACTGCTTTTTCAGCACAGGACTGTTCGCCACCTCAGCTCGCACGGACGTGCTCACTTCGACGTCGACTTGTCCGGCTAACTCCGGCTGTGAAAATCGCAGCACGCCGCGAAACGGCCCACCCGCTAGTGCACATTCGACGTCTTTCGCGAGCTTTGGTGTGTAGCCCAAAGCCGCTTTAACTTTGCGGCCGAAAGCCTCGTCGTCCAGTTGAAGCCAAATTGCTTGATCGCGTAAGTGCTTCGGAGCACTCGTCGGGTGGTCCAACTACGACGAAATCGAAATTCTCAACGCGATGACTGTAGCGACATTCCGCCATGTCGACTGCCGCTCCGATCATCACGCGGCAAATGTCGTGAGTCACACTGTAACCTTCGGCCGCATCGCCGACGACATACTCGATGCGCTGCTCGACAAACTTCTGGGCCAACTCTTCTACAATTGCGGCGAAGAGATCCGTATCACCCTTGAGGATTGCGGCATAAACGTCTAAATCGGAGAGCCGGCCATAAATGGTGCCTTGCGTCGCACCGGCACGCGACAACACCTCGGTTGTCCGTTCCAGTCGCGGTTCACCTGAGCGGCCGCCGCCGTCGGTTAATACGCAGACGTAGGGTTGGGCCTGTTCCAACCATCCATGCAAACGCAGTTCGTGACTTGGATGCGCCACCACGAGGGCGGCGCGAGCGGGGTACGAGGGAGGGGGCATTCGATCCTGTTTATGCAGTCGCGGGAGTTTTTAAACGAAAGCGATCAAAGCATAATCGATTGTTCAGTCGTTCGTAAATACGTGAAGATCGCAGCACAGCAGAGCCCCAACCAAACTGCTTCTCGGCGCACTCAGCGACCCTCGGCGATCTCTGCGTTAAACTCAGTTCCAACGCAGAGCCGCCGAGAGATACGCAGAGCGCCGCAGAGAAACAAACCCAAACTGCACCAGTACCTCTTAACTATTTCTGCTTGACACTCTTCTGTAGGTATTTAACTGCCGTTTCAAGGATTTCGTCGCGTCCTTCGACGATGCCGCGAATGGTCGGCGCCACTTTTACGTGCGGTTGTATTCCGAGTCGTTGCAGTTGACGGCCGTCGGCGTGACGTATGTCGTGTCCGGAAAAACTGATTGGAAGATTGCCTGGCAGGACCATCACGTTATGTCGCCATTCGCGCCCTGTGTCGGTGTGCCGATGAACGTTACGTCTGTCGCCGCTTCGAAAAACAGGCAAGCGTGTTCGGCGCGGCTGATCGCTTCTTCGTTGATCAGCATGACGACCTTGCCCTTGTAGACGCCGCCTTTCGCTTCCGGAAGTTTTTGCGCCGCGGCATAGCTCGCGTGGTCTGCGTACTCGGAGCTGGTCAAACTTGACGGTTCGAGAAGTGAACGCGAAAACAGCGCTGCCACCACGTTCTTCTTTTCGGTGAGACGCGGCGCGATCTCCCACGCGCTCCCGGTCGGATAACCACGCATGTCGAAAATCACTGCGGGCGCGTTTTTGATCGTTTCGAACATCTTGTCGACGTCGCCGACTTCCAACCGGCCGAGGTCAACGTAGCCGTAACCTTGCGGCAAGAGTTTCATTACTGGACCAGTACGATCCATCGCGGCGTAGTACTTCGGATCGTTGGGCGCTATGGAACGCGTGAGTTCGACGTCGCGCTCTTTGTTGTTTGGACCACGCACCCGTAGTTTCACGACGCTGTCTTTTGGTCCGGCCAACAGGAGCGTGTGAACACGATGCATCAACGACTGTGGTGTCGAGGCGCCGACGTAACGCGCAAGAAAGTCGCGTCGTTGGTTGACGGGAGTACCGTCGATCGCGAGTACAACATCACCGATTTTGATCGGCGCTTTTTCGTCCAGGACTTTAGTGATTACGGCCTGGTTTTCCAGGTAGGTAATGTAGGCCGGGGTTTGAAAACCGTAGAGTTTGGCGGCTGCGGCGGACGCATTTCGCATCCACGGCATGCGAATCGCGCATTTCCGTGGCGAGTTCGAAGACGGTCAGTTGGTAATCCGTGGCGTCTTTATTCGCTTCAAACTTCGGAATGAAACGTGGAAGAACAGTGTTCCACGAGTCGCCGATCAGGTTCTTGTAAGGGAAGAAATAGTTGACGACGTTCCAGTAACGGAATAGAGCGAGCAGTCGGTATTCAGTGTTTGGGAACTGCATCTCCGCGTAGGGCTTGTCTTTTTGGCTGACTTGCAGGACGGGAGGTGCGGGACGGTTCTGTCTTTCTCGCGGCTTGTTCTCTTGGACCACGCGCAGAGCTTCTTTCATCGCCTCATCCGCGTTGCTCGTTGTGTTGCTCAACACGACGTTGGGCTGAAGATCGATTGAGCCGTCAGGGTTGAGCAATTCGAGAGTGCGAATTCGGACTTTCACTTTGTCCGGCAGTTCGATCGTATGCGTTCCACTGCTCGAGTCTCTGCGGCTGATCACCGTCTTGAATGATCACGGCGTCATTCGAAGCCTGCAATCCACTGGGCATTTCGGCGAAGGCCGGAGAGTTGTGGTTGACGATGAACGCGACCGGCGGCGGTTTCGTCTTTCCTCGACCCGCGATCGTTTGCGGCGCCGTACTGACGAGACTGGAATAGTAAAAGCTCGCGCCGCTACCTGTTTGCGTCGGATATCCGCTGTGCATTCGATGACGCGATGAACCGAGCACGACGGTTTTATCGAGCATTCCGGTTAGCGTCTGGCGCATGAAGTTTTCAAAATAGAACGCTTCGAATTCGCTGAGTTGGTTCGTGGCGCGCCAATCGAAAACGACTCCCGTAGCAGTCGGCAACGCTTGATTGATGCTCGTGACGAATCCCGCGAGCTTGCTGGTGTCCTGTCCAACAGTTTTAGCAATCTGCGTCGCCTCGATGATCAGGATGCGATTCTCAGTGCGCACAAATCTGCTTGTATCCGTGTTTCCTTCCCTGGTCGCGGTAGCCTTACTCTCCATTTCAATTGCGGCACGAGTACTCTTGTCGTTCAGCACTGCAAGCATCTGGTCCACAGCAGTCGCGTATTCGCTCGCGGTCTTCGCCGCATTGACACGCGGAATCGACTCGACCAGCGCCTTGTCCCAATCCGTCTCGCGATACGCAAGATACGGATGAAAGTACTTCACAACGCCCCAAACCTTCGCCAACCCAACCAGCCGCTCAATCCGCAACTCCTCGGCCGCGGAGCGCCCATCGCGCACAACCGACCGCGACGCATTCACCCCCTGCGCCCACGCGGTTCCCTCCAGCATTGAGAGAGAAAGGACAAAACAAAGAAAAGTGGCGAGGATCTTCGGCTTCATACAACCACCTCACGGATTTTGTTAACAGAAAGCGAGGAAATCGATTCCTACCCGATCAGTTAAGTTGCCGAATTACGAGCTTTATTACCAGAGCGATTATCGGAAGCTACTCGATGCGGACACGATCGCTCCTACCCCGGCCAAAAGTTTCCGGATGATACATCTCCTCCGCTTTGGCTGGTGGCACCACGAAATCTCCGAGTGTCGTTGCGCGGGCCACGTAAGAGTACTTGTACACACCTTCCCACAGTAGCGAGGCGAAAGCCTCAGTCCGTTCATCACGCAGATTCTGATGTTCGAACCATTCCGGGCGCCACCACCACCAACCGTAACCGTATGAACGGCTGCCGTATTCACTTACACCGGTTTGCTTAGGATCGCGTGGAATACTTCCCGTCGTCGCCAGCGCCGGATTCAGCGTTTCAAAGCCCGCCGGCAGAGGATCTACCAAAGCGACGTGATACCGGCGCGACGGAGTGACCATTGTCAGTCGCACTCGGACACGTGCGCCGGCTTTGATGTGCCACGTACCCTCCGTATCGCGCGAAACATCCTTCGGATCATCAACCGCTTCGTAACTGCGTTCGACCGTGAAGCCGTAGTCCACAGGCTTCAGGTTGAGATCGCTGGGCGCGTAATTCATGCTGACGCGATAGTAAAGCCGGCCTACCCCATCTTTGCTGATCAATAGATTTGGCGCGCCACTTTGCTGAGCGAGATACTGCATCGGCACATTCAGTTGCTGCCGGTCAGTTGAGCGACCGCGAAAGACCTGTTCTCCCGCAAAGCGCTCACCGAGCCACGCGCGCGCGACAAAGTCTGGAGTCACTTTCTCAAGAGTCTTGAAATAGCGATCCAGTGCCAGCAGTATGAAAACGTTCTCCTGTGTGTTCTCCCAACGTCCGCGCGTACGATGCGCGAGCAGTCCGCGCACAATCTTAGGAATGAGATCGCTGGTCGGTTGGTCCACGATGAGTGCTTCTAAGATCACTCCATCCGCGCGCCGGTTGGAATTCAGCAAAAGATAGTCGCTGTCGCTGTACGAAGAGACGAAATGGGCTGTACCTGCTGTTTCGGTAACACGATTGTTCAGCACGTGGCGAATTCTGGCCACTTCGTTTGTGGAATTCGCGTCGTTTGTAAGCACTGAAAGCAACCAGCCGATTGATTCCATCGAAAGCGTCTCCAACCCAGCTTCCGCGATCAGATTTCGCGCCTGAGCTGCGCCGCCGTCGCCCATCTGCGCCCGCACGTAGAGAGCGTAAGCAACGATCGCCCGCTTTGCGGCCAAACTGTAATGAGAGGGAATATGTGATTCGATCTCGCGCAGGTACGACAGCGATTTCTCAAACGTGGCCGCCGGCACGTCGAACTTTTGTTGCTTCGCACGCGCCAGGGCATGCGCAACGTGAATACCAAGATAGGGCCACGAATCATTGCCGCGTTGCCAGAAACCAAACCCACCGTCTTTGTTCTGCATTCCCTGTAGGCGTTTCAGATCGCGCGTCACAGCCGCTTCCATTGCTTGAGGCGTCGGCAGGTCTTTTGCTTTGAAAGCCGTGAGTACATCACGCAGCGCGGCGATCGTGATGATGCGGGAAGCTAGTTGCTCCGAGCATTCGTAAGGGTACGTGGTGAGATAAATGACGGCATCCGTTAACTCCTGCAATTGAGTTGATGACGTTTCAAACTCCAACCCGCCAAACTGCGGAAAGACATTCGCCGGTGCTTTCACTGGTTGACTAATCGCGCCCTTGTCGATTTCGCCATAAGTCGCGAACGCTTCCGAAGTCGCCGGAGTCCACACGGGCAATTCGACCTCAGCGGCATCAGACCAGCCTCCCGACACCGCGCCGATCTGGAAGCGTGCAGTGCCGGCTTTAACCGCTGATGCGGGAATGCGCACCTCGACACGATCGTTGGCAGGCACCGTCACGCGGCGACCGGCGATATTCAATTGACTTGGTTCAGCGGCACTTGTATGAACCAAAGTGGCATTCGTCGCCCGCACGGCAACATCTACCGCCATCGGCGCGTTCGTTTGATTCTGCAAGACGATCGGTAACTCGAATCGATCTCCAAAGTTCAAAAAGCGCGGGGCCGAGGGCCTCGCCATCAAAGATAGCCGCGCAGTTATCGTCGATTCGCCCGAGCCAAATTGTCTGCCGCCCGCAACTGCCACCGCCATCACTCGATAACGCGTCAGATTGTCAGGCAGTTTCACTTGCACCTGCGCGCGACCGTTTCCATCAGTTCGCACGGATGGGGCAAAGACGGCAAGCGCGTTGAAATTCTGGCGCAGAGCGATCTTTCCTCGGTCCGTGTTGTCGACCCCATCAACTACGAGGCTTGAGAGGCTTTCTAATCTTCTGAGCGAATAGTTATCAGAAACCTCGGCGGCCGAAACGTTAACCGTTTCAGTCATTGCTCCTCCGCCCCCGCCTCCGCCAGGACCGAACACAAGGCGAGCGTCTGAAATTTGAAGGTGTGCTCGGGAGTGATAGTCGTTGGCGTTTGGTTCGCGCTTACCATAGAAAACTGCAAGCGGATCGCTGAGTTCATAATCAGTCAATGCCAAAACCGACTCATCGACCACTACCACCGCAACTTCACTGTTGCCAACCCGCTTTCCAAACGCATCTTTGACCTCAACGTCGATTACTGTGTCAGCGGCAGGTTCAAGAGTTTTCTCGCGCGGGGCCGCGACGACATTCAGTTTGCGAGAGTGGGGCGGTATCGATAAGTTGATAGCACCACTGGCGAACGCGGGTTGGCGTCTTTCAGCTCCAGTACCATTCTGAACCGCTTCAACTTTGCGAGGCTCAGTGCCAATTAGATCAACCTGCACATGCACATTTGGTGTCCACGTGTCTTCAATAGGCAGCTGCAAAGTATTGGTTGGTCCATCCATCCTAAAGCGCACAACCTTAACGATTCCGGAACGCCGCAAAGTCATCGCTGCTTCTGCCGGATAGAATGGTGACTGCACTAAGATCTGGGCTGTCTCGCCGACCTTATATTCCTTGCAATCTGGAATTAGCTCTACTTTCGCTTTTTCAACACCCCGATTCGGTGGTCGCTTGCCGCCGGCGACCCACAAACTTAGCTCGCTTTCATTCGCGCGGCCGCGGTCGTCGCGAATTGCAGCCGTGACGCGATACCTGCCCCCTTCGTTCGCTGTGAAAGTGCATCTCACGGCATCGTTTGTCGATTGAACGACACAATCCTGTCGATTCTTCTCAACCTCCGTCCACTCACCTTCAACTTGCTTCCAATCCAGCAAGACCGCATGCATCTTCACTTCTCGATTCGCGATCGCGTTGCCGTCAAGATCAGTCACGATTGACTGCACGACGAGCGGCTCTCCCTGAGACACAAACGTCTTATCACTCCTCAGGCCGACATAGAGATTTGCAGGATGGACGAGTATCGTCGCCGTCGAGGACCAGGTTTGACGGTTCACGTCCTGGATGTTGGCTGATGCCACGAGCATTGAAGGTCGAGCCGGCTTCACCGACTCAAAGTCGATGCGCAAATGATGCTTACCGTTTGCATCGGTTTGGCCGGAAAAGGTGTCATGGTTGTCGTTGCCGTCGTCACTATCATCAGTCCACCACGGTATCCATTTTCCGAAGGTGTAATCTCCCCGGTTTGGTGGGGTGAAAGTTGTGGCACTCGAACTGACGTTCCACTCGACTCCTGTATTTGCCAGGCCGCCGCCAGCGAAATAATTGGCCGTTACGGAAAGATCTGCGTGGCCACCGACAAACAGCGGGCCCTCAGTCTCATTTTTTGTGATCACTTCAAATTCGGGCCTGCGAAATTCCTGTACTTGAAAAGGGTGGCGGAAGTCCTGGTCATCGAAAGCCTTCATCGTGCTTATGGTTTTGAAGTTCAGCCTCGCGCTTCCAAGGGTCATGTTCGTGGGTAGTTTGAAGGCCAAGTCGAAGCCACCGAAGGCATTTAGGGTTAGCTCGCCTTTCCTGACTTCGTTATCAAGATCGTCCTCAAGCACATAGTTGAGCGTTTTGATCGCGCCGTTCAATGAAGCGACGTCGCCGTCAATGCCGGCGCCTAAGCGACGAATCCAGCCTTTGATGTGCACTTCTTCTCCGGGCCGGTAGAGTTTGCGATCGTCAAAGACATACCAAATCAAGTCATCTGTCTGCGGCCTCTGCTGCCATGATCCATATTCAATCCACCAGCTTTCTGGGTTCTCGGGAAGAATCGCAACGTCGTTGCCAAGACGCGCAACCAGGACGCTCTTTGAAGACTGTGAAACGGGTTTCAAAGGCAGATGAGCGAGCCCGTCTGCCCCGGTGGTAGCGGAAACATTCGCGGGAATGATTTGCAGATCAACGTCTCTTAGCGGCGCACCATCAACGAGCGAATTGGCCCAACCGATCAATTGCTTATTATCAACAAACGCATCGAGCCCGATCCGTGTCGATTGCGCCCAGCACAAAAGTGGGATGTGATAGACGTTGCTTGGCGTGATTGATTCGACCGCCACGATCGCCTGGCCGAGACCGTCCTTGAATGCTGGGGCCAAATCGATCGTGGTTCCGATCATCTCGTTTGGTGAGTTTTCCAGATCGATCTGTTTTGAATAGACCAAACGACCCGGCAGAATTTCTTTCTTAGCGGCTGCATTTTGGGGGGCGCGGTAATGTAATTGGCGATAAATTTGATATGGAATCCAATCGCTCGGCTCAACAGCGTACAGGTTTACTTTCACCGTTCGATAGTTCACCGTAGAAAGCAACAGCTCGCGTGGTCCATCCGGATCGAGCACGGCAAACCCGTTGCCTGACAGCGAGATCATGGGAACCGCAGGTCCAACTTTGAATTCGAACGTCTCATCTTTGCCGAGTTGCTGGCCAAAGGTGTCGAGGATGGATTTGTGCAATGTGATCTTGAAAGATGTCTCTGGTTTCTTGTATCCGCCGATCATCAAACTGTCGCCATTGACACTTGTCTTCAACCCCTCGATCGCGGGTTGAATCACAATTTGGGATTCTTGAAAGACGTCGTCATCGATTGCATTGTTGAATTCAATGCGCCACCAATCGTGAGGGTAACAGGCGGTACTGTAACCGCATCGAGCACTCCTAACGCGCAACGGGCCGAACGTTGAAAAGTAAAACTCCTGCTTCGCGTTAGTTGTACGTGCGCCCTCCATTGACGGTGTCCCCGACCCTATTGTCACCGTAATAGTGGAGTCGCCCGGCAAAGCCGACTTAGTCTCGCCGTTAGCGTCAATTGCGCGAAACGCAAGCCAACGATCTTTCTCGGCGTTCTTTACTAAGTTTTTTACCTTCTGATCGGCTTCAATCTCTTCATTAGTTGCGAGTCGCAAAGGCAGTTGAGTCTTTCCTGCCGTTACGTTGATTGTTTTCAACACCGCCGCCGGATCGATGCGCTGGTCCAACTCGACAAACATCAGGGTATCCAGGGATCGCGGTGTCTTAGCGTCAGGGTATGTTTGCTTCACTGTCGGAGCGGGCGTCGTGAAAGTCCAGGTATTCGCGTTGCTGAGTGTTCCGCCGCTGGCTGATCTGGTTCCTGTGGGAACGGATACCGAATACTGAGTCGCCATCGGAAAGCGCACGTCGGGTTCGAACAGCAATGTTTTTGTTCCGATCCAACGCCATTTCCCTGGTGGTTCAGGCGAGAGTTTTACGGGAACATGTTCAGCGGCTTCTGCTTGCGAAGTGATAGCAACCATCGGCTGCGAAAATGTGACGCTCAGGTTTGGCGCGATTGGCACGTCACCTTCGGGAGAGTAGCGAATGACTTCAAGTGTTGCCGCTGCTGTCGAATCCGGAGGCGTGATTTCATTGGCTCCGGGAAATGGGTGCATGACTGTGACGCCTGTGCGCGGCGGGGCCAATGACTTCTCGCGCCACGCGAACTCTATTTCATCGCGCGTTCCAGACTTGATACCTGGAAGTCGTTTCAGAACGGCTTCAGTTTCGGCGTTGGACAGCAATGTCGCAGGGGCAACTTTGGTCACCGGAGGCGGCTTAGGCTGATCGGGCCGCACTTCACTTAGACGATACTGGAGACCGTCATCATCATCGGAGGTTTCATCCTGGACCAATGCACGGATGTTTGACGATGAGGCTGCGACGGGGGGAGGTGGCGCGACTGCGATCGCGAAACAATAGATCAGCAGCAGCGAGACAAAGCGTCTCGGGAGAGTCATTGAAGCAACGCTCCTTTGTTAGGTATGACCGCTAAAGCAACCGGATGAGGGAGACGAAAAGGTCACATCTTGAATCGATGTGTGAGCTTAGACGCAACCGCTCACAAATGGGTTCACTCAGGATCACGAAATTTCACACGGCCAGGGCCTTGAATTGTATGGGATGGAATGCGATCAGATGAACAAGACATTAAAATGGCGGAGGGGACAGGACTCGAACCTGCATAGCCTTTCGGCCGGCGGTTTTCAAGACCGCACCTTAGGCTTGAACCTGATCCAACCTCCACGGATTAATCAACATAAATCAGGCTGCGCAGCCATCAAAGTGATCGGGGTATTGGTAGGTTCATTTCCATCAGCGCGCCATCTTAGCGCCAACTTTCTGTGGCGCCTCAGTCTCCCATGAAGCGTTTACCGATCGACCGCACACGCGCAAGCGCGTGTGTCTAGCACCCAGACGGGGATCGCCTAATAAAGACGTGACTCCAAACTCTTTACTGCCCTTATGGGCTCGAACCAAACCAACAGATTAGAGAACTGTTGAGGGCAGGGATGATGTTGGACCTAGCAAGATGTAACGGTATTTACCGAATCCGCAGCCGTCAAAGTTGTTTACATCTAGTTACGTTTGATGATGCGTTCGCGCCATCTTCGCGCCAGCCCATCAATTACGAATCCAATCCATTGCTTACTCCAAACCGATATGTCGCGGTCAGCCCAGGTTTACTTTTTTTGCCTATGCAGCGATCTGAAAAATGAACGTCCGGCTGCTAGCGCTTAGTTTTTATTGAGTATACAATATCGATCTTCTAGGCTACATCCTCATGATCCCTTCGGTTATTCAGAGGCATATTAACGCATGAACATACTCATTCTTCATCTGAGCGATATTCACTTCAAAACTGACCGCCGTAAGAACAAGATTCTAGAACGAGCACGCGCCATTGTCGCGGCTATCCAGAGAGCCGCAGCAGGAGCGAGATCGTGCTTTATCGTTATTAGCGGTGACATCGCTTTTTCCGGTGAAGCTGCACAATACGATCATGCCGTTGGATTCATAGACGAGTTAAAGAGGGCGCTGGTAGCCGAGGCTCCCTCGATCGAAATAGATGTTGTGGTTGTGCCCGGCAACCATGACTGCGACTTCTCCACCGCGTCTGGAACGCGCTCCTTTATTTTGGACCGTCTCGGGATCAAGGATGCAGAAGCGGTCAATGAAGACATCGTCCGTGACATGACCAGTGTTCAGGAACATTTCTTCGAGTTCGCGTCACAGGTGCAAGGTGAAGGCGACGCGGGCGTATTGGAAGGAGTGAGACGGCTATTCTATACGCGGTGCTTCGACGTTGCCGGGTTTAAAATCAGCTTCCACTGCCTGAATCTGGCATGGATGAGTAGACTGAACGAGCCACAAGGGCAGATGGTTTTCCCGCTTCAGCTTGTCGAGTGGGAAGACGAGGACGTTGACCTAGCCGTCACTGTATTTCATCATCCGGATCGGTGGCTCGAATCCGCGAACTCACGCCCGTTCCGCGAGCACATCGAGCGCACATCTAATCTCATTCTCACCGGTCACGAGCACGTCGCCGACAGTTTTACTAAATATAATCGTGCCGGCGCGGTAAGCGAGTACGTCGAAGGCTCAGTATTACAGGACTCTGACGAACCCTGGAATAGTGGATTTAACCTGATCGAGATAGATCCGGTGGCAAGGGCCAAGCGTGTGTTCACTTTCGCCCTCTCGAAGGAGGGCTATAGGAGTGACAGAGATCCGGCCTGGAAGCCGTTCGATCACACTTTACGGTTACGCGCCAAGCGGTTCGTAAACAATCCACACTTCGTCCAGAAGTTAATAGAAACCGGCCTGCCTCTTTCGCACCGTTCCCAACACAACCTGACGTTGCCGGACATCTTTATCTACCCCGACCTCGACGGACTGCCGCTTGATAAGAAGCGTGAGGATGGAACCATCGACGTTATCATCCCGAGCGAGCGGGTGCCCGCCTTCGTTATGGAACACCCCCTGCTCTTGGTCACAGGCGCCGATCAGGGAGGGAAGACGTCCCTTTCGAAGATGGTGTATACCAACATGCTAGGTAGCGGTCAGATCCCGGTCTTAATCCACGGTAAGGATGTGAAAAGCACGAAAGACG
This sequence comes from uncultured Acidobacteriota bacterium, assembly GCA_963849585.1. GTDB lineage: Bacteria > Acidobacteriota > Blastocatellia > Pyrinomonadales > Pyrinomonadaceae > PSRF01. The sequence goes on along the minus strand of CAWKHZ010000011.1, from coordinate 225,140 downwards.
ACGATCTGTTGAAGTTGATCGACCGACAATTCGTTCGGCAATACGACGAAGAACAGTTTGAGCGTTATCGGCAGCTTTCCCGCGAGCGACGGACTCTTATTGTCGATGATTTCGACCATATGGCGGTCCGAAGCCGTGAAGGCCACAGCGCCATCATTGAGGCGATGCGTCGGCACTTCGACCGGATCATCCTCTTCGCGGGTGATCTCTTTCAATTTGCGGAGCTGGCTCAGGTAAGCGAAGCTGAAAGCGCTCTGAACTCATTCCGCCTCGTCACGATTAGGGAGATGTCTAACCAACTTCGCTACCGCCTGATTACGAAGTGGGTGACATTTGATCGGGACCCGGCGATCAGCGACCAACAAATAGAACATGAGATAGATGACTACGCGAATAAAATGTCCACTCTGGTGATGCGTAAGACAGTTCCCGCCCACCCCATAATTCTGCTCAGCATGCTCCAGATGTTTGATCTGAACCAAGAGATCCCAGACAAAGGCGAGTTTGGATACTTTTACGAATCGTACATCATGCAGAAGTTAGCGCGGAGCAGAATCCGTTCAATCGAGATGGGCACCCTCGTCAACTTCGCGTCGCATCTCGCATATAGACTCTTTGTAGATAAGAGCCGCACAATCGGGAATGAACTGGCAGACTTCGTTCATCAGTACCGCACGCTTTTCAGCATGAACTTTTCACAAGAAGACATGGTCGGAGTACTCAAGAATGCTGAAGTGCTTAAGCTGGATGATGAGGACCTTTACCGATTTAAGCATCGGTTCGTCTATTTCTACTTCGTAGCAAAATACTTCCATCTCAATATGTACAGGGAGTCTGAAAAGCGGAAGTTGCGGAAGCAAATCAACGAGATGGCCCAGCGCATCCACGTGGACGACTTCTATTTCATTCTTTTGTTCCTCGTCTATCTGACCAATGACGAGAAGATTGTTGCCCGGCTTGGCGAGAACGGAGATTCCTTTTATGCGGACCATGACCCGTACGACTTGGACTTGCACGTCAAGGACATCAACAACCTTGGCGCGCTCCTACCGTCGCTGTCACTTGACGGCAGCGACACGAAGAGCAATCGCGACGAATACGAGAAGAGGCGAGACGCGGGGGAGGAACTTGAGACATATGGGCAGGCGGATGAGGCGGGAGATTTAGCCGACCAGCGGCAACTCGACGAGTTGATGAAGATAAACGTAGCCTTCAGAACGCTGCAGATCATGGGCTCGGTACTGCGCAACTTCCCGGGGACACTTCAGGGCGAGGTCAAGAGGAAACTTGCCATCGGAAGTTACCGCTTAGGATTGCGCATCCTGAGGTTCATTCTAGTCGTCATCGAGGAAAACGCTGAGTACGTTAAGGAGATCTTGGCGGATTTGATTAAAGATACTTACCAAATTACTGATCAAGACCAGCTAGAAAAGCGAACGACTAGCTTAATGTTCGAGCTCCAAGCTGGACTAGGGTATGCAATAGTAAAGAAAATTTCCCAAGCCGTCGGCTCAAGGCATCTGAAAGAAACCTACCGAGAGGTGTTAACGGAAAACAACACCATCTCTGTTCGCACTTTAGATATTGCTATCAAACTCGATCACTTCATTAGTTTTCCCACTACCGAAGTCCTGGAACTGCACAAGGAAGTTGAGAAAAACCACTTCGCGTCAGCGATCCTGCGCACCTTTGTACGTGACCGCTTCTACCTCTTCACTGAGAAACGGGAACTGAGGCAGAGCGTTTGTGCCCAGCTCGGAATACGGCTTAACGACCCGAAAATGATTGAAGAGAAACTAAGGAGGTAGCGAAGCGAACCGGCTTTACTCCGCCTTCTTGAACTGAGCCGCCCGCCGGGCTCTCTTTTGTTGACGCCGCATCTCGGCCAACGCGAGCTGACGTCTTGCGCGCTCCTTCCCTTCCGGGATCCTCGGCACGGTGGATCGTACTTGCGGCTGCCCGGAACTTGTGAGCCGAGAAAGATTGGGCGAAGGCCAGAATGGCTGCGACTTCCAATTTTTGTACTTTACGCGTCATCGACCTGCCTTCAGCAAAAGTGAAGTATCTACGTAATTTTTTGCCGTTCTACAACCGGCCAAAGCTCTTACGATTAATGTAAAAAATCCTGATTTTGTCTCATACTCTCTAACCTATTCATTCTCTAAATTTTACGTACAATGTGGCCCCCATTAGAAAGGTCCGTGGTAACGCTCTTGACCGACTAACTACTCTTCTCTATCTGTACGTCGAACGGTCACGTGCGATATTGACAAATAGTTATTGAAGTTTACCGGTCGACCGACCCGTCCTTAGTAAACCAGCGTACGGGGTTCTTCAGGCGACACTCAAGTCTCGAGTAGCACCTCGGGATGATTCTTAGCGATTGTTAGCAGCTTGAGCGCGGCGTCACCTGGCTCTCGTGAGCCTTGTTCCCAAGCTTGTACGGTCTTGGGGCTGATGTTCAGCATCATTGCAAATACCGCCTGCGAGCAGTTGAGCTTTTCGCGTATTCGCGCGATGTCTCTAGGTGACATTGCCTTTGGCGGACGTGGTGCTTGAATTCGCGTTACCTTTAAATCGCGATGCTTGCCACGCTCAAAGGCAAGTGCATCTTCCATGGCCTCCTTCAGTTCGGTAAATGCCTCATCACCCATATAGTTCGTCTTATTTGTCTGCACCTTCCGAGTCTTTCCTGTCTTCATGACTCACGTTCCCTTCTAATCTGCTGGCTCAGCGCGCCGATAATGCGCGTTTGATCCGGTGATAAGTCGGCTTGATCACCTTTGCTGAATAGATACAGCAAATGAATTCTGCCGGCGTGTTCCAGATAGAGATACAAATAACGGTAGCTACTGCTCTTACCTCGCGACGAGCCGGGGTCAGCCACTCGTGCCTTCCGAACACCATGAGTGCCCTTCACAATATCGCCACGCTGGGGATTTTGGACAAGATCGGATTGAATGTTAATCAAGACCGCGGCCGGCAATGACCCGATTTGCTTGGAAAAGACATTGGATTCAACGAATTCAAACCAGACAATATCGTCTGCTCTCTCCATGAATTGGGAGTATACTACTGAGTGGTATAGCCGGTCAAAAGGGATCAAAAACATAGAACACGACATCGGACGGGGCATCCGATACATTGCACTCTGTCCTTGGTCAGACAGGCGACGCGCCACCTGCGGCGTCACGCCGCCTGCACCGGTACAGAATGAACGTTATCGAACGCCGCCGGTTTTTAGATTTTTCTTGGCGGGTGGCGACGAACGATCGCTACTACACGAACCTACATTGATCGAGAAGAAGAACCCCAACCGAAATCGGTTGTAGCCCAGCAAGCTGCGCGCCATGCCAGAACGTTCGGTAGGAGTTGTTCGGCTAAAATAAAATCAAGAATACAAATCAGGTGACCAGGCAAGGCAGGATGCCTCGTCGGATGAGCATGTTTTCAGTTATGCCCGCACGGGTTTGAAGCTAACAACCTTCAGACACGCGTGGAGAGGAGCATGCAATGCCGCGAAGATCTCACGGTCTTCGATTTGACGATCTGCGTCACACGTTTGCGACTCGTTTGCGAGCGAAGGGAGTGCACGAGATAGATATCATGACACTTGTTGGGTCAAACGACCTTGCAGATGACGTCTCGGTACACTCACGCGATGCCGCAGAACTTACGCATCGCGGTTGATTCGCTGAACAATCAACCTTTGCCGTTTCGTCCAAGACCAGCAAGTGCCAAAAGCGCGCCAAGTTCGCGCCAAGTCGCTACTGGAACAGATGGAGCTTGATCGAATGAAGAGCGGTAAGTTGTTCAAAAGAAATGGCGGAGGGGACAGGACTCGAACCTGCATAGCCTTTCGGCCGGCGGTTTTCAAGACCGCTGCACTACCATTATGCGACCCCTCCGCATGGTGGCTCCAAGAATATAACGCATGCGCGTTTTTCCGTCCAAACCAAGCGGAATTGCGTCGGTGACGAGGATCAGGCACGATCTGGCGTGATGCGTGTAACGATCGGTCAAATCAATACCACTAACGGCGATTTCGATGGCAACACTGCTCGCATTATCAACGCGATCGAACAGGGAAAGAAAGACAACTCGGATCTCGTCGTACTTCCCGAGGTGTGCATACAGGGATACATGTCGTTCGATTGGTTTCTCGATCGCGACGTTCAGCAGTGCGCACTCGAGCCGTTGCAACGCATCATCGATGCTACCGAAGGCATAACGGCGATCGTCGGCACTGTGCGCCCGTCGGGGTTAACTACAGGACGCCGGCTTTACAACTCAGCCGCCGTCATACGCAATAAAGAACTACTCGGATTCGCAGATAAAACACTCCTACCCGAGTACGACGTCTTTGACGATCCCCGATATTTCCAGCCGTCCCCTCAACGACATTTATTCACACTTCAAGATCAACCCGGCAGAGAACTCGGCGTCGCAGTATGCGAGGACTTCTGGAACGACAAGACGTTCTGGAAAGAACGACTCTACGCGCACGATCCTGCCGACGAACTTATTGAACTCGGCGCGGACGTGCTCGTCTCGATCAACGCCTCCCCTTTCAACAAAGGCAAGATGGGCCAGCGTTGCGAGATGGTTTCGCATCGCGCCCGAAGCGCCAAGGTTCCGATTATCTTCGTCAACCTCGTCGGCGGAAACGACGGCATCATCTTCGACGGCGCCAGCATCGTCGCCGACGCTCGCGGCAAGATCATCATGCAAGCGCCGCCATTCGAAGAGTTCGTTGGCACGGTAGATCTCGACTGCGACATCGCTGACAAGTACTGCCTGCCCGGCGACGATATCGAAACGATTCACGACGCACTGGTCCTCGGCATCCGCGACTACGCGTGCAAAAACAAATTCACGCGCGTCGTGCTCGGACTATCCGGCGGTATCGACTCCGCGGTCGTAGCAGTGCTCGCCTGCGAAGCTGTCGGCGCAGAAAACGTTTTGAGCGTAATGATGCCGTCGCCGTTTTCGTCACGTTCTAGTGTTGACGATTCAGTCGAACTCGGACGCCGTCTCGGCATGCCCGTCATCGAACATCCGATATCGAACGCATACGAAACGCTGCGCGAACAACTCAACCTCCCGGAACCCGCGGTCGCAAGTCGCACGCCTAACGCAATCGCCTCGGAAAATCTTCAATCGCGTCTGCGCGGCAACATTCTGATGTCGATTTCCAACGCGGAAAATCGTCTACTGCTCTCCACCGGAAACAAGTCGGAGCTTGCACTCGGCTACTGCACTCTTTACGGGGACACGAACGGCGGGCTGGCGGTCATCGGCGACGTGCTAAAAACGGAAGTCTACGCGCTGGCAAACCACTTAAACCGAACTCGCGAGATCATTCCGCAATCAATCATCAACAAACGCCCGTCGGCTGAACTAGCGCCCGGACAGTTTGACGATCAGTCGTTGCCGCCTTACGACAAACTCGATCAAATACTCAAACTCTATTTTGAACAGAAGGCAACGCCGAGTGAAATTGTAGCGACGGGATTCGAGGAAGGTTTTATAAACGAAATTCTGAATCGCGTGGAGTCGCCGGCCAATGAATTCAAACGCCGGCAACTCCCGCCCACATTAATCATTTCGAGAAATGCGATTGGCATCGGGCGTCGCCGGCCGGTCACTCACCACTATCGTCGTGAGCGTTTGAATTGTAACCACGGATCGGACGAGTCTAAATCTTAACCGCGAGCGCGCGCTCTGCTTGCCGCCTGGGCCAAATCACGGGCGCGAGGCATCGCATCCACGGCCTTGCCAATCTGCGGATCCGCATCGTTGAAGACCTGCGTCGCCGTCCGAAATCCATAAGCCGCCGAGAGAACGTTGTAACGCAACTGTCTTTCAGCAAAGCTGCGCGACTTGTCCAACTGCTCCGGCGTTACTTTGAAAATCGTCTTGGCCGCCGCAAACTTCTTAATTTCACTGAAGAGCGCGTCGGTGATCGGATAGTCCTCGTTCACCAGGTCGTGATCAAACTCAATCGCGCGTTGAATCGTGTATGACTCAAACCCCTTGACGCGTCCACTCACCAACTCGAGTGAAAACGCGAACAGGATGTCTCGCAGATGCCGCTCGGCGGCACTGATCGTGCCCGGCTTAACAATTTCATCCGGCGCGATTCCGCCGCCGCCGAAAACCGCTCGACCCGTGTCGGTTTGGCTCTGCGGTCCATTCTGCTGCGGCTTCGCCTGGTTGTTCTTGTCGGATGCAAGACCACCTGGGAAGTAGTAGTCGTAGTTTCCACCGTTGGAATAATCACGCTGAATGAGCCGGCCCGACGGCGTGTAGTACTTCGCGATCGTCAGCAACAACGCGGAGTCGTAATCCAACTGGAACGGGAACTGAACCAGTCCTTTACCAAACGTCGTCTCGCCGACGATCAGCGCGCGATCGTGATCCTGAAGCGCGCCCGCAACGATCTCAGCTGCTGACGCGGAATCACCGTTGACCAGCACAACTAGCGGCACACTGTCAGGGTTGTCATTCACAGCGGCGTAAGGCTGCGTGGCGTCTTTAATTCTGCCCTTCTGCGTCACGATCATCTGTCCGCGTTGCAGAAACCGGTTCGCCACGCGCACCGCCTGAATCAACAAACCACCGCGATTGCCACGCAGATCCAAAACGAGCATCTTCATGCCGCGGCTGTGGAGTTGTCGGAGCGCGTCGCCAAACTCGTCATCAGTAGTAAGGTTGAAGCCGCCGGTCATGCCAACGTAACCGACACCCTGCCTCAACATGTATGCCTGTGCGATCGACGGTAACGAAACCGCATCGCGAACGATACTTACGGTCTCAGTTTGTTTGTTGCCCGCATGCTCGACGGTTACTTTCACCGTCGACCCGCGCGGTCCCAACAAAAACTTTCGCACTTCGGGATAGGTTTTACCCTTCATCGAATTGCCATCGACTGCGAGAATGCGATCGCCATATCGCAGACCGGCGCGTGCGGCTGGGGCATCGGGGAACGTTGCTCGAATGAAAGTGTTGACGTCGGAACCTTCGCGAAGATCTTCGATGGTCGCGCCGATTCCAAAATATTCAGAACGTTGTTCGGTGCGAAACGCCGCATACTCCGCTGGATCAAAATAGGTCGAGTGCGGATCCAGAACGCTCAACATTCCGCTGATTGAAGATTTGAAAATCCCGTTGTAATCGAGATTCCGGCCGTCGATATGGTTCGTTTGAATGACGGCCAGGGCTTCAGAAAGGTCGCTTTTAATTGCCGGAGCACCCGGTGCGGGCCTGGTCCCCGGAGTGTTCGTACTCGCGGAGCGATTAGGATCCGTCGCCCGGCGTGCCGAACGGTTCTGTTGGGCAAAAATTATGGCGGGGAGTACCAGGGCGAAAACAACGAATAAACCTGCCGGGGCAAAAGAGCTTTTTCTCACGCAACCCTCCTAAAACCAACTATTGCAAGTACAGGGCCGATCCGTTCGGTGCGGAAACGGGGACGCCAGAATAACACGAAGCGCCGCTGCTTTTGAATGTACGCAGCGGCCATTCCCCGAGTTTTGTGCAAGATCACGGCTGGGGAGTAGATGCGCCGGAGCCAACTTTCGTTTCTTTGCGACTTTTGCGATCTGTCTTTTGAGCATTTTTGTGGCTATTATGGCCGCCTGGTTTTCACACCGACAATTCGACGGAGGAATCTTTAATGCCCACATCATTGAAACGGGATAGTCTCGTCTCTTTCGCCAACGAACATCGCTCAGAGTATGAGGCTCTGCTCCGTCGTTTTGTAGAAATACCCACGGTTTCGGTCGATCCAAACCATCTGGACGACATCAGAAAAGGCGTCGAGCTGACCGTCGAAACCCTTGAATCATTCGGCGGAAAAGCCGAGGTTTACCATGCCGATAAGGGCAATCCGGTTATTCACGGCGTGTTTGGAAACAATCCAAATTATCCGACCGTCACGGTTTACAACCACATCGACGTTCAACCCGCGTCGAAAGAAACCGAACCGTGGGACACCGAACCATTCGTGTTCACTCAAAAAGGCGACACTTACTACGGACGCGGCACGACCGACGACAAAGGACCCGCGCTCAGCGCCCTCTTTGGCGCACGCGCAGCAATCGAAGCGGACGTCCCAGTGAACATTCGTTTCCTCTGGGAGTTTGAAGAGGAAATCGGATCGCCAAACTTCGAAAAGATCATCACCAAAGCTGCACCTTCGCTAAAGACTGAATCGGTCGTCGTTTCCGATACGGTGTGGGTTTCACGTAACCGGCCGGCGAACTCCGCCGGACTTCGCGGACTGATGGGTTTCATTCTGAGTCTGGAAACGGGAACGGTCGATACACACTCCGGCGAAACGGGCGGAGCCTCGCGAAATCCGATCGCCGAGCTGATGCAGCTCATCTGCGACATCTACGATCCGCGTACCGGCAAGATCAAAATCAAAGGTTTTTATGACGACGTTATTCCGCCAACAAAGAAAGAGCTGCAGGACTGGGCAAACAGCGGTTTCACGACGAAGGCTTACAAGAAAGCTCACCACCTGAAGAAAATGCGGACGGAGGATCCGCTCGAAGTGATGAAACGAATCTGGGGTATGCCAACGCTCGAGATTCACGGCGTAGTCGGTGGTTATCAGGGGCCCGGTTTGAAATCGATCGTTCCGCCGCGTGCGGAAGTGAAGTGTTCATGCCGGTTAGTGCCGGTGCAGGATCCGAAGAGGCTTCAAAAACTGATTGCCGCTGCGGTAAAAGAGAAGAACCCGGACGTGCAAATTCAGTTCAATCACGCTGCGCCGGCGTTTCGCACAATAGTCGAAGGACCATTGCCGGAGGCCTTAAAACGAGCCGTGAAGTTTGCTTTTCGCAAGGACTCCGTTTTCGTGCGCGATGGTGGAACGATCGGTGCGATGACCAGTATCGAGAAAGTTTTGAAGTGCCCGGTGTTGTTCCTCGGATTATCGCTACCCGAGCATGGATATCACGCACCGAACGAGAACTTTGATTGGCAACAAGCTTCCGGTGGGATGGTGGCGTTCGCGAAGTACTTCGAAGAGATTGCAATACTAGGGAAGTAATCGTCTCCCAGGGGGATCGAGAATCATTGGTCATATATCATTTGACATTTATCATTTGTCATTTTCGTTGGCGTTCTCATACTTGCGCTCGAGGTGGCCGGAACAATGACAAATGATAAATGTCAAATGATATATGACCAATGATCAGATCAAACAGGAAAGACGCTCTTCGTTGAGAGCGACGAAGCCGAGTTTTTCATAGAATCGGCGCGCTTGCGGGTTTTCGAGATGGACGGCAACGTCGATCCGTGTGATCGACTCTTTTCGTAACTGCTCCTTCAACTGTTCGAGCATCTCGGACCCGACGCCGTGACTACGACGGTCAACCTTCACCGAAACGTCGTCGAGTTTCGCGACAACTGTTCCCATCGACGTCGAAATCGCATAACAGACAACGCAAATCCCTGCTCCGCCGTTCTCGTCGTAGGCCATCCAAACGAAACCCAGTTCCGGGCGCTCGAGGAAGAGATCCAGCGCATCGTTCAGACCTTTTAACCCGGAATCGCCATACGCCTGGCTGCTCGCGAGGTAATGCTCGTCCGCGCTCAGGAAATCGGTGAGCATGTGAAACGCTTCGGGCACGTCGGCCGCGTGCATTTTTCGGCAGGTAATCGGCACGGCGCAATGATGCCATAAAGAATTGCGAAATTGCGAGATTGCGCGATTGCGAAACTGCGGTCGAAGCTTGAAAATTCCGCAATCACGCATTACCGCAATTTCGCAATTCCGCTTCGCAAATACGCCCTCTCGGATATATAATCCAGCCTCCGCAAACCGTAATTTCCAACCCTATCGCGCAGGTCAGGAGCCATGAAAAAGACAACATCTCTATTCGCAACAGCGATAATTCTCTTCGCTGCAATCTCGGCGTTTGGCCGCGAAGCGCGGCTCGTGCGCTATCCGCATTATCACAACGGCCGCGTCGTCTTCAGTTATCTGGGCGACATCTGGACGGCCGACGAAAACGGACAGAACATCCAGCGTCTGACCGTCAATCGAGCTCGCGACGTTTACGGCCGTTTTTCGCCGGATGGAAAGTGGATCGCGTTCTCGAGCGATCGCGCCGGGAACCTCGACGTTTTTCTCGTACCCGCCGGCGGTGGGACCGCGAAACAACTGACCAATCATTCCGCCGACGACACCGTCCTCGGATGGTCCACAGATTCACGCTCGATCATCTTCAGCAGTAATCGCGGTGAAGACTTCATGCCGCAGCTCTATCTCGTGAGCACCGAAGGCGGCATGCCGGTGAAAGCAGGGACCGACATGGGCGTGCAGGCTTCCTATTCGCCGGATGGAAAGCGACTCGCTTATAACCAGAAGTCGCAGACTTACTGGCGCAAGTTTTATCGCGGCTCCTACCAAAGCGACATCATGATCATGGACGTCGCCGCAAAGAAGTTCACGCAAGTTACGGATTTCGATGGACTCGATTCATGGCCCATGTGGGGTCGCGACGGTTTCATCTACTTCGTCAGCGATCGCGACGGTAACGGTTTGACAAACATCTGGCGCGTTTCGGATAGCGGCGGCAAAGCCGATCGCGTAACCACGTTCAAGTCAGGCGACGTGCGCTGGCCGGCGATCAGTTCCGATGGCCGCGTGATCGTTTTCGAGCACGACTTTGGCATCTGGAAACTCGACGTCAACACCAAACGTGCAACGCCGATCACTTTGAACATCGACGCCGAAACGCAGGAGAACCTGAGTGAAACGATGTCGTTCAACTCGCAGGTTGACGATTACGATCTCGCGCCATCTTCACGCCGCATCGCGTTTTCAATTCACGGCGAGGTTTTTACTGCGCCGGTTGAAGAAGGCGATCTTAAACAACTCACCGACGGCTCGGCTCGCGATCGTCTGGTCCAGTACTCGCCGGACGGCAAATCGCTTGCTTACGTCTCTGACCAAAGTGGACGCGAAGAGATCTGGGTCGTGCCAATCGATGGTTCGGCGCCGGCGCAAAAGCTCACCGATATCGACGCGTTGAAACAAGGCTACAACTGGTCTCCTGATTCGAAAGAGATCGCCTTCAACTCGTCCGACGACAAACTGCGCAAACTCATCGTCGCTTCGAAACAGATCGTCGAACTCGACACCTCGCGCTTCGGTGGTTTCAGCGTTCCGGTTTGGTCACCCGACGGCAAGTGGCTCGCATACTCGAAACCCGATGCGTCGCGGACGTCTGACATCTTCATCATTGCGGCAGCGGGCGATGATAAGACGCCACACAAGATCAGTTTCGATTCGAGCAACGAGGGCAATCCGCAGTTTTCCGCCGACGGTCGCAAGCTCTATTTCCAACGCATCGAAGCGACCGGCGGAGCTACACCAAATTCAGTTCAGGTGTATTCAGTGCTGCTCGAGCGCCAGGAACGCGATCCGGACGACGCGGAGGAACGTGCTGAATCAGAACCACCTCAACGCGAAGCGCCGGCAGCGGAAGGCGCGGAGGGTGCTCCTCCAGCGGCGCGCCGTCCGCCAACGAATCGTCCTCCGCGCGAGACCAAAATGGATTGGGCGGGAATGAAACGACGTACGCGCCAGGTTACGCGCATGCCGTTCCCGGTGCTCAATTACGCGATCACGCCCGACAGCCGCACGATCGTTTTCGTAACAACCGAGCCTTCCGCGACAGCCAGTGTTCCCGTGATCTATTCGATCCAGGAAGACGGACGTCGCCTCGCACGAATCACGTCGGGCCAAGCGCCTGAAGGTGGCGAAGGCGGTGGTCCAGGTGGCGGTGGTGGTTTCGGCGGCGGCATTAGCGGTCTCAACATTTCGCGCGACGGACGCACTGTGTTCTTCCGCGAGCGCGACAATGTCTTTTCAGTTGCGTTGGCACCGGGCGCAGGTGCGGGAGCAGCGGCGGCAGCAGCGGCTGGTCCACCACGTGAAGCCGGTCGACGGCGGATTAGTTTCAACGTTCGCGTTCAAGTCAATCGACCCGCGGAATGGGCGGAGATGTTCGACGATGGATGGCGAACGATGAAGTATCGCTTCTACGATCCAAAGATGCACGGTATGGATTGGGACGCGATGCGCGCGAAATACCGGCCACTCGTCGACTACGTTGGCGACCGCCAGGAGTTGCTCAACATACTCAACGAGATGATCGGTGAGTTGAATGCTTCGCATACTGGCGCGGCGCCACCACCGCGTGGTCCAGGCGGCGGCGGAGTTGCGACTGCGCATCTCGGCGTCGAACTCGAACCTGACACGGCAGCGGGTCGCTATCGAGTTACGCACATTTACGAAGATGGACCAGCCGATAAAGACTGGGTGCGCGTGAAAGTCGGTGACTACCTGCTCGCGATCAACGGTAAGCCGGTCAAAGCGGGAGATGAGTACTGGGACATCCTGAACGATCGTCTGAATCGCAAAGTCGTCGTGACCTTCAACAGTAAAGCCTGCCGAAGACGGCGCGTGGACCACGCGCATCGAAGCGATCTCCGGCGGCGCGTACAGCCAGTTGCGTTACGAGCGCTGGGTGAAGGAACGACGCCAGAAAGTCGAGGAGCTATCAGGCGGACGCATTGGCTACATCCACATACAGGCGATGAACCAACCGTCTCTCCGCAAGTTTGAAAAGGAGATTCGCGAGTTTCGCAACAAGGAAGCGATGGTCATCGATCAGCGTTGGAACGGTGGCGGCAACATCGAACAGGAGTTGCTCGCAATCCTGGTCCAACGTCAGTATCAGGTGTGGCAACCGCGTGGCACTGAGGCGTCCGGCCGGCCATTTGCCGGTTTCTTTGGACCAAAGATCGTGCTGCAGAACTGGCGCTCGGCTTCAAACGCGGAGATGTTTCCGGCAGGGTTCCGAGCGTTAGGTCTCGGCAAGGTGGTGGGAACGCCAACGATGGGCGCGGTGATCGGCACTGGCAGTTACAGTCTGATCGACGGCTCGACCGTACGCACGCCGGGAGTCGGTGTGTTCCTGGCCGACGCTAAACGCACGAACATGGAAAACTACGGCGTGCAGCCTGACATGCTCGTCGACAACCGCCCGGAAGACATACTCGGCCGGACGCGATCGGCAACTGGAAGCAGCAGTTGAAGAACTGATGAAACAGTTGAACGGCACGCGCCGCAGCACCACGACTGACGGACAACAGAAGTAGAGGGGAAGCGGGACGGGGGCGACGCGGAGAAGGGGAGACGCGGAGACGGGGCGACACGGGGACGCGGGGAATTGTTTAGCGTCTTCCCCGATCACCGCGTCTCCGCATCTCCGCATCCATCCCCGCGTCCTCGCATCCCCGCATCCCCGCGTCCCCGCGTCCCCGCATCCCCGCGTCCCCGCGTCCCCGCATCCCCGCATCCCCGCATCCCCGCATCCCCGCATCCCCGCATCCCCGCAGCGTCTCCGCATCCCCGCGTCCCCGCATCCCCGCATCCCCGCATCCCCGCGTCCCCGCATCATCGCGCCCCCGACGTAAGCCTGAAGTCGCTCGGAACAAACACGACCGACTTCAAAATACCATCAGACTTCAAACGCTTGTCCGTGTTCGGAAGGTAACAAATAACGACCGCGTTTGGGGGCTTACGAGGACCACAGGAAATGTCGCCTGTGACCTCCGTTGTGTAAGTAACGATCTCGATGCCCGTGAAACTATTCGTTCGCAGCCGCAGCAGCCCGGTCGGAGTTTGGACAACGAAGATGATGACGTTTCTGACTTCGCACTCGATCTTTACGAGCTTCGCCATGATCTGCGTTTCGCCGCTACCGGGCTTTCGCAATGCCTCGCGCAATGACGACCAGGGATCGGAAGATTGAACGATGACAGTTTCAGCGCCTACCATGTTGGATGATTGAGGCCGTTTCTTCAGGAATTCTTCATACTCGGCGAGCTCTTTTTCATATTTCGTGAGCTGGGCCAAAATCTGCTCCGCCATTGGAGCCTCGCGTTTGTTCGACTTCGCTACCTGCTCCAACAATGGACGCGCCGTCTTGTAATCATTCTTGCGCATGTAAAGCTGCCCAAGCATGAAAGTAGAGTCGATACGACCCGGCGAAGCATGCAGGATCCGCTTCATCGCGGCAATCGATTCGTCGACTTCAGTGCCGGTAACGAGACTCACATACGCCATCAGGTTGTTGGAGTCAGGAAAGTCCGGCCGCATCTCAATAGCGCGTTTCAGATGTTCTCGGATCTTCGCCGTCTGTTCCGGCGTATATTTCGTCGCCTTCTCTTCAGGACGCCGTTGGCTCAACGTATACGCGTAGTAGTAATGCGTCAGAAAGTTTTGCGAGTTGGCCGCAAGGGCGCGTTCCAAACTCGCGCGAGCTTCATCCGTCCTGCCCTCACGAAAACGAAGCATGCCTAACGAAGCATGGGCCATCGCGAGGTTAGGATCCAGCTTCAATGCGTTTTCGAGATACATTGCGGCATTCGGATGATTGGTATGCAACAGTAAATCGCCGAGATATGCCTGCGCTTCCGCTTCGGTCAACGGCTTCGCTTCGGCTGTCATGTCGAGCTCGAGCTTCTCCGCGAGCTGACCTTTCTCATAGTTGTAGCGGTCCTGCTTGACGTAAGCGTGTAGCTCTTTTTCCATCGCGTCGAATGTCGTTTCAAACGCTTCCGGAAACGCCGTTTCCACCGGCACGTCGGCAGCGATCATCTCAAGGAACTTCGTCAGCTTTTTGAGCTTGCCTTCCTTGCCGATGATCAGGTAGTGCATCAAAGCCCACGACTGCGCGTAGAAAATGCTTTTCCTTGCTTTCTCGTTGTACTGCGGAGAGTGGTGAGTGACTTCAAACAACGTGCGCAGCGGCAGCATCCTGGCAAGCCGCAGCAACATCACGTGGACGCGGTGTGCCCTTCCGACTTCGAACTTTTGATCGTCACTAATGTTGAAGCTGCTGTAGTACTCCGCCAGGCCTTCATTGAACCAGACCGGAGCATTCTTGAAAGTGTTGTTTACGAGCAGGTGCGTGTACTCGTGAAAGATGATGTTTAATACACGGTCGCCGGCAGGGCCATATTGCTCCGTCGTAAGCCCGATGTAGTTGACGTCCGAACCAGACTGGAAGAACCCGCCCGTCGCCGGTGGTCCAAAAGGTTCGTAAGAGCTTTTGCTCTTGAACACCACGACGGTTGTCGGCACCGGCGTGTTGTATTTCATGTTCGGCAGGAGCCTCGTGAAAACTTCGCGAAACTGCTCGAGTTTCAACCCTACTTTCCGGATCTCTTTTTCGTTCGCGTTGCCGATGAGGTGGAGGTTCTTGGTCTTCACACTGATCCACGTGTCTTTCGCAGACACGGTGGACTGGTGAGAAACCAGGACTACAAAGCAGAGGGCTGCGGCAAGGGGGAATACAAAACGTTTCATAACTCAGGTCCGCCGCGACCCTCGACTTTTAGAACACGGATGACACGGAACTATTCTTCTGGTCCAGTGCAGCTTGGGCCGTGAAGGGCGGGAATCTTCTGGCTAATGATTGGATATTTAGGAGCTTCGTCTATGTTGATCTGGGTCCAATGGGCATAGTTCTCGGGCACGTTGGTGTCGGCGAAGATTGCTTCGACGGGACATTCAGGCACGCACGCGTCGCAATCGATACAGGTGTCGGCGTTGATGTAAAGACGATCAGTTAATTCATGAAACGCTTCAACAGGACAAACAGCTGCGCAGTCGGTGTACTTGCAATCGACGCATAATTCAACAACTACGTAGGTCATTGGGGAAATAAGCTCCTTTCAAATTGACCAAATAGTTATTCAGTCGTGAGTGTTATGTCAACAGGAAAAATGAAGGAATTGCGAGATTGCGAAATTGCGAGATTGCGGAATTTTGAACATGGGGCGCGCATTAAGATTTCGCAATTTCGAAATTCCGCAATTCCGCAATTTGAATCACTGCTCTCGCCGCACATAGTCGAGTGTGCGCGTCGTGTTTTCCGTCACACTCGGTACTGGTTCACCAAGAGTGCTCGCCGCAGGCAATCGCAGTTCATTAGTCGGAGTCTGCGGTGGAAGGTATTTCTTACTCTCATGCCACGAAGTGAGCTTCGAGAGGTTTCTGACCAGCATGAACTCCGTAACAGACACGATCAGAAACGTAAACAACATGAACAGACCGATCAGCTCCTGATCGAGGTTTGCTTTTCTGCGGAGTACGATTGCCCCCATCAGCATGATGCCCAGACCAACAAGCCCCAGCGTGGTAATCGCCGTCAGCATGGCGGTGATCGCAGCGGTGTTACCCGACTCTTTTCGCTCTCTCAAATCAGCTCCGCAGCGATTACAGTAACTCAATCCCTGCGTGTGTGGCGTACCGCAATTTGAGCAAAACATCTCGCTTACCTCAGCCTAAGGTGTGACCCACAAGTAATAGATCGCTTGCCCAACACCGAGAATGAAGCCAATAATCGCACCGAAAAGCTCAATTGTCTTGAGGTGCTGCTGGGCTACTGATAGTACGAGCGCTTCCAGTTTTTCGATCGGGTAATCAGAAACTTTTTTCCGCACCAGTCCGCCGACGTCAAACTCCGCGATCGCCACCGGCAAACGTTCACGCGCGGCAAGCGTGATTTTTTCCACTAACGCCGAGCTGGCACGCTCCATCGCGTTCTCGGAAACATGGTCGCCCAAACGCCCGATCGGCGCGATCAACAATCGCTCGATCTGCGAACTGAGAATCGCGTTGATCGTCCGCGCCGTCTCCTCGCGCGAGAGCAAACCCAACAGACTTCGCGTGAGGAGCTGTTTGACGTGGTCCGCCGATTTCGGATCGACCTGCTGCAAAACCGACCCGAGTGTTTGCGGGCGCAGTCGATCGATCGCATTCGAGAAATGCGCCGAAACTGACCCCGAAAGACTCTCGCTGCGTAATAGTTCAACCAGTCGCTCGGTTACCTGCGCCTTTAGTTCGTCAAACTTACCTGATTCGAATTGTCCGATAAGCTGGCTCAGCGGACGGTTCATGACCTTATCGATCGTAGCGTTCAGAAAAGCTTCCGCTTCCTGTTCGAACGCCTCGCCACGCAAGTACTCCTCAATTTTCTTCGGCAGCGTCTTGTTGACCAGATCGTCAACTTCACGATGAATGCGCTCACGTGAGATGAAGATCTTCTTGAAAAGCGAGAGCTGTTCGTAGTACTGGTCCACTTCCAACTTGATCAGCGCGCCAATCTGCTTTCGTGTCGTGGGGCTGGTGGCGATATCGGCGAGGTGATGCACGATTGGCGGCACCTCCTGATCGATGCGACCTTTGATGAAAGCGATCGTTTCAGGTGTTACTGTTTCCGCGAATGTGGCGTGGCTACCAGCCAGATCGTCAAGCCGCGCCGAAACAAACTCATTTACTCGCTGTTCAAATCCTCCGTCGGCGATGTAACCCTGGAATCGTTCCTGAACAAAATCGAGTGCTTTATCGACCGATTGATTGTTCACCAGGTCGCCAAAATTTCGGTCCAACAGTTCGTCGATCTGCTTGTCGATGAAGCGTTCGATCAACTCCGCGGTCTCTTCGCTGCGCAACATGTCGGCGATGTACTCGGCCAGCCGGAACTGAAGCGCGGAGATCGTGTCGAGGATCGGCGCGCGCACGTGCGCCGGTAACGCATCGATGAACGACGGATAAACTCTCGAAAGAAGATCGTTCGTGTAACCTCCGACGAAGTCTGACACTTTGCGTTGAAAGAAACTGGTTTCAAACATTGCGTCGAAAACAGTTTGTTGGGAAACGAGTTCATTGCCGACAGCGTTGCCGATCGATTGGGCGAGCTTTTCGCGATGACGCGGAATCATTCCCTGTGGCCAGATCGTAATGCCGAACAGTTTCTTCGGCTGATAAGGATGGAACAGCATCCAGATCGCGAGCCATGCCGCTGCAAAGCCATGAAACGTCGTAAAAACGATGAGAGCAATGGCGATTAATATTTTGTAAGTCGTCGGATCGATATTCACTTGCCGGAAGGAGTTTCCACCGGGTACCCGGCATTGATCCACGCCCCGGTGCCGCCCGCGACGTTGATCAAATTCGTGAAGCCCTGCTGTTGCAACAAACTCGCGGCCGCGCTCGAGCGGTAACCGCCCGCGCAAATTACGGCCGTCGGCTTGTCTTTCTGGAGGGGGAGTTGATCGATGGTCCTGTCGAGGGACGACAGCGGCGCATTCATCGCACGCGGTACATGACCGTTGCTGTATTCGGTCGGTCGCCGTACGTCGACAATCTGCAACTCGCGATTGGCGATCTGTTCTTTCAACTGGTCCACGCTGACTTGTTCTATGGCGTCAATGGGGAGACCGGCCTCGCGCCAACTCTCAATACCGCCGCTCACATAACCTTTCACGTTCTCGATGCCCACACGCGCCAAACGAACAACCGACTCGTCAACCTGGTCCCTCGTGTTGGCGATGATCACGATCGCAGCATTCAAAGGAATCAAACTTCCGGACCAGATCGCGAATTGTCCGCCGAGTCCGATGTTCACTGACCCGGGAAGATGTCCAGCGCCAAACTCAGCCGCCGAACGCACGTCGAGCAACACGTGACCGCTCGTTTGTAAACTCAACACTTCGTGTGGCGATAAAGCGACCGGTGCGGAGAGTTCAGACAAACCGCGTGCGCCGGCACGATTGATCTCCGCGTCTTTGGGAAAGTAAACCGGAGCTTCCGGCAAATCGGCCGTCATCAACTTCACAAACTCTGCTTTGCTCATCGGCTTGAGCGCGTAGTTGAATCGTCGTTGCTCGCCGATCGTCGACGACGTTTCGTTCGACATGCTTCGCCCGCACATCGATCCGGCGCCGTGTGCCGGATAGACTTCCACTTCGTCCGGGAGCTTCAACAACTTCTCATGAAGCGAGTCGTACATCATCTCGGCCATCATCTGAGACGTGTAGCCCTTGCCACCCGCAAGATCCGGACGGCCCACATCGCCGATGAACAGCGTGTCGCCGGTTAAAACTTTTTGCGGTTGATCGGAAACTTCCGTGTCGATAACCAACACGCAGATTCCTTCGGGCGTGTGTCCCGGAGTTTCCATGAAGCGCAGGACCACTTTGCCCAAACGGATCTCTTCGCCGTCGCGCACGGCGCGATGGTCGAACTTCGCTCCCGCTTGTTCACCGAACACGATCTGTGCGCCGGTGCGAGCCGCCAGTTCCTGATGACCGCTAACGAAATCCGCGTGCAGGTGCGTTTCGATTACATACTTGATCTGGAGACCCTGGGCGTCCGCTTCCGCGAGATACTCGTCGACGTCCCGCTGCGGATCGATGACGGCGCCCTCGCCTTCCGAGCCGATCAGATATGAAGCGTGCGCAAGACAAGCTAGGTAAAACTGTTTGAAGTACATCTGTCAGACCGGAATCATCGGTCATATGTCATTTGACATTTGTCATTTGTCAGTTTTTTAAAGCCCGAGGTCCATGCGACAGACAGGGGCTTTTCTGGACAGATGACAAATGAGAAATTTCAAATGATATATGACCAATGATTCGGGCTTCTCCTTCTCGGTACTAAGAACTCTCAACTACTCTTAGGCAGTTTGTAATATTCACGGCTCGGTTTCAACGGGCGAAGCATCCAGTAGGGCCGCCGCGTGCCGTCGGGCGAATGCTTGTCGGCCGGCCGGGTCATTGCCAGCCACTTTCGATATACGTCGCGCGACTTCTCAGTATCGACAAAAATATCGCCCGCCCGATCCGCCTCTTCCGCGGCGCGCACCCGCACCGCCTGGTGCCAGCAGTGCATACCCGAGATGGGATCCGGATGGACCGGGAACGTCATGTTTTGATGAACACCCGCGTCTTTCCACCAGATCCGCAACGTGTCGGGATCATCGGACTCGTAAGGCTCAACGCCTTTTTCGCGCTCGAGACGCCATGTGGTCCCGCTGCGATCCAGTTTCACCGTCGCCATCAACTGGCGTTGTCCTTCGTCAGTCAGTTTCCAACGGCCCATGTGATGGCTGCACGCGACGATGCCCGGTCGAATTCCTTCCGTGACCCACGCAGGCACAACGTAATAACCGATCTCCGTTTCGACGCGCACGAGATCGCCGGTGCGAACCTTGATCCTGGCAGCGTGGCTCGGGTGAATCCACAGCGGATTCGTGTGCGCGATTTCGTCGAGCCACTTGGCGTTCGCACTGCGCGTGTGAATCTGCACGGCAAGACGAAACGTCGAGATCAGGATCGTCTGGTCTTCTTCGAGACTGTCCGGATGCACGTGACTCTTGATGTAAACCGGGATCGCGTACTCGGGCCAGCCCCAACTGTTCATCGTCGACGAGAAGAATTCGAGGCGTCCACTCGGCGTCGGAAAGCCACGCTTGATTTCACCGCCAACGTTTATGCCGACGAGACGACGTCCGTCTGCATCACCGTCAGGCAACGGCAACGGAACGATGTTTGGCCCGGCAGGTTTAGCGGCGCGAGTAAACACGCGTCCGAAATCATCAACTTGCGCGTCGTCCAGCTCTTCGGCGCCAACCGTCTGATCGTAAATCCGACCGATCTTTTGTTTGACCTCGAACGCGCCATAACGACGCATGAATGCGAGCGGTGTCAGACTCTCTTCCGCAGCGCGCTCTGGAAGACCGGGAACGGAGTTTTCGAAGATCCATTCGTAGTATTCGTCGATGCCTAGTCGCGTGCCGGGCTTCTTTTTCGACTCCGCGTATTGCCGAATGCCCAAACTTCCGTCGGGATCGATGCGCCAGGTCAGCTCCAGCCAGAACTCGTTTTCTTCCCACACCTCGCCCGGATTCACATCACGCGTGTCGTCGACACGCACACCCTCGCGTTGTCGCAACGCCTTCATCACGGGCTGTCGAAAACCAAGCCACTGCGAATCGTGTGTTTCGTACGAGTGAAGATCGTGACGCTCGGAACCAACACCCATCGGCAAAACATAGTCAGCGTAGTAAGCGGTTTCGTTCCACGTCGGCGTCAACGCCACGTAACAACCGACGAGATCGGGATCGGTCAACATCTCGATCCATGAAAAACCGTCGGGATTGGTCCAGACCGGGTTGTAAACGCGGGTGAAATAAACGTCGAGTTTCGAGCGGCCGTCTTTGAGGAAGTGCGGCAGGAGAAACGACATCTCGTTCATCGAAAGCGGGTACTCTCGCGGCCACGTCGTTTCGTTCCACATCTGCGGGTGCGGCGGTGTGTAGATCGGACGCGGCACAAACTTGTTCCACGCGTTCGGATAAACGCCACCTTCCGTTGCGACCGCTCCGAGCAATGCATTCAACATGAACAGACAACGCGCGACGGCCCAGCCTCCGCTCACACCTGAAGCTACGCTGCGCCAGTTGTGACTCGAAAACTGTGTGCCCGCCGTAGCGACGAGCTTCGCGATCTCTTCAATGACTTTCGCGTCAACACCGGACTCGGCAGCCGCGAATTCGAACGTGTATTCGCTGTAGATCTGTTTCAGCCGACTTTCAAAATTGGCAAAATCCGCGTCTTTTCCTTCGGAACCCAGAAACTCCTTCCAGTTCCACCACTGCTCCACAAACTCGCGGTTGTAAAGATCGTTTTGGATCAGGTAGTTCGCAATCGCGAGCAGCATCGCCGCTTCCGATCCGGGATACGGCGCCACCCAGTAATCAGCATGCGTTGCCGTGTGTGAAAGCCGCGTGTCGAACACAATCAACTTCGCGCCGTTTGCTTTGCCGTCAATCACACGTTGGGCATGCGGATTAAAGTAGTGACCCGACTCGAGATGCGCACTTATTAGCAGGATGACTTTCGCATTAGCGTGATCCGGACTCGGGCGATCCAGCCCCATCCACAGTTGATAACCTTCACGACTTCCCGACGAACAAATGTTTGTGTGTGAGTTGTGACCGTCAATGCCCCACGCAGCGAGAATGCGTTCGGTGAAACCGTCTTCGCCGGGCCGGCCGACGTGATACATGATCTCTTGACGACGATTTTCGACAATCGCTTTGCGAATGCGCGCCGCGATCGTGTCGAGGGCTTCGTCCCAGGTGGTCCGTTCCCATTTTCCAGCGCCGCGCTGTCCGGTGCGTTTCAGTGGATAAAGAATTCGATCGGGATCGGTTACCTGGTTGAGTGTGGCTGGACCCTTGGCGCAGTTGCGCCCGCGCGAGCCCGGATGCTCGGGATTGCCTTCGAACTTCTGAATCTCGCCTGTGACCTTGTCGACGTAAGCCAGCAGACCACATGCCGACTCACAATTGAAGCAAGTGGTGGGAACGAGCGAGTAGTGTCGTTCAACGCGTTTCGGCCACGCTCGCGAATCGAGTTCAGTCCAATCGTCCCATCGTTCTTTCGGTGGAAAAGCGGCGAGATGAATGCGGCTTGGCCCTTGATAGAACGTCTTTTTGTCGGTAGTCATTCCGGATGCGTAGTTTTCGGGTGCAGTCTAACATGATTTGTCAGTTGTCCGTTGTCAGTTGTCCGTGGGTTAAAACAAACCACTGACTACTGACCACGGACTACTGACAAATCACCTGTATCAGAGTCACTTGAATTGGGAAGCCGGCTTGCCCTTTAGCTTACGACTCAGAAAGTCGAGCACGGGGGAAAGGAAATCGCCTTTTATTTGGCCGTGCACGTGATCCGGCAGGATCAGGAATTCAAATTCTTTCTTAAGCTCGATTAGCCGATCGCGCAGAACGTACGCCTGGTTTGTCGGCGCATTTCCATCGTTCATGCCGTGGATGATCAGCACCGGGCATTTAAGTTTCTCCATGTGCATGACCGATGAACGATCGATGATCGCGAGTTCGGTCATTCCCGTCTCCGCTTTCATGTTCTCGCGGATTCCGTCGAGTCGTGTCTGGTGATAAGCGCGCCTGAAATCGTAAACACCGGCGCCGAACACCGCCGCGTGAACTTCCTTCCCTAACTTCACTGTCAACAACGACGCGGCCATGGCGCCGCGCGAATAACCGAAGATTCCCATCTTCTTCGAGTCGACGGAAGGATCACGCGCGAAGTTTCGGAAGCCGACGGCAAAGGCGTCGATTGTGGCTGGTCCCATGAAATCGCGTTTGCCACCGGAGTTGCCAAAGCCCGGCGGTGTTATCGCGAGACAAGCAAAACCCTGCTGCGCGAAAAATGCGGCCATACCGAGAAGTGTCTTGGCGGTGCCTTCAAAACCGGGAAGCAGCAGAAGTCCTGGATACTTAGCTTCCGCGAGCGGGTATATCGCGATGGCGTCGACTCTCCATCCACCCGCGACGTAATCAAACCTGCAAAACTTCAACTTTCTTTCGTCTAGTTGAACGCAACGTTCCTTGCCCAACTGTGCGACGATCTTGTCGCGATCGATCTGTTGCGCAGCGACGGAGATGGGCGCCACGAGAAGAACTCCCAGGACAAGAATTTTCTGAACTCGTGTTTCAAAGTTCATTCAATAACTTCCGCCGCGTGCCTGCCGCCCAACGAACCTTGTTCCGCCGATAATTAATACCCGCATTAATCGAAAGCACTGGCAAACGGTGACATCAATATGCTGGCTCCAACGAAGCCAACGATCAATAACACTGCAGCAAGACCTAACACCAACAAAGTTTTCTGCCGTCTTGATTTTGCCCGTCAACAATACTACGTCACATTACCATTACGCTGATAAGGACCGTAAGCAATACGATGAATCCAACAGCGCTGACAAATATGAGGTCCATCTGTCGTTTAACCTACTGCCGGACGAGCCGGGCCATCATGATCGAATCGACGTAACGGCCGTCGCGAAACGCGTGTTGCCGCAACACACCTTCACGTTCGAATCCAAACTGCTCGTACAACCGGATCGCCGCGTCGTTGTCGGAATAGACTTCCAGCTCGAGGCGCGTGAGGTTGAGCCACTTGTCAGCGAGATCGATACCAGCCTGCATCAATGCCTTTCCCACACCTTTCCCCTGCCATGCCTCCATCACACTGATTCCAATTCGGCCAACATGTCGCCGCCGCGGCCTGTTGGGAAACGTGTCGATGCTCAGCATCCCGATCACATGCTCACCGCTGACGGCGACGAGGTTGTAACAACTCTCAGTCTCCGTGATCCGTTTCCGCCACTGTTCGCGCGATGGATACGGCAGTTGCAACGTGCCTTCGTACACCTTCGGCGAACGAAACATCTCATAGATCGCCGAACAGTCATCCGGTTCAGCACGACGTATCTCTAATCCTTCAACAGCCAACGGTATTCACCTCTTCTTTGCGGGCGCGTTTCGCTTCTTTGCGCCCTGTTTCTTCGTGGTGCGCTTCGGTTTCTTCGCTGCACGGCGTTTCGTACTCTTCGCTGCCGCCCTCTCCATATTTTTTCCGACTCTGAACGTAGTTATTCTAGCGATCAGTTCGTAAGGAATCGGTTCGTCTAACGGGAATCTAGCCGTTCCCTTGCCCGCGCCGTAACGCGCCATGTCCACTTCGAATTCCGCCACTCCCTGGGGAGCCGGATAGAACCCGACATGGTTCTGGTAGCCGGCGAAATGAACCAGATTGCCGTTCAGTTTAAACGTTGGTATTGCATAACTGATTGCTTCCGCAGCATCAGGCGCTGCCTTCTGGATCGTCTTGCGAACTTTTTGCAGGATCTTCTGGATCTTGGTAGGAAATCCTGCGATGTACTCGTCAATGTCTGCCGCAGCCTTTTTCATGTTGGTTCCTCAATGCCTTTCTCGAAATAAACACTCAACGGATCTTCGACATACTCACCAAACGGCGCTCGACGTGCAAACCCGAAACGTTCGTACAACCCAATCGCTTCAACTTCATAAATCCCAGTCTCGAGCCGCAACACTCCGGCGCCGTTTTGAAGCGCGTACTCTGCCAAACGCCGAAGCATCGCCTTCCCCAGCCCTTTTCCGCGAAACTCCGGTCGCACAAACATCCGCTTCACTTCACCATACTCCTCGCCGAACATCTTGATTCCGCCACAACCCGCAAGCTGTCGCTCGTAACGCGTCACAAAGAACACGACCTGTTCGCGCAGTAATTTCTCCACGCTGAACGCATGCCGGCTCTGTGGCGGATACGGATGGGCCATGAGATGCGCATCGAGTTCGCCCATCAACTCGACCGCATCCGGCGAATCAGGCGCCACTTCTTCAATCTCGATTGCGGTCCACATCTTCAACGCAGAATGCGGCGAATCATAATAAAAAAAGGGGGCGGCCCCAAACGGAAGCCGCCCTCTTCACCCGCGTACGGGAAGTCGGGATTAAGTTACACCGCTCTTAGAACACGTAGCGCAACTGCAATCGTCCCGAACGTGCGCCGGCGGTGCCCACCGACACGCCGGAATTGAGATCCGGACGGTTGAAATTCGGGTTCAGTACGTCGCCGTCAGAGAATCCGCCCACTTCGAAACGGAAGATCGGCGTATTGAAAACGTTGAAGTAATCGAAACGTATTTCAAAACGATCCTCTTCCCACGGAGTGAACGGAATCTTGAACGAACGTTGCAGGCTCATATCGAACGTGTTGTAAGCCGGAGCGCGCAACGTGTTGCGTCCCGCGATACCGGTCCGAATCGACGGATCCACCAGGTAGCGGACATCGTTGAGCGTCACCGGATTGCAGTTGATGTCGAAGAACCCGGTCGCGGTCGCGTCGCATCCCTGATTAGCGGCGAGTGAATTCGCGAAACCAACTGACGTGGCGGGAGCTAACGGATTTGAGATAGACGGCCGATCGTTCGTGGCGCTGAGATCGCCATTCAGGTCGACGCCGAATACAAATGGCGAAGACACATTGCCTGACTGGTAACGCCAGATCGTCGCGAACTGGAATCCGCCAGTCAATTCTTTCATAAAGCCCGATCCGACTCCGGGAATCTCCCACAGTCCTGACAACGTGAAGATGTGCGGCACATCGAAGTCGGACACGCCGACATCGACACGTCGATCGAAAGCATTCGACCCGACGCTGTTGCCACCCGTCGTCGCGAAGACCTCGCTATTCGTGTTGTCGATCGTCTTTTGGTAGGTGTAAGTCGCGCGATAGAGGAAGTTGTTTCTCAAACTACGCTCGATGCGCATTTGCAGACCGTGATAACGCGAGTCGCCTCCGTTCGTACGCGAGATAACTGATCCGCGCGTAGCAAACAAGCGACCGTTCGCATTCGAAGTGCCGGGTGTGCCCGGATTCAGCTGCTCGTTAATGAACAGTCGTGTTCCGCGCGTACCGACGTAAGCCACGTCCAGAACGTTGTGACCCGGAAGTTCACGTTGTATACCGAAGTTCCAAACATAGGTCTGCGGGTTTTGGAGATCAGCCGGAATCGTGTTCTGTCCGGCCTGTGGGTTTGCAACCAAAGTCGCCGGCAGAGCCGCTTCCGTGAAGTTTGGAATACCACGACCGCCGATGTTCGCGCCTAGCACTGTCGTGCCTAACGCGTTCGGCGAAGTAGCCGCGATGTTGCTCAGGATGTTGTTGAAGAACACGTCGTAATTGACGGCGAAGCCGCCGCGTATGACGGTCTTGTTGTCACCGATTACTCGTCGCGCCCAGCCCGAATTGAAGTTCGGTGAGTACGCGAAGCTCACACGTGGTCCCCAGTTGTTGTTGTCCTGTTGCTGCTCGACGCGTGTTTGCAACGGAGCGTCGAAGCCGGTGAACGCCGGGAACGCTGCGTTGTTTGCAACGGCGCCAAAGCGTTCATATCGCAAACCGAGGTTGAGTGTCAGGTTGGACCTGATCTTCCATGAGTCGTTGACGAAAAACGCGTAGGTGGTGACGTTGGGAAAATCGGTGCCCTCACCGAATACCTTCGCCGCTGCGCCCGTTCCGACGCCGGAGAAAGAATCGACAAAGTTACCAAACGTTGGAAAGTCACCGCCGGGGGCAAATGTCAACGTACCGCGCGTGTTGATCGGCACGAACTGTTTCGCGCGTTGCTTAAGGATGTCGGTACCGAATCGCAACGTGTGATTGCCGACCGTGTGCGTCAACGTATCCTGGAACTGATAGTTGTTGAAAATGCGACCTTGCGGGAAGGACTGCGAAAGTCCGATCGTCGAGATCGTCGTGCCGGAGAAAAGGAACTGTGGTCCACCCGTCGATAGTGCGACGTCGCGTGGTCCAAAGAAGAGATTGAAGCGCCCGTAACCGAAGCGTGCTTCGTTTACCGTGCGAGGCGAGAAGACGTACGTGTCGCTGATGAACATGTTTTGCGTCAGCGACGGTACATCGATTTCAAAACCGGGAAACTGGCTGCCGGCTATGCCTGTTGACGGATCCGGAAACTGGTTTGTGAACAACTGCTTGTTCGCGAGATATCGGAACGAGATGCTGTTCTTGTCGGACGTGGTCCAATCGACCCGCGCGAGATAGTCGTAAGTGTCTATCGGTTGCGAGCTGAATCTGGTTGCGGTGCCGAATTCGATTTCGGGCCGGCCGCCGCCGAGTGGAACGTTGATAAGGTTAGTCGCGCCACGCAGATCGCCGACGGTCGCAAGATAGCGATCGAGGTTCGGGCTGGCGCCGACCGGGAACAAAGCACGCAATTGATTGATGCCTGCTTGCGTCGGAACCACTGCAGTACCTGTAACGCCACCAGCGCGTACAAGATCCCCCTGGAACGTGCCGAAGAAAAACAGCTTGTTCTTGAGCACTGGCCCACCTAGCGAGAAACCAAATGTGTTTTGACTGAACTGCGGCACTTCCGTCAGTTCCGACAGCGACTTCTGTCCAGGCGTCAGCGCATCGAACGCCGAGTTCTGGATGATGTCGTAGGCTGAGCCGTGAAACTGGTTCGAGCCACTTTTTGTGATTACGTTCACGACTGCTCCGCCCGCGCGTCCGAATTCCGCGGAATAGTCGCCGCCGAGAACGGTCACTTGCGAATACGCGTCACGAACGGTTGGTTGATACACCTGGCCCGTGATCGAGTTGTCGTTGTTGTCGAGACCGTCGATCAGTTGGTTGTTACCACGTGGTCGCAAACCGTTGATCGAAAACTCCGTGCCTTGCACGAAACCGGCAGCGACACCATTCGCGCCACCGACGTCAGCAACACCCGGAAGTGTGAACACGAGGTTCACCGGGTTGAAT
The DNA here is from genome assembly GCA_963849585.1 of uncultured Acidobacteriota bacterium. Classification (GTDB taxonomy): domain Bacteria; phylum Acidobacteriota; class Blastocatellia; order Pyrinomonadales; family Pyrinomonadaceae; genus PSRF01. The sequence goes on along the minus strand of CAWKHZ010000011.1, from coordinate 197,081 downwards.
CCAAGTACCGGCAGGTCTCTGATTTCGCGCTCGCCGATTGTGTTGACGCGCGCACCGTCGGAGCTTTGAACGACTACTTCGTTCGCCGCACTCACGACGACTTGTTCAGTTGGGCTTCCGATCTCGAGTCGTATCGGAAGGTTGAGAGTTTGCGCTGCATTGACTTCGATCTTGTCGAGCTTAGCAGTCTTGAAACCCTGGGCCGACACTTCAAGCATGTAACCACCGGGATCGACTGCGTCGAGACGAAAGCTACCGGAGCTGTCGGCGGTGGTGTCGCGTGCAACGCCGGTGGTCAGGTTGGTGATTTTTACTGAGGCATTGGCAATTCCGGCGCCGTTCTGATCTTCGACAACGCCGGTAACGAAGCCCTTACTCGTTTGCGCTGACGTTGAGACGCCCAGCACGAGAACGATGAAAAGGGTCAATAGAATTTCTAACCTCTTCATACTACGAAACTCCTTTGTACCTGCTCCGATCTCTCGGAGAATGTTTGCTCTCCGAGTTCTCGGAGGCTGTTTGATCGCCTGGGGTGCGAATGAATTTGGGTTCACTTCATCGCCGGTATTTGCTCCGAACTTTTGGAGTACGAGCGAGAGCAACCGCGTTAAGACGAATAGGGAAGGCGCAAGCGACGTGCCCGCGAAGGGGACTAGCGGTTCAGGCCCGTTCGTCACTCACACAGCGCGCTTCGTCCCAAGCGTGGTTGATGAATTTGGATTTTTGTTTTTGAGAGATTGGGTGGAATGGATTGCGTATTCAGGACCCGCTGCCGGTTGGTCCCAAAGTTTCCAAAGTTTCGTAGGTTGTCGGTGCGTTTAGAATTTCGGATCTAGCTGAAATGTCTCGAGCGATCTGTCGAGCCGCTTCCGCCGGTGGCAGGTTCGTGTTGTTAATTTTGATGTAATTTTCTGTGTAGAAGAAGTCGCCGCTTGAGTTGAGTTTGTAGTTGACGTCATCTGCCAACAGTCTTTCCCGCGACTTCTCGACATCACGATGTGGCAGCTTCTGAGTTAATCGAAATTCTGACTCGTTGCGCGTCAGCCGCTCGGATTGATCCGCTTCGAGTTCGACGAAAAAGATGTCAGCGCCTTTCCGTCGAAAAATCTCGCAACTGAATCATCGATGAACTTACGGTCGCCCTCCGACTCCAGCGCCCAGACGAACGTGAAAATCAACCCCGGTAGTTCACTCGCCGCCACTTCCTCAAAGACTCGACGGCGAAACTCTGAAACTAATCTGAAAAAGGGTTCCTCTCCAAACTCGAAGAAGTTAAGGACCAGATCGATCGTCATGTGATTGTGAAACAGCCGCAGGCCCGTGAGTTTCGCGAGTTCGTAACCGACGGTCATTTTACCGACCGCCGGTGGTCCAAATATGACGACGAACTTCATGCCGTCTTAAACAGCTTCAGATTGCGAGGAGAAGTGAAACTCTTTCACTTTCAGCGCCGGCAACAATGCAGAGTTCCCACCCTGGCCCTCCGAGTTACCCACACGTTCGGGTTTGCCGATCATGTCGATGTTTCCCGGCGCGAGGAGTTGGATCACGCTTTGGTTGAAGCGGAAGTTCTTGACCGGATACTGGATCTTACCTTTTTCGACGTACCAGATACCGTCGCGCGTCAGACCGGTTTGCAACGCAGTACGCGGATCGACGCCACGGATGTACCAGAAGCGGCCCAGCAGTATTCCACGGTCCATCGACTTGATCATGTCGTCAAGCGACACCGCCGGCGCAGAACTCTCGATGATGCTGTTCACTGGACCAGGCGTCGGTTCCTTTCCTTTTTGCTTGGCCCAGAAGCGCGAGTAAACGAGGTTTTCCAACACACCATTGCGCACGAGGTACATCTTCTGCGAAGGAAGTCCGCCTTGCGCAGACTTCGAGCCCGGCAATTCGGGATGCCACGGATCGCTGTAAACATTTAACCGTTCGTCGAAGATTTTCTCTCCGACTTTCGTCTTTCCGCCTGGCGCGGAAAACGGACTGCGCCCTTCTTCAGCACTGCGAGCGTCGAAGGTGAATGCGATTTGGCCCACCAGGTCGACCACGGCCTGCGGTTCAAGTATCGCGGGATAGACGCCGGGCTCCAGCACACGTGGATTACGCGAATCGAGCGCTTTGCGAATCGATTCGCTTGCGACACGAGTGGTGTCGAGCTTCGCCACGTCGAAATGGTTGCGCAGGAAGTAGCCGGAGCTGCCGCCGTCGGGCGTGCGCGCGGTCATTCCCAGACTCACCAGGCTCGATCGGTCGTAAATGAAGTTGCCATTCTTGGTCGCTGAAGCTCCCGCAGTACCACGTGCCTGGTGAAAACCGGCGCCGACCACTTTCGACTTTTCGCACGAGGCGATCGCATCGTTGATCGTTTTCGCACGGCTGCTGAGCGAGATGTTTGAAGTCGCTTCCGCGTAGCCATTGACGGGTTTATAGGTTTGCGCGGCGAGCGTCGGCATGTACTCGCGATCGACCGGCGAGATGCGCGCGAGTTGTTCCGCAAGCGCAACCATCGATTTAAGCGACTCGTCGTCGATCTCGTTGGTCGAAGCCGAGCCACGCTTGCCGCCGATCCATACGGTTACTCCGGCGGTAACGTTTTCGCGCGCGCCGCTGGTACTGAAAGCATTCGCAGCGAAGCGAAGATGACCGTAGTTTTCGCTGTTGACGCTGACGACCGCATCGTCTGCTTTCACATAACTCAACAACTTGTCACAGATAGTGCGCGCCTCTTTTTCAGTGAGTAGCATTTCTGATCTCCTCAGTGTTCAACTACGACGTGGCCTTCGCCGCGGTGTTGAGTACGTTGACTTGCCGGAAGCGAGCCGGTGGACAACCATGACTCACAGCGTTCGACTGTCCGGGTTCACCCTTGCCATCATTGAAGCTGCCGCCAAGTTCGTACGTGGCTGGTCCACCTAGACCGTCGAGCGAATTCCAAAAGTCAGTGGTGCGCGATTGATACGCAACGTCGCGCAACATCTCACCGCGTTTGCCGTTCTTGATCTCCCAAAACACCTGGCCGCCGAACTGGAAGTTGTAGCGCTGCTGATCGATCGAGTAGCTGCCGTCGCCGTAGATCAAAATTCCTTTCTCGACGCCCGCGATCAGATCGTCGAGCGATTTGTTGTCGGTACCCGGTTCGAGCGAAACGTTTGGCATGCGCGGGAAGGAAATGCTGCCCCAGCTGTCGCTGTGATTGCAGCCGTACGATTTCTTCTGCCCCGTCATCGCTGCGAGATCGCGCGTCGTCTGCCAATCGACGAACAAACCGTTCTTTATCAAGTGCCAGCGCTGGCTCGGAACGCCTTCGTCGTCCCAACCGACTGTCGCGAGTGCTTTCGACTGATTGCGATCGGCTACGAAGTTAACCATCTTCGACGCGAATTGAAGTTTTCCGATCTTGTCGGGCGTTAGGAAACTCGTGCCCGCATAATTCGCTTCCATCCAAAGCGCGCGATCGAGTTCCGTCGGATGGCCCACCGATTCGTGAATCGTTAACCAGAGATGCGACGGGTGAAGCACCAAATCATATTTTCCCGCCTCAACTGATTTCGCCTTCAACTTCATCACCGCTTCTTCGCCCGCCTGGTGAGCTTCGCGTTTCCAGTCGTGCTTCTCGATGTACTCGTAACCCATTGCCTGTGGGCCACCGAGGGCGCTGCGCGATTGGAAGTCGCCGTTCGCGCGGTTTACGGCGGTCACGGTGAAGTTTGGATTGGCGCGGATGATGTATTGATCGATGCGCGAGCCGTCGGTTGACGCATAAAACTTCTGCTCGTTCACCCAACCCATCGAGGAGTTCACGAAACCGACGCCCTGCGTCTTCATCGCCGACTCGTTCAGCGAAAGTAGAAACTGAATCTTGTCGTCGATCGAGACTTCGAACGGATCTTTTTCGAAGTCGTTTTTCCAATTCGCCACCACCTTCTCAACCGGCACGAGAGAGATGCGTTTACGTTGGTAGACCGAGTTGGCGCGCGCGATATCGACCGCCTGTTGCGTGATGCGACGCACGTCTTCCGGAGTCACGCTCCGGCTCGAAGCGAAGCCCCACGTGCCTTTGTAGAGCACCCGCACGCCGAACCCGAAATTCTGTCCGCGGGAAACGTTTTGCACCTGCCGTTCGCGCGTGTTGATCGACTCGCTGCGATAGCGGTTGATGCGGATGTCGGCGTAAGTGACGCCGAGTTTGCGCGCAGTGCTCAGGGCGACATCGGCGAGAGCATTCTTATCGACGGCAGCCGCGACAGCCGCCTCTTCGGCAGCGACACTGTTAATCCAGGAAGGTAGCGCCGGCAACGACATTGCACCAGCAGCAATCCCAGCCGTCTTGATAAAGTCACGACGAGAGGTGGTCATATCTCGAGCCTCCAACTATGTTTTCGAGAAGTGTTCTTATACACCATAAGCGAACACAGATTAAGATCTACTGTGCGACTTTGTGCGGCGCAGCATCCAGCCATACAGCAAGACGATTAATGCAATAAAGAGCACGATGCCGAGCCATGGAGCCGGAGCAAAGTCAGCCGGAAAAACTCCGAGCGGAGCATCATTTGACAGACCGACGATCAGGCCCGCGTTGAGCACACCCCACAAGCTCTCGCCCACAATCAATCCTGACGCGACGAGTGTCCCCAGTCGCTCAGCACGTTCCGGATTCGGCGACTTTTGCGTCTTGCGGTTGTACCAGTAAGACAACACTGCGCCAATCACGACAGCGAACGTCGCCGACATTGGTAAATAGATCCCGATGCCGACAGCGAGTGGCGGAATACGCAGCTTGCCCAATGCGCCCAGCGCGGTGTCAAGCAATATCAGCCCGACGCCGACGGCAGCGCCGATGCCTATCATGGTCCATTCCAAATTGCCACCGATTACGCCTTGCGCAAGAGCGGAGATCAAAGTCGCTTGTGGCGCGGGCAACGGATTTGCTGCAACAACGTTCAGGTTCGGCGCCCCCGCGAATCCATACGCCGTCGCAAGCAAATTCAGCACAAACGGGATCACAGCCGCTCCGGCAGCGACGCCCACGATGAGCGCGATCTGCTGTCGCATCGGCGATGCTCCAACGAGTTGCCCCGTCTTTAAGTCCTGCAAGTTATCGTTTGAAATTGTCGCGCAGGCGAACACGATCGCAGTCACAAACAACGCAAACGCAACAAGCGCCGTCCGTGTCTCAGCTGAGGGAGGCACGACGACGATCAGCGCCGACGCGCAAATCACGATCGACAAAATACCAACACCCGAAATCGGACTGTTCGACGCGCCTATGAGTCCTGCCATGTAACCGCAGATGCCTGCGATCAGAAACCCAACGATCAGTACGAACGGCACGGCAACCAACGTGACGCTTAAAGCGTATGGCCTGAGCACCGACGAGGTGGCGAACGAATACGCCAGCCACCCAGTCACGATCAAACACGCGACGGTGAGTACGAGTATCCATTGCGGCGACAGATCGCGATCGCGATCATCACTAATTGCACTAGCGCGCGAAGCCGCGAGCGTGGTGACGAGTCCTCCGACAACCGGCTTCGCCAAACGCGCCAACGTGTAGATCGCAGCGACTGCAATTGCGCCCGCGCCGATGAATCGCACTTGCGTCCGCCAGATGCCAATCGTGTGCGCATCGATATCGACGCCCGCTGCTGCGGGGGTAATTGACGTAAGCCAGGGAACAGCAATACCCCAGGCGATAATTAAGCCGGTAAGCATTGCCATACCGACTGACAAACCGACGAGGTGGCCCGCGCCGAGTAGCGCAAGCGACCATGCAAAGTCGTATCCAGTCGACGCTGCGGCTCCAATGCGAAAGAACCCACCGAACGAACCGGCAGCAACACGCGTTGCTGTCACAACTGCCAGGCCCGCAGAAGCGGCCGCTCCAAGAACCACAGCGATCAATCCTTCTCGCGCTTCGCCCGTTTCGTCTTTCGTTTCACCACGCGCGCCCGATCCGACTTTCAAAACCTCCGCCGCCGCGACACCTTCCGGATACGGCAAATCGGAGTTGGTCACCAGCGCGCGGCGCAATGGGATCGTGAACACCACACCGAGTACGCCGCCCGTTAGACAGATCAAAAACGATTGCCAGAACGGAAAGCCGGTCCACCAACCGACGATCACCAGTCCAGGCAGGACGAAGATGATCGCAGAGAGTGTTCCGGCTGCGGAGGCGACGGTCTGGACGATGTTGTTCTCGAGGATCGACGAGTCTTTCACAAGGCTCAGAATCGCCATCGAGATCACCGCGGCGGGAATCGACGAGGCGAACGTGAGGCCGACCTTCAGGCCCAGGTAAACGTTGGCGGCTGTAAACACCGTCGTAATGAGCGCGCCAAGAATGAGGCCGCGCACAGTGAGTTCTTTAGGTTTCATAGAAGAATCCTCGTACCCGCAATCAAAATTTGACTCACGTTATTGCTTGCGTTTTTGTAACCAGATAAAAACAGCGCCACCCATCAAAACAGCGACCAGGATGCCAATTAATCCTCCACTCATCGTTGTTCTCCTCTCGAGATCGTGTTGCGCATCACGGTGATCTTCACAGCCGACGGATACTGCTTCGAGTGATGGACCGCGTTGCGCGCGATCACGCCCTTCGACTCGTCGTAGTTTTTGCCGCCAGTGTTGAGGTTGCGATCGAAGCGGGGAAAGTTACTGCTCGAAATTTCAATTCGAATCCGGTGTCCGGCGGCGAAGAAGTTGCTCGTCGTCAGCGGCGAAAGCGTAACCTTGTAGACCTTGCCTGACTGCATCCAGACGTTTGGCTTGTCGTAACCGTCGCGGTAGCGCATCCGCTGGATTGTTTCGTCGAGGTTGTAAGCGCGGCCGTCGGGATAAACGTCGAGCAGCTTCACTGTGAAGTCAGTGTCCTTCGCATCAGACGAAACATAGAGCGTGACCTCAATTGGCCCACTAACTTCAACGCCTTCTCTCAGCGGCTCGGTGCTGTAAACGAGAACATCGGGACGCGATTCGTTCTGACGTTGATCGAAAGCCCCTGCCGTAATCGCGTTGCCGGTGCAACAAACATTGCCGCCAACCGACGGCACCGGATTCATCGGATCGTATTCAAACCGATCCGGGTTATCGGCAGCCGGCGAAACTTCCACAAGCGCACCGTCGCCGTTCAGCGTGTTTGCCTTCCCGGCACTCGAAAGGAACAACGTCATTTGTTGCGCGCCACGCGGCGGCCACGTGTCAGACGTTTGCCACTTGTTGAGGCCCATCGTGTAGTAACGCACGCGCGGCATCTTTTCGAGAATTCCGTTGTTCTCGCCTTTTAGAAAATGATCGAACCAACCGTACGTAAGCTCGTCGTAGTTCAAACGCGCGTCGCCCACGCTGCGCTCGCCGACGACCGTGTTTTCAGTGGCTCGTCGGAAGCCACAGTGAAGCGTCGGGGCGATGATTGCATACTGTTGATTCGCCACCGCCGGCGATGCGTTCTTGCGCACGTGATTGAATGCGGCGAGGTTTGGACCAATCGAAACGTCGTACCACGACATGAACCAGAAGCCCGGGATGTTGATCTTCATGTTGTCGTGCCACAGCCCGCCTTTGTACCACGCGCGATCGTTTGGCTCGCGCTCGACCATTGCGCCGCCCGTGGGGACAGGCATGCGATCGGCAAAGATGCCGTTTGGACCACCGGCGGCTTTCATGATGTCCTTGATCGGAAGGTGTCGAAGAGCTTTCGACCAGTCGACCTGTGGCAACTGCGGGGCGAGATCAAACGCGCGCGCTGCGCGAATCAGTTCCTCCTGCGACGCGCCGGGCGAGAACATTGGGCGCACCTGGTTTTGCTGACTGTAAAGCCACGCGATGAACAACATCTGCACTGCACCGCCGCGATACCAGTTTCCCTGTTCGTACCAACCATCCACTCGCCCGACGCCGGCGCCATAACCTTGCGCAATCATCGTCGTAAACGCCGGATGTCCTTGGGCGGCGACAGCCATCTGCCACTCGGCCGTTGACGAGCAACCGATCGTGCCGACTTTCCCATTGGACCATGACTGTTTCGAAATCCAGCCGAGTTCGTCGACACCGTCGGTCAACGGTGGACCAAGAATGTCGTAGTTTCCTTCGGAGAAGAACCGGCCGCGCTCGTTCATCGTGACGTGCGCGTAACCGCGTTTGACGGCCTCGAGCTCGCTCGACAGATCTCGTGGCGCACCGTTGCGGACGTCCCAGTAGTTGAAGTTGTAAGGCGTGCGAGAGAAGATCGCCGGATATTTTTTCGACGTGTCTTTGGGCCGGTAGACGTCGGTGGCGATACGCGTCCCGTCGCGCATCGGGATCATCATCTTGCGTTCGACGATCGCGATTGACTGTAACTCAGCCTCGATGGCGCGTCGCCGCTCGAGGTCCTCCGGTCTCACTTCACGGCGTTGCGAAAGAACGCTTTCGTTTCCCGCGATCAGAACGGCAAGACAGAAAGCGAGTAGAGCAAGGGCGAAGGTCCAGAAGGACTTCTTTTGCATGGTGGTGCTCCTCGAGAAGAAATGCGTCTGGGACTATAGATCGCTACCGCTTGTTTTTTTCGTTTATTTTACTTTTTTCGTGCCTTTAATTTTTTCTCTAAGAATCGGCCCACGCCGGGCGCAACGCGTTCGGGCTCCTTCATGTCCAACCCCATCGAGCCCTCCCACAACAAATGCAGTCCGTTATCGTCCTTAATCGTCAGGTACCCGGTACCGAAGCCAATCCAGCGCAGATCTTCGTTTCCGCGTGCCATCAATGCCGGCAGATGAAAGAACGAATCATCCTTCCCCCAAATTACGGTCAAGGAAACGTCGGCTTGGGCCATATCATCAACTATTTCGACTCGACCGTACTTTTTCGACTCGTACTTGTTCCAATCGTCCGCCCATTTGCGCAAACCCTTATCCAGATTTTCCGGCTGAAGCGCGAGGTGTAACTTAAAAGGATCCGTCGACGGCAAGTCCTGCGAGGTAGCGTCTACAACCGGAGTGGAAGGCGCGACCTTTAGCGTCTCACGCATCCGCGTGTACTCATCACGACCGAGAAACTGGACCCTATTAATTAGGTTTACTTTTGTTCTTTGTCCTGCGACATCTCGCGTCTTCGACTTGTAGAACAATCGGACTCGCAGCCCCGGCTTTAGCTCAGATACTTTCAATTCGCGTGAGGTGCCATCTTTCAACTTAACCTGATAGCCGTCTTCGAGAACGCCGACGAACGTTTCAGTTTTCTTATCCGGATTGACGATCTTTATTTCGCGAGTCGCTTCATCCGAAGACTCAACGACGCCCTTCCACGAATCGCCCATAATCGTCTTTGCCTTCTGCGCGTGAGCACACGTTACGCCGAGTAGCAGAACACAAACGACACGGATTGCGAGCGTTCTCTTAAGCATTCATCCTCTGAATGATCGCGTCGGCAAACTCTGCGGTCTTGGCGGTGCCGCCGATGTCGCGTGTGCGCACTTTGCCCTCTTTGAACACTGCGAATAATGCGTTTTCGATTTTCGCCGCCGCATCACGCTCACCGATATGACGCAGCATCATGATGCTCGATTGCAACAGCGCGGTTGGGTTTGCGATACCCTGTCCGGCAATGTCCGGCGCAGAACCGTGCACTGCTTCAAACACCGCACCCTTCTCGCCGATGTTCGCTCCGGGAACAAGTCCCAACCCGCCGACGAGCCCCGCGCAAAGATCGGAAACGATGTCGCCGTAAAGATTCTCAAGCAACATGATGTCAAACTGCTCGGGTCGCATCACCAGTTGCATACATGCATTGTCGACAATCTTGTCGTCAGCGATGATGTCGGGATAGTCCTCGCTGACTTTGCGGAAACAATCTAGAAACAGACCATCGGAAAGTTTCATGATGTTTGCTTTGTGGGCCGCGGTGATTTTTTTTCGACCTTCAAGCGTCGCATATTCGAATGCGAAACGCGCGATTCGCGTCGACGCTTTCTCAGTGATGATCTTCAAACTCTCGACCACGCCCGGAACAACAACGTGCTCCAATCCGGCATACAGACTCTCCGTGTTCTCACGCACAACGACGAGGTCCAGTTCCGGATAGCGGCACGGCACATTCGGCAGTGAGCGCACCGGACGCAAGTTCGCATAAAGATCGAGCGTTTTCCGGAGTCCGACGTTGACAGACGTGAAGCCTTTGCCAATCGGGGTGGTTATTGGTCCCTTCAAAGCGACCTTGTTGCGCAGGATGGAATCGAGCAAATCCTGCGGCAGAGTCTCGCCGAATTTTTCGAGCGCCTGCGCGCCTGCGTAATGTGTTTCCCATTGGATGTCGACGCCCGAAGCTTCGATGATTCGCACTACGGTTGAAGCAACTTCGGGGCCGATGCCGTCGCCCGGAATCAGTGTGATACGATGCATTTGCGGTCTCAGTTAGAAGGTTTCAGAGTTTGAATCTTAGCGTGTAAATGGTTCAAAAAGAAATAGATTCTGTCAAACACACAGCGGACGTGGTCGTAGTCGGCGGCGGCGTGATCGGTCTGACGATCGCTCGCGCGCTCGCCCGCAGCGGCGCCGGCGACATATGTTTGATAGAACGCAACGGTCTGGGGCATGAAGCTTCGTTTGCTGCCGCCGGTATGCTCGCGCCGCAAGCGGAAGCAAATTCACCGGACGATTTCTTCCGGCTCGCGTGCCGCAGCCGGGATCTCTACGCAAACTTCTCCGCCTCGCTACACGACGAAACCGGAATCGACATCGAACTGGACACCACCGGCACGCTTTATCTCGCACTCACGTACCACGATCTCGTCGAAATTGAAAAGCGGTACGAGTGGCAAACGGCCGCGGGGCTTGCGGTCGAGAAGCTGACCCCGTCGCAAGCGCACGAGCTCGAACCGTGCATTAACGCGAACGTGCTGGGTGCACTGCGTTTTCCACTCGACGTGCAGGTTGAGAATCGACGACTGCTCAGCGCCTTGACGAATAGTGTGGCGAAACTCGGCGTGTCGATACTTACCGGCTGTAGCGTCGAGTCAGTAAGGATCGAAAAAGATCGAGTGACGGGTGTCGTGACTTCGCGAGGCGTTATCAGTTGCCCCACCGTGGTGGTTGCCGCCGGAACATGGTCGAGCTTAATCGGTTTCATATCAGTTTCGGAAAAACCGTCGCTGGCAATCGAACCAGTTCGTGGCCAGATGATCAGTTTCGACGCTCGCCCGCAGGTAACTCGCCACGTGATTTATAGCCCGCGTGGATACATCGTTCCGCGACAGGATGGCCGCCTGCTGGCAGGCTCAACCAGCGAACGCGCCGGATTCGCGAAGCAAGTGACGGCCGGCGGAATCAGCTCAATCCTCCAAAACGCGCTCGCAATCTCCCCCTCAGTAGCAGCGTTGCCAATCACCGACACCTGGGCTGGACTACGCCCGCGCGCTCCTGACAGTTTGCCTGTGTTGGGTCCTTGTGATGAAATTGGCGGGCTGTTTTATGCAACGGGGCACTACCGAAACGGAATCCTACTCGCTCCCGTTACTGGTGAGTTGATTACCGAAGCGGTCGTCGCAGGCGTCACTTCTCCATTGCTGGGACCTTTTAGTCCAAGTCGCTTCGACCTGGTCAAGGCGTGAATTGGAACTTTCCCGCAAAGGCGCAAAGACGCAAAGGAAGCATCATTTATAAAGTCAAGACTTCAACTTTGCGTCTTTGCGCCTTTGCGGGAACCTTTGATACGGGAATGGTTTTCAGATCTACAATCATTGCGTTGGTCTTACTAGTCGTCGAGGGCGCGGTGCTCGCGCAGGCGTTGAACACGACTGACGACCCGGCGGCGAAACCTGATACTCGCACCGCGCAAGCCCTGTTTGAAGACGCAAACGGATACCTCGGCCGCCGTTACCAGGAATTCAACAAACAGAACCTGCCGTACGATCCGAAGGTCGAACAAAAGACCAAGGCCGAACAACTGGAACTCGCGATCAGAAATGCGAACATCCTGCGCGCTCGCGGTCCACTCGCCGGCGACGATCTTTACTACCTCGGCATGTTGTATCACCTCGCTTCAGATGGTGACGAAGCGCTGAAGGCGATGCAGCTTCTATTAAAAGACAACCTTGACGGCGCAAAGGCGCAGGCCGCGCGAAACGTCGTGGTGCTTTACTCCGTCAAGAAGGGTCGCCTGCCGGAGGCAGTCTCCGCGGTCGCCGACTACGCCAAGCATGAACCGCAAATCTCCGGCGATCGATATCGCATGGAGTTTCTGATTGCCGATGCATACCTGCGAGCGAAGAACTACGAGTCGGTAAGAACGCACGCTCTGGAGATGTTGACGGCCGCCAGAAAATTCGCGACCACGAACAAATCAGAAACGTTTACGCGCGACGACATGCTGGTCAAATCAGCCTTGTTACTGTCGGATGCGCACGTAAAAACGGGGAAAAAAGACGAGGCGATCGAGGCTGCTACAGGATTTGCGGCGTCAGTCGCTTTCCCTGCCTTCCGCAAATCTGTATAAACACATGACGAGGCGGTTGGTGATGATCCGGCCGGAACTGGATCCGCTGGAGATCTTTAAAGAGTCGCGCTCGCCCATGACGCCGCCGGAGATCGTCGTCGCCGAATGGATCGATCAGCCGGCGATCAAACTGTCTGATCTTCGTGGCAAGGTCGTGCTGCTTGACTTTTGGGCGCACTGGTGTGGACCATGCCGGTTCACGCTGCCGAAGTTCTCGAGCTGGCACGACACTTACAAGGACAAGGGACTCGTCGTGCTGGGTCTGACCAAGTACTACGGTCACGCCGAGGGAGAGCCGCTTCCGCGCAAAGAAGAATTGACCTACCTTCGTAACTTTAAGAAGCGAAACCGTTTGCCGTACGGTGTTCTGGTAGGCGATTCAACAGCGAATGATTTGAACTACGGCGTAAATTCGATCCCGACAACGTTTCTGCTCGATCGCAAAGGGCACATTCGTTTCATCTCCATCGGGGCCGACGACGAGGAACTCGAGGCTTTGGAGAATTGGATCAAGATTCTCGTTAACGAGCGTTGATTGTTATGGAAGACCAGGGAATTACTTTATTTCGTATCGGCATCTCTTTCGCCGCCGGCGTACTTTCGTTTCTCTCGCCGTGTGTATTGCCGCTCGTGCCCGGCTACATCTCTTTGATCTCCGGAGTCAGTATCGACTCACTGAAAGAAGGAGCAAGCAGCCGCCGCTCGGTCATTCTCAACTCGCTCGCGTTCAATGCGGGACTATCGGTGATTTTTCTTCTGCTCGGAACGACCGCCGGTCTCGTCGGCAGCGCAATCACAAACAGTCCGTGGGTCCGCATCATCGGTGGTCTAGTGATCATCGCTTTCGGTCTGCAACTGATTGGACTGCTGAAGATCACCGCGCTTTATAAAGACACTCGCCGTTTCTCCGACGCCAAACCGCGCGGCATGTTCGGCTCCGCCGCACTCGGAATGGCTTTCGCCGCAGGTTGGACGCCGTGTATTGGACCAATTCTCGGCGGCATCATCGGTTTAGCCGCAACGAGTGGGGGCTGGCGCAGTGGACTCGTGCTTTCGGCGTTCTATTCCGCCGGTCTCGCAGTTCCGTTTCTTTTGACCGGTTTGGGTATCAATCAGTTTCTTAGTTTCTACAAAAACTTCCGCCAGCACCTGCACAAGGTCGAAGTCGTTTCCGGTGTTGTGCTGATTCTCGTCGGCGTGCTGGTGATGAGCGGACAATCGACGTTGCTCGCCAGTAGCTGGGTAGCGAAACTAATACCAAACTGGGAAGGCAAATTGGATCTTGGAACAGCTCCGGCAGTGGCTCCGTCGGCGGCGAATACGACCTTTGCGCCGGCACCCGACGTCGAGTTTCAAACACTTGGCGGACAGCCGTTTCGTCTCAACGATGTTAAAGGGCGTGTCGTCCTGCTCAACTTCTGGGCCACGTGGTGCATTCCATGTCGCGAAGAGATTCCCGAGTTGAACGCTCTCCAGCGCGAACTCGAAGCGCAGGGTTTGAAAGTTATCGGCGCCTCGACGGAAGACAGCGCCGAGGGCGTGAATGATTATCAACAGTCAGTGGCGAAGTTTGAGTATGAGGTTTTGTTGGGCGGTGACGATGCGAAAGCAAGACTCGAGCATCCACAACTTCCGACAACATACCTCATCGACAGACAAGGGCGTATTCGTCAAAAGATCATCGGTGCGCGCAACAAAGCCGGGTGGGAAGCGGTCGTCAAACCGCTGCTTGATGAAGCGCCGGCCACCGCAAGTGCTCGTTAGGTCAGTTGTCCGTTGTCAGTTGTCAGTCGTTACTGACCACTGACCACTGACGGGTTCAGTCAGGAGTAAGAAATGAAGAAGCTATTTTTCGCCGCCATTCTCACACTCGTAGCATTGCCGCTTGCGGTCTACGCGCAAGGCAGTCACGAATACTCGCCACTCGTCGAGAAGACCGTCAATTACAAAAACTGGAGTCTCCCGAACCTCCAGACCGAAAAGAACGAAGACCTTCGATCACTGATGAAGGACAAGAAGCTCGTAATGATCGTCTACTTCGCTCCGTGGTGTGGAAACTGGAAAAACGAAGCACCGATTGCCTTGAAACTTTACGAGAAGTACAAAGACCAGGGCTTTCAGGTGATCGGCGTCAGCGAGTACGCCCCACGCGATGAAGTGAAAACGTTTTTTGGCGAGACTGGACCACCATTTCCGGTTGTCATCGAGTCAGAATCGCGTTACGACAAGATGAAAACGCCGCATTACGGTTACCGGCAACTCACCGCGGACAATCGTAATTGGGGTTCACCCTGGAACATCTTTCTCGAGCCTGCAAAAGTAAACCCGAAGGGCGACGTGCTGACCGAAAAGGCGTGGGTCGTCAATGGCGAGCTGATCGAAGAGGAAGTCGATAAGTTCATCGCAACGAAAGTTCAAGCTCCTTCCACAGAGAAAACAACTCCGAACTGATCTGTGGATCACTTGTCCTGCATGAAACTTCGCGTCCTTTATCACGGTCACTGCTTCGACGGAGTAGCGTCGGCTGCAACGTTCACCCGGTTTTACGAAGAACGGATCAATCCCAACGCAGAGGTCAACTACACCGGATTGCTGCATCGTCCCGGCAATCTGTTTGACCTCGACATGTTTGACTCCGACGAAAACGCGATTGTCGATTTCAAATATGCGGCGTCGGAAAGACTGACGTGGTGGTTCGATCATCACGAGTCGGCGTTTCTGACGCCGGAGGATGAAGCGCATTTTCGCGCGGATACCTCGGGGAGGAAGTTCCTCGATCCGACAAGAAAATCGTGCACTGAGTTTATCGCCGACGTTGCACACGAACGGTTCGGGTTTAACGTTGCGCCGATCGAGTCGCTCGTGCACTGGGCGCATGTGATCGACGGCGCGCTTTATGAATCACCGGCGCAGTGCGTGGAGTTGAAGGAACCTGCGTTGCAGTTGATGCAGGTGATCGAGGCCGACCCGGACGATCGCTTTATCGAACAGATCATTCGCGATCTCACCGTCGGGTCGCTCGAAAGTGTGGCGACCGGCGCGGAGGTGCAGCGTCGATTTCAACCGATACTCGAGCAACACCTTGACACGGTCGAAGCGGTGAGGCGAAAAGCGAAGTGCGCGAATGCTGTCGTGCAGTTTGATCTGATTGACGAGGGTTACGAAGGGTTCAACAAGTTCATTCCGTACTACTTGTTTCCGGAAACGACGTATTCAGTCGCGCTGACCCGAGGAGCGCAACGCACAAAGATCTCAGTCGGTTCAAATCCCTGGGCGCCCAAGCCCCGCACTCATAACATTGCAAAGATTTGCGAGCGATACGGTGGTGGTGGACACGCTGTTGTGGGCGCGGTTTCCTTCAAACCTACCGAAGTCGAGGAAGCCCGCGCCGCCGTGAAAGAAATCGTCGCGGAACTATCAGAGTAATCAATGGTCATTTGTCATTTGACATTTCTCATTTGTCATTTTGTTTGATTCGCGAAACGCACTATGCGTGTAAGAGTAGCCCTAACCTCTGTTCAAATGACAAATGTCAAATGACCAATGACCAATGACTGGCTCTCCCTACTCACCGCGCCATCAGCGCTTCTATCTCGTCCGCCTGCTTAGGCACTTTGTTCGTTAAAACTCGTGGCCCATTGTTCGTGCATAGCACATCGTCTTCTATGCGCACACCGATTCCCAAATACTGCTCCGGAATGTCCTTTGTGTTAGGCGAGATGTAGAGTCCGGGCTCGACGGTCATTACCACACCTGGCTCGAGCGGGCGCGAATCCTCACCGAAGTAGTATCGACCAACGTCGTGAACGTCGATACCAATCATGTGACCAAGTCCGTGCATATAAAACTGCTCGTGCTTCTTTTCCTTGATCAACTCCTCCGGCTCACCCTTTAACAATCCAAGCTCTACCATCCCTTCAGTCAACATCTCGATCGAATGCTGCTTCAACTGATCGTGCGTCACACCCGGACGGACCATCTCCACACACGACATCTGCGTCTTTAAAACCAGGTCGTAGATCTCACGCTGAGCCTTCGTGTAACGACCGTTGATCGGAAACGTGCGAGTGATGTCTGAAGCGTAACCCTTGTACTCAGCGCCGGCATCGATGAGTAACAGATCGCCGTCACGAAGCTCGGCGTCGTTGTTGATGTAGTGAAGCACCGTCGCATTTGGACCACCACCGACGATCGACGTGTAAGCCGGACCAGCAGCGCCGCGCCGGCGAAAGATCTGTTCGATGAGCGCCTCAATCTGGTACTCCTGCATGCCGGGCCGCGCTGCTTTCATCGCTTCGACGTGCGCTTCGGCAGCAATGTCCGCCGCAGTCTGCATGATCTCAAGCTCTTCCGGACTCTTCACCACTCGCATCTCGTGAATGATCGACGCCGGATCGACAATCGTTTGCGGCGCATGAATCGGCTTGCGGTTTACACCGCGCATCGCCGCGATCTCGCGAATGATCGTCTCGTCGAGCTCGCGATTCACTCCGAGACGATAGTAAAGAATCTCCATATCAATGAGCATCTCGCGCAGCTTGCTGTTGAAGTCAGCAATCGGAAATGCTGCGTCCGCGCCAAACTCGCTCACCGCGCCCTCGACACCGGCGCGCCGTCCGTCCCAAATCTCTCGTTCCGGATCGCGCGGCCTGACAAACAACGAATATTTGTTTGTTTCAGCAGGTTTGACGACAGCAATGGCGTCTGGTTCTTCGAAGCCGGTCAGGTAAAAGAAGTCGGAATCCTGACGAAAACGATAATTGGTATCGTTGGACCGCGTGGCTTCGCGCGCGCCGGGAATAATGGCTACCGATTTCGGCGCCATGCGCCGCATAAACTCTTCAAGATGCCTTTTTGTCATGCGCGGCATTGTACCTGAACCACTGATTTAATAGATAATCAGGGGCTGAAACACCGATGAGCACGCAAACGCTTCCAGCAGAACAAACGCGACTGATAGTTTCACGCGATCCCGCGACTGGCGAAGAGATCGGTCGCACGGCGCTGATGAATGCGGATGACGTCGTTGCTTCGGTTCAGTTTGCGCGCACGGCGCAACCAGCCTGGGCAGCACTTTCGTACGACGAGCGCGCCCGTTACGTTTTGCGTGCGCGTGAACTGGTCCTGGCCCAGACTGAAGAGATCGCGAACCTCGTCTCCCGCGAAACCGGCAAGCCGCCGGTCGAAGCGATCTCGATGGAGATCGTTCCGACTCTCGATTTGATGAATTACTTCGCGCGCAACACTGAAGCGTTGTTGAAGCGACAGAAGATCGACATCGGCCAGTATGGGTTGATGGGCAGGTCGTCGTATATCTTTTACAAACCGCTCGGAGTTGTCGGGATCATCTCACCGTGGAACTTTCCCTGGGCCACTCCGCTCGACGAGATCGTGATGGCGTTGATGGCCGGGAATGCCATCGTGCTGAAGCCGAGTGAGTTGACGTCGCTTACCGCGATCAAGATCGGCGCGATCTTCAAGGAAGCTCAACTTCCACGCGGTGTGCTGGAGATCGTTACCGGCGATGGTTCGACCGGCGCCGCTTTGGTTGAATCTGGCGTAGACAAGATCATGTTTACCGGCAGTGTCGCGACCGGCAAGCGCGTCGCTGAAGCGGCGGCAAAGCGTTTGATTCCGGTGGTGCTCGAACTCGGCGGCAAGGATCCGATGATCGTCCTGGAAGATGCGAAACTCGAAAACGCCGCGCGGGCAGCGATCTGGGGTGCGTTCTGCAACTCGGGACAGGCGTGCGCGTCGATCGAACGCTGCTACGTGCATGAATCGATCGCGCAGCAGTTTATCGATCTCGTCGTGAAAGAGACGCGCGCGTTGCGACAAGGGCAACCGACGGCTGAAGGCATCGACATCGGAGCGATGACGAACGAGCGACAGTTAAAGATCGTCGAGAGTCATGTCAGCGATGCTGTTAAGAAAGGCGCGCGAGTGGAAACCGGTGGCAGTCGCATTGATGGCAGCCGCGGATGGTTTCACCAGCCGACGGTCGTGACGAATGTGGACCATTCGATGGAGATCATGACCGAAGAAACGTTTGGTCCAACTCTGCCGATCATGACGTTCAAGACGGACGACGAAGCAGTCGCGCTGGCGAACGACAGTGTCTACGGACTCACCGCCGCAGTATTCACGAGCGACATCCAGCGCGGGCGCGACCTGGCTGAACGAATCGACGCGGGAACTGTGATGGTTAATGAAGTGGTTTACACGCATGCCGTCGCGCAAACGCCGTGGGGTGGTGTGAAACAGAGCGGCTATGGCCGGACGCACGGGCGGTTGGGCCTGCTCGAGATGGTCACGCCTCAGCACATTCACGCGAACACTATTCCCGGGCTTCCGGACGTCTGGTGGTTTCGCTATACAAAAGAGGCCGGTAAGCTGTTTCGCGGCTTCGCCCGTCGTTTCACCACCGGCTCAGTCTTATCCGCGTCTCCTCTTCTGCCACAAATAATTCGCCGCCTGTTCGAACGCCGCGACTAGGCCGAGTAGTGTCTGAGTTTGCGCACATTCTCAGCGTACCTCGGCGGTCCTCCGCGACTCGGCGGTAAAAGAATCGCAAAAACCTTATAAACCGCAGAGTCGCGGAGGACGCCGAGGTACGCTGAGAGGAAAATTAAGACAACACCCCCAGGCCATAAACGGTTGGCGATAGTAGTTGGCCGGTGCTATACTCCCTCGCCATTTCCCAGCAATACCCTTCCTCTCTCTGGGAGGTTCTGCGTACAGCTTGATAGTTATTTAAGGTCGGCCGTAGTTTACTTACTCCCAATTACTACAGCAGTTCGTATCCCACTAGCCCTGAACTCTGGAGGATGTCCGTGAAAAAGATTGCCTTACTAATGATACTGATCCTTTGTGTGACCGGCTGTTTGCCACTCGCGGTTCAAGGCCAGAGCGATGTGGCCGAACAGCGTCGTGCCGAGATCAGCCACCCCGTCCATTTTGATAAAACCACCAAACCGCTGCGCGAGATGTTCGACACCGGCGAACCCGCAAAACCTGCACGCGGCGGCAGAGATTTCGAACCCGGTAAACCAGGCCGCGTCGAAAACACCCACAAGACTTTTGAGGATCCACTGGCCGCGAGAGGCGCCGGCGCGATCGGAACACTGACCGATATCAAAGCTTCCACGGTCGGCACGCCCATCGATCCATCGTTGCGCGTTGCTCCGCCTGACACCACAGGCGACATCGGCCCAAATCACTACGTGCAGTGGGTGAACCTCCGGTATTCGATCTACACGCTAACCAGAGACGCTCAGAATCAGATCACTGGTTTCAACATCGTTCCGGGCTTTCCGAAGCAGGGCAACGTTGTTTGGCAGGGCTTCGGCGGTCGTTGCCAGAGCGATAACGATGGCGATCCGATTGTTCAGTACGATCAGTTAGCGGATCGCTGGGTCCTGACCCAGTTTGCGGTGTCGGGACAGCCGTTCACTCAGTGCGTCGCCGTTTCAACCTCGCCCGATCCGACGGGAACGTATTTCCGGTATGCCTTCTCGTATGCCAAGGACTTTAACGACTTCCCGAAGATGGGCGTTTGGCCGGATGCCTACTACATCACTTACAACATGTTCAGGAACGGCAGAAGTTTCGTCGGCAATCGCGTCTGCGCTTTTGAACGAGCGGTAGATGCTCGTCGGTGGTCCGGCGCGCCAGGCGTGCGTGAGCACCAGCACTTCTCACCACAGTCTCCTACCTGCGGATCTCGAAGGAATTACGCCGCCCTTAGGCACGCCGAATCTGTTGATGAGTATGACAACGACAACGATCAACTTCTGGCGATTCACGGTGAACTGGGCCGCAGGCACAGGTACGCTGACTGGTCCAACCGCTGTACCTGGCGTGGCCGCATTCAGCCGAGCGTGTGGCGGCGGCGCATGCATTCCGCAACCCGGTACGGGGCAAAGACTCGATTCGCTTGCCGACCGGCTGAACTACCGCTTGAGCTATCGAAACTTCGGCACGCACGAAGCCCTCGTTGTGAATCACGCCGTCACGAGCGGCACCGGTGTGGGAATTCGCTGGTATGAACTCCGCAACGCAGCGGGTCAGACCTTTGCGTCTGCCGCTCCTGTGTTGCATCAGCAAGGAACTTTCGCACCAGCACCAACGTCTGATTTTCGTTGGATGGGGAGCGCCGCGATAGACAAGACCGGCGGCATCGCCATCGGTTACAACATCTCGAACAGCACCTCAATTGTGCCGAGTATTCGTTATGCTTTTCGCGGTCCCGGCGATCCATTGGGCACGCTGGGCAACGAGACAAACGCTCTAACGGGCAGCGGAATCCAGACCCCGTCGCTGTCACGCTGGGGCGACTACAGCACAATCTCGATCGACCCGGTTGACGGGTGCACGATGGTGTTTACAACGCAGTTCCAGCCGTCAAACGGAAACTTCAACTGGAGCACGTACATCCACAGCTTCAAGCTGAGCACGTGTAACTAAACCGTTCTTTCTGTAAAATCCGTGTTTCCTTGTGTTCTCCGGAACACAGGGAAACACGGATTTCTATATGTCTTTCTGGCGAAACTACATGTACCAGCGCGAACGCTGGTACCACCAACGCGATAACAATCGTCTCGTCCGTCCCCTGGATTGGGGCTTGTCTTATATCGTCGACCACGTCAACGGTGACGATCCGCGCGCACTTTTCCGGCAACATACCCAGCGGGTGATGCAGTCGAGTGAAGAGTTTTACGCACTGCCGGAGATCACTGACTATCGCCTCGAAGGCGACCAGCTGACGTGGACTAGCGCCATCCACACTCCGTCAGCTGAAAACAACATCGCCCACGGGCGTTTCTTTCCCGCGAAAAGCAAAAACGGCAGTAGGCCTCGAGACGCTGTCGTCGTGCTGCCGCAGTGGAACGCACAACCGGAGAGCCACGTCGAGGCTTGCAGGATCTTCAATTTCATCGGCATGTCGGCACTGCGGCTGACGCTGCCGTATCACCTGCAACGAAGACCGCCCGAACTTGAACGCGCCGATCACCTTGTCAGCACTAACGTCGGCCGCACGATCCAATCGATGCGACAAGCGGTGTTGGACACTCGTGCGGCCGTGCGTTGGTTGAAGAATGAAGGTTACGAACGAGTTGGGATTCTCGGCACGAGCGTCGGATCTTGTATCGCGTTTCTGGCGTTTGCTCACGAGCCGGATCTCGCGGCCGGCGCGTTCAATCACGTTTCGGGCTACGTCGCGGACGTCGTCTGGCATGGTCTCTCCACGACACACGTGCGGGCTGGTTTTGGCGATCAGTTGACGCTTGATGAGCTGCGCGAATTCTGGCAGCCGATTAGCCCATTCCCGTTTATGTCGCGAGTGGCGCAGATGGACCGCCGGCCGATGCGCTTCATCATCGCGCGTTACGATCTAACGTTTCCTCTCGACCTCTCTCACGCGACCATTGCCGAGGCGCGAAGGCTCGATCTCCCGCTCGACGTCGTGTGGCTTCCGTGTGGTCACTACACCACCGGCGAACTCCCGTGGAAAGCGATCGACGCCTGGAAGATCGCCACGTTCTTCAGAAAACAATTTGGGAAGAATTGAACGTCGACTCGCGTCCAACGTTCATGAAACTCATTACCGCGGTTTCCCGCAAAGGCGCAAAGACGCAAATGAAAAACCGCACCGAGATGTCTGGTTTATGAAAAACGATCTACTTGGCCAGCGGAAAAACCGGTTCGATATCAACTGGCACGTCCTTGAGTTTGTCCAGCGCCTGCTGCATCGGCGGTCTAATCACGGCAAACTTCTCGAGTATGGCTTTCGCTTTGTCGTAAGAACCTTCGGCCTCCATCGTCAACAACTCGCTCGTGAGCTTGCGAACGCTGTCTTTGATCTTCGCGTGATCGATGCTGAACGTTCCGTTCGCCTCGTTAAACTTGATCGCACCTTCATCCGTCAGATAATTAAACTGCATCGCGACGCCGCGTCCATGCGCTTCGGTAATTCCAAACCGCACCGAACGGAACATGCTCGCGAGATACGTCGTGTACAGCGTCCGCTCCATGCTCTTCTCGATAATTCCGCGATCGATCATGAACTGGAGCGCCCACAGTCCGGTCATGTCCGCTTTCGCCTCTTCGATCGCCGAATAAAGCTCCTTTAGTTGCTTTCGCGGGGTCGTTTCCTGTCCGCCGACCTTGATGTTGTGTGGACCAAGACCGTGCATCAGTTCATGACAAAGGATGTGCGTGAAGAATGAATCAAACGCGAGCGCAGACTGGTCCGCCGGCGCGAGCACTACACGCGAAATCGGAATTAGCGTCTTGTTGAACTTTGCGTCCTGCGTATTCTTCAACATGACGCGCTTCGAACCTTTTTCCTTCACAACCCGCTCGTCGTTCGGAAGATTAAATGCCGCTGTTTGCACGCCGCTGTTACCTTCACCGGAGCCGAACACGAGGTTCACGACGCGGATCGGTGACGCCGCGCCGAGTTTCGGATTTCGATAACGCGGATCGATCGGCAGGTTGTTTTCCAACTCCTGCAAGTGACCGCTGAACTTCGCGAGTTTCTCAGTCTCGGCATCATCGCGCACCGTTACGTAAGCTTCGAACGCGGCTTTGTAACTGAACAGTTCGTCTTCGTACGTTTCGTATGGACCAATCGTGACGTCGATCGGCGAGTCGAGATCCATCCACGCGACGTCGCTGGCGTAGTAATCGTCGGAACCGAACGCGTCGGCGCGCTTGTTGAGAAAGTCGCGAAGCGTGGCGTTCGTTGTTAGAGCAGCCGCCTCACGCAGCAGCTTCGCAGCTGGTTCGAGCACATCCTTATACGCCTGGCTGTAAGGCACGATCGTCAACTTCTTGTCGGGCCCGCGGCGAATCAAATGAAAGAAGCCTGTCGCCTTTTGCTTTTCCGCTTCGGGCAGCGATTGGAGCCACGTGTTGAACTCTTCCTTCGTCATGTCTTCAGGATAGTAGTTCGCGCCGTGCGGCTTTTCGGGGACGCCTTCGATGAACGGCTTTTTCTCATCGAGACGCGACCATGGACCATCATTGATGTAGAAATAGTGCGAACGGAGGCGGCCGGTGGCCGATTTGTCGGCCTGTAGTTTCTTTTCGAGTGCTTCGTTACCGCTCCACACCTGTCGCAGGAACAACGGATCGAGCAGCTTCGCCGCCGCGATGATCTTGTCGAGCGCCTGGCGATCTTTTGGCGTCAGCTTTGACGTGTCCGCCGTTAGAGTCGTGGGAGAGAATCGCGCAATTTTGCGTGTTAACTCCGGATCGCCATTTTGAACAGTTGTAATCAACATTACGGTCACAGCTAAACAAGCAATAGATTTCAACAACATATTAACGTTTCCTTTTGTGCGTTTTGTGGCTCATAACGCCTGCCGATTCTTCAAAATCTTCACAAACGACGCCGAACGCAATTCCGGCAACGTCAAACCCGAACGCTCAACCGCTTCGGCTTCCGTGATCGCGCCGCAATTCACGGCGCGGAGAAAGTAATTGAGCAGGCCCTGCCCGGTTGCTGCGTCGTCAAAAACGTCCCCGACAAGCGTCGCCTTCGCAGCTTTCTCGACGAAGTTTTTCAAACGTTCGGAAGCAGCGTCGAGACTTTCGAGAAAGAAAGAATACACGGCAGCGTAGCGTGTGGGGAGTTGCGCCGGGTGCAGGTCCCAACCCTGATAGAAGGCGTTTACCAGCGAGTGCTGAATGTGGTCGTAATGAAGCTTCCACGCGCGATGGACCGTTTCGCGGTTTTCGTCAATCTGCTGTTGCGTCAGCGTGCTACCTTCAGGAGCGCGATGCGGTGCGACGGGCATGATATTCGTCGCGCCATCTGACAACCACACACCGGTGCCCGCGAACGAAACCTGCATCATGTGTTTCGCAAAGTCACATGCCGCGTGGAGCATGTGTTGATGGGCGGCGGTGATGTTGCAACCGGCCGTGTAATCGTAAGTGCCGAAGTGCGCGGCGACGCAGCGTCCCTCGGCTTGATCGAGCAAGAGCGGAAGATTCAGTTGACCACGGTGATTGATGATCGACTGCGTCGTCTCGATCATCATTTCGAATCTCAAACTACCATCGGCGAGACCTGTCTGTTTCTCCAATTGCTTCAGCAGCGCAACCAACGCCGCTACTTGTTCGGGGATAGTTATCTTCGGCAGCGTCACGACGAAGTTGTCGGGCAACTGACCGTTGTTTCGTTCGACAAGATTGGAAACAAAGAGATCCAGCGTGCGGAAACTTCGCGCGCGCAATTCTTCGTTGAACGGCTTGATGCGAATGCCGAGGAACGGCGGGAGCGTGCGATTCTTATGACCCTCGGCAACTTCGCCCGCGGCTGAAGCGGCATGGCCGTCCTCCTCGGCGTCGGGTCGGTTGCCATAGCCGTCTTCGAAATCGATGCGAAAGTCTTCGACGGGTTCGCGGTGTAGCTTTTCTTTGACGCGCTCGTAGATCGTTGCGTGGAGTTTCGTGTCGCCGATCAGATCGATCGCTTTCGCGAACGTGATAGCGTCAGGCGCGAACTGCTCCAACGAACGGCGCGCAAGTGAACCAAGCCGCTGGGCCGAATCGGATTTGAACAGATGAGCGCCGCCGTAGACGGTGTGCACGGGCTGGCGCCGCCCAGTTTCACCCGGATAATGCCGGGCAAAGTTTTCGTTCGCACGACGCAGGGGTTCTATGATCTCGTCCATATTTATTTAAAATCCGTGTTACCGAAATAGTTTATTGACACGGCGGCTTTCGCTTCGCTAAGGTGCTTAAGAGCCTTCCCGAGGGTTCTGCCCTAATTCTTCACCACTGTCAACCAACAAAGCGATCTCGTACGCGGAGGGATAATCATGCGAAGACTCATTCTCGTTTTGGGCTGCGGTTTGGTGCTGTTCTCGCATACTGCACTCGCGCAAGTGAAACATGGTGGGAAGATCGAATCGAAGTACGATGGTTTCACTTATGAAACTCTCATGCGACTTCAGAAAATGAAGGTGAGCTGCGACGGAGTCAAAGACAAGTTCACCGATGGATGCGTGAGTATCGAAGTCACATTACACATGCCGGGCATGCAGCTAAATTACGTCCGCAACGTGACGCTGATGGTCGTCTTCGAGAACCAGGATTGGGTACGCGGGCATCCACTCGAACAACGAAACCTCTCGATATCCACCTACGACAAAACATACCGGCTCGGCCGAATGGAGCTCGTCACCAACAAGAAACCTGGAACGTGGGACACGAAGATCGAGAGACTGCAAGCGACGATCCCTTACGAGACGTTCAAGAAGATTATCGAGTCGGACACGATCGAGATTCAGGTCGGGAATGGTTCGGTGATGTTGCGCGACAAAAACATAGCCGCGCTGCGCGATCTCAACAACCGCGTACTCGTGCCGCCGGCAAACAGTTCTACTGGCACATCTGCCAAGCCTTCAACGCGTTCACGGGGTAAATGAGCATCAGGATCTGAAGTAACAGACTGTCGCGTATCCAGATCAGTAGGACCACTTCAAGCAGTAAAAACAAAATCAGCGAGCGGAAAAATCCGAGCTTACGCGCGATTAGGACACCCGCGATCGCGCAGAATAGATCGCCGAGCGAGTTGACGACTGTGTCGCCCGTGTAACCGAGCGCCGCCGTCTGCTCGCGATAACGGTTGATCACGAAGTTCGTGTTTTCGAAGACTTCCCACACGGCTTCGAGTATCGCGGCGAGACTAAGCTGCCAGGCAGGTGAGAGTTTCCTGAAGATTAGCGAGATCAACCAGAAGAGCAGAAACCCGTGAAGTATGTGAGTGAAGCTGTACGGATCGAACAGTTGTTGCGAGTTTTCTGAACTACACGTTTCGCCAACCCAGACGCGAAACACACCACACTCGCACACCAGCAACCGCCCTTCAGCCCACAGCGCCAGTGCCGTGAGCGGTACGAGCAGGACGATCACCAGCACCGGTTTTCGAAACTCAGATCTCGCAGACATGGGCCAACCAGTGTAACACCAGGCGTGCACCAGCAATTCTGCGATTTCCTCAAACTCACTTCTGCCGCTGCACCTCGAATCACCTATTCGTGTGAGTGTCGTGCTGTTTTAGTGTTCCGAATCGCAGAGGGGTCAAAGATTCGATTTTTTGCACTGATACCTGATAGTTTTCAGGTTTGAACGCGGTTCGCGCCGTCCTGTTATTTTCCGTTTGTATACTCTCTGCGCCGGTAAGCGTGTACTGATCCATCAGGTAGGCAGACACCGATAGAGCGTTGCTGGAAGGATCGACAAAGACCACAATCTTCCAGAAAGACTGCGGAATCCTGCTGCCTCTATATTCATAATCCGAGGGTCGAAATACCGGTCCGGCAAACACCGACATTTTTAATTGATCCCGCGTCGCTTTAGCAAGAATGTAACTCTCAAGGTAGTTCCAAATTCCCTGATTAAACGAACTGTGTTGAGGTACTGAGTTAGGGAAAAAGAAAACACTCTGCGCCGCAATTTTTGCCTCCTCTTCGCTGCCCCACGCCATCGCACTCCGCGGAACTATGTGCCCTCGATCCCAATCATTGGCTATGTACACATCGTTTCCTTTTTGAAGATCCCTGGGAACGCGTGAGTCGAGGCTCCAACGATCGATCTCACGGCGGACATTCTTTAATAACGGGCCATTGATGTTACATGCGGTATAGAGAGGCATTCCGCGCCTTTCGTTGACAACGAGTGAATAGTACGTGTAATCGAACACCTGGCCGTTCAAAAGATCGCCCTTGCTGATCTCATCTGTAATCGTAGGTAAAGGGACTCGAAACCTCCCCAAAAACGCTGAGTCATAAGCAATGATTCTCGCCGGTGTGGTCGGAACAAGAGGCGCCGTGTCATCGACGGGGGTGTCATCGATATTACCGTCATCTTCCGACGGGGATGCAGATTCAGACGGAGCTGGGGAGGCGTTTGCGACGGCGTTGCTGTTAGGATCCGTCGTGTCTCTTGATTGGGCAATTTTTTGTAAGATCGGAATTGCAATTAGGACAACCGCTATGAGACCAGCTACCGCGAAGAGTCGGGGTCTTTCTGCAACTAAGTGTTTGAGCCGATCGATTAGCGATCCACCCCTGACAGTCTGCTCCAACGCGCGCACGAGACGACCAACGTCATTCTTGAAGTCAGGATCGGGACGTACATGTATTGCCTGTCGAAATTTCAAGCTGCGAATCGACTCAGGTAATTGTTCGGCCGACGGCAACTCTGCCCCCGAACAAGAACAGGGATCAGTGGAATGTCTCGCTTAAGTGCCCCTTCTATCTCGAGGCGAACAAAATCGTCCGGATCATCGAGCCGGCGGATACCTGCTTCATTTGTCGCCGTTAACCAATCCCTACCGATGATCACAACTGCGACATTGCACGACTGGACGGTTCTGGTGATGGCGGTCCGAAAATCGACTCCAAGCGGAATAGAGTCGACGTCCTTGAATATATCGTCGCTTTTGAAGCTCCTACAGAGGTGATCGTAAATTCTCCCCGTTACATCTGCGGAGTCTGCACGACGGTAGGAGATGAATATTTTACTCATCGACGAATATTGGGATTGAAGAGAATCCCCGGAACGTGAATGCGCGTGTAAGTTCTTGAAATGAAGTGGCAGCGCATACGGGACTCGAACCCGTGATCTCTGCCTTGAGAGGGCAGCGTGTTAACCGACTACACCAATGCGCCGCAGCGGATTCGAATTATAGGTGCCGAATGACGCGATCCGCAAGCTAACGCGCTCCGCCCCCGGCTATCGACACTTCTCACATTCCCAATATTCGCTTGCCTTCTTCGAGTTGCCCATTACTATCGCGTTGTGAACGACCGAACTGCTTCCCAAGGCTAAGAAATCGCTCCTCGAAGGTCTTCCCATCAACGATCGATTCATCCGTTACTAGCCGCATCTGCGACCTCACAAATTCGTACCCTTCCAGGGTTTTTCTCATCGACGAAACAAGCAAACTCACTCCTTTCCGTTTCTGCTCGTCGGTTAGCAACTCAATTGACTGCTCATAATGCGGGATTGCTTCATTGGTCAGTCGGGTCTCCTCATCCAGAATCTTCACGATCTTGTCTGCGCTGGCTTTTAACAAACTGCGATTCTTCGGAAACTGTGCTCGGTTCTCGGGCCCGAATGCGTTTGCATACTCAGTAGTCCACTCTTTATTGGTTTTCGTCGTCTGCGCCCATACACGGTTCGCCTCAATAATCTTGGCCGCAGCTTCCTTCTCCGGCGAAGCGGAGTTGCACCCGCAGAAAGTAATGATCACAAGAACCAGTAGCACTAATCGCGTCACTCTCATCGCATTAAATAATAACTGAAGAACGACCGTGCGGAACGCAGACTTAACGAATTAATTTGCTATACTCCACCCGCTCGGACTACCTGAACCTTTCGCCGGTGAATTAATCTAGTCGTTCTATGAATGTCGTTGTGCTGCGGGAAACGCAGGCGGGCGAGGCGCGCGTCGCGCTCATGCCCGAATCCGTCAAGAAACTGGTCGCGCTCCAAGCCACCGTCAACATCGAACGCGGCGCCGGTCTCAACGCCGCTCGCATTGACGCCGATTTTCAGGAAGCCGGCGCCGAACTTTCATCCGATCGCGAAGCGCTCCTCGCCACTGCCGACGTTCTCGCCGTCGTCAATCGACCCCGCGAGGAAGACTTTGCCCGACTCAAGCGAGGCGCCGTCGTCGTCGGTTTCCTCCGTCCACTCGACGAACCTGCCGCACTACTACCGGCAATCGATCGCGGCATCACCACGTTCTCAGTCGAACTGATTCCCCGCATCACACGCGCGCAGGCGATGGACGCGCTCTCATCGATGGCGACTGTCGCCGGTTACAAGGCGGTGCTAATCGGCGCCGCTCACATTCCGCGCATGTTCCCGTTGCTGATGACTGCTGCCGGCACTGTGCCCCCCGCGAGAGTGCTCGTGCTCGGTGCGGGTGTTGCGGGACTCCAGGCGATCGCCACAGCGCGACGTTTAGGAGCGGTCGTCGAAGGTTACGACGTACGCGCCGCCGCAGGCGAACAAGTGAAGTCACTCGGCGCAACCTTTCTCGAGGTCGATCTCGGCGGGATCAAGACTGAAGACGCGGGCGGTTACGCAGTCGAACTTTCCGACGAAGCAATGGACCGCGGCCGCACGCTGATCGCGGAGCATGCAAAGAATGCCGATGTAGTCATAACCACCGCGCAGGTGCCCGGCCGGCGCGCACCGCTGCTGATTACTGAAGCCGCAGTTGACGGGATGAAACGTGGTTCGATAATCATCGATCTCGCCGGCTCAACCGGCGGCAATTGCGCATTGAGTCAGGCAGACGTGACCATCGAACGCGACGGCGTCACGATCGTGGCACCCACAAATTTACCGGCGACCGTGCCCGTCCACGCAAGCCAGCTCTACTCGCGGAACGTCACGGCGTTTCTCTCGCTGCTGATCAAAGACGGGCAGTTACAGATCGATATGAACGACGACGTAGTTGGACCATCATGCGTGACGCACGCCGGCGAAGTCGTTAATCAACGCGTGGCTGCGGCACTAAACGCGCCAATGATTAATCGAGAGTAAGCACCACCGATTTTCGGAATAGAAAACCACTATGACGCATGAAAGCTTGATCTCGGCGCTTTACGTTTTCGCGCTGGCCGCGTTTCTCGGCTACCTGGTGATCTCGCGCGTGCCGCCGCTGCTACACACGCCACTGATGTCGGCGACGAACGCCATCTCCGGCATCTCGCTCGTCGGTTCGATCGTCACAGCGGGCGCCGGACACAGCACGACCAGCACGATCCTCGGTTTCGTCGCCGTCGTTTGCGCCAGCACGAACGTGGTCGGCGGGTTCGTGATCACCGATCGCATGTTGAAGATGTTCAAGCGAAAAGATTTGACGAAGAAAGACTGATCAGGGTCAGTAGTCAGTAGCCCGTTGTCAGTAGTACGAAAGGCTACGTAGACAAAACCACGGACAACTGACTACTGACAACGGACCATCTTGCAAATTTACTTCATCGAACTCAGCTACCTGCTCGCTTCAATCCTCTTCATCCTCGGATTGAAGGGCCTGAGCCATCCTGAAACCGCGAAACGCGGAATGCATCTCGCCGAATTTGGCATGTTGATGGCCATCATCGGCACGCTGATGCACCACGAGATCGTCACCTACACGTGGATACTCATCGGATTAGCCATTGGTTCAGCAGTCGGACTGATGATGGGATTCTGGGTCCCGATGACCGCGATGCCGCAACGAACCGCGTTATCGCACGCATTCGGCGCGCTCGCTGCTGCACTCGTCGGCGTTGCCGAATATCTGAAACACCCGCACGCTCTCGACACCATCACGATGAGCGCACTCGGTTTCGAAGTGATGCTCGGTTCGCTCACAACCACCGGAAGCTTGCTTGCATTCGCAAAGCTGCAAGGCATGGTGCGCGGCACGCCGATGACTTACAAAGGGCAGAACATCTTCAACATGCTTCTGCTCGCGGCAACGATCGGCATTTTTATTTATCTCGTCATCAATCCCGGTTCGATGACGCTGTTCTTCGTGATGGCAGGACTCGCTTTCCTTTTTGGTCTGTTGCTCGTTATGCCGATCGGTTCCGCGGACATGCCGGTCGTGATGTCGTTGTTGAACTCGTACGCCGGGCTTGCTTCAGCAGCTACAGGATTCGTGCTGAATAACAAAGTGCTGATCATCGCCGGTACGCTCGACGGTTTCTCCGGATTCATTCTCTCCATCCTGATGTGCCGCGCGATGAACCGTTCGATCACGAACGTTCTGTTTGGCGCATTTGGCAGCGCTGCAACTACCGAAACCGGTGGTGAGCAACAAGGGTCGATGCGCGAAGTCGGCCTGGAAGACATTGCGACGCAATTGGCCTACGCGAACAAAGTCATCTTCGTACCCGGTTATGGTCTGGCGACGGCCCAAGCCCAACACGCGGTTCGCGAACTCGCCGACGTACTCGAGAAACGCGGTGTCACGGTCAAGTATGGAATCCATCCCGTCGCCGGACGCATGCCGGGACACATGAACGTGCTGCTGGCCGAGGCGAACGTTCCCTACTCGTCGCTATACGAGCTCGAACAGATCAATCCTGAGTTTGCGACTACAGACGTTTCCGTAGTGATTGGCGCGAACGACGTCGTCAATCCCGATGCGCGCGACAATCCGTCAAGTCCGATCGCGGGTATGCCGATTCTTGAAGTGGATCGTTCGAAGTCCGTTGTGGTGTTGAAGCGCGGTCAGGGCAAGGGTTTTTCCGGACTCGAGAACCCTTTGTTTTTTAAACCGGTAACCGGCATGCTTTACGGCGACGCGAAAGACACGCTGACCCGCCTGGTGCAAGCTGTGCAACATGCATAACCCCGGCGGGTTTGGCGCATCAAACATACTTGGTACTTAGTTCTTCGTACTTTGTACTTTGTTTTTTTGTGAACACCGCGAGTACAAGAATCAAGGGCCAAAAAGAGTACAAAGTACTAAGTACAAAACACCAAGCACAATATTTCTGGAGAACGCATGCGAAGATTTCTATCCGCCCTGGTGCTGGCGAGTCTGCTCGTCACCACTTTTCCTGCAACTATTCCCGCGACCTTTGCCCAGCGCGCTGCTGAAAAAGGTAAGAAATCCGCGACCACGCAGCGTGGCGTCGACACCATCGCCGCTAATCAGATGAAAGACTATCTGACGTTCATCGCCTCCGATGAAATGGAAGGGCGCGATACTCCTTCGCGTGGTCTCGACACGACAGCGAAGTTCCTCGCGATGAATCTCTCGCGCTGGGGTTTCAAACCAGCGGGCGATAACGGCACTTTCTTTCAAAGCATCGATCTCCTGCGATACCGGACTGACGGCGGAAGAACCAAAGCGGAATTCAATGACAAGCCATTAAATCTCGGGACCGATTTCGTTCCCTCATCATCGCCCGGAACTGTTTCCGGTCAACTCGTGTTTGCCGGAAACGGCTGGTTCATGAAGTCGAAACAATTCGATGCTTACAAAGACATCAATCCGGCAGGCAGAATCGCAGTCATCTTCGCAATCCCGGGCGCTCTGCCGCGCGGTGCGACGCGCGCTGACTTAAGCGGAAAGTCGGGTGAAGACTTTATGAACCCGGTCGAGTATGCGCGCAGCAAAGGCGTGACCGGATTGATCTGGGTGGCCGATTCTCAGTATCCCGCAAACTTCATGCGCAATCGTCAGCGCCTGCTGGAACGCGGCTCGGTTTCCGTCGCGAAGTTTCAACCTGCCAACACTACTCCATCGGTGCCCTCGATTGTGATCTCGATGGACGCAGCGAAAGCATTGTTTGAAGGTGAGAAAGATGCTGAGAGCATTTTAAGTTCTGGCGGGGCAACCTTACCGGCGCCGTTTCTGATGAACGATCAGAAGAAGATGATGCTGAATGTCGCAAGCAACACAGAGACGGTTCCGACGCAGAATGTCGTGGCCGTTTGGGAAGGCAGCGATCCGGCACTCAAATCGGAGTACGTCGCGCTCGGTTCGCATTACGATCACGTCGGTTCAGGATGTCCTCCTAACGGTGACGACAGGATCTGCAACGGTGCGGACGACGACGGCTCGGGCACGACCGCGATGCTCGCTATGGCTGAGGCGCTGGCGAAAGCGCCAACGCGACCGAAACGTTCGGTTCTGTTCGTCTGGCACTGCGGTGAAGAGAAAGGACTGTGGGGTTCGCGCTATTTCATCGAGTTCCCGACCGTGCCGCTGAATGCCATCGTCGCGCAGATCAACATGGACATGATCGGACGCGCGAAAGCGGACGGCGACACGAACACGCGTAACAAGGATCTGAGTGGTCCAAACTCGATCTACCTGATCGGCTCGACAATGATGAGCACGGAGTTGGGCGAGGTTGTCAACACGGTGAATAAATCGTATCTGAACCTTACGTTCGACACTCGTTACGACGATCCGAAAGATCCAAACCGCTTCTTCTATCGCAGCGATCACTACAACTACGCTAGGAAAGGAATTCCGATCATCTTCTTCTTCGACGGAGTACACGAGGATTATCACCGCGCAGGTGATACGGCTGACAAGATCGACTATCAGAAGATGGAGAAGGTGACCCGAACGATCTACATGACGACGTGGGAGATCGCGAACCGTGCCGCAAGGTTGAAAGTGGATAAACCGTTGCCGGCCCAGATTACAATCAGTTAGGGTTTGCCTCGTTCGATTGTTAACCGGCGGTATGCCTCGGCGCGGGAGAGTCCCAACTCACGCGCCGCTTTCTTTAGTGCGGCGCGATGATCGAGTCCGTCGCGTTCGAATTGATCGACGAGCGAAGCAACACTTCCAACTTCGTTCGCAACCGCGCTTATCGAGTACGGTTCGATCGATTAGTAAGACAATCTCGCCGCGCGCGTCTTCCGTTGAATAATGCTCGGCAAGTTCACTCAACCGCCCACGTTTGATTTCTTCATGTAGTTTCGTCAATTCGCGGGCGACGACAGCTTCACGTTCGCCGAGAATCTCGTAAGCGTCTTTCAGTGTTTCTGCGAGACGATGCGGCGCTTCGTAAAAGATCAACGTGCCCGGCACGGAGCTAACTTCTTTTAGACGCGAACGGCGCGCGTTCGTTCGCGCCGGCAGAAAGCCACCGAAGAAGAATTCATCCGTAGGCAGTCCGGCCGCAATCAGCGCCGAGATCAACGCACTTGGACCAGGCACCGGGACCACTGCCAAACCGTTCTCAATCGCCGCACGCACAAGTCGGAATCCCGGATCGCTGATCGACGGTGTGCCGGCGTCTGATACGACCGCCACGTCTTTTCCTTCACGCAACAATTCGACTAGTTGTCGCGCGCGTTCTTGTTCGTTGTGATCGTGGTAACTGATTGTTTTCGTCGAGATGCCGTAATGCTGAAGCAGCTTTCGTGTGTGACGCGTGTCTTCGCACGCGATTAGCTCGACGTTGGTCAGAACGTCGATCGCGCGGTGCGTTATGTCTGCAAGGTTACCGATCGGCGTCGCGACGAGGTAAAGGGTTCCGGGCATGGAAGCCATTATCATTGATCATTGGTCATTTGACATTTCTCATTTGTCATTTACGGCGATCTCCCGCAGAACTCCTCAAATGACAAATGAGAAATGTCAAATGGTACATGAACAATGACAAGGCCCCGGGGGAACCGAGGCCTTTTTCCTGGAAGGGTATAACCGGCGGATTTACGGGATGTTGGGCTCCAAGCGCGGAATTACTGAGGGAATGGAATTCGTCTCATCCAATCTTCGACGCGTTCGCCACGCCGACGATAGTCGTCATCTCGGCGGTTATCGCCATCGCGACGGCGGTAGTCGTCATCGCGGCCGTAACCACCGTTGTATCTGAAGCCGTAGGCGTCGCTGATGATTCGGAGCTCACGCTGAATCTGCGACCACTCTGACGACATGCGGCCGTCATACCAACGCGGTCGCGCGATGCGCTCTACTTCCTGTCCTTCCTGCAACACGCGGCGAGCTTCGTCGGTGCTGCGGTTGAGATCGCGGCCGTTGCCGACGCGTGATTTCAGATCGCCTACGGCATCGCGAAACTCGTGGACCTGGTTGTTGATGCGATCTTCACGTTGTGAGCCGTTCGAGCGGCTGCGGTCGAGCGCGCGGTCGATGTTCTTTTCAAAGTCTTTGGCGAGGCGGTCAAGGCGATGGACGGAGTCGCGCAGGGCACGTTCGTCGTAGCGTCCATAGTCACCGCGATCGCGGTCTCGGTCGCGGTCGCGACCGCGATCATCACGTCCCCACTGCGCAGCCGCTGTCGCCGGCAGGATCAAGGCAAGCAACGCTGCAGCCATTATTGAAAACTTCAGTGTGTGTCGGTTCGTCATTTCTGTTTTCTCCTCAGTAGCACTTCGGCCCGACCGAGCTTTGGCAACTGCCGTGCCCATTCGCGAGATCTGTGTTTTGCTTGAGGAATTCCGAGGCAGGTTAGGGCGGCAGCGCCAAAAGGTGCACCGTCTACCGGAAAAGGTAACTGGAGACGGGGGACCCGGGGACGGGGGGACGCGGGGAGGGAGAGACGCGGCGACGCGGTGCTCGTTTCTCCGAACGTCGCATCTCCGTGTCTCCGTGTCCCCGCTTCCCCGTGTCTCCGCTTCCCCGCGTCCCCGCTTCCCCCGTCTCCGCGTCCCCGCGTGTCCCTCAACGGGGTTTGTCGAGGAGGATGGCGATATGGCGGTGGATGTCGGACTCGTGCAGGTGCGGGCGGTTTTTGGTAGCGGACTTCCAGCCCGGGGCGCCGGAACTTTTCTTGGCCAACAACAACTCCTCGCTCGCCGCACGAATGCCCATGTGACGGATGTTCGCACAGGCGAGCCCACCACCATGGACAATCCCGTCGCGAGGCACTCGCGGCCAGCCAGCCTCAACGAATAACGTTCGAACCCCGTTAACAAGCGTGACGAGCTGGCCGACCATCGTCGATGTTCCCGTGCTAAATCGATGCCCCGCAGTTTTCGAGATTTTAATGCTCGCACCCGCGCGATTCGCTTCGCCCGCAGCGATCGTGAAGCTCTCGATTAGCCACTGAACACCAGCCTGGCGCAACAAGTCGTTCGAATTCTTCAACGACAGATATTCGGCGACATCTTTGCGCCCCGCAAGCCGTGCTTTTTGCTCCGCCTCCGAGAGTGCTGCTGCCCAGGCTTCGTCGAGTTCACTCATGTTTGTTTTTGTCTTTGTGATGGTATCATGACCCCGAATCGTCCCCCACAGATCAACGCGCACTGGATGCCGAACCGTTCAAAATGACCCCAAGCAAGCGAGCCTCGAAACGATTATTAACCGCGTCGCGATACGCATTAATTACCTTTATCGCCGGTGGACTCTTCCTCCTGATCCACGCGAATCAGTTGGCCCAATCGCGCCAGTCCCAGGCCCCGAAAAGCCACTTTAACGATCTCGCCGGCGTCATCGATGCACAAACGCGGACGCGACTCGATGGCCTACTCGAACGCCTCAAGGAAAAAAGCAAAATCGAATTGTACGTAGCCGTGGTCGATACAACTGACGGCATCGCGGTATCGGAGTACTCCCAACGACTCGCGCGCGAATGGAACGTTGGTGCGAAGACGAGTCGCGGCAAGAGTCTGTTGCTCGTCATCTCGGCGGCGTCGAAGACTTCTTTCACTCAATACTCGCGCGCGGTCCAGGCTGAGTTGCCGGACGGTATCCTGGGCGAGATGACTTACCGAATGAGTGGTCCATTGAGCGAGGGCCGCTTTGCGGAAGCTGTCGAGACTGGCATCTACACGTTCGTCAACGCGGTTGCGCAGAAGGTTGGTTTCAATGCGGCCGATCTCGAGAAGCCCGTGCTCACTGCGGAGGGCACCACGCAAGTCAATCCCTCCGCAACCCAACCGGTCTTGATCAGCGCGACAGACTCGCAGAGGTCGAGACCCAGAGTTGTAAGCGAAGCGGTAAAGGTGGCCGAACCGGTACCGACGCCGCCTGAACCAGCTCCAACTGAGACTCCAACGCCTACAGCAAGTCCAAGCGAATCGCCGACAGCGGAACCGACACCGAGCGAAACACCAAAACCCGAAACCACTCCAACAGAAACGCCAAAACCTGCAGTACTCGACGAACTGCCCGAACCAGCGAAAAGCACTACTGAAGCACCGATACCTGCAACTCCAAAAACAACGCGCAAGACTCCGCCGAAAGCATCACCAGCACCGAAGAAACTGACGCCTGAACAACAAGCAGAACTCGATGCCGACGAATCCGAAGAAGTCGAACTGACGTTGACGCTGCCGCTAGCCAAACGCGCAGTCGCATTGAAAGAGTTTCTCGACACGCATCCGAATTCGAAGTCGCGCGCGCGCGCGACAGAGTTATTGATCAGCACGCACGCAGGACTCGGCGATCAGGCACTGAAAGCTGGCGACAGCGCCGGCGGGATCCAACAGCTTCTGCAAGCAATCGACGAAGCCGATCTAACCGTTACCGACGACCTGTTCACCGGCGTAATCGCGCAGATTCCGATGAATCTCTACGTGCGTGGTGAACATGCGGCGGCATTGCAAGCTGCGCAGAATATCGAAGCCAAATACGGCCAGGACGCCAAACGGCTGCTGAACCTCTCTGGTTTTTATCTCAACGTCGAACGCGGCAATGATGTTATCCGGCTCGGTGAAGCCGCCGTGAAGCTGGCGCCCGAGATGGCCGAAGCCCATCGAATTCTCGCGCTCGGATATCACATCTCGCTCCGCCTCGAAGAAGCCGCCGCCGAATACAAGCGGACGCTCGAACTCGATCCGGCTTCGAAAGTCTCGCGCGGCAGCCTCGCGGATCTTTCCCGCGCGTCAGGCAAAGCAGAAGAAGCACTCGCACTCTACAACGAACAACTGACTGCCGATCCAAAGGATCGCGCCGCCCGCGCGGGAAAGGTGATCGCTCTTTTCGAGTTGAACCGTTCCGACGAAGCCAATCGCGAGTTGGAAGCCGCGCTCGCCGAAGAACCACGCAACTTGCCGCTGCTGGCGGGCACCGCGTACTGGCTTACGGCCAACAACCAACACGAAAAAGCGATGGACCTGGCGCTGAAAGCTACGGCGATCGAATCGCGTTACACGTGGGCGCAGATTGCGCTGGCCCGAGCGCTCGTCGGATTGAATCGTCCGCTCGAAGCCGAACGCGCGATGCGTTTTGGGCGACAGTACGGCAAGTTTCCGACGATAACTTACGAACTCGCCAGCGTCTTGTCGTCGATGGGATTGTACGAAGAAGCGGCGGAAGTGCTGCGCGAGTCGTTCTCGATCAAAGACGATCAGATCCAGACTTATCTTGCGGGGCATCTGCTTGCGAGTGATTCCGGTTTTCTCGAACTGCTCGCGCCTGAACGTCGCGCGAGTATTTACCAGAAGACCCCAGCCGACACCCCTGCGAACGCTAAAACACTGAAAGCACTGATGGCGTTCAACGCCGCTATCTCAGCTGAAAAGGTGGATGAGAGTGTGGCAGCGGCGACCGCGCGTGAGTTTGCATCGGGAACGGACAACATGCGAGCGTTTCGTCAACTCTACGCCGCGAGTCGTCTATTGAGACGTAACGTCGCAATGACAACTGTGCTCGAACTCGCCGGCGAAGCGCGAAAAGCTACTGAGGACGCGCTGAAAATACCGACTGCGACGATGGCGGTCCAGGCTGACGAATTTACAGCGCTGCGTGCTCGCGCAATTGCTGCCGGAAACGTACCTGACGTTGCGGAAGCGCCGGCTGACGTACTCGGCAAAATTCTCAAAGGACGGATCGAAGATCTAATTGGCTGGGCACTTCTGGACCAGGGTAAACACGAAGAGGCCATTGCGCATTTGAAACAGGCAGCGGAAACGCTGCCGGCAGGAACACCATCGTGGCGCACAGCGCTGTGGCATCTTGGCGCCGCGCTCGAACAAACCGACCAAAAGCAGGAAGCGCTTGATTACTACATCAAGAGCTTCAACGCCGGCGATCCGGATCCAATTCGACGCTCTGTCATCGAACAGCTTTACAAGAAGATCAACGGCTCGCTCGACGGCATCGAGCAAAAGATTTCCGGGGTTGGTCCTATCGCAACAACCACCGAACCGGCAGCTGCCGCGCCGACGCCGGCTCCGGAAACATCGCCGTCACCACAACCGGCATCGAGTCAGCCAATGTCAGAAGAAGAGGCGCTAAAAGTAGCCGCGTCTCGTACTCGAACAACAATAAAGATCAAGGGGCGAGTGCTCGATTCAAATCAAGTCGGCATCGCAAATGCAACATTGGTGATGATTAGTCCGACCGGTATGGTGCTCACAGCAACAACGGACAATGAGGGCAACTACTCATTCACCGTGGCGACGCCGTCACAAAAAACTTATAGGATAATCCCGTCAAAAGATGGGTACAGTTTCGCGCCGGTAGATAAGATATTTGCTGGCTTATTTGATGACCAACGGGACATAGATTTTGTAGGCACCAAACAGTAAAACACGGATGACACGGATTGGCATCCGCATCATCCGTGTCATCTGTGTTCAGAACTAACTATCGTTCGTTCTGCGTTGGTCCGGCAACGAGCTTGCCTTCAGCGTCGTACACTTCAACTTTTCCGTACTTCGCCAATATCTCCTTCGCCTTCGATGCATCGCCAACCGCAACCACTTGGAGGTGGCCCAGGTCGATGTATTTCTGCGCGACTCGCTGCACGTCTTCAGCAGTAATCGCCGCTACTTTCTGCGGATAGGTATCCCAGTAGTCAACGGGAAGATTGTAGAGCTTCTGCGTGATGATGTTCTGCAACAACGACTGTGGCTGGTCCAACGACAACGCAAAGCTGCCGACGATCGCGCGCTTCGCGTTCTCAAGTTCCTCAGCCGGAACCACCTGGTCACGCATCCGGTTCAACTCGTACATGAACTCCTTCATCGCGCCTTCGGTCACGTCGGTGCGGACTTCGGAACTCGACACCCACGTTCCTCTGAAGCGTGAGCCGCCAAAACTGCTGTACGCGCCGTAGGTGTAACCCTTGTCTTCGCGGAGGTTCAGGAAAAGCCGTCCTGATGGACCACCGCCGAGGACGCGGTCAGCCATCAACACCGCGAAGTAGTCCGGACTGGTTCGCTCGATTCCGAGCGTTCCGAGTTGCAGCACTGTCTGCACCGAGCCGGGACGATCGATCAGCACAATCCGCGATGCGGATTGGGCGGGAGCCGGCGGTATCGTGGCCGCTGGAACATCAGCCTTCTGCCAGTCGCCAAACGCCTTTTCGATCTTCGGCATCACTTCTTTCAATGTGACGTCGCCGACGATCGCGAGTATGGCGTTGTTCGGACGGTAGTAGGTTGAGTGAAACTCCGCGAGGTCCTTGCTCGTCAGTTTTTGGATTGACTCGACAGGAGTTGAAATCAACGAAGCAGGATGCGTCGTGCCGTAAATTGCGCGCTGAAACTGCTCCGCCGCCAGAAACTGCGGGATCGATCGTTGGTTCTGTAGCTGGGCCAACGTGCGCGTTTTGTACTTGTCGATCTCTGCCTGCGGGAAGCTTGGATTGCGAACGACGTCGGCAAAAAGCTCCAGCGATTGATCGAGATTTTCGACGAGACCCGCAACGCTGACGGTGCTGGTCATTGACGACAGACCCGAATTGGCGAACAGAGTCGCGCCGACCGCATCAACCTGTTCGGCGATGTCCTTGCTGGTCCGTTTCGCAGTGCCTTCACGCAATAACGCGGCAGTTGAACTGGCGATGCCGCGATAGTCAGCCTTGTCGGAAAGTCCGCCACTCAACACAACCATCTGCATGTTGAAAGTCGGCACTTTCGTGCTTCTGAGCAGGACCACGCGGAGACCGTTTGGCAACGATGCTTCTTCAGCGCGTGGAAGTTTTACTTTCAGAACGTTTTTGTTAACAGGCGCTTTGCCTTTGACGACCGCGCCCTTCGTAGTTTGGGCTCCTTGAGGCGCACCACCCTGCGCAAAAGCAGGCGAGGAAACGAGCGCGAGCAGGATCAGCGCGACCGTCATATTGCTTATCTTCTTCTGTATTCTCATTGCTTATCTTGACTCCTTTAATTTCCCGACTGGGTGGTGGCGCTCTTCGCTTTCGCCTTCGGCGTGGTGATAACAATCGTGCGATTGGTGTCGACCAGATACTTGTTTGCTACTCGCTGCACGTCATCTTTAGTGACGGCGGCAACCTTGTCGAGTCGCGTGTTGATGAGGCTCGGGTCGTTGTAATAGACCGTGTACTGGCCCATCGACACGGCGCGACTGAGCGTACTCTGCAAACCGTTGATGAAGTTGCGACGCGTGGTGTTCTTCGCTTTTTGCAGTTCCCAATCGGCGATCGGTTCTTTCTTCAACCGTTCGACCTCGGCGTAGATGAGCGCTTCAACGTCTTCAGTCTTAACGTTGGGACGAAGAGTAGCGTTGGTGTAGAAAGCACCGACGCCGCGCTTCTCATCCATGAAACCGCCGACGCCCGTCACCATCTCTTTTTCCTTCACGAGCTTTTGATAGAGACGCGAACTCTGGCCACTCTGCAACGCCGCACTCAAAACTTGAAGAGCGTAGAAGTCAGCCGTGTTGCCCTCGACCGCTTTGTAAGCCATGTCGATACGCGCTGCGCGGGCCAACTGATCTTCCATGGTCGCGCGCCGTTCCGCTTTTTGCTGCGGTTCGGTCATGTCAACTTTCGGTGGATCTGGCTGGCGGGGAATGCTTTCGAAGTTCGCTCGAATCTTCGTGAGCGCTTCGGTGGTGTTGAAGTCGCCGACGAGGACGAGCACTGCGTTGTTCGGTGCGTAATACGTTTTGAAGAATGCAGCGACGTCTTCAATGGATGCGGCGTTGAGATCATCCATCGAACCAATCACGGAATGCTTGTACGCGAAGTTGTCGTACATCATCTCCTGATGTTTCTCCTGGCTCTTGCCGTACGCCTGGTTGTCGACACCGAGACGGCGCTCTTCCTGAACGGCGTTGCGCTGGTTGTCGAGGTTGTCTTTGGTGATCGCCAGACTCTTCATTCGATCCGCTTCGAGAAACAGCGCGAGATCGAGCTGGTTCGCGGGCAGTGCTTCGAAGTAGTTGGTCCGATCTTCGTTGGTGGTGCCGTTCATGGTGCCACCGTTGTTGAAGACGAGCATGAAGTGTTCACCCGATCCAACGTTTTCGGATCCTTTGAACATCATGTGTTCAAACAGGTGGGCAAAACCCGTGCGGCCCTGGCGTTCGTCACGCGAGCCGACGTTGTAAGTCACGGAAATCGCGACAACCGGCGCCGAGCGATCCTCAACAGTGATCACGCGGAGACCATTCTTAAGCGTAGTTTCCTTGAAATTGACCCGCACGTTGCGGGCGGTTTGGGCTAGCCCGGGGAGAACAACGAGCGCGCAGATTAATAGGGTTAGCAATAACTTGGAGACGCGTCTCATAAACAAAACTCCTTCTGGAAATGGGTGATGGTCTCAGACGAGCAGGATCCGGACCGCCGGCGTCAGACGCAGCGTGGGAGCGACTTTATGCGGTGCATCTCGCACTGTCAAGCGGGCAAGGCTGACTGCCAATCGGGCCGTTTCGCACACAGGATCGCCGAGGTTTCCTTGCGCCTTTGCGCCCTTGCGGGAATATGTTTTTGCACAGCACCCGCATCAGCCGAGCTTTATTTCCCGCAAAGGCGCAAAGGCGCAAAGGAAGCCCGATCAAGTTACGACACTAAGGCTCGTCACGAAGGCAGCCAACCGACTGGGCGTTCCAGCCATCCAAAACAGTCGCAAACAGCGGTATAATCAAGCATCATTTGAAGTCATGATAACAACCAAGTTCATCTTTCCTCGCATTGCGGCAGCTTTGGCTGTCCTGGTGCTGGGCCTCTCGGCGCAGTCGCAACAACCTGCGCCGCAACCGGTGGCCAGCCGTTTTGACGTTACGCACTATCGCATCGAAGCGCAGATTATTCCCGATCAGCATATGCTCCGGGCAGGCGCGGACGTGACGTTTGTGCCGCTCGATGCGACTCGTTCGGTCGTTTTCGAACTCAACGGATCGTTGAAGGTCGAAAGCATCGAGAAAGACGGGAAACTGCTGAGCGGATTCGTGCAGGACATGGTCGGCGTTGGGGCGCTCGGACCCAGCGTTCGCGTCGATCTGGGCCAGGTCGTTCCGGCAAATCAACCGGTCACATTGCGATTTCGTTGGAGCGGCGCGCTGGTTTCGCCCGAGGGCGGGCCCTTGGCCACCCGGCGTCTGGCGTATGTGGGCAACGAAGGTTCGTACCTTATGTATGCCTCGCGCTGGTTTCCGTTTCACGACTACGCAGCCGACAGAGCAACTTCTGACATCACGTTCATCGTGCCGGTAGGTTTACAGGTTGCGGGTACGAGCGATGAAGCCGTAGCGGCTCAACCGGCGCCAAAAGAGGGCGCTGTTCGCTATCGTTTCGTCCATCGTCAACCGGTGTTGATTGGAAACTTCGCCGCCGGCCAATACATCAATCGCAATCTCCGCTATGCCAACTACGACCTTCAGTTGTATGCCATGCCGGGCAGCGAAAAGCGGCTCGAAGCATATGCAGAACTGACGGGTCGCGTGCTCGAGTTTTACACCAAACAATACGGCGCACCGCTTTTTGGTAACCGGCTCGTCGTCGTGCAGATCGACGACGAGAGTCTCGACACATATTCCGGTCCGGGAATGATCTTTCTCTCGACCAAGATGTTCGACACGACGCGTCCAGTGCCCGAAGAAAAACTGCAACGTGAGATTGCGTATCAGTGGTGGGGACAGACGGTCGGACTTAAGTCGTTTGACGACGCGTGGCTTTCGCAGGGACTCGCCGAGTGGAGCGCGTTCACTTTTCGTGAAAAAAATCTGAACGCCGGCGGTCTCGACGCAGCGCAACGTGAGCAACAGGAACGTGCGCTGACGTTTGAACAGACCGCGTCGATCGCTCGGGCGCCGAGTGCGCTCGACGATCAGTCGGCGGCTTACCAGTCGATCGTCTTCTACAAAGGTTCGATGGTGTTTCGCATGTTGCGCGAGACGATCGGCCGCGAGAAGTTTGATCGACTGCTGCAAGCCTTCCTCCAGCAATATCGCGGCAAGAACGCTTCGATTGACGAGTTTGAAAAACTCGCGACGAGCATGTCCGAAGACAATCTGCGCTACTTCTTTGCGCAGTGGGTGGAAGGCACGGGTGTACCCGAGTTTACAGTTGAGTATCAGATCATTCGCACGCGCTCTGGTAAGTTTCGTGCACGCGGAACAGTGAAGCAGAACCTCGAAGCGTTGCGGATGCCGGTCGAGTTGATGCTGCGTGCTGAAGGAGACAACCAGCAAAAGACGGTTCGCGTTGAAGGCCGCAGTGAAGATTTCGATTTCGAGTCGAATGGCCAGCCGATTGAGGTGGTTGTCGATCCGAACAACAAGATACTGCGGATGTCAGACGACATACGAGTTTCGATCATTGCGCGGCGCGGGATCGAACAGATGAAGGAAGGCATTTACGCCGAAGCGCAGCAGCAGTTTGAAGCGGCGCTGAAGCTGGATCGCTCGAACTCGTGGGTTTATTACAACCTCGGGTTGCTGTTTCTCGAACAGCGCAACTGGCAGCAGGCGCTCGACAATCTCGAGGCATCGCTAATCGGTAATCTCAAACCGTCCTGGATCGAAGTTTGGGCGCACATCAAGCGCGGGAACGCGTACGATGCGAAGGGCGAACGCCAGCGTGCAGTGTCGGAGTACAACAAGGCTGTGCAGTCAGGCATCGACTACGACAACGCCCAGGCAGTCGCGAAGAGATACCTGGCCACGCCCTACGATCCTAAAGCCGGCCAGACCGCTGAAGCCCTCCCACCGGGCAACCGGTAATTCATTGGTCATATATCATTTGACATTTCTCATTTGTCATTTCGTGCACAAGGAACGCATCAAGGAACACCGCACGACTTGTCAAAAATGACAAATGAGAAATGTCAAATGA
The DNA here is from genome assembly GCA_963849585.1 of uncultured Acidobacteriota bacterium. Lineage (GTDB taxonomy): Bacteria > Acidobacteriota > Blastocatellia > Pyrinomonadales > Pyrinomonadaceae > PSRF01. The sequence continues at coordinate 152,121 of CAWKHZ010000011.1, read as the reverse complement.
TATATGACCAATGACTTCTTCCTGAGTCACTGCTGACATTTTCACACAGCCACGATCGCGATCTTGCGATCGTTCGCGAGGCGAATCATTTCTTCGCGGTCGAACATGAGAGTTTTTCCGGCGGTGATGCAGAGACATGTCGCACCGGCTTCGAGCATGGTTTCGATCGTCGGCACACCAACAACCGGAACGTCGAATCGCATGTCTTGATTCGGCTTTGCAATCTTCACAACCGTCAGTCGCTTCTTAACAAGCTGGCCGGCACGACGAATCGTTTCGTCTGTTCCTTCCATCGCCTCAATCGCGACGCACGCTTTTCCTCGCACCACGATCGTCTGCCCCAAATCCAGCCGCGCAATCTCACGCGCGATCTCCAGACCGTATTCGATATCTTCGCGCTCGTGTTTATCAGGCTGACGTCGCGTTAACGTACCCGTCTGCGGCAAGTACTGCTGGAGAAAGTACGTCGAGTTGATCAACTCAATGCCTTCACTCTGCAACTCAGCAGCGATCGCCCCAATCAGCGAGTCGGTATTCCGTCGCGGCAGTCTCAACAGCACTTTCAACATCCGCGCATCAGGCACAGCGCGACTGAAAATCTGCACGTGCTTCACCTGTCCCGCCATGATCGCCTTCTCGACACCTTCGTCCTTGAAGAATCGAATCATGCGCCCCAGTTGACCAATCCCGACCCACTCGACTCGTTCAGCAAGCTCTTCAATCGACGGATCAGTTTCCTCACGAATCGCCGCGACGACCATGCGGGCACCCGACTGCCGAGCTCCTTCCACAACCATGAAAGGAAACTTTCCGTTGCCCGCAATCAATCCGAATTTCATTTGGTGACGCCGCGACTCGATCCTTCGATGAAACGGAGCAAGTCGGTTACTTCAGGAGAGCCGCTGATCTCTTCGCGGATACGTTCTACGGCCTGGGTGGTGTTGAGTTTTGCAGACAAAAGCAGGTGGAATGCGTGATGAAGCGCGTCGATCGCCGCGCGCGGATATCCCCGGCGCTTCATGCCGGTAATGTTGAGCCCGTAACACTTGGCGTGATTGCCAACGGTGAGAGCAAACGGCAGCGCGTCTTTAACAACAACGGAGTAACCACCGATGTACGCTTCTTTGCCGACGCGGCAAAACTGGTGCACACCGGAATACGCGCCGATGTTGGCCCGATCTTCGATCACGACATGCCCGGCGAGCGTCGCAGCGTTTGCCATGATCACGCCGTCGCCGATCAAACAGTCGTGGGCAACGTGCGCCTGGGCCATGATCAAACAGTCGTCACCGATCTTTGTCAGCATGCCGCCGCCTGCGGTGCCACGATGAATCGTGACGAATTCCCGAATCTTGTTTCGCTGCCCGATTCTTGTCTCCGAAGGTTCGCCTTTGTACTTCAGGTCCTGCGAAGCGAGTCCGATCGAGACAAATGGAAAAACTTGTGTCTCCGCACCAATGAACGTCCGCCCGTCAACGACGCAATGTGATTCGAGTCGTACGCCATCTGCGAGTTCTACCTCGTCGCCGACGATGCAATAAGGTCCAATGAAACAGCCGTAACCGATGCGGGCACTTGAGCTGACAATTGCGGTGGGATGAATAATGGTTGGCTGAGTGGCAGCAGACATGATTAAAACCGGGAAAGCCAGACGTTGAGACGCGGGGACGCGGTGACCCGGTGACGCGGGGACGCGGGGACGCGGTGACGCGGGGACGCGGCGACCCGGTGACGCGGTGACGCGGTGACGCGGTGACACGCAGGTTGTTTCATGTGCTTACGTCCTTCGAACATCTTTGCTTATCGCTATCAGTCGCCGCGTCCCCGCGTCCCTCCGTCCCCGCGTCGGACCTTCCCCGCGTCCCTCTGTCCCCGCATCACTCCTTCTCCGCGTCCGCCCTGGGGGCGACGATGCTCATGATCTCCGCATCAGCCGCCAACTGTCCGTCGACTTTGGCCTCACCGCGCATCCGCTGCACGCGCGAACCGATGCGCAATGCGGTGACTTCCAGAACGAGCGTATCGCCGGGAACGACGGGACGACGGAAACGCGCTTCCTTGATGCCGGTAAACAAAACCAGTTTCTGATCGCGATCCTCGATCTCACGCAGCGCCAAAATGGCGCCTACCTGGGCCAGCGCCTCAATCACCAACACGCCCGGCATCACCGGCGCACCCGGAAAGTGGCCCTGGAAGAACGATTCGTTGATGCTGACTTGTTTGATACCGACTATCCGTTCCTTCGGGACCAACTCGACAATTCGATCGACCAGAAGAAACGGATAGCGATGCGGCAGGAGTTTTTGAATTGCCAGGGAATCGAGGACTGTTTCCATTATGGGCATTGCCAATTGGCGATTGCCAATTGGCAATTGGCAATCTCGTACTAGGGCGTTGGCGTCGTCGCTGCGGCCGCCGGATTCTTGCTGTTGAAATCCGCGATGAATGCGCGTGTGATGTTGGTGCTCTCCTCGAAGTAAAGCAGCGGCACAGCGGCGCCATCGATAACTACGTTGATCCCACGCGCTTTAGCAAACACCTCGAGCGCGGCGCCGATTTCAAGTTGCAACGGCTGAAAGAGTTCATCGCGGCGCTTGTTGTAAGCGGTTTGCGCGTCTTCCGCCCTGCGCTGAACGTCCTTTTTCAGTTGTTCGAGCTGATCGACTTTGACCTGTAGTGCGGGTTGATCGATGGGCGTTCCAGCAGGCGCGTCACGAAGCTTCGTGATCTCGGCCTCGAGAGCTTCACCGCGCGTGCGCAACGCGTTCAGATCATCTCTGGCCTTTTGAAATTCGCCGTTAAGTTTGTTGACCACGGTCGAGAATTTCAGAATGCCGGTCTTCGCATCCATGAACTCCTGGGTGTTAATGATTGCAATCTTGCTCGTCGGCAAAGCCACGGTGGCCGGTGGTGCTGTCGCCGGTGCTGTGGCAGTGGGCGTCGGTCGTGGAGTAGCGGGTGCTCCTGGACGTGGTTGTTGCGCGACTGCCGTAGTGGCGAGCGCCACGAGTATAAAAATCGGAAAGAGAGAGTTTCTAATCATGATAGTTGAGGGGCCTCCAGCATGGAGGCCCCGGGCTAACCTAAAACTTAGTCAACAACTAAGGACGCGCTGGCGTTGCCGGTGCAGGCGCCGGTGGCGTCGTAACCGCAGCAGTCGCCGGGTTCTTGCTGTTGAAATCGTTGATGAACGCACGCGTGATGTCGATGTTGTCAGCGGCGTAAGCAAACGGAACGCTGCTGCCGTCGACAATCACGGTAATGCCACGCGACTTCGCAAAAGCTTCGAGGGCTTTGGCGATGTCCTGCTGCAACGGAAGGAAGATCTCCTGACGGCGCTTCTCGAAAGCAGTCTGGGCGTCCTCACCCTTGCGCTTGTACTCGATATTGGCCTGTTCGAGTTGATCTCGCTTCTGCCGAATCGTATTTGGATCGGCGACGGCTTGCGTGTCGTTGATCTCTTTGGTTAGCGTGGCGATTCTGGTTTGCAGATTCTGAAGGTCGGTCTCGCGCGGCTGAAACTCGCGCTTCAGCGTGTTCGACAAACTGGTGAACTTGGCGATGCCCGTTTTCCCGTCGAGAAACGCATCCGAATAAATCACGGCCATTTTGCTCTCTGGCACGGCTACAGTGGCGGGAGCCTGAGGCTGCGTCGCCGGGGGGTTCGCCGGTGGTCGTTGGGTTTGTGCTGACGCTGAAACTGCGACAGTCGTCAGCAGGCCGACCGCAGCAAAAAAGCTAACTATCTTCATAACTTGTAATACTACTCCTTACGTTGAGGGTGAACTGGACAAACCTTTTAGTATCTGGCCAGGCACCGTGGGTTGGCTCAAGTATTAAAAGGTTCGCCCCACACTAAAGCGAATGACTCTCTTCTTTTCGTTAAAGAAGAAGGGGAACCCGTCAATAAACTGGTTCGGCCGAGCATTTGGATTATACGCAAAGATCAGGCGAAACGGTACATTGATGACCGGCACCTGGACTCTGACTTCCATGCCTAAACTCGACCTGTAATCACCCAGGCTGTCAAACAAACTCTCGGACAATTTGACGACGCTGTTTGTCTGAGCTTCGCCGCGGAGGAACACGGGCTGGAAGCCACGAGGCAGCAACGTTATCGGGTTAATGTCGCCCGTCTGGGCCGCCTCGAGCTCTGCCTGGCTCACGATGCGATTGTCGCGAGCGACGAGACTCAAAAACGCGGACGATGCGAGCGTCGGATTGTTGCACAGCGCCAGTGAACTCAAACTAATCGGCACGTTCTGGTTGAACCTCGCACACGGCAGCGCGCCGGTCGTCGCCAGAAACGGCTGGTCCGGAAGGAACTCGCTGGAGAACGTCTGGTCGCTCTTGCTCCTGAGATTGAACGTCGTACCGATATCGGCGAAAGCCGCGATACTTACCGCATCGCTGATGATCGGAATTCGATACTCGAAGTTGCCAAGTATTTGTGTATCGCCACCGACCGACGTGAACGAACGAGGCAAGCTTGCAACGTTGGCGCCGGTTGCTCCTGTAAACGTTCCCAGCGTAATCGCAGACTGGGCCGGAAGTTCAGGTACTGCTTCGATAGGACCAGAGGCGGTCGACGAGAACTGGACGTTGCGCGACGTAATAAACGAATCAACCGGCGCGATCGGACTGATCGAACGCACGTTGTAACCGCGAATCGTAAACTCGTCGCCGAGGAAGAAGCGTTCAAAGATCGGGATGCCGTCGACGAAAGCCAGCGAGTTTGCGTTCCTTACTTTATCGCTGATCGCAAAACTGCCGACCGTTCCGGCGATGATGCGGAAGCCAAACACCTCCGGTCTTGGCGACTTCTTGCGGCGCACGGGAAAAAACTGCGTGTACGAAATCGTCGGCTGGTAAGTACGGACGTCGCCAAGCAGTCCGGCGACGGCTATAGCTGCCGACAATTCACGACCACTCGTCGGGTCGATGCTGGCGTTCCGCGTATCGTACGAGAACGTCGTTGTGATGCGGCTCGTTAGAATGTTTGGCTGTTTGTAGATGACCGGAATGAAAGTAGTCGGATTGTTCGGATCGTTCCCTTCAGGATCCTTCACCGAAGAAAGCGACATCTGGTACGAAGCGCCGATGCGCGAAAACTGGGTAAACCTGCGCTTCCGATAAAACTCTGAAAGCGGTGCGCTAAGGAAAATTGAGCCACCATACGAGTCGCGCGTGAACAGGTTCGTCTCATCGATGTTCTGGAAGTTGAACTGCTGGTTGATGATGTCCTGTTGCGCTTGCAGGTTCTGCGAAAGGAACGTGCCTTCGCCGAAGAACTTCTGCGAGAAAACAAACAAGGAGAAGCCCGCGCTAATCGGTCTGTCTTTGATGTACGGCTCGGTAAACGAGAACTGGAACGACCGCTGGCGGTTGCCGGCTGCCATCACGAACGAAAGAACTTCACCGCGGCCGAGCAGGTTGTTGGTTGAGTATTCAAGTCCGAAGAACGAACCACCGATACCGGAAATGCCGCCGTTGAACGAAATCTGCTGGCGGCCGCGTTCGCTGACTTTGAGCGAGAGATCGACGGTCGCTTCTTCGTCGTTCGTGCGGCGATCGACGTCTTTGTCTTTATCGATCGGGTTGAAGTATCCGAGCTGGTTTAGTTTGACGACTGAGTATTCCCAGTAGGCATCGTTATAGATGTCGCCTTCGTTGATCAGCACTTCGCGGCGCAGCACGTTGTCGCGCGTGAATGTGTTGCCGACGAACTCGAGGCGACGCAATGTGAACTGTTTGCCTTCTTCGATCGTGACCGTGAAATCGACGACGCCCTCGTTTGGATTCTGTGGATTGTCGTGGAAGGTCGGCACCGGCTCAGCGGTGTACTCGATGAAGCCCTGTTGACCGTAAAACTTCTTAAGGTTTTCGAACAAGCCTTTGGTGACTTTTTCGCCGTCCGCGATGTCGCCCTTTTGCAAGCCAATAACTGCTCTGATCTGGTCTTCAGAGAAGATCGAGTTGCCTTCAACTTTGAACTCGCCGAGTCGATAAACCTTGCCTTCGAAAATCGGTACCGTGATGCGCAAGCCCTCGTCGACAGACGAAAGCAACGGCAACGGAAGAATCGGGAAACCGGTGCGACGACGACCGACACCTTCGATTCGCGGCTCACCGTGTCGCGCCTGGAGATAGCCCTTGGAGCGCATGTAGTTGTCGACAAGACGCAGATCGTATTCAAGTTTCTCGCGGTGGAGAATGTCGGAACCTTTGAAACGAGTGATCAGTCCCGCTTCTTTGACGTACTTCATTGAGCCGCGAAGCGCGCCATCGCTGAAAACTGTGTTGCCTTCAAACTGGATGTCAACGACGCGAACGCGATCGCCTTCGCTAATTTTGAAGTTGACGGCGAGTGACGTGGCGGAAACTTCTTCCGTTTCCACGTCCACCACCGCGTTCGGATGGCCGCTCTCGGAAAGTAGTTCCTTGATCACTCGCTGGGCCGTGCGGACCTTCACCGGATCGTAAATGTTTTCTTTAGCAACACCCACGCGTCGCTCACGAAACGCCTTGAGCACGTCCGATTCCTGTACGCTCTTCAAACCGTCAAACGTCAGGTCGCGAATGATCGGGAGTTCTTTAACTTCGAAAATGACGTTCACGCCGCCTCGCGGACCGTTTTCGGTGAACACGCGAGTCGCCGTTTTATCGAAGAACGTCAGTGAAAGCAGTGTCTGGTAGTCGCGTTGGACCGCGGCTTCGCTGTACGGATCACCGGGCCGGGTTTGAATGTAGTAAAGGATGTCGTCTTTTCTCAAACGACGATTACCAATAATGTCGACGCTTTCTACAAGACGTTGGGGTTGGGTCTGCTGGGCATTAACTTGTCCGGCGGCGGCAAAGATTGTGATAAGTCCAGCGAGTAAGCCCAAAAAGAAGAGCGCGCGATATGAGTGCATAGGCACCAAATTCCCTCAGTAGTTCTTGCCGGGCCTCAGAAACTTCGGGGAGCTTATGAGTGAAATACTAATCCGAGACTGAAATTTAGGTAAAAATCCCGCTGCTGAACTGGGTAAAGAGACAGCAACTTCGATTCCGTCCTAATAGAGCCAGTTGCCAACTTTTAAGCAGCAAAGTGGCGCATTATAAGGCAAAAAAGGGGAAAGTCCAAAGGCGTGAAATCCGTTGGATCCTTGTTCTACCTTCAGAGAACAATAGACCCAAAACGACCTTAAAGTGTTGGCACTCATCATTGGTCATATATCATTTGACATTTTTCATTTGCCATTTGTTAGAGAACCCTCAAGCTCAGTGAAGTTGAGACACTGACAGATGGCAAATGAAAAATGTCAAATGATATATGACCAATGACTTTGGCTCTTACTTCGTCAGTGAATCAGCAGGGCGTCGTCTGGGGTTTCCACCTCAACGGGACGGAAATCGATCTCCTGTCCTTTCAAGAAAACTTCGATAACCGTAGCGCCCTCGAGTTGACCCTGAATCAACGCCTCCGAAAGGGGATCTTCCACATATTTCTGCAACGCGCGCCGAATTGGCCTGGCGCCGTACAAGCGATCCGCGCAGGTCTTGTCGACAATCCACCGCTTCGCGTCGTCCTTGAGTCGCACCTCAAAACCGTGACGGGCCATCGTCCGGTTGATCTGATCGATCTGCAACTGCACGACTTCGAGCAATTCGACATCCAGTAGCTGGTCGAAGATGATGATCTCGTCGAGGCGGTTGATGAACTCCGGATTGAACGTCTGGCGAACCGCAGCCATCACCATTTCTTCCATCTTCTCGCGGCTCGAATCAGTGTTTGCCTGGAAGCCGAGCGTGCCCTTCTTCTGAATGAAGCGGGCGCCGATGTTGGACGTCATGATGATGATCGCGTTTTTGAAATCGACCGTGTTGCCAAGTGCGTCAGTCAGAATTCCGTCTTCAAACACCTGTAGCAGGATGTTGAAAATGTCCGGATGCGCCTTTTCAATCTCGTCAAACAGCAGCACCGCGTAAGGTGAACGCTTGATCCGCTCGGTGAGCTGACCGCCTTCTTCGTGACCGACGTAACCCGGAGGCGAACCGATCAGTTTGGAGACGGAGTGTTTCTCCATGAACTCCGACATGTCGAACCGGATCAACGCGCGTTCACTGCTGAAAAGAAAATTTGCAAGCGAGCGGGCGACTTCCGTCTTTCCCACGCCCGTCGGACCGAGGAACAGGAACGAGCCAACCGGCCGCAACGGGTTCTTGAGTCCTGCACGCGAACGGCGAATCGCGCGCGCCAAAGCGGAGATGGCAGGTCGCTGCGAAATGACACGCTTGTGCAGCTCGATCTCAATGCGCAGAAGTTTCTTCGTCTCTTCTTCCTTCAACGAGTTGACGGGAATGCCCGTCCAGCGAGCAATCACGTCTTCAACGTCGTCGCGTGTAACTTCAGCGGACACGAGCGCGTCTTCCTGCGTCGCACGCAGGCTCGCACCGTCGTAGGAACGGGACGACCAGTCGTTCAACTCGTTCCAATCCGCAAGATTGCCTTGCTCACGACGAACGCGCAGCTTCACCCGCGCGCCGGCTTCGTCGATTACGTCGATAGCCTTGTCGGGAAGGAAGCGATCGGGAATGTAACGATGCGACTGATAAACCGCTGCGTGAAGCGCGTCGTCGGTGTAGCGCACCTGGTGAAAGCTCTCGTAACGCTCGCGTACTCCGTCGAGGATGCTTACAGCTTCTGCTTCCGACGGTGGCGGAACTTTCACTGCCTGGAAGCGACGTTCAAGCGAACGATCCTTTTCGATCGACTTGCGAAACTCCGCAGGCGTCGTTGCGCCGATGCACTGAATCTCGCCGCGCGATAACGCGGGTTTCAAAATGTTGGCGGCATCGAGTGAACCTTCCGCCGATCCCGCGCCAACGAGTGTGTGCAACTCGTCGATGAAAACGATGTACTGCGGGTTCTCAACCAGCTCCCGCATGATCTGCTTCAAGCGCTCTTCAAACTGGCCGCGATATTTTGTACCCGCAACGATCAGTGAAAGGTCCAACGAAAGGATGCGCTTGTTCTCGAGGAACGAAGGAACCTCGCCGCGTACGATGCGTTGGGCCAGGCCTTCGACGATCGCAGTCTTACCAACACCGGGTTCGCCAATCAGCACCGGATTGTTCTTCGTTCGCCGGCAAAGGATCTGCACGACGCGTTCGATTTCGGCTTCGCGTCCGATGAGCGGATCGAGTTTGTCGTTTCCGGCGTCCTCGGTCAGGTCGCGCGAGAACTCGACAAGGTGTGGTGTGTCTTTTTTCTGCGAGGTGCGCGCTTCGGCTCCCGACTGGCGGGCGATCTCGTCGCGCACGGCGTTCAATCTCAGACCGCGTTCATAAAGAATCTCGGCGGCCATGGAACGCTCTTCACGCAACAGTCCCAAAAGGAGATGTTCGGTGCCGATGTGGCGATGCTGGAGCCGGTCGCTCTCTTCGTGGGCGTATGCCAGCACGTGTTTCGTTTCTGGAGCGAGCGGTAGTTCAACCGAGGTTGAAATCTTCTCGCGCAGGAGCGTTCGACCTTCGATCTCCTTGCGAATCGACTCAATTGAAACCTGGGCGCGTGGGAAAAAGCGTCCGGTAAGTGTTTTGTCTTCTCGCATCAGACCCAGCAACAAGTGTTCGGGTTCGATTGCCGGAGCTCCAAACTGCGAGGCTTCGTACCGGGCGAAGAAGATCACACGGCGCGCTTTTTCTGTGTAGCGTTCGAACATCTTGATTACGTAAAAAACTCTTTATGATTACCAAGCCGGGCAAAACTACTGCCCGGCAACTTGGCGGGCATTATAACCCATGAATGAAAGGGTACGAAGCTTTGTCATTTAAGTGGTGTTTTATCAAGTTTGGCCAGCATTTCTGCGAGATTGTTAAAAGGTTTAACGAAACCGTTTTTTCAGAGATCCGACGGTGCTTTCAGTCGTCCGCCGTCCAAAACGAAAACGTGGTCGCACAAACTCGCCAGGTTCGCGCTATGTGTGGCCATCACTGCCACCGCGCCGTTGTTGCGAACATAACTAACGAGCGCTTTCCCCAATTCTTCGCCGATTGCGGCGTCCACGTTGCCCGTTGGTTCATCGGCCAGCAGCAGTCTGGGATGCGTAACCAACGCCCGGGCCAACGCCACTCGTTGCTGTTCGCCACCTGACAAGTGGGAAATGGGATGATCTTCGCGGCCCGTCAGATGTGCGTCCTCAAGCAGATTCGCTGCCCGGCTGTAAGCGTACGCTCGCTTCTCGCGAGCGATCAGTAACGGCAGCGCGACGTTTTCGATTGCGGAGAGGTCAGGCAGCAGGTAGTGAAACTGGAACACAAATCCAATCTGCTGGCGCCTGAGCGAGGCCAATTTACGCGGATTCAGATTCGTTATTTCGTTGCCATCGAATGTGATGGTTCCGTGATCCGCCGTGTCCAGTCCGCCGAGCAAGTGCAGTAACGTGGACTTCCCCGACCCGGATGGTCCAGTGATCGCAACCGCCTCACCGTGCTTAGCGGCAAACGTGACGCCTCGCAGGACCTCGATCCGGTCGCCGCTCGGCGACAGAAAACTTTTTCGCAGATCGACAACGTCGAGTCCGAAATCATCCATCGCGCAACGCCTCAACCGGACGCAACCGAGCGGCTGCGCGTGCTGGATAGATCGTCGCCAACACACTCAACACGAACGCGACCAGCGCCGCGATGAGCGTTTCGCTGAACGTCGCATTGAGTGGCACGTTGCTAATCGAATAGACGTCGGCAGGTAAACTGACGAGTTGAAAATAGTTTCCGACGAAGCAAGCCGCGAGGCCTAACAACATTCCTGCCATTGCGCCGACTGCGCCAACCACCGCGCCTTCGATGATGAACAGCAACATCACTCCGGTCCGTGTCGCGCCGAGCGTGCTGAGTACTGCGATGTCGCGTCGTCGCTCGACTACTACGAGGATCAGCATCGTCGTGATGTTGAGTGCGGCGACCGCGATGATTAGACCAATAATGAAGAGGCCCATTCGTCGCTCGAGCGCGAGGGCGGAAAACAACGGCTGGTTTGCTTGTTGCCAATCTATAGTCGTGTACTCCTGGCCCAACGCCGACTGGACGCGTGCGGCCACGTCTTTCACGCTGTCGGCGTCTCGCACCTGAACGCTCATCAGCGACGCGGAATGATCGCCACCTGCGAATGTCGAGGCGAGATCGGAAGTCGACGTAGATCCACGTCGAGTCGTATTCGAACAAACCGGAACGAAACACACCGGCAACGCGCAGTCGGCGCATCGTTTCACCGCCTGCTTCGTTTGCCGGAATTATTTGGAAAACATCGCCTACGGAGATTCCGATCCGGCTCGCGAGTTCGGTCCCGACAACTGCCGGTGGAATACGGTTTTCGTTCAACTGGGATTGATCGAACAGCGGATCGAACGAACCTTCGATCAGCCATTTGCGTGCCTGCGCTGTTTGCCCCGACTGGTTCTCAGTCCCACGAATCACAGCATACGCAGCGCCTTTCGATCCGCGCGCGAGACCACCGTCGTACGTCGTCGCCGAGGCGCTCTCCACGCCGTCGATCTGTTGCAGACGTCCAGCGAGGTTTGCGTAATCGGTGATCGGCAGTGCATCGGTGCGCAAAACGCTCAGGTGCGCCGTGCCCTGCAAAATCTTTTCGCGCATCTCATCGCGAAAGCCGTTCGACAAAGCAAAGGTGACGATCAACGCCGCCACGCCCATCGTGATGCCGAGCATCGCCGCAATAGCCGTGACTCGCGCGAGTCGCCGTTTCTGACGCGAGCGAAGATAACGAACGGCGAGAAAGAATTCGTACGGCATCGGTATCGTTGTTTTTTCCCGCGTCTCCGCGTCTCCCCGTCCGCCGCGTCCGTGTTTACCGGCGTCCGGGCGGACACTTCTTCGTGTCCTCGGGCCTGTTCTCCGGCAGAAGTAGTTTCAGATTGGGATGGTCGAGCGCAGTCGGATCGCCCGCCGGCCGCAACTCGTAAATCGTGTCCGTAACCTTACGGAAACTAAAATGATCTTCAAGCTCGACAGTCATCGGTATCTCGTCGCGTTGCCAACTGCACGGCAACCACCAACGCGGATCGGCGTCGATAAAAACGCGGCGTCCCTGCGCGAGATGGTTTTCAACCGTCGAAAAAAGCTTGTCGCCGGGCCATCCTCCACCCGTGCCGATCGTTTGCCAGTCGCGATCGCCAATGTGGCCCAGTAGTGGACCGCGATCGTCTGCGCACCCGAAATCATGATCGCGTCAGGCGGAACCGACTCAGTCGCTGCTTGTAATCGCGACTCATCGCGCGCCGCTGAATAAACTCAAAACTAATCGGCCGCACAGCAATGAAAAAGATTATCGCGAACAGCACTATCACCGCCGACCACGCGAATAACGCGCGGCGCTTGCTGCCGAGTTTCTTCTCGCCGACGTGAATCAACCAAACAGCGCCGAGCGGCACGAGGCCGGGTAGTCCAGTCAGAAAGTAACGCCAGTTAATCGTCGTGCTGTAGTTGAAAAACAGAACGAGGTTCGCAAAGAACGCCACCAGCCACAGCGCCAGCATCGGCGACAAACGATGCTTGCGCCACTCACGAAACGGCGCGAACGGCAACGTCAAAAACAGCACCGGCGCGCTGATAAAAAAATACAAAACATAGGGACGCAAATTAGCCAGCTCCACTGGATGCCGCGCGGATTCCTCACGCATCGACTCACGCCAGCCATGCCACAACGCGCGATACTGCGGATCGGTGATGAACCAGTAGCCGAACCATCCAAACGCGAGCAACCCAAACACAGCACACGATGCAACAACGTAAACAACTTCTCGTTTGCCAAACTTCCAACCGAAGACTAACGGCGCCAACACCAACCACGGCGCAAAAAACCCAACTGTCTCGCGCAAATTTACGCCGAGTCCCATCAGCGCCGCGCCAACCAGGATCATCCACAGTTTCTTTTGCTGCACGCCACGGATGTGCACGATCAGCGCCAAAGTCAGAACGAGCACCGACGGAACGTCAGTCATTACCTGCCCGCCGTAAAGCACGAACACCGGCGAGAAGACAACGATTAACGACGCCATCGTCGCGACGAAAAGCGAAGCGCTTAAATCGCGAACCAGCACCCACACCGCGATGACGGCGATCGGCGCCTGGGCCACAACCACGTATTTAAAAAGCAGGTACGCGTTCTCAGGTTGTAATTGAAATAGACTGCGCCCGGTGACGAAAAGCAAATGATTGCTGAAGATGAACAGATTGCGCCCGAGCGCCATTGATGAAGGATAGCCCGTCAGCGACAGCATCGTGTAATCGAGGCCGTCCCAATCGCCGATAAACGGATCTACGAAGTAAAGGACGAGAGCGAGTGTGATGATTGCTGGTGGTAACCACCACCGCCAGGTGCTCCAGAAGGATGCGGCGCGAGAGAGCTTCAGGCGTGTTTGTCGTCAGGGACTGGTTCAACTAGTTGAGCGTCGATCGGAGATTCCGGTCGCTTCACCATCTTTACACGATTACCCTGCGCATTGTACTCAACTTCGTCCATGATGTTGTAGATGAGGAGCACCCCACGCCCTGAAGTGCGAAATAGGTTTGCAGGGTCGCAAGGATCGGGAATTTCGCGGATATCGAAGCCTTCGCCTTCGTCTTCAACAGTGAAACTGGCTTCTTTGGGTGAGAGTTCCGCGGTGATCTTGAGCAGCTTACTCGGATCGTTCTTGTTGCCGTGTTTGACGGCGTTTACGAATGCTTCATCGAGTGCGACAAAGAGGTTCGAACGATCAAGTTTGATCAAACCGAGTTTTGCAACGCGTTCCTGCAAGTACTCGAGCACGCCATTCATCAATCCGAGATCGCTCGGCAGTTCAAATTCAATCTTCTCGTGAACGTGATGCAAAATCTCGCGATCGTCGATATAACGAAGTTTGTAAGCAAGGGTTCTTTCAACTATTTCGCGTAACTCGTCGTGGTTGTAGGGCAACCGGAGATAGTTCGCCGCGCCCATTTTGAACGCTTTTACTTCGTCTACTTGTCCGTTGACTTCGCCGTCTGAAAGGTCGCTGATGATCAGGTCGAAACTGTCGAGGTCGTCACGCCGGAGCGCTTTGTCACGTGCCCCGGTCGCGACCACGTCATGGCCGAGTTCTTCGAGAGCCTGCTCGAGCAGAACACGCAACTCATCGCTATTGTCCACGATGAGAATCCGGCGTTTTTCCATCCAGCTCCTATCCCACTAAAGCTGAGTTGTGCGAGGAGAGAACTTGCCGCGAGAGCACAACAGACGATTGGCTGTACGAAAACCTATCGCCGCGCGTTCGAAATATATCAGAGAATTGCGGAAATGCGCGATTGCTGGATTGCGAAAAGCGAATTTCGGATTGCAAATTGCGGGATTTCGAATCCTTGGTCAACACCCAAGATTCGCAATTCCGCAATCGCGCATTTCCGCAATTCCAGATACACTACCCCTCCTGTTCGTCCCCATGGCAAAGCCCGGAAAGCTGCAAACGTTCCTGGAATACTCGGCGGCGAAGTCCGTCCTCACCGGTCTCGGAATGTTGCCGGGGCGTGCCGCCATCGCTACCGGACGCGCGATTGGTGGAGTCTTCTACATGTTAGCCGGCGACCTCCGCCGCACCGCCGCCATTAATTTGAAGCTGGCATTTCCTGACAAAAGCGACGAGGAACGAAGCGTTCTGGTGCGGGAATGTTTCGCCAGTCTCGGCCGATTGCTTGGACTGTTCAGCCAGTTTGGCACGCGTACGCGAGAAGAACTGCGCGACATGATCGAGCCGAGCGGCTTCGAACACCTCGACGCCGCCAAAAAGACCTACGGTAATCGAATAATTCTGTTGACTGCTCACCTCGGTGCGTGGGAGCTGACAAGCTTCGCGTTCTCGTTTTTGGGACACCCGATGACCATTCCGGTTAGGAGAATCGACAATCCACGAATCGAGCAACTCGTCGATCGCTACCGCACCAGATTCGCTAATACAACTCTCGACAAGCTTGCCGCCGGCCGTTTGATGCTCAAGATTCTGCGCTCCGGCGACAGGCACATTGGCCTCTTGCCGGACCTGAATACTCTCGACGATGAGGCCATCTTCGTTGATTTTTTTGGCGTTCCGGCTGCTACCAACTTTGTCATTGCGAAACTCGCATTGCGCACGAACGCTCCGTTGATGCCGGTCTTTGCACCGTGGAGTGAAGAAAAGAAAAAATATTTGTTGATTGTCACCCCGCCACTAGTGCCCGAATCCACGGGCGATGAGGATGCTGACATCCGCCGTCTGACCACGAACCTGGCGCTGCGAATCGAAAACCAGATCCGCCAGCATCCGGGTCAATGGTTGTGGGTCCACAAACGCTGGAAAACAAGGCCGCCAGGCGAGCCATCGATTTACTAGGGCGATTTACTGATATCCATGTCTTCTGTGGTTAAATATGGCCCGCTTGTGATGCGAGTTAACCGCGCTTACGAATTTGCCGACCTCTCGGACTATTCCTTCAAAGATCGGTTTTTGATTCGCGCGGCTGACCTCGTCTTTTATTCTTTGATAACCCTGATTGGCAAAACCGCGCGGTTCGAAGTAGTAGGTTGGGAAAATCACGAGAAAGCCGAGACGAACGGTGGGCTTCCAATCTACGTCTTCTGGCACGACCGCATTTTTCTAACGACCTACTGGTGGCGCAAACGCCGCATCGTGGTGATGACCTCGCGCAGTTTTGACGGCGAGTACATCGCGCGTTTCATTCAGCGTTTCGGCTACGGGGCGGTGCGCGGATCGAGCACACGCGGCGGCGTCGGCGCGATTGTCGAAATGGCGCGACTCATGCGAGCAGGTTGCACGACAGCGTTTACGATCGATGGACCAAAAGGTCCTCGCTACGTCGCGAAAATGGGCGCGGTGATGCTGGCGAAGAAGTCAGGTCATCCTATACTTCCAGTCACGATGGCGCTGGACCGCTACTGGACGACGCCGAGCTGGGACAAATTTCAGATCCCCAAGCCGTTCACGCGCGCTCGTGTTTACGTAGCGCCACCGATTTACGTCCCAGCCGATGCGGATGACAACGTCCTCGCCGAAAAACGCAACGAACTACAACAAGCCCTCGACGAGTTGAACAAACTCCCGGTGTAAAGATTCTGGTGCTTTGTGCTTGGTGCTTTGTACTTAGTTAACTTGCTTATGAACATAGCGTCATGAAGAACGAGCACGAATTACAAAGAACAAAGCACTCGGGGTATGTCGCTTTTATAGGGCGGCCTAATGCTGGTAAATCGACTCTGCTGAATCGATTGGTCGGGCAGAAGATCGCTGCTGTCTCTGATAAACCACAAACGACTCGCTTTCGCATTCAGGGAATCATCACGAAACCGGAAGGCCAGGTCGTGTTCGTCGACACACCTGGCGTGCATCAACCGGGTTACGAACTGAACCGCCGCATGATGGCTGCCGTTCAGGACGCGCTGCTCGGCGTCGATCTCGTCGCGCTGATCCGCGACGCGTCGGTGTCGACAGGAAACGGCGATCGATTCGTCCTCGACCTTATCAAGCGCTCCGAAAAACCCGCCCTGCTGCTGCTCAACAAGATCGACAAGCTCGAAGACAAGTCGGCGTTGCTGCCGCTGATTGACTGGTATCGCAACGAGTATGACTGGCGGGATATCATCCCAATCTCCGCGCTCAAAGATGAGATGACGGACGTGTTGATCGAGAGCGTCTTGCGTCATCTACCGGAAGGCGAGCCGATTTTTTCGGAAGACGAGTTGACTGATCAGTCGTTGCGAGTGTTAGTGGCGGAAATTGTGCGCGAGAAGGTCTTGCGGGCAACCGCCGAAGAGATTCCGTACGTGACTGCCGTCGTTACCGAGCGCTACGAAGAAGTGCGCGAAGACTTCGCCAGGATTCATTGCCTGATCGTCGTCGAACGAACGTCGCAAAAGAAGATCGTTATCGGCAAGGGCGCAAGCCGTTTGAAAGAGATCGGGATCGAGGCGCGTCGCGATATCGAAGCGTTGGTGGGCCATCGCGTGCATCTCGAACTGTTTGTGAAAGTGGAAGAGGATTGGCGCAACAACGCGGGGCTACTCGACGAATATGGTTTGGCATGAATTGGAGATCGAACTCGAACCCTCGGCACGTGAAGCGGTCGAGTACGCGCTCATGGAAGCCGGCGCACTCGGCACAGTAACCACGGATTTAGATACTGTAACGGGCTATTTTTCGGAAGTTCCAAATCGTGAATTCATAAGATCCGTGTTACTGGAAGCGTTACGCATTTACCAGCTTCCATCATCATCTGTGCGCGACATGAACCTGCGCGAGCTGGCGGATCGCGATTGGCTTGCAGAGTGGAAGAAGAACTGGCAGCCAGTCGAGGTTGGACGCTTCGTCATCGCGCCGCCATGGACCGAGATTGCCGAAGCGCCCGGTCGCATAGTGATTCGTATCGAGCCGGGAATGGCTTTTGGCACCGGAACGCATGAAACGACGCGTCTGTGTCTCGACGCAATCCAGAAACATTTTGCGGGTGGCAGTTTTCTCGACGTCGGGACCGGAACCGGGATACTCGCGATTGCGGCAGCGAAGATGTTTCCCGATGCGCGCGTCGAAGCATGTGACACTGATGCTGAAGCGATCGAGATCGCACGCGAGAATTCGAAGGCGAATGGCGTCGACAACATCGAATTCCGAGTCGGATCGATCGAGGAAACAACGCCGTCTGCGGATCTTGTCTGCGCGAATCTCACTGCTGACGTGATACTCCAAATACTTCCGGCGCTGATCGGTGTTACGTGCGGAAAGTTAATACTGTCAGGAATTCTGGAAACACAGATTGAAGAGATCATAAGTGCTTTGGGTGAAGTTGAAATAGTTCAAGATGGCGAGTGGATCGCAATCATCAAATGACTCGACGCAGGTTCTTCGCGCCGCCAAGCGCGTTCAACTTTAGCAAGCGCGTCGTCACGCTGAGCGCGGACGAAGCGCGTCACTTGCGCGAAGTGCTGCGTTTAAAAGTAGGTGACGACGTGCAGGTGTTTGATGGAGCGGGAAATGAGTTTTGCGCGATTGTGTCGCAGGCGCGACGTGAGTCTGCCGAACTCGAGATCGGCGAGGAGATTCAATCGCCCAAACCCGAGTCGCCGTTACAACTGACGCTCGCAGTCGCATTGTTGAAAGGTGAGAAGTTTGATCTCGTAGTTCAGAAAGGAACGGAACTCGGGGTCAATCGTTTTATTCCGCTTGTCACCCGCTACGCCGACATCCGTTTGCGCGACGAAGCAGACGCAGCAAAACGCGTCACGCGCTGGCAGCGCATCGCGCTCGAGGCGACGAAGCAATGTGGAAGATCGGTGGTGCCTGAAGTTGAAAAACCAATGTCGTTCGGAGCATTGATTGGTGAAGAAAACCAATGTTTGATGTTTTCGGAACGCGATGGTCAGGCCTTAAACACAGATCTAAAACCCGAAAATCTCACCGCCATTATCGGGTCGGAAGGCGGGTGGTCCGATGAAGAATTGGAACAAGCCCGCGCTCGCCAACGTGGCCGTAGTGACGTTGGGCGGGCGCGTCCTGCGGGCGGAAACCGCCGCCATCGCCACCGCGGCGTTGTTGCAGCACTTGTATGGCGATTTAAAGTAGCTCAAAATGGTCGGGAACAAAGGATGCTTGGAGGTCGTTTGACACGGCAAAACCACCAATGACCAAAGAAGAAGCAGTTGAGAAAGCTCGAAACGATCTGGCGCAGCGGTTGAAAACTGACGCGTCGAAAATCGGCGAGGCATCGGTCGAAGACACCGATTTTCCAGACATGGCGCTCGGCGCCGCTGGAGACGACGAGATGAGCGGGCAAATGATGACGAGCGGATGGCGCATCCGTCTTTCCGCCGACGGCCACGCTTACGAATACCGCGCGGACAAAAACCAGCTTCGCCTTTATAAATACAAAGGGAAGAACTACCGGATTTAGTGCTTAGTGCTTTGTCAGTGGTCAGTAGTCAGTGGTCAGTTGCAGACCGGGGATCAACGGATTATGGATTACGGACCACTGACCACTGACCACTGACAAAGAAGAGGTACCACCATGAACCGCAACAATTTCCTGATCCACGTGGCGCTCGCCATCGTCCTCATTCTCGTCGCCGCCTTCGCCGGCCAACTCAATCGCTGGCGGAAGCATTGGAAGTCGCAGATGCGCATCGTTCCTGCCGAGGAGAAGAAACGCCCTCAAACTGCTGAAGAGGTCGCGATCGCGGAGGCGCGTGCCCAGGGCCGGCCGGAGGTGCTGGTCAAATTCAAGAGCGGTGTGAGCCTGGACGCGATCGACGTGCTAACTGCGCGATTCAACGATCGGGTCGAAGATCGTATTGAGAACGCGCCCGGCTGGATAGCGATAGACGACCTCGACGATGCTATCCCAGCAACGACCGTACGGGCAGTACCTGTCATTGCCCGAAGTCGAATACGCCGAAGCAGAACTTCGAGATCAACCTTATCGAGGCGTTCGACAGTTCGCTCGCTCCGGTCTTTCCGCACGATCCGCAGTTTATTGAGCAGTGGGCGCTTGCAGAATTCGGGTCAACGCGGCGGCAAGGAAGGCGCGGACATCAGCGCTATGCTTGCCTGGGCCACCACGACCGGCAGCGAAGAAGTTGTTGTTGCCGTGCTCGATACGGGCGTCGATTACAACGCACGAAGATTTGAAGCCGAACATGTGGACGCGGCCTGCAAGCATGGAAGCTTATCAGGACGCTCAGCTCGGCAGCGTTGACGACGAATACGGCTTCAACGCCATCGAGAACGCTTCCGATCCGATGGACGACAACGGCCACGGCACGCACTGCGCCGGGATTATCGGCGCGGAAGGTGAAAACGATCTTGGTATCGCCGGCGTGAACTGGAAAGTTCGCATCATGCCGTTGAAGTTTATGAACGCTGGCGGTTCGGGAACGACGAAAGATGCGATCGAAGCGATCAACTACGCGATCAATCGCAAGAAGGCGGGCGTGAACGTGCGGATCATCAGCGCGAGCTGGGGTTCGACGCAGCGGTCGCGCGCGCTTGAAGATGTGATTCGTAAGGCTTATGAGGCCGATATTCTTTTTGTTGCCGCTGCGGGTAATTCGAGTGTCAGACAACGATCGGACGCCGCATTTTCCGTCGAGCTATAACGTGCCGAATGTTGTGAGTGTGGCGGCGCTTGATCGGAATGATCAGTTGGCGAAGTTCTCGAATTGTGGGTGTGAAGAGTGTCGCGATTGGCGCGCCGGGTGTTGACATTCTCAGCACGTGGCTTGGGAATGCTTACGAAGAGAAGTCGGGTACGTCGATGGCGACGCCGGTCGTTGCCGGAGTCGCCGCGCTGATCGTCGCGGAGCATCCGCAGATGTCAGTCGACAACGTCCGGAAGAATCTGTTGGCGTCAACTGATCCGATTGTCGCGTTGAAAGGAAAACAGTGACTGGCGGTCGAATTAACGCGCGAAAGCATTGGATTAACCCAAGGCACAAAACAGAGCCACAAGAGGCAAAAGGAGGAAGCTGAACAAGTTTAGTTTCCAGTTTCCTCTATTTGTTTACAGTCTTCTTTTTTGTGCCTTTTGTGGCTCTGTTTTGTGCCTCTTGTGGTTAATCAGGCGGTTGGCCCAGTTTCTTTTTGCCTTCGAGTGCTTCGCGATAGGCGCCACCGCGCACGTCACCCAACCTAATCGCCTCATCAAACGATTTCATCGCCTCGGCCGGGTTTTCGAGGAACGCGTTGATGCGTCCCATCGACTCGTGCGCCCGCGAGAGGATCGCCTTGTCAGTCTTCCGGTGAAGCGGCTGCGATCGCCAACCGGTACTGGCCCAGCGCACGATTCAGTCGCTGCGCCTGGACCTCCTCATCCGTCGCGTCCGTCGCGGCAAGACTCGCCGCCTGACCCAGCGCAAAAAATATCCGCGGCTCGCCCGGATAACTTGCAAGCATCTCCTTCAATCGCGCTTCGGCGTCGTTGTAATCCTTCCGCCGCATGATTTCTTCAACCGCGGCGAGATCTTTCACCAACGCCGCATCACGACCGGTAGGGCTCGAACGTTAGTCCTTTCTGCCGCTTTACGGGCCGCCGACCGCGCCTCACGCGCCGCGTTTGCTCGTTGGACAGTTTCGGCATACTCCGACGGACGACGTATCTCCCGCACCGGATCGAACGAAGCGATCATGTCAGGAAAGAAATTCGCCAGATCGAACCCCGCACTCTCGATGCCTTTCAATTGATCGCCAAAGAAAAACGCGAGCACCGCACCGCGCTCATACTCTTCAGCAAGTCGCGCGACAGTCTCGTCCTGGATCTCCTTCATTTGGTTCTGAGCATTTATGCCAATCGCTTGCGATCGGCCTCGGTCTTCGCCGCCGCTAACATCGCGCCGACTCGCTCGCCCCAGCGCTTCGAGCGATCGCATCTCGACGTAACGCGCATCGGCTGCCGCGACCAGCGATCGTCCCACGCTAAGAAACACGTCCGGACTCACCTGCGAACCCGCTTTTTGCCGCTCGTTCAAAATCTGCTTGACTGCATCGCGACGCAGCGCGACGTCTTTATTGAATCGCAGCACCATGGCGTCGATCACGTATTGCAAGTACGCGCGCCGCAACTCCGAGGAGCTCGGATCGGTGCCCTCGGGAACGATGGCGTAATAATCGTCGCCGATGATGCGGAAGTTGATCGCCCCGCGTGGCGTCAGAAGATCGGGCAGGATTAGAAAGCGTCGATCTTTGTGCGGAAGGTGTACCTCTTTTGTTCCTTGCCTTTCTTTGTCGTCGGCGCCTTGACCTCAACTCGCTCTGACGACGTCGTGATCGGCCGCGTGTGCAGATAAGTCAAAAGGCTGCGGACCATCTCGGTCGCCGGTGCACGCAGGCGATCGCCTTCGGCCTGGTAAGCACGAACGTACTCGATCATGTGTTCGTCAATTCCGGATCGACGGTAGAACTCCTGGACCAACGGCGCGAAGTCGAGCACTTCCAAAAGGCCCGCAGGCATGTCGTTGTCACGCGCGGGCGCTTCGAGCGCGGGCGGTGGACTTAACGCGAGCGCCAAGGAAACGAAACGTGCCGCCTGGTCTGCCGGGGTTGCCGGCGAAGGCAGGCGATTGCGCTCGTAAAACGTCTTCAGGCGCGCGCGCAAATCAGGATCGAGATTGGCGAGATCCTTGCGCACTTTGGCGCGAAAACCAGTCGCTTCGCGGCCCGCCGGCAGCGGATCGTATCCGGCCGCTTCCAACGCTGCCATCACAACGATCAGTCGCTGGTCCGCCTGAAAATCAACACCGTATTCAGAAACTTCGAAGGTTGCGCCCTGGCGCTGTTGCACTGGTTGAGACAACGCGACGCCGCACGCAAGGACCAAAATTAAACCGGCAAGTAGAGACTGCTTCATGAGACTGCTTTATTCCGTCTTAATCTATGTTTCCGCAAGGCCCACAATGTTATCGGATAAGCAAGTAGCGAACAAACGACCGACAGGACCGTCGCGCCGATGGCAAAGGGCCACACAATGTGGTTCCAGCTCTGCACAAACAGGCGGCGGTAATAGTCGCGCGATAAGAGATGCGGGTCTCGTAGCAGCGCGATGCCTTCGTCGGGAATTGAGAGTGGCCGTCCGAGAATAAATGCGCCGACGGCGTAAGAGAGGATGATGATCGGAACGAGCGTCAGGATCGGGTTATTGATAAACGTCCCCGTGTAAATTGCGATCTTGTTGAAACGAAAGGCAAAGGCGATGACCGTTGCCATTATCGTGTGCAGGCCTAGAAACGGGGAGAAGGCGATGAAGATCCCGATTGAAAAAGCAAACGCCGTCCGCTCGGGTGGATCGTCGATCGCAAGCAGACGGCGAAATGCGGCACGAACATTAAACACAGATTACTGAAAGCTTTTCAGTGCTTCACCTTCATCCTCATAAGAGTCAAAAACGGTAAGCAGTTTTGTGATCACCAGCAGGTTCTGAATTCGATCGGTGAGGTTCAACAACTTGAGCTGACCGCCCTGACGGCTGACAGTCGTGTAGTTGGCGATCAATTCACCGATGCCGCTCGAGTCGATGTAACTGACCCCGCGAAGATTGAGCAAAATCTTCTTCTTGCCGCCGGCTGACAAGGTTCCTGATCGCGTCTCGCAAAGCAATGCTGCCTTCGCCTATACGCACCTCGCCGTTCATGTCGAGAATGGTGACATCACCGGCCTGTCGTTCTTTTACGTCGAGCTCAGCCATGGTGGTTCTCCCTCCGGATGATAGTAAAGTACCAACTACTTCGAGAAGTATATCGTCGATCATTTAAAGCTATTGAGGGCGTCTGCTTCGTTGTCGTAGGTGTCAAAAACCGTCAGGAGCTTCGTGATCGTCAGCAGATCCTGGAGTTTTTGCGTCAGATTAAGGAGCTTCAGCTGGCCACCTTCTTTATTGATCGCGGTGTAACTGGAGACGAGTTCGCCGATGCCACTGGAATCGATATAGCTGACGCCGCCGAGGTTCAAAAGAATTCGTTTCTTGCCTTCTTCGAGAAGGCGACGGACGCCAGTACGCAGCGCCACACTTCCTTCGCCGATCGTGATTTTTCCGGACATGTCAAGGACGGTTACATCTCCGGCTTGACGCTCGTTGATATTCAACTCAGCCATTTCAGGAATCTCCTTTATGCAATTGCGGATTAACGGCGCTTGAGCATGCGGACTGTTGTACCACCTCCGGGTCTGATCAACCAGTCAACCTCGTCCATAAAGCTGCGCATGAAAAAGATGCCGCGCCCGGAGGCTTTTAAAATGTTTTCTTCGACAGTTGGATCGGGCACCGCTTCCGGATTGAAGCCCGCGCCCTGATCATGCACGCTGATTTCGACAGCGTCAGGCGAGCTTTTCAGAGTAACTTCTACGGTTTTGTTCTCATCCTGGCGATTTCCATGAACGACAGCATTGGTCACGGCCTCGCGCACGGCCATGTCGATTCCAAACGCGGCGTCTTCAGTGATGCCTGAGCGGCTAAAGAATTCAGCTACCGCGGCAGCCGCGGTGGCAACCGTGTCGATGCGGCTGGGCAAACTTAGCTCGGTCGTCTCTGCTGTCACTTTTTAGAAGTCCGACGGTGTAACATGGTGGGTGACTGGCTGTCAAGAAACACCAGACTAAGAGGAAACAGAGCCTTACGCGGATCTCAAACGATAAAACCGAGCCCTTTCAGGGTGCGATCCAACTCGTCCATGTCGAGAGGCTTGCTGAGGTAGCTGTTGCAGCCGCTTTCCAGTGCGGCTTCTTTCATGCCATACACGTCAAACGCGGTGATACAAACGATCGGAACTTGCTCCCCGGGCGCTTCGAGTTTGCGGATCTCTTTGATCGTCTCCAAACCGTCGATGACGGGCATATTTAGATCGACGACGATGAGACTGGGACGCGTGTGGTTAACGACCTCGAGCGCTTCGCTGCCGTCCTCGGCTTCGATTACGCTATACCCCTTCAACTCGAACGCTCGCTTGAGCATAATCCGAGTGTCGCGCGAGTCTTCCGCAATCAGGACGGTCGGATAGATCGCAGTTGAAACAGAGTTCCACATTGGGCTGACCACCTTGTACCCGGGAGATAAAAGGGGAGTTTCGACCTTCCGGAGGATCGACAAACAGGGGATGCGCTAACTTATAACACAGATAACGATCGATTTCCTCTGTACGGCTTCGCACGGAGGTTGCGTAGTGGTTGTAACTTTGTCGATTCGAAAGATGAGGCTTAACTCCCGCTCGTAAATTAAAGGACGAATTTCGCTGCCGGGTGACAAGTCGATCTCGCACCGCGCGGCGCTGATCGCGGGCCTTGTCCTCCGGCAGCTCCGAGATCTCAAATTTTTCGACGGCGCAGGATTGTGCCTCGACGCTCGCGTGTCTCAAGCAACTCGGCGTTTCGGTTGAACTTGGAACAGACGGGGTTCTTCGCTTCGGCGGCGGCGAACAGCTCACCGCTCCACGGGAACCGTTAGATTGCGGAAACAGCGGTTCGACGATGCGTATCCTCGCTGGAGTCCTGGCGGGCCAGAATTTCACTGCCGAACTCGTTGGCGACGAGTCGCTGAGTTCCCGCCCGATGCGACGTATCATCGAGCCGCTCGAACTCATGGGCGCTCGAATCAATTCCAACGACGGAAAGCCGCCGTTGAAGATTACGGGTTCCGGTCAACTCAGCCCAATCACCTACAAACTTCCGGTCGCGAGCGCCCAGGTAAAATCAGCGATTCTCTTCGCATCGCTGTTTGCGAACGGCCGCACGACCGTCATCGAGAAGTCGCCTTCGCGCGATCACACGGAGCGACTGTTCAACGGCTTTGGCGTTCCGGTAACCACCAACGACGATCTTTCGATCACGATCGACGGCCCGGCGCGGTTTACCGGCGGCACGATCACCATTCCCGGCGACATCTCTTCCGCCGCATACTTCATCGCCGCCGCAATGTTGCTGCCGAATTCTGAATTGACGATCGAAGCGATTGGATTGAACCCGACGCGCGCGGCGTTTCTGTCAGTGTTCAATTCGTGGGGCGCGGAGATCTCAACGACCGACTTGCGCAGCGAACACAACGAGCCTGTTGGAACGATCAATGTCAGCGGCGGTTTGCGATCCGCTGCCGCGCGACGAAGACCGGACGTTGTCTGGCTCGATGATTCCATCACTGATCGACGAACTACCGTTGCTCGCCGTCGTCGGCACGCAAGTTCCCGGCGGCATTCAGATCCGCGACGCAGAAGAGTTGCGACTCAAAGAAAGCGACCGCCTGCAAGCCACCGCCAACAACCTGCGTGCAATGGGAGCAGAGGTTGAAGAGTTTGACGATGGCCTTGCGGTCTTTGGACCAACCCAACTCCGCGGCGCCTGCGATCGATTCGTATGGCGATCATCGAATCGCGATGGCGTTCTCTGTCGCCGCGTTGATCGCCGAAGGCGAAACGGAGATCAAAAACTCGGAATGCGTCGCGCATCTCTTTTCCCGAATTCTTCGAACTGCTAAACACGCTCGCTGAGAGGTAAGCCACTGAACCTGCTGGACCAATCGTCATCACCGGCTTCATGGGGTGCGGCAAAACGAGAGGTCGCGCGCGAATTCGCGCGACAACTCGACGTCGCCATGGTCGATCTCGACGACCAGATCACGAAGCGCGCCGGAAGATCGCCGGCGCAACTAATCGTCGAAGAAGGCGAACCCGCTTTCGAGTTATCGAGTCTGACACGCTGCGCCAGGTTCTGCAGATCGGCGAAGCAAAAGTGATCGCGCTCGGCGGCGGCGCCTGGATTCAGGAAGCGAACCGGCGACTGCTCGACCAGTACGGTTGCGTAAGTGTCTGGCTGGATGCGCCGTTCGAAATGTGTTGGACCAGAATCAGCGTCTCACAGGAAGAACGACCGCTCGGAAGGACACGCGATCAGGCGTTGGCCCTCTATGAACAACGGCGTCCGGTGTATGAATTAGCGAAAGTTCATATACCGATTCGTGAAGAAGACCTCGAAGATCTGATCTCGCGGCTGATTACTTCATTTTCTTAAACACGAACGACATCGCCTTGCTGCCTTCACCGGCATCGATACTCGCGGTCAGTCCATCGTCAGTCTTGCGGTAGATGATGCGTTTCGGAAAGTCGTGTTGCGGGTTTTCAAAGACGGCTTCGTTGCAGAAGCGCGTGTGAGTTTGAAATCAGTGCCGGGACAACGGGCTTTCGGATGCGCGACGTAGTAAATGCCATCGGCGCGTTGCTCGATTCGCAAATACTCGAACTCGACCGTTTTGTCGCCGGCAACGGTGCGACTCACGCCCATCATCGAGCCACCTGCGACTGCGGTCCAATGTTCCTCAATCTGCCTGCGACCGCCGGGGGCTGTTTGCCAGTCACCGGCAATCCATGCAATGTCCGACAGTGAGTGTTCTGAATAGTAGCGTTTGAACGACCGTGAAGATGACTACACAAACGGTCGTGAATAGATATGAGGTTTTTCGTTTCGTCATGCTCGGTCTCCTGAATAATTTCCCGCAAAGGCGAAAACAAAGTTCTCTTTAGTTTTGAATTGTAAGTTACTTAGCGCCTTCGTCGCCTTTGCGGGAAACTCTACGATGAACTTCAAACGACCGGTATTGGAAAAATGCGACGTCCTGGCTTTGCGCGTAAAGGATTCGGTGAGTGCGCTTTGCGCTGGCCAGCAGGACCGATGGTGTTTGCCCGGCAAACTGATTGAAGTCGCGAATCAGGTGGGCCTGATCGTAGTAACCACACTCGAGCGCGACGGAGGCCCAAGCTGAGTCTGAGCGATCGACTGCGCGAAAGACCTGTTGAAAGCGCAGGATGCGAGCGAGAAGTTTTGGACCAATACCGATTTCACGCAGAAAGCGGCGCTCCAACTGCCGGCTACTGATACCGGCGTCAGCAGCTAGTTGGTCTACCGAAATGAGCTCCGGCAAACTCAACAATTCGCGCCGCCAATCTAATCGCAGACGACTCAGGGGAACCGCGCAGAAACCGCGCGGTCAAAGCTGCTTCAACCGCGGCGATCTTGTCTGATAACAAAGGCAGACACTCGCTCACGAGCAACAACTCGCGCTCCAACTCACTGGAGAGACTTCCCAATTCTGCGATCTGATCCGTCAGTTCATTCATCGGCACACGCAGGAACGGTGCGGTGCCACCGGGATGAAAACGAATACCCAACAACTGAACGGCTCCATTCGGCGAGATAAGTATCGGACCACTCATCTGGCCCACGAGGAAGTGACGTGGTTGAAGTTCGCGTTCGTTGTTCTGGTGTTGTGAGAACCGCTCGCCGAAGTTCAGGATCAACTCGACACAGCCATCGGGAAGGATCCGCTCCGGCGTTCCTCCCGGCGATGGACCATCACCTTCGAGCGTCCAGAAACACTCAACAAAACGATTCAGCGGCGGTCGTGAAGGGATCTCGGAATAGCGCATTTATGAAGTGCGCCGAAGAATATCACGGATCGGATAACAGGGTGGCGCTGGGAGCGTGGGTGGTGTCTTAATTTCCTCTGCGTTTCTCTGCGGTCCTCTGCGTCTCTGCGGTTTATCTGTTTTGCGGTCCCTTTACCGCAGAGTCGCAGAGGACCGCCGAGGACGCAGAGAATGCTGGCAAACTAAGACACCACCGGAGCATGCCACCCTCCCCTTCCAACTTAGAACACGTAACGCAGGCCGACGATGATGCGCCGGTTGCCGCCGTCAGTGCCCCATTGATTCAGGAAGTTGTTCGACGTAACTGTGGAGTCGGGAATACCGAAGTCTCGAGAGTTAGTGAAATTGAAGAAGTCAGCGCGGAGTTGGAGCCGGTGGTTCTCTCCGATCCGCGTGTTCTTCAGGATTCCGAAATCAATGTTGTTGATGCCGTCGGAGCGCAGCGTATTGCGTCCGACGTTGCCGATTCGTTGCGCAGCCGTGATCGGAGTGAAGAGCGAACGGCCGCCGGCCCGGAGTATCTCTTCGACACTCATACCCGAAAGATCGAGCGTCGTGTTGAGATTCGGTCTGATCGCGTTTCCGACCAGCGAGGATATGCTGGCCAGAGCCCCCGCTGGATCGGAACCGTTGAGCGGCGTGAACGGCGAACCACTCTGTAGGGAGAATTGAGAGTTGATTTGCCAGCCACCCAGAACGTGGCCCGTAAAGCCCTTCTGATCGCGGAAGTAAGGCAACTCGTAAACGAAATTACCGGCCAGCCGATGCGGACGATCGAAACTCGATCGAGCGCGGTCTGACCGTCGATTGTACGAGTCTTGCGCCACGGCAATCTCGCCTGACGACACGTTGAAGATCTCAGACATCGTGTCGATGAATGAGCTGTACGTGTAGTGAAGTCCGGCACTGAAACCGGCGCTCAATCGCTTCTCCAAACTCGTTTGTAGCGAGTGATAGATCGACATGCCCGAGTTGGTGCGTAGACGCGTCGGCCCCTGGTTCGGAATCGTGCGGCAGAAGTTGTTCGCCGCACTTGCTTGCGTGCAGCCAACCACCGTTGGATTTGCGTCGACTGACTCGAACAGGCTCGTGCCTTTCGTGCCGACGTAACCGACACGCAATACCAGGTCACGCGTGAACTCGCGCTGCACTTCCAGACTTACCGAGTCGTAGACCGGCATGTGGAAGTCCTCGTCGACGATCGTGCGGTTAACGGTGTTCGGACTGAACGGTGGGTTTTGCAACACGCTGAACGCGTTGGTAATCACGCTTACATTCTCGCCCGCGAGGTTCGGGACAGTGATCGTCGGGAACGACGACACCGCTGCGACGAACGGGAACGAGCTCCAAATGTTCAGCGCGATGTTTGTGTAGGCGTAGTCGTGCGTGCGCGTGTACCCACCGCGCAGGACGAGCTTGTCGCCACCGGTGAGCCAACCCAACACGCCGTCGCTACTCGTTTGCGGGTTCCAGTTGAAACCGAATCGCGGTTGGAAGTTGTTGTTGTCGCGACCGGGAACCGGTGTCAACACGAAGCGCGGATCGTTGTTCGCCGCGGCCAGTACCGGTTGATTGAAGTCAACCAGATCCCCAATAGGCTGACCTGCATTTTCGTAACGAAGTCCAAGCGTCAAGGTGAAGTTGGGACGAATCTTCCACTCGTCCTGGCCGTAGAAGAAGAAATCGTGCCAATCGTTATGCAGCACTTGTGCAGTGCCGGGCAGGTCCTTGTTGATGTTGGCCCGAGTAGCGAAGTCCTTCACGAGGAAGTCGAGCGACGCGTATTCGAGCAATCCGCGAGTCGTCGGTTTGAAGAGTTGATGGAGTTGATTGCGGCGAATGTCGACACCGAATTTCCAGGCGTGATTGCCGTTGGTGTAGGAGACGTTGTCCTGCACCTGGAACGTGTTTCGCACCTGGTTCTGCGGCAGATTCACGCCGAGTCCGATCGCGGTGCGGGTTGGACCAGCGTTGAAACCGGCCAAACCAAGTTCCACGACTTCGATCGACGGAATTAACAGCGAACGTGGATCAAGCGCATTCGTCGCGGACGCGCTGCGTAGAAACGCGCCACGCACTTCGTTGATCCATCGCGGACTGAGCACGCTCATGAACTGCAAGTTCACGCCTTGCGTTCGCGCCGGGACAACCGACGAGAATCCGGGCGGTGTGATTTGCGAAGCAGCAACATTGGGAATACTGCCGAACGCTCCCGAATCCTGATACAGGTAACGGCCGTTGAGACTGTGTGTATCGTTGAAGCGATGATCGAGGCGAATCGATACCTGCCAGTCGTCGTAGGTTGAGGCCTGCGAACCTGTCAGCGATCCGACTGGAACGACAAACGTTTGTCCGTTGCGCACGAAGCGAGCGGTCTGATTGAGCGGCGCGGTGGCGGCGGGCAGGAAGTCGAGCAATGCTCTAACCTGCGGTAGATCCCCTGCGGCTTGTTCGAGGATCGCCTTGCCCGCCGCGGTCGGGGCACCATTCAAAGTTTGTCCGATGCCGAGCTGGCGATCCCACCAGCGCTGCACCGAGAAAAAGAAAAACGTTCGATCTTTGCCGCTGAGAATAGCTGGTCCACCTTCGCCAAAGCGCGGCAGATGCAATGGACCACCAATCGTTCCGCCGAGTTGGTTCTCAATTCGGAACGGCGCCTTGCGACGAAACTCAGCAGTCGCGTTTGGATTGCAGAAACCATTCGCGCCGGCCTTTTGCACGTTGCTGCACGCGTTTAGCGCGTTGTCGTTGTGAAACCAGAACGCCGATCCGTGGTACTGGTTTGAACCGCTGCGCGTGATCGCGTTGAAAACAGCGCTGGCGTTGCGACCGTACTCAGCGCTGAACTGGTTTGTCACCAGTCGCACTTCCTGGATCGCATCGGGGTTGTTCAGTGGGATCGTCGATCCGGCAACGCCGAAATTGTTGTTGTCCTGACCGTCGATCATGAAGTTGTTGGAACGAACGCGTCCGCCATTGGAGGAAAAGTTTGTGCCTCCGGCGAAAGCGCTCTGTCCGGAGTTCAACTGGCTGACGCCCGGAGCTGAAAGCGCGATGTTGTAAACGTTACGCGTAGTGGCGAGCGGCAATTCCGAGAGACGCTTTTCGTCAAAGCGGGTGCCGACTTCCGCGTTCACCGTGTTGAGCACCGAGGCGTTTTCGACGATGTTTACGACTTCCTGCACGGCGCCCGGTTTCATCGTCACGTCGACCACGGCGTTTTGGTTTAGCGCGAGCGTGATCCCTGACTGCATGTACTTCGCGAAACCGGTACTTTCAACCGTGATTTCGTAAGCACCCACCGGGACGCCCGCAAAATGATAGCGACCGTCTGCATTCGTTTGCGCGGTGCGCGACTCGTTAGTCGAGATGTTGCGCACCGTCACTGTAGCGCCAGTGATGACTGCTTCTTTTTCGTCTCTCACTTCGCCGGAGATCGATCCCGACGTTTGGGCCAGGATCGAAGTACAGAGACAAGCGAGCAGTGTTGTCACCAGCAACAGAATTTTCGTGACTTTGAGCATAAGCATTCTCCTTTACTTCTGGTCTTTAAATGGTGACGGCCCGGAGAACGCAGATTGTTTTGCACTAAAGTGCAAAACTTCGGAGACGAGTTGGGTCGTTAATGCATAGAGGCAATGAGTATTCCAAGCAGAGCGATCTATTAGTGTGGATCGTTAAAGTTTGCCAGCGCGTGAGTTGAGTTTTTTTGCGACGAGGCAAGTGCAAGTTTTCGCAGTCTGAAAACCTAAGAATGATTCAAATTCGTGAAAATGCTTGCGGTGAATATTGCCCAGGGCCGGTGAGGCAGCCCTGGGCTGAAACACGCTTACTGTGGCGCTGACGCGAACGCCACGTCTGTGATCAACACGCCGCCTGCCAATCGTTCATTAAACGTGAGTTGTACTGTGCGGACAGCGTTGAGATTCACACCGCCAAACGCGTTCAGCGGTACGCGCACCGTATTCAAAACCACCTTCGGAACTGGACCAACATTTCCCGGCGGAAAGAACAACGCACCCGAAACATCGCTGACTCGCACCGACGCTGTGCTACCTGAAGAATCGGTCAGCACCACGCGAAAATCCTGCGCGAGATCTTCTAGATTGCGCACATCGGCAAAGTTCACGCTTACGCGAAACTGTATCGCCTGAAATCCGGCAACGTTTCCGAGCGTCGCCGGGATGTCGTTCCTGTAGTTGCCGGTGAAGTTATTCCAACCCGTTCGCAGTTGACTCAACCCACGCAAAGGCGAACGCGCGCTCGGAGTCGTATGCGGTTGTCGTGCGTTCGATTGGCCGGGCAGGCACGTGGCAGGCTGGGGTGCTTCACCGCCGCACAGGTCATAAGGCGTTAGACCGATCTGCGTCACAGCGCGACCAAGGTTGTTCAGTATCAGGTTCGTATCGTTCAGCAACCGGTTGACGTCAAGTCGCAAGGCCGAAGTGTCCGGCGCGTGATACGAGACAAACAGGTCGTTGGTCTGTGCCGAAGCAGGAGGCGGTGCATCGCCCGTCAGGATCGGGATGAACTGGTTCTCGGCGCCAACATACGCACGAAAGAACGCACTCATGTAGGCCAGTCCAGTCCCGCGTTGCTGCGTTTCAGTCAATCGCTTATTGCCCGGAACGGTGCCACAGTGCGGATCGGAATGCCCGCCCGGAACAAACACCTGCCAGTCGTTTGCCGCACCCGGAAACGTACTCGAAGGAGACCAAACAGTGTTGTAGAAATTGTGATTCGCGCCCATCACCAGAACGTAGTGTTTAGGCGCCTGATCCCCGGGCACGTTGTAGCGAGCGTCGTCATAAAAGTGAACGCCCTGCAAGTCGACAACGTCTCCATCGCAGTAAGGAAGCAACACATTCAGAGCGGCATTATTTACAACGAACCGGTTGAAATCCACCGGCGCAAGCGGGAATACTGCTTTGATTCCGTAAGGCGCGCCCAATGAGTCGTTCAGCACGTAATGACGCACGACACCTTCGCCTCCACGCGAGTGGCCCATGGTCCCGATGCGAGTCATATCAAACTTGCCGACGAACTTGTTTCCGAATGGCGCGCCACCGGTTGTATTGAACGCGTTGAGTATGTCGAGGTGTTTTTGGACCAGCTCAGCTCGCGCGAGAGCACCGAGATCGAAAACGCTGTTGTCTACGGCGTTCACGCCATTGGCGCTGATCGACACGACTACGTATCCATGGCTGGCGAGGACTTGGGAAAAATAATCGTATCCCTGATAACTGGGAATCGGCTGACTTCCTTTTTGGGTGCAGGGCCACTGCAATAACACGCTCCCACCTTGAAAACAGGTGGCATGCCGGCCATGCAATAACACGATCACCGGTAAAGGCGCGCCGGACAAATTCGTCGGGTAATGAATCGAAGCTATTAATTCTACTGGCCGGGAAAGTTACTCGGTTGAAACGCAGTGTCGCCGAAGTTGTACTCTTCGCGGGTCACCGCCAACGGTCCGGGAGTTCCCGGATCGGGCACCTGGCCCAACGTATTCGCTGACGCGCTGATGAGGAGTAAAACCGCGACGCAAAATGCGCGGATGTAATTCGATTTCATTGGTTTCCTCCTTCACGCTTTAGCTGGAGCGGCTGCGGAACCCTTTCGCGAGACTCTTTGTTTTCACCATAGGAGATCGAGACGACACCGCCTTCGCGGATTAGCGAGCCGTCGAACGTGATGGCAGTGATTTGCGAGAGCGTTTCGTTTTCGATGCCGTTGCCGACGATCTGATCGTCAATCCAAACAACCGCCGGAAGTGCGCGAACCGGGAATGGACCACCGTTTATCGTCACGCGCCATGCTTTGTTAACGACCGACTGCCGGCCCTGAACTTCAACTGTCATGTTTCGTGGTAGTTCGAGTTCTTCGACGCGATAACCGATCAGTTGAAGGTCGCCGTTTGGGCGAGCGGATTTAGCTTCGCTGACGAGCCTGCCCGGTCGTTTCAGAAGTTCTCTCATCTCATTATTTGAGACGGCGCCAGGATTCTCCTGCGCGAAAACTTTCGAATCGCCTGCCAGCAGCAGAAGCAACACGACGATGCAGATCGCTACACAGCGACTCTTGACACTTTGTTTCATTTGCGAATCTCCTTGGACGGATCACAAAAAGGACTAGCTTGATAAGTCTTAGTGCTAAAGGCACACCTCTACGCGGAGGCACGCCGGGGGATGATCGACGTTACGGCGACGCTCAATTTTTGGGAGTTAAGTTTCCGGGCTGGACCACGCTACCTTAGTGCAATTCCAGGTAGTGTCAATTGCAATCATATTCTGATTAAATGATCTCGCGATTCTCATCACGGCGTGGAGATTTTTGGATGAAGAGACTTGGATTCCGTCGAGCAATGCGATTGTGCTGACGCTGTTGCTTTGTATTTCCGCGTGCACGAGCGCGGAGGAGACAGCCCAGCTTAAGGAAGCAGGGGAACGGGGTGAACAGTCGTACCGGCAGTATCGGACCGGCGATTACGAAACAGCAAAAAATGCGGTGCTCAATTATATTCAGTACCTCGAAGGCAAGTTGGCCGATCCGAAGTTTGTGCACGTCGAATCTTCCAAGTCAGACATCATGACGAATTATGCCCGGCTGGCGAGGCTCGAACAGAGGTACAACGGGCTGGATAGGGATATGTACACGCAAAAGGCGATCGCGATGTGCCAACAGTTGAAGATGAAGAGGAATTGCACACCGCTGGATCTTGAGGCGCACGTCGACGCAATCGACGCGATGTTCCCGATTAGATAGATTTCAAGTTCTACCGGAACTTGCGCAGGAAGCGTCCGGCGACTTTGCGCGCTCGGAACGTTCCTCTTTCCACGAAACGCATGCTGTTGCCGAGACGGTCGCCGAAGTCTTCATCAACATGCGGCGATTTGAGCACTGTTTCTGGTCCATGTTTATGCAAGCTCTCGCCGTAGTCTTCGGCGTAATCGCGCATCCAGAACTGCGTCCGGCGCATGCCTGAACGCTCAGCTTCAGCTAACGCCTGATCGGCACTCCATCCGTCATGCTTCATGCGATAGATCGCGACGATCATCCCGTGCGATCGACTCCCTCTTTGCAGTGGATAAACACCCGTCCGTTTTCAGGCGCGTTAATTATCTCCAGAATGCGAGCGACTCGCGCGTGCTGAGGCCGCGCCCAATTCGGAAGCGGAACGTTAAAGTAATTCAATCCTAACGCGCGGACTTCCTTCTCTTCAGCTCTCGTGCGCTCACTCGCGCCGCGTAGATTGATGACTGTGTTGATGCCGAGGTCGTGAAGTTTGCCGATGCCCCCATCGCGAGGTTGACCGCCGCGAAACAGTTTTTCACTCGACTTGCTGAAAGCGCGGCAACTCGCGTCTGCCGGTCGCCTCTTGCGCAGAGACGGTTGCGCAGAGAAGTAACTAGCGCAACGGTCAGCTCGGAAACCATAAGATGGGTGCTAGTACTCGGTGGCGGCATAGCCGCTGGTGTCGAACACTATGAAGATAAATTCTCGCGCGCCGTTAGAAACTCGAGTGATGCCTTCAGGCTTGAGCCGGCGATCGAATGTTTCCAACTCGCGCAGTGCAGGCGTCACATCTTTCCCACTCCACTCCCAGGTTTTGAAGTCCATCTTCTCAGAATTCGGTCCCGCACCGGTAATGAGATGGAACGCCTTGCGCGATTCATCGAACTCGATGCTGCGAATACCGGCGCCACCTAGCGGCAGCCTGATCGCCTTCTTGCCTTCAACCTCGAGATTGTCAAAAGAAAGGCTCGCTTTCGGATCGCGCAGTTTCATCGGCACAACGAGCGCCTGACCTTCAACCACCGGCGAACGCAAACCCAGCAGCAATCTCTTGTTTTGCGGATCCCACGCAATGCCTTCGACGTTGATCCCGCCGTCTTTATATTTCGTGTTCTCCATGCCGCGGAGTTCAGCGACATTATCCGCCAAAAACTTCTTAAGTCCAGAAGCGGCTTCAGTGCCTACTGCGCGTTGGCTTGCTGCGTCGAACTTGAAACGTGCGAGTCCGGCCTGGTCGGCGCCTTTCGACTTCGACTGCGAACCCACAACGTAGAAATAAGCGCCGTCGGTAGTGATACCTTCGAGGTCGATGATGCTCGTCGCAATATCGATCGTCTTGATCGCGCCGGCCTGTTTGCGATCCTCGTCCGAGTTGCATCCAGAAGATCTCGTTTGGCCGCCCGTCGTCAACAAAGAGCACGGCGTCGGTGCCGGGCACATGGGCCACACCTGATGCTTCAAACGTCCCGCCTGAGAAGGCCGTCATCGGTGCAGGCGAGGCTGCGGAATTACTTGGAGAACCGCCGACGTACGCTACGACAAGCATGCGACACAATGATCGCCAGCAGCAGAATCAATCGTGCGACACGGACAAGACGCTGGTTTGAAAAATCGATACTGGGCTTTTTTTCTTGACATCACTACCATTTCACCTTAGCGTACCAAACTCAGGTAAACGTCACGGTAAATGGTGGAATCGCTTTACGAGTACAGTCAGTTACCGATTGGATAAATGGAAGCCGGACGATGAATTTTGTGCCAGTGCCGCTCGGAATCGTCCAGCTCGATGTCGCCGTCGTGAGCGCGAGCGATCCATCTGGCGATCGCGAGTCCCAACCCCGCGCCGCCATCTTCAGTCTCGATCCGCGTTCGATCCGCGCGATAAAAGCGTTCGAAGATGTGATGTCGCGCTTCTGGCGGGAATTCCTGGACCAGTTATCAGCAAACTGATAACAGATAACTGTCTTTAGACGTCTCGAGACTCAACGTCACGGCTCCGTCCGGCAGGCGTGAACTTCACTGCGTTGTCGACAAGGTTGAGCAGCATCTGTCGCAGTAAATCTTCATCGCCGTGAAAGACTGCTTCAGGCAGGTTCGTTAGTTCTACTGTCGCTCTTCTGATCAGCGGCCAACACCGCACCGGTGCGCGCGACTTCTTCCAGCAAGTCGTTCAAGTACAGTGTCCGTCTGCGCAATGGATACTGGCCGGATCGGCACGCGCGAGCATGAACATATCGTTCACGATGCGCGATAACCGTCGTGTCTGTTCGGCCACGATCTGAAGTGCCTCACGATACTCTTCCTCCGTGCGATGTTCTTTCTTGAGCGTTACGCCTGCGGCCGTGCTCATCACTGAGAGTGGATTGCGCAATTCGTGCGAAGCGTCAGCCATGAATCGCCGCTGCTCTTCAAACGCGGCGTTGAGGCGTCGCAAGCAAGATCGTTGAAGGTGGTTGCGAGTTGGCCCAACTCGTCGCGTGGATTCACGACTGGCAATTGCTGATCGAGACTACCGGCACCGATCTGGCGCGCGCTTCGCGCCATCGCCGTCACAGGTGCGAGTCCCTGGCGGGCGAGAAACCATCCTCCGAATCCGGCCAGCAGCAAAACGATCGGCGTCGACGAAATACAAGATGTCGCGCAGCGACTCGAGTTCGTCATCTACGGGTTTGAGCGGCTGACTGGCAAGGATGATGTAGGGTGTGTCCAGCCGGAGGTATCGTCACTCTGCGCACCGCGATTCGATGTTCATACTTTGCGTTCGTGCCTGTTGAAACTGTGTAAAGGTAAACATCGGCGTCAGGTATGCGTCGCGCGATCGGGCAGTTGAATCTGAAGTCTTCTTCGCCCGCGATGAGTTGCGAGGAGTTGACCGCGATCGTCAAAGATCATCATCGCCTGTTGCGGGATGCGACAATTCCGCGGCCGTGCTTTGCGCAGCGCTTTGCGGTGACTGTCCTTCCTGTGTGTCGTGACTGAGCGAAGTGATCGAGATCTCGATGGTCGAGCGAACGCCTGGTCCACGCGACGATGTAACGCGCGTGAAAGAATGTACGTAGACGGCGATGCCGAAAAGAACAAGTATCAGCGCGAGTGCGCTGACGTACCACAAAGTAAGACGTCCTCTGACTGTATTAATCATCGAGCGTCCGTAGCTCTTCGTCGTTAGCATGTAACCCTCACCACGCCGCGTGTGGATCAGCTTCAGTGCATGACCTTCGTCCACTTTGCGGCGCAACCGTTGGATGAAAACTTCGATGACTTTTGAAAACGGATCGTACGATTCATCCCATACGTGCTCCGAAATGTCCGCGCGACTCACTACCTCGCCGGCGCGCCGCGCAAGATACTCCAGCAACGCGTACTCTTTTGCAGTCAGGTCAATGCTCTGCCCCGCGCGTGTAACGCGACGCGCGCGCGTGTCGACAGATAGATTTCCGACGGTGATCGCTTCCGGATACAGGGCCGGCTTCCGCCGCAGCAACGCCCTCACGCGCGCTAATAGTTCTTCGAAGTCGAATGGCTTGGGCAGATAGTCGTCAGCGCCGGAGTCGAGTCCTTCGACTCTGTCTTCGACGGCATCGCGCGCGGTGAGCATTAGCACGGGAACAGTCAAACCACTCGTTCGCAGCTCACGGCAGACCTTGAAGCCGTCCTTTCCGGGAAGCACCATGTCGAGAATGATGAGGTCGTAATCGTTGACGAAGGCTTGCGCGAGTGCGGTTTCACCGTCGGCCGCGATGTCTACGGCGTAAGCCTCTTCGCGCAGACCTTTGGCAAGCATCGTGGCAGCGCTCGGCTCATCCTCGACCAGAAGTATCCGCATTCGATGTTTAATACTAGACGTTTATTGTCGATTCGGCATTGCTGGTGGTGTCGTAGTTTGCCAGCATTCTCTGCGTACCTCTGCGGTCCTCTGCGACTCTGCGGTAAAAGAACCGCAAAACATATAAACCGCAGAGACGCGGAGGGCCGCAGAGATACGCAGAGGAAACTAATACACCACCGCATTGCTGGTTTGAACTCACTCGTCGCGGGTTGTAGAATCACGATTACGAAAAGGGGAGTAGGTCACCTGCCTTTGTGGTCCGGTGCAGCCGTCAACACGGCGCCGACGTAGGCGCCCGGCGCATCGGGTAGGGCAAACAAATCAGCTCCACGACCAAGACCTTTTGCGGCTGATGAAGCGCGCGGAAGGTCTTTTCTTTTTCGCGACGCCCACGCGTCGAACTGCGCAACGCGCGAAAGGATCGGTTGGTGACCAATTTCCATGAAAGCTATCGAAGACAAGTCCAGCACGAGCTGGCATACCTTAACTGTAGAAGAAACTCTTGAACGTCTTTCGTCCGGACCGCGCGGTCTGACTGAAGACGAGGCAGCAAAACGGCTTCAGGAGTTTGGACCAAACGAACTTCAGGCGCGCTCCCACATCTCGCCGTGGTCCATCCTGCTCGAACAATTCAAAAACGTTCTGATCATCATTCTGCTGCTGGCGACGGCGCTCTCCGCGTTTCTCGGGCACGGCGTCGAGGCGATCGCGATCACCGTGATCGTGCTGTTCGCCGTCATCCTTGGATTCATTCAGGAATACCGCGCCGAACGCGCGATCGAAGCGCTGCGTGAAATGGCGGCGCCAGATGCGACCGTCATCCGCGATGGACGCGAGCAACGAATTCCGGCACGCGATCTTGTACCCGGCGATCTCGTTTTGCTCGCAACCGGCGACAAGGTTCCGGCAGATGCGCGACTTGACTGAAGCGGTCAACCTGCAAACTGTCGAGGCGCCACTGACCGGCGAGTCCGCGCCTGTTGAAAAACACTCGACGCCGCTTCCCGAAGAGCAATTACCCGCCGCCGATCAACGAAACATGACATTCGCCGGTACCGCAGTGACGTACGGCCGCGGTCGCGCGCTCATCGTCGCCACCGGCATGGCGACGGAGTTCGGCAAGATCGCGCGAATGCTCGAAGACGTTGACACGGCGAAGACGCCGCTACAGAAGAACCTCGATCGCATCGGCAAGTCGCTGGCCCGCGTTGCGTTTGCTGTTGTGTTCGTCATCGTCATGCTCGGTCTCTTTCGCGGTCAGCCTTTTGTCGAGATGTTGATCTTCGGCGTCGCACTGGCGGTCGCAGTTGTCCCTGAAGCACTGCCGGCGGTCGTCACGATCTCGCTCGCACTCGGCGTCAAACGAATGGTCCGTCGCAACGCGCTGATTCGCCGTCTGCCTGCGGTCGAAACTCTCGGCAGCACTTCGGTGATTTGTTCCGACAAGACCGGCACGTTGACGAAAGACGAAATGACGGTGCGGCGACTTTACGTCGACGGTCACATGATCGAGGTGTCAGGCACTGGATACGAACCGAGCTGGAACGTTCTCGATGAATGGCGCAGGCGCCGTCGATTTCGGACGCCGTTATCGATGCTGTTACGAGCGGCGGCGCTCGCGTCGGACGCGCGTGTCGAACAGAGAAATGGCGCCGGTACGTGGGAAGTCAAAGGCGACCCGACGGAAGGCGCGCTGGTCGTCGTCGCGGCGAAAGCCGGTCTGAATAAAGCCTGACCTCGACACGCAGTTTTCGCGCGTTTCGGAAATTCCTTTCACTGCCGAGACGAAGCGGATGACCACCTTGCACCAAACGCCGGATGGGATCGTCGCCTACTCGAAAGGCGCGCCGGAAGTGATCGTGCAGTCGTGCACGTGCAGCTGACGAATGCCGGTGCCGAACCGCTTGACGACGCACGCAGGGCGGAGGTGCTGGAGCGCGCGCGGCAGATGGCGGGAGAAGCGTTGCGCGTTCTCGCAGTTGCGTATAAACCACGCGCGGCCGTTGCAGACGCTGAAAATGAAATGACGTTGCTTGGTCTCGCCGGAATGATCGATCCGCCGCGGCCGGAAGCAAAGGCAGCGGTCCGTCGGTGTGAGGAGGCGGGGATCAAAGTGATCATGATCACCGGCGACCATCCGCTTACAGCAAAAGCTGTCGCCGACGAGTTGGGTTTGAGCAAAGACGGCCGCGTTGTAAATGGCTCCGAGCTGGAGGCGATGGATGATGCGCAGCTCGAGCAGGCGGTCGAGTCGATCGAGGTTTGCGCGCGTGTGTCGCCGGCGCACAAGTTACGCGTTGTGACTGCGCTTCAGAATCGCGGACAAGTGGTCGCGATGACGGGTGATGGAGTAAACGACGCTCCTGCGCTGAAGAAGGCCGACATCGGAATCGCGATGGGCATCACCGGTACGGATGTTTCGAAGGAAGCAGCCGCGATGACGCTCACTGACGACAATTTCGCGTCGATCGTCGCGGCTGTCGAAGAAGGTCGCGGAATCTTCAGTAATATCAAAAAGTATTTGATGTACTTGTTGTCTTCGAACATCGGCGAGATCGGGTTGATGGCGGGCGCAACGCTGGCGGGTTTGCCGTTGCCGCTGAGTGCGGTCCAGATTCTTTATGTGAATCTCGCGACAGATGGATTGCCTGCTCTGGCGCTTGCAGTTGATCCACCTGAACAAGGGCTGATGCAACGGCCGCCGCGCAATCCACGTACGGGGATCTTCACGAGGCCAGTGATCCTACTGATGCTGGCCGGCGGTGTGTGGTCGGCAATCGTGAACCTTAGTCTGTTTGTTTGGGCTTTGAGTTCGGGTCGGAGTGTGGCCGAGGCGATGACGATGACGTTCGTGTCGCTCGTGCTTATTCAGTTTTTCAAAGCCTACAATTTCAGGTCCGATCGTGCGTCGGTGTTGCACCAGCCGTTCGCGAACAAGTGGCTGAACCTCGCGATCCTGTGGGAACTCGTGATGTTGGGATTGATTCTGTACGTTCCGTTGCTGGAGAGGACGTTCGGAACGTTTCCGCTGACGCTAATCAGACTGGGTCATCATCGCGGTCGCAGCGTTTACAGTGTCGCCAGTGCTCGAATTGACAAAGTGGATCGAGCGGCGGTGGTTTGCCGCCGAGTTCGATAACTAATCAACGATTGCTGACGCCGGGGTTCCCGCTTCACTTCGGATCGAGCGGGAGCCCGGCGTTGGTCCATGCATCGAATCCGCCGTACAGTGGATGCACGTTCTTCCAACCCCGATCGGCGAGTTCCTGTGCCACACGGGCACTTGAAGCTTCGTTTGGTCAAGTGCAGTAAGTGATTACCACACGATCGTGCGGGATCTCGTTGACGTGTTGGTCCACTTCCTCCGCCGGCACTCTGATCGCGCTGGGCAACTTTTGATCAGCCTCTCCCCATGCCGTCGGATTTCGCGTATCGACAAAGGTGAACTGTTCACCGCGATTTAGCCGCTCTGAGACTTCATCGACCGTTATTCTTGTTACTTCCATAATGTGTTGTTATCGCACACTGAAAAACGCAGATATCACGAACAACACACAAATTTATTTGACGGCGATTGCCGCTTTTCTTACCAGTCCCATCACGAGCAGAACTGAAACTACGGCTAAAATCACGTAAATCATCAGTAACAAGACGGCAATAGAAGTGATTGCGTCTAAGAAAGCTTCAGGCGCCACAAACGGGATTATCGATATAAAAACCGCCGGCGCCGCGAAGACCAAATACAAGCTTCGCCGGAACTTCGCGATCTGCATCAACTCGAAATTATGCGAGGCGAGCGCGAGTGCGATGATGCCGGAACAGATTCCCCAAATCAGAAGTGTGTCCAGAATGTGTGCGACTGCCGAGATCGGAAACAGCGGATCGATCGTAACTCCGCCTCGCCTGTCCTTCGAACCTTCGAAAGCCAATCTGTAGTCTTCGGCAGAACTACTATAGCCCTCGACTATGTAAAGGAGTCGACTATCCAAGCCTTCGCTACGCCAGGTTCCGGGGTTCCACAACGTCCACCCTCGGTTCCACCATTGTTGGATCACCCGATCTCCAGCGTTTACGTTTGAATATGCTGAAATCGTCGAGCCGTCATGGCCGGTTGACCCGTGTGGGAACTGCATAGTGTCCGCTTTGAAAGCTCTCGTCCGTTTCAGCTCTTTTACGAATCCCCTGGTACGAGTATTCAGTTTCAGTCTTTTGTTTCATTGCGTTGAGCGCTTCTTCGGGCGAGCGATAACGCAACACCAGGATCAACGTGCCGTCGGAATACTCTCCTAGTATCCGATCTTCTTCTCGCGGTGGATTGTGAGTTCTATTTGCATCTATTTCCGTTGCCGAACGTGTAGTGCGTATTAGGCGGGCGGAATTTACCTGTCGAGGCAGCAAAGTACTCAGTTCGCCGGTCAAGGTTGAAATCCATTCTCGTTTCAACCTGGGCGCTTGCTTAGCATCAACCGCGATCTCGACCAGAGTGGTCAGAGAAACGAAGATTAGAACGATTGCCAGTATTCTGGCTGTTCGAAACCATTGGTGATATGGAGCCAGACGGCTGAGGCCACTGACGATGAGGATGTAGCCAACGAAATCCGGCAGGAATAAATCGACGGAACTAATCCGTATATCGAGGACAACAAAAAGAAGCCCCCAGAAGATTAGATTAAACCCAACTTTCATGAGCCGTCGCGCCTAAGGGATTTGCGAGTGTACGAAGTCAAGATCGTAAGGAACCTGCAGACACTA
This sequence comes from uncultured Acidobacteriota bacterium, assembly GCA_963849585.1. GTDB lineage: Bacteria > Acidobacteriota > Blastocatellia > Pyrinomonadales > Pyrinomonadaceae > PSRF01. The sequence goes on along the minus strand of CAWKHZ010000011.1, from coordinate 108,790 downwards.
TTCCCGTTTTACATGAAAGTCAACGTCTTAGTTTGAGAGCAGATATGGAGGATTAAAGCGATGTCACTTAAAGTACTCAGGGCTGAAGTCGTGCTGCCGATTGTTATGCTGATTGTGCTCGTTTCCGTCGGCTGGACGAGACAGGCCGATAAGCGCACTTGGGAGTACCAGTATCTACAACTCCATTCTGCGCAAACGTATGAGGAGCATGAGAAGCTGCTAACCCAGCAAGGCCTCCAAAGGTGGGAACTCGTTGAAGTCCTGCGTGAAAATACCGGCGGCGGCACGACGACTCATTTCTACTTCAAGCGCGCACGATGAGTAAACAAGAGGGCGCCCGCAAGCGGACGCCCTTCTTCGAATTTCAAGACATTACCCACCCGCTTTTACTGCGTCGGAATTAATAATCATGATCTTTTGCCATATCTTACGCGAGAGACCCGTCGTCAAATCTTCCACCTCATTGACCGCCGCAAGCGCGACCGGATCATCGAACTTCTGCACGTACAATGCGGCGAGTTTTCCTATGAGGGATAGCATTTCACTGCAGTAGTCCAAATATCTCCCTAACTCAAACTCAGTTAGGTTCTGCTTAGGCGAAGAGGGAGTCGCTGCCCGGCGGGCCATCAACCGCTCGGGATCCTTTGTCAACTGATGCATGTCGATCACATGCGCCAACGCCCTCAGTTCGTGAATCGCTTTTAATGCGCGCCGGCGCTTGATACGGGTCTCAGCGGTGACCAAAAACAGAATCGCGGCGCTGAGAAGTAGAAAAACATTCAGCCCAGCCTCTGACACCTGCACGAGAACAACGAGGTCGAAGCCGTTGCGTGGCCAGGAAGCATTCGCCAACACAAAAAGGAGGCCGCCAACAATCAGCGTAACCAGAACTCCGGTAATAACTCGCAGAGACTTTTGCGGCTTCGCAATCCAGGCAGTGCGTTTCTGTGATTCGCCCGCAATCGTCAGCAACTCCTGACAGACTCTGTCGAGACCCGAGCCGGGGAACCGCTCAGCGATCCTTCTGCTGAGCGTCTCGATGGTGCCGAGAATCTTCTCCGAGTCTAAGTTACGGTACATTGAGTCATCTGCCCGCTAAATAATCAGTTTCTCTTGGACCAATTATTTATCCTGTGTCGCAAAACGAAAAGCGGCAGAGCCTATGCCCCGCCGCAAAACTCATGATCCTGAATGGTGCACCCGGCACGACTCAAACGTGCGACCCCTGATTCGTAGTGCGTTCATGCTTGCAGTCCCTGTCGACATCAAAGCCTCAATCCCGCAAGCGTCGCCGTCAGCTTCTCGATGGCAGGCTTCATCGCCTTCGTTTGCATTTCGGCGGCGCCGTTTGTCCTCATTGCGCTCGTGCTCCGCTGCGTCGTTTCGCCTGCGTGTTTGATCTTGCCGGTGGCCACCTCGATGAGCCGGGTCTTCAAGATCACAAGACCAAAGCCGTCTCCACCCTTAGGCGTGTATTCCACCACCGTACCGGTGAGGACATAGCTTACACCGAGCTGCTTGCCAAGCTTTACCGCCGCGGCAGTAGAAGAACCTTCGTTGAGGGCCGCGAGATCGCCCTGTGACGCAGCCCGCGTCCGCCTTACATCCAGGACGTCGAACCTGTCGCTTTCCACTAGTGCGAACGCCAGGCTAGCCTGAAGATGTCGCTTGGCTTCGGCTGTCATACCGGAGGCATTCGGCCCCGGGCTGAATTCGATTACCGCCACCTTCACCTCGGCCGCCTTAACTGCATGCCGTTCACCGGCCTTTTCTTCCGACGAAGGTAGAGCGAGCGAAACGCCCGCAAACGTAATTCCCAAAATAACTGCTGTTAACAAGTTTTTCATGACATTTCTCCTCTTAGTAACCTAGCTGCATTTTCGCGGCTACCTCTAAAGGCGTTCGAAACAGAGAAAAACTATCATGCGGGCAGTTCCAGTTCCTCCTTGCAGGAAGGTCGCTCTGTGCCGATGGAACCCATCGTGCGAAAAGCACTGCTGAAGCTGCGCGAAAAGGTGGAGACGACAAAGCGGTACATCCACGCGACCGACAAGGAAAGCGTGGACCGCTTGTGGTGTTATCAGAGTATCGGCCTTCGGGGTCACCTGCCCTCCAATCTTGCCAAAATGTCGTAGCAAAATGAGCCTGTTCGTGGTAAATTGAGCGCACATTTGGTCCTGCGTCTTCACGCAAAAGCAGCTTCACGAGACCTTTCAGGTGCTGCGATCAGACTCATCTTTCAAAGCATTTGCGCTTGAAGAATTCGCAGGTAAAGGATGGCGTTAACATCGGCGCTTGCGCGCTCCGTTCCGCGCGAGTGACCTTCCCCTTTGGAGCGCTACATGCAACTTCAGCCTGGTCAGCTAAACGAGTTCTCGCTCATTCTCCAAGATGCATTTGATCTCGCTGGTTTCGACGAGATGCTTTTGTTTCGATTGGGGATCAAGCGTGAGAACATTGGTCTCGGAAACAATTTCGCCAACATTGTCTTTCGGGTTTTGAGCAATTTTCAAAGTCGCCACAAGACGACCGATTTGGTGATGGCTGCTCGCGAAGCGAATCACGAGCATCCTGATTTGATTGCCTTCGCACAGCAGTTTCATCTGGCGCCCATCACTCTAATCCGCCGCGGAGACATCCTCGCACCTACCGCTAATCAGCGTGAACTGGAAAGCGAGATCCGAAAAACAAACAAGAAGCTGAATCCGGCGGAGTGGCGCACGCAGCTAGGTAAAGTGGAAGCTCAAGTTTGTCTGATAGAAATCGATAACGGCGCCACCATGACTGTTGGCACAGGTTTTCTAGTCGGTCCGGATGCCGTAATAACCAATTATCACGTCGTAAGAAGTCTTATTGGCAAGAAGCGAATTGAACCTGAAGAGGTCGCTTTACGGTTCGACTTTAAAGTGTCAGAGGATGGCACGTCGACGAGCAATGGAACAATCTACCATCTGGAAGAAGAAGAATGGTTGATCGACGAAAGCAAGTACAGCCCGGTCGATCAATTGCGCGAGCCAATGAACCAGGTGCCAGACAAAGATCTCTTGGACTATGCATTGTTGCGGGTAAAAGGATCGCCCGGCAACGACAGGGTAGCTGGCGCTCAGGCCGCACCAAGCGCTCCGACCAGAAGCTGGGTCAAGGTCACGAATAAACAATATGAATTCACCCCAGGGTCGCCCCTTTACATCGTGCAGCATCCGAAGGGAGAGCCTCTTGGACTCCTGATGGACACTGATTCGATCATTGGCGTTAATGGGAACGGAACCCGCGTGCGTTACCGCACGAACACCGAAAAAGGATCCTCCGGATCACCTTGCTTCAATCAAGACTGGGAGTTGGTCGCTCTTCATCACAGTGGGGATCCGAGTTTCGGAGAGTTGCGCAAACGGCAGTACAACCAAGGTATTCCTACGTCTGCCATCTATGCTCTGCTGGAAAAAAACCAGAAGCATTCAGAGCTGGGAAAGTAAATGACCGTTAACCTCTAAGAACCATGAGACAGTTGCTACAACCGGAAATATCAATGGTGAAGAAGGCGTTTCTCGATGCCTTTGACACAAAGGAAGATCTCGAGACGCTGTTTCAAGAAAACCTCCCAGGCCGGACTCTCGACGCAAATGCGATGGGTCCGAATCTTGACATCATCATTCTCAATTTGATTGGAAAGGCAACCGACGAAGGGTGGCTAATGAAATTGCTCGACGCTGCAATAGCCAAGACGGAAAATCCGCTTCTCGAACAGGCGGCGGCGGAACTTAAACCACTTCGACGTTCTGAGGAAGAAGATCCCCACCACGTTTGTTTCTTGAGCAGCCACAGGGTTTTGGTAAACCGCACTGACCTTCGCAAGGCCCTGAAGCAACTCGGAAATAACGAAGGACTCGGCTATCGAGTGCTAAAGATTTATGGCACCCCTGTCAGCGGTAAATCATATAGCAAGGAGTTGATCAAATACCTGAAGAGCAGACGTGACGGATTCGAGCCGGTCTTTATCGAAGCGGATGACTATCCTGAGGGCATTACGGCAAGCGATTTAGCTGACGACATCGCGTCGAAAATGGGGTTGAAGAGTACGGAACTCATGCCGCCTCCGGATCAGGAACAGGATTCGCGGTGGGTGCGGAATTTTTCTAATCGACTTACAGGGAGTTTAAGAACCAATCCCACTTACTGGTGGATAGTGATCGATGGTTTCGACGAACTTGTCCTGCCGCCAGCGGTGACGGACCTGATCACTCGACTGGTCCGCCTCAGTATGGGCGAACTTCCCAGGCTCCGACTGATCACGTTGGGCTACAAATATGAATTGCCTGAAGCAAGGGATTACACGATTGAAGAGACAATCAAACCCATTAACCGCGAAGATCTGGCGCAGTTTTTTATTTCGCTCTACGAACAAAACGGACAGGAGTTTGATGAAGAAAAAATAGCGGACAACGTCGAGGAAGTCCTGCGAGAAGTTAATCAGAATGATCCCAGAAGAGTAGAAAAACTCGGCTTCGAAACCGCGAGGGTAGCGAAATCAATCGTCACCATAGGATAGTGTTGTGAAAGAGATCGAGGAACAACAAAAGAGAGACAAGGTGTTGGAGGCGCTGAAAAAGCGTGATCTCTCATATAGTCCGAGAGCTGCCACCGAGCCCATCGCTTATACGCCTTATCACAAAGCAGCGGCAGTTTTGGCGAGCTTTGAATTAGGTCTTATTAAACCTATCGGTCCAGTCACGGAAGCCGAAGGCATCGAACGCCTGATGGCCGACAGCACAACGAGCACTGACGCAGAGGGCAAACAATGCTGGATTCTCTTGCCCGAGGTTCGCCGCCAGGTCCTAAAACAAATGGGCACGCGGACCGAACTTCTTAAAGCTCTCGAAGCAAATCCGAGTCGTCGCAATGAAGCGATGCAGACGATGTTGGAGGCATACCTCGTCGAAGAGGCGCCGACCGTTACGTCGCAGACTATCGAGCAGCTGAACTGTAGCCTACAGATTGTCGGCTGGTTACGAGGTATTGAGGGATTCACAAAGCCGCTTCCGAGTGAGGCAGATCTTCGAGTCTCGCATTGAGATGCTGCACCTGTTGGAGCCTTTCGAGAAACTCGCAGGTAAACACTTTCAAGGTCGCAAGAATGAGTTAGAGCAGTTAAGACAGTATGTGGGCGTTTTACCGACGGCGTCGCTCATGGGAGGTTTAAGAAATAAGATTCCACTCTTTGCCAGCATCCGGCAGAAACCGCCACTAATGATCACCGGACCAGGCGGGATGGGCAAGTCGAGCCTCGTTGCAAGGTTTATTCTGGACCATGCCAAGCTAGGTCGTACGCAGAAATTTCCGTTTGCTTATCTGGACTTTGATCGGCCGGGGTTGATTTCAGCGGAGCCCGCCACTTTACTTATCGAGATCGTCAAACAACTGGGGATCCAATATCCTGATGTCCAATCCGCTAGCGATAAGTTACGTCAGAGTTGGGAATCGGCGTTGGTTTCGGTCACGCGCAAGGGTCGGGAAAAGGGAATCTCGAAGCAGACGCTTGATGGGTTTTTGAAAGACTTCCGAAACCTTCTGCAAACGATGATTTTGGAAGAAGAGCATTCCTCCTCGTATTGGATACGTTTGAAGAGGTCCAATATCGCAGTTATAGAAGCATTAAAGGATTGTGGGACTTTCTGGCCAGGTTCCAACGGATTGTGCCGCGTTTGCGCACGGTTCTTTCCGGGCGCTCTCCTCTCCCAAAGGACTTCAAGACTGAGCCTCTGCCCCTTGCAAACCTCGACCTTGACGCAGCCCGCGCCATTCTGACGACCCATAAAGTTGCGCCTGAGTCGATCGTTAAAACGATTCTCAAAGTCACAAAGGGTAACCCGCTAAGTCTTCGTTTCGCGGTGAAGGTTTTTGAAAAAGAAGGGGCTGCTTCGGAAGACTTTTTCAAGAGCCTCACGAAACAGCGTATTCAGGGAGAACTTTACGAACGCATTTTGAGCCACATGGACCAGGATGCCGAGGTAATTCGTTTGGCCCATCCGGGGTTTGTGCTGCGGCGAGTCACTCCCGCTCTGATCATGGAGGTGCTGGCGAAGCCGTGTAAAGTGGAGGTGCCCACTTACAAAAAAGCTCAGCAACTCTTCAACAAACTTAGCCAGGAGATAACGCTCGTCGTGCCGGCCGAAGATGGCGCGTTGCGACACCAGCCGGAAGTGCGAGTGTTGATGCTGGATCTGTTGCGGGAAGATAAATCCGATGAGGTCATTGAAATCTCAAAGCTCGCCATCGAATACTATCAAAAGTTTGACGATCCAATTTCCCGGGCCGAGGAGATTTATCACCGGCTGTACCTTGGGCAGGATACCGCGATAGTAGCACCCCGTTGGATCGACGGTGTCGAAGATTACCTGTACAGCGCAGTCGATGAACTGAGCCCTACCGCGCGAATATTTTTGGCGCCCCGTCTTAGGAATTCCCTTTGACGAATCTGTCCTTGAAGATCTCGAACAGGCAGAGTGGGAGCTCGCAGTTGAACAACTCGTAAGCGACGCGCTCGTGAATGGTGAGCTTGAACGAGGACAGAAACTTCTCGCTCAACGCTCGGGGTGGACTCCGCGCAGTCGACTTTATGTATTGGCCGCCCGTATTTACGAGGAGCAGAAGGATTGGAATGCCTCGTGGGAGATGATCGAAAAAGGTCTTGAGTCCTTCGAAGCGCAGGATGACAGTCAATTCCGAATCGATTTGTTGAATATAAAGTCACGCGTTGCCATGTCGCTCGGACGATATAAGGAGGCGGCCCATAGCCTGAACGCAGTAAAGGACGCAGTCAACCAGACCGCAGATCCGGTTCAGAGGCTGGTATTCCATGCGATGTTGTTGATGGCCTACGACATGTGGCGAGTGCACGAACCTGATGCAAGTGAAGTGGGCGAAAGATTTGATCAGAGTCGGCGAGAACTCGATGCGATTTTTCGCGACACACCCGACGATCTACTCCTTGGGGAAACCACTCTCGTGCGAGGAATTCTCACCTTGCTTGGTTCTGAAGATCTGCAAACGGTATTGCGATGCCTGCGCTTGATAGGACTCGATGACGTTGGCCCGGCTCAACGGAGGCTACTGGCGCACTCAATCGCAAACTGGGATCTAGATGTCTCTGCAAAAGCCGGCGTTGATTACGGCGTTTTGGCACGCGGTGCAGGCTTGTCTTCACAGGGAGATTTGACCGAGGTTTGGACTTCTTTTGTTCAGATGTCCCGCTCAGGCCCGATAGTCGAAACGATCTCTTCCCTGGTTAAATCCTATGAGCCTGCCGAGCACGTTCGGACGACATTACACACTCTTCTAACCTCACCCGCGTCCGGCCTGGGGGGCGAACCAGACAGTTCCGAACCGGGGGGAACGGTTTCGGGAACTATCGCTTCGGGGCAAATCGATTTTGAAGAGACTCGAGAGTCTGAAGTCATTCACTTCTCAGGCGTACAGAAGAGCCGCTTTGCGCGCGTATTGCTGGAAGCTTTTGACCGAAATGGATTAGAAGCGATGCTTCGTTACCGCCTAAACGTTCAGCTCGAAAGTATTTCCTTCTCACGTGATTTGCGAAATACGGCTGAAAACGTAATTGACTGGGCAGACAAGCATGGCGAGCTGGGACGACTTTTGGCAGCTGCTCTCGTGTCGAATCCAGGAAACCGCGGCCTGTTGGAGTTCGCTAGTGAGCTTGGCATAACTTCGACGTCCAAGATCGAACCGGACCGGTTAAGAGAACTCGGTACCAATGATCTGGCGCAGTTCCGGGAACGGATCGCTGAGATTGTCGGACGCATCTGTCGTGTAGAAGTCGATTCGCCGAGAAATGAGCGAGGTTTGGGGACCGGCTTCCTGGTAGGACCCGACTTGTTACTAACGTCAGCGCATCTCGTCGCAGCTTTGATTGAGTCTCGAGTTCCCGAACAAGCGCGATTTCGTTTCGACTACGTCCAATTTGGTGACAGCAGTGTTCTTTCCTCCGGCACAGAATACCGACTACCAGTTAGCGATTGGCTCGTCGACTTTGACACTTCTCTCAACTATGCACTACTGCGTTTGGAGGGAATGCCAGGGAGAGATCCGATTGGTGGGGACAAAGCGGGACCCGGAGCTCCGGCCCGTGGCTGGCTGACGATTTCGCCGGACATTCAGCCGCCCGCTAAAGGAGACGGCATCATAGTTGCTCACCACCCGGATGGTAAACCGTTTCACATCTCGACAGGCAGTGTCGTCGATCTCAGTATCGATCAACTGTATTACGACGTTGACACATCGCCTGGATCCGAAGGGGCTCCGGTTTTTAATCATAATTTGGAATTAGTGGCCATCCATCAAGACGGATCCTCGGATCGTTCGACTGAGAGCAGCGAGGGTACTTTATTGCCGGCTATCCTTGATCGTTTGAGAACGCACGGCCGAGGAAATATTTTAGGCGTTGATTTTTTCGAGACTAATGTTTTGCGAGCAGGCCGCGTGTTCATCGGCCGTGCTTCTTTAAAAGACAAACTTCGCAGCCTTGCCTCGCCTAAAGGTCCACGGGTGCTGCTCGTGAATGGGCCGCGTGGTAGCGGTAAATCTTATACCAGCCAATTCATTTTCGATTTAACCGCCAATCTTCCCGGCAATCGGACTGTGTATATCCAGTTAGGAGCATCGCTTTCTTATAGTCCGGTTGATCTTGTGTCTGACATAGCTCTGCAGATGGGCCTTTCCACCCAATCGATGCCTTCCGATCTCGGCGCAGCAGAAATTGACGCAAGGTTTGTTCGTCGGCTTACAAACTGGCTGGCCGGCGAAACTATTAGAAACCGAAGCGTTGTCTGGTGGATTGTCATCGATGGTTTTGATGATGTGCGACTCGAACCAGCATTAAACGACCTCATCGTAGATTTAGCGAGGCGCACGGAAACCGACCTGGAACAGTTGCGCATGGTGTTATTGGGATACACCGGTGCAATGCCCGCGCAAATTAGCGACTTTGTCTTGAGGGAAAATCTTCAACCCTTACAACGCAAAGACATCGAAGAGTTTCTCCGAGAATTCTCGAAACTGAAGTCGATTAGCGAGAATGAACTACAACAATTAGTGGAGCTCATTTTTGAGCAAGTAGATTCGCAACTGGAAACTGCAAAGGATCCGCAACGTGATCGTCTGCACTACCTAAACAGGGCGGTCTACCAAGTGGTTCAGGCTCTTCAATCATCTTGATCGCAAAGTTCCCCGCAAATTAAGAAGGGCGTCCAAGCGGACGCCCTAGTTATTATTCTGCTGGTGCACCCGGCACGACTCGAACGTGCGACCCCCTGATTCGTAGTCAGGTACTCTATCCAGCTGAGCTACGGGTGCGAAGTCCGTAATACTAATAGTTACGTGCGAATAAGTAAAACGCACCTCTAAACAAGCAAACCGCGTTTCTCAACGCGCGTAATAACCGGGTTTTGTGCGCACGGTTAGTTCGGTTTGACCGACTTCAACCTTTATTTCGTGCCACTTGCCACGTATTCGTTCGCCTTGCGGTTGGTAGCGGACAGTGTAAAGAGTGCGAAGATTCGCGGCGACCTCACGATAAAGCTGCGCCATGTATTGCAACCGATCTATCTCGTTCAAACGCCCGCCGGTGCGGTCGGCCAGTGATTGCAGCCGCGCTCGGGCTGCCGCGTAGATGCCGACGATGTTGGGCGTCTGAAGCGGCAGTCGCTTCGGATCGCCGGATGGCAGTGCGAGCGGAAAAATTGTGACGCCTTGTCGATCAGCGGAGGCAAGCACACCTTTCAAATCAGCGCTTGAATGTGGATCGATCGTGGCCAGCGCTTCTTCATTGGTCCGCGCTTTCGTGAGCGTTGAGCGATCGGAGTTGCGAAGAGACGTGTCGAGCCCGTCTGTCAAAACGACGATCGCTTTCCGACGCTGTCCTTCTTTCTCAAGCTCCTTCAACGCGAACTTCAACGCATCGTAAAAATGCGTCTCGCCCGCGCCTTCGGCGATCTCGATCGCATACCCAGTTTTCATACGATCACTTGTGAAGCCGGTTAATGATTTGACTTTAGCGTTGAACTGGATCACCGCGACGCGATCTTCAGGCGCGAGTGCGTCGAGAAAACGCTGGCTTGCGAGTTTCAGTTGTTGGCGGAAGGTGACCGTCGAACCCGACATGTCGAGCATCAGCACAAGACTGAACGGAGCATCGACGGGCTGGAAGTGTTGGATCGACTGTTTGACGCCGTCTTCGTAAACAGCAAAGTCGTTTCGGGTCAGCGACGTGATCGGACGGCCCTGCTTATCGACAACGCCGATGTTCAATTGCACCAGCGACGTCTCAGTCCGGATTATGTCGTCGACGTCCTGCGCTTTCGCGGAGAAAGCGGCCACAAGCACAAGGAATATTAGGAACGAAAATCGGTGATTCATGGAAAATCGGCCCGGAAAGTATGCCCGGCCATTATCGATTTTTCAAACGCGCTGTCTTCCGACGCTCGCGAAAAGCAATCGGTTGCTTTATAAAACGTGGCTATAATGCGGATTGTTTGTAAAACGGAAAGGACCTCACGTCATTGCCGCTCCTCACAACTTACCGGCCGAATTTCTGTTGCGAATGCGGCGACAAGATCGTGCGGCTACGCTGGCGCGCATGGACCAGTCGCAAGTTCTGCGATACGTGTTTTCGTAGTTCAGGTAAGGATTACTGGTTGCAACGCCTGGTCGCAACCGATGATTTTCTTGCTGGCTGGAGTTCTGATCGGACGCGGCTGCCGGCGGGAACGGCCACCGCTAATCATCGAACGCCCGGTTCAATCCTCATCCCAACCGGCGGGTGTCACGCCGTCAATGACACCGGCCGAACAAGCTTACACCTGCGGTGCCCGCACTAAGAAAGGAAAACCCTGCTCCCGACGCGTCCACGGCGCAGTCCGCTGCTGGCAACACAAAGGAATGCCCGCGATGCTCCCAACAGAGAAGCTGCTTATTAGGGAATGATCGATCTGTGTTACCATGACGTCAACTGGAGTTACAACATGCAGGCTTTAGAAACGCCCACCCAAACCAGCGAAGAGACCCCCACTCAGATCAATTTCTCGCCATTGTCGCGTCGCTACACCCTCGAGGAGTTCTGGGCGTTGCCGGAACGAGAGGATCATGCGCACTACAACCTCATTGGGGGATATTTATTTATGGTTCCACCGCCTAACCCGCCTCACGGGGATTTAGGTGCTCGAATGCTTAGGGCAATAATGAAGTTTGTCTTGGAAAACAACAGCGACGGTGAGGTTCATCATCCGAAGGAAGCTATCTGGCTTGACGAGGAGGGCCCGACATATCTCGAGCCAGACATGATGTACGTTTCAAACGCTCTTCGGGCTCGAATGGGGCAAAAACGTACATCCGCAGATATCGTCTTTGAATTCCTTTCTCGCAGCACCACCGTCTACGATCGCACAACGAAAGCGGACACTTATTTAGCGCTTGGAGTGCGCGAGTTATGGCTCGTTGACCCTGTTAGGGTCGCCATCGAGGTGCGACACGCGCACCTCAAAGCGCGCATCCCATTCTGGGAGACGTGCGTATACCGCCGTGGACAACAGGCGAAGTCCCGCGTACTCGAGGGCTGGGAAGTCTCAGTCGACCAAATATTCGAGGGTTTAGGTCTAGTAGAACCCGACGCGCCGTACGACTACTACTGACCCGCCCGCGACGTCGTCGCGTCCTTGATTGTCTTCACTGGAGGCGCCGGTTTGCCGGGGAGTTTTACCGGAGCCTTCAACTTGGACATTATTTCCGTAATCGCACGCTCGAGCTGCGGATCTCTGCCTGCCAGAACGGAATTCGGATCGTTGTCGACTTCGATGTCAGGATCAACACCGTAGCCTTCAATCACCCACTCGCCATTCTTACTCGCGAAACCAAACTCAGGCACGTTCACGACGCCACCATCGATCAACGTTCCGCGATTGGTGATACCTACCACACCACCCCACGAACGTTTTCCGATCAATGGTCCAAGACCCGCTTCGCGGAACATCGCCGGAAAGATGTCGCCGTCGGATCCGGAGTTCTCGTCGAGTATCGAAACCATTGGTCCAAAGAACACGGCATCGGGATACGTTGTGGCATCGTCATTCGTGCGCGAATAACCAAGCGCCAACACCTTGCGTCGCAAACGCTCGATGATCATGCGCGACACGTTGCCACCGCCGTTCGCGCGAACGTCGACGATCATGCCTTCCTTCGTGAGTTGCGGGTAATACCACTTGATGAACTCACGAATGCCATTCGTGCCCATGTCCGGCAGATGCATGTAACCGACGCGGCCGTTCGTCGCTTTCGCCACCTTCTCGCGATTGCCCTGAATCCAATCGAGATAGATCAGGTTTGACTCGTCGGTAATCGGTCGATAGGAAACAGTGCGCGCGCCCTGCATCGTCGGTGTTTTATTCAACGTAAGCTGGACCGGATTGTCCGCCTTGTTGCGTAACAGACGATACGGATCGTCAGTCGCCTTCAACTCTTCACCGTCAATCGCGAGCACGTAATCGCCGACAGCTGCGTTCACGCCGACTTCCGTCAACGGCGAACGATAAATGTCTTCCTGGTTCTCGCCGGTGAAGATCTTCGCGATGCGATATCGTCCCGCCTGCTGGTCCAACTCGAAACGAGCACCCGGCAAACCGTAACGCGGCCGCGGCGGAATCTGAAAATCGCCGCCATCGATGTACGCGTGTTGGACCGTCAACTCGGAAATCATTTCGTGAATCACGTAGTTCAGATCCGAACGATGCGCAACGTATTTCAACAACGGCTTGTACTGTTCGCGAATCGCTTCCCAGTCCTAGCCGTGCATGTTCGACACGTAGAACCAGTCGCGATAACGTCGCCACACTTCGTTGAAGATCTGGTTCCACTCTTCCGCCGGAACACGATCGACAAACAGACCCTGACGTCGAGACTGCCTTTCGCGTCCGATCGCCGGTCGGTGTCGCATCGTAAAGGTTCCAGGTCGTCGCCCGGACCCTGGGCCACGAGCACTTTCGAGCCGTCGTCAGCCAAGATGTAACCGCGGATATCTTCCGCGAGCGTCGTCTCTTTTCGATCCTTGAGTGAATAAAGCTTCAACGTGCTGGTGCGATCGCCCTGCCGTCCGTAATAACCGGCGCCACCAACGGCGTAAAGCAGATAACCAGTCTTGGCTGATAAACCAGAATAGTTGTCAGCAGCGATCGGCGCCTTCGCGACGCGATTCTGAATACCGTCGAAGTCGATCACGAGTTTGCCGGCGGTTTTGGTGCAGCGTCAGGTTTTGGTTCCGCCGCGGGTGCCGGCGCAGCCGGTGCAGTTTCAGCGGGCCTATCAGGCGCCGGCGAAGTTGGCCGGCTTCGGAGCGTCGTCAGCATCTTCGCAACCGTGACTTCATCACTCTCCGGCGGGAATGGATGCTTCACATCCTTGCGCAAAGCCATCGCATAGATCTGCGTCGTGCGATTCGTCGCGAAGTTGAACTCCACGCTCGAAAGCTGCGGCAAATATTCGCGGTCGCTCAAGAAGAAGAGATAGTTGCCTTGCGGATCCCACGCCGGGTTGTACGAACTGCCATTCTCGGGCGTCACTCGCCGCAACTGTCCATCAGACGCACTCCAGATGTAGATCGACGTAAACTGGTTCTCGTTCGGCATAGTAAACGCGAGGTAATTGCCTCGCGGCGACCAGATGTAATCACGCACCTGCCCACGACGCGCGTCGGCGATTTCAGTAACCTTCTTATCGGCAAGCGTCATTATGATAAACCTTGCCGTCCTTGTCGCTGAACGCGAAACGCTTGCCATCAGGCGCCCATTCTGGTCCATAACGCATCGCGGTGCCGCCTCGCGTGATCTGTTCCGCAGGCTTCGAACCGTCCTGCGGCATCAGATACAACTCTTCTTCGCCACTCATGTCGGAAATAAAGGCGATCTGCGATCCGTCAGGCGACCAGCTCGGCCACTTGTCAAACGACGCCGGACGAGTGCGTGAGATTGCGCGTCGGCCCCTTCTCGATGGGCGCGGTGAAGACGTCGCCGCGGGCGGCAAACAAAACGCGCTCGGCTTTCGGGCTCAAGCCGACAGACTGAACCGCATTCGCCACCGAAACCCGACTCGGACGCCGCGCGATCCCTTCATCAGGAACGTTGATCGAGATCGGCGTGCTCTTCCGGCTGCGCGTGTCGAACACCTGCAACTCGCCGTTCAACTCGTAAACGATCTGGTTATCGTTGTCGGAACTGGGCCAACGCACGTCGTACTGCCGGTTGGTTGTGACTTGCGTACTCCGTCCGGTTGAAACGGCATACGCGTAGAGATTGAAATGGCCGTCCTTGTCCGAGTTGTAGAAGATCGTGTCGCCGACCCACATCGGATCGCGGGTCGCACGTGGTCCATCGGTGATCTTTTTCGCAGAACGATTGTTGAGATTGAAAATGTAGAGCTGGTTGGCCTGGCCACCGCTGTAGCGTTTTTCGGAACGGAAGTCGCGCGCCTGCGGCGAGTAGACCATCTCGCTGCCATTCGGCGAATAGTCACCGGAACCGGCTTGCGGCATCGGCAACGGCTCTGCTGCGCCACCGTCGACAGAAACCGCGTAGAGACGCGCGATGCCTACCGACCAGGAATCCCTTGTCGACCGGAAGTAGATTTGTTTTCCGTCTTTGCTCCAGCCATGCACCTGGTTCTCCCAGCCCCAGCGTGGCGGCAATGGACCACGAGCAGGATAGAACGTCAGTTGACGCGGCTCACCGCCGCTGGTTGGAACGACGTAAACCTGTTCGTCGCCGTCGTACTGCCCCGTGAAAGCGATCCACTTTCCGTCAGGTGAGAATTTGGCAAAGAGCTCGACGCCCGGATGCGACGTCAACCTCGTCGCGATCCCACCGGATGAGGCCGCAGTCCAAAGATCGCCGCCGTAAGTGAAGACGACGCGATCGCCGCGGATGTCGGGAAATCGCAACAGCTTTGTTTGCGAGTAAGCGGTGGATGCAGTGACGAGCGCCAGCGCAAGCAGAATCGAAACTCGGATCAGACGGAAAGTGCTAAACAAGGGGATAACCTCCTATTTACTGCGAGATTCTTTAACCACAAAGAGGCACAAAAATCACAAAAGGCACAAGAACGACAAATCAGGTTGAGTTGAAAGTTGAGTATTTGTGCCTTTTTGTGGCTCCGTTTTGTGCCTTTGTGGTACCTACTTCCGGTTTTTGAATGCATCATTCAATTCGGTGTGTCTACTGGATAACACCACCGGACGCCCATCTATGAACAAATATCGTATGCGCGTACGAATTTCGAGAAGATCGCCGTCGGTAACGACGAGGTTGGCCATCTTTCCTGGCTCGATCGAACCCAAACGATCCGCCACGTTCATAATCTGCGCCGGATAAAGCGTCACGGCCTTCACTGCGTCAGCTTTCGACAACCCGTACGCCGCCGCCATCCCGGCATACTGCGCGAGGTTACGAACTTCGGCGCCCGCATCGCCGGTCGAAATAGCGAAACGAACACCCGCCTGCTGCAACTTCGCCGGGTTCTCAAAAAGCACGTCGTATGCGTCGTCTTCACGGCTCGGAAGCGAGAACACACCAGTCAAAATCACCGGCACGTTCTTCTCTTTCGAGCAGACTCGCGACCTTCCACGCGTCGTTGCCGCCGAGGATGATCGGTTTCAACTTCATCTCATCCGCGAACTTCAGCGCGCCGCGAATTTCCGCTTCGCGATCAGCACGGAAAATCACGGGTTGTTGACCGCGAACGTACGGAACTAGGGGCTCGAGCACGACGTTGCGATCCGGACGCGGCAAGCTCTTGTCTCGTTCGTACGCGTCCAGCGCACGACCGTAAGCTTCAGCATCGCGGAGCATCTTGCGGATGCGATCGACCTGACGTTCGTTGGCGGTCAGCGTCTCGCTCAGATTCACGGGTGCCTGAAACCCGCCGAAGCCACCACCGCCGAAACCGATGCGCGGATAATTAATAACGAGCGCGAACTGCGGCACGACCGCCATTTCCTTCGGAGCCGTCCCTAGCAGATTGATCAGCGCGGCCTGACCGGAGATCAGTCCGCCGGTTGGAGCGGTTAGTGTGTTTGTAATTCCTTCGACGCGCGTGACCGCGATGTGCGCGCTGTGTGGATTGACGGCGGTAATCGCCTTTGCATTCGGATTCAACTCGCCGACTTCAGAAGTATCGACCGTGCCATTCGCACCCTGCGGAACTTCGACGAGCCCCATGTTGGTGCCGGCGTCGATCATTCCCGGATAGACCGAAAGACCACGACCATCAATCGACTGCGCATTCGCCGGCACGTTAACAGCCGTGCCGACTGCTTCGATCTTGCCGTCGCGAATAACTACCGTGCCGTTTTCGATGTCAGCACCGCTGACAGTCACGATGCGCGCATTTCGAATCGCGAAAACGCCACGCGCCGGAATCACGCCTTGCTGTGTCGTGGGGTTTCCGATCTGTTGGCCCAGCACGGGAACACAGATCAGAAGAATCGTAAGCAGGATCTTCATGGCCGCTCCTCCTCGATGAATTCACCGCCTTCGTGAGTTGGCGGACGGCGGCGACCAGGAGTCTGCGGAGACTGGCCTCGTGCGGGAGGCTTGTTCGGCTCCGCCTGCTCCAACGTTATGCGTTCCTTCGCAAGCTCAGGGCGGCGCGCGAGATCCTGTTGGCGATCGAAAAAGATCGTGCCATCGACGAAAGTCGTATCGACGCGCGCGTAAACGCTGAACGGATGAGCATTCCAGATCGCGACGTCGGCGTCTTTTCCGACTTCGATAGATCCGACGCGTTCCTGAACACCAAGTTGGATTGCGGGATTGAGCGTGATCAGTTTGAGAGCTTGCTCTTCAGTCAGGTCGCCCCAGTGCATCGCCTTCGCGGCTTCGATGTTCAAGCGCCGTGCGCGTTCGTCGGAGTCGGAGTTCATTGAGACGACAACTCCGGCGCGAGTCATGATCGCGGCGTTGTAAGGAATCGCGTCGTAAGCCTCGATCTTGTAGCCCCACGAATCGGCAAAGATTGAAGCGCCGGCTCCATGCGCCGCAATCTCTTTCGCGACCTTGTAGCCTTCGAGCACGTGCTGGAACGTTTTGATCTTGAAACCAAACTCGTCGGCGAGACTGATGAGCATCAGGATCTCGCTCGCGATGTAACAGTGGGCGTGCACGTAGCGACGCCCTTCGAGAATCTCGACGAGCGGTTCGAGCTGGAGATCGCGGCGCGGCGGGATCAGGTTTTTATCTTTGCCTGATGCGGCGCGATACTCGTCCCACGTGCGTTTGTAATCACGCGCGCGCGTGAACGCGTCGCGAATCACTTCTTCAACGCCCATGCGCGTGTTTGGATAACGACGCGTCACACCGGGCGTGTTCGGACTACTCGATCGCTTTACGTTTTCGCCGAGTGCGAATTTGATCCCCGGCATCGCGCCCGGAAACAAAAACTCGCTAGCCGGGCGGCCATATTTGATTTTCACTACCGAGTTCATGCCGCCGATCGGATTCGCGGAACCGTGCAGGAGGTTCAGCGTGGTGACGCCGCCCGCCAGTCCACGATAAAGATCGACGTCTGTCGGGTTCAGCACGTCTTCAGTCCGCACCATCGAAGTGACTGCGAGCGACCCTTCGTTGATCGTGTCGAGCATCGAATGCGAGTGGGCATCGATGATGCCGGGCATCACAAACTTGCCCGTCGCATCGATCACGCGCGCGTTGGCGGAGGCGTTCAGGTTTTTGCCGACCGCGGCGATCTTTCCATTTCGAAGCAGCACGTCAGTGTTAATGAGCGTGCCGCGTGTGACGGTCAAGACGGTGGCATTTTTTATTAGCGTTTCGTTTGTCTGGGCGTGGGCCACAGTTCCCACGGATACAACCACGAATAGAAGAAACAATTTTTTCATAATCTGTGTTTCCTTAGTTTGGGCGTACACGAGTTGCAGTAAAGGTTCCTGGTGACGAACCGACAACGGTGACCGAGCCACGAATCTCGTTGCCGGAAAGAGTCCCGGTGAATGTCGCTTCTCTCGTCTGTCCCTCAAGGTTAAGCGGAACACTGAATCGAAGTTCATCAGACGAGCTTATCGAGGCGTTTGAGATCTCACCGCTGCCGAGGACGCCGGCGATTGAACCGGTTACTCGATCGCCTTCCTGTTGCAAGGTCAATGTCGCGGCCCGTTCGCCCTGGCCAAAATTGATGTTCAAGGTCCATGAGCCAGTGACCCCGCGACCGGCCGGACGCTCCGCAGTTGCCGTGGGTGCCGCTGGTCGTAGATCTACGGGGCGTCCGTCAATGAACACATGGGCCACGCGGCTGTTTCGATCAAAAAGATCGCCACGCGTTACGGTCAGGTTGGCAATCTTTCCGGCTTCGATTGAACCGAGTTGATTCGCGACGCCGAAGATCTCCGCGGGCCAGAGCGTGAAGGCACGCACCGCGTCCGTCGCGGAAAGGCCGTTTTCGATCGCGCGATTCGCGTTCGGCATTAAGTCCGTCATGTTTGTCAGCGAACCTGACTGAAACGCAAAACGAACTCCCGCTTTCGAGAGCTTGCCGGCCGTTTGCTGCGCCGCCACTCGCTCGCGCAGAGTACGCATCGGTTCGGGATCAGCTTCGGGCATGGCAGCGGTTGTGCGCCTTGGCAGGTTGAGCGAAAGCAATACTGGGACGTTCTGTTTCGCCAACCGATCCGCAACGCGATCTGCCTCGCGTCCACCGGCAACGATCAACTTCAGTTTAAATTCGGCAGCGAGATCGAGCGCACGACTGATCTCGCGCTCGCTATTCGCCAGCATCACGACCGGCATGCGGCCGTCGAGGATCGGCACGAGCGCCGCCAGCGATCGATCCGTTTCTGGTCGCCGGATGCCGCGTGGATTGCGTTCGTAGATCTGCATCGAATCGCGGTACCGTTGCGCGTCAAACATCATCTGTCTGAGCTGCGCAAAAACACCCATCAGCGATCCGGGATAGCCGCCACGCAATGGAGTAAAACTAACGTGCATCGCGACCGGCGAGCGCACGATCATTTGCTGCGGCGTCTCTCCCGACAGATTGATCAACGCCGACTGGCCCATCCAGATACCACTCCGCGGCGCCGTTAACGCTGTCGTGATGCCGATGTTTCTCGACGTCTCGATCTCATTTCCGCCTGCACGAATCGTATCTTCAGCCATCACTTCCGGTTGCAGACCGGCGGGCTGTGTCGAGTTTGGACCACCGGGACTCGGCCGTGTCTGCTGTGCCTGAAGCAGCAGGAATGCTGCCCCACCGCCACCGCCCGGCGACGGAGCCGCCGCCGCTTCGGGCAGCGCGAGATCCGTGTACGAGTCGATCAAACCCGGATAGACAATTAGTCCGGTCCCATCGATGACTCGCGCGTCAGGCGGAGCACTGACGTTGGCGCCCGCGGCAGCGATCAGGCCGTTGCGAATCACGACCGTGCCGCGTTCGACAGTCGGACCCGAGACGGTGACGATGCGAGCGTTTGTGATGGCGTAAGTATCGATTGCACTGTGCTGCGCGTTAGTGTGAACGTTCGTGCAGAGCGCAATGAGTGAAAGAGTACAAAGCGCGACAATACGGCGCGGATGGACTTTTGGCATAGGTAACCAAATCCCCATTAGTTTGATTTGCGAACGCTGGTTAAGAAGCAACCAGCAACTTCGTTTAGGAAAGTGACGAAAGCTTAACTGAAAACGGGGGATGAGGGAAGCCTTCAGAGTCAGTTGTCCGTAGTCAGTTGTCCGTAGTCCGTAGAACTCTTTGTACTTAGTGCGTTTCTATCAGAGTCAGTTGTCAGTGGTCAGTTGTCCGTAGTCCGTAGAACTCTCCGTACTTAGCGCGTTTCTAGCGGAATACGAACTACTGACCACGGACCACGGACCACGGACCACGGACGACTATCAGCGATTCGCGTTTGCAGGTCTTGTGTTCGCGTTGGCGTTGTCAGCCGCCACTTTTAACTGGTTCCGCACCGACCTCACGCCTTCCACCGTCTTCACCGATTGCTCGGCGCGCGTTTTCTGAGCCGCACTCGCGACCGTGCCGGTCAGGGTGACGACGGCGTTATCGACGTCAACGTTGATAGTCGAATCGCGCAGATCGTCCACCGCGGCCAGATCGAAACGCGTTTTCACCCACAGCCATGCATCGTTCGCGCCGGTTCCGACCGTGCGGCCGGATCGTCGCGCTTCTTCTCGCGCTTCGCGATCGGATCGTTCTTTGTCGCGTTCGTATTCTTCACGCGTCGGCGCAGTAGTTCTTGGGTTGGTGTTCGCGTTAACGACGGCTGTCGGCGTCGGCGACGGAGCGCGGTTGGCGTTGGCGTTGTTTACGTTGTTCGAATTCGCACCGCCCTCGCATGCGGCGAATGTAGTAACCAGGACAGCGGCGACGATTAGACCAAAGATTCTGTTGCTCATCCCTCGAAAACCTCCTTGCAGGACAGACGAAGACCAAGTTCGGAAAACATACAGTTACAGGGGGTCTTCGGTTAACTTGCAAGGCTTGAGCCACAGGTGTGTACGGCGAAGTACTAGATGGAATTTCGAATTTCGAAATTCGAAATTCGAAATTTTGCAATCACCATTTAACGGAGCCCTCTTTCGACGTATCGATCTCGGCTGTCTGTTGGACTTCGCCAAACAGAAACCCTTTTATGTTGTCGAAGAGGAATGTCTGCGCGTCGGGATTGGTGAGATCCAGACCGTAGTGATTGATAATCTGCGTTTGCTTTTGCAGCCACCCACTCCAGCACGGCTGGCAAATCTCATTACCGATTCGTTGTCCAAGTGCATTAGGAAACGGAGCGTATCCGAGCGCCGGTCGTTTTTCGCCGCAGTGTGCGCATTTAATTGTGTCAGGCATCTGTGTACTCCTTGATAGCCGAAATTATCGCATCATCTTTCGGTCTTATTAAACCGACCGGACGAATGTCGCTATGTCGCAGTATCCCTTGCGCGTCTATAACGAAAACAGAGCGCGCCACTCGTCCCGGGATAAACGAACGCGCACCATAAAGCGTCGCCACCGCGCGATCCTTGTCCGACAACAGCCGCAACGGCAGATCGTGATGCTCAGCAAACTTCTGATGCGATTCAACTGAGTCAGACGAGATGCCTACAACTTCCGCACCCGTCGCCATGTAGTCTTCCCAACGATCGCGCACCGAACACAACTGCTTCGTACAGACCGGCGTTTCATCGCCCGGATAAAAAAGCAGCACGACAACTTTGCCGCGATGGTCGGATAACCGCCACTGCGCACCGTTTCCGTCGGGCAAAGAAAAATCAGGCGCGGGTTCGTTGAGTTTCATTTTTCGATTAGGGACGCAAGCACAGTCATTGCCTCGTCAATCTCTTCATCCGTGTTAAAGAAATGCGGCGAGATACGCAAACCCGCACCAGGCCGGCTGTCGACGAACACGCGTCGTTCGGCTAATTGTTCGACAATCGCAGGGGCCTCATCGACGCCGATCATCACTGAACCACCACGTTTGTTCAACTCTAGCGGCGTGTTAACGGCCCAACCTCGGCTCAACGCGAAGTCGATCATCCGCTGCGTCCGTCGCTGCGACTCGTCCGCGATCTGGTCTACACCAACCGACTCGATGATATCGAGACCGGGGATCGCGGAGTAAAGCGCGGGAATACTGGGCGTGCCCTGCGCAAAGCGTCTCACCGAGCGAGCGTAACGCATCGGTGCGGGCGCGAAATCAAACGGCGCATCGTGGGCCACCCAGCCAGTCAAGCGCGGACTAAGATCGCGTTGCAGATCGGGACGCACGTAAAGATACCCGCAGGATGGACCACCGCAAAGCCACTTAATCGTACCGCCGATTAAAAAATCAACTCGCCAGTCCGCGGCCTGCAGCGGCAACACGCCCGCCGACTGATAAACGTCCAACAGCACGAGCGCGCCTTTCGCATGTGCGCGTTCGACGATCGCGTGCGCGTCGATCCGATACGAGCTGCGGTACGACGTGTGTGACAGTGCGACGAGGCATGTTCTCTCGTCTATTGCGTCAAGGATACGTTCGAGCGGAACTGAAATCCCGTCAGGCGACGGAACGACATCGACTTCAGCGCCGATCTGCCGTTGGGCGTTCCAGATGTATTCCATCGATGGAAAGTCGAGAGCCGTTGTGACGACTTTGGTCCGGCGGCCGGAATGGAAATCGAAGCAGGAAGCGACTGTGGCCAGGCCGATTGATGCGTTCGGTTGAATCTGCACGGACCCTGGTTCGCCGCCAAGGATGCGCGCGATGCGATCGCCGACGCGACGCGACAGTTGCCACCACGTCGTGGCCCATGCGTCTTCGCTGGTGTGATGTTCCCAAGCGTCGCAGTACGCGATCATCGACTCACGCGCGGCACGCGGCACCGGCCCCAGGCTGTGACTGAGCAGATGAATGCCCGAAGCCAGGGTCGGGAAATTCTTCGCGATGTCGGTTCATAGAGAATTTCGAATTGCGAATTTCGAATTGCGAATTTTCGGAACTCGACTAATTTCGAAATTGGCAATTCGCATTTCGAATTCACTTGTACTTCATCAACATCCGTTCCAAACCAACCGGATCTCTCGCAAACTTATCGAGAATGCTTTTCGCTTCATCGCCGATTGGCGGATCGTGAGCTTCATCACGAATGGCTGCGAGTATCTCGGCTGCGGCAAACTCCTTCGTCATCTTCGGAACATCCGCGCCACTGCTCATGTCCGTATCGATCGTCGTCGGCAAAACCGTGATCACGCGTACACCAGAGTCTGCGAGATACGCGCGCATCGCCTGGCCCAACGACAACAACGCCGACTTCGTCGCGCAATACGTCCCCACCAGCGGCAAATTCACTTTTGCAAACGCCGTCGCAATATTCACGATCATCCCGTCGCCCTGCGCGATCATCCCGGGCGCGATCGCGCGCGTCAGACGCAGCACGCCGACATAGTTCACTGCCAGCTCTTTCTCGATGTCGTCAAAACTCATCGTCAACGGATTGCCAAAACCTGCGAATCCCGCGTTGTTGATAAGAATGTCCATCGTGCCCAACTGCGCGACCGCTGCAACATCCGCGTCGTTCGTAACGTCGAGTTGAACGGGCGTAACGTTAGGCGACAACGCGCTCAGAGCTTCGCGTGCTTCCGGCTTGCGCGTGCCCGCAACGACTTCGCGCGCGCCGCTTTCAGCAAGTGCAGCGACCAGCGCCCGCCCCAAACCGCGACCCGCGCCGCTCACCAACACTCGTTTGTCTTCAATTTCCATGTGCGTCTACTTCCGCCACCGGTTGATTTCGCCGCTGAGATCGCGCGAGCTGATAAAGTCCGAGCCCGACGAGTCCCCACACAACCAGCAGTTCAATGCTCGTTAACGAGTCTCCCGTGATGCGCTGAGTCAGCGTTTGAGTTCGCAGCGCCTCAACGTCCTGGCCCAACTGAATCACGATCATCAACCCCATCGCGAGCACGGAGACGACGGCGGCCACCTGCTGCATGCGGCGCGGCAGGTTAATCTCAATCTCGCTCGCAAGGGTCGGGTTCAGTCGAGGGAGCAGCAAAAATACCAGGCTATGGATAAAATAAAGCACGACCAGCGCGAATACCGCAACGTTGAGCGCGAGTGAAAGCTGACCGCTGACCAATAAGACCACGCAGCAGAGTAACGTCAACGTCAGACCGCGAATGGGTGTGGCCGTTGTCGGATTGACGAGTCCGAGCCAGCGAGGCGCGAGACGATCTTCGACAAACATCAGCGCCAGTCGCGACGGCACCAACAGTGTTCCGTTGAGCGCGGTCATGATCGCTGCTATGGCGCCGATGCTGACGAACACCGCTGCGCCTGCCGGAAGGTAGAGCGATGCAACTTCCGCCATCGGCGCGCTGCTCGCTTGCAATCGTCCACCCGGCAACACGCCAAACGAAACGATCGACGTGAATACGTAAATCAGTGCCGTGACCGTGATGCCTATCAACAGAATCTTCGGCAACCGCTGAGTGCTCTCTTTCACCTCGCCGGCAGTTTGCGTAATCGACTCGAAACCTGCGTAAGCAAAAAACAGCGGCAGCAGACTCGCGCCAAAACCGCCCCAGCCGTGTGTAAAAAACGGCGTGTAGTTTGCGGTGTCGATAACGAACAGACCGGGAACGATCAGAACCAGCAACGCCAGGCATTTCAACGCCGACATCGCGACCTGCATGCGTCCGAACCAGCGAATGCCGATAACGTGGATCAGATAGAAGGTGACGAGCGCGGCGAGCGCGATGGGCAAACGAAGCCGTTCGCTGATGCTTCCGTGGCTCACCGCGATTAAGTATCCAGCCATCGCGTCGGCGAGATACGTGCCGGCGCCGATGTAGGAAATGATCTTGAGCCATGCGCCGACGTACGCGAGCCGGTAGCCTTTCAAGGTGCGTGAAAGGTGTAGATACTCGCCACCAGGTTCGCGACCGAGGTGAGTTGAAAGATATGCAGCGTATGGAATCGACGTCGCAAGGATCGCGGGCGTCAAAACCAGGTAGCCGAGGATCACGCTCGGCCCGGTGAGTGCCCACGCTTGGCTTGTGACCTGAAAGATGCCGGCACCGATCAGAATCCCGATGATCACGGCATACGATTCGAGCGTGCCGAGATCGCGACGCAGACGCGATGTGGGTCTAGCACCTTTGTTCAGTTCATTTTCCATCTTCCTGAAACATTTTCTTTGCGCCTTTGCGCTTTGCGGGAATATGTTCTATTCGCGTATTGTCTCCCGCAAAGGCGCAAAGGAGCGAAGAATGATCACCTGTTCATCAATTCGTTTGACGGTAGTTTTGGATTCAAAACCTTTTCGGCGCTTTCGACACCCGCGACCGGAAGCTTCGCAGCATCGATCAATCCAAGTTGGGCCAGCACCGAGGCCTGGTCCCAGTAGATGTGTTCGTGCGCGAGTTTGCCGTCGCGGAAATGGACGATCACAACGAGCGCGACCCGCACGTGTTTGCCTGTCGGCTCGACGCCCGGCAACATCCAGTCCATTTTGATCGTGTGAGTAAACTCAAACACCATCTCGTCGACGACGCGATCGACTCCGATCGTTCGCGACACCGGAGTCATGCCGTGTCGGGCGGCATCTGCGGAATGAAACGCTGTGAGTAAAACTCGCGCAACTCGTCATGACCGACGCCGCCGGTCATCACCGGAACGTGATTGACGTAAGCATCGGCGACCATCGTTTCGAGCGTGTCGTCAGTGTTGCGCGTCGCGAACTCGTATTTGACGTGATCGTCCCAACGAGCCGAGAGAGTTTGTTGCGCCGCTGCAAGACCTGCGCCGGCGAGATGACTGACGAAGAATTCGAGACTGCGAAGATGCGCAAGCTCCGCGTCGGCAGCGTCGTAGTGTTCACCGCCGGTACGGCCGAAGGCGTGTTCGCGGCCGGGATAGTCGTAGATCGTGACGAACGGGTTTGAGTCAAGAGCTGTCGTGAATCTGGCGTTGAGCTTCGGGTGGACAGAACTTGTCGTCGCCGGCGATGTGCAGCATCAGCGGACTGTTCAGGTTCTTCGCTTCGTGCGAGTGATTTTCTCGATGCTGACGCCGTAGTAACCAACTGCGCAGTCGGGTTTGAATCGCACTGACAACAGGTACGCGAGATTGCCGCCCATACAAAATCCAACGGCGCCGGCGCGTCCGTTGCACGCGGTGTGGCTTCGCAGATAATTCGAGCGCCGCCGCTGAGTCTTCGACGGCTTTGTCTTCGTCGATGCCCTGGTAGAAAGCGAAGGCTTTGTTCCAGTCGTCGCCTTTGTCGGTTAGTTGAACGCCGCGTTCCATGTCGCCAGAAGAGATCGGGAGCAGAGGGCGACGAAACCGTGAGCCGCGTACCAGTCGGCGACGCTGCGCATGTAGTCGTTGATGCCGAAGATCTCCTGGAGCACGACGATGCCTGGGCCATAGCCGCCCGCTGGCAGCGCGAGATAGGCGTCGAACTCGCCGCCGTCGAAGGATTTGATTGTGACCATAAGCCGGGGATGTTATCCGTCGACAGGTGTTAGCGCAAATATTCTCTTTTGTCAGTGGTCAGTGGTTAGTAGTCAGTGGTTAGTGGTCAAGGATTATTGAACCACCGAGTACGACAACTGACAACTGACCTGACCACAATCCACCACACTTACCGCAAATACTCTCTGCCCTGCGGTGCAGACGCGGAGGAAGTTGCACATGCGACAGTGCGGGCGCGGTTTTGACTGGGAAGTGAGCAGGGTCGGCGGAGGTGACGATGCGCATCATTGCTTCGTCGATCGCTCGCGCACAGCGCGCCGGTTCGAGCAAGTTCGTCGGAAAGATGGACTTTCGACGTTGGGATCGAGGAAGTGAAGCGTGACGCGGATCTTGCTATTAGCGAGCGAAGGAACAAGTTCGCGCACGGCGTGTGCGTACGCTTGCATTTGCAATTGGTAGTCGCGCGCCGTGATCTCAATGATGTTGTTCGTCGCAGCGTCGATCGGCGGTGGTTCCGGTTCGGGTTCGAAGTCGAAAGCAAACTGCGGGGATTCGCAAGCGTCTTTTATTGGCGGCCGGTTCCTGAACGATCACCGGAAGGTCAACCCGGATGCGGTTTGTTTTGAAGTCGATGATCTCCGCTTCAAACCAACCTTCCGCCGTCTGCGTGATCAAGAGCTTGTCGATGATCCCGCTCAGAATCCCCAACGGACGCCGCAAACGAAAACTCAACTCGCTCCACAACCCGGCCTCACCGGACAGAGATTGGGAAGGGGGCAGACGCGGGGATGGGGGGACGCGGGGATACGGGGATCGCCGCGTCGCCGCGTCTCCCCTTCACCGCGTCATCCTCTTCTTGCTCTCCTGACCTGTTCTGTTCTCGCGCCGACTCGACGCGCTTGAACACATCGCTAGCGAGATAATTTTTCGCAAGCGGCAACAAATCCTTGATCGCCGCTTCCGGATTGATCTCGACGAGTCGATCCGCGAGTTGTGCCTGTCGCAACCTCAGGACGTCCGCAAAACTCTCACGGAGCAACTGTTCACTGTTCTGGTCCGGCGTGTAGCGCTCGCAGAAACGATGAATCACCGCGCCTTTCAACGTCGCGTTGATATTCGACGGCGGCTCCGGCGCCTCCGCGTTGTTCCAGATCGCCAGTTCGTCCGCCGCCGGCAAACGCAGCACGCGTTCGAAGTAATACTGTCGCGGGCAACGTTGATAATTGATGAGCTGCGTAACGCTGAATCGATTAATCGCGCTGCCGGCGATCGCGATAACAGGCCGTCGTAGCGGAAACACCTGGCCCAACGACTCACCGGGTGGCCCAGGCTCCAACGCTTCCTCCGATTCGACTTCAAACGTCGGCAGCGGCTTCGTCAGCGAGATTGATCGTGAGCTGAACTTGAACATCGTCCGCTAACTCGATCGTGTCCGCTTGCGTTCGTGCCGTCGAGTTCGAGCGCTTGCCAGATCCACTTCAACCAGCATTCGTTTCCACGACTCAGCGTGGCGAGTTCCTCAGTCGCACCGGAAAGAATCAAACGATCCTCAGCGCGCGTTGCCGCGACGTAAAGCAGACGCATGCTTTCGAACATTTCGCGCCACGCGTGTCGCTTTTCGAAACTCGTGAACGTGCAACCGGCAACGATATTGCCGCGACCGTCCGGCACTTTCAACGTCAAACCCTGGTGACGATCGAGCAGGACCCACGTGTCGGTCGCGACTCGCGAAGTCGCTGCAGGTCGGGAATTATCACTACGGGAAACTCGAGCCCCTTCGCCTGGTGAATCGTCATCAACCGCACCGCGTTGGCGGCCTGATCGATCTGTCCTTCACTCTCACGACTGCCAATCGCTTCAAACTCTTCAACGTATCGCACGAAGTCGCGAATCAAGTGCGTGCCGGAACTCTCGAAACGCGCCGCCAGGGTAAAGAGTCGTTCGATGTTTGCGAGCCGTTGCGCGCCATCGAAGTTCGCTGCAATCACGGTCATGTACTCAGACTCATCGACCGCGAATCGCAACAGATCGCCGAATCGAATAATGATGACGGC
The DNA here is from genome assembly GCA_963849585.1 of uncultured Acidobacteriota bacterium. Lineage (GTDB taxonomy): Bacteria > Acidobacteriota > Blastocatellia > Pyrinomonadales > Pyrinomonadaceae > PSRF01. The sequence continues at coordinate 80,722 of CAWKHZ010000011.1, read as the reverse complement.
GCGCGACGAGACGGCCGATGAGTCGTGCACGCGCGTTCCAATAGCTCGTGCTCTTCATCCGTGATGTATTCGATGTCGCTCTGACGATGCAATGCCGTGTAAAGCGGCGCGTGCCTAGAGTCTTCGCGTGGGTCGGCGTCTCTTCCGCAGCAACGGCGCGCAACGCAAAGCCAGCAAGGTGTTGTCCGAAATCCCGCACAGCGGCGAACGCAGCACCGCCGCGAGCGCGAGTTCGTCAGTCTTGTTGTCGAGGAAACGCACAGTTGGATCAGATCGGTGATCTCTTCGCGCTCGTAAAAACCTCTGCCCAAAACCGTTTGATACGGAATGTTCGCCTGACGAAACGCCGATTCGTAAATCTGCACGTGCGTCATCGCGCGAAACAGCAATGCGATGTCGCCATATTCAACTCCGGCGATGTCGTTCATCAACCCCGTGATGCGACGCGCGATCTGCTTCGCGTCGAGCACGCGCGGGTCCTGCTCTGCCTTCGGATCCTCTTCGAGCGGAACCTTCGTCGTCACCATCAACTCGACGAGCGGTCCTTCATCGCGCAACTCACGCTTCGGCTCGCTGTCTTCATGCTTCACATAACCTAGCTCGTCGAGGTACTTGCTTAACTCGGCGGCATGTCGCCGGGCAATTGAAACAACTTCGCGAAGAGATAATTGAAGAAAGCGATCAACGGCGGCTGACTGCGAAAGTTCAAGCGCAGCGGCTTCGTCTTCGCCACCTGCCGCAACAAGGATCGACGTCATCTCGCGAAACACATCCACGTCAGCGCCGCGAAAGCCGTAAATCGACTGCTTCCGATCGCCGACGATGAAAAGATTTGCGGCCGCGCCACCTGCCGGCAAGGCGAGTCGTTCGAGCAAGTCGCGCTGCACGCCATTCGTGTCCTGAAACTCGTCGACAAGGAAGAATCGATAACGATCTTCCGTGCGCGCCATCACTTCCGGACGCTGCAACAGCACCATCGTGCGCGATTCCAGATCGTCGAAATCGAGCGCCGAGAGTCTCGTGTTTCTCTTCGTTGAGCCGTCGATCGATGCTGCTCAGCAGGTTGACCATCTCGAGCGCGTACTGCTGCGCAAAGAGATCGAGACAAACCTGCGGGATGCGTCCTTGAAGTTCTTTCTCCCAGACGAGTGCGTCGACGCGCCTTGACGTGGTCTGCGATCGGCGAACGTGCGGCGGGTCTGAGCTGATCGCGAAAGTCGCCGATCGCGCCGGCAATAATCCGCCAGCGTTTCGTGCGAAGGAACTGTCTGCAAGAGTTTTCGCACTTCGGGCCAGCCGGACATGAGTTTTTGCTGGTTGGCGCGCGCCGCGGGCGTAGTGCGCCGCACGCCGAGTAACTCGTCCATGGCACGGTCCAGATCTTCGATCGCTTGTGCATGATCTTCGGCGGTTGCGTGAACACGCGCAGTCGCAACTGCAAGCTCTTCGAATGACAGACCCTGTCCGCGCGCATCGCGATAAACCTGGGCCAACGCCGCCGCTAGTCGGCTGCGCCCGACGCCGAGCGTCAGTCGCGAAATCTCAACGTGACCCGCGCTGATGAATTCCGACAACACTTCCTCGACAATCCATTCCAACATCATCGCTGCCTGATGCTCGTCGAGCAACATGAACTGCGGATCGACGCGCGCTTCGAGTGGAAACTCGCGCAACAGCCGCGCGCAAAAACCGTGAATCGTCGTGATCACCGCGCCGTCGAGCGTGCGTTTGTAGTTGAGCCAACGCCTGCGATCATCGCCGGTCGCGATTTCGAGGATCTCGTTGAGTTCCTTGCGCAGACGTTCGCGCATCTCGTTGGCGGCGCGATTGGTGAAGGTGATCGCGACGATCTGATCGATCGAAAGATTCTGTTCGCGGAGGATGTGGAGGTAGCGCTCGACGAGGACCGTCGTTTTGCCGGAGCCCGGCCCGGCCGTCACCGAGACGTGTTTCTTGATCTCGTACGCGGCGGCCGCTTGCTCCGGAAAAGTTCGCTCTTCTCAGACATCGCATTCATACTGCTAGCTGATTTCCCGCAAAGGCGCAAAGACGCAAAGATGGCTCGCAGTGTTATCAGTGTTACGATTTCTGTTTGCGCCTCTGCGGGAACTTCACTTCTTCTTTCTCTCAATGCGGTCGCGGCTGTAGCGACACACCGCGCCGTAATCGCAAAAGCGGCACGTCTTCTTGCGCTCCGACGGATCGACGACGAACCGGCCCGCGCGCATCCCGTCAAGAAACTTCCACACCTTCGCGATCACTTGCTCGCGCACCTGCTGCCATTCTTCGTCGGAAAAAACGGAAAGTTCTGGCGCGCACGTTGAGATAGTCCAACTGCGTCGCTCGATACATCCCTTTGTTCCGGCGATCGTGCCCACCGCGAATGATGTAATAGCCGCCGCCGGCGATCGGATGATCGGGGAGAATCAGTTTTTCGAGTGCTTCCAGATAGATCGGGAGCTGGAGACTTCGCCCCGAAACGATGTCCCACTTGCTCGCTCCGGTCGACAACTTGTAATCGTAGGCGACCACAGTGTCGTCGCGTGCGACGTCAACGCGATCGATCTGACCGCTGATCTTGATCGCCTCGTCGCCGATCAACGTCGGGCGCGTCAGTTCGAGAGGTTCGTCTGTTGAATCGGGATCTTTCGCGGCCGAGCGCGTGCCGCCAAACGCGACTTCGAAATACGCCGGCAACACGTTTTGCGCTGCCGACTCTTCCTGGACCTCCAATTCATACAACAGCACCTGGTCCAACAAGATCTTCCGAATCTCGCGATCGATCTTCCAGATCTGCTTGTTCAACGGCGGAACGACGCGCTCGTGCTCGTCGAAAACGGCATCGGCGATCGCAGCAAGCTCCGCGCGCAGGGCCTTCCGATCCAATTTGTAGAGCGGCTCACGGCGATGCTTTTCGAAGAAACGGCGCAATACGTCGTGCAACAACTTGCCCGCGTCGATCGCCTGCAAATCGAGCGCGGCTTCGCCACGCGGCTCCAGCCGCAACACCCGCTGCGCAAAGAAGCGATACGGGCAGTTGCCGTAAACGCTGAGACCGCTCGCACTGTGCACGAAGTCAGGCCCGAATCTCTGTTTCAACAAATCGACCAGGTGCGGATCGGTGATCTCGCCGTCGTATGGACCAAACCTCAATCCGCAACGTTCGCGTTCGATCTCGATGCGTCGCAACGCTGAGTCGCTGATGTACCGGTCGTTGCGCGCGAGCGTTAGCAAACGCGTGACTCGCGGCAACGGGATCAGCTTGTCTTTAACGATCGGATGGCGATGACGTTCGTCCTGTCGCACGAGCGCCACGCTCATGTCGCTCGAAGTCGAGACGTTCTCGAATTCGCTGCCTTCGTAATCGCGGCGGATTATTTCAGTTTCAACGGCGAACGGTGCGACCGCGCGTCGCAGTTCGTCGACGTAGTAGGAACTGACCGTTTCAGAGTCGTCTTCCAGCAGTAGCGGGCGCGTGAGAAAAAGACGCTCAGTCGCGCGACAGGCGGCCTGGTAAAAGTAGTGTTCCTCTTTGAGCAACGTCGCGGGCGAGATGTCTTCGAGCGTCAGACCATACTCTTTGAGTCGCTCGCGCTCCTCGTGCGGGTAGATCCAATCGCGCGACGCACGCAATGGGAATCCACCTTCTATGAGCCCGGCGATGAAGACCGCGCGAAAGCGCAGACCGCTCACGTCGGTAGCTTCGAGTATGCGCAGGCCGGAGCGATCGGCGGCGCCGAGAAGTTGCGATTGCGAGTTGAGGCAACGACGCACTTCCTGAAGAAATACTGAAAACTTGACCGTCTCAGCCGACGATTCGGGAGAGGTGATTTCAATCGCTTTGACCGCGGCGACAAGCGCGCGCCGGATTGACTCGAGCGCATTGAGATTGAGCATCACCTGCGGCAGTTCCTGATCGTCGTTCGACGTTCTTGTCGGTTCGACAATCTGTTCGCGATAACCGAGCCGGCCCAACAACCGCATCAACTCCGCTCGAAACTCCGCGGGCTTTCCCGTTCGCGGCACTGCCTGTATCAACTCCGCGAAGCGCTGGATCACGAGTGAAGTCCAAACCAGAGCCGCGGGATGAATGTCGCGTGATGGACGCCGCTTCCTTTCCAGTCCTTTCTCTTCGAGCTTCGCGGTTTCGGCGTTCTCGACGTTGTCGGCGATGTCGCGGTCGCGATCCTGGGCGCCGGCATCGAGGTTCAGCAGTTCCTTGGTCGCTTCGGCTTGCGGCAGGTTGGTGATGATCTTTTGCGCACGAGCGAGCCACGCGGTCACCTGCAACTCACCGCCGACGTAAGCAAAGGCATTTTCGAGCGCGTCGGCGTCCCACATTCCGATGCGGTGCCGATTTTTGAAGCTCTCGACGGCTTCGCGCGTGAGCAGCGGCAAATCCGGTCGCAGCAAACCCAGATGCTCCGCATGGAAGCGTTCATTCAAAACCTGCAACTCTGCATCTTCAAGCCGGAAGTATTCCGATTTGATCAGGTCGGCGAGCTCCAGGATGCGCATCGCCGACGGATCTTCAGACGCAACAGTCTTCGAGCAAGCCTATTAACTTGAGCGCCGCGCGATTCGCGGGGACGTCGCCGGAATCGATGCGCAGTTCGAGATTGCACGGCACCGACTCTTCGCGCAGCACGCGCGCGATCGTGTTCGCATAAGCGGCGCGCTCACGGACCACCACCGCTATGTCCGCGAGGTCGTACTGCTCAGTCAGGACCAAACGCTTAACTTCACGCGCGATGGTGCGGATTTCGATGTCGCGGTCGCCGCACTCGAGATAACGAATCTCGCGCAGCCGGTCAGCCACCGGTTCGCCTGAATCAACGAGTTGAAGAGATTCACTCGGAGTCCTGAAAGCACGCCGTGCGTCGGCAAAAAATCACTCGCTTGCTTCAGCTCAAACTTCGCGATGCTTTGCAGTTGTCCGATCGTCTCCTGGAACGGAACGAAGATCTCCGGATTGCGATCGTCGTGATTCAGGTTGACGATGGTTTGCGGAATGAGCGGGATCAGGTGACGGAGAATCTCGCCCTGCACGGGGGTGAAGTCGAAGAACCCGTCGATGATTAGCAGCCGCACGTTGTCGAGCCACGGGATCTGCACGTGCTGTCCGTCCAGCTCGCCGCGCAGGACCGACAGCGCGCGCAGTTGATCGCTGTCTTCTTCGGTCAGTTGATGCTTGTTTAGTAGATCAGTGTAGACCGAGTAAATAAGACTTATTTCGTTATCGAATTCGATCTTCAGATCGAAATCGATAGCGCGTTGGGCGACGATCTCCGCGACTTCGGCAGGTGTTTTTGCGGCGCGTTGTAATTCGCCGAGCAGCGTCGTGATTGTGTTTACGCAACCTTCACGAGTCGCGAGCGGCGCTAGCGCCTCCAACTTCCCCTGGGCCAACAGCCGCATCAGGATCTGCGAAACGAGGCTGCGTTTCAACGGCAACTCGTCGCGATCGATCGGAATACGCGGTGGCATTCCGCGGCCTATGTCGTCAACTGCCGATGAGATCAGCCGTTGTGCGAAACCGCGAAACAGATAGACCGGCAACTCACCCCAGACGCCGCTTCGTTTACTTCGATCGAGAATCTTTTGTGTAACGACTTCGAGTAGCGGGTGCGAGGCCGCGAGATAAATGAAGCTTCCGCTTTGATCGGCAGCGACAAGATCGCCGCAACGCTCGATGAGCAGCGTTCGATTGTTGCCGAGGAGAGGACTTAGCCAAATTTCGTTCCAGACGTTATGCACGGTTACAAAGGGTTCCCGCAAAGGCGCAAAGACGCAAAGAGGTCTTTGTACTTAGTGCTTAGTGCTTAGTGCTCTTTCGACCAAAACCAAGCCCTAAGACCCGAGACCAAACAAAGAACAAAGCACTAAGCACTAAGACCTCTTGGCGCCTTTGCGCCTTTGCGGGAAACTCGAACTAAATATCAGGGAAGAGTCCACCTTCGTCGAGACTGAGCGGCCGCGTTGTTTTGTCAATTGGTTCGATTGGTGCGATGTCCTCGCCCGCTAACGCGCCGCGCTCTTTGAATCGACGCGCCGTGACCAGCACTCGCGCTTCCAGCGAACGCACGCCTTGATTGTAAGCGTCGAGGGCGCGATCGAGATTACGCCCGATCGTGTCGTAGTGCTTCGTGAACGTGCGCAGCCGATCGTAAAGCTTGCGCGCAAGCGCACTGACTTCGTGCGCGTTCTCGGCCATCTGCTCCTGTCGCCAACCGTATGAGATCGCTTTCAGCAACGCGATCAACGTCGTCGGCGTGGCGATGATGACGTTCTGACTGACGCCGTCTTCAATCAACTTCGGATCGTTTTCGAGCGCCGCGCTGTAGAACGTCTCACCGGGAAGAAACAACAACACAAACTCCGGCGTCGGTTGTACCGCTTCCTGGTACGACTTGCGACTGAGCGTCTGAATGTGCGTCCTGACCAGCCGTGCGTGGTCTTTCAACTTGCTCAAGCGCACGTCATCATCAGGCGTAGCAATCGATTCGTAAAACGCGTCGAACGGCACCTTCGCATCAACCACTATCGTGCGGTTACCAGGCAAGCGGACGATCATGTCTGGACGCAAACGGCCGTCTTCGCCGTTGACGGTGGTTTGTTCCGTGAAGTCGCAATAACGAACCATCCCGGCCATTTCCACCACGCGCCGCAACTGAATCTCGCCCCAGCGCCCGCGGACGTGCGGGACGCGCAACGCCTTCACCAGATTTCCTGTCTCTGATTGGAGTTGCAGTTTGCGAAGTGGCCAATGTCTTCAGTTGTTCGCGCAGTTCCGTGTAGGCCCCCACGCGCGTCTTTTCCAGCTCGACGATCTTGTCGTCGACTTTTTCCAGCGAATCCTTCAGCGGTTTGACCAACTCGTCGATCGCGGTTTGACGTCGTTCGAGGTCTCCCCGGGCCGTCTCCTGGAACTTTTCGAGATTCTGCCGTGCGAGATCGAGAAACGATTGGTTGTTGTTGCGAAGCGCGTCTGCCGACAGCGCTTTGAACGCGTCGGCGAGTTTCTCTTCCGCGTTGGTAAGCAGCGCGAGTTTTTCCTGGTTCACGCGGCGTTCTTCTTCGAGACGTGCTTGCAGGGCGGATAGATCGGCCGCGGTGCGTGAGTTCTCGTTTCGGAGTTCTTCAGTGTGGGAAGTTTCTCGTTCGAGCGCCTCGCGCAGTTGCCGCACCTGATCGTCCTTGCCTGCGAGTCGTTCGACGAGTGTGGCGTGATCGGTGTTTGCCGCAGCGCGTCCGCGTTCGAATTCGTATTTTAGTTTGGATCGACTGATGAACCAGAGGGAGACGGCGCCGATGACAAGGCCTACGCCCAGCATCGACAACGGAAAGAAAAACTCCATGCGGCGGATTCTACCCTATCATTCCAATCCGTGTTTACTTATCTCCCAAAACTCGCAACCATCCGTTCGTAAACTTTCCTCGTCAGCCGCACATCATTCAAGTTGTATTCACGGATCAGATTCAACTTACCGGCTTGATACAACTCAAAGACTTTGCTGCCTTCAACCTCGTCCGTCTTGCTCGATTCGATTCCCAGCGCCCACGCGATGTCGTCGAGACTGACGTTCCGTCGTGCGCCCAACCACCAGCGATGCATCGTGTCGAACACGCCGCGTACGTTGTAATCGCTCAAATTTACAAACGGCCGCGCGGTGATGCCGTTCGCCAAACAGCGCTGAAAGATGAACGGCAGATCGAAACCGATAATGTTGTGTCCGACGAGCTCATCGCAATCGGCGTCGAAATCTTTCATAAACTGAACAAAATCGCGCAGTGCCTGGTTTTCGCTCTGCTCGTACCCGTCTTTGTCGATGCCAAAAACGCGCTCGCTCGGGTCGGGACTGAGACCCGGAAACTCCAGCCCCGGAATCGATCCAACGTGCAACGCGATCGACAGCACGCGTCCGGAAGTCGCGCTTAGCGAACCCAGTTCGTAGGAGCGTTCTTCTTCGGCGGCGATGTCTTCGAGATAGCGCTGTTGTTGTTCGAACCGCATCGTGCCGAGGCGCAGTTGTCGCTCGAGTTGCGACCCGACGCGTTCGCGAAAACTGGGAAGCGTGATCGTTTCGATGTCGAGCGTGTAGGCGCATGGCAGACGCGGATCGGCGTTCTGATGTTCGCGGTACTGTTCGAGCGTGATCGGTCGATACTCCGCGACGACGAACTGCGGGCGATCCTGAAACGTTTCGAGCTTGCCGGTGATGCCCCACAGACCGGCCTTGATCTCTTTTTGTGATTCGAGTGTTTCGCCCCAGATCTTCAGCGAGAGACTTCCGGTTGCGTTACGCGCCGTGGCGTCGCAGAACAGGCGTCCCTGCTGCGTGCGCCGCTCGCGCACCGAAGTGACGAGCACCATCAGCCACACGTCTTCGCCGTGGGGGATCTCGGGAATGGGAACGTTACCGCGCATAACCACGAAGCTTACTCACTGCTCAAACCATCTTTTGTGCCTTTTGTGCCTTCTTGTGCCTTTTGTGGCAAAAGTTCGTCGCCCATGCGCCCGGTGAGCATTAAACCGATCATCTTGTAGTCAGCAAAGAAGGACCACAGCGGATACTCAAACGTGGCGGGTTTGTTTTTCTCGATCAGGAAATGCGCGAGCCACGCGCAACCGTAACCGGGAATGAATCCGAGCGGAAACAACCACCACGGTCCCGCAGTGATGAAGTAAACGACAGTCAGCAAGCCAGCCGTCGTGCCGACCAGATGAAGCCATCGCGTCGCCGGTTTGCTGTGCTCCGCAACATAGAACGGCCAGAACTCGGAAAACGATTTGTAGCGCCGCTCACTCATCTGTGTTAGCCGAATAGCTGTCGCAACTGTTCGTGCGTCAAAGGTTCGACACCAACCAGTTGCAAATTCTCGTCTACGTGTTCGACGCGACTCATTCCCACAAGCGCGGTTGCTATGCCCGGCGTAGATCGCACGAATTGGATCGCCGTTTGCGCGTCGGTGGGCAGCGATCCGAGTGCGCGTCGAACCGGATCCGGCAGATCTCTCGCGACGCGGCCCTGCAACATCGATCCACTTGCCACCAACGTTACGTCGAGTCGATACGCCGCTTCCAGCACGTTTACCGCTTCGCCGTCGATTGTTTCATTTCCAAGCGTAAATGCTTCCGGCATCGCGAGGTTCACAGGCAACTGAACAAACCGTAGCCCGTGCGACTCGCCACCAACTTCATTCGCGATCTCGATCATCCGCACCAACGAGTGATGCTTACCCGAATCCGCTGCCGCACGAAAACCATTCCACGTCGCGACACCGTAAAACTGTAGCTTCCCTTGTTTCCGATTTTCTTCGAGACGTTCGAACGCCAATCGCAGTCGATGATAAAACTCTGTCTCGGAAACGTGGTCCAACTGTGACTCCGGATTATGAACGTAATAAACGTCCACGCTCTCCAGGTCCATGTTGCGCAACGACTGGTCCAACTGGTTTTGCAAATACGCCGGCGTCATGCAGTGACTACCGACGATGTCGTCGAACGAGGCGATGCCGGGCTTCACGAAAGTTTCTTCGACGTACTCGCGAGCGTTTCGCGGCGGCGCGCCGTCGAACGGCAGGTAGCCGCCCTTCGTGCAGATCACAAGCTCTTCGCGGGAAAAACCTTCGGTTTCCAGCGTTTTCAGAGCACGCCCAATTGAGCGTTCACTTCGTTGAAAACGGTAATTAGCGGCGGTGTCGATCACGTTGACGCCGCTCGCCACCGCGCGAGTGACTGCGTTTGCGTAGGCCAGATCCGTCCCCTCGTCAGGGTTTCCGAGATAGGTGCCGATGCCGATTGACGAAAGCGTCAATCCCTGTTGCTGGCGAAAATGGTTTTTCGCTGCGCGCGTTGCGAAACGATCGGCGTAACGTGCAGTGCCTTCGGGTGTGGCGTGTTCTGGTGACGGCATATTTTACGCGGATGTTAGCACGATCCCTGTTCTTTGTATTTTCTGCTTGGTGCTTGTTACTTTACAACCATGACTTTTATTAAGTGGCGCGAGTTCGAGGGCTCGAACGCCGAAAAGTTTTATAAGACCACTCTGTGGCAGGGCGAACACGTGATGGTGGGATTGAACTGCCTCGAACCGGGTCAGGTGCAGCCGGTCCACGCGCATGCCGGCGCTGACAAGTTCTATTTCGTGCTCGCAGGGCGTGGCGATTTTATCGTCGGCGATGAACAGCAGACCGCGGAAACAGGCACAGTCGTAGCGGCGCCCGCGGGGGTGTCTCATGGCGTCGCGAACACTGGCGATGAGCGGTTGTCGTTGCTGGTGGCGATATCTCCGGGTGCTCCCTCGATCAAATGAGCGAAACGCTACGAACACAGTCGTCTCTCGATATCGACGAGCAAGCGCTCGACGACATCACGAGACAAGCTACAGAACTCGTCGCCGACTATTTCAAGACGATCGCGGAACGACCGGTGCGCGCTGAGAATTTCGCCGGCAAGACGACTGCCGCAATCGACCTCGAACTGCCCGCGGAAGGCGTTCCACTCGAACAACTGATCGACGACTGTCGAACGATCTTCGATCTGAGCAGGCACAACGGTCATCCGCGATTCTTTGGTTACGTCGCTTCGCCATCTACGCCGATCGGTGCTTACGCGGATCTCATCGCCAGCGCGCTGAACGCAAACATCACCTGCTGGCGTTCCGGTCCGGCGGGAACGGAACTCGAACAACTTGTCGTGCGCTGGCTCGGGTCGTTGATCAACTACCATCCTAACGCGAAAGGTCTCCTGACTAGTGGTGGGTCGATGGCCAACATGATCGCGCTGCTCGTAGCCAGCCGTCGCAAACTCGGCAACGAGGCGCGCGCAAAAGGACTCTGGAATTGCGGACCGCCGCTGATTGTTTACGCCTCTGAAGAAGCGCACATGTCGATCGCCGAAGGCGGCGGACATTCTTGGTCTCGGTCGTGATCAGGTGCACGTCGTCGACTGTGACAATGATCAACGACTATGCGTCCATTCGTTGTCGCGGGAGATCGAACGCGACCTCGCCAAAGGATTAAGACCGTGCTGTGTGGTGGCAAGCGCAGGCACGGTCAACACCGGTATTGTCGATCCTCTCAACGAGATTGCGGGTATTGCCGATCAGTACCATCTGTGGTTCCACGTCGATGGCGCATACGGCGCGCCCGGCGTTCTCGATCAACGAAGGAAGCATCTGTTTCGGGGCCTCGAACGCGCTGATTCAGTTTCACTCGATCCGCACAAGTGGCTCTACGTTCCCGTCGACGCCGGATGTCTACTCTTCCGCGATCCGAATCCTGTGAAGGCGACATTCAGCACCGAAGATGCCGATTACATCAAGGTCCACGGCCATAGCGACGACGAGGCTTTCGCCTACTGGGATTACGGTGTTGAGCTCTCGCGACGGTTTCGCGCATTGAAGGTTTGGTTGACGCTCTCGTACTACGGCGTGCGCCGCATCGCCGAAGCTGTGAGCAACGACATCTCGCTCGCGTCTTACATGGGCGAACTCGTGTCTGCGGCGGATGACTTTGAACTGCTGGCGCCGGTCGAGTTGAGCATCTGTTGTTTTCGTTACGTGCCTCCGGGAACTATCGCTTCAGCCATGAGCGGCGAACTCGATCGATTAAACGAGCGCATTATGGCGCGCGTCCAAACGAGTGGTCGCGCGTACATTTCGAATGCAACCGTCCGCGGCCACTTCGCACTGCGCGCCTGCATTACCAACTTTCGTACGACGAAGTCCGATATCGAGCTGACGCTCGATGCGATCCGAGAAGCTGCTCGCGAGGAGATCAGGAACAGTGATGTCTGAACTCAAGCACGAACTTGACTTCGTTGTGGATCTCGCTCGTGCTGCCGGCGCTGCGATTCTCGAGCACTACAAAGGTCCGCTCGACATCGAACAGAAAAACTTCGACGACGACTCAGAACCCGTCACGCAGGCTGATCGTATCGCGAACGAGTTGATCGTCACGCGCTTGCAGCGCGAGTTTCCCAACGATGGAATTCTGGCAGAAGAATCGATCGACACTTCCCGACGGCTCGGCAAATCGCGCGTCTGGATGATTGATCCACTTGATGGCACGAACGGGTTCATCGCGGGCAACGGAGATTTCGCCGTGCAGATTGGGCTCGCGGAAGAGGGCGAACCGATCGTCGCGCGTGGTCTATCAGCCATCGACGGGTGTTCTTTACAGCGCCGTGCGTGGTGCAGGGACGTGGCTCGAGCGGCCGCAACTCGATCCGGAACAAGTGCACGTTTCGAACAGAAAAAACCTAACGGAAATGCGCCTGGCGGCGAGTCGATCGCACCGCAGTTCGCGCATGAACAAGGTTGTGCAGCGTTTCGGGTTTCGTGAAGAAGTGCAGCGTGGCTCGGTTGGGATAAAAATCGGATTGCTCGTCGAACAGCAATGCGACGTTTACATCCATCTTTCGCCGCGAACAAAGCAATGGGACACTTGCGCGCCGCAGTTGATCCTGACTGAAGCCGGTGGACGAATGACTGACCTGTTTGGCGAACCGCTGAACTACAATGTGCCTGAGGTTCAGAATCGCAACGGGCTGGTCGCCACGAACGGCGCGTCTCACGACCAGATCATCGATACACTCGCTCCGCTGCTTGCCGAATTCGGCCGGAAATCCGTGTAGAATGCGATTCGTGTCATCCGTGCTCTGACACGGATAAAAACCCAAATGGTTCATCGACGTAAGTCGTTTCTCACCTACTTCGCCCTCTGCGCCGCTCCGCTGTTGTTGCTCGCCGGCCTCAACTGGTGGAACGGCTATCGCTCCGTCGATTCAACTATCAGGTCAATAGTTCAGGAAGATTTGAATTCCTTCAACGCGGGCGTCGATGAAGTTCTTCGCGACCAGGAGAACGCGATGCTGCGGCTCGCGCTAATGCGCAACATCCAACAGGCCGTTTCGCAGCCTGAAAACCCGCAACGTCAAACCGCAAGCTCCAGTCTGAAATCCGTGCTGGATCTGCGACGCCACTTCCAAAGCCTCGCACTGTTCGATCGCAACCGAAACGCGCTCTGGTTCGGCACGCACAGCACTCAATGGGAAAACTGGGACAAAAGCAACACTGTCTCCGGAAACATTTCGCAACCAGACGACCGCATCTGGACCGCGAAAGGAAACGTGTTACTCGACCGCCCCGGCACACTTCCCTCAAACGCTAAATCACTCGAATACACGGTGCCGGTTCATGGCGAGAGCGGCAGCGGAAATGACGGCGCACTCGTAGGCGTGCTCGATCTCGAATCGATTTTCTCCACCGCCTCGCGCGGACTCGAAGCACGCGCCAGCAGCGGCAGCACTGAAAACTCAATGGTCCTCGTTGTCGATCGATCCGGTAACGTGGTCTATCACTCCGATCGCTGGCTCAAACTCCGCCCCGCAAACGAAGCCGTCCCGGGCTTCGACTCGATCACCACAGCGATGAACGCAAACGAGAATGGCTTGCGCGAGTTTCAATCGTCAGGCACAAGCTATATCGCTGCGTATGCTCCAATCCCGCGACTCGATGTTTCTGTTGCAGTCGCTCGCAATCGTTCCGTTTTACTTTCCGGTACGCGTCTCTGGGGCGGCGTGGGCTTAGCGATCGCGTTACTTACCGCATTGCTGGCGGCCTTCGTGCTCAACCATCACGTCAAACAACGTTCGCAAGGCATCGAACGAGTGACGGAAGATGTGTCAGCCATCGCGAAAGGCGAACTCGATCGCCGCATCCTGTTGAAATCAAGCGACGACGCGCGCGGTCTCGCCGACAACATCAACGTCGTCACCGAACGCTTGCGCGCACAGGTCGCACGTGAAGCAGAGTCGCGGCAGTTTGAATCGTTCGTCAGACTGTCAGCGATGCTCACGCACGATCTGAAGAACGCGATAGAAGGGTTGTCGTTGACGGTCAGTAACATGGAACGTCACTTCGACAATCCTCAGTTTCGCACCGATGCCCTGAAAGGCCTGACGAGCGCGACCGACAAACTAAAAGCGATCGTCGCGCGACTGAGCAGGCCATTGACGAGCCTGAGCGGCGAACACAAACGTCCGACAAATACCGATCTCGTTCCCATTCTAAAACGCGTCAGCGCTATGACCGCAGAGCCGATGCGAACGAAACACAGCATCGTGTTGCGTCTCCCGGAAAGCGTCTACGCGCTTGCGGACGCGACACGCATCGAAGAAGTAATCGAAAACCTCGTACTCAACGCGCTCGAAGCCATGGTCCAACCCGGCGGCACGCTCACGATCGAAGCCGGTTACACAACCAGCGGCGCGCCCAGCTTCTCCATCAGCGATACCGGCCCTGGAATGAGTCGCAACTTTATCGACAACCGGCTCTTTCGTCCCTTCGCCACCACTAAGAGAAACGGCATCGGGCTCGGTCTGTACACCTGCCGTGAGGTGGTGCGCGCCAGCGGAGGAACGATCGCCGTTGAGTCGGTCGAAGGCGCTGGAACGACATTTCGCGTCGTGCTACCATCGGCCACACAAAGAAAGGCGTAACCAGGAAGGGTGCGGCAATTCCTTCTTTAAGCTTGCCAGTTACGCTCCTCTAGTAGTACCTGCCCAGGTATCCCCAAGCTACGTGCATTTGGTGGATTACTGTGTGGAAAGTCGAAACCGGAAATGACGACGCAATCAGAGCCGAAGGGTACCGTTCTCGTTGTCGATGACGACGACGCTGTGCGCAGCGGACTGTACTGGGCGCTGGCTTCTGATTATCACGTTCTCCAGGCATCGTCGCGCGATGAAGCATGTGCGCTGATCAACGATGAAGAGATCGAAGTCGTCGTGAGCGATCTGCACCTGCCCCCGCATGTTGACGACATCGGCGAGGGTCTGGCGCTGATCGACGTCGCGCGCGCGAAGGATCCGCCGTTGCAAGTAGTCGTGATCACCGGCAGCGACTCGAAACGGGCTGCACTCGAAGCCGTTAAACGCGGCGCTTATGGTTTCTTTGAGAAGCCGCTGGATCCAGGTGAGTTGCTACACATCGTCAGTCAGGCCGCACGAATGCGGCAGCTCGAGATCGAAAATCGACGTCTCCGCGAGGAGCTGGCGCGTCCACCCGGATTCACTCATTTACTTGGCGGCAGTCAGGCGCTGGAGCGCGTGTTGAAACAGGCACGTTCGGCTGCAGCAACCAGCGCGACAGTGTTGTTGTGCGGCGAGAACGGCACGGGCAAGGAGATGCTTGCGCGCGCGATTCATCAGGAAAGTCCGCGCGCAACGGGACCGTTCGTCGCAGTCAGTTGCGCGGCGTTGCCGGAAACGCTGATCGAATCGGAACTGTTTGGTCACGAGAAAGGCTCGTTTACGTCAGCGACGCAAACTCGCAAAGGCCGTTTCGAGTTGGCGAACGGCGGCACGCTGTTTCTCGACGAAATCGGCGAACTAAGTGCGCAGGTTCAGGTGAAACTTTTGCGTGTCTTGCAAGAGCGTGAGTTTGAGCGCGTCGGCGGGACTAAGACGCTCACCGTCGATATTAGACTGATCGCCGCTAGTAATCGCGACCTTGAAAAAGAAGTCGCCGCCGGCCGTTTTCGTCAGGACCTGTTCTTCCGATTGAACGTCGTGCCGCTTACGTTGCCGCCGTTGCGTGAACGTCAGGACGACATCCCGTTGCTCGCGGCGCATTTTGCCGGCTCCTCGGCAGCCAAATACGGCCAGCCAACTCCCGAACTCGAACCTGTGCTAATTGAGGTGCTCCTGGAGTACGAATGGCCGGGCAACGTTCGTGAACTCGAAAACCTGATCGAAAGGCTCGTCGTGCTCAGCAGCAACGCCACTCTCGGGCTCGAATTCGTTCCCGAGAAGATGTTGCGCGTGCTACCGGGCACGCGCGCCGGAGACGAGTCGACTCTCGAAGGCGCTGTCGAAGCCCTGAAGAAGCGAATGATCAAGACCGCCCTGCAAAGCGAAGGCAACAAAGTCGCCGCCGCCAAAAAACTCGGCATCAGTCGATCCTACCTGCACCGGTTAATCAACGAGTTTGACATCTAAAGAATTGCGGAATTGCGAAAATTGCGCGATTGCGGAATTTGAAGCAGTACGCTACGGTTGTGTTGAAATTAGCAATTTCGCAATCGCGCAATCGCGCAATCGCGCAATTTCGCAATTCGCATTTCCCTATGGCAAGCCTGCAACAGCGTTTACCGGAGAATGTACCGGGTGATTTCTTTGTAGATTCCACCTGCATCGACTGCGACACCTGTAGTCAACTTGCGCCCGGGATCTTTCGTGATCACGGTGACCAGTGCAGCGTCTATCACCAACCGGAGACCAGCGACGAAACGCGCGAGGCAATGATGGCCCTCGTGGCTTGCCCGACCGGCTCGATCGGTTCCACGGAAAAACACGATCCGCATATCGGCATCGACGCCTTTCCCGCTCAAATCGAGGACAACGTTTACTTCTGCGGCTTCACGTCTGAAGACAGTTTTGGCGCGTGGAGTTATTTGATCGTCAGGCCGCAGGACGAAGGCGGCAACATTTTGATCGACTCGCCGCGCTTTGCCACACAACTGATCAAACGCATCGACGCGATGGGCGGCGTCAGCCAAATGTTGCTGACGCATAAAGACGACGTAGCCGATCACAAGTTGTTTCGCGAACGATTCGGCTGCGAGAGAATCATGCACGCCGACGACGGTGCAGCGCGTCACGAGGTCGAACGCGTCATTAGCGGCGTCGAGCCGGTTCAACTCGACCGCGATCTACTCGTGATCCCAACACCGGGTCACACTCGCGGGCACATGGTCTTCCTTTATCGCAACAAGTTTCTGTTCACGGGCGATCATCTGGCCGGCTCGGCCAAACGAAATGGGCTGACTGCGTTTCGCAGCGTCGCGTGGTACTCGTGGCCCGAGCAGATCCGTTCGATGGAAAAACTTCTGCACTACCAGTTTCAGTGGGTATTGCCCGGTCACGGCGAGATTCATCACACTGACGTCGCGACGATGCAGCGGCAGTTGGCGGAATGCGTGCTTTGGATGAAAAGCCGGGGATGAAAACTCGTTGAAGTCTTGTGCCTTTTGTGGGCTTCGTCTGTGCCTTTTGTGGTTACTTAGTTCGTTTCAGTCCAGCTGAAAAGAGAAAAACAAAAATGACTCGTAATCAGAAGATCGCACTCGGTTGCGGTGGCGCCGGATGTTTGGGATTGATCGTCGTCGGAATCGCGTGTGTTTTGATTTTTTGGTTCGGTTGGCGTAACGCGGGAAGTTTTGATTCGTACGCCAATTACAACTCCAATTCAAACGACAACTTAAACCTGAACAGCAACGACAATACTAACGACGATTCGACGAACAGTTCGTCGTCGAACTCATCTTCGTCTTCCTCGGATGACTACACGGAGGACGAGAAGCACAAGCTCTTCCAGGCGGCGGCGATGACCGCAGATCTGGAATTGCAGCGACGCGTGTGGGTGAAAATCGGAATCGTCGACGACGACTTCACGCCCGGCACGAAGTACGCTGAATTCATCGACGCCCACGGCCCATGGAGCATTCGAAACTACCAGTGGGTCGCATCCATGGATTCGCCCGAAAAAGGACGCACTTACGTTAACGAGCATCTCCGTTGAAACTTCCGGCAGGGTGCCATGCATGTACTTTGTGCCTGGTGCTTGGTACTTTGTGCTTAGTGTTTTTGACAGTAGTCAGTGGTCAGTTGCTAGTTCCGAGGATCAACGGATTATGGATTCCGGACTACTGACCACTGACCACTGACAACTGACCAAACACTAAGCACCAAATGGACCCGTCTCGCATTCGCAATTTCTCGATCATCGCGCACATCGACCATGGCAAGTCGACACTCGCCGACCGCCTGCTCGAGCTGACCGGCGCGTTGTCCGAGCGCGAGATGGAAAATCAGGTGCTCGACAACATGGACCTCGAACGTGAACGCGGTATCACGATCAAGGCCCACGCAGTCAGGCTTGACTACAAAGCCAACGACGGTCAGTCGTACGTTTTGAACCTGATCGACACGCCGGGTCACGTCGACTTCTCCTACGAAGTCTCGCGATCGCTGTCGGCGTGCGAAGGTGCGCTGCTGATCGTCGATGCGTCGCAGGGAGTCGAAGCACAAACACTCGCGAATACCTATCTCGCAATCGAAAACAACCTCGAGCTAATTCCGGTAATCAACAAAATCGATCTGCCCGGCGCTGAACCGGAAAGGGCCGTTGAAGAGATCGAACACTTTATCGGTCTCGAAACGCACAACGCGATCTTCACCAGCGCGAAGACCGGCGAGGGCGTGGACGAAGTGCTCGAAGCAATCGTACGCGACGTTCCTCCACCGAAAGGCGATCCTGACGCGCCGCTCAAAGCGCTGATCTTTGATTCGTGGTACGACTCGTATCGCGGCGTCATCGTCCTGTTCCGCGTTATCGACGGCTCGATTCGACGGGGAATGAAGATTCGCTTCTTTAACGTAGGCCGCGATTACCAGGTCGAGACGGTGGGCGTTAACCGTCCCACGCCTACGCCGATCGCAGAACTCGGCCCGGGCGAGGTTGGTTTCCTGACCGCGTCGATCAAAGCAGTCGCGGACGTGCAGATCGGCGACACGATCACCGAAGCAGCACGACCCACCACGCAGCCGTTTCCCGGTTACCAGGAGATCAAGCCGATGGTGTTTGCCGGTTTGTACCCGGTGGACACGAACCAGTACGAAGAGCTGCGCGACGCGCTCGACAAGTTGCGTTTGAACGATGCGTCGTTCTTCTACGAACCGGAATCTTCCACGGCGTTGGGTTTTGGCTTTCGTTGCGGCTTTCTCGGTTTGCTGCACATGGAGATCGTGCAGGAGCGTTTGGAACGCGAATTCGATCTGGATCTGATTACGACGGCGCCCGGCGTGCGATACGTCGTGACGACTACAGATGGCGCGGTCCTGGAGATCGACTCGCCCGCGAAGATGCCCGATCCCGGTCGCATTGCGAAGATCGAAGAGCCAGTGATTCGTGCGGTGATTCTAACGCCCGACGAACATCTGGGCGGCATCCTGCCGTTGCTCGAAGAAAAACGCGGCACGCAGAAGGGATTTGAGTACATCACGTCGAATCGCGTGATGCTGACGTACGAGTTGCCGCTGAACGAGATCGTACTGGACTTTTACGATCGTTTGAAGTCGGTCTCGCGCGGATACGCGTCGCTTGATTACAACCTGGCCGGATATTGGGAAAGTGATCTCGTGAAGCTGGACGTGGTGGTGGCGGGCGAACCGGTGGACGCGTTGTCGTTGATTCTGCATCGCAGCACGGCGCAGGCGAAGGGACGTGCGCTGGCGGAGAAGATGAAGCAGTTGATTCCGCGGCAACTTTTCGAGGTCCCGATTCAAGCGGCGATCGGAAACAAAGTCATCGCGCGCGAGACGGTGAAGGCGCTCGGGAAAAACGTTATCGCCAAGTGCTACGGCGGCGACATCACGCGCAAACGAAAGCTGCTCGAAAAGCAGAAGGAAGGCAAGAAACGGATGAAAAAAGTCGGGCGCGTGGAGATCCCGCAAGAGGCGTTCCTGGCTGTTTTGAAGGTTAATGAATAGAGCAATCGATGAATTATTATTAGCTTGCGCACGAACGAAGGCGCAACCACAGATCGGTGAACGCAGCAGATCACAGCAAATCGATTGGGACTACTTCTTTCTCCTGGCTCGACGCCACGCGGTCGTACCGCTTGTCTATAAGCAACTGAAACATCACGTCTCGCCAGAGAAACTTCAACAGTTCAAAAAACATTCTCTCGAGAACTCGGCGCGCAACGTTGTATTGACCGCGGAGCTCTGCCGTCTGATTAAGCTGTTCTCGGACGAAGGCATTGAAGCTATTCCTTATAAAGGCCCGATCCTCGCGCTCTTCGCCTACGACGATCTCGCACTGAGACGTTTCGTCGATCTCGATGTGATCGTCAAAAAGCAAGACGTCGCGCGCGCCCGCGATCTTCTGCTTGCCGACAACTACGCGCTCTCCAAACCGCTCACTCATGAACAACAGGAGCTGCTACTACGCACGCAACACAACCTGCAGTTCACCAAAGACAATCGCCGTTTGATCGTCGAGCTGCACTGGGAAGTCGCGCCACACTTGTTCGCCTCAACTGTGCAGAGCGAAACACTCTGGCAACATCTCGTTTCTTTTAACCTGAACGGAACGACCGTCCAGACGCTCTCCGCGGACGATCTGCTGTTTTCGTTGTGCGTCCACGGCTCACGACATCTCTGGGAACGACTCGGTTGGATCTGCGACGTCGCCGAGCTGATCTCGCGCCGCGATCTAAACTGGACTGTACTTCTGGATCGCGCCGCCAAAGCAGACAGCGAACGCATGTTTCTGCTCGGACTACATCTTGCCGAAACACTTCTTGATGCACCGTTACCACCGGAGGTAAAACGCCGTTGCGACGCTGACAAAGGTCTCGCACCGCTTGCTGCAAACATCGTCGAACATCTCTTCAACGGTCCCGAGCACGTTCCTGCAACCCCCCGCGAGATCTTTAAGTACAACCTGGGCGTGCGAAAGAGCCTCAGCGCCCGCGCACGCTACCTCGTCCACATGTTGCGCCCTACTGACGGAGACGTCGCCCGCCGTTCCCTCCCCGCCGGTTTGCACTTCGCCTATTACATAATGCGCCCGTTTCGCCTCATATTCAGGACCGGCAACCATCAATAAATCGGATAGTGTTAATCAAAATTTGACGGATTTTTTCGCACGTGCTAGCTTTCACGGCAATCAAGAGCGGGGTCAGTCGTCCGACTGACGTGTGTGTTCCACCCGCAGGTCAAGGAAAAGACAGATTTGAAACCAGTAGTTAAACGTGCGTATGTCAAAAATCTGTTTGCTGCCTTGGTGCTCCTTCTGTGCACCGTCGCGTGCACCATAGCCGCCTTCTCACAGGAGCAGTCGCAGGCTGATAAACAACCTGACCAAAAACCTGCAGCGAAAGACGCCAAAACACAGACGGCGAAACCTGGCGTCAAGCCGGCCTATACACTAACGGTCAAAACCCGACCGATCCTGAACATCTCTCTCAAAGCCGAAAAGGCAAACATGGTCGAGGTGGCCCAGGATCTGTCGAAACGTTTGAAGATACCGGTGTTTCTCGGAACCGAGCGACAGAAAGAACCGCTCTCGATCGAGTTCAGCGAACTGACGCTGGAACCAGCGCTTCAGTTACTCTCGCCAACGGTCTACGTCGATTATGAGCTCGACAGCGGGGGCCAAACCCCGCCACGCGTATTAGGAATTTTTCTTTACGATGCCAATCAAGGTGAACCCCCCGTGTCAGCAGTTGTGCATGGCTCGACACAGTCCATGTTGATTGAAGGCGATACCGAAGATGGAGTCACAACGGAGTCGGACGACAAACAGAAAGTGGAGGAACCGCCGCTCCGTGTTACCTACTTGAACTACCAGTTGAGTGTTAAAGCCAAACAGCAACCACTCCCACTGATCATGCTCAAGATTGGCGAAACCATCGGTATCCCAGTCGACATACGCAACGAAAAGATGGATTTGATTGATGCCGATATCTCAAAGCTCTCTGTGGAGGACGCTATTCGACAGCTCTCGCCGAATGTCATTTTGTTCGTCAGAGCTGATCTAACGCGGTCCGAACGACGCGCCCTGCGGCTGGTTCTAGCGGAGCCACCCAAGACGGTCCAATGAGGGTCGTTGAAATTGGCGTTGATTGACTAACTCATGGCCCGGAACACGTGATCCGAAATTTCGGTTGCCACGTGGTCTAGCAAGACCATATATTAACTACACCTGACTCGAGGAGGCGGCAAACCTTGGCTAAACAGAACGAGATTCTTAACGAAGAGAAAGCTGGACTTCAAACTGAAGGCATCGGCAAAGAACTGACTGACCGTAAACCCTTTGTCGAACCGGCGATTTCGGTTCCCGTTGACGTTTTGGAAGCGACCACATTCTTTCAAGCTGCAACAAGCGGCGCGACGAATTAACAAAACAGAATTTCCGGTTGCATGGAAGTTATTCAGGTCTTTGACCGACCGGCGTCCCGAAGCTTTTATACGGTCGCCGGTCGGTTTCTATTTGTTGAAGCTGTCGATCACCGACTAGCCCAACTGGTCCAACAACTCTTCGCCGGATGGCAGCTCACGCCAACCTCGCCGCCTCCGCGTGACGCCGAAATTGAGATCAAGGTCTTTGGCGACGATCGCGGGCCAGAAATTCCTCCCAACCTGAACCAGTTTGACATTGCCGAAGGCGGACGGTGTTACACCGAAGCAAACGCGTATTATTTGCAGTTCGAGAATTCATTGATGCGCCTGCGTCAGGACCTCCCGGTACGCGTCGATGTTTGGGTCAAACAGGTACCGGACACGGTTGATGCGGAACTGGCGCGAGTGACGTCATTCGCCGTTTGCGCGGCGTTGCGGCGCTTTGGATTGTTTGATCTCCATAGCGCAGGAGCAGTCCAGCCGCACACTGGCGCGGGCGTTCTGATTATTGGCCCGTCGGGAAGCGGCAAATCGACGCTGACCTTTAACCTCGCGACAGCGGGATGGCCGTATCTTTCTGACGATGAAGTACTGTTGAGTTTGAACGACGGAGTGGTGGAAGCACGCGGTTTTCGCAGTTTCTTTGCGATGAGAGAGATGGCGGATAGGAGCGCCGGTGCGCAGCCGCGTTTTAAGGACGTCTTTGAACCTGAAAATGTTTTTTCGTCCGCCCGCGTATCGCAGGTCGTGCCGCGTGCGATTATGTTCACGGCGATTAGCGGCGAAAAGGAAACGCAGGTGGTTCGGTTGGCGCAAGCGGAAACGATGACGCGACTGATCCGCGCCTGTCCCTGGGCCACTTACGACACGACCGTTGCCGGTGCGAATCTTGAACTTCTTTCGCGGCTCGCACGTCAGGTAAAAGCGTTCGCTCTCACCGCTGGTACTGACTTGCTCGAACCTACGCGCGCCGCAGAGTTATTGAGCCGTCATTTAAATTCAAACTAATGCAGACCGATGCCACGTTCAGCGACGACTATGGTCCACAGAGACTAAGTGTGGAACTGGCTAACATCTGCAACCTGCATTGTAGCTACTGCTTCCGCTCCGAAGATAATCTTTACAGCTCGCGCGCCGAGTTCTTTCCAGTGGAACTGCTGCGACGTGTGATCGGCGAAGCTCGCGACGCCGCAAAGGTGACGAAGATCAATTTTACCGGCGGCGAACCGACGCTTCATCCGCAGTTCGCTGCGACTCTCGAAATTGTTTCCGAAGCCGGTATGACTTCCAGTTTCGTTACAAACGGTTGGCACTTCGAACGCGTCTGGCCCGCGCTGGCGGCGAATCGCCAGTCGGTCTCGCACGTAGCGTTCAGTCTCGACGGTATCACGCGTGAAGGTCATGACGGTTGGCGCGGCCAGGGATCGTTCGATCGTCTTGTGCGCGCGTTTTCGCGTTGTTACATGTCGCAGATGCCTTTTGCAATCAAGGTCACGGTCCGGCGCGACCTGATGGACCAACTCGAACAGATCGCGATCTTTGCGGCAAGGATGGGCGCTGCCGCGCTGCACTTCGCCCACGTGATGCCGACGTCAACTGCGCTGACGGACGAATCGGCGCTGAGTCTCGACGAGCAGCGCATGGTTGAGGAAGAGGTCGCGATTCTCGCGCGCATCTTCAAGATGAACATTGGGGTCGACGTCGGCTACTACAATATCGACGAAGAGCGTGCACCGTGCTCGCCGTTGGCAGGTACGAGCATGAATGTTGATTATCGTGGCCGGCTGTCGCTCTGCTGCAATCTCTCCGGTTTTCGTGGCGCGGCAGAGGAGACTGATGTTGTAGCTGATTTGAATGTCGAATCGTTTGCGTCTGCGTTTGCGAAACTGAAAGAAGTCGCGTCGGCGCAGTTGAAAAAGCGCAAAGAGGCGCTGGCAGCGTTGCGTGCGCAGGGTGTCACGCCGGATCTTTTCACCGGCTCGCCGTGTTTGTTTTGTCTGCAAAGCTTCGGCAAGACGCCATGGCATCGCTCAACGGAACCCGAACTGGTATCGATTCGTGGCCGAGTTACTTGAATCATTTTCCATTCGTCATTTTCCATTTGTCATTTACCATTTCGCTTTTTGCCTCCGGAGTTCAAGCGCTTGTCGTCACTTCGGAAAATGAAAAATGACTAATGTCAAATGACCAATGGAAAATAGAACCGGGCTGGATGCCGGTAGATGCGACCGTCGTCGATCGGCGTCCGGGTCTGTTGTGGATGCAGATGGCGGACGTGACTTTCACGGAACCGTTTTTCCAGCAGACTGTCGATCGGGTCCGCACTGAACATCCCGACCGCGCTGAACGATTCACAGAATTCGACGCGCTTTTACAACTGGACCAGACGCTCCCGAGCGTTGAGCCCGCCGGATTCATCTTCCATTCCTCCCGTTGCGGCTCGACGCTGCTCGCAAACGCTTGCCGGTGTGTAAACGCGTCCGTCGTTCTTTCTGAACCAAACGCGGTCGACAAACTCGTCGCGCGGTTCATCACCGATGCAAATGACCGCGTCAAAGAGTCGCTGTATTCAGTGTTGCTTCGCGCGGTTGTAAATGCGTTGGGCCAACGTGACGGCGGCGAAGAACGCGTCTTCATCAAGTTTGCGTGTTGCAGCGTTTCGCAGCTCGAACGCATCAGGCGCATTTGGCCGGATGTTCCGTGGATCTTTCTTTATCGCGATCCGATCGAAACTATCGTCTCGAACGTGTCGAACTCGCCCGCGTGGCTGCTCGACGAGGACCATCGCATTCTCGCGCACATCACCGGCACGTCGCCCGCGCAGGTGGCGGAGATGTCGCTTGAAGAACTCTGCGCGCGCAGTATCGGCAGTTTCTTTTCAACAGCGCACACGCTTGCGAACGACAACAGCATGTTGCTTAATTACAATCAACTATCTTTATCTGTGATATGTAACGTGTTGCGTTTCTTTGGCGTCGAACCAACGGCTTCTGAAATAGATGCTATTAACGACCGCAGCCGTGTCTATTCAAAAAATACGGAAGACCAACCATTTGTCTCTGATACTGAGGCCAAAAGGCAAACTGCTTCAGAACTCGTTCGCGACGCCGCTGAACGATGGGCCAACGGGCCATATTCATTACTCGAATTAAAGAGATCATGAACCTAACACCTGGCAAACACGTCGTAGTTACTGATTTCGATGGCGGAGAGGGAATCCTTGTCGATCTGAATACCAAGAAGTATTTCCAACTGAACGAAACGGCGATGATCGTCTGGAAAGGGCTCGAACAAGGCAAGTCCGTGGGCGAGATTGCGGACGATATTACGGGCCAGTATGAGATTGCGCTGGCCAACGCGACCCGCAGCGTGGAACGAATAGTTGATAACTTCCGAACCTACAAACTTCTCAGCGCCGAATGAGCGTAGCTTGATTGTTAAATACGCGATCCTCACAGCGGCGATCTTCTTGCCATTGATCTGGGCGTTCGTATCTGTGCGCAATCTGTATCCGATTGCGGCCTGGAACGTGATGATGGCAGGTGGCGATCTCGAACGCGGGCGTAGTTACTGCATCCTTCGCGGTGAAACTGTCTCCGGCGAGACTGTCGAAGTTTACCCGATCGAACTCACGAACGGTTTGTATAGCCGCACCTGGACCATGGTGAATGCGACTATCGCTAACCAAAGCTTCCGCCTTGCATCGATTCATCCAGAGAACACTCAACTAATAAGCGATGCTGGAGGAGTCGAAAACCTCCCACCCGGTGCGCGCATCCCGGATCTTATCGAAACCTGGGGACGTCTCTACAACGATCGTCTGCCTCCGTCTTCCCCGAAACGCCTGAAAGCAATCCGGCTCGACATGTACCGTTGGGAAGGCGGCACCTACTCCAACTACGACAACTTCATCGAATCGTGGCGCAAGGAATTGGAAAAAGGGTGACGGGGAGAAGGGGAGACGCGGGGAAGGAGAGACACGGAGACGCGGGGAAGGGGCGACACGGAGATGCGGGGAAGGGGTGACACGTCTCTCCTTCGCCGCGTCTCCGCGTCTCCCCTTCCCCGCGTCTCCGTGCCGGTGCCGAAGACCGCTCTTGCCCTGGGCGTCGTGCGCTCGATCGTTCACGGCACGTTCCTCATCTCGATCCTCGCCACTTCCTTCTCCGCACTTGGCGCGCTGCCGGTAACGATCATGCGGCCGACGGGAGCGATGAAATTCCTGCCGTGGAGTTTCTACGATCAACTCCTAAACCCACCCGGCATGGTTATTCTGAAAACGGCGATGGTGATCTCGCTGATCCTGAGCACCGCCGGATTTCTCACTTCCATCTCGACTAAGACGTCGTTCCTCCTCATTCTCTTCTACCAGGGTCTGCTTCGCAGCTTCGGCCACTTCAATCACGATGAAATGCTCGGCGTCTACTGTCTGGCAGTCCTGGCGTTCACACCTTGCGGCGATGATTTTTCATTGGACCACTGGCTGCGGCGCACGGATAAAGAGCGTCCACTGTGGGCGTATGCCTATCCGATTCTGCTGATGCAATTATTGATGGCGTGGACTTACTTCAGCTCCGCGCTGATCAAGCTGCGAGTAGCGGGACTTAAATACCTCAGCGTCGACAATCTACCGGCGCTCGCGATCTTCCACTCGCTCGACAATCTTCACGACACGCACTTCAAACTGGCGTTCTGGTTACCTCAGATTCGTTCCGTTCTGCCCTATGCAGTGGGGCTGGTTCTGCTGTGGGAACTGCTCTTTCCACTGGCTGTTTTCTGGCGGCGTCCGCGCTGGTTTTTACTCGCGGTAGGTGTCGTGTTTCATCTCTCGACATTGTTCGTAATGAACATCTTCTTCCCTCATCAACTCGTGCTGTATTTGATCTTTGTCGACTGGGACGCGCTCGCGCGCCGTTTCAGTGTACCTTCCCGTACTGTTCAGCCAACCCATTGAAACTAAACGAAATATTCGGCAAACACCGTAAAAACTCCGGCTGACGTTCAGGTTAAATTTCGTTGACTGCATTCAAATAAGCATGTTAGGGTTTCACGCCGCACTGAACATCGTGGGCCTACCGAAAAAGGAGAGAAATAGGCATGTCTAAGTCATTTCGGATTTCCCTCGTGTGCGCCGGTCTGGTAGCGATGATACTGGGTATGTCGCAGATCGCCGCAGCACAACTGATCATTTCTGAGTTCCGTGTTCGTGGTCCAAATGGCGCGAACGACGAGTTCATTGAAATCTACAACAACAGCGGAGCCGACCATACCGTCGCAGGCGGCGGAACGGGTTATGCCGTGGCGGCTTCAAACGGAGTAGCTCGTTGCGTTATTCCGAATGGTACGGTTATCCCCAACAGGGGTCATTATCTTTGCGTGAACAGTGTTGGATACAGCCTTGCTTCATATCCAGCTGGTAACGGCACCACTGCCACCGGCGATGCCACCTATACGACTGACATTCCCGACAACGCAGGTATCGCGATCTTCAATACCAGCGTTGGGGCCAACTTCGTACTCGCAAACCGGTTGGACGCCGTTGGGTCAACCTCGGAAGCGAATACGCTTTACAAAGAAGGCACTGGCTATCCCGCACTCACACCTTTCTCAATCGATTATTCCTTCTATCGCGACGACTGCGGTAAATCAGGTTCGATCACCACCTTTGGCGCTTGCCCGATATCACCCCTAAAGATACCAACAACAACGCGGCGGACTTCATCTTCGTTGACACGAACGGTACCTCGGCGGGCGCTGGACAACGTCTCGGCGCGCCCGGACCAGAGAATCTCAGTTCACCGATTCAGCGTAACGCGTCGTTTGCGGTGAACCTGCTGGATATCTGCGTCGCAGCAGCATCACCACCGAATCGCGTGCGCGACTTCACGTCGGATCCGGCGAACAACTCAACGTTCGGAACGTTGGATATTCGCAGAACCGTCGTCGAATAACACCGGAGGTAACGTAACGCGATTGCGGTTCCGTGTCATTGACCTGACTACGTTCCCGGCGCCCAGCGGCATTGCCGACTTGCGGCCACGAACCTCTACGCCGTCGTGGTCACAGTCGACCGTCCGCCTTGCGGCAGCGGCACGAGCAACGTCACCGTCAAGGAACGACACTCGAGCAACCACCTCGCCGTCACCAACCGAATGGTGGTGGCTTCAATTCGTCGATGTCTGCCGGAACAGTCACGCTGGCGACGCCGATCGCGAATGGCGCTTCCGTTGATGTGCGCTTCCTGCTTGGCATTCAGCAAACCGGCAGCTTCAAGTTCTTTTTCAACGTCGAAGCTTTGCCGTAAGAACTCAGACTAACAATGGAGTTTGAGAAGGGAGAGGCCGCCTCACCGCCTCTCCTTTTTTATTATTCGAGAAGCTATTCGAGAGATAGAGATGGCGAGCTGCGGATCGAAACGTTCGTTTGAAGGAAATCGGTAAGT
This sequence comes from uncultured Acidobacteriota bacterium, assembly GCA_963849585.1. GTDB lineage: Bacteria > Acidobacteriota > Blastocatellia > Pyrinomonadales > Pyrinomonadaceae > PSRF01. Next base: position 52,304 of record CAWKHZ010000011.1, on the reverse strand, counting down.
GACCACGTATTCAGGCGGTGTAGTTTCGAGGATCGGCTCGTCCTTCGGCTTCAAGCCACGCATGTCCCGTGACTTTCCGTTCCGATCGTTTCGCACGCCGAAAATGATCCGCGTCGGGTTCCGCTTCGTGAAAGATAGCGATGCAGCACGGCCGCGCGTTTCCAGCAGATCGGCTTAAACAAACAGACATCGCTCGACAGTAAAAGTATCAATCGCGCGAGGCGAATCTGTCTGAACTTCCGGATCTGCATGCATCAGGTCGATCAGTCTGTCCGTCCCGCGACGATTTCGAGCGCACGCGGTAACGAATATCAACGAGCCGCGACCGACAGCACACTCACCCACCACGCCATGCGACACAGACAGCAACGCCTCGCCCGGTTGCAACACGATTTTGCGCGTCGCGCGATAGATTAGACCCGTAGTTTTTCTCAATGTCTTGCGAATGGTCAATGGCGATTGCGTTAGCTCATTTGAGTTTTCACATCTAACGGATGTCTTCGAACGTCATAATCCTTGGTCGAGGATGATCATCTAACACGTTCGTTTGTCAGTTTTCGGCCACACTCAAACGTCCAGCTCTCAAACCGACATAATGACCGATTTACATTAATCACCAGTGTAGTAAACGAATTAAGGAGGATCTGTGGCGGTTATTCGTCCTTTTCGCGCTTTGCGTCCACCGGCCGAGCGCGCCCAGGCGGTTGCGAGTGTGCCGTACGACGTCGTCAACACCGAAGAGGCGCGGGCACTGGCAACGGGAAATCCGCTGAGCTTTCTACACGTTTCGCGGCCCGAGATCGATCTACCTGCCGGCACTGATATTTACAGCGACGCCGTCTATCGCAAAGCAGTCGAGAACTTTGAAAAACTGATCGCGACTCGCCGACTCGAAAAAGAAGCGGAACCGAGTCTGTATCTTTACAGCCTGATCATGGGCCGGCATCGAGCAGATCGGGATCGTTGGCTTGCTGCTCGATCGACGAATACGACGACAACACGATCCGCAAACACGAACGCACGCGCCGCTGACAAGGAAGACGATCGCACGCGCCACATGTTGATGTTGCGCGCGCAAACTGGTCCGGTGTTTCTGACTTATCGCACGCATCCTGAGATCGACGAGCAGGTTTCGGCAGCAATGAGTGCTGCACCGTTGTTTGACCTCACTGCCGAAGACGGCATTCGTCACACGATCTGGCGACTCACAGACACTGAAAGCTTAGTCAACAGTTTTGCGCTCAGTTCCATTGCTCTACATTGCCGACGGTCATCATCGCGCCGCCAGCGCAAGCCGCGCGCGTGCTGAGTTGCGAGAACAGAGTTTCACACACACCGGCAAGGAAGACTACAACTATTTCCTCACCGTGATCTTTCCCGGATTCACAACTGCAGATACTCGCTTACAACCGCGTCGTTCGCGATCTTAATGGTCTTTCGAAAGGAGAGTTTCTCGACGCGATTGCAGCGCAGTTTACCATCGACGGAAAACGCCAACCCCGCGCCGAAGCAGCGTGGTCAATGGAGCATGTATCTCGACGGCAAGTGGTATGGGCTGGAGCTTCGCCTGAAACAACGCTGCCCGATGGCTGTGGGCCAACTCTTGACGTCAGTGTTCTCCAGGATCGTCTGCTCGATCCGTGCTGGGTATCAAAGACGTGCGCACGGACAAACGGATCGATTTCGTTGGTGGACTGCGCGGCACGAGAGAACTCGAACGTCTGGTTAACGAAGGTAAAGCCGCAGTAGCGTTTTCGCTTTATCCGACTACGGTCGACGAGTTGTTGATGGTTTCGGATGCGAACGAGATCATGCCGCCGAAATCGACGTGGTTTGAACCGAAGTTAAGGGACGGGTTATTGATTCACACGATTTGAAAGCTTTGTACCTGGTACTTGGTGTTTGTGCTTTGTAGTACTTACACCTGACAAAGTACAAAGCACTAAGTACAAAGAACCAATCACCAATATATGAAAGTTCTAGTAGCTGACAAATTTGAACAATCCGGACTCGATGGCCTGCAGGCCCTCGGTTGCGACATTTCCTATCAACCGGATTTGAAAGACGACGCTCTTGCTTAACGCGATTCGCCAGGTGTCACCCGACGTGCTCGTTGTGAGAGGCACGAAAGTCACCGAGCCGATGCTCGCGGCTGGACCAATAAACTGGTCGTGCGCGCGGGCGCCGGCTACAACACGATCGACGTTGCCGCAGCTTCGAAACGCGGCATTTACGTTTCGAATTGTCCCGGCAAAAATTCGATTGCAGTCGCCGAGCTTGCTTTCGCTGTTGATCCTCGCACTCGACCGCCGCATCGTCGACAACGTCGTCGCGCTGCGACAAGGCGAGTGGAACAAGAAAGAGTTTTCGAAAGCGCGTGGGCTGTTTGGGCGGACGCTCGGTTTGATCGGCGTCGGTAAAATCGGACAGGAGATGATTCGCGCGTGCTCATGCGTTTGGCATGCCTGTCAGTCGCCTGGAGTAGAAGTCTGACGCGCGTACGCGCGGCGGAGCTTGGTGTCGCGCATGATGGCGTCGCCGAAAGCGGTTGCGGCCGCTCGCGGATGTCGTGAGTGTGCACGTTGCTCTCAACACCGAAACCACGAAACCTGATCAATGCAGAGTTTTTCGACGCGATGCGCGAAGGCGCATACTTCATCAACACCGCGCGCGGCGAAGTCGTCGATCAGCAGGCGCTTGATTAACGCGATCAGGAATCGCGGCATTCGTGCGGGTCTCGACGTTTACGCGCCGGAACCGACCAGTGGCGTCGGTGAGTTTCAACGACGACATCGCTAAGGAAGAAGGACTTTACGGAACGCACCACATCGGCGCGTCGACTGACCAGGCGCAGGAAGCGATCGCCGCGGAAACCGTGCGCATCGTGCAGCAGTTCAAAGAAACGGGAAAGTTCCGAATGTCGTGAACCTGGCCCGGCAAACTCCCGCGACTCACCGGCTCGTGGTCCGTCATCTCGATCGTCCGGGTGTGCTTGCGGGCGTGCTCGATGCGATCAAAGTCGGAACAGATCAACGTTCAGGAGATGGAAAACATCGTCTTCGAAGGCGCCGCCGCGGCCGTCGCGCGCATCAATCTCGACAATGCGCCGTCAGACGACATCCTGAATCGACATACCTCCGGCAGCGCCCGACATCATCGAGCTCGACCTGATTAAGTTGGCAGTCAATGAACACGACCCTCATCACCGGCGCCTCATCAGGAATCGGTGCCGCCTTTGCCAGAAAGCTCGCGCAGCGCGGCAGAAATGTTCTGCTTGTCGCGCGCTCTGAAGACAAGCTCATTGCGATGTGTAACGAGCTGGGGCGTGTGAGTGGCACTCGCGCGCACTATATCGTCGATGGATCTGCTTCAACCTGACGCGCCGGCGCTGCTCTTTGAAGAGACGCAAAAGCGCGAGTCTCGTGATCGACATGCTCGTCAACAATGCGGGTTTCGGATCGATGGGCGACTTTGTCGACCTCGATACTCACGCGCGAGCTGGAAATGATCGATTTGAATGTGAAGTCGCTGGTTGAGCTGACGCAACGGTTTCTGATGCCGATGCGGGAACGGAAGCAAGGCGCGATCATCAATGTCGCTTCGACCGCGGGTTTTCAGCCGGTGCCGTTCATGGCGACGTATGCGGCGACGAAGGCGTTCGTGTTGTCGTTTTCGGAAGCGCTGTGGGAAGAAAACCGGGCACATGGCGTTCATGTGATGGCGTTATGTCCTGGAGTGACTGATACCAATTTCTTTGCTGCGTCGAAGATGGATCGGCCGCCGATGCGCACGATCCAAACGCCGGAAGAAGTCGTTGATACGGCGTTGCGCGGATTGAAGCGTCATCAAAAACCGAGCATCATTTCAGGTTGGACCAACTGGTTCACTGTTGAAGCCGAACGCTTCGTCCCGCGTTCGTTCGTTACCAAAATCGCGGGCAAGGCGTTGCGCTCGCAGTTGGAAGAGTAACTTTTTCGTGCGGCTTCGCCGCCTGATGTGAGGCGGGGCTTCGCCCCGCCGGAGGGTTCTTATTCATTTATCAGTTCCCGGCGGGGCAAAGCCCCGCCGCACATCCGGCGGCAGAGCCGAGATGTGAGGTCCAAGGGGGCTGTGAGCAAAACGGTTCTAAAAGTAAGCTCGGAGGGAGTAATGACTGAACGGATTTTTAACTTCAGTGCTGGGCCGGCGGTTTTGCCGGTGCCGGTTTTGGAAGAGGCGCAACGAGAACTGCTGAGTCTTGCCCGGCGTGGGCATGTCGGTGATGGAGATCAGTCATCGCTCGAAAACCTTTGACGAGATCATCGGCCGCGCGGAATCACGGCATTGCGCGAACTGCTAAGCATTCCCGACAACTACCGCATTCTGTTTCTGCAAGGCGGCGCGAGTCTGCAATTTTCGATGTTGCCGATGAATTTCCTCGCCGCCGATGGCAGCGCCGACTACATGATCACCGGAAGCTGGGGTAAGAAAGCCGTGAAAGAAGCCAAAACGCTGCGGCAACGTGAACATCGCCGCGACGATGGCCGACGGTGGTTTCACACGCGTTCCAGGCCAGGACGAAATGAATCTCGATCCGCACGCCGCGTACGTTCACATCACGAGCAACGAAACGATTGAAGGCGTGCAATGGAAACACGAGCCCGACGACCGGAGACGTTCCACTCGTTGCCGACGCGTCGTCTGACATTCTCTCGCGCGCGATTCCGGTCGAGAAGTACGGACTGATTTATGCCGGCGCGCAGAAAAACATCGGACCGAGCGGCGTCACGCTCGTGATCATTCGCGACGATCTGCTGCAACGCATTCCCGACGGCTTGCACACGATGCTCGACTACCGCACGCACGTCGAAAACAACTCGCTCTACAACACGCCAAACACGTGGGGCATTTACATCATCAGTCTCGTCTGCAAGTGGATCAAAGACAAAGGCGGCATTGCCGGATGGAACGCGAGAACGAAGAGAAGGCGCGACTGATTTACGACGCGATCGACGCCACGGATTTTTATCGTGGTCACGCGGATGCCGGATTGCCGTTCACCGATGAACGTCACGTTCCGTCTCCCGTCGGAAGAGCTCGAAAAGAAGTTCACGTCGGAAGCAACAGCGCAGAAACTCGATGGATTGAAAGGTCATCGCTCGGTTGGCGGCATTCGCGCGTCGATCTACAACGCGTTTCCACGCGCGGGTGTCGAAGCGCTGGTTTCGTTCATGAAAGAGTTTGAACGCCGTAATGGGTAATGGATCAACCTGAAATCCGTGTTTTCCAGATCCCCGCTGAAGAGGCGGGTTTAAGACTCGACGCTTTCCTCGCATCACAAATTGAAGGCTGGAGTCGCGCGCGACTGCAACGCCTGATCGAATCCGAAGACGTTCTCGTCAACGGCAAAGCCTGCGAAACCTTCATACAAGCTGCGCGAGGACGACGAGATCGAAGTCGAACTCACTGCTCCGCCGGTAACGACCAGCTTCACTCCCGAACCAATCCCGATCGAGATCGTTCACGAAGACGAGACGCTCGTTGTCGTCAACAAACCCGCCGGACTCGTGGTCCATCCTGCCGCGGGCATCCATTCCGGCACACTCGCGAACGCACTCGCCTATCACTTTCAACAACTTCCCGACACGGCGTCGAGCGTACGGCCGGGAATCGTGCATCGCCTGGATCGCGACACTTCCGGCCTGCTCGTCGTCGCAAAAACGGAAGCCGCACTCGAACATCTCTCCGATCAGTTTCGCGATCGCACCGTGTTCAAGTCGTACGTCGCACTCGTCCATGGCCGCGTGCCACTGACTCCGGACGTATCGATCAACCACTCGCGCGCGACCGGTCGAATCGCACGCGCATGGCGGTCGTTCGCGGCGGCCGCAGCGCGCTTTCGCTCTATCGCGTGCGGCAGCGCTTCAATCGCTTCACGCTCCTCGACGTGGAGCTCAAAACCGGACGCACGCACCAGATTCGCGTTCATCTCGCCTGGCTCAAACATCCCGTTGTCGGCGATGAAACGTACGGCGGCGGCCGCGACAACACGATCCAAGACGCAAAGCTACAAGCTCAAATCCGCAATCTCGGACGCCACTTTCTGCACGCCGAAAAACTCGCCTTCACCCACCCGCAAACACAGCGAGCGCGTCGAGTTCAGTCAGTCCACTGCCGCCCGAACTGTCAACTTGTTAACAGAAATCGAGAGTGAGGCTTGTTAAGGAATCGGCTCAAACCGCTTCACCAGTCGTTTGAACCGCTTCGATCGGATCGCGAGCGCATCAAACATCGGATCGATCCGGATCAGAACCAGTCCCGGATGTCGCGCTTGAAACGCTTTGTTCAAATGTTCGATCGCGTGATCGTTGTCTTTGAGACCAGCGTAGACGTTCGCGAAGTACAACTCCGTAACATAGCGCCGCTGCGACAGCGACTGAGCTTGTTCAAGTATGTCGCTGCGCTTCCGCAGTCTTGCCCGCCATCGCGTAAGCAAAACCGAGCGAAGCGACGCCTCCGTTTCGCTTCGCAATCACTTCGTCAGGAATTGGACCAGTGGCCGGCGCCTTGATCAAACTGCGCAATTCAGTGATCGCTTCGTTGTGCATGCCCTTTTGCACGTACGCTAGCGCGAGGTAATGACGCGCCACCCAGAAATCCGGATCGCTTTGCAACGCCTGCTTGTATTTCGCGATCGCGTCGTCGTAGTTGTGTTCGTAGTAGGAATAGAGACCGGGTTGGAATTGATGATCGGCGAAAGCGGATCGAGCTTGTGCGCTTCCTCGATCTCGGCCTTCGCGAGATTGAACTTGCCCATCTGCATCAGGTACGACGCGTACCACTGATGCGCGGTCGGATATTTCGGATTCAACTTTAACGCCTGCTGAAAATCACTCTGCGCGCCGAGCCAGTCCCAGTCGTAAGCGAGTTTGCACAAACGCTCGCGACGTGTACGCTTCGGCGAGCGTCGGATCAGCATCGACAGCTTTCTGCGCGGCCGCTTTGGCTTTCGGCATTTCATCCACCGGCTTCGACGACGCCGATGTCGCACAGCAATGCGTACGAATCAGCGAGACCCGAGAACGCGAGCGCGAACGTCGGGTCCTTCTCTTCGGCGCGTTTGAAATACTCGATGCCGTTGCGAAATCCTTCTTCGTTGCGCTTGTTCCAGAAGTACCGGCCCTTCAGATAAAGCTGGTACGCCTCGGCGTCGTGCGTGTAACGCTTGGCGAGTTTTTCGTTCGTCGGCGCCACTCAAACGCAAACGCAAACTCTGCGAAATCTTTCTCGACACCTCGTCCTGCACGGAAAATATGTCCGCCAGACTGCTGTTGTACTCGTCGCCCCAGAGTTGCGAACCGTCAGCAACTTTGATCAGTTCCGTCTTGATGACGAGACGATCGTCGCGTTTCACCAAACGTCCGGTCAACACCGCGCCGACGTTCAGATTTCGTCCAGTTTCAAGCGGATCCTGTTCGGACCCTTTGAACCGGAACGCCGCGTTGCGCGACATCACTCTCAGTTCTGGCAATTGCGAGAGACTGTTGATGATGCTTTCGGTTATTCCGTCAGACAGATACTCGGCATTTGGATCTTTGCTGTCGTTCACAAAGGAAGAATCGGCCACCGAATTTATCGTGGCGTGGCGCGTGAAAAGTAAACGATGATGCCGATCGAGACCGCGCCAGCACTGCGGGAATCGCCCACTTGAGCCAGTTCCTCCGGCGCGGCTCGGTGATCGCGCTGGCCCGCGACGTTGCGTGATTCGGCGATTGTCTCAACCTGCGATCGGGCACTGTCTCGTTGCGTAATCGCCTCTGTTTCCGCTCCGCGAGTAGCCTGTCTCGTGTGCGGCGATCGCCCGCTCACCAGTCGATGTGAATTTCGTCTCGTAAGTTGTTCGAGATCGAGCTTGAAATCGGTGATCGTTTGATATCGTTTGAGTTCGATCTTTCGCGAGTGCCTTCGACGATGATTCGTTCGAGTTGACGCGGCACTTCCGGCAACGTGTTGCATCAAGCGGCGCTGGTTCGTGATCGATGATCGAAACTCTCGTGTGACTGTCGGTTCGTCCTTTGAACGGCGGCTCGCCCGCGATCATTTCGTAAAGCACAACGCCGAGACTGAAAATGTCGGAACGCGCATCGATCGTCTCGCCTTGCGCCTGTTCGGGAGACATGTAACCAGTCGTGCCCATGACGAGCCCGGGATTTGTTTCCGTGATCGGAATCGTTACTGCTTCCGGATCGGCGCCACCCGCGTCGCGATCAGTAAGTTTCGCGAGACCGAAGTCGAGAACTTTTACGAAGCGATCGCGCACGAAGCGATCCTGACGCAACATGATGTTCTCGGGCTTGATGTCGCGATGCACGATGCCCTCTGCGTGGGCCGCCTCGAGCGCCATCGCCACCTGGATTGCGACGCCGAGCGCTTCATCGAGCTCAATGGCTCGCGCCACAGACACTGACGCAACGTCTCGCCTTCGATGTATTCAGTCGCGATGTAATAGCTTTTCGCCAGCTTCGCCAATCTCGTAGACGGTGAGAATGTTCGGATGATTCAACGCGAGAACGGCGCGCGCTTCCTGTCTGAAACGCCGCAAGCGGCTCTCGGAGCGCGTCAGTTCCTGCGGCAAAACTTTTAGCGCGACCTTGCGGCCGTGTTGTTTCGTGTCTTCGGCGAGGAAAACTTCGCCCATGCCGCCCTTGCCCAGCCTGCGCAAGATGCGATAATGGGCGATGTACTCGGGAGGCGATCGTCGCTGATGAATTCGAGCTATGCGAGTTGTCGGGCATGAAGGTGAATCCTTGCGCGACTAAACTTGGGCCGAAGATCAGTTTCGTAACATTGTCCAGCATTGACGACCGTGAATTGCCGCAGGGATCAGCAATAGCGAAGGGCAACAGGTTTGGGCGGCAACGCATCGAACCGCCGTCACCCAGCAGACTCAGGGCATCGCCTGAACTATAATCCAGATCGCATGTCAACAGCTCTAACACGTCTCTTAATTCAAGTCTTTGGCAGCAGTTTGCATTATTGTGGCCGCTGCGTCGTTGACCGTCTCCGCCCAAAGACCAAACCTTCCAGTCCGACGCCGCTGCCGGCAGTGACCCGCAAGGTACCGTCAGAATTCCGATCAGCCGCGTGCGACTGCCGATCACGGTGACCGACAAGAAAGGGCAACTTTGTCGCGGGCCTGACGAAGAGGACTTCCTCATTCTCGAAGACAAAGTGCCGCAGGCGATCGAGACGTTTTCAGACGATCTCGCGCTAACGACTCCGCTCTACGTCGCCGTGTTGATGGATACGTCGCCGTCAACCGCCGGCAAACTGAAGTTTCAACAAGAGTCGGCGATGAACTTCATTCACACCGTCGTGAAGGCGCGCAAGGATCGCGTGCTCTTCGGAACGTTTGATGATGAGATCACTCTGCTGCAGGACTTCACGGACAGACTCGACCTGCTCGACAAGGCCGTCTACAGCGTGAAGAAGATGGGCAAACAGACGGCTCTGTTCGACGCGATCTGGCAGTTCTGCGACGAGAAGATGCGCTCCGTTCCCGGCCGGCGCGTTCTGTTGCTCGTTACCGACGGTGAAGACACCTACAGTCGCGCCAACATTCGCGACGCGATCGACATCGCGCAACGAACTGAAACAACGATTTTTGCGATCTCCACGAAGGCGGGATTTCTCGGTACTGTGCCCGGCGTCGAAGCCGGACAAGTGGCCGATAAGAAAGATCGCGATCTGCAAACGCTCGCGGAAGAAACCGGCGGCACCGCGTTCTTCACCGGCGACATGCTTTCGCTCGAGCGATCGTTCACGAGGATCTCAAAAGAACTGCGCGCGCAATATCTGGTTACGTACAACCCGACGAACAAGACTTACGACGGCAAGTTCCGCAAGATCGAAGTCAAACTGGTTCAACGGCCGCGATGATCTAAAAGTCAGAACGAAGCGACGGCTACAAAGCCGTCGCCGACAGCGTGATGCCATAGGAGTGGTCCGATGGAATGAAGGCAAGTAAAAGCAAGATGCGTTACAAGATTTCAACCGTTCATTCGTACTGCTGCTCCTCGTCGTCGTCGCCGTTGTGCGGCGTATTCGCCACGCGCAGTTTGTCAGCGAAGAACGAGGCGGCTGTTGACGCAGTGCCGTTGCCGTCGCCTTCGCCGACTCCCCGCACGCGCGAAGAGCTGCCGCAGGATTCGGATGAAGTAGTCAAGGTTGAAACCAATCTCACGAACATCTTCTTCACTGCCGCTGACAAGAACAAACGGTTCGTCAGCAATCTGAAACCGAAGACATTCGCGTGTTCGAAGACGGACAGCAACAGGACATTTTTACGTTCCAAACAAACATCGATCTGCCGTTGTCACTCGCGATTCTGATCGACTGCAGCGCTTCCGAAGAACGCACGCTGCCCGACGAAAAAGTGGCGGCGCGCGCGTTTCTGGAAAACGTTCTGCGACCCGGCGGCAAAGATGAAGCGGCGATCTTGTCGTTTACTGGAGAGACAACGCTCGAACAGGGTTTTTCCGGAAACATCGAACGCCTTAGGCGCGCAATCGATCGCGTCGAGTTTGTTCCGCCATCGGGTTACATCGGCGGCGGAGTTGTTGTGAACGGAACGCCGCCAATCTCCGGGGACAAACCAGATGCTCGCCGGGTCGACCGCGATCTGGGACGCCGTTTGGGCCACCTCGGAAGAACTGATCGGCACCTCCGCCGAGCATACCCGCCGGGCCATCATTCTGCTTACCGACGGCGACGACACCAGCAGCCGTATGAAGATGGACGAAGCTATCGAAGCCGCCCAAAAAGCCGACGCGCTGATTTATGCCATTGGCATCGGCGACCGCTACACCTTCGATGTCAACGAAGGCGCACTTCGAAAAATCGCCGAAAAAACCGGCGGCCGCGCCTATTTCCCGCACCATGAGCGCGATCTGAGGGACGCCTTCACGCAGATTCAGCGAGACCTCCGCGAGCAGTACCTCGTGGCCTATTCGCCGAAAAACAAGTCCCGCGACGGTTCATATCGCAAAATCGAGATCCAAATCATCAATCCAGAGCTGAAACAGCAGAATCTCAAGCTGAATTATCGCAGCGGCTACTTCGCAAAGACCGCAATCCCCGAAACTCCAGCTAAACGCAAGAGTTCGGGGCAGTAAAAGCGGACAGGGGGACGGGGAGAAGCGGGGACGGGGGGACGGGGTGATACGGAGATGTGTTTACGCATCACCGTTACCTGATCTCCGCGTCACCCCATCTCCGCGTCACCCCATCTCCGCGTCACCCCATCTCCCCGTCACCCCATCTCCCCGTCACCCCATCTCCCCGTCACCCCATCTCCCCGTCACCCCATCTCCGCGTCCCCGCGTCCCCCCATCCCCCCACCCCGCTTCACCGTAAGTCTATGTTTTCAAACAGGTACTAAACCTGTTATACTCGCTGCGGCTTGTGTGTCTGCGCCCGGAGTTCTCGAACTCCGACACCCACTCTCGACTCCCTCCTCCCACGAGGTCTCGTTAGTAAAAAAACGTCCAGGTTACAAACCCGATGAGCACCAGTACGTCAGAGCGAGGACGAGTCCTGATTGTCGACGACGATCGGAGAGTGCTTGATCTTCTCGTCGATCTGATCAAACTCGAGGGCTACGAGGTCGCCGCGGCGTCAGACGGTGCAGAAGGCTACGACATGGTCCATTCGTTTGGACCAGATGTGGTCCTCAGCGACGTCGTCATGCCGCGTGTTAGCGGCCTCGAGTTGTGCCGCCGACTGAAAAATGATCCCCGCACTGCCTCAATTCCCGTCCTGCTGATCAGCGGCCTTCGCAAAGCAGACGACGCCGGTATCGAAGGACTTCACGCCGGCGCGGACGACTATCTCGATCTTCCCTTCAGAAACGAAGAACTGCTGGTTAAGGTGGCACGCCTCGTCGAGCGTCATCGCACCTCCGCGGCGTTGCGCGAGAGTGAGGAACGCTATCGTGAGCTCTTCGAGAACGCGAACGACATCATCTACACCCACGATCTGCAAGGTAATTTCACGTCGCTGAACCGCAGCGGCGAACGAATCACCGGCTACAGTCGCGAAGAGACGATGAAGATGAACGTCGCGGACGTGATCGCGCCGGAGTATCTCAATCTCGCTCGCGCGATGATCGCGCAGAAAGCCTCGCAGAAGGTTTCGACTGTTTACGAGATCGACATCATCTCCAAACAGGGCCGCCGCATCCGGCTCGAAGTCAGTACGCGACTGATTTACCGCGATGGCCGTCCGGTTGGAGTGCAAGGCATCGCACGCGACCTGACCGAGCGAAAACATTCGGAAGAAGCGTTGCGCGAGAGTCAGGCGTTCTTTAACAGTTTCATGGACAACAGTCCCGCCGTCGCTTTCATGAAAGACGCCGAGGGACGTTATGTCTACGTCAACAAACCGTTCGAGAAAGTTTTTGGACAGAAGCTAAGTTTTTTGAAAGGTCGAACCAGTTTCGACTGGCTGCCGCCGATCAGTGCCGCAGACACCCACGAAGACGATCTCAAGGTGCTGGAAGCCGGGCGTCCGCAAGAAAGTATTGAAAGTCTGCCCGCAGGCGACGGCACGACTCATCATTGGCTCGTATTCAAGTTTCCGACAATCGACTCTGCCGGGCGTAGTTACATTTCAGGTGTCGGCGTTGATATCACCGAGCGCCGTCATGCGGAAGAGGCGTTGGCCCAACAGGCCCAGCGCGAGGCGATGAGCCATCGCATTTCCCAGGCCATCCGCTGCTCGCTCGACAGTCACGAGATTTATCGCACGGCGGTGCGTGAACTGGGTTCACATCTGGACGTGGATCGCTGCTCGCTTTACATGCGGAACGATTGGGCGAGGTGCGCGACGAACGTGGCCGAGTATCACGCGGTCGGCGTGAAACCGGCGGCATCAGATTTCCCTCTTTCGCACCTGCAAACGCTGATCGCGGCCCTCGATAAGACCGGTGTTCTTGCATTCAACGACGCCGAGCACGACGCGCAGATCAGAGACCTTTATCGAAACATCCTTTCGAAAGCCAACGTGAAGTCGATCATGTATGTCGCGATCCGGGTCGGCGACGACGTTCCTGCCGCGTTCGCGCTATCGACGACAAAGACCATCAGGCGCTGGAGTGAAGCCGACATCGATCTCGCCAAGGCCATTGCCGATCAGACCGGAATCGCCATTCGCCAGGCGGAGCTTTACCAGAAGGCGGAATCGACGTCGACACGCGAGGCGCTAGTCAACCGGTTGACGATGCTGATTCGTGCCTCGCTGAGTTTGCCGGAAGTGCTGAGCACCGCGACACGCGAGCTGGGCCGCGCCCTCTCCGCATCGCGAGTTCATCTGTTCTTGTCCAACAGCGAAGATTTCGGATCGCCGCTGGAGGATGAATATGTGGCGGCGGACGTCGCAAGTATCAAGCAGTTTAAGATCATCTACGACGATCCGATCGGACAACGCCTTTCGAGTTCGAGCCGCCCGCTGATCATCGAAGATGCGCTGAATTACAGCGACCAGTCGACGACACTCAGCGACTATGTTCGCGCGCAGGCGGAGAAACTTGCGGTGCGATCGCAGATCAATTATCCGATCATTGTCAAAGAAAAGTTCCGCGGTGTGCTGTGTATCCACCAATCGGATCGGATGCGCCGCTGGACCGAAGACGAACTCTCGCTCGTCGAAGCGATTGCCGAACGACTAACGGTCGCGATTGCGCAGGCCGAGTTGTTTGAAATGGTCGCGCGCGGCAAAACGGAATGGGAAACGACGTTTGACGCGATGTCGGATGGTATTTTTATTTTCGATCGCGTGGGCGAGTTGAAACGCGTGAACCGAGCCGGTGCGGCGATGGAAGCGCTGCATCCGCGATTGCTGTTGGGCCGCCAATGCTGCGCCATTCTGCGCACGAGTGAAGACGAAGCGTGCGTGGTTGAAAATGCTCTCGAAACGCGACGCAGCGTCACGATCGAAATCACTCCAACGCGTCTCAAACGTCCATTGCTCGTGTCGGTTGAACCTTTGCTCGACGAAAGCGGCAATGCTGTCGGCGTCGTCTGCACGGCGCGCGATCTTTCGGATCTGCGCAAGGTGCAGGCGGTCGCGCGCGAGCATCAGTCGCTGTTGAATAACATTCTCGAAAGCGCACGCGAATCGATCTATGCCGTCGATCCCGAAGGCCGGTTCAAGTGGTCCAACAGTGCGACATTGAAGGGTCTCGGCTACCAGCGAAGCGATTTTATCGGTCGCTCGTTGCTCGACATGGTCTATGAAGGTGATCGTGAGCTCGTGAGGGAAAAGCTCGATGCGGCTTTGTCTGGAGCTCCGCAGACCTATGAAATGCGCTACTACAGTCACGATGGACGGCTGCGCTACGCGCGTGTCGACAATTCGCCGCTTGTCGTAGACGGACGAACCACCGGTGTGTTGGGAATTGCTCGCGACATCACCGAGCAAAAGGAAGAACGCGAGCGCGCTGCACGGGCCGATAAGTTGCGCGCGCTGGGCCAACTCGCATCGGGCGTGGCCCACGATTTCAACAACTCGCTCGCGGCGATTCTCGGACGCGCACAGTTGTTGCGCCGCCAGATCGACGAGCCCGCCCTCGTCCGTAATCTCGACATCATTCAAACAGCCGCGGAAGATGCCGCGGCTACCGTGCGTCGCATTCAAACGTTTGCCCGCAAGTCGCCGGTGAAAGAGTTTGAACTGGTCGACGTTTCAAGTCTGCTAAATGACGCGATCGAAATCACGCGCACGCGCTGGCAGAACGAGGCGCGCATTCGCGGGCTGGAATACGAGGTTAAACTCGACGCGCAAAAGGACCAGAGCACCTACGGCAGCGCTTCCGAGTTGCGTGAAGTGTTCGTGAACCTCATCGTCAACGCCGTTGACGCGATGCCAAAGGGCGGTAAATTGTGTGTGTGCTGCCGGCGCGAAGACGACAGGCTAAAGCTGAAATTCTGCGATACCGGCATGGGCATGGCTGACGACGTGCGACAGAAGATTTTTGAACCCTTCTTTTCAACGAAGGGCGCGCAGGGTACCGGACTTGGTCTTTCGGTGAGTTACAGCATCATCGAACGACACGCGGGATCGATCAGTGTCATCTCGGAACCTGGAAATGGAACCATCTTCATGATCGACCTGCCGGCTGCAGTTGCGGAGGAGCCGGTCGAGAAGGTCGAGACTATCACGCCGGATCTCGCGCCGTTACGTATTTTGGTTGTCGATGATGAGCTTCCAGTAAGAGAAACGTTGGCTGAGATGTTGACGGCTGTTCGTCACAAGGTCGAACTGGCTGGAAGTGGTCAGGAAGCGCTGCAAAAGATGCGGCAGCACTCGTTTGACTTCGTGTTTACCGACCTTGCAATGCCTGAGATGGACGGGTGGGAAACTGCGCGATCCATCCGCAAGGATTGGCCTGACGTGAAGATCGTGTTGGTTACCGGTTATGGTCCAAACACCACGCCGCCAACGGGTGAAGAACACCTCGTCGACGCAATCATCGGCAAGCCCTTCGACTTCTCGCAAGTCGGCTCAACACTGACTACGTTGTCCAAATCGGTGCTATTGGTGTAACTCCTTCTAGTTGAAATTCATAATCCCTGCGCTCGCAGTAAATCCAACTCCAAAACCCACTACCATCGTCGGGCCTGTCCAGTCGTTTTTCTCAGCCAGCATGAAGCCGGTTGAAGCGCTGGAAAGGTTTCCGTATTGCTGAAGAACCTTGTACGAGTTAGAGACCTTGCGCGAATCAGGATGCAGCGCGAGTTGCGAACAAACGCCGTCGAGAATCTTCTTGCTGCCGGTGTGGATGAGGCAGTCATCGACGTCGTCGATGTCCGATACTGGCGAGTCAGGATGCTTTAACACGTTCTTGACGGTTGTTACCGCATAGTGCGCGCCGCGATTCGGAACGTTCGGCTGCATAAAGTACTGCGGCCGGCCTTTAAGGAACGGGTGCGTGCTGTTGCTGACCATCGTCAGCAGGTTCATGTCGTTAGGCAGGTCGTTGGTCAGATGAGAGATTGGTCCAAACGCCGGCTTCCCTTCTTCAGTGCCTACCAGCAACGCCACCGCACCGTCGCCGAAGAGCATCGATTGGACCACGAATGTAGTATCCAACCGCTGTTGTTCGAACTGTTCGCTGGCGATCCGCTGTTCCTTCTTCAATCTGACGATCTCGCGATAACCGAGATACTCGTCGCGTAACAGCGGAGCGACGTAAGGAGTGTGCGCTTCCGACATCACGACGATCGCGAGTTTTTCTGGGTTAGCGAAGAGGTACCACTGGGCCACTTCGATTGACTTCAACAAGACTGAGCAACCCTGCGCCTGCATGCTGACGGTGCGCAGCGACCGCGAAAGCAGACCATGAGTTTGACCCATGATTTCCGACGCGAGGCAGGGCAGCATCTGGTCGGGGGTGTTAGTCGCGGCGACGAGGAGGCCGATGCGGTTGGGATCACCGCCCCACTCTTGAATGCAACGTTTGGCGGCGGCCACGCCGAGTTGGGTGGTCGAGCTGGTTGCGATTTTTGGTTTGCCGCGCAGGAAATCAGGGTAGTTTGCGAGGGTTGAATACCTTTGATCGACGCCGAGCGTATTGATTGTGTTGATAAGTTCCGGTGAAAGTTTGTGCATGACGTTGGCCACCAGTTCGGAGGTGGCAAAGGCATTCTCAGGCACAGACGTAGCTGCTGAAAGCAGATTTATCATTGTCGTTATCTCCAAAGAGAGGGGGTTTGCCGCGCTTGAAGTCCCACGTATTATTTCTACTTCGGTGATTTGAGTAACAACCCTCGTGCCGCAGTCCGTAAAAGTACTGAATTTACTATTTAAGGGCGTTTTTTCAGGGATTTCCTGAGATTTGGGTGCGGGTTGTTACTGTGGTGCTATGGGGCGGATTTGTATACCGACTAACCACCTTCGGTCAGACCAATCCGATTCCCTAAGTTTTCGCTAGATCCACAACAAAGGTGCTTTGGTACTGAGATATACAGGTGGGTATTTTGTATCCGGTGTGGCGGTGTGGCGGTGTGGCGGTGGGACAAAGAGGCGGACGACCGGACTTTTCAGCGAACTAAACTGACGCTTAACGCAAATTCATCACATAAATCTCGTAGTTGCCGTTGCGGTTACTCTCGAACGCCAGCTTTGTTCCATCGGGTGAGTAGGCCGGACGGCCATCGAACTTCGGACCAGCCGTGAGACGCTTGAGATTCTCTCCGCCAGGAGAAATCTCGAAGATGTTCGCCCTGGCTCCGTGATATTCGACAACAAACGCTATCGACGAACCGTCAGCCGACCACTTCGGTATGAAAGTGGAGTTCGGGCTCCTGGTAAGCATCTTGAGGTTACTTCCATCGGCATCGATAACAAATACCTGTAGCCAGTAGGCGCCGCCGATTATTTCAGGACTGCGACTGACGAACGTGACTTTCTTCCCATCCGGCGACCACGAGGCGTGCATCGCTCCGGTTGTTGTCAGCTTTGAGACATTTCGACCCTCGTGGTCCATCACGTATATGTCTCCACGACCTCCTCGATTGCTCGTAAAGAGGATTTTGTTATCAACCGACAACCTGGGAGAGTTGTCCGAGGCTTGATCGTTAGTCAGTCTCCTCGGATTGCTTCCGTCGGCATTCATCACATAGATTTCTTTGTTCCCGTCTCGCAGACTCGTAAAAACTATTCGTTTACCGTCGGGCGCCCATGCAGGTTCTGTATCTTCGGCAGGCGTGTTGGTTATCTGTGTTAGCGAGCTTCCGTCGGCATTCATGACATAAATGTGCTGGTTACCGTTGCGGTTGCTTGAAAATGCGATCCGGTTTCCGTCAGGAGACCAGTCGGGCGCGAGGTCTTCCGCTGCATCGTCGGTTAGCTGGGCCAACTCGCCGTCAACGCTTATCGTGTAAATCTCCAGTTCCCATCCAGGTCAGTTTGAAAAATGAGCTTCGAGCCATCAGGCGACCATCCAAGCGATCCGTTGTTCGCGGCATTGTGTGTCACTCGCTTGAGATTGCCGCCGTCAGAATCCATGACGAAGATCTGATCCTTGCCTTCGATCTTCCTCGAGAACGCGATGTTGTTACCATCGATGGACCAGACCGGAGCGCCATCGGATTTGTCGTAATCAGCGGTCAGGTTTTTCTGCTCTGTGCCATCGGCGTTCATTACGTACACATCGAAGTTGCCATTCCTGCCGGTCATGAACAGAATCTTGCGGCCGTCGGGCGACCATTGCGGACCTACGTCATATTCAGGGTCATCTACGATTCTCTTCACGTTCGATCCATCGGCATTCATCACGTAGATGTCCATGTTGTATGGGTTGTATGGAAGGCCGGTGTCTCGATTGCTGGCGAAGGCGATAAGACTCCCGTCAGGTGACCAGGCGGCAGTGCTATCGAGCGCGTTGTCGCGCGTGAGGCGAAGCTGGTTGCCGCCGTCGGCATCCATTACATAGACCTCTCGGTTGCCGTCTCGTTCACTTTCGAAAAGGACTCTGCGACTGTCTGGCGACCAGTTCGGATTTACATCATCAGCGAGGTTGCTGGTGAGTCGCTTCACATTCGAGCCGTCGGCGTCCATCACGTAGATCTCTTTGCCGCCGTCTCGATTGCTCCAGAATGCGATCCGGCTTCCATCAGGCGACCAGGCAGGCTCGCCATCCATGGCGCTGTTATTAGTCAGCCTGACAAGCATGCTCTTACCGCGGGAAACAGGCGGTGCGGTAACAGTTGGCCGCTTTAAATAAATAAAAGCAACAACAGCTAAAACCGCCAACCCACCTACAACAACTGCCGCTTTGATCCAACGCTTCTTACGCTGTTCGGTGACGATGCCGGAGGCGAGCGCCTTTGTTTCTACGGCAGGCGGGGATGGTCCATGCCTGGCAGGAAGTTCCGATGCTTCAATGTCGAAAGGAAGTTCTGTTGGTTCAAACTCATCACTGATAACCCGGGCGTACGTGTGTTTCTCGATGACCACAGCGTCGCCTTCAAGATCACTGAAACCGATCTGCGCAGTCTCTGCCTGAGATATTTTCGCTTGAGAGATTTTCACCGGAGCGACAAACCGGTAACCACGTTTCGGAATAGTTTCTATATAGCGCGGCTCAGAAGAATCATCGCCTAACGCCTTCCGCAACCCATGTATGTTGTGCGAGAGGCTACCTTCCTCGACGAAGATGTCCGGCCACACCTCTTTCAACAGTTGCTCCTTTTCAACAACCTGCGATGCGTGCTGTACGAGGACGAAAAGCGTGTCGAAAGCCTTCGGAGTGAGACGAACCGTCGTGCCGTCCTTCAACAGAATCCGGCTGCGTGCGTCGATCACGTACGGCCCGAATTCATATAACTGATTGTCTTGTGAGGACATAGTGGCTCAAAGAATTCTTTAAGATTTCTACGAGAGTTTTATCACCCCAATTCTAAGAAAACCTAAAAGACTTCCGGGATTGTCCGCGTTTATCGTCCGCCGCGTTCGCGAGGCCGATGACGGACAACTTCAAAGGCGGTCGCAAAGGTTCGCGAATTATATGGCCGGGTGGCAACGACAGCAATGAGTCATCCGGCATGGGAAACACATAATTTGATAGCTAATTGAAGGAGAACTCTCATGAAACGCATTTCCAAACTTACTGTTTTCGCACTAACTGCATTCTTCCTGCTGGGAACCCTTCCCGTGCTGGCAGTCGATCGCCCCTTTGCTCTTAACGGAACGGGAGTCGCGACCTTTACCTTGAATGAAGCGGGCATTCCGGTTCGCGGCGACGTGACCTCTACCAGCAATGCCACCCATCTTGGGTTGTGCACCACCATCGGGGTGGTCAATTACACCCCTGCCAACGATCCTGAACACCCTGGTCGTCTGCTGTCCAGCGGAACAGGGAAAATCACTGCCGCTAACGGTGATACGCTCCTGATAGAGTTTAACGGAGTATTAGACCCACCGCCGGCGGGTAGTGCTACAGCTATTGATAAACCTGTTTTCCACTTCGTCGGAGGCACAGGCCGGTTTGTCAACGCGAGCGGAAAGGCCGACGCCGTAGTGGTTGTGAATCTGGGCACCGGGGCATTCGAGATTACTATGGTCGGCAACCTCGACTACTAGTACAAACGTGGACCAAAGGGTGTCTGAAAGCAGCCGAGACAATCGGCCTTTCAGGCACTCTTTCCGCGTTAGCCGTAGAAAACCCAGGAGAAACATCATGAAGAAAAGGAGGGAGGAGAGGATCGAAATCCACGAGCGACTAATCGTACGTACGACAAGTGGATCGTTTCCGGCTCTGTGCGAGAAATGTCGCGCGAGTGACGCGATCCTACTTTCACCAGAACAGGCCAGCACGGTCACCGGCATGCCGGCTCGATTGATTTATCAATTGGTTGAAGCAGGGTCGAT
Organism: uncultured Acidobacteriota bacterium; assembly: GCA_963849585.1. Classification (GTDB taxonomy): domain Bacteria; phylum Acidobacteriota; class Blastocatellia; order Pyrinomonadales; family Pyrinomonadaceae; genus PSRF01. Next base: position 31,895 of record CAWKHZ010000011.1, on the reverse strand, counting down.
TCATTACAGGGAAGTGGGTAGTGGAAAGCTCATAGTCTGCGTGAAGACAATCGTGCTCCACCAGAACGATTCATTTGAGAGGAGGCGAGGAGAGTAGCGAGAAGCGTCCGACCGTGTTCTCGCCGATGCTGCCGAAGTAAAGTTTACCTTCACGCTCGATGACATTTGCGATCTGCGCATAACAGTCGGAGGAATCGTTTTGGAGGTTTTCGACGATGCGGCCCTGTGAATCAAGAGCGACGACGAACGAATAGCGCTCGGGAGCGGGTTGAAGTGCCTTCGGGAGACGAAAGACGACCTTTCGCAGAAACGGATACGGAAGAAGTTTGTCGAAGAGTGCCTGCCGTGGTGTGACGAGGGCTAACCAAAACTTGTCGTTGCCGTTGGAGGAAATACCGTCAGGAAAACCCGGGAGGTTGTCGATGAAGGTATCGTTCATTCCCTCTTTCGGTTCCTTCAACCAGTAACGTCGAATGCGATACCTGCCCGTTTCAGCAACGAGCACAAACATCTGATCGGGACTGACGGCGACACCGTTCGCGAAGTAAATCCCGCGGATCAGCGTGCGGGCCTTTTGTGTTTGTGGATCAAACGCCATCAACCGTCCATTCGGCTGGTGCTCCAACACGTCGCTCGCGAATTCCGACATCGGATACTTGTACGACGCCTCGCTGAAGTAGATGGTCCCATCGGCGCCGATATCGAGATCGTTCAAACAACCAAACTTGACTCCTTCAGCTTCGGTCGCGAGCACCTTGATGTCACCGGTTGGACTGATTGAAAGCAACCCCTTGATCGCGTCGGTGACGATCAGGTTCCCGGCGCGGTCGAAAATCATTCCGAGTGGACGGCCTTGAGTGTTTGCAAAGAGACGTGGCTGCTTTCCATCAGGTTGAAGCTGCATGATCCGCCCGTCTTCGAGACCAGCGTAAATGCGGCCCTGCGTATCGAGCGCAACGTCTTCCGGCTTGTGACCGTCGCCGACGGAAAGCTTTTCAACCGGTGAGAGTCGTGTGTTGCGTTCGTATTGTCCGGTTAGTGCAGGAGCGGCTGGTGGTGTCCACGCGGCAGGTGTGATCGGTACTGGCGCAAAGAGCAAGTAAGCGAGTGCCGCACCGACGATGAGGATGACGATCGCGAGAACGAGTTTCTTTCGGCTCATTAGGTTAACGACAAAAGACACAAAAGGCACGAGAGATGAAAAGGGATGGTGGGTTAATTTGATATCACCGCTCGCCGCGCGCTATTTCAACTTCCGACTGCAAAGCCACGACGAGTTGGCGAATACCCGGCTGGTCCATCGGTTCGATCAATCGCAACGCCTCGTCAAGAATGCGTCGCTGATGCTCGGCCCATCCAGGTTTGCCGGCCACGCTGCCAATCTCTCCGTCGTACAGCGCGACACGCGGCGGACGCACGCTCTCGACGATCTCTTGCTCGACCGCCAATGTCATCGTCGGAATGCCGGCGAGCTCAAGCGCACGCGCCACTAACCCGACCGACTGGTGACATAGCGTCGACGCCGGAATCAACAACGCCGCCTGCACTTCATAACGTTGCGCGCGTTCCACCAAGCTCGGCGCCAGTTCATGGACCACGCGCGCCGCATCCGGAATGTAACCACTAAAACTCCAGAAAACGGGATTCAACTCTCCGATGATCCCGTTCTTTTCAAACTCGAGCAGTCGATCGATCGGTATCTGTGCGTTTAGATCCTGTTGAATGGCGGCGCCGTCGTACCCTCGCGCTGTAAAGCGAAGGTCGACTGGCTCAACTTCGATCGGAATTTCCTTGAAGCTCAGATCACCGTCCACCGAAGTCGCATCAAATGGCGACGTGCCATCGATGTACGCGCCTGCCGACGAAATCAGCGCCAGGTTCAACATCGGAAGGGCGCGACGTGCCGGCGTAAACGGAGCGCGTCGATTCCTAACCCACGTGTACTCACCGAGGTTGTTATTTCCCGCGGCGCCAGTCTGTTTCCAGCCGTCGTACCGCCGTTGCCAAGTCTCAATGTCTTCGATAATGTCCAACGCGCTTTCCATCCTTGCGAATCAATGTCGCAGGCCCCGTCCCATAAAGACCAGCGCCACAAGACCGGCAATCATAGCAATCCCCAGGGCTTTAACCGAATAACCATGCAAACCATTGAACTCCATACGCCGTGGGTCGGCTGCGGCAATCTGGTCGATCGGTAACTCCATCGCCGTACGCAACGCGCGCATGCGAGCCGCAATCCACCAGTGGCCCAACGCGGTCGTTAACGCGATCACGCAGATACACACGCACTCAATGATTAAACCGATTCGCGTCTGCGCTTCTCGACGCAAGAACGCCGTCACGAGCAACAACACTGCTATCGCAAATCCCGCGATATTGATCACACCGAGCGAGCGCGTGACGATCGAACCGGCGATCTCGCTCGCATTTGGTAAACCAAACGAACGCAAGACTCCAAACGCAGCGGGCGCGACAACCGCGCCGAAGAACAGCGCGGCTCCCAGCCAGGCTGCCAATAAAGCGAATCGCGTTACACTAATCAAATTCATCGATCGTCGCCAACAACCTGATCTTCGGCGGTCTGATCTGCGGCACAGGTAACTCGCGCGGATCGGGAACGCTCAACAACCACGACAACGCCGAGTCGAGTTGCAACTGATAATCTTCAAGGTCCAACGACATGAAAACTGTACAACCGAGTCGCGCAAACTTCTCTTTCGCCCTCAGGTACATCTGTCTCGCCGCGCCCGGCCGGCCGATGTCCAAATGATGAAACGCCACCGCCGACTGGATCATCGCCTGGAGAAACAGTTTCTCCTTTGGACCAACTTCGCCCATCCAACGCTCTTCCCACGCGTCGTGCGCCGCATGAAACTCGCCCACGTTGTAAAGATCGATCCCGGCGATGTATTCAACCGGATACGCCGCGATATGCGCGTCGGTGTAGGCGATTTCGAACTCTGTTTCTACAGTCTCAGCCATGGGGTTTTCTATTCAATCGCGACGAAATCACTTTCGCGGCCGTGGTGCCTGCTCCAGTGGCACTGCTGATCGTCGGCGCCAACCGGTTCGAAACATCGCCGATCGCAAACACCATCGGCACGCTCGTCTCCTGTTCGCTGTTCACCCCGACGTACCCGTGTTCATCAACTTGAAGCTGATCGCGAAAAAGTTCGGTATTTGGCTCGACTCCGATGCGAATCAAAACCCCGCGCACGGCGAGCTGAAAAGGCTTAATCCCGCCCTTGCGCTGGATCTCGACTGCTTCAACCTCCGTGTCGCCCATGATACGCGTGACCACCGATTCAGTGAAAACGGTGATGCGATTGTTGGGCTGGACGCGTTCCGCAAACTCGCGCCTGGCGCGCAGTTTCTTACCGCGATTGACGAGGGTCACAGTCGCACACGATTCACCCAGCAACAACGCGCTTTCGACAGCCGCATCGCCGCCGCCGACAACGCAAACGTCCTTCCCGACGAAGAGCTCACGGTCGCGTGCACCTGATTCAATTAAGCCTTTGCCGGTAAATTCTTTCTCACCCGGAATGCCGAGCTCTCGCGATCGAACACCAGTGGCGATGATGATCGATATTGCCTTTAGCGCTTCCCCGCTGCGGAGGGAAATCCGCTTTGCGCGCAAGTCGATCGAATCGATAACGGCTCCGGTCCATAGATCGAAATCCGCATCATCGACGTCTCGCGAAAAGAGCTCAAACAGTTCAGCGCCGTTGCGCGTCTTAACGCCGAGATAGTTTTTGATGGGGTTGTAAACGTGATGTAACTGACCGCCGATCTGGTCCGCCTGTTCGAGGACGAGCGTGTCGAGACCCAACTCATCGCACCAGAACGCCGCGGATAGTCCCGCTGGTCCAGCACCGATGATGATCACGTCATGCATTTTAGAACGTGGTGGCTTGCACTTGCTTCATACTTAACACCGCCATGACCTCATTCGGCTCCAATTGCGACACACCTAAGGTTCCATCAGCGTTGAAAAACTTTGCTGCCGAAGTCATCTCACGCTTGTCGATTTTCCAACCATCAACGCCGAGCCCTTCTTTATTATTTAAGGCAGCGAGCACGCTTGTGAGATCGCGTCGCGGGATCTCGGGACGGACTACTGTTTCCGCCCACGAGTAGTACGGATAATCGAGACGATATGTCCAACCTTCCGAAACCGGCGTCGCGATCAAAAACATCTCGCCGCGAGCGTGTTTCGAAACCGCCATCAACCACTGGCTCAGGTCAGGCGCTAACGTGATCAACGAAATCCGTGAATCTTCATGCTCGATGACACGCGAATCGCCGCGCGCAAAACTCTCCAGCGCCGCTGCAACATGTTTCCAACCGTTTCGCCACAGCGACTCATAAGCGTTGACGTTCGAAAGCAGTCGCTCCACTTCCGGCAACACGAGGTCATACGATTGCGAATCGTCATCAACCCGGTGCCCAGCAAGAAACGAAGCCAACGGCGACGCATCGTCATTATCTGAACCAGCTTGATTGAGACCCTGGATTGCGATACTCACCTTCACGCCGTCGTCACTAGTATGCTCTGAAAAATCCCCAGCTTCCGCCGCAGACACGAGCAGATCGCGAAACTCCAATGCGCGCTCGCCATTCAGCACGCTCCAAACGGACAACACGCCGTCGGTATCGAAATGATTGTTCACAACCAACTCGATGCCCTGCGTCAGCGACGCGCGATTTGGCGATGCGACAAGATTCAAAGCGATTTCTGTCGAGGTGTCGGCCTTCACTTCCGCGGGGGTCGTGTTTCCTTCCCAGTGTGAAAAGTGGATGCTGTTGGACACTGTGCCATCGACTGAGAGTTTGGGAACGTTGTCGAGTGCTTCAGAGTAGAATTGGAATCTCATGCTTCCGAAGTGTAGTGTAAGATATGTTCAGCAAACAAATAGGGCAAATCCGAAAGACGCGGAGCGAATGATGGAAGAGATCACCTCAACTGAGCTGAAACAACGCCTCGATCAGGGCGACGACATTCAAATTATCGACGTGCGCGAGGACGTCGAAGTTGCGATTGGGCGTATTCCCAACTCCGTGCACATCCCGCTGGGCCAGGTGCTGAACCGGATGAACGAGATCGATCCGAATCGGGAAACTGTGGTCCACTGCAAAATGGGCGGCCGCAGTGCCCGCGCCATCGACGCGCTCCAGCGTTCAGGTTTCCGAGGGAAACTGGTCAATTTAAAGGGTGGGATTATCGGTTGGTCTAATGAGGTCGATCCATCCGTGCCGAAGTATTAACCACAAAAGGCACAAGACAGAAAAGCAGAAAACAGTAACCTCACCTGTCTTATACCTTTGTGCCTCTTGTGCCTCTTGTGCCTTTTTGTGGCTAACTGTCGTTGCGGTGGGTTATACCTTCGAGCTTAATAAACGGGCTCAGCCGGGTAATCACCATTCCTTCTTCACACTCCAACCGGCACGAGAGCCCCGGGCGATCGCTCGCAGCATCCTGTCCTTTCAAGTGATACCAGACCTGACAGTTCGTGCAGTCGCCATTCCAACAGAAATCACCATAAGAAATCGTATTGATCGACAAATACTGAAAGCACCGCAATAGCCGATTCTTCTCCGGCACGCTCACCTCGCGCCCCTCTATCTCGATGTTGATCAGCTTCTCGTAAGGATCGAGCAGGTCCGCCGCAAACTGCCCCAAATCGTCTGCTCTTTGTTCACTCATAGGCAGCGGCAGTATAATCGCTCGCTGCTCAATTTGTAACTTTAACGTGCAGGAGTATTTTCGAATTGGCCTTAGTGATTTATACAAAACCGGGATGTCCTTACTGCCAGCAGGCGCGAGACTTCTACAACTCCAAGGGCATTTCCTTTATCGACTACGACGCGCAAAATGATCGCGCCCGGCGCGCTGAAATGTTCTCGTACTCCGGCGGCGACCCAACGGTCCCGTGCATCGTTGAAGACGGTAAGTACATAGGTTCTGGCTGGGGAAACCCGCCGCGTGGTTGAACGGTTCACGACTGACCGGCCGTGTGCCGGACAACCACAACAAAGTTTCGATTGTCTCCCCATCTGCGTTTGCTCCTGCCGACAAGGCTAGTCACCGCGGACTCGAGGATTAAATCATGCACAGACAACCCGGATCTCTTTTCACCTTAGTACTCCTTTTTATCTTCAGCGTCAGCTCACCGAATATTGCGCTCGCACAGACAAACGGAGGCGGTGCGCCACTGAAACCACCAATGGCAGAAAAGAAAACAAAAACCACTAACATCCACGGCGAAACGATCGTCGACGAATATTTCTGGCTGCGCGAGAAGACCAATCCTGACGTGATTGCCCATCTCGAAGCTGAGGACAAATATGCTGAATCCTTGATGCAACCGACCAAGGCGTTGCAGGAAAAGCTCTACAACGAAATGGTCAGTCACATTAAAGAGACTGACTCGCAGTATCCCTATCGCCGCGGCGAATATTTCTATTACACCCGCACTGAGAAGGGTAAGCAGTATCAAATCTACTGCCGCACGAAGGGCAGCATAAAAGCCCCGGAAGAGATCGTGCTCGACGTGAACGAACTGGCGAAGGGTCAAAAGTTCATGGGCATCGGCGCTTTCGTTCCGAGTGACGACGGAAATCTCCTCGCGTATAGCAGCGACAACACCGGCTATCGACAGTATGTGCTTCAGATCAAGGACCTGCGCACCGGCAAGGTGCTGCCCGAGCGCGTCGAACGTGTAAACAACGTCGCCTGGGCCACCGATAATAAGACCGTGTTCTACGTGACCGAAGATCAGGTAACCAAACGCAACGACAAGTTTTTCCGGCACGTGCTCGGCACCGACAAGTACGATCTCGTTTATGACGAGAAGGACGAACTTTTCGATATCGCCACCAGCCGAACGCGCGACAAGGCGATGATCGTCCTCGACATCTTCAGCAAAACGTCGACTGAAGTCCGTTACATTCCGGCTGACAAACCCGACGCGTCATTGAAAGTGGTGCTCGCGCGCCAACCGGATCACGAATACGATCTCGATCATCGCGACGGCCTGTTCTATATCCGCTCAAACAAAGGCGCGAAAAATTTCCGCGTCGTAACTGCGCCGGTGAGCGATCCGTCGGAAGCAAACTGGAAAGAGTTTGTCGCTCATCGTCCGGCCGTGAAGGTCGAAGCCGTCAGCATGTTTGCGGACCACGCAGTGCTCAGCGAATGGGAGAACGGTCTGCAAGAGCTCGAAGTCATCAACTTCAAGACGAACAAGCGCAACCGTATTGAGTTTCCCGAACCGGTTTACTCCGCGGAGTTGAGCCAGAATCGGGAATTCAACACCGCCGTTGTCAGATACAGCTACAACTCATTGGTCACGCCGAACTCGACGTTTGACTACGACATGAACACCGGCAAGTCGACGCTATTGAAACAGCAGGAAGTACCCGGTGGCTTCGACCGAACGAATTACAAAGCTGAACGGGTATTCGCGACTGCTAGCGACGGCACGAAGGTTCCGATGTCGGTTGTTTATAGAAAAGATGTGAAGCTCGACGGCTCTGCGCCGCTATTGCTCTACGCCTACGGCTCGTACGGCTATTCGATGCCGCCAACGTTCTCTTCGAACCGGCTCAGCCTGCTCGATCGCGGCGTCATCTTTGCGATTGGACACATTCGCGGCGGCGGCGAACTCGGCGAAGAGTGGCGCGAAGCCGGCAGAATGCTGAAGAAGATCAACACGTTCACCGACTTCATCGCTTGCGCGGAAGCACTCGTGAAGATGAAGTACACGTCGAGCGATCGGCTTGTGATTGAGGGCGGCAGCGCTGGTGGGTTGCTGATGGGCGCGGTTTCAAACATGCGACCCGATCTGTTCAAAGGCGTCATTTCGCACGTGCCGTTTGTCGATGTTCTCAACACGATGCTTGACGCGTCATTGCCGTTGACGACCAGCGAATACATCGAATGGGGCAATCCAAACGAGAAGGCCGCGTACGATTACATGAAGCAGTATTCGCCGTACGACAATGTCGGAAAGAAGGCTATCCGGCGACGCTCGTGAAGGTTTCGGTCAACGACAGCCAGGTGCCGTACTGGGAAGGTGCGAAGCTAGTGGCAAAAATGCGCACGATGAAGACTGACGACAATCCACTTTGTTGAAAGTCAACTTCGGCGCGGGCCACGGCGGCGCGTCCGGACGCTACGACGCTTTGCGCGAAGTGGCGTTCGACTACGCCTTCATGCTCTGGCAAATGGGTATCTCGAAGTGAGCAAGCTTTCGCCAGTGGTCGGTGGTACTCTGGCTTCAACTCTGCGTATCTCTGCGTATCTCTGCGACTCGGCGGTAAAATGTGGAGTAAAAACGCAATGACCGCAGAGCCGCAGAGGACTGCAAAGATACGCAGAGAAGGCGCTAACTCTAAACAATGATCGGCTCGACGCTGGGGAATTTCAAAATCCTCGAGAAGCTCGGTGAGGGCGGTCAGGGGACGGTCTATAAAGCAATCGATTCGAAGCTTGGCCGCACCGTCGTCATCAAGGTATTACCGCCCGAACTTACCGCTAAAGAGGCCAATCTGAAGCGTTTCGAGCGCGAAGCTCGCCTCGCCTCCGGGCTCGATCACCCTAACATCTGCACCATCTTCGATCTCAAGGAGATCAGCGGCATCCACTTCATCGTGATGCAGTACATCGAGGGCCGCAATGTCAGGCAGTTGGTTAACGGACGGCCGCTGTCGCTCGAAAGCTCGTTGTCGATCGCGCTGCAAACCTCCGAAGCACTCTCGGCGGCCCATTCCCGCGGCATCATTCATCGCGACATCAAAGCCGGAAACGTGATGGTGACGCCGACGGGCCAGGTAAAAGTGCTCGACTTCGGTCTCGCAAAACTGCTCGACGAAGAAGCAGCGCGAACTTCCGGCATTCACCACACAGAGATCACTGAGCTTGGTATCCCCTACGGCACCGCGACCTATGCGGCGCCCGAACAAGCGCGCGGCGATCGCGTCGATTCACGCGCAGACATTTTCTCGACCGGCGTTTTACTCTACGAGATGCTCGCCGGTACATGGCCGTATCGCGGCAACACCGCCGCTGAAGTCCGTCAGGCAGTCTTGAACAACGAACCGGAACCGCTCGCGAAAGTACGTCCCGGACGCATGCCGCCTCAGTTGCAACCGATTCTCGACAGGGCTCTCGCGAAGGATCCGCGCAACCGTTATCAGAAGATTTCCCACTTCGCGAACGATCTGCGTGCCGTTATTCGTGAACTCGGATCACCCGATGCTTTGCCGGGAATCGAAGACGCAAATGCTCCTGTCGCGCCAACGCACTTAACGCCGCGGAACCCGATGAAACGGGCGTTGCGATGGTTGACGGGCAGTCTTACGGGCGAGAGCACATCGGCGGGCTCATCGAAACCGTCGGGACGCGTTGGCGAAGCGCATGAGAGTCCGTTGACGAGCCTCGGCGATCACGATCGAAAGAGCGTTGCGATTTTGCCGTTCAAGAATGCGGGTAACGATCGTCAGGTGGATTTCTACCAGTTCTCGCTGGCTGATGCGGTGATCACTGAGCTGGCGCGAGTGCGATCGCTCGTCGTGCGGCCGTCGTCAGTGATCGTCAAATATCAGAATCGCGAAGTCGACGCCGCAGAAGCAGGACGCGATTTGAGTGTCGACGCGATTCTCACCGCCAGCTTTCTGCGCGCGGGTGACAGACTACGCGTGACGGCCCAACTGCTCGACGTCCGCACCAGCGAAATTTTGTGGAGCGAACGTATCGACGCTGATGCCAGAGATGTGATCGGCGTGCAGGACACGATCGTCCATCGCATCGTCGAAGGCCTGCGTCTCGAGTTAAGCCCCGACGAGAAAGTCGCCCTCGCGAAAGGAAGCACGGCGGACGCCGCTGCCTCCGAAGAATACTTGCGCGGTCGCGATTGCCTGGCGACGTTCATCTATCACACGGTCCAACGCGAACATCTCGACTCGTCGATCGAACATTTCCGCCGCGCGATCGAGATCGATCCGGATTTCGCGCTGGCTTACTCCGCTCTGGGGAGTTCGTACGTCAATCGAGTTTTGAAAGGATTGGGCCAGGCCGGCGACCACGACAAAGCGAAGAACGCGTTCAAGAAAGCGCTGACGCTCGATCCCAAGCTGCTCGAAGCGCGCATGCAGATGGTTTTTATTTATCTGACCGAAGGTCAAAAGCAGAAAGCGCGAACGGCGGTCGAGGTGCTGCGTGAAGAGTATCCGAACGATCCGGGCGTGCAGTTTGTTCGCGGAGTAGTGGCGCGACTTGACGGCGATTACGAAAAGGCGTTGCGAAGTTACGATCGCATGGTCAAGCTCAATCCCGGCGAGCGCGTGCTCGCGAGTTACAACCGGGCGCGCATCTTCATGTACCAGAAGGATTACGATCAGGCGCTGCGCGAGTTGGACCAGGGCGCCGAGCTCGAACCCGAGCATCCGATGATCAAGGTGATCCGCGCGCGCGTGCTCTTCTATCGTGGTGAGGTCGACGAGTCGATCAAGATTCGTTCAGGAGGTCCTGCTGCGCCACCCGCAAATGGACGGCATCCGTCCGGTCCTGGCGATTGGCCTCAGCGCTCAGGGTCAGCACACGAAAGCCAACGAACAGCTAACGCAGAAAGTCAGGCTGGTGGCGGAAGCCGATTACGATATATCTTACTGGCTCGCCTCCGCTTACCTTTTACAAGGCCGTCAGGTAGAAGCACTCAGATGGCTGGAGACTGCGATTCGTCTTGGCAACGAGAACTATCGTTGGTTTGAGACTGATCCGAATTGGACCGACATGCATGAGGATCCACGCTTCCTCGAATTGATGAAAGGCATCAAGAACTCAAGGCGTAGCAGCCCGGGAACCAGACTGAATGAAAACTTTCGTCGTTGGTGACATCCATGGACGGTGCGCGCAGCTCCTCAACCTGCTCGACATGCTGCCGCGAGATCCGAAAACAGATACGCTGGTTTTTCTCGGCGATTTGATCGATCGCGGCGCCGATGCGCCGGGCTGTGTCGACCACATGATCAAATCTGTAGCGAGAATCCGGAGCGAGTGATCTGTCTTCGTGGAAATCACGAACAGATGTTGATGGACTTTCTCGAGGGACAGCCGACGATCTGGTTGACGCCGGTGGTGGGTGGCGAGCGAACGTTTGAGCAGTACACAGGGCAATCGCCGTGGGCCGATACCGAGCAGGATCAGGAAGATTTGAGACTCACGCTTGAGCAGTGCGGTTCCGGTGGAACATCTCGAGTTCATGAAGAGTTTGCCGTATTACTACGAAGACGACCATGCGATTTATGTCCATGCGGGGCTGGATGAAGGTAAGCATCCGAGTGAGAGTTCGCCGATGTCGTTGTTGTGGATGCGCGACATGGATTTTTATAAGAACTATCGTGGGAAGCCTTGTGTGTTTGGACACACGCCGACGCCGCTGTTGCCGTTGCGAGGGCGGCTCGGGCGTCATGGGATTTACATCTCGCACAGCGCGGTTGGATTGGACACGGGCTACAAGCACCAGTCGCCGCTCAGTTGTCTTTCACTTCCCGATTTCAACCTCTACCAGACCTACGCCGACGGGCGCGAAGAGACTTACCAGATCACTTCCTTCATTCCCGAAGCCCTGAGAGAAATGCAACGCCGCGCCGGCTTCGCTAATGACTTATCTTCGCTTTGCGTCTTTGCGGAACTTCAGTGCTGTCTCGATATCCGCAAAGTCGCAGAGCAAGGATCTCCAGGTCTAACGTTGCGCCTACGGCACGCATCGCTGTTCGCGAAGCGGAATTAGATCTACACCTCGTCAGCTTGCGCGTGTTCGGATCGAGCGCGACACGCGCCGCCATTGGACCTTTGTCACAAGTAAATCGCACTGTGCTGCTGCGCGTGCCGTTTCCACTCAACGTCTCGCCAACTCTGCAAGCTTCCCCACGCCGTTGCCGCTGTAAACTGACGTCGCATTCGTTCGACATCCAAAGACGGCGCAGCGATAGCTTTGACGCCTTCCGCGTCCCACGCAACAACAGTTTGCCGAGCGTCTCGATCGTTTTCGTCATCTCAGCGTCAGGCGGCAAGCACCGGCGCGATGTTGATCACCTGAACTTTCGGCGGCATCGTCGGCGCCAACGTGATCCCGACTTCGAGCCAGCCTCGTTCACATTTCATGCTGCCACGTCCCGCGCAACGCATTCTCCGGTTCGATCGTCGTCGCCGGGCCGGCAGACGCCATGGTCCTTCGCCAAAGCTTGCCAACGCGACTTGCGCACCTCAGCCGGCAACGTCGAGAAACAGATTGTCCGCAGCGATGCGATTCGCGAGTGCATCGTCCCACTTGATAATCAACTGCGACACATCCGCCTGCGCGGACAACAATGCCGGCGACGGCTGGACCACGCGCGGCTTGCAACGCGCCCGTGTGATGCAACTCGTTCAACGCGTCGTTGAAGAGAGCCGTCCAAAACCACCATACGTCCTGTTGCTCATCCCGATCAGACCGACGCCGTACTCCGGCAACCAACGCATCAGCGAACCGTAACCGGGCAACCCGCCTCCGTGACCGACCGTATGATCGAACCGGCAATCCTGCGAAACGCCCAGCCCGTAACCATAACCACCGGCGCCGAATTGCAGTGGACCATCAACCGTTCCGCGAAACGCGCCGCCGGGTTGAAAACGCCAGACCTGCTGCATCTCACGCGCGCTGCTGCGCTTGATTGGACCATTATCCGCTTCGTCGCGCGGTGGATAGGCTGACATCAGAAACGCTACGTAACGAGCGAGATCGTCGCGTGCTGGTCCAAAGTCCGCCCATCGCGCCAAACGAGCCGTGCGCGAGTATCGGTTCCGGTTTCCAGCCGCCGTCTTCGCGACCGATAACCGAGCGCGATTTGCTCACGTGGCACGGCTGACATTTCAAACGTCGAAGAGTTCATGCCGAGCGGACGCAGGATGTTGTCGCGCACGTAGACCGCATAGTCTTTGCCGGAAGCTTCGCGTAACGATCTGGCCGAGCATTCCGAAGCCGTAGTTTGAATACTCGAAGGTCGTTCCCGGCGGCGTCGAAAACGGAATGCCGGCGCGTATCCAGGCGCGGACGGTTTCGTCTGTTTGGGCTAACTGGCGATCTCCCCACGGATTGTCTTCGGGGAAACCTTCCGAGTGCGTCAGCAGTGACGAATCGTGATCGCAGGCGAGTCTTTCGTTGGATAAGGGAGATCCGCCATCGCCGGTATGTAACGCGAGACTGGATCGTCCAACGAGAGTTTGCCGTCGTCGCGCAGCTTGAGTATCGCCATCGCGGTAAAACTCTTGGTCATCGACGCTATGCGAAAAACTGTGTCCGGCGTGACTGGCGCCTTGTTCGTTGTCTCACGAACACCGGTCGCTTTCACCCATGCGAGCTCGCCGTCGATGATGACGCCCATCACGGCGCCCGGCATGTTTGCTCGTTGAGCATAGGCCAGGAAAAGTTTTTCAATCTCCGGAAATGCCGCGGCGAGTTTTTGCTTGCGTTGCGGATCCGCAAACATCGGCGCCGGCACACTTCCCTCCGCGAGGCGGCGTTGCGCGTTGGTTATTGGCGTCAGGATCAGTGCAGTCAGTAACAGACAAGTTATTAGACGCATGAACTTTTTCTCCGTTCGATCCGAACCGGATTCGGGGGTCGCGGGTCATAATAGTTGAATGGCCGGCAAGGCGGCATCTGAAAAACAAATCTGGTGGGTGTTACAGGCACAGTCCGGCAGCCGCGAGGCCTTGGACGAGTTGTTCAAGAGTGTTCAGGAGCCGCTGTTCCGGTACATCGTCACCGTAGTGAACGACAGGCATCTCGCGGAAGACGTACTTCAAGAGGTGTTCATCCGGATCTACCGGAAGCTGCGGTGGCTGCGCGAGCCGCAAGCATTTCGAGCGTGGAGTTATCAGATCGCGACGCGAGAGGCGTTCCGCTATTTGAAACGAGAACGACTATGGACCGACCAGGTCAGGGACGAAGGCGTGTTGAATGTTATGCCCGTCGCCGAGCCGGTTTATTCGCCGGAGTTGGTCCGGCAGCTTCCGGAGTTGGTGGGTGATTTGTCGCCGGCCAGCCGCGCAGTGATAGTGCTGTACTACTTGCACGAGATGTCGTTGGTGGAGACGGCGGCGGTGTTGGACATTCCGGTTGGAACGGTGAAGTCGCGACTGGCTTACGGACTGGAAAGTTTAAGAAGGAGGTTGGAGAAATGAAGTTGAAGCATGTAGTGATTGTTTTTGCGATTGTCGAGTTCGTCGTGATCGTAGGTGTGGTGGTTTACGGGTTGAACAAGTAATTGAAATGGAGGTTTGTAATGGCCCAAAGAGTGAATCTTGACGAGGTGAGGGCGGCTGCGATCGCGCGAGTAGAACGCACCGAGCGAAACTTTAAATTGGCATTCATCGGCGCAGGACTTGTTGAAAGCGCATTTATCGTGAGTTTTATCCTGATGGCTGATCTGTCGAATCGTTTGCACTTACTGCTGTTGATCTCAACAGTGAGCTGCTACTCGATCGTCGTTCTCGGCTTGGTCGCTCTCGGAGCGCACTTCAATCGCGGCATCGCGCGTGTGTTGAAGGCAGTGGAACTGCTGAAACGCGAACACGACTTGTAAAGCAGTTAACCTCACCCTCGGCTCTCTCGTGCTTTTTGTGTTTTTTGTGCCTTTTGTGGCTAATCTCCTACCGCTGGTAAATCTCGCCGCCTGCTTCCACAAATTCGCGGGCTTTTTCTTTCAACCCAACATCCAACGCCGCCTCGGCTTCGATCTGTTTCTGCGCAGCGTACTCGCGGACGTCCTGCGTGATCTTCATCGAACAGAAATGTGGACCACACATCGAGCAGAAGTGCGCCAGCTTCGCGCCTTCCTGCGGCAGGGTCTCGTCGTGATAATCACGCGCGACTTCCGGATCGAGTGAAAGATTGAACTGGTCTTCCCAGCGAAACTCGAAACGCGCTTTCGACAACGCATTGTCACGATACTGCGCGCCCGGATGGCCTTTTGCCAAATCGGCCGCGTGCGCCGCGAGTTTGTACGCAATCACGCCATCTTTCACATCTTTCTTGTTCGGCAAACCGAGGTGTTCCTTCGGCGTGACGTAACAGAGCATCGCGGTGCCGTACCAACCAATCATCGCCGCGCCAATCGCCGACGTGATGTGATCGTAGCCGGGCGCGATGTCGGTTGTGAGTGGACCAAGCGTGTAGAACGGCGCTTCGTGACACGTCTCGAGCTGCTTGTCCATGTTCTCTTTGATGAGGTGCATGGGAACGTGCCCCGGTCCTTCAATCATCACCTGGCAATCTTGTTCCCAGGCAATCTTCGTCAGTTCACCGAGCGTTTCCAGCTCCGCAAATTGCGCTTCGTCGTTCGCGTCGGCAATCGATCCGGGACGCAAGCCATCACCCAGCGAGAACGAAACGTCGTACGCAGCCATGATCTCGCAGATCTCGCGAAAGCGCGTGTAAAGAAAACTTTCTTCGTGATGTGCCAGGCACCACTTCGCGAGGATCGATCCTCCACGACTCACAATTCCCGTCGTGCGATGGGCCGTTAGAGGAATGTAAGGCAGCCGAACACCAGCGTGAATAGTAAAGTAGTCAACGCCCTGTTCCGCCTGTTCGATCAGCGTGTCGCGAAAAATCTCCCACGTGAGTTCCTCAGCTTTGCCACCAACTTTTTCGAGCGCCTGGTAGATCGGAACAGTGCCAATCGGCACCGGCGAGTTGCGAATGATCCATTCGCGCGTGGCATGAATATTTTTGCCCGTGGACAGGTCCATGACCGTATCGGAACCACAACGGATGGACCAGCGCATTTTGTCGACTTCTTCATCGATCGAAGATGCGACAGCGGAGTTTCCGATGTTCGCGTTGATCTTCACCAGGAAGTTACGCCCGATGATCATCGGCTCCGATTCAGGATGATTGATGTTTGCGGGAATGATCGCACGTCCGCGCGCTACTTCATCGCGCACGAATTCAGGCGTGACGTAAGACGGAATCGCAGCGCCAAACGACTGGCCGCGATGTTGATGCAGCAACGAATCACGCGGTGCATCACCGGAAACAGACCACGCAATGTCGCGACCCATGTTTTCGCGGATCGCAATAAACTCCATCTCCGGAGTGATGACACCTCGGCGCGCGTAATGCAGTTGCGTCACGCATGCGCCGTGTTTCGCTCGCAAAATCTTGCGACGCAACGCAGGGAAGTCTTCGAGTTTACCGACGTCCTTTACACGCGCCCTGTTTGCGGCCTCAAAAGTCAAATAACCATCGTCAATCGGTTTCGGGTCGCGTCCTTCATATTCTTCGACGTCACCGCGCGCGCGAATCCAGGCCGCTCGCAACGCGGGCAGACCTTTGGTCACGTCGCATTGAACGTTGCTGTCGCCCCACGGCCCGCTGGTATCGTAAACGCGCACCGGCGGGTTATTGACTAAACTACCGTCAAAGTTGCGCGAAGGTGTTTGCGTAATTTCCCGGAACGGTACGCTCACGCCCGGCAGCTTGCCGTCGACATAAACTCGGCGCGAGTTACCCGGCAATGATGATTTCGCTACTGCACTCATCCGTTTCTCCCATTGTTTTCTGATCCGTGTCAGGCAAAGTATAATCCTGCCGCTAGGACCCAACCTAATCGGCCTTCCGGAGAAAACGAATGCTTAAACGGTTCATCACGCTATCTCTAACTTGGGTGCTCGTCCTTTCGTTGCTGTCGATGTCCGTCGTCGCTCAAAACGGAAGCGGAGAAATGCTCACCCGCATCCGCAAGGAAGCGATGGAACGCTCGCAGATCATGAAAACCATGCACATGTTCACTGACCTCTACGGCCCGCGCCTGACCGGTTCGCCGAACCACAAGGCCGCCGCGGAATGGGCAGTAAAACAGATGACTGCATGGGGACTCGAAAACGCCCATCTTGAACCGTGGGACTTCAAACATCCGGGTTGGGCCAACGAACGGCTCAGCGCGCACCTGATCTCGCCCGTGAAAGATCCACTCGTTTGCGAGGCACTCGCGTGGACACCGAGCACCAAGGGAACCGTAACCGCTGACGCGTATCATCTGATCCTGCCCGAGCGCCCGTCGCAGGACATGTTGACGTCATTCTTCGCGAGCCAGAAAGGCAAGGTGCGTGACCGGGTCGTGTTGATTGGAAAACCGGCAGTTCTCGGCGTGAACCTGAATCCGCCGGCGAAGCGTTTGAGCGATGAGCAGGCCGCGCAACGTTACGGTCTCAGCCCGCGGCCGTTTGCTTTCCCGACTCCGTCGCCGACGCCCACGCCTGCTCCGAACGCACCGCGTCCGCTTTCCGTAAGACAAATCGACGAGCAGCTCGACGCGTTTCTGAAATCCAGTGGCGCCGTGGTTCGCGTGAACGACGCGGGACGCGAATTTCGTCAGATCCGCGCTTTCAATAACAGAACATTCGACGCAACCAAAGTTGTACCCACGGTTGTGATGAGTAATGAAGACTTCGGACGCATCTCGCGCATTCTCAACGACGGCACGGAAGTGGTCCTGGAATTCAACATCGTCAACCGCATCTATCCTGAAGGCGCAGTTTCTTACAACACGATTGGCGAGATTCGCGGCAGCGACAAAGCCGATGAAGTGATCATGCTCGGCGGGCACCTCGACTCGTGGCACGCAGCGACCGGCGCCACCGACAACGCGATTGGCTGCGCGATCATGATGGAAGCCGCGCGAATCCTGAAAACGCTCGACGTCAAACCACGCCGCACGATTCGCGTCGCGCTGTGGAGTGGCGAAGAGCAGGGACTGCTCGGATCGATTGCCTACGTCAAACAACACTTTGGTTCGTTTGAAGAGAAGAAACCTGGGTATGAGAAGTTTGGCGGTTACTTCAATATCGACTCCGGCACCGGACGCGTGCGCGGCGTATCGGTTTTTGGACCACCGGAAGCCGCAAACATCATGCGCGAAATCCTGGCGCCGTTCAAAGACGATGGCGTGGTTGGAGCAGTACCGTCGCGTAGCCGGCGGCTTGGTGGTTCTGACAACACATCGTTCAATCAGGCTGGGTTGCCGGGTATTGGTATGGGCCAGGATCCGATCGAATACAACTCGAACACGTGGCACACAAACCTCGACACGTACGAGCGCATCCTTGAAGACGACGTGAAAAAGAACGCGATGGTCGTCGCGTGGTCCGTCTATCAACTCGCGATGCGTGACGAACTGCTGCCACGACTACCGGCCGCCGAAATGCCCCCGCCGCCGCGCGAGGAACCCACGCCGCCGGCAACGCCGGCTCGGCCAAACACGAACACGCGACCGACTCGGGATTCGGGCCCAGGGAACTAGACGTCACACGGATCGAAATGCCAATAACTCGCCGTCAGTTCCTGAGGCGTAGCGCGCTTGCGGTTGCGGGCGTCGGTCTGGTTCCACCTCCTCTGGTTATAACGGCCCCGGCCAAAAAGGTGCTCATCCTGGGCGCTGGAATGGCCGGACTTGCGGCAGGTTATGAGCTTTCCAAACTCGGTCACAACGTAACCATTCTCGAAGCACGCACGCGTCCCGGCGGACGCGTCTTCACCTTGCGTGAACCCTTCGCTGACGGACTCTACGCCGAAGCCGGCGCCGCTCGCATTCGCGACAACCATCACCTTACTCTTAAATACGTCAAGGCTTTCGATCTGCCGCTCGAACCGTTTTACCCGTCGTCGAACCTGAAAGCGGTTCGCTACGATCAAGGCGAGCGGCGCGAAGTGCCGATCGAAGGCTACACCGCTGCGATGACGCAGAACTATGGCGGAGAACTCGGCGAACGACCTGAAATCTGGCGCAAGATCAAAGGCGGTATGGATCTGCTGCCGAAAGCATTCGCGGCACATCTCGGAGACAAGGTCCATTACGGCGCTAAGGTCGTCAGAATCGAGCAGGATGCGAAACAAGCAACGGTGAAGTTTACGAAAGACCGTTCTCTACAAGCGCTCTCAGCTGACGTGGTCCTGTGTACGATCCCGTTCTCGGTGTTGCGCAAACTAGATCTACCCGCGCTTTCGTCACGCAAAAAGGACCTCATCAAGCGCACTCCTTACGACGCCGTGTCGCGCGTCTACCTGCAAACAAAGAATCGCTTTTGGGAAACAAACGGTCTCAACGGTTTTGCGTTTACGAAGGGCGCGATCGAGGTCTGGCATCCGACGTGGAGCCAGTCTGGACCGCGCGGAATACTCATGAGCTATGCACGGCCGGGTGAAGCCGAACGAATCACGAAGTTGAAAGAGACTGAACGCATCTCGGAGACTGTGACGCAACTCGATTCGATCTTTACGGGTCTGCGTCCAAACTTCGAACAGGGCACGACGAAATGTTGGACCGAAGATGAATGGTCGCGTGGCGCGTGGGGGTTTGTCGGGTTGCTTGAAATTCCGAAGGCGACGGCGCCTGATGGACGAATCTACTTTGCCGGCGAGCATCTGTCGCCAAGTTATTCGTGGATTCAGGGAGCGTTGTCGACGAGCATGCAGGCGGTGAAACAGATCGACGCTACTGCTGACGTTGAGCTGGCGCTAGCAAGAAGTCATTGGTCATATATCATTTGACATTTTTCATTTGTCATTTCTTTGAAGGCCGAGACTCACCAGAAGCTGTTGCCATTCAAGTTGAAGGTTAAGCTTCGTTTTTAAATGACAAATGAAAAATGTCAAATGATATATGACCAATGATGGGGGTTTAGCCGCCAATAAAACTCATCGAACGTGAGGGAGCGACGAAACCGGGGTCGTTGATAAAGTGGCGTGGTTCTTTTTTGTAAACAACGGATTCGATGAACTCTACGATCCCGTCGCGTGTTGCGCCGCTGCGAACGACGTCGCGTAATGAATGTTCTACCGTCGAGAAGAGACACGTGCGAATCTGACCGTCAGCCGTCAATCTAATTCGCGAACACGCACCGCAGAACGGCTCCGTCACTGGAGCGATGATTCCGATCTCGCCGGGTGCGCCGTCGGCAAAACGATAACGGGCCGATGTTTCCGATCCTCGTTTCACATCGAGTTTCACCAGCTGGAATCGGTCGTTGATCCGCTCGTAGATTTCTCTACCGGGAACGACGTCTTTGCTATCCCATTCGTGTCCTGAATCCAACGGCATAAACTCGATGAAGCGCATCTTCACGTCGTGATCGCGCGCGAACAAAGCGAAATCGGCGACCTCGTCTTCGTTATGACCGCGGACGATCACAGCGTTGATTTTGATCGGCTCGAGGCCCGCGTCTTTCGCAGCAGCGATTCCCGCCAGCACCTTTTCCAACACGTCGACGCCCGTCATCTCTTTGAACACGTTTCGTTTCAAACTGTCGAGACTGATCGTGACGCGATCGAGTCCGGCATCTTTCAAACCGCGCGCGCGGTCCGGCAGGAAATAACCGTTGGTCGTGAGTGCGAGATCTTGTAAACCGTTGGGCTTGAGCTTGACGAGTTTTTGAATGATCGTTTCGATGTCGCGACGCATCATCGGCTCGCCGCCGGTCAGCCGGATCTTTTCGATACCGAGCGAAACGAAGATGTCGCAAATGTAGTCGATCTCTTCGTACGAGAGCATCTTCTCTTTCGGCGCGATAGGCGGTTCGCCATGTGGCAGGCAGTAAAAACAGCGGAAATTACAGCGATCCGTGAGCGAAACGCGGAGATCCCGGATGGCCCGGCCAAATGAGTCACGCAAAACTGACATGCGTGAAAATGGTAACACGGATTGAAAAAACACCTTAACCGGCAGGGTCTCGTGTGAACACCGACGCCGGGAGGGAGCGGCGTGTTTCGGGATGTTTGAGTGTGCGTTTGAGAGTGAAATCGAATAGAAGCGGGTTGTACTGATAGATCTCTTTAAGCGACTCGCCTTCGTCCGCCTTGATGTAGCCACGTCGCACGAGTGGGCGCATGCGAATCAGCATGTTGACTGCCGGCAGCGGGTAGTCGCTGCCGTTTACGATCCGATCGTGAAGGTCTTCGCGCTCTAGGATCGTACTCAGCGGCTTCCCGGCGCGATTGAATTGCGTCATCGCCGACGTCTCGCCGAACACCAAACCTTCGTAACGCTTGTCATCGATCAACCGCATGAACAGATCAAAATTGTCGACCTGCTTACGCGATTTATCGTCAAGATCTTCATTCGTTCCCAACCCGGCGCAATGCGCGACGATCACTTTAACTCCATGGTCCAACGGGCGCCGCAACAACAACGGATTGCCGAGTTTTTGATCCTCGTCCGCCTCTACCGCCTTCTCCTCTCCGCCGTGACTTAACAACACAAGCTTGAGTTCTTTCATCTTCTGATAAAACGGATCGCACTGCGGATCGGACGGATTGATGCCCATCGCGTTTGGTAACCACTTCACCACACGCGCGCCTCGCGCGGCCCACTTCTCCAACTCCGGAATCGCGTCGGGCCGGTACGGATTTACGGAAATATTCGGCACAAACATCTGCGGATAGCGATCGGCCAGTTCGAATACATACTCGTTGGGCACGTAAAACTCCGTCTTCTCAAGATCGACTGTGCCATCGCGGCGGTAGTGTTTATCGAAAGCGAGGATCCGGTGCTTGCCGTGGTCGGCGATGTTGCTGACGAGATTCGCGAGTCGCTCGACAAACTCCGCGTCACTATGTCGCTCGTCAGCGATTCCCGCCGAGCTCATGTAAACCTTGAATTTCAGACGATGAAACGGATGCCCCCACGAGTGCATCTTCGCGTTTACGAACGCGTTCGTACCGCCTGTGCCAGTACCCGCTATGTGAACGTGGTGATCAATGAGCCGCTGCGAATCGACGTCATCGAAGGCGCGTTTGATGAGGTCGGCAGCTTTGCGACTGAGCTTTGTGGACAGTTCATCCGGCTTTCGTTTGAAGGCGCCGCCGATTGTATGAATGAGACACATGCGTGATGTCGTAAGTTCAACTAGCTTTGCACGAAGAGTCCCGTTTTCTGACTTATGTCCCCCGCAAAGACGCAAAGGCGCAAAGCGCTACCGCGTTTTAAAACGGCTTCTTTGCGCCTTGGCGCCTTTGCGGGAGACGATCTCCTCCGCTGAGTCACGCAGAGACGTCGCTGCGCCGTGGCAGACGCATCATCGTGCCCTGCATCGTGGCGACCAGCTGTTGTTCCTCGCCGCTTGTCGCAAACACATCGGCACGAACAACAGTCAGCGTTCTTCCAGGTTTGATAACCTCGGCGCGCGCTACAAACAGCTCGCCTTTCGCAGGCCGCAGCAGATTCACTTTGAACTCTACCGCGAGGACTTCTGATTCCGGCGGCATCAAACTGTACGCCGCGTAACCGCACGCTGAATCGGCAATCGTAGCGATAATCCCCGCGTGAACAAAGCCATCCTGCTGAGTGAGGTCGGCGCGGTAAGACAGCGTAATCTCAACGACTCCCGGCTCGACGCGAGTTAACTCGCCGCCGATCAGATCCATGATTGCCTGCTTCGCAAAACTTTGCCTTACCTCGTCCGCAAACGAAGGATTACTCGGTGGTCGCATCATCTTTTTACTTCAACGCCTGGTCCAGACTGGATGAATCGTCAAGCAGGATCCACTCGACGATCGAAAGCGGAAGGCTCCCGTTCTTCAACAAATCATCATGGAACTGCCCGAGTTGAAAACTCGCGCCGCGTTTGTCGCGATACTTTCCAAGCAGTCGCATGATCTGCCACTTGCCGGTGATGTACGTGATCTTCTGCGATGGATACGACGCTGCACCGGCAGCTTCACCGACAGCGGCCTCCCGATCGAGTCCCCCTGCTTCCATGAAGTAGTTGACAGCCTGATCGAAGCTCCACTTGCCGGTGTGCAGGTTCACGTCAACGCCGATGCGGGCCGCGCGATAACGCGAGAGGCGCAGGATCTGTCCCTGCGCCGCCGAGTTGTCCGGATAAAACCCCGTGCGCATCAACATCTCTTCGGTGTAAAGCGCCCAACCCTCGATAAGAATTCCATCGAAGTGTTGCCGCCGGATTTCGTTCGACACATGGTTCGCGATTGATAGTTGCAGGAAGTGACCGGGGATACCTTCATGGCCCAGGATCGGACGCGGGTCCTCGATCGCAGCACGGATGTAAAAATTCTTGCTCGCGGGGTTGTAGGTCGGAATGAAATAAAAACCGCTGTTGTCTTTGTCGTAAACGCCAGGCGCATTCATAAACCCGCCCGGACTCGTCGGCTTGAACGCTTCCGGCAACTGGCGAATCTCGAATGGACCAACAAACGACGGAATCGTCACCAGCCGCTTGCTCTTCAGAAACTCGATCATCTCAGCCTGACGGCTTTCGTACTTCTTGAGAAAGTCCTGCTGGTCTGTCGGAATACTCTTGCTGCGTGCAGGATTCGGATCGGCAAGCGACGGATCGGAAAGCAGCGACTCCAACGCGCGATATCGTGCGAGTTCAGTCTGGCCCAACATGTCGACCTGCCAGGCGTCGAGCGGCAACAAGTAAATATTCTTGAGCAGGTAGTTGTAGTTCTCCGCGCCCATCGGCTTGAACGGCACCATGCCCGGCAGACGTTGCTCCAGCCAGTCAGCAAAACCATGAACCGACTTCAACGCCGCATCACGCGCCGCGACCAGCGCAGTCTTTTCCGCCGCCGAAAGATCCTTTGCGAGCGTCATCAAACTATCGTTGAAAAGACCGTCGATATAACGCGCGGAGTCGATCGCCAGCCGGGCGTAAAGCTGCACCGGACGCGTGAGGTTCGACTTCGCCTTATCGATTACGAAAGGCATTTGCTTCAAACGCGCCGTGGCGGCGAGCGCACGCACGCGCGGTGTGTCGTACTCCTTTTTCAAGAGGGAAAAGATCCCGCTACTACACTCGTTGACGTAAAGCTGCGGGTCAGTTGCTTCCGGATCGATCACGCGATTGAAAAAGGCGACTCCTTCGAGCTGTGAACGAAACAGCAACCAGTCGATCCGATCGTCTTTGGACCAGCTCGCCGCCGGCATCGCTCGCACTTTGTTCAGCAGATCCGTCACGTACAAACGTCTCGCTAAAACAGCCGACAAGGAGTAATCCGTCAGCTTGTCGTCCCAGGTGTGCAGACCGGCGTCGCTCGAAACGACTGGAAAATTCTTATCGCGCCAGCGGTAATACTCGTCCGCCATGCGACGAAGGTCGGCGGGTGTTTGGGCTTGAACTGCAGTAAATGACACGAATGTAAGCAGGATTAGTAGAAGGAGTTTCATAGATTCGAAATTAGAGCACGTGCGTTGCGCTGTAATCCGGAAAGCTTCGCGCGTTTCATTGCGCTGCCACGAAAACGTTCGACGTAAGCGTCGTGGCCCAGTTCGACGATATCACGAAGCTCGGCGTTTACGTTCCCCTCGCGCGGAGCGAAACGCGCTTCGTCCGTCACTTGTTCAAAACGATTCCACGGACAAACATCCTGACAGATGTCGCAACCATACACCCAACCCGAAAGGTTATGTTCAATCTGCGGCGGCAATTCAGGCGTGCGCAGTTCTATAGTCGCATACGAAATGCACTTGTTTGAATCGACGACATAAGGTTCGGTAATCGCGTCCGTGGGACACGCGTCGATACACAGCGTACACGTGCCGCAGTGATCTTCAACGCGCTCGACGTCGTAATCGAGTTCCAGGCTCAACAAGAGCTCGCCAATGAAGACCCAAGATCCGTATTCCGGCGTGATCACGTTTGTATGCTTGCCAATCCATCCGAGCCCTGCGCGTACGGCCCACGCCTTGTCCATCACCGGCTGAATATCAACACAAACTTTTCCTTCCGCCTGCGGATCCTGCTCCTTGATCCAGGCAAGCAAAGCGCGGAGTCTCTCCGCGACTACATCATGGTAATCGTCGCCCCACGCATAGCGCGAGACCTTTCCAGTCGTTGGATCTTGTTCGTGTTGGTGAGGTGTGTAGTAGTTGAGTGCGACGACTACGATCGATCGCGCTTCGGGAAAGATCTCGCCCGGGTTGATGCGCTTCTCAACGTCGCGCGCCATCCACGACATGGTGCCGTGATAGCCGCGGGCCAGCCACTCTGTCAAGCGCCGCCCTTCTTCGTCGAGCGAGGCGGCGCTCACAATTCCGACCTTCGTGAACCCCTCGGCGCGTGCGCGCTCTTTGATCGCGTCCGAGGAGACACGGGGACTGGGTGACGCGGGGACTTGGGGAAGGGGCGACGCGGGGACTCGGGGACCGGGAATTCGGTTCGAACCACTATCGATCGGCATTTCAATGCGTCGCCGCGTCCTCGTGTCGCCCCTCTCCGCGTCCCTTCAAAACTGCCACTTACGGCCGAGTTGGAATCTGCGTCATCGTTATCGTAATCATCGGCGTGTCGCCCGCAGTGCGGCTGTAAGCCACCCAGTAGCCGGCTTTCGGATAACGCACCAGTTTGTACTTCGATCCGTCAGATTTCGTTTCAATATCGCTGCCAAACACCTGTTGTGGCGTGATTGGGTTGCTAGCGCCATTGATGAAATCGATGGAGATCGCAGTCACTTTGCGCGTCGCCTTGTCGTAAATGACGGAGCACATTTCCTTTTCATTGAAGACGTACAGATCCTGTTCATCGCCCTTATCGGCGGGCGCACCCAGTTTCTTACGCACTTCGTCGGCAAGCCAACCGATCTGAATCCCGCGGTAGTCGAGAAACAGCGGGTCATCGGGGCCGCCGGTGGCCGCACCGCCGGCCTGCGTCTTTCGTGTCGTCTGCGCGGTCACTGACGTGACTGCAACAAACAGACACAGTCCGGCAAGCACAACTCGAGCTACTATCCAATAATTTGAGGATCTCGAAAGGTGAGTCATCGTTACTCCTTTCAAGGAATGCTGGTTTAGGACTAAAAACTGGCAGGGTACGGAGCCGATCAAAGCATTCCCAAACAGCCCAACTGGCTCACATGTCGCGAACAATAATCCGAAGAAATGGCGATGTCAATGCCAGCCGCCTGTGAATAACACTGTTGACTCAAATGCCGGTTTGGCGTAGAAGCAGGGGATGTATTTGGACCAGTCTTCAAAGAAGGAGTTATGACCCGATGAACAGAAACGCTTTATCAATTGCGCTGGCATTGACAGTCGCCGTTATAGGGTTCGCGTCGGTCGCATGCAGTCAAGGCGGTGGCACGAATTCGTCCCTGACAACTAACAGAAACCCGACGCCACCGGCGGAAACGGTGAATGCGGCGTCAATCGAAGCTGAACTGAAAAAACTGGAACAGGATTGGGCAGCGGCAGGAAACGCGAAAGACGGCAACGCTATCAGGCGCATTCTCGCGGATGACGCGGTGCTCACTTATCCCGACGGGACTACTGGAACGAAGAACGACGAAGTGCAACTGGTCGAATCTGGTGCGATTACTGCGGACTCGTGGGAAACACTTGAATCAAAAGTGACGGTGCTCGACGCCGATACAGCATTCATCACCGGACGAAGCGTGGTTAAGAATGGGAAATTGAAGCATCCAAAAACGCAGAAAACGATCGATATCAGCGGTGAATACCGCTTTCTTGATGTTTTTGCAAAACGCGGTGGTCGCTGGCAGGTGGTAGCATCACAAGCCACAGGAATACAAAAGCAGCCGTAAATAATCGCTAATTCCAAATGCCGGGGATGGTCGTTGAGCACTTCGGGCAGCGACCTTCCATCGTGACGTTCACCTGCCGGATCATGTAACCGTAACGCTCGACCAGCAACTCGTCGCACGACGGGCAGTAAGTGTTCTCCCAACGTCCCACTCTTCCCGGCAGATTACCCGCGTAGATGTAATTCAGTCCCGCGTCTCGTCCGATTTCACACGCGCGAATCAGTTGTTCCGCGGTCGTGTTCGCGTTCTCCGTCATTCGATAATCCTGGTGAAATGCCGTGACGTGCCAGGGAATATCGGGAGATACGGAAGCGATGAAGTCTGCCGCGCGACGTAACTCGTCAGTCGAGTCGTTGAAGCCGGGGATCACGAGGGTCACGATCTCTTCCCAGAAACCGCGTTCATGGACCATCTTCACAGTCTCGAGAATGTTGTCGACCACACCGCCGAGCTGTCGATAGTTCTTATCGTTCATCGACTTCAAATCGATCTTGTAACAGTCGGTCCACGGACGCAGGTAATCGAGCACTTGCGGCGTCGCGTTTCCGTTTGAGATGAAAGCGGTGCGGAAACCTTCTGGCCGCGCTTTCTCGAAAACTGCCACTGCCCACTCCGCTGTGATCAGCGGTTCGTTGTAGCTGCTGCCGACCATCGCCGCGCCGTACGCTTTCGCCATCGTCACCAGTCGATCGGGTGAAATTGGAGTCGGGTTCGTGCCCGCGGAATCGTCGCGCAGTGCCTGCGAGGTCAGCCAGTTCTGACAATAGGCGCAGTGCAAATCGCAGCCCAACATGCCAAACGTCAGCGTGTCAGAGCCGGGCAGGACGTGGAAAAACGGTTTCTTCTCGGTCGGATCGCAGGCGAGTGCGGCGACGTAGTTTGCCGGGACGCGGAGTTGTCCGTTTTCGTTGAATCGAACTTTGCAGATGCCGCGCTTGCCGAGTTTGATCAAGCAGCGATGGCCGCACGCGTAGCACTTCAGCGCGCCGCCGTCGAGTTCTTCGATCAGTTCAGGCGCTGCTTCGATGGTCATCGCATCGAGCTTTGTCGCCAGGGGTGCTGATGTCGCGGTAAGAGGCATTTTAGTACTTAGTGCTTAGTTCTTTGTTCTTTGCTCTTTGTCCTCGTCAATGTAAGTATTATGCTACGAGCAGAAAAACAAAAATACAAAGTACAAAGCACTAAGTACAAAGTACCAAAGCATGATTCTCGAACAGATCACCGTCACAGCGTTTCAGCAACACACTCGTATCCTCGGTTGCGAAACGACAAAACGCGCGATCTGTATCGATCCGGGTGACGAGGCGGAACGCATTGTTGAAGTTCTCGAACGGCACGGGTTGACGCTACAAGCAATCACGCTCACTCACGCGCACCTCGATCACGTCGGCGGCGTTGCCGCGCTAAAAAAGCTACAGCCGGAAGCGAAGATCATCCTGCATAAAGGTGATGAGTTCATGTATGTCGGACTGCCGGAGCAGCCGGCGTGGATTGGGATTCCGCGCGCGCAATGGGGCAAGCTGGGAATGGAGTTCGAAGCGCCGCCTCCGGTTGATGAGTATTGGACTGATGGGCAGAAGTATTTCGTCGGCGAGCTAACGTTTGAGGTGATTCATTGCCCCGGACACACGCCCGGTCACGTTGTTCTGTTTGAACCAAAAGAGCGAAAGGTGTTTGTTGGCGACGTGTTGTTTGCCGGATCGATCGGCAGAACTGATTTGCCTGGTGGTTCGACCGAACAGTTGCTCGACTCAATCAAAAACAAGCTCTTGACGATTGGCGACGACGTCCAGGTCTTTTCCGGACACGGACCCACTACGACCATTGGAGAGGAACGATTGACGAATCCATTTTTGATTGGAAACTACTGGCGCGGCGGTGGTCCGTTTTAACTATTTTCCATTTGCCATTTCACATTTTTCACTTGTCATTGCAATCCCAGTGCTCGGTACTTGCCACAAATTGTTCAGCTTGTTCTCTCTGAAATGAGAAATGAAAAATGTCAAACGACAAATGAACAATCACCGGAGGCGTTTGGCCTTCATGGCTTCCCACAGATCTTTTTGATCGCCGTCCAACTGGCTGGGCAGGGTGTCGACCGAAAGCCCTTGCTGCGCGCAAAACTGTCGCCACAACACGAACCGCAAGTCGTACTGACCGGTGGAGTCTGAGACCTCGTTATCGAGCTGGGGCTCTTTCTTCCGCTCTCCCGTATTCATTTCCGTTTACTCTACTTACCTCGAAAGCTGTGGATAAAAGTGTAACAGCTTTACTCAAGTTGTGCGATCCATGTCTCTTTGGTTCTTCGTCCTTTGTACTTTGAGCTTTGTTGTCTGTTCTTACAAAGTACAAAGCACTAAGTTCAAGAACAAAACAGACACAGATCGCAACACCTGTGTGTCGTCATTATTTCTCGACGATGTCTTTTTTCAGACTCGTGACGAAGGCGAGGATGACTTACTGACCGCTGCGAAGATAGATTGCGCCGGTAGGCGCAGTGACACCGCCAGCTGGTTCGAGCGTCACGGCAAACACCGCCCCTTCAAGCGCTTGCTCAGGAACTCGATCGGTTAATTGCCCGCGCCCGACGTCGTCAGGAACAAACGTGCCGCCTGGAATCGGTGGATTTCTGCCGACGATAGACCAGAACTGATACTCCTTGCCCTCGGGAAGCGGCGGCAGACCATCGACCATCAACATCGCCTGGCCCGTTCGGTCGTAAATGAGGTGTCCAGTTCCGGCCATCGCCAGGTCGCTGCCGTGCAACATCGTGTATTTCGCTCCGGGTTCATCTAACATTCTGACAAATTCAGCGGAGCGAGTGAGTTCTTTATCCATCCATCGGTTCTGGTATGCCAGAGTGTCGTTTTCTCTGCGCAACCTTTGGTTCTGCTGTACCAGCACAATGATCCACGAGATCAAAACGAGGAACAGAACCCCCGCGGCAATCGCGCCGATCGGACGTAACGAGGCCCACGTGTCTTTGCGGTTCTGTGGGAACGTCACAACACGTGACTCGACTTGCGACTGCTTCTCTTTGCGAACAGCGTTCATGATCCGAGCTCGCACGTGAGACGAAGGTTCCGCGGGATTCGCGCCGAGCGCTAGTTCCGCCGCAGTGTTTTCCCAATCCGCAAGCTCTCTGCGACACTCGTCACACTCCGCAAGATGCTGATTCAACGCACGCGCATCCTCCGCGTCGAGCGACGAAAGCGCGTACGCCGGTAGCATCTCTTTGTAGTCGTCGTGCACCATCGTTAGATCAGCTAATCAAAATACTGTCCCTTCATCGAGAGCAATTCGCGCAGTTTCATCATGCCACTCCGCATGCGCGTTTTCACGGTCCCAAGCGGCGCGCCCAGTTGCGTAGCGATCTCCGACTGCGTGAGACCTTCGAAATACGCAAGCATCAAAGGGCGCTTTTGCTCTTCGGGGAGTTGGGAGAGGGCGCTGTTTACGACGCCGCGCTGTTCCGACCGGATCGCGTCCACGGCAGCGTCGGAGACCTCTTCAGCCGCTTCGCCGGCGCCTGCTGTGGTCACCACTCGCTCGCGAGATGCGAGTGCGCGCAGCCGATCGATGCCGCGGCTCCGGGCCAGCGTAACCAGCCACGTGAACGGTTTCCCGCGATTTGCGTCGAAGTCAGCCGCGCGCCGCCAAACCTGCAAAAACACCTCCTGGAGCACGTCCTCCGCTTCCTCGCGGTTATTTAATATACGTATGAGCACCCCGAACAGGATTAGGCGGTAGCGATCGTAGAGCTGCCCCAGGGCGGCCTCGCCGGCCTCGTCCCCTCGGGCTACGGCCTTCAGAAGCTCGACGTCGTAATCTTGTGGCTGTTCAGATCGCAAAAGAGGAGTATCCGTGTACCCGGAAATACGAGGGGTACACGGATCACGGATTTAGGCGACGGTAATTTCGTCGGAAAGATAAACGTCCTGGATGGCATTCAGCAGTTGAACGCCTTCATTCATCGGACGCTGGAACGCTTTACGGCCGGAGATAAGACCCATACCGCCGCCGCGCTTGTTGATAACTGCCGTGCGCACCGCCTCGGCCATGTCGCTCGCGCCCTTCGATTCACCGCCCGAATTGATCAGACCGCAACGGCCCATGTAGCAATTCGCCACCTGGTACCGTACCAGATCGATCGGGTTCTCGGTGGTGAGTTTCTCGTAAACGAGCTTGTGCGTCTTGCCGTAAGAACCACCCAACGCAGTCTCGACGGATTTGTAACCGGCGTTCCGCTCTGGAAGTTTCTGTTTAATGATGTCGGCCTGGATCGTGACACCGAGATGGTTCGCCTGGGCAGTCAGATCGGCTGACGCGTGCATGTCGCCATCCGAGGTTTTGAACTTCGAGTTGCGCAGGTAGCACCAGAGGATGCAACCCATGCCGAGCTCGTGCGCCTGGGCAAACGCTTCGCTGATTTCCGTGATCTGCCGCGTTGACTCGTCAGAACCAAAGTATATGGTGGCACCGACCGCAACCGCCCCAAGATTGTGTGCTTCCTTCACGGTGCCAAACATCACCTGATCGAACTTGTTTGGCAGCGTCAGCAGCTCGTTATGATTGATCTTTACGATGAACGGGATCTTGTGTGCGTACTTCCTGCCGACAGTTCCCAGCACACCAAACGTCGATGCAACAGCGTTGCAACCGCCTTCGATCGCGAGCTTGACGATGTTCTCAGGATCGAAGTACTGCGGGTTTGGCGCGAACGATGCGCCGGCCGAGTGCTCGATGCCCTGGTCCACCGGAAGGATCGAAACATAACCGGTGCCGGCCAGACGACCGTTGTCGAAAAGTGACTGAAGCGAACGCAAGACCCGGGTGGGACGATCCGAGATGGCCCATACGCGATCGATGAAGTCCGGTCCCGGTAATTGGATCAGGTCCTTCGAAATTGTCTGCGACGAGTAATCGAGAAGCTTCGAAGCGTCGGCTCCGAGAAGCTCTGCAATTCGATCGAGCGTAGCTGAGCGCTGTATTTGGGTGGCCATTCCGTGTCCTCCTTGGTATTGCCAGGCAGTGATTTGATTGCCGGTAAAATGAAACTGCGGAAATTATATTAGCCGCCGATCATCCGGGCAATGGCAAAGGCGGCGCCTGCGGCGACACTGCCGATGAAAGCCGTTTGAAGAGCGCTTTTGAGGGGTTTGGTGCCGGTAAATCGGCCTTTTACGAAGCCAAAAACCAGCAGGGCGATGAGCGTGAGCACCACTGAAAGAAGCAGCGCATCCGAGGTCTTGGGCAGGAAAATGTACGGCGAGAGGGGAATGAGCCCCC
>CAWKHZ010000010.1:0-71099 GCA_963849585.1 uncultured Acidobacteriota bacterium | reverse complement strand
GGCCTACTCCGGACCGTCCACCTCTTCGAGAGCTGCGCATCCGCAGGTCTCGTTGCCCGCGCTCCACGCGTACACGCGCTGCACGACCTTCGCGGGGCAGCAAGTCGTCGCCCTCGACGAAGCGCGGCGTGCGGACGATCAGCGTCGCCCGTCGATCTCGGTGCTCGCGCGGTACAGGCGCGGGAACGGAAGACGGCGCGCAGGTCGCTCTCCTCGGCCTCGCCGTGCGTCGAGAAGACGTAGAGCGCGACCGCGCCAGCGACGCCGCCGGTGTCGACGAGCACCACGGCGTCGGAGCGCCCGTCGCCGGTCAGGTCGGCGAACGTGATGTCGGCGCGATGATGCCGCCGCCCTCGCCGAGCAGGGCCTTGATCGCCGGCGTCGTCTTCTCGTCGGCGAGCAGCGTCTTCTTGAACAGCGCCTCGTCTTCGAGGGCGCGGCGCTTGATCCGCCGGTCGTCAGCAGCGCCAGCGCGAGCGCGAGAGCGAGCGCCGCGAGCACGGGCAGGACAGTGCGTGAGCGGCGCATCGCGCGCATTGTCGCAACCTCACCGCCGTTGCGCTACGGCTGCAAGAGCTGATCCTGCGCGCCCCGCCCGGCGGGTCCGACGCGGATCGTCGCGGGCGCGATCGCGCCCGAGCGCGCGGTGACGCGATACGTGCCCTGCGCGAGGTCGGGGTCAGCGAGGCCGTATCGCCCGGGTTGATCGGACCGGTGCGCTGGCGCAGCGGCTCGCCGCATCCTGCGGCGACTGGCTCGTGAGCGTGAGCTGCTGTGACGTCGATGTGAGGTTGCTCACGATGAGCTCGATCGTCCCGGAGCCCAGCGCGACGGCGAGACGGCGACGTTCGTTGACATGATCGACGCGCTCAGCGTGATCGGCACCGGCCGCGGTCGTCGTTGGCGAAGTCGTCGCCGCCGCAGCCGCTCACCGCGATCACCAGCGCGACGGCGACCCCGGGGACGGTCCATGGCATCCTGCGCATCGCGTCCAGCGTTGTCACCAACGTAGAAACCTATCCGAGCCGGTTTCGGTGCGCTGGAGAGATCTGTTTCAGTCAGCCGCCGCTGGGCGGCGCGAGCTCTGCACCTCGACCTCGAGCTCGCGCAGGTCGCCTGCAGCTGGTCCCAGGCGGCCGCCTCGGCGTCGTCGTACGCGCGGCCCTCGAGCGTCGACAGCTCGTCGCGATAGGTGCTCCACGCTGCCCGGACACGCGCGTCGAGCTCCGCCAGCAGGCGTGTTGTGTCGGGCGTCGCGTAGTCGTCATCTCGGTCCACCGTCGGCGTGTTCGTCCATGGGCGACAGGCTACCCCCGCGTGCGGTCGGCGAATATGCGAGCGCGCTGCAATCGAAGCTGCATGCCGTCAGGTGCGCGCGCCACGCTTCATCCGGATGGACCTCGCCTGCACCCGCGGCGACGACCGAGTTCCTCGTCGTCGACCCCGAGACCAACGGCAGGCCGGCGAGGCCTGCGAGCTGACCGAGGCCGGCGCGTGCTCGTGTCGGCGGCGAGCTGCACGACCGCTCGGAGACGCTCGTCGGCGGCGTCGCGCCGCTGTCGCGCGCGATCCAGCGCTTCACGAGCATGACGCAGGGGATGGTCGACGAGGCACCCGCCGCCGACGCCGTGCTGCCCGACCTCGCCGAGCTGATCGGCGCGCCGCCCGCGCGCGTGCTCGTCGCCCACGACGCGGCGTTCGACCGCCGCGTCCTGCGCCAGGCCTTCGATCGCGGGCCTCGACTGGCCTGACCCGCCGACGCTGTGCACGTTCGCGCTCGCGCGCCCTTCGCCCCGCTCGTGCGCCAGCGCCGGCCTCGGCGCCTCGCCGATGCGCTCGGCATCGAGGTCCACACGACGCACCGCGCGCTCGCCGACGCGGAGACCTGCGCGCGGTCTTCTGCGCGCTCTTCGGACGCCTGTGCGCGCACGCGCCGACCGTGGCGACGCGCTCGATGCGCTCACCCCGCCGCGCGCGCGGCGCCGGCGAGCGCGCCGGGCGCACGACCGGCCCGATCGGCTCGACAATCGTCACAGGGTGGGCGGGGTCGACTTCGCGCGTTGCCCGACGAGCCCGCGTGTACATCTTCCGCAACGCCGCCGGCAGGTGCCTACGTGGCAAGTTCGTCTCGCTGCGCACCCGCGGCGCTCGCACTTCGCGTTGTTGGCGCGGCCGGAGGGCTGGATCAGCACCGACGACGTACGCGCCTGCGATGGTCAGGGCGCTGGTCAAAGCACGTTTGGGATCGGGTTTTTCGAGACCGAGTTCAAAACGCATCATGAAATCGACCCAGTTGCGCGGCTGTTTTCGTAGCGCCTCGACGATTGGCCATGTTTGCTCCGGAGTGAGGCCGTAGGCTTCAAAAACTTCGGCGACTTCGCGCATCTCTTCGTGCGGGATCTCGGCGACTTCGCGTTTCTCGCGTTCGCGTTCCTTGGCGTAGTGTTCGGCGTCGCTCTTCGCGGCCATGTAACCGCCGAGGCCCATCGCGATCAATCCGGCGGCGATCTCAGCCAGGCCCGCGGTAACGATGATGGCGGTCTGATCGATAGCCCCGCTCAAACCTGCCGCGAGTGCGAAAGGCACCGTCAGACCATCAGCCATTCCGATTACGGTATCGCGAACAACCTCACTCGACGTGAAGTGACGTTCGGTGTGGGGAGTTTGGGGCATTAAAACTTTCCGGCCAGCATCAGCAGACCGATCACAATAAACGCAACAGCAGCAACTCGCTTAACCCAGACGAGCGGAACATATTCACCAATAACACTGCCGACCAACACGCCAACCGCCGACACCGCCACGAGCGCCAGACTCGCGCCGATGAAGACGGCCCACGGTCTTTTCGACTGCGCCGACATCGTCATCGCCGCCAGTTGAGTTTTATCACCCATCTCGGCAAGAAAGATAATGCCGAAAGTCGTCAGCAGTACACGAAAATCCATGGTTGACTCCGAAACTATTTCATATCACTGATCAGTACCGCATCACGCATCAACGTTCCGCGCGTTGCTGCAAACATTTTGCCGTCCTTGGACCACGCAAATCCTGTCATCAGACTTTCTTTGAAAGACGTCGTCTGTTTTGGCTCACCACCGGCGACCGGTTGACTCCACACGTTCGAAACGCTGTTTCGGTTGACGGAGTAAAGGATCGACTTTCCGTCGGGGCTCCATTGGATCAGCGTCGGCACCGTGCTGCTGGGACCAAAATTAAAGGTCGCAACCGGCGTCATATCGGGAAAGTTCACCACTGCGACACGATTGGGCGGCGCAAATGGATCCGGCGATTCAGGATACGAGTAAGCCAACAGTTTACCGTCCGGTGAAACTACAGCAGAACTCGCTATGTGATCTGAAAGTTGCACCGGCGTGCCGCCGTCGATCGAGATCTTCCACATCGTCGGCTTAGCGCCACCGTTGTCGATGTAGATTACCGATTTGCCGTCGGGCGTCAGCGAAGGAAACACGTCGAGTGGACCTTTACTCAAGCGAATGGGGTTGCTCCCGTCGACATTCATTCGCCAGACAGCGAGCAGACCATCGCGGGCGGAAACAAAAACTATGTACTTGCCGTCTGCTGTGGCAGCCGGGCTGCCGCCCCCTTTGGTCGTCAATTGCTTGCGGTTACCTCCGCCCGGATCGGCGATCCAGATATCGGGAACGCCACCCTCATTCGACATGTAGAGGACGCGATTGTCGATGGTCCAGCTTAGATTATTTCCCGCGGCTGCATAGAAGCCCACATTTCCCGTTGGCAGCCTCACCGCTTCGGCTGCGTCGCCTTCGGGCGCGACCCACACATTTATCAATCCGTTGGTCTGAATCGTGGCAAGTTTCTGGCCACCAGTGGTCAAGCTTATGACTCGATACGCGCTCAGGTCGTTCGTAACCCGGCGTTTTTCACCAGCTGGATAACTGAGTATCCAGTGTTGCGAGTTGTTAACTCCGTCACCGGCGACAACTAGTAGACCACTCATGTCAGGCAGCCATTGAACGCGGCTCGCAAACGCCCATGGCTCATGCGTCAGCACTTGTTCCTTGCCGTCTTCGACAGAAAACAAAACTACATTATTCACTCTGGGTGACGTCATTACGGTGGCAGCGATCAGCTTGCCGTCAGGTGACCACGAAGGACCGGTAAAAAAGATCGGTGAAAAGCGATCGGGACGTTGGCGAACGGCGAGTGTGCGTTCGTTGCTGCCGTCGACATTTGCGATCACGAGTGCGCTTTCGCCAGGGTTCGGATAATTCCCGCGCACGAGTACGAAGCGCTTGCCGTCCGGCGCAAAGCTGACGGGAGCATCGATCTTCTCGAGCACTTTTACAGGCAAGCCACCCAACGTCGGGATGCGGAAGAGTGTGCCGGCATCAAGGTTCGCCTTTACCGCGTAGTAGAGATCGTTGCCGTTAGGAGAAAAAGTTATGCCGAAAAACCCAACGGCACTGGGCGGCACAATCTCCTTGTCGTTGGCAGTGCTAACTTGCCTGATCCACAGACTTTGATTGTTTCTGTCGCTGCGTACGTAAACGATGAACTGGCCGTCGGGAGAAATCGTCACGTCGATCACGTCGCCGGAATTTGTGAGCCGTGCGAGATGAATGTTCTGAAATGCACTGACTTCGGGAGTACGATTCGCGAGCTTGTAAATTCCGAAAGCACCAACACCGAGCACTGCCAACACAATTGCGAGCACAACGGCAACACCGATTTTGTGTCGCTTGAACTCGATGCTAAGCGATTCGGTGATCGTGTTGATGGCGCTGCGAGTTTCCGTAGGATTGAGTGGTGCTTCGGTCGTGGTCGCGTGTGCGCGATCCATGACGCCGGTGAAACCATCGCCGTTTTCAGATGGGACCGAACGATCGAGCTTCGCTTGAAACTCCAGTTCCTGCTTAAGGGCTTTTAGATCGAGCCACAGATCTTTGACGACCTGATAACGCTCTTCACGATCCTTGCGCAGCGACTTGTTGATGATGCGAATCAGTTCCGCGGGAAGTTGCGGCACGATGTGCTGAAGCGGCGTCGGTTCGGTTTTCAAGATCGCCGCGAGTGTGTCGCTCGGCGTCTCGCCTTCAAAAGGCTTGCGACGCGCGAGCATCTCGTACATCACCGCGCCGAGACTGAAGATGTCGGAACGATTGTCGACGACGAGTGCGCGCGCCTGTTCGGGCGACATGTACCCTGCCGTCCCTAAGACGAATCCCGAACCGGTGCGTACTTGCATCGTCGGTGCTTCAGCGGCGATGACTCCCGTTGTCTCCTCGCTTAATTTCGCGAGTCCGAAGTCGAGGATCTTCACGTAGCCATCAGGACGCAACATCACGTTTTCCGGTTTAATGTCGCGATGGATGATGCCGGCTTTGTGGGCGGCGGCGAGTGCATCGGCGATCTGGATGGCGATCGTGAGCGCTTCGTTCAGGCTTAGCGATGAGCGTCCGAGCCGGTGGCGCAGCGTTTCACCTTCGACAAACTCGGTTGCGATGACGTGGGTCGAGTTGGCCTGAAAGATCTCGTAGATCGTGATGATGTTGGGATGGTTGAGCGCTGACGCGGCGCGAGCTTCCTGTTCGAACCGCCGGAGGCGATCGTTGTCTTTCGTGAATGCGCTGGGCAGTAGCTTTAGCGCAACCTTGCGGTTCAACCGCTTGTCCTGGGCGAGATAGACTTCGCCCATCCCGCCGCGACTGATGAATGAAAGCACTTCGTAATTGCCGATCGTGTCTCCGGTTGGGAGCTCCGATCTTTCGTTGGCGAGCAGTTCGGCAGCGGCGTAATAGGCAGGCTCGTCGATAAAGCTGCCTTCCTTTTCGTGTGACGTAATCAGCGATTCGACTTCTGAACGCAGTTCGTCATCGCCGCCACAGGCTTGCGATATAAACGCGGGTCGGTGCTCCGGCAGGTATTTGATTGCCGAATCAAAGATCTCCTTAACTTGTTGCCAACGTTCCGGGGTCATCTGTCCTTAAAACACTCGTCTAGCTATATACGCGGCTGATACCTTCCAAGTCCCTCACTGCACCAGAGCTTTTAACGCACCATACGGCTATGCCGTCGGATGTGCGGCGGGGCTTCGCCCCGCCGGGAAAGCTCTACTTATCAGTCCAAGTCCGGCGGGGCGGAGCCCCGCCTCACATCAGGCGGCGAAGCCGCTCCGACTTACTCGCAACTCCCTCACTACTATTCCAGTTGACGACGGAGCCAGGCGCGGGCCGATTTCCAGTCTCGTTCCACGGTCGCATGACTGATGCCCAGAACTTCGGCGGTTTCGTCGATGGAAAGACCGCCGAAAAACTTCAGTTCGACAATCCGACCCTGCTGGGGATCCATGTTCGACAATTCATCGAGCGCTTCATTCAGCGCCAGCAGATCGACCACCGGTTGCGCAACCACCTCTTCCACGCTCGTAATCGAAAGCCGTTGCTGCTCCGACCCGCCGCGCTTTTCAGCTTGGTGCCGGCGCGCATGGTCCACCAGAATCCGCCGCATCAACTGCGCCGAAATCGCAAAAAAGTGCGCCCGGTTCTGCCATTTCGCGTTCTTCTGCCCGACCAGCTTTAGATAAGCTTCGTTCACCAGGGCTGTCGGCTGGAGCGTGTGGCCCACCCGCTCGCGGCGTAAGTAGTTTGTCGCCAAACGACGTAACTCGGCGTAAACGAGCGGCATCAACCGGTCGAGCGCCGCCTGATCGCCCTTACCCCAATCGACCAAAAGCTGCGTGATGCCTTCCGGCGATTCCATCGTCAAACGCTTCCGGCCCGCATAATTGCCGCAAAAAACGAGCCAAATTCTACAACAATAATTTTCCGACCGTGAGGGAATCCACTTCGAACGTGCGCGTAAGTTAGTGAAGGCCAAAAGCAATTTAGTTGGCCGGACGACAACTTTCAGGAGGTTTAGCCATGAAAAGGAATCTTTATTTAACCATTGCAATCATGATTATCTGCGGGGTTTTTGCGATCAATGGCCAGGCGCAAACGAACGTTTCGCTGACGATGCGGGCGCACGTTCCGTTTACGTTTACCGTGGGAGATAAGAGTCTGCCGGCAGGTGACTACATCGTCAGAATTCTGAATCCGACTTCGGATCGAAAGACGTTGCAGATACGAAGTGAAAACGGTCGGGTGAGCGCGATGGTTCAGACTTTCGGTGTTAACAGCGCACTCGCCACGAACACGAAGCTTGTGTTTCGCCGGTATGGTGAGCAGTACTTCTTCGCGCAAGCGCAAATGGCGGGCGATACGACGAGTCTCGCTGCAACCAAAACGCGCGCCGAGCGTGCAACGCAACGGGCAATGAAGCGTCCCGACAGTGGTACGGTCGTCGCTATCGTTGCTCACTAGCACACATGGGGATCGAACAAGGGAATCGGCCGGCAGAAGTTGGGGAACTCCTTGCAGGCTGAACAAGCAACGACCCGGAGTCACCAGTGGCCCCGGGTTGTTGTGTTTACGGAATTCAAAAAACGTTTTCATGTCCTCAGGTGAGCGGGAAACACAGATAAAAGTCTGTTAATCTCTCCCGCTGATGACGACCCCGGCTGCCCCCACTCCCGTAAACATCCGCACAGAAGCAATCGCCGGAATTACCACCTTTTTCACGATGGCCTACATCGTGATCGTAAACCCGTTGATCCTCTCGACACCGGGAACGGGCATCGCATTCAGCGGCGCATTAACCGCCACTGTCCTGCTCTGTTTCACGATGACACTGCTGATGGGCCTCTACGCCAAACTCCCGTTCGGCGTCGCCCCCGGCATGGGCATCAACGCATTCTTCACCTTCACGATCATCCTGACGCAAGGCGTCTGGTGGCAAACAGCCCTCGGCATCGTCTTCTGGGCAGGCGTTCTTTTTCTCTTGATTTCGATAACCCCGATCCGCGAAACGATCGCAAAGGCAATCCCTTCAGAACTCCGCATCGGCACCGCAGCGGGTATCGGGATCTTTCTCACGTTCATCGGTCTCAAGAACGCCGGACTGATCACCGGAGACCCGGTGACTCTCGTCAAACTCGGCAGGCTCGACGAAAAAACACTGATCGCCGTCATCGGAATGGCGGTCATCGTCTTCCTGATCATTCGCGGCAGCTCGCTCGCGTATCTCGCGGGAATCTTCGTCGTCACCGTGCTCGCTCTGCTGCGCGGTCACATCACGGCGCCGCCTCAACTCTTCAGCTATCCCGACTTCCACACCGTCTTTCTCAAACTCGACATTCTTGGTGCGCTAAAGCTTTCGTTGCTACCGGCGATCATCGCCATACTCTTCACTGACCTCTTCGACTCGATCTCCACATTTATGGGTGTCTCACATGCCTCCGGCCTGCTCGACGAAGAGGGAAATCCGAAGAATCTGCGCCAGGGATTGATTGTCGATTCGGTCGCGACCTTCGGCGCCGGACTGGCGGGCACGTCGTCAGGCACTGCGTACATCGAAAGCATCGCCGGTATTAACGTCGGCGGCCGCACCGGACTAACCGCCGTTTTTACGGCGCTTTGTTTTCTCCCGTGCTTCTTCCTGGCCCCGCTCGCGGGCATGGTGCCGGCTTACGCGACCGCTCCCGTCCTCGTGCTGGTCGGCGCCGCAATGTTCAAAAGCGTTGCTGCCATAAACTTCGTCAAAATCGAGGAAGGTCTTCCGGCGTTTTTGACTATAATCCTCATCCCCCTGACCTTTTCGATCACCCAGGGAATACTCTGGGGCTTCATTGCGCACGTTGGCCTTTATCTGGTTGTTGGACGCCGAAGAGATATTCATCCAGTAATGTACGTTTTGGCGCTGATTGCTGTCGGGTTGCTAGTGCTCGAGCATTCGGCGTTGGCAGACAGGTTATGAGAAACATCGTTCTACTTATCGCAATCGTGTCGAGTGCATTTGTGGTGCGGGCCCAGAATCCCGCGCCGAGCCCGACTCCCGTCGATCAACGTGGTCTTGGCATTCAAAGCGCTACGTCAACATCCACGTCACAAGCTGGGCAGCAACCGAGAGAAGCGAAACCCGAGCTCGTGTTGCAAACCGGCTACAACAACCTCATCGGCGCGACGCGTCTTGTGTTCAGTCCTGACGGACGACTGCTCGCCACCGCAACCTTCCGCAGCAACACGATCAAGCTCTGGGAGACTGCCACCGGTCGCAAGCTGCGCGATATATCCAGTAGCGGACAGAACGCACCGGGCATGGCTCCGTATATCGCGTTCAGTCGTGACAGCCGTTTGATCGCGACTGCTACCGCTGACAACTCGGTGAAGATTTGGGACGTACTCAGCGGACGTGAACTACAGACTCTGGCTGGTCCACAGGGTGTTGTTATTGCCGCGTTCGGTGTCTACTTCATAGGTTTCGCTTCTAACAATCAGATTGTCACAGTTAGCGACGCAGCACGTGTGTGGGACATCACAACAGGTCGCGAACTGCGCACACTGCACAGCAACTCGACCCCCACTGTGATTGGATTCAACGGCACGGACAGCGGGATGGCCCTTTCGCCTGACGGCAACCAGTTAGCTTTGCTCAGCGACGATTCCGACGTGCATGTGAGGTTGATCGATGTCACGAGCGGCCGCGAGAGCCGTCGCATCAAACTGCCCGACGATCGAATCAACAGCTTACAATTAGCCTTCACGGCTGATGGGCGCCTGCTTGCCGCAGGTGTCAATGATGAGCGCCGTTTCAAACTTTGGGATCTCTCAGCAAAGAAGGACCAGGAGCTCACACGCACAACGAAAGATTACGGCGTCGCTAAATTTAGCAACGACGGCCGTCTGCTTGCTCTGTCTGACAACTACAACATTCGCGTCTGGGACGTGGCTTCGCTGCGCGAGTTGTCGAGTTTGAAAGCACCAACCACCGGGTTAAGTACCTACGGCGATGCTTATGTGAGTTTCAGCGAGGACGGAAAGCGCATCGCCACCGGCGGCTTCGATACCGAGACCATAGTTTGGGAAACCGAAACCGGTAAACAACTCAACAAACTTAGCGGCCGGACCAACATGGCCGGCAACGTTTCGTTCAGTGCTGATGGAATGCAGCTTTATTCAGGTGACCGAACCCGTTGGGACTTGCGCACGGGACGTGGCCTTCGGCTCACTGCCAAGCCGCCTGAAAAAAGCTTTGGCACTACGAGTCCGGACGGGCGCTGGTTGGCGACGATGAATCTAAACAGCGGTACTGTGTCGGTATTGGAGACTCCGAGTGGTAACCAGGTACACGCGCTGGCGCCGCCCGCAAACGCATCAGTCCAACGCGTTCGTTTCAGTCCTGACTCGACGATGCTCGTCGTCATCTATTTTCCGGACTATACGAAACAACAACCCATGACTGCGGTACGGTCCAACGAGATAAAACTTTGGGACGTAAAAACAGGTCGAGAACTACGATCCATCTCGGCCGACAATCCCGTCGAGGCAGAGTTCAGCCGCGACAGTCGCTCCATCGCCACGATCGGAAGCATGGGCCAAATTTCGCTTTGGGACGCGCAGACGGGTAACAAGGTACGCGATCTGACGTCGTCGCCGATCAGCGGCTTCATGAAACCAATCGATCCCAGCAGTATCAAACCCGGCCAGATGCCCGCGATGCCGAACATGGCCGACATCGGGGCCGTGTTGAACAACTCCCTCGGGATGGTTTCGTCCGGGACGTGGGGCCAGAAGGCGCTCGCGTTTAGTGTCGACGGACGCATGCTCGCGACCGGTGGGTACGAGTCGAAAGCAAACATCGATTTCGCGGCGATGATGAGCGCCGCGATGAGTGGAAAGCGTCCGCAAAAAGGTTCGAAAGGTTCAAAGCAGCCCGACCCGGACGACATGATGAAGGATTTCAAAATTGAGACGACCGGTCAGGTGCAACTTTGGGACGTCGCGAGCGGCCGTGAGATTGGTGCGCTGAAAGCACACGGGCGCGGCGTAACTAAACTCGCCTTCAGTCGCGATGGAAAGTTCCTTGCCACCGCTGCTTCTGACAACACGATCAAGATCTGGGACGTCGAGAATCGTCGTGACGTCCGCACGTTGACGGGCCATACTTCGAGTATTCAGTCGATCGACTTCACACCCGATGGACGATTGCTCGCGTCCGCCAG
Organism: uncultured Acidobacteriota bacterium; assembly: GCA_963849585.1. GTDB lineage: Bacteria > Acidobacteriota > Blastocatellia > Pyrinomonadales > Pyrinomonadaceae > PSRF01. The sequence continues at coordinate 60,019 of CAWKHZ010000010.1, read as the reverse complement.
CGAGGATGGCAGTACGTTCCTATGGGACAGCAAGAGCGGCGAACACCTGTTGACGTTGATTTCGCTCGACGATGGTAGTGAGTGGATGGTCGTCACGCCGCAGGGCTTGTTTGACGGTACGCCTGTTTCCTGGAACCAGATCCTCTGGCGCTACAATCAGGAAACCTTCAACGTCGCGCCGATCGAGTGGTTCTTCAACGAGTTTTACTATCCGGGACTGCTGGCTGACATCTTTAACGGAAAACGCCCGCGTGTCGCGCAGGATGTTTCGAAGAAAGATCGACGACAACCGGTGGTGAAGTTGTCGCTGGTTGGACCACCGGCACCTGAATCCGGCATTGCGGCGCGCACGATCAAGGTGAAGATCGACATCACCGACGCGCCTGCTGACAAAGACAATCCGAAAGGAAGCGGTGCTCGCGATCTGCGCCTGTTTCGCAACGGATCGTTGGTGAAGGTATGGCGAGGCGACGTGCTGAACGGACAGGCCTCGGTATCGCTGGAGCACGAGATCACAGTTACCGCCGGACCGAATCGGCTCGTGGCCTACGCGTTCAATCGCGACAACGTTAAGAGCAAGGATTCGCCGCTCGTCTTCGCGGGCGCCGATACGCTGAAACGCAAAGGCACGGCGTACATCATTGCGATCGGAGTAAATGAATACGCGAACACTCAGTACAATCTGAAGTACGCGGTCGCGGATGCGCGCAGCTTCGGCGACGAGATGCGTCGCAAGCAGACGCAAATCGGAGCTTTCGAGCGCGTCGAAGTTATCGAACTGCTCGACGCAAACGCCACGAAGGACAACATCCTTTCAGTCATCAAGCGACTCACCGGCCAGCCTGGACCACCGACGCTGAAGGCCGGTCCCGGCGATGGTCTCAAACGCGTCGAGCCGGAAGACACGGTGATCATTTACTACGCCGGACACGGCACTGCGCAGGCGCAGCGCTTCTATCTGATCCCGCACGATCTTGGCTACACCGGCGACCGGACGAAATTGACGGAAGCAGGTTTGAACACGATGCTGTCGCATAGCATTTCAGACGTCGAACTGGAAGCGGCGGTTGAGGGTTTGGATGCGGGTCATCTTCTGCTGATCATCGACGCGTGCAATTCAGGACAAGCGCTCGAGGCTGAGGAAAAGCGTCGTGGTCCAATGAATTCAAAAGGGCTCGCGCAACTTGCGTATGAAAAGGGAATGTACATTCTGACGGCCGCGCAGAGTTTTCAAGCGGCACTCGAAGCGGCGCAGTTGGGCCACGGGTACCTGACGTACGCGCTGGTTGAAGAAGGACTGAAAACGCCGGTCGCCGACGCGGAACCGAAGGACGGTGTGCTAATCGCGCGCGAGTGGCTTAACTTCGCGACTGATCGTGTGCCTCGCATGCAGGAAGAAAAGATGGCGCAAGGCCGTGGGCTTGGTATCCAGATCGCGTTCACTGAAGGCGAAGCGAACGTCGCCGATCCGCAGCAGCGAACTGTGCAACGCCCGCGTGTATTCTATCGCCGCGAGTTGGAAGCAAATCCACTCGTAATCGCGAAACCCTAGCCACAAGAGGCACCAAAAACACAAAAGGCATGGATAACCGCATCGGCAAGTCTGTTCCTCGAAAAGAGGGACGCAAGAAGGTTACTGGGCAGGCGTTGTATATCGACGATCTGTCGTTTCCCGAGATGCTGCACGGGGCGACGGTTCGCAGTCCCAGGCCCCGCGGGCGAATCACGAACATCACTTTCGGCGGCAACATTCCCTGGGACGAGTTCACCGTCGTCACCGCTAAAGACGTTCCCGGCGCGAACTACGTCGCGCTAATTCTGAACGATCAACCATATCTCGCCGACGGTTTCGTCAACCATGCTGAAGAACCTGTGTTGCTGATCGCGCACCACGACAAATACCTTGTCGAAGAAGCGCGGCGCAATGTGCGTGTAGAGATCGAAGAGCAGCCCGCGGTGTTTACGCTCGATGAGTCGCTCGAGAAGAAAGAGATCGTCTGGGGCAACGACAACGTCTTCAAGAAGTTTCTCGTTGACAAAGGGAACGTCGATGAAGCTTGGGCCACCGCGGACTTCATCGTCGAAGGCGAGTACGAAACGGGCGCGCAGGAACAACTCTACATCGAAAACAACGGCGCGATCGCGATTGCGAATCCCGCGGAAGGCGTGACCGTTTGGGGATCGATGCAGTGTCCTTACTACGTCCACAAAGCGCTTGTAAAATTGTTTGACCTGCCGGATGAGAAGATCCGCATCATTCAAACGGAAACAGGTGGCGGCTTTGGTGGGAAGGAAGAGTATCCGTCGCTGATCGCGGGACACGCCGCGCTGCTGGCGTGGAAGTCTGGCAAGCCGGTGAAGATCATTTACGACCGCGCGGAAGACATGGCAGCGACGACCAAACGACATCCTTCGCGCACACGTCACAAGACCGCCGTGTCGAAAGACGGCAAGTTGCTCGCGATGGAGATCGACTTCACGATTGACGGCGGCGCTTACTGCACGCTTTCGCCCGTGGTGCTTTCGCGCGGCACGATTCACGCTGCCGGACCATACTTCTGCCCGAATGTCAGGATTCACAGCCGTGCAGTTGCGACGAACGTCCCGCCGCACGGTGCGTTCCGAGGTTTCGGCGCGCCGCAGAGTATCTTCGCGCAGGAGCGTCACATGGACCAGGTCGCTCGGGCAGTTAGTTTAACCCCGGAAGAGTTTCGCCGTCGCAACTTCATTCGTGAAGGAGAAACAACCGCGACGAGTCAGGTAATTCACGAACGCGTCGATATGAACGGGTTGTTGGATCGCGCGCTTCAGCTCAGCGACTACCACGCGAAACGCGAACGGTTCGCGCTGGCAAACTCGGCTAACGGCAATCGTCCATTCAGCAAAAAGCGCGGCATCGGTTTCGCAACGTTCATGCACGGCGCAGGGTTCACCGGATCCGGCGAAGTCTATTTGCAGTCGGTCGTCTCCGCTGAAGCGACGATCGATGGACAGGTCCAGATCCTCGCGGCGAGCACCGAAATTGGCCAGGGAACAAATACGATCTTTTCGCAGATCGCATCGGAAGCTCTCAACGTCGATTTCGACATGATCGAAATCGTTCAGCCTGACACCGGACGCGTGCCAAATAGTGGACCGACGGTCGCGTCGCGCACGTCGATGGTTGTCGGCAAACTGGTGGAGTCTGCCGTGACAGCGTTGAAGCAGACATTGATTGGTCGCTGGATTACTGGCAGATAGTTACACTGCGTCAGACTTTCGCGCCGCATGTCGCACGTACGTGACGCGGTTTGGTCCATTGAAGGCGTCGGCCACTTATCAACCACCGCCGAACATTTATTGGGACGACGATAAGTACCAGGGCGACGCGTACGGCGCTTACGCATGGGCTGTTTATGTTGCGGAAGTTTCGTACGACGAGCTGACTTACGAGGCGCGAGTTGAAGATTTTGTTGCGTTGCAGGAAGTGGGGCGTGTACTCAATCCGGTGCTCGCGGCCGGACAGATCGAAGGCGGTGTGGCGCAGGCGATTGGGTTCACGTTGTTTGAAAATGTGGTGTGGAAAGACGGCCGCATGGTCAACAACCAGATGACCAACTACATCATTCCGACGCCGGTCGACATTCCTCCGATTCGCGTCTACTTCGAAGAGAATCCGTACGCCTATGGACCAGGTGGGGCAAAAGGAATCGGCGAATTACCGATGGACGGCGCAGCCCCGGCAATCCTGAATGCGATCGAAAACGCCACCGGCACGAGTTTTACTCACGTCCCGCTCATGCCCGAACTGTTGATGGAACGACATGAACAAGAGCGAAGTCTCGTTCAAGGTTAACAAACAGCAGCACCGCGTGAAGGTGTTTCCGATGGCGCGGCTCCTCGATGTGTTGCGCGAGGAGTTGCAGCTCACCGGGACGAAGGAGGGTTGTGGCGAGGGCGAGTGTGGCGCGTGCACGGTGAACATCGACGGCCGGATCGTTAATAGTTGTCTGGTTCCGGTGGCCCAGGTTGATGGCAGCGAGATCACGACGATCGAGGGTGTTGCCGGACGAGGCAGAACTTCACGTGGTCCAACAGGCATTTATCGAACATGGTGGAGCGCAATGCGGGATCTGCACGCCCGGAATGGTCCTCGCCGCTGTCGATCTGCTCGAACGGAATCCAAAACCGACGGAAGCAGACATTCGCACCGCGCTCGCGGGTAATCTGTGTCGCTGCACCGGGTACATGAAGATTTTCGAATCCGTAGTTAAAGCGATCGAATGAGAGCCTACATTCCAAACTACCAGCTCACGACACGGGCTTCGCTCGCAGATGTGCTTTCCCTGCTCGCGAACGAACCGGGAGTTTGGAAGCCGTTCGCCGGCGGCACCGATCTGATGGTCCTGCTCGAAGCAGGCAGGTTGGACCATCACAACTACGTCAACATTTGGCAACTGGCTGAACTTCGCGGAATCGAGGTGAACGACGATCACGTCACACTCGGCGCTCTAACAACCTACACCGACGTTCAAACGCATCCAGTTTTACGCACCGAGTTTCCGATGCTCTGTCAGGCAGCGGGGGAAACCGGCGGCCTGGCAATCCAGAACCGTGGCACGCTCGGCGGCAATATAGTCAATGCCTCACCGGCGGCGGATTCACCACCCGCGTTGCTCGCTTACGACGCCGAAGTTGAGTTAGTCTCAACGCACGGTTCGCGTTGGTTGCCGTATCAGGGCTTTCACACCGGCTACAAGCAGATGCTGATTCGCCCTGACGAACTGCTGACGAAAATCAGGTTGCCGCGCAACACCACCGGCGCGACCCATTACTATCGCAAAGTCGGAACGCGAAAAGCGCAGGCGATCTCTAAAGTCTGTTTTGCCGCGGTAGCGCGGACAAACAGTGGCCAAGTCGAAGACGTACGCATCGCTGTCGGCAGCGTAGCCCCGATCGTCGTCCGCTGCGTGCAAACAGAAAACGCGCTGAAAGGTCAGACGCCCGATGCCGCAACCGTGAAGTCGGCACAGGCGACGCTGCGACGCGAGATCTCTCCCATTGACGACATTCGGTCGACTGCAAATTACCGTCTGCAAGTCGCGTTGAACTTACTCGCCGACTTTGTGGCAACGCTGAAATCGTAATCAACGAGCATGTCAAACTATCGTCGCACAGTGTTGCTAATGCTGACCTTAGCAGCTCTTGTGGTGCACATTCCGGCGCAAGACCAGGATCCGGAAGAGCCGATCCCAAACATTCCGGCTGTCCTCAATGGTCTGCGTGCGAATGCGGTGGAAGGCGACGTGGTCTATGTGCGTGAAAACGCAAAGTTTCCGATTGAAGCGGATCTCGAATTAAAGCAGGCGGACACGTTGCGCACCGGCGCTAACTCACGCATCGAGCTCTTGCTGCAACCCGGAAATCTTCTGCGCGCCGGCGCAAACACTGAATGCCAGTTCGTCGACGACCGATACGATCGTTTGAAGTTTGTCCTCAACAAGGGCACGCTGAGTTTCGAGCTGCTGAAAAACGATTGGGAAGACACGTCAGACTTCTTCGAAGCACTCAAACAGGGCTTCGAGCTTATCCGCGTGATCACCCCGAACGCGGAAGTTTTCATCACTCAACCCGGAGTCTTTCGCATCAACACCGCCGACGGACGAACGGAACTCATCGTTCGCAGAGGCGAGGCGTTGATTGACGGACGCCGCGTCAAGGAAAAACGCTCCGCTGTTGCCGCTGGAGGATCTGTTATCGTCAGTGAGGCTGACGTTAAAGTAGAAGACACGTTTGATAAATGGGGCCGCGAACGTTCAGACAAACTGATCGAAGCAAATCACGCACTGAAGAAAGACTCCCCATGGGCGAAGAAGAAAGAAGGACGTGAACCGATCGTCGACATTCCCGCTTCCGACCAGAGAGGCGGCAATCCTCACGTGGTGTCTGCGAGGCCGGGCGCGGTGAATTTTGTAGAAATGGGAGTTGAATTCACATCAACAGATAAACCGTGGCAGGAGTTGACCGACAAGACGATACTCGTACCCGGCGACAAAGTGCGCACGAGCCGCCACAGCTTCGCCGAGTTGACGATGTTTCCGGATTTGTATCTGCGAATCGATGGCGAGTCGGAGCTCCTGCTCGAACAACTGTCGAACGAATCGGTCGCGTTCAGAGTGGTGCGAGGTTCCGCGATACTCGACGTCGCGAGGTTCGATCGAAAAGAGCTACCCGAGATCACGATCAGTGGGCCATCGAGTTCCGCCGTCGTGGCAGAAGAAGGAAACTACCGCGTCAATGCCAAGCCAGGTACCGATGAGATCATAATTCGCAGAGGCAAGGTCCTGATTCAGGACCGATCGATCGGCTCCTGTCGAATTATCACCGGCGGAAACACGTTTGAGTGCGACCGGAAGATCACCGACAACTTCGACGTGTGGAGCCAGCATCGCGGTGAAGGTCAGCACTTCACCGGCTCGGCCATGGCCACGCGTTTGGGCCAATTGCGCCGCCGTCGCTTCAAAAGCACCGGCTTTTGGTATCAACCTCAGGCAGCAGGCCAGTACACATTCGTGCCTTTCTTTTCGACGTACTTTCGCTCGCCATACGGTGGAACATACTCGAGCGTTCTATCGCCGCGGCGTGGGCCAATGTTCTTTCAGGTGGACCGCGGAGCCATGGGCCCCCTGCGTGGACCAAGAGCTATCGCCGCTCCCGTGCGGCCTATTCCGTAATCTGAAGTTCGCAAAACAATCTGACCCGTTAAGGAAAAACTAATGTCAACTGTCCCTCCAGTCGAGTTCAATCGAAACGCAGTCAGTCCTGTCGAATGCCTTAAGGGTGGATGGAACCTGATCAAGAACCAGTACTGGTTAATCCTCGGCATGGTCATCGTCGGCTGGATGATTGCCTCGGCCGTTCCGTTCGGAATACTGATGGGACCGATGATGTGTGGCCTGTTTCTGACGTTCTTCAAATTGCGCCGCGGCGAGCCCATTGAATTCGGGACACTATTTAAGGGTTTCGAATACCTGGGCCAGAGCATTGTCGCAACGCTGATCCACGTGGTACCGATTATTTGCCTCGTGGTCGGAGCTTACGTTCTGTTCTACGTTTTCTTCCTTTTCGCGATGCTCTCGCAGACAAACGGGGAACCAAATGGCGGAGCGATGTTGCTTGTGTTTCTCGTATATGCAGTGTTCTGGATAGCGATCATCGGCTTGATCATGTTCCTCTCGATCGGGTTTATGTTTGTGTACCCGCTAATCGTCGATCGGGGGCTTCAGGGACTCGACGCGATCAAGATGAGTTTCAGAGGCGCCTTCGCAAACTTCTGGGGACTGCTGGGAATGGTCTTCCTGAACTTTCTGTTGAGCCTTGCGGGCCTACTGATGTGCATTATCGGGGTGTACTTCATCTTGCCAATCAGCTATGCGGCCATGGCCGTCGCTTACGAGCAGATCTTTGGGTTGCGCCAGGGTCCACAACCGCCCAGCACGCCGCCACCACCGCCGGTCTTTACTTGATCTCCATGGCGAGTCCGGATCTCATTATTCGCGGACGCAACGTTGTATTGCCCGATTCGATCGGCGCTCAGTCGATCTATATTCGCGATGGTGTGATCGAATCTGTGCGTGACTATGAAGAGATCGCCGGCGACTGCGAGTTGGTCGAGGCTGATGACAATTCCGTCATCATGCCGGGACTGGTTGATACGCACGTCCACGTTAATGCGCCCGGCCGCACGGACTGGGAAGGTTTTCAGCACGCAACGGCGGCGGCGGCGGCTGGTGGGACCACAACGCTCGATCGACATGCCGCTCAATTCGATTCCGGCGACGACGACACTCGCGGCGTTCCGAACCAAGCTTGATGAAGCGAGAGACAAATGCTTTATCGACGTTGGGTTTTGGGGTGGCGTCGTGCCCGGAAATACTGCTGAGCTTGGGCCGATGCTTGAAGCAGGCGTGGTTGGTTTCAAATGTTTTCTGGTGCCATCGGGCGTTGATGAGTTTCAGCACGTAACCGAGGCAGATCTGCGCGAAGCAATGCCGGAGCTCGCGCGACTCGATGCGTTGTTGATCGTCCATGCTGAATTGCCTGGGCCCATTGATCGCGTTACTCCAAGCGGGTCGGGTGGCGATTACCAAACGTTTCTCAATTCACGGCCGCGAACTGCTGAGAATGAAGCAGTCGAACTGATGATTCGTTTGAGCCGCGAGTTTGGCACGCGCGTGCACATCGTTCATCTTTCATCGTCCGACGCAATTCCGTTATTGCGTGAAGCGCGGAATGAGGGTGTTGCGATCACGGCCGAGACTTGTCCGCACTATCTTTACTTTGCAGCCGACGAGATACCCGCGGGTGCGACGGAGTTTAAGTGTTGTCCACCGATTCGCGAGCGCGAGAATCGTGAATGGCTGTGGGATGGTTTGGCAAACGGAACGATCGACATGATCGTCTCCGATCACTCGCCCTGTCCCGGCACGATGAAGATGCGCGAGTCAGGCGACTTTCTCGCCGCGTGGGGTGGCATTTCGTCGGTCCAACTGCGGTTGCCGATCGTTTGGACCGAAGCGCAACGGCGGGGATACTCGTTTTACGATCTGGCGAAGTGGCTTTGTGCGAATCCGGCGCGGCAAGTGAACCTGGAGTCACGCAAGGGAGTGATTGCCAGGGGTCAGGATGCGGATTTTGTCATCTGGGATCCGTATCGAGAGTTCACGGTCAACGCCGCTGACCTTCATCACCGTCACAAGCTCACGCCATACGATGGTCAACGGCTTAATGGTGTCGTGCAAAAGACTTTTCTACGCGGAAAAGAGATCTTCGATGACCAACTTTAACACCGCAACCAGTGGGAGTTTTGCTTTTGATAGCCACAAAAAGGCACAAAAGGCACAAAACAGATTAGGAGGCATTATGGAAACCGTTCCTCACGACGGGGATATCCTCAAGTTGACGGATGTAATCCGAGAAACCAGTTTTGAAATTCACAAGTATTTGCGCAGCGGCTTCACGGAAAAGATTTATGAGAACGCGTTAGCACATCGTCTTAGGAAACAGGGAATTCGCGTCGAACAACAACAATGCGTGCGAGTGTTTGACGAGGATGGGACGCTACTTGGTCTATTAAGGACGGATATTTTAGTGGAACGGATTCTGATTTGCGAAATAAAGAGCGTTAGCGCTTTGGTTGATGCTCACACTGCACAACTGCTAGGTTATCTTAGAGCAACGGGAATGCAGCACGGACTTTTGATCAACTTTGGCGGTCCAAAGCTTCGAATCAAAAAGTATATCCTGACCTGACTTCTTTTTGTGCCTTTTGTGCCTTTTTGTGGCTATGGAGTTCACTGAACTAATCGATCTTGCGTCAGAGAAACTCGGTGGCACCGTGCTGTTTGCCAATGACGATTTCTTTGCGCCGAAAGAGAATCTGTTGAAGGCGAGCGCGCCAGTGTGGCGCGAGGGCGAATACACCGACCGCGGGAAATGGATGGACGGTTGGGAGAGCCGGAGGCGGCGCACCCCAGGGTTCGACTGGTGCATCATCCGTCTTGGCCTGCCCGGGATCGTTCGCGGTATCACCGTCGACACAAGTTACTTCCGCGGTAACTATCCCGAACATTGTTCCCTCGAGGGCGCGACATTCGACGGCTTGCCGACGGTCGAGGAATTAACCGACGAGTCGGTCCAATGGATTCCGTTGTTACCGCAGATGCCTCTCGCCGGCGACAGTCAGAACCACTTTCCGATCGAATACGACGAGCGCATCACGCATCTGCGTTTCAAGATCTACCCCGACGGCGGCGTCGCGCGTTTGCGTGTTTACGGCATCGTCTCTCCTGACTGGGACCGGCTCAAACGTTCCGGCGGCAACATCGATCTCGCCGCGGCCGAGAACGGCGCACTCGTTATTTCGTGCAGCGATATGTTCTTCGGTCATCGTCATAACATGATCATGCCGGGCCGGGCTGCAAACATGAGCGACGGATGGGAAACAAAACGGCGTCGTGGTCCAGGCCACGATTGGTCGATCATTCAACTCGCGCGGCCGGGATTGATTCAGTCAGTTGAGGTAGACACGTCACATTTTAAAGGTAACTTTCCCGACAGTTGTTCACTGGAAACCTATCACGCCACAGACGCCGAGCGCGGACCTTTCGGATCTTTCCGTGGCATGGACCAGTCTTTTGCCTCGCACGAAGTTACAAGCGCATACGCGACACTATTTCGATCGCGAGTTGTTAGATACGGACGTCGCCTCGCACATTCGCTTCAACATCTATCCGGACGGCGGCGTCAGCCGGTTACGCGTCTACGGGAAACTAGTTGACTGATGAATTTCGGGTCGTTAGAAGCACTGCCGCCGGACGAAGCGCTGCAAGAGTTTTTGAAATGCTGCGGCTCCGTGAAGTGGGCGCAGGCTATGGTTCAGCTTCGTCAGTACGCATCAGGCATCGACGGACTGACGCTCTTAGGTAACGCCATGTGGTGGTCGCTGGAACCCTCTGATTGGCTTGAAGCGTTTCACAGTCACCCAAAAATCGGAGCGAACAAAGCCGCCGCGGAAGTCTCATCTCAATCCAAACAATGGTCTGGCCAGGAACAGGCTGGAGTGCAAATCGCTACTCAGGAAACGCTCGACTCGCTGGCCCAACTGAACCAGGACTACGAACAAAAGTTTGGCTTCATATTCATCGTTTGCGCCACGGGAAAATCAGCCGCCGAAATGCTCGAACTCCTACGTGAGCGCCTCAGCAACGAACCCGACGCCGAACTTCGCATCGCCGCAACGGAACAAGCAAAGATAACGGAAATACGGCTCAAAAAGCTGGTAAACTGAGCACCACCAATGAGCACGATCTCAACCCATATTCTCGATACGTCGCGCGGAGCGCCGGCGAGCGGTGTCGCCGTCAGCCTGGAAGCGCAGAACACTGACGAGAGCTGGACCGAGTTGAGCCACGCCTGGACCGATGACGACGGTCGCGTCAAACCGTTCTTTCTGGTCGACCGGCCCATCGCCGACGGCACTTATCGACTCGTCTTCGATACCGAGCCTTATTTCTCGGGGCTCAGCGTCTCCTGTTTCTATCCGCAGGTAACGGTCGTGTTCAACGTCGATGACGCATCGCAACACTATCACGTTCCGCTGCTCATCAGTCCCTACGGATACTCGACGTATCGCGGAAGTTAGTCCTTTGTACTTCGTACTTTGTTCTTTGTTTTTCGTTACCTGGCAGGCCACTAAACTCTGGAGTTACCTCTGAGATAGGAAGCAAAGTACAAAGCACCAAGTACAAAGCACAATGATCCTCGACCCGACCCTCAGCGAATGGCTCAATCTAATATTTCGTTGGGTACACGTCTTCGCCGGCATCATGTGGGTAGGGACCACCTACTATTTCACGTGGCTCGACGCGCGGCTGACAGAAGAAGAGAAAGCCACCTTGAACACAGGCGTCACGCCGCAAGTGTGGATGGTCCATAGCGGCGGTTTCTACGTCGTCGAGCGAAAGAAAGTCCCCGATTTAGTTTCGCGCACGTTGCACTGGTTTCGCTGGGAGGCGTTCACAACCTGGATCAGCGGCTTTGCGTTGCTGGTGCTGATCTATTATCTCGGCGGCGGAGCGTTGATCGATCCCGACGTGCGCGAACTTAGTATTGGCCTCGCGGTGGCGTTGGGAATTGGCGTGATTCTCGCCGGTGGATTCATTTACGACGTCATGATGGCTTCACCGTTGGGGCGCAACGAGAAGGTGTTCGCGGTCGTGGCTTATGTCCTCATCGTCGCCATGTCTTTTGGTCTCACACAGATCTTCAGCGCGCGAGCGGCTTACATTCACATGGGCGCAATGTTTGGGACCATCATGGCCGCGAATGTGTGGATGCATATCCTCCCGGCGCAAAAACGAATGATCGCCGCACTAAAAGAGGGCCGCAAACCTGACGAGCGTCTCTCGGCACAGGCCAAGCTGAGATCGAAGCAAAACACCTTCATGGCAGTGCCGGTGGTGTTCATCATGATCAGCCATCACTATCCAGGCGTCACCTACGGTGATCGCTACAACTGGATCATTCTATCCGCGTTGATACTGCTCGGTTGGATCGCCGCGAAGTTTATCCGACGAGCGTAGTCAGGGGGCACGGCAGCTGCTCGATCAACTCGACGAATTAAAAACCAAATTTGGGCCAAAGGAAGCAAAAAAGGTCCAGGCGCTGTTGCGCCGCCTGTCGCGGACGAAGTTTCACGATACGGATTCTCTGGTTCGCTATCACGAGTTACTGCTGTTCGTTCGTGCGTACCCTCAAAGCGCGGCGGTCATGCGCACGGCCGAGAAAGAACTTCGCTCCTTTGCGGAACGAGTCGCGTGGTTAAGCGAACAAGGCGTGGACGTCAGTCCACTCGAACATCCTGAAGTCTCAGGTATCGCAGGCACACCCGTCACCGACACTTTCGGATTTCGTATAGTTCGCTCGTTGGTCGAACGATACCCATCGCAGACGTCGATCTACTGGGAATGGTTTGAAGACGAGAACCGCCTGGCGGCGACGTGGCCGCGTTTCATGCCGTTGCTCGCCGAAGATGCATTCGTCGAGGCCCACGTTCCTTACCGCGACTGGTTGCGCGCAGCGCGCGGCGGTCGCTCTGAACTCGCGTGGTTGATCGATCGCTTCACCGAACTGCCTGCGTCTAACGACCAAAAAGCCGAACTCTACGACTCACAGAACCTTTACGTGCAATGGCAGCCGCCATATCGCGCGACGCGCACCGGTCTTCGCGCTCCGGCGAAGCAATTGTTCTACCATCAGGGTGCTTTGATTCAACGTCGTGACATCGATCTAAACGAGCAAGTGGTCCAACCGTCGCCACCGCTGCGAAGACTCTCATTGCGCGAAGGTGAAAGCGCGCTCGATCTGACACGCGACGCATCGACGATCAGGTATCGCGAACTCTACGGTTTCACGCACGGCGATCCGAAGTATGTTTACCATGCCGATTTGGGTCGTGGTGTTGAACTGTTCCTCGTGGGCCTGCCGCGTGAAAAACGTCTACCGTTGCGAGCGGTTCACGGGGTAATGATCTACAAGAACGGCGTGCCTGTTGGTTACTTCGAATCGCTCACGCTTTTCGAGCGGATGGAAAGCGGGTTCAACCTCTACTACACGTTTCGCGACGGTGAAACGGCCTGGCTTTATGCTCGCGTGCTGAACGTCATGCACCACTTCACAGGCGCCACTGCGTTCACGCTTGATCCGTATCAGATCGGGCACGAGAACGAAGAAGGAATCGAGTCAGGTGCGTTCTGGTTTTATCGGAAACTCGGCTTCCGCCCGATGCGCCGCGAGTTAGTGCTGCTGGCCGAAAAGGAAGAGGAAAAGATCGCGACGCAAAAAGGATATCGGACGCCTCCCAGAACGCTGCGCAAACTGGCCGAAGGTCCAATGATCTTTCAACTTCGCGGTACTGAAAACCACGATTGGGATCGTTTTCAAATCCGCAACATCGGGTTCAAATTGAACGCGCAACTTGAGCCGTTGCTCTCGCTATTACCTGACCGGCTCATTCGCGCAAAGGCGGGCGCTGAAGAAACAAGCTATTTGAGACTAATGCAGAAAGATAAACGACTGCGCCAACAGATCATCGACCTCGGATCTCAGTAACACTTCTCGATCTGGTTTTCCAAAATCGTCTCCTCGGAAAAACTTTCAAGCTTACGGAAATATTCCGCTTCCCGATCCAGGGCATTTCGCGGCACAAGTCCCACAATCTCCGTGCTTGCGATGTCAACCCCTAGCACGTCCGCCTCACGTCGAATCGCGTCGTAAGCGTCTCCCATTCCAGTGACTTCATAGTTCACCAAATTCATCGACACCTGAACGAGATTGCGAGTCTGCAATTGAAATCCGAGTGCTTTCAAGAATGGTAAACCACCATTTCTAGCCCTGATGGTCCGCGCGATGCGCCGAGCGATGGCAACATCGTCGCTGCGCAGTACAACGTTAAACGCGATCAGAAAAGGACGCGCACCGACAACGATTGCTCCCGCGGAATCATGAAATCGATCGGGGCCTTCATCGGGCACCATTTGGGACCGCGCTCCGCGACGAACATCCTCGAGGTTTACTCGCTCCGGATGCAACGCCGCTCGTTCGTAGTAGTAAACGGGAATCGAAAGGTCGCGCGCGATCATACTTCCCGTCTCGTGAGCAAGCGCGACGCAGTCGTCAATCGTGACGCCGCGAATCGGCACAAACGGCAACACGTCTGTCGCGCCCAGACGAGGATGCACACCCTCATGACGACGCATGTCGATCAATTCAGACGCGCACTTGACCGCCGCAAACGCGGCTTCCACAACGCGTTCGGCCGTCGCGACAAACGTAATTACTGAGCGGTTGTGATCCGGATCGATGTGCCGGTCCAACACACAGGCCATTTCAACGGACGCGATTGCCGCGGCAATCTGCTGGACCGTTTCCGGATTTCGGCCCTCGCTGAAATTTGGAACACATTCCACTAGACGTTGCATTCGTGTGTGAAGTATAAAGCCTCGATGCCTCAGGATCGATTCATCAATCAACGGAAGAACGCCTGGCAACGGTTGGAGGAACTGCTCAGACTGCTCGACCACGCGTCGCTGCGGCGCTTAAACCGCGAAGAGGTGCGCGAACTGGGTCGCATTTACCGACGCACTGCGTCGGACCTCGCCATCGCCCGGGCTGAGTCGCGCGATCCGCGGCTTGTTAACTATCTCAACAGCCTTGTCATTCGCGCCCACGGCCGCATCTATCGCGCCGACGCGCAGGGCGGAAAGAAGATTCTCCACTACTTCACTCGTGAACTGCCGCAAACGTTTCGCCGCACCTGGCGCTATACCTTTGTGTCGTTTTTCGTCTTTTTCATCTTCGGCGTCTTTAGTTTTGTTGGAACGCGTTACGACGCGGAATTTTCCGAACTTATCGGCGTCGATGCGGCGTTTCGAGAAACGGTCATCGAAACCAAGACGCATTGGTGGGAATCGCTCAACGAGGCCAATCAGGTCGGAGCAAGCGGGATCATGACAAACAACATCATGGTCACGATCTACACGTTTGCATTCGGCGCGACATTCGGGGTGGGAACGCTTTTTTATCTCGCTTATAACGGCGCGAATATTGGCTCAGTTCTCGCACTGACTTATCGCGCCGGTTTCGGCAACGATCTGGTGACGTTCATGGTGGCCCACGGCGTGATCGAACTGACCTGTATCTTCATCGCCGGGGGATCGGGACTGCTGGTTGGGACCGCGATAATCATGCCCGGTGATCTAACTCGCTCGGATGCACTGAAAACGCGAGGCATGGAAGCAGTTCGCTTGATGTTGGGAGTAGCGATTCTATTGGTGATCGCGGGAACTATCGAGGGATTTATTTCTCCGGCACTGATCGATCCGCGAATCAAATACAGCGTCGCGGCGATGACTGGCGTCGCGCTCTATTCCTACCTGCTATTTGCCGGCCACAAATAACGGAGTCTTACAACAGCCCGCGTTCCTTCACACGCAAGTAAGTTTCCAGTAACGCCGGCGCAAGCGCCGCGGCGGTTACGTCAAGCGCCAGGCCGCCAGTAGATTCAACCAAACGTAGCGCCGCCTCACGGTGATGAATGATCTCTTCCGCCACAGACTGAGTAAACACTGAGCGAATCGTGTCAGGCGTTTCACGCACCACCGCTTTTAAATCACGATCGGCGATCGTGACTACGAGCGGCAAATGGCGCGGCCGCAACAGGTGAAGCGAGGTCAGCAACTCTTTCGAACCTTCTTCGTCAACCAGATCAGTCAACAGGATTACGAGGGCGCGTCGCTTGCTGTTGGCAGCGATAAACTCAAACGCGTGAGGATATGAAGGCTCGATCATCTCTGGTTCGACAGCGTAGAGTGCCTCAAGTGCTGCTTCGATATGGTCGCGCCCGCGACCCGGTGCGAGGTAGCTCTTGATCCGGCGGCCAAACACTACGAGGCCCGCGTTGTCGCCGGCCCGCGCCGCCGCCGAAAACAACGCGAGTGTTGCGTGAACAGCCGAATCGAGTTTAGTCTCCTGCTCAATGCGTGCGGTCATCAACCGTCCGGCATCGAGGGCGATGAGGATGGTTTGATCTCGTTCGATTTGATATTGCCGCGTGGTTAGTTTTCCGCGGCGTGCGGTTGCGGTCCATGAGATGTGGCGCAACTCGTCGCCGCGAACGTAGTCGCGCATCGATTCAAACTCGCGCCCCTCGCCACGCCAGGAAGTCTTGCGATGTGAGGAGACGAGTGAACGCGCGCCCAGCGCTTTCAACTCCGCCTCTCGCGCCCGCCGCATGTTTGGATAAACTTTGACCGTGATCGGTTCTGACGCGAGCGTCTCGCACCACACGAGATTGAGCAGTGAACGAAAGCGAACTGCCGTGTGACCAAACTCAAACCTGCCGCGCCGAGGCGGCGTCACGCCGTAAATTAGAGTCGCCGTGCTATGCGCGTCAACGCGCAAATCAACGTCGCGTGAGCCGCTCAGGATCATTTGCGGCGGATACTCGTCTTTCAGCTTTAGTGAAATGCCGCGGTTGGATGCATTGTGAATATGGATCCTCGCCTCGGTTTCGGCGCCCATCGCAAAGCGGCCACCGAACTCCCGATAGATTTTTAAGTTTTTCGGAAGTTTGCTGAGGCGCGCGTCGACGATAGCGACTGCGATCAGCAGAAGGTTGTAACCGAGTGCGAGCCATGCCAGCCACGGGCGTCCGCCCGATAACGCGAGGGGGACGAACGCCAGGGCCAGCAGTAAGTAAAAGAGTTTAGTGAAAACGAAGCGCAACGCTGCGGAGTTTAACTCTTTTTGTTAGCGAGGATGTACTCCTTTAGCTTGTTTCGCTCCGGATATTCAGGGTTTTTCTTCAGGTACTCTTCGTATTCAATCGCCGCTTTGTCTTTCAAGCCGGCCGCATTGTATAGCCAGCCAAGGCGGAGGTGGGCGTCAGGGCGACCATGTACTGCGGCTTCGTTAAGATATGGAATCGCCTTCGAGCCTTTCTTGATTTGGAGATAGGCTTCGCCAAGCAGCATGTTGCCGTCGCCTGATGTAGGCTGCAACTCAACCGCTTTTGTCAACGGCACGATTGCTTCCTCGAATTTCTTTTGCGACGACAGCAATCTGCCGAGGTTGAAATGAGCGCGTGGAGATTCCGGTTTCACCGCGATCGCATGTTCGTAAGCCTGCCGCGCGTCGTCAAACTTCTCTTGCGCGAGGTAAACGGTACCGAGTGCGGTCCATGCCTGAAAGTCGGCATTGTCTGTTTCGACAACCTGTTTCAGAAGCGTAGCTGCCTGATCGAACTTCTTTTTCGCTACTGCCTCTTCAGCTTTCACGAACATTCCTTTCGTAGAAGCTGGTCGTTCATAAACGTCGGCAGCGGAAATCACGCCTCCGACGGCTGGTGCTGCTGCACCACCTCTCCAACGAATCTCCAGATCGTTCTGATAGCCGTAAGGACTGTTACTCAAAGTCATGCCGCCGATTCTGATCTGCGTCAAGCGCCCGACCTCTTTGCCCTCGGCCTCGGCGACAATTTCGTACTCGCCCTCTTTCAAACCGGTGAACCGGTAGCGGCCACGACTCGAAACCATTTGTCGAGCTACCTCGCCATCCGGCACGCGCCTGAGTAACAGCAGCACGTCTTTGGGAACGAGTGTGTTGCCATCACTGGTGATGCGCACGTCGCCGAAAATCGTGAGATTTCCCTGGGCCATGGCGGAAGGCGCATAGACCTGGACCGCAACAAGAACCAGAAATAGTGTGACGGATCCAATCAATTTGTTTTGCATGGCAGTTCTCACAAAAGAAAAAGCGGGCTCCCACTTTCGCGAGAGCCCGTGAAAAGGTGTTACCTGAACCACTATTAGAAGCTGTAACGAATCGCGAATTGCATTTCGCGAGGCGCCGTAGCCGAAGTGGTGATCTGTCCGAAGTTGGTTCCAACAATGCTGATTGCCGGCAAGCCAAAGGCGTGATGGTTGAAAAGATTGAAAGCTTCCCAACGGATCTGGAGACTCTGGCTTTCAGACCACGGCATCTTGAAGTTCTTCATAAGGGCCGTGTCGAGGTTCCAGAAGCTTGGTCCGCGCAGAACGTTACGGTTGCCAATCTCCCCATGTTTCGGGAACCGAAACACGCCATTTAGCGGATTCTCCAGATCGAAGACCGCGTCTGGGTCATCGAAGAACTGAATCGTCGCGCCGGAATCGTGAATCCGAGGTCGAAGCGCGCCAATATTACCACTGTTGAACGCGCCCGGGCTGTTGAAGTTGAAGCCCACCGGGAAGGCGCCAGTTGTGGAGCTGAATGCCACGCCACTGCGAGCAGTGAAAATGCCACTAACTTCCCAACCGCCGATAATCTGGTTCACCCATCCTGGTGATCCGCTACCGAAGCGTTGTCCGCGACCGAACGGCAACTCGTAAATAAAGTTTGAATTCACGAGGTGACGAACGTCGAAGTCAGAATCACCGCGGCAAACTCGCAAGTTTGTTAGGTCACAAACCAAGCCGCCGGTAACCGTATTCGTGATACTGGAACCATTGTCGATTGAGTGTGACCAGGTATAGTTGAAGTCAAACTGGAGACCGTGCGAGAAACGCTTCCGCAAGCTCACCAGCATGCCATCGTAGGAGGACGCACCCTGATTCGAAATGTAGACGTTAGTTCCAAACTGCGCACTCATTGCGATATTCGGATCTAACAATCCGTTTGCGTAAAGCAGGAACATCGCATCTGCTGTGTTGCCACGCTCCATTTCCTGCCGGAGACCCAGGGCCATCGTGGCGGTGCCACCTGGAACGAGGTTCTCGAACCATGGCTGGTTTGAGAACACAGGGTTAGCGACGTTAGTCTGAGGCAAAAGTTCCGCCTGCAAGCGATTTAAAGCGTCGAACAGAAACTGACCGGAGTTTGGATCCCGGTGGTTCAACACCTGACCTACGTCAGCTTGCGAGAAGAGCTTCCGACCCTGACGGCCGACGTAAGACATCTCGAGGATGAAATCGCCCGGCAACTCACGTTGGAATCCGAAGCTGTACTGGACCGAGTAGGGAATCCGGAACTGCGTATCCACGGCGTAGTTGAACTCGCCACTGGCCAGACCGTCTATGCCGAAGGGTGTAAATGGTCTCGTAATTGTTGGCGCCACGTTATTCACAGGCGTCGAGGTGATGTTCGTAAACCTCGGGTTGTTAGTTAGCGCGTTGACCGGGCTGCCGCCTGTCGGGAATAGCGTTGTGGCCGAGTTATCGAACAGATACGAAACCTGATCCTGAATAAAGGTGATAGCGCCACTGGGCCGATCGTAGACAACTGAGGCTCCGCCTCGGATCACAGTCTTGTTATCGCCGAAGATTTTGCCCAGTATGCCGTCTTTGAAAGCCGGCGTATAGGCAAAGCCAAATCTGGGAGCGAAGTTATTTAGATCAGTCTCGTAAAGCGCACGAGCGTTGTTGCCCTTGCCAACGAGATCGTACCGCAACAACGGCTCGGCGTCCGCACCGCTGATTCCGAGAGCCGCATTACGCTGACGAAGGTCGAACAATTGTCGCATGTCGACGTCCTGCGCTGCCTGGAATCCGTCTCTCTCGTATGGAGCCGGAGAGAGGTGCCAACGAACGCCGAAATTCAGCGTCAGATTGTTCCGCACTCTCCAGTTGTCCTGTACGTAGAGTTCGAGTTCGTCGTAGCGATAGTTGCGCTGTTTTCCGGTTCCCGGAGCAAACGCATTACCGCTCGGATCGTAGTTGAAGTTGGTAGCAACGCTTGCATAACGGCCCAAAAGGAAGCTGAAGGCCGAATCGAAATTATTTCTCGCGGCCGCACTGTTGCGAATAGCCGCCGGTCTAAGTGCGGCGTTTAGCGCTGTAAGCTGTCCACCCAATCCGACTGTGATGAAGTTGAAGTCATTAACCAGTCCGGAATTTTGGTTGGTCGGTTTGAAGGAACCACCAAACTCGATCGAGTGGGTGCCTTTGGTCCAGGTCGCATCATCGCGATACGTAGGAACCAGCACGAAACGATCCTGTGAACTGATGCCCGCGAACGGCGCCGACAATCCGGCTCCGAACGTCAGAATGTTCGGGAACGCCGGCTTGAAGTCACGTGGGAAGAGCAATCCCGAACGGGCCGCACCCACCGTTATCTGGTTGACGAACGTCGGGCTAGCGGTCCACGTGTGACCTACGACCCAGGTGTAGTCACGAACTACGATTTGACCTGTTTCGGGATCGCCCGGAAACTGAGCGGCGACGGTGTTAACCGTGTCGGTCTGTAAGCGGCGAGCGATGTTGAACCGGCCAAACAGCTTGTGAGCTGAAGTGGGGTTGTAGTCGATGCGAGTCGTGTAGGTGTTATCGGCTCGTCTGGAGGGTGAGTTAAAGCGGAACCCACCAGTGTTGATGCCGTCACCCGCCGTCAGATCGTTAGGAAGCGGATAGCGCTCATTGACGAAACTAAGGAGTGACGCGTCTGCGCCAATACCCAGCGGATCGAGCGCTGCGACCTGGCCAGCAGATAGGAACGAGAAGCACTCCGGTTTTGAATTGAGACGCACCGGAGCCGTATTACATGCTGTGGAGTTAGTCTGGTTGAGAAACGCGATCCTGCCTTCCCTAACGTGTTGTAGCGGAACGGTGCGGAGGTTGGTTACCTGCTGCGCGTCGCGCCGTCCTTCATAGTCAAAGAAGAAGAAGAGCGCGTCTTTCATTATTGGACCACCGATGCTGCCGCCAAACTGGTTGCGCGTAAGCGCCGGGCGAGCAATGCCAGCGCGGTTGTTAAAGAACGTGTTGGCAGCAGTAGCCGCGGTACGGTTGTATTCGCGAAGGTTTCCGTGGAAGTCGTTGGTACCACTCTTGGTCACCAATTCGACCTGGCCGCCGCTGCTTCGTCCATCGGAAGCGCCGGGGTTGGTCGACACCGC
The DNA here is from genome assembly GCA_963849585.1 of uncultured Acidobacteriota bacterium. Lineage (GTDB taxonomy): Bacteria > Acidobacteriota > Blastocatellia > Pyrinomonadales > Pyrinomonadaceae > PSRF01. The sequence goes on along the minus strand of CAWKHZ010000010.1, from coordinate 39,051 downwards.
ACGAAACTCCTGAATCGCGTCGATGGGAGCATTACCAACTGTCGCCGCAAACTGGCCAGTTGTCTGGTCGTTCACGTCGATACCGTCAACAGTGATGTTTCCCTGGTCAGCGCGCGCGCCGGTAACTGAACCAACTCGGTTGCCACCGGTAACGCCAACGTTGTTTCCTACGACGCCCGGTTGAAGACCGATAAGCGCGGCAGGTGAATTGCGGAGCTGGATCGGGAGATCCTTAAGTCTTCGCTCGCCGATCACATTTCCAATACTGGCATCAGAGGTGTTCAGCGTAACTTCATTCGAAGCCGTGACAACCACCGTTCCCGACACTTCACCAATGGTTAATTCCGCATTGTGAGTTGAGGTGGTGTCGACACCGAGAGCCACTTCATTAATAACCAGTGTTTGGAAACCGGCGTTTGTAAACGTGAGCTTGTAACCAGTTCCCGGCGCAACTTTCTGGAAGCTATACACACCTTGATCGTTTGTCTTGGTGTTGAGTTCCGCACCGGTCTTGGTGTCTGTCAATTTAACGTCAGCTCCGGCGACCACAGCGCCGTTGCTGTCTTTTACTGTTCCTGTCACACCCGCGCTACTCTGGGCCATAGCCGCTCCGGCCGAAAGGCAGAGAGTCAGGGACGCAAGCATGAAGGCATAAAACAATTTCTTCATTTGGGCTCCTTCCCGAAACATACTTTTTTGAAGGGACCTCCTTAAAGCTGCTAGGAAATCTTTTCAGCTTAAGAAGCCAGCTAGAACGAAAAACGACCGCTGAGCAAGGACGCCGGCACGCTCTTCCGTTCGATAATATCAACCGGTTCACATCGGCCTTGAGGACCGCATGGCGCTTCGGAATGCTTGTTACCGAGACGCTACTGAACCGTTCTTATCAACATAAATCTCACTGTTTAGGATTCGTGAGATATCAGAGTTGGAACACTTGGGGAGACCAACCGTTTTTCGGAGATGCAAAGAATGTACCTATATCCGTGTTTTAGGATATTCTTGCAAAATCCTTAGCAGTGCCGCAGTGTGGCTTTGTGCCCACACACTCTTCAATCCAAAAAACGAAACAGATTTTCAGTTTTTCCAAACAGACACTTTTGTGACATTTAATTTTCCGGACGTAAATACCATTTTTTGCACGTATTTTTTCGGGTTCTCGCGGTACCGTGAGGACTTTCAACCCGCCCGACGAGTGACGATAGTAGACGTTGTTTGTGAGGTCAGTTATCGAGGTACTTCAGCGGCCTTTAATATGTCAGTAACAACTGAATCAGGCGTCACGCCGTCGAGTTCAGCTTCAGCGCGTAACGAGAGTCGATGACGAAGAACGGGCAATGCAACATCGCGAACATCGTCAGGCGTAACGAAGTCGCGCTCGCGAATCGCAGCGAGGGCTTTTGAACATAACAGCAGCGCCACTGATGCGCGCGGACTTGCACCGTAATGAATGAACGGATGGATTCGTGTTCGACGAACCAGGTCAACTGCGTAGTGTTGCACTCCCGGTTCCATGCGCGCGCGTGCAACTTCCGTACGGCAACGTCAGGATGGCATCGGCATCGGGCAGCGGTCGAATATCAACCTGGTCCAACCGCTTTGAATTGAACCCTGCGTCCCACCGCGCGAGCACTTCACGCTCCTCCTCTTCGCTTGGATATGTCAAAAGAATCTTGAGCTGAAAGCGATCGAGTTGCGCTTCCGGTAACGGATACGTTCCTTCGTATTCAATTGGATTCTCAGTAGCCAAGACGGTAAAGAGCGGGGGTAGTTGATACGCGTCGCCGTCGATCGTGACCTGGCGTTCTTCCATCGCCTCGAGCAGAGCGGCCTGCGTCTTTGGAGGTGTGCGATTGATTTCATCGGCAAGAAGAAGGTCAGTGAATATTGGACCACGCCGCAGGTTGAAACTGGAGCTCGCGATGTTAAAGACGTTGGTACCGGTAATATCTGACGGCATCAGGTCGGGCGTGAACTGAATCCGGCTGAACGTCGCGTTAATGATACGCGAGAGAGTTTTGACCGTCAGAGTTTTGGCGATACCGGGAACGCCTTCGATCAGCGCGTGGCCCTCGGCCAACAACGCGATCAGGATCTGTTCGATCGCGTCATCTTGTCCGACGATTACTTTCCTTAGTTCATCTTTGATGTGCGTGACGGTAGAGGCGACTGACTCAGGCATATGTTTTTGGTTGTGTATTGTTCTTTGTGTTTTGTTCTGTGTTGTTGGTCAGTGGTCAGTGGTCCGTTGTCAGTTGTTCTCGATTCTAACTACTGACCACTGACTACTGACCACTGACTACCGATCAAATGTTTTCTGCTGCTTGTCGGACGTCGCGAGAACGCATTCTCAAACCAAGAAAATGCTCGACCTCGCGCAAACGCTTAACCAGAGAAATCGACTGGCGCGAAGTTATCGGTTCACCGTTGATTGCTTCCTCACATTGCCGCATCAACGTTTCCAGTTTGTTTCGATCGATCGTGGAACGTTCGGCGATCCGCTGCGCAATCTCTGAACGGGAACTGTTGTAGTCCACGCCTGCGTGACGCGCGAGCACGCGGCGAGTGCGCGTGTAAATATTTTCGATAGCCAGGTCAAAGGCGCGTGACCGTTCCTGCAGCTCGGCCATCGACGCCACAAACTCGAGACTCGAGCGGCGATCAACCTGCGGCAGAGGCAACGGACGAGCGAACCGGCGGCCGTTAGTCCAAAGAACCACGAGCACCAGCAACACGAGTTGACCCGCGATCGGGAGCACTGGCGTGCCCGCGAAGTAGCTCGCAAACGCATTTTGAGTGATGCCGCGACCCTGATGATACTCGTCAAAAGCGATAAGGCCCGACGTCTGTGGTCCACCCATCATGTTGATGGCCAGCATCAGATTGTCTTTCAGAACAATGCCGCCGTTTGCGACGACATAGGGATCGCTCAGCAAAATTACGTGACCACCGCCGTAGGCATAGTCGACGAGCAACGCGCCGTTAGCATCGCCGACATGAGTGACGGGCGCACTGTTGACCGAATAGTCGTCCTCGTCATCTTCGATAACGACTGGCGAACTGGAGGCGTCAGGTGGTGGTGATGCTTCCTCCGGCAGTTGACCGGTCGAGGGCACCCATGCGTCGTCTTCCTCCGGCGTTGACGAAGGCATCCCAATGACGGTGCGTTGCTCATTTGGCGGTGGGTTGACGGCGACCGGCGATGGCTTCGGTATCGCAGTAATCACAAACCGCGACGCGAATCGGGAAGGCATTACGCTCTCAACGTCACTCGTAACAAGCGTTGGTTGAACCGGCTTGAGCTCAGTTACATCCTTTGTCATCTGAGAGACGTCGCTGGGATTCGTGTCGAGATTTGGCAAGTCACCATCCGTGACGCTGATTGCCCATCCTGTTTCGGTTGACAACAAGCCTCGGTCAGGCGTGCGATCGACAACAACGAGCCGTCCACCCGTCGCTACCCAGTTCTTGAGCGCGGAAATCTCCTCTTCTTCAAGCAGCAGTTTAGTCTCTCCGACCACGACCAACGTTCTCACCATTTCTCCCGACCGGCCCAGGAGTTTCGCAGGTGGTTCACGCCAGCGCATGACGCGATAACCCGACTCGTTAAGAAAATCGTGCAATGCGCGCAGGCCTGTTGGTCCGGAGTGGTAGGTTGATCGGTTAGGAGCGAACTCGAGATCGCGCGAATCGTCTTCCTTCACGTGTGAGAGCGTATTGATAATCACCAGCAGGCCGATTATCACTACGAATGTGAATATGACTGTGAGTCGCTGGCGCATGGTCTAGTTTCCGGTCTGCAACGCTTCACGGTAGCGCGCGCGAAAGTCCTGCCAGTCGTTTTGTGTTGCCTGCGCAAAGCCATACCAGTGCCGCTCAAAACTTTCCGTTAGCCTCTTCAGTGGTGAATGAAGCTGCGGAACATTACTGACCGCTCGTAGATAGTCGCGATTCGTTTTGTATTGAGCGAGACTGATCACGTTGCGATCGCCTAATTCGACGAGCAAAGCGATGTAGCCTTTGCGAATTGCCGCACGCAGATCGCCACTGCGCGCAAGAGCCTCGGCCTCGGCAAGAAGATCGGTGGACGTTTGTTCCGGCTGAAGCCGTTCGCCAAGAACAATCCTGGGTTCGCGTTTCTTGCGAGGTTTTGTTTCACCCGGCCGGTAGAATCGTTTGAACAGCAACCAGACGACGTAGGCAATCATTAACACCGCCACGCCGATGATCGCGAAGATGACAGCGGTGCTGATAAACCTTGCGCGACCCGGCGCCATCTCCGTTTGCTTGGGCATCAGGCTCTCGATCCAACGAATCAAATCGCGCAGCAGCCTCGTGATCGCGTTTGGACCCTGTGCCGCAGAAGCATATTCGGGGCGCGACAGGATACTCTCCAACTTCTGTTTCGACGCTCCTTTATGCTCGTCGACTCGCTGCGCATCTTCGAGCTCCCCCACACGTTCGTTGAGAGCATTCAACGCGTCCAACACACTCCGGAGCTTCGCGGGACGTACTTCAATGTTGGCACGTTCCAAATCGTCGAGCGAACTATGAAGCCAGGAGTTGTCGGTGGTCCACGTAAGCTTTTCCAACTCCACTTGCTGGTTTCTCGGCAAGGCTGTGCGCACGTTTGTTATGGCGGTCGTGAAACGAATTTGGTAATCGACGTCGCCTTCGTGGCCGTCCCGAGCGAGTAGAGACCCGATATCTGTGATAGAGAATTCAATCGAGGAGGTGTATTCAGAAAGCGGGATGGCAATAGCATTCGAGCGTGCGAAGCACAGCACGATCAACGAGAGCAGCAGGCGCGACCAGAAGCGACATTTGATAGTGAATGTCTTCAACGTAGTCAACCGAGATCCAGAATTCGACTCGACGGACGCGGCCCGGTTGGCAGCACGGGTGGTCGTTCGGTAGACGAGAGGGCCGTTCCTAACGGTGAAGTAACATCGATGTTTGGCAGTTCACCTAACTGGCGCGCCGCCATCAACTCAATGTCGTATCCCTCATGCCGCACTCGTTCGTCGACGTAAAGCAGCGATAAACCAAGCATCCAAACCGGCGTCAACAGAATTGAGCTTAACGGCGCAAGTACGTTGTAAGCGATCGCATACCACGCCGGCCAATTCGCGCTGTTGAATGGATCGACTCCGGCGAGATAACCATACCAACCGAGCGGAACTACCAGAATCATCAGGGCGGAATAGGTCGCGAAGGTCGTAAAGATCGTCATCGCAATCAACCGCCGCACATTACCACGCGCGAGGCTAAAGCTGCGCGACACGGATGCAAAAACGCCCTTGCCCTCTACCAGCAATATCTGCGGCACGTACGCAACTCGCGCGACGATAAAAAAGAAGGCCCAAACTGCCAGCATCGTGTCGATTATCACCGTCACGGCGGCGAATAGCACCGGAACAATGAAGAACGTCGTCGCGGCTAAAACCATGACGACGATCATGATGAGACCGATCACCATGTACCAGACCATAAACACCGCGAAGAAGGCGATACTGATCCAGATGAAAACGATTATCGACGCGCCGATGAGTCCCCAAAATCGCGCGCGCACGGCGCTGTAGGTCGCCCGCGCAGTCACTGGATCGTTACGGAGGAGATGGGCCACCAAGGTGCGACTCGCGCCACCCATCACCACCAGGGTTAAAAGGTAACCAACGAAGGTCACCGCCAACGCAACGAACGATAGAACAGCATAGCCCGCCAATTCGCTCGTGCCATCACTGAGGAACACTCGTTGGAAAGCAAGGGAGAAAACGATCCATCCACCGGTCGCGATGATGACCGGAGGAGCTGCTGTCCTGATCAAGACAAACAAATGCCGTCGATACAGTCTCACAGCGCGATCGATCAAGTCGCCGGCACCGAGCGGTGCGAGAGGAAGTTGACTGGCTGACAACGTCGACATCAAACTCGTTTTCTATTTCTTCTCACCGAAAGTGAACTCCGCGGCGTCGAGTGGTGAGGTGAATGAAAAGTCGTTCAAGGTGAAGACCCAATCGACGACCGCCGGCCTTACCTCCGATTGGATCGATAAATGAAACTTGTACGTGTGGGGCAGGTTCAAACCTGATTCATCTTTAAAATCCGAGAACTCCTCATAAGCTTCGATGCGTGTTGGCGAAGCCTGTTGATTCTGGGCGGGCGGAAGTCCGGCACCACCACCGGTGATACGACGTTGCTCGGATGCGTAGACCGTTCGTGCGTAGTCACTACGCACATGACGAAAAGTCTGAGGATCAAAATAGAGCACGATCTTCACGTCCGAACCTTTGCGCGGGTTGTACTTCAATACATGTAGCTGCTTGTCGCCAATCTTCTTGAGGCCTGAATATTCGAGTTTTGGACTTCGTTCCGCGAGATTGAGCAGCGACCACGACTCAGACAGCACACCGCCAACCAGTCCTTCTTTAAATAACACTTCGTTTTCCAGGAAGAACTGCGACAGGCAAGTGCGTGAGCCAGGTCTTATTTGACTGGTCGCAAGCTTCTTGCCGTCAAACCGTAGCGCCTCCTGCGCGTAGGTTGCGATTTCGAAATTCATGTTGATGAGATTGGCCGCGTCTGTTGAGGCCATCAAAACCTGCCCCTCAATTTGTCCTTCACCGCAGAGCCGCACGGCTACGGAGCAACTTCCTTTGATTCTCGTGCCGTTGACGCGAGCTCTTGCTTCCGCAGTTCCAATCGATTCCAGATGTTTGGCGACTAGATCTTCTGGCTTAAGTTTGTCGTCCGCCCGAGCCGGCAAAATGCAAACGACAGTCGCAATCAGAAGAACGACAGGCAGCAACACTATCACTTTATTAACGACCGGAGGCGTCATGACTTTTCTCCGTTTCGAATGGGCGGTTCAGAAACGCGAATTACTACGGCATTATCCGTCATTTCGCTGTCGGCGCAAGAAAAAACCGGGTGCTGCTTGCAACAACAGCACCCGGTCTGAAATGAAGTCTCCGTTGAGACTTTCAGACTGTTAGAACGTGAACTTCCACGAAAGTTGGAGAATCCGTGGATCGAACGCCGAATTGATCTTGCCAAAGTCGGTGTCGTCGATGCTGAGCGTGTTCGGCACCGAGAAATTGGTGTGGTTGAATACGTTGAACGCTTCAAGCCGCAACTCAACGCCAAGCCGTTCCTTGAACCTGATGCGCTTGATAACGGCGGTATCGACGTTCCAGTAACCTGGTCCATCGACCGGCGTCAGACTCAAATGGCCTAATTCGCCAGCACCGGGATGCGTAAAGAACGCCGAACTGGCGCGCCCGTCCGAAGCGATTAGGTCCGGATGGATCACCAACGGAGCTCCCGTTGTCGGATGGAAGAACAGCCCTGTTCTTTGCTGCAATTCGGCAAGAGAGAGAGTTGTGTTCGGCGTGTTGTTACCGGATCGGGCGCTTCGATTGAACGTGCCGCGTCCGGAGATGAACGAGATCGGCCTGCCCGTACGGAACTGAGCAATGCCGCTGACCTGCCAACCACCGAAAAGCTTGCCCGCGAAGCCGCCGCTGTTCCAGAACCGCTTGCCTGGACCAATCGGAAGCTCATAGACGAAGTTGCCCTTGAGCACGTGCTGAACGTCCTGGTTGAGCCGCTTCTTCTCCAGCACATCGCCGATGGCGTTGTCGAGGTACGGAGCGAATTCGGCCTGTGCCTGTTCCGCGTTGGTGAAAGGCTTTGCTCCAGGTGTAGTTGACCTGATAGTACCAGCCACCGGTGAACCGCTTCCTGATTTCTGCCTGCAGTCCGTGGTAGTTGGACCAACCACTACTGCCGACGTAGTCCGTCACGAACGCGTTACCGTTGCCGGCAGGAAGAAGCTCGGGCATGGCCGGCCAACACCAGTCTCGATACACGGCTGGGCTGTGTTCATGAAGGTGTTGCGGTTGGCGCCGACGTAGGTCGCAGCCAACTCTCCAACTTGGTTTTGCCTAATCAAGTTGAGGATAGTGGCATTAGTCAGAAGCCCTCCTGAGCCCAGCCTTGAGATGACTGGCAGAGGTTGGCTTCCGGGGATTGCCCGCGTTGAAGGCAGCGCTGGTGCATTTTTCAATTGGCGCCCCCGCACCGGCAAAGTCGCTCCCTGAGCAGTTCGCAGTTTGGACGAGCTCTCAAAAAGTCAGCCAGGAAACCATTCTGGAAAATAATCACCTGGTTCGTGTCGAGGCCGCGGGTTAACTGCACGCCGCGGTTGCCAACATAACCAACTGAAAGCGCGGTGTCCTTCATGATCTCGCGCTCAATACCGAAGTTCCATTGCTCGGCGTACGGGGTCTTCAAATTGATACTCAGTCGTAAACAGGGTTGGTGTTTGCGACAGGGTTAATTGATCGATCAGGGTACGCGGAACTTTGAACGCCGGAGGGGAACGGGAACGATGCCGCCGCCGCTGACTGTGCCGGTCAATGTTGTGATCGTCACTGTTGACTGCAGATCCAGCGTTGCCACCGACGGATGAGTTGTTGAGCACAGTGGCGTTGTTGTCAATGGCGTAGGCTATTGAGAAACCGCCGCGCACTGACGTCTTGCCATCCTTGAAAGGATCCCACGCAAAACTAAAGTTTGGCGCGAAATTATCCAAGTCCCTCGCCAGGAAAGCCCGGCCAGTACCCTTGCCGGCGAAATCCAGCACTGCGTTCGGTCAGAGAGCACGTCGAGTGACAGATCCTGCGGCATGAGGCCAAGGCCATTTCTCTCCGTAAGTGGTCCGATGTACTCCCAACGCAAGCCGAGGTTCAAAGAAAGATTCGGTCTAATGCGCCAGGTATCGGTGCCGTAAAACGCCAGCGTGTTGTAATCGAGGAAGCGGTTGGATCCGATGCCACGAGAAAAGCCGGAAGTCCGATCAGCAACGTTGAACGTCTCGGACACGGTGCTGACGGCGCCTGTGAGCAGACCGAGCAGGCTATTGGCGGTACCAAACTGCGTACTCGAAATTCCGCCGGGAAACATGCCGGTGCTCAGCGGCGACGGGTTTGTCGTGGTGTTGAACCCAACCGTGAACTGCGGAATTATACCCGCGTCGTTGAAGTTGAGAATGCGAATGAACCGGGCGCTGGTGCCAAACTTGAATACATGGCTGCCCTTGACCCAGGTCAGGTTGTCGATGACGTCGTAGTTCCGCGGAGCACGACCCTGTTGCAGGAAGTTCTGAACGGGATTCGTGATTAGCGGAAGTGTCAAACGATAGCCTTCGCTGAAGTCTTCGGCATTGAAGAACAGCGGCGTACTCGACGAGAATCCGAAGCGCGCTTCGTTCGTCATGTTTGGCGTTAGGTTGGCGATCCAGGCGACGGCCCAACGCGGTCGGGACGATTCCTGACCACCACCGGGCAATCCCGGAAACTGCTCACCGATATTGTTCAACTGCACATCGTTCGGCAGCTTCGAAAGGAAGTGGGAATAGACACCTTCGACGCGGTGCTTCGAACTGATGTCATAGTCCAGGCGGAAGCCGATGTTGCGACCAGTGCTGCCGTTCGGTGTATTGAATCGGAAACCAGCGGTGTTGCGGCTATCTCCGATCTGCGTGTTGTTCGAGGACGGCGTTAAGTTGATCAGCTCCTGGATACGCGGATCCATTGAGCGGCCCGTCAGTGCCAACAGGTTGACCGTTTGCAGTGCGTTGTTGTCAGTCCGCAAGTACGTAAAAGTGCCCGTACGTGCTGGATTCAACAACACGGTGCGGTTCGGGTTAAAGTCCTGTTTCGTGTCGGTGTATTCGTAGAAGAAGTAGAAGAAGAGCTTGTTCTTCTCCGTGAGAACAGGGCCGCCCTCACCAAATCTCGGCAACGCGAATGGACCACTCACGTTGAAGCCGTATTGATGTTGCAGCAGTATCGGCTTGGACAAGCCGCTGATGTTGTTAAAGAAGGTGTTGGCGTCAAACTTATCGTTGCGATAAAAGTCGTAAGCCTCGCCATGAAAACTTGAACCACCACGCGGAGTCGTAAGCTTCACTTGCGCGATGCCTAAACCGTCATCAGCGCCGGCGTTCTGAGTGGTAACCGAAAACTCGGCAACCGCAGCAACGCTTGGCGTGTTCACACCGAACAGCGCGTCCGTGCGTACGAGGTTATCGTTGATTTCGATTCCGTCCCACGTAATATTCGAGAACGAACCACGCATACCGTTGATAACTGCTTGTCGGGTGTTGGTATTGGTGTTGACACCCGCCATGCCGCCCGCAAGATTGATCGGGTTGCGGCCGTTCAGCGGAAGATCCTGAACTTGCTTAACGTCAACAGTCGTCGAAAGCTTTGCGTCTTCTGAACGGATGAGCGACTGCGCGTCTGATGCGGTAACGGAAACTGTTTCCGCAATACCGCCGGCTTCGAGCGTAAGCGAATTCAACAGTACGGGAGTGTCAACGTGGACCGTAACGTTGGTTACGTTTAGCTTCTTGAAGCCTGTTGCTTCCACCGCAACGGTATACGCACCAGGACGAACGTCGCTGATCGTAAAGTTACCGTCTTCGCCGGTGATCGCTTCTTTCGTATCTTTAGTGGCCGTGTCCGTCAGCAGGATTTTCGCGCCGGGAACACTTGCGCCAGCAGTATCTTTCACGATCCCGCTCACTCGCGAGTTAACTGCTTGTGCAACAGCGATAGAAGTGACGCCACTAAGCACCAGGGCGCTTAGCAGGAGAGAGACGAGGTTGATGCGGCGTGCAGGGCGAAGCAGACGCCTTATGCCGCTTAAAAGATTATTCGCAGGAAGCTGAAAACCTCTCATTGTTGCTCCTTCGTTTTTTTTTCGAGTTAGGGCGCCCGACTTGGCGAGGGTTTCAAGTACGGGAACTCTGAGTTTCGTCGGTCAAGCCGTAGAGGATTGGTTAGGGCCCGGTTGTCCGAGACTTCAGTAATTTCCCGGAGTCCGCAATATGCGTGCCGCTAGGCGCTACTATCGCCCTACATTTTTTGGAGCAATTAGACGAATTTACGTGGACTGAGGAGTCCGTAAAATTGCGGTTTTTGGATCGTTGTGCAAATTAATGAATCTCGACACAATTCTGGATCGTCGAAACCTCATTAAAAATGGGCTTTAGTATTCGAGTTGACCCTCGTAAATCATGTCGCTGACTTTGAAACGCCGGTCGACTTTTAGGCCGTTGGGATACTTTGTGAAGAAGCGAACCTCGCCGGAGTTTTCCTTGATGAAAGGCTGCTCATCGACGTTCCGCAGAAAGATGAAGCGGGCGCCGAATCCGTCTTGTCCCGGCGGCACATACTCATGCAGAAAATTACGTTTGCCGTTGCGCTCGAGATACGTTTCGTTCTTCAGCGTCGCGGTAATTGCACTGTTCATCGCCTGCATCGCAGGCCCTGTATAACGTTGATCCGTGCTCTCGACCAACAAGGTGAGAATGATCGATTCGCCACTCTTGACGTTGGCAAAAGCGTGCATGCGTTCGATCATGTCTGGTTCCGGCTTATTCTTTAATTCCAGTAATCGCACCAACGCTTGTCGCACTGGTCGCGCAGAGAAAAAGCGAACTACAAACTTGAGATTGACGGCCTGGTTCCTCGCTCCACTTTCTACTCGTTGACCTTCGGATGACTGTTCGCGTCCGCGCGCTCGCGGATCGTTGGTTGGTGAAAAGAACATCTCCGACGTATCAGTATCAACCTGCGCCTGGGCCCAGGGTGAACTGCTGAGCACCTTCTCAGCTTCCTTTTGCGTCCACTCGGTCCAAGGCTTCTCCTTCTGATTCTGCGCAACGCTCGGCAAGGCGAACGACGAACACAACAAAAGCGCACATGCGACTGAAGCGAAGATCGTCTTGATCGTCGACTGCTTCATTTGGGGGACTCCTTTTGTTATCAGTATTCGAGTTGACCGTCGTACATCAGTTCGGAGGTCTTGAAAGAGACGTTCAGTTTGAGTTGCGTGGTCACTTCACTATAGAAACGAAACGAACCGCTGTCGGTGTTAATAAACTTCTTCTCGTCGACGAATCGCGGAAAAATAAACTTCGCTCCGAGCCCGTCGTTGATTGGCGCGTGATACTGCTTCAGAAACACGCGCTTGCCGTCTTTGCGTTCCAGATAGGTCTTGTTCTTGAGCGTACCGAGATTGTTTGACGCGAATGCCTGAAGCGCTGGACCAGAGAAGCGACCGTCAGTTGAATCGAAGTTGACAGCAACGACAATGAAGTCGCTGAAGTCGCGCTGCACAAACGATTGCAGACCGTCGAGCAATTCTTTGTCGGGAGTTTTCTGTGCGAGTTCAATTACGCGCATGAACGCCTGGCGCACCGGCTTCGCGGACAGCAATCTAATGTGGTAGTTAACGGAGATTGCCTGGTTCTTGGCGCCCTGAGCAGCGCGACTGCCGCTAATCGATTGGCGGTCGCTCGTCGTGCCCGTGACACCGGTGCGCGTTGAGGAGCCGATTCCCGATTGTGAAGTTGGGCTATACATCATCTCTGACGTATCGGTATCGGTTTGAGTTTGACCCCACGGTGAGTGGTTCAGAATCTTCTCTGCTTCAATCTTGGTCCATTGAGTCCATGGTTTTTCCTGCGCGCTGACGGCGCCGAGCAGCAGCGCGGTTAGTAGTAAAACAAGAACAGTTTTCCTCATTTGTGGGAGCTCGTTAATATTCCAGCTTGCCGTCGTACAGCATGTTTGAAAGTTTGTAACGAGTGTCGAGTTTCATCTTCTCGTTCATCTGGGCCACGAAACGAACACTGTCGTTCTCGGTTAAGAAGGGCTGACCATCAACGACGCGTTTAAAAACAAACTTTGCACCCATTCCATCTTCGACCGGCGGCCGGTAATCCATCAGGAATAGTTTCTTGCCGTCTTTACGTTCGAGGTAAACAGTCTTTTGAAGAGCTTCGGCGTTCGCACCGCTGAAGGCCTGCATTATTGGACCAGCCATCTTTTGATCGCCGACCTCTACGCCTACCGATACCACGATGTACTCCGAAAAGTCACGATCGATGAAGCCCTGGAGCTGAGTTGCGAGAGCTTCGTCAGGTTCAGCCTTCGCTAATAACACGCAGACGCGCAAATGCGGCGCGAACCGGTTTGGCCGACAGGAAACGCACGTGGTATTTCACGTAGGTCACCGGTTTACCTTCGCCGGATTCGCCCTGACGAGTACTGAGTTGACGATCGGCGGATCTTTGAGCAGCCACCTGTGTGACGGCGCTATCGGTTGATTGAGAAGCGCCGCTTCCACCTTCAGTCTGTGTCTGGCCCCACGCTGAATCGTTCAGGGTCTTGTCGACGTCCTTCTTGGTCCATTCGGTCCAGGGTTTTTGTTTTTGAGCTACCGCTACGCAGGCGAACATCAGTGCCACTAAGCACGCAGATACTACTGTTCTCATTACTAACTGCTCCTTAGATAATGATGGGTTTTGAACGTCAGGGCTAAAACGTTAAGCCCGAGGGTCGCAAGTAAACTCGCTAAAGGTTGAAAATCGATCTGACCCGTGGTCCGCCGCGATGTCGCGACGCTCGTAGTCAAGATGCAAGACTGACATCAGCAGAGTCGCCTGCTTATCGACCAGTCTCAGGCTCAAGTCGTTCGGGCCGATCTTTCCAGATAGCAATGACGAAAGCAAGTAATGGCGGCAACTAAAGGCCGGCACTTCTCCCAAACGCACGCGCGCCGCCAAGGCCCGCGGAAGTAAAAATCTCGAGCGTCGGATTTCCGGCAATGCTTTTGTCATCGATATTGATCACTGCGATGACTTCGTCGCGAACGATCTTGTTCTCCCGCGCCAACAAAGAAGCACCGGCAACGATGTAGTCCGTGCCAAGTCCCGATCGGAACGACGGTTTTTGATACTCTGCGCGCCGCCGCGAGGCCAGGCCGGAAATGGGTAAACGCTGTTGCGTTCCACTCACTAACGGCGACTTCCACCTTCATCAGCGTGTGATTCACAACCGGTGTAGTCGCCAACGACAAACCACCTGAGAAGCCTTTCGGTAAATCGGTACGCGAGCAATCAAAGACACAACTCTGTTGACCACGCAGCTTAATCGCACCACGCTCGATCTGTTTTTCGGGAATCGATGAGGGAAGCCTGGATCCATCGCCTGTTTGCCAGACCACTTTGCCGCCGTCGTCTGTAATAAACGGATTCAACCAGAGAACTTCTTCAACCGGCGCACCCGAGCTCAAGTGAAAACGCGATTCGAGCGTGACACCGCCAATCTTCTTCGAACGAAACACCAGCGGCGTATAAAGAACGTTCTGCGCCTTGAACGTTCCACCTGAGTCAAAAGGAACTCTCGCGGGCGTCGGGTTGTACGACTGTTGATGAATCGGATGCTCGATGCTGAAACGAGGATTATCCGTATGCCTGATTAGCATGTAACCAAAATTCTTTACCGAGCCTTGACGATTGGTAACTGCAACCGTCCCACCGCGCGAGCCCGCACGACTCGCATGCGCACTTCGTTTGTGACTAAACGTTTCTTCAAAACTGCTCGAGTATTCACCTTTGCGCAGGTCGACTAGCAGTGACGAGTGCGGATTCATATCGTACGGAAGTTGTTTCAACGTCGCACCAAGGTGATCGTAAAGCGTTACATTGCCGGCGCTGCGTTCCGCGTACGGATTGAAGAGACTGTAGACGCAATCGTAATCGTCAAGTGGCGGGAAAGGCATCGAGTAGAAAAAGCTGTCAGCGCGTTGCCACTGCAACGGGTCGGGATTCGCATGCACGTTGGTAAACGTGTCGCGGCTTTTCCAACGAACAAACGCTGAGCTGAATAGATCGCTCGCATGCGTCGGCGTGCGCGTTTTCGGCCGGAGGCGGATCTTCATCCCACCCCAGAATTTCTTGCGTGGTCCAACAAGCTCGGCGACTGGTATCACCGTGGTGCACATTGCACCGGCAGTTAGACGCCTTGCAACTCCCGCTGTCACCAAGCGGATGTCCTTCGAAGTCGTAAAGATAAACTTGATACTCCGTCGCGTCCTCGCCGTCGGCGTAACCTGAAGCGCCGATGAAATTGTCGGACGTAAGAACGATCTCGGAGTCGATTCCGAGTGCGGAGTCTTGAATGATGAAAGGCGCACAGACGTCCAGCCAGCACGTATTGCTGATCAGTGTGGCCGATTGATTGTCTTGTTTACCGAGTCCTAAGGCAGGGTAGAGGGCTGAACCAAGTGTGGCACTGGAAACTAAGGAGAGAAAACTTCTCCGCTCGAGCGTTTTCATCTGGGCCTCCGAGGAGGCTGGCGAGGAGTTCGCGAAGCCAGGCTCGACTAAGAAGAACCGAGGAGAGCAGATCGAAATCTGCTCTCCCCGAAACAACGGTCGCAGTCAACTTTTTTAGAAGTTGAATCTGACAACCAATTGGACCAGACGACCGCCAGGATCATTCGTTGTCGAGATGTCCTGATAGGCTGCTGTGTAACGTCCAAAAGTACACGGCGTTAAAGCCAGCGATTGCATTAACGTCGTTACTGGCGTTGCCAACAAGGAAGTTAATGTTGTTGAAGGCGTTCAGGAATTCGCCACGCAACTCGAGGTTCGTGGTTTCGCTGAAGTTGATCTTCTTAATGATACTCAAGTCGGAACGGAAGAACGCCGGTCCTTTGAGCACGAGGTTATGGAACCCGCAGGAGCCCAAGAAGCTTTGCTGACAGTTGCCAAAACCTGCCGGCGCGATGAAGCGACCGGACGGGTTGCCCTGGTTATGGACAAAGGCGCCAGCCGTAAACAGGCTGTTATTTGCCTTCCACGTATTGATCCGAACGTCCTCGGGCAGGAAAAACACATTGCCACGATTCACGCCATCGGCATCTTTCTGATCGCGATAGATCCCGATCATGTCCTGGAGCTCATCGGCTGTCATGCCGACAAGTTGGACGTTGCCGAATGAGAACGGCGTTCCACTCTGAATACGAATGTTGCCGTTGAAGCCCCATCCACCTACGAGTTTGTCAGCCCAGCCGTTGACGCCGGAGAAGAATGTTCTTCCACGACCGACGGGTAGCTCGTAAATAAAGTTGGCCTTAATACCATGCGAGATATCGAATGGCGCAACATTCCTGCGGATACCAAAATCGCGCAGAGTGGCGGGCTGATCGAACACACCCGAACTGCTGGCGTAGTTGTTAACCAACGCTTTGCCGAAGGTATAGCTGAATTGAGTCAGCAAACCTCTCGACATGCGTCGCCGGAATTCAACGGTGACAGCGTCGTACCAGGTTTCACCGCTGTTATCGATTATGAACGCGCCACCGCGTTTGCCGGGATTAACCACCCAGAAGTTGGGCGCGAGACCCGCGGCAATCTTGTTGGCAGCAAACAAACTCTCGTTCGCGGTTCCGGCGAAGAGACCGGCCATGCCGGCGAAGCCGACATTACCCTGACTAACGCCGCCACCTGTATTCGGATTGATTGGACTCAGGAAATTGAGCAGAGTGGCATTCGCAAACAGCGAGTTGGCATAAAGCGACGCGCACGAACCAGCACCGGCTCCTGGATTGCAGGTACCGGACAGATGCGGCGCGACGCCACTGATGTGAGCCAGGAAAATCGGCAGCGGTGACGTGTTAGTACCGGCGCCAAAGTAGCGGAAGTTACTTCCACGACCCGCGGCGATGTTGTTAAGCAGGTTTTGCTGTGCGAGCCGGAATTCTTGGAGAAAACCGTTCTCGATCACGTTCACCTCGTTGAGATCGTATTGTCTCCAGAGGTTGTGTCCGCGATTGCCAATGTAGCGAACTTCGATAACGTTGTTCGAGTTGATTTCTCGCTGAATACCGAAACTAAACGAATCCACGCGTCCAATCTTGAGACCGGGCAGAAATTCGTTGATCGAGTCAGTGATGCCGCCGGTGTTCGGATAAACCGGCTCCTGCTGGAAGCCTGGACCACCGGGCAATCCGTTACGGATATAGTTTCCGAACGTAAGCGGGAAAGGTGTTCCAGTGATGTTTTGAGTCGCACTGATCGTGCCGCCTGCCAACTGCGCACCACTCGCTGCGTTAGCAGCATAGAGGCTCTGGAATGTGTTTGTTCCCTCACGAACGTAAGCCACCGAGAAGCCACCGCGTAGCACCGTCCGGCCCGACTCACCAAATAGCGATTTCATGAAACCGCTTTGGAAATTTGGACTGTAGGTGACGCCAATGCTCGGCGCGAAGCTGTCGTACCTCGTGTCGTAGGCTGACGTTCCTTTTCCGAAGAGCACCATGGTCGTCGGCTGACCGGCAAGCGTTCCGGGTTCGAAGAGATTGCCTTCGCCCGATATACCGTAGAGGCCGGCAAAAGACGACGCTCTAGCATAGGTGTCGTTCAGTGGAGTAAACGGTCCCTGAACTTCCCAGCGTATGCCGAGGGTCAAAGTCACGTTCGGACGAACGCGCCATGTGTCCTGAGCGTAGACGCCGTACTCGGTTTGTTGAGCACGACTGATCAGATCGCCTTGCAACGTATACTTATTGGTGTCCTCGCTAAGACGCGCGTTGCGCGTAATCGACGAGATACGACCAGCGAGCGTTGCATACAGCGAAGCGGCGCCAGCTTGCTGACCAATGTTAGCTATCGGTTGGAATGCACCGAAGGCCGTCTGATCGCCAGCCAACGTACCGCTAATGCCGAAATTGACCGTCGGCACCACCGTGACTAGCTGCTGCCAGAAGTTGATGCGTGTAACGCTACCACCAAAATTGAACGAGTGATTGCCGTGCGACCAGTTCAAGTTGTCGGTGAACTGCTTGACCGGCGAGTTGCGTCGTTGTGGACCGGTGGTAATCGTAGCGTTTGTCGCGCCGGCAGAGCTGATAGCGAGACTCACGCCACCCTGGTTGTCAAACTGTCCTGCATTGACTTGCGGGAAGAACAGAACCGTGCCGCCCGTTAAACCAAACCGAGCTTCGTTCACGATGTTGTTGGTGATGGTCCAACGCCATGCAGTCGTGTTCGAGAAGCGGTTTGAATCCTGGCTGCCGAAGTTTGGAAATCCCGGGAATGCCGGATCGACGCCGTTCAGGAAGTCAACCACCGAAACGAACTGCTGGTAGTTCCAGATGTTCTCAAGGTGATGCTTATCCGTGAGTTTGAAGTCGAAGCGAACAGTCGGGAAGCGCCTCGTTTGGCCTCCTACGTTGAAGAAGGTGGCCGTTTCGATGTTCGGATTTCCTGTGGTCCGGAAGAGCGCGTTCACGCCATTGAGCGAACTCCGAATATCGCCTAGCAACGAGCTGATCTTAGGATCCGAATGTGGAAATAAGTCCGCCAGCCTGCGCCATCGCCATAACATTGGCCGAACAGGTTCGCAGAGTACCGGAGGTGCAGGAGGCAAATGCCACCGGTGGGTCATAACAATTGGTGCCGTTTACCGGGTTCGCAACTCCAGCGCATGGCTGAAGCGGAGTCGTAAAACGGTGAATGCCGCTCTGGGCCTGCGTACTGAAAACGTTTCTGGTACGCGGCGGACTCTTTTCCGGCAAGCGATACTCTTCGTAGTTGACGAAGAAGAATGCTCTGTCTTTGCCGTTGAAAATCTTCGGAATATGCGATTGGACCACCAAACTTGCCACCCGGTTGATTCAACAGAATGCGCTGTTGCGGGGCTTTGCTTGGTTACCGGATCGGGTTCGAAGTCGCGATTGTTGAACCAGTAGTTCGCATTCAACGACGGGTTGCGGTGATACCAGTAAACGCCGCCGTGATAATCGTTGGAGCCGCCTTGCGTGACAAACTTAATTTGGACCGCACCTTCGGCCGAGCTTTCCGAGCCCGGATTCGAAGTCGAAACTGTCACCTCGCTAATGGCGTCTGTTCGGGGGCGAACGTAGGTGAAGAAACCATCACTCGATTTCAGCAGATTGTCTTGAACATTGATACCGTCAAGGGTGATGTTCAATGCGCCTTTCGGCAAGCCGTTTACCGAAGAGGTGCGAGGACGTCCGGGGGTCGTGGTGCCGGGCAGCGCGAGCACGAGGTCCAACGCATCGCGAGATGCCGTCGGCAGGTCAGTGATCTGACGCCCGGTGAGCGTAGTGCCGACGGTTGCGGTCTGCGTTTGCAGCAACTCGCCGCCGCCTACGACAGTCACGATCTCATTGGCCGCGCCGATCTCTAGTTCAACGTTAATGCTCGAGGGCTTGCCAACGTCGATCTTGATATCGGTCACTACTGATTGTTTGAAACCGCTAGCCGTTACCGTGGCCGTATAAACGCCGGCGGTTAGTGTCGGAATGGTAAAGGTGCCATCCTCGGACGTCTGCGCTGTAAACTCCTGATTGGTCGCCTTACTGACGACTTTCACAGAAGCCCCAGCCACGACGGCGCCTTTCGGGTCAACAATTGTCCCCAAAAGAGAGCCGGTCGAGCCCGTTTGAGCGAAAACGGGAACTACGCAGACGCCTAGCGCGAGGAGCACTAGTAAAAACGTCCGTAAACCGTTTCTCATCACGTAATCCTCCATAATGTTTTTGCCCTTGCCCGGCAAAGGAAGGCTTGCTGGGCAACTCGTTCTAACGAAGAAGCCGAACCGCTGCTACTGTAACTGGTAAGAATGGAGTGCCCAGGTACCGAATTGGGCCTGTATGCCGGCAAACTAGGCAAACGCTGAGCCAGCAAACTTTCGTATTAAAAATTCGAATTTTTGTACGATTCCGTGAATTGAAGCCTGCATAGCATACAAGTTTCTGGATTGGCGTTCAAATTCGTGGATTCAATGGGTGTTTTTCGGTCTACTTGACGACCTCGAACTCGAAGTGGAGTTCTTTGCCACGGAAGATGGTTGAGAGGTAGAACTCCCAGAATTTTCGGGTGAAGCGGAATGATGGCCAGCGCTGGTCGAGGTTTACAAAAAACTCCAGCCCCACAGCCCGCCAGAGGTTTGCCAAACTCACGTGAGTCGTCACCGGTTTCAACTCGGCGGTCGTGTAGAACGGAAACGGAGTGCGTGTGGGAATGAAGCAAGTGAAAGAGTAACTATTGAAGTGGTTGCGGTGCGTCGGATCTGTAGCCCAGTCAGGATTCGAATAGTGAGGCGTAACGATCTTCAATTTGCCACCGGGCCTCGTGATGCGATGCAACTCGGTGACGAACCCAAGCACGTCAGGCACGTGCTCGATCACGTGACGACAAATGATCTCGTCAAACTCATCGTTAGCGAACGGATATGGAATGACCCCGAGATCATGAATGACGTCAGCGTGACTGCGTGGGTTCGCATCGATACCGATCGCGCCGGGAAACTTGTTCTGGCCACAACCGACGTCCAGTATGCGTCTCGTAACAGGAGTGGAACGATCGCCGTTGCGCATGCGATTAGTTCTTATTCAAAAGGAGCGCCGCCAACTCTTCTATACTAACAGCGTAAACAGGGCAGCCAATCGCCTTCGCTACTTCAGTGACGCGCATCCCGTCCAACATGATCGCGTCATCGCTTTTCAGCATCTGTTTGGGAATCAAAACAAACTCGCCGCTAACTCTGTCACGCGCAGCTAAAAGATCGCGACCCGTCAGCAGGCCCGCAACTGAAACGTCGCCGCCGAAGTAAGTGTTCTCGAGTGGTTCGACGCGAAGCTCTGTTTCAAAACGCGAGTTCCACTTGTCGATCATCTCTCGCAACACGGGAGCGAAGAGTGTTCCAGTGAATATCGTTGCCGCTTGTTTATTCACGTCGCCATGACGTTCGAGTCGTTTTGTCAAACGCGCGAAGTCGTTTGCGAACGCGCGGACCATGCCGACGCCGTCTTCGATCTGCGGATAGCTGCCGTAATGTGATCTGGCGGGAATGCGACGACCTGCACGCAGATAGATCTCATCACCCAACAAGGCGAAGTTTGTTCCGAGTTGCGCGCGCAACTGTTTCTGGATCGGAACGACTTGATCGATCACTTCGCGACAGAACTCGGGAGTTACTGCGGTGAGTCGCGGATCGGTGTTGTAACGAGTGAGACCGAGCGGCACGACCGCGACACTCGTGATCCGTGGATACTCGGCAGCAAGATCGAAGATCGTCTTACGCAACACTTCGCCATCGTTTATCCCGGGACAAAGCACGACCTGCGCGTGAATCTCGATTCCGGCGTCGAGCAGTTGCCGGACTTTCGCCGAAATGTCGGCGCGTTGCTTATCAACGCCGAGCAAGTAAGCGCGCACGTCCAAATCGGTCGCATGCACTGAAACGTATTGCGGCGAGAGTCGCTGTTCCACGATCCGGCGAATTTCATCTTCGGTAATTGAGGTTAGCGTCGTGTAGTTGCCATATAAGAAGGACAGGCGAATGTCTTCGTCCTTTATGAATAGCGACGGACGCGCGTCGGCGGGATTTCCGTTGCAGAAACAGAAGATACATTCGTTGGCGCACTGGCGTGGGACGATTGCTTCAAAAGTAAGACCAAAGTCTTCGCCTTCGGCGCGTTCCAGTTCGACTTCCCAATCGTCTCCGCTTTTCTTGCGGACCTCGAGAACAAGCTCAGTTTCTCCCGCAGTTTGAAAGCGAAAGTCGAGGTAGTCGCGAACGACGCGGCCGTTTACCTTGATGATCCGATCGCCCACTTCGAGTTCCAGTTCGGCGCCCAGGCTGTCCGGGATAACCTCCGAGATCTCGACACCACGGCGACGAATGTTTGTTACTGCTGGTGTTACTGCGAATTCGTACATAACGGCAAACGTTGACTATAGCAGACCCGGGAACCGCGGATGAAATCCAGCCTTCTGCTGGTGGTGTCTTAATTTCCTCTGTGACCTCTGCGGTCCTCCGCGTCTCCGCGGTTGTATGTTTTTGTGGTTCTTTTACCGCAGAGTCGCGGAGGACCGCATTGGGCCGCTGAAGAGCGCACAAATATCTTCAAATTCATTGACAATCCCGCCCCTGTTTGTTAGTTATTCAGGGCGATTCGCGCCAACCGATGACAACCCAAAGTTCTTAAGTTGAATTGTGCCAACTTCAATAGGGGACGAGTACAAGTTCAATGAATAATAAACTTAAGCCCGCTGTTATCGGCGGCGTAGTTCTTGGTTTACTGTCCGCGATTCCCTTCGTAAACTGGGTCAACATCTGCTGCTGCGCCTGGGCCATTCTCGGCGGGATTCTTGCTTCATATCTCTACGTGAAAAACTCCGCAACTCCGGCCAACGCCGGCGACGGAGCTCTGGTCGGAGCCATAGCCGGTGGCATCGGCGCGGCGATTTACCTCGTGCTTGGGATCCCGCTTGCGATCGTCAGCGGAGCGGCGATGCGCGAGATGCTCATAAACTTAATGTCGAACGTCGACCCGCGCCAGGCGGACATGATTCGCCAGCAGATGGAAATGCAAGGCGAGTCGATCGCAGGCACAATCGTTCAAGGCTTGATTGGGGCCGTGTTGCTGGTGGTTTTCGCGGTCATCGGCGGCCTTATCGGTATCCCGCTTTTCGAAAAGCGTAAAGGTGGAGGAGCCGTGCCACCACCGCCGCCCGCACCTGGCAGCGCGCCCTACGCGGCTTAACGCAGTTTTCAACGGTAAGCGAAATCTTTCAAACTAGTTCAGGAGAAACGAATGTCTCAAGAATGGACTCCCCCGCCCCCAGCCGGATCAACTACGAACGTTCCCAACTATCTCGTTCCAGCCATCATTTCTGCGATCTGTTGTTTCCCGCTCGGTATCATCAGCATCGTGTTTGCTGCACAAGTTAACGGCAAAGTTCAAACGGGCGACATCGCCGGGGCGATGCAAGCGTCCAAGATGGCGAAGATCCTTAGTTACGTCTTTATCGGACTGGCGCTACTCGGTTGGGGTGGTTACCTCATCTTCTGGGTGATAATTGGCGGCGCCGCGTTCATGGGCAACATGTAAGCTGAGCGCTCTGGTGGTTTCCTGAAACGTTGTCGGAGTTGAAACGAAGATGACCAGATACTGCACAAAATGCGGCGCCATCAACGACGAGATGGCCCAGTACTGCACTAATTGTCAGGCCCCGCTGACGTCGGCGGTCAACACCGGCTATCAGCCCGTGCAGCCTGCTCATCCAGGTCAGATGACTGATTGGAAGGCGATGGGCGCCGATAAGAAGTTGGTCGCGGGGATCCTGGGAATCCTGGTTGGGAGTCTCGGCGTTCACAAGTTCGTGCTCGGTTACACGACTGAAGGGCTAATTCAGATCGCAATCACAATCGTGACCTGCGGTATCGGCGGAATCGTCGGGTTGATCGAGGGCATCATCTATCTCACCAAATCCGACGAAGACTTTGTGAGGACGTACATTCAGAACAAGAAGGGCTGGTTCTAACCACGGATCTGCACGGATAGTGAGTTTCATGTACCGGCGTTCTACGGTCGTGGCAATTTGGTTGTTGATAATCGCCGGGGCTGCTTATCTATTCTTCTTCGAGCCGGGTAAATCGGGTTTCTTTCCTGGTTGTCCATTCCGTTTTCTAACCGGTTTCACTTGTCCCGGATGCGGCACCACGCGTGCCCTGCACCAAATTCTTCACGGTGACTTCTACACCGCCTTTACACTCAACCCGCTGCTTCTTTTAGCGATTCCTTTTGTATTGTTCGCACTAATCCGTTACACGGTGATCGTGATGCGTGGCGGTGTCCCGCGAGGAAACTCCTTGCCCGCACCGTACATTTACGCCATCTTTTTCGTCATTCTCTCGTTTTGGATTTTTCGAAACACGCCTTTCTATCCGTTCGTCTCGTGAGACTCAGGAGGTTATGCGATGCGCGTATCGATTATCGTCGTTCTTGTGATCAGTTTTGTCTTCACTTCAGCAGCGCAGGAACGAATCATGGTTAGCGAGAAAGCGACAACTCCAAAGCGTCCCGTTCACACTTATTCGATCGTCGCGCGCGATCCGAACACGGGTGAGTTGGGCGTGGCTGTGCAGTCTCACTGGTTCTCAGTTGGACCAATCGTCGCGTGGGCTGAAGCCGGTGTCGGCGCAGTTGCGACTCAATCGTTCGTCGATCCGAGCTACGGAAAAAACGGACTCGACATGATGCGCGCAGGCAAGACCGCGCCGGACACGTTGAAAGAGTTGCTCGCGAAAGACGAGGGACGCGAAGTCAGACAAGTTGCAATGATCGATGCGCAGGGACGCGTCGACGCGTGGACCGGAAAGAACGACATACAAGCCGCGGGGCACATCGTCGGCACAAACTTTTCGGTGCAAGCCAACCTGATGCTCAACGACAAAGTCTGGCCCGCAATGGCCCAGGCGTTTCAGAATACGAAAGGCGATCTCGCGGATCGCATGCTGGCCGCGCTCGATGCCGCCCAAGCAGCGGGTGGCGATATTCGTGGTCGACAATCTGCGGCGCTCATCGTCGTCACCGGCAAGCCGACGGGTCAGGCTTGGAAGGATCGCACCTTCGATCTGCGAGTTGACGATAGTCCGGAACCGCTGCGGGAATTGCGACGGTTAGTGAAGTTGCAACGCGCTTACAATCACATGAACGCCGGCGACCTGGCAGTCGAGAAAAAAGATAACGAAGGCGCGTTGCGTGAATATTCAGCGGCGGAGAAGTTGGTGCCGAACAATGCCGAGATGATCTATTGGCATGCCGTGGCGCTCGTGAATATGGGCCGTGTTGAAGACTCGTTGCCGTTGTTTCGGAAAGTGTTCGCCATGGATCGCAATTGGTGGACGCTTACTCCACGTTTACCGAAGTCAGGATTGCTGCCCGACGATCCGAAGATCATGGAGCGGATTTTGTCGGTGGGGCCGAGAACGCGATCCGCTCCGCGACCAAAGTCAAACCCATGATGAAGTAAAAGACTGTGACGACTTCCGAGTCGCCCCAGTTGTAATGGACCAGCCCGCTCGTGAAGAACCCGATCGTTCCGCCAAGCGCACCAAGCGCCAGTCCGCGTGAAAAATCGGTGGTCTCCCGGATCAAACGCAAAAGCATTCGGATGTAAATCACAAACAATAGCAACCAGACGATCAGCGCCGCCACGCCGCGTTCAAGCGCGATCTGAAGCAAGTTTGAATGCATGTGCCCGATCGGCTGACGGCCGTTATCAAACAATCCCCACTCGCGCCAATGCCCTTTGATCGAATCGATACCGACGCCAACCAGCAGATGTCGCGGTTTGCTGACCAGCAGGTCGAAACCTTCACGCCACACCATCTGGCGCCAGCTTGTCGACTGATCGGCGCTGTCGAAGAAGCCAATGTTGCGTCGTTGTTGGAGTATGAACAGACTCGCGAGAACGAGGGGTATCGCGCACGCTGCGACGATTATGGCGGTGCGACGCGACACACTTAGCAGCAACATCGCCGCCACAGACACTGCGAAACCGATCCACGATCCACGCGTGACGGTCATCGCCAGAGCAAACACGAGACCGCCAACCGCGATCAGCAACAATAAACCGGGGCGGCTCGTCTTTTGTGAAAGTCCCAGGAATATTCCCAACGCCAGCGACGCGATCAGTTGCAGCACTTCGGCGTACGTGGTCCAGTGACCGAAGAATCCAGTGGCGCGCCAGTCGCGACCACGCGACCAACCTGCGATGCCGAGTTGCTCGAGTGCGGTACGTCCGGCGAGCAACGTTCGCGGCACTTCAAGTTCCGGCATCCACTCCACTCGATAGATTCTGACTTTCGCAACGCCCTGCCCCGATACAAGCGCCGCAGCTAATTCGTCAGGACTATTTACGCGTTGATTATCGACTTGCCAGACGATGTCGCCATCTTTGATCGGCGTCTCCTTCCGAACGCTCCGAGTACGAAAGATCGCTTTCGTCAACGGACTCTCCGTACTTACGCCCTGAACTTTTACACCGCGGCCAGTCGCAAGCTGGCCCGCAGTCCATAAAACGTTCACCGTGCACGAGCCGATCAACGCCAGCGCGAGCCAGCGCACGGTTCGCAGCGAAGGCACGTTCTGGCTCAATAGATAGACAATCGTGAACAAACTCGCCGCGCGCATCTTTCCGATCGACATGACCGGGTTGTATGAGAAGACTCCGGAAATTCCGCTTAGCACAAAAAAGCCGACTAGCACGTAATCAACCGGCGAGCGGAAAAGCTTCGGCCGAGGGAAGAACGCAAACCGCAAAACCCAAAGGGCCATGCCCACCAGCCACGCAGTTTGCGTGACTGCGATCGAATGCGGCGCGAAGATGGCGATAAGAAAAAGACTGCCAATTATGCCGGGTTCAATAACGCGATTCGAAATCTGCATCGTCGGCATATTAGAATGACGGCGGTCTACTATTCCATCTCAAAAAGGTTTCCATGCGATCAATTCTCTTAATTCTTCTCTTGTCTGTTGGTCTATCAGCACAAACACCGGCCGACGAAGTAAAAGCGATTCAGGAAAATGCTCGCGTGAAGGCCGCTTTTGATCATATCGACAAGGACCGCGACGCAATCCTCCGGGAGTGGATCGCCATCACCGAGATTAACGCGCCTTCGAAACACGAACAGGAACGCGCGCGCTACATCGAGTCGCTGTTGCGCAAACACAAACTGGATATCCGCTACGACGAAGCCGGCAACCTGATCGCCACGCGCAAAGGCGCCGGTGGTGGTCCAGTCGCCGTGTTCGATGCGCACATGGACACTGTCTTTCAACCCGGTCTGAAGATTAAAGCCACGGTGCGCGACGGGCGTGTCTATGCGCCAGGCGTCGGCGACGACACCCGCAACATCGAAGCGCTGCTTGCGACAATTCGCGCGCTCGACGCCGCGAACATCAAAACCAAAGGCGATATCGTCTTCCTCTTCACAACCGACGAAGAAGAAGGAATGACGGGCGCCAAGCACTACACGAAACAGAACAAGGGCAAGGTCGATTACTACGTCGCACTCGACGGTGGATATGAAGGATTCACCTACGCCGGCATCGGCATCAACTGGTATCGCCATCACATCATTGGACCAGGCGGTCATACTCGATCCCGCACTCCACCGTATTCCGCTTCGTTGCCGATGGCTCGCGCGATCGCCCGCATTTACGAGTTGCCAGTGCCGACGAATCCTTCGTCGAACTTGAACATCGGCATGCTTGGCGGATCGGAAGTGCCAAACGCCAAAGCCGCTGATGCGTGGTTTTCGCTCGATCTGCGTTCGACGAGTGACGAGGTCCTGAAAGATCTCGAGGCGAAGATCGCGGCGATCCTTGATGAAGAAGCGAAACGCGCGGGAATGACCGTCAAGACCGACGTGCTCTCGACGTCGCCCGCGGCTGTGTTGCCGGGCAATCGGGATTCGCGACTGGTGACAATCGCCGAGGCTGTGCATCGAGCGATGGGGTTTAATCCGCCAATCGGCAATGCCGGATCGAACAATTCCAGCGCCGCGTTGTTGCAAGGAATCAACTCCATCTCAACCGGAGCTGGTCCATGCGCCGATGCACACGCTTTGACTGAGAACTGCGAGATCGAGCCGCTTTACAGAGGGATAAAGAAGATACTTTTGTTGGAACTGGCGCTGGTGGGTCTCGCGCCCTGAAAGTAATTCGAATTTCGAAAATCGTTAATGACCTTCGCGTCCGAGCATCACGAAGCCAGTGCGCAGGATGATTTTTATATCGAGCAGCAGCGACCAGTTTTCGATATAAAAAAGATCGAGCCTCACCATCTCTTCGAAAGGTAACCGGTTTCTACCTGACACTTGCCACAATCCCGTTAAGCCCGGCTTCATGTCGAGGCGTTTGCGATGCCACAGCTCGTACGCCTCGACCTCGTAAGGAATCGGCGGTCGCGGTCCAACTATGCTCATATCACCTAACAAGACATTCCACAGTTGTGGAACTTCGTCGATGCTCGTCTTGCGCAAAAACCTTCCGACCCGCGTGATGCGGGGGTCGGCGAGCAGTTTGTAGGTCGGCTTCTGCTCGTTTCCGAGATTAGCTTCCGCACGTCCGGCGATGAATGCGCGTTGATACTCACGATGAAGGTCGGGATCGGCATTCGCAACCATCGTGCGAAACTTGTAGAGCAGGAAAAGTCGTCCATCCATGCCGACACGTTCCTGCGTGTAGAACACCGGTCCTCTTGAATCGAGTTTGATCAGCAGAGCAATCAGCAGCCACAACGGCGACAGCAGTGCGATCGCGAGCGATGAGATGGTGAGATCCGAAGAGCGTTTTAAAATACGCGCGCCGCTCGACAACGGCTCACGAAATAGACGAATCATCGGCAACACGCCGATCTGATCGATCTCTGTTTTGCGTGGCAGACAGTTGAACAAACTCGGCGCAATGCGAAATTCGACACCGCGTCTTCGTCCACATCGCATCATCACCTCAAACAACGCGTCGCCGTTCACTTGCGGATCGGCGATGATTACTTCGTTCGCGCCGGAGTCTCGGATCGTGTCGGGTAATCCTTGCAGCGTGCCGACGACGGGAACGCCTTCGTAAACGTCTGACTGATTTGGTTCTGCCATATGCGTGTCGACAACGCCGATCACGCGATAACCAAGCGCCGGCCGCTCGCGCATCTCGCGAATAAACAACGACGCTTCGTGACCACGACCCACGACGAGCGTCGGGATCAGGTTGATTTGTCGCCGGCGCACAAGTGTTTGTGCCGATCGCATTAACAACCTGATCAGGCCAACGCTCAACAGCACGAAAACGAAGTCCACGAGAAAAACGGCGCGCGCGTACGAGAAGGCACGAAACTCAAACCCGCCGCGATAGAGGAACGCAGCAGCGACGATCAACAAAGAACCGATCGCGGTTGCTTTGAATATGCGCATGCCGTCGTCGACAAATGAAAACTCTCCGCGCACGCGATAAAGACCCGAGGAGCGAAACGCTAAAAGTCGAATTGCGACAACGAACAACATCAGCGCACCGTACGGAGCAAAGTCCTCGCTCCACGCCAAACGACTATCGGTCGCGAATGCCGAAGCACCTTCGCGAACAGTAAAAGCGAGAATGAACGAAATCGCCGCGGCGAGCGCGTCGGCGATTACGAGTCCGGCCTTGACGGCAGGCACGATCCAACGCGGCGCGCGACCCGGCACGCGTACCGATCTCGCGTCGAAGAATCGTTGTCGTTCTCGTTCAGCTCGCATCACTCGAAAATCAATTGCATGATCTCGTCGATTACCGCGCGTGATCGTCGCGGACTCGCAGCTTCCTTTTTCTGGACGGGTAAACCTTCTAAATCCGTGTTACTTGAAATGCGAAGCAAACGGCCCTCGTTCATCAGTTGCTCATCAACTGCGGCCCACTTGCCTGCATAGATACTCGCCGTGGGCACGCCCAACGCCGCCGCTTCGCGATTGATCGTTCCCCCGGCGCTGATCACCAAATCGCTCGCCGCGATCAAATCTGCTCCTGGCAACGGCGACGACGGAACAATCACTCGCGCTATTCCGGAGTACGTCGCTCGTTGGGACTCGTTTCGCGGGAGCAGCACAATTCGCACATTCTCGTCGGCCGACAATCGCTGGAGTGCTTCGTCAAACAGCGTGTTCTGAAATCGATGATATAGCGCTTCGACAGCCGGTGGTCGCATCAGGACCAACACATTATCCGGGTTGACGCCAAGTTCACACAACCGCGCTGTAAATCCGGGATCCGGTTGAAAGTTCGCGAGGTACACGTCTTCTTTCGTTCCGTGATAGCGACGGACCTTACCAACACCGGCCCCAAAACGGCGCAAACTCTCCGCGGGAAAGCTCGCCGGGACGATGATGCGTGACGCCAGTCGAAATGCCAGATGGTTCGCCGGTTGATGTTCGTAGTCCATCAACGTAGCAGTTTCGATTCGCAGCGCGCGAGCGGCGAGGATTTGTGAATAGGAGTTGTGACTGACGGCCAGATCGAAGTGTCGCCCGCGCGCCCACTTGGCAAGACCCCATGCGCGGCTCATCAGGTTTCCCGCCTTGCCTGTTACTTCTCGCCCGCCGTGGCCGCCAATCACCCGCGGGTTTAATCCAGCGGCAAGTGCTAACGGAACCGTCTCGGCGAACTCCCGCGCCGTGATCTCGACTTCGTGACCTGCGGCGGTGAATCGATCTGTCAGCGCTCTGAAAAAAGGAACGTGTGGAGAGTTTGCGAGATCGATCCAAACACGCATCGTTGATCACGGTATAAAGAACGGGCCATGAAGGTCTTTTCTTTGCGCCTTTGCGCCTTTGCGGGAGAAAGGCTTTAGCGCTCCGCCCCAAACCAGGTTGGAACTTATCTCCCGCAAAGGCGCAAAGGCGCAAAGGAATTTCACCGTATTAATCACTGCCGGATCTCGATCAGTCGTCCACGATCGCGCAGCGACGTTTCCGCCGCTTCGATCATGTTCACCATGCGCAGTCCAGCGAGGCCGTCGGTTTCGGGAGTGCGGCCAGTCTCAACGCAGTCGATGAAGTGTAGCGCTTCGGTTTGCAACGCTTCGGTGTTGTCGAGCCGCGGCGCCCACATGTCGCCCAGCCGGTAGCTGACGAGCATCCGGTAAACATCCTCCAAACCAGGCGTCACGCGAATGCCTTTGTCGTAAACCTTGAGCTTCTCGCTCGGCTCGAGATCGTCGTAAAGGATCATCTTTTCACTGCCGCCAATCAACGTGTGGCGAACCTTCACCGGCGTTAGCCAATTGACGTGAACGTGCGCGATTTGAGAACTGGAAAAGAACAGCGTGATGTACGCGACATTCTCGGGTTCGCCCGGAACGTGACTGATCCCCGTCGCCGAAACAGCGACCGGCTTTTCCGGTAACACGTAATCGATGATCGAAAGATCGTGAATCGCCAGGTCCCAGATTACGTTGACGTCGTGTTGAAACAGACCAAGGTTTACACGCACTGCGTCGTAGTAATAGATCTGGCCCAACTGTCCTGACGAGATCAATTCGCGAATCTTACGCACCGCTTCGGTGTAAACGAACGTGTGGTCCACCAGTAGGACTAGCTTTCGCGCCGCTGCTTCGTCGACTAACCGTCGCGCATGGTCTGACGTTGATGCTAATGGCTTCTCGACGAGAACGTGCTTGCCTGCTTGCAAAGCGGCCAACGTAAGTTCGAAATGTGACGATACTGGGGTCGCGATGATGACGGCGTCGACGTCCGCGTCGTTAATTAGTTCGTGTGCGCGAGTGCACGTCTGCAATCCTGGATACTGCTTCTGCAAAGGCGCCAATCGCTCTTCGCGGAGATCGCAAACGCGTGTTACGGCCGATCCGGGCGCGAGCATAAAGTTTCGCACCAGGTTCGGTCCCCAGTAACCGTAGCCGATCACGCCGACTCTAATCATTCGCCTTCCCTTGTGACTGCGATCCCTGGTTCCGAACGTCGCCGATTACGCGCGCCGGGACGCCTGCGACGATCGCAAAACTCGGAACGTCGTGTGTCACGACAGCTCCGGCGCCAACCAACGCGCCTTCGCCGATCGTAATGCCCGCGAGGATCGTCGCATTGCTGCCGATGCTCGCGCGTTTCTTGACGACAGTCTTAACCACCTTCCAGTCGGCTTCGGTTTGCGGCGAGCCATCTTCATTCACCGCACGCGGGTAAACGTCGTTCGTAAACATCACACCGTGTCCGACGAAGCATTCATCTTCAATAGTTACACCTTCACAGATGAAACTGTGCGACGAAATCTTGCAACGCTCACCAATGCTCGCATTCTTCTGAATCTCGACAAACGCGCCAACCTTCGTCTCCGCGCCAATCGAACAACCGTAAAGATTGACCAGGTCGGGCTGAAAGATGCGGACGCCGGGACCGATAATTACGTCAGATGCTATCGGCATGTGTTCTTAACCGCTCTCGCTCTCGAGCAAACGCGCCAGCGCGTAGAGCATCCAGGCTTGTGTCCAGCGCATGTAGGGCTTGCGAATCGTGTAGAACCGCCGGCGTTGATAATAGAAGAAGCCTCGCTCGTCATGGAGATTCTGAATGGTCCAGCGAGCAACGTTCTGAGCCATGTTCAGCGCACTGTCATCGAGCTCATGACACTCGACGAGGGTAACAATCGCGCTCGCTGCGGCGTGCGCATCCGCGGGATAAGGGTTGTCATCGTAGTATTTCGGCCACCCCTCCGCAAGAAAGAAATTGCTCCTCCAGTAACGATAACCGCGTTCAAGCGACGATCGAAACTCGTCACCGGCAGGGCACGTTTCAATGATCCGCTTCAGCGAAAACAATATGTATGCGGTGTGAAAATTATCGATCCACGATTGCGTTGGCTCCGTGCCATAGGACCAGGCACCATCGTCGCGCTGGTGGTTGACCACGTATCTCGCCGCACGCTCTGCGACGTCGCAGAGTTCTGTTTCGCCGGTTAATTTGCCAACACTGGCGAGCACTTCCGCGGCCAACAAACTCGCATTGAAGATCTCGGTATTGCTGTTTGGTGTATAGCTGAAACAGATCTCGGATTGCGTATCGACCGGTCTTGGCAGATCACGCAAAATGAAATCACACACGCTGCGAGCGATTTGCAAATCTCCGTGTTCGACAAAAGCCCGCGCAGCGAAGGCCGTTGGAACAATCGTCGGCGTGCCGCGCGGCGCGAAGAAGTTGCGGCTTTGCCAGTCGAAGTTGTAGCCCCAGGCACTGCCGCTGTAACCGTCCAGCCTTAATTTCAACAACTCCGATAGAAGCTGGCGTGCTTCTTCCTCGGATCTTTTGAGCGTAGCAAGCGCGAACAGCGCGATTCCTTTTGCGTTCCGTTGCGCAGGGACACGAGTCAACGTTCGCAGATCGACAGGCGATCTCTTTATTAACTGGGTCCAGATGAAACGAGCGTTGCGTGAATTCGCGAGCGGAGTGGCTTGAAAGATGGTGCTGTTCAGTGCGTCGAACGGATCGTGCCCGGCAAAATCGTGCTCGCGGCACCAGGTGAGGAGTTGATCATAGACAGTTTCAATCGCGAACACCTTTCTTGTATCTCTTGTGCTTCTTGTGGGCTTCGTTTGTGCCTTTTTGTGGTTAAAAAGATCGGTCACCTGCTGTTAACCAGCGTTTCAATTCTTCTCGGCGTTTCGACAAAGCTCTCGTGCCAGAGTTCGAACATCAACAGCGTCCACAGTAATTTGCGATGGTTCGCGACGCCGCGCTCGTGCTCGTCCTGCAACCGCTGCACGTACTCTGGATTGAACACGCCTGCTCGTCGCACGCGCTCCGGCGACAACAGATCTCGCGCCAATGGACGCAGCTTAAACTTCAACCATTCCGCCACCGGCACGCCGAAACCCTTCTTGCCGCGTCGAGTCACAAACGGCGGTAACAGATCGTGCACCGCCTTTTTCAAAATGTACTTCGTCTTCAGTCTGCGCAATTTGTAATTACGCGGCAGCGACGCGGCAAACTCGGCGACCCGCGGATCAAGAAACGGCGCGCGCACTTCAAGCGACACAGCCATGCTTGCGCGATCGACTTTCGTCAGAATGTCTTCGGCGAGATACAGTCGCGTATCAACGTTCTGCATCTGCGTGACCAGATCGTCATGATCACACTCCACCGCAAACTGTCGCGCCTGCGCGTAGATGTCGCCGTCGGTTGCGCCGAGCACATCAGCCGTTAACAACTGCTGCTGCTCGTCAGGAGTAAACGAACCGAACCAGACGTGATGACGCGCTACTGCGTCATACTTCGAGCCTTTAACAAACCTCAGCGCCTTGTAATCGAGCGAGAGGTTCTTTGTCTTCACCGGCAACAGCCCGACGAGCGGCTCGATGACCCCGGCACGCAGCAATGACGGCACGTACTTGTAGATCTCGGCCCAGCGATGGCCTGAGTACATCGGATATCCGGCAAACAACTCGTCACCGCCGTCGCCTCCCAGCGCGACAGTCACGTGTTTGCGAGTGAAGCGCGACAGCAGGTACGTAGGGACGAGCGAGGGATCGCTAAACGGTTCGTCCATCCACGCCCCGATTTCGCCGACAAGATTGGCTGCGAGGTTCGCGCTCAAACGCTCTTCGTGATGATCGGTGCCGAGAAATTTCGCCACGCCGCGAGCGTAGGCCGACTCGTCAAACGAAGCCTCAGCAAAGGAGATCGAAAACGTCTTCACCGCTTCGGAAGATGCTCGCACCGCGAGGGCCGCAACTGTCGAAGAATCGACTCCGCCTGAAAGTAAAACGCCAAGCGGAACGTCGGAAACGAGTCGCATGCTCACCGCGTCAGCTAACAACTCGCGCAAGTGTTCGGCCGCTTCGTCTTCACTCGGAACCGGAGCGACCGTTTGATAACTCAAACGCCAGTAACAGTCGACGCTTACACGTCCGTTTTGCAGCGTGAGCTTGTGCGCAGCGGGCAGTTTGTTAATTCCCTGGTAGATCGAGAGCGGCGCCGGTACGTAGTCGAATGAAAGGTATTGCCGCAGTGCCTGAAGATTAAGCGAAGGTTTGACTGATCGGTGGGCCAACAAGACTTTCGGCTCCGAAGCAAAGAGCAACGTGTTGTCGAACACGCCCCAGTAAAGCGGCTTCTCGCCAAATCGGTCGCGCGCGATCAAAAGCCGTCGCTTTTTACTGTCCCACAGCGCAAACGCAAACATGCCGTTAAGCTGGCGGAGCATGTCGTCACCGTACTCTTCGTAAAGATGCGGCAGCACTTCCGTGTCGGACGCACTACGAAATGCGTGACCACGTTTTTCGAGTTCGGTTCGGAGCTCGCGATAGTTGTAGATCTCGCCGTTGAGAATCACGGCAATCGATCGATCTTCGTTGAAAACGGGCTGTTCTCCTGTTACGAGATCGATGATGGCTAGGCGACGCATGCCAAGAGCGGCGCCGGTTGTGACATAAAGACCTTCCGAGTCAGGACCGCGATGGACCATCCGCTCGCACATCGCGTGCAGTAGGTCCTGCGCTCCGTCAGGCGGCGGCGTGTGTGAATCGAGATTGGCCCAACCGGCGATACCGCACATACTGTTTACGAGTTGTCGTTCTTGAACCCCAGCCGCTCGCGGACCGCGTAGATCGCCTTCGCCTGCGACTCGTGATAAGTGCGCACCAGCATTTCCGCGAGCAAGCCCATCAATAAAAACTGTACGCCGACGGCAAACATTACGATCGCTAGTATCGGCAAGGGCGTCTGGACGAAGTCGGCTTTGTGAATGATCTTGAGAAATACGGCGTACAAGCCGGCGAGCAACGAGATTGCGAACGCAAGCATGCCGAACATGCCAAAGACGTAGATAGGTTTCGTTTGATACGACGCCATGAACTTGATCGTCATTAGATCGAAAACGACTTTCAGCGTCCGTGACAGACCGTATTTCGACTTGCCCATTGTTCGCGCGTGGTGCTTCACCGGAATTTCCGTGACGCTCGCGCCGGCCCACGAGGCATAGATCGGAATGAACCGATGCATCTCGCCGTACAGCCGCACGTCCTGCAACGACTCGCGCCGGTAAGCCTTCAACGAACAGCCGTAGTCGTGCAGCGGCACACCGCCGATCCACGAGATCAACCGGTTCGCGAGCATCGACGGGATCTTGCGCGTGAACATTTTGTCCTGCCGGTTCTTGCGCCAACCGGAGACAACGTCGTAACCCTCGTCCAGCTTTTCTAAGAGGCGCTGGATATCGACCGGATCGTTTTGCAGATCGGCGTCCATCGGGATCAGGACTTTTCCGCTCGCGGCGTCAATGCCGGCCGCCATTGCTGCTGTCTGGCCGTAGTTTCGACGTAACGCAACCACTCGGACGCGCGGATCGACCGCGGCGATTTCGCGCAGGATCTTCAGACTACCGTCCGTTGAACCATCGTCGACGTAGACGATCTCCGCCGAGCGATCGAGCGTCTTCAGCGCTTCGTCGAGCTTGGCGTGAAGCGGCAGCAGGTTCGGCTCTTCGTTGTAAACGGGAAGAAAAATCGAGACCTCAGGGGCTTCACCAGCGGGCCGAAGCGGATCATCTTGTTTCAAGGTTAGCGGTTCGTCGAGAATCTTCATTCTTCACGCATTTTAGACCAGTTTTCCCCGAAACCAGTCAACAAACCGGCGGAGTCCGTCTTCAATCTGGGTTTGTGGGTTGTAGCCAAGCAGTTGTCGCGCCCGCGTGATGTCGGCAAACGTCTGGGGTACGTCGCCGGGTTGGGACGGTTGGCGATCGATGATTGCGTGGGCGTCGAGCTCTTTTTCAAGCAACGCGATGAGTTCACGGAGTTCGACGGTACGCGACTCGCCGAGATTGATGACTTCGTAATCGCTTCTGTCGTAATTGATCGCTGCGACGACGCCGTCGACGATGTCGTCGACATACGTGTAATCGCGGCGCGTCGTGCCGTCGCCGAAGACGGGGATTGGCTTACCTTCGCTAATGAGCCGCGCGAACTTATGAATCGCGAGGTCGGGGCGCTGTCGTGGTCCATAAACCGTGAAGAATCGAAGGCAAATGCAACGAATGCCGTACAGATGCGAATAGGTGTGACAGAGCAGTTCGCCTGCGCCTTTTGTCGCGGCGTAAGGCGAGATCGGTTGTCGAATCGGGTCGTCTTCGCTGAACGGGACTTTCGCGTTGATGCCGTAGACAGATGACGACGAGCCGAAGACAAACTGCTTGACGTCGTGTTGCCGGGCGAACTCGAGCAGGTTGAGCGTGCCGTTGACGTTGGTTTCGTTGTAAAGCTGCGGCTGCGTAAGGGACGGGCGGACGCCGGCGCGCGCTGCGAGATGAACGATGCAGTCGAAATGGTTCTTCGCGAGGGCTTGTTCGAGTGCTGCGCGATCTCGAATATCGACTTCGGCGAGGTGGTAACGCGGATCTTCGAGGTGGTGGCGAATGTTGTTGCGCTTGATTTCAGGCTCGTAGAAATCGTTGAAATCGTCTACGACGGTGACGTGTTCTATGTCTGTGGCAAGTAGTCGATCGATCAGATGCGATCCGATGAATCCCGCGCCGCCAGTTATTAGAAGTCGTTTACTTGGTCGCATAGATCCACAAGTGCCAACCCCAACGCGAAGCTAATATGGTTTCTACCGAGCGCGGCAGGATTGGACCAACAATGGGCAGCCATTTTTTATTCAGGAAATAAGTTCGTAATTCCACCTTAGAGAAGTCGTGGAACAACTGGCGCGCTTCGTCGCGTGAATAGACTCTCGCAAGCGGATTACCGGCACCGTCCGTGTTCTGACTCAGAAACTCCTGCGAAGCGAGATAGGCGGAATCCGATCGCAACCGGCGCCCATGTTCGCGCAATGAATCTTCCGATTCCCCTGTCGCGAGACGGACTAGTTTGACTCCCAGTTTCCATCGGAGCAGATGAACACCCGCCCGGCGCAAGATTGAGATGTTCACGCGATAATTGTACGAATTTCGATGATAGAGCATAACGACGGCTTTCCCACCGGGACGCAGCACGCGATGAATTTCGCGTATGGCGCCGGCAGTGTCGGGTGTGTGATGAAGCACGCCGTGTGAGTAGACGATGTCGAATGAGTTGTCGGCGAAGTCGAGTGCTTCGGCGTCGGCGACGCGAAAGTTGCCAGTGAGGTTGAATAGTTCGAAGCGCCGGCGTGCGAGATCGACTGCGGCTTCTGTTAGATCGACTCCAGTATAATGCGCTCCGGATTTGGCGAATTGAGCGCCGTCAGTGCCGAGTCCGCAACCGACTTCGAGCACGCGCTGGTTGCTGGTGTCATTGAAGCCAGCAGCTGTGGGGATGTGCCACTCCTTTTCGTAACGATGTTGTTCGATTAATTCGTAGAAGAGGCGCGAGCCGGGTTGAGCGTCGGCAAACTTGGTCCCGCAAGGATGGCTCTGCCAAAAGTCACGCACACGAGCTTTGAGTTGGGCGTTTGATTCTGACATTGCCAAGGCGGAGGAAGGATAACCTTGCTAGTCAGTAACGACAAACGACGTTGAGCGGCGGTGTTCAAGTGCTTCAAATCTTATGCTCCGCTGTCTTGCGCCTCAGGCCAGCCTTGCTGGGCGAACTGCCATGAGGCGCAAGAGCGAAGGTCGTTGGGGTGAGGATCCCAAATCCGGCAACGGGACACCCACCTATCCCACCAGTTGATTTTGCCCCCTCTCTCAACTGGGCCGGATCAAACGCCTCACGAGAAAAACTCGATTCTTGCCATTCTTCAGACTTGCTCATAGAATCTTGCAGCCCGTTAATGGCAGCGGCGCTTGACGACGCGCGAACTATACTCACGCGGCGACCTCAAGTCCTTAAAGCAAACTCAAAAAACTATTAGCTAGTTCTCAAGGGAAGAATGCCTCATCACAATTCTCACTACTACGAATTTGGTCCTTACCGACTCGACGTGGGCCAACGCGTCCTCACGCGCACCGGTGAAGCGGTTTCACTCACCCCAAAGGCTACCGAGATTCTGACGATGCTCGTCGTCAATGCAGGGCAACTCGTCGGAAAGGATGAACTGCTGAAGCAGGTATGGCCCGATACGTTTGTC
Organism: uncultured Acidobacteriota bacterium; assembly: GCA_963849585.1. Lineage (GTDB taxonomy): Bacteria > Acidobacteriota > Blastocatellia > Pyrinomonadales > Pyrinomonadaceae > PSRF01. The sequence continues at coordinate 784 of CAWKHZ010000010.1, read as the reverse complement.
GAGGAGTCGAACCTGACGCAGAACATTTTTCTGCTGCGGAGGATTTTGGGGGATGAACGTCCAGCGCCACGGTATATCGAAACGGTTGTCCGCCGCGGTTATCGGTTTATTGCGAATGTTCGAGTCGTTGGTGGGGTAGAGCCGGGAGATTCGCCTGGGCGAACAAACGGATTCGATTCGCGGGCTTCTCTCAGTAACTCACCTGGTAACGGCGAAGACACATCCGCACCACCGACGGTGGCAGTGCTTCCCTTTCTCAATGCCACTGGCAATGACGACCTTGAATACCTGGCCGATGGTCTCACCGATAATCTCGTCAACAATCTCTCTCGTGTTTCGAAGCTGCGCGTCATGTCGCGCAGTGCCGTGTTTCGTTATAAAGCGAAGAAATTTGTCGATCCGCGTGGTGTAGGAAGAGAACTCGGCGTCGGCGTGGTGTTGGTGGGCAAGCTCACCGCGATTCCGGAAGGTCTCGGCATCAGCGTCGAACTGGTGGAAGTGAGTTCCGGGTGGCAATTGTGGGGCGATAGTTTCGACTGCCAGCTCAAAGACATTCTCGAAATCCAGGACCGCATCACGCGCCAACTCCTCAACGCCCTCAAGCTGAAGCTCACGGGCGACGAAGAGAAGCGCGTCACCGCCCGCTACACCGAGAACGCCGAAGCCTACCAGTCCTACCTCGAAGCCCGTTACCACTGGAGCAAATACACCCGCCGGGGCATCGAGAAAGCAATCCTCCACTTCCGCCACGCCATCGAACTCGACCCCAACTACGCGTTAGCTT
>CAWKHZ010000009.1:0-261225 GCA_963849585.1 uncultured Acidobacteriota bacterium | reverse complement strand
CATTGTGAAGATGAGCCGGAAACAACTCGCTGGTCGTCCGCCATTTCCTGGAGCACGAGGATTCGGACTACTTCCAGTTCGTCGAGATCGGCCTGGACCGGGTGCAGCATGGCTTCTGGAAGCACCACGACCGCGACATGTTCTCCACGAGCCGGACCGCCTGTATGGGGACTCGTCCGCGATTACTACCGTTACCTTGACGACGAGTTGGGGAGCCTCCTGGAGCTGTTGACCGAGGACACCGTCGTCCGGGTCGTTTCCGACCACGGAGGGCAGAGGCTCGACGCGGCTTCCCGTCAACGAATGGCTGGTCCGACAGGGCTGGCCCGTCCTCGACGATTACCCGGAGCAGGTCACGCCGTTCGGCCGGCTCGACGTCGATTGGGGCAGCACGCGGGCGTGGAGCGAAGGGGTACTATGCCCGCATCTTCATGAACGTGAAGGGCGAGAGGCAGAGGGGGAGATCGAGCGTTCGGGTTACGATAGCGTTCCGCGACGATCTCAAGGCCGCTCGGCTACCACCGACCCGGAAGGGAGGCCGTTGGGGACGCTCGTGTTCAAGCCGGAGGAGATCTATCGGACGGCGAGGATGTCGCCCCGGACCTGATCGTCCACTTCGGCGGCCTGTACCTGGCGGTCGATCGGGGGAGTGGGGCTACCCGACGCTCCACGTCCGCGAGAATGATACGGGGCCTGACGACTGACCACGCCCGGCACGCCAATTCGTCCTCGCCCGCCCCAACTTCCCGCCCATCGGCGAAGTCGAGGGCGCCTTGTCCTGGACATCGCCCCGACACTTCCTGGAGCTAGAAGGGTACGATCGCCCCCCCGCGATGCAGGGCCGATCCCGCTGCCGTGACGGGCCGATCGCCGGATCCTCGGTCGGCCCCGGCTACTGCCACGGACTGGTAGATGACGGTGCGCGACCGGCTCAGCGGCTTCGATCCATCGGTTGAATTGATGTAGTGCGGCCGTCCCGGCCGCCGTTCCAGATGGCGGCCGAGACGGCCGCACTACATTCCAAGGCCGCGGCGGCGACTGCCGCGGCGAGACGTACCGTCTTCTTCGGTGATCGCGCCCGGCACGCTGCCCTTGAGCCTGGCGAGGTCGGCCGGAGGTCATCACGTTCCGGGTCCACCGCGATCGCCACGGTCAGGAAGGCCCTGGCCTCGAAGTCAGCCGCCGAGTCGTCCGCGAGGCGGGCCATCTCGGCCGCGTCGCGCCGAGGCTGGTTCGTTGATCCGTGCTTGATATCGAGCTTCGAGCTGGTCGATCTCGGTCCGCTTGCGTCGAAGCTCGCGCGGCACCGGCAGGCTGGCCCGCTTGGACGCCAGGTCGGCCAGCCGGTCGTAGGCGGCGAGGTCGCGGGTTCGGCCGCGATGAGGCTTTCCAGGGCACGCCGTTCCGACTCGACGTCCCCTCGCCGTCGCGGCGACCAGGCCGACAGCCGCCGGACCTGGGCCGGGGTCGACTCCTTGGCCGGCAGGTGCTCCATGGCCATCTTGCCTCCTCGACGCGATCTCGCCACCGCCCAGTTCAGGCGTGCGCGCGGACCGGACATCCTTGGGACGTCGTCGCAGGCAGGCGTCGAGCCAACGCGCCGCCTCATCGAACGAGCCGGCACGGATCAGCCGGTTCGGCCTTCCCCAGCCAAACTCGATCGTCCTCGGCGGCGACGCCGCGGCCTGATCGAGGAAGGAACGGATCACTTCGACGGGGAGGGCCTGGAGGGGGCTCGACGTAGAGCCGGACCAAGCTGATCGCCTCCTCCGACCCGCCTTCGCCCGCCTGGTCCAGGTGGTCCCATCGCGCCTCGACGAACCTTCCCGCTTCATCGACGCGGCCTTGCAGGTCTGTAGATGGGCCGAGGAACAGGCCCAGGCCGGACCCTTCGATCCTGGAGTCTTTCCGCGCGAAGTCGACGATCCGCTCAGCGTCGGCGAGCCTCCCGGGCTCGATCTCCAGCTCGACGCGGCCCTGGATCGCCCGAGGGGCGAACGGCGAACCCGGCGGGGACGCGTGCCGCATGCGTCGGAGGCCGCCCGGCGCCGCCCCCTCGCCTTCTCGCATGACCCCCAGGAGATAGAGGCCGCCTCATCCGAGTCGGGCTTCCGGGCCAGGATCGCGGCCAGGTCCCCCGCGCGGCGAGGTTCGGCCCTTGTCGATGTCCTCCTCGACCTCCGCGATCGCCTTCCGATAGAGCCCGACCTCCCGCCATTTCCAGCCGCCCCAGAGCATCCCCACGGCGACGACGGCCAGCGACAGCACGAGCCTCCTTCGCCGCTTGCTCCGCGCCCGCGCCCGTGCTCGCTCGACCGCGATCTCCGGCATTTCCCATCCCACCGTTCTTCCTATGCGGCCGCCTCGACGAGCCTACGACGACCAGCATAGCTCTCTAGTTCCGCGATCCACAAACAATCGAAGCGGCCATGTCCTCAGCTTGGAATCAGCTCTTCGTTCGCGGCAAACCGAGTCAGACTCGGTGGCAGGGAGCACTCAATGCTTTCAGCGGGACAGGTCCCAGACAACACTCCGGAAACTACCGCTCGACTATGAGCATCGTGCCCATTGACGGTATCATTTTCGCGTTCGCCTCCTCCCGACTTGCGTTATCCTCAGATCGGTGGCCATCACACGCCTCATATGATCGTGCTTGGCAACCTCGTCGCTACGCGTGCTTCGTGCGGGCCTTCGCGGCATGATAGTCAGATCGCGGTCCTTCGTTGTTGAACCTCGCTTTTCCCGGCGGAGGCTCTCGATCGCACTTGGATTCGATATCGCTTAGCTGGACGTCGATCGCATGCCACCGCACAGCATCATGGTCTCAAATGCCGGCATCGAAGGCGAAGAACCAGTCTCAGCCATCGCCTCCCACAGCTAGCATACCGGGGCTCAGCCTGGACGCAGCAAACCCTACAGACTCGATACAGCAGCGGTCGAATACATGGCGAGGCCGCGACGGCATCAAGGCTTGGACGACTAATCACAACATATCAGAATCTCGAATTAGGAAACTAGCCGCGATCGACAAAATCGCCTCTACGGCGGTCGACCGAGCAGGGCGGCGAGCAGGAATCCATCTCGATGGCTTGTCCGAGTCGGATCCGCGCAGTGATATCCTTGCTGACTGGCTTGGGTCCGAGATCGAGGTGCTTCCTCGCGTCGAGGTCCTCCCTCCAGACTTGACGGATACCCTGATGAGTCGGACCGCTGTCTCCGAGGCCGGCATCGAGCTCGTCATCCCGGGGCCTCGGCGCGAGTCAACTGGCCCGCTCTCCCTGCTGGCCCTGTCGGCCTGGTGTGGGCTTGTCTCGGGGTTGCTCGAGGTCGGGGTCATCGTCCTGCGAAAGCGGACGATCGACCCGAATCATTTCTACGGGATGAGCCGGCATTTCCTCTGGCTCGTCCCGCTGGTCAACCTCGTGATCTTCCTCATCGCGGGCGTGGTCTTGTCGCTCGTCATCATGAGCGGGCGCCGCCGCGGCCGTTGGCTCGCCGCCGCGGCTCTTGGGGGCGTTGACGTTGCTCCCGCCCGTCTGGGCGGCCGTTCCCCAGATTTTCGGCCCCGCCGGGTTCCTCCTGGTCCTGGGGGTCGCCGCGGTTCGTCCCGACGCTGGAGCGGCGTGCCGCCGGCTTTCGACGGGTCGTCCGGTTGAGCTTCCCGCTCGTCGCCGGCCTCGTGGCTGTCCTGGCGGCATCACTCGTTTGGGGAGATCGGGCCAAGGGGCGCGCAGGAGGAGGCGGACGCTCCCGCCGACAGGCTCCCCGAACGTGATCTTGATCGTGCTGGACACGGTGGCGGCGGGCCATCTCGATCTTCACGGATACGGCCGCCCGACCGGCACGACGATCAAAGAGTTGGCGGCGCGGGGGGTCCGCTTCGATCGGGCGCAGGCGACCTCGACATGGACGCTGCCATCACACGCGAGCATTTTTACGGGGCGATGGCCGCACGAGGTTTTCCGCCGGCTGGCTCACCCCCGCTCGATGGCGGCCCGACCCCACGCTGGCCGAGCACCTGGGGTCGCGCGGCTACGCGACGGCCGGCTTCGTCGCCAACTATTCGTATTGCGCGTCCGATTCCGGCCTGGACGGGGCTTCGCCACCTATCGGGACTACATCTTCCCCCGGCTCACCGCCGCCAAGATGGCCGTCCTGGTCAGCGGCCGATGGCCGGGGTCCAGGCGATCGGGCGTTTCCTCGAAGGTCGGCTGGATTTCGACCTCTTGAAGCACGCCAGGCAATCCCTCTGGCGGCTCGTCGAGGACGACCGGAAAGACGCGGCGGCGGTCAACCGCGAGTTCCTCGACTGGCTGTCCCGACGCCGGCAGCCGGAGCGGCCGTTCTTCGCCTTCCTGAATTACTTCGACGCCCACTATCCCTACGAGCTCCCGACGCAGGCATTCCGACCGGTTCACGACCAGGCCGCGCAACGCCCGCGAGGCGGGCTCATGGAGCATTGGTTGACCTGATCCAGGGCAGGCCTCCCGCGTCGCAGGTCGAGCTTGTCCGCGACGCTTACGACGACTGCGTCGCGCACCTCGATGAGTATCTGGGCCGGCTGATCGACGAACTCGACGGCGCGGCGTCCTCGAACGGACCTGGGTGATCGTCGCCTCGGACCACGGCGAAAGCTTCGGCGAGCATCCCGGCGTGTTCTGCCACGGGATGAGCCTCTATCAGACCGAGGTCCATGTCCCCTCGGTGATCGTCCCGCCGGGGTCATTGGCGATGCCGAGGGTCGTCGCCGAGACCGTGAGCCTCCGCGACCTGGCGGCGACGATCGTCGATGTCGCGGGCTTCGAGGACAGGCTCCCCTTTCCCGGTGAATCGCTGGCCGGTTCTGGGACAGGGCGCGCGGCCGATCCCGCGACCTCGGATCGTGCCCTCGCCGAAGTGGTCCCGACCGACTCGTTCACGCGCGACCCCGTCGCGAGGCCGCGAGCCGGTCTTCGCCGTTGGCCGCCCTCGCCGAGGGCGACTGGACCTACATCCGCCGTAGAAGGCGAGGTCCGCGAGGAGCTGTTCCACGTGCCGAGGATGCCGACGAGTCAGCAGAACCTCGCCGGCGACCCGGCCGCGCAGCCCACGCTCGAGAGGATGCGCAGATCGTTGGGCCGGCTCACGAACGGGCCGCTGACGCCGCGGCGGTTTCGTCCCTGATGACGCCGCCGCGAGGCCGATCCCCGGGAGCAACCCCGTTGAAAGCCGCCCTGGCCACGAGAGCTTTCGGAGGCCATCTCCCCGTGGTCGGCCCTCGTCTTGGCGGCCTGGTTCGGCCTGGTCGGCGGCTACCTCGACCTCGGGATGATCGTCCTGAAGAAGAGACGTGTTCCACGCGACGCTGTATTACGAGCAGGGCAGGCATTTCCCCTGGACGGTCCCGGTGGCGAACCTGGCGGTCCTGATGGTCCCCGGGCTGCTGGTGGCCGGGGCCAATCGGCTCCGGCCGGGGCTGGTCTCCCGCGCGGGCCGCCGCCTGGCTGTTCGCCACGCTGGCGATCTGGGGGCCGCTGCTGAGGGCGCCCCTGTACGGGGCGGCGAGCCTGCTCCTGGCCGTCGGGGCGGCCCGCTGGATCAGCCGGGGGGTCGCGAGGCCCGCGGCCGGCACTCGTCGGCTCGCGCGTCGTGCCTGGCGGTGCTCGCGGCGCTGGTCGGCGCGACGGCGGCGTCCTCGCTCCGACGGCAGGCGCTGGCGGAATCGCGCGCGTTGGCGGCCTGCCGGCACCGCCGCCGGCGCGGGGAACGTCCTGCTGATCGTGCTGGATACCGTCCGCGCCGGCAGCCTGAGCCTCTACGGCTACCCGCGCGACACCACGCCCAACCTGGCGCGTTGGGCGAAGAAGGGGGTGCGGTTCGACTGGGCCATGGCCCCGCCCCCTGGACGTTCCCCTCGCACGGCTCGTTCTTCACCGGCCAATGGCCCTCGACGCTGAACGCGCACTGGCGGCCGGCCCTCGACGCGACCCATCCCACCCTGGCCGAGTTCCTCGCCGCGCGCGGGTACCTGACCGCCGGGTTCGCCGCGAACACGAATCTGGTGCAGCTACGAGTCGGGGATGGACCGCGGGTTCGCCCATTACGAGGACTATCCGCTGACGCCGCGGACCGTCCTGGGCAGCACCATGCCGGGCCGCTGGGTCCTCAGGAACCTGCTCAGCCCCGGCGACTATTACGGCGTCAAGTGGATCCGCTCCCAATCCCGAGACGCGAGGGGGATCAACCGCGCATTCCTGGACTGGCTGTCTCGTGAACGACGCGGGGGCGCGGCCCTTCTTCGCCTTCCTGAACTATCTCGACGCGCACGAGCCGTTCGTCCCGCCCGAGGGGGACGGCGTCGCATTTCGGGCTTCGCCCCGAATCGGCCGCGCGACTATCGGATGCTCCTGGACTACTGGGACCGCGACAAGTCGACCCTCAGCGAGCGGGACGTGCGGCTGGCCCGCGACTCCTACGACGACTGCATCGCCGCCCTCGATCGCCAGGTCGGGGCGCTGCTCGACGAGCTTGATCGGCGCGGGGTGCTCCGGGACACGCTGGTGATCATCACCTCGGACCACGGCGAGCAGTTCGGCGAGCATGGCGTGTTCAACCACGGCTTCAGCCTCTACCCGCACGAGGTCCACGTCCCCTTGCTGATCCTCGCCCCGGCGGCGCCGGCGGGCCGCGCGGTCTCCGAGCCGGTCAGCCTGCGCGACCTGCCGGCCACGGTCGTCGACCTGCTGGGGCTTGCGTCCGGCTCGCCCTTCCCCGGCCGCTCGCTGGCGGAATCCTGGCGGCCGGCGGCCGCCTCGGGCGAGCTGCGCGTCTCGCGCGGCGCTCTCGGAGGTCGACATCCCCGCCGTCATCGGCCCCCAGCGCGGCCGGGGGCCGAAGCAACGGGGGTTCACGATGTCCCTGGTCGCCGACGGGCTGCATTACCTCCTGGACATCAACGGGACCGAGGAGCTTTACGACCTGGCGGCCGACCCGCGAGAGCTTCACGACCTCAAGAGCATCCGCGGGACAAGGCCCCGCGTTGGGCCGCTTCCGCAACTCGCTCCGCCGGATGCTCGCCGAGGATCGGGCCACGGGCCGGTTCGCCGGGCCATACCGGGAGCGACTCCGGATGTTGCTCGGATCGATGGTGCCATAACCACATGATGTCCAGTTCGACCCTCATCACGGCCCCGGGCCGATCGCGGCCGCCGTGGGCCGCGATCGCTTTGCTGACCGCCTTGCTCGCGGCGGAGGCCGTCCAGGCGTACCGGATGTTCCCGACGCCGCGGGCTGCTGGACGACGATCATCCGGTGATCGCGGTGGACCACGCCATCCACCTCTATCACGGCGCGCTCGGCAGCCGCTTTCTCCGCGAACATGGCACGACCTGGGGCTTGACCCGTTCTTCATGGCCGGCTATCCCGAGACGCCGGTCTGGGACTCGAGCAGCAACCCGTCGATCCTCTTCCAGGCGATCGCGGGGGGCGGCTATCATCCCCGCGCCTACAATATCGGGCTTTTCGTGTGCTCATCCTCGCGGTCGCGTCCATCCCGGCCGGCGCGATCGCGGCGGGGGCCGGCCTCGAGGAGGCGACGCCGGCCGCGCTGTTGGGCTGGCTCTATTTCCATTGCGGCTGGCCCGACATGTTCTGGAGGAGCGGCCTGTTCGCGTTCGTCACGGCGTCGGCCGGCCTCGTCCTGCTGATCGGCCTGCTCTTGCGATTCGAGCGCCGCCCGGTCGCCGGCCGCTGGGCGGCCCTGGCCGGGGCGGGCGCCGCCCTCTGGTTCGTGCACGTGACGCTGCCGATCCTGGTCCTCGGCGCGGCGATCGGGCTGACCGCGACCGCGGCCCGTCGCCATCCGTGGCGCTGGCTCTGGGCGCTCGTCGCGGCGGCGATGCTCGCCCTGGCGGTCAATCTCCTCTGGCTCGTGCCGCTCTGGAGGTTCCGCGACATCCGTTCGCCCCGGGCCTTCTTCATGGCGCCGGCATTCGGGTTGGGCCTACATCAACCAATACCTGAGCGGGGGGGTCGAAGGCTTCCTGAGCCTGCTGATCCTGGTCCTGGGCGTGGCCGGGCTCGTGTCCTGGTTCGCGGAGGGCCGGTCCGTACGCGCCGCGACCTTCGGAGGGGCCGCCCTGGTCTGCCTCGGCCTGGCCATGTTCGGCGGCCAATGGAGCGTCACGCAGGACGCTCGAGCCGCTCCGCTTCCGGGTCCCGCTCCACCTCCTCCTGACGGTCCCCGCCGGCTGCGCACTCGTCCGCGCCGACCCTCGCTCGTGACCGCGCGATCGGGGGCCGACGAAGGGGCGCCGTGTTCGCCGCATCGGGATGGCTCGTCGTCCTGGGCGGGGCGGTCGCGGCGATGGCCTCGATCCTGCGCCGCCATCGCCGAGCAACTGACGATCCCGCGCGCCCCTGGTGGCCGGCCTCCGGCCCGAGATGGACCGCCTGGTCCGCTGGCTCGGCGAGAACACCGACCCCGCGGCGCGCATCCTGTTCGAGGACCAACTCCGGCTCTACGAGGAGACCGACCCCGAGAGCACCCACTGGACCCCGCTCCTCCCCGTGCTCCTCGGCCACGACCGTCGCCAGTTCATCGGCGGGCTGTATCAGGCCGCGTTCATCACCCATCACCGGCACGCCTCGTTCGGCGACTTCCACCTGGGCGGCCGTCCCATCGACGCCTGGTCGCCCGGCCAGTTCGATGCGTACTGCCGAGCTCTACAACGTCGGCTGGGTGGTCTGCTGGTCGCCGCTCTCGCGCGTCTACTTCGACAATCTCCCGGCGGCCCGCCGCGTGGCGACCCTGCCGCGCCATCGGAGCCCGAACCGCCCCGTCTCCGACAACCCTCACCAATGGCGAGCCGCTGATCGCCCGAGGGGGCCCGGCCGTCGCCGCCCACTACATGAGCGAGGGTGAGGGCCAGTACGCCATCTACCGGCTCGACCGGCCGCTCTCCTTCTTCCTCACCGGCGAAGGCCGAGTCGCCGCCGTCGACCTGAACCGGATCGAGCTGGCCGACGTCGTCCCCGCGAACGGGGAGATCGTCCTCAGCCTCCACTGGCTCGACACCTGGCGGACCGATCCGCCCCTGCCCGTCGCCCCGGCGCCGATGGCCGCCGACCCGGTCCCCTTCGTCCGGATCTCGACCACCGGACCGCTCAAGCGGCTCGTGCTCTACAACGATTACGGCCGTTGACGGGAACCGCCGCGCTTGATTCGCCGGGGGGAACCGAGAGAATCGGGCCTGCCATGTGAACCGACCTCCCCCGACTCCGAGGGCCGACGATGAATCACCCCATGGCGCGACGTTCGGTCGTCTCGGCCGCGATCCTGGCCGGCCTCCTCGGACCGGCCCCGCGCCCGCCGCCCCCGACGAGAAGGGCGCGGACAAGGTGTTCGTGGGCTATCTGTACGGCCAGCCCCGCGACCTCAACTTCCGGCTCTACACGCACCTCTGCCACGCCTTCCTCGTGGCCGACGGGGAGGGGAAGGTCCGACGAGGACCGGGCGTCCCCAGCCGCGAGCTGACCGCCGAGGCCCACCGGGCGGGCGTCAAGGTGCTCCTGTCGCTGGGCGGCTGGGGATGGGACAAGCAATTCGCCGCCATCGTGTCCAAGCCCGAGGCCGAAGACCGCTACGTGACGTCCGTGATGGAGATCGTCGACGGGGACGACTACGACGGGATCGACCTCGACTGGGAGTATCCCGACACCAAGGAGGAGGTCGTCGGCTTCGAGCGGCTCTCGCGCCGGTTCCGCAAGGAGCTCGATGCGATCGGGGAGAAGAAGGGGCGGCCGATGGTGCTGACGATGGCCGCCTCCGCCAACCCCGGCACGCTCCGGTGGCTCGGCAAGGAGTTCCTGCTGGAGACGATGGACTGGATCAACGTGATGACCTACGACTTCACCGGGGACTGGACGCGATTACGCGGGCCACCACTCGCCCCTCTTCGCCTCGTCGAAGCAGCCGGGGGGGCCCCTCGCTCCACGGAATTGACGATGAAGTACCTGCTCGAGGAGCGGGGCCTGCCCGCCGATCGGCTGGCGGTGGGGATCCCGCTCTACGGCCGGGGCTTCGCCGTCGCGGAGCCTTATGCCTCCACGAAGGGCGCCCCCAAGGCCCGCATCCCGCAGGGGCGACTACGGCAACCTCCACCGGCTCCGGCACGAGGAGGGCTGGACGCGGAACTGGGACGACGAGACCAAGAACCCCTGGCTCATCTCGCCCGACCGCTCGGTCGTGATCGGCTACGACGACGCCGAGTCGGTCGCCCTCAAGACCGAGTGGGCGATGAAGCAGGGCTTCCGCGGCGTCTTCTTCTGGCAGGTCGCCGCCGACCGCCTGCCCGACGGGACCAACCCCCTCCAGGATGCCTCTCGGAAGGCATGGGCGAACTCGGAGGTCCGGGTCGGTGCGCCGCCTCCGAGTCGTTCAGGGCAGTAACGAAGTCCCCTCCGACGTGGGTGCGGCGGGAACTCCCAGGGCGGCAGGATGGTCGGGGCCAGGTCCACGGCCGCGCCCCGTCCCCGCGGAACGGGCGATTCATGAGCAGGACGCCCGGGACGAGGGCCGGGTCGATGATGTGATCGCCGGCCCATTTCCGCGTGTTGTCCTCGAACGTCTCCCCCGAGGCGATCCCTCCCAGCGAGGAACTCCAGGAGACGCGATAGCCCGGCGGCGTAATTGACGATCAGGTCGGGCGCCTCGTCGGACGAAGGGCCCGCGATAGACCTGCTCGCGGCGGAAGGCCCCGCGGACGGCACGTCGCCCCGCCCGGGGTCGTCCAGGCCGGTCAGGGACCCGGCGATCTCCCCTGCCAGGCCTCCGCATCCTCGGGCCTGACCGTCCCCCGGCCCTTCGCGGCCCTGGAGGTTCAGGTAGAGGCCGCTCAGGCCCAGGCCATAGGCCCTCGTCCGGTCCCAGTCGACGCCGCGCAGGAAGTCCCCCGCCTCCTGCCCGGGCCGGACCCCGTCCTCGAGGGCGAGGAGGCCCTGGTCATAGCAGCCATGTGTTGACGTGGAATCCGCGCCGGAAGCTGCCGAATCCGTGGTCGCTGAGCGACGATCAGCAGCGTCCGGTCGTCCACGTGGTACAGGACCTCGCCGACGACCCGTCCCCCTGGCGATAATGGTCCTCGATGGCATGGCGCGCACGTCGGCGGTCCGGCGGCTCGCGGCCCGAGGTTGGCCGGATGGTCCGGCTCGCGGAACCGCCAGAGCATGTGCTGGACGCGGTCCGGGGTGTCGAAGAGGCAGTAGAAGAACCCCTCCTCGAACCGCCCCAGCTCGTGGAGCATCATCGCCTCGCGCTCGCGCCAGGCGTCGTCGCACTGGTCCAGGAAGGCGGCCTCGCCGATCCGCCCGTTGACCAGGCCGTTGTGGTCCTCGACCATCCCCGTCGTGTAGAACGTCCCCGACGCCGTCGGCGAGCTCCTCGCGAAGTCGGCGGGCTCGCTGATCGGGAACAGGGGGGCCGCCGGGTCGAAGTTGACCGGCGAGGCGTAGAGCTCCAGCTCCGGCTCGAGGCGGACCAGGTAGAACCGCACGATCCCGCGGACCGACTGGAGCGGCCCGAGCCTTGAACTTGCACCCGCAGCCAGTCGCTCCAGCGGCCCCGCGCGACCTCCAGTTCCGCGGCGTCGCCGTCGGACCGGACGACGAGCCGTCGCCGCTCCGGGTCGACGCGGAGCGTCGATCTCGAACTGGGCGTCGGCCCGGTCCTGCGGGTGGCGCGGGCCGATCAGGTGCGTCGCGATCGTGCCCGTCGGCCGTCGGCCGGACGCGGACGACGTTCTCGCTCTCGCGCGGCGGCGAGGCCGTCGGCCGTGCGTGTAGAACGTCGATGTGCCGAACCCGCCGCGGAGGTCGGGCACGCCCATGCCCGAGAGCATCCGGCCCCGGAGGCGATCCGGCGGATAGGTGCAGGGGCAGCGGAGGACGGTCGAGCCGATCCCCGCCGCCGAGAGCCGCTCCCAGATCGGCGTCCCCCGCCGCAGGTTCACCGCCTTCGGGGGCAGGAACGGCGTTCTTCTGCTCGTAGCGGTTCAGGCCGCTGTCCGGCAGATAGGTCTCGGGGTCGCGGCGGAGGAAGTCGAAGATGCCGTGACCGCCCGGGTTGGTCCCGGTCGCGAAGGTGGACCAGGCCACCGGCGTCTGGGCGGGGGTCGTCGTCGCGACCCGGCGCCAGGCCCCCCGCGGGCCGCAGCCTCGCGAGATTCGGGCAGCTCGCCCGCGGCGAGCATCGCCTCGACGATGGTCGGCTCGAGCCCATCCAGGCCGATCACGATGACTTTCCAGGTGATCGACACGCTGCCCGCTCAGACGCCTGGAGATCGTCCAGGCAGTCAAACTGTTCCAACCGGTCGGTGGTCCATGCATCCCGACGGTTACTGGGTCCGCTATATCCCTTCCGGTTACAGTTCAACGCGTGTCGAGATCTGGGTACCACAGGGCAGCCCTGCCGTCGGCAAAGAGTATGATCCCGCGACGCACATCGCGGTGCCCGGAAACACTTCGAGACAGCGACTGATCCAGTCAGGTCGCCCGCAACAAGTACCTTGAATCGGTGATGTCTTAAGTTCCTCTGAGTATCTCTGCGGTCCTCCGCGTCTCTGCGGTTGTATGTTTTTGCGGTTCTTTTACCGCAGAGTCGCGGAGGACCGCAGAGGTACGCAGAGAATGCTGGCAAATTAAAACACCAACATTGATGTGATGAAACTGAGTCTGGTGACTAAACCGAACGAACAGTGATCGGTTTTCGCAGGGAGGGTGACGGCTGTTCGTCACCCTCTGTGAGAATCTGCGCTACCAGTTAAAGAAAAACTCACGCACCAGGTTGATCCCGAAGCCCGTGATTAGCCCTCTGGTGCCCATTCGTAAACCGTCCTTATAACTGTAGCGCTCGGGATACCACGTCTCCGTGGCAACGATGGCGCCCGTGTAGACGCCCGCTAGTCGAGGCGCAGAGAGGACGCGTTTTCCGCTCTTCGTTCGCGACGTGATCGTTTCAAGGAACGCGTGCTTCACACGCGCTCCAAATCCTTCGTCGGTACTTCTTTTAAACTCACTGTCCAGGCCAAAAGCTTCGTCGAGACCGTAGGTCACTGACTGTTGGACCAGGTTGCGTCCGAACCTCGACGCGTACCGCCGGCCGTAACCTTTCATTCCCTGCCCCCACTCTTCCGGCGAATCGCTCCACTGATCGATACCCGCGGTCACTGCCGAGCGCGTCAAACTTAATGGGCCAACCGTATCCTTAACGTAACGATCAAATCGCTCGCGGTGCGTGGGAAATTCGTATTTCTGATATGGATCAGGGTCAGGCTTAACCGCGTCAGCAGTTTCAGTCTTAGCGGGCGTTTCCTTAGCCTTTCCACTGACAGATTCGGCCGCTGGCTGCTGCGCCCAAACTGAACACGAAAAGATCGCCGACAATACCAGGATTCCAAATGTGTATTTTGATAGATCTAGACAGACGCGTTTCATAACGTTCCTTTCCGTATAGATTTTTAAGGGGTTGGATAAAGTAGGGTCGGTCTTGTGTATAGCGGCGAATTGACACGATTCTGCCACTTTCTCGTCAACAGATCTTTCGTGTTACCGGAAATTACTCGATTGTAAGCGTTATGCGTGCCGCGGTCATTAGGTTGAGGTCGTTCACGACTGTCAGGGCTACTTCGGCAGATCCCTTTTCGTGTCCTGCACGAAAATACCAGATATCACCTTTTGGATCCTCGTTGTAGGAACCATTTATGGCGTGAAACAACCAGTCTTGCGGTGGGTAATTGTCCTGAACTTCGATCGTCAGATCGGCCCGTTCGCCGGCTTTGAGCCTCGTGGTCTTGGCTTGAAAAACTTGAATCTTCGGCACACGCTCCTGGTCCGTCAGCGTCTCGCTGGTGGGAGTCTCTTTTATTTGTGCATCGATCTGTTGCGCGAGTTCGCGAATAGGAAGTTGACCGTCAGCATGGCCGTAAGGCTCGATACTAATACCGATATTGTTTCTCAGGAATGCGAGCGATTGGTCCGTATCCGGCCGGCGATAAACAGTTACGTCACCAACAGCCTGGAAATCCACACGCGGTTCGCTGCGCATCTGTGAAGCAGCAACCAATTGAACCAATCCTTCTGCCGCGTCGCGGGCGCCGGTCTGGCCGACAATCACGGTTAGATCCAGTCCGAGACGTGAATCAACCTTACGATACAAATATCTGCGAGTGACGCGCGAAGTAATCGGAGGCACTAGCTTCTTTCGCTCAAGTTGATAGTTTGCGAGCACCCCCAAAAGTTTTTCTTCAGGACTGAAACCCGGAACGAACTCCCCTTCTCTCAACGGCCAGTCTGAGAATTTCAACTTCCGTTTGAGAATTCCCACGACTTCATCGAAGGTCTGGGCTCTGTGACTTGTTTCGTATGTCGACATTCTGCCCTCGCTCTAAATACTCAGAGGCTCCGTGACCGGTGAACCGCCATTTAATGTTGCTTCACTCGGCGTCGAGGTGTCCACCACGATACCGTCATATTCGTTCTGCGTCATATCTATCAACCATCCTTCTGCTTTCAGCCACAAACGTCTGGCCAAACTTGCAGCGAGTCCCAATGTGGCAATCAAGACCAGGATCGCGAGCAGAAAATATGCAAGTGCTGTAAGACAGCCAAGACTAGCGCGCATGCAGGCATCGTAATTATTTCCCGTCTGCTTACCGTATGCGTGGTTACCAAAGCTGGTCCGCCCCGATTCGTCAACACCTACGAGCGGTACGTTCAGCGGAGGTGACAGGAAGGGATAAAAAGGGTTGTTGCTCAGACCGAAGCCGATCGGGAAAACAGGATTTAGGTATCCGAAGTCGTTGTGGAATTGATAAGTCAACTGGCAACCCACGACGTTTGAAAAAGTCGTGACTGCGGCCGCGCAGTCATAACAATTCACAATCGGTCCCTCGGTAAACCCTCCCAACCAGGCATCGATATCAAAAATTCCACCCGGAAACGCCGATGACCAATAAAACGGCCTGCCGCCCATAATGTCGTACTGCAGAGGCTCACCATTAACATGCCTCACGATTAACGCCGCCGCCTCGTTACGATCGGAGATGGTGTTCGTATTTGCGTCAACGATCGCGTAATCGAGCGCCGTGGTCCACGGATAAATTTGTGGCGTAGTTTGCGACCACGGAGCAGGGGGTGTGTCCAGCACTACATATATCCGGTGTCGTGTGGGCTGTTCCATGTCTTGCCACTGTTCACCCCTGCGACACTGATAAGACCAATCCCAACGAACATCGCTTCGTATGATGGCATTGAACCTGCGACGCCTCAGCGGAATCTGCACGAATTCCGGATCGCCTCCGTGACTCGGATCATTCGACACGCCGTTCACAAACTGCACTGTAGTCGCATCGATTGCACCCAGAATTCCACCACCCATCGCCCTCACAATTCCGGTTTGCGTGGGCAGCGCAGGCGTAATCTCAAATCGACACTGAATAAAGACTGTGCGATTTCTGGTGGGTTGCAGCGCATAAGCAGCCCTGGAATGGGAGGGCTTAAACATGTTCTCGTCCCACTCAGGAACGTCGACTTCATGTGTCCGATCGACTCTGATATTCAGAGCATCTGCTGAATGTGCTGTCGGGTCGAAGTTGAACTTGATGTGCGTGATGCGTATTACACAGCGGCCACGGCCAGGAGGATCAGGAGGATTGGGTCGGTCATTGTCCATGGTTTGAGAGCAACCTGTGACAATCCGCGTTATCTACAGTTTTTCTGCCTCAAAAAATTTCCGGAGGCACGGACCAATTCACGGCCTGTCGGAGACTTTCAGTTCCTTGACCGGGACGCCGTCGCTCCAACGGCCCATAAATCGCTGCTGTGTCGTGTTGCCCAACGCGTATTCCCGGTTCTTGCCGTAAAAAGCTGCGTCGCAGAGGGCGTCGAAGAGTTTCCACGTCCCGTAGTAATCAAGCGCGTTCACCAGCATCGTCTCCATCCGGCGCGATTCATTCGCGTTGCCGTTTTGTCGTGACGATGAGTTGCCCACACGCTCGGGACCGGCTGGTCCACCGCTCGCACCCTCGCCATTGTCGTAACTTCGATCCATTGCGGTGGGCATTCGATGGCTCGCCTGCAAGGAAGGCGTGCCATGCGTGTCGGTGATGATCATGACGAAGTCTTTGTTCGCTTCGGAAACTTCCGTCGACTCATAGTAGATTCGTTTTGCATCGGTATCGCGCACAAGCGTGTCCTGATCGCCGGCGACTGCAAGCAACAAAGTTTCGGCCGGGATCTTTCTTAGATCTGCGAGCCGAGCGTTGATCGGCGCTTCAGTAATACCGGGTTCAACCGCCATCACTGCGCGCATTTGCGGCAGCTTCTCTTCTTTCGCGTGTGCCGCCACATTCGCCGACAACAACCCGCCCATTGAATGACCCACGACAGCAAACTTGTTCAAGTCAGGCTTAACGTGGCCACGCTCAGTTTGTAGACGCGTTACCGCGTCTTTGAGCGCACCCATCGTGTTGGGAAGGAAGTCCTTGAGCGGCGTCAGCAATGTTGCCTGATACCGCGGATAAACGACGATGTTTCCGCGTTTGACCAAATGGTCCAACCACGCACCGTAGTAGAGCGGGTTCATGCCGCCCCAGCCGTGGAGGAAAACCACGACGGGCGCCGTCGCCGGCTTCGGCGTGTCAGGCTCGAAAATCCAGTACTCCTGATCGCCCGTGCCGTAGCGGTTCTTCGTTACCCTCGCGTGCACGTACTGTTTGCCGCCTGGACCGGTAGCCGGTTGTGTTGGTGGAGTCGCAGTTTGTGCGAAAGCAGTGAGGGAGAGTGCGAGCAAGATTGTAAAACTGATGATTCTACGTCGCATCTCTCCCTCGGATTAAACGGCTTTCACGCGCGGGTTGCAACTACTTCGAGGTATTCAGCGTCGACTGAGGTTGTCCCGTCCGTTGCCGTATTGTGCTTCGTCCAGAGTTCTTCCAGGTCCTTCCGCAATGCGGCTTGCCGGTTTTCGTCAAGCGAACCGAACGCCTTGTGCGTCGGACCGTAGTAAACCCGGAAAAGCTCCACAACTTCGGCGGGAGAAAACGGAAAAGCGAACTTCACGATGCGCGGCGTCGTCTTGACGTCCGAAGCACCGTCGCCAAATCGTTCGCGTACTACGTCGTCCTTGCCCCAAAGAACAGGTGACGGCATACCCGCAGGCGGAGTCACATGAGCGCCGACAGCTTTGAACATCTGTCCGATAAATCCAGCGGGCGTCCAGTTTCCCATCGCAATCCGCCCGCCCGGTTTCGTGACGCGCAACAGTTCCGCGGCGACCACGTCCGGACGCGGAGCGAACATCGCCCCGTACATAGTTACGACCGTATCAAAACTCGCATCGTCGTACGGCAAAGCTTCAGCATCGCCTTCGTCAAACTGCGCCTGCAATCCTTCGCGTGCGGCGTTAGCCCGGGCCTGCTCCACAAGATTGGGAGCGATATCAACACCCGTCACGTTCGCACCGAGCCGGGCAGCCGGGAGCGCCAGATTCCCGGTGCCGCATGCGACGTCGAGCACCTTCGATCCGGGCTGAATCCCAAGGCGATTAACAAAATCCTTCGCTTCCGTCTCTAAAAACTTCGCGATCTGTCCGAAGTCTCCGGAAATCCAGGTCGCGCGCAATTTCGCTTTCAGAGCGTCCATTTCTGAAGTCTGACTAGCACTAGCACTTTCCATAACGTAGACCCCTTCCTCATTTAGTTATCAATTGATTATGACTGCGACGAGCATTCGATCGCGGCCTGCCGTGGCACGGATCATGCCGTCATTATGTAACGCGCATTTTTGCGTAGCGAAAGTATTCACTAATCATGGTTTAAAAAAGACATGCTAACCCGCGCTCATTCTCTACCGGCAGCCTGTATCGTCGCAGGTGGTGTCTTAATTTCCTCTCTGCGTACCTCAGCGGTCCTCCGCGTCTCTGCGGTTTATATGGTCTTGCGGTTATTTTACCGCAGAGTCGCAGAGGACCGCCGAGATACGCGGAGAATGTGGCAAACTCAGACACTACTCGTCGCGGCGCTGGTTTGTCTTGCGGCGACTGGAGCACTCGCGCAATCGTCAACCAGGGAATTTCAGCGGATCCTTTCCGAAAAAGCCGCTTTTGAACCGGCCGATTTCGCCGCCGTCGATCAAGGTCAAACAATCGTAAAACTAACTCCGATTACGGACAAACGCGAAGTGGCCGTGTGCGGAATTGTCAGTCTCCGCACCAGCGCGGACAAGTTTCTCTGGTCGTATCTCGACAGCATGACGCGGCAGAACAGTCAGACAGTGCTCGAAGCCGGACGTTTCGGAAGCGCCCCGTCTGTCGCGGATGTGCAACAACTGACGCTCGATCCTCAAGACGTCGAAGATCTTAAGGAGTGCGCTACCGGCGACTGCCAGATAAAACTCTCGGCGAAGATGATCGAGCGCTTCCGTCACGAAGTGAATTGGGAAGCTTCTGACTACCAGGCGCAGGCGACACAACTACTCAAAACGATGCTCGTCGAGTACGTGAGCGATTACCTGGCGCGTGGCCCGGCAGCACTCATTGAATACAACGACAAACGTGACGTAGTTCGACTTGCCGACGAACAACAAGCACTCAGCTCCGCTTCAGGATACCTGAACGATCTACTACGCAATCCGCAATCGGGTATGCAGCTCGTCCAGGACGCAATCATCTGGTCCAAGGTCAAGTTTGGACTCAAGCCGGTGCTCGTGGTCAATCACGTCAAGGCGTACAAGTTCGAACGCGAAGATGGACCACAGATCCTGATTGCTTCAAACCAGATTTACGCGAACCATTATTTCACGTCTTCACTGGCTCTGGCTGCTTTCGTAAACGTCCCGGGTGCGACGCCTTACATGATTTACGAGAACCGCGCACGGACCGACAGCCTGTTTGGACCATTCAGCAAAATCAAGCGTGGTGTAATCGAGAAGAAATCAGTCGCCGGGTTGAAGTCGATCCTCGAAAATTCGAAGTCGCGAATGGAAGGATCGGCGGTCGCTACTACACAGACGGCAGTTGCAACGCATCAATCAGTCGGTTGGGGCCGGCGATTGTTTGGCGGAATTCGTCCGCTCCTGTGGGCATTGGTCATAAGCGCATTGGCAGCATTACTTCTATTACGCAGAACTGAAACTATTCGTGCACCGCTAAAACCCACACGGATCACGACAAGGGGGAAGCTATGAGGAAAGCAAGAGTTATTTGGGTAAGTTTGGCAATCATCGTCGGCGGTCTGTTGTCGTTCATTGGCGCACAAGAGGGCCAACAGGAGCAGAAAAACAAAGCTCCTGATTCGGTGACAGTTGAGCTGAAGAACGGACAAGGCGAATCGGTGGGCAACGCCGTAATCACGGCGCTTGGAAAAATGGGCGTTCGTATCAAGCTCAACGTCAAAAATCTGCCGCCGGGTCAGCACGCGATTCATTTTCACGAGATGGCGAAATGTGATGGGCCAACTTTTGAAACCGCGGGCGAGCACTTCAATCCTGAAACCAAGAAGCACGGTTTAAAGAACCCGCAGGGACCACACGTCGGTGACATGAACAATTTCACCGTTCGTCCTGACGGCACGTCCACGCAGACCGTGACAAACCAGCACGCAATGCTCAGCGCGGATGGCACGCATTCACTCTTTGGGCCTAACGGGACCTCGTTGGTCATTCACGCGAGCCCGGATGACCAGAAGACCGATCCGTCCGGCAACTCCGGCGATCGTATCGCGTGTGGCGTCGTCACCAGGTAAACAGTTAAGTGGTGCCGATTCAACTCTGTGTGTCTCTGCGTTCCTCTGCGACTCTGCGGTTAACTCTTTTTACTCCACAGCTACCGCTGAGACGCAGAGGCACGCAGAGATGCGCAGAGAGGTTTTCTAAGTAGGCACTAGCGACACTTGTCAACCACGACGGAAAGACACGGGTGAAGCATTTTCATCCGTGTCTTTTTGTATGTAGACTCGTCAGCATTATGAGACGAAATCTACCACTCGCCGCGCTTTTCGCCGTCCTTTTGGCCTTAGTCACAGGCTATGCGAGTCAACAAAAGGTCAGTATCGGCCCGGGTTTCTTCAACGGCAAAGATTATCTCGACATGACCGATAACGAACGACGCGCCTACGCCACGGGAGCAATCAACGGGATGCTCGTCGCTCCGTTTTTCGGCGCGCCCGACGACAACTTGAACTGGCTCAAGTCGTGCACGGCGAAACTGTCTGACGAGGACATCGCGGGCATTCTCACCCGTTACATTCGGGAAAACGAGAGCCAGTCGAACTACACCCTCAACGTGGTCACTTTCAACGCGTTACGAAATGCCTGTCCCAAAACTAAGTAGTGTCGAAAAGCGCACTGCTCGTTCGTTATCCTGTTGAACGGACCTCGACGGTCTATCTAAATTTGCGGTTAAGGAGACCACGGCAATGCCAAATTACTTACTCTTCCTCTATTCAGAGCCCGACGCCTTCAACGAAACGAGCCCCGCGGAAATGCAGGCAATCATTCAGAAATATCGCGACTGGCGAATGCGTCTGCAAAATACCGGCGACATCATCGGTGGTGAAAAACTTCAGGATGGCACAGGGCGGATGATGAGACGGACGGGCGGCGAGACTTCGGTGATCGACGGTCCGTATACCGAAAGCAAAGAGATCATCGGCGGGTTTTTCGAGATTCAAGCCGCGAACTACGATCGCGCGGTCGAGATCGCACGCGACTGTCCGCATCTCGAATACGGCACGATAGAGATCCGCGAAGTGGAAATGATCGTCACCACCGCGGGAGGCAGACAGTGATCCGGCGATGCGTCTGTCTTTCGTTGTTTCTGCTGTTTTTGATTCCCGTTGTTGCGTCATCGCAGCAGGACAATTTCCTCAAACGCTTGCAGGGAGACTGGGAAGGCGACGGCACAGCGATGGGCGGCGCAGCTCATTTGCGGATCAAATGGGAGTGGGTGCTGGACAACAAGTTCCTGCGGCTTAGTCTCAAGAGCGACATGACGCTGGCAAATGGCGCTCGAAGGGCGTTCGAAGGACAGGCGTACTATCGTTCGAACGGTGTCGATAAATACGTCGCGCATTGGTTCGACTCGCGCGGCGTGACGTTTCCAATCAAAGCTCAGCTTGACGGCAATACTCTCGTCGCGTGGTGGGGCTCGGCAGAGACCGAAGAAGGCAAATCGACGTACCAACTAATCGACGAAACGACAATGGAAGTCGTCGACTCGGTGAAACAGAAGGATGGAACGTTTCGGGAGTTTGGCAGGGCGAAGCTAAAGCGGATGTAGAAGAAGGAGTCGTCATTCATTGGTCATTTGTCATTTGTCATTTGTCATTGGTTGGTCCAATTTCGCCTTTCAAATGTAAATGAGCAATGTCAAATGACCAATGAGCAATGTCAAATGACCAATGACCAATGACTTGGATCATCTCTTCCGGCACCAATCGGCGAAGATCGTCGCCACGCTGACGCGCGTCTTTGGCTCACGTCATTTGGATCTGGCCGAAGACGTCGTTCAGGACGCACTGCTGAAAGCATTGCAGCAATGGCCTTTCAAAGGTGTTCCTGAAAACCCGGCAGCGTGGCTGACGCTCGTCGCCAGGAATCGTGCTCTCGATCTGCTCCGTCGCGATGCTTCGCTCGCAAGCAAAGCTGAACAACTCGAGTTGGCGCTGCCGCGTCTCGCGTTTCCCGCGACTGCGTCGGACGGCGAAATGGACGACCAACTGGCGCTGATCCTGATGTGTTGTCATCCGGCGCTTCCGGTCGAGTATCAGATCGCGCTCACGCTTAAAACTGCCTGCGGCTTCAGCACCGCTGAGATCGCGCGCGCGTTTCTCACACCGCAAACCACGATCGCGCAACGTCTCGTGCGCGCGAAACGACAGATTCGAGATCACGGCATCGTCATAGATCCACCCAGCGCTGACGATCTGCCGGCACGCATCGATAGTGTGTTGCGCGTGATCTATTTGCTCTTTAACGAAGGATACGCCGCTACGAGTGGCGACGATCTCGTGCGTACTGATTTGTGTGAAGAAGCGATCCGGCTGGGAAAGCTCGTTATCGATCAGTCGCGACTGCAATTGCCCGCCGCGCACGCGTTACTCGCGTTGATGATGTTGCAAGCCGCTCGTCTGCCTGCGCGCACGCTTGAAGATGGAACGCTCGCAGTCCTGGCGGAACAGAACCGCGAGCTTTGGGACCGGAAACTGATCGGGCTGGGCATGCGTCACTTCGGCGCGTCCGCCGCGGGCGACACGATCACCACGTACCATCTTCAGGCCGAGATTGCAGCACTTCATGCGCACGCGACGTGTGAGGCCGACACTGATTGGACGAAACTGGTCGAGCTTTACGACGATCTCTACAAACTCGAGCCAACTCCGATCGTCCTGCTCAATCGCGCGATCGCCATCTCGCGCTGCCACGGACCGGAGGCCGGTCTGAGCGCACTCGAAAAGATCGACGCGCATACTTCCCTCCGCAACTATCACCTACTGCCCGCGGTCGCGGCGGAGTTGTGGAAACAAGTCGGAGACAACGAACGCGCCATCCAAGCCTACCAGCGCGCCCTCGCCTGCCCCTGTAGCGCCCCCGAACGAACCTTCCTCGAAAGCCAACTCCAGCGGCTGACGTA
Organism: uncultured Acidobacteriota bacterium; assembly: GCA_963849585.1. Classification (GTDB taxonomy): domain Bacteria; phylum Acidobacteriota; class Blastocatellia; order Pyrinomonadales; family Pyrinomonadaceae; genus PSRF01. Next base: position 238,562 of record CAWKHZ010000009.1, on the reverse strand, counting down.
GACGGGGAGACGGGGAGACGGGGAGACGCGGGAGACACGGGGACACGCAGAAGGTGAGGATCTCGCCCCGTCACCCCGTCACCTCGTCACCCCGTCCCCGCGTCACCTTCTGCTTTTCGAAACCGGCCGAATGTGCTAAGAAGAGTCACACCGAAAACCTAACAGCCGAGGAACCCAATGCGACCTGTAAAAGCGACTCGTTCACTGCTCAGTTTTGCTTGCACGCTGCTTTCCATACTATTGCTAAGCAGTTGCCAGCCAGGGACTTCTACAACGAATAATACCGGTGGCGCCAACAGCACCGGCACACCGCGCAAACTCGCTTTCGTACCCAACAACACTTCCGATTTCTGGCTCATCGCTCGTAAAGGAACTGAAAAGGCCGAGAAAGAGATTCCCGGAATCTCGATAGAATTCATAGCTCCCGCCGATGGCAGCGCCGCTGAACAACAGCGCATCATCGATAACCTGCTCGCGAAAGGCATTCATGGCATCGCCATCAGCCCCGTCGATCCGGCGAACCAAACCGCAATGCTCGATCGTGCTGCGGCGACGGCGACCGTCGTCACCCAGGACAGCGACGCACCTACCAGCAAACGCGAGTGCTATATCGGCACCGATAACGTCGCCGCGGGACGGCAGGCCGGTGAACTACTGAAGGAAGCACTGCCGCAAGGCGGCAAGGTGATGGTTTTCGTCGGCACGCTCGACGCCGCCAATGCGCAGCAACGTTACAAGGGTTTGCAAGAGGCGGTTGCTGGTTCGAATATCCAGATCCTCGGAGTGCGCACTGACAACACCGAGCGCGTGCGCGCAAAAGCGAATGCGGCGGACACCCTGGTGAATAATCCGGATCTCGTGGGAATGGTGGGACTGTGGTCCTATAATGGACCAGCGATCCTCGGCGCTGTGAGAGAAGCAAATAAAATCGATAAAGTTAAGATCATTGCCTTCGATGAAGAAGACGAAACGCTGGCCGGTATTAAAGATGGCGCGATCTACGCGACAGTCGTGCAGCAACCGTTCGAGTTTGGGTATCAATCGATGGTGATGTTGTCGAAGATACTGAATGGCGATCGATCGGGCATTCCGGCCAGCAAGCAGATCTTCGTACCGACACTCGCAGTGAAGAAAACTGACGTCGAAGAGTTCATCAAAAAGATCAACACGCTTCGCGGCCGCAGTTGATGAATAACACGCCACTTCTTGAGATGGAGGGAATCAGCAAACGGTTCCCGGGAGTAGTTGCGCTCGATAAGGTCGATCTCACCGTCGGCGCGGCCGAAGTGGTGGCGCTAATCGGCGAAAACGGGGCCGGCAAATCGACGTTGATGAACATCCTCGGCGGCGCGATCGCTCCCGACGCCGGCACGATCAAGATCAACGGCGCGCCGGTCGAGATCAACTCCCCTCGCGACGCCGCGGCTCACGGCATCGAATTCATCCACCAGGAACTCAGCGTCCTCGACAATCTCGACGTTGCCGCCAACATTTTTCTCCGTCGAGAACCAACCTTCGGCGGCCCGTTGAAATTGATCGATCGCAGGCGGATCTACAAGGAAGCCGACGTGCTCGTCCGCAAACTCGGGCTCGACATCTCCAGTCGCACGCCGCTGAGTCGACTATCAATCGCGCAACAACAACTCGTCGAGATCGCACGCGCACTCAGCGCCGGCGCCCGAGCCATCATCATGGACGAGCCCACGTCCAGTTTGACCTTGACCGAAACACGCCGGCTGTTGGATATCATTCACGACCTCAAGTCTCAGAACGTCAGCATCATCTACATTTCACATCGATTGCACGAAGTCGAAGAGATAGCTGACCGCGCCGTGGTGCTGCGCGACGGAAAGAACGCCGGCGTGCTTCAACGCAGCGAGATCAATCACGAGCGCATGGTCCGCATGATGGTGGGTCGCGACTTGAAAGATTTCTTCACCGCAGGGGCCAAAGAAGGCATTCCGGCAAAGAAAGAAGGCCAGGGTTTCGAAGTGCGGCGGCTGCGAACGTTGCGGTATCCGAAACATAATATTTCTTTCAGCGTCGCTGACGGCGAAGTACTGGGATTTGCGGGGTTAGTTGGGGCCGGACGATCTGAAATGGCCCGCGCGATCTTCGGTGTCGAAGATGCTCACGAAACTGAAGTCGTGCTCGACGGCAAGGCACTCAAGATCACTGGGCCACGGGACGCAATCGCGCACGGCATTTATCTCGTGCCCGAAGATCGACGTCAAAGTGGACTGATCGTGGACTTCAACGTGCGCGAAAACATTTCGCTGCCAAACCTCGACGCTTTCTCGTCTGCGAAGATTATTAATTTCAGCAAGGAAGCGAAGGCCGCACTCGACGCGTGCAAGGCGATCAATATCAAGACGCCGACTCCGGAAATGCGCGCGGCCAATCTCAGCGGCGGCAATCAGCAGAAAGTCGTTCTGGCGAAGTGGCTCACTTTCGCACCGCAAGTGCTAATCTTTGACGAACCAACTCGCGGAATCGACGTCGGAGCGAAGGCAGAAATCTATCAGCTCATTCGCAATCTGGCCGGCAATGGTGTGTCGGTAATCGTAATCAGCAGTGAGATGGAAGAGGTGCTGGGAATCAGCGATCGCATCGCCGTGATGCATGAGGGCCGCTTAACGGGAATTCTCGAACGCCCACAGTTCAGCGAAGAAGCCGTCATGCGTCTGGCCACAGGAACCGAGGGGTAACCGCCTATGAAAAAAGAGCTCGGAATCTTCGTATTGCTCGTGCTCCTCTGCGTAATCACGTCCATTATCAATCCCAACTTTCTGCTCCCGATCAATTTGCAGAATACCGGGCGGCAGATTGGCGCGTTTGGCATCTTCAGCATCGGTCTCGGGCTGGTGATCATCACTGGAGGTATCGAGCTGTCGGTCGGGTCGATGATGGGCCTGCTCGGCGTGCTGCTGTCGATGATGCTGACGGAGTGGAACCTCGGGATCGTGCTCGCCTTGCTCGGTTGCATTGGAATCGCGATGGTGCTGGGCCTGGGCCATGGACTACTGATCACGCGGCTCAACATGCAACCGTTCATTGTCACGTTGTGCGGGTTGTTGTTCTATCGCGGCATTGCGCGTTTCATCTCAAACGATGAGACGAAGGGGTTCGGCACAGTTGCCGGCCTCGACTTTCTTCGTTTTCTGGCAAACGGAAACCTCTTCGGCGTCCCGATGCCGTTTGTGCTGCTGATGATCATCGCCGCGATTACGTGGGTGGTGCTGCATCGCTCGGTTTATGGACGTTACCTGTTCGCGACGGGTCGCAATCCGGAAGCGGCGCGTTACGCGGGCATCAACACCAAAGGCATCATTACGCTGACTTACGTTATTTGCGGCGCGCTCACCGCAATTTCCGGGATGATCTTCGCTTTCTACACAAACTCGGTATCCCCCGCGAATCACGGCAACGCCTACGAACTTTATGGAATCGCTGCTGCGGTCCTGGGTGGGTGTTCATTGCGTGGCGGCGAAGGTTCGGTGATTGGGATCGTGATCGGTACCGCGTTGCTACAGGTGTTGCGCAATCTCGTTAATCTGCTCGACATTCCGAGTTCGCTTGATTTCGCGGTGATGGGCGCCGTGATTCTGATTGGTGTGATGGCGGACCAGATCTTCACCGAGCGCAGGAACAGACGGCAGATCGCGTTGATGCGTGAAATGAGTGCTCGTGAAGCCCAATCGAATTAATTTGCTTTGGAGAAGATTATGAAAATCCGTGCAATCGCTTCCCTCGTGCTGTTGTGTTTGTGCGTTGTTGTTGTCAATGCACAGCAACAGATCGGCACCGTCGACGGTCAAACGATTAATCTTTACACACTGACGAATCGCAGCGGCATGGAAGCGAAGATCATCAACTTTGGTGGCATCGTCATGTCGCTGAAAGTTCCCGATCGCAACGGTAAGTTCGCCGACGTCGTTCTGGGCTTCAACAATCTCGACGATTATCTCAAACCGCATCCGAGCTTCGGCACTGCAATTGGACGTTTCGGGAATCGCATTGCAAAAGGGCGCTTCAAGCTCAACGGCGTCGAGTACAAGCTCGCGATCAATAGCGGCGAAAACCATCTGCATGGTGGTATCAAGGGTTTTGACGACGTCGTGTGGACGGCCGAAGAATACAAATCACGCTTGGGCCCGGCGGTGCGACTTACATATCTCAGCAAGGATGGTGAAGAAGGTTATCCGGGAAACCTCAAGGTAACGATGGTCTACACGCTTACCAACCGTAACGAACTGAGGATCGACTACACCGCAACAACCGACAAAGACACGGTTGTAAACCTGACGCACCACTCGTATTTCAATCTCGCGGGCGAAGGAAATGGCGACATACTCAATCACCGGCTCAAGTTGAACGCTTCTCGTTTCACACCGACCGACGCCGGATCGATTCCGACGGGTGAACTGCGAGATGTCGCCGGCACACCGTTCAACTTTCTGAAGGCGACAGCGATCGGCGCGCGCATCAACCAGGACGAAGAGCAGCTAAAGTTTGGGAATGGTTACGATCACAACTTCGTAGTTGATGGTGTCGTAGGCCGTTTACGCCAGGCTGCCGTGGTGACTGAACCGTCCACCGGACGCGCGATGGAAGTATGGACCACCGAACCGGGAGTTCAACTCTACACCGGCAACTTTCTCGACGGGACGCTCGTGGGAAAATCCGGCCAAGCCTATCAGCGTCGTTCCGGATTTTGTCTGGAAACACAGCACTACCCCGACTCGCCTAACAAACTGAACTTCCCTACTACCAAGTTGAAAAAAGGCTCTGTTTTTAGATCAGTGACGATCTACCGTTTCTCGGCCCGGTGATCTTCTCTGTGTATCTCTGCGCTCCTCGGCGACTCTACGGTTGTTGTTGCACATTTACCGCGGAGACGCCGAGGAACGCAGAGATACGCAGAGGTTGAAAGCTATCTCCACATGAGATCCTTCACCACGCTGCCTTCGTCGTCGACAACCGTCATATCAAGCTCCCACTTGGTGGTTGTATTGTTTGGCGCGACGATGTTTCTCAGCGCCCTCTTGTTGTTCTGGGTGCAACTCATAATCGCGAAAATGCTCCTGCCACGGCTGGGTGGAACTCCCGCAGTATGGACCACCTGCATGCTCTTTTTTCAGGTGTTGCTGTTGGCCGGTTATTCCTACGTACTGGTTACAACTGCGTGGATCGCAGCTCGCACGCAGGCAGTTCTGCATATCGGCCTGCTGCTTCTTTCATTACTCTACCTGCCGCTTGCACCACTAACCTTCGCTTCGATCTCTGACCGAAGCAATCCCGCTCTCTGGCTGTTCGGCTATCTCCTGATCGCGATCGGGTTACCCATTTTTCTTATTTCGACCACCAGTCCGTTGCTACAAAAGTGGTTTACGCGCACGAGTCACACTTCGGCAAGTGATCCGTATTTTCTGTTTGCGGTGAGTAACGCTGGGAGTCTGCTGGCGCTGGTGAGTTATCCGGTGGTTTTGGAACCCGGACTTACTTTGTCTACGCAGAACCGGCTGTGGATGGTGATGTACGTCGTGTTCTTAGTGCTGAGTGTGGGTTGTGTGATCGTGTTGTGGAAGTCGCTGCGCGGCGCGAAAGTAGAAGGTCCTCTTGAACCGGCAGTGTCTAACGAGGTCTCTTCCGTTACCTACAAGCAGCGGCTCTACTGGATTCTGTTAGCGTTTATTCCGGCAAGTTTACTGTTTGGTGTCACTACCTACATCACTACCGAGATTGCACCCACTCCTCTACTTTGGACCATTCCGCTCGCGCTCTACTTAATAACATTTGTGCTGGCGTTCGCGGGAAAAAACTTGCTGCCGGAACGATTCGCGAATGTCGCGCTGACTGGACTCGCGCTTCTGCTTACTTTAGTTATCGCGGCAAGCGCCACGGAACCAACCTCAGCGATGGTTCTGCTGCATCTTTGTTTTTTCTTCGTCGCCGCAACGATCTGCCACAACAAGCTGGCTGGAGACAGACCGTCAGCGACACGCCTCGCCGATTTTTACTTGTGCGTCGCCGTCGGCGGAATGCTCGGCGGACTATTCAACACCTTAATCGCGCCAATAACCTTCAACACGATCGTCGAGTATCCCCTGGTGATCGTTCTCGCCTGTTTGATCCCGCGTGTAAAGACTGAAGACGATTCCAGAGCCGATCGATTGTTTGATGTGATTTGGCCGTTGGTTATCGGCGCACTCACCGTCGCGCTGGCCTTCATTGTTAAGGGATCGGAGTTGAGCCCGGCGGTTCGTATTGCGATTGTTTTCGGTGCTCCGTTGGTGATCGTCAATCACCGTTTTCGCAATCGGCCGGTTCGATTTGCGCTCGCTCTTGGCGCCGTGATGCTTGGTGGCTTCGTCTACTCCGAGATCGAAAACCGCACCTTGCATGCGCAACGCAACTTCTTTGGCACGCTGAGCGTGCGATTCGACCCGCACACCGCGACAAATACTTTCTATCATGGCAACACTATCCACGGGCGTCAGTTCGTTGATCCTCAACTTCAACGCGAGCCAGTTTCATACTTCCATCGCGACGGACCATTGGGAAGGATCTTCGAAGCCTTTAGTGCTAACGCTGCATCGCCAAACGTTGCTATTGTCGGATTAGGAACCGGCTCGATGCTGTGCTACTCGTTTGCGGGTCAGCATTGGACGCTTTACGAAATCAATCCCGCGGTTATCGACGTCGCGCAATCACCCCAATATTTTACTTACTTGCAAAAATGCGCGGCCGCTTCCACTGAGATAGTTTTGGGCGACGCGCGTCTGCAATTGCAGAATGCGCCGGACCAGCACTTCGGCCTCATCATTCTCGACGCGTTTAATTCCGATGCCGTCCCGATCCACCTCATGACGCAGGAAGCAATCGCGCTTTACCGATCAAAGCTGGCGCCGGGCGGGATGCTCGCATTCAACATCTCGAATCGTAGCGTCAAGCTCGATACAGTTCTGGCGGATTTAGCAAAAGGCTTCGGCGCAACGTGTCTGAGCCTCGCCGACGGAGAGCAAAATGTTCGAACAGGCAAGGACCCTTCCGAGTGGTTGGTGATGGGCCAACAATCACCGGCATTCGAAATTCTGGCCCAGGATCCACGTTGGCGAGTAGTGAAACCAGGAAATGGATCGAGCGTTTGGACCGATGATTTTTCAAATATTCTGCGTGCATTCCGCTGGTACTAATCGTTAACCGCTCCTTACGGATCTATGTTAGCCCAAAGTAGTAATGTCACCTTTCTCCAAAGTTGAAATGTCACCTTTTGTGGTAGTGAAGCAGCATCTTCAACACGAAAGGTGCGGAGCAGGTGGAGCCCCTACTACCGATGAGCCAACGAGAGTTAACGCGGCTGGAAGTAATCCAACGAGTAAAGCGCAAGACGCTCAAACAACGCCAAGCGGCGGAGCTGTTGTCAGTCTCAGTGCGTCAGGTGAAACGGCTCTGCAAAGCTTACCAGGCCAGTGGCGCCGCGGGCCTGATTTCGAAACGCCGCGGCCAGCCCTCCAACAATCGTCTGCCGGAGAAAACAATCAACAAAGCGCGGCAGTTGTTGCGGTCGCGCTATCCTGACTTCGGGCCGACGCTGGCAACGGAAAAACTGGCGATAGAGGGAGTGTCGTTGAGTGTTGAGACCGTCCGGCAGTTGCTGATTGGCGAAGGACTCTGGAAAGCTAAGAGCGTCCGTCGTCCTGTGATCCATCAGTTGCGCGAGCGCCGCGCGCGTTTGGGAGAGCTGGTCCAGATCGACGGCTCACCACATGATTGGTTTGAAGGCCGTGCTCCCAAATGCACGTTGCTGGTGTTCGTCGACGATGCCACTTCGCGACTGATGTATCTGCAGTTCGTGGAAGCGGAGACGACCTTCAACTACTTTGCTGCGGTGCGGTCATACCATCACCGAGTTTGGTAAACCGCTGGCCTTCTACAGCGATAAGTTTGGTGTTTTCCGAGTAAATATACCCAATGCACTCTCGGGCACCGGTCTGACGCAGTTTGGGCGCGCGCTCAAAGAGTTGGAGATTGAGTTGATCTGTGCGCACTCGCCGCAGGCCAAAGGCCGAGTGGAACGCGCCAATCAGACGTTGCAGGACCGGCTGACCAAAGAACTGCGCTTGCGGGGCATTTCTTCGCTCGCGGCAGCCAATGCTTACTTGCCGGAGTTCATCGCTGATTACAATGCAGCGCTTTGCCGTAGCGCCACGCTCAGCCGGAATCAGCGCATCGTCCGCTGGCAAAGGCGAAGATCTGGAGCGCGTGTTGACGCTTTGTGAACGGCGCACGTTATCCAAGAACCTGACGCTCTCCTACAACAATGTGATCTATCAAATCAAAACCAAGCGCTCCGCCTATACCATGCGCGGGGCGCACGTTGAAGTGCGCGAGAAACGCAACGGAGAGATCACGATCGAATATAAGCAGCGGCCACTGGAGTACACGATCTACCGCGAACAAGAACAGCAACAGGGGAAAGTAGTCGAGGCGAAATTGCTGCAGCCGGCTGCCGCTCGCGCGGCAGCCCGGCCGAAGCAAAAACGTGGTCCGGTGCCGCTGTCGCATCCCTGGCGTCACTTCGACTTTACCGAGAACTCCATGCAAGCGCGAGAGCGTCGCGGTGAACTTTGCATCCTGCGCAAGTAGGTGACATCTCTACTTTGCGCATTCGGGTGACATTTCAACTTTGGGTTTACACGCCTTACTAATCTATTGACTTTTCCATTATCGAGGAATATTGTGCCTCGCGTCTCAGTCAGCACTCTCGAGTTACGTATCCAAAGATAAAGATCCACCAATTTCAACTCTTTGCATAGAGAGTCACAGCCGTATTGCCGGTAAGACCTCGGCCTCGCAGGATAAAGTCGCAATGGAAAAAGAGCTCATCTTTAGTAGGCTTCAGCAGCTTACCGGCCGCCTGAAACCTGCACAGCGGACGACCACGGCCGATCTCCAGGAACTACAACGCAACCTCGCCGAACAACTAGTCAGAGACCCTTCGTTCACCGTTTTCGGAGAGCGTCTCCATCACGAGGGCGCGGAACATCTCGAAGCGACAACCAGGCCCGTAGCTGAACAGTTTCATCATTTGTCTTCGCTACTCGACGTTCAACCGCGCGTCGCAGAAGGCGCGGTTGCACCGCTTGTGTTCAGACGCGAAACAGACTTTCAGAGCAACCTCCTGGGCAATTCGGTGCCCGCATGGGGTTCGGGAATGGCTCCGTCGAAATCCATTGGCCCGTTTATCGACGATCATGGTCTTCAAGTCTGGTTCGATTTCTTCAGCGCCGTTCACATGGTGTGGGTCTGCTTCAAAGGAAGCAACACGCCGATTCTGCTGGTTCATTGCGGTTTCCGACCACACAACACATAGTATTAGCGCTGAGTAAGAGAATGCCTGCAGTAAACAACCTTGTTGAAGGTTATTACACCGGCTTGAAGACGAGACGAGGAGTACTTGAACTTTCCGCCAACGCAGAGATAACTAACGGACGAATCATCATCAACGCAGGCGTTAATGCAACGCTAAATCTCGACCTGGACCAGAACACTGTTACTTCTCCTTCAACCGAAGCCGGCTTTCACGCGACCGAGGCGGATGTCCAACTCCCGGAGAACTGTGAACTGAGGTTCAATACCGGCGGCGGAAAACTCGTTGCTGCAAATGCCAGATGTGAAGTGTTTGGCTGCGAGGTGGAGTTCAAATTTAGGAACACTACTCCCGTATGGATTCCTGAAATAGGTCAGATTCTCCTTCCTTACTCCGTTACTTCGACTGGCGACTCGCCCGATACTTTTGAAGTCCGCTCCTCCAACTCGCTGCTTTGTAATTACACCGGTAGCGCGAAGATGGACGGCGCAAGCGGTTGGCTGTTACCTGCCGCGAAGATCGATCCGCAGCAGTTGGGCCACGCAGCCGGAACGGGCGCGTTGTGTATCGGATTGTCGAAAGGTCTTCTTGCGAATTGGAAGGGACTGCGGGGCAGTCTTACGAAACTGATTAAGCCGGCGATTATTGTCGAGCCCGGCATGTTAACCGTTGCTGATTTCTTCGCGAACAACGTTGAGGGGAAACAGAGGTGGACACTTTGGAAGAATGCGGCAACCGCTCATCACTCAGATATCACTTTGCGTTTTGGCAAAGCGTTTCCTTTCATTCATGTTTCGTCTTCTAAAGGTAGCGAAGCTCTCCTGTTTTTCTGTAGCCACACTGCGTCGTTCGACCGTCCAGTTGACGCCAATGGCTCTCCGTTTGTTATCGAGTCGTTGATCGCCCTCGCGAGCATTCTGCAAAACGGCTCGGATTTTCGGGCTTCCCTTTTCGACAACGATCTGCTGTTTGACGGAAGCGTAAACAAGCCTGAGGCGTTTAAGAGATGCTCCGTTATTCTGAGAAATGCATACTTCGGAGTAACCCGGCCTTACAGTCTGTTTCTTACCGGTGAGCTGACCAGCGACGATGAAGTGACCAAGGGAGTCGTGGCGCTTCTTTTCGGCATTTATCTTTACCTGGCTTTGCCTCAAGATCCTGATGTCGCGAGTTACTTCTCAGTTCGAGGGTCTCCGAGTTTGTGCGTCTGCATGGCGCTGGCGGGTTTTGTGAAGTGGCCGGATCCGCAGAAGGACGAGGTTGCCGAGGACGGCTCACCTGAAAACCCGGCCTACGTCTATTTCAAATTCGCACCTCTCGATCAGTCTCTGTACTTGGGCGATCGAGTGTTGACACGAGTACTGTCAACGTCGATCCGGCGCGTCCCGCAGTCGATAACTTTCAGGTAGGCGTGCGCACGTTCAACCGTAACATCATTTCCACCGCCGCCATCGAGCGTGCCTCAGTACCAATTCAAACTTCCGAACGACTCATCATTGACAAAACTAAACTCTCCGTTGAAAACTTTTGCGACAAATGCTTAAGCAAAGCCAGCAGAGTCTGGAGAAATACACTCGACGATCAGGGATTTCGACGCGAACCCTCTGTTGAGTCATATCACCAACAAGACTGAGCACTTGGATCGCGTGTTGAATGTCGCGGTCGACAGCGCTGCAAACGTAGCCTTTGCTCAGGATGTGTTCGCATCTTCAAACGTGACGGCAGCAAGGGCGGTGGCAGCCACAACAGGACGCGAGACTCAAATTAGCTTCGCCCCTGACAACTTCATCCTGCTGGACGTATCAAGCAATGCCGACCAGATGGGTGTGAGTCTGGGTACTGCTATCGAAGTTGAACGAGATCCGCGGGGAGAAACAAATCTTCGCGGAGTGACGGCGCTTGCGAATTTCCCTGCCGGCTCAACATGGCGCTGCAAATATTCAATATGGACGTGGTCGGCATTGCGCGAAATTTGCGCGCCCTCACGCTGCCTCAGATCTCGTGGGAGCCTGTCTGGAATATTCCGCTCGAAGTCGAAGGCCCGGTAGCACCGGATGACACAGTGACAGTCATGCCGGGTTTGTTGGTTTACGAGAACGATGGAATAGCTACTCGCATTTTCTCTGAAAGTCCTTATCCGGTTCCAATTACGCCACTCTCTGTCATCCGCCATTTCCTAAAGGAATACAACGACAACGTTACTCTCGCTGAAATAGTTTCCGTGTTTAGTCTTTCGCGATGATTGCCAAGCGAATTTCAATCGGAGTACCGTTGGAGATCCGCTGGACAGCACGAGAGTCTCATTTAATAGACCATATTTCGACGAGTTACGTGGCGGCCTGCAAATGAAATCGCTTGCTCCAAAATCAGCTTCGCCAACGAGGAGAAGCCCGGAGTTTAAGCCGGGATGGACTATTCAACTGGACGAGACCATGAATGCGGTCCTGTTTGGCGCGCCTGTAACCGGACTTCTCAGGTTTATCCTTTTCGAGTGCCTAGCACAGGTAGCACGCTCCGCAAAACGTCAAGAAGATTTTCAATAAGCAGTTCAAACCGGTCGCCAAAAGCCGAGAGTTCCAGTCGCGATATTGATTCTCCGGTTTATGGCGCTTCGATTATCAGTTCAACTGTCTTCATTCAGTCGCACCAAACGCCGGAGTCAGCTGGCACAATTCGCTCCGTTGATTACTGACAGCGCATAAGTGTCCAGCGCTAGCACCTCCTACCCGTGTGGCTTGCACCTGTGCGACTATCACCTCAAGCCTCTGCCAATGAGATCCGTGAACCGTTCCGTTCCGGCTGCAAGCTGAGATCGACGGGTTCTTTCTCTTCGGCTGCACCTTCCATTTTGGCAGTCTCCTCCCAAAAGCTTCTGGTTGATGATCCTTACGAGTTGCATCACGACATAGTCAAAGGTCTCTCCAACGTCCTAGAAATCAAGGACTACGCCGCCGATGGTACGTTCACCTCAGCATCCAGAGTAGAAGTACAGACCTGCCGTCTTTGTTCAAGACTTACTTTTTTTTTTTTTTTTTTTTTTTTTTTTTTTTTTTTTTTTTTTTTTTTTTTTTTTTTTTTTTTTTTTTTTTTTTTTTTTTTTTCTGATGTCACGTTCACCTCTGCAATTTTGAGTTTTTTTTTTTTTTTTTTTTTTTTTTTTTTTTTTTTTTTTTTTTTTTTTTTTTTTTTTTTTTTTTTTTTTCCATTGATTAGCCGTCTTTCTTTTTCATTCCAATCGAACAGAATATTTTTTTTTTTTTTTTTTTTTTTTTTTTTTTTTTTTTTTTTCTTTTCGTCGCCAAACTGTAGTCGGATATTTTTTTTTTTTTTTTTTTTTTTTTTTTTTTTTTTTTTTTTTTTCTTCTTTCGGTCGCCAATACCGGAGTCGGTTCGCTTGATTCTGCAGTCGATAAGGTCAAGCACCTCTTTTTTTTCTTTTCTTTTTTTTTTTTTTTTTTTTTTTTTTTTTTTTTTTTTTTTTTTTTTTTTTTTTTTTTTTTTTTTTTTTTTTTTTTTTTTTTTTTTTTTTTTTTTTTTTTTTTTTTTTTTTTTTTTTTTTTTTTTTTTTTTTTTTTTTTTTTTTTTTTTTTTTTTTTTTTTTTTTTTTTTTTTTTTTTTTTTTTTTTTTTTTTTTTTTTTTTTACCGCACCTCCCATTATTCGCCAGTCTCATTCCAACGGAATGAGATCCTTAAATTCCTGGCGGTTCCATCGGTCTTCCATTTTGATATATATTTGAAGCCGTCTTATTTCATTCTATCAACGGTATATAAGAGAAAATCTTTTAATCTCATATAATTCAGAGTATCTATTTTTCTGCACCTCCCAGTTGGCCGTTCACCAATCGTTTGAAGATTAATCCTTTTAATTGCATCTAGTTCTCTCCGTCATAACGATTTCTTTTACCTCATTTTTTTAAAAAAAAAAAAAAAAAAAAAAAAAAAAAAAAAAAAAAAAAAAAAAAAAAAAAAAAAAAAAAAAAAAAAAAAAAAAAAAAAAAAAAAAAAAAAAAAAAAAAAAAAAAAAAAAAAAAAAAAAAAAAAGCAGTCTCTCTCCGTCTCATAAAACCGATTTATCTATATCCTCTCAGCATTTTTTTTTTTTTTTTTTTTTTTTTTTTTTTTTTTTTTTTTTTTTTTTTTTTTTTTTTTTTTTTTTTTTTTTTTTTTTTTTTTTTTTTTTTTTCTTAATTATAATGCATCGTAGTTCTTCTCCGTCCATAAAACCGATTTCTCCTCATTTTTTTTTTTTTTTTTTTTTTTTTTTTTTTTTTTTTTTTTTTTTTTTTTTTTTTTTTTTTTTTTTTTTTTTTTTTTTTTTTTTTTTTTTTTTTTTTTTTTTTTTTTTTTTTTTTTTTTTTTTTTTTTTTTTTTTTTTTTTTGTCCGGCTCCGCGGGGAACTTCAACATCAGTTTTTTTTTTTTTTTTTTTTTTTTTTTTTTTTTTTTTTTTTTTTTTTTTTTTTTTTTTTTTTTTTTTTTTTTTTTTTTTTTTTTTTTTTTTTTTTTTTTTTTTTTTTTTTTTTTTTTTTTTTTTTTTTTTTTTTTTTTTTTTTTTTTTTTTTTTTTTTTTTTTTTTTTTTTTTTTTTTTTTTTTTTTTTTTTTTTTTTTTTTTTTTTTACACCCAGTTACAAATTTATCCTTCACCATCACAATCCTCCCCCATCAACTAAAAGCATCCAGTTGCCAGTAGAAGTACAGACCTGCCTGTCTTTCCCCCCGTACTTAATTCGCAAAGCAACGACAGCTACCAATCTGCATCAGAGCTCTGGACTCATCCAGCTTCAAGAATTCACCTATCTCGTCACCTACGCTCATCGCATTCTGCCTGCACAGCCATGCTGCCGAAAGAATCCGCTGTCCACCTTTGACGCTCACCCTCCCTCCGCTACTTACTTCGAAAACGGTGGTTGATCTTTTCAACCTGAATCCCATTCACGCTATTTTGACATCACCAATATCCCTGTTGAGTTGAAGCTTTACGCAGCACTATTCCAGACATTAGTGATCCTAACAATTGTTTGCGGCGTTGCTCTCTCCCTCCTTCCTGGTCCAACTCCACCGCCTTGAAGTTTCGACATCCTGAAAATGGAGACTGCCGACTACGACACGCTTCGCGAAGATCGTCCACGCGTTCCAACCTTTATCGTTCAAGCACTCTGATGTCACGTTCAGCAAGAGTTTGATCCGTCTCCGCGGGGATACTAACAATCAGTACTTAACTGCAAAACCGTCAAGGAACTTACTATCCGACTACGCCCGGCGCCAGAATCGATGCACCGCTGGGTGTGTTTAGTTATCGAGTCGACGTTCGTGAAAAAACCACACCCTAATCCGATTGAACTCCCTCATCGCGCCATGGACCAAAGCAATCTTCTCGCTCAAATGGGGTTGTTGCGCCCGCGAACACGCCTATTAGAGGTAGGCGTGCAGGTTTATCCCGTCCAGATCAATGCCGATCCCGGAACCTTCTATTGGCTGCCCAGTTATTTCACGCAGTGGTACGGTGTCTCGCTGGCCTGTCCGGACGATCGCGCGGCGAAATTAGATGCGTCCGCGCTCTGGCTAACCCGGCGAGTATGAGACACCAAGATCAAAAAACAAACCAGACGCGCATTGTACGAGCCATTCCACCCGTTGATCTCAACTCAATATACGCAAGAGTTTCCGTCCGGCTCCCGTCGGCCGGAGGTGCAACGTTGAAGATGACGAGTTGAATGACGCGCCCGCAAAGAGCGCATTCATCCGTTTCAGACGTTACGTCGCGCCTAAACATTAAGTAACGCCGCTCAACCACAGCCAATCCAAACGCTCGCACCATGTTTTCTTCACGCAACTCGTTTGAATTTCGCGTCCGCATTGTATCCGCGCTGCTATTTACCGAGATATACAACTGCCGCATTTAAACTGCTCGATACAAAACGTTCCTTCATACCAAAACCATCAACATCAAAACAGCGCGATGGTTACTTCATCCACTCATCATGCTTTATCTCAACTAACCCTCACTTCAACAATCAGGCTACTTTAAGCAAAGCAAGCCTTCATCCCTCTTTACCAGACGTTCCGAACTTTCCAGCCAACCCCAAAACCTTTTACGCTCGAGCTCTAATACCGCAATGCAACGTGATCTATTTCGCAACAACATCTATCTTGCATCTGAACATTTCAAAACTGAATCATACGCCCGCAATCGTTTTACCCAATCGCGCACATAAAATCACCCTCCTGCCTTCTGTTCTGATAAAGCCGACAAGCCCGCATATTTCGGGTTTGGGTTAACGCGATTTGGTGACAGACTTGTCAGAACCGGCGAGCCGACTCAGTTTTTTGTTCGCGAAGATGCCACCGACGAACAGAATTTCTTCCGGCTGGACCTCGAATCGAGACAGTTACAGGGACTGTATCTCCAACCCGATCCGCCGCAAATTAATAATAAGTTGACCTTCGTCAAGGAAATTGTCGAAGGCGTGGAGCTCGCGCAGAGCACGTTGATGCAGCGCTTGGCGGAGCGAATGAATTTGGACTTCAAAGGGATGAGTTTGATTGGAAACCCCGGCGAACGGATTCAGTTTGGTTGTAGCAATCGCATCCGCCACACGCTCGCGCCCGACAATTCATCGATAAGTTTCGCCACCAGGGACAACCTTATCAATCACTGGTTGTGCGTGCTTTCGTTTGAGATCAATCGCGATTGGACCTGGGACGGATTGAGCGACGAGGGTATTGAAATTCGTCGAACCAAACAATTCACTGGAGAAAACAATACGATTGAGGCGAACGTTGTAGTAGGCAGCGTGCAAGTAAAGAAGACCGCGAGCCGAGTGGCAACCGACAATCCTGACAGAAGTTTCACGCGAATAGTTTTTATCCATGCGGTCGAGCCGAAGAAGGACTTGAACAAACCGAGCACTGTGGCTCAGCCGTTTCCGAATACTATCGACGTAAGTTACACGTTGACTCCGAAGTTTATCGACAGCGTACCCACGGACATCGACCAGGAGCAAGAGCAATCTCTCGATCTGCAATTGCCGGTTACGTCTTTACCGGCGCATGTTCTCTATGATCGTTGCAGCCGGGTATGCGCTTTCGCCTTACCAAACTGACACAGACTATTCAGAAACCGCCGTCCGTCAGCGTTACCTCTGGTTGGAGTTTGAGGCACCGATAGCCGATCCGAATGATACCTACTATGCACGGGTGCTTTATTTTTCGGCGCATGCTCTCTTGGTTCTTCCCAACGTGGACCAACTGTTTGTGAAGCCGTTTGATCCGCCGCTCGGAATCGATCCCGAGCTTGTTCGTGTGATCACCCATGACCAGGGCAACGACAACGCGGGCATCGATGCCATGCAGATGATGATTGCGGAGACACCGGATCCCGCGATTCCGATGGTCCAGTTATCTCCGATCCATTACCTTCTGCCACTACCTCCGGGACTGTATAACGAGTCAAACGAGCTTTTTCGGCTTTTACACGTACGAGGTGAGAGTTGGACATTCGGACAGAATCTGGTCCACCGCGCAAGGCCGTTTTCGTGCATCCGATCCGCGTAAATGGAGTCCAGCATCCCGCACCTCCGCTGACATGTCTCGTTGACCGAACACCTAACGGAATCAAAGTCACTGCTCATTATGCTCAGGCGCTCTTCAGCGGAAAGGACGTGACCAGCAAACCACCGAAGACTGAGATCTGGTGCAGCCACGCGCAGGTGAGACAAGCTGACGACCGGAAAAACGGAATATTCTTTTGTCGGAAGTGAAACTCGAGTATCTCGCGCCGCAACTCCAGTCTTTTGGTGCCAAGCTCTTTCCAGTCAACGCGCTATCGATCAATCTCGATGCTCCGTCGACCGGTCTCCAGGAGTGGAGCCAGAAGGAGATCGAGGCTCTGCTCGACCAATACAATCTGGATCACATGACCGGGTTGAGCGTGTTGGCAGTGGAGATGATGCCGCGATACGACCAGTACATCATTCAGGGTCCACCGGTCGATACAAATGTGCGGCCGCTCTCTCGCGATCTTGGACGGTATCGCATTCTGAGGACGTCGCGGCTAGTTGCCGCTCCTGAGATTTGCTAGCTAATTGCCGAAGTAGATAAAATGAAACGCGCGTTCGCCGGCCGGGATCGGTATCGGGAGGAAGTTGGCGCGCGGCGGTAGCGGACAGGTCGCGTACGGCGTGAAAGCGCACGGAGGGTTCTCAGCGCGGTTGAAATCGAGAATCACTTCGCCGCGCTGTGGCGGATCGGCGTAGAGAAAACGTCCGGCGCCGTAGCTCGTTTTGCCTGCCGTTTGGTCGCGAAAGATGATGAATAACTTGTCCTCTTCCATCACCGGCACCAACTGGTGCGTCGCGCCGTTCAACGTGAATGTCAGAACGCCCGGCGATTTCATCTTCAGCTGATCGCCAAGCACGTTTGCGATCATTATCTCTTTCGGCTGATCGTATGGAGTAAACGTCGCATTCACGCGATACGACTTATCCGCCTTAAACCACTCCAGTCCCTTAAACTCTCGCAATGCTTTGCTGTTCTTGTCTTTCACTCGTAGCCCGTAACGTTCGCCTCTTTTGATCACGCTCAACGTCAGCGACCCAACCCAGAAAGGCGCCGGGGTATCGTCGCTGTCGAGAGGCATTTCGTAATTCTTGATCGGTTCGCCGCCGATGTCGGTTACCTTCACGCTGTCAGCAACTTTCAGCGTCACAACACCATTAGCGAGCTCGAGCGTGCCGATATTCCGGGGCGCGGAACCAGTCAAGACGATGTCCATGTCCTTTCCGGTGCCGAAACTGTTGCTGCCTTCTTTCAACCAGAACAATCCCGCAACCGTAAGCCATCCGTTCTCCGAACGCAGCTCTTTATCGCGCTCCTTGCGCCACGTGCGAACCTGTTCTTCGAACGAGGGTTGAGGACAAATCAGCAGTAACAAACAAAGACTTATTTTGAACACAGATAAAGTCAGAATCATAAAGGCAATCTCAACCGTGCCTCGCAGCCGCGTAGCTGCTGCCGGTTCTCCAGCGTCAACGTTCCACCGTGTGCCTCGGCGATCTGTCGCGACAACACTAATCCGATTCCCGATCCTTGAGCTTTGGTCGTAAAGAACGGCACAAACAAATTCGCCGTGCTTGCCAAACCCGGCCCTTCATCTCTGATCCAAACCTCAACTTGTCCGTTCTTCTGTTGCCACCCAACTTCGACGCGCCCGTGCGTTTCCATCGACGCATCAACGGCATTGCGCACGAGGTTGATCAGCAATTGTTCCAGTTGAACGTCGTCGCCTCGCACGAACAAATCCGGTCCGCCGACAACATTCACCGGCAGACGCGTTTCCAGACTCGCCACTCGCGACAACAGCGTCCCGATCTTCAACGGCTCGAGCCGCGGCGGTGGCAGACGCGCCAGCTTCGAATACGACTCGATAAAACGCGCCAGCGAATCGGCGCGCGACGAGATCACCGCGAGCCCGCGATGCATGTCTTCACGCCAGTCGGCCGGTTCTGGTTCCCTTCCAATTAGATCCGCGAGGCTCCCGGCAACTGATTTGATCGGCGCGAGCGAGTTATTTAGCTCGTGCCCCAACACACGCAACAGTCGCTGCCAAGCGCTCCGCTCCTCTTCGCGCAGCGTTTGACTCAGGTCCGTCAACACGAGCAATTGTAGTTGCTGACCGCCCTCGCGAAACGTGCTGCGACGAATGTCCCAACGACCAACTCGACCGGGAAACACCATCTGCATCGTCTGCGGTGGACCACCGGCGGGCCAGGTCAGACATTCCCCCAGTCCGAGATCTTCGGCAGTGCGGTCCAACAAACGCGCGGCGGGTTGGGCCAGCAATTTCTCTCCTGCTCGATTCGCCAGACGCAGACGGTGATCGGCGTCAAACGCAAACACAGCGACGTCGATCTCGGCCATCACCGTTCGTAACAGTGCGGTCGCTTCCATCGCACCGAGACGTTGCTCGCGCAATGTTTGGCCAAGGTCGTTCACCTCGAGCATCACTTCGCCGAGTGCGTCGCCGCTCAACGCTCGGCGGCCGCGAATCGAATAGTCGCCTTCGCGAACGGCTGCGAGAATATTGGAAAGTGTTTGCAGGGGTCTGACGATGCGCTGCTTGAGATTGAAGGAAATTCCCAGCCACAGCAGAACGAGAAACAGGTCGACGGTCCATTGGATCTGCGCGGAGTAGCCGTCGTACCAGAGCAAAAACGCGGCCAACGCGACTGCCGGAAACCCGGCGGCCAGCGCCAGTATCGTGATGCGCCGCTCGAATCTCAGACCGTTGCGCGTGAGTGCGGGATCAAGCGACGCCCATGGCGATGGATGTTTTGGTGGAGGCTTGACTGGCGTACTCACGAGAGCATGATAGCCACAAAAAGGCACAAAAGACACAAAAGGCACAAGACAGATTTTTCAAAATGAGGGTTCTACCCTTTGTCTTCTTCCTGTGCCTCTTGTGCCTTTTGTGCCTCTTTGTGGCTAAGAGAGGTTGTACTTCTGCAACCGGCGATACAACGCGCTGCGGCTGAGGCCAAGCGCCTCCGCTGCACGATTCGCGTTGCCTTCATACCGGGCAAGGGCTTTCTTGATCAGCAGCCGTTCCGCGTCTTCGAGACTCATCTCCTCAAGCTGTGCCGACAGCCGCGCATCGGGAGTTGCTTCCAACGCGAGATCGAACGCCGTCACGATCTGGCCGGTACTCATCAGCACCGCCCGCTCGATCACGTGATCGAGCTCGCGTACGTTGCCGGGCCACGAATGTTGTCGTAACGCATCAAGCGCCTCGGGCGTGAAGCCCATGATCGGCCGGCGATACCGCTCGCGATGCACTTTCAGAAAGTGTTCGGCAAGTATCGGAATGTCTTCAGTGCGTTCGCGCAACGGCGGCAGCTTGATCTCGACGGTGTTGAGTCGAAACAGCAGATCCTGGCGAAAGCGTCCCTGCGTCACTTCCGCGTGCAGGTCGGCATTCGTCGCCGACAACAGCCGCACATTTACCTTCTGCGTCTTCGACGATCCGACTCGCTCAAAGTCACCAGTCTCCAGCACACGCAACAACTTCGGCTGCAAGTTCAAGGGCACGTTTCCAATCTCGTCGAGAAACAGCGTTCCGCCGTCCGCGAGTTCGAAACGCCCAACGCGATCGCTCTTTGCGTCAGTAAACGCACCACGCACGTGACCAAAAAGTTCGCTTTCGAAAACCCCTTCCGCGAGCGCGCCGGCATTTAGAGAAATCAAAGGCTTTGAGCGGCGGGACGAAATCGAGTGAAGCACACGCGTGATTACCTCTTTGCCTGTTCCGTTCTCGCCGGTGATCAGTACGTTGGCGTCCGCTGGTCCAATACGCTCGACAAGATTGAGAACAGTTTTCATCGACGGCGACTCAGAAACGATCTGCGGGAGATCACTCGTCGCGTCAGAAACGCTGTCGCGCAGTGCGATGTTTTCGGCTTCAAGACGACGCCCGCGGCGTAAAGCTTCGGCAAGCTCTACCTGCGTGCGCAGCACAGCGATGAGACGCGCGTTGTCCCAGGGTTTTTGAATGAAGTCGCGTGCACCTCGCCGCATCGCTTCGACGGCAAGATCGACGCTGCCCCACGCGGTCATCACTACTACCGGCAACGTCGGATCAACCGCACGAATGCGGCTCAGCAGATCGAGACCTTCGCTGCCCGACGTGGTGTCACGCGCGTAATTGAGATCGATAAGGACGACGTCGAGTTCCTGCGAGTCGATCGTTTTAAGCACCCCTTCAGGCGACGACGCGCTTTCGATTTGAAAGCGCTCACCTTTGAGTAGCAGGCTCAACGCGGCCAGGACGTCGGCCTGATCGTCGGCGATCAAGATACGTGGCATACGATTAAGATAATGGAAGCGAGTGAAATTACGAAATCGGGTCTTGGGTCTGGTCTTAGGTCTTTGTCAGTGGTCAGTGGCCAGTTGTCAGTTGTGCGGATCTGTTAACAACGGACAACTGACAACGGACAACTGACAAAGTACCCAGTACAAAGCACAAAGACCGAAGGTTATTCGTAACGCAGCGCCTCGAGCGGATCGACTTTCATCGCCCGCCGAGCTGGGAGGTAACAAGCCAAGAGCGCCACAGAAATCAACCCTATAGATACAAGAGCAAACGTAGTGACGTCAGTCGGCGTCACTTCAAAGAGCAACCTCGACATTAACCGCGTCAGACCAAACGCGCCAACGAGTCCAAGTCCAACACCGATCAGCGCCAGCGACATGCCGTTTCGCAACACCATCTTCAGCACATCGGTCGCACTTGCGCCCAGCGCCATGCGTACGCCAATCTCCTGCGTCCGCTGCGTCACTGAGTAACTTACCACGCCATAGATCCCGATCCCCGCCAGCAATAGCGCAAGCAATGCGAACGTTCCGAGCAGAAACATGCCGAAACGACGTTGCGCGACTGATTGCGCAACAAGTTGCTCCATTGTGTTGACGTTCGAGATTGGCACGTCGCGATCGAGCTCGCGTACTTTCGCACGGGCGATCGATATCAAACGCGTCGGATCTGAAGTTGTGCGAATTACGACGACTGGACCAAACGGCGGTGACGTGTTCGTGTGATAGTAAATTTCCGGACGCGGCTCGACGTCGAGACCGAGATGACGCACGTTGCCGACGACGCCCACGATGGTTTGCCACGGTATCTGTTGTCCGCTCGAGACCATCGTGCTGATCCGTTTGCCAACCGGATCTTCACCGGGCCAGAAACGCTTCGCCATCGCTTCGTTAATCAATACGAAACGTGAACCGTTCGTCACGTCTTGTTCGGTCACGAGGCGACCCGAAAGCAGCGGGATGCCCATCGTCTGAAAATATCCGGTGCTGGCGCGACGAAAATCGATCTCCGGACGTTCACCAGCGGGAACTTCACGACCTTCGATCGCCATGTACGACGTGATGTTATTCAACGTGCTCATCAGCGGCAGTCGCGTAACGAAACCGACCGAAGCGACTTCGGGCGCGCCGCGTAAACTCGTTTCGAGCTGTTGCATGAACGCCGCGCGTTTCTGCGGTTCCTGATAAGCGACGTTCGGCAGTCCGATCTGCATCGTCAACAGGTTCTCGGTCGTGAAGCCCGGTTTTACGTCGAGTAGGTGCGCAAAGCTGCGCAGCAACAGTCCGGCGCCGATCAATAGGACCATCGCCATCGCCATCTCGGTAATCACGAGCAGACTGCTCAATCGCCTTTGACCGGATTCCGCCACCGCGCCGCGCCCGCCTTCCTTCAACGCGGAGTTAAGATCGACACGTAGTGATTGCCAGGCGGGTGCGAGTCCGAAGACGACGCCGGTGACGACGGACGCGACGAGCGTGAACGCGAGCACCGTCATGTCCACGCCGATCTTGTTGTAACTGGGAATCGGAATCGGATTCAGTGCGAGCAGCGCGTTGACGCCCCACGATCCGATTAGAACTCCAGCGGCGCCACCGATTAGCGAGAGCGTGATGCTTTCAGTAAGCAGTTGGCGCAGCAGACGCAAACGTCCAGCGCCAAGCGCCGCTCGTACAGCGATCTCCCTGCGTCGCGCCGCACTGCGAACCAGCATCAGGTTGACAATATTTGCACACGCGATCAGAAGTACCAGACCGACCGCGCCGAACAGCAGCAACAACGCCGGCCGCACCTTCCCTGTTACTTGAGCGTGAAGCGGCACGACCCGCAAACTGACGCCGCGATTTGAGTCGGGATACGCGCTTTCCAAACGTTGCGCGATGTTCGTCAGCTCCGCATTCGCTTCAGTTGTTTGCACGCCGTCGTTCAGCCTGCCGGCCACGGAAAGCAAACGCACCTGCCGCGCACTCGAGGCAAACTGGTTTTGCCACAGCGGCACCCACAGCTCCGCCGCGGGATCGAGAAACTGAAACTGCGCGGGCATGATGCCGACGATCGTCGCCGTCGTGCCGCTGATCGCCATCGGTTTTCCGATCACATTCGGATCGCCGCCGAAACGTCGTTCCCACAAAGCACGACTGATGATGACGACTGGTGGACCACCGGTTCGATCCTCGTCGGCGGTGAAAACCCTTCCCTTTTCCGGCACGACGTTCAACAACTCAAACATGCTCGCGGAGAAGTACATTCCCTGGATCGGCTCCGGTTCGCCATTTCCCGTCAAGGTAAAACTCCACAACGGTGACGCCGCGCCGATTGCGCTGAACGACTTCGCCTGCGATTTGAGATCGTTGTAATCCGCGAAGGAAAACGGCTGTTCCAGGTTTGCGTCTTTCGTGGTCCACAGCATCGTCAGCCGCTCGGAATCCTGATAGGGCAGAGGTCGCAGCACCACCGCGTTCACGACCGAAAAAATCGCACTATTCGCGCCAATACCGAGAGCAAGCGTAACGATCGAGATCGCCGTGAACGTCGGATGCTTTAAAAGGCTTCTTAACCCGTAGCGAATGTCTTTGAACAACGATTCCATGAGTTTAATTGCCAATTTCCAATTGCCGATTGCGGATTTTCAGATGCTCCTCGTGTCCTCGTGCAACTTGCCAATTGGCAATTGGCAATCGGCAATCGGTAATCTCCATCACTCGTAACGTAGCGACACGGTGGGTTCGACTTTCGTCGCCCGCCGTCCCGGCAAATAACACGCAAGTAGCGACACGCCGAGCAGCAACGCAGCAATTCCGCCGTACGTCGTCGCGTCAGTCGGCTCGACACCAAACAACATCGACGCCATCAGTCGCGTCAACGCAAACGCACCGATCAACCCGATGACGACTCCGATCACCGCGAGTTTCATTCCGTGTCCCATGATCATCGTGAACACGTCGCGCGGGCGGGCGCCGATTGCCATACGAATGCCAATCTCGTGCGTCCGCTGCGTGACCGAGTAGGACATCACGCCGTAGATGCCGACGATCGCCAGCACTAGCGCGATGCCCGCGAACAGACTCAACAACGTCAGGTTCAAACGTTCGTTCTGCACTGACTCGGCGCGGATCTCGTCCATCGTACGCACGCTGTAGATCGGCTGATCGGGATCGATCGCCTTGATCGCGCCACGCACTGAACCGATCAACTGGTTTGGATCGGAAGCGCCTTTCATGATTATCGTCATACTGCTTTGCGGCGCCTGCGCGTACGGGTAGTATCCCTGCACACGATCGCTGTTCTGATTCAGGCTCTCCATCTTCACGCGACCGACGACGCCGATGACTTCCAGCTTCCGCGGCTCCTCAAGACCCCCGAAAAGGACGCGCTTGCCGATTGGATCCTCGTTGGGCCAATAACGCTGCGCGAACTCTTCATCGATGATGATCTTGTTCAGCCCTCTCACCGCCCTCTGATCGTCGTTGAGCTTACTGAGATCTTGTCCCGCCAAATGCGATCGGTTGTCGCTGTCAGTAAACGCACGACCGCGCAACAGCGGAATGTTCATTGCCTTGAAATAATCAGGCGTGACCGTACACAACTCCACCAACGGAGTTTGGTCGCGTGGCGGATCGGGCCGGCCTTCAATCCTGAAACCTGATTGCCAGCCGTTGTTACCCAGCGGAAGTCCCGAAGCAGCCGCCGCTGATTCAATTCCTGGCAATGCGCGAATGTTCTCAAGTAGTCGATCGTAGAATGAAGCTCGCGCCTCCTGGGTTGCGTATTTCTTTTGCGGCAATGCGACGCTAAAGGTCGTGAGTTGTTCGTGCGAGAAACCTGGATTGACTTTCTGCAACATGTAAAAACTGCGAATCATCAAACCAGCGGCAATCAACAGCACGAGGGTTGTCGCAACCTCCCCGACGACGAGAAAGCTGCGCAACCACTGCCGCGAACTCGTTCCCCGTCCGCTTTCTTTCAACGTCTCGTGTACGTCGACGTCGCCGGCCTGTATCGCGGGCAGCAATCCGAAGATGATGCCTGTCGCAACCGAAACGACGACTGTGAACGCAAGCACGGTCCAATCGAGTCCGATTTCACGCGACCGAGGAATCCCGGTCGGACTCATGTAGAGAATCAGTTGTACGCCCCAACGCGCGAGCGCCAGTCCAATGGCCCCGCCGATCAGCGAGAGCAAAACGCTTTCAGTCAGCAACTGGCGCATAAGACGCCAACGGCTCGCGCCGACAGCTGTGCGAATCGCCATCTCCTTCTTTCGCGCCGATGCGCGCGCCAACAAAAGATTGGCGATGTTCGCGCAGGCAATCAGGAGCACAAAACCGACGGCTCCGAAGATCACCCACAACGCTCGTCGCACGTCGCCGACAAATATTTCGAGCAACGGCCGCAGTCTTACGCGATTACCGGCGTTTGAGTCCGGATATTGCTTCTCGAGATTCGCGGCAATCGTATTCATGTCGGCATCAGCCTGCTCGAATGTCACACCCGGTTTGAGACGCGCGACGCCGTACAGACCCGGATGATTGCCACGCTCTTTCCAACTCGCTTGATCTGAAAGTTGGCCCACCGGCACCCACATCTCTGCACGGCTCGGATACGCGTACGTTTCAGGCATAATGCCAATCACGTCGTAGCTCTTGCCGTTGAGTGTGATCGGTTGGTTGAGAACGCTCAGCTGTCCGCCGAAGCGTCGTTGCCAAAGTGGATAACTGAGCACCACGACCGCCCTGCCGCCCGGCTTGTCTTCTTCGTTTGTGAACACGCGGCCATGAAGCGCGTTGACGCGCAGCACCGAGAAGAGATCGGCCGAAACCTGGCCCGTGACGATTCGCTCGGCTTCGCCCGCACCCGTGAGGTTGTAGCTCGCGCGATTGTAGACCCCGATTTTTTCAAACGTCTGCGTTTGAGCGCGCCAGTCACTGAAGTTCGGATAGGAGATCGACATTTCATCCAGCACCGGACTCTTCTCATTCAAAAAGATGAGCCGATCCGACTCTTCGTACGGCATGGGCCGCAACAGCACGGCGTTCACAACGCTGAAGATGGCGCTGTTCGCGCCGATGCCGAGCGCCAAAGCGATCACCACGATGATCGAGATGCCGGGGTTCTTAAGCAGCATTCTTGCGCCGTAGCGGATGTCTTGCCAGAGAGTTGTCATTCCAATTACTCCTTTTAACTGTTTCTCAGTGCCTCAACCGGATTGACTTTTGTCGCGCGTCGAGCAGGAAGATAACAAGCAGCCAACGCCACGAGTGCGAGCAGAATCGTCACTCCGCCAAACGTCAGCGAATCGGTGGCGGTTATGCCAAACAACAATTCACTGTCGAAGAAAATCGAGCTCGCTAACACACGAGTCAACGCAAAACCTAATAACAATCCCAATGCGAGGCCGTAAATCACGAGCAGCATTCCCTGCCCCACGACGAGCTTCAAAATGTCGCCACGCAACGCGCCGAGCGCCATGCGAATGCCGACTTCGCGAGTTCGCTGCGCGACGGAATAAGCAACAACGCCGTAGATCCCGATCGTCGCCAACAACAGCGCCATCACACCGCAACCAGCCATCACGATCGCCAGCAGCCGGAATGGATAAAGCACGGCGGCGAAGTTCTCGTTGATCGTTTGAACATCGGCGACGGGCATCTTCGGATCGAGTTCCTGAATCGTCCGCCGCACGCTCGACACGAGGCTTTGCGGATCGCTCGACGTGTTCACCATCAAAAACATTCGCGCGAAGTCTGACTGCATCACCGCGAGCGCGAAAAACGGACGAACATCGTTCTCCAATGCGTGCCAGTTGTTGTCGCGAATTACGCCGACTACTTCACACGATTGGAGGTCGTTGGTTTTTGCGCTGCCTCGAATCAGGTGCTTGCCTAGTGACTGTCCGGTGCCACCGAAATAGCGTTGCGCGAACACTTCGTTAACTATCGAGACACACGTCGCGCCATCCTGATCACGCTCGTCGAAATCGCGTCCCTGCACGAACGGAACTTTCATGTTCGTGAAGTAACGTGGACCCGCATACATAGAATCAAGATGAAGACTCTCGCCGGGACTGGGTTTGTAACCTCCGATCTCGATGCTGCGACGCGAGCCGCCCGTGAAACCGCCCTGTATGCTTTCGGCCAGACTGACGTTTTGCACTCCCGGCAGCGCGGCGACACGCTCCGAAAGACTGCGATAAAACTCGTGGCCCTTCCGCCGATCGTATTCGCGCTCGTCAAGTCTCACTGGCGCGAGGACGATGTTGTCAGAACTAAATCCAAGCCGCGTGGGTCTGAGTTTTTCCAAACTGCGCAATACCAGACCCGCGCTAATCAGCAGCAACAACGAAAACGCCACCTGGGCCACCACGAGGGACATGCGCAAGCGCGACTTGCGATAACGGCCAGTGGAAACAGTCGAATCGTCTTTCAATACGCTCGACACATCAGCCTTCGAGCTTTGTAACGCGGGCGCCAGTCCAAAGAGCACGCCCGTGATCGTCGACACCGCGATCGTGTAGACCAGAACGCGCCAATCGAGCTGGAGGTCGAGAGCGAGTCGAATGCCTTCAGGTAGAGACGGCATAAACCCGATCAGTAAATTGAGTAACCAGACCGCCAGCAGGATCCCCGCAGCACCGGCGATCGAGGATAAGAGAACGCTTTCGGTCAGCAGTTGGCGAATAATGCGCTTGCGGCTGGCGCCTAGCGCCAACCTGACCGCGATCTCGTTGCGCCGCACAACCGCACGGGCGAGCAACATACTCGCGAGGTTCATGCACGCAATCAGCATCACGAGATTAACGATCACAAACAACAGCGCCGCCGCTGCATACGCCGACTCGCGCATTTGTGGATGAATCCGCGTTTCGCTCTCGGCGAGAACGCTAACAAATTGTTCGCGCACCGAGTTGCCTTTTCGTCTAATCCACTCCTGGGGATGCGCCGCCTGCATGTCTTTTGTAAGCAGCTCAAAACGTGCGCGCGCCTGATCGATCGTTACATCCGGCTTCAACCGTCCGACGAGCATCAACCACTTGTTGCCACGACTGGTGATTAGACCATCGCCACTATTCTCTTCCACCGCCGGCGCCATCATCGCCGGCACCCAAACCTGGCAGGACATGCCGCGGATCATTCCGGTGTACTGTGGCGGTGCGACGCCAATGACCGTCAACTGCTGGTTGTTAAGCGTGATCGTTTGGCCCACGAGCGACGGATCCGAGTTGAATCGTCGCTGCCACAAGTCATGACTGATCATGACGACGGGATTTCGTCTTAAAACCTGGTCCTCTTCGGGAGCGAAGGTGCGACCGAGGAAAGCCGGCACACCAATCACGTCGAAATAATTTCCCGAGACCGCCTCGCCCCAAATCTGTTCGACCTGGTTTGGACCACCGAGTTTGTACTGACGAATGCCATAAGCCGCGAGTCCGGTGAAAACCTGATTGTTTTCGCGGAAATCGAGGTAACTCGGGTAAGACAACGTGTGGTAGGGCTGCTCGGTATCGCCGCTGTATAGCTCGACAATCTCTTCCGGGTTCGCCACTGGGCGCGGACGCAACAGAAGCGAATTAACGAGGCTGAAGATCGCGGAGTTTGCGCCAATGCCGATGGCCAGCGAGATCACCGCAAGCACGGTAACGCCCTTGCTCTTCCAAAGCATCTTCGCGGCGTAGCGAACGTCTTGATGAAGGGTTTGCATATTCTTTGAGCTCTGCAATTTGTGCTTTGTACTTGGATCTTTGTGCTTTGTCCGCTAGAGAAACTCGCCACCTCAAGCTGCCTCTAACGCTTGCGAACAAAGTACAAAGCACAAAGCTCTAAACTCACGTCCTATTCGTAACGTAGTGCCTTCAAAGGATCGACTTTAGTTGCACGGCGGGCAGGCAAATAACACGCAAGCAACGCGATGGTCGTCAGTACAGCGACGACAGCGGCAAAGATCGTGACGTCCGTCGGCGTCACGCCAAACAACAAAGCGCGAATCAAACGCGTGAGCGCTAACGCGCCCGCCAGACCTATCGCTTGTCCGACAAGGGCGAGCACCATTCCCTGTTTAAGCACCAGACGTAACACGTCGCCGACTTGCGCACCGAGGGCAAGGCGGATGCCCATTTCTCGTGTTCGTTGCGTCACCGTATACGAGAGCAATCCATAAATTCCGACCGCGGCAAGTATTAACGCGAGCGCTCCAAACAACGCCATCAACGTCATGTTCAATCTCGGTTGCGAGATGCTATCCGAGACGATCTGCTCGAGGGTGTTCACGTTCGCAATCGGCTGGTTCGGATCGATGGACCAAACTGTCTTACGCAGAGAAGAAACGATTGCCGTCGGATCGGTCGTCGTGCGCACGAGCAGGCTCATGTCCTGCAACGGCGCCTGCGTCGCGGGAAGGTAGTAAGTCGGTTCAGTTTCTGCTTGCAAACCAGCGGACTTTACATCGCGCACAACGCCGACGATTTCAAACGACGTGAGACGCTGCTCTCTCCAGATTCTGACCGGTGGACTGGGTCTGATACGACGACCGATCGGATCTTCATTCGGAAAGTAATGCCGGACGAACGCTTCGTTGACGATCATCACGCCCGGATGGTCCTGATCGTCCAGGGTCGTGAACTGACGGCCGCGAATCATCGGAGCACCAACCGTTACGAAATAGTCAGGCCCGATCGGATTGAAGTTTGCCTGGAATCCACGACCCTCCGCTGGTGCAACTCTTCCTTCGATCTGAAAAGAATCGAACCAGTTTGTCTGTAGCGGATGATCGTAAGCGATTGCCGCAGACTGCACGCCCGGCAGGTTTGAAACGCCGTCGTGCAGTTGGTTGAAGAACTGGTTGATATCTTCCGGCTTGTCGTACTTCGCGTACGGAAGTGTCAGACCGAGCGACAGCACGCGTTCCGCACGGAATCCGGGATCGACTTGTTGCAGCCGCCAAAAACTCTTGATTAACAGACCGGCGCCGATCACCAGCATCACAGCCATGCTCACTTGAAACACTACAAGCGCCTGCCGCAGGCGCAACCGCCGGCCGCCTGGTCCAGACGTGCGACTGCTGTGCTCGAGTGTCGAATTCAGATCGGGTTTTGCAGCATGCCACGCTGGTATTAACCCAAAAACCAGACAGGTCGCGATCGCCAGCAACAGCGCGAACCCGAGCACCTGCCAATCGAGTTGCACGTGGTCCAGGCGCGGAATGTTCTGCGTTACCAGCTTCAACAGCACGTTCAACCCAAGCGAAGCCAAACCAATGCCGGCCAATGTGCCAAGCAGCGAAAGCAGCAAGCCTTCGATGAAGAACTGACGAACGAGCCGGCCACGACTAGCGCCAAGTGCGGCGCGAATCGCAATCTCTTTGCTGCGCGCGGCATGTTGGGCGAGCAGCAGTCCGGCGATGTTTGCACAGGCAATCAGCAATACGAGACCAACTGCGATTAGTAGCGTGAACAATCCGGTTCGGACGTTGCCGACCATTTCATTCATGAATGGATTGACGATGATGCCTTTGCCTTTATTCGACGCGTATTCCTGCTCGAGCCGCGCGGCGATCGCATTCATCTCCGCGGCCGCCTGGTCCAACGTGACTCCCGGCTTCAAACGTCCAACGACCCCAAGCACATGCGCTGATCGCACAGCCGCCCAATTCGGATCAAAAGACATCGGCAACCAGTACTGCTGCCCCGATTCGTCAAAATCAAGTTGTCCAGTCGTCAAAGGTCTCGCGGGATAAAGACCACGCGGCATCACACCGACAACCGTATAGTTACTGCCGTCGAGACTGATCGTGCGGTTAAGAACACTCTGGTCCCCGCCGAAACGTCGTTGCCATAAATTATGGGCCAGGATGACCACCTGGCCCTCACCGACTTCGTATTCTTCAGGCGAAAAGGAACGGCCCAACATCGGCTCGACGCCGACGACGGCGAAGTATTCCGAGCTCACTCTGGCTCCGTGTAATTGCTCGGGTTCACCACCATCGCCGGTCAAGCTCATAGCCGAACCGCCGTACGCGGAAATGCCTTCAAACAGCGTGTTCTGTTTTTTCCAGTCGTGAAAGTTCGCCGGCGATGCTCGCCACCGGCCGTGCGTTGGCACGTTTTCCCAAAGCGAAACGAGCCGCTCGGGATCTTTGTAGGTCAACGGACGAAGCAGGACCGCATTGACGACACTGAAGATCGCCGTATTTGCACCAATTCCCAGCGCGAGCGTGACGATCGCAACGATACTCACGCCCGGATGCTTCAACAGCATCCGCACGCCATAACGCAAATCCTGGAGGAGGGTGGTCATAGTTGTGATCCTGGACGTTAGGACGAGTCATTGGTCATATATCATTTGACATTTCTCATTTGTCATTTGTCGGGTGCGGACGCAACGCCGATACCCAGGTTGGCCGTTGGCGCAAAATGACAAATGAGAAATGTCAAATGATATATGACCAATGATCCCTTCCTATTCGTATCTGAGTGCCACCATCGGATCGACTTTGGCTGCGCGGCGCGCTGGTATCCAACATGCAAGAAAAGCCACGACTGCGAGCAGCAAAGGAACCGCGGCGAACGTTAACGGATCGACAGCTTTGACTCCGAACAGTAACGAAGTCATCAAGCGTGTCAGTGCAAACGACGCGGCCAGACCAATCGCCACGCCAAGCAACGTCAACTTCATTCCCTTTTGCAACACGAGCAACAGAATCCTCGCGGGCGACGCACCGAGCGCAAGCCGCACGCCAATTTCGTTTCTGTGTTGCGCGACGAAGTAAGCGAGCACACCGTAGATTCCGAGTGAAGCCAACAACAACGCGAGTACGGCGAATGCGCTCAGCAGGATCATGCCGAGTCGTCGTTGTGAAGCTTCGCGACCAAGCACCTCTTCCATCGTTGCGACATTTGAAATTGGCTGATCGGAATCAACCGAACGAATCGCCTCGCGAACCCCGCCCATTAGACTCAATGGATCGCCGTTGGTTCGCAGCACCAGGTCGCGCGGCGCGTAAAAGTCCCACGGTGCTACCTGTCCGTACGGAAAATACATCTCGCTCTTGACAGCAACATCGATGCCCATCTGGCGAACGTCGCCAACGATGCCGACGACCGTGAACCACGGGTCGTCGTCCGTCGGATCACCGAGCGTGAAACGATGGCCAACCGCGTCGCCGTTGGGCCAGTACTCGCGCGCCATCGTCTCATTGATGATCGCCACCGGGATCGACTGCGCGTTGTCTTGCGCGGTGAAGTAACGACCCTGGCGCAACGGTATGCTCATCGTCTGCAAATAGTTCGCAGTAACCTGACGATGAATCGCGTCGTACGAGACGCCCGGAACCGGCTCGCTCGTGCCTTCCGGAAAGACGCCGGTGGTGCCGCCCTTCCAGGTCAACGGTATGGCGGTCGTGTAACCGGCCGAGGCAACGCCAGGAATAGATTCCACACGTTGCAGAACGTTTTGATAGAACGCGTGACGCTTGCCGGGCTCGTCGTACTTGCTGAGCGGCAACGGCGTCCGCATCGTCAACACCTTCTCAGGCGCAAGCATTGAATACTGATTGAACAACTGGAAGAGGGTTTGAATCAGCAGCACCGAGCCAACGAGCAGCACGAGGGACAACGAGACTTCAAACACGATCATGCCGCTGCGCAATTTCATTCCCGATCCCGAGCCCGATCGTCCGCCGCTCTGTTTCAAACTCTCATTTAGATCCACGCCTGCGGCTTGCAGTGCAGGAATTAAACCGAAGACGATGCCGGTAACGACCGACGTCGCGAGGGCGAACAGCAGGATCCTCGCATCGAGCTGGAGGTTCGTAGATTGTTTCAGACCGTCGGGAATCAGGTTTTCGAAGAAACCAAAACTCCAGATCGCCAGCAGCAACCCACTGATGCCTCCGAAGAGCGACAACAACAGACTCTCAGTCAACAACTGTCTGACGATACGCATCCGGCTCGCGCCCAAAGCCGTGCGGACAGCGATCTCGCGCCGCCTTCCCGCCGCCCGTGCGAGCAACAAACTGGCGATGTTCGCGCATGCGATCAGCAGCACGAACGCAACCGCAACGAGCAGAACCAACAACGGCCGTCGCGCGTCGCCGGCCAACTGTTCATGCAGCGGCATCACCACCGCACCGAGTTTGCCTTCAGCAGTCGCTTCCGGATAATCTTTGGCGATCCTCGCCATGATCGCGTTCATTTCCGATTGTGCCTGGACTGTGGAGACGCCGGGTTTCAATCGCGCTATGACCGTCAGGTAGTGTCCACCACGATTCGCAAGCTCGTCTGATTCAAGCGCCAGCGGAACCCACAAACGTTCTTCCGTCTCAAGCCACTGAAAACCCGCGGGCATCACGCCAACGACCTGGTGCTGTTCACCGTTGAGCAGGATTGTGCGATTGAGAATATTGCGATCGCCGCCGTAACGGCTTTGCCAAAGCGGGTAACTCAGCACGACCACCTTGTTCGCGTTTGGTCGATCCTCTTCCGGCAGGAAGCCGCGACCGATCGACGGTTGCACGCCGAGTATCGAGAAGAAGTTGTGCGTTATGCGACGTGTTTCTACTCGTTCCGGCTCGCCATCGCCCGTCAGGTTCAAACTTGATTCATGCGTCGCAGCGACGTCCTCAAACGACTGGGCCTGGTTCTTCCAGTCGACATAATTGGCCGGCGCGGGAGTGTTGCGCGGGAAACCGACGAAACTTGCGTCTTCCCAAAGAATCGCCAACCGGTCCGGATCGCGAAACTGTAGCGGCCTAAGCAGGACCGCATTGACTACGCTGAAGATTGCGGCATTGGCGCCGATGCCCAACGCGAGAGTGATAACTGCAACAGCCGTAAAACCCGGACGCTTCCAGAGGCCTCGCAGGCCATAGCGAATGTCTTGTAGGATTGTTTGCATAATGCTTTAGGTCTAAGTCTTAGGTCTTTGTACTTTGTTCTTTGTACTTAGTACTTTGTTCGCTAGCCCACCTCACGAATTAAGTTGAGTCCACAACTGCGATCAAAGTACAAAGAACCAAGTACAAAGTACCCCCTCTATTCATTTCTCAACGCCACGATCGGATCGACCGTCGTGGCCCGTCGCGCCGGGAAGTAACACGCGAGCATCGCGACTGCAACCAGCAAGGTCACAACCGCGCTGAAGGTCAAAGGATCAGTGACGCTAACACCAAAAAGTAGACTCTTCAGCGCGCGTGTGAGAGCAAACGCTAGTGCCAGACCAATCGTCGCGCCAATCACGGTGAGCACCAATCCGCGACGCACGATCAGTTTCATGATGTCGCCGCGTTCCGCCCCAAGGGCAACGCGAATGCCGATTTCCCGCGTGCGCTGGGCCACCGCGTAACCCATTACGCCGTAAATCCCGATCGCCGCGAGCAACAACGCCGCTCCACCAAAGACGCTCAACAACACGGCGATCATGCGATCCACAGCAAGCTGACCTGCGATCGTCTCGCTCATCATCTGCACGGAAAATACCGCCACCGCTTTGTTCACCTGGTTCATTTCGTTGCGCAAGGTGCCGAGCAGGCCTGCTGGATCGCCTTCGGTGCGCACCATCAGCGTCATGTCCGGCTGGTAATTCTGCGATAGCGGAAGGTAGATGAACGGCAACGGCTCCTCCCGCAGGCTTCGATACTTCGCGGTGCGGACAACACCGACGATTTCCAGATACCCGCGCTCGGATTCCACTTGCACACGTTTGCCGAGCGCGTCGCCGTTGAAATAACGACGGGCAAATTCCTCGTTCACGATCGCGACTCCGGAACCGCCCTGCCTGTCCTCTGGACCAAAGGCCCGGCCGCGCACGATGGGAATACCCATGGTGCGGAAAAAGGCTTCTCCAATTACATTCGTGTTCAGCTCCATGTCTTCACTGGGCTGAGGTTGATAACCGTCGATCACGGCGTTGCGTCGCTGGCCACCGCCGCTGATCGGAACTACGACAGTGAACGTGGCGTCACTCACGCCGGGCACATTGCTAATCCGCTCGACCATCTGCTGGTAATACGCCTGCCCTTGTTCTCGATTGAACCGCGCAGCGCGCGTGTCGAGCGCGGCAGTGACGATGTTCTGTGCGGCGAAGCCGGGATCGAAATTGACGGCGTGACGCAGGCTGCGAACGAACAGCGCCGCACTGATCAACAACACCAGCGACAGCGCCAGTTGCGAGATCACCAAAGAGTCGCGCAAGCCCAGTCGACGAAAACGTTGATTGCTGGTGCCAATGGCGTCGTCTTTTAACGAGCTAACAAGATCCGGTCGCGTTGTTTGCAGCGCCGGCACCAGACCAAACACCAAACCCGTCAGCACGGAGACCCCAAGTGTGAAGACGAGCACACGCCAGTCGAAACTGAAGTCGACTCCCTGCGCCGCACTCTCGGGAAAGAATGACGGCAAGGCTCGCGCGGTCCATTGCGTGAGCAGCAGTCCCAACGCGCCACCCATCAATCCCAGCAGCACACTTTCCGTCAATAACTGGCGAATAAGACGTGCGCGACTCGCGCCAACCGCCAGTCGCACCGCGATCTCGCGACGTCGCACAGAAGCGCGCGCCAGCAAAAGATTCGCGACGTTCGCACACGCAATCAGCAACACAAGACCAACCACAGCGAACAGCAAGATCGATATTCGCCAAACTCCCTGTTGCCCTTCCGGTTCGAGACGACCTTCGCGCACGACGGTGATTGGCTTCGGCCCGTCCGGACGACCAAATGTTCCGAGGTTGGTATCGGGATACGCCTGGGCCAATCGGGCGCCAATCGTCGTCATCTGACCTTGCGCCTGCTCAAGCGAAACGCCCGGCTTTAGACGGCCGACAATGTCCATGCTGCGACTGCCACGTTCGCGGCTCGTGATTTCTTCCTGCGCGGGCATCGACAGCCAGAACTGGGGCGGCAGTCCTAAACGAAGCCCGCGAAAGCTCGATTGAGTGACGCCGGCAATCGTGTATGACTGTGTGTTGAGCTTGAGTGTGCGTCCGACGATGTTCGGATCGGAGTTGAAACGACTCTGCCAGAACTCATCGCTGATCACGACCGCGGGCGATGCCGATGGCATATCGTCTGACTCTTGCAGCGTGCGTCCGAGTTTTGCATTCACTCCAAGGATCGTGAAGTAATTGGAGGTCACGTAGTGGCCGCGCAATCGTTCAGTTCCATCACCTTCACTGCTGAGGTTGAGCAGTGCCGCTTCGTGCGCAGCGAGATCTTCGAACGCGTCAGCCTGACTGCGAAAATCAACATAGTCTGGATACGAGGATCCACCGTAAAGCCCGCTGCTGTAGTCGCTCGTGTAAACCGCTACCAGCCGATCGGGATCTTTAACGCCTGTCAGCGGTCGCAGAACGAGCCCATTGATGAAGCTGAAGATCGTTGTATTCGCGCAAATTCCGAGCGCCAGCGCCAGCAGGGCAATCACCGTAAACGCCCGTGCTTTCGCGATCATGCGCAGACCATAACGTATGTCTTGTAGGAAAGTTTGCATTCGGTCTAGTGGTCTTTTGGTTTTCCGTTTTTTGAACTTTGTGTTTAGTTCTTTGTACTTTGTTCGCTAGTGTGACAAACAGCTTTAGACGTGAGTTTCGTTAGCGAACAAAGTACAAAGCACCAAGTACAAAGTTCAGAAAGCAAGACCCAAAGACCAAAGCTCCAGGCGCTAGATCACTCGTAACGCAACGCGACCATCGGATCGACTTTCGTCGCCCGACGGGCCGGGATGTAACAAGCCACTAGCGCTACTAATATGAGTAACACCGCGATCACCATGAATGTGACCGAATCAGTCGCACTTACCTGGTAGAGCAGAGTCGCCAGCAATCGCGTCGCAAACCACGACCCGACCGCGCCCACAACGATGCCCACGACAACGAGAACCAATCCCTGTTTTAAAACCAACCGCAGGATCTGATTCAGTTGCGCGCCCAACGCCATGCGAACGCCAATCTCATGTGTACGCTGCGTGACGTAGTAAGACGTGACACCGTAGATGCCGAGCATCGCGAGAAACATCGCGACACCTGCAAACGCCGTTAACAGTTGCATCGGCAGACGTCGCGGCGCAGCGGAAAGCGCGACCACGTCGTCCATCGTTTTCAGGTTGTAAGTCGGGAGTGTCTTGTCGACAGATCGAAGCGCCTCGCGGACTGCGCCCGCGAACGCCGTCGGCTCGCCCGCCGTGCGCACCACGAACGTCATAGTGCCCCACGTTGGACTCTGCGCGTACGAGATGTACACCTGGTTGCGCGCATCCTCATCGAGTGAATGTTTTGTATCGCCGACAACGCCGACGATCTCGCGCGAAAACTTCTCGTCGCGCCAGACATGGAAACGTTTGCCGATCGGATTTTCGCCGGGCCACAGCCGCTTGGCCATCGTCTCGTTGATGACCGCAACCTTCACTGAGTCCATAGTGTCCTGGTCATTGAAAGTGCGGCCGGCCTTCACCGGAATCTTAAGCGTCTGAAAGTAGTCACCTGTGATGACGAGATGCGCCGCGTTGTGGTTGTTCTCGGGGATTTCCTGATCGCCTTCGCGAATCACACCTCGCCCCAAATTGAACTGGTCGCCGCCAAGCGGCAGACTCAATATTGCACCCACCGACTGCACACCCGGCGTTGCTTTCACCCCATCGACCAGTTGCCGCCAGAGCTGCGTGCGCTTCTCGTCCGAGTTGTAGTTCGGAGACGTCACCGCCATACGCAGCGCCAACACGTTCCCAGGTGTGAATCCCGGATCGATTCGCCGGAGATTGATGAAGCTCTTGATTAATAGTCCGGCGCTGGCCAGCAGAATGAACGACAACGCGATCTCTGAAACGATCAGAACACTTCCAACTCGATTGCGAC
The DNA here is from genome assembly GCA_963849585.1 of uncultured Acidobacteriota bacterium. Taxonomy (GTDB): domain Bacteria; phylum Acidobacteriota; class Blastocatellia; order Pyrinomonadales; family Pyrinomonadaceae; genus PSRF01. The sequence continues at coordinate 200,490 of CAWKHZ010000009.1, read as the reverse complement.
TGCCACCTGGACCGCCCTGTCGCCCACTCTCTTTCAACGTCTCATTGAGATCGGGACGCGAGGTGTGCAACGCGGGAACGAGCCCAAAAAGCAGGCCGGCGAGGATCGTGACGCCGAGTGCGAAAACAAACACGCGCATGTCGATCGCGATCTCCTCGATGCGTGGACTGCCCGCCGGGCTGATCGCGATCAACAGTTTCAACAACCACACGCTGAGGCCAAGACCAAGAAGCCCACTGACGAGCGAAAGCAGAACGCTTTCTGTCAGGAGCTGGCGCACAATCCGCATTCGACTCGCCCCGAGTGCTGTTCGCAGGGCGATCTCTTTCTGACGATACGCCGCTCGCGCCAGCAGCAAATTGGCTACGTTCGCGCAGGCAATCAGCAGGACCACGGCTACAGCCCCAAGCAGAATCAGCAACGACGTTCTCAACTCGCCGACCATTCGTTCGCGCAACTCGGTAATCTGTACGCCCCAGCCCATATTTGTTACGGGGTAGGCCTGGGCGAGACGTTGGTTTATCGTGTCCATCTCGGTCCGAACCTGGGCCAATGAAACGTTCGGCCTCAAGCGCGCGACGACGTTGACGTAACGATTGTCGCGCGGCTCAGTGGCGAGTTCCGGCTTGAACGCCACCCACATTTCGCAATCATTCGGATAGTTAAAACCAGGCGGCATAATGCCGATGATCGTCGTGCTTGCTCCGCGAATCTTGATTTCGCTATTTACGACGTTCGCTGCGCCGCCGAATCTTCGTTGCCACAGCTCGTGACTGATCACCGCGACCCATTTGTCCTTCTGCTGAACGTCGTCGGCAACAATCCAACGGCCCTGAATCGGATTGGTGCGAAACGCGGGAAAGAACTCGGCCGAAACGCTTGAGGCGCGCACACGTTCAACCTCGTCGCCAAAGCTCACAAAAATGCCGCCCGAAACAAACGACGCGATCTGTTCGAACGACTGGCTCTGTTTTTGCCATTCGTCGATGTCAGGCACAGACATGTTGCTGTCCGTGATTCCCTGCGGCAGGTTCTGGCCTTCAAGCAACACGATGCGTTCCGGCTCTGGAAACTCAAGCGGTCGCAACAACACCGAGTTGACGACCGTGAACATCGCCGTCGTCGCGCCGATGCCGAGCGCGAGTGTTGAAACAGCGATAACCAGAAAGCCCGGGCGTTTGAGAAAACTGCGTACGCCGTAACGGAGATCTTTGAGTAGGTTTTCCATAATCGTAGACCCTTGTCCTTTGTACTTTGTGCTTGGTACTTAGTTCTTTGTTATTTCTCCGCTAGTTCAACAGACAGCTTGAGGCGTCAGTTTCGCTAGCGAACAAAGCGCAAAGTACTAAGTACCAAAAACGTTCCTTACTCGTTCCTTAATGCAATTAGGGGATCAACCTTCGTCGCGCGCCGCGCAGGGACGTAACACGCAAAAAGTGCCACACCAATCAAGAGCACCGATACCGAGATAAAGGTCAACGGATCCGTAGCGCTCACACCGTACAGCACGCTTGTGATCGCGCGTGTCGCGAGGTAAGCCCCGAGCAATCCGATAGCTGCGCCGATGAGCGTGAGTTTCAATCCGTGATTCAGGACCAGCCGCAGCACGTCGCCCAGTTGCGCTCCGAGAGCCATGCGAATGCCGATCTCATGAGTGCGTTGCGAGACGGCGTACGACGTGATGCCGTAAATTCCGATTGCCGAAAGCAACAGGGCGACAAGTCCAAACACACCCAACACCATCGCCGCGATCTTTGACGGAAAGAGGGCCAGGCGCATGTGTTCGGTCAACGTCTTCACCTCGAAAAGGGGCAGGTTCGGATCGAGTGCCTGCACTTCCCCGCGCACCGCCGCAAAAACCGAGTCGGGATTGCCCGTAGTGCGGACCATGATCGAACCGCTCGACATGTAGTCCTGGGTCAATGGCGTCCAGATGAACGAGCGTGGATCCTCGGCGATGTTGAAATACTTTCCGTCATGCGCCACGCCGACGATGCGCATGAATGGACCCTTCTCTTCTCCCCAACTAACTCGCTTGCCGACTGCCTCGGCAGGCGACTTCACCGCCGGCATCAAGCGACGCACGAAAGTTTCGTTAACGATCGCGACTTCTTCTGATTTTTCGACGTCCTGTTCCGTGAACTCGCGTCCACTTACGATCTGAGTCGCCATCGTCTCGAAGTAACGTGGTCCAACAGAGGCGTTCATCGATGATGGCGCGTTGCCGCCACGCTGGATTGGTTCGCCTTCGACGTAAATACTTCGACTGTTGAAGTTCAAACTTAACGGGACGTAGCTGGAGATGGCGGCCGACTTCACTCCCGGCAGCGCTCGCACTCGTTCGGCAAGCTGATGGTGGAACTGATGTCCGCGCGGTTCGTCGTAGCCCTGCAAACTCAGATCAAACGACATCGTCAACGCGTTTTGCGGATCGAATCCGGGGTTCATCGTTTGCAGTTGCTGAAGTGTGCGCACGACGAGACCCGCGGCGATCAGGACCACGAGCGAGATCGCGATCTGGGCCACCACGAGCACGCTGCGCAGACGCGTCCTGCCCCCTCCGCCTTGCGCCGACGTGTCTTTCAAGGCGTTCAGAAGGTTCGGCCGCGTGGATTGCAGCGCAGGCGCCAATCCGAAAACCGCACCCGCGACAACCGATACGCCGAGTGAAAACAACAACACTCGCCAATCGAGGCTGAGATCGATTGTCAAGGGAAAATCGATCGGCGGCTTGAAAGCCAGCAACGCTTTAACGATCCAGATGGCAAGCAGTAAACCCGCACCGCCGCCCACGATCGAAAGCAACAGACTTTCGGTCAGTAATTGTCGAATGAGACGAATGCGGCTTGCGCCCATCGCCAGCCGGATCGCGATCTCACGACGTCGGTCCGTCGCGCGCGCGAGCATCAAACCCGCCAGGTTCGTGCAAGTTACGAGTAAAACGAGTGCAACGGCCGCCATCAACACCCAGGTAAAGCTAACCACCGCGCCACGTAATTCGGGAATGATGAATCCCGGTGGTCCAAGTTGTACTGATTGTCCTTCGTTTGTGTCGGGGTATTCCTTTCCGAGTTGCAGCGCCAGCAGGTTCAATGAGGCTTCAGCCTGCGAGGCATTGACTCCGGGTTTGAGACGACCGATAGCGAAAAAGCTATTCTGATCGCGTTCGTCAAGCGAGTTTGATCCGGGCTCGGCCCAGGCCAGCATCGAAACGGGCAGCCACAACTCCGGCTCGTAAACCTGCTCCGTTCCCTTGAACGCCTCCGGTGCGATTCCGATGACGCGAAACTGGTGGTTGTTGATGAGAATGTCTTTGCCGACGATGCCCGGATCGCCTGCAAAGCGGCGTTGCCAACCGTCGTAACTAAGCACGACCACGGGATGCGTTAGTCGCGTCTTGTCTTCTTCGGGAAGAAACGTGCGGCCGTGGATCGCTTTGACGCCGAGCACGTCGAAGTAGTTACCGGTAACTTCATAACCCCAGATTCGTTCGTTCGCGCCGGAGCGGCTCAAACTCAGCGGCACGAAGCGGTAAACCAGCAGGCCGGATAAAACTTCATTTCGATCGCGGAACTCGAGATAGTTCGGATAGGAAAGCGCCGACATCTCATCGTTGTTCCGGCGCATGTTCATTGCGAAGACTTCGTCGGGACGCTCCACTGCCAACGAGCGCAACAACACCGTGTTGACGAGACTGAAGATCGCAGTGTTCGCACCGATTCCCAGCGCGAGCGTCAGCACCGCAACCAAAGCAAAACCCGGGCGCTGCCACAACGAACGCCCTGCGTAATAGATTTCTTTGAACACGATTTCTCCTTACAACTTGTCAGTGGTCAGTTGCCCGTGGTCCGTGGCGCGCCGCTAGCCTTGAGAATATGACTACTGACCACTGACTACCGACAAACTTATTCGTTCCGCAATGCGACCAGCGGATCAACTTTCGTCGCGCGACGCGCCGGTATGTAACAGGCGATGAACGCCACCAAAGCCAAAAAGACTGCGACTGAAACAAACGTCGCCGGATCTTTCGCGCCGATGCCAAACAGCAGACTCGCCATCAACCGCGTCAACGCAAACGCGCCTAACAATCCGATCGCGATACCTGCGAGCGCGAGGGTCATTCCATCTTTCAGCACCAGCTTCAACACCTGATTCGCGCCCGCTCCCAGCGCCATGCGCACACCGATCTCATGCGCGCGTCGCGACACCGCGTAAGCCATCACACCGTAGATACCAACAGCCGACAGAACCAGCGCCAACGCCGCAAACAATCCAACCACAAGCATCGAAAATCGAGGTTGGGCCACCGACGCGCCAAGCACCTTCTCCATCGTCTGCACCTGCGTCACCGGGACGTCTTTATCGATCGCCCGCACCTCCTGTCGCACGGCCGCAGCCATCGACAACGGCTCACCGCGCGTGCGTACGAGCAAAGTCAGTCCCGGTGTGGGAGCTTGCAGGTGCGGCATATACATCGCCGGACGTGGTTCCGCGTCGAGTGACATCTGCTTGACGCTGCCAACGACACCGATCACTTCACGCTGTTTCTCCTCAAAACCAATGCGCATACGTTTGCCGATCGGATTCTGACCGGGCCATAGACGCTCGGCGAAAGTGTCGTTAATGATGATCACGAGCGACCCATCGCGCTTGTCCTGGGCGGTGAAGTACCTACCCTGCAACAGCGGGATCTGAAGAGTCGCAAAATAGTCGGGCGTCACCATCGTGTAGTCGGCAGTCGGTCGTTGAGCAGCGAGTGTCGTTTCCTGTCCTTCCAGAAACACGTCAGTGCTCTCGTGCGCGCCGGACAACGGTAGCGAGAGAACACCACCAGCGTTTTCCACACCCGGCAACGCCTGAAGCCGTGTCATTAACTGTTGGAAGAAAGTCGTCTGCTCCTCGCTGCGCTCGTATCGCGAGGGTGGAAGATTTGGCAATTGAATCTCAAACGTCAGCACGTTCTCTGGATTGAAGCCCGGGTTCACATCGAGCAACCGAATGAAGCTCTTCATCAGCAGCGCGGCACCGATCAGAAGCACAAGCGCCATCGCCACTTCAGAAACGACAAGCAAACTGCGCAACCGGTTCTGGCCCGCGCCCGAAGTCATGCCGCGCACGCCTTCTTTCAGCGACCGGTTCAAATCGAATCGCGATGCTTGCAACGCGGGAAGCAGTCCGAAGATCAGACCCGTAACGATCGAAATCGCAAGTGTGAAAAGAAGAATCCGCGCGTCAACTCCGACGTCGTTGATGCGCGGAACTTCGCGCGGAATAACCGAAACGAGCAACGAGTTGCCCCAGACGGCGAGCAGTAACCCGATCGCGCCGCCGGTTAGTGAAAGCAGCAGACTCTCGGTAAGCAGTTGACCGACGATGCGTCGTCGGCCGGCGCCGAGCGCGGCGCGAATTGCGATCTCTTTCTGTCGTGAAGTCGCGCGCGCGAGTAAGAGGTTCGCGATGTTCGCGCACGCAATCAGTAGAACGAGCGCGACCGTTGCTAACAAAACCAGCAACGGTTTACGGATCGTGCCGACCATCTGTTGGTGCAACGGCAGCACGTTGAGCGTGAATCCGATCGTGCCGAGGGGCAAACCCTGTTGAATGGCGCGTAGTTCAGCCTCGCCCTGCGTCGCCGATACGCCCGGCTTCAAGCGACCGATCGTCGCGAGATTCAGATTGCCGTGCCGCTCTCGTTCCTCGTCGGTAATCGCGAGCGGCATCCACACGTCGTTTTGCAGTGCGAACTGAAGACCCGGAAGCATGTTGGCGCCGCCGGGAAACTGAAAACCTTCCGGCATCACGCCCACCACTGCGGCGTTTTGACCGGTGAGCATGATCGTCTTGCCGAGGACGTTCGGATCACCGCCGAAGTGACGCTGCCAGAGACCGTGACTGATAATCGCAACCGGTGCGCGGTTCGGCAGGTCTTCCTCCGCCGTGAACGCGCGGCCCAGTATTGGACCAGCTCCAACCGCTTCAAAGAAATCTGCCGAGACACGCGCGCCACGCAACAACTCAGCTTCCGAGCCACCAGTCATTTGCCATGACCACGATCGAAATGCGGCGAGACGCTCGAACGACTGGCTCTGCGATTTCAGACCGAGGAAGTTCGGCGCAGAGTTAGGCAACTTGTCGGTGGTGTCCGCCATCTTCGGCAGGAAGCCCCAGATCATAACGACCCGCTCCGGATCTTTGAACGGCAATGGCCGCAGCAACGTCGCGTTGACGACGCTGAAGATCGCGGTGTTCGCGCCGATTCCAAGGGCCAGCGTTAATACTGCAACGACCGAAAATCCGGGCCGCTTCAATAACGCGCGTGCTGCGTAACGGAGTTCTTTGAACATAATGTTTGTCCGTGGTCAGTTGTCAGTGGTCAGTGGTCAGTTGTCAGTAGTCAGTAGTCAGTAGTCAGCTCAGGAATGAACCACGGACCACTGACAACGGACCACTGACCACTGACAACTGACCACTGACCAATCATTCATATCGAAGCGCGACGAGTGGATCGATCTTCGTCGCACGGCGCGCCGGGAGATAACAAGCGATGAACGCGACGAACACGAGCAAGGATGGAACGATGACGAACGTCGTCACGTCGTAACCGCTCACGCCAATCAACAACGACGAGAGGGCTCGCGCGAGTCCAAGCGACAGCAACAGTCCGATGACGACACCGATGACGGCGAGTCGCATTCCCTGGACCGTGATCATCTTCATCACGTCAGCGCGATTCGCGCCGAGCGCCATTCGTATTCCAACTTCGCGCGTGCGTTGCGAAACGACGTACGCCATTACGCTGTAAAGTCCGACCGCACTTAACAGAATCGCGAGTACACCGAACGCGAGTGAAAACGACGCCGCCATGTTTGGTGCCCATAACGCATACGTCAGGTGTTCCGTCATCGTCTTGACCGACGAGACCGGAACGCTCCGATCGATAGTCTGCACCTCTTTGCGAATCGCGCCCGCCAGCCCGCGCGGATCGACACTCGTGCGCATCACGAGGTTCATGTTCGCCGGGCGGCGCTGTGTCATCGGGTAATAGATGTAAGGCTTCGAATCCTCGGCGAGGTTGCGATACTTGCCCGTCTTAACGACGCCGGCGACTTCTAATAGATCACGACTCTCAGCGCCAATCAGAATGCGCTTCCCGATCGCGCTCTCGCCGGGCCACAACGACTCAGCCATCTGCTGATTGATGATGACCACGCGTTGTGACTTGACGTGGTCGCGATCGTCGAAGTCGCGACCCTCAACAATCGGAATCTGCATCGCGCGGAAGTATCCGGAGCTAATCACGTTGGTCATGATGGTCCGACCCGCGCTGCCGCGAGCGAGTGTTTCGCCCTCTTTCAAAACCGGACCATTCGAATTGGAACTGTCGCCCAAAGGAAGCAGACGCGCAGCGGCTGCGGCTTCCACGCCCGGCAAACTCGAGGCGCGCTCGATCGCCTGACGGAAGAAGTTGCGCGATCGTTCACTGTCGTAACCGACCAGCTCCGGATCGAGCGTCGCGATTAAGGCGTTCTTAGTCGCGAACCCCGGATCCATGGTTTGCGCCTGGCGAAAACTCTTGATGAACAGGCCGCCACACACCAGCACCGCAAGCGATAAAGCGACTTGGACCACCACGAGCGCCGATCGCAACGAAAAGCGACGTCCTTTTCCGCGTTGACCCGCGTCGAAATCGCCCTTTAGCACGGGAACTACATCGGGATTCGAGGAGTGCCATGCCGGCGCGAGTCCGAAGATCAATCCGGTCGAGAGAGAGATCACGAGGGTGAAGACGAGCGCGCGCGCATCGAGCGCGAAGAAGTTTTCGATGATGTTGTACTGGAGCACGGGAACGAACCCTTCCATCAGGTCCGTAACCCAGAACGCCAACAACAAGCCCAACGCGCCGCCAAGCAACGACAGCAGCAGACTTTCGGTCAATAACTGGCGAATTAAACGGATACGGCTTGCGCCAAGCGCGAGACGAATGCCGATCTCCTTGCGACGCGCGGCAGCGCGCGCGAGCATCAGGTTGGCAACATTCGCGCACGCGATCAGCAGAATCAGCCCGACGATGGCCATTGCGATCGCGCCCCCGCTCTTCATCGTCGACGCAGCCTCTTCCCAACGGCCGTCCATCTCGGTCGAAACTCTTGCGCTCGTATTGCTCGCGCGCTCGTTTGGATAAGTCTGATTAAGCCGGCCAGCGATCCCCTGCATCTCAGCGGTTGCCTGGTCCAACGTCACTCCGGGCTTCAAACGCGCGAGCACATTCATCCAGTGACTGTCGCGATCGGTAAGCAGTCCCGGCGATCGGCGTAGCTCTTCAACCATCGCCATCGGTATCCAGAAGTCCATCGACAGCGCAAACTTCGAACCGGTGAACGCTTCAGGAGTGATGCCAACCACCTGGTAACCGCGATTGCTCAAGCGGATCGTCTTGCCGACGATCTCAGGATCGGAACCGAAGCGACGCTGCCAAAGACCCTGACTGATCACGACGACCGGATGAGCGCCGACTGCGTTGTCTTCTTCAGGCGTAAACGTGCGGCCCATGATCGGTTTGATCCGGACCACGTCGAAGTACGAACCACTCACGACCTGGCCCCAGATCACGTCGCTTTGTGTGTCAGAATCGAGTGCGACCGGCACCATGTCTTCGGCGCTCATCGCTTCGAAGACCGTCGATTGATTGCGGTAGTCGACGAAGTCCGGGTAAGAAAGCTCGTCACTGATGCCGCGGTCCTCCGCCAGCTCCATCGGGCGCACGAGTTGATGAGCATCGGGCACAGGCAAAGGACGGAAAATAAATGCGCTGACGCCGCTGAAGATGGCGGCGTTGGCGCCGATGCCCAACGCAAGCGTCAACACGGCAACGGCTGTAACCGCCGGGTTCTTGGTTAACATGCGCACGCCGTAACGAATGTCTTGAAATAGATTTTCCATCAGAACTCCTAAGTTCGATTAGTCAGTAGTCAGTTGTCAGTTGTCAGTTGTCAGTTGTCATTGATTCCGAAGCAACTAACTACTGACTACGCGACCACTGACCACTGACAAATCCTCTCGTATTAACCAATCTGTTTATTCTTCAATAGCGCCGACAACACTCGGCCACGCTCGTAATCAGACTTGATCGTCTCCACCGCTTTCAAAAACGCTGCCCGCAACCGCCCATCACCCGTGTAAACACGTGAAGCTTCGAGCAGGAGCGAGGCTTTTTCGTAATCGGATGAGATCGCCGCAGCGGAGTCGAGCAGTTGAGTTAACACGCCTTCGCTGAGGTTCTTCGTTTTGAGTAACGCTGAAAGCACCCGGCGATGTTCGTAGTCCGATTCTGATCGTGCCAACAGTTTGAAAGAAGACGCCGCTCAACGAGGAATCGTCGAGGTAAACGGCAGCAACGTCTTTCAGCACGCCCGCCTTCTCATAATCCGAATTAATGCCTTTCGTTGACGTCGCGATCTGAATCAGAAGCTCCTTGCTCGGTGCGCTGCGTTTCAACAACGTCTTAAGCACGCGGCTGCGTTCGTAGTTTGATTTGATCGTGTCGATGGCTTTGAAAAACACCGGCATCGCTGATTCTTTGCCTTCCAATGCCGGAGCCACTGCCATCAGGAATTGCGACTGATCGTAATCAGACTTGATATGTTGGGCCGCGTGGGCCAACGTGTCTGCAAACGCTGCGGCGTTGAGGTTGCCGTGCTTGACTAAAGCGGCGTAGTAATGGCGACGCGAGTAATCGCTGTTGATTAGTTCGATCTCCTGAAAGACACCGGCGACGCCGCGTTGACGCAGAAGGGTCTGAACGCGTTTATCGGCGTCGATCCCGCCCTGACGAACGGCGTTGAGAACGAGTTCGGCGATCCACGTACGAGCGGTTGCGTCGATCTCGCGCGCCTGCCCGTTCATGAAGAACGCACGCGTCAACTGCCCGCCGACGTCGCGACGTACTTCGTAACGTCGAGATTGGCCATCCCGCACTTCCTCGATACGGACCACGCCGCCTTCGGAGATGTCCTTGATGTCCATGTAGTCGTCGGTAAATTCGGCCTTGCCGCGAATCTCGAGCCGGCGTTTATGACCATCGTCGCTATGCTCCCAAGTCATGATCGAGCGCGATTCGTCCTTAGGCTTCTGCGCAAAGCCTGGTGATGCCATAAAGAATGCGGCAATCGGAGCAAGCAACAGGACGATTTTTCTAATTAAGGAACGACTGATGAGTGTCATGATGTCTCCTTGAAGTGTTTCGTGTGCTTTGTACCTGGTGCTTCGTTCTTTGTGCTTTGTTCCATGTAATCGCTTCCGGAATAAGGCGCCAAGTACAAAGCACTAAGTACAAAGCACCAAAGTCCTTTCCTCATTCGTATCGAAGCGCGACCAGCGGATCGACTTTCGTTGCGCGGCGCGCGGGAATGTAGCAAGCGAGCAAGGCGACCAACGTCAAACCGGCGGTCACACCGATGAAGGTCGCGGCATCGGTCGGCGTCACGCCAAAGAGCAATCCGCCGAGCAACCTCGTCAGCGCAAACGCGCCGATGATTCCGGCCAGTTCGCCGGCGATCACAAAAGTCATGCCCTGTCGCAGAACCAACTGCATCACGTCTTTTACCTGCGCGCCGAGCGCGACGCGTATCCCGAGTTCATGCGTGCGCTGCGCGACCGAGTAAGAAATCACGCCGTACAACCCCGCCGCTGCGAGCAATAGTGCGACGCCGGCGAACACAGACAGCACGATCGACGTAAACCGTTGTTGCCGGATCGAGTTTGCGATCACGCGATCGAGCGTGATTGTTCGCTGGAGCGGCAGTTCGCTATCAAGCCCGAGCACTTTGCCGCGAATAGCCGGCACGAGCGACGCAGGGTCTGTTGACGAACGTACGATCAACGTCATGAACTGGTTCGGTGCCTGCGCAAAAGGTTCGTACGTGTGCGGTCTCGTGTCTTTTGTTAGACCATTCTGTTTGACGTCGCCGACGATACCGACGATCTCGCGATAACTCTCCGGCCCGGTGTTGACGTTGATCCGTTTACCGATCGCATCGCCGTTGGGAAAGTAACGTTGGGCGAGAGTCTGGCTGACGATTGCCACGGGCAGTGCCTCTTGCGTGTCGCGTTCGGTGAAGGCGCGCCCGGCGAGGAGCGGAATGCCCATCGCTTTGAAGTAGCCCGACGAGACGGCGGAATAGTTTGTTTGCGGGAGGTCGTTGTCTTTCGGGCGTGCGTAGCCTTCGAAGTAAAAACCCGTGGGCAGGTCGTGCACGATCGGCAGGATTCGCGCGACTCCGGCGGCTTCGACGCTTGGCAGTGTCGCTACTTGTTGGACCAGTTCTTCACTGAATCGCGCTACCTGCTGCGGATCGGCATATTTTTTCTGCGGCAACTGAAGCGTCACCGCGAGGGCGTTCTCTTCGTCGAAACCCGGATCGATGTGATTGAGTCGCCAAACGGTGCGCAGCAATAAGCCGCCGCCGATCAGCAACATCAACGCCAGCGCGACTTCGCTCGCGATCAACAGGTTTCCGATACGCTGCTGCCGAACGCTGCGGCTGCGTTGATCTTTCAATGCCGGATCGGAGTCAAACTTGAGGACTTGCAAGGCAGGCGCGAGTCCGGAGATAAACGCGGTGAGAAGCGCAACAGCGAGTGTAAATAACAATGCGCGATTGTCGATGTTTACCGAAGCGATACGCGGAAGATCGGTGGGTGCAGCAGCCAGCAACGCTTGCAGTCCCCACGACGCGAATGGCCACGCGGCGGCCGCGCCGAGAAATGCCAGCACAAAACTTTCAGTACCAAGCTGCCGCACAATGCGCGCGCGGCCGGCTCCAAGAGCCGCCCTTACGGCCATCTCTTTCTGTCGCGTCGTGGCTCGCGCGAGCAGAAGATTCGCGACGTTCGCACACGCGATTAGAAGCAATAGCGCCACCGCTCCGAACATTACCCACAGCACTTCTTCACATCGCCGACGACGAAATCAAGCAATGGCGTGACCTTGATGGTCCAACCCGTATTAGCGTCGGGATGATCCTGCGCGAGTCGCGTGGCGATGGCCGTCATCTCCGCATTCGCCTGGTCAGAAGATACGGCCGGTTTCAGTCGGCCGATGACGTCGATGTAGCGCGCGTGATGAAGCGTCCGCTCGTTGTCTTTGAAAGCGATCGGCGTCCACAGTTCTCGTTCACGCTGATCGGGCAATCGGAAATCGGCAGGCATGACGCCGACGATCGCGTAATCTTCACCGTCGAGTATCAACGTCCGGCCAATGATGTTGGTGTCGGATGCGAAGCGTCGTTGCCACAGACCCTCGCTGATAACCACGACCTTCTCACGTCCCGGCTGGTCTTCTTCCGTAACAAAATCGCGACCCCAAACTGGTTGAACTCCAAGCAGCTTGAACAGGCCAACCGACACACGCCCAGCCAACAACCGTTCCGGGTTTCCCTCGCCAGTGAGGTTGTAAGAAACGGTGCGGTACGCGGCGAGACTCGAGAACGATGTGTTCTGACGTTGCCACTCAAGAAAATTACCGGGCGCGACCTGCGCGTCCGGTTGCGCGGGGCTTGTTGTCACGTTCGACTGTCGCAACGACACCAGTCGCTCAGATTCGGGATACGGCAGCGGCTGAAGCAACACGCCATGGACCACACTAAAGATCGCGGTGTTTGCTCCAATGCCCAGCGCGAGCGTGATCACCGCGATGGCGGTGAACGCAGGCCGCCGCAGTAAAGAACGCAGCGCATAACGGACGTCTTTGAACAAGCTGTCCATAACAATTCGAGTCTTTCGAGTGCTTAGTACTTTGTGCTTTGTACTTTGTTCGCTTGATTAACGTTTGCGTTTGCTTTGGCGTTCCGACTACGAGCAAAGTACTAAGTACAAAGCACAAAGCTCACATTCACGCAGCCGCCTGAACGTTAATCGTCACTTTCACTTTGCGACCGATGATTCCGCGTCCGTATTTGATCCCCAGATCAAAACGATCGAGCTCCGTCGTCGCGCTGTAGTAAACAAACTCTTCACCATGCGGCGAGCGACTCCGGTCCATTTCGTTGACTACCATCGCAATCGTCCGGCTCTTTCCCTTGAACGTCAGATTGCCTTCGAGATCGAGTGAATCCCGATCCTTCCCGCGCGCCACTCTCGTGCTCCGAAACTCGATATCGGGAAAGTTGTCGGCATCGAGAAAATCCGCCGCCACGAGGTGCGCGTCGCGCCGCTTATTGCCGGTGTCGATGCTGCGCGCGCTGATCTTCGCGAGCACCGAGGATCCACTCGGATCCGATTCGTCCAACACAATCGAACCTTCAAGCGTGCGAAAGTGTCCGCGCACGGTGTACCAAAAATTCCTGATACTAAACTCCACCGTCGTGTACGCCGGATCGAAACGCCAGATCCGATTAGGCCGGATCGCGTCCGTCTTCTGTGTTTGCATAGGGCCTCATTCGTATCGGAGCGCCGTCAACGGGTCGACCTTCGTCGCCCGGCGCGCCGGCAGGTAACAAGCCAACAGCGAAACTGCTGTCAGGAGCAACGCAATCACAGCAAAAGTAAACGGATCGGTAGCACTGACTCCGTAGAGTTGCTGAGTGTCAATCAGCCGCGTGGTGAAGAGGGCCGCGAAGAGCCCAATCACCACGCCCATGAGCGTCAGTACCAATCCCTGTTTGAGAACCAGTTTGAGCACGTCGGCCGGTCGCGCGCCGAGCGCCATGCGAATTCCGACCTCGCGCGTGCGATGACTCACCATCCACGCCATCACGCCGTACAGACCAATGCTCGCGAGCAACAAAGCCACGAGCCCAAAAATCGAGATCAACGTCGACGCCAGCCGTGTCGCTGCGAGTGTGTTGTCGATCTGTGTCGATACCGCGGAGATGTCCTTGACCGACAACGCCGGATCAAGGTCAAGAAGCTCCGATCGTACTGCTGGAATCAGTTCTTCAGCCGGACCACGCGTGCGCATGACGACGTTTGTGTAACTGTCGTAACCACGTTGCAGCGCGGGCAGATCGAAATGCGGCACCGGGGTTTCCGTCAGCTCGTGATGCTTGACGTCGCGAGTAATGCCAATGATCTCCAGCGGTGGACCATCGGTTCGCGTCGTCAGTCTCTGTCCTAGCGCGTTTCCACCCGGGAAGAGTCGTTGGGCCAACGCTTCGTTGATAATCACTACGCGCGGAGCGCCTTCGCGATCCTCGTCGGTGAAGCCGCGTCCCTGGGCCATCTGGATGCCCATCGTCTCGTGATAATTGGGACCGACGACACTCGCATCGAATGCCATCTGTTCGTTTGGCAACGGTGCACTGCCCTGGACGAAAATGCTGCTCATGAAGCGGCTGCCGCTGAACGGCATCACCAGTCCATGACTAACCGCTTCGACGCCCGGCAACGTTTCAAGACGCGCGTACAGATGATGTTGAAACACACGGCCACTCGCTTCGTCGTACTTCTTTTCGTCCAGATCGAGCGGCACGACAAGCAGCGTTTCGGCGTTGTAACCCGGATCGATCGCGAGCAGGTTGCGCAGGCTTTTGACGCACAGTCCGGCGCCGATCAGGACGACGATCGCAAGCGCGAGTTGCGAGACAACCAGCAGGCTGCGAAATGTGAAGCGACGCTCACGCTGGCTGGAAATGCCGCCTTCTTCCTTCAGGACCGGCAACAGATTGGCTCGCGAGCTCTGCCACGCGGGAAAGATTCCGAAGATGATTCCCGCGACGAGCGTCGTCAACGCCGTAAACGCGAGCACGCGGCGGTCGATGCCCTGGGCCAACACCGTGCGTGCAAGATCGAGTCGGGGCTGTGTCTTTGTAAGTAAATTGATTAACCACGGCGCCATCAGGAGTCCGACTAACCCGCCACTGACAGCGAGCACCAGACTCTCGGTCAACAGTTGTCGCACCACGCGCCAACTATTCGCACCGACAGCCAATCGGATCGCCATCTCCTTGCGTCGAGTGACACCACGCGCCAACAGGAGGCCGGCGATGTTCGCGCACGCGATCAAGAGAACCAGCGCAACCACCACCATTAATAATTTGAGCGGCGACGAGAAACGTCCGCGAAGGAGCGAGCGTCCTTTGCCGCCGGGTGCAAACTTGATGTGCTGCTCGCTGAAAGGAAGTCCCTTGGTGACCGTTCCGGCAGGCGTGTTGGCTTCCTTGATCTGTTGGGCCAGCAGGTCCATGCTCGACTCCGCCTGCGCAGCGGAAACATCAGACTTCAGGCGCCCCAGCAAATAGAGAAAACCATCGGTGCGGCTTTCGATAAACTTCGATTGCGCGAGTTGTGGATGCATCAGCACCGGCACCCAAAGTTCCGTCGGTCGCTCGAGCGTCATTCCGGTGAAGCTTTCGGGAGCGACGCCAATCACCGTCAACGGAAAATCATTCAACGTGATCTTCTGGCCAATCGCATTCTGCGCGGCGCCAAAATGTTTTCGACTGAAGGCGTCGCTGACTACCACCACCGGCTGACTGCCCGGCGTTTTATCCTCTTCCGGCAGGAACGTGCGTCCGCGTGCCGCGTGAATTCCGAGCACATCGAAATAGTTTCCCGAAACGTATTCGCTGGGGACTCGTTCGACCCTCTCGTTACTCTTTAACTCCAACTCCGTGCGGGTGAACGCGACCATCCCATCGAACACTTTGTTCTGCGTGCGAAAGTCGTTGAACAGAGGATACGAAAACGAATTGCTGACGAAGTTTGGATTGACACTAACGGACGAGATCAGGACCAACTGGTCCGGATCACTTACCGGCAGCGAGCGCAACAACAGCCTGTCAGTGACACTAAAGATTGCCGTGTTTGCGCCGATGCCCAGCGCAAGAGTGATGATTACGATCGCGCTGAAGCCTGGATACTTCAACAGAACACGGATTGATTGACGGATATCACTCATATCTCAATGCCTTTAACGGATCGACTCGAGTCGCGCGTCGCGCCGGCAAGTAACACGCGAGGAGGGTGATCACGAAGAGCCCGACCGATACTCCCGCAAACGTCGCGGCATCTGTCGTCGTCACTTCAAACAACAACGTCGAGAGCAACCGCGTGACTGCGAACGACGCCGCAAGTCCAACTGCGACACCGATTAGCGCCAGCAAAACTCCCTTCGTTACTACCAGCTTCAACACGTCCCAACGCTGTGCGCCGAGGGCCATGCGCACTCCAATCTCGTGCGTTCTCTGCAACACCGAGTAAGACATAACGCCGTAGATCCCGACTGCGGCCATCACGAGGGCGACGATGGAAAACACAGCGAGCAGCCACGCACTGAAACGCGATCTCGCAACCGAAGTCGAAAGCAAACTCTCCATCGTGCTGATCTCGCCGATCGGTTGTTGCGGATCGAGTGTGCGGATCACTTCACGCGCCGCGGGCGCCACCGCACCCGCATCGCCTCGTCGTGCGCAACACGATCGTCATGCCCGGATAGACCAGTTCCGGATGTGGCCAGTAAGCGACCGGCTCCACTGACGTATCGAGACCGAGGTGTTTGTGATCTCGCGACGACGCCGATGATCTCGCGTCGGCACGTTCTCGTTTTTCATGTAGATCGTGAGTTGTCTGACCGAGCGGGTTCGCGCCTTTGAGGTTCTTCTTCACGAAAGCTTCGTTAACGAGGACGACGTGCCGCATCTCTGTCGCTTCCTGTTGCGTGTAGAAGCGCCCTCGCTTCAATGGGATCTGCATTGCTTCGAAAGTAGTTCGCGTCAGTGACGCACACTCCGGTCTTCAATTCCTGCTCGGGAGGCAATTCTGGCCATCAACTTCAACAGTCGTCCCTGCATACAAGACCCGTGAATGGCGGCGTATTGATTGCTCCCACGGACTCAACACCGGGAATCGTGCTCATTCGCGCGATCGCCTGTTTGAAAAAATCGATTCGTTTCTGGTTCCGTCCGGATATTTCGCGACAGGCAGACTGACGCGAACAGTCAACAGGTTCTGCGATTGAATCCCGGATCGACTGACTGCAAACGATTGAGACTTTGCACCAGCAGACCAGCACCGATGAGCAACACCAGCGCCAGCGCGACCTGCGTGACGACAAAAACATTGCGCACGCGATGACTCCCGCACCGCCACGACGTTCTTGCCGCCTTCTTTCAGTGAATCCTGAAGATCGAAACGCGTCGCTTCCAACGCCGGCGCGAGTCCGAAAACGATTCCTGTGATGCACTGACAGACCGAGCGTGAACCCGAGCACCGGCAGACTGACGCCAACTCTCTTGAGATCTATCAGCGCGGGTGGACTCAACGCGACCAGCGCTTTTGTTCCCCACCACGCGACGAGCACGCCGAGCGTTCCACCGATCACGACAAGCATCACGCTCTCGGTCAACAACTGTCGCGCGATACGCCAGCGACTCGCGCCGAGTCCTGCACGAACAGCGATCTCCTTTCGTCTCGCACTCGCGCGCGCCAGCAACAGGTTCGCGACGTTTGCACACGCAATCAGCAGTACGAAACCGACTGCGCCCAGCAAGATCAACAGCGGCTCGCGGATCTCGCCTGTGAATTGCGTGCGCAACGGAACGACGTTGACGCCCCAGTTAGTGTTGAACTCCGGATACTGTTGCGCGAGGCGCGCGCCGATCGTGTCCATTTCGCGTCTTGCCTGTTCGATCGGACACGCCGGGCTTCATACGCGCGACGGCCGAAGCAAACCGGCCGCGTCGCTGTCGCAACTCGTTTGTGATCTGAAAGGGCACCCAGATGTCCGCGGGTTTGCTGGCCTGCGTTCCTCTTTGAATGTGCCAGCCGAAATTGGCAGGCATTACGCCGATAACCGTGCTTGGCTCGTTGTTGAGCGTGATCTGGCGGCCAACGATCTGGCTGTCGCCACCGAAACGTCGCTGCCAGAGTCCGTAACTGATCACCACAACGCGCGGCTGACCTTCGCGTCCGTCGTCAGCGAGAAAAGTTCGACCCAGAACGGCGTTGGTTCCGAGCACTGAAAACAAGTTGGTGGTCCCGAACTGTACCGGCACTTCTTCCGGTTCGCCGTCGCTCGTGAGATTGAAGCTGCGGTCGAAGAAGACGGCCATGTCGCTGAAGACCTGGTTCTGTTCTTTCCAATCGGAGAAGTTGCCGAGGTTGATCACGTTCTGATCGGTGCGGCCACCTTCGCGTCTTCTCCCACACGAGCACGAGCTGTTCGGGATCTGCATAAGGAAACGTCCGCAGCAACACGGCATTGACGACACTGAAGATCGCGGTATTCGCCCCGATGCCAAGCGTCAGCGCCAGCAGCGCGATGATCGTCATCATCGGACTCTTCAACAACATCCGCACGCCAAAACGAATATCAGCCAATAATGTAGTCATCATTCACCTCCTTGTCCTTAGAATCCTGAGTTCGTCGATCAGTGGTCTGTGCTCCGTCATCCTAACTGTCGTCGCTCCAGTGGAGCGACATGGTGGCGAACAGGCGCTCTAACGAACGCAGATACTTTTCTTTGAGCACAACATGTGACCACTGAGCAATCCTTTCATTCGCACCTCAGTGCCTCCATCGGATCGACTTTCGTCGCGCGCCACGCCGGGATGTAACACGCCAGCAACGCCACGATCGCCAGCAACACCGCCACCGCCGCAAACGTGAACGGATCCTTCGCGGTAACGCCAAACAACAAACTCGCGATCAATCGCGTCACCGCAAACGCGCCGAACAAACCGATAGCGAGCCCGATCAGAATCAGCTTCGAACCCTGTTTGACGATCATCAGCAGCACGTCGCGCGCTTGCGCGCCAAGCGCGACCCGGATGCCGATCTCGTTCGTGCGTTGGGCCACCGAATAACTCATCACGCCGTACAAGCCGACGATCGTCAGCACCAGCGCCACAGCGGCGAAGATCGAAAGCAGCGTCGTGTTGAATCGCGGCGCCGCCACCGAAGCCGACAAGTATTCCTCCATCGTCTTCACGCCGAACAACGGAATATCCGGGATCCATCGCAGCCACTTCCTTCGTCACCACCGAAATCAAACTGCGCGGCTCGTTGTCCGTCTTGACCACCGCCACCATCTGGCTGAACGGCACTTGCGTTTGCGGAACGTAGTAAGCCGGCGCGGCTTCAGTGTTCGAGAGCGCGATTCCTGACGTCGCCGACGACGCCGACAATCTCGCGCATCGCCGAGTCTTCGTCTTCAATCGACGAGATCCCGGGACTGGATACGTTTGCCGATCGGGTCTTCGTTCGGGAAATATTGCCGCGCAAACGTCTCGGTGATGATGATCACCGGAGTTGAACCATGCTTGATCGCGATCGTCGAAGTCGCGGCCTTTGATCATCGGGATTCCCATCGTGCGGAAATAGCCGACCCCGGTGGTGAAGAAGTCGCCGGAGGGTTCGTCCTTCGGCGGCAACCGGTCGGCCTTCGATCTGAAAGGAGATGCTGAAGCGATCGCCACTCAGCGGCAGCGGATATATCGTGCTGGCCGACTGCACGCCGGGTGATGATTCGAGTCGCGTCTTCAGGTCGATGAAAAACTGGCTCTGCTGTCGAGTCTTGTACTTGACTTCCGGCAGCGCCGATGTTGAACGTCAACACGATTCTCCGGCTGCAAACCGCTGTTCACGTTTTGCAAACGCCACAGACTCTGAATCAACAGTCCCGCCAAGACGAGCAGCACCACCGCGATCGCCAGCTCGCCGACCACGAGCACGCTGCGCATGCGGATTGCGCCGCGCGCCTTCGCTCGTGCCGCGTCCGCCTTCCTTCAGCGATTCGACCAACTCGGTCTTCGACGAGTGAAACGCGGGCACGAGTCCAAAGATCAGGCCGGTCAAGCACGGAGACGCCAAACGTGAATCCGAGCACGCGCCAATCGATTCCGACGTGGACCGCGCGTGGAATGTCGTCCTTGCCGAGCGCGACCAGCAGATCGGACCACCAGACGGCGAGCAACAATCCGACAGCACCACCGAACAGCGACAACAACACACTTTCCGTGAGCAACTGTCGGATCACGCGCATACGGCTCGCGCCCATGCGCGGCGCGAATCGCCATCTCTTTGTGACGGCTGGTGGCGCGCGCAAGCAGCAAGTTCGCGACGTTCGCGCACGCGATCAACAACACGCACGCGACCGCACCGAAAAGAATCAACAGCGCCGGACGAACGTCGCCAACCAGCGCGGTGAGCGCGGATTCGAGACGCAAACTCTTGCGCGTGTTTTCGTCCGGGATATTGTTGCTCCAGACGCGCAGCGATCGCGGTCAGTTCGGTCTGCGCCTGTTCCTGGTCACGCTTGGTTTCAGACGGCCGATGACGCGCAGGAAGTGCGCGCCGCGTTGGCCTGTGATCGGGTCTTGCCGGACGCATCGCCGGCGATCGTGGTCCATAGTTCGACCGGCTCGTTCTGAATCGGAAACTCGAACGCCGACGGCATCACGCCGATGATGGTGTAGCTGACGCCATCGAGCGTGATCGTCTGATTCAGAATCGACGATCGGAGTTGAAGCGCTTTTGAAACAGCGCTGACTGAGAATGACGACGCGGCCGGTCGGTGAGGTTTGTCTTCCTCGGCGATAAACGTGCGGCCCAGCATTGGCGCGACGCCTGAGCAATGGAAAAGATCGGCGGTTACGACGGCGCCCTGCAGTCGCGCGGGTTCACCGCGTCCGGTCATGATGAAGTCGCTGCTGTAGTAAGTGGCGACGCGCTCGAAGACCGTGTTTTGCGCACGCAGATCGAAAAAGTTTGGATACGAGTGCGAGCCACGCGGTACCGCGCTGATGGTCCGTCTCGAACACCGCGACCAGCGAATCGGGATTCGGAAACGGCAATGGCCGCAACAGCACCGCGTTTACGACGCTGAAAATCGCAGTGTTGGCGCCGATGCCGAGCGCGAGCGCGATAGTAGCGACGATGCTCATGCTCGGCGACTTGAGCAGCATGCGAAAACCAAATCTAATGTCTTGAATGAGTGTGTTCATAATATATTGCCCTTAATCCTTGGTGTTTGGGTCTCGTCTTCTTTTGAACTTTGTACTTAGTGCTTGGTACTTTGTGCTCAAGAGAAACTCACGCCAAAAGCTGTCTCTTACCCTAGACAAAGAACAAAGCACCAAGCACCAAACAAATGGGCCTTGTTCGGAGTCATTGGTCATTGGTCATTTGACATTGGTCATTTATTATTCGCTCGCCCCGGTGCTCTATGGTGTTCAAGTAGCCCGTCGCCAGAACAATGACAATTGACAAATGATCCAATGACCAATGACTCTGTTTCCGCCCGCCACCTCTTCATTCATACCTGAGCGCTACAAGTGGATCGACCTTCGTCGCGCGGCGCGCCGGTGCATAGCAAGCGAGTAGAGCCGCTACCGGTAAGGCAATGATCACCACGGCAAACGTTATCGGGTCTGAAGTGGTAACTTCGAACAACAAAGCGCTCATCAGTCGCGTCAATGCGAACGCAGCTACGGCGCCGATGAGCGTGCCGGCGATTACGAGGCGCAATCCGTGTCCGAGTACGAGACGGGCGATGTCACGCGCGCTCGCGCCCAGCGCAACACGCACGCCGATTTCATGGGTTCGCTGGCGCGTGACGAAGCTCATCACGCTGTAAACGCCGGTCAACGCCAGCATCAATGCGAGCCCGGCGAACCCTCCCAGCAGTGCCAGGTTGAAACGCCTCGCTTTAAGTGAATCGGAGACGAGCTGGTCCATCGTCGTGACGGAGTAGAACGGTTGGTCCGGACTCGTTTTCCAGATGCTTTCTCTTAGAGTAGGTATTAGGGCTGTTGCGTCATTGCGAGTACGGACAACATAGATAAGCGAACCTGAGGGTGACTGCGCATGCGGACGATAAAACTCGGGCCGGGTAGGTTTGTCCAACCCGTCCTGGCGCACGTCGTTGACGACCCCGACGATCTGCAACGTCAGCGGCCCGGGTTGGCTGCGGCCACCGTTGCGCAGGGTAAACGCTCTGCCAACCGGGTCCTCGTTGGGCCAAAAACGTTGGGCCATCGTGTCGTTGATGACAGCGACCTTCAATGAAGTGCCGTCGTCAAACTGGTTGAACACCCGCCCACGCAGCAAACGCATTCCGATCGCCTGAAAATATCCCCCTGTGGCGGTATTGGCCTGAGCCACTGGTTCTTGCCCGGCAGGACGTGGAGGTTGGCCATCGACGGTTAAAGGAACGGAGGTTGTCGTGCTGCTCTCCAGGATTGGCAGCGCAGTTGTGATGCCCGCCGCTTCGACGTCAGGCATTTCCTGGATGCGCTTCAAGGTCTCATTGACATACGCAGCTCGCTTGTCAGGCGTCGGATAACGGCCCCAAATGAACGCCTGAAGTGACGCGATTCGATCGACGGCGAACCCCGGATCAACATTCACCAGACTCACAAAACTGCGCACCAGCAGACCTGCTCCGATTAACAGCACAACCGCGAGGGCAATTTCAGTAACGACCAGGCCATTGCGCAGACGATGACCCGTTAAACTTGATGAGAAAGTAGTCGCCGCTTCTTTCAACCCACGTTGCAGATCCGGTCTCGAGAACTTCAGCGCGGGAGCGATTCCGAAAAGAACGGCCGTTACGAGGCCGACGCTGGTGACGAAAATGAGAGTTGGACCATCAACACCGACTTGCTCGATGCGAGGAATGTCGCCGGGGTTGAGCGCGACGATCAGGTGGATGCACCAGCGGGCGAGGAAAATCCCCGCGCCACAGCCGAGCAGCGCGATCAGCAAACTTTCGGTTAACAGTTGGCGCAACAGTCTGCTTCGTCCGGCGCCAATCGCGGCACGGATCGCAAATTCCCGTTCACGATCAGCACCACGCGCGAGCAGCAGGTTGGCGACGTTCGTGCAAGCAATCAGAAGAACAAAACCGACTGCGCCGAGTAGAATCCAAAGCGCCAGTCGCCATTTCCCTTTCAAGTGTTCAGGCAGCGTGATCGCAGTAACGCCGAGGCCGCTGTTGGTTGCCGGATACTCCACGCCCAAGTTACGCGCGATGCCTGCCATCTCGGCGCGCGCCTGTTCGAGTGTCACACCCGGCTTCAATCGCCCAATGACGTTCAGGTAAGTCGCCTTGCGTTGTTGTCGGAGATCTTCGGTGATCGCTTGCGGCGCCCAGATCTCTTCGTCTACTTCCAGGAAATGCAGACGGAAATCGGGTTTCATTACGCCGGCGACAGTCATCGGTTGTTCGTCGAGCGTCAGGGTTTTACCGATGATCGCGGGATCACCGCCGAAACGGCGTTGCCATAACGAGTGACTAAGCAACACGACGTTGTTCCTGCCGTCGTCATATTCATCGGCCGCAAAGATTCGGCCATGCATCGGCTGGGCGCCGAGAATGTCAAAGAAGCCTTTTGATACGAGCGCTGCGCGCAACGACACGGGCTCGCCGTCGGCCACATAATCGAGACTGTAGGGATTGGCAAAAGCGAGTTGTTCAAACGACTGCTGCCGGTCGCGCCAGTCGAGAAAGTTCGCCGGAGATACATCGTCGCGCTCAAGACCATCGACGGTGTTGTTTTCGAACAACGTGACGATCCGGTCGGAGTCGGGAAAGGGCAGGTCGCGCAGAAGTACGCCGTTGACGACGCTGAAGATCGCAGTGTTCGCGGCAATGCCCAACGCGAGCGTCAGGACGACCACGAACGTGAAGCTCGGGTTGCGCACGAAGATCCGCAACGCGTAGCGAATGTCTTGAATGATTTGTTTAATCATTTGGTACTTCGTTCTTTGTACTTAGTGCTTTTTACACATGTGCTGCTCTCGCCAAACCAGCCACAGACGCTTGAAGAGGCGAACAAAGGCGCAAGATTCATTTGTCATTGGTCATTTGACATTTCTCATTTGTCATCTGGTCGCCTCGGTATCCCCTGCTGGTCGAGGAGCACCTCGCTCAAGCGCAAATGAAAAATGAGAAATGTCAAATGACCAATGACAAATGACTCCCCCTCCTCACTCGTACCTCAGCGCGACCAACGGATCGACTTTCGTCGCCCGTCGAGCGGGGATGTAACACGCAAATAGTCCGATTAGGATCAACCCGACTGAAACCAGGACGAACGTCGTTAGATCCGTAGTTGAAACTCCGAACAGCAAACTCGACATCAAGCGTGTCAACACAAACGCCCCTGCAAGACCGAGGGCGAGTCCCAAGAGAACCAGCACCATTCCCTGGCCCATAAACAACCGCAGTACGTCGCGATTTCCGGCGCCGAGCGCCATGCGAATCCCGACTTCATGCGTGCGTTGTGAGACTGAATACGAGAGCACTCCGTAAACACCCGTGGCAGCGAGCACGAGCGCCAAGGCCGCGAATGCTGCAAACAGCACGGCATTGAAGCGGCGCGGTGATGCTTCGCGCGCGAGAACACTTTCAAACGTCGCGATCTCGGTTACGGGAACGTCTTTATCGATCTGCTGGACCGCTCGTATGACCGCAGCGGTCAATGCCTGTGGATCGATGTTGTTATAACGAATCGAAAGCATTGAGTTTCGCTGTGGTGAGCGCCCGAACGGCGTGTAAATCTTGATCAGTGGCTTTGTTTGCGAACCGTAAGCCCGCACTTCCGGAACGACTCCGATGATCTCGTGCCACACCGGACTGTCGTACTTGAGGTGCTTGCCGACCGCATTCTCGTTGGGCCAAAAGCGGCGCGCGAGGTTTTCGTCAACCAACACAACCGGCTTGCCTTGTTCGTCTTCATCCCGCGTGAACGTGCGACCGCGCAGAATGGGGATCTTCATCGTCTGGAAGTAGTCGGCGCTCACGATAGACCAATCGACGTTGATCGATTCACCGGGCTCCAGCGACCGATGGCCTTCAGGGGCGATGTCGTTCTGCCAACCATCCGTTGAACCGGGAAGTGTCGAAGAGATCGTTGCCTTCTCAACGCCCGGTTGCGCTTGCACGCTTTGAAGCGCCTGATGCATGAATCGGCTGAGTTCGCCACGCTCGCGATAACGATTACGCGATACCTTTAGCTCCATGGTGAGCACACCGTTTGGATCGAAACCGTTATCGGACCGCAACAGCGTGATCAAGCTCTTTACCATCAGTCCGGCGCCGACGAGTAATGCAACCGACACTGCCACTTCGCTTACGACCAGCCCACTCCGCAATTTCTTGCCTTGACCGTCAGTGGTGGTCGAGGCGCTGTCTTTCAACGTCTCCTGTAAATCGGTCTTGGAAAAGCGAAGCGCGGGAGCGAGCCCGAAAAGAATCCCGGTCAGCACTGAAGCACCAATATTGAAAGCTAAGACGCGGCCGTTCAGCTCGATGTAATCCATGCGCGGCACAGTTTCGTGGGCCACCTTCTGCAACACCGACATGGCCCACGAAGCAAAGAACAGCCCGAGCGCGCCGCCGGTGAGTGCAAGTAGCAGACTCTCGACCAGCAACTGCCTAACAATCCGCCGGCGCGAGGCACCCAGCGCGGCACGTACCGCAAATTCTTTTCGCCGCGTCGCAGCCCGCGCAAGTAATAGGTTCGCGACGTTCGCGCAGGCGATAAGCAGGACGAGTGCGACCGCTCCGAAAAGGATTTTCAAAGCCGTGCCGACGTTGCGGGTGATGTTGTCTTGCAGTGAGACGACGGTGACCGTGTCCGCGCCGGCGTTGGCTACCGGATACTCCTTAAAGAGTTGCAGCGCGATCCGGTTCATCTCCGCTCGCGCCTGTTCGATCGTCACACCCGGTTTCATACGTGCGATGACCGAGCCGGCGGTCCGAATGTCACGGGTGTGCGTTTGCAAATTCATCGGGCCAGTCAACAGCCACAACGGCGGTGGGCCCTGGTGTACGAAGGTTTCCGGCATCACGCCAATGACGGTGAAGCCCTTGTCGTCCAGCGTTATCTGTTTGCCGACGACATTCGGATCGCCTCCAAACCGTTGTTGCCAGAACTCATGACTGATGATCGTGACGGGAGCGGCGCCGGTCTTGTCGTCGGATTCAGTGAAGTCACGGCCGAGCATGGGCGTGGCCCGCATAACCTTGAAGTATTCGAAGGTGACGAGGCGGGCGTTTATGTTTTCGGCCTGATCGGTACCGGTCACGTTTGTGGACAAACCGCGGAAGGTAGACATCGATTCGAAGACCTGGTTGCGGGCACGCCAGTCGTGGAAATTGAGGTAAGAAACCCAACGATTCGTCACCTCTGGACCCGACTCCGTCATCCACACGATGCGATCCGGTTCGGCGTACGGTAACGGCTGGAGCAGCACGGCATGGACCACGCTGAACATCGCCGTGTTGACGCCGATGCCGGCAGCGAGAGTCAAAACGGACAGCGCCGTGAAACCCGGATGTTTCCGCAACCAACGAAATCCATAAATGAGGTCTTGAAGCATTGTTTTAATCCGTGGTTGTGTTACTCACTTCGCAAGGCGATTGATGGATCGACTTTGGTTGCTCGCCGCGCCGGGAGATAACAGGCGACCAGTCCAACCATCGCTAATCCCAGTGCGACGACGACGAACGTCACAAAATCCGTGTTCGAAATACCGAACAGCAAACTCGACACGAAGCGCGTTAACGCAAACGCGACGGCCAAACCAAAAACAAGTCCGAAGAACACGAGAGCCATTCCTTGACGGATGAAGAAGCGCAGCACGTCACCGCGTTTCGCGCCGAGCGCCATGCGCACGCCGATCTCCCGCGTGCGCCGGCTGACGGAGTAAGACAACACTCCGTACAAGCCGGCGCAGGCCAGCAACAAAGCGAGAGCTCCAAACAAACTGGCGAGAGTCGCGACCAAACGCTCCTGGCCCAACGTTTCGTCAACTTGTTGTTCGAGGGTCTTGACGCGGAACACCGGAAGGTTCGGTTCGATCGCTTGCACCTCGCGTCTGATCGCTGCGACTAAGGCGAGTGGATCGCCTGCGGTGCGAACTTGAAAAGTGGTTTCGCGCCAGGAGTTGGGATCCTGGAGGAACGGAACGTAGAAAGTGCGCGGTGTTTGCTCTTTGACGCTTTCGGATTTGGCGTCTTTGACGATGCCGACGATCTCGACTTCGCCGCCGTCGTTCGCACCGCGATCGAAACGGCGGCCGATTGGATCGTCTGATCCGAAGTAGTAACGTGCGAACGCTTCGTTGACGACTGCGACCTTCGGCGACGTTTCGTTGTCTTGCGGACCGATGTCGCGTCCGCGAACGATCGTCATGCCAAGCGTACGGAAGAAGTTTGGTCCAACTTGTGAAAGGTACGGCACGTCGAGCTCGACGCGCTCGCCTGAACGGGATAGTTGGTTTTCCTGCGCAGGCGGAGTGAAACCGGGAACGGTGATACTTCCCTGCGTTCCGCTACCGCTTAGTAAACCCTGTCGTGACAGACTGGCAGACATAACACCGGGAACGCCGCCGATGCGGTCGAGCATCTGCTTGTAGAGTCCGCCGATCTGTTCGCGGCGATAGTTGATCAACTGCGGATCGACGGAGAAGACGAGCACGTGTTCGCGTTGAAAGCCGAGATCCACGCTGCGCAACTGGCTGAGCGTACGAATGAAGAGGCCCGCGCCCACGAGCAGTGTCAGGGAGACGGCAACCTGAGTGACAACAAGCGTGCGGCCCCAACCAAACCAGCGACTGCCCCCGCTCATCGAAGCGTCTTTCAACGATGGTGTGAGATCGAGTCGCGTCGCGCGCCATGCTGGAGCTAAACCAAAGACGATCGCCGCCACGATCGAAATGAATGCGGTGAAGGCAACGATGCGCAGATCGAGCGGTGCGTTGAGCGACAGTGGCGCGCCGGCGCTGAAACTGTTCTGTCCGCTCGAAAAAACCGTCAGAAGTAGACTGCTGGACCATGAAGCAAGTAGCAATCCCAGTCCCCCGCCCAGAAATGCGAGCAGCACACTCTCGATCAACAACTGTTTGACGATCCGCCAGCGACTCGCACCGAGGGCGAGACGAAGTGCGATCTCTTTTTCGCGTGCTGCTGCGCGTGCAAGCAACAGGTTTGCGACGTTCGCGCAGGCGATCAACAAAACGAGACCGACGACTGCCATCAACAGTCGCAACGGAGTTGAAAATTGCTGTCGTAGAGCGTTGAATCCTTGCGTCGCTGGTAATAGTCGCAGTGATAGTTTCTGAATGGCGTCTCGTTTCTCGAGCGTCAGTTCAGATCCGGCTTGTTCGAGTGCAGCTTGTTGCACAACTAATGAGAGCGCGGAGCGTGCGCGAGGTTCATCGGCGCCGGGTTGCAAACGAGCGAGGATGAAAGGAAGCGTGCTGTCACTGATGCGTGTGCGACGCGGCAGGATCAGTTCACCGCTTCGCGATGGAAGAAACACATCCGGTGCGCTGCCTATGATCACGCCAAAGAACTCCGGCGGCGTGACGCCGACAACCGTGAATGGGCGGTTATTCACGACCAGGTTTTGTCCGACGATCAGCGGGCTCGCCCCAAACCGCCGTTTCCAATACGCATCGCTGATCACTGCAACCTGGTGGCTTCCGGTTTCAGTATCGTCCTCATCAGTAAAAGTCCTGCCGGCCGCTGCATCAACGCCGAGCGTCGAAAAGAAACTGCCCGACACAAGTTGACCTTCGATCACTTCCGGCGAGCCGTTGAAGCTCGCGTTGATTCGCGTTGCAAACCCGAAGTAACACGCATCCGCCAGCAACTGATTCTCACCACGCAGTCGCTCGTAAGTGCGGTATGAAATGTTTGTCGAACGCTTCACCGACGGTTCACCCGTTTCGAGAAACACGAGTTGCTCTGGTTGTCTCACCGGTAGCGTCTTCAACAACACCGCATCGAGCAGACTAAAGATCGCAGCGTTCGCTCCGATGCCCAGTGCCAGTGACAGCACCGCCATCGCCGTGAACCCCGGATTCTTAATCAAAACCCGAACTGAATACCGAAGGTCATTCATACAATCTGCGTTACTTCAAAAACCCCTCCGCTGCGGCTTCGCCGCCTGATGGAACGTGGTCGCCCTCGCTGCGGCTTCGCCGCCTGATGTGAGGCGAGGCTATGCCTCGCCGTCAGCGTTTCTTTTTCTAGGGGCTGCGCCCCTGGGGCGTAGCCCGAACCAAGGGCGTAGCCCAAATCCTTACCAACTCTACCGGCGGGGCAGAGCCACCGCCTCACATCCGGCGGCGAAGCCGCAGCGTCAGACTCCTGACTGTTGGAGCAAGCGTTACTCGTATCTCAGTGCCACGAGCGGATCGACTTTCGTTGCGCGTCGCGCCGGGATGTAGCACGCGATGAGCGCAACCACACTCAGCAGCACGGCAATCACGCCATAAGTAAACGGATCTGAAACCTTGACCCCGAACAACATGTCCGATAACTTGACCCAACTCTCTAAATACTTCGTCAGCACATAGGCGCCGATCAGTCCCAGCACAACGCCGAGCACCGCCAGCACCATTCCCTGCCGCACGATCATCTTCAACACGCTCGCGCGGCTAGCGCCGAGCGCCATGCGAATACCGATCTCATGTGTGCGCTGAGAAACCGTGTACGCCAGCACGCCAAACAATCCGATCGCGGCGAGCTGTTGGGCCAACAAACCAAAAAGTGTCAACAGCTTCGCGAACAATCGTTCCATGCGTAACGTTTCGTCGGCTTGTTCGATCTGCGTCCTGATTATTCCGAGTGGCAGGTTTGGCTCGATTTCCTTGATCGCCTGGCGCATCGCGGCGATGACCGCAGTCGCATCCGAGCTGCCAGTCCGCACTTCGAAAGTGCCGAAT
The DNA here is from genome assembly GCA_963849585.1 of uncultured Acidobacteriota bacterium. Taxonomy (GTDB): domain Bacteria; phylum Acidobacteriota; class Blastocatellia; order Pyrinomonadales; family Pyrinomonadaceae; genus PSRF01. The sequence goes on along the minus strand of CAWKHZ010000009.1, from coordinate 170,813 downwards.
TGCATCGGGCGTTCTTGTCGAAATGACGTGTAGACAGTCGGCGGGATCTCGTCGCGTTGCCGCGTGTACTTTGCGTCTCTCGAGATGCCGACGATCTCGATCTCGTCTGGTTTCGACGTATCGAACGTGAAGCGTTTTCCCACAGCATTCTCGTTGGGGAAATACTTGGCGGCGAACGTCTGATTGACGACTGCTACTTTCGGCGTCTTCGTGTCGTCGTGCGGAGTAAACGTGCGGCCCTGTAGCAACGGAATTCCCATCGCCTCGAGGAAGTTCTCGCGCACCCAGTGCCGGTGACTGTCGCCGGTTGGCTTGATTCGTCCCTCCGCGTCAGGCGTCGCGTTCAACGCCTCGCGCAAAAACACGCTGCTCGAGCTTGCCCCCTGGGCCAACAACGCCATGCGCGAGAAGGTAACGGTCTGGACGCCCGGGACGCTCTCGATGCGTTCGCTGATTTGCGGATAGAGCTGTCGAAGCTGTTCGTCTTTGTATCCGATCAGACCCGGCTGAATTTCAAACAGCAACAGATTCTGTGTATTGAAGCCGGGGTCAACGCGTTGCAGGTTTACCAGCGTGCGCACGAAGAGTCCCGCACCGACCAGTAGCAATAACGACAGCGCCACCTGAAATACGACGAGCCCGCGGCTCAACCACGAACGATGGACCGCGCTTGATGTTCGTGCCTGACTCTTTTAGTGCCGGTGTCAGATCAAGTCTTGTCGTGCGCCACGCAGGCGCGAGGCCGAAGAGGATCCCTGTCGCTAATGAAAGTGCGATCGTGAAGCCGAGAACGCGCCAGTCGAGTTGCGGATCAAGCGCGCGCATGCCGCGTCCGCCCCAGTCACTGACAGCCAGCAGTCCGTCTTTGATCCAGACGGCGAAGACGAGTCCAAGCGCACCGCCGAGAACTGAAAGAAGCACGCTTTCCGTAAGCAACTGCCGCATCAACCGTCGTCGACTCGCGCCGAGAGCGAGTCGCAAGCCGATCTCTTTTTGTCGCCCAGCGGCGCGAGAGAGCAGCAGGTTCGCAACGTTGGCGCATGCAATCAACAGCACCAGCCCGACTACGCCGAGCAGAAGATAAAGCGATGGCTTGTAGTAGTCGCGCCGGTTCATCTCGCCCTGTCCGCCCGGATCTGCAAACAGTCGCGGGAAATGTTTCGGATCGAGTTCGCCGATCTTGTTTCCGCCCGAGGCAGTGGCCTGCGCCTGTCGCGCTGCTCGATGCTCGAGAACTGACTGTTGAAACGCGTTCTCCAGCTGCGCCTGCGCCTGTTCCAGCGTCGCGCCTGGTTTCAGACGGCCCATCAAGCGCAGCCACCAAATGCCGGCGCCATTCATGTACGACTGCTTGCGGTCGACATACAGCAGCGGTTCTGTTTGTATCGGTATATGAAGGTCAGGGCTTAAACCGACGTTCATCGCGCCGTTAAATCCCGAAGGGGTTACACCGATGACAGTGAAGGCGACGTTGTTGAGGTTGATCTGTCTTCCGACAACTGAATTGTCGCTACCGAAACGTTCCTGCCAGTAGCGATGACTCATGAGGGCGACGGGAGTCGCCCCGGGCTTGTCGTCTTCATCGGTCAAGAAGCGGCCGAGAAACGGCTGCACGCCCAGGCCCGCAAAATAGTTTCCGGAAACCGCTTGTCCGCTCGCAAGTTCGGCCTGTCCTCCGGCGTTGACGGTAAGTGAGACATCGGAGAAAGCAAATAGATCCGAAATTGGACCTTGCTGTTCGCGCATGCGTTGGTAACTCTGGTACGCGAACGAGGTCATGTTGCGCTGTCCGGTGGCGGGATCGGTCCGTGATTGGCCGTTGTAACTACCGACGCCGAATTCCCTCGGCGCGACGGAGCGAAACAGGACCAACCGCTCCGGCTCGTGCACCGGCAGCATTTTCAAGAGCATCGCATCGACGACACTGAACAACGCCGTATTCGCACCAATCCCAAGCGCCAGCGACAACAACGCAATCGCCGTCAGCCCCTTCTGCTTGAGCAACATGCGAAAGCCGTAGCGAAGATCTTGAATCAATGTATGCATCTGCTATCCCCTGTTAACTTCTGTTTACTCCCATCACTCGTCTCGCAGTTCTTTCGTCACTCTCACCGCGGCTTCGCCGCCTGATGTGAGGCGAGGCTATGCCTCGCCGTCAGCGCTACTTAAACTTGGGGCTGCGCCCCTCAGGGCATAGCCCGAACCAAGGGCGTAGCCCATCATCTACTCCTACTCGTACGGGCGGGGCAGAGCCACCGCCCCACATCCGGCGGCGAAGCCGCGGCGAACGTAGCTGCCAGTAAAACCGACGACTCTTCTGCAAAAACCATTACTCGTCTCGAAGCGCTTCTATTGGTTCGACTCGGCTGGCCCGCAAAGCTGGGAGCAAACACGCGAGCAATGCGACGAAGAGCAGGAGGAAGAAGATTCCACCAAACGCTCGTACGTCGAAGGCGTCAACTCCAAACAAAGTCGATCGCATCGCACGTCCAACGAGATAAGCACCCGCCAGCCCGATCGCCGCTCCCACAAAGGCGAGGATCGTCCCTTCTTTAAGGACCATCCTGACCACGCCTGAACGCTGCGCGCCGAGCGCCATGCGAACGCCAAACTCCCTGGTCCGTTGCGCAACACCAAACGCCATCACGCCATAAATCCCAACGGCAGCCAGCAACAATCCCAACGCGCCGAAGCTCGCAAACAACACGACACTGAAGCGATCGATCGCCAACGACTCATTGACGATCTCGTCGATCGTTTGCACACCCGCCAGCGGCACGTCAGGATCAACTGAACTCACAGCCGCTGCGACACTCTTCATCAAAGCTTTCGGATCGCCTTGCGTCTTTATCGCCAGTGACGCCGGGAAAGGATTCTGCGCAAACGGCACATTCATCTCCGGAACGTCTTCACGATTCCCCGCGCCGCGCACGTTGTGAAACACGCCCACGATCTGCCACTCGACCGGATTTCCTCTTGGTTGGCCCGGAACGAACTGCGGCACCAGAATTCGTTGCGTGAGCGGATCGACACCCGGCAGATATTGCTTAACGAACTGTTCGTTAACCATCGCGACGCGCATCGTCGTCGACGTGTCGTGCTCGTTGAAGCTGCGACCTTGCGTCACACGAATGCCAAGAGTGTCGACGTATTGTGGAGTCACCGCTTGAAATGCCGTGTTGCGCCGCACTGATGGATCGGCCGGTTGGCCCACGATGTTGAAACGCGCGCCCGAGCCTGCGCCACGACCGGGCGTTCCCGTCATCGCAGCAGCATGGACCACTCCCGGCAGCGCCTGGATTCTTTCCAGCATCGATCCGTAGTACTGCCTGATCTGATCTGGTCCACCCAATCGCTGTGGAGGAGCCGGCAAACGAAACGTGATGACGTTGTCGGTTTGAATACCGAGATCGATTCGCGTCAGGTTCCAGAATCCGCGCAACGCGAGACCGCCTGTGGCGAGCAACGTGAGCGCAAGTGCAAACTCCGCAACGATGAGCACGCGCAGCGCTTTGCGACGCATTCCGGCGGCGCCTGTGCGTCCTCCGAGTTTGAGCACTTCATTCAGATCAAGGCGCGTCGCTTGCCACGCCGGCATCGTGCCGAAGAACAAGCCCGCAATCGCAGTCACGCCAATCGTGAACAACAAAACGGGAACACTGATCCGGATGTTTGCTTCGGACGGGAGCATCGTGCCGACCGGCGGCATGACCGCGACGATCGCCTGCACGATCACTCCAGTAAGAAGAATGCCGAGTGCGCCACCAAGCATCGCGAGGACAAAACTCTCGGTAAGAAACTGCGCAAACAATCGTCTGCGCGATGCTCCTAACGCCGCTCGCACCGCGACTTCCCGCTGCCGCGCGGTGCCACGTGCGAACAGCAAGATTCGCGACGTTCACGCAACCAATCAACAACAGAAATCCCACTGCGCCGAGCAATAGCCAGAGGTTCCGGCGTGTTGAGTCAGTCACGAAGTTGAGGTGCAACGGTTCAACGCTGATGTTGCGGTTCGCATTTGTTTTGGGAAACTCGTTTTGGAGCTGCGCGGCGATGCCGTTCATCTCCGCCTGGGCCTGCTCGATCGTGACGCCGTCTTTCAGACGCGCCATCACCGGCGCGAAATTTGAATCGTGCGTGAGTTCTTCTGGTCTGAATGTGAGTGGGATCCAAAACTGCGAGTTGAATCGATCGTGCATGCCCGGCGGCATGATTCCGACGACCGTGTAAGGCTCAGCATTCATCCGAATCGTTTTGCCTACAAGATCCGGGTTCGACGCAAACTGACGGTTCCACAGACGGTGGCTCAGTATGACGACGCGCGCTTTGCCCGGCTCGCCTTCTTCCGGCAGGAAGTCGCGGCCGTAAAGCAACGGCAGTCCTTCCATGGTGAAGAATCCCGGTGTCCGTCGCGAGCCGGCGACTTGTTCGGGGCTGTCACCGCCGGTGATGTTGAATGAGACGCCGGACCATGCGTGTAGCGCTTGAAACGAAGTGCTTCGCTGCCGCCACTCGAAAAAGTCACCGGCGGGCACCGAGTTTCTCCCGGCCGGCATCCTGGCCCAGACCATCACGAGCTGATCTGGCTTCGGATACGGCATCGGCTCGAACACCGCGTAGACCACGCTAAACATGGCAGTCGTCGCACCGATACCCAACGCAAGCGTCAGCACCGCGGTTAGCGCAAAGCCGGGACTCTTAACCAGCGTCCGCAAACCGAAAGTTACGTTCTGTTTAAGCGCTCCCCACATAAATTCCCCTCGTTTACTTGTCAGAGCCTGTCATCACCGATTTTTTGTTCATCCCTCGCTGTTCATCCATCTTCGTAAAATCTGAGTTACTCTGACCTCAACGCCGTCAGTGGATCGACCTTCGTGGCGCGACGCGCCGGGAGGTAACAAGCCACAACAGCCACAATCGTCAGCAACACCGCGATGATCGCGAACGTCGCCGGATCGGTAGCACCGACGCCGTACAGCATCGTTCTAATCAAGCGCGTGAGTCCGAACGCAGCGACGAGCCCGAGCGCGACTCCCGCGAGCGTCATCTTCAATCCGTGGCCCAACACGAGCGTCATAATGTCGCGACGTGTCGCACCCAACGCCACGCGAATACCAAGTTCCTGAGTGCGTTGGCCCACCATGTAAGAAATGACGCCGTAGATTCCGAGACTCGCCAGCAGCAACGCGGCTGCGGCAAACGAGGCGAGCACAATCATCGCGAACCGGCGTTGGGCCAACGACTCGACGATCACCTCGTTCATCGTTTTTGCATCGGAGATGACGTTCTGCTTATTCTGACCCTGCACCACGTCGCGAATTGATGTGAAGAACGATGGTCCAATTTCGCTGTCGGCGCGAACGACAACTGAGGTGCCGGCAATTCCCTCGATGTCACCATCCGCTGCTCCGCGAAACGGTATATACATCTGCGCCTGAAGTTCGTTCTGATCGCGCTCGAGTCCCCACTGTTTGACGTGTTCGACAACGCCGACGATTTCGTATGGTCCACGGACGTCGTCGAGGTGGAGTCGTTTACCGATCGGGTCTTCATTAGGGAAACGCTGCTGGGCCAACATTTCGTCGACCACCATCACAGCCGTTGCTCGTTCATCGTCCTGATCAGTAAAAAACCGCCCTTTCTTCAATTTGATTTCCATCGTCGGCAGGTATCCGGGTTCGACGACATAAAACACGGCCATGTGCATTTCGTTCGCGTTTGCCGGCTTTGGTTGACCGTCAATCCAGAAATAGCGATCGTTTTGGCCGACCATGGGCGTGCCGTCTGCCAGCGACGCGGCACTCACACCGGGCATCTCGTTCAACCTGTTGCTGAGGTCACGCACGTAGGATCGGCTTGCGTCCGCGGTTGCGCCGCGCATCGACGGCGGAAAAGTGACGTCGAAGGCCATCACGTTGTCAGGGTTGAAACCTGGGCTGACATTCCAGAGCGTGTGCAGACTGCGAATCAACAAACCCGCGCCAATCAAAAGGACGAGGGCCATCGCCATTTCGGCGACAACAAATAATCCCTGCAATCGCGCGCGCGTCGGACTCGTGCGGCTTCCTTCCTTGAGCGCCTCCTGGAATCGCCCTCGCGACGTTCTCAACGCCGGAGCGACGCCCGCGATGATTCCCGTCAGCGCGGAAAGTCCGAGCGTGAACAACAGCACGCGCAGATCGAGCGTGATCTCTTCCTGACGTGGCAATGATTCGGGCAAGGCTTTGAGCGCGGAGGTTGTGCCCCAGGCCGCGATTAACAGACCGACAGCGCCGCCGGCGACGCCGAGTAATGTGCTCTCGATCAATGATTGACGTAACAAACGCCAGCGACCGGCACCCAACGCCGAGCGAATAGCGAACTCACGTGTCCTGTCGGTCGATCGTGCCAGCATCAGATTGCTGACGTTCACGCAGGCGATGAGCAGCACCAGTCCGACGGCGGCAAACAGCATGAGCAAAGTCGATTCGACGTTGCCGACGAGTCGTTCTTTGAAAGCGATGACTCGCGAGCCGTGTCCTTTGTTATTTGCCGGATAAGCCTCGGCGAGTGTTCGCATGATGCGATTGAGATCGGCGTTAGCCTGCTCGACCGTGACTCCCGGTTTCATACGCCCGATGCCGTGCAGTCCCAGAGCGGAGCTCCGGTTTTTCAACATCGGAACGTTCCACGCGCCAAGCGGTACAAAAACGTCGGTAACACTTTCTCGCGAGGTGCCGCGCGTGATGCCGATAACGGTGTAACTGCGATCGTCGAGCGTGATGCTCTTTCCGATGAGGTCGGAAGCAGAGTTGAACTTTCTGATCCACAAACGCTCGCTGATGATCGTCACTGGATCGGCGCCCTGTCGATCGTCATCAGCGCTAAAGTTGCGGCCGAACGTGGGTTGAATGCCGTAGACGTTAAAGAAGTCAGCAGTCACCATGCGCGCTGTTACTCGCTCGGCGTCTCCTGCGCCGATCAACGTAAAGCCCGCGCCACGCGAGACCGCCATCGACGTGAACGTCTGGTTCTCGCGTTGCAGATCGACGAAGTTGAGATAAGGAATGGCGCCGGTGTCGAAGTTGGGTTTGCTTTGATGGAACGTAACCAACTGCTCCGGATTTGGATACGGCAGCGGGTTGAGCAAGACGCCTTTCACGACGGAAAAGATCGCGGCGTTCGCGCCGATACCCAGGGCAAGCGTGAGCACCACCACAAGGGTGAAGCCCGGTTTCTTCAGCAACATTCTGAAGGCGTACCGGATGTCTTGAAGCATGCTGGACCTCCATGCGTTCCTTGATTTTTGGGGCCGAAGCAGAAATCATTTGTCATTGGTCATTTGACATTTGTCATGTTTCATTTTTTTGCCTCAGTGCTTCTGCTGTCGTTCGACGAGCGCGTGGCTCAAGTGCAAATGACGACAAATGACCAATGACCAATGACCAATGATTCTGACTCCACCCAATGTCCGTCACTCATAACGAAGCGCCACTAACGGATCGACTTTCGTCGCCCGTCGGGCCGGCAAATAACACGCGAGCAACGCAACCAAGAACAACGTTCCTGCAACGACCGCAAAGGTAGTTATGTCGGTTATCTTCACTTGATAGAGCAATGTCGTCGACAACTGTGTCGTCAACAGTTTCATCAGCGCTAACGCGGCGACTACACCGATCGCGATACCAGCCAGCGCCAGTATCATTCCCTGCTTCAACACCATCCTGAGAATGTCGGCTGGACGCGCACCGAGAGCCATGCGAATGCCGATGTAATGGATCTGTTGGCTGACCGAATACGAGACCACGCCGTAAATTCCGATCGACGCCAGCAACAACGCGACGCCGGCAAAGATCCCGATCAACAACGCCGGGAAACGTCTGATGAACGACGCGGGTGTCTGCGCGATCATTCCTTCCATCGTGTTGACGTTCAGAATCGCGGCGTCAGGATCGAGCTTACTGACTTCGCCACGTACGGCGTTTGTGAGCGAGGTGGGATCGATGTTGGTGCGAACGACGAGGTTTGCGTTGAAGCCGCCCTGACGAGCCGGGTAATACAGCACCGGTTTGATCTCTTCGTCGAGACCGGTGATCTTCACGTCGCCGACAACGCCGACGATCGTAATCGGATCGACTTGAATCGATGGGTAGCGGAATTTTCTGCCCACTGGATCGCGACCGGGAAACAGTCGATCAGCGATCGTCTTGCCGATGATCACGACTGTCGGGGCGCCGGTTGTGTCGCGGTCGTCAAACATTCGCCCGCCGAGCAGAGGAACACCGATCGTTTGGAAATAATGTTCGTTGACGACGCGAATGTTGGCTTCCATTTCTTTTCCGGCGCCGGGATTGGATCGCCATCTACGTAGACACGAGTCGTGTTACCACCGTTTACCGGCAGGATGTCGACAGTGCCCGCGCTAACAACGCCGGGCAGCGCTCGCACACGCTCGTTCAGCTGCGTATAGAAATTGGTTATTTGATTTGCGTCCGTGTACTTCGGCGGCGATAGCACAATACCCATCGTCAACAGGTTTTCAGTGTTGAAGCCGACGTTTGTCTGCAATAGCCGCAGCAGGCTCTTCATCATCAAACCGGCGCCGACGAGTAACACCACCGCCATCGCGATCTCGCCAACTACAAGGGCACTGCGCAGACGTTGCCCCGTACCGGCAGATGACTGCCGTCCGCCATCCTTCAACACTTCATTGAGATCGAGTCGCGAAGACTGGAGGGCGGGGACGAGGCCAAAGATGATTCCGGTCAACAACGACAGCCCAAAAGAGAAACCAAGAATGCCGAAATCGATCTGAAGCGACTTTAGAAACGGGAGCGCGTTGAGTTGGTTTTGGGGCAACGTCGCGACGAGCGCGGGCACGCCCCAGTAAGCGATGAACAAACCGGCTGCGCCACCGGCCAACGAAAGCATTAGCGCTTCGGTTAGCAATTGACGTACGACTCGCCAGCGGCTCGCACCCAGCGCCGCGCGAAGCGCAACTTCTTTTTGACGAGCTAACGATCGCGTGAGTAGCAGGCTCGCAACATTCGCGCAGGCGATCAGAAGCACAAACGCGACCGCTGCGAGAAGCACAAACAGTATCGGCCTAACTGTGCCGACGATCTCTTCCTGCAACGGGACCACGCGCGCCGTCGTACCGGCGTGTGAATCGTTGAATTGCTGTTCGATGCGACTGGCGATTACGTTCAATTCCGATTGCGCCTGCTCCGGCGTGACACCCGGTTTCAAACGGCCGATCAGATTTGTGCCGTGCATGAAGCGTCGCGTGAGTTGGTTTTGCGTCGGCTGGTATGGGATCCAGAGGTCTGAGTTTCTGAGGGCAAATTGAAAACTCGCGGGCAGGACGCCGACGATCGTGTAGCTGTCGCCGTTAATCGTTAACGCGCGGCCGAGTACACCCTGATCGCCACCAAACCTGCGTTGCCAGAATCCGTAAGTGAGCACGGCGACTCTTGGACCATTAGGCACGTCTTCGCCGGTTTGAAAAGTGCGGCCGATGAATGGCTCGACGCCAAGGACTGAGAAGAAATTCGCACTCGCTCGCGGCGCGGCGATACGTTCGGCCTCGCCCATGCCGGTGAGAAGCGCGCCACCGCCCGTGTAAGCCGCCAGGCCTTCGAAGACGTTATTCTGTTGATAGTCCTGATAGTCGGGGTAGGACATTTCCCGCTTCGCAAATTCATGCTGCCCCTTGTTCTCCCACAAGTGGACCAGGCGATCCGGTTCTCTGTAAGGCAGTCCGCGTAGCAACGCTGCATCGACAACGGTGAAGATCACTGTGCTCGAACCCATGCCGAGTGCGAGTGTCGCAACAGCGATGAGAGCAAAAGCCGGTCTCTTCAAGAGAGTTCGAATGCCGTAACGCAGGTCTTGGATTAGTTTATTCATCATTCATATCTCAAAGCTTTTAGTGGATCGACTTTCGTCGCGCGTCGGGCCGGAACAAGACACGCGATTACGGCCACGGCTGCCAACGTCAGTGAAACAACGATGAACGTCACCGTATCAGTCGGCGTTACTCCGAAGAGCATCGTTGTTAAGAAGCGCGTGAGAGCCAAAGCTCCAGCCACGCCAATCGCGACGCCTGCCACGACTAAAGTCATTCCGTTCTTTAGGACCATTCGCAACACATCGACACCGCGTGCGCCGAGCGCCATGCGAATCCCGATCTCCCTTGTCCGCTGGCTGACCGCGTACGAAACGATTCCGTAAATACCAACCGACGCCAGCACCAGGGCCAGCACGGCAAATCCTGAAAACAAGAGCATCAGCGATCGCGAAGCGGCGATGGTTTGGACCACGCGCTGATCCAGTGTCTTCACATCGTAAACAGGCTGGTTCTTGTCTATCGCAAACACTTCGCTGCGCAGTGCTCGCGCGAGATCGGCGGGGTCGCCTTTACTGCGGACAAACACTGTCATGCCGTTCATCGGCATCTGACTAAACGGAACATAGATCTCAGGCGCAACACCGGCAGTGATGCTTTCCTGCTTAACATTCCCAACCACGCCGACGATCGTCGTGCAAAGGCCCGGTTCGCAACCGAATCCGATTCGCTTGCCTAAAACATCGCCGTTGGGAAAGTAACGCTGCGCAAACGCCTGGTTAACGATCGCTACCTTGGGTGCTTCAGCACGGTCGCGCTCGTCGTAACCGCGGCCACTGATAAGCGGAATCTGCAACGTTCGAAAGTAATCGGGAGTAACCGCGCCGATGCCGAGCGCTGCGTCTTTTTCTCGATCAGGAGGTGGTTGACCTTCAATCCCCGTGAAAGCAATGATGCCGAAACCAGTCAGCGGTGTGTGATTGATCGTGCCTGTCGATTCAACGCCGGGAAGCGCCTTGATCCGATCGAGCAGTTGCTGATTGAAGGCGGTTGTTTGAGCGGGAGTGCGATATACCGAGCGCGGCAGACCGATGCGCGCTGTCAATACGTTCTCTCGATTGAATCCGAGATCGACCGCGTTTAATTCCCGGAAACTTCTGACGAGCAGCCCCGCACCCAAAAGCAGGATCAACGCGAGCGCGAGTTCAGTAACGACGAGCCAGCCACGCATGCTGCGCAAGCCAAAGCTCATCAGATTGCGACTCGCACTCTCGCGTAACACTCTGAGCAAGTCGGGCCGCGACCCGGTGAGTGCCGGGACGATTCCGAATATCACTCCGGTCAGCAGTGACAAGCCGAGTGTGAAACAAAACACTCGCCAATCAAGGCCAATCGCTTTCAAATCGTGAATCGAACTCGCGAATCCTTCAGGCACGATCGAGGCGATGGCACTCGTAAACCAGAAAGCCAACAGCAGCCCAAGAGCACCGCCAATGATTCCGAGGATGATGCTTTCGCCGAGTAGCTGTCGAATCAGTTGCCAACGTCGAGCGCCAACCGCGGCGCGTACTGCCATCTCACGTTGCCGGCCCACTGTTCGCGCCAACATGAGATTCGCAACGTTCACGCAGGCCAACAACATCACCAAACCAACTGCGCCCCATAACACGAACAACGTGAGACGAACACCGACGACAAGTTGTTGGTGAAGTGCGTGAATCTGGAGATTCGCGGGCTGCACCGGATCTTTGAGTTCAGTCGACGCTTGCTGAGAGATGAGATTCAGCTCTGATCTGCGCCTGTTGGACCATCACGTCCGGCTTCAAGCGACCGACGACTTCAACCAGACTGAAGAAATCGCCCTGCGTCTCCCTGACAGGATCGAGCGCAAGCGGTAACCAGATCTCAAAGTCACCCGGAAAACGAAAGCTCGACGGCATGATGCCGACTACGGTGTAGTTCTTGTCGTCAAGCTGAATAGTGCTGCCGACAAGAGACGGCTCACGCCCGTAGCGACGCTGCCAAAAGCCTTCGCTGACGATAGCGACTTGATTGTTTCCGCGGCGATCTTCTTCCGGCAGAAACGTGCGGCCCACGATCGGTTGCACGCCAAGTGTTGGGAACAGGCTGGCGGTAACCTGCGCGCACGAGATGCGTTCGGGTTCGCCGTTTCCGATCAGATTGAAGTTGTTGTCGGTATAAGCAGCGATGCCGTCGAAAGAATTGCTCTTCTCTTTCCAGGCCAGATACTGGAAGCCTGCGAGTCCCGGCATGCCACCCTGCCCCGGGACTCTGCCAACCGACACCAGTTGCTCGGGTTTCTGAAATGGCAAAGCGCGAAGCAGAACGGCGTTAACCAAAGTGAAGATGGCGGTGTTTGCGCCGATGCCCAACGCGAGGGTGATCACCGCAACAAGTGTAAAGACGGGTTGCCGCAACAGCGTCCGGAAAGCGTAGCGTACGTTTTTAAAGAATGTGTTCATCGTTCTTTGTGCTTTGAACTTAGTGCATTGTCAGTTGTCCGTGGTCAGTTGTCCGTGGTTCGCTAGAGTTACTGACAACTAACCACTAACCACTGACTACTGACTACTGACTACTGACAAAGCACTAAGCACAAAGCTCTACACTCACTCGTATCTCAGAGCCTCCAACGGATCGACTTTCGTGGCGCGTCGCGCCGGGACATAACACGCAAGCAATCCAGCGCCGATGAGCACTGCGGTTATTGCCGCAAAAGTAAACGGATCAGTCGCGCTCACACCGAAGAGCAAACTGTTCATCAAGCGCATCAGACCAAACGCGGCCACTAGTCCAATCACGATGCCGATGCCGATCACGGCCATTCCCTGCCCCAGAATCATTCGCAACACGTCGCTCACTTGCGCGCCGAGCGCGATGCGAATGCCGAGTTCGTGCGTTCGTTGCGTTACCGTGTAAGCAGTGACTCCATAGATTCCCGCCACTGATAACAACAACGCGACGGCACTGAACAAGCCGAGTAGAAACAGATTGAACCGCGGCTGCGTGACCGACTCGCTAACGATATGGTCCATCGTCTTTACGTCAGACACTGGCACCGTCTTATCTACCTCCTGCACGATCTGACGCAGACTCCCGGCGAGACTCGTCGGCTCAACGCTTGAGCGAACCACGACCGACATGTTTTCAAATGGATTCTGACGCGCGGAGAAATAGAGTTCCGCTTCAGGCGCTTCACGCAGCTCCATGCTTCTGACGTTCGCCGTCACCCCGACAATTTCAAACCAGACTGGTTGTTGCTGAGGGTTGACGCCGCCGAAAGTGATGCGTTTCCCGATCGGGTTCTCACCGGCAAAGTCGTTCTGGGCCAGCACCTGATTGATCACAATTACCGGAGCCGACGTCTGCGTGTCGCGATCGTTGAAGCCGCGTCCCTGCGACACCGGAATGCTCATCGCGGTGAAGTAATCATCGCTCACGCTGCGGAAGTTGGTTCCGATCCATTGGTCTCTTGGCAGAATTGGCCGCCCGTCGACTCTGAATCCGGTCGTTGGCCCCTTCGCGAGCGGGAGGGTGTTGATTAGACCGGTGTGCTGCACGCCCGGTACGGCGTTAAGCTCGCTGCAAGACCTTGTCATAAAAGTTGATGTAGTCGACGTCATCGCGGAAGTTGTCGCCCGAAGGTGTAAGCCTCGCAGTCAAAACCTGATGGGAACTAAAACCTGCATCGACTTCCTGCAAACGCATAAAACTGCGAAACAGCAAACCCGCGCCCGCCAGTAAAACCACCGACAACGCCACTTCGGCGACGATCAACGCGTGACGCAAACGACTTATGACGCAAACTGCCCGACGAGCCGCGGCTACTTTCCTTCATCGCCTCCTGAACGTCTGACTTCGACGCGTGCAGCGCCGGCGCAAATCCGAAAAGCAATCCGGTGAGTATCGAAGCGCCGAGTGTGAAGGCCAGCACGCGCCAGTCCATCCCGATCTCGTGCAGGCGCGGGAACTCCTGCGGCAAGAGCTTCGTGATCGCGTACACCCCATACGGAGAGCATCAGTCCGAGCGCACCGCCTGCGAGTGCCATATCGCGCTTTCAGTCAACAGTTGCCGGATGACACGCCAGACGCGAAGCGCCGAGCGCGGATGCGAATCGCCATCTCTTTCTGGCGCGCGGCAGCGCTCGCAAGCAGCAAGATTCGCGACGTTTGCACAGGCAATCAGCAACACAAACATCACCGCACCAAACAACAACCAGAGCATCTTGCGAGAATCACCAATCAGCTGATCGTGCGAGCGAGAGGACGCGGTTGAAGCGGCGATTGTTGAGTCTCGGGATACTGCTGCCGCAGGCGGCTGGTGATCGTCTCCATCTCGCTGCGCGCCTGCGCCACAGTGACGCCGGGCTTCAGCAACGCGATGCGTTCAGATAACCCATGCCGCGTCGCTCGGTCGGCTCAATCGCGTTCGTTCAATTCCGGCGCGAGTTTCAGTGGCGGCAACCATGCCTCTGTCTTCTCCGGATATTGAAACCCGGCGGGCGCAATGCCGATCGACCGTGTACTGTTGCCGTCGAGACTGACCTGCTGGCCGATCAGTCCGGGATTAGCAGCGAACCGGCGCCGCCACAGGACGTCACTCAGAATTACTACGGGAGCATGTCCGGCCTGTTCGTCACCCGCGACAAACAGACGTCCGTGTTGTGGTCCAACACCAAACACGTCGAAGAAGTTGGCTGACGTTTGGGCCAAATCGATGCGTTCAGCCTGATCCGCGAGAGTCAGGTTGACGTTGGTTCTCTTGATCGCGGCGAGATGTTCGAAGACCGTGTTCTGCGCACGCCAGTCGAGAAAGTTGGGGCCGGTTACCTGACCGTTGTCCCTTCAGGATTCAACTCCTGAATGGCGACAATGCGATCCGGCGTTTGGATACGGCAGCCGTCGCAGCATGACGCTGTTGACGACGCTGAAGATCGCTGTGCTCGCGCCGATGCCCAGCGCAAGCGTGACGACCACAATTGCGGTAAAACCGGGACGCTTTGTTAACCCACGCCACCCGTAGCGAATGTCTTTTAAAACGAAGTATCCATGTTCGTGGTCCGATCACTCGTAACGCAGCGCAATCAGTGGATCGACCTTCGTCGCTCGGCGCGCCGGAATGTAACAGGCAATGAACGCCACCGCTGTCAACAAGCCCGCAACGGCAACGAAAGTAAGCGGATCTTTCGCCGTCACGCCGAAAAGCAAACTCGCCATCAATCGCGTCAACCCGAACGCGGCCAGCAGCCCGATGACCACATCCGATCAACGACCAGCAACATTCCCTGCCCCACCACCAGCCTCAAAACGTCGCCATCGCCGCGCACCTAAAGCCATGCGCACACCGATCTCGTGAGTTCGTTGCGGCCACTGAGTAAGACATCACGCCGTAGATTCCCGTCGCCGCCAGGATCATCGCGAGCGCAGCAAAGAGCCGAGCAGTGTGGTGCGATAGCGCGGCGTCGCCGTGACCTGAATCGACCCACTCGTCCTTGGTCCTCATCGCGGCGACCGGCTGTTCGGGATCGATGGCCTGCACTTCTTTTCGCATGCGCCGGCACAGACCCATCGGATCACCCTTGCGTGCGAAGCAACGACGTTGATCCGGCCCCATTGCCGCATCGGGAAGTACATCGTCCGGTATGGTTGGAACTCGACAGCGCGATCGCGTAATGTCGCCGACGATGCCGACGATCTCGTATGGCTCGTCGTTGATTCCCATGATGCAGTCGTTTGCCCAGCGCCTCTTCGTTGGGGAACACCGTGTTGACGAGTTGCTCGCTGACCATTATCACTTTCGCGCTTTCACGCACTTCCTGCTCGGTGAAATTCCGGCCGCGCAGCAAAGGAATTCGCATCGCTCTGAAAGTAGTTGTGATTAACACGGAACGGAAATCAGCGGTAACTTTGGTCGCCTGGTGTAACCGGTGGACGTCCTTCAACCGACGAATGGCGTGTCGTTACGTGTGACCGCTGAGTGGCAATCCGCTCATCATGCCGACCGCCTTCAACTCCCGGCAATGCACTGAGACGTGTCTCCAGTTCCTGAAAAAAAGCCGCCGACTTCTCGGGCGTGTCGTATTTGCAACGCGACAGATCGACGCGCATTGTCAGAACGTTGTTGGCGTCGAATCCGGGATTGACATTCTGCAGCGCGATGAGACTTCTAATCAGCAAACCGGCGCCAATCAACAGGACCACGGCGATCGCGCTCTCAAATATGACCAGCAAACTGCGCGTGCGATTTTTGAACGTGCGCTCCGACCTTCGTCCATTCCTTCTTTGAGCGCATCGATAAGTTCACCTTCGCGGTGCGAAACGCGGGCAAGGCCAAACAGCACGCCAGTGAGCAGTGAAATCAGCAAACGTAAATGCCAGCACCGTTGCATCGATCTTCACGTTTGCACTGTCGGAGGAATACTGTTCGCCGCTCAATTCACCAGCAGTTGCACGCCCCACGCTGCGAGCAACGCTCCGAGTGCGCCGCCGAAGAACGCCAGCAACAAACTCTCAGTGATCATCTGCCGAACGATCCTCCTACGGCTCGCGCCGAGAGCGGTGCGCAACGCAATCTCTTTCTGCCTCGCAGCAGCCCGGACCAACAGCAGGTTCGCGACGTTGGCGCAGGCGATCAGCAACACAAACGCCACCGCGCCGAAGAGAATGAACGAACGTGGTCGGCTGCTGCCGATGAGTTGTTCTCGCAGTGGTACGAGGCGCAGACTCCACCCGGTATTGGTCTCAGGAAACTGTTGTTCGAGTTGCGCGGCGATCATGTCGGTGTCAGCTTGGGCCTGGGCCACGGTGACGCCCGGCTTGAATCGGCCGATCGGCCGCAGGAAGTGAGCGTAACGTATTTTCATCCCCGGATCAGCATCGAAGTTCATCGGCACCCAAAGGTCCGCAGTCTGCGGAAAACGTGACGCCCTCTCGGCATCACGCCGATCACTTCGAAAGCTCTTGCCGTTGAGGACGATTCGTTGACTGACGATTCGACGGATCGCCGGCGAAACGTCTCTGCCAGAGTTCGTGGCTGAGTATCAGCAACCTGATCGTTTCCGGGCTTTTCGTTGTCGAGTGAAAATCCGCGACCCAACGCCGGCATCACGCCGAACGTCTGGAAGTAGTTGCCGCTAACGACGGACGCCTGCAGACGTTCAGGCTCACCGCCGCCGGTGATCGTGGCGGGACGCGGCATCGCGATACGATCGCGGCAAACTGTTCGAAAGTCTTGTTCTGGTTGCGGAAGTCGAGATAGTCGGGCGGCGAGACACTGGCGCGATTGCCGCCAGGGAAATTTCCGCAAACCCAAACGAGTCGATCCGGTTCGGGTAAGGAAGCGGCCGCAGCATGACTGCATTGACGAGACTGAAGATCGCAGTGTTCGCGCCGATCCCGAGCGCCAGTGCAACCAGCGCGATAACGGTGAAACCGGGCCGCTTCAGCAACCCACGAAATCCGTAACGTATGTCTCGAAACAACGTTTCCATGTGCGTTACTCCTTTCACTCGTACCTCAAGCGCAGTTAATGGATTCGACGCGCGACGCGCGACGCGCCGGGACGTAACCCGCGAGCAAAGCAACAACCGTCAAAACTACCGCCGCGCCGATCAACGCCGCGGGATCTGTCGGACTGAATCCAAATAATTGCGTCGAGATCAAACGCGCCGCAACAGCAATGCTGCCGGCACGCCGATCACCAACCCGATCACGACCAACACGAGCGTTTCTCGCAAAACCATCCACGCGATGTTGCCGCCCTTGCGCGCCGAGCGCCATGCGGATGCCGATCTCATTCGTGCGACGCGCAACGCCATGGGCCATCACGCCGTACAAACCGATGCACGCGAGAATCAGCGCCAGCGCGCCGAAGAAACTCACGAGCTGCGCGATCAGGCGATCCTGGTTCATGCTTTCCTGCACCTGTTCTTCGATCGTCGTCACGCCGAAGATCGGAAGCTTGTCGTCGATCTGATTGATCATTTGCCGCACTGGACCAGCGAACGACGCTCGCGATCGCCGTTGGTGCGCATTTGAATGTTGACGGTGTATGCCGCCTGATCCTGGATCTGGAGAATCGGGCGGATAAACCGCCGGGATTGCGGGTTCTCGCGCGCGTCTGCCGATTTGACGTCGGCGATTACGCCGATGATCTCGAGCGGCGCGCCATCGTCAGTCTCATCGTCGAACGTGAACGTGCGGCCGATCGGGTTTTGATCTTTGAAGTATTTCTTGACGAAGGTTTCGTTGACGACGGCTACTCGTGGACCGGAAGCCGTGTCGCGAATCTCGATCTCGCGTCCGCGCAACAACGGAATGCCGAGTGTCTCGCGCGTACTTTGGACCAATCAAAATATCTTCAACGACCGGGTCCTCGCCCGGCTGCGGTGTGTAACCGGGGACGCGATGCTGCTGCTTCGCTGCGAGCCGCTCATCGGTGAATAAGTCGCCATCGAGACTGACTGGACGTTGGGAAGACGTACCCAACGCGCTCGAGTACCTGCTGGTAGAGCGTGGCGAGTTCGGCGGGCTTGTATCCGGCGAGTCGTGGATCGATGCCGACGAGCAGCATGTTCGAGCGATCGAAACCGACGTTCTCGCTTTGCAGATTTCGCGAGACTGCGCGCGAACAAACCGGCGCCGGTCAACAGGACCATCGAGAGTCCGACCTGTAACACGACCATCGCCGACGAAAGATTGACGCGCCAAAACCGGCTGCCGGTGCGGGTCTTCTCTTTCATCGCGGACGCCAGATCGGTCCTGCTGGCTCGAATCGCGGGAACGAGGCCAAACAACAGTCCGGCAAGAATTGAAACTCCAACGGTGAACGCGAGCACGCCCGCGTCGGCTGTTGTGTCGAGCGGGACCTGGCTCGCGACGAGATTAACGAGCACGGTCACGCCCCACTGGGCCAACAGCACACCGCAAACTCCGCCGATCAGCGCGAGCAACATGCTCTCGGTGAGCAGTTGGCGAACGATCCGCCAGCGTGTCGCGCCGAACGCCATGCGCAAAGAGATCTCAGCTTTGCGCGCAGCGGCGCGCGACAGCAGCAGACTGCCGACGTTCGCGCACGCGATCAACAGCACCATGCCGACGATCGCCATCAGCATGTGCAACGGTTTCGAGTAAAGCACTGCGCAGTCCCGAGATGCCGCCTTTGCCTTCGACGAGCTCTGACGTACGTGTTTTGAATACGGCGCTTCGTTCGTCGGTTAATTGGCTGCCCGCTTGTTCGGTCAGGAACTGTTGCAACTGCAAGTTAACGCTACCCTGCGCCTGCGCCATCGTGACGCCCGGCTTGAGACGGCCCATCACCATCAGCCAGTAGGCCTGTTTGTTTCGAGAAACGAGTTGCGTAGTTCGATCTGCGGCTGAAACGCGAGCGGCAACCAGAAATCAGGTGGACGCCGGACGCGCTCGCCGAAAAACTCCGGCGGCGTCATGCCGACGATGGTGAAGTTTGTCCCGTTGATGATGAAGCGTTTGGCCAACGACTGACGGATCGCTGTTCAACTCTTTCTTCCCAGTAGCGATGATTCATCACCGCGGCTGGTGCTGCGCCTGGCTTTGTCGTCTTCGGGCGTCAGCACGCGGCCGCGCATCGCCTGCACGCCGAGCAGAGAAAAGTAATTACCGGAAACGAGTTGACCCGACGAACGCGCGGCCGCATCGCCTGCGCATCAGTTCGCCGCACGCTCAAACGGCGTCACGCCGCTGCGCAGTGCAGTGATGTCCTGGAAACGAATCGTTGTGATCGCGAAAGTACTTGTACGAGGCGTATGAGAAACGCTTCCACTTACCGCTGCGCGGGGTGTCTTCGACCGAAGTTCCTTCACCGGTCATGTCGCTGAAAAGAACGAGTTCTTGGGTTGCTGACCGGAAGTGTCTTCAGCATCACGGCGTTCACGAGTGTGAAGATCGCCGTGTTCGCGCCGATGCCCAGCGCGAGTGTCAACACCGCGATGGCCGCGAAGCCTTTTCGTTTGAGCAGTCCGCGAAATCCGTAACTATGATCTTTAATTAAAGTTTCCATCACATTCGATTACTCGTAACGTAGCGCTTCCAATGGATCGACTTTCGTTGCGCGACGCGCAGGCAGGTAACACGCGAGAAACGCCGCGAGCCAACAAACACAGCCGGAGCACCGACGCTGAACGTCAACGGATCAGTCGGCTGCACTCCGACGAGCAGCGCCTTGACATGAAGCGTGTCAACCCCCACGCACCGACCAAACCAATCCGATTCCCAAACCGAGACGCCAGTCTCATCCCGTTTTTACGACACGAGCTTCATACACTTCCGGCGTCGCGCGCGCCGAGCGCCATGCGAATCCCGATCTCCTGCGTTCGTTGCGTCACGGCAAAAGCCATCACGCCGTAAATCCCGAGCGACGCCAGCAACAACGCCACGACCGCGAAAATTCCAATCATCACGGACTTGAACGAGTACATCGACGCTGCCATCGACCGCACTTCCTTCATCGTCCGCACGTCAAACACCGGCTGGTCCTTGTCGATGGCCCATACCTGCTGCCGGATCGAACCGGCGAGCGAGGCGGGATCAACTTTCGTTCTGGCCACGAGCATCATCGACCTCCAGCATCCTGTGCGTAAGGCAAGTAGTATTCGGGCGTGACCGGAAACGTGAGTTCGTGCTTGACGTCTTTGACACGCCGACAACCTCCATCCACGGCGCTCTGATCCGAGTGGAGCATAAAAGCGAATGCGTTTGCCGATTGCTCCTGCCCCGGCCAGTGTTTTCGCGCGAGTGTTTCGTTCACGATTACGACCTGGTGGCGCACCGGCTTTGTCCTGTTCCGTAAATGCAGCGTCCCTTGACGATCGGGAATCTGCATCGTCGTGAAGTAATCGGGAGTAGCAACGCGATACCGGCCGATGTTTTCGTGACCCGGCGCGGGCTCGGGTTCGCCTTCAACCAAATAGACGTCCGACGAATTCGAGCCGCCGAGCGGGAGAAAGTTCACTACCGCCGCCGATTCGACACCCGGCTTCGCTTTCACGCGTTGGACCAGGTCGGCGTAAAAAGCAACGCGCTGTGGCTCTTCCTGATACTTCGCCGCGGCAACGATAAGATTCATCGTCAACACGTTGTCAGGATTGAAACCGGGATCGGTCTTGAACAACGTAAGAAAACTACGAAAGACAAACCGGCGCCGACGAGCAGCACCAGCGACAGCGCGACTTCAAACACGACGAGCGAACTTCGCAACCGATGCGAGCTGCCGGACGACTGCCGGCCGCTTTCCTTCAGCGCGTCGTTGAGATTCGGTTTCGAAACCTGCAGCGCCGGCGCGAGACCGAACAGCAGACCGCTGAGCAGTGAAAGCGCAATCGTAAAGATCAGCACGGTGACGTTGATTCCGAGTTGGTGCCAACCGGGCGCAAACTTCGCTGCGTCACCGGGATTCGCATGCGCAACGCATCGATGCCCCAGACCGCGACCAGAATTCCGAGCGCGCCGCCAATCAACGCGACGATCGAACTCTCGGTTAGCAGTTGGCGAATGATGCGCCAGCGGCTCGCGCCCAAAGCGGCGCGCAACGCGATCTCTTTTTGCCGTCCACTCGCGCGCGCGAGCATCAGGTTTGCGACGTTCGCGCACGCAATCAGCAAAACGAAACCGACGGCCGCCATCCCCATCCATATCGCGGTGTCGTACTTGCGCACCGTGTCGGCAACGATCGGAAAGACTGTCGCCCGCGCACCGGTGTTGGTTTCGGGATACTGTTGCTCGAGTCGCGCCGTTATGTTGTCGATTTCCGCCTGCGCGCTCTGGACCGACACGCCGGGTTTCAAGCCTCCGACCACGTAGTAGCGAGTGATACTGGCGATTGCCCGCCGATCTCGGGCGTGATCGCGATCGGAGCTATAAACCTCGGCGCCCTTTGGGTAGTCGAATTTTTCCGGCATCACGCCGACGACGGTGCGCGCGATGCCGTTGAGCGTGATCGTCTTGCCGAGGATGTTTGGATCGCCGCCGAAGCGTCGTTGCCACAGACTGTGGGTGAGGATGGCGACTCCGTCTTTGCCGGGTTGGTTCTCCTCTTCCGTGAAGCTCCGGCCCATGATGGGCTTGACGCCGAGCGCAGTCGAAAAAATTCGCGGTGACCACCATCCCCTGAATGCGTTCGGGAGGATCGACGCCCGTCAGGTTTGCGCTCCACCAGCTATAAAGCGCGAGCTGTTCGAACGATTGGTTCTGCGCTCGCCAGTCGAGGTAGTTGGCCATCGCCACTTCGTTCGTGGACACGACCGTTGCTGGGTATGTGTCCCAAACGGCGACGACGCGATCGAGTTCGGGAAACGGCAGCGGCTTGAGCAGGAGGGCGTAAACGGAGCTGAAGATCGCGGTGTTGGCGCCGATGCCGAGGGCTGAGCGTGATCGCGGCGACGAGAGTGAAAGCCGGGCGCTTGATGAGGTTGCGGATGGCGTAACGGATGTCGTTCAGGAAGGCGTCCATAGTTTCTCCCTTGCGGTCTCCGCACGCAGTGCTCTCTGCGTCAGAAGCATGGCAAGCAGAGGCGCGGAGCGACGCGGACACCAACTAAGCACACGAGTGACGTCAACGATCGAGCAGATCGATCGCCCTGACTGGTTCCAGGATTGCAGGGTTTGAGCAATCTACAGGTTCAGAATGTTACTGGCCATTAACGATCCAGCCATCTTCGAGCTGCACGATCCGGTTGCCATAAGCGGCGTTTATTTCGGAGTGCGTCACCTGAATGATCGTCGTGCCTTCGTCATTCAGGCGCTTGAACATGTCCATGATCTCTTTGCCCTGGGCCGAATGCAGATTTCCGGTCGGCTCGTCAGCCAGGATGATTCGCGGACTCGCAACCACTGCGCGCGCGATGCCGACGAGCTGTTGTTGACCGCCTGACAACTGCGTCGGGAAAAGATCCTTCTTTCCCACCATCTGAAAACGATCGAGCGTGTCGCAAACGATCGACTGCCGATCTTTCTTGCTGACGTCGCGATAAGACAGCGGCAGCTCGAGGTTTTCGAAAACCGTTTGATCGTCCAGCAGGTGATAACTCTGAAAAACGAACCCGATGTTTCGATTGCGCAGCGCCGCGCGTTTCTTTCGCTCGAGCTGTTGGACCGGCACGTCGTCGAAGTAATACTCGCCGGTCCACGATTGGTCGTGCATTCCCAGGATGTGGAGCAGTGTCGACTTCCCGGCCCCGGACGGGCCCATGATCGAAACAAACTCACCCGGCTTGATGTCGAGATTGATCCGGCGAAGCACGTAAGTCTTCGTCGGACCGTGGGGGAAAGCTTTTTCGACTCCCCGCAGACTGATCATGAAATGGCTCCGAATCCGCTTTCTTTCAACTCGCGCTTGGCCTCCCGAATCTCGCGTCGATCGGCGCCGGCCTCTTCTTCGACGATCTGGCCGTCGAACAAGTGGACGATGCGATCGGCGTGCTGCGCGTAACGCGGATCGTGCGTCACCATGCAGATCGTGGCGCCGCCGCGATGCAGTTCGCGCATCAGTTCCATCACGGCTTCGCCGTTGGTTGAGTCGAGGTTTCCAGTCGGCTCGTCTGCGAGCAGGATGCTCGGCTGTCCGCCGACTGCGCGGGCGACCGCGACGCGTTGCTGTTGACCGCCGGAGAGCTGGCTCGGCAAGTGTTTCGCGCGATGGGCCATGCCGACGCGTTCGAGCGCTTCAGTGGTACGTTTCTTTCGTTCGGCCGAGCTCATGCCGCGATAAGTCAGCGGCAGTTCGACGTTTTCGTAAACGGTGAGATCGCCGATCAGGTTGAAGCTCTGAAAAATGAAACCGACTTCGCGATTACGGATGCGCGCGCGCTCGGACAGCGAAAGTTTTCGACCGGGATGATCGTTGAGGACATACTCACCGTCAGTCGGCGTATCGAGCAGGCCGAGAATCGACAGAAGGGTAGACTTGCCGCAGCCCGAAGGACCGGCAATGGAAACGTACTCACCTTGTTTGATGTCGAGGTGAATACCGGAGAGCGCGTGGGTCTCCACTTCGTCTGTGTCGAAGACTTTCTTGACGTCAGCGAGGTGGATTAGGGGCTCGGATGAACTCATCAGTCACTCCTTGATTGTTTGTGTACTACGATCTTAAAAAGTGAACACCGCAAACCCGATTTCCATGACAAACGGGTCTGAAACCTTATGGCATCTGGCACTTACCGGATGCGGATCCGGTTATAACTGTCCAATGCCGAAGTGTCGGAGATGATTACCTGATCTCCTTCCTTCAGCCCTTCGAGTATCTCGATCGTGCTGACCGAGTTCGCGCCGAGTCTCACCGTGCGATGCTGCGCTTCACTGCCGTCAGGCGTCAGCACAAACATCCCGATCGTCTGATTCGCCTGGCCAAACGCCGGCCGGCCGACCTTCAACACGTCTTTTAATCGCTCGAGTTCGATCGTGCCGTCAACGCTCAAATCGGGACGCGCGCTCGCCGGCAACGGTCCGATCAACGAGGCGTCGACCTCGAACGTGCCTTCGCGAGCGGCCGGATCGATGCGCGAAACTCTTCCCTGAATCATGCCGTTGCGCGTATCGACCAGCACCGGCTGACCAATGCGCACGTCTGTGATCTGCGTCTCCGCAACTCTCAACACAGCTTTCAACGATGCCGGATCGGCGACGCGCGCGATGTTGAATCCGGGTTCAACCTGTTGTCCGACCTGGACACCGAACCTCTTGCAGCACGCCGGCTGTTCCGGCGCGCACTTTCAAATTCTCGACTTCCGTCCGGCGCAGTTGCGCCATCGCGCGCAACTGTTGCAGTCGCGAAGACGCGGCGTTGAGCTGAGCGCGTGTTGATCTGGCCGTTACCGCGAGTCGTTCCTGTTCAACCTTCAACCGGTTGGCGAGATCCTGCACGGCGACGCGCGAGATCTTGATCCGGAGTTCAGCGACCAATTTCTGCGTATAAAGGACTTCGTCGGCGTCGAGTTGCAGTTTTGCCTGGCTGTACTGCGAGTTGATCGTCGCGATCGTGGCCTTCTGCGTCATCGTGTCGCTTTCGAGACGCACGCGCAGGTTCTCTTCGTCAGCTTCGGCTGCTTTCACCTGAAACTCGGCGTCGATCGCCTGTTGCTGCATTTGCGGGTTCGAGAGTTCGACGAGTACTGTCGAGGCATCGACTTCGACGCCGGCCTGGAGATTTATCTTTTCCACTCGTCCCTCGGCAGGTGCCGGAACCCAGCGGGTTACTTCCGGCACGAGGGTCCCGTTGCCACGGACATCGCGCACCATCTCACCGCGTTTGACGGTTTCGATCACGGCGGTGGACTGGTCGATCGTTGGCGCGGCGGGTTTTAGTTTCGCGAGACCATAGGTTATGCCGCCGACGGCCGCGACACCGACCACGATCAGGATCGCCGTCCGAATCCGCTTCTTTATCTTCGATTTAGGGGGTCGCTTTATGTCCATGGAACTCAGTACTTCTTCAAAATTTGTGGAGAGCTGTAAAGCCAGTTGAGAGAGCGGCGATTGCGCGCGAAGCTGATTACGGAGCCAGCTAGCTACAAATTCACACGCAACTATACAGTTCTCCGCGTTGGCACAATTCAAAGCCCGTGCCAGCGGGTGAAAATAGTTAAATCGGCGGTTTATTGGGATTTTAGCCGTAAATTCGGATCGAGTTCGAAAAAAGCAGCAAGATCGTTTCGCTTGCGGGACTCGTCGAATCCCACTTTCGAAACCGCGTTTACGGTAGAGTTAAGCCTGTGTACGAGAAATTGGACGTGACGGCAATTCGTGCATCGAACGATGTTCGAAACGCCGCGCCGCCGCAAGCGACCCGCTTCTGCAGATACTTCTTCAGACACTGCACTCATCGGCAAGACTAGCTAACCGCCAGTGGTGGTCTTCTGACTCGTCGGTGTGGCCAGACTCAGGCGCGTGCGCATGCGCTGTTGCCACTCGCTGCGCTCGACATTCCTTCGTCAATCTGCGCCAGCGCACTTTCAGCTGTTCGCCACCCAACTGGCGCATCTTTATGTATACAGCAACGCCGGCACGATCGACATCAACGGCACTACGAAGATCTGGTTGAGGCTGATGAGTTGGCTAACGATTTGCCGCGGAAGACTCCCGCTCTTCGAACCGAAACTGGCGCCCACAAACGCACTCAAAAACCCATTAATTATGCTCGGGATAAGAAGCTGAAGTATCGTGACGATGATGATCGTGCGCCATGAACGCGACGCCAACTCGCGCGCACGTTGCATCGCAGCTTTCTTCTCCAGTCCTTCGATCAGCACCACCGGCGCATAAAACGAGTAACGGACCATCATGATGATGCCGGGGATGATCAATAAAACAAGCCCCAGCAATATGCGCCATGTGACCAGCAGCACCGTCTTCAAAAACGGACGCCACCTTTCGCTCAACACACGAAATGCAACGCGAAGCTGCACGGGTCGCAACGGCGCGGCACTGAGTTGCGTGATAATGACCGCGGTCACTCCCGAGATCACCGCACCCGCAACATGTAACGCAACAAACTGCAAAAGGCCGACCAGCACTGACACGCAGACCATCACGATTTTTTGCGTCAAACTCTCCGCGCGGCATTACTTCAGTGGCAACAAACAACCCGATCATCAAAAACGTCGTGACAATCACCGGGATGTGCGCGAGAATACTTAGCTTGACAAACTTCGGAAAGTATTCGCTGTACAACGAAAACGCGCGACGATAGAGGGCGCCAATACCCTCACTTTGCCCGCGCAACGCACCCGCAAACGCAAATGCAGTTGCCGGACGCTCCGCAGGATTCTTCGACAACGCCGACATCACAACGCCCGCTACGCGCTTCGGAATTTTCTTCTCCGATCGTTCCCGCAAATCAGGCGGCACCTGCTCGCGATGCGCGCGCATCACTGTCGACGTGTTACCCGCAAACGGCGGTTCCCCGGCGAGCATTTGGTAAGCAATGACCCCGAGACTGTAAATGTCCGATCTCGTGTCAACGTATCCGCCGCCGCACTGTTCGGGCGACATGTAGAGCGGCGTTCCCATGATCGCGCC
Source organism: uncultured Acidobacteriota bacterium (assembly GCA_963849585.1). Taxonomy (GTDB): domain Bacteria; phylum Acidobacteriota; class Blastocatellia; order Pyrinomonadales; family Pyrinomonadaceae; genus PSRF01. Next base: position 143,923 of record CAWKHZ010000009.1, on the reverse strand, counting down.
GACGCGCGTCAATGCTGGTCCCTGAGCGGAAGTCCCGATGTGCTCGGTTTGTCGACCGGCTGAATGCGTGCTCGGATCGAACAGCAACGTGCCTCGTCTTCAGCGTCCGGATGATCACCGGGAGCAAAAGGCTGCGTGAGTTTTTCGTTCTGTAACAGAGTGCCGACCGCGTCGGCAGCCGCGGGTCGCAACAACGTGTCTGTTTCGAGATGCGCTGCCGGAAGATTGGTCGTGGCTGAAGCTGCGCGCTCGGCGGAAACGTTATCTATGATGGTTGCCGTCGAGTCTTCGTCAACTGGCGGCGTGGCGGCGGCACCGACTTTCGCGATACCGAAGTCGAGAACTTTGACGCGATAACCGCCGAGTCGATTGGGTTCGAGCCAGATGTTATCGGGTTTCAGATCGCGGTGAATAATTCCTTGCTCGTGCGCCTCATGAACTGCCGAGCACACCTGTTCGAGAATATCCGCGACCCACTCGAGCGGCAAACGCTTCTCTTCCGCAAGTACGTCGCCGAGCGTGCAACCGTCGAGATACTCCATCACGAGATACGCCACATTGCCTTGTTTCACCTCGGCGAAACCGAAGTCGGTAACGTCGACTACGTTCGGGTGGCGCAACCTGCCGGCGGCGCGCGCCTCGCGCCTGAAACGCTCGACAAACTCGCGATTGCGCATGAACTGCGGCGAGATCAGTTTGAATGCGACGTATCGTTCGGTGCCGAGGTGAGTGGCAAGATAGACGGCGCCCATACCGCCGTGTCCGAGGAGTCTTTCGAGGCGGTATTTGTCGTCAAGAATTTCGCCGAGGTATTGTTCGGGTCCTTGCATAAAACACCAATGCTACCGCAAATGGCTTTGCTGCCAAAACTTATCTTGAGTTGACCGTTGCGGCTTCGCCGCCTGATGTGCGGCGGAGGCTATGCCTCGCCGTAAGCATGCACTCGAAATAATGGGCTTCGCCCCTGGTTCGGGCTCGCCCTAACGGTTCCAGGCCAAAGGCCGAACGAGGGGCAAAGCCCCATCGGAAGTAAAGCGCGCACGGCAAGGCACAGCCTCGCCGCACATCGGGCGGCGAAGCCGTTGGCAACCACTCCTTGTTCAAGCTACCGCAAACATGGGAGATACACACATCCACAATCGTCCGACCCCATGAACATTCCAATCGGCTGTCCATCGGGTGGCGCTTGAGGCTGCGTTAAATTCATTTTCTTCGGATCGTCCTGGAAACGTTTGATCTGTTCGAGACTGTAATAAAGAAACGCGCGACGATTTTCGTCGGCTGCCAAACGGCGTTGCGTTCCACCCACTTCTTTAACTGCTCGATCTCCCACGAAGCGATCGCACGCACCTGGTTTGACGCGCGTTCGTTTGCGGCCAACGACATCAGATCCGTGAGCATGACGGATGTTCACGGTGTGTTGGATCTCGCCGGAGTAACCAGTCGCGGCCGGCGCTTTCCACGTTGCGGCCAGAACCTTTCCGATCACTTCCGCGAGACCGGGATTGCGCGCGTCGCGCGCGTGAAATTGGACCAGGCGCGCGGCCCGTTCCTGGTTCAACAGAAACTCGCTGACGTGATCGGTAACGGCTTCCGCCGGCGCGAGTGCGTCGAACACCGGCTGAGTGCGAGTGCGAAACACTTCGCGCATTGCGCGGATAACCGGATGGTCGCGGCGGAATCAAACGCAACAACGGCTCCGGCACCGACAACGCTTCCGGTTTGATCGTGTCGAGCACTGCCGCAAGCGCGCGTCGCTGTTCTTCCGGCGGAACGATCTGCGGATTCCGATCGCCTTTGCCTTTCAAACTAAACGTGTAATCCTGCCCGCCGATCACTTTCGCCGCCGCTTCGACCTGGTAACGGTGATACATGTAGATCGGCACCAGCACCTCTTCGATCGTCGCGAGGGGCGCGCCTTCGCGAATGTTGTTCTCGCCAAATCGCCGCAACGCAGCAGCGCGCACCTTCATGACGTTGCCGAGTTCGTCGATGGCGTTTGTGCCGTTGTCCCAAAGATGGGCCACCGAACTGGAGCTTCCCGGCGGACGCGCATCCTGATCGGTCAAATACATCAATCCCGCGCGCGAACGCGGCGCTCAGCGTCGTGTCGAGTGCTCGTGCTTCGTCCGTACCCGGAGGAAATCCTGATAACCGTAGGCGATCGCGACCTTGTCCCATTCGCCAATCCCTGTCGATAAGCTTCGGAAAGATCGGGCAGACCATCAGCGCCAAGCTTTGCACGACGGCGCGGGATAATCCATCACCGACGCTCGATTGACGGGGACTCGCGGCGTAATTGTGTTGCAGTCCCAACGTGTGGCCCACCTCGTGCGCGGACAGTTGACGCAAACGCGCCAGCACCATCTCGAGCAATTTCGGCGAAGCTGTGTTCGTGTTGTTGTACGGCGCGATCAATCCTTCGGCGATCAAAAAATCCTGGCGATCGCGAAACGAGCCGAGTGAAACGCGGCCCTGAATGATCTCGCCCGTGCGTGGATCGGTCAGCGAATTGCCGTAAGACCAACCACGCGTCGAGCGATGGACCCATTGAATGACGTTGTAACGCACGTCCATCGGATCGACTTGTTCCGGCATCACTTCGACGCGAAACGCATCTTTGTAACCGATCGCTTCAAACGCCTGGTTCCACCAACGCGCGCCGTCGAGCAACGCGGAACGCACCGGCTCCGGCGCGCCGCGATCGACGTAATAAACGATCGGATCAACCGCTTCGCTCACGCGCGCCGTTGGATCCTTCTTCTGCAAGCGATGACGGGCGATGAAGCGTTTCGTGATTGGCTCTTCGATCGGCGTCGCGAAGTCCATGTAGTCGATTCCGAAATAACCGGCACGCGGATCGAGCACGCGCGGCTTGTAACCGGCGGGCGGCAATTGCACGAAAGAGTGCCGCTCGCGAACGGTGATCGCTTCAGGAACGGGCACGACTTGCCGGACGAACCGTCCCGCGGGTTCGCCGGTAAACGTCAGCGTGGTTTCGACCTCCGTGTTTTGCGGAAAGTTTTTTGTGTTCGGAAGATAGAACGCGCTGCGACTCGGCTCGAGTCGATATGTGCCTTGCTGTCCGCGCTGGAGAGTGTTGGTGACCTGATGAACGTCGCGCAGATAGAAATTGGTCGCGTCAACGAGCACGCGTCCACCTTCCTCAGCCGCGACTTCGAACCCCCAGAATGTTGACTCCGCAAACGCGTCTTTTACCGCGAGCCGTTCGTCGGCGTTGTTGCTGGTGGCGCGAAAGGCGATAATTCGGCGCGACGAGCAGCACGCGTGGGCCACTGCGATCGAAACGCACAATCGAACTGTCGCCGAGTTGACCACGATCGAGCCCGATGTCGTTTGAGCCAATGCCGGCCGGCAAAGATTCGACGTAGAGAAACTCAGTGTTCCACTTGTCGATCTCCAGCCAGATCTTTCCGGCTTTCGCGTCCCAGTAAAAAGTGAAGAAGCCGGAAAACTTCTCCATGCCTTTCACCTTGTCGGAGATCGTTTGTGCCTGCGTTGAGACACACAACAAGAACAGGGATAACAGCAACAGGAAACGTTTCATATTGGCTCCTTACTGGTCGCGCCACTCGGGAATGCGGCCAGGTGTCCAGGGCGCGCCCGCCGCCTCCAACTGTTTCTCCAATCGCGCCACATCCACTTCGATCAATTGGCGCAATTGGGCCAACACTGTTTCGAAGTCCTGCGCTGCGACCGTCGTATTGATTCTGCTGCGTCTGCGTCGGACGCGCAGTAGACATGCGTTGCGCGCCCACCGACGTAACCGACGCGATCGCTGATCGACGGCGGCGTGTTCATGTTGCGTCGCCGGGCCTCCGAATCGCCCGAAAGCGCGCGAATGAGACTCGTTGTTTCGTTTCTCGACCGCCATCGCGTCTTCATAGAGACGATGCGGCAACGACGGCGTCTCCGAAATCGCGCGTTTGATCGCTGTCAGCCGCGGCCGCAACGCGTTCGCGGCCTGCGTTGCGCCGCTGACCGCGCGCTGCAAACGCACGGCTTTCTGTTGAAACTCAACCAGGGCAGTGCGATCCGTAACGGACATGCTTTCCTGTCCTTCAACCACCATCTGAAACTCCTGCGGCTGGCCCAACTGCGTCATCACGCCGTCAACTCGCTTCGACACTGTCGCTTTATAAGTTCCCGGCATGACGAGTGGACCTGACGGCGGTTCGAAATCAGGATCCGCGTCGGGTGGCGGCGGCGCGGAAAGGTTCGCGGCCGGATAACGCAGATCCCAAGTGAGCCGCTGCATGCCCGCGCTCGACCGGACCAGTCAACCGGCGGATGACGCGATCGCCGGAGTCGGTAATCGTGACCACGATCGCCGCCGCTTCTTCTTCTTCCTCCGCGCGCAATTGTTCGCGCGTGGGCCAACCGACGGGCCCGCCGCGGCGGTCCGCTTCGCGCTCCGCCTCCTGGCGTCTCTCCTTGCGCGTCCTGATCGCGTCTTTTAAATACCACGTGACCACTGGCGCCGAACGGCGGGTTATCCGCAGTGTAGTAACGCCTCGCCCTGAAAACTCTTGCCGCGGCCGCCGAGTGGCTGCGACTGGATGTACATCAACGCATCCTTCATCGGAAACACAGCCGCTTCCTGCCGCAGCATTTCCGGTTTGAGCAAACGCAACGGCGTGTAGTCGTCGAGGATGTAAATGCCGCGTCCGAACGTACCGACGACCAGATCGTTCTCGCGTTTCTGAATGTTGAGATCGCGAACGGCAATCGTCGGCATTCCGCCTTTCAGTTGAACCCATTTCTGCGCCGCCGTCGATCGAGAACAAACACCAAATTCAGTGCCGGCAAATAAGCAGATTCGGATTGACGTGATCTTCCGCGATCGCCCAAACCGGTCCATTCTTCGGCAGGTTCGCGCTCAACGAAGTCCACGTTCGGCCGGCGTCGGTCGTCTTCAAGAGATATGGCTTGAAGTCGTTGTTCTGATGATTGTTGAAACTGACGAAAGCGGTGTTTGCATCGTGATTCGAAGCGATGATGCGGCTGACGTACGCCATGTCAGCCGACGCCGGGAAACTTCTCGATCTTGCGCCAGTTTTTGCCGCCGTCTTCCGTGACCTGGACCAGCCCGTCGTCAGTGCCGACGTAGATCAGCCCTTCTTTCTTCGGCGACTCGGCAAGCGCCGGACGCATTGCCGAAGAATGCCGTTGAGGCGTTCTTGGCGACGGCATCGATGCCCCAGACTTTGCCCATCACCGGCAACTTGTCGCGATCGAGATTGCGCGAGAGCTGGCCGCTGATTAACAGTCCAACTGTCGCCGCGATCGTCGCTGCGGAAGAGCTTGTCGGCGGCAAAGTAGAGGCGCGTGCGCGAGTGTGGACTGATGATGAACGGCGAGTCCCAGTTCCAACGCATCGGATCTTCGCTGCGGCCTGGCTTGCGGTTGAATGCCGATGCGTTCCCCAGTGCGTTTGTCGAAACGAACGATCACGCCGTTCTGCGACGTCGCGTAGATGATGTTCGGATCTTCCGGATCGACCTGCGAACGAAAACCGTCGCCGCCGTTGGTGACAAACCAATCGGCGTTCGTGATTCCGGAAGCGCTGCGCGTGCGCGATGGACCACCGAAACTGAAGTTGTCCTGCGTGCCGCCGTAAACGTTGTAGAACGGCTTCGCGTTGTCAGTGGTGATGTCGTAGAACTGCGGTAACCGGCAGGTTTGCCTTGAACTCCCAGTTCGCGCCGCGATCGAAACTCTCGTAAATGCCGCCGTCGCCGCCGACGAGATAATGATCGGTGTTGTTCGGATTGATCCAGATGTCGTGATTGTCGACGTGCTTGTTTCGTTCGCCGAGCCGGCGCATTGTGCGGCCGCCGTCGTCGGAGACCATCAGAAAACACGTTCATCACGTAGATGCGATCGACCTCTTTCGGATCGGCGACGATGCGCGAGTAGTACATCGCGGTCGAATCAAACTCGTTGCGGCGTTCCCAACTGCTGCCGCGATCGCTCGAGCGAAAGATGCCGCCGCGGCGATCCGCGGCTTCGACGGTCGCGTAGATCACGTTCGAATCGACCGGAGAAATCGCCAGTCCGATGCGGCCGAGTTCGACGGTCGGCAATCCGGCGCGCAATTTGTTCCACGTCGCGCCCGCGTCAGTTGATTTGTAGATCGCGCTTTCCGGACCACCGTTGATCAGCGTCCACATGTGGCGGCGGCGTTGATACGACAGCGCAGTAGATCGTGTTCGGATCGTTCTGATCGATCACGACGTCGGTGACGCCGGTGTGCTCGCTGATGTTGAGGATGTTCTTCCAGGTTTTGCCGCCGTCGGTGGTTTTGAAAAGACCGCGTTCGCCGCCCGGCCCCCACAGTGGTCCCTGCGAAGCGACGTAAACGATGTTCGAGTCTTTCGGATCGATCGCGATGCGTCCGATGTGTTCGGAAGTTCTGAGACCGACGTTGCGCCAGGTGCGGCCGCCGTCTTCCGATTTGTAAAGGCCGTTGCCGTACGAGACGCTGCGCTGGCTGTTGTTCTCGCCGGTGCCGACCCAGACGACTAGAGGATTCTTCGGATCGAGCTGCGATAGCGCCGATCGAGTAGGAGGCTTCGTTATCGAAGATCGGGCGTCCAGGTTATGCCGGCGTTGATTGTCTTCCACACGCCGCCGGATGCGACGCGCGACGAAATAACGCGCGGGATTGTTCGGATCGACCGCGAAGCCGATGATGCGTCCGGAAGTGAATGCTGGGCCAATCGAGCGCAGGCGCAGACCGTTGAACGTCGGCGTCGACATCGGATCGCGCGGTGTTGGCGAAGCGTCGGGTGTCGGCTGTCGCACTCGGACTGCGGCGACGCGGCAACCGGACGGCGATGGCTGCGGCGGCGGCTGTTGTGCCGCAACGTAACCAGACAAACAACTAACAATGAACGAGAACAATACACGGGCGCACGTAGACATAGTCATAAAGGGGTTTCCTTTTTAGTTGTGTATTGAGCCGCTTAGAACGCACGGATCAGGCAGATCACGTGTTTTACCAACTCTTCACCGATCGTATGCAGGAAATCAATAGTGCGCTGCCACGCGTCGGCAGCGGCTTCAGCGTTATAAACCTCGGGACGCGTGTCGTTGAAGAAAGCGTGGTCCGCCCCTGGATAAATGACTACCTCGATCTGCTTGCCCAGCGCTTTCAACTTGCTGCTCCAACTCGTCGCACTGAATCGGGCGTGACGAAACCGTCGCTCTCAGCGTAGAGACCCAAGCACCGGCGCGTGCAGATTCGGAAGATCGGGTTTCACGTTCGGATGAATGCCATAAAAAACGACGCAAGCGCCGATGTTCGCGATTCTTCGTCGCGGTGTAAAGCGACAACGCACCGCCCATGCAGAAACCGACGACGCCGATCTTCTCGCTCGTCACGCCTCGTGGTTCAACAGATACTTGACGGCGCCGCCGAGTTCTTTCTCAGCTTCGTCGATGCGCAGCGCCATCATCATCTTGCCTGCTTCGTCAGGCGACTTCGTTGTTTTGCCGTGATAGAGATCGGGAGCGAGCGCGACGAAACCTGCTGCGGCAAAGCGTTCGCAAACGTCTTTGATGTGATCGACGAGTCCCCACCACTCCTGGATCACGATCACGCCTGGACCACTGCCCGGCTTTGGAATCGCGAGATATCCGTTGCCCGTTCGTACCGTTGCTTTGAACTCGACCAGCTCTCCCATGACTTCGCTCTACTCCTTTTCCATTTGCGTGCGCAACACGCCGTCCCAACGATTCATTACGTCGAGGTGAATGTCAAACTGATCGATCACGCGCATCGTGATGTGATTGATCATGTCGTCGAGGTTCTGAGGGTGGTTATAAAACGCGGGCACGGGCGGCAGAATCACGACGCCCATCCGCGCCAGCTTCAACATGTTTTCGAGATGTATTTCGCTGAACGGCGACTCGCGTACGACGAGAACCAGTTTGCGTCGCTCTTTCAGCACGACGTCGGCCGCGCGATGAATCAGGTTGTCGCCGAGACCGTGCGCGATTGCCGCGACGGTGCGCATGCTGCAGGGCGCGATCACCATGCCGAGAGTAACAAAAGAGCCGCTGGAGATCGCCGCGCCCTGATCGCCGCTCGCCGTAATTGTGCGTGGCCAGGCTTTGTACGTCTTTGAGTGCGTATTGGGTCTCATGCGTGAGCGTGCGCGCCGCCCACTTGCTGACGACGAGATGAGTCTCGACGCCCGAGCCGTGCAGCATCTGTAAGAGACGCACGCCGAAGATAGTACCAGTGGCGCCAGTAATACCGACAATCAGTCGCTGAGGTTTCGTGTGTTCCATACGTGGCCGCATTGTCCCACGGATTTTCACAAAAACAAAAAGGCCGGACGTGTGAACTCCACTCGTCCGGCCTTTCAAATTCGTAATCATCCAGCGGTTAGCCGCTGTTACGCTGCGGCAGTTGACGTACTTCTCGATCATGCGCGTGATCGACTCTTTGCTCGTCGCGCCGACCACGCGCTCAACTTCCTTACCTTCGCGGAACAGAATCAACGTGGGAATGCCCTTGATGCCATAACGCTGCGCGGTCGAAGGATTGTCGTCGACGTTCAACTTCACGACGCTCGCGGTATCGCCATATTGCTCGGCAACGGCCGCAACCGTCGGCGCCAGCATCCGGCAGGGGGCACACCATTCCGCCCAAAAATCCACCAGCACGGGCTTGCCGGATCCCAATACGTCTTTCTCAAACGAGCTATCGCTTACTTCTTTTACAATTTCACTCATCTTCGTTCGCTCCTAATCTGCTTTGATCTTTCAAATCGTTAACCCTCGAAATTATTGCCCTCGCCTTCGAGGAAGTTCTTCAGTAGCCGCGCACGCGATGGGTGGCGGAGTTTGCGCAGCGCTTTGGCCTCGATCTGGCGAATGCGTTCGCGGGTTACGTTGAAATTCTGACCGACCTCTTCGAGCGTTCGTTCGTGACCGCCGTTATCCAAACCAAACCGCAAACGAATGACTCGCTCTTCACGCGGACTCAAAGTTTGCAGCACGTCGCCGGCGATCTCGCGCAAGTTTGAAGTGATCACGCGCGCGGCCGGGCTCTCGCTCGACTTGTCTTCGATCAAGTCGCCGAGCTGCGAATCGCCGTTCTCGCCGATTGGTGTTTCGAGCGAGATCGGATCCTGCATCAACTTGCGCGCTTTGCGCACCTTGTCAACCGAGGTGTCCATCTTCTTGGCGATCTCCTCGGTCGTTGGTTCGCGTCCGAGTTCGCGCACCAGTTCACGCGAAGTGTTCTTGAGTTTATTGATCACTTCGATCATGTGTACCGGAATGCGGATCGTGCGCGCCTGGTCGGCGATGGCGCGGGTGATTGCCTGGCGAATCCACCACGTTGCGTACGTGGAGAACTTGTAACCACGGCGCCAGTCAAACTTGTCGACGCCCTTCATCAAACCGAGATTGCCTTCCTGAATCAGGTCCAGAAACTGCAAACCACGGTTCTGATATTTCTTCGCGATCGAAACCACCAGACGCAGGTTCGCTTCGGTCAACTCGTGCTTCGCCTGGGCCGTCTGTGCTTCGCTGATGGCGATCATCTGGTGCGAACGCTTGATCTCCAGCGGCGACAGGTGATGCTCGACTTCGATCTCTTTGAGACGCTTCTTCGCGGTCGCGACCTGCTTGCGATATTCCTTTTGCTTGTCGGGCTTCAGTCCCTTGCGCTTGAGTTTCTCGTTTACGCGTCGATTTCGCGTTCGAGTGTGCGGACTTCCCTGTGCACGACGCCGATGGCGGCGATCAGCCGCTGGCGGGCGGCTTCCTTCATGTGCAGACCACGGATTTCCTGCGCGATCTCCAGCCGCGTGCGGGCGAGTTTGCGACGGTAACGCAGCAACTTCTTCGAGCGCTTGCCGCGCGAGATCTTTCTGCTCGTCGGCAAACTTCTCAAACTCTTTCAACCCGCGTTTGTAGAGCTGCTTGATGTTGTTTAGCCCCTCGATCGTCCACTGCAAATACTCTTCGCTGCGATCCTCGTGTTCCTCGGTCTCCATCTGATCCGAGAACGCGACGACGTCGCGAATGTTGAGCTGCTCCTGCGGCGAGCTCATCGCCGATTCGGAAGAGTTCGACGACGGCGATCGGCGAACGCGCGATCGCTTTCTCGGCTCGTTTCTGACCACGTTCGATTCGCTTGGCGATAGACACTTCCTGTTCGCGCGTCAGCAAAGGCACGACGCCCATTTCGCGCATGTAAACGCGAATGGGATCGGAAGTCTTGTCCATCTCGCCGGCCGAGAGATCCAACTCGACCTCTTCACTCATTGCTTCATCTGACTCCACGGCAGACGAAGACTCTTCAATCAAGGGTTCCTCGATCTCTGTTTCACTGCTGGTGGCTCGTTCCAGCGTTTGTAGTACTTCGTCGATATCTTCTATCGACACGGCATCGTCGGTTAGCTCCTCACTGAGGTTGGCGAAATCGCCTTTAACCGAGTTCATGAGCTCGATACCGGTTTGATCTTTTTCCAGCCTGGACAAATTAGCTATTCCTTTCTCGCTTTAGGCAGTTCGAAGTATTTTTGCGACCCTCTCCGTTCGCACTTGCACTATCTGCCCTGGGAGATTGCTTTCGGCCGTTGCCATTACGTCCGTTAGTTTTGCTATTCGTTTTCCCGTTGCCGTTGCGGCTGTTACATGCGTGGGCTGTCTGTTTGTGAGAGTTCCGCAAGGCTTTAATCGTTGTACGACGTCGTCGATGGTGATGTTTTTCAACACCTGCTCGACGGCGGAATCAACTTCCTGTAAAACTTCGCCCAGCACTGTTTCAATATTGACGCCGACCGGACAATCGCGGCTGGGCGGCTGCCGGTGCAATGAGAAAACACCGCCGCACTCGAGTGCCTGGTAAACGTCCAAAAGCGTTGTTTTCGCCGGGTCAGTAGCCAGCCGGGAACCGCCCATCGAACCAGTCTGCGAAACCACCAGCCCGGCCTGCGCCAGGTCGAGCAACATCCGGCGGATCACTACCGGATTGGTGTTCACGCTTTCCGCAACTTGTTCGGATTTAAGGGGTTCTTCGCCCGACCAAGCCATCAAACTCAAGACATGCACCGCTACGGCGAAGCGGCTGTTAGTCGACATATTTCAAAACAATCCGGGACAACTCGGGCATCTCAATTTTGTAACCATTATAGTTACAATTTCGATTTTGTCAACTATTGATGAAAAAGAGTTCGAGTCCGTTTCGGCCATTTACGACGGTGGATTACTTATTCGCCGGCGACATTTTCGGGAGTTTTAGGTCGTGAATGAACTCGAAAAGGGCGTCAACGTCGATCGGTTTTGGGATGAGCGCGAGGTAGCCGACGCTGATGCGCTTTGCGCCGGTCCTCGTCACTGGCGTATCCGGAGATCGCAATCGCCGGAATGCTGTTCATTCCGGGGAATCTGCTTGAGTTGTTCGAGCAGCTCGTAACCATCGACGTCCGGCATGCCGATGTCGGAAATCACGATGTCGGGCTGGTTTGTGCTCGCCCGCTCCAAAGCGTAGGCGGCGGAAGTCGCGGTGATCACGTTCGCACCTTCACGCGAGAACATCGCGCTCAGCAGCGTCAGCGTGTCTTCCGAGTCTTCGACAATCAACACCTCCAAGATCTTTCAACGAATGACTCTTGCTCGACCGGTTCCTCGGGGATTACGTGTTCCGCTGCCAGTGCCATATGCGGAACATGAAAGTTGAGCCTTTTCCGTGCGCCTTCCGACTGCGCCTCGAACCGCCCGCCGTGCATCTTTGCCAGCGCATCGGCGATCGCGAGGCCGAGTCCCAAGCCGCCATGGCGACGCGACGTCGAGCCGTCTGCCTGCCGGAAACGATCGAAGACGTGCGGCAGGAAATCCGGGTCGATGCCGATTCCTGTGTCCGATCACGACGAGACGCGCTTGCGGCCGTCGACCTCAGTGTCGAGACAGTCACCTTCCCGCCGGGTTCAGTGAACTTGATGGCATTTGAAAGCAAGGTTCCAGGCGATCTGCTGGAGTCGCACCGGCTCACCCATGACGACAAGCGTTGAAGGCGACAGATTGACGGACAGTTCGATATTGCGCGAAGCGGCAGACGCGAGCACTGTGTCGAGCGCGGCTTTGACGGCCAAGTTCAAGTCCATGGGCCGCGGTTCGAACTGCAACTTGCCGGTGGCAATGCGCGAAGTGTCGAGCAGATCGTCGATCAGTCGCGCCTGCAGCCAGGCGTTTCGTTCGATCGCGTCCAGCGCCTGCGCCACGCTCTTCTTGTCGAGATTCCCGCTGCGCAATAGTTTGATCCAGCCCACGACGGGCGTAAGCGGCGTGCGCAATTCGTGGGAAAGCGTCGCGAGAAAAACGTCTTTCGCGCGATTCGCTTCGGCGAGCTCGGCGTTCAGGCGAGTCAACTCGGCCGTGCGTTCGACGATTCTCTGTTCGAGATCGAGATTGAGCTGCTCCAGATCAGTGCGCGCCTTCTGTTCGGCGAGCATGAGACGACGGTGATCGACGCCGCGGCGAATCGTGTGTTTCATCGCTCTCGATGTCACACGGCTTGACGAGATAGTCGTACGCGCCTTCCTGCAGCGCGGAGATGGCCGATTCGACCGAAGCAAACCCAGTCAGGACGACGGAGATCGTCAACGGTGCGTGACGGCGGATCTCGTTGAGTACCGCCAGTCCTTCGCCGCCTTCCATGTGCAGGTCGGTGAGCACGAGATCGTAATCAGTTTCTGCCGAGCAGGGCGATCGCTTCGTCGCCGCTGGACGCGGTGTCAACCGTGTAACCCTCCTTTTCGAGAATTGCAGCGGTGGTGATGCGCAGATTCTCTTCATCATCGACCACCAGCAATCGTCCGTCATGTATAAGCGACGGCATGCCGTTTCCGTCATCTACTGCCAGGTCCTTATCGGTATGGTCCAATCTGTGGCTCATTTTGTCGTTACCGTTCCGGTTTCTTGCTTCGAAAATCGGGGAATCAACCTGCAGTACGATGCTGAAAACAGTGCCGCGGCCTAGTTCGCTGCTCACTTCGATGCGGCCGCCGTGTTGTCTGACGATGTCCTGCGTCACCCACAAGCCGAGGCCAGTTCCTTTCTTGCCGGTGGAGAAAAACGGATCGAAGATGCGCGCAAATCGTCTTCGCGATACCGACGCCGCTGTCGCTGATTTGGACGATGATCGACGGCTGCAATGCCTGTTCGTAGCGCGACGTGAGATGTTGATCTCACCGCCGCCTTGATTGCCTGCTGCGCGTTGATGAATCAGATTGAGAAACACCTGGCGCAATTGGTCGGCGCGCGCGCGAATCTGCGGCAGCGTCTCGATCAAATCCCGTTCACGCGGATGCGCTGCTGGCGCAATTTCTTTTCCAGCAGCACGAGCGTCTCTTCGAGCAATTGATTCACGTCAACCCAATCGACCTCGCCGGGACGGCGCGCGAAACCAAGCATCTGGCGAATGATGTGTGAAACGCGTTCGGTTTCCTTTCGCGCGATCTCGAGGAAGCGGGAGTTCTTGTTCTCATTCGGATCCCGATTGCATCAGGTAAAGCGCGTTCTTGATAGCTTCCAGCGGATTGTTGACTTCGTGAGCGATCGACGCGGCGAGACGGCCGACCGCGGCGAGTTTCTCTGACTCAAACAACTGTTGTTCGACGCGGCGTCGCTCGAGCTCGCGAATCTCGGTCAGGTCGTGAAGAATCGAAACTACCGCTGTGACCTGGCCCGTTGGATCCAAAACCTCGCGCGCCGTGATCTCCATCGGCAAAAATCGGCCACTCTCAGGATCGATCAACTCGATCTCCGCCTGCCTGCCGGTTTCCGATGCCGACGCCAGGCCTGAGATGAACGACGTGAGCTTCACTGCGTTGGTCCGAACGGCGCCAGCCGCGGCTGCACGAAACGACGACTTCTCTTCGAACAACAACTCCGCGCGGCGGTTGAACAGAATGTAGTTGCCCGCCGAATCGCAGACGACGATCGGATGGCCCACGTTTTCGATGATCAGGTCGAGACGATCGCGTTCACGAGCGCATCGGATTCGGCGTGTTGCAACTTGATGAAGTTGCGCGCGAGCTCTTCGTTCGCTTCGCGCAGATCGGTCACGTCGCGAAAGATCGAGACGAGACCGAGCGGTTCGCCACGCGAGTTTGCGGCGGGTGTCGAGATTACTTCGAAGTGGATGTCCGAACCTTCAATCGGGTCGACGAGCGTGATGTCTCGCTGGATTAAATTCGAAGACGAAACGGTCGCGCTCGACAGATAAGCCGAGAACAGCAGGTCGTTCATCTTGAGCGCGCGGCGTTTTCCTTCGCCGGCGTTTGCCGATCCGCTGAACAATTCCTCGGCGCGTCGATTCTGCAGCAGGATTTCGTTGTCGAGATCGGTGAGCACTATCGGATCGGCGACCGACTTCATGATCGACTCGATCCACTGCCGTTCCCGCTGTAGTTTCGTAACGGTAGTGACGAGCTTCTCCTGGTGAGTCGCGAGCGACGTGATGATGCCTACGCGATCGGCGAAGCGTTTCAATAGATTAAGAGAAAGCGGGTCGATTGTTTCTCGATCGGCGCCGACGTAAAGAACGCCGAGTCGCGAGCCTGGTTCGAAAGTCCAGAATTGACCGGGAAGTCGCGAACCGCTTCGTGAATCGCGGGTTCGAGTCGGAGAGATCTCGGAGATTCCAAACAACGGCAACGCGAGGATGTCGTTCTGCCAGTGCATTTTGTCGAAGAGAGTTCGTGAGGCGACGTCTTCCTTCATAGAGATCCACAACGGAACGGCGTCGTGAATCACGCGTACACACGCAGCGCTGGAATCCAGCGGCATCTCCGCTCGTGCCGGTTGCTCAGCGTCAAAACCGACGGCCGCGCGGATGCGCAACTCGGCATCTCTTTCATTGATGATGGCAACGGCGGCCTGCCGGTGTCCGAAGATGTTGGCAATGCCTTCCAGCGCGAGCAGGAGTCGTTCATTCACCCGAGGTGTCGCCAGCATCTGCGTCGTGGTCTCCACGAACACTTCATACTGGCGCAGGTAGGAACCGATCCGTTCGTTATCTGAGATCGGCGGGACCGTGGCAAAGGCTAACTCTGTGGGGACTTCACCCATTTTCTAAAAATTTGTGTTTGCCGCACACATCAAAACACGGACTACACCGTGTGTTATTTTTTCTCTTCAACTGTGACTCGGCGACGAGTTTCAGTTTCCACAGTTTCTGCTCCGGGGGTCAAAGCCGGGCGGGAAACGGCCGGCGTCAGACCTACGGCTTCAGCGTACTTGAGGTAAGTGTCAATTGAAGCAACAACCACACGAGCTTCGATGGTGATCAGGTCTATTCCCACCAGTGAGATACGGACCCAGGCGTCGATGACGATACCCTTGTCGAGTACGCGATCAAGGACGTCTATTAGACTAGTTCCGCCTGGTGCTCTTTCGACAGCCATTTGCTTAGGTTCCTTTATCCAAAGTTGTGAAAGCCAGCATTAGCCCAGCGTTAACGACGCCGCCCTTTGCTCTTAATATTCTTTTTGATCTCTGTTCGCGTGACCTCGGTTACGGTGCCGCTCGCTCCAAGCTTTCGGATCTCCAGCTCCAGCTGCGAGAGTCGCTCCCGCAATTCGACGTTCTCGGCCTCGGCGCGCGCGGCCCTTGTCGTCAGGTTCGTGTCGTAGCGCCACCAGTTCAGGCCAATTTGCTCTGCCTTGTCGATCGAACACACGAGTAGTCGAATCTGCAAGGTGAGTAGTTCTACGTTGGCGAGCGACACTTTGATGTCGCCGGCTATGACCAACCCCTTGTCAAGAATGCGATCGAGAACATCAACTAAGCCCGGGGGACGGGCAGTTATAAGGGTAGACCGCTCACTGGACACTTTCGTCCTCCACTCTCAGGAGGCGGCTTAACTCAAAAAGCTCAGGTGGCCGCCACCGTCGTATGCAATGCCGGGGAAAGACTTACTTCAGTTAAATCAGACGTCCCACAGGACCGAGATCGAGATTGAGATCTTCATCCGTTAACCCAAATTGTTCTTTTAGTTCTTGAAGCTTCCCTTCTAACTTCATAAGCGCCAACCCGAGTTCTTCGATTTGTTCAGGTGAGAGATCCCCGCCTTCCATGCGGCGGACCGCCTGCTTTTCGAGCAGACGACGGATGAACTCGATCAAAGTAAGAACCAGCTTCGCGAGACCCTGTTCGACGCTTTGCGCGTCGATATTAATTCGCGACGGTAAAGAGTTTGTGACGCAACTCAATTGCTCTACAAACTCATCAACGTGCGAGGTTTCGATCTCCGGCTCAGCCGTAGGGGATTTTTCGGGGGAAAGCTCCATCAGCTTACTCCGAACCGCGTTTTGACTTCAAGCTCTATGTTGGAAAAAGTATACGGCGGCCACGGTCCGCTTACCAAAAAGTGGAGTTCCGGCCGTGTTTTACGGGCTTCGGCGAGGCTCTCGCGGTATTCCGCAACTTTCTGGCGGCTAACCAGATGAGCTGCGGCCACGATCAGCTTTTCTGTCGGGCAAAGACTAACTTCTTCCTGCTTCACCAGCCCCTCAACCTGTTCGCTGAGCCATGAGGACACTTGCTTTGCTTTCTCAGCGCGATGTTCCCCGCCCATGATTTCGCGCTGTTTTTGGAGGAGAAATGCCGCTCCTGGGCCTAGATCATCCCTCTTTGATCCTGATTCGGTCTCATCCGTGTCCCAGATGATCTTTACGCTCATCTCGAGACAGCCGCGGACCTGACCTAGTTTCATTTCCAAATTCTTTCGGTGAGTCCGTATATAACTGGCGAGCTGTTGTTCCGTTACCACAGATCCGAACCGAAAGGGTAACGGCGTTGTTTCATTGAGCACGCTGCGAACAACACTATCGTGAGTAAGGACATTTTCACGAGTTACCAGCGCTGAATCGCCTTCATATCGGCTCACCAGCAAGGAAAGACCTTCTACCTCGATGACCTCGACGTTCACGCCTGAAATGCCCACGACTGGCGCTGCCAGCGCGGCGAACTTCACGGCGGGCTTCACGGCTGGCTTCTCGGCGAGGCAGTAGACATATAACTTCATTCACGTTTGCGTACGACTTCGTTGGCAGTCTCGACCGAACTGACGAGGACGTTCAAGCCGATAAAGATCAAGTCGATGTCGGCGACGGAGATAGTGATTTCGCCCGCGATCACGAGGCCGCGGTTGAGCACGTGATCGAGAGTTTCGAGCAACGAGACATCAGACTGCTCCAGAATATCTAACTGTTCCAATTGCTCACTCATTTATTCAATTTGGGTAAAATTATATGCGGGCCAGGGTCCCGTAAGTTCAAGACGTACACCGGCGCTCTGATGTTCCTGTGCCAACCGTTCAGCGGCATCGCGAAAAGCGTCAAACTCCGACTTCGTCACAAGAAAAGCAAACTTCGCTTTAAGTTCACCATGCTCAGTCGCTTCGACCTTTAACACACGCAGACGTTTTGCATCAACGCTCTGCTCGCCGAGTGTCTGTTCAACTTGTTCGACAATTCGATTCAGAGCAGCACGCGCTTCGTCGACCTTCAACGCGTCGATCTTCTTTTGCATCAGGTACGACTGGCCGGGCGAGGCCTGGGCCGCACGCTCCGATAATTCGCGCAACACCGGGCTGACTGAAGTGATGCTCGACATCAACACGGACTGATCGCAAAAAATGTTCACGCCCCACTCTTCACGCCCGCGCAGGCGTTCAAGGATTTCGCGAAGCTCTCTTCTCTTTTCCGACAACATCCGTTCGATTTTGGCGCGCTCGAGGTAAATAGTCCCAAAACGGAGCGGCACCACCGCGGCTCGTTTGGCAACATGCTCCGCGATCGTTTCATGACGCATCGCGCGAACCGCGGTCCAACTCGGATCGGACAGGTGTTCAGCAAGGCTTTCTTCACTATAACTGGCTAAAGGCACCTCGCTAATCAGTGCCGCCAGTTCGCCGCTCGAGAGCCATTCGAGTTTCGAATCTTCTTCAATCGCCGACGGCAGCGAACCCGCCGCAAGTTCGGCGGCTGCCGAACTTTCGGCGATACAGTAGACGTAGAAGGCCAGGTTCATCTGTTTGTCCAGAGTGTTTTACACTCATTACAGTTTTCCGCAAAGGCGCAAAGACGCAAAGGAAATTAAGCCTCCTCGCTGGACCGTTCTTTTTGCGCCTTTGCGCCTTTGCGGGAAACTTCCACTCTCAACCCTCGCCAACTCTGAAAATGGTTCAGTAAATCCTTGGCGCCGGTGATTTCGTGCGGTTGTTGAGGGGCAGTAAACAATTGGACCGAACGAAACCGCTTCCGAAAGTTCACAACTACCTCGTCCTGCATCTTCCGCCTCGATTTACAGAAATCACATTTGTTTTTGGGGACCATCCCATTGATCAAAAGCTTCTCCATTGGCACTTGGAGCTTGTCGAGCGCCTTCGCGAGGTCCTGCGTTTCTTCCAAACTCATCCGCTCCGGAATCGCCACACCGACAAACTCGCAACGCTTCGCGTCAGTAAGCAAAGCGAGAACTCCCTTAATACTCTTCGACAACGCCACCAACTCTTCCGCGACCTGCGTCGCCTTCACGACGTTCTGATACTTTAACAGCAGCTTCATGAACGTTCGTATCCATGAGAGCGCGACCTGCGGTAACTCCAAAAACCGGATTAAATGGCCCGTCGGAGCTGTGTCGAGAATGATTGAGTGATATCGATTCTCGTCGAGCAGATCGCTGATCGCGCCCAACGCCGCAATCTCGTCAATGCCTGGGGGCGTCAGTTCAACCAGTTCACGCATCGCTTCTCGATCGAATTTGATCTCCATTCGCGAGGCGCCGGTCAATGAATCAAAAAGCTCGTCGGTCCACGTTCGATAACGTGTTTTGAGTTCTTCAAACCACTCTCCCGGATCGATCTCCATCGCATCGAGGTTCGTATTGCCGGCGACGCTTTTCTTTTCGCGACCAATCTCCTCACCAAAACTGTCAGACAGCGAATGCGCCGGATCGGTTGAAAAGATCAGCAACTTCTTTTTTGGTTCAGCGTGGGCGAGCGACAGTGCGTAGGCGGCCGCCGCAGTGGTCTTTCCGACACCACCCTTCCCGCCAAAAATCACAATCGGCTTTACGGTTAATGGGAATTCCATATAACCTTCCCGACCTTATTCAACGCCTTGAACCCTCGAACTTCCTGCGCCTGTAAGGGGATATAGTGAAAATCCAACCCGCGAAACGCCCGCGAGATCTCCTTCAGCCACTTCTTCTGACCCAAAACACGCGCATGACAGTATTCACAATCATCATGTTCCTGCTCGACACGATTGACGATCAGATCACGCACGGGCACGCCCTGCTCTTTCAGCAACTCGAGATAGCGCTCGGTTTCGCGAACACTCATCGCCTCCGGAATTGTGACGAGGGAAAAACTGGTCTGATCAGTGTCGTAGAGTAACTTGCGCACGGACGCAATCCTCTCGTTCAAATCGCGCAGGAACAACTCAACCTTATCGAGTGGCGCCCGGCGCCGTGCAAACTGCTCGATCATGTAACGATGCTTCTCACCCATCAAATCCAGCGTCCGCACAATACGCTCAAACACCTCCGGCAAACGCAACAGCCGAGACGTATGTCCGGAAGGCGCCGTGTCGACGACGATGCGCGTGTACTTCCCCGCGCGATCGACTTCACTCAACTCAAATAGCGACATAACTTCGTCCAACCCCGGCAACGAAAGATTCAGCAACTGGTTGATATCGTCTTCGTCCAGCAGTGTTCCGCGTTCCGCGATCTCAGCGAGTACTTCGCCATGCGCAGTTCGAAACCGCTCGAGCGCGAGACTCGCGTCCATCTCGTACGCAAACAACTTCCCCCGCCCGCGAAGTTGTTTCACCTCAACGAGACGATTGCCGACTTTCACGTCGAGACTATCGGATAACGAATGTGCGGGATCGGTTGAAAAGAGGAGGATGGAATCGCTTCGTTTTGAGTCTTGAAGGAGGAAGAGTGCGGTTGCTGAGGCGGCGGTGGTCTTACCGACCCCACCTTTGCCGCCGAAGAAAAGGTAACGTGCCTTCACCCTCGCTCACGTGATTCAAGAAGTTTCTCCCGCAAAGGCGCAAAGACGCGAAGGAGTCGGCCTGGAGCTATCTCACAAGAGCGCATTACAAGAACGAACCCGGAATTTTTACTTTGCGTCGTTGCGCCTTTGCGGGAAAGACCCATGGCTCGTTCACCCTCGCTCGTGCCGTTCGTCACCTTGATAGTCACCACCGACTTCGATGACCAGGCTCGACGAGTCTTTCGTATGGACCACCTGGTGCATCAGGTCGAGCTGTCGCATCTTGATCGCACGCAGCCGAGCAAACAGTTCCGCCTCCTGCTCTGCAAAATCCTCGTCGGAGATCTCGTCGAGCTCTTTGCGCATTTGCAGCTCGAGCAACTGCTCCTTGATCACAGTGTCGTCGTTCAACTCCTGATCGGCCATCTTTTGAATCTGGCCCAGGATGAACTTGAACCCGTTTACCGGCGCGAGCAGTAAATCGTCAATCAGAAACATTTGCTTAGCTTGCTACTGCTTCGGTGGTGCCTTCGCCGCGCTCCAGTTTCAAACGAATGTGGACGAAGTTGTAGGGCGGCCACGGACCGCTGTACTTGAACGAGAGCTTGCCTTCGTATTTCGAGGCGATCTCTTTCACCCTCTGGTCGAACTCAGTTTCACGATCGCGCTCGATCAGAAACGCCGCGTTCATGATCATGCGATCGCCAATCGGTTTATTGGCGCGGGAGGCGACGGCCACGTCGCGCAGGTGCGAATAGATCTCGCGAATGTACGAATCTGCCTGGTCCGTCAACGCCGTTTCGATCAAGCGACCCAGTTGCATACGTGCGAAATAGGTCGAACCTGTCGTGCGCGTGGTGATCTGTTCCTTGAGGTGACGGATCTCGTCGTCTTTCTCTTCCAGCTCCGCTGTAACTTTGTCGCGATCCCAGTTCACCTTCAGTCCGAACTCAACCTTGCCTTCCATCTTGGCCAGCACATCGCGGAGCGCGTCGTAAGTTCCACGAATCAGCTCGACGATGTCGTCTTCCGTCTTGAACAATGCGCCGAACGCCATCGGCAACACGGTGAACTCGCGCATGACCGTCTCGTTTACCTGCTCGTGCGCGAAGACGTTCTCACGAGTGGGGTCGTAAACCACGAGGGGCGTGTTTGAGACGACGGCGGCAAGGCCCTTGTGACGCACCGTGTAAATATCATCGCCGCGCCCACCAATACCCATCGGGCCGAATGAACGCGGTTCATCGGTTTCGATGATGCAGTAGACATACTTGCCCTCGGGCACCGGCTCGAGAGAGGGTTGTTCGACTTCACGACTCATATGTTTTGCCTGCGTGGGTTACCGGAAAGACTGGATCGAATACTCGCCCAAAGATGATAATCAGTTGGCGCAATCTGGACAAGCTTTCGAGGGCATTCGTTCGTCTGTGCCTTGAATTCAAACAGTCCTTAGGGCCGACTCCTAAAATCGGATTGTTGTGATGCACCCGCGGCGGCCATTTTGCCGTTTTGTGTGCTGGCATGAACGTTGCTCCGCTGTATAAGAGAAAACAAAGAAGGAGATTCCGACCATGCTGTGGACAATTTTGGTAATCCTTTTGGTCTTGTGGCTTATCGGCTTGCTCTCGAATGTCGGCGGAAGCCTGATTCACCTGCTTTTAGTTGTTGCGGTGGTGGTGCTGATTATTAACCTGGTTACCGGCCGCAGAGCAGTTTAGTCCAACGATCAATCTACTTCGGCAAGATCTGAGTTGGCCGGGCCGTTATAGACCCGGCCCTCAGCCGTAAACTTCGAACCGTGACACGGACAATCCCACGTCCGTTCACATGCGTTCCACGAAACAACGCAGCCAAGATGCGGGCAGACGGCTGATCGTCTGTGAATTGATCCGCGATCATCGCAATACACCGCGATCTTCGAGAGACCTTCGCGCATGATGGCGCCCTGCCCCGGCTTCAACTCATCGACTGATTTTATATCGCCGGCAGTGACGTAGTCCGCAAACTGCCCGGCAACGTTGATGTTCTCGCCGGCGTACTCTTTCGCAGCGCGTAGTGTGACGCGTGATGGATTGTAAATCTCTTCCCAGGCGTTCTTACGTCCCTGGATCAGATCCGTAAGCAGAATACCGGCGATGGTCCCATGCGTTATGCCCTGGCCGGAATCACCAGTGGCAATGAAGACGTTATCAGAATCGAGCGGATTGCGACCGATGAAGGCGAGATAGTCGGCCGGCTCCATCACCTGACCGGACCAGCGAAACTCAATCGCGCCCGCCTGCGGAAAACGTTCGCGTGTCCATTGCTCGAGGCGCGCATAACGATCGGCGCAGTCGTCGGCCTGGCCCGTCTTGTGGTCCTCACCACCGACGATCAGCACGTCGTGGTCCTTAAGGCTCTGAAGCCGCAGGTAGTGATACGGAACGATTGTGTCCCAGTACAACGCTTGCGTGATCGATCCTTTGGCGACGGCGGCGCCGATTACATAAGTAACGTACGGCGCCTGCTTGGTGTGAATCGCGACGCGATCGTTAACGGGCGTATTCGTTGCGACGACGATCACGTCGCAAGTAACGACCGGACCATGGCTACTTTCGACGTACGCGTTCTCGCCACCTTCGATTGTCGTGGCGTGTGTTTGATTGAACAAACGGCCACCGTCGCGGCGGATCGCGCGCGTGAGTCCGCTCAGATACGTAAGCGGATGAAACTGAGCCTGGCGCGGAAATCGAAGCGCCGCGCCAGTATCGAACGACTCAATCGGAGCTCGCGCGACTTTTTCAACGTCCACCAATCCCGCTCGATGCGTTGCCTTCAACTCTTTGTCAAGCAGTCCCTCATCGTCGGGTGGCGGCGCAAACAGAAAGCCGTCAACGCGCGCGAAATCGCAGTCGATCTGCTCTTTGCGAACAATCTCCTCGACTTTGTCGATCGCCGCAGTGTGACTCTGGGCTGTTAGCCGTGCGCCTTCTTCGCCGTGCAGTTTCTCGATTTCGAAAAAGCGATCGTCGAACGCGTTTGTAAGATGCGCCGTGGTGCGACCGGTCATGCCGCCACCGATCGGGCCATCATCGAGAACCACAACCGATCGGCCTTCCTGCGCAAGCAAATACGCAGTCGTCAGCCCAGCGATTCCGGCGCCGATGATGCACACGTCAGTGCGAATGTTTTCCTGTAGTCGAGACTGCGACGGCGTGTCTGCCGTCGCCATCCAGAGTGAGTTATTTGCTTGCGAATCGTCTTTCATGCGAACCATGTAAAGACTACTTCGATGGGGCCGCAGGAGCTTGAATATTGACGTCTATTTCCTTCTTACCGCCAAACCACCGGCCGCCGAACACGAACAACGCAGCGACGACGATGATTACGAAAATCACAAGTACTGCCACCACTCCAGTGCTTCCACTACCATTGTCTGCCATGTTTTTCCTCCACTTTGATTAAATAAAGAATTCAAAAAAACGTTACGCAGCAGTCGTTTCACCGCCGAGCAAAGTCAAAACTTCTCCGGTCACATAACTCGAGTCGATCTCCGACGCGAAATAAACAAACGCAGGCGCAATCTCTTCGGGCTGCGCCGGACGCTTCATCGGCGTGTCGGCGCCAAACTTCGCGACGTCTTCAGCGTCTTTGTCCGAAGGATTCAGCGGCGTCCAGACTGGTCCAGGCGCAACGCAGTTCACGCGAATGCCCTTCTCGACCAGGTTCTGGGCCAACGATTTCGTAAATGCGTTTATCGCCCCTTTGGTTGCGGAGTAATCGAGTAGTTCCTTGCTGCCTTCAAGACCGGTGATCGATCCGGTGTTGACGATCGCACTGCCTTCACGCAGGTGCGGCAATGCTGCTTTCGCCATGTAGAAGTAGGCGTAGATATTTGTCTTGAACGTGTGGTCCCACTGCTCTTCGGAAACGTCTTCGAGACCTTCCTGATGCTGTTGGAAGGCGGCGTTGTTGACGAGAATGTCCAGCTTGCCCAACTCTTCAACCGTTTGTTCGACGACTTTCTTACAAACTTTTGGATCGGTTAAATCAGCTTCAACTGCGATCGCGCGCTGTCCTTCGGCTTCAACGGCGCGCTTTGTCTCATCCGCGTCACGCTTCTCTTCTTTGAGATACGTGAACGCGACGTCAGCGCCCTCGCGTGCGAACAACACCGCGACCGCGCGTCCGATACCGGAATCGCCACCAGTGATTAGTGCGACTTTCTCTTTTAGTTTTTCCGCGCCTTTGTAGTGTGGCGCAAGATAGTTCGGCCGCGGCTCGAGCTCCGCTTCAACGCCCGGCTTGGGCTGATGTTGCGGCGGCATCGGAGACATCGGCTGTTTAAGTTTCCTAATTCCGCCATTATTGCTCCTGAATCGGTTTACTTCTACCTTCTTTCCCTTTCGCGACACCTACGTTCCTTGCCGCGACCGCTGCCTTTTCTTCCCGCCGCCTTCCTTCTTCGAGACTTTGTCTTATCTCTTCTGTGTTTCAGCTCTGCGTTTCTGTATCTTGCATTATTCGACTCCTCCTTGACACGATTGAGCAAATTGCGTCCCACAACGATTGGGCCATCGGTCCGACACAGAGCAAAGGCAATTCTCACTAGCAATTAGCGGTGGCATCACGCTTGCGCTTAAGTACAAGCGTGTTGGATACAGCGGTGCATATGCTTCGGAACTAAACAACCCGAGGCAGTTCGCTGTATAGGAAACCTACACTTTAGGAGGAATACGACAATGCCTAAAAAGGCGACAAAGAGCCATCGTGAACTAATTGATACCGGCAATGACAAACGTTTTGTGAGACGCGACGAGAAGGGCGAATTCGAGAAAGTCGTCGACGTCGGTCGCTCGATCGCAAACGACACCAAACAACATGCGAAGACGAAAGTGCCGCCAGGACAAGGTGATCGTGGCGACACGGAATGAGGAAAACTCGTTGGAATTGGTTAGAAGCGGCGGGGGGCGCGCCTCTCGTCGCTCACTCTTTTTATCTTTTGAAAATAGTCGTTGAGCATTCGCGCATGACAAATCAAACACATCTGCTCTTCGTTTTCCTCGGCGTTCGACCTGATGATTGCGCCGCACCACGAGCAAACGACGTTGCGATTAAATCGCGCCTTGTCCAACCGGTTATTTCTATTACTCAACATAATCTTCCCGACTGTTCCTTACTGACCAAAATCCACACACAACCCAATGCATAAACAAATCTCGTTCCGGGATTAAGAAACTCGACCATTCACATGACAAAACTCGAACGTTTGCAAAATATCGGCATACGACGACTCGGTAGCCCGAAGCGCGGCTTCCGTTACGAATCGCAGAACGGCCGTCTCAAGAAAGCAGACTTCGAAAGAATCGAGAGACTAAAAATCCCGCCAGCCTGGGTCGATGTGGCGATCAACCCGGCCGCGAAAGGAAGAGTGCAGGCAGTTGGTCGCGATGCGGCCGGGCGTTGGCAGTACCTGTATCACGAAGATCATACACGTGTTCAAGACCTACGAAAGTTCAAGCGCATAACGAAGTTTGCTTTGGCCCTGCCGAAGATGCGGGCCACGATCAGACGTCACTTGCGGCAACCGGGTCTCGGGCGTGAACGAGTGCTCGCGGCTGTGCTGCGGGTTCTCTCGACCTGCTACATGCGACCTGGCAGTGAGGTCTACGCGAGTGAGCACGGCAGTTACGGCATCGCGACTTTGCGTCGTAAACATGTGACGGTAAAAGGCGATCTCATTGAGTTTGACTTTCCCGGCAAGTCGGGAGTGCGGCAACAACGACAACTGCGCGATCGGCAAGTGGCGCGAGTGATTCGCGCGACCTTGAAGCTTCCGGGTTTCAATGTCTTCAAGTTTGAGAATGGAAACGGTCAGCCGGTGGCGGTGACGCGCCAGCACATTAACGATTACATCAAGGAAGTGATGGGCGAGAGTTTCAGTGCGAAGGACTTTCGCACGTGGGCCGGAACGTTGGTTTGTGCGTGTGCGCTAGCGCGTAACGGACAGGAGACGCCGGCAAGTGCTACTGCCGTGAAAAAGAAGATCGTCGCCGCAATCAAGGAGACCGCGGAAGTACTCGGCAACACACCGGCCGTATGTCGCAGTTCGTACGTCTGTCCCGAGATCATTCTTTCGTACGAAAAGGGACAAATGATCAATCACTGTTCGAGCAGTCTGGAAAGCCTCATTTCCTATCGCGGCTATGGCTTGCACAAAGCCGAACGCGCGCTGCTTCGGTTTCTCAAACGCGGATGAACACGGATTGGCACTCATATTGCCGAAACCAATCGTGAACGAGTTTTGCTGTTCTGATATCGAGCAACGGAGGGTTTTACATGGAAGGACCACTTAGAGGAATACTTGCAGGCGCCGCGGCGTGGAAGTTTGGCGGCGGATGTATCTCCACCATCCTGATTTTCATTCTCGTATTCTGGTTACTCGGCTACGTGAATTGTTGAGCCGCCGAATTACCAGCTAACAACAAGCTCTTCCGCCTCCTGCCAGACAGGAAGGTTCTGACGAATCGCACAGCGATACAGGTGATCGGGTTCGGTCAACAACAGACCGGCGCCCATCACCACCGTTGTGATCGGATCATCAGTCATTGTCACACGCAGTTTCAATTCGCTTTGCAGTCGCTCCCTGATTCCCTTTAACAACGATCCGCCACCAGTGAGAATCAAGCCGGAGTAGAAGATGTCAGCAACGGCTTCCGGTTGTGCATCTTCCAGCACTCTCCTGATTCCCGCCACGATCTCAGCAAGCACCGGCTCCAACGCTTCTCGTACTTCGTCGGCAGTTATGTCAACGGCGCAGGCCGAACCGTCGCTCAATTGCTTGCCGACGATCTGCACTTTTTGTTGATCGTCGCGAATCTCGTCGTTGCTCAACGCGCCGAGTTCTTTCTTGAGCGCTTCCGCAGTGTACTCGCCGATTTGTAAGCAATAATTTGAACGAACGTAGTCGCGAATGCTTTCGTCCATCGCGTTTCCCGCAGCCGTTAAACTCACGGACGAAACAACTCCGCCTGACGCGATAATCGCGATATTCGTCGTGCCGCCACCGATATCAACCACCAGATGCGCGCGTTCGTCGTCCAACGAAAGACCGGCGCCAAGTCCGGCAGCCAATCCCTCGTCGACAAGGTCAATGCGACTGCCGCCGGCATCGCGAGCTGCATCACGCACCGAACGCTGCTCGACAGCAGTTGCCGAACCAGGAATCCCCACGACGTAATGGCTGCGTCGATAACCCTCGGTGACGCTCCCTACGAACGAGCGAAGCATCTTCTGCGTGACTTCGAAATTGAAGATCGTGCCGCAGCGGATTGGTCGATGGACCTCGATCCCGCGCGGCTCACGGCCCAGGAGTCGTGCCGCCTTATGGCCCACTGAAACCACCTCGCCGTCGTAGCGATCGATTGCTACCACAGATGGCTGATTGACGAGTAGGCCTCGACTCGGATGATAGATGAGGGTGTTGACAGTACCCAGGTCTATAGCGAGTCCGCTTCTAAAAAACTTCTCGATGAACTTCATGGCGAACGGCTCCTCCTCCAATAATGGCAGGGTCCTAGGAAGCGAGTAATTTAGCTTCCGAACGGCAAGTCGTATGCCTCAACGAAAGAGTGAAATGCACCTGGGGGATGTCCTTTGGATCTAACAAATAGTTATTACACCGTTGTTTCCAGGGTCGTACTACAAATGTGCGGAAGCAGGGTCGAAACGTACTACTTCAAAGCATTCAGGATGACTTGGTGGAGGTGGTCTAGGGAGCTGAGCAGGTCGTCGCCGAGGTTTATTCGGAGTACGCGGCGGTCGCGACTGATAAGCGCGCGGAAGTCGCCGAGCGCCTGGGCCTGTTTCAGGATGCTGAAGCTGTAAGGCTCGCCGGGGACGGGAAAGTCGATCTTGTCCCTGGCTTCGATCTGGAAAAAGACGCCGGTGTTTGGTCCACCTTTGTGAAGCTGTCCGGTGGAGTGCAGGAATCGTGGTCCATAACCGATCGTCGTCGCGCACTTTGTACGGTCGCGTGCGTCGGTTCTGATCTCCTGAAGTTTGCGATCGATCGCCGGGAGCTCTTCGATGTAGTTGAGAAACGCGACGTAATCGCCAGGAGCGATCGACTTTACCTGTGCGCGTATCGCGTCGTCGTCCGCGAGTTTTTGATCGTCAGGCAGACTGCCGGACTTCGAAAACTCGCTCAGAAGTTCTCGCGTCGCATCTTTTGCTTCCTGCACGTTGGGCTGATCGAACGGGTTGATGCCGAGACGCCAACCGGCGCAGGCTGTTGCAAACTCCCAGATGAAAAACTCCGCACCTAGATCGTAGACGTCACTTAGCTCGCGTTGAATGACGGGATGGCCCGCGGCAGATAGAGCAAGCAATGAAGCTTGAGTGTCTGCGATGGTTGGGCCAATTGATATTGATACGAACACGCGATCGTCGCCGTAGACTGATGGTCCACCGAGCGGTTCACCGCTGACGGGCAGTATTCCTTTTCCTTCTTTGCCGGTGCTCTCGGCAATGAGTTGTTCGATCCATAACCCGAGGGTTTCAATCCGTGGATCAAGGATGAGTGTGAGCTTATCGCGTCCGGCATTCGCGCACTCGCCAATGATCGTTCCCAGCTTCAGCGCGTCATTTGTTTCCCTCGCGCGTTCGAGAAACTTACGTATGTCGATTCCCATCAACGCCGCAGGTACCATCCCGAAATACGAAAGCGCCGAGTAACGTCCGCCAATGTCCGACTGATTAAGAAACGTTCGCTGAAAACCGAGTTCGGCCGCAGTATCAACAAGTGGTGAACCCGGATCGGTGATGGCAATGAAGTTCTCGCCCGGGTTCTCGCGTCGTTTACCGACTTCGTCATACCAGTATTTGTAAAAGACTGTGGGCTCTGTAGTCGTTCCTGACTTTGAAGCGACGACAAAGAGGCAGTGTTCGACGTCAATCTGATCGCGCAAATGAGCAATGACGTCCGGATCAGTGGAATCCAGCACTAGCAACTCAGGAAATCCCGACTGTGGGCCAAACGTTCGCGCCAAAACTTCAGGACACAAGGACGAGCCACCCATGCCACACACCATCACGTGTCGAAAGCCACGCGCACGAATCTTTTCAGCAAACTCGATCAACTCGCCGGCGACGCCGATCATTTCATCCGCAACAGCGAGCCAACCGAGCGAATTGCCAATCTGTTTCTGACTGGCTTCGTCTGTTTTCCAGAGTGACGCGTCTTTCCGCCATAGGCGTTTGACGACGGAGGCTTGTTCAGCGTCGCGGATGGCGCTGCTCAATTGGTCCGCGAGTGGTCCGAGATGGAATTCCATGCGCTTCATGATGTCTGGCCTTACTCTTTGCGTCTTTGCGCCTTTGCGGGAGCCATTCTCGCAACAGCAGAGCACTTCTTTCAGAATTGGTTTCCCGCAAAGACGCAAAGGCGCAAAGACGGACGCTGCCTTTTTACAGTGGGAAGAAGCAGTGTAACATCGTCTCCGGAAACAAGGGGCCGAATTCACGATGTCAACACAATCGAAACAAGCATTAATCGTTGTCGATGTGCAAAACGACTTTTGTCCGGGTGGGGCGTTGGCCGTCGCTGAAGGCGACGAAGTGGTCGCGCCATTGAATGAGTTGATCGACCAGTTTCTTGAGCGTGGCGATCCCGTTTACAAAAGCCGCGACTGGCATCCGCCGAAAACGAAACACTTCCAGGCATACGGCGGCACGTGGCCCATTCATTGTGTGCAGAACACGAAGGGCGCCGAGTTTCACCCGCAGTTACGGAACGACCCGCGCATCCGCGTCATCTCGAAAGGTCTCGGCGATACTGATTGTTATTCAGCTTTCGACGAAACCGATCTCGCGTCGCAGCTCCACGAACAGGGTGTTGAAGAACTTGTCGTCGGTGGATTGGCCACTGACTACTGTGTGAAAGCGACCGTTCTCGCGGGATTAAATGAAGGCTTCAAAGTAAAGGCGTTGAAGAATGCCATGCGCGCCGTCGATGTAAACCCAGGAGACGGCGAACGCGCGATTCAGGAAATGAAAGCAGCAGGAGCCCAGATCGTCAACGGCGATAACTGATGGGAACCCTGAACATCGATCGATATCACGCCGCCATGGGCGACGCGTCGTTCAAGGACGTGACCCGGTTGCGAAACGAACGCCTCAGCGACGCGGAAGCCACCTTCTACGTCACCCAACGAAAATTGCCCTTCGCTCCCTGCCTAGGCCACGAACGTCTCGTCCGTCTGCTCGTCGACAGCCAGATCGATCGCCCGCGTCTTCGCTTCCTCGAGCAGGACCGCGGCGGTCTGCACAACTTCGCCCAGGCAATCGAGGACATTCAGTTCGTCGGCGCGATCCGCGCGGTACGACCGGGCACGATCGTCTTCGCACAGGAACCGTTTGCCGACATTCGCGGCGCCTTCGGGCTAACGCAAGCTCAGGAGATCAAGTTTGAGCACGCGTTCGATTTGCCGATGACCACCGCCAGCACGGCGATGCAGTTTCGCATGGCTGCGGGCGATCATCGCTGGCTCTCCGACTTCTCGCTGCGACGCAACGGCGACATCGAACGAGCCGTCGATATCGCGGTCTATGCGTTTATCGGCGGCTTTAACGACACGTCAAACATGGAAGCCGCTCATCGTCTCGACATCCCCGCGGTCGGTACTGAAGCTCATTACTGGCAACAGGCCTACATCGAGTTTTTGGACGATCCGGAAATCGAGCCCCGTACCGGTAAACCGAAGCATTTCGAACAGGTCGCTTTCGAACGCTGGCTTGACGCGAATCCAAACGGCACTACGCTGTTACTCGACACGATCGACGTTTACATGGGCGCGGTCCATGCAACGATGGCAGCGACTTCAACCGAATCGCGGCGGCGTGCGTTCAAAGGTTTCCGGGTTGACTCCGGTGATCTCGCTGAGTTGGGCCACTGGTGTTTGCGGTTTTTTGAAGCAAACGGTTTTTCGGGTCTGAGGCCGAACCTGACTGGCGATCTCGATGTCGAAAAAGTGAGAGGGATTGTGGCGGCATTTCCGCAAGTCGCAGGTTTTGGTATCGGCACGAAGTTGTCGAGCGAAGTACCGGCGGTTGCGGGTGTAATCTTCAAGCAATGTTTGATGAAAGATCGGCCAACGCTGAAGGCGTCAAACTCTGAAGAGAAGATCACGCTGCCGGGCAAGTTGCAGTTGTTTCGCGGCAGCGACGAGGACGGAAACTATGTCGGCGACGTGATCGGTCTTGATGATGAAGACGTGAATATACCCGGTGCGGCAAAAGTCGAACGATTGCTGGTGCCGTTTTGGGAGAACGGACAGCACTCGGCGATTCCGTCAATCGAGAAACAGAAAGTGTTTGTCGAGGAGCAGCGCAGACGATTCGGGGATATTAAGAATTATCCCCATGTCCTGAGTGACAAGTTGCGAAGGTTGCGCGATGAGTTAGTGACGCGGATGAAGATTGATAATTCCGGTTGGCAGCAGGTTTTAAAACAACCTTAGCCACAAAAAGGCACAAAAGGAGCAAAAAGGAGTCAGTTAGACCAGCAACTTCTTAGTTTTCAAATCCGAAATTCGCATTTCGAAATTCGCAATTCTTAGTCGCCGGAGGTTGTGCGCTCTGCGGGAACTTCTTCCGGCGCGGGTTTGCGCCGCCGGGCCTTCAGTCTTTCACGAGCACCTTGCCATGCGCTGCCCATTGTTTCAGCAAACCGGCGCCAGCGCGATGTTGCTTTCACATCATCGATCAGTGAATAGACCACCGGCGTAGCGATCAACGTAAGCAACAGCGAAAGCGTCTGACCACCAATGACGACGATAGCGATCGAACGTCGTTCCTCAGCACCCGGACCAGTGCCAAGCGCAAGCGGCAACATACCTGCAACGAGCGCGAGGGTCGTCATCAGAATCGGACGCAAACGATCGCGATTGCCCTGCATGATCGCTTCGTAACGTTCCATCCCTTTCGCGCGCAGGTTGTTCATGTGATCGATCTGGAGAATCGCGTTCTTCTTCACCACGCCAAACAAGACCAGCACACCGAGCGCGGAATAGAGATTCAGCGTGTCTCCAGTTCCCCACAACGACAGCAACGCAAACGGCACCGAAAGCGGCAAGCTCAACAGGATCGTCAGCGGGTGCACAGTACTCTCGAACTGCGAAGCGAGAATCATGTACATGAAAATCACTGACAGGATGAACGCCCAGATAAACTCGGTGAACGTCTTCTCGAGTTCGCGTGCGCGACCGGAAACAGTGGTCGTGTAAGCGATCGGCAGATTCATCTCGCCGACTGCGCCGCGCAATGCCTGGATGCGATCCGCAAGCGCGTAACCGGGCGCTACCGAAGCGCGCACGGAAACCTGTCGTTCGCGATCGAGTCGATCGATTCGCGACGGGCTCGTATCGCGTGTGATCTTCACGAAATTATCGAGCCGCACCAGTCCGGCACCGCCCCCAGGGCCACCTCGTGAAGAAGGAACCCAGAGTCGACTGATCGTACCCGCGTCGCTGCGATCCTGTTCGGTCAGACGCAATTGCACGTCATAGTCTTCGTTGATCTGTTCGTCTCTAAAGCGCGACGCCTCCTCTTCTCCACCAACCATCAGGCGCAGGCTCGTTGCGATATCGGAAGTATCGACGCCGAGATCCGCAGCACGCTCGCGGTCGATGCGGACGCGCAGCTCCGGCTTGTTGAGTTTTAAAGTCGTGTCGGCATCGACAATGCCGCCAAGCTTTTCTGAGCGCTCGACCAGTTCGTCGGCGAAACCAGCAAGGGTCACGATGTCTGGACCACGAAACACGAAGTCGATGTCAGAACGGCCACCGGTACCGAAATTGAACGAGCGCCCGTTGCGGACGCTGGTGCGCATCGGCGCGTACTTCCGCAGCCGCCGCCGGGCCTCCTGCATCACGTCCTGTTGCGTGTAGTTTCCGCGAAATGCGTTAAGCGGATTTCCCTTCCTGGTCTCGTGCCACAACTTGCTGAACGACAACGTGCGTTCCTCGTGTGGCTTGATGCGCACGTACGCGTCGCCCTGGTTCACGCCGCCGAGGAACCCGCCGCCCGCTGACGACATCACCATCTCCACGCCGGGCGTGTCGAGCAGGTCTTTCTCGATCGCGCTCATCGTTTCGTTCATTACCGCGAGGTTCGTGCCTTCTGGACCATTCACGCCAATTTCAAACTCCGCCTCGTCGACGTTTGTCGGAATGAACTCCTGTTTGACTGCGCGATAAAGAGGGATGCTCGTTAGGACCACTCCGAGTGCAAGCAAGGCGACCGCCATGCGGTGCCGCATTGCAAACGCCAACAACCACGAGTAAGACGAATCGATGTAACGATAGAAGCCCCGGCGTGAAGACGGACCGTCATGCCCACCCTTGGCGTCGCTGACGCGAATCAACCGCGAGCTCATCATTGGTGTTAGCGTGAACGAGACCAGCAAGCTCACCATGATCGCGACCGCCGCTGTGATGCCAAACTGGTAAAGGAACCGACCCGATATCGACGACATGAACGATACGGGCAGGAAGATTACGACCAGAGACAGAGTGGTAGCCAGAACCGCCAGACCAATGTCTTTTGTCGCTTCACGCGCCGCTTCTTTTGCTTCGATTCGCTTCTCTTCAATGAAGCGGAAGATGTTCTCCAGTACGACAATCGCGTCGTCGATCACCACGCCCACCATCAGCACAAGCGCCAGCATGGTGACGCTGTTGAGTGTGAAGTCGAGTGCTTTCATCATGCCAAAGGTCGAGATGACGGAGCACGGAATCGCGACTGCGGCGATCAAAGTGGAGCGCCACGAGCGCATAAACACCAGCACGACCAGGCTGGCGAGAATACTCCCGAGCACAAGGTGGATCTGGATTTCGTGAAGCGCTGCTTCGATATAACGCGACTGATCGCGAATGATTTCGAGCTTGACGTCATTCGGCAGTTGAGAACTGACGCGCGGCAGTGCTTCTTTCAGACCGTGAATGACTTCGACTGTGTTCGCACCCGATTGCCGGCGAATGTCGAGCGAGACGGTGGGGACGCCATTGAGTCGTGAAAACGAGCGCTGCTCTTTCGTACCGTCTTCAACGCGGCCCACGTCGCGGAGCCTGACAGGCGCACCGTTTACATTCGCGATGACGAGATCGGCAAACTGTCGCGGGTCCGTGAATCTTCCGAGGGTGCGGAGGGTTAATTCCTCTTTCCCGGTGTTTACATTTCCACCGGGCACGTCGGTGTTCTGACGTTCGAGTGCCTGCCGGATGGCGGCGATTGAGATTTGGTATGCGGCCAGTCGGTCCGCGTCGATCCAAACGTTGATCGCGCGATCGAGACCACCGACGACCCGCACCTCGCCGACTCCGCCAATGCGTTCGAGCATTGGTCGCGCAGTTTTGTCTGCGAGTTCGGTGAGTTCTCGTATTGATCGATCGCCGGTGAGTGCGATGGTCAGGACCGGCGTGCTGTCGTTGTCGAATTTCTGAACAACTGGTGGTGTGGAATCTTCCGGAAGACGACGGCCTAAAGTGTTGACGCGATCGCGTACGTCCTGAGCGGCGGATTCCAGATCGCGATCGAGGTTGAAAGTCGCGATCACCATCGACGTGCCTTGTCCGGAAACAGAGCGCAACTCGCTGATGCCGTCGACGGTGTTGATTACCTCTTCAACTTGCTGAGTGATTAACGATTCGACTTCCTCGGGCGCGCCGCCCGGAAGTCCGATGCGAACATTAACTGTAGGAAGATCGACAGCAGGAAAACGATCGACGCCGAGTCTAAAGAAACCAGCCGCGCCTACGACCACCAGCGACAACACGATCATCGTCGCGAAGACAGGTCGGCGAATACATATTTCAGCTAGTTTTTGCATTTAAGGATTTGTCCGTGGTCAGTGGTCAGTAGTCCGTGGTACCTGCCGGTTAATGCTATTGCCACTGACAACTGACCACTGACAACTGACCATTACTCAACTACTTCGACAGCCTGTCCCGATTGGAGGTTGCCCGGATCGACAATCACTTTCTCACCAACACTAATTCCCGCAACGATCTCCGTAAATTCCGCATTTCGCCGGCCGGTAGTGATCGGTTTTTCGAGCGCTTTGCCATTTTGAACGACAATCACTTTTTCGATGCCCGCGAACGTAACAATCGCACTGTTTGGAACTGTGACAGCCATCTTCGCATCGTTCGTCACAATCTCAGCGTGCGCAAAAGATCCCGGCCGGAGTTTTCCATTATTCCGAACGTCCGCTTCAACCATCAGCATACGGTTTTGTTCGGCAATCACCGGACTCAGGCGCATGATCTTGCCGAGGTAAACAATGGGGTCGCCCTCGACGGTGACACGAACGTCCTGACCTGTGCGAATCGTCTGCGATTCACGTTCAGGTATCTGCGCGCGCAGACGTAAAGGATCCATACGAACGATGTTGACAACCGGTGCGCCCGCGGCGAGAAACTCGCCAACGCTCGTTATCTTCTCCTGAACGATGCCGTCAATTGGCGCAACGATGTTGGTGTCTTTTAGTTGCTGTCGTGCGAGCGCGAGTTCGGATCTTCGTTGGGCCAACACGCCTTGACGGTTGCGGATCTCTTCGTAGGCGTCCTGGTATCGACCTTCGGCGACTTTGTATACCGAAGTCGCGGAGTCGAATTCAGCTTTGGCAATGATGCCCTGCTCGACCAGCCGTGCCGCGCGATCGCGATTGAACCGCGCTTCGTCGAGCACGGCGCGCGCCTGTCGTACTGTCGCTGTTTGTTCCGGATCGACGCGGTCGTCGGTGCCCTCCGGCGTCAGCCCCAATCGCGCACGTGCCTGGGCCAACGAAGCCTCTGCCTGTTGCACGCGCAGCCGGTAATCTTCGGAATCGACATTCGCGATGACTTGTCCACGCGAAACAACCGATCCGAGGTCAACTGAAATCACGCGCACGCGACCCGGAACTTTTACGCTAACTGTTGTCTGATCGTAGGCCGCGAGTGTACCGGTGGCGGTGACTGTTTCGCCAAAAGGAGTTTCCGCGACGGCGGTAGTTCTGACTTGCCGGGCAGCCGCTTGTCCTGGACGGCCCGCTCCCTGACCCTGACGCTGTTGCGCCTGATAGTCGCTCTTGCAGGAGGTGAAAAAGAAAGCCGCCAGCAAGAGCGGCACCGCTAAAAATAAATCCTGGTCTGGAACATTCGGCAGCAGTTTAGCACGCAGGCGAGTTAAACTTAGAGCCCGTCGATCCAACTTTACATTACTTTACATTTCTAATCTGGAGCTCAAAAGCCGCGTCGGATCAGGTAAGACATTTTGATAAAAATCGTCCTCGAATTGCGGCGAAAGCCGGGCACGAGGCTCCGCGTAAATGGATGAGGACTGTCGTAATTCAGATCGTCGTTGTAACCGGCGTAGAAGGCGGTGCCGGGACTCGGCGTCCAGCCAAACAGAGCCTGTGAACGCAAGCGTGAGTTGAGTGTGTTGTAGTCGAGGATCACTCTGGCGAACGTCGCTTTCGTGAACTGGTACGTTCCTCGCAGCGTCATGATGTGCACTTTGAAAGCGTAGCGATCAGTATCGTAGCGCTTAAGTTTCTGGCTGTTGAGGCTGAACTGTGTACGCAGCTCGTTTGTCGGTTGATAAGTGATGTTCGCGTTCAACTGAAGCAGGTTCCCGCGTCCCGGATCGAGTGGAGCTGATGCGGTGCAAACCGCCGGGCGATTCTCGTCCAACGGGTCACACTGTCCCGCCGCTTCCGCCGCGGCTTTCCGAGCCGCCAGGTCGAGCGCAAATGGACTGACGCGCGGATACTTGCTACTGCCGCTGCCAAAGTCGAGATCCATGTGTCCCCAGCGATGTGTAACTTGCCCGTTGAATTGAATCGTCTTGCTTAGGTTCGACCCGGCATAGAACGAGAGGTGCTGCTTGCTTGACGCGCGTTCGTTGCTTGGTCCAAAGAACGTACACGCCGGACGTCGTTGATCTTTAGGTAGATGAAAATCCTGACCAGCCGGATCGCACGGCTTCGCTTCTCGCGTGGCGCCGAACTCGCGATCGAACAACCGCTCGTAACCCGGTTCCCACCACATGCCCGCCCAACTGTTGCGCGGCAACTGTAGCTCGACCAGGCTCTCCTTTTCCCAGGTGTACATCTGAGCCTGCCAGTTGTACTGGACGTGCGCGAGCGTGTGATAGTGGAACGAGATGATCTTCTTCTTCGGATTCGGATCGGAGTTGTAGCGAATGAACCCGTAATTGAAATTTGAATTAGTGCGTTGAATGAAACCAACGTCCGCGCGATAGTCCTGCGTGAATCCTTCGGCGTAGAACTCATAACCCCAGTTTCGACCGGAGACGTTGTAGTTTCCGATGTAGCCGAAACCGTTGCCGGTCCGGTAGCGGTTGACGCCGTCGTCGGGATCGAAGAAGAAGTTTCTTGACGTAGTGCCGAGTAGCTGAACGCCGACCGTCGTTTGTTTGTCGAGACGGAAACGGCCGTCCAAGCCGAACGTCTGATTGTGTTTCTCGATGAAGTTATAACTCGTCGCGATCATTCCGATCGAGTTTTCCTTACCGACGTCACGTTTCAGACGGAGCACACCGATGTACGCATTCTTATCGACGAACCGTTCAGCGTTACAAACTTCATTCGGCTTGAGCGCGCGCCGTTCGATACAGGAGACTAAAGAGCCACGCTCGTCGGCGCTCAAGTTCCCTGGTCCATTGTCACTGGCCGCCATTATTCCGAATGTATTGCGTCCGATTTTGCCGGTCGTTTTCACGGCTATATCGGGATCTACGATCGAGCGCGTATGGACCGCAGTGATCGGCGTTCGGAAGATTTCAATTCCTTCGAGAAAGAATGGTCGTTTCTCTGAAAAGAAGATCGGAAAACGCTGGTTCGCGGTCACTACGAGCTGATCCGCTTCAACCTGCGCGAAGTCAGGATTGATCGCGAGATCGACGGTGACGGCGGAACTCGGAATGAACTTCGCCGTTAATCCGGGATCAAGTCCAACAGGTTCATGGACGAGGCGTCCCGGATCACCAGTCGCCGGTATCGGCGGAAAAGAACCAACGAACCGCGTGTTCTGTGAGACAGTCAAACTCGGAATCAGTTCGATGGTCCGTTCGACCGAGATGCCTTCGAGTCCGGTCAGATGTCCCGCCTGACTCATGTTGCTGTCGATACTGCGCGAAAACGGCATCCACGAATCAAGCTCGTTTTCAAAACGTTTGATGCGACGGAAAAAGTGCGCGCCCCAGAGCTTGCCTTTGCCGGCTTCGAAACGAAGCGACTTGAACGGGATCGCGATCTCGACGATGTATCCGGCCTCGTGAATCGTTCCTTTTGACTCCATCAGCAAGTCGACACTGAAATCTTCACCGCTGCCTTCCGTCAAAATACCGTCGGCCTGAATTCCAACCGGATTAAAGAAAGCCTCAAATGCCTTTCGCTTGTCGTTGAAAGTGTCGAGAAAGAAACCGACGTAATCGTCCTGAAAAATATTGTCGCGTTTGGCGACTGTGGAGCGGATCTTGTCGGGTTCGTCAGTGGCCTTGAACGCGATGTAAAGAAACTTCGGATCGAAACCGAGTAATACTTCAGTTGGTTTCGAAGGAGGTGTGTTGTCGCCTGGTTGAATCTGGTAGAAGTCTTTTAAGACCACTGCCTTCTGCCAGATTTCTTCGTTGAGCTTGCCATCGATGACCGGTGGCGTTTCGAATTTTGGAACTGCCACCGGCTGCGATTTTTCGGGAGGTAAGACAAAACTGCCCTTTGCGGCAGCGGACGGCGCGGGACCTGGACTTGAAGCGGGAGTTGCGGACGCGGCTGGTGCGGGAGTAGACGCGGCCACTGCGTTTGGTTTTACGGTCGTCTGCGCGTTAACGCCGCTGGCGCAGCCTACGACCATCAGGAACCACACGCAGAAAGAAACTATTTTCATTAGCGCGAGCGTACAAACTTGGGGGATCTGTGTTCCCGAGTGATTTGGAACTCAGAATTAGTTACGCGGACGAAGAAGAATTTTTCCGTCTCCTGTGCGGAGAACGAAGATCTGCCCGCCGTTGCCAATCTTCCATCGCTTTAGACGAGGGGAACGGGTGATATCTTCCGACACGGTGAAGCCCTCATTGCTGATCTCATCGGGCAGGTTGGTTTCAATCGTGAAGCTGGAGCCGGCCGGCACGGTTAGCGAAATCTCGCCGTCACCGGTTCTTGCTGAAAGGGCCTTGAAAATACCGTCGAGCGCAATCGCGCCATCGCCAGTGCGAGCGTCTACCTGGCCATCAAACTTCGAAATCTGAATTGTGCCGTCGCCGGTGTTGACATGAAGCAAGCCGCCACTGTTTGAAACTGCGATCGCACCGTCGCCGGAACGAAGCGTAATCTCTCCGGAAACGCCATCGAGCGAAACGGAGCCGTCACCAGACGACACATGCACGGTCGTTTGACGCGGCACGAATACCTCAAAAGCAACACTTGCGTGACGCTGGTGTTCATTCCGCGCAGTGATGCTCACCATCTCGCCGTGTTGTTCGGTAATGATATCGAGCTGCTTGAGCGCTTCTTCATTCTCTGCGCGCGAGGTCGCTTTATACTGAACTTCGGATTTGTCCCAACCACGCACAATCACTTCACCGTCAAATGTGTTGATGCTCACACGCGGTGAGCCGCTAACTTGAAACGACTTCGTCTCCTGTGCCTGCGCGGTAAGCCTGCTGTTACCGACACTTTGAGCCGGACCGACAGGATGCACCGGTTTGACTTTCCTGATTACCCTGACGTCGTTGCGAAGCTGCAGCTGCTGTTGCCGTTCGACTGCTCTTTGCGCGCGTTCGACGTCGCGCAGCGCCTGACGCAACGCGGCATCCACGCGGCGTTGCGCTTCAAGCTGAGCTTCACGTGTCATACGTGACGTTTCGATACTAACGCGTGCCGCTTCAGCAACCGCTTTCGCTTGTTCAACGCGCTGCGCGGCGGCATCAGCCTCCAGCTCATTCAGTTCCTGACGGAACTGACGCCGATCGGTAACGACGGAAGTGGCCGGGCTAATCGCTCGTCCATCCTGAGCGTGGGTGATCTTGATCGACCCGTTTACGTTCTCGAGTTTGATTCGTGGACCACCGTTTCCAATCTGACCATCGAGGTTATGGCCCACATAGTCACCATGCCGCACCTGCAAACCAAAATCATTTGAGATGCCGCCATGCACGGTTGACGCGCGGATCGCGGCATTCGCATCAGACGGAATAATCAGGTTAACGCTGCCGTTCACGGAGTTGAGCGAAATCGGCTTCGCGTCATCGAGCTTAACGAAGATCGCATGCAGTTGACCGTTGATGGTCGAGAGTTTCGCCTCACCCATCAGGCCTCGCGCGACCACCTTGCCGTTGATTGACGACGCTTTGACGTCGCCTTCGACTCCGTCGATATCAAGCGACCCGTTGACGAGCTCGATCGTTTCGAGCATGGCCTTGCGCGGAACTGTCAATATGTATTCGACGGTGGCGGGATTGTTGTAGCGACCTTCTCCACTGCGGAACGTCTGGTTACCTGATGGATACTCGGTCTTGATTCTGATGTTCTCTTCAGTAGATGTAACGTCAATCTTCGCTTCGTCCAAACGGTCTTTTCGGTAGGCTTTTTTGATCGCGTCGAGTTGGAGTGCGGCTCGATCCCAAACCTTGATCTGCACTCCGCCGTTAATATTTTCGAGACTTACTCGACCAGTCGCTGATAGTGGATAAGTTTGATGAAATTCTTCGCGTAATTCCTGCGAGGGTTCGGCTGGAACGGCCGTGCAATTCTCAGTCGAAGGTACGGACGGAACCGGGCGACGATCCTGACCAAACAAACCGGTCGCGGCTTTAGTTGCAACCAGGCCCGTTCCAGCGCTCACCAACGCGAGCAGGAGAATAACTAGTGTGATGAGGCGTTTCGTGGACATCGTTTTCGGTTCCTTACAGAAAGTCGTCAGCCTGCGCTGCGTAGATTAAAGCTACGGTTCAGAGTTTTCAAAATCTCGCGTTCCTCCGGTTTCAAAACATGCCGGTAGGTTTTCGCCTTCGGCACCTTGAACTCTAAGTTGGAAGGAATAGCTATTCGGGCCTCGCCGTCACTATCGGCCATGATCATGACTTTGAGGTCAGCAACGCGACGTACCTGATTCCGCAGCTCAATGAGCTCAATGTCTACAGAGCGATCGCTTCGCAACGTTGCCACCGCCGGTATGTTACGACGCTTCGATCGCTCTGCGACAAAAGTTTTTCCCACGTCCTTGATCTTCACTTCCGCTTGAGCAACACCGCCCCCCAACTGAAGATGATCCACCGGTTCGGTCTCTTTTAACGAATGACTATTGTCACACACTTCAACTTCTTCAACGACCTGCGGGACTGGAACGGGAACAACCGCTTCCGGCGCTACGGGCGCCTGCGGTGCTTCCGGCATTACGGCCTTCGACCAGCTCGCAACGAGATCGCTCGTGTCGCGACTAAACTCCCGCAACAGATTCAACTCTTTCATGGCGCTGGAGAATGCTGTCAGACCGACTACTAATAGCAGAATAACTCGGTAGGACTTCCGGTCGCCGCTTTGACCCACGCTGTTCATTTCCTGGGACCCCTTAGTTTAAGGCCGAGAGCAGTCAGTTGTGTAAAACCGTGACCAACTACCCTCGGCCCTTCTGCGTTGCTCTGTATTGAGAACACCAGACACCGGAACCTTGTGACAACAAAAATTTTCGGTCTTTGTATTTTGTTCTTTGTACTTTGCAATTACCTAAAAACAGTACTTTGGCCCGGACTCTTGAAAACCAGGCACAAAGTACTAAGAAAAAGCACTATTTAGATCTTTTTCAAACGAACAGTGCCGCCGAAGGAAGCGACCGAGATCATTGCATCGCCAGTACCGCAGATGGCCGTCAAACGACGCAAAGTATACGGCTGAACCGTGATCGGGCGCTCAACAATGACCGGCTGGACGATTGGACCCGTCTTGTGTGGTGGGTGGCCTTTGGCCGCGGAAGGTTTGGGCGTTGTGGGTGGAGTCGTATTCGTCGGAGTTCCCGCTTTCGCCGCCGGTGCAGGCTTTGAATCCGGTCCTGGATTCGGCACGGGTGCCGCCGCTCCAGGTTTCGGCATCGTTGCTGGCGACGGGGGTGGTGGCGGCGATTCGACGTACTTCAATGCGAAATCTGAAACGATGTCGCGCTTTTCAGACACCTTTGCGTTCAACTGAAACGACGCATCGTGCGGGAGCCCGAGTATCACGTCGCCGGACATGTTAGTGAAAGAATAATGACCGGAACGCGCCAAAGGACCATTCATCGTCACATTGCCGTTGACGGTCTTCGCCATCACCCTGGGATTGCTGACCCGATCCAGTTGAATGTCACCACTCACCGTTCCGACTTCAATCGTGTCTTCATCATTGGACGGTTTGACGTTCGCCACGACGACAATTCCACCCGCGGAACTCAAATTCACGCGGCCACTCGAGTCTTTCAACGAAATACTGCCGCCGACGCTGCCTGCCTCGACGATCTTCCTCACGCGCTCGATCGTTATGTTTCCGTTTTGCGAACCCGCATAAGCCGCTGAAACACCCGTAATCGTGATGTCGCCATCGCGCGTCTGCACCTGGACAGTCGCGCCCGTAGGTACTTCCATCTCGACGTCGGCAAGTGCCTGGCAATCACGTCGGGCATTAATTCTGGAGCTCGTATCGACGACCATGACGTCGATGCGCCATGCAGGAGTGGAAAGATCTTTTGCTTTGTCGAGTCTTCGGAGTTCGATTTGGCTGGCGTCGGCGGATCTGACGCGCAGCTCGTTTTTGTCCCAACCGCGTACTCTCAACGTGCCCGAAGCCACACAGAGCGTTACGGTCAGTTCCGGGCT
Source organism: uncultured Acidobacteriota bacterium (assembly GCA_963849585.1). Classification (GTDB taxonomy): domain Bacteria; phylum Acidobacteriota; class Blastocatellia; order Pyrinomonadales; family Pyrinomonadaceae; genus PSRF01. The sequence goes on along the minus strand of CAWKHZ010000009.1, from coordinate 100,980 downwards.
GACGGCGATCGACTTCTCGATCTTTTGGCCCGGACTTTCACGTGGTTGAGATTCTGTTTTTGCTTTGTGAGCGGATGTCGTACCTGCGAGAGAGAAGATAAGGCCGGCTACCGCCGAAACTACCAACAACTTCATTGTCAACTTAGACCCGGGCCTTTCAGTGAGAACGACCTCCACTCAGACGGGCATCGGCGATCGTGTTGAGAAGATCGACCTTGCTTTGATAGGCAGCAAACATGAAATCGGCCGCATCGGGATCGCTTGGATTGCTCTTCGCCGCATTACGCGTGGCCGCGATAGCGCGATCGACAACCGCGAGGTTGCGCTCGTATTCGACTTGCAACGAGGGTCGCATCGAGTTCTTGTTCTGCTTGATCGACGAATCGAGTCGCGCGATGGCTTGCAGGTAAGAGCGTTCGCCTGGGATGAGTTCTACGTGGTTAGTAGCGGTGTTGGCTTTCGGAGTAGTAGGACGACGTCCAACGCTCGGCTTAACCACCGGACGCGAGGGCGGAGTCACAGATTCACCTACGTTCGACGCGAGTTGTTGACCCTCACGAGATCCAACTTCAGGCGTCTGTGGTGGAACTGGGGTTGAAGTTACATTCACCTGAGAACCTGTGGTCGGTGGCTGTACCTGTCCCTGCCGGAACTTCACCACGCCGATGATTGCACCAAACGCAAGCACGACAACGAGACTCGCATATCCCAGATTACGTTGAGAGTTGAAACTGAAGACGTTCGCAAGAGAGGCAAACAAGCCGGCTTTTTCTACACGACCGGCATTCGCGACACGCTCGCCGAGCACGGCGGCGTCAATGCGCTCACGCAGCGCTTGTGTTGGAACACCCGCTTCAAATTCTACTGCCAGCGCGGACGTCAAAAGGGCCGTTTCTTCCGCCAGCTCTCGCGCCGCCGCGGCACATGTCACGCACGAAGCCAAATGTGACGACGCTCTTTCCATCAAATTCGCGGAAAGCTCGCCGTCGAAATAGCTTTGCAGCGTTGCCTCGTCCAAACACCTTGTCATCGTCTGCCTCCGATCTTACCGTACACCCTCGCAAACTCCTTCCGGCCGCGAGCCACCAGACTGCCAATGTTTGTCTCCTTGAGCTGCAAACTCGTGGCGATCTCGCGATATGAGAGTCCCTGCTGTTTGAGCAACAGGCAACTTCTCATCGGCTCCTTGATTTTCTCCAAAGCCCGGCGTGCTTCTTCGATCGCCATGCGGCGTTCGTAGTCTTCAGCCGGTGCTTCAGCCGCGACGGAGCCGTCTGCCGTCGCCGTCTTGTGATACTCGTTGTCGCGAACCATCGAGCGGCTCTGTCCCCGCAAGGTGTTTCGCGCGACATTGAGTGTCACACGCAGTAGCCACGCCCTGAGCAGATCCTCGCCCGGGGTAGCATGGAGGTTGCGATACAGTCTTAGAAATACTTCCTGCGTCACGTCTTCGGCGAGGGCTGAGTCACGAACGACCGCCCTTGCCGTTCTAAAAACGGCGCGGTGATGGAGGGTAAACGCTTCGTCGAAACTAAGCGGAGCAACCGCTTGAGTCTCGATGTCGTTAGGCATGGACTCGATCAAAGCTCTAGCTTGTCCGTTCATCAATCACCGCTCTCTCAACAGTGCAAACACCGCAAGTTACTGACTTGTGACATCTTTGTCAGTACGGACACTTTTACGGCGTTTAGGCGGTGTTATTGTAGACCCTTAGCCCGTTTTGCACCAATATGAAACAGCCACTTTTGAAACTGTTGGAGCGGTAATCGTTAGTATGTGTCGTTCGGGGGCCCGACGTTGCGTTGAACGTAGCTCTTAGACGGAAAGTTCGAGATTAAGTTCCCGGAAGGTGGTTAAAGCGATGTTGTCAAAAACCCCCAGCGGCTGTGACGAAAACTACATGAATTTTGCTCGCTTTTCTACTTGATCCAAAAAGCCCGAAACCCTAAACTCCCACCAGTCTCTCTCCAGCTTTGCTTCCCCTACCCAGTTTGTTAATGGTTTTCTCTGTTTCACCCCCTCTTGCGACAGTAGTTGTCGTCAGCGCCAACTGTCGTGCCCAGAAAATGAGGAGTTGTAATGAGAGTTAATTCGCTGAAAGTTATTATTCGAGTGCTCGTGCTCGGGGTGGTTCTTGGGGCCGCGTCAACAACTTATGCAGACGCCCTGGTGATCAGTTCTCTCAGTATGAGCAATTTCCAGTTCACTCCGGCGACGGGAACGGCTCAGTTCACAATAACAAACACGACCGCTCGTACCAGCGCTGACAACACTCTCGGTGAAAATACCCAGAACATCTCGAATGCGTTTCCTATTGCTCAATCCACCGCAACTGTGACCTTTGCCAGCGCCGTAGGGACAACAAATGCAACCACCAATTCCCTGAGCGGATCCACGTCGGCCAATGTTAGTGGTTGTTCCTGTTCAGCGTCCTCTTTCTCAATAAGCACCTTCACAGGCACGCTGGTCATCGTTGGCACCGAAGGTATGGTTGACGTGAACATTTCCGCGCTGGCGGAGCACCTGAGACACGTAGAACTCGACCAGTTCGGGATATTCGGAGAATCGGAGGTAGTATTCGACCTGTTTGTGAATGGCTCACCCGTGTTCTCTTTCCAAATCGACTTGTTGAGTCCTACCGTTGGACCAAACAGATTCCTTGACTTACCTGGGTCACACCCAATGTCGGGCACAGTTAGACTTGAGGCCGGCGTGGAAAACACGATCTTTGCCAGACTCAGCACCCGTGCATGGGCGATAAATGAAGTTCCCGAACCGGCCACAGTCGCATTGCTGGTCTCAGGCCTGGGACTCATGACCGGCGTCTTGAAGAAAAGACGAAAGAAGGCTGACGAGTAACCTCACCACTCCGCCAGCGTGGCGCTCTTGATTTCGAGAGTCGGTTGTATAATCGGCCTCTTGACCCAACAACTACACGACAGTCCTTTCATGCGGGCGTGCCGACGCGAAGCCGTGCCTCATACGCCGATCTGGCTGATGCGGCAGGCCGGACGCTACATGCGCGAATACCGGGAAGTGCGCGCGAAAACCACTTTTTTGGAGCTTTGCAAGACACCATCACTCGCCGCGGAAGTAACAGTTACGGCGGCCGAGCGACTCGGAGTGGATGCGGCGATCATTTTTGCGGACATTCTGCTCATTCTCGAGCCGATGGGGATCGATCTGGAGTTTGCGGAAGGTGAAGGACCGGTAATTCACAACCCGGTACGAAACGCGACCGATGTGCAGCGACTGCGTGAAGTCGAGGATGCAGGTGCGCTGAGTTTTGTTTACGAGGCGATTGCTTTGACGCGTCGCGAGTTGAAACCGGATCTTCCGTTGATTGGGTTTTCAGGCGCGCCGTTCACGCTCGCTTCGTACATGATCGAGGGCGGTGGGTCGAAGAACTACGTTCATGCGAAACGGTTGATGTACGACGACAGGGGCGCGTGGCACGCGATGATGTCGCTAATCGCGCGAGCGTTAGTAAAGTATTTGAACGCGCAGATTGATGCAGGCGCGCAGGCGGTGCAGTTGTTTGATTCGTGGGTTGGGTGTTTGGGTCCTGATGATTACCGCGAGTTTGTGTTACCGCATTCGCGGGCGGTGATCGAAGCAGTCAAGCCAGGCGTTCCCGTTCTTCACTTTGGTACGGGGACCGCGGCCCTGCTGGAGTTGATGCGCGCAGCGGGTGGCGACGTAATCGGACTCGACTGGCGTGTGCGGCTCGACGAAGCCTGGCAGCGAGTCGGACACGATGTAGCTGTGATGGGTAACCTCGATCCGGTTACGCTGTTCGCTTCGAAGGATGTGCTGCGATCGCAGGCGAAACGAATTCTTGAACAAGCCGGCGGCCGACCGGGACACGTATTTAATCTCGGTCATGGAATTCTGCCGCAGACACCAGTTGAGAATGTGATTGCGTTGGTTGAGATGGTCCACGAGATGAGCCTGAGATGAATTACGATGCGTTACTAGTGGTGTCGTTTGGTGGACCTGAGGGAATGGACGACGTCATGCCATTCCTCGAAAACGTCGTGCGTGGTCGCAATGTGCCGCGCGAACGGCTGCTCGGTGTGGCGCAGCATTATGAGATGTTCGGCGGCGTCAGTCCGATCAATCAACAGAATCGAAATCTCATCGCCGCACTGAAGGAAGAACTGCGCACGAATGGACCATCGCTGCCGATCTACTGGGGCAATCGCAACTGGCACCCTATGCTAGCCGACACCGTGCGTGAGATGGCAACGGACGGAATCAAGAATGCGCTGGCGTTTGTGACGTCCGCGTACAGTTCGTTTTCGAGTTGTCGCCAGTATCGACAAAACATCGCGGACGCGCAGGCCGCGGTTGGACCAGGGTCACCGCAGATCGAAAAGTTGCGAGCTTTCTATAATCATCCGTTGTTCGTAGAAGCGAATGTCGATCGCATACGCGAGGCGTGCTCGCAACTGAACGGCGACGTCGAACATCTCGCTTTCACGGCGCACTCCATTCCTGAATCGATGGCTGCAAAGTGCGACTACACAGTCCAACTCGAGGAAACGGGGCGACTGATTGCCGAGGCACTTGGCGTCGAGAACTGGAAAGTTGTTTATCAGAGCCGCAGTGGTTCGCCCTTGCAACCGTGGCTAGGTCCAGATATTTGCGAACACCTTAAACAACTGGAAGGCGTGAGGAATGTCGTTGTCGCGCCGATCGGTTTTGTTTCGGATCACATGGAGGTTGTTTACGATCTCGACGTCGAAGCGCAACAGTTCGCGCAAGAGATGGGAATGAACCTCGTTCGCGCCGCGACCGCGGGCACACATCCGTCGTTCGTGAAAATGATCCGAGAACTGATTCTCGAGCGCGTCGACAACGCACCCGCGCGCTTCCTTGGCTCACGTGGCCCGGTACATTCGATCTGCCCGGCCGATTGTTGTCTTCCAGGTTAAGCAATGCTTTCGAAACGGATCGTCGTTGTTGGAGGCGGTATCTCGGGCCTGGCCGCCGCGCATCGCCTCGTCGAACTTGGTGTCGAAAAGTCGCAAATAACCTTAATCGAAGCGAGTGGACGGCTCGGCGGCACACTTGAGACCCAACAGCGTGACGGGTTTCTGATCGAACGCGGTCCGGATTCCTTCATCTCAGAAAAACCAGAAGCGGTTTCACTCGCCAAACGACTCGGTCTCGAGTCACGCCTCATTCAGACGAATGAAGAGTATCGCCGCAGTTTCATCGTTCGAAACGGACGGCTGCGTCCGGTGCCCGAAGGTTTTCAACTGCTCGCGCCCTCACGTGTCTGGCCTTTCATCACGACGGATATTTTCAGTGTCGCAGGAAAGCTGAGAATGGCGGCTGATCTGTTGTTACCACGCGAGAACGGAAACGAGGACGAGTCGCTTGCGAGTTTTGTGCGACGTCGTCTGGGCCAGGAGGCGCTCGAACGCATGGCCCAACCGATGGTAGGTGGGATTTATACAGCCGATCCCGAAACGCTTAGTCTGCGCGCAACGCTGCCTCGCTTTCTCGAGATGGAAAAGAAGCACCGCAGTGTGATCCTGGCGATGCTGCGACAAGGTCGGACCCGTGGGACGAGTGGCGCGCGGTATAGCTTGTTTTTGTCGTTCGATGGTGGAATGGAAGTGCTCGCAAATGCGTTGGCAAGCACGATCCCCAACGTCCGGTTGAAAACGCGAGTTCATGAAGTAAAGAGATCAAACTCCGGATGGACCATCAGCACCGACGACGAATCGTTCGAAGCTGATGCCGTGTGTCTTGCAATTCCGGCATACACCGCTGCGAAGCTGCTTCAGAACGTCGACCCACAACTCGCAACCCAACTCAACGCCATCAAGTACGCCTCAACGGCGACCATCAACCTCGCTTATCCGCGCGCGGCGATCGAACATCCGCTTGATGGGTTTGGATTCGTGGTTCCGTTTATTGAAAATCGATCGTTGCTCGCATGCACTTTCAGCAGCGTGAAGTTCCCCGGGCGCGCGCCTGACGATCACGTGTTGTTGCGTGCGTTTGCCGGCGGTGCATTGCAACCTGAAATGTTCTCCGATCCTGGACCACGGATTGAAAACGATCTATGTGAGTTGCTGGGAATAAAAGGAAAGCCGATATTTACACAGATCGCGAAGTGGGAACGGTCTATGCCGCAGTATGAAGTCGGGCACCTGGATCGGGTTGCAAAGATCGAGAAGGAAGTGAAAGCGTTTCCAGGCTTAGCGCTAGCCGGAAACGCGTATCGCGGCGCAGGGATACCGGATTGTATTCGTAGCGGAGAAGCTGCCGGCGAAAGTTTGGTCACTTAGGCGGCATCGCTAAGCCTTCGACCCACTGCGCATTTGATTGCATCAGCGGACGAAAGGTCTCGCGCGGCACGGTCGTCTCGATGTGCATGTTGTCGTCGGTATTAATCTTCGCGCCCGCAACCGCCGGTCCCAACCTCGTCTCATCGCACACAAACCACGATCGCACATCCGCTTCAGTGCTGAGATTCACGCGTGCTAGTTCCATTTGCACTCGCGGGTCAGCGATCCGCTCCGACAAACGATCGAGATTCAACGGTTGATTGCTGCCGAACAACAGCAAGTCCTTGCCTTTGTTCAACCCACCAACGCGGAACATCAGCACATGTGGAAATACCTTCTGGTATGTGGCGAGCACCGAACGAAGACTCTCAGTCGACAACTGGTAGATTTGAACCCACTGCACAAACACTCCCTGATCGTTCAATCGCGCCTTGCCGAGTTCGAAGAACTCTTCAGTGAACAAGTTCGCGACTCCCGGCACCCACGGGTGACTCGGCTCGCTGACGATAATGTCGAAACGCTCCGGAGTGACGCGGAGGTAAGTACGCGCATCGTCGATGATCAAACGCGACCGCGGATCCGCGAGAGGCAGGTTGTTGACGTGTTCAAAGAACTTCGATCCGATAACAGTTCCCGGTTCGAGTTCGATGCACGTCACCGATTGTATCGGCGATTGCAACATCGACCCCATCGTAATCCCTGTGGCAAAGCCGATGATCAATCCTTTCTCGATGCGCGGCGCGACAAAGAGCGGGAGCTGGCCCAACATTACCTGCGTCGGCATGTCGAACATGCTGTCCGACGCATTGGTCCGGCCGTTGATCGCCATCGAAATAGTGTCGTTGTCGCGACGCACCGACACGGTCGCGGTTGGTCCCTCGTCGTACATCAAAAGTTGATGAATATTCGACTGAGTCGACTGATCCGTGTTTTCTCCCTCCCGCGTTTGCGCAAGCACGCGCACGAGTGTGTCGTACGCGCCAATGGAGAGATCGGCGAGATTCATCCGCGGCACCAGCACGATCATGATCAGCAGGACGAGAGGAATCGCGCCAATCGCGAGCGCGCGTTTCAACGCCGGATCGCGTTTCGCCGGCGCAGGTCGATATGCAAAACCGGCAACGACCACGCACACCGCCGCTGAAAGCACGAGGGCAAACTTGGTGCTCGTTTTCGGAATCAACACGAAGCCGGTGAGAAACGCACCCGCAATCGCCCCGACCGTGTTGATGGCATAAGCACGTCCCACTCGCGCAACGCTGCGCGCCGGATCAGCCGCCGCCCATCCGAGCACCACCGGCATCACCATACCCATCAACAACGCGGGCACCAGGACCAACAACGTCGCCGACAAGATTTGCAGACCAAGCAATCCCGCCCACGACGATATGTCCAGGTTCATTCCGAGCTTCACCAGCAGCCACGGCAACCGGTTCACAACATAAAGACTCGCGAACAAGCTGATAGCGGTCACTAGCTCGACCACCGTAAGCGTTCGACGCAGATTCGCTGATCGATCTTTTCGCCCGATGAACCACGCGCCGCCGGCAAGGCCAATCAAAAACAGCGCGACGACAATACTGAACGCATACGTGCTCGACCCGATCACCATCGTGAGAATCCGCGTCCATGACACCTGTGTACTGATCGTCACGAATCCCGACGCGAGTGCCGCGAAAAACCAGAATAGATTTTTATCCGCGTCTACAGCCGCCACCGGTTCCACTTGCACCGGTGTGGTCGGCTGCCGCTGTAAACCAATCGCAATCACGCCAACGATGATGTTGATGACGGCGGCGATTACGATCGTCGTGCGCACGCCAAATGACGGCAGCAACACAAACCCCGCCGCCAGCGTCCCCAGAATCGCACCGACAAGATTGCAGGCGTACAACCGCGTCACCCCGGTCGATCCATTTCGCACTACGGCCGCTGACAACACTGGCAACGTCGCACCCATCAGCGTAGTCGGCACAAGCAACATCAGGCACGAGAGCGCGAACCGCCACAGGCTAAACGTGAAGTAGCCCGGTTGAAACTGTTGCCAGATCCACGCGTAGAGATTGTCGACCCAGCGAAACATGAACGGGACGAGCAGCGCATAGGCCGCGATGCCAATCTCCATCCAACCGTAAGTACTTAGCGGCTTGCGAATTCGATCGCCCAACCGTCCAGCCACTGCGCTGCCGAGTGCAAGTCCACCCATAAACGCGGCGAGCACCGTACTGACTGCAAGCGTGGTTGCGCCGAACACGAGTCCGAGCATTCGCGCCCAGAGCACTTCGTAAATCAATCCCGTCGCGCCGGAGAAAACGAAGCAGACGCCGATTAATAAAATTGTGGAACGTGAGTAACCGCGAGTTGTAGGTTGCATTCAGATCACAAATAGATCACATGGCTGGTGCGCCAAACGTTTGCCGGAATCGATCCGGGAGCGGCGGCAGTGAGCAGGATGGCGTAATCGTGTTCCATGTCACGTCCGGTGATCTGCAACTCATCGGACCGCGCTTCACCGTCCATGACCGGATTAACTAAAGCCAGCCGCTTCAAACAGCGATAGAGTTGTTCCATACCTGAACCAAATGGTCCAACTTCATCGCCCACAACCAGCCGCACCTCCGCGCGCTCGTCGACGAAATGCTTTAGCAAAGACGCCGTCTGCACAACACCGTGTTCGAAACGATCCTTCAATTCATCAACCGGCCCAACGGGCAAACGCGTGTCCAACACGATCGTGATTCGCCGTTCGTCTTCAGAAGTAAACTCGCGCACTGTCAACCGTCGCGACCGCGCCGTCGCTTTCCAGTCGATGTGCCGCAGATCATCCTGCGGCTGGTAATCACGCATCGAGAACAGATCGTGTCCGGCGCCACGACGCAAAGACGGATTGCGCCCGGCATACATCGGCAACAGATGCAGCTCATCGCTGATTACTTCCGGCTTCGGATACACGATGATGTCGACGTTGCGCGCACGCAATCGACGCCGCCGCCGAAAAAACCCAAACGGAAAGCGAGTTGACAACTCAAACCCATCGATCAGCACGTGCCCACGTTTCGGAAACAACTGGTCTACTCGCTGTTCAGCCGCCGCATGATGCGGCACGTAACTGAAATACGCCAACAGCCGTTTCGCATATCGCTTGCGGCGCTTATCGGTCTCACCACTTGGACCACGCGCCTCGACGAGAATTGAAAACGAGGGCAACACTCGTTTCGTGTTGCGCAAAGTGACGATCACCGGCGCCGGCTCCGCCGCAAAAATGTGATCCGGGAAACGCGCCGAGACTGTTAAGTCGCGCAACGAAATGCGGGCGGCAATCCAGCCGACGAACAACGTCGAGACCAGTAACGAGAACACAAGAAACAGCAAATTGTTTCCCGTGTTCCACGCCGCAAATCCAACCACGAGGATGATTATGATAAACACGCCGCCGCCGCTCGTCGGCTCAAATGGAAAATCCAGATTCGCGACTTCAACTTTTGCAGAACGCGCGAGGGGCGGAACGATGAAAATCGTGAGCAGCAATGCGATCAAGAGTGAAAAGATCGCGGCTGCGCCCGCGAGGGTCGCATCGTTTTGCCGACGGGCCATCACCGTGACGAGGGCGGCCCCTAGTCCAGCCAGGACCAGCACTGTGCCAAAGACAACGCGGAGTAACGAGGATCTTTCGGGAAACAGATCGGAAAGTCTCACAGCGGGACGCTGACAGTCTTCAGAATCTCATTGAGCACTGCCTCAGCTTCCTCACTGCGACGAAGCGAAGACGAGAACCGCGAACTAACTACGATGCGGTGTGCAAAAACGGGGACCACCAGACGCTTGATGTCGTCAGGGATGCAGAAGTTGCGATCTTCCCCGAGCGCGAGGGCCTGCGACGCGCGAAACAGCGACAACGTTCCGCGTGGACTGACTCCGAGATCGAACATCTCGGAAGCTCGCGTCGCGGCGACAATGCGCATCAGGTATTGGACCAACGCGTCGTCAACCGAAACTCTGGCGACCGCACGTTGCAGTTCAACAACTTCACGCGCGCTCATCACCGGTTCCAACTCGTCGAGGGGATCTGCGTACTCGCGATCGCGAAGAATTCGTTCTTCGTCGATTGGCGCCGGATAACCAATTCGCAAGCGCAACATAAACCGGTCGAGTTGCGATTCAGGCAACGGGTAAGTGCCGTGATGCTCGATCGGATTTTGGGTCGCGAGAACGATGAACGGCGCAGGCAGATGATGCGTCGCGCCTTCAACCGTCACGTGCCGTTCCGCCATCGCTTCGAGCAACGCCGACTGCGTCTTCGGGGTTGTGCGATTGATCTCGTCGGCCAGCACGACGTTCGCAAACACAGGGCCCGGTTTCCATTCGAAAACACCGCTGTGCTGGTTGTATACGGACAGACCGATTACGTCGGACGGCAATAAGTCAGAGGTAAACTGGATCCGTTGAAAAATGCAATGAAGGGCACGGGCCAGTGCGTGGGCCAGCGTTGTCTTGCCTACGCCCGGAACGTCCTCGACCAGCAGGTGCCCACCGGCAATGAGGGTGACGATGGCGAGGCGAATCGCTTCCGGTTTTCCTTTGATGACAGTTTCGACCGCCTGCTGCAACCGCTCAACTTGTTCGGCTGCCCTGGCGTTCGTCAGTTCCCCTGATTCGACTGTTTCGAGGTTTCGCATCAAATTGGCTGCATTCTACATGCTAAGAGCACGAGTCGCACGGAAAAGTTGGCTGAACCATCCAATCCGAATCGTGCCGAATGTGACCTGCGGACGTTTCCTGTAGTAGACTAAGGCCCGACTGAAAAACGGGCAGACGAAGCAAAAAGCGGAACTCGCAGATGAACGCTTCGTGTAAGACGCCCGAGGAGGCTTTATGGAACCCCTGCAAAAGAAACAAAGAAATCAGCGCGGCTTCTCGCTGATCGAGTTGATGATCGTTATCGCCATTATCGGCATTCTTATCGCCGTCGGCGTCACTGGATATAAGGCGGCTATGAGAGCGGCAAACGAAGCCGCCGCCGTCAAGACGCTCCGCACGATCGCCGAGCAGCAGATGCTGTATTTCAACGCCCACCAGCGCAGCACATTCGGCACGTTTGAAGAGATGCGGAAGGAAAACCTGCTGGACAGCCGCTTCGATGGTGCGACCCCCATCGTCGACGGTTACGTCTACACAATGAAGATCATTCCGAAGTCAACGACGGCTCAGGCAGGCTACTCCATCAATGCCGATCCGCAGGTTGCCGACGGCGTAAGCGCGACCGGAAAGAACCACTACTTCGTCTCGTCAGACACAAACACGATTCACGTCAATGAGACGCAACCGGCTGCCGCGACCGATCCGCCGATCGGCCAGTAACCATCCTGTTTCTTTAACAAAATAAGACGGAAATCCAACAGACACGACATTTATTGCTTCTAAAAGAAGTAATGGAGGTCGTGTCTTATGTACGCAGTAATACTTAAGAAACTGTTGTTCGCGTGTCGCTTTGGTGGTCTTATGTCAGACTTCCGGGCTCGCCCAGATTAATCCTCGCATCGTGCGCGAGGTGCGTCATGAGCTCGTGACGCTGCCGTACTACGGTGTTTTCGATTGGCTGGAGTACGAGGTGCAGCCCAACGGAACAGTCACTTTGAGAGGGCAGGTAGTCCGGCCCTCGACGAAGTCGGACGCCGAAGGGCGTGTGAAGGAAATTGAGGGCGTGACGAATGTGATTAATCAAATCGAAACATTACCGCTTTCGCCTAACGACGATCGTTTGCGACGTGCGCTGTATCGTCAGATCTACGGTTTTAATTCGCCGCTGTTTCGTTACGCGCACCAGGCAGTTCCGTCGATTCACTTGATCGTCGAACGCGGGCATGCGACGTTGAAAGGCGTTGTTTCCAATCGCGGCGACGCGACTCAGGCTTACATTCGCGCTCGCTCAGTGCCGGGATTGTTCAGCGTCAAGAATGAGCTGAAAGTCGAAGGCGAAGAGCCACGTTAACAACCACGGATCGGATTGGATCGGTGTGATTGAAGCTGCCAAGGGGCAGCTTCATTTGTGTAACAAGCGCTGTGGAGCGCCCATGAGCAGTTGGGTTATAACCATCCTGAAGCATGCGGGAGACGTTGCTCAGTTTTCTTGACGACTGTTTGGCCCGGCGGAAGGAAACGGCCGTCGTGCGCCGGCGTGGGTTGCGACTCACGAAGTGGTCGTCCGCGGAAATTGCGAGGCGTGCATTTCAGTTTGCGCGCGAGTTGGAAGCGCGTGGGATTTCGCGTGGCGATCGCGTGCTGTTTTGGGGCGAGAACAGCGCCGAATGGATCGCCGCATTTTTTGGTTGTCTGTTGCGCGGCGTGGTGGTGGTCCCACTCGATCTCAAGTCGGCGCCTGACTTTGTTGCGCGAGTGCAGCAACAGGTTTCAGCGAAACTGTTGCTCGCGGACGAAGTTGAAACACGAATTGAAATCCCCACAGTTTCATTTACTGAATTGTCTGAAGACTATTCTGACGAGCCGTATCCGTCAGATGGAATCAAACCGGATGATCTCGTCCAAATCGTTTTCACTTCAGGCACGACTGCCGAGCCGAAAGGCGTCTGCCTGACGCACCGGAACCTACTTACGAATCTCGCGCCGATCGAAAAAGAGTTCAGGAACTATGCACGCTGGGAACGGTTGGTCCATCCGCTGCGTTTTCTTTGCCTGCTGCCGCTGAGTCACGTGTTTGGACAGTTGATGGGGATCTTTGTGCCGCAGATCGTTCGGGGTGAAGTTCACTTCCTCGAGTCGTTCAAGCCGTCGGAGATCATGGAGGCCGCGCGCAAGCAACGCATCAACGCGATCGTAACCGTGCCGCGCGTGCTGGAGACGCTTCGCGAGAAGATCCTCAGTGACTATCCCGATCTCGCGCGCGCTTTAGAAGCTGCCGAACATCGTCACTTCGTGCGGAACTGGTGGACGTTTCGTCGTATTCATCGTCGCTTTGGCTGGCGACTGTGGGCGTTTATCAGCGGCGGTGCAACGCTCGAAGAAGAAGTGGAAACGTTTTGGCGACGACTCGGTTACGCCGTGATTCAAGGCTACGGCATGACGGAGACAGCGTCGCTTACGTCTGTCTCGCATCCGTTTCGTCTCGTTCACGGTTCGATCGGCAAACCCGTGCGCGGCAACGAACTGAAGCTTGCGGAAAACGGCGAGATCCTTGTACGCGGCGACAGTGTCTCCCCTGGTTACTGGCAGGGCGATGTGAAACCGATCGCCGACGAGCAGGGTTGGATTCACACCGGCGACATCGGCGAGGTTGGACCAAACGGTCACATCTTCTTTCGTGGTCGCAGCAAGGAGACGATCGTTACTGCGGCGGGAATGAAGATCTATCCGTCAGATCTTGAAGCTGTGCTCGATCGCCAGCCGGAGATCAAAGCGAGTGCCGTGATCCCGTTCGACGAGACAAATGCGATGGCGGTGCTCATTCCCACTGACGCGAACGCCGATCTGACGGCAGGAATTGCACGAGCAAACGAATCGCTTGCCGAGTTTCAGCGTATTCGTCACTGGAAAACCTGGCCCGAACCCGATTTTCCACGGACTGCCGGAACGCGAAAAATCATCAAGACACAGATCGCAGAAACTATTCACGACCCGTCGAGAGCCGCGTTCCTGCCGTCGATCTCGAATCTCGATTCGCTCGGCCGAGTAGAGCTGTTGAGCGCGCTGGAAGATCGCTATCAAATCGAACTTGATGAAGCGGCGTTTACTGAAGCAACCACCGTTGAAGATCTCGAGCGGCTCGTGCGTCGTGGCAAGGCCGAGGCAGTTGCGTATCCGTACCCGTCACTGGGCCATGCGGTTCCCGCTGACGTGGATACGGCCGATTGTCTATCACGTGTTTCTGCTGCCGTTAACACGGATCATGTGTAGCGTGCGCGTCGAGGGAGTTGAGCGATTATCAAATTTAAAAGGGCCGGCATTGCTGATCTCCAATCACGTCACTGATGTTGATGCCGCACTGATCTTATCCGCGTTGCCTTTTCGCTGGCGCTTGCGTGTCGCCATTGCGATGTCGGGAGAACTACTGCGTGACTGGCGTTCCGACAAAAAGCTGCATTACGCACTCGGCGCTTCGCTATTCAACGTCTTCTCGTTGCCACGACAAAGCGGTTTTCGTAAAAGTTTTGCGTACGCGGGCGAGGCCATCGATCGCGGCTTTAGCGTGATGATTTTTCCGGAAGGTCATGAGACGAAAGACGGACTCATGCAACCGTTCAGAGCGGGAATCGGACTGCTGACGTCCGAACTCAATGTGCCGGTGGTGCCGATCCGGCTTGATGGTCTATTTGAGTTGAAAAAGCGGCGTCAATACTTCGTTCGGCCCGGAACTGTCTCGGTCACGTTTGGTGAACCAGTCCAATTCCGAGCCGAACAATCAGCCGAAGAGATCACGCGCGAGTTGGAACGGAGGGTCGGGGACGTGGGGATGCGTTGCCGGGGACGCGGTGACTGGGTGACGCGGCGACACGGAGACGCGGGGACACGGAGACGAAGTGACGCGAGATCTCGCCGCGATCACCCAGTCGCCGCGTCACTCCTCGCCGGTTCGCTTACCGGCCTGATCTTCTGCGAACGGCGCGAGCGGAAGAACGACGAGCGATCCAGCACTTTCTCCTGAAACTCTTCGAGATAAAGGTAAATCACCGGCGTGATGTAGAGCGTGATGAACTGCGAAACGACCAATCCGCCAACTACCACCAAACCCAGCGGCTGACGCGAAGATCCGTCAGCGCCGTAACCCAACGCGATCGGCACAGCGCCAAACACCGCCGCCAACGTCGTCATCAGAATCGGACGGAAGCGGTCCATGCTCGCATCGTGAATCGCCTGCACCGCCGACTCGCCAGCCTCGACTCGCTGGCGCGCGAAGTCGACGATCATGATGCCGTTCTTCTTTACGATGCCCATCAACATGAACATGCCGACGAACGCGTATAACGACGCTTCCTGCCCAAACAGAACAAGCGTCAACAACCCGCCAACGAGCGCCGTAGGCAACGTCGACAGCACCGTCAGCGGATGCACATAACTTTCGTAAAGTATCGCGAGGATCACGTACATCACGAACACCGCGAGTCCCATCAGGATCGTCAGGCTTGTTACGGTTCGGCTAAACGTCTGCGCCTCACCCTGCAATTCACCGCGCACACCGGGCGGCACGATCTCCGCCGCGGCGTTAGTGATGTGATTGGTCGCATCGCCAAGGGCGACGCCGGGCTTGAGGTTGAAGAAGAGCGTCATGCTCGTGAACTGGTTCAAGTGGTTTACGACCTGTGGACCAAGCGTTTGCTTCCAACTGACCAACTCCTTCAGCGGCACGAGATTCCGACCGTCGTCTGACTTGATGTAGAGCAGCGAGAGGTCTTCGGGCTTCTGCCGTACCGAGTCGTCCATCTCGAGAATCACCTGGTACTGATCCTCGGGCTTCTTGATCAGGTACAGATAGTTTTGCGAGTACGCATTGCGCAGCAGATTCAGGATGCGCGCTTCCGAAACGCCTAAAGTCTTCGCCTGATCTCGATTGATGTCGATGTTTACGTTCGGCGTGTTGTTGTAGAAGTCTGACGACACCGACAGGAAACCGTCGTAGGTCATCAGCTTCGCCATCAGTTTCTGGCCCACATCGTAAACCTGATTAGGGTCCGCACCTGACACCGAAAAGGCGTATTGCCCCTGGTTCTGATTCGTCACGCCCGTGCTGATTTCGAGCACAGGGAATGGCCTCAGAAACGTCATGATTCCGGGAATCGTGTTGAGCTTGCCCATCATCTCGCCCGTCACTTCGGCGATTGGCCTTCGCTCTCCCGGCGGCCCGATGGACACGAACGTGATTCCCTGATTCGAGGCGAGAAAACCGGTCGCGCCAGTCATCGTGAAATCGTTGGCGACGTTCGGATCGTTGCGCAATATTTCGTCGACACGATCCTGGTAGACGCGCATCTGTTCAGGAGACGATCCTTCACGCGCGATAAACGCTCCAAAGATCACCCCACTGTCTCCCGGCGGCAGAAACGTCTTCGGCACCAGCATGAACAGCCAAATCGTGCCCGCGAGACAGATGACCCAAATTACTGGCGAGACCCAGCGCCGGCGCAGAAACCACCAGAGCGAACTTCCGTAAAGACCGAGCACACGCTTCTCGATACCGCCGATGACGCGCTCGATCCAGTTCTGCTTCGCACCGTGACCGCGATCCTTTAAGAGTCGCGCACACATCAGCGGCGTCAGCGTCAGCGAAACTAAACCCGACGCAAGGATCGCAACCACGATCGTGATCGCAAACTCGCGAAAGATGCGTCCCACCAAACCCGTCATAAACACGAGCGGTATGAACACGGCCGCGAGTGAAATCGTCATCGACACGATCGTGAAACTGATTTCCTTCGCGCTGTTGATTGATGCTTCAAACGGCGGTTCGCCCCGCTCGATCCGCCGCACCGTGTTTTCAAGAAAGACGATTGCGTCGTCGACCAGAAAACCGATCGCCAGCGTCAGGGCCATCAACGAAAGGTTGTCGAGACTGTAACCAAGCATACGCATCACGATGAATGTGATGAGCAACGACAACGGCAAAGCGACGACGGGAATCAGGGTGTCTGTCACGCGTCCAAGAAACGCGAAGATCACGGCCACGACCAGTACGAATGCGATGATCAGCGTCATTTGCACGTCGGTAACGGAGTGGACGATGCTCTGCGAACGATCGTAGATCGGCTGGATGTGGATGGAGCCCGGCAGTTCGTTCTGGACCAACGGCAGCACGTCATAAATCGACTTCGCAACCTCAACAGCATTCGCGCCCGCGCGTCGATTCACTGCGACGATCACAGTAGCCGAGGGAATCGTTCGGCCGCGGACCCAGAAGCGCATGTTCACGCGCTCGTCCTGAACCGATTGTTTCACTGTCGAAACGTCGCGCAGAAAAACCGGAGCGTCGCTCGTGCCGCCGACGATCAGATTCTCATATTGTTCGGCGGTTTCGAGTTGTCCCTGTGGCCGTAGCACCGCCGTGCCCGTTGCACTGTCCAACTGACCCGCACCGGTGTAGCTCGTCCCGTTCCTGATCGCGTTATTAAGATCATCGATCGAGATGCCTCGGGCCCACATCGCTGCCGGGTTCGCCTTGATGCGAATCGCCGACTTCGTTCCGTAAACGTTCACCTGCGACACACCGGGCAAAATGCTCAAACGCTGGCCCACGTTTGTGCTGGCGTAGTCGTAAAGCTGGCCTGCGGTAACCGAGTCGCTGACCATCGCCAGGTACATGATCGGTTGATCGTTCGGGTTCGTCTTCGAGTATGTCGGTGGCGAAGGAAGATCCACAGGCAGACTGCCGATGGCCTGCGAGATTGCGGTTTGAACGTCAGTGGCGGCAGCGTCGATGTTTTTGTCGAGCGAGAACTGGAGCGTGAAAGTCGCGACACCCTGCGTGCTCTGTGACGTCACCACCTCGAGGCCGTTGATCTGCATGAACTGGCGTTCGAGTGGCGTAGCGATGTTGTTGGCGATCGTGTCGGGGCTGGCGCCAGGGTAGCCGACCGAAACCTGGATCACAGGATAGTCGACCGCCGGAAGATCGTTGACCGGAAGCTGGAAATAACTCATCACGCCGAAAAGGATGACTGACAGCGTTAACACTGCCGTCATCACTGGCCGGCGTATGAATGGCTCAGAGAGATTCATGACTTCGATCCGTTTGTCGCTGCGGTCGGGCTGCTTGCTTCACGTGGTTTTTCGACGAGCACTGGTCCGCCGGGTGTGACGCCGAGTTGTCCGTTCGTAACGACCTGTTCGCCGGCGTTCACACCTTTCTCGACTACGATTAGATCGCCCTGTCGTTGGCCCAGAGAGACGGTGCGTTGTTCGGCGGTCGAGTCGGGCTTGACGACGTAGACATACGAGCCGTTAGCCGACATTTGCGGCGCGGAAACCGGGACCAGCACGGCGCCTGTTGTCGTGCTGAGAACGAGACGAACGTTTACGAAGCGGCCGGGCCAGAAGCGCTGATCGGGGTTAGGTAGTGTCGCGCGCAATGTGACCTGGCCTGTTTCGTCCTGTACGGCGTTATCGACAAACGTCAGTTGGCCCGTGACTGATTCGTTTCCGCCGTCGGGCATTCGCACTTCGGTGCGCAGACTTCCCTGCTGCATCTCGCGCTGTACGGCGGAGAGGTGATTCTGCGAAATCGTGAAGTCGGCGTAGATCGGGTTTAGTCGCTCGATCACCAGCAACACGTTTCCATTCTCGTCGGCGTTGGCCTGTCCGCCGGGGTTGACGACGTTACCGAGATCGACCAGACGTTGACCGGCGCGGCCGTCGATGGGCGCATGAATGAAGCAGTAACTGAGTTCGACCTTTGCAGTTTCGATTGCGGCGTTGTTGACTTTGAGCGTTTCATCAGCGCTGCGCACGACGGCACGCGCGGCTTCGGAGTTGGCCTTCAACGAATCGTACTCCGCGCGCAGTTGTTCGTATTGCTCTTTAGCAACGATGCCCTGTTCGACGAGGGTACGATATCGTTCAACCTGCGCGTAGCCCCACTTTTCGCGGGCGACCTCTCGTGCGAGGTTCGCTTCGGCCTGTTTCTTCAGCGCGACGTCGCGGGAGAGATTTGCCTGGGCCTCCCTGAGCTTCGCTTCGAAGGGACGCGGATCGATTGTGAAAAGGAGCTGCCCTTTTCTCACGTTCGCGCCATCCGTGAAATGAATTTGCGTGATGCGACCGGAGACCTGTGGCTGTATCGAAACAGTTTCCCGCGCCACGATCTTGCCGAGTGCATCAAGATAGTTCGACACGTCCTGCGACACGGCAGCAGTCACCGTCACCGGAGCCGGCGGCCGTTCAAAATTCTGTTGCGCCTTATTTACACACCCCGACGTTGCGGCTGCGAACGCTGCGATAAGCAAAAAAGTGTTCAGACGAAAAGACAAGCTATTCTCGCGGTTCATAAGTTCTAACCCACTGATTAGTCACGGCTACTGGTAATTTGTCGAGTTTGATTGGCTTACGACTTCCGATGCGATTTTGTTGCGCTAAGAAGTGGCGCCATCATTGTGCCATTACCACGCCCCGGACGCGAGTACCCCTGTTTTTAACGAAAGCGAATCATACGCCCAGATGGATCTCCGCGTGTTAAGTGGAAGTAAAAATTTGTTAAGAGTTGTGAAGATCCAAACCGCCGTGAGGGTAGGTCACTGGCTCACATGTGAAACGGGATAGGCGGTGATTAAAACCTCTTCCTCCCAAAGGTTTTCGAGCAGGAATTGTCTTAATTTGGCGCAGTATTCGAGAACCTCAGCGCGATCCGTAAGCTCAGACCAGTCCAACTTGAAGTCGCTATAAATTACATTCACTCTATCGGCCACTACTTCCTGTGTCTGAGAGTTAAAGTAACCACTCTGGTTCTCAAGGACGGTGCAGCCTCCGTGAACTCGTGTTAATTCATCGACTAACCACTCGAGGTAGTGCTTATATTGATGTTCATCTCGGATCGGGAAGTAAACCTCAACGCGGACCCTCGGCGCGTAGTTTGGCACGTAACTCGGCAAGGCGTTTCTCTCTCCATTCACCAATAGTCCGCATTCTTCGTATGGATTCTTCCTTCGAGATATGCTCTCTCGGCGGCCGCTTTTCTGTTTTAAACAAGGGCTTTGGCTTCGTCTCTTTATCTTCCATCCATCTGGTTCCTCCCAATTGGGAGATTACCATCGAACATAACACTAGTTCAATTGCCGAAAGCGGCTATTTACTAACGAAAGTGGCTATTTTCAGCGTCTACGTCGTGAGATCGCGGACCGCTGCGGAGAAAGAGGCTGAGCGGCGGCGGGAGATAGGGATTCGGGCGCCGCTCTTTAGGATCGCAGTCAGGGCGCCGGCGCGAGTTCGGACCAGCTCTTTTACACCGCTGACCCGGACGAGCGCACGGCGATGGGCGCGAGCGAAGCCGTGCTTGCTGACGCGCTCTTCGAGCGTTTGCAACGACTCGCGCAGGAAATAGTTGCGTTGACCAATCCAGAGTTGAGCGTAGTTTCCGGCTGCTTCGATCCAATCGATTTCGTTGACGTGCAGGACGGCGGCGCCGCGCGAGGTTGTAACTACGATCCGCTCATCGCGTATCGTTCGTGGCGCTGAAGACAAGCGTTTTGTTAGCCGCCGCATCGTCGCAGCAAAGCGGGCTTCGCTGACCGGCTTAACCAGATAGTCGAGCGCCTCCGCCTCAAACGCTTTGATCGCAAACTGATCGAACGCCGTGAGAAACACAATCGCCGGCATCCGCTCGACATTGCGACGCCGGATTACTTCAAATCCATCGATTCCCGGCATTTGAATGTCGAGAAAAACGACATCCGGCGCTGACGCATCGAGTGCAGTCAACACTTCGGCACCGTTGCGGCATTCTCCCGCGACTGCAAAGTCAGAAAACGGCGCGAGCAGTTGCCGCACACCGCGGCGCGCCGCCGGTTCATCGTCCGCGATTAAGACATTCCATTTAGCTGTCATTCATTTCCTGATACGGCACTCGCAATATCGCAATGGTACCTCGTTCAGCACCTCTAACGATCTCCAACGAAGCCCGATCGCCATGCAACGCGCGTAGTCGCTCTCGCGTGTTGTCGATCCCGTGACCTGCCGGCACCGGCGCGTCCGGATCGATCCCAACGCCGTCGTCTGTCACCGTGATCTCGAGCACATCTCCGACGCGTCGTGCAGCGATAATCAGCAGTCCGGCATCGGGATCACGCGCGATGCCGTGACGGATCGCATTCTCCACCAGATGCTGTAAAGCAAAACTCGGCACCACCGCAGACAACAGCGAATCAGGAACCGTAAACTCCGGTCGCAGTCGATCCGAAAAGCGCGCCTGTTCGATCGCCACATACTGCTGCACGAGCTCAAGCTCTTCACCCAACGACACCTGGTTCGCACGATGGCGGCTCAGCGTCCGCCGCAACATCTCGCTCAGGTGTTCGACGATCCGCACCGCGCCCGCGCGATCGTCATCACGCACGAGAACGGCAATTGTGTTCAGTGTGTTGAAGAGGAAGTGCGGATTAACCTGCGCCTGAAGCGCAGCAAAGCGTGCACCTGCCAGTTGTTCCGAAAGCCGCGCCAACTGCACCTCGCGCTCTCGCACTTCGATGAAGTAACGAATCGCATGCTCGATCCCGACGACGCAAAGATAAACAGCGGCGCCGAACGGCAACGTGATGAATATCCAGCTCAACCACTGAAGACCAAACTCCCGCCAGAATTGACTACCAGTCACCAAGTCGGGCGCGAAGATCAACATCAACACGAGTCGCAGGATCTGTCCGCACGTGGCCCAGGCGACACAGAACAACACCGAAAACGGTACGTGAATGAGCGCCCGTCGAACGAGATGCGGCCGCGTCAATGGCCATCGTTTGGAAACCGCAAACACACCCGGCGTCAACAACGCGTAAAGAAACCAGTCGCCGAATTCGAAAAGCACGTCGCGAAGCGTCGCCGGTTCCCAACCCTGAAGACGCGCTTGAACGATGCGATTGATAACGGCAAACACCGCCGGAAGGATCCAGGCAGCAGACACAATCATCCATGGTCGCAAACGTGGCGCGCGCACTGGGCCACAGTATCGCCCGCGCCTCGGCACACGCAACATTAATAAACGCGGCATGACCGTTCGCGTCCAAACATACGCCGCTTGCGTATTCTTTATTGTTCGCGGATCTCACTCAGCGTTAGCATGCACCACCATGACTACCGGCCCCATGCCCAAGATCGAGTGTGAGCAACACCATACCGGCATAGTCGTTAGCGACCTCGAGGCCGCCATCGATTTTTATACAAACAAGCTCGGCTTCTGGCTGGGGTTCAGGTGGGGCGAGCCCACGACAATGGCCGGCGTCAACCTGGGCCATGTGCAGATATTTCTCGAACACGGCGAGCCGTCACCCAAAGGTTGTTATCTCTACTTTGTGATTAACGACGCTGACGCGTTCCACGAATTTCATCGAAACAACGGCGTCGAGATCGTTCAACCGATAGGCGATCGCGATTATGGTCTTCGCGACTACGCCGTTCGCGACCTGCATGGCTACGTTTTGTCGTTCGGCCATCGCCTGCCCGCCAACTGTGACGAAGGAGACGAAGGAGACCTTTCATGAAACTGATCGTGTTATTAATCGCGTCGTTCGCGCTCGGCGCTGCTGCTTTCGCGGGTATTTCCCAACCCGAACCCGATCGCGCTGCCGACGCCGAGGCCATTCGCGCGCACATCGGCAGCATCTTCCAGGCATTCATCGACGGCGACGAACAAAAGATCTACGACACGCATTCCGAAGACTGGCGCGGACTGCTCGACGGAACACCGACGCCAATCAAAGGAATCGACGAATACATGCGCGCCAACGGTATCGACTGGCCCAAGCCCGCCAACGCACCGAAGTCGCATCCGTACTTCCCGCCCGGTACGGGCTACAAAATGAACGACTTCGACGTCCACTTTTACAATCCGGAACTCGCGGTCGCTAACTTCATCGGCGAGTTCGTCAGCAAGGACGGTAAGACTACCCTCCGACGTTTTCGCATCATGGACATCTACGCGAAACGAAAAGGAAACTGGATTCAAGTCGCGTCGCACACGGCTCTCGACCCTGCCTGGCGCGACGAACAGACCTCGCAACCGCGAAACATCACGCCCGAGATTCGTCAACGCATTCTTGAAAAGCGTGACGCGGTCTGGAAAGCCTGGTTCGCCAATGATCGACCTACGCTAGAGAAACTGATTCCCGAAGAAGCGATTGCAATTAATAGCGGATCGAAAGAGTGGTCCAACCGGGCGGCGATCTTCGCAGGCGCGAAAGGATTCGCAGAAAGCGGTGCAAAACTCGTCAAACTGGAATTTCCCAAAACGGAAATCCAGGCTTACGGCAACACGATCCTGATTTACACGACTTACCTTTACGAGATCGAGAAGGACGGTAAACGCACGACAACGAGTGGTCGCGGCACTGAGATGTTCGTACGACGCGGTGACGAACTCGTCAACGTCGGCTGGCACCTCGACGACGAGAATTAAGCTTTCTTTGCGCCTTTGCGCCTTTGCGGGAATGTAATTCGGGTCGGCAGTCCGAAGATGTATCCCGCAAAGGCGCAAAGACGCAAAGGAAAGACGTTATTTAACGATTACTTCGATCGGCGAGCGTAATCGTTCGGCAAACTCATCGACGTATTTCTTCCACGCATCAGCGGATGTGATCTGGCCGGCGCGGTCCCATGCGAAGCCCGCCCAGTAAGACATTGGAAACGACGTTCGCGGCTTAAGGACGATCAGATTATTACGCGCGTCCTCGGCGAGTTTATCTACGTCGGCTGCATTCAACACAACTGCGAGACCCTGCATGCCGAGGTTCTTGTCCACCGTTTGCCAGATCGTGACCCAACCGCGCTCGGCATTGACCTCTCGCTGTTCGTCCTTGACTTTCTTGAATCCGATCGCGACCGCCAACGGCGACTGCGCACGATACGAAGGTTGGAAATGATTCAACTGGCTGCCCGCGTCCAGCGAAACGCGCAGAACCTTCGACACCTGCACGCCGTTCGCATCAAACGCATCGTAAACGAGCTCAAACATCACGCGTATCGGACCATTCGTCAACACTCGTGAATCGACAAAGTTTGTAGGCACGTAAAGTTGATTGTTGGCCCAGATCCCGCTCGCGCCAACACCGCGCGTCGGACCGGCAGAATAGAGGTCGGCGCCTTCTCCGAGATCAGTGTGATAGTTATCGACCATGTACCAGTCGTTAATCACCATCTTCGGCGTACGTTTAGACCAAATGTCGATCGCGCTGCTTGTGAGTGGCTCGCCTTTCCACGTGATTAGCGCTTTCCCGTAGGTGCGGTGCGCAATGCGGTCGTTCTCCCACGCGAAATCGTCAAAACGTTCGCGCGCGAAACGCCCGTAAGCACGAAAGTCTTCCTTCTTATATACACGTTTGCCGCCGGCGGTGACGGTGAACGTCTTCGTCTCACCCGGTGCGAAGTCGGCCTGGAAGATCAGCGCGTCAGGCTTGTGATATTCGTCGTAGTCCGTATCGACCGACTGGCTGAGTACTTCCTTGCCGGCGCTATCGAGTACGTGAAGCTTGTTCAGATCCTTTTCAGTGAGCGCTGCAAGATCCTTCGCCGTCAATTCGATCGTTTCACCCGGCCGCGCAATTTTTAGTTTGTTCACCGCAGTTACGCTCAATTGCGTCTGGGCCGGCACCGAAATCGGCAACGCGAAAAGACCCAGCAACGCAAACGCCAGCAACGTAAATCTCATTCAGCCGCTCCTTGTAGGATATGGAAACTTCGTGGAGCCAACAGTATATTCAACTTAAGCATCCTATTGGACAATTTTTGCGGCGTGGACCGACCAAACGCTCGCCACTCAAGATTCTTTTGGTCCACAAACCTGCAATTATTGGAACTTTTTGCCACTCGTGGCGTCGAAGACACGCAAGTAAAAAAACTCGTCGGTACGACTTAGGAACAAGCGGTGACCCGAATAGCTCTCGCGATCCTGATCGGTCTTTTCTGCTGTGGCCCGGCGCTCAATTCCGCGGCGCAGACTCGGAAGATCGATTCTCCGGAAGTACTGAAACAACTACTGGCGTTGCCTGCGCCAACGCCTCGTCATTGGGCCACGCCCACACCACCACAAGTTGCCGAGACCCCCCGGCCAGACGAATTTTACTACCGAGACAAGACCCCGCCCGACGATGCGCCAATCGCGGATCTCGTCGACTACTGGTCGCGGTGGCCCGACGGCGACCGCGAACCGACGGAGGCCGTGAGCAAGCGCCTGCTGGAGGCCTGTGTCGCTGACCCGAAACTCCTCCCGACGTTCCTGGAGCTTCTGCCCTACGACGATGATTCGACCCCGACAAAAGTCAAGAACATATTCGACAAGGCCCAGGCCGATCCGCAGTTCGATCAAGACTGGCGCGAGAAAATCAGAAAATGGCTGGTCTTCAACTCCACTTACTTTCTCGAAGAATTGCTGGCCATGGCTCGCAAGGCCAAAGACAACCAGCGTGACGGCCACGTTGATAAAGAAGAAGCATTGTCGGCACTAGCGCGTGTGAGTTGGACCAATGCCGAACCAATATTGCGCGGCCTGATGGCGTCGGGCCAGCCTCGCTCAACCGCCCTTGCGCTTTCGCTATTCTACGAACACGCAGTAGAAGAAAAGGACTCGTCGAGCGAAGAACGCTATCGTCGCGATTTACAAGCTATAGCCTTGAATCGAAATCAGCCGGGATACGCGCGCAACGTCGCGATCGAAAGTCTTTCGTTAAGCGAATGGTCCGGCGTTGAGGATTGGTATCTCAGTCTGTTTCAGGATGAAACATTGCTTGACGTTAATGACGGCGAATACAGCTTGTCGCCGTTCGACGCACTCTTCAGCTCCGATCTGGATAAGTGGATTCCGATTATGGCGCGGCTGGTCGAGAGCAAGGACATTAATGTGCGCAGCGCGGCGGCGGCGTGCCTGGTGACAGTCGACGACGACGAAGAGACCGCCAAGAAAGCGCTCACTCCGCTGTTGCCCTGGCTCACAAATCCTGCCTGGGCGAACGACAGCGACGGCAGCTACCGAATGCGTCTGATTCAGGCTCTGGGAAGCTTTGAGATCCCGGAGGGTGTGCCCGGATTGATCTCGATAATTGAGAATGATGACTCCGACGTTTCTTACGTCCGCGCCTCTGCGGCGAACTCGCTCGCCCTATACCAGGATGCTCGCGCCGTGCCGGCACTTAAGAAAGCGTTAGCAAAGGAAAAAGATGAAGGCCAGCGCATGCGCATCATTAAGGGACTCTTAAGTTCCAACGCCATGCCGGAGACCGAACAACTGGAAGCGCTCGAGGCGTATGCCACGAAGCTTGCGTCGCCTGAGACTAAGATCGAGGTGATGTGGTACCGCCCGGCGACAAAAGAACCATTGTCCGCAACGCTCTCGATCGGAAAATATTTGGGCCAAAGCAGAGAGACGCCAAGCGAGTCGTTGATCAAAGCGGTCCTGGCGCGTGCAGAAGAACTCAAGTCACAAAATTCGCCCGTGGCTGGCGCGCTGATTGAAATCGCCCACACGTGGCAGGGTCAGCAAATTGAACTCGACATCATCCGGCGAATCAGCAACGGCTCAGCCGATTCGGGCACCATCACCGAGGCGATACAACGTAAAGAAAAGATGACGGAAGGTCTACGCACAGAGTTGCAAGGCCTGGCCTCCCTCGAAGGCGCGGCCCAAGCAGTCGGCGCTGTCTTACTCAACGACCCGACATTGGCCCAGGGCATCCTTAACTCGGAAGATGAACCGGCGAAGATTGCTTTACTGGCGTGTTCGCGTCTCACGCAGACCGCTTTGCCCGTAGAACTCGTCGCTCCATTACTGAACCATAAGAACCAGTTGTTGATGCAGGCCGCCGAAACTTATCTGCTTGCGGAGGACAGTCGCGAGGCGCGAGATCTTCTTTGGCAACGTCATCCCAACGAAGCTTTTGTGACTGGTTGGCGCGAAAACTTCTGGTATGGATTGAACTTTGAATCGCTCGTTAAAACCGAGGACCAGTTACGCGGCGAATTGCTCAAAGAGAATGGTCCAATCGAGATTCTGGCACTCGTATCCAACTTTGCAAATCAGGGAATAGTTCTCCGCATCTATCCTGATAAAGCGATATTCACGCAACACGAAGACGCGGCACGTTATCGCGAGCGGACTGTGCCAACGGCGGAAGTCACCGCGCTGAAAAATTTTCTTTCTGCCGGTGGTTTTCCAGAACTTGGCCCAACCATGGGGTACTGTCACCATAGGTGCCCGTCGACCGAGTTGTTAATGCTCACGAAAGAGAAGGGCCGCCGCGTTTTCCTCCAGGGTGAATACATGGAATGGCTCGAGCTTCAGGAACAGTTCACCCAACTCGGAATCGGCGACGGCGCGAAGATACATTACAAGCTGGAGGAGCAGATCAAAGATCTGGAAGTCTTGTATGCCGGCGAATTGACGGTTAACGACGTGACTCAACAGGGTAACGAACTGCGCCTTTTCATCGAACGCCCGCTAACAAAGGAAGAACTGGAGGAACTACGGGCCTCGTATGAGATTGAAGACGATGACGAAGAGGAGCTGCACTTGCAACTCGTGCGGCGAAGAGTTGAACTGAACCGTTCGCGACACTCGTGGCGCGTTTTCGCCAACGATAAGCTTGGCGCACCCGCTTCCGCGCCTGATTTCTACTTAATCGTTGACGAAACCAAGTTCATCACCGGTGACGAGAACGATCTGGATTGGGACGAATACACGCAACCACAGATACTCGCTCCCGATTCGATCGTGTTCACACAAAACTCCTATGGCCTATGGCGGCAGTTCGCCGGCAGCAAGCCCGTGCGCATCGGTGATGAAAACGCGGTTTACTCGAGCCCGATCACTACGCGTGATGGCAAATGGGTGATCGTTACGAAGACAGGCGGAGAGGAAAACGAACCGAGTCATATCGTTCGCCTGAACTTGCTAACCGGGCGTGAGTTTCGTGTCAACCTGCCGCCGGCCGACCAATTGGGGGCTATTGCTGCTCTGCCGGTTATCAATAAAGTTTTGGTGAAACGCTCGAAAATGGACGTCGTTTACGTCGGCGTCAAACAGAAAGGACCTGATAAGCCGGAGTACTATCTGGTCGATCCGGCAAACGGCGTCACTCGGTTAGTCACAGGAGAGTTCGCGCCGTTACAGGAAAGCGGCAGCCGCTTCCTGCAAGCCACTGAGAAGCCGGATGAATTCTGGGCCGCGATCTCCGACGAAAAAAAGAACCACGCCCGGATCGGCCGCTACAGTCTCAAAGATTTTTCCTTCACACACCTGACGACCGTGCCGCAACTCATCTTCAACAGTATGTCGATGTGGGTCGATGCGGGACAAAAGAAAGTTTACGTGGTCTATAAAGGACAATTGCTCCGCTTGCCGCTTCAAGCCCCCGAGAAATGATCGCTCCTCGCCCCAGTGTTTCTCCGGTGTGACCAAAAAATAACTAAGTTATCGTTCGAACGACACACAGCACTGGAAATCTCCGCCTAGAAATTAACGCGGAGGTAGAACGAGACTATGCGTTGGAGAGGCGAGCGTCAGAGTTCGAACATTGAGGATCGACGAGGGATGTCGGCGGGTAAAGTTGCGGTAGGCGGCGGCCTTGGCACGGTTCTGCTGCTGATCATCGCGTTAATCTTTGGCGCTGATCCACGACAACTTCTGGAGCAATTGCCGGCGGAACCGTCGTCGCAAGTGCAAAGCGAGCGCCCACTCAATCGTGAAGAGGAAGAGTTGAAGGAGTTTGTGGGGGTGGTCCTCGCCAAGTCGGAAGACGTTTGGAACAACCTGTTTCAGCAGAATGGGCGACAGTATCGCGAACCGACGCTGGTCCTGTTTACGGACCAGGTGCAGTCTGCCTGCGGTCGTGCTGGCGCGTCGGTTGGTCCGTTCTACTGTCCGGGAGATGAAAAGGTTTATATAGATCTCTCGTTCTATGAGGAACTAAAGCGACGATTCCAGGCGCCAGGTGATTTCGCGCAGGCTTATGTGATTGCGCATGAAGTGGGCCATCACGTTCAGCATCTGTTAGGAATTTCTGATCGCGTGGATGCGATGCGAGGCAGGGTGAGTCAGGCTGAGGCTAACCAGCTATCGGTGCGACTCGAGTTGCAGGCTGATTTCTTTGCGGGCGTGTTTGCGCGATACGTGAAAGATCAGGGCATACTCGAACCCGGCGACATCGAAGAAGCACTGACCGCAGCGAGCGCGATCGGCGACGACAAGATCCAACGACAGACGACGGGCTACGTCGTCCCCGACTCCTTCACCCACGGCTCCTCCGAACAGCGCCTGCGCTGGTTCAAACGAGGCTACGACTCCGGCGACATCCGCCAGGGCG
Source organism: uncultured Acidobacteriota bacterium (assembly GCA_963849585.1). GTDB lineage: Bacteria > Acidobacteriota > Blastocatellia > Pyrinomonadales > Pyrinomonadaceae > PSRF01. The sequence continues at coordinate 71,684 of CAWKHZ010000009.1, read as the reverse complement.
ACACCTTCAGCGCGCGCGATCTGTGAAACTTTGGTCCCTCTTTTCACTCTGCGTACCGCTGCGTCTCTCTGTGTCTCGGCGGTAAATATGGGGTAAGAACAATAACCGCAGAGTCACAGAGGAACGCAGAGAACCGCAGAGAACCGCAGAGAGATTACCAAAGTAGACGCGCTCACGCAGATTGCGGTTACACAACCATGAAACAAATTCGCGTGCGGAACAGTATAGTCCCGCATGACTTCCATCCAGACCGGGGAGCAGGATCCCCAGAAGCTGCTCAGAGTGTGGCCGGGCGTTGTCGCCGTCGTGCTGCAATGGGTATTTCGGTTCGGCGTCAAAGAACTCTTTCCCGGAATACAAGGTTTTGGCTACGCCATGATCGGCTCACTCGCCTTCTTCCTCGTCATCATCGCTTGGTGGACGTTTTTCAGCCGCGCACGCTGGAAGGAACGATTCGCTGCCCTCGGGTTAATGGCCGGCGCGGTCGCCGCGACCTGGTTTCTCAAACACGATTCGATGTGGCTCCAGTGGTTGTTTGCCTACGCCGTTCCGGTCCTGAGTCTGGCGTTTGTGACGTGGGCCGTGGCGACGCGTCGACTTCCTAATCGAGTCAGGCACGCGACGATGGCGGCTACGATACTACTCGCGTGCGGAGTGTGGTTGTTTCTGAGACAAGACGGCATCAACGGCGATCACAATGCAACGTTCGGTTGGCGCTGGTCACCAAGCGCTGAAGAACGACTCCTGGCCCAGGAACCAACTAACTCCGCAGCATCAACTACCGAAACATCGCCGGCAACACCAGCCACAACCCCAACGAGCGCTCAACCAACACCGTCACCTGCAACAACTGAAGCCGCAAAACCCGTTACGCCAGTAGCGGAAGCACGCGTCGACTGGCCCGGCTTTCGTGGAGCGAAACGCGACGGCGTGGTTCGCGGCGTGAAAATCAAGACTGACTGGTCGGCATCGCCACCGGTGCAACTGTGGAGGCGTTCGGTTGGGCCAGGCTGGTCGTCGTTCGCGGTTAACGGGGATCTCGTCTACACGCAGGAGCAACGAGGCGATAACGAAGTGGTTTCGTGTTACAAGGAGTCAACAGGCCAACCTGTGTGGACGCACAGCGACAAGGCACGATTCTTTGAATCAAACGCCGGCGCTGGTCCACGCGGAACACCGACGATCAGCAACGGCCGTGTTTACAGCTTCGGAGCTACGGGAATCTTGAACGTCCTCGACGCTCGTAACGGATCCGTTATTTGGTCGCGCAACGTCGCCAACGAAACGAACACCAAAATTCCGTTCTGGGGTTTCTCGAGCTCGCCGCTCGTCGTCGGCGATATCGTGATCGTCGCCGCCGCTGGACAACTCGTTGCGCACGAAACTGCAAACGGCAATCGACGCTGGGTTGGACCAACAGCCGGAGGCAGCTACAGCTCGCCGCATCTCGTAACTATCAACGGAGTCGCGCAAGTTCTAATGACGAGTGACGGACGCTTAACGAGTGTCGCGCTCGCGGATGGGAAACAGCTGTGGCAGCACGAATGGAACGCAAACAGTATAGTGCAGCCCGCATTGACCGCCGACGGCAACGTTCTGATCACAAGTCAGGAAGCCGGCATACGCCGGATCTCGCTCACTAACAACGCCGGCGCATGGAGTGTCGCCGAGCGATGGACGTCAAACGGTCTCAAGCCTTACTTCAACGACTTCGTCGTTCATAAAGGTCACGCGTTTGGTTTCGACGGCCGCATTCTTTCCTGCATCGATCTAAACGACGGACAACGGAAATGGAAAGGCGGTCGCTACGGTAACGGCCAGCTCGTGTTATTGCCGGACCAGGATCTGCTCCTTGTGTTGTCGGAAGAAGGTGAACTGGCGCTCGTCCAGGCGAGAAGCGATCAGTTTACGGAGTTGGCAAAGTTTCCGGCGATACAGGGTAAGACGTGGAACCATCCGGTGCTCGTAGGCGATCTGTTGCTGGTGCGCAACGCCGAGGAGATGGCCGCGTTCAGACTGCCGCTGGCAGAAGGCGTTAACCCGGCTGGCCGCTAAGAAACCGGCTTTTCACCGACACATTAAAGTGAATTGACAACCTCCGCGACGAGGTGTATACCCTTGCGTCGCTATCTCACATTCCAACAGAGTCCCACTCGCTTCCCAGAAAGAGCGAGTCGGCGCAGTCAAGGAGGTTTTATCCCGTGAAGAGAAGACTTAGTTTCCGCACAGTAGTCTGGGCGGCGTTTGCGGCCGTTGCTCTATTGAGTCTCACTGTCGGCGCCGGCGCTGTTCAAGGCGACAAGAAATTCCGCATGTACGACGATTGTGAACCCATCAGTTTTAACGCGGTATTGGGTGACGGCACGTGCATCGGTAACGGTAAAACAACTTTTGCCGAGTTCATCGCTGAACTTGAAGAAACCCAGGACGTGCAAAACCTGGCGCAATCAACCCACCCAGGCCCAACTGAACGTTGGCAGGCCGACGGAAATCGAAAACCGTGGCGGCGAAGTTCACACGTTCACCAAGGTAGCCGAGTTTGGCGGCGGCTTTATTCCTGACCTCAACGGTATTTCCGGCAACCCGGTACCCGCGCCGGAGTGCCTCAACTTTGGAGCGATCGTTTTCATTCCGGCGGGCGCAACAGAAGCAGGCCCAACGGCAGGAAGTTCCGATCTTCCAGTCGGCACCAGCCGTTTTCAATGCTGCATTCATCCGTGGATGCGCACGACTATAGAAGTAGCTACTCCGGGTGGCGGCGCACCGGCAAGCCCGTCGCAGGGCAGTTCCCACGCGCATCACTGATCACCCGCTGCAAGACAATCAAACGCGGTGAGATGTTTTAGATAACGTCTCGCCGCGTTTTACTTTTTAATCACCTCACACGTCGGTGGTGGCCTGATTCAACTCCGCGTATCTCCGCGCTCCCCTGCGGCTCTGCGGTTAATACTCTCTTTACTTCATATTTACCGCCGAAACGCAGAGATACGCAGAGATACGCAGAGAAGATTTGCAATGTAGGGCACTACCCACACGTCTCCTATTGACAGCCGATAGGTAACCTCGCTAGACTGCCGTCCTATCGACTGACTAGAGGAAGACGATGACGAAGCAAACAGCCGACCTGTTCAAACAGGGAACGCTCGAACTACTCATTCTGCGACTGCTCAGCTCCGGAAGTCTTAACGGTTGGGACATCATGCAGCGTATTCAACTCGCTTCGGGCGAAGTGCTCAGCGTCACTCCCGGCGCACTCTACCCCGCACTCCACCGCCTCGAAGCACGCGGCCTGATCGCCGCCAACTGGCGACAATCCGAGAATAATCGCAAAGCAAAGTTTTATGGTTTGACTGTCCGTGGCCGCAAACAACTCGAAACACAACGCAGAGAGTGGGAGCGGTTTTCCGGCGCCGTCAATCTGCTTATGAAAGATGCATGAGGTTTACCCGTGGGCTTGAGCAATTTATTCCGTCGCTGGCGCGCATTAACTCACAAAAAAGAACTCGACACCGAACTCGACGCAGAACTCCAGTTCCATCTCGAACGTGACGTCGAGCAGAACATCAAGAGCGGGATGACACCCGCCGACGCTCGTAATGAAGCGTTAAAAGCGTTCGGCGGCGTGGACCGATCGAAGGAAGAATGTCGCGACGCTCGCGGTGTCAACCTGATCGAGAACACGCTGAGCGATATTACCTACAGCGTGCGTGTACTGCTGAAGAGTTACGCCTTCACCATCGTCGTCGTGTTGACACTGGCACTCGGCATTGGCGCGAACACCGCGATCTTCAGTTTCGCCAACGGCATCCTGCTGCGCCCACTGCCCTACCCTCAATCCGATCGCCTGGCCGTGATCGACGAAACGGCAAGACGTGGCGAGGAATTCTCGCCCGTTTCGTATCCGAACTTTCTCGATTGGCGCGAACAAAACACCGTATTTGACGATGTTGCCGTTCACTTTGGCACCAGCAGGTTTGCCTTGAGCGGAATGGGCGAACCCGTAGAGATTCGCGGTTCACGTATCTCACACAGTCTATTCAACGTCTTGCGTGTCTCACCCCAACTTGGCCGCACGTTCACTGTCGAGGAAGATCGCCCAGAACAGGATGCTGTGGTCATCATCAGTCACGAACTGTGGCAGAAGAATTTCGGTGGCGACAAAGACGTTCTCGGTAAACAGATCGTTCTCAGCAATCGCTCGCGAACTATCGTAGGCGTTATGCCACGCGGTTTCCGATTTCCCGAGATTTCCGAACTATGGGTGCCCCTTGCGCTGACACCACAGACGTTCACGCGGACCGATCACGGCCTGACTTCGATCGCCCGTATGAAACACGGAGTGACGATCGAACAGGCGCAGGCAGAGATGCACAACGTCGCGGCACGTATCGAGCAACAGAATCCCGTCACGAATGAAGGACGCGGCGTTAGAGTAACGAGTCTCCACGACAACCTTGCAGGTGATTACCGGGAGGCGTTGCTGATACTGCTCGGTGTGGTCGGGTGCGTGTTGATGGTGGCGTGCGTGAACGTAGCAAACCTGATGCTCGCGCGCGCGACCGCACGACAGAAAGAGTTTGCGTTGCGGGCCGCACTCGGTGCGAGTCGCTGGCGCATTGTGCGTCAACTGTTGATCGAGAGTTTGTTATTAGCGGTCGCCGGCGGTGCGCTTGGTTTCGCTCTTTCGTTGTGGGCGCTGCATCTGTTGCTGAATGCGATTCCGATTCAGTTACCGTTCTGGATGGACTTCGGCATCGATCTGCGCGTGCTTGCTTTCACTCTCGGCATCACACTACTAACCGGCTTGATCTTCGGAGCCGTACCGGCGCTTCAAACCTCCCGCGTCGATCTCAACGACACGCTAAAGGAAGGTGGCCGCGGCAGCTATCGGTTTTCGCGGTCGTTCGCGCAGTATGCTCGTCGTTACTGAGATTGCGCTCTCGCTCGTTCTGCTTGTTGGGGCTGGGTTGATGATCCAGAGTTTCCTGCGCTTGCGACAGGTCAATATCGGGCTCGAAGCGAAAAACGTTTTCACTGCAACCGTGATCCTTCCGCGCGCGAAATATCGCGAACCTCAACAAAGGATCACTTTCTTCAAGCAGCTAGTGGAGCGGGTGCGCAATGTTCCCGGTGTCGAAGCAACGGGCGCCACCGGCACGCTGCCGTTGAACGGCAATAACTGGGGTCGAAGTCTGACAATCGAAGGCTATCCGGTACTAAGCGTCGGACAAGCGCCATCGATCCAACATACCGTCGTTACTCCAGGTTACTTTCGCACGATGGGCATAAGGCTGATCGACGGCCGTGACTTCGCCGACGCAGACACATTCGAATCTCTTAAGGTAACGATCGTCGACGAGCGGCTCGCGCGCCATTACTGGCCGAACGAAAGCGCGGTCGGCAAGCGCGTCCGGTTTGGACCACCCGAGAACAACGAACCATGGCATACGATCATCGGCGTTGTTAAAGCAGTGCGACACGAACGGGTTCAGTCGGACACGGACGAGAGCGTCTATTTGCCTCACCTGCAAATCCCCGTTCCGAATTTGACACTCGTGGCACGGACCACGGCGGAGCCGCAAGAAATTACTGGCGCAATCAGGCGCGAAGTCGCGCAGCTCGATCGCGATCAACCGATCAGCGAGATCGCCACGATGGAAGAGGTCATCGCTGAGTCCATCTGGCAGCCGCGTCTTTACGCCACGTTATTCGCCGTTTTTGGCGGCGGCGCACTCGTGCTGGCGCTGATTGGCATTTATGGCGTGATGGCGTTTCTGGTCCAAATGCGCACCCACGAAATCGGCGTGCGGATGGCGCTCGGCGCCACGGCGCGTGATGTTTTCAAGCTCATCGTCGGTCGCGGAATGAAACTGACCGTTTTCGGGATCGTGATAGGTGTTGCCGGCGCTATTGCTTTGACGCGTTTGATGCACAGTCTTCTATTCAATACGAGCGCAACCGATCCGTTCATCTTCTTCGGGATCGCAATACTTCTCTCGGTCGCCGCCTTCCTGGCCTGTTACATTCCCGCGCGAAGGGCGGCTAAAGTCGATCCTCTCACGGCCCTACGGTACGAGTAGGGCCTCAGATCTCAATCTTCGTCGCAACAATCCGCGGCTCGGCGGTGTTTGACCTTTAACAGAGTCTTACACTCGACATCCAGGAATCTGCCTAAATTCACGAAACGGAGGAGACGTATGAAAAAGTCCTTCGCAATCCTGCTCACCGTATTGATTGCCGCCGCTACTGCGTCGTCGCAGAGTTTCACTATCGACTCATTTGCCAAAGCCAAGGCCGTTCTAGATCGTTCTGTAACGGCGTACGGCGGGCGAGAGGCATTGACTTCGATAGGCAATGTTTCGATCCGCATTCAGGGCGAGTCGGTGCACCGGAACCAAAGCCGCCGCCCCGGCGATCTCGACCGCACGCCGTACACCGGCGAAGTGGTAATTGATTTAAAAAACTCGCGCGCATGGCAAATGCAAAAGGGCCATTACCCCGGCGGCTTTAATTGGCACAACGGCTTCGTGGTTGACGGCAACACGCGGACGAGCTTCGACTTGATCAGAAAACATCCAACCCACCCGGACCGATCACGCCGGCCAACTTCAAAGGCAATCTGCGCTGGCTGCCACAGCTTGTGCTGCTGACTGCGCTTGAACGCGCTGACACGATGCGCTACCTCGGCAAAACGGAATACGACAGACGGCCGCACGAGGTGATCGACTACGTCTCGCGACGATGGCCTGCGACTCGCTCTCTACATCGACGAGGCAGCGGGCAGGCTTTCCAAGTTTGAAACACTCGTGACCGATAGTTTTTCCGGCGACTCTCTGCTGGAGACTCGTTTCACCGGCCAACGTAAGGTGGGCAACTACATTCTTCCCGCGGCGCGAGTGAGTGTGTTCAATGGCGATGTAGTGAATGACTTTCGGATTCGCGGAGGTCACATTCAATACCGAGCTACGTCCGGAAACATTCAAAGTGCCTGAAGGCTTTCGCGCAGTCACCTTCCCTGCGCCAACGCCTGTTACGAAACATGCTGAGAGGATTTATACGACGAGCGCCGGTGGTTACAACGTACTGTTCGTCGAGTTCAATGACCACATTTTCGTCATGGAAACGCCGGGTAACGAACGCACGTCGCTTCAGGCCATCGAACAGATCAAGAAGACCATTCCCAACAAGCCGATTAAGTACGTGGCGGTGACGCATCATCATGACGATCATGCCGGCGGGATTCGTACGTACATGGCCGAAGGTGCGACGTTGATCGTCACTCCCGGTGAACAGGCGTTCTTCAAGAAAATCAGTGCGGCCCGCTTCAAGGCCGAACCGGACCTTCTCACGCGCAACTCCGCGCGAGCCAAACTTTGAACCGCTGCAAAACGGCAAGCGTGTGCTTACCGACGGAACGACAACCGTTGAGATTATCGACATCGGCGCCGGACCGCATGCGCAGGAAATGCTGGTCGCCTATTTCCCGCAGCACAAGTTGATCTACCAGGGCGATCTGCTCAATCGACCGGGTAACGGCGATCCGGCGATCGCGAATGACACGTCGGTCCATTTCCTCGACTGGATCGACGCTAAGAAGCTCGCGGTGGATGCGACCATTCCGGTGCATGGTCCAGTGACGACGATCGCCGACTTCCGCAAAGCCGTTGCGGAGAAGAAAGACAGGGCCAATTAGGGATGCGGGGACGGGGAGATGGAAGCGGGGAAGGGGAGATGCGGTGAACGGGAGAGGACTCGTTCCCCGCTTCTCCGCTTCTCCGCTTCTCCGCTTCTCTATGGGTTACTGGTTCCTAACACCTTCAAGCCCTCGACCAGCGGTGGAAAGCTTCCGAGCTCCTCTTTCTTAACGCTCCACGTCGTGAACAAATATCCAAGCATCTTTGGACCAGCGTGCTGGCGACTGTAGTTGATGAACGTCTTCGTCGCGTCAACGTTCTTCCAACCTGAAGGCAACACGCGGAAACCTTTTTCGATAAACATCGGGATCGAGGGATAACTGTCTCGCACTTCGTAGTGCCAGTCGCAGATGATGATGTCTTTCGGGATGAGATCGATAGCAGTTGCAGTGCCGTTCTTCGCCGCTTCCCACTCGCCATAGTCGTACTTCGCAGCGTCAATCAGCCGGTCGCCCCACATCAGCATCTCGACGCGTCGTTTTCGGACCAGATGGCGTGAAGCTCTTTGACGGCGTTCGCAAAGAGCACCCCCGGATCTTTGCCCTTCGTCGACGGCGACTTATCTGATCCAAGCAGAAATACTTCATCCATGCCGACGTGAATCGCGTCCGCCCGGAATGCGTCGATGATTTCGTCCAGCAGCTTGAAGATGATAGGCCAAACTTTTGGATTCAACGGATCCCACTCGCGACAATAGATCCCTTCGTTGTTGGGAAACGCACCGGGTGTGAGATCGAATTGCGGATACACCGTGAGTAACGGAAAAGTCTGCGCCTTCCACGACTGATGGCCCAATGATTGAAACTCCGGAATCAAACGAATACCGAACTTCTTACACAACGCCGCGAAGCGTCGTGCTCCGTCGCGGGTGATCGGACTGGTTCCGAAACGCAGTTCCGGATGCGACTTGAACGCGAAGTTGTAATCAACCTCGAGGATGATGACGTTGATTCCCTGCTTCGCGAGGGCTTCAAGGTTCTGTCCAAGCGCGTCAAGATCCGCATCGGTGTTGTAGTTCAACAGGTGCACTGCGCGCCATTGCTTTGACTTCGCTGTCGCGATGAACGGCACGCACAGCAAGAGCAAAGCGACGAGAACTAATCGCTGCGGCGGGGTTGATCATTTCGGCGTTTCGAGTTTCTTCAAGTTTTCGACGGCACTCGTGTTCTTCGGGTTCAGCTCGAGCGACTTCTTGAAGTTCTGAATTGCCAACTCGCGTTCATTCATGTTCATGTACGCTTCGGCGAGACTGTCGTAGGTGTTGAAACCTTGCGGATACGCTTCGACGTTGAGTTTGAATATCTCAACCGCCTCTTTCATCTTGCCTCTCGCCATCAACTGGTAACCGAGCGCATTCAACTCCGGCTCTGCGAAGTCGTACGTCGCAGCTTGTTTCGCTTTGAGCTCGCGATACTCGGCGACCGCGGCCGCGATGCCCTTCTCGCTAATCGTCTTTTCGACAACGCCGGCGATCGACATCTTCGGCAGATCGTATGGCTGGTCGTAAAGAATCTTCGCGATGTTCTGGCCCAATCGATTGAGATTCGGACTGCCGGTGTTGTCGAGGATCACCACCAGGTGCTTCTCGTTCGGAAAGCGCACGATGGTGGTAGTGAAACCGTTGATGCCACCGCCATGTGTGATGACAGGTACCGATTGCTCCTTCACCTTGAACGACGCGTCGGTGACAATCCAGCCGTAGGCATAATTTTGAAGAAACGGTTTGTACATCAGCTCTTTCGACTGCGGGGTAAGCAGTTTGTCCGTGTACAGCACCTGGTCCCAGAGATACAAATCCTCGACGGTCGAGTACAGCGAACCCGCGGCGTACGGGATCGACATGTCGAGATAAGGAGCGTTGGTGTAACCGGTCGCTGTTTTCGCATAACCTGACGCGCGTTTTTGAAGGAGCGGATCGTGCAGATCGTAGCCGGTGTCTTTCATCCCGACTTTATCGAAGATCATTTCCTTCAGTGCCTGCTCGTAGGTCTTCCCCGTGACGCGCTCGATGATGGCGCCGAGTAGAAAGTATCCGGAGTTGTTGTAGACGTACTTCGATCCCGGTTCGAATTCGAGATTACCGCTCGTGTACTGCTTCACGAAGTCACTAACCTTGTATGGATTGCGACTCACGTTCGCGAAGAAACCCGGCTGGCCCGTGTAACTCGGAATACCTGACGTGTGCGTGAGCAGATGATGGACCGTGACCTTCTCGCCGATATCCTTTCGATAGTCCGGCAGATAATCGGAAATCTTTCCGTCGAGTTTGACTTTGCCTTGCTCGACCAGTTGCAGCGTGAGCATCGACGTAAACTGTTTCGTGATCGAGCCGAGGCGAAACTTCGTATCAGGCGTGTTGGGAATGTTCCACTCCATGTTCGCCAATCCGAATCCACCTTTGTAGATCACCTTTCCGTTCTCCGCGACTAAGGCGGAACCGTTGAACTGGCGATATTTATGGGCGAGCGTAAGTAGTTCCTGGATCTTCGCCGCGTGATCCTGGGCCAATACAGCTTGTTGGGCGACAATTAGTATCGTTGCTGCATAGAGAACAAGAGCAATCGAGATGCGGAGGGTCTTTTTCATCATAATTCGGTCCTCTTCGTAAGTGTATGAGCAACGCTTTGCAAGATTCGGATAGTTGATTTCGTTGTCTCTGCGGTCCTCTGTGTATTCTCGGCGTTCTCTGCGTTTAATGGCATTTTCAACGCAGAGACCGCAAAGATACACAGAGATCCGCAGAGAAAACTCCCTTGGCAAAACTCACTTTTTGGCAAAGCCAGTCAACGCAGCAGATCGAGAAGATTGTTGTGGCCGCCGTGCTCGGCCCAGCCGGCGGCGGTCGAGCCAACTTTCGTATCCTTTATATTACGATCGGCGCCGTGCGCAAGCAGGAACTCAACCATCGGACGATGGCCGTTGAGCGCTGCATAGTGCAAGCCTGTGGCGGCATAGTCGAAACCGCCCGGAATCACGTTGATCTCAGCGCCTTTTTCCAACAGCAGTTTGGCAGCGTCGATGTGGCCGTGCATGCAAGCAAAAACGAAGGCGTTGTTGACGATGCCCTGCTGGTCCTGCGACCAGGAGTGGACGTGATCGATCAGCGATTGCTTCACTGAACCTCCGCAATTCGACCGCTCGATCGTTTCGACCTCGCCCCACGGCCAGTTAATCTTGCCAGCCTCGGATTTTAGAGTTCCATCCGGATTGAAAAAACCTTCGATTAAGTCGGTGCGACCGAGTCCGGCCGCGGTGCGCAGGTTTTGCACTTTCGCGCCGCGCTCGAGTAACAACGCAAGCACGTTCTGAGAATTCCAGTACAGTGCTTCTTCGATCGGCGACCAACCGCCGGTACCGTCGATCGCCGCGCCGTTATCGAGTAGCAACTCGGCACAAGGGCGGTTGTCCATGCTGGCGGCCGCGACGAATGGTTCATTTAGCTCCGCGCCGGCATCGATCAGTATCTGCGCCATCTCCGCGTTGTGAGGTTTGTCTTTACCGTCCAGCACGACGCATTGCAACAAGGTCGGATGACTTCTCGTCGAACGTGCCGTCGCGAGTGACGGGTCAGCGGCGAGTGCTGCTTTGAATTGTTCAAGATCGTCCGTTTTGACTGCCTTCATTGCGGGATGAAATCTCGCGTTCATAAAACCGTTACCTCTTGGCACATTGTTCCACACATTACGCTGATAAACATATTGCGGTTCGTTTTTGACCAAACAACGGCGCGAGCAGCATAATCGATGACTATGAACGACAAAGACCCGTTAGCGACTTCAGGATTGCCGGCATTAACTCCTCGCAAGGTGTCGAACACGGGTCAACCAACTGAGTCGAAGTTCTTGATTCTTGTCGTCGATGACTCGGCTGATAATCTTGCCGTCATCAGTTTATTTCTTCAACACCAGGGTTATAGAGTCGTAACGGCGAACAATGGTGAAGACGCTGTTAACGTCGCGGCGCAGACGTTGCCCAACGTGATTCTGATGGATATCAACCTGCCGGGATTAGACGGGTTGGGAGCAACGCGCAAGATTCGCGAAACCGAAGCGCTGCGTGAGGTGCCGGTGATAGCGATTACGGCCTTCGGCACCGAGGGCTTTCAGCGAGCGGCGTATGATGTCGGTGTAGCGGGTTACTTGACGAAACCGATCGATCTCGATCGAATGCATCAACTGATTGCACGACTGCTCTCGCCAACCGGATCCGGCAAGTTAAGCGGACAGATCTGAACTACTTATTCCTTCTTCAATTCCACGATAACCAGTCGAATCGTTGTATTGCCAATGTTCTCCGCCCAGTGTGTCTGCGGATCTCGATAGTGGACATCTCCCGTGCGCAACTCATATTCGTTGACGGCCCCGTCTGCCGCGTGGTTGCGGATCTTGCCGCCTTCGATCACGTAAACGACATATGCAGGATGCGTGTGAAGGGCCTCTTTCTCGCCTGGTTTGACGCTCGTCTCGAAAACGCGTACGCGCGGGTTGTCGATTTTAACTGTTATAAACTTCGCGTTTACCTTGGCCGGATCCTGCGCGGGTGTGACACTCGCGTCGCTGCTCGTAAATGCTGTTGCTAGCAGCAGGAAAACTAAGATATAGACTCGTTTCATATTGGTCTCCTATCCGAAGAGTACACGGAATATAAAGCATGCAACCAACGCGTAGACAGTTTGTAACTGCCGCAACGGGCTTTGCGATTTCCCACGCATTGCTGCGCCGGGTCGGGTTCAGCCAGCATAAGAAGTCAACGAGGGTTATTTTACTTGGGACGAAGGGTGGACCATCAGTCGGCAAGTCGGGTCGGAGCAATCCGTCGACGCTGATCATGATCAACGACGTTCCATATCTGGTCGACTGTGGCTATGGAGTGTCGAAGCAGTTGATCGCTGCCGGCGTCGCGCTCAATAGAGTGCGCTACGTCTTTATCACGCATCATCATTCGGATCACAATCTTGATTTTGGTCCGCTGTTGTATAACGCGTGGATTACGGGCCAGCCTACGCGCGTTGATGCGTATGGTCCTACCGGGATGAATCAACTAGCACGCGACTTTTTCAAGTATCTGAAATTTGATATCGACACGCGTATGGCAGACGAAGGCCGGCCGAATCCGAATAGTCTCGTCACGGCGCATGAGGTAAGTAAGCCGGGCGTTGTGATGACAAATGACGACGTGAAGGTCAGTGCGTGTCGGGTGCGTCATCCGCCGATTACCGAGGCGTATGCATATCGTTTCGACGGGAAGGATCGATCGGTAGTGATCTCAGGTGACACCGCGTACGCGCCGGAACTGGCCGAGTTTGCGAAAGATGCTGATGTGCTGGTGCACGAAGTGATGTATCTGCCGGGCATCGACGCGCTGATTAGTCGTCTGCCGAACGCGAAACGCCTCCGCGAACACCTAATGGCCTCCCACACTCTTCCGGAAGATGTCGGAAAGATCGCCGCCCAGGCACGCGTCAAGACCCTCGTCCTCTCCCACTTCGTCCCCGGCGACGATGCCACGATCACCGACGAACAGTGGGCCGAAGGCGTTCGGAAGCACTTCAGCGGACGCGTTGTCGTCGGGAAAGATTTGATGGAGATTTAGATTCCTGATAAAAGAACATCTCATTAGCATCGCTGGAGGCTCGCCAATGTTCATCAACCGTTCCATCAGATTCTCGTCATTTGTGTTTGCGTGCGCTGTTCTGTTGAGTGCATCGCTCTGCGTTACCGCGCAAACTACCAACAAAGTCCCGCTAACGCACGAAACGATGTGGATGATGAAGCGGGTTGGCGGGCCGGTGCCGAGTCCTGATGGGAAGTGGGTGGTGTTTTCACTCGTCGAACCCGCTTACGACGAGAAGGATCAAGTTTCGGATTTGTGGATTGTCCCCACGGAAGGAGGCGCGAAACCGAGACGTCTGACGTTCAGTAAAGGCGGCGAAAGCGGTATCGCATGGAGTCCTGACAGCCGCCAGATCGCTTTCTCCGCGCGACGCGAGGGCGACGAGGCGACTCAGATTTACGTACTGGACGTAGCGAACGGTGGCGAAGCGGTCAGAGTAACTTCCCTTTCAACCGGAGCACGCTCGCCGCAATGGCGTCCGGACGGCAAGGCGCTCTCATTTGTCAGCACCGTCTTTCCCGGCGCCGCGGACGACGAAGCAAACAAGAAAATCGCCGCCGAACGCAAAGCACAAAAGTATCGCGCGCGGGTTTACGAAAAGTTTCCCATTCGCAACTGGGACAAGTGGCTTGAAGACACGCAAGTCCACTTGTTCATTCAAGACGCACAGCCCGGCGCCAAAGCGAAAGATCTACTCGCCGGAACAAAACTCGTAACTGAACGCGGCTATGCAGGCCGCACCACCGACTCGGGCGATGAACTCGACGCAGCTTGGACACCGGCAGGCGACGCACTCGTCTTCGTCGCCAGCACCACACGCGATCGCGCCGCGTACGCGCAAACAAACACTTCGCTCTTCAAAGTATCGACGAGCGGCGGCGAACCCGTCAGACTAACGACAAGTGCCGACAGTTTCACGCGGCCCACCTTCGCTCCTGACGGCAAAGCGCTCTACGCCCTCACCGAAATCGAATCAGATACCAAAACGTACCATCTAACTCGACTCGCGAAATTCACATGGCCCAACCCCGGACAACCGACAACCATCACAGCCAGGTACGATCGCTCAGTCAGCAGCTTCGCGCTCACACCCGACAGCCGAACGATCTACCTAACCGCCGAAGAAGCAGGAAACGAAAAGCTCTTCACCATGCCCGCGAACGGCGGTGAAGTAACGCTCGCGATGGACATGATGCGCGGCGTTTACACAAACCTGCGCATCCCCGCGAAAGCATCGTCACCGATCCTTATCGCAAACTGGGAAAGCGCCACCAATCCGCCGGAAATTTTCCGACTGGATCTTACTTCGAAAACTCAACAACCACTCACTTCATTCAACGCGGAACAAGTCGCGAAGATCGACTGGCTGCCACTTCGTCACTTCTGGTTCACAAGCAAAGCCGGCAAACGCATTCACAACATGATCGCGCTGCCACCAAACTTCGACGAACGAAAGAAGTATCCGTTACTCGTGTTGATGCACGGTGGACCGCACAGCATGTGGCGCGACAATTGGGGACTGCGCTGGAACTACTACCTGCTCGGCCGGCCAGGCTACGTCGTGTTGCTGACTAACTACTCCGGATCAACCGGATTCGGCGAGACGTTTGCGCAGAGCATCCAGGGCGATCCGTTTAAAGGACCCGGCAACGAAATTAATGAAGGCGCTGACGAAGCGATCCGCCTGTATTCGTTCATCGACGGCTCCCGTCAGGCGGCAGCGGGTGCAAGCTACGGCGGGCACCTCGCAAACTGGATGCAAGCAACCACCACGCGTTACAAGACACTGATCAGTCACGCCGGTTTGATCAACCTCGAATCGCAATGGGGCACGAGCGACGTGATCTATTCACGCGAGATGAACAACGGCGGACCCGTGTGGGAACAGGGCGCGGTCTGGCGCGAACAGAACCCGATCCGCTTCGCTGCGAATTTCAAGACGCCGATCATGCTTTCAGTCGGCGAGAACGACTTCCGCGTGCCGCTGAATCAAACGTTGGAAAACTGGAGCGTCCTGCAACGTCTTCGCATTCCCAGCCGCCTTGTGGTCTGGCCAGATGAAAACCACTGGATCCTGAAAGGTGAAAACAGCCGCTACTTTTACCAGGAAGTTCACGCCTGGCTTAAGAAATACCTCGACGACTCGCCCAGCATGACGTCCGGTCAGCGCTGAGCAACACTAAATTGGTCTTACCGCAAGCGTTTTATCACCCGGATTGGTAATAAATTACGCTTGACAGTCGCGATCTGCGTGAGGCAGAATACGCCGCCTGCAAATGCAAATCAGCGACGAGGCCGAAGCCCCGTCTTTTTCGCTAGAACAAACACAAGCGAGTGAGTTTGGTGATCTCGAAACAGATCTCCGTAGCCGCATTGGACTTGAGGTTCAGGCTATGCCATCCGTCGCAACCAAAAACTCTTTGGTCTTACCACTCAACGCAATCGAACCGGCGAACGTGCGTCTTCAGCCGTCTCACTGATGGAGAATAGAGTTATGTTTACCCAAAACCCGAACCGACGAATTTTTTGGGCTGGTCTGATACTGATCCTCGCCGCCCTTACCGCCACCGCTCAGGAATTCAGAGGATCGCTCGCCGGTAAGATCATGGATCCAAACGGCGCAGTCGTTCCCGGAAGCAAAGTCGAAATCAAGAATGTCGAAACGGGAATTGTCTCCAGCGCGACCACCGGTGAAGACGGCGCTTACAGTTTCCCGCTGTTGCCGCCCGGCAAATACCAGCTCACGGTGACGAAGGAAAACTTCAACACCGCGGTGCGCGACGGCATCGAGGTTCGGGTTGCGGATCGTCTGACGCTCGACGTGCAACTGGAAATAGGCGTGACCGCGATGGTGACCACGGTCGCTTCCGCCCTAACGCTCGACACCGGAACCGTCAACACCGGCACTGTCGTGACAGGCAAACAGATCAGCGAGCTGCCGTTAACCGAAGGCACCGCTTATCAATTAGCGACGTTGGCTCCGGGCATTGCTTACACCGGTAATCCTCTCTTTACTGGACCAACGTCCAACGGCAACCTCGCCGCCTTCCGGTCCAACGGTGCGACCGGCGCAAACCAAATCACACTCGACGGTTCGCCTAACTACGCATTCGACGGCGGCGTTGGTTTTTCACCACCATCGGACGCAGTGCAGGAGTTCAAAGTCCAAACCAACACCTTCGACGCGCAGCAAGGTTACTCCGCGGGAGCGACCGTGAACGTCGCAGTGAAGAGTGGCAGTAACGATCTGCACGGGTCCGCGTGGTACTTCAATCGCGATCGCAGCCGCACAGCAAACAACTTCTTCGGCAATCGCAGCAACCAGGTGCGACCGATCAGGACCTATCACCGCTTCGGCGGCGTGTTCAGCGGCCCGGTTGTGTTGCCGGGTTTCAACGGCAAGGACCGCACGTTCTTCCTCGTCTCGTACGAACGTCTCAAAGACAACATCGCGGAGCCGCAAATCTTCACCGTACCGACTGAAGCAATGCGTCGCGGCGACTTCTCCGCGTTGATCGTCAATCGCAACAACATTGCAGCCGCGGCGAACACGGTGATCTTCAATCCGTTCTCAGGCACGCAGAGCGGCAACAACGTCGTGCGCACGTCGTTTGGTTGTCCAACATCAGGCGCACTCCCCGCAAACTCACAGTGCAACATCATTCCTGGCAACCTCATCAATCCGGTGGCGGCGAACTTGATCAAGTTTTACCCCACACCGAACATCGCGGGTGTTGGCAACGGCACGCAGAACAACTTTTTCTCAAACCAGCTTCGTCACCAGGACTATCGCGGCTGGCTCGCGCGGATCGATCACCGCATCAGTTCAACCCAGTCGATCTTCGGCAAGTACTATCACAGCTTCAATCCGGAAGATCGTCAGGACTGGGCGGGCGTGGTAAACGGTTTTCCGATCACACAAGGATTTGAATTCCGCACCAACGACGGCGGTAACATCGATTACACCAACACGATCAATTCGAACCTGGTCTTCGACATTCGCGTCAGCTTGAATCGCTTCGTGCAGGAACGGCGTCCGGCGCAACCGTTCGATCCGGCGCAACTCGGGTTCGCAGCAGCGTCACTCGCCGCAATGCGTGGTTACCAGTATTTCCCGCGCATCATGATCCGGAACCTCGACGCTACGAGGCCGATTAGATCGACGCTCGGCTCGACACGATCTGATTGGAACGAAGGCCGCATCCGCCCGTTCTACATGGGTTCGGTGCAACCGACGATCACCCACGTCGTCGACAATCACACGTTGAAGTACGGCTACGACTTCCGCGTCGTACGCGAAAACTTCAGCACCGATGCTTACAAAGGCGGACAGTTTTTCTTTGACGGATTGTTCACTGCTCCCGCTTCCAACTCATCGGCCGCCCTGCGAAACGTGTTCGGCCGCGACGTCGCTGCTTTCCTGCTCGGTGTTCCAACCACTGGTTCGGGGGGCAACGCTAGCCAGATCGACAACTCGATCAACTACTCGGTCCAGTCGCTCTATCACGGCATCTTCTTCCAGGACGACTGGCGCGTTTCAAAAAACCTGACGCTCAATCTCGGTCTGCGTTTCGACCTCGAGCAAGGTTTGACTGAACGTTACAATCGCATCCTTCGTGGCTTCGATCTCGGTACGCCGAGCCCGATCGAAGCGCAGGTCCGCGCGGCGTACACCAATTCATTCAACGCAAACCCGGCAAACTTTCCGCGGCACCCGAGTGAGTTTCGCGTGCTTGGCGGCTACACGTTCGCCGACGAAAACAACCGGAATGTTTGGGAGGCAGATCGCAGTAACTTCCAACCACGCATCGGCCTGTCATATCAGTTGAACGAGAAAACGGTGGTACGTGCCGGTTTCGGCGTGTTCATGGCGCCGTTCATGATCGAGACGCCGCAACAGGTCGGATTCGCAGGCACGACGCCTTTTGTGCCGTCGAACAACAATGGTCTGACGTTCGTCGCGACGCTGACGAATCCGTTTCCGGCCGGAGTGAGCGCGGTTCAGCCTTCGTTCGGATCGAGTCTTGGTCTGCTGACTGGACTCGGTGCTGATGTGGCGAGTGATGCGGCGCCGATCGTCGGATTACTAAGAAAGAATTCGAAGTTCGCGCGCGTCGTGTTTGGTATTCAACGCGAACTGCCGGGCCAAATCGTTGTCGAAGCAAACTACATCGATGCGCATGGATACGATCTCGCGGTCAGTCGCAACCTGAACTTCGTGCCGCGCGATTTCCTCGGCACGGATCCGGCCAGCGACACTGCGTCAAATGCTTTCCTGTCGACGAACATTCCGAATCCCTTCCGGAACCTCGTCCCAGGCGGCAGCGCATTCAACACCGCCGCTAACATCTCGCGCGCGCAGTCGTTACTCGCGTATCCGCAGTTCACTGCTCTTTGGGTTCAGGAGTACAACGGCACCAACCGTTACAAGTCGCTTCAGGTGCAAGTCAATAAGCGTTTCGCGACTGACATGACGCTGACCGCGACGTATACCTATTCCAACCTTCGCGAAAAGGTCGGCTATCTGAATCCATCCGACACGGTTTTGGAAGACCGAATCTCGCAGTTTGATCGGCCACACCGGTTTACATTCGCAGGTGTCTATCAATTGCCGATAGGACGTGGCCGCGCGTTTGGCAACAACATGAACCGCGCGCTCGATGCAGTCATTGGCGGTTGGCAGTTGAATGGAACTTACGAGTGGCAGAGTGGCGAGCCGTTTCTTTTGACGGCGGCGAACCTCTTCTTCCCTGGCGATCCGACGACGATGACCAGCCGGCTCGGCAGCGGCGACGGAGAGGGTGGCAAGTTTGGCATCGATCGATCTGCATTCGATGCGCCGGGTCTGGTGGCACTCTCGGCGTTTGGTATACGCAACGTTCCAACGACGCTCGAGAACCTGCGTAACCAGCCGTACTCAGTTGCGAACCTCTCGCTCACGAAGAATTTCAACATGGGCGAGGGGCGACGGTTGCAAATTCGCGCTGAAGCGTTGAATGCGTTCAATCATCCGTACTTTGGCGCGGGAATCGGTCTCAATCCCGGTCCGCCGGGGGCGCCGAATGCGGCATTCGGCATCGTGACAACGCAACGCAACAATCCGCGCGATATTCAGTTTGGAGCGAAGTTCACTTTCTAACGTTTGGCATCTGTATTTTTCTCGTGCTGGAAGATCGCTTTAGTTGCGCTGCTGTTTGCAGTGAGCGCGGCGGGCCAAAGTAATGCCAAACGGATCCTCGTCGCGGCGGATGGATCGGGTGACTTCAAAACGATCCAACAGGCAGTGGACCATATTCCCGACGGGAACACGCGGCCGACAGTAATCCAAATCAAACCCGGTGTGTATCACGAGCAAGTGCGCGTAAGCGCCGGCAAGCGCTTTATCACTTTTCGTGGCGATGACGCGAAGAAAACCGTCATTACCTACCGGCTGAGTGCGCAACAGGCAGGCAATACGCGACTCGCGTTTACCATTTTCATCGACGCCGACGACTTCCGCGCTGAGAACGTGACGTTTGAGAACTCTTACGGCACTGGGTCACAAGCGGTCGCTTTGTTTGTCGATGCCGAGCGCGCGACATTTGAGAATTGTCGCTTCCTCGGGTGGCAAGACACGCTGTTCGTGAATGGCAGTCGCCATTTGTTTAAAGACAGCTACATCGAAGGTCACGTCGATTTTATTTTTGGCACCGCGTCCGCGATCTTTGAAAACTGCACGATACACAGCAAAGGCGCAGGCTATGTGACGGCGCACTATCGAACCAGCAACGAAGAGAACACGGGGTTTGTTTTTGTTCGTTGTCGTCTGACCGGACAAGACACGGGAAATGGAGTTTATCTCGGCAGACCGTGGCGGCCGTATGCGCGCGTTGTTTTCATCGACTGTTGGCTCGACTCGCACATCAAGCCGGAAGGGTGGGACAACTGGCGAGATCCGGCGCGAGAGAAGACGGCGTGGTTTGCGGAGCACAAGTCGAAAGGACCTGGCGCCAATCCCGCTGCTCGGGTTGCGTGGTCCAAGCAGTTGTCCGCAGACGAGGCAGCAGACTTTTCGCGCGATCGCTTTTTCAACCGCAATGTTCGCATACTCACGGGTAAAGCCCGCCAGGCAGTCGGAACGATCGCCTGGAACGACGCGCAAAACAAACCCGCTGAGTGGTACGCGAGCGCCGAGGCGTTGCGCATTGCAGACAACCTGATTCTTTATCAACGCGACTCCGGCGGTTGGCCCAAGAACATCGACATGGCGAAGCCATTCGATGAAAAAGATCGGGCGGGGCTTCTCGCGCAGAAGAAAGACAACGATTCAACGATCGACAACGGCGCAACTTTCACGCAGTTATCGTTTCTGGCGCGAGTCTACACGGCGCAACCGCACGACCGGCATCGCGAGTCGTTCCTGAAAGGATTTGATTACCTGCTGAAGGCGCAGTATCCAAATGGCGGCTGGCCGCAGTTCTACCCGAACCTTAACGGCTACTACAAACACATAACCTTCAACGACAACGCTATGATCGGCGTCATGAAACTGCTGCGCGACGTTGCTGCAAGGAAGCCGGCGTATGAGTTTGTTGACGAGGCGAGACGCGCGAGTGCTGCGAAGGCAGTAGAGAAAGGAATCGAGTGCATACTCAAGACGCAGGTGGTTGTAAATGGCCGTCGCACTGTGTGGTGTGCACAGCACGACGAAGTCACACTTGCGCCTGCCGGGGCGAGGACGTTTGAAGTTGTTTCCTTGAGTGGCGGCGAAAGTGTCGAGATCGTGCGATTCCTGATGTCGCTGAAGGAACCATCGCCCGCGGTCGTTGACGCGATTGAGTCGGCAGTGGCGTGGTTCAGGCAGTCCGAACTAAAAGATGCCGAAGGTAAACCCGTTTGGGCCCGATTCTATGAGATCGGCGCCAATCGTCCCATCTTTGTCGGTCGCGATGGCGTGGTTAAGTACGATGTGAAACAGATCGATGAGGAGCGACGAGAGAATTACGCCTGGTACGTTTACGACGCAGCAAAACTGTTAAGCAAAGATTATCCTGCGTGGCTGAACCGCAGATCCTTAGAGACTAAATGACGACAAGACGCGAATTCATCAAGGAACTTCTGATCGGCGGAGTCGCGGTGGCTGTTGCACCGCGATTGATCGCGTTCGGAGCGGAAGCGAATCCCACGCAGGCGAATCCATGGAAAACCACGATGCCGGCGATACTCGAACGCATCCGGCCACCTCGTTTTGCCAATCGCACGTTCTACGTCACGCGATTCGGCGCCAAAGGCGATGGAAAGACCGATTGCACCGCAGCCTTTCGGCGGGCGATCGATCAGTGTACGAAGGCCGGCGGTGGCAAGGTCGTCGTTCCCGCGGGGTCGTACCTGACGGGTGCGATTCATCTGAAGAACAACGTCAATCTCGAAGTCGCAGAAGGCGCGACGATCAAGTTCAGTCAAAACCCGAAAGACTTTTTACCGGTGGTCTTTTCGCGGTGGGAAGGGGTTGAAGTTTTCAACTACTCGCCGCTTATCTATGCGTTCGAACAGCGGAACATCGCAATCACCGGCAAAGGCACGCTCGATGGCCAAAGCAACTCGGAAGCCTGGTGGCCCTGGAACGGACGTCCGCGCTATGGATGGAAAGATGGAATGCCGCACCAGCGTCCCGATCGCAACGCGTTATTTGCGATGGCGGAGAAGGGTGTACCAGTCCGCGAACGCATCTTTGGCGAGGGTCATTATTTGAGACCGCAGTTCATTCAACCTTATCGATGCCAGAACGTGCTGATCGACGGCGTGACAATTCAGAACTCGCCGATGTGGGAGATTCATCCGGTGCTGTGCCGGAACGTGATCGTTCAAAACGTTCATATCAACAGTCATGGACCAAACAACGACGGCTGCAATCCCGAGTCGTGCACCGACGTGCTGATCAAAAATAGTTACTTCGACACGGGTGACGACTGTATCGCGATCAAATCAGGTCGCAACGCGGATGGCCGCCGGTTGAAAGCTCCAACCGAGAACATCATCGTCCAGGATTGCCGGATGAAGGACGGCCACGGCGGGATCACAGTCGGCAGCGAGATATCGGGCGGCGTTCGCAATCTTTTCGCTGAAAACTGCCGGCTCGACAGTCCAAATCTCGATCACGCACTGCGCGTGAAGAACAACGCGATGCGCGGGGGCGTGCTGGAGAACTTCCACTTCCGGAACATCGAAGTCGGCCAGGTGGCCCATGCGGTGATCACGATCGACTTCAACTACGAGGAGGGCGCGAAAGGATCGTTCACTCCCGTCGTTCGCGATTACACTGTGGACCAACTGCGCAGCACAAAGAGCAAACATGCACTTGACGTGCAAGGTCTAACTCTAGCGCCGATTATCAACCTGCGATTGACTAACTGCACGTTCGAGAACGTCGCCGATGGCAGCATCGTGAAGAACGTGAGGGACCTGACGCACGACAACGTCAGGATTAACGGTAAGTCCGTTGATTCCATAATGTCGACGCCGCCGATCTCTGAACGTGTGGCTGCAACGGCGATGACGGCGCTGTGGCGCGACGCGGCCAGGAAAGAGAACGGCTATCCTGCCAAGTGGACCTACGATCATGGCCTCGTGTTGAAAGGAATCGAGCGCGTTTGGATAAACACCGGGGACAAGAAGTATTTCAAGTTTATTCAGGACAGCATGGACCACTTCGTCACGGACGATGGGACCATTCGCACCTACACGATTGAGGAGTACAACATCGACCATGTTCTTCCGGGACGAAACCTGCTGATGCTGTACCGAGAAACGAAGCAGGAGAAGTATCGCAAGGCCGCCGCGCTTCTTCGGGAGCAGTTGAAAACACACCCGCGCACATCGGAAGGCGGGTTCTGGCATAAGAAGATTTATCCATGGCAGATGTGGCTCGACGGTCTCTTCATGGGTGAACCGTTCTATGCGGAGTGGGCCGCCACCTTTAACGAACCTGCGGCATTCGACGACATCGCCAGGCAGTTCATCCTGATGGAGCGTCATTCTCGCGACGATAAGACCGGGCTGCTCTATCACGGCTGGGATGAATCGAGGAAGCAACGTTGGTCCAATCCGGAAACCGGGCGCTCGCCACACTTCTGGGGCCGGGCGATGGGTTGGTTTGCGATGGGCCTTGTCGAAACGCTCGATCATTTCCCGCAAAGCCATCCGCAGCGTCGTGAGTTGATTGCGATATTGAATCGTTTGGCAGAAGCAGTTGCCAAATACCAGGACCCGCGGTCGGGTTTGTGGTATCAAATCCTGGACAAGGCCGATGCAAAAGGAAATTACCTCGAGTCGTCCGCTGCGTGTATGTTTGTTTACGCACTGGCGAAGGGCGCGCGACTTGGATACTTGCCGGCCAAGTACTATCGCGTGGTCGACGATGGGTATCGCGGGATTGAAAGGGAGTTTCTCAGAACAGCCGCCAACGGCCAGCTAAATCTCGAAGGCACCGTAAGCGTTGCCGGATTAGGTGGAAATCCATATCGCGACGGCAGTTACGAGTATTATCTGAGCGAGAAAGTAGTCACGAACGATCCAAAGGGCGTCGGCGCGCTGCTGCTCGCCGCCACTGAGATGGAGAGTACGGCCAGGCAATCGATTGGCACTGGTCGAAACTGACTAAGCTTGCACCACTTCAATAACAGGAGACTTACAACTAATATGTCAGTGGTCAGTTGTCCATGGTCAGTTGGTATATCGCTACTGGACAACTGACGACTGGCAACTGACCACTGACAAAACCTAATGAGCCAGGCAAACGCCAACATCTTCAAGACGATTGATGCGGAGAGACGCGGGACGACGTTCGACGAAGTCGTATCGCAGCTCCGCGAAATGATTCATAAAGGCGAGCTCCGTCCAGGCGATCGACTGCCGCCGGAAAGAGATTTAGCGAAGCGTCTGGGCGTCAGCCGCCCAACGTTGCGCGCGGGAATTAGTTCGCTGGCCGCTGTCGGCGTATTGCAACCGCGGCGCGGCGCGGGCACGTTCGTAGTCGAAGCCGAGGGACCACCTTCACTCGACGGCAGTGCATTGCGATTGATGGCTTCGCTGCAAAGATTCACTCCGGCGGAGATGTTCGAAGCACGACGTTCGTTGGAGATGGCGATCGCGGGGCTGGCGGCGGAACGCGCGACTGGTGAAGAGATGGCGCAGATGTCTGAAGAAATCGCGGGCATGTTCGCGTCGCTCGATGAACCGGAGCAGTTTCTGGTCCACGACATGCGGTTCCATCAAACAGTCGCCGCCGCGTCCGGCAATCGAATTCTCACTGCGTTGATGAACATGGTCGCGACGATCCTCTTCGAAGTGCGACGGAAGACAGTGAAGCGCGCGCGCGACTTGAAGGAGTCGGCCGAGATGCATCGCACCATCTACCGCGCCATACGTGATCGCAGCCCCGAAGCGGCCCGCGACGCCATGCGCGATCACCTCATGCTGGCGCAAAAAGCTCAGGAAGAGGAAGAAGAGATCGAGTAGATTAGCCACAAAAAGGCACAAAAGGCACAAAAACAATGCGCTTCATCATAGCGAAAATCTTTTTGTGCCTTTTGTGCCTTTTTGTGGCTAACAACCCTGACGATACGTACACGAACCCCATCATCGACGCTGATTATTCGGATCCTGACGTGATCCGTGTCGGCGACGACTTCTATCTCACCTCGTCGAGCTTCAACTGCATTCCCGGTCTACCGATTCTCCATTCAAAAGATCTTGTCAACTGGAAGATCATCGGTCATGCATTGCAGGAACAACCACCACGCGATGTATTCGCGCGGCCGCAGCACGGCAACGGCGTGTGGGCGCCGTCGATCCGCTTTCACAATAACTATTTCTACATCTTTTACGGCGACCCCGATTTCGGTATCTACATGGTAAAGTCGCGCGACGCCGCTGGTCCGTGGTCACAACCTTTGTTAATTAGGCGCGCGCGAGGTTGGATCGATCCTGCCCCGTTCTGGGACGATGATGGTAATGCGTACCTGGTCCATGCCTGGGCCAACAGCCGTTCCGGTATAAAAAGCATTCTCACGATTAACCGGATGAGCCCCGCCGGCACGAAACTTCTCGACGATGGCAAGACAGTATTCGACGGCCGTGTAAACCATCCCACGATCGAAGGACCAAAGCTTTACAAACGCAATGGTTATTACTACATCTTCGCGCCCGCGGGTGGTGTCGCTACGGGCTGGCAGACCGTGCTGCGATCGAAAAACATTTATGGCCCGTATGAAGACCGGATCGTTATGGATCGCGGCAAGACTGACATCAACGGACCGCATCAGGGCGCTTGGGTCGAACTAAGATCCGGCGAGTCGTGGTTTGTGCACTTCCAGGATCGAGCGGCGCACGGACGTGTGGTTCATTTGCAGCCGATGAAGTGGGTCAACGATTGGCCCGTGATTGGTGTTGACGTTGACGGAGATGGAAAAGGCGAGCCGGTTGCTAACTATCGGAAGCCAAATGTCGGTCGCGAATATCCGGGGCGAATTCCGCAAACAAGCGACGAGTTCAGCGTCAGGAAACTAGGATTGCAATGGCAATGGCATGCAAATCCACGCGACGAATGGGTCTCGTTTTCTCGCCGAGGCTATTTGAGATTGAACTCAATCCCGTGGACACAAAATCTGTGGAACGCTCCAAACCTGTTGCTGCAAAAATTCCCGTCACGCAGGTTTACCGTAACAACCTTCGTGGATGCTTCGCAGGCAATCCGAAGTGGATTAATCATTATGGGCCGCGACTATTCCTACCTCGCCATCGCGGGTCGTCAGCATCATCCGTGTTACTTCTCTTGACGCCGCGAAAGGGACCACAGATAAAGACGAAATTATCAGCGAATTGAAGACCAAATCCGCGTACCTGCGTGTGTCGGTAAATGATGGACTTTGCGAGTTTAGTTACAGCGAGGATGGTAAGACCTTCCATCGTGCGGGCGAGACGTTCGTGGCGAAACAGGGAGTGTGGATCGGAGCAAAGGTAGGTCTGTTTTCAATCGGCAAATCAGGACGCGGGTACGCAGATTACGATTGGTTCAGGTTCGCGCCTCTGCCACGATCCGAACAAACTCGCGCGCGCGTTGAGTAATCAGATTGGCTTGCCCTTCGCGAATCGCTTTCACGTCCACGAGATCCGCCCCAACCCCCAAAGCGCTCGCACCTGCTTTAATAAAATCCGCCGCCGTCTTCAGCGAAACGCCGCCGGTCGGCACGAGCTCGATCTGTGGCAGCGGCGCTTTCAACGATTTGATATAACTCGCGCCTCCCACTGCTCCCGCTGGAAACACCTTCACAAAATCCGCGCCTGCCGACCATGCCTGGACCACTTCAGTCGGCGTCAACGCACCGGGCATCACCGCGATGCCATATCGCCGGCAAACTTCGATCGTTTCGAGATTCAACGCGGGACTAACGACGAAACGTGCACCCGCAAGAATGCAAGCCCGCGCCGTTTCACCATCCAAAACGGTTCCCGCTCCTACCAGCGCTTCACTGCCATACCGCTGCGACACTTCTTCAATGACTGCAACAGCGCCCGGAACAGTCATCGTGATCTCGAGGATCGAAATTCCACCCGCGCGAATCGCGTCGATCGCCTTCATCGCTTC
Source organism: uncultured Acidobacteriota bacterium (assembly GCA_963849585.1). Lineage (GTDB taxonomy): Bacteria > Acidobacteriota > Blastocatellia > Pyrinomonadales > Pyrinomonadaceae > PSRF01. Next base: position 44,753 of record CAWKHZ010000009.1, on the reverse strand, counting down.
ATCAGACGACTGTGCGCGCACGACAGGAATGATGCCGATATCACGGATTGTTTGAATGACTGCGGCTTTATCCGACATTAACGTTCCACCCTCGTCGTTCCACCCTTCATCACCCGCTCGACTTCCGCGAGCGTTGCCATCGTCGTATCGCCCGGCGTTGTCATCGCCAACGCACCGTGCGCGGCGCCGCATTCAACCGCCCACTGCGGCCCGCGTCCCGTCAGGAAACCGTAAATCAATCCGGAAGCAAAAGAGTCGCCGCCACCGACGCGATCCAGTATCTCGAGGTTTTCACGGACCGGCGCGCGGTACAGTTCGCCGCCGACGTAACAAACAGCGCCCCAATCGTTAATCGTCGCTGTTTTCGCATTGCGTAGTGTCGTCGCGACGATCTTGAAATTCGGAAACTCGCCAACCGCTTTTTCGATCATCCGGCGGAAGTTGTCGACGTCGAGTTTTGAGTGATGCTCGTCGAGACCTTCAACTTCAAATCCCAGCGCTGCCGTGAAGTCTTCTTCATTGCCAATCATCACGTCGACGAGCGGCGCCAGTTCGCGATTGACCGCGATAGCTTTCTCCCGGCCACCAATGGACCGCCACAACGAATCGCGATAATTGAGATCGTAAGAAACGATCGTGCCGTGTTTCTTCGCTGCCTCCATCGCTTCACGCGCCACAGCAGGCGTCGTTTCCGACAAAGCGCAAAAGATCCCGCCAGTGTGAAACCACCGCGCGCCTTCCTGCGCGAACACTTTCATCCAATCGATATCACCCGGCTGCAACTGCGACACCGCCGTGTGCCCTCGATCGGAGCAACCGGCAGCTCCACGCACGCCGAACCCGCGTTCGGTGAAGTTCAACCCGTTGCGGACGGTGCGGCCGACGCCGTCGAACTTCACCCACTTCAGGTGCGACTGGTCCACGCCTCCCTGATAAATCAGATCCTGGACCAGACGGCCCACGGCATTGTCAGCCAGCGCAGTAACGATCGCTGCGTCCATTCCGAAACAGCGCTTCAAACCGCGCGCGACGTTGTATTCACCGCCCCCTTCCCAAACTTGAAAACTACGCGTCGTGTGAACTCGTCCCTCGCCGGGATCCAGGCGCAGCATCACCTCGCCAAGCGTCACCACGTCCCAGCGACATTGCGCCTTGTCCTTTATTTCCAAAACAGCCATTACGCGCGTTGTGCCTCTTTGTGACCGTACAACATTCCGGCGACCACGCCGATACCGACCCCGATTGCGCCCGCGACCAACATGTAACTCAACAGCGTCTGGCCCGACACTCGCGAGATGAGTCCAACTAACCAACCAACAAACGATCCTAGAATCAACCCGACAAACCCGAACCCAACAAACGTACCTGCCGAGAACATCTTCACAGGCGCACGCTCCACATCCTCAATCGCATCGAGTCGTGGAACCAGCAAATGAATCAACCCGAGCGCAATGAGATATAGTGTGCCGGCGATGATGAACATTATCGAGTAGTTCTGTCCGGTGGTCTGGAGAATGTAACCCGTAGCGACAGCCATCGTCGCACCCCCCAGCGCGCCCGCCATGCCGCCAATCCCGACAACCGAACCGACCGCGTTACGCGGAAACATGTCGGACGTCGTTGTGAACAGATTGCACGACCAACCCTGATGCGCGGCGGCTGCGAGTCCGATGATTAGCGCGGCAACCCAGATGTTCTTGATTTGCGAAGCAAAGATGATTGGCGTCACCGCAATCGCGCAGATCAGCATGGCAGTTTTGCGCGCGCGGTTGATGGTCCAACCACGCTTGATAAACGCCGACGACAGCCAACCGCCGCCGATGCTGCCCACGTCAGCAATCACATAGATGATGATTAAAGGCGGACCGACAGCGAGCAGGTCAAGTCCATGTTGCTCGCGGAAAAAACCAGGAATCCAGTAAAGATAAAACCACCAGACCGGATCCGTTAAATACTTGCCGATCGCAAACGCCGACGTTTGCCGGTGCGGAACGAGTCGCACCCATGGAACCTTGACTGCCGGAGGATCGGGTGGATCGCTCTGAATATGGTCCAACTCCGCGCGCGAGACCTTCGGATGCTCTTGCGGGCGCCGGTACATCGGCAACCAGAACAGCAGCCACAAAAACCCGATTGCGCCCGTCAGGATGAACGCCATGCGCCAACCGTAGTTGGTCGCAATCCACGGCACCGTCAACGGAGCCACGATCGCACCGACGTTCGAACCCGCGTTAAAGAGACCCGTAGCAAAGGCGCGCTCTTTCTTCGGAAACCACTCGGCAACAGTCTTGATCGCGGCCGGAAAGTTTCCCGCTTCACCGATTCCGAGTGCCGCACGCGCGACGCCAAAGCCAAACGGCGTGCGCGCGAGTGCATGGCCCATCGCAGCCAAACTCCACCAGACGATCGCTATCGCATAGCCCGCCCGCGTGCCGATGCGATCCATCAAACGACCCGCAAGCAGAAGTCCGAAGGCATACGCCGCATTGAAAGCCGCGACGATGTTTCCGTAATCGATCTCGCTCCAGCCAATCGCCTCTTTTAAATCCTTCGACAGAATGCCGAGCACCTGGCGGTCGACATAGTTAACCGTGGTGGCAAAGAACAACAACGCGCAAATGACCCAGCGATAACGCCCGATGCGCTGCCCTACCGTCTCAACGGTCGCCGCGGGAGCAGTTGCGACTGTTTGATTCGCCAGCTCTTGCGGAGTTTTAGGCGCCGCAGCAGCATTCGCGATCTCGTCCATGTTTTCTCGACTCCTTGGAATTGGAACTCGTCTCAGCGTATCTCTGCGTTCCTCTGCGTCTCTCTGCGGTAATTGATTCTTACTCCACTCTTAACGCAGAGACGCAGAGGCACGCAGAGATACGCAGAGTTGAAACCATGTCAACACTTATTGATTTACGCCACTTGCGAGGAAGCCACCGTCGACGGCGATTATCTCGCCGGTAACAAAACTTGCTGCATCAGAAGCCAGGAAAATCGCGGCACCTGCGAGTTCTTCGACGTTGCCGAAACGGCGCATCGGCGTGCGCAACAGAAACTCGCGACCACGTTCCGTTTCGTCCAATAACTTTGTATTGAGCGCAGTACGAAAGACACCAGGAGCGATCGCATTGACGCGAACGCCGCGGCTGGACCATTCGACCGCCAACGATTTCGTAAGCGAACCAACGGCGGCCTTGCTCGCAGAGTACGCCGCGACCTCGTGCAATGCCACGAATGTCGAAAGCGATGCGATGTTGATGATGCTGCCCGACTCGCGTTCGAGCATGTGTTTGCCGAACACCTGGCACGCGCGCAGAGTACCGGTGAGGTTTGTGTCGATAATCGCGGTCCAGTCGTCTTCCGGAAAATCGATCGTAGGAGCTCGTTTAGTTCGTCCGGCGGAGTTGACGAGGATATCGACTTTGCCGAAAGCCGCAGCCGTTTCGCTGAGAACGCGCTCGAGAGACGCCCGGTCGGCAACATCCGACGTCACACGCAGAGAGCGCCCGCCCAGCTCTTCGATTTCGTGTGCGGCCGCTTCAACCTGTTCGGCGCGACGAGAGGTGGGAACGACGTCGGCGCCCGCCCGGGCAAACCCATGCGCGATGGCGCGTCCGATACCTGAAGTGCCGCCGATGACGACGGCAACCTTACCTTTAAGCTCGAGGGGCGAATAAGTCATAGTTTTGGACTATTTCCCTGTCCCGTTTGTGACCAGAGATCACACGGGTCTGGTCTCGTGCAATCCGCCCGGGATCGCGTGCGCTTCGTTTTGGAAAGGTTAGACCACTTATAGTAAGTGCGGATACTGTTTAGCATCGTGCATCCGTTGTCGTCAAGCACAAAAAGTCGCGTCCTGATTTATGATTAGCTGGCCTTTCCTCTGCCCATTTGACAGGAAAATGTTCCTTGTATAGTCGCGCCCTGCGTGGTAAAGTCTTGCTTCCTTCGTGAAATTGGTATTACCAAAATGTCGACCGCCAGCAAACAAATCATTCGGCGTCGATCGGTAGCCGGAAATATCTGGCTCTCCCATGATCGCGGCGAACCCGGTTATCTCGCCAATCTTCCGGTTCACGACCTCCACTACGAGGTGATGCCGTCGGAGGCTGCGGTCGGGCGTGCGATGCTCGAAGAAATCACGAACGCGGCTGAAGCGAAAAGCGGATCGTTAGTCATCATCATCGTCGGTGGACGGGGTGGTCAGGCGCTTCATCGGATCCTGGGTGAAATGGCCAAGACGTCCGACTACGACGACTTACTCAGTCGGCTGCACGTGTTCACACAGGATGCGCTCGCGCCTTTGCGAATGGACAACGGGTTAAGTTTCGTCCGCGATTTCGAGCGACTGTTGGGAGCAGATTTCTTCCGCAAGGTGCAGAGCTTCACATCGATGCGCACCGACGCCGAAGATCTCGAAGTGGAACTGGCGAGCTATGTCGAGCGGCTCGAGTCCTTGGGCGGCATCGACATCTTTTTCCTCGGACTTGGACCTGAGGCCGGTGGCGCGTCGCACCTCTGTTACATCAAGCCCGGCTCCGGCGCGACATACAGCGACGTCGGCGGTCTGATTCCCCTCTCCGAGTCGATTCTCGAGCACCATATTAAGAAGTTTAAAGCGGGCGGCACGGTGGTCAGCGAAGCTGACGAAGCGGAGTGCCGCGCGGCCAAACACATTCTGACGCTTGGTCCAGCCGCGATTCTGGGCGCGCGCAGAGTTGTGCAGTCGATCGTCGACGCCGACACTGCTCCGGCGAAGCGTGAAAGTTATCGAAATCTATTGACGACCGAAATTGCCGACGATGTGGACACGCGGCAGAAACAACTCGATCAGAATCCCGGCCTCTGGTTGCGAGTTCATCCAAATGTCCGTTCATTGATACTTAATAATGTGCTTAGTGCTTAGTACTTGGTAATTTGTACTAACATCGAGCACTTCACATAAGACAAAGTACAAAGCACTAAGTACAAAGCACTAAAGATATGTCGAGCGTACAAACGCCTTCGTTATTAAGTGAGTTCGCGATCATCGTCGATCCGAATGACAACGTCGCTGTCGTTAAGAAAGCGACGTCGCCGGGTCTCGAACTGTTGCTGCCGGATGAATCGTCGATTGAGGTTCGCGCCGCGGTTCCGCCGGGTCACCGTTTCGCCACGAAAGACATTGGCGCAGGCGAGTTTGTGCTTCAGTTTGGACAGCCAATCGGCACTTCGCTCGGAATCCAGCAAGGCGAACAGATCACGCACGACAACATGACGGACGAGGTTCCGATCGTTCGCGACCTGCCGGAAAACCTGCACACACCGGCGCCGGACTACTTACCAATCGAAGAGTGCGCAACGTTCATGGGTTATCGCAGACAGGACGGTCGAGTCGGAACGCGCAACTACGTTTTGATCGTGCCGACGAGCATGTGCGCGAGTCATGAAGCTTCGCAGATTTCTATAATCGCCGAGTTCACTATTTACGATCGACAGAAGTATCCGAATGTCGACGGCATAGTCGCGATTCCGCACAACAAAGGCTGCGGCTGCCAGGACGGCTCGACCATCGATGTGATGCTACGGACGCTTTCAAACTATGCGGACCATCCGAATGTCGGCGGCGTGATCCTGATCGATCTTGGTTGCGAGAAGACAAACCTTTCGCAGGTTGAGAAGTATCTCCTCAAACGCGAGAAAGCATTCGCCAAACCCGTAGCAAAGATTGGCATTCAGGAAGTCGGCGGCACGCAAGCCGCGATTCAACAGGGTCTCAAAGAAGTCGAACAGATGCTGCCGCTGGTCAACGACATCACGCGCGAGGAATGTCCGGTGAGCGAACTGGTGCTCGGAGTGAAGTGTGGTGGTTCTGATGGCTTTTCGGGTATTTCCGCAAATCCTTCGCTGGGTCGCGCCGCGGATCTGTTGGTGCGTTCAGGCGGAACGGTGTTGATAACTGAGGTCCCCGAGTTCTGTGGCGCCGAACATTTGCTCGCCGGTCGCGCGAAGGACGTTGATACCGGTCGCGCCATTTATCGAATGGTCGACTGGTACAAGGAATATGCGTCGAAGTTTGGCGCCGTGCTGAACAACAATCCGAGTCCCGGCAACGTCGCCGGCGGTCTTCTCAACATCACCATTAAATCGTTGGGCGCGATTGCCAAAGCTGGTACCACGCGCGTCGAAGGCGTGATCGAATACGCGGAGATGCCGCGCAGTCGTGGGTTGAACCTGATGCAAGGTCCCGGATACGACCAGGAATCGACCCCCGGTCTTGTGGGCGCAGGTGCGACAGTCGTCGTTTTTACAACCGGACGCGGCACGACGATCGGCAACGCGATCGCTCCGGTGATCAAGCTCGCGTCTAACACGCCCGTATTCGAGCGTATGTCAAACGACCTCGATCTTTCCGCTGGTGGAGTGATCGATGGCACTGAGACGATTGACGAAGTCGGTCAACGAGTGTTCGAGCGCGTCGTCGAAGTCGCCGGTGGGGTTCAGGCCAAGGCCGAAGAGCACAAACATCGCGAGTTTCAGTTCTGGGCCGAACAGACCGTGTCGCTATAGTTCGCGTTTCCCTCCTGATCAAATATCATTCTAAAATCTGTTTTCTTATCGGCGTTCGTTGAGCTTCTCTCGCATGACGAAAACACTGCTCGGCATCGACGTTTCGACCACCGGCGTTAAAGCGCTGTTGATCGACGGCGACGGCGCAATCGTCGATAGCTTTACTTCCCCGCTCCAGTTGTCGAATCCGCGACCGCTCTGGTCCGAGCAACACCCGCACGATTGGTGGCATGCGGCAGTCAACAGCATCCAGCAAGTTCTGCGTAAAACCAGCGCCAGCCACATTGCGGCGATCGGGTTGACGGGCCAGATGCATGGCCTCGTCCTGCTTGATGAACGAGGTGAAGTGCTGCGCCCGGCGATCCTGTGGAACGATCAGCGTTGCGCTGCCGAGTGTGACGAGATTCGGGCACGTATCGGAAAGGAGCGACTGGTCCAGGTCTCAGGCAACGATGCGCTCACAGGTTTCACTGCGCCGAAGATTGTCTGGGTCCGAAATCACGAACCCGATGTCTACAATCGCGCGCATCACGTCCTGCTGCCAAAAGATTACCTGCGCTACAAACTCACCGATGAATTCGCAATGGACAAAGCGGACGGATCGGGAACGTTACTTTTTGATCTGGAGAAGCGCGATTGGTCCACTGACGTTCTCGACGCACTCGAAATCCCGATAGCATGGTTGCCACGAACCTTCGAAGGTCCCGAGATCACTGGCAAGATCTCACGCGAGGCAGCTAACGCAACCGGTTTGGAGGAAGGCACCGTAGTGGTGGCGGGCGGCGGCGATCAGTCAGCGCAGGCGGTTGGCGTCGGCGCGATTCGCCCCGGTGTTATGGCTGTGACGCTGGGAACGTCGGGCGTCGTATTCGCCGCAACCGAATCACCCTTAATCGAATCGCAGGGAAGGCTGCACGCGTTCTGTCATGCTGTACCCGATCGGTGGCACTTGATGGGCGTGATGCTGAGCGCCGCCGGGAGTCTTCAGTGGTATCGCGATACGCTATGTCCAAATATCAGTTTCGACGAACTGGTCAACGAGACGGCGCGTGTGCCCGCAGGGAGCGACGGACTATTGTTCCTGCCGTATCTCTCCGGAGAACGCACACCGCATCCGGATCCGCTCGCCCGCGGTGCGTGGGTTGGATTGACGAACCGTCACACACGGGCGCATCTCACGCGCGCGGTGCTTGAAGGCGTCGCATTCGGATTGAAAGACATCTTCTCGTTGATGCAGGACGTAGGATTGCGAGGGATCGATCAGGTGCGCATCTCGGGAGGCGGAGCGAAAAGCAATGTATGGCGACAAATCCTCGCCGACATGCTCGAAAGCGAACTGGTCACAGTCAATACGACGGAAGGCGCTGCTTATGGTGCCGCGTTGTTAGCAGGCGTGTCGGCCGGTGTGTGGTCCAGCGTCGACTCAGCGTGCGCCGAAACGATCCGCGTTAGCGATCGCATCTCACCAAACGAACCCAATGTTTCTCACTACGCGGAAATGTATCGTCAATATCAGGCGCTCTATCCCGCGCTCCGTTCGATCTCTCACTCGCTTTCTACCATGGCTGAAGCGGAGACGGGGTGAAAGCGGAGACGGGGCGATCTCCGCGTCTCCCCTTCTCCCCGTCCGCTTCCTCCGGCTACCAGAGGGGTCTCTTAATTTGCCAGCATTCTCTGCGTACCTCTGCGGTCCTCCGCGACTCTGCGGTAAAAGAACCGCAAAAACATACAAACGCAGAGACGCGGAGGGCCGCAGAGATGCACAGAGGAAATTAAGACATTAACCAGTGCGAGAGGGCGGGCAACTCCCACAGTGCCCGCCCTTTTATGGTTCACGTGCCTTCACCCCACGCGAAACCGAGTGCTTCGCTCACTCTAGTGGGCGTAGAACCACAATCCTGAGACCCGCGCGCGGCTTTGCCTCATCGGGCCTCGTTTCTCGCACCTCGGCGCGAATTCTAGTGCCGCACTTTTCAGGACGATATCAGGGTTTTCCCCTAGGTTTGTAAAGAGCCGGATCAGATTAGAGCTATAATCTCGGGACGCCGATTCATCGCTACTCGACTCCTAATTTTATGCTGCAGACGTCGACCCTCTATTCAAAACTGGTTAGTTCCCTTGATGGCATCGTGTGGGAAGCTGACGGCGAGACTTTTCAATTCACGTTCGTCAGTCCTCAGGCGGAACGAATTCTTGGCTACCCGTTAAGACAATGGCTGGAACCGAACTTCTGGCGGGACCACACGCACCCGGAAGACATGGCCTGGTGCGCACAGTTCTGTATGGAATCCACGAAGCGCCGAGAGGACCACGAATTTGAATATCGCATGATTGCGGCCGATGGCCGCGTTGTGTGGTTACACGACATCGTGTCCGTAAAAATTGAACCCAGCGGCGGGGTCTACCTGAGCGGGATCATGCTCGACGTCACCAAACGTAAAGTGGCTGAGCAAGAACTCCAGCAAAAGACTGAGATCCTTCAGAAGATCTTCGATCACATTCCGGTCATGGTTTCGTTCCGCGGCTCCGATGGCGGACTTAGACTGGTTAACCGTGAGTGGGAACGTATTTTCGGCTGGACATTAGCGGAACTACAGGGACTCAACGGCGATATTCTGAACGAAGTTTATCCCGACCCTGTCCACCGCCGGCGGGCGTGGGACTTAATCGTCGCCGCAAATTCACAGTGGACCAACTTCAGAGCAAAGGCCCGCGATGGCCGAATGATCGATACGTCGTGGGCGGTGGCTCGACTTTCTGATGGGACCAGCGTCTGCATTGGCCAGGACGTTAGCGAACGAAAGAGCGCTGAAGAAGAGCGGCGGCGTCTGTTGCAACGACTCATTACTGCGCAGGAAGACGAGAGGCGCCACCTCTCGCGTGAGCTGCACGACAACCTGGGCCAGTATCTTTCCGCTCTATTGCTTGGTCTTGAATCGTTGGCGCGACTTCCGGATCTTTCTCCCGCAGCCGTGAACCAATTGTCGTACCTGACGGAAACTACGAAGCAGTTTGAACTTGATGTGCACAGCGTCGCATTGGAGTTGCGACCGACTACGCTTGATGACCTTGGATTGGAGCCTGCGTTGTCGAGCTTTGCGCGCGAGTGGGCCAAGAGGCATGACCAGCGAATCAAGGTTGTTTTCAACAGCAGCGGGTTTGCGAATCCTGACAAGCGGCTTCCGTTTGATATTGAAGTCGCGATCTATCGCGTCGTGCAGGAGGCGCTCACCAATGCTTCGCGACATTCAAACGCGCAGATCGTTAGCATTATCCTTGAGCGAGATCGCGCCCAGGTGCGTGTGACGATCGAAGACGATGGTGTTGGGTTTGACGTAGAAAAGATTATGGTGAGCAGTCCCATTGAGAATCGCAGGTTGGGATTATTGAGCATGCAGGAACGCGTGCAGATGGTTGGCGGTGAGTTCAAAATCGACTCCGGCGCCGGGACTACGATCGTCGTCACTATTCCTCTCGCTACAGCTTGAGGCCCGAGTATGGAAAAACTGAGAATCCTTCTCGCTGAGGATCATCTGATACTGCGTGAGGGATTGAAGAGACTGATTGCCGAACAGCCGAATATGGAAGTGGTCGGTGAGGCTGACAATGGCATCACCGCGTGGCAACAGGCGAAAGAGCTGGAGCCGGACATCGTGCTGATGGATATCACGATGCCGCGGCTCAATGGCGCTGAAGCGACGGTGAAGATTCGTGAGCTGTGTCCGAGTGTGAAGGTCATTGCGTTGACCGGACATCGAGCGAGTGCTTACTTGAATGAAGTTTTGAAGGCGGGAGCGTCGGGTTACGTGCTCAAACAGGCTGCGATCGACGAGCTTATCGACGCGATCCATACCGTAGCGAAAGGTGGGACCTACATCGATAGCGCTTCGCGAGAGTCGCTGGCCCATTCGCCGCTGGACCATCGAGTTTTTAAAGGTGAGCCGCAGGGTAAGCCGTTGTCGCAACGTGAAATCCAGGTGCTGTCATTGGTGGCGAATGGGTACACCAACAAAGAGATCGCGAACGAACTATCCATCAGCGTCAAGACTGTCGAAACCCACAAGGCCAACTCCATGCAGAAACTCGACCTCAAGAGCCGCGCCGAGGTCGTTGATTATGCCCGCTTCCGCGGCTGGACCTAAATCCGTGTTTCTAGCCTAAATCCGCCCACGAACTCTTCAACGCAGCGGCTCACGACTCTTCAACGCAACGGACGACTCTTCAACGCAACGGCTCACTACTCTTCAACGCAACGGCTCACGACTTCCTCAACGCAACGGCTTTGCCGCCGGATGTGAGGCGGGGCTCTGCCCCGCCGTCTCAAGCGCGTTCACCCAAAGGGCTGTGCCCTTGGTTCGGGCTACGCCCTAAAGGTTATGGGCCATAGGCCAGACGAGGGGCAGAGCCCCGATTGAAAAGCAGAGCCTGACGGCGGGGCGAAGCCCCGCCTCACATCGGGCGGCGAAGCCGCTGCGACGGTTCGTCTGGGCGTAAGTTACCCGCCCTTGCTCTCCGTTACCCGCCCTTGCTCATCACTTCACCTGAACCGAAACGCCCTGAAACTTCGCGTTATGTAACAGGTCAGGCTTTTTGAAGGCCGACCAAAGGAGTCCCTCGATGAAGGTTGACGCGAAACGCGTTGTTTTCACTGCAATTACACTGGCTACTCTTTACGTCCTCTGGCACAACGAACGCTTCGTAGTACAGTCAGATCACCCGGCGTGGCAACGATACGGGCCTTTCAAGTGGATTTTGTTGCCCCACGCCATTTTCGGCAGTATCACGCTGCTGTCCGCGCCGTTTCAGTTTTCAGATAAGCTCCGACAGAGATACCCGAAGGTCCATAGAATCATGGGCCGGCTTTACGTGCTTGGAGTGTTGGTCCTGGCGCCAACCGGGGCGTACATCCAATACTTTCAGGAACGCTTAGGCGCACCGCGTTCATTCACGGTATTGGGCGGAGTTGACGCAGCACTGCTCATGGGTACGACTGCACTCGCCCTCCTATTTGCCGTCAGGCGCAAGATCGCCCTGCACCGACAATGGGCCACGCGTAGTTACGCCGTGGCGCTGGTCTTTATCGGCGGTCGCTTTGTGATGGGAGTCACGGGCTGGGAAACGCTTGGCGTTGAGATCGTGCAGGCGATCATCTGGGCGTGCCTCGTTGCTTCAGTACCGCTGGCGGACGTGGCGCTTCACTGGTACGACATTCGCGCGGCGCTATCGAAATCTTCGAAGCGTGTAGCCGCACCGAGCCCAGGCGTGCCGGAACGAATGCCGCGCGCAGCGTAAACGCTTAATCCAACTCTTCAAAGTCGCGCTCGGTCAACCGCAGATCGAGCGCGGCTCTGTTCTTTCCGATTTGCGTTTCATGATGGATTCATCATTCAATTCTGTACCAAGCAAAGAGGAAAGCGAGACAAAGAGCCGATGAGTTTCACCGATACGATTGGCCGGGATCCACACTTGAAAATGATACGCGCGGTTACGCCAAGCGCTGAAGGTTGTGAAGACTGTTTGCGGATCGGTTCTACCTGGCTGCACCTGCGTCTTTGTCTTACGTGTGGTCACGTCGGCTGTTGCGACTCATCTCCCAACCGTCACGCGCGACATCATTTTAACGAAGCGCAGCATCCCATCATTCGATCGTTCGAACCCGGTGAAGACTGGCGCTGGTGCTACGTGGACGAGACATTAGTCTGACATTATCGCCCCTACTATCGAACGCGACCCGACAAGACGAAAAGGCGTGGGTGCACCGAGTTCTGAGTCAGTCTGCGGGCTCGTTTAGGTGTGAGGGATCGTGGGGTGAGGTTTCTCACCTTCAAATTCGTCGCACGAAGTCTTGTGCGGTCTGACGCCAAGGGTCCATGACGGAGGATCGCTCGCGGGAAACGATCCCATGAGGTTGTAGTCGATCTCCTCCTCACTCATATAATCGCCACCAACATGCGTCTCACAAGCTTCGTGCTTTTCCATGCTGTTAATCCTATCAAATCCGTGGCCAAACGAGGCCGTGAGGAGATTGAGAGATCCTGCGTGACAGATGGAGTAAATCCGAACATTACCGAGTGTGTTACCGTACTCTGTTCGGTTCGGATAAAATCGCTTACCTTGAAGGCTTATGTTTTGTCCTAATTGTGGTCAGCAGCAGATCTCGGAAGAGATGAGGTTCTGTTCGCGGTGCGGGCTCGCACTGACTGGGCTGGCGGACTGGCTTGTCCATGGGCGCGTGCCTTTAATGCGGCGCGACGAAGCACAGGTGGAACCAACGTCGCCGCGGCGCAAGAGCATTCGACGGGCGGCTAAGATGATGTTCTTCAGTGCCGTGCTCTTTCCAATTTTCCTTGTATTTAGTCTCGCTGCGGAAGAGCCCGGGCCGATGGCTGTTCCCTTTATCCTGTTTTTCATTTCCCTTGCGTGGATGCTTTACGCGCGGCTGTTCAAAGAGACGAATGCGCCGGCGAGTCTGCCTTCCTCGCAGACATCCGTCCTGGGTCCAACCCCGATGCGTAACGCACTACCTCCACCAATTAACGTTCCGATCCCCGGTGTCGGCCGTAATCAAGTGCGCACGAACGAGCTCGCCCAACCGCCGAGTGTCACTGAAAACACAACTCGATTTCTGGATAAAGAATGACGGTTTATCTGATCACCGTAATCTTCGTGATGGGATGAACTTCCCACGCGGTGCCACGCCAGTTTTCAGGGTTACCGGGAGCGATGTTTTCCGACTCTTCGGCGTGGCCGGCGTCGAAGTAGAGCCAGCCTTCGAATTCACACCAGCGACCGATTAACTGGGCCTTGAGAGTCTGTTCGGACCAGTCGATTCCCTGAGCCGCGGCCCAGTCGCGCAGTTTCGGCGTGACCTCGAGAACGACTTGTTCGCTCTTCGGTGCTTCTTTGCGGTTTGCAATTAGGATGTGGATGTCGCGGCGACAGGGATTGAAACAGTTCGCCGCCTCCGTACCAGCATGCGCGACATCAACCACGAGGCCCTGAACTCGCACGGCGCGGTCGGTGGACCAGCGATTGTTATCATCACCGCGCTGAAGCAACGCATCAAGCGTGACTCTCTCGTCGAAGTCGGCAGCTTGCGGTATTGCAGTTCGATTCTTGAGACGGTGAAGCTCTCGACTTCTTCCTGTTATTCCTATCCCCGGACTCGGACAATTCAGGGCCAGAACCAGCCACGACACCAGCACAGCCGCAAGAACAACGCCAACCAGCAAAAATCTTCGGTTTCGGACCATTACGAACCTTTAGGTCGTGTCTTAATTTCCTCTGCGTACCTCAGCGGTCCTCCGCGTCTCTGCGGTTTATATGTTTTGATGGTTCTTTCCGCAGAGTCGCAGGGGACCGCAGAGGTACGCAGAGAATGCCGTCAAACTAAGACTCCATCAACCTTTACGACGACAACTCCCGTTGCTTACACTGCAACACACACTATGGACATACAACCAGGGCAAAGCAATCAGCACGAAAAGATCGAGCTGAGAATACGTACCATGCGGACACTTTGGCTGGCGTTTGTCTTATCGGTGGTCATGTATTTTGTGTTTACAATCTTCGTTGGACGAAACGAAAACGCCACTCCAAACGACACCCTCTCGCTCACATTACTCATAGTTGCGTTATCAGCAGTCCTGATCTCTTTCCTCCTTAAAAGTAAGTTAATAAACCGGGCAGTAGAACAACAGCAGGTACCCATGATCCGGCAAGCATACGTAGTGACTTGGGCCATAGCCGAAGTCGGCGCGCTGCTGGGTCTGTTGGATTTCTTCGTGACTGGCGATCCCTATTATTACGTTCCGATTTTGATCGCCGGCGCAGGACAGTTGTTGCACTTTCCCCGACGCGAACACGTCGAAAACGCTGCGTTCAAACGCACGACGTTCTGAGAATGAAACGCTGCCCCCAATGTAACCGGATTGAAAACGACAACGCGCTGGCTTTTTGCCGCGTTGATGGCGCACCTCTGATCACCGGTCCACTCGCGGATTCGGAAAACACGACCGCGATATTTGATTCGACCGCGCCGCCGAGCGAATCAACCACACGTAGTTTTTCTCCGCAAACTAACGAAGGCGTCAGCCGCACCACCGGTCCAACAACGGCGCTCCCGAGCCAGCACTTACCTTCGCAAACTCGCCCGCTAACGAAACCCGCGCGCGCGAAAATCCTGCTTGTCGTTGTCGGCGCGATCGTTGTCGCGCTGGGAATAGGAGCGTATTTCCTTGCCGGCACGCGAGAGAACACGATCACTTCGGTCGCCGTTTTGCCTTTTGCGGATCGCAGCGGAAATACAGATTCAGAGTATCTCTCTGACGGACTCGCCGAATCTCTAATCTATCGCCTCTCGCAATTGCCTAATCTCAAAGTCAGTCCTACCAGTTCAGTGATGCGCTACAAGGGGAAAGAAGTAGACGTGCAGAAGATCGCGGCCGAGTTAGGTGTCGACGCAATCCTGTCAGGCCGCATGGTCCAACGCGACGAAAATCTCATGATCAGCGTTGAGCTGATCGACGCGCGAAACAACCGTTTGCTCTGGGGCGAACAGTTCGAACGCAAGATGTCGGAGCTCATGATGACGCAGCGCGAAATCGCAACTGCGATCAGTCAAAAGCTACAGTTAAAACTATCGGGCGAAGAATCCACCGGGTTAACCAAACGTTACACCACCGACAACGAAGCGTATAAGCATTATTTGAAAGGCCGCTACTACTGGAACAAACGCACCGCCGACAGTGTTGAAAAGGGTATCGAACAGTTCACCGCCGCTGTGCAAAAGGATCCTGGATTCGCCCTGGCTTACGCCGGACTCGCCGACTGTTATGCGATCCTTGCAACCTACGCGGGAGGACGTTGGCAGGAGAATCTCCCGTTGGCGAGATCGAATGCCTTGAAAGCTACGCAGTTGGACCCCGAGCTCGCCGAACCTCATGCGACGCTCGGCATCCTCAATCATTTCGAATGGCGTGCAGCAGAAGCGGAAGCTGAGTATAAACGCGCACTCGATCTCAACCGCAATTATGCGGTGGCCCACCACTGGTACGGCCGCTTGCTTCGCGCTATGGGCCGGAACGACGAAGCATGGCAGCAGATGAACGAGGCAAACGGAATCGATCCGTTGTCGCTCGTCATACTCAACAACATTGCCGAAATACAGCTCGATCGCGGCAATCTCGAAGAGGCCGAGGGGCTCTGTAAAAAGATCCAGGATCTGGAACCCAACTTCTGGGCCGGACATCACACACTCGCCGTGGTCTTCATGAAACAACAGCGCTACGACGAAGCGTTGGCTGAAGCGCAAAAGGGTGTTGAGTTAAACCGCCGCGCGAACGCCTCGCTGGCATTGTTGGCCCATGTTTACGGCCGGATGGGTAAACGCGCGGACGCCCAATCCGTAATCAAGGAACTCCTTGACAGGTACGCCAAACAAGAAGCTGACGGCCGCGATGTGGCCGTTGCGTATGCCGGTCTCGATCAGAAGGATCTGGTTTTTGGATGGCTTGAAAAATCCTTCCAGCAACGCAGCCAGTTCATGGGACTGCTGCGACTGGAAACGTTACTCGATCCTGTGAAGAGCGATCCGCGTTGGAACGAGTTGCTGAAGCGCGTGGGAGTCTAGACTTCTGTTCTAGTCGTTCTCGGCGACGATTTGAAACTTCTGCACGGCAATCCGGGGTCATACGTCCCCTACTTTCCGAAGATTAAGAGGACCAAGGAAGATGATTAATCACGCCGTTTCCCTGCTGGGATTCGTGGTCTTCGCCAGTGTAGCGTGGTTACTTTCGAGTAACCGGCGGCGGGTTGCGTGGAAGACGATCGCCTGGGGCATCGCCCTGCAACTGGCGATCGGCGTAATCATCTTTCGTCTGCCTGTTTCGCACCGGATCCTACTATGGCTGAACGATGCCGTAGTCGTGTTACTCAACGCGTCGAAGAGCGGATCAACGTTCCTCTTTGGACCACTCGCCGCCAGTCCCGGAGAGACAGGCTCCGTCGGTTTCATTCTCGTCTTTCAAGTTCTTCCGGTCGTTATCTTCTTTGCGGCGTTCACCGCCATGCTTTATCACTTGCGCGTGTTGCAGGTGTTCGTACGCCTCTTCGCCCGGCTCTTTCATCGTACGATGAAGATCAGCGGTGCGGAGTCACTCTCAAGTGCTGCGAACATCTTTGTCGGAATTGAGTCGGCGCTCGTGGTCCGACCTTATATCGAACGGATGACCCGCTCGGAGCTGTTACTGATCTTAACGACGGGCATGGCCACGGTTGCTTCGAGTGTGCTCGGAGTTTACGTCGCGTTCCTGACGCCGGTTTTTCCGACGATCGCCGGGCACTTGATCTCCGCGTCGATACTCGCCATCCCGGCATGTGTTGTCGTATCGAAGCTGATCATTCCTGAGACTGAAACACCCGAGACTCTCGCGGCCGTTCCCGCGGAAGATGAGGCGACGCGATCGAAGAACTTGATCGGTGCGATCATCGAAGGCGCGATGGATGGCTTGAGACTCGCCGCGGGCATCTGTGCACTGATCATTGCGATACTCGGGATTGTTGCGTTACTCGATAAACTGCTCGGCGTGATCAGTTCATGGTTCGGAATGGCCGAACCGCTCTCAATCGTGCGGGTGTTGGGCTGGATCTTTTATCCGTTCGCCTTTCTGCTCGGACTGCAAACGAGTGATGTTCCGATCGCGGCGCGGTTGTTGGGCGAGCGAGTGATACTCACGGAGGTCTTCTCGTACAACCACCTGGCCCAGGCAATCTCCAGCGGTCAGATCACGAATCCGCGCACGGTCGTGATCATGAGTTATGCACTCTGCGGCTTCGCCCATGTCGCAGCCATGGCCATCTTCATCGGCGGCACCGCCGCCCTCGCACCTTCGCGCCGCGACGACCTCGCCAGCCTCGGGCTGCGCGCACTGCTCGCTGCTACGCTTGCGACACTGATGACCGGCTGCGTTGCTGGGATATTCAGTGGCAGTGAAGCCGTGCTGACGGTAGTCGCGAAATAGCTCCGTGCTATTCTCGCCCCGAAAACTTATATTTAGACGAACCTGAAAACCCGACATCGGACAGTGATCCGAGGGGCTTTATGATTCTTCAGACAGGCGATCTGTTTCGCCGTTTTCGCGTCCTGGGAAACGCAGGCCAGGGTGGGATGGGCGTCGTGTATCGAGCTCACGATGTGAAACTCGGTCGTGATGTCGCGCTGAAATTCGTAACCCATGTTGGCGATTACAATCGCGAACTCCATGAACGCCTTCGACGCGAAGCGAGATCACTCGCGGCTTTGAGCCATCCAAACATCGTAGCGATCCACGACATCGACGAAGTTGATAATGCTCCCTTCCTTGTTCTCGAGTGGATCAATGGGAAACCGCTGAACGAGGCGTTGTTCTCACGACCGCTTTCGACTGAAGATTTTCAACGAATCGCGTTGCCGGTGGCGGAGGCGATCGGCTCGGCTCACGATCAGGGCATTGTCCATCGTGACCTCAAGCCGTCGAACGTACTGGTGTCGAATGAGGGCCACATCAAAGTTGTCGACTTCGGTCTCGCAAAGTTTCGGGATTTCGATCGTGATGTGGTTTTGACTGCGGGTACCGTTGGAACCATCGCCTACATGTCACCGGAACAGGCGAGTGGTGGTGAACTCGGTCCGGCTTCGGACGTCTTTTCGTTCGGTATCGTCGCGTATGAACTGTTAACGGGAGAACGCCCGTTCAAAGGTGACGGTCTGGGCGCAGTGCTCTCTGCGATCATGAATGGATCGCATCGGCCGCTGTGCGAGGTGCGAAGTGATTTGCCGGAGCAACTCGTCGCGGTCGTTGAACGCTGTCTCGAGGTTGATCCGGTTCGTCGATTTCAGAATGGACGAGAGTTGGCAAAAGCACTGCGACAGGGCCCAGGTTCTTCAAGTTTTGACGCGTCGACAAAGATCATAGCCGCTGCACCGCGGCCGTCGATAAAACAGCAGGACATTCAATTCTGTACCACCTCGGATGGTATCCATCTCGCGTATTCAGTTATCGGAAGTGGTCCATTGCTTGTGCGAGTGTTGGGCCACTTTACGCATCTCGAAATGGAGTGGGAGTGGCCCGATCTGAGGCACTTTTGGGAGCAGCTAGCGGAACGCTTTACTGTCGTTCGTTATGATGGTCGAGGAACGGGACTGTCAGATAACTACGCTGATGAGTTTACCGAAGAGACTCGTCAGATTGATCTCGATGCAGTGTTGAAGGCTGTCGGAGCGGAAAAGGCGATCCTGCTTGGAATCTCCGAGGGAGGATGGACGGCAGCAACCTATGCTCTTCATCATCCTGAGCAGATCACGCACCTCGTTCTGTATGGCGCCTACTGTCGCGGCGCGCGAGCTCGACCGGGATACGATGCTGAGGAAGAAGAAGCGCTCGTTACGCTGATACGAAAAGGTTGGGGTCGCGACACGCCGCGGTTTCGGCAGGTCTTCACCAGCTTGTTCTTCCAACCTGACGCCGATCCGAAGTTAATTGCGCACTTCAACGAGATTCAGCGTGCATCGGCCGATCCCGAAACCGCCGCGCGTTATCACGAGTCGTGTCATGCGCGAGGCGATGGGCAGGAGTTGTTTCGACAGTTGCGGCTACCGACGCTCGTGGTCCATTGCCGCGATGATATGGCAGTGAGTGCTGATGAAGGACGGCTGCTTGCGTCGCTCATTCCCGGCGCGCACTTAGTGCTGCTGCCGAGTCATACACACTACTTCCCCACGGATCGTGATGTGGTTTCAAAAGTCGTCGGCGCGATCAGTCGCTTCATTGACGGAGCGGAACAATAGTTAATTCTTGTTCCTCATTAACACCACATCGGAAGTTGAGGTGCCGTGGGAAATGACGAGTTTGTTGTCGCGCGACCAATCGAAGGAAAAAATGTCGTCGGCTTTGAAGTTCGTTAGCCTCTTCGGTTCACTCCCATCAATCGGTTGACTCCAGATGTCAGTAAGACCGTTCTGACGTGCGATATAAGAGACCGCCCGACCATCCGGCGTCCAGCGCATACGTGCGGGGAGCTGAAATTCAACGTCGAAGATCTTTGCGGGCAAAGCGCCATCGATTGGCATAACGGCCATCCTGATGGGAAAGCCGGGCTCCTCGAGCGAACAGGCCACCATCGTTCCGTCATGTGAGACGCCGCACCGAATGAGACGTTCTTCACTGATTCGCACCGGCTCGCCGCCGTCAACGGGCGTCTTCCACAGAGATTGTCCTCCCGGGTATACCACCCACGCGTCGCCGGCTTCGGGATTGAATCCTCTCATGTTGAGTTTCTTTTGATTACTGCCGTCAATGTCCATTATCCATCCGGCCGGCGCACCCGTCCGCTCCGAAACGAAAACGACGTAGCGACCATCTGTCGTGACCGATGGTCCATAGTCTACTGTTTCGGCAGTGGTTAATTGTTTTCGGTTCTTTCCGTCCGCCTGCATGATCCAGATCCCGTCTTTGCCACCCGCCATGGAGTTGAAAACTATTTTGTTATCAGGCGTCCACCTTACTGTGTCCAGGCCGTCCATATTGCTGGAGACGGATTTAAACTGTGTGGCGCGAGCGGCATCACCGTCCGGCGCAACCCAGATATCCATGGTTTTATTTTCCTGGATCGTCACCAGAGCGCTGGAGTCGGCAGTGAGGCTGATGCTGGTGTAACCATTAAGGTCGTTCGTAATTTTTCGCGCTTCGCCGCCCGGGTAAGAGAGATGCCATATCTGCCGGCTCTGAGAGTCCGACGCTTTCTCCGCCGCAGTCATCAGCAGCCCGCTGCCGTCCGCAAGCCATGACAGTCGATGGATTTGATGCCAACGCTGTGAAGTCAAAACGCGTTCTGCC
The DNA here is from genome assembly GCA_963849585.1 of uncultured Acidobacteriota bacterium. Lineage (GTDB taxonomy): Bacteria > Acidobacteriota > Blastocatellia > Pyrinomonadales > Pyrinomonadaceae > PSRF01. The sequence continues at coordinate 24,339 of CAWKHZ010000009.1, read as the reverse complement.
CCGCCTTCGACCGGTACTTCGATCACGTTCTGGAATCTGCCGGCGGAATCGGAAGAGCGCGCGATGGTTGCAATCCTTTTGCCGTCGGGCGACCAGGCGACCCCACCGAAAAAGAAGTTGCCGAAACGGTTTGGCCCACCTTTACGTGAAGCGACCGTTCGCTCTTGCATGCCGTCCGCGTTCGCAACTATCAGTGCGCTCCCTGCCGGTTCGCTCTCGCCGCGCGCAAAAGCGATCTGTTTACCGTCCGGCGAAAAACCGATCGGAGTGCTCAGGTTATCGACCACTTTTGTTGGATTGCCACCGAGAACCGGCATCCTGTACAGCGTGCGGTTTTGAATGCTCGCGCCGCCGTAGGCGTAATAAAGAAAATCGCCGTCGGGTGATATGGTCAGGCCGAAGTAATTCGTATCTGCGGGCTCGGTCAGTTTCACGTCGGTACCCGTGGCGACCTGCCTGAGCCAGAGACTTCGCAGTCCACCGTCGTAGAGCACGTAGACCACCTGTTTGCCATCGGGCGAGATCACGGCGGACGTGGCCTTACCGTTGAACGTCAACTTTGTGATCCGCATGTCTTGGAACCGCGCAGGCTTCGTCGGGCTGGACCAGTAATATTTGTACAAGCCGAAGCCTGCCGCGATCGTTACCGCCGCGCCCACCAGTGCGAGAAGAAGACTGAGCTTGTGACTCTTGATTCCCTTTACCAAATACTCAGCGCTCGAGGTTGAGTGGCCGAACTCTGCGTGCGTTGCCGACGGCTGCGTGCCCGTCGTTTTCGCGCCAACCGAAGTGATCACGGCCTCTTCGCCATTCGACGGTGGTTGAACATGATGGTCTGATCCACCTCGGTCCTTCAGTTCCTCCCACACTTCATCGAGTTCGATTGCGACCTCTTTGATGGACTGGTAGCGCTTGTCGGGCTCTTTCGCCAGACACCGGCGGACAATTCTCTGCAGGTCCGGTGGGGCATCGGCCTGGATGTCCTTGATCTGCGGGGTAGGTGCGTGCACGATCTTGTGCAGCGAATCGAGCGGGTCTTTGCCTGCAAACGCCTTTTGCCCAGTGACAGCTTCATAGAGAATGCAGCCAAACGAAAAGATATCCGAGCGATGATCGATTTCTCTGGTTCTGCCCTGTGCTTGCTCGGGCGACATGTAGCCGACTGTCCCCATGATCATACCGGGAGTGGAATGCTGCGCCAGGATGGCGGTAGCTGTTTCACCAGACGAAAGGTTCTTCCCTTCCGTTTCTGTTTGCGGATCGACAAGTTTCGCAAGCCCGAAATCCAAAATCTTCGCGTAACCGTCGCGTGTGATCATGATGTTGTCAGGCTTTAGATCTCGATGCACAATTCCGGCAGCATGCGCCTTAGCTAGCCCTTCGGCTACCTGCAAGAGGTATTTGAGGAGTTTGTTTAGAGGTGCCTTCTCACCATGAATCTTTCTACCCAAAGTTTCACCGTCGATATATTCCATTGCGATGAAATGTGTTCCATCTGATTCCCGAATCTCATAGATGTGCGCGATGTTCGGATGATTGAGGGCAGCCGCAGCTTTTGCTTCCTGAATAAAACGCCTCATCCGGTCTTCATTAACGACAACGTCGGAAGGCAGTATCTTCAACGCTACTGCGCGGTCCAATTGCGCGTCGTGTGCCAGGTAGACTTCGCCCATGCCTCCCGCCCCCAGTCGTGAGCGGACCTGATAGCGGCCAAGATGAGTGTTGAGCACAAGGGCCATACTTTCACGCAGGAGCGAGCATGCTCGAATTCGAGTGACTGTAACAGTGACTGGAATTCAAAAGAATTACAGGAAGGGTCCGTAGGGGCTTCTGCTGAAGGCATTCTAACAGTAAATCGAAAATCTTACCTTGCAGGCGGTTGCTTAAGTAGTGTCTGAGTCAGCGACATTCTCTGCGTACCTCAGCGGTCCTCTGCGACTCTGCGGTTTATATGGTTTTGCGCTTTTTTTACCGCAGAGTCGCAGAGGACCGCTGAGGTACGCAGATAGGAAAATTAAGACACGACCGACACAGGCAGAGTTCACCTTCCCAGAAACACACTCACAGTGTTGCTTTCGCTACTGGTCGCGACCATATCGATCTTTCCATCTGCGTTAAAGTCGCCCCGGTCGAGCCGCCAGGTACCTCGTCCAGTGCGTGTTGCCGGACCCGTTACGAAGCCGCCTCGCCCATCACCGAGCAGCACGCGCAAGCTATCGCCTCCAACAGCAATCACGTCCACCTTGCCATCATTGTTCACGTCGGCTATGGCTGCGTGGGAAACCTGACCTCCAAAATCGAAAGGGGACGCCGTCGCTTCAACGAATCCACCCTGGCCGTCGCCAAACATGACGGTTAACTGATTGAGTTCATGATGAGTCGCAACGATATCAGGTTTACGATCGCCATTGAGGTCGCCGATAGCAGCAAACCAAGGCTCACCGGTGCGCACGGGAAGACGAGTCGAGCGAAAACCTCCTCGTCCGTCAGCAAGAAGCAGCGTCAACGCGCGACTCAGCGGCAGTTGTTGCGCTCTTGATGGACCAGTGGCAGTGGCTGTAGCGACAATATCAAGTTGCCCGTCACCGTTGACGTCGCCGACGGCAAGCGGATAAGGGCTTGGTCCAACCGCGAAGGGCGACCCCGCGGCTAGCGTGAAGTCGCCACGCCCATTGCCCCAGGCGACCGATACATCATTGTCTGCATTGTTGACCGTGACGAGGTCCAGTTTGTTGTCAAGGTTCATGTCGGCGAGGGCCAGGCCATGCGTGTGAGGATGTTGTCCAACCTTCATCACAATCGGAGAGTTTGGAGCGATAGTGAATCCACCGTTGCCATTTCCCAGAAGCAGCATGACGCCGTAGCTGTCGTGAGAAGTGATAGCAAGATCGAGCTTGCCATCGACGTTCACATCTCCGAGCGCCATGTCTCCAGGACTGTCAGGCACAGTCGTTGTGATAGCTGTTGCGGTAAATTGTCCGTCGCCTTTGCCCAACATAACTGTGATGCTGCGACTCTTTTCGCTCGCTAGAACGAGATCTAGCTTTTTGTCGTTGTTTACGTCGCCGGTGACTACATTCCCCGGTCCATCAGCGACTGCAATCGGCGAACCAGGCGCGGCCGTGAATAACGACTGTTGAGACTGAGGATTGTTGGCGTTTCCTGGTTGACATGAGGTGAAGACGAACGACCACAGCGCGGCTAATACTAGAAGCAATACTGTGGCACTGGCGATAGTGTGTTTCAAGACCGTTTCCTTTTGAAGCGCAGTTAGTTGAATCGAGGGGAATGAAATATTAGACGCGTGGGAAACTGTTTTTCTTCCCAGAATTGTCAACGAGGTAAGACCCATGACTTCTTGCGTGAAGCGAGTAAACAGTTCAACCTGCGGGTTACGACCGGCAATCAAGATCGGGCGAGGAATGATGCGTAATCATCTTCGGCAAACTATCGCACGAGTCGCCGCGAGAGTTGCACAAGGTGGTCACCATGTCGCGAGCGGGGTTGTTCGTCGCCGCTTTCACTCTGGTTTACGGAACTTTCAAAAAATCTATAAAGACTTGGTTGATACGTGGGAGTGGTACGATAATTCGGGCAGGACACCGCAGCTGATTGCAGAAGAAGGCAGTTGGAGGTAATCCATGAAGCGTCGAGACATGTCACCATCACCCGAAGCCCAGGATACGCTGCGGGCCTTACGCCGGGCTGCACGCAATGCTCTGGAACTCGGACTCAAAACTGGGACGCCAGTTTATGTGATCAGAAATAATAAAATCGTAGATGCCACAAAGGACCAACCAGTTAGAAAGTCACCGTCAAAACGGAGTTCAAAAGAATCCGCCAAGTCGAGGAAATGACTAAGATCGTTGAGCGAAGCAACATGATGTCACGCATGCGCGGTGTGTTAAGTTTGCTGCTCGTCGTTTGTTTTAGTTGTACTCTCTTACCCGACAACAGCGGGAGTGCACAGAACGACTGGACCGAGCCATTCCCTGCGTTCCGCATCGCGGGCAATCTTTATTACGTGGGAAGCAAAGGCCTCGCTAGTTATTTGGTCACCACGCCGGAAGGTCACATTCTTATCAACAGCAATCTTGAAGCGAGTGTTCCACTCATACGCACGAGTGTCGAATCGCTGGGATTCAAGTTTACCGATATCAAGATCCTATTGATCAGCCATGCGCATTGGGACCACAACGCCGGCAGCGCTTTAGTAAAACAACTGACTGGCGCGAAGTACTTGGTGATGGACGCCGATGTGGAGGCGGTTGAGTCTGGCGGTAAGAGCGATTTTCATTATCGCAACGACGCGGAGACGCTTTACAAGCCAACCAAAGTCGATCGTGTTTTGCACGATGGCGACGCGGTAAAGCTCGGAGGATCAGAACTCATTGCACATTTAACGCCTGGGCATACCAAAGGCTGCACAACCTGGACCATGAGAATTCAGGAAGGGTCAAAGACGCACAGCGCCGTAATCGTAGGCAGCCCAAACGTGAACCCTGGTTACCAGCTAGTCGGCAACCAACTGTATCCAAAAATCGCCGAGGATTACGAAAAGACTTTCCGCGTATTGAAGTCACTGCCTTGTGACTTGTTTCTCGGCGCTCACGGAAGTTACTTCGATCTGGAAAGGAAGTACGAACGCTTCAAAAGCGGCGTGACAACGGCGTTCGTCGACCCAACTGGTTGCAAAGACTATGTGACCGACAGGGAACAGGCTTTTCGACGTGAGTTGCAAAAGCAACAAGCTAAAGCAAATTAGCGTTGTGAAGCTTTGCACGAAAAGTACATCTGCGGAAAGATTGTCTCCCGCAAAGACGCAAAGGCGCAAAGAAATCCTTTAAAACGCGGTAGCGCTTTGCGCCTTTGCGTCTTTGCGGGAGACATAAGTCAGAGAAAGAGAATTTTCGTGCAAAGCCAGTTTGTGAGGGAGAAGCGCGGGGAGGCTGCATGGGTAAAGGTCGACTGGAAGCATTCAGCGATGCGGTCATCGCGATAATCATCACCATCATGGTGCTCGAACTGAAGGTGCCACATAGTGAGTCGCTTGAGTCTTTGCGACCCCTGGTGCCGATCTTTCTCAGCTATGTACTGAGTTTTGTTTACGTCGGGATCTACTGGAACAACCATCATCACATGCTCCAGGCGTCAAAGAGAGTCTCGGGCCCGGTGCTGTGGGCGAACCTTCACCTGCTCTTCTGGCTTTCGCTCTTTCCCTTCGCAACGGGTTGGATGGGTGAGAATCACTTTGGCGCGATGCCGTCCGCGCTTTATGGCGTGGTCCTACTGATGGCCGCTATCGCCTATTGGGTCCTGCAACAGACGATCATCGCAACTGAGGGCCCCACTTCAGTCCTGAAGTCCGCCGTCGGCGGTGACTGGAAGGGCAAGCTGTCGCCCATCGTGTACTTGCTTGCAATTGTTTCCACGTTCTGGATGAAATGGATTGCCCAGGCACTCTACGTTCTCATAGCACTAATCTGGCTAATCCCTGACCGTCGCATCGAACGCGTCATGCAACGAAACGAAAGCTAAGAATTTATGAAGCACAAAATCTATTCGTTATTAACCACCGCCGTTCTATTGTTCATTGCCCCCGCCTGCGTTGCGCAACCACTGTTTCCCGATACGCCGGCCGGCAAACAGGCAAAGGCATGGTTAGAAGTTTTCAACGCTGGAGACGCTGAGAAACATAAGGAGTTTCTGCGCAAGAACGCTCCGAGCCGACTCGATGGTGCTGAGCGCGAGATGGGGTTCCGAGAGATGACCGGCGGTTTCGACATGAAGAAAGTCGAGGAGTCAACGCCGACAAAGCTCGTCGCCCTGGTCCAGGAACGCGCTTCGGATCAGTTTGCGCGTTTCACTCTTGAGGTCGACGCCGCTGAGCCACACCAGATCACGAGACTTGCTTTGCAAGTGACTGCACGACCCGCGGAATTCGCTCTTCCTCACCTGAGCGAGAGCGAACTGACTGCCGCCGTCCGAAAGAAGATGGATGAAGTCGCGACGGCCGATCGTTTCTCCGGCACGGTATTGCTGGCAAAAAACGGCAAGACTCTTTTCGCTCAAGCGTATGGTCTCGCAGACCGCGAAAAGAAAACTCCAAACACTTTGAAGACCCGATTTCGAATCGGGTCGATGAACAAGATGTTCACCGCTCTCGCCACGCTCCAACTCGTGCAGAACGGCAAACTCGATCTTAAAGCGCCCTTCGGCACCTATCTCAGCGATTACCCAAACAAAGACGTTGCGTCGAAAGTGACGATCGAACAACTCCTGTCACACACCGGAGGCACCGGCGACATCTTTGGCCCCGACTTCGACAAGAATCGTCTTGAACTAAAAACGCTGCAGGATTATGTGAAGCTCTATGGTACTCGTGCGCTCGGACATGAGCCGGGCGCTCGTTGGCAATACAGCAACTACGGTTTTCTTCTGCTGGGAGTGCTGATAGAGAAAGTTAGCGGCCAGAGTTATTACGACTACGTACGTGATCACATCTTCAAACCAGCAGGAATGACTGGGACGGCTTCCGATCCTGAGGATCAAACCGTCGCCGATCGCAGCATCGGTTACACGCGATTCGACAGCCCCAGCTTGCGACCCAACACTGACACTCTACCCTACCGCGGAACTTCGGCTGGTGGTGGTTATTCAACCGTAGAAGATCTATTTAAATTTGCGACCGCGCTGCAAACACACAAACTGCTCAACGCGCAGTACACGGAAATGCTGACGACCGGGAAAACTGAGACACCGGGTGGTGGTAAGTACGCTTACGGATTCCAGGATGCGATGATTAGCGGCACAAGATGTTTCGGGCACGGCGGCGGCGCCCCAGGAATGAACGGCGAACTAAAAATCTGTCCTGGTCCAGGCTACGTGATCGCGGTGCTTTCAAATCTCGACCCACCAGCGGCAAGCCGAGTAGCGGACTTCATCGCTAATCGGCTGCCACTGAAGTGAGAAGATCTGGTTTCAACCCGCGTCCGGAATTTCAGGTTCGACGAGTTGGACCAGCAGCGTTAACGATTCCTGCCAACCGAGATAACACGCCTCCGCGGGTATCGCGGCCGGCACTCCCGCCTGGACTGTATTGCTCAACGCTCCGGTCTCTCCTGAGCGGGCGCGCCGGACGGCAAATCGGAGTTGAACATATCGGCGATGCACTTCCAGCTACCATCCGTGTGCTTTCTCAAGACCTTCACATACTTACCTTTGTCCGTTATCGGTTTGCCGGTCTCGTCCTGCTCGGTGAACTCATACGTTCCGTTTATGTAGGCAAGATCTCCCGATCGAGCAACTTCCACCTTCGTAGTTTTCCAGCCACCAGAAAACGTTTGCGAATCAAACATGCTTTTCCAAAGACCGCGGATCGGTTCTCTACCGGTCAAGGTCGGAATATTCGGCAGCATCAACATCGCATCGTCGGAATAGTAAGAGATCGTTTTCTCAACGTCCCTGGAACCAATGGCCTTGGACCATTCATCATCCAAACTCTTTAAAGCAGCTTCATCGGCGCTACGCGTGTCGCCCGTTGCTTGATTCTGACACGCACTTGAAAACGCAAGCAGACACACAACAAGAACGAGCGTGCTTACACGAACATTGGACATTCTGAGTAACCTCATTCACGAAGAGTCGGAGGGGACCGTTAGTCAGCCGCCGGCGATGGCTCCGATGATATAAAACGGCTCGGATCCGGAAGCGATCGGCTGCGGTAAGGGGGCGTCCGGGGGATCGTGCGTGACGTCTTCGCCGCAGGCGAAGAACCTCAACAGCGGGCGTCGCTCGCCTGCTACGTGGTCACGAATGGTACCACGAAGCATCGGATATCGTGCTTCAAGTGCATCAAGGATCGACCGTCGCGTAACTGGACCATCAATCTCGAGTTGCACGTCGCCCTGGACGCCCGCAAGTGCTCGCAAATGTGCGGGTAGAACAACGAGGATCATTTCAGCGTCTGGACCTCCACTGAAAGTACCGGCGGAAGATCGCGAACGATCGGCGCCCACGTGTCACCGGCGTCGGCTGATCCATACACCTGCCCGCCGGTAGTTCCGAAGTACAAGCCGCAGGAATCGAGTGAATCGACCGCCATCGCGTCTCGCAACACATTCACGTAACAATTCTCCTGAGGCAAACCGTTCGTTAGCGCCTCCCATTCGTTGCCGCCGCTGCGACTGCGGTAGACGCGCAGCTTACCGTCCGGCGGATAGTGTTCGCTGTCGCTCTTGATCGGAACGACGTAAATCGTTTCCGGTTCGTGCGCGTGCACGTCAATCACAAAACCAAAATCGGTCGGGAGGTTGCCGCTGACTTCGCGCCACGAGTCGCCCGCGTCGTCGCTGCGCATCACGTCCCAATGTTTCTGCATAAAGAGAATGTTGGGACGCGATGGATTCATCGCAATGTGATGAACGCAGTGGCCGATCTCCGCTGTCGGATCCGGAATGTACTGCGAATGCAGTCCGCGATTGATCGGTTTCCACGTCGCGCCGCCGTCGTCTGTGCGAAAAGCACCCGCCGCGGAGATTGCAATAACGATCCTTTCGCGATTCGCGGGATCCAACAAGATCGTGTGCAGGCACATGCCACCCGCGCCGGGCTGCCACTGCGATCCGGTGCCGTGTCCGCGTAGACCGGAAAGTTCCTCCCACGTCTGACCGCCATTTGTCGATCGGAAGAGCGCGGCGTCTTCAACTCCTGCGTAAACTGTATCTGGATCGTGGAGTGACGGTTCGAGGTGCCATACTCGTTTGAACTCCCATGGATGCGGAGTGCCGTCGTACCACTGATGCGTCAATAACGGTTTGCCTGTTTCGGCCGACGTGTCATAGACAAACTTATTGCTCTCGCCCATCGGCATGCCTTCGGGCGTAGTCATCGGCGTGCCGGCAGGCGTTCCGGGTTGGAACCACGTTTTGCCGCCGTCGTCCGAGCGTTGAATGATCTGTCCAAACCAGCCGCTGCTTTGCGACGCGTAAAGACGGTTGGGATCCGCGGAGGAACCCTTCAGGTGATAAATCTCCCAGCCGGCGAAATGCGGCCCGCTCACGTCCCACTTTTCGCGTTTTCCGTCAGAACTCAGAACAAATGCGCCCTTGCGGGTGCCAACGAGTAGTCGTACATTGCTCATCTTTTCGTGTCCTTCTTTAAGCAGAATTCGACCCTTCACTGGTAAGTCGAACGGCAACGAGCGAAATCGACAGCCTGGGCGAGATTTTTGCGCCTACCGTGGCTTTCCACAAAAAGTCGCCTATCTCATGCGATTTCTCCGCGGCCCTCTGCGTATCTTTGCGACTCTGCGTTGAAACGGCCGTTAACCGCAGAGGACCGCAGAGATAACTCCCTCCTTGTGCAAAGCCGCTTACGGTTGTCGTCGTTTATAAAACTCTCCGTAGCGCGCTTTCAACGATGGATTCAGGCGGAACGCTGTTTCGAAATCCGCCGCAGCGTCTGACTTTTTCAACAGCACCTTGACGACACCACGATTTGCAAACGCTAACGCATGCGTTTGCTCGATTTCGATGGTCTTGCTGTAGTCAGCGAGGGCGCCTTCCAGATCTTTCTTCTTTTGCCGTGCGAGACCTCGTTCGTAATAAATCGACGCATCAGTTGGTTCAAACTCAAGTGCGCGAGTGTAGTCTGCGATTGCGCCATCCACGTCTCCTGTTTCCAACAGTGAAACAGCGCGACTAATGTTCGCTCTGAAGAAATCGGGATTTATCCTCAGCGCTTCGGAAAAGTCCTTGATGGCGGCAGCTGTTTGCTTATGGTTTTGCAGTGCCGTTCCGCGGTTGTAATAGTAAGACGCGGTCTTCGGGGCCAGCGCGATCGCGCGTGAATAATCCGCGAGGGCCGCCTCGAGATCACCCTTTTCGCTGCGCACATTCCCGCGTTCGTTGTAGGCCTCCGAGAGTTTCGGCTCGAGCTCGATCGCTTTGCTGAAGTCAGCAAGAGCGGCGTCCAAATCTCGCTTGTTGTATAACGCGATACCGCGGTTGAAATAATTTTCAAAGTTGTCAGGTTGGAGCTCGATAGCGCGGCTGTAGTCATCAATCGCCGCTGTGAGGTTGTTCTTGGCCATATGGGCGTTGGCGCGATTGTTATAAGCAGTCGCTCGTACGACAGGTATTGCTCTCAGAGTGAGAGCTGTCGTGTAGTCGGCAATTGCGCCGTCAAGATCGCCGCGATTCTGTCGATTGAGGCCACGGTTGTTGTAATCCTCGGCTGTTTTCGGAGTCTGCGCGGAGACTCTTGCGGTGGTCCAATGGATCAATCCCAACAGGACGGCGAGAGTCAATAGATAGAATGCTTTTTGATTAGTCACGTGAAGATTTTATGTTCCGTCTAACGAAAGAAGAAGCCGAATCTTTGAGATCACAATCTGTGATCTCAAACGCAGACTTGAGGTTGCAAATTGCAACCTCAAGTTCGGGACACGGTGGACGGCGATATCTGCCACTTGCGTTCACCGAGCAAGGTGTCGCGATGCTGTCCAGTGTTTTGAACAGCGAACAAGCTATCGAAGTCAACATCGCGATCATGCGCGCTTTTGTACGCCTGAGACAGATGCTCGAAACGAACGAAGAACTCAATCGTAAGTTCGCTGCCGTCATCAAAAAACTTTCCACGCACGACAAATACTTCAGGATTGTGTTTGATGAACTGAAAAAACTGACACAGAAACCAGTTTCCTCAAGCAGACAAATCGGATTCAAAGGATCCTAATGCCGGCACTTTCACAAACCAGGCGAGCGTTGCCAGCACCATCACGACCACTGTCAGCACGTAAAAGATCGACGCATACGATCCAGTGCGGCTGATAGTTTCGGCGAGGATGAGCGGACCCAGCGCCGACGCGATTACTGTCAATGCCTGTGCCACGCCCTGTATTTTGCCGAGATGTTTGCGACCGTAAGCTGCGCTCCAGAAACTAAAAAAGATAACGATCACGAATCCCCCGGCCAGTCCCATCACCGCCGCATAAATTGCGACGTGTGTTTGAGTCGAGACGTGCGGTAGCGCAACAAGCGAGCCTCCCAACAATACCATCGCCAGCGAAAGCAAACGGTTCATCTTCCACTTCGAAGCGATCCAACCACCGAGGAAATTTCCCGCAAGCGAGGTTAACGCAACGATAATCAGGCTGCGATGGTACGTCGAAGCGTCAAACCGGCGTTCAGCCAGAATCGACTCGTTGAAAAGAGCGATACCGGACGCGATCAACCCGTAGATCGCACTCGATATTCCAAACACCCAAAAACTCGGAGTTAATAAGGCTTCGCGAAGCGTGTACTCGGCAGGAACGTCCTCACTGTGTTTGACGGACCGTGACTCGCCATCCGGATCGATAGCGCATGACTCAGGCGATCGGCGCACCAGCAATAACCCAAGCGGCGCAAGCCCGAAGAGCAACGCAATACCGATAATCCACCACGCCGTGCGCCAGCTATACGACAAAACGATCGCGCCGATCAACGGAAAAGCCATCATGAACCCGATGCTCAAGGCGATTGTATAAACGGCCATCGCAACGTTGAGCCGCCGCACAAACCATTGTCCGACCATCGTAATGCTGACGACCGACAGCGCGCTCTGCCCGAGCCCGCGCGTGAGAGTGATCAGGATCGCAATCGCAGCGACATTACTCGCCGCACTCATTCCCAGAACAACAAAAGCTAATAGAACGGCGACGACCGTTAGCACGATCCTGCTGCCAAAGCGATCGATCAACCGACCGACGCCAATAGAAAACAGCGCACCAATCAACGTCGCCCAAAGATTTATGCGCGCGAAGTGGACGCGATCGATTTGTAAGTCTCTGAGGAGCGGTTCCGTTATCAACCCAAGTCCCTGTGTCCGGCCAGGCAGCGTTCCGACCATCGCCAACGCGGCAATAAACACGTGTACCCAGCCGTAATAAAACGGAAGGGCAACAGGAGGTTGGCGTATTTCAGTAGCCACAAAAAGGCACAAAAATCACAATGACCGCCGGCGACTGATAAGGAACCAGCTAAAACACAACGTCAAACAAAGCAGCAGTCCGACCCAACGTATCCAGCCGTGTTTAAAGACAACCGTCGCATTGAAAATGATGAAGATTAAGAAACCGTGCCACAGCAACGTTAGCCACCACGGCCGTCGACCATATGAGTTCAGGCCTCCGAACCACCACCACGTGACATCTGTGATCCAGAGAGCGGCGACCGCGTAGTTTATAAACAAGCCGCCGCCCCAGTTAATAGTCATCACCTCTGCTGTTTGGCGGGCGGTATCGACATAGGCGGATTCATGACTCCACGCATGGTAGTAATGAAACGCGAAAATGAAATGTGCGATAAGGGCAGCGCAGCCGATGGTCCAGGCTAGCCGCACCCACTTCACCGGCCGCGCAGTCGCGAAGGCGATACACCCGATCGCGTAAGCGACAAACGAAATCCAGATCGTGCTGCGAGTTAACAACTCTCCAGACATCATCCTGTATAATGTGCCGCCCAAAAAATGGAAACTTTGCGTTGCGGAAACGAGTCTTCAAAAATATGAATCGTCGTCTAACAATTTCACTGCTGTTCGTTTCAGTTCTTAGTCTCTCATCGATAACAACAAACGCGCAAAACTGGCCGTCGTTTCGTGGGCCAAATGCGTCCGGCGTGGCCGAGGGATCGAAAGCGCCCGTCACTTGGGACGTCGAAAAGTCCACCAATGTGCTTTGGAAAACGAACATCCCGGGTCTGTCGCATGCGAGTCCGATCGTTTGGGACAACCATGTTTTCGTGATCACTGCCGTCAGTAGTAACCCTAAACCGACTTTCGTCGCGAAAGACCGCGGCATCGGACTCGCGACCGACGACGTTAAGCATACCTGGATGATCTATGCCCTGGATAAACGCAATGGCAAGGTCCTCTGGTCCAACACGGCTTACGAAGGTATGCCGCGAGCGAAGCGACACGTTAAAGCAACGCAAGCGAACTCGACGCCGGTTACCGACGGCCGTTACGTCGTGGCGCTGTTCGGTTCGGAAGGTCTCGCCGGTTACGACATGAAGGGCAAGCTGCTGTGGAAACAGGATCTCGGAATCCTGAACCCGGGACTTTGGGATGACAAGGAATCCTCGTGGGGACACTCGAGCAGTCCGATCATCCATCGTGACCTCGTGATCGTCCAGGCAGACGGTCACAAGCAGTCGTTCATCGCGGCCTTCAACTTGAAGGACGGCAAACAAGCGTGGCGTGTCGAACGCAACGAGATCACGTCGTGGGCCACGCCGACAATCTATCAAGGCGCGAATCGGACTGAAATGATCGTCAACGGTGGACGATACATTCGCGGCTACGATCCTCTGACCGGCAAGGAACTCTGGCGCTTCGCCGATAGCGACACGCAAGTAAAGATGCAGGCGCCGCTCGTCGCGCACGATCTGATCTTCATCACCGGCGGATATCCACCGGGACGCGCAATGTATGCATTTCGTCCCGGCGCGGTTGGCGACATCTCGTTGAAGCCGGGCGAAGAGAAGAACGAGTTTATCGTGTGGCGTTCCAGCAAAGGCAGTCCTTACACGCCAACGCCGATCATTTATGGCGACTTGATGTACACGCTGGCTGACAATGGTGTTCTGAGCGCATATGAAGCGAAGAGCGGCGAACTGATCTACCAGCAGCGACTACCGAGTTCGTTCAGTGCGTCTCCAGTTGCAGCGGACGGAAAGTTGTATCTCGCGAGCGAAGACGGCGATGTCTTTGTAGTTAAGGCAGGCAGACAGTATGAGTTGTTATCGCGAAATGTAATGGGCCAGCCGCTGATGGCCACGCCCGCGATCTCGCAAGGGATGCTGATCGTGCGTGGCGAGAACGCGATCTACGCACTCGCCGAAATCAGGACGACCATTAACTAACAAATGTGACCAACAAACTCGCGCAATCGTGCCATTCGCGATCGTCGTGGACCCTTCCGCCCGCGATACAAATCAAACCCGCAACTCGTGAGCTGTGCTCGAGTGTGTAGAGCAAGGCCAGGTCTGCGCCCCAGGAGTGACCGCCGATGATCCATCGTTCGACGTTGGAATAGTTGCGGATGGTCTCAAGATCGGCTACACACGTTTCGATGTCGTAAGAGGCAGCGAAATCGGTACGGCCGCACCCGCGTTGTTCGAAACGAACAACCTTTGCCATGTCGTCCAACATCTCTGCTACTGGTTCGAGGTAATCGCAACATCCCGGACCACCATTACACAGCATGACCGGAAAACCTCGCCCTGTTTTTACGGTCCAAATCCGCAAGTTGTCGCTGATAACGACGTTCTCAAAGGTGGTTAAAGTCATGTTTCAAAAGATTCCAACTCTGACTCTGACGTTGTTGTTATTAACAACCGCTGCAATCGCCCAGCGAACCTCGCCGCCGTCAAAAGCTGAACTGGCTCAGATTACGGAACGCGGCCGGCAGTTGGCGCAGTACGATGTCGCCGCGTGGCATGCCAGCGATGCGGTTATCGCATTGAAGCCCGAGGTTGGCGCGTTTGTGAGATACATCGCGCAGAAACAAGGCGATACCTGGACCGTAATGTTTGGACGTTTGAATGAGCAAGGCAACAAGTTCCTGATCGTGTACGAAGCAACGCAGGGCGCGACGCCCAAAGAATTCACGGTAAAGAAACACAGTCCAGAAAAAGAAGATAGCGGCTTTTTTCTGTTTGCCGCGAAAGCGTTCGACGTCGCCTTGGCCGATTTTACCGGCCCAGATCGACCTTACAACGTCGCTATCCTGCCCGCTGCATCGAACCAATTCTACGTTTACGCCGTTCCTGCACAAACGAAAAGAGGTGTTTACCCTTTGGGGGCAGACGCCCGATACTTGATCTCCGCTGACGGTTCAAAGATCGTCGAAAAACGTCAACTGCACAAGGCGATCATCGAGTTCACCGCACCCGAAAATGAGAACCAGCCGGTTGCCGGCTTTCATACTGCGGTCGTGGACGATATTCCGGAAGATACAGACGTGTTTCATGTCATAGCGCGAAAGCCGTCGGTGCCGCAAATTATTGGCACAAAGCAGTTCGTCTTTCGTGTTGAAACAGATGGGACTATTAACTATCTGATGACGCAGGAAGCCTTCAGAAAAACTAAAGAGAAATAAGCCTGGTTAAAGGAGAAAAAATCGCGTGTTGAAAAAGTCGTTACTTGCAGTTGTGCTCGCCCTACTGTGTTGTGTTCCTTACGTTCATGCTCAGAAACGCGGCCCATCAACTCCGGAAGAGCGAAAGAAAGCGGTGGAGATGGCAACATTTCTTGAAACGAACCCGCTGGCGAAAGAGGCCAAAGAAATACGTGGTGCGTTGCTGTTGTTTCTAACAGAAGTGCCGGATATCTCGGTAACGCTTTGCACTAGTGTGTTTGGCGAGTCAAAGGATTTCAAGGGTGATTATCAGGCCGAATTAATGGGCCAAACCGCGTACTCACAGGCAAAGTTCATCATCCAGCATCCCGACAAGGCCCAGGATGAGGCCGCGGTCCAGCTCGCCGGCGTAGAAGGCGTGCTGCGTACCTGGCAAGCAATTAAAGCAGCGAAACCGAAGGCAAAGTTTCCGTTGCTGGACGAGTTGCTGGCCAAACAGCAATCCCTGACTTTGGAAGAGCACGTTAAAGAAAATTTACAGGGCTGCAAGAAGAAGTAATCCCCGGCACGATCCTCACGCGCACCCGGGAAATGTTGTGGGACCAGTCTGTTTAACGATCGATGTCTACAAAAAGCGAGGCTAAAAAAGAGATTACCGCCGTTACGTCCGGCAGTAGAATCACAATTGCTAAAGCAACGCCATACGCATAGACGAATCCACCAAACAAAAATCCGACAAAGCCCAGAGCGCCCATGGCCAGCGCGCCAAAACCAAGCATTATGCGGCCGTATCCCTTGCCGTCGACGACGTGGACATAAGAGCCGACGAGAACGATCAGGGCTGGCAGTAAAAGGAAAACCGAACTAAGAATCCGGTCGAACCAATACTCTATTGAAAAATAGCGGACGAACAGGATTACGACGACGATGACCTGTGCAGCCGCGGTCGCAATTCCGAAAATCAACTCAATCAATCTGGGTCGACTCATCTTTGCCTTTCACCGGACGAATTCAGACTCACCGAACAAAGCTGGGCCTTACTTTTCGGTTTGGTTGCGGGAACTGGACACGCTTCGCGAACTGGCCCAGACAGCAAACGCATGCATCTACATCGGTTTCGACAAGCACATGCAGTCGAGCAGCACTAACGGCGATTCTGAGAAGTAGATTCGATCTTCGCCTCAATACTCGCGATGGACCGCACCTGAAACTCAGGCTCAATCGTCTTCGCCAGCTCAAGTGCCCTTTCATAACTCGCGCGTGCCTGTTGCGGTTGGCCCATCTCGAGCAGAATATCTCCCAACGCCATTTGTGTGTGTATTGAATCGGGCGCCAACGCAACTGCCGCCTGGGCTTCCTGCAGTGCCTGATCGAATTGTTTTGCCTGAACGAGATTCTGTGCCTTCTGCACTTTGCTGATCGCGGCCGCCAACGGCATCTCAAACTTCCCGTCAAAGACAAACACCCCGCGATCGATTACGGCCGTCGGTTTAAGCAGCTTGAATTGACCGTAAGGATCAAGCGAACCCGGCCCGAATTCGACACCCGATAAGTTGCTGGCGCTAATGAGCACGGGTCCATTAATCGAACCAGGGACATCAATGGGTAGGTTCAGCCACAACGTACTGATCGTTGGCAAAGGTTTACATGGTATTCCGTAATAACTCGGCTCAGCGACACCTTCTGCGAAATACAAGAACCAACACTCTTGCGTTCCCCGCTGATCGAGATACTTCTTGACACTCTTTAGTTGTTGGCCCCAATCAGAATTTGAGTCCGTCAAATACTTGTGCGTTTGCGATGGACCACCCCAGAGCTCATTTGCATATGGGATGTAGTTTGGAAACGCCATCACCGACGAACCCGCATGGACCAACAGAAAGACGGCAACGGCGTAGGCCCACTTTCGACTGCCCTGGATTAAGGACGACGCCGCTCCACCGATAAGCACGTACAGAAAAACATAAAGGACCAGGATGTGTCGCACGCCAATGTTCATTCCCACCGTCATTGCAACGAGCAAATAAAAGATCGCCGGAACGACCAGAAACACTATCTCTCGCCGGCGTTTCAGACGACGCGTGACCACGACACCAAGAGTCAATAGAAACAGCGCCAGGACACCAACCGTTGATTTGATCAGAAAAACAACGGGAAAGTAGAACCACACGCCATGAGCATAAACTCTGCCCAGCACATAACTCGTGTAGTAATTCGCAGTGAGTCGTACATCAACCAACCCATAAAGATACGACTCCGGAAGAATGCGGAATCGAGCTGCTGTTGAAATGGGCCAGGCCTCGGAAGGCTTCAAACCTTTTACGTACTCGACCAGAGGAGGATTCATTTGCAGACCATCTGGTCTGGCGTCGTAGCGAAATCTGTAAAAGGACCATAAGACTACCCAACCAATGAGCGTGATCAGAACCAACGAACCTAAGAGCTTGAGTGCATCACGTCCGATGTTTTTCGCTGTCAACGACATTAAAGATGATCTCGCAATAGGGTGAGTAAGAACAGAATCGGCAGTACCAGGAGACCGGTATGTTTCACCGCGAGGACGAATCCAACCGCTACGCCCGCCATGATCAGGCGTAAAGCGGACGGAGACTTCACGAACCGGTAGAACATGTAAACGCTGAGAAACATGAAGCAGGCGAGCCCCACGTCGGTCGTGATCAGAGCGCCGTGGGCCAGGAGGTTTGGATCGAAAGTAAGCAGAGTGAGCGCAATAAAAGCAGCGCCTCTGCCAAACATTTCCCGAGTTCCGAAGAAGACAACCAACGCGGCGAGCAGTGTCAAAGATGCGGCGACCGTGCGAGTGCGCGCGAGAATCTTGTCAGGATCATTCTGGTAGAGAAATTCCTTACCGCGAAGAAATGCGTCCTCCTTGAAGTAGCGTTCTTCAAGCGCAGGAGACTTCGGCTGCGACCACAATAAAGGCGTGGTCGCGAGCAGTTTTAGCAAAGGTGGGTGTTCGGGATTCAGCCCGAAATCAGCGTGTGTCCAGGAGCGATAGCCCGGTAAAGATGTGATTCGCTTCATCCCAGGTCTGAGATTCTCTTCGTACCGAAAAATACAGTTGAGGGCTGAGAACAATCAGCGAAAACAGATCGCAGCAATTTCGTAAAGGGTATCGCGGCTTATGGAACGCAAACTCACATAGCCTCCAAAGCGGACGAGGGATGGATGAAGCGTTAGTGATCATTATTTAACGCCGACAGAATAACTGATCTGACTCAGTAATACGCCGCTTTGTGGTGGTGTCTTAGTTTGCCAGCATTCTCTGCGTACCTCGGCGGTCTCTGCGACTCTGCGGTAAAAGAACGCAAAAAATCTAAACCGCAGAGACGCGAAGGACCGCAGAGATACGCAGAGGAGATTAAGACACTGCCGCATAGTTCAACTGTTGCTCGCCGGACGAGCGCAGGGTTACTATTCGTGTCGCGTAACAGGCCGCAACCCGTCCGCGGAAAGGGCTGAGCCCACCTGCGATTTGCTTATCGACCAATTCGATCTTCTTTTGGCCCGCGTGCGGACACGGGCGCTAACGAAAGGAGATCAACATGTCTGATTCCACACCTCGTCTACCCGACCGTCCTTCACTAGCTCAACTTCGCAAACGAGCAAAAGAACTGCTGCAAGCAACTGCGTAGCGGTGATCCGGCTGCTATTGAGCGTCTGCGCAAATACAAGTCGAACGTTGTCGATCCGATTCTGGCGGACGCGCAGTTTGTGCTGGCTCGCGAGCACGGTTTTGAAAGTTGGCCCAGGCTCGTTCACCACATTCGAGGCTGCTCAAAATCCAGAGCTCGACCAGCACCGTCGCATCGCGGAAGATCTGGTGCGCGTTTACAACGCCGGTGACGTCGAAGCGGCCACGCGTCTTAACGATCTCTTTCACAGCGAACTCGACGTCCTACAGATCCGCCAGTTCATCCGCGATCGGCTATTCAATCTTCCTGACGCTCAACAACGTATAAGCAACTTCACGTTGGTCGACGCTCAACTTATCGTCGCACAACTCTATGGCTTCAAAGATTGGGATGAGTTGGTGCGTTCGACTACCGGACCCGCAACCGATCCCCACTCGGCGCCTTTCGTGTTGAGCTCAAAACCGCCTTTCTATCGCATTGACTGGACCAACAACAGCATCGAACCGCGCCAACCGATGTCGACGAAAGATTGGGAGAACGTTTGTGCGGTGATGGAGGAGCTGGGACTTACCGGCATTAACTCGACGGGTCTTGTCGGCGACAACGATCTCGAGATCATTTCGCGACTCGATCAAGTTACGTCGCTGAACCTCGATGGCGCTAAACGTCTGACAGACAAAGGTGTCCAGCATCTCGCGCGCATGCCGCAATTGCGAGAATTGATTTTGGGTGGCGAGATAACTGACCGTGGTCTTGAAGCGCTGGTCCAACTGCGCGAGTTGCGCGTATTTCAAATGTTTTGGCAAGGCGAAGATCACAGACGCGGGAGCCGCGAATCTCAGATTTTGCGATCAACTGGAAGAGGTTGATCTATTGGGCTGTAACCTGGGCGATGGCGCAATCGCTGCGCTCGCTGGAAAACCAAATCTACGTCGCTTCAAGACCGGCCGAAACGTAACCGACGATGGTCTCTCACTGCTGCACCAGTTTCCGGCGTTCAAAACCTGGCAAGGAGAAGAACCAAATTCGGACTGATGTCGTTTAGTGCAGAACCAACCAATCTTCTGATCGATGGACCATTCACGCGGAAAGGACTAAACACTCTGCGCGGGCTCGATGGCGTTCTTGGTTTAAGCTTCTTCTGGCATACGAAGCGTTTGCTCGGCGATGATCTTCAGGGCCTCGAAGGCCTATCAAACCTGGCTTACCTCGGTTGTCAGGATGCACTTTGCGACGACGATGCGATGCGCCACATCGCGGCGCTTCCGAAACTGCGCATGCTAATGGGCCAGGGCGCCGTTGCGACTGATGAAGGTTTTAAGTCGCTCAGTCAATCGCAAACAATTGAGTATTTCTGGGGACGTGAGTGTCCAAACTTCACCGGTCCGGGATTTGTTGCCCTGTCGCGGATGCCTGCATTGAAAGGCCTGGCTGTGAGTTGCAAGGCTGTTGATGAAGCTTCGCTCGCGCGTTTGCCCGACTTCCCTTCTCTGCGAGAGTTGATGCCGATGGATGTTTCCGATGATGGTTTTCGTCACATCGGACGGTGCGAACGACTCGAATCGTTGATTCTCATGTACTGCCGCGACACTGGCGACGTTGCGACGAGTCACATTGCCGGTATGCCCAACCTGAAGAAATACCACGCTGGTTACACGTTGATTACCGACGCGAGCCTGGAACTGTTGAGTCGGATCAGATCGCTCGAGGAAATCTCATTCGAAGGATGCAAATTCATTACCGACGCAGGCATTCCTTTTCTAACGACGCTGCCGCTGCTTCGCGAGATCTCCATCGGCGGCTGTCCGAAAGTTACGCGAACTGGAATAGAGGGGTTTGCCGAAGGCGTGCGCGTGAACTACGACACACGTTGAGACGCGCGTCTATTCATCGTCAATGGAATCGGACCAAAGTGAGGACAACGACTGGTCGCGCGCTCGTAACAAGTTACCTTCCAGCGCCAGCAGCCTGTCAGCCAACGCCACCATGCGGCGGTTTGGTATCGCGTAGGGACGCTGGGCGATTACGCGTTCCATTGCTTCGTCCTCGCGGCCCTGGCCCAACCAACACGAATAGATGATCAGCGCGGTGGCGGTCGAGCGACTTATGCCGGCCTCACAGTGGATCAGCAAAGTGCCGCTTTCTGACCGAAGCTGCTCGGCTAATTCAACTATTCGTCGTATGTCTTCGACGGTCGCGCCCTCTTCTGTTACGACGTCGGCGATCCGCAAGCGCAATTTACGCTCGGCATTCTCATAACCTTGCGGAAGCGGATCGTCTCCGTCGCCGATCGATACGAGGTAGGTGATTTTCGCGCAGTGACCTGGCGAACAGAGGATCTCCCCTGCTTCAATCCGGCTTACGACTTCAATGCTGATTCCCGTTTGGCCCATTGCCCTGCGACTTCTCAGCTACGTGCAAGGTGCGGAGAACTTTAGACGATAGACTTTTTCACCTACGCGAAAAATCGTGAACGAAAGGTAAGCATTGTTGGGGTCTTTCGGATGGTTCTCTATCAACTTGGGTTCGCTGGACTTTATCACCGCTCGGTCGCGAAATTGCGGTGGTCCGTTCTCCGGTACTTCCAGCACCAGATGATCTAAGCCGAGTCCGTTATAAAAGTTTACATAAAGTTTAGTGCCATCAGCAGAGATCCCGGTCGGCATGGCTTGATATGGTAATTGCCAGGTTCTTATTACCTTCTTCAAAGTTTCGTCAACGAGTTGTACGTCATCCAGGTAAAACGATGACGGTCGTCTAACTCGATACCGCTCGCCTTCAGCGAGCAGTGTCATTTCCTTGCTTGTAATCTGAAGAAGGGGAATTGAAGTCCAACATTCACCACAAAGACCTCCATCAGGATCCCCCATTGTGAATCGGAAGGAAGTTTTCCGACCATTAGTCAAAGTCATTTGATAGATCAGAGGTTTCTCTGGCGGAGTGCGGCTTCGGTCATGGTTGAGAGCCTCGCAGACATCAAAAGCGTAGTCGAATCCTTTCTTAGCGATGAGGTCGTTGCCATACGCTGCCAGTTCGACAGCCGATAGAGATGGCGCCTGTTTGGCTCTTTCAATTACCTCAGTCACGATGCCTGAACCATTAACTGAGAGGATCGGCGGTCGTTTACTCGCTGTTTGTGCAATTGCCGAGGGCAGAAGAGTCAGAGTTAAAGCGAGGATAAAAACGCTTAATTTCATTTGAGGAATCGTGGGCTACTCTTTTCGAAATTGAAGTCTTTTCACTCCGACCTTCAGCGTATCACCGGCTTTCGCCTGTTCTGATGTGACCAGCGTCAAAATGATCTTTCCTTCACCTTTGACCCTTCCCTGCGTGGGCACAATGAATTTGCCCGGATTGTTGGGCGGAAAGAGACTAAAGCTTCCCAAAAAGATCTTTTCCTGATCCTTGGGCTGATAACTGACTTCCAACTTCACTGGGTATTTCTGAGGGTTGTTTACTTCACTCACCTCAACCTGCACAAACTTCGCCCCTTCAACCTCGCGATTGCCGGGTTCAACGGGCTGTTCAATTTGGGTCTTATTTAGATCGAGGTGATACAGAGTCTCGTCACTCTTGGCGGCTTCTTTGTTCTGTTGTTTCTGGTTAACTAAATCTAATGACCCGCCGTTACACGAAGTAAACGCAACGGCCACGAGGCACGCACAACAACCCAGCCTGTAGAACATCATCTTCCCCCGTATGTCTAACAACTACTTCTACTGAGGAGGCGGATTGATTATAACAGGCGTAGTGATAATCTCAATTGCGGTCAATTCCAGTTGTGTATCCGGGCGTTCGAAGTTTTCGTCGAAGGGCACGGGCACTAGCTGAAGCGAAAGCGGAGTTCCCTCGTTCAGTTGCCCACTCTCCCTTAGTCTCTGAATCGTATTAGTCAGATTAACCAGGAACTTTGGCTGATGTGGCTTATGCGGACCCGCGCCAGTGCTGTGACCGGTGCTCCCAAAAAAGGCGAAGCTTCCGGCAAAATGCGGATCCTGAGTCGGAGTCGCGCTGCTGGCATTTGGAAGATTCACAAACACCCTGACAGAAAAATCACTGTGAGCAGGAAGGCTTGCGAATTCGATAGTCGCAAAAATTCTGTCCTTCGAAGTATCAGTGTTGACGATCTGCGCAAAGTCCTGAGGGGCGAGTCTCGTTTCTTTGGAGAATGGTCTGGCGATACTGACGGCTGCTCTATCGGCGAGACGTACTCTCTTTTTAATGTCGAACCTGATATTCGCGCCGGCCCGGACTCTCTTTTCCACCTTCTCAAATGCAGCCTTGGTTGTAAGTTCCGACGCAGCAGCAAAGCCACCGATAGCACTCGTCTCATAGCGATAACTTAACAGCGGCATGATCGTGGTCGCGGCGGCGTTAAATTCCGCCGGATTGCCATCCGCATCGACAAAGTGAGAGTTTACATGGTTGGTCCAGGTGGCGTCGTTGGTGTTGTTGTTTTCGAGTTCCATGTTCCACTTGGCCCAGCAGTAATCGATCATGCAGTGATGGGTCCAGAAAACGGGATCCAGGGCCGAAGTGTAGTCACACATTGTGCCGCCTATCTCACAGTGGACGGAGTTGTGCGGAGTGCCTTCGAGCTGACTCATAAAAGTAAAAAAGTTGCTGTCGCCCATGATGGGATTTAGGGCATCGTTGCTGACCTCCCACAAACCCGTCATATTAGTGTCGGGCCGAGGGGAATGAAAGAGCGAACTGGTGTTATCCAGGAAAGCTGGATTGATGGCCGGATTCTGGTTCCAGTTCCAATAAGGAAGTCCAAACTTGGGTTTGTTTGTAAGCTTCTGGCAAATCTTCTCGAAATAAAACAGGTAGGCACGGTGCCAATCGAAGAAATGATTTGTTCCGTGTTCGCAGAAATTAAAGCCGGAAGGTATCCCATGGATTGTCGCCTGAGCGGCCCAACTAATTGGGTTACTCGCAGGCAAATCTTTCATAGCCTTGACGGCATCCTTGTATATAACGAGGTCTGCATCGACCTCGGCTGAACCCGTTCGTATGCGGCGGCGCACCGGACGATTCTTAATTGCCTCGGCTAACTTGTCGCAACCTCCCATCGTGCTGACCAGGAGGGCGACACTGACAAAGCCCAGTCCTTTAATAAAGACTCGACGGCCGATGGTGCTCAATGGATTGTCATCTTCGAAATCCTTGGGAGTCAGATATTCCATGGCTTCTTCCTATCGAAACGAGGTGGTTAGAGTTCGAGGGGGGTTAGTTGCGCCCTGCTTGATGGGTCCTGACTACTAACACCGAGGGCTTGCTGGCGAGTCTGTGCAAGGAGTACGCAGCGGCTCGTGAGAATCACCCTCTGGAAAGAACGGCGGCACCTTACTCCCCACTGGATCAAAAGTCAACCAATCTTTTGGATACAGGCAGCGTGGACAGGACCATCAAATTCTGGGACATGCGTAACGGTCAGATCACGCTAACGATCATCCTAAACTAACGCGCTTTCACTATCCGATCAGATAGTCTGCATCTCTTTCAGATAGCCTGCGGGATGCAAGTTGGTCCCAATTTCTCATGTTTCCGCTCTGGATG
>CAWKHZ010000008.1:0-1226674 GCA_963849585.1 uncultured Acidobacteriota bacterium | reverse complement strand
TACGAAGGTATCATTGATTGTTACTTGCGGCTGGCTACTAACTATTTACCACCCGAAAAGACTTTGTCCAAACCCCGGGGAGTGTTCGGCGCGCGTAAAAGGACCCGAATGTCCGATGCCGACATCAAGGGTGGTAAGAACGAAACAACTCAATGGACTGACGACACGGATGCACGAGTGAAAGTTCGCTTCGAATGGGATTGGAAAGTTGCTGAACGTGAACTTCACCGCGCACATGAACTCCGATCAGATTACCCATCAGCCCATCAATGGTATGCGGCTTATCGTGTGGCTAAAGACACTTTTGAACGATCCTCAGGCGCTTCCGAGCAGAGCGAGCCGCTGGAAAAGTGGAGGTTACCAACGCAGATTATGTCTGGCGAACCGTCCGCAGCCGAGCAGCTCCAAGTACTCTGTGCCGTTGCGCGAGGACAGATCGCAGTCTGCAATTATGAAGCGGCGGAACTCATACTAAAGCCTTTTTATCCTCGGAATGACTGGCCTAAACTTAATTCACTGACAACACCTGTAGCGGCCGATCTTCTGTTCACTCTCGGTATCCTGATAGCCAGTGTCGCTACCACACAACAAACGACAAACAGTTACCGACGCGCCGCTGCCTTGCTAAACGGCTCAATTGCTCTATTCGAACATCTCGATTTGAAAAGTCGTTCGGTTGAGGCTCGAGCCGAGTTGGCACGCTGCTACTATCGGCAGGGCCTCTTCGATATCGCTCGAGAAACTCTCTTAGCGGCTTTAGATGACTTGCCAGATGATCAATTGGAAATCAGATGCCGATGCCTGATTTACTCAGGCATGCTTGAACGAGACGCTGGTCGAGTGAAGGACGCAATGCATAAGTTAAGGGAAGCGGCGATTTCGATGGCTCCCGTGGGACCATTAGTAAGTGTTCGCTACCACTTGGAGGTAGCTGGTGCTTTGAGAGACTTGGCATTGAGTGAGGGGCAAGAGAAACATAACGATGAGGCACTGTTTCACTACCGAACTGGCCTATACGAATCTGAAGCAGTTGGCGATCATCGAACGACCGCCACAGTTGAGAACAATTTTGGGTTGTTCTTGTTGAATCTTAAGTCATGGGATGAAGCTGAAAAACACCTGCTGCGCTCGCGCAAATTCTTCGAAGGGTTGTTAGACAAGTTTCGTGGTGCTCAGGTAAATGAAACCCTCACCCGACTGTATGTTGCAACCAATCGGTATTCACTGGCGGAAACCACGATCGAAGATAGTATTCAGATGCTTGAATCTACAGACAGCGAGGCCGTTCTATGCGAGACGCTGACCACCGGCGGAATAGTTTCGACTAGATTGGGCAATCATGGCGTGGCTAAGAATCGGTTCGAGGCAGCTTACAAAGTGGCTGAGCGATGCGGCGATAGGGAAGGAGGTCGACGAGCTCTCGTAAGTTTGGTCGAAGAATTAGGGGATTACTTGGACCCGCAAGAATTGCAGCAAGTGTTGAGTAGACTTACACGATTGTATTCCTTAACGGAGCCTAGTGCGCTCATAGGCCGGGTCGAGCATACGATTGCCCAGATAAAAGCGATCATCGGTAACACCCCTGCATCGGCGTAGTTTTAGGAAACCGAACTCGAGCTTAGTTGGATGAAACAGCACGCATGCACTTCTGCGAAGGCATTGTTTCCACCGTTAGAATAAACCATTGCTTCCGGATTAACCTTTTTTCACTGTGTTCATGATGGCGGACGGGAATGGTCGGCGTCGCATGAACCCCTCGGTTTAGAGATCGTGAAAACAAGATGGATCCATTGAACTTCACGAACACGACCCAAAGTATCCTCTAAGGCATGGAGAAACGTGCGGCCGTCATCGAGAAGGCGCCGTCAGCGACTCTAGAAAATGCGTGAGGAACTCACTCTGAAGCAGCTCTAAAATTCAGAGTGGAAGCATGTCGGGGCCCGGGTGGACGGTGTTTGCTACTGAGAAGGACTCTTAAAAAGACCTCTTTGCCTACCTTGCAAGATCGAGATGCGGGTCTCGGATCTACCGTCACCTTGGGATTAGTTGGAGCGTTTCAGCCCACGAATTTCGGGGGCCGGGCGGTAAGTCCGCCACAGGCTTCATCCGGCACGGGTTCCAAACGAGCTAGATGAGTTCGGTTGGAAAGATGAAGCCTGATAGCGGTTCCTTTGCCCGAGAAACGAGCGATTCGCAAAACCTAACAGCGGGATAGATTTCGGATGTCATTTCAATTCTCCTCGTATGGGCGGCTTCGGGTACGGACTTTGCTATTTAAGTGGCTGCGTGGCCTAATAGCTACGATTTCCGAGCAGCTTGACCGATATTTGATAACGCTGCACGCAATTTGACCGATCGTCGGTCACTTAGAGCAGCTCGCCGTTCTCAAGCAACATGCGGATCAGACCCGTTAGCGTCCCGGAAAAGAAGCTTTCTAAATCAAATCGCGAGGAGGTCGGAGTTAAGCTGGGTGTCATGCTAATCGAGACAGTACCCGTAGAGCGAGTTCCACCGATATTGCCAGCGCTGCGCGTTCCGCCAATATTACCAGCGCTGCGCAATCCACCGATGTTCCCGGTCGTCCTCAAGCCACCGATGTTGCCAGCGAGCGCAGTGGAAGAGACCATGACGATCAGCGCGAATGCAAGAATTGTGGGTTTAAGTGTTTTCATTTTGGGTCTCCTAGTGAACGGGCTGTTTACTGGGTGGCTGGTTGGCGAATTGCGTTGGTCCGTGATTGTCGTCGACCAGCCTTTTTATCATTGCGTTACGTAAGAACATTTATCAATAAGCGTGCCACCGAGATTGCTTGAGAATTCTAATGCTGGAACCCCTTTTGTTGCTGAATTTCCAAGTAACGGACGACGACCCCAACTCGTCGGACAAGAAGTCATGACGATGGTTATCGCGTATACACCAACCTCGGTTTACATCGACGGTACCTCACAAAACGTCAGGCAGCGAGCGAAACCCTATCTGTTTTCATCTTTCCATGAAATGTATATTCACGTTGCATTGCATACTTGATATACATCGGCGCACGGACGCAGAATCACGAACGAAGCAATCTGGCAGCATCCTTTTTAAATCAAACGAGCCCGACACGACAGCTACCCATGGGAACTAGTTTGACAACCAACAACTCCCGATCCCTCGTCACTGAAAGCGACCGGGTGGAAGCGTCTTGCGCGACGGCTCGCCAAAGGCTTGAGGTCGGAGACTATGACGGCGGAGTGAAAGCATTAGCCCCATGGTGGACGCTAGGCAAATGGCCGCACCATTCTCGTTTAACTAACCGAGCTTCAGCGGAACTTCTGTTAATGGCTGGAACTTTCAGTGGCTTAATCGCGAGTACCAAGCAAATTCCCGGAGGACAAAGACCGGCAGAAGGATTATTGAACGGATCCATCGCTCTATTTGAACAGATGCAGGAGGCGGCACGCGCATCGGAAGCCCGGATAGAGTTGGCCTGTTGCTATTTCTGGCAAGGTCTGTTCGACCTCGCGCGAGCAATCTTGCAGTCCTCCCTGGATACATTGCCTAAGGAACAAACCGAATCGAGAAGTGTCGCTCTTGATCCGTTTGGCGTTAGTTGAACACCACGCTGGGCGATTGCACGATGCTCTTCAGTTGCTCGATGAGGCTTCCTCAATCGTTAAATGGGAGCGACCCTGGATTAAGGGTCGATTCCATCTTGAGCTCGCAACCACGCTAAAAGATTTAGGGCTGGCTGAAGATCAGGATAAATATTTTCAGGGTTCTCTCACGAATTATGAGCAGGCCCTCCTCGCATTTGAAGAACTTGGGAACCGCCGATACATCGCAATCGTCGAAAATAATCTTGGATACCTCCTTTTGACACTGCAACGATTTGATGAGGCCCAAGCTCACTTACAGCGTGCAATTAAGCTCTTTGAGGAATTTGGTGACCAAGTTCGCGGCGCCCAAGTAAAAGAGACGATTGCGCAGCTCCACCTCGCGAATTTGCAATACGAACAGGCGCATGTAGCAATCAAGTCGGCGCTAAATACTCTTGAGGGTAGCAGCGAGGATGCGTTGCTTGCGGAGGCGTTGACGACGCAGGGGTTGGTGCTGTGCCGCCTGGAGCATAAGCAGGAGGCGAAGCCGATCATTGAACGCGCGCGGCGGGTGGCCGAAAGGTGTGGCGACCGCGAGAGCGCGGGGCGGGCGCTGCTCATACTCATAGAAGAGATGTGTGACCAGCTGCCGGACGATGAAAGACGGGAAATTGGCGCTCAGGCGAACCAGTTGCTCGCCAACTCGCAGCAACACGCTACCAGAGAGCGGCTGAAGAAATGTCTCGAACGGATCGCTGAAGCACACACCCGCCACGTCGCCCAACGCGAACAAGAGATTCACGCCCAGAAAATGGCCGCCCTCGGCGAACTCTCCTTCGGCGTCGCCCACAACGTTAACAACACCCTAACCGGCATTCTCGGACGCGCCCAACTGATCCTCCGAAACAGCACCGACCCGACAAAAGTCGAATCCGGCCTCGAACTCATCATAAAAAGCGCCGAAGACGGTGCCCACATCATTCGCCGCATCCAGGACTTCGCGCGCCAACGACCAAGTCGCGAATTCGAAACGATTTCCGTCGCGGACCTGCTCAAAGACGCCTGCGAGATGACCCGCCCACGCTGGGAGTCGCGCTCGGAATTCGCTCCAATCCGCTTCGCGCTACACGCCGACTGCCAGGCGTTCGTCAAGGGCGACCCGGTCGAACTACGCGAAGTGCTCGTCAACATGATCTACAACGCCGTCGACGCAATGCCCTCCGGCGGCGAAGTGCGCGTCTCAACGCAGGAAACTCGCGAACGCGTAGTGCTGTGCATCACCGACACCGGCACCGGTATGACCCCCGAAACGAAACAACGACTCTTCGATCCGTTCTTCACTACAAAGGGTAAGGCCGGCACGGGCATGGGCCTCGCAGTCAGCTTCGGTATCATCCGCCGGCACGAGGGGTCAATCGAGGTCGATAGCGAACCTGGCCGCGGTACCACTTTCCGCATCTCGCTACCGAACGTCACCCCCGCCGTTCCCAGCGACGAACCAAACGTCGTCACTCCCGGAACGACAACCAGCGAAGACAAGACTCGCGTTCTCGTTGTGGACGATGAAACTCACGTACGCGAGGTATTGATCGAAGCGCTCGAAGCTGAAGGTTGCGAAGTTATATCGGCGCCAAGCGGCGAAGTCGCACTGGCTCTATTCGATCAGTATGAAGGCAGGTTTGACGCGGTGTTCACTGACATCGGCATGCCTGAAATGAGTGGCTGGGAGCTGGTGACTGAAATTCGCGAACGTTCGAAGACGATACCGCTCGCGATCGTGAGTGGTTGGGCCGACGCGATCAGCGTTCAAACGAGAAACGCCGTCAACGCCGATTGGGTAATCGCCAAGCCGTTCGACATCAACAAAATTTGCAACATCGCGCAGGAAATCGCGCAGCGAAAAACAGCAGTTGTTGTGTAATGGGTCGTCAGGCGCTGACGCTGAGTTCGTGTCGCTCGAGCTTAAGGTATAGACCACGGCGCGTGAGGCCGAGTTCACGAGCTGCGCGCGAGATATTCCCACTGTGACGCCGCAAAGCGTCGGCAATCATCCGGCGCTCTACCTCCGCCAACGCCTCCGCGAGCGTACCCGTACTCTGCAAATCCGACGACGACGACATTGCCCCGATCGACGCTGCTGAAGGCGTAGTCGGCGATGAGGTCCGTTTCAATTCTGGTGATAGCTGTTCAGGCGTAATTATCGTTCCATCTTCCGCCCGCGCGACAGTCCGCTGAATCTCGTTACACAGTTGCCGTACGTTCCCGGGCCAGTCGCTCACCATCAACAAATCCACCGCTTGCGGCGTGATCTGAATGTCCTTGCGACCAAACTTCGCCGAATAATGATTGACGTAGTAGTTGACGATCGTCGGGATCTCAGAACGTCGCTCACGCAGCGGCGGCACGCGCAGTCGAATCACGTTGAGGCGATAATAAAGGTCTTCACGAAAACGACTCTGGGCCACCATGTCTTCGAGGTCCGTATTGGTCGCCGCGATGATGCGCACATCGACCTTACTCGGCCGTTGCTCACCAAGCGGCTGAATCTCGCCTTCCTGAAGGAATCGCAACAGCTTCGGCTGCACGTCGAGCGGGAGATCGCCGACTTCGTCGAGGAACAACGTCCCACCCGCGGCCGTGCGAATCACACCCTGCGAATCTGAAACTGCGCCCGTAAACGCACCTCGCCGGTAACCAAACAGATAACCTTCCGACAACTCTTTCGGTACGGCAGTGCAGTTAAAAGGCACAAACACTTTCGCCCGGCGCGATGAGATCGCGTGAATGGCGCGCGCGACCAACTCTTTACCCGTTCCCGATTCGCCCGTGACAAGAACGGTCACATCTGAAGAACGAATCTTGTGAACTTCTTCCACCAATTGCGTCATCGCCGGACTCGAATGGATAAACCCTGGCATCAAACTCGTGCCCGCCAACTCGTCGGCGTTCTCATGCCCGGACCCTTTATTAGCACCCGCACGCAACGCACAAACGTCCATGCCCAACTCAACGACACGCAACAGCGGCTCGAGCGCGATACCTTTCGGCAAAGTCGAACGGTTGCGCGGCGCGAGGTACATCAGCGCCGGCGGAGCGTTCGATGATTTCAGCGGAGTCAATTCGACGTCGTGTTTTCGCGAATACTTTTGCCGATCTGCTTCGTCCCTCAACTCGTTCAGCTCGGCAGCGATCGTAATACTTTCAGCGGGCGTACAACCCATCGTGACCACCACACGCGGTTCCTGATGTTCACCACGCTCGGTGATAATCACGCGCTGCGCTCCCGTCTCCTGACGCATGACGGCCGCAAGTTCGCGTAACAACAGTTCGCGCGAAGCGACAGCTTCCGCCAATCGCAGCGTCAACAGTTGCGTCAGCGCAGATTGTTCCTGCGAGCGTTCCGGAGTAGCGCGCGCGAGAACTTTCAACTCTTCTTCCGCACGCGCAAGATCAATCTTCGCGCCCAACTCACGGAAGGTGTTCAACGCGCGACTCAAATGTTCGCCGGCACGTTCCGGCAGAATCTTGTTGTACGCGCGGCCCAACTCGAGATGCGCCCGCGCCGCACGATAGCGATCGCCGAGCAGGTCGAAGATCGAAACGCTGCTGCCGAAGTGTTGTGCAGCCGCGCCGGCATCGCCCTGGGCCATGTTCAGCATTCCACCCAGTCGATGCGACTCGCCAGTGAAATTGAGATCAGTCGCGGAGTCGGTGGTTGCCTCGTTAACTCGCTGCAATTCCGCCGCGCATTCATCGAATTCGCCGCTTTGCAGATGCGCCTCGGCGGCAATCAGCCGTGATTCACAGATCGCCTGGCGGTCGCCGATCTGTTCAGCGAGAGCCAATGCTTCTTTTGCGTTCTCCAACGCGGTCGCCGGATCTTCTCTCGCGACACAGCAGCGGCCGAGTGTTCTCAATGCTTGAGCCGCGTACCACTTGTTTCCGTTTTCATTAGCAAGTGCGACGGCTTGCGTCAGATATTCTTTCGCAGTATCGAGATCGCCGCGCAGCATGTGTAACTCACCCAGCGAATCGAGGATCATCGGCACTTTCGCGCCACGTTCGTCGACCTCTTTCGCTAGCGAAAGCGCGCGCTCCAGAGCTTCCTGCGCTCGATCCCACTGTCCGATCAGAATGAGATTGATGCCGAGATTGTTGTAACCGTCGGCGGCGTTTGTTTTGTGGTCGGTTCGCTCGTAGTAAGTGATCGCCTTCTTGAGGTGATCGATGCCTTCCTGTGGACGTTTCAGGAACCAGCAAGCACCGGCCATGTTCGCGTAAGTGCGGCCCAGGAGATGTGCGGCGGGACGATCGCCGATCAACTTCAGCGCCTGTTCGAGATTCTCGAGACCGGACTCATAATTACCCTCGTGAATATCGGCAACGCCAACTCCGAAGTAAGAATCCGCAAGTCCGCGCCATTCTCCGCTCTGGCGAAAACTTTCTAAAGCTCGTTGCGCGAAGTCGCGCGCGATGGGGTATTCGCTGATACTTCGATACGTCCGCGATAACGCGGCATAAATTGGACCAAGATTCGCTGCGCCACTCTCCGCGTATTCGCGCAAGGTCGCCTGCAACATCGCGATCGCTTTCGGATGATCGCCGTTGTAGTTGTAACCGAGCCCGATCTGTACCCGGAGATAGCTGATGGTTTGCTGGTCGAGTTTTGCGCGCGATTCAGGCGACTCGTACATCGACACTGCCGCGAGCGAATCGCGATAGTGGCCCTGCTGTTCGAGCGCAGTCGAAAGGGCACACCGCGCCAGCGCCAGCACCGAAGGAAAGTTTCGTGCGTTGGAGATCAGCGTTGCGAGGCGTTGCTTGGCTTCAGTAGAAAGGCCCTGGTCCAGGAGCGACCGAATTTCATCAAGCTCTCGAAGCAGCGACTCGTTGGACGGCTTCGGGCGCGAGCGAATTCGCACTCTCGCATCGGCAAGATCAACCACACCTCGCTCATTAAGGGGCTTTTGCTGGTCGCGGCCTGGGGGCCCGTGACCCACACGTTTATCCATTTAGTACCTTTAAATGATCAATCAAGCCGACTTTTCAACGCGTTTTGTTCGATGGGAGGGAACCGTTTCAAAGCTGCTTTTTGACGCACGGTAGCCGCAAACGTGTTATCGGTGCTGAATTTAGCACATGCATCCGCAGGCGTACAGGTATTCCTGCGAGTTTTTTGAGGGAGTGTACGGTTTCGAACAAACCCATCTGGCATCATTAACTTCTCAAAACACAAAGGTTACACGCGCCCCAACGACCGTCACTCGCCTTGACACCCCAAAACCCCATCGCTATCATCTCCGTTTCCGTTTTCAGCACGGAACTTCGCCTAGAGTTATGTTTGAGTCGCTCTCGGATAAATTAAAGCGCACCCTAAAGAATCTCCGAGGCGAAGGCGTGTTGACAAAGGAGCACGTCGACGCCGCGTTGAGAGAGATCCGGCTCGCGCTGCTGGAAGCCGACGTCAACTATAAAGTCGCCAAAGATTTTATAGCCTCGGTCCAACAGAAGGCCGAAGGCCAGCAGGTCTGGCAGGAACTCAAGCCTTCAGAACAAGTCGTCAAGATTGTTTTCGACGAGTTGGTTGAACTACTCGGCGGCCAATCGTCGCGACTCGTTTTTACGAAGCAACTACCAAATACGGTCATGGTAGTTGGCCTGCAAGGCTCGGGCAAAACAACTTCTACCGGGAAAATCGCGCGCTGGCTTGCGAAGAACCAGGAGCGCAAGCCGCTGTTGCTTTCGGTTGACGTTTACCGCCCGGCCGCGCGCGAACAGTTGAAGGTCATCGCGAAAGCGACCGGCCAACAGATCTTTGAATATCCGGAAAGCAACGATCCGCTGACTCTCGTCCGCGAAGCGCAAAAGCACGCGCAACAGACCGGGTTCGACACACTGCTCATCGACACAGCCGGACGGCTGCACATCGACGACGAGCTGATGGAAGAGCTTGTCAACATCAAGAACGAAACGCGCCCCGTCGAAATTCTGTTCGTCGCCGACGCGATGACGGGACAAGATGCAGTTCGATCAGCGGAAGAGTTTCATCGCCGCGTCGGCATCACGGGCGTGATTCTGACCAAGATGGACGGCGACGCGCGCGGAGGCGCCGCGCTGTCGATCAAACAAGTAATCGGTCAACCGGTGAAGTTTGTCGGCGTTGGAGAGCGTTACGACGCGCTCGAGCCGTTTTATCCCGATCGAGTTGCGCAGCGAATCCTGGGCATGGGCGACGTTTTGTCGCTCATCGAAGAAGTTCAGTCCAAGGTCGATCAGGAAGAAGCTGAAGAGCAGCTCAAGAAGCTTCAGAAGAACGAGTTCACGTTAGACGATTTTCGTTCGCAGTTGCGCCAGGTTAAGAAGCTCGGTTCTTTCTCAAAGATCATGAAGTTGTTGCCCGACCAGCTTCTCGGCGGCATGGGCATGCCGCAGTTGAACGATGAGCAGTCGGCGATGATGGAGAAGGAGCTCAAGCGGACTGAAGCGATCATCGATTCGATGACGTGGGCAGAACGCAACGATCATCGGATCTTAAACGCGAACCGCCGGCGTAGGATCGCGCGTGGTTCCGGAACAAACGTAGCGGCCGTCAATCAGCTCATCAAGCAGTACGTCGAAATGCGACAGATGATGCGCCAACTTTCCAGTTCAGGATTGTTTGGTGGCGGTGGCTTGAAAAGTAAAATGCTGCGAAAGATGACGGGCATGCCGGACATGGCCGGCTTTTCGGGCGACGACGGCGAGTTGCCGGAACTACCCGGTGCACCAATGGGTGCGAGCCCGTCGCGCCGGTCAAAAAAGAAGCAACATAAGAAGAAACGAAAGAAACGTAAGTAAAGCAAGGCTGCCACGCACGCGCGCGGCATTTCTGAAGGAGGAACGATTTGTTAGCTATTAAGTTAATGCGCACCGGGGCGAAGAAGAGCCCGTCGTACCGCGTCGTCGTCAAAGAAAAACAGTCCAAGCGCGACGGGGCTTATTTAGAAAATCTGGGCACTTACAACCCGACCAGAAATCCAGCCGAGATCAAACTCAACCTGACTCGCGTTAATTACTGGCTGGGAAAAGGTGCGCAACCCACTGACACGGTTAGCCGGCTGATCAAAGCCAGCAACAAAGCCGCAAACGCAGCCGCCGCCGAAGCACAGGCTTAACGGTAGGCCACGGCTTTCGGATATAAGCCATGCGAGACGCCATTGAAATGATCGTCAAAGCGTTGGTCGATGAGGCCGACAGTGTTGACGTTCGGGAAGTGGAACAAAATAACGGTACGACGTTGATCGAAGTGCGAGTGGCGCAGAACGACGTCGGCAAGATCATCGGCAAGCAGGGTAAGACCATCCGCGCCTTGCGATCGCTGGCGCGAATAGGCGGCACTAAAAAGAACCGTCGTTATCTCCTGGAAATCGTTGAGTAAACGACATGGCGGAACCCGGCTCGGATCTGGTTTTAATTGCGCGAGCCGTGAAGACCCACGGGTTGAAAGGTGAAGTAGTAGCGGAACTCCTGACGGACTTTCCCGAAAGGTTTGAAGACCTCGACGAAGTCGTCCTCGTTTCGCCGCGCGGTGAGCAGAAAACCGGAAGCCTCGAGGATTTCTGGTTTCAAAAAGACCGCGTTGTTTTGAAGCTTGATGGTTACGACGACATCGACGCCGCCAAGCAATTGATCGGATACGAATTCGCCGTTCCCGCATCCGATCGCGTTCAACTCGAAGCCGACGAGTTCTACGATTGGGAACTTGAAGGATGTACCGTTAAAGTCGGCGACCAGAGTATCGGGCAGGTTCGCTCCGTATTGAGAACGGGTGGCGCTGAGATACTGGTAGTTAGTGATGAAAGTGGTAACGAGAGACTAGTGCCGTTAGCGGCCTCGATTGTGGTCGGGATCGACCCCGTCGCAAAAACGATCCTCGTCGATCCTCCAGAAGGACTTTTAGATCTTTGAGATGCTGCGCTTCGATATCATCACGATCTTTCCTGAATTCTTTCGCGAAGCGATTGACTGCGGAATCGTGAGACGAGCGCGCAATGCCGGACTCGTCGATATCCACACGCACGATTTACGACAGTGGACCACCGATAAGCATCACGTCGTAGACGATCGTCCATTTGGCGGCGGCGATGGGATGATATTGAAACCCGAGCCGATCTTCACCGCAGTGGAAGCGCTTACGGGTGTCGCACGGAAGGAAGATTTTACGCCGGAGATTCGGGTCGTTTTGTTGTCAGCGCAGGGACGGCCGTTTTCACAGTCGCTGGCACAGGATCTTTCAAAGGACGCTACGCGGATCGTTCTGATTTGCGGACGCTACGAAGGCGTCGACGAACGCGTCTCGGAAGCATTGGCGACTGACGAGATCTCGATCGGCGATTATGTTTTGTCCGGTGGTGAGCCGGCGGCGATGGTAGTAGTCGACGCGGTTGTCCGGCTGTTGCCCGGGGCATTGGGTAGTGAAACGTCGGCGGTGTTTGAATCTTTTTCCGAAGGGCTGTTGGACCATCCGCAGTACACGCGGCCGCCGGAATTCAAAGGCATGAAGGTGCCGGATGTTTTGTTGAGCGGCAATCATGCGGAAATTGAACGTTGGCGCAAAGAAGCGGCGGTCGCGAAAACGCGACGTAATCGTCCGGATTTATTGCAATAATAAGGAGCGTTGAGAAATGAATCGATTGGATACCATTGAAGAGACCCAGTTGCGGAAGAACATCCCGAAATTTCAGCCGGGCGATACGGTACGCGTTCACGTACGCATCAAGGAATCGGAAACGAAGGAAAGACTTCAGGCATTTGAAGGCGTCGTGATTGCTCGCAAACACGGCGGCGCGCGCGAAACGATCACCGTCAGAAAGACGAGCTTTGGCGTTGGCGTCGAGAGAATCTTTCCGTTACACGCCACCATCATCGACCACATCGACCTCGTGAAGCGCGGCCGCGTACGCAGGGCCAAACTCTACTACCTGCGTGGTCTGCGAGGTAAAGCCGCCCGCATCCGTGAGCGCGATACTCGCGGGCAGCAAACCGACGAGGCGGCCGCCGGCAAGACGAAGTAGATGGCCTGATTTGATGAATCCGTGTTCGACAAACGAGTGGGAACACGGATTGAAGAATGCGGATCGCAATCGACGCTCATTCAGTTGGCACGAAGCTGGGAGGAAACGAAAGCTACGCCGTTAACCTCATCGAGTCACTCGCGCAAATCGATGAAGTCAATGATTACACTCTGTATGTAACGACGGCCGAAGCACGCGATCGTTTCCACCAGCGCTGGCCCAACTTCAAAGTTCGCAACACCCTTCCTCACACACCGTTAATTCGTATCCCGCTAACACTCAGTGCCGAACTGCGAAAGCATCCAGTTGACGTGTTACACGTGCAGTTCACAGCGCCGCCGTTTTGTCCGTGTCCCGTAGTTGTGAGTATTCACGACCTGTCATTCGAACACCTGCCTCAAACTTTTCACCGCCGCAGTCGAACGCAGCTTCGTTTGACTGTGCGGCACTCCGCCCGTCGCGCGGCAAGAATTCTTACACTGTCGGAGCACACACGACGCGACGTCATCGATACGTACGGTATCGAACCCTCTCGCGTCACCGCGATTCCGCTCGCTGCACCGCACCATTTTTCCCCGGTCGAAGACGATAGGGAACTGCAACGCGTGCGACATAATTACGGGATAGACGGACCATACATTCTCTCGGTCGGTTCAATTCAGCCCCGCAAAAACCTGGCACGCCTGATTAACGCGTACGCTTTGTTGCGGGGTAAATATACTCAAACTGAGTTACCTAAACTGGTCCTGGTTGGAAAGTGTGCATGGCTTTACGACGAAACATTGCGCGCTCTCGAACAAACAGGAGTGAAAGACTCGGTTATTGTTACCGGCTACGTACCTGAAACTGATCTGCCGGCGTTGTATTCAGGAGCGCTTTGTTTTGTTTACCCGTCATATTTCGAAGGCTTCGGATTACCACCGCTCGAGGCTATGAAGTGCGGTGCGCCGGTAATCGTCGGCAACAAAACAAGCCTGCCGGAAGTCGTAGGGGACGCTGCACTGACGGTCGATCCTTTTGATGTGTCGTCAATCGCCGTGGCAATCGAGCGACTGATAAATGATTCCGTCCTTCGACGTGAGTTGAGCGTCAAAGGTCGTAAGCGATCGGAGATGTTCGACTGGCGCGAAACCGCACGGCAGACACTTGAGATTTACCAGCAGGTGGGAACACGGGTATAAATAAATAGGCCATGCGTATCGCTATTCTGGGAACACGTGGAATTCCGGCCAGCTATGGCGGATTCGAAACTTTCGCGGAACATCTGTCTACCAGACTCGTGGCCCGCGGGCACGATGTGACCGTCTATTGTCGCGCGCACTATGTTTCGCCGCGACAAATGGAGTATCACGGCGTTCGGCTCCAAATACTTCCAACGATCCGTCACAAATACTTCGACACAGTCGTCCACACTTTTCTTTCTTCAATTCATGCGGTCTCGCGCCGGTTTGACGCAGCATTGATCTGCAACGCCGCAAACGCGCCTTTCTCGCCGATCTTGCGATTCACCGGAACGCCGGTGGCAATCAATGTCGACGGCCTCGAGCACAAACGAAAGAAGTGGAACTGGCTGGGTCGTCGTTATTATCAGCTGGCTGAGCAGCTCTCGACGTTGTTGCCCAACGAAATGGTCACCGATGCTCAGGTCATTCAGGACTATTACCTGACGCGGCACAATGCCCCATCGACGATGATCGCGTACGGAAGCGAAGTGGAACGGCGGCCGGATCGCGAACTGGTGCGGAAGTGGCGCGTCGAGCCGAACCGTTATGTTCTGTATGTCTCGCGACTGGAGCCGGAAAATAATGCCCGCCTCGTAATCGAAGCGTTCAAAAGAGTCCGCACCGCTTATCGCCTGTTGATCGTCGGAGACGCACCATATGCTGAACAGTACATCCAGGATCTGAAGGCGCGCGCCCGCGGTGACAAGCGAATCATTTTCACGGGATTCGTTTTTGGCCAGGATTATCGCGCGTTGCAGCAGAACGCCTATTGCTACGTCCACGCGACCGAAGTTGGTGGCACGCATCCTGCCCTGCTCGAAGCAATGGGTTACGGCAACTGCGTGCTCACACTCGCTACCCCGGAAAACCTCGAAGTGGTAGGAGAGGCCGGTGTACCTTACTCCGACGAGTTAGATTTAGCTGAGAAGTTACAACGGGTTTTACGCGACGGATCGCTCGTGCACGCCTATCGTCATCGCGCACAGGCCCGCATTCGCAGCAACTACGACTGGGATCGCGTTGTCGACCAGTACGAACGACTTTTTGCTCGCATGTGCGGCAAAGCTGTAAGCGCTGACGAATCGGCAGGGCCGACACCTGTCAAAGCTTTCGAGACCGTAACGAAGAACTAACCAAGGGAATTTCGGCCTAAAAGAGAGGAGCCCCGCCAGTTCAACTGAACCGACGGGGCGAAACTTGTACGGGCAGGTTCGGGCAAATCGGGTGGCAGACAAAAGCAAGGAATCGTCAAACTGCGAAACGACTCAATCGGGCGGCTCACTAGCGGGCGGAAGATAAGGGCAAATAGAAAAGGGCCGCGCTTTAGCCCGTCGCACCCAACAATTTCAAACAAGCAAGGAATCTGGCTACGAAGTTGTGCGAAATTATACGTTTAATCTGTAACCTGTCAAGGACATTATTAACTTTTTCGCCAAACTCTCGTAACAACCCGCCCAAAACCTGTTCGCTTATTCACCAGATCGTGTTTGGGCCAGCCGATAAGCCTGACGCCGGACCGTCTCCGAGATGTTTCGATTCTGGCTGAGTTGCTGGAGATCCTTGGTCCGAATGCGCATCAGGACGGTCATCGCCGTGGGGATTGGTGTGCGGGGATTGCGGGCCAGGTTGTGAATGATCGTATACGACCTGGCCCAGGTTCGATTCATCGCGATCAACCGCAGCACTTCGGCAGCCACCGTGCGCATTGCCGAAATGTGTTCCACTTCCTGGTCCGTTACTCGTGGATTCTTTATCACCGCCGAACACACAATCTTGTTGGAGTCACGGATCAGAATACCGCGTGCCTCGCGATCGCCTTTCATCGCCAGCTTCATCCGGTCTTTGACGTTCATGAACATGACCTTCCGAATCAGCGAAACGCGTTCAGTGGAAACCTCTTTGCCCTCGAGTCGCTCGCTCTCGATCACGCGCTGAGCATTTGCGACACTCTCCGCTACCGTCTCCGGTAACAACTCTTCATATCGTTCGGCGGGCAGCCACGAATCGTCGATGTCCGAGTCGGAGACTTCGATGTGCTGCGCGATCAGCCACGCGTCGTCGAAGCTCATCTCGCCGCTCGCCGTAGTTAGTTCGGCTGATTCAAAAAACTCGGCGGCCGCTGTTTGACCGCGTGCCCGTAACTCGTCGGCAATCTGACGCGCACCGCGCTCCTTTTCGAAGAACTCCTTGCGCGTTTCAGTCGCACGTCGGTCGGCTTCACCGCTACGCGCAGGATTGGCGAGTATCGCGTCGATGATTGCTGGAGAACGAACGAGTCTTTGCTGATTGACGGCGATTAACTCGAGCAGCGATCCGTTGGACGTGGCAGAAGCCAACGTTGCGATAGCGTCGTCCGGAGTTCGATTGTTGAGAATAGTCGCTTCGTGAACGTCGTTTGTTCCGACGGCGTGAGTAGCGAGATAGGCCAACACGTTAGGTGAGGTTTCAGTCGCTTTAGCTGCGAGTAAAAGATTGTCTGGCGTTTCGGCGTTGAGTGTTTCAGTTGCTGCTGTCGAGATCTGCTCGTCGTCGCTGGCAGTTAACGCGACGAGCACCTCCAGCAGATCGTTTTGCGGTAACGGAAGCATACCGCGCGCAGCGGCGAGGCGTGCAGGTTGCGGAGCTTTGCCGGTGATGATTGCAGCGACGACAGGATTATTGGAAGTGATTTCTGAGCTCAAGCGACAACCGGACCACGGGCGGTTTGTTAACGAAGGTCAGTACAAGTTGTAGTTGTATTCCAACTGCATCCACATCGAAACGGGTTTTCCGTTGAGCGTAGCTGGAATGAACTTGATCTTCTTTGCGGCAACGATCGATTGTTCTGTGAGACCGTTTGGCAAGGCTTGGACTACGAGAATGTGCTTAACAGTCCCATCCGCCGCAAACACACACCGCAGCACAACCGTGCCCGTTACCTGCTCGTTGCGCGCTCTTTGAGTGTAAACAGGTTCCGGTTTGCTGATTAGTTTGGCCTTCGTAGTAACTTCACGGCCAATGTAGACATCGCCCCTGTCTCCTGCATGAAACCTTAAAGTATCCAACTGCTCCTTCCAGGTTGCAGCGAGGCTGGGATCGTTTTCTAGTTGCAGATACTTCTCAAGAGCATCGGCCGCCAATCGATACCGAAGTTGCCGTTCATCCTTTGCAATTGAGTTCGGGGGAACGGCATTGCCGGTGCTAACGAAAGCCTGGCTCTTCAATAGGTAAGCTGCCGGGAAGTCGGGTTTTAATGCGATAAGCGCATCCGCTTTTTTGATTGCTTCTTCTCTTGCGCCCCGGCGAAGTTCCACGATACCGAGCGTGTAAAGTGCTTCGATATTTTTTGGGTCAACCGTCAACGCCTTGTTAGCCGATATCACTGCCTCATTTAGTCTGTTTCGAAGCACTAGAGCATAAGCGTATCCCGCATGCGCCGGGGCCGCGAGATCGGGCCGGAGTTGTATAGCTTTCTTAAAAGCGTCAGAGCCTTTTTTGAACTCGCCTAATTGGAGATGGACGACGCCGAGGTAGTACCACGCTTCACCGTCTGCTTTGTTTTCTTTAAGTACGCGTTTGAATGAGTCGAGCGCTTTTTTATTTTCGCCGTCGCGTAAAAGCTTAATTGCGGGCGCGAGTGCCGGGTTGGGAGTTGGAGCCGGCGTTTGACTGAAGACACTGCTTGCGGCGATCGCGATTACGATCGCCGCCAGAGTTAACATTCTTGAAAGGGGGAAATAAATCATCTATGCGTTTATACCGTGACACTTCTTATACTTCTTGCCCGATCCGCAGGGACATGGCTCGTTGCGTCCGACTTTCGGCTGGTCGCGAACGACAGTCTTGATCTTGCCTTCTTCTTCACCCGCCGGCGCCGCGCCCTGGTTTGGACCAGTGAAACGCAGAGATCCCGGC
Organism: uncultured Acidobacteriota bacterium; assembly: GCA_963849585.1. Taxonomy (GTDB): domain Bacteria; phylum Acidobacteriota; class Blastocatellia; order Pyrinomonadales; family Pyrinomonadaceae; genus PSRF01. The sequence goes on along the minus strand of CAWKHZ010000008.1, from coordinate 1,208,926 downwards.
CGGCGCGCCGCTCGTCGTTGCTGCAACGTCTCAGGAGCTTGTTCCGACACGATTTGCAGGTTGAACAACGATCGAATAGTCGAGGTATCGATGCGATCCAGCATCTCCTGGAACATGTCGAAACTCTGCTTCTTGTATTCGACCAGCGGATCCTTCTGTCCATAACCCACGAGCCCGATGCCCTGTTTGAGGTGATCGAGCGACAGCAGGTGGTCCTTCCACTGTGCGTCGATAATGTTGAGCATGATGATGCGCTCGTAGGTGCGCATCGCTTCTGGCCCAATCTGCTGTTCCTTGCGTTCGTACTTGAACTTTAGACGTTCCCAGATGGAATTGATCACTTCCGGCGACGTCATCGTCAGCAGATTCAGACCTTCGCCATCGGTGTCGAAATCGTAAATGGTCTTGATCTGAACCTTGTAGTTATCGACGTCCCAATCGTCCGGAGAGACGTCGGGATTCAGATACTGTTGCGTGATGTCTGACAGCAAGTCGAAAGCAACACCAGCCTGCGGCGGATCGCCCAACAGGTAATCCCGCTGGTCCGGTTCTTCCATCAATTGACGACGCAGACCGTAAATCGTCTCGCGCTGCTTGTTCATGACGTCGTCATACTCAAGCAGGTGTTTACGTGCTTCGAAGTTGCGACCTTCAACCGACTTCTGCGCCGCTGCGATTCGCTTCGAAACCATCTTCGACTCAATCGCGACGCCTTGTTCCATGCCGAGACGTTGCATCAACGCCTTCACCTTGTCGCCGGCGAAGATGCGCATCAGATCGTCTTCGAGCGACAGGAAAAAGCGCGACGATCCCGGGTCGCCCTGACGACCGGCACGTCCGCGAAGCTGGTTGTCGATGCGGCGCGACTCGTGTCGCTCAGTGCCGACGATGTGCAGGCCGCCGAGGTCGACCACTTCCTGGTGTTCTTCCTCGACTATGCGTTTCGCGCGCGCGTAAGCGACTTCCCACTGAGCTTCAGTGGCTTCGTCCGGATCGATCTCTTCCGTCTTCAGAAACTCGCGCGCCATGAAGTCGGGATTGCCGCCGAGCAGGATGTCGGTACCGCGACCGGCCATGTTAGTGGCGATCGTCACCGAACCTTTGCGTCCGGCCTGAGCCACGATCTCGGCTTCACGCTCGTGATACTTCGCGTTCAGCACGTTGTGCGGCACTTTGTCTTTCATCAGACGCCGCGAGATCAGTTCCGAGTTTTCAACTGAAACAGTACCAACGAGAGCGGGTTGGCCCTTGTCGTGACATTCCTTGATCTCTTCGATCACGGCGTCCCACTTCTCGGGCAACGTGCGATAGATCACATCCGAAAAATCCGTGCGGACCATCGGCATGTGCGTCGGGATCACGATGACGTCGAGTTTGTACGTCGCATTGAACTCCGCCGCTTCGGTTTCCGCGGTACCAGTCATACCCGAAAGCTTTTCATAGAGTCGGAAGTAGTTTTGCAGCGTGATCGTCGCGAGTGTTTGGTTCTCTTTCTCGATCTCGACGCCTTCCTTCGCTTCGACTGCCTGGTGCAAACCGTCGGACCAGCGGCGGCCTTTCATCAAACGGCCGGTGAAGTCATCGACGATAATTACTTCGCCTTCCTGAACGACGTACTGATGGTCTAACTTGTAAAGTGTGTGCGCCTTCAACGCCTGCTCGACACAGTGCAGCAACTCCATGTTTGAAGGATCGTAAAGATTGCCGACGCCGAGCAGTCGCTCCGCTTTATCGACGCCTTCTTCGGTAAGCACAGCGGTGTGGGCCTTTTCGTCGACAACGTAATCACCGGTCTTCTTGCCGTCGATGTCCTCGCCTTTACTCAAGTGCGGAATGATCGCGTCGGCGTTTCGGTATTTGTCGGTTGCTTCATCCGATGGACCAGAGATGATCAGCGGTGTTCGCGCTTCGTCGATCAGAATTGAGTCGACTTCGTCGACGATGGCGAAGTAGTGACCACGCTGCACACATGTAGCGAGGTCAAACTTCATATTGTCGCGCAGGTAGTCGAAACCGAATTCGTTGTTGGTACCGTAGGTAATGTCGGCGGCGTACGCTGCTTGCCGCTCGAAATCATCCATTTCGTTCTGAATGCAGCCGACTTCAAGACCGAGGAAACGATGAATCTGGCCCATCCACTCGGCGTCGCGCGAGGCAAGGTAGTCGTTGACGGTGATGACGTGAACGCCTCCACGTCCGGTCAGAGCATTCAAGTACGCCGGCAACGTGGCGACCAGAGTTTTGCCTTCCCCGGTGCGCATCTCAGAGATCTTGCCCTGGTGAAGAACGATGCCGCCGATCAACTGAACGTCGAAGTGGCGCATTCCGGTGGTGCGAACACTCGCTTCGCGAACAGTAGCGAACGCTTCGGGCAAAATCTCCTCGAGAATCTCTTTTTCGCGATGCTTTAGGCGATCTTTGTCGTCGATGCCGGCGACCTCGCGTTGGACCTTCTCTTTGAAAAATGCGGTGCGCGCGCGCAGCTCTTCATCGGAGAGCTTCTGCATCGCCGGCTCGAGCGCATTGATCTCGGCGACCATTGGAACAATCGATTTCAAAAAGCGCTGATTACTGCTGCCAAATACCTTCGTTAAAAATTTATCGAAACTCATAGTCTTGGAATTTTAGTTTAGGCTGGAAGTTTCCCGCAAAGGCGTAAAGCCGCAAAGAAACCGGGTTCTAAAACCTTTGCGTCTTTGCGCCTTTGCGGGAAACACCTGAGCGTTACGCACCGGGCTGCATCTGCTTCTTAATCATGTCAACTAAGCTCTGCCGCGGCATCGAAAAATTCACCACAACTTTCTTGCCGTCTGGCGTTGCGTTCGTGTTCTTCATTATTACTTCTTCGTCTTTTCCTGCTCGCGAACCGGCGCCGAAGTAAAGCAGGTTATTTAACACACTAGCCAGGGCCTTCGCGCGGTCGGGCGACGTCGTTTCCGACTCCACCGACGCGAGCACATCCTTCTCGCCCTGTTTGACCATAATTCTGACCGTCGAATTCGGGTTGTTTTTGCTGATCGGCGACAGGTACGTTAAGAACCCGCTGTCGTTCAGCGCGGAGACCATGCGGCCGAATAATTCGACCAGGTTCTCGTCGCCCTCCTTCTTCTTGAAGACCGGATTAATGAGTTTGCCCTTTTCGTCCAACTGGGCCTCGATGATGATCTCGAACGGTTTATTTAAATCGAATTTGCCCTGGTTCTTTAGATCGTTTGCGTAAGCGGCAAAGTCTTTCAGGGCCTTTTTATTGATCTGGTTCTCTTCCGGCAGGTCGACGTTGTTCTGCTCGGCAGTTTTCTCCAATTCCTTTTGTGCGTCTTCCTGAGTCAGCGGACTGGCGCCCGGACTGGCGCCCGGACTCGCACCAGGACTAGCCTGCGCGATAGCAGGAGATCCGGATGCGCTCGGACTCGGCGACGCGGTCGGGCTCGCTTCAGGACTCGGTGAAGGAGTTTCTTCCGGATCAGGTCCTCCGGCTTTCCACTGCGAGATTATCTTTGGCGCAAACGGATCGTTTGCCCCAGCGACCGCCGGATCGCTGAAGCCCTGGTTTTCGGGAGCAAAATAGCCGTCGGGATAGCGAAACTTCTCGAGTTGAACGATTTGGACGTCGTCGCCAATGCGAGTGGCCGTGTAGTCTTCGTCCACCCACCTCGTGGTGGCGATTAGAGCGGCAATGTTGACGGTGTCGCGAACAGCGGGAACGTAAATGACCATCCAGAGGAGCACCAGATGCACCGCGAGCGACGCGCCGAGCAGTCGCAGCAGCACTGACACTCTGGACTCGCGATTTACCTCAAAATTTTCGAACAACTCAGTCATCCTACTTGAAAACGTCAGCCGGCCTATTTTGTTTCAGTGCCTTAGACGCCCCTCACGGTCAACGCGTTGTGAGATGGAATTGTAACTCTGTCGTGTCCTGTTAGCACTTCGCTAGCCACGGTCGCGCAGTTAAAATGACCGGCATGCCGCGAAAACACAGGGGAAACTACGATCGGCGCCACCGAGCAAAACCGAGAAAGACCGAACTCCCTGAACGACCTGCACGTCCCGTGCCCCCATCCGGCGATTTAAAAAGGTTGCTGGAGGGAATTGGGACACCGCCACCAGCGCCGTTCAAACCTGACCCTTTTCAAGTCGAAGCACTGGCAATGCTCGAGTACGAAGACGTGCTCGTAACCGCTCCTACAGGAAGCGGTAAGACGTGGATCGCGCGTGAGGAGATCCGCCGCCTTTTAACCGAGGGCCGGCGAGCCTGGTACACCTCGCCGCTAAAGGCGCTCACCAACTCGAAATACCAGGAGTTTATCGACGAGTTTGGCGCCGAACGCGTTGGCATCCTGACTGGCGACCGAAAAGAAAACTGGGAAGCGCCGCTGATCGTCGGGACGACCGAGATCTATCGCAACCAACTCTTCGACTCGTTGCGTGGCGGAAGCGAAGTCAGTGCCGATCTAGTCGTGCTTGACGAAGCACACTACCTCGCCGACGAAGATCGTGGTCACGTTTGGGAAGAAGCGATCATTCTGACACCGCCGCGGATTCGTTTGCTCCTTCTGTCTGCAACGATCGGCAACGCGCACGAGTTTGCATCGTGGCTGGAAGAAGTTCGAGGCGTGCGTTGCGGCGTGATCACTGGACCACGCAAACGACCGGTGCCGTTACGATCAGCCCTCTTACTTCCGAACAGACAACTAATTCCAATCATCCTGGACGACGAAAGAATCAACCCGGAGATCGCGCGAATAATTAATGAAGCTTCGAATGCCTGAAATGCCGCCGGCGACTTTATTGTCGACCCTGGACGGTTACAACCTGCTGCCCGCGATCGTCTTCATGCCGACGCGGCGCCGTTGTGATCAGGCAGCTTCGGAAGCAGCGCTCGCGCGACGCGATCCAAATGAGAGTCGTCGCGAAGCGCGACGCGACTTCATGCGCAGCTTCGTCGAAAAGAACCCGGAAGTGCGCGGCCATCGACACTGGGACACGATCATTCGCGGTGGTGTCGCATCGCACCACGCAGGCCACATTCCAGCGTGGAAACTGGTTATTGAAAAACTTATGAGCGCCGGATTGTTAGACGCGATCTTCGCGACTGCGACTGTTGCAGCAGGCGTGGATTTTCCGGCGCGCAGTGTTGTCTTAACTGGTGCTGATGCACGCACCGCAAGTGGTTGGCGTCCGTTGTCGGCTTCCGAACTGCAACAAATGACGGGACGCGCAGGACGACGTGGACGCGATAACGTTGGTTTTGTCGTCGCTGCTCCGGGCCTGCATCAGGATCCGGCACGCATCGCGCAACTGTTGAAAGCAGCGCCCGATCCGTTGACGAGCCAGTTTCGCGCGACGTACACGACGCTACTCAATCTGCTTGATGCCTACGGTACGTTCGCCGGAGTGCGAGAGATCGCGGAACGCAGTTTCGCTTATCGCGATTACGCTCGGCAGATGCATCAACTCGAAAACGCGCGCCAACAAAGCGAACAAACCATTGCCGGTCGATTGAAAGAGGATGGTTGCGATCTTCCAGTCAGCGTCGTGCTTGGTTTAGAGCGACTAATCGGCGCGCGTGCGCGTCTTCAGGAAGCAAAGCCGCAGACTCGTGCGGAACTGTTTCATACGTGGCTCGACGAAGTTGTCAAACCGGGACGCGTTGTCGGTGTGGGACGCGCGAGCCGCAGATTGGTGATGGTCACGGAAAAGCGTGACGGCAGCATCCGCGGTCTGCGCGAAGACGGAACCACCGCCAGCTTTCCGCAGGAACGAATCGGACGCGTTTATTCGCCCGTTTATCGTGTTCGCGATGACGACATCGAACACGCTTTTGAAGAAATTCGTGAGCGAGGCCGCGAGCTGGTCCTGCATGAGCCGCGATTGCGTGATCGGTATATGGAAGAAACTGACGCGCTAAAAGTGCTTGACGATTCGATCGAAAACCTGCTGCCGCCACAACTTCGCGGAGCGGAGCGACAGCGTTGCACCGAAGTGCTCTGGACGCTGCACGAAACCGCCGAGGATTATGAACGTTCTTCGCGACGCATCGAAGCGTTGCGCGAGGAAGTGTGGCAACCGTTCGAACAACGCGCGAAGGTGCTCGCCGTGTTTGGTTATCTCGATTTCGAGGCGGAGAAAGTCACCGAGCGCGGCCGATGGCTCGCCGATCTCCACATCGATCGTCCGTTGCTTGTCGGCGAAGCGCTGGAAAGCGGCCTGTTCAACTCGCTCACAACCAAACAGCTTGCAGGAATCATGGCCGCGCTTACCGCAGACGAGGATCGCGATTACGGCGAGCTTGAACTGGACGACGAGATCGTAACTTCACTGTCGCGCTTCGAAGACGTCGGTTTCAAGGTGTCGGCGGAAGAGTGGAAGCACGGTGTCGAGCCTGCTCCCGAACTGAACTTTTCCGCTGCCGGCGCGGCGGTCCATTGGGCCAACGGCGCGCTGTGGTCGCAAATCGTCAGAGAAACACGCGCCGAAGAAGGCGATCTTTTCCGCATGTTCTCACGCACGGGCGAGGCTCTGTTGCAAATCGCGGGTCTGCGCCGCAGTCATCCGCAAGCCGCTGAAATGGCCGCCGCAGTCGCCGAGACGGTGTTGCGCGATCCGATACGGTGAGTGCAGAATCAGCCACCCGTTAAGGAGATACGGAGAAACGGCGAAGGGGAGAGTGGGAGAAGTCCATCTCCGGCTCCCCGCATCGCCGCATCTCCCGTTCCTGACCCAACTAAAAAACGAGAGGAATTTTAGATGTCTACTCCCGCGTCCCAGCAACCATCACCACAACTTTTCTTCCAAACAATGAATGCGCATCAGCGCACCGAGGCGTTGAAGGCAGGTCTCGAACTCGAAGTGTTCACCGCTATCGGCGAGGGCAAGGCTACCGTGCCCGAGATCGCGAAGCGGTGCCAGGCGTCGGAAAAAGGAATTCGAGTTCTCTGTGACTACCTCACAATCATGGAGATGCTTACGAAGCAGGGCGAGCGTTATGGATTGACGCTCGACTCGTCGGTGTTTCTCGACAAGCGCTCACCTGCGTATCTCGGCGGCGCTGTCGAATTTCTCGGCTCGCCAAAGTTGACCGAGGGCTCGAAACACATGGCGGATGCCGTCCGCAAAGGCGGTACGGCAATGCCTGACGACGGCACGCTCGGTCCCGACAACCCGGTGTGGGTCACGTTCGCGCGCGCGATGGCGGCGCTGATGGATCTGCCGTCGCAACTGATGGCGAAACTGGTCGATCCGCATGGTGATCGCAAGTTGAAGATTCTCGACATCGCAGCGGGTCATGGTCTTTTCGGCATCGCTTTCGCAAAGAACAATCCGCAAGCAGAAGTAACGGCGCTGGATTGGAAAGCAGTGCTTGAAGTCGCGAAAGAGAATGCGCAGAAAGCCGGAGTCGAAGACCGTTATAACACGATCGAAGGCAGCGCTTTTGATGTCGAGTACGGCAGCGGCTACGACCTTGTGTTGTTAACGAACTTTTTGCACCACTTCGACGAACCGACTTGTGAGACGCTTATGCGCAAGGTCCATGCGTCCCTCGCAGACGGCGGTCGCGCCGTGACGTTGGAATTCGTTCCGAACGAAGACCGCGTGACGCCACCGGACGCCGCCGGGTTCAGCATGATGATGTTGACGACGACTCCTTCGGGCGACGCGTACACGTTTGCAGAACTCGAACGCATGGCCGCAAACGCCGGCTTCTCACGCAGCACGCTTCATCCGCTGCCGCCAACGATCGAGCAAGTCGTCATCTCGGAGAAATAATCGTGCTGCGCTACTGCGTGTTGCTTCTTCTCTGTGTCGCCGTCCTGTTGCCGGCAACGAAAGCACAGCAACAAACCGCGAGCACCGAAAGTTACATCCCTTATCTGCTCAAGCCGGCACGTGTTTTCGACGGTGAATCGGCCCAGCTTCACGAAGGCTGGGCCGTGCTTGTTCTGGGTCCGAAGATCCACTCCCTTGGTCCGTTGAAGTCTCTTGGCGTTTGGCCCAACGCGCAAATCATCGACCTGCCCGGACTCACACTGATGCCCGGTTTGATTGAAGCCCATTCTCACGTGCTGTTGCATCCATACAGCGAGACTGTTTGGAACGATCAAGTCGCGAAAGAGTCATTGAGTTTGCGTGTTGCGCGCGCAACAAATCACTTACGCGACACTCTTCAGGCCGGCTTCACCACGATTCGCGATCTCGGCACGGAGGGCGCCGCATACGCTGATGTCGGACTGAAGCAGGCAGTAGAACAACGCATTATTTCTGGTCCACGAATGCTTGTGACGACACGGGCCATCGTCGCAACTGGAAGTTACGGACCGAAAGGTTACGCTTCTGAGTGGCGCGTGCCGCAGGGTGCGGAAGAGGCTGACGGTGTCGATAGTTTGACGCGCGTGGTCCGCGATCAGATCGGTCACGGCGCCGATTGGATCAAGATCTACGCCGATTATCGCTGGGGCACACAAGGCGCAGCGCCGACGTTTTCCCTCGACGAACTAAAGCTCGTAGTCGAAACAGCGAAGAGCGCGAACGTCCCCGTAACTGCTCATGCATCGACTGCCGAGGGAATGCGACGCGCAACACTGGCAGGTGTCGAAACAATCGAACACGGCGATGGTGGGACGCCCGAAGTGTTCCGGTTGATGAAAGAACGTGGCGTCGCGTTTTGTCCGACGCTTTCAACTTTCACCGTAGCGAAACTCGGCAATGGGGAGAGAAAGCGCGCTGCCTTCAAAGCAGCACTCGCTGCCGGCGTAACAATCGCGAGCGGCAGCGACGTTGGTGTGTTCGCACACGGTGACAACGCGAAAGAGATCGAAGCAATGGTCGAGTTCGGCATGCCCGTGGTCGATGCACTGCGTTCTGCAACCTCGGTCAACGCTCGAGTAATGCACATGGCCGACAAGATCGGTGCGGTCAAGCAGGGTATGTTTGCAGACTTGATTGCTGTCGAAGGCGATCCAACGCGCGATATCAAAGCGTTACGTCGAGTGAAGTTTGTGATGAAAGGTGGAACGGTCTACAAACAATAGACGCGTTATTTCGAAACGAGTCGTTTCACGGTCAGCAACAGTTCTTCAGTGCGAAACGGCTTCCCAACGAAATCACTGAAACCGGATTGAAGAGCGCGAGCGCGATCTTGGTCGGTGTGGGCGGTGACTGCCACGCAGGGAATATGCGCTGTAAGCGAGTCGGCTTTTAGTTCGCGAAAGACTTCCCAGCCGTCGAGCCCCGGCATTGAAAGGTCGACCATAATTAGATCCGGAGGGTTCTGACGAGCCAGATCCAGGCACTCGCGACCGTTCTTTGCTTCGCGGACCTGATGATTTGCGCCGGACAGCAACACTCGCAGGAGCTCGCGATTGTCGTCGTAATCCTCAGCGATAAGAATCGTGGCCATCGGTTAGTGGGTAAGACCTCGACCGGGTTCTTCGATGAAAGGCTTTTAGAGGATACCAAACGATGCCCGTTAGTAGAAACTAGTACTTTTGCGGGTGGTGTCTTAATTTGCCAGCATTATCTGCGTCCCTCTGCGGTCCTCCGCGACTCCGCGGTAAAAGACCCGCAAAAACATACAACCGCAGAGAGACGCGGAGGAACGCCGAGATACACAGAGGAAATTAAGACACCTCCCTTTTGCGATGGGCTCAGAGACACGGATTTCACTGATGACACGTTTACTCTCAATACTGGTTTTTGTGGTTCTTATTTGGCAAAACGCGACGCCAACCGCTTCAGAAACTTCCTGGCGGCTCATTTGGTCTGACGAGTTCAATTATACCGGCCTGCCTGATTCTTCGAAGTGGGGTTATGACGTTGGCGCCCACGGTTGGGGCAACAAGGAACTGCAAAACTACACCGATCGGCGAAAAGAAAACGCCCGCGTGGAAAACGGTGTGCTGATAATCGAAGCGCGGCGCGACGGGAGCCAATCCCAGCCGTACAGTTCGGCGCGTTTGGTGACGAAAGGCAGAGGCGACTGGACATACGGCCGATTCGAAGTGCGCGCGAAGCTGCCCTCCGGACGCGGCACATGGCCCGCCATCTGGATGTTGCCAACGCAGCGGAACTACGGAGCCGGTTACTGGCCGGACAACGGCGAAATCGACGTCATGGAGCACGTCGGCTACGACCCGGACGTGATCCACGCCTCCGCTCACACGAAGGCGTATCATCACTCAATCAACACCCAGAAGACCGCGAAAATTAAAGTAGACTCGGCACGTAGCGGGTTTAACGTTTACTCGGTCGAGTGGACGCCCGAGGAGATCCGCTGGTACGTGAACGGCCGGCAGTTCTTCAAATTCAATAACGAGCGACTTTCCAGCCCCACAGCCGATCACAAGCAGTGGCCGTTCGACAAGCCTTTTCACCTGCTCTTGAACCTCGCCGTTGGGGGAAACTGGGGCGGTGCTGAGGGTGTTGACGACTCGATTTGGCCGCAGCGGATGGAAGTTGATTACGTCCGCGTGTATCAGCAGCGCAAATAACGCGGATTCCCACCACCCCTCTGGAAAAACACATTGACTAGCGGATTACCGCCCGTTCATAATCACTCCAGAGTCTTTGCGGCCCCCTTGCGAGACTCCTTTATTGCCGGAATCAGCCTTGGGTTAACACATCCTACCTGAACGACCTTGAGGTTTCGGTCACCACTAACACCACGACACGGAGGAGCGAGCTGTGGTCAACGAACAATTGGAAGATAGTTTGCGGCGTGAGATCGAGAGCCATCTCGACGGTCGCCTGAGCGCGATTCGACAGGAGATATCGACGCTGCAAAGCCTGCTGAATGAGTCACTTTCGACTTTTCTTGACCGCCAGGGTGATGTGCAGATGGAAGGCAGCATGCTCGCCTCCATCACGGAGCACCTGCACGCCGCTCACGAACGCGGTGTCGAATTGGCCAATTCTCAAACCTCACGCGCCAAAGCGTCGAGCGACATGGCCATCATCAAGTCGGCCATTTCGGAGATTAACGAACAGAAATCGCAGGCCGAAGTATTGAAAGCACTCGTCAACCGTGCTTCATCGTTTGCGCCTCGCGTAGCTTTCTTCGTGGTCAAGGGCGATACGGCTTCCGGCTGGCGCGGTCGTGGCTTCGAAGGAACTGTCGGCGATCAGACGATCCAGGATATTTCGCTTCCGCTTAGTTCTGACAATGTCATCAGCAGCGCCGCTAAATCGCTGACTACGTGGAGCGGCGGAGCTGGTTCTCACTCAGAAGACCACTCGCTGATAAATCGGCTCGGCGAAGAACCCCCGCAACGAATTGTCGCCATTCCACTGAACGTACGCGGCAAGGCTGTTGCTGTTTTGTATGCCGATTCAGCCGGTCTTGATTCCGAGTCGATCAATCTCGAAGCACTTGAAACGCTGGTCGCGGTGTCGTCGATGGCTGTCGAACTGCTGTCTATGTCTCGCGCAGCAGCAGCGCCGAAACGCACGGAAGAAGCATCGGCGCCCGCTCCTGAGCCGGAACCGTCATACGCGCCCGCAGCTGAGTATCAAGCGACACCGGAACCAGTTGCCGAAGGGACATCCTTCTCCGGCGCGGAAACGATTGAAAGTTACCAACCTGAGCCTGTCGTGCCCGAGGCAATCGTCGAAGCCATGCCGGCTGACGAGCCCGGCAGTGTTTTTGAAGGCGACGCCGCAGAACCGGCTGAAGCATGGACGAGTATGCCGCCGGTCGAAGCCGATCCGGAACCAGCGCCGCGTCGACGTTACGGCCAGGATGCTGAGTTACCAGTCGAAGTTTCGGGCGATGAAGAGCGTCGACTACACAACGACGCCCGCCGTTTCGCTCGTCTGCTGATTTCCGAGATCAAGTTGTACAACGAGCAGAAAGTTGCCGAGGGCCGATCCGAACACGACCTTTACGATCGTTTGCGTGAGTACATCGATCGCTCGCGCGAGATGTACGACAAGCGTGTGAAAGCGGAAGTTGCCGCTCGCTACGATTACTTCCACGGCGAACTGGTGAACATGCTCGCGGAAGGTGATGTATCAAAGCTCGGCGCGAACTATCCCGGGGCAACGGTAAACGCATAGCACGGCACCAAACCCATTTTCCATATATCATTTGACATTTATCGTTTGTCATTTTTGATTTGGCGGGCTTTACCAAAGTCCATGACAAATGGAAAATGTCCAATGATATATGGAAAATGTTTTTGCTAAGCACCGATTACCGCTGGTCTTAATCGGCCTCGTTGTAGCGGGAGTGGCTTCACTTCCGTACCTCATGAGCGCGAGCTGCGTAACGCGCCCGCAAACTCCCGGCGAACAACAAGCACTCGATCGCCTGCGCAGCATGACGCGCAACGACGTGCTGCCGTCGGAAGACGTCGTCGCGGGCATCGAAAACCAGTTTCCCCGAACGAAAGCCGCTGCACTCGCTCGCATTCTTCGCGCCCGAATCAAAGCCAACGCTCGTGATTTCGCCGGAGCAGCATCGCTGCTCGATACGAAAGTAATCGCTGACCACAGCTCCGTCGCCGACTACGCGTTGTTCATGCGCGCCGACGCGCTCGAACAGGCAGGCAAACCCGCTGAAGCACGAGCTATCTTTCAGCAGTTGATCCAGCAATACCCTGGGTCGCTGCGCGCGCGTGAAGCGACGCTCCGTGCGGCGAACTTGCTGGTAAAGAGTGGCGAGACTGCTGCCGTTCCGTTGTTGTTGAAAGATTTGATTGCAAATGACGATGGTGCGGCGTTACTCGCGACTGCTAAAGCTTACGAGCAAACATCAGATTCAACTCGCGCACTCGCTTCGTATCGTCGACTGTACTTTTTCGCGCCCGCATCGGACGAAGCAGCTGAGGCACAGACCGCGATCCCCAGACTATCGTCGACGTTGTCGCCGGCGAGTGTCGAAGAAGCGATTACGCGCGCCGATCGTTTGTACTCCGCAAGAAAATTCAACGATGCATCGGCGGCTTATGGTGAAGCATTCGGAAGATTTCCGGCCACGGCCACGCCCCAGAACCAACTTCGTCGCGGTATCGCCGCTCATACCGCGCGCAACACAACTGAAGCTGTTTCCGCTTTGAATAGTGTGCCGGCTTCCGCCGGTGAAACGCGCGCCCAGGCGCTCTCATATCTCGCGCAAACTTATGCGCGGGCGAGGCAATGGGACCAGGCACGCGCCACCACTGAAGAGTTACGTCGCGCGTTTCCGACGAGCAGCTTCACTCCGCGAACATTCGTGACCGTCGGACAGATTGCGAAGGAAGCGAAGAACCCAGCGGACGCGTCGTATTTCTCGCGCGCGGCAGTGAACGGGTTTGGGAGTTCAATCGACGTGGCCCAGGCGCAATTCGATCTCGCATGGGAAGCACACGAGGCGAAGAACTTTTCTGAATCGTCGAGAATGCTGACCGAGCATCTCGCTTACTACGCTGACAAGAACACCGACAATCGCGGACGCGCCGGGTACTGGGCCGCGCGTGATTCGGAACGAGCGGGAAAACTGGCGGAAGCGCGAGCCTTGTACGAAGCGATGCTGGCTCGCTACGACGCTAACTGGTACGGCTATCTCGCGAAGCAACGTCTCGATGTTTTAAGCAAAACCACGCAGCCCAAGACTTTCGCACCCGATTCTATAGTCGCGCGTGCCGTCGCCAATCTAAAGACCGTTACCGTCGCCGAAGAATCCGCTGGTCCGGAAGCAGACACACGACTCGTCAAGGCCGATCAGTTGTGGAACGTCGGACTCGACGAGTGGGCCCTCAAAGAACTCGCCATCGTGAGCGAGAAGGCTCCCGATAGTCCCAAAATCAATCTGGCGATCGCTCAGATCTATCGATCAGACGACGACAACGTTCGCGCGTTGAATACGATGCGACGCAGCTTCCCGGATTACTCACAGATGAAGCCGGAAGAGCTGACGCGCGAACAATGGGATGTGTTTTATCCGCTCAAGTATTGGGACATCATCGTTCAGGAGTCGAAGAACCGAAGTCTCGATCCTTATCAGGTCGCTGGTCTAATCAGGCAGGAGACAATCTTCACGACGCGTGCGCGGTCGTCGGCGCATGCGTATGGACTGATGCAGGTGCTGGTCCCGACTGGCCGCCTGGTTGCCCGAAAATACGGCGTGGGACGTGAGATCACAGTCGAGTCGCTTTACGAACCGCGTTTGAATATTCAACTCGGCACCGCGTACATGCGCGATCAGATCGACAAGTATGGGCGCATCGAATATGTCGCGGTGGCCTACAATGCGGGTCCCGGCCGAGTGGTCCAATGGAAGGCGTCGTTGCCTCTGGAGATTGACGAGTTCGCTGAAGCGGTTCCCTTCAAAGAGACGCGCGGGTATATTCAAGGCGTCGTCAGAAACTGGCTCCAGTACTCGCGTCTTTACGATGCGGCCGGAAACTTCAAGCCGGAAGTTGGATCGCGTGTTGTGAACTCCGATCCGAACGTTCGGAAACGGCGCGTCGGAGATACGGATAACAGAGAAGAATAGAAATGAAGGCTTTAGCAGTATTTGCCGTTCTTTTATCTGCGTCGTCGGTAATTCGTGCTCAAGCCGCTCTCACAATCACAAGTGAGCCAAACGCGATCGTCTGGATCGACGACGTGCGCCGCGGGACAACGGACGCGTCGGGCAAACTGTCGGTGACGAAAGTTACAGCGCGCCGGCACACAGTTCGTGTTCGGGCGACCGGTTTCAAAGAAGCGACCGCGGTGTTACTTCCCGGGCGTCGTGCGCTATCGGTAAAGCTTGTACCGACTACCGACCAGGCCGAGTTAACATTTCAAAAGGCAGAAACCGCACGCGAACAAGCGCGCGACGATGCGTCAAGAGAAAAGGCTGCCGAACTTTATCGCGAAACGATCAAACTGCGTCCGTCGCATGCCGCAGCGCACCTCGGTCTCGCGCGACTTTTGCTCGACCTGAATAAGTTCAACGACGCTCTCGACGAGATCGACGCCGCACGACGAGCGAGAGCCGTTTACCCTGAAGCTTCGGCAGTCGAAGGTCGTATCCATCGCGAAGCGGGGTCCGACGCGGAAGCGATTCGTTCATTTCGTCGTGCGATTCGCGAGGCAGGCGGGTTCCAACCCGAAGCGCACGTGGGACTCGCGCGCGTGTTGGAAGACAAGGGACAGTTTGCCGAAGCCGTTGTCGAGTTGCGCAAAGCGCTCGATCAACTCTCCGACAGCGAGCCAGTTATCTACCAAATGCTCGGCGCAGCTTACGAACGACTCGAGAAGCCAAAAGAAGCCATAGCGGCGTATGAAAAGTATCTTCAGCTCGCGCCCAACGGTAGCTACGCGGCGGCGATCCGCTCAATTCTCGATCAACTGAAACGAGAAGCTGCGGGCGAAACAATCATCCCGTGACCATAAGCCTATGTCGACACCTTCAATTTCAAAAAGCCGCCACGTATCTCACAAGGCGAGCCTGTTTACCGAGTCGGTAATTCGCGAGATGACGCGCGAGGCGATGAAACACGGCGCTGTAAATCTGTCGCAGGGGTTCCCAGACTTTTCCGCACCCGAGGACATCAAGCGTCACGCGATGGAAGCGATCGAACGCGACGTGAACCAGTACGCGATCACCTGGGGCGCGAAAGATTTTCGAGACGCGATTGCCCGCAAAACAAGCTGGTATCTCGGCATCGACATCGATCCGGAAACTGAGATTACCGTCACCTGCGGGTCGACCGAAGGCATGATCGCGGCAATGATGGCGACCGTAGATCCTGGCGACGAAGTTATCGTCTTTGAACCGTATTACGAAAACTACGCGCCTGATGCGATTCTTTCCGACGCGCGTCCGCGTTACGTTCCGCTGCGTGCGCCTGACTGGAGTTTCGATCGCGATCAACTGCGAGCGACATTCAACGAAAAAACAAAGGCAATCATCGTCTGCAATCCCAACAATCCGACGGGAAAAGTTTTCACGCGCGAAGAGATGGAGTTCATCGCCGTCGTTGTGCCGTGAGTATGATGCGCTGTGCTTCACTGACGAGATTTACGAGCACATTCTCTACCCGCGCGAGGGCGCCGAGATCGAACACATCTCGATGGCCCAGATCGATGGCATGCGCGAACGCACCGTTGTCGTCAATTCGATGTCGAAAACTTATTCAGTTACGGGATGGAGAGTTGGTTACTGCATTGCGCCGCCTGAAATTACCGGCGCGGTTCGTAAAGTTCACGACTTCCTGACTGTCGGCGCTGCGGCGCCGTTACAAGCGGCTGGTGCCTATGCGTTGTCGTTACCGCCGGAGTATTACGAGCGACTGCAATCTGATTATCGCGAACGTCGCGACGTGTTGCTGCCTGTCCTGGAAAATGCCGGGTTCCGGACGTTTGTTCCTGACGGCGCCTACTACATCATGACTGACATCTCCGCGTTTGGTTTTGCAAACGATGTGGAGTTTACGCGTCACTTGATTCGCGAGATCGGCGTCGCGTGCGTGCCGGGGTCGAGTTTCTACAGCAATCCCGCGGACGGCGCACAACAAGTTCGCTTCTGTTTCTGCAAGAAAGACGAAACGTTGAATCTCGCTGCCGAGCGACTGTCGAAACTTCAACTAGCAAAATGAGACTCTTTACGATCTGTGTTCTCTTGCTCGCGCTCGCAACGTCAACGCTGGCCCAACAACTGCCCGACACTGAATTCGACACGTCCGTCGAGAACCCCGCCTACTCGAGAAATGGCCCGCGGGTGATGTTTGACGAAGCCCATCACAACTTCCACACCGCCGATGGCCGCTACAAACCGTTTGTCGATCTGCTAATGGACGATGGCTATCAGGTGATTCGGAATCGCAAGCCGTTTACGAAAGCTTCCCTCAGCGGTTTCAAGGTTTTGGTGATCGCAAACGCGCTTGGCGCAGAGGACATGGATGACGAAGGATCGGACCAGTCGGCGTTCACTGAAGATGAGATTACGGCGGTTCACGATTGGGTGAAGGGGGGCGGTGCGTTGCTGTTCATCGCGGACCATGCGCCGTTTGGCGGTGCGGCGGCCGCGCTCGGAACGAGGCTTGGGGTCGACATGAGCAAGGGTTACACGTTCGACGCTGCAAATGCGCTTCAGGGCATTGCGTCGTTTCTGGTCTTCTCGCGGGAGAATAAACTGCTCGGTCCACATCCGATCTTCGAAGGACGTAACGAGAAGGAGCGCGTCAATCGTGTTTTGAGCTTTACGGGACAATCATTGAAGGGACCGGAAGAGAGTTCGCTCATTTTGAGACTTGCGGACACGGCTCAGGACTCGCCGAATCACGAACAGAAGAACATGGTCGCAGCGACTGGACGCGCGCAGGCGTTGGCGTTCAAAGTCGGTAAAGGACGCGTTGTGGTCCATGGCGAGGCTGCAATGCTCAGCGCACAGATTTCCGGCCAGGAAAAGTTCAAGATGGGAATGAATTTCGCCGGCTACGATAACAAGCAGTACGCCCTGAATCTCATGCATTGGCTATCGGGTTTGTTGCGTGAAAAGTGAACACGGATTTGTGGGACAAGAAACGCCAACTAATCTGGGTCGCGGGTGGGTTAATTATCGGAACGTACGTCGCCTACTCCGATTCATTCACGGACGACAATGAGTTCTCCTGGCGGTTCTTTATTTTTATGGAAGGTCTCGTGCTCTTGATTATGGCGGGACTTTTTTACTGGTACTCCCGGCGTCAAAACAAAGGCTAGTGCGGTTGCTGCATCGACTTGGACCGCACCGTGATCCCCTGGTTCCCCAACACAAGCAAACTTCTCGCCTGCCCAAACGGCGCATTCGACGGCACATACGAAAGCACGTAACGATTCTGTCTCAACTCGTCGCAGATCGCCTTCGCAGCCACCTGCGGTTCGTCAATTGAGAAGATCTGCCCACCCGTGCCCTCGGCCAGTTTGTCGATCACGACTCGCGGTTTCGGCACATCTCGCCGGATCGCACCGCGCGTCCGATCGACCGCCTGCACAGCGTAGACCATGATGTTTTCCTGCTGTAACTCCGCCAGCGTCTCTTCAAACGAAGCCTTGCTGCCGCGATCGAGACCGTCGCTAATCACGATGATGATCCGCTTCTGTCCCTGGACCGGCCGCATCGCACCCTCGACCACTGCACGAATCGCGTCGAACAAGTGCGGCTGTCCCTTCTTACGAAACAACTTCAACGCCTTTTCGATCGACTTCGCATCATCCGTCCAATCGGACACGATCTCCGCTTGTTCGTCGTAACCGACGATCAGCAATTTGTCGCCTTCGTAAATTTCATAAGCAAACTCACGCGCCGCCTGTTCCAGCTTCTCAACGTCCGCGCGAATCGATAACGAATTGTCGACCAGCAAAACGATGCGTGCCGGCGACGGATCCGGAGTGAAGTTGCGGATCGACTGCTCGATGCCGTTGTCGTAAACAGAAACTTCCTTGCTGGTGATGGGATTGGTCCGTTGGTCATCGCGACGGGCCACAACGCCGACCAGCACGCCATGCGCAGCATTCGCGTTGGGCCGGTTACCTGACTGGCCCACTATCGAAGCTGCCACCAGAAGAATTGCAAGGATCGCAATAAATCCGCGTTTTGATGACCTACTGGAGCACATGTCTCGAACTGTGGACGGCTTTAATCGCCGGATGATGCTTTAGGGGTTGAGGCCTTCTCGGAAGTCTTCTTCGCCGGGGAGCTTTCTTTAGTCTTCTTGTCGGCCTTCTCAGACTTATCGGTTTTTGCTTCTGTCGACGATTCGGATTCCGACTTGTCGTCCTTCGTTGCCTTGGACGCGTAGTCGGTCACGTACCAACCCGACCCTTTGAACTGAATGGCAGGCGCTGAAACCTTCCGCTCGAGCCGCCCGCCGCATTTCCGGCATTTGACAGGGGGCTTGTCGCTAATCTTCTGATAAACCTCGATGTGTGCCTTGCATTTGCGGCACTCGAACTCGTAAATCGGCATGGACCGAATTATAAAGGCTCGCTAGTGAATTGCGAAATTGCGTGATTGCGCAAATGCGGAATTTCGCAATCCCGCATTTCGCAATTCCCCGGTGGTTCGTCTATCCTCTTTCCCGACGATGTCGAACACCGCCCAATCCCTGTCCTTGGAACGCAAGATTAAAATGCACGAGGCGCGCGAGGGAATCATCAACCGCCTCGCCATGACGCTCCCGCGAGCTATCAACCTCGATCGCTTCCTCACCGTTATCGTGTCGGAACTGGGCCGCATGATGGACGTCGACCGCTGCGACGTGATTCAACTCAAGTCTGCCAGCGAATTGCGCATCAGCCACGAGTGGCGTGCGTCAGAGGATATACCGTCGAGTTTGGGAACCGTCATTCCACTTGATCTGAAACAGCTTTCGGATCACGTCGATATCCGAAAACCAATCCGCCTTAACGACACCGCCGCCGCCGGACTCGATCAGAAAGTGCGGTTGCTGACCGCGAGTTTGAACACTCGCTCGCTGCTGGTAGTGCCGGTGATTCTTAACGATAACGTTCTTGGTTTGGTTGGCCTGCATACGACGGGCACACCGCGAGAGTGGCTCGACGACGAGGTCTCGTTTCTGGAATCGATCGCCGGACAGATCGCGATCGGCTATCAGTACACGCGACTCTACACCGACAAAGAACGCGAGGCGGAAACAAAACGCGCGCTGCTTTCGATCGCGAATGCGTTGAATGCGCGTTCGGATTTTCGTGAGGTTTCGTCGCTCGTTTTGGAACGGGCCATCGCGCTTGTTGGTGCTGACTACTCGGCCCTGGGCGTACTCGATCCCGCCGGCGGAAAGATCAATTTGGCCGCGTTCAAGGCTGCGCCTGGCGCCGCCGTCGACGGTATTCAGGGTCTCTTGGATGAACACGGAAAATCACTTGACGTAACAGCGTTTCCAGCGATGGTCGAGGTATTGGCGCAGGGTAAGACCATGCGTTTGCTCGACACGGATCTGCCGTTCCCGATTCGTCTCGCATTCAACTCGCTCCTGGGCGGACGCGCTGCGCTCGTCGCGCCCGTTCGAGTCGGCGGACAGACGTTCGGATTGCTGGGCCTGGTGTGGAGCGAAGCGCGCGAAGGATTCGATGACCATGAAGTGGCGTTGGTCGAAGGTATCGCAGATCAGATTGGCACTGCACTCGAGCGCGATCAATTATCGGCAGAGATCATGCATCTGCGCACGGCGCTGCACGAGCGCTACGGTGGCGATCGCATTATCGGTCAAACGTCCGGCATCCGCCGCGCCATCGAACTCGCGCTCAGCGTTGCCGATACGCAAACGACTGTGCTGATCGAGGGTGAGTCGGGAACCGGAAAAGAGTTGCTTGCGAACCTGATTCATTTCAACTCCGGCCGCGAGGATCAGCCGTACGTAAAACTAAACTGCGGCGCGATTCCGGAAACACTGCTCGAATCGGAACTGTTTGGTCACGAAAAGGGCGCGTTCACCGATGCGCGCGCGTTGCGACGCGGACGTTTCGAAGAAGCGAACGGTGGAACATTATTTCTCGACGAAGTTGGCGAGATGAGTCCATCCGCGCAAGTGAAGTTGCTGCGCGTGTTGCAGGATGGAGAGCTTACGCGCGTTGGCGGCAATGAAGTGATCAAAACGGATGTGCGTGTGCTTGCGGCGTCGAATGTCGATTTGAAACGGGCGGTTGAGCTCGGCTCCTTCCGTCAGGATCTTTTCTATCGTCTATCAGTGTTTCCGATTAAGTTGCCGCCGTTACGTGATCGGCCGCAGGACACACATCCGCTCGTCATCCACTTCATCGAGCATTACAAGCAAAAGACCGGACGATTCATCTCCGGCATCTCGAAAGACGCGTTACAGGCTTTGATTACTTACGACTGGCCGGGCAACGTCCGCGAACTCGAAAACGCGATCGAGCGCGCGGTGATCATCGCATCCGGCCGGCAGATTGAACTCGAAGATCTGCCTGACTCCATCAGCAAGATCGCCCTTCAGGAACGCGATCGGATCAAAGTCGAGCGCGCGAATGCCGCCAGCGAGGGCCGAACGACCACGTTTCAGATCACCGTGCCCTCGTCGATGGAGGAGATCGAACGCCAGGCCATCGAGGCCACGCTCGACTACACCGACGGAGACAAGTCTCACGCCGCCCGCGCCCTCGGCATCGGCCGTAAAACGCTCTACCGTAAGCTGGAACAGTACAACGGACAGTGTAAGATTGCTCGAGGCTATTGCCGATAGAGATTCCGAATTATCGCAAATTCGCAATTCGCAATTCTGTCCGTGTATATAGTCCTCAAATCAAACGCCGAAATCATTTACAGAAAGGACCCAGACAATGGGATATGACGATTATCGGAGAGATAGCGGCGACAACATCTCCACTAGACTAACTTACTTGCTGATCGGCGGTGGGATCGGCGCGATTCTGGCCCTGCTTTTTGCGCCAAAATCCGGTCAGGAACTGCGCGGCGACATCGCTGACGCCACGCGCAAGGGCATCGACCGTTCGCGCGAAGCAGCCCAACACCTGAGCGACCGCGCCGGCGAGTACTACGAAGCCACGCGTGACCGCGCGGCGAACTTTATTCGACAGCCGCAGAGCAAGTTCGGCGAAGTGGCCCAAACGGCCCGCGAAGCCGCCTCGCGTCAGGGCGGCACGGTTGCCGCAGCGATCGACGCCGGCAAGAAGGCCTATCAGGAAGAAAAACGCAAGACCGAAATGTCCGGCCGTATCGAAGCGCCAAACTTCGGCGATAAAACAAACTAAGAATGAATTTCGTTGCCGTTTAAGACTTGGATCGCATCGGCAATCAATGAATCGCCTCATGTTCACTCTTGCAGATGAACACCAATGATCCGATGTTCTGGGTGATGGTGATTATTGCTGCCTCGTTTCTCGTCATCGCGATCGCGATGGTAGCGATCGCGGTGTTCGTCAATCGCGCCGTGAAGTCGGTCAACCGGATGGAAGGCAAGCTCGAACCGCTGATCGAACGTGTTTCGGTCGATGAGCGAGCAAGGCAAGCAAATCGCCGTTCAGGGGAAATTGATCGCCGAGCAGTTCACGGCAGTTTCCGGTCATCTTTCGACGGCGACTCAGCACTTTTCGGAATCGTTGTCGATCATCAAAGGTGAGGTCGCCGAGCTGAAAGCGCTCGTCAGCGATACCGCCGTCGAGGCGCGTGACAAGGTTGAACTCGTCAGCAGCACGATCGATCGAACGCATCGACAGGTCGCCCTGACGACGGACTTCATCCAGTCGAAGGTGATCGAGCCGGCCCGCGAGCTGGCGGCGATTATGGCGGGCTTCCGCCGTGGCCTCGAAGTGCTCGTGGCGCCCGTGCCGAAGCCCATCAATCAAACCTACGCTGAGGATGAGATGTTTATAGGCTGAGCAGTCAGCTCAATCGCGAACAGCCGAACCCGAACCATCGCATCCTTGATGGTTCGGGTTTTTTTTGCGAGATTGCAGAAATGCGCAGATTGCGGAATTTTCGTGAATTTCGCAATTTCGCAATCCTGCAATCCGTTGGTACTATTGCTGAACTTTCAAAAATTTATGTCCACAGAAACCCCACTCGATCTCAAGAAGACAGTCAATCTGCCTAAGACGAACTTCGCGCAGAAGGCCAATCTCTCGCAGAGCGAACCTGCGCGACTCCAGAAATGGAACGACCTCGATCTCTACCGGCTGATCTGCCAGTCACGCGCCGGCCGCGAAAAGTTCATCCTTCACGACGGCCCACCGTACGCCAACGCCGACATCCATCTCGGCACGGCGATGAACAAGATTCTGAAAGACTTCATCGTCAAATCACGCACGATGATGGGCTTCGACGCGCCCGTACGTTCCGGGTTACGACTGCCACGGACTGCCGATCGAGCAACACGTCGAACGGGCACTCGAGAAGAAGGGCAAAAAGAAGAGCGACCTGAGTGTCGAAACTTTTCGCCGCATCTGCCGCGAGCACGCTGAGAACGCGCTGAAGAGCCAGACGCGCGATTTCAAGCGCCTCGGCATTCTCGGCGAGTGGGACGATCCGTACCTCACTATGTCGAACCACTACGAAGCCGAGACCGCACGCATGTTCGCGCGTTTCGTCGAACGTGGTTACGTCTACAAAGGCGCGCGGCCGGTTTACTGGTGCATCAAGGACCAAACAGCGCTGGCGGAAGCGGAAGTCGAGTATCACCAGCACACGAGCCCTCGGTCTACGTGAAGTTTCCGTTGCGCAGCGATCCGGCGTCGATCGATCCCGCTCTGGCGGGACGAAAAGTGTTCGTGCTGATCTGGACCACCACGCCATGGACGCTGCCCGCGAACCTTGGCATCGCTGTTCATCCTGACTTTGAATACGCCGCGTTCGAACACGGTGATGAGGTTTACATCGTCGCCAGCGAGCTCGTCGAAGCGGTCGCTGCGAAGTGTGGTTTGGGACCGAACGCCGAACGTGATCGCGCGGTTTTCGGGTACGAAACTCGACCGCCTCGAAGCGGGGCATCCGTGGATCGATCGCCCGTCGCTGTTGATGGTTGGCGACCACGTCACGCTTGGCGGCGAAGCCGACGCGGAAACGGAGCTCGACGTTAGCGAAGCGCAAAAGAAGTCAGCCGACAGCAAGGCCGGAACCGGCGCGGTCCATACCGCCCCCGGTCATGGTCACGACGACTTCGTCATCGGCAAGCGTTACGGTTTGGACATCTACTGCCCCGTCGACAATGCCGGAAGGTTTACACCCGACGTTGCTCACTTCACGGGCCTGAATGTGTTTGCCGCTAACGATCAGATCGTCGACTTCATGCGCGAACGCGGCGTGCTGCTGTTCAGCGAGAAATACGAGCATCGTTATCCGCACTGCTGGCGCTGCAAGAATCCGGTGATCTTCCGCGCCACGCCTCAGTGGTTCATCGCGATGGACCAGGTGCATGGCGACCTCGTCGAAAAGGACGAAGACGGACGCGATCGGACCAACTTCACCGAAAACGAAACGGACGCAGCCCGCCGCTACGCGACGCCGCCCTCGCGCAGATCGAACGCGTCAACTGGATCCCGGCGTGGGGCGTCGATCGCATGCGCAACATGTTCAAGGGGCGGCCCGATTGGTGCGTCTCGCGACAGCGTGTTTGGGGCGTTTCGATTCCGGTTTTTTACTGCGCGAAATGCACCGAGGCCGTTGCTGATCCGGCTGTGATCAACCACGTCGCCGACATTTTCGAACGCGAGTCGGGCGATGCGTGGTACACGCACGACGCAAGCGAACTGTTGCCGCCGGGTTATGTTTGCAAAGGCTGCGGCGCCACTGAATGGACCAAAGAGACTGACATTCTCGACGTTTGGTTCGACAGCGGCGTGTCGTCGATTGCCGTGCTCGAGAATCGTGAAGAGCTGCGCTGGCCCGCTGATGTTTACATCGAGGGCGGCGATCAGTTTCGTGGTTGGTTCAATTCGTCGTTGATGGTCGGAATCGCGGCGCACGATCGCGCGCCGTACAACACGGTGATCACGCATGGCTGGACGCTCGATGCGCAAGGCCGTGCGATGCACAAGTCTGCCGGGAACGCGATTGAACCGGATAAAGTGATCAAGCAATCAGGCGCGGAAACGATCCGGCTTTGGTGCGCGTCGTCAAACTACTTCGACGACATGCGCGGGTCTGACGAGATCCTGCAACGCGTCACCGATGCGTATCGCAAGCTGCGCAACACCGCGCGATTTGCGCTCGGAAATCTTCACGAATTCGACCCGGCTCGTGACTCGGTGGCTGAAGCTGAGATGGAAGAGATCGATCGTTGGGCGCTGGCCGAGTTGGACCGCGTGCTGGCGAAAGTGGCAAGGGCGTACGAGGCTTACGAGTTTCATAACGTCTACCACGCTTTGTATAACTTCTCGACCGTCACGCTTTCCGCGCGTTACTTCGACATCATCAAAGACCGGCTCTACACGTTTGCGCCGCGCAACAAAGCGCGACGCTCAGCGCAAACGGCGCTTCTGCGAATAGCCGATGCGCTTGGCAAGAACGCTGGCGCCGATCCTCGTCTTCACCGCCGACGAAATCTGGGAGAATTTGCCCGATCGCGCAGAACCCTCGGTCCACATCGCCGAGTTTCCAGTTGCCGGTCAGCAAAACAATGACGACTTGCTTGCGAAGTGGGATCGTTTGTTTGGGATCCGCGATGTGGTTTTACGCAAGCTTGAAGAGGCGCGCGTCGCGAAAGAGATCGGCAGCTCGTTGGAAGCTAAAGTGGTGGTCACAGATAAAGGCGATTATTTGAAGTTGTTGCGAACGTACGAGAACGATCTGCGTTACATCTTTATCGTCTCGCAAGTTGAGTGTGTTAGAAGGAGAGCCACGGATTACTGTCTCACGCGCGGAAGGCGAGAAGTGCGAGCGCTGCTGGAACTACTCGACGCGCGTCGGTGAGTCTGAAGCGTATCCGACTGTTTGCGAACGTTGCGTTGCCGCGCTGACCGAAATAGAGACCACGGATTAAATTGGATTTGAAAGCGGATCAAGACAATGCTGAGCTGACGCGCTTTGCCTGGCGCGCCGGATACCTGTTGGCCGCTTTCGGCATCTACCTCGCAGATCAGGCTCAAAAGCGTGGGCCGTGAAGACGCTGCGCTTCGGCGAGGATCACGTTGTGATCCGTGGATTTCTTCAGTTTGCTTATACGGAAAATCCCGGCATTGCTTTCGGCCAGCTTCAGAAGGTGGATCGTTTGGTCGCTGGTTCTTCGTCGCACTCGCCGCGGCCGCTTCGATCGCGGTCGTTCTACTATTTCATGCGCACGCCACGAAACGACGATCGCGTGCTCGGCGCGTGCGCGTTGTTGCTCGCGGGCATCCTCGGAAATCTGACGGATCGCGTGCGCCTCGGTTACGTCGTCGATTTCATCGTCATGCACGCCGGCGAATATCATTGGCCGACTTTCAATATCGCCGACGCGAGTATCTGCATCGGCGCCGTTTTATTGATGCTCGATCTTTTTTTGGAAACCGTAAGACGGTGACGGTGTCCCCGTGATCTTTGCTTTGTACTTTGTTCTTTGTTTTAACAAAGTACCAAGTACTAAGCACAAAGCACTAAAGACATGTACCCTGAGCTTTTTCGCATCGGCAGTTTTCCAATCAATACCTACGGCGTGTTTCTCGCGATCGCTTTTTTGGCTGCGATTCTGATCACGGTCAAGCTGGCGGAACGCGATGGACTGCCGCGCGAACGCATTTACGATCTCTGTCTGTGGATGTTGCTGGCGTCGTTGATCGGTTCGAAGATCCTGATGCTGTTCGTCGAGCCCGAGTATCGCGACAACCCGTGCAGCTTGCTGTCGTTGGATTTCCTCCGTTCCGGCGGCGTGTTTTATGGTGGACTGCTCGGCGCTGTCGTTGCCGGTTACTTCCTGATGAAGCGCTACAAGTTGCCGTGGTGGAAAACGGCCGACGCTTGCGCGCCCGGAATCGCCATTGGTAACTTCTTCGGCCGCCAGGGATGTTTTGCCGCCGGTTGTTGCTGGGGTGAACCGACGTCGCTGCCTTGGGGCGTCAAGTTCACCGAGTTGGGCCATGAAATCACCGGCGTGCCGATCGACCACTATCTACACCCGACCCAGCTCTACGAATCGTTTGCGATGCTGCTGGTGTTTGTGTTTCTGCTGTGGCTGCACAAGCGAAAACGATTCGACGGTCAGGTGTTCTTGTTTACGCGCTGCTTTATTCGATCATTCGTTTCGCTATCGAGTTTGTGCGCGACGATCCGCGTGGCGACATTCTTGGCCTGACTACGCTAACCGGACTTTCAACCTCGCAGATGATCAGTCTGGTAATCGGCGTCACCGCTCTGGTTCTTTTAATCACTCGTAATCGGAAGTCAAGGGTCATCAAACTATGAAGATTCTCGCGCCCCTGTTGGCGCTGGTCGTTACTGATTAGTCCGCTACTCACTACGCCACTGACCGCTCAAACCAACAATCTTGCTCCTGCCCGACGAAAAGCATCTGCGCAATATCAAGCAGTTGACCTTCGGTGGCGAGAACGCCGAAGCCTACTTTTCCGCCGACGGCAAGCAGCTGATTTTTCAGGCGACGCGCGAAGGCCACGGGTGCGACCAGATCTACACGATGAACGTCGATGGCTCGAACGTGAAAGTGATTTCGAACGGCGACGGCCGCACCACTTGTTCCTACTTCTATCCCGGCAACAAGCGCGTCCTTTATTCGTCGACTCATCTCGGCGACAAACAGTGCCCGCCACCTCCTGACTGTTCTCGCGGATACGTTTGGGCCGTCTATCCGACGTTCGATGTTTTCTCCGCTAATGCTGACGGCTCGAATCCGAAGCAGTTGACCAACACGCCAGGCTACGACGCCGAAACTACAATCACGCTCGACGGTAAGAAACTCGTTTTCACTTCAATGCGCGACGGCGATCTCGACATCTACACGATGGACGCCGACGGCAAGAACGTGCGTCGCCTAACCAACGAGCTCGGATACGATGGTGGTCCATTCTGGTCGTACGACGGTAAGCAAATCGTCTATCGGGCACACCATCCGAAGACAGACGAGCAGAAAACGGACTACACAAATCTGCTCAAACAGAACCTGATTCGTCCGACCGTGCTCGAAATTTTCGTGATGAATGCCGACGGATCAAACAAGCGTCAAGTAACGAGTAACGGCAAGGCCAATTTCGGGCCTTACTTCTTTCCTGATGGGAAACGAATAATCTTTTCGTCGAATCTGGACGATGCGCGCGGTCGCAATTTCGATCTTTACAAGATCAACGTCGACGGCACGGGGCTCGAACGAATTACCTTCAACGAAACGTTCGACGGCTTTCCGATGTTTTCACCGGACGGCAAGAAACTTGTCTTCGCTTCGAACCGCAACGCTGCTAAACAGGGCGACACGAATATCTTCATCGCCGATTGGGTGGAGTAAAGAAGTCTCCCGCAAAGGCGCGAAGACGCAAAGGAAAGACGCAAATAATTGAGCTTCGTGCTATTAACTGCCTTAATGAGTCCCTCTTCTCCTTTTGCGTCGTTGCGCCTTTGCGGGAACTAAGAAAGCTTGAAACCATGAACACAAAACGAATTGTTCGGCTCCTCGCGCTTCTACTCGTCGCTGCCGGCGCAGTCGCGCAACAAACCGCGCCTTCGCAGAACGGACCCAGCGTTGCGAAACTGCAACAACATGTCAGCTATCTCGCTTCCGATGCGCTTGATGGCCGGCGCACTGGCACCGCCGGCGCCACAGATGCGGCGCGATACATCGCCGGTGAATTTGCGCGTCTTGGTTTGCGACCTGCCGCATCCGGTCCGGCAACTCGCCGCGGCAGCCAGGTCATGGCTCGTTACCTTCAATCGTTCCCGTACGTCTCGGGCGTCGAGCTTGGCACCGGAAACGTGTTGAATTTCTTTGGGGCATCGAGTTTTGAGGGAGTTCAAATCTTGCAGGTTGGCAAGGCGTGGACGCCGCTTGGTTTCAGTTCCAATACTAAAGTTGTCGGGTCGCTCGTGTTTGCCGGCTACGGTATTACGGCGTCAGAACAGAACTACGACGATTATGCCGGCCTTAACGTGAAAGGCAACGTTGCCATCGTGCTGCAGGGAACGCCCGACGGCGATAACCCCCACGGCCAATTCGCGCGCTACGACGGAATTCGTTGGAAAGCGATCGCCGCGCTCAATGCTGGAGCGAAAGCTCTCATCGTCGTCGCACGTGAGAGTGACTTCCAGAACGAGAGGTTGGCAAAGCTCACGTACGACCACACGGGTGGTGAAGCAGGCATCCCAGTCGCAGTAATTTCCCGCGGCGCCGTTGATTCGATGCTTGGCACTGCAAGCGTGAACGATTGGCAAGCGATTGCCAAAGAAAAGTCACAGGCAACCAAACAACCGCTCACTGCACAAGTGACTCTCGTGACAGACGTCGTTCGTAAAGAAGTTCCCGCATACAACGTAATCGGCGTACTCGAAGGCTCGGATCGACTGTTGAAAAACGAAACGATCGTGATTGGCGCGCATTACGATCATCTTGGTCGCGGTGGCAGCGGCAGTCTCGCGCAACGTTCGGGTGAGATTCATCATGGCGCCGACGACAACGCTTCCGGAACTGCGGGCATGCTCGAGTTGGCTCGTTTATTGACCTCGCAACGTCCGCGTCCGAAGCGAACGATCGTGTTCGCGGGTTTCGGCGGAGAGGAGGAGGGTTTACTCGGATCGAATTATTACGTTAATCACCCCGTGATGCCGCTCGCGAACACCGTCGCGATGATCAACATGGACATGATCGGCCGGATGAAAGATCGGAAGCTAGTGATCGGCGGCGTCGGAACGGCGAAAGAGTGGCGCGATATCATTTCGAAGGGAACTGCTGATAGCAATCGCAGTTTCGCGTTGACGTTGAACGAAGATGGTTTTGGTCCAAGCGACCATTCTTCGTTTTACGGCAAGCAGGTGCCGGTGCTCTTCTTCTGGACAGGAACGCACATCGATTACCACAAACCGACCGACACGTGGGAAAAGATCAACTACGCGGATCAGGCGCGGGTTCTTGATTTGGTTGCGTACATCGTGCGCGAGATCGACAGCGCCGACAAGCGAGTCACTTATATGACCGCGAAAACCGAAGCGACTCCACGCACTGGCGGCTTCCGAGTTTACCTGGGAACGATTCCGAACTATGCGGAGAGTGATGATGGTCTGCTGATCGACGGCGTCCGCGACGATTCACCAGCTGCAAAGGCAGGATTGAAGGCAGGCGACCGCATCGTCAAGATCGGCACACGCGACATCAAGAATGTCTACGACTACACTTACGCGCTGGGAGAGATGAAAGGCGGCGAAGAGTATGTGATTGAAGTCGTGCGTGGAAAAGACAGACTAAGTCTGAAGATAAAACCTATCCAGAGATAACAGAGTCTTTGGTCTTAGGTTCTTGTTCTTTGTCAGTAGTCAGTGGTCAGTTGCGCTCGTCCTCTCAACTGACCACTGACTACTGACCACTGACCATTTCACGGAAAGAGGGGGCAGCGTGGGGGATTTGCTGCCCCGAAGGATTTACCAGCGCGGTTCGCGCTCGAAACGATCGTTGTCGCGACCGCCGCCGCCGCCGCCGTAACCACCACGACCGCCGCCGCCACCGCGACCACCACCATAACCGCCTCGGCCACCGCCGGCACGGTCAGTTCTGGGCTTGGCTTCGTTGACGGTCAGATTACGGCCGCCGAAGTCTTTGCCGTTGAATGCCTCGATTGCTGCTGCTGCCTCCTCGGGGGTTGCCATCTCCACAAAAGCAAAGCCGCGCGATCGGCCCGTTTCTCGGTCTTCAATCACCGAAGCTGATTCCACTGTTCCTACTGACGCGAAGGCATCGCGCAGTTCATCGCTCGTGGTACGAAACGAAAGGTTACCTACGTACAGTTTTGTGGCCATTCTACTATCCTTAGTCTGAAGGGAAGCGCGGGCTTGCTGGAAATCGCTGATATAAGTTCGGGGGAGACGGCCGATACTTTCGGCGAGCTGCGACGCACCCGGTGCTCTAAATCACGAGAGCGGCTTCTGAACTAGTTGACAAACTGCCTAACTCTCATTCAGCCGAACCTCGTCGCTTTACGATCACGGACAGGCGCAGTCACCATTGATGCGCGAGAGCAGGTACTGGTAAGCAAAAGTATGCAGGACGCCTTCAGAAAGCGTCAAGGATATTTTCGAAAAAACATAGTTGTAGTTCCGGTCAAAACTGGAACGCAAACTCGCGGGTTCCAGATTTTCGGGTAATGGGTTCCCTGCAAGATTGCTTGGCGCCTTTGCGCCTTTGCGGGAAATGAGTTTGGAGTCGGTATGTGTGCTGCTGCGAGAATATATCTCGCGCAAAGGCGCAAAGGCGCAAAGGCAAGAGCCCCGGAAATCAAGCTGCAGCGGAACTCCTGGGAATTGCTCGTTTCAGCGCTTTGCCGTACTATTCGATGCTTCTTTACAGCTCCGCAAAATACCCTGAAAGGCTTGGAATAAATGTCCAACCGCATTCCTATTACTGTCGCAAATGGCGACGGCATCGGGCCGGAAATCATGGCTGCAACACTGCGCATCCTTGAAGCCGCCGAAGCACCACTGGAAATCGAAACCATCGATATCGGCGAAAAAGTCTATCTATCCGGGAACACCTCCGGCATCGAACCGGGCTCGTGGGAATCGCTCCGCCGCACCAAAGTCTTTCTGAAAGCTCCGATCACAACGCCGCAGGGCAAAGGCTACAAAAGTCTCAACGTCACCGTGCGTAAAGTCATGGGTCTGTACGCGAACGTTCGCCCGTGCGTCTCTTACGATCCGTTCATCGAAACGAAACACGCAGGAATGGACGTGGTTATCGTTCGGGAAAACGAAGAGGATCTTTACGCCGGTATCGAGCATCGGCAGACAAACCAGGTCTACCAATGTTTAAAACTCATCTCGCGCCCCGGATCTGAAAAAATCGTCCGCTACGCTTTTGATTACGCTCGTCGCAACAGTCGCAAGAAGGTCACCTGCTTCACGAAAGACAACATCATGAAGATGACCGACGGGCTGTTTCACAAAGTGTTCGACGAGATCGCCACGGAATACCCGGACATCGAAAACGAACACTGGATCGTCGACATCGGCGCCGCGAAACTCGCCGACACGCCCGAGGCATTCGACGTCCTTGTGATGCCAAACCTGTACGGCGACGTTCTGTCGGATGTGGCCGCGCAGATCGCCGGTTCAGTGGGACTCGCTGGTTCTGCGAACATCGGCGAGCACGTCGCGATGTTTGAAGCGATCCACGGCTCTGCGCCGCGGCGCGCCGGACAGAATCTCGCAAACCCGTCGGGACTGTTGCTTGGCGCGGTGATGATGCTGGTCCACATCGGGTTGAACGAACACGCCGAGAAGGTCCACAACGCGTGGCTGCGAGCAGTCGAAGACGGTATTCACACCTACGACATCTACGACGAAAAAGTCAGCAAACAGAAGGTCGGTACGAACGAGTTTGCGAGCGCTGTTATCGAAAGGATTGGCCAGGAACCTCAGATTTTGAAACCGCGAAAGTACAAAGCGGCCGACGCCGAAAGCTTCGCTTCGACAGCGACTGCGTCCGCAGCGATTCCGAAAAAAGAGCTGGTCGGCGTCGACGTTTTTCTTGATTGGACAAAAGGTTCGCCGAACGATCTTGGCGGTAAGCTGAGCGAGATGAGTGGCGAGGGACTGAAGTTGACGATGATTAGCAATCGTGGCGTGAAAGTTTGGCCTGAAGGACACAAGGAAACGTTCTGTTCCGACCACTGGCGCTGCCGTTTCCGTGGCGAGGGCGGCGACAGTCCTGTTTCGCATGCGCAGGTGATCTCACTGTTGAACCGGATCGCGGGCGCGGGATACGACTTCATCAAGACCGAGGGACTTTACATGTTCGATGGCGAGCGCGGCTTTTCGCTCGATCAGGGAGAGTAGAAGAATTGCGGAATTGCGGAATTGCGAGATTGCGGAATTGAGGAACTTATAGAGGGGCAAAATGGCAAAAAAAGACAAATCACCTAAGGCGAACTTAAAACCCAGCAATTCCGAAATCGCGCAATCTCGCAATTCCGCAATTCCGCAATCACTCGTCGCAGTGATCATGGGTAGCCAGTCTGACTGGGACACGATGAAGCATGCCGACGAAACGTTGACGAAGTTTGGTGTCGCGCACGAGTGCCGCGTGATTTCCGCGCATCGATCGCCATCGTTGGCGTCGGAGTTTGGTTCGACGGCCGAAGTACGGGGTTTGGAAGTCATCATCGCCGCAGCTGGGGGCGCAGCCCACCTCGCCGGCGTGATGGCGGCGCATACGACATTGCCCGTGCTGGGTGTCCCGATGCGCAGCGAAGCTCTAAATGGCCTCGACTCGCTGCTCGCAACGGTGCAGATGCCCGGCGGAATACCCGTCGGAACATTGGCCATCGGCAAACCCGGCGCGGTCAACGCGGCATTGTTCGCCGTAGCAATTCTCGCCAACTCCCGGCCGGAGTTGCGCAAGAAGCTGCACGAATTTCGCGCCGCCCAGGAAGAGAAGATTCGCGCCACAAAGCTGTAATCCTTGAATTTAAAAGAGCCTTGGCGCACAATGCCCGCACTGTCATAATTTCTTCCTTTTCTTGCAATCTAAGGACAACATGCGAGCATGATCGGCCAGACAGTTTCTCATTATCGAATTATTGAAAAACTGGGCGAGGGCGGTATGGGTGTCGTCTACCTGGCCGAGGACCAGCACCTTGCCCGCCGCGTCGCGATCAAGTTTCTGACCTCGACCGATCATCATTATCGCGCCCGCTTCATCCGCGAGGCGCGCGCCGTTTCAGGACTCAATCACCCAAATATCGCGATCGTTCACGACTACGGCGAGACCGCCACCGGACAGCCGTTTCTCGTGATGGAGTACATCAAGGGCAAGTCGTTGAGCGACCTGCTTGACGAGGGCGTGACACTGCGACGATCGGTCGAGATAGTATCGTCAATCGCCGACGCACTCACCGAAGCGCACGACTCGGGAATCGTCCACCGCGACATTAAGCCGTCAAACGTGCTCATCAACGAGCGCGGGAACGTGAAAGTGCTCGACTTCGGTCTCGTCAAACACTTGTTCGAGCCAACAACGAGCACCGAGGGAGTCGATCTCGACGCGCAAACGATCTACTCCACGCAAACGCGCAGCGACGTGATCGTCGGCACGCCGCTCTACCTTTCGCCCGAGCAGGCGACCGGCAAACAGATCGACGGCCGCAGTGACCTTTTCGCGCTCGGGGCGCTGCTATACGAGTGTTTGACCGGACAGTCAGCGTTTTCCGGCGGGAGCGTGTTGGAGATCGGCGCGCAGATCATTCACGTCACGCCGGCGACGCCGTCGACGATCAATCCGCAAATTCCCCGCGAGCTCGATCGCATCACGTTGAAAGCGCTCGAGAAGAAAGTCGAGGCGCGTTACCAGAGCGCGGAAGAACTGTTGAAAGACTTGCGCGCTGTCGCCATGACACTGAGCGGCAACGGGATCCCCGTCGCCAGTAAAGCGAAGCGTCCGACCGATAACTTCAAACGCGCGACGAACGCGTTCGCGACGTTAACCACGCAATTGCGGCGGCAACGCTTTTCGCTGGGGACCGTGATCGGCGCTGTCGCCGTCGTCGGACTGATTATCTGGGCAGTCGTTCAATGGTGGCCGCGCTCGTATTACCAGCCATCGGCCGCAGCGCTCAGTTGGTACGAACGAGGCACCGACAATCTCCGCAACGGCGCTTACTTCCAGGCGAGCAAAGCTCTCGCGCAGGCAATCGAAATCGACAACCGTTACGCACTCGCGCGGGCGCGCCTGGCCCAGGCGTGGAGCGAGCTCGATTATTACGACAAAGCAAAAGACGAGCTGCTCGCCGCCACGACCATCGCCGGGGATCGTTCGTCAGTTTCGCCGCGCGACCGTATGTACCTCGACGCGATCTCCGCCGTCGTTCGTCGCGATTTCAAGGAAGCGCTCAACTCCTACACACAAATCGCGCAGCTTACGCCTGACGACAGCCAGGTATATGTCGACCTTGGCTATGCTTACGAGAACGACGGCAATCCTGACCAGGCACTCGAAAACTATTTGAAGGCGATCCAGTTGAACAGCGGTCAGTACGCGACGGCCTACCTGCGCGCTGGCATTGTCTATCACCGCAAGCAACAAACACCGAAGGCGCAGGAGATGTTTGACCGCGCCGAACAGTTATACCGCGCGGGCAGCAACAACGAGGGCGTGAACGAAGTGCTGCGACAGCGCGGCATCCTGTTTCGCGACAAGGGAAACTACGCGGATGCGGAGGCGCAATTCCGTCAATCGCTCGAGGCGGCGCGTGCAATCGGCAACGAAGCGCAACAGATTAACGCGCTGATCGAGTTGGCATATCTCGCCTCGTCTAAAGGATCCATCTCCGAAGCAGAAAACTTTGCGCAGCAAGCGGTAACGTTCGCGCAGCAGAAACAACTTGAAAACCTCACCGCCGGGGCGTTGCTTGAACTCGGCAACACGTTCTCGACTCAAGGCGATCTGAAAAAAGCGGAACAGTATTTCAGCCAGGCGATTCAGTTTGCGCAGGCTAACAAGGGACGTCTGCGTGAGGCTCGCGGGCTGTCAAATCTCGGCGGCCTCTACATTCAGACTTTGCGCATCGATGACGGATTGCGGCTTGTCCAACAAGCACTCGACTTTTTTCAACGCGGAAACTACCCACGCAACGTGGGCTTTTGTTTGACGCAGATCGGTCGCGGCTACCGCCGCAAAGGCGACTACGCTGCCGCTCTTCAGGCACTCAATCAGAAACTCGACCTCGCGAAACAGAGCAACAGCCAGCCCGCAATCGCCGACTCGTATCTGGAACTCGGAGCGCTGTTGTTCGATCAGGACAAGTGGCCCGCGGCGCTCGAGCAGTACGAGAATGCGCAGAAAATCTACGAATCAATTAACAATGGCTTTCGTATCGCGTTCTGCAAAGCAAACCGAGGAAACATTTTGTGGCGGCTTGGTCAATATGGACCGGCGCAACAATTACTCGATGAGGTAGCGGCGATAACGGCCGAGAAGAAAAGCACGTTTCTCCAGTTGCTCCCGGCGATCACGGCCGTGAATGCCGAGATGAA
Organism: uncultured Acidobacteriota bacterium; assembly: GCA_963849585.1. Classification (GTDB taxonomy): domain Bacteria; phylum Acidobacteriota; class Blastocatellia; order Pyrinomonadales; family Pyrinomonadaceae; genus PSRF01. Next base: position 1,173,330 of record CAWKHZ010000008.1, on the reverse strand, counting down.
GTTGAGTGAGCGAAATTTTTCGAGTGCGATCGCGTTAAGCAGCGAGGCGATTACGATGGCCGGGCAGCAGCATCCGGAAGTGACGATCCAGAGCAAGTACGTGCATGGCCTGGCAAAGGCGTTTTCTGGTGGACAGAAAGAAGCGCAGAAGTTCTGCGATGAAGCATTGAACGCAGCGTCGAATGCCGGCGATTTTGGCTTGCACTCACGAGCTTTATTAGCCTCGGCGGAAGCGGCACTCGCGCGCCAACGACGGGCAGCAGGCGCTGTTACTCGCGACGCAGGCGCAGGAGCGAGCCGCACGCGGCGGTCAGTTGGCCTCAGAATGGCGAGGGTGGACCATTATGGCCCGCGCTAACGCGTTACTAGGTAACACAGGGCAATCCGCGGACCAATTGAGGAAGGCGTCGGAGCTCCGCGGAAACCTTGAAAAAGAGTGGGGAACCGAGGCCTTCAAAAACTATAGTTCACGGCCTGATATTCAGGTTTACTTACAAGCAACGGGTTGATAGCAACCTCAACTAAAACTCCCAACCAATCATAAGGAGCTCAGAACCATGCCAGACGAACGCGACGACGCACCAATCGATCCTCCAGACAACCAGGGCGGCGGCAATGCTACCGCTCCCAACATGGACTCCGCCTCTGCAGGCACCGATGAGGCGCCAATCGATCCTCCCGATAACCAGGGCGGCGGAAACTAATAACACGCGCGTTTGATCCACAGATTGCGCGCGAAATTAAGCGTAATCTGTGGATCAAAACCGCTTTTGGGCCAGCCAAGTCCTCACGACTTCTTTCAGATCTCGCTTGTTTCCATCGATTTCGTAATTGAGCTGGCGCATCTCTTCTGTAGAAATTGCATTGGCCAATGTTGCTATGGCCTCGCGGAGTTGCGGTGTGCGTGCGAGCGTATCCTGCCGAATGAGGTAAACAGCTTCGTACGGAGGGAAGTAGCGGCGATCGTCCGCTAGCTGGACGAGATCGAGTTGCGCGATGCGCCCCTCAGTCGAGTTGCCCGCGATCAAGTCGACCTGTCGCGACGAGAGCGCGATGTAGGTCAAAGACAAATCCATTTCGCGAACTTCGGCGAAGTTCAAGTTGTACGCTTTTGAAAAGCCCGGATAGCCGTCGGCGCGCGACATGAAGTCCTGACCAAACCCGGCGCGCCATTTGGGTGTTTGCGGCACGGCGTCAGAGATCGTTTTCAGGTTCAATTGTCTCGCATCGTTGCCACGAACGAGTATCGCGAACGTGTTTTCGAATCCCAGCGGTGGGCTGACTTCGACTTTGAAGTTGTCTGCGTACTCGCGTTTCACCTGTTCGTAAACGGCGCGTGGGTCGGTGATCGGCGCGTGGCGAAGAATGGCGGTGTAGGAAGTCCCCGTGTATTCGGGATAGAGATCGAGTGTGCCGCTGACCATTGCTTCGTGCGGCAGGTTTCCACCCAATTCGAAACGCCGTTCAACCGTAACGCCGCGCGCCTCGAGCATCTGCGCGAGGATCTCCGCGAGCAGTGTTGATTCGGTGAAGTCTTTCGAACCGACGACGACGCGGTTCGCAGTTGCCGAGACTCTTCGAGAACTGCCAAAACGCAACGCCGAGTGCGACAAGCAAAGCGAAAACAGCGAAGACTAACTTTAGCGATACGGTCCGTTTGCGTGCTCTTTCGTAACTGAAACGCCGTTCGATCAAACCAAGCAGGAAATCAGCTGCTAGAGCAAGTAACGCAGCCGACACCGCGCCGGCGAGCAACAAATTGTTGTCGTACTGCCGCAGGCCGCGAAATATGTAAACACCCAACCCGCCAGCGCCGACTGCTGCGGCTATGGTTGTGACGCCTACAGCGATCACGGTCGCCACGCGAACTCCGGTTACGATCACGCCTGCCGCCAGTGGTAGCTCGACCTGCCTCAACACTTGCGAGTCAGTCATTCCCATCGCCACCGCGGCTTCGCGTACGCTTGGTTCAACGCCAAGTATTCCCGTCACGGTGTTGCGAATAATCGGGAGCAGCGAATACAGCACGAGCGCCACTAACGCGGTCCGCGTTCCGATGCCACCAATGAAAGGCACGGGTATCAGAAAGCCAAACAACGCCAGACTCGGGATCGTCTGCATCACATTCGCGATACCCAGCACTGGTCCACGCCATGCTCGATAACGCGTGAGCAAAATTCCCGTGGGAACACCGATCACGACTGCAACAACGATCGAGATGAACACCAGGACAAGATGTTCTCTGATCAGGGTCACCAACTCGGTCCAGTTGTTTTGGAGAAACTGCCAGAAGCTCATTCCAGTGTCTCCAGGTAAGCCCGCGCTTGGGGATTGTTCGAAGCTCGAAAACCGTCAGGCGACTCCAGCAACAACAGTCGGCCCTTGTGCATGAGTCCAACGCGGTCGGCGAGCGCGAGGGCTTCGCGAACATCGTGAGTCACAAGGATGGCAGTCTTTCCTAACCGGCGTGAAAGGTCTGCAAACTCGCGCTGTAAACTCGCGCGAGTCAAAGGATCAAGCGCGCCGAAAGGTTCGTCGAGCAGCATTAGCGGCGGATCCGCTGCGAGCGCGCGAGCGACACCCACGCGCTGTCGCTGTCCGCCTGACAACTCGCGCGGATAACGCTCCGCAAATCGATCCGGATCGAGTCCCACGAGATTCAACAACTCGCGCACCCGCTCGTCTATCCGGGCTTCCTCCCAACCGGATAGCGACGGCACGAGTCCAACGTTTCGCGCGATCGTGAAGTGCGGAAACAGACCGCCTTCCTGAATTACGTAACCAATGTGACGTCGCAACGTGATCGGGTCCCACGCGGTCGTCGTCTTTCCTTCAACCACAACCTCGCCCGACGTCGGTTCCAACAAACGATTCACGAGCTTGAGCGTCGTCGTCTTTCCGCACCCCGACTCGCCCAGCAACACAAGTGTCTCGCCTCGTTCGACGGTCAGATTTAGATCGGAAAGGATCGGATTACCTGAGAGTGAGACGCTTACGTTGTGGAATTGAACGAGCGGATTATCGGCGGCGGCGTTCATCCGTAGGGGCATCCGTTGCGGATTAAGCGGCGAGCAGTAGATTGCTGCTGAAGCGTTCCTTGGAATCAAACCACGAGCGGGAGCGGGTGAAGCCAGTATCTTCAGCAAGGCGCGCGATTCCCGCCACGTCGTACTTGTAAGAGTTTTCGGTGTGAATCAACTCGCCGGCTTCAAACTTTACTTCCAGATCGAGTTTTTCGATGCGCACTGTCTGTTCAATGAGGCTTTCAATATAAATTTCAATTCGCCCGGCGCCTTCGTTGTAGAACGCGCGATGCCGAAACGCATGCAGATCGAAACTGCCGCCGAGTTCGCGGTTGATTCTTGCGAGCACGTTGAGATTGAAAGCCGACGTCACGCCAAGCGCGTCGTTGTAAGCCGCTTCGAGAATCGCCGGTTCTTTTTTCAGATCGGCGCCGAGCAGCAGCGCGTCGCCCTCGTTGAGCATGCTGCGCATTGCGCGCAGGAACCGGTGCGCTTCTTCGAGATCGAAATTGCTGATGTTGGAACCGAGAAACAGCGCGAGTGTACGGCGTCGTGGTTTCTTACCAAGCTCGGCGAGTCCCGCGAAATAGTCTGCCGCAAATGCTTCAATCCTTAGTCGCGGGTACGATTGCAACAAAATTCGCGAACTGCTTTCGAGCGCCGTCGCCGAAATGTCGACCGGCATGAACAACAATTCCGCTTGCGATCGCAGGAGCGCTTCGATAATCAAGCGCGTCTTCGACGCACTCCCGCTGCCCATTTCGACCAGCGTCTTCTGTCCTTCAACAGACGCGGCGATCTCATCCGAGTATCGTTGGAGAATTTCGTTTTCGGCGCGGGTCAGGTAGTACTCGGGCAGCAAACAGATGGCTTCGAAGAGTTGCGAACCCAGTTCGTCGTAAAAATACTTCGGTAGAAACCGTTTCGGATGCGCGGACAATCCCTTGCGAACATCCTCAGCGAGGCCGGTGAGCGGATCTCGCTTGACCAGGTTATGAATGACCAGCCTAGGATCTCGAATCGCTTGTGCCAAAGTACCGGATATCATAGCCCATCGCAGGAGAGATGGGGAGACGCGGGAACCAGGGAGACGCGGGGACGGAGGGACGCGGAGAAGGGGGGACGCGGAGAAGGGGGGACGCGGGGACGGGGGAGACGCGGAGACGAAGGGAGCGGTGACGCGGTGAACGGACTCGCATTCTACGGCATCTCCCGCGTCTCCCCGATCCCCGCGTCCCTCCGTCCCCGCGTCCCCGCTCATCCCGCGCTTGACCATCGAGTCGGACGTGGGCAAGATCGCTCGGCAATGTTTTTCAGCAGATTTGTAACACTCGCTTTACTGATACTTCTCGCAGGTTTCAGCTGCTCCGCCTTCGCCCAGGGCTTCAAGCAGGAACTCGAAATCCCCGAAAAAGTGACGGTTTCGATAAAGAACCTCGAGGGGCGTGTCAGCGTGGTCGCGTCCCCCGAACACGTAAAGAAACTGACAGTTGATGCGCGGTCGAGCGGATCGGCAGTCGCGCTGGATGACGTGAAAATTGACGCGAAAGGCAGCAACGTTTCGATCGACGTACGGCCCCGCGGAGAAAAAAACCGCATCGATCTGATTGTGACTATTCCGGAACGATCGAAGATTGAAGTCGAAGGGCAGGCAGGATCTGTTGACGTTGTCGGCAATGTCGAATCGGCCACGGTTAAAACCGACACCGGAACGATTCACGCCGACGTGCCCCTCGACGCTTTGAAGTTTGATTTCGTTTGGGAAGCAAGCCGGCCCCGTTACATGAGCGACGTCGAGTTGCCGGAAGTCAAAGAAAAGGCCGGCGGAACTTTCAAACTTTCAGGCCGCCTCGGCGAAAAGGAAGCGAAAAAAGAAGAGACCGTTGCGCTGAATTTCCGTACGCAGCGCGGCGTGGTGCTGCTGAATGTCGATCCGGAAATGGCGCCATCCGATCTGCGCGAACGACCGCTTACGGAAGCGGCCCGCGCGATCGTTCGTAGCGGCGACACCCAGCTCGTCGAAGCAATCCGCAAAGTTTCGCCGAAATTGTTTGGCGACTATGCGAAGACACTTCCGCCACCGGACAGGCAGCCTGCGCTCGTAAACCGTATTCCAACGAACAAAATTGTGAGCGCCGTCGCTCCGCAGCTCTTGCGCTTCAATGCCAGCGTTCTCGATCGTCACGGACGCGCAATTCGCGGCATGCGCGAGTCGGATTTCACGGTTTGGGAAAACGGCGTCGAGCGGCGCGTGACAAACGTTTCGCCGGCGAACGAACCATTCAATCTCGTGTTGCTCCTGGACGTTTCCGGCAGCGTCGAAGAAAGAATGGACTTCATTCGCAAGGCCGCGCGAGATTTTCTGCGCACGACCAGTCCGCAGGACCGCATCTCGATCATCAGCTTCCGCGACGATATCCAGATCATTTCCGATTTCAGCACTGACCGGCAGTTACTCTCGAAAAAACTTGACGAGATCGATGCAGGCGGCGGCACCGCGCTTTACGACGCACTTGGTTACGTTCTGGCAGAACCGTTGCAACGATTGCGCGGCGAACGCACCGCCATCGTCGTGATGTCTGACGGTGACGACAACAAGTCGTTCCTTCCATTTCCGGCGATTCTCGAAGCGCTGACGGAATCGGGCGCACTCGTTTATCCGTTGTACGTACCTTCCGGGTTGGTACCCGAATCGAGCGTGCCGAGACCTGAGATCACGATCGATCCGCTGCGCACTCGCTATCTCACGCTGACCACACGCGCGGAGGAACAAGCACGCAAACTCGCGGACGCATCGGGTGGAATCTACTATCCGATCAAACACGTCGAAGACTTGCAGAAAGCGTATGACGAGGTGGTGGCCCAACTGCGTTCCGCTTACACAATCACGTACGCGTCGAATTCCGCTTCCGCATCGCCTCGCGTGCGCGTGCGAGCGAATCGCGACGGCGCGTCGGTGCGGTTGAGTCCGGTGGTTGGTCTAAACAATACTCCTTAACTCGCGGGTTCCCCCATGTCGTTAACCAAAATCTTCATCACACTCGGATTCATCACCTTCACGTCGCTGAATCTTGCCTCGCCCGCCGTTGCGCAAACGCAATCAACCTGCCCGCCGAACGAGCGCAAGCAGTTTGTTCTGACCGCGGTTGCTAAGGACGGCCACGTTATCGATAAGCTTCGCGCCGAACATCTCCGTCTTAAAGTAGGAGGCGAGACGGCGACTATCTCCGATCTTGTTTTCCGGTCGGACGATCCGTTGGATCTGGTGGTCATAATCGATGCCAGCGCCTCGATGGAAAGGCTTCTTGCCGCCTCGAAAGCGGCAGCCCGAGCTTTCGTTAAGGGAGTTACGATTTTAGGGCAGGATCGCGTAGCGGTTGTTTCGTTTGCGACTAGTGCCAAATATCTTCAACTACTGACATCAGACATCCCCACCGCATCCGCCACAATAGATCAAGTAACGTTTGAGCCGCCCTCCGGATATATCGGCGGCGGTGTGGTAGTGAGTAAGCGACCGCCAACATCGATGCCGATAACTGCAACTACGTCGCTGTGGGATGCAGTTCAGAACGCAAGTCAGGAATTATTCAATTCCAAGAGCGAAAACCGTCGCCGGGTAATCCTTCTGTTCACCGACGGAAACGATACCAGCAGCTCGGGCAAACTCAGTTTAGCGGTAGAGAATGCGATCAAGCGTGACGCATCGGTATTCGCAATCGGGCTCAGCGATCCGGAATTCCTTGACGGCGCTGACGGTTTTTTGACGAAACTGTCTGAACAAACCGGTGGGGTCGCGCGGTTTCCGTCCAACAAGAAGACGGTGCTCGAAGCAACATTGACCGAGATGGCGAAGCATATGCGCGGCAGTTACGTCGTCGGCTACTGCGGTGGGGCCGCGAAAGATCGTCCCAAGGTTCAGGTTGAAGTAATCGATCCGGAACTGCGCAAGGCAAAACCAGTCCTGGCTTACAAGCGGTATCAGCATTAGTATCAGCCGTGGCTAATCAACCCCTGTTCAATGCACTCTTCGACGAAACCGAACGCAAGCCGCTAACTGTCTCCCAACTGACAAACTCGATCCGGATCGCGCTCGAGTCGCGCTTTGCGTCCGTGTGGGTCGAAGGCGAAATCTCGAATTTTAAGTCACACTCGTCGGGCCATTGGTATTTCACACTTAAAGATTCAAATGCGCAGTTGCGCGCCAAGTGCTTTCGTTCCACCAACACGAGAATCCGCTTTCGACCCACCGACGGTCTTCACGTACGCGCACGCGGAAAGCTCTCGCTCTACGCGCCACGCGGCGAGTATGAACTCGTCGTTGACGCGCTCGATCCGGTTGGCGCGGGTGCGTTGCGCATCGCTTTCGAGCAACTGCGCGATCGGCTGAAAGCTGAAGGACTGTTTGCGCAAGAGCTGAAGCGTCCGTTGCCTGTGTTGCCGCGTCGAGTCGGGATCGTAACGTCGCCCACCGGCGCTGCGATTCGCGACATTCTCAACGTCATTTCGCGTCGGACGCGCACGGTACATGTGTTGTTTTCACCGGCGCGTGTCCAGGGCGACCTGGCTGGACCAGAGATTGCCCGCGCCATCCAATTCATCAACCAGTATCACGAACGCGCGCTCGCCGAAGGTCGCACCGGCGATCTTGTAGACGTTTTGATCGTGGGCCGGGGCGGAGGTTCAACGGAAGACTTGTGGGCGTTCAATCAGGAAGAAGTCGCGCGCGCGATTCGCAAGTCGGTGATTCCGGTTATCTCCGCCGTTGGACATGAAACCGATTTCACGATTGCGGACTTTGTCGCTGACTTTCGAGCGGCAACACCGTCGGCCGCCGCCGAGATCGTCGCCGCACGTGAAGATCAGATCTGCTCGGCGCTCGATAATCTTGGGCGTCAACTTGTGCGTTTGACGCGGTACCAGGTCGTGAATCTGCGCGCGCGGGTGCAGGAACAAGCGCTGTCGCATGCGTTTAATGAAGTGAAGTCGCGACTCACAACTGCGCGCCGACGCTACGAATTGGCTTCGTCCGCGTGCCACGCTTCAATCGATGAAAAACTTCAGGACGGACGTGAACGATTAGCACTCGCGGCTGCTTCACTCGACGCGCTGTCGCCGCTCGGCGTGTTGCAACGAGGCTATGCGATAGCGCAGGATGCGTCAGGCAAACTCGTGCGCGATGCTGCCGTAGTTAGGGCGGGCGATGAAGTAAGCGTGCGGCTCGCTAAGGGAAAACTGAACACTCGCGTGCTGACGACAGAGCAAGACCAATGAGCCGGAAGCGCATTGTGATCGATTTAGACTCGCCGGCTTCCCCAGGAGGTCTGGCGTCGCGCGCCGCTGCGAAAAAATCTCGTCGCTGGACCAGGGTGCTCGGTGTGCTGTTTGTGCTGATGCTCGTCGTCGTTGGCGTTGTGGCGATCGCTGGTTTTCTTGTCTGGCGGCATTATCAATCAACTCCATCATACGCGTTGGCAGTGATGATCGATGCCGCGCAACGTAGCGACCTCGTTGAGTTTCAGAAACGGTTGGATGAGGACGAGATTGCCAAAAACATGGTGGCCGCGGTTAGTGAAAAAGCTGCCGCCCGTTACGCTCTCGCGTTGAGCGACAACGTCAAACTGCAAATCGACAGCACGATGCCGGCGGTGTTGCAGGAGATTAAGCCGACAATCCGCGACGAAGTTACGAAGGAGATTCAGGCGTTCGCGGCGAAGTCGAAGCCGCAGCCGTTCATACTGCTGGTGATCGGTGTGCCTTCGTTGATGAATATCACCACGGAAGGTGAGACGGCGAAGGCGTCGGCCATGATTAACGAGCGACAAGTTGAACTGGCGATGCGTAACGGCAGCGACGGTTGGAAAGTGACCGGCTTCAAGGATGATGTTGTGGTCCAACGCATTGTCGATCGCGTGATGACACAGTTGCCGGCGATTGGCCAGCTTGAAGAACAGTTTGGTTTAGTGAAACCTAAAAAGCGATCGAAACGGCGAAGATGACGCAAATCAAAAATGATCAGGAGCAGGGGCGGACGTTTGAAGCCTCGCTGGAGGCGCTGGAACAGATCGTCCGGCAACTCGAGAGCGGCGACTTACCGCTCGAGAAAAGTCTCGAACTGTTCGAGCAAGGCATTCGTCTTTCGCGAGAGTGTCAGGAAAGACTAAGCCAGGCAGAACGACGCATCGAGATTCTGTTGCGCGACAATCAAGGACGACCGGTTGTAAGTGCGTTTAGTGAACCCACCGAAAGCGACACCAATAACAATTCCTAAATCCGTGTTCCAAAACTCTGTCGTCGAAGTCGAACTCAACAATCTGTTGCCTGCATCGACAGCGATCCCCGAGAAAGTTCATCACGCAATCCGCTGGTCTATCTTTGCCGGCGGTAAACGCTTCCGTCCTGCGCTCGTGATCGCAAGCGGCGAAACATTCGGCGCCCCAATCGAAGCCCTGATCAAAACGGCGTGCGCTTTCGAAATGATTCACACGTACTCGCTGATCCACGACGATTTGCCCTCGATGGACGACGACGATCTGCGCCGCGGCCGGCCAACCTGCCACATACGATTCGGCGAAGCGACGGCGATTCTTGCCGGCGATGCTTTACAAACACTAGCGTTTCGCACGATTGCCGAAGACGAACAACTCGAAATCGCCACGCGCATCGCGCTGATTTCAGAACTCGCGCGCGCCGCGGGAACTCCCGAAGGAATGGTTGCCGGCCAGGGTCTCGACATGGAAGCGGAAGCGCGCGCGGTGAACGCGCGCGAACTCGAGGAGATTCACCGTCGCAAGACGGGCGCTTTAATCGTCGCCGCCACTCGATCCGGCGCGATCATTGGACGAGCGACTGACGCTGAACTCAAAGCCGTCACAGACTACGCCTCGCATCTCGGCTTGTTGTTTCAGATCACAGACGATCTACTCGACGTGACTGCGAGTGCGGAAGATCTCGGCAAGACTCCGGGCAAAGACGTCGAGTCACGTAAAGCAACTTATCCCGCGTTGTATGGGATTGAAGAAACGCGTGAAGCCGCTGCGAAAGCTCACCGCACAGCCTGCGAGGCGCTCGACCGGATCGATCGACCCACGACCGTTCTGCGAGAGATCGCGGACTTCATTCTGAACCGGACCGGTTGACTCGCTGCACGGGTTCAAAGGAACGCGTCGTGTTGTCGGTGACGCTGTGAGCCGGCGTCAGAAATATCTCCTGCCGGGCGGGATTGAGTTCAGCCGTTTCCGGCGCCTGCAGTATCGACGCGTTGCGCGCCTTCGTGCTGCGCAGGAGACTCACCGAACTATACAAATTGAGACCAAGATTAATCAGAAAGATTACCGAGCTGAGAACGGTATAGATGAGTACTACCGTGTCACTGAAACCGAACTTCTTCAGCAAAATCGCACCGCCGACAATGAAGGCCAAACCAAAAACGCTCACCCAAAACACGCCGTCGAGGTAGCCGTCCAGTCGCTTTTCAAGTGCGGCCTGGTGCTTCAGCGCCTCGCCGCTGGTTATCTGTTCAGCGCCGCAACGGTTGCAGTATTTAGTGGACTGGATTAGGGCAATGCCGCACGCATGGCAATACATACGGTCACCTCCGGGTTGTAGTACGTCACGCAGGACGCAGAGGTTTGATCCGGCTTTGCACGAAGAGTCCTCTTTTCTGACTTAATATCTCCCGCAAAGACGCGAAGGCGCAAAGCGCTACAGCGTTTTTAAAGGATTTCTTTGCGCCTTGGCGCCTTTGCGGGAGACGATCTCCTCCGCAGAATTACTTTTCGTGCAAAGCTGTTGATCCGAGTGATCTGAGTGACTGTCTACACCAATCGACGCGGAGTCAGGGTTAATTGCAACGTCTGCTCGCCACGCCGGATCGTCAGTTTGTAAGGAACGGGACGCTCGAATAGTTCATTCAATTTCGAAAGCGTGAACTCCGTCGCCGTTTGATTGTTAACTCCAGTGATGATGTCGTCTTTCAGCAGGCCCGCTTCTGAGGCGGGCGAATTTTCGAGCACGGCCCTGATGCGAAACACGCGATAGTCACCGCCTTCGGCGACCACGCTCATGCCAGACTGCGCGTGGTCGTAAGGCGCCGCGAAAGTGGAGTTGGGTTCGAAGATGATCCGTTTGCGATCGTAATCCAGGAAGAGTCGAAACTTGCTTACAACGCGCGCGCCAATGTTTCCCGCTAACTGATCGCTCGCGAACGCTCCCGCTTTGTCCTGTGAGAACATAGTGATCGGACTCTTGATCGTGTAATTTCCGATCTTCAATTCCGTAACGCGACCAATCCGGCCGCTCGTCTCACCACCAGCGCCCGCACCTCCCAACGATCGGATCGTTTTAGTCTCTGGACCAAGCAGGCCGTGTTCGGAAACGAATGGACTGTAAAGGGCGAGCGCCAGCCCGGCGCCGGTGTCCAAAACAAACTTGCCCTTCAGTGGCGCAGTGGATCCAACTGGAATCACTTCCGCTTCTAAAATGGGATGTCCATGCATGAACTTAATCGGAATGCTCTCACCAGCGCCGTTGTAAACGAACTTTTCTTTATCGTGCAGCCTGAGCATTTGCGCCTGATAGTCGATCTCGACGACGAACTGCTGAATAAACTCCTGCCCGATAATTCCCTCAAAGTCACGACCCGCGCGAGGTGAAAGCACCTTACCGAGTGGCAGCGCCATTCTGACCGGTTGAGAAAAGCCCTCCAATCCGTCGATCGTGAAAGTTGCGTTTTGAACCATGGCGCCGGTTGAGATCGCAGCACCCGCTCCGCCAACCCTCACTTCGCCGCTGAGCGACAGGTTCATTCGTCGCGCGAGATCCAGATCGACAATCGCGACCTGGTCACCCGTGTCCAAAACAAACGTGATCGGTTGCCCGTTGACCTTAGCCTTCACCATGATGTGCTTGTTGTTTAGCTCAAACGGGATTGTCGCGCGAACGCTGCTTGCCGCTTTTGCCGGAGCTTGCGCCGCGACGGGCGCGACTATACGCATCGCGGCACTCTGCAACCCAATGCCGCTCGCGCTAATAAGACTGATGAAGAGTAGGAACGTTAAAAGGAGGGTGCGTTTATTCATAGGCTAATGCTTCTCGTACCGTGGCTCGCGATGCTTTCCATGCAGGAATAAAGCTTCCTGCCGCGCTCACGCTAATCGAAACAATCAGCCAAATCAAGAGTCCCCATGGTTCGAATACGAAGTCGACTCCGCCTTTGAGCATCGCCCTGACGAGTACGTTGCCGAGTGCTTTACTGACCGGCCACGCGAGCAGTGCCGCAATGGTCCAACTCAAAACTCCGATCACCAGGCCTTCGACAACCACGATCAGCCAAACAATTCGCGGCGTGGCGCCAATCGCGCGCAGCACACCCATTTCGCGGCGTCGTTCGAGAACGTTCAAACTCATGGTGGTCATCAGACCAAGCGCGCCGACGCTGCCAACGATCGCCGACATGACGATCAGAAAGACGTAAATCATCACCATGTGCTGATCGAAACCAAATCGCGTCTCGGCCTTACTCGAACTGCCACGCGCGCGTACGCCCTTTTGTTCCAGGTTTCGATCGAGATTCTCCTTCACGATGCTGATCGAATCGAAATCGTTGTGAGCCAGCGAGAGCCGCACATTGTTGACCATGCCCGGCTGCTGTTGATGGATGAAATCGACTGGGATGTACGCGATTGCCGGCGAGTACGCTTCTTTCGCGAGTCCCACAATGCGCCACGTTGACTGCGTCGTCCCGATTCGCAGCGTGACTGTTTCGCCGACGCGCATCGCACGTGACCTGGAAGCAAGGGTGTTATTGATCACGAGGGCATTTGTGTCACCTGGCTGAAGAAAGCGGCCTTCGAGCATTTCAAAGTCGAGCAGTTGAGTGTTGAGCGGCAAGGCGGTCACGTTGAACCTGGTTTCCGGGGCGAGAGAACCATCCGTCATGAACCAACCTTCGGCGTGAGTGATTCCTTGCGTAGTGTTGACCGCTGGTTGAATTCTGTCCCACTCGTAGGGCTTGCTGAGCGTCACGATCAAATCAAACTTTCGCGCCGCAAACATGCGATCGAGGGTGTTGATGATCGACGCGCGAACGTTCAGTGCCGCCAGAAAGAAGAGACCGCCGGCAGCAAGTGTCAGGAGTGTTAATGCCAGGCGCGCACGGCGGCGAAAACTGTTACGAATCGCGAAGACGAGCGGACTAATAGTTCCGCCAATCCTCGCGACCAGGCGATCGAAAGCGCCCGCGCCAAACGTCGTGCGTGACAGACCGAAATCAGTCAACGCAACACGTACAGGAACGCCCGTACCCTTCCAAACCGGATACGCCGCGGCAATCAGTGGCGCCGCGATTCCAACAACTGCCACCAGCACGTAAATCCACACCGGCACGGCGTAGCTTTTGAGGTCGAAATTGAGAAACATCGCGAGGTAGTTGCACAGCGCGCGGCTGCCGATCACGCCAAGTGGAATCGAAACCAACACCGCCGCGATGCCGAGAAACAAAGCCTGACCGAAATAGATTCGCGCGATCTGCCAACGCGTGCCGCCAATCGCTTTCATGACTCCGATCTGTCGCACTTGCGAGGCCATCAATGCGGTCAACAAATTAACGACAAGGATGCCGCTCAGAAGCAGCACAAAGAGCCCGAAGCTCGACATCGCCAGCAGCAGGATCGCGGTTAGATCCGAGTGCGGATGTTTGCCTGGCGACGGAATGTCGACCCGTCTGACCTGCCTGCCGCGACTCTCGATCAATGTCTTGATCTCCGCAGCGACCCGCTCGATGTGTGTCTCGTCAAAGCGATTGTTACGAACCAGGATGTTCAATTGATCGAGATACGGCTCCTCGCCGAGTTGGACGAGGGTGGCGAGATTGATATAGCCGTAAACGATGTTCTCCATGCGCGCCTGCGCCTGGCCCACGTCGTGCACGCCTCCGCTGACGAGCAACTGCTGCTCCTTGCCGTTCGCAGTCTTAACTGTAACCTTGTCGCCGATCTCTGCTTTCGCCACTTGAAATGCGTCGCGCTCGATCAGAATCTCGCCGCTTGCCGGCGGCCACGCGCCCGCTTCGGGTTCGAGTTTGCTGACACGAATGTCGCCGTAATCCTTCACGACGAAGAGCGTCAGGTTGCGCCATTGGATCGGGCCGGCCTTGATTTGTCCGGTCACGGTCCGGCGCGGTTCCGCGTCGCTTACTTCCGAGTTTTGCAGAATTGCGGCGACGAGATCGTCGTCGATCCGATCGACACGCAAGACGGCGGAAGCGGGATTTGTTTCGAGATAACCGCGGTCTAGCTCGCGTGTGAGGATTGCGTAGGAAGAAAGCACGGATGCGAACGCGGAAATGCCCAGCGCGATCGCGAGCACTACGAGCGCCGTGCGGCCACGTTCGGTCCAAAAGTCACGAATCGCTTTGCGCCAGAGGGTTGTCATTGGTCAGTGATCCGTTGTCAGTTGTCAGTTGTCAGTGGCAGCCGCCCAGTAGTTTTTAACCACTGGCTACTGACCACTGACCACTGACCCATCAGCAATCTCGATCCGGCGATCGATCACGCGCGCGATGTCGGCTTCGTGTGTTGCGATCACGACAGTCGTGCCCTTGGTGGCCATGTCGCGGAAGAGATCGAGAATGCCGCCGGCGGTTGTGGAGTCGAGATTGCCGGTCGGTTCATCGGCCAGGACGAGGGGCGGCTCGTTCGCCAGCGCCCGCGCGATGGCTACACGTTGTTGCTCGCCGCCTGAGAGAGTCGCGGGCAGTTTGTCTGCCTGACGACCGACACCGACGCGTTCGAGCAACGTCTGCGCGCGCTTGCGCCGTTCCCGCGCGGGAAAGCTTTTGCCAAAATCCATCGGAAGCATTACGTTCTCGGCTGCGGTCAGCGTCGGCAGGAGTTGGAAAAACTGAAACACGAAACCGACGTTGCGGCCACGCCACGCGGCGAGTTTGTTTTCAGAAAAGTCGTGTATGGGCGTTCCTGCAACGGTTACTACGCCTGACGATGGACGATCGATCCCGGCGATCATGTTCAGCAGCGTCGATTTGCCACTCCCGGATTTTCCGACGACGCCGACAAACTCGCCCCCCGCGATTTCGAGATCGATACTCGTGAGTGCCGAAAAAACACCGGCGGGCGTTTCGTATTTCTTGCTTACCTGGTGTAAAGAGATCATATTTTCCATTTCTCTAAAAGAGGCATGGCGCAGAGGTGTCCAGCACCGCGACCGCTTGTTTCGACGTAATCGAACAAAGAGGTAGTCAATGTCCGGAAACGATCAACTGCATATTGCGAAGTTGAAGAAGAAGACCGACGCTCGTGTGCGGCGAACGCGCGACGCGCTTGGCGATGCCCTCGTCGCGCTGATGCAGGAGAAACCGTTCGAGACGATCACCGTGCAGGACGTTTTGGACCGCGCGCACGTGGGCCGTTCGACCTTCTACTCGCATTACAGCGACAAGGACGATCTGTTGATGAGCGACGCGGACGACTTTTACGAACGAGTTTCGTTTGCGTTGTCGGCGCAAGGCGACAAGTCGGATCGCGTGTTTCCGGTTAAGGAGTTTTTCAGTCACATCGCGGAGGCGCGACGGTTTGTGAATGCGCTGTCTTCATCGGGGAAGATGCAGGAGAACTTGGAACTCGCGCGCGGCCACTTCGCGCGCGGTATCGAACGCCGTCTGGCCGAACTGCCACGCGGCCAATCGATTTCTGAAAGCGAGCGCCCCGCCATTGCCTTCGCTCATGCCGGCGCTCTCCTGTCGCTCCTGACCTGGTGGGTCGATCGCGGCATGCGCCAGTCGCCCGCGGAGATGGATGAACTATTCCATCGCATCGTGTGGGGCCATCGATGAACCTGCTGTCAGGAAAGAGCGGCGTGTAATTTTTCAGGAGCGATCAGTTTCCACGCTTCACGCAAGTGAGCGGCAAGCTCCTTGTCCCGAACGCGTGGAAGTTCGATACCAACCCAGCCCGCATGGCCCACGTAGGGCGGTCGATAGAATTTCTTTGGGTCGCGTTCGATCAGAGCTTCCTGAATCCCTATAGCAGCGGGAACAACAACTGCGATGTGACCGTCGTTGTGGTGATTGATCGAGCACATCGCAAAGACCTTTTTCTTCACGAAGAACGTCGGTTCGCCGTGGGAGAGTTTTTCCCACGTCTCCGGCAGAGCGAGACAGAGGCGGCGCACCCGCTCAACATGTTTCGCTTCAGCGGTCGTCTTTCGCATTGATGGCTGTGACTTTTCCTGTGTTCCTGTCACTTTGATTTTCATTCGGCGGGATTACTCCTTGCTATGCGAAAATGGCTTCTCATGACAAAGACCCGCTTCGTTCGTTATCTGTTTGCTTTGTGTCTGGGAGTGTCCATTGCTTTTCAAGCGCAGGCGAATTATAGCGCCGCGGAGCTTGATGTAGTTTACTACGACGTAACCATCGAACCTGATATCGCCGCGAAGACAATCAAGGGAACTGTTAAGCTCGCCTTTGTATCGCAAGCTGATGAGGTTGAGTTTGATTGCGGCGAACTCGTTATAGATTCGGTCCGCCGTGGACGTAGACAACTAAAGTTTTCCGTTGCCAACCGCCGCTTAAAAATCCACCTCGGATCAGGCTCAAACGAACATCCACTCGAGATCGAGTATCACGGCGCACCGAAGTTCGGGATTCGTTTCTTTCCCGAACGTAATCAGGTTTATACCATCTTCTCGACCAGCCAGTGGATGGTCTGCATTGACGATCCGGCCGATAAAGCGGGACTTACGATGAGACTGATCCTGCCCGCTTCACTGACAGCGGTTGCCAACGGTCGTTTCGTTTCTCAACGCGAGCGGTCGAACGGAAAACGAATTTCGGAGTGGCGCCAGACGAACGAGATCCCAACCTACATCTTCGGTTTCGCCGTCGGTCCGTTTCGTGTAGTAAGCCAGAAGAGCCGAGGCGTAGAGTTGCGTTATCTCACGACCGACTATTCCGACGCCGAAGTGCGTCGCATTTTTCGCGACACACCCGACATGCTCGACTTCTTCGAAAGCCGCGCCGGCGTTCGTTATCCTGGACCAACGTACACGCAAGTTCTCGCCGCCGGCGGCGTCGAACAGGAGATGGACAGTTTCACGGCGCTGAAAGAGTCGTACGGTAAAAGCGTACTGGCAAACGAGCAGGACCAGTGGCTCGCCGCGCACGAGTTTGCGCATCAGTGGTGGGGCAACATGGTCACATGTCGCGACTGGAACCACTTCTGGCTCAACGAGGGAATTGCCACGTTTATCGCGGCCGCTTATCTGGAACATCGCTTTGGCCACGATGTGTACCTGGGCCAGATCGAGTCGTATAGGGCAAACTACGAGAAGGTCAAAGCAGCGGGCAAGGACAAGTCACTCGTCTTTCCTGACTGGCTCCGCCCCACCCGAGAAGATCGCATTCTCGTTTACGACAAAGGTGCTTACCTCATGCACCTCTTGCGCGAAGAGATGGGTGAACGCGCTTTTTGGAACGGACTGCGAGCATTCACGCGTCGCCATTTCGGGAAGTCCGTCGTTACAAGCGACTTCACCAGCGCGATGGAACAGGCGGCGGGCAAAAGTTTGAGGCCATTCTTTGCGAAGTGGGTTTATCTTCAAAACGACTGAAACATGACGAAATACATCGCGCTGCTGCGAAAGGTGAACGTCGGGGGAAATAACCTCATCAAGATGGATGCTTTGCGCGAGGTGTTTGAAACAGCGGGCTTCAAGAAGGTGCGAACGTTTCAGCAGGCGGGCAATGTCGTATTTGAAAGTGCCGCGAAGAACCCGGCTGCTATAGGTGGGGAAGATCGAGAAACTTCTATCGAATTCCTTTGACACGGATTCAAGAGCAATTGTTTTTTCGCTGGATGAACTTGAGATGATAGCGAAGCGAAACCCTTTCGAGGGAGTTAAGCCCGGTGACGTGATGTTGTGCATCGCTTTCCTTGCCGACAAACCGGTGCACAAACCGAAGCTTCCATTAAAGTCTAAAACTGAGAATCTCGAGTTGATCGCCGTGAAAGATCGCACGGCTTTTGTAGTCGCTCGGCGCAAGAAGACGGGTTGGTTTGGATTTCCGAATAACTTCGTCGAGAAAGAACTCGGCGTTACCGCAACCACACGACAGTGGTCCACGCTGCGCAAGCTTATCGACTTTGCGGAGAGATTATTCTGACGAGGCCCCTGGATCGAGGGCCGGATCGGCCGCAGGCTGTTCGTCCGCAACCCAGGAGACAAACAGACGCAACCAGTTTTCGGTAGGTTCGGCTATCTGCACACCGACGCGCGCGGTGCCGTAAATGGCGGGCGCAACTGCGGACCACCATTGCGGTAACTTCGATTGGAGCGCCATCCGGTCGATGTGCGCGAAGATACAAACGCTCGCCACGATTCACTTTCTGGTTGAGATGAAACAGCGCGCCTGAGGTTGAGATGTCGTCTGTTTCGGTAGGCTCGCTCCAGGCCGATCCATCTTCCGCGCGCCCGGAAATCACAATCGGTAAACGCAACGACATTCGCAGCGCGAATCGTCGCTCTTCATTGTTGTAAGGCGTGCTCATGTTCGACAACACTAGGGGCATTTCAGGAAGACTGCGCGCGGCGCATGTCCTCGTTCTCCTTACTCCAATCGTAAAAGCCCTGACCGGTTTTCTTTCCTAGTTTTCCTTCGCTCACCATCCGCCGCAAAACTTCCGGCGGTCGAAACGTTTCGGAACCCAGCTCGCGATGCAGGTACTCGGCAATGTTCAATCGCACGTCCAGCCCGACCAGATCGGTTAACTTCAGTGGTCCCATCGGATGGTTGTAACCAAGTTCCATCGCGGTATCAATATCGCTGTGCACTCGCGACGCCCTGCTCGACCATCCGCATCGCTTCGAGACCAAGCGCCACACCCAATCGGCTCGACGCAAACCCCGGAACGTCCTTCACTACTATCGGCTCTTTTCGCATCCGCCTGCCGACGTCGCTGACGGTTTCAACAGTTTCCCCGCTCGTCTTCTCTCCAACCACGATTTCCACCAGTCGCATGATATGGACCGGGTTGAAAAAGTGCATGCCAACAACGCTTTGGGACGTTTTGCAGATCGCGGCGATCTCCGTGATCGACAGCGACGAAGTGTTACTCGCAAAAATAAAGGCGTGATCAGAGAACGATTCGAGCTGCCGAAGGATGTCTCGCTTGAGATCCAGTTTCTCCGGCGCGGCCTCGATGATCAGATCGGCCTTGGCACATTCTTCGAGCTTGTAGTGCCGCGAATTTGCTGCAAAGTGCGGTCGGGATCGTCTTCAGTCAACTTGCCGAGCTGAATTCCTTTGGCAAGGTTTCTTCTCGATCGACTTTACGCCTCGCGCGAGGGCCTCACGGTCAACGTCGCTGAGCAGGACCGGAAACCCATTAAACGCAGCGACCTGAGCGATACCATGGCCCATGGTGCCGGCGCCAATCACGGCAATGGTTTCAATCGTTTGCGAATCGCTTCCTCGCGTTCGACTCATCTCTCAAAGAACCGAGCCGTAGCTTAGGCTTTCCTTTCGAAGCCACCAGGTTCGACTACCTCATTACCGTAGTTATACTATACGCTCTACCGAAAAGGCTTTACTCTCAAGACGCATTAATGAGCTAACACAAACAATAAAGAAGAGATGTCGTGATCATTGGATCTGGTCCGGCCGGCCTCACGGCAGCGATTTACGCAGCGCGCGCGAGCCTGAAACCGTTACTCATCGACGCCCCAGCGGACGCTGAAAAGCAAACGACGCCCGGCGGCCAGTTGATGATTACCACCGACGTCGAGAACTATCCGGGGTTTGCCAAAGGCATTGAGGGTCCCGAGCTGATGGATGAGTTTCGGCGTCAAGCCGAACGCTTTGGAACCGAGTTTATGGAGACGTGGATCACCGAAGTCGATCTGAGCGAACGTCCGTTTCAGCTTTACACGGAAGCTGCGACGATCTCGACGGAAACGCTGATCATCGCGACGGGAGCGTCGGCGAAGTGGCTTGGAATCCCAGGCGAAGCGAAGGTTCCGGACGGTTTTGGTGGAAATGGGGTTTCGGCTTGCGCGACTTGCGATGGGCCACTGCCCGCGTTTCGCAACAAGGTAATCGTCGTGGTTGGAGGCGGCGATACGGCGATGGAAGAAGCGACTTTCTGACGCGTTACGCAGCGAAAGTTTACGTTGTTCATCGTCGTGACAAGTTGCGCGCTTCGAAGATCATGCAGGACAAGGCGTTTCATAACGAGAAGATCGAGTTTATCTGGAATACGGCGGTTCAGGAGATCGTCGGAACGCCGGAAGATGGTGTCAACGGAGTGATCCTGCGGAATCTGCAAACTGGTGAGGAGCGGACGTTTCCGTGTTCCGGCGTGTTCGTCGCGATCGGTCATAAACCAAACACCGATCTGTTTAAAGGCTGGCTCGATATGGATGATGTTGGGTATCATCAAGACTTCCGGCCATTCGACTGCGACGAATATTCCCGGCGTCTTTGCCTGTGGCGACGTGCAGGACTCGGTTTATCGACAGGCTGTTACCGCAGCCGGCACCGGATGCATGTCGGCGATCGACGCTGAACGCTTTCTCGATCACCTGCCGGTGGCTATGCCGAGTGGAGAGGAAGTCACGATGGAAGGGGAACACGTCACGCCCGATCACAAGGCGGTCATCACGGCTGATGGTCACATGTTTCCGAACCAACCTGGAGTTGTAGCTAGGGGAAGATTAATTAAAGTAAAACGATTGAATCGTCTTTTTCGCGGCGGGACGGGGTAGCGGGACGGTGAACAGGCGGCGGGATCGGGATCTCGTCGTCGTTGAGCGGGCACGGTTCACAATACACACCGAGTCGCTGGCGTCGATCCTCACAGTCATTACAACCGAGAGACAAACCGAGTTGCCGCAACGATTCGAGCAGCGGCAACAACAACCGCCCGCGCTCCGTTAACCGGTACTCAATGTGCGGCGGATTTCCACCGAAGTCAGTCCGCTCGACGAAGTTGTCCTGCTCCATGTCGCGCAGCCGTCCAACGAGCGTCCTACTGCTAATCGGAAACAGACTGCTGAGCAACTCCATCGTCCGCTTCGGACCCGCCACCAACTCGCGCACGACGAGCATGGTCCATTTGTCGCCGAGTATTTGCAGCGCGCCGGTTATTGGACAGCCATCGAGTTCGCGTCGCTTCATGGGTGGGCCTAATCATTTGTCATTGGTCATTTGACATTTCTCATTTGTCATTTTGCTCAAGCGGCGAGACCCCCGGAAGTCCACGTACGCCGTTTCGAAAATGGTAAATGACAAATGTCAAATGATATATGACCAATGATTCTTTCAAGGACGAAGGTTGATGTTGTATGTCTTGATTTTCGAGTTGAGCGTCGTTGCGTTCATTCCGAGCAGCCGCGCCGCGCGCGATTGATGACCGCCGGTCTGTTCGAGCGCACGCCTGATCAAGTCGATCTCAAACCTTCGCACTTCTTCGTAAAAATTGATGCCGCGACCAATGTCGCCGACGGCGATCGTGCTTGCTCCGTCATGATGTCCCGCAGCAACCGACTTCGGATCGCTGATCTCAGTGCGCAAACATTCTTTCGTGATCTCGTCGCCAGGCGCAATAACTACGGCGCGCTCGACCGTGTTTTCCAACTCGCGCACATTTCCCGGCCACGAGTACGCTTCGAGCATCGCCAGCACTTCAGGCGCCAGTTGTTCCGCCACGTTCCGGCCGTTTTCTTCGTTGTACTTCTGAATGAAATGCTGAGCGAGCGGCAAAATGTCCTCGCGTCGATCGCGTAACGGCGGCAGTTCGATCGGCACGACTGCGAGACGATAATACAAATCTTCGCGAAAACTTCCCTGCCGTACTGCTTCTTTTAGATCAATGTTAGTTGCCGCAACGATACGAACGTCAACGCGTCGCGGCGTCGTATCCCCGAGTGGCGTAAACTCGCGCTCCTGGATCACCCGCAGCAAACGGACCTGCGTTTCCGGCGGAATATCGCCGATCTCATCGAGAAAGATCGAACCACCGTCGGCAACTTCAAACAGACCTTTCTTCGCCGCAACTGCTCCTGTAAAAGCACCGCGCGTGTGGCCAAACAACTCCGACTCCAGCAGTTCCGAGGGAATGTTTGAACTGTTGACCGTTACAAACGGACGTCCCACGCGCGTGCTCGCCTCGTGAATTGCTTTCGCAATCAACTCCTTACCGGTACCGCTCTCGCCGGTAATCAAAACTGTCGATCGCGCGGGCGCAACCTGTTCGACGAGACGAAAAACTTCCTGCATCACGTCGGACCGGCCGATGATCTCGCCGCGATCGACCGCCTTACTCATCGCGCGTCGCAACGTCCGTCGTTCTTCTTCCTTGCGACGTCGTTTTATTCCCGCCTGGATAGTGGCGGTGATCTGTTCGTTTTGAAACGGCTTTCGAATACAGCCAAACGCACCACGTTCCCACGCTGCAATTGCAGTATCGAACGTCGCGTAAGCAGTGATCATCACGATCACGGCTTCCGGATCCATCTTCAAAAACTCTTCAAGCGCGCGCAGGCCGCCGATGCCCGGCATCGACACGTCGAGCAGCACAACGTCGAAAGCTCGCCGGCCATAAGCTTCGAGGCCTTCCTCGCCGGTTTTCGCGAGATCGACGCGGTAGCCTTCGGTGGTAAGAAGCGTCTCGAGCACCTCACGCATGATCTCTTCGTCGTCGACGACGAGGACCGAACCTTTTCGCGAATTTTTTCTTTCGCTCTTCATTTGCATAAACAAAATGGAAATCGCGCGCTAGTTTAGCCACGCGACGGGCTAACTTCAAACTCAGCTTCAAAACCCAGTTTTAAAAATTAAATTAATCGCCGACGGCCTGGAGACGAGCGCGGAGGCGCGCGCTTGGCAAGGTAATGCGGAAGGTGGAGCCGCGGCCGGGCATGCTGTCGACTGTAATATGGCCGGCGTGTTCCTGGACGATGCCGTACGTAACGGCCAGACCGAGGCCGGTACCCCGGCCCACGCCTTTTGTCGTGTAGAACGGATCGTAGATTTTGGCGACGTTCTCGGGTGCGATTCCGATGCCCGTATCGGCAATCTCGACGACGACCGATCCGTCTTCAGCAGTGCTGGTCGAGACTGTAATGCGGCCGCCATCAGGAATAGCATCGCGCGCGTTGAGGAGCAGGTTGGTGAAGACCTGTTGAAGTTTGCCGGCATTGGCGTAAGCTTCCGGCGCGTCTTTGTCGTAGGACCGAACGATCTCGATCTGGCTGCGACGCATCTGCGGTTCAAGCAACTGCAACGTATCATCGAGCACGCGCGCGATGTTGATTTCGGCGAACTCGGTCGCGCTGCCTGTGCGCGAGAAGTTGAGCAGGTTATTGACGATATTCGTCGCGCGCTCAGCCTGCGTGCGGACTTTCTGTAACAACGCGTGCTTTGGATCGGTCTCACTCAACATCCCGAGCAGCATCTGCGTGTACGACGAAACACCCGTCAGCGGAGTGTTCACTTCGTGCGCAACACCCGCGGCAAGCAGACCGATCGACGACAGTTTCTCGCGCTGCTGCAACTGTTCTTCAAGGCTGATTCTCGCCGTCACGTCTTCTACAACGACGAGCGCGCCAGTTTGGCCCTGTGCATCCTGCAACGGCGCAAGGGCAATGTTCAGGACGAGCGATCGATTCGCGAGGGTAGCGGTATGAAGTTTGTAAATGTTCCGAATCTCGCGCAACTGCCAACCGTCAGGGCCCAGGACCTGACGCAGCGTGTCGGCGAAATCTTCTGAAAACAGGTCTTCGACGCGCTGACCGATCGCGGCGTCGCGACGCAGATCCAGGATGTGTTCGAGCGCGGAGTTCAAACGCGTCACGCAGCCGTGGAGATCGACCGCCAGCAGCCCGACGTTGATCGATTCGATAATCGATTCGTTGAATTCTTTAAGCAGCTTCAGCTCCGCGGCTCGCTCCTGCTGGTCTTTGTAAAGCAGGCTGTTTTCGATCGCGACAGCAACATAACCCGACACCGTCCGCAGAATCTCGACGTCTTCCGACGAAAGCAATGCCCCGTCAACCGATCGTCCGAGGCCGATTACAGCCACCATGCGTCCGCGCACAACACACGGCACGAAGTAGTGAAGCGATCGTTTGATTGATCCGGCCGCATCCGGCATCAGATCCAGATCGTCAGCCCGAACGACACCTGTTTCAGCCGATCTCA
The DNA here is from genome assembly GCA_963849585.1 of uncultured Acidobacteriota bacterium. GTDB lineage: Bacteria > Acidobacteriota > Blastocatellia > Pyrinomonadales > Pyrinomonadaceae > PSRF01. The sequence continues at coordinate 1,149,093 of CAWKHZ010000008.1, read as the reverse complement.
CCCGAATCATTTCGCGGAAGTCAGACGGCACGAATACAGGAACCGAAAGTCCTTCAGCACGCGCGACCGTATAACCAGACCTCGAACTCCGGTCTTCAACAAAGATCGCCACGCGCCCGACATTCATCACTTCCTGAAGCCGGCTGACTAACGCATCGAGCAACGGCTCGAGCGCAGTGGTCGCCGACAGCGTGCGTCCAAAATCAAGCAGGCTGTTTCTGAGATCGTAACGTTCGCCGTAAAAGATCCGGTCGACCTGTTCCTGGAGAAAATGTTTGACCGGCGCAGCGACCATCACGACAGCGGCCATCGCGAGCACAGCAAGCACGACTCGCAAAGTGATCTCACCGGCATTGAACGGGTGGTCGGTTCCGAACGCGTAAAGTCCACCCATGTAGACCACGGTGCCAATCAGCAACGCGATCGCGAGCGTCGTCAACGCGTAAACAAAGACACGACGAACCACCAGTTCGACGTCCATCAATCGATAACGCAGAACTGAGTAGCCGAAAGCAAACGGAATGATCGCCAGCGGCAGTATCGCGACGTCGGTCAGCCAGCGATCAGTTTGGGCGCCGACGAGGTAGAACAAGCTGTACAAGAAAACGAACGGCGTGATGGCGAGCACCGTTCCCCACATCACCCATTTCACTTGCTGGCGAACGACCGTGCTCTTCGCGTTGATGAGCGTACGCGTCAACAATCCTGCGCCGGCGACTAACGCAATCGTAAAGTGCGCCACCATCAGCCAGTAAAGAACGCCGAGAATCGGTTCCGTAACAGGAATGCTCTTGAGCCCTGAAACGGCCTTTGCCATCTCATCACGCAGGTAAACGACGATCGTAAATATCAGCAGGAACAACGCCGGAACGTAAAACAACACGGCGCGCCACCGACGCGTTGGGGACAGTTGTTGACGCGTCGGATAGAGCGCGCAGAAATGCACAAACAGCGGCGCGAAGAAAATGAATGCAACCGAGTCGAGAAATCCTACCGCGAGGTCCAGGTCGTCGTAAGCCCCGACCGGTGAATAGAAGTGGAAAACAAAAGCGGCCAAACAGAACGTCGCAAAGTGGAGAGCATAGGGTGCGCGTCCACCTTGTTTGAAAAGCACAAAGAAACCGACGAACAGATACACAACGCCGATCAGGTTGACGTACAGGACGCGCGGCGTCCACTTATGAATTCTGCCGATGTTGTCGAGGTCGGCCCAGTAGGCTCGTATTTCCGGCGCGTAAGAAGGCCGTTCAATCAGGTAATGCAACTGGCCGTTCTCAGCGATCTCTTCGAGATAGATCTGCACGTCTCGAGCACGCGCGATCTGATCGGGCTTGCTTATGCCATCGAAGCTGATACCGATCAGCCGGTCGCCTGGTAACAGTCGGGCGCGGTCAGCCGCGGAGTTTGGCTCGACGCTCTTCGCGATGATTCCCTCGGCAGTGTCGACCCACACGACACCGTCCGTGCGCGGCGTTTTATTCTCGGCGCGCTGGCGGAAGTTCAGCACACCGGCGCTGATCAATAGCGCTGCGCCGATTAGCAGGAACCATGTCTTAGTTGTGAGTACCGATCCCTTCACTGACTCTCCGACCTTCTAACCCGATTCTTTATGAATCGGATGATCCGACCTTTTAAAGCAAGGTACGTACCCAGTGTTTTGCGTGCTCGATCTGGATTTCAGTTAAACCAACCATCCAACTTTTCGGAATTTTCCGAGAATTTGAAGGTTGTGGGCCTTTTGCCCAACTGTTTAGAGTTACTCGATAAGGGAGCGTGACAAGAGGAAGTAGTTGGCGGACCGCTCACGTTATCGAGCGCTGTTAGCGCGTCGCTAAAACCTGACCGATATTCCGCCACGCACTGATCGTCGATTAGTTCCGACAAAAGTCAACACATCACCGTTTTCAGAACTCGTTTGCGCGTCTAACAGGTTGCGCGCGTCGAGAATCGCTTCTGCCCGCAGTGGCAAACCAAAACTCGGCAGCTCCTGCGTCACTTGAATGCTCAAAGAAGGATCGTAAACACCCAGCCGGCCGGCGAACGGATCGATCGCAAACACTGTCGCTTCCGGCGAGAAACGCAACACCGTTCGCACCTGAGTTCCGCTGTCAAAGCCCGCGCCGAGTTGAAGGGCCGCAGTCTGAAACAACCCGCTCTCAAACAATTCCGCTGGAGTTGAGAAACCGGCCGCTGCTAATCGCTGGCCGCGTCCAAATGCATAACCGGCGGAGGCGGTCCACACACGATTCAAACGCCGCGTGTAAACCACGCGCATGCCGCGCGACGAACCCTGCTGATTAGCTACGTGCAGGAACGCGTTGCTCGCACTACCGGAGAAGGCGCTCCCCGGCATACTCAGCAAGCCGACACCGCGTCCGTTGGTCGTATCGAAGAATGCTGTCGCTTCTACGTTCGAACTGTTGTCGAGCACGCGCTCGATTCCGAACTCGAGCCGGTGACTACGTTCGAGCACTGCCTGTCCGTCGATAAACGCGACGGGGTTAGTTGTGTTGTCGCGGAAAACTACCTGTTCGCCTTCAAACGTCGCGACGCTTTGAATACCGTCTTCATCTCCACCCGATGCGAACGCAGCTTTTACTCGCGTGCGCGCGTTGACGTCGTACTGAACTCCGAAGCGCGGAGTAAACGCGTGTGCGCCGCCGGCGCCGATGAAGCGCGAGTAGTCGAGACCCATCACGATCACGATCCCGTCGCGAACGATCCACTCATCAACGGCACGCAGTGAAACCTGACCACGCAGCGCGTCGTTGATGCGGCTGGTCCAAACAGGCGCTTCAAAACGCAAGCCTGAAGCGGTCACGCCCACGCGATGGCGTTCGTTGATGCGAATGCGTGTGGTCGCTTCAGCGCGTTCCGGAGCATCGCCGAGTCCGGTTTGACCGGAGAAGATTAGTTCGACGTTTTCTGAAACAGGAGTGGCTAATGCGAAGTTGAGTCCGTGGTACGACGCGCCGTAGGCATTACTGGCGAAGTAAGTTTCGACAACGCCGCGAGGTCTGATTTTTGAATCCTGCGTTGTGGAGTCAACAGGACCCGTCGGCGCGCTTTCCATCGTCGACTCGTCACGGGTTTGGGCAGCGGCCTCTGCCTGATTGATGGCAATGATGGTCGGATCCTCTACATCGTCGATATTGAAGATCGATCGTCTGCCATGACCTGAACGCAACACCCACTTGACGTCATCCTTATCCGGACGTCGTTCGGGCAAGGTCTTGCCATAACCAACAGGCTCGAGATTGAACTTGTAAACCAGTTCCTGAGAGGCCTTCACTTCAACTGACGAGAAGACGACTTCGCTGAACCCGGTCGCGATCGCTCTGATTCCGTAACGTCCCGGCAGGACCCTGGCAATGAAGTTTCCCTTGTCGTCGGTGCGAGCTTCCTTGACCTGCTTCGCGCCCTCGCGCAACAGCGACACCAGTGCTCCAGCGAGCGGATTTCCTTTGTTGTCTTTGACGGTGCCGGTGATGGTTGCGAGTGATTTGCTCGGCGGGGCAGCCTGGGAAAGACTGGCGGTTATCGACACCAGTGCGAGCCAGGACAAGCCAAGACTCAACGCTCTTTTCATGAGTTTAAGACCTCCGCGACGACCAGAGTCCCTGGGAAGCGAATGGGGAGCACAACAGGCGAAATATTGTCGTTCACCGCCAGAGTACTGTCAAGTAACAGATGAGGTAAATATGGGCGTTTTGCCGCGTTTTTATTTGATTTTTGACGCTACCCCTCGCTCGCTACCGCTTCCGCCCCGGTCGTGCTAGGATTCCTCACCCCATTCACCACGGAGCTCTTAACGCCCTGTTTGATTTCCAACAGATGATCGACGAAGTGCAATCAACCAAACTCCCGAACGGGATCGTTGTCCTAAGTGAACACATGCCCGGGCTGCGATCTGTGACGGCCGGGATCTGGGTTCGCCGCGGTTCCCGCCACGAAACGGCGGAACTCAACGGGATCTGTCACTTTATCGAACACGCTGTGTTTAAAGGCACCCGGCGACGCACGGCTCGCGATATCGCGGTCGAAACGGACCAGTTGGGGGGACACCTTGACGCCTATACAACTCATGAGATGACGGGTTTCACCACGAAGGTTGCGGACGTCGCCCTGCCGCAAGCCATAGATTTGCTGGCGGACCTTGTCGCCCACCCGCGTTTTGAGCAGGAAGACCTTGATCGTGAGCAAAAAGTCATTCTCGAAGAGATGAAAATGGTGGAAGACACGCCCGACGAGCTTTTGGGCGAACTCTTCAACGCTGCCTATTTCCCGAATCAGCCGCTGGGACGCCCGATCGAAGGCACAAAAGAGACGGTGCCGACGTTCGATCACAAACTGACCCTCGCATTTCACGCGCGCGAGTTTTCGTACAACAATTTGGTCGTCGCCGCGGCCGGTAACGTTAACCATGCTCGTTTGGTTGAGCTCGTCGGCGTAGCGTTTGACGGCTGCGAGAGTGGCGCCGGTGTTCGGCCTTATCCGATCGACGGCTCGCGTCCGCGTCCCGCCGCGCCGATTCTGATCGAACAAAAGGGCGAGCTCGAACAAGCGCATTTAGTGATCGCTACCCCCTGGCCGGACGCGCTCAACGAAGATCGTTATGCCGCGAGTTTGCTGGCGTCGGTCATCGGCGGCGGGACGTCGAGTCGTCTGTGGCAGGAAGTTCGAGAGGAACGGGGCCTTGCGTATTCAGTCGGCGCCGGGGGCAGCGCGTTTTCCGACGTTGGTGTTTTTAATATTTACGCGGGCACGTCGCCAGAGCAGCTCGATGAAGTGTTGGATCTCTCGTTGAAAGAGTTGCGCAAGGTTGTTCGTGAACCGGTTTCTCAGGAAGAGCTTCGCATCGCGAAGGACCAGGCGATCTCGTCGATTCTGTTGGGACTCGAATCGTCAAGTGCACGGGCCAGCACGTTGGCGCGACAGGAGATCATTCACGGACGTCGCATCTCGCCTGACGAAGTGATCGAAAAGGTCCGCAACATCACGCTCGATCAACTGCAGGAGATCGCGCGCACTTACTTCAACTCCGAAACAGTCGCGCTCGGCGCGCTCGGTAACCTTAACGGGTTCAAAGTCGATCGCTCACGTCTCGCCATTTGAACCTAGCCACAAAAAGGCACAAAAGGCACAAAAGATAGGAAAGCTTTGTTATAGTTGTGATTCGCTTTTTCCTTTTGTGCCTTTTGTGCCTTTTTGTGGCTAGCTATGAAGCTTACCGTTCTCGGCAGCGGATCAACTGGTAACGCAGTTTTGATCGTTGCAGGCAATACTCGCGTGCTGGTCGACGCAGGCCTGAGCGCGAAGGAGATCATGCGCCGCCTGGCGATGGTCGGAGAGGACGTGCAACGGCTCGATGGAGTGCTTGTCACTCACGAACACGGCGATCACGCAGGCGGTCTTCGCGTGTTGTTAGGTTCGGTTGATTGTCCCGTCTACATTTCCGCTCAAACATTGGACGCTTACGTCAGCGAACGCCTTAACGTCACGAATGACGAACCGCGACGCCGCGCGGACGCGTTGCGCCATCGCGTCGAGCAGATCGAGTCGAGCAAAGACTTTCGCATCGGCGAGATCGATTTCCATCCGTTTACCATCCCGCACGACGCCGTCGACAATTTCGGTTTCACGGCGACGCATCACGGTGTGAAAATTGCGACTGTGATGGACTTCGGTCATATCACGACGCTCGTAAGTGAACGTCTGCGTGGCTGCGCCGCGATCGTGATCGAGTCGAATCACAGCAGAGACATGCTGAAGGCGTGCGACGCGTATCCGTGGGATCTGAAGCAGCGCATCCTTTCGCGTCTTGGTCACCTGTCGAACGAAGACCTGGCCGATTGGATCAAGCACGGTTTTGACGGGTGCGCGAAGCACATCGTTTTGGCCCATCTTTCACAGCGCGCAAACAACCCGTACCTGGCGAAAATCAACGCCGAAGTCGCGCTACAGGAAAAGGCGCCGCTTTTTTACAGTTGCGGCTCGACTGAAATCAGTCTTTCCTATCCCAAAGAACCCACCCCCTGGATCGAAGTATGAGCAGGCGGATCCCACTGATTTGTTTGCTGCTTGCGGGTATAACATGCGCCTGCGGCATCGCGAATCAAGGGAAACGAGTGCCGGCCGAGGTCGAGGATGTGGTCACAAACATCGGCAGCAACATCGATCAGGAGCGCTACGATCAGATCTATTCGGATTCAGCAGATCTGTGGAAACGAGACGCCACGCTCGACCAGTCAAACGAAGTTTTCAAGACTTTGCGATCGAAACTCGGCAAAGTCGAAACCCGTTCGCTTCACTCAGCAACTGAACAACAGAACTCCGGCGGGCCGTTGAAGGGACATGTTTATATACTGCGTTATGAAACACGATTTGAACGCGGGTCGGGAATGGAGACATTTACACTGACCGAAGAGAATGGCCAGTGGCGGCTCGCGCGCTACCTGGTGAATTCCACGAATCTAAAATGATAGATCGCTACACACTGCCCGAAATGGGCGCCCTTTGGTCCGAGCAAAACAAGTTTCAGAAATGGCTCGACGTTGAAATCGCCGTCTGCGAAGTTCACGCCGACAGACGGTATCATCCCGCGCGACGCGCTCGAACAGATCAAAGCGCGCGCTAAGTTTTCAGTCGAACGCATCAACGAAATCGAGAAAACGACCAATCACGACGTCATCGCGTTTACGACCAATCTCGCCGAGTCGATTGGTGAAGCGTCGCGATTTGTCCATTACGGTTTGACTTCGTCTGACGTCGTCGACACGGCTAACGCTCTGCTGCTGCGCGATGCGTGCAGACATTCTGCTGCCGAAAGTAGACAAGTTGATGGAGGCGCTGAGACGGCGCGCCTTCGAGTTCAAGAACACGCCGCAGGTCGGGCGCACGCACGGCATTCACGCCGAACCGACGTCGTTTGGCTTGACCTTCGCGCTTTGGTTCGACGAAATGCGCCGCAATCGCGAACGGCTGTTGCGAGCGAAAGACGCGGTCGCGGTCGGCAAGATCAGCGGCGCTGTCGGTGCGTTTGCGCATCTCGATCCATCTGTCGAAGAAAGAGTTTGCGTGAGACTCGGTTTGAAAGCAGCGCCCGTATCGACGCAGGTGATTCAGCGAGACGTTTATGCCGAGTACCTGACGACGCTCGCGATCATTGCTTCAACGCTCGAGAAAATGGCGCTGAAGTTCGTCACTGGCAGCGCACCGAAGTGCGTGAAGCGCAGGAAAAATTCACAAAGGGCCAAAAAGGATCGAGCGCGATGCCTCACAAACGCAATCCGATCATTTCCGAACGCATCTGCGGCATGGCGCGAGTTGTACGCGCAAACAGCATTGTTGGACTCGAAAACGTCGCGCTCTGGCACGAACGCGACATCTCGCATTCGTCAGCCGAACGTGTCGTTCTGCCTGATTCGAGCATCGCGCTGGATTACATGCTGCAAAAAACGATTGGCTTAATCGATGGACTCGTCGTTTATCCGGAGCGCATGCTGGAAAACCTCAAAGCAACGAAAGGCTTGATCTTCAGTGGCCAGCTTTTACTCGCGCTTACGAACAAAGGCGTCTCGCGCGAAACGGCGTACGATTGGGTGCAGCGAAATGCGATGAGAGTTTGGGATGAGGATCGCGACTTTCAGACACTCATCAAGACTGATGAGGACATCAAGTCGCAGCTATCCGCTGACGAGATCGATCGAACCTTTTCGTTAGACCACTACCTGCGCAACGTCGATCTGATCTTTGAACGTGTGTTTAAATAGGCCTTACTTGGCCGAAAACTTCTCCGCGAAGTTACCAAACACCGGGAGCTTGAAATACTGATTCTGATAAGCCTTTATCATGCACAGTATCCACGCAATCAACAGGCCCACGTAAAACGCGATCATCAGCAGGAAGAAAACGAGGTTCAATAACATCGTCAGCACGTCAGAAACTTGCGTCACGATGATGAGTAGGACGACCCAAATAACCCAGAGCGCGATGCCGACAACGATCGCGGCCCCGCCGAGCAGAATCGCCTGCATCGCATGAAAGCGCACAAGCCGGCTCTCCTTCTCCATGAGGAAGAAGATCAGTCCAGTAACCCAAGTCATGACGTAGGACAACAGTGCTGCAACGTTCTCGTCGAGCCCGGTGCTGGATTTGGCCACCGCGGCGGGCGGCTGGCTGCTCGTTTGGACGGGCGGCGGGTTTTGCATTATAAGTTTCTCCTAAAGGAAGCTGGGCGAGCCACAGGCGGGAGATATTAGTCCAACAACTGTTTTTTAAGCAATGTTTGTTTGATTTCCGAACGGGCCAATCATGAAAGCAAAAGTGTATGTAAACCTGAAATCCGGCGTGCTCGATCCGCAGGGTAAAGCCATCCAACACTCGGTCGAACTGCTCGGATTTACTGGGATTTCGGACGTTCGCCAGGGCAAATACTTCGAGATTGCGCTCGATCCGGCAGTCGACAACCAGCAGGCCCGCGAGTCGGTTGAAAAAATGGCTCGCGAAGTGCTGTCAAATCCGATCATCGAAGACTACCGCGTGGAGATAGAAGCGTGAAGTTTGGCGTTATTGTTTTTCCCGGTTCGAATTGCGATCACGATGCATATCACGTGATCTCAAAGCACGTCGGACAGCCGGTCGATTTCATCTGGCACCGCGAGACGGATCTCAGCACGTACGACGCCGTCATCATTCCCGGAGGGTTTTCCTACGGCGATTATCTTCGTGCCGGTGCACTCGCGCGCTTTTCGCCTGTGATGAATTCGGTGAAGAAGTTTGCTGAAAGCGGACGGTTCGTGCTTGGGATCTGCAACGGTTTTCAGATTCTTTGCGAGGCGGGGCTTTTGCCGGGCGCGCTGATTCGCAATCGCGACCTGCATTTTATCTGCGATCACATTTACGTTCGCGTCGAAACGTCCGACAGTCCTTTTACAAATGAGATTTCCGCAGGTTCGGTGCTCCGTATTCCGATCGCGCATGCGGAAGGCAACTACGTTTGCGACGATCAGACGCTGGACGAACTCAAGCGGGAGCATCGCATCGTGTTTCGCTACTGCGACCCGAATGGGGCGATCACCGAAGCGGCGAATCCGAACGGTTCACGCGAGAGTATTGCCGGCATCTGCAGTCGTGAACGCAACGTGCTCGGTTTGATGCCGCATCCGGAACGCGCCTGTGAAGATCTACTCGGATCCAGCGATGGACGCGATATCTTCCGGTCTCTTGCGGCAACTCTCGCAGCCGCAGTTTGACCCTCTGCTTAACACATGAAACGACTACTACCATTCATCATCATCCTCGTCGTGCTTGGCGGCGCCATTGGCAGCGTCGTTTACATGACGCAAACAAAATCCGCGTCGAACGAAAACACAAATCAATCGCAGGCTAACGCGAACGCTCCAAAACCGTCGTCGACCTTGGGCCCGGTCAAGACTGGCGTTCCAGGGGCAGACCCGCCGCATACGCTTGGACCAGCGAATGCTCCGGTGAAGATCGAGGAGTTTGGCGATTTTGAGTGCCCGCCGTGTGGGTTGTTTCATCCGATATTGAAGCAGATGAAAGACGAGTTTGGTGACAAGTTGCATGTCACTTTCCGCGAGTATCCGCTGGCGAATCACGATCACGCGATACCTGCGGCGTCGGCTGCTGAAGCTGCGGGCCTGCAGGGTAAGTTTTGGGAAATGCACGCGTTGATTTTCGAGAATCAGAACCAGTGGAAAACGCAGTTTGACGTGCGGCCTGTCTTTGAAGGTTATGCGAAGCAGATTGGTCTCGATGTCGAACGATACAAACGCGACGTGACCAGCGATCGGGTTGAACAGCGAATTTTTCTCGACGGTAAACGCGCGCGGTCCATGGGTGTGAACAGCACGCCGACTGTTTTTCTCAATGGTCGTGAAGTGCCGTTTCAGTCGCTGCCCGCCGACACCCTGCGAGTCTTGATTGATAACGAACTGCGCGCTGCGAGTACGCAAAAATGATCGGGATTATCCGTGGTTTCTGTTGAGAACACCGATTTCAGAGCCAATACAAAATGGATCTACGTCGTAGCGGGGGTTCTGTCGCTCGTGGGTCTCACCGACGCTGTTTACCTCACAGTTCAGCATCTCGCCGGGCAGAGCGTGCCGTGCTCGGTAACTTCCGGTTGTGAGGAAGTGCTCACCAGTTCGTACGCAGCGATTTCCGGTATCCCCCTGGCGGCTGTTGGCGCCGCCGCTTATTTCAGCGCTTTCAGTTTGGCGACACTGGCGGCTTTTGGTTATCGCATTGCCGGATTACTGTTGCGGCCGCTCGTGGCGATCATGGTTCTCGTGAGCCTGTGGCTGTTCTATTTGCAGGCCTTCGTCATCCGGGCCTTTTGCCAGTTCTGTCTATTGTCGGCAGCGATTACAATCACGTTGATGATCGTTGTGCTGGTAGCGTGGAAGAAAGGTAGTTAGTGATGAGTCAGCAAACTTCCGTGTCAGACATCTTTCGTCGCGCCCAGGCTGTGCGCCGGGAGCATTCCGACTGGTCGTACAAACAAGTGGGTGAACAACTGGTGAAAGAGTTTTCCGGTGGTCCAATGCCGTCGTTGCATACCCTGACGATACCGGAGCAGGACGATCGCGCTCCGGAAGAAGACTGGACCGCGGGTTTGCCGATCGTGCGTCGCGGGATCCAGTTTAACGACTGGAAAGAGATCGTGGGCGGGATTTTGTTGAGCCTCGAACAAACGGAAAACTACGAGCGCGCGCGAGGACCGGAAGGCGACCGCGACGAGTGGCACAACAGAAACGTCGGCATTGAGGACGCGACAGCGAAAGGTGTTGGCAAGTGGATGCCTGACGAACTAGTCGCCCTGGCTGAGAAACAAACGAAACGAAGAACTTAGTGCTTGGTACTTTGTGCTTTGTTCGCAAGCCGAAAGAGCGATTAAAGTTAACCGCTATCAAGCGAACAAAGTACAAAAAACTAAGCACAAAGAACCAATATATGAGTTTTCTCGACGGCTTATTTAATGATCCGAAGTATCAAACTACGGATCCAAGGCCCGCGGACGCGATCGAAGATCCGGACGTCATCATCAGTCCTGACACACGGCGCGAGAAGCGTATCCCGCCGGGACAGTCGCGCACGAAGAAGTGGCCCGTGCTCGACGCGCACGGCACACCGCAAATCGATCTGACAACGTGGTCATTTGAAGTTGAAGGTTCAGTGGAGAACTCGCTGAAGTGGTCGCTCGACGAGTTTATGCAACTCCCGGCGGTGCGTGTTTACGCTGACTTTCATTGCGTCACGCGCTGGTCCAGGCTGGATAACGTCTGGAGCGGAGTTTCGACACGCGAAATCGCACGACTCGCGGGTGTAAAGCCGGAAGCGAAGTTCGTTCTGGCTCTCGCCTACGACCACGGTTGGACCACCAACCTGCCAATTGAGTATTTCCTGAAAGAAGATTCGCTGTTCGCGTGGGCACACGACGGTCAGCCGATTCCACCTGAACACGGCGGTCCCGTGCGCTTGATCGTTCCACAACTTTACGCGTGGAAGTCAGCGAAGTGGGTCAAAGGCGTTCGCTTCCTCGAACACGATCAAGCGGGCTTCTGGGAAGAAGGCGGCTACCACATGCGCGGCGTGCCGTGGGGCCCAGGTGATGGCGAAAGATTCCGGTGGTCGTGAGTAAGTAAATGGAACGATCACCAACGACCACCGCTCCGAAAGACGCGGCCGCGGTAATTCTCATCCGCCAAGACACCGATCCGAACAATCCCGAAGTGTTTTGGGTCAAACGCAGCGACAAGCTCGCGTTTCTCGGCGGCTTTCATGCGTTTCCCGGCGGACAGATCGACAGCGACGATGCGACGGTTGAAGTGCGAAACGCGCCGAACCCTGAGACGTCCGCGATGGTCAGCGGCGCCGCGCGCGAACTGTTCGAAGAGCTCGGCGTGCTTGCCGCGCGTGGCGGTGAAACTCTAACGAAGGGACAACGAGTATCGCTGCTCGACGATCTGGAATCAGGGCGCATGTCGTGGTCCGCGTTGTTGGACCACTTCAACCTGTATCTTGACGCGAACGATTTCACATACGTCGGCCGCTGGGTTACGCCGCCGTTCAATGCTCGCCGGTTTGACACCTGGTTCTTCTTAGTCAACTGCCCGCTAAGACAGGAGCCGCATGTGATCGCCGGGGAGCTCGCCGGTGGTGAGTGGTTGCCTGCACGTGATGCTTACGCGCGTTGGTTGCGAGATGAAGTCGTTGCGGTGCCACCGACGCTTCATGCGCTGAGAATGCTCGGTGCGGGCATGACTCCTGATCTCGTCGAACGCTTTCTGTCGCTGCGTCATGCGCGCGGTGAAGTCGCGCGGCAGATCACGTTTCGCCCCAACTACCTTTGCTTTCCTGTTCGTACGCCGACGCGGCCGCCCGCGACTCACACCTGCTGCTACCTGGTCCATACGTCAAAAGAGTTGTTGATCTTCGATCCTGGCTCGCCGTACGAAGAAGAACAGCAGGCGTTGGCGGAATGCGTCGACGAAATGATCGCCGCGGGACGAACGGTGCGCGAGATCATCCTGACGCATCATCATCCGGATCACGTCGCTGGTGTGAACGCGTTGAAGGCGCATCTCGGCGGCAATGTTCCCGTCGCTGCTCATGAAGAGACCGCGAAGCTTCTCAGCGACGTTCAAGTCGATCGTTTTATCCAGGACAACGAGATCATCAAACTCGAGGGTGAACCGCAGCTCGTGTTGCGCGCGATGCATACGCCCGGTCACGCACGCGGACATCTTTGTTTTCACGACGCGGATCGTGGCGTGCTGATCACCGGCGACAACATCGTCGGCTTCGGCTCGGTGCTAATCGATCCGGCAGACGGAAAGATGCGCGACTATTTAAATTCACTTCAGCGCATGCGTGCGTTACCAAATCTATCGGTTTTGTTTGGTGGTCACGGGCCGGCGGTAGCTGTGCCGTATCAGAAGATCGACCAATACATTTCCCACCGCTTACAACGAGAACAGCACATCCTCGAAGCCGTCTTAAGCGGAATCACAGATCCGAAGGAGATCGTCAATAAGGTTTACACGGATGTTTCCCCCAAAGCTTACGCAATGGCCGAAAGAGCTGTCCTTGCACACCTCGAAAAGCTGCGCGAAGACGGTAAGGTTAGGTAGAATCTTCGCCATACAACATGGATTACCCAAGAAATCTTCGCGAGCTCATTGCGAGCAGGTATCAAACCTTCTCGGTCAAAGACGAACTGCGCCTGAACCTGATTCGGAAACTGCGGGCAGGTCAAAAACTCTTCCCGGGCATCGTCGGCTACGACGACACGGTTATTCCGCAACTCGTCAACGCGATCCTGTCGCGCCATAACATCATCCTGCTCGGCCTCCGCGGGCAGGCAAAGAGCCGAATCATCCGCCAGATCACGGAACTACTCGACGAGCGAATCCCGATCATCGCCGGTTCGGAAGTAAACGACGATCCGTTTCGTCCCATCTCCGCGTACGGCAGACGACTCCTCGGCCAACAAGGCGACCTGACACCGATCGAGTGGATCGATCGTGACGCACGTTTTGTGGAGAAACTCGCGACGCCAGACGTTACCGTGGCCGACATCATCGGCGACGTCGATCCAATCAAAGCCGCTAAAGGCGGTCACCTGCTGAGTGACGAGCTAACGATTCATTACGGTCTGCTGCCGCGCGCGAATCGCGGGATCTTCGCAATCAACGAGTTGCCCGATCTCGCCGGGAAGATACAGGTCGCGCTTTTCAACATCATGCAGGAAGGAGACGTGCAGATTAAGGGCTATCCGGTGCGTCTCCCGCTCGATGTGATGCTGATGTTTTCAGCGAACCCGGAAGACTACACGGCCCGAGGAAAGATCATTACGCCGCTTAAGGACCGCATTGGCTCGGAAATCACGACGCACTATCCGAAAGAGTTGCCGTCGGCCGTGGAGATCACGCGCCAGGAGGCGTGGACCGATCGCTTCGAAGACAAGAACCGCATCCTCGTGCCCGACTTTATTCGTGAAGTCGTCGAGCAGGTGGCGTTCGAAGCCCGCGAGGATAATCACGTCGACAAGCATTCGGGTGTATCGCAGCGATTGCCGATCACTGTGATGGAGTCGGTTGTTTCAAACGCCGAACGGCGGTCGTTGCTGACGGGGGAGGAGCCGATCGTTCCGCGCATCGCTGACATTTACGCCGCGATACCTTCGATGACCGGAAAAATGGAGTTGGAGTACGAAGGTGAACAGGTCGGTGCGAATCGCATCGCACGCGATCTGATCAAACGCGCGGCTGGTGAGATCTTCGAAGGTTACTTTGTCGGTATCGATTTCTCGCGCGCAGTGCAGTGGTTTGATGAAGGAAACAAGCTACTGCTCGCCGACACGGCAGCCGCGGTCGAGTGCGTCACGCTGCTCGAAGCCGTTCCTGAGCTGCTGGATGCGGCGTTGATTCCTTTTGAATTCGACCGTACAGACAACGCTCGCCTCGTTGCTGCATGTGAACTGGTGCTCGAAGGTCTCTACGCGCAAAACAAGATCAGCCGCAACGAAGAGGGCGGTTACACCGCGGTGACCAAAGCACGCAAAGATCGCCGCGGCATGATTTACGACGACCTCACGGAAACGAGCAAGTATAGTTAAGTGTCAGTTGTCCGTAGTCAGTTGTCAGTTGTTTGAACCAGCCACTGACCACTGATCACTGACCACTGAACTGACCAGCAATGAAATTCACTCGTTATTCCAAGTTCAAGGGTTTCGACGTCTTCGGGATTAACCTCGGCGAGTTGATGGACAGCATGGCTGATGCCCTGCTCGATTCCGGCTACGACGATAACTACTACTGGACTCGTGAACGCCGCCCAACTGACACGTCACTCGACGCCCTGCGAAGCGCTCTGCTCCAGGCACTACTCGAAAAAGGGCTCGTCGACGAACAACAGATCCAGGAAATGCTCGCCGAGAACGAAGGCAAGTACAAAGGATCGCTTCTCGAAGAACTGCTGAACCAACTTATCGAACGTCTCGTCGAAGAAGGCTACTTAACCCTTCGCGAGCAACAACCGCAAAACCAGCAGCAGCGCAACGGCGGCAACGGCGAAGTCTCAGAACCTCTGCCGCGCAACGTCCATTTCGAAGTCACCGAAAAAGGTCTCGACTTTCTTGGTTACAAAACACTGAGAAACCTGCTCGGCAGTTTTGGTAAGAGCGCCGCAGGACGTCACGATACGACGTATCTTTCCACTGGCGTCGAAGCTGCTGCCGCGAGCAAGCCTTACGAGTTTGGCGACACGATAAATCTCGACGTCAACACGACGTTGCTCTCCGCCATTCAACGCGAAGGTCTGCAAGTTCCCCTCAATCTCGAGTACAGCGATCTGCACGTCCATCAATGTGACTACCAATCATCGTGCGCGACGGTCGTGATGCTCGACTGTTCCCACTCGATGATTCTCTACGGTGAGGACCGGTTCACGCCGGCGAAGAAAGTCGCGCTCGCGATGTCGCACCTGATTCGCACACATTATCCCGGCGACTCTTTAAAGGTCGTGCTGTTCCATGACGGTGCGGAAGAGTTGCCGCTCGGCAAACTCGCGACGACACACGTCGGGCCGTACCACACCAACACTGCTGAAGGTTTGCGTCTCTCGCGCCGGCTGCTACAGGCGCAACGGAAAGAGATGAAGCAGATAGTGATGGTGACTGATGGCAAACCGACCGCATGCTTTGTCGGCGAGGATTTCGAGCGTTTTGGGCCAAAATCCGCGCAAAAACAGGACAACAGTCCCCGCCCGACTCGCCGCCTCTACAAAAACTCGATGGGCGGCGATCCGCTTGTCATGTCCGAGACGTTCAAAGAGGTACAGGCCTGCCGCAAAGCCGGTATAATGATTAACACTTTCATGCTGGCCAGCGATTATTATCTGGTCGAATTCGTGAAACAGATGAGCGCCATGACGAATGGCAAGGCTTACTTCGCGAACCCAGCAAATCTTTCGCAATTCGTATTGATAGATTTCCTTCGCCGCAGAACCCGACGCGTACGATAGTTAACCCAGGGAACACGGATTTGAACCGATCACGCCAGCGTCGTGTCTTCTTGCCCTATCTGATTCTCCTGCTGGGCCTCTGCTTCACTATTCTCGCTTACTATTACTTCTCCAAAATCACGTACGAACAGGACCAGAGCCGCTTCCAAAAATCGGTCCAGGAGATACAGGACAACATCACTCTGCGAGTGCAAACGTCCGTTGCACTCCTGCGCGCGGGCACAGGACTCTTCGCAGCCAGCAACAGGGTCACACGTGACGAGTTTGATCGGTTCGTCAAGCAGATCGAGTTGCACAAGAATTATCCCGGCATTCTTGGTATCGGATTCTCTCGACGGCTTTCTCCGGATGAACTGCCAAAAATCATCGCGACAATGAAGGCATCCGGTTATCCGGATTTCCATGTGTGGCCCGACGATCCGCGCGACGAATATAACGTCATCGTCTATCTGCAACCTGAGAACACACTAAACAGAGTGGCCATGGGCTACGACATGTTCACGGAGGCAGTGCGCCGTGACGCAATGGAGAGGGCGCGCGACACCGGCAACTCCGGCCGCGTCGGGCCGTGTGATCCTGGTCCAGGAAAAGACCGATCCAACAAACGAGCAGGCCGGCTTCCTCATTTATGCCCCCGTCTATCGAAGGGACGTACCCATCCCAAACAAAGCTGAGCTGCGGAACGCGCTGTTCGGGTTTGTTTACAGTCCTTTCCGGGTGGATGACTTCCTCGCGCCGATCATCGCGCAAAAATATTACGACGTGAGCTTTCAGGTTTACGATGGAACCGATCGAAAACCTGACCACATGATGTACGACTCACGCGACGCGGACCCGTCTCACAAATCCCGCTTCACGTTTGCCGACACCGAAGATGTAGCCGGTCGTCCGTGGACCATCGCCTACGCAACCAAGCCTTCGTTTGAAGTAGCTTCGAATCAACCGTTGGTTAAATACACGCTCATCGTCGGAACGTTTCTGAGCCTCTTGTTTTTTGGGGTGAGTCGAGCGCAGGTCCTCGCGCGAATGAGCGCGGAGCGTGCGGCCGCGGACCTTAAAGAGTCGGAGTCGACAGTTAGAAAGTCTTTGGCGGAACGTGAGGCTGCCGAGAACGCCGTTCGAGAAGCGGACCAACGCGCGCTGCTCGAATACGAACGGCTGCTGGCGAGGATCTCGCTGTTGGCCCAGGCCCTCGGCACAGCGCGTGAGTTGAATGCAATCTTTCGCGCGCTGCGTGAGTTTACCGACGTGTCGGTCCCGTGCGATGGGTTCTTCGTCTCGCTTTACGATGCCATGCGTGACGTTCGCACTGCCTGTTACGGCTGGGGCGATGGCGCCGAAGTTGACGTTTCCGAGTTGCCGCCGATGCCGGTCACCGCGCATGGACCAAACAGTCGCGCCGTGCGCACCGGTGAAGTCGTCATTACCGACAACTACATGGATGCACAACGGGGACATCCAACGGTCGTTGTTGGTCCAGACAATGGCTTGCGGCCTGAGACGTCGATGGCCGTACCAATGGCGGTAATGGGTCGGATCATCGGCACGATCGAAGTGCAGAGTTATCGGTCGGGGGTCTATCGACCCGAACACGTGACTGCGATGAGCATGGCGGCGAACCTTACCGCCGTCGCGATCGAGAATGTTCGCCTGTTAAAACTTGAACGTACGGCGCGACAAGCGGCAGAGGAATCGAATCGTTTGAAGGACGAGTTTCTCGCCACGGTTTCACATGAGCTCCGCACACCGCTAACTGCGATTCTCGGTTGGTCCAGGTTACTGGAAGATGGTTCCGTCGACGACGAAGTAAGCAAACAGGCAATCGAAACGATTTGTCGCAACGCGAAGGCGCAGGCGCAGATCGTCGACGACATACTCGACGTCTCACGCATCATCACCGGAAATCTCTATTTCGACCTGCATCCGTTGCAGCTCGCTCCGGTGGTGAAGAACGCGATCAATGTCGTTCGTCCAACGGCCGATGCGAAAGGGATCACGATTGACACGCGCGTCGATGCGACGACGTCGATGGTGTCGGGCGACGCTAATCGTTTGCAGCAGGTGATCTGGAACTTGCTGTCGAATGCGGTGAAGTTTACGGATAACGGCGGGCGCGTGACGGTGAAGCTGTCACAAGCCGGATCGACTGTTGAGATCACGGTCAGCGATACCGGGCAGGGGATCAGTCGCGAGTTCATGCCGTACGTCTTCGATCGTTTTCGACAGGCTGACAGCACGACGACGCGACACCACGGCGGTTTGGGTCTCGGACTGGCAATCGCGCGGCATCTCATCGAGATACACGGCGGTACAATCAAAGCTGAGAGTGCCGGTGAAGGACGCGGAGCAACGTTCACCATCAAACTGCCCATTATCGACGCGGCCGTTAAAGCAGGCGTGCCGTTTACCGATACTCGCGAACGCGGCGCAGCCGCCGCGAGCATCGCACCCCAACTGTTGTCAGGCGTCAACGTTTTGCTTGTCGACGACGACTCCGACACGCTCAAACTCATGACAACTGCCCTCACCAGAAGACAGGCCACGGTGACTGCTGTATCTTCTGCTGGTGAAGCGATTAAAGCGATCCGCCTGCGCCGTCCCGACGTATTGGTGTCGGACATTGCGATGCCGGACGAGGATGGCTACGGACTGATTGAAAAGGTTCGCTTACTCGAAGCCGGCGAAAACGAAAGCATTCCGGCTGTCGCAATTACGGCGTACGCGAAAGACGAAGATCGCGAAAAGGCGTTGTCGTCAGGTTTTCAGATTTACCTGGCGAAGCCCGTCGAGTTGACTGAGTTAATTTCCGTAGTCGCGCGCGCGGCGCGAAGAGATTTCTGAAACTAATGACAACTACACGTATCGACGATATTCAATTGGCTTACGACGATGTTGGCGTCGGACACGCAGTCGTGCTGATTCACGGCTATCCGTTCAATCGTTCACTCTGGACCGAACAGACAGAAGCGCTAACTAGCCGGTTTCGTGTCGTTACGCCCGACCTGCGAGGCTTTGGCGAGAGTGATAGTTCTGAAGGTCCGGTTACGATGAACCGCATGGCCCAGGATGTTGCTAAACTCATGGACCAACTGGGTATCGAGCAGGCCGTGATTGGCGGCTTGTCGATGGGTGGTTACGTGGCTTTGGCTTTCGTCAAACAGTTTCCGTCCCGTGTGAAGGCGTTGGTACTTGCTGACACGCGTGCGCAGGCAGACACCGAAGAAGGAAAACAAACGCGCCATCAACAAGCGGAGAAGGCGCTTTCGGAAGGCATGGCGGGCATCGCCGACGCGATGTTGCCGAAGTTGTTGACGCCGGACACAGTGAGCAAGCGACCCGAAGTCGTGAAGCGCGTGCGCGACATGATGTTGAAGACGAAGCCCCAAGGCGCTGCGTCCGCTTTGTTAGGCATGGCCGAACGCGATGATCAGAGTGAGTTCATTTCGACGATTCGCGTCCCGACAATGATCCTCGTCGGACGTGAAGACGCGCTCACGCCTCTTGCGGATAGCGAGAAGATGCAGTCGAAAATTGCACCGTCGCGTTTGGTGGTGATTGAGAACGCCGGTCACGTTTCGAATCTTGAACAAACGGAACAGTTCAACTTTGCGCTAATAAGATTTCTCGACCGAGTGTTCGCTTGATCGCGATGTCGGACCACAAGAAATTCACGATCGAAGAGCGTGTGCGGTGGGGCGACGTCGATGCAGCTCGCATCATTTTCTACGGCGCTTACATTCGTTTCTTTGAATATGCCGAGACCGAATTGTTTCGGGAAGTCGGCTTGCAATACGGCGTGATGTTTGACGAGTTGAAGATCTGGCTGCCGCGCGTGCATCTCGAATGCGATTTCAAACGCGCCGCGCAACTCGACGACTTGCTCGAAGTGAGTGTTTTTGTCGGCCGCTTCGGCACGAAATCGATGCGGCTTGATTTTGAAGTTCGACGCAATGGTGAAGAGGAACTGATCGCAACCGCGCACTTCGTTCTCGCCGCAGTCAACCAGGACACGTTTGAGACGGTGCCGATTCCCGCCGAGTTGCGCGAACGACTCGCGCCGTACGCCGCCGCAGCATAAGCGATGATCGACAGATACAAGCACCTTAGAAACACTGGATGAAAAGCGCGTCGAGCGCGATCCAATCAAGCAGTTTCAACTCTGGTTTGACGAGGCGCTTGCCGCAAAGATTCCCTTGGCCGAGGCGATGACTCTAGCCACGGCGACACCGGAAGGTAGACCATCCGCGCGCATGTTGTTGTTGAAGCAAGTCGACGACGAGGGATTCGTTTTCTTCACCAACTATCACAGCGCGAAGGCGCGCGCAACTCGACAGCAATCCTTACGCGGCGCTCGTGTTTTACTGGAATCTCCTGGATCGTCAGGTGCGCGTCGAAGGGAAAGTCGAGCGCACGTCGGCGGAAGAGTCGGAGTTGTACTTTCAGACGCGACCGCGTGAGAGTCAGATTGGCGCGTGGGCGTCGCCGCAGAGCAGCGTGATTTCAGGACGTGAAGTGCTCGAACAACGCGTGCAGGAGTTGGAAGACTACTATCGCGATCGTGAAATTGAATGTCCGGGACACTGGGGCGGCTATCGCTTGCGACCTGACAAGATTGAGTTTTGGAAAAGCCGGGTCGGAAGGCTGCACGATCGAATACTTTACGAACTGATGTCTGACGGGACGTGGTCCATCAAGCGCCTCGCGCCCTAAATGCTACCCGCGCATTTTTAAGAAGATGTAGCCAATCAGCCGCATCTGGCCGTCCTCGCGAATCACGGCACAATCATCAATCTGATAGTACTTCTCAGCCGGACGCAACACTCTTCCTTTGCTGTATCCCGTCATAGGTTTGACGACCCGATTCGGCGGCTTAACGGGCGTCAATAAATGCGCCCTGTACGCTTGGATGTTCTTGGCTACTGAAGAATTCTTCTCCGCTACCTTTTCGACGTGGGCACGAAACACCGGTATGTCGCGTTTGAGTCGATCGGCGTAAGCTGGGAGCTGTTGCGGATCGTTCGGAGGCTTCCGTTCGAACATCGCTTCGAACGGAGGCGGAAACAATTCCGGTTTGGCGTCATCACCATCCGCGAACATCAATGGCATCATCAGAATAAGAAGCTGCGCCGCACCCTTGTAGATCCCAACCACAGTGTCCGTGTCCACCTGCGACAGATCGCCGTCTCCATGTTCGGCTTCCGCGATCGCAACCTCACGTCGACGCGCCGGATCTTTGGTAAACGTGGCTTCAAATGCGCGCTCGAAATCGAAGTTTTCTGCCAGCATCTGCTGAAACTCATTACAAACCCGATACGCCTCAACAACCTCAGGCGGCTGCTTCACCGGTCGCCGTTGCTTTGCGGATTTGGAACGAGTTGGCCCAACACGTCTGCGACCGCAAACAGACAAACACAGATTGCGAGATACTTTTTGATCATCGATTCAGACGGGTCGAAACGCGCTCTTCACAAGTTTCTTCTTTAAATCGACGTACCCTTGTTCGCCAGCCACCAGGTCTCCCAATACGCGCTTCACGCCGCGATGGCCGCGGGCGAATTCAATCATACGTTCTGTGAACGGCGCACCCCAGAAGTTTCCATAGAATCGGCGACGCATCTGTGCAGCGCGGCTGAGGTCAGCGCCGAAGTCTTCACGCCAGCGCGCTTCGTAAGCCTGCGGTTGGCCACTCAGGTAGGCTTCCGCGAACACCTCCGCTGAACGTAACGCGTAATAGATTCCTTCGCCGGTCACCGGATCGGCGAAACCTGCGGCATCGCCAAGCAGCGCCCAGTTGCCGCCGCAGACTCTTCTGGTTTCCCAAGTTTTTGCTGCTAAGCCCGGAATGCGTGCGGCGTAACGTTCCGCGGTATGGTTCAAGTGTTCGCGCACTCGTTTCGATCCGGCAGTTTCGTTTTCAGCTCCCAAAATCTGACCGTCATCCCCTCGGACTGCTGGTAGTAACCGACCATGAAGCGCCAGAGCAGATCATCGAGTGGTTGATGTTCGAACGCGTCCTGTGTGGTGGCGATGCCGAACGAGATGTGATCCGGACGCGGAAAGGCCCATGCGTAACCAACCCAACGCGGGAGAAACGCAACGACCGTCGGCGCGATTTTCGCTCGCCGGCAGCGGCGCGCGATAACCAAACGCGACTTCCATGTCCGACGCCGGCAATGGACCAGCGAGCATCTTTCCGATCCCGCTGTTCGCGCCGTCAGCGCCTACGAGCATTGAGCCGCTCCACTCCGCACCACTGTCGTCTTTCACTCGCCATCCTTCGTTGGTTCGCTTTGCCTTTCGTGCGGAAATCTTTTCCGGAACGATCTCGGCGCCTGCGTTTCGAGCGCGGTCGCGCAGGTACGAATCGAACACGACGCGCGAATAGATCGCGAAAGGTTCGTCGAGCTCGAGATGAAGCTTTCTTCCTGAAGGTGAGTAGAGATCGAGATCGTTGATCGTGCGCCCCGCGGCATGGAGTAATTGCGGCCACGCTTTCAACGCCTTTGCTGTTACGCCGCCGCCACAGGCCTTTGGCGTGCCTTCCGGACGGCCGTCAAACAGCGCGACTCTTACGCCGCCTTTTGCCAGCAATTCCGCCGCAAAAGATCCTGCCGGGCCGGCGCCGACGATTAATACGTCGAAGTGTTTCGTTGAGAGCACAGTTGGCGATAGAATAAGCTGTTCCCGTCAAAGTCCGAAAGCCGCGCAATGACCAATCAACGCTTTCTAGTGTTTTCCGGCATTGCACCCCATCCGCCAATCATGGTGCCTGAGGTCGGGCGCGAGTCCATCGAGGGCGTGCGCGCTTCGATCGACGCGATGGCCGAACTCACCCAGCGCATCATCGATTGCTCGCGCTGAGTCGATCATTTTGATCTCGCCGCACGCGCCTCTTGAAGTCGATTCGTTTGTCGCTTACGAAGGACCGAAAGTTTATGGTGACTTCTCAAACTTTCATGCGCCAGGCACTGAATTCTCCGCGCTTGTCGACGACGAACTGCTGGGTGCAATCACACGTTCCGCGGCGTCGCGAAAACTATCGCGTGTCGATGCTGGTCGACGATCTTCTCGATCACGGCACCGCGGTGCCACTTTACTTTTTGCTGCGCAACGGTTGGCACGGACGCGTCGTTCCGCTTGGTTATAGTTTTCTTATCGAACCGAGATCATCTGCGCTTCGGAGCGTGCATCGCGAAAGCTGTCGATGCAACTGGGCAGACGTGTCGCGTTCATCGCCAGCGGCGACTTGAGTCATCGTCTGAAACCCGAAGCTCCGGCAGGCTTCAACCCATCGGCCCATTTTTTCGACGAGGAAGTCATCGACGGCGCTGCGTGCAAATGCGCCGGATCGGATCGTGGAGATAGACCACGATTTACGTCGACTCGCGGGCGAGTGCGGGTTTCGATCGATGCTCGTCGCGATCGGAGCAGCGGCGGAACTGCCTTTGAGTTGCGATGTGATTAGTTACGAAGCGCCGTTCGGCGTCGGGTATCTCGTTGCGCAATTGACCAGCGCCCCTGCATCCCTGACGAGCGACACGTCCTGAAGATCTACCAGCACTCGCTCGCCGTGCGGTGGAAACTTTCACATCAAACCGGCGAAATGGTCGACCCCTTCATCTCGCCGGCAGGGCTGCTCGGCGCACGCGCACCATGTTTTGTGTGTTTGAAGATGCGCGACGGTGAACTCCGCGGTTGCATCGGAACCATCGAGCCTGCGAAAGACACGTTGGCCCAGGAGATCGTCGCAAACGCAATCAGCGCTGCGACCAGCGATCCGCGATTCGATCCAGTGAACGAATCGGAACTGGCCGATCTGATGTATAGCGTCGACGTGCTGCTCCCGGCTGAACCCGCAGAAATGGAAGAATTAGATCCATCGGTTTACGGCGTGATTGTCGAGGATGAAAGCGAGACGAGACGCGGTTTGTTGCTGCCCGATATTCCCGGAGTTGATACGGCGCAGCAGCAGGTAGAGATAGCCAAAAGAAAAGCCGGCATTTCACCCGAAACGCCGGTCAAACTCTCTCGGTTTAAAGTTGAAAGATATCGGGAGTAGTCAGTGGTCCGTTGTCAGTGGTTCAGTGGTCAGTGGTCTGTTGCTCGGCGCAGCTGAACCACTGACCACTGACCACTGACTAAACTTAGACATCCAGGTTTCTCACGTCGAGCGCGTTGTCTTCGATGAACTTGCGCCGCGGCTCGACGGCGTCGCCCATCAACACGGTAAAGATCTCGTCAGTTTCGATCGCATCGTCAATCCTGACTTCGAGCAGGGTGCGCTTCTCGGGATTCATCGTGGTTTCCCAGAGTTGCTCCGGGTTCATCTCCCCCAGACCTTTGTAACGCTGAATCGAGAGATCCTTCTTTGCGGCCGCGAGCACCTTATCGAGTAGCGCTTCGCGGGTCGGCACTTCCTCGCTCCCGCCGTTTTCACCGGAGATGAACGGACCGGCGAGCGTGTCTTCGAGCGTCATGAACAGCTCGACGGCTTTTTGAAACTCGACGTAGCTCGCCAGATTCCAATCGATCACAATGTCGGAGCCTGAAGCGGCGACTGTCTCGATCTCCCAAAGACCGTGCTCCTCATCCGGATTCAATTCAGTGGTGTAGTTGGCTTTCTCCATGGCCGTTTGAACTTTGGCCATAAGATTGCCGTCTTCGAACACGTTGCGGAGAGTTTGTCCGTCTTTCCGCAGCACGCCTTTGCGTCCGCCAAGCGCCTGGAGCAGGACGTTGAGCAGCGTCGAGTCGCCCGCAAGACGGCGCGCGGCGCGCTCAAAGTAATTTTTAAAATCGACGGTGCGTTCTAATGCTTTCTCCAGTTCACGGCCCTCGATGGGCTGGCCGGTACCCGCAGACTTCACGCTCATATCGCTGGTCGCCTGGCGCATCAGATAACGAAACATGGAGCCTTCGTCTTTTATGTATTCTTCCTTCTTGCCTCGTTTTACCTTGAACAATGGCGGTTGGGCAATGTAGACGTGGGCCCGCTCGATCAACTCCGGCATCTGCCGGTAGAAGAAGGTCAGTAGCAGCGTCCGGATGTGAGAACCGTCGACGTCGGCGTCGGTCATCAGGATGATCTTGTGATAACGGAGCTTGTTGATGTCGAAATCGTCTTTGCCGATTCCGGTGCCGAGTGCGGTGATGAGCGACTTGATCTCACTGTGACCGAGCATCTTGTCAAACCGCGCCTTCTCGACGTTCAGAATCTTGCCTTTGAGCGGCAGAATAGCCTGGTTCTTCCGGTCGCGCCCTTGCTTGGCTGAGCCACCGGCTGAATCGCCCTCGACGATGTAGATTTCGGACAACGCCGGATCGCGCTCCTGGCAGTCAGCGAGTTTGCCCGGCAGCATTCCGCCACCCAATGCGCCCTTGCGGACGATTTCCCGGGCTTTACGAGCCGCTTCGCGGGCCCGCGCGGCGTCGAGTGCCTTGCCCACGATCTTGCGCGCTACAGGCGGATTCTGTTCAAAGAACTCGGTAAGCTTGTCATTCAGGAACGATTCGACCGCGCCCTTCACGTCGGAGTTCAGTTTTCCTTTTGTCTGTCCCTCGAACTGTGGCTGCGGCAGCTTTACGGAGATCACTGCGACGAGGCCTTCGCGCACATCGTCGCCGGTCAATGAACTTTTGAAGTTCTTCGCCAGACCCGACGACTGCGCATAAGCATTGATGGTCCTCGTGAACGACGATCGGAATCCCGACAAGTGTGTGCCGCCGTCGACGGTGTTGATGTTGTTGGCGAATGAGTAGACCTTTTCGTCGTAGGCGTCGTTGTACTGAATGGCGACTTCGATGGAAAGGCTCTCTGACTCCTTCTCGAAATAAATCGGCTTGTCGTGCAGCGTCGTCTTGTTCTTGTTCAGGTGCTTGACGAACTCCGCGATTCCACCTTTGTAATAGAACTCGTGCGAACGCTCCGGCTCTTCGCGTTCGTCTTTGATCGTGATGCGAATGCCTTTGTTGAGAAACGCCTTCTCGCGCAGTCGCTCGGAGAGCTTGTCGAAGCTAAACGCCGTTTCAGTAAAGATCGTCGAGTCAGGACGAAACGTAATTTTCGTTCCTCGTCTGCGCGTCTTTCCAGTCTGTTTCAGCGCAGCGACGGGAATGCCGCGCTTGTATTCCTGTTCGTAAGTCTTTCCGTCGCGCCAGATCTCCAGATGTAAATGTTCGGAAAGAAAGTTGACGCACGATACGCCGACGCCGTGCAGTCCTCCAGAGACCTTGTATGCGTTTGAATCAAACTTTCCACCGGCGTGAAGCTTGGTCATCACGACCTCCGCTGCGGAGCGCCGCTCTTTTTTAATCTCGTCGACGGGAATACCACGACCGTTGTCGATGACGGTCACTGAGTTGTCGAGATGGATCGCGACCTCGACCGTGTCGCAAAAACCGGCGAGAGCTTCGTCGATGGAATTATCAACCACTTCGTAGACGATATGATGCAGGCCAATCTCGCCCGTCGATCCGATGTACATCGCGGGCCGTTTGCGGACAGCCTCGCGGCCCTCGAGAATCGTGATGGAGGACGAGTCGTAAGCTGATCCTTTTTTGGTTGATGGCTCTGTTGGTCCTACTGTTGACAATCTATTTCTCCTAACTGCGCTAACACACAACTAAACAAGGGTTGAACCGGCCGAAGCTAAGTCAGATCGCGCCTGACTGCTCCGCACTCTACCCTCAGCAATCTCGTACACATTCGCCCTTGAAAAGAAACCTTCGACGTGATTCCGCTTTGAGGTAGTAATGAAGGTCTGTGTGCGATTTTCAAGGTATTCCAGAAGGTGCGTAATCCTTTTCTCGTCCAGTTCCGCATCGACGTCATCGATGATGAAAACCGGGTGGTCATTCGCAGCCAAATTATACAACGAAATCGCCGCTAAGTCTAATATTAACAATGCACTACGTTGCTGACCGGAACTGCCAAAGGCCCGGATTTCGCGGCCGTCCAAATGTATCTCCAAATCGTCCCGCTGCGGCCCGATAAGGGCGCGTCCGGCGGCCACTTCGGCGACCAGTCTCAGCGCTAATCTCGCCCGCAAGAGCGACTCGTAATCCGACAGATCTCCCTTGCCTGCCAGTGATGAAACATAGCGCGTCGTAACGTCTCGTCGTTCGAAAAGTTGGCGCTCGAGGACGCCGTTCAAACCAGCCACATACGCTTCCCGCTCACGATGAATTTCCGCTCCGAGTTTTGCTAATTGATCGTTCCATGGGCCGATCAGATCTTCGGTCTTCGCGAGCGAAAACTCATTCTCGTTCGCTGCCTGGAGCACTTTGTTTTTCTGTTTAATGACGCGGTTGTAATCGGCGATCGTTTTCAGGTACGCGGGTCTGATGGATGAGGCGCCGCGATCGAGAAAACGACGACGTGCTTCGGGAGTGCCACGCACGACTTCCAGATCGCTGGCAGTGAATGAGAAGACTTGTAGCTGAGTTAAGTAGCGGGTGAGTGTTTCGCGTTTTGTGTTAACGAAGATCGTCTTCGAGTTGTCGTGAAGGCTGACTTGTAAGTCTCTTTCGAAATCTGGTCCGTTCGTTACCTTGCCTCTAACAACCGCGATCTGCTCGCCAAACTTTATTGCTTCCTGGAGTCGTTGAGTGCGAAACGATTTTGTGCGGGCCAGGAGATAGATTGCTTCGAGCCAATTCGTCTTCCCCTGGCCGTTGTTTCCATAAATGATGTTGAGCTTCGGCCCCCAAACAATCTTCCCACTCAGGTTCCTGAAGTTTGTCGCTTCAATTTCAGCGAGCAGCATTCAGCGATAGTAGCATAGGGAATCGACGTGCTATGCGCGGCGAAACTTACGCGGTCAGCTACTCACCCCGACGTAGGGGGGAGTATGTAAATGAAGTCGTACAGGTAACCAGCCTCCCAGGATTCAAAATAGATTTTGCCCTTCTTTCGCGGCCACGGATCGTAGACGTACAACCAGTCTCTCGTGGTGTTTGCGACCGGATCGATCCTTTCGACCATGAAACCGCAACAGGCGCGAGAATGGCCAGCGGTTCCTATTTTGAAAGGCCTGTGCGCTCGAATTTCAACCTTTGCTTCAGAGAAAGACGTGGTTGGATCCAGTAAGCCAACGAACCGGTAACCTGTCAAATTATCGACCGCTTCCGCTTGATCGTCGGGGTCAGTACCATCGTTTTCCGTGTTCATTACGGGGGCAATCGCGAACTGATCATCCGTGAAGCCAAGTCGGCATAAGATCATCGCCATCGTAGCAGGAGCACAAAAGTAAGAAGTCTTTTGACCTATCAATGTGAGCTCTGGAGTTGTTGTGAACTCGCATACCTTATCTCTGGCCTTCGCAACGTCAGGAGTGATCTGGTCTGGAGTCGCGGGCATTTCATTAAGCGAACCTCTCTGGCGGCGAAAGCGCGCGCGGAAGCGATCAACCGTAGCCCTGGACACGAGATCATACGGAGACCAGACCGTGTTCACATACTCCTCATGTGGTTCATCGTCCTCATGCTCTTCTCTTTCCACCGGTATAGGTTTTCGCTCCCACAAATCGACAACGAACCTCTTACTGGGCTGACCAGCCGAAGAAGCGAGGATGCCCAGCCTGGGGTAGGCATAGCAGATCAGCCGCGGCGTCTCCTCACCGTGTTCCAGAACAGGTTTGAAGTTTGGAAAGTCGGCATTTAAAGCAGAACGTGTCTCGGTAATGAGATCCTCGAAATTGTCAGTTGGACCCACAGCGACGGACCATACCGGAGTGCGAAGTAAGTCGCTGCCGGCGGTTCGAACTGTCAAACTATTGGCGTCATCAAGTCTGAGCGATTGGTCCCAGAACAACAGGAAGCCATCAACGTCGTAGATCGCTCGGCTTTCCCACTTGAAAAACGGACACGCATCAGCGATTGCGTCTGGTGGGATCTTCGACAGCGAGAAGAGCTTTTTACTCGGCGCACGTTTCTTGTGCTCTTCCTCGTTGACGGAAAGAAAAGATAGTACCTGCCTGGTGGCGATTTCTTTCGACTCAGCATCGCTGATATATGCAAACTTGAATTGATCTATTGGCATGATCTTTCACCCTTTAGCCGCCTCCTGGTGTCCCATCCTGCGTGAGCACCTGACAAGGTACGTCGGGCGTACCCAAACCGGTTCCGGCGCGCATCTTCGGGACAACTGAGAACCGTTCGGCTTCCGGTACATCAAGAATTTTGTAGTAATGGATGAACTCGTCCATCCGCGGGAGATCGGTCTCAGCAGGCGTATCAAGAAAAAGCGGGGTGTTTTCGATGTAGATTTCGTAACGCACATCGTCTGACTTTTCCAGCACCAGCTCGCGATCCTCGTCTCGCGTGCCGTCGCGCCATTTCATGATTAGCGCCTGGTGTTGACTAAGAAACACACTCGCACTCGCGACAGAACCTATAGTGTCGAATGTAACGTTCGGCTGGCCGCCGCCGCTTCGGACATACTGCAACCGATCATTGGGGTGTGCCGCGGTTTTGAAATAGTATTCGCCTTGTCGCAGTCGAATAACGTTTTGACTTGCGAAGCCCGGAAAATTCAACGGCCGCTCATGAAATAGCGGACCTTCCACGTTCAAGATCCACCTGAAATCGTCTTTCCGCGCACTGGCAGCGTCTTGGTAGTTGATCGGGGCGTTTCCTACTAGTTTGAACGCCGCCGGCACAACCGGGGTCGGTCCGGGATCGACCTCAATCGACACGGCTTCTGAATCGCGGAAGTTTAGTGGTCCCAAGTATCGCATCCTGACTAGATCGGTCTTTTGGGCTTCCTCTTGGTCTTCCTCACGGACTTCCGCTGGGTCTCTCATAACTGGCTTAATCCGAGCTTCGATCGACAGCACGTGATCAGCTGCGATGGGGTTGACGGCCACGTCGCAGCCCTGCCCGTCCGGTGAACGCAAGATCAACTGTCCATGAAAGAAAATCTGGACGTCAGGGTCCCAGTTGGCTTTCATGTTTTGGGGGAGATCGTCAAATTTTTTCTCTGTGAATGGCATACTCTTCCTCCATGGGTTTCTGGCCTTTAACGTCTGGGGTTAAGGCCTCTGAGCTATATGAAGCCGGTCCGCTTTTTGTGTCTTAGAATTTTGCGTAGCGACCGATGACCGTAAAAGCCGCCCAGTAGTAAGGATGGCGCAGACGTTGGTAGCTATCTCTCAGCATGTCGAGCTGCGCTTGCTGAAGAGCTCCGACCGTCGGAAGTTTCTTCTCGCGCTTTCGATAACGATGAAAGCTTGTCATGAGCCGCTCGCTGCCGGATGAATCGACGGGCCACAATGTGGCGACGACCAACGGAACACGACGCGCAATGAACGGCCGCGCAACACCAATTGCCCCCTCACCGCTGTATTGCTGCTCGATCGCCGTCTGACAAGCCGAAAGCACCACCAGACGCATGTGCGCCAAATCCATTTTGTAGATTTCGTGAAGCTGCAACAGCCCGTTGTTCGCTTCATCCATGGTTTGGCCCGGCGCGGTCAACACCATCTTTGAGTACAGGCTGGCCCGTTCATCGACAACGTAATGTAGGGCGAAATGGGCCACATTTGCCGTTTGCATGCCGCTTCTGACGGCCTGTTCCGTGGCGTTTCGATCCAGCAACAGACTCACGTTCGGTTTATATAGTTCAGCAATACTCTGCGCCTCATGACGCGCCGCGGGCAACGGCTGAAGGGATTCAAAGTCGGCCGGATCGAAAGTTGGATTACCCACGCTAAGCAGTCGCTCTTCGCTTTCTTCGAGCCCCTGACTATTTTCGTTCACGCTCTGTAGAAAAATGCTGGCGCT
Source organism: uncultured Acidobacteriota bacterium (assembly GCA_963849585.1). Lineage (GTDB taxonomy): Bacteria > Acidobacteriota > Blastocatellia > Pyrinomonadales > Pyrinomonadaceae > PSRF01. Next base: position 1,118,262 of record CAWKHZ010000008.1, on the reverse strand, counting down.
CGGCGCCAGTTGAATCCGGAACTTTTCAATCAGGTACCTGTTATCAGCTTCAGAGATCAACGCAACGAATGGAAGATGATGAAGCACTTTGTCCGGAACAATACAGACCAATTTCTTTTCATCCAACAGCGACTCGATGGGAGCAATCAGAAGTTTGTGCAACTCCTTCGCGTCGCCTGTGAAGGGTGCTTCATCATTCGTGGGTAAAGTGCCGACTGTCCGGACGAACCGCTGCACTTGCTCGGCGAGTTCGCGAGAGTTGATCTTCTTTTCCTGAGACGTGATCTTGTTTCCGTTGACCACCCAGACCAGCAGTTTCTCGTCGAGAACGGCGTACTGAACGATCTGAGCATCATCGGGGGTCTCTTGTTTGATATCAGACACCGAAAGCGGTTTGCCAGTCGCGTCTAAGAGATTTTCAAGATTGTCATCGGTTTGCTCGTCGACCAGATTCTTCTGCATAGCGTCAAGCAACGATCGCCCGCGGCTTAATTCGCAGTAATGCAATGCCAGTTTGGGATCGCGCTTCCTGGACCACGCAAAGTCGATCGCGAGATCGTAGACGCGCTGTTCAGTACTGAAGAATGTGTTTCGGTGACTTTCGCGTTTTAGGCTGGCGCGGTACTTGTCGAAAATCTTAAAGACAGACTCCAACTCAGCCTCTGTCGCAACATCGTCGCCCTTCGCCAAATACGATTGAAGACGACCCCTGAGCGCAGGGTAGGTGTAATAGGGATACTTGATTTCTTCGTATAAATCGATCGAGCGGTCGTAAGCAGCAAGCGCATCATCGAATTGACGCGCCTCCCTAAGAATATCGCCGCGGTGAAGCAGCGCGGTGGCCATCATTTCTCGACCGCTATCCTCGTCTTCCAATCGCCTCCCGCTTTCAAAAGCTAGATCGACGTTTGTTAAAGCGGCTTCACGGTTCTGCAACCGTGACTGAGTTAAGGCCAGGAAGTCGTATGAACGCGAAATAACCAGTGGCCGCTCGGGCTTCAGATCGAGCGCCAACCGCAGCGCCTCTTGCTGGTATTCAAGCGCCGCCTCGTGCAAACCCAGGGCCGCGAGGTTCAGCGCAATTGTCGTATTGACGCCCCATTTCTGTGCAGGATCGACAACCTTGTCGCGACTCAACCCCACAGCATCGTGTAGATACGACCACGACTGTTTGTTATTGCCCAGCGTTCGATATTGATTTGCAAGCGCGTTCAGGACGTCCAGCGTCCCGAAGAGGTCGCGCATTTCCTGAAAGCCTCTTAGTGCTTGACGGGTATACTCAATCGCCTCTGTATGATCGTTTAGCGTGAGTCGGATGCTCGCGGTGCGATAGAGACTTTGGTTAAAGAGCCACTTGTATTTTTTGCGCTCGGTGGATTCGCGAAGCTTCGTGAATATTTCCTCACCCTTTTTTAAATCGGGTTTGAGCCAGTAACAATGGCCCATCCGGTACATAGCGAGCATCGCCTCGACTTCGTTTCCATTTTCCCGAAACGTCTGTTCCGCTTGTGAGTAGTAATTGAGGGCATCGTCTACACGCGAACGTAAAAAAAGATCGTACGCTTGCGACATGAGTGCTCTCGCATGCGCAACATTACGGCGTTGTTGAGGATTTGATTGTTTGTAAAACTTGGCCAGATCGGAAGTGTAGTTGTCGCCGGCGTTTTGCAACTCCAGTTGACTTAAGGAGGACATCGCCTCCATTTGTTTTTCAGCAGCCGCGCTATCGCCTTTGCCGTCAAGCTCCAGGAAAGAATCCAGCAGTTGCTTGGTAATCGTGTTGCCGTCCGAAAAGTAATATTGACGCACGATGTTCCAGGCAAGTACTTTGTCGTGCTTTATGGCGTCGAGGAAGTTTCGCACCGGTTGATCGGGATTTGACGACGACCCCACACGCTGCTGCTCAATCGACCTCAGTTTTTCCCGCGCCTCGTCGGCCCACTTCGAATTGGAATCTTTTTCGAGATACTGACGCCAGTCTCTTTCGGCCTGAGGAAACAAACCCATTTCCCCATATAAAAGGGCGCGGTTAAAAAGCGCTTCCAGATTGCTGCTGTCCAATTGCAGCGCCTTGTTCAGATGGACCAGGCTCTGAGCGAAGTCGACGTTCTCTTCGCCGGTATTTGTTTGCTCGCGGCGTAGTTTGCCTCGCTCAAGGAACGCCGTCCCGAGATCTGTTTGGGTCCGAGCATTATTTGGATCCAGTGTTAGAGATTTTTGAAAACGCTCGATGGCTTCATCGAATTTACGCCCAGAAAGGAAATACTGGCCGATTGCGTGATGAACATCGGCTCCTGCGTCGGTCGAATCTTTGCTGAGAATGATTGTGCTCGCAAGTTCTTTTTGCGTCGAATCGAATTTCGGGACGCCCCCGCTTCTTAGATCTGCTACGGGTGCATAGTTGAAACCGGAGATGCGTGAGTCGAGTGGTCTTTCCTGCCGATACGCGTTGTTGAGTGCGTTCAATCCCTCGCCGAGAGAAGGTCCCGAAAGACAAGACCTAAGCCCTACGGTACCGATACCTACGGCGATAAACGCGATCGCCGCCGCTTTCAAATACGGTGTCCACCCTGTCGTTCGCCTGCGCAAATCCGCTTTTCGCTTTTTGAGCGCGGCCGCGAATTTGAGTTTCTCGCGCCGGCTTTCGGATTTAAAAAAATACTGCTCAGCTCGCTCGCGCTCTTCTGGTGAAAGTTCATCATCGAGATACTGATCGACAATTGTATCGACCATCATGTCGAATTCCTCGCCAAATCCCGGGTCACTCAACAGACGCATCTCGACTTGTTCTGCATCTGCTTCTGAAAGCCCTTGCAGCAAATAGGTCCTAATTTGTTGTTCTTCTGCGATTATGGCCGGCGCTCCTTACTGGTTGCCGTCGGAAGCTCCCGTCTCTTCAATAATGCTCCCCAGGTTGGTTTTTGTTTTCGACTTAAACTTTTCTCGCATTTCACAACGCATTTTTCCAAACTTGTTCGAATATGGTGCGCGCGCGAGCGCAGAGCACCATCGGTGAGACCGAGATTCCGCGCCATTAGCCGGTGGTGCGTGATCTTGTCCTTACCCTCGTATTGGTAATAGTCGAGAATCAATTCACTTTTATCGCCAGAAAGTACTGCAAGACACTCGACGAGGCAGTCGTAAGTGTCACTCGTATCACCAGCTATAACGATTATTTCCGGAATTTTGTCAGTCGCAATTTCTTTGCGCCGCCGGGCTTCGTGAGCCACATTGCGCGCTACGGCGAAGAAAAACGCGGCCGGTTCTCCGACGTAGGTACCGATCATTTCCGGAATCTTCCCTGTAACTCTATTAATCGTCACGTCAGCAAGATCTTCAGCGTCGTCAAACCCGTTGGATATGAAGATTCTGATCAGCGAAGTACGAATGTTTTCATACTTGATTCCCGCGGCGTCGCGGTCAGCATCGAGCCAGGACAGGAGAATGTCGAATGGTTGTTGTGAGTTTGACAATTATTTCCACACAGAGAGGTTGGAAAAGCGAAGTGAGCAACGCCGTTCGGAAACTGGATTTTGAGTGATGCCGCTGAGGTGCCGCTTAGATCGTCAAATCCGCATTGGCATCACGATGTACTTGTACTCGTAATCACCATTTTCCGATGGCTTTAACTCCGCTTGCGAATTGCCGTCTTTGAATTCAAACGCGACTTTCGCGTCGCCAATCACATTCAAAAACTCTTGCAGATATTGAGCATTGAAGCCGATGTCAGTGGCTTCGCCGTCGTAGTCGGTTTGGAGTGTTTCGTTAGCTTCGCCTTCTTCCGCGTTTTGTGAACTGATCACGAGTTGATTCGGCTCGAGATGGAAACGAATCGCGTGCGATCTTTCGTCGGCCATCAACGCCACGCGTCGAATCGCGTGATTTAACAAGCTGCTGTTGAATTCAACCGACTTGTCGTTGTTCTTAGGCATGACCATTTCGTAGTTCGGAAACTGACCGTAGAGCATGCGAGAGATCAGTAACCGTGGTCCAATCTGGAAGTAGATGTGGTTCTCATCCATACCCAGGCTGATCTCTTCATCAAAACCGGTCGTCAACTTGGTCAATTCAGCGAGAGTTTTACGAGGAATTAGTGTGTCGATAGAGTCGGAACCGTTCTTCGTGATGTTCTTCTTTTCGACGTAAGCAAGGCGGTGTCCGTCAGTGGTAACCATGCGCGCGCCGGTGTTATCCAGAATGAATTTTGCGCCTGACAACGTGTAACGTGATTCTTCCTGAGTGATCGCGAAGATAGTGCGATCGATGAACGTTTTGATCACACTGGCGGGAAGCTTTGTCGGCGCTGACTTGAACGACGGCACTTCAGGAAACGCATCGCGAGCAACGCCAACCATCTTGAACCTCGCGCGATCACATTTCACCGTTACCCAGTCGTTCTCTTCTTTTTTGAAACTTACGGGAGCATCTGGCAACAATCGCGCTATCTCAAAAAGTTTGCGTGCCTGCACGCACATCGATCCCGGCGTTGTGATCTCATCCGCGTCCATGTCGCACCGAATCGTAACGTCGAGATCGGTGCCGGTGATTCTGATCGTTGATTCACCGACGGATTCGATAAGTATGTTTGAGAGAACCGGAATCGTGTTCTTCTTCTCGACGACTCCCTGGACGAAACCGAGTTCCTTTTGCAGGTTCTGTTTGCTAACAACAAATTGCATTTGCCATCTACTCCTTCAAACTTTCCACAACGTACGCTGACGATTCTATTTCCACTATCCAGAAAAATATAAAAGAAGATCTAGTAGCAGTAGTAGGGCCTGTGGATTTGTGAATAAGTACCCTAAACCCAACAATCCAGATTACTTAGCCGGCCACAGGGGCCTGTGAATAGCTGTGGATAAGTCTGGTCGATCTTCGGAAAAATCGGATTGCCACAAACATTAACATATTTCCACAAAACATCCTCTGTGGATTGTGAATAAAATCTTTTCACTTCGCTAGGGTTGCAACGATTCGGATAGTTCGGTGATAAGTCGTTGCAGCGTTTCATCTGTCGTTACCAGCGACTCAATCTTCTCAACAGAATGAATCACAGTCGTGTGATGTTTGCCGCCAAATGCACGACCGATCTCCGGATAACTATGCTTGGTCAAGTGCTTGCACAGGTACATCGCAACCTGCCGAGGATGCGAAATGTGCCGCGCATTGTTTTTGGAGATCAATTCTTCGCGAGTCAGTTTGTAAGTTGAAGCCACGAGCTTCTGAATCTGTTGTATGGTGACCGCGCTCGACTCTTCTTCCTTCGCGATATTCCGAATTGCATCCTGGGCCAGGCTCTTTGAAATAGGTTCGCCTCTTAAAGACGAAATCGCAATCAACCGGATCAGCGACCCTTCAAGTTCGCGCACGTTGCTCTTGACCCGGCCTGCAATGTACATCGCAACGTCATCCGGAATAGCAACACCGATCAAATCGCCTTTGCGTTTCAGGATCGCAATCTTAGTTTCCAAATCAGGCGGCTCGATGTCCGCGATCAAACCCCACTCGAAACGAGAATGTAAGCGCTCTTCGAGTGTGGGTATCTCACGAGGCGGACAGTCGGAACTGATTACGATCTGTTTCTGCTGATCGTAAAGAGCGTTGAAGGTGTGAAAGAACTCTTCCTGAGTTCGTTCTTTTCCCGCCATGAATTGAACGTCGTCGATTAATAACACATCCACCGAACGATACTTCTCACGAAAACTCTGCGTTTTGTCGTAACGGATAGCGTTGATTAGGTCGTTCATGAACCGCTCGGACGAGATATAGCAGAGCTTGAGATGTTGATTTCGAGACTTGATCGCGTGACCACACGCGTGCATCAGGTGGGTCTTGCCCAGACCCACACCCCCGTACAAATAGAGCGGGTTGTAAGTTCTTCCAGGAGCTTCTGCGACAGCGAGTGATGCAGCGTGCGCAAACTGGTTGCAGGATCCAACTACAAAACTTTCGTAGGTGTATTTCGCGCTCAGCGATGGTTCGGGGTGTTGAATCGCAGAGACGTCAGAGTCTCGCGCGACGGCTACCGCCGCGGCAGTTCCACTGCCAGTCGATACAGAAGCAGTGTTATCAGTATCCGAGGGCGCAGGAGACGACGGTGATTCGGTTCGCCAATCGTTTGCTTTTCCTATCACCCAGCCAACAGAGTAGTCGGAAAGCTGCAAGTCTTTCAACGAGTCCGCCAGAACGCTCGCGTAGTGACTGACCACCCAGTCCTTAACGACCTGGTTCGGCGCGCGCAGGTTAATTACGTGCTGAGAACTGTCGAGGCTTTCAAGCTGGATTGGCGAGAACCAAGTCTCAAAAGTCTGTTGATTGAGCCGGCCTTTGAGGGAGTGGACTATGCGGCCCCAAACGTTAGTTTCTACAGAAGTGTTCATCAGTAAAACCGTGGAGGGGAAGGCTTCAATTCGGGTAAAGCCCACGCAATAGAACCGTACCGTGCGAAGCCGGTTCTACTCCGACGGACTCTAACTGTTCCGTCCCCCTGTTCCTTCCTGTCAGCGCCCAAATGAGCAGAGCCGGGACGTTTTCCACAACCATTTCCACAGGCCGTGGAAAAAACTGCTTCCGGTTAAAGTAATGCTTTAAAGTCTTTTAGTTTCAACTATTTACAGGGTGGTGTCTTTCAAGGCGTGCGGAGACTAACACAGAACTTTCGGTTCGATCAAGGGACACAGACGAATAAAACAGCCTTGGGTTAAACGTTGCGTAAAACAGGGTGGAAAGGCTGGCTGGGACCGCCCGATCGGGAACGATTAACACTCGCCAGCAGCGGTAAATTGGGCCCGGTTTCTTGACATAAGTGCAACGTCAGATTAGTCTTGCCGTTTTCGTTTTGAGGAGAGTTCATCACCATGTCGAAACGCACTTTTCAACCTAACAACCGTCGACGCGCAAAAACGCACGGCTTCCGCGCGCGCATGGCGACCAAGAACGGGCGCCTGGTCTTGCAGCGACGTCGCGCCAAAGGAAGAAAGCGACTCACACCTTCGCACTACTGAAAGGCGTTGCGCTTTTCGGCATGCGTAATTATTTGCGAGACAGCCGAGAATTCCAACACGTCTACAGGAACGGTAAACGCTACGACGGCGTATTCATCACAGTATTTGTTATTGAAAATCAGGGATCGCAACATCGTCTCGGGGTGACGGCTTCAAAGAAGGTTCTGGGAAAAGCGGTACAGCGGAACCGGGCGAAGCGGTTGCTTCGCGAAACGTTTCGAGCGAGTGAACCTGCGCTGGGTGCGCTCTTGAGAAACTACGACTGGGTTTTGAATGCTAAGGCGGCTGTTTTAAGTCAAAAGGTTCATGCGCCGGAGCAGGAGTTAGCGGGAATCATTGAAAAGGTAGGTAGGTTAGAAACGCGCGACGTTTCAAGGTAAGCGGTAGTGGCGTGAAGAGTATTCTGATCTCATTTCTCAAGTTTTATAAGTTGGCGATTTCACCACTCTTACCTCCTTCGTGCAGATTCGTTCCCACCTGTTCGCAATATGCGGCTGACGCCATTTCTCGTTACGGAGCGTTGCGCGGAACCGCATTGGCCGCACGTCGATTACTCCGTTGCCATCCATTCAATCCGGGCGGTTACGATCCGGTCAAATAGTCGCGTCATTAAATGAATCAGAAACGAGTTCTACTAGCACTAATACTCTCCTCGACAATTCTTATTGCGTGGAGCTATTTCTTTCCTCCGGTAAAACCTCCTCAGAACAATCAACCTGGAGCCTCGGCGAGTCCGACAGCAACTGCCGACGCTTCGCCGGCGGGTCAAACTGCTAACGCGAATCCCACACCGTCGACGCCGGTGCAGGTTACGAACCTGACTACGGCGCCAAAGCGGACGATCACGATCGAGACACCCTACTATCTAGCGAAGTTTGAGACGCTCGGGGCCGAACCCGTCAGTTGGGTTATCACGAAGAACCGACATAGCAAGAGCCGAGATCTATTCGGTTAAGGGAAAGAAATCCGACAAGTTTCCGCTGGAACTAATCTCTTCGGAAGGGCTCAACCGACAACCGCGAATGGTGCCCCTTCAGTTGCAGACCGGCGACGCCGCGTTGGACGAGCTGCTTCGTTCGGCTACTTATCGCGTCGAAGGCGTTGATAATCCGCAGGGCGACGTCCTGATCAATTTGGAGCATGATCAAAAGAAAGAGCTGACGTTTGTCTTCGACGAGCCCGATCAGGTTCAGGTTAGAAAGACGCTGACTTTCGACGCCGAACGCTACGAAACGGATCTGTCCGTTTCGATCAAGCGTGGCAACGCCGTGATGCCGCAGGTGAAAGTAGCTGTCGGCCCGAGCATCGGCGACCAGGGAGTCGGTTATCACACGTTTTATTCGGTCGCGCCGGAAGGCGTTGCCTTCGTCAACAATACTGTGGAGCGGCATCTTGCTTCGGCCATTAATGGCAACAGCAGCAGTCCGGATCGCTTGTCACTCGGTGGTCCAACTGGTTGGGCGGGCGTTGCAGACACGTATTTCGGAATGGTTGTCGTTCCGCCGCAGACGACAGAAGGTCTCGAGTATCGGACCACCGCTTACGAACATAAGCTTGACGGTTCTGCGCCTGAGAAGAGGTTTTTGATTTCGGCGTTCGTGCCGATTCCTTCTGATGGTTCGCGCTCGATTGTTTACGCTGGTCCAAAAGATCACTATCTGCTCGAAGAATCGAGTGAGCACGTTAGTAAGGTCGTCAACCGGCCTGTCGATCTCGACGGCTTGATCGATTACGGTTTTGCCTCGTGGCTTTCGCGGCCGTTGGCAGTGCCCATTCTTCAGGCGATCACATACCTGAATCAACTCACCGGCAGTTATGGCGTCGCGATCATTCTGTTCACGATCGTCATCTACTCGTTGTTCTTTCCACTGAAGTGGCGCTCATCGAAGGCGATGAAGAAAGCCGCGAAGCTCGCGCCGAAGATGAAAGAGCTGCAAGAGAAGATCAAAGGTCTCAAGCAGAATGATCCACGTTTGAAAGAGCTGCAAATGGAGCAGCTTAAGTTAATGAAGGAAGGCAATCCGCTCGGAGGATGCTTACCGCTGCTGATTCAGATGCCGTTCCTGTTTGCGCTCTATCGCGCGATTACGATCTCGCTCGACTTTCGCCAGGCGAGTTTTCTGTGGATTCCGGATCTCTCCGCCGCTGAGCCGTATCTGATTCACATCCTGCCGATCCTGATGACGGGCACGATGGTGGTACTGCAACTGATCACGCCGGCGCCGTCGGCTGATCCGTTGCAGCGCAAAATGATGGCGATCGGCATGCCGCTCTTCATGCTTTACATTTTGTGGAGCGCGCCGTCGGGCTTAGTTCTTTACTGGTTGGTTGGTAATATTGTCGGCTTCAGTCAACAGTTCTTGATAAATCATTGGACCAAGTCGGACGATGACAAAGTCCCGGAGCCACCAGCCAAGGGATCGCAAAAACAGAAGAAGCGACGGGATCCGGTGCCGTCAGGTCCGTGAGGTCTGTTCTCGTGAGTGAGTGAAATATGAGTGAGGCCACGCAACAAGCATCAGAGTTTCTCGAAAACATTTTCGACCTGACCGGTCTGCAACTGCGAGTAAAAGTAAAGCAGTCGGTGAGCGGCGAGATCCTTGATCTTGAAGGACACGATGCGGAACTGCTTCAGGCCCAGACCGGCGAGTTACTCGAATCCCTGCAGCACCTGATCAATCAAGTATTCGGTCGAAGCCTTGCTGCGGGAGAGCGGTTGGTTTGCGACGTACACGGATTTCGCGCGACGCGTGAAGCCGAACTCCAGGCAATGGCCAATCTCGCCGCGAATCGTGTGCGACAAAGCGGCGTAGCGTTCACGTTTGAACCGATGAGCGCGAATGAACGACGGATCATCCATCTGACGCTCGCCGATAGCCCCGATCTCTCCACGGAGTCGATCGGTGAAGGCGTCGAGCGTAAGTTGAGAATCAGTCCAAAGAACGCTGCCCGCCATAGCTAGTTTTTAAGTCCCCTCCGGAAGTTTTCTTTCAATGTAACGATGAGTACGATCGTCGCATTATCGACTCCACGAGGCCGCGGGGCTCTTGCTGTGGTTCGTCTCAGTGGTCCACTCGCGATGAATATCGTGACTCAGATGGCCGGACTCGGCGATATTGAACCGCGAAAGGCGAAGCTCACCAAACTCACCAAAGACGATCAGATTATCGATGAGGTAATTCTCACTTGCTTTCTTGCACCACACTCGTTGACCGGTGAAGACGTGGTCGAGATCAGTTGTCACGGTTCGCCGGCAGTTGTTCGACAGATCGTGGATCGAATTCTCGAGCTGGGTGCGGTGTTGGCTGGACCAGGCGAGTTCACCTTGCGCGCGTTGTCGAACGGAAAAATCAACCTGGCCCAGGCGGAAGCGATTCGCGATCTGATCTCCGCGCAGACCGACGCGGCCGTCAAACAAGCGGCGCGACAGATGAAGGGGGAGTTGTCGAACACGCTCAATCCGTTCAAAGAGAAGTTGGTGGAAGTGATCGTGTTACTCGAGTCAGCGCTGGAGTTTGTTGAAGACGATCTTCCGGCGCCGCGTGTGAGTGAGATCGAAGAGACACTTGCTTCGGTGGTCGCGGGAGTTGAGAAACTGAGTGCGAGTTTTAGTGCGGGTCGGTTGCTTCAGGATGGGGTGAGGGTTACGATCGCGGGATGTCCGAATGTCGGTAAGTCCAGTCTATTCAATAGTTTAGTGGCGCATGAACGGGCGATTGTGACGGAGATACCGGGCACCACTCGCGACACGCTGTCCGAAGCGATCGATCTGGGTGGGATCCCTGTCATCCTTACTGATACTGCGGGGGTGCGTCAGACTACTGACGGAATCGAGACGCTCGGTATCGAGCGAACGCACCGCGCGTTGAATGATGCTGACCTTGTGCTCGTGGTTCTTGATGGCGCCGATGAACTTGGACCAGCGGATCGCGATCTGTTGAGTCAAACGGCCGAGAGCCGTCGACTCATCGTAATGAACAAGAGTGATCTGCCATCGTTCAGAGACGCGAACGGTTGTCTTGAAGAGGCGCGAACTATTAATGTGTCAGCACGGACTGGTGAAGGCCTCGACGAATTGCGAGACTGCGATGCTCGAGACTTTGAACAGTGCCGGAGTTGAGGACCGGGGACTGCTGATCACGAATGTGCGACATTACGATCTGTTGTGCCGGACGAAGCAGGAACTGGAGTTGGCCCAGGCGGCCTTTCGTGATCGGCACAGTGAAGAGCTCGTGCTGGTTCCGCTGCATAATGCGTTGAAGTACCTGGGCCAGATCACAGGCGAGACGACGACGGAGGATATTCTGTCGGAGATCTTCGCAACGTTTTGTATTGGCAAGTAGAGATGGATGCGAGCGATGTCGTTTGATGAAGTGTTCAGTGTGATTGTGATAGGCGCTGGCCATGCCGGCTGCGAAGCCGCTTCCGCTGCGGCGCGGCTCGGGGCGGAGACCGGGCTCATCACGCTGAATCTCGACCTCGTTGGGCAGATGTCATGCAATCCTGCGATCGGTGGTATCGCCAAAGGGCATCTCGTGAGAGAAATCGATGCGCTCGGCGGCATCATGGGTCGAGTTATCGATCGCACCGGCATTCAGTTCCGGTTGCTGAATCGATCGCGAGGACCGGCCGTGCAGTCGCCTCGAGCACAGGCGGATCGCATGCGTTATCGCGCCGAGATGCGGCGCACACTCGAAGCGACGCCGAATCTGCATTTGCGACAAGGCAAGGTCGTCGATTTTGTCATTCGCAACGGCCGGATCGCAGGTGTGACGCTTGAAGATGGCCGATGTTTTGGGGCGCACGGCGGTCGTCGTTGCGACCGGGACTTTTCTGAACGGGCTCATCCATACGGGCAGGCGCACCTATCGTGGCGGTCGCGCTGGGGAGCCGGCGTCGATCGAACTCGCTGAAGCGTTGAAGAATCTCGGATTTCCGGTTGGCAGGCTGAAGACTGGGACGCCGCCACGTCTAGATGGGCGCACAATCGACTGGAGCGCGTTCGAACCGCAACCTGGAGATCGAACGCCGGTCCCGTTTTCATTTTCAACCGACGAGATCGAACAGGAACAGATCAAGTGCTACATCGGATATACGACCGAGCGCGTCCACAACACGATTCGAGAAAACATTGCGGAGTCGCCGCTTTATTCGGGAAAGATTCGTGGTGTTGGGCCGCGCTACTGTCCGTCTATCGAAGATAAGGTCGTGAAGTTTTCAGATAAGTCGCGGCATCAGCTCTTCCTGGAGCCGGAAGGACACGACACGAACGAAGTCTATTTGAATGGCTTTTCGACTTCCCTGCCCGCCGAGATGCAGCAGGAGCTGGTGCGAATGATCCCGGGACTGGAGGAGGCGCGAGTTATCCGCCCTGGTTATGCCATCGAGTATGACTTTGTCGATCCGCGCGAACTAGGGCCAGACCTGCAAACTTCGCGCATTGCCGGGCTCTTTCACGCCGGTCAGATTAATGGAACGACCGGCTATGAAGAAGCCGCGTGTCAGGGGTTGGTGGCCGGAATCAACGCCGCGCTCTTCACGCAAAAGCGCGCACCGCTGCGATTGCGCCGCGAGGAGTCCTATACCGGCGTGCTGATTGAGGATCTTATCAAGCAGGGCGTGGACGAACCTTATCGCATCTTTACGTCGCGAGCTGAGTATCGCCTGGCGCTGCGGTATGACAATGCGGATGAACGGCTCGCGCAGTACGGACGCGAGATAGGCCTCGTTGGCGACTCCGAATGGGAACGATTTAATGCGCGGCAGGCGCGACTCGCCCGGTTGCGTTCCGCCCTCGATAACACTCGTCTACGCCGCTCGGATGCACCGCATGCCGCTGTTTCCGCCCTTCTTGAGACGGATCTCGGCGACGTGATTTCGCTGACGCAACTCGCGAAACGACCGAAGGTGACTGCCGACCTGATCACGTCTCTCCTTCCAGGCGAATTTAAGCCGGTTGCCGAAGCGGATCTGAATTCCGTACTGGCCGATTCCCTTTACTCCGGATATCTGGAATCCCAAAAAGCGACGATTACTCGCCTCTATCAACATGACGCGTTGAGAATTCCGCGCGAGATGGCTTTTGCGAAGATAAGTGGTCTGTCGAATGAAATTGTCGAGCGCCTCGACCGAGCGCGTCCCGAGACCTTTGGCGAGGCACGCCGCCTTCCTGGTCTGACGCCCGGTGCGCTCTCAACTCTGCTGGTTTTCCTTTCGGCACAACAAAAAAGCGCGTAGGCGGGACACGTGAAACATCTCCCGTAACGGGTTTTGTGTTAGTGTGTGCGGGACACGTGAAACACTCCGAGAGGTGCCCCCGCTGGATAGATGGCTAGAATAATAGCCGTAGCGAACCAAAAAGGCGGAGTCGGTAAGACTACAACCGCAGTAAATCTCGCTGCCACCATCGCCAGTTGGGGGAACCGGGTTCTGCTTGTCGACGCTGACCCGCAAGGTAATGCGACTTCAGGCGCCGGCGTACAGCGCGGCAGTTTCCGCCGCGGGCTCTATCATTCCCTGGTCCTGGACGAGCCGATCTCCTCCATCACCTTGGCGAGCGTCGTTCCCTCGCTCGACGTCGTCCCTTCCAACAAAGACCTCGCAGGTGCGGAGATCGAATTAGTCGACGTCGAACAGCGAGAGTTTCGACTCAAACGAGCCCTCGCCACCGTCGAACCCAATTACGACTACCTGATCATCGATTGCCCACCGTCGCTCGGCCTGCTGACGCTCAACGCCTTGACTGCGGCAAAGTCGCTGGTTGTCCCGATTCAGTGTGAGTACTACGCGCTCGAAGGCGTCACCGAACTCTTCGACACGCTCGCCCGGATCCGGCGTCTACACAATCCCGGCTTGATGATCGAAGGCCTCCTGCTCACGATGTACGATGAGCGCACGAACTTGTCGGCCGCGGTCGCCGCCGACCTGCGAGACTTCTACGGTCTACAGGTGTTTCAGGCAGTAATCCCACGAAACGTAAGGCTGGCCGAAGCTCCCAGCCATGGCAAACCAATAATCAGTTACGACGCTAATTCGAAAGGGGCCGAAGCGTACTCGCGATTGGCCCGGGAGATTGTCTATGAATCGAAAAGCGCTGGGTCGGGGTCTGGGGGCGCTGCTGTCCTCTGATCGCACGATTGACCTCGGAGCCGAACCGTCAGAAGTTGATTTGAACCTCATCGTTCCCGGAGCGATGCAGCCAAGAACGAATTTCGACGAAGCCGCGCTCGAAAGTCTGGCGGAATCCATCCGAACCCACGGCATCGTCCAACCACTACTCGTGCGGCGCCGAGATGAAGGGTTCGAATTAATAGCCGGGGAGCGACGCTGGCGCGCGGCGAAGTTGGCCGGACTCGCCCGCGTCCCAGTGTTAGTAAAAGAGGTCGCCGACGAGAACCTACTCGAGATCGCGCTCATTGAGAACATCCAACGCGAAGACCTGAACCCAATCGAAGAAGCTCAAGCCTACAAGCGACTAATCGAGAATGTCGGTCTTACCCAGGAAGCCCTCGCCACACGAGTAGGCCGGGACCGCTCATACATCACGAACTATCTCCGACTACTGAAGCTCCCGCCGGACCTTCAACAGCTCGTTATTGAAGGCAGGCTGAGCACCGGACACGCTCGCACGATCGTCGGTTTGTCGCACGCAGATGTTCAGCGTCGACTTGCGCGGCAAGTTATTGAAGACGGGCTCTCGGTTAGGGCGACGGAGATCCTGGTCCAAAAGGCATCCGCCGACAGGCCGGCAAGACCTCCGCGAATCTCTCAACCGGTTGACCCAAACATCAGAGCGGCCGAAACGAAACTGCGGCGAGCGCTGGGTACGCAGGTGCGGATAGTACAGATGGGAAGTGAGGGGCGCGGAAAGGTGGAAATCAGTTTTTATAACTCTCAGGACCTGGATCGAATCTACGACCTCCTCATAACCGCAGCGCCTGTGTAATCCGTACAAGGTTGGATAGTACAAGGTACAATCACCGCAATTAAGAAGTAATAGCGATGATCGACGTGCTGTCAGCAGGCCGCTCGGTTGACCCTCTATTGTCACCATGTTAGACTCGCCCGCTTTTCGGCGGGCATAATCAACTCACAGAGTAGAGGAATCGGATGTTCCTGGCAGAAGCCTCAATTCAGTTGGTTCCTGACGGCACTTTGCTGCTCCACCTGCTATTCATAGCGGTGATGGTGTTTGTCCTGAATCGCACCCTGCTTAAACCCATCAATCAAATATTGGCCGAGCGCGAAAAGCAGATTGGCGGTCGTCTCAGCGAGGCGCAAACGCTGAGCGCCGAAGCCGAAGATAAGATGAAGCAGTACCAGGCTGCGTTACGCGAAGCTCGTGCGGACGGCTATCGCTTATTGGAAAAGGAACGTGCGGTCGGCCTGAAACAAAAGGACGAAAAGGTGCGGCAGCATCGCGAACAGCTTTCGCAGTCGGTTAAAAAGGAAATCGAATCGATCCAAAAACAGCAGGACACGGTCCGCTCCGAACTTGAAACGCAAGCAGACTCGATGGGCGTATTAATAAGTTCGCAAATTTTGCGGCGGCGCTCTTAGCGATTACATATGCACTACATACTCGCTGCTGTTGAATTACCCGCGTGGATGAACTATCCGGGACTTGAGGCCTGGAAGTTTTTCAATCTCTTCGTTTTCGTCGGCGTCATGATTTACATCCTGCGGCGGAAGATCAGCGAAGCTCTCGCCGTCCGACGCGACGCGATAAAGCAGGAGTTGGTAGAAGCGCAGCAACGACGCGAACTGGCGCTGGCCCAGGTCGCCGAGGCTGACACCTTATTAAACCGTCTCGACGCAGACATACAGTCGGTTCACAAAAACTCGCAACAGGAAGCCGAATCCGAACGCGAGCGACTCGCGGCGGCCACCAAGCGCGAGCTTGAAAAGTTGGAACTCCAGGCACGGAGAGAAATGGAAACGGCAGACAAAGTCGCCCGCAAACAACTCCGGCAGTTCTTCGCAAAAAGAAGCATCGACGTAGCACGCAATACAGTAAGTTCACAAATGAAGCCCGAGGACGACGTGTTACTGATCAGCGAAAGCATCGGTGAATTGAGGAGGACGCGAGTTTGAGTTTGCAGACCGTTGCGCGTCGTTACGCGTCAGCCCTTGCCGACGTAGTCGTTGAAAGAAAAGAGGAGCGCGAGGTCCAACAGGAGATCGATCAGTGGGCCTCGATGATCGAGGCAAATCCGCAGCTGAAAGAAGTCTTCGCGAATCCCACCATTGGTTACGACGAAAAGCGCAAGGTTCTCGAGGAGCTGATTTCTCGCACGCGCGTGAGACCGACAACGGCCAGCTTCCTCCGCGTGTTACTGCGAAATCAACGCCTCTCCCAGTTGCGAGACGTAAGCGAACGATTTGCTTATGTGCTCGACGAGCGCGGCGGCGTAGTTTCCGCGAGCGTTACGACGGCGAAACCAATCTCGGAAGATCTCAAGAACCAACTGCGCGATTCATTGGCCGCCGCGACCGGCCGGAGCGTGCGCGTCACCTTCAACACCGACGAAACAATCATCGGCGGTTTGGTTGCGCGCGTCGGCTCAACCATATTCGACGGCTCAGTCCAGAACCGACTGGAACGCCTGTCAGAGGAACTCGCGGGTGGTTAAAGCGTAAGTAATTTAGAGGAAATCATGGAACCGATAAGAGCTAGCGAAATCAACGAGATTATTCGTAAACAGATCGAAAACTTCGATAACGACGGCACGGTCACCGAAGTGGGAACCGTTATCAAGATCGGCGATGGGATCGCCGAGCTCCACGGCTTGGAGAAAGTCATGGCCGGGGAACTGCTCGATTTTCCCCATGACGTTCGTGGTCTCGCGCTCAACCTGGAAGAGGACAAAGTCGGCGCGGTGCTGTTCGGAGAGTTCCAGAAGATCCGCGAAGGCGATCTGGTTAAGCGCACCGGACGCATCATGGAGGTGCCGGTCGGCGAGGCGATGGTCGGCCGTGTGGTCGACGTGCTGGGTAACCCGATCGACGACGCTGGTCCAATCGTCACCGAACATTATTATCCTGTTGAGCGCATCGCTCCGGGCGTCGTCGATCGGCAACCGGTGAAAGAGCCACTGCAAACCGGTCTGAAAGCAATCGACGCGATGGTGCCGATCGGCCGCGGTCAGCGCGAGTTGATCATTGGCGATCGACAAACGGGCAAGACCGCCGTCGCTGTTGACACGATCATCAACCAAAAAGGGAAAGACGTAATCTGCATTTACGTCGCTATCGGTCAGAAGGCCTCGACTGTGGCCCAGGTTGTGAAGACGCTGCAGGACTTCGGCGCGATGGAGTACACCATCGTGATCAAGGCGACCGCATCGGATCCGGCCGCGATGCAGTTTCTCGCTCCTTATTCCGGCGCCGCCATGGGCGAGTATTTCCGCGACAACGGCAAGCACGCATTAACGATTTACGACGACCTTTCAAAACAGGCAGCCGCGTATCGCGAGATTTCACTGTTGCTTCGGCGGCCACCCGGCCGCGAGGCTTACCCGGGCGACGTATTTTATCTGCACTCGCGTCTCCTCGAACGAGCGGCGAAACTTTCCGACCTCAAGGGCGGCGGCTCACTGACAAGCTTGCCGATCATCGAAACGCAGGCAGGCGACATTTCCGCCTACATTCCAACGAACGTGATTTCGATCACCGACGGTCAGATCTTTCTCGAGGCGGACCTCTTCAACAGCGGTTTCCGCCCCGCGATCAACGTTGGTAACAGCGTTTCGCGCGTAGGCGGTTCGGCACAGATCAAGGCGATGAAACAAGTCGCGGGAACGTTGCGTTTGGACCTGGCCCAATTCCGTGAGCTTCAAGCGTTCGCGCAGTTTGGTTCCGACCTTGACCGCGCGACGCAAGCGCAGTTGGCGCGCGGACAACGGCTGACGGAAATACTGAAGCAACCGCAGTATCAACCGGTGGACGTCGAGAAACAGGTGCTCGTGATCTGGGCCGCGACCAACGGTTTCGTCGATGACGTCGCGGTCGAAGATGTGCGTCGGTTTGAGACGAGCCTTCTGAAGTTTGTTGAGAACTCGCACCCCGGCTTGCTAGTTGCAATCGCCGACAAGAAATCGTTAACGGATGAGATCAAGGGCGATCTCAAACAGATCCTCGAAGACTTCAAGGATACCTGGCAGAAAGATTCCGGGACCGAAGATTTTCCACCGCCGCCGGCAAGGGAGGCTTCGACGGCCGCCGCGGCGACAGATTAAGCAATGCCGAATCTTCTGGACATTCGCCGGCGCATCAAGTCGGTCAAGAACACGCAGCAGATCACTAAAGCCATGAAGATGGTGTCTGCCGCGAAACTTAAGCGCGCGCAGGATCGCGTCGTCACCGCGCGCCCGTTTGCTAACAAGATGATGGAAGTGCTCGGCGAGCTTGCGAAGCGGACCGATGAGAACTTCCATCACCCGCTGCTCGATCGACGCGGCGACGAACGTTATCTGCTCGTACTCGTCACAGCCGACAAAGGACTGTGCGGCGCCTTCAACACCAATCTCACGAAGGCCGCACAGTCGTTCATCAAAGACAATCCTGACAAGACCATCGAGCTTCTCCCAATTGGGCGTAAAGGCCGTGACTTCTTCCGCTATCGGCGCGCTACGCTCGCCGGCGAGTTTATCGGAGTGACCGGCAAAGGACGCGTCGAGTTTTCGGAAGCGCTCGAAGTCGCTCGCCACATCATCAAGCTCTACACCGACGACACCGGGATCGACAAAGTCTTTCTTATCTACAACGAATTCAAGTCGGTACTGTCGCAACGCGTCGTGCTCGAACAGTTGCTGCCTGTCGCGCGCGCACAGGAAGAAGAGCCGGAAGCGAAATCTCAACAACCGGTGACGCTCGTCGACTACATCTACGAACAACCGCCCGAGGAAATGCTTGGACGGCTGTTGCCGCGACTGGTGGAGACGCAGATCTTTCGAGCGTTGCTCGAGTCAGTGGCCTCCGAACACGGTGCGCGCATGACCGCGATGGATTCCGCGTCGAAGAATGCGAGCGAACTGATCGACACTTTGACGTTGAACATGAATCGCATTCGTCAGGCCGCAATCACCAATGAGATCATCGAAGTCGTTTCCGGAGCGGCTGCGCTCTAGCACCCAAATAATTTGTCATTGATCATTTAACGTTTCTCATTTGTCATATCGTGTGTTCGGAGAGTCTTAGAGTTTCGACAAGAACGAACAGTGAGACGAAACAGGAGCAGACCCTGGTCCAGAATGAGAAATGTCAAATGACCAATGACAAATAAGGTCTCTCCCGGAACGATTAGCCGGTACCTCCCGCTCATCGCCTGGATGGCGTTTATCTCGTTCGCTTCCACTGGCAACTTCTCCGCCGGAAACACATCGCGAATAATCGGACCACTGGTGTTGTGGTTGTTTCCGGACACTACCCCGGAGACGCTGGTGGCGATCCACGGCGTCACGCGAAAGATTGCGCACCTCGCCGAGTATGCTCTACTCGGAATTCTCGCGGCGCGGGCATTTCGCGGTTCGTCGCGAGAGTGGCTAAGCCGGCGGTGGTTTGTGGTTTCGCTGGCGCTCGTAATTGTTTACGCCCTGGCCGACGAGTATCATCAGTCCTTCGTTCCCTCCCGCACCGGCACGATTTACGACAGTTTGATTGACATAGCCGGCGGTTTTGCGGCTTTGGTTATCGCCAAACGTCGCGATTGGTTCCGGCGTGCATCAAAATCCCCCGTCTGATCGTATAATTCGCTGGTTTCGATTCTGTTAGGAAATGAGGCTCAAATGGGAATACTTGACCGCCTAAGCCCGAGTTCGCAGTTCATCGAGGTAATTGAGTGGCTCGATAGTAGCAACAACACTCTCGTTTACCGATTTCCGGTGAAAGATCAGGAAATCAAGAACGGCGCGCAGCTAATCGTGCGCGAATCGCAGGCCGCGATTTTTGTTCATGAGGGCCAGATTGCGGACCAGTTTCCCCCGGGCCGTTACACGATCGACGGTGGCAACACGCCAATCCTTTCGAAGCTGGGCGCCTGGAAGTACGGTTTCAACTCGCCGTTCAAGTCAGAGGTTTACTTCGTCAACACGAAACAGTTCACCGATCTGAAGTGGGGCACGCCCAATCCGGTGATGATGCGCGACACGGACTTCGGTATGGTCCGGCTGCGCGCTTTTGGTATCTACTCGATTCGCGTCGGCGACCCGCAGGCGTTCATTAAGGAGATCGCCGGAACGAACGCGCACTTCGTAACGGAAGATGTTGAAGGTCAACTGAAGCGAACGCTCGTCAGCGGCTTTAGCGATGCTCTCGCCGAGTCGAAGATCGCTGCTCTCGATCTCGCGTCAAACTACGACGAGCTATCTGTACTGACCCGTCAAAAGTTGAACGAAGAGTTCCAGACCTATGGTTTGCAGTTGACGAAGTTCCTTGTTGAGAACATCTCGTTGCCGCAGGAAGTGGAAGCGGCTATGGACAAGCGCACTTCGATGGGTGTGATTGGCGACGTGGGTCGGTACACGCAGTTCCAGGCTGCCGACGCTATGCGCGATGCGGCGCAGAATCCTTCGGGCGGTGCGGGTACGGGAGCCGGACTCGGCGCTGGTTTCGCGGTCGGAAATGCGATGGCCGGCGCGATGACCGATGCGATTCGACAATCGAAAGAAGGTGGCAGCGGTGGTGGCGCTGCGCAACCCGCGGCTGCGGCCGGAATTCCTTGTCCGCAGTGCGGTGCGAAGAATTCACCCGGCGCGAAGTTCTGCGTGGAATGTGGAGCCAAGCAGGGATCAGCGCTGTGTGCTAACTGTCAATCGCAATTGCCCCCTGATGCTAAGTTCTGCAATGAGTGCGGGCAGAAAGTTTAGCTTGATTGGTAGAACACAGGTTTCGTCCTCATGTTGAGAGCGTTGACGCGTCCACGCCGGGTAGTCATCACCGGCATGGGGTGTGTCACTCCTTTGGGCATTGGTCGCGAAGCGTTTTGGAAAGGACTTCTTGCTGGAGACAGCGGAGTTCGTCGCATCGCGGCCTTTGATCCTTCAAGTTTTCCTGTCCAGATCGCCGCCGAAGTTCCATCCTTCGACTGGCAAGCGCAACTCAACCCAAAAGATCGAAAGCACGTGCCCCGCACCGTGCCTTTGGCCCTCGCTGCGGCGCGAGAAGCACTCGAAGACGCGCGCATATTTCCAAACGATCTGTCGCTCGAAGAGCGTCGTGCGATTGGCGTCCAGCTTGGCACCGGTGGCGGCGGACTCGCTTTCACAGAACAACAGTATGAATACTGGTACGTTGGTCCAACCAGCAAAGCGAGTGTTTACACGATTCCGGCCTCGACTCACGGAGGATTGTCGAGCGAACTCTCGATGGCGTTTGGCCTGCGTGGGTTGTCACACATTGTCTCCACGGGTTGCACAAGCTCCACGGATGCGATCGCTTACGCTGCACAACACATCGCACTGGGCCGGCAGGATGTGATGCTTTCCGGCGGTGTTGATGCCCCGATCGCACCAGGGATCCTCGCGGGCTTCAATCTAATGACCGTCCTGACAAATGACTGGAACGACGAACCTCATCGAGCATCGCGACCGTTTTCGCGAAATCGCTCTGGAATAGTATTAGGCGAGGGCGCGTGGATTTACGTCCTCGAAGATCTTAGACACGCTACGAATCGCGGTGCAAAAATCTACGCTGAAATCGCGGGTTACGGAGCTACATGCGACGCGTATCACCGTGTGCGGCTGGCGGAAGATGGAGACGAGCCGGCGCGTGCGATGCGACTCGCACTCGAGGACGCCGGGTGTGAACCAAAAGATATCGATTACGTGAATCTCCACGGCACGTCGACGCTGCTGAACGATCGCATTGAGACCAGCGCATTGAAGCTCGCGTTTGACGGACATGCGGCGCGCATTCCGATGTCGGCCACGAAGTCGCAGATCGGTCATCCGCAGGGCGCAAGCGGCGCCGCGGGTCTGAGCGCTGCGCTTTGCGCGATGCACACAAACAGAATCCCTCCAACAATCAATCTCGACGTCCCGGATCCGGATTGCGATCTCGATTACGTCCCCAACGAAGCGCGCGAAGCTAATGTGCGAGTGGCACTGTGTAACTGCATCGGTTTTGGATCAAAAAACAGTGCCCTCGTGGTCTCGAAGCTTGGTTAACGCATTCTTGTGTTCTTTTGTGCCTTTTTGTGGCTAATGTTCGACAGGTTCAAACGGCGAAGTTACAAACTCGAACACATCGACACGGGTAACTACACGGCGGCCGAATACGAAGACTGCATCGGCGAACTGCAATTAGTTAATCGCTGGATGGGTGATGCTCACACGTTGAAGAGCACGCTTTTCCGGGAGGTCGCTTCAGCTCAACTCAGAGACTTCTCCGTGCTTGATGTCGGTGCCGGATCCGGAGAACTGTTGCGCGTCACCGCGACTTGGGCCAGAGAAACGGGTCGAACAGTTCGCGCCGTCGGACTTGAATTGAATGAACGCTCCGCCGCGGCGATTCTCGAAGAGTCGCGTGAGTTTCCCGAGATCACTTCTGTGCGAGGTGACGCATTGTCGTTGCCGTTTGCGGACAGGGATTTTGATTACGTGATCTGTTCGTTGTTTACGCATCATTTTGTCGAGGAACAGGTAGTTCAGATTCTTCGCGAGATGAAGCGAGTGGCGCGCCGGCGAATCATCGTGATCGATCTTCATCGTCACCCGATTGCTTATCTTCTTTACACGACGATTGGAAAGTTAGTGTTGAAGAATCGTTTGCTTCGTCACGATGGTGCACTGTCGATACTGCGAAGTTTCAAGGCGGATGAATTGTTTGAACTGGCGAACCGCGCCGGGCTGCGCGATGTTGGTATAAGTCGCCACTTTCCTTATCGGTTGGTTTTGAATGCTCAAACCACATAAATACAACTACGACGTGATCATCGCGGGAGGTGGACCAGCGGGCGCCAGTGCCGCGATTCATCTCGCGCGCGGCGGTGTGCGCGTGTTACTGATTGAGCAGAAGAAGTTTCCGCGCGCGAAGTTGTGTGGTGAGTTCATTTCCCCTGAGTGCCAGGCACATTTTGAAAAGCTTGGCGTGGCCGCAGCGATGATCTCCTCCGGTCCGGCTTTACTTGATGAAACTGTTTTCTACTCGAGCAAGGGACACCACGTTGCGATCCCGAGCAAATGGTTTAGTGGTGGGCGCTCTGCGTTGGGTTTAAGTCGCGCGGTGATGGACGAGGTCCTGCTGCGGTGCGCGCAAGACAATGGCGTCGTAGTTTATGAAGGCGCGAGCATTACGGAACCAGTGTTGGAAGGTGAACGAGTCGTGGGCGTGCGCTTGAAGATCGATGGCGGTCATCACGACTTTCGCGCGCCAATCACGATCGATGCAACCGGTCGGGCCCGCATCTTGTCGCGAAAGATCGGCCAACTGAACGGCAACAGCAAACGCCCGAGTCTGGTCGCTTTCAAAGCACATCTGAAACAAACGAAAGTCTCGGCTGGAGCGTGCGAGATCTACTTTTACCCCGGCGGTTACGGTGGATTGAGCACCGTCGAAGCGGGCACCAGCAACCTGTGTTTCATCATCACGGCGGAAAGTGTAAAGCGCAGTAATTCCGACCCAAATGTCGTCCTGCGTGAATTTGTGATGAAGAACCGGCGGGCAGGCTATACGCTTGAAAATGCGGAGGTTTGTTCCGACTGGTTGAGCGCGTCGTGGGAGCGGTTTGGCCGCCAGCGCCCGAGTCCCGCGCCGGGTTTACTGGCGATCGGTGATTCGGCGGCTTTTATTGATCCTTTTACCGGCAGCGGAATGTTGATGGCCTTTGAAAGCGGCGAACTTGTGGCGCAAGCGATCTTACGCAGGCAAAACGGAACAGAGGCCTCCCTGGAGACCGATTACACCGCCGCCTATCGCCAGGCTTTTGACGGTCGTCTCCGAATTTGCGGATTACTAAGGCGCGCCGCGTTCAGTCCTCGACTCGCCGAACTGGGCATTGCGATTTTCGGCGCCAGTGAACGCCTTCGGAACCGTCTCGTCCGCGCCACGCGCGCCCACGCAAAATCACATAAATTCTTGCCACACAACAGTCTTTTAGAGTAAAAAGGCTGAGCAAGTTTGGTCTCTCTACACGGCTTCTAATCTCAAGGGAGCGCAATGGATAGCGGCGCACGATTCACTCCCACGCGCTGGCAGTAATCGGAGACGGATCTCCGACGTGCAATCTCGTCCACGGAAAGCGAAACGTAAACAAAGTCTTTAGTGACTGCGCGAGTACCAGAGTCGCGAAACTAGTTAAGGAGAACGGCGATGTTTGTATCCTTTATGGCCCTGCTTGTCAGATCATGTCGCATCATTTCTCTGCTGCTGATCACCCTGGCAGCCGCGAGTGTCGCCCCAAATGTCGCTCTTGGCCAGGCGCAGTCCAACGCAGCCGATCTGCAGGGCACGGTAAGAGACGCCACAGAAGCCGTAGTTCCAAACGCGACCGTTACGGCGCGTAATGCCGCCACAAACCTGACTCGTACGGCAACCACCAACGAGGAAGGCTCTTATCGCATCATCAACTTGCCGCCCGGCGACTATGAGATCACGGTCGAAGCGCCGAGTTTCAAGAAATGGGTTTCGCCGGCCGTTAACGTCACGGTCGGGCAGGCCGCCGAACTAAACGTCACGCTCTCACCCGGAGATATCTCCGAGGTCGTCACTGTCTCCGATGCGACTTCGGAAATAGTCGAGCAGCAAAAGACGGCAATTGCCACCACCATCCAACAGCAACAGATCAACAGTCTCCCGATCAACGAACGCAACTTCGTCAATTTTTCAACCCTGTCGTCGACTGTCGGTCGCGATGCCGGTCGTCCGATCGGACCAGCGCCAACCACCGGCTTGAACTTCGGTGGCCAGCGCGGACGTTCGAACCTCGTCCAGGTCGATGGCGCTGATAACACTGACAACTCAGTGAACGCATCGAAATCAACCGTCAGTCAGGAAGCGGTGCAAGAGTTTCAGGTGGTGAGCAACTCCTTCGCGGCGGAGTTTGGCCGTTCAGCGGGCGGCATCGTGAACGTCGTCACGAAATCCGGCGGGAGAGAGTTTCACGGCAATATGTTTGGGTTCCTGCGTCACCGCAGCTTCCAGGCGCGTAACGCTTTCGCGCCGATTGAAGATCCGCCGTTTACGCGAACGCAGTATGGCTTCACGCTTGGCGGCCCGTTCAATCCTGAACACACGTTTTTCT
The DNA here is from genome assembly GCA_963849585.1 of uncultured Acidobacteriota bacterium. Classification (GTDB taxonomy): domain Bacteria; phylum Acidobacteriota; class Blastocatellia; order Pyrinomonadales; family Pyrinomonadaceae; genus PSRF01. The sequence goes on along the minus strand of CAWKHZ010000008.1, from coordinate 1,093,020 downwards.
TCTTCGCGTTTGAACAACGACGACGTAACGAGTCTGGATTCTTCACCAGCAACGTCTCGCAGGGGCTGACCGGATCGGCGACGATTCCCGTGATTCCGGGACTCAATCCCGTCGCGCGCACTTTTACAAACATCACACCGCAGCAGGCCGCTTTCATTAACGGGCTCGTGGCTTTGGGAACTCCAACAACCGTCTGTGGCGCACGCGCGTATGCGTTTTTTGCGTCCAGTGGTGGCACGACCGCGTTGACGGGCGTCAATAGCCTGACGTCACCAAACGACGGCAGCTTGTGTCCGGCAATCAGTCCTATCTTACCCGGCGCAATTGGACCACGCTTCATTCTTTCCGGCGCGCCAGTGCCAAGCGGTACAACTAACGCCGCCGGTGAGTTCATTGCGTTCCGTCCGCTCAACGGCCTGCAACGCGTATTTCCGATTACCGACAGAACGACATTCAACTCGTTCCGCCTCGACCACTTGATTACGCCGAGTCAACATCTCACTTTGAGGTTTGGATACAACCCGAGCGAGATCAGCGGTATCCAGGTCGAGTCGCAGAACCAATCACTTGGTCAGAACGACTTTTCACGCACTGGTATTCAGAAGCTTAAGGATGTTCCGTTCGTTGCGACCCTGACGTCTACTCTCTCACCGAAGGTTGTTAACGAAGCTCGCTTCAATTTCGGCCTGCGTCGCGCAACGTTCAAATCGCAACAGGGCGATGCGGTTGCTTTCAATATCTCGGGTACTGCGTTTATCGGCCGCGAACTGTTCTCGCCCGTGCTTCGCACGGAGACGCGTTTTGAGTTCACCGACAACATCAACATCGTTGCGGGGAATCACAACTTCAAGTTCGGCGGCGACGTCGCATTCGTTCGTATCCCAGAAGCGATCTTCGAGCTGAACTTTGCGGGTCTGTTCAACTTCGGCGGCCTCGCGGCAACTACGCTGAACCCGGCGTTTGCCGGCGCTCCGGATTTCACCCCAGTGCAACAATATGGTCTCGGATTCCCAGCCAACTTCATCCAGGGTTTCGGCAATCCGGTCAGCAGCATCAGTAACAAGCCGATGGCGTTCTTTGCGCAGGACGACTGGAACATTCGTCGTAACCTGACGCTCAAGTACGGCATCCGTTACGACATCGAACTTACGGAACAAATTCCGACGCTGCCACTGCGCGATCCACTCTCGGGCATCAATCTGACAGCCGCCGACGTGCTCGCCGCACAGGATGCGATGGGCGTGCAACAAGGATTTCCGCGTGACAAGAACAACTGGGCACCGCGCCTGGCAATCGCGTGGGATCCGTGGGGCGACGGCAAAACTGCAATTCGCGCCGCATACGGACTCTTCTACGATCACCCGCTGCTGGCGATCTCATTCAACTCCGACATCGCCGACGCCGTGCAACAACAACAAGGCATTTTGACTCCGGGCAGTCCGGCGCAGACGGCATTGCTCAACGCGGTGCAGGTGTTCCAGGGCACAGTGTGTCCTCCGGGTGGACCAATCACGCCGATTTGTCCGGCGGGTGTCGTGACGCCAGGCGTCGCTGCCGGCGCTGAGTATCAATTCGGCCGGCAGCGATTCAACGATCAAACATTCCCGGGATTTGGTCCGGTGCTGCCGTTTACGCTGCACGTGCAGAAGAACTTCGAGTATGCGTACGCGCTGCAAGGTAACTTCACGATCGAGCGCGAATTGACGAAAGACATGACGCTTTCCGGAAGCTACATCCACGTCAACGCGCGTCACTTGCCGCATCCCCTCGACATCAATGCGCCGCGAACGGAACTGCAAATCCAAAACTTTTTCCGTTTTGCGGGCCGCAATCCGGCCAGCACCACCGAAGCGTTGGCGTTTTCGATCCCGACAACGGGCGTTCCGTGTCCGGGCGGTGTGCCGCTGCTCTGTTTCACGATGGCCACGCCGACTGGCGCTCCCGCGTTTCCAACGGCGGGCCAAACGTTTGCACTCATCATTCCGGGTATGATCGCTGCGCCGCTGACGAACCTCGGTAGCCGCATCGTCAATCCTGGCATCGCGAACTTCTTCCGTCCGAGCGCGCCAAACTACTTCCTGGCCCAGGCGCTTTCCGGCGGCGTTGTAACACCCGCCGTTTTGAATGGGGCCCTGGCGGGATCGTTGCGAACGCCGGGCGTCGTTTCGCCATTTGGTTCGATCAATGCGCAAACCTCGGACGGCAATTCCAGCTACAACGCGCTGAACGTCGATTTGAGGAGACGCTTCTCGAACAACTTCCAATTCCTGGCTTCGTACACGTGGTCGCATTCGATCGACGATTCATCCGACCTCCAAACGTTGTTGCTGCCGCAGGATAATCGCAACTTCCGCGCGGAGCGTGCGGATGCGCTGTTCGATCAACGTCATCGTTTCGTGTTCAGCGGGGTGATCGCGTCGCCGAATAGTTGGGTCACAGGGTCGGGCTTCAATCGTTTCTTGTCGAACTTCACGATCGCTCCGATCTTCGAGATCTCGTCCGGTCGTCCGTTCAACATCCTGAGCAACCAGGACACGAACAACGACCAGTCGAATCAAACCGATCGTCCGTCTGTGTTGTCTGACGGAACGTTGTGCGTGCCGGGCACTGCCGGGTGCGTGCCGTTGATTACGAGCGGACAGTTTTCAAGCGGAAGCTTGCCGCGCAACTACGGCATCACGCATCGTTTCGTGTCGCTTGATATGCGCATCGCGAAGCTCGTCCCGCTGGGCGAGCACCTGCGGTTGGAACTAATCGCGGAAGGGTTCAACCTGTTCAATCGGTTCAACGAGGCTGCGGCGTCGCCCTTTATCGATGACGTCCGGCTGTTCAATCAGCGCGCCGAGAATGGTCGGTACTTCAGCCGTTCGACGGCCGCTTTCGACTCCCGGCAGTTTCAGTTTGGATTGAAGCTGAACTTCTAAGCGCTTTCCAACACAGGAGTTGTCCCGCAAAGGCGCCAAGGCGCAAAGGAAGAACGATTAAGGGGGTCGAGTCCTCCAATCGGGACCCGGTGCTTCTTCCTTTGCGCCTTGGCGTCTCTGCGGGAACCTTTTCACAGCAAACTCCGCAAGCTCAGGCCGCATCCGAAGGTCACGGAAACGGTCTGAGCTTTCAAACCTATCCTCTCCCGAATACAATCTGATCCACTATGATGAGATCTACCCTTATTCAACGCCTTTTTACCGTTGGAGCGGTGTCTTTGCTTGCCCTGTCTACGATTCAGGCGCAATCGACGCGGCCAAGACGCGCGACCAAGCAGACTTCGAAAAGTACGGCCAGTGCCGAGAAACCGAAATCGGATCCGCTTCTGCGCCCTGAACCGCAGCCGACGCCGTCCACGCGCCGCCCGAGCTCGAACGACTCGTTGCTGGACGTGCAGCCAGTGCGACCGGTGGTGAACTCGGTCGGAACGGCCGACACGAAGCACGCCTATCTCCTGCTCGAACAAAAGCAATTTGCCGCCGCGGCGAAGGAAGCAAAGGAACTTACCGTCTCGCATCCCAACGATCCGGAAGCGTGGAAGATCGCAGGTTTCGCTGAACTAAATTTAAAGCAGTATGACGAGGCCGCGAAGGATCTTGAGAAAGCCGTTGCGTTGCAGCGTAGCTCCAAGCAGGAGGATCCAAACACGGAGAGCGCACTCGGACAGGCTTACGTGCTCGGCGAGAAATACGAGCAGGCGTTGCCTTATTTAAATGCGGCCACTTCGCGCAATGCCGACAAGCCCGACGTGATGATGCTTTATTACCGAGGCATCGCCGAGTACAAAACAGGCAAGACCGCCGAAGCTGAGAAGAGCTTCAACGCTGTGGTGAAGCTTAATGCGAAGGATTCGTTATCGCTCTTTTACCTGGCCCAGATTGCTCTCGCCAAGAATGATGTCGACGGCGCGATCGCTTTGCTGAACCGTGCAACAGTAAATGATGCACGCATGACTGGCGCCTGGACCTTGTTAACGTCCGTGTATCTTCGTCGAGCAGCGATGAACGCGGATCAGACAAAAGCCGAGGCAGATTATCTGAACGCTGTGCGCGCCGGTGAAGGTCTGATCAAATTGCGAACCGATGCCGAAGCAGTGACCCTGTTCGGTCAGGCGTTGATTGGATCGAAACAGTTCGCCCGAGCGGCTACAGTGCTCGAACGCGCTAGTTCTTCGGCGGACGCACCCAGCCACACGTTCTATCTTCTCGGTGTTGCGCATTCGCGCGCCGGCGCGTTGCCGAAGGCGATCACGGCTTTGGAAACAGCGGCGAAGAAAGCGCCTGATGACGCGAACGTCTATCGCGAACTCGGTTACGCATACGAAGTTAGCAAGCAGTACGCAAAAGCGCTGGGCGCATATCAGCGCGGCGCTGCGCTCGCACCTTCAGACGTGGACTTCAAAGAATCAATCGAACGCGTGAAACCGTTCGCGAAATAATTTGTGGCCTTAGCCGACACTGCACGAGCATTTGCCACGTACTCGTTAGTTCCGTACCTCGGAATTCTATTTTGTCCCGGTGCGGTGGTGGTCGGCACAGTCGGCGTCGTCAAATCGTATCGTTCAGATCAGATGAAGGAAGGACGTTTCGTCTGCTATGCAAGCACGATCGTCGGCATCGTCGTCTTAGTCCTTCAACTCTTACTTTGGTGGATTCTGTATCGCGTGCCAACCTGGGCAGCGGAAGCGGGATTGTAAAGGAGACTTACATGCGAAGTGTTTTAACTCTATTGCTCGTCGGATTGATGCTCAGCGGCGCTGTTGCGCAGCGGCCGCGCTCGATGGAACCCGAGCCCGACCAGAAAGCTCCCGCACCGCCGCCCGCACCCAAAACTGTAAAAGCAAAATACGAAGGCGGCGTTTTTGGTTACAACAAGACGATGGAAGGCACGCTCGCGTTTGACGACGAGAATGAGCGATTGATTTTCAAAGATAAAAAGCCGCCGAAAGAGATTCACATTCCATACAACGCCATCGCCTCGGCTTTTGCTGACACGCAAAAACGCCGGCCTGCGGCTGCCACCGTCGCGAGCGCTGTCCCCGTGATCTTCACCCTGCCCGCGCGGTTCATAAAAACAAAGGTCCGTTACCTCACGATCCAATACAGCGACCCTGACACTAAACTCACCGGTGTCACGAGCTTCAAACTCGAGAACAAGGAAATTCTGGCATCAGTACTGGCCACGCTTGCAGAAAAAGCGGAGATGACCAGGCGCGGCGACATCTACGTGAAGAAGCGCGACACCACCTCCAAGTGATAGAATCCGTGTTTTCTAAACACAGATTCTGAAACCCGGGAGCTTTCAATGTCGCAAACCTACGAGACGCTCGTGCTTGAAAAACGTGAGCGCGTCGCTATCATTACGATCAATCGTCCGGAAAAAAGAAACGCACTAAATATCAAAACTCGCGAAGAAGGCGCGGCACTTCTCGAGGAACTGCAAAGTGATACTTCAGTTGGCGTCGTCGTGTTTACCGGCGCCGGAGACAAGGCGTTTATCGCAGGCGCCGACATTGCGGAGTTTGCTGGTCGCACTTCGATGATGCAACGCGACGTGATGATGATGCGTTCGTTGTTCACCGCGATCGATACGTTTCCGAAACCTGTTATCGCGATGATCAACGGCTACTGTCTTGGCGGTGGTTGCGAACTGGCGCTTGCGTGCGATATTCGCATCGCGAGTGAAACGGCGTCGTTTGGTCAACCGGAGATCAATCTCGGAATTATCCCTGGCGGCGGTGGCACGCAACGTTTGACACGACTTGTCGGCGAAGGTAAGGCAATGGAGATGATCCTCACCGGCGAGATCATCGACGCGAAAACGGCGTACTCGATCGGGTTGGTCAATCACGTTGTTCCCGCGGATCAACTGCAAGTGAAGACGATGGAGATCGCGCAACGTATCGCGGAAAAGAGTCCGGTCGCGTTGCAGCTCGCGAAGGAGTCAGTGAAGCTGGCGTCGCGTTCAAATCTCGATGAAGGGTTGCGACGCGAGGTCGATCTGTTTGCGCTCTGCTTCTCGACAGAAGACAAGAATGAAGGCGTCAGTGCGTTCCTTGAGAAGCGAAAGCCCAGTTTTAAAGGACGATAAAGAGGGCTTTATCAGTGGTCAGTGGTCCGTTGTCCGTAGTCAGTGGTTCGGACAACTTCCTACTGACCACTGACTACTGACCACGGACTACTCTCCATGAAGGCTGTCCTGTTGATCGTCGGCATTCTGATAGCTACGGCGGGTGGCGTGATCACCTACCGGGCGCTCTACGTCGAACCGAAATCGGCCGTAATCATTACCGAATCTGAGGTGCGCGAACTGCCAAACTACGGTCGCGTCATCACCGGCGCCCTATTATTTGTGGGCGGCTCCGCCCTGGCTCTTTACTCCGCAGTACGAAAAGTGAAATAGTATCCGTGTCTTGAATCCGTGTTGTTCGTGTTTCTGCTTGTCTCGCCCACTCAACAGAAACACGGATTAACCCAGAAAACGGAGAATCGCCTTGCCAATAAAAACTACCCTTCCCCTCTTTCTATTAGTTTGCATAGGCCTCGGCTGTATTAATGCCTCCGCTCAGGACTGCAAACCGCCGGCGATTACTGCAAACTCCCAGAACTACAACATCTTTTCTCCCGAACAGGAGATGATCCTTGGCGAGTTGAACCATCAACGGATGGCCGGCGAACACCGCTACCTCCAGGATGAAAAGCTACTCGCATACGTGAGGGAGATCGGCGAACGGCTCGTCCGCCACATGCCGCCGACCGGATTGAAGTTTCAGTTCTTCATCATAGACATCCCGGATGCTAACGCCTTCAACACGCCGGGCGGGTACGTCTTCATTTCCCGCAAACTAATCGCGTTCACCAAAACGGAAGACGAACTGGCTGGCGTCATGGCGCACGAACTCGGCCACGCGACTGTCCGTCACTCCGCCAGCGACATGTCGGAACTTTTCAAAAAGATCCTCAATGTCACGCAGCTCGGTGATCGCAAGGACATCACAGACAAGTTCAACCTGCTCATCGAACGAGAGCGAACGAAGAGTGTGTCGCGCGGTTCAGGCCATGAATCGGCCCAGCAACTCGAAGCGGATCGCATTGGTCTATTTGCGATGGTCGCTGCTGGTTATGATCCAATCGCTTACTCAGACTTCTACGCCCGGCTTACCGAAGCGAAAGCGAAATCCGGTAACTGGTTCACGAACATCTTCGGCAGCACTACTCCGACTGAGAAACGCCTAAAGGAGATGATCAAAGCTACGGAACTGCTTCCTCCAGCTTGCCGCGAAAACCGCACCTCAAATGCGTCCGACAAGTATCTGAACTGGCAGGCTGCGGTCGTGTCATTCCGGCAGAATGAGGTTGCCGAGCAACTGCCGGGCCTGCTCTGGAAGCGTGAACTCAAGCCGCAACTAAACAGCGACATCTGGCACGTGGCGTTCGCCACCGATGGTAAATACTTTTTGGCCCAGGACGATTTCGCAGTCACGGTGGTCCAACGCGAACCCGTGAAAGTGGCTTTCCAAATACCGATCACCGACGCCCGTCCGGCTTCGTTTACTCCCGACGGCAAGTTCGTGGTGTTTGGGACCGAGTCGTTGCGGTTTGAGAAGTGGAGCATTGCAGACGCGAAACCGGTCGAGATCCGCGAGCTCGTTGTCAGGCGCGACTGCATGGAACAGGAGTTTTCACCTGACGGAAAATACCTGGCATGCGTTGATTACAATTTGGGTTTAAACGTAATCGAGACGCAAACAGGAAAAAGGCTCTTTCAGAAGAAAGAGTTTGCCACCCTGAATCCGTTGGAGCTGCTGCTGTGGATCGTGCGTACAGCCGGCGACGACGATGCTTCACATCAGAACGCGTTCTTCAATCTTCAGTTTTCTCCCGACTCGCATTACCTCCTTGCCGGTCGGTCAAACAAGTTTCGTTTCCGCATCTTCATTGACTCGAGGGCGATCGGTGAGACCGATGCGTTGGCACTCGATCTTTCGACCGGCAAACCGATCTCCGCGAGCGGCGACTTGAAGAAGGCGACGAAAGGTTCATACATCTTTCTCGCTCCGGACAGGATCCTCGCGACAAGCCCTACAAGCGCGGATGAATCCGGTATTTTCTCGTTCCCGCAGGGTAAGAGAATCGCGAAATTCAAGCTCGCCGCCAACGACATGCAGCTTACGGCGAATCCCCGTTACGCCGTGGTCAGGTCGTCCTGGTCTGACAACATCGCGTTCTTTGATCTGGAAAGAGGCGAGCTTGTGGGCGGCTTTAACAAACAGACGGCGGCTCTTTGGGATGATGTGCTTATCTCAGAGTTGAAGTCAGGCAATATCGCGATCTCGAGCGCTTCGTTCAATGAGGAAACGAAAACTCTCCGTCTCGAGCAATTGGATGACCTGGATATCCCGGTCGGTTCAATGAATCGCATTTACGCCGCGAATGTTTCCGACAACTTGCAGTGGCTCGCAATTTCGTCGAAGTCGCGCGGCGCAATGTGGGACTTGAACACCGGCGAACGAAAGCTGCACGTGCGTGGTTTCCGCGGCGCGATCGTTGCCCCGAACGGCACTGCGATTGGCGATTTTCCGAAGCTTGAACCCGTGAATCACAGTCTCGTTTATCTCAATCCGGCAAAGAGCGAGACGAGCCTGCTGCGAGAGATACCCGAACGGGGCTCGCGACAGTACGGCCGCTTTGTCCTCGTGCGCACAAGTCTCAAGGCGATAAAAGAGCAGGAAAAAGCCAAGGAAAAAGGCAAAGAAGGCGAGGATCCGAGCGAATCTGGTGCGTCGCTGAGCCGCGAAGTGCGATTCGAGCTACGCGACGTCATCAACGACAAGGTCGGATGGACCAAGGACTTTCCGAAAGAAGCTCCCGATTACTTCTTCGACGATTACTCCGGTCGCGTGATCTTGTACTGGAGTCTCGGCAGTGAAGCGGGTAAGGCGCGGTTGAAAGAAGATCCGGCGCTGGTGGAACGATCACGTCAGATGGGTAACAAAGACGACGACTACATCGTCGAGATCTACGACGCGTTTGATAACAAGTACGTCGGCGCCGTGTTGCTCGAGACGGGCAAAGGCTCGTTCGACATCGAGAGGGGCTCTTCGGAAGGCAACTGGCTGGTTCTGCGCGACGACAACAACCGCGTGCTGGTTTACTCGATTAAGGATGGCGAACTTCGTCATCGCTTCTTCGGCGCGAACGCGTCCATGAATCCGCGAGGAAACCAGATCGCCATCGAGAATCATCCGGGTGAAGTCACTCTGTACGACATGGCGACGGGAAACTCGCAAGCTCGTCTTCGTTTCAGAACCCCCGCCGCGTTTACGCGTTTCAGTCTTGATGGCAAGAGACTGTTGGTGTTGACGGCAGGACAAGTAGCCTACGCCTTCGACACTGATCGCATAACCGCGGCGAAGTAAACTACGCAGTCAGTAGTCAGTAGTCAGTAGTCAGTGGTCCGTTTGTAAAACTACGGACTACGGACCACTGACTACTGACTAAAAAACCCAATTCCTCAACTCACAAGTTTCACTTGCAGGGCGGACAAAACGGTCCGTCCCTGCATGGACAAAAACGTCCTCTGGTCTGATCGAACAACTCAAATCATCTGGAGAATTTGTTACGCGACGATTAGAATCGCGTCCGTATGCCCGATCCCCTGATGCGTGTCGCAATTTGTTGCATTCTCCTGCTAGTGATCGCCTTCTGCTTCTCAGAAACGGCCGACTCGTTTGGCCAGCGACGTTCGCCTTTTGTTTGCAAGCAGACGGCGCTTGATGCGCTCAAACCGATGCCGGACCTCATTTACGAGTGCGGCGATCTACCCACCGACTGGGACGAAAAGATTCTTGAATTTCCCGCGCGACGTGAGGCGATCAAGAATCTACTGCCGCAACTCGCAGCTTTAACGGATGCTGCATGGTGGACCACGAATGTAGTCGATCTCAATGTGTGCGATTTCAAACAGGAGCCGGGCCCGTTGACGGCGGATCAGCGCCGCGGTTTCGCGGATGGTGAATACGCGTTCTGGTTGTTTGGCAACGATCGCATCCGGCTCGTTTTGATACCGGATCCTTGTTACCAAACGCAGTATGGCGGATCGAATGCGTTCCTGCTTTATCGAAAAGGCGGGAAGGTGTTTGTCACCCAGATGTTGGATGGTTACTTTTCGCGGGCCGACAATTCGGTGGGGCTGGCTTTCGCCAAACTCAAGTCCGAAGAGATCATCGAGATCTCAACGGGCACTGGTGGCCTCAATCCGAGTGTCACAAATTATTACTTCACGATCGATGCGCAAACAAACCACGCTGTTCCAAAAAAGCTGTTTCACGGAACTGGTGGATCGACAAACAAGATCTCCTCACCACTCTTGTTGAGCGCCGCTGAGCCGCTCAAGATCGTGCGCGGTAACACTTTGGCTGCTAACTTCTTCATTTATCGCGACAACGGTTCCAAACTTTCACGCAAGGTCCTGCGCTGGAACGGAAATGTCTACCGCTAAACAAAATGAAGCGGCCGTTGTTGCCGAGCGACTTCGTAATCACAAACTGTCGTCATCCGACTTCAGGCAACCAGCGGACGTCGTGCGGTGGTTTGGCGCTGTGCAGGCTCAGGAATTCCACGCAGCGAAGTGGGCGCTCGCGTTGCGAATGCAGAAGGCGACGAATACCACCCTCGAAGAGGCGTTCAATCGCGGCGAGATATTGCGTACACACTTGTTGCGACCAACGTGGCACTTCGTAACGCCTGAAGACATTCGATGGTTGTTGCAACTGACCGGGCCGCGAGTAAATGTTCGTTGTAGTTCAGTCTATCGCCAGTACGAACTCGACGAGACGGTTTTGAAGCGATCCAATCGTGCATTAACCAAGGTGTTGAAAGGCGGGAAGCAACTCACTCGCGTAGAACTGAGGGCGGCGCTGAATCGGGCAGGCATCCCGGCGGACGACGGCGTGCGGTTGGCGCACATTCTCCTTCGCGCGGAGTTGGATGGCGTTGTTTGCAGTGGTCCACGGCGAGGTAATCAATTCACGTACGCGCTGCTCGAAGAACGTGTCGGGCAGTCTAACGAATTAACTGGTGACGAAGCTCTGGCGGAATTGACGCGTCGTTACTTCGCCAGTCATGGACCAGCAACGTTGGCGGATTTTGTTTGGTGGTCGGGATTGACTACGAACGACGCGCGACGTGGAATCGCGCTGTTGGATCGCGATATAGAAAGAATTGAGATCGGAGAGAATGTTTACTGGAACTCAAGCTTTGCTCCGAAGCGCTCACGTGATATTGACGCTTACTTACTACCCGCTTACGACGAGTACAACGTCGCCTACAAGAACCGGCAAGTCGTCTTCGATCGAGACTCGATCGCGCAAATTACAACCTGGGGTGCCCTTGGTCCAACCGTCGTCATCGATGGAAGAATAACCGGCATCTGGAAAAGCTCTGGCAACGAAGACTCAATCACGATCACCGTAACTCCCTCACGACACTTACGAAAGCAGGAAAAACTCGCGGTCGCTAAGGCCGCGGAACGATATGCAGCTTTTCTAGGCTCCGACCTGCGTATGTCATGGTCGTAAAAGAAACGGTGTTGATGCCACTGCTCTTATCGCCGTCTCCGAAAGTGTCTTCTCTGAAGCCAGCAACGAGGCCGCCGTGGGCGCATTTCCCGGTGGGCTTTCTAGTACTGCCGTCGTCGCCGCCGTAATAGCCCGTTGTTAAGATCGCATTCTGGACTAGAATGTTATCGCATTGATCGCAGTTGTCTCTTTCACAGAAATTGCAGGTTTTTGTACCGCGAGGCGGTCTGTTTAGGTTGGCGCCCAGGACGCCCATCGTCTGGTGTACATCAGTCGACGAAGCACCAGGATGTCGTTCTACCCAATTGCTATGTGCGTAGAAGTCCTGGATCGTGTGCAGAGCTCTTCCGAGGAACTGCTGCGCTTGCCAAATCAGTCTTCTTACGCTGTCTTTCCTGAACCGTACAGAGTTGCTGTGATGAGAATTTCAATTCGCGTGATTATGATTTTTGCGATCGTCGCTTTCGTGAGCGACGTTGCGCCCGCGCGTCAACAGAGCAGGAACAGGTCGAGAGTTCGACAACTGGTACAAGCGGCTGATGCCGGCGACACCACTAAGGTACTTCAAATCCTCAACTCAGGCGTAAACGTAAATGCTACGTTTGCACGAGACTATTCAGAGTTGTCAGGCAAGACAGCGTTGATGGCTGCATCGTCGCGCGGTCACTCAGACCTGGTTCAAACGTTAATCAAGCGTGGCGCGACGGTGAATCTGAAGCATCATTCGGGTGAGACCGCGCTGATGTTCGCTGCCGGCAGTGGTAACGAGAATACGGTCAAAGCTCTGCTTCACGCCGGAGCTGACGTCAACGTCATAGTTGGCTCGCCTCACGCCGGCGAGTTTACGCCGCTGAGCGTCGCCATACATACGGATCACCCGCAACGGTTTGAAATCGCCAGGATTCTGATCGCCGCAAAAGCGGTGGTGAATCCCAAAGCGCCCTTTGTCATTTCGCCACTAATGCACGCGCTTGAAGATTTGGAAATGGTGAAGTTGCTGATTGACAATGGGGCGGACGTCAATCAAAAGAATTTTCGCGGAGCGACGGCGTTAATGGCTGCGGCTGTTGGTAGAGACCCGGCTGTTGTGAGGTTTCTGATTGAGAAAGGCGCTGACGTCAAAGCGCGTGATACGGACGGTAATACTGCTCTGATGGGCGCCGAGCAGCGAACGAAGCGTGTTTTACGCTGAAGAGCGAGCCGAAATCATTCAGGTGCTAAAGAGAGCCGAGGCTGGTGTTAAGCCTTAGTACATTGAACCCATGAAAACCATTGGCATTGTTGCGCACAGCTTCGAAGGAGCGGCGCTTTGTTTTATCACCGCATGCCGTGAAGGAATCGCGCATCTGGGGCCGCACATGCACCCGAACATCGTGATGAGTGCAGTGCCGCTGGGCTTGAGCATGCCGGGTTGGGAGGCAGATGATCATGCATCCGTCGCCAGGTTCCTTGCTGAGGGCGTGCAGATGGTCGCGGACGCAGGCGCGGATTTTTACGTCTGCCCTGACAACACGGCGCATATCGTGCTCGAACAGATCGCTGATGATCTGCCTCTTCCTGGATTACACATTGCCGACGTGGTTTGCGACGAACTCACTGAACATGGATCGAAACACGTTGCCCTTCTCGGCACGCGTTGGACGATGACTGGGCCTGTCTACGAAGCAGCGTTGAAGAAGCGGGGTTTGGAACGGATCATTCCGGACGACAGGATGAGAGAACTCCTCAATACCGCGATCTTCGATGAACTGTGTCTCGGAGTTTTCAAGCCCAGTACAACCGATCTCTTTATCAGCGCCATCGAGGAGCTCAAGTGTCGAGGTGCGGACAGCGTGATCCTTGGTTGCACGGAGATACCGCTAATCGTTACGCCAGCTAATTCTCCGTTGCCGGTGTTTGATTCAACTCGACTGCTTGCGAGGTATGCGGTTCAAGAAGCGATAAGCGAACGTCCGATCGAAATGAACTCCGGTTGGCTCGCGGTTCAATAACTAAGCCACCTGATAAATATCGATACCGTTCTCTCGTCCCGTAAAAGGTTTAAACCGATGAACGCCAACGTGAACACAGATGTGCTGATCGTAGGCGCTGGTCCAACGGGCTTGGCGCTGGCGATTCAACTAATTAGATACGGCATTGATTTTGTGATCATCGATAAACGAGAGGGCATCACGCCGTACTCGAAGGCGATTGGCGTTCAGGCACGAACACTCGAGATCTATCAACAGATCGACCTGGCTGATAGTTTGGTGGACCAGGGTCTGATTGCAAAAGGCGTTCGACTTTTGGAAGGAGGTGAGGCACGCGCAGAAGTTCCGTTGTCAACGCTCGGCGAAGGAAAGAGTCCATATCCTTTCCTGCTGATCGTCGAGCAGAGCAAACACGAGCATCTGCTTTATGACTATATAAGAGCGCACGGCGAGGACGTGCGCTGGCAAACAACACTTACTGACTTTTCACAGGATGATGCGGGGGTAGCGGGCACTATCGTCGATGCAAACGGCGAAAAGCAGTTGGTCCAGGCGCAATATCTGGTCGCGTGCGACGGTTCGAAAAGTTCCGTTCGCACTCGCCTGGGCCTGACTTTTGAAGGCAGTACGCTGGAACGTTTGTTTTATGTAGCAGACGTCCAACTCAAGTGGGACTTTCCGCACGACATGCTGGCGGCGTGTCTCGCGACGCGACAGGTCAACCGCCTTCTTTCCCATGCCGGGCGAAGATCGTTACCGCATTGTCGGCGTGTTTCCGGAGCACAGCGATAAGACCGAAGGCGAGATCCCGTACGACGAAATTGAAAAGCAGATTCTGGAAGACACGGAACTCGAGCTCGACATCTACAAGGTAAATTGGTTCTCAACGTACAAAGTCCACTCGCGGCGCGTTAACAAATTTGGTGTGGGCCGGTGCTTCGTCGCCGGCGACGCCGCGCACATTCATTCGCCCGCGGGCGCGCAGGGCATGAACACCGGCATCCAGGATGGTTACAACCTCGCCTGGAAACTCGCTCTCGTTTTACGAGGCGACGCTGGTCCAGGAATCCTCGATACCTACAACGAAGAGCGCGTCGAAAATGCGGAGCGTCTGTTGGAGACCACGGATCGCTTTTTTGACCTGTTGGTTAATCCGGATTGGTTGCTGTCGTTTGTGCGCCGGCAGATCTTTCCGAGAGTCGCCAAATTCGCCATCGGTCTGGATTCGGTCAACCAATTCATTTTTCCGCTGATCTCGCAGATCGGCATCACTTATCGCGGTCACTCTTTAGCCATCGACAACGACAACGACTTTGAAGTCAAAGCAGGTGATCGCATGCCTTACTTCATGATCGAAGGCAAAGGCATTTACGACTGGCTGCATGCGCCCAGGTTTCACTTATTGACGTTTTCCAACGAAGCAATTCAAACCGAGTCCGACGCTTCCGTCGAACATCTGGTTTGGCCACTGAGCGAGCGAGTAGCTGAGATTTTCGGCAGCACCAAGCCTTTCAGCGTTCTGTTAAGGCCAGACAACTACATCGGGTTTATCACTTCAGGAGATCCGCTTTCTGAACTACGGACCTACTTCGACAACGTAATCCGAAACTGATTACGCGACCGGCACGAACAATCCGAAGAACCTGAACGAAGACGTCAACAAGGCCGTGACGAGACTGGTTCAGAAGTTCAAGAAGAACCAGTTAGGAAAAAGTTAAGCGGAGGTGAACTGACGATGAAAACCTTGGTGCTTGGTGTCGGGTTCGGGGCGCGGTTGTCGCTGAGCGCCCTCACGACTCCAGCCCAAACAAATCAGAAACCCGCGGAGGCTGCTGCGGCAAACGCCCTTGCGCTCCGCCAGTTGCCTCCCGGAATTTCGGAGGCACTCGGCGTGATGTCACACAACAGGCGGTGAAGGGTGATGGGGTGGGGTGGATTCGAACCACCATTCACTCCCGAAACGGGAGGATCCTACATTGGAAGACCGAACCCCATAATTGTTTCAGACTCTATGAGGGCATCCTAAATTTCGACGCTATAAACGGACTCCTTACCCTGTGACGTGTCAGGCGGCCGTGTTATTGCCCACCTAAGCGGGTACGTGTTGCTCGTCACCTTCTTCCACCACTTGCTATCTTTGTCGGTCCAGTTCTTCATTCTGGTCTCAAACAAACCCGCTCGCGTGCGCGTTGATACAAGCGGTTCCGACATAACATTAGCGCTCTGCGCGGTAGCCTGAATCGCGAGCGTCTGTGGTTGGACTCCAATCGCCTGCGGTGGTCCTGGAGCCGGCGGTTTCTTTCGTCGTTTGCGTTCCGCTGGCTTGCCGAGTTTCTGGTTCGCCCCAATTTCCTCTGCTTGAGCAGCGAGTTCGAGCAAAGTCGATTGGTACTGGTTAAATCCATGACGCGCGATAATCCGAGCGAGGAGATCAAAAAGACGAAAGCTAACGCCTGATTTTTTTCTTCTCTTAGCGTCCAAATCTTGTTTGATCCCTGCCACAAGGACCTCAGCCGCTTTGTCATGCTGCTTCAAGCGCAGATAGCTCAGCGCAGCCAGCTCACAAACCGCAGAAGCTCTTTCGGGAAACAATATCGCTGATTGCGGTCGTAGCGTAAGATCTCCTGGCCCGGCCGGTTTAAGTTGCTGGTCCTTGAATCTGGCGCCATCGACAAATGGGATTCTGCCCAGGTCATCGACAAAGTAAATGATCGGGCGTGTATTGTCGGCAGTTCCTCTGGGGGTCGCTTTGCTCGTTAACGAGCCTTTTGGTTCAGGTGAGTTTGAAGGGACAGCAACAGCTACTGGAGCATCTGCCGCAGCCTTCGTTTGAACCGGCGTGCGCTTCAAAGAATACATTCCTTCCTTCAATCCTATGGTTGCAAACTTGGCGGGTGTCTTGTTCTTCCGGAAGCGAGGTACTATTTTTGTATTTCCGTTAATTGCTCCGCTAGGACGAATAGAAGGCAAGATTTTGCCGAAAGCGCCGAGACCGAACAGCGCTCCTATGTAGACAGTCAGTCCCAAAATCACTTCCCGGCGAGTTGGCTTTGGGCTCAAACTGATCGAACCTGCTTTGGGATCATTTTCGACTTGGGTGCGGTTGAGGCGTCTCGCTCGTAATTCGAGCAAAACCAGACCACCGATACCAAGGACGATGAGAAGAAATAGATAGGTCCAACCGATAGAAAAGACGCGATCGACTGCGCCGACAAACTTGTCGAATCTCTTGAAAAGCAGGTACAAAACGAGCGCGGCAATACTGGTCGCTAAAGCAACGCCGGCAGTTAGAATCGCTGTTCTCACCCAGAATCGGGGGGCGAGTGCCGTATCAGTAGCGTCTCGAGGTTCAACCTCTTTCAATCGTCGAACTAAACGGTTAACCGCCTCATCCCAAAAGGAATCATTTAGCTCGATTGCGTTACGCGACGGCAATTCTTCGAGGGGCTTCGGCAGATCTACTTTCTTCGGCATCGCCGCATCCTGCACCAGACATGGAATAACTAAGATGTCGCGGGACAGCGCGGTCGACAGTTCGAATACCAATGTGTCGTCTGGATCATTTAAACGTCTTTGGCCGGTCTCGTCGGTTATGCTTAACCACTGCCGACCGATAACTGTGATCACAACATCACACGAGCCAACGACGTTGCTGATGTACTCCTTCCATTTATCTCCGATCTTGATATTGTCCACATCCCTTACGACGTCACCTTCCAACCGAAAATAGTTACTCGGTTTTCGTCCAAAGTGACGGCGCAGATCAGCGGCTAAACGTCCAGCATGTCCCCCACCATCTTCACGACGGTAACAGATGAAAATCTTTAAGGGGCGCATCTTGGACCTCGACAAGAAAGCTTTCGTTAATGAGCGTGCCAGAATGGATGGCTTGGGTTGACCTTGTCGCGGGAGGTTACGTTAGGTAAGAAGAATGCAAATGGGCCCGAGACAGGTGCGGCGGAATCTATCATCAAAGAGTCCCGGAAGCAAGGGAATGCCCCGTGTTATTCATGGTGAGTTTCACGATTCGATCTGCTCCCAGTTTCCTGTGGTTGCTGAACGAAAGACCGCGTCTATCACGGTCATGTTGCTGATCGCGTCTTCGAGCGGGATCGGCTGGTCCTGATTTTCGCGAATGGCCTGTGAGAACAACGATCCTTGAATCTCATATTGATCGCAAACTGGAAACTCGATTATTTCGGCGCTCGCGCCAGTCAGATCGTTGCCGTTGTCCACGGGATCTGTGTCGGGCGATCATTAGGCGCATTGAAAGGGATAAGCACTTCAATTCGTCCTTCAGTTCCCAGAAAGATCATTCGTTGATAGGGAGCGAGTGCGAGTGCTGCATGTAAAAGTTGAGTGACCTTGAGCGAAATCCAGGATAGCGGTAGTCAGCGAGTCGGTACCAAATACGGGGTCGCGTTCAATCAATGCGCATGACGCGTCGAGGTTCGGCTTCGTAAATGAAGCGAGAGATCGTGATTGGATAACATCCAATGTCCATCAACGCGCCGCCGCCCAGCTCCAATTGATTGCGGATATTCTGCGGATCCGGATTGAAGTAGCTGAAGAAACAGGTAATGGACCGTAATGAGCCGATTCTGCCTGACTTGATCAGACGCCGCGTCTCGAGCCATTGCGGATGTGTTCGTACCATGAATGCTTCCTGAATCTTTACGCCGGTGCGATTGCGAACGTCGATAAGCGTTCTTGCTTCGTTGGCATTCAGGGCGATTGGTTTTTCACAGAGAACATGCTTACCCGCTTCGGCCGCTTTTATGGTCCAGGTAACATGCAAGTGGTTCGGCAGCGGGTTATAAACTGCTTCCACATTGTCATCTGCCAGCAGCTCTTCATAACTTCCATACGCGCTCGCGATCTGCAGCGCTGCGGCAGCTTCTTTCGCGCGTGAAAGATCACGTGACGCAAGAGCAGTGATTTCACACCATGGACTGCGCTGCATCGCCGGAACCACCTTCGTTAACGCGATGTTTGCGGTACTTAAAACTCCCCAACGGACTTTGTGGACCATTGTCAGTTAGCCTGTTTTTGCGCTTTTTCGTGGCTCAGAAAGCATCAAAAACCGAGCGAATCTGAAGCCGTTTCCGAAATTCTTCCAGCGAGATCGGCTCGCTCGAACGAAACTGCACTGTTACCTCTCGTCCCGGCGCGAGGTTGAAATAGTTGTCTGAGAAGAACCCGTCATGATCCGGTACCGCAAGATAAACCGCTTTCGCAAACTTATCGGCCGACAGTCTCACACGAAACGTGCCGCGTTCTTTGGCCGCGATTATCTCTGGCGTGATCGTGGGCTTCGAGATCTTCAGCTCTTTGAACGGAGCGAAGAAATAGTCGTGACTGGAAACCACTTTCCCGTTTACCAGTAGCTCCGCAGTATAGAAACACTCTCTTCTGATCTTGTCCCTCGAGAAATTCTGACACATTCGAATCGAAATACGAGCGACTGGTTAATGGCGCGATGGTTACGGCTCGCTCGAGAGTCTTCAACGTGGAGCCGTCGAAGCTTATCACCGTGACTTTTATCTTCGCTGGGAACGCTTTTACTCGATCGGACACGACATAGATTTGTAAATTGCCGTCCTGCACAGTCGGGCTGATTAGGAGATCGTTGTAGAACCGCTTCGCATAATACTGCAACGCCTTCCAGCGACCGAAATAGTCGATGCTGGACCACGAAGCGACCGGCCAGCAATCGTTGATCTGCCAGTAGAGCGCACCCATGTTGTGCGGCATGATGCGTCGCAGGTGTTCTGTTCCACGCCCGATTCCTTCCGCTTGCAGCACCTGACTCATGTACAGGAAAGATTCGAAATCCTTCGGCTTCGGATACTCGCGCAACATGTACTCTCGAATTAACTGGTTGCCGCGCGGATGACGTTGATGCGCGAGCATGATCGGCGATTCGATGTCACGTTCGTTCGGAAGCGTGTAGTACTTGACCGTCTCGATATTCGGAAAAGACTGGAAGCCGTATTCGCTCATGAAACGCGTCCGCTGTTTTTCATATTCGCTGAACGGCTTTTCAGCATGCCAGACTTCCCAGTAATGCACGTCGCCGCTGCGCTTTGAATCCGGATCGTCTTCAAGTCCGCCGTGCGGAGAGCTGGGCCAATAAGGCCGCGAGGGATCGTAGGCGTCACAAACTTCCTGGAGCACGCCATGAAAGATCTTTACGTAGTCGTCCCACAACGATGCCGGTAGATTTTGCCGCCAGCCCCAGTTTCGCCAGGCAGTCTCGACCTCGTTATTGCCGGCCCAGATGACTATGCTCGGATGGTTTCGCAGTCTCTTCACATTGTCGATCGCTTCCGCGCGAACGTTGTCGAGAAACTCCTGATTTCCCGGATACATGCTGCAAGCAAACATGAAGTCCTGCCAGATGAGAATCCCCAGTTCGTCGGCCAGCTCGTAAAACTCGTCTGCTTCGTAAATTCCGCCGCCCCACACGCGCAGCATGTTCATGTTGCTGTCGCGTACGGACTGAAGCATGTAGCGGTACTTCTCAGGCGTGATGCGCGTCGGGAAGCTGTCGGACGGGATCCAGTTTCCACCTTTTGCGAAGACCGGCACTCCGTTGATAACAAACATGAAGCTCTCGCCGGCGTTATCGCGCTGCCGTCGTAGTTCCAGTGTTCGCAGTCCGGTGCGCGTTGTTTTACGATCCGTGATTCTGTTGTTTACCAGGGTACGAGCGCGGAAGGTGTAGAGCGGTTGAGCGCCCAGTCCATTGGGCCACCACAAGGATGGTCGAGAGATCGTGAAGTCGAAAGTAACTCGATTGCTTCCCTTGTTGAGTTTGATTTCTTTTCTGCCGGCGTCGGCTTTGTTGGTGACATTCTCGAGTACTACGGTCGCTGCCTTTGAGCCACTCGCCTCGATTTCGACGATCGCTGTCAGTTGCGCCACGCCGCCGGAGATCTTGTTGACGACAATCTGGAGATCGTTAATGCGCGCGTCGTCCCATGCTTGCAAAGCGACGGGGCGCCAGATGCCGCTAGTAACAAAGCGTGGTCCCCAGTCCCAGCCGTAGTGGTACGGAGCTTTGCGCGTAAACGGAGAAGTCTTTTCGCCTTGATCGTTTACGGCGGGCAATTGGTAATTCAGTTTTGCCATCACCGGCAGGATCTCGTTGATTGGGGAACGGAAAAGAATTCTCAACGTGTTATCGCCGGCCTTCAACGCCTGTTTCGCGTCGACTCGCCAGGTGCGAAACATGTTGTCGGCATTCAACAAGCAGTTGATCGTTTAGGTACACCTCCGCATAGGTGTCGAGACCCTCGAACACCAACTCCACGTTCTCACGATTCATGATCTGTGGCGTGATCTTGAACGTGGTTCTGTATTCCCAGTTTGTCTTGCCGATCCACTGCTGCTTCTTTTCGTTATCGCGATAGAACGGGTCTTCGATCAACTTGTTTGCGAGCAAATCCGTGTGAACGCAACCAGGAACAGTCGCCCGGTGCCAATCTGTTTTTCCGGCCTCACGGAACTGCCAGCCAGTGTCAATCGACATGAATGTCTTGCCGGGCCCCGACGCACCGCCGGCCGGTTGTCCGTTAACGACAAGAACTGGAAGAAGGAGCAACATTGGACCAAGCCAAGCGTGGAGTTTTATCTTCAAGAGCGAATTCTCCTCAGATTTTGCTTTCGGTTGTATGCTTTATAATCCATGACGTTAGTTGAGTCGAAATCATGCCGAGCGTAAGCGTCGTTATCTCCACCTATAACCGCGCCCAACTGCTGCCACGCGCGATCGAAAGCGCGCAGCGGGCGGGATCGGATGTCGAAGTAATTGTTGTTGACGATTGTTCGACCGATGAGACGCCGGAACTTTGCGCGAAGCTCGAAAAAATTCGATATGTCCGCCTTGAAAGTAACGGCGGTTTAGCGAACGGTCGTAACGTCGGAATTGCCGAAAGCAGTTCGGAGTTCATTGCATTTCTCGATGACGATGACTTACGTCTGCCTGGCTCACTCGACAAACAGTTACACGTGCTATACGCGAATCCGAGCGCCGCGCTTTGTTATGGTCAGGCTCTACTGGCTGACGCGCGACGTCAACTCCCAACCGGCGAGATATATCCGATCACGTGTCCCCAGGGCGACATCTTTTGGGATCTACTCGAACATAATTTCATTCCGATGCCGACCGTGCTGGCGCGTAGATCGAGTTTACTCGAAGCGGATTGTTTCGACACCCAGGTGAATCCCATTGAAGATTGGGACATGTGGCTTCGTATGAGCGAGCGTCTCCTGGTGGTCGCACTCGAAGAGCCCGTTGCGATCTATCGAAAAGCCGTAGCCGAATCCGGGCAAATGTGTTCAAATCCGCTGAGTCTCTGCCAGCAGGCTTTGCGCGTTCAGCAGATGGCTCTCAGTCGACCGCGAGCCCTGGAAGCGCCTCGAGTAAAACGGCGTGAGGTTCGACGAAAGCTTCGCGATCGCGTTTACGAAATACTGATGACGGAGGCGACTAATTCCATTCATGCAGGTGACACCAACTCAGCCCGCGCAAGCCTGCGCGACGCTTTTCGGTGTCGCCCGTTGCGCACGGTCGTGAGTGGTCGTTTGCCCTGGCTGTTGCCGGGGTTACGTTGACGATTCCAAATGCGGAGCTTTGCGAGAGATTTCCGATAACACGATGAAGATTGCTCTTTGCAAGAGTCAGTTTTTTGGACCAGTCAGCGGCGCTGACGAGATTCTTGTCACTTATGCAATTAGCCTGCATCGCGCTGGACATGACGTTGACGTTGTCTTGCTGTACAAGCCCACTGATAACGATCAATTTCTGCGCCGCCTGCGGGGCGCAAACGTACCTGTTGTTCATGTTATCGAACGATCGATTGCCTTCATGATCCTGCGAGGCCTTCGCAATCTGGTCTCGAGTTTCCTATTGTTGTTCCTTTTGGTTCCGCGTTCTGAAGCCGGCCTACGCAAAGTCTGGCAGGTCTTGATCGATCTCATCTCACGATTTCATTACAAAAACTGTCGCGCTTACTTCTTACGCTCTGATTATGACCTGTTGCACGTGTTCACCCCTGATAGTGGTGCCGCGATAATGATTCGCGCGGGCAAGGAAGCTGGGATCCCGGTTCTGTATCACGAGATGGGAACGCCATATTACTTACCTGCTCTCGATCCCTACTACAAGCGACTGGAAAAAGTGTTGCCGATGTGTTCAGAAGTTGCGGCATTATCGCCAACGCTAGCGAAACAATGGTCCGAGCGTTTCCCTTTCTTACGGTCGGTTTCCGTATTGCCGCTTATAACGGAAGACTCCAAAACGCTGAATGTGTCGGTAAAGCCGACAGCTATTGACGAAACGATTTTTGGATTTGCAGCGAGGATTGAAGCAGGTAAGGGCCCGTTGGTATTAGCGGAAGCGTTGGCCCAACTTCGACAAAGCCACACGAACGTCCTCGTGCGTTTAGCCGGCAGGGGTCCGGCAATGCAGGAACTTAAAGCGCGTGTGCGCGAGTTGGGTCTCAACGGTTCGTGGGAATTTGTCGGCGCTTATGAAGGCACCGTCGGTTGCAGCGCGTTCATGCGAACGCTCGACGTGTTCGTGCTGCCGTCATTCGCAGAAGGCACTTCCAAAAGTATTATCGAAGCGATGGCCCACGGATTGCCAATCATCACTACGAATGTTGGTGGTTCGCCTGATCTGATTACACCTGACGCCGGCATACTCGTTCCACCCGGCAACAGTGCGGCGCTCGCTCAAGCCATGCAACGCCTCGCAAGCGATCCGTCGCTTCGCAAGCGTAATGGGCGAGGCTGCACGTGAGCGTTATCTCAAACTGTTCGCACCAGAAGCGGTGCTCTCTATGCTCCTCAGCACCTATTCAAATGTGACGGGCAACGGCCACGACATCAACGGTGCGTCGTTGAACGGACGACATCCGTGGGCGGTCGAGACGAAGAACCACGCGGTAGCGATGGCATGCCACCAGAGAAGCTGAGGTTGGCATTCGCTACGCCGGAGTACGTAACGGAGCACCACTTCGACGGCGGACTTGCCAATTACGTTCATCGCGTCACAACGCTACTGGCGAATCTCGGTCACGACGTTCATGTCGTAACATTGTCCCTGAAAGATGATGACGAGTTTGACAACGACGGTGTAAAGGTCCACCGCGTAACACTCAAGCCGGGCTGGAACCTGCTTAACAGCATTACGCGCTATTCGCTTCCGACAACTCTGCACTGGCTCAACTTCACCGCTCAGGTTGGTCGTAAACTCAAACAACTTCACCGGCAGAGCCCATTTCACTTAATCCAGTATCCAAACTATTCTTCGTGCGGTCTCTTCTCAATTCCGTTCCTGCGCGCGGCACACGTCGTACGAGCTTCTTCGTATCAACCAGCCTTAAACGATGCTGCCGGTTTGAAACGCAACCTCGACCACAGGTTGGCAGGGTGCCTGGAGCTGCTGCAATACAAGCTCACAAAAAACGTCTTTGCTCCGAGTAATGCGGTGCAGAAACTTCTAACCAAGACCGTTGTTGCGTCTGAAATGCCGGTAATTCGCACGCCTTTTTACGTGGAAACTCGCGATTGGGATTACACGGTCTACGACCAATTCCTCAAAGGCAAACATTACGTGCTTTATTTTGGGCGCTTCCAACTGCATAAGGGGTTTCACACGATCGCTCAAGCCCTGCCGCGTTTTCTGAAGCAATATCCGACCGCTTATGCAGCGCTGGTTGGTCGCGACATGGAGACGAGCCTGGCGTCATCAATGGCGGATTTTGCTCGCGCTCAATGCGGTGATTCGGCCGCGCGATTAGTGCTGGTGGGAAACCTCCCGCACCGTCAGCTATATCCGATCATCGCTGGGGCGCGTCTCGTGGCCCTGCCCTCTCTTTTCGACAACTCACCCAACACCTGTTTGGAAGCGATGGGCCTTGGCAAAGCGGTTATCGGCACGAACGGTACAAGTTTTGAAGAGTTAATTTTGGACGGCGTCAACGGGTTTCTTGTTGATCCGAACGATCCGGAGGCTTTGGCTAAAAAGATTATCGACGCATGGATTGACCCCAACCTGGAACAGATATCGGCGGCTGCTAAACAACAAATGTTAGAATTCGCGCCCGACAAAACCATCCCAGCTTTACTGAACTACTATTCAGAAGTAATCGGTAGAGATGCAAATGATCGCGACACGGATAAGTAACAAGTTCAGAACTACGTGGACTGAACTGCGACCGGTCAAAGCTACCAAGATTGTTGGCATAGGTCTGCCAAAAACAGGAACGACCTCACTTGGTTATTGTTTTCGCCGCCTGGGATTTAAACATCGCACCTACGATATGCACCTTGCCGCGGAGGTCAAACAGAACAAACTCGAGAACACGCTCGCGGAAGCAGCGAAATTTGAAGCGTTTGAAGACTGGCCCTGGTTCTCGATTTATCGCGACCTGGATCAGGCGTTTCCAAACAGCAAGTTCATCTTGACTCTGCGAAAAGACACCGAGACGTATGTGAATAGTTTGAAAGGACATCACGATCGTGAAGGGATCAGGGGACCGGATTTTGTAAAACCTCCGTGGTGGGACATTGTTTTCGAAGTTGAACCATCCGACTGGGATTACGAAAGGTCAGCGCAGCGATACGAGCGGCACAACCGGGAAGTGCTTCAGTACTTTGGCGGCAGAGTCGGAAAAGATTTGTTGGTGGTGTGTTGGGAAAATGGAGATGGCTGGGATAAGTTGTGTAGCTTTCTAAACAAGCGCAAGCCCGACGAACCGTTTCCTCATTTGCGATAGCCGAGACAAGATGATGAGATCGAGATTCGTTCAAGCTCTCTTGCGACGCCTTGGCCTGCGCAAATACTGGTACGAAATTGACGGTTGGTTTACCTGGCGTTCGGCGCAGGAGGAAGCTGTTAAATTTTTTCCTGAGAACAGTCGATTTGTTGAAGTCGGAACCTATCTCGGGCGCAGTCTCTGTTCGCTGGCTGAAGTTGTTAGTCATAGCGGAAAGAACATCACGATCATCGGAATCGATACGTGTCGCGGTAGTGGATCGGAGGGTTGGCGTGGAAAGGATTACCACCAGAATGCCGTCGCAGAGGGAAACGGAACGTTTGCAGGCGCGCTGCATAAGAATTTGCTGGATAGTGGATTCGGCGACAAGGTAGTGCTGATCATTTCCGACTCGGTGAGCGCGTCCGGATTGTTTAGCGACGCAACAATCGACTGGGTCCATCTCGACGCGCGACACGATTACGCGAGTGTCAAAGCTGACATCGAGGCATGGCTGCCGAAAATCAAAGCAGGCGGTTGGCTGTCAGGCGACGATTACAACGAGCAAAAATGGCCGGAGGTTGTCAAAGCCGTCGGAGATCTATTGCCAGGCGCGCAGTCGTGGTCCGATTGCCAATGGCGGTGGGTCGTCCAGGATAAACAGGAACAGTCCGGTAAATTGGGATAATCCAGTCAAGACTTTGGTCCGGTGCTCTCATGTCTTATCGATGCCGCGAGTTTGTGGATGCTTGTGTAATTGACGGTCCAACCTGCGTGCGCGGCGGCGAGACCGATAACGCCTCCTTCGCCGGAAAAAACGTCACGCTCTTGTAAGAACTGGGCGCCTCGCGCCCATGCCTCAAAGAACTTCGATTCATTTCCGTCTTTGGTCACAGCAAACAAGGCTTCGCTACACCAACGCGCGGATTTCAGCGCGTCAACGTCGCCGAAGAGATCCACTGCGAGTTCCTTAAAAGCCGGCAAGCGCTGCTGTCCCCACCGGCTCAAGTGATCAGCGATACTCGTTCGCAACTCTCCCACAACAGAGATCCCCGCTGGAAACGACGAAAGCCTCGGAGGACGTTGGAAGCGTGAGTCGGCGTCTACGAAAATCGCAGTGTCGAACTCTTTAAGCGCCGCTTCTAAAGCAAAACGCTTGTCATGATAAGCAGGTTGACCGCGACCGTTTCCGGTAGGCGGCAGTCTTGTCAGAAAGTCTATCGCCATTGGCCCAGTCGGTTGATGGCGAATCGCGCGTACGGTAGAACCGGAAAAATCATTTGGTTCATCCGTTAGGACAATCCACGGCACAGCCGGCGCATCAGCCAGAAGTAGTTGCGCTCTGCGTCGATAAGGCTCATGAATCGCGAGCGTGCAGAAGCAAGCGTTGACTGGGCGACGGAAGCGATTCAGGACTTTATCGAACATTTGTGGGGCTGATGCTATGCGATTGGCTCCAAATTAGTCGAGCTTAACGGCGTGGGGAGCGCCCGAGGAGGAGGTCAGCGATTGCGTCGGAGATGGGCAGGCCTGGGGAGCGTTCAAGCCAGAAGAATTCGCCGCAGGGGTTGAGTTCGAGAAATACGTGCCGCCCGTCAGGTGTCAGGATGATGTCGATGGCCCCGTAGTTCAATGAGAGGTGATCCATCAGGCGCAGGATTTTTTCTTCGACCTCGAGGGGAAGTTGGTAGGGCCGCCAGTCGTGGACCATGCGGACGCCGTCCCGGCGCCAATCGTGAGTGGCGCGCTGCGAGACTTGTGAGTCGACGGAGGCAGACATGACGCGATAGCCCACGACCGTGACCCGAATCTCAAGTGACTTGTGGAGCAGTTCCTGAAAAGTGGCAGGGCAGAGGCTCAGACCCGAGAGGTCCGCGAGGTCTTCGGGCTTCACCGGGTTGGTAAATACGACGAGTTCTCTTCCTTCGTCGTAGATCGCGAACGAAGAGAGCATCTTCGTCACCATCCCTCCCTCGCAACTCTTTGCGAAGGCTCGGGCGGCAGTGGGATCGTTCGTCGTGAGCGTGCGCGGTGTGTTGAGTCCGAGTTCGCGCGCGACCTGTAGTTGAAGCTGCTTGTTCTCGGCGTGACGGATGTGGTGGAGATGGTCCAGCCGGAAGGTTTTAAGGCTGGCGAGCATGCCGTGAGCGGCCGCACTCGCTTCACTGAGTGACGCGTGGCGGAGTTGCTTGTCGAGTCCCGCGGGAAGATGCGCGCCGAAGTTGAGGCGGCGGTGCCACACGGCTGTGACCTCACGTAGATCAAACTCTCCTTCTTCATTTGTGAGCGTGAGCCGCTCGTCGCCCGCTGAGCCGGATGCGCCGTAGTAAGCCGTGAGACGTACATCGGTTGGATAGCGATCGGTGTCAAAGCGGATCGTGTGGCCACCCTTGTGCGCGATAGCGTCTGTTACTCGCGCGACGCACTCGTTATCGTCGCTGTGTGTGATGATGAGAACTGACATGACTTTTTTCTTTGAGTAGCGCTTCGGCGATGGCCTCCGAAATTGGAAGCCCGAGGTCGCGTTCGAGCATGCCCCATTCGCCGCCGGGGTTGACTTCGAGGAACACGTGCTCGCCCGAAGGTGTGCAGATCAAATCGACGGCACCGAAGACGAGTCCGAGTTCCGACATCAATTTGTGCAAGCCGCTTTCGACTTCGATGGGCAATTGGGCCTTTTTCCAACGACACTCCTCGGGTGCGGCACGCCGCCAGTCCGTGTGACCGCGCGACGTGCCAGTCGCATCGACCGCAGCTGCGAACACTTCGCCCGACACATAAGCAACGCGCAGTTCGCACGCTTTGGGAATCAACTCTTGAAAGACCATCGGGCTATGACGAAGCGCCTCAGCGCCATTCAAGTCTTCTTCGCGAATGCGGTTCGTATAGACGAAGGGTTGAACAGCGTCCATGCTGACGGCGAGCGGGCGGAGCAGCTTCGCTACCGTTTGGCCTTGAGTCTCTGCGAAGAACTGTCGAGCTGCGGCCGGATCGTTGGTGACGAGAGTGCGCGGGACGCGCAGACCGGCGAGCGCGGCCAGTCGGAGTTGTCGCTGCTTGTTCTCGGTGTCGCGCTGGCGATGAAGGTCGTTTACCCAGCGAGCGTTGTGTAGCGTGTCGAAAAAACCTTCGAGCGCCGCAGCAGACTCGTTGATGCACATCGATCGATAACGCTCGTCAAGGTCATCGGACATGCGGGGCGACCAGAGTTTGCGCGCCCAGACGGCGCGCACCTCGTCGGTGGAAATCTGTTCTCCCGTTTCCACAAAGAGCTGTGCGGCGCGTTCATCACCCGCACGGGCCAGGAGCTTGACGTATGACGGAAAGAGATCTGTGTTGAAGCGAACGGGACGAACGCCCTTTCGCGCGAGCGCCTCTGAGACGAGATCGACGGTGTAGAAGTCGCCGCTGTGTGTCAGCAGGAGAACGACGTCGCGTGGTGCTGTCGGAGGCATGTGTCCGAGGTGAGTAGTTGAAAGGTGCGGCCCTCGTCTCGCATTGTGCGACGGGAACAACTATCGCGCATGCTTCAAATGAGGGCCGCCC
Source organism: uncultured Acidobacteriota bacterium (assembly GCA_963849585.1). Taxonomy (GTDB): domain Bacteria; phylum Acidobacteriota; class Blastocatellia; order Pyrinomonadales; family Pyrinomonadaceae; genus PSRF01. The sequence goes on along the minus strand of CAWKHZ010000008.1, from coordinate 1,064,173 downwards.
CTAAACAATGTTCTTACTACGACCCGTGGTTGTCTGACATGTACTCAAATCGTTGGTCGATCTCGTCGCGGTCAGACGGGTACTTGAGTGTCATGAAGGAATCCTTAGATGTGTCCTGACCTTCGAGAAAACGCGCGAAGAATGGCAGGCTTGGTTCCGAATTTTCGAGTGCGGGTAATTCTGTTTTATCTCGCATTGAGTGATCTCCTTTAGGATTGAACTGAGTTTTTTGCGAGGTCCAAAGTTTTACAACGACGCGTATGATGCGTCGAATGCGCTTTGGGATACTTGGCGGTCGATTAATTTTCAAGAACCGTAGGCAACAACAAAATCGTGAATGACCCGTCCATTTTCTGGAAGAAATCGCTATCCGTTTTAAAACGGCCAGAACTTTGGCACCAGCCAGATGACGATCGCAAACACTGCGATCGTTAAGAGCGAGCCCACTTTCAGAAAGTCCAAAAAGCGATATCGCCCCGGCGTGTACACCAGGACACAGGCAGGCTCAAGTGGAGTCAGGAAGGAGCATGAAGCCGCATAGGTCACCGTAACTGCAAACGTTCTCGGATTAAGTCCCAGTGCGAGCGCGGTTTTCACCGCTATCGGAAGCATGACAAGGGCGGCGGCCTGGTTTGACATCGGCTGCGTCAAAGCAACCGTCATGATGAAGAACCCGGCCAGCACTGCAACTGGACCATATTGGCCTGTGCCTTTCACTATAAAATTGGCCAGGTACTGATCCGCGCCAGTCTTTTCCATCGCCACTCCAAAACTGATCATGCAGGCGATCAGGATCAGCAAACGCCAATCGATGATCTCATACACTTCCGACATGCGCAGAGACTGGCTGGCAAGCAGAACCATGACACCAAGCAGAACAGCGATCGACAACGGAATCAGATGCGTAAGCGAGAAGAAAAGAAAGATACCGAAAGCCGCTAGTGCCCAGCGCTGTTTTTCCGGTCGCGCCTGTCTTTGGGAAACCTCTTCCAAAAGCAAGAGTTGACCTTCTGCGGAGAGTGTTTCCACCTGTTCGCGAGTTCCCTGTATCAAGAGGACATCGCCGAACCTCAGTCGCACTCTGCTGATCTTCGAAAGCAGGTTCACTCCGTGGCGGTTAATGGCTAACACAGTGACCTGGTGCCGCCTTCGAAACCGCAGACTCTTCAGTGTCCTGCCGATGAAGTCTGACCCACGCGGCACCATTGCCTCGAACAGCTCAGAGTCTTTACCTTCAAGAACAGAGTCGTTCAAAGTGAAGTCAGGCTTAATCTCGATGCCGGCTTCGCCTTTCACTCTCAGAATGTCTTCCACCCGACCCTGGACCAATAAAAGATCGTCGGCGTTTATTTGCTGCTCTGGGTTCGGCGCTATCCTGCTTTGGTCCTCACCTCTCAGGATTCCGAGCACAGTCAGATCGAGCTCGTCGCCTATGCGAGTTTCAGCCAGCGATTTGCCAATGAGTGGCGAATCGTCCAGCACAATTACTTCCGTCACGTATTGCCTGATGTGATATTGCTCGGTTAGAGAGTCTGCCGGCTTCCTACTCGGCAGCAACCGAAGACCTACCAGCAACATGTACAACATGCCAACACCAACAATGACCACACCGACGCTCGTCAGTTCGAACATCGTAAATGGCTGGATTCCGTAACGGGGCAACGCGCCACTGACGGCAAGATTGGTTGATGTTCCTATCAACGTGCATGTGCCGCCCAGGATTGCTCCAAAAGCAAGCGGCATCAACAGTTTTGACGGACTAATACTTCTGCGTTCGGCAATACCTAACACCACCGGAAGAAACATGGCAGTCGTAGTCGTGTTCTTCATCACGGCTGCGCAGAATGCGGCGGCAAACATGATCAGCGCCGCAATTCGAAACTCACTGTCCCCTGCTGTTCGGTGCAAGCGGCGTCCGACGAGATCGATTAGGCCTGTCTTCGCAAGTCCTCCCGTCAGAATAAATAGACCAGCGATTGTGATCACGATGTCGTTGCCAAACCCGGCGAAGGCTTCGCTCGGGGTCAACGTATTTGTGATGACCAGCGCCATCACCAAAAGGATAGCGACAACTTCAATGGGTATTCGCTCGGTGCTAAACAGCACCAGAGCGGCAAGGAGTAACGCCAGAACGATCCCGATTTGAATTGTCATTGTAGTGAGTCCATCGTGAGTATAGGACGGAGGGATAAAAACGGCACCCGTGCGATCATCCCGCGGAATCCGTTGAGCCCTCCAGTTCGAACTAACACTGTACGTTCGAAGGAATGGAAGTGCCCAAAGTAATCCAATCCCTCAGAATCACGCCGTTGCTTGACTCAACGCAAAACGCTAGGCTAGTCTGCATCAGTTATTTACCAGCGATCACCCGCATCATTTGGGGCCGTAGCTCAGCTGGGAGAGCGCATGACTGGCAGTCATGAGGTCAGGGGTTCGATCCCCCTCGGCTCCACCAATCCTATCAAGCACTTACAGCAACAATCGCGCTAGCCTTCCGTTCTCTTGTGGCCAAATTGTGGCCAAGGAGAGCGGCTTCTACAGCTGCACGCTTGTTTAGTTCAGTCGCTCGCACGTAACGCTGTGTTGTTCTCACGTCCGAGTGACCCATAAGCTGCGCGATCGTGAAAGCATCAAAACCCGCCTCACCAAGTCTCGTTCCAAACGTCGCCCGAAGATCATGCCAGACGAGACCTTCGATCCCGGCAAGCTCACACGCTTTCTGAAACGAGTGCTTGATGTCTTTGAACCTGGTACCGGTTTTCGGACTAACAAACACGTAATCTCCGAAACGCTTGTGACGAGCCAATCGCAAGAGTACCTCGCGCACTTCCGAGTTCATTGGTACCTCGCGATTCTTGCCTGCCTTTGTACGCGTGGCGATGATTACGTTACGCGCAAAGTCCAGCTGTTCAACTTTCAAGCCCAACTGTTCGTTCTTGCGCAACCCTGTCCCGATTGCTACCGAAACAAGATCGAACAAATGATCGCGTGGCCCAGTTAATGCACCCTTGAGTTCAGGCTCCTCTTCCCGGTACAGATAGCGATAACGTTGATCGTCGAGCTTCAACTTTCGCACCCGACTGCAAGGGTTAGCATCAGTTTCCCCCAACTCCACTGCCAGACTGAGGATTCGACTCACCAATGCCATTTCAAGACTCACCGTCGTCCTTGACCTCGTTGTTCCGTGTTTGGTTGGAGTAGCCAACCTCTCACTCTTGAACTTCTCGATCAATAAAGGCGAGACATCACGAAAACTTTTGCCCGAGAAAAAGACTTAATCATGGGCAGTTTGTATTCATCATCTCGCCAGGAACGCTTGTTGGCCTTGGCCCATGGTAAATAATCCGAGTCGATAAAATCAGTCACTAATCGCTTGCCTGTTTCTTGTATTCCAAAGCGGTCTTCAAAGATCTCTTGCCTGATTCGCAGTTCCGCCTGTTCTGCTTCCCATTTTGTTCGTGCTTCCGGAATTGCACCTCGATATCGCTTGCCTCGTATCCGGAAGGAGTAATAGAAGCGCTTGCAATCACCCGAATGGCGATGTGTGCGCTTACAGGTGCCTCTCAAATTGACAGACATCTATCGTTCCCCTTTCCGGTTGCAGCCAGCAGGAGAACGCGGCGGACTATATTTGACACCGACTTCCAAAGGCAAGGCTAGCCTCTCTTGGTCCACTCAATAAGTTCCGTTAGATCAAACAGCAATCGTCCCCCGACTCTTCTAAAGGGGATACGTTTCTGTTCGACCATGTCGTAGATGGTTCGTTTCTTACACCGCAGTAGATCCGCCACTTCTTCGACACGTAAGAAGTGCGGCATTTTCCGAACCGCGAGATCTGATTTCGACTCCGACGATGGAACTCTTAACAGTTGCACGCTCATGCTTGACCTCCAATTGTTTTAGTTTTTCATAGCACTAAGACTTCGAAGTACCTCGATCTTCGCGTACCGTGAACGACTTTTCCTGAAGACGAATTCTCAAGGTAAACCGACTGATCAAATAGGGAGGTTGGATTCGTTTTTGCTTGTCAGATCTGAAACGTTGCGGGCTCTTCCTGAGCAACAAAAGTGCCACAACGCCTCCGGTACCCGGACTTAATCTTTCAGCTATATGTCTATAGAAGCGGGGATGCGAAGAACACTGAAGATGCTGATGCCCTGACTTCCTAAATAACGGAAAGGGTCATATTTGACCTCGATGGAGTCGTATTTGGCTCGTCGGGCTACATGTAACTGTGGACCGTATGTGAGCCGGTGTGGGCTCTTATTTGAGCCGTGTGGACCGCATACGAACCGGGTGCTGGTACGGAAAACGGGTCGTATTTGATCTTATGGGATCGCATTTGAACCTCAATGATTCGCATGCGGATCACTTGATTCGTATACGAATCACCCGGTTCATATACGAATCACTTAACCGTCCCTCTCAATAGAATTGCGTGGCATGGCATTTGTCATTAGGGAGAGCTGATCAGAATGTTCAGAGCGGTCATAAGCTGGAATGCGAAGCAAATACGATCACACAAAAGTTGAAGTCGAGAACTCATCCGAGAGTGGGTTGCGCACCTATCGCATTACTCTCAAAGCACCCGAGAAGGTCTTTGAGTTGACTGATCACCTCACACAAAGAAGGGTGATCGACTCATTCGATAGACGACTGAGACAAGCGCTTAGGGAGGCAACAAAGAGTTACTTGAACTCAGCAGAATCTCTGCTCTCAGACCTTGCAAAAAAGCCAAAGCAGACAGTTCAACAGGGCACCACGGAACTCGAAACTTTCGGTAGAAGACTGATTCGAGTGAGGAGTTTGAAGTGAACGACAAAGTAGCGAGTTGGGTGACGAGGCGCTGCGCACCTGAATTTTTCAGACACGTCACCCCTACAGGTTTTCGTGAAAAGTCTACGCAGCATACAAATTGTCTACAGGAGCAAACAATTGAGCGCAAATGTATACGCACTGACTAAAGGAGATATCGGAACTTCGTATACAAAAGCATGCCCCGGCATGCTCAGCAAACTCCAGCATGCACAGCAAACATTTTGTCTGCATTTGTATACATGAGTTTTGAGACTTCGATCAGGAGGATTTAACGTCAATGCAACGTCCAAAGATGACCAGAGTAATCAGCTTTCGGGTTACAGATGAGGACTGGTTTAGGATCGAAAGAGCTGCCTCTGATTGCGGTTACGAACCCCACGAGTGGTGCCGCACACTCGCTTTAGAAACTGCAAAGATGCCACTCGGAATTAACCAAACGAGCGCATTCTCTTCAGGCAAGTCTGCCACAATTTGTTCCTCGTCGAAACGGTTTTACTCTTCTCGCCGACAACTCGTTGAGTCAGACCTTTGGAAAAAATACCGCGCTTACGCCAAGCAAAACCTCACCGCAATAGCAGATATACCGTCGAGGATTATGTTTCTTCGAAGAAAGTGTGAGTGGCAACCCATTGCTATTGAATTGAGGCAAGACCAAGCCATTCGTCAACTGGATGTCGGTCTTCTTGGCAAGCGATTTACGACTGACGCCTGAGCTCTTCTAAACGACACTGAATTGACCAAGAGCGAGGTCAGTCACTGCTGAACACGGAATCTAAGACTTTCAATGGGCAATTGGTTCAGAGGCCATTGAGGGCGAAATCCTGTGTTGGATTGTGACGAACGAGTTGTAACGATAACTTTTTGACGGGTTTGCGAGTCCATGAGTGCTTGAGCTAATTTAAGCAAGATTCACTCACGCCTTGAGTCATCCAAACTTTTCGATCTTATGCCCCTGACTCTCCAAGAACTCAAATCACATCTATGGAACTGCGCCGAAATCCTTCGCGGAAGTGCTGTCGATCGCACTGACTGGAAGGCTTATATCCTTCCGCTACTCTTCTTCAAACGAATTTGCGACGTGTGGGATGAGGAAACGGCCGAGGCCGTTTCTCTCTTCGGCGATGTTGATCCAGTCGACTTTCCGGAAATCCATCGATTCAATGTTCCGGATGGATCTCACTGGCGCGATGTGCGCGAGACTCCGGCGAATGTTGGCGCCGCGCTGTCGCACGCTATGCGTGAGATCGAGCGAGTTAACCCAGATACGCTATATCGCGTGTTCGGAGCTGCGGACTGGGGAAATCGCGAAATGCTTACTGATGAGATTCTAAAGGATCTTATCGAAGGTCTGTCGACGGTCTCACTCGGTAACTCTGCGGTCGGTTCCGACATTCTTGGTGATGCCTACGAATATCTAATAGGCAAATTCGCCGACGTCACCAAACGAAAAAAAGCCGGCGAGTTTTACACCCCTCGAAGTGTGGTCCAGATGATGGTTGACATTTTGGATCCAAAGGAAGGAGAGAGTATCTACGATCCGGCGTGTGGCACGGGAGGTATGTTGCTGGGGGCTATTGAGCACGTGCCACGCAGTGGCGGGGATCCTCGGACGTTCTTTGGAAAGATTTATGGCCAGGAGAAAAATCTGACAACGTCATCAATCGCTCGCATGAACTTGGTACTTCATGGTATAGAAGATTTTCAGATCGTGCGCGAAGATACACTCCGTAGCCCAGCTTTTACCGACTCCAGCACTTCGGTCTCGCGACCTTTGATTGCGTGATAGCCAATCCACCTTTCTCCCTGAAAGAGTGGGGCCGGGAAGTGTGGGAAGACTGATCCTTGGGGAAGGGCTCAGTTTGGCTTACCGCCCGATAGTTATGGCGACTACGCCTGGGTGCAACACATGATCGCTTCGATGGCGTTGGGCACCGGGCGCATGGCAGTCGTCCTGCCGCAGGGGGCGCTCTTTCGGAAGGATGCGGAAGGACGGATTCGGCGTGCGCTGCTCGAGCAGGACTTGATTGAAGCCGTTATTGGCCTTGCACCAAACCTTTTCTACGGCACTGGTCTGCGCCGGCTTTGTTGTGATTCTGCGACGCGCAAAACCAGCAATTCGCAAGTGAAGGTGTTAATCGTTGATGCTTCCACGCTCTTTCGTAAGGGTCGGGCCCAAAACTTTCTCGATCCCGGAGCACGCTGCGCAAATCGTTAGTTGGGTTCGCCGCCTTTGCAGACGTTGAAGATCGCGCGCAAGGTCGTCGGTCTCGTCGGATATTGAGCGATGAAGATTGGACACTCAACATCTCTCGCTACGTAATTGCCGCCAATCGGCGAAGAGATTCCGCCGCTTCCCGAAGCAGTCGCCACCTTCAAGCGGGTACTTGCCGACTGCCGGGCGGCCGAAGAACACCTGCGACAGGTGCTAACCGAGGGAGGCTGGCTCGGATGAGCAAGGCACCGGAGCAGATTACTCAGCAAGAGCTTGAGTCGTATCTTTGGGGTGCGGCAAAGCTGCTGCGTGGACTCGTCGACGCCGGTGATTATAAGCAATACGTCTTTCCCCTGCTCTTCTTCAAGCGTCTCTCCGACGTTTGGGAAGAGGAACATCACAACGCACTGAAGAAACCGGCGACGAGTCGTATGCCCGGGCGACAGCAAACGATCGTTTCGCCATCCCGTTCGACGCTCGCTGGTCCTACGTTCGAAACGCCTCGCGCGATGTGGGCAGGGCACTCTTGAATGCATTTCGGGCGATTGAAGCTGCGAATCCGGAGCGACTGTCGGGGGTGTTCGGAAACGCCTCGTGGACCGACAAGGCGCAAATGCCGGACGAAACGTTGAAGAATCTTATCGAACACTTTTCAAGTCAGTCGTTGAGTCTGGCTGCCGTACCAGAGGATGAACTGGGAAACGGGTACGAGTACCTGATCAAGCAATTTGCCGACGACAGCGGACACACAGCTCAGGAGTTCTACACCAATCGCACTCTGGTCCACCTGATGGCGCAGATGCTTGAGCCGCAACCGGGCGAGCGCATCTACGATCCAACTGTGGGCACCGGAGGCATGCTCATTTCCGCGCTGGCGGAGGTAAAACGCCGCGGCGGTGACGCGCGCACAATTGGTCTTTTCGGTCAGGAACTAATCCACATCACCGCGGCGATCGCCCGGATGAACCTGGTGCTGCATGGTGTGGAGGACTTCCAAATCGCCGCCGGTAACACGCTGAGCAATCCAGCCTTCATCGAGCGCGATCATTTGCAAACCTTCGACGTGGTGCTGGCAAATCCGCCTTACTCGATCAAGAAGTGGAATCGCGAGGCGTGGCGAGATGATCCCTGGGGTCGCAACTTTCTTGGCACGCCCCCACAGGGCCGAGCTGACTACGCCTTCTTCCAACACATCCTGAAGAGTCTTGATCCAAAGACGGGCCGTTGCGCGATTCTATTTCCGCACGGAGTGCTCTTCCGAAATGAAGAGATGGAGATGCGCCGCAAGCTTATCGAATCGGATCTGCTGGAATGTGTGCTCGGACTTGGTCCAAATCTTTTTTACAACTCGCCGATGGAGGCGTGCGTTGTGATCTGCCGGACGGTAAGCCTCATGGCCGCAAAGGCAAGATCCTTTTCATCGACGCAGTGCACGAGGTCGCTCGTGAACGGGCCCAAAGCTTTCTCAAGCCCGAGCATCAGTCGCGCATTTTGAGCGTCTATTCCGCATTTGTTGAGGAGATCGGGTTTGCAAAGGTTGCGACTTTCGAGGAGATTCTTAGTAAAGGAAGTACCCTCGCGATCCCAAGGTATATCCAACCAGCGGTTGCAATTCCCGATAGCGACGAAGGTTTCGATCTGCCCGCAGCTTGGCTCAAGTTTGACACCGACGGTCGCGAGTTTTGGCAACAGATGGACGAGGCCGTAGAAATGCTTGATGGAATGATACCGGAGGAGGCAGTTGATGCCTGAGGCCTCACGAAAGGAGCGGATCGGACGAGGGTTGCCTTCGGCGACATTGTCAAACTGAGCCGTGAACGCACCAACGATCCTGGAGGTGACGGTTTCAATCGTTATGTGGGGTTGGATCACATTCGACCCGCCGATCTCAAAATTCGGCGTTGGGGAAACATCTCCGATGGCATAACTTTCACCAGCGTATTCCGTCCGGGCCAAGTCCTCTTCGGAAAGCGGCGAGCTTATCAACGAAAGGTAGCCGTGGCGGACTTCAGTGGAGTCTGCTCAGGCGACATCTATGTCCTTGAACAAAAGGACTCTAATCTGTTACCAGCTTTGCTGCCCTATATCTGCCAGACTGAAGGATTCTTCGAGTTTGCCGTGGGCACTTCAGCAGGATCGCTTTCACCGCGGACCAACTGGAATAGCCTGGCGACATACGTGTTTGCACTTCCACCCCTAGCGCAGCAGCGGAGGATCGCAGCCATGTTGCAAGCGGTGGATGCAGTAGTTCAGTTACTCCAGGACCTAAGAGTCGCTGGTGAGATGGTGCAATCGTCGCTTAGCGACACTCTTTTTTCAACCGGTAATAATAGTAGGAGGGTAGGAGAACTTCTTGACTACGCTTCAGATGGTCCCTTCGGTAGCAAGATAAAGACCGAGCATTATGCAGATGCCGGCGTTCGCGTAATACGTCTGCAGAATGTTGACATCAACAGATTCAACAATGCCGATAAAGCATTTGTAACGTCCCGCTACTTTAAGGATGTTCTCAGCAATAACGAGGTGTTGCCTGGTGATGTAGTTGTCGCAGGGTTGGGGGATGACACTATTCCCGCAGGTCGCGCTTGCGTCGTACCCGATCATATTGGCGTAGCGGTTAACAAGGCTGATTGCTTTTGTCTTCGTGCCGGCAAAGAGCTATACCCGCAATTTCTAGCTTTCTTCCTAAACAGCAGCGTCGGCCTAAAACAATCGGCGGCTTTTTCTCAGGGAACCACGCGTCTTAGATTGAATCTTGGCAACATCAAGCGAATGACTATGCCACTGCCAAATATCGAGAGGCAGAAAGAAATCGCCACACAACTCGAGATCGTTCTGGGGCAAACCGCCGCGTGGAAACTCGATATGAATTAGCAACCGAGTATAGAGCGGCTGCGCTTCGCGTATTGGAGAATAATGGCGACATTTAACGAGGCCAACACCGTCGAAGCCCTAGTCCGCGACCGGCTCTGCGGAGGCGTCACGCACCACACTGCGGTTGGTCTCGGCTTAGCTCGCCGGCTTGGGCGAATCTCAGGAGTAGGTTGGCACTACCTTTCGCGGCAGAATCTTCCGCGTCAACCTCAAGAAGTTCTCGTTGAAGATCATTTGCGTGAGGCACTCGTCCGGCTGAATCCGGAGATCACAGAACAACCCGATCGCGCTGACGATGTGCTTTACAAGTTGCGTGCAATCATCATGAGCGTGCGCAGTGACGGCCTGATCAAGGCGAACGAAGAATTCGCAGCTTGGCTTACGGGCGAACGGTCCATGCCATTTGGTCCCAACGGAGAGCACGTCACAGTCCGCTTGATCGACTTCGGCGATGTCGAGCAAAACCAGTTCGTCGTAACAACTCAATACACCTACCGTGCTGGCGCTACAGAGAAACGCGCTGACCTCGTCTTGCTCGTCAACGGAATTCCTATGGTTGTGATTGAGGCGAAGACCCCGGTCCGTTCGAGTCAGAGTTGGTTCGACGGTGCTATCCAGGTTCACGACGATTACGAACACAACGTTCCCGAACTCTTTGTTCCAAACGTTTTTTCAGTCGCAACTGAAGGGAAAGAATTTCGCTACGGGTCGATTGGCCTACCAGTAGAATTGTGGGGGCCCTGGCGGATTGATGCCGACTCCGATTCACCTGCGCTGCAGGAAACTGAGAAGGCGATCACGTCGATGATGCGACCTCACGTCGTACTGGATCTCCTTGCAAACTTTACCTCGTATGCCACAGACAAGAAGAAGCGTCGAATAAAAATCATCGCACGTTACCAACAGTATGAGGGAACCAACAGTATCGTTGAGCGGGTCGTTGCAGGGCATCCCAAAAAGGGTTTGCTCTGGCACTTTCAAGGTTCGGGCAAGTCGTTGCTTATGCTTTTCGCCGCGAGGAAACTGCGATTACATCCTGCACTGAAGAATCCCACGGTTATCATTGTGGTGGACCGTGTCGATCTCGACGTCCAAATATCTAGCACCTTCTACGCGGCGGATACACCGAATCTTGTCAAAGCGGAAAGTCGAACAGAGTTACAGCGACTTCTTGAACAAGATGTCAGGAAGATCATTATTACGACGATCTTCAAGTTTGGAGAGGCCGGTGGAGTGCTCAACACAGGCAGTAACATCATTGCGATGGTTGACGAGGCTCATCGCACACAAGAGGGTGACCTCGGACGCAAAATGCGAGAGGCGCTGCCCAACGCTTTTCTCTTCGGTCTAACTGGAACTCCCATCAACCGTGCCAACCGGAACACCTTCTACGCTTTTGGAGCAGAAGAGGACGAGCGTGGATACATGAGTCGGTATGGCTTTGAAGAGTCGATTCGTGATGGCGCCACGATGCCGCTCCACTTCGAGCCTCGCCTATTAGAGCTTCACATCGACAAAGAAGCGATAGACCAGGCATTCGAAGAGTTAACGGGAAATCTCAGTGATCTTGATAAGGATCAGCTGGCTCAGACAGCAGCCAGATTAGCCGTACTGGTCAAAGCCCCAGAAAGAATTCAAGCGATCTGCGTTGACATTGCACGACACTTCCAGGAAAAGGTATTGCCCAGTGGTTTTGCTGCACAAGTTGTCACCTATGATCGTGAAGGCTGTGTGCTTTACAAGAAAGCTCTCGATGAGTTTCTGCCGGCCGAGATGTCAGAAATTGTGATGACCGTGAATAGTGGCGAGACGAAATATGCGTCTTACCGGCGCGATCGAGAAGCAGAAGAGAAACTGCTAGATCGCTTTCGCGACCCCAGTGATCCCTTAAAGATTCTTATCGTCACGTCGAAACTACTAACAGGCTTCGATGCGCCAATCTTACAAGCCATGTATCTCGACAAGCCGCTACGGGACCACACACTGTTGCAAGCGATCTGCCGTACTAACCAACCATACGGCGAAGCAAAAACGCACGGCCTTATTGTCGACTACCTTGGCGTCTTCGATGACGTGGGCAAGGCGATACAATTCGATGAAGAGGGAATCACCAGGGTCATCAAGAACATTAGTCAGCTCGTCGGAAGGCTTCCGGAAGCAGTACAGAAATGTCTGGCGTATTTTCCCGCGGTCGATCGAGCGATAACTGGATATGAAGGCTTAATCGCAGCGCAAGAATGTTTGCCCAACAACGATACTCGCGATCGCTTTGCCGGTGACTACAGTTATCTAAGCCGACTTTGGGAAGCAATCTCGCCTGACCCAACTCTTAGTCAACATGAGAGTGACTATCGTTGGTTGACGCACGTGTACGAGTCAGTGAAACCCTCGACGGGAACCGGTAGGCTTCTTTGGCATGCACTGGAGCTAAGACGATCGAGTTGATTCACGAGCATGTTCACGTGGACGCAATTCGAGATGACCTCGAGACTTTGGTTTTGGATGCCGACCTTCTCGAGGCAGTGTTGGGAACGCCAGATCCGAATAAGAAGGCAAAAGAAATTGAGATTAAGGTTGCGCGTTGGTTGCGCCGCCGTTTACATGACCCACGTTTCAAGGAACTTAGTGAACGGCTTGAAGCACTCAAGCTAAGACATGAGCAAGGATTGTTGGGGAGTATTGAATTCTTGAAGGCGTTGCTCGATCTCGCTCGCGATGTTGTTGCCGCCGACCAGGCTGCCCCGCCGATAGGCAACGAGGACCTTGGCAAGGCAGCTCTTACCGAACTATTCGAAGAAGCCAAAAACGATCAAACGCCGATCATTGTCGAGCGTGTCGTGAACGACATTGATGAGATCGTTCGTTATGTACGTTTTGATGGTTGGCAGAATACTCACGCTGGCGAAAGAGAAGTAAAGATGGCGTTGCGGAAGACTCTCTTCAAATACAAACTTCACCAGGACCAAGGGCTGTTCGATCGAGCGTACGGTTATATCCGAATGTACTACTGACGCTCACAATTGGAACCGCACTCCCACCCACCGCAACGTCACTAACAGCGCATGTGCATGGAATGAAGCGTCATCGTGATCGGACTTGAGGCGTGAAACGGGATGGCTAAGTTGAGCAGATCATTTGGAATATTCTATTTGCTGATAGGAGTCCACACTTGGCCTATCCACCTCGTGACGATCGTGTCGACCGCCTTTTCAGCTTTGACGTTGTGTCGTGGTTGGTATGCCAAGAGATAAACGACATTCGAAGTTACTAGTGGAATCACCTTTCCACCTAATACGTGATGTGAAACCTCGTTCGCAATTCGTGCTACGTACTCCGCGCGATTCTGACGGGGGAAGTGTTGAAAGATGAGCAACGAACACCCCTGAGACCAGGCCGCTTCGATCTCATCCCAATAGAGAAACTTCCTCGAGCCTCGTTTGCCGAGTGGTGTTGACCGGACCTCTATACCGTTGTCCGGATCAAAGAACAGGAGATCCACTCCGGACAACTTCTTCAACGCTTGAGTGAGCCATCTGTTTCGCAAGGATTGTGAATCAGGAACAACATCATCGCAGAACAAACAGTTCCGAAGAATCTGAGACTTGTGGATTTGCCGAACGGCGCGACTTCTTTTTACGGCTGCTGTCAGGCCATCAAAGAGATTCGGGTCATAACCTCGCCATCTTTCTCCGTTTGCTAAATATTGAATCTTGCGCCCGTCAGTACGCCCGTCACTAGGAGTCATCATCCAGCAGATACCTATGCTTAGTCCAGATTCGCTAAAGCAGCGAAGCAAGCCATACTTGAAATAATCGTTAATGTCGCCGAAGTATTGATCTTTCATCGGGTATCTTCACAGATAGAAATAGGACTCACTTATTTGGGACCATCTGGATGATGGGAGACGAAAAATGTAATGACTAACTTTTAAGATCGGAAGAGGTTTTGTGTTCATTGACTGAATCAATGATTCCGAACGCGAATTCTCTGTCTTGTTTGCTGAGGCGAGTTAGCTTTCCGGCGAGACTTACGGTCAGGGTTACTCCTCCGCTTAGTTGAACCGTGAGAGCCTCTTCGACATCCATACCACTACCTTCTCGATTCGCGTGTGATGATTCGATCCCCAAGTGCTGAGTCTGTTTCTTCCTCTTGCCAGCAGATGCACGTGTCCGACGCGTTAAGAGCGGTGATAGCTCAAGTCCTGCGAATTGAGCGGCATGAATGAAGAACGTCTTAGCTCGTCGTTTTGTATCTCCTGAGATAGCGTAATTGTCAAAAACAGCGTCGAGTTTGGATGGGGTTAGTCTTGTGGGATCCAGTTTAATGATATCTGAATATTGAGATTTCAGTAGCGGGAGTAAGTTAGCCCGACGACGATCGACGGACTTCTGTTGCGCCAGTCGCTCAAGAACACTTCCTTTAGGCATTCCACTTTCATCAATTAACTCGAAAAACTTGAGCGCGCCAATGATCTGACCCTGGATTACGCCAGAGTATGTGGGAAAACACTCCTTGTTAATTTCATCTGGCATGCCTTGGGCCAGTCGATCCAGTGCGCTCAAAAACGTTTTGAATGGTAAGTATGCAGGAGTTCTAGTCACACGCGTTCTCCGATGACGGCAGTCATAAGTAAATACCTATATCCCCTAATACCGGGAACGTCAATACTACCCATACCTCTCAATACCTTTACCGGATTATTTCAGAGTCTCCCAGACGCGCACTACCGCCCCTTACTACCAACAGATTGTTTTAGTTTTTTTTTGGAGTTACCCCAAGGGATTCGTAGACTTTCCCTGCGTGGGAAAGGGGTAAACGTCCAATGGACTACGTAAGGGGAGACCTGATTAGGCTTCGGGCATTTGGCGGAAAACACATTGTGCGACGGTTTGTTGAAGAGCGCGGTAGTTCAGTGCTGATCTGTTCCCATGAAGAGTATGACATGGCCCTTCGGGAGGGGCGAGAGCCGTTGTGCATTGGGTTCCCGTACGAAGACATTGTTGGGAACAAAAGACAAAGAAAGCTGAAGTATCAGTCAGGCGGTTCGGCGAATCTTACTACCAAGAACTCGGATCACAGATAGGTATGTCTTTTCAGGGCCGTAGTAGTTCCGCGTACGTGCTCCACAAACGGTCTACGGTCAAGCTAGAGACCTGTTCCTTGGAGTTCTGGTAGCTTGCGCGATTAGTCAATGCTTACTTTCACCTTTAGACATTTTAAGGGAATCGGTGCCAAGACCGAACGTAGATCTGTGGCGCTCAGGCGTTCTGGTCGTGGCATGAGTTTGAGTCAAGGCACGCAGTTCAACTATCGATGTTTGAAATCGCCGCACAGAACGCCGAGGTCCGACAGATTTTGAATTCTAAGGATGCTCTCGATAAAGAGGATGCCGATTATTTTGCGCTCAGCCTTCCCAAGCAGGAACATTACCGAATTGCCCTTAGCTTTCCATTGAAGACTCTATTTCTGGATATTGAAACGACCGGTCTGAGCCGATACTACGATACGATCACTTTAGTCGGCTGGAGCACCGGCCGCGAATACAATGTATACATTAAGGGAGACGATCCAGAACCCTTGCGAAAAGCACTGGCCGAAGCCAAGGCGATCGTCACTTTCAATGGCTCGCTCTTTGATGTTCCTTTTCTTCGCGATGAGTTTCCGGAATTGAGAATGCCGGCGGCTCATGTGGACCTACGGTTTTTGGCTAAGCGGGTTGGATTGGTTGGGGGTCAAAAGGACGTCGAGTCGTATCGTTGGGCTACAGAGACCAGGGGTATTGTCGGGTCTTCGTGGTGAGGCTGCGCCACTACTTTGGCATCGCTACCGCAGAGGCGATCTGGATTCACTTAGACTCCTGCTGTCATACAACCATGCTGACATTGAGGGTATGAAGTTCATCTTAGATACCGTGATAGAGCGGCTGGTCGAGTTGGACCACTTGCCAAAGCATATCAGCGAGAGACATCAGTTTTCGCGTGGGTCTTTGGCGCTTGATTCAGAACGTTTCCTTAAACGCACGACACCTTTGCGAGAGTACAAGGGTAATCGCGGGCCTCTCATTACGACCCAGGATCTGGGGGTTACAAAGCACGGCATTGTAGGGATAGATTTAACGGGTTCCGAGACTCGTCCGTCGGGCTGGTGTCTGTTGCGTAATGGACGAGCGACGACGCTAAGAATTCGTTCCGATGAAGACTTGATTAGAGCTACAATGGAGGCCAAGCCAAGTCTGGTGTCGATAGACTCGCCGCTCTCACTGCCAAAAGGACGAGTCAGTGTGGATGATGACGATCCCGGACGTCAATTGTTTGGAATCATGAGGGAGTGCGAGCGCATTCTCAAAAAGCGTGGTGTTAATGTTTATCCGTCGCTAATCAAAAGCATGCAGGCCCTTACGGCTCGTGGAATACGGCTCGCACGATATTTCAGAAATATCGGAGTGCCGGTGATCGAGAGTTACCCCGGCGCTGCTCAAGACATCATGAACATTCCTCGCAAGGGAGCAGATCTTGGATTACTTAAAGAAGGACTCGCTGAGTTTGGAATTTCGGGAGACTTCGAAAGTGGTGATGCTAGTCACGACGAACTGGACGCGATCACTTCCGCAGTGGTCGGATTATTTTTCATAAGTGGAAAATTTGAAGCATTAGGAAACGACGAAGAGGAATACCTCATCATTCCGGACATCAAGCCAAAGATTAGCCCGTGGAGGAAACGGAGGGTTATCGGTTTGAGTGGTCCAATCTCTTCAGGGAAGACCACCGCCGGCAAGTACCTGGCTTTGCGCGGGTTCGCTTACGGACGGTATAGCCAAGTATTGCAATCTCTATTGGAGGATAGAGGGCTACCAGTAACGCGTGAGTCGCTACAGCAGATCGGTGAAGAAGTTTATAGCGGCTTGGGGCAGCGGTGGCTGGGTTCCGAACTCATTAGGAGAATGCCCGAGAGCGGCGATCTGGTTATTGACGGGCTGCGTCATCCTGAAGACCATGCTTTCTTGACAGAGACCTTCGGGCCTTGCTTTTTTCACATACACATCGATGCCCCCGAGATTGTGAGGGAACAAAGATATGTCGCGAGCGAGGGAACCAAAGAAGAATTCCGTAGGGCGATCGTTCATCCGGTTGAGGCGGACACTCCTAAACTAGCTGAATTGGCCAACGTCAGTATTCATAACCGCGGAAGCCTTGAAGATTTTTTTTCTGAACTTTCTGAGGTGCATCAAAACAATTTTGAGATGGGAGGAAATTCTACATGCCAGTAACAGTTGTTGTCGGGGGCCAATTCGGCTCGGAGGGTAAGGGTAAGGTCGCGCATTTCGTTGCAAGAGAGATGGACGCTAGTGTCGCAGTCCGCGTCGGAGGTCCTAACTCGGGCCATACAGTCATCAAACCTTCTGGCGATTGTCTAATTCTGCGCCAGCTACCGACTGCTGCCATCTTGCCAAACGTTGCTTGTGTCTTGGGAGCAGGCAGCTACATTATTCCCGAACTCCTTTTTCAGGAAATTATGCTCACTGGCTTAGACAATGACCGGCTGTTTATTGATCCACACGCTGTTGTGATCACTGAAGAAGAGTTGCGGAACGAAAGAGAAAGCTCTTTACGCCAGAATATTGGATCAACGCAAAGCGGAACTGGCGCGGCAGTCTCACGACGAATCTCACGAAGGACTGGAGTAGTCTTCGCCGAGAATGACGAACGGCTGAAACCGTTCGTTCGATCTGTAACCACGTTTCTGAGAGGCCAACTAACGACCAACAAGCGGATCATACTAGAAGGCACGCAAGGATTCGGCCTCTCACTGCTGCACTCAAGCTACTATCCTGTCGTAACGAGTCGTGACACAACAGCTGCCGGCTTTCTTTCTGAAGCGGGACTAAGCCCATTTGATGTGGACGATGTAATCATGGTTCTAAGGGCATTCCCTATCCGCGTGGGAGGTAATTCTGGACACTTGCCGGGGGAGATCAACTGGGATCTGGTGACCGCAGAATCAGGTAGTCAGACCCAGATCGTAGAACACACGTCTGTTTCAAAGAGTGTAAGACGGGTTGCGCATTTCAACCCAGAGGTAGTGTTAGACGCGATCAAAGTTAACAGGCCTTCACGTATTGTTCTCAACCATGTTGATTACGTCGATGTGACTTGCTTTGGTGCAGACTCACTTACTGAGAAGGCACTGCGCTTTGTCGAACAGGTCGAACTTAGTATTGGGGCTAAGATCGATTACGTCGGTTGTGGGCCAGCCTCTATGTCACGTCGATTCCTTGTGCAAAGGATTTCTAAGTCAGCATGATTCCAGTGGCTCAACAATACGCACGATTTGCGAAGACCGATGCCGAGGCGACGCGCCGATATTTGACCTACAAGTCACTTGATCCCTTTCCCGCAATTCCTCCGGCGTTATTAAACTCGGCCGATATTTCTGACTACGTGTCAGCGACAGGAATGGTTTGTCCTTTCGATGACGGTGCAGAAATGTTGAAATCCGCATCTTATCGGGTCCGTATATTGGGCGAATGTATATGTTGGGACGACAATGGGGCAAAGAGGACTGTTGATCTGGCAGAAGGCGGCGAGTTCAAATTACCTCCGAACTCCATATCGTTTGTTAGCCTCGAGCCCGTTTTTCGTCTGCCCGACTACGTTGCGATTCGCTTTAATCTCGACATTTCTCATGTATACAAAGGACTTCTCTTGGGGACAGGTCCCCTGGTCGACCCAGGTTTTGTCGGCCGACTATTTATCCCGCTTCACAACCTAACTGCAAATGAATATACCCTTCGCGCCTATGACTCCATTATTTGGATGGAGTTTACAAAGTTAAGTCCGATTGCAAAATGGGTGCAGTCGGAGGCAGTAAGAATTCAAGCAGGACGATTTCGAGAGTTTCCCGCCCGGAAACTCCAGCGAAAAACAATCGCTGATTATTTGGAACGAGCCGTAGGACGTGAAGGCTCTGTTCGAAGTTCAATTCCTGTTGCCTTCGAACGTGTTCAGGAGTCTGCCCGATTAGCAGCAGAGTCGTCGGAAAAGGCGGCGACTTCAGCAAGCGCAGCCGCCAGCAAAGTGGATAGCATCCAAAAACGAGTAACGATTGGGGCAAGTATCTCAGCTATTTTTCTCATTGCGACCCTTCTTGCGATCTTTATACAATGCTTTCACTTGTCTCGGATACTCAGCAATACACTCGGAGTTCGGCCACTGAGGTTCAGAAACTCGAGAAACGTGTCGAGGAATTGGAAAAGAAAATTTACGGGCCTGCAAACGACTAAAAGGTTTGGAAGTATCGACGGCATCGCCAACACCTAAATGAGATCGAATAGCAGTATTGTCGGAGGTAGCCGCACCAACCATCTCAACCGGGTAGAAATATGTGGAGGAATTGCCTCTGGTAAAACAACACTGGCGACGGTAATGGAGAGTGCTGGCCATCACACAATTTTCGAGAATTTTAAACTCAATCCGTTCATCGAGAAATTCTATTCTGACTCTGAGTTTTACTCATTTGAAACTGAGATTTCTTTTCTGCTACAGCATTACAGTCAGATAAAAACCGAGGCTAGACAAGCTGAAGGTTTTTTCTGTGATTATTCTTTGTTACTTGATTCCTCGTACGCGGAGGTCACTTTAAAGCCCTCGCATTTAAAATATTTCAGGATGTCTATGAAACTGTGGTCTCAGAAATCCTATCGCCAAACCTAATCATCCATCTTCGATGCCGTGCGGAAACCCAGCTTTACCGAATTCGGCAGAGAAATCGTTCGATGGAGAGTGGCATCACCATTCAATACCTTGACCTATTAAATCGCACACTGGATTCAACAGTGAGGTTGGTACATCCGCAGGATCGTATCTTAGAGATCGATAGCGAAAAACTCGACTTCGCACACGATCGCGCAACTCAAAACGAAATAGTCAAATTAATCCAGGACTCGTTTCTAATAAGTGGATTCGGAGTATTAAATGAACGACCTCATCGCTCGTCTGCGCCTGCTCAGGGCCGAAGCGGAAAGCATCAATGCGACATTGGTTGATGACTTGAAGCCATTTTTCGGTCCCACCAAACCGATGTTTCGACGACTCCCAGATTCCAACGAGAAGCGTCGCAACGTCACCACCACATGTAGCTGTCTAATGTCATTAGCTACTTCCGGGAAAATCGTCCAAGGCTTCAAGAAATCAAAGGTACTAGTCTAAGGCTGAGGCTCAGAGTTTCGTTACCGAGGTTTTTGAGCATGCCGTCAATTCCCCTTGGATGAGCTCAGGCCTTGATGATTTGAATGCCTTCTCCTCTCTGATTGTGCTGCGCGCTGCAGGGATATTGACTAGGAGTGCTGAGGCCCCATTAACGAAAAATGCACTTGAAATGGTGCATCCAAAATATGTTTGGGATGGTGACCAGCCTAAAGAGGTCGGGACCAGTCAGACGCTGACCCAGATTTATGAAGACAAGATCCAACAAGCACCAGATAGCTTTAGAGTTGGGGCCTATCCTCCGACTGCGGCTATTGCTTACTGGTTTGCCGACGCGGCCGAGAATTTGAATTTGGCATTTCAGACGACAGTTTGACGGATCACGCTTTGGGCCTCGCAGGAGTTTGCAAGGCAAGTGTCTTTAGTGGCATCCGAGCACGATGCGATGAAGGACCCTATGGCCATGGCCGCCGCTGCGTGCCTTAGCTGGCGATTGCGGAATCAGGCCGCGGCCAAGAAGCCTGAACTGCGAGACAAGATCATGAGCGTTCTACCTACCGAGATCGAAATCAAGCGAGCCGTGCTCAAGTCTTTCGACTCTCAACAGAACTCTGGCATTTGGCCCAAGTATTTTCCCCTTTTCAACTACGGGATGGGCGAGGCGGGTTCTAATTATTTCTTTAGCTTCGAGTTGTTAGAGATCATCCTTGGGGAGTTTGAAAAATCAGACTTACTCGACGAGAAAGTCGTTCTGGATGGAATCGAGAAAGCACTTAGTTGGTGCAAAAGCAATCGGCTCGTACACAGAAGCGGCGATGACACTTACAAAAGCTGGAATTCGGGAGGGCAAATCACGACGCTAAAGGAAGGCAAGCCCGAGAGTTGGCCTACCGCCGTTATTCACATGTTCCTCTCGAAGTTACAGTCAGCGCTCTGCTGGCAAATCAAGAGGCACACCTTACTGAAGTATGTGCGGTTTCGCCAGAGTTATCAAGCCGGATGATAACGACTGGAAGAAATTTATAGATTCCCCTATCGCGCTGCCTGATGAAGAGACCACTGTGAAGAAGGTCATTGCTGAGGAAATTCTCGACCAGATATCGAAAGGCCAGGTGAATATATTCAAGTAAGAGACTACCATAACAGGACGTCGCTCTGCGCTTCTCTTTGGACCACCTGGCACAGCAAAAACATCTCTAGTTAGAGCCGTCTTGAGCAAGATCGGATGGCCTCTTATCGAGCTAAATCCGTCGAACTTCTCTGGGGAAGGGACTGGAAAATATCTACCAGCAGGTCGACGATGTATTTCACGGATCTTAACGATGTTTGGGGTGTAGTTATTTTCTTCGATGAGATGGACGCTCTAGCTTCAAAAGGACTGATACGATTGATGTCACGAGACAACTCCTCACGACGAGTTTGCTTCCGAAGCTATCCAAACTTCATGGTGACAAGCGAGTCCTGTTTTTTATGGCGACGAATCATCTGAGAAACTTTGACTCTGCAATCAAGAGGCCGGGGCGTTTCGACTTACTAATATGCATGGCTCCCCCAATGTGGGATGAGAAACTCAAGAATCTAAAGAGATTCTTAAAAGACGATGTTAGTGAGGAAGATTGTGAGTCACTACGGCAACGCTTGGCAACATTGGCAGTCGCCGAAGAAACGCGAATTCTTCTCAACTTCTTTACCTACGCCGACTTTAAGAGTCTTTTTGGAACACATCGCGAAACCAACTAACTCACGACCAAGCGTTGAAACGATGTCTCTCGAACAATTCAACGATCTAGTGAAAGACTGGGCTGAGAACTTCATCGCCCTACATGATCGAGAAGTGACGCATGTGGAAAACCCTTCACCTAGAGTTGAGTTCAAAACGGATCTTAAGGAGTCGCGCAGGCAGTAAAATTTGCGAGTTTATCTGTCGCGCGAAATATGTTGCATGACTGTGAGCCTCTAAATATGGCAACCCACCGATTCTCAGTTTCTGCGAGGATGATCACGACAACTTGAAGTAATTGAAGGAGAGTGTTCGAACAGTGCTCTATGCTGAATTGCACGGTAAGCTCGACGACACAGCGTTAGATCTTGAGCGGCGAGAGGACATTCTTACCTCAACAGTGTTCGGAACGTTACTAGTCGCTGGCGCCACTAAGGTATTAGTTAAATGGTTTAACTCGGCCCGCTGTCTGGCAGGAACTCCGGAACACTTGGATCTCAAACGCTTGCTAGGTCTGCCCTATGAGTACCTAAATACTGGTTCTGGCTCTCTCTTAGCTTCGCACAGCCCGACATCCTGTTGCGAATTGGCTCGCACCTCCTCGTTGTAGAAGCCAAGTATGCATCGACGAAGAGCGCGTTAAGAACCGATAGCAATCGCCCAGAAGTCCAAGCTTCCTCGGATGAAGAGATCCCGATCAGCTCGTGCGAGAATGGCTCTCAGTGCAGCGAAAAGCACCCCGCTTTAAATGGTATCCGCCGGAAATCCGTTCTGCGATCGAATCATGCTCTGTGCATATCGTGTACCTTGTTTCCACCCGAAAGGAATCGACAGCCCTACGTGAAATCAGCGAGGCACGAGCAAGAATCTGCAAATCGGCAGGCAGTGACGTGCCTTTGTGGCTTCTTACATGGCAGGACCTGCATAGAGTTTTAACCAATCTTGTCGAGACGCGACCGAACCTAACCCTTTGGGCGAGCGACTTGGTACGGTTATTGGAGAGGCGTTACCTTAGCGCGTTTCTTGGATTTCCGCGGACGCTACCAAACGTTTATCGGCTAAGCCTTGAAAGGCTTCATTTGACGGCGAGGGAGTGTGAGAAGTGGGCTTCTAGTAAGGGAGACGTTCATACAGATTACTTCGGCGCGCTACAGCAAGTTGATTTCGGTGCAATTGGTCGAGTTGCGAAATACTGGCCGGGAGTCAGTGACTTCGGTAGTACCAGGGAGGATAAAGATGCACGAAGTGAAGCGGCAAATTGAGCTATCCGCTGATGATTTCGCAAAGGGTATCAACGATGCCATCCGCACAGTTCGCGTCCTCTATGGTGAAGTGAGGTCAATGTTGGATGAACTGACGGCCGAGCTTCAAAAGCCACCTGAACAATTGTCGCGCCTTCGTGTGCCTGTGCAGTCGGTGGTCAAACCTAATAGTCCGCCTGACGAGAAGTTCCTAAGATCCTGGATCGGCCGATTGTACACATTTGAGCACATTCATGATGATGAAACGGAAGACGATGGCGTCGAGGATGACGAAGACTCCGATGACGGGCGTGCAAAGAATAAGCAGATAGAGCTATATGTCGGCAGGATCTTGTCTTTCTTAAAGTTGTGCTATTTCAGCCTCGTTCACTCCACGATCAAATACAACCTCCGCATCTTCTATATGGAGTATTACGCAACTGTCAGGTAGATAGCACGGTCGAGCAGACTGGGAGTGGCATTAAGGAAGCTCTCTCTGTGAAAAAGATGTATTTGCGGAGGATCGTGGAGGACCTGCATAGGTCCACGCCACAAGGTGGATTTACAACTAAAGCGTTCAGTAAGGGGTTCAGTAATAAGAGAGACAAAGGAACATATGCCCTAAAATTCACGTTGGAAAGTCCCCCAGAGTTTTATCCACTCTTCGATATCCGAGGACGCGATCAGATTTGTAAGATTGCGGAGGCCATGAAAGCTCTTCGTGTTCCTCAAAAACGAAAGCGCCGTCGACGAACTAATTAGTTATCCGTTCTTCTAAGTAATCGCTTTGGGATCGCATTCTCAAGTGGTCCAGTCGCGCGGCAGGTACAGATATTGAACTGTGACTCTATTACAAAAACTGAGAAACCCGAGGCCGCTTTCATAACCCTAGCTCGCAGGAAAATTAGGATGATTTCAATGACACCGCGTTGTGGCCAAATTGTGGCCGGATGCGTCAACAAACTACGTACACGCTTCAGTGAGGCAATGTAACGAAACGGGAAAATCCCTGTAAATCCTTGCTGGCTGCAACCCATTTAATTGTTTTGGTTTAAGAAAATCGCCTGGCTAGAACTGGCAGTCATGAGGTCAGGGGTTCGATCCCCCTCGGCTCCACCAATAGCATCAATAGTTTAGGGCCACAGCAAACGTGGCCCTAAACTATTTTGTGTTGCCTATAGTGCGCCAACCTCTCTACGTGGCGGTGGTTTCACCCATAAAGAATGCGTTCCAGCCTATCTGATGCCGCTTGCTGCATCGAAGGTAAGACATGAGAGTAAGTAGCAAGCCGAGTTTTGGTACCATCGCGCTCGCGGGTTCCCAGGACTTGAAGGGCAGAGTTATCCCTTAAAAAGCCATCACGTCGATTGATGACCCAAGTTTCAGGAGTTGGTAGCACAACTTCGAGGCGCGCCCACAGCGTTGGAGTAACAACAAAATGCAAGAACCTCCAAGAGAGGCTTTGATTCAAAGGCTTTCGCGGTTCCCATCACTAATCCGCGGAGAACAATTTCGCGCCTGGCTCATACTCGGTTCGGTAGCCGCCGCAGGTGCCGTTATTTGGTTCGTGATTGTTTTTGTTCTTAGCGGGGTTTTCGACAGAATTGTCGCGTATTTGATGCCAAATCTTCGTGCTGGCTTGCGATCACTCATCGCAACGTTTGGATTGCTCGCCACCCTCTTTTTTATATACAAGGTCTTTGGCTCCATCTTTCACGATGCTTTTGGGGCGCTGTCTGACTTCCTAGGATTCAAGCGAAATCCCTTTCACGTTCGTGGCGTGACCCGTGTAGTTGCGACACTGCGAAACCGTGCACCATTCGGACTCTATCTTAGGGCTTTCTACGACGAGGACGTACTTGTGCCTACCTCTCGTACGGAATTATCGGAGGCACTTGCTGCACTCGACATACCTTTCATCACTGTGGAGAATTCCCGAACCTCGGCATCTCCGCAGGGCCTCTTGGTTCTGAGTGTCCCCAATTCCCAATGGAAAGCGACCGTGTTCGAACTGATGGATTTAGCAGAGGTCATCGTAATCGATGTCAATGTTGGGTTCCTCCATTGGATGGATGAGCTTCCCGAGACAGTGAGTGCTTTTGAGCTAGATCGCGAGGTAGATAGGCGCCTGGGCATGGTCAATGAACTCGAAGAGATTCGAGTGCGAGGGTTGGAAGGGAAGACAGTCGTGCTCGCACCTCCAGGTTGGTGGGAGATGATCCAACGTGGAGAGATCATGCAACAGATTAAGCGTGAGGAAGAAGAAGCGCTGAAGCGCCATGCAAACATCCTCGCTGCTCGAAACGAGAGCAGGGCCGCGACGGAGTTATCCGACGTAGAGTGGTTTAGTCGAACTCGCTTGAAGCGGGCACTCACCCGTCTTCTTCGAGTCACAGTCAGCGTCGAGGAAGTAATTCGCCACGTACAGGAAGTTATTCTAATCAGCAGGTGCCGTTAAGCCGCTTTAGCATACCCTGGGAGAGATGATCGAATACGTGCCGGATGGTAAACAGAAGGCGCGTAAATGATGCGGCAATGATACGCCTACCGGGGTATGCCCGGGATTTCCGTACCATCGACCGAACGGGTTCCCCGCCTCCTTTTCGTGTGATATAAGGCAGCCGTTGGACTCACCAGAAAGGCCGGCTCTTCCAAGAAGATCGCCTTTTTACGTTCTCGGAGTACCGCGACCTTTTTTCTAGCCGGATTTCTCAGACCCAGATAAAAAGACTCAAGCGCAAGCCCGTCTGACATTTTGCGACTTGCTGTAGAGTCTGATTCGTGTACGCTCATGATTTTTGCCTGCGTTCATTTCTTGTCTCGACGGTATCATCCTTATCCAGCAAGTTGGTTGTTTCTGCCATAGTCAAGGCAGCGAACCCATTCTCACCGAGTCTTGCCGGAAACGCGCTCGCGGATCCTGCCAAAAAAGAAATACTTACTCCGGAAGATAGTTTTATCTCACTCCTTACGCCTTATTGGTTGTAGGTGGACAGTTTTGATTCACCTCAACATGCCCGAGCGATGAGTAGGCGCAGCAGTGTGGTTCTCGCTGCCTAACACAGGCCATTCGAGCGGGACGCGCTAAAACGCCACTCAATTTGACCTCAATGTCTATAGGAGCCATTACGATGAACTACACCAACCCACTCCTTAATCGCGACCGGATCGAAGTAACCCGGACCGAGTCAGAGCCGGAAAACAGACGAAGGCCCGGGCCATCTCTCCGTAATCTTGCACTGCTAACTCTCGCGCTGCTGGTGGTACTGGCTCTTTCGATCATGCTCGGTACAACCCCTTCACTCGCGCAATCGCAATCGCTGCCGCCGTGCGGGAAAGGTTATGAGAAGAGCGGCGCGCTTTGTTACCCGGAGTGCAAGGCCGGCTACAGCGGCGTTGGGCCTGTGTGCTGGGAAAATTGCCCCGATGGTTTCACGAATGATGGCGCGACCTGCCGCAAGAACGCGCACATCATTTCACGCGAATCGTATAGCCGCGGTGCGGGCTCGGCGCTAGAGCTGTGCCAGCGGTGAAGAACAGGACGGCGCGCTTTGTTATCCAAAATGCAAGGCCGGATATAACGGGCAGGGACCGGTTTGCTGGCAGCGATGCCCGGAAGGTTACACGAATGACGGAGCTACCTGCCGCCGCAACGCTAAGATCATTTCCGCGGATAACAGCGACTGCCCTGGTTACGATCAATGTTGTCGTTTGGAAAAAGAACCGCGGCAAATCCAAGTGTCCCGAGGGCTATAAGAACGATGGCTGCACATGCCGCCGTGATGTGCATATCTTCGCGAAAGACTCATACGGGCGCAGCGCAGGCAAGCCGTTGAGCACTTGCGATAGCAATGAGGAAAAGGATGGTGCTCTGTGTTACCCCAAATGCAAATCCGGCTTCAACGGCGTCGGGCCTGTGTGCTGGGCCGAATGCCCTGCGGGTTACAAGAACGACGGCGCGACCTGCCGTAAAGATGTGGTTATCCAGGCCAAGAAATCTTATGGACGTGGCGTCGGCAAACTCATACGCCGGGATTACGACGGCATTTTCTTTCGTTTCATGCGCGACCACCACAATATTTATTTCTTCGCGTGGCAATCCGCTCACTGAGGAAGAAAAGACCTACCTGAAACAGTTCTACCCGGCGCGGCTGGTCGACGGCGTGCGCGTGGTGGAGGAATTAGCTTCCTCCGGCGCCTTCATTCACACGGCGGATGCGACGACCTATGGCAATAACCTAATCGTCATCAACAAGCGCAGGGCGGCACGTCGAACGCTGAAGCTGCTCAAGCATGAGTTTGTGCATATCTGCCAATACGATGTCCTGGGCATTGACGGCTTCGCTCGCGAATATACGAACGGCTATGTGGATGGCGGTTATGAGTACGGGAATATCCCGATGGAACAGGACGCCTTTGATTATCAGGGGCTGGATGACGCCACGACACCCATTGTCAGCCCAACTTTCCAAGTGGAAGATGAAGGAACGTAGGATTCGTGCAGTGCAAGTAACGCTTAGCTGACTCGAATAAAATGGAAAAGAGAATTACCAACTCAGAGTGAATTTGGTGAATTTCAATAGTTATAAGGCCAAAGGCTTTTGACTAACTTGCCCGATAAGCTTTATTCAGAATGACGCATAGTTAGACCGCGGTCGATCCCACTCGGCTCCACCAAAGTTCCACGATCAGAGCCTAAGAACAGTCGCTTCGCTGTTGCTCAGATCGATAGTTTCTGAGGACTCGCCATGAACACTCTTCTAACAGGATCTGCGCTATGCATTTCGTCGATTAATCCATAAACCTGGATTCACGATCGTTGTCGTCTTGATCCTTGCGCTCGGAATCGCCGCCAATACTGCGATCTTTTCGGTTGTGAATTCAGTTCTGCTGGCGCCGTTGCCCTATGACGACCCGGACAAGCTCGTCGTCGTCAAGGAAACAAATCCTTCCAAAACCGTCGAACGAAACAGCGTATCACCAGGCAATTTTCTGGACCTGCAGCAAGAACAACTCTTCGACTCAGTCGCAGCATTTTATGAAACATCAACGACGCTTCAAGGTCCGCAAGACGCCGAGCAAGTAGCGACGGCGCAAGTCTCCGTCGAATTCTTTAAGACCCTCGGCGTCAAGCCGGCCCTGGGCCAACCGTTTCCCCACGAAATCAGTGGCGCCGCATTCGAAGTCGGACGTTTTCTTAGCGGCGAACGCACTGGTCGTTATCAGCGATGGTCTCTGGAAACGTCGCTTCGGTTCCGATCCGTCGATCGTTGGCAAGAAGATCACGATCAATCAGCACTGAGTGGGAAGTTGTCGGCGTGATGCCGGCAGGTTTCAGCGTTCCAAGTAAGAGGACTGACCTATGGCTGCCATGGGACATCGCGCGCACCTATAACGCGCAACGATTTCCGAAAGGACCACCTCGAGACTGGCGTTTTCTCCACACCGTAGGCCGAATCAAACCAGGCACCACCACTGAAGAGACGCAGCAGCGATTGTCTTCGTTCTTTGCGGGATTGGCGGAACGCTTTCCGGAAACAAATCGCAGTTGGACCGCGAGCCTCGATTCCGCTTCACGAGGAAGTAGTGAGTTCAAGCCGCGCGACGCTGCTGGTGTTGTTTGGCGCTGTTGGCATGGTGCTGTTGCTTGCGTGTGCGAACGTTGCCGGTCTCGTGTTGGCCCAAGCAACGTCTCGCAAACGTGAGTTCGCATTACGCCAGGCGCTCGGAGCTTCTCGCGCGCGCGTGGTTCGACAACAGCTCACTGAGAGTTTCATGCTCGCATTCGCTAGCGGTGTTGTCGGCATCGGGCTCGCCTGGCTGGGACTCGATCTTCTGCTTTCGTTAGCGCCAGCCGACACGCCGAGAATCAGCTGAAGTCGCAATCGATGCACGAGTGCTTCTGTTTGCCTTCGCAGTTTCAATCACGACCGCTGTTGTGTTTGGTTTGTTGCCTGCACTGAGAAGTTCGAAGGCTGAACTCTTCAGCACACTCAAAGACGCAGGCGCCAAAGGTCTCACGGGACGACTTTCCAACCACCGCTTACGAAACGCAGTCGTGATCGCGGAGGTCTCACTCGCGCTGGTCCTTGTCACCTGCGCAGGCTTGTTTGTGCGAAGCTTTGCTCAACTCATTTCGGTCGATCCAGGGTTTAATTCCGAAAACCTGCTAACGATGCACATCACGCTCGACGGTGAGAAATACGGCCGCAAAGCGGGTGAATACTATCGACAACTTATCGAGCGCATCGAATCTCTTCCTTCCGTGACTTCCGCCGCTGCCGTCTCAACTCTTCCCATGAGCGACGTCGGCGTTGACTTCACCCGGCCATACTGGCGTGAGGGCGACGCCGAACCAGTCGGCGACGGCGACAAAGTAGCAGTACGCATGGCCACTCCCGGTTACTTCAACACGATGGGTATTTCATTACTGCAAGGCCGCCAATTCACTGATCAGGATCGACGCGATACGGTAGCTGTCATGATGGTGAATAAGAAGATGGCCGACCAGGTATGGCCCAATGAAAATCCTGTCGGTAAGCGTTTGATGCTTGACTACAATCGCGGCAAGTACGCTTACGAAGTTGTAGGCGTCACGAGCGGCATCAGGTATTACGGCTTGAAGGTCGAACCGCGCGCGGAAGTTTTTATTCCACACGCGCAGAACACCTACCTGCCAATGAATCTGGTGGTGCGAACTGCATCCGATCCCAATCTATTGATTGAATCGATCAAGGCTCGAGTGAGAGAAATAGATCCGACGCAGGCCATCAGCAATGTCAGAACGATGGACACGCTGGTTTCTCGTTCCGTTGCAGCCGATCGTTTCTCGATGTGGTTGCTTGGACTCTTGGGTTCACTCGCGTTGGCACTTGCTGCCAGTGGTCTGTTTAGCTTGTTGTCGTATCTCGTCAGCCAACGAACCCACGAGATCGGGGTACGCATGGCTTTAGGCGCTCGTCATCGAGACATTTTTCGACTGGTGATCGGGCAGGGGGCAATACTGGTTGCCATTGGACTGGCGATTGGTTTAGGTGCTTCTTTCCTTTGCGCGCGTCTGTTTTCGAGCTTGTTGTTTGGCATCAGCGCCACAGATCCTCTGACCTTCATGGTCACTCCCGCGCTACTGTCGCTGGCGGCTTTGGTGGCCTGTTACCTTCCTGCTCGGCGGGCGACGAAGGTGGATCCCCTCGTGGCGATTCGCGCGGAGTGATTCCACCTAAACAGATCGAAAATGGGATCGTGTAGTCTCATTTCTGAAATTACGGAGCCACTCAACACAGTCCAAAACACGTTAAAGCTTAACGAACTCACGTTGGCACACGCTTTGTTTCTATAGAAGCGGAATATCGTATACACGATTAAGATTTCGTACTTTTCTAAGAAACATCGGTGGCTCACGTGGTATCCCTTCAAGCTACATCTACATTCGTTCCCCAGCTTCCGCGTACGCTGATCGCCGACGACGAGCCGGACATCCTTACCGCGCTGCGACTGCTCTTGAAGAGCGATGGTTACGAGCCGGAGACGGCCTCGTCGCCCGCCGCAGTGCTCGAGGCTATCGAGCGGTCACAGTTTGACGTGGTTCTAATCGATCTTAACTACGCGCGCGACACCACCAGCGGGCGCGAAGGCATCGACCTCATCTCACGCATCCAGGCACTAGACCCGTCCCTCCCGATAGTCGTTATGACTGCCTGGGCCACCGTTGATCTCGCTGTTGAAGCGATGCGTCGTGGAGTTCGCGACTTCGTACAAAAGCCCTGGGAAAACCCGCGTCTGCTGCAAACATTGCGCAAACAGGTGAAGCATGCGCGCGCGCGCCGCACCGTAATGCATCGCCTCGCGGACCATCGAAAAACCGACGCGCAACTCATGCGCGAACTGATCGAAGCACGCGAACTCCAGGAAAACTTATTAACCAACACCGAAACGTCGATCGCCGGACTTCAGCTCGCGATTCACTGGCAACCGGCAACGACAGTCGGCGGCGATTACGTTGCAGCTTTCAATATCGACGACGAGCATGCAGCGTTGTGCGTCGCGGACGTCGTCGGTAAGAGTTTGCCGGCCGCGTTGTTGATGGCGAATTTTCAGGCGTCGTTGAAGTCGTTGGCGTCACAGTATCTGTCGCCGGCGGACGTCGGTAAGCGGTTGAACGACGTGCTCTACGCGAACATTCCGTTGCACAAGTTTGTCACCGCGTTCTATGGCGTCGTGAACATTCCTGAACGCAAGCTCACGTTTACGAACGCGGGCCACAATCCGCCACTGCTGGTGCGGAGCAACGGTCAGTGCGAACGGCTCGAAACCGGCGGCAGTGTGCTGGGAGCATTTCCAGACTCATGTTATGCGCAGGGCGAAATTGAACTACTCCATGACGATCGCCTGGTGCTCTTCACCGACGGTCTAACCGAAGCGGTCGACGCGACAGGTGAGCAATTTGGTGAAGAACGTTTGATGCAATTGTTGAGCGATTACCGAGATCGAAGTGCAGAGGATCTGAAAGAGATCGTCTTCAATGAAGTTGGAGAATTCTGCGGCAACACATTTCTCGACGACGCAGCTTTGATGGTTGTAGCAATCGAATAGCACAGGAGTTGGACCACGATGGACGTCCTCTGGAAGAACCTCGTTTATTCCGTACGGATGTTGCTGAAGCGGCCGAGCCTGACTGCCGTGGCGATCATCGCCATTGCACTCGGCATTGGTGCGAACACGGCAATCTTTTCAGTCGTTAACAGCGTCCTGCTGCAACCGCTTCCTTACGATCAACCGCAACAACTCGTCATGCTCGCGACTGAGCAACGTGATCAAGCTCTCGATGGCCGGGGTAGTTTCTCGGTCCCTGACTTCCTCGACATTCAAAAACAATCCAAGACGCTCGAATACGTAGCCACGTATCAGGGCGCGGGCACAATCGTCACCGAAGGTGGCGACCCGGAGCGGCTGATGGGTGCCGCGGTTAACGCCGACTACTTTCCGCTACTCCGTGTAAAGCCGGTGCTCGGTCGTGTCTTCACGCAGGACGAAGACAAGCCGGGCGCGCCGTCAGTAATCGTATTGAGTCATAGTTTGTGGCAGCGACGCTTCGGCGGCGATCCAAACATTATCGGTCGTGAAGTTAATATCGGCGGCAAGACGACGGTTGTGGGTGTCCTTCCGGCGGGGTTTCAGTATCCCATAAGCGACGAGCAGCAGGACTTTTGGGAACCGATCTTGTCAGCAACCTGGATGACGAAGGATGTGCGTGAAGAACGCGCGAACAGAAGCCTTTACGTCATCGCGCGTCTTAAACCCGGCGTGACAGTTGAACAAGCGAAAGCAGATCTGGATCTACTTTCTCGTCAGATCGAACAGCAGTCGCCGGTTTCAAACACAAACCTCATCTTCAACGCGGTGTCGATGCACGAGGACATCACGCGCGACTATCGCTCGGCCCTGCTCGTCATGCTCGGCGCCGTGGGACTCGTGCTTTTGATTGCCTGTGCAAACGTTGCGAATCTGCTGCTTGCGCGAGCGGCGGCGCGACAAAAAGAGGTCGCTATCCGCATGGCGCTCGGCGCAAGCCGCGCGCGAATCGCGACGCAACTTCTCACCGAAAGCGTGCTGTTGTCTTTTGCTGGCGGCGTTCTTGGTTTGCTGCTCGCAAGCTGGGGTATGGATTTGCTTGTCGCCTATGGACCAGCAGATGTGCCGCGACTTCGCGACGTCAGTCTCGATCGCTACGTTTTGGTGTTCACGCTTGCTATCTCAACGCTGACCGGCATCGTGTTTGGTCTTGTGCCTGCACTCCATGCTTCGAAACCAGATCCCGGCAACATGCTGAAAGACGCCAGTCGCGGCATTTCACATAGCGGACGTAATCGAATGCGAAGCGCTTTGATTGTATCGGAAGTGGCGTTGTCGTTGATGTTGCTCGTCGGCGCGGGTCTTTTAATCAACAGCTTCTGGCGCTTACTGCAAACGGACGCAGGCTTTGATCCAAGCGGCGTGCTCGCAGTCGATGTTCCATTGAGTAGAGCGAAGTACGCGAAACCAGAACAGCGCTCAGCGGCTTTCGAACAGCTCATCTTACGAATGAAAGCCCTTCCTGGTGTTCGCGATGCTTCAATCGTCAGTAACGTGCCGTTCACCGACCGCGATATCGAACTCAGTTTTCAGGTCGAAGGCCGCGAGCCATACAAACCGGGCAACGAGGCGGTTGCCGATTACACAGTCGCCGGCGCAGATTACTTTCGAGCGATGAATATCGCGGTGCAGCGCGGGCGAGTCTTTGCCAGCAGCGATACCGCAAACACACCTCAAGTGATCATAGTCAGCGACGCATTTGTGAAGCGTTATTTCCCCGACGAAGATCCAATCGGTCGGCGCATCGTCTTCGACGGACCTACAAAAACTCCACGCGAAATCATCGGTGTTGTCGCAGACATTCGACGCAACGGCCTGGATGCCGATGTGGAACCCGAAATGTACGTGTCGCACGTGCAGAACTCCGAGCGCCGAATGAATCTAGTGATCCGCACCGAAGCGCAAGACGCGTCGCAACTCACGCAAGCAGCGCGAGCTGAAGTGAAGGCTTTCGATCCTGACCAGATAATCTGGCGCACTGAAACTGTAGAACAGTTGTTGGGAACGTCAGTCGCACCGCGCCGTTTCAACATGATGCTACTCGGTATATTCGCGGGCGTTGCACTCGTGCTGGCCGCCGTCGGACTTTACGGCGTAATGAGTTATTCAGTGACGTGGCGGACTCACGAGATTGGTGTTCGTATGGCGCTCGGCGCAAAACGCGCTGACGTTCTGCGGCTCGTCGTGCGTCAGGGAATGATCATGGCGTTGATCGGACTCGGCCTTGGTCTGATCGGTGCACTCTCCTTATCGCGCGTGATGAGGAGCATGCTGCATGGCGTCTCACCGACGGATCCACTAACGTTCGCCGGGGTCTCGATCGTACTACTTGGCGTGGCGTTGCTAGCATGCCTCCTCCCCGCGCGTCGCGCGACACGCGTCGATCCGATTGTGGCCCTTCGAAACGAATAATCTGTTACGATGCGAATCAACTCTCGAAGGAGGAAGATATGAGGAGTCGATCCGCGTTTCTGATTCTCGTAGTTCTGTTATTTGCCTCAGCCGCCTACGCACAACAGCCCGCTCCGGCCCAACCCGGAACATTCGAGGCGCGCGTCGAAGAGTTTTTGCGACAGTCGGGCACCGAGTATCGCAAGGTCCAAGCCAACTCCTGGTATCTGGTGGTGAAGGGGAAGGAGATGGGCGAGATCCGGATCATCCTCGGTGCTGGACCAAGCCAGATTGCGATGGGCGCGGTGGTCGTTCCCAAGCAGAAGATGAAACTGTCGACCGAAGCCTTACAGAAGCTGATGAAGCTTTCTTACGATCTCAACTACGTGCGCGTCTGCATCGACTCCGACGACGATCTGATCGTCATGGCCCAACTAAAAGATCCATGGCTAAATGCCAGCGAGTTTCGCACAACGATTGGTCTCGTAACTGCCGCAGCGGATCGCGCGTATGCCGTGATGCGCCCGTACCTTCAGTAAGCCTTATAGTCTTTGCTGAGGAGCTTTCCAGACTTTCGATCCAGCACAATCATCGTAACACCTCCAGCAGCCACGCCTACAGCGACGCGTGATCGTGTTTCCAGGTGTGTGAGATTGATCATTTTGTCTCGATCGTTCTCGGAAATAAACGTGTAGAGGACGACGTCGCGGAACAGTGAAGGCAGGACGAGCACAGATGGTGGATGAGGCGAAGCATGAAAGACCGGTGCAATGCCTGATTGCTTCAAGGCGCTCTTGTAAAAGGCGACCAGCGCCGGCATTGAATCACCGAGTTCGAGTGGCAATGGACTCCAAATGAAATGTCCGAGACCGTATGGTTGGAAGAGTATCCGATTTCCTGGGAACACGGATTTTTCGACTCGTTGGATCTTTTCCCCTTCGTAACGAGTAGTGAAGCTTTGGCCTTCGATCTCAAACCTCTTCCGATTGCGAAACGGATTCGACATTCCCATCCGCGTTGAACAGTCTCGAACGTTCGACAGGCAACCCATGATCATCTGAGTCAATTACTCCTGAGATCGTTACGGTAACGCCCCGCCTTGACGCGGCCAGCAATGCATCCCAACACTTCTGCGTCAACACACCCGGTGACGGGACGAGGATCAATTTCGCATTCAACGAGTAATCGCCGATCGTATATTCACTGACGGCTTGCATCGGAACGCCACAGTGGTAATACATCGCACGCACACAGCGTCGCGTTGCCTCCTGCGCATGGTTGCGCGGCGAAAACATGTGCGAATGCGGAATAACCATTACGACCGGTGCTGGTTGTGGCTCGCGTAACAATCGGCCGTGGTAACCCATGAACCTCGCGATGCGCCGGAAAGCTTCAAACTCAGGCTTTGATGAACCGTCAACTCGATGAAATCCGATGCCGACTTCGTTCGTGGAATACATGTATGGATTCGTATTCCACACCCACTCGATAAACCCCGCACCATCCACAGCCAGCGAAATCGCCATCTTACGCTCGAGCAATTGCCTCACTTCCGTTTCTGAACGCCATGGCGCATCGGCGTCGGGTTTTTCGTAAAACATGACGCCGGTCTCTTCCATCAAACTCGCCTTCGAGGGCGTCTTTGCCAGCACACTGTCCCAAACAAGATCGTCGTTGGCCCACCAGTTGTGCAGTGAAGTGAAATCGATCTCGCGCGCGAAGAATTGAATGTTCGGACTGTCGGCAAGGCCGGCCTCGTCCTGGCCCACAGTGATCAGTTGTTTCGGATTACCGTTACTTCTCACGGCTTCCGTCATCAGCCGTGTCCAGCGAATGAACATGTCCTGAGCGAAGAGACGATAGTCGAGCGTTTTCAGTGGTTGGCGATCATCGATTAGATTCACGCTCTCGAAATCTTTATGCTGGGGAAGCTCTAAAACATCGTCGGTGGTGGTGCGCCAAAGTTGTTGCAGATGACGGACGCGTTCTTCATCGCTCGCGGCAGGATAGCGATCTTTGATCCATTGTTTCCACGCTACTTTTTCGAATTCATCGTAGTTCGGACGGCAACTCCAAAGATGTTTCGGCGAGCAGAACGACGGTTCGTTGATGAAGTCCCAGATCACGTCGTTGACTTGCGGGTAGCGCTTCGTGAAGGCCGAAATGAATTCCTGCTGCGCTTTGATCGCGCGCGGATCGAGATAGGCGTTCAGGCCTCCCCACGTTTCCGGCAGAAACGCGAAGAAAGTAAAGATCACGGGAATGTCGTACTTGTGTGCCGTCAAGAGAAATGCGTCGAACGCGCGTAATACTCCTTCATCCACTTTTCCAACGGTGGGCATATATTTCTTCCACGCCGTCCAAATGCCCGTGCGCACCATATTGACGCCGGATCGCTGCATCCAGAAGAAATCGCGACCCCAAACCGCGGGATTTGGTTCAAACAGAAACCGGCGGTGGACATCGGACGCCATGTAGGTTGTGCCGGTGACGGGAAACACTTCGCCGTCACGATAGAAGAAATGATTGTCGACAGTCAGCGGCTTGCCGCGGGTCATCAACGCCTCGTCGTAAAACCAGAAGCCCGAGGACGCCCTGCGATAAGTATTCAATCCGTCGACAACGGACTTGAGGATTAGAAATCCCTCAATGTTGTAAAAACCCGGTGAAAACTTTATCGTCCGGGGAATTTCGATCGTTGCCGAAGCGTGCGTACCTTCAATGCTGAGCGAGACTTGTGATGTCCAAACCTCCTTGTAGACGGAACTGTCGATCACTTTGAAATGCCATTCGCTATTCAGCAAAGTTTCAAGATTGCCCTTCGGCCGGTGTAAGCGAATGTTGAGTGATGGAATTTCGCCGTCGCGATAGCAAGCGAAGTTGCTTTTGAATTCGGCCTGACTGGCGCTCTGGATCGCCGCCTCTGCCAGATGGTTAATTGTGTAGGGCGGAATTACGCCGCGGAAGTTCGCCAGCACCCAACGCCCGCCGGCAAACTCCGCCAGCATGCGATCGACCTGGATAACAGGGATTGATTTAGGTGCGAGTCCGGTGGCGTATCCGGAGATTATTGGCTCAATAACAGCCTCGCGCGGGCCGTCGCTGCCCGCTTCATCCGGCTGGCTGTTCGTCGAACTCATCCGCAAGTACAGCGCGTACACTTCCTCGGTGACAGCATCGTGTTTATAGACGTCCTTCACGGGAAACGAATGCGTGATGCCGAGACGTTTGTGATATGTCGTTTGATGTGGTTCGGCACGCCAGGTCGTTGCGTTGCCCACCACCGGTCGCGACAACGGCACGCCGCCGAGGTTCAACCAGTTGCCGCCGCCCTGAAGATATTTCAAAATCGCGGGCCACGCGCGTTTCGGGAATGCCGATCCGAACGGGTTTATGAACAGATCGAAACGATCTGTGTTTAAGCGAGCGACTAGTTCTTCTTCGTTGAGGTAGTGAACTGTGAAACGGGTAAGTCCCTGTTGCAGAATGTCGCGGGTGATCTTGCAGCCCTGTATTTCAGGAAAGCCGGGTTCCCAAAATACGGCAACCGATCGCGACGGCGTTTGGCTGCCCAGCGCTATTCGTGGCAGGGCGCTCACAACCGCGGCGCTTCCGATCGTCTTAAGAAACTTTCGCCTTGATCCAGACGTGGACACGGGTGCAACACTATAGCTACTGCGGACCATGACGACAAACAAAAAGCGTTTGTTCGAGATCGTCAGCCTCTCGCTGTTGCTGGGCCTCGCCGCAGCAATCGGCACGATCGTGTTTTTCGGCTGGTTGGCAGACGAAGTTCTCGACGGCGAGACGCGACAATTTGACGAAGTCACGCGCGAGGCGGTCCATCAACTCGCGTCACCCGCAATGACGACCGCAATGCGCGGCATCTCATTTCTCGGCTCGACGATCTTTCTCACAATCGCGACTGGCGCGGTGATCATCTGGTTTGCATCTCGCAAGTGGGGACGTGAAGCAAAACTAATGGCTGCAACGATGATCGGCGCGTCGTTGCTGAACGTAACTCTCAAACT
This sequence comes from uncultured Acidobacteriota bacterium, assembly GCA_963849585.1. GTDB lineage: Bacteria > Acidobacteriota > Blastocatellia > Pyrinomonadales > Pyrinomonadaceae > PSRF01. The sequence continues at coordinate 1,026,053 of CAWKHZ010000008.1, read as the reverse complement.
CGCATTCAGACGAGCACGCCCCGTTCCATTTTTCGACCTGTGGCCGCCGGAGTCGTACAGCTTCCCCAGCGGACACTCGCTCACGAGTGCGTGTTTCTTCGGCGCGTTCGCTGCGATCATCACCGCGCGGATCAAGAGAAGACGGGCCCGAATACTGGTTTGGATCGCGTGTACGATCACATTTGTGCTGATCGGCTTATCGCGGATCTATCTCGGAGTACACCACACTACGGACGTTATCGCCGGATTCGCCGCCGCTTTGATCTGGATACTGGTAGTGAGATTTGTGGAGATGACTTTGCGGCGCCGAAGAAGACGTCGAGAAGTTTAACTTCCTTTGCGCCTTTGCGCTTTGCGTCTTTGCGGGAAATACCTTTTCGACGGTTCCAAACCTATCTCCCGCAAAGGCGCAAAGGGAAAAGACTCAGTTTGAGGACGGCAGGTGGAATCGCATCTCGACCGCCAGTCCACCCTCGGGTGAATTTACAGCCTGGACGGTCCCGCCATGCATTCGCACCGCTCGTTCGGTAATGGCCAAACCAAGTCCGGTGCCTCCGCCACTCTGACGATCACGCGCGTCTTCCGTGCGATAGAAAGGACGAAAGATCTTCTCTAACGACTCAGTGGGGACACCGTTGCCACGGTCACGCACGCTGATCACGGCGAAGTTGTCTTCGGATCCGTTTTGTTTCCGCAGCGCGACTTCGACCGCCGTTCCTTCCGGCGTGAATCGCACCGCGTTACGCACCACATTCTCGACAGCGCTGCGCAGCAGGTCCTCGACCCCGTTGATTGAACATTTGTCACTCGCAACCACCTGAACCGAGCGGTTCAAACTACGCGCCTCAAAATCCGCATCCTCGGAAACTTCGCGCACGAGCGTAGCGAGATCGACTTCGCTACGTTTTCGACCGTCAGTGCCACTTTCGAGTCGCGTCAACGTCAGCAACTGGCTGATCATCTCGTTGAGCTGTTCTGACTCCCGCTCGATGCGATCGAGTGCGCCATTTGCTTCGGATCCGGCGCGCTTTCGCGCAAGACCCAGCGCCACACCCAAGCGTGCGAGCGGCGAACGCAGCTCATGCGAAATGTCGCCGAGCAGTCGTTGTTGCGCCTTCACCATCGACTCGAGCCGTTCGGCCATCGTGTTGAAGTCGCGCCCGAGCTCGCCGACCTCGTCACGTCGCTTTGCGAGATTCGTCCCAACGCGCGCGGAGAGATCGCCTTCAGCGAGTTGATTGGTTGTAGTTCGAAGTTTGAATAAAGGCTTGGTGATATAACGGGCCAGCCAGTAACAAAAGATGCCGCCGATAACGAGGATGATCAGTAAACGGATCGCCTGCGTTTGCCAAAGACTCTGAAACGGCGGACGCGGAATATGCGCGACGTACGTGTAACGTAGACCCGTTGCGCTGACGACCGGACGCGCTATAAGCGTTCCTGGACCAGCAAAGTTGAATTCGAGATCACGGCTCTCGGCGGACCTTGTCGCCAATTCCTCGGCCCCCGTTGGAAGGCTACGTCCCGAAAGTTCGCTGCCACCCTCGGTGAACAACACCCCATTAACACCTGAATTCTTCTCCGTCGTTTGCAGCGCGGAATTTAGTGCAGCAGATCCAGACTGTTCAAACGCCTCGGCAGCCTTCTGAGCGTTTGGACCAGTTTGGGCGAGGTCGCGCCACGACCGTCGCGTCGGCGTCGGACGCGTCAGCGCCACAGCCGCAAAAAACGCGACGTTAATTATGATCATGGCCAGCCAGAACCAGATAAAAATTTTCAGGTAAAGGCTGCGAAAGGAAATCTTCATTCGGATCTCTCTGTGGGAACGCCGTAGATGTAGCCTACGCCGCGAATCGTCTTGATTCGTTCGATGCCGTTCAACTGGTGGCCCAATTTCTTGCGCAGGTTACTAACGTGCATATCGATGCTGCGATCGAACGGCGACAACTCGCGCCCTAAAACTTCCTTCACGAGATCTTCGCGCTTAACGATCTGGCCCGCGTTGCGCAGCAGTATTTCGAGCAGGTCGTATTCGACGCCGGTAAGTTCAACGAGCTCTCCGCCGCGCCGCACGTTGCGCGTGTTGCTGTCCATTTCGACGTCGCCAATCTTGATCGTCTCGCGTGACGCGGTCGTTGCTTCGGCTGGTTGCGCGCGCCTCAGCACGGCACGAATGCGCGCAACCAGTTCGCGGGGGTTAAAAGGCTTCGGCAGATAATCGTCGGCCCCGATTTCCAGTCCGACGATGCGATCGACGTCGTCGCCGCGAGCGGTCAGCATCAGGACAGGAATACGCGACCGCGCGCGAATGCGTCGCAGTACATCGAAGCCGTTGGTCCCGGGAAGCATGACGTCAAGCACCACCAAATCGTGCTCGTCCGAAAGCGCGCGATCGATGCCTCGTTCGCCGTTGTGAATCGCTTCGACGGTGTAACCTTCCGGCTCCAGGTACTCTCCGACCAGCTCGCAAAGTCCGACGTCGTCGTCAATTACCAGTACCCGTTCCATTGGCTGCTGTGCCAGATTGAAAGACATATGAACTACCTAAGGCAAGTCGCTCGAAATCCTACTGGTACGCTGATTTCAACTCTGCGTATCTCTGCGTTCCCCTGCGACTCTGCGTTGTTGCTTTTTTCTGCACATTTATCGCCGAGACGCCGAGGAACGCAGAGATACGCAGAGGAAGATTTCCAAAGTAACACTGCAGAAATCCTACAACAGCCGCGGATTTTCGTGCGTAAAGAAGTGTCAATCCTGAACCTTAAATAACTGACAAAACTTTACATTCCATTGACAGACTCTTTACGCCCATTTTGGGTAGAATCCGGTCTTATTAGCTGCGGCGTAACGCGCTCCACCCACGCCAAATAGCAAAGCCGGTTCGAAGGAGTTTCGGGATGAAGAGAATAGTGTTGGCTATTGCGCTATGTGCATTTGGCCTAACAGGCGTGGCCGCTGCCCAGCAGCGCGTGGGATCGTTGCGAGGCCAGGTGCTGGATGAGCTTGGTGGCGCAATCATCGGTGTTGCAGTGACAGCGATCGATTCGAAGGGCGTGGAAAAAGCGACCGTCACCAACGATTCAGGCACGTACACGATTAACGGTCTCGCGCCCGGCAAATACACTCTTCGAGCAATCAACGCCGGCTTCGCGATGTACGAAAACACGGAAGTCGAAGTCGTCGCCGGTCGTCCCCAACAACTCGACATCACGCTCAAAGTCGCGATCGAAGAACAGAAGGTAACGATTGCCGCAGATAGTCGCGAGTTAAGCGTTGAGCCCGAGAACAATGCCGGCGCCGTGGTGTTGAAAGGCGAAGACATCGAAGCCCTCCCGGACGATCCCGACGATCTCGCAGCCGCGCTTCAGGCGTTGGCTGGTCCATCCGCTGGTCCTAACGGCGGTCAGATCTTTGTCGATGGTTTTACTGGAGGCCGTTTACCTCCGCGCGCTTCGATTCGCGAAGTTCGTATTAATTCAAATCCCTTTTCTGCCGAATATGATCGTCTTGGTTTCGGCCGCATTGAAATCCTGACCCGCCCAGGCTCGGATCGTTTTCGCGGCCAGGCATCGTTCAACTTCAACGACGACGCCCTTAATTCCCGGAACCCCTTTTCCAGGTCTCCCAAGCGACCACCAATTCAAACGCGCCAGTTCGGCGGCAATCTCGGTGGTCCAATCAAAAAAGGAAAAGCCTCGTTCTTTGTCGACTTCGACAAGCGCGATGTTGACGACGAGACACTTGTCTTCGGCGAACTGCTTGATGCAAACGACAACATCGTTAAGTTCAGTCAAACCGTTCCCGTACCTAGCCGCCGCACTTCTTTCAGTCCCAGAGTCGATTTCCAAATCAACCAGAACCATACACTGGTCGCTCGCTACAACTACACGAAGACAACTCGTGTAGCCGGCATAGGCCAGTTCTCACTCCCCTCCCGTGCTTACGACGCGGAGAATACCGAGCAGAGCATTCAGTTTACCGAAACCGCGATCATCAATAAGACGATCATCAACGAAACGCGTTTCGAGTTTGAACGTAACGGCAACTTGTCGGATGCCGACAACTCGATTCCGACGCTCGAAGTGCAGGATGCATTCATCGGCGGCGGATCGCAGGTGGGCCAGTCACACAGTGACACGAACGACTGGGAATTGAGCAACAACACGACACTCGCTCGTGGTCCACACTCGATGAAGTTCGGCGTGCGTTATCGTTCGGTCGACATTAATAATTTCTCGCCGGCAAATTTTGGCGGCACATACACGTTCTTCGGCGGCACGCTCGCGCCAAATCTTAACGCCGATGGCAACGCGCTTGCCGGCACTGAGGTGGTTTCGAGTATTGAACGTTTTCGCCGCACGCTGTTTTTCCTTGATCAGGGACGAGACCCGCTGCAAATTCGACTTCTCGGTGGCGGTGCGAGTCAGTTTCGTCTCGCTACCGGCAATCCCGAGGCGAAGGTCAGTCAGTGGGACTTCGGCGGCTTCTTTCAGGACGATTGGAAAGTGCGGCCGAACTTCACGTTGAGCCTCGGCCTTCGTTACGAGAACCAGAAAAACATCGATAGCAACTTCAACTTCGGTCCGCGACTTGGGTTCGCGTGGTCACCGGGCGGCCAGCAATCGAAGACCGTCATTCGCGGCGGTTACGGTGTGTTTTATGAGCGTGTGAGCGAGAACTTGACGATGCAGGCGACGCGCTTCAACGGCGTCAACCAGCAAGAGTTTACGGTTCAGAATCCCGACTTCTTCCCACTCATTCCGTCGGCCGAGCAGCTCTTACAGTTTGCGGTTCCGGGCTCGGTATACCGGCTGGCCGAGAACCTTCAGGCGCCTTACACGTTACAGTCGGTGATCAGCGTCGAACGTCAGTTGCCGCACAACATCACGGTTGCCAGCAGCTACATCAACATCCGCACGTTGCACGTGTTACGCACGCGACCACTCAACGCGCCGTTGCCGGGAACGTTCATTCCGGGTGTGCCGACAAGTGGCGTGCGCCCATTGAACTGTGCGGACTTCATTCCGCCGGACATCAATCCCTCGACGCGCTGCAACATCTTCGAATACGAGTCGAGCGGTCGTTACAACCAGAACCAGTTCATCTTGAATTTCAACAGCCGGTTCACGCGCAACGCATCGTTGAATGCTTACTATGTGTTTTCGAAAGCAAATAGCGATGCTGACGGAATCGGAAGTCTTCCGGCGAATCCGTATGATTTGAGCACCGAGTATGGCCGCGCGTCGGGCGATATCCGTCATCGCTTTGTGTTGACTGGAAACATTCGCACGTACTGGGGTGTCACCTTGAATCCGTTTGTGATCGTGCAGTCAGGTCGCCCGTTCAATATCACGCTTGGACGCGATATCAATGGCGATACGTTCAATAGAGAACGACCGACATTCGCACCGGCGGGAACGATTTGTACCGACGCCAATAAGTCGCTATTCAAATGCACGCCGTTTGGTGATTTTAAACTTGCGTTTGATCCGGGCGACGTGATGATTCCGCGCAACTTCGGCGAAGGCCCGGGTTCGACTACCGTGAACCTGCGCGTCAGCAAGACGTGGTCGTTTGGTTCTGAAGGCGGTAGTGGTAATGCGGGTCAACAGAATCGACAGCAAGGACAGGGCGGCGACGGTCAGCGCGCGATCATGGGAGGCGGCGGTGGCATGCGTGGTCCAGGTGGTGGCGGCCCCGGCGGCGGTGGTCCAGGCGGCGGCGGAATGCGTGGCCCCGGCGGGTTCGGTGGTGGCGGCGGTGCGACTGGCCGTTACAACCTGACGTTCTCGCTCAACTTCAACAACATATTGAACCACGTGAACTTCAACAACCCGGTCGGCAACATCGGATCGAATTTGTTTGGACAGTCGACGGCGACTAGTGGTGGTTTTGGTGGATTTGGTGGCGCTGGCGGCGCGTACAATCGCCGCATCGACGCGCAGATCCGGTTCAGTTTCTAAACGGCAACGAGAGAGCGGTGCCCGTATACGGCGGCGACCCTGAGGTTAGGGCGCCGCCGTAATTTTGTTTTAAGGCTGGTCTCTTAGAGGAACGAATTGTCTTCATCGTGCCAGTTGCGCCCGCAAAAGCGGCACTGTTTGGCGAGCGGTGTTCGCAAGGGCTGGCCGCAGTAGGGACAAGGCTTTATTTCCTTCGGTGGGGTCGGTTTGCCTCCATGGTGGGCCCAAAGCTTGGCCCATCCGAGAGAACAACCGGTCGCGTCGCGCAACGCCTTGATCGCCATGAACGTGTGTTGCTGAAGACACTGACGTACACGTTGTTCGTCCTCCTCGGATAATTCTTCGAAGACCGGAATGTAATTCCCACACTCCTGACAGAATAAACCGCGAGTCGGCAAATACACTCATTGGACGAAAGGTTAAGAAACGCCATTCGTCATGGAGGAGAGTCTTGATCATCAAGTAACTGTCGAGAACTCGTGCCTGTACTTCGCCAGTCCTGAAACACCTTGACTCATAGGGAAGCGCATACGAGTGTAATGTCAAAGTGGAAAATTGATCGGCGCATTTGTAGTTGCGTCTCGGAGTTTGAGCGTATCATGCAGTAGAAATATTGCAATGATTATGAATCAGTTTGTGCAGCGGTGCATTAACGGCGATTGTCGATCCGTGTTTGGGATTGACGAAGCGGTGTACGTGTGTTTGCAGTGTGGAGACTTGCTCGAGATCGAGCGAACGGACAAGAGCGTGTCCAGCGTCGAGGACTTGCGTGAGGTGTGGCGCGAGAGGCGAATGTCGAATGACGTTCAAGATCTCAGTGGCGTATGGCGGTTCCGGGAGTTTCTGCCGTTTGACGATGGCGTTGAAGTGGTTTCGCTGGGTGAGGGAAATACGCAGCTTTATGACGCGCCGCGTTGTGCGCAGTATTGCGGCGTCGAGGCGCTTAAGTTGAAGCACCAGGGGAACAATCCGACGGGCTCGTTTAAAGACGCGGGCATGACGGTGGCGGTTACGCAAGCCAGGAAGCTCGGCATGCAGCGTGTTGTCTGCGCGAGCACCGGAAACACGGCTGCTAGTTTGGCCGCTTACGCCGCGCGGGCGGCGATGGAGTGCATGATCCTCGCGCCCGCCGGACAGGTGAGTGCGGCAAAGTTGGCCCAGGCGCTGGACTACGGCGCAAAGGTGAAGGAAATTGAAGGCAACTTCGACACATGCATGCGCGCGATTCGCGAGCTTGTCGAAGACGGGTCTGCGTATCTCGTCAACTCGATCAATCCGTTTCGCATAGAAGGCCAGAAGACAGTCGCGTTCGAACTGGCGGAACAACTCGAATGGCGAGCGCCGGGCCACCTCGTCGTGCCGGGAGGAAATCTCGGCAACAGTTCTGCGTTTGGCAAAGGGTTTCGTGAACTGGTCGACGCGGGGCTGCTCGATCGACAGCCGCAGATCACTGTCGTGCAAGCAGAAGGTGCGGCGCCGTTTGCCAGGTTCTACCGCGAGCATGCGGCCGAGATCGTTGACGAAGAGCATCCGCAAACGCTGGCATCCGCGATCAAGATTGGCGCACCTGTGTCATGGAAAAAGGCATGGACGCGCGGTACAGGACACTGCCGGACGCGTGATAACCGTTAGCGAACAAGAGATCGCCGACGCGAAAGCCGTGATTGGTCGCGACGGCATTGGTTGCGAACCAGCGTCGGCGACGACGGTCGCGGGTATTCGCAAACTCGTTAATGAAAATGTAATCAAGAAGGACGAATCTGTTGTCGCAGTTCTGACAGGACATTTATTGAAAGACACGGATTACGTGATCAAGTATCACGAAGGGAAGCTTGTCGCTCCGGATGGCGCGCGAATCAAAAGCATTTGAAGTTTGTCTGCCGGCGTCGACGTCGAATCTTGGACCAGGGTTTGATTGCTTTGGTCTGGCGTTGAAGGTCTATTTGACGGTGCGCTGCTCCGTCGCGCGCAAAGGTGCAGAGGCGTGTCGCGTCCGCACGACTGGCGCGAAAGAGAATCGAGCGCTCCCGCGGAATGCGTCGAATCTGATCTTATCGCGCAATGGCGTTTGCCGCGCGGCGCGAATCGATCGAACTTCCGCCCGTCGACATGATCGTTCACAACGAGATCCCGCTGGCGAGTGGTCTCGGCAGCAGTGCCGCCGCGATCGTCGCGGGCATCAAGTTGGGCGGCCTACTTGGCGGCCGCAAAATAGACGATCAAACAATTCAGAATTACGCCACCGAGTTTGAAGGACATCCTGACAACGTCACAGCGACGTTGCTCGGCGGCTTCGTCGCCAGTTGCGTCAAGAACGACGGCAGCGTCGTCACCGCACGCTTCGATTGGCCCAAACACATTCGTGTGGTTGTCGTGTCACCGCGATCGCAACTGCCCACGCACGTCGCTCGAGCTGCGTTGCCGAGAAGCATTAGCCGCGCCGATGCCGTACACAATCTTCAACGCACCGCGGTCTTCATTTCCGCACTCGCACAGCAGCGCTACGATCTGTTTTGGGAAGCGATGCGCGATCGATTACATCAACCACGTCGGGAGTCACTCGTTCCCGGTCTCGCCGAAGCGCTGGCGCTACCGCAAAGACCCGGACTATTGGGCGTTGCTTTGAGCGGCGCCGGACCGAGCATCGTCGCGCTCGTTGACGCGAACGAGAAACAGATCGGCAGCAAAATCGCGAGCTGCTTTCGCGCGCATAAGATTCAATCAACGGTAAGAGTTTTGGACGTAGATAATGAGGGATGCCGCGTGATTTAGCGCGCCCACTTGATCAAACGGAACACCGGATAACTCGCCGCCAGCAACGCCAACGCATAACCACTGTTCCAGGGATCACTCGCGACCGCACCCGCAAGAAACAACACCGATCCAATCAACGCCAGGCCGGTGGTCCATGGATAACCCCATGTGCGATACGGACGCGGTTTGTCCGGTTCACGCCGCCGCAACACGAAAAGCGAAACGAAGGAGAGGATGTAATTGGCGACGAAGAAAAAGGAGACGATCGTAATTACCCAGCCGGCCGTCTGTCCGAGGACGACGAACAGTAGCGCTACCAGCGCGCTCAGCCACAGCGAGACACTCGGCGTTCCGCCGTTGTTAACGACAGCTGCTCGCGTTGTAAACAGTCCATCGCGACTCATGCCAAAAATCACGCGCGTCGCCATCAGGTGCAGCGCATTGATCCCGCTTAGCATCGAGACGATTGTAAGACAGCGAAAGATCGTGTCGCCGTAGTTACCGAAGATCACCGTTGCCGCCTCACCAGCCGCAAACTCCTTTCCGGCGATTCCCGAAATCGGCAACACGTAAAGCAACGCGACGTTCACCAGCAAGTAGATCGCCGTGATCGTCAAGACACCACCAAACAGCGATCGCGGAATATCACGTTCCGGGTTCTTTACTTCTTCGGAGAAGTAGATGACGCCGCTCCAGCCGTCGAATGTGTAAATCACTTCGCGCAGGGAAATCACAACCGCGACGATCAGCGCCATGCCGAGGGGCGCTGAGTGGCTCTCGGAACTCGTGAAAGAACCACCACTGCCAAGCATGAACGCGGCCACGATCAGCGCGAGAAAAGCGAGCGCTTTTAGTAGGCTCGTGAGGTTTTGAATGTTGCTACCCCAAACAATGCCGCGCCACTGCAAGACCGCAAACACGATCACGACCGCAGCCGCCACTCCCGGACCTTTACCTGCCAACGCCGGCACGAGAGCTCCGGAAAACTGCCCGATTAGCAGCGCGACAGTTGCCGTTGAACCACACGATGAGATCCAGTCGCTCCAACCAACAACGAACCCCGCGTACTCGCCCAACGCGTACCGCGAGTAGACATACTGCCCGCCGGATCGCGGAATCATCGTGCCAAGCTCGGCGAGTGAGATCGCGCCAAGCAACGCGTAAAGACCACCAATCACCCACACGCCAAGGAACAGCCATACATTTGGCAACTCTCCAGCGATCGTTCCCGGCGCGCGGAAGATTCCGGCGCCGATCGTGTTGCCGATGATCACCGCGAGACCAAACCCGACGCCGAGCACACGCCACAACTGACCGCGTTGCGTGCTTAACGAAGGCGAATCGGGGGTTGTGGTTTGCAAAGAATTAGTTGGTGATGCTCAAGGTTAGCCACAAAAAGGCACAAAAGGCACAAAGAAAGCTCACTCGGGGCTAACCAAACTCCTTTTGTGCTTTTTGTGCCTTTTTGTGGCTCTGCTCAGATCAGCATGGAGTAGCCGGTGAAAGAGATGCTCACCGGCTTCGCGACGGACAGACAGACGCCCGGCGTTGTAAGCGCGAGAGTTCAAACCGCGCTGGACTGACTTGCATATCGCAACGTCTTCATCCTGGATGCGTTGGCCCACCGCAACACTCGCGAGGTTGCGTTGTCGCGCGTCTTCGCTGACTACATCAGGAAAGTAAAAATCGAAAATGACCTCGGTCTGGTCAACGCCGCGAGGAACGACGAAGTTCGTATCCATCACGCCGTCGTACCAGTTGATCATGAAGTTTGGATAAATCCAGTAGTAAAGCGCGCGGTCGCCCTGTCGCACGGCGCCGGTCTGCAGCTTCGGCGCCGTCGCTGACGATCGGGCTCCACTGCAAACAATGACGCTCACCGTTCTCGATCATGTACGCAGTGTAGTCGAGCACGCTGTCGAGGCCTTTGTGCAGGTAGGGGACGTGATAACCGCCGTCGAGGTAGTTGTCGACAAACACTTTCCAGTTGCAGTCGAAGTGGTAATGCCGGCGTTCGAACCAGTGTAGTTTGTTTAACTCAAATGCTCTTATTTGCATCCGTTAAATCCGTGGTAAACGAAACCGGACTGCGCTGATTGAGTTTGACGAAAACCCAGTTCTCCCACTCAATCAAATTCACAGATACAAGGCCATTCTGCGCGCGATCGAAATCGCAGACGCCAGAAAAGTCAGGCGTACCTTTCAGTTCACCTTCAAGTGAGTAGGTCCAGCCGTGATAAGGGCAGCGAAGCTGCGCAGCTTTGCCGTGCGGCTCAGTCATCACTGCCGCCGCGTGATGGCGGCAAACGTTGAAAAATCCGCGCAAAACACCATCGTTCCCGCGTACGACGACGATGGGTTCGCCAGCGACGTCAGTGGTGACGTACTGGCCCGGCTGCGACACCTGGTCCACACGAGCTGCCAGTTGCCAGGTATTTGAAAACACAGATTTGAGTTCGAGGTTGTAAAGGTCTTTATCTACATACCATGAGGCAGGTATGGTCAACGCATGGTCCAGTGGAAGATCGGGATCGTACTCGTCGACGATTCTCATGATCTAAACGACCGGCGTTGCAGTCTTGCGTTTGGGATTGAAGAACGGCGTCTTCACCACCGTCGCACGCACGTGATGTCTGACGGCTTCGACCGTGATCTCGAATTGGAGTTTCGTGCCCGGACGCGTGTAACCACGATTGATCGTCGCCAGCGCGATCATCTTCTTCAACGTCGGCGACCAGGTGCTCGTCGTCGCTTTGCCGACCTGAATTCCTTCCTTGTAGATCGGGACCGCCACACGCGAAGCCATCGGAGAAATCGATGGTGGTAACCCAACGTTTTCGTAAATACCCTCGACCTGTGGCCAGTCGATCTCCAACCCAACGATCTCGCGCGCTGGTCCGCGTTCATGTTCCGCAATCAACGCTGCCTGGCCTACGAACCGGTTCTTGTCGAGATTGACGAGCCTACCGAGTCCCATTTCATAAGGCGTGTAGCGTTGTTCATCGACGAGGGCTTTCTTACTACTGTTGAAATCAACGTCGATCAGCAACAAGCCCGCCTCGACGCGCGCGACATCGAGCGCCAGCATTCCGGCGGCGTGAATATCAAAGGCTTTTCCAGCATCGAACAGCGCATCCCAAACCTTTAACGCGTGCTCCGACTCGATCCAGATCTCATAACCGAGGTCGCCGGTGTAACCCGTACGTGAAATTTCTACCGGAATGCCGGCGATCTTCCCGCGCGTGACACGGAAGTATTTCAAGCCCGCGATATCGGCGTCCGTGACGAGACTCTTCAACAGTCTTCCCGACGTCGGACCTTGCAGCGCGAGCGCGGACACGCTCTCCGAAATGTCTTCGATGTGCACATCCATGCCGGCGGCATTCTGCGTGAACCAGCGTAGACTCGGATCAGCCGCGGTCCAACGATAAACATTCTCTTCGAGACGCGACACCGTACCGTCGTCAATCACTTTGCCGCGTTCGTCACACCACGGCGTGTAAACAACCTGGCCCACCGAGACCTTCCGCATGTCGCGCGTGATCACGCGATCGACGAGCCGCGTCGCATCCTTGCCCGTGAGCCGGTACTTGAACAGCGGCGAGATATCGATCAACGCCGCGGCATTGCGAATCGCATTGTATTCATGTTCGTGATGCGGTTCGTAAGAACTGACGGCGTAGTATCCGGACCACTCGCGATAGCTAAGACTTTCGCAGAGTTGAAACGTTCGTTCGTGAAATGCGGTTCCGATCGGCATGTTTTGTTTGGAGCTTTGTTCGTTGCTCTTTGTACTTTGCTTACCGACTCGACGAAGCACAAAGTACAAAACACAAAGACCTAAGCAGCGTTTGTCAGGGCGAGCGATTATAAGTATGCTAACGATTCTTCAGCAAGCTGCATTACCCAAACAAACATGACGCAAAAGTACGACGTCGTCGTGATCGGCGGCGGACACAACGGTCTGGTGAACGCTGCTTATCTCGCGCGCGCGGGCAAGAAAGTATTGGTGCTCGAGCGCCGTCATGTGCTGGGCGGCGCCGCCGTGACGGAAGAGGTCTTTCCCGGCTTCAAGTTTTCTGTCTGTTCATACGTCGTCTCACTACTCAGGCCGGAAATTATTCGCGAACTTGATCTGCCGCGTCACGGGTTGGAAATACTTCCGCTCGACGGCACGTTCACTCCGATGCCGAATGGAGATTATCTCTGGCGCGTCAACGATCACGCGCGGACGCGACGCGAGATCGCGCGCCATTCGCGACTCGACGCCGAAGCGTACGACGAGTACGGCAAAGCCATGATCGAGATGGCCCACTTCGTGAAGCCGATCATGAGCATGACGCCTCCCGACCCCACAACACTCGATCCGAAAGGGTGGAAGAATCTCGCGTTCCTGGGCCGGCGTTTTCAGAAGCTTTCCGACGACGATAAATACAACCAGGTGCAGTTAATGACGATGAGCGCCGTCGACTTTCTCGATCAATGGTTCGAGACGGACGTGCTCAAGGCGACAATGTCGGCATCGGGCATCATCGGCACGTTCCTCGGCGTCCGCTCGCCGGGCACTGCGTACGTGTTGCTGCATCATTACATGGGCGAGATCGATGGCGCGTTTCGTTCGTGGGGATTTGCGCGCGGCGGCACGGGTGCGATCTCAAATGCGATCGGAGATGCGGCGCGTGAAGCGGGTGTTGAGGTTCGCACCGAAGCGCCCATTGCTTCGATCATTTTGAAGAATGGTCGTGCTGTTGGAGTGGTGTTAGAGAACGGCGATGAGATTCGTGCCGACGTCGTGTCTTCAAGCGTCGATCCGCGTTTGACGTTCATGAAAATGATTGGCGAGCAACATCTTCCGGATGACTTTTGTGCAGATCTAAAGCGTTACAAGTATCGCGGGTCGTCAGGCAAGGTGAATCTCGCGCTCGACGGTTTGCCGGACTTCAAAGCGATGCCTGGTCCAGGCGCGCATTTGCGCGGTGCGATTTCGATTTCGCCGAGTGTTGAGTATATGGAGCGCGCGTATGACGAAGCGAAGTACGGTCGCTTCTCGCGACGGCCGTACATCGACATGGTGATTCCGAGTTTGACCGATCCTTCCGTCGCGCCACCGGGCAAGCATGTGATGTCGTGTTTCGTGCAGTACGCTCCGTACAACTTGAAGGAAGGAAACTGGGACCAGAAGCGCGACGAGTTTGGCGACACCGTGGTCGATACGATCGCGGAACATGCGCCAAACATCCGCGAGTTGATTCGCGATCGACAGGTATTGACGCCGTTGGATCTCGAACGTGATTTTGGTCTATCCGAAGGAAACATCTTCCAGGGCGAACTGACGCTCGAACAACTTTTCTTTCTGCGACCCGCGCCGGGCTGGGCGCAATATCGCACGCCGATTAAGGGCCTTTACATGTGCGGTTCCGCGACGCACCCCGGCGGCGGCATCATGGGTGCGCCCGGACGCAACGGCGCGATGCAGTTGTTGAGAGACTGGAAAAGATTCGTGTGAAGTACGACGTCGTCATCATCGGTGGTGGCCACAACGGGTTAGTGGCCGCATGTTATCTCGCGAAGGGCGGGTTGAAGACGCTTGTCCTGGAGCGGCGTGAAGTTGTTGGCGGCGGGGCTGAGTTGGACCATGCCACGGGTCCATTTTCACCGCAAATCATCACGGATCTTAATCTGCGTGTTGAATTGACCACTCCGAGAGTGCGAGTGCTCGCGTTGTCCGACGATGGGCGGTCGCTTTGCATCTACAACGATGATGTAGGAGCGACGGTCAAAGAGATTGAAAAGTTTTCGGCGAAGGATGCGAAGAGTTATCCGGAGTTTGTCGAGAGCTTTGCGCGAATCGGTCGCGTGCTGGCGCCGCTGCTATCGATGACGCCGCCCTCGATCGATCAACCTTCGAAGGCCGACGTGTGGCAGCTCGGAAAAGTCGGACTGTCGTTTCGCAAGCTGGGAAAGAAAGACGAGTACCGGCTGTTGCGTTGGGGACCGATGGCGGTGGCGGATCTTGTCGCTGAGTGGTTCGAAACGGAGTTGTTGCGAGCGACAGTGGCGGCGCGCGGAATTCACGGCGCGTTTGCTGGTCCATGGTCGGCCGGAACCAGCCTGGGATTGTTATGGCAGGCGGCGATGGACGGCAGCGCGATTGGACCATCGACGTTTGTGAAGGGCGGCATGGGTGCACTCTCGCAGGCACTTGGCGATGCGGCCAAAAGTGCCGGCGCTGAAATACGCACCGCGGTGGAAGTCGCGCGGATTGAGGACGGAAAAGTGGTTCTGCGCGGCGGCGAAGAAATCGAGGCGCGTGCCGTAGTTTCAAACGCTGATCCGCGCACGACGTTCTTAAAGCTTGTCGATCCGGTTGAGCTGGATCCGAATTTCCTTTTGAAGATGCGCAACTATCGCGCACCTGGGACGGTGGCGAAGATCAACCTGACGCTGTCGGGACTGCCGAGTTTTAAAGGTGTCGAGGATGAGGCGAAACTAAGCGGCCGAATTCATATCGGACCGGAGATCGACTACCTCGAGCGCGCGTTCGATGCGTCGAAGTATGGTGAATTCTCGCGCGAGCCGTATCTCGATATCGCGATTCCGTCCCCTAACATGATGTCGATCCACGTACAGTTTGCGCCATACAAGTTAAAAGAAGGGGATTGGAATACGCGCCGCGAGGAGTTGGCGGATGTTGTGGTCGATCGGATATCGCATTATGCACCGAACTTAAAGAATTTGATTGCTGCGCGACAGGTGATCACGCCTCTCGATCTCGAGCAAACCTACGGCCTTAGCGGTGGACACATTCACCACGGCGAACAGACAATCGATCAGTTTTTCACGTTTCGTCCGCTGATTGGCTGGGCGCAATATCGCACGCCGCTGAAACGTTTGTACCTTTGCGGTGCGGGTACGCATCCTGGCGGCGGTCTCACCGGCCTTCCCGGCGCGAACGCCGCCCGCGAGATTGCGCGTGACTTCAAAGCGGGGGAACTGTGAGTTGTTAGAGAAGAATGAAGGTTCCCGCAAAGGCGCAAAGGCGCAAAGGCGCAAAGACGCAAGGGCGCAAAGACGCAAGGGTACGAGAGCGAGAGAGAAGAGTTAATGGATACCAGCAAAGAATGAGAAATCTTTCTTAGCGCCTTTGCGCCTTTGCGGGAAACCTTATGACGAAAACGATACGCCCACGCCGAAGTTTCGCGAGTGACAACAACGCCGGAGTTCATCCGGAAATCGTCGAAGCGATCCGCGCGGTTAACGAGGGTCACGTTGTTGCGTACGGCGACGACGACGTGACGGCGCGCGTGGTCAAGCTGTTCAAAAAACATTTCGGCAAAAACGTCGAAGTTTTCTTCGTGTTCGGCGGTACGGGCGCAAACACGCTCGGCCTCAAAGCGATCACCAAACCGTACAACGCGGTGATTTGTGCAGACACGGCGCACATTAACGTCGACGAATGCGGCGCACCGGAGAAATTTACCGGTTGCAAACTTATCGCACTGCAAACACCCGACGGAAAACTGCGCGTCGAACAACTCGAGCCGCTGCTCCATGTGTTTGGTAATGAGCATCACGTGCAACCGCGCGTCGTCTCGATCTCGCAGGCGACCGAAATGGGCACCGTCTACACAAAGCAGGAGTTGAAAGCGATCGCGAACTTTGCGCACGCGCACAACATGCTGCTGCACGTCGACGGCGCACGCCTCGCAAACGCCGCCGCGAGTCTCGACGCAAGCTTGAAGTCGATCACCGCGGACTGCGGTGTCGACGTCCTTTCGTTTGGTGGAACAAAGAACGGCATGATCTACGGCGAGGCCGTTGTCTTCTTCGATCCGAAGCTGGCGCACGATTTCAAATTCATTCGCAAACAGGGAATGCACCTGCCTTCGAAGATGCGTTTCATCTCGGCACAATTTGAGGCGCTGCTATCGGGAGATCTATGGCGTCGCAGCGCCGCGCATGCGAACCGCATGGCGGGTCTGCTCGCGAGCGAGTTGGAAAGGGTAACCGGGGGCAAAATATCGCTGACGCAAGCGGTCGAGGCGAACGGTGTGTTTGCGACCGTGCCAAAGCAGTTTATCCCGCAGTTGCAGAAGAAGTACTTCTTTTATGTTTGGAACGAAGCGATTTCGGAAGTGAGACTGATGTGCTCGTTCGACACGACGGAAGAAGACATTCACGACTTCGTCGAGGTGGTGCGACGAGTCGTCAGGTAGATTCCCTGCGCGGCAATGATGATCAGCATGATCCAAAACACGTAACGAAGTCGATAAAGCGCGCCGGCGTTTACCACCACCAATCCCAGGCCGATCAACCCCGCTGAAGCAGTTAGAAAAATCAACCACATCGCTATGCGGCGACGTTCTCGCCACAAACAGATCCCCACCGCCACGTAGAGCAAATACATCACTAACGTTTCCGCACCGCTGAGCAAACGACCGGCGGCGCCATAGCTTCCCACTTCGATCCACTGGCGCGGAAACGGCGCCATAAATCCAACCACCACCGCGTCCGGTAGGAATCGCACTATGTCGGAAGCATTTGCGAATTGAACGTCGCCGCGGATATCGGATTCCCGCGCATCGTAGAAGCGAAATCCACCACGACGATCCCGGATCTGATTGATCGCTCTGGTCAAAACTCCTTCACGCGGCGCGGGTTCTGACGCTGAAGGAATCGCGAGCGGCGTCGCAGGCGCGCGGTATCCACCGAGCGTTGTGCTTTCCAGTCGCGACGGAACGAAGAGCATTGCGAGGATAATCGAGGCCAGCACAACCGCATTCCCGGCCATAAACTTCCGCTCCCGAATCATGCGAAAAGAAAACAAGATCAAAGTTAGACCAACTGCGACGACAACCGCGTTCCACATGTTTCCGCGAGCCAACCAGAACACCGTGACCAGCACCGCTCCAGCAATTCCTAACGCCAGCGCCTGACGCCACGCCAAAACGCGGTTGATTAAAAGCACCAGGACCAACAACAGACTGAGTAAACAACTTACTGCCAGCGGATCGCGGATCAGTTGCGTCGAGTGCAGCAGAAACGACGGCCACAGCCCGACAATCGCCGCTGCGAGGAGCGCTGCCCGAGCGTTGAAGAGCTCGCGACCCAGAAAATAGATCACTATCAGCGTGGCGAGATAGTAAAAGAGGTTCAGTGGCTCGGCAGCGAGAATGTTATGGCCCACGAGCCGGCCGAAGATCGCAAACGGTATCGAGTAGAGCCTGGCATGCAGCGGGGATTTGATGTCGAGCCACGGCGAGATGCCGTACGCTGCCTCGTGCGTCGCCATCTCGCTTGCGAGTCGGCGGTAGGTAGCGCCGTCGATGGCGAAAGTGAGACCGATGCCATTCGGATCGAACGCAGACGGCAGCAGTTGGAAATGACCGATGACGAAAATGCTCGTGGTCAGCGCCACATGGAAGGCGCCCGCAACAAGCAACCAGCGCAGGGGATATGATCTCAAGGCGGGGGGATTAAACCACAGATTGCACAGATTGCAACGCATGTGCGATCCTTGGCGCGCACCAGGTTCCCGCAAAGGCGCAAAGAAGAGTTTATCTCGACTCAAAGGGCTTACCTTTGCGTCTTTGCGCCTTTGCGGGAAGCATCATCCTAATGTAACCAGACAAATGAGCAGCGTCCTCGATGAGGTTGTTGACGGAGTTGAGCCGGCGCCCGGCATTCTTTCGGTGATGCAGTCCACGCGACCTGCGTTCCTGCTGAGCATCGACGTCGGCACGTCAGGTGTGCGCGCATCTTTGTTCGATGACGCGGGCGCAGAAACGATGTCGCACCCGGGCACGCGACGCAGCGTAGTTTCAGATCTCGGTGAGTTTTATCCTGATGCGCTGATCGAAGAAGTGATCGCCACCATCGATGAGTTGCTCGCCTCCTCAGTTGCGAGTGAAATCCAATTCATTGCTATTTCGACGTTCTGGCACAGTCTTGTCGGTGTAGACGCAACAGGCACGCCGACGACGCCGTTATTGAGTTGGGCCGATACGCGTGCAGCCCGCGTCGCTAACGATCTTCTTGGGATCGTTCAACGAAGGCGAGATTCATGCGCGCACCGGCTGTCGCTTTCACGCGAGTTACTGGCCCGCGAAGCTTCGTTGGATCAGAAATGAGTGGCCCGAAAGATTCGATGCCACGCGTCAGTGGCTTGGTTTTGGTGAGTATCTTTGCTTGCGCTTGTTTGGTGGCACAGGGGCGAGCATTTCGCTAGCTTCGGCGACAGGCCTGTTCAATCAACGAGCATGCGATTGGGACTGGGATTTCGTTCGCGCGCTCGACATCTCGCCCGACACACTACCGCGAATCGACGATGAAGATCGTCCCCGATTAACGAAAGCCTTCGCCCGTCGTTGGCCCGCACTCGCTACGGCAAGACTCGCGGTGGTCGTTGGCGATGGCGCAACAAACAACATCGGCGCGGGATGCACTACGAAAGACAAGGTCGCTTTAATGGTAGGCACGTCGGGCGCGATGCGAGTTGTATTTGCAGGTGGCCCACCTGACGAGCTCCCTCCGGCGTTGTGGAGTTATCGCGCCAGTCGCACGCGCGTGACAGTTGGCGGTGCGCTCTCTGACGGCGGTGGGTTGGTTCGCTGGTTGCGCGAATCGTTGAACCTCGAGACCGCGGATCTTGAATCCGAACTCGCAGCGCTTGAACCCGATTCGCACGGAATGACGATCATGCCTTTCTGGTCCGGCGAAAGGAGCACCGGATGGTCGCCCGATGCGCGCGGCGTCATCTTTGGACTCAAACAGGAAACGCAACCGGTCCAGATTGTTCGCGCCGCGCTCGAAGCAATCGCGTATCGCTTTGCGTTGATCGCGCGTGCTCTCGACGCTGTCGCGCCAAACGCAAGCATCGTCGCGAGCGGCAATGCATTGCGTTACTCGCCGGTTTGGATTCAAATCATCGCCGATGTTTTAGGCCGTCCAGTTACCCTCGGAAACACGGCGGAAGCGTCGACTCGCGGCGCTGCCTTGCTTGCGCTGGAAGCGGTGGGCAAAATAGCAACTATCGAAGACGTTTCAGTTTCGCCGGCGGAGGTTTTTGAACCGGACGTTTTTCAGCCGGACGTCTTTCAACCGGACATGGAGCGGCATGCCCGGTATCGCGAAGGCCTTGCACGACAAGAAGAACTATACGCTCGATTATTTGGTCGAAAGACTTGAAAACAGTTTCTCCCGCAAAGGCGCTAAGGCGCAAAGAATAGACGCCCTCCTTTGCGTCTTTGCGCCTTTGCGGGAGCACAACAGAGGAGCCTAATGAGCGCGCCTGTGCAGAAGGAAAACTCCAACATCAACCCCGAACTCGATCAACTCTGCATCAACACAATTCGCACCTTATCGATCGATGCGGTCCAGAAAGCTAACTCCGGACATCCCGGCCTGCCCCTTGGCGCCGCTCCGATGGCATACGTGCTTTGGACACGCTTTCTGCGTCACAACCCGACAAATCCGAAATGGGAAAATCGAGATCGGTTTCTGTTGTCAGCCGGACACGGATCGATGTTGCTCTACTCGTTGCTTCACCTCACCGGCTACGATCTTTCCCTCGATGAGTTGAAGAACTTTCGCCAGTGGGATTCCAAAACGCCAGGCCATCCTGAGTACGGACTAGCGCCAGGCGTGGAGATCACGACTGGTCCACTCGGCCAGGGCTTCGCCAACGGCGTCGGAATGGCCATGGGGGCCGCGCACCTCGGCGCTAAATTCAACAAACCTGAGTTTCCGCTCATCGATCATTACGTTTACGCCATCGTTTCCGACGGCGATCTGATGGAGGGTGTCGCTGCTGAAGCCGCGTCGCTGGCCGGTCACCTGCAACTCGGCAAATTGATCTATCTCTACGACGACAACAACGTCACGATCGAAGGCTTCACCAATCTCGCGTACAGCGAAGACGTGCCAAAGCGGTTTGAAGCATATGGATGGCACACGCTGACCGTTCTCGACGGTAATAATCTTGGTGATATCGAAGCTGCCATTCGTGAAGCGCAGACCGTCACCAACAAGCCTAGTTTGATTTCAATAAAGACAGTGATCGGTTTTGGTATGCCCACGCAGGGAACGCGCAAAGCGCACAGCGACGCTCCGGGTGAAGACGCCGTACGCGAAACGAAACGACATCTTGGTTGGCCCGAAGACCAGCAGTTTCACATTCCTGATGAAGTGTCGACTCACTTTCGAAAAGCGGTCGAACGCGGCGAGCAGTTGGAAAACGAATGGCGCGAACTCGTGAAGCGCTACGACGAAAAGCACACTGACGATGGCAAACTGTTTCAGCAAACGATCAGCGGTGAGCTACCCGAGGGATGGGAAGAACACTTGCCGAAGTTTGAAGATGCGAAAGCGGTGGCAACACGCGTCGCGAGTGGTGAAGTCATCAACGCACTCGCGCCGGTGATGCCAATGCTTATCGGCGGTTCGGCGGATCTCGGCGTTTCGAACAACACCGATATCAAGAGCAGTCACAGTTTTGCGGCCGGCGCGTACGACGGACGCATCATTCATTTCGGCGTGCGCGAACACGCGATGGGCTCGACGCTGACAGGCATTTCGCTGAACGGAGGCTTGATTCCGTTCGGCGGAACGTTCATGACCTTTTCGGACTATATGCGGCCGGCGATCAGGCTCGCGGCTCTGTCCGAAGTGCAGGTGATTTACGTTTTCACGCACGACTCGGTTGGACTTGGCGAGGATGGTCCAACACACCAACCGATCGAACATCTCGCGGCGTTGCGTGCAATTCCTCACCTGTTCGTGATTCGTCCCGCGGATCCGGCCGAGGTCAGCGAAGCGTGGCGGATCGCGATCCTTCGACGGAAGGCGCCGACGGCGCTGGCGCTGACGCGGCAGAAAGTCCCCGTGATCGATCGCAAGAAGTTTGCGGCGGCGGATGGGTTGCGACGCGGCGCCTACATTCTCGCGGAAGCCGAAACCGCTGAAGGCGCAGCAACGACGCCGAAACTGATTCTCATCGGAACCGGATCGGAAGTTTCACTCACGCTTGAAGCGCGCGAGAAGTTACAGGCTGAAGGCGTGCCGACGCGCGTCGTTTCAATGCCGTGCTGGGAATTGTTTGATGCGGAATCGAAAGAGTATCGCGACGAAGTTTTGCCACCGTCGATCAAAGCGCGGCTCTCGGTTGAAGCTGGTGTGCGGCAGGGTTGGGACCGGTACGTCGGCGATGCTGGTGATGTGGTTTGTCTCGATCGTTTTGGCGCGTCGGCGCCGGGTGACGTGGCGTTGAAGAACCTCGGATTCAATGTTGACAATGTGTTGAAGCACGCGCGAGCGTTGTTGTGACCAATTTCAGTTTATGTGGCGGCTGTTCCTCAAATTGTTATGCGCGGTGGTCCTCGCTACCGAACTGCTTTTCGCGCAGACGAGTCAACTAACCGAAGCACAGGCATTCTCAGCGATCGAGCTTGCTACCAACCCGTCAACAAAACTTGCGGCCGCGGAAGAATTCATAAACCGGTTTCCGAACAGTAACTCACGCATTAAAGCCGCCGAACTCGTCGCTGCCGAAATCCTCAAAGTGCAAAACGGCACCGTTGCGATCGCACTCGTTCAACGCGCACACTCGATCTTCACCACCGACGAAGAACGCGAAATACTCAAGCCCGTCGCGCTGGAAGCGTACGCCACCGGTAATCGTTCGAAGGACGCATTCAAGTTAGCGGCTGAGATCCTCGCGAAGAACCCGGACGATCTGTACGTGTTGATCCAGATGACTCGTGCCGGCGCTGAAGAAGTTCGCAAACGGAATCGCGAGCATGTTGAGGTCGCGTTGCAGTACGGGCTGAAAGCGATCGCGTTGATCGAAGCCATGCCAAAAGCGTCGAGACTGGCCGATGATTTATCGAATAGTTCGTCGCTCGACTACACGTCCGAATTAGCCCCGCTTTATCAACAGACGGCGATCCTCTACCTCGGCAAGGGAAACACCGACGAAGCGAAAGCACGACTCAGCAAAGCAACAACACTGCGCCCGGACGATCCGTCCAACTACGCTTTGATCGGGCGAGTCATGCATGCTGATTACGTGACGCAGATGGAAGCGTACGAAGGGTTACCTGATGGGAAACAAAAACAGGAAACGCTGAAGAAACTGGACGCGCTGCTAGATCCGATCATCGATGCCTACGCGCGTGCCGCTGGGCTCGCGTTGGGACGGCAGGAATACCAACAACTGATGCAGCAAGTGATTCCTGACCTAACGACCTACTACAAGTATCGCAACAATCAATCCACCAAAGGCTTGCAGCAACTCATCCACAAATACAGGCGCTAACTCACGCGTAGCTGCGTAAACTGATTTCACTTTTCGAGAATTCACGGCGGTCGACGACGTAATAAAGCTTCAACGTCACCGGATCCCGCAACTTCATCGATCAGCTTTCTCAAACAATCTCAAACTGATCGGTCTGCTTCGATGCCGTGGGCGCTCAGGTAACCACCTTTGCGCATGCGGCGAAGCAATTCCGGCAGCGTCAACCTTCCTTCGAGTGTTCGCCCACCGTGCTCGTGCGAACGGCTCACGAGGTACTGCACTAACAAACTCTCGTTATAAGAGCGCCGGCGCGAGATAACAGCCGATCCCGTCCCGTTCCCATCCCTCCGCGATTCGCGACGAAGGCCGCATCGCTGCAATCCCTCAAACATCTGCGTCCAATCCTGTTTCGGTTCTTTTCGTTCGAGAAATGCTTTCGTCGCCTCGAGCAACCAGTCAGGCTCGTTGAGATCGAGCGAGATGCGCAACGTGTCGAGCCAGTTGAAGAAAGCGTGCGGCGATCAGACTTCATGCTCGATGATCGCGAAGTGATCGGTCTTCTTTTCAGAACTCTTCAACGAGTTTACGTCGCGGCGTGTCTGTCGTCTTGCCGCCTTCGATGCAATGCGTGTCGAGCCGCGCGTGCCAGCGTTTCGCAGCATCGCAGTACGGGCAGCGCGGATGTTTCTCTTCGCTATCGAAAAACGGACGCACTGCATTTCGGCGATGTCAATTCTTCTACCGTCGGCATATAACGTTTGATCTCGGAATACGCCGATCGCGGAGCCAGTCCGATCTGCCTAGTGAAGATGTCGAAGATGCAGGCGAGGCAGACGAGCGTCGTGTACTCGGTAACTGTTCCCGGAGGAAATTCACTGAAATCAAGCTCGCTTCATTGGTTAACTACTGAGGCGACGAGTTCCGGCCATAAGACTTTAATTGGCCCAGCGATTCCAGTTCAGCTTCGATATCGCCAGTCTCGGCGTGAAGAAGGTTCTTAAAGTCGAACAACTGATGATCCAACAAATGCGACGGCACGATGTTTCCGAGCGCGTTGAGCATCGACGCGCGAATGTGCGGAATCTCCTTTTCGAGCTCCGGCGATCAGGTTCTTGATCCGGGCGCGTTTCAGATTTGTCTGCGACCCGCACAGATCGCACGGAATGATCGGAAACTTCGCGACTCGCGGCATAGTCGGCGATGTCTCGTTCGGAGCAATAAGCCAGCGGGCGAATCACGGTGTTGCGGCCGTCGTTGGAACGGAGTTTCGGCGGCATCGCCTTGAGCGAGCCGACGTAAAACAGGTTCAGCAAAAGCGTCGTGATGATGTCGTCGGCGTGATGCCCGAGAGCGATCTTGTTGCACCCTTCCTCGACGGCGATGTTGTAGAGAATGCCGCGGCGCAAACGCGAACAGACCGAACAATACGTCTTTCCTTCCGGAACGAGCCGTTTGACGATTGAATAAGTGTCTTCGCTCGACGATGCGAAACGGAACGCCCACTTTTGCGAGATATGCAGGCAGGACGTCAGCAGGAAATCCGGGCTGTTTTTGATCGAGATTGACGGCGAGAGCTCGAAACGAACCGGCGCGCGGTCGCGAATGTCGAGCAGCAGATCGAGCATGGTGTGACTGTCTTTTCCGCCGGAAAGGCAGACCATGATGCGGTCGCCGTTGTCAATCATGCCGAAGTCGGCGATGGCTTCGCCCATTCGGCGCAGCAATCTGGTCTTGGTCTTATCGTTACTGCCCATTTCAGAAATCCACAAGAGTATCAGCATTGCCATAAAACACGAGACGGCCGTTACAATTTCGGTTACAATTAGCTAGACACTGACGGCACAGTTTGTCTATCATTGACTAGCCCGCTTTCGGCGGTCGAATCATTCGTCCTGGCACCCAAAGCTAGCGAATAATCCACGAACAAAAGGCAAGCGCGTCGTTTCGTTGCTTCAAGGTTCCGACAGCCGGTGACTAAACTTCCGCGCCCCCATATTACGGAGGTAACTAATGCTCAGGATAGGAAAGAATCCCAAGGATCAGGAAGATAACGACCACTCCAACCATAAACCGGAAGTTCCTGATTACTCCACTGCCAAGACCTATACTCCTATCAGGGAACAGGTGTTGAAGCAAAACCGGCGACCGAACCCGCGCCGCAGCCGTCTGGCGCGATGACCGAGAGCGAGACTCTCGCGCGCGATATTAAAGAAGGCACGCTCAGTGGTTTCGTCGGCGGCGGAACAGTAGTCACTGGAGAAGCTAACTTTAAGGCGATGATGAGGGTTGACGGCACCTTGTCGGGCCGTGTCAGCTCTTCGAGCGGAACGCTCATCGTCGGCGCGAACGGTAAAGTCGATGCGAATATCGAAGTCGCAGTCGCCGTGATTCATGGCACCATCAATGGCGACATTATCGCCACGCAGCGGCTGGAACTCGGCCGCGCAGCCAAGGTCAACGGCAACATTCAGACGCCGTCGCTGATCATCGAGCAGGGCGCGATGTTCGAAGGAAGCTGCAAGATGGTGCAAATGACAGCAGCCGCGGATAAAGCAAGAAAGACAGAAGAAGGTCGACGAGCCGCTCGACACCTCGAAGATGCAACCACTTCGCGCAGCAGACGCCGCCGCCGCTAAGGCAACCGATATTCCGAGCGTTTCAAACGTCGTCAGCTAACGCTTCGGTTAGTGAGCATTCGTAGTCTACGGGGTGGCCCTTCACGGCCACCCCGTTCTGTTTAATCTGCGAACCTCGTAGCAGTAATTTTCGTGTTCAAAGACTTGATCGGAGCATGTCAGTCCTTGATAATAGAAGCGTCTGATGCCGGACCAAAAATTAGCCGCTCGACTCATTGCTGCATCGGATCGTTGTCGTCGCTCGCTCTGCCATAGGATTTGCCCAAAACCGCACGCTCATTACGCGATTATTGCAAGGCCGAAGACGAGCGACGCTGGGACAACGATTTACACGAACTATTCGCGCATCCCAACGCCGCGATTCGCAAACGCGCCGCACTCGCTGCGGGACGCATCGGCAACGAAGACTCGGTTAGCGCGCTTGCTGGTCTGCTCAAGGACGCCGACACAGACGTTCGCGCGATGGCAGCGTTTGCGATCGGCGAAGTTGAGGCAGCAAGCGGCGCCGATCCGTTGTTGGCGATCCTGAAGAGCACGAACGAGCCGATCAATGTTCGCGCGCGCGCGATCGAAGCGTTGGGTAAGATCGCAGGCGCTTTGCCGCGAGAACAGGAAGCTCGTCGACTCGAACTCGGCGCGGCTATTCTCGAAGCGCTCAAACATGCCAAACAGTCAACCATCCGATCGCCTGACCGCGATTCTCGGCTTAACCGCAGCTGCTCCGATCGCGACCAGCGAATGCGGGTCCCACTATCGCCAAATTCCTGAGCCACACGGATGCCCGCGTTCGTGCCGACGCGGGTAACACGCTGGCCCGTCTGCGTCTGAATGATGGAAACGAACAATTTACGAAAACTATTGACGGATCCCGAGCCGATCGTCCGCGCCAACGCTGCGCGCGTGCTCGGAGTCACTGAAGACAAAGCTTCGTACGATGTCGCTCTTAAGACTCGCACGTCGAAGACCCCGATTCCCGCGTTCGTGTCAGCGCCATCCGTTCGCTCGCGTCGCTCAAAGACGCGCGCGCCGTCGAGCCGTTGCTCAAACGAGGTGAAGCTCTGATTGAGTCTAAACAGCGAAATCAGCGGACCCAAAACGAAATGCTCGAAATCGCCACGGCTCTCGGACGTCTTCCTGGCGCAGAAAGACCACCAAGCCGCGCAATCGATGGCTGCGGAAAGTTAAATCGAACGCTCAACCACTCCGCGCCCGGAAGTCGAACTCGCACTCGTGCGCATCGCGCCCGACGCTTACCTGCGAAACCTCGAGCCGGACCCAACGCAGATCGTGCAGAAGATGATCCTGTTGAACTGGCGCGGCGCCTCCGGCTATTGCTGCCGGCCTGGGTGAGTTCGCGGCGCTGCCCGAATCAGTAAAGAACAAAGCCGAGCTGGCAACTTCCGCACAGTCGCTCTTGCGTGCGATGCTCGACTATCGCAATTCGAGCATCGAAGTAGATACACCCAAGGTCGCATTCTGAATACGCCGTTCCAGACGTGCTACGCGCGCTCGCCGCTTTCAAACCCAAAGATCTCGCGGAAGTCCTGCTCAAGCATCTCAACGAATCCGACGTGATCGTACGCGGCACGGCTGCCGATCTTCTCGGCGATCTGCCACCTTCTGAAGCAGCACACGCGCGCTCTGACTGCGGCATTGCCGCGTACTGCGAGCGACTCGTTGAACGACGCGGCACTCTCCATTCTTGACGCGCTCGGGAAACAAAAATCCGCCAGCCGCGAACGAAGCACTCAAAAGTGCACTCGATTGACGAGACCCTCTGGTTCGCCGTCGCGCCGTGTCGCTGCTGAAAGCCAATGGCGCAGGCGACTTTTCGACCCGTATCGGCACGGTGCAAACGCGAAATACGGCCGCCGATTACCGCCGTGCCCTGGCGCGAGTGGGCAAAAGAGTCCGTGCCGTCGTGACTACCACGAAGGGTTCGTTTACTATTGAACTGCTCCCCGAGTCCGCGCCCCTGACCGTAGACAATTTTGTTCAACTTGCCCAACGTTCTTTTTTCAACGGCATTACAATTCACCGCGTAGTGCCCAACTTTGTGATTCAGGATGGCGATCCACGCGGCGACGGCAATGGCGGTCCGCCAAACCACAGCATCCGTTGCGAGATTAATGAAGTGCCCTACGATCGCGCGGCTGTAGGTATGGCGCTTTCAGGCAAGGACACCGGCGGCTCTCAATGGTTTGTGACCCATTCGCCGCAGCCGCATCTCGATGGCGGCTATACAGTTTTCGGGCGAGTGATCGTCGGGCATGGAAGTCGTGGACAACATCATTCGTGGCGATGTGATTAAGTCGATTGTTATCAGGTGAAAGTTAACACCAAATTGTTCTTGTTCGTGTTTGTCTCTGATTGCGGTTCAAAATGTGAACGCGCAAACAAGACACTCTTACAAAATCGACTTCAAGATCGACTTCGACAACCGTTCCTATACAGGCATGGAACGCGTCCGCTGTATCAATCGTGGCGAGAAGCCGAGTTCAGTACTTTATTTTCACCTTTACCCAAACATCCGCACCGGCGAACAGGTTCCTGCAAACAATTCGTCCACTGCTGAAATCGATGAACCGCGGCTCGACATCGTCGAAGTCCGGTCCGGCTTAGACGACACGCCGCTCCTCATCTCGCTCGACGATCAGGGCACGACGCTGCGCATCAATCTTCGCGAACCCGTCGCGCCCGGTAACGCGACCGAGATCGTCATTAAGTTCAAAGGCACGGTGCCGGAAATCGATCGCGATGAAACGAGCTTGACGACGCACGTCGTGAAGCAAGTCAGCGCAGCGCTTCGAAGTGATCGCGAGACGCGTCGAGCGCGCGACATCAACTTTCAATGCCGCGGCGTGATGTTGCTTGGCGCTGGTTATCCCGTTCTTGCCGTTCACGACGGCGACGAATGGCGACGCAAACTCGAACCGTCTGTCGGCGACTTTGTCTTCAACGAAGCAGCCGACTACGAGGTGACTGTCGGCGTTCCGACAGGCGTCGAGGTATTTACTTCAGGCAGTGAAACCAACAAATCCGACAAGAGCGGTCAAACGTTCGCCGGCTCTGCGTTGCGCGACTTCGCGATTCTCGCGGGCCGCAGTTTGCGCAGCGAACACACCGAAGTCGAGGGCATCAAGGTTCGCTCAATCTATCTCGCGGATCATGAGCGCGTCGGTAAGCGAGCGCTGACCGTGGCGGCAAACGCGGTGCGCGTTTTTACGTCGACCTTCGGGCAATTACCGTTCAAGACGATCAGCGTAGCTGAAGCGCCGCTCGTCGCCGGTATTGGAAGTTGTGAGTTCTCTGGATTGAACGTCATTGCCAGCGCTTTTTACGTCGATTTCGACTCTCCTGCTGTGCGTAACCTGCCCGAGATCATCATCGAGCAACGCCCATCGGTTGAAGAAAGTCTGGAATGGACGGTAGCTCATCTCGTCGCGCATCAGTGGTGGGGCGCGGCGGTCGGCAACGATCCGGCGCGCGAACCTGTTCTGGACGAAGCGCTGTCCGTCTGGTCCTCGCTGCTCTACTACAAGAGCACTTACGGTGAGGAAAAAGCCGCCGCGGTTCTCGACGATCAAGTGCGCGGCGTTTATCGTCTCTACCGCACTTTCGGCGGTGACGACATGGACGCAAACCGTCCTTCACGCGATTACCGCAACACTTTTCAGTACGCCGCGATAGTCACCGCGAAAGGCGCACTGATGTTCGTCGATCTGCAACGTTCCCTCGGTGATGAGAAGATCTTCGCCGCTCTGCGCAACTACTACCAGGCGAACCTCTACGAAATCGCCCAAATGGAAGACCTGCGGATTGCGCTTGTCGCCGAAGCCCCGGTCGAACAAAGGCGCATGATTGGACGTACATTTACCCGCTGGCTGACCGCGAAACGTGGTGATGAAGATATTGCACCACCAGACGCGGAGTTGGCGGCGACTTTGGGTATCCCCTCCAAACAAGCCCCGCAACGGTCAGGCGACAAAAACGCCTTCGGAGCATTAGCCAAGGTTGGGAAATTCTTTTGGCAGCAAATGACACGTATCCGCTAACACGGATCTCGACAGACAAGAGCCTCGACAATCTCGCATGGCTCATGGACGATCTGTTTCGGGTGCCGGTGCTTGGCTGGCGCTTCGGACTCGATGCGCTGATCGGTTTAATTCCCGGTTTCGGCGACACTGCCTCCTCGCTTGTCTCGTTCTACATTCTCGTCAATGCGGTGCGGTATCGCGTGCCGAAGATCACGCTGCTGCGGATGGGTTTGATTTATGCGATAGATTACGCGGTCGGATCATTGCCTGTGGTGGGAGACCTCTTCGATGCGTGGTGGAAGTCGAATCAAAGAAATCTCGATCTCCTCAAAAAGCGGGCTACAGTTTCAGCCGAAGAAGCGCAAGCCGCGAGTGCCAGCGACTGGTTGTTTGTGGGAGGAATAATCGCCGTTCTGGTTGTACTGGCGGTCGCCGGCTTCTTCACCAGCATCTATCTTGCGTACCGCCTCATGGAGTTTCTTTCCGGTTCTTAACCACAAAAGGCACCAAACAAAGCCACAAAAAGGCACAAAGAAAATCCGGTTAAGTCGTGACGGCAGGTTCGGTCGCTAGAACGCGTTCAAGTGCCGACTTGAGCATGTCCAAACCACGCTCGCCCGCCGCAAAGCTCCGCAGTTTTCCTTCGCGATCGAAAAGGTAGTACGCCGGTACGAACCCCTGATCGTTGTGAAACGCTTCCTTTAGTTTGTGCTCGTTGTCTATCGCGACCGGTTCAGCCACTCCATGTTTTCCAATCAATTCGCGAACGAGTTCGACGTCCGTATCGCTCTCGTAACGCGGCATGTGAATGCCGATCACGTGTAGCCCCTGGTCCTTCTTTTCGTCGCGCCATTGTCCGATGCGTGGCAGGTTGTCTTTGCAAATGTGGCAGCTCGCTGCCCAGAAGTGCACGAGCGTCACACGACCCTCAGCGTCCGCTTCCGCCGCTGCCTGAGTTCCTCCGAACCATTCGGTTGCCCCATCAAGTCGGGGCATCTGTGTCCCTATTTTCATTGCCATTAGTTTTTTTCAGATCCGTGTTTTCCTCGCCCGAGGAGAACACGGATCTAAACCCCTATTGTTAGTTGAGCGTCTTCTGACCTGGTTTCCACTCTGCCTGGCACAGACCGCCGGTCTGTAACGCCTGAATAACTCTCAGCGTCTCTTCGGCCGAACGTCCGACGTTCAAATCGTGAACGACCTTGTAGCGCAGAATGCCCTCCGGATCGACCACAAAGAGTCCGCGAAGCGCGATGCCGCGAGCCTCGATGAGCACGCCGTAATCATTCGCGACTTTCTTTGTCGCGTCGGCGGCCAGTGGGTACTTAAGATCCGCTACGCCACCCTTGTCACGCGGCGTGTTGATCCACGCACGGTGCGAGTAAACGGAGTCAGTCGAGATGCCAATGACGTCTGCGCCGATGTCGACAAAGTCCTGGTAACGATCGCTGAAGGTCGTCAATTCCGTCGGACAAACGAAGGTGAAATCGAGTGGATAAAACACCATCACGAGCCACTTGCCACGGTAATCGGAAAGGCGTACCGGCTCGTTGAGCTTCTCGATATTCTTCGTTGAGGCCATTTCAAAATCCGGCGCCGGCTGGCCAACCATCGCCTTATCCATTGCCGCTGCTGTTGCTGCTGTCATGTATCCTCCAAAAAAGTTGAATTAACTATTAAGACCCGCGCGGGCAAAGCCAGTTTCACTGGGGCCCGCAACAATCCGGACAAACTCCCCTCAGCGTAAAATGAACCGATTGCGGTCTGAAGCGCGACTTTCGCGCTGCCGCCGGCATCAGCTTCGCGGCTTCCGGCATATCCAAATCGACCAACTTCCCGCATTCATTGCAGATCGCGTGGTCGTGACGTTCCATCACGCCGTCGTAACGGCTGGCGCTATCGCCAAAACTAATCTCATGAACGAGCCCGGCATCTTTCAGGTAGCGCAGCGAGTTGTAGACGGTTGCGTAGCTGATCCCGGGCAGGCGCTGGCGAGCCGCCTGGAAAATATCCCCCGCGGTGGGGTGATCGTGTCGTCCACGAATCACCTCGTAGACCGCCTCGCGCTGTGGTGTTAGCTTCGTCTCCTTCAAGATGGACTTAGACTAATTCTAAAACCATAGATTGTCAAGTGGAGGTGAGATCCGTGTTACCTGTGGTTTAAAACAGGATTTTCGGCAGCGAATTCAACGATTCTCTTGACGTAGCTCTCGAATGGCGGGCAGTGGATGCCGTGCGGCGCGAGTAATTCTTGAGCCTGGCTGGTGTCGTAAAGCTGTTTGACGAAGAAATAGGGAACAGCGTGGTGCGGCAGTCCGGTGATCCTCGGCGATGGCGGCAGCATGAGAAAAAAGTAGACCCAGGACCGCGGCGCCGTGATGCGAGATCGGCTGCCGTTGATTGCGCGCGCGATCGAATTGAATAAGTCGTTTGTGGTCAGCGGTGACGGATCTGCGAGTTGCACAGTCTTGCCGATCGCTCGCTCGTCAAACGCCAGCGCCGCCATCGCGTCAACCACGAAATCAACCGGAACAAGATTCAAACTGACCTCACGATTTCCGATATTGACCAACGACAGCATGTTGGGCCGGCGCAGCAGATAATGAATCAGATAGTAAACGCCATCGTACTTCACTGTTTCGCCAGTTTTGGAATCACCGCACACCACTGCCGGACGATGAATCGTGATCGGCAAAACCTTCTTTGCTGATTCTGCTTCCATCTCAGCCAGGTATTTCGACTCTTCGTAGAAATTGCGATAACCCGCTTCGTGACGTAGTTCGGTTTCAAGAATCACACCTTCCCGCTTGCCGGCGACGTAACAGGTGGAGACGTAGTGGAAGTGACGAAGGCTCGGCATTAGTTGTGCAAACTGGAGCACGTGCATCGTGCCGACCATGTTGACGTGCAGTGCGAGCTGGCGCGCTACGGCGAGATCGTAAATCGCGGCGAGGTGAAAGACTCTCGTCGTCTCTTCGCGCACCTCAGCAGCATCCAGCGGCGACAATCCCAACTCCGCGTGGGTTATGTCGCCTTCGACGATCTGAAACTGCTCAACCGGCTTTCCAGTGAGACGAGCAATCCGCGCGATTTCATCTCTGGCACGCGCGAGGAATGGGGGCTGGACCAGCAGTAAGAAACGACAATCGTATCGGGCGAGGCGTTCCAACAGACGATCGGCGATAAAACCCGGAAATCCGGTGATGAAGAGTGTTTCTCTATTCGACATCAACAGGGGTGAGTATAATTCACGCCTCTAGGCGAATCACGACTCAGGCACGACCCGTGCACACGACTCATGAAAGGTCAAACAACATGAACCGCCACCTACGCCGAACAGCGCTGGCTCTGGCCCTTCTTCTAACGGCGGTCTTTTCAATCACCGCACAGGAAAAGCAGTGCAACGTCAAGGTAACGCTGCTGCAAGTCAACGACGTCTACCAGTTCGCACCCGTCGATCAGGGGACGACGGGTGGTCTCGCACGTGTGCTGACGCTCACGAAATCGATCCGCGAGCAGAACCCGAACACGTTGTTCCTGATGGCCGGCGACACGATCTCGCCGTCAGTTGAGTCGATCACTTACAAAGGCGCGCAAATGATCGACGCCTGGAACGCAGCCGGACTCGACTACGCAACGTTCGGCAATCACGAGTTTGACTTTGGACCAGACGTGCTGCGCGATCGGATCAAGGAATCGAAGTTTGGCTGGATCGCGGCGAACGTCATCGATATAAAGACCGGTAAGCCGTTTGGCGACGTGCCGCCGTACGTGATTCGCGAGTTTAACGGCGTGAAGGTCGGATTGTTTGGCTTGGTCTTGCCGGAGACGAAGAGCACTTCGCGCCCGGGCCCGGACGTCGAGTTTCGCAATTCCTGCGATACGGCGAAACAGATGGTGTCCGAGACTAAAGGCGCAGGGCGTGAAGGTCATCGTGGCATTGACGCATTTGTCGATGCGTGAAGACAAAGAAGTGGCGCGGTGTGCTGACGTCGATCGTGATCATCGGCGGCCACGAACACACGCTGCTCGAGTCTCACGCCGGGCATGCGCCGATCTTCAAGATGACGGCCGATGCACGCGAACTCGGACAGATCGATCTGAACATCTCGCAAACAACAGGCGAACTAGAAAGCATCGACTGGAGAGTGATTCAAGTCGATAGCAAGACGAAAGAGGCGCCGGAATTTGCCGCAGTTTATCGCAAGTACGCGAACCTGCTGGCCGAGTTGGCCAAACCGGTGGGTCGTTCGACGGTTGCACTCGACGCGCGCAGCGCGGAAAACAGGACGCGCGAAACGAACGTCGGTAACTTTGTCGCCGATTCGTTTCGCAAAGCGCTGGTGGCGGATGTCGGCTTTGATGAACGGCGGCTCGATTCGCGCGGATTCGAACTGATCCCGCCGGGCGAATCACCGATTCGGGACGTGTTGTCGATTCTGCCTTTTAAGAACAAGTTGGTTAAAATTGAGGTCACCGGAGCGATGCTGAAGGCAGCGTTGGAGCACGGCGTTAGCCGGACCGGGCCAGGCTCGGAGCCGGGTGGTTTTCCGCAGGTTTCCGGGGTTCAGTTTTCGTTCGACGCTTCGAAGTCCGCCGGGTTCGCGGATCGTCGAGGTGAAGGTCAACGGTCAGCCGCTGAACGAAACCCGGAAGTACACGCTCGCCACGTCGACATTCATCGGGCTTGATGGCGGCGACGGGTACACGATGTTCAAAGGTTCGACGGTGCTGCTTTCGCCTGAGACGGCGCCGCTCGATTCCGACGCGCTTAAACGCGTATTCGCCGCCGGAAGGGCGATTGCGCCGAAGGTCGAAGGACGAATTAAACGTTTGGACACGGTCGCAGAAAGCTGCTTCTGACTGTAAGTAGTGGTTATGAACACATACGACGACGCTTCAGACCTCAGGCGGTATGAAGCCAACCAGCTATTCCACGAGGCGTACGAGGCGCAGCAGGCGAACGACTACGATCGTGCGATCGATCTCTACAAGCGCTCGATCGAGACGTTTCCGACGGCGGAAGCGCACACGTTTCTGGGTTGGGTTTACAGTTTTCAGGAGCGGTACGACGAAGCGATCGAAGAATGTTTGGAAGCGATTCGAGTGGACGAAACTTTGGGTAATCCTTACAACGACATCGGGAGTTATTTGCTGGCGAAGGGTGATTCTTACGGGTCGGTGCGTTGGTTCAAACGAGCTTGCTCGCGCCGCGATATGAGTCGTACGCGTTTCCGCATTTCAATCTCGGGCGGGTTTACGAGAACCGGCGGAAGTTTCTGGAGGCTGCGAGACATTATGGGCTGGCGTTGAAGCAGAAACCGGACTTCAGAGAAGCGGCCGTCGCGCTTCGGCGCATGCAAGCAAGATTGAATTGAGTTTAGTCAGTGGTCAGTTGTCCGTTGTCAGTGGTTCTCGATACTGACTAACTCTAACTTAACTTCTGACCCTCTACTGACAACGGACCACTGACTACGGACTACTGACAAGCACCAAGCTCACTTCTTCTCAATCGGCATCTTCTCACCCTTTTCATTCACCGCCACGTAAATCACTTCCGCTTCCGTCACGCGCACTTCGCTCGCTCTTTCCCAACCGCTCAACTTCCACGATCACGCGCACAGTAATCGAAGTTGTTCCGATGCGAACCGTCTCAGCGTAGAAACTCACCAGGTCGCCGACAAAAACCGGCTTGTGAAAAATGACCTCCTTCATCGCCACCGTGACAAAGCGCTCCATGCGCGTGTGGCGATGTGCCTCGATGGCCCCGGCGGTATCGATGTAGCTGAGAATGACGCCGCCGAAGATCGTGCCCTGCGAATTGGTGTCGCGTGGCAAGAGGGTGATGCGTATCGCAGGATCGCGGTTTTCCATCCAGTTATCCTAAGTTGTTAATTCGTCAAATCCGGTGTTTCAAGCATGGTAGCAACAAAAGCCGAATTACGCCGTAAGTTGTTCGGTTATCCAATCGGTAATCGCGCGCTTGAGCTCGTCGAGACCGTTTTCGAAGAAGTGTGCTGCGCCGGGAATGACGACGAGCCGGACGTGAGTGTGCTTTTCAAGTTCGGCGGCGAGCTTTCGCAACTGATCGACGTCGCCAAACTCATCGTGCTCGCCATGGACCAGCAGCAAAGGTTTGCGGCACGCTTCGAGGAACTTGAAATCATACTTATCGAGCGGCGTGCCGATGCCGATCAGGTATTGAACGCGATCGTCGTTGATCCCAACGTCCAGCCCGACGCGCGCGCCGAAAGAAAAACCGCAGAGTACCATACCGCAACTGCGGATGATGCTGCGCGAGGTAATCCAATCCCGCACGGACGTCGTCCTGTTCACCGCGACCTTCGTCATGTTTGCCGGTGCTTTGTCCGACGCCGCGAAAATTGATTCTGAGCGTGATGAGGCCGGCGTCGTTGAGCGCGGCCGCGGCACGAAACACGACTTTATTGTGCATCGTGCCGCCGCCAAGTGGATGCGGATGAAGCACAAGAGCCGCGGCGCGAGGTGCTTGCCGCGGCTCTTTGAGAATTGCTTCGAGCTGTCCGTGCTCTACAGGGATGAGAAGATTGCCGGCGGGATACATTTCAAAACACGTAGAACACGAATTTCACCCAAATTGATCAGGAACCCTCTTCATCGCTACCGAGGCTCGCGTTGTCGCCGCCCGCGGAATCCATTTCACCACCACCCGCTGACTCGATATTAGAAGCTTCACTCTCAACAGCTTCATACGGTGTTGCAGCAACTTCTACAGGAGCGCTGGATTTCGTAGATCTCTTCTTCGCGGCTTTCTTAGTGGTAGCTTTCCCACCTCTTACCGAGCCGCCCTTCTTGCCAACTTTCTTGGTCGACTTCTTCGCGGCGCCTTTCTTCGCGGCCTTTTTAGTGCCACCTTTCTTAGTGGTTTTCTTTGCGGCTTTCTTCGCGGCTTTCTTCGTCGACTTCTTGGCTGCTCCGCGTCGTCCTTTGCTCTTAGCAGCGCCTTTCTTTGCTCCCTTTCGTCCTGCTTTACGCGCACCCTTAGACTTCTTGCTTCCCTTTTTGGCGGCCATCTCCTTCGCTCCTTTAGTTGGTCTGATTTTGGCTCACCGTAACAAAATAAACAGTGACTGTCCACGATGTTTTTATCGATAATTTTAATGCGCTTGAATCAAGAGGTGTTGCCCTGATTTCAACTCCGCGTATCTCCGCGGTCACCTGCGGCTTTCCGGTTAATACTCTTTACTTCATATTTACCGCCGAGACGCAGAGATACGCAGAGATACGCAGAGAAGATTTGCAAAGTAGGGCACAACCAATCAAGAAGTTTTGTAGACACGCATCGATGTTTCGGCTACATTAATCCCGCTCTCCACAACGAACCCGGCGGAAAGGCTGACTGGATGCAGGATAGTTGCGCTATCAGCGCTGGAACTGTTTTTCATCCCTCGTTCTATCGTCTCAGCCAAATATTGTCGAACCCTTCAAATAGCCCACTGACTTGGCGGCCGACACTCAAACAGCGCGAATTCGACCCGGCGCAGGCAAGACTGCACTCGTTGTTGACGACGTGGCTGACGTTACCGAGATGCTGGCGGTGTTATTGAGCCATGCGGGTTACAACGTTGTAACTGCCGCTTCTGCGACGGCCGCGCTCGACAGCCGCGCACGAGCGCCAGTTTGACGTGATAATTTCCGACATCGGCATGCCGGAGATGAATGGTTACCAATTGGCGCGTGAAATGAGACAGTTGCCGGGTTACGAAACAGTGCCGATGGTCGCCGTCACCGGCTACTCGATGTTCGACGACAAGGAACGGTCAACCAACGCGGGCTTCAATGCCCACATGACCAAGCCGATTGATCCTCGGGCCCTGCTCGATTTGATCGAACAACTGTGAGGTGACAGACGAAGAGCCAGTTGAGCGATTGATGACACCGCGCCCCGGCAAACTCCCCCGTCTCCAACCCGGATCCTCCATACGAATCATTCAGTTTCTTGATCGGCGCCGTCGCCATCGCCATCATCTTTTGGCTACTGCAATTCTCAACCAACGCCATCTGCTGCGGCGACTACGACGGCTACTATCACATCAAGTGGACGCGCACGCTTTGGGAAGTCGAATAAAGGCGGCACGTTTCCGCCGGCGTTTCCCTGGCTGCCGCTCACGACGCTGAACTCGAAAGAGTACGTCGACCATCATCTGCTGTTTCACATCATGCAGATCCCGTTCGCGGCGTTTCGCGACCCGCGAAAGGGAGCGAAGATCGCGTCGATCGTTTTCGCGCAGTCTCGCGGTGATTTCCTGTTACTGGCTGCTGATCTACTTACCGCATTCGATTCGTGCTGGTTTGGCTGGTCGCGTTGTTGGCCTGTTCGGTGCCGTTTCATGTTTCGGATGAACATGGCGAAAGCGCCGCCGCTGGCGATCGTTTATTTGGTCATCGCGATTTGCCTGTTTTTCAGAAAGAAATACTGGCCGCTGCTGCCTGTCGCGCTGTTTTTACCTGGACCTACGATCTGTTTGTGTTGCTGATCATGGCGACGGTGTTTTGGGTGCTCGTGATCGCGTGGACCGAGCGGCGGTTCGAGTGGCGTCCGCTGCTTTGGGTGATTCTGGGTTGCGCGGCGGGTCTCGTCATCAATCCGTATTTCCCGCAGAACTTCCAACAGCTTGATGAGCACGTGGTGATCAAGCTGACGATGTCAGGTTTCAACACGAAAGTCGGATCGGAGTGGTATCCGTACGACTCGTGGGAGTTTCTCGGCAACTCTGCCGTGGCCTGTATCGCGATGGTCGTTGGCTATATCGCGTTTGATCCATCCGACCGGCGGCGCAGTCACTATCCATTGTTCTTTCTGCTGCTTTCCACGGCGTTGATGATCATGACGGCGCGTTGGAAACGGATTGCCGAATATTGGCCGCCGTTTGCGGTGCATGTTTGCGGCGTTTTCGTTGCAGCCGTGGCTGCAGAGGCGTTCCTGCGTATTTGACGCGTCTGCCGCAGCAGGTGCTCGAGGAGCTGAAACCATATCTCGATGACTACGTCAGGAGAAGATCTGACTGGCGCGAGTGGGCAGAAGATCATTGGCGCCGCTGTCGTGGCGCTGATGCTCAGCATGGTTCTCTTCTTTAATCTTTGGGCAACGACGGAAGAGATCGGCCGGAGCGAACCGCACGATCACTATCGAGAAGGGCGCGGAGTGGATGCGCGCCAACATTCCGCCGCGGACAGATCGTTTTCAATACTGACTGGGACGACTTTCCGCGGCTCTTCTATTTCGATCCGACGCACTATTACGTGTCGGGTCTCGATCCCAGTTATCTGTTTGAAAAGAACCAGAACCTGTCGCGACTCTACGATCGCATCACGCTGGGACAGCAAGAGGATCCGGGACCGCTGATTCGCGATCGCTTTGGGGCGCGTTATGTTTTTTCAGATAACATGCATGACGACTTCTTCGAAAAAGCGCGGTTGAGCGGCTGGTTTGACATTGTTTACGAAGATACGGATTGCACGATAATGTATATTCGCGACGAGCCAGTGGATGACACACTTGGCTTTCCTGATGAACCATGAGATTTAAGTTTTTGGTAATCGTACTTCTGGCATTGATGTTTTCCGGTTGCAACCGTTCAACTTCTGAAACATCGGTCAGCAATCCGACCCCGCTGCCGTCCGCCCTTCCGACGTCGACACCACTTAACGACTTCGACGAAGCGCTGCAATTCATTAGGAACGGGCAGTTCACTTACATTTGGGTCTTTACCGCAAAGATGGAAAGCCATTTGACAAAGCCGACAGTGCATCCTGCGAACAAAAGCCCGGCAAATCGTTGATTTCACCGTGACAAAGGACAGGAAGAAGGGCGTCGGCGGGAAGTAACTTCCCATTCGAGGACGCTGAAATCGTCGAGTTGAAGAAACGGTTTGTAACTGAGGATTATTCCGGGTACCGCTCAGGGTCGCAGCACAACTTTGCCAAACTGTGCTCGATTCTCGATCAATTCATGCGCCTGCCGCGCCTCGCTGAGTGGCAACACGTGATCCACAACCGCTCGAATCTTTCCCTGTTCGACAAACTTCATCGCTTCGAGCAATTCCGCTTTCGAGCCCATGAACGAGCCGAGTATGTTCAGGTGGCGATAAAAGACCTGGCGCAGGTCCGTGTGCGCGTCGTAACCACTGGTCGCGCCGCAAGTAACCAGCCGGCCGCCGTTTTTGAGACTGGCAATCGAACCGGGCCACGTCGCGGCGCCGGTATGCTCGACTACGACATCGACGCCTTTTCGATCCGTTAGTCGCCGGACTTCTTTCGGCCAGTCGCTGCTGCGTGTAATTGATCGTCTCGTCGGCGCCGAGTTCGCGCGCGTGCGCCAGTTTTTCGTCAGAGCTCGCGGTCGTGATCACGCGCGCGCCGCGCAGTTTCGCGATCTGGATGGCGATCGAACCGACGCCGCTGCCGGCCGCGTGCACGAGCACGTCTTCGCCGGGTTGAACTTTAGCGCGCGTCACGAGCATGTGCCACGCGGTTACGGTAACGAGCGGCAACGCCGCTGCTTCTTCCCAACTCAATTGCGACGGTTTCGGGATGATGTTCACGCCGGGAACGGCGACGAGCTCCGCGTAACCACCGTTGCGGCGATAACCGATCATGTCGTACTCGCGGCAGAAATTGTCCTTGCCGCTAAGACACGCTTCGCAATGTCCGCACGAAACGCCCGGCTGGACCATCACCTCGTCACCGGCTTTGACCCAGGTGACCAGTTCACCGACCTCGCTCACGACGCCGGCGACGTCGTTACCGAGAATGTGCGGCAACGGAATCTCGATGCCCGGCATTCCCTCCGCGCACCAAAATATCGAGGTGATTCAAAGCGCACGCCTTTACCTCGACGAGCACCTCGTTCGCACGAATCTGCGGCTCAGGCACGTCCGTGTACTCGAGCACCTCCGGCCCGCCGTGTTGTCGGAATATCGACGGCCTTCACTAGTTTGTTCCGGACACTAGGTTTTCAGCGGCCTGTTCGCGGGCGTGGTAGGAGGAACGGGTCAGCGGGCTGGATTCGACGTGATGGAAACCGAGTTCCATTCCGATGTCGCGCCACTGCGCAAACTCTGCCGGCGTGACGTAGCGCTCGACCGGCAAACGGCGAGCGTGTGGTTGGAGATACTGGCCGATCGTCATGATGTCGCAGGAAACGGAGCGCAAGTCCTTCATCAGATCGACGACTTCGTCGAACGTTTCGCCGAGGCCCACCATGATTCCGCTCTTCGTCAACATGCCGCGCGCTTCGCGATCGCGTCTCGCCGCCGCACGTTGCAATAGTGTCAACGATTGCTGGTAAACCGCATCGGGGCGCACGCGCCGATAAAAACGCGCGATCGTTTCGGTGTTGTGGTTGAGCACGTCGGGCTGCGCGTCGAGCACGGTGTTCAGTGCCGCTTCGTCGCCGTTGAAATCCGGAATCAGCACCTCGACTTTGCACTCGGGATTCATTGCGCGCACCTGTCGAATCGTTTCGGCCCAGTGCGCGGCGCCGCCGTCGGGAAGATCGTCACGATTGACTGAAGTGATCACGGCATGCGCGAGATTTAGATGGCCCACTGCTTCGGCGACGTGACGTGGCTCTTCGCGGGTCGAGATCGCCGGGTTTTCCTTTTCCGACCGCACAAAAGCCGCAATGACGCGTGCAGATGTCGCCGCCGAGCATGAACGTCGCGGTGCGATCCGACCAGCACTCAAAAATGTTCGGGCAGCGCGCTTCCTGACAAACGGTGTGCAGGTTGAGGCCCTCGATCAGTTCGAGAACCTGGTTCTGATTCGTCGGATCGCCCAGACGAATCCGCAGCCATTCGGGCTTTGGTTGACGGATCTTCTGGTTGTTACTGATTACGGGTAGTTCGCGGGCCATTAGTTTTACCTTAGCCTGTTACCTGACAACAGTTTAACAAGCAACCCCGGATCGATGTTACCGCCCGACAACACGACGCCAACACGTTTCACGTCCGCGGGAAGTTTCCGGAACATCACCGCCGCCGCAGCCGTTGCGCCTGAGGTCTCCACCAGCATCTTCATCCGAAACAGCATGAAACGCAGCGTCTCGATGATCTCCTCATCGGTAACGGTAAGCACGTCGTCAGCCAATTGCTGAACGATCGGGAACGTGAGTCGCCCGGGGATCTGGACGCGAAACCCGTCCGCGATCGTCGCGGGCGGCGGAATCGTGACGCGCTCGCCTTTCAGCAAGCGATTGTCGCGTGTCGTCAGCATCAGCCGGCTCGACCGGGAAACAACGAATGCTCGGATCGAGCGGCCTTGGCCGCCGTCGCAACGCCCGCAAACAGACCGCCGCCGCTGCACGGCGCCAACACGCAATCGAGATCCGGAACTTCTTCCAGCAACTCGAGACCACACGTTCGCCTGGCCGGCAAGAATCAATTCGTCGTCGTACGGTGGGACCATCACCAGCCGTTCGCGTTCGGCGAGATCGAGGGCGAAAGCTTCGCGGTCCTGTTTCTGGCGATCGTAAAATACGACTTCCGCGCCGTACTCGCGCGTCGCCGCGACTTTCGCTTGCGGCGCATCGTCGGGCATCGCGATCAACGCGCGCACGCCCGCTTCACGACCCGCTAGAGCGACTGCCTGCGCATGATTGCCGGATGAGAAAGCGACGATGCCGCGTCGTTTCTCTTCGTCGGTCAGCGACTGAATCTTGTTGGTCGCGCCGCGAATCTTGAACGCGCCCGCACGTTGAAAGTTCTCACACTTGAAAAAGACTTCTTTACCCGCAACCTCGTTGAACTGCCGCGAAGTAACCACCGGTGTGCGATGAATGCGAGGCGCGATCCGTTCGCGCGCCGCCTGGATCATGTCGATGTTAAGCATAGACAGCTTCGGTATTCTACGACTGCAATTCAAACACTTCGGCGAAGTTTGCCACGAGCCGATCTTCCACGACGCTCAACTGCGTCTCGTCGCCGAGTAATTCTTCCATGGAAGTGACGGGCTCACCTTCGCAGGCGATTATCAAGTTAAAGTAGCTGAGATCCGTATTGACGTTGAGTGCGAAGCCGTGGGTCGTGATCCAACGCGCGATGTGCACGCCGATGGCCGCAACTTTGCCGCGCGCGAGTGTGAACACCAGTCAGACCGCTCATGCGAAACGATTCGATGCCGAAAGTCTTCCAGCGTGCGAATCAAAACCTCCTCCAGGTCGCGAACGTAGCGATGAACGTCTTCGCGATCCGGACTGAGATTGATGATCGGATAACCAACCACCTGGCCCAGACCGTGATAAGTCACTTTCCCGCCGCGATTCGTTTCAAACAACGTCACGTTTCGCTGTTTCAGTTGTTCCTCGTCCAGGAGAATCGCCGAGCTGTCGCCGCGCCGGCCGATGGTGAGCGTGTGCGGATGTTCGAGCAAGAGCAGCGTGTCGGGCTGGGCGCCGGTCTTGACAGCCTGTTCGGTCTGTTTTTGGACGCGAGCGCCGGCTCGTAATCCACGAGCCCTAATCTTTGGACCAAAAGCTTTCTTTCTTTCATCTGTGCAACCAGGCTGTGGACTTTGTGCGTCATTCTAACAGTCGCCTTGGTCTTTGGTACAATCTGCCTCCGCAAAACCAGCAGAGGAGAAACGCTTTGAAACGTCATCGCTATCGCCGTGTTGACGGCGATTCTTGTCATTCCGAGCAGCGCTCTGGGCCAGACTCGCCGTCGCTCGACCCCGAACCCAGCACGCCAACTGCAGCCGCGCAACGCGCCTCGCAAGTGCGCACGCAGGGTGCTACTCGCGTCGCCGAACAGATCAAGCTATTGACGAGATTTACTTATTTGCTTGGCGGCATAAACAGTGGCATTGCGGCGGCGGATGAGGAGATACGCCGCAACCAGGCGTCACCGGCGGTGGTGCAAAGCAACCAGCAAAGTAAAGCGAGAGTTAAATCGAGCATTCAGGGCTTTCGCGAGGGTCTGGATAAGCTCGAGATCGACTTTCGGGCGACACCGGAACTGCAACCCTATTACATCAAGCTCGCGGGCGTTGCTGCGGGCGCGGCAACTGCGGACGAGCAGGCCGGGGCAAATCAGTTCGACGCTGCGGG
This sequence comes from uncultured Acidobacteriota bacterium, assembly GCA_963849585.1. GTDB lineage: Bacteria > Acidobacteriota > Blastocatellia > Pyrinomonadales > Pyrinomonadaceae > PSRF01. The sequence continues at coordinate 982,284 of CAWKHZ010000008.1, read as the reverse complement.
TAGAACGTTATTGAATGTGATTAATCGACTGACGGACGTGCTGGTCATTATGAGGCAATAAGAAATGATTTCGAAATTCGAATTTTGAAATTCGAATTTCTATTCTCGTCAGTCTTGTTCTTTCTTCGGATAGTAGCCCTGTCGCGCCCGGACACGAACATCGGCACGCGCAGGAACGGACACCTGGATGCGCCGGAACTGGCCCGGCCCCTCCGGAGTTTCCGTAGTACTGAAGCAGATACTGCCCTCTTAACTCGGCGGCGACCTGACGAAAGACGCGTTCAAGATCTTTCTCGCCGTCCGGAATGAACGCTGTTCCTCCGGTCGCTTCGGCAATCGCCTCCATGCCGGTCTCAGCGCGCATGGCGATTTGGTTCAAACGAACAGATGGACCACCAGGATTGACGGAGTAAAAGATTGCGTCAGCTTTTTGAGCAGCCTGCTGGACATCGGCCACAGCAAGACGATGTTTTGCGTCCAGACCAGCGCGTGCCCTGGAGCCTGTAAGTTGATCGTTATTACTGGCCCTGCTTCCGCATTCGAGATGCTTACTATTCGCTTGCTGTTGTTGTCGTCGCCGTCGGTGATGACGATGATCACGCGTCTGAACTGGCTAGGCGCGGTTTCGAGATAGGTTGCCGCAGCGATGACTGTGTCGTAGAAAGCCGTCGCAACAGAAGAGGTCGCCGGCGGAATCGTCACTACCTTCGCCGTAGCGACTTTCCGCAGTGCTCAAGGGCTGGACCATCGTCGGCTGTGTCGCGATCGTGAAGATCGCCGCACGGTCAGCGGGTTTCATCACCTGCTTCAAGAACGCAGCCGCGGCATGTTGTTGAAATTGAAAGAAACCCTTCTGACTGACGCTGCTCGATATATCGAACAACAGCGCGATCGCTAACGGAACTTCTTCGGGATTGCCGATGCTGGTGATCTCCTGCTGCTTCCCTTCTTCCTGAAGACGGAAATCTTCCTTTGTCAGTCCCTGAACTGCCTGACCGTCACGATCCGTGATTGACACGGGAACCATTATCAGATTTGAAGTGGTGCGAATTACTTCGAGTTTTTCCTCCGGCGTGGGCGCCGGAGTCGGCGTGGGCTTTGCTTTCCAGGCTGGCGGCGGAGGCGGCATGTCTCTGAGGCGTTTCTGCGCCTGCACTACCAGAAACGGTAAAGACAGAAAAACGGCCAGCACTCCCATCAGAAATGCCGGCCGCCAAAGTTTTTTCTCAACCCCCAACATCATCTCTGGACACCCTCGAGCCTTTGCATCATGCCGAGTTCATGCGGCGTGAATGTCTGTTTATCCTACCGTTTTTGTGACGGCATGATCCAACTGACTCTTTGGTGCCATCCAGCGGACGCGGAGTTGCACCCGAAAGTGAAACTCCGCGAACCAGCTCTTAGTTACCGGAACCGGAAGTTCCCGGATTCATCGCCGGCGTTGGGGCCGTGATGCCCTTGTTAACAAGCAGTTTGATTTCGACGCGTCGGTTTTGAGCACGACCATCGCGGGTTTCGTTCTCCGCAACCGGGTTCATTTCACCGAAGCCGTACGGCGTCACGATGCGACGCAGCGGAACGTTGTGATTTTCAACCAGGTAACGAATGACGGCATCGGCGCGACGTTGACTCAACTGTCGATTGAGATTCACGGAACCTCTTGAATCGGCAAAACCCTGAACCTCAAGCACGTAGGCCTTGGAGTTCATCGCCTTGCTGGCAATGTCGTCCAACGTCGTCTTCGATTCGGGCGAAAGTACGGCGCTGCCGGAACGGAAGTTCACAGCGGCGGTCGTCGTCGGCTCGTAATCGTCGAGGGCAGAAATGCGCTCGTTGGTTGCCGTTACACCGGCAACTGCTGCATCAGCGGTTGCCTGCGCTGCTTTCGCACCACCGCGAGCGGCGTTCGAAACGGCAGCGAGTTCATCCAACTGGCCCGACAGGCGTTGCGCATTGGCTTCAACCTGGCTGAGCTTGGTTTCCGTGTCGCTGGCTCGTTCTTCGAGCGGCGCGGCGCGTGATTCAACGGCGCGCGCAACGCGCATGTCAGCTTCGTTAAAGCGTACCTTCTCCGCCAGCAGTTCACCGGAACCATTGCCTCGTCCTTCAATCTCGAGGTTCAGTCCGCGAAGGATGCTGGTCTGCGCGTAGTTAGTACCACCACGCAGGAACCCACCCTTAGTCTTCACGCTGGTCCTATCGTCCAGGCGCACAACCGTATCCACACCATTCATGTCACGGACCGTGAACGTATCCGAATCACGTCGGGTGACGACACCCTTGATTTTCATTTTCTGACCGCTGGCCACATTGCGTGAGCCGGCGGGGTTGGTTGTATCTTGAGCCAGGATTGGGGAGGCTGAGATGACTAATAGGCAGGTGATAAGCACTGCCGGGGCAAACATTTTATGTTTAGTGAACACCATCGATTTATCTCCTTAGAAGCTAGTAACCATTTTGAACGCGTGCCTTACCGCGCGTCCGTCTCTCGCTAACGACCGGCGAGTTGTCGCCTCGCCTCCCGCGCACTAATTTTTGCGGATGACATCTCTTAAGCCTTCAATGGGAGCAAGTCAATAGCCTTCGCTATTCTTCATCGAATCACCACTGTATCGCAATAACACGCATGGTGTGAACAAAAAAAGCGGCAACAATCATTGTGAGATCGTTGCCGCCGCATGTTGATTTTGCTTCAAAAATTGAGAAATTGATCGCTCTCTACAGAGAAAAATCTCCCTCTTCCAACTGCTCCTTAACGAAAGCCAGGAAGCGTTCGGCGTCCGCACCATCGATCACGCGGTGGTCGAAACTGAGCGCAAAATAGGCCATCCAACGAATAGCAAGGAAGTCGTCGCCGTCAGCGGAAGTCAGTACCTTGGGCCGTTTTTCGATCTTGCCGACGCCCAGAATCGCGAGTTGCGGCTGGTTGATGATCGGGGTGCCGAATAGACCACCAAACACGCCGGGGTTCGTGATCGTGAATGTGCCGCCGGTCACTTCATCCGGCTTGAGTTGCTTGGTCCTGGCCCTATCGGCAAGGTCGTTTGCAGCGCGTGCAAGGCCCGAAATACTCAAGTCGTCGGCGCGCTTGATTACGGGGACGATCAGGCCCCAATCGAGGGCCACGGCCATCCCGAGATTGATGTCCTGCTTGTAAATGATCTGGTCGCCGCTGACTTGAGCATTAAAGATTGGGAACTTGCGCAAACCCTTGTTCACGGTTTCGAAAATGAACGGCATGAACGTGAGCTTGGTGCCCGTGCGTTGGTAGAACGCGTCGCGATGCTGTTCACGGAGTTTGGCGACGCGGGTCATGTCGATCTCGTAGACCGTGGTCACGTGGGCCGACGTACGGCGCGATTGGACCATGTGCTCCGCGATCTTCTTGCGCATGACGCTCATCGCTTCGACGCGGTCGCCGACCTGCGGTTTTAGGGGCGGCGCCGTCGGTTCCGACACTGCCGGGCCCACTGCTTGCGGAGCCTGGGCTGGCGTCATCCTTGGCGCTTCTTCGGCAGGACGCGGAGCCGCTGGCGCTGCGCTTGCACCTGATTCGATGAAGCTCAGGATGTCGTTCTTGGTGACCCGGCCGCTCATGCCGGTGCCTTCCAGCCTGGAGATGTCTACGCCGTGTTCCTTGGCGATCTTTCGGACCAACGGGCTGGATTTGGTTTTGCGGAGATCCGCAGCCGTAGCTTCAGCTTCAGGTTCCGGTTTGGTTTCCACTACTGGCGCAGGTGGCGCCTGAGCGGGTGGCGGAGGCGCAGGAGCCGGCGGCGGTGGCGGCTCTGGTTTTGTTTCGACTGGTGGCGGTGGAGGTGCTGGTTCTGATTTTGGTGGAGGAGCAGGTTCAGACACAGATGGCGCGGATGGCGCAGCCGATGACTGATTACCATCGAGTACCGCCACTACTGTGTTCACTTCCACCGTTTCGCCTTCATTGAAGCGAACCTCGGTCAACGTTCCCGCCGCAGGCGATGGAATCTCAGCGTCGACCTTATCGGTCGAGATCTCAAACAGCGGCTCATCGCGGTCGACGTGCTCGCCGACCTTCTTCAACCACTTCGTAATCGTGCCCTCCGCAATGGACTCTCCCATCTGCGGCATTACCACTTCAGTACTCATCTTTTCTCCAAACTGGTTTTTTGGATCTCAATAGGCCGCAAGTTTTCGGGCGGCGTCAACCACGTCTTTAATTTGCGGCAAGTAGTAGTCTTCTAGCGGTGGCGAATACGGCACCGGCGTATCGATAGACGCTACCCGGACCACAGGCGCATCCAGCCATTCAAACGCCTCTTCCGCGAGGATTGCGGTTATCTCTCCACCAATACCGCCGGTCCGCGAAGCTTCGTGCAACACAATCGCTCTATTAGTTTTCTTCACGCTTGCGAGAATGCCGGGCCGATCCAGCGGCGCGAGTGTTCGCAGGTCGATTACCTCTACGTCCAGTCCCTCTTTCTCCAGCTCCTCTGCGGCGTCCAGCGCGGTCAGGACCATCGCACCGAATGTAATGATCGAGAGGTCGCGTCCGGTACGCGCAACACGCGATTTTCCGATCTCGACGATGTAGTCATCCGCCGGCAACTCTTCACGCAGACGCGGCAAGCGGTAGAGTTTTTTGTGCTCAAAGAAGAGCACCGGGTCGGGATCGCGAATAGCGGCCTTGATCAAACCCTTCGCATCGTACGCAGTCGACGGTTCGACGATCTTCAGTCCAGCCGTGTTTAGAAAAAACGCCTCGGCGTTCAGCGAATGGAATGGGCCAGATCGCACGCCTGAACCGCATGGTCCACGAAATACGACCGGCAAGACCGGCGCCCCAGCGATAACGGCACTTCGCCGCATAATTCGTTAGCAGATCGAAGCCGGCCGAGATGAAATCGATAAACTGAAACTCCGCGACCGCGTCGCATGCCCATCAGCGCCGCGCCACAAGCTGCGCCGACGATTGCGCCTTCCGAGATTGGCGTGTCGATTACGCGCTCTTTACCGAACTCGTCGATCAGACCATCGGTAACTTTGAATGCGCCGCCGTACGCGCCGACGTCTTCGCCGATAACGAACACGTCGGGGTCGCGTTCCATCTCCTCCCAGATACCCTGGCGAATCGCTTCGACGAGTGTGGCCTGTCCTCCGCGTTCCGGCCGCGCTGATTTGTGTTCTTTTTTGACTGCTGTGGACATGTTATATGCTCAAGCTCACTCCTCGGGTGACGTGTAGAATTTTTGACTTTGGATTGTCCAGCGTCTGAGGATGTACCAGTAGCCGTTCCGATTTTGGGTCGATGTATACATCGAGTCCCTGCATCGGATAGGCGCCCAACAAGACCTCCGGTGTCGTCGGCATAACAAGCGCACTTCGGACAAGTATGGTCTGGGTTTCGAATCGAACCTGCACGGGACCTACCAAGTCGAGTTCCAGCAGAGTCTCGTCTGCAAGTTTGACCCACTCTTTACCCATCAACGGCAATTGGAGTTGTTGTTGAATCTCCTCGCTAATAACGAGATCCCACGCACCACTATCGACCAGTGCTCTCGTCGTAACTCGACGTATTTCTGATTCCGTAGCCCAGCCGCGTCGCTGGACCGCCAAGTCATCCTCGTTTGTCAGTTCGATCTCTGCATACACATATCCCATTCCTTTTCCTCCAGTAAGTGAGGTACCTTCGGTACGTTGTCTGTATTTATGATGTGCTCTTCTGAGCGTCATAGCTACGCCTCCAAAACTCCGGGCCGGAACGCCGGTGGTACGACGTCGTTATCAAACACACCGTACGCCGCCTGCTGGCCCTCGGGCATGGGTGAAGACTCGGCCCAGGCGCAGTCCTCGTCGATCTCGCGGAGAACTCCCGCAACGATCTCCTCGAGCTGTTCTTTCGTCGCCAGATTACATTCCAACAAATAACGCTCGTAACGATCGATCGGATCGTTATGCGTCTCCCACCACTCAACTTCACCCTCTGCAACGTAGCGCTGATCGTCGTGTTCCGCGTGACCTTTGCGACGATACGTCTTTGCCTCGATCAACACGGCGCCGCCACCACGTCGCGCATAATCAGCCGCATGCTTCGTCACTTCATAACAAGCGACGACGTCGTTTCCGTCAACCACATGCGCGGGAATGCCATAACCCGCTGCTTTCTCGGCGAGATCGCGAACTGCGGTTTGCAGACTGGTGGGAGTCGAATACGCGTAATGATTGTGTTCTGCGATAACGATCAGCGGCAGACGTTGGACCGCGGCGAAGTTGAGTCCTTCATGAAAAGCGCCGGTGCTCATGCCGCCATCGCCGATGTAGGCCACGCCGACAAACTTCTTTTTCTTCAACCGCGCACCCAACAGAATGCCGGTCATCACGGGAATCATGTCGCCAAGGTGTGAAATCGGACCGATGAAGCCTCGATCCATGTCGCCGAAGTGAATGTTCAGGTCTTTTCCGCCTGATGGACCACCAGCTTTAGCCATGTACTGCGCGAAGATGTCGCGCGGCCGAATGCCTTTGACGAGAACTGCGCCGAGGTCGCGAATCAGCGGCGTGATGAAATCGTGCGGCTGCAAAGCGTATGCGCTGCCGACCGCCGTCGCTTCCTGGCCCAACGAGCGAAACACACCGCCAACAACTTTTGTTTGCCGGTAGAGATTGACCAGCCGCTCTTCGACGAGGCGCGTGAGCTTCAAGTAACGATACAGCTCGAGATGCTGCTCGGGCTTAAGCGAGGTCTCGGTGCTACAGCTTAGCGGCTTATCGTCCGCGGCTTTGCGCGGCTCGTACTTGGTGCTGACGCGCATCTGAAACCGCCCGCGCGCCGGACGTCTTCGCCGGCTGCGTTTGTCGCGGCCACCGCCGTCCTGCTGATCCTTTTTCTCAGTTTGGTCCATTGCTTAAATGTGCACCGCCAATTCGTGAACTCCCTCCGCCGCTTCCATCACCGCTTCGGAGATCGTCGGGTGTGCGTGCATCGTTCGACCCAGCTCATCGGCAGTCGACTCGAGCTGCATCGCCACACACGCTTCGGCAATTAATTCCGTCGCATGCGGGCCGATGATGTGCACGCCGAGAATCTCGTCGTACTTTTTCTCGCCCACGATCTTCACAAAACCTTCCTCTTCGCCGAGGATGCGCGCCTTGCCGGAAGCCGAGAACGGAAACTTACCGACCTTCACGTCGTAACCCTGTTCCTTCGCTTTCGCTTCAGTCAGGCCCACTGACGCGATTTCCGGATCGCAGTAGGTGCAATTCGGGACGAGCCGCAGATTGATTGGCCGCACGTCTTTCTTGCCGGCCATATGTTCGACCGCGACGATTCCTTCTTTCGACGCGAGGTGGGCCAGCAAAGGAGTCGGCACGACGTCACCAATCGCGTACACGCCTTTTTCCGCGGTTTGCTGAAACTCGTCTACCTGAATAAATCCTTTTTCGACTTTAACCTTCGTTCCTTCGAGCCCAAGTCCTTCGGTGTACGGCATGCGGCCGACCGCAACGAGCAACATCTCAGCTTCGAGAGTCACTGCCTCGCCTTTGCCCGTTTTGCCGGAAACACGCACGCCCGTTTCAGTCTTCTCCATCTTCTCAAGCTTAGTATCGACCTGCGACTTGATCCCCCGTTTACGAAAACTCCGCTCGAGTTCCTTCGACACTTCTTCGTCTTCAAGTGGAACTAGCCGCGGCAGAAGCTCGACGAGCGTCGTCTCCGCGCCGAACCGCGAATAGACGGAAGCAAACTCAACGCCGACTGCCCCGGAGCCCATCACGATCAACGACTTCGGAACATCTTTCAATTCGAGAATGTGGTCGCTGTTGACGACGTGCACGCCGTCAGTTTCAAAACCCGGAATTGGCCGGACGACAGAGCCGGTAGCAATGATGATGTTCTTCGTTTGCAGCGTCTGTTTCTTGCCCTCGGCGTCGGTCACCTCCACTTTACCCGGCAACGCCAGCTTGCCGGTGCCTTTGAATACCGTCACCTTGTTCTTCTTCATCAGGTACTCGATGCCCTTTACGTTTTTCATCACCACCTTGTCTTTTCTCTTTTGCACGTCGGCGAAGGCGAGTTGAATTCCCGACGCCTGCACACCGAAATCGGCGGCGTGTTGCATCTTTTCGTAGATGTAAGCCGACATCAGCATCTGCTTCGTGGGAATACAACCGCGAAGCGTGCACGTTCCTCCGAGACGGTTATCTTTTTCGACGATTGCTGCTTTGAGACCCAACTGCCCGGCGCGAATGGCGGCTACATATCCGCCTGGTCCACTGCCGATAATAGTTACATCAAACTGTTCATTGGCCAATTTGTAGGATTTCCTCTCATCGAGCGGTAATGAAGACTTTCACAATATTCGGAAAAGACAGATTGAACCATAAAGTGAGACGAAAAAAAACCGGGCGTGCTGCCGAAACAGCACGCCCTTTTGAGAACTCGCTTCCAGTCTATTTTTAGAACTCGAAGCGGACAGCAACCTGCACTTGGCGCTCACGGAACAGGGTGCTGTCAGCGCCGGTAGTGGTGGCAAATGGATTGTTAAAGGTCAATGTCGATCCGGACAGGTTATAGATCGTACCTTGAACCAAGGTCACCTGAGTGCGGTTGAAGACATTGAATCCTTCGACCAGGAACTCGAGGTTCGTACCTTCAGTGATCGCGAACCGGCGCGAGAGGCGCGTGTCCACGTACCAAATCTTGGGCTGCTTGAAGAAGTTGCGCGGCACCTGCGCGAAGCGGTTCGCACCGCCGGAGCCGTTTGCGCCACCACCAGGAGTCGATCCGCTCAAACCAAAGCTTGCCGGTGCAATGTTGCCACTGATGTTGCCGGTAAAGCGGGCGCCCGAGAACGCATTCAGGATCGGAGCGATTGTCCAGCCGTTAAAGATGTGCTTGGCCGCGCCGTCGCTGAAAGGATTCGGACTGTAAACCAGGCTGGTGACGAACTTGTGCCTGCGATCGAAGTTTGAGAGACCATCCTCACCCGACTGGTCGAACGCGTTGAACGGCAGGTTGTTGGACGTAAACGTGATCGAGGCCTGACCGTTATCGGATGCTCTCGACATCGTGTAGTTGGTTTGGAACTGCAAGCCATCCGTCAAGCGGCGATTGGCCTGAAGCACGAGCGCGTGATACTTCGAGTAGACGTCGCTGCGAATCTCCGTGATCTGCGCGAACGACGTGTTCGGACGCGGGCCGACGAAGATCGGAGTCACGTAATTTTGACCACCAAACGGTCCACCGTTGATATTGAGCGTAACGAGCCGTCGCGGCGCCGGCAGGTTTGTATCGACGAAGTTCGGTAGCGAATTGCCGAAGCTGCCGAGGTACGAAGCGGAGACAACGGTGTTTCTCGCGATCTCTCGTTCGAAGATGAAGTCCCACTGGTGAATCTGCGGAAGCTGGAAATCATCGTCGAAATACTGCACTGCTCCGACTGGCGGATTCGAAGCATTAATCAGGTTCGGATAGATGGGCAGGAACGCGCAGGTGTCCGCAATCGTGCAACCCGGCGGCAAGTTCGTGGCGCTGGCTGAAAACTGTCGCTGACCACGATCGATGCCGACGCCCGTATTAACCAGCGCGTTGTAGATCGTCGAGTTGATCGCTCGGCCGTAATAGAGTCCCCAGCCACCCCGAATACTCGTCTTGCCGTCGCCGGTCAGGTCAACGGCGAATCCGATACGCGGTCCAAGGTTGTTGCGGTCGTCAATCTTGTTGCCGGTCTGCGGCAAGGCGGGGTTGACATTAATCGGGTCAGGATTGAGCTGGTATTCGTAACGCAGTCCGAGGTTCAAGGTGAACCGCGGCGTTACGCGCCAGTCGTCCTGGATGAAGTAGTTGAGGTCAGTGGTCTTCATCGTCAGACCCAACACGCCGAAGCCCTGCGTGAAGTTGCCGGCGTAGCACTGGCCGGCGCGACGACGTTGCGCTTCCGGTGTTATGGTCCCTGTCACCGCCACAAAAGGACAGTAGCCTGGGAGCGCACTCGTGCTGGTCTGCAGCGCTCGAATTGCGCCGTTGGTCTGGAAGTTGGTGTAGTCCATGATGAAGTCCGGCAAGGCGTTTGCGCCCGTGTAGCTGAACTCGCCACCAAGGAAACGAAGGTTGTTGATGATGTCTTTGACGAAGTTAATGTCGCCGCCGAATTTGAACGTGTGATTGCCGGTCGTCATAGTGACGGTATCGGCAAACTGCCAGCGACGCTCATCCGGGAACGCGGCACGCTCAAGGAACTCAGGCATACCGAACGAGAAGCCGTTCTGGATGAAAGTTTGTGGCGAACGTCCGCCAGGAGCGTTGGTCGGCTCACCTGGCAAGGGCGCCTGGCTGAACTGAGTTTCGTTGTCGCGTCCCCACTGGAAGCGAAACTCGTTCAATAACGTCGGCGTCAGTGTCGAAGCCAGTTTCACGTTCAGCGCATCAATCTCGACGAAATCGTCGCCGAAGTTGTCACGCGCGCGGGTGTTGGTCGCCTGCGTTTGCACGCCGGCCGGGGATTCCCAGCGGAGGCGGTTATAGCTGACGGTCAACGTGTTCCTGTCGTTGATGTTCCAATCCACTTTCGGCAGGAATAGTTTTTGATCGCCGGTGCGCTCGAGTGGGCCCGACAGGCTTTGCAGGAAGCTGAGCGCGTTGTCGATCTGGGTACTCGTCAAACCTCTCGCGGTCAGAAGGTTCCTGTTCGCGGTGCTGAGGTTCAGAAACGTGTTGCTGGAGAAGATCGACAGGCCCGGGAAATTGCGTTTCTGCTGATCGTAGCTGAAGAAGAAGAAAGCTTTGTCTTTGACGATTGGTCCGCCGATCGTGCCGCCAAACTGGTGACGGACGTCCTTCGGTTTAAAACCAACCGGCGTGAAGACGCCGTTGATGAGTTCCGTGCGAGTCGCGAGCGGATTGCGTGCGCCCCACTTGTTGTTGCGCTGGTAGTAGAACACGCCGCCGTGAAACTCGTTAGTACCGCTCTTCGTGATGGCGTTGACCACGCCGCCCGCTGAGCGACCGTACTCCGCCGAGTAGCTCGAGGTATTTACCTGAAACTCACGAATCGCCGCCTGGCTGATCGAGTAGCTGATGCGAGTGCGGCCGCGCTCTTCGGCGAAGAACGCCTGATTGTTGTCGCCGCCGTCGATGGTGCTGTTGTTCAGCAGGCCCGAGATACCACGGAAACTGATCAAGCCAAAGTTGCCGTCGGGAACCGCACCCGGCGTGAGCAGGGCGAAGTTGGACCAGCGACGGCCGTTGATTGGCAGTTCGTTGATCGACGTTTGGTTGATGTTGCTGGAAAAGTCCTGTTGCGTGGTGTTGATAACCGGAGCTTCGGCGCTCACGTCAACTGTGCCTGTCACCGGGCCAACCGACAGTGCAACCTCGAGGTTGGTCTCACGACCGACTTCGACGACCACGTTCTCCTGCGTCACCTGCGAGAAGCCCGCTGAGTTAACCGTGACTGCGTAACGTCCGGGTTGCAGGTTCGCAACTTTGAAACGTCCGCTGTCGTCGGTCGTAGCAGCATCCTCTTTGTTCGTGTCGACGTTCTTTACGCTGACCGAAGCGCCGGGAACGACTTCCTTATTCGGATTGCTGACTACGCCGCCTATTGCGCCGGTGGTCGTTGATTGCGCCGCCGCAATTGAGCTGAGACCAAGCAGCAACAAGCATAGTAAAGAAAGCTTGATTATTTTCGACATACTGGGGAACTCCTTAGGCAATGAGTTAACGTAAACGCGCCTCAGCCCTGCGGGAAGCGCCGGGTTGTTGTTGGCCAAATTTTTATTGAACCTGAAATCAAATTCAAGAGGAATCGGCGAAGGCGATTGCTATTAAGACGCGACTTCTATCACGCCTAGCTCGCTTTCCGCAAGTCTAAGTATCGACTGAATCTATTAAATCTTTATGACTCATTTTGTGTCGAACTAAAGTGCGAGCCGGGGGCAATTGTCAGAGCATTTCAAATTCGCAATAGCTGTGCCGAATAACGTCGTCCAACAACCCATTCGACAAAACGATTTGTGCCAATACTTACCCCTTTGCGACGTGAGGCCAATCGCCTAAAACGAAGCTGAGAATTTGTATTTGATCCGAAAATCAGGAGAGCCTCCCGCAAAGGCGCAAAGACGCAAAGAAGAACTTAGGTAAACATGAGTCTGCCTGATCTCCTTTGCGTCTTTGCGCCTTTGCGGGAAACTCTAAAGTTTGTCAGACCCGCTCCACGATCATCGCGATCCCCTGTCCGCCACCGATGCACGCGGTCGCCAATCCGTAGCGTCCATTGCGTCGTTGCAGTTCGTGCAACAGCGTCAACACGAGACGCGTACCGGTCGCTCCCAACGGGTGACCGAGCGCGATCGCACCGCCGTTTACGTTTGTGCGATTTCGGTCCAGTCCGAGCTCTTTTTCCACAGCCAGGTACTGCGCCGCAAACGCCTCGTTCACTTCGACGAGGTCCATGTCGTTTAGTGACAGACCAGCTTTCTGTAGCGCTGCGCGAGTCGACGGGACGGGACCAATGCCCATGATCTCCGGTTCGACGCCAGCGTAAGCCCAACTAACGATTCGCCCCATCGGTTTCAGATCGCGCTGTTTCACAAACTCCTCGCCGGCGATCACGAGCGCCGCCGCACCGTCGACGATTCCCGACGCGTTTCCAGCCGTGACAAATCCATCCTTGGCAAACGCCGGTTTCAAGTTCGCGAGAATTTCCAGCGTCGTTTCCGGTCGCGGATGATCGTCACGATCGACCGGGACCGTTCCTTTGCGCGTCTTTAACTTCAACCGGCACGATCTCTTCTGCGAGATAGCCGGCGTCGAGCGCGCGTTTCGCTTCCTGCTGGGAACGCAACGCATACTTGTCCTGCTCCTCGCGCGAGACTTCAAACTTGCGGGCGAGGTTTTCCGCTGTACCGGCCATCGGCGTGTTGCAGTACGTGTCGAGCAACGCGACCATCAGGCTGTCTTCCAGTTTTCCCTGTCCGAGCGCGAATCCTGAACGCGCGCCGCGAATGACGTGCGGCGCCTGCGACATCGATTCCATACCACCAACTAAACACGTCTGTGCCTCGCCAAGTTGGATCATTTGCGCGCCGGACACGATCGATTGAATGCCGCTGCCGCAGAGTCGATTTACAGTCAACGCCGGGCGGTCGAACGGCACGCCGGCCTTGAGCGCGACGTGACGCGCGCCGTAGATCGCGTCGCCCGAAGTCTGCAACGCGTTTCCGATTACTGTGTGATCGATTTCATCCGGCTTTACGTGAGTCGCTTCCAAAGCGCCACGTGCCGCCACTGCTCCAAGGTCTATTGCCGATACGTCTTTCAGCACGCCGACGTATTCGCCCATCGCCGTGCGCTTGCCGCCAAGTATGAAAACTTCCTTACTCATGATTCATATCCCCTACTGCGAAATCCGTGTTGCGTAACACAAAAGGCACAAGAAAGCCACAAAAAGGCGCAAAAAATCAATGCTTCTTCCGTTTTGTGCCTCTTTGCGAATACAAAAAACCTTGAAGGCTAGCAGACGGTGAACGGGCCGGTCAAATTCGTCATGTGGTATGCTGACGGTAGCTTTGACCAGCCTCCTATCGCCTGGAGAAGTCCGATGTATCCTCGAAAACCCTTCGTCTCGAACGTTCTGGTAATAGCATTTCTCTTTCTCATTTTTTCGATGCCGTCTGGGCATCTGCGCGCCCAGGAAAAGGTGCAGGGCAGGGATCGGGAACGTGCCCAAGAGATGTTGCGACGAATCAAAGAGGAGCTAAAGAAGAACTACTACGATCCAAAGTTTCGCGGCATGGACCTCGACGCGCGATTTAAGACGGCAGATGAAAAGATCAAGACCGCGGCCTCTCTCGGACAAATCTTCGGAATTATCGCGCAGGTGCTCATCGAGCTCGACGACTCCCACACGTTATTCGTCCCTCCTTCACGCTCCTACACGACCGAGTACGGTTGGACCATGCAGATCATTGGCGACCGTTGCTATGTCTCATCAGTTGACAAAGGCAGTGACGCGGAAACCAAAGGAGTAAAACCGGGTGATGAAGTTTTGGAGGCGGGCGGCTATAGGATCGACCGGACCAACCTCTGGAAATTTCAGTATCTCTACAACCTTCTCCGTCCGCAGCAATACGTTCACGTCGTGCTTCGCAGTCCCAACGGAGAGCCACGCGATCTCAATCTGCTGTCCAGGCAAAAAGACGGCAGGAAAATGATCAATCTCACGAACTACAACGAGTGGATGGACATCGTGAGAAAGGGTGAACGAGAAGCTGACTTCGGGCGCGATCGTTACGCGTCGTTTGGCGATGAGCTGCTGATCTGGAAGATGAATGAATTTGATCTGACGGACACTCAGGTTGACGACGCGATGGAAAAAACGCGCAAGCACAAAGCGCTGATACTCGATCTCCGTGGAAACGGAGGCGGTTGGGTCACGACCGTTCAGCGTATGGTCGGGAACCTGTTCGATCACGACGTGAAGATCGGCGACAGCGTATCACGCAAAGAAACGAAACCATTTATAGCCAAGACGCGCGGTGACAAGGCGTTCAAGGGCAAGCTGATCATGCTTGTTGATAGTCGTTCGGCGTCTGCGTCGGAAGTTCTCGCGCGAACTATACAGCTCGAAAAGAGAGGCGTCGTAATTGGCGATAAGACGGCGGGCGCGGTTATGACTTCAAGATTTTTTTCGGATGAAATCGGACTTGACGTTGTAGTGTTTTACGGCGCGAGTATTACCGTGTCAGATCTCATCATGTCTGACGGGCAGAGTCTGGAACATCGTGGCGTAACGCCGGATGACATTCGCTTCCCGACTGCGGAAGATCTCGCCGCCGGTCGTGACACGGTGTTGTCGTATGCTGCATCCCTGGTCGGTGTAAAGGTCGATCCGCTTGAGGCAGGAAAGCTGTTTCCGATCGTAAGGCCGAAGAAGTAATCATCACCCGCTGAAGCGGTGTTGTTGCAGGTAGCGATGCAGGAGTTCTTCGAGGAAGCCTTCGTAGGTGAACTTCTCGACGTCGTACACCGGACGAATCTTGTAAAGAATCGGTAGCGCGACTCGCCACGCCATCCACTGGCGCGGAACGTCGCCGAGATCCCAGCGGCGGCGCAGAAACGTTTCCACCACCTGGATTTCCGATTCAGTCAAACTATTCAAATTCGCAACAAAGTCGACCGGCTTGAATGAGCGACGCAGCGCTGGATCACTGACGGGAGAAGCAAAGACCTGAGAGAACTCCGGCGCCTCAGCTTCTCTTTCTCGCACCACGACGGTCCCGGCGACCATGTCGCCAACGCGTTGATCGCGTGCGTTGATGAACACTGAGATCAGACCGATCGAATAGAACGGCGCGGGCATCATGTCGAGGCTGCGAAGCAGGTTTCGCACTGACGCTTCCCAGAACGTGATGGGCCGTCCGTCCTCGCGCAGCACGCGCAACTTCAGCCAGCGCTTACCCGGCGTTTGTCCGCTCCAAATCCATTCGAAAAACGCGAAGTAACCCGAGAACGTCAGGAACAGCAGAATGATCATCACGGCGTAGATCCACTTCGGCGCCGACGCAAACAGGTCCCAAACTGAGGAGATGCTGGAAAGGATCAACGCAGCCATTGCGATGATGGCAATCGCACAGCCTTGAATCGCATGGTCCACTGCGCAAGCGAGAAAACGGTTGCCGATCGACGCTAACGCAAAGTGCAGCGGCACGCGCTCAGGTGTTTCGATGACGAGTGTGTCTTCAGTTGTAACAGTCGCAGACATCCGTGTTATTCGCCCTTCACGCGAACGAAACGACGTTTGCCGACCTGGATCAGAATCGCAAGATTTGCATCTATTTCAACTTCAACGTCTGTTTGTGAGCGTCGCTCGCCACCGACAGAGACTCCCCCCTGCTCGATCAGTCGCCGAGCTTCCGCCATCGACGGTGCGAGCGAGAGTTCCACTAACAAACGCGGCAACTTCCACGAGCCCGCTGCCACCCCGCGCTCTTCGATATCATCCGGCGTCTGCTTGCTGCGAAAGACTGCGTTGAAATCTTCTTCAGCTTTAGTAGCGTCAGCCGGCGAATAAAAGTCTGCGACGAGCTTCTTCGCAAGATCGACTTTGATATCGCGCGGATTGCGATCGCTCGCACGCAGCGACGCGATCTCTGACGGCGAGAGAGCGGTGCAGAGTTCGTAGTAGCGCCACATCAGGTCGTCGGAGATCGACATAACCTTACCGAAGATCTCCTGTGGCGGTTCGTTGATGCCGATATAGTTTCCCAAACTCTTCGACATCTTTTGCACGCCGTCAGTTCCTTCCAGGAGCGGCATGATCACGGCGACCTGCGAATCCTGACCGTACTCGCGTTGCAGGTTGCGGCCCATCAGCAGATTAAACTTCTGGTCCGTTCCGCCAAGCTCGACGTCCGCTTCCAACGCTACCGAGTCGTAGGCCATCACGAGCGGATACATCACTTCGTGCAACGCCAACGGACGATTCGCTTCGAGACGCTGATGAAAGTCGTCACGTTCGAGGATCTGCCGCACCGTGACGTGCGATGAGAGACGCAGAAATCCGGCGGATCCCATTTCATTCATCCACCGGGAGTTAAATTCGATAACTGTTTTTTCCGGATCGAGAAGTTTGAAGATCTGTTGCTTGTATGTTTCGGCGTTGGCGTCGATCTCTTCGCGTGTGAGTTGCGGTCGCGTGGTGTTCTTGCCGGAAGGATCGCCGATCATTCCGGTGAAGTCGCCGATCAGAAAGATCGCGATATGGCCCAGCTCCTGAAACGCGCGCAATTTGCGGATCACGACGGTGTGACCGAGATGGATGTCAGGAGCAGTCGGGTCTGCGCCGAGCTTCACGCGCAGAGGTTTGCCGGTTGCAGCGGACCGCTCGAGTTTCGTGCGCAATTCTTCGCTGCGAATGATCTCGGTCGTGCCTTTGGCGAGGTATGAAAGCTGTTCGTCAATCGTCATCCGTGAAATATTTGTTTAGCGCTAAGGCGACTGCCTCAGGATAGAGTATGTGTTCCTGCTCAAGAATTCGAGCAGAAAGTGTTTCCTCCGTGTCGTCTTCGAGAACCGGAACCGTGCGCCGGGCGATGATCGGGCCGCCATCGAGCGTGTTGTCGACGAAGTGGACCGTGCATCCGCTGACTTCCGCTCCGTGTTCGAGGGCTTGTCGTTGCGCATCCAAACCGGGAAACAACGGCAGCAGGCTGGGATGGATATTGAGGATGCGATTTTTGAACGCGTCGACGAAAAACGGCGACAGCACGCGCATATATCCGGCAAGACAAATTAGATCGACGCGTTCTTCGCGCAGGATGGAAACGATCTCGCGATCGTGTTCTTCGCGTTTACGTCCGCGGCGTTCGATGACGAGTGTTCTGAGAGAACGCTTCTGGGCGGCGAGCAGGCCTTTCGCGTCAGGCTGATCGCTGATTACGACGACAATCTCTGCGTTTGGAATTGTGCCCGTCTGGATCGCATCGGCGAGCGCAACCATGTTCGATCCGCGGCCGGAGATTAAGATCGCGATCCGGGTAGTCATCAGTCGATCGAAACTGTGCGGTTGCCCTCGACGACCTCGCCGATCTCGTAACACGGATTGTCACGCTCGTGGAGGTGCGCCGTGATTGAAGACGCGTTCTCCTTGCGAACAAACGATCACCATGCCCACGCCCATGTTGAACGTGCGATACATCTCGCTTTCTGAGACGTTTCCGAGTTCATGCAGTAGATCGAAAACGGGTAACACGGGCCACGATCCTTTCCGGATCTTCACCGCTGAGCCTTCCGGGAGGATGCGCGGAATATTGTCGGTTAGACCACCGCCCGTGATGTGGGCGAGGCCTTTGATCAAGCCGGTGTCGAGCAAGCCGTCGAGTGGTTTCAGGTAACTGAGATGCGGCAACAGCAGCGCTTCAGACGCAGTTAGTTCCATTCCCGGCAGGCGTGTGTCGGGTTTGTAACCAGCTACGTCGAAGAACAATTTTCGTGCGAGTGAGTAACCGTTTGTGTGCAAACCCGCGGAGGGAAGCGCTATTAACACGTCACCAGGGACGATGGTTTTTCCGTCGATGATTTTTGCGCGATCGACTACGCCAACAATAAAGCCCGCAATATCGTATTCGCCTTCCTGGTAGAAGCCGGGCATCTCAGCGGTCTCTCCACCCAGCAGCACGCACCCGTTTTCGCGGCAACCGTTCGTCACTCCTTCGACAATGCTGGCGACGACGTCAGGCGACAACTTTCCGGTGGCGATATAGTCGAGAAAGAAAAGCGGGCGCGCACCCTGGACCAGTATGTCGTTGACGCAATGATTCACGAGATCGCGACCGACAGTGTTATGCACGCTGGTGACGAAAGCGATCTTGAGTTTGGTCCCAACCCCATCTGCCGAAGCGACCAAAACCGGTTGCGCCATGTTTGGAAACGCACCGTCAAACATGCCGCCGAAGCTGCCGATTTCTGAGAGTGTGCGCTGATTGAACGTGGTGCGCGCGAGCTCTTTGATCCTGTCGGTTGCTCGCGTCGCAGCGTCGATGTCGACACCTGAATCCGCGTAGGAAATTGGTTTGGTCATGTCGTCAATTCGAATTTCGAAATTCGAATTTTGAAATTACTTCTTCTGTCGTGGTGGTGGACCAAAATCGCCGTAAGCGATGAAACCGGAACGCGAGGAATCGTCCTTCTGGGCGGTACGGCCTACCCACAGATCCTCTGTCGCTTCTTTCGTCGGTTTCACTGTGACATCGCCTTGCTTGCCACGCGTAGTGAGCGCAATTTCGCCGTGCAAATCAGTGCGATAAAGCTTTAAAGCGGGATTGGCTGCGCGCAGACGATCCAACACTGATTGCGCGGGATGTCCATAACGGTTCCACGCGCCACACGAGACGATCGCGATCTCGGGTTTCACCCGATCAAGGAAATCTTTGGTCGAAGCATACTTGGAACCGTGATGCGACACCTTCAGTACCTGCCCCTCGAGATTGAGATCTTTCGTCAGCAGGCGATGTTCGGTCTGGTCTTCCGCATCGCCGGCAAACAACATCGAGAACGATCCGTAATCCAAACGGGCAACGATCGAATTTGCGTTTGGTTCGTTGCCGCCGCCTTTCATTTGTTCCTTCGTGAAGAACGGTTCAGACGGGGCCAGAATCGTTAGCAGCGCGCCGCCGCCGAGGTCGTACTTTGTTCCGGGTTGCGCCTGCGCATACGTCGAACCGCTTGTAGCCAATCCAGCTTTGTAATCGTCGTAAAACTTCGTGATCGACGGAGGCTGCCTCTTCGGCGTTGGCTTCGCAACGGGTTTCTTTGTCCCAGCGGCGGGTTTTGGCGGTGCAAGTTCCGGTGGAACGCTCGGCTCCTGCCCGTTATCGATCACATTCAGCACCTTGACTGCTTTAAAAACTTCCGCAGCGCCACCCATGTGATCCGGATGCGGATGCGTGACGATGAAATAGTCAATCTGCTGAACGTTGTGACGCTTCAACGCTTCCACAACCGCTTTGCCTTTGGACGTGTCGCCCGCGTCGATCAGTACGGTTTTGCCGGCGGGCGAGGAAATCAGGATCGAATCGCCGTTAACTGGTCCAACGTCAAGAATGCGAACAATGAGTTCGCCTCCCGACGCCGGCGGCGGTTGCTGCTGCAACCATGGACGAACCCACTTCCAATAGGCGGCGCCTGAGCCCGCGACTACCAATAACAGCACTGCAACTGCGCAACCACAGCCTCGCCTGACTTTTCCCATCCGTGGTTAATTCTCCGCGGCAACTGATTCGCGATCGCGTTCCCACATCGTCTCCGCCTCTCGCGTGATGCGCGTCGGGTACTGCTCATTCCAACACGCCACACACGACGCATCCGCACTCAACCCCGTCGCCGCAATCATTCCCTCGAGCGACAAGTAACCAAGTGAGTCGGCCTCGATGAACTGGCAGATCTCGGGAACGGTCATGTTGGCAGCGATGAGTTCCGACTTGTTCGGCGTATCGACGCCGTAGTAACACGGACTAATCGTCGGCGGACAACTAATCCGCACGTGAACTTCGCTCGCGCCTGCTTCACGGACCATACGCACAATCTTTTTCGACGTCGTACCACGAACGATTGAATCGTCGATCAGCACAACTCGCCTGCCCTTTATCAGATCGCGCACCGGGTTCAACTTGATACGCACACCAAACGAACGAATCGACTGCCGCGGCTCGATAAACGTCCGTCCGATGTAGTGATTACGAACCAGTCCAAAACGAAAACTCAAACCGCTCTCGGCTGCGTAACCGATCGCCGCCGCCACACCGGAATCCGGCACCGGCACGACCAGATCCGCATCAGCAGGTTGCTCGACGGCAAGCCGCCGTCCCATTTTGTGACGCGATTCATTGATCGATCGCCCGTAGATCAACGAATCAGGACGCGCGAAATAGACGTGTTCGAACAGACACATCGAGTGACGTTGTTCGGGCAATGGATGCGAGGATCGCAGACCGTCGTGGTCGATGACGATCATCTCGCCGGGCTCGACGTCGCGCACGTATTGCGCGTCGATCAAATCAAACGCGCACGTTTCTGACGCGACAACCCACGCATCGCCCAACCGTCCCAGTGCCAACGGTCGAAAACCGCGCGAGTCGCGAATCGCGATCAGTTCGTTAGGCGTCAGGAAGAGCATCGAAAAAGCGCCTTCCGTCTCGCTCAAAACTTCCGGAATCGCCTCGCGAACCGATGATCGCGAACGCGCAACGCCGTGCAGGACCACTTCCGTATCGGAGGTTGACGAAAAGATCGCGCCTTCGCGTTCGAGTCGCAGTCGTTCATCGCGAGCGAACGGAAGATTTCCGTTATGGCAGATGGCGATCTGTCCGTGCTGGCAGGTTACGAGAAACGGTTGCGCCTCGAGAATCGAAACCTCGCCCGCTGTCGAATAGCGCACGTGGCCAATTGCACTCGCGCCGCGCAAGCGATCGAGATGCTCCTGCGCGAAAGCTTCGGAAACGTGTCCCATTTCGCGCTGTTGCCGGAGTTCAACGCCGTCAGATGCGACGATGCCACACGACTCCTGCCCTCGGTGCTGCAACGCATACAAACCCAGGTAAGTCAGGCGCGAGGCATCTGTATGACCGTAAATCCCGAAGACGCCACACTCTTCTCGCAGCTTGCTAATCTCGATTTCTGTCAATTGAGTTGTCCTACGCTACGGTTTGTGGTTGAAATTTTTCCCACTATACACAAAACTAACGACCGATGCCGAATTGTATGATGCGAAGTTGCTGTTTGGCGTTTTTTGCGGTGCTGGTTTTACTTACGGGCCTTGCCGTTTCCGCAAATCAGCGAAAAAGTAAAGGGCGCACTGCACCGCAATTGTATGCGAGTCTCTGCGCGGCATGTCACGGAGCGGACGGACGAGCCAAGACGTCGAAAGGTAAGTTCAGTCACGCGCGCGATCTGACTGACGCCAAATGGCATGAAGACGTCACGGATGAGCGCATTTTTAATTCGATCATGAATGGGCGCAACGTACGCGGCAACATGCCGGCATTTAGTGACAAGCTGAACGAGAAGGAAGTTGATTCGCTCGTCGGCTTTGTGCGCAAGTTTAAAGGGTAACGTTTGAATCTTCCTTTCACAGCACGTGGAGTGGTTATCGTCGTCTTGCAGGCGACGCTAATTCTCGCCCTCGCCGGAGCTGGATGGCTTATCTACCGGCAGTTTCCGACGAGCGTTGCCGGCGACCGGTACGATGGTCCCACGACGACGTTGCAGATCGTGTTGCGACAACCACCCGATAGCTACGTCAGCGGTCTCGATGTCCCAGTAAGCCTTTACCAGGTTGATATCGTCGCGGTGCGGCACGAGTTTTTTACCGAGCCGCGCGCCGGCAAACGTTTTGACGACTTTCTCAAAGACCGCATCAAAGGCCGGCCGCCAATCAGTGCGCGTCTCGACAAACAGGGACAAGGAGCAGTCGCACTAGCGCCTGGAAGTTGGTTGCTGCACGTTACGCTTCCCGGTGATGAGCAGCTCGAGTGGCGGTTGCCAGTCAAAGTGTCAGGACAAAAACAGATCGTCGAACTCACTTCGCAGAACGCGTACACGCGTAGTAGAAGTTTTTAGTACTTAGGACTTTGTGCTTTGTCAGTGGTCAGTGGTCAGTGGTTAGTTTTATGGCTACCCAGCTAATCGCCACGGACAACTGACCACGGACAACGGACAAAGAACAAAATACCAAGCACAAAGCACCCCTTTTACATGCTCGCCCTCCGCGTAAACAAGAAAAACCTTTCAGTTCGCGACATTGCCAAACCAGACAATGCTCAAGAAGCGTTGGTGCGCGTGCTTGTGTCAGGAATCTGCAACACGGATTTGGAGATCGCGCGCGGGTACGCCGGATTCAACGGAACAATCGGACACGAGTTTGTTGGCGTCGTTGAAGAAACCGGACAACGCGTCGTTGGTGAGATAAATGCGGGTTGCGGAAAGTGCGAACTCTGCCGCGCGGGAGATTCACGTCATTGCGCTACGCGCACTGTGCTCGGAATTGTCGGACGCGACGGCGCGCACGCAGAGTTTCTCCAGCTGCCCGCGGTCAATCTCATATCCGTTCCGGACAACATTCCCGACGAACACGCCGCTTTTACCGAACCGCTCGCAGCGGCCTGCGGCATCCTCGAACGAATGACCGTAACGCCTGACGATCGTGTCGCTGTGATCGGCGACGGCAAACTCGGTTTATTGTGCGCGCAAGTTGTCGCACTTACCGGCGCAACCACCCTCATGATCGGCAAACACGACACGAAACTACGTATTGCTGCCCGGCGTGGGATCGAAACATCAACGCTAAAAGAGGCCGCGAAACGAACGCGTCAATTTGATGTCGTTGTAGAAGCGTCGGGTTCAGCCAGTGGGTTCAATCTCGCGCTCGACCTGCTACGTCCAAAAGGCACGCTAGTCCTGAAATCCACTTTTCACGGGACGACGGAAATCAACGCTGCACGAGTGGTCGTCGACGAGATCTCGATCGTCGGATCACGGTGCGGACGCTTCGCCCCCGCCCTCGATCTTCTGAAACGAAACGCCATCGATGTCGACAGCCTCATCAGCGAAGAATATCCGCTCGCCAAAGGCCTCCACGCCATGAAACGGGCCCGCACAAAAGGCGTTTTAAAGGTCTTGTTGAGGCCCTAATCCGAACCATTTTCCGTTTGTCAGTTTGGAACGGTTGGGCCGTGTCGCCACTTGCGGCCAAAGACCTAAACGAAAAATGGAAAACGGCAAATCGAAAATGACAAATGAAACCGGGCTCCTTTCCGCAGTTTTTTGCTCACAGACAGCCGTTTAGCTATACTCTACCCCTTTCTTGAAAGGTGGTGGAAACATGTTTGACCCGTCTGGCAACCACACGACAGAACAAGAGCGAGCGATACTGCGAAAGCTGCGAGTCTGGATCGCCGCGCTGGGTGTTGCGTGCCTGATCGCGGGAATCGGCATCGGCGCTATGCTGTCCGGCCGGCCCACGATCGCGCAGAGCGATATGCAGATCGCGCGTGCACCCGAAGCGCTTTCCGCCTCGTTCGCTGAAATTGCTCGTCGCGTGGAACCCGCGGTCGTCAATATTGAAACCACCCAGGTGCAAGCCGAACTCAACGAGAAAGACGAAGACAAGGAAGACGAGAGCAATCCTTTGCTCGACATGTTTCGTCGCCGGCCGCGTCGTGCACCGCGCGGTGTAGGCAGCGGATTCATCGTCCATCCCAAGGGCTACATTCTGACGAATCATCACGTCATTCAGGACGCGGTGAAGATCAGGGTCGGTTTGCAGACAGGTGAGACGTACCAGGCGGAGGTTGTGGGCGTCGATAACGAAACCGACGTAGCCGTGATCAAGATCACTACGCCAAAGGATCTTCCGACCGTGACGCTCGGCGACTCAAACGCAGCGCAAGTCGGCGACTGGGTCCTCGCTATGGGATCTCCATTTGGTCTGGACCAAACCGTCACCGCCGGGATCATTTCCAAGAAGGAACGCGAGAGTCCGTTCTTCAGCAGCTTTCAGCGTTTCCTTCAAACTGACGCCGCCATCAATCGCGGCAACAGTGGTGGACCACTCGTCAACATGCGCGGCGAAGTCATCGGCATGAATTCGCAGATCGCGACTTCGACGGGTGACTATAACGGTATCGGGTTCGCACTGCCGGCCAACGAAACGAATTTCGTCTACAAGCAGATCATCGCACAGGGCAAAGTGAAGCGAGGGTATCTCGGCATTACCCTCGACTCCGTGCACGACGAGTTTGCGAAAGTTTATGGTCTACCCGAAGCGAAGGGCGCCATCGTTACTTTCGTCGCGACCCCTGAACCCGGTGAGACAATACCGGCCGTGGCGGCGGGCATCCTGGCAAACGACATCATTGTCGAGTTTGAAGGCCAGCCCGTGCTCAACGCGCAGGATCTGATTCAACGCGTCGCCGGTTCACCGGTGGGCCAGCAAGTCAAACTTGGACTTCTGCGCGACGTCAACGGCAAACTCGAACGCAAGAACGTCACCGTGACGTTAGGCGAGCGGCCCTCGCAGAGAGATTCAGCGGAACCGCCGAAGAGCAGTCCCAAGAGCAATACCCCGAAAGGTAACGCTCTGCGACTCGGCATCACGCTCAGCGAAATCACGCCGCAAGTTCTGGCCGATCGACAAGTCGCCGGCACCCAGGGTCTGTATGTTAAGGAAGTTGATCCAAACGGACTGATGGCGGAAATTCGCATACCGCCCAACAACGTACCGGCGCTGGTCGAAGGCGACACGATCAATCGCATCAATCGCGTGCAGGTTAATTCACTTGCCGACTTCCAACGCGTGCTGAATACGCTGAAGCTCGGCGACCCAATCGTGATGAACGTAACCAGACTGCAACGAGATCAAAGGGGCGAACGATTGATACCGCTGATCGTGCAGTTCACGTATCAGTAATCGACCGACATCCCAACACAGATTTATGGCTCAGGCAAAGAAAGCAATCTCCAAAACAAGCGGAAAGGTGTCCGCGCGCAACGCGGCGCGCGCCGCAGTCAAGAACTATCAAAACTACATCGACGGTGAATGGGTCGCGAGTGAGTCGGGCGAGATGTTTGAAAACATCAACCCGGCGGACACGCGCGACATCATCGGCCGCTTTCCACTTTCCAACAGCGACGACGTCAACGCTGCCGTAAACGCTGCCCAGGGCGCGTTCGATAAGTGGCGTAACACTCCCGCGCCGAAGCGTGCCGAGTTGCTGTTTCGACTGGGCGAGATACTCATCCGCGACAAGGAACAGTTCACCGCCGACATGACCCGCGAAATGGGCAAGGTCTTGAAAGAGGCGGGCGGCGACGTTCAGGAAGCGATCGATTGCACGTACTACACGGCCGGCGAAGGCCGTCGTTTGCACGGCTTCACGACTCCCGCTGAGATGCGCAACAAGTTTGCGATGTGCGTGCGCCAACCCGTAGGTCTGTGTGGCTTGATCACTCCGTGGAACTTTCCGATGGCGATTCCATCGTGGAAACTGATTCCCGCGCTGATCTGCGGCAACACGGTCGTAATCAAACCGGCTGAAGACACTCCGCTTTCGACTTACAACCTCGTGAAGGCTTGTGAAGAAGCAGGCATACCGCCGGGCGTCGTGAACCTCGTTACGGGTTACGGCGAACCTGTCGGTGCAGCGATGACGAACCACCCGGCGCTGCGTCTAATTTCGTTCACCGGTTCGACTGATACGGGCCGTCTCGTCGCCTCCGCGTGTGCCGAACGCAACGCGATCTGTTCGCTCGAGATGGGCGGCAAGAACGCGATCATCGTCATGGACGATGCCGACATCGATCTCGCAGTCGAAGGCGCCATTTGGGGCGCCTTTGGTACGTCAGGGCAACGTTGCACAGCTTCGTCGCGCCTCGTAGTGCACAAGAAAGTTTACAAACAGTTCGTCAGCAAGCTTGTCGACGAAGCGAAAGGGCTGCGCGTCGGCAATGGCGCGGATCCAAAGACCGACGTTGGGCCACTAATCAATAACGACGCCGTCGAGAAAGTGATGAACTACATCCGCATCGGACGCAATGACGACGGTGCGACGCTCGCCAGCGGCGGGAAACGTCTCAGTCGCGGTGATTACGCGAACGGTTATTTCATCGAACCGACAGTTTTTACCGACGCCACTCCGGACATGCGTATCTCGCAGGAAGAGATCTTTGGCCCGGTTACGACGGTCATTCCCGCAAACTCGCTGGAAGACGCGATTCAGATCGCGAATGGAGTTCGCTACGGCCTCTCCGCCGCAATCTACACGCAAAACGTCAATCGCGCTTTCAGAGCGATGAACGATATGTATACCGGTATCTTTTACGTGAACGCTTCAACGATCGGCGCCGAAGTTCATCTTCCGTTCGGCGGCACTAAAGCGACGGGCAACGGTCATCGTGAAGCAGGAACGCAGGTGCTCGACATTTTCTCGGAATGGAAGTCAATCTACGTTGACTTTAGCGGCAAGTTGCAACGCGCGCAGATCGACGTCGAATCGCCTAACTGAGTTGAGCTTAGTTCTTAGTGCTTTGTTCTTCGTTCGCTAGTTTATCGGTTGGGATTATTCGCATCGCTCAATTAGCGAGCAAAGTACAAAGAACAAAGCACTGAGCTCAGCATCACAATCGCTCAAAACATCAGAGACTACTGACTGGAGAAACACGCCTTGATCGTCGGTCTGCCCAAAGAAATCAAAGACAATGAATATAGAGTCGGTTTAACCCCCGCCGGTGTGCGCGCGCTCAAAGACGCGGGCCACCAGATTTTGGTCGAACGAGATGCCGGCGCCGGCTCAGGTTTTGAAAACGCACTGTACGAACGTGCCGGTGCAACCATCGTCGATACGGCTGACGAGGTTTGGGCCACTGCGGAGATGATCGTGAAAGTGAAGGAACCCATCGCGCCGGAGTATCCACGCATGCGCGAAGGGCAGTTGTTGTTTACCTATCTTCACCTCGCTCCGGATCACGAATTGACGAAACAGTTACTCGATCGAAAAGTCACCGGCATCGCTTACGAAACGATCACCGATCGACACGGTGGGTTGCCGCTTTTGACGCCAATGTCGGAAGTCGCCGGACGCATGGCGATCCAGGTTGGTGCGCACTATCTCGAGAAGATGAGTGGTGGACGCGGAATTTTGTTGGGTGGCGTTCCGGGTGTTCCGGCGGCGCGTGTTGTAATCATCGGTGGTGGTGTGGTGGGAACGAACGCCGCGAAGATCGCGGTCGGCATGGGCGCGCACGTGACGATAATCGATAACAATCTCGATCGACTGCGCGAGCTCGACGACATTTTCCTCTCGAAGATTTCAACGCTCGCGTCCAGCGCTTACATGATCCAGGACGCGATCTCGCAGGCAGATCTGATCGTGGGCGCCGTGTTGGTGAAAGGTGCGGCCGCACCCAAACTGATCACGAAAAACATGCTGAAGGAAGTTCCGAACGGCGCGGTGATCGTTGACGTTGCGGTCGATCAGGGTGGCTGCATCGAGACGACGCATCCAACCACTCACTCAAACCCGACCTACTACGTCGAAGGAGTGCTGCACTACTGCGTCGCCAACATGCCGGGCGCTGTCCCGCGCACTTCGACGTTCGCGTTGACGAACGCAACGCTACCTTACGCTTTGAAACTTGCGAACAAGGGATTCCTGCACGCTATCTCGAGCGATCCGCATTTGAAGGAAGGTGTGAATACGTATGCGGGTGAGTGTACGTATGAGGCGGTCGCGGTTGATCAGGGGATCCGGTATACACCGCTTGATGAGTTGATTGCTTCAAACGCAGACCTTGCGAATGCACGCTAGCAGGCTTTCGGGCGTGATGGGTTTGGCGAGAAACGCGTTCACCTGCTC
This sequence comes from uncultured Acidobacteriota bacterium, assembly GCA_963849585.1. Lineage (GTDB taxonomy): Bacteria > Acidobacteriota > Blastocatellia > Pyrinomonadales > Pyrinomonadaceae > PSRF01. Next base: position 954,399 of record CAWKHZ010000008.1, on the reverse strand, counting down.
GGTCTCTGCATTCTTCGGATCCAGACCACTCAACAGGATTATAGGCAAATGACTGAGATGCGGGCTGCTCCTCACAAAGCGGCATAACTCGTACCCGCTCACATTGGGCATCACAGCATCTGTGATCACCACGTCGACCGTGGAGGTCATCAGCCACTTCATCGCTTCGAGACCATCCCCCGCCGAGATTACTTCGTAACCTGCGCGTTCCAGCAACACCTCGATGTAGCGCCGGAGTGCGGCATCGTCTTCCGCAAGTAGGACACACCGAGCGCGTTCCGGCGTTTCCGTCGGTTGGACTAATTCGCCTCTGGCGGTTGAGACTTTTTCCTGTGTGATCATTCGCTATGCCTGGGGAGACTTTCGAGGCCGTGAGGGCTTTGAAGGTCGGGACGAGACCAAGGGTTAAACTCGCCAGTAGCAGATTAGACTGCCGCCCCGTTGATTGTCAATGTTTACCACTGTTGGTCTCTTTGCGTCTTTGCGCCTTTGCGGGAACGTCCTTGGGACGGGGAGAAGTTGTTCCCGCAAACGCGCAAAGACGCATAGGAGGAATACCTAATCCAAGAAAGCTCGGTGCCAGAGTTCCAGCCCTAAAAGATGGAAAACATGGAGGTTATAGTCTTCGCGTCCGGAAAAGTTCGCGTCGATGACCCTTTTGACCTCCTTCGGCCGGAACAGACCGCGGCGTTTCACCACATCCTCGGAAAGCAGGTCCGAGATCAGGGGCTTGAGCGGACCCCGTAACCAGGACCGGATCGGCGCTCCGAACCCGGCTTTTCGACGCCAGATCACGTCCTTTGGCAGGACGCCTTCGAGCGCGCGTTTCAGGATGTACTTCCGCTTCAACCCGTGGAGCTTCAAACGCGGCGGCATGCGCGCGGCCATTTCGATCATTTCCCGGTTTAGAAACGGAACGCGCACTTCCAGATTGGCGGCCATCGACGTCTTGTCGGTCGTCATGAGATTCAGACACGGCAGGAACGTTTTCAAATCGACGTAGAGGAGCCGGTTCAGTGGCGCGGCGTCAGCAACGCGAGCGAAGTAAGCGCGGTGAGTTGAGTAGGGATCGTAATTATTCGTGAGAGCGCGCCAGTCGTCTGAGTAAAGCCGGCGCTTCATGTCGTCGGTGAAGTAAGTGCCGTAACCAAGATAACGATCTTCGAAATCGAGCGCCGCGCTACGCGCAAACTTTTTCGCGTTACGCAAAGGTGCGGTGAATTTTCCGGGAAGCCCACCCGGTAACGCTCCGGCAATACTTTTCATTAGCGGTCGCCGTAGGAGTTGCGGCACTGGATCGAATGCCGACGCGATCTTCATCGCCAGTTGCCGTGGATATCCGGCAAACACTTCGTCACCGCCCATTCCCGAGAGCATCACCGTCAACGTTTCGCGAGCGGCGCGCGAGATGAGGTAACTCGGAATCGCCATGTCGATCGGCGGTTCCTCCATGTGATAGACAAGCTTTGGCAGGAGTTCAGCAACCGACGGTTGCAGCATGATCTCGTGATAGTCAGTTTGCAGTTGTTCGTTGACGCGGCGTGCCCAACGAACGTCGTCGGGAATGATGTCGTAACGCAGGTCCTCGCTTTCGATGCCGACGGTGTAGGTGCTGATGCGTTGACCGTTGACGTGGCGTTGCATCAACGCGGTGATTCCGGAGGAGTCGACCCCGCCGATAGAAACGATCCCAGCGGCACGTCGGACACCATCTCCATCTTTACTACTCGATCGAGGGTCTCGAGCGTGCGTTCGCGCCACGAGGCTTCGTTTCGACCTTCTTCGATGTGATTGAACGAGACGTCCCACCATTGATGGAGCTTGATTTCGTCGTTCTGGAAATGAAGCAGGTGTCCAGGGGGGACCGTCTTGACGTTTTGGAAAAGCGTGTTCGGATCGGGTGCCCACAAGAACGTCAGAAACTGATGCAACGCCTCGGGGTTGAGAGCTGGTTTGATCAGTTTCGTAGCAAGAATTGCTTTGATCTCCGAACCAAACGCGAACGCGGGCGGTGCGTCATTCGTGCCGGGGATGAAGGCGTAGTAGAGAGGTTTGATTCCGACGTGATCGCGCGCGAGTGTGAGCGTGCGTTCCTGATTGTCCCAGACGGCAAAAGCAAACATGCCGTTGAGACGGTCCATCGCGTCCCAACCCCACTCGGTGATTGCGGCCAGCAGGACTTCGGCGTCCGTGCCGGTGCGAAACTGATGGCCGAGCGAGCGCAGTTGTTCGCGGAGTTCGCGGTAGTTGTAGATCTCACCGTTGTAAGTGAGGACGTAACGACCGTTGTGCGAGAGCATCGGCTCGTGACCCGCAGGACTGGTGTCGATTATCGCGAGGCGGCGATGGCCCAGGCAGGCGCGTCGTTGGTACTGGTCTATCGGCTCTGAGATCCAAACACCCAGATCGTCACGACCGCGGTGCTCCACTGCCTGGAGCATGCGTTCGATTTGCGGTTCAGGTTGACGGCTGATGATTCCGGCGATGCCACACACGACAGCTAAACCTCAAACGGCCGGTGTTCGCGGAGAGAATCGAGGATGCGAAACGTCGCGCGCGTGGTTGCGGCGAGTTCATCCAAACGGATTGGGGCTTCTGTCCCGTTGAGAATACTTGCGCAGATTTGATGGACCTGTTCCTTTTGGCCTTTGTCTTGTGCTTTTAGTGCGATCTGTTCTTCGCGTCCGTCTTTGTGAAGGGTTGCGCGGCGGAAATCGTCGAGGATGAAAGTGCGCGAGCCGCCGAAGATCTCGAGGCGTTCTTTCGGCAACGACTTGTCGCCCTCGCTCAGGTACGCGATACAGCCGTTCGAGCCGTCGGCAAACCGCAACGTTATAAAAACCGAGTCCGCATTGACAGTCTTATCAGACTTTGCACCGACCGATTCTGCAAAAACGGAAACTGGCGCAGATCCAGTCAGCAACTGCATCAGATCGATGAAGTGGCATACCTCACCGACAATGCGACCACCGCCTTCGTCTGCGTCCTGTATCCAGTGTTCTTTCGGAATGCGGCCCGCGTTGACGCGATAGAGGATCGACAGTGGAGAGTTGCGGCCGTCGAAGAAATCTGTTGCGCGTTGGGCCAACGGCGAGAACCGGCGATTGAAGCCGACCATCAATCGGCCCTTTGAACGAGCTGCCGATTCCAGGACGATGTCGAGTTGTTCATCGTTGAGAGCCAGCGGTTTCTCGACAAAAACGTTTTTGTCTTCGGCAAGCGCTCGGACCGCGAATTCGCCATGCGAGTCGTGCCTGGTTCCGATCACGATAAGGTTGATATCAGGATCTACCAGTACTTCACCCGCGGGCGATGCCGCGTAAGCAAAACCGAAACGCTTTCCGACGTCGTGTGCCGAGACTCCCGAAGCCGTCGTGATCGCCCGAAACTCCACGCCTTCCGATTTGAAGTGGGGCAACAACATCGCTGGAACATAACCGCCTGCACCGATCACACCAAGGCGAATAGCCTTCTCGGCGCGGCGGATCGACGGAGTCAGTTCCACGCGATTGAGGATTTCACGGTGCGGATCGTAATTGAGCACCACGCCAAGGTAAGGTTCGTTTGAGTTTCCCGAGATCAGTTCGTATGCGCGTTCAGCGTCGTCGATGCGAAAACGATGTGTGGTCAAGCGTTCGACGTTGACGCGCTTGTCGGCAACCAGTTCGAGGAAGCTTTCGATGTTTCGTTTTTCCGTCCAGCGGACGTAGGGCAACGGATAATCATGCCCACGCTCTTCGTAATTGGGATCGTAACGACCCGGTCCATAAGACATCGAGATGACGAGTTTCAACTCGCGACTGAAGAACGGCGCACGTGGAATGTCGAGACCCGTCATGCCCACGACGATCACGCGGCCTTTCAAGCGCGATACGCGCGCGGCCAGTTCGACGGGCTGGTTCGAGTCTGTGGCAGCGGTAATCAGCACGGCATCGGCGCCGCGTCCGCGCGTCCACTGATCGATCTCGCTTGCAGCGTCATCGCCGGAGACCACCGCGCGATCCGCGCCGAGTTCCATTGCCAACGACACCCGCGCCGGATCTAGATCGAGTCCGAACACGCGGCAGCCATTTGCTTTGAGAAGCTGGACCGTGAGTTGGCCCACGAGGCCCAGACCTATAACGACAATGGATTCACCAAGCGTTGGCTCCGCCAGACGCACACCCTGCAACGCAATCGCGCCGAGCGTTCCGAACGCCCCGGCTTCAAAACTCACTTCCTCAGGAAGATGCACGCACAGATTCTTCGGTACTGACAGCACTTCAGCGTGTGAAGCAAACCCGACACCCGCACACGCTACGCGATCGCCGATATGAAACTCAGTCACATCCTCCGCCACTTCAGCCACGATCCCCGCTGCGCTGTAACCAAGTGACTGCGACGCCGCCATCTTGTCGCGAACGGAGGCGAATGTGTTCAGCAAACCCTCGCTTTTCACTTTCGCAACGACGGCCTTCACCAGATCCGGACGTTGACGTGCTTCCTGGAGCAAACCCTTACTGACCAGTTCGACCGAAGCGCGCTCCGTTCCGGCGCTGATCAGCGAAGCGACAGTACGAACAGTCACACGGCCACGCTGTAGCGCGGGTACCGGCACGTCACCGACGAACGGTCTTCCAGTCTTTCGGTTTTGCAACACCTGCTTCATTAGCCACAAAAAGGCACAAAAAGCACAAAAGTCAGCTAGTTAGCCTACTTCCGTGCCAAGACATCTTCGATAAGCTTACTCACCCACTCGGCGCGCGCGTCCCAGGTTCCGCCAGCAACGGCCGCTTGTCGTCGACGCGGCGCATCGGGATCGTTCTCGCGCAGTGCCTCTTCGACGAGCGCGATAAAGTCGTCACGCGTGCGCGCGATTCGCAGCACGTCTTTCATCGGTTCGTACTCCGGCAACGGCGAGATAACGACCGGTTTTCCCGTCGCCAGGTATTCACGGACCTTGATCGCCGACCCGTAGCTCGTAAAAGACTGCTCAGTTTCCCACGGCAACACGCAAACGTCGAATCCCGCAGCGTAGGTAGGCAAATCCGGGTACGGCACCGGAGGCAGAAAATGCGTATTTGGCAGACCCTCAATGTCCAAGCCGCGAGACTTGTTGCCGATGAAAACCCATTGCCAGTCCGGCCGTTCACGGCCCGCGCGTTTGATCAGTTCCTGGTCCACCAGCCACGGTTCGATCGCGCCGAAGTAACCCAAACGCGGACGCGGAATGCGCGCGATTTCAGGCGCCACTGTAATGTTCCCGTTGCCGACGTGTCGCCAGTGATCGTAATCGACACCCTGTTCGAGCAGGTAAGAACGATCGCGTCCGCGCGTTGCTTCATCAAACAGTTTTCGTCCGGAATAGAAGACGAGGTCGGCGGCGTTGATCGCGTGTTCGTGCAGCCGGCGAATCAGAGCAGGATCAGTGGCGTGATCCATCGTGTTCGCATCATACTTGTCAGACACATGATAGACCACTATCGACTCGTCGAGCGTTCCAATCATCTCGGCGGCGGTGGGAATCGCGATCCAGAGTATCGGTTTCGACGAGTCCGCGATTGCGCGCCAGACGTCCGATCTGCGCACTGAGCGCACGGCGGTTGATCTTTCGTGCGGCGGCGCTGCCGAAGAAGGGCAAACTCGCAGGCGACACGACGGTGATGCCTTCCTCGGTTTGGCGCGCGAGTTTTGAATAGCTTCCGAGCTTGCGCTTGATGCGTGGCAGCAGATCCTTGTGGGCCAGACCGGGCAGACCCATCGAGATCGAGTTGACGAAGATGACCTTGTTGCCGGCGCGCGCAAATTTGCGCATCAGGTGGGCTTTGGAGTGCGGATGGTGATACCACCAGTCTTCGCCGCCAAAGCAGATTATCGAGCGATTGAGCAGCATTAAGAATACGTGATAGTTTACCTTACGATCGTTGAAATCCCTGGTTGAACTTAGGAATTACTTGGCGGTCCGCTTTCACTCGCGCGACGCAGAGGCCGGAAACTCCAAACGGCAGATTGATGTAGCGCAACACCGTACTCTCCGCGCCGAATATCTTCCCGAACACGCCGTTCAAAGCAGACACGTTGATGCTGTTCTCAGTTTCGGTTTTGATTCCGGTGAGGCGCATCAGTTTTCGCACCAGCAGTATCGGCAGGAAGAAAGTGATGTTCGCGTATGTCGAGCGCTCGACTTCGAAACCCAGCCTGCTCGAGCACGCGATGGAGTTCGGGCAAACGATACCGCCGCCGGTGATGGCTGACGTCGTCCTGCAATCCCCACAGAAACATGAACGTCGGCACGAACAACAGCACATGTCCACCGGGCCGCAGCACGCGGCGCATTTCCTTCAACCCGGCGAGATCGTCGTCCATGTGCTCGACGACGTCGAATGCGGTTACGAGATCAAACGTGCCATCTTCGTAAGGCAGTTCTTCGCCCGCGCCGAGTTTGACCTGATCGAGTCCACGCGCGCGACAAAACGCGAGCGCGTCTTCAGAAACTCAACGCCTTCAGCCTGACCATATTTCGAAAGCATCAACAGGTTCGCGCCGGTGCCGCAACCGACGTCGAGAATACGCGGCGTGCGATCAGTCACCTGACGGCAGATCTGTTCGACAAATTCGGCGAGTGATGCGACGCCTGCCGATGTACCACCAGTGCGATTGTTCCACCGCGTAGAGGATCGGGTAGGTGTGCTCCATCATCTCGCGAGGGAGCGGGTTGGAGATGCTTCTTGCGTCAGTGTTCATTTCTTTAACGCAAGACTTAATAGCCGATCGACCGCGCGCCGCTGCAAACACGGTCAACATGGCATGCATCGGTAACACGTAACGGATCTCGGTGTGCGCGGCGGTGCCGGGCACGAGGTAATAAAGAACCGTCACAAGCAAAACCACCGTGACGATCAGTCTCTTCTCGCCGCGACGTAAATTCCAAAGGCCGCGAGTGGCAGAAAAAGATAACGCGCGACGCTCTGAATCATCCCCAGTACGTTCACCCCAAACGCCAGCACGCCGCCTTGCCACGCCGGCGTCAAACACTTCTGACTCGTCACGTTGATACCGGAAACGCCGCAGTACGGTACCGGATCGCCCGCGACCTTCAACATGCCCCACATGCGCCCGACCATCACGCCTGCATACCACACCGGATGTTGCTTGATAAACGCCATCGATTCGCGCGTGCGTTCCTTGTCGCGGCGAATACCGTCGGGCCACTGTGAATCAAGTACCTGTCCGCCGGCCAGCCCATCTTCACGCGCTCGTGCTCGACCATCTTATCGTCGCCGTAAAGAAAACCGTGCTGGCGACCGAGTTCGGTCTCGCCGAGTCCTTCCCAGAGGTTGACGCCGATCGTGCCGCCGGTCGGCGTGAAATCGGGAAACGTTAAATAGTTACGCACCACGATCGGCGAGATGACGAGCGCCGTTGCGAAGACTACTGCGCCGCTCATTAACAATCGTTGCCGCCATGGAGCCTTGACGATCAGCATCACGACAGCCCAACCGACCGCCAGGTACAGCGGATTGACGCGAATCCAACACGCAATGCCGAGAAGTGCTCCCGCGCCGAGCGCGAGCCAAAGGTTGTTGCGTCTGGCCGCGAGTAGCAGCAACCAGTTTCCTGCGAGTACAAACCACATCGCGGGAGTGTCCGCGGACGGATACGCCGATACATCGCGAAAAGCGGCGAGAGGGCTAGCGAGAAAACCGGCTGCGAACCCTGCTCGCCAACCGAATGCGGTAACGGTAATTCCGACGATCAATACCAACGACACCATCAGGTCGATCAGCCCACTGGACCAACTGCACCGAGTAAGCTGAGCGTTCACCAGTCACGCCGTAGATCGCCGCGACTGCCGCGGGAAACGCCGGCGGATATTGCGCGAGGTCGGTGCGTGTCGGATCGTCGATCAGAAAGATCGGTTGACGTCCGTCGAGAATGTCGCGCGCTTGCCGGTCGAATTTTCCGTACGAGCCCGTTTGAAACCATGCCGGGTCGTCGAGGTGCGCGCGCATGAACATTAGCGTGAGCACGCGAACGCTCAGGAGTGTTGCGAGGACGAGTAGTACCGGAAGTATTTTTCGAATCGCGGCGCGGGACGGAGGCGCGTCGAGGTTAGACAACAGCATTCACCTCTGCGCTTTTCGATTTGGCTTTGCTCTTCGCGAACCCGAGCCGCTCCTGGACCACGTAAAGCGGACGTCGTTTCACTTCGGTGTAAATACGTCCGAGATATTCGCCCAGGATACCCAGCGAAACGAGTTGCACGCCGCCCATGAAAAGCACGGCGACAAAGAGCGACGCCCACCCGCGCGTGAGGTTTTTGTCCATCACGCGATCGACGATAGCGACGATGATTCCCGCGACCGCAATCCAGATCGCGAGAAAACCCGTCCAGATCGCGAGTTTCAGCGGCACGAGTGAGAACGAGATGATGCCGTCCATCGCGAAGCTAATCATCTTCGTCAGCGGATACTTGCTCCTGCCGGCGTGACGCGCTGCACGCTCATACGGCAGCGAGACCTGCCGGAAGCCGGCCCAACTCACCATGCCGCGCAGGAAGCGAGCGCGTTCGGGCATCGTCGTTGATCACTTGAACTACGCGGCGATCGAGCAGGCGAAAGTCGCCGGCATCGAAGGGCATCTTCGTTTCAGACAACCGATTGATCAGCCGGTAGAAAACTTTCGCGGTCCAGAGTTTGAACTTGCTTTCACCTTGGCGGTCGGTGCGCAATCCGTAAACGACGTCGTTGCCGTCGCGCCAGAGTTGGACCATCTGCGGGATCACTTCGGGCGGATCCTGCAAGTCAGCATCGATGATCACGACAGCGTCACCGGTCGCTTCTTCGAGACCGGCTGTGACGGCGATCTGGTGACCGAAGTTACGCGAGAGAAGCAGCACGCGCACGTGCGGATCGACGGCTTGTAGTTGCGCGAGAATGACTTGCGTGTCGTCGTGACTGCCGTCGTTGACGAAGATCAGTTCGTAATCCAGCCACGACATCCCGGCGAGCACCGACGTGAGGCGCTCGTGCGTTGCGTGCAGCACGTCTTGCTCGTTGTAACAGGGAACGATGACTGAAAGTAGCATTGCTATAAGAGTTTTCCCGCAAAGGCGCAAAGGTGCAAAGACGTAAAGGACTGTTCTTTCCTGGCAGACTTAGCGCCTTTGCGCCTTTGCGGGAGACTGTGTCATTTGGTCGCAGTTACTATGACGTTCCACCCGATGCGTTTACGCAGACGTTCGAACATCGTCTCCGACACGAGCGGCGACAAAAACCGAAGCTCAGCTCGAGTTAGTTGTTCGACTGTCGATCGCTACCTCGCGAAACATACTAAAGAGCGCACGCGTCTGCCCGCGGCTGTAGACTTTCACCAATGGTCGCGCATCATGATCGCTGAACTCAATTACGCGACTCATTATCTCTTCCGCGGATCGCCCGCGTAAAAACTCGCCACCCAACAAACCGCGCCGCAGGATAATTTCGACCCAGTAGTTGAGCGAATTGCGATGGTAAAGCATAACTTTCGCGATTCCACCCGGCCGCAGCACGCGATGCACCTCGCGAATCGCGCCCGCCGTGTCAGGCGTGTGATGCAGAACGCCGTTCGAGTAGACCACGTCGAACGTTTCAGATCGAAACGGCAACCGCTCGCCGTCGGAAATCATGAACGTTCCATCGGCGCCGTAAAGGCGAATCGATGGCGCGTGATCTCAACGGAGCGCGGCGTCGAGATCGATGCCAGTGCAATACGCACCACCACGCGCGAACTGCAACAAGTCGGTGCCCATCCCGCAACCGATCTCCAGCAATCGCTTACCGCCAAAACTTATCGAACTCCATCAAACGCGGCATCCACGGTGCGTACTCCGTGTAACGATGACGCTCGACGGAATCGAAAAACTCGCGCGTGCCCAGCTCGTGTTCGCGTTCGTACTCGGCGCCACACGGGTCCTGGCCCCACTGTTCGCGCGCCCGAAGTTTTTCTTCAGCGAGACGTGCTCATCCTTCAACTCATCATACGCTTGCAACACTCGCTCGGCGTTGCGCGTCCAGGTGTGTTTCTGTATCGCGACTTCACGGGCCCTCGTTCCCAAACGCATCCGCAAGTCACGTGATTCGGCTAGCTTGACGATGGCGCGCGCAAGTTCCGGAACGTTTCCCGGCTCGACCAGCAGTGCCGTCTCATCATCCGCGAGCACTTCACCGATTTGTCCCAAACGGCTTGCGACGATTCCTTTTCCCATCGCCATGTACTCGAAAATCTTCGTCGGCGAACCGAAGAAGTCGCTGCCGTCTGCCAGCGGAATATGAGGCGAGACAAGCATATCGCAAGCGTCGAGCAATAACGGCACGCGCTCATGCGGCACGGTACCCGTGAAAATTACCCGCCGCGATGCAACCTCGGCCTGCAAGATCCGCTCGACTTCGCCATGCAAACTGCCGCTTCCAACAAGTAAAAACCGTACCGGCACCGTTGCCGGAACCATCTTGATCGCTTGCGCGAGTTGCACCACGCCGTGCCATGGTCCAAACGTACCGACAAACCCGGCCACAACTTCAGACTCGCCAATTCCTAATTCGCGCCGAACTTCAGCGCCCCCTATCCCCGGACGAAACAACTCCGTATCGACGCCATTTGGATTGACGACGATCTTCGCGGCCGGGACCCCACGCGCCTCGAGGTTCTTTCGCTCGACGTCCGAAACAACAAAAATACGCGCCGCCGCGCGAAGGTTCAATCGCTCGTATCGCTCCAATAGATCGAGACTGCCCAACATGGTCCCAATGCCGTCCCGACCCAGACTTCCGAGCCGTTGTACTCCAGAAACAACGGGCGCTGCACACGCGCGGCAGCGACGACGCCCGCCCAACTAAATCGCGCGTAACGTTGATAGATGAAATCCGGCGTAGCGCGCGCTCGATCAAGGGAACCGCGGCGCGGGTGAAGACCAGATTGTTGTGAATATCGAACAGCGCGCGCGTCGCGCCGACAGTCTCGGGCGGAATGATCGTGAATCGATACTTCGACATGATCGAAACCAGCAATCTCGTCGTTGCTGATGATCTCAACCTCGGTTCCTAAGGCGGTCAGCGCCTCGACGACACCTTTGATGTGACTCGCAGCTCCTCCGGCCTGCGTTCCTGGACCAGGCGTCGCACGAAGATAGACAACACGCGATTCGTGTTTGTTTTCGTGAACTTGTGTGTCTGCACGTTCGAGTGTCAAAAGCTCGCGACGCGAATAAAGCAGATCGAACAAACTCGTGGCCGCATCGTCGGCCAACGCTACGGGCGCGCCTGCTAGCAGATCGAACCGCGACTCGCTGCGGCACGCACCATGCGAATCGAGCATCACAACTTCACGCGCACCCGCCAATGCACCAAAGATCATGAACAGGTTCTGCCCTCGCTGCCACGACAAACGTTCGGTCGCGATTGCAAACACATCGGGCCGGCGCGCGCGCAACGATGCCAGTCGTTGCCGCAAGCCGCCGTTCTCGAATTCCGACCGTGAAATCGATTCTATCGATGCTGCCGGAAAGAGTTGGGCGAGCTTGTCGCGACTCGGAGTGCCGCTGAGCTCAAGCAACACGACTCTCATCCGCGCACCGTTTTAGTGAACGCCGAGAGACTTAACAACTGTCGCAACTCGCCGCGCCGGAGGATGAAGACATTTGCGAACGATTGCCCGGTCGCAACGAGGAACTGCCGCGTAACCAGCCCGAAGATCAGTGCATAACTCATAGTCGAAGCAAGTGCTGCACCTTGCGCTCCCATACGCGGCGCCAGCCAAAAGACTACGGCAAGGTTAATGACGAGGGTCACGACCCAGTAGACGGGAATAATTCGCGGCAGACCAGTGGCATTGAAATGCTGGACCAGCACCGACTCTAGACCGACGAGATACACGCCCGGCAGCAGTATCAGCAACAATCGCGATGCATCGGTAAACTCAGCGCCGTAAATCAGCGGCAACAGAAAGCTGAACGGCACCGCCGCTAGACAACAGAAGAACATAACGAACGTGGTGTAACGTGTGACGAGCGAAGTGGTTTCACCCTGCCGGTCCTGTTCCGCCGTGATTCGCGGAAAGAGGAGCGTTCCAATCACGCCCGGCAACAACATCAACAACATCCCAAACTGTGTGGCGACGCTATAAACGCCTGCCTCGGCCGCACCGCGAAAGTGATTTACGACGAGAAGATCGGCCCGAAAGATAATCGCGGCCGCAAGAATCGCAATGTGAAACTTGATGCCATACCGGATCATCCGCGCGAGCAGCGATGCGTCAGGCCGCCATTTCGAAAGCGCTGGTTTTTGCGCTGCCATCCGGATCAAAACACCCACTACGCCGCTGATGAGCACCGCTGCCGCGGTGTTCATAATCACGAGCATCGCCAGATCAGCGCGGAAAACAATCAGTGCCAGCACCGCATTGATCAGCACGAATGACTGGCCCGCAAGGTCCAACACGTTGAACTCGCGTATCTTTCCCACCGCGAGCAGTATGTTCAGACCGATCAACGTGATCAGTTGCGCCGGAATCGAAAGAGATGCGATCCGGATCAATCGCGCGGAAACAAATCCGAACCAATCGGGCCGCAACTCCGCCACGTAATTCAATCCGACCGCGAGCAATGACCCCACCAGCAAAGCGAAGATCAACGAATTAATTGCCGCCTTGCGAAGCTTTGTTTGATCCTGCGAGATGAAGTAGGTATTGGCGGATGGCAGACCGAAGCTGCAAACCTGGACCAATGTCGCGATGGCAACGTTGATCACCGCCAACTGGCCGACACCCTCAGCGCCCAGCCAGTGCGCGACGATTATGCCCGCCGCGACGCTGTTGACGATCATCAAAATGCGCGTCGCGAACGTCCACGCTACCTGAGTTTTAAGCCGGGTCGATCCAGCGTTCATACCAGAGACTCAGATTCAGCAGCGCCCAGAGATGAAAGCCCCAGTCTTTCGTGCGGCTCCGGTGCTCGTCCAACATGCGGCCGACAAATTCGTAGTCCAACAAATCCCGGCGACGCATAGTCGAGTTCATCAAGTGCTCGTCAAACCAACCGCCGAGCCCTTCGCGAAACCATTCGCGCACCGGCGCGCCAAACCCGCGCTTGCGTTCGTAAAGCAGGTCGTGCGGCAGGATGTCCTCGAGCGCGCGCTTTAAAATATGCTTGCCGGTCATGCCCTGGACCTTCAACGAACGCGGCAACCCAAGCGCGTACTCGACCAGATGATGGTCCAAAAATGGAACGCGCGCCTCGACGCTCGTCGCCATCGTTATCTTATCAACGCGCATCAGCAGCAACTCCGGCAAGCGCAGTTTCAATTCGAGATAAGTCATGCGCGCCAGAAAATCTGACTCCGGACGTTCGCGCTCGATGTGGTTCAGATAAGGTTCGACCACTTGCAATGACGAGAAGCCATTCATTCGCTGCGCGCATCTGCTTCGACAACACGCGAGGCTTGAACGTTTCGTCGTAGACCACGGCGCCGCCCCAGAACAGCGGTTCATCCGCGCCGAGTCGCCTGATCAACTCGATCGCCGCGCGTTTGCGTCCCGTCGCTTCGAGCACGGGACGCGAAAGGTTCGACAAGGTGCGCCGCAGCCCACGCGGCAGCGTTTCCGCGTGACGCCAGAAGTTTTCGTAAATGCGCAGGTGACGCACGTAATTTTCGTAACCGCTGAAGATCTCGTCGGAGCCTTCGCCGACCTGTACGACGATCGTCCCCGAATCACGCGCAAGTTTCGAGACGTAATACAGCGGGACGCAAACCGGATCCGCAATCGGCTCGTCCTGATGAAACACGAGGCTCGGCAGAAACTCCTGCATCTCCTTTTCGGAGATGATCACCTCGTGGTGGTTCGTAGCGAACTGTTTCGCGATGCGCCGCGCTGAGTCAAGTTCGTTGAGATACTCGGCGTCGCTGAAGCCAACGGTAAACGTCTCGACCGGACGCGTCATTAGTTCTGACATGAGCGCGACGTTGGCAGACGAGTCGACGCCGCCTGATAGAAAAACGCCAAATGGCACGTCTGACATCATGCGCTTGCGGATCGAGTCGCGCAGCAGCGCTAAGAATTTCCGCGCAGTGTTCGTCTTCGCTCGCAACGAGCGGTTGCGAAGCGGGCATCGCGTCCCAGTAACGTTGAATGTTGAGTGTGCCGTCGCGTTTCAGAGTCAAGACGTGGCCCGCCGGAAGTTTTTGAATGCCGCGAAAGAGCGTTGACGGTGCGGGCGTCGTCAGGAACGTCAGGTAGTGATAGAGCTGCTGTTCGTCGATATCGGTCGTCACCGCTGGATGCTGGAGGATCGCCTTGATCTCCGAAGCGAAAATGAAGCGGCCGTTCTGGTGATAGAAATAAAGAGGCTTCACGCCGATGCGATCGCGCACGAGCACGAGTTGTTGCGCGCGCGCGTCCCACAGCGCGATCGCGTAATCACCTTCGATGTCGTGAATGAAGTCGAGGCCGCGTTCTTCGTAGAGGTGCAGGATCGTTTCCGAATCGGTGCGCGAGGCGTAACGGTGTCCGCGCTGTTCGAGTCCGGCGCGAAGCGTTGCGTGGTTGTAGATCTCGCCGTTGAAGACGAGCCACGTCTGTTCGTCGCAGCCGTGCATTGGCTGATGGCCGGCAGGCGATAAGATCGATGATCGAGAGCCTGCGAAAACCAAATCCGCCGCGATGATCGTCGAAGATCAACTCGCCGGAATCGTCCGGGCCGCGATGCGTCATTTCATCGCGCATGCGCACAAGCAGCGAGGCCTCAACTGATCCTTCGCTGGCGCCGTATTCCCAGACTCCACAGATTCCGCACATTACAGACTAAGTTTCCAACTCAACTTTCGCGGCGGGCCGGAAACCCGCCAGCACGCAGTAAGCGATTCGCTCATTTCGCCGTAATTGCGTGACGTGAACTGTTGTTCCAATTCAGGCGAACCCGAAAGACTCAACGAACGAACCGTCAAAGTCAAATCCGTGTTTGGATCACGTGCTTCGACTGCGGCTTCGCTGCGAATTTATTTCCAACCCTGGCGCGAAATGAAACCGAATCTCAAAATGATGCTCGACAGCAGCGCCAAGAAACTCATCCTCGATCAACCACGAACGTTCAAGCTTGTTGAAAGTCACCGTGCGTCGGTGAATCACCGGATCTTTTAATCGCTGATAACCATAATGTTCGGCGACAATCTTGTCCTCACCCCAGTGCAACACAAATGGACGCGCTTCGTCGCCAATCACGAAGGGCAAATCTCGCTCGATCGTGTTCTGTTCCACGCCGTCGATCTTCACTGTCGAATGATAAGCAGTGGAACGAAAGTCGTGACGCCTTTGTAGATCGCCGGTGTAAACGTACGTGCCGGGATCGACGATGAAGGCACGCCCACCTGCTGATAATTCGATACTCAACGCATCATTGTGCCCGTGTGAACCGCGGCCGTTGATGCCCGCGTCGCTCGCGTTGAAACAGAGATAAAGATCGTCGCGCCGCATGATGTAAATGCCGGCATCGGGAAAGGCTTTCGATCGGGTTTCCGCTTCACGCAACGTGGGATCGTCGAACAAATCGGCGCCGGCCTCCAACAGATACCTGTGGTCATCGGCATGTCTGTGTTGCAGTGGCAGGAATTGTCCGCCGTCAGTGTCTCCGATCAGCGGTGCGAAGCCGTCAGGTCGGAGGTATCCACGGATGTAAAGCAGCATCGCGCGAAGTTTGTTCCAGTATCTCTGTTCGATCAAAATCCCATTCTCGCGGCACAACAGAAACGAATAGAGAAACAGTTCGGTGACAAAGCGATGGTAACCAGTCGACGATTCGAAATCCGCGCCGTCGGGAAGGACCTGCTTGTCCATTTCACGGAGCAATTCTTTGAGACCGAAGTCACGCCAACGTTTGCTGGCGCGAAGTTCAGGCACCATCACGCCGAGCCACAGCAATCCCGCGACGTCGGAAAGATAATGATTGCTGGTCGCGATGTAAGAAAATTCAAGATTGCGACGGATGAAGTTGCCGTGCTGTTGAAAGAGTGTGAGTAAGAATTGAGTATCGAGTTGCGGCGACTCACGAAACATTTCGCGCGCAGCGATGAGATTGATCGCGCGCAAGGCAACTTCCATCGCGCACTGCCAGTTTGGACCACGGCCGTATGGATTCTGTTCGGACCAGCTTTGTAACTGCTCGACAAAAGCAGTGGTGAATCTTTCGTCTTTCGCAAGTTGGTACGCGCGGCCGAGCGTGAGGAAGTGGCCCAGGCGATTCAGTTCCCACACGATGCGAATATCCGATCCATCGGTTCGCATCAACTTGAGATCGCGGTGGTAATCAAGCGGCCAGAGATAACCGGAACGCGGATCGCGGTTCCACTCAAATTTCTGATGAATAAGCTGTTCAGCTAAAGTAAGAAGTTCCGGATCGTGATCTGTGTTGACCGTGAAGAACTTCGCTTTTCGATCGATCGTGGAACACAGATTTAACGGATCGGGATCCGTGTTTTCAAATCGCCTCTGAATTGCACCGCGGGTGCGACGGAGCGCTTCCAAAGCGGCTACGGTGAGCTTTACCTCGCCGCGCAACGCGCGTTTGATTTTTCCGAGCGTGCCCATCTACGACGAGACGTCTTCGAGTACGTCAAGAATGCGTTCGGAGGTGCGGCCATCCCACAGCGGCAGTTGCTGAACCGTTTTTTGCCCCGCACCGTTCAACGCCGCCGACGCAGCATTTACGATCCGTCCCGTGTCGGTCCCGACAACGACATTCGTACCCAGCTCGACAGTGATTGGCCGTTCTGTATTTTCACGCAGCGTGAGGCACGGAATTCCGAGCGCCGTCGTCTCCTCCTGGATGCCGCCCGAATCAGTCAAAACGAGACGCGCCTTGCTGTAAAGCGCGAGAAAGTCGAGATAACCCAGCGGATCGACAAGGCGCAAATTCTTTATCGCGGCCGACACGCTCGCTCAAACCAAGCGCGGCAATCGTCTTGCGAGTCCGAGGATGCACGGGAAAAACAACCGGCAGCGTCTCGGTAATCTTTTCAAGCGCTGAGAGAATTCTCGCAAACGTGTCCGGAACGTCGACGTTCGACGGCCGGTGCAACGTCATCACTGCGTAGTCGAGCTCACCTACACCCAGATCCGCGCGAACTGACGACTGTCGCGCACGTTCGAGGTTCTGGTGCAACGAGTCAATCATCACGTTTCCAACAAACTTGATTCGCTGCTCCGGAATTCCTTCGGCGCGCAGGTTCTCATCGGCGTCGCGCGAAGGCGTGAAAAGCAGATCCGAAATCTGATCGGTCAACAGGCGATTGATCTCTTCCGGCATCGTGCGGTCGCGGCTACGCAGTCCTGCCTCGACGTGGCCCACCTTCACCCCGAGCTTCACACACACGAGCGCGCATGCGATCGTCGAATTGACGTCGCCGACGACAAGCACCCAATCGGGTTTTTCGTGCAACACCACGGGCTCAAAACGTTCCATCACAGCGGCCGTTTGTACCGCATGCGAACCGGAACCGACGCCGAGATGAGTATCAGGTTGAGGTAGTTGAAGATCGCGGAAAAACGAATCAGACATGTCCGCGTCGTAGTGTTGTCCGGTATGGACCACGAGCGGTTGAAACTTTTCGGGCCGCGCCTTCATCGCAGCCACGATCGGCGCAACCTTCATAAAGTTGGGCCGCGCGCCAACGACATTGATTACTTTGACCATTTCGTTTGCCAGTGGTCAGTGGTCAGTAGTCAGTTGTAAAGCGTGACGGACAACGGACCACTGACAACTGACAAAGTACAAAGGACTAAGCACGGGGTTACAAACGAATGATTCGCGCCTTACTGCCGCGTCGCAGGTCTCCATTCAACGCGTTGCGCGTATCGACAATCAGCGGGGCGGTGGAACAAACGTGCTTGTAGTCGATCTCGCTGTGGTCCGTGACGATGATTAGACAATCGGCGGCGGCCAGTTCTTCGTCAGTTAACGGCACCGACGACAATGGCTCGCCGCTGGCTTCAATATGCGCATCGTCGAAACGAAGCTCTTTAACAAACGGATCGTGGTAGCGCACGTTCGCGCCTTTCGTGCGCAACCGATCGATGATCGAAAGCGCCGGGCTTTCACGCACGTCGTCGACGTCGCGCTTGTAAGCAACACCCAG
This sequence comes from uncultured Acidobacteriota bacterium, assembly GCA_963849585.1. Classification (GTDB taxonomy): domain Bacteria; phylum Acidobacteriota; class Blastocatellia; order Pyrinomonadales; family Pyrinomonadaceae; genus PSRF01. The sequence continues at coordinate 936,259 of CAWKHZ010000008.1, read as the reverse complement.
CAACAGAACATTCGATCCTTTTACGGCTTTCTGTTCGTCGTTCAGACCATCGGCGACCAGTTGGACCACGTGCTCCGGCATGCGTGAATTGACTTCCTCGGCGAGGCTGATAAAGCGCGAGTCGAAACCGTGCTGTCGCGCCTTCCACGACAAGTAATGCGGATCGAGCGGAATGCAATGACCACCGATTCCCGGACCAGGATAGAACGCCATGAAACCGAACGGCTTCGTCGCCGCCGCGCGAATAACTTCCCAGGTGTCGATGTTCAGCGCGTAACAAAGGCGGGCCATTTCGTTTGCCATGCCGATGTTCACCGCGCGAAAAGTGTTTTCCAGCAGCTTCGCGGCCTCGGCTACGCGCGCGGATGTCACGGAATGAACGTCCTTGACGATGTGCGAGTAAAGATGCGCGGCAACAATTGTTGAATCCGGCGTCACGCCGCCGACGACCTTCGGAATGTTGTGTGTCATGAACTGCGGATTTCCGGGATCGACGCGTTCCGGCGAGAAGGCAAGAAGGAAATCCTCGTCGAGTTTGAGACCGGTTTCTTCAAACATCGGCAACAACACTTCGTCGGTCGTGCCAGGGTAAGTCGTCGATTCCAGGATGATTAACTGACCGCGGCGCAGGCGTTGTTTGATCTCTTCAGCGGCGGCGAGGATGTAGGAAACGTCCGGTTCCTTCGTTTTGCGAAGCGGAGTGGGAACGCAGATGATGATAACGTCGCAATCGCCGAGGTGGTTGAAATCTGTCGTGGCGCGAAGTCGCTCCGACTTCACCATTTCATGAAGTCTCGTCGCGGGCACGTCGCCGATGTATGAATGACCCTCGTTGATCTGCCTGGCTTTGGTTTCGTCAACCTCGAAGCCTGTGGCACGAAAGCCTTTAGAAGCAAATTCCACCAGCAACGGCAGACCGACATACCCGAGCCCGATAACACCCACCTGGGCCTGTTTATTAGTAATTTTATTGATCAGTTCATCCTTCATAATTGGGCGAAAGACTAGATAACCCTATCGACAAGTGTCAAGCAATCATATATATCGATGTGCGTGACGACGAATCCCCCACGGTTAATCCGCGGCCTTAGCCTGCTTGACGCGACCATGATCGTGGTGGGCTCGATGATCGGGTCGGGCATCTTTATCACCTCGGCTGAATCGTCGCGCCTCGTTGGATCGCCGGGCTGGCTGCTGGTGGCGTGGGCGCTGGCAGGCGTGCTGACTATCACCGGCGCGCTCTGTTGCGCGGAACTAGCCGCGATGTGGCCGCGCGCGGGCGGGCAGTACGTCTTTTTGCGAGAAGCCTATGGACCAGCCACCGGGTTCCTTTTCGGCTGGGGCCTGTTTCTAATCATTCAAACGGGAACGATCGCGGCGGTGGCAGTCGCTTTCGCAAACTTCACCGGCGTTCTCATCGATTGGATCTCAGGCGAGCGATACCTCATTGCGCCGCTGGTGATACTCAAACCATTCACGCTTGGGGGACTGTCGTTCAACGGCTACGCAGTCAGTTTGTCGACGCAGCAACTGCTCGCAGTCGTGATGATCCTGTTTCTCACTTTCATCAACACGCGCGGACTCCAAACCGGCAAAGTTATTCAAAACACATTTACAGTTACGAAGACCGCGGCGCTGTTGGGTTTGATAGTGATTGGTCTGTTCATTGGTTGGAACGGAGCGAGTGCGGCGTACACGTCGTCGTGGTGGAAATCGTGGGAAAACGGTTGGCAACCAACGGCCGCGCAGGTTGGGTTCGACCCGTCGACCGAGGGTTTGGTGGTGCTGGCGCTGTTGATGTTGCTTGGCCGAGCGATGGTTGGACCACTCTTCGCACAGTCAGCGTGGAACAACGTGACGTTCACTGCCGGCGAAGTCCGGGATCCCGGAAAAAACCTGCCGCGCGCGTTGTTGATTGGCTGCGGCTTGGTGGTGACGTGCTATCTGCTCGCGAACCTCGCGTACGTCGTGACGTTGCCGCTCGCCGGAATCCAAACGGCGCCGCAGAATCGTGTAGCCACGGCGGTAATGCAAGCAGTACTTGGTCCCAGCGGCACGATACTGATGGCGATCGCGATCATGATCTCGACGTTTGGTTGTAATAACGGTCTGATTCTGGCGGGCGCGCGCGTTTACTACGCGATGGCGCGCGACGGACTCTTTTTCAAACGCGTCGACAGCGTTAACGCGAAACACGTGCCCGCGGTTGCGCTGATCGCGCAGGGAATCTGGGCGTCGTTGCTGGTCCTGCCGCGAACGGCGACCGTTAATTCGCAGACCGGCGGTTACACATTCGGCAATGTCTACACGCAACTGCTCGAATATATCGTCTCAGCGGATCTGGTTTTGTATGCGTTGATGGTGGGCGCGGTGATTGTCATGCGACGCAAGGCGCCGGAAATCGAGAGGCCGTACCGAACGTTTGGCTATCCGATTGTGCCGCTGATCTACCTTGTACTGGCGGGCTTGTTCATCATCGATCTCGCGATACTCGCACCGTCTACTTCCGGCATCGGATATCTGTTGGTCGCGACGGGCATACCGATCTATTTCATCTGGAGCCACAAAAAGGCACAAAAGGCACAAAAGAACTCGGGTGAGTCTCTATAGCCCGAGTCAATTCTCTAGTTCCAAGTCAATTCTCTAGCCCCAGTCAGTTTCCTTTGTGCCTTTTGTGCCTTTTTGTGGCTCACTTAACCCACTCGTCAGCGATCTCCGTTTCGACTTTCACCGGCACAGTCTTTAAATACTCTTCACCCGCAGCGCACATCACGCGTTCGACCTTCGCAGCGATCTCCTGCGCCTCGTCTGCGTCCGCTTCCACGACGATCTCGTCGTGAATGATGTTAACGATCTTCGCGTTCGTATCGCGAAGCTCGTCTTTCATCAAACGGAGCGCGCGCTTGAGGATGTCGGCGCTCGTGCCCTGGATCGGCGTGTTCTTGCCGTTGCGTTGCGTCATCGAGATCTGCTGCCGGTCGTTTTCGTCGTAACGGAAACGCACGAGACGTCCGGATGCGGTCCGCGCCTGCCGATCGCTCACCGCCCGGCTGGCTGCGTCGCGAAGATAGTTGTCGAGACCGCGATACGTCGTGAAGTATCGTCGCAACACGTTCTCCGCATCCGAAACAGTCAACCCGGTCATCAACGCAAAACGTTGCGCGCCGATGCCGTAGACCACTCCAAAATTCAACCGTTTCGCAAAGTCACGTTGCTCCTTCGTCACCTGGTCCAACGAAGCATTGAAGACTTGCGACGCCGTGACTCGATGTAGATCGGCGCCGGAGTTGAACGCGTCGATAAACCCTCGATCACCGGAAAACTCCGCGAGTATGCGCAACTCGATCTGCGAATAGTCGGCGATGATCAACTTCCGTCCTTCCGGATGACCGCTGAAACAACGCCGGTACTCGACCGCATGCGGCACCTGCTGAATGTTCGGGTTCGTGCACGCGAACCGCCCGGTTGGCGCACCGATCTGCCGGAAATCTGCGTGCAAACGCTTCGTCACGGGATTGATCAACTCGATCATGTTCTGCCCGTAACTCGTCAGCGCCTTTTGCACGGTGCGGTATTCGAGCAGCGTTCCGATGATCGGATACTCGAGCGCGAGCGGCTGCATCTTCCAGTTGCGCGTCGAGTCAGGCACGGGAATGCCGAGCCGGTTGAGCGCCTGCGTCAACTGCTGGTGCGAATCGAGATTGATGTCGTTGCGTTCTGGTCCACCAAACAGTGTTCCCTGTGATGATTCCTCCGCCAGCACTTGCTGCAACTCTTCAGCGAGTTCGATCCTTCGCTTCTCGACAATGCCAAGTTGTTCGAGCCAGCGATCTTTGTGCATGAAAAACCCGGCCAGCTCGATGTCGACGACCGTGTTGACACATTCAAACTCTAGTTGCGCGCACTTGATCAACGACTCACTCTTCAACCGCTCGATCAACTTTTCGCGCAACGGCAAAAGGACCGCGGCATCGCGCGCGGCGTACTCGAGTTGCGCTTCCGAAAGCTCGAAATTCCAGTTGCTCAAGCCGCTCGCTCTTGTCGACCGCCTCGTTCAGATAGCGACTGGCGACAGTTTCCAATCCATGACGCTCTTCGATGTCCCCTGCGCCGACAAGTTGACTCGCAAGCAAAGTGTCAAACAGTCCACCGAGGTCGATGCCGAGGTTGTGCTTGATGAATTTCGCGTCGAACTTTGCGTTGTGCGCGATCTTGATCGGCCGTGGTGCTTCTAGCAGACGTCGCAGCGGCGCGAGCGCCTCGCCTTTCGCAGCGCCGGCTGCCCCACCATTCGCAAACGCGTCGAAGTCGAAGATGAACACGCGATCGGGAGTGGCAAGCTGGATCAAACGCAACCGCGACGTGAACGGATCGAGATCAGTGGTTTCCGTGTCGAGTCCGACCACCGGCTGTGAGGAGATTGCTTCTATGCTTCTGCGGACTTCATCCGGAGTCTTAATTACCTGGTAGTTCATCGATGAGGATTAGAGTGCCATGAGTCTCTTCAACATCAAAATCTGACCTTTGTGTTGGGCTTCGTGATCGACGAGGTGATGAAGGATCCAGCGCAAGTTGTGCTCCGTCGGTTTGTCCTGTCGTTCGTAGTGGATAATCCGTTCGAGATCTTTATCGTTGTATGTGAAGAGCAGGTCGCGCGTTTGGTTGCGGACCTTGGCTGCTTCCTGCAAGCAGAATTCGGTGGTGAATCCCTCGCGTGAAACGCGTTCGACGTCGTCGAGTATGTCCCAGCACGGGGCTTTCTGGTCTTCTTCGGTGAGTTGATGTCCGGCGACGACCATCTGCATCCAGAACCACTCTGCTTCGCCGATGTGCAACACGAGGCCGCCGATCGAGTGCGCTCCCAGAAACGGAGGTTTGCCGATCAGGTCATCGGGAATGGACTTCACGGCGGCGACGAGCTGGCTGCGCACTTCTTCCATGCCGCTGAGGTAGTAGCCGATGCCAGTTGATAGGCCGGGATGAGGAGTTAGCACTCTTCGTCTCATTCAGTAACCCTTTCAGTGTTCTCTGCGAACTCTGCGTATCTCTGCGTTAGGTTAACGCTACGAATCATTTACCGCAGAGTCGCAGAGGACACAGAGGTACGCAGAGAATACTTCAGCTTAGGACACAACTAAACCTTTCAGTTCACTTTTTCACGTGGCGGGCGCCAGTTCATTTTCAACACGTTGCTGGACAAATATTAACAGGAGTATCGCAGCCGTCGCGCCCATTACGGCGCTGACGATGAACGCGGTTGCCGGTCCCTTCCAGTCCCAGATGATACCCATCAATAGCGATGCAGGAAACACCGTGATGCCGAACGCGAGATTATAGAGTCCATAAGCCGTACCACGTTGTTCGGGCCGGACGAGATCCGCGACCAGCGCTTTCTCAGCGCCTTCGACGAGTCCGAAGTAGATGCCATAGATCAAAAACAGCGCCCACACTGAAAATGCATTGTCGACAAACGCGAAACCGGCGTAAACGGCCGCGTACAGCACCCAACCGGAAACGATTAAGCGTTTGCGTCCGAGACGATCCGACAGATCGCCACCATACAACGAGCTAAGCACCTTCGACGCATGATGTGCCGCCCACAGCAGGGGAATAATTCCGAGTGAAACTCCGGACTGGTTAGCGCGCAGAATGAGAAAAGCATCCGACGAGTTTGAAAGCGTGAACAGAGCAAGAATGAGCAGGAAACGTTTGAAGTTTCGGTCGAACCCACGCAGCGAAAGTTTAACAGGATTGGTTTTATCCGCGTGGATCGCCGGCGACTCGCGCATCACAAATATGGCCACGAGCACCGCAAGGAAAGCCGGTATTGCCGCTATCAAAAAAATCCATGTAAAGTTACTCGCAAAAAGAATGACCAGCAAATAGCCAATCAATGGACCAACAACTGCGCCGCTGTGGTCCATCGCGCGATGAAACCCAAATGCCAACCCTCGTTGTTCGAGTCGAACAGAGTCGGCAATCATCGCATCACGCGGCGCAGTGCGGACTCCCTTGCCGACGCGATCCCCCACGCGGATCGCCAGCACCTGATGCCAGCTACCGGCAAACGCCAGTAGCGGTCGCATCAATGCTGCCAACGCGTAACCACCGACGACTAAAAACTTCCGCTTGCCGAGTCGATCGCTAAGATGACCGGCAAACAGTTTCAACAAACTCGAAATCGATTCGGCCAGTCCTTCAATGATTCCGATCGCGCCTGCGGATGCGCCCAGACTCGCAGCGAGGAAGATAGGAAGCAGCGGATAGATTATTTCGCTTGACGCGTCGTTGAGAAGACTGACTAGACCGATAGCAACAACGTTAGGTGGGAGTTTCCGATAGCGGCCCCACAGCCCGGGAGTGCTTTCGTCAAGCTCAAGCCTTTTGATAGTTGGCCCTCACGACGGTCTTGATATTTCCACGCACGTGAAAATCACCTTCGATCTCCACGCTCAACGGATCGCAGGCGGCGACAAAGTCTTCGAGAATGATGTTGATGACGTGCTCGTGAAAGATCTTCACGTTGCGGAACGAGTTGATGTAGAGCTTCAAACTCTTCAGTTCGATGCAGCGTTCGTTCGGAACGTATTCGAGCCGGATGGTGGCGAAGTCGGGAAAATCAGAGAACGGACAGATCGCTGTGAACTCGGGAATCTCGAAATTGATCTTGATTTCGCGACCGGGAAACTCGTAGGCGAACGTGTCCAGCGGAAACAGGCTCATCTCCGCGCGCGGCGTTGATTGAATATCAAGACATCTGATTTACTGTTAAATCTGTGCTCGTCCATGTCCTCTATCGAAGAACTTAATCAACACGAGGCCCGCGATGAACCCGCCGATGTGCGCAGCGTACGCGACACCGCCTTGTTGCGAACCTTCGCCTAATATCCCGAGTCCGCTGATCAACTGGAACGCGAACCAAATCCCGATCGCCACCCAGGCGGGAACGTCGGTCAGGAAGCGGAAGAGAATCACTGTGACGCGGCGTGCGGGATGGAGCAGGAGGTAACCTCCCAACACTCCTGAAATCGCTCCCGATGCACCGAGGCTCGGAATGAGCATGTCCTGCTGTTGTCCGGCGAAGGCCGCGGTGGTGAACACGTGGGCCAACGAGGCGATCACACCGCACACCAAATAGAAGATTAAGTAGCGCACATGGCCCAATCGGTCCTCGATATTGTCGCCGAAGATCCAGAGGAAGAGCATGTTTCCAGCTATGTGTGCGATGCCGCCGTGCATAAACATCGACGTGATTAAGGTGAGGTAAACAAACGGCGTGTACCCCAAACCCGGAATCTGGAGCTGCTTGGCCGGTCTGAGTCTCTAGAATTCGAGGCTCGGTTTGAATGTCGCTCCCGGACATGATTTCGCCGGGCACAGTTGAAAACGAGTACGTGAAATCAGTGTCGGTCCCGAGGCGTTGAAGTAAGACGAAGACGAGAATATTGAGCGCAATGAACGCGTAGTTAACCCACGGGAATCGTTGTTCTGCCGGTGTTGTCGTCGTAAAGCGGAAAGACCATTGTCAGCGTGCCTCATCTACTGAAAATTGAGTGAGTCTAACTCGCCGCCTGTGCGGAGATTGTAACGTCGCTGTTACTAAAAGGTTTAATCCATTCCGCGATTTGCCACAGGGACACCGGCGTGAACAATCGCCGGTTCGTGTGGCCTCAAAAGTTCATAACCTTCGGAACGGGCCACGTAAGTGGCGGCGGTCATGTCGCCGGTGACGTTGAGCGTCGTGCGGCACATGTCGAGAATTCGATCAACGCCGAGGATGATCGCGATCAACGCCGGATTTATTCCGACTGTAACCAGCACGCCGATGATGAAGGGAATCGAACCCGAAGGAATGCCGGCCGTGCCGATGCCGCCGATTATCGCGAGATAGACCACCATCAACTGTTGGCCCAACGTTAAGTCAACGCCGGCCAGTTGGGCCAGGAACAGCACTGTCACGCCTTCGTAGAGAGCGGTTCCGTTCTGATTCGCGGTCGCGCCGACCGTCAAGACGAAACTATTGATGTGCTGCGGCACGCCGAGGTTCTGCTCGGAAACGCGCAACGCCGTCGGCAACGTCGCGTTCGACGACGAGGTCGAAAAAGCCGTAAGGATCACGGTCTTTACGCGACGGAAAAACTCGAGCGGCGAGATGCGCGAGAGGAAGTAAACGGAAAGTGAGTAAACGCCGAACATGTGCAGCGACAGACCGAGCAGCACAGTCACGACGAACCAGCCGAGCGCTGCCAAAAGGTCGAGGCCGAAGCGCGCCGTTGTGTTGAACAACAGACAGGCCACCGCAAAAGGCGCGAACTTCATGATGATCTCGATGATCTTTGCGGTGATCTCGTAAAGACCTTCAAGCACGCGCAACACCGGTGCTGTGACAGTAACCGGCAGGAGTGTGATCGCAATTCCGATTACCAACCCGAAGAACATCAGGTGCAGCATGTTCGCGTCTTCTTTATTCGCGACCGCGAAGAACGGGTTCTTCGGCACGAGCGTTTCGACGACGGACATCAACGGAGTCGTGGCGGCGCCAGGTTTTGTCGCATCTTGAACGCGAGTCGTGGCATCGCTGGCGTAACGCTGTTGCAGCGCAGTCGCGGTGGCCGGATCGATACGATTGCCGGGCCGGATCGTGTTGGCTAGCGTGATGCCGATCGCCACTGAGATCGCTGAGATCACGAGGCAGTAACCAAACGATTTGAGACCAACGCGTCCGAGTTTGCGAATGTCGCCGATGCCTGCCACGCCGACTACGAGTGATGAGAAGACCAGCGGTACGACGATCATTAACAACAGGCGCAGAAACAGTTGGCCCACCGGATTGGTGATGTTGTCGATGGTCCAGGCGACACGGGCGTGGTCGCCGCCGAACAAGCGATTCACCGTTACGCCTGCGATCACCCCGATGAGCAGTCCGATCAGGATCTTCGTGTGAAGAGCGAGCCCGCGTGGTTTGTCAGGAGTCTCATCGTCGAGATCGGTGGCGACCTCACGTTCGAAAGCGTCGCGCTGTACTCGATCGGCGCCGTGGCGTCGGTTGTCTTTTTCTTCAGGCATGGTATTGGTGTTCGCCTTCCTTGTGCCTTTTTGCGTCTTTGTTTTGTGCCTCTTGTGCTACCGGCCCCAACGGAGCTTGTCACGCAAAACGTCGAAGTAGTTTCTGTTGCTGGGCTGCACCAGATTAAACGCCACACTGCTCTTGCGAATCACTGCGCGGTCTTCGAACTTCAACGAAACACCGACTTGCCCGTCGAGCGTCAACGTCACCTCTTCCTGATCGGTTTTCAACAGCAGTTCGATCGTGGCGTCGTCGGGCACGACGATCGGACGATTCGAGAGTGTGAACGGACAGATCGGCGTGATTACAACCGCGTTCATCGAGGGAAAAATCACTGGTCCACCCGCGGAAAGGTTATAGGCCGTCGAACCGGTTGGCGTCGAGATGATTAAGCCGTCAGCGCGAAACGCGTTTACAAAACGCTGGTTGAGATAAGCTTCGATTTCGATGATGCGGGCGAGTGCTGACTTGTTTATGACCACATCGTTGAGCACGCGGCTGTGCGTGATCAGCTCGTCGCCGCGCCGAAGTTCGACGTCGAGCATGACGCGTTTGTCGAGACGGAAATTGCCGGAAAGGATCGCTTCCAGTGCCTGGTAAAGCTCTTCGATGCGAAACTCGGCGAGATATCCGAGTCCGCCATAGTTGACGCCGAGCACGGGCACTTCGCGATCGCCGAGCATGCGTGCGGTGGCGATCATCGTACCGTCGCCGCCGAGGACGAGGATCTGATCAACATTAGCCGCCAACTCCTCGCGCGGGACCTGTTCGACAGCGCAACCAGTTTCAAGCTGGATTCGATCGCGCTCGATCTCGGGCGTGCCGACGAGGGCGATTCCACGGTCGTCGAGCCACGAAACCAGCTCACAGACGGTCTTTAACGCGTCCGGTTGGTTCGGCTTCAGAACGATTCCTATGCGCTTGATTGGCGACATGTTGAGTGCTTGGGCCGGGATGATACGAGGCTACCGTTTAGAGTTCAAGGAGATGTCTCGCGCAAAGGCGCCAAGGCGCAAAGCGCTTCGCGTTTTTAAAACGGGTTCCTTTGCGTCTTTGCGCCTTTGCGGGAGAAATATTGCTCAACTCTAAACCAGCCTATACCAGGCCAGGAATTCGACGTTACCTTCCGCGCCTTGGATTGGCGACTCGATCACGGCTGCTACTTGAAGGCCTAATTCGACGGCCGCATTGTTCACTGTTTCGACGGCGTGCGCGCGTTTAGCTGCGTCGCGCACGATGCCGCCGCCGCCAACCTCTCCACGGCCCACTTCAAACTGAGGTTTGATTAGTGTGACGATCGAACCGCCCTCGCGGATTAATGGAACGATCGCAGGCAGCACCTTCGTTGCCGAAATAAAGGAGACATCAATAACTGCGAGATCGAACCTGACCGGAAAGTCTTCAGGTCGCACGTATCTTGCGTTTACACCTTCCCGGACTTCGACGCGCGGATCGTTTCGCAGCCTCCAGTCGATCTGGTTATGGCCCACGTCGATCGCAAACACTCGCTGTGCGCCGTTTTGCAGCAGGCAGTCGGTGAATCCGCCGGTAGAAGCGCCGACGTCGAGACACACAGCGCCCTCCACGTTCAGTTGAAACTCTCGCAAAGCCGCCTGGAGTTTCAAACCGCCGCGCCCGACATACCGCGACGCCGGATCGTCAGCGTGCTTCACGCGAATCCGCGCGTCGATCGCGAATTGATCTGAAGGTTTTTGGACCTGCTGTTCGTTGACGAGGACAACTCCAGCCATGACCAGCGCCTGCGCCTTCGTGCGCGATTCGGCTAAGCCTCGTTCGACTATCAGTTTGTCTATGCGTTCGCGCTTCACGTTACGGACATTACACCATAACGCCCACGCTAACAGGATGGAACTAAGCCAAGGTTCTTAAGGGTTCCTTACGCCCGACGAGCGGCTGACGAAACGACGGCGCGCGGCGTATCGGTTAGCCGCAACTCGCCGGCGCACACGTCGCAAAGCCACACGATGATGTGAGGCGCATCTGCCCAAAAGAATGAACTAACTTTGCCCGCCACTTTAACGGCTTGATCGACGGGGAGTCGTTGCAATGCCTGAATGTAAAATACGCCATTATAAAAATCACCCTCGGCCCCCTCGTCTCTATGAATACACTCCCGTTCACGAAACATCTGTCTAGTCATGATGGTTCACCGTTTTCCTCGCGCCGCCGAAGCGCGAATCTGACCGTTATTAAATGCGTCGGGGTTAAATAAGTGAGGAGCAAACGGACTTGGCGAGATGATGCCATCCGAGTTGCGATCCGTCAATAATATTTAACACGGATCAATACGGGCGCTCAGAACGTCGCCGCGGGCCTTCGAAGATTTCATCCAGATTTGAGAGATCGCGGTCGTAAATGCGATTGCGACGTTCACGCCGGGCGGCGCGACGCGCTCGTCGTTCCTGCCACTGTTCGTACAACACTGCTTCGCGAATTTGTTCGAGTTGTTCCTCTTCGCTAGGCTGCACTCCGTTGCGATCGCGATGCGAATTGACGATTCGCGGACGTTGAGCCAGCGGTTCCTGTCGCTTTGGAGCCGGTCGATGCACTGGCGCTTCCTCGACTTCGACTGTCGTGGAATCAGCGATTTGCCCACCAGAATCGACGTCAGAATCGACGATTGCCGTTTCCTCTATGGCCGGCAACTGTGCTGCCGCGGTTGCGGTCGTTTCCGGTTGCGGTTCGGCGATTTGCGGGATTTCAGTGTTGGCTGCGATACGTTTAACGCGCACTGCTACCAGCGCCGATGCGGCGCCGAGCATCATCGCAATCGCAAACGCGCCGCTAAGAAACCACAATCTCCGGAGTTTCACCTTTGTCTGGATCTCACCCAACGGCACGACGGGCTGCGCCCGCTGCACTACGCGCCGATCATTGAAATGAGGCGAGGGCAGAGACGTGCGAAGTTCAACTGGATTATCGAATAATTCTTCCTTCATCGTTCTACTGCATCAGATTTTTAAAACCTGGCCGGGAGTACCTTTGAGTCGTTGCAATCACAAGGCCACGCACTAACTGCTTCTGTTACACAGGTTTTTCGCAGGAAACGGCGCTAAGGCCGGTCAGAGGAGAGACAGAAACAAACGATTTGGTGCACGAAAACGACGCGTTGTGTTATGAAACAAGTGGTTTCCCGCAAAGGCGCAAAGACGCAAAGCGAAAACAGAATTAAACCTGTCGTCTGGCTGGCTTTGCGTCTTTGCGCCTTTGCGGGAACTCTTAAGCCTTTACGTCCACACGTCGAGATTTGGTGCGGCGGTCGTCCAGAACCTCAATGCTGTCTTTTACGCGACTATAAATTCCATCCGCGTCGAGTCCGTACTTCGCGAGCAGCAACTTTGCATCGCCATGAGTGATCAGCCGGTCCGGAACACCCATGCGAACGACGCGCACTTTGTCCTGAAGTCCGTTTTCTTCCAGTAGCTCCAGCACCGCCGAGCCAAAACCACCGGCGAGATAAGCTTCTTCGACGGTAACTATCAGCCGCTTGGTTCGAGCCAGTGCGAGCAGCAGCGGCGCATCGAGCGGTTTCACAAACCGGGCATTGACGACAGTGGTTTCGATCCGTTCTTTCGCCAACTGTTCCGCCGCCGCAAGTGACGGATGGACCATCGCGCCATACGCAACGATCGCAACCTCTCCGCCGTCCCGCAAAATCTCACCCTTGCCAATCTCCAGCAGCTCAGGCTCGCGCGTAATGTCTGCGCCGACTCCGTTCCCACGCGGATAACGCATCGCAGCAGGACCAGTGTGCTCGATCATCGTGTAGAGCATGTCGCGCATCTCGCCTTCGTCTTTCGGCGCCATCACGACGATGTTCGGCACGGCCCGCATGTAAGCGATGTCGAGCAGCCCGTGATGCGTTTGTCCGTCACCACCGGCGATGCCGCCACGATCGAGACAGAATTTTACATTCAGGTCCTGAATGCAGACGTCATGGACCAACTGATCGAATCCGCGTTGCAGGAACGTCGAATAGATCGCGCAAACAGGTGTCAGACCTTCACACGACATGCCCGCCGCAAAAGTGACGCAGTGTTGTTCTGCGATACCAACGTCAAAAGAACGTTCGGGAAACTTCTCGAGCGGCGTGCATATACCTGTGCCATCAGGCATCGCAGCCGTCAACGCGACGACCTTCGGATCTTTTCCCATCAAATGGGCCAGCGTGTCGCCAAAAACCTTCGTGTAGGTCGGAGCTTTCGCAGAACTCTTCACTGGCGCACCGGTTTTGAGGTCGAAAGGCCCGGTGGCGTGCCAGCGGTAGTAATCAGGCTCAACCTGCGGGAATCCTTTTCCTTTCATCGTCAACGCGTGAACGATCACTGGACCATCTTTGATCTGCTTCGCTTCGTTGAGCGCCGCGACGAGTGCGCGCGGGTTGTGACCGTCGACGTAACCGATGTATTTGAAACCGAGTTCGCTAACGAGCGCTCCCGGCAGGACCACCGCGGCAAGCATGTCCTTCATCGTTTTCGCCGCATGATGCAAACGCTCGCCCACGGAAGGAATAGCAAGAAGTTTCTCTTCAACTTCGTCTTTGAATCTATGGTAACCGTGCGCGCCGCGGATGCGATTCAGGTAACCGGTCAACGCGCCGACCGCAGGCGCGATCGACATCTCGTTATCGTTCAAAACGACAATGAGACGGCTCTTCAAATGGCCCGCCTGGTTTATGGCTTCCATGGCCATGCCGCCGGCGAGCGATGCGTCGCCGATCAGCGCGACGACGTGATGGTCTTCACCTTTGCGATCGCGCGCGATGGCCATGCCGAGCGCTGCTGAAAGAGAAGTCGAAGCGTGACCCGCGCCAAACGTGTCGTACTGTGATTCGTCACGTCGCAGAAAACCGCTGATGCCGCCGTACTGTTTGATCGTCGGCAACTGCTCGCGGCGTCCGGTCAGGATCTTGTGCGCGTAAGCCTGGTGGCCCACGTCCCAGACGAGACGGTCGTGGGGCGTGTCGAAGGCGTAGTGCAGCGCGACAGCCAGCTCGACTGCGCCGAGTGACGCTCCGGTGTGGCCGCCAACGCGAGACATGGTTTCGAGAATGTAATTGCGAATCTCGTCGGAAACGGTCCTAAGTTGTTCAACTGGTAGCGCGCGCAGGTCAGCGGGCGAGTGAATACTCTCGAGAAGACTCATTGTGGGCGCATTGTACTCCAATCGAAGATTTTTGCTACGCAAGCCCTTTTTCACTTTCATAACGCTCACGCGCTTGGTGATGCAAAGTACTCTGTCGAAGACAAGTTGTCAACTGAAAAGTTTGCCTCAGGAACTCGTCTCCGGCCCTCATCGTTTAGTACGACACGTGGCGAGGCGCGGATTCAGGTGTTTCAATGGGCGACCAGGAATTCAACATCGAACTACTCTTCAAGGCCCTCGCCGACCCGACGCGACTGCGGCTGATTCACCTCCTGGGAGATGAGGAAGTTTGCGTTTGCTCGTGCGTCGAGAGATTGAAAACAAGCCAGCCAAAAGTGTCGCGCCATCTTGCTTATCTGCGGCGCGCCGGATTGGTTACCACGCGACGGGACGGCAAGTGGATTTATTATCGGCTGATGAATCCTTCAAATCCGTGTGCCTCGAAGATCCTGCGCGAGGTGCGCCAGTGGTTGGCAAGCATTCCTTGACAATCCGCGACTCCCGACTAGAATTGGACTTCGCCTGATTAGGCACGGAGATGTGGCCGAGTGGCTGAAGGCGGCGGTTTGCTAAACCGTTAAGGGTCAAAAGCCCTTCACAGGTTCGAATCCTGTCATCTCCGCCAGATTTTGGTCAGTAGTCGGTAGCCCCCAGCTACTGACTACTTTTTTATTGTCATGACAGTTCGCGTACGCTTCGCACCATCGCCCACGGGTTACCTGCACATCGGCGCCGCCCGTTCCGCTCTCTTCAACTGGCTCTTCGCTCGCAAATCCGGCGGTAAGTTTCTGCTGCGTATCGAAGACACTGATCTGCAACGCTCGACCGACGAGTCGACCCGCTCGATCATCGACGGACTCGAGTGGCTCGGTCTCGACTACGACGAAGATCTCGTCTTCCAGTCGAACAACGCGCCGCAACATCGCGCCGCTGCGAACCGTCTGCTCGAAGAAGGCAAGGCTTATCGAGACTTCACCCCGAAAGAACAGCGCGACGACAACCAGGTGAAGCAGGACGTCAAGGAACGCGCTCGCGCCCAGTCGGTGGAAGGCGTGGATCAGCGGAGCAATCCGTATCGCGATCTCGCAAAAGAAGAATCAGATCGACGCGCGGCTGCGGGCGAACCGTTCGCGGTGCGTTTGAAAGTGCCGGTCGAAGGCCAGACGAAGTTTGAGGACGTCGTTTTTGGACCACAGGAGCGCAGCCATTCCGAAATCGAAGATCTCGTGTTGCTGCGTTCAGACGGTCATCCGCTTTACAACCTTTCGGTCGTAATCGACGACATCGAGATGGGCATCACGCACGTCATCCGCGGACAGGACCATCTCACGAACACGCACAAGCAGATCCTGCTTTACGAGGCACTTGGCGCGGAGGTACCGCGGTTTGCGCACCTGCCGCTGATCCTCGCGCCAAACAAAGGCAAGCTCTCGAAACGAAAGCACGGCGAAGTAGTTTCGCTCACAACTTATCGCGATCGTGGTTTCGTGCCGGCAGCGTTTCGCAATTTTCTCGCGCTTCTCGGATGGTCTCCGCCGGAGGGCAAAGAACTACTCACCAGGGAAGAGTTGGTCGAGGCGTTTTCACTCGAAGGCATCGGGCGCGCAAACGCAATCTTCAACTTCCACGATAACGATCCCCGGCGCTGGACTGACGACAAAGCGCTGTGGATGAACTCCGAATACATCCGCACGATGCCGCTCGACGAGTTGTTGCCGATGGTGAAAGCGGAGTTGCGGGCGAATAAATTGTGGCGCGAAGAGTATGAAGACGACGATCGTGATTGGTTGTTAAAGACGCTCGATCTCATTCGCCAGCGCTACTTCACGCTCAAAGACTTTTCCGAGCAGGGCCGCGCGTATTTTTCCGATGACTTCGATTTTGATGAGTCGGCGGTAAACAAGAATTTGCGCAAGGAGCCGCGACTGCGTGAATTGCTGTCGGGTCTGGCTGACAAGCTCGAGACCGTCGAACCGTTCAACGTCGAGACCGCGGAAGCGGCGTTGCGAGCTTTTGCGGATGAAGCCGGTGTGAAAGCGGGTTTGCTTATCAACGGCGCGCGCACGATGTTGACTGGACAGGCTGTCGGTCCATCGATGTTTGACATCTTCGACGTACTCGGCCGCGATGCCTCCGTGCAACGCCTGAGAAGTGGTATTCCGTTTCAATAAGGAGACTTATGAAAACACGGATTTTTCTAACGTTGATTCTGATCTGTGTTCCGTCTTTGGTTAACGCTCAATCAGACGCACAAGCGGTGTTGGCGGCGTTCGACAAGCTGGTCGCCGGGATCGAGCACGCAAACGTGAACGAGGTAATGAGTGTTTACTGGAACAATCCGCAGCTCAATCTCTTCAACTACAACGGAACAGTCACCAAGGGCTGGGAGCAGGTTAAGAAGAACCGCGAAAGCTCGTACCCGCAGATCAAAGATGCGAAGCTGGTCGTACGAGACAAAGCAGTCCACATGCTGGGACGAGACGGCGCGATCGTGACGTGCCAGTGGACGCAGACGCAAATCTACAAAGGCACCCCGGAAACCGTTACGGGGCGGATGACGCTCGTCTTCAAACGTGTCGGCACTGCCTGGAAAGCGATCCACCTACACTCGTCGCCCGATTCGCCCGATCCGTCACGTATTCCTGCCTCGGAGCAACAGAGCCGGCTGCCTCCCCAACGCCAACGCCAAAAGCTTCCCCGTCTCCTTCGCCAACACCGGCAAACTGAACCTTCGAGAACAATAAAAAAGCCGTCCACGATGTAAAACCGTGGACGGCTTCGGTGAACTGTTGGGATTGGCCTGAGGCTGACTGTGTGCCGCTTCCAGAAAGGAAGAGCACTATGCAGTAAGACGACCGAACCAGAATCCTAACGAGTTAGCTGGTTCAGAGGTCAGGCCGCAGCCACCTCACTGTGATAAGAACTCATAAATTTTTGAATCACCTCCTTTCCAGTGTTGCGATCAAATCATAAAGTACAACTGAGTGATCGTCAACCGCTTTTTCGAATCAAAACAAAGCTTACCGGCAGCATAGACTTGCCGCGCGTGTTCCATGCCGAAGAAGTATGCGAGCTCGCGATAATCGTCGCAGTCGTGAATGACAAAATCCGCGATCTTTCCCGGCTCGAGTGAACCGAGTTGTGCGCCGCGATTCAAACTGTAAGCAGCATTGATCGTCGATGCGGTGATCGACTCAGCCGGCGTCATCTTCATGTGCGTCGCTGCGAGCGAGAGAATCATCGTCATTGAAGGCGTCGGTGACGAACCGGGATTGAAATCGGTTGCGAGGATGACAGCCAAACCGGCATCGATCATTTCGCGGGCGGCGGGATAACGTGACGAACCCAACGCGTAAACAGATCCTGGAAGCAGCACGGGCTGTACGCCCGCGGACTTCAGCGCGGCGATGCCCTCGGCGTCGGTGTGTTCGAGATGATCGGCCGTGACCGTTCCTAACTCAGCCGCGAGTCTTGCGCCGCCCGAGAGCGAAAGCTGGTCCGCGTGCATGCGCAATCCGAGTCCGTGACAACGCGCAGCGGAAAGTATCTTCCACGACTCATCAGTCGTGAACACGTTCTGCTCGCAAAACACGTCGCAAAATTCGGCGAGCTTCTGATTGGCGACTGCGGGCAGCATCTCGTCGATAATCAACGAAACATACTCATCCCGTCGCGAACGGTATTCTGGAGGAACGCTGTGTGCCCCGAGAAAGGTTGGTACGTAACGTAAAGGGGTTTCCTCACCAAGTTGCTTGATGACACGCAGGATCTTGAGTTCGTCTTCGAGCGACAGTCCATAACCCGACTTCGCTTCGATAGTCGTCGTACCCATGCGCAGAAACCAATCAGTGTAGGTCCATGACTCATGCGCCAACATGTCGCCGATGCAGGGCTCGGGTTGCGGTCAACAGTTGATTGAATGCCGCCACCACGTGCTGCGATCTCCTCGTAAGTCGCGCCCTTAGCGCGTTCTTCAAATTCGTCCACACGCGTACCGCCGAAGACCGGATGCGTGTGCGCGTCGACGAACCCCGGCAACACACAATTCCCGGACGCATCGACAACTTTAGTATCGCCGTCGATTGAGGCTTCGATTTGTGATGTTGTGCCGACTTTTTCAATTAACCCGTCGCGAACGAGGAGCGCGCCGCGGTCAATGATCCCAAGCTCGCGCATCTCCGGACCGACACGCGGGCGCGCTGGTCCGGCGAGCGTCACGAGCTGCGAACAGTTAATTACTGCGAGTGTCTTACTTTCTTTTTCCGAGGACATAGATCGTAATGCCGATCGCGTTTGCGATCAGCACTGTACCGGCGATCTTCAGTGCAAACGATAGGAGACTTCCGACTTCAGTAATCGGAACGATTGCGAAACGAATATAAATCAAAGTGACAATGAATCCCGACGCACACGCGATCTTCAGCCACCACGGCGATTTGACGCCAAGCGCCTTCATGCCAAACAACGGTATCGCGAACAGCACCAGGTACGTCAAAGCGTAAAATACGCCACCTGCATTGTCGATCAGTTGAAACGCTTCATGTGCCTGGACACCCGCCAAACTAAGCACGGCGAGCACCACCGTCACTAGCCCTACGAATAGAATCGAGTTGACGGGCGTCTTGTACTTCGGATGCAGTCGACTAAACCATGCGGGCAATAAGCGGTCCCAGCCCGCAACCATCGGCAGACGCGTGTTTCCCGCAAAGTAAATACTCATCAGGGCGATCGATCTGACGGTGATACCGAGAATTGCGATCGACCCGATTGTTCCTACCCAGCCAAGCGAGCGAAATCCGATCGAAAGCACTTGCGGGATTGGTCCAATCACATCGGCTTCATCGCGCCCCACAAATGCGAGCACGGAGCTGGTGCCAAGAATGAACATGATGGCAATGATCGGCGACGCGATTACTACCGAGCGGCCGATGTTTCGCGCTGGTGAACGAGTTTCGCCGGCGAGGATCGCGATGTATTCGAAGCCTGTGAGAGCGCCGAGCGCGAGCTTGCTGGCGACGTTGATGTTGTACTCAGAGAAGGTCGGAAACTGTATAGCAAAAGGCCGGTATTCTGTTCCCGTTGCAGCCGAGTACGCGATGAGTGGAAGCAAAATCAGAATGCCGAACGTCATAAGGTGCACGATGGCGCCGACGTTGTGAATCCACTTGCCGAGAGCCAGACCGCGCATTGCTGCCACGACCATGCCGATCACCAGAACAAGACTGATCGTATGATCATCGTTCTGTGATCTTTCATCCAGACGGCTGATGGTCCAATCGAGTAGGAGATATTGGTTGTAACAACCAATCCGATGCCGGCGAGAATCGAGATGGCAAAGACCCACAGGTTCCAACCCACCATGAATGCGACGAATTCGTTGAAGGCGAGTTTGGTCCATTGATAAAGACCGCCCTCCAGTGGCATGAGCCGGATAAGGAAGATTACGACAGCGGCAAGAGGCAGGTAGAACGTGACGATGGCCAGGATCCAGAAAACGTTTTGCTCGTTACCTAACCTCGCGGCCCAACCTACCCAGAAAGTGCCGACCACAAAAACGACCTGCGAAAGAACGAGATCAAAAAGACCAAGCTCTTTCTTCAGGACGCCGCTGCGCGCCTCTACGTCGCGCTCTGAGTTCGGAAACGTTTGGAGAGGTCAAAGCGCGCGCTTGTATATCACGCTTGTGAGTGACGCGCCAAGGATTTCGGCGAGGGACTAAAAGAAGCGGTAATGACCTTTGATGGTCCAGGCGAAGACGACGTCTTCGATGCGTGTGCCGGCGCCGATGTTGTGAACAATCAGAAACCGATCGTCGGAGTCGGAAACCATGTTTGTGACGATGCCGATGTGATCGATGCCGTTACTCAACTCCCACGCGACGACATCGCCTGGCTGATAATCAGCGGCGGCGTTGCTGATCGACAACGATTTGCCGCGGCGCTCGAGGTATTTCATCAGGTTCAGTACACGGCGGTGATCGATGTTCCTGTCTGGAGCATTCGCACCCCACTTCGTCGGATACTCGTTGCGCGCCGTCTTCATATCTTCGTGAACTTCTTTTTGCAAATCGACTCCGGCCTTGCGAAACGCCCGCACCACGACGTCGGAACAGACACCGGTCTTTTCGGGTACGTCACCGTTCGGATAATCGAGCGCGACATACGCCGGATCGTAACCAGTCGTCACACCAGCCTGCGCGATTGCGCCCTCGATCATTTGTTTGAGTAGCGGAGAAGCGTTGTCAGGAAGCGGTTTGATCCTGGGACTCTGAGGTACAGCCGGTCCCTGGTTCAACGTTTGTACTTCATATCGCGTTTCGCATCCGCTCGACGCCACGAGCGTAATCACGAAAATTAATGCGAGTTCGAGTTTAAGAAGGTTGTAGATCTGCATGTCGGGCCAACCACTGCTTCACGTCGCTGCGCATCTCGGGCACGATCTCGTGCCCCGCGCGGTAACTCTTAGACGCCACCGACCGCGCCCGCGTTCCCAATTGTTTTTCATAATCTGCGACGCGCGACGGCGGGTAGAACTCATCCTCCGTCCCTGCGAGGTGAAACACGTCGATCGACGCCTGGCGATAGACCGTACTCGTCTCCCAATCACCCGGAATACCGCCGCAGATCCCCACGACTCCCCGCAAACGCTCCGGATAAGTGAACGCAAACCGGTAGTTCAACGCGCACGATTGTGAGAAGCCCAACAGGAACACGCGCGACGCATCCGCCATGCCTTCGCCCGCGAGTCGATCGATCAAATCGAGCACCGCCTGGTGATGGACCGAGACTGACTCCTCGCTGCGATAGCTGGTTAACCACCCAAACCCGTAACGCGGTGGACCACCCGGTTGCCGTGGTTCTTTCATGTGCTGGTGAAAACCCTGCAACGACGCAATGGCAAACCCGTCAGGTGCGATCTGTTGCGCCTCGCGCATCATCTGTTCTTTAAACGCGCCGTAACCGTGCAGCGCAATCAACAGCGGCGCGGGAGAATTTGAAGCGGGCTGGAGGTCGTAATAGAGGTTGATGCGCGCTTGTAGCGGTTGATCGGTAATTGGTTTGCTCATCGGCGGGTCATTGTATTGCATTCCGGCTGTGTTGACGGATACGATTAGACCCATAGCTTAGCGGCCAATTTTTCGAAGAGGTGTCACGCAATGAAATTTCCAGGCGGTTTGAATATTCAACAAATGATGAAGCAGGCGCAGGTCATGCAGGAGAAGATGCAAAAGGAGATGGAAGAAATGCGCGTCGAAGCTTCAGCGGGCGGTGGCGTGGTCACCGTACAGATGAAAGGCTCTCATGAAATTACTTCGCTGAAGATCGATCCGGAAGCCGTGAAGGACGGCGACGTCGAGATGCTTCAGGACATGATCGTGGCTGCGACGAACGAAGCCAACCGCAAAGTGCAGGAAGCGATGAAAGGGAAACTTGGCGGAATGCTACCGCCGGGACTAGGTGGCCTGTTGGGTTAAAACCTCCGTTACTATCCCCACCTCGTGAGCTTAGCTCTTCGTCAGTCGTCAGTTGTCCGTGGTCAGTAGTTAAAAACCCACAAGCTGACTACTGACAACGGACAACTGACCACTGACAAAGTACTAAGCACAAAGTACAAACCAGAAATGTTAGAGTACGCCGAACCCGTAACTAAACTTATCGACGAACTAAAACGACTGCCCAGCATCGG
The DNA here is from genome assembly GCA_963849585.1 of uncultured Acidobacteriota bacterium. Lineage (GTDB taxonomy): Bacteria > Acidobacteriota > Blastocatellia > Pyrinomonadales > Pyrinomonadaceae > PSRF01. The sequence continues at coordinate 914,340 of CAWKHZ010000008.1, read as the reverse complement.
GCAGAAGTCTGCGCAGCGTCTCGCGTTTTACCTGATGCGCACGCCGGAACCCGATCTCGAGCGGCTCATTGCTGCGATCAGAGAAGTCAAACAGCGGATTGTTCTTTGTTCGATCTGCAACAATCTCACGGAAGTCGATCCGTGCCGGTTTTGTTCGTCGCCGACGCGAGATCATTCGGTTATCTGCGTCGTCGAAGAGCCGCACAGTCTCGTGGCGGTTGAAAAGACGCGCAGCTTCAAGGGCGTCTATCACGTGCTGCATGGCAGCCTCTCGCCGATTCGTCACATTGGTCCAAGCGAGTTGCACCTCGAGAACCTGTTGCCGCGGTTGAAACCGGAAAACAATGAAGGAGTGGCGGTGACGGAAGTGATACTCGCCACGAACCCGACGACGGAAGGTGAAGCGACGGCAAACTACATCAGTCGCTTACTAAAACCGTTGGGCATACGCGTGACGCGGATCGCGATGGGGATGCCGGTGGGAAGCGACCTCGAGTACGTTGATGAAGTGACGATGGACAAGGCGCTGTCGAACCGTCATGAGATCTAGTCATTTGTCATTGGTCATTTGACATTTCTCATTTGTCATTTGACGGTTCTTTGCTAAGAAGCCCGTGCTGGCACGCACGTGCTCCTTAGCGTCAAACACTAAATGACAAATGAGAAATGTCAAATGACCAATGACAAATGAAACCGTTCTTCAGAATCGAACCGTCTCCGCCGCTACCGCGTCCTTACACTCCACACAATCGTCAGCTTTGTCGTAGATTTTCACGTCGTAATTGACGAGAGACTTGATCTCCACGCCCTCGATCTCCGTCGGCGCGGACTCGAATCGAACGATCGCGCCGCAGCCAATGATTCGCGCCCCAAGTGACTTAACCAACGTCACTGTCTCTTCGATCGCTTTGCCGCTGCGGATGATGTCGTCGACGATGATGCACGGGTTCACTTCGCCCTGATTCACGTACTGCCGAAACATGCGTTGACCCTGTTCCTGCTCAGCCCAGTAGATCTGTTCCGCGTTGAGCGCGTCGCGCACCCCAAAAGCGACTGGAATTCCGCCCGAGCTCGGACTGATAACGGAGATCTTCGGCAGTTGACTGGAGATGTCCTTTTCGAGCCGGAACTTCCGGCTCAACGCCACCGCAAGCACGCGGGCCGTGTCGTAGAAGCGAAACGCCAGAGGCATTTGAAAGTAGTGAGGTGAATGCTTTCCGTTTGGATAAATAAAGTGGCCCTCACGAAACGCTCCGGTCTTTTTCAAAATCTGCATTACCGAATCTTGGGAAGGAATCAGCTGGACCATTTGGTTCTCCTGATTTGTGCTTGGTGCTTAGTACTTTGTTTAGAACCCGATTTGCGAACCAAGTACAAAGAACAAAGCACGAAGTACCTGCCCGCTACAGCGGGCAGAGCATACATCAATCACGCCCTTTTGCTCCATCGGCAACGGCGCGTTCGATGAAAAGTTTTTGATCTTTAGGCAAACCTTGTGGAAGCGACTTTACAGAAAACCACTCAGCGCGTTCGATCTCCATGTCTTGCGGCTGTGGCGATCCGTTGGCGCGACAACGAAACAGCACTTCGACTTGTCGTGGTTTGCGAAATGATCGCGCCGCGAACACTTCTACGTCTTTGATCTCCATTCCGATCTCCTCGCGCAATTCGCGACGCAGTGCGTCGAGCGGTTGTTCGCCGGCTTCGAGAAACCCGCCGGGCAAGCCCCACCCGCTGCCTGCGCGAAAACGATGTTTCAACAACAACACGTGGCCCGAATCGTTGAATACGATCGCCCCGGCTGTGACGGTGAATCGCGTGTGCGTGGCGCGCATAGTCCAGCGCCGGAGCCGCGCCGGTAGCAGTCGCCAGAGTTTGGCGCTAAGGTTTTCGAGCATTCCCGCGAGAATATCATTTGACAATGTTCATTTGTGATTCCTAAGATTCGCTTCCAACTATGGCAGCTACCGACACCACAACGGGCAAGCTGGATTCCGCGGCTACTGCGTCTGCCCCCGTTCCTAAACGGATCGTAAATGCGCAGACGGTTTGTAACGAGAGGAACGAAAAGGGAAAGCTGTGCAACGGGCACCTGAAGCAGTTGCGCACGGCGGGCGAGGCGTCTGAGGTTCACCTGCGTGGCGACGACGTGCTTTCCAAATGCCAGACGTGCGGAATGCTTTACATGGGTCCGCCGTTGGGCCACGTGCGCGATCCGAACAAGCAGGTGCGGTTTGTCGAGGCGGAGTTGACCGCGTTATTGCAGGCAGCCGGTGGCACGCTGCCGGTAATTAAGAAAAATGAGCGCGGCGTTTATGTGATGGTCGAGACCGAGGCTAGCGGTCATGCTGCGCCCGCCGCGAAACCCGCCGCGCCTGCGGCAACGAAACCCGCCGCGCCTGCGGCGTCAAAAGCGGCCACGCCAGCAGCAGCGAAACCGGCGGCGCCCGCTGTGCCTGCGGCGAAAGCCGGTGAGCACAAGACGCTCGGACAGAATCCGAATCGTCAGTTGTTCAAGCGTTCCACGTATGTGGGTGTGACGGACACTGGACCAGTTGCTGGTGAAACTTTCGAACAGAAGGTTGCGCGACTCAAAGCGGTGTCGGCTGCGGCGAAGCAACGGCAAGACGAAGGTGGTGGACCAGAGCCGGCTGTGGCCGCTGCGCCTGCAGCAGTTTCGGAAACTCCAGCAGCGCCGGCTGCGACGGCGCCTGCGCCCGCACCATCTGCTCCTGCCGCTTCAGCAGGTGAACACAAACCTACAGGCAATGCAGATCGGTCGTTGATGAAGCGTTCTACTTACGGTGATGTTGTCGATACCGGTCCGGTACCTGGTGAGACCTTCGAACAAAAAGTCGCGCGACTGGCAGCTGTTTCAGCGGCGGCTAAACGCCGTTCCGAAGGTGGTTAATTCAATCGACGTTTCGTCTGAACTTCGCGCAGTCCTCTAGCGGAACTCACATGATCTAAAAAATATTGACGTTTCGCGTGAACCCGGGCAGGACCTCTGGCGGATCTCACATGTTTTAACTGGATTTGTGGCTAGCTCTCGGTGATCGTCAACCCCTCGCGCGCGACTTTCCAATCCAAAACTTCAGCGCCCTGTTCGCTGGCTAACGCAGCCTCAACGTCCCCGCGTCTTCCCGGCGCGCACAGGAACGCGATACACCCGCCGCCACCCGCGCCACACACCTTCGCCGCTTCGGCACCATTTTCGAGCGCCTTCGCAACCAGCATGTCCATTTGCGGCGTCGTGATCGTCGGCGCCAGCCGTTTGCGGTTTGGATATGCGTTCTTCATCACCTCTGCGACTCGTCCCCAGTCGTCCGCAAGCAGCGCCGTGCGAATGTTCCGCGCAGAATCACGAATGCCTTCGAAAAGCTCAAACAACTCCGTGTCGCCGTCGATGTGACGCTTGTAGACCTCCCAGTTATTGATTCCCGAAAGTCTCGGCTCGCCGGTGTAACAGATCGCGATCCGACGTTCGAGCTCGTCGACGTTTACGTCCAGCGCCTCGCGTTCCATTCCATCCGGACGGAAATGCACGCACGACACTGAGCCATACATCGGCGGAAAGTAATCCTGAAAACCCGCCGGCACTCTGATCACCGTCGATTCAACGTTCGCAGCAATCGTAATGAACTTTCGCTCGTCGTAACGATTCCCAACCAGTCGATTCAAAGCGCCGATGCACGCGATCGCGAGGGCTGACGAACCACCGAGTCCCGCTCCAGCCGGTACGTTGCTATCGACAACCATGTGAAACCCGGTAGTCGGTTTGAAGAAGTGCACAAGTTTCGAAACGAGCTCGAGACGCTCTTCCTGCAACAAGTCTTCAATCGCTGAAAGCTCAGTTTCAAACGCGACTTTCCGGTCGCGCGATTCGAGCACGATGCGCCCGTCGTCGCGCGTCTCGATGCGGCAGCGAGCGTACAGTGAAAGTGCGAAATTGACTGTGGTAGCGCCCGGATGGAAAAGGTAAAGAGGCCAGATGTCGATCGTTCCGCCCGCCAGATCGACGCGGGGCGGGGCTGTAGACTCAATAATCATCTTTTCGTCAACTTATCAAATTGCGTTCTTTGAGCTTTGTGCTTAGTACTTTGTTTGACTCCACTACAAAGTACCAAGAACCAAGCACAAAGCTCAAAGAAAATGTTTTAGAACCGCTTCACGGTTCAATCTCCATCACTTTTACGTTCTTTATGTTCGCCGCGATGTTGTTTGAAGGGAATGTGTTCCTGAATCTCTTCGCGCAGATCCTGTAGCTTTTCGGTCGCCGCGTGTTCAAGCTCCTGCAAACGTTCGGGATTCGCCTCCTCGACTTTCGGCGAGATCCAGAATCGTTCTGCGAGATAAAACGCAACAATCCCGAGCACGACGATCACGAGCAACACTTTTCCAAGACGCTGGAAGTCGCCGATCAGTCCCATGACCGCGCCGCTAAAGAAATATCCGGCGCCCGAAAGCACAGCCACCCACATGAAACAGCTTGCGAACGAAAGCAGCAGGAACCGCAGGTACGGCATTCGCCCGACCCCGTAGAAAACGCACGCCGCCCAGCGCAATCCATAAATGTACTTGGAAAGAAAGATGGAGAGCGGTCCGAATTTGTTTGTGAGTCGTTCGAGTCGTGGTTTTGCAGCGCGGTAAAAACGAAGTTCCCTAACGCCTTCGCAGAATGCGCGACCGGCGAAGTATGCGAGATTGTCGCTGGCGCAGCCGCCGATGGTGCCCCAGATCAAGACTTGCGCAAAACTGTAATCACCAAAAAAACCGCTGTGCGCCAACACTCCGGCAATCAGCAGGGTGATATCGCCCTCGATCATCACCAAAATAAAAACTGCGTACACGCCATACTGGAGCAGCAGTTGATTGAGAAAGTCGAGGTGCATGCAAGATCCGGGATTGATCCGTGTGCCAGCATTGCTGGCGGCGACAAGAATAAACTGGAGGGCTCGTTATTGACTACTGTCTTGTGCTGTTTCCTGTGGGGGTTTCACCACCAGCACCGGACATGAGGCATGTCGCACCACCGATTCGGCCGTTGAACCGAAAAGAATTCGGCCCAAACCGGTCCGGCCATGCGACGCAATGACAATCAGGTCAACTTCACGTTCTTTCGCGACGCGCACGATCTCGGAAGCCGCTTCGCCGTGAACAACGAGCTCCTCAACATCGAGGCCCGCGCATTCGTCACACTCCGCGAGTTTCGGCAACTCGCGCTCGGCGGAATCTTCAAGTTGTTCCGCGATGTCCGCAATCGGCAACGGTTCCGCCATTCCCGTGTAGCCGACTGTCGGAACGATCGGCTCGATCACGTTGATACAAATGATCGAGGCACGAAAAGTCCGCGCCAGCGACGCCGCGTATGAAAGGGCATAGTTCCCACATTCACTAAAATCCGTGGGTAGGAGGATGGTTTTGATTTGCATCAGTTAATTGTCAGTTGTCAGGGGTCAGTGGTCAGTAGACACTAATGGAAACGACCACTGACAACTGACCACTGACAACTGACAAAGCCCAAAATACAAAGAACCAAGTTCGCGAAACATAATTCTACTCCCAGAACCACCTGTTTGACAGCCCTGAGACCCTCGTCTATGCTTCGTGCAACGTAACTGCAACTGCCCCAGACCAAACGAATCGCAATGACCACTCCGGGATCAAACTTCATTGGTATCAACGTTTCGAGCACCCATGCGCGTGCTGCTCTCGTCGATAACGAGGGCCGGATCGTCGAACGCCGCGACGCTGATCTCAAACCGGAGAACATGGTCAGTCAGTTAGCTGAACTCGCGGGCCAACTGCGGTCGTCCGCACCAAACGTCGCCGCGATCGGCGTCGCGATCCCCGGACTGGTCAATCGCCAACAGGACCGCGTCGTCGCGCCACGCGATCTTCCGTCGACGATGGTCGAGAACCTTCACAGTGAACTAACGCGCGCGACTGGCCTGCGCGTCGAGATCGAAAACGATGCAAACGCCGAAGCTTACGGAGAATTCAAAGCAGGCGCGGGTGTCGGCAGCCGCAATCTCTTTTACATGATGATTGGAAACGGGATTGGCGGCGCGATCATTCTCGACGGAAAACTGTGGACCGGCGCTTCTGGTTTCGCCGGAGAAGTCGGTCACATCACGATCGACACCGAAGGTCTTGAATGTGTTTGCGGCAACACCGGTTGTTTGGAAACGGTTGCGTCCGCGCCGAGCATCGTGCGACGCGCGCGCGAACGTTTGAATCGCGACTCCACCTCGTCTCTGTCTCGACTCGGACTAAATAAAAACTTCACTGCCGACGACGTAGCGCACGCCGCAAACGAAGGCGACGATTTCGCATTGATGATGATCGAGCGCACCGGAAAATACATCGGTACTGGCGTTGCGACGGTGATCAACTTATTGAATATCGAGCGGATAGTCCTGGGCGGCGGCGTGATGGACGCCGGGGCGTTAATCCTCAATCCAATCATTCAGGAAGTTAAGCGACGTGCGTTTCTCCGCTGTTTTGAAGCGACTGAGATAGTTGCAGCAAAACTCGGTCCCGATGCCGCACCGATCGGCGTTGCACTTCTCGCCCGTGATAGTGCCGCGTAACTCTTCACACGCGGATCTAAACCCAATTTGAAAATTGCGATCTATTTGGTAAAGTACGAGCACTTTGCAATAAACATTTAGAAGCGCGAAAGGTTTGTGGGCTACTGTGTCTCCCAAGTTGTAGCGGTGTGACGTGCCCTCACGAATCCTGCGGCAATGCCCCAGATCTTCCATCACAGTACGAACGCGCTGGCGAAAATCACGATCTATGGCGCTGTTTTCATTGTTGTCGCGTTGTTGTGGGTCGCCGTTGAGTTAAATCGTTCGTCGTGGAACACGGGTCAGTGGGTCGAAAAACAACAGCCCGTTCAATTCAGCCACAAGCATCACGTCGGCGACGACGGTGTCGATTGCCGCTACTGTCACACGTCAGTTGAAACAGCCGCATCCGCGGGCATGCCTTCAACCAACACGTGCATGAGTTGTCACAAACAGATCTGGGCCGACAGTCCATATCTCGAACCGGTGCGCGCCAGTTTTCGCACCGGCAAACCGATCGAGTGGATCCGCGTTCACGATCTGCCTGACTACGCTTATTTCAATCACAGCATTCACGTGAACAAAGGAGTCGGCTGTTCGACGTGTCACGGCAGAGTCGATGAGATGCCGATCGCGTTTGCGTCCGCGACGCTGCAAATGGAGTGGTGTTTGGAGTGTCATCGCGAGCCGGAACGGTTCCTGCGCCCGAAGGAGCGAATCTTCGACATGACGTGGCGCGCCGAAAACAAGAGCGCCGAAGACCTGGAAGGCGGTATCGCCCGGAAAGCGGAATTCAAGATTCAGGGTAAAGAAATTCTGACGAGTTGTTCGACTTGTCATCGTTAAGAAATTAGAAGTGCGGAATGAGCGATAGCGATCGTCACATAAACTTCAAACTGATGCGCGACCACATCCTGTCGTTGCAGGATGGGGAAACGCCACGCAAGGGAAAGAAGTATTGGCGCAGTCTTGAAGAACTGGCCGACACGCCGGAGTTTCGTGAATTCGTCGCGCGTGAGTTTCCGCAGCAGGCTGAAGGTTGGAACGATCCGATCGAGCGTCGCACTTTCATCAAGTTGATGGGAGCGTCACTCGCACTAGCGGGTATGACCGGATGTGTTTTTCAACCGCCTGAGAAGATCGTTCCTTACGTCAATCAACCAGAAGGATATGTTCCGGGCAAAGCGTTGTTCTTCGCGACCGCGGCGCCGCTTTTCGGAGCGGCCACGCCGATCCTCGTGCGCAGCAACGAAGGACGTCCGACGAAGATCGAAGGAAATCCCGATCATCCGAACAACAAGCCACTAGATTTTCCCGCAAATGATCCGTTTCGCGATCCGCGTGGATCGAGCGCGACCGACATTTTTTCGCAAGCTTCGATCCTCGGTCTTTACGACCCCGATCGCTCGCAGACAATCACCTTTCGCGAAGATATTCGAACCTGGACACAGTTTGTTGGGGCGATGAGATCGGCGCTGGACGAGCTACGTCCAAACCAGGGCAAGGGTCTGCGGTTCCTGACCGAAACGATCATCTCGCCGTCTCTTGGCGCTCAGATGAACGAGTTGTTGCGAGCATATCCGCAGGCGAAGTGGCACCAGTACGAACCTGTGAATCGCGACAACGCGAATGCCGGCGCAGTAATGGCTTTTGGTCTACCAGTAAACACGACGTACCGGTTTGATCTCGCGCAACGAGTGCTTTCGTTCGATAACGATTTTCTTTCCGCGATGCCGGGGACGCTGCGTTACGCGCGTGAGTTCTTTGCGCGACGACGCGTTAGCGAAGCGAATCGCGAGATGAACCGGCTTTACGTGATCGAGTCGACGCCGTCGAATACGGGCGCGGTCGCGGATCATGCGTGGACCGTAAGGCCGAGTGAGGTGGAGTCCATCGCGCGGGAGTTTAGCTCGACCGCGCGGGATGGCATGGGCTATTCGCTTCCGTGGATTGAGGCTGTTGTTAAGGATCTGGGACAACACCAGGGCGCGAGCATCATCCTTGCAGGCGAGAACCAGCCGCCGAGTGTTCATGCGTTGGTCCATCAGATGAACCAGGCGTTAGGTAATGTTGGCAAGACGGTGTTCTACACGGATCCGCTGGAAGTGAATCCAGTCGATCTTCGGCAGTCGCTCGGGGCCCTCGTCGCTGATCTCGACGGCGGCCAGGTCGAGTTGCTCGTAATCATCGGCGGCAATCCGGTCCACAACACGCCCATCGACAAGAAGCTGGATCAGGGGCGATTGGAAAAGGCGAAGCTGCGCGTCCATCTGAGTGAATACAAAGATGAGACTACGGAGTTATGTCACTGGCACGTACCCGCTGCGCACTTCCTCGAGACGTGGGGCGACACGCGTTCGTTCGACGGCACAGTGACGATCATGCAACCACTGATCGAGCCGCTGCATGATGGAAAATCAGCGTACGAACTGCTGGCTGTATTTTCCGAACAGTATGACCGCAAGCCGTATGACATCGTGCGCGCGTACTGGCAATCGCAGCAAACAGCAGGTGCGGATTTTGAGAAATGGTGGCGGCAGTCCATTCACGATGGATATGTTGCGAATTCTGCGTTACCCGCCAAGACAGTTTCAGTCCAGGGGAATCCAGAACAATCAACGCCGCCTGTGGCTGCTGATGGCTACGACCTCGTCTTCCGCACTGATCCATCCATCTACGACGGGCGTTTCGCGAACAACGGCTGGTTGCAGGAGCTACCGAAACCGTTAACCAAGGTCACGTGGGACAACGTCGCGATCGTCAGTCCAAATACAGCCCAACAGATCGCCGGAATCACGACGAACCGCGGCGCAGTGAAAGGCCGCGAGCACTATGTCCCGCTGATTGATCTCACCACTCCGCAAAAAGCGACGATCAGTGCGCCGCTTTGGATCCTTCCGGGACAGCCGGACAACGTGATCACGGTCCATCTCGGTTATGGCCGCCGTCTCGCGGGTGAAGTTGGAGGTACTCCGGACATTCCGCCGGTTGGGTTCGATGCTTACAAGATCCGGACGGCTTTCGAACCTTGGTTCGTCAAAGGTGTCCAGGCGCGCAACACGGGCGAAGAGTATGAGCTGGCGACGACTCAGCTTCATTTCAATCTCGAAGATCCGAACTTCAGCAACGAGCCGCGCGACATCATTCGTTCCCGCACGCTTGACGAGTTTCTCCACGAGGGACATCACGAGAAACACGAGCACCCGACGATCTATCCGCCGGATTACGACTACAAGAATCAGGCTGAAAACGCGCCCAACTACGCGTGGGGTATGGCGATCGATCTAAACAACTGCATCGGCTGCAACGCCTGCACGATCGCCTGCCAGTCGGAAAACAACATTCCCATCGTGGGCAAGCAGGAAGTGACTCGCAGTCGCGAGATGCACTGGATCCGGCTCGACACTTATTACCAGGGCGACAGTCCAAGCATGCCGGAAGGCACGAGTTTTATGCCCGTTCCGTGCATGCACTGCGAGAACGCACCTTGCGAACCGGTTTGTCCGGTACACGCGACCGTCCACAGCGCGGAAGGGTTGAACGACATGGTCTACAACCGCTGCGTGGGCACGAAGTACTGTTCCAACAACTGCCCGTACAAAGTGCGCCGGTTCAACTTCTTCCTTTATCAGAACTGGGAAGAGCCGCTGTATCAACTGATGCGCAATCCGGAAGTGAGTGTGCGCAGCCGCGGCGTGATGGAGAAGTGCACCTACTGCGTGCAGCGCATTCAGAATGCGAAGATTCAAGCGGAGCTCGAGGATCGGAAAGTGCAAGACGGTGAAATCGTCACAGCGTGCCAGGCAGTTTGTCCGACGGACGTGATCGTATTCGGCGACATTAACGATCCGAAGAGCCGCGTCAGCAGGTTGAAAGCCGACCAGCGAAGTTACGGAGTGCTGGAAGAGCTAAACACAAAACCGCGCACAAGTTATCTATCGCACTTAAAGAATCCGAATCCGGAAATTAAGAAATCCGAAACCGGAAGTACTGAACACCGTGGCTGAAGAACCACAAAAACCATACACGGAAGGCCCGATGCATTCGACGGCGCCGGTCATCGACCCGGAGCTGACGTTTGCTTCCGTGACCGACAAGATCAGCTCGATCGTCTTGAAGCGAAAGACGTCGCTGGCGTGGTTCTTCGGTTTTGCGATCTCGTTTGCGCTCTTCCAACTGATGTTGCTGGCGATCACGAACCTGGTGTTTGTCGGTATCGGCCTATGGGGCGTGAACGTTCCGGTTGCATGGGGCGTCGACATTCTCAACTTTGTCTGGTGGATCGGCATCGGTCACGCGGGCACGTTGATCTCGGCGATCCTGCTGCTTCTGCGACAACGCTGGCGCACGTCGATCAACCGCTTCGCGGAAGCGATGACGCTCTTCGCGGTGGCCCAGGCGGGCATGTATCCCATCTTCCACCTCGGTCGCCCGTGGTTGATGTACTGGCTGTTTCCGTATCCGAACACGATGGGAATCTGGCCGCAGTTTCGCAGCCCATTGATGTGGGACGTGTTTGCCGTTTCCACGTACGCGACCGTGTCCGCGATGTTCTGGTTTGTCGGGTTGATCCCCGACTTCGCCACGCTTCGCGATCGCGCTCGCAGTAAACCTTTTCAGATGCTTTACGGTCTGCTTGCAATGGGCTGGCGTGGTTCCGCGCGTCACTGGCATCGCTACGAAATGGCGTACCTGCTGCTCGCCGGACTCGCGACACCGCTCGTGTTGTCAGTGCACACGATCGTCAGTTTCGACTTCGCGGTCGGCATCATTCCGGGCTGGCACGCGACGATCTTCCCGCCCTACTTCGTCGCCGGCGCTATCTACGCGGGTTTCGCGATGGTGCTGCTGCTGACGATCCCGCTGCGAAGGTTCTACGGTCTCGAAGGCTTCATCACGATGCGCCACATGCACAACATGGCGAAGGTGATGCTCGCGACCGGGTTGATCGTCGGCTACGGCTACATCATCGAAGCGTTCTTCGGCTGGTACAGCGGCAACAGGTATGAGCGGTTCATGATCTGGAACCGCATGCACGGTCCATACAGCCTCTATTACTGGGCGTTGATTCTCTGCAACATCATCACGCCGCAGTTTTTGTGGTCGAAGAAGATTCGTTCGAACCTGCTCGCGTTGTGGATCATTTCGTTCATCGTGAGCATCGGCATGTGGCTCGAGCGCTTCGTTATCGTCGTCACGAGCTTGCATCGCGACTATCTGCCGTCGTCGTGGGGAATGTACCAGCCGACGGTGTGGGATTGGTCCATGTTCATCGGCACCATCGGCTTCTTCTTTACGTTGCTGTTTCTGTTTATCCGGTTCCTTCCGATGATTTCGATCTTCGAGATGCGGACGATTCTGCCGAGTGCGGAAGTTGAGGAGTAAGCGCGACGCGGGGATGGGGGAGACGGGGAGGACGCGGGGACGGGGAGACACGGGGACACGGGGACGCCGCAAAGACCGGTAAGAAATGGCTAACGAAGAGCGAGACAAACAGAACAACGGTGATTCCGAGACAACGGTGATTCCGAGAAACGCGGTGATTCCGAGAGCCGCGAAACCGTCGCCGGTTCGCCGCGTCCCCCCGTCCCCGCGTCTCCCAATTCCCCCGACTCCCCGTCGTTGCTCTCGGGGCCGATCGCGTCGCATGCGCAGCATCCCCATCGACGTCACGCGCCGCCGCTTTACGGTGTGATCGCAGAGTTTGAGACTCCCAACGATCTGGTACACGCGGCGCGGAAGGTTTACGAGCAGGGTTACCGTCGCATCAACGGTTATTCGCCGTATCCGATCGAAGAGTTGTCGGAGGCGATTGGGTTTACGCACACGAGTTTGCCGTTGATTGTTTTCATCGGTGGTGTGCTGGGCGGGTTAGCAGGGTTTGGCATGCAGTACTACATGGAAGTGATTGACTATCCGTTGAACGTTGGCGGCAAGCCGTACAACAGTTGGCCGGCGTTTATTCCGATCACTTTTGAGTGCATCGTGCTGGCGGCGGCGTTCTCGGCGGTGCTGGGCATGCTGATACTGAACAAGTTGCCGCAGCCGTATCACCCCGTTTTTAACGTGCCGAACTTCGCGATGGCCACGAACGATCGCTTTTTCCTGGCAGTGGAAGCAAACGATCCGAAGTTTGAACACGCAAAGGTTGTTTCGATGTTGCGAGATTTGAATGCAACGGCAGTTAGCGATGTGGAAGTGTAGGAAGAGAAGGAGAGACGCGGAGACGGGGCGACGCGGAGACGCGGCGATTCCAGTTCCGCGTCTCCACGTCCCCGTGTCACCGGGTCTCCGCGTCCCCGCGTCACCCCTTCTCCCCATCTTCTTCCTGTTAGCGTGCGTAACTCTCGCAACCGGATGTCGTCGCGACATGCAGGACCAGCCGAAGATGAAGCCTTATCGTGGGACGACGTTCTTTGCCGACGGGCTGTCGGGTCGACCGCCGGTGCAGGGAACGATTCCGCGCGGGTTTCTGCGCGATGACACTGAGTACCACACGGGCAAGAAGTCTGGCGTGACTCCGAGCGCCTCGCCGGGTGCTTCACCCGTCGCTGGCCAGGCCGTCGCTGGGCAAGTGAATGCGTTTCCGGACGACCTTGAGACTTTTCCATTCCCGGTCACCGAAGACACTGTGAAACGCGGCCGCGAACGTTACGACATTTTCTGTAGTGTTTGTCACGGAATGACCGGAAACGGCGACGGCATGGTCGTGCGTCGTGGATTCCGTCGCGCGGCATCGTTCAACGACGATCGCCTGCGGCAAGCTCCCGTCGGTCACTTCTTCGACGCGATCACTAATGGTTGGGGCGCGATGCCGCCGTATGCGTCGCAAATTCCGGCGCAGGATCGTTGGGCCATCGTGGCCTACATCCGAGCGTTGCAACTGAGTCAGCAAAATCCAAACGCGCAACCTGGCGCTTCGCCCGTGCCGGGCGCGTCACCTGCGCCTGCGGCTTCGCCATCGCCGGGATCCGGAGGACACGACTGATGAGCACGTCGTTCAATCCTCCAAACATGTCGCAGTTCATGAAGTACGCGTTGATGGCGGGCGTAGTGCTGATCCTGGCGATGCTCGTGCCATGGGACCACGATCAGTTCTTTGAAGCTTATTTGATCGGCTGGACGTTCTGGACGGGAATCGCGATCGGCTCGCTCGCGCTGCTAATGCTGCAACACCTGACGGGCGGTGGCTGGGGCTTTGTGATCAGGCGAATACTCGAAGCGTCGACGAGAACGCTGCCCGTGATGGCCGTGTTGTTTATTCCGATACTTCTTGGCGCGCACTCGCTCTATCACCATTGGATGGATCCCGAAGAAGTAAAGAAACATGCGGTCGTGGCGGTCAAAACGCCGTACTTGAACTTTCCGTTTTTCGCGATTCGCGCTGTTGTCTATTTCGCCGTTTGGCTGGCGATTGCTTACTTTTTGAACCGCTGGTCGTTGTTGCAGGACCGCACCGGCGACAACCAATACACGAAGAAAATGCGCACGTTGAGCGGACCGGGAATGGTAGCGCTGATCTTTACCGTTACGTTCGCTTCGGTTGACTGGTACATGTCGCTCGAACCGGAATGGTTCTCGACGATCTACGGTTTTATCTTCGTCGCTGCGTGGAGTTTGAGTGCACTTGCGTTTACGATCGCGGCGCTGGCAGTGCTTTCGAAAGACGAACCGCTGAAGCGAATCGTTGCGCCGTTGCATTTTCACGATCTCGGCAAGTTGCTGCTGGCGCTGGTGATGCTGTGGGCGTATTTCGCGTTTTCGCAGTATCTGATCATTTGGTCGGGCAATCTTCCCGAAGAGATCGTCTGGTACCTGCGGCGCATTCCCGGACTGTGGGGGGCGACCGTGATTGGTATCGGGATACTTCACTTCGCGGCGCCGTTTCTATTTCTACTGTCGCGCGGTGTGAAGCGCAATCCGCGCACTCTAATGATCATCGCGATTTTGATCATCGTCATGCGCATGGTCGATCTGATCTGGATGATCGCGCCCGCGTTTGGCGGACACAACTGGGTGTGGCTTGATGCTATCGCGTTACTTGGTTTCGCCGGCTTGTGGCTGGCAGTTTTCACCTGGCAATTGGGCAAACGATCGCTGATTCCGATCAACGATCCGCAATATGAATCGGTGCTGGAACAGCACCACATGGGTCACTGATGAGTACTGGAAATGGTCATCGGACCGAGACGCCCGACGTCTCGCACATTCGCAACGTAGAAGTCACGCACGAGGCGAGTGACGTCAACGCACGTGGCGTGTTGACGTTTGTAGTCGTGCTGGCGGTAGCGATGGCCGTTAGCTCACTCGGAATCTGGTACCTGTTCAAGTTCCTCAACACCGAGAAGGGAAAAGAGCGCGCGCCTGGCCCACTCGCTATCCGCAACCTGAAAGAGGAGGACCGGCTGCCTCCCGAACCACGTTTGCAAGGATCACGAGGTTTCGAGGTCACGCTGGAGAATGGTCAGAAGGTAAAACTGGAACTGACACACCCGCAAGCGGAATACGAGGTGTTGCGAGATCAGTGGAAGGCGGCGTTGCAAACAGGGGCTAGAGATTCGTCCGGCAACACGGTCGGAATGCCGATTGAAGATGCAATGAAACGAGTCGTGTCCGGTGCGGGACTGCCTGCGAGACCAACACGGGGCAAGGTTGACGATTATGGGATTAGCATTCCGACTGATGCGAGTTCCGGTCGAACGTGGGTGCAATTGAAATGAGTTGTTTAGTACGTTTTCTGGTAATCATGATCTGCGTTAGCGCGGCGTCGCCGGTGTTGGCCCAGTTGGGCCAGCCCGGACCGAGTTCGCCGCTCTACGGCGCGCGTCCGTCAAGCGGAACCCCGTCAACCGGTTTGCCGACAGCGCTGCGCGACGTGCGGATCGAACAGAAACTCAATCAACAGTTGCCGCTCGATCTCACGTTTCGCGACGAGAACGGTCAGGAAGTGAAACTCGGAAAGTATTTCGGACAAAAACCCGTCGTGTTCGCGCTCGTCTATTACGACTGTCCGATGCTGTGTACGCAAATCATGAACGGCATGGTGACCTCGTTTCGCGTTTTACCGTTTCAGATCGGAAAAGAGTTTGACGTGGTGACGATCAGTTTCGATCCGCGCGAAACAGCAGCGCTCGCGGCGTCGAAGAAAAAAGTCTACATCGATTATTTGCCTGACAAGATGCAGGCGGGCGCCAACAGCGGCTGGCATTTCTTAACCGGCGATGCGGCGAACATTGAACGCATTACCGATGCAGTGGGATTTCGTTATCACTACGACGAGGCGACGAAACAGTTTGCGCATGCGAGCGCGATCATGGTCACGACGCCAGAAGGAAAACTGTCGCACTACTTTTACGGCGTCAACTACTCGGCGCGCGATTTACGTTTTGGACTGATCGAGTCGTCGCAAAACAAGATCGGCTCCGTTACGGAGCAGTTGTCGCTCTATTGTTACCAGTACGATCCGAAGACAGGTAAGTATGGTGCGGCAGTGATGCGAGTGTTGCGGATAACGGGCGTCATAACGTTGCTCGGGATCATTGCGCTGATCGTTTTCCTGAGGCCGCGTAATCAGCAGCAAGTTGCCAAAATTACAAAAGCCAAGAGTGCGGAGCCGTAATGCAGGGTTGGATTCCAATAGTTCCTGAAAGCGCTTCCACTTTTTCGTGGAAGGTCGATGCCCTCTACTTCTATCTGTCGGGCGTCACGCTCTTCTTTACCCTACTCATTTCGGGAACGCTGATCTTCTTTGTGATCCGATACAGCCGCCGCACGCCGTACGAGATTCCGCGTCCGGTTGCCGGTTCGCACAAGCTCGAGACTGTTTGGACCGTCATTCCGTTTGTGATCGCGATGACGATGTTTTTCTGGGGCGCTACGGTGTATTTCGACCAGTACAAGCCGCCGCACAACGCGATCGAAGTTTATGTCGTCGGCAAGCAGTGGATGTGGAAGCTGCAACATGCGACGGGACAGCGAGAGATCAACGAGTTGCACGTGCCGGTGGGACGGAAGGTCAAGTTGATCATGACGAGCGAGGATGTGATCCACGACTTCTTCGTCCCCGCGTTTCGCACGAAAGCCGACGTCGTGCCCGGGAGGTACACGACGCTGTGGTTTGAAGCGACGAAGCCTGGTCGTTATCACCTGTTTTGCGCCGAGTATTGCGGCATGAATCACTCGGGAATGATCGGATCGGTGGTCGTGTTGGAGTCACGCGACTTTGATAACTGGTTGGGCGGCAACACCGGATCGATGACGCCTGCCGCTGCCGGTCAGCAACTGTATCAAACGCTCGGTTGCGCTTCGTGTCACGGTGAGAATGGTGAAGGCGGGCGCGGGCCGGCGCTTACGGGCACGTTCGGTACTGAGATAACTCTGACGAACGGTGCAAAGGTGACTGCCGACGAGGGTTACTTGCGCGAATCGATTGTCAATCCGCAGTCGAAACTGGTTGCGGGATTCGGACCGATCATGCCGACGTTTCAGGGACAGGTGACCGAGGACCAGTTGGTGCAGTTGTTGGCGTACATCAAGTCGCTGCACGGCGCTGGATCAACGAGTCCGTCGACAGCCGCGAGTCCATCGCCGGCCCGCGCGGTCACTGCACCGTCGCCGTGAGCTCAGGAAAGGTATTGGTCATATATCATTTGACATTTTTCATTTGTCATTTTCCGGAGTCCCGCCGGGGTCCAGAAGAATGTAAAGGGGCGAAGTCACTTTGTTCGTCGAGGTTCGACTAAATGACAAATGAAAAATGTCAAATGATATATGACCAATAACCTGGTTTTAAGATATGA
Organism: uncultured Acidobacteriota bacterium; assembly: GCA_963849585.1. GTDB lineage: Bacteria > Acidobacteriota > Blastocatellia > Pyrinomonadales > Pyrinomonadaceae > PSRF01. The sequence continues at coordinate 896,969 of CAWKHZ010000008.1, read as the reverse complement.
AGCCAATAGAGTCATTTGAATTGCCGTCGCCGTCGAAGGTCAACTACCTGAACGCGGTTTACGGATTGAAGTCGTGGTTGTTGACCAAAGACCATAAGCGCATCGCTCTGCTTTACCTCGGCTCGATCACATTCTTCTTCTTCATTGGCGGCATTTACGCACTAATGATTCGCCTCGAGCTGTTGACCCCGCAGGGCGACTTCCTTGCGTCGACTACGTACAACAAGGTCTTCACTCAGCACGGCATCATAATGATCTTTTTCTTCCTCATCCCGTCGATCCCGGCGACGTTGGGAAACTTCCTGATCCCAATGATGATTGGAGCGAAAGATCTCGCTTTTCCCAGGATAAATCTGCTCAGTTGGTACATTTACCTGCTCGGCGGCCTCGTCACGATTTACGCGCTGCTCGCAGGCGGCGTCGATACCGGTTGGACGTTCTACACACCGTTCAGCACGACGTTTTCAAACTCGTACGTAGTCGCTACGGGTCTTGGAATCTTTATCAACGGTTTCTCGTCGATTCTGACCGGCCTGAACTTTATCGTCACGATCCACACGATGCGCGCGCCCGGCATGACGTGGTTTCGCATGCCGCTCTTTATCTGGTCCCACTACGCGACGAGCCTGATCATGATCCTGGGCACGCCGGTGATCGCGATTACCGTACTATTGCTGGCTTTCGAACGCGTGTCAGGCGTCGGAATTTTCAACCCGGCAATGGGCGGCGATCCGGTGTTGTTCCAGCATATGTTCTGGTTCTACTCGCATCCGGCGGTCTATATCATGATCCTGCCGAGCATGGGCGTCGTTAGCGAGTTGATTGCGAACTTCTCGCGCAAGAACATCTTTGGCTACAGCTTCGTCGCTTTTTCGAGTATCGCGATTGCCGTCTTTAGTTTCCTCGTTTGGGGGCATCACATGTTCGTGACGCCGCAATCCGTTTACGCGGGAATGATCTTTTCGTTTCTGAGTTTTGCGGTGGCGATACCGTCCGCGATCAAGGTGTTCAATTGGACGGCGACCCTTTACAAGTCGTCGATCTCCTACGACACCCCGATGCTTTACGCGCTCGGCTTCATCGGATTGTTCACCATCGGCGGCATGACGGGGTTGTTCCTGGCGTCGCTCGCCACGGACGTGCATTTAAGCGACACCTATTTCATCGTGGCGCACTTCCACTACATCATGGTTGGTGGGGCGCTGATGGGCTATCTCGGCGGTCTTCATTACTGGTGGCCGAAGATAACCGGGCGCATGTATCCGGAAGGCTGGGGGCGATTCGCTGCGCTCGTGATCTTTGTCGGTTTCAACCTGACGTTTCTGCCGCAGTTCGTCGCCGGCTATATCGGCATGCCGCGACGGTATCACGCCTACCCACCAGAGTTTCAGGTATTCAACGTGTTGTCGACGGCTGGTGCTTCGATTCTCGGTTTCGGCATGTTGATTCCGGCCATCTACTTTGTTTGGTCGATGCGATATGGACGGCATGCGGAAGCGAATCCGTGGCACTTGCCGGGACTCGAATGGCGCACGCAGTCACCACCGCCGACGGAAAACTTTGAAACAACTCCAATCGTGACGTGGGACGCTTACGAATTTGCGCCGCCTGAGGAGACGGAAGTGGTCGGCAAGTTTCGCGGTGAAATAGAACGTGCTTGAAAGAGGTCTCCCGCAAAGACGCAAAGGCGCAAAGAAAGATCTTTAGAAAACCCGGCAGCGCTTTGCGCCTTCGCGCCTTTGCGGGAAATATCAAGGAGCTACGAAGAAGTTGAGTCACGCGGCAACACCAGAGATTCACGGCCACCCGGCGCTGCAGCACCATTTTGAAAACATGGAGCAGCAGCGTGAAGCGGGTACGCTGGGAATGTGGATCTTCCTCGTGACCGAGCTCATGTTCTTCGGCGGGATGTTTCTCGCGTACACGCTCTATCGAACGTTCTTCCCGGCCGCGTTTGCCTCTGCCAGCAATCACCTCGACATCACGCTCGGTGCGGTCAATACAGGCGTGCTGATTCTGAGCAGTTTCACGATGGCGATGGCCGTGTACTTCACGCAGGTGGGGAAGCAGCGTCCGCAGGTGCTGTGCCTCGTGCTGACGTTGGTTCTCGGACTGACGTTCCTCGGCATCAAGGCCGTCGAGTATCACGAGAAATACACAGATCGATTGATCCCGGGAAAGGTGATCCCCGGCGCAGAGTTTGGTCCAGATCCGCACACGCTTCACCTCCTCGAAGGAGCGACGATGAAGCAGGTGGAAATGTTCTACTGGATCTATTTCGCGATGACCGGCATGCACGCGCTTGCACATGATCATCGGCGCGGGTTTGTTGACGTATCTGATCATCTTTTCACTGCGAGGACGATTCGATCCTGAGTATCACAGTCCGGTCGAGGTCATCGGGCTTTACTGGCACTTTGTCGACATCGTTTGGATTTTCCTGTTTCCGCTGCTTTATTTGCTCGGGCGGCACCTCGGTGGGCACTGATGAGTGAACACATAGTTTCAGTCAGGGTTTACATCACGATCTTCTTAGTGCTGCTCGTCGGCACGGCGTTGACGGTGTGGGCCGCGTTCGTCGATTTTCCGTATGGACTGAACACGATAATCGCGATGACGATCGCCGTAACGAAGGCGACGTTCGTTGTGCTCTACTTCATGCACGTGCGTTACAGTGCACGACTTGTTTGGGTGATTGTGGGTTCCGCGCTGTTCTGGATGGCGATACTGTTTGCGTTTACGTTCGCCGATTATTTGACGCGAGGCAACTTGTCGACCGGTATCTGAGAGAGGTGTTACTCGCCGCGCTGCAAAGTCATTTCCCGCACTTCGATCACGCGTTTACAGGATGGGCAATTCAGGCGGATGGTGGCGTCTGACGTTTTGATCGGTGCGTCGCAGTACGGGCAAGTGCTGTTGATTTCGTTGTGATGGAAGAGATCGCGCATCATGAACAGCGGCAGCACTAAACCGGCAATCAGCAGCGGGACGCCGAAGATGAGACCGATGGTGGCGCCCTGGCCGAGCGTCAGGCTGATGACGAGGCCGGCGATGAACAAAACAAGCCCGACGGCGATGCTAAACGAAAAACTGTACGCACTGTCGAATGTACGTCCCGTTTTGGCGACTTCAGGCTGATTTGGATCCATGGCGGTGACAAACTTTACCACATAATTACGGCTATTAACATGACTCCATTTGATAATTTTCTTGCAAAACATGACGAAGAAGCATGGTCGGCGGCTTTGACCACGCTGCTGCGTTCGATTCACGAAGTCGATCAAAATGCGACGCAGATTTGGTTTGCTTTTTACCCGCTGTCGTTGTTTCAAGCGCTTAGCGCGGCGGAGGATCCCGAGAAGCTGCGACAGATGTTGTTGATGCAGGGAACCTACTATTTGAAGGATCAGATCGATTCCTCGCACACGTTCCTTTTTGGGCATCGTTACTGGCCGGAAGTGAAGAAGGCCGTCGAGCAGCACGCGCGGGATTTTAGTTCTTCAGTCGCATCGCTACCGGATCAGATTCTGGGCGTCGCGGACACGGTTGCGCAGCAGGTCAAGACCGATCGCTCGTTGACTATTGGCATTACCGCGGTCGCGTTCATGACTGCTCAGCAGGCTGGGTTTGAAGCGTTTGAAAAAGCGCCTGGCAAGATGCTGATCGATGCTCGACATGCGCGGAAGTCACCCGAACAGGTTTTGCGCGAGCGAGCCAAGGACGATAGCCAGGGACTGTTAGGATTTTTGCGCACGGTGAATAAGAAGTGGACCGTCACTTACGACGAAAACGACGACCGCGCGACCTACCGAATGAACCACGTGCAGGATCTTGCGTGGGGGGCTGCTGAGGATCGCTCGCGCAATTGGCGTGAGATCGATCCGCGACGGGTTGAAGGACCGATTCCAGTCGAGTGTCGTTCCGCTTCGTGTGGGACGTGTTGGGTTGGCGTGCTCGGTGGCGCGGAGAAGTTGTCAGACGTCGCGGCGCGTGAAGGAAAGAAGATCAAGGAGTTTGGTTACATCGAGACTTCTGAGCCGAAGCCGTTGATCCGTCTGGCTTGCCAGGCGCAGACCCATGGCGCCGTGTCGATCGTGATCCCACCGTGGAACGGCGTGTTTGGCAAATACCTCAAGGGCTTGAAAAACAATCCGTGACCAAGGTCATTTTCCATTTTTCATTTTCCGTTTGTCGGTTTTCATTTGGCTGCGGAGCGTTCAAATAGCGGAGCGTCAGAAATGACCGATGAGAAATGCCAAATGACAAATGGAAAATAGTCCCCGAGCGTCTTCCCTTTCTTCGCCGCTACTGTTCATATTCGCCGCGGCTTTCCTTTGGAGCACCGGCGGGCTCTTCATCAAGTGGACCTCGCTATCCGGCCTCGAACTCTCGTCTTATCGATCGTTCTTTGCCCTTGTAACAGTTGCATTAGTGACGCGGCGTGAAGGTTTTGGTCTGAACAGACTAACCGCGGCGGCCGCGATTCTCTATGCGGCCCTCGTGATCCTGTTTGTGATGGCGACGAAACAAACAACCGCCGCCAACGCGATCTTTCTTCAGTACACCGCCCCCGTTTACCTGTTGATTCTCGAACCGCTTGTCTACAAGGAGAAATTTCGCGCGCGGGATCTGATCACGGTGCTCGTGTGCATCGGCGGCATGGCGCTGTTTTTCGTGGGCCAACTGCGGCCGCAGGATGTGACCGGTAACCTGATGGCGCTTACTTCCGGTCTCTTCTTCGCGATCTACTTCTTGTTGCTGCGGCATCCACGCGCACGAGAAGTGAACCGGGCTTCGTCCGTGATCTACGGCAACCTGCTGGTGGTATTGGTCTGCGTTCCATGGGGACTGGCCGCGTTCGACAGCGTCGGGCGTCACGACCTGCTGAGCGTGATGTATTTAGGCGTGATTCAACTGGGTCTCTCTTACGTTTTATTCACTGCTGGGATGGCACGTGGTGTGAGATCTTTGGACGCAGGCATCATCTGTTACATCGAACCCGTCCTGAATCCCGTGTGGGTCTTTATGGTCCTGGGCGAACGCCCCTCTCGCTGGGCCCTAATCGGTGGCGCCATCATCATCACCGCGGTCGTCGTTCATATGCTCGTCGACGCCCGCTTCAAGCGTCTCCCACCCCTCGAATCCGCGCACGGTTAGTGGGCAAAGACCTCGCCGACTCTAAACTCTAATTTCGGAAAGACCGTCGACCTCAATCCATGATCTCGATCGAACACGTTTGATTTATACATATCGTCTTCGAGAACACGGATCTCGATAGTGGAAGACAATTCATCAACAAGCCAAAGCTCTTTTACTTTCAGTGCAGCGTACGTATCCGATTTTGTATGTCGATCGTAGATTGCCGACTCAGCCGAAATAACTTCAACGACAAGATCTGCGGTTGTATGGTAATCGCTGTCAATGCTCAACTCAGTGTTCACAGACACGTAGAAAAAATCGGGTTCCAGCCAAGTATTTCTGCCCATAATCCCCGCGCGAGGGACGTAAAGTATGCCTTTATCGCACATCTGTCTAAGGTGGGTAATCAACATTTGAACTAAGCGACTGACAAGGTTGCTGTGAGATAGATCCGGGCGGCTGGTGAGGTAAAGGACGCCTGCGATTAGTTCGACTTTAGAATAATCCGGCGGTTCCGGAAGTTTCCAAAACTCGTTGAGCGTGTACGTTCTTACTAGAGGTGATGTATTGACCCACTCCATAACCCTTTATACTCCCTACAGGGAATCATAGCATCCAGTTGGGGCGGCTGTCGTAGTAGCTTGGCGAGCGATCGGGAAAACGTTTCTTGTAAACGTGGTAGCGGGCGAGCAGTTTTTTGTAACGCGCGTCAGAAGAGCGCAGTGATTTATGAGGAATAGAGCGGAGGTGATCTTCGATTTTCGTCATTTTGCGCGGTGAGAAACGCCAGTCGTAATTGCCGAGATCGTAAAGACTCGTGAGACCATAACCTTTGATCCGACCGGAGAAATCGACGTAAGGATCGAAATAACTCCACACCAGATCGCGCAAAGTTCGATACACCGGTTTGCGTCCGTGCAGACCGATGTCGCGTGAGCGAGCAATCGATCCCCAACCGCGATCGCCTTTGAACACAAACATTACGTGGTCCAATAAGTCGATTGACTCGAGGTCCAACAGCAGCGGCGGATATCCATGCTGTTCCAGGATCACAGCCGCTCCAACCGCCGCCTCGAGACAGTGGGCCTCGTTTTTTCTAACTAACTCGCGAAACGATCGCATCGTTCCACCGTCTCGTTCCCAGTTGTACGGCAGCGAACTGAAGTAGCGCTGCACCTTCGCCGGCGTGTTGAGTCGCTGCACCAGCTTCCACTCGCGTATCGTGAATGATCTCTTGTCAGGCCGGTTACTATTCATCAAAAAACGCGACTTTGTTCGGAGTGTTTACAAAACCCAAACCCGCACTTGCCTGAATCTTCGCCAGATGTCAGACTTACTTCCCTGGCATAACAAAATCTAACGCCAGCATAAGTTTCAGCATTCATAATCCTTTTTAGAAATGACATCTAGCATGAACCAGCAGGCCGCAGCTTCACAACGAACCCGCGCAGAACAAGAAACCGAAAATGAGGCAAACCGTTTGAGAGAGCAAGTCGACGCAGCGCTCGCCGTCGTCCCCTTGCGTTCAACAGAAGAGGTCGACTCCCTACACATGGCCGCCGATCGCATCGAGCGCGCCGCTCGCGATCTCGCCGACGCGCTACGGCAACTAGCCAGGCAGCGACAGGCTGCAGAAGAGTAACCGACCCCGCACGGTTTTTCCTCTCTGGAATTGGAGACTTTTTAATGGCTTCCACTCGCACTGAAAGCACCACTAAACATCTGGGCCGCAAGAACACTGCGTTCGAGTTGGATAATTACGGCATCGACGCGCCCGCCAATGTTTACTGGAACCTGAACACACCTGAACTCTACGAAGAAATTGCGCGCCGCAACGAAGGCACTCTGTCTGACCATGGCAACATCATTGTCGATACCGGCGAACACACCGGCCGCGCCGCTAAAGATAAAGCGATCGTGCGCGAACCTGACAGCCAGGACAAAGTCTTTTGGGGTGACGTCAACAAAGATTTTCCGCAGGACAAGTTTAACTCGATCAAAGAACGGATGATGGCCCATGCGAACGGGCGCGATTTATTCGTGCAGGACACGTTTGTTGGCGCCGATCCAAAGTACCGTTTACCCATTCGCGTGATCAACGAGCTTGCATGGCATTCGCTGTTTGCGCGCACGATGTTTATCAGCAACCTCAAGGAAACCGAGCCGCATCAACCCGAGTTTACGATCATCAACTTCCCGAGTTTCCAGGCCGATCCGCAACGCGACGGCACGCGTTCGCCAACGTTCATCCTGATGGACTTCAGCCAGCGACTCGTTTTGATCGGCGGCACGTCTTACGCCGGTGAAACCAAGAAGAGCGCGTTTACGATCATGAACTATCTGTTGCCGCAACGCGGAGTGATGAGCATGCACTGCTCCGCGAACGTTGGCGGTGAAGGGGACGTCGCGATCTTCTTTGGTCTATCGGGAACAGGCAAAACCACGCTGTCCGCCGATCCCGAGCGTCGTTTGATCGGAGACGATGAACATGGGTGGTCCGACAATGGCGTATTCAACTACGAAGGCGGCTGTTACGCGAAGGTGATCAAGTTGTCAGCCGAAGCCGAGCCCGACATCTATCGCACGACACGCATGTTCGGCACGATTCTCGAGAACGTCGTTTTCGATCCGGTAACACGCCAGATCGATCTTGACGACGCGCGCAAGACTGAAAACACGCGTGCTTCGTATCCGCTCACCAGCATCGCGAACATTGTGCCTGAGGGACGCGCTGGTCACCCGCGCAACATCATCATGTTGACGGCGGACGCGTTCGGCGTTTTGCCTCCGGTCGCGCGACTGTCGTCAGAACAAGCGATGTATCACTTCCTTTCCGGTTACACGGCGAAAGTTGCCGGCACGGAGAAGGGAATCAAGGAACCGGAAGCGACGTTCTCGACTTGTTTCGGTGCGCCGTTCATGGTGCTGCATCCCGGCGTTTACGCTGACTTGTTGGGCCAGCAGATGGGCAAGCACAACGCGGCGTGCTGGTTGGTTAACACTGGTTGGAGCGGTGGTCCATACGGGGTGGGCCAACGAATGAAGATCAGTTACACGCGCGCGATGATTCGGGCGATTCTCAATGGGTCGCTGGCGAAGGTCGAAACGCAGCCTGATCCGATCTTCGGAGTCAACATCCCTGTTTCGTGTCCTGAAGTGCCGAACGAGGTGCTCCAGCCGCGCAACACGTGGGCTGATAAAGACGCGTACGATCGCCAGGCGCGCGATCTGGCTCGCCGTTTCAACGAGAACTTTAAGAAGTATGAAGAGGGCGTGTCGGAAGCGGTGAGGGCGGTGGCTCCGAAAGTTTAGCCACAAAAAGGCACAAAAGGCGCAAAAGCCACAAAGATACAAAGATAAAAAAGGTACAAGAGGCTCAAAAGGTACAAAAAGAAGAGAGACAAGGTTACGCGTACCTTGCCTGAATTAACTTTTTGTGCCTTTTGTGTCTCTTGTGCCTTTTGTGGTTAATGATCGTCGCGTTACCCGGGCGGCCAGTTCATCGGGCGGCCTGCGAGTACGTGAACGTGCAGGTGAAACACGGATTGGCCTGCACCTGCACCGGTATTGATTACCGTCCGGTAACCACTTTCTCCATAACCCTGATCGTTAGCGAGCCGCGCACCGATACGAAGCAAATGCCCGAGTAGCGCCTCATCTTTTTGCGAAGCGTCGTCAAGCGATTCGAGGTGCTCGCGTGGTATCACCAGCACGTGCATCGGCGCCTGCGGATTGTTATCGCGAATCGCAACGCACATTTCATCCTGGTGTAGAAGATCACCCGGTATCTCACCGCCGATGATCTTGCAAAACAAGCAACTCTTTTCGGTCATTCCCTCGGCTCCTTAATCCGCATTTGTTCCCTGAACGAGACCCGCCGTCACCGACGTAGTGATCCGTTCAATATTTGCGCCGACCGCGCGTAACTTCGCCTCGATCTTCTCGTAACCGCGATCGATGTGATAGACGCGATCGATCATCGTTTCATCATTCGCAATCAATCCCGCCAGCACCAGCGATGCCGACGCGCGCAAGTCGGAAGCGATCACTCGCGCACCAGTAAGTGGCGTCACACCGTCAACGATCGCGCTGCTTCCGTCGATATGTATCTGCGCTCCCATGCGCTGCAACTCCGACGCATGCATAAAGCGATTCTCAAAAACCGTTTCGATGATCTCCGATCTACCGCGCGCCTGCGTCATCAGCACCATGTACTGCGCTTGCATGTCAGTCGGAAAACTCGGATGCGGCGCGGTTGAAACGTTGCCGGCCGAAAGCCCTTCAGGACAACACGTCACTTCCAACGTCGTCGGATTCACTTCCTGGACCACCACGCCGACTTCGCGCAGCTTAGCGATGACAGCCTGCAAATGATCCGGGCGGCAGTCTTTAATTTCGAGCTGACCGTTCGTGATTGCCGCCGCGACGATGAACGTACCAGTTTCGATTCGATCGGGGATGATGGTGTGCTCTGCGCCGCCGAGCGATGCGACGCCTTCGATCTGAATCGTGTCTGTTCCTGCACCGTTCACCCGCGCGCCCATCTTGTTGAGCAACTCGGCGAGGTCGACGATCTCGGGTTCGAGCGCACAGTTGCGCAGCGTCGTTGTGCCGCGCGCGAGTGTCGCGGCCATCATCAGGTTTTCTGTTCCAGTGACGGTGACTTTGTTGAACTCAACATCTGCCGCTCGCAGCCGGCCGTCACTCGGGGCGCGCGCAACAACGTTTCCAGCTTCGAGTCGCACTTCGGCGCCGAGTTTTTCAAATCCGGACAAGTGAAGATCGATCGGACGAGTACCGATCGCACAACCGCCGGGCAGCGACACCTTTGCTTTACCGAAACGCGCGAGCAATGGACCGAGCACGAGCACCGACGCGCGCATGGTTTTTACCAGCTCGTACGGCGCTTCGAAAAGCTCGATGTGCGCGGCCGTGATCTTATGGGTTCGGAGTTCGGGGGTCAGGACAGTTGCGCCGATGTCTTCGAGCAGGCGTCGCTGCGTGATGATGTCGCGAACGTAAGGGATGTTGTGGAGTGTGACGGTTTCGGGCGTGAGCAACGCCGCCGCCATACACGGCAGGGCGGAATTTTTGGCGCCGCTAATCGACACCCGCCCGCGAAGCGCCCGGCCACCAGTGATGCGAAACTTGTCCACGAGCCACAGATTATACAGATCCGCGTAATCTGTGGCTCGTGTGGGTAACCACTATTCGTTGGCGTTTGCCCGCTTGACGCGAACGCCGCCGTTCGTCGTCATGGCTTTGACGGTCGGACCGCCGGAGCCGAGGTTGACCGCAATCTGCTTGTTGATTTGTCCCTGAACGGTGATCGGAAAATCGACGTTGACGCCGCCATTCACGGTGCCTGTCTGCAAATTCGCCGAATAGTTCTCTGGCACAGACAACACGATGCCGCCGTTCGTCGTCCGGACGTCGAGCGTTTCGCCGTCCCAGCGATCGCCGCTGAGTTCGATCATGAGCCCGCCGTTGGTCGTCGAGCCGCGGACCGCGCCGCCAACTTTTCGCAACACCACGCCGCCGTTAAGCGCGTTGAAGTCTATCTTGCCGTTTACTTCGGAGATCGAAATGCCGCCGTTGTGTGTCTCGAGCGAAAGATCAGCACGACGCGGGACAAACACTTCGTAACTCACGTCCCAGTGATAGTTTCTGCGGTTGTCAGGACCGCTCGCGTAGATCTTCGAGCCGCTGGTCTCGATTCTGATTTGTCGCGCAAGATCGGCAGCTTCCGCGGCCGACGGCGCACCGGTCTGGACTCGAGCGCGTATCAGCACCTGGCCCTGGTCCCAACCTTTAACGGAGATGCCTCCGTTTTGCCGTCCGTCGATGGCGATTGGCGAGCCACTCATCGCGAGCGTCTGTTCGCGGATCTCGCAGTTTCCTTCCAACTTGTCGTTGTAGTAACTGTTATCGCGACAAGTTAGTGTTCCTTCCTTTTTCTGCGCCAGGGCGGAAACGACGGTCAATGCCATTACGGCGGCAATAAACGCAGTGCGTCCTAAAAACCTGAACATGACTTCGGTCTCCTTCATTCGTCTGGGGTTTAGTTTTTCGAGGCTCTGGATGATAGACACCACAGTCATCGGCCTTGTGACACCAATCTAAGCGGTTTTCTGGATAACCACTATTCGGGGAATGCTTTGCAGATCCGGCCGAATTTCAACCAAACGCCAGAATTTCGAATTGATCACCTCCTGAACTGCATCTCCCTGGTCAAATCCGATCTCCATGATCAGGTGTCCCCCGGCGTTTAAGAAGCCAGGGGAGTCCTGAAGCAACCGACGAATAACACTCAACCCGTCCGCGCCTGGCGAAAGCGCGACCAGCGGTTCGTGATCTCGAACTTCTCGTTGCAAATCCGGGAGTGAAGCGGAAGAGATGTATGGCGGATTGGAAACAATGAGATCGAACGTAGTTCTGTCCAGTCCGTTAAAACAGTCTGAGAGCTTCAACTCGATTCTGTCGCCTACATCAAACGCGTGGGCATTTTGGGCGGCAACTTTGAGTGCCGCTTCAGAAACGTCAACCGCAACCGCACGTGCGTCTGTTCTTTCACACAGCAACGTCACAGCGATGCAACCGGATCCCGTTCCCACGTCGCAGATCGACGGCCCGCGCACGTTGGCGATCACCTCGAGCGCCGCCTCGACCAGGAGCTCAGTTTCGGGTCGAGGTATCAGCACATCGGGAGTGACTCGAAACTCGCGTCCATAGAAGTCCTGTACTCCAGTGATGTACTGGAGCGGTTCGCCTTCGGCACGTCGCGCGACCACTTCGCGAAAACGATCAACTTCTGCCTCCTCCAACTGATCGTCCGCGTGACTGATCAGGAATGTCCGGTCTTTGCCGATCACGAACGAAAGCAGCGATCCCGCTTCACGCCGTGATTCCGGCACGCCGCGAGCCTCTAAAGCTTGCGACGCTTCGCGCAATGAATTGGCGATCGAGTTCGGCTCTGGCATACTTCTCAGGAACCAGCGAACGATTCAAAGTATTTACTAAGCATAAGAACGAGTCTCGTTCCTCCCGTGACGTACAGGACCCTCGAAACGACAGGTTTTGAGGGTTCTGGCGTAAAAGGGGAAGAGTTTAACAACGTTTAGCCCCGAGGGGTTTCAATGGGTCCACTCTCGAAAAGCTTGCTCCTGTTCTCTCTCAACTGGCTCGACGCTCAGCTTACACTCCTCTGGTTGCGACTCAACGTCGCCACTGAAGGAAACGCTCTCATGGCCCGCCTGCTCGAACACGGCGACCTTTCCTTCCTCGCGATCAAGCTCGCTATCGGCACAGCCGCTGCTTACATCCTTTACCGCTGCGCTCACTTGCCGTTGGCGAAACGCGGAATGACGTTCGTATTAATGATCTACGTCGCGCTCATGTTCGTACATGCAGCGACAGGCTGCGTCGCGCTTGGTTTAAGCATCCCAGTTCTCTAATCCGTGGTCGCGTTCATTACCGGTTTGCCCAAACACGGATATAATGGGCCCGCCAAATTATCACTCCGAGAGGGAAGAAGCTATGTACAGACTTTCCGCCCGCCAGATCCTTTTAATCGCCCTTATTTCAGGACTATTTGCAGCCGGAGGTGTGGTGCTCTTCGATCGCTTTTCGAAACGCGACGAACCTTCGCAAGCCGCTATTTCAGAAGCGCCGCCGGCGGGAATCGCCGATCCGTCAACCGTTACTGACGAACAGAACAATATCGAAGTTTATCGCGCTCTGAGTCCAGGCGTGGTGTTTATCCAATCAACCTCATACGCCCGCGATTTTTTCGGATTCGTCGAACCGCAGCAAGGCTCCGGCTCCGGCTCAATCCTGGACCAACAGGGAAATATTCTTACTAACTATCACGTCATCGCCGACGCACAAAAACTTACGGTGAGCATGGGTGGGAAGAAGAATTATCCGGCAGTTGTTGTTGGTCGCGATCCGGACACGGATCTCGCGGTCATTCGTTTGACTGAAAAACCGCCTGGTCCATTGACTGTCGTTCCGATGGGCGACTCTGACAAGCTCGTCGTCGGACAGAAGGTGCTCGCGATCGGTAATCCGTTCGGCCTGGACCGCACGTTGACGACCGGCGTGATCAGCGGACTACAACGTCCTATCCGAGCGCGAAACAATCGCCTCATCGAAGGTGCGATTCAAACCGATGCGTCGATCAATCCCGGCAACTCGGGTGGACCATTGCTCGACTCGCGCGGCCGGATGATCGGTATCAACTCGCAGATCCTTTCGCCGTCAGGCAGTTCCGCCGGTGTTGGTTTTGCCGTGCCGGTGAGCATTGCGAAACGCGTCGTGCCACAGCTTCTACAATACGGAGCAGTGCGGCGTCCGAAACTTGGTATCAGCACTCGCGACGTGGATACAATCCGCACCCAAGTCGATCTTCCGGTGTCTGATGGTGTGCTGATCGTCCAGGTCGCGCGTGGTAGCGGTGCGGCTGAGGCTGGTCTGCGCGGAATGCAACAGACGGAAATGGGCGACTTCGAGCTCGGTGATATCATCGTCGGCATTAACAATGAAAAGATCGCCAACTCAGACGATCTGTTCCGCGTGCTCGACAAGTATCAGATCGGTCAAACGGTGCAGGTGCAAATCTGGCGTGACGGACAACGCATGTCCGTCGCGGTTCGCTTGATGGAGTCACCTGAATCGCGTCGTTAACCCTTTGAGATCTCAAATGTGAGATCTCAGATCTCATATGCACCAAACCACCCATTTCTTCAATCTCGGTTATGGGTGGTTGTGTAAGCACTGTAGCGCGGAGAACACGGAACGAAAACAGCAGCATCGCCAACATCAACAACACGAAGCTCATCGCAAACCGTCACTGCCTCTGGCTAAGTGGGTAGACGACGATGGGCTTCGTGGTTTGGTGTGTCCTCGTTGTGGAATTGCAGAGCCCGTCTCCAGGATCTAGCGACGATTTAACTGCTGAACTCATCACCGTAATCACGCAAGCTTCTGGTAATCACGTCGAGCGCTTCGAGCCGCCCGTACACGTCCGTAATCTCAACTTTCTTGGCCGCGTCGCTGGGCAACTGCTTGTAGCTCAAAAAATAGTGTCTTAACCGATCGACCAGTCCGGACGGAACTTCGTCAATATTCTCGATGCGACCGTACGCGAGATCCGACTCGAGCACGGCGACGATCTTGTCGTCAGCCTGTTGGCCGTCGATCATTCGGAGCCCGCCGATCGGGCGCGCGTGCAGGAAGAAACTGCCGTGAGCGAACGTTTTTTCTGACAGGACGCAGATGTCCATCGGATCTTTGTCGCCTTCGATGCCGGTGCGGCCAGTGCGCTGTTCGCACAGTTCGGCCACAGCGCGCCCGCAATAAGTTTGCGGTATGAAACCGTAGAGCGTCGGACACATCGACGAAAACCGTTGTGGACGATCGACGCGCAGGTGGCCGGACCATTTATCGAGTTCATACTTGACCGGATCGGTGGGGACGATCTCGATGTAAGCGTTGACGAGTTCGGGGGTGCGCGGACCCGGGCTCACGCCGTGCCACGGATGCGCCTGGAATAGTTGTTTCTTCATCGGCTTTTCTTCTCAGCTCTCGCTGGATGATAAAATGCCGCCAGGTCCAAACCAAATGTAGCTATGGCAGCCAGTGCCGAAATCATAACCAAACCGGTCGCGAACGTAATCTCGTTACGCTGGCTAATCAGCGCGCGCGACGATCTCGTCTGGTTTATCGGATCAGTGGTGTCGAGCTATTTACTGCTGTTTCTATACGTTAAAGGCATCGTGCCGCTGGTTCCGATGGTTGCCTTGTGGGCCATCCTGATCGACGCGCCTCATGTGTTCGGCACGTTTTCGCGCACGTACTTCGATCGCGCGGAACGTAAGAACCGGTCGAGATTGTTGTGGGGTTCGCTGCTCTTTTTTGCGATTGGACCATTGTTAGTGCTTGCAGGCTTCGCGTTCGTGTTCTTTTTCGTCGCCGCGCTGTGGGCTTACTACCACCTCGTG
This sequence comes from uncultured Acidobacteriota bacterium, assembly GCA_963849585.1. Classification (GTDB taxonomy): domain Bacteria; phylum Acidobacteriota; class Blastocatellia; order Pyrinomonadales; family Pyrinomonadaceae; genus PSRF01. Next base: position 881,829 of record CAWKHZ010000008.1, on the reverse strand, counting down.
AAACAACACTACGGTTTCATGGTGCTGTACAAAAAGAAGAACGGTGACCTCGCGCGGATCGATAACGCGCTCGATCGGCTGTTACTGCTGTTTGCGTTTAATTATCCGTTTGTCGAGTTTATCGCGCGCGATCCCGAAGCAATGGCACGTGTCCCGGAGCTGTTGCGAGGTGGTGTAAGTGGACTAGCTAAATTGCTGCTCGGCGGCACGGTGTTGCTGGCCATCATTTGGTTTGGACGCCAGATTCAACGGGCAATCACTGGCGAGTCGCTAAATGTTCCGAAGTACCTTTTGCTGGCCGCGGCGATACCGATGCACTGGATCGTTCTGTTGACTCCCATGCCGCACAAGCCGATCGCGATCGTCGCGATACTGACGATCTATCACAACTTTCAGTACCACCGGCTGATCTGGTTTCACAACAAGAAGTACACGCCGGAATCGCGCGAGAAGTACGGCGCCGCGGAATTCATCAGCCGGCGAGTGTTGTATTACATATTGCTTGGGATCTGTTTTGGGATTTTGTATCAAGGCCCGCGGCAAATACTCGGTTACATCGGTCTACAAAGCGGCACCCCATCATTCGCGGTCCAACTCGGCATTTCATTCCTGTGGGGTTACGCCTTCATCCACTATTACCTTGATTCCAAGATCTGGCGCGTGAGGCGCGACCCGTCGGTGGGTGAAGCTTTGAAGATGGGATAGCCCCAAGCGGAATCATTGGTCATATATCATTTGCCATTTCTCATTTGTCATTTCTTTTAAGTTGCTTATCCGACGCTCAAGACCGGTTCATGCGCCAAGCGAATCGTTAAATAACAAATGAAAAATGGCAAATGATATATGACCAATGCTCAATCTTCCACGTGCTCGTCGCCGTTGTAGTGCAGCACAGTCGATTCTTCATCAATCACGGTTTCCAAATGAACAGGGCGGCCCCAGAGCGTGTGCACGTGTTCGAGTGCTTTGCGGGCGTAACGCATCTCGAGCTCGGTGCCTTCGTAGCGGTGCTTTAGATAGAGCTCACGATTGTCATTGTAGTCGCCGTCTTCGACTTGCAGATATGGAAAACCGAAATTGGTCATGTTCGCGACGAGCTGATCGCGCACTTTCTCCCAACGCTTTTCGGTAATCGTCCATTCCTCTTCTTCGATTAGCTCAAACACAAACAGATCGAGCTCTTCGCAAAGCTCTTCGGTTAGGTAATTGCGCAGGAACGAAACATCGTTATCGATCTCACGCACTTCGAAGATCTTGTCGCGGCCTTCTTTCCCGAGGCGGTTAAACTTGTCTCGCTCCTCTGTCGACGGCTCGTTCCATCGGCGCTCGATGTCTTCGTAGATCTTGTAACCAAGGTAATACGGATTCAACTGGCCCTTTTGCGGCGAAACAACGCCCGAATGCAGATTCGCAAACTCGATGTGCTCGTTGTCGGAGAGATCGAGGGCGCGCATGATTCGCGCGTGCCAGATACTCGCCCAACCTTCGTTCATGATCTTCGTCTGCATCTGCGGAACGAAGTACTCCATCTCCTCATGGACCATGGCGATCGCATCCCGCTGCCAGGGCGCGAGTGACGGAGAGTTTTTCATGACGTAGTAGAGCAGATCTTTTTCCGGCAGAAGCTCTCGCGGTTTACCATCATCATCGCGCTTATCGCCTGCCGCGCCGGGATTTCGTAATTCACGTTCCGCCTTGTCGAGGAGCCACAGGTCGTCGTACCGACCTTCCCGCGGACGGTGCTCGGCGCGGCGCTTCTGTTCCTCGTTCGAAAGTTCCCGCTTGATGAAGAAATAGGGATCGATATGCTCTTCGATCGCCAGCACTGAATCGAGAAACCGTTCGACCGTTTTGCGCCCGTGCTTGAACTCGTACTCCATCATTCGCTGCGCGTGCGTGGAAACGCTTTCCACCATGCGGCGATTTGTTTTCGAGAAATAGGTATTGTTTTTGAAGAAGTCGACGTGGCCCAACACGTGCGCGATCACCATCTTGTTCTGGATCGGGCTGTTGGTTTCAAGCAGGAACCCATACGACGGATTGGTGTTGATGACGACTTCGTAGATCTTCGACAGATCCGAAGTCGTACATCGTTTTCATACGATGGTAAGCCTTGCCGAAGGTCCAATGAGAGTAGCGACCGGGCAGCGCGTACGAGCCAACTTCGTACATCACCGTCGCCGGGACGATTTCGAAATTCGTCGGGTAAGGATCCAGCCCAAAATCTCGAGCAATCTCCCAGATCTGCTCGACTGCCGTTCGAGATCTTTTATTTCCCGGTCTTCCATTACAGTTCATTAAGCTGGCGTTTCCACACCTCGTCTGCCAAAGAACTGTTTCAGTGCGGGATACACGTCTTCCTTATCGTCGATGCGCACGCCGACAAAACGATCCTTGTGGTGAAGGCGATCGCTGAAGATCGAAAGCAACGCGCCCGAAGACCGCCTGTAACTCGACGATCCTTCTTCACCAATCTCGCCGTAACCAAACAGGTTGCAAGTGGAGATCAATTCGTCGGCGAGTCTGACCGCCTCTTCGTTGTCGGAGTAGTAGTTGTCGCCGTCAGAAAAGTGGAAACGGATAGATGTTCCAATCGGACGGTTTGTAACGTTGCTTAATGATGTCGAGCGCAAGCTGATACGCGGACGACACGACGGTTCCGCCGGATTCACCTTGGGTAAAGAACTGTTCCTCGCTGACTTCCTTCGCTTCGGTGTGATGTGAGATGAAGACGATATCGACGTTGTCGTACTTCGTTCGCAAAAAGCGGACCATCCAGAAATAAAAACTGCGCGCGATGTACTTCTTAAACTCACCCATCGATCCGGAAACGTCGATCATTGCGATCACGACGGCGTTCGACTCGTAACGCATTACTTCTTCCCACGTCTTGAACCGCAGATCTTCCTTCTTGATGTCGCCGAAGCGCGGGTTTCCTTCACGCGCATTACGACGAATGTTCTCCAGAATCATCCGCCGCTTGTCGAGGTTCGCGATCACTCCCGTGCGGCGAATCTCGTTGAACTGCGTCTTGCGCGATTGGACCGCCTTCTTCGCTTTCTCCTGGAGATACGGAAGCTGGAGATCTTCGAAGATCAGCGCGGCGATCTCGTCGATGTTGATTTCCGCTTCGTAGTAATCAGTGCCCGCTTCCTGTCCGGCTTGCCCGGCGCCCGTGCCGCCTCCTGTGCCGCGGCTTTCGCGGCCGATGACGTCGCCGACGCGGGTCTTGCCGTCGCCCTGGCCCACGTGTTTCGCTTTTTGATAGTTGAAGCGGAACTTGTACTCGTCGAGCGCCCTGATCGGAACTTTAACGGTGCGTTTTCCGTCGGAGAGGATGATGGCTTCGTTGGAGACGATCGATCCGAGGTTCTTGCGGATCGCTTCTTTAACGCGATCCTTGTGGCGCTCCTGATCGATGATGCCTTTGCGTTGCAGTGACCAGTCGTTGCGTTGGATCGACATAACTCTTCATCCACAAAAGTCTGCGACGACGTTCGTGAACTCCTCCGGGTATTCTTCGTGCGGGACGTGACCGCAGTTGAGAAATACAATCAAGCGCGACCCGGGGATCTTGATCGTGCAACCGCTCGCCGTCAGCGAGTGGGATCTCGATATCGTTTTCACCCCAGAGCAACAGCGTCGGCTGATTAATCAGATGCGCGTCGCGCGAGATGCGTTCGGCGTCCCAACCACGGACCGTGCGAATGATGGCGCGCTGCGTGCCCGACGCACGCAACGGCAAATGACGCGCATCGACGCGCCGTTCATCCAACATCCATTCGTGACGATCGTAAACTCGCTTCATTCGCCGGCGCAGCAGACTACGCGAGCCTATTAACAACGGCGAGACGACGTCGCCAAACACACGCGAACTAAACACACGCATCAGCTTGTAACCAAGCGGACGGTTGTTGTTCACCGTTCCAATCAAAACCAGTTTATCGACGCGTTGAGGGTAATCGAGGGCGCAGGTTGCGGCGACAGCGCCGCCGTACGAACTGCCCACCAGCGTCGCGCGTTTGATCTTCAGGCGATCGAGCAGACCTACCAGCAGGCTCGTTTGTCCGGCGATGGTGTATTCACCGTTTCGCGGTTTGCCGGAGTAGCCAAAGCCCAGCATGTCGATCGCGATCACGCGGAAGCCGGCGGCGGCGAGGCGGAGGAAAACTTTGCTCCAAACGAGAGTCGACGACGCGAATCCGTGAATCAACACGAGCGCCGGCGCGAGTGGGTCGCCGGCTTCCTGGTAGTGAACGCGAACGCCGTCCACGTCTACGAAGCGGGAGTGGTCGGAATGAAAAATGATGTGACGATTGCGGTTCCAGTCGGCATCGCGCGGGCGCACGAGCAACTTAGCAGCAACCCCGAGTGTTAAAGCGCCGGCGATCCAGTAACGTTTCTTCATATGAGTTACACGGATAACACGGATCGAAATCTGATCGCGCGTTATCCGTGTTATCGGTGGCTCAATACTTAACGTGACAGCAACGTGCCTACGTAAGTCAACAACTCGTTGGCACAAACCGGACAGTATCCGTGTTCCTTGACGAGCCGATCCACGACCTCGTTGATGCGCCGGAGTTGATCGGGATCCGGCGTCTTGGCCGACGTCGTTATTTTCACCACATCTTTCAAGTCGGCGAAGATCTTCTTCTCGATCGCTTCCTTTAGCCGTTCGTGCGAGTTGTATTCAAAGGGCTTACCTTTGCGCGCGTACGAACGGATGCGGATCAGAATCTCCTGGCGGAACGTGTTCTTCGCGTTTTCGGAGATCCCGATCTGCTCTTCGATCGAGCGCATCAACTGCTCATCCGGATCCATCTCTTCTTCGGTAATCGGATCCTTGATTCGTTCCTTGTTGCAGAACGCCTCGACGTTATCGAGATAGTTGTTGCACATCGTGCGCGCCATCTCTTCAAACGAGTAAACGAACGCGCGTTGAACTTCGATCTTTGCCAGCTCGTCGTACTCCTTGCGCGCCTGGGAGATGTTGTTGAGATATCGTTCACGCTGTTCGCTACTAATTCCGGTGTGCTGTTCGAAGCCGTCTTTGATCGCGCGCAACGCATCGATCGGATTGATACAGGTGACACCATCCCGAACGAGCGCACTGGAAAGACGATTGATGATGTAGCGCGGCGAGATGCCGTCCATGCCTTCACGGATCGTCTCTTCTTTCAACTCGCGCACGTCTTTCGACTTGTAACCTTCGACATCTTCGCCGTCGTAAAGCTTCATTTTCTTTACGATGTCGACGTTCTGGCGCTTGGGCTCTTCAAGACGCGTCATGCACCGCAAACATCGCCGCAACTTTCAACGTGTTTGGCGCGAGGTGAACGTTGCGCAGCGCTTCCGACTGGTGCAACAGCTTGTCGTAAATTCTTTCTTCCTGCGAGACGCGGAGGTTGTAGGGAACTCTCACCAGGATGATGCGATCCTGGAGTGCCTCTGACTTTCGATTTCCCGCAAATGCGATGTACTCGTTCTCGTTCGAATGTGAAAGGATGACTTCGTCCGCATAGATCATTGCGAAGCGGCCGGTCTTGATGCTCTGTTCCTGCGAGAGCGTCAGCAGGCTGTAAAGAAACTTCTCGTCAACCTTCAACATCTCGACGAATTCCATCAGACCACGATTGGCAATATTCAACTCGCCGTCAAAACGATACGCGCGCGGATCTGATTCGACGCCGACCTCGCCGATAGTGGAGAGATCGATCGAACCAGTAAGCTCGGTGATGTCCTGAGATTTCGGATCACTCGGTGAAAAAGTGCCGATGCCAACGCGCTCCTTTTCGGAGAACGCGACGCGATGAACTTTCACGTCTTCATGGCGCCCGCCGTAAGTTTTTTCAAGGGCGTAACGGCACTGCGGACAAAGATCGCCTTCGATGTAGATGCCGTACAGTTTTTCGACTTCAGCACGAAGTTGGTGGGGAATTAGATGCAGCGGTTCTTCATGCATCGGACAGTCTTTGATCGCATAAACAGCGCCGCCGTCGGTGCGCGTCCATTCCTCGAGGCCGCGCTTGAGCATGTTGACGATCGTCGACTTGCCGCCGCCGACCGGTCCCATCAAAAGCAGGATACGTTTACGGACTTCAAGACGCTGCGCCGCTGACTTGAAGTACTCGACGATTCTGGCGATCGGCTCCTCGATGCCGAAGAGTTCGTTGGAAAAGAAGTTGTAGGAAAGGACTTCGTGTTGGGTGCCCTCGTTCAGCCGTCCGATCCGGCCGCATGAACCATGTCGTTTATGCGGGCATGCGACAATTGAGCGATACGAGGATTTTGGGCGACCAGTTCGAAGTAATCACGAAACGATCCTTCCCAGCGTAGCGCTTCGTGCTCGCGGCGCAGATCTTCCAAACGTTCACTGATGTTAAATTTCTTGTTGCCATCCTGCTCTTGCATAGCCTTTGAAACCTCTTCGGCTTTCGCGCATTGGACAGCGTGTGGGGAGAGGCCACGCTATAAAGCAACCGCGTTGCGTCGGGGAACTGCGGTTCATTTTCGTTAACAGCCTCGGATACGTCCTCATGCGCGCGTAAGCATGAGCTACGTCCTCGAAGCATGAGTTCTCAATGATCATTTCAAAAGGAAGACGCGGTGGGAAACACTAGTTGGAAGCGAGTCGCGTGCTTCCTTGGCGGCCAGTATATAACACAAGGCTCAAGAGCGACAGATAAATTCATGAGACGCAAATCAGGCAAGCACCACGCTGGGGTGCAGGCGCTTTGTCGTCGCGTCGTAATCACCGATGGCTATCAGCTGACCCTTATCGTCGCACATCTTTACTTTCTCGCCGTCAGACCACGCAGTTTCCCCAACCTTCACCTCCATTCCGTGCCGTGCACGTCGCACGTCTTCGCCACTTAGATGCACGAAAGGCAGGCGCGAGAGCGCCGCGCTTGGCCGCAGCAGGATGGTCCCTAATGCCTCCTCACCAAAACTCGTTTTCAGTTGTTCAAGAGTCACGGCATTTCTAACACTAAACTCACCGACACGTGTACGCCGCAGCTCCGCTAAGTGTGCGCCAACGGACAGACGCTTTCCGAGATCCTCGGCGAGTACGCGTACATAAGTGCCCGCCGAACAGACCACACGCACGTGAAAATCAAACGTACCGTCGAGGTTGTCCTTCATTAGTTCGCCGTCTGGTCTAATCCCTGCCAGCTCGTGGATACAAACCTGGACCGGCTCGCGTTCGACCTCTTCGCCACGACGCGCGAGTTCGTACAGCTTTTTGCCGGCGATCTTTTTGGCTGAATACATTGGCGGAACCTGATCGATCCAACCGCGCAAGCTTGCGAGCGCACCTTCGATCTCCTCTTCACTCCACAGCTTCTCGAGGGATCGCTGCGTTCAGCGGAACCGTGTGGCCAGCAATCGGGTTCCCGGTTCGATCACCGGTGTCAGTTGCGTAACCTAACCGGATGATTGCGTGTACTCCTTGTCTGCTCCGCTGAGAAACTGCGCCAGTCTCGTAGCCTTGCCAACAAGCAGCAGCAAAACACCGGTCGCAAAAGGATCGAGTGTGCCGGTGTGACCGATGCGCCGTTCCTTCAGAATCCGTCGTGCGCTCGCGACCACGTCATGAGAAGTGACGTCCGCAGGTTTGTCGATAACCAACAATCCATCCATGGCGTGCATTTTAGATCAGGCGTGTTTCGTTTTCCTTCCGATGCGTTTAAGCTTGGCGATCGGTGTCAAAGTCGATGTCAGACGAACTTCGCCGCAAAACATTTGAGCGCGCGGTCAAGCTTTTGGCCGCAAAATCTCGCTCCGTCGCGGAGTTGCGTGAACGATCTGCTCGAGGGGAAGGGCGTTAAGGCAAATAAGTCCGTCGTCGAAACCGTAATCGCGCGTTTGCGTGAGTATGGTTATCTCGACGACGAAAAATTCGCATTCAGCTACGCTTCTTCGAAAGTCAAACAGCAGCCGATTGGCCGGCGTCGACTGCAACGCGATCTGAAACTCAAGCAGGTCGAAAAGAACGTCGCCGACGAAGCGCTCGAACTCGTCTACGCTGAAACTCCCGAGGAGCAGCTCATCGACCGCGCGATCGAAAAACGCATTCGGCTGCGCGGCCGGCCGAAAACGCGGATCGAAACGAAGAGCCTGTTCGATCATCTGTTGCGGCAGGGATTCGGTTTCGAATTGGTGAGCGAGAAAGTTCGTTCAGTTACACAGTACGACGACGACTCGTGAACACCTGTTTCTCTTGTGCCTTTTTTGTGTTCTGGCTTTGTGCCTTTTTGTGGCTTAAACTCGAAACGACATGACTGGTAACGAAATTCGCGAAGCATTTCTGAAGTATTTCGAGGAACACGGGCACATGCGCGTGCGTTCCTCTCCGCTGCTGCCTGCCGACGATCCGACGTTGTTGTTCACCAACGCCGGCATGAATCAGTTTAAAGACACGTTCCTCGGCATGGAGAAACGTGATTACTTGCGCGCCGCGTCGTCGCAGAAGTGCGTGCGCGCGGGCGGCAAACACAACGACCTCGACGAGGTCGGCAAAACTGCGCGGCATCACACGTTTTTCGAGATGCTCGGCAATTTTTCGTTTGGCGACTATTTCAAGGAAGACGCGGTTAAGTTTGCCTGGGAGTTTCTGGTGGACGTGTTGAAACTCGATCCGGCGCGTTTGTGGTTTACGGTTTACGAGGGCGACGCTGAAGTGCCGCCTGACGAAGATGCCGAGCGGCTGTGGGAAAAGGTCGGCGCGCCGCGCGAGCGAATCCTGCGCTTCGGTCGCAAAGATAATTTCTGGCAGATGGGTGAGACCGGGCCGTGTGGTCCATGCAGTGAGATCCATTACTACATGGGGCCGAGCCCGGACGATGCGGAGAACTCTGCGCGCGAATGTGAATGGACCAGGCGACACGATCATGGAGATCTGGAACCTGGTGTTCATGCAGTTCGATCGCAGTGAAGTTGAGCCGGGCAAGTACAAACTCGATCCGCTGCCGGCGCCGTCAGTCGATACTGGCGCCGGACTCGAGCGAATCGCGGTCGTAATGCAAGGTGTTAAGTCAAACTACGACACGGATCTGATTCGTCCGATCGTCAATCACACCGCGCGATTAGCCGATCGTCACTACGAACCCGAAACGCAGGAAGGTTTTGCGATGCGCGTGATTGCGGACCACGCGCGTGCGGCGGCGTTTTCGATTGCCGACGGAATCCTTCCAGGCAATGAAGGTCGCAATTACGTGCTGCGAAAGATCATGCGCCGCGCGATTTACCAGGGGCACCACACGCTCGGATTCGAAGGACCGTTTTTCAATCAGGTAGCGGATTTCGTCGTCGACCTGATGAAAGACAACTACCCCGAACTCGAAGCGCACCGCGAATTCATTCAGAAGATGGTCCGGCTCGAAGAAGATCGTTTCCGATCGACGTTGACCGTCGGATTGAACAAGCTGGACGAACTCTTCGCGTCGACGAAAGGTGCGATGCCTGAGTACAAGGCGCTGGCGCGGTTGTACGACACGTTCGGCACGCCGCGCGATCTGATTCGCGTCAGTTTGGAAGAGCGGGGGTTCGTAATCGAGGAAGATGAGTTCAATCGTTTGTTCGATGCAGCGTTGCAAGACCTGCAACAGACGACTGTCACTACAAAGCACGAAGCACGAGCACAGATAAATCCCGTTTATGAAAAGTTACCGAGATCTGTGTTTAAAGGTTACGAAGCGACGTATGTGTCTGACGCGAAGATCCTTGCGGTAGTCAACGACGATGAGATCGTGTTGGATCGAACCCCATTCTATTCAGAGAGTGGAGGACAAGTCGGCGATGTCGGCGTGCTGACGAAGGACGAAACGATCGCGAATGTTATCGATACTTATTCGCCAGTCCAGGGTTTGATTGTTCACAAAGTTAAATTTGAAAAGGGGACGCTCAACGTTGGCGATGTTGTTTCGGCTGAAGTCGATGTGGAAAAGCGTGATGCGACGCGACGTAATCACACGGCTACACACCTGATGCACGCCGCTTTGCGTGAGGTGTTGGGAACGCACGTGAAGCAGGCGGGTTCTGTGGTTGCGCCGACTTACCTGCGTTTCGACTTTTCGCACTATCAGCCGTTGACCGCCGCGGAGAAGGAAGAGATCGAGCGGCTCGTTAACTACCACATTCTGCGCAACGAGCCCGTGCAAACCGACGAGATGCAGATCGAAGAGGCGATGCGCTCCGGTGCGATGGCGTTGTTTGGCGAGAAGTACGGCGACCGTGTGCGCGTGCTGTCGATCAAAGGTCTTGAAGGGATCTTTTCGAAAGAGTTATGCGGCGGTACGCATGTTCGAGCTACGGGCGATATCGGATTGTTCAAGATCACGAGTGATGAATCGATCGCTTCCGGTGTACGGCGCATTAGGGCCATTACGGGCGTCGACGCTTACGAGCGTTTTCGGGAGTCGGAAGTGCTGGTTGATGAATTGACGTCAGGTTTGCGGACGTCGCGATCGGATCTTCAGACGACTGTTACTCGGCTACAGGATGAGTTGAAGAAAGCACGGCGTGAGGCTGACGACTTGCGGTTGAAGATCGCGAGCGGCGCTGTTGGCGCTTCTGCTAATGGCGACGAGTCGCGCGAGATTGCAGGCGTAAAGGTTGTCGCGCGTGAAGCGAGTGGGCTTGATGCGCCGGCAATGCGACAGCTTTCCGACACGTTGTTGGCGCGGATCAAGTCAGGCGTCGTTGTTTTGGGTAGAAGTAGCGACGGTAAGGTTTCGCTAATCGTTCGTACGTCAGCTGACCTGACTGGCAAAGTTCCGGCAGGCCAGGTGATTAAAGAGCTCGCGCCGATCGTCGGTGGCCGCGGTGGTGGCAAAGCCGATATGGCCGAAGGTGGCGGTAGTCAGCCCGAGAAACTCGCCGTCGCGCTCGAAGAGAGTTACAAAGTTATCGAACGATTGCTCAATCCGTCTTGATCCGTGTTTCCGCCGAGCGCTGACTAGGATCTGTTGCGGGCTTAGCGGAAACACGGATTTAACGAATCACCTCCTACATCGTTTTCTGTTTGTCCGTCAGGGTGATGTTCATCTTCTCGAGCGTCACCTTGTTGAGCGTGCCGGTCACTTTCAGACCTTCCGCCTGTTGATACTTGCGCAGACCCTCGCGCGTCGCATCATCCAGTTTTCCTACTTGTTCTCCCGCGTAGAAGCCACGTGATTTGAGCAGCGCCTGCGCCTGGTTGATCTGTTCCTTCGTGGCCCGAAAAACGGGTCCGCGTTTGGTTTGTTTGGTCGTTTGAGGTGTTGAAGCGAAGCTAGTTTGATTCTGGGCCATCGCTGCGGTGAAGACACAGAGAAATGGCAGAGTAAGCGTAAGGAGTTTCTTCATCTGTTTTCGTCCTTTTTGTGAGGCGCGCTGAAGCGCGCGGTTAATGGTTATTGGGCGGTGACATCATACAAGCCCTGTCAAGACTCACCTAGATTTCCGGTGTTCAACAAAGTTGGCAAGTGTTAGGCAGTCGTGGTAGTATCTCTCCGGCTACTCTCCGCCCTTGCCTCGAATCCTTATGCGAAAACTTCTCCTAATTCCTGCCATTTTGACTGTGTGCTCTTGGTCTGCCTCTGCCCAAACCTATCAGGTCGATAACTTCGATTTCGCAAACGCCATCCGCATTCAGACCCCGCCGGAGCCGGTTAAAAAGGCGCCGCCAACTCCGAAAAAGCTCACAAAGATACGTAATTACACGTACACGCCGCCTGCCGGCGCGCTCGTCGAACTCACGAGCAAACAGCTGAATCCCTCACTCGGCGAATTCACCACCGGTAACGCCACGGTCGACTCGTTTATCGTCGAATCGGCGAGGCGAAATTCAGTCGATCCGCTGTTGATTTATTCGGTCATGCACCAGGAGTCGAGCTTCAAGCCTCGAGCGATGTCGTACAAAGGCGCGCGCGGGCTGATGCAGTTGATGCCGGGTACTGCGGCGCGTTTTGGTGTCAGCAACATTTGGGACCCGAAGCAGAATATCGAGGGTGGAGCCCGCTACATGCGGTTCCTGCTCGACCTGTTTGGTGGTGATATCAAGCTCGCGCTGGCCGGTTACAACGCGGGCGAGGGTGCCGTAATGAAGTACGGTTACCAGGTACCGCCTTACAACGAAACGCAGGAATACGTGCGGCGCATCGGTCGTCGATACAGTCTCATTCGCAATCCGCAAGCGGCGTCTATCGCGCGCGACGGCCAGGTCGCACAAAAAGAATCCCAGCCTTTAACGGTCTATGAGCGCAGCGTCTTCATGGTCCGCCTTCCGGACGGCCAACTCCAACTAGTAAGCCAGTAAGGCAGACGCGGTGACGGGGAGACGCGGAGACGCGGGAGATCGTCGCATCTCCGCATCCCCGTGTCCCCGTGTCCCCGCTTCTCCCCTCCCCGCGTCCCCGCGTCACCTCTTCTCCGCGTCCAGCCTCACGCAGGGAACCTTTCCTTGGGCCTCTCGTTTTGTATTTACGAGGCTTTAGGTATGATGAACAAACTCAAGGCAAGCACGTCGGTTTCCCGGCTGAGCGAGGTCAAATCCATGACGTGTTCCAAGTGTGGAGCATACGTTACCCCCAGCGTTCGTTTCTGTTCGAACTGCGGCGCCGCAGCCGACGGTGAGGCTACGCGGCTCGCCCGGGTTCAGGCGAGCGCCCTCGAACCAGGCATCGACCCCGATCTGGAACATACCGTTTTCAGCGTTCGCCCAACGATGATCTTCATCAAGACGGGCTACGCCGTTACCGTAATTGCCGGTCTCGCCCTTGTGTTTCTACTCGCATCCCTCGGCGTCCCTGCTACGATTTCAATCCCGATCGCTCTCGCGCTGTTGTTGATTCCCGGCTATTACCATATGCGTCGAAACATGGTGCGTTACACGGTCACCGACGCTAAGTTGCAAATCGACACCGGTCTGATCGCCCGCACCACCCGCAACATTCCGTTGAGCAAGGTGCAGGACGTGACCGTTTCCGCCAGTATTCCGCAACGCCTCCTCGGCTTCGGCGATATCATTGTCGATAACGCGAGCGACGCCGGCGGCTCTACCGTGATGCGGAACATCAACACCCCTCGCCATTACGCCGACCTTCTTTTGCGAGAACTCAGACGCTGGCATTAAACTTGGCACGTGCTGCCTAATCGTCGCTGGGAACATCAAAGCCTGTGCGGTTTCTAAACACTGTTTTCCAGCACTACAAAAAGGGCCGCACGAGGAGTCTGCGTTTGCGTTTAGTTATAGTCTTAATCCTGATTATTGGTCTTTCGGTCTGGCGGTCGGAAGTAAGCGCGCCGCACGTTGCCAGATCGCCTCGTCAACTTCCAGATTACGACGAGACTCGACGGCGACTTGAGTTGCTGAAGGAGTCGTTATTCGGTCGGCCGATATCAGAAACGGACATCGACTCCGCGGAGAACGCAGACTATGCCGGCAGTGGCGGAGCGCGAATTCGTGTCGAGACCGTGCATTTTCCACAGGACGCAAAAGCCTACGAAGTGCTTAGTTTATTTGCTGCCCGGGCGAAGGCACAGATAACCGCAGACTATGGTACTGCCGGTTTCCACCAGGGTAATGAGATTTACTTTTTCAAAGGACAACGCTTCGTTAGGTTGCGAAGCATCAAGGGCGACGCGGCCAACATGTCTGCATTTGCGCAGGAATTAAGTGCTTCGCTGGACAAGGGCGAAGCCGACATTCCCGTTCTTATCAAGCACTTGCCGAATCCTGAAGAAGCGCAGAAAAGCGCTGTATTCCTGCACAGCTTTTCTAACCTCGACCCGTTGGGATTGCAGCAGGGTGTGTTCACGGCGATCCAATCACAGGGAAATGCGGATGCCGCGCTGGCGACGTATGGTCCAAGTAAGGTTTTGATAGTTGAGTTCAATACGCCGCAACTAGCGAAGGACAACGACGCACGTATCATCGGTCGTATCCATGAGCTTTGGAAACTTGGCGAACCGGCGCCGATTGCGTATCGCCGTGTCGGCAACTACTCGGTATTCGTTTTCGACGCGCCCGACGAGCAGTCGGCTAAGCAGCTGATCGATCAAGTCAAGTACGAGCAGGTGGTGCAGTGGCTCGGCGAGAACCCGAATATTCTCAAGCGAGCCAAGAAGAGTACGTCAACACGACGTTGGGCGTGTTAGTGGCGGTGCTGAAAGCTTCCGGATATGCGCTGCTGGCGTGTTTAGGACTTGGTGGATTGGCTGGTGCGCTGTTGTTCACTCGACGGCGGGGTCAGCAGAGCGAAGAAGCGTTTTCTGATGCTGGTGGAATGCTCCGACTCAACCTCGACGACCTGACACCCGAGACCAACCCTTCGCGACTCCTGCGCGAGCGGAATTAACAACCATAGATTTTTGGGATTTAACAACTCAGCGAGTACGCACAAAAAATGCGGGCTGCTGATTTTTCCTGGAGGGCTCCCCCAAGCCCCGTCAAGACGTCAATCAGCAGCTCCGCTATTGTTGCTCTTCAACTGCGTCACAAACGCGGATCCGTTCCCCCAAAAGAACCAACGTTGCTTTCAATCTGTGAGAGGATGCCTCCCCCAAAGCCTCCACTCACCGCAGTTATCTGAGCCTGACCCGATTTACCCTTATCTACCCTTCTTGTTCTGTTTCACTCTTTCGCAACGTGCGTGCCACCCGAACTATGCCTTACCCTCATCGGTAGGAATCGTCGTTTTACTCGCAATTCTGTAGCCATTAAGGCACCAAGTATTTGTACGCAACCGCGCAGTTAGGACCGTCAGTTGTAGCTCTTCAGTACAGGAGTGACCGTACAATCGCACGATAATCGCTCGCTGATGTCACGGAAGTGCCTCAACCAGTGCGTGGATCTCTTCAGGTGTGTTGTAGACGTGCGGAGCGATCCGTAGACGATCACCACGAGGAGCGGTGATGATGTTCTGTTTTTTGAGGTGAATGTAAAGCGCCATCGCTGACATTCCGCGTGCTGGACGAATACAGACGATCTGAGACTTCTCCCCAGCCAATCGCGAACTCACGATCTGGTAAGTCCCGCGCTGTAACCGGTCGCAAAGGTCGTCCGTGAGCTCTTCGAGGTAACGCGCTGTTTGAGTCA
The DNA here is from genome assembly GCA_963849585.1 of uncultured Acidobacteriota bacterium. Classification (GTDB taxonomy): domain Bacteria; phylum Acidobacteriota; class Blastocatellia; order Pyrinomonadales; family Pyrinomonadaceae; genus PSRF01. The sequence continues at coordinate 866,747 of CAWKHZ010000008.1, read as the reverse complement.
CTCCCAGCGCCGTTAAAAGCTCCAGACTCGCTTTTAAGCCGTAGAGCAGGGATGCCTGTCCGGTACCCGTTTCCCACGCGAGCGTGCCCTGGTTCCAGCCCTGTTCGAAGTTCTGAAAGTCTTCAGGTTTGGGAACGCTGATCCAGCCGACCAGCGTTGGCTGAATCCGCTCGCGCGCTCGATCCGAAAGGTACAGGTAGCCGACGCCTTCCGGGGCCAGTAGCCACTTGTGACTCGCTCCTGCCGCGACGTCGACCAACTCCGCCTCGACATCGATTGGAACGATTCCTAGCGCCTGAATCGTGTCGACTACAAGCAGCGCATCGTGCTGCCGCACGAGCCGGCCCAGTCGTTCTAAATCCATTCGAAACCCCGACGCAAACTGCACGTGACTTATCGCCATTAGCCGAGTGTTGTGATCGACGAGTTTGCTCAGGTCTGCGAAATCGACGCGTCCGTCGCGCTCTTCGCACATCCGGACCTCGACGCCAAACACGTCGCGAATGCGCAGCCACGGATAGATGTTGGAAGGAAACTCGCCACGGAACGTGACGATGTTGTCGCCGTGTCGCCAGTTCAGGCCGTTGGCGACGGTGGAAAGCGCGTCGGAAGTATTGCGCATGAACGCGACCTGTTCCGGCCGCGCGCCGAGCAGACCAGCGAGTAGCCGTCTCGCCTCTTCTTTCGTATCGAGCCAGTCCTGAAAATTGACCGAGCCATTTTCTTGAACGTCTTTGAGTTGTGTTTCGATCGCCTGGAGCGTTGGCAGCGGCAGTGGCGAAACTGCGGCGTGGTTTAGATAGTTGTATCGTTTGGTTATCGGGAAGAGTTCGCGCAGATCAGGCGTCATTCAGTTCAACTCCCGTAAAACCGCAAAGAGGCACAAAGGAAGAACACAAGAAGCAGAAAGAAAACCTTTTGTTTTTGGTGCCTTTTTGTGGCTCAGGGAGCATACGGCTTGCCGTAGAACTCTTTATACAACCAGCCGAGCACGCGCGCTTCCGCGGTGCACAACGTCTCGATCCAGCAGTTAAACAAAAACTCCGATCGCCCGCGTTGGAAGGGAATCTTTTCCGACTGTTTCACGATCGAGCCGCCGCTGCGCAGATCGAGCTGATACGCTTCGGCAGTCGACTCGTTTGCTTTCGCGGCCGCATCGAGCGCCATCAGCAACTGGCTGAGCCACGCGTGCAGGTCGCTTTCGGAAGCATTGTCAGCCAGCGCCTGAATAATCCCGATCGCGAGCCGGTCTTCGGCGCGGTTGAAAATGAAGACTTCCTCTCCCTGCAACTGGCTCTGCTGCTGTTTCCATTGAAAGACTTCTTCGACCGACGGGTGCCTGACGACTGCGACGCGCTGATCGTTATTCAAGAACCAGTCGATCACGTCAGGTACGGAATCGACATCGACGTGTCCGCCAGCGTCGCGTAGCAAAGGAGGTTGGTTTAGTTCAGTTTCCGCGTTCATCATCTCACCAACTCAAACGACGCTCGTATCTCGCCAACGACGTCGCCGCGGCGGTTTTGCACGGGGAAAAATGCGTAACGTGACAGGGCCTCGAGCGATTGGTCGTCAAGGATATCCAGTTGACGCAACGATTCGATCACGACGGTCGGACGCGCACGTTTATCGTCGCCGTCTTCGATCTTCAGCGCCAGTCCCAGTCCGTTTGGCCAACGTTCGCATGGGAGTATCCCCGCCGTGTAGACACCGTCAGCGCCGACTTTCGAAACGACACGGCCGCGCGTGGCGCGCATGACTTCCGTATCGAGCCGTTCCGAAGTACCACCGATCAACTCCGGATAAGCCGTCATTACGCGCACGATTCGTTCACATGCTGCACGCGTCGAGTTATCGAAATTCGCGGGCGGTGAAACGAGTCGCGCATAGGCGAGCGCCATTGCGCGAACACTGACGCCGAATATCGGCGCTGCGCAACCGTCGATGCCGACGGCGAAGTCTTCAACTGGTATATCCGTGAATTGCGACACCACCTTCGCGATTGCGATCTGAACTGGGTTTTCCGGGCTCTCGTAGTTTTCGATTGGCGCGCCGAGTTGTAAGGCCGTGGCCAGCATGCCGGCATGCTTTCCTGAACAGTTGTTGTGCAGGACGTTCGGCAGTTCGTTACGCGCCCGCAGAACGGCGGCCGCTTCCAGCCCGTAGGGCTCGTGCACGCCGCATCTGAGCGCTTCCGGACCAAGGCCGATCTTCTCGAGCATCGACGCAACGATCTTGGTGTGGATTGGTTCGCCGTTGTGCGACGCACACGCGAGAGCGACTTCCTCGTCAGAAAAACCAAACCGTTCGGCGGCGCCACTGACTAACAGCGGCAGCGCCTGTAACGGCTTTGCTGAAGAACGCAAAAATGTTACGGCGTTCGGCGCGCCCAGCGATGCGACGACGTTTCCGTCAGGTTCGACAGCAGCGACGTGGCCACGATGACGCGATTCGGTGATCGCTCCACGTCGTACTTCGACGAGAGGTTCGGCGAGCGGAATCTGTTGTGTTTGGGACATGCGCGGCGCATCTTAACACGCCGCACAGGAGACCACGGATTAACGGGCTGATGAATGTGCGGCGCGTTTCTTGCCGCCGAGACTTAGAATCGTGAGTTTCACGGTGCGGCGTCCGAAACGCATCGCGTCACGAGTGCTCGGTGTCCAGATGTCGATTCGCTTGCCGCGTACCAGACCGCCCGTATCGGCGACGAGGTATTCCCCGCTCCACGAGCCTGCTTCAATCTTCACTCGTGAACCGAGTGGCAAAACACGCGGGTCGGCAGCTATGAGTCCTTTGGCTACCGGAAGACCGCTCGCCGTTCGTCCTCGGAGGCTGTAAGCCGTCGCCACGTAATGATGGACTGGCGCAGCGGGCGTTGCTTCCGCAACAACCGCCGGCTCGCTTAGCTTGACGTTATCGGCGGCTTCCATTGCGACACGCGCAGCAGCAGCTTCGTCAGCGAGTTTGGAAGTCTTGTTGGCTTGGGGTTGACCTTGGGAAGGAAGTGTTTCTGCTGAGAGTGGACGAGCAGAAAAAATCAAAAAACCATTGAGAAGAGCGAGGCAGAGCAACGCGCTTCCGCTGAAAATAGAATGAGCTTTCAAACTTTCGGGTCTCCGTTCCGATTTTATTTCTGCTTTCAGCGTCCTGCGCGAGTCCGTTCTTTCCTATGACTCGTCCCCTGGCTCTAGGAGTCTGCAATGAAGTCAGCCGAGGTTGGGGGCTTGCATCCTTGATGCGGTGCGCTGAAAAGATCTAACTGGCCCTGTCGGGCCTACGAAAGAAAAACGAGCATTAATGTCGTTGTTCCAGACAAGGAGGCTAGCACACGGGTTCGTGAGAGGCCAAATGCAAAACCGTGATATTTGTGAGATAAATCGCACGATTTCGACGCAAATGCGGGAATAACAAGGGTTAGGGCGGCTTATTCAATGTGACTGTCCGGCACCCATTCAGGTACTCAGAGGGCGAGGAAATTTTCGACGATCCGGCGGCCCTCAGGGTGTTCCTCGTCGAATAGCTCCGGGTGGAACTGGACGCCATAGACCCGGCGTCCCTTCTCCTGCATCGCCTGAATTTTGCAGTTTTCGTTGGAGGCTGTTGCGCGGAAACCGTTGGGTAGCTCCTTCACCTCGTCGCAGTGGTTGTGCCAGACGGTCAGTTGAGCCGGGAGACCCTTGAAAAGGCCGTCGCCGGTGTTCTCTATGGCCCCGAAGCCGCGCTCCCGTTTGGCGCCTTCGTAACCCTCGCCGGGTTCGACTCGTCCCATCAGTCCCACTTCAGCGCCGTGCGCAATGGCTATCTGTTGATGACCACCGCAGACGCCGAGAATCGGCTGACTCGCTTGTTTGATCACCTCGAATACTCCAGCCAGCGACTCAGGCGAGTACTTATCCCAAGGGTGGCTTTGTCCGCTCAGAATGATGTGCGACGGACGCAGGCTGCGGACGCGTTCGAGCGATACGCTGTGGAATGGTTCCGTGAGGATTTCGAGGCCGGGAATTAAACGACCCAACACCGCGCGCAACTCGCGCGGGCTCGCACCCTGACCGTCGATTGTGTTGTCTACCAGGTAAACCAGCAAGGTTACTTCAAGCAGTACAGCTTCCCATTGAAAGCGCCGATATAAATTCGCCCGTCGAGTATGGCGGGAGTCGCGTTGATATTATCACCGATCTTCAGTTCGCTGATCTGCTGCCCGTCCTCCGCGGAGACGGCGTGTAGCCAACCGGCCTTGTCGCCGAATACAAGACGTCCATCGACGAGCGGCGACGTGCCCCAGATCGGCCCGCGCGCCTTGTAACGCCAAACGAGTTCACCTTTGTCAGCTGACAGTGCGTGCAGGTAGCCGTTGTTTGAGCCAATGTAAACTCTGCCCTTCGCGACGATCGGGCTCGCCCAGATTCCGTTACGTTCTTTACCGATGCCGCCGAGCGTTTGGTATTTCCAAACTAACTCGCCGTTATCCTGCCGGTAGCTGTAGACAACGCCATTCTCCGCGGCCGTGTAAACAAAGCCATTCGCCACCGCAGGCGTGGAGTCGGAATCAGCGCCGATGCGCGACTTCCACACCGTTGAGCCGTCTGACAAGCTCAGACAAAATAAATCGCCCTTTTCCGTACCGATGTAGGCGCGTCCGTCAACAACACTAAAACTTCCTTCCATCGATCCGAGGCGTTCGGTTTTGTAAATCAGAGTGCCGTCTTCGAGATTCAGAGCGTAGAAGAATCCGTCTTCGCTACCGAAGTACACGCGGCCATCGATCACAGCCGCCGAACAGTCGACTTCGAAGCCGGTCTTGTATTTCCAGAGTAACGTTCCGGTGCGTTTATCGAGGCAGTAGATGTAATGGTCGAGACCGCTGGCGATCAGCCGATCGCCGACAATTGTCGGCGTAGATTTGAGGCTGTCGTTGGTCTTGAAACTCCAAACGAGGTGGCCGGTGTTTTTATCGAGGCAGTAAAGATTGCCGTCAGCGGAGCCGAAGTAGACGTGTTTCTCGTCAACGGAAGGTTGACCGGGCCAGCTCGATCCGCCCCACGGATCTTTGTGCAGTCGTCCGGTTATGAACTTTGTCTCGAACTCCCAAACAACTTCGAGCGCGCCATCCGACCACGGTCCCGTGCCATAAAAATTCCGCCCTGTGTTTCCCAGCCACATCGGAACTGAACTGGGCGGCTTCGGCGGTTCCGGTGGAGTATGGGCTTCGGTCTTTGAAATGACCTTGCCACCGCAGGCAGGCAGCGACAGTAACGCGAAGAAGATGAGAATGATTGGGAGATTTTTAGACATTCCTCTGTTAATCCGTGGTTGCCAACCACTGGCCTGAATAGACTACTTCAGCGGTTCCGGTAATCACAACTTGACCGTCCGGTCGCCACTGGATTCGCACTTCGCCACCTTCCATAACGACACGGACTTCGCGATCAGTTTTGTCGTTCACCATTGCAGCAACCGCGCCTGCGCAGGAACACGTTCCGGACGCGGTGGTTTCACCGACACCACGTTCCCAGATGCGCAGTTCAATCAGATTTCGACTTATTGTTCGGACGAACACGACGTTAGTTCGATCTGGGAAACACGGATCGTTTTCGATTTCTTTCCCGATAGTCCGCCAATCAAGAGAATTGAAATCTTCAACAAAGATGCAGCAGTTTGGGTTTCCCATCTGCATAGCGGTTATGTGAAAGGTTCGGAATGCGTAGTTTACGACTTTTTCCAACGGCGGCTCGATCGACATCGGTATCGATCGAGTGTCGAACTTTGGTTGGCCCAACTCTGATTCGAAAAGGTACTTGCCTGGACCAAGTTGGTCGCGCAGGAAATAACGCTTGATACCGGTGCGGGTGCTCAGGCGCAGCTCTTCTTTGTCCCAGATCCCTTTGTAATGAAGGTAAGCGACGGCACAGCGCGTTCCGTTGCCGGAGAGTCCAGCTTCGCTGCCGTCAGGATTGAAGATGCGACAGTTGAAATCAGCGTCGCCAGTTTCTGATCTGCCGACGATCGCGATACCGTCGCCGCCCGCGCCGTAATGCCGGTTGCAGATGCGACGCGCAAATTCGCCGAGATCGTCGACGCGAGCGAGTTGCTCGGTTTCAATCACCAGATAGTCGTTACCCAGCCCGTGAAACTTCGTGAATTGCGGCGGCATGTGTTAGTCGTGGCGAGTTCAGTCAGACGAGCCAGATGCCGCGAACAGTTTCTTGAGTTTTACAGTAAGCACCGGCTCGATATTCAACAGGCGCTCGTAAACGGTGAGCTGGCCGCGGTGATACATCTCGTGACTAGACGCAAACGCCAGAATCGCGCCTTTGGTCGTGGGCTGGCCGGTGAGACCGTTCATTGGTGCGTCCCACATGTCGGCGTGGTCCACGACGGTAGCCTCCGACTCGTTCATGCTGTTGCGAAGAAGTTCGATGAGTCCTTGTTTATCGGTGATGTCGTGAACGCCAGCCGCATACTCCTGCCCGTGAGCGGCAAACGATTGTCGAAGTAGATTACTGTTCTCCCTACACGTCTCGCCGACGAGAATCTTTTGCGTCTCAACAATGTGCTGGAGTAATTCAGCGATGCTGCGCGTATCCGGTGTCGCGCGAAATGACATTTGATCGTCCGGTATCTTCTCGACCTCGTCGATCAATCCGTTTCGCACGTCTTTCCATGACTTCATTACGGTTTGTGCTGACATCAGGGGCTCTCCTATTTCTTTTCCGGGTTAGGTTTGTCTGGTGGCTTGGTTCCATTGATCGTTGTGGTCGCAGATGCGTCTGACTTCGCGTTGAACGCCGCCAACAGTACTGCGATCGGATCGATGCACGTGGCGCGCGGATCGACGTCGTTGCCGTAGTTGTTAACGATGATCGCGAAGGCGAGTTTCTCACCGGCTGCGGTCGTCACATAGCCGCCCAGACTTGCCGCCGAACTCAACGATCCTGTTTTGGCGCGCACGTTGTTCTCGGCCAGTGTGCGGCGCATTCGGTTGCGTAACGTTCCATCGACTCCGGCTATCGGCAATGCAGCGCGGAATACGTCCGCATACCGATGTTTGTTCATGAAGGTCAACAACTGCACCGTCGCGTCGGCCGTGATCATATCGCTACGCGACAATCCGGAACCGTCGTCAAAACGAAGCGACTCGGCTGCGATCCCGGCTGTTTTCAAAAACGCCTTGACTGCCTCGATGCCGAGATTCTCCGAAGTCTGTCGAATAGGCGGCATCGTCGGCGGTGGTAGCGTCATTGTGCCGAGAGTGCGAAGAATCAGTTCGGTATAGAGGTTTTGGCTCGGCTTCAGTGTCTGCGCCGCGATCAGGCTGAATGGCGGCGATTCGAACGTGGTGATCTCGAGTTGAATCTTCGGGAGTGGCGCTCCCATAGTGTTTGCGAGCTCTGGAATTAGCGGAATGGCGGGTTGGTTGACAGTTCCGGTTGTACGCGATTTTCCGGTTATCACCACGCCCTTTTGCGCGAGCGCGGTGCGCAGCAGATACATGAACAGCAGCGCCGGATGTGAGATGGCAATGGCGCCGGTGTAGCCGGGATCATCGATCGCGATGTTGCCGACAATAGTGACCGTATTCTCGCCGAGACCACGATAAATGTTCAGTTCGCGTTTTGTTCCTTTTGATGCGGTCATGACCTTGTTGACGATCGTCAACAAAGGATCTGGCGGGCCGGTTGTGATCACGGCCAGCGCGGTGACGTCGCGCCCCGGCTTGATGAACAGATCGAGCGCGTTGTCGTTTACGGTGAGCGGTGAGATCTCAGCGCCGTAGTACCACGTCAGGTCTTCCCATTCCCAACCAGATCCATATTTCGGTCCGACAAAGTAGGTCTCGTCTCCGACTAGATCGCCTTCGACACGTTTCACTCCTGCGCTCGCGATCCGCGCGGCGAGATCGTTTATCGCTTTTAGATAATCGCCGTTGTTGAAGCGTGCGGCGAACGTGGGATCGCCGCGCCCCTGGATCATCAAGTCACCGCGAAGCACGCCGGAGGCGTCAAGTTTTCTAGTGCTGTATACGAACGTTTTGAAGCGATAGTCAGGTGACAATTTATCGAGCGCGGCGGCGACCGTGTAGAGCTTCATGTTCGAAGCAGGACGCAATAACTTCCCGGAGTTCTCTTCGAAAAGCACTCGTCCGGTGTCGAGCGAAACGACCTTGACGCCGACCATCGCTGGAGCCAACTGGGGCTTGGCGATTATTTCGGAGATGAGCGTTTGTAGTTCGGGAAGTGTTTTCGGTCCGAACGGAATCGGCGGGGGAGGTTGTGCTTGAGCACTCGCCAACACGCGCAACACCAGAGTAAGCAGGAGTATTAGTGCGATTCGTTGTTGTCTGATCATTTGTGTCTGGATGTTAACTCAATAAACCGTGGATCGTTTCGCAACGAGATCCAGTTCGGATCATTTTCAAAGCAAGGATGGTTTGCGTTGCCGAGCGCAATCGAGCGTTCGAGCCATTCAAAAGCATCATTGGCCAAACCTTCCAACGCATAAACTGAACCAATTGAATAAGCGATATCGGCGTCGACCTCGCCGTTGCGCTTAACTTCCGGCGTCAGTTGCGCAATCGCCTCGTCATGCTTGCCCTGCGCGCTGAGGAACGTGGCCATCCACGGACGTATGCCATGCATGTTTGGATGCTTCTCGACTGTGTCGCGCATTAACTCGGCCGCGGCGTCAGTCTGCCCCGTGTAGTAGAGCGCGAGGGCTCGAAACGTTCGCACCAGCGCATTGTCCGGTTCGCCGGCGTTATCGAGTTCCTTGAATGTTTCCTCAAAGTGGCCCATGTACATGTGCACGAGAGCGCGGCTGTAACTGGCGACAACGTGAGCCGCCGGATCGAGTCGGACGAGACGATCGTAACTACGTAACGCGCGTCCGTACTCGCCATCGAGACGATGCAGCATCGCCTTCACAAAATGGACCACCGGTTCGTTCGGTGCTTCGTTGCGCGCGCGATTTACCTCGTCGCGGGCCTTCTGTTTCTCACCGCGCCACAGGTAAACAAACACCATTAACATGCGCGCTTCGATGATTTTCGGATCGATTGCGAGTGCTTTGTTGAAAGCGGCTTCGGCACGTTCGTAATCTTCGGCGCCGCCGAATCCTTTAAAGACGCGGTTTACGTAACAGGCGCCAAGACCATCGTGGGCGAGGGCGAAATTAGGATCGAGTTGAATCGCGCGTTCGAAGTGTTCGATCGCGCCGTCGCAGTCGTCGCGTGACAACGTGCGAAATATGAAACGAGCAAACAGGTCGCGGCCGCGCAGGTACTGCTCGTAGGCAACGGGATTCTGCGTTGACGATTTTGCGATGCCCGCCTCTTCAGCCGGACTGAGTTCGACTCGCAGTCCTTCGACGATTCGCTGCGCGATCGTGTCCTGCACAACGATGATGTCCGAGGCGGCCGTGTCGATGCGATCGCTCCACAGCAAATCGCCTGAGGCCACGTCGATCAGTTGCGCTGTGACGCGGAAGTGATCGCCTGAGTGAATAAATCCGGCGGTCAAGACCGTGCCCACATTCAACTCCTTCCCAATCTCACGCGGATCCCTCGTTTGACCCTGATACCGCGCAATCACCGACGACGGTCGTACGACGAGCGATCGAATCCGCGCCAGTTCCGTGATCACCGCATCAGCGAGGGAGAACTCGTAAAAACTTGAGGCCGGATCGTTGCTGAGGTTGCGGAAGCAGAGAATCGCAAGAGTTTTTTTCTCCTGGTCCGCAACGGTTGTGAACGGTGTTTCGTGGATGCCTTGTTTGGAACTCGATGTAGCAGTCGGAACGGAGGTCGGTGTCTCACTTCGCCCGATCGACTTCAGCCAGCGCACCGCGCGCGAAACCGGATTCGCACCCGCAAGATGACGCGGCGGTTCCGGCGTAACGCTCTCATAACTCGCGACTCCCGAGTCGACTTCCTGCAACACCAGCCGCAGCTCTTTGCGGAAGTCCTCCATGTTTTGAAAACGATCTTTCGGCTCTTTTGCGAGTGCGCGATCGATGAGCTGAGTCAGGCGTGGTGGGATCGGTGTTGAGCGGAGTTCGGCTATAGGTCGCGGCGGATCGTAGAGGACGGCGTGTCGCACGTCGATTGTAGTCTTGCCGCGAAACGGCCACGTGCCGGTCAGCATTTCGTAGAGCAGAACGCCGGTTGAGAAAATGTCGGCGCGTTTGTCGACGCGATCGCCCCGCGCCTGTTCGGGCGCCGCGTACGTGGCGGTGCCGTAAGGGATGCCGATCTCAGTCAATTCCGTGCGATGAATGCCTGAAGTTACCGCTTCGGTGTCGTCGAGCAACTTGGCGAGACCGAAGTCGAGCACCTTCACCTGTCCGGATGGAGTAACCATCACGTTGCCCGACTTGATATCCCGATGAATGATGCCGCGACTGTGAGCGGTGGCGAGTGCGTCGGCAACCTGCAAGCCGATCAGCAGCGCGGTTCTCAGTTCCAACGGCCGGCCCGCGACCAGTTGCCGCACGTTCTTTCCTTCAACGTGCTGCATGGCGATGAAGTGAACGCCGTCCACTACGTCGAGATCGTAAATGGTGCAGATGTTTGGGTGGTCCAACGACGATGCGAGACGCGCTTCGCGTTCAAACCGTTTCAGGTTGGCTTGTTTCGCGCTTAGCTCGGGCGGAATAACTTTGATCACAACCGAACGACCGAGCTTGAGGTCGGTTGCTTTATAGACAGTGCCCTGTCCGCCCACGCCGAGCTTTTCCGTGATGCGATAGTTGCGAAGAGTTTTGCCTACCATGTTTTGGCGACACTTATGAGTTTGCCAAAGGCCCACTTGTACTTCGCGGCCCGGCTCTGCCGTCGGATGTGCGGCGGGGCTTCGCCCCGCCGTGGGCTTGATGAATGAAATAGCTCTTCCGGCGGGGCAAAGCCCCGCCTCACATCAGGCGGCGAAGCCGCTCCTAGTCGAAAGTTGCGATCAACTCTTCCGCGGTCGCGGTCGCGGTGCCAACCTTACCGACAACGATTCCAGCAGCGTGATTCGCGAGTGTAGCTGCTTCAATCATGCTCGTGCCCGCGGCGAGAGCAGCGGCCAGCGCGGCGATAACAGTATCACCCGCACCGGTAACATCGTAAACCTCGCGCGCGGCGGTTTTGACGTAAACAGGCTCGCCGTCGCCTTCAAGCAACATCATGCCGCGATCGCCGCGGGTGATCAGCACTGCGTTGCAGCCGAGTTTCTTTCGGATCACCCCCGCGGCGTCGCGCGATCCGTCATCGGACTGGTCTTCACTGTCGCTCATGCGTAGCGCTTCATGATGATTCGGCGTTACGAGTGTGGCGGGCCGGTAAAAATTGAAATTGCGCAGCTTCGGATCGATCAAGACCGGCACGCGTTTGTACGCGAACGGCAGGATTTCGCCGAGAATTCGCGGCGTCACCACGCCTTTGTCGTAATCCGAAACCACAAATGCATTCGCCTCATGCAAGGCTTGTTTAATTGACGAAATAATCTGATCTTCTAGTGACGAACTCACCGGAGTGCGCGACTCGCGGTCGGCGCGGACGACTAACTGGCTGTGCGCGATGATGCGCGTCTTGATCGTTGAGGGACGTGCGTCGTCAACGATCAGATTGTCGTTCGCGTCAGGGCCGAGTTCGCTGAGACCGTTGCGCAAACGCTTGCCTGCCTCATCCTTTCCGATTACCCCAACAACGGTGCCGCGTGCGCCGAGCGCCACGAGGTTAGCGAGCACATTCGCTGCGCCTCCGAGATGCACTGATTCACGTCGAACATCGACGACGGGCACTGGCGCTTCGGGTGAGATCCGCGTCACGTCACCCCAGACGAACTCGTCGAGCATCACGTCGCCCAGCACGACAACATTACGTTCGCGCAGGGTGCGGAGGATTTCGTTAACGCGAATTCTAGTCAGCATGGGCCAGAGTTTTATCGATTGCCGCCATTACTCGTTCAACCGGAACACGCAGAATACATTCCGGCTGGGAAAACTTCTCACAAAAATAACCATGACAGGGCTGACACGACATCTCTTCCAAGACAACTTCGGCCGCCGCTTTGTTCCAGGGACGCCAGTGCGCCACGTTTGACGATCCGAAAATGACTACCGACGGCGTTCCGACCGCCGCTGCGATATGCGCTATGCCGCTGTCGTTGCCGACGAAAATCTGCGACCGTGCAGCCAACGCGGAAACTTCAGGAAGTGATAGATCGAGAGAAACGATCGGTACCGCGGCCTGCGCCAGCAGCGACTTCAGAATCTCACGATCCTGCGGAGCGCCGACTGCCACAGGCGCAAATCCGCGCTCCGCGAGCGACTCAGCCACGCGTGCAAATTTCTCCGTCGCCCATTGCTTGGTGACGAACGCCGTCGCCGGATGTATTAGGGCGATCTTGGCATCCTCAATTTCGGATTCCACCAGTCGGTGGTGGACGGCGTCGGCTGCCTTTCGCGAGATTGCGAGATGTGTGCGTGGCCTGTCGGTAACCGGCACGCCAGTCCATCCGAGCAACGTGAGTTGTTGTTCGACCGAGTGTGTCTTCGGTTGACCCCACACCACCAGCGGGGATGGCGCCTGATGATTGTGCAGGTGCGCGTATTGATAGCTCTTGAGCCCGACGCGATGACGCGCTCCGGTCGCGCGCGTCAGAAAAGTGGCAGTGGTCCCGCCGTGAAGGTTATAGACCACGTCGTAACCCGTCGATCTGATTTGTCGCGCCGCGCGTGCACGCGAAATCATGCCGGCTCGTTCCAGGACCACCACGTTGTCAACATGCGGATGATCGTCAAGCACGGGCGCAACCCAGTCCTCAACCAGGATGTCGATCTGTGCGTTCGGCAGGAATCGTCGCAACGCGTAAAGCGATGGAGTTGACAGTACGGTGTCGCCGATGGACCGCAGTCGCACGAGCAAGACCTTGCTCACCTTCGACCAGTCCCAGCGCGCGGGCGCCAAAGGTTCTGCCGGATAGGGAACGTCCATCGCCTTGGTGTCAATCACGCGGAGTTGGTGGGCAAGGGAAGAGTCAACGATGTCGCGCAGACCGTTCATCAGGTCATTCTTCGATGGTCGCTTCGTCTATGAGCATTACGGGAATATCGTCGCGGATTGGATAAACGCGTTTGCATTCAACGCATTTCAGAGCGCTTCCGTCCGGCTTCAGCTCAACCGTTGCTTTGCACGCCGGACACGCGAGTATTTCCAAAAGTTTCTGATCTACTGCCATGGCATGACCTTTCTATGCGGCACAATTGCGGGAATGCCGAAAGCTTACCATAATCATCCGTGTAACACAGATTCAGGAAAAACACAGATAAATGTCATTAGAATTTGCACTCCAATACGGCTGCCCGCTTCGCGCTAACTATTCCGAACCGCATCTGCGCCAGTGGGGACGTTTGAGCAGCTTGCACGCCAGGCTGACGACCGGAGACGTCGTTGCGCCTTCGATCGACAAACTTCAGTGGGTCGAGAATGCGAGTGCTGAAATCGAGCGTTTGCAAGAGGCGACGACGATCTGTCCGCAATGCCCGGCGTGTTTGCCGCTTGAAACGGCAGGCGAAGGCGAGTCGGTCGGATGTCTCGGGCGGATTAACTATCCGGTTGAGGGGCAGTTTGAAAAGTTTTTGGCGGATCGAGTGCAGCTTTCGCTGGACACGCTCGACAAGGAAGACCAGCCGCGACTGTTGCGCATACTTGTCGATCCGGAGTCGCCGTTTGATGGTGAAGCGACGAAGGAGTTACGCCGTGTGGTCACTGATGAAGGTTTGCGCTTCTTCGAGTTGCGCGTTCCGATCGCGCTTACGCGCGCGGCGGCACGGTTGACGACAGACCACGTGTTCGATCTTTTAGCGGGGTTTCGTTCGGAGGACAGTACAGCTACGACCTACACGCGCGAGTTTCCCTTCGAAGCCACTGCTGATTATTACGATCTCCTCGACCTACTCTTGCGCAACGAACTCTCACAATCCGAAATCACTCGACTCACCACACGCAGCCGCAACTACACACAGTTCCTGCGCCTGCTTACGGCAATCGAAAAAGCGGAAGCACTGAATACTCGCGTGCTGATCGATTAGATCCGTGTCACTGCTTGCGTTCGTCGAGTTGTCGCAGTGTGTCGAGGATGAGGTTGGTGTTGCTGAGGGCTTCGATGCGAGTGGGGTATTGGTCTGGGGTTTTTTGAAACTCGAAGGTGCCGTTTGTGATCTCGACGACGCGTTCGAATCCTTTTTCGCCGCTTTGTCCGTCGCAGTTTGCATCGACGATCCGTCCGTCGTTGAACATCACCTGCCCCTGGTGTTTTTCTCCGCTCATCGTTAGGAGGCCATTCAGGCGCGCGTTTTCGATCACTTGGATGGCGTCGAAGACGCTGACTGAACTCAGATCGCCGGCGAGCGTGAAGTGTTTACGTTCGAACTGTGCTTCGGGGGCGGGGACGGGTTTGAGATCCGGCCGGCGTGCGCGCCGGATGGCTTCGAGACCGCTGCCGATGTTGATGCGGTTGTCGAGTTGTTTGGCTTCGAGTAGGCGGTCGTGGGCCGTGTCGAAGTCTTCGCGCTCGATGTAGAGACTGGCGAGCGCCAGGCATTGCCGGGCAGCTTCTTCGACCTGTTTTTGTGAGCTGCAAATCTCGCGGATGCGTTCGCGCAGCTTGATGGAGCGGGTGTTGAGTTCGAGGGCGGCGCGGAGGCGTTTGATAGCGCGATCCGCGGCCTGGTACTTCATAAAGAGCTCAGCGTCCAGTAGGGCGGCCTCTACTTCGCTGACATGCTCGGTTTGTGAGTCCGTGAGCGACATCGAAAGCGAGTTTACCACAAGCCATTTGCGGCTTTAGGACACTAAATCGTGCGTCTCATGGACCTTTTTGAGCGAGAAACACGCGTTAATTGTTAGAGGGTCGTACTGGCATGCAACCTGCGAGGCAACGGAATCGTACGAACCTCATCAGAAGGATTAGGTGAGAGAAATGAACCGATGGATGAAAAGAAGAATTGAACGTTCGCGGGCTCGATGCAAGGAATCCCGCCGCTAATTACCGCACCGATTGGTTTTACTCGCGTTGTCGAGCAGTAACCTCTTGAATTCCGGTTTTAGGCCAAAGTTCAGCAATATTCCTACTTCTATATCAGTGGCGCGCAAGTAGTTAAGTAGCTGCGCCTGGTGGGAACGGTCGAGGAGCCGCGCAACCTTCAACTCAAGCAAGACCGAGTTTTCGACCAGCATATCTCCTTCAAACTGTCCGACGCAGTTGCCCCGAAACCAGACCGGTATCTTTATGTGATTCGATACCTTCAATCCCTCAGTCTCTAATGCCGATCCCAAGGAGCGTTGGTACACGGATTCTAAAAATCCGTGTCCCAACTCGTTGTACACGTCATAGAAAACACCGATGATCTTGTACGTCAGCTCTTTGTGCTTCAAAATTGGACCTTCAATCCAACACGAATCTGACGTGGTCGCAGGGTGCGTGTGGCGACCAGGAATGAATCATCAAAGTTGATGAATTCGGAGCCGAAGCTGAAGACGGTTTTGTTGAGGATGTTGTCGAATTCAATTGTGGGGCGGAAGCGGAGGCGATCGGTGAGGGTGAATTCGCGCGTGACGTTGAGATCGAAGACGAAGAGCCCTGGACCAGTGCCGGCGTTGCGCGGAAGATTACCGGATTCACCAATCGTCGGGATGCTGAATGAGCTGAGGATAGAAGGATCGAGCGGTTCGCCTGGTTTGCGCCAGCGCAACAGACGCGTGTCACCAGAATAGTTCGGCCGATCGTTTGAAACGTCGTCGAGGTTGCGATCGATGCCACCGAGCGAAATGTTGAACGGCGCACTTGAAGCAACACGCCAGATTGGCGACAGTTGTAGTCCTCCAAAATAGCGAGGCAAAGCAAACGTCCCTGAAAGCACGAAACGATGCCGCCGATCGAGCAAGCTGCGCGCACGTTCAGCACGAAAATCGCCTGGCACAAGCGCATCCGACGTATTCACCACACCATCGTCGACCAAACTCGACAGCGTGTACCCGGCACGAAAAGTGAAGTTATGATCGAAACGCTTTCGCAGCTCGATCGTTACGCCGCGATAGAAACTATTCCCCGCCGAGATGAGTTGTTCGATCTCGCCGCGCGCCGGATCGGCCCGCAACTGATTAAGCGCCGCGAGTGCGATATCGATCGCGGTAGTAGATGACGGCACGTTGAGATTAACAACCGAAACCGGAACACCGAATTCGACCACACGGCCAATAGCGGACTGGTCCACAGCACCAAAAACAAATCGCACCAGTTCACCAGCCGTCGACGTATTGTGCAGCGGCCTAACCCTTGTCGCCGGACTAACGAAGTTCGCAAAGTCACGCGAGGCTAGAAACTGCGAAAAGTTCGCATACCCCGCCGGCAGCACAGGCGCATTCGCATTGAACTCGCGCCACAAGTGAATCCCTCGGGTGAAACTGAAATTCGCTTCGATCGCATACCCTCGCCCCAGATCGCGTTCGATCCCGGCATTGACCTGATAGCTTTCCGGAATTCTTAACCGCGGATCCAACCGTCGTAAGAACTCAGAATTGGAGACCGCAAATTGTCTTAAATCCGTGGTTCCGGGAAAGCGCACATGAGCGGCGATAAAAGCCCGCCTCTGTTCGCCCTGAAGAGCATTCGTATCGAAGAAGAGCTGCTGCTGACCGAGGGTGAAATCGTCGATCGTCCTCAACAACGCACGGTTGAAAAAGATCCCGCTGCCGAACCGCACAACGAGCTTCCCAGAAGCCAGCGGGCTATACGCAACCGAGAATCGTGGTCCAAAGTTATTGCGGTCGCGCAAGATGGTTTCGTTCTCATATCGCACGCCATAACTCACGAGCAGTTGCGGCAGGATCTGCCACTCATCCTGCACGAAGAAACTGACGTAACGATTTGTTTGCGTCGATTGGCTCGCAAAGTTCTGCCGAAACCGACTGGGGCGGTTGGCTAGAAAATCGCCTGCACTCGCGAAGTTGAAAGTTCCGGTCAAATCCTGCAAATCGATGAACGTCGATCGCACCTGATGAATGTCCGCGCCAAACTTGAGTGAATGCTTTCCACTGACCAACGAGAGAATATTTTGTAGTTGAAACCGATCCTCGCGCCGATCGCTGCCACCCGACGTAGAAGATCCGGCCACGAGCGTTCCATCAATCAACGAATCGTTCAAGGCGATCAGCACCACCGGTTTGTCACCCGCTCGCGTTTGGAATGAAGGCGCCAGTCGCGAGTACTGCATCCGCAACTGATTCACAGCTCGATCTGAAAAGACATAGTTGTCCGACACGGAAAGTGCGTCTGAGTTCCGTCTTCGCCCTTGAAGCGATTCCGCAAGGCGATTGCCGCCGCCAAACTGCCGCAGATTCAACAGCCGTCCAGCCTGGTAAACAACCGAAACGTTATGAACAGCATTGAACGGATGATCCACGCGCGTGATGAGGCTTGTGTTCTTCAGCGGCGTGCTTACGGACGCGATGAAAGGAGCGACCTCAGCCGCGAGTGCCGGCGGATTGACATCTTCGAGACGCGCGAGTTCGGGATTTGTCGGACGCGGCAACGGAAACAACGGATTCTGTTGAACGGGAACAAGGGTATCGATCAGCGCGCTATCGAGAGCCTTGCTGAATTCGTACGACGCAAAGAACACGGATTCTTTGATCAGTGGTCCACCAAACGTGAAACCTGCCACATGGTCCTGTAGCGGCAATCGGGAAAGACCGAGCGAGTTGTTGCGGAAGCTATTTGCGTTCAGCGCTTCGTCGCGGAAGAAATAGAACGCGCTGCCATGAAATTCGCGC
This sequence comes from uncultured Acidobacteriota bacterium, assembly GCA_963849585.1. Taxonomy (GTDB): domain Bacteria; phylum Acidobacteriota; class Blastocatellia; order Pyrinomonadales; family Pyrinomonadaceae; genus PSRF01. The sequence continues at coordinate 848,932 of CAWKHZ010000008.1, read as the reverse complement.
GATCCGCTGCGGGTGCGCAAATTGACCCGTCCACCCGATGCTCGCCCATATTCGGCGGAAAACTGGTTTGTAATCACCTGAACTTCCGCGACAGCTTCGAGCGAAGGTTGGAAACGTTCACGCGCCGCGCGGTCGTCGTTGTTATCCAGGCCGTCGATGGTGAGATTGTTCGAGTACGCAGGCGAGCCCGCGAGCGAGAACACACCCGCCTCTTCAGGCGTAGATCCGTGGCTTGCGTTTCGATCCTCGGCGAGATCGCGTGTCGATAGCGGTTCCTCGGTGACGCCCGGCAGCGCAAAAACTAAATCGAGAACCGACCGTGACGCGATTGGCAGCAAGGCAGTTTCCCGAGCAGTAAGCGTCGCGCCAACAACTGTTCGCTTCGTATCGACGATCGGAGTATCAGCTGTCGTAACGACAACTGGCTCAGCAACGACGGTTGAAGGAAGCAGCGTGACATCCAATTGCAAACTCTGCCCCGAAGAAGTCGTGATCTGTGTGAATTCCTGAGCGGCGAATCCCGAACACGAAACACGGATTGAATAGATCCGTGGCTCCAACTGGATCAGACGATAACGACCCTGATCGTCAGTCGTGGTTGTTCGAGTCCCGGCTTTGATTTCAGCGCCAGGAATGACAGCGCCATTCTGGTCCACAACGCGGCCATAGATGACAACGGTGTCAAGATCCTGTGCGTGTGCCTGGTGAAATACAAAGAGAAGTAGAAGAAGCGTGAGACGTGAGGTCATTTTGTAAACTCCTGAGTAGTGAGGTTAAAGCGCCGCGCACTTTAACACCTCAGGAATTCAAAGATCAACTACCTTCCGGAACTACGTCGACGCAAAGCCGAGGCACGCGTAAGTGGGACCAACGCATCGCTCCCCTCGGGCGCTACATCGAAATTCGTCAACTCTTCCGCATGCGACTGCAAGTACTGGAAGAACCGCTCAAACTCATGCTGCATCGCGTCCATCTTCTCGCGCATGTTGAGAATGATCTCCACACCCGCGAGATTAACGCCGAGGTCGCGCGTCAACGAAAGGATCAACTCCAACCGCTCGAGATCGGGATCCGTATAAAGCCGTGTATTACCTTCGGACCGCGAAGGCTTTAACAAACCCTCGCGCTCATACAAACGCAACGTCTGCGGATGTATCCCATACTGTTCCGCCACCGCACTGATCGTGTAAGTTTTCGGCTTTCTACTCATACGATTAACCGACTTGAGCTTTGTGCTTTGTACTTTGTTCGCCACGCGAGACGAACCACCAGAGTCGATCAAAGCTACTAGGAACAAAGTACAAAGAACAAAGCACAAAGCATTACTCGAGACCCATCTCGACGCGCGGGTTCGTCGAGTTCAATTTTGAATACTCGCGCAACAACTCTTTCGTCTCTTCCGAAATCACCTTCGGCAACGTCACCTGCACTTCGACGAACTGGTGACCCTTCGCGCCTGGATTTCGCAGCGACGGCGCGCCGCGATCGCGCAACCGAAACTTCTGTCCCGACTGCGTTCCCGGCGGAATGCGCAACTGCGTCTTTCCCTCAACAGTCGGCACCTCAATCTTCGCACCCAGCGCGGCTTCGGGAACCGTGATCGGAACAGTCACATAAATATTGTCACCCTTGCGCGTGAAATACTTGTGCGGACCGACGTTCGTGATGATGTGAAGATCTCCGGCCGGCGCGCCCATGCGGCCACCTTCGCCCTTGCCTGGAACTTTTACTCGCGAACCTGTCTCCACGCCCGCAGGAATACGTACTTTAACTGTCTCCGTCTTCGGCATCGTGCCCTTGCCTTTGCACAGCGAGCACGGTGTGCGACGACGTCCGGTACCGCCACAGTCATGGACATTCCTGCGCGAAACGCAAACGTCCGCCGGCACGTTGCACCTGGCCCGAGCCCTTGCACGTTGGACAAACGACAACTGGACCACCGATATCGCCCGCACCGTTACACCGCGAACACTGCTCGGAACGATTGACGGTGATGTTTGTCGTCAAGCCATTGATTGCTTCCTCAAACGAGAGCGCCAACGGCATCTCGATGTCGGCGCCTCGTTGAGGTTGTGGACGCGGCGGTTCCTTTTCTTTCGCAGCTCCGCCACCGAACAAGTCCGCGAAGATGTCGCGAAAGGCAACTTCCAGAACCGCCCGCCCCGGAAGAAGTAGCGCTGCCCCAGTCAAAACCCGTGAAATCGAAACCCGGCGACGAACGTCCGCCCGATGGACCACGCGCCTCTGGCTGCCGCGTCGGCGAGATTGTCGGAATACTGTCCGAAACGATCGTAAACACTTCGCTTCTTCGGATCCGACAATACGTCGTGCGCTTCAGACATCAACTTGAAACGTTCCTCAGCAGCCTTGTCACCCGGATTCACATCGGGGTGATACTTGCGCGCCAAACGCCGGTAAGCCTTCTTGATCTCTTCAGGCTTGGCGTCGCGCTTGATGCCGAGAATTTCGTAATAGTCCTGCTTTGCCATTCGTCATTTCGATTGAATTTTCGATTGTTGATTTGAAAAGGGCGGAGCTACTACCATCTCCGCCCCTTTCAATCGAGCCAATCGGCAATCGCAATCAAGATCGGCGTTATTTGTTTTCGTCAACGTCGACGTACTCAGCGTCGATCACGTTGTCGTCACCTGAACTGCCCGACGAAGACGATGCACCCGCTGCAGACGCTTGATCTTCAGCCGGTCGCTCCTTGCGGCGCCTGTTGATACAGCGCTTCCGCAAGTTTGTGCGACGCACTCTGAAGCTTATTGAACGCATCGTTCAGTTTATCAACGCCGCCTTCAGTCAACGCTGTCTTCGCTTCCGCGATGGCCGACTCAACATCCGATGCAACCGCGCCAACCTTCTCGCGATTCTCGGAAAGCGTCTTCTCCATCTGATAGACGAGACCGTCGAGACGATTACGAGCTTCGATCTCTTCACGCTTACGCGCGTCGTCAGCAGAGTGCGACTCGGCGTCCTTCATCATCTGGTCGATCTCTTCCTTCGCCAGACCCGAAGAAGCCGTGATCGTGATCTTCTGCTCACGACCAGTGCCCATGTCTTTTGCCGAGACGTTCACGATACCGTTAGCGTCAAGGTCGAAAGTAACTTCCACCTGCGGCATGCCGCGCGGCGCCGGCGGAATGCCGACGAGATGAAACTTGCCGAGCGTGCGATTGTCCGCAGCCATGGGTCGCTCACCCTGCAACACGTGAACTTCCACTGAAGTCTGGTTGTCGGAGGCAGTAGAGAAGATCTCCGATTTGCGCGTCGGGATCGTGGTGTTACGCTCGATCAGCTTGGTGAAAACTCCACCGAGCGTTTCGATACCCAGACTGAGCGGCGTAACGTCGAGCAACAGGATGTCTGTCTTCTCGCCCGAAAGAACACCGGCCTGAACGGCCGCGCCAATCGCCACCACTTCGTCAGGATTCACGCTCTTGTTTGGCTCCTTGCCAAACATCTCTTTCACGATCTCCTGCACTTTCGGAATACGAGTCGAACCGCCGACGAGAACCACTTCGTCGATCTTCTTCGCATCGAGTCCCGCATCTTTCAACGCACGCTTCAACTGGACCACGAAGTCTCGACAGGATCGGATCGACTAGCTGCTCGAAACGAGCGCGCGTGAGTTTCATCGCCAGGTGTTTCGGACCTGACTGGTCCGCCGTTACGAACGGCAGATTGACTTCAGTCTCCATCGTGCTCGAGAGCTCAATCTTCGCCTTCTCCGCAGCTTCCTTGAGTCGCTGCAAAGCCATCTTGTCGTTCGAAAGATCGATACCCTGATCTTTCTTAAACTCCTCGATAATCCATTCGATCAACCGTTCGTCGATGTCGTCACCGCCGAGGTGCGTGTCACCGTTGGTCGACTTCACTTCGACCACGCCTTCGCCGACTTCGAGAATCGAGACGTCGAAAGTGCCGCCGCCGAAGTCAAACACTGCGATGGTTTCGTCTTTCTTCTTGTCGAGACCATAGGCGAGAGCTGCTGCCGTCGGCTCGTTGACGATACGCATCACTTCGAGACCGGCGATTTTGCCGGCGTCTTTGGTGGCCTGACGTTGGGAGTCGTTGAAGTAAGCAGGTACGGTGATCACCGCCTTGTCGACCTTCTGGCCGAGATAGTCTTCGGCCGACTGCTTCATCTTTTGCAGAATGATGGCCGAAATCTCCGGTGGGCTCCATTCCTTGCCGCCCGCCGAAGATACGCACATCGCCGTTACCGGCGCCCTGCACCTTATAGGGGACTTGTTTAATCTCTTCCGTAACCTCGTTATAGCGACGTCCCATAAATCGCTTGATTGAATAGACAGTGTTTTCGGGGTTGGTAACCGCCTGGCGCTTGGCGACCTGTCCGACGAGGCGACTGCCATCTTTGGTGAAGGCCACGACTGATGGCGTGGTGCGGCCGCCTTCGGAGTTTGTGATTACCGTGGGCTCACCGCCCTCCATCACCGCCACCACCGAATTGGTAGTTCCAAGGTCAATTCCAATAATCTTGCTCATGTTTGTCTTAGTCTCCAATAAACTACAGTTGAACGCCCGCACAATATAAGACCTGAGTGGGTTGTTGTCAAGTTTATTTGAGTGTGGATCTGTCTTCGTTTACGAGTTTGGAGACGAAAAAGACGTAGTGGGCGCCGGAGAGGACGGAGAAGCCGAAGACCGTCACGTAGACGGTCGGTAGGTAGTAGCCCGTTCCGTAGGGGACGCTGGCGGCGAACATGATCAGACCGATCGCGACAATCTGCACCGTTGTGTTGATTTTTCCCAGCATTGACGGGCCGAAAACGACGGAATCCGGTCACGATATTAATGGCCGCCGCGCCCACCAGAATGAATATATCGCGGCTTATGACGGCCACCGTCACCCAGAACGGCACCGGCAGGTGGGAAGGCACCGGCGGAGGAAAAACCGAACGCATTGAGAGCACGACAAAAGCGGTAACCAGGAGCATTTTGTCGGCGATAGGGTCGAGAATCGTGCCGAGTTGCGACTTCTGGTCAAAACGCCGGGCCAGTAGACCGTCCAACCCATCCGTTATTCCGGCTAAGACGAAAACGGCCAGGGCAAGGACGAATCTCTGGTAAAAGAGCAGAGAAACGAATACCGGAATCAAAACCATCCGGAAAACGGTTAGAAGATTGGGAACAGTAATGATGCGTGCGGACATTTAGATATCCGTGATAACTCGTCCGATCTGCGCTACGATTACTTGCTGCTGCGGAGTTCCAACAAAGAGACTTCAGGAGGGCATCCGTACCTGATAGGAAGTACCACGGTGCCTAGACCGCGGTTGACGTAAATCTGAGTATTTCCCTGGCGCCAAAGCCCTTTCAACATGCGGCGGCGCGGACGGCCCGAGGCACTCCGCTCACCTCGAATTGCAACCTGGCCACCATGCGTATGACCGCTCAGCACGAGATCAACCGACGCGCGAACGGCACGCCGGAGTATGACCGGATTGTGCGCCAACAGAAGTTTCATTTCGTCGCTACGCGCGCCCGCGAGAGCCAGCGACAGGTCTTCAAGACCGACCATCGTATCGTCCACGCCCGCGAGCCAGATACTTTCGCCGTCGAGCTCAAAGTGCATACCTTCGTTAATCAGGACTGTGATCCCTTCAGCGCGGAAAAGTCGGTGATCAGTGCCGCATCGGTCCAATGGTCGTGATTTCCGAGCACGGCGTAGACGCCGTAGCGGGCCTTTAGACGACCTAACATCTCGGCGCACGGTGCAGCGTAATGACGCTCCTTCGAGATGTAATCGCCAGTCAGGGCGATGATGTCAGGTTTCAGCCGGTTGGCGGTTTCCACCGCCCGTTCGATCTGTTCGCGGTCTGAAAACGGACCGTGGTGAACGTCCGAGAGTTGAACTATGCGAAAACCGTCGAAAGCTTTGGGAAGACGATCCAGGTGGATGCGTTCATGCTCGATCGTGAGCATGTAAGGCTCGGTAAGCGCAGCCCGGGCGACGTGCGTCAGGCTAACAGCCAGAGACCGTAAGGGAGTTTCGGGTCTATTGGAACCGCCATAGGACGCGACACGTCTACGCTGGTTCCATCGAATCGGAGTCGCCATCTTTTCGTTTGAGTAGCGCCAACCTGCCGGGGCGAAGCGCGTTAAGTGGGGCGCATTATAGAGACCTGCCCGCCGGGAAGCAAATCTATAAGCGTATTTAGATGGTATCTTAAGCACCCATGAACCATGGACTGGATCCGGCTGTTCTGATCGGCGTGGCCGTCATGCTGGTGGCGGCAAAGATTCGCTGGCGAAGTTTTCGAGCGAGCTAAGGCAGCCGGCTGTTTTGGGTGAGCTGGTTGCCGGTGTTCTGCTTGGAAACCTGGTGATTTTTGGTTTCAGCAGGGTCGAACCGCTGAAGACGAACGAAACGATCGCCGCTCTGGCCGAGCTTGGCGTGATTATTCTGTTGTTTGAAGTCGGGCTCGAGTCTGATCTGCGGCAGATGCTGGAAGTCGGGTGGTCATCACTGCTTGTTGCGACTTTAGGAGTGGTGGCGCCGTTTCTGCTCGGGTGGGCTGTGTCCGCGTATTTCCTTCCCGACGCGGCAACTCTAACGCACATCTTCATCGGCGCGACGCTCTGCGCTACCAGCGTCGGCATCACGGCGCGGGTTTTCAGAGATCTCGGGAAGTTGGCGACGCGGGAGGCGCGGATCATTCTCGGCGCGGCAGTGATCGACGACGTGATGGGTCTGCTGATTCTTGCGGTTGTTGCCGGCGCGATCAGGGCGGCGGCGACGTGGCGGCGTGCTTTCCGATGTTTGACGTCGGCTTGATCGCGGTGAAGTCGATCGTGTTCTTGATTGGCTCGATCGCGATCGGTCACTTGGTGATGCCGCGTGTGTTGCGTGGCGCAGGACGTTTGGAACGCGCGGAGTCTTGCTGACACTCGCGATTTCGTTTTGTCTGTTTCTCGCGTGGGCGGCGGCGAAAGTTGAGTTCGCGCCGATCGTCGGAGCGTTTGCGGCGGGTCTGATTCTTGACGAAGTTCACTACAAGCCGAGCGGCGGACGCACTCGAACGCAGATCTTCACGATCTGTTGCAGCCGGTCAGTACGGTGCTGGTGCCGATCTTTTTTGTGCTGATGGGACTGAAGGTCGATCTGCGACTTTTCGCGCGGTTGACATTCTTGGTTTTGCGGCGGTGCTCACGATCGCGGCGATTGTCGGGAAGCAGATCTGTGCGGTCTGGCAGTGGTGGAACGCGGCGTTAATCGCCTGGCCGTCGGACTCGGAATGATTCCGCGGGGTGAAGTTGGTTTGATCTTTGCTGGTATCGGAGCGAGTTGATGTTGCCGTTACGAATGCGGGAGTGAGTGAACCGGTGATCAACCCCGCGACTTTCGGCGCGGTGGTTATCATGGTTATCATTACGACGTTGATTACGCCGCCGAGTTTGAAATGGTCGTTGGAGACGCAAGAGGCAGCACGAAGGACCAGGGAAAGCAATTAACCGAGGGGATTAACAAGGTGAACACAGAAGGATCAGCACAAAGTTGGCACGCCCGAGAAACCACGCGGACAGCAAACCGGTTTCGCCGGGCATCCGGATCAAAACCGCGAAGAGATGGATAGACACTCCGGCTTTGCGCGGTGTCGCAAGAAAGGCAACCAGCATGTTTGCCGACGCTTCGCGACAACACATCGGGGCGATTCGGTTGACGCCGAGCACGAATCGTCCATCGACACCGGCGAATGGGGAAATAGAATTAGCGGTACTGTTTCGCGCGAATTACCCAGGCGTTTGTGTCGGCGGCCCTGCTGGGACATTCTGGCGAGGATCCTCTCGCCGACCATGACGAAACCGCGCGGCAGCGGAAATCCCTTGCAAACGATTTCGTTCGGGCCGGGCAAACGGATCTCCCATGCGTTTGTCGTGACTTCCGCGATTGCTGCTGTTCGCGCAAACGCAGTGACTTCACTTCGCCGGTCACGACGTAACCTGTCCGGCAACGGCGCCGCCGCGACCTCACGATCTTTCCAACACCACGAAAAGCCTTGCACATCGTCTCGCTTGGACCGGGCTTCTTGATAAACCACGCATTTGTTTGTCGTTCGCGCGCGTGCTCTTCGGACAATGTGAAACAAAACCTTCCTTCACGATAGCCATATTGATCGGCGGGTTCGGGACTCTTGCATATCCATCGCCTCTGGTTGCACGAGTCTTACCAACGGATCGGTTCGCGGCACCGGTAGCGATGCGTCACTCTGGGACCGTGGTCGGAGGTAACGCGCGCTGCATATTCGCTGTTCGAACTACCGCTCCCGATTCGGTCAACCACATAACCGGTGCGTGCGCGAACAACGAGTTGCGGACGATTCACGCGCACTTCCACGCGTCGCTGTTCACCAGCGCGGCCTCTGTTACGCGGGTAGTAGCCGATGCTGTATTCGTTGTGCAGTTCATCGACGATGCTCGAATCGCATGGTCGAGGTCGCTGATTTCAGAAGCCGGATAGACTCCAGTGCTCGTCGTGTCTGCGAGTCTGCTGCAGAGTACGCGTCCGCACGCTGATAATCCTGTTCGCTGAAACCGCTCCCTTCGGCCGGCGTTGACTTTGCGCGGGGCGACGCGACTTCATCGTGTCGTAGGTGCTGAACTGCACCGGATAGATCAGCGTGTCGCTTCGTTCAGCCTGTCCGCAGCGTACTTTCGAGCGTCGCTTTTTGGCTGTCGTTATCAACGCCGTCACTGAACAGAATCAACGCAGTGCGACCTTCGATCTTCGCGAGTTCATTTCGTCGATTAGTGAATCGATCGCGTCGTAGACGCGACTGCTGCCGCCCGGACGAACACTCCCGATCGCGCGACGCAGAGTTTCGCGATCGCTCGTCGCTTCGGCCAGCACGTTGAAGTCATCAGAAAACGAGACCACGACGCGCGCGATCGTTTGGCCGCATCCTGTCGACAAAAGCGAGCGCCGCTTGCTGGATGTCAGCCAGGTTGAATATCGCCGAACGGCTGGTGTCGATCAAAAGCGCGACTGTGAAAGGATTTTCGACTGGCGCGAAATAGGCGATTTCCTGTTTGACGCCATTCTCGTAAACCTCAAAATCCTCGCGCCGGAGGTTGGGAACGAACTTCCCGTCGCGGCCAATCACCAGCACCGGCGAGTTGACCAGCGTCGTCTTGACCCGGATCACATCGTCGGGGCTGATCTCCTGTCCACGGACCAGGCCAATAAGCACAGAGGCGGCCACAGAGCGAGCACACAGGCCACCAAAACACCACTTTGTAGTATCTTACGCACCAGGCACACAGATTAACCCAGGTACCACCTCGCGAGGCCAACCAAATCGGCCGTTCCGTGTCTATGACGACGGTGACTGACAACGAGACCGATCTAATCCGTCGCGCTCAGGCCGACGACGCGAACGCGTTTTGCTCACTCGCCGAACGTTACGCGCGGCGAATCTACCTGCTTGCGTTTCACTACTGTCGAAACTCGCAGGATGCGGAAGATCTGTCGCAGGAAGTGTGGCTCAAGGCCTATCAGGCGCTCGCCGGTTTCCGATCTGACTCGTCTTTCTACACGTGGTTGCGCCGGATCACGATCAACACGTTTCTCAATCACCAGCGATCGAGCTCGGTTCGACAGCAGGCGCAGACTACGGTCATCGAACTGATCGACTCCGATTCCGACACAGTTTTCGAGTCGCGCTCGACGTCCGCCGAGACTGTTTACAACAAGGTGCTCTTCGAAACCGTGATGAGCGCACTCTCGGAGCTGACGCCGACGCAGCGTTTAATGTTTCTGCTGCGACATTACGAAGGAATGTCGTACGACGAAATCGCCGCCGCGATGAACTGCTCATCGGGCACGATTAAGAAAGGCGTGTCGCGCGCGATCGCTAAACTGCGCGCAAAGTTTGATAGTGAAAAGGACGAACCCGAGCGTCTTACTCGTATCGCCGCTGAATGCTGATCAGGAGTTTTTAAATGCATAACTGCAAGACAACACGGGAGCGTTTGACCGAACTTCTTCTCGACGGAGTCGATCCGCGCGTGGTCCTTTCGAAGGATCTGCGCGTGTGTCCGGAATGTCGCGAGGAGTTTGGCGAACTCAGTGACACGCTGCGCGTCACCACCCGATTGATCGAAAACGCAACGCCGCCGGAGAGCTATTGGCCCGGTTACCACGCGCGCCTCAAAGAACGACTGCGTGCCGCGCAGCAGCCGCGCTTCGTGCCGGGCCAGTACACTCGTCCATCAGTTCTAAGAAGACTCTTCGCTTACTCAATTCCGGTCCCCGTCCCCGTCGGAATTGCCGCCGCATTGATCCTGGCGCTCGCATTTGTTTTTTCAATCCGCGTTCCGGCTGAACCAATGATCGTGCAAGTGCCGGTTGAAGTCCCAGTAGTCCAGGAAAAGACAGTGGAGCGTGTTGTTTATCGCGATCGCGAAAGACGCCCGACACGATCGCGACGAACAACGACCGCAGCTCCCAGCGATCCGGCGCTCGCAACTCTGCAAGGCTTCACACCGGCGGAAGAAGTGAAACTAACAGTCATCAAAGGAGGATCCGCGAATGAGAAGTAAGCTATGGATCCTTTTGATCTGTGTTCATTGCCTGGCCTTAACGGCCGTGGCGCAAAGTCCCGCGAAGCGGCAGTTGGTATTGCCGATTTCCACGGGAGGCTTCGTCGCCTTTAGAAGTGAAACTTCGGGGGCTGCCAAAGGGCAAATGAAAGACAACCAGCTATCGGCGCTGCTATTTGCGCAAGCTGTCGCCGGCGAAAACCGTGTAATTCATCGCGTACTCACCGACGCCGAGAGTCGCATTGTCTTCGCTTACGATCTCGCAATCGACTCCGATCCGGTAACGAAGAAGTTCAACCTTGCCGTACTTCCGGCAGACGAAGCGTTCCGCCGCTCGTTCCTGAAAGATTCGGCGCCGCTTCGAGCCCACGAAGGCTTTGCGACGTTCCCCAAGTCAACAACGACGCAGACGCTCGACGATGGCGACGCCGTTTCACTCGAGCTGCTCGTGAATCGCGAATCGGGTGTGAAGATCGTCGACGTCGTAAAAGTGACATTCGATCGGTCCATCCTCCGCGAGAAATATCTCGAAGTGGCGCCGAAGGATTTCACGCTCGATGCCGTTTCTCTTGCGGTGAAGAGTTATGAACTGATGATTGACGGGCTGCTCGTCGGCAAGAGCAAATCGAAGATCGGATGCGAGGGTTCGTTGCTCTGGATCTACATTCCCGACCGCGGGCGGTTCATCTTCTCGCTCGTTCCCCGCGATGGATACGCGTTTCAAAAGATCGGATTGCTTGACGACAACCGGATCGAGTTCGAATTCAACCGCGAGTTTTATGAGTGGACCTCGGGCGACTCGATCCTATCGACCGGCGGCGTGTGGAACCTGTGGGTGTTGCACGATGCTGACTACACGCCGTGGTTCGGTGCGGCGGCTACGCCGAAAATCGCGAAAAGTCCGAACATGCTCGAGAAGCTCGAAGATCGATTACTGACAAGCCGGGGTATAACGTTGCTGCGCAACTTTCCGGGCCGGAAGAAAGCCACCGTCGTTGCTCCCACGCGAGTGATGGTTGGTGGCGCCGAGAGTATGGACCACCTGCTACCCCAAGAATCCATAAGGCGTCCTTAAGTCTCCCATCCAGAACGGTCGTTAACAGTCGCTTTCGCCGAACGCGATTTGGTGAAGCAAGGGATACGTGTGCTCATTGAGGAGATCAATTATGAATCGCACATTTGTTTTGCTGGCAGTTAGCTTTTTGTTCGTTACGCAGGCGACGGTGCTTGCGCAAACACCGGACCTGCCGAAGTTTGAGGTTGCAGCCGAGTTCAGCACGCTCGAACGAGACGGATTTGGCAGCCAACAGACAGAGCCAGGTGTGGGCGCGCGCCTCACTTTCAACCTCAACCGGAGTCTTGCATTTGAAACGGCGGGTTATTTCTTTCCACGGCGCTGCGATATTTGCCGCAATGCTGGGAACATGAGTCAGGTGGTTGCCGGCGTCAAGGTAGGGAAGCGGTTCGAAAACTGGGGGATTTTTGCGAAGGCGAGGCCGGGGGTTGTTAGTTTCAGCCGCGGCGAGTTCTTTCCGATTTTCATCGGTCCACCCTCATTTATCGACGTTGGGACGAATCGCATTACCAGCTTCGCAACCGATTTTGGTGGAGTACTCGAGTTTTACCCATCACCAAGAATCGTCACGCGCTTCGACGTAGGAGACACAATCATCCATTTCAAACGTCGAACGATCAATGCGTTCATCTTCAACCCAATTACTCAAGAGGTTACGACGATTCCGTTCCCCATACCCGCGAGAACTACGCACAACTTTCAGTTCATCGCGAGCGTCGGATTCCGCTTTTGATCGGCTTTTCCTTTGCGCCTTTGCGGGAGGCAACTTGGGAGTCTCTTGTGTGCTGCGGCCAAACTCTATTTCCCGCAAAGGCGCAAAGGCGCAAAGAAAGTTTGCCAGGACTTGGCTACTGGTCCGTGCGCTTCGGCGGATTCGCTGGTTTTTGAAATACGGTGTCGGGGATGGCGACGTCAAACTTCATATCCCGCACGCGCATTGTGATATCACCATTTGCGATGTTGCTTGACGAAGATTTGAACGCAACCATGACGCCGTCGACGTTGCGATAGTCACTGAACGTCTGTGTTTGCGGTATCTCGACACCGGCCGTTTCGCTAACGATCAGCGATTCGCGTTTCAGCAACAGGAACGACTTCGTCGAGACGTAATCGGTTACGAGCGTGCCTTTCTCAGGACGTTTCTCGACGACGTAAGCATCTTCATCACCGACTTTGGTGATGCGCTTGACAGTGATGTTCTTGTAGCTGGTTTTCCAGTTCAGGACGTCGTAGAAATCGGCGCCGTTTCGAATGTCGTCGAGGCGCTTACCAGAATACGTTTCGGGTGGACCAAAGGTCATCACTTCGCCGCCGCCATTGCCGTCGAAGAAGGTAACGATCTGCGCGACCTTCTTGCCCAGCGCGGTAAACGTCATCTCACTGCCGGCAAGGTTTGGCGCGCGAGTACTAATCGTGCCCAGGCCTTTCATACCCTGACTCTCCAAGTCGAGTTCCACAGTCATCACCGCCGACTTGTGCTTCAGCAGGTTCGCCTCGCCACCAGACGCCTCGATCATTTTCGCGATCAGTTCGTCAGTGGAAATCAAAGATTTTTTCAGGTCGGCTTCGGTGACGATTTGTGCGCCGACTGGAAGCCCGGGAGAAGGAATCTTCGCAGCAGCCACATTGCCCTGCGGCTGCTCGAGATACAGCTCTGTTTCCGACTCTTTATCTTTTATCGGACGGAACGTGACGTAGTACCCCGGCGGTGCGGGCTCCGCGAGTTTGTATTTCCGGCCGCCGATGTTTTGCAGTTGAAAAGAAGGGTTACCCGGCACGGACAAAACCAACTTATCGTCCTTCAACGTGACTTCGAACGTCACAGGCGCACCCGCGATTTTGTACGACCCGACTTCGAGCTTCGGATCACCCGCAGGTGCAGAACTCGTAGCTTCCGCAGACTTCGGATCGCCGACGATGTTTTTCCAGATCGTGTTCATCGCAAAAGCGCCGAGCGACGAAGCCGTGACGTTCGTCAATAACACGAAGCCAAGCTTCTGATCGGGCATCATCGCGACCTGCGAATTGAAACCGTCAATGTTGCCGCCGTGTTCCACCACCTTGTAACCGTTCCACTGACGCAAAAACCAACCGAGACCGTAGTCAACCGTCCCGCCGATGTTCATCTGTTTGCGGACCAGTTCGTCAAAGTTTTTTTCGGAAACAAGCCGCTTGCCGTTGTACGTGCCGTTGTTCAGCATCAGACGCACCCATTGGGCCATATCGCGAGCGCTCGAGTTGATCGCTCCCGCGGGTGCCGCCGCAAAGATCTCGCGTTGCGGCAAACGGCGAGTGACTTTGGTTGTGGGGTTGTAGTCGTAACCAATCGAGTAGTCGCGCGCTTTTTGCATCGCAGCGGCTGTGGTGTCGCTGTTGGCCATTCCGAGCGGTTTGAAAATACGCGACGTGATCAGTTTGTCCCAGGTCGATTTCTCTGCCTTTGCGACAACCTCGCCCGCCGCCGCGTACATGATGTTCTGATACTGAAACTTCTCGCCGAGCTTGGCCGTCGGCTTCGCCTCTCCAGCGACCCTGATTAGCTCCTCACGGTTCAGCAGTCCCGTTACCATCGCGAAGTCGGTTCGGTTCAAACCGGAACGGTGAGCCAGCAAATCGCGGATGGTGATCTTCGCAGCGGCTTCCTGATCGCGAAGTGTGAAATAAGGCAGAAACTTCTTGGGCGAGTCGTCGAGCGACAACTTGCCTTCATCCGCAGCCATCACGGCGATCATGCCGGTGAACGCTTTCGACGCGGAGCCGATTGCGAATTGCGTGTCTGGCGTAACGGGCAGTTTCTTGTCGCGGTCTTTTTCGCCGAGACCCTTCAAATAGATGATCTGGTCGTCTTTGACGATCGCGAGCGAGATACCGGGAATACCGAGCTCTTTTCGTTTCTCGTCGATGGCTTTTTCAATCGCTGCGAGTGCCGCGCTGTAGTCCCGCGCGGTGGCGGTGGCTGCTGCCTGCTGCTGCGCCGCAATCGGTGAAAGCGGCAGCAGTGACGCGGAAAGCGCAAAACAGAGTACGAAGGCAGAGATCAGGCGGGTGGAGGCCTTGAACCAAATCATTATTGTTCTCCAGGTTTGTTCAGTCTCACGAGAGGTCTGTATACGAGGCAAAGTAGAACAAAGTTTTCCCGCAAAGGCGCAGAAGGCGCAAAGGAAAAAGACGCAGAGAAGAAAGGTCTCTTTCTTTGGTCTCTGCGCCTTTGCGGGAAACTTTAACGGTTTCAGTCGACGACCCAGGTGTCGCCGCTATGAATTAGTTTTTCGAGGCTTCCCGGTCCTGATTTCGCGACGGCCGCGTCGATCTGGTCGACCATCATGTCCTCGTATGTCGGACGTTCGATGGCCCGGAAGATGCCCACGGGCTGCGGAAAGTCCGGCTGCTCCATGCGCGCCAGCATGAAAGCAACGCTCGGGTCTTTCAGGTGTATATCGTGAACAAGCAGGTCGTTTTCGGTGATGCCATTCTCGCCGATTGTAACCACTTCCGGATGCGCGCCGTTCATGCGGATGCCCTTGTTGCGCTCCTTACCGAAGACCATCGGCTTGCCGTGTTCGAGGTAAAGCACGCGGTCGGAGCGGACAGTTCGTTCAGCGAAATAATCGAAGGCGTGGTCGTTAAAGATGTTGCAGTTCTGGTAGACCTCGATGAACGAAATGCCCTTGTGTTTTGCGGCAGCTTCGACGATTTGGCCGAGATGTTTGACGTCGATGTCGATCGAGCGCGCGACGAAAGTCGACTCGCTGGCGATCGCTAGTGACAGCGGATTGATCGGATAGTCGATCGTGCCGCTGGGCGTTGATTTCGTCCGCTTACCGAATTCGGAAGTCGGACTGTACTGTCCTTTCGTCAGACCGTAGATACGGTTGTTGAAAAGGATGTAGTTGACGTCGAGGTTGCGACGAATGGCGTGGATGAAATGATTACCGCCGATCGAGAGTGCGTCGCCGTCGCCCGTGATCACCCAAACGCTCAGATCGGGATTGGCGCACTTGATCCCGGTCGCGACCGCGGGCGCGCGTCCGTGAATGCTGTGAAACCCGTAGGTGTTCATGTAGTACGGGAAGCGCGACGAGCAACCGATGCCGGATACGAATACGATCTTTTCGCGCGGGATGCCGAGTTCAGGCATCACTTTTTGCACATTGTTGAGAATCGCGTAGTCGCCACAACCCGGACACCAACGGACTTCCTGGTCAGAAACAAAATCCGCCTTCTTCATTTGCCCAGGGGGTGGCGCAACTTTACCCGAGACGGACGAGCCCGCCTCACTCTCCGCCGAAACTACCTGCGGCTGATGCCCGTTTCCACTTTTCTCATTCATCTCTGTGCTCATTATTTCTCCTGACTCTTACTAACCGCTTCCTGCAACTCGATATACTTTGCTCTGACATACGGGTCTAGTTTGTCTGCAAAGTTTGCATCAAGGTTCTTGAACTTTATCAACTCCTGAACGTCAGCCAGATCCTTCAAGCGGTGCGGAGCAGAAATACCTGACGCCAGTTTCAACTCGATCAGTTTTTCGAGAGTTACATACCTGATGCCGTCAATTTCAGTTGAAGCGGTATCGGGATCAGGCATGCTCACCGGCTTGGGTTTCCCATCTCCCGGATATTCACCGGTCGTCATCACTTCGATGCTGACGCCGTCGATAGTGGAGCGTAGTTTCTTTTTCGCACCGGGAAATGCCGGCGCATAGCCCAACCCTATCAACTCTTCGTGAAATTTCTCCAGGCCTTCGCGCGTCATCAATAAGTCTATGTCTTGCGTAAACCTCGGATAACCATGCGCCAATAATGCCGTGGCGCCGATTACTGCATAAGGGATGTCATGTCCATCGAGATCACTGGTAAGCCGAGCAAGAGTCTTGTTGAGAGTTCCTTCACCCATGAAATAACGACGTCCTTCCTCGAACATTTCGACGGCGGCACTGTCGATATTTGATTGAAATGGCGGGTTCTCCAACATCACAAATACTCTTCAACTTTGCCAACGATCTCGCGGATTTGGAACGGACGGCCCTTCACTTTCGAGAAAGGCACGGCGTCGACCAGGTAGCGGGCACGAATCATGGTGCAGAGTTGGCCGAGATTCATCTCCGGAACGATTACCGTTTCGAAGCCGGCTAGCACTTCACCAAGGTTACGCGGGAACGGGTTCAGGTAACGAAGATGCGCCGACGAAACACTCTTTCCTTCACGCTGCATCTTCTCAACCGCCGAACTGACCGATCCGTACGTCGATCCCCAGCCAAGCACCAGCACCTTTCCGGTCTTCTCACCCATCACTTCGACGAGCGGAATATCATTCACCGCACGATCGATTTTTTCCTGGCGAAGTTTGACCATCAGGTGATGGTTTTCAGGATCGTAGTTCACGTTTCCAGTGATGTGCTGTTTCTCGATGCCGCCAATGCGGTGTTCGAGACCCGGCGTTCCCGGCAACGCAAACGGACGCGCCAGCGTGATTTCATCACGCGCATACGGCATGAAGGTCGCCGGATCGGTCGCGAATCGCAGCTCGATCTTCGGTAACGAATCGATCTCCGGAAGCGCCCACGGCTCGGCACCGTTCGCGAGATATCCATCGGAGAGATAAAAAACTGGCGACATGTACTTGAACGCCAGCCGCACCGCTTCGATGGCCATGTGGAAACAATCGGCAGGTGTGGCGGGCGCGACCACAATCGCCGGACACTCGCCGTTTCGTCCCCAAACAGCCTGAAAGAGATCCGCCTGTTCTGTTTTCGTCGGTAGTCCGGTCGACGGTCCGCCACGCTGAACGTTGATGATAATCAGGGGCAACTCTGTCATCACGGCGAGACCAATCGCTTCCTGCTTCAAAGCGACACCCGGTCCCGACGTCCCAGTCAATCCCACGTGGCCGGCAAAGCTGGCGCCAATCGCAGCACAAACCGCGGCGATCTCGTCTTCAGCCTGAAACGTCTTCACGCCGAAACTCTTGTGTCGCGACAACTCGTGAAGAATGTCTGACGCGGGCGTGATCGGATAAGAACCATAAAACAGCGGCTGACCGGCGAGCTGAGCTGCGGTAACAAAACCGATCGCAGTCGCTTCGTTACCGGTGATCTTCCGATACTTCCCGGGGGCGATCTGCGCGCGCTTCACTGTGTAGTGCGTCGTGAAGACTTCGGTGGTGTCGGCGAAGTTGTAACCGGTCTTCAACGCGATTTCGTTTGCCTTCGCGAGTTCCGGACTCTTCGCGAACTTCGTTTTGATCCAGTTGAGCGTGTTCTCCATCGGCCGGTCGTAGAGCCAGTAGAGCACGCCGAGCGCGAAGAAGTTTTTCGATCGATCGATCTCTTTGCGCGACAACTCGACGTTGCCTTTCAACGCATTCATGTTGAGCGTCGAGATCGGCAACTTGTGGATGCGATAACCGGCGAGCGAATTGTCGTCGAGCGGGTTCGTCGCGTAATTCGCATACTTCAGATTTTCGGGCGTGAATCCATCGGTGTTGATGATTAGTGTCCCGCCTTCTTCAAGGTCCGCCAGATTGACCTTCAGCGCCGCGGGATTCATCGCGACCAGCACGTTCGGTTGATCGCCCGGCGTCTTGATGTCGGTGCTCGAGAAGTTGAGCTGAAATCCGCTCACGCCCGGCAAACTGCCGGCAGGGGCGCGAATCTCGGCCGGAAAGTCGGGCAACGTTGAGATGTCGTTGCCGACGACGGCCGAAGTGTTGGTGAACTGAGTGCCGGTTAACTGCATGCCGTCGCCAGAGTCACCGGCGAAACGGATCGTGACGGTTTCGACTTCCTCGAGGTGCTTTTCGACCGGTGTTGCCGGGGGTTCGATAACAGTGCTCATTCTTGTATTGCCAGACCCTTTCGCTGTTGTTTTTCGCCTCTCTCAGGCGAACATGAATTCTAACATGCTATGTGCTTGCGTGCAGTTCCTTGTCGTAGGGTGACATCGCGGCGAGCTTTTCGATGATCTCCGGCAGGACGCGCAAGGTGTTTTCGATGTCTTCGTCGGTATTGTATCTGCCTAACGAGAAACGGATCGATCCTTGGGCGGCAGTGTACGGCACATTCATCGCGTGCAGCGTTGGCGACGACTGGTGGGTTGACGAGTGACACGCGGAACCGGTCGAAACACAGATCCCGAGCTGATCGAGATGAAGCATGATGTTTTGACCTTCGACGTATTCGAAGGAGATGTTCGACGTGTTTGGTAAACGATTCGCCGGATCGCCGTTACGACGCGTATTTGGAATGTTTTCGAGAATTCCATTCTCGAGTCTATCGCGGAGATCGCGAATGCGTGTGTGATCGTCGTCACCCTGCGCGAGTTTGCACGCAGCGCCGAGCCCGACGATGTTTGGAACTGCTGAAGTCCCTGCGCGACGGCCCTGCTCCTGCGCACCGCCGATGATGTACGGCGGCAGCGAAACTCCTTCTCGGATGTAGAGCGCGCCGATACCTTGCGGCGCGTGCAGCTTGTGACCCGACAGCGCAAATAAATCAACGCCCGTGAGATCGATCGGAATCTTTCCAACCGCTTGAACTCCATCGACATGAAACAGCGCTTTCGATCGCTCGCGCACGAGCGAGCCGATCTCGTTAATTGGAAACAACACTCCCGTTTCATTGTTGGCAAGCATGACCGATACTAACGCCGTGTCTGGACGCAAAGCGTCACGCAGCGAATCGAGATCGATCTCGCCGTGTTCGTTTACTCCAATCCAACTGACTTCGTAGCCTTCGCCTTCAAGCGCCCGACAGACATTTCGCACTGCTTCGTGTTCGACGAGGGTCGTCACGATGTGTTTCTTCCCGGGCTGCGACGCGAGCGCGCCGCGAATGGCCCAGTTGTCAGATTCCGAACCGCACGATGTGAAAACGATCTCGCTCGTATCAGCCGCGCCGATCAACGTTGCGACCTGTTGGCGCGCCTCTTCGACCGCCTGCCGCATAGCTCGGCCGAGAGTGTGTGCCGACGATGGGTTGCCGAAAAATTCGCTCAGGTACGGCTGCATTGCTTCGACCACTTCCGGGGCGACGCGGGTCGTCGCGTTGTTATCGAGGTAGATCATTTGTCGCGAGTATCTCCTGAATTAGTTGATGACAGGATCCGCAGCCGCCGCCGGCGTTGCAAGCCCTTGTCACTTCTGCAACGGTAGTTAATCCGTGCTTTTGAATCTCAGCTTCGATCGTGCGTTCTGAAACGAAGAAGCACGTGCAAATCAGCGCTTCGTCACCGGCCCAGTCGTCGCGGGCGGCGTTGCTGTATTCACGAATGGCCGCCAGTAATGCGTCGCATGCGAGTCCCGGGCAGTGTTCATGGTTCGGTATGACGCCAAATAAAGTTTCAGGCTCTTGCGCAAACGAGGCGGCGTCCGCGGTTGTATTTCCGCTAACGCGCTCCGTCAACAACGATGCCGAGGCAACCAAAACATCGCATCCGGCAGCTCGGAATCGCGCTTGCGACACGCGATGCATTTCGTCAATTTGAATCGAGATTCGCACGTTGGCCCCACAAATTAACGAAGCCGAACGTCCTGTGAAGCTTGGTTCATCCGCGTCGCCGACGTTACGCGGATTTAAGAAATGACTTAATACATCGGTCACCGATTGCTGAAACTACCCGCCACACTCGCGTTTGTCAAAAACTGACCAATCAGCTACGCTTCTTTGCATACATGAGTGAACTCAACGACCAACTGATTCTCGATAGTTTGCGACAGATCAAGGACCCGGATCTGCACAAAGATATCGTCACGCTCGGCTTTGTCCGCGACATCAAGATCGAAGGCGGCAACGTCTCTTTTCGAATCGTGCTAACGACTCCCGCTTGTCCTGTAAAGGCTGAGATGGAAAGCGCAGCGCGCGAGATCGTTGGTGGTTTGCCGGGTGTCGCGTCCGTCAATGTGACGATGGACGCTGAAGTGCCGAAAGGCCGCGGCCTTGGCGAAAAGCTTGTGATCGAAGGTGTGCGAAACATCGTCGCCGTTTCATCGGGAAAAGGCGGCGTGGGTAAGTCGACCGTTGCCGTTAACCTCGCCGTCTCGCTTGCACTCGACGGTGCGCGCGTCGGCCTGATGGATGCGGATGTTTATGGACCAAACGTTCCGATCATGCTTGGCGCAAGCAACGCGCGTCCGGAAGTAGACGGCAACAAGCTCGTGCCGATCGAGGCGTTCGGCGTGAAGTTTATGTCGATGGCGCTGTTGCAACCGGGCGACAAGCCGATGATTGTGCGTGGTCCGATCCTGCACGGTTTAGTGAAACAGTTTTTATCGGATGTGAAATGGGGCGAGCTCGATTACCTGATTGTCGATATGCCTCCGGGTACCGGCGACGTGCAGTTGTCACTGGCGCAGCTCGTGCCGGTGCAGGGTGCGGTGCTCGTCACGACTCCGCAGGACGTTGCGATAGCCGACGTTCGACGCGCGCTGAGGATGTTTGAAACCGTGGCGATACCGGTGCTGGGGATTGTCGAAAACATGAGTTATTTTCTCGCGCCCGATACCGGTACGCGGTACAACATCTTTGGTGAAGGTGGCGGAGAACGGCTCGCGAATACCTATCATGTGCCTTTCCTGGGCGCGGTGCCCCTCGGGATTGAAGTGCGCGAGGGTGGGGATAAAGGAGTGCCGGTGGTGGTGAGTCACCCCGATTCGCCGCAGGCGAAGGCGTTCCGACACGTGTCCGAGGAAGTTGCGCGACAGGTTTCGATCGAGGCGATGAAACCCGAACTTGTTGTTTTAGGCAAAGGTTAATAGAATCAGGGATCTCAGATCGGAGATCTGAGATTTCAAAGTTAGAGAGGACTTATAGACAAATGTCAGCAACCACAGCGCCCACCGTTACACTGAACGTGACCGAGTCGGCCGCAACAGAAATCAAGAAGTTTATGGCCAGCGAAGAAGGTCTACCCGAAACCTCAGGGCTCCGCGTGCGCGTGGTACCGGGCGGGTGCTCCGGCTTCCAATACAGCCTGAACATTGAAGAGCAATCGCGCGAAGGCGATTTTGTGATGGACGAAAAAGGCGTGCGCCTGTTCATCGACATGTTTAGCGCGCAGTACTTGAGTGGCGTCCAGATCGATTACGTGACTGGCGTCATGGGATCGGGATTCACTTTCACGAACCCGAACGCGACCGGCAGTTGCGGCTGCGGCTCTTCGTTCACCGCCTAAGGAACGGCAGTAACTAACAACGGACGGGAGACGGGAGCGATCCTGTCTCCTTTCTTTTTAACCACAAGAGGCACAAAAGCCACAAGAGGCACAAAAGAGATTAGTCATTAAGGCATTTCTTGTCTTGTGCCTTTTGTGTCGTATGTGCCTCTTGTGTCTAATACCAAGAGGAGCCAATCACAGATGCCAAAGATAAATGCTGAAACTGCCACTGGTCCAGTCGAAATCGATGCACCTGACGGGAAGAAGCTGGTACTCGCTATTGAAGATGCCGGAATCGATATTCTTCATCGTTGTGGTGGTAATGCGCGTTGCACCACGTGTCGGGTTGAGGTTCTTGAAGGCGATCCTGGTCCGATGGGAGATCTTGAACGCAATCGCCTTTCAGTCGAGCAGGAACTGGCTGCGAACGTGCGGCTTTCGTGCCAGATTCACGTCAGCAGCGATCTGAAAGTCCGCGTCATCAACCAGTCCAGCACGCGGGGCATGGATCCCGGTCCAAGACCACTGGATTAATAGATTTAAAAAATGTAATCTTCGCGCTGTATTCCAAGACATCACGGAGGCCGCCTTATGCTAATTGAGCTCCCCATCAGTCTGGCTATGTTTCAAGAGGTGTTCCATGCGCCGGATTCCGCTGCACTCGTCCGGAGCCTACTCCGCTGGACTCACTTTGTGGCCGGCATTACCTGGATTGGCCTGCTGTATTTCTTCAACCTGGTAAACGTTCCGTTCCAAAAAGCTCTCGACGCCGATACCAAGAAGAAGGTGAACCCGGATTTGTTGGGCCGTGCGTTATGGTTCTTCCGCTGGGGCGCTGTAGTGACCGTGCTGGCTGGTCTAACTTACTACGCGATGTACATCCTCTCGCCAGCAGTCAAGAACGCCAATACACTCGGCGGTGGCAGCATCAACGTCTGGTTTCTGTTGTTCGCCTGGCTGACGTATCCGATAGTGCTCTTTGGTCTTGAGTTTTTGATCATCAAGAAAGTCCCGGCACTGACAAAGGACGGGCGCATCTTCGCCGTGGTCATGTTGTTAATGGTGGCATTTGTCACGTGGGGATTGGTCAGGTTCTTCACCGCAATGATGACCGCTGGAGGTCAAAGCTGGGCCACCAATCAAGTCTATGCAATTGGCATCGGCGGCGCGTATGGAATCGTAATGATGTTGAATGTGTGGGGCATCATCTGGCCCAATAACAAGCGAATAATCGCCGCCACTGCTGGTACCGGTCCCGCCGCACCTCCAGAGCTCGCTCGGCAGGCGTTTATCGCTTCGCGAACAAACGCCTGGTTGTCGTTGCCCATGCTCTACTTTATGGGTACGTCACAGCACGACTGGGTAATGCTCGGTAAATAGGTTTCCTGGTGTGAATCCGTGCTTCTCGAGAGGCACGGATTCACACAATAAATCACCAGCCTCACAACGTATTCGCCACACTCTCTCGTCATATTCTCCACATCCCTACTTTTTCAACCTGGAGGTATGTATGAGTTCAACTGGCACTTATACCCCACGCCAATTCAACCTCAGCGGTCTCAAAGGAATCTCGGACGAAACGCTCGACGTGCACTTCAAGCTGTATGAAGGCTACGTCAAGGAAACTAACAAGTTAACGGAGAAGATCACTGAGTTTGTGAAAGACGGCAACGTCGATCAGGAAGAGATGCCTGCTTACTCAGAGCTGACGCGACGGCTCGGGTTCGAATACAACGGCATGGTCCTGCACGAGTACTACTTCGACAATTTGCAAAGCGGCGGAGGTATTGGCGACCCGACGAAGACGTCGCAATTTGCGAAAGCTGCGGAGACGAGTTTCGGCAGTTACGACGTGTGGAAAGCGGATTTTGTCGGGATTGGGAAGATGCGTGGTGTTGGTTGGGCCATCTGTTACCAGAATCCGGCGAACGGACGGCTTTCAAATCACTGGATCACGTTGCACGAAACCGGAAACGTCGCTGGATTTACGCCGATACTGGTGATGGACGTGTGGGAGCACGCGTATCTGCTCGACTACAAGCCCGCCGAGCGACCGAAATACATCGAGGCGTTTTTCACGAACATCGCATGGGATGCCGTCGAAGAACGACTCAAGAAGATTACCGGCGTGCAATCCGCACGCGCTTAAGAAGCGGGGACGCGCGGATGCGGAGATGCGGAGATGCGGGGACGCGGGGATCGGATTCCATCGCCGTATCTCCCCTTCTCCGCGTCCCCCCGTCTCCGCGTCCAAGGTGTCTCCGAACCTGGTTCACTACTCCGGGAGCGGCGGCTTTTTGAGCGTGCAGTCGACGCTCAAGGACCGGAGGAAGTTCAACAAGTCTTCACGCTGCTCCGGCAGGACGCGCTGCGGTTGCAGATTTTTCTTGTCGAGATACTGATTCGGCTTGCCGCCGGCGAGCATAATATCGACCGCCTCTTCCAACGTCTTCGCACTACCATCATGAAAATACGGCGCTGACTTTGCGACGTCCCGCAGCGTCGGCGTCTTAAACGCGCCAGTGTCTTCCGGTTTCTTCGTAAAGTTTGCGCGGCCACCATCAGGCGTCGGTTGGTCCATCCCTATTCCGACATTGTGATACTGCTGATCGCTGAACAGCACGCCGTCATGGCAGTTGGTGCACTTGATCGTCTGGAAGATGTTCCAACCGCGGTAGGCACTATCGCTAATCGCAGTCCGGTCTCCGGCGCGATAACGGTCCCACGCAGTATCCCCGCTGATGATCGTGCGCTCAAACGCTGAGATCGCCTTCATGATGTTCTCAGCCGTCGCGTCGCTCTGAAAAACACTCTGGAACTGCGACTTGTAACCCTGAAGCGCATTGAATCGCGCCACGACCTCCGCTTGCTTGTCGCCGACACCCATGTTGCCGCCGGTCCACGCCGCCATCGCCTGCTTCTCGAGTGACGGACTGCGACCATCCCAATAGAACTCTTTGTGGTATCCGATGTTCCAAAGCGTCGGACTGTGACGTGGCAATGTTTTGTTACCTGGTCCAATCGCCTTCGGCAGACCGTCAGTGAGACCCTTCTCACAAACGTGACACGAGTAGCACGATTTCGATCCGTCGATGCTCAGTCGCTCGTCGAAAAAAAGCTGACGACCAAGCGCGACTTTTTCCGGCGTCATGGGATTATCAGCCGGAATAACCATCGGTTCGTATGTGGTTAGTCCGGGCGGAATAGGCTGGATTTCCGGTGTGAAACCGCCCGTTGTCGGTACCGCGTTTTGGCTTCGACAAGCGGCCACTAACGCAATTAGAACAGTGATTCCGAGGAGAAGAAGTTTTTTCGTACTCATAGAATTCTGACCCTGAGATGACTTGTTGGACCTTTCGGCGGATTCTTACATTTGCGTTTGCGAAATGTCTAGATTAAATGTGTACCGATGAGACGTTATTTCGCGATCGTTATGTCACTCGCTGTGTTGGCCGGTTGTTCGGGCGGCAATGCCAACACGCACACGACAGCAACGACAGTCGTGCCGCCCCCACCGCGACAAGTGTTGTCACGCGCCGAGGTCGTGCAGGGTCCACAAATCCCGGTGAATCTCGAGAAGCTCCCCGGTAAGTTCGATCCAACCAAACCATTGCTGTATTTGTTTATGCCTGGCGCTGGAGAAATCGTTCAAGCGGGCCGCGAAGTGCCGATCGTTTTTTCACTCGCAAACGTGAAACTACGCGGCGATGGCGGCGAATATCGCGTTCGTTATATTGTCGACGATGATGACATGCAGTGGATCGATCGTTGGGAACACGTTGTGTTGACCGGTTGGTTACCCGGCAAGCACACGATTCGTGTCGAACTGATTGGTCCAGATGGCTGGCCCCAGCGCAATGGAGACTACAATATCGTCACGCGCGAGATAACGATTACGAAATGAGCCATCTTCTTGTGCCTTTTGTGCATTTTTGTGGCTAACTGACGTAAGCAATGGAGACGTCGCGCCGGAAATTGTTTAAAGAGCTGGTTGCCGACGTGAGTTGCAGGATTACCAGGTTGTTGCGGAGGCAGTGCGATCGCTAGACATCCAATGATGGTTGAGTATGAGTCCGTTCGTGGCGACGGTGCGGGATTAATCGATCTGTCGACATCGCGAGGCCGGATTCGTGTGTCCGGATCCGAAGCGACGATGTTTCTCAACGGCCTGATCACAAACGACATCAAAAACGCGACCGAGAATAATTGGCTGCCGGCGGTCTTCCCGACAGTGCAGGGACGTTTGATCGGCGCGGTCCGCATCCTGGCGTTAGATGGCGGCTTTTTGATCGACACAGACGCCGCATCACACGACGCGGTCATGAAAACAATTTCGCGCTTCACAATGGCGGGTGATTTTCGTGTTTCAGACCTAACCAATGAGATGGCCCTGCTGACGGTGCAAGGGAAACGCGCCGCTGAAGTGATTCAGGGTATTGACGCGATTGTTGTGCGAGCGACTCACACCGGTGAAGATGGATTCGACCTTTTGGTGAATGCTAATGATGTCGCTTCAGTGACTGAGAACCTGGTTGCTGCGGGAGCGCAACCTGTAAGTCCCGACGTGTTTGAAATGCTGCGAATCGAAGCGGGCATTCCGCGTCACGGCCAGGATATGGACGAAACGAATATCGTGCTCGAAGCGAACCTCGACGATGCGATCAGTTACACGAAAGGTTGTTACCTGGGCCAGGAGATCATCATTCGCATCAAACACCGCGGGCACGTTGCTAAGAGGCTGACCGGCCTGCGGATGAATGAGCCAGTCGAAAACGGCGAAAAGATCATATCGGCCGACGGCAAAGAGATCGGGCGCGTGACCTCGGCAACATATTCTCCGGAGCTCGAAAACCCGATCGCACTTGGTTACGTCAGGTATGAATATCTCGCGCCTGGAACCGTAGTGAAAGTCGACGATGTTTCCGGAACGGTTGTAGAACTGCCGTTCGTGCGTGGAAGCTGGCATGAGTAACGAAGTCACAAACGAAACAAACCCGCAGCGCGATCTTGACTTTGCGCAGGCCCAACTCGCTTACTCGATCATCGAAAACCTTATCGAGCATACGCGCATCGTCAGCGACCTCATCGCCTTGATGGCCCAGGTGCTCGACGAAGATACGACCAAAACCCTGACGCAAACGCCAACCTGGACTGCATACCTCGACAGCCGCCGTTCACTCGAAAAGACTAAAGCCGATGTGGAGAAGTTTGCTGAGGTTTTGAAGGAACTGAAACCTGAGGAGTGATCACGCAATTGGGCTCATGCTTATCAAGCTCGTCATTCTATTGATAGCCGCGCGCATCTCGTCGTCAAAATCAAACGTCACGTCGCCGAGCTTTACGCTAAAAGTTTTCGCCCCGCCCATCTTCAGAAACTGTTCGCGCGGGATCCGGAAAACCATTCTCTCGCCAATCCACGGCTTCCCAGGCACAGGCCTTCGAATCGCGCTCCGATTAGAACTAAAGTGAAGTTCCTTGCCGTCGACGACAAAGACCACATACAGATCTGTGTTCAGCTTGCGGGCCTTGACGACTGATACAAGTTCGAAATTGACGATATCGGGCCGCTCAGCCCATTCAACGCGATACAACGCGTAGATTGAGAACGCGAGACTGTGATAGCGGTCCTTCGGTCCGGAGACCGGGATTGAACGCAAGCGAAGCGTCCTGATCTTGGTTCTTTCGTTTAAAACATTGTCGATTCCCTTGAAGTCATCCTGCGGCACTACGACCACGAGAAGCGAGACGATGAGACTTGTGATCAGGAAACGCGACATTTGATGAGGTTGATTATACCTAACAGCCGGCTCTTCACGTCGACAACTTCGAGGCCTGCCTCGGCGACCATCGCCGCCGTTCGCCGGTTTACATGATCGGCAAACAACCGCACAGTAAACACGTTCATAAGATCGAACAGTGGACCAAGTATGCCACGTGGCCGGACGTGCTCGAGTAGGACCACCGTTCCGCCTGGCCGAACGACACGTCGCAACTCAGCGAACGCGTGCGCCGGGCGTTCGACGGAGCAAAAGACGAGAGTTGCGAATGCGGCGTCGAAAGTGTGGTTTCTGAAGGGAAGATCTTCAGCTCGGCTCTGAAGCAGTTGAACGCTCCGGGGCTTTGGTTTCGTACTCGCGATCTTCAGCATCTCGCGGCTGAACTCAGTGGCGACGCCGTGTGCGTCCGGAGGGTAATGGACGAAGTTCAAACCTGTTCCGGCGCCGATTTCAAGAATGCTTCCGCCGGGAAGTTGGCTGATAGTTTCTCGACGCAGCCTGTCGAGGCCCCAACGTTGAAAGGGGCCCATCACGCCCTCGTAGTATTGGGCCACGTCGTCGTAACGCGAGGTGCCTTTTCCTTTTGTCATTTTCCATTTCTCATTTGTTATTTTTCTGACGCTACGCGACGCTCCGCAGTCAAATGAAAAATGGAACTGACAAAAGGAAAAATGCTCACCGCACCGTCATGATCACCTGGCGCTCGCGTCCGCCATCAAACTCGCAGAGAAACACGCCCTGCCAGCGACCGAGCAGAAGCTTTCCGTCTTTGAAAGGGATGGTTACGGATGGGCCAGTCAAACTCGCTTTGATATGCGCGTCGGAGTTCTCTTCGCCGTGGCGAAACCCCATGCCGTGTTGAGGAATCAACGTGCGCAGCGCGTGCAGCATGTCGCGCGGCACGTCTGGGTCGGCGTTTTCGTTGATGGTTAATCCGGCGGTGGTGTGCTGGACGTAAAGAACGACGATGCCGTCCTTCACGCCCGACTCTCGAAGTTTTTCGTTGACAAGGTCCGTGAACTCGACGAGCTCTTCGCGATCATGAGAACGGACCTTGAGTGTGTAGAACACGGATCTTACTTATCGTCGCCGGAGGCCTTTCGCTTCAGCAGCGCCCAACCCGTTGGCAACACGGCCGCCGCAAGCGCGATCTTGATGATGTCGCCTGGAATGAACTGCAGCACTGCGAGCTTAAAACTAACGTCCGCCGGGGTGTTTGTGATGATCGTGTACCAGGCCCAGCCGGTCATCAAAATAACCAGCGAGCCAATAGCCATCGCAACGACCGCTGTGTGGTAGCGCTTGTCCCAACCAAACTCCGCAAAAGCGCCAGTGACGAACGCGGCCGCGGGAAACGCGATCAGGTATCCACCGGTTGGTCCCATAAAGCGGACGATCCCGCTCCCGCCACCGGCGAAGAACGGCAACCCGACTGCGCCTTCGATCAGATAAGCAATCACTGCCGCCGCACCCAAACGCGATCCAAGCAACGCTCCCGTTAGCAGCACGGCGAACGTCTGGCCCGTAATCGGAACTGCGCCGATTGGAATTACAAACTGCGCGCAGGCAGCGATGAACAAACTGAAAACGATCACGAGTCCGAAAGATCGCGTCCAGTCGAGCGGCGCAAGAGCCGCGCCCATAAGGGTGTCAGTATTTGCGTAACTGTTCATATGTTTGTCAGTAGTCAATGGTCAGTTGTCAGTGGTCAGTAGTCAGTTGTTACCACTGACCACGGACTACTGACCACTGACTTTTAATTAATCTCCTGCCGCAGACTTCACTACTTCGCGCTCCGCGGGTCTTGGCTCCATAGCCATCGTTCCAATGCGCATTCCGTGGAACGAGCGCCAGACGAAGAAGACCGACACGAGGAAGAACACTAAAGCCAGAATACGTGTCAGCGTCGGGTCGTTGGCGTTGCGCGCCGTCAAACTAACTGCCAGCTCCACCGCAAGCAAGCCAAACAACGTCGTGAACTTGATCACCGGGTTCATTGCTACTGACGACGTGTCCTTGAACGGATCGCCAACCGTATCGCCTACGACCGTGGCATCGTGAAGCGGGGTGCCCTTCATCTTTAAATCAACTTCGACGACTTTCTTCGCGTTGTCCCACGCACCGCCGGCATTGGCCATGAAGATTGCCTGGTACAAACCAAACACCGCGATCGAGATGAGATAACCGATAAAGAAGAACGGTTCGATAAACGCAAACGCCAACGTCGAGAAGAACACGGTCAGAAAGATATTGAACATACCTTTCTGCGCGTACTGCGTGCAGATGTGCACGACCTTCTTACTGTCCTCCACTGAAGCTTTTTCGACGCCTTCGAGTCGGATGTTTGCCTTGATGAACTCGACCGCGCGATACGCGCCCGTGGTGACGGCCTGGATCGAAGCGCCGGTGAACCAGTAGATAACCGCGCCGCCCGTGATCAATCCGAGCAGAAACGGAGCGTGCAACAACGAGAGACTCTCGGTGTTAATACGCAACCCTTCGGTAAGCGCCATGATGATCGAGAAGATCATCGTCGTCGCACCGACGACGGCTGTACCAATCAAGACCGGTTTTGCAGTCGCTTTAAAAGTATTGCCCGCGCCGTCGTTCTCTTCAAGCAGGTGCTTGGCCCGTTCGAAGTTCACGTCGACGCCGAATTCCTTCTTGACCTCGCTTGTAACGTCAGGGATTTGCTCGATCAGCGAGAGTTCATAGACCGACTGGGCGTTATCAGTCACCGGACCATAAGAGTCGACGGCGATCGTCACCGGACCCATACCGAGGAACCCAAACGCCACAAGGCCGAAACCAAACACGGGGGCTGCGACCTCAGCGACCATCAACGCGCCGAGACCCAGGCCTTCCGTCGCCCCGAGGGTCGTAAAGAAGTAAGCAATCGCCATTAAGCCGACGATGCT
Source organism: uncultured Acidobacteriota bacterium (assembly GCA_963849585.1). GTDB lineage: Bacteria > Acidobacteriota > Blastocatellia > Pyrinomonadales > Pyrinomonadaceae > PSRF01. Next base: position 818,442 of record CAWKHZ010000008.1, on the reverse strand, counting down.
GATGCCCAGCCAATAACCCGAAAAGTTTCCGGCGACGAGACCGGAAAGAATGTTCAGCGACGGCCCACCCTCGCGTGAAGAAGTAACCACTTCCTGCACGTGACGTGATGCTGTGGAAGTGAACACTTTGACTAGCTCAGGAATGATCGCGCCCGCGAGTGTGCCGCACGAGATGATCACCGCCAGTTTCCACCAGAGTGTGGTGTTTCCAGCCAACTCCGGAATCGTCAACCACGAGACTATGAACGTGATTACCACCGAGACGATCGACGTGATCCACACGAGCGACGTCAGCGGTGCTTCGAAGTTCATCCGATCGGCGTTTTTGTAACGAGCCTTCGCGATGGCGTCGTTGACAAAGTAAGAAAGCGCGCTGGCAACGATCATCATGACGCGCATGATGAAGATCCAGACCAGCAACTGCACCTGGACGCGCGGGTTCGTGACGCCAAGCAGGATGAACGTGATCAGCGCCACACCCGTTACGCCGTAGGTTTCGAAACCGTCCGCGCTTGGTCCAACCGAGTCGCCCGCGTTGTCGCCCGTACAGTCTGCAATCACGCCGGGATTGCGCGCGTCGTCTTCCTTAATCTTGAAGACGATCTTCATCAGGTCGGAACCGATGTCGGCGATCTTCGTGAAGATGCCGCCCGCGATACGCAACGCAGCAGCACCCAGCGACTCACCAATTGCAAACCCGATGAAGCATGGTCCAGCGTAACTGCCCGGAATGAACAACAGAATGCACAACATGATCAGCAACTCGACGCTGATCAACATCATGCCGATGCTCATGCCGGCCTTCAGTGGAATCGCGTAGAGCGGAAACGGTTTGCCCTGGAGACTGGCAAACGCCGTCCGCGAGTTGGCGAACGTATTGACGCGAATACCGAACCATGCGACGCCGTAACTCCCGGCGATACCAATCAAACTGAACAACAGGATGATGAAGACGCGGAAAGGTTCGAAGCCGGAGAGCACGCCGAAGTAAAGCACGATCACGACCGCGATGAACGCTTCGAGAACCAGAATGAATTTGCCCTGCGTGATCAGATAGGTTTTGCAGGTCTCATAAATCAGCTCCGAGATCTCGCGCATTGCGCGATGCACCGGCAACTTCTGCAAGTTCATGTAGATTGCCAGGCCGAAGCCGAGGCCGAGAACGCAGATAACAATGCCGAACAGCAGCAGGTTGTGACCGTTGATTCCATTAAGGAACGTCACCTCCGCGAGATTCGGCAACTCGAGACTCGCTTCACCGCCGTGTTGTTGGGCGTAAGCGGGCAGCCCGCAGGCTAGGGTTATGACGATAGCCGCAAGAATAATTGCTGCACGGCGCAGTTTTAGCGATAGTTCCACTTGGGAAAATTCCTTTCTGATTGTCCAGATAATGGCGAGATACGCTTTACGAAAACGCGTATTATCCACAGATTACACAGATTTTTCAAAGAGAGGCTCTGGAGTTGCGGTTATCTCAGGGCGTCTTCGGCTATTTAGCCAGCGGCGAATCGAGTCGATCATGATTACGATGGCGGCGACCATGATGATGACTGTAAGGCTTGTGTTGATAACACCTTGCATTGCGGTTTCGGGCTTTTGAGCCAGTGGTATGAATATGTCGGTGATCGATTTGAAGCCGGCAACAAGCGTAGTTGAGCTTACAAACACGAGCGGAACGAGAGTGACCCACGCGTACTTTGCTTTGCCGGAATTCATGATGATCGTCGTGGCTACGCACAACGCGACGGCTGCAAGTAATTGATTAGCAATGCCAAACATCGGCCAGATCGTGGAGATCGAGCCCGACCAGATGAACGCCGCCCAGGCTGCGACGACCAGCGCCGACGTGATTATCGAACCCGGCAGCCAGTTCGGTTCCTCCAGTTTTTTATAAAACCTGCCGCCAAACTCGCCGACAAGGAAACGAGCCACGCGTGTGCCTGTGTCGATCGTGGTGAGGATGAAGAGCGCTTCAAACATGATCGCGAAGTGGTACCAGTACTTCATCAGCCCGCCGAGGCCGGGTATGCCGTTGAAGATTTTTGCGATGCCGAGCGCGAGAGTGACGGCGCCGCCCGTGCGGCCGCGCAGGTTTTTCTCGCCTGATTCCGCTTCAAGTTGATCGATCTCACGCGGTTGCAGGTTGAAGCCTTCAGCAGTGTGCGTTTCGACGAGTTGGGTGTAAGCGGCTTTCTGCGCGTCGGTGCGTTGTGCGGTGTTGATGGCGAAATAGTCGCCGGGGAAGAGTGAAGCCGCGGCGATAAGCGCAACGACACCGACAACGCCCTCCATCAACATGCTTCCGTAACCGATCATTCGCGTGTCGGTCTCTTTCGCGATCATCTTCGGCGTCGTACCGGACGAGACGAGCGCGTGGAAACCTGAGATCGCGCCGCAAGCGATCGTGATGAATACAAACGGATAAAGCTTTCCGGGGATCACCGGGCCGCCGCCTGCGGTGAACGGCGTGAACGCCGGCATGTTCAGATTCGGCGCGACGACAATCACGCCGATGATCAGGAAGATAATCGTTCCGACTTTTAAGTACGACGACAGGTAGTCGCGCGGGCAGAGCAACATCCAAACCGGCAACACTGACGCGATGAAACCGTAAGCGGCCATGATCACGATCAGGCTATTTCGTGAAAGAGTGAACGTCTCGGCCAGTGACGATTCAGCGATGCGACCACCGAGCCAAACGGCGAACAGCAGTCCAACGATGCCGATTATGCTCGCTTCCGTAATCTTCCCGACCCGGAAGCGATACATGTAAAGTCCCATCAATAACGCAAGTGGAATTGTGAAACCGACGGTGAACGTTCCCCATGGTGACTCGGCCAACGCGTTCACAACCACCAGACCGAGTCCTGCGAGTGCGATCACAACGATGAAGAGAATCGCAACGCCTGCGACCAGGCCCGAGAGGGGACTGATCTCGGTGCGCGCCATCTCCGCGAGCGACTTGCCTTTGCGCCGCACGCTTCCCGCCAGGATCATGAAGTCGTGGACAGCGCCGCCGAGACACACGCCAATCACCAGCCATAACAGTCCGGGCAGGAAACCAAACTGCGCCGCCAGAACTGGACCAATCAGCGGCCCAGCGCCGGAGATCGCGGCGAAATGATGTCCAAACAGCACCCACTTGTTTGTCGGGTAGTAGTTGTGCCCGTCATACATCGTCTGCGACGGCACCGGCCGCGAGTCGTCAAGCGCGAGTACCTTCGCCGCGATAAAGGCGGAGTAGTAGCGATACGCGATCGCGATCACGCAAAGTGAACCGATGATGATGGGAAGGGCGTTCATCCGTTTCGATTCGCTTCGCTAGAAGTCTGAGCGGCTTTCGCCATCACGCTGCCGACGATACCCAGCACCAAACCGATCACGATAAACGAAACACCAAACAACGCGCGGTTGTGGTTCTCGTTCGCTGAATCAGCGGCAGCCGCAAAAACCGGGGTGAAACCGATGTGATGCGGGACTGTGAAGAGTCCAACCGCGAGCGCAAAGAAACCGAGTGCGGCAATCTTGAGCGCCAGCGGCGTTCTTTCCGGCCGGCCCATCTTGATGCCGATCGCGCTGCGCGTGTAACCGTACGCCAGGTAAACGGCGAGACCCAGAATCAACCAACCGATGAAGCGCCACCAGGTGTCGGCAGCGAGGTAATACATGAGAAAGATACAGGAGGGGCACCCAGTACCGGCAACGCGAAGTGCCAAACGGCACGCGGAAAGGTCGGGGCGCGTTGGATCTTTGCGGCGAAGAATCGGGATGCCGATACAGACGAGCAGGAATGCAAACAACGTCCCGACGTTCGTCAGATTGAACATCGATTCGATATTTGCGAACGCTGCGATGCCGCCAACGAAGACGCCAGTCAGGATCGTTGTCACGTGCGGCGTTTTGAATTTCGGATGAACGGTCGCAAATACTGACGGCAGCAGTCCGTCACGCGCCATCGACATGAAGATGCGCGGTTGACCCAACTGAAAAACGAGCAGCACAGCCGTGTGCGCGACCACCGACCCGGCCGCGACGATCGTCTGCGGCCACGTGATTCCCGGTGGCGCAACGTGATCGAGTGCCATCGTTAATGCTTCCGCTTGTCCTGAAGACGAGACCTTTTGCAACGCCGGAAACGAAATCAACCCGGTAAACACTGCGGCAACAACGACATAAAAGATCGTGCAGACGATCAATGAGCCTATGATGCCGATTGGCAGATCTCGTGCGGGGTTCTTAGTTTCTTCAGCAACCGTCGAAACGGCGTCGAAGCCGATGTAAGCAAAAAACACCAGCGCCGCACCCGCGAAAGTTCCACCCCAACCTTGCGGTTGAAACGGACGTCCAGTTTGCCGCCATCTGCGAAGGAGAAACGAAGTAGAGCGCCGTACCGATGAAGAACAACAGCACGAGCACTTTCACGAGCACCATGCCGGCGTTGAAGTTTGCCGACTCTTTAATTCCCCAAACGAGGACGATCGTGATCAGTGCGACGATCGAAGCCGCGAGAAAGTTGAAGATGATCGGAATGCCGGCAATCACGGGCGCGCCGCCAAACAACTGCGCATACCTCGCGGGGTTTTCGCTCGCCAGGATCATTGCCGAGCGATAGTCGGCGGCGAGCCAATGTGGGAAATGAATTCCGAGATTGAGCAACAGTTTGTGAAAATACTCGGCCCAACTGATCGCGACGGCGACATTGCCGATCGCATATTCGATGATCAAGTCCCAACCGATAATCCACGCGATCAGTTCGCCCATCGTAGCGTATGAATAGGTGTACGCGGAACCTGAGATTGGAACCATCGAGGCGAGTTCGGCGTAACACAGGGCCGTAAAACCACAGACCATGGCGGTGATCGCGAACGACAGCATCAACGACGGACCAGCGCCGGGACGTCCGGCGACAGCGTCCCCGGCAGCTGCGGAACCGACAGTGGCGAAGATACCTGCGCCGATGATTGCGCCGATGCCGATGAGCGTCACATTGAACGCGCCAAGAGTCCGCTTTAACGCGAACTGTGGCCCGCCAGCGGCTGCCAGAATGTCGTCAAGATTCTTGGTACGAAAGAGTCCTCGAAGCAATGTGTTGCCTCCGTGGAAAGGAGTTTAGATTTCACTAACTTGGTGTTACGACTGTGGCGTGCGGAGTTTGGCATTTGTTCCGATCCGTGGTCAACCCTTGAAACTTCAAACCACCTGATCTAGTTTGTCTTTCGAGCAGCCAATGTATCCGTTCAGAAACATCCTGTTTCCTACTGATTTCTCTCTGCACGCGCATGCGGCGCTGAAGTATGCCGCAGCTTTCGCGCGTGAGGGGCGCGGGCGCGTGTTGCTGTTGAATGTGCAGGATGCGAAGGTTCCGGCGAACTTGCTGACGCTGCCGGAGCACGTTTTTCAGGACCAGGACAACAACTGGCTTTTGCAACTGCGATCACAAGCGAAAGAACTGCTTGCCGATAGGTTGCTGAATGGCATTGATGCGGAGCCGTTATTTCTCGAAGGCGATCCGGCAAAGCAGGTCGCGCAGGCAGCGATCGATCACGGGATCGATCTGATCACGGTTGCGACGCGCGACCGCAGTCGACTTTCACGCGCGTTTGGCGGTTCGATTGCCGAGGAGATCGTCGCGGAAGCGCCCTGCCCGGTTCTCGCGATTCGGCCACCGCAACACGACTTCGTCGAACACCGCAGCGGCCAGACGCAGATCCGCATGAATCGCGTGTTGCTGGCGACGAACTTTCGCCCGTCTTCCGCCGCTGCCACGCAACTCGCGACCGGAATCGCAAACCAGCTTGGGGCAGAACTGCACGCGGTCTACGTAATAGGTGACTATTTCGAACAGATTTCAGTTATGTTTCCCGAAGGTGGACTGGCGGCTCTCACTCGTTTTCGCAGTCACGTGGAGGAACGAATGGGAAATCTGTCGCGGACGAGTGGGTCAACTGCCGCGACGCACATTGTTGAAGGTCGGCCGTACCAGGAGATCGTCAAACTTGCTTCGCAGGTCGAAGCGGACCTGATCGTGTTGGGCACTGCTGTTCACGGTTCGCTGTTCGGCAACAATCAGGTGCTGGGTTCGGAGATTGAACGAGTTATAAGAAACGCGCCGTGTCCTGTACTGTGTGTTCCGGCGGCGAGAGTTGTGACGCCCCTGCCGGCGCTTGTGACACAGGCCGTACCACAGATGTAGAGCACTAATTATGAGAACCATTATCCTTTTGCTTCTGGTAGGCGTAGCGTTCGCCGCCTGCAATTCTAACAACAACGCGAACCTCGAAAGAGTTGTAGCGACCCCACCGACGCCGACGCCTGTGAGTGCCGCGCAACAACAACCGAATGACGGCGTGCGTCGCATTACGACGGCCGAGCTTGAGGAGTTGATGAATCAAGGGAAGGTTGTTGTCGTCGACGTGCGAAATCAGGCGGCATACGATATCGGGCATATTCGCGGGGCGAAGCTGATACCCGTTCCGCAGGTTGGAGAGCGGACGAAGGAGCTGCCGCGTGACAAGATGATTGTCACGTACTGCGCTTGACCAAAGGAACAAACGTCTGCCGGTGCGGCAGCCGCCATGAAATCGCAGGGTTATGAAAACGTCGCAGCGCTTCTCGGTGGTTTTCAGTTGTGGGAAAAAGAAGGACGGCCTGTCGAGAAGAAGAAGTAAGGCGGGGTCATTTGTCATTTGTCATTGGTCATTTGACATTTTTCATTTGTCATTTTGTTTGTAGGGCAGTTGATGAAAAAACTTGACCCACACTCGCAATTAGTTTAGTCAAAGCTCAAGACAAAATGACAAATGAAAAATGTCAAATGACCAATGACAAATGACCCGTTCTTAGGCCAAGCCCCGACACAGTGGGCCAAGGTAATCGACCACACGCGGTGCATAGGCTGTCACGCCTGCACGACTGCCTGCAAATCTGAAAACCTCGTCCCGATTTCAGTTACGCGCACCTACGTCAAACACGTCGACATCGGCTTGTTTCCACAAGCCCGTCGCGCGCACCAGGTGACGCGATGTAATCAATGTGCGCACGCGCCGTGCGTGACAGCATGTCCGACGACGGCGATGTTCAAGCGTCCTGACGGGATTGTCGATTTTGACAAGTCGATCTGCATCGGTTGCAAAGCATGCATGGCCGCATGTCCGTACGACGCGATTTTCATCAACCCGGAAGATCACTCAGCCGAGAAGTGCAACTTTTGCGCGCACCGGATCGATATCGGACTTGAACCGGCGTGCGTTGTCGTTTGTCCAACACAGGCGATCCTGATCGGCGACATGAACGACAGCGATTCGTATGTCGCACAGATCGTCAACCGCGAACCAGTTTCCGTGCGGCGTCCGGAGAAAGAGACGCTGCCGAAGCTTTTCTACAAAGGCGCTCACCAGGCGACGCTCGATCCATTAGCGGCACGACGTCCCGAAGGCGGTCTCTTCATGTGGAGCGAGCAGCAGACGGGAGCGGATCTCGTTGTCTCGGGAAATCCGCAGTACAACAACTCATCGGCGGCGGCGCTGCTCTCGTACGACGTGGCCCATACGATCCCCTGGGATTGGCGCGTCAGTCTTTACACCTGGACCAAGGGCATCGCCGCAGGTGTTTACCTCGTGGCGGCATTATTCGTGGTGATGGGCTTGCTCAGTCGAACAAGTCCCTTGTGGCTTTGGTTCGCGCCCATAGTGTCGGGCGCTTTTCTCGGGTTCACTGGCGCATTGTTGCTTTGGGACCTGGAGCATCCAAAACGTTTCTACCTGATCTTTACGCGGCCGCAGTGGCGCAGTTGGCTAGTGAAGGGCGCTTTCATCATTGCGGCATACGCGGCCGTGCTGGCAGTGCATTTCGCCGCGAGTCTTGCTGGAATGGATTCGGTGCAACTATGGTTGACCATTGCCGGAATTCCGTTGTCAGTGGGAACTGCCGTTTACACGGCTTACTTGTTTGCGCAAGCGAAAGCGCGCGATCTCTGGCAGAACCCGCTGTTGCCGCCGCACTTGTTTTTTCAGGCGATACTCTTGGGCGCGGCGGTGCTATTGCCCTTAGCCGAGCTGCATCAACGCTGGCCAAAACGCCAGGTAGTAGGTTTCATCGATCTCAGTTACATGGATGTGGTTTGGGTCGCGTGGGCCCTCGCAATTTCCACCCTGATTCATTTGTTAATGGTGTGGGGTGAAGTTTCGTTAACGCATCCGACCTCGCACTCGCGACTCGCCGTCTGGGAAATGGTGAAAGGGCGTTACAAAACCGACTTCTGGACCGGAGTTATACTTTCCCTAGTTGGCGGACTAATACCGTTGCTCGCTGTGCTCGATGTTTTCGATCTTTCATACGCTATTGGCGGCGCGCCGTTCGCCCTCATCGGGATGATGCTCTTCGAACATGCGTACGTACAGGCTGGACAGTCGGTGCCGCTGGCATGAGGACACTGTTGTTATGAGAAAAATAATCATTCGTTGTTGTCCGGTTTGACTCGCGAAGAAGGCGATTGCCTCCCGGGTGGAGGCGGAGTTGAAGAAAGAAGGCGGAGTTGAAGTCGAAACGGTGCGGGGTGGTCTCGGCGAACTGAGCGTCTCGATCGATGATCGGAAGGTTGTCAACACGAACCGGTTTTGGTACCCGACTCCGGGCGGCGTTTTGAAGAAGGTGCGTGCCGCGCTTGCCGAAGAAAGCTGACCCACCGCAAACACCTGCCTCCGATTCGACTCTCAAAGGTCGTCGCATTGTTTTTGTGTTGTTTAATTTGGAACTCGGCGGCGCCGAACGTCAGGCACTCATCCTCGCGAAACATTTAGTTGAACACGAAGAGGCTGCGGTTGAGGTTTGGGGCTTCAATAAGTCCGGACCCGTGGCCGACATGTGCGAACAACTCGGCGTGCCGTGGCATCTCGATTCGTTTCGTTTCGAGAGTACTGAGAATGGGCGGTTGCTCAGTCTTGCCCGAATCACGAAGAGTTTGCAGCGCGCACGTCCTGAAATTCTTCTCCCTTACACATTTGTGCCGAATGTTATTTGCGGGTTGGGTTGGCAGCGGACCGGAGCTCGCGCGTGTGTGTGGAACCAGCGTGACGAGGGCGTGACGCCTTTCGTAGCAGAATGGGCGCAACCGGCTGCTGAGCGCACGTCCATATTTATTTCAAATGCGGCGAGGGGTGCGGAGTTTTTAAAGGACCGTTTGGGTGTTGATCCTTCAAAGATCCGTGTTATCGAAAATGGTATAGAGCAATCGACTGCAAACGAAGATCGTTCACAGTGGCGTGTGAAATTAAAGATTGAGGACGAAGCGTTCGTCGCGTGCATGGTTGCGAACCTGCACGATAACAAGGACCACCGAACGCTCTTGCGAGCATGGAAACACGTTGTCGATCGCTTCAATGGTCGCAGGGCAGTTTTGGTGTTGGCGGGACGGCACGACGGCGCGTACGAATCGCTGTTGTCGCTGTCGCGAGAGTTGAATCTTACTCGGCATGTGCGGTTTGCCGGGCAGGTGTTGGATGTTCCCGGATTGTTGAGCGCTGCGGATGTTGGCGTGTTCAGTTCGTACATCGAAGGCTGTCCGAATGGAGTTTTGGAAAGTATGGCGGCGGGGTTGGCTGTCGCGGGAACAGACATCGACGCCATCAGATCGGCAGTAGGACCCAAAGGGTTGCAGTTTCTGGCGCCACCTAAAGACGACGAGGCGCTGGCCGGAGCGATTTTGACGCTCGCAAATGATCCCGATTTGCGCGTTACTGTCGGGACAGAGAATCAACGGAGAGTTCGAGAGAGGTTCACGGCGCCGCGCATGTGCGAGTCGACTGTGGCTGTTATAAAAGAGGTCTTGAGCAATGTACCTTAAGCAACGTTTATTTGCGGTCGCATTGATTGTTGGGTTTATCGCGCTCACCTACTACAACTGGCACCAACTCTGGGAGAAGAATGAATACTCCCTGAAGCTCGCTGCGTTTGGGCCCGTGGGTGTAGTTGGTGGATTTTTCATGTTGCTGTTTCCAACCATGATTGGCAAACCGAATACGACGCAAGAGAAAGTGATTGTCATCCTGGTTTTCGTTGTCGGGTTAGCTTTTGGCTTGATCAACTGGTTCCTGATGGATCCAGGTTTTTTCGGGATGTAAGGGGACATGAATGGAAGTTCTATGGCAAGAGTTGACTGCGGGGCTCGCTGACCTTGGGCAGTTAGAGCGCGTGCTGCTGCGGGTTATAGCGGCTACTTTGCTGGGCGCGATGGTAGGTTTCGAGCGGGAAAAGGCAGGGAAGCCGGCGGGGTTTCGCACACACATTCTCGTTTCTCTGGGCACGGCGATCGTCGTGCTCTCGTGTGCCGGCGGTGGCATGGACATGGACGGACTGTCGCGCGTGATCCAGGGCATCGTCACCGGCATCGGGTTTATTGGCGCCGGCTCGATACTTAAGATCAGCGAACAACGCGACATTCAGGGCTTGACGACCGCCGCTGGTTTGTGGATGACGGCGGCCATTGGCGTCGCGTGTGGGTTGGGTACGATTGGACTCGCGTTGATCGCGACCGGAATGACGTTGATCGTGCTTTGGGTTTTGCGAGTGATGGAAGCGCGCGCCGCTGCTCTCGCTGAGAAAGCGAAGCACAAGCTCAGTTAGTTTCTCAGCGTTTCTCTGCGATCCTCTGCGGCTCTGCGGTTATTAGGTTTGGTCGGGTCTTTAACGCAAAGACGCAGAGGATCGCAGAGGTACGCTGAGAAAGGTCGTCAATTCGGACACTACCCCGAGTTTAATTTCTGGTTGTCGAAGTTGGACGTTTTTCAGGTTTCAAGACAGTTGCGGCGACGGCGATTAGATAGTTCGCGCGTTGCGACGGCTGTTCGAGTTTGGATGCGAGCAGTCGAGCCTGCATATAATCCTGCGCAGCAAACGATTGCACTTCACGAAAATCGATCGAGTCGATCGTGGCGTTGTTGCCGGCCGTCATTTCCACGCCATTAACGACTGTCAGGTTCATGATTCTCAGCAGCGGCGGCTTCGTCGTCGCTGAAGGGCTCGCTTCCTTCGCGGCCTGCAACCGGTTCATCGTGGCAAGCGCCATCCCTAACACTTCGAAGCCCCGGATCGTATCGAACTTCGCGAACTGTTCGGCAACCTGCAACTGCGCCAGCACTTTGTCGGGAATGTCGTCAGCCTTCGTTATCGCAGTAAGCGCCTCGGAAAGTAACTCGATAGCCTGCGATTGGTCCTTGTAACGCGACAAAACCTTCGCAGCTAACTGCACCAGAATCTTCGCGCGAAACACCTGATTATTGAACTGCGTCGAGATTTTCCGCGCCTCCGCAATCGTCTCCAGCGAGCTCAACTGCGATTGGATCTTGACCAGGTAGATATCGTCTTCCGTTGAGGCCCGCATTTTTTCGTCTTGAATCTTTTTGGCGATCGTGAGCGCGCGTTCCTCGTCTTCGCGCATAAGTCTGTTTGCAATGCTCAGGAACAACGCGTCGCGGACCTGCTGGTTCTTTTCCTTTTCCGCGCGTTCGATCTGTTCGTCGAGGCTGTAGTTGTTTCGCGAGGCGAGGGCAGATTCGTCCTGTTGCATCCCTCGCGACAGATCGGTTCGTTGACGCTGTTCTGCATTCAAACCTGAAGCGATGCGCGTCATCTGTCCGCGCAGCTCCGGCAAGCGGTTCGGAGCGTAACGCGACACGATCGGCAGCGCGCGCAGTTCGAGCTGGGTGTAAAAACTCGCACTTGAAGACGAAACGGGATTGCCGTCGCCGCCCGGTTGTTTCCAGGCGCCATCGACGTAGTAGTTCGCCAGCAATTGAGCGTCGGCGAGCTTTGCCGTCGAGTGAAGTTCGCCGTCGTGTGTGAAAAGGTAGTTCGCGAGGATGAGGATTGCTTGATCGTGAACGAAGTTGTTACGACGCAGCGTTGCGACGGCTGCGCGAAACAGGTCATCGCTCAGGTCTCTTCTGTTTCGGCTCACACTAAACAGCAGTGAACCGAAGCCTTCGGGAATACGATCGCCTGCTAGCGCGAGCAGTCCGAGCCGCATGGCTTGTTCGGAGTCCGTAAGTGCGAGCTGCGCAGCGATCTGCATCAGCAGATCCGGGCGCAAGCTGTTAACTTTTTCGGATGATTTGCCGGCGCGCTCGTTTTCGAAAGCTTTCAACCACTCGATCGCTTGTTTGCTGTCGCGCGTGCCAAACCGCTGTAAGACCTCCTTGACGGTGGTTGCCTGTCGTTTGATAAAGCTCGGCTGCTTTTCCTTCGGCAGATCGTCGGCAACGGCTTGCGAGATACTGTCGAACGCGGAACGAAACGTCTCACGCGCAAAAGGTTCATCAAACGTCCACAACGTATCGGCGATGCGAGCCTGTAGTTTACCGGCAGCGATCTTGTCAGGTTCGCTTTTTAGACTTCGCGCGGTTGTCTTGAGCAGATCGATCGCGTCCTGCTGATCCACCGCCTGCGCCATCGCGACGGACGACGTCAAAACCAACACCGATAACAGCAGAAGTATTCGCGTTTTAATTCGTGTTTCCATTGGCGAAAAGAGATTGTTTGTTATGTTGCACTCCATCCCGCCGGTGCAGGACAGTCGCCATCACGAACACCATCACGCAGAGGCCCGTCTTGAGTTGCGAATTCACTGGCATATCTTAAGTGATGTTTGGTTTGGTAACACACGTATTCACGTAAAAACACGTGTAACCGTCGAGATGGCCATCTTTGTCGAACCTCAACTCGCAGCCCGCAAAGTCGGAAACGCAGCCGTTTTTCAATATGTGATGTTCACAGTATCCGTCACATGGTTTGTCGGTTTGCGCCTGAACGTCGGGTGCGGATGCGAGCAGAATGCCGAAGAGCATACCGGTGAAGAGTGAGAAAAGAAGTCGCCTAAACATCGTCTTACTCCTTTGAGGATTGGTTCTTAGAAAACTACGTACTCGTCGACCCGAAATGGTCCCCGATTACGCAGCAAGTACAAACTCTTATTGCCCGCCGTGAGTCGATGGAAACTATGTTCGAGAGTTACGTTCTTCAGCGTGCGTCCCGTCTTAGTCAGGATTCGCAGCTTCGCCGTGCCCTGCTGAAGCGCAGGCGCTTTGTTCTTGCCGGAGATCAATAAATACAGACGGTCTTGTTTATCGACTGCAATGTCGAGAACGAGAATCTGGTATTTCGCCGTAACCGACACGGAACCGCCGCTGCCGCCGACTTTAATATCTGGCGGCGCGATGGGAACGTCACTTTCCGGTTTGAACTCCGCGAGCAATCGTCCGCTGCGGCTGTAATGACGCACGAGTGGCGGGTAGTTAAAGCTGAAGAAGAACCCGCCGGCACTATCGGGAGCGATATTTCCATCGCTCAATTCTTGCGTAGTGATTTCCTCGCCGTAATCTATTCGTTCGCCGAAGCTGCGCAGCAGTTTTCCGTCCGTGCTAAATAGATCGAACAGTCTACCAATCGTGTTGAGTACGATCAGTTCGCCAAACGCGTTGGTGGCAATCTCCTGAGCAATCAGCGAGACTTTGAACTCACGTCTCGACGACGCATTGCGGACTGAACCGTCTGACTTTCGAGTCTCTTTGGCTTAGAACCCAGATTTTTCCTTTCGTTCCGACCGCGATGTCCGTCACCGGAGTTCCGAGCGAGTCAGGTCCGCACAGACGTCTTATCTTTCCGGTCTTGAGGTCGTGAACAAAGATGCTGGAGAGAACCGGGTCGAGAAAGTAGAGATTACGATCAGGTCCGACTATCACGCCGGCCGGATACGTGAATGGCGCGGACGCATTCAGCACTTCGGCGTGCGCACGCAGCGCGTCTTGCGCGGTTGCTTGAGGCTCCGCGAAAAGTACGAGAAGAAGACAGCAGGCGAAGCTGAAACTTTTACGCCTCATGAGAGAAGCCTTCTTTATGCTGGGCTTGGTTTGTCCTGGCCTGGGTGAGAGGAGGACGCCGCGCAGTCTAATTTCTCGCCGGGATTCTCGCTATCAGGAAGATCCTTAGGGAGAATCGCCCCGCGCGTTTGAGTTACAAATCCCTCGCACGGTATCTTGTTACATTATGTGTCGAAATATTAAGAACCTTTACAACTTCAAACCGCCCGCGACCGAGGAGGAGATTCGCGCGTCGTCGTTGCAGTTTGTGCGCAAAGTAAGTGGTTTCAACAAACCGTCGAAAGCGAATGAGGACGCGTTTAATCGCGCAGTGGAGCAGGTGGCGCAGGCAGCGCATGAGTTGCTCGACTCGCTGGTGACGACGGCGCCGCCACGCGATCGCGATGTTGAAGCAGAAAAGGCGCGGGCTCGCAGCGCGGAGCGCTTTCCAGCTACTGTTGCAACATCGAGGTAGCCCACACGAACCTCAAACAAACAGACAACTCCACCTGGCCGGATCTTTTTGTTGTCAAAGATTTCCTCGAGCCATTGGTGTGCGAACAAATCGTCAACGAGATGAGCGCTCTTGAAGGGCGCTCGTCTCTTGTTTACGGCCGTTCGGAATCGGGAGTTGTGCATGAAACAACTCGCAGATCGCTGCGTCTCACGCCTTCTGCGGAAACGGTTGAGCTTGTTGTCGGTCGATTGCTGGCGTGCATGGACCAGGTCGCGGAGCATTTTTCGGTGAAGCTCAGCGAGTATGAAGATCCGCAGTTTCTTCGTTATCAAAAGGGCGATTTCTTTGTGGCCCACCAGGATGGCAACACCGGGATGCTTCGACTCGACACCGAGCGGCGACTCGTGTCGACCGTAGTATTTCTTAGTCGCGAAGTGGAGTCGCCGCTGGAAGAGCGAAATGTTTACTGCGGCGGGTCGCTGGTTTTTACTAACCAGCGCGTCGCACCAGAACACGCGAAGTTTCACATGCGCGGTGAGCCGGGGATGTTGATCGCGTTTCGTTCAGAAACTACACATGAAGTTACGCCGGTGACGCACGGGCTAGCGCTATTCGATCGTCAGTTGGTTCCGCTGATCATGCCGAGTATTCAGAGCCGAGCGGTTGAAGTTCTGGTGCGTCTGCTGCGATGGAAGCGAGCGTCGAATCGCATGCGCGAGCGCGTCGAGAGCGGGCGGCAGACGTACACTGAACCAACGCGGCGTCAGTGTCGAAAATACCTCGTGTCGAAGCGAGATTTCCGCGGCCACCTGGTTTGGACCATCGCGCCGAAGCAAAACCCCGGACGCAAACACATTATTTACCTCCACGGTGGCGGGTTCGTTAACAGCTTCGCGTCACAACAGTGGAACTTCATGTGTCGTCTAATCGACGCGCTCGATTGCACTGTGACCGCGCCCAACTATCCACACGCTCCCGAGTACTACGTTCACGACGTGTTTGATTTCCTGCTTCCGCTTTACGACGAGGTTGCGAACGTTGCAGGACCGGAGAATGTCGTCGTCATGGGCGACTCATCGGGCGGCGGGATGGCACTCGCGCTTGCGCAACTGTTACGTGAAAAAGGACGCGCGCAGCCGGCCCACGTGGTCCTGCTTTCGCCGTGGCTTGATGCGTCGCTCTCGCATCCTGAGATTCCGGTATTTGACAAGATCGATCCGTTTCTCGATATGGAAGGTTTGAAATACGCGGGCGGTGTGTATGCGAGACATGTGGACCCGACGCATTATCTTGTCAGTCCCGTGTACGGCAGTCTCAAAGGATCTTGCGCCGATATCGTTGTTTATCGGCACGCGTGACATCCTGTTTCCGGATTGCCGCAAGCTCCGTGATTGCGCTGAAGCTGAAGGCGTTACGTTGAACTATCGCGAGTACGACGCGATGCTTCACGATTGGATGTTGATATCGCTGCCGGAGTCGAAGCAGGCACTGAAGGAGATTGTCGAGATCATTGGAACAAATTGACATCTGCCAGTGTCTGTAGGCGATAACGAATCGATGTTCGATACACTCACCATCAGAGATGCGCGACCGATCGCGTGGATGAAGCGAGGCGATTGTGGCTGTGTTTGCTGCGTTGCTCGTGATTGGCGGCCTTTCGGCTCACCGCGCTTACTTTCAGGTTCGAAGTCTGGAAGTCAAAGCTCCGCAGTTACTGACGGACGGAGCGGTTGTTGAAGTGGCGGTGGTTTGTTCCGGACGCAATCGTGTCGGCGTTCAGGCGGAGTTGATTCAGGGCGAGCATTCCGAAGCGCTCCTCAACTTCCGCGTGCCTGGAAACAATCTCGCCTTCTTCGATCCGCGCGCGCAGCATGCAACGCAAACTGCCGTTTTGAATAATGAAACCCTCAATCGTTTTCAACCCGGCGCTGCTGTTCTTCGCGTCGTCGCAACCGGCCGTCCGCAGTGGGGCCGCACGCCACCGCCAACCGTCCGCGAAGTTCGCCGTCACGATTCAAGCTACGATAGACCATTGCGCGCGTTGCCGAATCCGGTCGATAATTCGCCGGTCTTAAAAGGACGAAGCGGCGAGAGGGAGAAGGGGAGAACGGCGACACGACTTCCACGCTCCGATTCTCCGCGTCTCCATATCTCCCCTTTTCAGGTAAAGGAGGCAGGCGATGGCAAGTATCAACTGGTTTCGCCTAATTCTCGGCGGCGTTATTGCGGCGATCATGATGTTTTTCGCCGACGGGTTTATTCACGGGCGACTGATGGACGCCGATTGGCGCGCGGTCTATGCGGGACTGAATACAGCAATGCCCGACGAACAACACGGATCCAGCATGGTCTATTTCTTCTTCTACGAACTCGGGCGCGGTCTCATAGCAATGTTGTTCTATGCGACTATGCGTACCCACTTCGGGGCAGGACCAAAGACCGCAGTGATAGCTGGAATCGCAAGTTGGATCGCTTTCTCACTTACCGGCCCGGCGCAGTTCATTCCGCTGGGGTTCTTCTCGACTGCGCTTTGGATGAAAGTCGGAGCGCTTCAGCTGGTGACGTCGATAGTGTCGACCATCGTGGGCGCTGCGATGTACAAGGACGCAGGTCGACCGGTTACTGCTTAGGCACATGAAGTCTATCTCGGGAAGAAGCGGGGAAACGGAGAAGGGGAGAAGCGGGGAGAGGGATTCCCACTCTCCGTTTCTCCGTGTCTCCCATTCCCCACTTCGTTTTTCGCACGCGGCGAAAGTCATTCTCCTCGGTGGGTTGATCGCGGGGACGCTGGATATAACCGCAGCGTTCGTGTCTGCATGGCTGCGGTCAGGGACAACACCATTCACGGTGTTGCAGTTCGTGGCCAGCGGCGCCCTTGGCCGGTCGGCTTTTACAGGCGGTTATAAGACTGCGCTGGCTGGCCTCGCCTTTCACTTCCTGATCGCCACGACGGCCGCGGCTGTTTTCTATCTCGCTAGTCGCAAATTCAGCTTCTTGCTCAAATGGCCCGTGCCGATCGGTCTGCTTTACGGCGTTCTCGTGTACCTGTTCATGAACTTCGTGGTCCTGCCTCGATCGGCGATCACTCCGGCACGGGTCCCTCCGACACTTTCGGCCCGCGCGATACAGGCTCTCATCATCATGTTTTGCGTGGGCTTGCCCATCGCACTCATCGTTCGCTGGTTTTCGAAACACAACGATGCCCGATTGGTTCTACCGGACGATATCGAAGCCGATTCTGTTTAGCCTGCCGGCGACTCGCGCGCGCGATTTCGCCCTCGGCTTCATGGGCTCACTGTCGCGCCTGCCCCTTGGTCCATACCTGATCGATTTTCTCGGACATATGCGCGCCGATCCTCGTCTGCGCCAGTCGTTTCTCGCTACGACGTTTCCATCTGCCGTTGGCATTGGACCATGGCTGGACACGCATGCAGTCGCGACTCGTGCACTCGCGCGGTTTGGGGTGGGTTTTATTGAGATTGGACCAGTGACGTTGGATCGAAACGTCGCTGCGCGTGAGATCAGGCGCGTCGTGGACCAGGAAGCGTTCTGGATCGACAACGAGCCCGACAGTATTTCGCTTGTCGATTGCAACCGGCGTCTGCCGGATGTTGGGGATCTCGATGTGCCGGTAATCGTGCGGCTTAAGTGCTCCGGCAATAAGTCTTTAGCGGAGATCGAGCATGAGTCGCGACACCTGATACGTGAGCTTGCGCCTGCTGTTCGGCTTGTTGCACTCGAGATTCCCGAGCGCGAGTGGAAGACCGAGGAATGGTCGTCGTACGCGCGTGAAGTATTGACTGAAGGTGCCAGTACGCAGCGCACATTGCTGTTGTCTATCTCGGCGGATGACGATTGTGAACGCGTGTCTCCGCTAATTGATCTCGCGTTGCGTGACGGAATGAGTGGGGTGATCGTCGACGGCAGTATGCGAGCGACGCCGGATGGACGCCTCGTTGGTTTGCCTGTGCGGGAGGTCGCGTTGCAACAGGTCGCGAAGCTTCGCGAACGTTACGGCCCGAACGTTTTGATCATTGCTTCCGGAGGCGTTCACGAACCGGAGCATGCGCTCGAATTGCGCGCTGCGGGCGCTGACCTCGTCTCGGTTGATACCGGACTCGTCTACACCGGACCCGGTTTGATCAAGCGAACCAATGAATGTCTGCTCTACGAAGCCGTGCGCGATGCGCCGAAGCCTCCACCTGAACGCGTTCCTGAACTGTCCTGGTTCTGGACCGCGCTGATGGGTGTTGGAATGCTGATTGGTGGAGTGCTGGCGTTTGTAATTGCGGCCACCAAGGTCGTCTTGCCGTACGACGAATCTTTTCTCGGAAAAACGCGCGACGAGCTACCGTCGATCAATCCTCATCTCCTCGACTTCATGGCGCACGACCGGATCTCATTGGCCGGGGTGATGATCGCTGTTGGCGTGCTCTACGTCGGGCTTTCGGTGTTTGGGAGCCGGCAGGGTTTGCACTGGGCGCGGCAGACAGTACTAATTTCAGCGATCACCGGCTTCCTGACTTTCTTTCTTTTCCTCGGCTTCGGCTATCTCGATCCGTTTCATGCGTTTGTCACCGTTGCATTACTTCAGTTGATGCTGCTCGGCGTGCACGCACGGCTGGGAACTTACACGCCGTCGGTGCGTCCGGAACAGCGCGGTAATCGCGCGTGGCGAATGAGTCTTTGGGGACAGTTGCTACTTGTCTTTCATGGTTTTGGGCTACTGGGCGCCGGTGCTGTCATTTCAGTGATCGGTGTTACTCAAGTGTTCGTACATGCAGATCTGGAGTTCATGCGAACTACGTCGGATGCGTTAGCCGCAGCATATCCGCGGCTGGTGCCGCTGGTCGCGCACGATCGCGCGACGTTGGGAGGGATGTTATTGGCGGCGGGATGGCTGTTTTTGTTGCCGGCGTTGTGGGGGTTTCGCAGCGGTTCGCGGTGGCTGTGGTGGAGTTCGCTAATCGCAGGAGTGATTGCCTATGCGGCGGCTATCGGCGTGCATTATGCTGTCGGATATCTGAGTGTAAAGCACCTGTTGCCGGCGTTTGGCGGACTGGCTGTCATGTTGGTTGGATTGATGCTGTCGTATCCGTTTCTTTGCCGGAAGGAATGACGCGTAATGTTTTGTCCAAACTGTGGAGCTAAGACTTCGATACAACAAAAGTTCTGCCGCGGGTGTGGGTTGGGACTGGAAAAGATCGCGCACTCGCTCAGCGAGCAGCTTCCGACGCGCCCGGATGAGCATCTCTTGTCGCAGAAAGAACGATACGAGCGTTTGGGCGTAGCCGCGTTGAGTGTGTTTGGCGTGGGCGTGCTGGGTGTGATGCTTTACGGCATCATCTACAAGTTGATGATCTCCGAGGGCAACTGGCTTGGCGCCCTTGGTCTGCTTGGGTTTCTGATCATGGCTGGTTGCGGCATTCTTTCGGTGATCCTGTTTGCTAAAGCGAAAGAAGTGGAAGAGGCCGCAGGCAAGCGTCGTCTTGAACATAAAGAGGCCGCTGTTACAGCGACACCGACAAACGAACTCCTTACCGAGGGCCACTTCGAACCCGTGCCCAGCGTAACCGACCGCACGACCGAATTGCTGTACGCAGAAAAGAAAGATGCTCAGGGGCGCTGACCCGGAGCTCCTCTAATTCGTGTTTATTACAACTCGAGATGACACCCAAAATGAAACGGACAATTGGATTTGGTGCGGTACTCTTTGTCGCTCTAATCGCTGTTACCGGATCGTTCTTCACGTCTCCAGTTTCATCGCGTACGCAATCCGCGACTGTCAAAGCCCTCGTCGGCGGGACGCTGATTGACGGATTCGGCAGTACGCCGATTCGCAACAGCGTCATCATCATCGAAGGCGAGCGCATCAAGGCTGTGGGCCAGGTTGGATCGCTTGCCGTACCACCGGGCGCGGAAATGATTTCGACTGAAGGCATGAGCGTGTTGCCTGGTCTGTGGGACATGCACGTCCACCTCATGATCAACGGCCACAGCGACTACGCGCATTGGGACAAGACGTATCCGCCGCAGATGGAGTCGGTGATCATGCCTGCCTCCGCGAAGCAACTGCTGATGGCCGGTGTGACGAGCGCGCGTGATCTGGGTGCGCCACTGAAGGCGAGTATCGCGGTTCGCGATCGCATCAGGAAGGGCGAGATACCTGGACCAACTCTTTACGTGTCGGGTCCGTTTATTCAACACGAGCCTTATCCGGGGACTGACTATGTTCGCTGGGGTGTGAAAGGTGTTGACGATGCGCGCGCGAAAGTGCGCACGCTTGGCTGAGGCTGGCGTCGATGTGATCAAACTGATCGATCAGGATCAGATGACGATGGAGGAAGTGCAGGCGGTTGTTGATGAAGCGCACAAGCGCAAGCTGCCGGTTGTCGCCCATTCGCATCGTCCTGAAGAAATTCGTCGCGGGCTGCAGGTTGGTGTCGACTGTTTCGAGCACACGGGATTGGCGACCGCGCCTGAGTATCCGGCGGATGTCATCGCGATGATTCGCGAGCGCACGGCGAAGATGAGTCTTGGGCCATTGTTCTGGACGCCGACTGTTCAGGGACTGTTGAATTACGAATACGTGCGCGACAATCCCGAGCAGCTTGATGATCCTTCGTGGCAAGTTGGCCTGCCGCAATCGATCATTGACGACATCAAGACGTCGCTGAAGAAACCCGGCCAGCTTGCTTACTACCAGATCACGCCGCTGCGCCGACCCACTCTGAAGCGCAAGATCCAACAACTCTCGGAATCAGGTGTCGTGCTTCTGATCGGCACCGACAGCGGCATCCCGATGAACTTCCACAGCCAAACCACCTGGCGCGAACTCGACGCCTGGGTCAACGCTTTCGGCATCGACCCGATGGTCGCCATCCGCGCCGCGACTTATTGGCCGTCAGTTGCGATGCGGTTTCCGATCAGGTCGGCACCGTGAGTGAAGGCAAATATGCCGACATCATCGCGGTACGAGGTGATGTGCTGCGGCATATCAATCTGCTACAGAATGTGGACATCGTGATCAAGCATGGCAGCCGGTATAAATAATGACTATTCAAATTCGTGAGATGAGGCGGGAAGACGTCGAGACGTGTGGGCACATTGCTAAATCGATGACTCTGATGTCGATGGGTGAGTACAACGAGCCGCGGGTTCGTATCTATCTTCAGTTGGTTATTAAAGCGGGCGGCAACTGCCATTAAACTGCGCGCCTTCTTCGACGATCAAAGCGGGCGCCGCCACCTTGCCCTTCACATTCGCGGTGCGACCAAGCACCAGTTCCTTGCTTGCGAGAATATCGCCTTCAACCGTTCCATTGATCTTCGCGACTGCCACTTTAATTACTGCCTTCGTGACCTCCGCACCGGTGCTGACGATAAGCGTCCCGTCCTGTGAAGTGACCTGACCCGAGAAGTGACCATCGATCCGGAGCATCGATCTGAAGCTCACTTCACCCGAAAAATTCACGACGTCGCCAACAAACCCGAGCCAGTTGTCCTTGTTTACGTTTCCCCGGTTTCCATTAACCAGCGTCGGCTTTCCGCGTTCATTGTTGCTCGCAAATGCTTGACTACTCATAGACTAACGCCCCGTTTCAATGGTTTTCCGCTGCCGAATATTGAGTTGTGGCTGGAGTGGAGCTGTCGGGGAGCGCCGCCGCTGCTACTGGAAGAATTAAGAACCGCTAACTGGTTTTTACTATAGCATCCACGGATTGATCTGAATTGTTGCGATTCGATTATTATTCGAGTTACATGATCGCTTATCGATTACTCTCCAACGCAGACTTCGATTCACTGCACGAATGTTTTCTGACGGCTTTCTCGGATTATGAAGTCGATATGCGCATGTCGCGCGAGCAGTTTCGACAACGACTCACGCGCGACGGGATTCGCCTGGAGATTAGCGCCGGTGCTTTCGATGGCGAGCGCATGATCGGCTTCTGTATGAATGCACTCGGTGAGTGGCAAGGGAAGACGACGGCGTACGACGGCGGCTCCGCAATGATTCCCGAGTATCGCGGACGTGGAATCGCGACGGAAATGTTTGCGTTTCTCGAGCCCCGACTGAAAGAAGCGGGTGTTGTTCAGTACTTGCTCGAAGTGTTGGCGTCGAATGTTCCGGCGGCAAATCTCTATCGCAAACTTGGATTTGTGGAAACAAGGCGACTCGCGGTTTTTAGATCACAAAGAGGCACAAAAGCACAAAGAAGGCACAAAAGAATTGGATGTCAGGCAGTTGTCGAACAACCTGATTGGGAACTGTTTCATTCGTTTTGGGATGGTTATCCGTCCTGGCAGAACTCGATCGACGCTGTCGATCGCGCAGCAAACGAACGAATTATCATGGGAGCGTACCAGACGATGCGTGCGTCGGTTATGGTGTCGTATTCGTTCCGCAGATGAACGTGATGCAACTCGCGGTCTCCTCAAAGCACAGGCGCCAGGGCATCGGCTCTGCACTTCTAGCAGCGCTCGAGGCTTCAGGACCTCTCAGGATCATCAATATCGACGAAGAACTAAAAGGCACGCTCGCGTTTTACGAACACAACGGTTACAACCAGGTATTCGGCCAGTACGAAATGATCAAGACACTATGAAGATCACTGCGTTGCTCATTGCCATTCTTCTCACGCACACATCGACGACGATCGCGCAGCGATACACCGACGCCGACGGCCGCGTGCGCGTCGCGTTGTTGAAACAACCGTACTCACCGACCGGCACGTCTGTTGGTCCAACCACGATGGCCAACGGCGGAATTCAGAAGATCCTCACCGAAATGGGCGCAGTCATAAAAATCGAAGAAGCGACGCTCACGGCTAGCGAAACTACCGAGTACGGCGGTTGGAAAAAACTGAGCATGATCTTCAGTCGTTACGAAAAAGCTTCGGCCATTGGCTTCGCCACTATCCCGTCAACGGACGAAGGTGGTCTATCGATCGCTGCGGTGAACCGGATGATTGCGGGCGCGGTTCGTGGCGTGAAAATTCGTGAGAGCCGCAAGACAAACGCAAAATGAAACTCGATCTGCACACACACTTCTACACCGAACAGTTTTTTCAAACCATTCGCGATCTTCCGTCAGAGTTTTCTTTTGACACCAGTTCGACGGGGCAAACGATTATCACTTACCGCGGCGCGCGTTTCTTCGGCGTAACGCCGGCGATGACGGATGTAAACAAGCGGCTCGAAGACATGGATCGCGTTGGGATCGACGTTGAAGTCGTTTCGCTCTCGACGCCAAATGTCTTTTTCACGGATGCGGAACACCAACCCGACGTCGCGCGGATGATCAACGATTCGTACGCGGAGCTAATCGCCCGTCACCCGACACGATTCAAAGGCTTCGCGTCAATTCCGATGGACGCGCCCGATGCCGCACTCGCCGAACTTCATCGCGCAATCGACGTGTTGAAACTGAACGGCGTGATCCTGCTCAGCAACATCGGCGGCCGTGCGCTAACGTCGCCGCAGTATCGAGCATTCTTTGAAGAAGCGAACCGAATGAAGTTGTGCATCTTTCTGCACCCGATGATACCTGCGAACTCCGATTCGTTTCGCGAATACGTGCTTGGACCAATCATCGGCTTTCCGTTTGATACGAGCCTCGCGGTGGCGCGCATGTGTTACGACGGAATGTTTGAAGACTTTCCGGACATTCGTTGGATCATTGGCCACCTGGGCGGCGCCGTGCCTTACCTGATGGAACGAATGGACAATGGCTTTCGCGACTTCGCCGACTGTCGCGTGAAGATCGACAAGCTCCCCAGCGTGTATTTGAAACGGCTGTATTACGACACCGTCTCATTCAGTCCACACACGCTGACGATGGTGCGCAACCTCGTAGGCGCGGACCACATGGTGATGGGCAGCGACTATCCGCACCTGTTAGGTTCGATCGATCGTGCAGTGTCGTCGATTGATAGTTTGGAGATCGGCGCGGAAGAGAAAACGGAAATCTTTTCAGGGACGGCGCTTCGGATCTTGAACAACGTCTGAAGGTTCTTCTTCTTCATCCGCGTTCGGATCGGGAAGTGGTTGGCCGGGCGGCACGGCCCAGAGCTGAACGTAATTCCCGGAATCATTCGTTGTGAATAGGACGATGAATCGTTCGGGACGTATCTTGTGAGTGTTAATCAATTCCTCACGCCACTTTTGGACCAGCTTCGGCAAATCTGCCGGTGGATCGTCTTCTTCGATCGTAATCGCTTCAGTCTGTTGTACGGGCAACGAGATCGCGACAGGTGGCGACTCCGATTCAGGCTCTGGCTCTGGTTGCTTCACCTCCAAGTCCACAAATACAACGATCCTCACCGTTGGTTGCTCCCGCAAGACTTCGAGCATTCGATTGAAAACAACGCGTTCGTTTTCAGGGTCACCCATGGTGACGTCGCCCTGAAGCGTTAGCTGGGCGTTTTTGAGTGGTGGCGGTTCAGGGCCTGCGTCTTTAACAGGTGGCGGATCGCCGGCCGCGGTAATCCAAAGCTCAATCATTGTTTTCTTGCGGACGCCACCGAAGATGGTTTTGATTCGACTAACATCGACCTTATGACCCTTCAAAGCCTCAAGTTTTCTTGCAGCCATGCGCCGCGACGACACCCGGCACTGCGTCCTCGCCGTTGTAAGTGACGATGTACGTAATCGCTTTCTTCTGCTGTTGCAGCATGTCGGCGATAGCGGCGTCAGTTGTGAGACCGATACCCGGTCCCATTTCTCCTTCGCCTTCCCATAGGATATCGACGAAATCGTAAGCCTCCTCGGTGGTGAAGCGCCCTTTGAACGTGTCGATATTTGTCTCAAACTTGGGCGGCTCGGGCGCGGAGGCGCCTCGGTGGCGTGACCCACAATTCGATCTTCGGTTCGTACAGGACCTGATTGCGCCCCGCATAAATCGTTTTGACTTGCTCGTTTCGGCAGGCCTCGCGTGTTAAGCAGGTAGTCTTTCAACAGACCGAGGAAGTACTTGCCGGTTCCTAGCCCTTCGCCCTCAGGTCCGTATGCGACGATGTGGCCCACCGAGTCAGGTTCGTGTTGGAGCTGGATTGCGAAATTGTCGAGCCGGGCGGTGAGATCGCAATGACTCGCCTTGCTAAATTCGTCAAATTTGCGGGGCTCGACAGCGTGGAACTGCTGCGCAAGAACTTCTGTACCCGCCCCGATCCCAGCGAGAACGGCAAAAAAGACAGCTAAAAGTGCGACTCTCAGCTTCATTGGTCCACTAACATACCAGCAACCAGCAACGGATTTCTATGGTTTTTAACGGCCGCCTAACCCATAAAACGCCTAACCAGTATCAATGGAGCAACTTTCTTTGTAACTTTTCCCGAACCCGCGTGTTTTAGGAGGCGTAGCGCAGCTTATGGCGAGCGAAGACGACGAGTTCACCATGCTGTTTCAGGATTTCTACCCTAGCCTATGCCGCTTTCTGGAGTGTTTATTGGGAGGCCGCGCGCCGCTGGCGCAAGATTTGGCACAGGAGAGTTTCCTGCAACTTCATCGCACGGCGTGGGGAACGCTCCCGCCCGGTGAAGCGCGCTTCTGGCTCTATCGCGTCGCGCGAAACCTGGCCATCAACGAGTTTCGCAAGTCGAATACGCGTTACCGGCTCTTTGATCGAGTGGTGGAGGCAATGAGACCAGTGGCCCGCAATCCCGAGCAGGAATACGAAACGCGCGAGCGGAAGACGTTGGTGCTCGAGATGTTGCAAACACTGCCGGAAGACCAGCGCACGGCGTTGTTGTTGCGAGAACAGGAGCAGTTGAGCTATCGCGAGATTGGCGAGGTCATGAAGGTTTCGGAGAGCAAGGTGAAGGTTGACATTTTTCGAGCGCGCGCATCGTTGCGAGAGCGTTGGGGTAAGCGGGCCAAGACAGCAATTAGTGCTAGTTAGATGTTTGTCAGTGGTCAGTGGTCCGTGTTAGTGGTTCGTTGTTAGTTGCTGAAACTGACTACTGACCACGACAAAACAAAATCTTATGAGTTGTAGTTTTACAGAAAAAATTTCTTCGTTGATCGACGGCGAACTGGCGCAGGCCGAAGCGCGCGAGGTCGAGCGTCATGTGTTGACCTGTGGCGAATGTGAACAGGTCAAGGCCGACTTTCTCAACCTGCGTAGCCAGATCGCCGGGTTTGAGACGGCAGCGAATCCAGCCATCACAAATCGAGAGCTCAACCGGATCCTGTCGCGAGGCGATCGTGCTTCGGTGCGCGGACTTCGTTGGGGCTGGAGCACACCGGCGATTGCGTTTGCGACACTGGTTATCGTAGGTACGATCATTGGTTTGATTTGGTCTTTGAACACCGATTCAAACCAATCTGTGGCTCACCTACCATCACCAACCCCATCTCCAACAGTTGAAAAGATCAGTCAACCTGAACCGGAAGCGTCGCCAGAAGGAAAACGAACGAACCCCGAACGCGAACCATCAGCGAAGCCGAAGAAACCTTTGGTTCGTGACCCAAAACCGGGTGAACAGTTTGCACTCGTTACTGAACCGGCCGATCCGATCGCAGCGCCTGAGCGCGTGCGACCCGCTGACGCTCAAACGCTTACGGCCATCCACATTGAAAAGTCTGAGACGTTACTGGTTGCCTTCAGAAACGTCCGTCTGAACACTGCGACGTCCGACGCCGAAGTTGCTTACGAACGAAAGCGCGCCCGGCAACTCGTCCAACAAAACATGATCCTGCGACGTGAAGCCGATGCCAACGGCGACGTACAAATCGCGTCGTTACTGGAAAGTCTTCAACCAATTCTGCTGGACATCGCGAACCTTCCGGACAAACCGGACAGCAACGCGGTGCGCACGATTCGCGAGCGTGTCGAACGCAAGAACATCGTCCCGCTCTTACAAGTCAATTCCGCCGCACTCGCGCGCGCACTTGATGATTAGGAAGTGTTTCACCTTAGAGGCACAGGGAACATGGAGCTGCTGTTCGCGTTTTGATCACCGCTCGATCGCTGCGCTCGCTCTCGTTCTCTGTGCCTCTGCGGTGAAGCCAAACCCATAGAAAATTAAGGACAAAGAGACCATGAAGAATTTTGTTATCAGTCGTTCCCCCCTGACACTCGCAGTCGTATTGCTCGCTCTGTTTAGTGTTGGAAGTGTTTCAGCTCACAGCCAGGACATCGCCAAGCTCAACCGCTTCGTGCAAACGAACAAGACAAACACTGCTTCGATGCAGGTCTTCCGCGAAGGACGCGATTTCATCGAGTCCCAGAATTGGCAGAAGGCCGCGGAGAAGTTTAACGACTTCATCAAGGGCTATCCCAAGGACAAAGATCTCGACGCCGCGCTTTACTGGTATGGCTATGCACTCGAGAAGCAGGGACGCAAAGAAGACGCGACGGCACAGCTAAAACGTCTTGTCGATCGTTTCCCGAATTCAAGTTGGCGCCGTGAAGGCATCGCACTTCTCGTTGCGATGGGCCACACGGACTTAGCTCAGGAGATAGCAAACCGCGACAACTGCGAAATCAAGATTCTCGCGTTGCAAAGTCTGTTTCAGGCTGACGAAGAACGCGCTATCGGCATCATCAGTGAAACCTTAAAGGCGAATACCGCTCCGTGTCAGGGTCTCCAGGCCGCGGCAGTTACGATACTCGGTTCGCGACGCAGCCCGCGCGTGGTCCCGATACTGCTCGACATCGCCCGCAACAATGCCGATCTGAAACTTCGCCTAACCGCTATCAGGCGTTTGGGTGATCAGCACGACGAACAAGTCACCGAAGAACTGATCAAACTCTACGACGCCGACCGCCACAAGGAAGTGAGGGCGCAGATCCTGCGCGCGCTCGTCGAGAGCCGCACTCCGCGCGGCAGTGCGAAAGTGATGGAGATTGCCCGCGCGAGCGACGATCTCAACTCGCGCCTCTTCGCAATTCGCTTCATCAGCGAATTGAAAGATGCCGCGTCACTCGACGAACTTATTCGCATCTACGACGCCGACAAAACCAAGGAAGTTCGATCGCAAGTCCTGCGAGCTCTTTCAGAACGCGAAGAGCCGCGCGCCCGCGCGAAGGTGTTGGACATAGCACGGACGGGTGAAACACCGGAGCTGCGGATTGAAGCGATTCGACGTCTGGGAAATAGCAACCGCGTCGGTATCGAAGATCTGCTGCAACTCTATTCGACCGAAACGAACCTCCAAATCAAACAAGCGCTGCTGCGCACCTTCGCCGAGAGTAACGATCCCCGCGCAACTCCCAAGCTGTTCGAGATCGCGCGCGGAAACGATGCGATGGAACTGCGCGGCTATGCGATTCGAGTACTAGGCCACAAGAACGACCCGACAATCCTTGATCAATTTGTTGCCATGTACGATGCGGAGCAAAACGACCAGCTAAAAATGATGCTGCTTCGTGCGTTTGGCGAGTCGCCACAGAAGAATGCCGTACGAAAACTGATGGCCATCGCGCGCAACGATCCATCAGTCGAGCGTCGCAAGCTAGCGGTCCGCTATTTGGGCCAGAGCCGCGATCCCGAAGCCATGAAGTTTCTCGAAGATTTGCTTAAGTAGGAGTCAACCCCATGCTTAATTCGAAGTTGCTCTCTTCAATGATCGTGTCAGCGTTCTCGGTTTTGTCCCTGGCAGGTGTTGCCTGCGCCAAACATGCCGCGGATGTGACCGCCGCGCAGGCGCGCGACGATCTTCAAACGCAGTCGAGCGCAACCACTGTGCAGAGTTTCACGCCGGTGGAAGGCGCGGACCTGATGTCGAAGCTCAATGCGGCGCAGGCGCGCGGTCGCACCGGACAAACGCCTTACTGGTCCGCGTACACGTTTGACGTGCGACCGGGCGTCGCAGTCGATCCAAACGTGCGCGATTTCAACGGTTCGATCCACACGATCGGCGACTCGTCGGTCTTCGTCGGCACGACCGCGAGTGGAATGACCGTCGAAACACGCAATCTCGCGATCTTCCTGTTGCGTGATCCGGCTCGAACCAAATCACGCGCATGGAGGTCTACAACCTCGAACGGAAACGTGAGTACAAAGGCTATCCCGTTTACTGGATGGGCCGCGCGAACAACGAAGAGAGTCTGAACTACCTGCGCGCACTCGCAGCCGCGTCGCCGCTCGATATTTTGGGTGAGCGCGCGGTGTTGGGCATCTCGTTGCACGACGATGCGCGTGTAGGCGGCATGCTCAAGAACTTCGTTGCTACTTCACCGAATCAGCAAATTCGCTCTTCAGCGGTTTATTGGTTGGGCCAGGTGGGTGGCGAGCAGGCTTTTCTTGCGACGCTCGTGCGCAACGACGCGGAAGATAAGAAACTGCGCCGTTCAGCAGCCCATGCGATCGGACAGAGCCGAGATCCCGGCAGTGTGGCGACGCTGCAAGGGTCTGTATGAGTCAGTGAAGGACGTTGAAGTGCGACGTAGCGTTATCTCGGCAGTGGGCAATAGTGTTCACGAGCCACAGCCGGCGTTTACGTTTCTACTCGCCGTCGCGAAGAACGACACCGATTGGGAAGCGCGTCGCATTGCTGTGCGCAGGCTTAGTAACTTCCAACGTGAAGATGCCGTCGACGAGTTGATGAAGATTTACGCGAGCGATCCGCAGCTTGACGTGAAACGAAACGCGTTACGAGCGCTTGCCGAAACGAAAAGCCCGCGAGCGCAGGCGCGGCTGTTGGAAGTAGCCCGCTCGGATGCAAGTCCGGAGTTGCGAAAACAGGCGATTCGCGTGTTGGCTGAACGTGGAGAGGCGGCAGTTGACGATCTGCTCAAGTTGTTTGATTCCGAGCAAGTGCCCGACGTGAAGCGCTCCGTGTTGCAGTCGCTTTCAGAGACCAAGAGCACGCGCGTCGAGGACAAGTTATTTGAGGTTGCGCGAAGTAACGAACAGATGGATGTGCGGCGTCAGGCGATTCGCTTGTTGGGTGAGCGTGTTACGAAACGCAGTTTTGAGTTTCTGAGCCAGACAGCGCAGAGCAACGATGCAACGGTGGAAGTACAACTTCAGGCCGTACGAGCGATCAGTGAAAGAAAATCCGAAGAATCCGTGCCGTTGTTGATAAAGATCGCGCGTACGCACGCAAACCAGCAGGTACGCAAGCAGGCGATTCGTTCGTTGGGGGAATCAGGCGATCCGCGCGCGGTTGAGTTTTTCCGTGAAGTGTTGACGACGAAGTAGTAACCACGAAAAAAGGTGGCTAATGTTTCACGCGATAGGTTATCACCACGCAACCATTCTTCAGTTCCTGGCACTTAATCAACTTGAGATTGATCTGTTTCTTCATTTCATGAAACAGCGGGATTCCGGAGCCAAGCAAAACCGGATGAATGTTGAACCCGATCTCGTCGATTAAGCCGGCTTCAAAAAGCGAACGGGCAAGGACACCGCCACCCATCACGCAGATGTCCTTGCCCTTCTCCTTTTTAAGCTTGCGGACGAAGTCGACCGCATCTTCAGAGATGAGGTTGACGCTCTTCGGAACTTTATTCTTCTTCAGCGTCCGCGAAAAAACGTAAGTCGTAACACCGGGATAAGCACCGCCGTCAGCACCACCTGTCCTCATCGCGACTTCGTAGGTTTTTCGACCCATCACCACAGTGTCGATTGTCTTCCAGTAGTCCGTCATGATCGCGGCGACTTCTTTGTTCCACATTAACCAGTCGACCGCATCGTCTTTACGAGCGATGAAGTTGTCGAGACTGTTCGCGCCCCCAAATGTTACTTTTCGCATTTTATTTGTCAGTAGTCTTTTTCAAACGCTTCGCTTCTTCTTCACTCATGCCGAAAAATCCGGAGCGCGTCCGCACCTCGTATCCCGATGTCTTCACGCGCGCGCGGATCTTGTGAAACTGCTTATTGAAGGTTTCAGTACTCGGACGATAGCCAATCACATAGTAGCCATTCTGATCTTCGAGAATCTTATCAAACTGAAAATCGTTTTGGTCGTGGACCAAAAACCCGCCTGTAGCCTTCGCTAACATATTCGCACCTTCACGGCGCACCTGGATCTGTTTTGAACGGTCACCCAACTGTTTCGTGAATGAGCGATTGCCTTCGGAGCCTGAAATTCTGGGCGGGGTCGCGTCAGCAGCGGTCAGGTGGGTCGCTTGCAGGCCGGCGGCCTCGATCCCATAGATGACTATCGAAGAACGAATTGCCATTTCCGACAGCCTTTTAAGCCGGGCGTTGTAATTGCGCGAGTCGTCACTGGTGGAATCGCCGGGGCCGGCAGTTATGACGCTGCTGCTGCCATACGCGAGTTTTTCATCTTCCCGCAATGGCGTGTCGTTCGAAAAAATGATCATCGACTTGCGCCCCGGAACCTGGCCCAGTGCGTTTACGACTGCTCGGATTGAACTAATGCTCTCATCGAAGGAACCTACGCCCATTCCGCATCCTACAGGGGTCTCATCGCCAACTCGTTGCATCGTCTTCACGCCAACCCGACTGCACGGGTTCCACTTCAACTGTTCCCACGCCTGGTTGATACGACTTTTGTCATTCGTGAGTTGAGGCTGCTCGCGTCGAACGCGACTGGTGCGAATGATCGCCATCAAGTCGTTGGGTTTCAGTTGTTCGTCAATGAATTTACGGAGTTGGCGCCTGATGGCAGCGATGCTTTGCGCGGACAAGCCATAGTCGTCGACGACGAAAGCGATCCTTCTTCGACCGGTTTCTGACGCGATTGGCGGAGCCGAGCTGGGATCGGATGGACTGTTTGGATCTTTACCGCTTGTTGCCGCCGCGGTAGATGAAGCATCAGCATTGTTCGAAACGTTGGAGACGTAGGTGAAGCTGGTGATCGTTTGTAGTTTTCCGTCTTCGAAGATCTCGAAGTCTTCAGCTTTCAGATCTTTAATGGGCTGGCCTTTTTTAGTGACAACCACGTCGATCTGAACGAGGTTAGTGGTGATGCGGACAACATCGTCGTCACTTTTAGTTTGTGCAATGCATGGCAGCACCATGCACAACAAGAAGAGAATTGCATTTCTGAGAGACATACGTTCCTATTCTTTGCTCACTTGATCGAATGTCTTCGACGTCATTTAACGATCTCGAAGTCTACCCATTGAATAACCGGGGGCTGCTCTTTGTCCTTGATCAATTTGTCAGTGATCGCTAGTTGCAAATAGTAATGACCGGGCTCCAGATTTGCGCCGAGTCGTAAGACCTGGCTGACAAAGATTCGCTCCAGATCCGGTTGCGCTCCGGGATCGAGGGTGAACCCAGGATACGAATAGACGCGCTTGTCGTCGCGGAAAAGTCTGCTTTCGATCACGAGGTTTGGTCGTCGGAGAACCGGATCGATTACCGCGTTATAAATCACTACTGCGAAATAGAGATCCGTGTTTGGAAAAAATCGCCGCACGGCAGGAGTCGCACCGGCTACCTCCGTCGTGTTCATGTCCGTTTCAACAACGTCCGCAACGCCTCGCAGAACGATTCCGGAAGCGGCGAGCTGCTTGTTCTTTAGATTTGGCACCGCGACAAACTGTCCCGCCGAGCCAATGCGTGACGACGCGACGTCGCGCGCAGCTACGCGCATTTGATAACCACCTGGTCGCTTAGCCGGCATGTCGAACCGGATGCGCACCCCTTCGCCCCGCGCCCGCTCGTAATCCTTCTCCGGCAAACTAAAAACGCCGGTGTACTTGATTTGCTCGGCGATGATGCCATTGTCTCCAAAGATCACGCCGTGCAACTCAATATTTGCTTCGTGTTTGTCGTTCGTCTTCACAAACGTTAGATCGTTGGCGTTCAAGTACAGGAACGATCGAATCACGGATCCGGCTGACTTATCGTTCGCGAAGAACGCTGTAAACTCGACGTTGATGTCTTGCGCGCCAAACGGAGACATCAGCGCGAGGTTGGTCTTCGATTGCGGCTTCTTAACGACGTCGTCTTCGCTGTAACCATGAAAGCCGTAACGCGTGCGCAGAGTCGTTCCTGAGCGCTTCACTTTCGCCGTTATGCGATGAAACTTCTTGTTGAAAGTCTCATCAGTTGGCCGGTAGCCGATCAGGTAGTAACCGCTCTGCTCTTCGAGAATGCGTTCAAACTTGAAATCGTTTGAGTTCCTGACCTGATAGCCTCCGGTTTGGCGCGCCATCATTTCACCACCGCCGCGGCGGTCAAACAGGACGCGGGAACGCGCATTCATCAGGGCGTTCATTTGCTGGTTTACCTGCCGGACACTGCCGCTGAAACGATCCGCCGCGGTGACACCGGTCGTTTGCAAACCCTGCGTATCGATCGAATAAATCACGACGGATGCGCGAATGGCCCTTTCAGCAATTCTATGCAGCGCTATCACGCGGTTAGTTGCGTCGTTGAACGGAGAATTCGGGTCTACATTAAAGAACGGCGAGTCCTGTGTTTCAGCCGGCAGACTGTCGGACAGAATCATTAACGACTTCCGGCCGGCCAGTTCAGCCATTCCGTCGATGATTGCTCCCAGGGACTTCATCGTCGAGAAAAATGAGAAGCCGCCGCAGACGTGTTCGGTTGTACCCATTTCCATTATCCGTTGTGTGGGAGGCAGGACGCTGATGCCGGTTCGGTTGCAAGGATTCCACCGCAACTGGTCCACCGCGCGATTGAGCAGCCGCTTGTCGTTGGTGAATTGCTGTAAGGCGCCGAGTTGTGTACCGGTACGAATGATCGCCACCAGATCGTGCGTTTGGACTTGCTCATCGACAAACTTGCGCAACTGCCGTCGCACCTGGCTCATGCTTTCCGCGGAGAGTCCGAGATCGTCGACAACGATCGCGAGGATGCGTCGCGGATCGTCGCGTTTCAGAGGCGGCGCAGGGACCGATTTATCGCGTTCGCCGGCGCCGGTAATTGCAGGAGACGTTGCGGGAAGGTTTGAAATGTACGAAAAGCTTGTGATCGTTTGCTTCTTGCCGTCTTCAAAGATCTCAAAATCTTCGGCCTTCAAGTCGGAGACGAGCTTTCCGTCTTTAGTAACGATGGCGTCGATCTGTACGAGGTTCGTCGTGATCCTGACGACGTCGTCTTTGTCCTGGTCCACTGGCGGCGGAGGCGTCGCGGGTTTGGTTTGGGCCAGTGCATTCGTCAGAAGACAGGTCAACGTCAGCGAGGCGAACAAAGCCATCGTTTTCATCGGGGTCGTCTCCTTTGTCTGTAGATCTGATAACAGATCTACTTGAATGTCATCAATGCAGCAAAGGTTTCAATGCCGTCCCACAGGTTCTGTAAGCGAATGTTTTCGTTTTCCGCGTGTTGATTGTTGTCGTAGTTCGCAATCGGCACCGAGATCGTTACGGTGCGCAGGTTTTCCGTAATGATCGAGAGAGGGAGACTGCCGCCTGAAGTTGGCAGCAGCACGATCTTGTCAGGAGTCGTTGATTGTACCGCCTCGATAACCGCGACGGAAATAGGCAGGTCCATCCGCGTCCGCTCCGCGTTGTAACCGCCCGGGCGAACGTTTACGCGTGCGATCAGCGGATGCTGGGCGCGTTCGGCGTCAGTTGGTTCGCGATCGATCACGTGATAACCCTGTTTCTTGATGTGAGCGACGAGACGCTGGGTTTGCCGCTTATGATCGTTGCCTTTGACCAGTCGCAGATCCAGCACGGCGCTCGCGGTCGTCGGAATGACGTTGCGCGCAAGTGCGCCGATGTCGCCACTGCCGAAGCCGTTGATGTTTAGTGACGGAACGTTGATCAGTTCCATCAGCGTCTTGCCACCACCCTCGACGCGTTTGAGCCCTAGCTGTTTCTTCAACTCTTCGTCGTACTTGGGCGCGTCGGCTATCGCGCGAAGTTCGGCCTCTCCTAAAGGTTCGACGTCGGAGTACCAACCGTCGATCGTCACGCTTCCTTCATCGTTTTTCATAGAGGCCAGCAAGCGCGCCAGCATCATCGCCGGATTGGGTGACCAGTTTCCGTAATGCCCGCTGTGCAACGGACGCTTCGCAGCGTAGACCGTGACGTCGACATTGGTATCGCCGCGAGCGCCAAACACGACCTGCTTGCGACCCGACTGGTGCACTGGTCCATCACAGATGATCCACGCGTCGGCGGTGAGGAGATCTTTGTGCCGGCGGATGATCTCAACGAGATGAGGCGATCCTGCTTCTTCCTCGCCTTCAAAGAAAAACTTGATGTTTGAATTTAGCGCGATGCCTTTTGCTTTAAGTGCGGCGAACGCGGTGAGTATCGCCATCACTCCGGCTTTATCGTCAGAAGCGGAACGCG
The DNA here is from genome assembly GCA_963849585.1 of uncultured Acidobacteriota bacterium. Taxonomy (GTDB): domain Bacteria; phylum Acidobacteriota; class Blastocatellia; order Pyrinomonadales; family Pyrinomonadaceae; genus PSRF01. The sequence continues at coordinate 782,943 of CAWKHZ010000008.1, read as the reverse complement.
CGTAGATGCGGTACCTTGGGTTGATAGCACCCATAGTTGGAAGAGGTATGATCCGCCCGCCGTCTTCGATTGCCGCATTGCGATAAGCCGGCTGCCAGGGCAACGTTTCGGTCCACTGTTTCGGATCCGTTGGCTGGCCATCGTAGTGTGCGTAAAAAAGTAAAGTCCGTTGGGCGCCCGGCGTTTTCCACTCAGCATAAACTGCGGGTGGAACGTTTGGGGTTTCCGCTTCCAACAGTCGCGGACTTAAGCCGCGCCGTTTCATCATATCCATGATATGCGCCGCGTTTCGGCGGATGTTTTGAATGTCGGAAGCGACGTTGGGAATCGTGAGAAACTCGATGTACTCGCTGAGCAACTGGCGTTCGTTGAGGCGGCGATAATCGGTTACCTTTTCCTGCATCGTTTGCGCGAAGACAGGAAACGACAAAATAAGGAGAAGCAGTAGTGGTCGGATCACACGGCTAGGAGTATCAAATCGTGTGATCCGTGTCAAAAAAATTACCGGCTCTTGATCACGCCGCCGTGGTCGATAGCTGTGTAGATTTCAGGAGAAACCAATCCCAGCCACGGATCAGAGCTCGGCGTCAGGAAAAGTCTCGTGTAGACCTCGTCATTGAATTTTCCCAAATTCGCGCGAATTGGTTCTCTCATCAGCCAACTGTAGAGCAAGGGACGCAACATGTACTCGTTACGTACCGTGTCCAATCTAATCGACTCTCGAAAACTTTGGAGCAGCCGCGTCATGTCGTTGCGTTGCATCGACGGATTCTGCCGCTGGATTAGCGCGATACTTCGGTGGTCAAGTATCCAGTCCATCGAGTGGCGCGACGCGATCAGCCTCCACGCCTGTTCATCAGTCAGCCGTCCCAGCGCGTCGCTTGCGGAAGTAATGGAGCGGACCATCGGTCTTTCCATGCGCGACTTGGTTACCGCTGCGGGACCAACGCTCAATGCGTCGAGGTCCTGACTCGGATGGACGCGCAGACGTTCCGGAATCCTGGCGGCAAACTGCTTGATGTCATCCTGCCACTCGAGCGAGATCTTGTTCATGCGATCGAGGTAATAGGCGGCCAGCAGTACTTGTCGTTCGCGGCCTACTTTTCCAGTGAGCGACTTTAAAAGCGTTTCTGCGTCGGTGAGATTGCGTTGAAACGTTACCGGGTCATACAGGCCGGGCAGCGCTTCGATCAATTGACCGTTGGAATCGAGAATGTAGTGGATGCTGTTTCCGGTGACGGTGCTTTCGAGCTTGCGGCCGTCCCCGAAGTCGACCGTGATGCGCGGTACCGGACGCACTGACTTCCAATGCAACACGAAACGGTCGTGAAGCCTTTCTCGGATCTGCGTGTTCGCATAGAGCACGGTGCGGAAGAAGCGACTGTTGGCGCAACTTAGTTCGTCAGTCAGATTGCCGAGAAGGCGCAGCGACAGGATTGGCTTTCCGCTTTCACTCGCGGCTTTCTTCGCGTCTTCGAGATCGGTGTACCAGTAGAGTCCGGAGATGAAGGCGTTCTTCTGTTGTCCGATGAGGTCGAGCGCGCGCGTGAGTCGCTGCCATTCAGGTCCCGAGGCGAGCAAGGGTTGGTCGATGTGACGATTGATCTCCGTGGCATGCTCGGTCATCAATGCGTCCAAACCCTGCGGGCCGAGAGCGCGCAGCTCTTCGATAGCGGCCGATGCCTCGGCTGCATCTTCCGACACGGCTTTACGTGCCAGGACTGCGGGAGATTCGTTTGCCAGTGAAATTTGAGTGGAAAACAGGACGATCAGGAGCAACGACAGGAAGGAGAACTTTGCGTTCATCGGCAACCTCCGGACGGACGGGTTTGTGGGACTAGCGGGGAAGAGTGACCGTTTGACTCGGCAGGTTAGGGTTGGGGTTGTCTCACGTAGCCACAAAAGGCACAAACGAAGCCCACAGAAGGCACAAAACAACCTGAGAAAAGGGTCAGGCAGTTGTTCCAACGTTCCCTTGATCCTTTTTGTGCCTTTTGTGGGCTTCGTTTGTGCCTTTTGTGGTTAAGCAGTCCCCAAGCTCCAGGTTCTACCTTTTCATTAATTCCAACACTGTTGCGGTCGTCGCTTTCACGCCGGTGCGTAATGTTGGTTCAGGCACGGGTGCGAAGAGCGCGGAGTGCAAACCCGGAAGCGCCGCCCCAGTCTCACGATGCTGCTTGACCTTCAGCGGATCGGAAGCGCCGAGCCAAATGATTGTGGCGGGAATCTTCTGGTCCAAACTCAAGTACCCGAAATCTTCGCTGGCCATCATCGGCGGCATCTTCACGACGTTATCGTTGCCAAGCACTCGTTGAAGTGCTGGCATCAGCCGATCGAGCAGTTTTGGATCGTTGTAAGTGGAAGTTGTTCCTTCACTGACTTTCACAATCGGCGCACGATCCTCAGGAATACCCGCCGTCAGCGCCGCGCCTTTCACGATCCGTTCGATCGACGCAAGAATCTTCTGTCGCACGTCCTCTTTATAAGTGCGAACTGTTAACTGAAGATTCACTTCGTCGGGAATGATGTTGTAACGCGTCCCACCGTGAATGGAGCCGACTGTCACGACGGCCGGTTCGAGCGGCGAATTCTCACGGCTCACAATAGTCTGCAACGCGAGGACGAATTGCGCCGCCACAACGACAGGATCTTTTGTCGTTTCGGGTGCCGAGCCGTGCCCACCTATGCCACGGATCTTGATGTCGATCGACGTCGCACTCGCCATTGCGTACCCGGGTGTGTAACCGATCTTTCCTGTTTCCAATTCCGGTTTGTCGTGCAGAGCGATCGCGAAATCAGGTTGCGGGAAACGGGTGTAGAGATTGTCGCGCAACAACGCCCGCGCGCCGTCGCCTGTCTCTTCGCTTGGTTGTGCAAGCAGGACCAGCGTTCCTTGCCATTGCGATTTCAGTTCACTGAGCACCTTCGCAGTACCGAGCAGGCTTGTCATGTGTATGTCGTGCCCGCAAGCGTGCATCACGGCAACATCTAGACCCGCATCGTTCTTCGCGCGCACTTTGCTCGCGTACGGCACTCCCGTCTTTTCCTCGACCGGCAGCGCATCAAGTTCCGTGCGCACGAGCACAGTTGGACCAGTGCCGTTTTTCATCACTGCGACTACGCCGTAGCTGGTCCAGTCAGCGTTATCAAACTTGCCGACGCGTTCCGTGACCGTGTAACCAAGCTTCCGCAACTCACCCGCGACGAAAGTGGAAGTCTTTTCTTCGCGATGTGACAACTCAGGCGAGGCATGAAGCATTTTGTACGTCGACAGCAACGACGCCATGTCGCGCTCGATCATGGCGTCGATGGAAAGCTGTTGAGCGTTGATGGTTAACGGCAGCAGCAAACAAAACAGCAGGGAAGCTTTTCGCATTGCCGGAGTATACCTTGAGATCTCAGATCTGCAGATCTCAGATCTCACAGAGTGGGTAGATCTCAGATCTACAGAGTGGGTAGATCTCAAATCTCACAGAGTGGGTTGAGTGAGGCTGAACCAGTTTCCCGAGTTATCGCGAAAAACAGCCTCGATGCCGTACGGTCGTTCAGCGGGCTCGGAGACGAATTGCACACCTTTCGCTTTCATCTCTTCGTATGTGCCGCGACAGTCGTCGGTGTTAAAGACACCCGCGCCGAGCACGCCTTTCGCGAGCAGGGTACGGATCGCGTTCGAAGTCTCTTCATCCATCATCATTCCCGGCTTTGGTTCAAGAAGAATAACTTCAAAATCGGGCTGATCATTGGTGCACATTGTTAGCCATCGGAAATCGGGGCCTACCATGGCGTCGGTATGTACTCTAAAACCCAGCTTATCGCGATAAAACTCGAGGGCTTCGTTTTGATTAGTCACAAAAACAGTGGCGTGAGACATTCTTCGAATCATCAGTGTTCTCCTCCTGAACGCAGAATACCCACATCCGTGTTGAGAACGCTTCTTGGAAATTGCTTTTAAACGCGGATTAGACGGATTCGAGTTTATACATCACGATGAAACAGCCAGGAACTTGTCGTTTGGCCTGTTTTGTTTCGCGTGCTTTTTCGCGGTAGGTGATCGGGGCGTGGCCGACGCACTTGTGGAAGAGACTGCTAAACGATCCAAGACTCTGAAACCCGACTTCAAAACAAACATCCGTCACGCGCACGCCGTCTTCGTTGCGCAGCAGCTCCTTCGCTTTCTCAATGCGACGTTCGATGAGGTATTGATGCGGAGTTATGTTAAAGGCCTGCCGGAAAAGACGCAGGAAGTGATAGCGCGAGAAGCAGGCCTTTTCGGAAATCTGGTCCAGACTAAGCGGATGGTCATAGCAGTGATCAATAAAGTCACGTGCCCGGGCCAGCCGCTCAAGTGTCTCGACGTCGGTCGACATAAAAACTTAGTCAATAGTCAGTGGTCAGTGGTCAGTGTCAGTGCGTTCAGTACTAGTACCACGGACCACTGACTACTGACCAAACCGAAGGATTACGGCTTCGGCGGCAACGGTTTTTGCAACACCGTGCTGATGAACTCAGTCATCCCTGCATCGCTGCCGTCATGCCGGAACTTGTAGTAGTTCGACAACTGCGTCGTCCACTCTTTCCGGCTTTGCTCAGTCTTCGGATCCGTGCCGCTCGCCGCAACGGCGCGCGCGTAGGCGTCGATGATGCGGTCCATCATCACGTTCAACTTCTCGAGCGCCGCTTTGCCGGCCGGACTCTCAGGCTTGCCCGCATGCTCGGCTTGATAAGCAGCCGACATGGTCTTGTAGGGGCCTGATTCGTAAGCGGCGGCGAGGAAGTAATAGGTCGAAGGCGTTTTCTTGATCTCGCTGTTGTACTGAGCGGCCTTCAACAAATAATCGATCGCCTTCGTCGGGTCGGTCTTTAAGGTCAGAAAACCGACGGCGTAATTCAGATACGCAAGCGTATCGTCTTTGCCTTTGAAAGGCGCCCAGTCATGCGGCGCCTTCCCAGCTTCGATCGCCTGAATCGCCTTCGTCGCGTAGCCGAGGGCCACTGCGTTGTGCGTTTCGTTCTTAGCGGAAGCGGCGAGATAGCCGGCGTAACCCAGGTCTATCTGAGCGCGCAGGTAATCAGGATCGGCGGCCAGGATAGTCGCGCCCGTTTTGTACGCTTCGTCAAACTTCTTCTCGTTGATGAGAATCGGCAGGTTGTCCTTGCGTTCGTCGCTCTCGAACGCGGCCACCCACGTCTTCAGGTAATCGACGTATTGATCTTTGTCTTTGGTGTACTTTTGCAGGTAGTCCTTCGCGGCTACATAGGCGACTCTCGGGTTCGGAACGCGATTGTCGACGAATCGTTTGTAAATATCGATCTTGGCCTGGTCGTCAGTTTCCTGGGCGACGGCAATGGAACCAAATGCCGCCAGTGAAACCGCCATGAACACCGCTGTAAGTAAACTCTTTGCCAATAACTTCATCAAGCTATCCTCCGCTGCTGCTCTCGACCCTTCGCGGGCCTCTCCTTAGACGCTAAAGTGCCCGTTAAAGGTTTTATCAGGGTGAGGGTTATAATCGGCTCGCACCACATAATAATTAATGATCGCGACAAACTAAAGTGACTGAAAACATCAAATTCTCCGGGCGCATTTTATTTCTTACCGAAGAGACGGCACTAATCCGCCAACAACTGGCCTCAGAGGGCGAAGCCGCAGACTTACTTGAATCCCAGCTGGCGGAGCGTCTTGGAAACGACGACTTGCCCTTGATGAGCAACATTTCCACTGACGAGATAACGCCGGGCTGGGTCTGCTTCTATTACGACGAGACACTCGGCCAATACGTTTACGTCGGAATGCGCGAAGGAGCGGTCCAAAAAGACGAAGTGAAAAATGGCGGGTTCGCCGTGGTGGTTTCAGGGCTTTCCAAGGGCTGCGGCTCGTCGCGTGAGACGGCGCCGTACGCTGAGAAGGCGGCGGGCATTCGGCTCGTTATCGCTAAAAGCATCGAGAAGATCTACGGTCAGAATTCGCAAAACATCGGCCTGCTCACGTCCACTGACTTTAGTTTGATCGACCGCATTCGCAACGGTGAAGAGATACCGTTGACGGAGTTCACTAAAGGGCTCGATCCAATCTCGCAGGACATCGTTACGCACGGTGGACTCTTCAACTACAACAAAGCGCGCCTGGCAGGAAAGGTCTCGCCGCCGCCGATCGAAACGCAACCGCGCCCGATGACGATCGTGGAAAAAATCATCGCGCGACACGCGTTTGTAACTGCCGGGAAGATTGGCGTTGATGCAGTGAAGCCGGGCGACGCGTTGTTTGCAGTCGCCGACGTGCGCTTTTCGCATGAGTACGTCACGCCGATGGCGGAGTCGTTGTTCAAACAGGCTTTGGGAGCCGATGCGCGTGTTTCCGAGCCGGAGTCGGTCTTTGCGTTTCGCGATCACCTGACGTTTCTCGGTCGAGTCATGTCGCCGAAACATCGCGAGATGGGTTTGCTCGAAAAGGCGGAAGGACTTGCCACGACGCAGGAGAGTTTTACGAGCCAGCAGAAGATCAAGCTTTACGGCGAGAATCCCGAAGGTGGTTCGGAAGCGATCTGTCACAACGCAGTCGTCGAAGATCTCGCGCTGCCGGGACAGATTGTTATCGGCACTGACTCGCATACATGCATGGCGGGGGTGCTTGGGTGTTTTGCGTTCGGCGTCGGTTCAACAGACATGGCGAATGCCTGGTACACGAAAGACATTCGCATCCGTGTTCCGGAAACGGTGCGTTACGTGTTGAAAGGTAAGAAACGCGCGGACGTCGCCGCGAAAGACGTGATGCTCGTCATTCTGGCGACCGAGTACATGAAAACGAGCAAAGGCATCGGTAAGGTGCTCGAGTTTGCCGGCGACGATTTGCAGAATTGGCCGATGGACGAGCGCGCGACGTTGACGAACATGGCCGTCGAAGCCGGTGGCACGACCGGAATCATCGAACCCGATGAACAGACGCTCGACTACATCGTTCGCACTCGCGATCTCGATCCCGACGAGGTGCGCAAGGGTTTTACTTACAGCGATCCCGATGCGGAGTATGCTGCTGTATTCGAGATCGATCTCGACGAGATTCGGCCGATGGTCGCAACGCCGGGCGATCCACGTAACGGCATCCCGATCGACTCGTTACCAGAAGAAGTGCGCATCGACGCTGCGTACGGCGGTTCATGCACCGGCGGCAAGATGGCCGACATGGACATGTACGCTGAAGTGCTCGAAAGAGCGGTCGTAGCAGGAAAGCGTGTGGCTGAGGGCGTGCGTCTCTACATTCAGTTTGGATCGCAGAAGATCAAGCAGTATGCGCGGTACAAGGGTTACATTGAGATCTTCGAACGGGCCGGCGCGGAATTGATCGATCCTTCGTGCGGCGCTTGTATCAACGCCGGACCGGGCGCGTCTCCGTCGGCTGAGACCGTCACCGTCAGTGCTCAGAACCGAAATTTCCCGGGCCGCAGCGGCCCCGGAAAACTCTACCTCGCCTCACCGTATGTTGTTGCAGCCTCAGCAATTGCGGGCAAGATCGTCGAACCCGCCGAATTCCTTAAACCCCGCGAGAAGTTCGTTGAATCGGACGTCCTAAAAACCTGAAACCTTTCCGCGGCGCGGCTCACTAACCTAGCGAGACAATGATGAAGAGGCTGACGGTCGACGAACTAAATCTTGAAGGTCAGCCTGGCGCGTTCGCGGGAACTCTGATGAATAGTTCAGCCGACCTGGTTACTCGCGTGTGCCAGGGCGACTCCGACGCCTTTCGTCTGATTTTTGAAAGGTATTCGCGACCCGTTATCAGTTTCATCTTCGACATGGTCAACGATCGCGGGCTCGCGGAAGAGTTGACGCAGGAGACTTTTGTCCGCGCCTATCGCGCTATCCGCACGATGCGCAAAGACACGAAGCTTTCGACCTGGTTGTTTGGCATTGCGCGAAACGTGGCACGCGAATCAATCCGCGCGCGTATTCGCGCTAACAGCCAGGTGGACCTCGCTGACAAGTCGGTGATGGATTTGAGCGACAACAAACCGGTACCAGTCGACGGGTTGCTCAGCAAAGAGTTGAACGAGTTGATTCGCCGCTCGCTGGCGGCGCTCGACGAAGACAAACGACTGGTATTCACGTTGAAGGTTTTGCACCAGTGCAGCTACGAAGAGATCGCGGCGATCACCGGTTTCTCGATCGCGAAGTTGAAAACGGACTTGCACCGCGCGCGAGCGGAGATGAGACGACGGGTCAGTCCGTATGCAGGAGTTGGTTATGAAGTGTGAAGAGAAGTTAGCCTTGCTCGAAGAATATCTCGACGGTGACCTAAGCGCTGAGGAGGAGCTCTTCGCGCGCTACGATCGCGAGATTGAAGTGTCGCCCGCCGTTTGGGCTGGAATCGAAGAACGGATCGTTCCAGTTGCTCAGTCGTCGTACGGTTGGTGGATGAAGATCGCTGCACTTGTGATTCTGACGATTGGTCTTGGATCCGTGTACCTCTTATTAAGAAATGAAGAAACTATTCCCGCCACTGGAAGAAGAACAAGGTATCGCAAGAATCACCATACCGAAAACACCAGAGAAAACACGAACTAGAAAACCAATAGTAAAACCAATTCCGAAACCCGATAACCCTGGCGTGCTCTCATCGGAACTCGCATACGTGGATCTCGACGAGCAGGACACCTTCCACCATCTCGAACAAACCCAGAACCTGCTGCGCTCTTTTCGTAACGCCACCGTCTCTGACGGCGACGAGGAAATTGACGTCACTTACGACAAGGCACTGTCTCAGCGACTGCTCAACGAGAACGTCGTGCTGCGCCGGGACGCCGAGATGAAAGCGAAGTTTCCAACCAAAACACTGCTCGCCGATCTCGAGCCCTTGTTGATCGATATTGCAAACCTTCCGGATCACGCCCGACCGGAGGAAGTGCGGGCAATTAAAGAGCGGGTGGATAAGACGGAGATCGTCGCGGCATTGATCGAGTATCGCGACCGCGGCACGAACAACGTTAACGAAAAACAGGTCCGCAATCGTTAACAGAAATAGAGGCTAAGAAATGTCGAATCAGCTTTCACGCACTACACTCATACTCTCACTCGCAATCCTCCTGACCGCGCTGACTAGTTCGGTTATGGGCCAGCAGCGACGCCCGAGCGCGAATGCCTTTTCGCAGTCGTCGAACGAATCCGCCACCACCGTCTTTCGCGCCGCGCGCGATCTCATTACGGACGGTGAATGGGCCAGGGCCCAGGAGAAGTTCAACGAATATGTCACCAGGTATTCAAGTGAGAAAAACCTCGATGCCGCGCTTTACTGGCTCGCATATGCGCAATATAAACAGGAGAAGTTTGACCAGTGCCGCGACACGGTAAACAAGCTATTCGACAAGTATAAAGAGTCAACCTGGCTCGACGATGCGCGTCTCCTGTTGGCGCAGATCCCGGGTATGATCACCCCTGCCCCTGCCATCGTTGCAATGCAGGCTGACGAACTGATTTCAGCAACAAGAGCCGTGGCTCCGATGGCGCTCCCCCCGTCTGGCGCCACCACCATCTATACACCGGGCGCTCCCATCACCACGATTGGAAGCACGCCCCTACCCGCTCAGCTCGCCGGATCAGCGGCCCTCCTCGCCGAACTCGACAGCGTGGCCGCGGCCTACGGAGTCAGTGAAAACGACGACGATCCGTGCGAATTCAAGATCGTCGTGCTTCAGGCGCTGTTTCAAACAGATGTGCAACGCGGAGTCGTTGCTGCGACTGAATGGCTCAAGCCGGGTTCGACGCAAACGATACGTTGCAAGAGCGCGGCGTTAACGTTGTTGGCCCGTCATGGCGGCAAAGCATCCACTCCGGTGATTCTTAATCTCGCAAGAACTGAAACCGATCTGAAGCTGCGTGCACGCGCGATCTCGACTCTCGGTGCGACGAATGACGACAGTGTGATCGATCCGCTGCGCGAGTTTGCGTTGAGCGCAACCGATAACCAGATTGTCGAAGCATCGTTGTATGCACTCAGCCGTCACACCAACGAACGTGTAATCGGTGTGCTTACGGACATTGCAACGAGTGGCAAGACGCCGTCGCAGCGAAAGATGGCTATTTCCAGCATCGCGAGCCGGCCGGGAGATCCCGCGGTTGACGCTCTGTTCCGCATTTACGATGCCGATCAGTCCGTAGAGATTCGAAGAGCTGTCATCACCGGTTTTGCTAATCGCAAAAGTGAGCGTGCCGGCGAGAAACTGTTCGAGATCGCTCGCACCTCCGACAACATTGAACTGCGCAAAGCTGCGATTTCAGCCATTCCGCGGCGCGGCGGTGACAAGGTAATCGACTTTCTTATCGCTCTCTACGACACCGAGAAGAACGAAGAGTTGAAAGATCAGATTCTCAATTCGTTCGGTTCCGGCACGAGCCTGGTTTCGCGTGTGCGGTCTGGACAAGTCGCCGACGCACCCTACGTCGCAGCGATCGGACAGAACGTCTCTTCCATGAGAAGTCCCGTGACCGAAAAGAAAGTGATCCGGAAACTGATCGAAATTGCGAGGAACCCGCAGGAGTCAATGACCCGTCGCAAACGAGCAATCGGTTGGTTGAGCAGAAGCAACGATGCTGACGTACAACGGTTTCTCGAGGAGTTGTTGAAACAATGAGTGGACATGAACTCAAATTGCGAAATTGCGGAATTGCGCGAATGCGAAATTTGAATTACGCAGTTTCGCAATCCTGCAATTTCGCATTGCTTCTGTTGGTCCTATGTGGTGGCGCTGCGTTCGGCCAGACAAGAAACTTCACGCCGGTTGAAGGTGCGAACCTGAAGGCGAGGATCGACGCTGCGATTGTCGCAGGTAAGGCGAGTGCGCCGAACGGCCGGTTCTGGGTGGGTTACCAGTTTGAAGTCAGACCCGGAGTCGGGGTCGATTTCGATATCGTCGACAGCGCCGGCGGTGTTTACATTTCGACGGAAGGAACGTCGATGGCGTTCGATCCGCGACATGAAACACGCGAGTTGGGACTGTTCCTTCTTTTCGACCCGCACCGCGAAGCATTCACACGCGCCGATGTTTACAACTTGCAACGTAAGCATGAGTTCAGTGGTTATCAGGTTTACTGGGCCGGTCGCATTTCGAATGAAGAGAGTCTGAATTATCTGAAGTCAATCGTCGACTCGTCTGAGCCCGACATGAAGCGGCTTTCCGAACGCGCGCTGTATGCCATTGCGTTGCACGACGATCAGCGAGTCGACGCGATACTAACGGAAATGATCCGCAAGCCCGTTTCGGAAACGATGCGCTCCCGCGCGATCTACTGGCTCGGAAACACGGGCGAAACTTCGGCGAAGAACACGTTGCTCACCGAGATCATTCGCAATACTCAGGAAAACAACGATGCCCGTTTGAGCGCGATGTCGGCCCTCGGAATGGGCCGTTCGCCTAGCACGTTGGCGTTACTTCAGAACCTCTTTGAAACGATGACGACGCGTGAACTGAAGCGTCGCGCCCTTACGGGCATCTCGCGCAATGACAACAGCGACGGCGCTGCGACTTACCTGATTCGCGTCGCCGAAACTGAGAAGGATATGGAGTTGCGCAAGAGCGCAATTGCCAGTCTCGGACGGATCGCGGGTCAGAAGAGTTTAGGCGCGTTGACTACTGCCGTTGAAAGCGATGCCGAAGTTGAAATTCAGAAGCAGGCGGTGGTCGCGATTGGCCGCCGTCCGAAGGATGAAGCGATTCCGATCCTGATTCGCACCGCGCGCAGTCATCCAAAGATGCCTGTGCGCAAAACGGCGATTCAGATGCTCGGACAGACAGGCGACGAACGTGCCGTCGCCTTCTTTAGGGAACTTCTCAGTAAGTGATAGGTGTTAATGGAGGCTATGGCTTCGTCGTTAAATGGTAAGAGTTCTGTGTGCTCCTGGTGATTGGTGCGTTGCTCCCGCTGCCAAGAACATTAAGGGAGGGTTAAGCGATGAGTAACTCGTTGAGTTGGGAGAGGGAAACTAACCAAGTGCCACCTGAGACGTCGCCCAGTACGTCGCAAGTGACATCACACACCCTGAACAGCCTCAGAGAAGCCGCGCTAACTGTTCTGCGCGAAGTGGACTCGCTGACCAACCGCCAACCGAGTCCGCCGCAGAAGTTCGGGTTGCAGGAGGAAGTGCAGCGCTACGAGATTGAGTTGATTAAGAACGCGTTGCAACGGACTCGCGGCAATCAGCGGCGGGCGGCAAAACTACTCGGCGTGAAAGTCACCACGCTAAACTGCAAGATCAAACGCTTCGGCATTTCCATACCCGACGAACCTGATTTGAGCGTGGTCGGGTAATTCATTTCATCCGTGTTTACTTGATGCGGACCCGCGCTTTGTTGCTGGTCTGGCCGTTAAAGTTGACCGAAACAAACACGGATTGGTTGGCAGGCAGACCCGGGTGCAATCGCACCACGACCTGCTTCATCCCATCAATACCCGGCACGTCTCCAACAAACTCAACCGGTAACGGCCAGACGAGAACACCAGCGTCCTGCGCATGTGCCGTCACAGCGGAACTCGAATCAATATTAGTCACGAACAGGCTGATCCGCGTTTGGTGGTCGCCTGTAATACTGAAGTTGAACAGGTTCGTGAGGGCGAACGGATCGCGAGTCATCGTCGGCGAATCGAGCGCGATCGCGATGTCGCTATTTGGTTCTGTCGCTATCAAAGGCGCCGGCACTACCGGCGGCGTGAAGCGCACTCTAAACACAGCTCCCGATCCGATCGACAGATAGTACAGACTCCCGTCCGAGCCGACTTTCAAGTCCACCGGTAGCGAAATGCCGCTCGCAAAGGGCGACGCCGTTCCAGTTGCAGGATCGAAGACGCGTATCCAGCCACTACACAAATCCGCGAAGAAGAACTTGCCGACGAAGCTCGACGGAAACTGAGTCACGGGCGGATTGTAAAACGTGCCGCCAGTAATCGCGCATCCGGTTGTTGGACCATTCCCATGGTTATACGCAAACAGTGGCGAACGGAAGCTCGGATTAGTCGTTGACCCTTCCGTCTCAGGCCAACCGTAATTCGAACCCGCAATACCGTCGTTGATCTCCTCCCACGCACTCTGGCCCACGTCGTTGATAAACATGCGACCCGTACCTGGTTGAAACGCAAAGGTAAATGGATTGCGCAAACCGAACGCCCAAATTGAACGATTGTTTCCGGTCGCTTTGTTGAAAAACGGATTATCGCTGGGGATGGTCCCGTTCGAATTGATGCGCAGGATTTTCCCGAGCATATTGTTGAGCGTTTGCGAGTTTGACGTGGTCGCATTCTCGCCGGTAGCAATGTAGAGCTTGCCGTCTGGTCCAAAGTGGAGCGCGCCGCCGTTGTGATTCGAAGCGAGTGTGAGATTGTTGAGTTCGAGGATGATCGTTTCGCTTCCGGGTACGACGACGTCGCCATTTGCAGTAAAGCGACTAACGCGATTGTGCCGCGGTTCGAACGGAACGGTGTAATAGACGTAGAGAAAATTATTGCTCGCAAAGTTTGGATCGAAAGCGATGCCGAGTAGGCCGCGCTCGCCGGCCGGATCCACGACCAGAGTCATGAAAGGCTGCGGCAAGAGGGCGCCGTTCTTGATAACGCGCAGGGCGCCGCCCTGTTGGCAAACAAAAATGCGCCCGTCGGGCGCGATGGCCATTGCGGTCGGGGCGGACAACCCCGTGATCGCAGTTTCCGTAAAGTTTGCGGGAAGCGTTGCCGCCTGAACCAGGCCCACCGAGAACGCGAAAATAGCTAAAAAGAGAATGCGATTCATTGGTTTTTATGCTTTGCGGGTGACGCGAAATCGGGGGATTACTTTTCGCAGCGGGAGTAGCTAAACTTTATGCCCGAGAGAAACGTCACGTCAATAGAATTTTGCGGTACTGAAACTCCATGCCGTTCCTCGAAGCGGATCTCGTTGTTTCCGTGGGATTGGGCGTTGTGTTTGGATTATGGCCGGCATGGAAAGCAGCGCGATTAAATCCGATCGACGCACTGCGTTATGAGTAGCGCTACCGGAGTTCCACACGGCCTCGCGGCCCTTCGATGACCGCGATTAGCGCCGGACTCTGCCCGTGGCTCACAGGGAGATCGAGTCTGAGATGCTGCAACATCCCGTGAACGCCTCGCACGTCCGGATGTTGTGCGTGCAGGCTAACAAGCGTGGCGCCTTTAGGAGCGGTGTGCGCTGGATGAGGCGACTTTCCCCAGTCGATGAAGAACGGAACAATACCGTCAGCCACGAGCACTGTGGGGTCTGTGAACTGCCATGACAGTTGAACTCCGTCCGGCCGTAGCCGGCTCCCCGATCTCACTTCGCCAAGATGCACGCCTTTGCGCAGCGCATCATGTCTCAATTGCTCGAGGTCACGCCCGTTGACGCACCACGCGACGAGTCTGGATTGTTTAAGCCCGTCGATGCCAAAGGGACGAGGCTCTTTAGGAGCGGGCTGTTCCGGGTCGGGGGCTATGATTTCCAGGTAAGTCGTCGGGCCAAGCGCGATCAGGGCGTTCCTGGTTCCGCGGCCCGGGTGTTGGCCGCCGGCGATCGCCCGCACGCCTAAAAGTTTCTCGATCTCCTCGACACCTCGCTTTAAGTCCGGCGTGGCATAGACGAGGTGATCGACTCTTGCAATAAATTCAGCGGATGCATTTTGCTCAGCGGCGTTGCTTGTAGCGCTCTTATTAACCGTCTCCACTGGACCAACCCCCTCAGCCTCGAGCACAGCTTCCTCGTCCCACCACTCGTCATGCCAGGCGTGCGCAGGAACAACAAAGCCACTCCCCGCGACAAAGCGTTGCGCGCGGGACGACTCCAGCGGTTCGCCGATGATAATGAACATAGAACCGCTGAGCACCTTCACGTGCACATCCGTCGAATGTCGATGCACGGGTGCTCGTGTGCCCGCAGTGATTTTAAGTTGATACTTGAAGGGCCCGGGCCGGCTGGGATCGCCAACCAAGTCGCGGCGGAACACGCCCGAGATGCTCTTGTGAGGTTGCCATTGATTCCCATCGGCGGAATCGGGTTGAGGTCTGCCTGAACACGCAACGATGCTAAGGACGAGCAGCACCAGGAGCATCAAAGCTATTACGCGGACGGGTTCTTTTTCCATCACGAAGATCCGCAGTAAGACTTCAAATCCAAACAACGGCGTATTCTACTGGAAAACGTGAATAGACCTACCACTCGGCACGCGCGCTGGAATCAGCTTACGCAGGTCGTGCGCATTCGCTTTTGGATCAAGAAGTCCGGTGCGAAGGAAGGCAACGAGTTGACGAAACTCGTCAGTCGACAATACGACTGGTGTCGCGAGGGCGGGATCAATGCGCGCTAAAACCGGCGCAATAGGTCCTTGTGGACCTTGGAGGTCAGCATCGACACCCGCTGTGACTGGGCTGTAACTCGCCGCTGAGCCGATTGCATTCAAGTGGTAGCGCACAGCGTCCTCCAGTTTGGTAAACGAACCGTTGTGAAAGAACGCCGGTTGCAACGCTAGATTTCGTAGCGGCGAGGTTCTGAACGCATAACGGTCATTTGGGTTCCCGGTGACCTGCTCCAGACCAAAATCCTCGTTCGCTCCGGGGCCATCAAACGTGACGTTTCCAATCGTAGGTGCTATCTGAGGAACACCGGCAACGTGCTGCCGGAAATCGCTGAACATCTCATTCGAGTGTCCTGACACCGCGTGGCAGCTAACACAGTTGCCCGACCCAAAGAAGATCGAGGCACCGCGTTTCTCATCTTCGCTCATCGCATTCTTCTGCCCGCGCGCAAATTTATCGATAGGTGCGTCCGCAAAGACGAGCGTGAATTCGAACTCAGCGATCGCACGTGCGAGCATTTCGTAGGTGATCGTTGCGCCTGACTTCACCTCTGGGAAGTTTTTGCCGAACAACTTTCGATATTCAGCATTCGCATTTAACCGTTCCACAACTGCTGCTCGAATGCCGTCGTTACTGCCCGGCACGGACGAATGAAATCCTGTCATCTCGGGTTTCTCGGTCGGGGGAATAAACGCCTGAGCTGTGAGCAGGTGAGGCAGGTCCGACAGTGAAAAGCCTTCCGGCAGCGGGAACTGAAATCCGGCACTGTTGTCGAACGGATCACCGGAGACTGAATTAAACCGCGAGTTCCACATCAGCGCCGGATAGAAAACGTTATTGAGAATAAGCGGCGTCCGCCGTTGATTACGTGGTCCAGTGCGATCAGGACCAACGATATTGTTATTCTCGACGCCAATCGCAATTGATTGCGAGTCCCCGAAGCCCAAAGGCGCCGAGTGACAACCTGAACATGAGTTGTCGTCATTCAAACCGAGCAAGCTGTCATGAAAAGCCAGCCTGCCCAAGTCAGCAAGTTGGTTGTCGATTTTTCGGCCGAGCCTCTGTTCGAGACTTAATCCGACTCTGCCGGTAAATCCATGCTGACTCAGAAGCGAAACCAACTGTTCATTCAGAACGTCATCTGTACTGGTAGCCGAAGCTCTGGGCGTTAGAACGACTACTCCCACACACATCAGCGCAACAATTACTAATGTTAGTTTGCAGCGTTCGATAGACATGGACTTATCTCCCTGCGAAGAACGTGGCGACGTTTCGCCGGCGACTGTGAAGACCTCTGCGGGATCTCACATGGTTTGGATGCTGACGAAAACTCGTGTTATCGAGCAAGAACCGAAGAGCCCAGAGCTTGGGCCATGTTACGACTTCATGGGCATTGCGTTGGTATGCGTGGGTTGTGCTCTTCGAACACACCTTCGGGGTTCGGTAGCCAGAGCCCGACTCGCAACGCCCAGATGGGCAAGTCTTCCGCCATAAACTCCCATTCGTCGGCGTCGCCCGTGAACCCTTCTGGCGCTGTGGCAGTGCAAGCAATCGGCACGACGTACTCGACGCCCACAAGTCGCAGGCCGTTCCCTTCTTCGATGTAGTGGAGTGCTTCCGGATGCTCGATATCGAAGTTGCAGTCGACGAGGGACCAATTCACGTACTCGAGTCCCTCGCCCGGCACACAATGTAAGAACTCATAATCCTCGGCGTTATCGAAGTCGTGAAACTTAGCAGTGGCGTTTCGAGCTCGTGCGAGTTCGAGCCTCGTGGCGGGAGAGAGATTGTCAACTGGCGACTTTGCAGCAGCAGAAGTAGTGTTAGTAGTCGCCGGCGCGCTCGCAAAGATCAAACAACAGGTCGCGACGAAGATTGGAAATGTTAGAAATTTTTTCATACGTTACCTCCAGTGTGTTTTAGGTCTTTAGCCTGTTTTCTTGGTCCATCGTTCGCGACGCGACAGTGAGCTACGTGATGAGATTTGGAGTGCTCACCCTCACGCCGCGAACACATGGAGCTTGCATTACATCCACTCACTAAGCTTGCCCCTCACTGAGCTTTCGCGGACACGCGTTCCGCTGGCTCCGAATCCTGACGGCGGCGAGTGAAGGGAATAAGCATCGGCACTGAACGGCGATAGGTCTCGTAAGAATCGCCGTGCTCGCGCACCAGGTCGCGTTCCTCCAATTGAATTGCGACCAGGATGTAAGCGGTCGTTACAACCGAGAAAAGTAAGTGTGCGAGCGTCATCGTCGGCGTGCTCCAGAACGCGAAGAGCCAACCGACGTATAACGGGTGTCGAACGAGCCGGTATGGTCCCGGCGTCCCAAATCGTAGCGCGGTGTAAGGCCGGTCGAGCAGGTATAACCAGACTTGACGCATGCCGAATAGATCGAAGTGATTGATCAGGAAAGTGGACACCAGGACTAATCCCCATCCGAATGCGAACAACCCGCGCAGAATGAACCGAGCCAACGGGTCTTCGATGGACCACACGACACCGCCTAACGGTTGCCACTGCCAGAACAACAGAATCAGCGCGAGACTCGAAAACAGGACGTAAGTAGATCGTTCGAGTGGCTTTGGCACGATGCGAGTCCACCAATCCTTGAACCACTTTCGCGCCATGACACTGTGCTGAACTGCGAAAAGACCTAGTAGTCCGACGTCGATGGCTAAGGCGAGTCCTAATGGGCCAGACCGAACGCCGTCCAGTGTTGTTGGCACGCCGAAGTTGCCGATGAAACCGATCGCATACAGATAGGTGCCGAGAAAGCTTAAATAACTGAGAGTTCCGTAGATGAAGAATGCGATTCGCTTAAACATAGATTTGATTCCAATATCTCGCGTCAGCTCACACTTATGAGTTGGTTTCTGGTTAGTAGTCGCCCACACCGGGCGATCGCCTCAAACGTGGCATCAATATCTTCTTTCACAGTTCTGCAAGAGCGGATTGGGATGTGGATGGCGACCCGACTGCCGACGTTAGTCCTGTTTATCAGAGTAGACCCCTCGCGTTGGACACTCTCCACGATCTCTCCGTTAAGGCGGTCGAGTAGCTGCTGAACCTCAGGTTGATCGATCGACAGACTATTCGGCAGATAACGGAAGCAATAGAAATCCGTTGTTGGCTCACAAAGCACCTCGAAGTCGGGGTGTTCGCTGACGAGGTTGTGTAAATGACCTACGAGCCCGACGTGCTGTGTGATCTCCTCTTCCATGTGCGGCATGATGCGGCCGGTGCCCTGAGTTGACTATGGGCGTTTAGTCCCGGTTTACATGTATTTCGAGCAAGCAGCATGGGACTTTAGTCCCGTTCGCTGGTAAAATCCGCTCCCCCAAGTTTTTCCCAACTCCCGGCAAGTTACATGACGAGCCGTTGATAAATCCCGAAAGAAACCTGAGGAAGTTCGGAGAAAGTTACTAGGAGTGATGCCTTCGCTCATCAATCATTTCTATCGTTTTGGAGAGTTCACCATTGATGCTGACCAGAGAGTGTTGCTGCGAGAGGGCAAGCCTTTGCTTTTGGCGCCTAAGGTTCTCGAAACGCTTTTGACACTTGTCCAAACCGGCGGGCGGATCGTCGAGAAGGAAGAGTTGATGAAGCGGCTCTGGCCCGATACTTTTGTTGAGGAGTCGAATCTAACGTACTGCATCGTGCAACTGCGGAAGACTCTCGGTGACGAAGCCCGCCACCCGCGCTACATCGAAACGATTCCAAAGCGCGGATACCGTTTCATCGTGGACGTTGAAGAAGTGTTGAGCGATGTGGCCATCGAGAGCAAGAAGCTTCCGCGGCGGATCGAGACGCACGTTGTGGAATCACACGATGCCGCTAGCTCAACATCCGAGCGAGTTGCCTCGATAGCCGTTCTCCCTTTCCTGGATTTGAGTCCGGATCGAGACCAGGATTATTTTTGCGAAGGCCTCGCCGACGAATTGATCAATACCCTCGCCAGCTTACCTAACTTGCAAGTTGCTTCCAGGACGTCTTCCTTCAGATTCAAGTCGACGATGCTTGACATTCGCGAGGTGGCCCAACGATTGAACGTGAGCACGGTACTTGAAGGAAGCGTCAGGAAAGCCGGCGGCAACTTCCGCATTACTATCCAACTGGTTAATGCAGTCGACGGTTACCAGCTATGGTCACGAAGATACGACCGTAAGCTTGAAGACATTTTTGCGGTTCAGGAAGACATTGCCCAAAGCACGGTGAAGGCTCTTAAAGTAGTGCTAAGCTCGGATGACCAACGCGCCCTCCAGGGAATACGGCCGACGGCCATAGAAGCCTACGACTGCTACCTGCGCGGACGCCAACTCTTCCATCACATGCGACGAAGGAGCCTCGAATCCGCCCGACAGATGTACCTGAAGGCGATCGAAATGGATGATCGCTTTGGTCCTGCCTATGCAGGTGTAGCCGACTGTTCTTCTTTTCTGTATATGGATTTTGGAGGTCTTGAGACGGACCTTGTAGACGCCGATCGTGCGAGTTCGAAAGCGGTTGAGATCGACCCTGGTTTGTCACAAGGTCACGCCTCAAAAGGAATCGTCCTTGCACTTAGTGGCCGGTATTCGGAAGCAGAGCGAGAATTTGAGATTGCGCTCCGCCTGAATCCGAAGCTGTATGAGGCGTATTACTATTACGCACGAGCTTGTTTCTCGCAGGGAAAACTCGATCAGGCAGCGGTCTTGTTGGAGCACGCTACAGCTGTTCGACCAGACAGCATCGATGCACTATCTATGTTAGGAGGCATATATCGGGGGCAGAAGCGAGAACAGTTGAAGACAGAAACATTCAAGAAGTGTCTCGACGCTGCCGAGAGTCATCTTGAGTTTTACCCCGGTGACATCAGGCCACTTCTTTTAGGCGCAATTGCGCTCATAGATCTCGGGCAAACAAAATGTGGGCTGGAGTGGACGCGGCGAGCACTCGAACTGGAGTCGCGGGACCCGAATGTTCTGTACAACGCAGCGTGCGTATTCTGCATGTCCGGTGAACTTGGAGAAGCAATAACGTGCCTGGAGAAGTCGCTCCCGTTTTGTGCCGATCGAAAATGGCTCGACCATGACAGCTATCTCGATCCGTTGCGGAGTCTCCCCAGATTTCATGAACTGTTGCGGGCAACTTAATGAAGAAGCCGACGCAGCGAATCCGATATGTTCGTACTACGGATGGAGTCCAACTGGCTTGGGCAGACGCCGGCGTGGGTCCCGTAATAATCAAAGCCGCGAACTGGCTTACTCACCTTGAGTTTGAGTGGGAGAGCCCAGTCTGGCGCCATTGGCTCCGCTTCTTCAGCGGTAATTTCCGTTACATCCGATACGACGAGCGCGGTTGTGGAATGACGGACCGGAACGTCGGCGACCTCTCGCTCGATCGTTGGGTTGCAGACGTGGAGGACATTGTTGCGGCGGCAGCTCTGCAGGAGCCGTTCTCTCTCCTCGGCATTTCTCAGGGAGCCGCGATCTGCGTTGCGTATGCCGTGAAACATCCAGAGCGCGTTTCTAAATTAGTGCTCTACGGCGGTTACGCGCGCGGCCCGTTTCAACGCGGCGATCCTGACCGGGCGAGTTTCTACAAGGCGATGATCGATATGGTTCGTTTGGAATGGGGCAGTGATAACCCGACATTTCGCCAGGTCTTTACATCGCGGTTTATTCCCGGAGCGACCGATGAACAGATCGGCTGGTACAACGATCTTTGCCGAAGGACCATAACGCCGGAAATAGCAGCCATATTGCTCGAGTCGCGGGCGATGATGGATGTTACGTCCCTGCTTGGAGATGTGCGGGCACCAACTCTGGTGCTGCATGCGAGTGGCGACGCCGTGGTCCCAATAACTGAAGGACACATCCTTGCCGCCGGAATCCCTGGTGCGCAGTTCATCGAACTCGACTCGAAAAACCACATACTTCTCGAGAAGGAGCCGGCGTGGGAACGGTTCTGCGATGAGGTGTTGAAATTCATGGACCTCAAGGGCGTAACTCGCGGCGAGGATCCTGCATTCGCCTCGCTCACCTCGCGCGAGCGGGAAGTGCTTTCGTTGATGACCGAGGGTTTGGGTAACGCTCAGATCGCTGGGCGTCTCTCCATCAGCGATAAGACCGTTCGCAACCATGTCTCTAACGTTTTCGACAAGCTAGGCGTGTGGACACGCGCCCAAGCCATCGTCTTCGCGCTCGATCGCGGTTTCAAGAGTTGATGCCAATTGAAGGGTTTATTTGACGCCAGGGGCGATGTAGGAGCGGCGGCCGAGGATGGTGTATTCCGGATGGTCCTTAACGGCGAAACTGATTCTTACGTCGCTTGCCGTCGCGCTCTTTGTTCGTTGGGTAATAGCCAACGATGTAGCGCTGGCTGATGTCTGACAGGATGCGCGAGTAGATCCCCTGCGCCTGTGTCGGCTGTTCGAGAAACTCCGTCCAGCCACCGCTCAAGGGTGCAACTGCGGCGAGCGCCTCCTGCAACTTCAAACTGTTTTCGGCCCGCATGCGCAGAACCTGAATGGGCGCGAGCTTTTTCCGTGCCTCGTGGCGGGCTAAGAACGCTTTTCTAGCTTTCTTGCTTAATGTCGGCAGCATCTCGTTGATCATTCGTTCGTCTTCGGCGACCAGGATGTCCAACTGCTGTTGCGGCGTCAGCCCAATCAGCTTCGTGCCCGGAATGACGGTGTAGATCGTGGCGCGCGACTTCTCCACAGCGCCGTAGACATCTTCCAGACTGAACTCGGTCATGCTGCTGCGCTGGAGTTTCCGTTGCTGCTCGATTTCATTCTGGATCTTCGCCACGAGTTCCGGTGGAAGATCCGGAGGCAAACGTGGGCACGATGATCGAGTTGCGCAGGTACTCCGCTTCATCGCCATCGGTTTGAAAGATGATGATGGGACGCTGATCTTCCTCATCAAACGCCTCTTTCAACGTCGCCATCAACGCGCTGTACTGCGCACTCTTGCCAAACTGACGTCGCGTACCGCCGACTCCAAGGAATCCATCGTTGCCTCGACTCTTCTCAAGCAGCGTGCTTAATTTCTTCTTGAGTTCGCGTTTGTCGTTGGTGAAATCGACGAGTAGTTCTACGTCGTCGGTGACGATCGCGATCCGATCGCGTGGTCCAAGTTTATCGACCAGCACGCCGGCCGCCTCGACGCTGTTCTTGATATAAGTAAACTGGCTGCTGCTGTAGTCGATGATCAGGACGATCGATCGCGGCAAGCTGCGATTGTCGCCGAGAAGAAAGTGACCGACCTGCTGTGGCGTGCCCTCTTCGGTGATGAGGAAGTCTGACTCTTTTAGTCCCTGTACGGGACGTCCCTGCTTATCGAGAAC
The DNA here is from genome assembly GCA_963849585.1 of uncultured Acidobacteriota bacterium. Classification (GTDB taxonomy): domain Bacteria; phylum Acidobacteriota; class Blastocatellia; order Pyrinomonadales; family Pyrinomonadaceae; genus PSRF01. The sequence goes on along the minus strand of CAWKHZ010000008.1, from coordinate 760,289 downwards.
AAGTATTTCGGAAACGACGAGCGAGGTCTCGATCGTGATGACCTCGTCATCATCAAATCGAGTACTGGTTTCCGTGGTTGAATTGTTTTGTGGATCCCACTTTAGTCTTTTAAGACTCGAGCCGAAGTCTTTCAGCTTGGGCTTCTCCCCGGTCTGGGCGAGCGCCAGACCCGGGAGAAGCAACAATACAGCGACCAAAGCTCGAATCATTGCTAGTTTGAAGCCGGTCGTTTGCCCCAGGTTGGCGGCGACGGCTCGGTCGCAGAGCGATTGACCGGTTTTTCTTTCAACATTCGCATCGCTTCCTGGACCGCACGTTCGAGTTGCGGATCGCGTCCGGCGATGACGTCTTTCGGCCAATTCTCGATATCAATGTCCGGCCCGACACCCTCATTCTCCACCGCCCACTTGCCATCGCGCGTGAAGAACCCACCGCGCGGCGCGATCATGGAACCACCGTCGACAAATGGCGGCGTGTCAGCGGTATGGACCAACCCGCCCCACGTTCGTTTGCCGATCAGCGGACCAATCTTTCGTCGCCTGAACATGTAAGGCATCAGGTCTCCGCCCGAGCCCGCCATCTCGTTGATGATCATTACCTTCGGGCCCCAGATTCCAGCGGACGGACTAGTGAATGGATAACGATCACCGGCGACGTTGTTGAAGTATCCGTCGTAGTCGCGTTGCAGAACGTCAATAATGTAATCGGCCGCCGAGCCGCCGCCGTTAAAGCGTTCGTCGACGATCACGCCTTTCTTGTCCTGTTGCGAGAAGTAGTAGCGATTGAAACTCGTGTAACCAGGCTGGCCGGTATTCGGCAGGTAGACGTACGCGAGTTGTCCATCCGACATTTTCTCAACCAGGCGGCGATTCGATTCAACCCATGCACGCGCGCGTAACGCCTGCTCGTTCGCGACGGGAATGACCGTGACCGTGCGCGCACCTTCCATCACCGGTTGGGTGTTGACGGTCAGCGTCGTTTGACGATTCGCAGTTCCGTCCAACAAGCGGTGGATGTTGTCAGGCGCACGAAGTTCGATGCCGTTGATGGCGAGGATGAAATCGCCGGCGTTTACGTTCGCGCCCGGCGTTGCGAGTGGCGAACGAAGATCGGGATTCCAGCTCTCGTTGTCGAAGATGCGCGTGACTTTGTAACGGCCATTCTCGATCGCGAAGTCGGCGCCGAGTAGCCCGCCGACTTGTTGCGGCGTGCTTGGCATGTCGCCGCCGCGAACGTACGAGTGTCCGACGGCGATCTCGGCGCCCATCATGTCGAGCAGGTAATTGAGATCGGCACGATGCATCACGTACGGCAGAAACTGTCCGTACATCTGTTTCATCTTCGGCCAATCCGTGCCGTGCATGTTTGGTACGTAGAGATAGTCGCGCTGTAGCCGCCAGCCTTCGTTGAAGATCTGTTTGAACTCTTCCTTCGGCTCGAGGTACATGCGCAGCGAGAAGTTCAAACGACCGGAACCAGCCTGCGGCGGATTGCGATCGGCGTCGACGAGGAACAACTGCGGCGCCGGAGGAGGCCCATCACCGCCACCTGGCCCACCAAACTGTCCACCACCACCGCCCGCGCGATAGACGATCTTGCGACGATCGCTGCTGATCTCGTACGCGATAAGGCTGTTAACAAAAGTAGTTACGCGGCGATCGCAGAGACGATAACGGTGTAGTTCATTCGCCACACCCGGCCCTCGACCCGTTTCCATGTAGAAAACGTTGCCGTCGATTCCTGCCTGCAAGTCCGTGTACTGGCGTTGCGCGATTCCCGGGATCGCGATAATTCGTTTCGCCAACCCATCGAAGTCAACCTGTACCGTGACTGGACCACGTGGTCCACGCTGCGGCGGTGGACCACCAGCACCAGCTTCGCCTTCACCAGCACCACCTCCACCACCACCGGCTCCGGCAGGCGGTTCGCAAGCGCCTGGCGCGGGTCGAGCTCTTCCAGTCCCGACGCCACGATCTTCATCACTTTCCGGCAGCAACGGGCTCGGATCCGTTTTCTTCAACACCGCCATATACAAGCCAAACGTCGTTTCGCGATCGTAGGAAGTCATGTCCAGCCACTGCGATCGCAAACCGAAATCGGTAGACGCGAGGAACCACAAGTACTTCCCACTCGCGTCCCATGTTGGCCAAACAGCATCTGCGAGGCCGTCAGTGATCTGCTTCGACTCACCAGTCTCGACGTTGCTGATGAAAATCGCGTGATACATCGAACGTAAACGGCTCGCGTATGCGACCCACTTCGAATCGGGACTCCACGCTGGGTTCAGCGTACGTTGCGGCACCATCCACGGATCGTTGCCGACGATCTTCGCCTGCTCGGTTGCAACGTCGAGGACCCAGACTTTTAGGTTCGTGTCGGTGAAGAGAAGTTTCTTCGAGTCGGGCGACCACGATGGTGTGTAGTAGCGAGTTGGTTTTGCGATCGTGATCTCGCGCGGTGGTGTGAGCCCGTCCTGCGCTTCGATCACGAGCTTGTACTCGCCCGACTTGTCGCTGAAGTAAGAAACGAATTTCCCATCGGGCGACCATGCCGGATCACGTTCGGCGGAAGCGGCTGAGTTCGTGAGATTGCGCACGTCGCCTTTGTCAGCGGGGATCGTGAAGATCTCGCCGCGTGCTTCGACGACCACGCGTTTGCCGGTCGGCGATAGGGCCATGTTCGAGATGCGGTTCGAAACGTCTTCCCAATTCGGCATCATCCACGGAAAGTCGCCGGCCGCGACGATGTTCACGATTTTCGACTTGCCGCTCTTCGGATCGAGTTCATGAACGTATCCAGCCTGTTCAAAAACGACTGCGCCCGATCCGGAGTCCATCGCCTTCACGTCGAAGTCAGTAAACTTCGTCATCTGCGTTAACTTTTGACTCTTCGTCTGAAATTCCCAGACGTTTGCCACGCCATCGCGATCGGAGATGAAGTAGACCGAGTCGCCGACCCAAACGGGCATCGTGTCTTTCGAATCGGTCCAGGGCGGTGAAACGAGATCGTAGGTCTTTAGATCGACAATCCAGATCGGACGGTTTTGTCCGCCGCGATAATTACGACGCTCTTCGTCCCACGAATTGTTCATGCGATAGGCGATGCGAGAGCCGTCGGGAGAAATCTTGCCTTGATACGCGCGCGGAAGCGGCATCGGTTCTTCGACGCCACCTTCGGACGAAACGGTCCAGAAGCGTGGCGCACCGCTCGGCGCCCACGTCGCGCGAGTCGATGAGAAAAGAATCGATCGCCCGTCTGGCGTCCAGCCTTCGACCATGTCGGAGCCGGGATGCCACGTCAAACGCTTCGGTTCACCGCCTTCACTTGGAACGAGGTACACGTCGAAGTTGCCGGCATACTCACCGCTGAAAGCGATCCATCGACCGTCCGGTGAAAAATGTGGATTGACGGTTTGTCCCTGAAAACTCGTGAGGCGGCGTGCGCTGCCGCCGCTGCGCGGGACGACCCAGATATTGTTCGCGTAAGCGAAACCGATTTGAGTTGAGCTGACGGTGGGAGTGCGCAGCAGACGAGTTTGTCCTCCGGCGCCATTTTGTGCGTCGACAATACTTATTACGCCGAAGCATGAAACGGCAACCAGGATTACGACCAGGGCAACGCGGCGAATTACGGCGACGGGAGAGATGTGCGTAGACATCTGTGACGTGTCCTCCAAGTAGGCAAATTGCGGAATTGCGGAAATGCGGAAATGCGAAATTTTCAAGGTAAGATTAGTGGGACTTTCAGAATTCCGCAATTCCGCAATCTCGCAATTCCGCAATTCCTTTAGTATCATGCGCCAAACCCATCTCGAGGAGAAAGCCAGACAATGAGTTACCTGAAACGTAGCAGCATAATCTTCTTCGCCGCTCTGTTCGTTCTCTGCTTAGCCGCCTCGGCATCTGCCCAAGTGCTCATACCCGTGCCTCGCCCCAGTCAAAAGGCGAGCGTGATGCAAAGAATCGGGGCCGTTGACGTTACGATCAACTACAGCCGGCCGGGAGTAAAAGGCCGCAAAATCTGGGGTGACCCGCTGCCGGAACAGACCGCTTCCGTGAAAGGTGAGGCGACCCTCGACAATCAAAATCAGCGTCCGAAAAACGCGGTCATAGTTCCTTACGGACACGTTTGGCGCACCGGCGCTGACGACGCGACGATGTTCGTCATCACTGACGAGGTTTTGATCAACGGTCAGAAACTTCCGGGCGGCACCTACAGCCTGCACACGATACCCGGGAAGGACGAGTGGACGATCGTTTTCAACGGCACGTCGAACCAGTGGGGAAGTTTTAGTTACGATCCTGCGAAAGACACGTTGCGCGTGAAGGCGAAACCGGCGTGGGTAAACGACAACCAGGAATTCCTGGCGTTTAATATCGATCCCACCGGCGAAGACTCTGCGCAGGTCAACATTCGCTGGGAGAAGATCAGCGTCCCGTTCACCGTTAAAGTTCCTGACGTACCGGCCGCGACATTCGCGAGATTGAAGACGACTGTTGCCGGTGCGAAGCCCGACGACTGGCGCGTTCCGATGCAGGCGGGAAACTATCTCATCAACAACACAAATCCAGCCGACGATGCGTTGGGAATGGAGTGGCTGGATAAGTCAATTAAAGTAAAAGAGACGTTCCAGAATCTTTCGGCGAAAGCGAATGCGTTATACAAGGCCGGTAAGAAGGAAGAGGCATTCGCGATCGGAGACCAGGCCGTTCAACGCGGCAAGGCCGACAAGGTCGACACCACCAACTTCGAGAAGCGCCTGGCGGACATGAAGGCCGGGAAGATCTAACCACAAAGAGGCACAAACGAAGCCCACAAAAGGCACAAAAAGAGGATTGAACAAGAGCTGCACCGCAACTTTTGGTAGTGGGGCCACTACCCAACTTTTCACCCTTTTTCGTGTTCTTGCGCCTTTTGTGTATTTTGTGCCTTTTGTGCTGAAAAATGGGCGTAGCTAAGTTAACCGAACAAAACACGATCGTTCCTGAAAGCAAGTACGCGCGCGTCGAGCGTGAACGGCGTTATCTGTTAAAGGATTTGCCGGACGGGCTCACGCGCGCGGATCCGCATCTTCAAATCACCGACAACTACATCACCGGCACGCGCCTGCGTCTGCGCAAAGTGCGCGACCCGCGAACAAACAAGTGGACCGTCAAGTTCACGCAGAAGTTCACACCTAACCCGGACGATCTCTCGCGCACGATCATTACCAACACGTATCTCAACCCTCTCGAAGCCGAAACACTTTCTGTCTTTAACTCGAACGAGATCCGTAAGAACCGCTACTATTTCGACTTCGAGGGCCGTCGCTTTTCCGTCGATATGTTTCTGGGTGATCTTTTCGGACTCGTGCTCGCCGAAGTGGGTTTCGAAACCGACGAAGATCTCGACAACTTTCGCAAGCCGCCATTCGCCCTCGCCGAAGTAACCAACGATCCGTTATTCACAGGCGGCCGTTTATGCGAACTTACGTTTCCGGAAGTGCGCGAAGCGATTCTCCGATCACGCTTGATTACCACGACCTAAACAAACATGCGCTCACGTTCTATCGCCCTTCTCTTATTGATGGCACTCGTCGTAGCCGGTTGCCGCAAATCGTCAGCACCGGCTCCGGCTGCTCCAGCCACACCGTCAACACCGGCCGAGCAACCGTTGAACGTCGTCGGCGGCGCCACGCCACCGCCGCAGACAAAACACTTCAAAGGCTCGATTGGTTCGACGTTGGACCTGCAAATGAAGCTCGTGCGTGAGGGCGATAAGCTTACCGGAAGTTATTTTTATCAGAAGGTCGGGACGCGCATCTCGCTGCGTGGCACGGTGGACAAAGACGGTAACCTGACGCTTGATGAGTTTGATCCGCAAGGCAAACAGACGGGTGTATTCAAAGGACTCTGGACCGTCAAAGCAGAGGACGGCTTGATCACGCTGGCGGGAAACTGGTCCAAGCCTCCGAGCGAGAAGGGTGGCGACAAGAAGACCGCGTTTTCAGTTCATGAAGAGCCGATCAACTTAAGCGGCGATGTTGACGTGATCGCGAGATCCGTCAAGGAAAACAACAAGAAGCTGATGTATGAGATCGACGCCCAGTATCCGCAGTTCACCGGCGGAAACAATCCGAATCTCGAGAAGTTTAATCAACTTGCGCGCGTAGTTGTGGTGAAGATCGTCTCCGGTTTTAAGAAAGACGTAGCGCCGGAAGAGGGTGACGAACCACGTCCTGAGAATTCGATGGGAAGCGATCTCGGCATCGGTTACACCATCAACCTCGCCCAGGACGATCTTGTTAGTGTGCAGTTCGACGTTGGTAGTTACTACCAGGGCGCCGCTCATCCAAACTCGTACACGGAAACGCTCAACTACGATCTAAAAAACGGAAAGCAGTTGAAGCTGGCGGACCTCTTCAAACCAGGTTCGAAGTATTTGCAAACGCTTTCTACGCTCTGTGTCGCGGACTTGAAGAAGCAGTGGAAAGAAAAAAACGCGGAAGTGACGGAGGACATGTTCAAAGACGGCTCGGCGCCGACCGCTAAGAATTACGAAAGCTGGACGATCACAAAACGCGGCATCGGGATCAATTTCGATCCGTATCAGGTTGCACCATACGCGGCGGGTCCGCAGTTTGTGATGGTGCCGTATTCAGCGCTCAAGGAGTTGATCAAATCTGACGGGCCTCTTGCGGGATTTGCTCTTTGAATTGCGTTTTTGAAAAGTAGAACGCCAGAAGGAATGCGAGCAGCATGATCGCTGCGCCTGTCCAGAAGGTCACGAAGAGCGAGTAGTCGCTCATGTAATGTGGTTGACCGTCGGCGCCCATGTGAGCAATCGGACTCGCGATTAAGACCGCCGCGAGGAATGGTCCAATGGCCCGCGCGAGGCTCGCTACTGATTGAGTCACGCCGAGAATCGTTCCTTGTTCTTCCGCCTCCGCACTCTTCGAAGCCAGGCTCGTAAGCGCCGGCGTTGCTAACGAGTTACCCATTGAAAAGACACCGCCGCCAACTAGCAGCGCCCCGAGTCCTCCCGCCGCTGGACCAACAAACGGAACGGCAAACAAACTGATCGCGAAACACAACGCGCCGACTATCACCAGCGGCAGTTCGCCAAATCGTTTCACGAGCCGTCCAATCAGTCCGCCCTGAATGATCACCGCGATGATACCGACGTATGCGAACAGGTAGCCGGTGTGTCGCGCGTCGTAACCGAAGCGAAACATCGTGTAGAGCGAGAACGACGTCGTCATGATCGAGAACGACACGACGAACAGAAAATAGATCGTCAATACAAACCCGAGCCGTGGTTGTTTTAGCGATTCGAAGAGTTGAGTGAAGCCGCGTCCGCGGGCTGCGCGGTTCTTAGCCGGATGTTGTGCGGTAACGGTTTCGGGGAGTTTGAAATACAACAGCAGCGCGTTTGCAAAGCACAATCCTGCCGCAAACAGGAAGGGCACCTGGATTCCCCAGTGACTCAGAATCCCACCGATCGCTGGTCCAAAAATGAAACCCACGCCGAACGCCGCGCCGATCATTCCCATTCCCATCGCCCGGTTTTCTTTGGTTGTAACGTCGGCGACGTAAGCCTGAGCGGTCGAAATGTTTCCGCCTGTGATGCCGTCCAGGATGCGGCCGGCGAAGAGCATCGACAGTGTTTGCGCAAATCCGATTACCAGAAAACCAATGCCCGTGCCGATGATCGAAATCAGGAGTACCGGACGGCGTCCGTACTTGTCTGATAAGCCCGCCCAAAATCGGCGAGAAGATCAACTGCATGATCGAGTACGAGGCGAACAGCAACCCGACCATTCGCGGCGTGGCGTTGAACTTCGTTCCTTCGGCGTAAAATGGCAGAACGGGAATAACAATCCCGAACCCGACGAGATCGATGAAGACAGTCGTAAGGATTACGATGAGGGGTGATCTGGACATATGATTGAGAGCTTTGTGCTTGTGCTTTGTACTTGGGTTATTGTTAGTAGTCAGTAGTCAGTAGTCAGTAGTCAGTTGTTATTAGCTGTTCTCCACTGACCACTGACCACTGACCACTGACAAAGAACGAAGAACCAAGCACCAAGAACAAAGCACCATCTTACCTGCGTCTACCACTGAAAGCTCGATCGACTGACGCCTGACCGCCGCCTGAAATCATCAGTGCAAGGGACATCGCCAGCAGCGACAACGGATACTCATAACCACGATTGGCCGCGAAGAACCCGCCGGTCCAGTGAACGCCAACAACCGCTGTCAGCATCGTGCAGGCGATGAAAAACGCGCCCACTCGTGTCAAGAAGCCGAGCCCGATGAGTATTCCGCCAACGAACTCAGAAATCGCCGCGGCTGACAACCAAAGCCAAGTGGGCCGCATGAAACTGAACGGTGTGGTCCCTGAAATGTAAGCATTGAAACCGGGCCCGCTGAAGCTGCCAAGCACCTTTTGCGCGCCATGCCCGATCATCACGGCGGCGAGTCCGAGACGAATAGGTAACGTAAACCACGTCGCGGACGTGGCCATCAGTCTACGAAACATGTGATTCTCCGATTGTTTGTTTACAGACGAGGACGATAGTAACATTCGCTTGCATGCCGATCCTAAAAACCCGAGTGGTCAAAGCCCCGACACTGTTTGCGATTCTGTTTCTTTTCGGCGTTTCGGTTTTTGGACAAAATGGCTTCACCAACATCGCGTTCACGATTTCGATGCCACGTCCGCACACGCACCTGTTCGAAATCGATGTTTCGATAAAAAGAGAGGGTCTGGTTGCCGTTCCAGCGGAAGAGCTGTTGGTGATGCCGGTCTGGACGCCGGGTTCATATCTGGTGCGTGAGTTTGAACGACACGTGCAGGACTTCGAAGCGAAGGACGCAGCAGGTAAGCCGCTGAGGTGGGAGAAGATCAACAAGAACACCTGGCGCGTGGAGACCGGCGGTTCGCGCGACTGGCATGCGACATACAAAGTCTACGCAAACGAGCTATCCGTCCGGACCAGTGAGCTCAACTCGAGTCATGGTTACTGGAACAACGCGAACCTGCTGATGTATCTCGAAGGGTTTCTCACGAGTCCTTCGACGGTGCGCGTCGTTGCGCCTGACGTTTGGAAAGTTGCTACCGGACTTCCCGGTGTTCCCGGTCAACGCAATACGTTTCGCGCTGAAAACTTCGACGTGCTTTACGACTCGCCTTTCGAAGTCAGTAACTTCAAAAGCATCCTGTTCAACGTTAAGGGCGTTCCACATCGAATCGTGATCGACGGTGAAGGGAACTACGATCCCGAGCGCTTGCGACGCGACGTCCAAAAGATCGTCGAAACGCAAATCGAACTGATGGGTGGCGAGATTCCGTATCGCGACTACACGTTCATTCTTCACCTGCGCTCAAACGCCGGGGGCGGACTCGAACATGCAAACTCGACGTCGCTTGGTTACTCTCCCTTCGGTTTCACTACATTGCCCGGAGATCGTGCAACTTCGGCTTCGCCCAACGCGCCGCAGCAGACGCCGGAGTATCGTGGTTTTCTTTCGCTCGTGTCACACGAGTTCTTTCATCTCTGGAACGTAAAACGCATCCGTCCGGACGCGCTTGGTCCATTCGACTACAGCAAGGAAAACTACACGAAGCTTCTTTGGGTCGCGGAGGGAATTACGGATTACTACGCCGATCTCACCTTGCGGCGCGCGGGGTTGATTAGTGACGGAGAGCTTATCAGCGCTACAGCGCGCGCCATTCAACTGTTGCAAAACACGCCGGGACGATTGGTCCAAAGTGTGGAAGAGTCGAGCTTCGATACGTGGGTGAAGTTTTATCGCCCCGACGAGAACACGCTCAATTCACAGGTGTCTTACTACGACAAGGGTGCGATCCTCGGTTTGTTGCTCGACCTGGAAATTCGCAAACGATCGAACGGCGCGAAGTCGCTCGACGACGTTTTGCGGTCGCTTTATGTCGACTTCTTTAAGAAGAACCGCAACTACACACCCGCCGATTTTCAAAAAGTTGCGGAGACCGCGGCGGGCGGAAGTTTGGAGGACTTCTTCGCAAAGTACGTGCGGGGCAAGGAGGAACTCAATTACAACGCGGCACTTGAAGCAGTCGGTTTGCGTTTGGAAACGGGGGCACTTGGCGCGGATGGTCAACCGGTTCAGCGCGTCTATTTCGGCGCGGATCTGCGACAGGAACAAGATCGTTTGATGGTCACTCGCGTTTACACCGGTTCTGCGGCTTACGATCAGGGACTGAACACGGGCGATCAGATCGTCGCGCTCGACAATGCGCGCGTTACACTCGCCTTCTTCAACGCTCGCATCGCAGAGAAAAAACCAGGCGATTTGATCAACCTGACGATCTTCCGTTTCGACTCGTTGAGTACGCTATTGATCAAGCTGGGCGGGCGAGCCGAAGGCACTTACCGTATCGTCCCCGTGCCGTCACAAACTGAGGCCCAGAGAAGAATGCTTCGAAGTTGGTTAGGGAATTAGTCAGTTGTCCGTGGTCAGTTGTCAGTAGTTATACGCTGGGCGCCGCTACTACTGACCACTGACCACTGACCACGGACAAAAGAAAATGTCTTCCGACTATCAACACATTAGATTTCAGATCCAGGATCGCGTGGCTCGCATCACGTTTGCGCGACCGCCGTTGAATGTCTTGAACATCGAGATGATGCGCGAGATTACGGCTGCTCTCGTCGAGTCCGCGCAACGCGAGATCGTGGCCGTTGTGTTTGCCGCTGACAAAGACTGTCGCGCGTTTAGTGCCGGTGTGGCGATCGAGGAACATGTCCATGACACGATCTATCAAATGCTCGACACGTTCCATGCGATCTTTCGTCAGCTCGAACAGATCGCGAAGCCGGTGATCGCCGTGGTCGATGGCGCTGCTCTTGGCGGTGGCTGTGAGCTGGTTGCAGCTTGCGACATCGTCATTGCTTCCGATCGTTCGCGGTTCGGCGTGCCCGAGGTCAAGCTCGGCGTCTTTCCGCCTGTCGCCACGGTCTTGCTGCCGTTGATGGTTGGCGAAAAGAGAGGTCGCGAGTTGATTTTAACGGGCGAGATTATCGATGCGGTTGAAGCGGGCCGGCTCGGGCTGTGCAACCATGTGGTTCCCGGCCCTCATCTCGAACCCAAGTTGCTGGAAGTCACTGCTAAACTAAAGGAGCTTTCCGGTACGTCGCTCGAGTTTGCGCGCCGCGCGATGGACCTCGGTCGCGGCCGAACGCTCGACGAAGCATTGTCCGAGCAGGAAAATATTTATCTGCACGAGTTGATGAAGACGGCGGACGCTAACGAAGGCATCAAAGCGTTCATGGAAAAACGCAAACCTGTTTGGCGACATCGTTAACGCATGCGAAGGACTGGTCTAAAACACGGATTCTTACTAATGCTGGTTCTGATCAGTGTTTCTGTGGGTGTGTTTCCACAGCGAAAGAATTCGAGTCATGGTCGACCGACGATGTCACCCGAAGCGCGCGCCCTCCTCGAAGAAGCGAGCGCTGTCGTGTGCACTCAGGCGAAACTGGATCCGAAGAGCAGTGTCGCGATTGACGAGATGCAGGCGCGTCCGTCGTTGCCGGTCCAGCATCCGGATGCGCAGGCCGGTGCGCAGCGTGCGCAGAAACTGCTGCCAATTGCCAAGGCGTTGGTGATTTCGTCACTGCGGCAACTCGTGGTCGAGTACAACCTCCACAAGTCGCGTCGCTTCGAGAGACGAATTCAACAGGCAATTGCACGTGTGAGTGCGGTCAGGCGAGTCAGGCCCGACATGGAATCGCGCGACAACGCGTCCGTGTTTCTAAGCCGGCCACAGGTGATCACATTCGGCACGATCTTTCTCGCCAGTCTTCGTTCCGATGAAGGAATGATCAGCGTGCTTGCGCACGAGTTGATGCACATCGCTGACGGCGAGAACGACAGTTTGCGTCTGCTCGTCGGCGCTGTCGGTAACAAAGCGTCAGACCTGACAGGCCTCGACGTTCAGGGTCAACGCGGCGAAGAAGTCACCTGCGATCTGATCGGCGCGATGTCCGTACGGGCTTACGTTGCCGACACGCCGGGTTACGAATCGATCGCGCGCCGGTTGGCCCGTTCCATTCAACACAACTGCGTCGAGATCGACGAAGGCGACGAGGACCATCTTTCACCACGCAATACGATCCGGGCTCTGCTGGCCCTGCATCCCGCTTTGGTTCGTGAGTTGATCAACGATCGCGAGGAGCGCGCGCAACCAGCGCCTATCAAACAATAACCCGTCAAACAATAACCACGCGGATGGCACGACGAACACCGACCTCCCACGTTTTCACAATCATCGTAACGCTGGTCATTCTTGCCGGATGTAAATCCGTCATCGAACGACGAGATGATGTGCGGCCACGCGTGTTGCGCGACGTACCGTCGCAGAATCTCGCGTATCGCCTGTCGCCCGACAGCACGCCACCCGCCGATCTCGATTCGGTCGACTCGTTTGAAAAACTCGAAACGATCGCCAACGAGTTTTCGACGAAGCGCACGGACGACGCATTGTTGCGGACGGTGAAGTCGCCCGATGGCAGGCGAGTGCTGGCGGTTTATGCGACCGCAGACGAACCGGGCGCCGCTTTTCGAATCGACCTCTACAATTCGGAGGGACAGTTTCTGCGCAACATCGTCCCGCCGGATCTCTCCTGTTATTTCCCTGAAATGGTTTCGTGGTCTCCCGACGGGAACTCGATCAACTTCATCGCTCGAGCACGTGTCTCGCCGAGTCCAACGCCAACGCCGCCGCCGAATGTCTTGCCTGATCCCGACGTGTCGCCGGAGGCATCGCCGTCAGTTGCTCCATTGTTTGCACCGGTGGCGAGTTTCAACACGGAGCAGATCTATATCGCCAATCGCGACGGTTACGAACTGAAACCGCTCACAGCTCGCGAGGGATTGATCTATTTCTACTTCGCGTGGGCGCCGGATGGACACGCACTGGTTGCGCTCGCGTGCAAGGAAGATGAATGGTCCGAGCGCGAGCGTCAGTCGAAAACTCCCGCGGGCAGGCCGCGCTTGGTAATGCTCGACGGTTCGGAACGGCTACTCGACGACGGTCTAACTAGCGCAGTACCGGTGTGGTCACCTGACGCGTCGAAAATCGCGACAGCTTTCGAGACGGAGGTTGCGATCTATGATGCGACGTTGAATAAGCCGACGCAGGCGCGCATCAACTTGCGCGATCAACTGATCACGGCTTCAGCGGTGTACGACCAATCAGTTGCCAAAAAACCTTCGCCGTCCGCGTCGCCTGAGGCGTCACCTTCCGCGTCACCTTCGCCGTCGCCAACAAGTTCAAGAGAACCGGCGTCGTTCAATCCGATCATCCGCCTGGAATGGTCTTCACCGGAACGTCTCTACTTTCAAACCGCGTACGTGCGGCTCAGGCCCATGGAGGCGTTTACGTTTCCACGTTGGCACCTGCTGAGCCTGAGCGCACAAGCTGCGGTTCTCAAATAGAGCCACAAAAGGCACAAACGAAGCCCACAAAAGGCACAAAAGAAATTAACTAACCGCGCATAGCCAAGTGCCTTCTGCGTCGTCTGCGATGCTTTTCTTGTGCCTTTTGTGAACTCTTCTTTTGTGCCTTTTTGCGGCTCCTTTTTGTGGCTCTCAATTAGATCTAACTTGAATTGTCGCCGTCGCATTGTTGCCGGCCGCGTCAAACGCACGCGCCTGGATCTGATGCGTTCTGTTCATCGGATTCGGCACTCGCCACACACAACTGTATGGCGCCGCCGTGTCAGTACATTGCAAGCTACCGTTAACTAAGAACTCCACGCGCGCGACACCGACGTTGTCAGTCGCGGTCGCCGTGATCGTCACATTTGACTTGCGTGCGACAGTCGCGTTGTTCGCTGGATTCGTGATCGCTACCGTCGGCGCAACGTTGTCGGCTCCTGCCGAGAAGCCAATTCTGTTCACGGAACCAGCGCCGCGAGCGAGGTAATAAAGAAAACCATCCGCTGAGACTTGTAAATCGACCGGAAGGTTAATGCCCGTAGCGAAATCCGAAACGGCGTTGCCAGCCGAGGGATCGAGTCGTCTTATCCAACCGCCGCAGAAATCGGCGAAGAAGTAGTTGCCGACGAATTGAGCCGGAAACTGTGGTGTCACCGGGTTGTAAAACGCGCCTCCGGTGATCGCACACGTTGTCCCGTCGTTCTGATAAGCAAAAATCGGATCACGAAAGCTCGCGTTTGGCGGATTGCAGAAGCCCTCGCAGTTGGGCCAACCGTAGTTGGATCCGGCAATGCCGTCGTTGATCTCCTCCCACGTGTTTTGTCCGACGTCGTTGATGAACATTCGACTGGTGGTGCGTTGGAAAGAAAAGGTGAACGGGTTACGCAGACCGAGCGCCCAGATCGCGCGGTTGTCGCCGGTCGCAGTGTTGAAAAACGGGTTGTCAGCGGGAATGGCGCCGGTTGAAGTGATGCGCAGCATTTTGCCGAGGCGTGTTGCGAGTGATTGCGCATTGGCGCCGTTGGCGTTGTCGCCGACCGCGACGTAGAGCTGTCCGTCTGGTCCAAAATGGAGTGCGCCGCCGTTGTGGTTAGTAGCGCTGCTGAGATTTGGCAGCTCCATGATGATCGTTTCGCTTCCCGCCAGCGCCACATCGCCTGACGCTGTGAAACGACTGATGCGATTGTGAATCGTAGGCGTGGTAGCGGTGTAATAAACGTAGACCAGTTGATTCGAAACGAAGTTTGGATCGAATGCGACGCCGAGCAGACCACGCTCGCCTGATGAATCCACCGTTACGGTAAGAAAAGGAGTAGGAAGCAGTGCGCCATTCTTGATAACGCGCAACGCGCCGCCTTGTTGACAAACGAAGATGCGTCCGTCCGGAGCAAGGGCCATCGCGGTTGGCGTGTTCAACCCACTGGCCACGACGGCGTCGGTGAATCCTGCTGGAACAGTGGCGGCCGTCGCGCCCGTCGCAGCGTTGATGACAAGCAATGAAACAAGTGCGAATTGCAACAGTCTGGATCTCATGGAAACCTCCACAGCAAAACGTTTTAAGCCGGGCGAAGCGTTTTAGTCGGGGCGAGTTGTTAATGTGTCGAATGTCTGGGCCGGGAGGTCAAAGAACTTGCCATGTGAGTGTCTCAAAAGTTTTTCGGAGAGGTGTGAGGTGTTTTGTCGGTTGTGTCTTAATTTGCCAGCATTCTCTGCGTACCTCCCGGCTTCGCGGTTGTATGTTTTTGCGGTTCTTTTACCGCAGAGTCGCGGAGGACCGCAGAGGTACACAGAGGAAAATAAGACACCACAGTTTGTCTAATTGGTTTACTTGTAAGAACCGCGAAGTGTGATCTGGAAGCCTCAGATCGCTGGCGACGGCCATGAAACGCGCGTTTGTCGTCATCGCACCCGCAAGCTACAATCCCCCCTCTAACAAATGATTCCTCACGTGCCTTGTGCCCCTGTAGCTCAACGGTTAGAGCAGCAGACTCATAATCTGTTGGTTCGGGGTTCGAATCCCTGCGGGGGCACCAATGAAAGGCGGATCGTTTTTGGCAATTCGGTACTTGCGAAGCTTTGATTGCCACGCTTTCAAATTCCTGACTAACTCGATCGGTTCAACGCTTTGCCTAATGGCAACAGGCTTGAAGTCGATTACATCCACCCATTTAAGACCATTGTAGATGTGAAAAAACCAGGTGCGCTCAGTCGCATTGCCTTGCACCCAACTTCCATACGTAACATTCCCTGGTTCCCAAATCGCAGTAAGAATGAGATGCACTGCGACACCCCTGTTTTTATCGGAAAGGGCCTTCAACAACTCAGCAGTAGCGGGCTTACCGATCTGGATGAGTTCTTTTGCCGCAGTTCCATCAGGATATATGCGCCAAATTCCGTTACATTCACCCCCAACTGAGTCCCACGATAGTTCGGACACGAGCGACGGAATCCTCTCGTCCGTTATCGCACTGTGAGCCACGGACTTTACGCCCGCACCTTGAATAGCGAGAAGAAATATTAGTGTTATTGAGAAGAATTTAATAACAGAACCTCCAAGAACAAAAGTAAGCCTTTCACGCCGAGATTTCAAAAAAGTTGCGCCGCCATTCTCAGTATCGTGCCAGTCCCTTGAACACTTTCGACGCCAAATCGCGATTCGGGAAGGTTTGCGCTAGACGGACCTTAAACTGTTCGAACGTTTGTTTCCACGTTTAGCCAGGAAGGGGCTAGCCAAACTTCATAGTGCGTCTCAAACCGTCCAATTATCAACTGGCCGTGCGGGAACATCTTGTCTCGGTTAGTTGTCTAAGCAAACGACTCCATCGGATCATCGGGACAAGGAGCAACAATGAAGCGTTTGTATTTCCGCATCCTTACTTCGTTTACTCTCTTATTCTGTTCCGCGTCTTCTTTTGCGCAGGAGCAAGTTCCGTTGCGAGCGGACTGGCTCGCCAACGACTACAAGTCCATCGAACTAATCTCGCAACTCGCTTCGCCTGCGCCGCTCACACCCCAAAGAATAAGAGACATCTTGGGCTTGGAAGACGACGGTGACGATCAGGATCTCGGTTTTGGTGCGAGCACTTTCGATATTGGAAAAGGCCATGGGTACACCTCGCTTTATGTCGAGGGTTTCGTCTTCAAAGGCACTATCGGTTTTTACAAGTTAGGTATTCGTGCGAGCAGCGAGAGCTGGCCTCGAATCCGTGAACACATCATTGATCTTTGGAAGCAAAACAATGGTCCGGCGTTTAGTGAGAGTGAAACGGGATTAGTTCATGAAGAGACAAATGATTTAGTGTTTCTTAAATATAAATCTGCGGTGTCCGCGGAACTCGGTGAAATGAAGCAAGCAGATGTACCTGACGAATTGAAAACGGCCTTTGACTACCTCACTTCACCAATGGCGAACAGAGCAATCGGCGATAACATCGGTGATAAAGCAATTGACGCGCTGGTCCAAGTCAAACGAGTCGACCTGATTGAGAATGTTCTAAAAGGTTTCAATCCAAGCGGTCGAGTCTACGCGGCTTTAGCATTGCTGAAACTGAGGAAAGGCAGTGGACTGGTACTCAGTCAGGATACGATTAGCGCAATTGCTAAGGTTGGCAATCTCGATATCTCAATATACACGGTTCGAGGATGCCTGGTCTCTTCTCGACCTGCGAGTGAAATCCTGAGCGAGTCGGAAGAATCCGACCCTCCCCTTCGTTACTGATAAAGCGAAGGCCTCGCTACATGCGCGAGGCCTTCATTACTCCAATCAACCGACGCAGAACCTATTTGAACTTGAAGTTCGCGCGGTGGACGCTACCGTCATTCAACTCAACAACCAGTTGCCGGCATGTACCAGCCCAGGCTGCCTCGGTCTTCCAGACGTAGATGTACTGGTCGCTTACCGGATCGTAACTGAGACTACTACCACCTGCCGTCACCGTCTCTTCCAAAAGTGTTGCCGGATCGCTGGAGTTGCACACGATTGGACCAGATGAAGGTGAACCAGCGGCGAAAATCCCGAGTCCCTTGTTTCCACTCAAACTGAATTTCACAGGAATGCCTCTTCCTGCCTGAACCACGTTCAGCGCGGGAAGGTTAGCTATCGGTGGGAAGAAACCCGCAAAGTTGTACTGCACGATGACATTGAAGCTGCATTCAGATGTGTGTCCATTACCATCGTCAGCAGTTGCGTTCACCGTCGTGCTTCCGATCGGGAAGACCGATCCGGACGCGGGCGTGCTGTCCACAGTGACACTCGACGAACAACTATCGGTCGCAGTTACGGCCGGATAGTTGACCACCATTGAAGTCGCATTCGAATTCATCGGCAGATTCACGATCACATCAGCGGGACACGTAATGTTTGGCGCTAACGTATCCTGGACCGTGATCACAACATCGTCAGTATCGGATCCGCCGCCAGTGTCTGTAACCGTGAGCGTGATCGTGTGCACACCGACGGGAAGATTGACGGTTAGCATTGCACCTGTGCCAAGCGGCGTTGCTCCTTCGGTCCATGAATACGAATTGATCGTTCCACTGCCTGCGGTAGACGCCGAGCCATCGAGATTGACGGATGTCGTTGCACCGGCACACTCGACAGTTTGATCCGGACCGGCATTGGCAGTTGGTGCCGCCGCCGTCGTGCTGAACTTCTGGACGCGGAAGTTATCCCGGTCGACAACGTAGAAGAACGTGCCTGCTGCGTTTGATGCAACATCGATTGACCCTGAGAATTGTCCATCGCCACTTCCGGCCGCTCCGACGGATTCGATGAATGTTCCAGCATTGCTGAAGAGTTGCGCACGATTATTTCCGGTATCAGCCACATAAACTGTTCCGGCGTTATCAACTGCAACGCCGTGAGGTGTGTTGAACTCACCGTTGCCGGTTCCCACCGTTCCCCACTTCGTAACAAACGTGCCGGTGCTATTGAATTTCTGAATTCGATTGTTATTGGTGTCGGCTACATAAAGGCTGTCGGCTGAATCGATCGCGAGGCCAACTGGGCCACTGAACTGGCCATCACCGCTTCCAGACGAACCAATCGTGCCGATTGACGTACCTGTGGACGAAAACTTCCTCACGACGTTGGCAATTGAGTCAGCGACATAGATATTGCCTGACGAATCGACAGCGATCCCCGCTGCCGCTTGAAACTGTCCGCCGGAGCTTACGGTTCCGCCAAATGCAAACTGAAAAACTCCGCTCGAGTTAAATTTCTTCACGACGTTACTGGCCGACTCAACTGCGCCGTCCGTTGCGTAAACATTACCGCTCGAATCGGTGGTTATTCGGTAAGCGCTGAGAAATCCTTGAGCAGTGCCATTGTTCGCTCCGACTCTGGCAATGAAGTTGCCATTCGCGTCGAATTTCTGAATCTGACCACGGCTGTCGCCTGATGCATCCGCGACGTAAACGTTACCGAGTGGATCGACGGCAATTCCTCTTGGAGTTGTGAATTGTCCGTCGTCCGAACCCAGGGTTCCAAACTTCAAAACGAACGTGGAAGCCAGCACGGCTACCACGCCAATCATCATCGCAGTGCTCAAGATCATAAAATACGGCAACCAACGAAATTGGCGACGCTTGGAGGAACGTCGCACGAGGGGGAGAGGGGACGTAAATAGATTCATTAGGATCTCCTTTGGTCTATGAACAAGTCAGAGATAGGCGCGTCACTGGGGGAGTACGCGAACAGATGTTGTCTGCGGTAAATCAATCCGAACTCTTACGAGGCGCGGCTAACGATAGGCGTGGAAGCCGATTGAAGTTCGGTAAATGCGCGGGAGAAGATACGTTGAGGGCGCCTTCGGAGTCAACACTTAGCCCTCAATTTTTTGAGACCCCAGCAACGTTGAGGTGGGGAACAGTACATCGTTGACCTAAGGAATTTTGGGGATGAACGTGCAGCGGAACCTCTTGGCAAATGGAAGATACGTATGATATAGGCCAGACCGCTAGGCGACCTCTGGCTTCACGCACTCATAAAGTTGCAAATGGAAACCTTCAAAGTTTTCGTCAGTTCAACCTCACGTGACCTCCTGGCTGAGCGTAAGGCCGTCGCTGCTGTCCTTCGTAAAGCGGAACTAATTGTAACAGCGATGGAAGACTGGGACGCGCTGCCATCGGACGCAGTAACTGTCAGCCTCAATGGCGTCAGCAACTGCGATGTCTTTATCGGTATCTACGCTTTCAGATACGGTTTCATCCCGCCGGGAGATTCTTCGTCTATCACTGAACAGGAATATGAACTGGCTCGCCGCGAAGGAAAGCGTTGCCTTTGTTACTTTAAAGACGAAGCTTCGAAACCACCTGTTATCAATGACCCCGATTTGGTGGAGCCGGCGGATCATGTAAACCGGCTGACCGCTTTCAAACAGCGAATTGAAAAGGAACTGGTGCGTGGGCAATACACGTCGCCAGAGGATTTGGCAGTTGATCTGGCCGGAGACCTGGCCCGCCTGGAAAGAGGTTATCTTCCGGGCTATTCCCGACGGGACTTGTGCAATCGTTGGGCCGATCGTGGGATTGAAATGCGGAATCAACTCGTCCGAGGCTCCCTCTCTGGACATACGAACATTCTGCCTTCACCGGTCTTGCGTTCGTGGTCGAGTTTCATCAAAGAAAGGGCCTGGCATGAGGTCGTGCAACGCGATCTAAACGTAATTACCGAACTCGCAAAAGATCTCGACAGACTTTCCGAACTGCGCAGGCGCACCACGGAATTAGTTAGCCGAATAGAACGCGGTGATCAGACTGGCAGGTTACTTAATTATCACACTATCCTCACTGAGTTGGACAAGACGATTACCGACACCCCGATCTCCACAGCGGAAGGTTTGCTGGAGGAATTTCGGAATCAAGTAAACGCCGCCTACAAATCGACCGACAACCCATATCCTTTTGCGGAAGAAAAACTTCAACAAACAAGGAGCCTGCTGCGTGAGCTGCGTATCATGCGAGACAGCATGAAGCGGCCTTCTTTTCGAAAGTGCTTTCCCGTCGTCGGGAGTTTGGGTTCTGGCCGCACTCACTTCATTGCCTCGCTGCTCGGAAGTACACCGTATAGTTCAGCCAGCCAGCCTTCGCAGACGGACGACGGTTGGTGCGAGAACCATGATTTTCTCGTCGTGTTGTTGGATCAGACTTCCACCAGGTCTCTCGAAGAAACGATCCTCGATGGAATTAACCGCGCGTCCGGATTGCAATGGCGTTCGCTCGAGGAATTCGATCGATTTCTAAGTGGCCGATCAGTTCAAACCGAGGGCGCTCCTAAAATTCGTTTCTGCATTGCCATCGATGACCTACAAAGGTGGTTACTCAACAGAAGCAAAATCACCAACGGACTCGACGAGTTAACTCAATTCATAGAGGCGCATACCTACCTTTCATCATTCTTTTTGATATTCACGTTGCAGGATACAAGTTATAGCCAGGTCTCAGCTTTGAATCTATTGCTGCGGCATTACTCGTACTTCCAGACCAATATCCAACCGCAAGTAGCTCGCGACTTCGGAAATCCGCCAGAGACCCAGGAAACTAAAGATAGCCATTTCTCGGGTTGGCTCGCCTTGGATGATCTAAACCGAACTGACGAATTTGGCCTCAAACTTATTGAAGCGGGACTTGGGCGAGTAAACGCGTCTTTACCCAGCCCTGAACTATTGCGCCAGAACGCGGCGGTGCTCCGTAATCTGATAAAGCCGTTCGTTGCTCGCGTGCTGCTTGACCTGCATTCACAAGGAAGAATCGATCTGCAACGACTGGCCACGCTGAGTTACATGAGCTTTGTCTCAGAGTTTTGGGAAAAGCGGAAGAACGAGTTTATCAATGAATACGACCGTCTGAGGTCAGATGATTTCAAAGGCATCAACTACGACGATTCATCCCAGGCGCTCAAGCTAGTTGCCGAAACGCTTTCTCAAACTGGTGAGTTCAACCCTCTGCAAAAAGACCTGGAAGCCTTGGTAGTGGATGCCGCGCGCAAGGAAGGCCATTCAAGACCTGAACAGATGGTTGCTGCCGCGCTCGCATCGCTTACGAAGAGTGGGTTCTTGAAACGTTTCGTGAGCGCGGATCCACAAATGCCGAATTATGAAGTGCAAAGGATTGGTTTTGAGTTTGAGCCTTTCTGGGAAGAGCGCCTCGCCGATCACATACGCAGCTGGAGAAGTTTTAGGAGACTCAACGAAACGGCCGTGCAGGACCAGCTTCTGAACTGGTTCGGAGTTGTGGAATCGAGCGAAATAGAGGAAGGGGTACTCGAATTCCTACTGTTACTTCTGGACGGCGACGTTGGCAAGGACGAACGAAAACGCGGCTTTATCAGTTTTTTACAACAGTTAGCGATTAGGTCCGCAGAATTACCGGAAGAGGCAGTTTGGTTCTCAGGTGTTAACGCAACAGTTCAATCCCAGGTGTTTCTGATGGACCTGGTTGAGCAGCGAAACAAAAAATTGACGAGCCAGCGCCTTTTGCACTCAGTTATGTACTTTCTCGTTGAATGCCTGCCTCAAGTTAGTCAAAGCGCAAATCGGTTCAGGCTCTTGCAGCCATACTACAGGGACATTAGTCGTGAAGGGTTGTCCGCCTACTTTTTGTACATCGCCGAGCGCCTTCTTGCGCAAGCGCACGATCACAAGGCAGTGCGTCGTTCGATGCGCTACCTGGGCCAAAGCGAAGTCATGGGGATTCAGCAGGCGCTTGGCTCATTAACCGTCGACGTTCTGTTTGAAAAGGCGGAGGAGGAGTTTGGAGAATTAAACGAAACCTGCTTTGAATCGTTAATAAGAACAGTTATTAACTATCTGAAAGACAGCATTGAGGAAGCCGACAACGAATATAAACGCCGTGGTCCGATCGAGCGTTGGGAGCGCTTCTTCTATCGCGAGTGGGTTCTGCGGTTTTTCTGTTCCCGACTGGTGTATGAAACCGGCATCGACGCTTACGACCTGTTGGCCAGACTGGGTTGGTATGAGCCTCACAAGTTAGGCATCCCCTGGCCTATCTCGGTGGAGATAGATCGCGAAGCTAACTTAGCCCTTGGCGACTGGTATCGCATACGACGCTTAGGCAAGAGAGGTGAACTTTACCTGAAGTTAATCCAGGATCTGGTAAACAGTGACGATTTCAGAGAACGAAAGACTGCGTTTCACCTGATCCGACACAGCGAAGCGACGCATGGGCAGAAAGGTTTATTGGTTGAAGAGGTGTTTGTCCCGATGCTGGAAAAGATCTTTCTGGATCCAGAGCTTTCAAAAACGGTTTTGCGCTTCTACGACCTCTTTCGTATGAACCTTTACGACTTCAGGAAACTTGAAGCTATCAGGAAAAACAACGTCTCTGCCGAGCGACCCGGTAGCCATCGAAAGCCGCAACGGAAAAAGCGCCCTCGACGTTGACGGATTCCATTTCCTCCTCAGATCGTCACCGGATCACATAGAACGAAGTCTGGCGCGGGCGAAACCATTTCATTCCATCCTTCGCCAGATACGCGTCGTCTTCCATCATGATTGTCACCTTTTGCCCGCCCCATTCCGGTACCGGCGTACTCGTGTTCAACTCGATCGCCGTGTACGAACCTTCGCGAAAAGGTGGTTCCAACGAGACACCGGCGGACGAGCGGCGAAAATCGATACTCGCGCCAAGCGCATGTCCCTGAGTGCCAACCGAGTGGGAATAGATCATCGCTTCGATGCCTTGTTTCTTCATATCAGCCATCGTAGCGTCGTAGATCTCAAAGCCTTTTTTGCCCGGTTTGATGTGGGTAAACAACGCATCCTGGAGTCGATTGGTGTTCGTCAATGCTTTCTTCAAGCCTTCGGGAACATCCTGCTCGCCTGGTCGCAGCACGTATCCCATCTTCTGCCAGTCCGTGCTTAGGCCCATGTAGTTCAGTCCGCAATCGATGTGAATAACATCGCCACGCTGAATGACGGCCGACTCTTCGGTAACGCTCAAAAACTGTTGAGTCTGTGTTGCCTCCCTATTTTGCCGCTGAATGCGCAAATCTGGTTGGAACCAGGTGTCTAATCCCAGATTGTTTAGTTGCTGGATGAACCACCAGCGAACATCGCCGACCGTAGTCTTTCCCGGCGTAATCACTTCGTTCGAAAACGCGCGTCGCGTCAGGATGTCGGTGATCGCAACCGCGGTCCGGTAGTGTTCGAGCTCTTCCGGCAAACGAGTATCCATGTATTCGACGATCAGTGGCGCCGCGGACGTGAACCGCGCGGCATAGGTTGGCCCAAGAGAGTCCGTCAAAAACTTGTATCCCTCGTGTGTTAGACCATCGGTTGCTCCGCGCATCCCTCCGATGTTGAGCGCAATGGTTTTCGGATTTCGTTCTTCCACGAGACGGCGCAGTGTGGTTGCGATGTCTCTGCCGGGAGGATTCAACACTTCGAAGAAGAGCTTCAAGTGTTCTTCGGGATAGCGAACGATCGCAATGCGATCGAGTTTATTTCCTCCGCGATCCGCAAAAACGAAAAAGTCGCGCCGGCCCACGTACGGAAGTGGCGGCGCGATATGAGCTGTGACGGGGTCGGCGTGGAACTCTTCGTTGGTGACGATCCACATCTCAATCTTCTTTTGCCGCATCATCGGCAGAAGCATCGTGTCGAGGCGTGTCTTCAGCCATCCTTCTCGCACGGTCTGCTGGTCTCGGAGGGACAGCGGCTTGGGAAGGGCTTCATCGACGCTGGATGTTTGCCCGTGGATCGATAAGGCGAAGGCAAGCAACAGCACTCCGCTGATAGATATGTTTCTTTTCATGGTTTTAGACAGGCCCCGATTTTAATGTCGGAGGCCGATTAATTGCATCCGCCATAAAGATGGCAAAAAGTACTTGGCATAGCAAAGTACTTGTGGTATTAATCCTTTCCGTGATGTTACCGAACCTGACCGCCGTGGCCCTCGGAGCGCTGGTTGCCCTTGCGTGGTCGTACGCTTGTCTCAGCTTCGCCGCTCATTTAAAGACGCAGATGCACGTGCGAACCGGTTACACGCGCAAGCTCTTTCACGTGCTTATCTTTATTTCCGCCGTGTTTGTGCATGCTTTCGGTGGGTTTTGGGCGGTGTGCGTGTTCGGAGCGATGGTGTCGCTGGTGGTTGGTTATGCCGTTGTCCAGGGTCGAGGCAACAGGTTCTATGAGGCGCTTGCTCGCAGGCAGGATGGACCAAATCGCACGTACTACGTTGTCATCCCTTACTTCGCAACGCTGATCGGTGGAATGGCCAGCAATCTTTTCTTTGGACCACTGGCGGTGATGGGTTACCTGGTCGGCGGTCTCGGCGATGCTGCCGGCGAGCCGGTTGGAGTGCGCTGGGGTAAACACCCTTACACGATCACGAGCGGTGGCGCGAAGTTTACCAAGACCTATGAAGGCTCGCTGGCCGTACTTGCTGCATCGGTTGTCGCGCTGTTAATCGGAGTGGCCGTTAGCCCGCAACTACACTTCGATCTTCGATCACTGATCGTGCTTCCGGTAATCGCCATTATTTGCACTCTAGTCGAGGCGTTTTCGCCGCGCGGTTGGGACAATGTGCCGATGCAATTCGTGCCAACTGTGCTGGCGGCGATTCTGTTGTCGAAATGAACCACTTTTTATTTCCAGATCAGGTGAAAACGATGGACGCAATTGTGAGATCCACTGACGTCAAGAGATTCATCGTGGTGTCGATGTTGATGTTTTGGTGCGTCGCGATGATCGCGGTGCGCATACAGCGCACAGGCTCGGGTTATTACGCATTCCTGATCTTCAAT
Organism: uncultured Acidobacteriota bacterium; assembly: GCA_963849585.1. Taxonomy (GTDB): domain Bacteria; phylum Acidobacteriota; class Blastocatellia; order Pyrinomonadales; family Pyrinomonadaceae; genus PSRF01. The sequence continues at coordinate 735,058 of CAWKHZ010000008.1, read as the reverse complement.
CTCATTCTGGCCGGTGTGCCGCTGTTTTTCAGCACCGTGCTGCGCTTCGCCAGTCATTGGCAATTGCCGTGGCTGATCCAACTGCCGCTTTTCGTTCTGTGGCTGCTGTTTCTGCCAAACGCACCTTACATTCTGACGGACATACTGCATTTGACGCGCGCCTCTCACGCGCCCGCCTGGTACGATCTCGCGCTGCTGCTTTCGTTCTCCGGCACAGGCTTGTTGCTCGGGTACCTGTCGCTCATCGACGTGCAGGGCATCGTCGCGCGCAACTTCGGCGCTACTTTCGGTTGGGTATTCGCGCTTGTGTCGTTAGTGCTGAGTGGATTTGCGATTTATCTCGGCAGGTTTTTGCGCTGGAATAGTTGGGACGTTCTGATCGAGCCAACACGGGTGTTGGGAATACTTGGCGCGATGCTCACGCCGTGGGCCCATGGCCGAGCGCTGGCAGTGACCATAGTGTTCGGCGTCATCCTCGCGCTTGGCTACGTCACGCTGCGAACTTTATTGGTCCATCCGGAACGTTCGTGAGTGGAACTTTTTTACTGGTTGGAATCATGATTCTTCTCCTCATGCTTCCGGAACAAACTCGATCGTTGTAAGAACGCGAGACGGTTCGGCAAACCCGTCGACCCACACTTTCGATCCCTTAGTCGGATACTTTTCAGCAATCGCAGCAGTGACGGCGTCGCGGATTCGCGCACTACGAACAACCTTTGCTCGTACAGGAACCCCGAGGTCTCCAGCCTGAATCGTGCCCGTCGGTTCGTTTTTAAATGCCTGGAACCATCCGGTCGGCTTGTCATACCACGATCGCGCGAATACACGATCGTCGACAACAACTACCCACACACCGGTGTATCGATGCGTCGTTCCGCTGCGCACGCCAAGAATCTTCGCTTTCCGCAGCGCTTCAACAACGTCATCAGTAAACGTTTTAACCTTACCCATACAGTTCCCGACTACAAGCTTGCCGCGATCAATCCGCTCAGGTCTTTCGCATCGACAACGCCGTCGCGACCGCACTCTCCGTTGCCACGATAAATGCAAAATCCGGGCGTCGTATGTTGGCCCGTCGATTTCTTACTGACCATCTGCACCCGCACTTTACTCCCTTTGAGCTTCATCGACGAAGAGAACGCAGCATCACGCCAGTGGACCACCAGATCCGGAAGCGGATTGACACGCGCTGCCGCTGCGTCTGCGGCTGTCCGGCTGACTTCCTGGACCAGCAACTCTCCCTCTTCAGATGCCAACGATAACAGCATCTGCTTCAGTTCCGCGCACAGCTCGTCATACTCATCGTGCGGAACAACTCCCCGCGACTCCCGTCCGATCAGATTGATCCGAATCCATCCATACTGATCCGTCGGCAGCGAGAAAGCGCGCGTCTTCGACCAATCGTAAGCGGGCAACATAGTTGGCCGCGCGAGTTTGTAGGTCGCCGTAATTGGAGTCACCTGATAGTACAACTTCTTCAACCCGACGGGCGCGCGACGTTTAGTTGCCGCAAACAGCGACAACGCGCGCCCCGTCCACGATTGCGAGCTCCAGCTTTCGAGTGTCGAGAAACCTCGTTCGCACAGCAGCGGACCGAGAAACGCCGGAAACCCGAGCGCCGGACGCATTCCGTGAAGAGCGAAAACCATCACCGTAGTATCACTACTCACTGAGTCGACGAGGGCGCCGATCTGTTGGTCCACCGCCCGATAGACATCTCGCAAGAGCGAACCGCGATCCGGAGAGTCGCCATTCGATTCGAGCGCATTGTAAACCCAGTGGTCACGCGCGACCGTGTGCCAGAGTTGATGCCCGGCGTGATGAAGCTCCGGAAACACGACGAGCGACACTTGCGGATTAGTTTGTTTGATCAAACGTTGGACCAGCGCAGCTCGCAACCGGGCGCCTTCGCTGCAGGCCGCGGCCAACTCCTTCAGGTTGCTTTTACTTTCCGGAGTGCTGGTGAAGAATCGATTTGCAGACAGCGGATGCGCAGTTGCTTCTGCCACAAGCGAACGAACAGGTTCGGGATTTGCCCGTAAACCAGCGGCGGTTGAGTCGTGCGCCCACCATTCGCATACCTCAAATCCGTTTGTGACTCCGATCGGCGGCGCGAAAGGAACATCAAAAACGCCAACGGAAACTCCACGTTCAATCCACGTCTTCCAGAACGGAGTTAAATGATGACCTTCATATCGCCGGAGACTCATCGTTTCCGGCAGCCACTTCCATTCACTGTAGATACCGTGCGTCGCGGGTTCTTCACCGGTCAAAAAGGTGGGCCACACGGCACCACTGCCGATCGTCGACGGCGACCGCACTTCCAACCACTTGCCGGCGGCGAGCAATGATCGCAACGACGAAAGCTCCCCCTGCTCGATCATTTGCCGCACCAGCGTCGACTCAGCAGCGTCGATGCCGATCGCGAGCACCGATGGACCATTATTGTTCACGCAGCAGCTCCTGCGGATTAATCGATCTTCCTTCCGCCGCAGATCGCACGCATGCCTCGAGCACGGCGACTGTTTGCAAGTTGTCGCGGCCGCTCACTTCCGTCGCCTCTCCGTGACGCACCGCACGCTCAAACTGTTCGAGTAGAATTCTTTCCTCTGTTTTGTTTCTCTTTCCTCTTCGCACGAGGCGCGGCAGTTTGCCGTTTTCCCAAAGGATCAGCCAACGATGAAACACATGCAGTGTCGCGCGCTCGCCGATGAACCGCGCATAAAACTCCTGACCGCCTTCAAAGAGCGTGTGACCCGTCGACTCGTAAGTTGCGGAGTAAGAAACGCGCGTTTGATTCGCCATCGAGAGCATCAACTGCATCGACGCGCCTTGCGGAAAACGTCCCCACGGCGCGGTAAAAGAATCGGCGACGACGTTTGTCACTTCCGTTCCGAGCACATACCGCAGCGCGTCAAGATGATGAACGCTGACGCCCCAAAGCACACTGTGCGAGAGCTTCGCCAGCGAGTCAGCCATCGTATGAAACGGACGATAATAGTGACAGACCACCATCGCTACGTCGCCCAGCACTCCTTCATTGATTAGCCGCTTAACATTGCGAAACGATCGCAGGTAGCGATAGTTCTGCGCGACCAGCAACGGTGTGTTGTTCGACTCCGCGATCGTAACGAGCCTCGTCGCCTCGCTTAGTTGCATCGTGAACGGTTTTTCGATCAGTACGGCAAGGTTGCGCGCAAGCGCTGCTTCGCACGTTGTCGCATGAGTATCCGCAGGCGTTGCGATGATCGCTGCCTCGCACGCACTCGACTCAAACGCCTCTTCGACACGAGTGAAACACTGCGCCGCCGGAACGTTGAACTCAGCAGACACACGCTGCAACGCGTTCGCATCGACGTCAACGCACGCGACTAACTCAAACGCCGGTGCAGCAGCTTTAACTTCGCGTACCCAATCACGGCCGCGACAACCCATACCGACGACAGCTATTCTGATCGCCATTCGTAAGGTTTCCCGTCTTTCACTATTGTACCGGCAAGTAAATCACGGACCCTGATCGATCCGCGCAGGCAAAGTTTCAAACTCGATGGGTTCAAGTGTCCCCAGAGTGCTGACGTGAAGATCATCAAACTCCTCACGTCCCATTTGATCGACTTTTTCTCGAGCAAAGGCTCAAGCAATTTCGGTGGCTCGCCGGCCCACAATCGCATCGCGCCGAGCATGTAGAACGCAGCCAACGACTCGCCATTGCTGGAATGGTCCTCGCCGACGGCGCGAAGTCCGTTAAAGAGTGTTGCGTTGTTTGTGTGATAACGATAGCTGTAGAGAACGTCGGGCAGCGTGACCACGCGACCCTGAGTGGCCATTTTTGAAAACAGCTTTTGGTCTTCGGCCCCGGGAGTGTCGTCATAGCCGCCGACTCGATCGAACACTTCGCGACGAAACATTGCCGAGCCGTGAGGGAAAGGAATGTAACCGGAGCGGCGCAACAGTCGCCAACGATCGCGTGGACGCACTTCGCGGCCGTTCGCGTCGATGCCAATGCAGAGTGTGCCGACGACAGCAATGTCAGGTTGGGTTTCGATGATTTGCCACTGGCGTCTGAGTCGATCGGGATGCGCTATGTCGTCAGCGTCCATGCGCGCGAGGATCGCAGCGCGCGCGTGAGTGACTACGGCGTTCGAACTGCCAGACAGGCCCAGTTGCGTTTTGCTTTCGTGCAGCTTGATTCGGTTGTCGCGAGTTGCCCAATGTCGTAATCGTTCGGCGGAGCCATCGGTTGAGGCGTCGTCGAAGATCACGAACTCAAAATCGCTGAACGTTTGCGTGAGGATGCTGTTAACGGAGTCATCAAGAAAAGGCAGCGCGTTATACACGGGCATAACAACGCTGATGAGGGGCTTCGCCATCGGCTCCATAGGATGTTGTGGGCAGTTAGTTTAGCGGCTGTCCGAACACTTTGGCTACGCGAAGGACCGAAATCCACAGACATGTGAGATTCGCCAGAGGTCGTTCGAGGTTCAGACGAAACGTCGATGGTTTTTAATAAAGCAGACTACAGGCGAGCAGGCACAAGAAATTCCGGGCAAGACGGACACTCCGAAGAGCAGAGATCATCTGGCAACGAAGTTATAGATGATGACACCGGTGACTTTGACTGGCTGGCCCGCCAGTTTCACCGGCGTAAACTCACTGCGCAACGCAGCGTCCTCGGAAGCCTGGCGTAGATCCGGATGTCCATCGACGGCCTTGGCCGAGATCACCTTGCCGTTTTGCCGCGCTTCTGCTGCAGTTCGCTGTCGAGCGCAACGAACGACGGCTCACCGAGATAAGCAGTGTGTTTGATCATGGTTTCCTCAGTCGATCGATACGATCAGATCCGGACTAACCATCGTGAAGGCACATGGACCGGGTTTCGCCTCGCATCGCAGCGCACCGCGACGAACGATCTTCGTGGGCGTAGCGTCGGGAAACACGAGCGCGATACTTGATCGACTTCAGTTGCGACGCGAGTGGTTTAAGACGCTCATCTCCCTTGATGAACTTCACGTCAATCACCTGCGCATTGCGATTCGCATCCGGCGCAATCAGCAGGTAGAACTCACCTTCAGCCGCCGTTTTCAAGTCAGGGAGTAGTTGGCCCAGCCTGAACGTTTGGTATCCATGCATCTCGCCTTTTGCATGTCCGCAACAGCGTCTCGACCGTTTCAGGCTTGATCAGCTTCAACAAGCTCTCGCGGGCTTCCGGCCGCAAACGATCTGCGACGGCGCCCTGTGCGTACAGGCGAATCGCTTCATCTTTCTTGCCGCGTTTCTCGGCGACCGCGCCCATGTGATGGCCCACCTCGCTGTGCTGCTGAATGATCCAGGAAGCCTTGATGTACTTCTCGGCCGCATCCAGATCGCCCTTTTGGAAGTAGACCCAACCAAGCGTGTCCCAGTATGCCGCCAACGACGCGACGTTGTTTAGATCATCGAGTGTCAGGCTTGCGGTTTCGAGATTACGCAAACTCGCCGCGACGGTTGTGACTGCCGACTCCGCGTACTGCTGTGCTTTTTCAAGTTGAGCGCCTTCGACGGCCATGTAGTAAGCGACGTTATTCAGCACCGTCGGCGTACGCGAGAGTTTGAGAGCCGCTTCAAACGCGGCGATCGCTTTCGGCGCTTCTCCTAAAGCCAGATAAGCCCGGCCGATGCTGACGTGGAGTATCTCCTGTTCGGGCGCCAGCGAAAGCGCGCGCTCGAGCGCCGGGACCGCTTCTTTATACTTGCGCGATTCGACGAGCATCTGGCCAAGTTGCGAATGCGCTGTGGGGTCCAGTGGCGTCACTTCAAGTTGCTTGCGGAAAGATTCCTCGGCGTTGGCGTAGTCCTGCTGGAACCAGTAAACCCGGCCGAGCATGGTGTAAGCGTAATCTTCAAACGGATTGATCTTCGTCTGTTCGCGGAGCACAGCAATCGCTTCTTCATACTTGCGTTGCTGCACGAGCACGAAACCGAGATCGCGCCGGACAGTTTTGTGCTTCGGCTCCTTTTCAATTACGCGTTTGAGCAGTTGTTCGGCGATCGGGTAATTGCCGTTTCGCACCGCAGCTTGCGAGGCTTGAATCAGATCCTCGGTCTTTACTGAGTCGGGAATCGCCGGTGTGCCGGCGATCTCGGTTTCCAGCGAAAGCGTTTGTGTCGCATCAGATCGCACGGCCGCGACAAACGCCTGATAGTCCTGAAGACGTTCCGCCGGCAATTCGCGGTGGCGCATACGCAGCGTCCGTTCGGCGATGAGCGTCTGCCCTTCGAGTTTGTAATTGGCCGCGTACTCGCCGTAATCGCGCGTCACTTTTAGCGGCAGTGGGAGCCGGGTTTGATACTTCACGGGAATCGTGAGTTTCAAACTGTACGAGATGTCGATCGGCGGACCGATTTCGAGTGGTTTCTTGCTCTTGCTAGTGCGACCGTAAAAGTTGTTAAGACTGAACGGCGGAAAAGGTAGCGGCACTTTCAGTTTCTTACTCGACCAGTCGAGGAAGTCTTTTCGCGAAACATTGAATTCGACTTCAAATGGTTTCTCGAGATTGGCAGGATCCGTTGCCTTGATATCGGTAACTTCACCCGCCAGTCCTCCCGCCATGCCGAGATAGAAACCCAAACTCTTCCAATCACTTTTCGGAGTGCGGCGAAACATGTAACGCATGTACATCTCTGAATCGCCATGCAGAACCATGCGGCCGCGCGCGGTCACCTTGCCGAGGTCATCAACCGTGCCTTCCATTGTGACGAGTTCGGATGAAAGAAACGGCGGGTCCGCCGGTGTTGTTTCAAGACGAGCGGGTCCGGAGATCGGCACCATCAGCGCCTTCTTGTTTCGCAGGCGCGGCGACAACAATCCAGCCGGTGCGATTTCGGCGGTCGTGTCAGCCCACAGTGTTTCTTCACCGATCGGAATCGCGGTAATGACGTGATCGAACTGGCCGGGTGAGGGAATATCGACGTCGAGTTTACGCGCTGAGTTTATCAACACTGGATACGCGCGACGTCCGGTTGCCGCGAGCATTGAAGCGAGCAACGTGTGCTTGTCTTTGCAGTCGCCGTACTGGTTAGTCATCACGTCGGTTGCGGCGTGAGGTTGATAACGGCCCTGACCCAGCGAGAGACTTACGTAACGAAAGTTTTTGGCGACGTACTCATACAGCGCCGTGATCTTCTCTTTCTCGGTCGCGCGTCCTTTAATAATCTCTTCAGCTTTGATCTTTATGTTCTCGTCGAAAACGACGCGATCTTTTTGCAGAGCGGCGTACCATTGACCGACTTCGTCCCAACTCTGGAACGTCGTCAATTGCACGTGCGGACGGATCTCATCCGGATCCTTTTCTTCCACCTCGTCTTCTTCGGCTTTCTCTTTCTCTTTTTCGTCTTCGTCGGCGTCGCGTTTCAGCTTGGCTGTTTTCCAGGTGTAGATGCGACGGCCGTCCGCTTCCTTGATCGCGGCATCGTAGCCAGCCTCTGTTTTGAGTTTGACTTTGCTGGCGGCGGGAATGCTCACCGTCAACACGTCGTTGAGGACGATCGGACCCCGCGTAATGAAATCATGTTCGACCCAGAAGTGGTTCTGCGCGAGGGGACTGTGAATGTTCCAAACCAGTCGAAACTCGAGTTGATCGCCGGGGCGCAGACCGGGAACGGTAATGTGCTTCTGCCGCAGATCGGTGTAAATCGGAGCTTCGCGCGCAAGTGGCGCCGATAGATCCTGAATGTCGGAAGTGGTGGCGTTAACAACACTGCCGTCGGCCTTACGCACGCGAACGTAGTCCATTTCGAGTTTTTCGTTCGCCGAAGTGTAGGGAAACACGAGCTGTCCGAAGCGCTCGACGCCGGCGTCGCTCTGGATTTTCACGCGCATCGTAAGATCGCGTTGTCCAGTGCCGTCGCGTTCGTAGCGGTAGCCGGTGGTCAACTGTTCGATCACGACCGCTTCCTGGGAATAGTCAGGTTTTTGATTGTCGGTTTTAACCGTGGGATTTAATCCCGGTGGCGGGGGTGGCACCTCTTGCGCGTTGGCGGAGGCGCAAGGTGTTCCAAGCAGAAATGAAAGAGTTAGAAGTGCGGCAATGATCTGGGCATTGCGGGGGGAAAACATTTATTGGTTTCTCCTATAGTTGAGGCTACGGACGCTGGCCAGTCAGTCTACCTTAAACGCGCTGAACGGTGTAAATATCCGGAAAGATCGATCGTAAATAGGACAGACGTCAGATGCGCCGGCGCCAACTTTGGATTTCTGTACGAAGGTGTTACGCCGAATATTGCGTTTCAATTAAATCTCATCAACTTTTACACTGATTCGAATCACTTCTCGCCCATTATGCCTCAGCTACGTCCTGCAAAGGGACGCCCCGCAGTATCCCGACGATCTAATGCGTGGCATCGCAGTTAGCCCAGAATGACCTCCCGTGATGACACACTCACCGCCGGTTACCAGGAAGAGGTATTCGCATGCCTGCCAGCATACTTGTGGTTGATGATGAGGAGTCTATTACCTCCGCCTTAGACTTATTACTTAGCGATGAAGGCTATGACGTAAATATCGCCTCTACCGTTGTTGAAGCACAGACGCTACTCGCCCGACGTTGGTTTGACCTCGTTGTGCTCGACCTGCGCCTGCCCGACGGCGACGGTATCGCTCTTCTCGAACACATAAAAGACGTCGCGCCCGAAACCGAAGTAATCATCATGACTGCGCATGGCTCGCTCGACGTGACGATCGAAGCCATCAAACTCGGCGCATTTTATTATCTGGAAAAGCCGTTTTCATTCGAGAAGGTGGTGATTTTGGCGGAGCGCGCTTTGCAGTTTAAGGCGATCAAAACCGAAAACAAATTGCGAAAGAGTACGCGGATGCAGGACTCCGAAGACTTCGGTATCGTCGGCAACAACACGGAGTTACGACATGTTCGCACAGTGATTCGCACGGCCGCTCCGTCGGATGCATCGGTGTTAATCGAAGGCGAATCAGGCACCGGTAAAGAAATGATTGCGACGGCTTTGCACGAACAGAGCCTGCGTGCGCAACGTCCTTTCATTCGCATCAACTGTGCTGCAATTCCTGCGACGTTGATCGAGTCGGAGCTGTTTGGTTATCGGAAGGGCGCGTTCACCGGCGCCGATCACGATCGACGCGGGCTCATTGAAGCGACGGCGGGTGGCACGTTGTTGCTCGACGAGATCGCTGAAATGCCGGTTTATCTTCAGACAAAACTGCTGCGTGTGTTGCAGGAGAGAAGAGTTCGGCGGCTTGGCGACGAGCGTGAGATAGCGGTTGATTTTCGTTTGATCTCGTCAACAAATCGCGAGACGGGACAGATGATTCGCGAAGGAGTGTTGCGTCAGGATCTGTATTTTCGGCTAAGCACGGTGCTGATCATTATCCCGCCGTTACGCGAACGACTCGATGATCTAATGGTGCTAAGCGAAACACTTCTGCAACGCGTAGCGCGCAAGTACAAGAAGCGTATGCGAGGTATTTCGCCGGCAAGCTTCTCGATATTGATGCGCTACAGTTGGCCAGGCAATGTTCGTGAGCTTGAAAGCGTTATTGAACACGCAGTGCTTTTTGCGACCGGAGATTACTTGATGCCCGAAGATTTGCCGGCGCATTTGCACAAAACACGCGCGTCAAACTATCTGTGTGTGATCCCGCCTTACTTAACTAAGGACGACATCGAGCGCGAAGCGATCGCACAAACGCTCGAACGTACCGGCGGCAACGTTAAGAAGACAGCACAGATACTCAACTACAACCGTCCAACGCTCTATCGAAAACTCCGCCGCTTCGGATTGCGATCGCTAGATCCTTGCAACACTGAAGATCCGTGTAGCAATGAATTAGTGTTGCATGGTGAAACACAGCCGACGAAATAGTGACACTGGTTGCAACACCCTGTTAGTTTTTTTCTAATTAGATTGCAGGAATAGTTCTTGCACACTCCGCTTCAACCACTCACAGAAGAAAACAATTCAATCGGGGGGACGCAATGAGACCAGAGAAGTGTGTGCAAACGTGTGCGAAGACTATTTCGCTGTGCGCGATCTTCGTATCAATGATGTTGCTGTGTGCCGCGGGAACAAAAGCCCAGACAACAGGCGGCGGCGGAATCGTCATTGGTCCGGAGTGCGAACGAATCGTTAAGGCCGACGTTGTGGCCTTCGATCAGCCTTTCTTTTACAACCGCCTGGGCGCCGTAAATCCGGCGGGAATGATCTATGCCCTGCGACGCGACGTGATGCCGAAGTCGGGCACAATACTGTCGCCGGGAAACGTAAGACTTAAACCATACAAGCGCGCACGCCCGATAGTGCTGCGCATGAATATGGGCGACTGTATCCAGGTAAAGTTTCAAAACCTGCTCGACCCGAATCGCGCCGACGACAATCAGCCAGCCACTCGAACTGCATCGGTCCACGTCGTCGGTATGCAACTTAGAAACGACATTCTCGACGACGGTTCAAACGTTGGCGTCAATCCGAGCAGCGTGATCGAGCCGGAGAAAGAGATCGTCTACACCCTTTACGCCGAAAAAGAGGGAAACCACTTGCTCTACAGCACCGCTGCCACAACAGGCGGTGAAGGTAATGGCGGTTCGTTGCCAATGGGATTGTTTGGTTCGGTGAACGTCGAACCGCGCGGCGCTGAATGGTATCGCAGCCAGATCACCGAAGCGGACCTTCGACTCGCGCAGAAGAAGAACCCCGACGGAACTCCGGCAAAAACAGCGGGCGGACATCCGATTCTCAACTACGACGCAGTTTACCCCGTGAACAGCACGCGACCGGCAGGCACGCCGATCCTGAAAATGCTCGATGCCAATTTCAACATCGTGCACTCGGATCTGAACGCGATCATCACCGGACCAGGTCGCGGAAACTTCCCGGCCGGCACTTATCGGCCGAATCCGGTCGAACCGGATCGCAATCAGCCGTTCCGCGAATTTACGGTCGTGTATCACGACGAGATCAAAGCCGTGCAGGCGTTTCCACAGTTTGAAGAGAGTGACGAGGAGGCAGGCGAAGAACCAAATCCCCTTGCCTTTACGCTGCACAGCGTTCGCGACGCGTTCGCGATCAATTACGGCACTGGAGGCATCGGCGCCGAGATTATTGCCAATCGTTTTGGCGTGGGACCGATGGCCAAGTGTACCGAATGTTTGTTTGAAGATTTTTTCCTGTCAGCGTGGGCTGTTGGCGATCCGGCGATGATTGTCGACAAGCCGGCGAACACCACGGACGCCAATGGAAAACTGATTCCCGGTTTCAAGGCGACAAAAGCATTCTTTCCCGACGATCCGTCAAACGTCCATCACGCGTACCTGAACGACAACGTAAAGATGCGCGTCGTGCATGCTGGTCCAAAAGAGCACCATATCCACCACTTGCACGCGCACCAGTGGCTCCACACACCGGAGAGCGACAATTCAGCCTATCTGGATAGTCAATCGTTGGGACCGAGTTACTCATTCCCGACTGAGATCGCACATGGCGGCGCCGGTAACCGTAATAAGACGGTGGGTGACTCGATCTTCCACTGTCACTTCTATCCCCACTTTGCGATGGGCATGTGGGAACTGTTCCGAGTTCACGATGTGTTCGAGGAGGGAACTAAGCTCGATGCGGAGGGTCGACCGCTGGCGACTTCGCGCAGGTTACCAGATGCAGAGATCCAGGCGGGAACTCCAATTCCGGCACTCGTTCCGATCCCTAAGATCGCGATGCCAGTAATGCCAACGGCGAGTTTCCAGGGATACCCATTCTATATTCCGGGGGTCGCGGGTCATCGTCCGCCGACGCCGCCACTCGACGTCCTCGATAACGGCGGCCTTCCGCGTCACGTCATCGTGGGCGGCGTAGCGGTCCATCACAAAGAACATCTCGCGCAGTTCAGCCTCGAAAAGGCCCGTCTCGATTTTGATAAATCGTTAGTCTCGGCGCAGGCGCAGTTTCTTCCGGAGACTGGAACAACAACTGAGAAAGTGGCGATGGATTTCCACGCGTTGCGCACTCATCCGACTTTCACTCCCGAAGGTGTGGCCGCTTCGTTCATCACCAATGGCCGTCCGCCGGTGGCCGGTGCACCGTTCGCGGATCCGTGTGTGAGTGATACCGGTGCTGCCCTCGGAGTCGCGCGTCTTTACAAAGGAGCCAACATTCAGCTCGATATAAAACTGAACAAGGCAGCCTGGCACTTCAAGCAGTCGCGCATCTCGGCGCTGTGGGCGGACGTCAAGCCGACGCTCGAAGGCACGCGCGCACCCGAACCACTCTTCTTCCGCGCGAATACCAACGACTGCATCACCTTCCACCACACTAATCTGGTTCCGCGTGTTTATGTCCAGGACGACTTTCAAGTCCGCTCTCCGACCGACACGATGGGCCAGCACATACACCTCGTGAAGTTTGACGTGCTCGCATCAGATGGAGCGTCAAACGGATTCAACTACGAGGATGGAACGTTCAGTCCGGAAGAAGTGATCGAGCGCATCCGCGCGATTCGCAAGTTCAATGGCTGCGTGGGTATCGACTCTGGCGATGCGCGCGATGGCACGACAGTTTGTCCGAAAGCCAAGCTACATCCGTTCTTTAACGTGCTCGGAGCCCAAACAACTATTCAACGCTGGTTTGCCGACAACGTGCTCAACAACAACGGCGTGGATCGTACGTTGCGCACCGTCTTCACACACGACCACTTTGGTCCATCAACGCACCAGCAGACGGGCCTTTACGCCGGTCTGGTCATCGAGCCGCAGGGTTCGAAGTGGCGGCATCCGGAAACGGGTATTTTCTTCGGCGGCGCAGGTATCACGCCACGGTTTGACGGTGGTCCAACCAGCTGGCGCGCTGACATCATCACTACCGATGTAACGAAGAGCTATCGCGAGTTCCTGCTGGAGTTCGCTGATTTCCAACTCGCTCATGACGGTGAAAAGCCCATCAATCCACCGGCCAAGAATGAGGTGGGTCTACCTTTCCTACTCGAGCCGGCGGATAAATGCCCGTTTAGCAACTTCGCTCCTCCGTGTCCCGAAGCCATCGCCGCCGCTGACGTGGGCACTATGAGCGTCAACTATCGTAACGAGCCGGTCGCACTGCGCGTCCGCAATCCCGGAACAAACACACAGGCTGCGGGACTCGCGGGTGACCTCTCCCACGTCTATCGTTCGAATGTGCTGCGAGCAGACCAGCGCTTCAACATACAGCCAAACTTCTATCCGCCGCTTACGGCCGACGTGCAACCCGGTGATCCATTCACGCCGATGCTCAGGGCTTACGAAAACGATCCGGTGCAGATTCGGATCCTGGTAGGCGCGCATGAGGAAGGTCACAACTTCGGTGTCAACGGCATCAAGTGGCGGTTCGAGCCTTCGGAACTCAATTCAGGCTGGCGCAACAACCAGATGATGGGCATTTCCGAGCACTTCGAGTTCATCGTGCCCCAACTGCCGCGCAAGCCGGATGGCAAGACAGCAGACTATCTCTATCAGCCTGGTAAAGGTGTTGATGATCAGTGGAACGGTCTCTGGGGATTGATGCGAGTTTACGCAACGAAGAAAGTTGACTTGCTTGAACTGCCCAACAACCCGAAGAGCAACACACTAGACTTCAGCAATCAGGGAGACTTCGACGGAGTTTGTCCGAAAGTTGCGCCAAAGCGGACGTATAAAGTAACAGCAACTACCGCGAGGAAAGCGCTGCCGGGAGGAACGCTGGTTTACAACCCGCGAGAAGCCAACGGTGGCAAACTACACGATCCTACGGCGATCCTATTCTTCCGCTCGGATGATCTCGATCCGACGACGGGCGTAATCAAGCCCCACGTGCTGATCGAGCCGCTGGTCCTTCGCGCGAGTGCGGGTGAGTGCATTGAAGTCGCGCTCACCAACAAGCTGCCGACCGGACCGCAATTCGATCTCGACGGTTTCAACACCCTGCCGATGATCGTCGAGAAGTTCAATGCCAATCAGGTGAAACCCTCTGGCGACGTTGGACTCCATCCACAGATGGTGTTCTTCGACGTGACACGAAGCGACGGTATGAACGTCGGTTTCAATCCAGTTACGACCGCATCACCGGGTCAAACCGTTTCTTATCAATGGTACGCGGGCGACGTTTCGACTGGACCAAACAACACCGGTGTTGCCACGCCGATCGAGTTTGGCGCCAGCAACCTTTCGTCTTCCGATCCGATCAAGCATTCGAACAAGGCGGCAATCGGTGGTTTGATCATCGAGCCCAAAGGATCGTTTTGGAACGACAATTTCGGCTCGCGCACGCAGGTCAATATCGCCAAAGGTGACGGCACCGTGTTCCGTGAATTCGTGACGATCTTCCAGAACGATATCAACATGCGCTTCAGGGGATTCAACACCACGACTGACACGGAGTTCGGCGTTGCGGTACCGAACCTGGCTGAAGCAGAGGATGCCGAAGACTCAGGCCAAAAGGCGGTCAACTACCGCACGGAACCACTTTGGAAACGCATCGGGTTCCCACCCAACACGCCACTCGAAAAGACACGCGAGTTTGACTTTACCAACGTCCTGACAAACTTCCAGGTCGGCGGTGATCCGGTCACTCCAGTCTTTACTGCGGAGCCGGGTGAAGAATTTCGCGTTCGTATGCTCCACCCGGGTGGCCATCCGCGCAACGACAATTACATGCTGCACGGTCACATTTGGGAAGAGGAACCTTATCAGGATGGGTCACAGCGCATCGCTGATAATCCGCTTTCCAATTGGGAAGGTTCAAGGCAGGGAGTTGGACCAGGTTTCCACGCTGATTTCGTTCCGAAACACGGCGCGGGCAGCCTGTTCAAGGTGCCGGGCGATTACCTGTATCGCACATTCGCCTCGTTCCAATTCGATGGCGGCATTTGGGGCATCTTCCGCGTAGGTCCGCCTCCGCCGGGGAACTGCCCGCCATGCCCGGACTGTAGTCCAACTGCTGTTTGTCCGGTTACTAATCCGCCCGTTGTCGAACCTGAATAAGGGAACCACGAGATGCGACTGTCACAGTTAACCACCCTGCTTATCTGCGCCCTCGGCTTCAGCTTTACGGCTGCGAGGGCGCAGGAAAAACTCAAACCGCAAAAGATTGTGAAGGATGGCGTCGAGATCGAATTTACGATCGACGTTCCTGCTTCACGATCCGATTCAACCGCGCCGATGGCCGGACAGGATGCTGTCTTTCGTTTCAGAATTCGGGACACTGCAACGAAGACACCACTGTCCGGCATCCGGCCGGCAGCATGGGTCGCGCAGCGCGAGCGACCTGGACCACCCGCACCGGCGCAGTGTCGCGCGAAAGTCGAGTCGTACCTTCAGGGCAGCATGCGTTCGCGACCTGACGTCGATCTCAATTCTTATTACCTGCTTGCTCTTAACGAAGAAGCGACGATTTCAGTTATCGATCCGCTGATTGGTTTCGGCGGCAGCAAGTTGCTCACGATGGTCATGTTGAAGAGCCCGGGTGACGACTGGGCGTTGACGGGTAACCGATCGAAGTTGTTCGTGAGCATGCCGCTGATCAATCAGGTGGCTGTTGTCGATACGACGACGTGGAAAGTTGTGTCCAGCGTTTCCACGGGTGTGAAGCCGAAGCGCGTCATGTTGCAACCGGATGAGAAGTACTTGTGGGTCGCGGATGAAAAAGGCGTCACCGTGATCGATACCGCGACCTTGAAAGTCGCGAAACAGATCACCACGGGCGCCGGTCATCACGAGATCGCGTTTGCGAGTGATAACAAGTTTGCGTTTGTGACCAACGGCGATGGCGGGACGCTTTCGGTAATCAACGTTGCGAAGCTTGCGAAGGTCAAAGATGTGAAAACCGGAGCGCTTGCGTCGTCGATCAACTTTTCGCCGTTGAGCAAGGCGCTTTATGTGACGAACGAAAACGATGGGAGTGTCGCTGTCGTCGACGCCGCGAGTCACAAGTTGCTCGCGACTATTGCGGCGAAGCCGGGAATCAGGAGTGTTCGTTTCGCGCCGGGAGGGCGTTGGGGTTTCGCGCCTAATCCGAAGGATTCGATCGTCTACATCTTCGACGCATCGACGAATCGCGTGGTCCATGAACAACCGATTGCCGATAGTCCGGACCACATCGGCTTCTCTGACACGTTTGCTTACGTGCGTGCGCTTGGGAGCGAGCAAGTTTCGGCGATTCGGCTCGCGACTGTCGGTGGACAGCTGGATGTCATCAAGTTTCCAGGTGGACAGAGCGCACCCGGAAAGTCGCCCGCTTTTTCGACGAGCGCTGATGCTTTTGTTGCCGCGCCGGAACCAGGTGCGATGCTGCTCGCGAATGCGGCTGACAGGATGATCTACTACTACTCGGAAGGCATGGCCGCGCCAATGGGCAACTTCCAAAACTACCGTCGCATTCCTCGCGCGGTAAAAGTAGTCGATCGCAGTCTGCGCGAAGAGTCGTTGGGTGTTTATTCGACGACTGCGCGATTCCCGAAACAAGGTATTTACAACGTTTCGCTGCTGCTCGATTCGCCGCGCGTCGTCCACTGCTTCGAAGCAGTTGCTTCAGTGAATCCTTTGCTTTCACCCGAAAAGAAAACCGCGCTGAAGATTGAGTATTTAAACAAGAGCGTTTCGTTTAGCCCAGGCGAAGACGCAAAGATTCGCTTTCGACTGTTGGATACCAAAACGAAAAAGCCGAACAGCGAATTGAAAGACGTTGGCGTGCTGGTCTTTCTCTCGCCGGGCACGTGGCAAACGCGCCAGATCGCACGTTCTGTCGGCGATGGAACGTATGAAATCTCAGTCAACCTGCCGGAGACTGGCGTATATCTCGTGTTCGTCGAGAGTCCGTCGCAGCGGGTCGAGTATCGCGAACTGCCTTACATGATGCTGCACGCAGCCAACACGGAGAAAGAGAAATGAAATTGATTTTGTGTTTGGTGATTGGGTTTGTATCTGTGGTAGCCGTTCCTGCCCAGCATCAAAATCACAAGGAAGAACCGCTAACTCCGGCAGCGAAGTATTTCAGCGACGTTGAGCTGCTGGATCAGGATGGACGCACGTTGAAGTTTTATAGCGATGTGTTGAAAGGCAAGACAGTTGTCGTCAACGTGCTCTTCACGACGTGCACGAATGTGTGTCCGCCGATCAGCCGCAACTTCGAGAGGATTCAGGAAGCGCTCGGGGAACGTCTCGGGAAAGACGTTTTCCTCGTTTCCCTAACCGTCGATCCTGAAACCGACACGCCCACAAAGCTCAAGGAATACGCGCAACGGTTTCACGCTCGCAAAGGCTGGTCGTTTCTCACAGGCAAGAAAGAAAACATCGATGTGGCCTTATACAAGCTCGGCCAGTACGTCGAAGAGAAGAACCAGCACAAGACCATCATCATTATCGGCAACGAAGCAACGGGTTTGTGGAAGAAAGCTTTCGGACTCGCCGCTGCTGACGAGTTGATCAAGCTCGTCGAGGAAGTGATGAACGACAAGGGCGACGCTACCAAGTCCAAATGAAGATCCGCGGATTTCTTCTTATCGGTGTTCTCCTCGCAAGCTCCGCCGCTTACGCGCAACTGACGTCAAGCGAGCGGCGTGGCCGTCAGATCTACCTGCGCGGGATCAGTCCATCCGGACGCGAAATCTCCGGGAGGGTCGGTGAGATCGAGGTGCCAGCCGCTGCCGCGACCTGCGGCGGTTGTCACGGCATGCGCGGCGAAGGAAAGACGGAAGGCGGCGTAACTGCGGGCAGTCTCACCTGGTCCAACTTGATCAAGCCTTACGGTCACACGCACACCACTGGACGCACGCATCGCCCATTCAACGAGTCGTCTTTTATTCGCGCCGTCATAAACGGCGTCGATGCGAGCAACAACGCGTTGCTGATCGCGATGCCGCGTTACAACCTGTCGGCCGAAGACATGGCGGATCTGATCGGGTATCTCAAGCGCATCGAGACCGATCTCGATCCGGGGCTCACGGACAATAGTTTGACTGTCGGACTCGTGGTGCCGTCGCAAGGAGCTTTCGCCGACGTGGGCGCGGCAATGAAAGACGTCTTCAATGCTTACTTCGACGACGTCAATAGCCGCGGCGGCATCTTCAGCCGCAAGATCGAAATGCGCGTCGCCGACGCCGGTGCAGGGGGCGCCACCACCGCAACAACTGCCCAGGACTTCACTCGCAAAGAGCAGATCTTCGCTTTTATCGGTGGGTTGAGCGCCGGAGCTGACGTGCAGATCGCAGCGTTCGCTCGTCAGGAAGAGATTCCGTTCATTGGACCATCGACACTTCTGCCGCACGCGGAGACTCCCGTTAACAGATACCTTTTCTATCTTCTTCCGGGTGTCGCCGAACAGGCAGCGTCGCTCGTGAATTTCGCAGCCGCGCGACCGGAGTTCCGAAAAGCTCAGGCTGCGATCGTTTACGGCGATAACAGTCTTGGCGTCGCCGCGGCGACGGCAGCGGAAGGGCAGTTGAAGTCGATCGGATGGACGTCTGTCACGAAGCAAAACTACGCGTCCGCGACTATCGACGCCCGCCGACTTGTTAACGAGTTGAAAAGCAAAGGCACTGAAGTCGTTTTCTTTTTTGGCGGCGGGCGAGAACAATCAGCTTTGTTGAGCGAAGCGACCGCCGCAGGTTGGACGCCGAACTTTCTGTTCCTCGGAGTGCTGTCTGGAAAAGAACTGCCGCAAGAATCGCCACAGGAATTGAGAGCCGCGTTCAAAGACCGTCTGTTCATCGCGTTGCCGACCGTACCTGCTGACATCAGCAGCGCCGGAATGGCGGAGTTTCGCGCCCTACACGAGAAATACAAGTTTGCTCCACGGCACACCCCCGCGCAGCTTTCCGCCTTCGCCGCCGCCAAGATTTTTGTTGAAGCACTCACGCGCGCCGGAAAAGACGTGAGCCGCGAGAAGCTCGTCACCACGCTCGAGAGTCTTTACGAGTACGACACCGGCACAACGCCACGCATCACGTTTGGACCAAACCGCAGGGTTGGTGCGGCGGGCGCGCATGTCGTCCCGATCGATCTTGCAGAAAAACAATTCGCCACCGCGAGTGGTTGGATCAAGGCTTATTAAGGAGACTTACATGAACAAGCTAATCTTTCTATTGTTATTATCCGTGGTTCCAGTAAGTGTGGCCCAGGACGCTCCGCTGCCGGAAGTGCTTGCGGTCGTCAACGGCGTAAAGATCACCGCGAAAGATCTCGACGTCGCCACAAACTCACGCATCGAGGCAATCAAACGCGAAGTCGTCGAAGCACGCGAACGCGAGTTGGATCTGCAAATCAATACTATTTTGCTCGAAGCAGAAGCGAAAAAACGCGGTGTGGACGTAACGAAGATCCTCGAAGAAGAAGTCATTGCAAAAGTCAAAGCGCCGACCGACGCGGACGCGCGCAAGTTCTTCAACGAACAGTCTCCACAGAACACCGACAAGTCAGCCGAGTTCGAACAGGTAAAGGAACGCATCCTCGCCCACCTGCTGGTCCAGCGACGTCAGGAGCTGGCAAAGCAGTTTGCCGAACGCCTCCGCAACACGGCCGAGGTGAAGATGCTGGTTGAGACCGCAACGCCGCCGTCAACGCCGGCCGATCGCGCACGCGTTTTTGCAGTTGTGAACGGTAAACAAATCACCTCCGGCGATATCGAAGACAAGCTGCAACCGCTTATCTCAAGTGTGCAGGCGCAGATCTATGAACTACGCCGCCGCGATCTCACTCGCAAAGTCAATGATGTGCTGCTCGCGCAGGAGGCACAGAAGCGGCACGTTACGACACGAGCGCTGCTCGACGCTGAAGTGACTGCGAAAGCTCCGAGATCACCGAGGCAGAGGCGCAGAAGTTTTATGACGATAATAAAGCGAGGATGAATGGCGGCGCTTTTGCCGATGTAAAGTCGCAGATCATCGCCTACTTGCAACGGACCGAATTGGACAAGCTTCGCCAAACGTTCGCGGCTTCGTTGCAGAAGAACGCGGCGATCCAAGACTTTCTCGGTGCTCCTCCACCCGCCAGGTAGCGCCAAAAAATTCGGGCGTTAAACACACTCACCGTACGCCAACGTACCGAAATCGGGGGCGTTTTCCACGGAAAATGCCACCGGTCCCCCTTCTTCGACACCAATTTTCAACAGTTTTGCATGTTTAAATATCTTTAATCTTCTGCTAGACTGCGCTCCCCCGACATAATTTCTGCTCCCCGAAAGGTTCGTGGATTGCCCCGGCTCCTCTATTACTTGACCTATTGGGCGTTGTAGCCGAAAAGGACAACTACACCCGCAATTCCTGGAGTACTTAATGAAGCGTTATCCTTACCCGACATTCTGGAGCATTCTTGCCTTACTGATTCTGTTCTCCGCATTTTCATTTGAAATCAGAAGTCGAGCTCAGTCATTAGGAGACTCGGAGGTCGTAAACTTGCAGGGATCTACCGAAGATCTCCGCCCGCGAAAGAAGATCTCCGAAGACATTCTTCAGAAGGTTGCTGAAGGCAAAGGCACCGAGTTTGTTCGGGTAGTCATTCAGTATGGCAGTCAGTCGGAACTTCTGGTCGATTCCGCCATTGAAACAACAGGCGCGAGCGATATCCGAAAACTGAAAAACTTCAAGGTGCGCATTGCGACGTTGCCGGTTAATGCCGCCGTCGCTCTTGCCGAGCGTGCAGACGTTTCTTTTGTTTCGCTGAATCGAGCCGTGCAGCCGATGGGCCACGTCACGCGCACGACCGGAACCGATCAGATTCGCAGTAGCAGTAACAATGGAAACAACGACAGCGCACTCGACGGGTCCGGTGTTGGCATTGCCATACTCGATTCCGGTATCGACACCGGACATGATTCGTTCCTTAATGGATCGAATGGCGTGCGCGTCGTTTACAGCGAAGACTTCACTTACGAAGGACGCACGGACGATCCTTACGGGCACGGAACTCACGTTGCTTCGCTTGCGGCTGGTAACGGGCGCATTGCAAATGGTCAGTTCACCGGTATCGCGTCCAATGCAAACCTGATCAACTTGCGTGTGTTGAACTCGCAGGGGCTCGGCACAACCGGACACGTGTTGCGCGCGCTCGATTGGGTTGCTACGAATCGAGTTGCTTACAACATTCGTGTGGTGAACATGAGTCTTGGGATGCCCGCGATCGATTCGTACCGTGATGATCCGATCTGTCGCGCGGTGCGTCGCCTGGTCGACGCCGGCGTTGTTGTGTTCGCGGCAGCCGGTAACAACGGCAAGGACGGCGATGGAAACAAGGTCTACGGCCGCATCCACTCACCGGGCAACGAACCCTCGGCGATCACGGTCGGTGCGTCGAATACATTCGGCACGGACGAACGCGGCGATGACGCGGTGACGTCTTACAGCTCACGCGGCCCCACGCGAAGCTTCAGCACGGACGAAGACGGCGTCAAACATTATGATAATCTCATCAAGCCTGACCTGGTCGCGCCCGGCAACAAACTGATCGATGCCCAGGCGGACGGCAATTACCTGGTTACGCAAACCCCTTCTTTAGACGCAGGCGTTAGCGGCTCTGAGAACCGGAAAATGATGTATCTCAGTGGCAGCTCGATGGCGACGCCAGTCGCCGCTGGAGCAGCGGCGTTAATGCTTCAGGCGAATCCGCACCTGACGCCAAATCTCGTGAAGGCGTTGTTGATGTACTCCGCGCAACCTCTGGCGGGCTTCAACATGTTCGAACAGGGTGCAGGACAACTGAACGTAGCGGGCGCAGTGCAGTTGGCGCAGCTCGGTACGGACGGATCTTAGTAACACGACGAGTCTTGGTTCGCCGTTGCTTACCGCGGCCGCGCCGGCGCCAGAAACCACGGTCGGGAACCACACGTTCACGTGGTCGCGCGGGATTGTTCTCAATTACACCTATGCGACCGGAGTTGATCTCATCACCAAGTATCAACTTAGTTACGCTCTTGGTAGTCTACTCGGCAGTGGCGTGGTCACGGGCGAGGGCACGTTGATGCTCGATCCGTCTTACTTCTCGAACGGTGTAGTAACGGGCGAGCATATTCTTACCAGTTATGGTGTAGTAACAGGAGAAGGCGCAGCCTTTCTTGCTGTAAATCTGCTTTTTCAGAATCTCTTACCTGAGGGTGTAGTGGCCGGGGACGGTGTCGTCACCGGAGAAGGCGTTGTCACCGGGGAAGGCGTCGTCACGGGCGAGGTTGTTGCGACTGCGCAATCAGCGATGCTTAACGGTGACAGCGGGTCCTGCATGTCAGCGGCGTCAGACAGTGGGAACTGACTTTCCATTGGACTATTAGACTGATCCACCAACTGATAGACGGATTACACAGGTCTTCCGGATCTGTGTAATCAGCCCATTCTGCGGTTCTGGAGATAAAGACCATGAGCGCAGTAGAAGTAAATGTGAATCGACCTCACTTTGGCCAGATTTATATGTGGTCGCTCGTGACTACGGGCGTAGCGATCGCACTCGTCTCGATCTATTACCTGCCGTACGACAAGCTGGACGGGCGTTTTGTCTTTCTCTGCTTGATGGTGGTAGCGAGTTCGCTCATTGCGATCAAGATTCCCCGTGTCAGTGGTCGCATTACGGTTGCCGACACGTTTATTTTCCTCGGAATGCTGATGTTTGGCGGCGCTGCGGCGATTTGGCTGTCTGCACTGGAAGGCATCGCCGTGACGCTGATGGGGATCAGCAAAAAGCCACGATTTATCCTCTTAAACTCTGCGATTCTCGCCACCAGCACATTTTTTACGTCGACAGTTTTGTACTTCATCTTTGGTCCACCCGCTGCTCTCGCTTCTAGGGACTTCTCACAAAAGTTTTTTTACGCGATCTGTGTGATGGGATTTGCGCAGTACTTCGCCAACACGGTTCTGATCTCGATCGAGAAGGCTCCCAAGATTAAGGAATCCATTTGGAATACGTGGCGCACGTATTATCTCTGGACCTCAATTACCTATTTTGCCGGTGCGTCCGCGGCGGGCATTATTGCCATCCTGATCGCGCGCCATAACTTTTACGCGGTGTTTGCCACGGCGCCGATCATTCTCATTATCTGTTTCACGTATCAAACCTATCTCAAGAACATTGAGGCCTCGATTGCCCAAACAGAAGCCGCGCGACTGCACGTCGAAGAACTCTCGCGGTACATCAGTGAGTTACAGCGTTCGGAAGAAGCACGCGGGCAGTTACTCCTGCATGCTGAACGGGCGCGCTCCGAAGCAGAAGCGGCGAATCGGATAAAAGACGAGTTTCTTGCGACGCTGTCGCATGAGTTGCGGACGCCGTTGACGTCGCTGCTCGGATGGTCCAGCGTGCTTCGTGAAGCCAGGCGCGACGAGAAGGTCTTGAGCCAGGGACTCGACGCGATCGATCGCAACGCGCGCGTGCAGGCCCAGCTTATCGACGATCTGCTCGACGTTTCCCGCATCGTTTCAGGAAAACTGAACCTCGACGTCCGGCCATTGGACATCGCTTCGGTGGTGCGCGCCGCGATCAACGTCGTGCGACCGGCTGCTGACGCGAAGGGCATTAGGCTCGACTATTTGGCCGCGCCGGGTTTGGGTGCAATCTCCGCCGATTCAGGACGCTTGCATCAAATCATCTGGAACCTGTTATCGAACGCGGTCAAGTTCACGCCGCAAGGCGGCAAGATCACGATTCGGATCGAGCAAGAGCGATCGCATGCGAAGGTAACGGTCCAGGACACTGGTCAGGGAATCGATCCGGAGTTTCTGCCGCGCGTGTTCGATCGCTTCCGCCAGGCTGATAGTTCGACGACGCGGACTTTTGGCGGGTTAGGGCTTGGGCTCGCGATTGTTCGTCACCTCGTCGAGCTTCACGGTGGCACTGTTTCCGCTGAAAGCGACGGCGTCGGCAAAGGCGCAACTTTTACTGCGACGTTTCCGTTGTTAACGGACCGCGCCGTCGCCGTTGCGCAAAGCCTGCGAGTTTCATGTATCGGAGTTACGATCACTCGACGGATTGCGAGTGTTACTGGTCGACGACGAAGCGGAAGCGCGCGAGATTATCAGCACGGTAATTGGCCGTTCCGGAGCAGAAGTGAAGGCTTGTATCTCAGCCAGTGACGCGTTGACCAAGATGGCGGATTGGCGGCCCGACGTGATTTTGAGTGACATCGCGATGCCGGAAGAAGACGGCTACAGCTTTATCGGCAAGGTAAGATCGCTGCCACGAGAGAAAGGTGGCGAAACACCGGCAGCAGCGTTGACTGCCTACGCGCGCGATGAAGATCGAATGCAGGCGTTGGCAGCGGGCTACCAGATGCACATCGCAAAACCGATCGGCGCCAGCCAATTGGTGACGATGGTCGCCAAACTCGCCGGCCGCGATAGCTGAGGCAAAAATCCGTATTTCTTCTAGACCCCGGAATTTTGTAAAGTAGGCGCCATGAAGAAGGCGCCGGTTGGAATCGGTATCGTCGGTACAGGATTTGCGCGGACAACTCAGATCCCAGGTTTCCGCGACTGCATGGGGGCGAAAATCGTCGCCATCGCCAGTGGTCGTCGCGAACGCGCCGAAGCGGTCGCGAAAGAGTTTGGCATCGAACAGGTTGCCGATGACTGGCAGGAGCTGGTCCAACGCAACGACGTAGACCTCGTCAGCATCGTCACACCTCCCGCAACGCACGTGGAGATCACCCTGGCTGCGCTCGAGCAAGGCAAAGCTGTGCTGTGCGAGAAGCCGATGGCGTTGAACGCAGACCAGTCGGCGCGCATGGTTGAAAAAGCAAAGGCGGCCGGCGTGCTTGCGCTGATCGATCACGAACTTCGTTTCCTGAACAGTCGCCGCACGATGCGCGGCATGTTGCAAACGGGCGCCATCGGCGCCGTGCGTCATTGCAATTATGTGTTTCGATCCGATTATCGCGCCCTGCCCGATCGTCCGTGGGACTGGTGGTCTGATGCGCAGATGGGTGGCGGCACGCTCGGCGCGATCGGATCGCACGTGATCGACTCCTTTCGCTGGATGCTCGACACGGAGATCAGCAAGACTCTCGGTTTGTTGTCGACACACATCAAACAACGAATTGATAAAGCTTCCGGTGAAGCCCGCCCTGTTACGACGGACGATGAAGCAAAACTCATGTTTCGTTTCGCTGATGGTCAACTGACGCAGGATGCAACTGGTTCGGCATCGCTTTCAGTCGTCGAATCAGGGAAGTATGAAAACCGGCTCGAAATTTACGGCACCAAGGGCGCGTTGATGGTCGAGGAGACAGGGGAACTCTGGCGCTCGCCGACCGGCTCCGGTGTTTGGCGTCCAGTGCAGGTGGACCAGGACCACATGGCTCAGGGTATGCGCGAAAGCAGTTGGTCGCGCGGCTTCACGGCGTTTGCAGTGGCAATTTGCGACGCGATGCAGTTTGGGAAGACGACGGTCAAAGACGCCGCGACGTTTGAAGATGGTCATCGCGTACAGGTGGTACTGGATGCCATTCGCGAGTCGAACGAAAGTGGATGCTGGGTCACTATTGGTTAGCTGTACTTTGTGCTTTGTTCTTTGTACTTCGAACGGGTCTTCTTGACCATTAGATGGCGAACACGAAAAACAAAGCACAAAGCACAAAGCACAAAGCTCAAAGTTCCCGCCTGCGCGTAGGCGTTGATACAGGCGGCACATTTACAGATTTCGTCTTTGTAAAAGACGGTCAGGTTCAACTCTTCAAACTTCCCTCCACACCGGAAGATCCTTCGCTTGCAATTCGAGACGGACTAGCGCGAATCGGCGCCGCGGTTGATGTGGTGCACGGCACGACTGTCGGTACGAACACTTTGCTGCAACGGCGCGGTGCGCGCATGGCGTTAATCACGACACGCGGGTTTGAAGACGTGCTGGTGATTGGGCGTCAGGCACGACCGGAGCTTTACAACCTCAACGCGATCAAACCGCCGCCGCTCGTCGATGATGAATTGCGGTTCGGCGTGGGGGAGCGAGTTGTCGCTTCAGGCGAGGTTCTGGAAGCGCTGGACGACAGCGAATTGCCGGATCTGGTTGAAACGTTGAAGCAGGCGGGCGTTGAGTCTGTAGCGATCTCGCTGCTGTTTTCCTTTCTGCATCCGGAGCACGAGGAACGGATTGCCTCGTCGCTGGCGTCACTTGGTGTGCCTTTGTCGATCTCGAGTCGAATACTTCCGGAGTATCGCGAGTATGAACGCACGTCGACAGTTGTCATCAATGCTTATTTACAACCGTTGATGGGGCGTTATTTGAAACGGCTGAAAGATGAGACTGCGAATCTGCGAGTGATGCAGTCGTCCGGTGGCAGTATCTCGGCTGAAGTTGCAGCCGAGGAGCCGGTGCGAACGATCCTGTCAGGTCCATCGGGCGGTGTCGTCGGTGCTTTGCGCGCCGCCCGGTCCGCGGGAATCAAAAACGTAATCACGTTCGACATGGGTGGCACATCGACTGACGTTGCTTTGTGTGACAGCGGCGCGATCCGAACGACGAACGAGGCGGTCGTAGCGGGGCTGCCGGTCGCGGTTTCGGTGATGGACATTCATACCGTCGGCGCGGGTGGAGGATCGATTGCACGAGTTGATGAAGGTGGTTCGTTGCGTGTTGGACCGGAGTCGGCGGGTGCGGATCCCGGACCAGCGTGTTATGGACGATCGACGTTGCCGACCGTGACCGACGCGCACGTCGTGTTGGGCCACTTCGGTGGGGCAGGGTTGTTGGGCGGCGAGTTCAAGTTAGACGAGGCGCGAGCGCGCGCGGCGTTGGGCCAATTGGCGGAAGATCTGAGTCGCGTGACAGGCAAACGAGTCAGTGTGATTGCGGCTGCGGAAGGCGTCGTGTCGGTTGCCAACACAAACATGGAGCGCGCGCTGCGACATATTTCCGTGGAACGTGGTCATGATCCGCGACAGTTTGCCTTGCTGCCGTTTGGTGGCGCGGGTGGGTTGCATGCCGTCGAGCTAGCGCGCGCGCTGCGAATCCCGACGATCATCATGCCAATTGCCCCCGGTGCGCTGTCGGCGGTTGGTGTGTTGGTCGCCGACGTGGTGAAGGACCAGAGCCGCACGGTCATGTTTGGTCACAATGCGAAAGATCTAGCTAAGCTGCCGCAGGTCTTTCGGCAAATGGAACGCGAGGCTGCTGCCGTATTGCGTCGTGAAGGTTTTCCGGTGTCGAAACAACGTCACGAACGCGCGCTCGCGATGCGCTATCGTGGACAATCGTTTGAGTTGCTAATCACTAAGACAAACGGGAACATCGCTGTCGCTTTTCATCGTGCGCATCGTGAGCGGTACGGCTACGCGCAGGAGCAGAGTGAAATCGAAATCGTCAGCGCGCGGCTGAGATCGATCGGCCTCGTCGACAGATTGTTGATGAGAAAAATCCGTGTAAAAAAAGGTGTTGCCAAACCAAACAACATCACAAACTTCTATCTCGGCGGCCGCAAAACAAGTGTTGGTGTTTACAAACGCGACGCGCTTGACGGTGGGGTGAAATTGCGCACGCCGTGCATCGTGACCGAGTATTCAGCTACAACGCTGATCCCCGCGGATGTAACCGCGAAGGTGGACCAGTTTGGCAATATTTTGATTTCGTTATGAAGACCAAATTCGATCCAACGACGCTGGAAATCTATCGCGCGCTCTTTACTTCGGTGGCGGAAGAGATGGGCATCGCGCTGCGACGCACCGCGTTTTCACCAAACATCAAAGAGCGTCGCGATTACTCGTGCGCAGTTTTCGATGCACAAGGTCGCGTGATTGCGCAGGGTGATCACATGCCGGTGCATCTCGGATCGATGCCGATGGCGGTCGCGGCTGCCCTCGTGGAGATTGATTTCGCTCCGGGCGATGTTGTTGCGGTGAACGATCCGTTTGCGGGCGGGACGCACCTGCCGGACGTCACACTGGTGAGTGGAGTCTTCATTCACAAGACGCGGGGAAGGGGGGAGTGCGGGGACGCGGGGAAGGGGGGATGCGGGGATGCGGGGAAGGGGAGACACGGTGACGCGGGGAAAGGGAGACACGGTGACGCGGGGAAACTTCTCCGTGTCGCCGCGTCCCTCCTCCCCGCGTCTCCCCGTCACCCCTTCCCCGCGTCTACTCTTTTACGTCGCGAATCGCGCGCATCATGCGGACATCGGAGGCGCGACGCCGGGATCGATGGGACTCGCGACCGATATTTACGGCGAGGGCATTCGCATCCCGCCAATTCGAATCGTGCGAAGCGGCGTGGTCGATAGCGACACGATGCGACTGCTGCTGGCGAATGTTCGTGGAAACGTCGAGCGTCGCGGCGATTTCGACGCGCAGATCGGTTCGTTGAAGACCGGTACGACGCGGCTCCTGGAGATTGTCGAGCGGCGCGGTGAACGTGAAGCGACCGAGTACGCCGCGCAATTGATCGACTACTCTGCGCGGCTGATGCGACACACGATCGCGTCGATCCCCGATGGTGTTTATGAAGCGGAAGATGCCCTCGACGACGATGGAATCGACGACGGTCCTGTTTCGATTCGCGTGCGAATAACAATTCGAGGCGAGCGAGCGATAGTCGATTTCACCGGCAGCGCTCCGCAGGTGAAAGGTGCAATTAACGCGGTTGATGCGATCACGGTTTCCGCTGTTTCGTATGTGTTTCGTTGTCTGGTTGGAGGCGAAGTTCCGGCGAGCGCGGGTTTGATGCAACCGATTGAAGTGATAGCGCCCCGCGGAACTGTCGTCAATGCGAATCCGCCTGCGTCCGTCGCCGGCGGTAATGTCGAAACGTCTCAACGCATTGTCGACACGGTTTTCAGAGCGCTTTCGCAGGCGTTGCCTGATCGGATTCCTGCGGCGAGCCAGGGAACGATGAACAATCTCACGATCGGCGGCATCGACACCCGCAGGGGGCAGGGCCAGGAATTTTCGTACTACGAAACCGTTGCCGGCGGCATGGGCGCGCGGCCGTCGCTCGATGGCATGAGCGGGGTGCACACGCACATGACGAACAGTTTGAACACGCCTGCTGAGGCGCTTGAATATGCGTATCCATTGCGCGTGCGTGAGTATCGATTGCGGCGCGGTTCCGGCGGTGAAGGCAAACAGTGTGGCGGCGACGGCGTTGTGCGCGAGATCGAAACCACTGTGCCCGCGCGCATGTCGCTACTTGCCGATCGACGCAAGCGTGGGCCGTATGGTTTGTACGGCGGTGCCGAAGGCGCATCCGGAGCAAACACGGTCAACGGTCAAACAATCGCGGCGAAAGGTTCTCACGAATTGAAAGCCGGCGATCGCATTCGCATCGAGACTCCGGGTGGCGGTGGCTGGGGTGTTAAGTCGTGAGACGACGATAAATACCAGGCAGTCTTTCCGGCAACGACAACACATCATCGATGATCGTGTAACCAATCTCGCCATAAAGATCGCGCAACTCCGCCTCTGATTCACGATCGATCGTTATGCAGAACGGCGTAATGCCTTCAGTCTTAGCCTGCCGCAACGCCTCACGCGTGTCTTCGCGCGCGTAACGCGCATCGCCGTAATCATGGTCGTAGGGCCGCCCGTCTGAAAGCACAATCAACAAACGTGTCCGCGCGTCCTGTTTGGCGAGCCGCGCGGTCGCGTGACGTATAGCGGCCCCGAGCCGCGTATTGTTTTGGTAGTTTATCCCGCCGATGCGTCCCTTAACTTCATCGTTGTACTTCTCGTCGAAGTCTTTGACGACATAGAACTTCACATTTCGCCGCCCTTCGGAGGTGAACCCGTTGATCGAGTAAACGTCGCCAACGGCTTCGAGCGCTTCGCTCATCAGGACAAGACCTTCCTTCTCGATCTCGATGATGCGCCGGCCGGGACGTGTGTAGGGCTGCAATGGATGCCGTCCGATCGTCCGTGCGGTCGACGACGACTGGTCCAACAGGAACGACACCGCAACATCACGTCGCCGCCGCAAACGTTTTGTGTAGATCCGTTCCGACTGGTGTCCATCAGCGCGACGATCGATCACGTAATCGATCACTGCATTCAGATCAAACTCCTCGCCATCGACTTCATTCGCGACGCGCGTCAGGTTCTCTGGCTTCATCAGTTGAAACTGGTAACGGATCGAGGAGATCACACCTTTGTGCCGTTCGCGAGTCTCTTCCACAAACGCGCGGTCGCCCTGCTTCACACGCTTCTCGATCACGCGGCACCAACCGAGCCGGTGGTCCGTCAACTCGCGGTCCCATTCGTCGTAGTTGTAAGCAACCTCGCCCTCGGAGAGCACTTGCTCCGGCGTCTCCGATTCCGACCATGCTTCGGCGCCCGAAAGTTCATCAGGCTCGCCCTCCGGCGACGGATCGTTCCAGGCATTGAACAGTTCGCGCGCGTCGCGACGCTGAGGCATCGATTGCGCTCGTTGCTGCTTCAGCGTTCGGTCGCCGCCGAATCTTCTTCCTTTTCGATTTGATCTTCCGGCACTTCAACTTGTTGCACCGAATCGTCTGCCGGGACCACTGACTGAAACAGATCGTAGACACGGCCGGTGGCGACGAGCGTATCGGCGACGGTTGCGTTGGCGTTTCCAAGATAGTCGCCGACGATGATTTCCAACTCCGAAACGATCTGGCCGTAGTACTGGCGCGCATCGTCGCGTGCACCGCCGAGCAAGGTCACCTGGAATAACAACTCAAATGGGACAAGCAGGGCAGGCAGGTCGAGAACGTTTGGTCGCCGTCCGCTGAGACGGTCGCGTATGAGATCGAGGTCACGACGAAGACCACGATAGGCGTGTCGTAAGCGGCGATCGATGCGTCCGTTTTCAAGCGTACCGAAGATGCGGCGCGCGAGTTGTGGCAACGGAAACAATTTTAAGACTTCGCGGTAATCGGTGTCGTCGGTGTCGTCGGTGTACGAGGGTCGTTGCTCCTGTTCAACCAGCATTTCGTCCGGTGTCGCAAAAGCGTCTCGCACATCCGGATCGTAAGCCGCACGGATAGCGTCGTGAGCCGCACCGATCACGCCACCGCGGTCATAAGTACCAAACTCAATCTGCCCTGCCGCGTGTGCTGCCAACACTTTGTAAAGCCTGAAATCGAGGTCGTCGTCGCCAAATTCATTCACTACTGACGGCAAATGGATCGTCCGACCATCGCCGATACGCGCCTCATCCGGCACGGCAGCCAGCGGCGCGACCTCGACCTCACGTCCCGTTAATGCTTCCACATATAAACGCAGCAGATGCTGAATCGAGTCGAGCGGCAGACCCGCACTCCCACTGTGCAACGCTTCATAACTGCCACGCGTTTCGAGGGAAAAATAACTCCGCCTCGCGCGTGCATCGGATCCGGACCGCCCGGACGACAACCCGCGACGCGCCCAAGCCTCAAACTGCTCGATCGAAACATTCCTCAGTGCCCGCGAACTGGACCGGAAACACGCCAGCGCCGACTCTCCATCGACCGCTGCGATCTCTTTCGTGAGCGCCAGCACTCGTCGCGACAGCCCAACCGCCTCGCTGCGCACGGCGCTCTCAGTCAACAGCTTTAGAAACCGCGGACTGCTCCTCACAAACGCCACCAGACTCGCATTGCCATGCGCTGCGACAACCCACAATAGATCGATCCAATCGTTGAAAATCTCCGGCGCGCGCCGCAGTATCTCGCCACCCGACAGCAACACCTGGAGCGCCGCGCCTCCTCCGCGTTCGAGAAAATCGTTAGTCCGCGTGAGTAACCGCGTCGCATTCGCCGGAGACAGTTCGCTCAACGCCGCTGGAAACGACGACCACGCATCAGCAGCGATTCCACCGGCGCGCGCCGCAAACGACGCCGCTAGTGCGAGCGCAGCTTCGCTCACGTCCGAGCTCTCGAAATCACGCAGAGCACGTGACACAACCACGGCAGCGTTGATGAACTCCGTACTGTGCTTTGCAGAACGTCGCGCGATCTCGTTCGCGATGTCGAGAACTGCGCGCGACGTATTGACGTCGTCGATCTGCGTGATGATCGCGGGCAATGTTTGAAAAGTTTCCCTGGCAACGGAAGTCGAGAGGACCATCTGGCGCGTGCACAACGCAAAGATCCCCGGCAGCAACTCCTCCGGAACATCTCGGAGCGGTGCGACGCCGGCCGCAAAGAACGAAGCCGCCGATTCGTAGTCGCTCATCGCGAGCCGCCGGCCCATCTCACCCCACGATCGCAGTTCCGCCGGTTCGAGCACCTGCGCTGCCGCGGGCGCTGCTCGCAAAAACTCGAGCGCGGCCCGGAGCGAGATTCCGGCGATCGCTGTGGTGGTCTCGATAATCTGTGTCCGGTAGGTCTCCAACAGCTTAGATGACAGTCGTGATTATTTCGCGAATGCTGCGTTGCAACTCACGATCGTCAGTTATCGGCGAGCACATCGCGACTTCAGCAGCATCGACTGGTGGGATGCCGAGTGCAATGAGTTGAGCGGCGTAGATCAGGAGTCGAGTAGAAACGCCTTCTTCCAGACCATGGCCACGCAGGTTCCGGACCTTCTGTCCGATTAGAACCAGATCGCGCGCGGTGCCTTCGTCGACACCGCCTTCGCGTGCCACGATCTCCGCTTCCATTTCCGGTGGTGGATAGTCAAACTCGATCGCCACGAACCGTTGGCGAGTCGACTGCTTCAGGTCTTTCAGGATCGACTGATAACCGGGATTGTAAGAAACGACGAGCATGAAATCCGCCGGCGCTTCGAGAATCGTGCCGCGTTTTTCGATTGGCAGACGGCGACGATGATCGGTCAACGGGTGAATGATGACGACTGTGTCCTTGCGCGCTTCGACAACTTCGTCGAGATAACAGATCGCGCCATTGCGGACGGCGGAAGTCAGTGGTCCATCGTGCCAGATCGTCTCTTCCCCTTCGAGCAGGAAACGTCCCACCAGATCAGTTGACGACAGATCTTCGTGACAGGCGACAGTGATGAGGGGACGCTCGAGCCGCCACGCCATGTGTTCGACAAAACGGGTTTTTCCGCAGCCCGTCGGGCCCTTCAAAATCACGGGCAACCGCGCGGAATGAGCAGCTCCGAAGAGTTCGATCTCGCGGGCGACGGGCAGATAATAAGGCTCGGTGGAGACGCGATAGTCCTGGATTGCGCTTTCAGCCATTTGTTTGGCATCTTAACATTAAGAAAGCTCACTGCGTGAGACCAGTGAGAAGAAGGATTTGATGAAAATAGCAGTTGCAATGAGTGGCGGCGTGGATTCTTCAGCCGCCGCGGCGATTCTAAAAGAACAGGGTCACGAGCTGGTCGGTTTCACGATGCAGTTGTGGGACCAGCGGCGTGGCATCAACGTCGATGAAAACGGCGATCCGCTGCCGTCGCGTTGCTGTTCGTTGGACGACGTGTACGACGCGCGTCGCGTTGCGGAAGAGCTTGGGTTTCCGTTTTACGTGTTGAATCTCGAGCGTGATTTCGAGCGTGACGTGGTCGCGCCGTTCGTGACGAGTTATCTCAGCGGCGAGACGCCGATTCCGTGCGTTGGCTGCAACAGCCGGTTGAAGTTTGCGTCGCTCGATCGACTGGCAGCGAGTTTGGGATGCGACGAGTTGCCACTGGGCATTATGCGCGCGTTGACTTTGACTCTGCGACGAACCGGTATCGTTTGCTGCGTGGCCGGCATCTGGAAAAAGACCAGTCATACTTTCTTTGGGAACTGACGCAGGCGCAGTTGTCGCGTGCGATGTTTCCGCTCGGCGAGATGTCGAAACCGCAGGCACGCGACGCTGCGCGACAGCATCATCTGGGCGGCGTTGCGGAGAAGAAAGAGTCGCAGGAGATCTGTTTCGTGCCTGATGGAGACTATGCCGGCTTCATCGATCGGTATCTCGAAGCGGAGAATGCGAGCGATCGTTTACCCGGCGCAGGAGAGATCGTCGACAGCAACGGCCGCGTCATCGGGAAGCATGAAGGGATTCATCGTTACACGATCGGACAGCGTCGCGGCATCGGCATTGCCGACGAACGTCCGCTGTATGTCATTTCCATCGACGCAAATCGAAACCGCGTGACGGTCGGGTCGTCGGAAGAACTGTTGAGCAACGAGTTCACGGCGGCGGGTGTCAACTGGATCGCTTACGATGATCCGCAGGAACCGGTGCACGCCGAAGTCCGCGTTCGCTACCGGCACACCGCAGCACCGGCTGTCATAACTCCGCTCCCGAACAACCGCGCCCGTGTAGTTTTCGACGAACCGCAACGCGCAATCACGCCCGGACAGGCGACTGTTTTTTACCGAGGCGATGAAGTGGTTGGCGGTGGTTGGATTGTTAAGAGCTAGAATTTCGAAATTCGAAATTCGAAATTCGAAATTTTCACGATTTCAAACCTTTTCCTTCGCTCTCGCGTACTCACTATTGGACTAAAACCTCCTAATTCTTGAGGAATTTACAATCATGGCAATGTCAGGAACACGTAAAGCAGTTTTTATATTTGGTGGCATTTTCGCGGCGCTGATCTTTGTGACGGCGATTGGCGCGCTCCTTATCTGGATGGCGCTCTTTTACAAGGCCGAACCACCCATCCGCGACAACAGCGTGCTCGTGCTGCGTGTCGCCGGAACATTGCCAGACTACAGCCCCGACGATCCATTCAAGAAGTTTTTCGGTGGACCAGACCAGTCGCTCACCGGATTGGTGATGCAATTCAAAAAAGCGAAGGTCGACAAACGGATCAAAGCGATCCTGCTCGACGTCAACATGTCAGCCGTGGGCTGGGGCAAGGCTGATGAGATTCGCGACGCGATCACCGATTTCCGTTCGTCCGGCAAACAGGTTTACGCCTACATCGAGTTTGGCTTGAACAAGGAGTATTACATCGCTACCGCTGCGGACAAGATCATCGTGCCTCCGCCGGGCGAGTTGTTCATCAATGGGCTCGCGGCCGACGTAATGTTCTTCCGCGGGTCGCTCGACAAGCTGGGCATCTATCCCGACATCTACCAGATCGGCAAGTACAAAACCGCGGCCAACATGTTCAAGGAAAAGGAGATGACTGAGGCCCATCGGGAATTCATCAACGAGTTCATCGAAGATCTTTACCAACGTTACATCAACACGATCGCGCAGGCGCGTCGTAAAACGCCTGACGAAGTGCGTACGTTGATCGACAACGCGCCGTACAACGCCGAACAGGCCAAGAACGCAGGTCTGATCGACGATGCGATGTACCGCGACCAGCTCGAGAACATGCTTAAGAAACAATTGGGCCAGAAAGAGTCCGATCCGTTGATCGCGGTGCGCGCTCATGAGTATCGCGACGTGTCGCCGGAATCGCTTGGTCTGAACAAAGGCGAACGCATTGCAGTGATCTATGCCACTGGTGAGATCGGCTCCGGCAGTTCGCAGAACAGTCCGAGCGGCGATCAGTCGATTGGTTCCGACACGGTGGCGAAGGCGTTGAACGATGCTGCCGCCGACAAGACCATCAAAGCGATCGTGTTGCGTGTCGACAGTCCGGGTGGTTCCGGTCTCGCTTCGGACATCATCTGGCGCGCGGTTGAAACAGCAAACCAGAAGAAGCCCGTTGTAGTTTCGATGAGCGACGTGGCCGCGTCAGGCGGTTATTACATCTCTGCGAGCGCCAGCAAGATCATCGCGCAGCCGTCGACGATCACGGGTTCGATTGGCGTCCTCGCCGGCAAGCCCGTGATGCGCGGGTTTTACGATTGGCTCGGCATCTCGAACGAGTACGTGATTCGCGGAAAAACGGCGGGAATGTTTCGAGCGACGGAGAAGTTTTCCGACGACGAGCGTGTGAAGTTTGAAGAGTGGATTAAAACGACTTACTACCGCGATTTTGTACCGAAGGTTGCGAAAGGTCGTGGCAAGGATCCAGGGTACATTGATTCTGTTGCGCAGGGCCGCGTTTGGACCGGAGGGCAGGCGAAGGACAAGGGCCTCGTCGATGAGTTTGGCGGCTTGGATAAAGCGATCGACGTCGCGAAACAACTCGCGAAGATTCCTGCTGATAAGGGAGTTCAACGCGTTATTCTGCCGTATCCGACGACCTTCCTTGAGCAACTTTTATACGGCGGCGGTGAGAACTCGAACACGGAACTCGAACAACAGCGCGCGGTGATGGCGGCGCTGCCGGAAGACGCTCGCCGCGCCTTCCGTTTCATGCAGTTAATGGATCGAATGAAGAACGGCGAGACGATGTTTGTGATGCCGTTCGATCTTCGAATTAAGTGAGGTCGAATCATTGGTCATATATCATTTGACATTTTTCATTTACGGCTGACATTCTTGTTCCCATGCTTGTGCGCGGTGCGCCAACAAAAATGACAAATGAAAAATGTCAAATGATATATGACCAATGATTTCCGCTTTACAAAGACCCGATTCTAGCCAACCCACCCATGTAAGGCCGCAGGACTTCGGGAACGATCACGGATCCGTCTTCCTGCTGGAAGTTTTCCAGAATCGCTACCCAAGTTCGTCCTACAGCGAGGCCCGAGCCATTAAGCGTGTGCACAAACTCTGGCTTCGCGCCGCCCGCGCGGCGGAAACGAATCTGCGCGCGCCTCGCTTGAAACGCCTCGTAATTCGAACAGGAAGAGATCTCGCGGAAAGTTTTCTGCGAAGGCAGCCAGACTTCGAGATCGTAAGTCTTCGCTCCACCGAAGCCGAGATCTGCGGTTGAAAGCGTGACGACGCGATAGTGGAGTCCTAGCTTTTGCAGGATCGTCTCCGCGTCGCGCGTCAGCGATTCGAGCTCGTCGTAAGAGTTTTCCGGCAACGCGTATTTCACCAGTTCGACTTTTTCA
Source organism: uncultured Acidobacteriota bacterium (assembly GCA_963849585.1). Lineage (GTDB taxonomy): Bacteria > Acidobacteriota > Blastocatellia > Pyrinomonadales > Pyrinomonadaceae > PSRF01. The sequence continues at coordinate 698,354 of CAWKHZ010000008.1, read as the reverse complement.
AACTGGTGCAGGCGGATTAACCCGCGCGTGTCGCGGCCGTAGCTGCCCGCTTCCGAACGAAAGCACGGCGTGTAGGCCACCCACTTCATCGGCAGTTGCGAAGCGTCGAGAATCTCTTCGCGATGATAATTCGTAACCGGAACTTCCGCGGTTGGAATCAAATACAACTCGCGATCGTCGCGGAGCTTGAAAAGGTCTGCTTCAAACTTCGGCAGTTGGGCCGTGCCAAACAGCGCGTTGCTGTTCACGATGAATGGCGGCTGTGTTTCTAGGTAACCATGGTCGCGCGTGTGGACGTCGAGCATGAAATCGATCAACGCGCGTTCCAACCGCGCGCCCGCGCCGTTGAGAATCGCGAAACGCGCGGAAGCGAGTCGCGTCGCTCGTTCGAGATCGAGGATGCCTAACGCGATACCGAGATCGACATGGTCCTTCGGTTCGAAGTTAAAAGTTGGTGGCGTGCCCCAGCGACGCACCTCGACGTTATCTGATTCGTCTTTGCCAACCGGAACACTGTCGTGAGGAATGTTCGGAAGATTTGACAGTATTTCGCGCATTCTTTCCTCGGAGCGTTCACGAGCCCCATCAGCGCCACTCATCAGGGCTTTTAATTCACTAACTTGCCGGCGCATTTTCTCCGCGTCGTCGGTAGCTCCCTGCTTCATCAAGACGCCGATTTCTTTACTTAACTTGTTTCGCTCCGCATTGAATCGATCGGATTCACCAATGGCGGTCCGGCGATCTTTGTCCGCGTCTGCAAAACTCTTTAGTTGGGCGAACATGTCTTCAGACGCATGACGCTTCTCGAGGGCCTCGTTAACTTTATCGATGTTGTCGCGTACGTAATTGAGATCCAGCATTTGTTCCGTTCCGCTGTCCTATGTTAAGAAAAGGCCACGCTAGCCGACACTGATTCGTACTGTCAAGAAAGGGGTCAAGTTTGTCTGATCAAAAACCATTCGCCGGGCGTGTGGCCATCGTCACCGGAGGCACGCGCGGTATCGGGCGCGCGATCGCGGTCGAACTGGCCCAACGAGGGGCTGACGTCGCGTTTAATTACGCAAAGAGCGCGGAAGCTGCCGATGTGTTGAAGGCGGAGCTTGAAGGTCTCGGCGTGCGCGCGTTGGCGGTGCAATGCGACGTTGCGAACACTGAAGCCGCGGCCGAGATGGTGAAGCAGGTGAAAGACGCCTTTGGCCGCATCGATTTTCTTGTCAATAACGCCGGAATAACTCGCGACAATCTGATCCTTCGCATGAAAGAAGAAGACTGGGACGAGGTGATGGACACGAACCTCAAAGGCGCGTGGAACTTTTCCAAAGCCGCTCTGCGGACGATGTTGCGACAAGATACTGGCGGATCAATTTTGAATATCTCGTCGATTAGCGGCGAGGTCGGTATGCCGGGGCAGTCGAACTATTCGGCGTCGAAAGCTGGAATGGTTGGATTAACGAAGTCGCTGGCGAAGGAGGTCGCAAGCCGGAAGGTTACAGTCAATGCGCTCGCGTTAGGGATGGTTGCCACTGACATGGCCGGTAAGTTGGATGAAACGTATCAGGCGAAGATCATGGAACAGATTCCGTTGGGCCGGTTTGCCGAACCAGACGAGGTCGCGCGAATTGCGGCGTTCCTGCTTTCAGACGACGCGCGCTATATCACCGGCCAAGTGATCCAGGTGGATGGTGGCTTAGCTATTTAAACAAGACACGGAGACGCGGTGACGGGGAGAAGCGGAGACAAAAAAATCCGATAGTGAGTCTCCGCGTCCCCGCGTCCCCCGGTCCCCGTTTCTACTTAATCTTCTTTACGTCGGTGGGCTTGGCAAAGAGGGCGTCGTCGATGGGTTGGTTGTACTTCAAGTCTTCGTAGTTGATCCGTGTTACCTGTTTACCGTTGATGTAGTGATCGACGACCCACGGCGCGGTGATGCCCTGAACGGTGATGAATTTGAGTAACTGGTCCTCTTCCGTAGTCTCAACCTGATCCCCTGAATCCGGATCCTTACGCATCCGTTTGTAAATAATCTTCGCAGGAAATCCGTCTCTCGCTCCAAACTCGAACTCGATCCAGAAACCGTTTGGATACATCAACCGGATCGTCTCGTTACGTTTCGCCAGCCCCGCTTCGCGACGACCGACGTAAACGATCTTCCCACCTTCTTTTTGCCACCATCCACGCAGCAGATTCTCGAGACTGGTGCGCATCACTCGCTTGAACTCTTCGACCTGCGTCGGTGACTGGTCGCTGATCTTCTTCACAGCACCGTCAAACATCCACCCCGTCTCGCCGCTGTTGGTTTGAATCGACTTGATACCGAGGCTCGTGAACTCGGTGCGCTCGCGATCGGGATAGACGATGTAATCGAGGAAGCGCTGCGGCAGTTGTGAGACGCCGTCGTTCATCTGCGTGTAGAAACCCCTACCGATCACGGTCTTGACGTTTAAATAGTTCACGCCACCGAGAACCTCGATGGCTCGATCCATGATCTGTTTTGATTTTTCGTCAACGGAAGAGGAGGTCTGTGCATTGGCAGAGCAACCCACCAGACAAACCATCAAAACCAGCACAAGCACTTTATGCATCATTGATTCTGTGACAGCGTTACTGCGTGAAGAAAGAATCCCGCAAAGACGCTAAGGCGCAAAGTACCCTTTCTTTCTTTGCGTCTTTGCGCCTTTGCGGGAACTGATTTGATTAGTTGAACTCTGGCTTTGGCGCACCGTCGGGCGTCACCACGACCTCACCATTATCGACGTCCACGCGGAACCGCGACGAAGTTTTCCACATACCAGTAATTGGCAGTTTCACTTTCTCGTCGATGTGCCGTTTCAGGAAGCGCGCGCCGTACGCGGTGTTGTAACCGCTCTCCGTCAACCGGTTGACTGCCGCCTCGGTCACTTCCACCTGCTTGCCCTGGCGTTCCATCTGGCGTCGCAGTTTATCGAGATACAGCTTCGCGATCTGCCGCACTTCGTCCATCGTCAAAGGCGAAAAGACAACGATCTCGTCGATGCGGTTGCGAAACTCCGGCGAGAACCGTTGCTCCGCAGCTTTCATCACTTCGTTCTTGACGGCGCGGAAGTCGGAAGCGGTCTTTGTGCCGAATCCCAGCGGCTTCTCGAACCGTTTGAAACTATCCGAACCGAGGTTCGAAGTCATGATGATGATCGCGTCCGACAAGTAAACCTTCTTGCCGCGGCCATCAGTTAGCCAGCCTTCGTCGAATGCCTGCAGGAACAGGTTCATCAGATAAGGCGAAGCTTTCTCAACCTCGTCAAGCAGCAATACCGTGTACGGATTCTCGCGCAATTGTTCGGTCAGAATGCCGCCGCGCTCCGAGCCGACGATACCGCGCGGCATGCCGATCAGTTTCTCGATGCTGACGGTTCCATCGCTGTACTCCGACATATCGATGCGAACCATCTTCTCTTCGTCGCCAAACATGAACTCGGCAACAGCCTTCGCCAACTCCGTCTTACCGACGCCGGTTGGACCAAGAAACAGCAGCACGCCGTCAGGCTTGTAATGCGACTCTTTCAGCGGACCCTTGTTCAGGCGCAATCGTTGCGCGACTGCTTTGATGGCCTCTTTCTGTCCAATAACACGCCGGCTCAGCATCGGTTCTGTCATCGCGAAACGATCGGTCGTATCGCGATAGATCATGTCTCGCGGAATACGCGACTCCTGCGAAATGACGTCGATGATGTGTTCGCCCTGAACCACCATCTTCTGCGGCTCGTTGATCTCAACTTTCACCGCAGCGGTGTCGAGCCAGCCGATTGCCTTGTCAGGCAGGTGCAGATTGCGGATGTACTTGGGCGCCATCTCGAGCGCCGTGTTGATAGCCTCATCAGAGATCTTGACCGAGTAGTTCTTTTCGAGCCGGGGACGAAGACCGAGCAGAATCTCTCTTGTCTCGGTGATCGTCGGCTCGACGACTTTAACCGTACGGAAACGACGCGCGAGCGCTTCGTCTTCGGCGATGTACTCTTTGTACTCGGTAATTGTGGTTGCGCCGATGATTCGCATCTCGCCGCGGGCGAGTGCCGACTTGAACATGTTCGCCGCGTCAGATGATGTTCCGAGAGCAGCGCCGGCGCCGATGATCGTGTGTGCCTCGTCAATGAAGAGGATTAGGTCATGCCGCTCCTTGACTTCATCGATGATGCCTTTGATTCGTTCCTCAAACATGCCGCGCAGCATGGTGCCGGCAACGATGCCGCCCATTTGCAACTGCACGATATGCGAACCGCGCAAACGCATGGGAACCTTCTCCGGCTCCAACTCGACCAGGCGTGCGAGTCCCTCGATGACGGCGGTTTTGCCGACACCTGGCTCACCGACAAGCATGGGCGAATTGGCCCGCTCCCGGTGGCATAAAATCTCGATTATTTGTTGAATTTCTTTTTCCCGGCCGATGGTAGGCGGGATCTTGTCAGCCCGCGCCAGCCGGTTGAGCGAAACACCGAAGTGTTTCAGATAGGGTGGAAGCTCAAACTTCTTCCGGTTAAGTTCTTCTTCCTGTTCACGTTTTTGAACCTGCGCGCGTACGTTTTCAGCGACAGCATCAGGGGTGGCGCCCATGGTTCTCAGTACGTCTACGAACAGACTGTCTGAGTTACTGAGGGCTTCAAAGATGTCAGTTGCTTCAATCGTTTTACGACCCTGCGTTCGGGCGCGTTCCATCGCGCGCTTGAACAGGTCGGTGGTGTCTGGGCCAATGCGAAAGCCTTTGCCGACATGTGATTGCCGGCTGCCGCTAAGACGCTTCTCAATGGCCATTTTGACCACGACCGGATCGAGCGAAAGCTCGCGCATCGCGGAGTTGAACATATCAGGCTCCTCGACCGTCAGGGCCTGCAAGATATGTTCGACTGAGACGAAGTTCTGGTCGCGTCGCCGTGACTCGTTCAGCGCGTGTTCCAAAATACGCTGACCGCTGTCGCCAAATTTGTCCTTGTATGAACCTAAGTCAACCATAATTCATTAGACCGTGGTCTACGATCAAATTCTCGTATCCGACGGTAACTACTCGACTTTCAAACAGCGGCTGCAACCTCCAACCGTGAACAGTTGGATGTCAGCAGGATAAGCGCCGTTGCGTTTCAATGCAATAACTATTACCGGCGAGGCGATTCCTGCAATTCGCCTGCCGAAGATTACGATTTCAATGTGAATACTGTTGCCAATTAGTTTAGTTAGTAGTCGTAGTCGTCCCCTCCTGGGCTTGGTGCCGAAGCTTTCTTCGGTTCGGGCAAATCAATCACGGCTGCATCGGTAGTCAACAACAACCCCGCGATCGAAGCAGCGTTCTGTAACGCCGTACGGACCACTTTGGTCGGATCGATGATTCCCGCCGCCGCGAGATCTTCATACTCGCCGCTCACAGCGTTGAAACCCTTGTTTCCTTTTAATCGTTCCACTTCACCAATCACGACAGCGCCATCGACGCCGGCGTTTTGCGCGATGCGTCGAATCGGTTCCTCCAACGCACGACGAACGATCTTTACGCCCGTGCGAACGTCCGGATCCTCGCTTTCGTGGTTGTCGAGAACTCTCCCGGCGCGCATGAGCGCAACACCACCGCCGACGACAATGCCTTCCTGTGCGGCAGCTTTGGTTGCGTTAAGCGCGTCTTCCACACGCATCTTGATCTCTTTCATTGCGGTCTCGGTTGGCGCCCCGACTCTTACGACCGCCACACCACCGGCGAGTTTCGCCAATCGCTCCTCAAACTTCTCGCGATCGTAGTCGGACGTAGTCTCCTCGATCTGATTGCGAAGCGATGCAATGCGACCGGCGATTGCTTTCGGATCGCCATTACCTTCAACGATCGTCGTGTTTTCCTTTTCAACAATCACACGCTTGGCCGTGCCGAGATCCGCTACGGCGACGTTCTCGAGTTTGATTCCGAGATCTTCTGTGATCACTCGTCCGCCGGTCAGGATCGCGAGGTCTTCGAGGATCGCTTTGCGGCGATCGCCAAACGCCGGCGCTTTCACGGCGCAGACTTTGATCGTGCCGCGTAGTCGATTGACGACCAGCGTCGCCAGCGCGTCGCCATCAACGTCTTCAGCGATGATCAGTAGCGCCCGTCCCTGTCCCGCAGTCTGTTCGAGCAAGGGAAGCAGGTCGCGCATGGCGGAGATCTTCTTGTCGAACAACAGGATGTACGGCTCGTCGAGAATTGCTTCCATGCGATCGGGATTCGTCACGAAGTACGGTGAAAGGTAACCGCGATCGAATTGCATCCCTTCTACTATGTCGAGTTCGGTCTGTAACGTTTTAGATTCCTCGACGGTGACCACGCCGTCTTTGCCGACGCGCTCCATCGCTTCGGAGATGAGCCGCCCGATCTCGCGATCGTTGTTGGCGGACACAGTCGCCACGTTGGTCAACTCTTCCTTGCTCTTAACCTTCTTCGACATTCGCCCGAGCTCGGCAACAACCTGCTCGGTCGCTAGCTGGATGCCGCGCTGCAACGACATCGGGTTAGCGCCGGCCGTTACGTTCTTCACTCCCTCGCGAAAGATCGCCTGCGCGAGGATGGTCGCCGTCGTCGTGCCATCACCGGCAGCGTCATTAGTTTTGACGGCAACTTCGCGCACCATCTGAGCGCCCATGTTTTGATACTTGTCTTTAAGATCGATCTCTTTTGCGACCGTGACGCCGTCTTTCGTGATCACGGGTGAGCCGAATTTCTTCCCGAGCACAACGTTGCGACCTCTTGGTCCAAGCGTCACGCGCACCGCGTTCGCGAGGGTATCAACCCCATGAAGCATCGCCTTGCGAGCTTCTTCTCTGAACTTCAACTCTTTAGCCGGCACTCTTCTTTTCTCCTTTACTCTTGAGGCGCTGTTCTCGCCTGTTCTGGGGCGCGCCCTACTTTCACACGAGCCGGACGGAGCAACCTGTCTCCCATCCGGAATCCGCGACTATATTCACTAATGACTTTTCCGTCCATCTCAAGATCAGCGTTACCAGTGTCCACCGCTTCGTGCAACTCCGGATCGAACGTTTCGCCAACGGCCTCGACCGGTTCCACGCCCGCATTCGTCAAAGCGTTTTCAATGCGATTGGCAATGCTGCGAATGCCTTCAAGCATCGCTTCGCGCGGTGCGTTTTCCGACACTGCGTTGATAGCCCGGTGCAGATCGTCGAGCACGGGAAGGAAGTCGGCAATGAACTTTGCCTTCTCGTTTGCGGCGCGTTCGTCTGCGGAACGATTCAAACGTTGGCGCGTTTCGTCAGTCTCGCGTTGCAATTGCTGGCGCAACTGTTCGAAACGCGACTGCACGTCCTGCACTTGTTTCTCCGCTGCCTGCGTCCGCGCCTCAAGCTCCTCAACGTACTTAGGTTTGAGGTTCGGGGCCTCAACGTCTTCGTTCACACGCTCTGTGCCTTCCGGATCGAGATAGATCCGTCGTTTGTCAGTAACCCTCAACTCGTCTTTACGGTCTTCACCCATCATGAATCAATCCTTTAAGAAACCTTGATCGTTATCTTCTGCGCTTTTTGCTCCGTACGCTTGGGCAGTCGGATGTGCAACACGCCATCTTTGTAATCGGCGCCGATGCCCGTCTGATCAACTGTTCCCGGAATAGTGAAGGTGCGCAAAAACTTTCCTCGCGGCCTTTCGCTCCGGTGTTTCGACTCCTCGACGAGCCGCGTTCCTTTGACGATCAAGCGGTTGTCGTCGACGTCGATCTCCACTGCATCACGACTGATGCCGGGTAAGTCGATAGCGATCGAGAAACCTGACTCCGTCTCGTAAATATCGGCTGCGGGGTTCCAGTCGGTGCGTTCAAACTCATCACCCGCATCGGTGTTTGCACGCCGCTGCGTCGCGTCTTCAAAAAGCCTGTTCATTCGGTCTTGCAGGATCATCAGATCCTGCAAAGGGTTCCACTGTTGTGCCATGTGTTCACTCTCTCCAAAAATAATCGATCACGCCGTCGCAAAGGCCTGCTCGGTCTTGAACTCCAACGCGTCGCCTTTCGCCGTGACACGTATGGTTTGACCCGGCACTATTTCTCCTTGCAACAGCTTTACCGCCAGCGGGTTTTGAATGTGCGACTGGATGGCTCGTTTGAGCGGTCGCGCGCCGTAACTCGGATCGTAACCTTCGCGCATCAACAACTCTCTCGCCGAAGGCTCGAGCACGAGCGTCAGATTGCGTTCGGCCAACATCGCGCGCAGACGTTCGAGTTGCACGTCGATAATCGCGCCGATCTGCTCCTGCGAGAGCTGGTGGAAGATAACTACGTCGTCGACGCGGTTGAGAAACTCCGGTTTGAAGTTCAAACGGAGTTCCTGGAGCACCGCTTCGCGTACTTGTATCTCGTCGCCTTCCGCTGCCTGAATCTCGCGCGAGCCGAGGTTCGAAGTCATGATCAGGACGGTGTTCTTGAAGTCGACTGTCCGTCCCTTTGAATCCGTCAAGCGGCCGTCGTCGAGGATTTGCAGCAGGACGTTGAAGACGTCGGAATGCGCTTTCTCGATCTCGTCAAAAAGAATGACTGAATACGGCCGGCGGCGAACTGCTTCCGTCAGCTGTCCACCTTCCTCGTAGCCCACGTATCCCGGAGGCGCACCAATCATGCGTGCGACCGCGTGCTTTTCCATGTACTCCGACATGTCGAGCCGCACCATCGCGCGCTCGTCGTCAAACAGAAACTCTGCAAGTGCGCGTGCTGTCTCGGTTTTGCCGACGCCGGTTGGTCCAAGAAAGATAAACGAACCAACCGGGCGGTTCGGATCCTGCAAGCCAGCACGAGCGCGACGGACAGCGTTCGCCACCGCGGTTAATGCTTCTTCCTGACCGATGACTCGTTGGCCGAGTCGGCCTTCCATCGTCACCAGCTTTTGCATCTCGCCTTCGAGCATGCGCGAGACTGGAATGCCGGTCCACTTTGCGACAATTAACGCGACGTCCTCTTCGTCCACTTCTTCCTTCAGCATCACGCCGTCCTGCTGAAACCTGGCTAATTTTTCCTGTTCAGCCTTGAGGCGAGTTTCGAGTTCCGGAATCTTGCCGTACTGAATTTCCGACGCGCGTGCGAGATCGCCCGCGTTGCGCGCCTGATCGAGTTGGAGTTTCAGTTGTTCGAGTTCGGCCTTCGACTTGCGCATGAGTTCGATGGCTTCTTTTTCCGACTGCCATTTCGCCTTCATGCCGGACGAAGTTTCCTTGAGGTTCGCGATGCGCTGCTCGATCTCGCTAAGTCGAGCCTTTGACTTCTCGTCTTCTTCGCGCTGGAGTGCCTGTCGTTCGATCTCGAGCTGAATGATTTCGCGCTCCAACTGATCGATCTCCTGCGGCAGAGAATCGATCTCGATGCGCAGCCGCGAGGCGGCTTCGTCAATCAGGTCGATTGCCTTGTCCGGCAGAAAACGATCGGTGATGTAGCGATTCGACAGAGTCGCAGCAGCGACGATGGCCGAGTCTTTTATGCGCACGCCGTGATGCACTTCGTAACGCTCTTTCAAACCGCGAAGGATCGCGATCGTGTCTTCGACGGTTGGTTCCCCGACGTAGACCTGTTGGAAACGACGTTCGAGTGCCGCGTCTTTTTCGATGTGTTTCTTGTATTCGTTTAGAGTCGTTGCGCCCACGCAACGCAGTTCTCCGCGCGCCAATGCCGGTTTCAGCATGTTCGACGCGTCGATAGCGCCTTCAGCGGCGCCTGCGCCAACGAGCGTGTGCAGCTCGTCGATGAAGAGAATGATCTGTCCCTGTGCGTTTTCGATCTCTTTCAAAACCGCTTTAAGACGATCTTCAAACTCGCCACGATACTTTGCGCCGGCAAGCATCGCGCCGAGGTCAAGCCCTACCAGACGCTTGTTTCGGAGTGTTTCCGGAACGTCGCCGGAGACGATTCGTTGCGCCAAACCTTCGACGATCGCCGTTTTACCAACACCCGGTTCGCCGATCAGCACCGGATTGTTTTTGGTCCTTCGCGACAGCACTTGAATGGTGCGTCGAATCTCGTCGTCACGGCCGATGACGGGATCGAGTTTTCCTTTGCGTGCGAGTTCAGTTAGGTCGCGCGCGTACTTCGAGAGTGCCTGGTAGTTTTGTTCGGCGTTTTGATCGGTGATGCGTGTACCACCGCGCATCTGTTCGATCACCTTCAACAGGTCGTCTCTGTTGACGCCGTGTTGCCGGAGGATCTTTCCCGCGTCACCGGTCTGCTCTTCAACGATTGCAACCAGCAGCGGTTCGGTCGAGATGAACTCGTCTTGAAACTTGTCTGCCTGTTTTTGCGACTCAGTGAATATCTGAGTCATCCGCGGACTGAAATATTGTTGGCCCCCCTGAACGCGCGGAAAACGGGCGACTGCCGCCTGCGTGTCGTTAAGAATGACCGCGACGTTCGCGCCGAGCTTGCCGATCAACGGTCGCACGATGCCTTCAGGTTGTTCGAGCATGGCGACGAGCAAGTGCTCCGGCTCAACCTGCTGGTGCTGGTTTCTTTCAGCGAGTTCGATCGCCGATTGAATAGCTTCCTGGGCTCTGAGTGTGAATTTGTCTAACCGCATCTCTAAAATCCGTGTCAAAGAAATTGAACGGGCTCCGCATCCCAAACTGCGACGAGCCCGCTCGCGATTTTCCGTCCATCAAAGTTTAGCGCCCGCCAGACGCTTCTTTCGCTTTGCCGGTTTCCGGAGTTGTGTCGATTATCTTCTGCGAACTGCCGATTCCGGTTCCGCTTACCTGGATGCGACGGGCTTTCGTCTCTTCTCGTTTCGGCAACGTCACGCGCAACACGCCGTTGTTGTACTCAGCAGTGGCGTCTTCGGGAGAAACAGTTTGGGGCAGAGTGAACGACCGAGTGAACGCGCCGTAGGAACGCTCGACTCGATGATAGTTGTCCGTCTCTTCCGTCTTCTCAAACTTGCGCTCGCCGCGGAGAGTGATGACGTTGTTCTCGATCGAGAGATCGAAATCCTCCTGGTTCATGCCGGGCAATTCAGCCTCGAGCACGATCTGGTCCTTGTTCTCATAGATATCGACGCTGGGAGCCCACGCGCCACGGCCGATGCCCTGATCGTCGTCAAAAGCGCGGGTCAGGTTCGTTGAGAACAGACGATTGACTTCCTCCTGCAACGTTCGTAGGTCGCGGAAGGGGTCATATCGAACAATAGTCATGGCGATTTCTTCCTCCTAATTAGTAATCCTTGTTCAATAGCTCGGTATGAGCGTAGCGGCATAATAAAGATTGAGTGTACGCTTGTCAAGTCTACGCAAAAGGGCATTTTCTTTGCATCTTTGCGCCTTTGCGGGAGTACCTGAGGTACGGTTAGCTCTAACTTGGTTCGCGGGGTAGTTCTCCCGCAAAGGCGGAAAGGCTTATAGGCCGAAAAAGCGCTTAATAGAGGACAAAATGCCAGCCGAAGTCTGGGAGGCAGTGACGGAGGGATCGGTTTGTGACGCGAGACCCTGACGGCGCTCGGCCATGATGAAACTCAACGATTCGACCAGATCCGGGTTGTTGTCGAAGATGCGCTTCATCGCGGCGTGACCGATTTCGAGCACCTCGGTTTCCTCAATGGCAACGACGTTCGCGGTCCTTGGCTCGCCAGTAAAGAGGGCCATCTCCCCGAAAAAGTCGCCTTCATTTAGTGTGGCGACGGTCCGCGGGCGGCCGTTGTCGTTGACCTGCACGCGCACTCGACCGTGGTGCAGCACAAACATCGACGAACCGGGATCGCCGGCGCGAATCACTAGCTCGCCGGGCGCAAACACGTGCCTGACCGCTGCCTGCGCCAGCATCCCGGTCTCCTCAACTGATAAAGGAGCAAACAGGTCTACGGCGGAAAGTCGTTCCACAATCGCGCTGTCTTTGCCGTCACGCAGCGCTGCGGCGGCGGTGTGCCGTTCGACGTACAGCGTGCGCGTTGGATAAGCGAAGTTCAAACCAGCGCGACGGAAGGCGTACCAGATGCGTTGACGCACGAGCGCGTCGGTGTCGTTGTATTTGGCGTAGTCCTCAGGCCAGTACTTCACTTCGTAGTCGACACCGTTATCCCCGAGGTTCCTGATGCGAACCACCGGAGTGATTTTGTGAGAAACATTGTCTGCTTCGCGCACCGCTTCGCGCACTACGTGGATAGTCTTGGCCGGTGAGTCGCTGTAAAGCGTGTTGAAAAACACAACTCGCGCGTTCAAGTTCTCGCGTGGGAAGACTTCAATGGGTTCCTTCGCGGCGGTGCTGTTGGCAATCAGGACAACGTTGTTGGTAAAAGTCCGAACCTTAATTGCACGCCAACTGATCTCCTCTACTACTCCCGTGTGCCGTTGCGCGCCCACCGTGATCACGTCGCCCACTTGAAACGGCCGATCGGCCTGCAAAGAAATGCCGGCGAAGAAATTGCCCAATGTGTCCTGGAGCGCGAGACCAAGGATCACGCCGAAGATGGCTGAGGTCGTAAACAGCGCGCCGAGGTTTACGTCAGGGAAGAGAAACGTGAACGCAACCAGAAAGAAAATCGTGAACCCGACGATCGAGAAGATGTTACGGATCAGCTGCGGCGCGTCGATTCGCTTGAGTCGAAACGCGAGTCCGAAGAAGAGAAAGTTGAGTGCGCGAATCAGCAGGTAGCCGACGAGCCCAAGCAGGATCAGCTTGACGGCGGCGACGATTGTGGCGGCAGACGGCGAAGGATCTGTGCCCATGCGCCGCTCGAGCAGAACTCTGACGTCAGATTCGAAGGACCAGAAGAGATACGCCGCGAGTATTGCGGCTGCGGACGCGGCAAGGAAGAGAACGATCTTGTTCGTGAAACGCGGACGAGACACCAGTAAGTATTCCTCCGCAGGAATCGGCCTAATCTTTTATCACCGATATTAATATAAACGCCAGCGAAAGGATCGTGACGATAATTGCCGTCGCCCACGCGAGAACATTGTGCAGCGGGCTGTTTACGTGACTCCCCATCAACTCGCGATCGTTTACCAGGCGCAGCACCGCAAAAAGAACGATTGGCAACAGCAGCCCGTTGATTACCTGCGTCACGAGCAATACCCGAATCAGCGGCAGGTTTGGAATGACGGCGATCGCCGCGCCCACTGCCACCAGGAACGTGAACGTGCCGAGAAAGATTGGCGCCTCGCGAAAACTGCGCGAAACGCCCTTTTCAAAGCCCAGTGCTTCACTGATCGAGTAAGCAGTAGCAAGCGGCAACACTCCGGCCGCCAGCATTGAGGCACCGAACAGTCCCAGACCAAAAAGAGTTTGCGCGTAACGTCCCGCGAGTGGGCGTAATGCATGCGCGGCATCAGCAGCAGTCGTGACTTGAATGCCTGCCTTATTGAGCGTCGCTGCGGTTGAGACCACGATGAAGAACACGATCAGAATCGCGAAGATCGTTCCCACCCAGACGTCGATTTTCGTCTTTTTGTAGTTGTCGATCGTCACGCCTTTTTCAACCACTGAAGACTGTACGAACACCTGCATGTAAGGCGAGATAGTCGTTCCGATCACGGCGACAAAAGCGAATAGAAACGCATGGTTTATCGTGAACGACGGCTTCACGAGACCGACGGCGACAGCACCCCAATCAGGTTTGGACAGAAATGCGGAAACGATGTAACCGAGAAACACGAGCGACATCAGCAGGAACGCTCGCTCCACTTTCTTGTACGACCCTTTGACTACGAGCCACCAGATTGCGATCGCCGCCATCGGCACGGTAACAAAACGCGAAACTCCGAACAGCTCAGTTGCCGCGGCGATACCGACGAACTCAGAAACCGTGACGCCGCCGTTCGCGACGAGCAACGCGAGCATTACGAGCGCAGTCCAGCGGACGCCGAAGCGCTCGCGGATCAGATCGGCGAGTCCTTTACCGGTCACCGCGCCCATGCGCGCACACATTTCCTGAACGATGCCGAGCGAAATTGTGATGGGAATTAAAATCCAGAGAAGTGAGTAACCAAACTCCGCACCGATCGACGCAAAGGTAGCGATGCCGCCGGCGTCATTGCCGGCGTTCGCAGTGATCATTCCAGGACCGAGGATGGCAATGTAGACCAGGAGTCGTGGTCGGCGCGCAACGGTGCGGCGCACACCGGAGGCCCCGCGCCGCATTAAACGGCGCCCGGCAGCTCGAACTGCTGCTCGTGGTTCGGCCACTTGGAGGTTCTCCGTCGTTCATGTCACCAAAACAGGGTTCCCGCAAAGGCGCCAAGAAGACGCGGGGACGGGGAGATGCGGGGACGCGGGGATGGCAAGACGCGGAGATTTGCTGATGCCAAGGTGGAGATACGTCCCGCATCTTGGTGTCCCCGCGTCCCCGCTTCCCCTGTCCCCGTGTCCCCGTGTCCCCGTGTCTCCATTGCGCCTTTGCGGGAACCTTTCAACCGAATAATCGCGGTAAACGTTGCCGCCAGTCTTTCGGCAACAAAATTTCCATTGCATCGTCTACGGTGATGATGCCGAGTATATCGCCAGACTCATCGATAACGGGAAGCGCGAGCAAATTATATTCAGCAATTCTTTGCGCGACGTTTCTCGCGGGTTCGAGCGGATCTGCTCGTTGAAACTCCGTGCGCATCACTTCTTCAAGCGGCATCGACGGATCCGCGAGTATCAAACTTCGCAATGCTATTACGCCCAACAGCTTCCACGAGTTTTCCTCCTCGACGACGTAGAGGTAGTAGATCATGTTTGGCGTTTCCGCCATCTCGCGTAGTCGCGCAAGTGCCTCGCCGACGGTGAGCGCGCGTGGCAGCGTGACGAACTCCGTGGTCATCAATCCGCCCGCTGTGTCGTCTTCGTAAGGAAGCAGCTCGACGACGTCGGCCTGCTCTTCGTGCTCCATCAGTCCGAGCAACTCTTCAGCTTTCTCTTCAGGAAGATCGCCGAGCACGTCAGCCGCTTCGTCAGGCGACATCCATTCGAGAATGTCTGCGGCGCGTTCCTCGTCCATGTCGCTGAGAATTCTGGCCTGACGCTCAGCGGGCATCTCTTCGAGTGTTTCGGCCGCGGTTTCGTCGTCGAGCGACTCAACAACTTCCGATCCATGGTGATAAGAAAGCGCTTCGGCTAGGCGCGCGATCTCGACCGGATGCAGGCGCGCGAGTTTGTCACTCGACGACTTCAACTGCACGGTCGCAGCGTCTGTAGCGAGATAACCGACGTCGGCCCAGTCGAGTACTTCGACCGGTTTTCGTGTGCCCGCGAATCCAGCAGGTGCAAGTCGTCGCCATAGTCCCTGAAGACTGACGTCAGCTCCGGTAACGCGCCAGTCTCCCGCGGCCTGAATGATCTGCACGTCGTTGACGCGCACCACTCGTTTGCCGTCGACGTCGATCAGTTGCTTATCGAGTACATCGCGCGCGAGCAGCACTTCACTTTCGCGACGCACGAACGGGCGCAGGTCGAGGATGTCGGAATTTAGCCGCACACCATGTTCGTTCAGCTCGGTGATGCGCCAGCGTGAGAGAAAGAAGTCGCGGCGCCGGTAACGCGCAACGAGCCCCGTCACGGGAGGATGATCATCGTCGCCAAGACGGACGATGACATCCTTCACGCTCGCAACACGATCGCCCTCCAGATCACGTATCGGCCGCCCGAGCACTTGTGACAGATAGAGCATCAAGGCAGGTCACCTATTGTTCAAACGATTCCTTGCGATTTCGAGCGCCGCGTCGCGACGGGAGTAGATGTCTTTTCGGGTGGGGCTGATTGTTTCGTCGGGTTTGATGCCGCGGCCTTCGAGGCGCACGCCGGCGGCGGTGCGATAATCAAACTCACTGACGTCCAACACGCCTCCATCCGGAAGTGGGTGTCTGTTTCTGATCGCCAACACGCAACCGCAGGTTCCGGCCCCGATCACGCGTGCGCGGCCTTTCACTTGTAGAGCCGCGACCATGATCTCCGCTGCGCTCGAAGTGCTTTCGCTCGTTAGGACCACGAGCGGGAGCTTGATGCGCGTCAGTTGCGGCACGCGCCAGAGTCGCTTCGAATAAGTTTGCAGCTCAAACGAAGCACCAGAACGATCGGCAAACTTACCGAGGTTGATGCCTTCGTCAAGGAAGAGTGACGCGACGTCAGCCATTGCTTCGGCATCGCCGCCGCCGTTGTATCTCAAATCGAGAACAATGCTGTCCGCGCCGTCGAGCACGTCTGGCAACGCTTTTGAGAACTCCAGCGCGACGCTTTGTGTGAATGCGTCGATTCTCAGAATCGCAACTTTGCCTTTTCGTTGAGTGCTGAATCCCAGGATTCGCGTCGTGGAGTAACGCGGTAGCACTGCTGATTTGGATTTACCGTCGCGCGTGGTCCAACCGATCTTGACCGACGTTCCCGGCGGTCCATCGAAGAGAGTTGCGATTGCTCGATATCGCGCAGGGCCATTTACTCGCGATCCTAAGTTTGCCAGCCGGGTCGCAATGAACTCCGCAACCGGCATGTCGTCCACCCTCACGATCGCATCACCAGGACGAATCTCGGTCTTCGCTGCGGCGGAACCAGACTCGACATAGACCACAATCGGTAAGCCTTCGATTTCGCGAGCCGTCACGCCCACGGTCACATAGCGAGGGTTCCACCAGTCAAACTTTTCGTCAGGCGAATAGACTCGCGTGTGGGGATCTTTCAGCGATGCGATCATCTGGCGTATCAGGTCGTAGAGTTCGAAAGCGCCGTTTGCTTTTGCGGCGGCGGGCCGAAATGCTCCTCGCTTCGCTTGCCAGTCGATGCCGTTGAACGATGAATCGTAGTAGCGGGCCTGAATCGTTTCCCACACGTCGTCGAAGACGGCTAATCGTCCTTCGACGGTGGTGGTGGAGACGGGGGCAGGATCGTCACTGTAGAGGCGCCCATGTGGCGCTGGCCGCCAACGGTTTGTACTTTGTGTTCCAGCGGAACTTTCGACCGATTGCGTAACCGGCAGACAGAGTGCAAAGAACAAAGTACTAAGTACAAAGCACAAAGTACTAAGCATCAATCTGCGCCTGCGGGACTGTGTTCTTCCCATTTCTACCTCGGCGGTTTGCGGAAGTTGTAGCGGAGGAGAACGCGCATTGCGATCGCGGTACCGTTCTTCATTGCCGGGAAGAAATGCATTTTACGAACGGTAGCGACAGTTGTTTCGTCGAGCCCAAAGCCGGCCCAACGAGCGACCCGGACATCACCGACTTCGCCGTCGGCGCGGACGTCGACGAGCACGTCAACAGTCCCTTCAGCTTCAGCGCGAGCAGCAGTTTCCGGATACTCAGGCCGCAAGCGAGCGTAGGGACGCGGAAGTCTAACACCTTGAACTTCGGCGACCGTCTCGTCGTCGGGCGCTTCTTCGATCACCGGTTCGGAGGCCGGAGCGACCATCGTTCGTTGGTTGTGCTCATCCTCACGAGCACGTCGAATGGCGATCAGCGTTCGATGAACCGTCTCGCGTGAAAGTTCTTCTGCCAAACGTGCTTCCGCATCGGATGCTTTATCGTTTTCAAAACTCGGACGGTACCACATGATGAGCCGCCCTGTTCGGGAGCTGACCACGAAGATCGAGCAGTACGATTCATAATAAACCGGCTTGGCGAAAGATGAACGCCGCAGTGTTTGCGCATCGCCGAGAATATAAAAATCAGTAGCGAGGGCAGCGCCAAGATCGCGTGCATCGCTGACACTGAGATTGAGCGAGCCGGAGTAGCCACTGCCTTTGGCGGCGGCGCGACTCAAATCGGGGTCGGCTACAAGCAATTCAACGGTCGAGCGCAACCGCTCGCGAAGGTTTGCCGTTGTCTTTTGCGCTAACGGCGTCACACCAAAATCCAAAACGCTTACAGTTGAACTCTGATTGTCTTGTGCGTGCGCACTGCCAACAAGCAGCGCCACCACTCCCGCGATGAAGAACAAACGACGCATAGGCATTAGTCATATATCATTTGACATTTCTCATTTGTCATTTTCGAAAAGCGTTACGTTGATTCCCTGGTCCGACGCATCTTAACCAAATGACAAATGAGAAATGTCAAATGATATATGACCAATGACCCTGGCTAATCGGCACTCGAAGCCGCAATCTCTTTTTTGATACCATCACGATGATATAACTCGTACACTTCCGTCTTCACTTCCGCAGGAAAACAAACTCGATGCAACTCGTACGGATATTGTAGCCCTCGCGCCACGTTGCTCACTTCGCTGATCTCTCTGATGCGCGGGCTGGCATATCCACTCTCAACGTATATGTGCGTCTTAGGTTCCGCCTTTTCCGCGGCGTAGTGTTTGTAGTAAGGCACATCGCTGGCGCGATCTTCGATGAAGTAGTAGTCAGGATTGAACCCCGCACGCTCAACTACACTGCGCGCCGCTGCAAGAAACTCTCCCTTCTGTTCGTTGGGCATATCCAGATCGATTGCCTTGAACAGTTGACGGGCGATGAAGCGCCGGCTCAGGTCGCTCAGAATGTGATCGCTTGACCGCTGCCACTGCTTCACATGAAACACGAAATCGGAATCGTCGATCTGCAAGTGTTCGGTGATCGTCAACGGTTCGCGTCGCAGGATCTTTTCAAACGCGGTGCCGGTTGCGTGCCACACTTCCTGTCCTTCATCGAACAATTTCAACGTGCGACGAATGATCGAACGCAACACCGCCTCTGCCGAACGAAGCGTTCGATGAAAGTAGACCTGACGAAACATGTAGTAACGCGCCTGCAAGTATTCCTCGACTGCGTACACACCACGCGCTTCGACGTAGATTCGATCCGCGGATTCATCGATCGCCAGCGCGTTGATGATCCATTCCAGATCGTAGATTCCATACTTTGCGCCGGTCATCAATGAATCGCGCAACAGGTAGTCCATGCGATCGACGTCGAGTTGCGACGAAACGAGTTGGGCCAACGCTGCCGGCCGAAACGTTCCTTCAATGATCGACGCGACCTTTGCCGGCAGATCCGGTGAGTGCGATCGCAGCAACGTTCCGATCTCCGAACCCTCATTCAAGATCACGTCAACGGTCCATCGTTCGTGATGAAAGCTGAGTACCTTCTCCATCACGTGCGAGAAAGAACCATGGCCCACGTCATGCAGCAGTGCAGCAGCGCGCGCGGCGATGCGATCGGCGGAACTGATTGCGTAACGTTCGCTCAATCGATCGAGAACGCGAGTCATGAGATGAAACGCGCCGAGCGAATGAGTGAAGCGCGAGTGTTCAGCGCCTTGATAAGTGTATAGACCAAGACCCAGTTGCTTGATGCGGCGCAGTCGTTGGAACTCGCCCGTATCGATCAAGCGCATCATCAACTCGCCTTCATCAGAATCAGTTTGCAGACGAATGATGTTGTGAACTGGATCGCGATAAATGCGTTCCGGCATGGCACGTCCTTAATACCCGCAAATCAATGTGAAGGCAACACATCCGAACACGAAAAAACTCGGTAAAAGCGCTGCTTGAGCGACGATTGGGCCGGTCCGTTTCCGGTTGAGATTTCTGGATATTCCCATTTTTTCGGATTTGCCCGTATAGGCTTCGGCCCTCAGGGAGGGCTGAACGGGCGAATAATAAGGGGATCCACCCGGTCGGCATGTGGGCATGGCAATTGCCAAAACCCTCCCGGACGATGCTCATCGTCCCGGAATTTTTTGGTGCTGCCATATACAAAAAGGGTGATTAAACACAGGAGGGGCGGCACCGCTGTCTACTTAAAGAAAGGAAAGCTAAAAATGAAGAATGTCCTTAAGTTTTTAAGCCTGTCGACGCTTCTGGCTTGCTTCGCGCTGTTTGCGGGAAGTGCGTTCGGCCAGACGACGACGACAGGCTCAATTGAGGGCGTGGTGACCGATTCAACCGGTGCGGCGGTTCCAGGCGTTACAGTAACTGCCACTCGACAGGGTGGACGCTCCACCAGCTCCACGACCAATGAGGAAGGTCTCTTCCGAATCTCGAATATTGAACCAGGAATGTATACGGTGACGATCGAATCTGCGAAGGGTTTCGCCAAATTCGAACAGACGGAAGTTCCTGTGAATCTGTCCAGGACGTCGAACATGAACGTTCAGCTTCGCCCGCAGGGCACGACTGAAACGGTCACTGTTACCGCCGGTTCGGGTGCCGCTATTGACGTCACTCAAAATACTACCGGAACCAGTGTTTCTACCGAACAGTTCTCGAACTTCCCGACCCAGCGCACCATTCAGTCGCTCTACACGATTGCACCGACAGTGACGCGCTCAGGTTTGCGAGACTCGTCAGGTCGCGAGCGCGACCCCTCGGTGGGTGGTTCGTCCGGTCCTGAAAACAACTACATCCTCGATGGCGTTAGCGTTACTGACCCCGCGTTCGGTGGTTCAGGTGCGAACTTGCCGTTCGAGTTTGTACAGGAACTCGAAATCAAGACGGGTGCTTACGGCGCCGACATCGGCAAGTCGACTGGTGGCGTGTTCAACGTCATCACGAAGAGCGGCACCAACGAGTTTCACGGTGACGCCTTTGCTTATTTCGTAGCCAAGAGTTTTGTTCGCGAAGTTAAGTCGGATGCGATTCCATTCACGGGTGCCGCCCCTAACGGTTACTCCGAAGTGGACGCGGGCTTCGATATTGGTGGTCCAATCGTCAAAGACAAACTTTGGTTCTTTGGCGCATTCAATCCCCAGTACCGAAAGAACTTCTTCCTGACCCAAACGTTCTTGCAGGACGTTGAAAACAAAATCACGACTCCGTTCTACGCTGGCAAGATCACCTGGGCGCTCAACCAGAACCACACGTTCACCTTCTCAACCTTCGGTGATTACACGAAGCAGGAAGGCCACTTGTTTGGTTTCTCGGGTTTTGGCGCGAACCTGGCGAGCTTCCGTGGCGAGACGCAGACGGGCGGTTCCAACTACGCGTTCCGTCTGAACTCGACCTTCAGCCCGAACTTCATCGGTGAGTTCTCCGCCGGATTGCACTTCCAGCGCGCGAACACCCTTCCCGAACTCGACGAAACGCTCATTACCGATCGTTTCGCAGTTCTCCGCAATGGCGCTGTGCTTCCGGTAACGGAAACCACAGTGTTCTCGCAGTCCGACGTCACCACTGAGGGCGATGTGGGAGACGTCATTGTGCCGAACGTGCGCCTCGCATTCGTTGAAGGCACTGGTGGTACCGTTCAACGCAACTTCGTTCGTGGCGGTTTTGGTCTGAAGTCGTTCCAGGATCGCGATCGTATCGAATTCGCGGCTCGCCTCCAGAACATCTGTGCGCAGCCACACGTTCAAGTACGGTGCTGAGTTCAACGAGAACAAGTATCGGATCGACACGATCTCAACTGGCGGACTTTTCAATTTCACTCCTGAAAATCCTGCCGGGCCCTACCGAATTGAGAATCGTTTCGCCATTTGCGCGCGCACCTCCACATCGACAATCACTTGTCCGAGTGCATCGCGTACAGCGAACGTCGCTCTGTTGATCGCTGCTGGTCAGGCTCCGGCTGGTGTTACCACGGCCGTTACCGGTGCGGTTTCGGCCAACCCGACGAACCCATTCCTGCTGCTCGACGTTGTTCGTGCTCGTGACTTCAGCCTTAACACCAAAGGTGATTTCACGAACACGAGAACGCAGAGCTTCTACTTCCAGGATGACTGGAAAGCCACTCGCAACCTCCAGGTCAACTTGGGATTGCGCTGGGACTTCCAGCAGGCTTACTCCCAGGGCGGCGAGACGTACCTGACGTTGAACGACATCGTCAGCAACACGCAGCCACGCCTCGGATTAACCTGGGACTTCACCGGTGAAGGTCGCGGCAAGTTGTTTGCAAACTTTGCTCGTTACCTCGAAACGCCGATTCCGCTGGATATCAACGTCCGTGCTTCGGGCAATGACGATTCAGAACGACTTCCACTTGAACATCAACCGCTTGAACGGCCTGCCGGGCGCACAGTGCGCACCAGTTCATCCCGATCTGGGTTGCTTTGGTAACTTCGGCAACCTTGGCAACCATGCGACGCCGTTCGATACAGGCCTCAAGCCGCAAACCGTTAACGAGTGGACCGCTGGTTTCGAGTGGGGTCCGCGAGCAACTCGCGACCTTACCTTCGGTGTCCGCGGTATCTACCGTGCTCAGGATGAAGTCATTGAGGACGGTTCGTTCGACGACGGTACCACCTACTTCTTATTCAACCCGGGCCGTCGCGGCACCGGCAATTTCGAGCACGACCGAAGATCTGGCCTGTAGACGACCCGCTCATCGGTTGCTTTGGTCCAGCCCGCCGCTACTACCGGGCCCTCGAGTTCACCGCCACGAAGCGCTTCTCGAACAACTATCAGTTCATCGCTTCTTATGTGTTCTCGAGCCTGATTGGTAACTATGAAGGATTGTTCCGTAATGACAACGGCCAGGCTGACCCGAACATCACTTCGTTGTTCGACCTCGTCAGCTTGCTCAACGGTCTTTATGGCCGACTGCCCAACGATCGTCCGCACCAGTTCAAGTTTGATGGCAGCTATCAATGGCCATTCAAACTCATGACCAGCGGTTCGTTCCGTGCACAGTCTGGTGTTCCGTTCAACGCGTTGGTTCCGCACCCGCTCTATGGTGACAACGAAGGCTTCTGTATCCCGGGCCTCAGTTGCGTACCGCGCGGCACGGCAATCAATCCCATTACGGGCGACAGTCGCACACCGAGGACCTGGAACCTGGATCTCGGCGCTTACTACCCGATCCCCGTTGGTGAAGGTAAACAGCTTCGTCTGCAAGTTGACTGGTTCAACGTTTTCAACAACCAGGAAGCTATCAGGCAGGACGAGACGTTCCTTATCAACAGCGGTGCTCCGGGCATTACGCCGGTTCCGAATCCGTTCTGGGGTACTGGAACGATCTTCCAGTTCCCGTCGGCACTTCGTCTCGGTGTGAAGTTCCAATTCTAAGGACTTGCACTTTTTGACCACACTTTTTGAGTGTGGGCAATTTGAAAAGGGAGGCGTAAAATTTACGCCTCCCTTCTTGTTTTTGTGGTAACCTCACTGCGCCAATCTAAAGCAAAATCCTCCAAGGTTTACTCGGCAACTGCTTCTTTAACGGAGTTATCGAGATGGCTCAGAATTCATCGATCCTAAGCACGACGTACCGCTATTCACTGCCGTTAACGCTGCTCTTTTGTATGGCCATTGTCGCAAACGGACAGGCAGGTGGAGGCGTGGACACAACCGGCACCGGAGGTCAGCATGCAATCAGCGGCCGGCTCGTCTTTCCTTCGGGACAACGGGCCGATACCCGGCTCAAGGTCAGGCTGGAAAGCTCCGGCAATGGTGAGTTGTTTGTGCTGGCGGATAATGGAAGCTTTACATTTCGTGGATTGAGGTCCGGTACCTATACCGTTGTCGTTGAGGGTGGCAACTTCTTCGAGACAGCACGCGAAACGCTCTACATCGAACCGACGATAACCGACCGCCGAACCAACATGACTGTCGGTCCGCTCTCGAGACCTTACACAGTCCAGATTTATCTGCGGGCGAAGCCGGGAGATCCTCAGAACAAGCCCGGCGTGTTGAATGCCGCACTGGTAAACATTCCGAAGGCTGCTGTGGATCTCTATGAGAAGGGTGTCCAGGCAGCAGCTCGTGGCGAAACTGACAAAGCCATCGACGATTTGAGACGTGCCGTTGTTTTGTATCCAACCTTTGGTCTCGCGCTTAACGAACTCGGCGTGCAATACCTGGTCAAAGGCGAACTCGATAAAGCTGCGGACGCGCTACAGAAGGTGCTCAATATCTCGCCCGAGGCGCCGGAGCCGTGCTTGAACTACGGCATTGTCCTGTTGCAGCAGAAAAGGTTTTCGGACGCCGAGAAGCAACTACGTGAAGCGCTAAGAAAGAACGACAATAACTTCAGGGCGCATCTTTATTTCGGCATCACCCTCATCTACGTCAAGAACTATCCCGAGGCTGAAGGTCAATTGCGTAAAGCGATCACCATCGGTGGTCCAAAGGCTGGTCAGGCGCATTATTATTTAGGCGGATTGTACTGGCAGACCGGCAAGCATAAGGAAGCTGCCGACGAGCTGGAGACGTTCCTAAAGCTCGAACCGAAGGCCGCAAACGCCGACAAGCTCCGCAACACGATCAAAGAGCTGCGAAACAAGTCGTAGCCACAAGAGGCACAAAAAGCACAAGACGCAAAAAGGCACAAAGAAGTCAGGTTGAAACGCAATTGCTGCAGCAGCAATCCAAGTTCTCGCTCGAACTTGTGCCTCTTTGCGTCTTATTTTTGTGCCTTTTGAGGCTACCTTTTTGTGGCTAATGTTTGAGCGTGAGCAGGTGTCCGAGTTTTTCTTTCTTCGTTCGTAGATAATCCGCGGCGTCTTCAGTAGCATCGACCTCGATCGAAACTCGCTCCACAATCTTCAATCCCGCCTCTTCCAGCGCGCGCAACTTCAGCGGGTTGTTCGATATGACCTTGACCTTGCACAGACCCAGATCAAATAGAATCTCTGCACACTGACGATAGTCGCGCAAGTCGACCGCAAGACCGAGCTGCTCATTGGCTTCGACTGTGTCCGCCCCCTGATCCTGTAGCGCATACGCGCGGATCTTGTTGACGATGCCGATGCCGCGGCCTTCCTGTTGCTGGTAAACGATTGCGCCACGGCCTTCCTGCTCGATCATCTGCATCGTGCGATGAAGTTGTTTGCCGCAGTCGCACTTGGTGGAGCCGAATACGTCGCCCGTGAGGCATTGTGAATGGATTCTAACCAGCGTCGGGACGTCGCGGCTCATCTCGCCTTTAAAGAGGACAACGAACTCTTCCCGCGTGGTTAACGAACGGTAGGCCGCGATTTGGAAATCGCCCCATTCCGTGGGTAGGTTCGCGACGGCCACCCGCTCCACAGTGTGCTCATCTAAAGAATCGCAGCACGTGGTCGAGGACGGTTTTTCTAATGCCTGTACTTCCATGGTTATTCTGCAAGGTTTAAATACGGTTTGGCGATTATCCGTGTTCATGAGTGGTTTCGCAACTATTCCCGAATCGGGGCGTGTACCGGATTTGCGGTAAGAGGATTTGGACTGTATCCTTCTCGAAGCCGACCGCCCAACGATACTCGGCGAGGAAGTCCTTAGTGAATAGCAGCCTCAATCTGGCATCAAAACCGTTTAGTAATCGCGTCCTTCCGTGGGCGTTGACTGCGATTGTGCTCTTTGTCTCCGTCATCGGGCTAATCATCGTCGTGCGACTCACAACGCTCGCTAACCGGCAGGCCGCCGCCATCCAGGTAGAAAACAACGCGCTCAAACAGCAGGAAAAAACACTGCTCGACTCCGCAAGTGCTGTGAAAGAGGAGATGAGTTCGGAACAGCAAAAAGCGGTTCCGGCTGCGCATAAGTTGATCGATCGGAAGAAGTTCTCCTGGTCCAGATTGTTGGCGGATTTTGAGTCGGCGCTTCCGAGTAACGTGAGAGTTTCGCGAATTGCCGTGCGCGACGTGGTGACCCAGGCGGACTCCATGATCGCGACCCTGGATGTAGCCGTCTTCACAAAAGATCCGGCAACCATCAGCCAAATGATCGCTGACATGCACAAGGAAGGCGTCTTCCAACTCGTGTTGCGATCGCAGGACCTCGCGAAAGGCCGTGGTGAGCAGGGAATGGAATACGAGTTTAATGTGCTTTACCGTGCGCGGGCTGGATACGCGTCAGAAAGTGTCGCTGGAGTGAGTAGTTCGCAGGGTTCAAGCGAGGCGTCGAGATGAGCGCGGAAACGAAAGTTAAATCCGAATCTGCAAACGTCCGCGTGGCGCAGTATAAAGCCCGCGTGGGTGAGTTTGTCGACTCACGGCGCGGCAAGATGTTTGGCGTTGCGGAAGTGGCGGGCATTGCCGGTAGCTGTTTGATCCTGTTGCTCGTGCTGTTGAGTTATCTCTATTTTCTCGTACCGGCTCGCTCACGCGTCACATCGCTGACCAGCGATAACAAGCAACTGAAGACGAACCTGGAAACACTCGCCGGCGTCGCCCGCAATCAACAGAACACTACGACGACTGTTCATCAAATAACTACGAGTCTCGGAAAGTTCGAGAGTGATTTTCTGCCGCGACCGGATCTCGGAAGGATGGAACTGTACGAGGAACTCAATCAGTTGATCATCAAGAATGGAGTTCGGAACACATCCGGTCCGACCTACACCGAGCTCGAGCCTGAAGGCACGAAGCAAACGAGCGGGAAGAATATAGCCACGCGCTGGCAAAGTTTTTATCCGGGCGTGGCGGTGATGGTTACTGTCGAGGGTCAGTACGAGAACGTCAGACGTTTCATTCGCGACGTGGAACGAAGCCGGCAGTTCGTCGTTATTAACGAGGTGGAGTTGCAGCGTGCGCGCGACACCAATGCGCCGATCTCGGCCGAAGGCGATGACGACACGGCGGCGGGTCAGCCAGCCCCCGGATCGGGTTCGCGCGGTTCGCTCGTCAGCCTGCAACTGAGTATGGCCACTTACTTCCAGCGTACTTCGTTGGAAACTGCTCCGTAGATCAGGAATAGCCCAATGGCACTAGTAGATTTAAATAAGCCTGGCGAAAAGAAAAAGCTCATCTGGGCGGCTGTCCTTGGTCTTGTCGCAATCATCTTTTTATGGTGGACGTTTTTCGGGTTTGGCAGCAGTTCGTCGCGAACTACACAGCGAGCGGCTAATCCGTCCCCAACGCCACGCCCCGCTGGACAGAACAGTACGAGCACTACGGCCAATGGTGGTCAACAGGCTTCGCCCAATGTAGTCGACCTTGCAAACATTCGGCCGATAGATTATCAGCGCTCGTCATACGATGCGCCGGAGGCAAGGCGAAACATCTTCGCGTACTACGTGCCGCCGAAACCTGCTCCCGCTCCGAAGGTTGAAGCACCACCACCACCGCCAACACCGACTGCCGCCGGTTCTGCTGGCATCAATTTCCCCATCAAACGCGTACGCGCGAGCTCCTGAGTTCAAACTCGAAGTCGGCCGGCGACAAGTTCACTCCCGCAGATGCGCATTTTTATCGACGGCAGGGAACTCCCGACCAATTACACCAGTCCGCAGCAACTCTCTGCGACGGTGCCGGCGACGTTTATCGCCAATCCCGGTCCACGCCCGGTCATCGTGCGCACTCCCGACAACAGCCTTTACTCGAACGTCATGACGTTGGGTGTGGCGGCCGCGCCGATTCCCAACTACATCTACGTAGGAATCATCGGTAAGAAGATGCACGTCGACGACGTGGCGTTAGTTCAGGACAAGAACAACAAGAGTGTTATCAGTGTCCAGCGTGGCGATCTACTTAGCGGACGTTTTCGCGTGACGAGTATCTCGCCGAAAGAGTTGGTACTGATAGATGCGAATCTGAAGATTCAGCACAAGCTGACGATGACTGAAGGCGACAAGGGCATCGGTTCTCCTTTAGCTCGTCCGACGCCGCGGGTTGATGCCGAAGATGACGAACCATAGAGCATGGTCCAACCACAAGATATGCGGGTCGGAGTCTGCTCGTTCGGTGGACGCCTCGCGCCGCGGTTTGGCTGCTGAGCGACGCGCGGAGGCGGGATACACGCTTGTCGCTCTCCTTGCGCTGATGACGATCTTGTCCCTTTTTGCGATGGCGGTCGCGCCCAGCGCGCAACAACAAGCACTGCGCGAACGCGAGAAGGAAGCTATTTTTCGTGGCGAGCAAATCGCAGATGCGATCAAAGATTACTATCGCTATCGCGTCGGCGTTACGCGTCAAGTTGGTGACAATGCGTTGCCGACGTCGATGGACCAACTGCTACAGGGAATACCAATTCCGGCTGGCTCAAAGAACCGCATGATTCTGCGTGCGTCGGCGGCGCGTGATCCGTTGACGATCGAAGGCGAGTGGCGTTTCATTCGTCCGCGCAGTGAATCGCTGATCGAATTTCAACAGTCGGTAATGTTCTATGCAGGCAACGTGCTACCGCCACCGCGCGACCAGCAAATCGCGCAGTTACAACAGTTTGCAGTTCCCGCACTGACCAACCTCGTGAATCTCGGCAGGCCCGCAGAACGGCGGCCGGGCACTTCGATCGACGACGATTCGAGTGGTCCATTCGTCGGTGTTGCGAGTCGCAGTCGCAGATCTTCAGTGCTGACTTACTACGGCATCGAGCAACACGATCAATGGATCTTCACTCCGCTCTTTCGTAATTAGAAGTTGGACCATCACGCAACTTTTTCTTTCACGCTTCAACTAAAAATTCAAACTCCTGTTAGTCGTCTCATTGCGATGGTCCAAGTGTGAATACTGCCGATCTCACTCGGAAAGATCGCGTCATGCGATCGCGCAACGTCACGCTCTGCAGACGCGAAGCGATGAAAAATTGCGCCGCGAGCTGTGCAAAAAATATTTCCGCCTTCGAGTAATAAGTTGTTGACAAGTGTTGTGTTTGCGTTTATATAGCAAGATGTTGTGCGCCGTTTACTCTAGCCCACAAGAAGGAACTAAGCACAGTATCTTGTGGTCGTGAAGAAAACAAAAAAAACCAAACTCGAAAGAAGGAGCACATAGAAGCTATGGCAACTAAAAAAGGTGGAAAGAAAGCAGGCGGGAAGAAAGGCGGAACCAAGAAGGCCGCGAAGAAGGGCGGAACCAAGAAAGCCGCAAAGAAGAGATAACTCGAACCAGCAGGTTACAGCACGTACCTTCCACCGGCGCACAAAAACTTCTGAGGCCTACGGGGCCCTGCAAAAGAAACGACGAGACCTTCAAGCGAAGCTCGTCGTTTCTTTTTTTTTTGGTCAGTGGTCAGTTGTCCGTGTCCGTTGCAAAATAACTGCACTGACAACTGACCACTGACCATACATATGATCACGGTCGCGCTAGTCGAACCTGAGATTCCACCGAACACCGGCAACATCGCTCGCCTGTGTGCCGCGACCAACACACCGCTGCACATCGTCGGCGTCACCGGGTTTCGTATGGACGATCGAGCCTTGCGTCGCGCGGGTCTCGACTACTGGCCGGAAGTAAAACTTACACGCCATCGCAACCTCGACGCGCTTTACGAGTCACTTCCGGAAGCACGCTTCGTCTACCTCACCACAAAAGCAGATCGCATCTATACCGACTGGAGTTTTCAACTCGACGATTGCCTCGTTTTCGGCCGGGAAACACGCGGTTTGCCTGAAGATCTGCTGCGCGCCAACTGGGAAAACTGCCTGCGCATCCCCATTCTCAATCCAAATATCCGCAGTTTGAACCTCGCCACGGCCGCCGGCATCGTTCTTTTCGAGGCGCTGCGGCAGACAGGCAAATTTCAATGATGTAATCTGTGTTCACAGCACAGATGCAACGAACAGACATACGAAACATAGCTATCATTGCGCACGTCGATCACGGCAAAACCACGCTCGTCGATGCGATGCTCAGGCAATCGGGAACCTTTCGCGAGAACGAACAGGTCCGCGATCGCGTCATGGACTCGATGGATCTCGAACGCGAACGCGGTATCACCATCATGGCGAAAAACACCGCCGTGCGTTACCGCCACTTCAAGATCAACATCGTCGACACGCCGGGTCACGCTGACTTCGGCGGCGAAGTCGAGCGCGTCCTGAAGATGGTCGACGGCGTGATGCTGCTCGTCGATGCCGCCGAAGGCTGTCTGCCGCAGACGCGGTTCGTCCTGCGCAAGGCGCTCGAAGCACGACTGCCGGCGATCGCGGTCGTCAACAAGATCGATCGCAGCGACGCTCGTCCCGCTGAAGTAGTCGACGAGATCTACGAACTCTTTCTTGACCTCGACGCCACGGACGAACAGATCGAGTTTCCGATCCTCTATGCCGTCTCGCGCGAAGGCACTGCGAAACGAAAGTTGGAAGACGAGTCGAAAGATCTGCAACCACTCTTCGAGCAGATCGTCGAATCGATTCCGCCGCCGAAGGAGCTAAGAAGCGATTCACTTCAACTGCTGGTCGCCAACCTCGACTACAACGACTACGTTGGGCGCCTGGCGATTGGCCGCATCTTCTCAGGCGAGATCAAGATCGGCGATCAGATCGCGGTGGTGAAACCGGATCGCTCGGTTCAGAAAACGAAAGTCACGCAGCTCTACGTCTTTGAAGGACTAAAAAGAGAACCGGTTGAGAAAGCCGGCTTCGGCGAGATCGTCGCACTGGCCGGCATCGAGAACATCAACATCGGCGACACGATCACTTCGCCTGACAATCCGCATCCGTTGCCCGCTATCGCCGTTGACGAACCGACAATCGCGATGATCTTCGGCGTCAACAACTCTCCGTTCGCGGGGCGCGAAGGAAAGTATGTGACGTCAAGGCAGCTCAAGGAGCGCCTGGACAAAGAGATTCTCGGCAACGTTGCGATCAGAGTTGAAGATACCGAATCACCCGATCAGTTCAAAGTTTCCGGGCGCGGCGAATTGCAGCTCGCGATCCTGATCGAGATGATGCGCCGCGAAGGATATGAGCTTCAGGTCTCCAAGCCTGAAGCAATCACGCGCAAGGTCGACACGAGACTGCTCGAACCGATCGAAGCCGTGGTTGTCGATTGTCCCGACGAGTTCATCGGCGTCATCACTGAAGCACTTGGCCGGCGCAAAGGACATATGACGAAGATGGTGAATCACGGCACGGGCCGCGTACGTCTTGAGTTCGAAACTCCTTCGCGCGGATTGATCGGGTTTCGCAACGAGTTTTTGACTGAGACGAAAGGAACCGGTCTTTTGAACACGATGTTCCTGCGCTGGGGCGATTGGCAGGGAGCGATGCGCGGGCGTTCGACCGGATCACTTGTCGCCGACCGCATGGGCGAGACGACAACTTACGCGCTCTACAATCTCCAGGAACGCGGCACGCTCTTCGCCAGGTCGGGCACGCGCGTTTACGAAGGCATGATCATCGGCGAGAACGCACGTCCCGTGGATCTCGACGTCAACGCCATCAAGGAGAAGAAGCTGACTAACATGCGCGCCTCGACTGCCGACGAAGCGCTGCGACTTGTTCCGCCAAAAGAGCTGTCCCTGGAGCAGGCACTCGAGTTCATCGCCGACGACGAACTAGTCGAAGTCACACCGGAGACGATTCGTTTACGGAAACGCGTCCTTCCCGCTAACCAGCGACCGAAGAAAAAAGAATCGGCCGATTAGTACAGCAGTGAAAACCAGGGTCTATCCGATCACTGACACACAGATTTCCGGTCATTTCCCACGCGGATCAGGTCTCATTGCTCGCGGATGGCGGCGCAACCTTCGTTCAATTGCGGGAAAAGAACCTCCCGGCATTGGACTTCTACAACGAAGCCAAAGCAGCTCTCACCGTTGCCAGACAGAAAGGCGTTACTCTGATCATCAACGACCGCGTCGACGTTGCGCTCGCCATCGGCGCTCCAGGCGTCCATCTC
Organism: uncultured Acidobacteriota bacterium; assembly: GCA_963849585.1. Classification (GTDB taxonomy): domain Bacteria; phylum Acidobacteriota; class Blastocatellia; order Pyrinomonadales; family Pyrinomonadaceae; genus PSRF01. The sequence continues at coordinate 667,027 of CAWKHZ010000008.1, read as the reverse complement.
GGTCAGGACGACCTTCCGCCTGACGCCGCCAGAAAGCTGCTCGGTGAGAATGCGATTATCGGTTACTCAACTCACAACGTTTCGCAGGCGATAGCGGCCGCGACTCTGTCCGTGGACTACGTCGCGATCGGTCCGATCTTCCAAACCAGTTCGAAAGCGAACCCGGATCCGGTTGTCGGTCTCGAAGGCCTCCGCGCTGTTCGCAAGGCGATCGGCGGTATGAATTTAGTGGCGATTGGTGGAATTACCCACGAAAACGCCGCCAGCGTGATCGACGCAGGCGCCGACACCGTCGCTATAATCAGCTCGCTTTTATCCGGCGGCAGCACCGCCATTTCCGATCGCTACCGCACACTCAGCGGCATTTTGTCCCGGTGATAAACATAATTTGCTTGCGTTTGTCACGGTTATGCGCGAAAATCGTCGCGGTTTCGAGCACCAGGGCTCGGTAATCACCCTCCTCTCAGCGGCAATGTCCAAATCTACCTTCATGCGCGAGCTGCGGACCCAACTTAGATGAGTTTCTTCGAGTTACCGCCCATTATTGAGCGAATGTTGCTGGTGTCCGACAAAATCAGCGACCTCAATTTCTCAGTCGGACAGCCGCCGCAGGTTGAGATCAACGGCAAGCTGACTCCGGTTCAGCCGCTTGGGATGCAGAAGCTGACGCCGTATCAGACCGAGATCATCGCGCTCACGCTCATCAACGGAAATCCCGACGCCGCCGAGCGTCTGGCCCGCACCGGTACTGCCGATTTGAGTTACTCGCTGCCGTCGCGCGCCCGCTTCCGCGTCAATATCTTTCAGCAACGCGGCGTGTACTCGATCGTAATGCGTGTGATTCCGACCGATATTCCAACCATCAAAGGCCTCGGATTGCCGTCGCAGTTGACCGAGATCGCAGAGCTGCGCAATGGCCTCGTGCTTGTCACCGGTCCAACCGGTTCCGGCAAGAGTTCAACCCAAGCCGCAATCATCGACATCATCAACGAGAAGAAGCATTACCACGTCGTGACGATCGAGGATCCGATCGAATACTTGCATCTCCACAAAGCGTCGACGATCAATCAGCGTGAAGTTGGGCACGATACGCGCGACTTTCCGTCGGCATTGCGCGCCACCCTCCGACAGGCGCCCAAGGTAATTCTGATCGGTGAGATGCGCGACTTCGAAACAACTGAGATCGCGCTGGAAGCGGCTGAGACCGGTCACCTCGTACTCTCAACGCTGCACACCATCGACGCGTCCAAGACGGTCGATCGCATCATCGGACTCTATCCGAAGAATGAAGAACCGGTAATCAGGACCAGACTGGCCCAAACGTTCCGCTACATCGTTTCGCAAAGACTGATTCCGAAAGCAGACGGCAGCGGCCGCGTCGCAGCCGTTGAGATTCTGCGATCGAGTCCGCGTACGCGTGAGTACATCGAAGTCGGCGAAGTTGAAGGCAAGTCGCTGCTCGACGCGATGCGTGATGGAAAACTCGACGGCATGCAGGACTTCGACTCGGTCATCAAGGACTTGATCGACAACAAAGTCGTATCGCTCGAAGATGGACTCGCATTCGCGAGCAATCAAAACAACCTGCTGCTCTCGCTGAAAGGCATGACGGCCGCCGAAGACTTCATTCGCCGTGACGGTGAAGCAATGGCGGTGAACTCCTTTTCAGACTCCGGCTCGATGCTAGGAATGATTGAATAGCCATGATCGAATAGTCCCGCCCGTGTTTCATCGACCATCATGATCATCGTTTGTCAAAAATGTGCGACCCGCTTGCAGATTGACGAAGAGAAGTCGCCGGCGCGACCGTTCAACGTTCGTTGCCCGAAATGCAATGCGACGGTGAGTTCGGGTGTAGCGAGTCCGGCGACGCAGCATAGCGCCCTCACCGTTGGTGGCTCTCCCGCGACTGAGCATCCGCGTTTTGAACAGAATACGGCCCGTGCGTACGAACCGGCGGCCAAAGTGAGTCAACAGGGCGAGAACGGCGTCAATGACGATGCGGTTCGCATGCTCATGGATTTGTTGTCGAAGGGTGCAAATCAGACGCCTGATAATCCAGGTGCGAGACCATCATGGGATCAGCGCAAGGCCCTGGTTTGTATGGCTGAGAACTACCGCGACACAGTTGCTCGACGTCTGGCCGAAAGCGGTTATCGAGTTTTCGTCGCTGAAGACACGAGACAGGCAGTGGAAACGATGCGCGCCAACAAAATGGACGTGGTGTTGCTCGAGCCGCAGTTTGATCCAGCCGAACAAGGATCGGCTTTTGTGATCAGGGAGATCAACGTCCTTCGTCCGCCGCAGCGCCGTCGCATATTTTTCGTTCTGGTATCGCCTTCAATGCGCACGATGGACGCGCATGCCGCGTTTCTCAACAACGTGAACCTCGTGGTAAATGTCGCCGACGTCGACGAGCTGCATCGCATCATGGACGTCGCGTTGCGCGAGTACAACGAGCTCTACCGCGACTTCAACGGCGCCTTTAATTTGACTGCTTTGTAGTTTGCCTATATCTGTGTAATCTGTGTCCGCACACCGAGAAGCACGGGTATGAGCTCCAATCACGACCATAGCCATCACTCAGCAAGCAACAGTAGTTGGCGACGTCTGAGTGTGGTGTTGTGTCTGACCGCGCTGTACATGGTCGCGGAGGTCGCGGGTGCGTGGTGGACTGGCTCGCTAGCGTTGCTGGCTGACGCCGGTCACATGTTTACTGACGTCGCGGCACTCATCCTCGCGCTCACAGCGGTCTGGTTTGGTTCTCGTCCCGCCACTTCCAAAAAAACTTTTGGTTACTACCGACTCGAGATCATTGCCGCGCTCGTCAACGGTGTCGCGCTGGTCGTGATGTCGCTGCTTATTTTTTACGGCGCTTACGAGCGTTGGATCGACCCGCCAGTGGTTCGCAGCGGGCCGATGATGATGGTCGCCGCGGGTGGTCTGACAGTGAATCTGATCTGTGCGTGGATACTGCACGGCCGTCACGAGATCGATCTCAACATTCGCGGTGCGTGGATGCACGTGATGGGTGACGCGCTTGGTTCAGTGGCCGCGATTGCGGCAGGTGCGTGCATGGCGCTCTTTGGCTGGTACAAGGCGGATGCACTTTTCAGCGTCGTCATTGGTCTGCTAATCATTTGGGGATCGATGAGGTTGATCCGCGAGTCGACGAACGTCCTGTTGGAAGGCACGCCTGCGCACATCAATCTGGCGGCGGTTGAGGATGCAATTCTCGCTACTAATGGAGTTTCGAACGTTCACGATCTGCACGTTTGGACGATCACTTCCGGACGGGACGCGTTGAGTGCGCATGTGATTCACGGTCACAGCATTTCGCAGCCGGACCTGTTACGCGAGTTGCGCACGAAGCTGCACGATCGTTTTGGCGTCGATCACCTCACGATTCAGATGGAGACGCCAGATTTCGAAGACGAAACGTTTCATTTTTGTCATGCCGGCACGGCGTGTTTTCGATCTGAGCGAAGCTGAGTTTGTCAGTTGTCAGTTGTCAGTTGTCAGTTGTCAGTGGTCCGTGGTCAGTTCCCCGACTAACTACTGACCACTGACCACTGACAAAGTACATCAATGGAACTGAACCTTCTAATCACTCTTGACCTGCGGGAACAAGCGGCGTTGCAAGCGGCCCTCGTTACACACGGCGCGCCGGATGCGCTCGTCACGCTCGCTTTAACGGGCGCGTGCCGTATCGGCTCAATCCGCGAAGCGCGGCAACTGCGTAAATGGCTCGAGGACGCGCGCGCGGATCAGGATTTGGCGTCGTTGCACGTCATTGAAAAAGCCCTCATTGATTTCGGTATCTGAGCCCAGAGCGTTTATGGCCCGCACATTCGATCTTGCCTACGGAAATGGTTCGCTAAAGTTTGTTGATGACGAGGATCGGTTCCGAGTGATTTCGGACGAGTCGAGTTCCGAGCCTCCGTTGAAAGACGTGCAAATCGGCGCCGCGTTTGAAGCTCCTATCGGTTCGCCTCCGTTGGACGACATTGTTAAGAGCGATGATTCCTTGCTGCTCGTCGTCTCCGACGCGACACGCGCGACTGCCAGCGCGCAGATCGTCAATTTGCTCGTGCGCCGTCTGGTTCAAACCGGTGTCTCGCCCGGCAACGTCGCAGTGATCTTTGCGACGGGAATTCACCGGCGCGTCACCGAAGAAGAGAAGCGAGAGTTGTTGACTCCGTTCATCGTCCAACGACTTCGCACCTTGGACCACGATGCTTATGACGAAGCGAAAGTTTACTCCCTGGGAACGACGGCGAAGGGCGTTCCGGTGGAAGTCAGTACCGCATTGCGAGAGTTTTCTCATGTAGTACTGATTGGTGGGATCAACTTTCACTATTTCGCTGGATTTACCGGAGGCCGCAAGTCAGTTTGTCCGGGCCTGGCCTCGGCGAAGACAATCGAAGCGACGCACATGCTGGCATTTGATTTCGAACGCGGCGGGCGAAAGGCCGGTGTTGGACCAGGGTTGCTCGCTGGCAATGCCGTGCATGAAGAGTGCGAACGTGTTGCCGAACTTGTCGCCCCGGCGTTTGGGATCAATACCATCGTTGACGAAAAGAACCGCGCCGTAGGCGTGTTCTGCGGCGACTGGCGACTGGCCCATCGAGCTGCGTGCGAGCATTATCTGAAGCGGCACTCGTTTGAGATTGGGAAAAAACGTGACATCGTGATCGCCAGTTGCGGCGGGCTTCCGCACGACATCAATATGATCCAGGCGCACAAGGCGCTCGACATGGCCGCGCACGCTTGCAAGGAAGGCGGAACGATCATCCTCCTGGCCGAATGTCGAGATGGCCTGGGCCGCTCGGATTTCTTGAAGTGGTTTGACGCTGCTGATTCGCGAGCGCTTGAAAACAAGTTGCGTAACGGGTACGAAGTCAATGGTCAGACTGCGTGGTCGATGATAACAAAGGCGGAACGTTACCGGATTTGTTTACTATCGGAGTTGCGTGACGAACAGGTCGAGAAGATGCGGATGGTTCCGGTGCGTTCGCTTGAGCAAGCTTTGGATCGGGCGGGTGGTGGTGACGGGTTCATCATGCCGCGTGGTGCGGCAGTGTTGCCGCGACTAGAGGTTTGACGAGGTGGAGTTCAAGTTAACGTCGTGCACCGTGCGTAGTTGGGAATGGCGCGATCGAGAAGCACTCGTGCGGCATGCCAACAACCGAAATGTCTGGATTAATTTGCGCGATCGATTTCCGCACCCGTACACGCACGCCGACGCACGAAACTGGCTGGAATGTGTTGTCGGCATCAGTCCGGAGAATAGTTTCGCGATCGCCGTTGACGGAGAGGCCGTTGGCGGGGTCGGGTTTACGGTCCAACATGACGTCGCTCATCGTTCGGCCGAGATCGGTTACTGGCTTGGTGAAGAATTCTGGGGACGCGGTATTGCGACCGAGGCGTTGATCGCCGTGACTGATTACGCGTTTGCGAATTACGATCTGTGCCGGTTGTACGCGCACGTCTTTGAATGGAATCCTGCGTCGGCGAAGGTGCTCGAGAAGGCCGGCTATGAATTCGAAGGACAGGTTGAAGAAGAGTGTCACCAAGAATGGTCAAACGATCGATCAACTCATGTACGCAGTGGTCCGCGAATAACTGAAGGAGATGAGATGAAACTCACTATCAAACTCGCCACCGTGCTCGTTGTTATTCTGTTCACGTGCATAACTATCAGCGCGCAGGAAACGACATCCGATGGAAACGAAAAGCGAGTGTCGTTGAACGAAGTCGCAGTGGCCCACGACAACGACAATGTTGCCGCGCTCCAGGGCACGCTCAGAACTACCTCGCTTAACGGCTCACCGGAATCGCCCGTCACCAATATTCGCCTGATCATCAAAAACACAAGCGGAATCACGTACGCGTTCGTTTCCGGCGTCGTGACTTTCTACGACTCGACCGGTATCCGCTGCGGCGAAGGAATCTTCAAAGCCGACGCTGTTGCAGTTGATGAATCGTTTGAGACTGACAGTCCGGGCGTGCGCATTCGTTGCGAAGCGACGCAGTGGCGAATTGTCGCGACGCACCTGCTGCCACGCACGCCACCGACTCCGCCCCCACCGCCGCGTCAACCGTAGCCGTTTCGGTGTTCCGTTGCGACGCGGATATAATTGAACGCAAACTGGACCGAGAAAGCAGGGTGGGTGATATGGCTGAGAACGAAAAGTGCGCGCATGGCGTTTGTGATTGCAAAGCTACAAAGGACAGCAAGTATTGCAGCGAGTACTGCAAGAATGCGGAAGACTCGAAGGTCACAGAAATAGCCTGTGGTTGTGAGCATCCTGGTTGCAGGTAACTGAACGCTGTTCGTAAGCGCTGAGGTTTCTATTTACAATCCCCTATAACTAGCGGTGTGACATCGTGGTGCGGACCGGGACCAGGCCCCACAGGAACCGGTTTCGTCCTGATATACTCGCGTACCTATGCTCTCAACGCTAATCGAATTGCAGCGACTGAAGCGACTTGATCGCACCGGCTGGACTCTTCGTGGGCTGCCAAACGGAACTGAATCGGTGGCGGCCCATTCGTTTGGCGTTTGCACTGCTGCGATGCTGCTGGCCGACGAATTGCTGGCACAAGGAGTTTCAGTTGATGTCGAAAAGGTATTGCGAATGGCGTTGCTTCACGATTGGGCCGAGGTTCGCGTCGGCGATATGCCGCGAATCGCGAGTGCGTACTTCGGCGCCGAGGCGCGAAAGCAAGCCGAGACTCGCGCGTTTGTCGATGTAGTTAGCGATTTGAAGCGCGACTTATACACAGCCCTCTACGAAGATTACGAACAACGCACCAGTCTCGAATCGCGACTGGTGAAAGCTGCGGACGTGCTCGATCTGCTGGTTCAGCTACTCGCGCTCGAACGTGCCGGCGCGCGTGGGCTCGATGAGTTCTGGGAGGTCGCGCAGAATCCGAACTTCCAGCTGGGGTCCACCGCAGACGATATTGTTCGTAAAGTCTTTCAGGCGGTTCTGCAAGCACGGAGCGAGCTAGGGTAAACCATGTTTGATTTCGTGTCCGACATGGTTTCCGGAATGACTTGGCAACGCGCCGTATTAGGTGTGGTGCTCTTTCTCATTACGTTCATCGGAAGTCTCGGCCTCGTATCGCTCATTCTGGTCAAGATACCTGCCGACTATTTTTGCAGCCACTACGACCGGCAGATATGGTCGGGGCGTGCACCGGCGCTGAGAATCTCCGCCGCCATTGGTAAAAACCTTCTGGGCATCATCCTGATAATGGCCGGCATCGTGATGACGCTGCCGGGCGTTCCCGGACAGGGTTTATTGACGATTTTGCTGGGGATTATGCTGGTCGATTTTCCGGGTAAGGACCGGCTGGAACGGAAGTTGTTGTATCGGCCTGCGGTTAGAAACTCGATCGACAAGTTGCGTGCGCGCTTCGGCAAGCCGCCATTGCAACTTGACTGAAATCGTCGATCCAGTACACCGCGGCGTGAATTTCGCGATTCCCCAGCGTTTGACGTATGATTTGCGGCTTAAGAGTAATGGTCAATTATCTGAACGCCCACAGATTCGCTCACTCCCGGTTGCTACTGACGGTTTTCGCTGTTTTGGTTCTGTTCCTGACGTCAGGTTGTGGCCTGTTTGGTGCGAAGAAGAAAATCACGGTGCCGCAACTTCTGCCGGGAACGGAAGCAGGCAGGGACCGTTTGATTTATGAGGTCAATCGCTTTTCAAACGTGACCACGATCCACGGGAAGCTCGACATCCAGTTTGAAGATACGTCTTTCGCGAGCTTTGGTATTGCCGATCAATACCGGCAGGTAGACGGTGACATAACCCTTCAGCGGCCGGGCAAAATCTATCTCGTCATTCAGTTTTTACTGGTGGATATCGCTCAGATGACTTCGGACGGCGAACAGTTTCGCGTCGCCGTCTTGAAAGGTGAACGATACAAGCGCTTTCTTAAGGGAACAAACAACGCGGTCTATAAGAAACTCGACGAGGTTGAGCCCGCCGCCCCGGTGAACAACAACCAGAAGAATGCCGAGAAGGAAACCGTGAACGCGCTCTCCAACCTGCGCCCGCAACATTTGACTGATGCGTTCATGATTCGTCCGATCGATCCGAACGGCCCATTGGTTTACGCGCAGAGCGAGTTTTTCCTGGAAGAAGCGGATACCCGCCCCACAGCAAAGAATAGCGCGCGAGTCATGCGTCCTTACTATGTGCTCGACGAGTTTTCGCAACCGAGCGGAGGTCAGTCAAGACTGATGCGCCGCTTGTGGTTCGATCGCGTCTCTGGAATCCGGCTTGCACGTATTCAGTCGTTTGACGATACGGGGAAACTGGTCACCGATGTCGCATACTTTAACGAAAAGCAACTTGGCGCGGGCCCGACGGCTACGTTGCCGAGCCGGATCGAGATTACTCGTCCGCAGGACCAATATAAATTGAGCATTGCCTATCAGGACGCGAGTTCCGTGGAGTTGAATCGTGCAGGCGGCTACGCGCCGAGGGCATTTGTACTGGAAAACAAGTGGGGACTACCGGAGGTCGATCTGGACGCCACGCACAAGAAAGTTACCGCTAATAAATAAACAATTTCTCTGGTCAGTGATATAACTCTTAATTCATTCGATGAGGACGATTCTTCAAGCTGAAAACCTGGTAAAGGTCTATCGCATAGGAAAGGTCGACGTGCCCGCGCTGCGCGGCGTGTCGCTGGAAGTGCAGGAAGGCGAGTTTGTAGCGATCATGGGGCCGTCGGGCTGTGGCAAGTCGACGATGCTTCATTTGCTCGGCGGTTTGTTGACTCCGACGGAGGGCCGGATTGTCATCGACGGTGAAGATATCACCACCGCTTCCGACGCCAAACGCACTGCGATCCGGCGCAAGAAAATCGGATTTGTCTTTCAAAGATTCAACCTTTTCCCCACTTTAACGGCTGAAGGAAATCTCCGACTAGCGGAGCGAATTCATGGCAACGGCGGCGGCGATCCGCAGCGTCGACGTGACGTGTTACGGCTGCTGGGTTTGGAAGACAAACTGCATCACAAACCGCTCGAGCTGTCGGGCGGTGAGCAGCAGCGAGTGGCGCTCGCGCGTGCCGTGGTGACACGCCCCGCAATCGTCCTGGCTGACGAACCTACCGGAAATTTGGACTCGGAGAACTCGGCCCTCGTCCTTAACATGTTTCAGGAGTTAAATTACCGGTTTAATCAGACCATCATAATGATCACTCACAATCCGGAGGCGGCCGCCATGTGTCGGCGAATCGTGCAGATGCGGGACGGCCATATTGTTGAGCCTTCGCCATCTGTTCGCCTTTAGTCCACGTTTCTTTCCTGTACAAGAATTGGTTTTCTTGTTCCTGAGGAATCAAGGTTTTTGGTAAAATCAACCGACCCGCCAGCCACGACTCGAGTGGCTGCTTACTTGCAAGCTTGAAGACGTGCGAGGCCTGACGACCACACTGAAGAAGATATTCTTCTGGAATTACCCGCGTAACACCTGGCAATGGGATCTTCTTTGTGTAGTCTGTTTAATCTTTATCTTTTTGACACCAAAAAGCTGGTTTGCGAGTAGCGAACGACCGGTAAATAATGGGCATCAAAGCCCAGTTGCCGAAAGAGTGTTTTTGAGCCGTGAAGTTGTTGGCAATCAAGGAGATAGGAGTCAAATCGAACAGCGCGTAAAGGAGCTGACCGGGCGCAAGGAAGTGCAGGTCTTAAAGGTCCGGGAATTGCTCGACAATGACGGCCGGATCCGCGGTTTCGAGGTTGACATACGATAGCCTTTCCCTATAATTGCGAGGTTTTTTGCGAGCCCCGGGAGAGGAGAATTCAACAAGGAGCACTTATGAAGAGATTGGTTTCTTCAGGCCTGATGGTGGCTTTAATAGTTTCCGCGTTCGTGGTGGTTTCACCGACCGCGAATGGGCAGGGAGCAGGCCTGGTAAGTTCGGTTCTGAGCCGCATGGAAAAGAACCGGCAGACATTGAAGTCGCTGCGGGCTGGCATAAACGTCGTGAAGTACAACTCGCAGCTTGGAGCTGAAGACAAATATTCTGGTGTCGTTATTTATATGCCCACCGGCGGGCGTCAAGCCGCGGTGAGGATCGACTGGACTTCTCCGCGTAAGGAGTCGTTAGCAGTAAACAACAATAAGTACACCATTTACCGTCCTGCATTGCGGACCGTTTACACAGGCAATTCCAACAGTGTTGGCAAGGGCGATAACAATGCGAACAGCCTGTTGTCGATGATGAGCATGTCGAAGGCGCAGCTCGAAGCACGCTTTCAACCGGTCAAAGACGTTCGCGAAGAAACTTTGTGGGGCGGCGTAAGCACAATCCATCTGACGCTCGTTCCTAAGGGTAAAGCGAGCTACAAGTACGCAGAAGTTTGGATCGACGGTGCTGGCATGCCGGTGCAAACCAAGATCGTTGAGCACAACGACGATTCGACCACGATGCGTTTGACGGGTTTGGAGAAGAACCCAAGGATTAATTCCGGCGACTTCGATATCAAGTACGATTCGAACGTGAAAGTCGTCAAGAGCTAGTCCGAGTCAACAGGCACGAAAACCCGAGGGGCTCTGTCCAAAAGCAGAGCCCTTCGTCGTTTTTCAATGGTCATTGGACATTTCTCATTTGTCATTTCAGAAAATGAAAAATGAAAAACGTCAAATGACATATGACCAATTTAAGTGGACCTCTGGTTGCGTTGGACCGCTGTTGTCGCATATTCTTCGCGTCGAACCTGAAGCGTAATGAGGAAGAAAACTTTTCTAAAACTGAAAGTGCGCGAGGCAAGCTTTATCACCCGCGCATTGGTCTCCACCCGGCATCCTGTTCTTGCGCACCTGATTCCCATGCGCCGCTGCAATCTAGCCTGCGGCTACTGCAACGAGTACGATCACACGTCGAAACCGATCAGTCTGGATACCATCAAGTCGCGGCTTGATAAACTGGCGAAGCTCGGAACCTCGATCGTCACGATCTCCGGCGGCGAACCGATGATGCACCCCGAACTGGACCAGATCATCCAGCACATTCGCCACCAAGGCATGATCGCCGGTTTGATTTCCAACGGTTATTACTTCACTCCGGAACGTATCAAACGTCTTAACCACGCGGGCCTTGAGTACCTGCAAATCAGTATCGACAACGTCGAGCCAGATGAGGTCTCGCGCAAGAGCCTGCGCGTACTCGATAAGAAACTGCGTTACCTTTCGGAGTACGCTGATTTCCACGTCAACATCAACTCCGTAATCGGTGGCGGGATCAAGAATCCTGACGACGCCCTGACTGTCGCTCGTCGCGCAGTCGAACTCGGCTTCTCGACGACTGTTGGTGTGATTCATGACGGTGACGGAACTTTGAAACCACTCTCGGCGAAAGAGAAAGACATCTTCCAGCAGGTGAAGAAACTGGGGAACAAGGATCACGCGCGTCTGAACTGGTTTCAGGACAGCATCGCGGAAGGCAAACCTTACAACTGGCGTTGCCGTGCCGGTGCGCGTTACCTGTATGTTTGCGAGGAGGGGTTGGTCCACTGGTGTTCACAGCAACGTGGCTACCCCGGGATTCCTATCGAACAGTACACGATGGACGATTTCGATCGCGAGTATAAGACGGAGAAATGGTGCGCGCCTACTTGCACACTCCAGTGCGTTCACCAGGTTGGAATTCTCGACAACTGGCGAGATCCGCAAAAGACACCCGCGCAGATGGCCCAGGAACAGAAAGACGGCAAAGGCGTCGGTGAGATGATCGGCGCCGATTAAACCGGTACAGTATGGTCCCCAAGAGTAACGACGCTCACGCGCGAGTTGGACCAAGTGCTCCGCCTACCGTGTAGACACTCACCGAACTCGACAGCCCTAACCCTGAAAGCCGACCCGCCATAACTACGATCGTTTCACCCTTTTGCACGATGCGTGCGTCGAGTAATGCCTGCTCGCCGATCTTCAGCATCTCTTCAGTCGACTGCGCCTTCGGCACCAGCAACGGATCGACGGCCCAGATCAATGCCAACTCCGCTAGCACATCCGGTCTGTGGGTTAAGGCGACGATTGTCTGATCGTGACGCAAGGCGGACAGTCTTCGGGCCATCAGTCCAGACGCCGTGTAGACCGCCGTCACCCTCGTTCCCATTTCATCTGCCGCGAATGCTGCCGCTTCGCAGAGCGCGCGACTGACGCGACCTGATTGTTTGCCCGTCGGATTAAAGATTTCGGACTTCTGACCCGATTCAGCCGACTCGATAATGCGCGCCATCGTCGCCACCGCGGCCACGGGATACTGTCCGGTCGCTGTTTCGTTCGACAGCATCACGCAATCAGTTCCGTCCCAAACCGCGTTCGCCACATCGGAAGCTTCCGCACGAGTCGGTCGGGGACTTGAAACCATCGACTGCAACATCTGCGTCGCCGTAATCACCATTTTCCCAGCCGTAATCGAACGCTCAATGATTCGCTTCTGATAGACCGGGACCAGCTCGACGCTGGTCTCGACGCCGAGATCACCGCGCGCCACCATAATTCCATCGGCGGCGGCGATGATCGCGTCTAGATGATCGATCGCTTCCGCCTTCTCGATCTTCGCAATTAACGGTGCGCTCCCGCCGGCCTCCGCAATCAGCTTCTTCGCGCGTTCACAATCGTCCGCCGAGCGCACGAACGAGAGGGCAATGTAGTCAGCTTGTTGTTGGACCGCCCAGGTGAGATCGACGATGTCTTTTTCCGTAAGCGAGTCGATCGGTAACGCGACTCCCGGAAGGTTGATTCCTTTGCGCTCGGCCAGCAGGCCGCCATCGATGACGCGGCAGACAACGTCAGTATCGGTCGAGCTCTCGACGATCAGGCTGAGCGCGCCGTCGTCAAGCAATAATCGTGTGCCGGTCTTAACAACGCGTGGAAGATCCGGATAGTTGGTTGAGACCTGCTGAGCGTCTCCGAGGACTGGTCTGGTTGTAATGATGAACTGTTGTCCTGCGACCAGTTGCACCGGTTTATCGTCTTTGAGTTCACCCGTTCTGATCTTTGGACCGGACAGGTCAACCAGGACTGCGATGGGCCGGCCCATCTTGCGCGCGGTTTCGCGCGCGAGTCGAATGTCTTCTGCTTTTTCTTCCTGAGTGCCGTGTGACATGTTGATGCGCACGCCGTTGGCACCAGCGGCAAGCAGTCGTTCAATTACATCGGGTTCACGTGACGCGGGACCCAACGTGATTAGGATTTTGGCTCTTCTCAATGTGTCGACCTGTCAGAGTTGATGATTAAGGCGCTGAAGCTTTCAAGGCGTTTTCGACCGCCGAGTCAATTCTCGCACCCACGGCGGGTGAGAAACCAATCACACGCTCAACGAGCATACCTTCGCGATCGAAAACGAATGTTTGCGGGATCGAAGAGTTGTCCGAGAGCATGAACTCGACCAATTCATCGTCAGGTACCGCGAGTGGGTATTGAATGTTGAGTTCTCGCGCAAAGCCGGGAACCTTCTCCAGATCTTGTGGCCCACCGACGTTCAGACCGATCACTTGCAGTCCCTGATCTCCATGCTTCTTTTGTAGTTCAATCAGGTGAGGAACACTCTTGCGGCACGGATTACACCACGTCGCATAGTAGTCGAGTATCAGCACTTTACCTTTGTACTCGGAAAACAAGCTACGCTTTCCGTCGGCAACGGTCCATCCCATGTTGTTAATGGAGCTGACCTCGAGCGGCGGCATTGGGTAGGTTGTGTTGCCCGGTGGAGCCGAGACGACTGGCGTCTTCTTCTCGGATACTTTGACGTCGGTTGCGTTACACGACGCAAGCAGGACCAGGCCACAGATAAGAGTGGCCGTCGCAAAGATTTTGTATTTCTTCTGTCGAGTCATTACGAGTTATCAGATTCCTCGTCCCGCCGTTCGGTTTGTTCGTGTTCGCTGGGGAGCGATTCTCCGGGAACGCGGTACTCACCCTCGACCCACTTTCCGAGGTCAACTAGCTGGCACCGCTCAGAACAAAACGGACGATACTGATTGTCTTTCCATTCGGCTGGTTTACCACAGGTTGGACACTTCATTGCCACTTGAAGCCGCCAGGCGACTGGCGCGCAAACTATAACGCGGCCGGCCGTTTGATCAGTATTCGTCGTTTGACGAAAGCGATCGTACCTGCGCGGCGCATGGCGTTCAAGCGGACGGTCACGCTCTCACGAGTCGAGCCGACGATGGAGGCTATTTCGCGGTGGGGCAGGGGTATATCGATGAGCACGCCTTCGGGTTCGGAAACGCCGTAACGCACGGAAAAATCGGCTAGCAGACTGTCGAGGCGGGCCGGGATAGCGTTCAGGGCGAAATCGGCCAGACGCCGCTCGGCGTGATCAAGTCGTTGACCGATAAGGCGGAAAGTGTAATCATGAAGTCGGTCATCCTCAGCCATCCCCCGTTTGAAGTCCCCGACCTGGATTCGGAGGAGCCTTGAATTTTCGTAGGCAATTGCCGAATTCGCACGTTGCCCCGCTAGAGAATAGAGCGCTGATTCGCCGAACAGGGATCCCTCGGGAAGTATGTCAATCACGGCTTCGCGACCTGTCTCCGTTTCGATGCGGCAGAGCTTTATTCGGCCACGAACGATGGCGTAGAGGCAATCTGCGGGTTCGCCGGCCCGGTAGACAAACCGGCGGCGACGGAAGTCCAGGACCACGGAGCTACGAGCCAGATCGGTGACGAGTGAATCAGACAGTGTTGAGCCAAACTCCAGGCCACGAATTAAGGCTGCGCGATCATCGGATGTTAGGTCTCTCGCGCGCTTCTGTTCCTGCAGGGACTTCATCTGCACGTCTCTTTGCGGTCGGGTTAACAGGTCTATGTTTGAGTCGCCTTTGGCAGCGTGGTTCGAATTCAAATGGCCTATGCGGGTTAGTTATTACGATTGTAAGGAAACCCGCCGCGATATTTCCCGGGTATGTGTGCTCTCTCTTTCGATTGAATCTTTGACGCGACGCTTAGGGCGAGTACCGGCACGAACGTTACCGAGGCTCGCACTTTAGCATGAAGCCGATAGCGGCGCAAGATTTATAGGTCCAAGAACAAGGTTTTATGGAGCCAAAATCAACCATTCTCATTGTCGACGATAATCCGGATAAACTCGGGCTGCTCGAAGCCGCGTTCAGTTTGGCCGGCTACAACGTAAACACCGCGACCGACGGTGACGAGGCGCTGTCGGCGATCGAATCGTACCAGCCAGACCTGGTTATTACCGACGTCATGATGCCGCGGATGAATGGTTACGAGTTGGCCCAAAGAATTCGGGCCAATCCGCTAACGAAGTTTATTCCGGTGATTATGCAGACCGCCGCTAGTAAGCGCGTGGAGGATCTGCGTCGTGCCTCGGAAGTAGGGGCGCTCGGATACATCACCGATCCGACGGACCTGGACCTCATGTTGGCCCGGACCAGGACCTTGCTCGAGTTCAAGGCCTACCTCGACAGTTGCGAAGAGGCCGCGTTCACGGACCATCTGACGGGACTCGCCAACCGTCGTCGATTCGAGCGGCAACTCGAGCGCGAAGTCGGACGCGTGCTGCGTTTCGAGCGTCCGTTCACGCTCCTGATGATCGACATCGACAACTTCAAGAACCTCAATGACACGTTTGGTCACGACGCCGGCGACGATGCGATTCGCCGGATTAGTCGCGTCTTGCGTGAGGGGACGCGCGGAATCGATCTTGCGGCGCGCATCGGAGGTGAGGAGTTTGCCGTGCTGCTCGTCGAAACCAGCCAGGTTGCAGGCATGGAGGTGGCGGAAAGATTGAGGGTCGCAATTAGAGACCTGCAGACGCCCTCTGAAGCTCGAATTACGGCCAGTTTCGGGGTTGCAGAATGCCCGACAGACGCGCAAACTGCTTCTGGCATCCTAAAGGCAGCGGATGTCGCTTTGTATGAAGCGAAGCGAAATGGCCGCGATCGCGTGGTGCTAAAACAGCCGCTGATGAGATCGAACTCGGTGGGGGCGGGCGACGTACAACGCGACTGATGCTGGATTCAGAGGACTTGAAGGATGGCTGATTACAAGGAAAAGCTTGACGAGTGGCAGCAGGCGGCGCGACGCAAGGCCCGCGAGCTCGACGAGAAGTTTGCGATTTCCGATCTAGTTGGTGAGGGTGCGCGTGTCGCCGGTGAAGCCGCGAAGCGCGGTGCGGAAACGATGGCCAACGGAGCGGAACGATTGCGCTCTGAAGCTGAGCGTTTGAGTGAGGATGAAGAGGTTAACGAAGCGACTCGTCGAGCCGCGAAGGGTGTGAAGGTTGCGGGCGAGAAAGTTCGTGACGTAGCTGGTGAGGGAGTCCGGAAGGCAGGCGAGGTTTTTGACGACGCGAAGAAACACTACGATCGGGCGTCGCAGGTTCTTGATGCGGGCGCGCGATTCACGCGAGCGTCGAGTGCGGCGACGGTTGGTGTTTTAAAAGCGAAGGACTGGATCAAGGCAAATCCTGGGAAGGCAGCAGTTGTTTCTGTGTCGCTAGTGCTGGGTATTCGCGCTGGCGCCGCGTTTCCGGGATTGGATGCCGTGCTACTTGGCGCGCATCCGCATTGGCTGACGCATTCGGCTTTGCCGGTTTATGGACTTCGCAAGGCGAGTGAAAAGTTTGACGGTTATTTGAAGAAGCGCGAAGAGTTGATCGGTCGCGGCGAACTCGACGAAGCTGAACAGCAGCGTGTTGAGTTTGAGAGGAACATCGCGAAGTACGTTGGTGCGCCTTTGCTTGGCGCGTTTAGTTGCGCGGCCGGCGCGGCGATGTGGGCGCAGATTTTTCAACCTGGTCCAATTGTGGGCGCGCCGATCAGTTGGTTGCTGGGTGGTAATCCATTTCTGGACGGCATCTGGTTATTTGCGAACGGCGTAATCTGTTTCCACCAGGGCTACAAATTCTTCATGATCGCCCTCGCGAACCAGGAAGAAGTCACCCGCGTGGTTCGCGAGATCAAAGGCCTGCTACCGCCGCAGCCATTAGTGCGTTGAGCCTTCACTGCCTATCAAGAAGCCCTTGTCCGGGAGCTCTCACCTAGATCGTGATCGGAAACGGCCAGAAGCAGAGGGCATAGACCAGGAGCGTCACGACTGCAATCACCAGTCGCGCCGTGCCCAGCGGTTCCATGCGAGCGGGTTGCGGGATGAGGGAAGCGCAGCATGACTGCCAGTAACACCGCGTAGAGAAAACCGCTCGGGCTGTCGTGCCACCAAAAACCCAGGATTGCTAAGCACCACAGTTACCACGAATGCGATGCGACCGATCAGTGCGATGCAGGCGAGGACCGAAGAGCGCGAAGATTCCGTGACCACCATCCAGTTGGCCCACCGGCATTAAGTTCAGACTCGTAACCAGCAAACCGATCCACGCCGCCATGTAATAGGGGTTGATCGGCGAGTTCGGATCGAGCGGCACTCCCATCAATTTCGCAATCAAACGAAACAGCGGTGGATCGTTGAAGTAAATCGCGTATCCTGCGGCGTGGCGGTAATCGGTGGTCCTACAATCAAGATACCCAACCACAGTCAACGGCAATCGCAACGACAAATCCCGCGAGCGGACCTGCAAGTCCGATATCGAACAACGCCCGCCGCGACGGAATCGGCGACCGAATCTTGATAAACGCGCCGAACGTTCCTGCCAGAAACAGCGGCGGCGCGGGAATGAAAAACGGCAACGTCGCGTTGACTCCGTAGTAACGGCACGCAAGGTAATGCCCCATCTCATGCGAAAACAGAATCGCAAGCAGCGACCACGAGAACGCGATGCCCTGCGCGACAGCTCGCGCTCGTGAGTCATCGCGTACTTGACCAGGTCGACGACCGTAGTAGAGAAACGACAAGCGGAAGATAGAGCAAGTAATCCAGCAGGCCCGACAACGGCGGCTCGTCGGCGAAAAGTTCGAGCGCCGCAAGCAGCGACTCCCGCGAGCGTCGTTGTGAGACTGGTCAGCAGAAACAACGCGCCATGGATTCGCCACTCGCGCGCGGATCGAACCCCGCGGTAATCAAATCTCTGCGGCACTGCTCGAAACATTCAGCCATAACTTGTGTCTCTTAATAGCTAAAAGGCCAGAGTTTAGATGCTCTTGCACTTCCACTCTAGCCTTGTCACAACAATTGATTTCCTTAAAAACTAAAACTCGTCGTCGTCTTCGCCCGAATCATCGGCGACCACTCTCGCCATCCTCATGCGCCTGCAACTCCTTGCCAGGCTTGAAGCGAATCGTTTTGCCTGACGGAATCGCGACTTCCTCGCCAGTACGAGGGTTTCGACCCACGCCCCGCTTCCGCGGTTTCACCACAAACACGCCAAAGCCGCGCAACTCAATTCGTTCGCCCCGCGTCAGAGCTTCCTTCATCGAATGAAAGAGTGCCTCGACGGCTTGTTCGGCTTTCATTTTTGGTACGCCGGTTTTATCGGCCACGCGATTGATGATGTCTAACTTGATCACGTCTTCGGGCCTCTTTTCTAGTCCCGCGCGGGACGATGTCTGGGCTGCAAATGCAGGGAAGGATGATAGATAGCGGCAGTGAAGCCTGTCAAGGAATTCCTTTCCACGCCCGACCATCGAGGATTATAAGTGGCGTTTGACAAGCGCAGGGCCGAAAGCTAACCTCAAATTCGCACGAACCATGTTTGGAATTCGAAAACGCCGGCCGCCACCATTTGGCGGCGTCCACGTCGACGACGACAAAGACATCCAGGAACACAAGCCGGAAACTGCTTCACGCAACGACCTGTGGTCGGAAGCACGCTTGTTGCTCCGCGATCTGATCTTCGCGCTTATGATTGCGGCGCTGGTCGTCGTTTTTATCGTGCAGCCGGTGAAGGTCGAAGGCACGTCGATGCTCCCTCGTTTGCACGACGGCGAACGCATTTTCGTCAACAAGTTGATTTACTACGACGACTTTCGCTGGGCGCCTAAGGTCGAGCGCGGAGACATCGTAGTGTTCTGGTTTCCCCAGGACCCGTCGAAGAGTTATATCAAACGAGTGATTGGACTTCCGGGCGACAAGATCGAGATCGTCGAAGGCGTGGTGCGTGTGAACGGGAGCGAGATCACAGAGTCGTATCTCGATCCGCGTCTTAACTTAACGCATCGCTCGATGGACAAGACGGAAGTTAACCCCAATTACTACTTTGTGCTGGGCGACAATCGCGACAATTCGAGCGATTCACGTATCTGGGGCCTGGTGCCCAAAAAATACATCTACGGCAAGGCGCTGTTTCGCTATTGGCCACTGACGTCCGCGAGTGTGATACATCACGAGGACATTCCTCTGGTTTCGCCGCCGCCGCCCCGCGCTACACACCCGTGCCTCAGGACACGCCCTTGAGCGACGCGAGCCCGCAGGAGCGTTGAGCTTTAGTTTCCTATGATTGACTGGTTGCGCGTTCCGCTAATGATCTTCTACGCACCCCTGCGCGGGATGCGTGAGGTTCGCGATCGCGGCTCGCTTGCGCCAATTGCCTTGATTGCGGTGCTCAGCCAGTTCGCTTTCGACTTCGTAACGCGAAGGTTTGGCGCTGTCCCATTCGTTCCGCGAGGACATGGGTTTTTCTCGGTGCTGACCGAACCGGCGATGCCGGCAATGTTGATTGCCATCGTACTCGTTCCGATCCTCACACTCGTAGCCAACACATTGGAGCGGCGCGGAAGTTTTCGCGTTGTGATTACGCAGGAGTATGCGCCCGTCGCGGCGTCGCTGTTCTATGTGCTAACCGCCGCAAATATTTTTGGCATTCTGATGTCGGTGGTTTTTCACTACACCGGAGTCCAGACGGATTACATCGCGAGTGCGATTCAAAACGCAGACAGGGTCCGCGCGATGGTTTCCCGCGGGGCCGGAATTCGACGCCGCTGGGGAGCAACTTAGAAATCCTGCAACGATTTCTCACCAACTATTCGCGGGGCCGAGGTTCTGCGTGTTCGCTGTCGGCACGATAATCGCCGTTAAAGACGCGTTCCGAATGTCGATGCCGCGTGCGATGGTGGTGACGTTCATTACCTGGTTGGTCTCGGTCTTCACGTTTCGGATTGTCGAGGGGATATTGTCCAGCGTGCTGGGTTCGCCGTTCCTGCTGTTCTTTCTGTTCATGCTGCTGCGCGGTTACTTCAGCGACATCATGGGCAGTCATCGCGCGAAAGCGTCGTTCAAGCAGAATCTTGAATCGGCCACTCTCAATCCCGCCGACGCTTCCGCGCATTACAACCTCGGCTTGATTCATCAAAGCCGCGGCGAGTTGGAAGCGGCGCGTGAACGTTTCGAGCGCGCTTTGAAGATCGACGACAGCGAGATCGACGCGAGTTATCAACTCGGACGCATCGCGCGACAACAGAGACGATACGCTGACGCCATTCAGAACTTCGAACATGTTGTTGCGCTAGATCCGGCGCATTCGCAGCACGAGATCTGGCGAGAAGTCGCAGCGACGTACATCGCGGCCGACCAGTTTGAAGATGCGCGCATGGCGCTTGACCGGTTTCTCGAGCATCGCCCGTCCGATCCTGAAGGTCTGTATCTGATGGGTCGTGCGCATGCGGGTCTTGGTCACAAGCGCGAGGCCACCAGCTTGATGCAGGCTTGTATCGAAGCCGTGAAAACGGCGCCCGCGTACAAGTATCGCAGCAGTAAACGTTGGTTGAACGAAGCGCAACAGTTTATTAAAAGCAGTCAGTAAGACTTAGAGCTTTGTACTTTGTTCTTTGAACTTTGTTCGGTCTCCTGGAGGATCTACAGAGTTCAAAGCACAAAGTACAAAGCACAAAGTACAAAGCACAAAGCACAAAATGCGAACACCAGCCCTCCTCGCTCTCGAAGACGGTCGTACATTTCGTGGCCGCTCCTGGGCTGCCGAAGGCGAAGTTTGCGGCGAGATGGTCTTTAACACGTCGATGACGGGTTATCAGGAAGTGCTGACCGATCCGTCCTACGCGGGACAGATCGTGTGCATGACTTACCCGCTGATCGGCAACTATGGCGTAAATGAACTCGATTCCGAGTCGTCGCGGCCGTGGGTGGAGGGATTCGTGGTTCGCGAGGCGAGCCGAATTGTTTCCAACTGGCGCGCCGAAGACAGCCTGGAAGATTATTTAAAGCACTGGAAGATTGTTGCTATCGAAGGTATCGACACACGCGCGCTCGTGCGCCACATTCGCGACAAGGGTGCGATGCGAGCCTGTCTTTCCACGATCGATCTTGATCAAGAGAGTTTGGTGGCAAAGGCGCGCCAGTCCCCGCCGATGGAAAACCGCGAACTCGCCAGTGTCGTGACGACGAAAGAACGTTACGAGTTTCCGGCTGTGGGCCAGGAGCGTTTTCATGTGGTGTGTTACGACTTCGGTGTGAAGAGAAATTCACTGCGCGAACTCGCGGAACTTGGAGTGCGCACGACCGTCGTGCCGGCATCGACACCGGCAAGCGAAGTGCTGGCGATGAATCCTGACGGGATCTTTTTGTCGAATGGACCGGGCGATCCCGCCTCGATGGACAAAGAAGTTACGGAGATTCGCCAGTTACTGAACGCAAGCGTCCCGATATTCGGCATCTGTTTCGGGCATCAATTGTTGGGACGTGCGTTTGGAGCGAAGACGTTCAAGCTTGTGTTCGGACATCGTGGCGGCAATCAACCGGTGAAAGAGGTGTTGGGTCGGGGCGTTGAGATTACTTCACACAATCACGGGTTTGCGGTAAGTGCCGATTCGCTGCCGCCGGAAGTTGAAGTGACGCACATCAACCTCAACGATCAATGCGTCGAAGGGATGCGCCATCGCACGTTGCCGGTCATTTCAGTCCAGTACCATCCCGAAGCTGCTCCTGGCCCTCACGATGCAGAGCATCACTTCAAACGCTTCATCGCGTTGATGAACGCGAGGATCGAAAACCAGGTTTCCCGCTAAGTAATTATTCTTCGATAGGCCACTTGAGCTCTCCCGTGGTGAGATCAGGACGAACCCGGACCATCTGTTCAGGCGTGGATTCGGCGTGCAACTCGTGCTGCAAAGCTTCAACGGGTTCAGCGTGTTCGACGGGTGTTTCAGTCTCGGCAGGCGGGCTCGGCTCTAATAGATCCGCGAAACCCTCACTGCCACGATGTTCCATCCAGTGGCGATAACTAACGGTCAGAATCGCTACGAGAGGAATCGCGAGAAATATCCCTGCAACGCCGGCAAGTTTCTCGCCTGCGAGTATCGCGAAGATCACCGCCAGCGGATGAAGGTGAATGCCCTGGCCGATCAAACGCGGATAGATGAAATAGTCGTGGATGATTCGCAGCACGCCGAGAAACAACAACACGAGGAAGGCGTTAAACGGTCCGGCATGCAGCGTCGCTAGGATCGCAGCCATAATGGCGACGACCAGTGGTCCAGCGAGCGGAATGAACTCAAAAACCCCGGCTATAAAACCCATCACGAGCCCACCGGGCAGGCCCAGCAAGGTAAAGCCGATCGCGCAAACGACACCGATAAACAAACACGCCGTCAACTGAGCCCGAATGTAAGCAGCAAGCGTGCTATTTACGTCCTGGAAAAACTCATCACCACGCCATCGCCAACGCCCACGCGGCAACATTAGCAACGCCGAACGCCGAAAACTCTCCGCGTCCTTCAACAGGAAAAACGCAAGTATCGGTATCAGCACCAACCAAGGAAGGTAAATCAAATACCCGACGGCCGCGGCCGCAAACTCAGTTCCTGTATGACTGACCCGGTTAACAACCTCCGGAACCGCTTTGTTCACCGCGTTCGCGACCGGCCCCGGCAGACGACGCAAACGCCACTCTTCGACGACCTGCGGCGCCTTCTCGCCGACTGATTTCCAGTAAGCTTTCGACTGATTGACGAACTCCGGAAACTGGTTACTCAAACTCGGCAGGACTACAAAGATCGCGGCTACGACCGCCCCGAGAAGGACGAGGTAAGCAAGCCCGATTGCGGCCACTTTCGGGATCGCAATCTCACGGTCCCAGATCTTTCTTGGTTGTCGCAAAAACTCGACGAGCGGTGAGACGAGGTAGGCGAAAAAGATCGACAGTACAAGCAGCAGAATGATCCCGGTTATCTTCGAGATCACCCAGAGCAGGCCAATAACAACAAGCAGAATGAAGATGACTCGCAGGATCACGCGAGTCGGAGGGCCGTACGCTTCTACGGCTGCCTTGGCTGCCGAAACGGCAGCTTCTTTTGTTTCCGTGGATGGCATTGCGCGACCCAATCGGCGCAGATCAAATTCGCGAGTGCAACCGGCCGATCATTTCTCCCACTGCCTTCTGATCGTGATTACTCAATCCCCTGAACTCCACCCCAAACGTATCAGTAGTTGCGTGATGGACCACTTCACCTGCCAGCGACAGCGCATCGTCTCCATCGAACAACAGCATGCCGAGTTGGTCGCCAACTTTAACATTCGGCGACGCCGGCAGGTTCATTACCCGGACGCCGCCAAGACTGATGTCCTGCGGTTCGCCGATCCCGATTGACTCTCTTAGGGTCTCGTCTTCGATAGCCAGCGTCAAGCGCGAGGTAACATAGTAGCGCGGATAACGCCTGCGATCGTGGGAGGCAGGTTCCTCGTTCAGGTTCGGAGTCGTCATCAATCTGCCCTCAATGCGTAACATCATCATCGTCTTCGTCCAACGTCTCGTCGCCCTCACCTTCGGTTTCGGGTGGAGGCGGTGGCGTAACACGGGGAGCGGCCGGTTCCCACACAAGGCCTCTCCACTCGTCCGTTTCACCAAGCAACTGAAGCGCCGCGAGTGGATGACCCGGATGACGTTCGATGCGCAGCACCTCAGCAATCACTTGGAGCTTCTCACCTGACTCGCCAAGCACTTCGAGCCGTACGCGGCTGCCAACGTCCGGCAATTGACGCGGCAGGTGGACCAGCGTTCCCTCAGGTCCGACATTCTCCGTCGTTCCTTCCGCTACGACATGCGCGCCGCCTGGTTCGTCCCATTCCGCTTTCACTTCAAGCGTCGCCAGGTACCGCGGTCCGGAACGATGCTCGTGCTCGGTTTGTCGGGACATGGTCAACCCTCCTCATTTATCATTTTCTATTTGTCGTTTATCATTTTTCATTTTATGGCTCTTCGTGCGCTACCCGAGCTTGAACCAGCCCCAAAATGACAAATGAAAAATGACAAACGACAAATGGAAAATGACTACTCTTCTTCAGCTCTTAGCTTCTCGAGAACTGAAAAGTCTTCCAGTGTCGTAACGTCTCCCGCGACCGAGCCGCTGGTCGCGATCTCTCGCAGCAGTCGTCGCATGATCTTGCCGGATCTGGTTTTCGGCAACGCGTCGGTAAAGCGAATGTCATCAGGGCGTGCAAGTGCTCCGATCTCCTTGGCGACGTGAGCGCGGAGTTCCTGGTTCAGTGCGTCCGATGCGCTGTGAGAACCCTCGAGTGTGACAAACGCCACAATCGCGGATCCTTTCAGGTCATCGGGGCGCGCGACCACGGCCGCTTCCGCCACAGCAGCATGTGAAACGAGGGCGCTCTCTACCTCCGCAGTTCCGAGTCTATGACCGCTTACATTAATAACATCGTCGATGCGGCCCATTATCCAGAAATAACCGTCCTGATCGCGCCGCGCGCCGTCCCCGGCGAAGTAAATACCATCGATTTGCGACCAGTATTGCTCGCGATAACGGTCGTCGTCGCCCCATATCGTCCTCAGCATCGACGGCCAGGGCCGCTTAATCACGAGATAACCACCTTGATGCGCTTCGACTGGCTTGCCTTCGCGGGTCATTATGTCCGCTTCGATACCGGGGAAAGGTTTTGTGCCCGATCCGGGTTTCGTAGGTGTCGCACCGGGAATCGGCGTGATCATGATCGAACCGGTCTCGGTTTGCCACCAGGTGTCGACGATCGGACAACGTCCTTTGCCGATGATTTCGCGATACCACATCCACGCTTCGGGATTGATGGGTTCACCGACTGTACCGAGCAGGCGAAGACTCGAAAGATCGTGCTTCAACGGCCAGTGTTCGCCCCATTTGATGAACGCTCTAATCGCGGTAGGCGCCGTGTAAAAAACGTTGACGCGATGCCGCTCGATCATGGTCCAGAAACGATCCGCCTCGGGAAAGTTTGGCGCGCCCTCGTACATCACGACGGTTGCGCCATTCGAAAGTGGTCCATACACGACGTAGCTGTGCCCCGTGACCCAACCGATGTCGGCAGTGCACCAGTAGATGTCTTCGTCTTTCAGATCGAAAACCCACTTCGTCGTGAGATGGACCTGAGTAAGGTATCCGCCAGTGGTGTGCAGAATTCCTTTCGGCTTACCGGTTGTTCCTGAGGTGTAAAGAATGTAGAGCGGATGTTCGCTGTCGAGTTCTTCGGCTTCGCAATTGGCGTCGACCGTGGCCATTAGCTCGTGCCACCAGAAATCGCGTCCGGGTTGCATGTGCTGTTGCGTTCCGGTTCGTTTCACGACAATGCAACTCTCAACTGAAGGTGTTTGTTTGACCGCTTCGTCGACCGCGGTTTTCAGTTTTACTTCATTTCCGCGGCGCCAACCGCCGTCGGCAGTCACGACAAGCTTGCAACTCGCGTCGTTGATGCGATCGACGAGTGCTGCGCTGGAGAAACCGCCGAAGACGACTGAATGCGTGGCGCCGATACGTGCGCATGCGAGCATCGCGATCGCGAGTTCCGGAATCAGCGGCATATACAACGCCACTCGATCGCCGGTTTGTATGTTTTTGCTTTTCAGGACGTTCGCGAATTTGCACACTTCGGTGTGCAGTTGCTGATACGTGAACGTGCGGGTTTCGCCGGGTTCGCCTTCCCAGATCAGCGCGGCTTTGTTGCGACGCCAGGTTGGCAGGTGACGATCGAGACAGTTGTAAGAGATGTTGATCTTGCCGCCGATGAACCATTCCGCGTGAGGTGGGTTCCATTTCAACACTGTGTCCCACTTTTTGAACCAGTGAAGTTCTTCCGCCATGCGCGCCCAGAAGGCTTCGGGATCCGCGCTCGCCTCAGCGCGCAACGCTTCGAGTTCAGCTTCGGATTTGATGTGTGCGTCGGCGGCGAATTCGGGCGGTGGAGGGAAGAGTCGTTCTTCCTGAAGAACTGATTCAATGTTGGTAGTAACAGTCGACATGGTATCTTTTTCTGGATTTTATTTGAAACGCCTGTGTATCACACAATCGCGGATGCGACAACAGGTTAGGAGTTGTAAATTCGTATGAGTTTGTACGTCGGTACGAGTGGATACAGTTACAAGGAATGGAAGGGAAGTTTCTATCCGGAGAAGCTGGCCGCGAAGGACATGCTTCCTTACTATTCGTCCAAGTTGCCCGCGGTTGAGCTTAACAACACGTTCTACCGCTTGCCGCAACGTAGCATGGTCGAGAGTTGGAAGGCGCAGGTGCCGGAAAATTTTCGCTTCTCAGTCAAAGCCTCACAGAGAATCACGCACTTCAAGCGGCTCAAGGAAGCCTCCGCGGAAACCAACTACATGCTCGAAACTGTTTCGGCGCTCGACGATCGCCTGGGAGTCGTGCTCTATCAACTACCACCTAACATGAAGAAAGATCTCGAGCGACTGGAGACGTTTCTGAAGCACCTGCCCGCGAACCCGCCGGCGACTTTCGAGTTTCGTCACCCGACGTGGTTTGACGACGACGTGCTTCACTTGCTGCGCAACGAGAATCGCGCCCTGTGTATTTCAGACACGGACGATCTGCCAGTCAGTCATATCGACAAGACCGCCGATTGGGGTTACCTGCGTTTGCGACGAGTGAATTACTCGACGACCGATTTACGAGAATGGATCGGCAGGATGAAGGCCCAGGACTGGAAGACTACGTTTGTCTTTTTCAAGCATGAAGACGAAGGCACTGGACCACGACTCGCTTCCGAGTTCATCGACCTCTACCACGGATAAACACGAAGCCGCGAATTTAGAAGTTTCCTCCGCACGCGTCGTGACCGCAGTCACAATCGAGTTCAATCGTACTGCCGCTTCCCTCGCATGAGGCGCTGCAATACTTGCCACCCTCTTGCGGCGGGCAGGTACAGGAAGGATTCTTACACTTGTTCTTTCCGTTATCGTCGGCCATGTTTCCTCCAGAAGTTTATGCAGTTTTTGTGCGTCGGAGAGAGTAGCACAAAGCTCTGCGATCTCAGATCCTAGATCTCAAAGGCGATTTCCGCAGCCACGCGCGCGTTGTTTTCGAGGAGCGCGATGTTCGCGCGCAAGGTCGAGCCTTCGCTGCGTTCAGCCATCTGGCTGAGCAAAAATGGCGTTAACTCGCGGCCGCCGATGTGATTGCGCTCGGCGCTTGCGATTGCTTGGTCGAGAACGGTCTGTAGTTGTTCGTGAGGGACTTCGAACTCTTCCGGAACGGGAACAGTCACCAGCAGGGCGGAATCGATTCGCAGAGCGCGTTGGGCACGAAACAATGCGACGACGTCACTCGCGGAGTCGGCGCGTGTATCGACCGGCAATCCGCTGCTGCGCGAATAGAACGCCGGAAACTCATCGCATTGATAACCGACAACGGTCACGCCATGCGTTTCGAGCCACTCGCGTGTGGCAGGTAGATCAAGAACGATCTTCGCGCCGGAACAGACGACGACGATCGGCGTTCGCGCCAGCTCCGGGAGATCCGCCGAAACATCCGGTAAGGAGCCGCGATGAACACCGCCGATACCGCCGGTTGCGAACACTTTGATTCCTGCGCGATGAGCAATCCAACAAGTCGTTGCGACCGTCGTTGCGCCGTCCCAACGTTCGGCGACGGCGATCGGCAGATCACGCGTACTGATTTTTCTGATGTTGTTTTCCGTGGCGAGCTTTTGAATCTCGGCAGCGTTAAGACCGACCTTCAGTTTTCCCGCGACGATGCCCGTCGTCGCCGGAACAGCGCCTGCTGCGCGAACGATCTCTTCGAGTCGTTGCGCTGTTTGCAAATTTGTCGGACGCGGCAGACCGTGAGCGATTACAGTCGATTCAAGTGCGACCACCGCCCGTGCCGCTGCGACTTCCGGAGCTATTTCAATCATGCTTCTCTAATCAGCGTGAAAACTGTTCCGCCGTCCTCACGCGGTTCCCACGAGATGCGCGCGTCAATCAATCCTGCGCGCGCTTTCATGTTGGGCAATCCGCGCCCTTCGCCATTGTTGTTTTTGGAATCGAATGGGCGCCCGTTGTCTTCGATGCGCAGTGCAAAATCGCCGGCCGCCGAAGTCTCTACGAACATCTTTACCTCGGTTGCTTCGGCATGACGCCAGATGTTGTTAACGGCTTCCTGCACGATGCGATAGATCTGCATTTGCACGCTGGGCGGTAGTTGACTGCGCTCCTCAATCGCTTCGTCACAGTGAAACTCGTAGTCGAATCTCTTCTCGACCGGCGCATCCTGCACAGCGTGCGAGAGGGCAAATTCGAGCGCCGCCGCGAAGCCGACGTTCTGCAATACCGACGGGCTGAGGTCTTCGCAAATTCGTCGCACTTCCTGGGAGATCGATTCGATCTCACCTCGCAACGCCGACGGTTGCTTACTGGATGAGTCGCCGTTCGGTTTGATCTGATCGGTCAATAACGCGAGATGCCGGAGATCGGCGAGCGTTTGATCGTGCAGGTCGCGCGCGATGCGCCGTCGCTCGCGTTCGGCTTCATTCGCAAGGTTCAACCGCGCATCGGCGAGTTCGCGGTTAGCGTCAACAAGCTTGGCGCTTGTGGCGACGATTCGACGCCGTTCGAAACCGGCCCACAACAGTGCCAGCAGCGCCAGCGCCAGCAGGATCGCCAACGCCGTCGAAGTCCAGGGAAACGGCGCGCTCGCAACCGTGAACGAGAACTTCAGCGGTTCCGAGGCCGCGAGATCTTTCGTAAATGCCCTCGCCGTCACCGTGTACTTGCCGGGCTTCAGCCCCTCCATCGTGAATTGCGACTCACGGGAGAGTTTTTGTCTTACTTGCTTCCCTGAGTCGTCGTCCAACGCGAACGCATATTGAAACTGTTCCGGAAAAGTCCGGCTGCTGATCGCGGTTACGTCGAGCAGCAAACTGTTCTGCGGATACTCGAGATCGAGTCCGGCCTGCAACTCCGACGGCGCGTGTACGCGTTTGCTTAATATGCGCGTCACAGACAACGTCGGTGCGACGTTCCCCGGGACATAGCGAGCGACGCCGCGATTTGTCGCAATCAACAGTGATTGGCTGTTGGAGTCGGGAGTGCGAAGTGGCAAGACGGCGAAGACATTTTGCGATGGCAGTCCTTGTTCGGAGTCGAGTTGGTTGACCACGGGTCCGAAAACCGGATCGAGCCGGATGCGTAACAGGCCGTTTCCCCGCGTGCCACACCAGATCTCGCTGACTTTGTCATCCTGGGTGGGAAACACAACGCGAGCATCAACATTGGGCACCGCCAGGTTGCAGGCTTGCTGAGGCGCACAGGCAAAAACTCCGTTAGAGGTTCCAAACCACAGCACGCCGGTCGTCATGCGGGTCATCGAACGAATTACGTACCCCTTCAAAGCTGCAAAGAGCGGCTCCTCGCGCACCGTCTTTCCGTCTGACACGAGCACACCGTCTCTCGCCGTGCCGATTAGCAACCGTTCTTGGCCGTCGGCCAGCAAGCTGATCGCGTCGCGTGCAATGCCGTTGGGCCATGTCAGGCTTCCGCGTCCGCCGCCAATGCGCTCGACACCGCGCCCAAAAATGGCGTAGTACGTGTCGCCGCGAAAGTCCGTGATCGCTCGCACACTGCCGACGCCGTCTGCGTTTATGGAGCCCGACTCGAGTCGCGTGAATACCTGCTCCTCGAATTTCACCGTCTGTCTCGGCGCGACGTAAAAACCGCTGACTGAGGCAACCAGCAAACGCGGAGTCTGGTCTTCTGAGATGGCGTAGATGATGTTGGTCCCCATCCCGGGCATCAGAATCCACGAAGCGGTTCGCTCGTCATAGAGAAACAGCCCGCGGTTGGTGCCGGCCATTAACCGGCCGTCGATACCCTGGTACAGCGTCCGGACGAAATTGCTCTCGATGTTGTCGCCGATCGACTCGACGCGCGGGGCTTGCGGATCGTAGCGACAGACGCCGCGATCGGTGCCAAACCAGATAACGCCTTCGCGGTCCGGAAAAATCGCGTAGACGTGATCGGAACGCAGGCCGCCCGCGGTGCCATCGAAAGTGAAACGTTGCGTCTTCGCTTTCGAAACGCGGAAGACACCGCGGCCGTCAGTGCCGATCCATACTTCATCGCCAATTGACTTCAACGACAACACCTGGCCCGTCGGCGTTTCTGTTCGTTTCAGTGCCGCGGGGGCGTCGCCGGTTAACGCGCCTGGCTGTTCTAGTTTTGCTCGGGTGCCGAGCCATAGTTTTCCGCCCTTGTCGCGCTCGAGCGCGTTGACGAAGAAGACCATCGGGCGCATCTGCACGGGTCTCGCCTCGCCGTTGCTGACTTCCATCAGTCCTTTGCTAAGCGTGCCGATGAATAGGTGGTCGTTGGTCCAATGAATGCTCGTGATTGGGAGCGGGCCGGGTCGTTCGCGATCGGCGCTTTCCAGCGGTTGGTTCAGAAGGTCGCGAGTTTCAAGAACCGTGCGTGTGACACGTTCTTCGTTTTCTGTCGTCGTGACCTGTTTCACGCGACTCTCGAATACACGTCCTTGCTCGGTGGTCATGATTGCAACGCCCGGCTGCGTCGTGACAATCGCGGACACAGTTTGGTCTGCCGTTTCCTTCACTTTGAGGAATGCACCGTTATGAAAGCGCGTGGCGCCGGCTTCGGTGCCGATCCACAGTGCGCCGTCTTGATCGGTCTGCAACGCGAGCACTCGTCCGGCGGGCAGTGAAGGATCGTTGATCGTTTGTGTGCGACGTCCGTCGAACCGGGCGAGTCCGGCTTCGGTGCCAAACCACATCGCGCCGTCACTTGTCTGCGCGATAGCGCGAACACGATCCGAGGGTAGCCCGTGAAACAACGTCACGGCGCCCCATTGGTGCAGTCCCGTGATCGGTCGCGGTGATGGCGAAGGCGATGGTGATGGTGAGGGCGAAGGTGATGGTAATGGTTGTTGTTCGACTATCTGCGCCAGCGCAGTTAGAACGCACAAGCAGAAGAGAAGTGAAAGCAGCAGCGATGTGAGTCTAAAGTCTTGCAATGGCGATTGCGGCGTTTAGTGCTTAGTTCTTTGTGCTTTGTACTTTGTGTTTTGCGTTTGACCGGACCAAGCACCAAATACAAAGCACTAAGTACAAAGCACTAAGAACAGACAAACCTTACCGGTTCTTCTTTGAGGCCGCGTCTCGTTTCTGTTCTTCGGTGAAACGCTTCTGATCTTTCTGTAACCAACCTTCGAGATCGTGCGCGGCTTTTTCCAGCTCGTCGCTGTTGAGTAAGCCGCGGCGCAGCGCTTCGAAGAATGCGCGGGTGCGAATGTTATAGGCCAGTTTCTCGTACGCCTCCTGATCGGTGCCTTCAGCGACCGAGACGAAGAGTTTTTCGTAAAGAGTCGCGAGCCGGCTCTCGACACCGCGCAGGCTCAACGAACATTTACGCGCGATGGCCCAGTTCGACAGTCCGAGCGCGAGATAGTAAAGCGCCTCAGCTTCAAACTCGGTCAACAACGGACGCTTGAATGAATCCTTGAACGCCGGATCGATCATGTCGGCGCCGTCTTCGAGCACCGCGGCGACGAACCGCAGAAATCTCGACTCGGGATTGTTTTTGTGAATGAAGCCGTACGCGGGAGGCGGATCGACTGACTTGACGATTTTCCGGATCTCGTTGATGTAGATCTCGTGCGGAAACTGCGTCCAGAAGATGATGCGCGCGGTAGGGAAGTCGCGCCAGATAGCGCGCGCCGCTTTGACGCCGGAGAGCTTTGGCATCTGGATGTCGAGAATGCAGACGTCGGGCTTCTCGTCGAGCGCGAGTTTTACCGTCTCCTCGCCGTCGCTGGCCTCGAACACGGGCATGTGGGAGGGAAACTCCTTCTCCAGAATCTCGCGCAGGTAGTGGCGCTGGGCCACGTTGTCTTCGGCAATCAATATCGACATGACGGGTTGATGATAATGCGGCTGCGAGCGGAGCGGCAACGTGGTGCGCCACACTTATTGACGTGTTTTCCCGCGAAGGCGCAAAGGCGCAAAGAATCGAACTGTCCAGGAACGAGGATTTTTCTTTGCGTCTTTGCGCCTTTGCGGGAAAATGCCTTCGCAACATCATTTCCGTCGAAAAGGCGAACTCATGACATTGGCAAAGTTTATAAGTGTCGTTGTGGTCTGTTTAGCGTTAACGACAGTGACCACTGTTGCCCAAACCCGCGACGAGAGACTCTGGCAACGCGCCCGCCAGATTCATCGTCGCGCCATCGTCGTCGACACGCACAACGACGTGACGACGCCGATGACCAACAACTACTTCGATCTCAACGGCGCGCCCCCGGTGCCTTATCGCACAAACATCGAGCGGATGAAGCAGGGCGGACTGACGGCCGAATTCTTTTCACTCTACATCCGTCCCTGGTACGTCGAGCATGGTGGTTCAGCGCGCCGCACGCTGGACATGATCGACGCCGTTTATCGCGCCGTCGAAAGAAATCCCCGCGAC
This sequence comes from uncultured Acidobacteriota bacterium, assembly GCA_963849585.1. Classification (GTDB taxonomy): domain Bacteria; phylum Acidobacteriota; class Blastocatellia; order Pyrinomonadales; family Pyrinomonadaceae; genus PSRF01. The sequence continues at coordinate 634,427 of CAWKHZ010000008.1, read as the reverse complement.
TTGATGTTCGCCACGTCTGTCGCCGACATTCGGCGCGCCAAGCGTTCGGGAAAGATTGCGTGTTTGATGGGCATCGAAGGCGGACACGCAATCGAGGATTCGCTGCCGACGTTACGCGAGTTTTACCGCCTGGGCGTCCGTTACATGACGCTCACTTGGAACAACACGAACAGTTGGGCCGACGCTGGCCGCGGCGAGAAGAAGTACAACGGTTTGAATGAATTCGGGCAGGAAGTAGTACGCGAGATGAATCGTCTCGGCATGCTTGTCGACGTCTCGCACGTTTCTGACGACACGATGAGCGACGTGCTCGACATATCCAAAGCGCCGATCATCGCGTCGCATTCCTCCGCTCGCGCGCTGAGCGATCAGCCGCGAAACATCCCGGACGATCTGTTGAGACGCATCGCGAAGAACGGTGGCGTCGTCCACGTCAACTTCTACAGCGCGTTTGTCGATACCAACACCGTCACACCGCAGAGCCGCGCGCGCGACGAAAGGCTGAAAGCACAGCAGGACGCGATCGACGCGAAGTACAAAGACGATCCCGAACGGCGCGCGGAAGAAAGCGACAAACTCGAACAGGCGAACCCATTGCCACCGTTGCCGATCTCAAAACTGATCGACCACTTCGATCACATCGTGAAAGTTGCGGGCATCGATCACGTCGGCATTGGCGCCGACTTCGACGGCGCGAACGACATGCCCGAAGGCGCGAAAGATGTTTCCATGCTGCCCAACATCACGTACGAACTGCTAAAGCGTGGTTACAGCGAACGCGACATCCGAAAAGTGCTGGGCGAGAACTTGTTGCGAGCGATGGCGGAAGCGGAACGCGTATCGCGCTCGATGAGTAAATCGATCAGCGGTGACGGCAGCACGAGGCGGATTAAGTAAGAGGTGAAATAAAAAAATGTCCATGTCACCGGTGAAAATCACAGATGACACGGACGTCAAAACTGAAGCAGTAAAGAAGAGAGTTATTAGTTATCTGTTCTGTTGCTGACCAGGGTTCCGACCCTTGCCGGCACCGCCGCCAAAGTCTTCTTCGTCATCCTGGTTTGGCTGACCAGCGCCCTTCTGTCCGGTCTGCTGATCCGGGTTACGTCCTGGTGTCTGCTTGCCGAAGTCCTGTTTGCCAAGATCATCGTCCTCACCCGCACGACCCATTTTCCTGTCGAGATCGTCGTTCGTCATTCTGTCATGTGCCATCTATGTATCCCTCCATAATGGTGACTTATTTTAGCCACTGAGGGAATAAACAAGCTCTGTGCCAAATTTAAAACTGCGCAGATCGTACGTTGATGTGTGTAGTTTGAGTTCTGAAATCGATACAACGAACAATGAAATGATACAGTGCGTGTTATTATCCGTTGAAAATAGATGACTCCCGCAGGGTTGTATATTCACATTCCATTTTGTCGTTCGCGTTGTTCCTACTGCGACTTCGCAACGGGCATTTATCAAGGCGAACTTGCCGCGAGATACGTCCGCGCCCTCGTCGATGAGATCGCGACCTCGCGTCATGCGGGCGCGCGTGTAGATACGATTTACTTCGGTGGCGGTACGCCTTCGTTACTCACGCCATCCCAACTCGATCTGATCCTCTCGGCATTGCAACGGCAATTTGATATCGACAGCGGTGCGGAGGTGACCTTGGAGATGAACCCGGGGACAGTGAGCCGAGATCAACTGCGGTTATTTAGAAAATTAGGCGTAAATCGGGCCAGTTTTGGCGCGCAAACGTTCGACGACGCGGAGTTGGCGAAGCTAGGTCGCTCGCATTCGTCTGCCGACACGTTCAAGACTTTTCACGAGCTGCGAGAGGCGGGTTTCGACAACGTAAGTTTCGACCTAATCGCCGGACTTCCCGGACAAACCCTCGACGGCTGGCAACGAAACATTGAACAGTCGCTCGCGCTGCAACCCGAACACCTTTCGTTTTATTTGCTCGAGGTCCACTCGGGAACGCCTTTGGCCGATCACATTCGTCGTGGTTTGCAGCCCGTCCCTGACGAGGATCTGGCGGCGGTGATGTACGAGTGGATGATCGAGCGCGCCGCCGCAGCGGGTTACGAGCACTACGAGATCTCGAACCTGTGTACACCAGGTTTCAGTTCGCGGCACAACACTAAATACTGGACCGGTGCAGCCTATTACGGCTTCGGTTGTTCGGCGCATTCGTTTGACGGCGGTGCGCGACGTTGGTCCAATCAACGTGACGTGCTGCGATACGTTGAGAACGTCGAACAAGGTGCGTCGCCTGTGGTGGAAGAGCAGGAGCTTACTGAAGCTGATCTGCGCGCCGAGGCGCTGTTCCTTGGCATGCGAATGATGCGCGGGGTCGATGTGCGCGAATACAGCGAGTTGTTTGGAGTCGATCTTCGTGCCGAGCATCAAGACGATCTCGATCGTTTTCGCGAAGCAGGACTCGTTGAGTTCGATGGCGACCTGATCAGGCTGACGCGAAACGGAGCGCTGATGTCGAACGAAGTCTTTGCGGCGTTTGTTTGAGGAACGATGATCATCGCCATCGACGGTCCGGCAGGATCCGGCAAATCCACCTTGGGTCGAATGCTGGCGAGAGCTTTGAACCTTCTCTACATCGACACCGGATCGATGTATCGCGCGGTTGCCCTTGCGACGATCGATGCCGCAATCGATCCGGCAAACAGCGATGCCGTCACAGAGTTGGCCCAAAGCGCCGACATCAATCTCGAAGGCGATCCGGATTCGTTGCGCGTGTGGCTCGCAGGGTGCGACGTTACCGAACGAATCCGCGAGGATGACATCACGGATATGTCGTCGATCGTCTCGACGATTCCGGGCGTGAGACGCGCGATGGTGGAGCGCCAGCGTGAAATGGGTAAACGGGGCGCAGTCATGAATGGCCGCGACATCGGCACCGTGGTGTTTCCCGACGCGGACATCAAGTTTTTTCTCGACGCTGCCGCGGGAGAACGCGCTGAACGCCGTTTCAAAGAAGATCTACTTGTGAAACCTGACGCGACTCTCGCGCAAACGCTCGCGGAGATAACGGAACGCGATCTTCGCGACTCAACGCGCGCGGATTCGCCGCTGAAGATCGCGGCGGACGCGATCGTGATCGACTCGACCGGCTTGTCCATTCAAGACGTGTTCGAGCGCATGATGGAACATGTTCACCGGAATCATTGAGGAACTCGGCTTTGTTCGCAGCATAGCGATGCGCGGCGAGAACGCGCACATCGTCATCGGCGCGAGCATAGTACTCAAGGGGACGATCCACGGCGATTCGATCTCGGTCAATGGAGTCTGCCTGACTGCGCTCGACATTGAGCGCGACTCTTTCGCCGCAGACGTCTCGCGCGAAACTCTGTCACGGTCAACCCTTGGAAGCTTAAAAACCGGAACGCCGGTGAATCTCGAACGCGCCGTCACGCCCGCCACCAGACTCGGCGGACACATCGTCCAGGGCCACGTCGACGCTCGCGGAACGTTCGAGGGCGTTGAGGACCATGGCGAGTCCTGGACCGTCCGCATCTCCTTTCCGAAGGAAATCGGCCGCTATCTGGTTTTCAAAGGCTCGGTTGCGGTTGAAGGCATCAGCCTGACGATTGCGAACCTCGCGGACGACTATTTCGAAGTTGCGATTATTCCTAAAACCTGGGAAGTCACTAACCTGTCGCAGCTTAAGCCCGGCGATGGCGTGAATCTCGAGGTCGACGTAATCGCGAAGTATGTTGAACGTCTGGTTCAACACAGCTAATTTGTCAGTTGTCCGTTGTCAGTAGTCAGTTGAACTCCCGAGCAACTGACCATTGACCACTGACTACTGACTACCGAGTGGTTTATCAATTTCGGGCTTTCGGTTAACATAACTTTCCTATGGCGATCGCGACCATCGACGAGGCCGTTAGCGACATCCGCGACGGCCGCATGATCATCATCATCGACGACGAAGACCGGGAAAACGAAGGCGATCTCGTCTGCGCGGCTGAGAAGGTCACGCCGGAGATCATTAACTTCATGGCCCGGCACGCTCGGGGCCTGATCTGCATGCCGCTAACCGAAGAGCGTTGCGACGAGTTGCACCTGACCACGCAAGTCGCCGACAACACTTCGTACCTTGGCACGGCGTTCACCGTTTCCATCGACGCTCGCAAGGGAATTACAACCGGAATCTCGGCGGCGGATCGCGCAACGACGATCCTCTGCGCGGTCGATCCAAAGTCGCGGCCACAGGATCTCGCACGACCGGGTCACATCTTCCCGTTGCGCGCCAAGAACGGCGGCGTGCTGGTGCGTCCTGGTCAAACTGAAGCGAGCGTCGATATAGCGCGTATCGCTGGTCTGTATCCGGCTGGTGTCATCTGCGAGATCATGAATGAAGACGGCACGATGGCCCGTCTCCCGCAACTCGAAGCATTTGCCAAGCAACACAACGTGAAGATGATCACGGTCGCCGACCTGGTGCGCTATCGCATCAGCAAGGAGACCCTCGTCCGTCGTGTTGTGGAAGCGGATCTGCCTACTGTTTACGGCAGGTTCCGAGCGGTCGCTTACGAAAACGTCATCAACGGCGACGTTCACCTCGCGATGGTGATGGGCGACGTGAAGACCGACGACCCCGTGTTGGTCCGCGTCCATACTGAAAATGTCACCTGCGACATGTTTGGCTCGTTAATCGACGACACTGGATTTCAACTGCACACGGCGCTCGAAAAGATCGCCGCTGACGCTCGCGGCGTGGTGCTTTATCTGCGCCAGCGCGAACACAGCCTGGATTTGGTCAACCAGTTGCGTACGTACAGCCTGATGCAGGAGAAGAACGTTAGTAAGCCGGAGGCTAGTTTGGAAACAGGTTACGGAGTTGATCGCGACTATGGTGTGGGGGCTCAGATTCTCCACGACCTGGGGTTGCGGCGGATATTACTGCTTTCGAATCATCCCCCCAAAGTAGCAGCTTTGGAAGGTTTTGAGCTTTCGGTTGTCGGCAACGTGCCGCTTGGCGAGCCCGCGTCTTTGAAGGACCAGCAGGCGTCCGGCGTCGACAACACAGAGCAACGAACCTGAGCGTTACGGCCATCCGAACTTGGTGGTCCAGGATCTAAAATCCGTGTGATGCGGTGCAGTACAAAGCTGACACCTGTTCGGTTCTCTCCCTCAAGCATTCGAAGTTTTCTGAGTCGCGCGGCGGCTGTGTGTTATGAGTGTAGAAGATCCCAATAACACGGATAACCGGCAAGATCTCCCTCAACCTGAGCCTGAAAAGCCTTCAGTCGCAAGGCGCTGGCGCTACTTCACGCGGCGTCATGCGATTCTCGCGGGCTTGATGGTCGCGGCGGTCGTCGTTTTCGTCATCCTGCTGGCGTTTTTTCTTGTCCGGCTCGGCTACGTCGACCGCTACATCGCCAACCAGATCAAACGCACCTTTTCCAACTACGGGATTCGCGCGGAAATTCGCGAGTTTCACGCGGACATTCCACCGCAAACGGTGAAGATGTCCGGCGTTGAACTTTACGACGCGCAGACCGGCGAGAAACTCGGAACCATCGATCAGATTGACGCGACGATCCGGATTGAAGACCTCTACGCGCTGAACCTGCGGCGCGAAATCAACCTGAAAGATTTAAAGATTCGTGGGTTCGAAGCGTGGGTCACCTTTGACGAGCAGGGACGATCCAACTTTCGCAACCTCCGCATTCCTCCACCTGAACCAAACAAGCGGATTCTCTTCGCGTATTCCACCGCGAGCGTCCAAATAACTGACGGCGTCATTCACTACGGCGACGCGCGTCACGAGATCTCAGGCGAGGCGCGAAATCTCCAGTTGACGGTCCAACCCGACGATCCGAATGCTCCGGTTGAAAGCTGGATGAACACCGTCACCCTCAATCTCACCGATTCAAACTTCACCTACGACGGCCGGCCTGTAAACGAGATCGACATTCACGCGCGTGGCCGTGTGAACCAGACGCGCGCTGAGATTCACGAACTGGTGCTGAAGTCTCCGGTTGCTGAGGCGCGTTTGACGGGAACGATGGACGACTGGCGCGCGCTTAGTTACCAGATGCAGATCACGTCGTCAGTGGACCTGACGCAGCTCTCGGATGTGGTTAGGCCCGGCCCAACACTTCGCGGCGCAGGAAGTTTTGCGGGCACCGTCACCGGGCAAGGCGATAAGTTCAAGATCAACGGAGAAGTGAAGTCTGATGCGCTCGCAGCGGACGGTGTGCGGTTGCAGGGATTGAACGTGAGCGCGAACGGCTCGGTTGACGGCAGCAGCTACGAGATCAATGGAAAGGCCGTGGCGGATCTGCTGAACGCGGGTGACTTCGAGATCAATACGTTGCAGCTCATGGGCAACGTGATGGGCACGGGCACCGATTTCCGCTGGGTAGGTGAACTCCGCGCGGTCGCTGAACGGAGTTACGGTACGACACTCACCGGATTGATCCTGCGCGATGCTCGTGCCGAGATGAACAAGGGAGTGTTGACTGCTTCGTCGCCGCAGTTCACGGCGAATGGACTCGCCACGTCTGGTGCGAAAGCAAATGGCATCACTGCTTCTGACTTGCGGTTGCGAAAGCAGGACGATGTCACGACAGCGACGATCGCGAGTGTAAAGGCAGGCGAAATAACCGCATCAGGCGCGCGGGTCCAAGGTGTGACAGCGAACAACGTCGACCTCGTAGATCGTGGCGGCGTGACGAACGTGACTGTGAAGGACGTGCAGGTTGGCGCGACGACTGCTTCCGGGGCGGAGATCGGCAACTTGAACATCGCTGGTGTTCGGTTGTCAGTGCGCAACCGTCGAATTGAAGGCTCCACCGCCGATATTGATGCCGGCACGGTGAAGCTTCCTGACGATGGTCGGGCGGAAAACGTGAAACTTGCAAGGCCAGTATTTGTCGTCGAACCGTCCGGAAGTTATCGCGCGTCGGCGGATTTGAGCATTGGCGGCGGAGTGTTAGGAAAGATGGAGTTGGGCCAGGCGCGCGCGTCGGTGGTCGCAACTAATCGTGAAATTCAGCTAAACAACTTCAGCGCCGAGGCATTCAACGGTCGCGCTAGCGGAAACGCGCGCATCGCACTCGCAAAAAACGGAACATCGCAAGTCGCTGCCGAGTTCAATAACGTCGACGTCGCTGGTCCACTCGCTGCGATCGCAGGCACCGCGGTTCCACTCACGGGCCGCGCGACCGGCAGAGTTGATCTGACGTTCCCCGGCACCGAGGTCAAGCTAGCCTCAGGAACGCTCACAACACGGCTCTCCGCTGAAACAGGACAAACCAGTGCCGACAGAATTCCGATCACCGGCGAAGTCACCGTGCGTGCGAACCAGGGACTCTTCGACATTCAGGCAATGAACCTGCAAACCCCGGCGACACGGCTGAATGCGACGGGCCGGTTCTCGTTCGAAGGCGATTCAAACCTCACTGTGGATCTCGCCTCTTCTGACGCAGCGGAACTGCAAACCGTGCTCATCTCTTCAGGATTGCTCCCGTCGATTGAAGACGAGATGGACAATTTGAAGTTGGGGATTGCGGGACAACTTGCGTTCAACGGCAACATTCGGGGACGGTTGGAATCGCCGGACGTGAACGGACGTTTCTCGCTCGGATCGGTATTGGTCCAGGGCGTCGAACTCGGCTCGCTCACAGCGTCGATCACGATGAATACCCAGGAGATCCGCATTCCTGACGGCCGTCTGGTGGAACGCGATGGCGGCGGTATGCAGTTTTTGCTCGTCACGTCGCGCACCGAAAAGAACAAGACTTCGATCGACGCGACGCTCGACCGCATGAACGCCGCTGCTCTGCTCGCGCTTTCTCCCACAACAAGCGGAAACGAGCAGCTTGCCTCCGGCACAGAGGGCGATCTCTCAGGTCGAATCAAGATCGACGGTATTCCCAACGCGATGAACGGCAGCGCCGATCTGCGTCTTGGATCAGGCAAGCTCGGCGGCGAACCTTTGCAAAGCATGACCGCGCGCGCCACGTTCAATGGTCCAAACGTCAATATCGAAAGCGTTGATATTCGGCTCGTTGCCGGTCACATAGTTGCCAGTGGTACGTTCAACAACGTGACGAAGGATTTTGATCTACAGGGCAGGGCGGAAAACGTTCAGTTGGAGCGACTCGCCGCATTCACCAACCGGCCCGACATGCCGGCCGTTACTGGCGTAGCCAACTTCACCGCGCAAGTCAAAGGCAATCTGAACGTGGAAGGTTTGACTGGTTACCGGATTGAGTTCAATGGCGACGCGCGGCAAGTAACAATCAACGGCCGCTCAGCAGGCGACTTCGCGCTCAAAGGAACAACGCAGGGCGAACTACTCAACGTTTCGCTGACTTCCGGCATCCTCGGCACACCGCAAGTAATCACGGCGCAAGTGAATCTCGCCGACGAGTTCCTGGCCTCGAAGATCGATACGACGTTTACGAACGCGGATCTGACGAACCTGTTTGCGATCATCTTGCCGGGTGCAGGTGTCAAGATTTCCGGTCGCGCCAACGGTACGATTACGGCGAGTGGCAATCTGCTTGACGACTACAAGGAATTTTCGATTGCTGGTTTGACCGGCACCGCGAAATTCTCCGAACTGAGTTTTCGTGTGGAGGATGTTCAACTCAGCGCGACTACGCCGCTCGAGATCGGTTTCAAACCTAACGAGATCAATTTCAAAGAAACGCGCTTCACTGGACCAGGCACGAACATCGCGATTGACGGCACGCTCGCCAGCGGCGCCGGCGGTACGCAAAATCTGAACGTCAACGGCAACTTGAACCTCCGCGTCTTAAATGGGGTGTCACCTGACTTCTTTTCATCAGGAACGGCGCAGGTCGCCGTCAGCATCCGAGGCAGCTTCGAAGAGCCGCGTGTCAACGGTCAGGCTTCGCTCGACAACGCGTCTGTATCGATATTGCTCGGAAACGACCGTTGGACCGTTGCGAATCTGAGAGGCGGCGTAAGGTTTACCACAAATCAAGCGCAGATTGATTCGATTACGGGGACACTTGGTGGCGGTCGCGTCGAAGCGACGGGTGGCGCATTACTCGACGGTTTCACAGTCTCAGCGTTCCGGGTCAACCTTCGCGGCGATGAAGTCACCGTACCGTTTCCCGAGAACTTCCGTTCGACGCTCGACGCTGACGTCGAGATTCGTGGCTCGTCGCGCGAGCAGTTGATCGGCGGTGTCGTGACGCTGCGTCGCGCTGAATACTCTGAAGACATCGAACTCGCAGATTTGATCGATACGCGACGCCAGTCGATCGAAGAGGGCACGGAGATTGAACTCACGCGCACCGCGCTGTTTGCCTCGCTGCGGGTCGAAGGACGGAACGCACTGGTCGTACGAAATAATCTTGCCGATCTTGTCGGTTCGGTGTCGCTACAGTTGGATGGACCGGTCAACGATCCGACGATCTCCGGCCGCATCACTGCCACCAGCGGCACGCTCAATTTCCGTAACGATCGCTACGACATTACGCGAGCGTTGGTTGACCTACCGCCGGCGCGAAACGCGGATCCGATTCTGAATATTCAAGCTGAGGGACAGCTTCGTGGTTACCGCGTAATCGTGGGTCTGACTGGTCCACTCTCGCAGCCGCAGGCAGCCGTGCGTTCGGAACCGGCGTTGCCGCAGGCAGACGTAGTTTCGTTGATTACGACCGGGCAGCTCTCTTCCGGAGACACGAGCACTTCGATCCTGTCGCAGTCCGAAGTCGGCGCGGCGACGAGTCTGTTGACCGATGCATTGATCAACGCGCCTGCACAGCGTGCGACTAGCAAACTCTTCGGTCTGACGCGGTTTGAAATCAGTCCGGTGATCGGCGGGACCGCTGGTTCGACCCCTGCCGCGCGTTTGACGCTTGGCAGACGAATTAGCAAAGAGTTAACTGTTACTTATTCGACTAACGTAACGTCTGATCCGAACCAGATCCTGGCGCTCGAGTATCGAGTTTCAGACCGGCTGTCGTTCGTTGCGCAGTATGAACAGGCATCCACCCGACGACTTAGTGCCCGTACTAATAACTTCAACTTTGAGATTCGTTTTCGAAAGAGATTTTGAGCAAGGGGTGGAGTTCGTCATTGTTGCGACTGATGTCTAGTATTCGCCTAGCGCCGATAATCCTGCTCGTTTCTTTGTTTATCTCGAGAGCGCACGGCGGAACTGTTAAAGAAGTCAGGATCGAAGACTACGAAGGCCGGCAGATCGTCGCCGTCGAGCTGGTGTTTGAAGGCACGCGGACGTTTCCGACGATTCAAGCTGAGTTCATGACGTTGTTGCGAGTGGCGCCGAACACGGCGTTCTCGGCGGTGCGGGTGCGAGAGTCGCTACAGGCGTTGTTTGACTCAGGGCGTGCGGCGAATGCGCGTGTTGAAGTAATCGAAGAGTCAGGTCGCACTGGTCCGATCAAACTACGCTTCGTCGTTCAGCGTCAGGTCCAGATTAGCGACGTGCGAATTGAGCTACCGCCGACGGCTGGCGATACGATTTCTGCCGACGAGATTCGCGCGCGCTTGAATTTTGTCCAACCCGGTACTCGTCTCACCAAACAACTGATCTCGCGTAATGCCGATGAAATTCAGGTTTATCTGCGCGACCGCGGCTTTTTCAACGCCACGGTTGAAGGCGTGGAAGAGTTGGACCGCAGCGGCGTGCGGGCCACGGTGATCTATCGCGTCAATCCGGGCGAGCAAACGCGCGTCGAGTCTTTCGACATTCAGATCGCGGGTTTCAATCCGACGACGGTTCGTCCGACGCTGGCTTTGCAGAACGGCACTTTGTTTAACCGTGACGACCTGGCTGCCGATGTGCAGAAGATTCGCGACGCGCTGGTTCAGGCAGAGTTTCTCTCGCCCGTCTTGGATGATCCGCGCGTCGAAAGAGATCCAGAGAAGAATGCGGTTAAAGTTTCGCTGAAGGGTTCAGTAGGACCGAAAGTAAAGGTTACGGTCACTAACATCGAACTGAGCGCGAAGAAGCAACAAGAGTTACTGCCCGTCAAACGCGAAGGAAACATCGATGTCTCCGCGATCGTCGAAGGCGGCCGCCGGATCAGAAACGAACTCCAGGAAGACGGTTACTTTTTCGCCGAAGTCACCGAAACCTGCACCGTCAGCAATCCACCAGCCGACATAGGCCCCAACGGCACGCGCGAAACCTGCGAGAACCTGAATCCACTTTCGTTAGCCGGTAACAACGTCGAGATCAAGTATGAGGTCGAACAAGGCAGACGCTTCCGGCTGAACGACATTCGCATCACGGGGACGAACAAGCTCTCATTCGAGGACATCGAGCCAAACCTCCGAAGCCAGAAGGCGAACGCCATTGGTTTGATTCCGTTTCTGGGCTACGGCCGCGGTTACACGAGCCTCACGCTATTGGAGCAGGACCGCAGAACCGTTGAGGCGTTCATGCGAGATCTTGGTTACCGCAAAGCAAAGGCGCAGGTGTTGCAGGGCGTATCGATCGACGGCGAGAACCTAATCATAACTTTCCAGGTGGACGAAGGACCGCTCACGCGCGTCGCCGGCGTCGAAGTGAAGGGAAACCAGATTCATACTGAGGAACGAATCCGCCAGGAGTTGGGCACAGTAATCGACGCGCCGTATTCGCGTTCGCAGGCGCGCGCAGATGCCGATCGCGTTGCGGCCTTGTATTCGCGCGAGGGATACGTCGATGCGCGCATCGATTTTTCAGTCGTGGAGTTGCCAAAGAAGGGCGACGACGAACAAGTGCGGATCGTTTATGCGCTCACGACAGAGGGCGACAAGGTTTTCATTAATCAAATCATCATCAACGGCGTCACTGGCGATCGAAACGCACGCCGCAAGAAACGTGAAGCGATCATGCGCGCCATTCCGCTTGCTGAGAATGACGTTTTGCGCGCCGATCGCATCTCGGAAGCGGAAAGAGAACTGTACCTCACCGACGCCTACCGCCAGGTGATCATCCGCACCGAGCCGGCTGGTGAAACAGCTTCCGGCTATCGAAAGCGCGACGTAATCATCGACGTAGAAGAGAAAAAGCCGAGAGTGATGGATTACGGCGGCGGCTATTCAACTGACTACGGTGCGTTGGGTCTTTTTGAGATCAGCAATGTCAATTTGATGAACCGGTTGCGGCATGGCGCCATTCGTTTACGCGCGAGCCGATTGCAGCAACTGGTGCGGCTCGAATATCTCGATCCGCGGTTCGCACGTTACAACAAGACGCAGTTTGCGCCGCTCGCCGCGTCCGTTGAGTACATGCGCGATTCGACAGTGACGCGTTTCTTCCGCTCGGCCATCGATCGCGGCACGATGGGGATCGTGCAACGCCTCGACGAAGACGGAAATCCGATCGACATCCTGGGCGACCGCGTGAACGAGCCGACGATCAATCGCTTCACCGCCGCGTTGGAAACGCAGCGCGTACTCGATCGCGCCACGCGCACGATTGTTTTTGGCCGCGTCAGTTATGAAGATGTTCGGCTCTACAACCTTGAGAGTCTTGTCGTCCGGCCGATTCTCGAACCTGATCGGAAGGTACGTCTCGCTCGCATCGGCGCTTCTTTGGTGCGCGATACCAGGGAAAGGTGTGAACGGGGGCTACTTCCTGCGCGCGCGACTGACGACGACGATGAACGTCCCGGCGGCGCCGGAGAGGTTTGTCGGTACAACCAGGTCGATGCGACGCGCGGCGGTTTTCTCAGCGTCGACTATGCAGTCGCGCTTCGGCAGCTTGGCGGCAACATCTCGTTCAATCGTTTTCAGGCGACCTACCGGCACTACTACAAAATGAGCGCGTTTCGCGACACGGTGTTTGCCGGAAACATGACGTTGGGACTGGCTAACGTTTTCAACCCGCGAGATCGAGATGAGAATGGAAGCATCGACGAGATCGATCTGACGTTGCCGATCAGCGAACGGTTCTTCTCGGGCGGTTCAACGACGCTTCGTGGTTTCAGTTTCGAAGAAGCGGGACCGCGTGAAGCCGTGATTCCGTTGGGTTTATTTCGGGATCGAGAAAGTAACCTCGTTACGTTGAATCCGTTCACCGTACCAGTTGGCGGAAACGCACTTGCGGTCGTCAATCTGGAAGCGAGAGTTCCCCTGACCAGAACCACTCAGATCGTGCCATTTTACGATGGAGGCAACGTTTTTCGGCGCGTCGGCGATCTGTTTGGGAAGAGCGATCCGACGCCCGTTCCTCCCGGAGATATTCTCGCTTTTATCAAGGCGGAAAACTTGAAGACGAAATGGACCAACACGGTTGGTCTCGGATTGCGCTGGCAGACGCCGATAGGCGGCGCACTGGCGGTCGATTATGGTTTTCTGCTGAACCCGCCGGAGTTTTTGATTCCGCAACGTGGACCAGGCGGAGGGTTTGACGGTACGCCGGCGATATTTCGGTTGCATCGCACGGCTTTGCATTTTCGTATCACGCAGACGTTCTGAGTATGAGGCGATTTGGATTTATCGGAGTGCTAATACTTGCTTTGGCGAGTGTCTCGCCGTGTGCGGCGCAACAGGTCGTTGACAAGATGGTTGCGACTGTCAACGCCGGCGTTAAGACTGATTTGATCACGTATTCCGATCTTATGTGGCAGTTGGCCTTGCAGCCAAACACGCCACTCGATAATCCGAATTCGGCCGACCTCAATCGCGCGCTACACTTGTTGATCGATCAGCGATTGATTCTTCAGGAAGCCGAGAAGCTGCCGACGATTGTGCCGACGCCTGCGGAGATCAGGGCGGCGCGTGACGAGTTGGCGCGCAACTTCCGCACGCAGGAAGAGTTTCAGGATCGCCTGCGACGCGTGGGTTTGACGAGCGACAAAATCGACGAGATCGTCGAACAACGCTTGAAGATGGAAAAATATTTGGATTTTCGGTTTCGTAATTTCGTAGTAATTAGTCAGAAGGAGATTACTGATTATTACAACGGCGTTTACGTGCCGCGGTTCAAGGAGCGGTTTCCGGGCCGGATCGTTCCGACCCAGGAGCAAATCAAGGACGAGATCGAGAGAACACTCGTGGAGACGAAGATCGAATCCGATACTGACGCGTTCCTCGATACCGCCCGTAACCGTGCGGAGATCGCGATACTGAATCCAGTTTAGTCAGTAGTCAGTGGTCAGTAGTCAGTGGTCCGTGGTTAGGGCTTTTGAGCGACTATGAACCACTGACAACGGACCACTGACAAACCATACATTATGCGTACGTTACGCCAACCAACCATTGGTCTTGCATTATCCGGAGGCGCGGCACGAGGCATGGCCCACGTTGGTGTAATGCGCGCGCTCGTCGAGAACAAAGTTCCCATCGATTACATCGGAGGTACTTCAGCCGGATCGATTGTCGGCGGTGCGTTCGCGGCCGGCATGCCGGTTGAAGAGATTGCAGAGTTCGGACGATCCTTGCGCTGGCGGGACATTGGGCGGATGACGATGTCGCGATTGGGCGTGCAGAGCAACGAACGGCTCGAGCAGTATTTGCAAGCGCGCCTGCCGGTGACGCGATTCGAAGACCTGAAAATACCGTTTGCCGCTGTGGCTACGGACCTTAAAACCGGCACTCCAGTAATTTTTCGCGATCAGGGTGACGTTCCGTTTGCCATCCGCGCGAGTTGCGCGATTCCGGGTTGGTATGTGCCCGTGGCTGACGCAGAAGGCCGGCAGTTGGTTGATGGGGGGCTGGTTGCCGTGATTCCGGCGACCATCACCCGCGACCTGGGAGCCGACCTCGTGATTGCCGTTGATGTGAATGCAGCCGGAGCGACGTTTCTTGGTCCAACCAGTTCGATCATCGGCGTCGTGCTGCAATCGATGCTCGTTGTTCAGAAAACGGCTTCACGCTATCAACTCGCGTCCTCGGATCTCGTGATCACGCCGCAAGTTGGCCAGATTCGTTGGGACGAAATGGGCCGCGCGGAGGAGTTGATGGAAGCCGGTTACGTCGCCGCAATGAAAAGCATGCCACAGGTTTTCGAACTCCTCGAATCCTCATCTGTGAAATCCGTCGTTCTTTAATCGTTTATAGAGATTACACGAAACCAGGAAGCACTGAAGGGTTGGTTGGCGGGCTTGTCAATGTCAATCGAGGTCACCTCCGTACCCGATCGGCGGCGGATCCGTGTGCGATTTGCGCCGATCGTCATCGTTTTATCGTTTGCGGTCCTCGCGTTTGCGGGCGACGCGGTCGTCCGTTCCTACGTCCACCATGCACAAATCATCGACGCGCGCCTGGCAACAGGTTATTTGACGAGCCGGCCGGGACTTTACGCGGCACCGCGCGTGCTTCAAATGGGTCAGAAGTTTTCCGTTGAAAAACTGGTGACGACGCTGCGTCGCGCCGGTTACCTCGAATCGACGGCGAGTGGTGTCTGGAGCGGAAGTTTTACTGCGAACGGTACGGTCGTTGAGATACGTCCGAATAGCACGAGCACAAGCCAACCGCGTCTCGTCCGTGTGACGTTTGACGGCGAGCAGATCGCGGAACTCACTGGCGACGACATCAGCCTCGACTCATTTACGTTGGAACCGGAAATCCTCTCGAACGATCTTTCGTCGAAAGCCGGGAAACGTGAAGCGCTGGCGTACGACGAAATTCCAGCGGTACTGGTCCAGGCAATACTGTCGATTGAAGACCGGCGCTTCTTCGAACACTCAGGCGTAGACATTAACGGCCTGGCACGCGCCTTCATTCGGAACGTCAGCGACGAAAGAATGGGCCAGGGCGGATCGACCATCACGCAACAACTCGTCAAGAACACGTATCTCACGCCGGAGAAAACGTTTCGGCGCAAGTACGCCGAGGCGATGCTTTCGCTTGCGCTCGAGCAACGTCTTTCGAAGCAGGACATCTTCGCGCTCTATTGCAATGAGGTATACCTGGGCCAGCGTGGCGCTGTTTCTGTTCGCGGCGTGAAGGAAGCGGCGCGAATGTTCTATGGCAAAGAGTTGAACCAGATTTCGCTTTCTGAAGCGGCGATGCTGGCCGGAATGATTCAGAGTCCCGCGCGTTACTCGCCCGTTCATCATCCGGAAGCAGCACAGGCACGAAGAAACATAGTCCTGGCTGCGATGCGCGAAAACGGTTCAATTTCACAAGACCAGTTATCGGCGACGTCGACCGAGCCGATCACACTCGCGCCGGATCGCAGTCTCGACAACTCGCTGGCGCCGTACTTCGTCGATTACGTCAATCGGATTGCGCGATCCGAGTTTGAAACGTCAGGCGACGTGCAGCGAATCTACACGACGATCGATCTGGAGTTGCAGCAGCTCGCCGAACAAGCGTTGAAGCGGCAGATGGATCACCTCGACAAGATCTACGCGGGACGAAACGTAAAGCCACAGGCGGCGCTGGTTGCGCTCGACCCGCACACCGGCAACGTTCTCGCCATGGTCGGCGGACGAAGCTACGCCGAATCCCAACTCAACCGTGTAACGGATGCACATCGCCAACCCGGTTCGACGTTTAAACCGTTCGTCTATGCGGCTGCACTCGAAGACGGGATGTCGCCGGTGCGAACGTTTATGGATGCGCCGCGAGAATTTACTTACGACCGTAATAAAACGTATCGCCCCGCAAACTACGGCGGCGGATACTCGATGCGCGAAGTTACGCTGCGAAGTGGTCTAGTCAAATCGCTCAACGTCGTGACGGTCGATGTCGCTTTGCAAACAGGTCTTGCGCGCATTGCAAACCTGGCGACGCGGTTCGGTCTGCCGAAGCCGGAACGATACCCGGCATTGGCGTTGGGAACGGAAGAAGTGACGCCGCTGCAATTGGCCAGTGCTTACGCGGTCTTCGTCAATGGCGGAGTGCGTGTCGAACCGAAAGTGATCGCGAGCTTGTCCGAACCGCCAGGCACCCACAACTTGCCGCCGACGGAGCAAGTGATCAGCCCGACTACGAGTTACATGATCACAAACATGCTCGCCGGCGTGATCGATCGAGGCACCGCACGCAAAGCGCGTGGAGCGGTGCCGGGTACGGCCATCGCAGGCAAGACCGGCACGTCACGCGATGGATGGTTTGTTGGTTACTCACCGAACCTCGTCTGTGCCGTGTGGATTGGTTTCGACGACAACGCACAGCTTGGTTTGACGGGGGCTAACGCAGCGTTGCCGGCGTGGACGGAGTTCATGAAAGAAGCCGTGGCGGTCAGGCCGGATCTCGGTGGTTTGAATTTCGAATGTCCGGAAGGAATTACGTTTGTCGAAATAGATTCGGCGAGTGGATTGATCTCGACCGTGTCGTGTCCGTTGCGCGAGTTAATTGCGGTAACGGATCGCACGGCGCCGCATCTCGAGTGTTACTTTCACGGCAACGTTCCGGCCCGGACGAGCCCGTTTGCGGAAGACTAGCGTTCGAGGATGACCTGCGCGATCGCGTGCTGCGTCGTGTGCGACATCGAAAGGTGCGTTTGCGTCGCGCCGAATTTGTTGAAGACTTCGAGCACCTGGCCGGTGAAGATGAGATAAGGCGCGCCGCTCTCGCGCGATGAAATTTCCACGTCCTGCCAACTGATTCCGCCGCGCCAACCCGTTTGCAGTGCTTTCAAAGCCGCTTCTTTTGCCGCAAACCTCACGGCATAATGCTGCGCTGCAACCACGCCCCGACTCTCGCAGTAAGCTCGCTCACGTTCTGTGTAGACGCGCTCGAGGAAACGCGGTGTGCGCAGGAGCACTTCGCGAATTCGGGCAACTTCGATAATGTCTATGCCGATGGAAACAATCACAACTGATGACCAGCTAAGCGAATATGGATTCTACTGGCGCGAACACGATGGAGTTCGCGCTCTTGTTTGCGCTCCCCTCGAAGAGGATGGATTCGTTAATGGCTTTTCCACCCGTCTCGGTGGCGTCAGCGACATGCCGGCAAACGCGCTGAGTCTCGCCGGGTTCAATGACGATCGAGCGGAGAACATTCTGGAGAATCGTCGCCGCTTTCTCAAGCTTTTTCCAGGCGACTGGTCCCTCGCCGGCTGCTGGCAGGTCCATGGCGCGGATGTTCGTGTTGTGAATTCGGTCGAAGAAGCAAAACCGGCGGAAAATCAACTCGGCGATACGGTGTACTGTGATGTGATCGTCAGTAACGCGATTCATGTTTTAGCGGGGGTAAAAACGGCCGATTGTGTGCCGATCCTGATTGGCGATCCGGTGACGAGAGCATTTGCGGCGGTCCATGCGGGTTGGCGCGGGACGTTGGCCTCGGCCGTGCTGGCGGGCATTCAGCGGCTGAACGATGAATACGGTGCAAGACCCGAAGACTTGCGCGTCGCGATTGGGGCGTCCGCTGGTCCATGTTGTTATGAAGTCGGCGCGGAAGTGATCGATGCGTTCACTAAACGGTTTCAAGACGGCGAGAAGCTGTTCACAAAGACGCGACCTGGGCATGCGAAAGTTGATCTACTGAAAGCCAACCAGGATCAGTTGATCGGGGTCGGCGTGCGTAAAGAGAGAATACACGTCGCACCGATCTGTACGATGTGCCGCACGGATCTGTTTTTCTCTTATCGGAAAGAGAAAAGCGTGAACGGAAAGGTTGGGCGATTGATGGCTGTCGTCGGCCGTCGTTAATCGCTACTCAACGTTAACCCACATCTTCACTTCGCGCGTCACTGGCGGGAAGCACGCCTCGTCGTTACAAGCCTGAAACCGCAACTTACCTCGGATCTCCGCTCCACCGCCTGCGTAATTCGCCTGCACTGTTAGGGGAAACCGAATCGAAGTGCGGCCTTCGTAGACCGCGACCTTGTTTTTGGAAAATTTCAAACTGCGCATCACCGCTCGAGGATAGCTGACCGCGCCGGCTGTAATACCCGCTGGTGTTTCGATGTCGAGTTTGGTGGCGATCAGAAACTTGTCGAGTGGCTTATTGGATTGCACGTGAAGTCCGTGCGGTATTTCCATCACCACGTTTGCCCGAACTGTTCGACCCTTTTTGGTTTTGTCGGGAGCGATTGAGCCGGTGACCTTCACATCTGCCGCTGATTGTGGCAGCGGTGTCGAGTAGAGTGTGGCGGGAATCACCAGGACCGCCATCAGGAGAACTAACTTGGATAAAAGCGAGTGCTTGATCATTTCAGGCTCCAATTGGGTTTATTTCGACACGATTCATAGGTGTTCCCTGGCGTGCCGCAAGTTGCCCGCAGGCAGCAAAAATGTCTCGTCCGCGCGGGCGTCGCACATAAACGTGAATGCCTTTGGATTCGAGAATGTTCTTGAACCGTTCGACAGTTTGATCGACTGATGGTTGATACGGCAAAGGATCGGCGGGATTGTGTGGAATTAGATTGACTTTCGCCCTTAGCCCATGCCGGTTCAGTAGATTTGCGAGCTGCCGCGCGTGCTGGTCGTCATCGTTTACGCCTGCGAGCATTACGTATTCAAACGTGACTCGCTCGTTCGGTTTCAACGTCTTTTCAAATTCCTTGCAGGCGGCGAGTAACTGTTCGAGCGGCCATTTTTTGTTTATCGGCATTAACTCGTTTCGCAGTTCGTCGGTTGGAGCGGCGAGCGAGATCGCGAGATGCGGTCGATCCGGGACGGTGGCGAGATCGAGGATGCGCGGTACTACGCCGGCAGTCGAAATCGTCACGCGATTGGGGACGATGTGGAGCCCTTGCGGGTCAGCCATCACGCGTAGCGCTTGTAACAGCGAATCGAAGTTCAGGAACGGTTCGCCGGCACCCATGCCGACGAGATTTGTGCCGCGCGGTGCTTTCACGCCGACGCCGTAAGCGTCGTTGAGAGCGATCACTATTTGTTCGACAATTTCGCTGGCCGTCAGTGAACGTAACAAACCGAGTTGGGCCGTCAGACAGAAAGTGCACTGCAATGGGCAACCTGACTGTGACGAGAAGCAGATCGTGTCGCGTCGTTCTTCCGGAATGAAGACTGTTTCGACCGGGAAACCATCGTGGGTCTTCATTAGGTACCGACGCGTTCCATCAGCGGAAAGATAACTTGATTCGACGGTGAGAGTTCCTGCGCGCGCCACTTCGCTCAATCTCGCCCGCAAGTCTTTGGGCAGGTCTGTCATTTCGTCGAAACTGCGCAATCGCCGGTGCTGCAACGCGGCAAATATCTGCCGGCCGCGGTACGCAGGCTCCCCCAGCGTTTCGACAAACGAAACGAGCTCAGCCTGACTGAGCCCCGCTAATTCTGCGCCTTGCTTCATTGCAGATTTATCTTAGCATCTGGCGTCGGTGGTCGCATTTCGGCGCTGTTGACGGAACGACCGGGTGCGGTTTCAACGTAATACTCGTCATGTTGAGGCTTAATCGCGAACGATCGATCGGAATCCTCGTGGCGCTGCTACTCGGCAGCGTAGCGTTCGTTTACGGTTTGCGTTCGCTCGAGTGGCACATGACGTTTCATCCGGTGTGGATGGACCACAATCTGCGGCGACCGCCCGCCGGAGCCTCCGACGTCTGGTTCAACACAGCCGATGGCCTGCGACTGCATGGCTGGTTTTTCGAAAACCAGACCGGTGCCGATAGTCCAACAATCATTTTCTTCCACGGCAATACCGGAAACATTGCGGACGTCGGTTGGTTGGGCCAACGTTTTCACGAACGTGGTTTCAACGTCCTGCTATTCGATTATCGTGGTTACGGCGCGAGCGAAGGATACGCGGAGGACGAAACGTCGCTTTATGCCGACGGCAACGCTGCGATTAGGTTCGTGCTAAATGAGAAAGGTGTGTATCCGCACCGTCTTGTTCTTTACGGACAGTCGCTTGGGACCACGGTGGTTGCCGATATAGCGTCAAAGGGAGAAGTTGGCGCGGTGATTATCGAGTCGGGCCTGAGCTCGGCGAGTTCTATTGCGGGACACGCTTTGCCCTGGCTACCCGGAGCATTTCATGTCCTCGCTAAGAACCGCTTTGAATCCGCTCAAAAGCTGTCGAAAGCGAGGTCGCCGGTGTTGATTACTCACGGCGATCCTGATCCGGTGCTTCCAACGAGCGAGGCGCACCTACTTTTTGCGTCTGCGCACGAACCAAAGAAGTTATTAATTGTTCCGGGCGCCGGTCACAACGTACTTGGTTCGGCCGGTGACGCGTATCTGGATGAAGTTACGAAATTCATCCGCGAAGCTATGGCGCGATAGTAAACTTTGCTGACTGCGCAATTGTCTGTCCCGTGACGTGGTCGCGGATACGCACCTGAATCTCGTAGTCGCCCGGTGTTAGAGAGCGGCTGTCGATCAGTCGCGTCAAGGTCAGGCGCTGGCCCGCATCGTTGATCTGCCGCCAGTCTTCGATCTGTTTGCTCAATTCCTTTCCGTCTTTTAGCAACACGTACTCGGCGTCGGCTGCCGGACGCAACGTGGTTTGATCGATCGCGGCGTTGTAAACCTGGAGGTACACGCCGACCGGATCGTTGCGCCGAAATACACGCGAGAGGTTTGGTACGACTTTGTTCGTGCCGATTGAGAATTGACCAGCTGGGGCACCGCTTTCAATTTTTTCCAGTTTCGCTGCGAGCACAATGCTCGACGCTGAAAGACGATTCTCGGGAAACTTCGGGACTTCAAAGCCTTCGCGCCGCACACCGGTTGCGCCGGATTGAACGTCGCGCACAATCACATCCACCTTGTAACGTCCAGGATCGAGTATGAACGCGCGTGCGTATGCCGACTTACGCATACGCGTGCTGCTCAATTCCTCGGCGGTCGCAGTCGCGCTCACCGACTCTTCAAACTTGCCGATGCGACGATTCGTGACGGTCGTTACCCAACCAAAGATGTTGATGCGAGCGGTTTGCAGACCGCCGCTGTCAGTAAACGAAAGCTGACTATTGTCGGTCTGAAGCGTGAGTGCCACGAGGACGCGGCCGTCAGACTGGCGGAAGAAATTGAGCTGTGTTTCGAAGTTGAGTGTGTTGTCGTCTACAGTCGGACTGCCGGTCAGCGACCCGATGTAGTTACGCGTGTGAGGCAGGTCCTGATCCACTCCGCGCATAAGGTCGAGCACTTCGAAAGGCGAATCCTGAATGCGACGGTAGTTTGCGAGCCCGATGCTGTTCATCAAACGTTCGCCGCGAGTTTCAATGCCCGCCAACTCGGCTAACGTTGGACCACCGCCGATGTGCAGCAAGGCGTCTTTTTCGTCAGGGCTTTTTGCAAGCCGGAATTCACCGCTTCCCGTCGGATCGACAAACTCGAGTTCGACGCCGCTTCTGACGTTCGGAAGATATCGATAGAACCAGCGCTCAAATGGATAAGTCGTCGTCGAGCCGCCGCCTTCCGACGGCAGACGATCGTAACTGCCGCCGGTGGGGTGCGACTCAACCGAGTCTGGCTTGCCAAACTTGATATAGATTCGGCCGCGGTCAGTCATTCGTCCGGGTTTGCCCGAAGAAAAGTGTTCGTTAGCGTAAGCGACACGCTCGTAGAACTGTTCTTTGTATTCGTTTTCTTCCGTATCGGGATCTGGGTCGCGGCTACGCCAGATCTCCTCGATGTATTTTTCGCGTTCGTCGTCGGTTTGGAGTTTTTTCCAGGCGTCGCGCTCGGATTGCGTCAGGATCACTTCGTGGTCGTTGATCCACTGCCGGAGGGCTTTGTTGGGTTCGTTCTTGACCTTGCGTTGCTTGTCTTCCGGAGTTTGTTTTTGTTCCTGAGCTGGAACGATCAGTGAGGAGATTGAAACGAGAACGAGAAGCGCAAGGAGCTGACGCGCCTTCGCGACAGACGAGATAAACATAGGCCGTCTCCCTTTCAGATGAAGTTGGTTAGACCGTGCGGGGAGACGACCTGAAAGAAAACCCGAATTGTCTTATCGACGAAACCTTATTGAATGACCGTGAATTTCTGCGACGGCGACAGCGACTGTCCTGAAACGCGGTCGCGAATGCGAATCGCCACTTCGTAATCGCCGACTGCCAAGTTCCGCGTATCGATCAATTTCGCAAGCGTTAAGCGTTGACCGGAATCGCTCAAGCCCTTCCAGTCTTCAGTCATCTTGCCGAGTTCCTTGCCATCTTTGATCAACGCGTATTCGACGTCGACTGAAGGCCGCAGAGTCGTTTGATCGATACCGGCGTTGTAGATTTGCAGATACACGCCAACCGCCGACCCACGATGGTAAACGCCTGATACGTTCGGAATCACCTTCGTAGTGCCGATCACAAACTGGCCCACTGCGGGTTGATCGTTGAGGCTTTCAAGCTTCGCAGCCAGAATCATCGTCGAGGTCGAAAGTTTCTCTGAATCGTATTTCGGCACCGTAAAGCCAAGCTGTTTCAAGCCAGTTGCGCCGGAAGCTGTGTCGCGAACGATTACGTCGACTTTGTAAGTTCCCGGTGCGAGTGGCACTGCTTTCTGATACGCCGACTTGCGATCCTTCGCTTCACTAAGTTCTTCAGCCGTGGCGGTTGTGACGACGGGATCTTCAAAGATACCGACGCGACGACCCGCAACCGACGTGATGCGAGCGAAGATGTTCATGCGCGCCTGCTGCAAACCACCGCTGTCCTGAAACACGAGATCTTTGTTTTCGGCCTGAATCGTGAACGCCGTAATCACACGTTCGTCAGATTGGCGGAAGAAGTCGATACGCAGATCGAAATTCAACGGATTCTCTTCGACGATACCCGTGTTCACGGCAGTCGCGAGGTCGTTGAACTTCACTTGCGGTGGACGGCTCAGGTCGGCCAGCATTTGCAGACGTGAGAACGGGCTATCCTGCTCGCGTTGATACTGAGAATTGCCGATTCCACCCGCACCGATGATGCGATCTGACTTATCGGACAGGCCCAACTGTTCCGAGAGCGTGAGTCCAGCGCCCGGGATCATCAGCATTGCGTCTTTTTCATTCGGGTTGCGTGCGATGCGGTACTCGCCGCTACCGGTCGGATCGACAAACTCGATCTCGATTCCCGAACCAACGCCGGGGAGGTAACGATAAAACCAGACCTCGAATGGATAGGTCG
Source organism: uncultured Acidobacteriota bacterium (assembly GCA_963849585.1). Lineage (GTDB taxonomy): Bacteria > Acidobacteriota > Blastocatellia > Pyrinomonadales > Pyrinomonadaceae > PSRF01. Next base: position 610,501 of record CAWKHZ010000008.1, on the reverse strand, counting down.
TGGTTGATCCGCCGCCTTCGTAAGAAGGTCTTTCGTAAGCGCCGCCCATCGGGTGTGTTTCGCGACCGTCAGGTTTGCCGTACATGATGTAGATCCGGCCGCGGTCAGTTTTCCAACCAGGGATGCCGGAACTGAAGTGCTCGTTCGTGTAGGCAATGCGCTCGTAATACTCTTCTTTAAATTCGTTCTCGTCTGTATCCGGATCTGGGTCACGGCGACGCCAGAATTCCTCGATGAAGCGCTCGCGCTCGTCGTCGTTGGCCAGTTTCTTGAATGCTTTGCGTTCTTCGTCCGTGATGATGTAAGTGACGTCTTTGTCCAGCCAGTCTTTGTAAGCCTTCTTCAGTTCAGGTTTGACGTTGCGGGGTTTGCTCGTCGGATCCTGCTGCTGCTCCTGCTGTGTGAAAACGCCGGGAGTGCTGGTAACAGCTAACGCAAAGATGAACGCAAGCCGAAAGGCGACTTTCTGGTAGGACATTAAGAAAACTCCTGTGAACGCGAACGAATTCGAGCGATACGGACTGCTATCAGGCGCCGTTGAAGACCAAGGATTCTAAGATCCGGTTAAGAACACAGTCAAGATGCGAAGACCGGTACTGCCAGTTGCCCTAAAACCCGCTAAAAACACGGATTTACGAGGTAGTTCGGGGTTTGTTGAAAATCCAGGCGACGAAGATTGAAACGGCGTAAAGGACGATCATCGGCGCCGCAAATAGGAGCATGTTCAGAACGTCGGCTGTCGGGGACAACAGGGCGGCTGCAATCATGATGACTATCAGGGCCGTTTTCCAGATCCTGACGAGAAATCCTGCCGTCACCAGACCGATGCGGGCCAGAACGTAAGTTACAGCCGGCATCTGAAAAACCACGCCCATGCCGAGCATGATCAGCACGATAAAGTCGAAATAGTCTGCTGCTTTCAGCAGCAGTTGAAACTCCGACCCGACCCCCAACAGATACTTCGCCGCGGGCGGAAAGAGCACGTAGTAAGCGAAAGCGGCGCCGAGCACAAATGAGATCGACGACAGCAAAATGAACGGCGTCACGTACGCGCGCTCGTGTGGATATAGACCGGGAGCTACGAAGCCCCAGATTTGAAGCAACAGAAACGGCACGGAGATGGCGATAGCCGTGTAAAGCGCAACCTTGATGTAGAGCGAGAATGGTTCGAGCGCAGTCGTGACAATTAGCTTGTCGTTCACGCCGACGTACTCGGTCGGTTCGGCCGACGCATCGAGTTCGATCGGCAGCCGCACGCCTTTGGGAATGACGAAGCTTCCGGCGTACAGCGCTTCATCGGTGAACAATGCAAGCTTGCCTTGTGAATCTTTCAATGCTCGCGCCGTCACGGAGGAGCCGGTTGGAATGAGGCTCGTTCCGATTTTGGTTTCTGCCGGAAAGATGAAGCGTCCGGTCTCGTTCTCCTTGATTGTATAGAGCGCCGAAATTGTTTCCGTACCTGTAAAGCCCGCGATTGGCACTTCGCGGCGCTGTGCTTCGGCGAGTGCCTGTTTGATAGGCGCCGCCAGGAAGTTGTAGATAGGCTCCGAGACCACCCAACTTCCGACCGTCGCCAGGATCACGACTACGAAGCAGCGCACCAGACGTCGACGAAGCTCGTCGAGATGCTCCAGAAACGACATCTGGCCGCCGAGTTCGTTTTCGTCAGTCTTGTCTGCGGAAAGTGCTCTTAGAAATGCAACCATTGCAGGACCAGATTACAGATAATCGTGTTTTCGGAGAGGTTGCGGTTGAGTAGTTTCTGCGGGAACGGGCACGGGTTCGGGTTCTGACGTCGATTCGGATGATTCATCGGCGGTTGTTGCCGAAGCATAGGGCGAATCGTCGCGCGGAATGACCCAATCGGGATTTGCCGGCTCAAGTTGTGCATCCGCCGAGACGCTTGCGTCTGCCTCTCCGTTTTCGTTATTGGGAGTTACCGCTGGCGTCATAACTGACTGCTCGTCTGAGGTTCCAGTTTCCAGTGCTACCTCACGTTCCCAGGTGCGCTTAAAATCGTCCGAGGCTTTGCGAAATTCAGCTAGGCCTTTCCCCATCGAGCGCGCAAGCTGAGGCAGTTTTCGTGGTCCGAAAAAGATCAAGGCGATCGCCAGGATAAAAAGTAATTCGGTAGCGCCAAGGGATTCGAGGATGAATGCAAAAAACACTGCTTTGCCGCCTTCCAATTAATTGCGAATCGGGATTGTAGCGCGGGCGCTAGTAAACTTAAAGTTCCCACGGATGACACAGATTGCACGTGTGACACGGGCGTTATCTGTCGAGGTTGCAGTACACTACCCGATCTCGATGCCGGAAGCTAGTGGAACTCTTCAAGCATTTGCGGAATGCGCTGAAGCCGTGGCTGCGACCACGAAGAAGCTCGAAAAAGCAGCGATACTAGGCGCCTACCTGCAATCACTTTCCGATGCCGATCTAACTCGCGCTGCTCGTTATTTCGCCGGATACCAGTTTGCGCTCGCAGATGCGCGCACGACGAATGTTGGGGGAAGCATCATCAGCGCCGCGCTCAGCGAGGCCACGGGTTTTAGTCCCGAGGATCTTTATCCGCGTTACGTGCGTCTTGGAGATCCGGGCGATCTCGCCGCTGAGATCGTTCGTGAAGCAGGAAAGACGTTCACACCTTCAATCACGCTTGCCGAAACAGAATCGCTGATCAGTCGGTTGAGTGAAACGCGCGGAATTAAAAACAAGACTGCATTATTGACTGCCGTATTGCGCAACGCGACGCCGTTGGAGGCGAAGTATCTGGTGAAGTTGTTGAGCGGCGACCTGCGGATCGGTTTGAGAGAGGGTTTGGTTGAAGACGCCGTCGCGCGCGTTTTCAGTCAACCGCTTGCCGATGTCGCGTACGCAAACATGCTTTTGGGCGACATCGGCGAGACAGCGACACGGGCGCGTACTGCGGATCTGAAGGACGTGGGCATGCGACTGTTTCATCCGATAAAGTTCATGTTGGCAACGCCTGCCGCAGATCTTACTGACGTTGCGCGAACCATGCCGGAAGAGTTTCTGGTTGAAGACAAGTTTGATGGTATTCGAGCACAGGCGCATGTGCAGGGTGAAAGAGTCGCCATCTATTCGCGGACGATGGATGAGGTTACGCATCGGTTTCCGGAGTTGATCGAGCCGCTCAGATCCCTCCCGCACGATGCGATTATCGATGGCGAAATTGTTCCTGCACATGGAGACGAGATTCTTCCGTTTAGCGAGTTACAGAAGAGACTGGGAAGAAAGAATGTGGGTACTCAGCTGCTGATGGCAGTGCCAGTGGTGCTGGTTGCGTACGATCTGCTCTACGCGGCGGGCAAGGTTTTGATTGACGAGCCGCTGGCGGAACGCCGGCGACAGTTGGACCAGTTGGTCCCATCGGGTGGTCCACTCCGTCTGTCGCAGGGAAAGTTATTCGGCGAAGCAGCGGCGTTAGATGACGAGTTTACGTCGGCGCGGGCCCGAGGAAATGAAGGGTTGATGATCAAGAGCCCGGCGTCGCTTTACAAACCGGGACGGCGCGGGCGGGAGTGGTTGAAGTTAAAGAGAGCTATCGCGACGTTGGATGTCGCTGTGACGGCGGTGGAAGTAGGGCATGGGAAACGGCGACACCTGCTCTCGGACTATACCTTTGCGGTGCGCCGGTCGGAGCAGGATGGTGAGTTATTGAACATCGGTAAAGCGTATTCTGGTTTGACTGATCGGGAGTTAACCGGATTTGACTGAGTGGTTTAAGGACCATACGATTCAGGAGTACGCGCATGGCCGGGTGAGGATTGTGGAGCCGACGATTGTCATCGAGGTTACTTTTGACAGAGTTCAACCATCGAAGCGCCATAAGAGCGGATACGCGCTTCGGTTTCCGCGGATTCTCCGTTTAAGGCCTGATAAGACGGCGGCGGAGATCGACACGCTCGAGACGGTGCGGCGTTTGGTTGAAACCGGTGTAATGGGGCAAAAAGGGCCGAATTCTTAGGAAAAACTGAAAAAGGGCTGGACAGCGGTGGAAGCGTGCATGCCAAAGGCCCCTGAATAATGTAAAGTTCCTATGGACATAGGGGCCAGATGGGGGTAGGATGCAGCGCGTCACCGCCTCCCAAGCCAGGTTTTTCGAACTATTCGGTGAGCCCGGACACACAGAACCAAAGGCCGCGAGGCTACGCCGCGGGCGCAAGCTGGAAGTGCTTTTGTCTGAGTGGGTCTTCTCAGTACACTGACAGCAGGGCTGCCAACGCTTCGAAAAATAGGTAATCCGTCGTTTCAGCCGTTATTATTCCCGTGTGGTCAACGCACGGATCGCCTAAGGGCGATGTACCGTCTTCGTAAGCGATGAGTGCATTGGGTGTTGGTGACGCCTGCGGCACACTAGCTGGGGTCTGCTCCTCGCCAGCAACGAGTGTTAACAGCGATAGTAAATACGAGCAGGCCCGCAAATACCAAGTTTTTGACAAGTTTCATTAATCTTCTCCTCAAGATGTTTGTAGTCAAAGCCGGTGAGGTGGTGTGTATTAACCAAGTAGATTAATTGGTTGTTGCTGATAATATCCGTCCCTTGATAGGCTTTGCAAGGTTTCTTGCCATCGGGAAAACTGGAGACCCTTTATGGATTTGCAGACTTCCGTATTCGAGAACCAGCCCGATTTTTCGGTTCGTCGACAATGTCCTTCCGCTTGTGCGAGTTGGCGACGGGTTGGAGGAGGCTGGTGAGTTTGAACGTGCTGCCGAAACCCTTCGATCCCTTTTGGCAAGGATTACCACACCGTCCTGATACAGATGGACTGGCCGACGAGGCCAAAGCCGAATTGCTATTGCGGACCGGAACTTTGACAGGATGGCTCGGTAGCGCGAAACAAGTTCCTGGCGCCCAGGAAATTGCAAAGGATCTTATCAGTGAAAGCGCCGCTATCTTTGAAGACTCGGTCGAATGACAGAAAAGACTGCCGAAGCCCGAGTTAATTTGGCGATCTGCTACTGGCGTGAAGGCGCCCTCGATGAGGCGCGGGTTACCTTACGGCTTGTGCTCGATAGCTTTGGAGAAAAGCAGAGCGAGCAGAGACTGAGAGCGCTTCTTAAATAGCGCAATTGTAGAAAAGGTAGCCACGCGAGATCGCGACGCTTTGCGGATCTATACCGAAGCGCACCATTATTCGATTTGAGTTCGAATCATTCGCTTAAGGGCAAGTTTCACAACTCGTATGCGACTGTGTTGAGAGGTTTGGGACGTGCAGAGCAGCGCGACGATTATATTGATCGGGCATTAGTGGAATATGCCGCAGCTAGTTATCACTTTGAACAGGCCGGTCATCAGGCGGTTCCAAGCGCGCGTCGAGAACAATGTCGGTTTTCTCTTCGCAAGTATTGGTAGATTCGGTGAAGCTCAGAAGCATTTAGCGCGAGCGCGTTCGTTGCATTTGAGTGTTGGCGACCATGGGGGTGTCGCAGGTGCTGAAGACAGCCGTGCTCAAGCATTTCTGCTCGAAGGCAAATACGATCAAGCTGAGAAGGCTGCTCGCTCTGCGGTCCGCTCCTTGAAGCGAGGCGGTGAACAAGCACTGCTTGCTGAAGCTCTCACCACTCATGCCAAAGCGCTCGCGCGATTGAAACAAACTCACGTTGCGAAATTGACATTGGACCAGGCCATCGAGATCGCCCAAACCGCCGGCAGTCCTAACGCCGGAGGCATCGCCGCCGTAACGGCCATCGAAGAGTTGAATTCATATCTCTCGGCAAACATTCTGCAAGAGTATTACCGCACTGCTGAGTCGCTGCTCACGAACTCGCAAGATCGCAGCCTGATGACGCGGCTCGGTCAATGCGCTCGTCACGTCCTGGCTGCTGCTGCCAACGAAGACACCAGCGAGAACACGACGGCTGCTGTGCCGGTATCAATGCCTCCTGGCTTCTCGCTCGACGCAGAGGTTCTGAGGTACGAAGGCAACTTGATACGCAAGGCGCTTGAAGAAACAGGCGGGAGCGTTACCCGTGCGGCGCGACTGCTAGGAGTGACGCACCAGGGACTCGCGTTCATTCTCAACGGGCGCCACAGCGATCTGCTTTCGATTCGAACGCCCGTAAAACGCCGGCGCCGAAGCATCATTCGGAACCATTAGACCGTGCCAAACGTCGAACGGTTAGTTCGCTACTACTGATTTGTTCGTCACGTGTGCTCAACTGTTGGCGCTGCTTTTTAACCAAAGGCAGCGCCAAAGCTGTATTTGTGCTCTAACCAAAAGTTCTTCTAAGATCCACTTAAAAAACAGCGAGTTTTGTATGAAAACTGCCTTCGGCGCCCTCTTATTCATTTTCTTCCTAACGGTTTCAACAATCGGCGTCGCGCAAACACGAAGACGCGGAACTACGCCCCGCAAAGCACCGCCCGCAGCCGCAAAACCTCAGCCCGAACCTGTGGCGCAACCAACAGCACCGCCACCGGTTGCAACATCGCGCCCGCCACTTGGACCAGTAAGCGTAGTCGAACTAAACGGCCAAACCCTCAGCACCGCAGACCTCGACACAGCAGTACGCCAGCAATTGGACCAGGTCGAAAACAAGATCGACGCCGCAAAACGAGAAATACTGGATGTCCAGATCAACACGATCCTCTTTGCAAGTCGAAGCAAACAAGCGCCGCATCGACACTCGCCGGCTTTACGAGACAGAAGTAACCAAACGCATTCCCGTTCCCACTGCCGCCCAGATCAAGCAACTGCTCGACGCGCAAGCTGCGCAGTTGGCGGGCACCGATCCAACGACCGCGAACCAACAAGCGACGGCGTATCTCCTGGCCCAATCAGAGTCGAAACTTGCCGACGATCTCGTCAACCGTTTGCGAAAGACAATTCCGGTTGTGATGGGTGTCGACGTCAACGACTCCCAATCTAAACAACGAAGCGGTAGTCGCAACGATTGGCGGCCAACCCTTGAAAGCCTCTGTCATTAACGAACGCCTAAAACCGATCGTCTACGAGATGAGACTTCAGGCTTACGAACTCACGAAGCATCAGGCTGAACAGACAGTCAACAACCTGCTGCTTCTCGAAGAGGCACGTCGTCGGCAGATTGGACCAGAAGAGATAATCCGCACGGAGATCAGCGATAAAGTTCGTCCACCGACTGAAGCGGAAGTTGCGAAGTTTTATGAAGAAAATAAATCACGCATCAACGGTGACCTCAACACCGTGCGCAACCAGATCGCCGACTACCTCCACGAACGCGAACGCGATCGTCTCGAACAGGAACTCTCAGCACGTCTGCGTAAGAACGCGAAGATTCGCTGGCTAATTACTGAGCCGGTGCCACCAGTGCAGAACATCAGCGTCGACGACGATCCGTCGCGCGGCCCCGCGAATGCGCCCGTTACGATCGTGGAGTTCACTGACTTTCAATGTCCCGCATGCGCGGCGATGCATCCCGTGATTGAAGAGGTCTTGAAGGCCTACGGAGACAAGGTCCGGTTCGTCGTCAGAGATTTTCCTTTGGACCGCCACGACAACGCACGCAAAGCAGCGGAAGCAGCAAACGCAGCGAATGCTCAAGGCAAGTTTTTTGAATACATCGCGCTACTCTTTAAGCGACAAAACGCGCTCGACGTTCCATCCCTGAAGAAGTACGCGACCGAACTCGGGTTGGACCGTGTAAAGTTCGACGCGGCGTTGGACCGCGGCGTGTACGAGGCTGAAGTCAAGCGCGACATCGAACAGGGCGAGATGTACGGCGTCGGCGTCACACCCACGATCTTCGTGAACGGTGTGCAACTGAGAACCCTCAGCGCCGAGGGTCTACGTGAGGCTATAGATCGCGCCGCGACGACAAGGAAGTGACACAAATCGGTGGAATAATCCGGCCATGGCTAGTTTCGCTAAAACCTGAGCGACTCAAACGATATAAGGATGTAGCCAAGCTTCTCATCAAATACGGCCGCTCCGACCTAATCCGGCCCGCCGGACTCGAAGACAGCGTTCTTCCGGACGAGATTGCAGAAGAAGCAGGCGCTGCTGCTCCCGCGGAAGAACTCGCCAAGGACCTCGAACGACTCGGCCCTACGTTCATTAAACTGGGCCAACTGTTTTCCACGCGCGCCGATCTTCTGCCTGGTCCATACCTCGACGCACTCGAGCGACTACAGGACCAGATCGAACCATTCCCGTATGAAGAAGTAGAACGCATCGTTTCAAGTGAACTCGGCGTTCGCCTCTCAAAAGCATTTGCCGAGTTCGATCCTGCTCCACTCGCCGCAGCTTCGCTGGCCCAGGTGCATCGCGCTTACATGCGCGACGGCCGCGCCGTAGTAGTCAAAGTTCAACGCCCCGATATCCGGGAACTCATCGTCGGCGATCTCGAAGCGTTGAACGAGATCGCGCACTTTCTCGACGACCACACTGAACTCGGCAAGCGTTACGAGTTTGAAAACATGCTGGTTAACCTGCGCAAGAGCCTTTTGCGCGAACTCGATTTCACGATCGAAGCCAATAACCTGTACACCATCGCTCAGAACCTCGCCGAGTTTGAGAACATCGTCATTCCGGAACCTATTGACGACTACACCACCACGCGTGTTCTCACCATGGAGTACATCGAGGGAAAGAAGATCACCGCGCTCAATCCGTTGCGACTCCTCGAGCTCGACGGCAGTCTGCTCGCCGACGAATTGTTCAGCGCGTATCTAAAACAGTTTCTTGTCGACGGGATCTTTCATGCCGATCCCCACCCCGGAAACGTTTTTGTCACCGACGACGATCGGATCGCGTTGCTCGATCTCGGCATGGTGGGACGCGTAACGCGCACCTTCCAGGACAACCTTTTACGTTTGCTGCTGGCGATAAGCGAAGGACGTGGCGAGGTTGCGGCCGAAGCGGCGATCAAAATGGGCGAGGCGAAAGAAAACTTCGATCGCAGAACTTTTCATAGACGAATCACGGATCTTGTCGCCGAGAATTCCGACGCCGTTCTCAGCAAACTCAACGCCGGCAAAGTCACACTTGAAATCACGCGTATCTCGGCCGACTGCTGGTTCAGCCTGCCTGCTGAATTCACCATGTTTGCCAAGGCGCTAATGAATCTCGATCGTGTTGTCTACACGCTCGATTCGTCCTTCGATCCGAATGCCGTCATTCGCGAACGCGCCAACGAGATTCTCCAACGCAACATCACGAAGAGCATGGCGCCGAACAACCTGTTGTCTGGCGTCGTCGAACTGAAGGAGTTTGCTGAAACCTTTCCGAGGCGTGTAAACAAGATCCTCGACGCGATTGGCAACAACCAGGTCCGTATCGGCGTTGACGCGATCGACGAGAAGGTGGTGCTGGAAGGACTTCAGAAGGTCGCGAACCGGATAACGCTAGGATTGGTAGTTGCTGCGTTGATTGTAGGAGCGGCGTTACTGATGAGGGTTGAAACGTCGTGGCGAATTTGGGGTTATCCGGGATTGGCGATGATCCTGTTTTTACTCGCCGCGGCTGCGGGAGGGATGCTCATTTTCAGCATTGTTTTCTACGACGAGAAGCGTCGAAAGGGCGACAAGCACAAACACTAAACGCAATCGGTTGCTCACCCACCTGTCGCAATCAACTCCTGCAACGCCTTCACTTTCTCTTCATTTAAATCCGTAAACGCAAGTCCAAAGCCGACGCCGTGCTGGTAAGTCGCGACGTAGCCGTTGAGCTCAAACCATTCGCCCGAACGGCGCAGGATTTTCAATTCAACCAGTTCGCCAACTTCTACTGGTCCATACGTGTTCACGAAACAACCGCTCATGCTTATATCGTCAACGCGCGCCTCATGCCGTTTCGACAGACTCCCCCATCTTGCGTCCAGAAGAACCTTCAGCCGCTGGTTACGTCGTCGTTCGTCAGCCATTGCATCGGCCCTTACCGTTACGGAGACTTCGACAGGCGGCCGATAAAAAACCCTTGTTTCATAATCGAAATTGACATAGCCGTTTTCCTGATGCTTGTCAAAGATTGACTTCAGTTGACGCATCATCGGTTCGAATTTAGGATGGTCGGGTTCGGGGGTGTAGGAGGAAGAGCGCACGCGGCCCTCAAGGCCGTCGTAATCAAAGACCTGCCGGTTCGGAAAACTTTTAAACGTAAACGGTTCAGGGGCAAAGAAACTTTCGATTCCTGCTTCAGATTTCTCGTGTCGAATCTCTTTATAGTCGGTGCCGAATTCGAGCAGGAGCTTTTCGTAGTCGTGCAGAAACGGCGTGGTCTGCAACTGTCGAGCATTCCAGATCAGCACGGCCCAACCCGCCGGCTTTAGAATACGGACCCATTCGACACGCGTCCTCGGCCGATCGAACCAGTGAAACGCCTGTCCCGCGATAATCACGTCAACACTGGAATCCGGCAGCGTCGTCGATTCAGCGGAGCCGTCGATGCTTCGGAACCGCGGTTCGTTCTGGAAGAGTTGTTCCGCGACAGCGCGCATCGAAGCGTTTGGCTCCACGGCAAACACGACGTTGCCGTGTGCCAGAAACATCTCAAAGCTTTTGCCTGTTCCGGAACCGATGTCCGCGACGATCGAATCGGGCGTCAGATCGCATTCTTGCTTGAGTAGATCAAGAATCTCGCCAGGATAGCCCGGACGGTATTTGGCATAACTTTCGACACGGCTCGTGAAGCGTTCAACTGATTCTGACATTGGAGGGAAAATACTTCAGCAAGAGGCGATAGCCAAGCAGAAACAGGATGATAAACGCAAACGTCAGCGGCAAACGAATGTCAGACTTCACCAGCATCCAGAAATGTACGACCCCCGCGATCGCCGCCAGATAGACGAGACGATGGAGCCTGGCCCAACCTTTACCACCAAGTCGTTTCACCATCTTGTTGGTTGACGTAATCGCCAGCGGCACCATCAACAGAAAAGCCGTCATGCCGACAAGAATGAAAGGCCGTTGCACAACGTCGCCCGCAACGCTCACGAAGTTGAACAGCCGATCAAACCAGATGTAGGTCAGCAGGTGCAGCGTTCCGTAGAAGAACGCAAACAGCCCGAGCATGCGGCGAAACTTTACCAGCGAGTTGATGCCGAAGATCCGTCTGAGCGGCGTGATCGCGACAGTCAGGCTCAAGAAAACAAGCGTCAGCATTCCCGTCGTCCGGGTTGCGAACTCAAGTGGATTCGGACCGACTTGCTTGCGGTACAAATCCCACAAAAGCAAGACGAGGGGAATCAGCGCGTTGATGAAAACCACGACTTTGGGAAATGAAATCTTCATGGATCAGAAATTCGCTGACCAGATCCATTCCCTGGTAAAGGTGGGCCACCTGTTCCCCGTATCCGTTGAACAGTAGTGTCTTTCGCCGGCCGAATTCGCCGATGCGCCGTTCCGTAGCCTGGCTCCAGCGCGGGTGCGACACAGCTGGGATTTACATTGGAATAGAAACCGTACTCGTGCGGCGCCTGAATGTTCCACGTTGTCGGCGGCTCATCTATCGACAAGCGTTATCCTCACGACTGACTTGATACTCTTGAAGCCATACTTCCACGGCACCACCAGCCGCACCGGCGCTCCGTTCTGCGGCGGCAATATTTCGTCGTACAGACCGGTGGCAAGAATTGTCAGCGGGTGCATCGCCTCGTCGAGCCGCAGTCCTTCGACGTAAGGCCAATCGAGCACGCCCGTTTGTTGATTTGGCATTCGCCGCGGGTCGAGCAGCGTCTGAAATGCGACATAACGAGCCTGCGACGTTGGCTCAACCTTCTCCAGCAGTTTCTGCAACGGAAAACCGATCCACGGAATTACCATCGACCAGCCTTCGACGCAACGCAGACGATAGACTCGCTGCTCGAGCGGAAACTTCAGCAGTTCGTCGATATCAAAAACGCTTCGGCTTATGGACCAATCCGTCGACCGCGACTTCCCAGGGCCGCGTGACAAAGCCTTTAGCAGCCGACGCAACACCGTCTTTCGACGTATCGAACTCGTAGAAGTTGTTGTAATTCGTGATAGCTTCAATCGCAGTTAACTGCTCGCTCGTGTTGAACCCGTTTGCATCGTTCGTCATTGGCGACGTCATTTAGCTTCTCGCCTTCGACAGGCACCGGCGGCGGCGGATTGAGCCGACGATAAAGGAGCGTGTGGCGGTCGCCGTACCGGCGAGCGCCGCAACACGCATGAACGTCCGGCGATTCAAGTACGTCGCCTGGTCCGTTATTTTGTCTTCGTTCATCTTTTCCGCCATTTTCCGTCCCGTGCCATTAGAATACGCCTGATTAGTCGCGGACTTCGAACTCCACATTACATCCGTTCAACTATGGCCACACCTGAAACCGACGCAGCCGCCGATCCGATCGGCTGGAAGTCTAGACTTGTGCGCTGGGCAATTGTGTTGTTAGTCGCCGGTGGGATCCTGCTGATTCCCGTCCCCGAAGGTGTCACACCGCAGTCCTGGCGCTTGCTGGCGATCTTTGCCGCGACGATAACCGGATCGATAGTGCAACCCATTCCGGGCGCCGCCATCGTTTTGCTCGGCGTCACCGCTCTCGCACTCTTCAACGTGATGAAGATCAACGAGGCCCTGGCGGGTTATGCGGATCCGGTAGTTTGGCTCGTGCTCGCCGCGTTCTTCATCTCGCGCGGCATGATCAAGACCGGTCTCGGGCGTCGCATCGCTTTTCTTTTTATCAAAGCAATAGGTCGTCACTCGCTCGGCCTCAGCTACGCACTTGCCTCAACCGAAACGGTACTCGCAACGGTAATACCGTCAACCGGCGCACGCTCAGGCGGAATCATCTTTCCCATCGCCAAGAGCCTCGCGGAAGCTTACGAATCTCGTCCTGGACCGACCGCACGTCGTCTTGGCGCGTTTCTGATGACGAGTGTGTACCAATGTAACGTCATCGTCTGCGCGATGTTTTTGACGGGTCAGGCGTCGAACCCGATCATTGCGCGGTTTGCGCAGGAAGTAACCGGAATTGAGATCACTTACGCGCGCTGGGCCACTGCGTCGATTCTTCCCGCGTTGCTGAGTTTGTTGGTAGTTCCGTGGCTGCTGTATCGAGTTTTTCCGCCTGAGATCAAACACACGCCGGCCGCGAGTGAGTTTGCCTCGAAGGAATTGAAGCTGATGGGGCCGATGAAGTGGTCGGAAAAGTTTGATGCTAATGGTCTTTGGCCTCGTCGCGATTCTGTGGATAACTAACGAAACTGCACGGCATCGATTACGCGGTGGTCGCAATGCTCGGCATCAGCGTGCTGCTGGTCACCGGAGTGCTTGATTGGGAAGACCTGATCAGCGAGAAAGCAGCGTGGGCGGTTTTCATCTGGTATGGCGGCTTGATTCGGATGGCGGAAGCGCTTGGTCAAACAGGATTAACAAAGCGATTTGCGGAAGCTGCCGCCGGACTAACGACGGGCTGGAAATGGTGGCTCGCCCTGGCGTCGCTGTTTTTGATCTACTTTTACGCTCATTATGTTTTTGCCAGCATCACCGCGCACGTGACGGCGATGTTTGTGCCGTTTCTGATCGTGATTCTGGCCGCCGGCACGCCGCGTTACCTCGCGGTGCTGTCGTTGGCTTACTTTTCCAATCTCGGCGCGTCACTGACGCATTACGGAACAACACCGGCGCCGATCTACTTCGGCGCGGGCTACACTACTCAGCGCACGTGGTGGACACTGGGGCTAATAACATCAGTCGTCACGATCCTCATTTGGAGCGTCGTTGGTTTCGCGTGGTGGAAAGTACTTCGACTCTGGTAAACCAATGGCTGGATATTCAGGAACACCATTACCAAAGAAACTTGGAATAAAAGAAGGTTCGCGCATCGCATTGATTAACGCGCCGAAAGACTTCGCACGTAAACTAGGCGAGCTGCCTGATAACGCGCAGATCGTGACGCGCGTCACAAAACCGCTCGATATCGTCCTGCTGTTCGTTCTCACCGAACGCGCGCTACTTCGTGATTTCGACAAACTCGCAAAGAAGCTTGCGACGAACGGCATGATCTGGGTCGCGTGGCCGAAGAAGTCTTCCGGCGTGGCAACTGATCTTTCTTCGAACGAGTACAGCGCATCGGTCTCCACAGTGGACTCGTCGATGTAAAGATCTGCGCCATCGACGATGTGTGGTCGGGACTCAAATTCGTCATTCGTCTCAAAGACCGTCCACAGCGCTAAACGTTTTCCACAGATTCTGAGGAAATCTTTGTGGAAATCAGATACCCGAGTTTTACAAAGCTGTTACAAACGCACACTTAGAACATTTTGCACACGTGAGCGGCGCGACAAAAAAGCTTTACGCATGAATGTGTTGACTGTTTAAAAGCAGACGAACTCACGTCACATGGTCCAACATTAAATGTTGCGATGGTGATGCAAGAAACTAAGCAAACTGAAGTGTCAATGATGCCGCGTGTTTTATCTCGCGAGGATCGATCTACTAATTGTGGGACCATCAAAAACGCATACGAACCAATTGGGCGAAACAGACGGCGAACGCTTTTTCGAAGATCGCTCTCACGTCGTATTTGCTAAGGAATTCCCACAGTCGCATCGTCGCGTTCGCGACACTAAAGACATAAAACCGATCATGAGGAAGTGCGTGATGTGATCATCTATCCTCTCGTGTTTGAGTTGTTTGCATTCCGCGAAAGTAAGGTTTGTAGATCGATCGATCGCGAAAAAATTCGATGTTGCTTTCATCTGAAACAAATCCGAAAAAGATGTTGCAAAAAAAGTGTCGATCACTATAATGCGATTCCCTTGCTGAACATTGATTGCCATAACAAGTTTTATTGATCAGCGAAGCCTGTTTTTGAATTCGTATTTAAGGTTTGTAGTTCTCATCGCTTACTTCGCAAAGGCAAACCTTTTGTCGAACTCAACTCAGGTATTAGTAGTGGGGCGCGGCTCGTGCGGACAGTTGCGTAAGGCAATCTAGGCGATCGCCCTTGGGCACCTTCGCCAGATAATAATTCCAATCAGTGGGATGGTCCTGGCCGGAGTGGTTTAGGTTCCGGAAGTGCTGAAGTGTGTTCGCAGTACGTGATTCGCTGTCGAGAGTTTGAAGCCCAGTGGAGTACGGAATGAAACAGGAGATTGAATTACCCCCCAACGTCAAACATTGCCCAATTTGTTCTTTAGAACTTCCCATTTCAGAGTTTGGGATTTGTCGTGCACGAAAAGACGGTCGCAATCTTTATTGCAAAAGCTGCATTCGTCAAAAAGTGACCCAGAGCAGACGCGCTTTGAAGGAGTACAAGTCAGCGCGCAAGAGATACATTTCTCAGCAGGTTGAAATCAGCGAACTGATCAACGGCGATTCAACAAACGGTACGCACTATACCGCCAAATCGTTGAGCAAGTTGTCGCCTGTCGAGCGTGTGCGCGATGCGATTCGCCGAGGATCGCGAACGCAACGTGAGATCGCCCAGGAAACGAAGTTAGGCAAGGACGAAATCGGCGACGCACTCGCAAACCTGCTCCTCTGGACACACGAAATCAGGACTCAGGTCGTTGATAACACGCGACTGTATTTCATCAACGACGCAGCCGAGACCGCTGGAGTCGAAGAAGCTTTGCGGCTGCCTGCGCGCAAGCGCGATGTCCCAAGTTCATTTAGTTGTTTGCACGGATTGATGCCCGGAAGGAACCCGGAAGGGGAACCCGAAAAGATAGGAGGCTGGGTGGCAGCCTAGCCTGCCGCGTTTTACCAGCGCCTCGTCCGTCGTTTAGTCAGCGAAAGCCTCAAGGACCTCACTGGCGTGATCCTCGGGTTTTACCTTTTCGAAGATCTTTCTGATCTTGCCCTTCTCATCGATGAGGAAGGTGGTGCGATGCACGCCCAAGTAGGTTCGTCCCATGAACTTCTTCTCTCCCCAAACCCCATACGCCTCCGCGATCGAGTGATCAGTGTCGGCCAAGAGCGTGAACGGGAGCTGGTATTTGGTCACGAACTTCTTGTGCGCCGCTTCCTTGTCGGGTGAGACCCCGAGCACGGTTATGTCCTTTTTTCTTAAACTTCGAATAGGCATCGCGGAATGAACAAGCCTCCTTCGTGCATCCCGGTGTGTCGTCTTTCGGGTAAAAGTACAAACACGACCTTTCTGGCCGCGCAGTTCTTTCAAACTCACCGACTCACCATTCTGATCAGTTGTTTTGAACGCGGGCGCAGTGGTTCCTTCTTTCAGCATGTTTTATCCTTTGGCTTTTTGATTGAAACGAGATACACAGATTACCAAAATCAATTCATGGAACGACAGTTATGAAAAAGTCGACTAAGCACCATTATTGGATGGTCAAGCAGGAGCCTGAAACTTATTCGTGGGACGACTTCGTAAAAGACGGCAGCACCGATTGGACCGGCGTACGAAATTACCAGGCCCGAAACAACTTGCGCGGAATGAAAGTTGGCGACCGCGTGCTCTTTTACCACTCCGGGAAGGGCAAAGAAGTAGTTGGCCTGGCTGAAGTGGTCAAGAGCGCGTATGCGGATCCGACGGCGGACGATCCGCAGTGGGTGGCAGTGGATCTTAAGCCGGTCAAGCCTTTAGCCAGCCCGGTCCAACTGGCTGCAATTCGATACGACAAGCGGCTCAGCCAGCTCCCATTGATTCGCCAGTCGCAACTCTCGGTGATGCCGCTTACGAAAGAAGAATTCGACGTGATTGTGGCGATGGGAAGCAGCAAGGCACGCAAGCGATAGGGAGTCAGATATGTTCAAACAAATTGATTACACAATGATTGTCGTTTCAGACATGGATCGCTCAGTCGAGTTTTATCGCGACAAGTTGGGGATTCCGTTAAAGTTTCAATCGCCCGGATGGACCGAGTTTGCGACCGGCGCAACCACCCTTGCCTTGCATGGCGGTGGCGTACCGGCTGAGGGGCCACCGTCCGGCGATCCATCAAAACGCGCCGGCGCGTGTTCGATTGGTTTCAGTGTTGAGAACGTGGATAAGACTTACGAGGAATTAAAAGCGAAGGGAACCAGGTTTGTGATGCCGCCGACGCGGCAAGAAGCCGAGGGAATCATACTGGCGGTGGCCATCGATCCCGACGGACTTCCGGTATCGTTTGCGCAGGCACTTTCTTAAATCCGTGTTGCTACTTGAATAACGACAACGGCCCATCTTCGTGGGTTGCTGACTCTTCCAGCCGCGGATAATGCTGAAACAGTGGATCGGGCGCAGGGACGGGCTCTTCTGTTAGCGCCGCTTTAATCTCCAGCGCGTTAACCACCGCCTGGCCGCGAAAGTGATTGTTCGTGATCACGTAAGTCTCACGGGTGTGTTTGGCGACTTGCTTGATCCGTGTGAGCCACGGATCGAGTTCGTCGAGGGTATAGAGGTAGTTATAACGCTCATCCCGCCCTGCTTTATCGCGAAACCAGTCCTGATAGTTCCGGCCATGCATCCGCACATAGCCGACAGGTGAGGTCGTTACGGCTGCCGGACGAATTGATCTTGAAAACACCGGCTGATCGATGTTGCAGATTCCCACGCCTCGTTCTTCCAGCCACTCGTAAATGTGCTCCGTATTCCACGACGAATGACGCACCTCGAGCACGAGGGGATACGCACGAAACGTTTCGAGTAACTTCGTGAGATACACCCGATCCTCGTCGGTGTTTTTGAACGACCAGGGAAACTGAAGCAGAACGGCGCCGAGCTTTCCCGCTTTTACGAGCGGCTTCATCCCTTCGCGAAACGCCTTCACGTCTTCTTTCGTCGACTTGCCGCGTTCATGAGTGAACACGCGATGCAGTTTAGCGGTGAAGGTGAACGCTTTATTCTGCGCAACGCGTCTGGCCCATGATTCCGTCGTGGTCGTTGTCGGCGGGCGGTAAAAACTGCTGTTGATCTCAATTGTGTCGAAGAACCGGGCGAGATACTCGAGCGGATCGAAGTTCTTCCCGGGCTTCTGCGGATAGACAACGCCTTCCCAGTCTTTGTACGACCATCCTGCCGGTCCAATGCGAATGATTGGTTTGGGCATTTCAGTTCTAATTAGTGGGTCGTGGAGGCTGATACAACTCTGGAATCGCCGCAATCACTTTGTCCGAGAGCGGTTTCAGCTTCAGTTGCTCCACAAGAAACGCGACCCGGTCACGTCGTGCTTCGGCGTTGAGCGCGTGTGGCGCTTCGTAGAGTTTGAAACGCTTGGGCTCGCTGACGACCTTCTCATATTCACGAGCGCGGTCTGTTGTTAAGAAAGCCTCCTGCGTCGCGAACTGAAGAAAAACAAACGCCGGAGCTGCGTGCGCCACATAAAGACCCTGATCCGTGTACGGGTGCTTGGCGACATACGCGTCGAACTTTTCTGGTCCGATTTGCTTGCGAAACGCGTCGAAAGCGCCGCTCTTGAAATCCACCTGATCGGACATCGAGCCCGCCATTAACACAAACGCTTTGAAGCGCCGGTCTACGCCGCTCAGAATCGCACCGACCGTTGCGTTGTAGCTATGACCAACGTATGCGAGACGCTTGGGATCGACCTCCTTGCGCGCCAGCAGCAACGTCAACGCCGCGTCGCATGTCAATCACCTGCTGCACTAATTCTGCTGGTCGCCGGTCGTCGAGCGGCTCTTTGAAGGGCGTGTAACCCGGTCGTGCCACCGGCCCGTCAGTCAGAAGCGAGACGAGGCCACTCGGCGCCAGGGCCACAGCTTCGTCCAGAAACTGTTTGCGGCTGCGCATCTGCGAGTTTGACCAATACCAGTGACCCCAGATCACACCTGCAAATGGTCCGTTGCCTTTTGGCACGACGAGATACGCTGGAACTACGCCTCCTTTTGGGCTCGCATAAGTGATGTCGTGGACGGTGACGTCGTCGCGTTTCTGCGTGCCGATGATCTTGAGATCGATTGGCGCGGCCTTGTCATAATCGTAGTGACGCACCAGCTCCGGGTCTTGCGCGCAGAGCGTTATCCCCGAGAAGAGAACGATTACGATTCCAACTAAAAACTTGTTAAGCTGAACTCGCATGGTCGAAACCTCCGCCATCAGTGTCTTCTTTGATGTCTGGGGAAAAGAGATGATAGCCAAACATATCCTCTTGCGGAAAGGAGGTGACAACAGATGCGTCTGACGGAGATGGTGTCGTGTTCTGGTTGAGCGGCGAAGCTTAGCCCGAGCTTACTCGCTCAGGTTCTGAGCGGGCTACCGAAACAACCCGCGAATCCAAATCTGATTGTCGGCTTCGACACAGCCGACGACGCGGGAGTATACCGCCTTCGCGACGACCTTGCGCTCGTGCAAACAGTCGATTTCTTCACGCCGATTGTCGACGATCCTTACGATTACGGCCGTATCGCAGCGCTCAATTCCATCAACGACGTTTGGGCCATGGCCGGCACTCCTCTCACTGCACTAGCGATCACATGTTTTCCGAAAAAAGGCGTCGATCCAGCGATACTCGGCGAGATCATGCGCGGCGGACTGGAAACACTGAACCAGCAAGGCGTGACGTTGATCGGCGGTCACAGCGTCGATAACGAGCAGATCATGTTTGGTTACGCGGTCACTGGCGTGATCGATCCGAACAAAGTCGCAACTAATTCCGGCGCGCGACCGGGCGACGTGATTATTCTGACGAAACCGATCGGCACCGGCGTGATTTCGACCGGGATCAAGAAAGCTCGCGCGAGCGATGCCGTGGTTGCGGGTTCAGTCGAGACGATGTTGACGCCGGGCAAGCATGCGGCGGAAGCGATGCGTGAGTTTGGAGTCAAAGCGGCGACGGACGTCACCGGTTTTGCATTATTGGGCCATGCGTGGGAGATGGCTTGCGCGAGTAAAGTGACGATCCAGATCGACGCTCGGATCGGTTCCTCTACTTCCGGGCGCACTCGATCTCGCGACCGCGGGACTGCTCACGAGCGGCGACAAGTCCAACCGCGAATACCTCGGCGCGGACGTCGAAATTGCCGGGTCAGTTGACCAAAACCTGCTCCGCTTGTTTTTCGATCCGCAAACAGCAGGCGGGATGCTGATTTCAATGGCAGAAACCCGGCCGAAGCGTTGCTCGCGCGGCTGCGTGAGAATTATCCAAACGCACGTATAATAGGTCGTGTTCACCCCCAAGGCCCACGTTCAATAGTGGTTTCCGCCGATTGATCTTGGCAATGATCTTGTCTGCCAAACATCAAAGATCTCTACAAACAGGTGCGCGCGCGAACGATGCAGATCGTCGCGCCGCTCGAAATTGAAGACTATGTTATCCAGACGGCGGAGTTCATGAGCCCGCCGCGCTGGCACATCGGCCACACGTCCTGGTTTTTTGAAACAGTGCTTCAGAAACACCAGCCGGGTTACCGCGTCTATTCCGAAGACTTTCTCTGGTACTTCAACTCGTACTACGAGGGTTTTGGAGCTCGAATCGAACGCCCGAAGCGCGGGACGAAGTCCCGGCCGACTGTGCGCGAAACCGTCGCCTACCGAAACCATGTCGACGAGCAGATGCTCGATTTCCTCGATTCGGCTGACGAATCAGTGCTGTCGTCTCGTTCGGATGGGACTCGAGCACGAAATGCAACATCAGGAGTTGCTCGTCTACGACATAAAGCACCTTCTGTGCGACCAGTTCAGACCAGAGATGAAGTCGCCACCGCGAGCGGCTATCAGGTCGAGGGCAGCGTCGAGGGCATGGTCGAAATTGAAGGCGGACTATTCTCGATAGGCTCGCAGACAAGCGATTTTGCCTGGGATAACGAGAAACCCGCGCATCAGGTTTTCACTACAGATTTCGCCATCGATCGCGCGCTCGTCAGCAACGGCGACTATCTCGCATTCATTCGCGACGGCGGTTACGAGAACTTTCGCTGGTGGTTCTCGGAAGGCTGGGAAGCCGTCAACCGCGAACAATGGCAAGCGCCGATTTACTGGGAACTCCACGACGGCGAGTGGATGATTCGCGATTTCTCCGGTCTCGCCACTGCGGAGAGCCGGAAAGACGAGCCCGTTTCGCACGTCAGTTTCTTTGAAGCGTCAGCCTATGCCAAGTGGGCGGGCAAACGACTTCCGACAGAAGCTGAATGGGAACGCGCGGCGTGTTATGATGCGCGGCGCAAAACCAGCAACGCATTCCCCTGGGGCAACACGGAACCCGATACCGGCAAAGCAAATCTGTTCGAGAACGGCTATTGGTCCGTTGCTCCGATTGGCGCCTTTCCGGAGGGCGCAAACAGTTATGGGTGTCAGCAGTTGATCGGCGACGTCTGGGAGTGGACCACTTCCGATTACGTGCCTTATCCGGGATTCAAGTCCGAATTTGACGAATACAACGACAAGTGGTTCGTCAACCAGAAAGTTTTACGCGGCGGTTCTTATGCCACACCGCAATTGCACATCAGATCGACATACAGAAACTTCTTTCACGCGCACGAGCGGTGGATGATCTCAGGCTTTCGCTGCGCGCGAGATCTGTCCTAGGTTCGTGTCATCCGTGGTTGCTCAAAGGAGAACGTCATGGCCCATAGATCCCTATGCCTTTTCCTGTTGTTATTAGTGTCAGCAGTTTCGGTGTGTGCTCAGACTGACGAGCGCAACAGGTCGGCGAGCGAATCGTCAGGCGCCGCCGCGCCCGCGACGACGACCACGCGTGTCAAGGCTATCAATCCGAAATACACGACGCCGAAGTCAGCGCTCGATACAGCGTACGGCGCAAAGATCGCCGAGTACACGACTGAGAAATACTTCATGACGGAACTCGTCGATCACCTGCCGCTGTCAGACAAAGTGCCGTCGCCCGAGAAGGTTCTCGGCTACATCGCCGGCACGCCGAACAAGCTGACTTACACGAAGGACCTTCATCGATATTTTCGCACGCTTGCCGCAGCGTCTCCGCGCGTGCGGGTGCTGGTGGCGCCGGAGAAGAGCGAAGAGGGAAAAGAGCAGATCCTGGTGCTCGTTAGCGATGAAGCGAACCTGGCGAAACTCGATCGCTATAAAGACATAACCGCGAAACTTGGCGATCCGCGCAAAATCAGCGAAACCGAAGCGCAGACGCTCATTGCGGAAGGGAAGCCGTTTTATTGGGCCTCCGGAGCGATTCACTCGCCTGAAACGGGCTCGCCCGAGATGTTGATGGAACTCGCGTATCGTCTTGCCGTCGAAGACTCGCCCTTCATCGAAGACATCCGCAAGAACATGATCGTGATGATCACGCCGGCGCTGGAAGTTGACGGGCGCGACCGCATGGTCGATCTCTACAACTACCGCAAAGCCAACCCGGGCAAAGCCACGCCGCCGCTGCTCTACTGGGGCAAGTACGTGGCCCACGATAACAACCGCGACGGTCTCGGCCTGGCGCTCGCGCTGACCCGGAATCAGATGAAGACGTTCCTCGAGTATCACCCGACAGTGCTTCACGACCTGCACGAATCAGTGCCGTATCTCTACACGATGACCGGTACAGGTCCGTACAACGCATGGCTCGATCCCCTCGCACTCGACGAGTTTCAGGTGCTTGCGTATCACGAGATCGAGGAGCTGACGAAGCGTGGCGTCCCGGGAGTTTGGACGCATGGCTTCTACGACGGCTGGGCGCCGAACTACATGCTCTATATCGCCACTGGCCGCAACTCCATCGGACGTTTTTACGAGACGTTCGGCAACGGCGGCGCCGACACGCGCGAACGTACGCTGGGCGCGAACCAAACGCAACGCGTCTGGTATCGTCCGAATCCACCCTTTCCGCGCGTCAACTGGTCCATGCGCAATAATGTGAACATGCAGCAATCGGGCATCCTGTTCGCAATGAACCTCGTCGCGAGGGAACGTGAGCGGTTCCTCAACAACTTCTATCTCAAGAGCAAGCGTTCCATCGCCAAGGCCTCAAACGAGGGCCCGGCTGCGTACATCATTCCCGGCGACACGGCGCGTCCCGTCGAAGCAGCCGACATGGTCAACCTGATGCGGTTGCAGGGCATTGAAGTGCACCGCGCCGAGAAGGAGTTTTCGGTTAAGGACCAGAAATATGCAGCGGGCTCTTACATTGTTCGTATGGACCAGCCATATTCGCGCATGGCCGACATGCTGCTCGACACGCAGTACTACAACGTCAACGATCCGAATCCCTACGACGACACAGGTTGGACGATAGGACCGATGCGCAACGTCAAAACAGTGCGCATCGTCGACAAGAGCGTGCTCGAAGTTCCGTCGACTTTGTTGATCGCTGACGTCAAAGTTAAAGGAGCACTAAGCGGACCGGCGAATTCCGTCGCGTACGTCATCAACCACAACACCGACAACACGCTTGCGACCTTCCGCTTCCGTTTGAAAGACGTGAAGATGAGCGCCGCGGAAGACAGCTTCAAAGTCGGCGAGCAACAGTTCAATACAGGCTCGTTCATCATCAAGCAAGAAGGGAACCCGGCGAACCTGAGGCAGTTGCTCGAGCCAGCCGTGAACGATCTCGGTCTGAAAGCGATCGGGATCGATAAACTCCCCACGGTCAAGACGCACGAACTCGCGGTGCCGCGTATCGCCATAGTTCACACTTGGACCAACACGCAAAACGAAGGCTGGTTCCGCATCGAGTTCGATCGTTTGCAGGTCCCGTACAGTTACATTTCGGATCACGTAATTCGCAACACGCCGAATTTGCGTGAGAAGTTCGACGTGCTGATCTTCCCGCCGGTCGGCGGCAGTGCGCAGACGATCGTTAATGGCATGCCCCAGCGTGGCGAGGCGATCCCGTGGAAAGCGTCGGCATTGACGCCAAACATGGGCCTCTCACCTGATACGACCGACGATATGCGCGGTGGAATGACCGTCAAGGGCGTCGCGAACCTCCAGAAATTTGTCGAGGAAGGTGGACTATTCATCACGATCGGCGGCAGCGTTTCCGCGATCCCGATCGAATACGGCATCACGAGCGGCGTTTCGATTCAGCAATCCGACAAACTCCGCGCGCGCGGTTCGATCTACAACGCGACGTTCTCCGATCGGAAGAGCCCGATTGCTTACGGTTATGACGCCGGGTTGCCTATTTACTTCAACCAGGCGCCGCTGTTCCAGGTTGCTGCCGGTGGCGGTGGTGGCTTCGGCGGAGGCGGCGGTGGCGGAGGTGGTCAGGGTGGCGCCGGCGGTGCGTCACGTGCTTCAGGACGCGGTGGCGTCAGCGATCCGGACATCATCCAGGCGATGCCGCAACCACGGCCCGGAAGGCCGGATCCGGAACAGGCGCAGGCCGATCAGCGCGAGAGTCCGTTTTACGTGCCGCCGCCCTTGCGGCCCCGCGTCGTGCTGCGCTTCGTGTCTGATGAGAAGAACCTGCTCATCAGTGGCATGCTGGCGGGAGGCGAAGACTTAGTGAACAAGCCCGCGGTCGTGGATGTTCCGGTCGGGCGTGGTCACGTCGTGATGTTCGCGACCAATCCGATGTGGCGGCACCAGACGCAGGGCGAGTTCTTCCTGTTGTTCAATGCCGCATTGAACTTCGACAACCTGGGCGCCGGCCGTGCGGAACCGCGACCACAGGGACAGCAAACAAGCGCAGAGGACGACGATCAGTAGCTCCACTTGAAAAACATCTCCCGCAAAGGCGCAAAGGCGCAGTGATTCTAACTGTTTGACCTTTGCGCCCTTTGCGTCTTTGCGGGAGATATCTTTGCTGAGATGGCAACAACTTTAACGGATATTGAAACGCGCGTCCTCGGGGCGTTAGTGGAGAAGCAGGTGACGACGCCTGAATACTATCCACTAACGCTCAATGCGTTGACGCTCGCCTGCAATCAGAAAAACAATCGTCATCCGGTGACGTCATATACGGAGAGCCAGGTGTCTACCGCAGTCGAAACCTTGCGTGAGAAGAACCTGGCTTACGTTTTCTATGGCAGTACCAGCCGCGTTCCGAAGTACAAACACGTGATGCCCGAAGTGCTGCATCTCAACAATGCAGAAGTGGCGTTGATGTGTGTGCTGATGTTGCGCGGGCCGCAGACGCCCGGAGAGTTGCGGGGGAATGCGTCGAGGCTGCACGAGTTTAGCGGGTTGGATGAGATTGAGCAGACGCTCAACGCGTTGATCTCGCGCGATGATGATCCGCTAGTCGTGCGCCTGCCGCGACAGGCTGGGCAGAAGGAAGTCCGTTTTGCGCAATTGCTGTCGGGCGAAGTCTCGGTCGAAGCTGTAGCGGACGTATTACCACGAGTGTCTTCGCGTGAGGCCCTCGAACAGAAAGTTGATACGCTGGCTGCCGAGGTTGAACGGTTGAAGGAGCAGTTTGAGCAGTTCAAGAAGCAGTTTGAATGATGATCAAAGAAGGAAAGAAAACCAGCAGTTTTGTTTCACGTTTGGGCGCGTGATTCAACTATGCAAACCTCATCTGACGAAGTATAATTGCCCTCCCTTATGAGTCTCGAATTATTTCATCCAGCAGTTGCGCGCTGGTTCGGCCGGACCTTCCCTGCTCCGACCGATCCGCAGTTACAAGCATGGCCGGAGATTAAAAAACAGCGTCATACGCTGATCGCCGCGCCCACCGGATCCGGTAAGACGCTTGCCGCGTTTATGTCGGCGATTGACGATCTCGTTCGTCTCGGAGTTGAGGGTCAACTCGACGACACGACGCACGTCATCTACGTCTCGCCGCTCAAAGCCCTCAGTAACGACGTTCAGCGCAACCTGCAAACGCCTCTGGAAGGGATTCAGAAGGAACTTCAGGCGCTGGGTTTGCCCGAAGTGAACATCCGCACCCTCGTGCGAACGGGTGATACGCCAGCCTCAGAGCGGACGGCGATGACGAAGCGTCCGCCACACGTCGTCGTCACGACGCCGGAATCGCTTTACATTTTGCTGACCAGCGAAGGTG
Organism: uncultured Acidobacteriota bacterium; assembly: GCA_963849585.1. Classification (GTDB taxonomy): domain Bacteria; phylum Acidobacteriota; class Blastocatellia; order Pyrinomonadales; family Pyrinomonadaceae; genus PSRF01. Next base: position 584,727 of record CAWKHZ010000008.1, on the reverse strand, counting down.
GACGCCGGATGCTGGAAACGGCGCGCACGCTGATCGTCGACGAGATTCACGCGGTCGTGAGCGACAAGCGCGGTTCACATCTCGCTCTGTCAATCGAACGTCTCGAGCAACTAGTGAAATTGCGGATTGCGGATTGCGAAATTCGAAATTCGGAATCCGCAATTCGCAATTCTCATCTGGTCCGCATTGGACTGTCGGCTACGCAGCGTCCGATTGAAGAAGTGGCGCGTTTTCTCGTCGGCAACGCAAACATTAACGCGGACAACACGCCGCAATGCACGATCGTCGACAGCGGTCACGCGCGCAAGCTCGATATCGGCGTTGAATTAACTGACTCGCCGTTGCAGGCCGTCATGTCCGGTGAAGTGTGGGAAGAAGTCTATGATCGACTGGCCCAACTCATTCGTCAGCATCACACCACGCTCGTCTTTGTAAACACTCGACGCCTCGCCGAGCGTGTTTCGCGCCATCTTGGTGAACGACTCGGTGACGAGAACATCGCCGCGCATCATGGCAGTCTGGCACGCGAACAACGTCTCTCCGCGGAACAGCGACTCAAGGCAGGCGAACTCAGTGCGTTAGTCGCAACAGCGTCCCTCGAATTGGGCATCGACATCGGCGACGTAAATCTCGTTTGCCAGCTTGGCTCCACACGTTCGATTGCCAGTTTTCTCCAGCGTGTCGGACGTTCCAACCACACGGTCGCTGGTTTCCCGAAAGGCAGAATATTTCCGCTCTCACGCGATGAATTGGTCGAGTGCGCCGCGATTATCGACTCGGTGAGGCGAGGCGAGCTGGATCAGCTTGAAATTCCGGAACGTCCACTCGACATTCTCGCGCAACAGATCGTCGCGGCAGTAGCCGCAGAAGAGTGGGGCGAAGACGACCTTTTCGCTATGATCCGTCGCGCCTATCCGTATCGCAACCTCGAGCGCGAACAGTTCGATGGGATCGTGCGCATGTTGGCGGAAGGTTTTTCGACCAAGCGCGGTCGCCGCTCGACTTATCTCCATCACGATGCGGTCAATAAACGACTGCGCGGCCGCCGCGGCGCTCGGCTTGCTGCCATAACGTCCGGTGGTGCGATTCCTGACACGGCTGATTATGCCGTCGTGCTCGAACCCAGCGACCTCGTGATCGGATCGGTCAACGAAGACTTCGCGATCGAGAGCCTTCAGGGCGACATTTTTCAGTTGGGCAACGCTTCGTGGCGCGTGCTGCGCGTCGAACAGGGAAAGGTGCGCGTCGAGGATGCGCATGGACAACCGCCGTCCATTCCGTTCTGGCTGGGTGAGGCGCCTGCGCGATCACATGAGTTGTCTGTATCAGTTTCGCGATTGCGAGAGGAAATCGGTAAAACGGATCCGCCCGCTGCTATTGAATGGCTCACAAATGAGGTGGGGATCGCCGAATCGGGGGCCGAACAAATTGTTGAGTATCTGTCGATCTCCAAGATCGTGCTCGGCGTAATGCCGTCGCAGGACAATCTCGTCCTCGAAAGATTTTTTGACGACAGCGGCAGCATGCAGCTCGTGCTGCACTCACCCTTCGGCAGTCGCTTGAATCGTGCCTGGGGGCTCGCTCTGCGGAAACGTTTTTGCCGCAAGTTCAATTTCGAGTTACAGGCGGCCGCGACGGAAGACGCGATCGTCCTATCTCTGGTCCAACGCACAGTTTCCCACTCGAAGATGTATTTCATTATCTGAACTCCAAAACCGTCCGTCAGCTTCTCTGCCAGGCTTTGCTCGATGCGCCAATGTGGAACATTCGCTGGCGTTGGAACGTCACGCGCTCGCTCGCCGTGCTGCGACGTCGCGGCGGGAAGAAGATCCCTGCACAGTTGCAGCGAATGGACGCCGAAGATCTGTTGACGGCTATCTTCCCGGACCAGGTGGCCTGCGCAGAAAACCTGGGCGGAGGCGAACGAGAGATACCGTCGCACCCGTTGGTCGATCAGACCGTGAAAGATTGTCTCGAGGAAGCGATGGATATCGACGGGCTGGAGCGCCTGTTGACTTCAATCGAGCGCAACGAGAAGAACCTCTTCGCTCGCGACGTCATCGAGGCCTCGCCCTTGTCGCAGGAGATACTCAACGCTCGTCCGTATGCTTACCTCGACGATGCTCCACTCGAAGAGCGCCGTACACGCGCGGTGTTTCAACGCCGGTGGCTCGATCCGGAAACGGCGAGCGACCTGGGGAAGCTGGACCAGGCAGCGATCGATCGCGTTCGCGAAGAAGTTTGGCCCGACCCGCGGAATGCGGATGAATTGCATGACGCACTAGTTGAATTAGGTTTCATCGAGGAAAGGGACGAATGGCGTCAATTTTTTAACGAATTGAAAGCAGATAGACGGGCTGCCGTGTTAGTTCCTGGTTTATGGGTTGCGGCAGAACGGCTGCCGCAGATCAAAGCGATATTTCCAAACAGAGAATTAGAACCTCCAATCACCGCTCCCGAAAGCGTTTCCAGAACAACGTGGACTGTTGAGGATGCTTTGACCGAAGTCCTGCGCGGTCGTTTGGAAGGTCTTGGACCCGTTACTGTTGATGCGTTAGCTAACTCTTCAGGGCTGAGCAAACTCGAGATTGAAACGGGTCTGTTGCGACTCGAAGCGGAAGGCTTTGTCATTCGTGGACGTTTCACTCCTGGAATTACCGAAACCGAGTGGTGTGCACGACGTCTCCTCGCCCGCATTCACAGCTACACGTTGAATCGCTTGCGCCAGGAGATCGAGCCCGTCGCTTCCGCCGACTTCATTCGTTTCCTTCTCGCCTGGCAAAAGGTCGCGCCCGAACACCAGATGGAAGGGCCTGAAAGCGTCCGCGCCATCATCGACCAGTTGGAAGGTTTCGAAGCTCCCGCCGCTGCGTGGGAGGGCGAACTCTTGCCTTCGCGACTCATTGAATACGATCCGGCGTGGTTGGATGCGTTGTGTCTGTCAGGCGAAGTTGTTTGGGCAAGGCTAACACCCATGGCTTCGCCGGTCCGCAGCACAACACCCGAAAATGACCGCTCGCGTGGCTCCGGCCCGGTTCGAAACACGCCGATCGCATTGTTGCGTCGCAAAAACTTCGCCCTGTGGAACGCCGCCTTTCCACAATCATCGCAGCCCAACGCCGCGTCAGAGTTTTCAACCACGACTCAGATGGTCTACGACTACCTGCGCGAACGTGGTGCGTCGTTTTTCACTGACATTGTCGAAAATACCGAACTGCTTCGAAGCCAGGTCGAAGAAGCACTCGCGGAACTGGTCGCCAATGGCATTGTCGTTTCTGATAGCTTCTCAGGGTTGCGCGCCCTCTTGACACCTGGCAGTCGCAAGACGCAAGCCGCGGCGCGTCGCAAACATCGCCAACCGGTTTACGACATGGCGACCGCCGGACGTTGGTCCATACTCAAGCGCGCTCCGTCAGCGGCCGACGCGTCCACAACGAAACAATCAGAGCTGGAGCTTGCTGAAGAAGTTGCATGGGTGCTGCTGCGCCGCTATGGAGTCGTTTTCAAACGGCTGCTTGAGCGAGAGGGAATTGCGGTGCCGTGGCGCGTGCTCTTGCGCGTGTATCACCGTCTCGAAGCGCGTGGTGAGATTCGCGGCGGACGTTTCGTCGCCGGTATCTCGGGCGAGCAGTTCGCTTTGCCCGAAGCTGTCGGAATGCTGCGTTCGATTCGACGTGAAGGCGCGCAGGAGAGCATGATCTCCGTTAGTGCAGCCGATCCGCTGAACCTTGCCGGCATCATCACACCAGGCACTCGCATCACCGCGCACACCGGTAACCGGATCCTCTATCACGATGGCGCTCCGATCGCCGCGCTCGAATCGGGTGAGACCCGCTTCCTGGTCGAACTGACTCGCGCCGTCGAGTGGCAAGCAAAGAGCGCGTTAGTCCGCAAGGCAACCCGCCCGGAACTTCGCTCCTACTTGCGGCGTCCCGCGTAATCGTCACCTCACCATACGATATCGTGCCGGGCTCTCGTCCACAGCACACTTCTAAACACCGATTTTAAAAGCGTTTTCGTTTAGGCACGGCACTTGCCAAACCTCTGCACAGGGAGGTTTCGAAGCAAGATGAAACTTAGTTACTCAAGGTTGAAAACTGGTGGATACTTACTGGCATTCTTCCTACTGTTTGGCATTTTAGTCACAGTCGCCAGTTCAACTGCTCAAGCGCAGTATCGCCGATACGACCGTCGCAACGATAATTACGGCGAATGGTCGCGGCGCAATGCTGTGCAGGTAGCGCGTCAACAGGGCTACAGCTACGGAATGAACGTCGGTGCTGCCGATGCGCAGCGCGGACAGAGTTTTAATCCGCAGCGCTCACGTTATTACCGGAGTGGATCGGCTGGTTACAGCTCGTCCTACGGCAACCGGGGAGTGTACCGTCAGGTCTTCCGCGATGCCTTTATCCAGGGATATCGTGATGGCTTCCAGCGTTATGCGTATCGACGAGATCGCTCCCGCCGCTGGTAGGTGTTGGCACAACTCAAAAACTCGAAAGGGGCGTTTCGGCGCCCCTTTCGTTTCGACCAAACAGACAGAAAAACCTGGAAACCCCTTCCGATTGAGACTGCCTCTAGGGTAGGAAAGGCGTTTATCAAGTTCAACACAAAGGGTGCCAAAGTGAAAGTACTTGCCAGAAAACATCAAATTTTCTCGTTCCCACGACTTGCCCTCGTGAAACCGAGAGTCACCGTTCCGTCGACAGACGCATTCATGCGCGTAAATCACGCAACCGTGCGCGAAGGCCGCTCCGGCCGTGTCTGGCCGCCAGACGTCCTGCGCAGGTTCCAGACGGCGGAAATCATCACTGAAAGTTCAATTAACCATTACGTCCTTCGCGACACCAGCATCTCGCCCGTAAGATCCGTGTAGAATTGCCCAAACACTGATCTTGCGGAGGCCTGTCGTGAATGAACCACTTGTTATCCTTGGAATCGCTGGAAGTCTGCGGAAGGAATCGTTCAACCGTGCGCTGTTGAGAGCGGCGCAGGAGTTGACGCCCGAAGGCGCGCGGATGGAGACGTTGGAACTGGACGGCATCCCGCCGTTCAATCAGGATGAGGAAACAAATCCCCATCCTCGCGTCGTCGAATTGAAGCAGCGAGTTCGCGCCGCTGACGCGATTCTCTTCGTCACTCCCGAGTACAACTACTCAATCCCGGGCGTGCTAAAGAACGCCATCGACTGCGGCTCACGGCCGTACGGCGATAGCGCCTGGAGCGGAAAGCCCGTGGCAATCATGGGCGCGTCGATTGGTGGGCAGGGCACCTCACGCGCGCAGTATCACCTGCGGCAGACGTTCGTATTCCTCAACATGTACCCGGTAAATCAGCCGGAGGTCATGGTCTCGAACGCGCACAAGCGTTTCGATCAGGAGGGAAAGTTGACTGACGAGACATCAAAAAAACTGGTCCAGCAACTATTGTCTGAGCTTGTGAATTGGACCAAACGGCTCTCGAATGGCGCACGCTGACTCAACTGAATCCAAAACGAAATTTACGGCGGTACGATTCCTTTCTTAATATTTCGCTGCCATGCTTCGTAATTTCTGATCCTGCGTTTTGCTTGCTTGCGAGTCAGTTTCATCTCCTGGGCTACGTAGTCGATTCGGGCGGTCCGGTCTTTCTTCTTGTCAAACCTGTCACCTGGGGCTCTCAGATAAACCTTGTAGGCAGTGGACCATTCAGCCTTTACGTCTTCAGTGGCCTGGACACCACGTCTCTCTGGCATGCTGCGGGCTCCCTTCCGGAGTTTTTTGCTTGCGGATTCTACACGACAAACCGTGGTTTTCGGAATTCCGAAACCACGAAATTCACGCTCAAATCATGGAATTTTTATGACCGTTTGAGCCAGCGAATCAACGAGAAAGTACTGAGGACTATTGCCAGCGCGACCAGCGCGTAGACGACGTAAGAGACAACGTCGGAGTTAAGGTAAGCGATCACCTGGCGGCCAAAATACAGCGCAAGGATCGCCTCCACGGTGTAACGAATTATTCGGCCGACAAAGACAGCACCGATCAGCTTCTTACGCGAACACTGCAATGCCGACGCTGTCATGATCACAGGTGTAAATGGAAATGGCGGCGGCGCTATTGTAGCCACGAACACCGTGATTCCGAGTTTGTTTTCGAGCTTCTGTTTGAGTCGCTCCACTTTCTGGGGTTTGACGAAACGCTCCAGTCCCTTCTCGCCCGCCTTGCGCATCAGCAAATCGATAACGAAAACGCCGAGCACTGAACCAGCAGCTGAAACAAGCACGTAAGCGATCCAGATCAAACTCTCCCGGTTCGAGCTCACGAGCGCGATGAGCAGCAGGTCGTTGCCGAACGGTAGGACCAGGAACGACGAGTCGAGCGCGCTCATCAGAAACAGTCCGGGCATACCGAGGCGCACCAACGTTCGCAGCACGAAGCTTGAAGTGGAGAGGAGAAAGAGTTTTCGCAACCCGCGTGGGCTCCTGTCTATCGCACGCCGATCAGTCGAGTTGGCTCAGGGGGTGTCGGGTCGGTGATCGGTGGTGGCGTATCTGGTTCACGCACGGGTGCTGCTGGTTGCGGGTTTGTATCGGGAGGCAAGGGGATTGGCCCAGGATTTGGATTGTCAGGTTCAGATGGATCGTGTGGAGTTACTGACGGTATTTCCGGTTTCTCGATCGAATCCGCAAACCGCCTGTTTGTTAAGTTATGCAACGCCGATGCCCCCCTCGTTCGAAACTTTGTTTACTACGGCCGGACCACGTTCATGTTTTCGCTAAATCGTACGCCGGTGAATGGCGGCGGCGCGCCCGGCAGCAGATTCTGTCTCTGAAGCGGGTTGAGCAGTCCCTGGACGATCAGGAGTCGCGACATGATTCTTGGTTCCGCCAACTGAAATCTGCCGGCGAGTACATCGGCGCGTTCGAAATCACTCCCCGCGAGCACCGCAAGTTCCTGGCCGATGCGATTGATCATTGACGTGAGTCCATTGCCCGGCACCATAGTCATTTCACCATCGCGAAACATGCTTATCTCGAAACCGTTCAAGATCGCGGCTGCGTTAAGTAATTCATTAATGTGGCCGATCGCTGGTTCAAGCACTTCGAAACTGCGCGCCGGATCCACCGTGGCAAACCCACGCGCGACGCGAAGTTGTTGTTCGATCTGTTCATAATTGCTCGCACGCCGGTTCGTCATTTGCCGTGCTTCTTCCAGCAATTGACCGGCGACCTTCGGATTGGTCTTCTGGGCCTCGTTCGCCAACTGGAGCAGGAAACCGATCTTTTCACCATCGCTTTGCATGCGATTCATCGTTTGCCTGATCTCTTCCAGTCGTGCTCCGTCGGCCTTCGTCGCCATTTCACGAAACTCGATCCGTTGCATCACAGTTTCACGACTCTTGACCGCCAGGTGGTCCGTGGCGATCTGTCGCGCGCGGTCAACGTTTCCTTCTTCGAGCGCCCGGTAAGCAGCTTGCTGGTAAAGACGATCTTGCATCGGTTGCGACGCTGAGGCCGCTGCCTGCATAAGCGCATCGGCGGTTGGGTTTTCCCCTAGACTAATGAAGGGCCGCTGCGCCATGTTCTGCACGTTCCCCATACCAAGTTCGGACAACTTCGACCTCACCGCCGTCGCCTTCGTGGGAAGCTGCTGTTCGATAACCGGCAGCGCAATCATCAAGCTGGCAACCAATCGACGTGCGTTGGCCTGTTCAATTTGTGCTTCTGTTGGTCCAGCCGGTCGCGGGGCGACTACTGTTGGCGCCGCGCCTACACCACGTCCGCGCTGTGCGGGCGCTGCCGGGCGCTGATTGGGCTGCTGCGCCGGTGGCGAGGCTTTCAATGCTATGTCAATTACTGCCGACAACAATTCGACGTACGCCGATTGTTCAAGCACTGGACCACGACCGGCTGGTCGCACGCCCTGCGGCAGCGGATTCACACTTGCGACTTCATTTCCCGGCTGACGCACTCCAGCGTTTATCATCTGTTGCGCAAGAGCCGCCGCCTCGTTGTTCGTCAAAAAGTTTGCCGACGCAAGACGTTTCACGGTTTTCTCGGCGAGCTTCTGAGCGGCTTCGGCGTCCTGGCTGTACAACTGATTGATGACCTCGCCGACCGAACGAGGAAACTGGCCCTTCTCCATCATCTGTTCCGCGTTCTGCGCGGCGAGTTTTGGATCGAGTGCAGCGATTCGGCCCAGCAACATCTGTTCGAGATTGTCTTCAGAGTTGAACTGCGGACGAGGAGGGCGCTGCTCGTTGGTGTTTTGCACGATGGGCGTCGGTGGTTTTGTAGTCGCGAGCAATTGATACGCGAGTTGAGCGTCGTGCTTTGCGGCGGCGAGTACCAACTCCTGTCGCAGTTGAAACGCGCGTCGTTCCTGGTTGGCGTTTTCGTTCCGACGGTTACTCGTCGGTTGCGGATTTCGTCCAATTTCGGCGACGCCCTCGCCCGCCATGGTGAAGATTGAACGCGCCCGTCCCTGGTTTTTCTCCCACAGCGCATCGGCGGCGTTGATCTGCACCCGCACGCGGTTCTCGGTTAACCGCAGCGACTGCGACTCATCAATCACCTGATCCAAAAGCCTGTAGGCATTTTTCTCCCGCTCGGCCTTGGCTTTTTGCAGTTCTTCTTCCGTGGGCTGTTGTTGAGTTGCCTTGTCTTGAGCGAGGGCAGGCGCGGCGGCAGCGTAGAACAAGGCAAAGGTAAGGGACAAAGCGATTAATTTCTTCATGGGCGTTACCTCATGCGGTCAAGTGACCGGAATCTTACCATTTGTCATTGGTCATTGACATTTACCATTGGTCATTTTGCGTGATGGAAACGACAAATGATAAATGGCAAATGACCGATGACCAATGACCGGGCTATAATCCGCGAGTTTCCGAAATTTCAACGACTTTTTAGCGATTCCGGTTCTCTCTAAATGCCAGAAACCAATCATATAGATGCAAAGTCCGGCGATGTGTTGCTAATGGTCGGGACAATGAAGGGCGCATTTCTTATTAACTCCCGCGCGGAACGTAGGGATTGGTTAGTCGGCGGACCTTATTTCCCCGGCCGCGCCATCTATGCTTTCGCTCACGATCAACGAAACGGCAGAAGTCGGCTGTGGGCAGCGGTCAACAGTTCGTTTTGGGGCTCTTACCTGAGCACCTCTGACAACTTCGGGCGCGAGTGGACCGAACCGGAGGCTTACAACATCAAGTTTCCCGAAGACAGTGAGACGTCGTTGAAGCAGATCTGGCAGATCGAAGAGGGACATGCCGACGAGTCTGACACGCTCTTCTGTGGAGTTGAACCTGCGGCGCTCTTTCGTTCTGACGACGCCGGCGCGAATTGGTCGCTGGTTAAGGGACTTCTCGATCATCCGCATCGACCACAGTGGCAGCCAGGCGGCGGTGGTCTTTGTCTTCACACCATCCTGCCGGATCCTTCGAACAAGAATCGGATGCACGTCGCGATATCGACCGGCGGCGTCTATCGCACCGATGACGGCGGCAAGAGTTGGAATCCTCGAAACGTCGGCGTCCGCGCGCAGTTTCTGCCGCCGGAACATCGTTATCCTGAGTTTGGACAGTGTGTGCACAAGATCGTCAGCCATCCGTCGAATCCGCAGCGATTGTTTTTGCAGAACCACTGGGGACTCTATCGCAGCGATGACGGCGGCGATTCGTGGACCGACATCGCGAACGGCGTTCCTTCCGATTTTGGTTTTGCGATGGTGGGCGATCCTAACGACGCGAATTCAGTTTTCATCATTCCGTTGGAGTCGGATGAGTTTCGTTGCACGCCTGAAGCGAAACTGCGCGTCTATCGCACTCGCAACGCGGGTGAATCGTGGGAACCGATGACCAATGGTCTGCCGCAGGAAAACGCATTCGAAACTATTTTGCGTGATGGAATGGCGTCTGATGACTTGAATCCCGCGGGTCTGTACTTCGGAACACGCAATGGAAAACTATTTGGCTCGAATGATACCGGTCAGTCGTGGCAAGCGATCGCTGAGGGTTTGCCGCCGGTCGTTTGTGTGAAAGCTTCAGTGGTGAAATGAAAATGAAAACTACCTTGATCCTTACAATCGCAATGTTACTGTGCGGCACAGTGGTGCTCGCCCAGGAACATAAGAAAGCTCCTGAAACACCGAAAACGCCGGAATCCAAGTTGATGCAATTTCAGCTTGCGTTGTTGAAGCGCGGGCCCAAGTGGACGGCAGAACCGAGCAGAGAACGGGCGGAGATGCGACAACGTCACGTCGCTCATCTACGGTCGATGCTCGAAGCGAACAAGTTGATGATCGCTGGACCCATCAGAGACGATAACGAACTGATCGAAGTCCATATTTTTCGCACGAAGTCGGCAGAGGAAGCGACCGCCTGGTTGAATGAAGATCCGGCGGTTGCGTCAGGGTTCCTCGCTCCTGAGCTGCACCCGTGGTGGTCGGAAGATGTCATGAAAAAGACAACCGCGTTGCCAAACAAGCTGACCACCGCTTATCTAGCTTTTCTGACGCGCGGCGACAAATGGACGCCGGAAAAAACACCCGCGACCGAAGCGATTCAAAAAGCGCATCTCGAGAACATTAACAAGCTCGCAGAAATGAAGAAGCTCGTCGTCGCCGGACCGTTCGGCGATAACGGTCGGCTGCGCGGGATCTTCGTGTTCAAGGTAGATTCGATCGACGAAGCGCGTTCTTTAGCTGCGACGGATCCCGCGGTCCAGGCGGGACGACTGGCGCTCCAAATACATCCGTGGCTCGTGCCCGAAGGTATTCTGCCGTGACCACGATCAATGTTTCCGGTTTTCTGACCGATTTTACAGGTGGCAAGCACGTGATCGAACTCGATGCGTCACCATCAACTGTCGGTCAGGCACTCGATCGTTTGTGGCAGATCCATCCGGGTCTGCGCGATCGAGTGTTGACCGAACGCGGCGAGGTCCGCATGCACGTCAACGTGTTTATCGAGGATGAAAACATTCGTCGCAAAGAACTGCTGAACACGCAGTTGCCGGAGAACAGCGAAATCACGATCTTGCCGTCGGTAAGTGGAGGCTGAACCACCATGTATTGTCCATCATGCGGTTCTGAAGAACGACAACTCAGTCAATTCTGTCGTGCTTGCGGCACGGATCTCCGAGTGGTGCGCAACTCGCTGGAGCGTCCCGACGCGATTACTGCATCGGCGGTGTCGGCGCGCGAACAGATCGGAATGGCGGTGGCGGATAGGATCCGGCAGATGTCGTCGGCGTCAGATCTCGAAACAGTTGCGGAAGAGGTGTTACCGTCGTTTGAGAAGTTTCTCGAGTCGCCGGAAGAGAAACGATTGCGCCGGTTACGCAACGGAGTGATCACGGCTGCGGTCGGTTTGGCAGGCGCTCTGGCAGTCACCTTCATGGCGATCGATAATTTCGGTTTGTTGCCCATGGTGCTACCGTGGTTAATTACATTTTTCGTCGGGATAGGAGTAATCATAAACGGATTACTGTTTACCCTGCCGCGCAAAGAACTACCCGGCAACCAATATGACGCTATGTCGCAACGCGCCCTCGATATGAATCGTGGATTTTATGAAGCGCCCCCTGCTCGGACCAACGAGTTGGCTCCGGGAACGCATCCTCAGGCGTCGATCACAGAACACACCACTCACCACCTGACGACCAGCAAACCTTAGGAGCTCATAGATGGCCGTAGATCTGGCGGGAGGATGCCGCGTGTCAGCAATGCGCGAAGGCACCCCCAATGTTGTAGGTACAGTCTCGATTTGGGACCGCGTCAATCGGGCGACGGGCTCCCAAGCGATCTCGCTGCGTGTTTTGGATTTTGGTGTCGGGTTGTCGCCGGCGCTTCTTAATCGGGAGTCAGACGAGGTTTTGTACGTGCTCGAGGATCTCGACGATCCAGCGAAGCCGAAACGGTGCACCGTCTTCATCGACGGGCGGCCACATCGAGTGCAGGCGCAGACCGGGATCTATCTTCGTCCCGGACAGGCGTTGATGGTCGATAACCCTGGACCAGACGCTGTTTGTTTCGTGAGTTCAAAGTGTCCGGATAGTGGGTTGGACGGGGTTGTGCCGTTGCGTTCGCTTGAGCTTACGTTTACCGATCCGCCGGGGCCGGAACCATCGCCGATCGTTAGGTTGGCTGATCAGCGGGAGATGCCGACGGGCGATCGCTGGTATCGCGTGTTGGTGGACCGTGAAGTCGGTAGTGAACAAGTGACGCAGTTTGTCGGATCGATTCCGCCGGGACGCGCGCCCGACCATTTTCATGAATACGAAGAGGTATTGTTCATACTACGCGGCGAAGGACGCATGTGGACCGGCGAGGCAAGCACGCCCATTGGACCAGGCGCGTGTGTGTATCTACCACGTGGGCAGGTGCATTGCGTCGAGAATACTGGCGACGGGGAGTTGAGATTGTTAGGCGTGTTCTATCCGGCTGGAAGTCCGGCGATCCGGTACGAACCTTAGCCACAAAAAGGCACAAAAGGCACAAAAAGGCACATCTAGGAAAGTAACCAGGTAAGACAAGCGCTTTTTACTGGTTCTTTGTCTTGTGCCTTTTGTGTCTTTTGTGCCTTTTGTGGTTAAAACTTTTCCCGCTATTCGAAATCTCTGATGTCCCGGAATGGGCGGTCAGTGTCGCTGAAGTCTGGTCGGTAGTAGTAAGACGAGCCGTCAAACTCCTGCACCCAGCCTTCTTCCATTCCGAGTTCTTCGAGCGCCGCAGTCGCTTTCATCCACTCCGACTCGCGGATGCGGCGCGACAACAGCATGTATCGTTTGTTCGTCTCCGCTTGATGCGTCGGGTAGTACTGGGCCATCAACGAGATCGCCACACGCGGGCTCAACTCGTCGCGCAACCATTCGATCGACTCTTTCGTGCTGCCGATGTCGTTCGGCAACACTAAGAGCCGCACGACGAGCCCACGCCGCAGTATTCCGTGTTCGTCAAAGACCAGTTCATCGCCTGTTTGCCGGAACATCTCCTTCAACGCGAGCCGTGAAAACTCCTTGTATCCGCTGACTTTCGAATACATGTAACCCGCTTCGTCCTCTGCATACTTCAGATCCGGCAGGTAAACGTCGACGATGCCATCGAGCAATCGCAACACCTCGACGGCGTCATATGAATTGGTGTTGTAAACGATCGGCAAGCGCAGGCCTTGTTGTGCGGCGATCAGGATCGAACGCGCCATTTGCGGTGCGAAGTGAGTTGGCGAAACGAAGTTGATGTTATGACAACCGCGAGTTTGCAGTTCGAGCATCATTTCCGCCAGACGCTCGTGAGTGACTTCGTTCTTGAGCTGTTCTTTGTGAGTTTGCGAGATCTGGTAGTTCTGGCAATAGACGCAACGGAGGTTGCAGTTGCCGAAGAAGATGTTGCCGGCGCCCTTGCTGCCGACGAGTGGTGGCTCCTCACCGAAGTGCGCGGTGTAAGACGAGACGATCGGCAATCGGCCTGAGTAACAGGCGGCGATCTCGTCGTTCAAGCGATTGTTAAGGCAGTCGCGCGGGCAGACGGTGCAGCGTTCGAGCAGACGCTCCAGATCGGCAATGCGATTCTCCAACGTGCCGTCGCGTAGTAAACGCAGATAAGACGGATTACTCACGCCAGCTATGATATTCTCAGAGGCACCAAAGCGCCACGCGTCGTCCATGAGATTGTGGCTTTCCAAAAACAGTGAGGTCCCGATTCGCGAGCAGTTGATCACGCAGATCACGCTCGGCATCGTGAGCAACGACCTGAAGCCCAGCGAGCGCCTGCCAAGTACGCGCGATCTGGCCCGCCGCTATTCGATCCACGCGAACACAGTCAGCGCAGCGTATCGCGAACTTGCGCGGCGCGGTTGGGTGGAGTTTCGCAAGGGCAGTGGCGTGTACGTGCGGCTGCGTGGCGACGAAAAGATGGAAGATGGTCTGGCGCTGGACCAGTTGATCTCGCGGTTTTTCCGGCAATTGCGCGAGGACGGATATTCTCTCGCCGAAATACAGGCCGGTGTTAGTCGATCGTTTTCAGTTCAGCACCCGGATCACTTCTTAGTGTTGGAGCCGGATCCTGAGTTGCGCGAAATACTTGTTGCGGAGATCAAGGTTGCGACGAAGGTTCGCGTTATGGGAGCTGGACCAGCGGATCTCGCTAACACGTCGACGTTGATCGGCGCCGTCCCCCTCGTGCTTTACGGTCATCTCAAAGCGTTTGGAGATTGCGTGAAGCCGGAAACGGATCTCCTCGTGATTCACTCCGGATCGGTTGTGGAGTCGTTTCGTGGGCAAACCAAACCGCGACCCGATGCGTTGATTGCAATCGTGTCGCGGTGGCCGGAGTTCCTTCGTTGGTCGCGAACGCTGTTGGTCGCCGCAGGGCTTGACGCGGACGCGCTAAGCTTTCGCGACGCGCGCGAACGTGGTTGGGAGAAAGGGTTACGTTCCGCAGCGTTTGTGATTACCGACTCGCTAATGGCGCCGCGCATTCCCGCGGGCTGCGAGATCAAACTGTTTCGCGTTATTTCCGATCGCTCACTAAAAGAAGTCCGTGAATACGCGGAACGGTTCTTTTAACTCTGCGTAACTTCGCGTCCTCTGCGTCTTGTATGTTCTTACTTCTAGATTTACCGCAGAGCCGCAGAGGACGCGAAGTTACGCAGAGGAGGCTTCAAATCACAACCCCTACTTATCTTTCGCGAGCGTGCGGACGTAGTTCACTACGTGCCAGCGCTCTTCTTCAGTTTTCATACGGTTCTCACCGGCGGGCATGATGCCGCGGATGCCTTTTGTAATCTTCCAGAAGACTTCGCCATCGGTCATGGCAGTCATTCGTTCCTTGTTTGTCAGATCCGCTGGTTTGCGTCGCAGTCGCGGAAGGTTCGCTTCGTTACCCGATCCGGTCTCGCCGTGACAGAAAATGCAGTTGCCTTTTGTCCGCTCCAGGTACAACTCTTTGCCCTTAGCAACCGACTCCTCCGTTGCTTGAACCGGGTTCTTAGTCTTATCAGCATCCGCAGGCAACTCCCAGGTGTTCTTGGAGAAGTCCTCTTGTGCTCCCGCGCCTGACGGTGGAGTGATGGACCGGTTCTCGTTGCGGTTCGTTGTCGTCGGGCTGTTTGCATTCTGCGCCGCAGACGATGAGCGCGCGACTGAAGCCGCGGTAACGACTGCGATGCCTGCCAGCACGATGAGTGCGGGCGCCAGTAGGATCTTACGCATGGTATTTAGTTTCTCCTTCTTGTTCTTGATGCCGGTCGCTTTGCCGCCGGCTTCTTCGGAGCTGATGTGGCCGCCGGATCCTTTGTTGGTTTCGACTGCTCACGAATCATGTCCATGATTGCTTTTAACGGGACATCGGCTTCGAATGTGATCTCACTCTCTTTGGCGGTCATTTTAAAGCTTTGCAAAATAGCCTGCGCGGCCTCATCGGTAAGCGACTCCGTGCCCGACTTGAAACCCTTTACGAAATCTTCGGTTTTCACGAGGCTCAAAAGCAGATTGGTAATGATTTTGGCTGTATCGGGGTTGTCCGCATGCATCGCGCCACGCATGCTGTAATTGGCGCCGTTGAGAGTAACTGCGGCGTAGAAGTTACCGAATTGAGTATCGAATCGGCCTTCGCGCGATGCCGTTTCAGTGCCGAGCAGTCCGAAACTGCGAGAGAAGGCGAGCAACGGAGCGCCGGTCGCCGCCAGGAGCACGTTTGAATCACGCATCAGCGATTGGATCATTTCCGGCTTGATGCGCCCCGTGCCGGTTTCCGCAGCTTCAGCGGCAGACTTGATGTAACCATAGTTGCCGATCGCCAGTGCGTTAGGGCCCAAAGCTACAGCGCCAACGTTGACGAAGGGCTTGAGCAACGGCATCTTTTCGGCTTGTTTCGCGATGGGTTCAATGGTCATCGTCGAGATCGTCTTTGAACCAAGCTTTTCAGCAACCACTTTGTCCTGGAAGGCGAGCTGCGCCAACGTCAAAAGTGATTCGGAACTGAAGTCGCCGCCTACGACCGCCATCACGTCAGGTGGCACAAAACTCAAATCCGCCGTCGGCCTGTGGAAGCGCAGCGCGATAACGATGTACTCGACAGTCGATGGGTCGACGCCGACGGCTTTTTTCATGTCCGCGAAAGCGGTTTGCATCTCCGCAACTTCCTTGGCGGGCATAACCTTCGGAATGAATTCGCTTAAAGTTCGTTGAGGACTGATGTAGATCAGCACGTCCGCCTCGGGGAGATTCGCCAGTGGAGCGGGTATCGCCTGGGCGAAGGCGGCTGAAGCACAGCTGAGCAACACGACAAGCAACAGCAGAATTGAGGGTTTTCGTTTCAAAATCGGGACCTCCATGGGGAAATCTTTAATTAGACTTGGTTGTAACGGAAACAAGCGAGGTCGTGGTCGTTGACCATGCCGACTGCTTGCATGAAAGCATAACAGATCGTCGAGCCGACAAATTTAAAACCACGCCGCGAAAAATCCTTGCTCAACGCGTCGGATAGTTCCGTGCGTGGAGGCACTGATTGTCCGCGCTTCCGGCGCAGCGGTTTGCCGTCTACAAAGCGCCAGACGTAGGCATCGAAACTGCCGAACTCGCGAGTTACGTCGAGGAAAGAACGCGCATTCGTGATTGCGGAATTAATCTTGAGCCGGTTGCGTATGATTCCGGCGTTCTTCATGAGCGCTTCTACTTTGCGCTCGTTGTATTTTGCGATCTTCACGGGATTGAACCCATCGAAAGCAGCGCGATAGTTCTCACGCTTGTTAAGAATCGTTTCCCAACTCAGACCCGCCTGCGCTCCTTCTAGGACAAGAAACTCAAACAGACGCGTGTCGTCGTGAAGTGGCACACCCCATTCCTGGTCATGGTAAGCAACTGATAACGGCGTCCGGGCCCAGGCGCAACGCTTTGTCATCGGCCCAGCTTACACTTATCGACGTTGCATAAAAAGTACCTTTATCGCAAGAAGAGTGCTCCCGCAAAAGGCGCAAAGCACCCCCGCACTACTTTGCACCTTGGCGCCTTTGCGGCAAAAACCTGTTGAGATCTCAAGCTATTCTTCCGGTGAGACATTTAACGACGGTCACGAGTTCGCGGATCTCGACGGGCTTCGCGACGTGCGTGTTATACCCGGCCGCGATTGCACGGATTCGATCCTGCGCTCTCGCGTATGCGGTCAGAGCAATGGCGGGAATGTGTTCAGGCTTGTCACCTTCCTGGAGGCGTACTTGCTTGATTAGGTTGTAGCCGTCAGTGTCGGCCATGCCGATGTCGCTTATGAGCAGATCGAACTGTTCGTTCTTGAGTAACGACAACGCTTCGGCGGCCGACTCAACACCACGCACTCTCGCTCCATGCTCGGCGAGATCGATCGTGATCAGGTCCAAAGCATCGAGATCATCTTCCACGACCAGAATGCTCACGCCCGCGAGATCGATCTCGGTCACCGTATCTTCGAACGCGCCGGGGACCGGAGGTGGTTGGAGTGTCAACTCGGTGCTCGGCAACGGAAGTTTGACCGTGAATATGGCGCCCGACTTTGGACCGAAGTTCTCAGCACTGATTACACCGCCATGCAACTCAACCAGGTGACGCACAATTGCCAGGCCGAGACCGAGCCCTCCGTGTGTGCGGGTCGTGGAGCCGTCTTCCTGGCGAAATCGTTCAAACACGTGGGGAAGAAAATCGGGTGCGATGCCTGGTCCCGTATCGATGATCTCAACTTCCGTGTACGTTTTGTCCTGGCTGATGCGAATCGCGACCGTACCGCCGACCGGCGTAAACTTCGAAGCGTTTGAAAGTAGATTCCAAACTACCTGCTGTAACCGATCGGCGTCGCCGGCAATGATTCTGAGTCCTTCCTGATAAGTCTCCTCGATGCTGATGTTCTTAGCCTCGAGTGCGGGCCGAACAGCATCCAACGCTGCTTTAACGACTGTAACGAGATCGACAGGAGTCAAATGAAGTTGCAGTTTTCCGGTAATGACGCGCGAAACGTCGAGGATGTCCTCGATGATTTGTCTCTGGGCCCATGCGTTTCGCTCGATCACATCAATCGCGTGCTTCGCGCTATCCGGATCCAACCGGCGGGACTTCAGTATGCGCGACCAACCGATCACGGCATTCAGCGGCGTGCGCAGCTCGTGTGAAAGTGTGGCGAGAAACTCGTCCTTCAAGCGGTTCGCTTTTTCGGCGTCTCCGCGCGCCGCGCGTTCGCGCACGAGCAGATGGGCCAACTTCTCTTCCGCCCGCTTGCGTTCGTGAAACTGTCCGATCTGAAATCCGACACTCGTAATCATGTCGTTCAGGTCGCGATCGGGTTGCCGGATCTGTTCACTAAAAAACTCCATCACTCCGACAACCTCGTCGCCGAGAAGAATCGGAAAACCAAAAGCGCCGCGCAATCCTGCCTCGGCTGCAAAAGTCGCCCGCGGAAAGTTTGGATCCGTGGTCACGTCAGGAATCCACGCAGGCTTGCCACTGGCCCAGATCCGTCCGGGCAAGCCGACGTTGCGCGTAAACGTGCGCGTTCGTGAAACACTTTCGAATCCGTCCAGAATTATCGACGGGCTATGCCAAAAATCGACGCAACGCAGTGACTCACCCTGATGATCGACGGCCCAAAGTACACCCACCTGCCACCCTAAACTCTCGCAAACTGTATGCAGAATCTCATGCGTGCCTTCGACAAAGTCGATCGAGCGCGAAAGAATCCGCGTGATGGCATATTGCAGTGCCAGCCTTTGCTCGGTCCGACGGCGATCTCTGATTTCGCGTGCTCGCGAGGTGATGTCGCGTTTGATACTGATGTAGCAGTGAGGTTCGCCAAGTCCGCTGCGCATCATGAAGACCGTCAGCTCCACGTTGAGTTCTTCGCCACGTTTAGTTCGGCAAACAACCTCGCCGGAGTATTCGCCTGTTCTGGCTAGTTTTCCTGTTACTTCAGCAAACGTTTTTTCGCCCAGGTCGAGAGCTGGTGATTGGCCTTCGAGGTCGTCGTCGGAATAGCCGAGTAGAGTGAAATGAGCGCCGTTTTGCTGAAGATACACGCCTTTCGGGTCGAGGATGGCAATCGCTTCCCGGGAATGCGCGAAGATCTCACGATAGAGATCGGCGCCCAGTTCTACGGGTCGCGCAGCCGGCTGAGCATGGGCTTCTGCGGACGTCATAGCACGTTTTTAAGGGGAAACTTCAGGGGTGAGGCAATCTTACCACAGATAGGGACCGTGGAAGGGAGATGCGGTGAAGGGAGATGCGGTGAAGGGGATCCGGGGAAGGGGAGATCGATCCGGAAGAAGCGTCTCCCGCTTTACGGAATCACCCGTTCCCCGTCTCTCCGTGTCGCCGCGTCTCCCCGTCCCGCATTCCGATGGGGGCCGCCAAACGGACCGACTCGTAGACCGCGTTCGCAATCTCAACCGACATCAATCCGTCAAACGCGGTGACTAGCGGTGGCGTGCCGTTCACAATTGAATCGACGAACGCGCGATCTTCCTGCACGTAGCCCCACTTCTCCTCGCGCGGCGTTTGCTGCATCGACTGGGAAGTGAAATGGCCTTCGAGGTTGCTGCTGCAAATCAAACTTTCCATTTCGCGGGTCACGAGGGTTGCGTGATGACAAAACACTTCCACTCGTTCGAACGGAAATAACCAGCTCGCGTCAGCTGCGGTTGCAAGCGTCGCGTGCATGCCGTTGGCGAACTTCAAGCAGGACCGAGAAGTCGTCAATCTCGTTGTATTCATGACTCGATCCGATCGCGTGAAGTGTTTCGATCTCGCCGAAGAGAAATCGCATCATGTCGAACATGTGAATCGGCGTTTCGTAGAGAAAGCCGCCTGTGACTTCCGGGTCGCCGGTCCATTCAGGATTCAACAGCTCGCCGCGATTCATTTTCACGTGCGCTGAGTGTGGTTGATGAGTTTCCGTTAGTAATTGTTTCAACGTTGCATACACCGGAGCGAAGCGACGGTTGTGACCGACCTGGAAAACCGAATTGCTGCGTTGTGCTTTCTCGAAAACAGTTTCGGCGTCGGCGATCGTCGTGGCGAGCGGCTTTTCGCAAAAAACGTGTTTGCCGGCGTCGATGGCGGCGAGTGATAGTGGGACGTGATGCGTGTTTGGCGTGGTGATGAAGACCGCGTCGGAACGTTCGATCACTTCTGTCGGCACTCGCAGCGACGGTTGCGTCATGCGCGCGCGCGAGCGTTGCGCGCGACCCGCGATCACATCGTGAACCGCATGAGACCTTAACGCGCTCGTCTCGCGCGAGTATCGCGGCGTGGACTCCAGCCAATATAGCCGGAACCAATGATGCCGATTTTGATCGTCATGAATTTACGACTTGTTCCGCAGTGTTTTTGGCATCACGCGCTAAGCCAAACGGATCTCGTTCCCAGTACTCCGGCCTGAAGATCTCGACGCTTGCGACGTCGTCATATCCAATTG
Source organism: uncultured Acidobacteriota bacterium (assembly GCA_963849585.1). Classification (GTDB taxonomy): domain Bacteria; phylum Acidobacteriota; class Blastocatellia; order Pyrinomonadales; family Pyrinomonadaceae; genus PSRF01. The sequence continues at coordinate 564,316 of CAWKHZ010000008.1, read as the reverse complement.
ACGAAACGCAGCGACCATCTCGCGTAACGGCAGGATACCGAGACCGGGCAGCAGTCGATGACGATCTTCAAGATCCGCGCGCGGCAGGTTTTCGGCGTCGTTGATGTGAAAAATGTAGATCGAATGCGGATCGACGCTTCTCGACCATCTCGACGTTCGAGCCGCCGGCGTAAAAGTGAAAACTGTCGATCACCAGTCCGAGATTGTCGCGTGCGGCAGTGCGCACGATCTCGTGCGCGAGGTCGAGAGTCGGCACGCTGCAATCCGGTTGGCCGAGAAACTCGAAATCCAGCGCGACGTCATGTTCGCGCGGCGATATCGCACAGTTCAGTCAAAACATGGACCGACTCCTCGATGACGTCGCACATGCACCTGACGGTAAGCGTCCAGGAACCACGACGATATAGGGACATTCGATCTTCGCGGCGATTTGGCTCAGTTCGCGGCACTCTTCTTTGATTCGTTCGTAATCTTGCGCGTCGCGAAAAGTGATGTGTTCGATCGAGTTGATACTCAACGGCGGAACGCCGGATTCGGCAATCAAATCTTTAAGCTCCTCGCTGGATTTGTCTTTAAGTTTTGCCGTCCAAATTTCCAGATAATCAAACCCCGCCGCCTTTGCCGCGTGGAGGTCGATTTCCAGGGAAGCGTGCATTGTGGTGGCGCCGTTTAGTGCTATTTTCATTGGTTTTTGCAGCATAACACGGATCGATCGCGCCGGGGTTTGACTTGCTGTGTCATTAGTTGTAAAAGCGTGGTGTTCCCAAACGACAAAAGGAGAGACGAAAATGGCTTTACGACTTGGCGACATAGCACCCGATTTTCACAGCAGACACGACAGAAGGCCCCATCAGTTTTCACGAATGGATTGGTGATAGTTGGGCGGTTCTGTTCTCCCATCCCAAGGACTTCACGCCCGTTTGCACCACCGAGCTGGGTTATGTGGCCCGCTGCAAGCCAGACTTCGAAAAGCGCGGTGTCAAAGTGATCGGTCTCAGCGTCGACCAAACCGACTCCCACAAAAGATGGGCCGAGGACATCAAGGAAACGCAGGGCACGGCGCTCAATTTCCCCGTGATTGCCGATCCGGACCACAAGATCGCCGAACTCTACGACATGATCCATCCGGAGATCAGCGACGTGTTCACAGTGCGCTCGGTCTTTGTGATCGGACCAGACAAGAAAATCAAATTGATGATCACTTATCCAGCGAGCACTGGACGCAACTTTCGACGAGATCCTGCGCGTGATCGATTCGTTGCAGTTGACCGCGAAGTACAGTGTCGCGACGCCGGTGAACTGGAAAGACGGCGACGACGTGATCATCGTTCCGTCGCTTGTCTGACGAAGCTGCGAAGGAGAAGTTCCCGGGCGGTTGGAGAGCGCCGAAGCCGTATCTGCGCATCACGCCGCAGCCGAACAAGCAGCAGAGCAACGACTGACACCGCGGCGAAGAGCGCTTCGTAAGATAGTTGCCTCATCAGATCGGTCCAATACGTTCGTAGAGGTCCTGTTTGCTTCTGCGGACCTATTCTTTTGCGAAGAAGTGCGCCTTCTCGGCTTCGAGCCGCAGCCAGACCGTGCTTTCCACTTCGGCACGAAAGTCTGCCGCCGCGCGCGCGATCAATCTGTGTGGATCCGACCGACAGAAACACGAAAGTCTCGTTTCCCATTAACTCAGTGACATAAACAGTCGCCGGAATCGCACCATTCTGCGGTTGCGGTCGAGAACGTGGACGTGTTCGGGTCGAATACCCATCGTTAACTGATCCGCGATCGGGTCTGGTCACTGGAATTCGAATCGAGTCGCTCACAAATACTGCCGCGCTCGATCTTCCCGTCAATGAAGTTCATGCTCGGACTGCCGACAAACTCCGCCACGAACCGGTTCGCCGGACGATTGTAGATATTGAGCGGAGTGTCAAACTGCTGTAATCGCCCTTTGCTTCATCACCGCCACGCGCGACGCCAGTGTCATCGCTTCAGCCTGATCGTGCGTGACGTAGATCGTCGTCGTGCCAAGTTGGTGTTGCAGACGTTTGAGTTCGCCACGCATTTGCACGCGCAAACGCGCGTCGAGATTCGAAAGCGGTTCGTCCATCAGATACGCGCGCGGCTCGCGAACGATCGCGCGCGCGAGTGCGACTCGCTGTCGTTCGCCGCCTGACAGTTGCCGTGGTTTTCGATCGAGCAGCGACTCGATCTCCAACATTTTCGCGACTCGCGCTACCCGATTCTCGCGTTCATGTCTTGTCGAGCTTTCGCACGCGCAACGGGTAGGCGATGTTTTCGGCGATAGTCATGTGCGGATAAAGCGCGTAACTCTGAAACACCATCGCGAGGTCGCGTGTTGCGTCGGAACGTCGTTGATCCGTTCGTCGCCGATGTAGATATCGCCGCTAGTGACGGTTTCGAGTCCCGCGAGCATGCGCAACGTCGTCGTCTTGCCGCAACCCGATGGACCAAGCAGCACGACGAACTCACCGTCGTCGATCTCCAGCGACAGATCGTCGACAACCTTCGTGTCACCAAACGTCTTGTTACGTTTTTGAACTCTGATCCGACATCTAACCTTTCACCGCACCCAGCGATAATCCGCGCACTAAGATACCGCTGCATCGCGAGCGCAAAAATTAGTATCGGCATCATCGCCACCACGCCCGCCGCACTCATCACGCCCCACTTGATCTCATACTGCGTCACACGTCCCGCAATCCCGACGGGCAACGTCATCGACGCATCTGTCTGCGTCAACACCAGCGCAAACAGAAACTCGTTCCACGAAACGATCAAACAAAACACCGCCGTCGCCGCGAGCCCGGGACTCACCAGCGGCAACACGACGCGAACGAGCGCGCCGAGACGCGAATCGCCATCGACCAGCGCCGCCTCCTCGAGATCGCGCGGCACTTCCGCAAAAAACCCGCGCATCATCCAAACCACAAATGGCAGGTTGAACGCGGTGTAGACGATGATTAACGACGCCTTCGTGTTCAGCAGCCGCAAGTCGCGCATCATCAAAAACAGCGGCACCGCAGTCACGATCGCGGGAAACATCCGCGTCGAAAGAATCCACAAAGAGAGCCTGCGATCGAGATCGTAAGGAAGTCGAAAACGCGTCAACGCGTAAGCCGCGAGTGTGCCGATCACGAGCGCGAAGAAAGTCGAAACGACAGCGACGATCGCGCTCGTGAGCAGGTATTGGCCAAACGAACGCGTCACAAACGCGTCGTAGTAATGCTGCAGCGTCGGTGTAAACGAGAACCACTTGCGGCGGAACGGCAAACTGATCCACTTCGTTCTTCAACGAGATCGTGAGCATCCAGTAGACCGGCGCGAGCGCCGCCACCAACGCCAGCACCAACAAGCAGATTTTAAGATCGCGCGATCCTCATGCTCTCTTGCAGAACCGGATATAAACCACACTAATCACATTCGTCACCGCCAACAACACAAACGACATCGCCGCCGCATAACCAAAATCAAAAAACCGAAACGCCGTGCGATAGATGTAAAGACTGATCATCTCAGTCGCGAACCCCGGCCCCCCTTCCGTCAGAATAAAAATCTGATCGAACACGCGCAGCAGATCCATCGTGCGCAACAACAAGCACGATCAGAATCGCCGGCTTGAGCAACGGCAACGTCACGTGCCGAAACGTCTGCCAACGGGTCGAACCGTCGATCAACGCCGCTTCGTACGGCTCCTGCGGAATCGCCTGTAGCCCAGCCAGCAGCACGAGAAACACAAACGGCGTCCATTGCCAAACGTCAACCGCGATCACCGACAAAAACGCGAGGCGCGGCGACGCGGTCCACGTCAACGATTTCAGTGTCGATGCCGATCTGTTTGAGTGTGCCGTTGATCGCGCCGAAATTTGGATTGCAACATCAGCCGCCAGACAACGCCGACGACAACGGTCGGCAACATCATCGGCACGAGCAGCTCGCGCGAAAGAATCCACGCCCGCGAATCTGATTGTTCAGCAATAGCGCAAATCCGAGCCCGAGCAAAAACTCGCACGTCAACGCCGCGACCGCATAAACAAACGTTGGACCATTGCGGTGAGGAAGAAACCGTCTGACGCGAGTCGTTTGAAGTTGCCGAGTCTCCAAACACACCGCCGAGGTCTCCTGTTGCAGGCTGATCGTGATCGAGTAGAGCAGCGGATAAATCGAAAGCGCGAGAAGCACCACCAGCGCCGGAGCGACGAGGAGGTAAGGCAGCAGCAGTTCGCGCCTACTGAGCGCGCTGGAGAATCTTCTCGATCTCGGCATTCGCCTGGTTCATTGCATCCGCGGGAGACAACTCGCCGCTGTTGGCCTTCGAGAGAAAGATGCCAAAGACGTTTTCGATCTCGTTCCACTGCGGCGTGCGCGGTCGCGGACGCGAAGTTTCGAGCGAACGCAACTGCGCCGGGTACGCGGGAAACTTCGCCACCAGTTCCGGATCGCGAAACAGCGATTTGCGCGTCGGTGGATTGCCGCGCAACGCGGATCGTTTCATCTGTTCGGCAGTGGTGGCCCATAGCAGGAAATCCATCGCGGCTTCGGTGTTTTGCGAATGCGCGCGGAATCGCGATCAGCCAGTTGCCGATCTCGGCCTGTCCGGGCTTGCTGCGCGCCGGCAGCGTCGTGAATTCGATCTTGCCGATCACTTTCGACTTCGCCGGATCGTCTAAACGAGCTGATCCACGCGGGCCAGTTGATCGACATCGCCGCCGTGCCTTGCAACAAGTGGGCGCCCACCTCATCCGCATTGAAACTCGCGATAACCGGGCGGTGAATACTTGCCCAGCTCGAGCATGAACTCCAGCGCCGCGATCCCTTCGGGAGTGTTCACCGTCGGTTTGCCGGTGGCGTCAAACATCTCGCCGCCAAACGCCCAGAAGATCGGCATGAAATCAGCGACGGCGGCGTTGCCCTGCGCGGCGCGCATCACGTAGCCGTACATCTTGCCGCCGCCCGCGCCGGTCTCTTTCTCCTGAATCGTTTTCGCGGCAGCAAGCACGTCGTCCCACGTCGCCGGCGGTCTTTCAAACTATGTTTCTCAAACAGATCTTTGCGATAGAAGAACAACTGCGAGTTGCCGACGTAGGGCAGCGCGTAAAGCGCGCCGGTTTGGTAAGGGTGCCGGCAAAGCGCGATCGGACGTCTCGACGAAATCGCTGTCCGGCCCATTTTGTCCGCGCTTTTGCAGCAGCGGCGTCAGGTCAGTCAGAAACTGTTTGCGGCAAAGAGCGGGAACCACGGGTCGTCGAGCATGATCAGATCGTAAGCGCCCGTTCGCGCGTTGAGATCTATCAATTCTTTCTCAAAAAGATTTGCGTAAGGAAACTCAGCGATGTTGATGTGGACGCCGGTCTGAGCTTCGTAGTCGAGTGCGGCCTGTTTGAGCGCTTCGCCTTCGACGCCCGAGACTACGGCCAGCGTCAGTTGTTTGCGGGATGCTTGTTGTTGGTCCTTGCTGCAACCCATGCTGAAGACGAGCGAGGAGCAGGCAACAGCGTCAGTAGATTGTCAGTCGCATAATTTGTGACACAGATTAACACTGATAATATGGACGTATGCGACAAATTGTCACTACCGCAACGGGCGGCATCGAGGTGCTGAAGGTCCAGGAAAAACCGGATCCAAACCCCGCGCGATGATCGAAGTTGTGATCAGTGTCCGCGCAGCGGGTCTGAATTTCGCCGACATTCTTTCGCGGCAGGGGCTGTATCCCGATTCGCCGCCGAAGCCGTGTGTGATGGGCTATGAAGTGAGCGGCGTGATCGAAGCAGTCGGCGAAGACGTCAACAGCTCGTTTCAGGGTAAATCAGTCGCGGCGATGACGCGTTTCGGCGGCCAATCGGACATGGTCGCCGTGAAAGCGACGCAGATATTTGATAAGCCCGAGAAACTCACGTTCGAGCAAGCGGCGGCGATCCCGGTGAACTACCTGACGGCTTATGCGTTGCTCGTCGTGATGGGTTCGCTGCACGAAGGCGAGTCAGTGTTGATTCACAACGCCGGCGGCGGCGTCGGACTCGCGGCGATCGACATCGCGAAGAAGATCGGCGCCATCACTTACGGCACGGCGAGTCCGGGCAAACACAAGTTTCTGGCCGAGCGCGGATTGGACCATGCGATCGACTATCGCAAGCAGGACTGGTTGCCGGTGTTGAAAGATATGACGAACGGCCGCGGCGTCGATCTGATGATCGATCCGATTGGCGGCGCGCATTGGAAAAAGAGTTATGCCGCGTTGAGAGCATACCGGACGGCTTGGCATGTTTGGAGTTTCAACTGTCTCCGCAAACGGACTCGCCGGCAAGCTGAACATGTTGAAAGCGGTGATTCAAACGCCGTGGTTTCATCCGTTTGCCTTGCTGAACAAGAATCGCGGTGTGTTTGGATTAAACCTGGGCCACATGTGGCACGAGCCGGAGAAAGTCGCGGTTTGGATGCGCGACATTTTGCGTGGCGTTGAGGAAGGCTGGGTTAATCCATACGTCGATCGCAGCGTTTTCGTTCGAAGAAGCAGGCGCGGCGCATCGTTTCCTGGAAGAACGAAAGAACATCGGCAAGGTCGTGCTCGTGCCGTAGTTCCCAAACTACATTTCGCTCTGTCGCTTCGCCAGGAAGAACGAGATCACCGTCGAATAGATCAATCCGAGAACAAGGGCGCCGATGAACAAACCGGCGAACGCTTGCGCGAGCACGAGCGACGTCGGTCTGCCTGCCGCACCGGGCTCATTGTCGATCCATCGCGTCCCGATGAATGCCACCAGCACAACGAAAAACAGCGACGCGGTGAGTGCGTAGACAAAAGAGATCGCGACGCCCGTTTTCAAACCTTTCTTGAAATCCTGTTTGTCGCCCGTACTCGCGTTCCTTCGCCTTCAAGCCCAGGAAGATCATCGCAAACTGGAGCACGTTGAAGAAGATTGGTCCGACGAACGTGTGCGCTAGCGATTGCGGGTTGGGAATGATCAGATGAGCGATGATCACCCAGGCCACAACGCCTAATGTGATCATCAGTCCGTATTTGATCGGGATTGAAAGTTTGGTCATGCTTCAGGTCCATGCAGGCTTCACTCCGCCCTGCGGGTCATGCCAGTAAGGCGCCCAGGCGAGCGCCACCAGTTTGACGTCAATGTTTACCTTCTTCGGTTTCAAGCTCACCTTGATGAGCTCTTCCGTTTGCGGATCGAAGGAACGCTCGAGATCCCCCGTTTCTGATTTGAACTCTGCTTCGAGGTCCGCGAGTCTTTGGGCGACAGCCGCGACGTTCTCTTCCGCGCGGTCGACGTCCTCAGCTTCTCTCATCGAACGGCTGACGCCGCGCGCCGCTGTCGTTGCTCTGCCGAGTGTTCCGATACTCGCCTTCTTGCGCCCGAGTAGTGATCCGAGCAACGTGGCGCCAAACGAGATCGCCGTCTGATATTTTTGGCCCTGTGCCTGTTCCTGCTGTTGTTGGACCGTTTGTTCCGCGCGGCGTTTGCGTTCCTCGAGTTGCGCAAACTTCGGCTCGTATTTGCGGCGTAGTTTTTCAACCGCTTCATCGCGTCGTTCACGCGCGAGTTGCTGCATCCGAACACGGAAGTCGCGCTCGCTTTCGCCCGGATTAGAAACGATGTCGAGGTGCGGACTTTCGAGTAGCTCGAGTCGATGGTTGCGATAGATCCAGTTTCCGAGATCTTTGGCCCACGTACTGTAAGCCTTTTGCTTCGTGGCCTTTGCGGGAACTTCGATGAACTGCGCTTCTGTCCCCTCAGGATCCGCTTGAAGGTCTTCAATAGGAACACTGATTGGAGTCGCAGTATTCCAATCGATGGTGATTGGTCCATCTGAAATCTCGGCGAGCAGGGTTAAATCAATTGTATTTGAATCCGTGTAATGTATTTGGGCTGCGCCAAGCAACATCGGGCGATATGAAAGCCGTGCGTTAGGATCTGAAGAAGATCTAACAGGAATGTAGTACTGAAGTACTTCCGGCGGTAGAACGGGCTTATCTTTTTGCGGTGGTGAAGTTGGGATTGAGACCGGCGCGACCGCTGCACGCTCGACGGGTTCTGCCTTCACCGGATCCATCAACGACTTGATCTGTGTGCGCGTCAATGGACCACGCAGGTACGACATGGTCCAACGCGTCTGAAACACCTCGGGCCGTTCGTCGTGCGTGTTGTTCATCAGGAAGATGCGGGTGTTGAGGCCAGCGAGCAGTTGGTCCATCTGCTGCCTGTCGAAGTTATGCCCGGTGCCGACGGCGATCCCTTCAAGTCCTTCCAGCACGCGAAGTTTGTCGCGCTCCGTTTGCAAGCGTCCGATGAACCACGTGCCAGCATTTGAAAGTCCCTTGTAATCGAGATCGACCGGATTCTGCGTCGTGAGCACGACGCCAAGACCAAACGCGCGGCCCTGCTTCAACAGCGTCAAGAGCGGCAACTTCGACGGTGGATTCGACACCGGTGGGAAGTAACCGAAAATCTCGTCCATGTAGAGAATTGCGCGCAGGCTTGTCGTGCCTGATTGCGCTCGCATCCAGCCGAGCACCTGGTTCAGCAGCAGCGACACGAAAAACATCCGCTCCGCATCGCCGAGATGCGCAATCGAAAAGATCGATAGACGCGGTTTGCCGCCCGCCGTGTGCAGGATCGTCGGAATGTCGAGCGGATCGCCTTCCATCCAACTCGCGAAACTCGGCGACGCGAGCAGGTGATTGAGCGCCATTGCCAGTTCGAATCGATCCTTGCTCGGAAAGAACGAGTCGAGATCCATCACGCCGATCTTCGTGATGGACGGCGTCTGAATCTTTTGAATCAACGTGCCGATGTCGAGATCTTTTCCCGCGGACCATTCGTGGTTGAGAATGTTCGAGATCAGAATGTGCTCGCGGCTGCGAATCGGATCGGCGTCGATACCGACAAGACCCAGCAGACTAGTTACAGTGGTGTTGATTCGTTCACCAAGCAGTTCACCATCGTGCCGGATCGTTTCCGGAGGCGCTGTGAACGATTTGAGAATCGAAACTGAAATACCGGCGTTGCTGCCGGGTGTGTAGATGCGGAAGTCAGCGGCGTCGCGCAGTCGTTTGATTCGATCGCCGTCCTGTCCCCACTCCGCCAGACCGCTTTTCCAAAGCTCGGCCTGCTGCGCGGCGTACGCGTCGATGGTCAAGCCTTTCTTTGCCGCGTCGCCTTCGTTGACCCAGGGCGCGAAGTCCTGGGGAGAAAGATTCGGGAAGGTCAGCAGCAGGTTACTGAGATCGCCCTTTGGATCGATGATGATTGCGGGTATGCCGTCGATTACCGCTTCTTCAAGGAGACCAAGACATAGACCAGTCTTGCCGCTGCCTGTCATGCCGACGCAGACCGCGTGCGTGACGAGATCCTTCGAGTCATAGAGCAGCAGCGAGTCTTTCGGTTTCTTCTCTGCCAGATCAAACGGGCGGCCCAGGTAAAACACGCCGAGCTTTTCAAAGTCCTGCATTGTCAGCCTCTAGGTTTTATTTAAATGCCACTTGGTGCGAGTGTACGCGATCCGGAATCCGTGACGTTCCGCGTTTCGCTGGGATCCGCTGCCAGGCAATGCGACCATCATCGCCACGGTGCACCCTTGAGTTGCGGCGTAACGCAGACGATCTTCAAGCAGTGCGAGTTGAGCACCTTGTCGTCGTGCCTCGGGAATGGTGCTGGCGCCGGCAAGCAGCGCGACGTCGCCATGGATCGTCAGCGCGCCTGTCGCGATTGGCTTTCCTTCCATCTCCGCGAGGAATGACGGTCCCTTCGAGTGCGCCGAAACCTTCGCCAGGTCGCGGAAAAAGTCGGCGTATTCAGGAAACTCGCTCCAGCCCTCGAACGACGTCTGCGCCCACAGCCCGACTTCATCCTTTCCAGTGACCCGCACATTTATGCGCTCGTTTCGCGTGGCATGCAGTCGCACGTCGGTGCTTATTGGACGATAGAGCACGTTCGAGAACTCGACGGGCTGATATCCGCGTTCCTTTATTAACGCAAACACTGATTGGTCCGCCATTGGACAAACTTCGTGAAAGATCTCCGCGCCCTTTGTTTGAAAGAATTGCTCTAACTGATCGAGGTCTTCGCTCGTGATTGGCTGAAAAACGCCGAGACCAAACGTCTGCGACAAAGCTGATCCGGGTGCATCCAACATCGCAAACGCTCCCGCAACTTCGATCCATTGCGCGCCCGCGTCCGGAAATGCTTTCACGCGCGCTTCGATAAAATTGACGCTGCCCTGCGCTTCAGTTCGTTCCAAACGTCGCGCCAGCTCGATGTCGGCGAACGGGTATTGTTCTTCGATGGTGTCCTCCAAGTGTTATGACCGAAAGATTCTCCCGCAAAGGCGCAAAGACGCCAAGAACGCAGTTTGACCCTGAATGTAAGGCGCAAAACTTGTTCTTGCGCCTTTGCGCCTTTGCGGGAAACTCCGTTACCCAGTTGCTCGGTGCACCGCAAACACCCGCCACTCGCCACACCCGGCAAGCACGCGAATGCCGCGATCTTCAAACTCGATACCGGATCCGGCAACGAGATCTTTTACTGTCCGCGACACGAGCACCTCGCCGGCCTTTGCCTCATTCGCGACGCACGCGCCAATCTCCGCCGCCACACCTGCGACAGTGCCATCAACGATCTCACATTCACCGGTGTGCAGTCCCGACCGCATCTCGATGTCCAAACGCGAAGCATACTCCGTTATCGCCGAAGCACAGCGAATCGCACGCGCAGGACCGTCAAAGATCGCCAGAGGCCGATCTCCAACCATGCCGATCTCGCGACCGCGAAACCACTCGATCTCTTTCCGGAAATGCGAATGCAGGCGGCGCACCAAGTCGTCCCAGCGTTCCTGGCCCAGCCTGCGAGCATGTTCCTCGGCGCCGATTATGTGTGTGAACAGGACCGTGGCAAGCACTGTATCACGCTCAGGACTGTGCCTTACTCCGGTTAAGAACTCTTCCACGCGATCGAGTATCGCGTCCTGATCGCCGACGAACGGAAGATGATCGTTTCCCGGCAGTTCGACAAACTTCGCGCCCGGAATTCGGTCCGCGACATACCGGCCTTCTTCAACTTTCAAACACTGATCGTCGCGGCGATGAATCACCAGCGACGGCACGCGAATCGATGCCAGAACGTTGCGCACGTCGATTTCCGCGTTCATCTGCGTTAGCGCGACCGCGGCGCCCGGGCTCGCTCCCATGCGCAAGTAAGTGGCCCACCAGTCGCGAAACTGCGGATCGTTCGCCAGGCTCGGCGCGCGTTCATCGATTCCCACTGGTCCACCCCACTGATCTCGCATCACTTCGAAAAAGTGTTCGCGCTCTTCCATTGTCGGTCCCCACGGATACTCTTCATCGCGAACACGCTTCGCATATGTACCGATCATTACGAGTGCCGACGTCTTCTCCGGATACGTCGCGGCGAACAGACTGCACATTGGACCACCTTCGGAAACGCCGCACAGCGCCGCTCGCTCGGATCCGACGGCGTCCATCACTGCGCGCACGTCGTCCATTCGCTGCTCGAGTGTCGGGAGTTGATCAATTGGCACTCGATCGGAGAGTCCGGTCCCGCGCTTGTCGAATAGGATGAGACGCGAAAACGACGCGAGGCGGTTGAGGAACCGCGCGAAGTTTGGTTCGCGCCAGAAGTATTCCAGGTGCGAAACCCAGCCCATCACAAACACGAGATCGAGTGGCGCATCGCCGATCACCTGGTAGGCAATGTTCACGTCGCCGCTGCGCGCGTACATCGTTTCCGGTGGCCGCAGCAAAGTCGTCTCGATCGGCTTAACATCGATCAGGTCGAAATGATCATCATCGTCGCGTTCGACAACGATCCGTGTCCTTGTACGCTCGCGAACGATCAATGTCTCATTTCCGTCACCACTGATCCTGACGTCGGCAACGAATCGATACCCGCGTTTCGGAATCGTCTGAATGAAACTCTCGCCGAGTGCCTTCCGCAGCAGGGAAATGTTCTGCGCCAGATTGTTCTCCTCGACAAAACTATCCGGCCATACCTTCTGCATCAATTCTTTCTTAGTGAGAACGTGACTCGAGTTTTCGATCAGCGCCAGCAGCGTGTCGAAAACCTTGGGCGTGAGTGGAATCTCGCGATCTGCTTTGAAGAGCAGGCGTTCGCCGGCGTCGACACGAAACGCACCAAATGAATAAATACGCCCCCGGTTTTCGTTCGTCATCGTCTTTCAGAATTTCTTGAGAACAATCTCATGACCATTTCAGGACTTCCTAAATACGACACACCCCGCACGGCCGTATCTTCAGCGCACTTAGCCGCTACTCGCCGCAACTCACGGCCCCCCGACGTTGTAGCCGAGATTATTAGGAGGTAAGGCATTGAATACAAGCAAGAATTACAAGGCAAACGGCGCCGGCCCAGAGAATCGGCATGCCGTGGTGCTTGGAGGAAGTTTGGCCGGGCTGCTGGCTGCGCGGGTCCTCGCCGATCATTTTGAAGAAGTCACTCTAATTGAGCGCGACGTTTACCCCGACTCTCCCGACACCCGCCGGGGAATTCCGCAGGCGAATCACGTACATGGGCTGCTGCTGCGCGGACGCCAGGTGCTCGAAGAACTGTTCCCTGGTTTGCAGGATGAAATGATCGCGGAGGGCGCGCCTCTGCTCGACATGGCCAACGACATCTCGTGGTACACGCGTGCCGGTTGGGGCATCCGTTTCCCTTCGGATTTCAAAGTACTGGCGTTTACGCGTCCGCTCCTCGACTTCCATGTTCGCCGCCGGATCGCTGAGAACCCAAGAATTACGGTGATGGACAACACCGAAGTACTGCGCCTGCTTCCGGATTACATTATTGAAAACCGTGTTAGCGGTGTGCTCGTGTGTCCTCGCGCGGCAGATTCCGATAAGCGCATTGCGAAGACGATCAGCGCCGATCTCGTTATTGATGCGACTGGTCGCGCGTCGCGCGCACCTCGTTGGCTGACTGAACTCGGTTACGACGCACCGGAAGAGATCATCATTGATGCGCACCTGGGTTATGCGAGCCGGTTGTATCGCATACCTGACAATTTCAACGGTGATTGGACGTGCGCTTACGTTCAGTCAGCGCCGCCCGAACGAAAACGCGGCGCGATCTTGTTCCGCGTCGAAGGCAATCGATGGCTCGTGACGCTTGTCGGCGGCGGACGCGACTATCCGCCCAGTGACGAAGCTGGATTTCTCGAGTTTGCTCGGAGTTTACCCGTACCGATCATTCACGATGCGATCAGTTCAGCAGAACCGATCACGCCGATCAAAACGCACCGTGCCACTGAGAATCGACTGCGACGTTTCGAACAGGCGAAATATTTACCGCATAACTTCCTGCTGCTAGGCGATGCGGTTTGTGCTTTCAACCCGGTCTACGGGCAGGGCATGACGATCGCCTCGCTCGGGGCGGTGACGTTGCGCGAGTGCTTGCGTAAGCAGGCGGGCGGAAGTTTGACTGGACTGTCGCGCCGCTTTCTACGGCAACTCGCGAAAGTGAACAAAGCGCCGTGGCTGTTGGCGACGGGTGAAGACTTCCGCTATCACGAAACAGATGGTGGCAGTGCAACTTTGATGACTAAGTTCATGCACCGCTACATGGAGCATGTCTTGGAGCTATCGACACGAGTCGTATCGGTGCGAAGGGTGTTGATGGAAGTATTCAACATACTGGCGCCGCCGGCAGTTCTGTTTCAGCCGCGCGTGCTGTTCCGTGTCCTGGCTCTGATGTTGAAACCGGCTCGTCAGCGACAACAAACGGTGACGCGCAAAAAGCCGGTTACGAAACAGATTGCCAATCAGATTCTGCATCACGTCGAAGCTCGAGACTGAGAGGAAACTGTAATGAGGACCCGAACCGAAATCACAGTCGAGATGGACCGCTGGATCGTCGTCAGCCGTCCAAGAAGGAAGTGGTGGTGTTCCGACTGCGCACTGGCTGTGGAGATGATGAGCGTCGACGACGCCGCGCTTCACGCGCACGTGAATTCGCGCACGATTTTCCAGTGGGCGGAATCGGGCGGGCTCCACTCGAGTGAGACGGAAGAAGGGTTACTCCTGATCTGTCCGAATTCCCCGGGTCTGAATCTCTGAACCGATCCATACGGTCTTAATGTTAACGAACTCGCGGATTCCAAACTCCGCGAGTTCACGTCCGTAGCCGGAGTGTTTCACACCGCCGAACGGCAGCCGAGGATCTGAGGCGACCATGCCGTTGATGAAAACGCACCCGGCCTCGAGTTCTTCGATAAATTTCGTCTGTTCATTTGGGTCGTTGGTCCAGGCGGCCGAGCCCAGTCCAAATGGCGTGGCATTCGCCAACTGGATTGCTTCGTCGATGTTTGCAACTCGGAACAGCATCGCCACTGGACCAAAGATCTCCTCGCAGGAGACCGGCGTGGAAGGTTCAATGTTCACCAGCACAGTCGGCTCGTAGAAATTGCCGGGCTGATCGAGCTTTCTTTCCGCCGGTTAAAACGCGCGCACCGGCAGCGACGGCTTTCTTGACCTGCTCGACGATGTCGTCGAGAATTTGCTGCGTCGCGAGTGGACCAATTTCGGTTGATTCATCCATCGGATCGCCGATGCGTAGGGCCTTCATCTCGGCGACGAATCGTTCCTCGAAACGGTTGTAGATCTCTTCAGCCACGATGAACCGCTTGGCGGCAATGCACGACTGTCCGTTGTTGATCGTGCGCGCTTTGACGGCAGTCATGACAGCGGTGTCGAAATCCGCCGAAGGCATCACGATAAACGGATCGCTGCCGCCGAGCTCCAACACAGTCTTCTTGATCTCTTTTCCTGCGATGCCGGCGACACTTCGGCCGGCAGGCTCACTTCCGGTCAATGTCGCTGCAACAACACGCGGATCTTTCAGAATCCCTTCCACCGCATCTGAACCAACCAGCAGAGTTTGAAATGCGCCTTTCGGAAAACCCGCGCGCGCGAAGATTTCTTCAATCGCGAGTGCGCATTGCGGAACGTTCGAAGCGTGTTTCAGCAAACCGACATTGCCCGCCATTAGCGCGGGCGCTGCGAAACGGAAGACCTGCCAGAAAGGAAAATTCCATGGCATCACTGCGAGCACTGGCCCAAGCGGCTGAAAGTGAACGTAACTTCGCTTGGCGTTTGTTTCGACCATCTGATCCGCGAGCTGATGCTCCGCGTTTTCCGCGTAATACCGGCACACCCAGGCGCACTTTTCGGCCTCGCCGATAGCGGCCGTCAAAGGTTTGCCCATTTCAATGGTCATCGTCCGGCCGAATTCCTGCTTTTCCGATTCGAGTATCTCAGCCGCGCGCAGCATCATGCGCGACCGATCGGCGAACGACGTGCGGCGGTAGTTGCGGAATGTGTCGGCGGCGATTTGTAGTTTTTGTTCGATCTGTTGCGCAGACAATGCGGAAAATTCCCGAAGTGTTTCGGCAGTTGCAGGATTGATAGAAGCTATGGTCATGATGAGTCGATTATAGTCCCTAATTGTGGTAGATCGTTTTCCTGATGGCGGAGCAAAAAGCACAACTGGACAAGTTTGGCGTCGCCGCGGCGTTACAGGAGATCGCGCGTTTGATGGAGTTGAAAGGCGGGCAGAATCGCTTCAAGGCGAAAGCCTACAACGCCGGTGCGCGATCGATTCAAGCCGTTGGCGATCTCGATCGTCTGGTGAAGCACAATTTGTTGACGACGTTGCCGCGCATTGGCGGTGCGCTGGCGTCGCAGATCACGCAGCTTTATCTGACCGGTGAGTCGTCGGTTTTGAATGAGTTGCGAAAAGATTTTCCGAAGGGTGTGGTGGAGTTGTCGGGAGTGCCCGGATTGAGTTTGAGCAAAGCTCAGCAACTGCACGAGCAGTTGGGAATCTCTTCAGTTGAGGAGTTAAAAGCGGCTGCGGAAGCCGGGCAGATTCGAGAGCTAAAGGGGTTTGGAGCGAAGACCGAGGAGCGTTTACTCGAAACTCTCGCGACGAAGAAAGAACGACCATCGCAGCGTTTGCATCTCCATCACGCGCTGAACACGGGCGATCAGGTCGTCGAATTCATGCATACGTCGAGCGGGTTGCTGGATATTAGTTTTGCGGGTTCGTTGCGACGCTGGAAAGAGACTGTCGGGACGATCGAGATCGTCGCCAGTGGTAAGAAGCCTGAGGATCTGATCGAGCACTTTCTGCGCTACCCGCACATCGTTTCCAGCGAAAAACCGGAGTCGAATAACTGCGTGGCGCAATTTGTCGACGGCGCTCGAGTTTCATTTACCGCCGTAACGCCGGCGGATTATTCCGTGACTTTGTTTTTGAAAACA
The DNA here is from genome assembly GCA_963849585.1 of uncultured Acidobacteriota bacterium. Lineage (GTDB taxonomy): Bacteria > Acidobacteriota > Blastocatellia > Pyrinomonadales > Pyrinomonadaceae > PSRF01. Next base: position 548,001 of record CAWKHZ010000008.1, on the reverse strand, counting down.
GGTTCGCAAGCACATCTCGAAAAACTCCCGCACGTCAAATTCGCGAAAATCCCGAAGCGGGAAGAAGAGATCTACAAGCGTCTCCGAATGCAATACATCCCGCCGGAGCTCCGCGAAGATGAAGGTGAGATTGACGCCGCGCTCGCCGGCGATCTGCCTGACGATCTCGTCACGCTTGAAGACGTCAAAGGCATGGTCCATTGCCACACCACCTATTCCGACGGAAAACACTCACTCGAATCGATGGTGCGCGGCGCCGAAGCGATGGGCATGAAGTACATCACGATCACCGATCATTCGCCGACGGCTTTCTACGCAGGTGGCGTCAAGCTCGACGACTTGCGCCGCCAGTGGGACGAGATCGACGAGTTGCAAGACCAGGTCAAAATCAAAATCCTGCGAGGTACCGAGTCGGACATTCTTGCAGATGGACGGCTCGACTATCCGGACGACATCCTCGAAAAGTTTGACGTCATAGTCGCGAGCATTCATTCGCGCTACAAGATGAATGGCGAGAAGATGACCGAACGCATCGTGACCGCAATGCAGCAGCCGGTGTTCAAGATCTGGGGACACGCCCTTGGGCGTTTGATTGAACGACGGCCGCCGTTTGAATGTGACGTTGAACGAATACTCGACGTGATCGCGGAGTCGAAAGCGGCCGTGGAGATTAACGGTGATCCTTATCGATTGGATATGGAGCCGCGTTGGGTGCGCGAGGCGCGGAAGCGAAAGATCAAGTTTCTGATCTCGGTCGATGCGCACTCCGTCGGTGCGATGAACAACTTGAAGTTTGGTGTAGCGATGGCGCGTCGTGGCTGGGTCCGTCGCGGGGAGGTCCTCAACACTTTAACGCCCGCCGCGTTTCAAAAAGCGGTCCGTCCCGTTTAACCCTCGGCAAACACCAGGACGTAACCATTCGGATCTTTTACTTCAAATTCCCAGGCGCCGTACGGCTGTCGTCGCAACGGTTGAACAATGGTCGCCTCTTCGCGCACTGACTCGTAAAGATCCTGCACGCCTTCCGTGCGAATGTAGACGTCCCACACACCGCCGGGACGTTGGCTATAAACATCAGGCTTCTGATAACCCTCGACACGTTGAAGGAAGATCTCGATGTTGTCGCGGCGCAGGATCGCGAAGACGTAAGGTTCATGATCGGGAAATGGATCGCCGATGAACCCGAGTTGCTCTTCGTACCACGTTATAGTCGCGCTGATATCGGCAACAGGAAAGCACGCCGCTAGTGATTGACATTCCGCCATTTCGCTCCTCACTTATTCTTCGCTCGATTCGCCGCCTTCTGGTCCATAGAACATGACCCAGAGCGTCAGGTCTCCGGAAAAGTTTTCAAAGCGATGGACCGCACCCGCCGCAGCGAAGAGTATGTCGGTTGGTCCAAATGTTTGCCGCGACTCGCCGCAAACAAACTCACCAGTGCCGGCGGCGACGAAATAGATCTCGTCGCGCGTGTGAGGCTGCTGCGGATCCGTGCCACGCGGCGCATAGATCTCTCGACCAGCAGGCTTCCGTGCTGAAAAATCGTGGCGAATCGTTGACCTTCCGGTCCGGGTAAACGTTCGAGAGCTTCAGTAACTGTGGCGCTAATGCATGGATTGTTCGATTTCATTTGTGCTTTTTGGTGCCTTTTTGTGGCTGAACATCGCACGTCGGCGGAAGATTCGGATTCTTCTCTTCGTACTTCCGTATCTCTTCATCAAAAACGACTTTCGCTTCGTCCGGTTGATCGTCGCCGACAAACGAGGCGTTTCCCGATTCGGTGCTGACACGAGCGCGCAGACGCCTCGCGGCGTTCATAACTTTCTCGCGCAACTCTCGTTTGAGATCGACGATGTAAACCCACGTGCCTGAGTTCACCGGCACAAGCGTGCGAAACTCAATTCCCGCACGTTCCAAACTCCGAGCGAGGTTTGCGAGATTTCGCATCGGGCGCCGCGGTTTCAAGGTGTAAAGATCTGCGGAGCCGGCCGTTTGTGGATGGAAGTAGAGTATCGACTTCTGTCGCGCGTCGCGTCCCAAACGTGACAACACGTATCGAACTGTCGGCTCGTCGCTTTCCAGTCGAAGCATTACTGAGTGTTCCGCGCCATCGCTCCACGAACCCAACGATCTGAACGCTCGAATTCGCGACCGCACAACGCAACCCATATTGATCGACTGCTTGACGAGCTTCGTCTCTTCCGCGGAACTCATGCCTTTGATCGCGTCTTCCAGTTTCAAGTTCTCTTTCGTGTTCGGACTGACGAAGCCATAGTTGAGCGACGTTTGCGCAACAACGGCTGTCGCCAGTGCGAGAACCAGAAAGAAGGATCTTAATATCGCTGATGGAATCATGGTTGTTAAAGAGTTGACGGCCAGGGTAATTGACCCCGTCCGTTGTGTTTCTTGTTGATGCCTGCCAGTCGTTGTTCGAGAAAGCGCCGCGCTGCAACAGGATTTTTCGCTCGTGCGCGAAAGCCGGTACGTTTCGCCCACGTGTCCCACGTCTCAATTACTTTCGCGTGCTTTCCGGATTCAGTGTGAACTTGTTCGGCGTGGATCAGCAGTCGGAGTTCAAGTTCACGGGCAGTTTCGCCAGGTTTCGCGCCAAATTCTTTACCGAGCTTGTCTGTCTGTAGAGAGCCTGTTGCGTCTGTTGCTTTCAGCAAGGCTTTTGCGTTTGCTGAGAGTCGCTTCAACTGCCAGTCTTCACGTGCAACACCGATCGAGTAAATGCGGTTCCACAGTTCGCGATGAACGAACGTTACTTTGCCGGAGATCAGTTTCATGACTAACACGTCCGGATGGTCCTCGAGCATTTCAGCAACGCCGAATATCGCATGAGCGCGTTTGTGACCCCACCACGATCCGCGAATGTGCTCACCGGTAATGATGTTGGCGACGTTTGGAAAATCGGCATCCGAGACCAGGAGCAATCCTTTGTTCTGTAGTTGCGCGAAGACTTTGTCGAACTGTTCCCGGTAGCTCACTGTCATTTTGCGAAATGTTACCGTAGAATCAGCCAACCTTAAATCCTCATCTCAAAGGAGACAAAAAATGCAGCGAAGATCCCTCACCGAACTTGCCAGTAATCCTGACTTGATTTCGGGTATCTATAACTATTGCGATCGTTGGTGTGAACGCTGTCCGTTGACCTCACGTTGCCTGGTCTATGCGACCGAAACAGAGGACGACGATTCAACTCAAATTAACGATCTCACAAACGAAGCTTTCTGGCGCAAACTTGGAACGATCTTTCAGGAAACGCGCGACATGATCGCCGAATGGGCCAGAGAAGCAGGTATCGATCTAAACAAGGCGGAGGACGAAGACGATCCGGCCCTACGAAAAAGACGTAGACGCCAGGTTGATAACCATCCACTCGCTCGCGCCGGAAAGAAATACGCGAACGATGCGAGCGACTGGTTTCGCGAGGTGGACCAGACGATCGAAGTCAGCGACCTGCGCCCAACTGTAGGATTGGATGAACCGGATTGCGAATCGGGAGAACGGTTGGAGGATGCGCGTGAAGTGATTCAGTGGTATCAGTATCAAATCGCCGTGAAAACCATGCGCGCGCTCTCGGCTCGTTTCGACGACCAGGAAACCACGGAGCTTATGGATTTTCCTAACGATTCGGACGGATCGGCGAAGGTGGCGCTTATCGGGATCGACCGGTCCATCGCTGCCTGGCGACTGGTTCAGCTCGCGTTGCCGGAACGGGAGGTTTCGATCGTGCCGCTGATACTTCAGTTAGAGCGTTTGCGGCATAGAATCGAGAAAACATTTCCGTACGCGCGCGAGTTTGTCAGGCCGGGGTTTGACGAAATACTTGGCGAAGCAAACTGACCCGTAACCATTTTCCGTTTGTCATTTGCCATTGGTCATTTGTCATTTCAAACTCTAAGATCCCGACAGCTACACAAATGAAAATGAGCGATGACAAACGGAAAATGACAAATGACTCCTGTCTGTTTTGTCGAATTGTGTCTGGCGAAGTGCCGGCGATGATCGTTTACGAGGACGACAACTCCGTCGCGTTTCTCGATCACCGTCCGTTGTTTCACGGGCATACGTTGCTCGTGCCGCGTGTTCACGTGGAAACACTCGGCGAACTGCCGGTTTCGCTGGTTGGACCATTTTTCAAAACAGCGCAGTTGCTTTCGCGTGTGGTTGAAACAGCAATGGAAGCTGAAGGGACGTTCGTTGCGATGAATAATCGCGTCAGTCAGAGCGTCCCTCACTTGCATGTGCACGTTGTGCCGCGACGCAGAAAAGACGGATTGAAAGGGTTTTTCTGGCCGAGAACGAAATACAAAAACGAAGAAGAGATGTTAGCGATCAAAAAATTATTCGCACAGAAAATAAAACACACAGAAATTTGATCTAAAGAAGGCATAGGAGTATAAACCTCCCTGTCACGAAGGTTGCGGCTTTCGAGACCGAGACAGGGATCGGCAATCGGTGCGGTGACGCCCAGAGAGAGAAGAGACAGGCGGCTGTTGATTCTATTGACGCCCTGATTGGAGCCGAAAGGCTCTGCTAGAGAAGGTTGCGAGACTTTCTCAAGCCATTCGGATAAAAACGAGTGGCACCCGGAGGCAAGGACCCGCCGAAGGGAGCGATGCGGTTCAACGAAAGTTGAGCTTCGTTGCCGGAGCGTAACCGGCGGTGGAGGAAAAGCCACCACAACAAAAACCTAAAGGCACCGCATTCGCAAGAGTGCGAGGGTTGTGAAAACGATTCGAGTGCTGACCGGAGGTTGGCTGACCGCCAGTTGATCATCGGGATATAAATTCGGTGGCGTGAGCGTGTACATGCTCATGCCGCCACCTATAGGGAGCTTCGGCAAACTATAGGACACGGATTGCGCTGCTTTCAGCTTGCTGGAAGTAGCGCATTTCGTTTTTTTGTGTTTAGTTGTACTGCATGAGTCGCCATACGTTGGATCCGTGGTTACCGTCTGAATGAAAGCACGCCTCGTTTGGCTGATACTGTGCGGCATCTGGGGTTCAACCTGGCTCTTCATTAAGCTCGGTCTCGAAGATCTGCCTCCAATAACCTTCGCCGGAATCCGTTTCGTAATTTCCTGCGCAATTCTTTTTCCGCTTGTTTGGGTTCGACACCTGGCGTTGCCGAAAACTCGCAGCGACTGGTTTCTGGTCGTCGGTACCGGTGTCATGTCGTTTAGTTTGAATTACGGGTTGGTGTTTTGGGCCGAGCAATACATTACTTCCGGTCTCGCCGCGCTCCTGCAAGCAATGCTGCCTGCGTTCGGATTGATCCTGGCGCACATTCACGTGCCCGCGGAACGCATGACGTGGGTGAAGATCGCCGGTGTCGTGTTGGGCGTTTTCGGTGTTGGCGTAGTTTTCTCGAACCAGTTAGCGATTTCCGGACGTCTGGCACTGGCCGGCTGCGTCGCGATGGTGTTGAGCGCGTTCTTCGCCGCGTATTCAAACGTGCTCGTGAAGACGCACGGGAAGAACTTGAACCCGGCGGTGCTCGCAGCATTTCAAATGCTGTTCGGCCTCGTACCTCTATTGCTCTACGGCCTCACGTTCGAAGGGAACCCGTTACGTTTACGCTGGACGCCGCTCGCGCTTGTATGCCTGATGTATTTAGCCGTCGTCGGGACGGTCATTGCGTTTCTAATGTACTACTGGCTGCTCCAGCACATGGACGTCACCAAGACCATGTTGATCTCCCTCGTGACGCCCGTCGTTGCAGTAATCCTCGGCATGCTCGTCCTGGACGAACAACTGAACTGGCGCACACTGGTCGGCGGCGCCATGATCATGGCCGGCATCGGCTTCATCGTCGTGCGAAAGGTCCGGAGCCCGGTAGTTCCCAGCGTTTAAAAGACGCGATCTTCTCTGCGTATCTCTGTGTTCCTCTGCGTCTCTCTGCGGTAAATGTAGAGTAAAGAAGCAATAACCGCAGAGACGCAGAGGAACACAGAGATACGCAGAGTTAGGGCACCACCCAGACTCGGGACGCTTTGCGCCAACCGCTCAGTGATCGTACTTGCGGATCAAGCCTCGCACGACCCCCTGGATCTGGATCCGTTCGGGGGTCTTGATGAAAATTGGCTTGAACTGCGGGTTCGCCGGCTCCAGCCGTATGAAATCAGGTTCGCGATAGAACTTCTTCACCGTCGCATAGTTCCCGTCGATGAGGGCGACAACCACCTGGCCATTATCAGCAGTTTTCTGTGAAGCGACGACGATGATATCGCCGTCCTGAATGTTTTCATCGATCATCGAATCCCCGCGTACGCGCAGCGCGAAGGTACGTCCGCGTCCCTGCATGTCTTTCGGGACCGACACCGTATCGTGGCTGAGTATTGCCTCGATGGGTTGGCCAGCTGCGACGGTCCCGAGCAGCGGAATGTCGTTACCCTCATCGCCACCCGCAGTCTCCTGCTCGACGATTTGGATTCCCCGACTCACATTGGGAATGCGTTTTATCAATCCCTCACGTTCCAGGGCTATCAAGATGGCGTGAACACTCGCCGATGAACTCATCTGAAACTGCCGGCCGATTTCCGCGATCGTGGGCGCTTCGTGGTTCGACTCGATATAACGCCGGATAAATTCAAATACTCGCTGTTGTTTAGCCGTTACGGGCATGGGGCATCTCTTCCTTTCCAGCAACACCTTGTAAAACAAATTTTCGTTGACAACCGAAAATTGAGCGAACATTCTCGAACAAATCGAACGAGCCGTCAAGAGGTTTTTTCGATAGTTTCGATAGCGAAGGAAGTTTTTTGAATCGTCAGGTTTTTCGGTCGGGTTGTTCAGTCAATCACACCGTGATGTTAGCCCGGTGATCAGGTGTTCCCCTCACGTCGTCCCGGAAAGATGGTGAGTGGTTCGGGATTGGTGGTCACTTGAATCCACTCGCCGGGCTAACGGCACGGTGTGATTGACACCTGCTGAACGCGGATTTAACGAATGATCGGTGAGCAAACAATGTCTACCCAGCCATGAATTTGAAACACAGATTAAACGAATTTGATTTAGCCAGCCGTTTCGGCGACGCGTTCAAGATCCGGCAGAAACCGCCTCTCGAAACGCTATCCACCGGCATTCGTGAAGTTGATGCGTTGACCGGCGGACTGCCGCGCGGCGCCGTCACGGAGATCTTTGGACCAGCTTCTTCCGGACGCACGAGCATGATGTTTTCAATGCTTGCTTATGCGACGAGGCACGAAGAGGTTTGCGCCCTTGTTGATATTAACGACGTGTTTGCGCCGACGGCCGCGGCGGCCGCCAGGATCGACTTCGATCGTTTGCTATGGATCCGCTGTGGCGGCGGTCTCGAGAACGCTTTCAAAGCCACCGATCTGTTGTTACACGCCGGCGGGTTTGGCCTGGTGATACTCGATATGGGCGATGTTGCCGCGAAGGACGCGCGCCGGATCATTACGTCGTGGTGGTATCGCTTCCGGCGCACAGTCGAGAATAGACCAACGTCGATACTCGTGCTGTCTGAAGAAGCGTGCACGCGTTCGTGCGCGGCGCTGACTTTGGAGCTGAGCGGAACACCGGAATGGTCACAAGCGAATGCGGAACAAACGAACGTCGTGTCCCTGCGAAAGTCTCCCGTAAAGCGTGCCACAGTCACGCAGGGAAATCTTTTGCGTTTCAACTCGATCAAGGTCAATCGCCAGCGGCCGTTGTCGCCATGGCGCAGTGAGGACCAGTTTCGCGCTCATTTTGCGAGTTGACAAATTTCGAGAATTTTCGCTAATCTTCGGATGCCGTGTTTGCTTGTATTCATGCTCTCAATCTGGCGGCGGACCTGTCTCTGGCGGAGTTCGCCTATGGCTTCTCGCCGGTTGTCGAGGAGGCCGCGGGCAGAACCGTTGTCATCGACGTCGAAGGTTGTGAGCTGTTATTTGGTTCGGCTTATGAACTCGCCAACGACGTCGCGCGGCGAGCAAAAGAACCGCGAGCGAACGGTGGTCTGGAAGGCTCGGTGAACGTAGCCATCGCCGCGAACCCCGACGCGGCAATCCATGCTGCCACACGTCTCAAAGGGGTTACCTTCGTTTCCCCGGGCGAGGAATTAACTTGTCTTGGAGAATTTCCCATCGAGGCACTCGAATTTTCTCTCGTCAACGTCGAGAAGAAACTGGCTGACGAGATCTTCGAAACCCTGCGGCAATGGGGCATTCTCACTTTTCAGGATTTCGCTGCGTTGCCAGTCGCCGGTGTTTCTGAACGTTTGGGACAGGAAGGAATCCGGTTGCAACAGTTGGCCGCAGGCAAAACCGAGCGGCACTTGAAGGTCAAACAACCGGCCCCGGTTTTTTCACATTCGATCGAACTCGATCACCCGCTTTACGAACTCGAACCACTCTCATTTATTTTTGCCCGATTGCTGAATCAACTCTGCGCCACTCTCAATGCCTATGCGCTGGCCACCAACGAACTGACGTTGCACATGCAGCTCGAAGATCAAACTTCACACGATCGCACGTTGTCGCTGCCGCATCCGATGCGCGATCACAAGGTGTTTCTGAAGTTGCTGGTGCTCGAGATGGAAAAGCAACCGCCCCAAGCGGCCGTCAAAGCCGTCTCGATCACCTGCGATCCGGTGAAGCCGCGCGTGATTCAGAACGGCTTGTTTGTCCCGTTGGCTCCGGCGCCAGACAAGTTGGAGTTGACACTCGCGCGACTGACGAAACTTGTCGGCGATCAAAACGTCGGCTCACCTGTTTTGCTCGACACGAATCGGCCCGACGCATTCAGCGTGAAGCGATTTGTTTTAGAAGACAAACCCTCGTTTCGTAAGCGCAGCAAAAATTCGAAATTCGAAATGCGAAATTCGAAATTGATTCTCGGGTTTCGCATGTTTCGCCCACCCCTGCGTGCCGTGGTCCAGGTCGATCGTGGATTGCCGGCGCAGATTAGCGCCTGGGGTAAGCAACGCAGCGTTTATGGCAAGGTCGTCGACGTCGCTGGACCATGGCGTACGACGGGTGATTGGTGGCGCGACGATCGCTGGGCGCGAGACGAGTGGGACGTCGCAGTCGTACCAAATAAGCGCGAGGAACAGGTGCTTTATCGCATTTATCGCGAATTGAATACTGATACCTGGTTTGTAGAAGGCGCTTACGATTAAGAAATTCGAATTTCGAATTTCAAATTTCGAAATTTTGCTAAATGTACGTCGAACTGCACGCGCGATCGGCTTTCAGTTTTCTCGAAGGCGCCTCTGTACCCGAGGAACTAATCGCCGCAGGCCTCGAGTTGCAATTGCCTGCCATGGCCTTGCTCGATCGCGACGGCGTTTACGGTGCGCCACGATTTCATCTCTCGGCGAAAAAGAACGGAATCAAGGCCCATATCGGCGCCGAAATCAGCGTTCAACTCTCGAATTCCGAACTTTGCTCGGTACCCGTCCTCGTAAGAACGCGCCAGGGTTATCAAAACCTCTGTCGCTTGATCACGCTGATGAAATTGCGTGTGCCGAAACACGCAAAACCCGGCGAGTGCTCCGTCACACGAGATGAGTTGTCGGCCCATGCCGGCGGCCTGGTTTGTTTGACGGGTTCCTTCGATGGACCAATTGCTTCCGCGCTTCACGGCGGCGGAGACGGCGAAGCGCAAAAAACCATCGACTGGTTAATCGATTCCTTTGGTAAAGAGAACGTCTACGCGGAGTTGCAACGTCACTTCGACAGGGAAGAGGAAGCACGCAACCAGGCCGTGATCGAACTCGCGCGACGTAATCATCTGCCGCTACTCGCCACCAACGGCGTCTGCCACGCGACAACCGCGCGCCGCGAAGTCGCCGACGTTTTCACCTGCATTCGCAACCACGTGCGGCTCGAAACTGCCGGCCGTCTGCTTGCCCGCAACTCTGAACGCTATCTCAAGTCAGGCGCCACGATGCAAAAGATATTCGCCGACTTGCCGGAAGCAATCGCCCAGACGCTCGAGCTTTCATCACGCCTGGAGTTTACGCTCGAAGATCTCGGCTATGAGTTTCCGAAATATCCCGTAACTGACGGCGAAACGATGACCTCGTTTTTGCGCAAACAAACTGAGGCAGGCGCGCGTCGGCGCTACACCGGCCGGCATGGCGCGCCGACGTATGAAAAGGCGCGCCCGCAAATCGAACGCGAGTTGAAGTTGATCGAAAAGCTCAAACTCGAAGGTTATTTTCTGATCGTTTGGGACATCGTCCGCTTTTGTCGCCGTGAAGGAATACTGATCCAGGGACGAGGTTCGGCTGCCAATAGCGCCGTTTGCTATTCGCTGGGAATAACGGCGGTCGATCCCGTCGGCATGGACCTGCTGTTCGAACGTTTTCTTTCCGAAGAACGTGGCGAATGGCCGGACATCGATCTCGATCTTCCCAGCGGAGACAAGCGCGAGAAAGCAATTCAATACGTTTACGAGCTCTATGGAAAATTAGGCGCGGCGATGACTGCCAACGTCATCACTTATCGTGGCCGTTCGGCGGCGCGTGAAGTCGGCAAAGCGCTTGATTTCGACGACGACACGCTTTCGCGTCTCGCGCGTCTCGTGCATACGTGGGAATGGAAAGACCCGAAGGATTCCAGTGAACGGCAGTTTCGTGACGCGGGCCTCGATCTTTCCCACCCGCGCATCCGCAAATTCTTCCAGCTTTACCAACTGGTCCAGGACCTGCCGCGCCACCTCGGACAACATTCGGGCGGCATGGTTATTTGTCAGGGACAACTCGATTCGATCGTGCCGCTCGAACCCGCCGCCATGCCCGGCCGCGTCGTGGTCCAATGGGACAAGGAAGACTGCGCCGATCTGGGCTTAATTAAAGTCGACCTGCTCGGCCTCGGAATGATGGCCGTACTGGAAGATTCGATCCAGTTGATTCGCGATTCGTACGGCGAGGAAGTCGATCTCGCCCATCTTCCGCAAGACGACAAAGGCGTTTACGAGGCGCTGCAAAAGGCCGACACGATTGGACTGTTCCAGGTTGAAAGCCGCGCGCAGATGTCGTGCCTGCCGCGTCTGCGGCCGGCGAAGTTTTACGACATCGTGGTGCAGGTCGCGATCATCCGGCCCGGACCGATCGTCGGAAACATGGTCCATCCGTATCTCAAGCGCCGGCAGGGCCGCGAGCCGGTGACTTACGCGCATCCTGCGCTGGAGCCGATCCTGAAACGCACGTTGGGAGTGCCGCTGTTTCAGGAGCAACTGTTGCGGATGGCGATGGTTTGCGCCGGCTTCACCGGCGGCGAGGCGGAAGAACTGCGTCGCGCGTTTGGTTTCAAACGTTCCGAAGCGCGTATGAAAGCGATTGAGATCAAACTGCGACAGGGCTTGTCGAAAAACGGCATCACCGGCAAAACGCAGGAGGAGATCGTGTTGGCGATCAGCTCGTTTGCGCTTTATGGTTTTCCCGAATCGCACGCTGCCAGTTTTGCTCTCCTGGCTTATGCGAGCGCATACCTCAAATGCAATTACCTCGCGGCGTTCACCACCGCCATGCTTAACAATCAACCGATGGGTTTCTATCAACCGTTTACGCTCGTCAAAGACGCGCAGCGTCACGGTTTGAAAGTGTTGCCGATTGACATTACGCGCTCGGATTGGTTGTGCACGCTTGAAGAGGAAAAGGGAGGACGGGGAGAAGGGGTGACGCGGAGACGCGGAGACGCGGAGACGCGGGGACACGGTGATGGGGAGACGCGGAGAAGGGGAGACGCGGAGACGCGGGGACACGGTGATGGGGAGACGCGGGGAAAAGGTTACTGCATCTCTCCTTCACCGCGTCGCCCCTTCTCCGCGTCCCCGCGTCTCCCTGTCCCCGCGTCCCCCCTTCTGGAGATGCGACTCGGTTTGAAGTATGTAAAAGGTCTCAGCCAGCAATCGGGTCAGGCCATCGTTCGCGAACGGGCCACGCGTGCGTTTACCGGTATTGACGATCTATGTAATCGCGTTCCGGAATTACGCAAAGACGAACTGCGTAAACTCGCGGCTATCGGGGCGCTCAACTTTATTCAGGGTTCGGTTAACCGGCGCGATGCGTTGTGGCAGGTTGAGCGCGTCACCCGTGCGGCCGGGGAGCTGTATGAAGAGCTCGCGGAGCAAGACGGTCGCTCGCCGTTGTTGCCGATGACGGTGCCGGAACGAATGGATGCTGATTTTCGTGGGACGGGATTGACGATCGGGAAGCATCCGGTCGCGTATCATCGCGCGGAGTTGAAGAAGCTTGACGCGTTGCGGGCGATCGATATTCGTAAACTGCGAAATGGGAGTTTTGTGCGGGTTGCAGGTTGGGTGATCGTGCGGCAACGGCCTGGGACGGCGAAAGGGTTCATGTTCCTGACGCTCGAGGATGAAACCGGAGTCAGCAACATCATCGTCACGCCGCAGCTATTCGATCGCTATCGGATCGAACTGGTGGACCATCCGTTTCTTTTAATTGAGGGTGCGTTGCAGAACCAGGATAACGTTATTTCAGTGAAGGCGAGTCACGTGCAACCGCTGTCGTTCAAAGTCGCAGCCGCGGTCTCTCACGATTTTCATTAAAAGGCGCAAAGAGTTCCCGCAAAGGCGCAAAGGCGCAGAAGAAGAGAGAGTAAGAGAGAGAGAAAGAAAGTAGGGTAGTAAGAAAACCCAGTCGTGCTGAATGGCCTTCCTTTGCGTCTTTGCGGGAACTTTGCGCCTTTGCGGGAAACCTTCTTAAGCGGGGCGAGCGGCGTGGCGGGGTGGGGCTTCGATCAGGCCCTGGACCACCTGGGCCACCTGCGATAACGGCTTGGGTTTTCGTAGAAAGGCATCGGCGCCACAGCGGCGGGCTTCGTCTTCCATCTCAGCCGAGCCATATGCGGTCAACACGACTATCCTGGCATGCGGATTTTGCTCTTTGACCAACCTGATCATATCGAGCCCATCAGCGTCTCGTTTCAGGCTGAGGCGCAGATCCTGGATCACTACCTTGTATTCGGTAGCTTCCAACAACTTCTCCGCTTCTTCAACCTCTCTCGCAGTATCGACCTTGTAACCATGCAGCGAGAAATACTCGCTCATGGAAAAGCAAATCGACTCTTCGTCGTCGACGATTAGAAGACGCGGCATAGGTGTTTCTCTCAAGGACCCCTCGTCCCGACTCGACCACATCTGGCGTAGCTTACCCGAGACTCTTTTCAGGGTTCCGAAACGATTTTGCTTCACGGCACACTTTCAGCGAGTCCGTGTCAAACGCACGGATTCTCACCAGCTATCCAAACACTTTGATTACAGCGAGGTAAGATTGCGGCAGCACGTGTTGTGCGGACACGCCTGCTAAAAAGAAACTCATTCACAGCAACTGCCCGACAGCTGCGCACAGCGCCGTGTGTCGCAGCTCGCCAGCAGCCCGTGTGAGTAAGTTGCTGTTCAGCTCCCGCGAAACTCATCGTTCCTCCGCACCGATAACGATGAAGTCCGAAATTCAGAGAAATTACTGTTTTCGGACCGAAAGTTAAATCGGAATCGCCGACCGCACGTTACCCCGTTGTGTGGCAGAGACGTTTATCTTGCCCGAGATACTTTGCGAAGCGGGCTTGGTAATGATGTAAAGCAATACCTCGCAAACCTCGCGCGTGCCGGTTCCGATCGTGTTTCCCTTTTCGTCCTGAAGCGCATAAATCTGCCCATTGGCATCCAAGGGAAAGATCATTGGTTTAGCGTACATTCTCAAAAACCCCCTGTCACCCTTTGGTCAGTTTTATTCGTTGCGGGACGTGAATCGTTTTCTGACCGCGCCCGCGATACCAAGCAAACCGGATCCCAGAAGCAGCATACTTGCCGGTTCAGGTACTGGGTTGCTAGTGATCTGTCCCTGGACAGTCGTTATTCCGTTGTTTGATGCCGGTGGCACCAGGTTCAACGGATTGTTGGTAATCGAATAAGTGACTCCTCCGATCGTCACTGAGGTCACCGTGAAATTAACTACTCCGGAGCCTGAGTTAGATGCGGAGAACAAGCCCGTGAAAGTGGCGCCAAAGCTGTCACTTCCAGGGATTGGGACTGTCTGAGTAATGGTCAGCGTGAAGGTGCCTGAAGCGGCGATGGTACCGTTACCGCTAAAGAAGGTTTGGAAGTTACCAAAGCTTGAACCTGTTGGAGTGTTCAAACTGGTAGATCCCAGACCGGTAAAGGTGATCATCAACGCGTTGCCCATCCCACCCAGGAAGGTTACCGAGTTAGTACCACTCCCGGAACAACCCGCGCAGGTGAAGACACCTGACGTAGTGAATGTGACAGGATCTGCATTCGCCGTGGAAGCTCCTACTGCCATGAAGCCGGCGAGCACAGCGGCCATCACAATTGTTTTCATCAATCGTGCCATGCTGTTTATTTCCCCTCTCAGTACCTCATTCGATCTAGGCCGCACTTCAATCGAACTCGGCGGTGGTGAGCAGACGACTACTCTGCTCTGGACATGACACTCAGGTTAAGGGTCGATGTTATTCCACCTGCGGGGCAAACGCAGGTGGATAACACAGTCGGTAGAACCTACTAAATGACTAATGCGAAGTAACTCGGAGCCTTTAGGCTGCCGCGGCTCTGTTACTTCCGGAAACGCTTGCGCAAGCTGGCTGCGGCTCCCAACAGACCGGTGCCCAGGAGAAGCATGCTGGCCGGTTCGGGAATTTCTCCAATTTCACCGCCTCCGAGCCGAACCTGTCGTACGTCCTCGAAGATCGCGCCATTGGTTCCCGTCAGACTGATGCTGGTCATTAGCTGACCATTAATGGCCGTCACTGTGAAAAAATTCTGGCCATTGGCGTCCACGGTAAAAGTATCCTCGAAAAACCCACCATCGATGTTGACGCCTTCGACGTGAATGACGACTGAACCATTGGTGGACGCGTTGATGTTGAATACTGCAGCCGTGAAGGTGTCATTGTTAGCCAGACCGAACGTCAGTTGCGTGAGAGCAGTGTTTCCTGTTCCGCCGCTTACTGTCGCCTGGCCTGACGGATTAGCATTCAGCAATCCGCTACCGCTCGACGATTCGAAGTTGACGATAAGATTGCTCGGGCCAACGACACCGGTTACGGTGAGGACATCTGTTGCGGGGTTAAGCAGCACGTTGCTGGTGCCTTGATTGTTGACTCCTGAGACTACAACAATGTCGGCCTTTGCTGTGCTGGAAAAAACGCTGACAATTCCAAGAACTGCCAACGCAAATATAGTTTTTTTCAAGTGCGAAAACGTGGGCATTTCCATGCTCCTTCAAAGGTAAAAAGATCTCAATCTTCAAGAGCCCTGAGGGCCTCGAAGACGGAGTGACTACAACCTGGGCTAGTTGGGAAGAGCGCAACGGGGCAAGCGCGCGCTCGGACATTACAAGCCAGACAAACCCTCGGTCGGGACGAGAGTGATAAACTTACAGTGGCACTTTCACCAATACGTAAGCAAAGTCTGGGCCATCAATGGCTTAGACCCGTACCGCACGAATTAGCCCACGATTTAACATATTTAAAAAGGGAGAAGGCTTCGTGATTTCCAGGATTGTCTAGTACTCAGACACGATTCTAGACTTTGGACATGATGATCTGGTGCTTCTTGATCTTCTGATAAAGCGAGCTTCGTGGGATTCCGAGCCGCTTGGCAGCCTTCTCGACGCGGCCGCGTTCCTCGTTCAGCACCCTTTCGATGTGCTGCTTTTCGAGTTCCAGAAGCGTGAGGCGAGTATCAAGAAACGGCGTTCCAACTTGGGCGTGACCGTCGAAGTGAAGGTCCTTGAGGGTGAGGTTTTTATGTTCACTCAATAACACGGCGCGTTCGATAACGTTACGCAGTTCACGGATGTTGCCGGGCCATGAGTACGCCTGAAGCGCGTGAATGCTGCTCTCGTCGAGATGCAACTCGCCACGGCCGAGATCGACGGCGACTTTGTCGAGAAGATATTTGGCCATCGTCGGAATGTCTTCGATTCTTTCGCGCAACGCGGGAAAAGAGAGCGGTATGGTGCTGATGCGAAAATAGAGATCGTCGCGGAACCTTTTGTCTCGCACCAGTTGGCCCATGTCCTGATGCGTGGCCGCAATAAGTCTCACATCCACTTGCCGGTCTCTGACGTCGCCGACACGACGAAACCGTTTCTCCTCGAGCACCTTCAGGAGTTTCGGTTGAATCTGCAAATCGACGTCGCCGACTTCATCGAGGAAAATCGTGCCGCGGTGGGCCACTTCAAAAAGTCCCTGCTTGGAAGCCGTAGCGCTGGTGAAAGCGCCTTTCTCATGACCGAATAGTTCCGTTTCGAGCAGTTCGCGCGATAGACCGGCGCAATTGAGATCGACGAACGCTTCTTCAGCGCGCGGGCTATTTTCGTGCAACCAACGAGCGAGCACGCCCTTTCCGGTGCCGGTTTCGCCAAGAATCAGTACCGGACTCTCGGTCGAAAGCAGCTTCTTCGCTTGATCGGCGAGCGCACGGATCGCGGCACTGGTGCCGATAAACGGATCGATCGCCTGACGCACCTGCCGCGATTTGCTGGCGAGCTGTTTGTGATAGTTGCGTTGTTTTTGTAGTAGACGCTGGAGAATGACGAGTAAAGTGGGGAGCTCGAGTGGCTTTGTCAGGAATTGCTCGGCGCCTTCTTTGATCGCCCTTACGGCGAGATCGATTGAACCGTGCGCGGTCAGCACCAGGAGGGGAATTTGTGCGTCGATCTCTTTCAGTCGGGGGATGAGATCGAGCGCGGTGCCGTCAGGCATCATGTAGTCGGCGATGACTATATCGGGCCGGGAAGTACGAAAAAGATGTTGAGCATCCTGGCAGCTTTCGGCCTCTTCGATTTCGTATCCGTGCTGCTCGAGGAAATCGCGGATACCAAACCTTACGCCTGATTCATCGTCGACAACCAAAACCTTGTTCCTGGACATTTTAGCAATCTCCCTCGGCCGGGATGGGGAAACGAGCCATCATACAGGCTCCTCCATCAGGATTATTGCCGGCTATCAGTTTTCCTCCATGTTCCTGCATGATGCGATGCGCGATGGCGAGCCCCAGGCCCGTGCCGCCGCGTCGCTTCGAAAAGAAAGGTTCGAAGATTCTCGGCATGTCCTCCGCGAGAATTCCCGGGCCTGAATCTCGGATGGCGCACTGGACCCACTCCTGCCCGCCGTCAAGGACCTTGCAGGCTTCGACACTGACAGTCGTTTGTCCCGGCGAATGCTGAATTGCGTTTTCTATCAAGTTTACAAAGACTTTCGAAAGTCTCCGGCGGTCGATCTTTATTTTCGGTAACGCGTCTTCGATCTGGCTGTTCAGGTTCACCTGGGCCACTTCCGCCGCCGGTAGACACGCGCGCACGGATCGCGCAACCATCTCCTCCATCGAAACGAGGTACAGATCGCCGCGGAACGGTTTCCCATATTCGAGCAACTCTTCCATCAAAACGGTGAGGCGACCAATTTCATCGCGCAGAACGTTCGTGTAGCGCAGGTATTCCGTGCGATCGCTGAATCTGGTTTCAAAGGCGTCAAGAATTGACGAGATACCAAACAGCGGATTTCTGACCTCGTGGGCCACGCCCGCGACGAGCGATCCGAGCAGTGACATCATCTCGCTCTGGCGTAGCGAGGCTTCCAGCTCAGCGCGTTTAGTGATGTCCTGAGCGATCAGGATAGCGCGCTCTCCGACCGAGCCAAATTCGTTGATCAAATAAAGGGTGATGGCCCATGTCTTGCTGGTTGAGTCGTCCTTAACCTCCTCAGAAACCGGCGTGTGATGGTGACGAATCGCCTCGATCATCACGGTGGCCTTTTTCCAGGGCTCTTGTTGGTCAAAATCGCTTATTGTTTTCCCGACTATCGCCTCGGCGCTGATTCCGATGATCTGCTCGGCGGCGAGATTCGATCGCTTGATCCCGCCGGAAAGGTCGACGATCAAAACGGGAAAATCGATGGCGTTGAACGTCTGACGCCACTCCATTGCAGACTGTTGCAGCGACGTGTGCAGGCGTTGTTGTTTCTCGTCGAGCAGTTTTCTTTCCGTGACGTCGTTGACGATCACAAGCCTGCTGTTCTTACCGTCGAAAACGACCGGGTGCGACGACATCTCCACGTAAATGATCCTTTTGTCGCGAGTCTGGTGACGCCAGGGACTGGAGATCACGAGCTCATCAGTAAACGCGTTCTTGATCATCAACGTTGGGATGTCTTCCTGAGGACGAAGATCGTTGACTGTCATCGACAGGAACTCGTCTCGGCTGTAACCGTAAATAAGCGTCGCTGCTTCGTTAACGGCGAGAAACGCAAGCGTGTCTTCGTTGTAAACCCAAATCGGCTGCGGCGTGGATTCAAAAAGCAGACGGTAACGCTCTTCGGAATCGCGCAGCGCTTCTTCAAATTGTTTTCGCTCCGTGACGTCACGCGCGAGACCGCGAAAACCGACCGTCTCATCCAGTCGGTCCCGGATCGGCGAAACAATCAGATCCAGCCAACGGTCTTCGCCGGCGGCGGAGTGAGCGACAAACTGATGCCGAAACTCCTTGGCTTCCTGCGGTCGGCTAAGACTCCCCGCGAAGCCATTGCTTTCAGGAATGATGCCGAGAACCGAGAAGAACGAGTTGCCGATCAAATCCTCCTGTTTCCGACCCAGGAATTTCTGTCCGGCGAGATTAATGCTGGTAAGCCGGCCCGCGAGATCCTGAGTAAAGATCATGTCGCTGGCGTGCTCGACGACGTCGCGATAACTGGCCTCGAGCCGCGAGCGTTCGAGCAGGCGAGAGACTTTAGCGACGAGACGCGTGGCGTCAAACGGAAATTCGAGATAGTCGTCCGCGCCTGCCTGTAGCCCGGCGACCGCGCTTTCTGTGTCTTTTTGGAGGGCGGTAACGAGGAGAATTGGGACAGTTTTAAGTTCAATGTCCGCCCGCAACTCGCGACAGAATTCGAGGCCGTCCATTCGGGGCATGGTAACGTCGCTGATTACCAGATCCGGTCGCTCACGTCTGGCAAGGTTGAGTCCGTCGAGTCCATCGACGGCAGTCACGACCGCATAACCGGCCTTACCAAGGAGACTGCTCATTAACCTGAGCTGGTCCGGATCGTCGTTGACGATCAGAACGGAATTGTCCTCGTGTCCGGTAGGAATCTCTACGCCATGCATTCAGAACTATCCCTCGAAGTTGGTGCCGTGTTTTGGCTGGACAAACAGGGAGACGTACGGCGTTTGACAGTAAATCAAGAATTGGTCGGCATTCGTTTTGAACAAAGAATCCAAGGAAATTGATGTATTTCTGACTGCGGAGTATAACACATCAGTAAACCGAACGAGCCTTCACGGAATCCAAGGAACGTATTAACTGGTCTCACCCACGGCTTCAAAACCTCTTCGAGAGAATATGAGTTTTCGCCGGCGGTGGGTCGGAGCGGCTTACGTGTTGCGGTAGTCTTGCAACGTGTGGCCGCATGTTTTACTGATAACTTGTATTCGAGAAAGAGAGAGAAGATGAATAGCATGGGACGTTTGAGAGGAGTGAATTCGCACGTAAACATTTTTTTGAGTCTGGTTCTGATTGTTTTTTCGTTTACCGCGTGCAGCGGGCAGAACCGGATGATGAGTTTTGCTCCGGACCAGCCTTCCCAGCCGGCCGTTTCAACTTCAGCGCCGGCGGGTTTACAGAATTCGTATGCAGATCTGGTGAGTCGAGTCTCGCCCGCCGTTGTGACGATCAGGTCGACGGAGCGGTCTCGCCCGGCGCAGCAGTTTCCTTTTATGGACGACCCGAGATTCCGTGAGTTTTTCGGTGATCGCATGCCACAACAGAGTCCGCGCCCAGTGCAAGGCGTCGGCTCGGGCGTCATTGTGAATCCGAACGGTTACATTCTGACTAACCATCACGTTGTTGATGGATCCACTGATATTAAAGTTGAACTTACCGATAATCGTACATTTTCGGCCAGACTGGTTGGCTCGGATCCGCCGAGCGACCTCGCAGTGCTGAAGATTGAGGCGGCGGGCTTGCCGACGGTGACGGTTGGAAATTCAGACCAGGTGCGCGTGGGCGACATCGTGTTGGCCCTTGGTAACCCGTTGGGAATCGGACAGACCGTTACGTCCGGAATCGTCAGCGCCAAAGGACGCGCGACTGGATTGAGCGACGGAAGTTTTGAAGACTTCATTCAGACTGACGCGTCGATCAACCGTGGCAACTCCGGCGGTGCGCTCGTCAATACCAACGGTGAACTGATCGGTATCAACTCGCAGATTCTGTCGCCGTCAGGTGGCAACATCGGAATCGGTTTCGCGATTCCGTCGAACATGGCGAAAGCCGTGATGGATCAGTTGATGAAGAACGGCAGGGTCAGCCGCGGCATGCTCGGTGTGACGATTCAACCGGTCGATGCGGACCTTGCTGCCAGCATGAATCTTTCTTCGGCGCGTGGCGCGATCGTGACGAACGTGACCGCAAATGGTCCGGCTGATAAAGCTGGTATCAGACGTGGTGACGTGATCACTGCCGTCAACAACACGCCGGTAAATGATCCGAACAGTCTGCGAAACACGGTGGCGGCCCTGGCGCCAGGGACAAACACGACTGTGACGGTGCAGCGCAATGGCCAGGACCAGCGCGTTTCGGTGGCGCTCGCAGAGTTGCCGGATCGACCTCGCGAAAGCGAACAGACGAGTAGCAACGAAGGCGGCACCGGTAACAGCCGGTATGGTCTAACGTTGCAAGTGTTCACTGCGGACAATGCGAGCCGCTACGGTCTCGATGAGAACGATCAGGGATTGCTGGTGACGCGTGTCGACCCGAACGGTACCGCAGCCAGTGCTGGAATCCGACAAGGCGATCTGATTCAGGAAGTCAATCGTCGTCCGGTGCGTAATGTCCCTGACTTTACTACCGCGATTCAGCAGTCCGGCTCGCGTCCTGCGCTCCTTCTCGTTAAGAGACGAAACGCAGTGACGTTCCTGACGTTGAGACCGGGTTCGTAAACTAAACCGTAACAGCGACGAAAACTTCGTCCACGGATCTGCGTGATCCGTGGACGTTTTTGTGTTAGGTTGCCGCGCAGAGGGGATCAACCAAGTGAGAGAATTCGACAGCAGACCGTGGGGCAGCTACACGGTGCTCGAAGAAGCAAGTACGTTCAAAGTTAAGCGTATCGAAGTGTTGCCCGGGAAGAGACTGAGTTACCAAAAACACTCACAACGCGCCGAACACTGGTTTGTGGTCGAGGGTACTGCTCGCGTCACACTCGATGGGCGCGAAATAACAGTCGCGACCGGCGAAGCGATCGATATTCCAATCGGCTCCGCGCACCGCGTTGAAAACCCGGGCGACAAAGATCTTATTTTCATCGAAGTCCAACGAGGTAATTATCTCGGCGAAGACGACATCGTGCGTCTCGAAGACGACTTCGGCAGAACCTAAATCGCATTAAATCCGTAAGCAGACCTCATGACTGACTCAGCGAACGAACTCACCGTCGCACCGGAAGTCTCGCAAAGCCTGTGGGCCGATATCAAAGAATCAATACGAGGCTCGCATCGCAGCTACACGACCGGTCCGATCGGACGCGCAATTCTCCTGCTCGCCATTCCTATGGTCCTGGAGATGCTCATGGAAAGTGTCTTCGCCGTCGTCGACATTTACTGGGTTTCGCGTCTTGGAACTGATGCGGCGGCGACGGTCGGACTCACCGAATCTCTTCTAACAATAATCTACGCAATCGCCATTGGCTTGAGCATCGGCGCAACGGCGATGATTGCGCGTCGCATAGGAGAGCAGAACCCCGATGGCGCTGCTCGCGCAGCCGTGCAGGCAATCGCTCTCGCGCTGATCGTTTCAGTCCTCATCGCGATTGTAGCGACGCCGTTTTCGTCCCAGTTGCTCGCCTGGATGGGTGGCTCACCGTGGGTGATCGAGCACGGCGTTGCGTTCACGCGCGTCATGCTCGCGTGCAATTTCACGGTCGTAACTCTTTTCATGGTGAATGCCGTCTTTCGAGGCGCGGGCGATGCCGCGATTGCGATGCGCACGTTGTGGATAGCCAATTGGATCAACATCATCCTCGGCCCGTGTCTGATCTTCGGCCTCGGACCGTTTCCAAAACTGGGCATCGTAGGCGCTGCAATCGCGACCAACATCGGACGCGGCACTGGTGCACTCATCGCACTGACCCGCCTGTTTCGTGGCGGTGGGCGAATTAATATTCGGCGAGAACATCTTCGCCTCGAGCCGGCGATCATGGGGCGGCTCATCCGTCTTTCCGCAACTGGTACGTTTCAAGTCTTCATCGGCATGGCGAGCTGGATCGGTCTGGTTCGGATCATCTCGAGCTTTGGCAGCAATGCCGTCGCCGGTTATACGATTGGTATTCGAGTGATCCTGTTCGCGCTGTTGCCGTCGTGGGGAATGGCTAACGCGGCCGCGACCATGGTCGGCCAGGCACTGGGCGCGAAGAATCCCGAACGCGCGGAACGTGCAGTTTGGCTGGCAGGTTTCTACAACATGATCTTCCTTGGTAGTGTCGGGCTTGTTTTCGTACTGTTCGCACCGCAGATCATCGCCATATACAACCCGGCGCCCGACGTTGCCCAGTATGGTATCGACTGTCTGCGCATCGTGGCGTATGGTTTTGTCTTCTATGCGTATGGGATGGTGCTCGGTCAGTCGTTCAACGGGGCGGGCGACACGTGGACGCCAACAATCCTCAACCTTTTTGTGTTCTGGCTCTGGGAAATACCACTGGCTTACGTGCTGAGCGTGGTTTTCGGCATGGGGCCGCGAGGAGTGTTTTTCGCGATTATGATAGCGTTTTCGACGCTGGCCGTCGCGAGTGCGCTCGTGTTTCGCCGTGGTAAATGGAAGGCAAAAGTCGTTTAGCTCACTGCCGAGAGTAGCGAGTCCGAACACTGCTGTCGGAGTTCGTTACGTTTATTGAAGCCTCAAACCTGTTCTAAAACCTTTGTACGCTGGATTACATAGGGTCGCGTGACCTTCGACACGGCGGCATCCCTATTGCGTTAAGCTATTGTGCCATCACGGATTCGAGTTACTCCGGAGGAGAGAGCCGAGCGGATGGAGAAGTTTGGGGAGAGCAAGGAGGAACGCCTATGGAGAAGAGTCTTGCAGGTAAGAAAGTGGCGATCCTGGTGGCCGATGGTTTTGAGCAGGTGGAACTGACGGAGCCCAGGAAAGCGTTGGAAGCGGCCGGCGCGAAGGTTGAAATCGTGTCGCCTGCCGAGGAACAAGTGCAAGGATGGAATCACGACGAGAAGGCAGACCTATTTGATGTTGATATGCCCCTGAAGCGGGCGCGTTCTGATGATTACGACGCATTGTTATTGCCGGGCGGCGTGAGAAATCCGGATCAGTTAAGAATGTTGACGCGAGCGGTTGAATTTGTAGACGGCTTTTTCGCGGCGCGAAAACCAGTAGCTGCGATCTGCCACGCACTCTGGACGTTGATTGAAACGGAGATGGTTAAAGGACGCCGGATCACGTCATGGCCTTCGTTGAGGACTGATTTGATGAATGCCGGAGCGGAATGGGTCGATCGCGAAGTCGTAGTCGATCATGGACTGGTGACGAGTCGGAAACCCGCCGATCTACCGGCGTTCAATCAGAAGATGGTTGAGGAATTCGGCGCGAAGCGTTACTCGCGGCAATGGGCTGCTTAGGGGCTGCTTAAGTTTGACGTTTGCTGCGTAGCAGGGCAGCAGGCAGGACAGGTGCACAAGCTGGAGGGAACAAAAAGCCTAGAACCTCCTAAGCTACTGCACCTGTTCCTGTATTTGATATGCGAGTTCTTTATTTTGATCTGTGTTTGAGATCTTGCGGGCGGTTTCTCCGACGCGAATCACGCCGCCCTTGATCACGCGCGCGTTGATTCCTCGCAGACAGAGTTCTTTTCCGACTGGAGAATTGACGAACTTCATCGCATCAATTCCGAATCGATCAACAAACTTATGGCAACCAGTGTGCGGCAGGGGACTAACTTCGAGAACGGCCGTACCGATCGCGATCTGCGTTCCTCCCGGAAGGTTCTCCTTGCTGAGATCCATATCAATGTAAAGTTGATCTCCTGCGAGTGGCCAACGATCTTTCTCTTGCGCGACTAATGCTGTGACGCGCGAGTTCATGATATTGATCTGCATCTCGGGATGTGGTGAGTGGTCGGGAGTTTTTGAACTCGGCCGGAAGCACCAACTGTCGCCAATCAAACCTTTAATCGGATCGAGCTCCGCCTGTTCGAGCACTTCACGATCATCCGTTCGCGGACGGCGCACGATCAATTGGACCATGCCGTTGTCTTTCGGAGCCTCGCGCAGGTGGTCCAATGCTGCTTCGAGCTCCTGCATTGTCAGGTGTTTTGCAGTCATGTCGGGAAAAAGAAACATACGTTTGAAGCGCGTGTCAATCCACGGGAGTTTTGCACAGTGGACGCTTCACGGCAAACGCGCTGCCTGCCGTTGTTCCGAGAAATGCACCAACAATGAGCAGCCACAACCCGATCATGCGATCCAGTTCCACATCCCATAGGTACATCCAGAACCCTGATGATCAGTACGCCGCCGCCCAAGATGGCGACCGTCCGATCATCAGCCCTGCTGCGGAACTCACCAGCAGGTAGCCGAGATTGACCAAACGTCCTGTCCAGGTGAGACGCTTTTGAACCGGCTCGATCGGTTGAAACTGAGGAAGCAGTTCCGATTGGGATCCGTCTGAGGTTCAACTGCACCGCCACACACCGTGCAGTTCGATAAAGAAGCGGTAATCGATTTTCGTGTTGCAGCTTTGGCAATTCATCTTGTCCTCGTGATGCCGGAAACATCTGACTCTCGTTATCTCACGCGAGCAATTCCGGTCTAAACTCCCCGTAAAAACGGGTCGAAATCACGATAGAGCAAGGAACATGCCGTTTGACTACTGCTCACACTACGATGTCGTCTAAAGACGTAAGCGGAATAACCTTCTGACCTTCGATTTCAAGTGTTCCGAGGTCGCCACCGGCCGCGAGATGGTCGTTGTCGCGCAGCACTGGAAACGTTAGACCCGTACGCTTTTCAACTTCATGAATCGTCGTCTGCACTTCCGTAACGTCGAGAAATGCTTCAAACCCGGGAAGTGCAGTAATGTCGTCCTGGCTTAGAATGAAAGCCGTGGCGGAAAGCGTGCCGTCTTCACGAATGAGCGCACATACTTTCCAGAAATCCAGTGGTATGCGAACCGGCTTCTCCATCTCCTTGTTCTTATACTTCGGATCTGACGACTTGAAGATCGGTCCGGTAAATACGCTGATTCGAATTTTGTCTTTCTTTGCTTTTCGCTCAAGCAGAAACTGTTCGATCCCCTGCCAACGCGCCGTGGTTTGATTGAAGTTCGACAACTGCAAGCAGCAGTTGGTGAAGTGGAACGTGTCGGCCAGGGCTTTAAGCGCCTCAGCCTTGGTTCCCCAGGCCACGTCGAGATAACGAGTGAGATGGCCGCGGTCTGTCTTGGCGGCGGAGTAGAGATCTTCGCCGCATTGAACCGTTGGCGCATCCGGACTGTCGATACGCGGATCGATACTCCACTGGTCATTACTCCGCTTTGGCAGTGTGGGTCGTCGCTTGCCATCGATATTGGCGGCGCTGTACCACGCGAACCGGCGTTTACGATTCATAACCAGCGAATAATGGTGATATGCGAGAACATGCTTGTCCCCATTCACGCGAAACTGGGCCGGGACTTCAGCTGAATTTGCCTTTATCTCGTCAGACAGTTTTGGCAGCGGCACTCTTATGTCGAGAAAGTCTTTATCGTATCCTGTTCGAGTGCTCCAGTCAGGATCGACGACCAACTTTTCAACTGCCACGTCTTCAACCACGGCAGTGGTGTCGACCTTCGGCGATTCGATAACTTGGGCCGGCGCCGTGGCGACCTTTGCCGCTATTGAATCGCCGAGCGAAACTGTGATTGTTAGCGGAAGCGAGAAGGAAACGGATCCAGCGTTCGACACGGCGATACCTCCATCAGCGTTTTTCCCAGGTGACACCGTTTGAGTTTGTGTTGGAATCGTTGTGCGTGCGAGTTCAACGGGATTTGGCGGCGGAGCGCCGAGTGCGGCCTCGATAACGTCCCGTGGTCCCGGGTCGAGTGCTGCTGACTCCAACGCGTTGACGATAGCGGAAACACGCGCACCTTCATTGGCTATCCAGTCGATTAGTGCCGGATCGTCCTGACCTTCGATCCACGGAGTTCCATCCTTTTTCAGTATCTTCTCGCCATCCATTCGCGGGACACCCGAGTGGTGGAGTCCGATCAATTCCCACTGATCGTTAAAGCAGGGAGAACCTGAGGAGCCAGGTTCAGTATCGGTTGTGTAGTACAAGAAATCTGGTTTCCCCGTCGGGATTTCAATGACCTCATTGTTACGCAAAGCGATCTGCTTCAGTCCGCCGCGAGGATGTTGAATGATGTTGAGTGGATCCCCCTTTTCAGTCTTGCCGACTGTCGGAATAAACTTCATCCACGGATATCGGTCGATTGGCTGCCCCTTTGCGGACTTTTCGGCAATCCCGACAATCGTAAAATCGAGCACCTTGTCGGTGAAGAAAAAGTGTTTTGGATCGAGCCGGTATGCCTGCACCGGCAGCAGTTCTCCGGAAATATTTTCCTGATAATCAAATTGAGCCTCGGCTGCCATAGCGTCATCGGGAGAATGCAGCACGTGGTTATTGGTCATTAATAATCGTGGACCAACAAGTACTCCGCTCCCGGCACCGCCCCCGATTCGAATTCGGCAAACAGCACGAGCGATAGCAACTGCTACTTCCAGAAAGTTAATGTCGCGCATGTCGTTCGAGCCGATAATGCGCTCCTGAGCGAGGCTGGCTAGCGTTTCGGCCGCGCTGCGTGGTGCACCGCGCGATTCTGCTTCGGTGACCGTTGCCTTCGCGCGTTCCTGCGTGAGTGTTTCTTTGAGGTGCTTTTTCCGGTCATCCTCGGGAGCATCTTCAATGACAGCTTCGAAACCTCCCATTGCGGCGGGACTTTCCGTCAAGCCTCGTTCTTTGTAACGCGAGGCGGCTGCGCGCGCCTGCTGAATATCTAGTGTTCGGTCGCCAGGGTATTTGTTTTTCATAGAGTTAGCCCATCAAACCAATGAGAATCGGTAGTTTCAGATAAATCACAAGGATCCGGCGCAATCGCGAGGCCTCTGACAGATATGAGTTTGGCGACGAATCCGTTTCGGTCTTTCGGACTGTTACGGCGAAATGTTTAGCAGCCTGGCGTCGCTGGCGACACCGCGAAGTTTGACCCTCAGCTCCTGAAGTCCGGTAGGCACGTTATCTGGAAGCCTGACGACGATGTACGAACTGTTGAGGCCGGGAATCAAGGCTGGGCCAACATTTTCAACCGGCAAATTAAACCCTGCGAGTTCGACAACTAGTACTGACGGGTCGCTGAGATCGGCTTGCGACAATCCAAGGTTGGAAGTCAAAAGGATGATCCGCGTACGATGATCGCTACTTAAGTTGTTTGGATTAGATTTCCGGAATGTTCCTCTTACAAAGGTGACCGAATCAAGCGCTGCGGCATTGTTGGTACCATCTTCCGCATAGATTACCGGGGGCGTGGTAACGGCGGCTGCCTCGAAGGCGACGACTAAGTTGGAAGCCGGTACGACGATCAAGCCTTCACCAGCGCCGAGTCCCGTGAGCGGACTTATGAAATTGCCGAGGTTAGAACGTGTCACTGGTGTCCCTACGTTGCCGGTCCAAACATTCGCTCCCGTGCCCTCATCGAGTGCGTACAACTTTCCGCTCCCCGAACCAATATAGACTGTGCCGTTCACGACGATCGGAGCTGAGCCAAGAGTTCCGTCGCCTGTGAATGACCATTTTACTGTTCCCGAGAAAATGTCTCTCGCCTCCAACGTGGATGTGAAGGTGAGAAAGAAACCGGTAGATCCCTGAAATGCGGGAGGTGCCCCTGACGGAACCTCCGCGACGGGAATCCCCGTTGCTGCGTCAAGGGCGACGTTTCCGATGTCGTTATCGCGTATGTAAACACGAGTATTGTAGAAAACCGGTGTTTTTCCAAATGAGCCACCGCATGATGAGGTCGCACGCCAGATTATGCTGCCTGTAGATGGTGATAAAGCAGTCGCCTCGCATGAGCTCGTAATGTAAACGGCGGTCGTTGTCACGGCCGGTGAACTGTTGCCAGTACCTATAAACGGCGTGCTCCATTTCACGTTACCGTCTTGCGTGGACACAGCGTAGAGAGTTGAAAAACTATTAATGTAGACGGTTCCTCCCGTCGCGGTTGGCGCCGATGAGAACGATTGACCCTGAAGCTGTCGCGACCACACCTGACTTCCGGTCGTTGCATCAAACCCGCGAAGTAGGCCGTCGCGGTTGAGCGCAAAGACGCGGCCCGATTCGTACGCAATAGCGGGATCACCGCCGATTACGATCGGTCCCCAGACATTCGCACCAGTTGAGCCGTTAAGGGCGTAAAGACTGTCTCCTGCCGCAACGAAGACCTTGCCGCCAGCGATTAGAGGATACGAAGTTGCGCTACCAAGATCCCGCGACCAACGCTGCGTCAATGGCGGAGTCACCGCATCAGACTGCGATCCGGTGTGAGTTGGATTGATTTGATAACCAACGGCTTGTCCGGGACCACTCGGAGGCTGTGGTGGAGTCGGCGTTGGTTGCGGGGCGACCGTGACGTAGACAGCAGTCATTGTGTGATCGCTGCCCATGTTCACCGTCGTGTTTCTGGCAAACGTTAGATCGAAGCCGTTTCGTTGCCACTTTTGAAAATAGCTGTTACCACCGCCACTAATGGGCGCTGTCAGGGTAACCGTCGTGAAGTGTTTGTAGGATCGTGTGAATTGAGTAGTACCGTTGCCGTTACCCTCCTCGTCATTCGGACTAATCGTGATCGGAACACCGGAACTCGGATTCGTTGATGCGACCGTTAACGTGAACTTGGGCGTTGGTCCATACACCGCGGTCAACGTGTTATCGACGTTCATGGTAATGACCGCTACAGGTGACGTCGAAAAATCCGACCCATCCCTCAGCCACTTAACAAAGATGAGATCGCCTGGTAAACCGCCTGGTGCATTCAGGACGACCGTAGTGCCCTGATCATAAGTGCGCGTGAACTGTGTGGTGCCGTTAGACAACCCATTGTTGTCGGTTGGAGTCACCCCAATCGAAACCCCGCTACTCGGGTTGGACGATGCAACCGTAAGAGTCCGCGGCATCCCACCCTGAGTGATGTTGAAAACCTGTCCGCTGACAACGATTGAGGCCGTTCGCTGTGGTCCACTATTCGCGGCGACGGAAAAGTTTACGGTCCCATTTCCCAAACCGTCGGAGCCGGAGGTTATCGTGACGAAGCTATGGCTCGGCACGGCGGTCCAGTTGCAGCTTCCCGATGCGTTTACGTTGAAACTGCCGTTGCCGCCGGAACTCGTGAAATTCTGGCTGGTTGGACTGAGCGAAGCAACACAGGCTGAGCCGTCTAAAAAGTTGGAGATACTTGGATAGCTGACGCTGAACCGGCCATAGACGTCCCACATGTTTGAGGGAGACGCGCCACATGCGGATGCGCCTCCTATCAGGTTTCCGATTAACCTCGGTCCATTGGGATCGGATGGGCTGCCGATCCAAATTCCGGAACCAGATGAGCCAGGTTCTGTGACGCCGGTACTCCAGTCAACGCGCAAGCATTGCGTCCCCTGACAATTGCCGGAGACAGGTTGCCGCGCGGTACCGAAGGAGATGCGTTTATGGGATCCATCTGGATGGTGAATGCCCGCGCCGCCGGCGGTACTCGTGAACGGCGAGCTATCCCAGCCCGAAAAAAAAAGACCGCCAGGCAGCGAGCCCGTCAAACGCAGAAGCGAAAAATCACTCGACTTCGCCTGTAGCCAGGAGATTCGCGCCGCTTGTCGTTGGTGTGCCGCCAGGAGGGTCGTCGCCTGTGTTGTAGTTCCAGTAAACAATGACCGATTCAGCTTCTGCCTGAGTGTTGATGCAGTGGTTTGCCGTGAGAAAATACGGCGTTTGATCATTCGCCAGATTGTTCAGGAGTGTGCCCGTGCATGTGAACTGAGAATTTCCGCTGACGAAGTCAATTTTGCCAACTGATTTCGCAACCGTTTGCCACTCGGAGGTTACGTCAATCTCGCATGAGCCCGCCTTATCGACAGACAAATCTTTGTAGGCGTGCGCAATCGATAGGACACTGAATGGAGTTTTTCCTGAGTCGCTTTTCGTGGGCGTGAAGTATTCGATTACCGCGGTGTCGCCACTCACGGCTGGCGTCCAGAACGTGCCATCTCCCGACGGACCACGCCCTTCGTACGGACCATGGAATTGATTTGGATTGCTCAACGAGTAAACAAAGACTCTCGCACCTGGCGGCAACGACATGTCTTTGAACTGCACTCGGACCCCGACAGCTCCCTCAGAAACGATGCCGGCAATGCGAATGTATCCTTCGGTAACCGTATAAAGCTCGCTGTCCGAAAGAGGATCCAGCGGCTTTTCCAGCGACCGCACAACTCCGATCCGTAATAACTTTTGGTCCTTCTTCTCCTGCTCACTGAGGCTCAACAGACCAAGTCGTTTGGTCTTGGCGCCGAGTTTCAAATGTCCGTACATCCGGTTGAAGGGAACTTCGCCGCGAGCAGCTTTTACGGCGGCTGGCGTATCGTCCTTCACTTTTGGTTTGTCCGGCGCTTGAAATCCAGGCGCGGATTGGCCGTAAGCGGAGCCCGCGAAAAACAAAACTGAGAAAAGAATGAGTGCGGGAATGATGCCGCGAGAGGTCGCCGCGCGAACGCACGAGAAGAAATGGGGGATCAATTCAGACTTCATTAGGAACGAAAAGGCCAGCGGTTCGACCGCTCTGGATGTACAAATCGGACCAAACGCGGAGAGGAGGACAGTCGAAAGTTATTAACAGCCGAAAGCCATCAATCCTAAGTCTTTACTAAAGGTAATGAAGTCCAAATGTCAAGCTGAAATCTGGCCCTATCCGGATCCCGCAGCTCGATGTGACGTCCATCCTTTGACGAGCGCATCGGGGGCGTGGTCGACGACGAAATTTGGTTCGATTCCGTGCTCGAGAAATACTTTCAAAGCCGCAATCAGGAACGTAAAGCCCCCAGTTGAATCAATAGCCGCGGCCACAACTTCATTGTCGTCTCCCTTGAAACCCGAGTTCTTCACGACGACGAAGGTAGTGTTATTACCCGTATCTTCGAATGACCACTCCACTAAGCTCGGATTTTCCGGGCCGTTCCATTCGATGAGAATGCGCTTATTCGTTTCAATGGCCTTCACATCAACCTCAGTGTGAACGCCATACATCTCCCAGTCCCACCTGATTCGCTTGCCGGCCTCAAGCCGGCCGCTACCTTTTGAGAACCAGAAGCGAGATGTAATCGCAGGATCGAGTAATGCTTCGAACACCTGTGCGACCGGCTTGCGGATCAGCAGTTGCGCTTTGGCAACGGGTGCTTCAATTCTGTTTTCCATGAAGAGACGGTCTCCCTTCTACCTAAGTGTTTGGTGGTGTGTTCCGTAACACTAACTGGAATCGCGTCAGAGAAGTCTGCTTGATCCAACATTTACTTCGCGGCTTTAATCAGTAATCAGTCCATTCCAGGACCACTTCGGGATGTGCAAACCGTGCGGCACGTCATCCGCTGAATTGTGGTAACGAGACATCGTGGTCGTAGTTGCCCACGCGAAGTAATTGTGCAGCACGTGTCTGAGCCGCTCGTCGGTGTCAAGGCCGACATCTTGCAACGCCTGATCGAAACAGGCGATCGCGCGCTGGTCCATCTCCTCGTGCGGCCCATTGCCGCTGTGAATCCGCACGACGGACGACTCATCACCGTAACGGTTGGAGTACGTTGATGGTCCACCTAGCGCCTCCGCCCAGTACGCGGCAAGGCGCTCTGTGTGTTGCGGGTGGTATCCGTGGCTGAACGCATGGCTTACAACTTCGTCCTCGAGCACTCGTGTGTGCCAGGCGTGGGCCAACTTCAGCAGTCCATCAAAACCACCCGCCGCTTCATAGACCGTTTGCTTCGTTTCAGTGGTCATTGCCGAGTTGTTTACGGCATTGATGGGCCACTCGATCCAGTGCCCCTCATCGTCTCGTCACGCTGCGCTTTGAACTCTGATCCTGCTTTCCATTCCGGATACTTGTCGCCTTGCGCCACTCGATATCCAATCATCGTCAGTAACTGCGCGTCGTCAACTGCTCCCGTGAGATCCCAGTCAGGTTTAATCTCGTCGGAGACTTTGTGGTAGTCCTTGGTTGTGTATTCGTCGCGCTTTTGTTTGCTGAACGCCGAATCTTTGCCTTCGTAGTTAACTCCGGAATCAGTGTAGAGAGCCGGAACCCCTTGTTTCGCAAACTCAAAATGATCCGAGCGGTAATAAAACCCTTTCTCTGACTCAGGATCAGGATTTACTGCTCGACGCTGCACAGTCGCAGCTTCACGCAGGAGGTCAATCAAGGTGCTGTTGTCGTCACCGACCATCGTGATGTCGGTGGTCCTGCCCCACTGATTAACGCCATCCATGTTGATGTTTGCGAGCGTTTTGTTCAGCGGATACAGAGGATTCTCAGCGTAATACTTTGCACCGAGTAAACCTTTCTCTTCGGCCGTAACTGCAAGAAACAGAATTGATCGTTTCGGAGGTGTGGCGAGTTTCGTGAATGCTTCAGCGATTTCAATCAAAGCGGCAGTGCCTGAGGCGTTATCCAGCGCTCCATTGAAAATCTGATCGCCAGTTAGTTTCGGATCGCGTCCGAGATGATCCCAGTGTGCGGTGTAGACGACGTATTCGTTCTTCAGCGTAGGATCCGAACCATCAAGCTTTCCGATGACGTTATTCGAATTGATTTCACGAAGTGTGTTTTTAACCGTCATGTTAGCCTTTGCATTTAGTGCAACGGGCTTGAAGTCTTTCGAGAGCGCGGCCTTTTTCAGCGCGTCGAAATCCTGACCACTGGCGGTAAACAACTCTTTGGCGCGGTCGGTCGTGATCCATGATTCAACCGCGGCACGCCCCATGTTCTTGTCGGGCTTCTGAATATCGAAGTTCTCACGAGACCAACTTCCAGAGACAACTTCATAAGGATAACCAGCGGGCTCTGTCTCATGAATGATCACAGCGGCCGCGGCGCCCTTCTGCGCTGCAATTTCATATTTGTAGGTCCAACGGCCGTAATACGTCATTGCCTTGCCCTTGAACATTTTGTCGTCCAGCTTTTTTGCGTCGGCAGAGTCAGGAACTTGAGGATCATTGATCAGCATCACGATCGTCTTGCCTCGCACGTCCAAACCTTTGTAGTCGTCCCACCCATACTCCGGCGCCACTACGCCGTAACCAACGAAGACCATGTCGGAATTTTCAACTTTAGATTCAGGAACGAATCGTCGTGAAACCGCAACGTAGTCTTGGGGGAATGTCAGGTTCATCTGCTTGCTGCCGACTGTGAATGAAGCTGTTGCCGCGCCGGTAAATCCAACGAGCGGAACCTTCTGAACATAAGTGCCATCCGGATTCCCGGGCTTCAACCCTATGCGCTGATACTGATCGGTTAAATACTTTACGGTGAGTTCTTCACCCTTTGTTCCTGGACCTCGCCCTTCGTATTCATCCGTTGCCAGCACCTTCGTGTGCTGCATGATGTCATTTGCGGTGATTGAGTCGAACGCGGACTTCAACTCAGCCGGAACTGAGCTGGTAACTGCGCCGGAGTTTGTGTTCACGTTGGTCGTGGTGGTTGTGCACGCGAGTGCGAAACTAAGTACCGCCGCGAACGAAACGATTGCATGGATTCGCTTCTTCATTCGGATAGCCCCTCGATTCCGTTGTTGGATTTGTTAGATGTTTTCTAAGCGAAAGGTGGGCACAAGTCAAACTCGCGTGGAAAAACTTGAGGGCGAGAGCGACGAGCCACATTGCTGGTGATGCCGCACGTTTCCTAAAGACCGGAAAGACCGATCAAAAAAAGGAAGAAGAGCCCTAACATCCAGCCACCGGTTAGAAGTAACACCAGTATGACTTTCCAAAGGGGTTGGGTTTCCCCGCCAAAGGCAATGTGTTGCCGTATCTCGCGCCCACTTAACCGTCGCCAGAGCCAGTAGGTCGTGATGGGAGAGCCGATGATAACTACAGTCACAAAAGCCAAACTCTCCAGCACGAGACCCCGGTCGCGAAAAATGCCCAACAAAACAAATCCAACCAAATAACTCACGACGATCCCGACGGGTGGCGCGAGCAAGGCAATGGGTGCTACCCACCTGCGACGCATGATCCAGAAGTTTCTCAACATCATCACTCCAGCCGGAAGCCCCAAATTAAATAAGACAAAAGCCGACACGCCGATGGCGCGGTCTCCGTATAGCTTTTTTTGTGGATCCACCAGATTCCGGCGTTCAAAGAAAGGCCGTATCGCCCGAGCGATCGCCCGGCTCTTCCGCGCCGCCTCCAGTCTGTGGCCCAGCAGCGGCATGAGTCTTCCCCACGAGAATCTTGACAGGGTCAACGATCCGCAAAGGAACGGCTGCCATTCGTCGTCGAAGGCAATAAAGCGATTCGAATCGATGGAGGAAGGCAATACAGCTGGAAAGAAGTCTCGAGTCCGGCTGACGAATTTCTGATACGCGTCATTCAACTTTGGCGCCTCTATCTTCAGGGAAAAGTACACCAGCACCTGGTTGGGCCTGAGGGTCTGGAGGGTCTTTCTTATCTGCGAGAGAAAGCCCTCTGTTAGCCGATTATCGATTTGCAGGATCACGAGTGCCGATCGTCGCATGAGCTCGGTTGTCTGTAGGTCGTTAGTGATTGTGCTGGCGGCGTCGAGAGATACTGATTGCGCTGGTTCCTCGCTGCATCCGAAGCTGGCAAACGGTCCCATCACTTCAAAAATGGGGCGGAGGAGTTGCTCGTCATCTGGCCACAGGAAACGTCTTATCCACGCGACCCACGTCTCTTTTCGATTTTGCTTGTCGCTTTCGAACGATTGAAGATAAAGCACCGGCGCCCGATTGGGCTGAAGTGCGAGCGATTCTTCAGCCGTCAGTTCGCATTTCCTCTTTCCCAGAAGAATGAGACCAATTCCCACAAGGGCCAAGACCCAGCGACTTTGAATTAGCAGCAAGCCGGGTCCCCAATCCTCAGTCGAATAGAAAAGGAAAAAAATTCCTGCCAGCTCATAAAGACCGGCAACCTGTAACAGCGTGCCCTGCGCTATTTTGAAACGGGACGCCCAGGATCCCTTCAGAATCCCGTCGGTTGGCACCAGCAGGATCAGAATCAGGCCAATTGGCACCCCATGTCGCTGCACCGACGCTGGGAAGTGAACAAAACTCAACAATCCAAAATAGAAGAAGGCCAATCCGGCAAGTAGTAAGCTGACGGAAACGACAAACTTTGATCGCGGCGACTGAAACCGATGCTGAAATCTATGAACATGAACCAGGAATTTGCGCCAACGAATCCACGAAGGACTTGCTGCCAACGCCGATTCCCCAGCGCCGCCGACAGCGCCAAACGCAAACCTGCGATAGATGCCTCCAACGGCGAATAGAAGGCCAAGGTATAAAAACAAATGCAGAAGAAGACGAAATGTCTCTGCTACCAGCGCCAGTTCCTGCGGTCGTTTTAATAGTGATTCTCTCCAGCGAGTTTTCAAGGCAATCGCTATCAACCCAGTCTGGTTACCTGCTGCTACTTTGACACTATCCGGTACGACGTAAAGGGACTCGCTTCGCCAAGTGTATGCAGACTCGGGTGGCGGCACGATCGCAAGGCCCGCTTCCTTCAAAAGCTCAACATCCTTATTCCAGGACGCCCACGTCGTGTACGTTTGACTTTTCGGAGGCAAGGGCTCATTGAGCGAACTAAGGACCTGCACCTCAGGTATCCTCACAAGGCTGTGTCCTAATACCGCCGCAAGGTGTTCTTGGTTTTGCACTCCGGCCAACGCGTTGTCCACCGCCTTTATTGGGCTTCTAAAGGAGCCCTGAAAGTAGCCCTCCCTCTCACCGATAAGCTTGTCAGTGATATCTTCCGGAAATGCCAAAATATTGGCTTGTCGTAGCTTTTCTCTGACGTCGTCTGTAACTTTATAAGTAACTGGTGCCGTTGGATTGAGTTTGAGCGGGTCTACCAACAATAAGATCAGGACGAACCCGATGATCACGTTGCGCACAGTGCGCATCTTGTGGCTGAACTGAATCTCGGCGACCTCGGTGTCGCGTGCCTCTTTGCTTTTTTGCAGAAAGGCCATTGCTCCATCGAAGCCGGGGTCATAGCGCTGTGCCCAATCTTTGTTGGGCCGGTTATTTTCTTGCCAGTCGATCGCTCCTTGCAGATCAGGATCGTCCCACAGCCCGGCTTTGCCTTTGTCATGTAATACCGCAGTTTCCGCCAAGCGCCAGTACATGTGAGCTGACTGCGCTTCCTGATCGGCCCAACTCTTTAATCGTTCCCACACCCGCATCAAGCTTTCATGCGAAATGTCGATCATGGTTCTTGCCTCGAGCGCATCGTCGGCCGGGGGCATTAGAAACGAACGACTTGGCTTGCGGAACACATCGATCACTTGAGTGATTTCGGCGGGCGTCGCTTCGGCCAGGGCACACAAGGTGTCCAGCCTGGTCGGGCGCCGGACGCCGCGCGGATCAGTCGCCTTGTCGGTCAGCGCCTTAAACAGCTTCTCGCAGATATGGCGCTGACGCGCAGTAGTTAGTTCGGCGTAGGCCTTCTCCGCATGCTGATCCAGCGCATGGGCCATCGTGCCTATTGACTGGTAATGCGGCAGGTCCAGCGGCCCGTTGTCTTCCGAACCTTCCCACCGGGCCCACGTGCGGTTTAGGGCGTGTTGCAGGATCGAGAGTTGGTCTGGGTTGTCACCCACGTCGTTAACCAGGCGCGTCAGTAACACCGGAGAAATCTCAGCACCGCCGACTCCGACAGGACCACTGATGGCCG
The DNA here is from genome assembly GCA_963849585.1 of uncultured Acidobacteriota bacterium. Lineage (GTDB taxonomy): Bacteria > Acidobacteriota > Blastocatellia > Pyrinomonadales > Pyrinomonadaceae > PSRF01. Next base: position 511,012 of record CAWKHZ010000008.1, on the reverse strand, counting down.
CGCGGCGTTCATCTCGAGTCATCCGCGGCACCAAATATTGTCCGGCGTTGATGGCCTCGGCCAAGCCGGAGAACTGGGTGCAGTCGCCGAGAAAGTCGGAACGCATGGTCAGGACGATGTAGATGGGATAGTTCGTTTGCTCCTTTGCTGCCAGCAGCAAATTCACAAAAGCGGTGGCTTCTTCAATGACGCCAGTTACGTTCTGTTGCTGGCCGGCTGCCGGTTGAGAGTAGCGAAACAGTTCTTCAAACTGGTCCACCACCACCAGCAAATTGACATCCTCCCCCAGGTTCGCCTGCTCGTAGATATCAATCAGGCCCAGCTTGCTCATCCGCAACGTAGTGTCAACGATCTCGGCCAGCGTCAAACCTGCGGCCTGATAGCCTCTGAACAAAACTCCGTCCTCGGCCAGCGCTCGGGCCAGCGCTCGCATTGGATCGTTGCCGGGCCGAAATTGGGCCATACGCCAGGACGTGCCGGCGCGGGTCATCAATCCGCCGTGCAAGGCCGGACGTAATCCGCAATTGACCAAAGAAGACTTGCCGCTGCCTGAGGTGCCGATTACTGCCAGGAAGTGATTGGCCGCCAGCTTATCGACCATGGCATCAACCTGACTTTCCCGGCCAAAGAACAAGTACTCCTCATCTTCCCGGAACGGCCTCAGTCCCGGAAAGGGATTCTTGTTTTCGGCGGTTGCTGTGTTCATTTTGTCGCTTGACTCGGCTTCATGGCCTTCACAAATGCAGTCATCTTTGTGTCGGAAAAATCTCCCAGGCCATTAATCAGGTTAGGCTCTTCCATATCGATCAGGTCTTCCTTATCAGTTGTCTTCGGATCGGCCAGGAAGGTAAAGGAAACCAGGGGTTTTCCGCTGCGGTAGCCCGGCATCTTTTTCAGTTCATTGTCTATAGTGCGCTTCCACGCCTCGTCGCCTGCTCCGTAAAAGAGAATGACTGCGTCAGCATTGGTCAAAAGCTGTTGATGGGCTTCGCGCACGGCAGTGGCATCACCCTCAAAGGCCGGAATGGCGACTTCGAAACCTAGTCCGCGGCAAAACTTGCGGAGCGGAACCGTCGCTTTGCGATCCTTCTCATTACAGACGAGGTAGATCAGCTTGGCCTGGTCAGATGCCGCGGCCTGCGCCGGGGGCAATTGCGGCTCGGGCCTTTCTAGTTTCGTTAAGATTGCATGTATAGAGGTCTTCAAACCCTCGATATCCGCGGTGATCAGGTCGGCCCCAATTTGTGCCTCGGCATCCTGGTGCAGCGCGTCGATAAACGCCTGCTGCTGCGCCTGCTTAGAGCGTGTTCCCAACGGCAACCAGATCACGCGCTTCAGTTGATCGCTCTTGCTCTGCTTCGCCGCCAATTCGTTTTGCAGCATCACCTCAGATTTCTGACTGGGACCGTCAGGCACGCCGCCATAAGTCTCGCCAACGATATGGATGGAAAGCTTGCAACGTTTCAGCAGGTCTTCGACGGCCGCCACATACTCGTCCTCGTCGCGGGGCAACTGTTGATCAGGCAACACAGGATAACCGTGGCGTTTCAATTCTCCTTCCAGTATTTCTCTCGCTTTGTCCCGGTCATAACTGCACGCAGCCAAATAGACAGTCGGTTTGGCCGGGCCTTCTTTGTCATGATCGTTGTCGCCCTTGCCGGTCTCCAAAATCTTTAGCAGTTGCGAGACGTCCCAGGCCAGTTTCCCGACCTTCCGGTTATAGTCCTGTGCGAACTTTTCTCCATACGCCGAATCCAACTCCAACGGTGTCCCGTCTTCAATCGTGAAAAACTCATAACCGAGGACGCCCCTCACCAGCTGGGGCAACGTCTCCTGCGTTTCCACGGGAGTCTTCAGCACTTTGAAAATCCTGGCTTTGTTATTGACTACCAGCCCGCCGTTTTCTTCCGCGCATTTGCAGAATTCGGCGACTTCCTTACTGCACCATTCCGAATTGAGATAGCGAGGGGTAAGCACGGAAACGAGCACCGCGGTTTGCGCGAATTGTTCGACAATCTCGTCGGCGAAAACATCGTTGCCTCGCAGCTTATCGTCGCGCCAAATCCGGGCCTTGCCTCCCATGCGCATACTCAACAATGCCTCCAGTGACGCATGAAACCGCGTGATCCATCCCTGTTGTTCCGGCGTCAGCGGCTTGTTATCGATGTGTGCATAGCTGATGAAGAGGTCTTTTTCAAAATGCATTAGGTCACCCTGGTTGTGATGAGCTGATTGATGGGTTCCGTTACAGTTACCGCTCTGACACGAACCCGCTGTCTATTCCGATGAATCATGATTCGTTGCGACAGGGGCGAGTGCAAAGCCTGCCTATTCCGCGGGACTTCGCTTGATGCCGAAGTTAAATGGGAACGAAATGGACGCTCAAATTGTCCCGTTTGTCAGCTACGCTGCGCTGTGATCTTCGTTGTGACCGCCACAACCACACGACTTGGCAAAGAGAAAAGGCCGCCGGAGCTGATTCCAGCGACCTTCGTCCTATCTGGCTCCGCAGGTAGGACTCGAACCTACAACCCTTCGGTTAACAGCCGAATGCTCTGCCATTGAGCTACTGCGGAATAAGCGCCCTCACATAGCTACAAATCAACTACGTGCAGGGCGCGAAGGCGTTTTATAACAAATGGGTTCCAGAGCGTCAAGGAGCCGCCAATCGACGCGATTGCGGCGTTAACACGTGACTAAACTTGCACTACGCAACAATCTGCGAGAATATCTCCAGCCCAAATATTCCCCTTAAGAAAAGGTCGCAATGGAACGACGCACTACATCCTGGTTTAGTCAGAACTTAAGCACCGAAATGCCGCTGGTGGCTTACGGACACGCCGGTCCACCGTTGCTGATGTTTCCCACCGCGGCCGCCGATTATCTCGAGTACGAGCGCTTCTATCTTGTCGACGCGATCAAGTCGTTCATTGAAGCAGGAAAGCTGCGCGCTTATTCAATCAACAGCGTCAATCGTTACAGCCTGCTCAACGAGCAGATGCCCGCGCCGCTGAAAGCCGAGTTGCTGACGCGATACGATCGCTACATCGTCGACGAAGTGCTGCCGCTGATTCGCAAAGACTGCGGCGACGGTGAGAATCGTCCGGTAACGACGGGCGCGAGTTTGGGCGCGTTTCTTTCAGTCAACGCTTACTTCAAACATCCGGATCTCTTTCGTGGCGTGATCGCGATGAGCGGCAGTTACGATGTGCGTGCTTACTTAAAAGGGCATTACGACGACAACGTCTATTTCAACAATCCCGTCGATTATCTTTCCAACCTGAACGACGATTACTATCTGCCACTGCTGCGAAAAGCAGACTCGATCCTGATCATGTCGGGGCAGGGAAACTACGAGGCGCCCGAGCGCAGTCGCGCGTTGTCAGACATACTGCACGCCAAAGGCATTCCTCACACGTTGGATCTGTGGGGACCAGACGTGGACCACGACTGGCCATGGTGGCGGAAGATGCTGCCTTATGCCTTGGGAAAGCTACTCTGAGATCAAAGACGGGAATTATTGGTCATATATCATTTGACATTTGTCATTGGTCATTTTGAAGAAACGCAGAGCTCATGCGAAGGGAATCAGGTGCGCGAAACAGGTTTTCAAAATGACCAATGACAAATGTCAAATGATATATGACCAATGATCAGCCCTCGCCGTCGCCCTTCTTACCTTTCTTCTTCGCGGGCTCTGCTTCACGTGGTCGTGTCGCCGGAGGCGGTGGAGGCTCAGTTTTCGGAGTTGATGCCTCGGGTTTCTTCGGTTCAGGCGCCGTGCCCATCCTCTGCTTTCGGTGCAGGCGGCAACGTTAGTTGTTCGAGCTTTGGTTCGGTTGAGCCCGCCGGCAAAACGTTTTCATCCGCGGCTTCTTCTGCCTCAGCCGCAAGTTGAGCACGCTCGGCTGCCAGTTCTCGTTGGCGCTGCCGGAAGAGCTCTCTCATGTCCTCGGGCATGTTTGGCGCCTTCGGAAACTCTTCCTTGTCTTTATCTTTTAGAAACGTTTTCATGAAATCGACGAACATCGGCAACGCGCCTTTGCCGCCAGTCATGTCTTTTCCGAGCGATCTCTTCCGTCCGGGATAACCCATCCAAACGCCGGTGACATACGTTGGCGTGTAACCGATGAACCACACGTCAGTGTGATCGTTCACCGTGCCGGTCTTGCCTGCCACCGGGACGCCGAGCGACTGAGCCGCGGTCGCCGTACCGCCCGTGACAACGCCGCGCATCATCGACACCATGGTCAAGGCAACGTACTCGTTCATTACTTTGTGAGTATTTCGTTCCCACTCTTCGAGAGGACCACCATCACGGTCGAGCACTCGTCGAATCAGGTGTGGTTCAACGCGGATGCCTTTATTCGGAAATGCGGAATATGCCGAGACCATTTGATCGAGCGGCACTTCGGTGGCGCCGAGCGCTGACGGCAGATACGGCGACATCGGAACTTTGATTCCGAAACGCCGAACCATCTGCGCACCAGTTTGAATACCCACGGTTTGCAGCAGATGCACCGCTGGAATATTCATCGATTTAGCGAGCGCGGTCTTCATCGGCATGTCGGAGTTACCGAGCGACCCGTCGTAGTTGTGGGGCTGCCAGTCGCCGATGCTGATCGGCGCACCACTCACCGGCGTCTCCGGAGTCATTCCCCACTCAACCGCCGCGGTGTAGACGAAAGGCTTGAAACAAGAACCGGTCTGTCGATACGCCTGCGTCGCGTTGTTGAATTTGTTCGTGTAGAAATCGTAGCCGCCGACCATCGTGATGATCTCGCCCGTTTTCGCGTTGAGCGTCATCATCGCGCCTTGCACGGAAGGAACTTGCGAAAGTTCAACTTTCAAACGGCGGTTTTTTTCGTCTACCTCTTTGATTTCAAACTCGGCAAGATGTCCGTTTTTGAATTCGTCTCTTGGTTGCCGGCGACTCCAACCCATGTCTTCCGGAGTCAGCGTCGCGGTGAAGTTTCCAAAACGAACTGTCGCCTCGTTGCGTGCCCGATCGACTTTCATGATCAGGCCCATCAAATGGCGACCCTGTTCATAGTCGTTGCCGTACCAGTCCGGATGCTTGTAGTTGTTCAGCTCGGGCTGCGTGGCGGGACCTTCACCGTTGTTTGCGGTCGTCGGAATCATCGTGTACGCCGAGCGCCAACCAGTGTGCGTTCGATCGTATTGCCGCAGTCCTGCACGAACCACTTCATACGCGCGCTTCTGCGCTTCGACATTGATTGTCGTGTAAACCGAGAGGCCGCCCTGGGCCACGCGCGTGGTGTATCTGTCTTCGAGTTCCTGGCGAATGTACTCGACTGGGTAATCAAACGGAGACGATCTTGTTTGCGATTGGTAGTAAGCAGTATCAGCCAGTTGAATCGGTTTGGCTTTCGCGGCGTCGGCTTCGGCCTGAGTGACGAAACCGTTTTTCGCCATCAACTCCAACACCAGGTCGCGGCGTTCTTTTGCTCTGACTGGGTTTGAGGTGGGTGAATAGTCACTGGGAGCTTTTGGAATTCCAGCCAGCAACGCAGCTTCACCGAGCGTCAGATCTTTTGCTTGTTTACCGAAGTATGTTTCCGCACCGGCTTCCATGCCGTAGGCGTTTGCGCCGAGAAACATGTGGTTGGTGTACAACTCCATGATCTGGTTCTTCGTGTAGTAGCGTTCGATCTGGAGCGCGAGTATCCATTCGTTGACTTTACGTGTGTACGTTTGTTCCTTCGAAAGAAACAGGTTCTTCGTAAGCTGTTGCGTTAGAGTTGATCCGCCTTCGATTTTGTCAGTCGTAATGTTTTTCCACGCCGCGCCCATGATGCGGATCGGATCGATCCCGATGTGATCGTAGAAGCGAACGTCTTCGACGGCCAGGATCGCGTTCTTCAGGACCTGAGGAATCTCCTCGTACTTCAGCGGGATCCTCTTCTCGAGAGCAAACTCACCGATCACTGTTTCGCCGTCGTCGGCGTAAACGCGAGTGACCACGCTGGGCCGGTAAGTTGCGAGCGCCGCGACTTCATTTGCCGCGGGCGAGTAGTTGAGTTCGTAGGCTGCAATGATTCCGGTCAGTCCGCCCGCCGCCAACGCCAGCAGCAACACGGCAGGCAACCAAAGGCGCGCCAGTATATGTTTGCGTTGTTCGGGCGGTGTATTGATGATTGCTTTCGGCGAATATTTGGAGTTTACAGCCATAAATTGATTCTCCCCCGGTACAACCTTGCCTTCACAGAGGGCCTACGGACAACGTGGCTAGCCACAGCAACCCCATCTCCACCATCTCCGCAGGGCAACGCGAAATTATACAGGCGAATCAGTAGATTTCTGGAATCGCGCGCCAGCCTTTATAATAAAGGCGCTTCGCAAACGGGGGCGACAGGCTTCGACAGGAACCTGAACGATCGTCGCGATGCATGCCGGGCTACCTTATGCAGCTCGTTAAAAAGCGTAGGGAAACACAACTGCCAATAACGAATTGGCTCTCGCTGCCTAATTAAGCACCGAGCGTCTCGCCGTAAGTTGCTCATGCGCGCGGAGGGAGATGTCACTTAGATGAGCTGGCCCGCTGCTTCTGTCCGTGGCAGTGGGTGAGATCAAAGTCGGACTAGCTCGTGTCGAGGTCTTGTCGCTTCACTGACTCGACATCGGGCGAATTTTTATCGGTTCACTTCGGTGAGCCGGTAAGGAAGAGAAGCGACTAAGCATGTAGATTCCTTCGGCGTTGGTTTTTGGATCCGAGTTCAATTCTCGGCGCCTCCACCATAATCTTAAAGGGAGAGCCACCCCTCACTCTCCTTTACTGAATTGAGAGACGAACAATGAGCACCACAACTACTCACTTGATGACTGCTGAAGAGTTCGCGAACATGCCGGACGATGGCCTTCGTCATGAATTAATAAAAGGGGAACTCCTCACAATGCCTGTTCCTAAGCTTCTTCACGGCTTTGTAACTATGAATCTATCAGTGCTTCTTTACAACCACGTAAAGGCAAACAACCTCGGCGTAGTTGTCGGAGAATCGGGTTTCCACCTGGAAAGAGGTCCCGATACCGTGCTCGGTCCTGACGTAGCTTTTGTCGCAAGGGATCGAATTGGGACTATTCCGGACTCGTTTCACTCCGGCGCACCTGATCTCGCCGTCGAAGTGTTATCGCCGAGCGACCGAAGAGGTAAAGTCGAACGCAAGACCGCTTTGTATCTTGACCTCGGCGCGAGGTCTGTCTGGAACGTTAATCCGCGAAAGCGTACAGTCGAAGTAGTTCACGCGGACGGGCAGCGATGGCTGTTTGACGAGTACGACGAGCTCGTTGACGACACCGTTCCCGGATTTCGTGTCGCAGTCTCAAAGATCTTCGAGTAAACCCGGAACCTTTTGGACCGCAACCTTCCCATCGGTATCTTTGACAGCGGCGTTGGCGGACTCACGGTCTATCGCGCCCTGCACGAACGTTTACCAAACGAGCGATTCGTCTACCTCGGCGATACAGCTCGCGTTCCATACGGAACAAAGTCCCTCGCAACAGTTGAACGCTACGCCGTCGAGAATTCGCGGTTCCTGCAAGCGCACGGCATAAAGCTACTCGTCGTCGCCTGCAACACCGCATCCGCACTTGCGCTTCCCGCAATTCGTCGCGCAGTTAAAGTTCCGGTGATGGGCGTGATCGAACCAGGCTCGCGCGCCGCGGTCGAAATCGCAGACGGCGGTAAGATCGGTGTGATCGCCACGGAGGCGACCGTCCAAAGTCATGCGTACGCCGAGGCGATCGCCGCTATGGGTTCCGACGCCCAAGTGATCGAACGCGCTTGCCCGTTGTTTGTCTCATTAGCAGAGGAAGGTTGGGCCAACTCTGACGTCGCCCGCATCGTCGCCCACGACTATCTAAGTGAATTCAAAAGGACGTCGATCGCGGCGCTCGTACTCGGTTGCACTCACTATCCAATTCTGCGCGACATTATCAGCGAGGCTGTCGGCCCACAGGTAAACCTGATCGATTCCGGCGCCGCCACCGCTTGCGATGTCGAAACGCTGCTGGAAAAATCGAGTCTTACCCACGATGAGCCTTTAGGGCTTTACCAGGAGCGCAGTCTTTGTGATGATCTCGACCACTTTTACGTGACTGACGCCGCCGAAAGATTTGCTAAAGTAGCGGAGAGATTTCTGGGATCGTCACCTTCAATTCTCGAGGCCGTGGAAATCTGGGGACACGATGAGCTTCGCACGCACTGACGGACGAGCCGCCGACGAAATTCGCGAGACAGATATCAGACCGGACTTTCTGCCTTATGCGGAAGGCTCGGCGCTGATCATCATGGGCGATACCCGTGTCGCTTGTTCGGCTTCAATCGATGAGAGTGTTCCGCGTTGGGTTCGAAACAAAGGCGAGGGATGGGTAACCGCCGAGTATGCGATGTTGCCGCGTGCCACTCACACGCGTACGCCACGCGATTCGTCACGCGCCAAAACTCAGGGCCGCACACAGGAGATACAGCGACTGATCGGACGGAGCCTTCGAGCTATCGCTGATTTAAGAGCGCTTGGCGAACGCACAATTTACATCGACTGCGACGTCCTCCACGCTGACGGTGGCACTCGCACAGCGGCAATCACCGGAGCGTACGTGGCGTTTGCGCTTGCCAGTAACAAGTTGTTGAAATCGGGAAAGATCACGCGACCATTGATGAGCGATCAAGTCGCGGCCGTCAGCGTGGGAATCGTCGACAACACCGCGCTGCTGGATCTGAAGTACGACGAAGATTCTCGCGCCCAGGTCGACATGAATATCGTCTGCACGAGCGCAGGACGGTTTATCGAACTGCAAGGCACCGCAGAGAAAGGCCCTTTTAGTCGCGAGCAGATGGACGAATTACTGGCGCTCGGTATGCGAGGCATCGAGGTGCTGATAGCCAAGCAAACGAGTATCATTTCCCAGGCAACCTAATGCCCTCGGCGAACGGGCTTCTCGATGCACGCATCTGAGTAAGCCAGTGCGAAAAGGAGACAAAATGAAACGAATTGTGGCTCTCACGCTCGTATTGGTTGGCCTGATGATGCCGCCGGCTTTTGCGCAACAGCTCTACACGCACGACAAAGTCGAATACAGTTTCGAGCTCCCTTCCGCAACCTGGCGGGCCATTCTGGAACCGGACGCAACTCACGAGCATCCTGAGTTTGTTTTCGGCGATCGTCTCGACGGATATCTCACGTTTCGCAAGGAAGTTGTTGAAGCAGGAACTGGACCAGCAGATATCGCACAGCGCGATCAGGATTTAACACTCAGATTCCTTCCCGGATTCGTCCAGGGGAAACAAGATCCATTTAACGGCCGGCTCGATGGTGTGACGATCTCTTACGAGTTTGTCCGCGCCGGAAAGCCGATGATTGGGCGCACCTACTACCTGCAAGCCGATCCTCGGACTATCTATGCGGTCCGTTTCACAGGCTTGCGCGACAAACTGAACCGCATTCGTAATCAAACCGACCTGATAGCTCGCACCTTCAAAGTCAAATAGTGAAGCAGCAACTGGCGCGCGGATTAGCTATCAAGCCTTCTCCGATACACGGGAAAGGCTGCTTCGCCACTATCGCTTTTAAGAAACGCCACAAGATCGCGGAGTACGCCGGAGAGAAGATCTCGAACGCCGAAGCGCGCCGGCGATCGCATCGAAAGATGCTGCGCATTTGTGAGATCAACAGCCACTGGAGCCTTGACGGCAGCCGCGGCGGGAATGGTACGCATTACATAAACCACTCGTGCGTTCCGAACGCCTTCATGCAGATCATTTGCGATCACATTCTCTTCTTCGCATTGCGTGACATTAAGCCCGGCGAAGAGATCACGATCGACTATCAAACAACACTGCACTCCGACGACAAGCGTTGCATCTGCGGCGCGGGAAACTGTCGCGGTAAAATCAACAAATATTGAGCCCGCGTTCTTAAAGTCGTGGCAGCGTGAAACTGAATTTCGATCCGCGACCTTCTTCCGAGTCGAGTTCAACTCGTCCGCCGTGCTGCTCCACAACCTCGCGCACAAACGACAAACCCAGCCCGGTCGATTCTTCGTCTTTTTCCTGTCCTTCACGGACTACGCGATAGAACTTGTCCCAAACGCGTTCTTTCGCTTCAGCAGGAATACCGTAGCCGCGATCCTCAACACACACGCGCACAGCCTCCGCTTCTAGCGCCGTCGAAACCGTCACGGTAGTGCGCTCCGGACTGTACCTAATCGCGTTGTTCACGAGGTTCTTCACCGCCTGTGTAATCAGACTCTTGTCAGCGGCAACCGGCGGAATCCGGCTCGCGGGTTGCTCGATCAAACGGATGCGCTTCTTCTTCGCAAACGGTTGCATCGAGGAGATTGTTTCGCGTACCACCTCGTCAAGCCGAAGCGGTATCTTCAACACTTCCTGCTTGTCTTTACGTTCCAACTGCGTCACCGCAAGAAACGTATTGATCATCCGCGACATGCGCTGCGACTCGTTCGCAATGATAGTCACAAATTCACGCGCCGATGCCGGGATGCTGTCATCCGCGGTCAACAACTCCGCAAATCCGTTGATACTCGTCAGTGGTGTGCGTAGTTCGTGCGACATCAGCGAGATCATGTCGCTCTTCAACTTCTCGTACTCCTTGACGCGCGTCAGATCACGAATATAAGCAGCGATGCCGATCGGTTCCTTCGCATCGGTTTGGGGATCGCGCAGCAGCGAAAGACGCAGATTGAGAATCTGGTTCTTATGGTCGAACGTCAGTTCGCCCTCGTACTCGATTCCGGTTTGCAACACGCGCCGCACGGCGATCTCTGGTTCATCGAAAATGTCGGTGCGAAAGTTGTCCAACAGATCGAAGAGATCGAGTGAGCGCGACTGTTCCGACGTTAGACCAGCAAAGTCGAGCAAGATTGGATTCACGAGCGCGAGTGTGCCGTCGAGATACGCGATTGCGACGCCGTCCTCGATGTGGTCCAACGTACTTGCTTCGCACCGCTGTTCGACAGTTAAAGCTGTCAGCACATTGAGTGCGTCAAGCTTTCGCTGGTTCGCACCCTGAGAGAAATAAGCCAATGATTGCGATCGCGCGCGATTGTGCGAAAAGCTCTCACGCTTCAGGTTGCGAGCGAACTGCGACCCAATCGCCTCCAGCAACGATTTGTCGTCAGCACTGAATTCAGAAACGAGCCTAATCAACAACGCACCAGCTGCGTCGCGTTCGTGAAGCAGTGGTACCGCTACCGTGCGAGCGCCTTTCGTTTCGTCGCTCACTAGTTGTCCGCTCGCGACGGCGCGTTCGCACAGCACGATCCCTTCTCGCCAGGCTGCGTTGCGTTTCGTATCAGCCGCAGATTGCGACGCTCCTTTGACTCGCGCAACTGCTTCAAACGAACCGTCCACGCACTGAAAGACGATCGCCTCGTTTAACGGCAGCATCGTGTTCAGCAGTTTCAAACCGCTCATGAGTCTGGTGTTTGCGCGGGTGTCTTGTTGACTGGGACCGTTAGCAGAGCTGAATAACGTGCGAGTCAACGCGCGGTCGACACGCCAGAGACGAATGAGTTGGACCAGCAGGATAGTCAGGCCGGCACTAACAAGTAGTGCGACTGTGATTAGGGCTGTTCCCAGAAAATGGGCAGTAACGAGTGAGGCGCTGCACGCGACGGCTACGCCGAACAACAAATAGCTCCAGCTACGTCGCAAGCCGAAACGGTTGAGCGCTACGGCGATTAAGATTGAGTACGTCGAGATGACGATCGCCGCCAGCGGAGCGCTCGTCAACAACTCGACCGTGTCGGAAGTGGACGGCTCCAGGGCGAAGCGCGGAAAGATCTCGGGCAGGGTGCCAAGACGCCAGCAGGCGTAGGCGATGAGACCTGCAAACAGTCCCAGTCCTGCGGCAGAGAGGTATGACGTTGTTGTTTTCGTTCTAATCAAGCGTTTGAGAGTGAAACGGGCTTGAGGTTGCGCCTGTGATAGGACTTAAGAAACCTGCGGCAGGGGCTGAGCCGCGCCTGATTATACAATGCTTAGCATTGTTTAAGCCACGGAAAAATCGGGCCGTTTCAGTGTGGTGGCGAGTTCGGTGATTTCCTCGGAAAACACGGTTCGAAGGTCCAGTAACACCTTTCCTTCCGCGATACGAGGGATTACGGGAACAGGCGAGGTCCGGAGCGCGCGCTCAATCTCCTGCGCTGTCATTCGAGGGTGACTGATGGCGACGAGTGTTGTGGGCAGGTTGGTCGTTGGACCGGCTCCGCCGCCGATCGCGGATTCGCCGGGTTGCAACGTCAACTCGAGCTGAGTCTCGCCGACCTCGTCGATAAGCTGCTTTGCTCGCGATTCGATCTGTTCGTTACTCAGCGACAACATTTGAATCACCGGGACTTCGGTTGCCGCCTCATCGCGGCGATGTGCGTCGAGTGTTGCTTCGAGGGCGGCCAGACGGATCTTGTCGCTGCGCAATGCTCGGTACAGCGGATGTTTTCGTAAACGATCGACAACTGCGTGCTTACCGACGATCAGTCCCGCCTGCACGGAACCAAGCAGTTTGTCGCCGCTGAAGGAGACTACGTCCGCGCCTGCGGCGACAATGGCGCTCACGATCGGTTCACCAGTGATCCCATAAACTGATAAGTCGTTGAGCTGACCGGACCCCGCATCTTCATAAAGCATCAGCCCGAGTTCGTGCGCAAGTGTGGCGAGTTCGGACAGATCAGGCGAGGTGGCAAAGCCGACTATGCGATAGTTTGACGGATGCACGTGCATGATCAGACGCGTGTTGGCCGTGATTGCGCGACGGTAGTCGTCAAGGTGTGTGCGATTGGTGGTCCCTACTTCAACCATGCGCGTACCCGAACTCGCCATCACGTCCGGAACCCGAAAGTCGCCGCCGATTTCGACGAGTTCGCCTCGCGACACGATTGTCTCGCCGTCACTGGCAAGCACTGACAGAATCAGCAACGCGGCGGCGGCGCAGTTGTTCACCACAAGTGCATCTTCAGCGCCAGTTAGATCCTTCAACAACGACTCGACTCGTGCGCCTCGTTTACCGCGCGAGCCGCTTGCAATGTCGTACTCGAGCGTGCAAAAACGACTCGCCTCAAGCATCGCCTCGCGGGCAACGTTCGACAATGGCGCGCGGCCGAGATTCGTGTGCAGCAGAACACCGGTCGCGTTAATTACTCGTGTTATCCCGGTCTGACTTTCGATCTGCGCTGTTTCGCACATGCGTGCGACGGCCTCCGCCAGCAGCGACTCCGCAGCATTCCCATTCGCGAGTGGCTTTTGGCCACGGCGAATTGACGATCGAAGCTCAGACGTCACCGCTCGCGCGATCGCCGTCAGGCGCTTGATGCCGACTGAATCACGTAGCAACCGTGCTTCCTCGGTCCTTAATAACTGATCGACAGACGGCACGTGCCGCAGGTTAGAAATGGGATCGGACATGTATTTTGCGTGCTACCAGCCACAGATAATAACTGTTGACACTCCAGTTTTGAACCACCTAGACTGGATTTGGCCGCGCATCCAGCGGCGCCCCGCCTTTAATCACCCTCGCTCAGGAGAAATTAACCTAAGTGGCAATCCGTGATAACAAACTGCTCCGCTCAAAACAGCAAGCACAAGCGAGGAACAAGCATGCCAACAGTGAAAACCAACCGAGCCCTGACGAACAGTTAAGCCGCCTTGAAGAAGACATTCGAAAACTGAGAGTCGAGTTCGATATTTTCTTTAATGGCGCTGCGAAACGGCCGCCGTACGATACCAAGGGACGTGTCGAGACGTTGCTTAAGCGACTTGGCGACGATCGCACCTTAACTTTTGCGCAGCGCTATCGTTACAACTCGTTGACCGCGCGCTATACCGCCTTTCGCGATCTCTGGCGACGCTTGATGCAGGGACGTGAAGAGGGCCGCGATCCGGTTTCGGCAGCGCGGGCGAGCGTGAAAAAGGAGCAACCAGCGAGCATTCCGGCTGTGTCGTTTGTTTGCATGGATGCTCACAAGGAAGTCGGTCTCGTGAAAGACCTCTACAACTCCTTGCTCGAGGCGAAACAGAAGTGTGGTGAATCAGTCGAGGGTCTTTCGTTTCCGCAGTTTCATCGTTTGGTCGCGTCGAAGTCGGATGGACTCAAGGAGCGCCATGGATGCGAGCGCGTGAAGTTTTCGGTTGCAGTGGAGAATGGGCACGTAAGTTTTAAGGCAAAAGCGGAGTAGGAGTGATTCGAGAAGGCAAGAAAAAAGGCGACCACAACTGGTCGCCTTTTTTCTTGTGGCTTACCGGACCCGTGACCGGAACCAGTCAGTGGCTTTGCGGAAGCAAGCCGGGGAGTCACTTACATCTTGGTCACTTTTTCAGCCTGAGGTCCCTTTGGGCCTTGCGTAACCTCAAACTCAACTTCCTGACCCTCTTCGAGGGTCTTGAAGCCGTCGCCCTGGATGGCGCTATAGTGAACGAAGATGTCCGAAGAGCCTGGCTGCTCGATGAACCCATAGCCCTTCGAATTGTTAAACCACTTGACCTTACCGGTTATTCTAGACATAACAACGAATCCTCCTAACGATTCGGTAAAACGGACGCGAAAGCCTGTCAGCTTTCCCATCGGCTTGGTGAATGCTTGTGAGCCGGGTCGCGCAAGGGGGCGCTAACGGAAACACACAACCAACAAAAAATGCATGGTGAAAAGCGCTGGGAGCGCTATTTCATCATGCACAGACTTACGGGGGCAGAACTAACCAAACTCATTGCCTTAAAACGTGGATCGGGAATGCGGGGATCTGAAACTGCTGGCCCAGCATCAAACGACGGCGCATACTAAGCGAAAGTCTCAAACCTGTCAAGAATAAATTGTTTCAAAAAAGTCACGGGCTAAGTTAAGCCAAAGCTCAGGTTAAGCCGCTTACGCGCCTCATTTCATCTCTCAACTGAGGCATTTCGGGTGCTTAATAGCAGGTATTGCAAAGGATTCACAGCCTCATCGTTGATGCGCACTTCGTAGTGCAGGTGCGGTCCGGTGGAACGTCCGGTCGATCCAACTTTTCCGACTAATTGGCCGCGCGAAACCGTCTGACCGAGCTCGACGTCGATCTGCGAAAGATGGCCATAACGGGTTGTTAGACCACCGCCGTGGTCCACCACGACGAGCTGTCCGTAGCCGTTCTGCCAGCCAACAAACGACACCTTGCCGGCTGCACCGGAAACCACCGGCGCGCCCCAGCCTGCTTCGATGTCCTGGCCTGAATGAAATTCGTATCCGCCACCGCCAAATGGGTTCCGGCGTCCGCCAAATCCACCCTCGAGATTGCCCTCGACAGGCCAAATCGTCGGTGTATAACCACGCTGCCGAAGACTCGCTTCGTAGGCCGACATGTCTTGTTCGAGCCGGCTCATTTTTGCAGCCAGCGTCTCCAGCGCCATCTCATCAAGCGGTAACTCAGGACCACCAGTGCCTGACGGCGTGTAGTTGCTGTCATCGACTACGCCAGATTTCTCGGCAAGTTTGCGCGAGGTATCTTCGACTTTTTCGACGCGATTGTTCAGTTTCTCAAGTTCCTGACGTTGGCGTTCGTTTTCCGCGCGCAGGCTCTGGTTCTCCATTTCCGTGCGTAAATGGCGAACCTGCTGGGTCAAGCCGTAAAGCCGTAAACGAGGCAGAGCCCCAAAACGATAGAGGCGGTCACAAAGACTGTTACTGATTTCTTTTCGACTCTGATTCGCTGGACTCGTGCGCGGGATTTGGATGTATGAGCAATTATGAACGCATATAAATCGGTCTTCTCTAGCCATTTGGGCTCCTGTTTTCTGCCGCGGTTGAAAATCGGGGCTGCGGCAGCAACCGAAAAGCACAAACTCGCCAAAGAGCGATTTGCGCAAATTACGGGAAAGTTTTGTTTATTTACCTACTTGAGATTTGCAGCGGACGGATTGAAAACCTCAAGGTCCCTCCGAGGTGAAACCCATCCGGCCGGTGCTGCAAAGGCCCTGACCGTATCACAGCGCCTTTGAGTGTTGCAACTTTGGAAGGAAAATATAAGACAGTCGCAGGAAAAAGATCGATTGTTCTTAAACTTCGTCCACGCCTCGTCGTCGTCGCGACCGATCGCGGAAGATCGCCAGCAGAATCATCACCAGGAGCGCGATGAAGATTACGACGATGGCGATCTTCACGGCCGCCAGCAGGAAACCGACCAGCGCGATCAGTTGTTTCAGCAAAGCGATGACAAGGACAATGAGGGCAACGATGGCGCCGACGCCGCCAAAAGCTCTTAAAAATGCCGCAACACATATGAATTCGACCCCTAACTAATTACCGCGATTCAGGATCTGCGTTCGAAGGGCAGCGGAGTAACGTCGCCGCGCGCGAACTGCGTTGTTTCACCAGTGCGAAAAGTTGCCGTATCAACCGGACGGCTAGCGACAACCGACGGTGGCGGTCGTCGCGAATCGAAACGAACAATACGATCCGACGACTTACCGCGTCGAATGTAATCGAACAACATGTAAGCGCCAAGAGCTACGAGCGCAACTGGCAACAATTGCTTGATCGGCAACGTGACTCCCAACAACGTGTGCAACAGGAACATCGTGCCGATGATGATCAGCGTCGTACCCCAAGCAAACGGATTGCCGTAAAGTCGCCGGGCAATCACGTCGTCCTCCGCATCCGGCGACAGCCCGGCACGCATCAACTGTGCTGTTCGACACGCGTCCACCGCCGCAAACAACCATGTACCCACGACGCCGAGAACGAAGAACAGCACGCCCTGCGTCAACACGGCCATCTGGAAGAAGCTCGCGAAAATCGCGAAGTGGACGATCGCTTTCGACGTTTGACCGTTGTAGGCCGCACCCAACCCGGGAACGAACGAAAGCAAGGTCGCGACAAACGGCGAACTCTTCCTCCGCAGAATATTTGATGGACTCGAGTGTGAAGAATGGCGCAGCAACTCAACGCCCGCGACTATGCAATCCTGGCAGAACGGAAATCCCCGCACACGATGATCGCAAGCAGGGCATAACCAGCGCGAACACTGATTGCACTGAACGACAGCGGGATTCTTAGCATGGTAGCCACAGTACATCATTTCTAAACTCCTCAACGATTGTTATGGCCATTGCTATCCGGCTTTGCGCCAGAACGCTCCTGCTGTTGATCTGAACCTTTCTTCGCCGGAGGCGGCGGCGGAACGTTCGTCTCCGAAGCAGCCGGCGCCAACTCGCCTGAAAGTACTTGAGTCTGACCACTCGGTCTGTTCCGCAAGTTGCAGACCAGCGTTGTAAACGCCGCCGATCGAACCATCGGCGGAAACTGTGCTGGTCAACACGAGCACCGCAACCAGTAACATCGTGGCGACCGTTGCGAGTTGTGGCGACATGATCGGATCCAACCACAACCGCAAACGAGACGCGGCGCGCGATCTCCACGGCGCCTTGATCTCTTGTGGCGTGACTGTTCCCAACGTCGCTTGCAGAATTCGTTCGTTCAATCCCGCGGGGACTGGTTTTTCTTCTGAAATGTACGTGTAGCAAGCGCCTATCGATCGCACCACGGCGCCAGGAAGTTCTGTGCAGCTATCGCAGAGAGCAGCGTGACGTTCCCAGCGGTGATAAAGGTTCGCGGGCAGGAAACCGTCGAGGTACTCGGTCAACAACTCTTCAAATTCCTCACAGCCCATCGCCGTGTCAGGAACTGTTTTTTGCAGAATGCGCGCTTCGAATTCTCTTGAGGGCGGTGGCACAGTGGCTACACGACACGCCTGCATCGTACTTCGTACTGCTGAGAGTGTTTCGTGGCAAATGGGGCAACGCATCGCGTGTTCACCCATCAGCTTGTTCGTTTCGGGACCGACAACGCCCTCAATGTAGTCGGTCAATAATGATTCAAAATCCACACAAAGCATTATGTTTTCGCTTCCTGCCCCACTGTTTTTCTGCTCATCCAGCGTCTGCCCACGCGGATGAGCCCACTTCTTCTATGCCTCACTCATTGCAACGACTTTCATTCGCCGCAAGATCTTGGCGAGTTCAATTCGTCCGCGATTTATTCGCGACTTGACTGTCCCTTCCGGGATTCGCAACAAGTCGACGATCTCCTGGTAACTGAGCTCTTCGATATCTCTCAATATCACGCAGGTCCGAAGGTCCGGCGATAAGCTTGTCAATGCCCGCTTGCACCTGCGCGCCGAGCTCGCGCCGCTCCATCTCCTGCTGCACCGAGTTGCTTCGTGTGTGGAGGTGGTAACTATGGTCGGCGAGATCGTCGGCGTGGTTATCGTGCGGCGTTCGCTGGCGTTTCCGGTAGTCGTCAATGATCAAATTACGCGCCAGGCGCATCAACCAGTTTTGCAAGTCGCCCTGTTTCGGGTCGTACTGATCCAAAGAGCGATAAACCCTGACGAAAACTTCCTGGGTCAAATCTTCGGCGGTGTCGGCCCGCGAGGTAAATCGGTAGGCGAGGTTATAAATCCGGCGGGAATAACTTTGCACAATCTCTTCCCAAGCCGCGCCGTCGCCCGCGCGACACCTGCGAACCAATTCGGCTCCTTCACTGACTGCTGCCAAAGCCTTTACAGCCCCCACCCTCTCTTCTCCGGCTACCTGGGTTTCGGAAATCGAAGGCGGCCAACCCCTGTCAGCAGTTCGACGGTTTAAACTAAAGTTCACGAACAAACTGTACCAAAGTTCCGCGTAATCAGTATACCCGTGTTTCCCTGCAAAAACAGTTTCTTCTTGCCCTTACTGGTAAGCTGTAGTAGCCTGTCGAACCGGCCCAAGATATTGTGGTTTCCCTCGAGTGACGTCCAGAGCCAAAGTTATCGCAAATATATCGAGTTCGTCGGCCTCTGCCTGCTGGCGACCGCCCTTTTGTGGTGGTTTGGACGCAATCTGGACTGGCGCGAGGTTGGTCAAAGCGGTCAGCAATGCCAATCCTTTCCTGCTGCTCGCTGCCGTGACGATTATTTGTCTGGCGTATGTCGCCCGGGCTTTTCGCTGGGGAGCGCTGCTGAAACCACTCGTTCCGGCCCGTCTTCGCAGATCTTTTCGCAGCTACGACGATTGGTTTTAGTGCGGTTTTTCTGATTGGACGGGCGGGCGAGGTTGTGAGACCGGTCGTGTTGCCGATGCGAGATCCGCGCATCCGGCCGAGCGCTTCACTTGTGACCATCTTGATCGAACGCATTTACGACTTGATGGCTGTTGCCCTGATGTTCGCATTCAACCTGATCTGGTTTCAAGCCGCCTGTGACGCTACGAGTTTCGTTTCGCCGCGTACGCATCGTTGGATTTGGAATGTTGGGGGCACGATTCTCGGATCTGTCTTTCTGGTCTGGTTCAGGACGAAGTCGGCCTGGTTAATCGAGATTCTGAACCGACTCTTTACGCGCTGGCGGTTTGTGCCGCAGCGATCTGACGAAACTGATCATTCGGATTCTCGAACAGTTGTCGCAGGCGTTGCGGGTCTCGTTAACGTGAGTGAGTTGGCGGAAACGATCGGTTGGACGGTTTTGGTCTGGTTTGGGATCGCGTTCGCGAACTTTTTGGTTATGCGCGCGTTTCGATCTGCGACGTTGGCGTCTCGGAAACATCTTTGTGCTCGGGTGGTCGTTGGTCGGATCGCTTGTGCCAACACCTGGCGGCGCCGCCGGCGCATTTCACGCAGCAACGGCAGCTGGCTTTTGTTCCTTGGTGTTGAAAAGGAGACTGGCGGCCGCGTTTCGATCATTTTGCACCTTGTCGATTTTGGACCGGCAGTTTTATTTGGTGTCTTCTATTTCATCCGGGGAGATTTGACATTTCGCGATTAAGAACACTGGTATCACCAAAGCAAGATTTTGAGAACCCAGTTGGAGAGGTTCAGTGATATGAAATGTCCATTTTGTGGTTATCTGGAAGACAAAGTAGTCGACTCGCGTGAGTCGCGAGAAGGCGATGCGATTCGGCGGCGACGGGAGTGTCTGCGTTGTGAGCGACGATTTACCTCCTACGAACGCATCGACGAAATCCCTTACATGGTCGTGAAGAAAGATGGACGCCGCGAGACTTTCGATCGCAACAAAGTAATGGCCGGCTTGTTGCGCGCCTGTGAAAAACGGCCAGTACCTTCGACCAAACTCGACAGCATCGTAATGCAATCGAAAAGTATGTGCAGGAATCGCCAGAACGCGAACGTCCGACGAGTAAAATCGGAGAGATGATCATGCGGCGCTTGAAAGAACTCGACAAAGTCGCATATGTTCGCTTTGCATCTGTTTATCTCGAGTTTGAAGATGTGTCGGAGTTTATGACCGAACTGAAACATCTGGTACGAAAAAGAGCCACGGGGCAAGCAAGGAGGAAGTGAGTACTTCGAACGCGGCGAATTCGCAATGATCAAACCGATAAGAGCAACGGGACTGGAACGTCTCGAGTTGCAACGGCTTCGCGATCGCGTCGGCCGACTTTACGCCGCGTTGCAAGAAGCGACGGAAGCTGAGAACCCGTTAGCATCGGGAGCGTGGGCGCCGCCCGTAGATCTTTGCGAGACGCGAGAAGCTGATCTTCCTGCGCGTGGAACTTCCCGGAGTGAGTGCCGATCAGATCAAAATCGGTTTGTGTAACACCAAGTTGAAGAATCTGGGGAGAAAAGAAACGGCGGCCGGCTCGCCGACGAATCATTTCGTATCTGTGTTCTGAACGCAGTTACGGAAAGTTCAACCGGGTCGTGCCGTTGCGTTGGACCATTGAGCGTGCGCGGTGCGACGGCGGAACTTGAAAACGGCGTGCTTCACATTCGATCTGCCTAAGATCGAAGACCGTCGCGGGAGGAGGTTGTTATACTGTCAAGGACGCGAAGACAGGTCAATCATTGTGATTTCGACTTCGTAGTTAGGAGATTTGGGCAAATGTCAATAAGAATGGCAATGGAAATGGTGAAGCAACCATGGCAATAGTAAAAGAAGCAGAGTTTACGGAAGCAATCGACACGACCGATACCGACCAGCAATTGCAGATCCCGAATGAACTGCCGGTCTTGCCCTTGCGCGACATTGTTATCTATCCGTTCATGATCGTGCCGCTGTTTGTGTCGCGCGAAAAATCCATCCGGGCAGTTGACGAGGCGCTGGCGAGAACCGAATGATTCTGCTGGCTTCGCAGAAGGATCTCGATAAGGAAGAACCGACGGCCGAGGATCTTTATTCAGTTGGCACTGCGGCCGTGATCATGCGCATGCTCAAGTTGCCCGACGGACGCATTCGCATCCTGGTCCAGGGACTCGCGCGCGCGCAGGTCGAATCAGTCGATGCGACTGGTGAATATTTGCGGTCGCACGTGAGCGTGATGCAGGAAATTCTGCCTCCGGAACGTTCGCTCGAAGTTGAAGCGCTGGTGCGAAACGTTCGCGCATCGATGGAGAAGGCGATCAACCTCGGCAAGAACATCTCGCCGGAAGTGATGGCCATCATTGCCAACCTCGATGACGCCGGACGCCTTGCTGATCTGTCCGCGTCGAATCTCGAACTGAAAGTTGAAGACGCGCAATCGGTGCTGGACATCGCCGATACGACCGCGCGTTTGCGACGCGTCAACGATCTGCTGAACAAGGAGATCGAAGTTCTCACGGTCCAGCAGGAAATCAACACGCAGGCGCGCGCGGACATCGATCGTTCGCAACGTGAGTTTTATCTGCGGCAGCAAATGAAGGCGATTCAAAGCGAACTCGGAGAAGGCAACGAACTAGCCGAAGAGATCGCGCAGTTCCGAGAAAAGATCGAAGCCGCGAAGATGCCGAAGACCGGCCGAAGAAGAAGCGCTGCGGCAACTCAAGAAACTCGAACGCATGCATCCGGACGCAGCGGAAACTGCAACACTGCGAAACTGGATGGAGATCATGACCGATCTTCCGTGGTCGCGTTCGTCGGTCGATAATCTCGACCTGAAAAAAGCAGAGACGGTTCTGAACGAAGATCACTACGGTCTCGAGAAGGTGAAAGATCGGATTATCGAAGCGCTCGCTGTTCGCAAACTAAAAGAAAAACCGAAAGGTCCGATTCTTTGTCTTGTTGGCCCTCCGGGAGTGGGTAAGACTTCGCTGGGTCGTTCGATCGCGCGAGCGCTGGATCGAAAGTTTGTGCGACTCTCGCTGGGTGGCGTTCACGATGAAGCTGAAATTCGTGGCCACCGCCGCACTTACGTCGGCGCGATGCCCGGACGAATTATCCAGGCGGTGCAGCAGGCGGGAACAAACAACCCGCTGATCATGCTCGACGAAATCGACAAAGTGGGCGCTGATTTTCGTGGCGATCCGTCGTCGGCGTTGCTCGAAGTGCTCGACCCGGAACAGAACAACTCGTTCCGCGACAACTATCTCGGCGTCACTTTCGATCTGTCGAACGTGATCTTCATGACGACCGCGAACGTGCTCGACACGATTCAACCGGCGCTGCGCGATCGCATGGAAGTCATCAGGCTCGCGGGTTACACCGAAGAAGAGAAGCGCGAGATCGCGATTCGACACCTGATGCCGAAGCAGATGGAAGAAAACGGCATCACTGTCGCGGGATCTGAATATTTCCAAGACCGCGCTGACCACCATCATTCAGCAGTACACGCAGGAAGCTGGGCTTGCGGCAACTCGAACGCGAGATCGGCAGAATCTGCCGAAAAGTAGCTCGCAAGATCGCCGAAGGTCACAAAGGCAGCGATCAGAGTTTCGTTGAAGAATGTGCACGAGTTTCTCGGCGCGCCGAAGATCATTCCTGAAGAAGCACTGAAGAAAGATCAGATCGGCGTTGCCACCGGTCTCGCCTGGACGGCCGTCGGCGGCGACGTGCTTTTCATCGAAGCGTTGAGAATGAAAGGCAAGGGAAATCTCGTATTGACCGGACAACTCGGCGACGTGATGCGCGAGTCAGCGCAGGCCGCGTATTCATACGCAAAATCGCGCGCGAAAGAACTCGATATCGCCGAAGAAGACTTCAGCAATTACGATCTGCATATTCACATTCCGGAGGGCGCGATTCCGAAAGACGGGCCTTCGGCGGGAATCACTCTCGCAACCGCCATGGTGTCGGCATTTTCGGCGCGTCCGGTTCGCAAAGATGTGGCGATGACCGGCGAAATCACGTTGCGCGGAAACGTTCTGCCGATCGGCGGAGTGAAAGAAAAAGTTCTGGCAGCACGGCGCGCGCGGGTGACAACTATTATTCTTCCGCAACAGAACCGCAGGGATCTGGACGAAGTGCCGAAAGAACCTTTCAAGGACATTCGGTTTGTCTTTGTTGATAATATGCGGCAGGTTTTTCGTGAGGCATTGGGGGAAAAAGTGATTCCGCCGGTGTCGTCCGGACCGCGGCCGCAGAGAATGCCGCAGGCTGCAAATGCGCGGCCAGCATGAGTTCGATGCGGTCAACTTCATTGAACTAAAATGAGTACAACTGGTTTCGCTAGTGAGGAATCTCAGTTCTGGTTTTGATAAGATTCCTCGTGACTGTTCGGCAGCAGTCGACAGTTAGCTCATGCAACCCCGGAGCATTACGTTAAAAGGAGTTCGAATGAGGATTCGTCAGCTATCCTTCTGCTTTGTTCGCGCGTCCTTTTCTTTGTTATTACATCGTTATCCGCCACCGCGCTCAGCGCAGGAGAACCGCAGCACAATGCGCAAACGTCAAAATCAAGAATTTTGGACAGATGGACGAGCGGTTTTTCCGTGGTGGTCAACCAAAGGAAGAGCAGTACAAAGCAATTAGCTGCTCTCGGAATTAACACAGTTATCGATTTGTAACGAACCAAAGGAATACGAAAAGGCGACTGCCGAAGCACTCGGAATGCGTTACGTCAACATTCCGATGAGTGACAAGACAGTATCCAGACGACGGCGAAGATCGAGCAGTTTATTAAACTCGTTGACGATCCTTCAACCGGTAAGTTTTATGTTCACTGTGCGGGCGGACGACATCGCACGGGAGTGATGGGCGCGGTTTATCGATTCAATCATTACAACTGGACTTCGACCAGGTCTACACGGAGATGAAAAAGTTCGACTTCTACACTCGCTGGGGACATGGCGACTTAAGAAGTTTGTTCAGGACTACGCGGACGAATCTTCAGAACCACGCAACACAGGCGACACGTAAAGCAGCAACAACGGCACGAAAACAGAATAAACAGGAAAGCGAGGCTAGACTCTTTCACTAGATTTCCCTGTTCGTGCCTCTTGTAGACCACTTTTGTGGCTACTGGTACAGGTACGAGTAGCTCTTCTTCTGATCCCACTCGATTCCTTCGACGTTTTGACCGTCAAGGCCAGAATGTCTGCACTGATTTCGTCAGTACTCACAGTCGGGCTTACGTCCACTGAATAGACAATGCTCCCCGGCGATTCCTCAGTCGCTTCGCGATCCATTGCTCGCAACTCCTTATCAAATCCGTGTTCTTGAACACCTGTCGCAGTGCTTGCTGTGTCGCACACGTTCCTCGTCGTCACTTTCAACTCCATCGAACGAAAAACCTGCTCGCGGTTCGCGCCACTCCAGCAGCCACAGCACAAGCAACGAGAACAGCGTCAACACAACCGCCAAATCCCAACGACCGACGCCGGAAGCAAGTCCGAGCGCCAGACTGATCAGCAGCACTGTGATCTCTTTGGGATCGCGAATGTTGGTGCGGAAGCGAACCAGCGAAACCGCCGCGAAAATGCCAAACGCACGCGCCGCGTTGTCACCAACGATGATCATCAACGCGGCTGCCACAATCGCCAGCAGAATCTGCGTCTGCGCAACGTAAGGATTTCGCTTTAGCGCCAGAATCCGTTTGCGTGGACGAAACGCCAGCGCCGCGCCAAGCAGTGCCGCAAGCAGAAATCGCAACGAGATCCGGCCCATCGTTTCAGCCCACGTACTCGCCGAGCACATAGGCTTCGCTGTGATGCGTGCCGAAAATGCGATCGAGAAATGTACTCGCTCGGGAGCGGGCGCCGGTGTCGTGCGTGGCGTCGGCATGCCAAGGATGGCCGTCGGATCGTCCGCAGGTCGCGCGGCTGCATCGGGTCTCGTGGTCTGTCGGTTCGCGTGGAAGTTCGTGCGTCGTAGTCGTGCGGCTGCCACCTGCCAATTAGATAGACCGCGAGCGCGCTCATCAATAGCACGCCGGCAAAAACCACGATCAGCGTGACGATTTCTTGCTTCTCTTCGATTTGCTGCTTCGACGTCTTCATCTAGATCTCCTACCGACTCTGAACTGTTCGGCCCGCAGATTCAGCAGTTCATTCGATCTGCTCGCGCACCGTCGCGCAAGCAGATCGATCTGGTCAGGACGATAGTTCGCCGCACGAAATGCGTCTCTGATTTGCTGGTCGCTGAGTTGGGACAGCCAGCTGCCCATCCACTGCGCATCGTCGGATCGTGATGTCTTTCATCAGACCGCGATTCTTCCCGCCGAAGTGCAGCACAACGCGATCGCCTTTTACCTTCTCGAGAAACTTCGCCTTTGCGTATTTCTTCGGGATTGTTACGACTGCGCGTGATTCGCCAGAACAGCGGCGTCGTGCTCGCATGTCCAAACGTGGCGCCGAGATCGCTGATGATGTAGCGCAGTTCGTTGCCATTCGCCCATTTGAATGATCTCGTTGTTTGAGTCTTTCAAGTCCCAGTTGTTGATCATGCGCCATCATGATCTTCAGACCCTGGTACTCGGGCGTGCCGATAAACGGATTCCGTTTCCATTTCCACTCGCCAACGCGGTCCCACTTTTCGGGACGCGCCTCGAACCGCACGTTTGTGAATGTCCCTTTCCGGGAATCGTCACGCGCGGAACGAGATAGTTAACTTCAGTTAAGTAGCCGACTCCCCACAACAATCGATCGCCGAAGTTTCTGATTGAGCTTCCTTGCCTATCTTCACCACCCACTCGCGACCCGAAGCGTCGCGCACTGCGATACTTCTTCGAGTAACCACCCTTTTCCTCTTTTATGAAAGTGATGCGCCGCAGATCGGGACGCATGCTGCGCCACCTGGTCCAAGGAACAGATCGCGCGACGAAATTCGGTCGGCTTGCGCCACAGAACGGGTGTGCCGCGTGGAGCTTTTTCTTTTGTTTTGTTTCGCGAGACGCCGACATCGACGGACGGATAAGGAAAAGAATAACGGCCAGCAGGATCACACTTCGCAATCTTTGATGTCACCATAGAATTCTCCAACGCCGGAGCTTTAGCACGCGGCGACAGTTGAGGGGTCGATTGTATGGGGAACAGCTTAAGAGGGGAATGCTTAATTCGCTGCCGATCGGTCGTCCATGAAATAGTTCTGACTGTTGAATGGTTCAGCGCCATTTGCAGATAGGACGATAGCTTCCGTCGGAGTTGAGTTCGCGGGCTTTCGTGTTGTCGCTAAGATAGGCGTCGAGCAACACGTCTCTCAGGTAACGTTTTGCGTCGGTCGGTGACCGGAGCAACCACTTCGATCCGATGTTTCAGGTTTCGCGTCATCCAGTCAGCACTGCCGATGAAACACTCCTCGTCGCCGCCATTCGCAAACCAGAAGACACGGCTGTGTTCGAGGAAACGTCCAACGACGCTTCGCACTCGGATGTTTTCAGACAATCCGGGAATGCCCGGACGCAGCATACAAATGCCACGCACGATCAGATCAACCTTCACGCCGGCTCGCGAAACCTCGTAAAGCTTCTCGACGATCTGCAGATCGGCGAGCCGGTTGAACTTCGCGATGATGCGCGCCGGTCTGCCATGCTCGCTTGTGTTCGATCTCGCGATCGAAAAGCGCGTTCAGCTTGTTCGCGCAAGCCACCGGCGCGACCATCAGTTTTCGATAGTCTTTCTGGTTCGAAAATCCGGTCAGATAGTTGAACAATTCAGTTGCGTCTCGGCCGATCTCGTCGTCGACGGTAAACATTCCGAGGTCGGTGTACGTGCACGACGTTGTCGGGTTGTAATTGCCCGACGCGATGTGAACGTAGCGCCTGAGCGCGTCGCCTTCGCGCCTGAACGACCAGCGTCAGTTTGCCGTGAGTCTTCAGACCGATGATGCCGTAGACCACGTGAACGCCGGCCTAGTCGAGTTTCCTGGCCCACTCGATGTTGTGTTCCTCGTCGAAACGCGCTTTTAGTTCGATCAGCGCCGTGACCTGTTTGCCTTGTTCGCCGCGCGAATCAATGCTGGCGGAATCGGAGACTCTGGACCAGTTCGATACAGACAGATCTTGATCGCGACGACGTCCTCGTCTTCGACGGCCTGATTGATGAATTCGGTTACGCAATCGTACGAGTCGTACGGGTGGTGGAGCAGGCGATCGCGTTCCTTGATCGCGTCGAAAATCGTTGGATCGTACTCGTTATACCACTCGGGAATCGATGGCGCGAAAGGCTCATCTTTCAGATCGGGCCGGTCGCGTCGTAGAGCGACATCAGTTCCTGAACGTGCAGTGGTCCATCGAACACGTAAACGTCCTGTCGGCTCGAGATCGAGCGACTCCGTCAGGTACTCGATCATCTCCTCGGGCATTTCGTCGACACTTCCAGCCGAACCGGCGCGCCAAACCTTCGCCGCCGCAATTCTTCCTGGATCACACTGAGCAGGTCCTCAGCTTCTTCTTCACGAATCTCGATATCGGCATCGCGCGTAACGCGGAAACGATGACAACTGGCCCGGTTCCATCCCGGGAAACAGCGCTCATGTTCGCTTCGATGATCTCCTCGAGCAACACGAACCGTGATCCCGAAGCGCCAACCGGCATCAGTCGCGGCACACACTGACGGCACCTTGATCCGCACAAAGCGCGGCTCGAGTCTTTTCCACGGCCCGACAGCTTCATCTTCGGGCGCCTCGACCATCAAACCGATGTTCACGCTGAGCGGCGAGATATACGGAAACGGGTGACTCGGATCGACCGCGAGCGGCGTCAGCACCGGAAAGACCTTCTCGATGAAGTACTCTTTCAGTTTTTCCTTCTCGTGTCGCGACAGCGACTCGTAATGAACGAGCTGAATGCCGGTGCGTTTAGCTCCGGCAGAACCTCTTCGCGTAAGACATCTCGCTTGCTCGTCAACGAGCGCACGATTCTGTTGCCGTATTTGACCCAATTGTTGGGCTGGCGTCAGTCCATCGGCCGATACGTCACGTAATGCCGTGTTCCATTTCCTCCTTGAGACCGGAAACACGAATCATGAAAAACTCGTCGAGGTTGGACGAGAAGATCGAGAGGAACTTCAGCCGTTCGAGCATCGGATTGCTGCTCGTCGAGCGCCTCTTCCAGAACTCGCGCGTGAAACTCCAGCAGGCTCAATTCGCGATTAAAGAATAATTGCGACTTCGATGGGTGTGATGGCGACTTCTACTGGCTTGGGGAACTCATGAATATTCGCTTCTCTTTTTACGACTGTTGACATAGTTTTCCTAAAAATGTTCTGTCGATATCTTTGAGAGAGCCACTAAAGATCCTTCCTCGTCGAGGAAAGTTTGGCAAGTGCTGTTCCATCCGAGGTTACGAGGTGTTAGCGCCGGAACAGTTGCTTTTCGGAGTTACCATTGTGTTTCGAAACGACTCGAACCCATTCCTGTACTGAATTGATGCTCATGGCGGTTACGAGATTTATGCAACGAGGTGAGGGGCACGGGCGTTAAGCATTTACGTCCGGAAACCGTTAGTCGCCTCGGACGTGAAGATTGTTGCGAGAGCGCGCAACCTTCGGCAGCAGGGCAGCATCTTGTACCGTGACGACCGAGTCGACTTTGGTGGAAAAGTTTACCGTTTGCGAGTCTGTTTGATAGTAGGGGATTTGTTTGACACCCCAAAAAACCGTGTGGTAACCTCCAGTGTGATTTTGGCTCCTCGGTTGAGTCTAGCAGTATCCAAATCATAGAGGAGCCATTAGATACCGCACCTGAAAAAGTGAATGCACCGTGTGATGAGTCCTTCCCGAGATAGTCGCACGAGGATTCGCATTTCCATCCTTTGAAGGAGTACGACAATTGATGTCAGCGAGCTTTCCTCGTTTGATGGCCCGTGTGGCTTTACTTGCGGCGCTCGTCGCTACCGCGGTCATCAGTTATCGCACAGATTCCCGCAGCTTCATCTGCCCGTTCAATTCCTACTGAAGTCGAACAATCGGAAGTACGCATCACGCAGATTATCGCGCGGGCGGAAGACCACTTCCGCAAAGGCAAACTGAATCTCGAAGACAGCAAGCGCGAGCAAGCGCGCGAAGAGTTTGATAAAGCGGTCGATTCGATTCTCGAGTCAGGGTTTCGACGTACGCGCGAGTCAAAAACTGCAGACCTACTACCTCGAGCTGGTTGAGCGGATCTATCGCGAAGAAGTTCCGCTTCAGCAGCCAGTGCCGCCCAAACACCGCGACGTGCTTGGTGGCGCAGAACACGCAGACGCAGGACCAGCCAGAAGACTCCAGCCCCGTCGCAGGTTGGTTTTCGCGATCAGAAATTTGAGCCGTCGCCGCTGGATGAATTCAGCAAGCTGGTGCTTACCGAACGCGAGAAAGAAGTTTCCGGCTGAAGATCTGCTCAAGCTCTTGAGCAATCGCAACGAGGAACGTCAATTTCGCGTTCACGCTCAATCCGCTAATTCAGGGTTACATCAATTACTACCAGGGCCGCGGTCGCCCGACGATGGAAAGCGGTCTGCGTCGCTCCGGCCAGTACATGAAACTCGCGCGCAAGATTTTCGCGCAAGAAGGCGTGCCGCTCGACATTACCTGGCTGGGCCAGGTTGAGAGCGCGTGGAAAGCTAAAGCTGTTTCGTGGGCGGCAGCCTCCGGCTTGTGGCAGTTTATTCCGAGTACCGGTCGCATGCTATGGTCTGCGCCAGAACGCTTACATCGACGAACGCAATAGTTATCGAACAAGCCACCCGCGCTTCGGCGCGACACCTGAAAGATCTTGCCAATCGTTACAACGGCAACTGGGAACTGGCGATGGCCGCCTACAACACGGGCGCCGGCAACATCGATCGCGCAATCTCGCGTGCCGGCACCGCCAACTTCTGGATGATCTATCCGTACATCGCGCAGGAAACACGTAACTACGTGCCCAACATTCTGGCGGTGATCCTGATCGCGAAGAATCCCGAAAAGTATGGATTCAAAGGCATCAAGCCCGATCCTGCCGTGGTCGTACGATGTGGTTCAGGTTCCGACCGCGACCAGTTTGCAGCTCGTTGCTGATGCGACTGACACCAGTGTCGATCACATTCGTTCGTTGAATCCGGAATTGAAACGCGATATCACACCGCGTGGCGATGCTTACAACGTGCGCATTCCGGCAGGCCGCGCCAAGCAGTTTGCTTCAGCTGCTGCAACGCATTCTCGCCGGACAGACGCGAGTCAGCGCGAGTGATTTCAGTGGCGCCGGGTGAAGACCTGCAAAACGTTGCGAACCGTACCGGTATCAACGTCGCTCAGCTTCAGGCGATGAACAGCGGCGTCGATCTGAAATCGACCACGAAGCTCGTCGTTCCGAACAGCAACGTCAAACTCACCAAGTGGGTGCGAGCAACGTCGGCAAACCAGTGAGGCTGCGCCACGCCGCTGAACAAAAGTTCGCGCGCGTAAAGGTGACACGATTGCGAGTATCGCTGCGGCACGTAATCTCGATCGCGAACGATGTGGCTCGGTTGAATGGCATTCCGGTTGACGCCGAACTTCAAGCTGGTCAGGAATGAAGATTCCGTCAACGTCCGCTGCACCTCTCGCCGTCGATAAACTTTAGTTCGGTAATTCAGCTAACAGGTCAGTTCGTGTTTTTCCGTGCTGACCTTTGTTACTCATTCTATATTAGGAGCTTCCTCACATGCTCTTTCGAACTCTTTCTGCTGCCGTCTACGGGATTGACGCCGACCTCGTAGATATCGAAGTCGATCTGACACCCACTCGTGGTGAAAGCGAACAATCGTCCTCTGTCACGATCGTCGGACTTGCCTGATGCCGCTGTGCGCGAGTCGCGCGAACGCATCCGCGCCGCAATGCAAAACTGCGGCTACTTCTTTCCGTTTCAAAAGACCACGATCAATCTCGCGCCCGCCGACGTGCGCAAAGAAGGCGCGAGTTTCGATCTGCCGATCGCGCTTGGCATTCTCGGCGCGAACGGCGATCTCGCCGAAGCGCACAACCTGATTCACATTCTGTGCGTCGGCGAGCTTTCGCTTGATGGACGCGTGCGTGCGATCAAAGGCGCGTTGCCGATCGCGATTCTCGCGCGCGACGCTTCGATCCGCCATGTGGTGCTGCCGGAAGAGAATGCGAAAGAAGCGGCGGTGGTTTCGGGAGTTGAACGTTTATCCGGTCGCGGATCTGCGCAGCGCAGTGAATCTGGTCGCCGATTTGCGTTCCGCATCATCCGCCTGAGCCATTGCAAGTCGATCCGTCGGAGATCCTCGCGCGCACCGAACATTACAACGTCGATTTCAAAGAAGTGCGCGGACAGGTTTCAGCGAAACGCGCGCTGGAAATCGCGAGTGCGGGCGGACACAACATTCTGCTGATTGGTCCACCTGGATCCGGCAAGACGATGCTCGCGAAGCGTCTGCCGACGATCATGCCGCCGCTCGAATTCGACGCCGCGCTGGAGCTGACGAAGATTCATTCGGTCGCGGGTTTAACGGGACGCGCAGGACTCGTTACTGAGCGTCCGTTTCGTTCGCCGCACCACACGATCAGTGATGCGGGTTTGATTGGCGGTGGAAGCTGTGCCGCGGCCGGGTGAAGTCTCACTGGCCCATCAGGGCGTGCTGTTTCTCGACGAGTTGCCGGAATTTGATCGCAGCGTTTTGGAAGTGCTGCGCCAGCCGCTCGAAGATCAAAAAGTGACGATCAGTCGGGCGGCGATGTCGTTGACGTTTCCGGCGTCGTTCATGCTCGCGGCGGCGATGAACCCTTGTCCTTGCGGCTTTTGGAATGACCCGACGCGCGAGTGTCGCTGTTCGCCGTTGCAGATTCAACGTTATGTCGGGCGCATCTCCGGACCGCTGTTCGACCGCATCGATATTCACATCGACGTGCCGGCGGTGAAGTTTCGCGAGCTCGCCGGTGATGATTCGCCAGAGACTGACAGTTCCGACGATGATTCGCAATCGCGTGATAAAAGCGCGCGAGCGACAGCTGAGTCGTCTTCGCGGCGAAAGATTTTCTCGAATGCCGCCATGACGCCACGGATGATCCGCAGGCACTGCCAGATCGACGCGCACAGCGAACAGATGCTCGAGAGCGCGATGACTACGCCTCGGCCTCTCGGCCCGCGCCTACGATCGCATTCTGAAAGTCAGCCGCACGATCGCGGATCTCGAAGGCTGCGAAAAGATCGGCTCCACGCACGTCTCCGAAGCGGTGGGATATCGATCATTGGACCGCACCTATTGGACGTGATGTAACCTATGAGAGAGAATGGAGTTAATTTTTGTTGACAGTTGGACAGTCAAGGAGTAGATTGCCGCTCGTCTTCCCGGAGCCCAGATCCTATTTGTGTAGTCTCATTGAACCCTCGCGCTCAAACCAACGAGGTTTGCCACAGTGTAGTCACAAGGCTTCCGACATTACAGTCTCTCATTCTGGATAGTATGGTGTTCAGCGTTACGCACACATCATGAGAGCGAACCTCCCGCGTTACCTTCGTGGGATGCAGCATCGGGGCACGCAGTTTTGGCGGGCGCTTCCGTTCTTTTGGATTTGATCTCACTTGTGTGACTTCGTCCCAGAGTCAGCAAGGTCAGTAATCAGCCCAGTCAAACGAAAGAGGCCCTTTCATGAAAATTGAATTAAAACCGCTGTGGCGCTGATCCGTGCGTATCTTCGCGTACATGACGCTTCGAAAAGCGTTAGTCCGAACCAGAGCCCAACCTTACAAAGGATCGGTTACCAACATGCATGAACCAAAAATCTTACGACACATAAGTAGTATGCTGTCGAGAGCAAGACTCGCGTCACTTACAATTTCGCTTTTGACCGTGACGGTAGTCGCCGCTGCCTTCACTGCGGCATCGCTTGTGACGGCGCAACAAGGTGGCCGTGACGAATTGCGGATCGAGCTCGGCAGCGGCGGATTCACGCCCAGCAGAGGTGCAGCACGCGGCCGGGACCTTTGCAATAGCCGTCGAAAATTCCGCGATTTCAGGCGCGTACACGCTGCGGTTGAAAGCAGCGGACGGCACCGTTGTGAAGGAGGTGCAGGTGCAGAAGGGCTCCGCCGCCTGGACGGTTACCCTCCGCTGCCGGCGAATACACTCTGACGGAGACCAGTCATCCCCAGTGGGCTCTGTCGCATCAACGTGCAATAGAAATTCTCGGCAGTTCTAACCTCATTGGAAGCTGGCCCGGAATACTCCGAAGCAGGAGACAAACATGTCGCGTCGCTCCTCACCTGCTTGTATCCGCTGTTCGTTCTGTTTATTTGTTCATCGGCCACGAATTTCGCTCCCGTCACCAGCTCACAAAGCACGCTGCGTTCGCTGTCGCTGAATGGCACGAGTCAGTCTCTCACTGCGCCGAATAGTGCGAGTCTCAACCTCACTGGCGCGATCACCGTCGAAGCCTGGATCAAGCTGAACTCGATCGGGGCTATATCAGATCATTTCTGCAGTCGCGAAGCCTATTCACAGGAAGGTACGGGCGGCGGTTATCGGCTGACGATCACGGACACGGGCAAGCTGCGGCTCGATCTGTTTCAAACGCACAACCTGTTCACGACAGCGATTGGGACGACGACCGTGACAACCGGCGCCTGGCATCACGTGGCCGGTGTGTTCGACGGCAGCCAGATGCGCGTGTATGTCAACGGCGTGCTGGACGGGAGTGTGTCGAGCAGCGAGCGGGCCGGGCTCGGGAACAGGAGCGTTTTACATCGGACGGCACTCGGTCTCTACAGTCCGTATTATTTTGGCGGGCTGATCGATGAAGTGCGGGTGTCGGCGGTGGTGCTTTACACGCGCAAACTTCACCGCGGGCTTGGGACCGGGCTCATAATGTGCGCGGGTTATGGAAGTTCGATGGGCAGACGGCTAACGACTTCTCCGGCAATGGCAACAACGGCACGCTACAAGGTGCGGCCAGTTATTCAACCGACGTGCCTCCGGTCACAAACAACGCACCATCTGTTGCTCTCACTCATCCCCAGAACAATACGACCCTGGCAGCGGGTGCGAACGTTGTTATCGACGCTACTGCTTCAGACAGCGATGGCAGCATCAGCAAAGTGGATTTTTATCAGGGAACGACATTGCTGGGCAGCGATACGAGTGCGCCCTACACCTTCGTCTGGCCCAATGTTCCAGGCAGGAACGTATTCACTGACCGCAAAGGCCACGGATGATGGCAGCGCCACGACAACGTCGAGTGCCATCGCGCTGACGCTGATCAATCCGGGCAGGCACCCACTCACTAGCGTTGAACGGCACGAGTCGATCTACTCACTGCGCCGAATAGTACGAGTCTCAACATCACTGGCGCGATCACCGTCGAAGCCTGGATCAAGCTGAACTCGATCGGTGCTTATCAGTATCATTCTCAGTCGTGAAGCATATTCACAGGAAGGCACGGGCGGCGGTTATCGTGCTTGACAATCACCAGACACGGGCAAGCTGCGGCTCGATCTGTTTCAAACGCATAACACATTTTACGACGGCGATTGGCACGACGACCGTGACAACCGGCGCCTGGCATCATGTGGCCGGTGTGTTCGACGGCAGCCAGATGCGCGTGTATGTCAACGGTGTGCTGGACGGGAGTGTGTCGAGCAGCAGCGGGCCGGGCTTCTGGAACAGGAGTCGTTTTACATTGGACGGCACTCCGTTTCCTACAGTCCGTACTATTTTGGCGGGCTTGATCGATGAGGTGCGGGTGTCGGCGGCGGCGCTCTACACGAGTAACTTCACGGCGGGCTTGGGACCGGGCTCAAACGTGCGCGGGCTCTGGAAGTTTGACGGTCAGACCCCGAACGATTCTCCAGGCAATGGTAACCACGGCACGCTACAAGGTGCGGCCACTTATTCAACCGACGTGCCGCTCAACCGGCGGCAGTTCGCAACGTCCGGTGCCAGTAGCCGGTGGTCCATACAGCGGCCAGTTGGCGCAAGCAGTGCAGTTCAGCAGCAGTGGCTCGTTTGATCCCGACGGCACGATCGCGAGCTATCACTGGAACTTTGGCGACGGTACTTCCGCAACTACGGCTAATCCCAGTCACAGCTACGCCGCTCCAGGTCTTTACACGGCGACGTTAACAGCGACAGATAACACTGGTCTACCGTGCCAGCGCCACGGCCGCAGTGACGATCACCAATAACGGTAACGCGCGGCTCGATCCGTTGAACCAGACTGGTGGCAGTGGCGAGAACCCGCTGTCACGAAACTTCAACTGGACGTTGCCGCTGGTAAATTTGCCTGGGCGCGCCGGAATGGATCTGAATTTGAGTCTGTCTTACAACTCGCTGGTTTGGACCAGGAGCGGCGCTTTCATCTCCTTTGATGACGATCATGGGTTTCCAGTCCCGGTTTTCGCCTCGGCTTTCCTGTTATTCAGCCGCTCTATTACAACGCGGAAGTCGGCAAGAACGCTTATTTATTGATCCGGTCAGACGGCAGCCGCAGAACTCCGGCAGGTTGGCGCTTCCGCCCTGTTCGAGTCAGCCGACTCGGCGCATACTTTACTCGACACGAGCCTGAGCCTCCCTGCACCCGATAACGACAAGTTTATTTTGAAAACAACCGACGGGACACAACTCTTTTATGCATTAAAAGGTCTCAAGTATCAGTGCACAAAGGTCAAAGATCGGAATGGGAACTACATTAGCATCAACTACAACTTGTGAATCAGATCGATACTGTAGTCGATACCCTCAATCGGACAGTCAAGTTCAACTACGATCCGAATGGCTCGTTGCTTTCGATAACGCAAATCTGGAAGCAGGGCACCGCTAATGAGACAACGCACACATATGCCTCTTTCGCATACATTGACGTCACCTTCCAGACTTCGTTTACCAATCTTACGGTAGTGAGTGCTTCTAACGGCACGACGCGAACGATGCTTTGAAGATAACGCTGGACGACAACTCACCCACGCCGAGCAATAACTCACGCTTCGAATTTGCCTACACCTCCTGGGGACAGGTTTACCGGAAGATCAGCAACTTTGCGGCTGACAGCCACCTGGTGAATTATCGCGCCTACAATCTGCGTGGGTCCTCACTGCTGCCAACAGGTTCGGAAGAAGATTGCCCCAAATTCACGGAAAGACGCGATTGGGCTGAGAACGCGAATCGGAGCGGAGAGCCAGCGCCAGGGGTTTATGTTGCCCACTGGCCCTGAGCAGGAAGTAGTGACCACCTTCGCCGTTCCCGTGAGCGACAGCTGGACGATGCCAGACAACTCTGCGGCGACGGGAACGCGCGCCGAAGTCACCGTTGCAGATGGCACAGCGGATAAAGTTACCAGCAAGATCTACTTTCTTCGATACCCTTGGTTGGCGTCGCGGATTACCCGCCCTGGTCAAAACGTACGACAGTAGCGGCACGTTGCAACGAGAAGTAATGACCACATGGAAGCAAGACGATGAGACAAAGTCCTTTATTCTGAATCCACGCGTGGAAGAGACAAACATTTACGATCCGGCGGGCAATCGGAAGCGGGTCCGCGCTGCTTACGAAACAGATTGATCTTGGCAACGGCATGAGTTGTAAGGTGCCGCAAGATATCTTCGAGTATGCGGATCCCTCGAAGGTGCTGCGCCGGACCCACATCGAGCACAACTTCGATCCAGCTTATAAGACGCGTCGAATTCTTGGCCTGCCAAAGCAGAAAACTCTGTATGAGGTGAAGCCAGACCTCAGCGAGACGCTCATGTCCAAGCTTGAGTTTTTCTATGACCAAAGTGCGATTGAAGGAACAACTGATCCTGCGGCAGTGCAGCATGACAACGCGAATTTCGGGGTGAGCTTTTTACTGGGTCGAGGCAATCTCACCAGCGTTCGGCGTTATGACACGGATGCGCCCACGCAATCCACTACTACTACAACAAACAAATACAACCGCGTCGGACTACTCGTTGCCGCGAAGGATGCAGACGATCATGAACTGACAATCAGTTTTGCGGACTCATTTGCAAGCAATGGGACCCCCACCGAATCTGATCCACAGGATGCAGCGCGACCGTTTACGACCTTAGCATACCCAACCACGGTCAATGACGCTGATGGCAACTCCACGAAGTTCCGCTACAACTATGACTTCGGCGCGCGGACCTGGCAGCAAACACCGCAGCCGAATCTCACCACCTACGCGCCCGGTCCGATACAAACGTTTACTTTCGACGTCATCGGCCGTCTGGCGCGTACCACAAGCCTAACTAACAATTCCTTCACTCGTTACAACTACGGTCCGAATTACATTGAGATCTTCTCGTCAGTCAATACCGTTGTCGAGACGGCAAACGAGGGTCACACACTCCAGGTTTTTGACGGTCTTGGCAGAGTTATCGCCACCGCGAGCGACTACCCCAACACCACTCCATCCAGGCCGGCACCCGTTGGCGACTCCAGCGCGCAGCTAGTGCTTTATGACCGCAGGGGGCGAGTGCACAAGCGGTCTAACCCAACGGAGACCAGTATTTCGATCGCAGGAAATCCGATTAATCCCTCACAATTCTCGCCCCTCGGCGATGATGCGAACGCCAATGGTGGTTTCGGTTGGAAGTATGTCCAGCAAACATATGACTGGAAAGGTCGTCCACTGGTTACGACAAACCAGGACGGTAACACTAAGACTGCAGCGTACACCGGATGCGGTTGTGCCGGGGGTGGGGAGAGGTTGTAACGCTGACCGATGAAGGGACCGGCGTAGCGCCAAACATCAAACAACGACAACAGAAGATTTACTCAGATGCGCTTGGCCGAATCTGGAAAACCGAGATTCTGAACTGGGATGGTCCAGGGCCAAACGGCACCGGCGGGAGTGTCTATTCCGCAATCGTCAATACCTACAACGCTCGTGATCAGATAACGCAGGTTCGGGAGTACGTAGGTGACGAGGGTAGCGGCACGTATCAAGACACAACCATGACTTACGACAGTTTCGTCCGCCTGAAAAACAGGCGTGTGCCTGAACAGAACGACGGCACAGCCACCGTTTGGACCTACAACGCAGACGATACGATAAACAGTATCACCGACGCGCGTGGCGCCTCCCAAACATTCGCCTACAACGATCGCCATTTAACAACGGGCATAACGTACGCGGTGCCGGGCGGATCTGGAATCAGCGTCCCCGCCTCAGTGGAGTTTGCCTATGACGCTGTCGGCAATCGGACCCAGATGACCGATGGGTTAGGCTCACTCGCGTATTTACGCAACAACCTGTCTCGCCTGACCGCGGGAGACAAGGAATTTCACGGGTGTCGGCAACTTCACGATCAGCTATGCGTACAACCTTGCGGGCCAGCTGACCAGCGTTACCGATCCTTTTGGAGCGCAGGTTGGATACACGCACGACGCTGTTGGAAAAGTTACTGCTATTAGCGGATCAAATTTTGCCTCTGTCTCAATATACGCTTCGAGCATGCAGTATCGCGCGTGGGGCGGGCTCAAGTCGCTAACGTATGGCAACTCCAAGACTCTGGCGCTGACCTACGACGCCAATCTGAACACCTCGACGTACGAAGTACCCGGGGTCATGAAGAAGAGTTACCAGTACTACAACGACGGCCGCCTCAAATTCACTCAGGATCAACTCACGGCGAACAGCAAATTTGACCGATTGTACAGGTACGAGATCATCTAGGTGGAGTTCACGACAGGGCTCAGTGGCCTCGAAGCGAGGGAACAGGGGACCACGAATGATCGGCCTTACAATGAGACGATGAGCTACGATGCGTTTGGTCACCTCACCTCACGCGATGTTCTCCAATGGGATCGCCACGACTTAACTCTCGACAGTTACGTTAACAATCGCCGGGTGGGTTGGACCTATGACGCCGATGGTCGCGTGGTTGCCGGCAGCAATATATTCACTTACGATGCGGCGGGACAGCTAATCTCTTTTGGATTTGCGGATCCTCATTTGACAGATCAGCAATTTGATGGTGACGGACAACGTGCTAAAACAGTCCTCAAGAC
This sequence comes from uncultured Acidobacteriota bacterium, assembly GCA_963849585.1. GTDB lineage: Bacteria > Acidobacteriota > Blastocatellia > Pyrinomonadales > Pyrinomonadaceae > PSRF01. The sequence goes on along the minus strand of CAWKHZ010000008.1, from coordinate 471,921 downwards.
CTACGATACCAGCACGGGTCAGTTGCTTAGTCAGAAGGTAAATTACTACGTGCATAGCACCGTGTTAAGCACGGTCCTCAGCGAGGTGAGCGCTACCGGCGTTAAGGAGCGAAGTTTCGTGTTTGCCGGTGGGAACACAATCGCCATTCAGTCGGTGAGTGGCAGTACGCAGTCCGTCCGATGGGAGCACTACGATGCCAGCGGCGGCAGTTATCAATCAACGGATGCCGCTGGCTTGACTGGTCCGAGAGCCGAACGGGATCCATTCGGAGCTGATGCCGGCGTTCTTAAGCCATTCATCTGGCCGGAGCCGACCAGCGGCGGCAAGATCAGAACCTTATTACGGCGTCCCGGAACTCAACAGCGCAACACAGGAAAATGTATTGGATCGAGTCCCTGTTCCTTGCGACATTTTGAGTGCGTTGATGGAAGCCGGAGGCGTTCAACAGGAATATCTTGTACCGGCCGCCCAAAAAAGCGAATCTACAAAGCCAGTTCGAGGCATCAACCTGCAGCCGTCAAAGCTGACGCTGACGGTGGTCCCTTGATCCTGTCATGCCCCCTACGGACTTGGTTTGTTTGGTGTTGGTGTACCACGATGGATCAACGACAGGGAAGACGGGAGCCGCGGATGGGATAACTTCTTCTTTTCTTTCGTCCCCAGCAGACCCTGCCGACTCTAACCCCCGCGCAGAGAGCCGCTGCTCAAGCGGCCTCCGCTCGAGCGGCCCAACTAATCGCAAATAACACGAACTGCTCAAATTTCATGAGCGAACTCATAGCGTTGACCTCAGTAATAGCCGTAAAACCGTTCAATTCGCCACCGACTCCAGATTTCAACCCGATACTTGGTCCTAATGGTCTGGAACCTAGCTTTGGGCCTGACGTGGCTCTAGGCCAGTACAACACTGCATTGAGTCAAGGACAGGTAACACCGTCGAATAGGTCGGGGCGAAGGGGCGACGTTATTACTTACGGAACAACGACGGGTCATACTAAGATGGCTTGGAACAACGAGTTTTTTGGCCTCGGGCTCGATGATCAGGCGTTGATGACCCTCCATGAATCACTTCATCTTCTTAATAATTTCACCGATTTGGCTATCGCCGAGGCGGCCCACATGTTGGCTACTCGAACTGCGACTAGTCCTGGCACGCGTGGCAACTTTAGCGGTCAGGATGCGCAATCAATTTACATAAACGATCAAATCACCCTGAGCATCGCAGACCGTGAGGAGTAAATCATGTTGTTTAAGACCACGACACTCGTACTAAGCCTATTGCTCTCTTTGATAGCGGCGAACGTACATCTGACCGGCGAGCCCATCAAAGGTGGATGTGCCGTTATTGATGGAAATCGGCCACCGCAGTTTATAGTCTATGAAGGTAAGTCTTCGTCGGGAATCAACCTGCGTCTCAGGAATAACAGTAGTTGCGCGATAGTCGTTGAGACCGATGATAACTATCCGAGTCGGATAAAGAGACTACCCGGAGGGGGAGCAACAATCGAATCAGTTCTCGAGCCTCAAGATGGGCAAAAGCTCCTACTGCATTACCTAGTTCAAAAACCTGGGTCTGATGCAAGACGAGCGTATGGTTGGGGTGATTCGGTATTCACTTATGAAATCCCAGGCGGTCAATCAATCATATTTGAAGTTCCAACTAGCCACTTTAAGCAGCGCTCGCATATTGCAGTCCCGTTTGGCTACATTTGGGAAGGTAATAACTCGATAGCGATCGGTGTAGGTGGAGTAGCTCACCGGGTTTATTTTTTGTTTGAAGACTTACCTTCTGGCGCGCTCCGTTGAGCGGAAGGGCGCGGCGTCGGCAGAGGGTAACACGCAAACTCAAGAGTCCAAGAAGCTCAGGATGCGCCTAAGCATTCGAGGCGACGCTTCTACCCGGTTGTTCTCCCAATAGCACACCGAATCCTCACTGACGCCAAGCAGCGCCGCCACCTGCCTTTGATCCAGTCCCACGTCTAGGCGTTTTGCCTTCAACCGATCTCCGATCGTCCTAATAATGGACGGATACCGCCGATCCCTTGGTTTTCTGGTCCTTATCGCGGCATGGCAAAAGGGCAACGCAGGGGTGTCCTTGCGGGTTTTGGAATGATCCGACGCGCGAGTGTCGCTGTTCGCCGTTACAGATCCAGCGTTACGTCGGGCGCATATCCGGACCGTTGCTCGATCGCATCGACATTCACATCGACGTTCCGGCTGTGAAGTTTCGCGAGCTCACTGGCGATGATTCGTCGGAGACTGACAGCTCAAACGTGATTCGCAACCGCGTAATACAAGCTCGCCAGCGACAACTGCGTCGCTTCAAAGGCGACAAGATCTTCTCGAATGCGGCCATGACGCCTCGCATGATTCGCACCCACTGCCAGATTGACGCTGCCAGCGAGCGCATGCTTAAATAGCGCAATGACTCGCCTCGGCCTCTCAGCTCGTGCCTACGATTGCATTCTCAAAGTCAGTCGCACCATCGCTGACCTCGAAGGCAGCGAGAAAATCAATTCAACCCATGTCTCCGAAGCGGTCGGCTATCGATTGTTGGACCGCACTTATTGGACGTGAACTGTGAAAGCAGAAAGATGGGGTTGGTTAAATTGTGGGAAACCGATGCACCTTTCTTCCATGATACTCTTGTTGACAGAGTTTCGGAACGACACTATGATGCGCCCGCGTTGAATCAGTTATTTGGTCCTTTTGTATTGATCTGACTTGTGACTTGGTCCCGGAGTCAGCAAGGTCAGTAATCAGCCCAGTCAAACGAAAGAGGCCCTTCCATCAAAATTGAATTAAAACCGGTGTGGCGCTGATCTGTGCGTATCTTCGCGTACATGCCGCTTCGAAAAGCGTTAGTCCGATCCAGAGCCCAACCTTACAAAGGATCAGTTACCAACATGCATGAACCAAAAATCTTACGACACCTAAGTAGTATGCTGTCGAGAGCAAGACTCGCGGCACTTACAATTTCGCTTTTGACCGTGATGGTAGTCGCTGCTGCCTTCACTGCGGCATCGCTTGTGACGGCGCAACAAGGTGGCCGTGACGAATTGCGCATCGAACTCACTAGCAGCGGCTTCACACCCAGCGAACTGCAACACGCACCGGGAAGGTTCGCGATCGCGGTGGAAAACAGCACTTTATCTGGAGAGTACACGTTGCGATTGAAGGCTGAAGACGGGACTGTCCTCAGCGAACTTCAAGTGCAAAAAGGCTCATCAGCCTGGACCGTCAACCTGCAAACCGGAACCTACACCCTGACAGAAGCCGATCATCCGCAGTGGACGTGCCGCATTGTGGTCCAGTAGCAGGTCTTGTTCAGACCAGTAATTTAGAGTCTCTAACACTCCCAACGGTGCCAATGGCCAAGTTACGAGCACACCAGCCTCCAGTACAGATCAGCCACGAACGACGACTTACGACGCAGCCGGCAGACTCATAAGCACGATCGAGACTGGATCGTCAAGTACGACAACCTATACGGCTCAATACGACGGCGACGGCGCGGTGGGTTTTGAGACTAGTACTACTTCGCCCGGTTCTCCCGAGTCAGCTTACTTCGTACGTTCGACCGTACTCGATGGTGAAGTGCTGACCCGAGTCGATCAATCAGGAAATAAGAAGGTCACGCACGTGCCGACTTTTGGGCTCCTGATGGCTAGGCAGGTAATAAATCAAGGCCTTTCAATCGTCGGTCTTTCTAACCGTAATCCTCACGGAACCACTGAAACTAGCAGAAACGTTTTGGACCCGCTCGGAAACTATGTTCATTTCAAGCTATGGGAGACCCGCGCCCTCCCGCAGGCAGTTATTCATCTGCGTCGTTCTCAGGTCTGGCCGTGAGTCTGTTAAATCCACATGGCTATGGAAACGGATGTTTACTGGACAGAACCCCGGTTAATTGTAACTTGGCGATGCGGTTGTTAAATAACGGGTCTGCCGAGCGATGTCCTGAGAATGACTGCGGACCGCGAATGGTGGAAGGTCGGCTTCGACCTCTCTTTCTAACCGAAAAGGGGTTTGCATTTTGGGTAGAGAGACCAAGACCAGGGGGCGCCAAAGCTCAGGCAGGCCAACCGTAGGCAAACCGCTGAACAACGGAGGCAAAGAGAGCAAGAGCGTCAGCGAGACATCAAGAAAAAGGGGAATAGTGAAGATGAAAAGAAAGAGACCGGGTTACAAGATCACTTTCTGGGATCTTCTCAACAGTAATCTCAGAATCGAACACTTCGCGCCCGAGCGCGAAAAACTAATTCGGGACGAATTTAGACCGCTGTTCACCGCGCCGTGTTCAAAAGCCTTCGAGGATGCCAGCCTGAAATGAGTCCGCACGAAGACCGTTTTTGGTTCGGGGATGATCATTCGTCCTGCAATCTACCTTATTAACTTGTCATTCCAGGAACTAGGTTTGGTAAATGAGACGGTTAGGAGTTCTTATCGCAATGCGTTTTTCGGGGGAGGGTGCGTTTAGCAACAGCCAGGGAGGCATGATCCAATCTTTCGCAATGGCCAGCGATTAACGACCGGTGAGATTCAAATATACCTGCATGGTTCAGCATTCGCTGGTGAATCCATTATTTTCGGCACAATGTCTTTACATGAGGTGATAAATCACGAGTTCATGCATGCAGGCGGACAGCCACCTACGCCAGGTTTCTGGGGTGGCTTGGGGCATGACCTGGCAGGCTTCAGCCTTATAGCACGATTTTGGAGGCGTGCCGTTAGATGCTTGATTCACAACATGGAAACTGGAGCAGCGCGCTCGAAGCGAAAGCGGTTAATTATTTTTTGTTGTGTTTCGTTCGTTGCGGCAGCATGCGCGCATGTCTATCAATTGTACTTAGAGTTGCGCTTGCTGGGGCGAGCTGCGGAACTGGGAATACTCACATCTCCTTTTTTGCCTGGTTACAGATTTCCTTTATCGTTGCGTTCGCTGTTAGCGCCATCGGCCTGTTACTTAATATAATTGGCTCGAATCGCCGCGGTCGGCGGCCTCGCGGTTGTCCTACTGAATTACGCGTGTTTGGTACGGTTTCAGTCATCGTACGCTGCGCGTGATCGCCGACCCGAGTTTCTATCAACGGCATTCCGAGTACGCGCCTCGGCTCCATGCTCTGGCCGATCTAGGCGCGCATTGGTGGGATTTCTTAGTGTTACTCCTAACGCTTATTATCATCCCTTACATTATTCGCGAGCTGTGGGTACGCTTTGCTCGCTCTGAATGTCGTCATGAATTGACAATCATGTCATGTAACGTCGCCTCGGCCTCTCAGCCCGCGCCTACGATCGCATTCTGAAAGTCAGTCGCACCATTGCCGATCTCGAAGGCAGTGAGAAAATCAACTCAACCCACGTCTCCGAAGCAGTCGGCTATCGCTCCCTCGACCGCACTTACTGGACGTGAATCCATTTGTTCCAGAACCGGTATGGACAGAAACACCGCGTTGACCGTATTCTGCAACCCAGCCGTAAAATCAGCGGATTCGGCTGAGGAAATCACTAATTTAGCAGTCGGGCAAGGCAACGACGCGCTCGAAGCGCCGCATCACAGCCGCGTTTGAGGGCACTGGACCTGACCCCGCATCCCCACGCGGGTGGTTCCAAGGAAAAGTGCCGCTCCCTTGAAACTGGCGAAAGGCGTGATAATTCGTGCCGCACAAGCCGGAAGTTGTGAGATTTCTTCCAGCTTGCCCGAGCAAACGAACACGTGACCGCAGCCGAAACCGAGACATCGCAAACGACAGACTATGAGCTGGCGCAGAAAGCCGCCCAAGGCGATATGGCAGCCTTCGAGGAGCTATACCAGCGCCATAATCGTCGCGTCTACTCGCTGTGCCTGCGAATGACCGGTAACGTCTCGGAGGCGGAAGACCTCGCTCAGGAGGTCTTCATACAGCTCTTTCGAAAAATCGGCAGTTTTCGGGGCGAATCCGCTTTTACGACCTGGCTTCACCGCCTGACAGTCAATCAGGTGCTCATGCACTTCCGCAAACGCGGAGTGCGCATGGAACAGACGACTGAGGACGGCGAAACGCCGATTCAGATCGTAAAAGGGACTGAAAACCCCAATTCAATGCCGGTCGTTGACCGGATCGCGCTCGATAAGGCGATTGCCCAACTGCCGCCCGGTTACCGGACGGTCTTTACGCTTCACGATATCGAAGGGCACGAGCACGAAGAAATTGCGAGAATGCTGGGGTGCTCGGTCGGCACCTCAAAGTCGCAATTACACAAGGCGAGGATGAAATTGCGCGGACTTTTGAGGCAACAGAAAGCCACCGAATAGCCTCGAAGGTAGCAGCCTGGTTTTCCATTACCGAAAACCCGGGCTTTAACGCAGGTCTTCCCTTGATTGATGACAACCGGTAAGGTTCTGTCAGAAAACAGTTTGATTCGGTTTGTGTGCGCGTTAGTGCGACAGAACGAAGGTGGTAAGCAATGAACTGCGAGACAGTGTCAGGAACTCATCCATGATCTAATCGATGGCAGCATTAGCCAGCGGCGATGAGTTCACTCTTAATACGCATCTTAAAGAGTGTTTGGATTGCGACGAGCGTGCGCCAGGATCTGGCGTCGATAATCGGCTTCTGCCAAACGCATCGCGGCGAGTACGAAGCGCCGCCAAACGAACAGGCGTTGTGGCTTCGCATTCGCAATGTGATCGAAGCGGAACAGCACGGTCGAACCGTCGCGCAAACCGAACGACGACCTTCGTTCCTCGGCCGCTTGATGGGCCACAGCTGGGAACTTTCGCTGCCGCAATTGACTGCCGTCGGCCGCCGCGATCGTTTTGTTGGTTTCGTTGACGACTGTCGTTGGTTTGCGTCGCTGGGGCAACACGGCCGTACCGGTCGCGCAATGCAGGTGTAGTTAACAGCCTCTGAGGACCTGAACGATCGCTTCTGGCAACGACAGCAGGCGATCAACTACTGGAACCAGCGAGTTGAATTGAACAAGGCGCGCTGGAGTGCGGAAATGCGCGAAACGTTCGATCGCAACATGCACGTTATCGAGCAGACCGTTGCTACTTCGCTGAATGAACTTAATCAGAAATCCTCACGACGAGATTTCCGAACAGATGCTGAATGAGTCGCTGAACGACAAGCTGGCGCTGCTGAAAGATTTTTCCGATTTGTAATGCCGGTGCCGAAGAAGATTGATGCGCGCGAGCGCTGTTTTATGAGAAGCCCCACACTGATGAGAACTGGATTCTTAACTTGGCGCCCGATTCGCGCGGAGTTCGCGCCAGACTGTCTTGCCGGTGGCGCTTGTTTTCGCACTTGCTCGCTTTTTCGACATTCGAAACTGTCAACGCTCAACAAAAGATCTCTAAGCGTTACCCGGGCGGAAAAAATGTGCGCGTCGAATTGCGCAACATCTCCGGCACGATCGTCGTCGAGTCCTGGAACAAGAATGAGATCCGGCTTTCCGCTACGATCGAATCAAAGAACGCTCAGGTAGTTCCGAAGCAAGTCGATCAGTGCCTGATGATCGACGTGATGAGCGACAATCGCGGCCGTGGCGACGTCGGCGATATCAATTTCAAACTACAGGTTCCGGTTAATTCGTCCATCGACTTGAAACGCGTCGCGGAAACATCTACGTCTCGAACATCAGCAGCGGTCTGGTGCGCGCGCACGTCTCATCCGAAGGCGATATCGAGCTGACGAACATCTCGCCACACAGGTCGTTGCGCAGAACGTTATCGGCAACATTTTCTTTGACGGTGAGTTTTCGCGCGGCGGCACTTACGAGTTCAAGTCCAACAAGGGCGACATCACGATTCGCATTCCGGGAAACTCCGCGTTTCGTTTAGTCGCGGCGTCACCGGCCAGACAGATCACATTCAATGATTTCTGGAACAACGGTTTCAAGAACTCAGGATGGCCGCAAATATGGTCGGCGACGTCGGCGATGGACGTTCGTCTGTGTCGGTGATGAATTTCAGCGGTCAGATCACTTTTTTGCGGAAATAAGTTCTTCGCAGTTTGCAATGGCAAGTCAGGAATGGGGACGTTGCGATTTTCGCAGCGTCCTTTTTTTTTTTGCGTTACTATAAGGACGCTTACTATTGCGATTACCTCCTCGTTATATTCTTTGTCATCCTGTTGTGTTACTAGCGCCGCTGTGCGTGGTGGTCTCGCAACAGAACAAAACGGCAGAGTCATTACCCACCAACTTACTCAAGCGCACCACTACGCGTCGTGAAACTCGTCGCTTTGCTTTCGGCGGCACAGTCACCGTGATCGGCGCGCCGCGTGGAGCAGTCACTATCGAAGGATGGCAACGCAACGAAGTCGAACTTGTCGCAGACATCGAATTGAACGCTGCGACCGAAGCAGACCTGGACCAGCTCGCAAACGTCAACAGTTTCGTCTTCGACGAAGACTTGAACCATCTCAGCCTGCTGACGACAGGAACTCACGATCGCACGTACATGAAGAAGGTCGCGAAGAACTTTCCGAAGAAGCTGCTCAACCTGCCATGGAAGATTGATTTCAGTTGCGCGTGCCGATAAACACGGATCTCGAAATCAACGCCGGGTATGGACCAGTGAAAGTTTACGGCAGTTGAAGGCGCGCTGCGCATCAGTGCAACGGAGAGTGAAACGGCGTTGACGTTAACCGGCGGGCTAGTTTCCACGACCATTACCGCAGGCGTGGTGACGCTTGACAGTTCCGGTGCGGAGTTGGCGAGGGGGCGGCGCGGATATTCGCCTCGCGACGGGGACTATAAACGTCGATCTGCCGCCGGGATTCAATGGCGACATCGATGCCGAAATTTTGCGTACTGGGAAGATCGTAAACACTCACGAGGGACTCGCGTCGCGCGAGAAACCAGGTATTACCGAGCGAACGGTGCGTGCGCGCGCGGGCGCCGGCGGAGCGTCCTTCAAGTTCACAGTCGGCGATGGAACCGTGAATATCCGAAAAGCCTCACAATAAGTCGAATAGTAAAACATCTCGATTTGTAGTCTCCATTTTCTAATCCGTGGTTTAATAAGCACCCGCACATGAGCATAAAAAGTGATAAATGGATACGCATGATGGCCATGGAGTACGGCATGATCGAGCCGTACGAGCCCGGCCAGGTTAAGGAAGTTGACGGCAAACGAATCGTTTCCTACGGCACGTCCAGCTACGGTTACGACATTCGCTGCGCCGACGAATTCAAACTCTTCACCAACATCAACAGCACCATCGTCGATCCAAAAGAATTCGACGACGAAGAACTTCGTCGAACATCAAAGGCGACTCAGTCATCATTCCGCCAAACAGTTTCGCCCTCGCGCGCACGGTCGAATACTTCCGCATCCCGCGCAACGTTCTGACGATCTGTCTCGGCAAGAGCACTTATGCGCGTTGCGGGATTCTGGTAAACGTCACGCCATTCGAACCGGAGTGGGAAGGCTACGTCACGCTCGAGTTCTCCAACACCACACCACTCCCGGCGAAGATCTACGCGAACGAAGGCGTCGCGCAGGTTGTCTTCTTCGAATCAGACGAAGTCTGCGAGACCTCCTATAAAGATCGCGGCGGCAAGTACCAGGGCCAACGCGGCGTCACGCTGCCAAAGATGTGAACCTGCCAACGATTCTTAACCCTTAAACGTCAGGGCTCGATTCGCGGCGTCAAGCCCAATTTCTTCATTGGCGGACTCCTGATCGTAATGCTTGCGACGGCTCGCCAGGGAACCATTCATCGCGAAATAAACATAGAAAGTGCCTTCCGGGCCCCTCTCTGCCGTCGTTCCATTCGAGACGAATCCAGCTCCGGTCCCCGCGCCGTTCAGCCGGGTTCGTGGCCACCGAAATTCGGACCATCTCACCGGGCTTCACCTCAACGCGATCGAATGACAGCTTGATGATGTGATCGCCGAGCGGCTCATTCACCACAACGTCGACATCCTTCCTGACTGTTTCAATTGCGCTGAGCGTAGCTAGCCGAATTTCTCTGGGGGATTTGTTAGTCAACGTCCAGTCGTCGCGATTCCAGCCGGCGGGGGCCGGCGGCCAAATGTTTTTGTCCTCCTCGACCGGAACACCTGACGCGGCTTCGTATACTGCCTCGACGCGCTGATCTCTCTTCTTCAGATCGAGCTTTAACACCGGGTCCGGACGGAGAGAGCCAGACCCGGGTTGATCGCTGGTGCCGACCCGCCAGCCGACGAACGACCTTTGTGCGTAACGCGCCGGGGCGCGCAGGGTGACGTTGCCCGAGATTTCCTTATCGTAAGTACGAACGAAGCTTCCGTATCCATCGCCGCATTGATTCACATCGAGCGGTTCGCAACGGATCAGGGGCGCATTGTCGTGGTCGCCTTTGACGACCAGAGTCGAGAGTCGTTCGGAAACTCGATTGAAAACGTATTTGACGTTAAGCGTAAGACTGGTGAGATCGCCCTTGTAGTTGCCGGACCGCGTAATCATCAGCTTGGTCCAGGCCGAGGGGCGGAAACTGAGCAATGGATTCTTCTCATCAGCATTGCCTTTAATGAGTTTTCGCACGAGCGATTCTTCGGACGCATCGATCTTCGACTCTTCAATAGTCAACGTCCCTCTGGATCCTGGGCTCGGCACTGGCGGTGGATTGTATGTGATGTCCGAAGTCCAGTAAGTTTTGTCATTCCGGTATTGATCCGCAGTCGGCTCACCTTTTCCGGATGCGATCCGGTACTGGCCTGTTCGGAAAAGGTAAAGTAAGCCGCCGGCCCGAATCCGCGATATGCCGTCGTGGCGATACTCTATGCTGAAGTCCCTAATCTCAGTCGGCTGCTGCGCCAGCTGGACCGAAGCAGTTTCTATTCCGGTAATTCGAATGTCCTCGCGCAAGCTGTCCAGCGCCCAAAGCAGATCGATCTCGACCTCATCGTCTTTGTTGAGCGTCGCGATCTGTTCTTTCGTCAAATTCACCCGCAGGCTTCCCGTGTGCTTGGCCGCATGACTTTGGTACCACTGGATGATCGTTTTCCCGACCTCGCTAAGCTGATCCTCGAAAATCGTTCTCAATTTGTCGTATTCGTTTGAACTAAGCGTGCCGTCAGGACTTGTCTTCAGCGCATCAGCGAAGCCATCGATCAATTTTTGCGAGCGGTAGTCGATGATTGGGAGGTCCTTCAGCATCAGGTATTGATACGACTTAACCAGGTAATACTGGTAAAGCAGCAGCCGGTCGCGCGCCCGCTGGCCCATGTCGCGCACGTATTGGACCGCTTCCGGGTTCAGACCCTCGAGTGTGACATTCAATTGGCCACGCAGTTTGATGAGCGCGAGTTGATTCTTGAGAATCGTGGTCGAGCAAGCATGGATGGTGTCCAAAACGGACAGTAACTCTTCCATGAAGCTCGCCTTTCGCTTGTTCAGATCTTTAACCTTCTCAACTATCGCCTTGTAACCGGGAGCGTCGGCCAGCACCTTTTCCAGACGTTCGTCAATGTCGTCTTCGGTCACGGCAAAGCCTTTGAAAGCGTCGATGATCGAATCTTTCGCGGCTTTCTGTTCTTCCAGGTGTTTTTCGACCTTCTCTTCGAGTTCCGCTTCGGCCAACGCCTCCTTGAATGCTTTGTCCTTGTCGTCGGCGTCCTTCTTTTCTTTCTCCTTGGCTGACTTTAGTTCGGTGAAGGCTTTTTTGGCCTTCTCTCCGATTTTCTGCGCGGCGACCTTCGCCAAGGGCGAAGCTATCTTGACGGCGCTTCCTTTCCAATCGTCAAGGTCGATGTCAGCCAGCGCGGTAACCGATTTTCCGAAAGCACCAACCACGGGCTGGCCGACGGGAATGAGCTGCATCGCGCCGCCGATAATTTTTCCGGACGAGCGCAGGATGTGCTCCATTTTCAAATCGCCTTTGACTTTGCTGCGGAGGGCTTCCTCGATTGTCGAGAGTTCCTTCGCGTTACCTTCAATATCCTGAGTCATCCGATTGAGACGGCTGTCAAGATCTCCAATCTTGTTTTGCGCGACATCGTAATCAGCCAACGCCTTGTCGGTCTCTTCGCGCAAGCTGTTCATCGCCTTTTCCAGAAAAGTAGCTGCCTTCTGCTTGCGATTCGAAGTCGTCTCGAGCCAGTGGGCCAGGAACATCACGCGAATGGAGATCTTGATTTCGGCGGCGAACAGCTCGTAGTTCGCCTGGAAGGAAAGCATCGGGACCCAACCGGCCGGATTGCCAAAATAGTCATACGGCCCGTCAAGGATTTGAATCAGGCCAGTCAGTTCATCCTCGAGCGCCGAAGCGGTTAGTGATCTCTGAGCCTGAGCTTGAGCCGTAAGATGATTGGCTTTTAAGACAAAACCACCATGTTGAGCGGCCTGCGCCGTGACGTCGCGGTAGAGGACGAGTGTTTCCCGCAAACCTTCGGTCTGGCCTGACAAGATCAAGTCACGGGCATAACCGATGAACGCGCGCACGGCGGCCGCACTTAACCAAGCCCATCCGAACTGAGCTTGAGTTAGCGACCCAGGATAGGCGCGTACGGCAGGATCTGGACCCGGGGCGATTCCCGGTGGGCCGTCTTGCGTCTCCTGGTTGATGTTCTTAAACATCACGAAGACGCCGCCCAATTCCAAGTCCGGCGTAAGGTATTGCGGGTGATAAGTGACTTTGACAACGGACCACTTGCTCGGCTGTCCTTTCGCCGCGGCCGGGACGTTCTGGGCCATCGCGCCGGCATCGCCGGCGTTTTGCCAAATGTGGCCCTCAAGCTGCCTCGCAAAGGTGGTCACGATTCTCCCGCCATCGCCACCGTGACCAGGCGCGCCGGGATAAGCTTTCGGCGGTGAACCGCTGGTGGGAACTTCTTTCATGGGGTCGCCGTTGTCCTTAACGGCGCCGTTGATAATGCAAGTAACTTTGTACGACGGCGCCGCCTGACCTACTGCCCATATCTCCGCGCTGACGACCGGATAGTCAGTGGCGTTGTCTTTGGCTTGGGCTGCTTTGATTTCCCGCGCCAACTCTAGCCATTTCTTTACTCCAATACCGGATTTTGCTTCGTATCTCCCATCCCAGATTTTGTAAGACGTTCCTGGTTTGCCTTCGGTGCCGGCACGCGCCGGTTGGCCGTTGGCGCCGTTCGCGATGACAAACGGGCCGCCGCCCACGGTCTCGATCTTGTGCGCGAGTAAGTAAACGTTGCTCGCATTTTGTCCTCGCAGCCCCTCGTCGCGCCCGGGTTTTTCCACCACTTTGTCGCCATCCCAAATGCCTTTCACGGGCGCTGTTTTGACCGACAAAGGCGTTGTGTTGATCGATGCGCCAGCTTCGAAGCGCAATATCCGAGCGTAGATGCAGACCTCGGTTCCCGGAAGATTAATTGGCGATCGAATGACGACTTCATCGGCGCACAGAGTCAACTGCCGCAGGTCGGTGCGATCATTCAGCCTCTTGTAAAGCGCCGCCGGATCATTACCCCGATCGATGATCAACTTTACGCCGACCACCGTGACTTGCTTCGTTTCGATTTCCGCGTCCACTTTGTTTGTGAAATCGGATTGGTTATTAAACAGAGTTCTGCCTGCGTCCTCTTCAAAATAGGTCAGGTATAGGCGACTCTCAGGGTCGGGCGGATTTGAGACGTGCTCGATGATGTTGAAGTCCGAAGGAAGCCTCGGCTGTGGCGCTACTGAGACAGTCTGATCGGTTTGTCCTGCGCGGAACACAACGGTGAACTCTTCCCGGTCGTCGCTCGTTGGCGTGTAAGTAAAGATTCCGGTCTTTTCGTTGATTTCGATCTTACCCTTAGGACTTCGACTTGGGCGGATTGAGAATTTCGTGCCTGGGCCGGCCGGACCGGTGACGGTAAAAGTCGCCGTATGTCCCTCCCAAGCGGAAATTGGAGGAATAGATCCGATTGCATACGTGTCGGGCATTTGAGTAATCTCCTTGCGAGATTTGAGTTCCAGAGTGGGCGCGAATGTTAAGGGAAACATCGGCCCGGTACAAGAAATTTTCGAAGGTGACTTAGTTTTCTGAGTCTCCGCGCTTAGGAAGATTGTTACTAAATTAGGTGTTGTTTACTATGCCGACCACACTGGACGTCCTGCGATTCAAACAACTCGATCCGAGTGCGGTGCTGCCGAGGCGTGGGAGTGCGCTGGCGGCGGGATTGGATATTTGTTCCATTGAAGATGTTGAGCTTCAACCGAAGCAGCGTGCGACGGTGCGGACGGGGTTGGCGGTCGCTATTCCTCCCGGGTTCTATGGACGCGTGGCGCCACGATCCGGCCTCGCGGCGAAGAACGGCTTAGACGTGCTAGCCGGCGTAATCGATTCCGATTATCGCGGCGAGATTTGTTGCGTGCTCTACAACACTGGCGATGAATCCATAACGTTGCCGGCGGGAAGTAAGATCTGCCAGTTGGTGGTCGAGCAAATCATTACGCCGGAAGCTGCGTGGGCCGTCGATTTAGATGAGACGGTTCGTGGCGCCGGTGGATTTGGTTCCACGGGTTAAACGGAATTTACACCAACCCATACATTCCCTTACTCAAACCGTACGAAATTCTTGCACGACCACGCGAATTCTCAAGAAATCGTGCGTATGGGACATTCCTCCAGCCTCTGGCACGACTGTTGAGTGACCCTCCTTGGAGCGAAGGAGGAAGAAGAGATGAAAACCATAAGAGGAACCGCTTTCAAGGCATTCCTGGTGATGCTGGTAGTCGCCGGCACCACCACAATTGGCATGGCCCAATTTGCCAACGAAGCAACCATTCGAGATACCGTCCGCCGCATTCAAACACGTACCGACAATCTTCAACGCGCACTTCAGAACGCGTCCGACCGCGGTAACTATCGCGCTGATGATCTAAATCGACTCGTGATCGACTTCGAAGCTGCGGTGAACCAACTAGATCGCCGGCTTGGTTCGCGCCGCGGAGCTTCGGCAGATGCTCGCGTCGTGTTGGACCGTGCGGCATTGATCGACACTTTCCTGGCTAACAACCGCGTCGGCGGCGGTTCGCAACGTGAATGGCAATCGTTGCGTGCTGACGTCGAACAACTCGCGACTTATTACAACCTGAGTCCATCGTGGGGCTCGACTATTCCCGGCAATAACAACGACTACAACCTCAACGACGCGCAGATGCGTCAGTTGATTCAACGCATCGACTCGCGCACTGCTAACTTCAGTCGCATCTTCCGTGGAGAACTGAACCGGTTTTACGGCCAGGATCGCGTCGCAGCCGATGAAGCTCGCCGCGAACTGTCGGCGTTTGAAAGCGCATTGGTCCAACTGCGAAACCGCGTAAACACCCGGCAGTTAACTTCGTCGGATGCGCGTAACGTGTTAGACCGCGCTGCGTTTATCAACAGATTCGTCGAAGCTCGACAGTTGTCCTATTCAACGGAAAGCACCTGGACCAATTTGCGTCCGGATCTCGATCGGCTTGCGAGCGCTTTCAACTTAGCTTGGAACTGGTCCAACGTTCCGGGCACTCCGGGCATTCCAGACGGTGATGGCAGCACGCGCAGGGACTTGACGGGAACTTTCCGTTACAACGCAAGTCAGGGCGACGACGCGCGACGCGCAGTTGACGCCGCGACCCGCAATTTGTCGCTCTCGGAACGGCAGCGTGTTTACGACGCGCTATTGCGCCGGTTGGATCCGCCACAGATGTTGGCGATCGAACGCCGCGGTAGAGTAGTCACGATCGCTTCCACCAGAGCGCCCCAGATTAACTTCACGGCTGACGGCCGCGAACAAGTTGAAACGACGGCGGGTGGACGACAGGTCCGGGTCAAGGCCGATCTGACTGGGGACACGCTAACGATTAGCCGCTCGGGCGAACGGGCCAACGATTTTACGGTCACGTTCGATCCGACGGACAACGGCCGGCAATTGCTGGTTACCCGAACGCTTTACAGCGACAGGATCAATCAGCCGATAATCGTCAGAACTTATTACGATCGTACCTCTGATGTTGCTCAGTTGAACATCTACGATACGAATCGCGAAGACACGAACGTCGGCGGCGGCGGCGCAGTCGGTAGCTTTATCGTGCCGAATGGAACGCAAATCGTCGGCGTGCTCAACAACGATCTGAACACGCAGAGCGTTCGCGACGGCGATCGTTTTACGATGACAGTGCGTTCGCCGGGCCAGTTTGAAGGAGCGACGATAGAGGGTCATGTGACCAGCGTTGATCGCGGCGGCCGAGTCACCGGTCGATCCGAGATGACGTTCAACTTTGACACGATCCGCATGCGAAACGGCCAGAGCTATAGCTTCGCCGGTATTCTCGAAAGCGTTCGCACTCCGGATGGCGAAGTGGTTCGCGTAGACAACGAAGGCGCGGCTCGTGAAAACAATCAGACCAAGACGACTGTTACGCGAACAGCGATTGGTTCGGCAGTCGGCGCGATCATTGGCGCGATTGCCGGTGGTGGTAAAGGCGCGGCGATTGGTGCTGTGATTGGCGCCGGCGCTGGTGCTGGTTCAGTGTACGTTCAGGGTCGAAACGATCTCAGTCTCGAAACCGGAACGGAAATCACGGTGAGAGCCACTGGACCACAAGGCTAACTGATTCGTTTGATCAGTTAAGTTGGATAGTAGCGACCTGCGGAAGACGCTCCACGGTGAGCGTTAACCGCAGGTCGTTTCTTACTGGGCGCTTGTCAGGCGTTTGGAAGAAGATGAAGCCTCGCCGTCGCGGATCTTCAGCAGACATCGGCGCCTTCAGATCGATCGCATACGCGCCAAACTCTTGTTCAAATTGCTTCCGTGAGTTTGGATTGTAAGCAAAGACACCGTTCGCCTTCATAATCCGCGAGATGGCGTCTTTTGGCTTAAGAAATTTCCATTCGCGATTCTCGCTGTCACGCAGAAGGAAACGCGCGCGCTTAGTCTCAACTGGAAGCCCACTCTGAAACGCGAGTTCCACCCGCACTGGTAACACGCCGCTTACGGGCAGGTTCGCTTCAAACAAGTCCTGGCTCTCTTCGTCGGTCAGCAAAGGAGCGACGCGAATCGTCACACCACCCGCGTCGGCGGTGCGCGATGCGGAAGGCATCGGTGGCAACTCGGTCACCGGTTTGACCTTGAAAAGCGAGCTGCTGCACGAGGTCGAGCCGATGATCAAGAGAACGAGGAGAGCGAAGCGTCGGGCCATTGGACGAAATGTAACATACAGCTTTGTACTTTGTGCTTAGTACTTTGTACTTGTCCGGCTATCGAGACGTAAACCCAGGTACAAAGCACCCGGTACTAAATACTAAAAACAACTATGTTACTATCGGCGAAATCATGATTAGACCGTTTCGTGGGGTTCATCCACAGATTCACCCAACAGCTTACGTGGATCCGAGCGCTCAAGTTATTGGTGACGTGCACCTTGGCGAACAGGCATCGATCTGGTGTAACTGCACGGTCCGGGGCGACATTCATCACATCCGCATCGGCGATCGTGCGAACATTCAGGACAACTCCGTCATTCATGTTCGTCATGGCTCGCACCCGACGATCGTCGAAGAAGAAGTGACGGTCGGACACAGTGTGACGCTTCATGGTTGCTACGTGGAACGCGGATCGTTGGTCGGTATTGGAGCGGTGGTGCTCGACGACGTTCGGATCGGCGAATTGTCGTTGGTTGCGGCCGGTTCACTTGTCAGTCCCGGCACGATCATTCCGCCGCGCTCGCTCGTGATGGGTTTTCCGGCGCGGGTGAAACGTCCGCTCACCGAAGAGGAAGTTGCCTCACTGGCACTGTTTTGGCAGAACTATGTTGGTTACACGCGCGAGTATCTAAACGAGGAACAGTGAATGAAAATAATTTGTGCAATCGGGGTATTGATTTTTGTCTGCGCTTCTGTTTCGGCGCAGACGCTGGAACGTGGCGATAACGAGTTTGGTTTCTGGGGTGGCTTCTCGCCGAAAGCCACGACGATCTTCGAAGGACTTAGTGAAGCTGAGGCCGAAAACCGAAAGTTTTTTCTCGCCGCGTTTCGTTATGGCCGCACATTAGCAGCGAACGACACGCTTGCATTGCAATGGACGGTCGATGCAGTTCCGGTGGCAGTGGCGACGGGAACGATCGTGTCACGAAGCTTCGCAGGTGGCACACAGACCTTTCAACGAGAGACAGCTTATGGCGCCGGAATTACACCGATAGGTCTGCAACTCGATTTCGCAAACGGTTCGAAGGTCCATCCGTTTGCTCACGTGAACGGTGGGTTTCTTTATTTCAACAAGTCGATGCCAATCGAAGACTCCGGTCAGTTTCAATTTGTCGGTGAAGCTGGTGGAGGAATTCGCATATTTACTTCCGACAAACGCGCGGTCAGTATTGGCGTAAGATTTCATCACATTTCGAACGGCGATCGATCCGGTTCAAACCGCGGTCTGAATAACTTCGTGATCTACGCCGGGTTTTCCGTTTTTAAGTAATGCCTTCCGCGAAGACTCAACCAGCGCGCGGCATGCGCGATTTTCTACCTGAAGACGTTCGCAAACGCGAATACGTTATCGGTGTGATCAAAGAGGTGTACGAGCGTTATGGGTTTGAGCCGCTCGAGACGCCGGCCGCAGAGAATATTGAAACGTTGATGGGCAAGTATGGTGAGGAAGGGAACCAGCTCATCTACAAAATACTGAAACGCGGGGTTCATGAAGGGACGGGCGTAGCGGATCTGGCACTCCGTTACGATCTCACTGTGCCGCTGGCTCGCGTGGTTGCTGAGTATCGCGACAAGCTGCCGAAGTTTTTCAAGCGCTATCAGATTCAACCCGTGTGGCGAGCAGACAGGCCCGCGCGCGGGAGGTATCGCGAATTTTACCAGTGTGATGTTGACGTGCTGGGGTCGCGGTCGATGATCGTTGAGGCTGAGATCATTTCGGCGTCGAGTGAGGTGTTGAACAAGTTGGGGTTTACTGATTTTGTTGTGCGGTTGAATCACCGAAAGGTGTTGTCTGGCATTCTCGATGCGGCTGGTATCGCTTCAGAGAAACATGACACGGCGCTGGTAGCGTTGGACAAGCTCGACAAGATCGGGACGGAAGGTGTGTTGCGCGAGTTTGCAGAGCGGGAAGTTCTTTTGGGCGATGCCGGCAAGGAATTGCTCGCGTTGGTTGAAGCGAGCGGGGACAACGAGGAAACGCTTCAACGGCTCGAAACTTTTATCGGCTCGAATACGGTTGGCGCCGAGGGCCTCAATGAGTTGCGTGCGATCATCAGTTACGTTTCGTCGTCCACGGTGCGGCTCGATCCCTCATTAGCGCGCGGGCTTTCTTACTATACCGGCGCCATCATTGAGATTCAGGTTAAAGAGCTGGCGGGAAGTATGGGTGGTGGCGGTCGCTACGATAATTTGGTAGGCATGTTTCTCGGTCAGGACATTCCGGCGTGCGGGTTTTCGTTAGGGTTGGAACGAATCATCTTAATTATGAGTGAGCAAAACATGTTTCCGGAAAACGTTTTGCGTTCGCCGGCAGACGTTATGGTTGCGATTTGGAATGAGGATTCGATCCCGCTGTCAGTTGCGTTAGCGCAACAGTTGCGAGCCAGTGGTTTGCGAGTTGATTTGTATCCTGAGGCGGATAAGCTCGGAAAGCAGTTTAAATATGCATCATCGCGCGGTGTTCCTTTTGTTGCCGTGCTCGGCGATGATGAGCGAACTCGGGGTGAAGTGGCGCTTAAAAATATGACCACGGGGGAACAGGTTGCGATCCCCCAAAAGGACGTAGCGAAGAGGTTGAAAGAGATTTATGTCGAGTGAAGCGATTGTTCAAAACTATTTTGAAGACGCTGTTGCGTCGTTGAAGAATTATAAGAAGCTCGCGGATAAAGCCATTACGCAACTCCAGGACGACGAGTTTTTTGTCACGCTCGATGACGAAGCAAACAGCGTTGCCGTGATCATGAAACACATGGCCGGCAACATGTTCTCGCGTTGGACCGACTTCCTGACGTCCGACGGCGAGAAGCCCGACCGCAATCGAGACATGGAGTTTGTCATTGGAGCGAATACGACGAAAGACGATGTCCTCGATTATTGGGAACGCGGTTGGGCCTGTGTTTTCGCGGCGATCGAACCGTTGAAACTTGAAGACTTCGAGAAGACAGTGTCGATCCGCGGCGAGCCGCACACGATCGTGATGGCGATCAATCGCCAGTTGATGCACTACTCGTATCACATCGGTCAGATCGTTTTTCTCGCGAAGCACTTCAGATCGACACAGTGGAACTCGTTGAGCATTCCGCGCAATAAATCGGCGGAGTTCAACCAGAAGATGCAATCGCAGGCGAAATAAGCGAAACATGCAAGCCGCTATTCATCACGTAAACGTTACCGTGCCGCGTTCACTCGAAGACGCGGCGAAGCACTTCTACGGCGCGGTGATGGGTATGACCGAAGTTCCCAAACCGGAATCGTCGCGCGGGCGTGGCGGAGCGTGGTATCAACTGGGGCCGGTGCAGCTTCATCTCTCTGTCGAAGAGGGCGCCGCCGAGCATCTCCGTAAGCGTCACGTTTGCTACACCGTCTCGAATCTTAGCGAAGCGGAAGAACGGTTTCGCCAGGCAGGCGTCGAGATCATTCCCGATGATCTTCCTATTCCCGGCTGGCGACGTTTTTACGTGCGCGATCCAGGCGGCAATCGACTGGAAATCGCGCAGGCCGTTTGAATGGAATCATAAAATGTTGGATCACTTAGGTAACCTTGAACGCACTCACTCATGCGGTGGACTGCGTGCGGAAACATTGGCAATCGGGTCACGCTCATGGGTTGGGTGGCGAAGCGCCGCGACTTCGGCGAGCTCACGTTCATCGATCTGCGCGACCGTGCCGGCATCACTCAGGTCGTGTTCAATTCCGAGGACGCATCCGAAGCACACGCGAAGGCGAAAGAGTTGCGCGGCGAGTATGTGATTGCCGTGACCGGCGATGTCGTGGCCCGCGACGCAAATACTCGTAATCCGAAGATCGCCACTGGCGACGTCGAGGTCCGTGCGAAAGAGTTGTTGATTCTCAACGACGCGCGAACGCCGCCGTTTCAACTCGACGCGACGGGCGACGCGCTTGCCGCCGAAGATCTACGTTTGAAGTATCGTTATCTCGATCTGCGCCGGCCGCAATTACAAGCGAATATGAACCTGCGCCATCGGGTTACGAATGAAATCCGGCGCTACATGACGGAGCAGGGCTTCACTGAAATCGAAACGCCGATCCTCATCAAATCAACACCCGAGGGCGCACGCGACTACGTTGTTCCTTCGCGCATTTTTCCCGGAAAGTTCTTCGCCCTGCCACAGTCGCCGCAGCTCTTTAAACAGTTGTGCATGATTGGAGGTATGGACAAGTACTTTCAAATCGCGCACTGCTTTCGTGACGAAGACCTGCGCGCCGATCGACAGCCGGAGTTTACCCAACTCGACGTCGAGATGAGCTTTGCGCGTCTCGAAGATATTTATCGATTGATCGAAGGTCTGTTTGCGAGTGTTTTCAAACTCATCAAAGTTGATCTACCGACGCCGTTTCCGCGTTACTCGTTCGCGGAAGTGATGAACCGGTGGGGATCGGACAAGCCTGACCTGCGCATACAGGGGTTAGAGTTAAAGGATCTCGACCTGCCCGGGTTGTCGGAAGGCGAACAAGCCAAAGGGATAGTAGTAGCCGGTGGCGCGAAGCTTTCACGCAAGGTGCTCGACGAGCTTCAGGAGTTTGTGAAGCGGTATGGCGCGAAGTTTCTCGCTTGGATCAAGCTTGGCGATGAAGTTACATCATCGCTGCTAAAGGCGTTGGGTGCGGAGACTGTTGCGCAACTCGCGAGTGCAGCAGGCGCTGATAAAGGCGATGCGGTGCTGATCGTTTCCGGCAAACCGAAAGTTGTCGCCGCAAGCCTTGGCGCGTTGAGAAACGAGGTCGCCAAACGCGAGAACCTGATCCCCGCAAATGTGTACGCGCCCTTGTGGGTCACCGACTTTCCAATGTTTGAGTTTCACGAAGAGGATGGACGCTACTACTCGATGCACCATCCGTTCACTTCACCAGTCGACGAAGACCTCGAGTTGTTGGAACGCGCCGTTCAAGGTGGTGAAACGAAGCTGTTGGCCGAGATCCGGACGAAGGCTTACGATCCGGTCATCAACGGTGTCGAGATGGCGAGCGGATCGATTCGTATTCATCGCCGCGATGTGCAACGACTCGTTTTCAAAGCGTTGGGGATGTCGACTGAAGAAGCGCGCGAGCGGTTCGGGTTCTTTCTTGACGCGCTCGAATACGGCACGCCGCCACACGGTGGCATCGCGCCGGGAATCGATCGCCTGATGATGGTGCTGGCGGGAACTGACAACATGCGCGACGTTATTGCGTTTCCGAAGACCGCGTCCGCCGCTGACTTGATGATCGACGCACCAGGTGCAGTCGATCCGAAGCAGTTAGACGAGTTGCATCTTCGGGTCGTGGAGTAGATTTCGAAATTCGAAATTCGAAATTCGAATTTTAAAAATGCCGACGATTCAGTTTCGCCGCGAACATCTCGAGGCCATGATCGCTCATGCTCGTGAAGCTGCGCCGGCTGAATGTTGTGGCCTGGTAGGCGGAATCGCCGGCGCCCGGGCATGCTCTCTTTATCCGCTTCGAAACGTGACCGCCGAACCGGAAGTGCGCTACGAAGCTGCTCCCGAAGACCTTTTCGCCGCGCAGCGACAAATGCGCGAACGAGGCGAGGAACTGCTCGCCATCTACCACTCCCACCCTCGCGCTGACGAGCCCAGCCCTTCTGAAACAGATATTCGTCAAGCTTTTTACCCTTCCGCAACGTATCTAATAATTGGACTCGCCGGCCATGGTCCAGTGATCAAGGCGTTCAACATCTCTGAGCGAGAGCATCGCTGGCATCCGGTTGAGTATGAGATCGTGGACGAGTAAGATTGAAAGCGCTTGCTTTCGCGGGGGGCACGTTGGAAACAAAGAAGAGCAAATACGACACAAACCCGCTCGATCCTGAAGTCGAACGCAACGCGGAAGAATCCTGGGGCGAGAGCGCGGGCGGTGGCGACACGCAGCAGGTGCAGGGCACCACGAGTCAGGTAGGAGATCCGCCTCCCTCGTGGACTCCGAGTCCGAATCCAAACGACAGCGCGCGCCAGAACGTCTATTCCGAGGCGCCCACGCGTCGTATCGAAAACCCGCCTCTGGACGCACCGTACCCCTCGGTGTTTATTCCACCACCTACTTACGCACCGCCGCCGGTTCAGTATCAACAGCCGCAACCGCCGCAACAGCCGTACAGCGCTTATCAAAACCCGATGGGCTATTCGCATCCGGACCGACCGGTTGCTGGTATTAAGGTACCTGAGAAATGGGCGCTAATGATGGCGTACGCGCCATATGTCGGCCTGGTTGTTTCGTTACTCGAGTTGTTTCTGGTTCCGCGTCAGGAAGTGAAAGTTCGCTCTCATGCGGCGCAAGCGCTTGCGCTGCACATCGCGTTTCTGGTCATCGGAACGATCTTCAGTGGCATTAATTTGATTGGTGGCGGCAACCTCGGAAGGGTTTTATTCGACGTTGGCTCGACTGTTTTCCTCATAATTTCGATGATTCGCGTCTGGAAGGGAGAACCTCACTTCATTGCCCCGCTAGAGGAACCCGCCAAATGGTTTAACCGGCATATCGAGCCGCACACTAAGAGTTGAGCGGTTGTTGGCATTGTCGTTGCAGGTCGATGTTGGAGAGTTGGCGATCCGGCCAATTTCGCAGAAAACACGGATTAAAATAAACACAAAACCGTGTATTCCTGTTGCGTTTTGGTGCATTAACGCCGGAAAGGGAATTAGTCGATGAGTACAAAACGGTTAATGGGACGACAGCGTTTGATCGCGTGGGTATCACTGGTGGCGATAGCCTTGATGCCGCTTTCAGCGATAGCTCAGACGCAAATTAAGTATCACAGCAACAAATACAGTGTTCAGGATGACGTAACGCTTGGACGTCGTGCTGCGCAGGAGGTTGAGCAACAGTTCCCGCTGATGCGCGACTCGCAAGTAGAGAGCTACGTCCAGGATGTCGGGCGGCGTTTGGTGAATGCCATTCCGTCTCAATTTCAGCACTCGGAATTTCAATACATCTTTAAAGTCGTAAACGCGCGAGACATCAACGCGTTCGCGCTGCCTGGTGGTCCAATGTACGTGAATCGCGGCATGATTGAAGCGGCGAAGAGCGAAGGCGAGATGGCAGGCGTGATGGCCCACGAGATCGCTCACGTTGCGTTGCGACACGGTACGGCCCAGGCGACGAAAGGTCAAAAGTACGGACTGCTTGCGGGAATCGCAGGCATCGCCGGAACAATACTCGGCGGCCCAGGTGTGGGCCAACTGGCCCAGGCGCCGTTCGCGGTGTACTTGCTGAAGTTCAGTCGCGAGTATGAAACGGAAGCTGACATTCTCGGCGCTCAGATCATGGCGCGTGCGGGTTACGATCCGCGCGATCTGGCGAACATGTTTCGCACGATCTCGGCGCAAGGCGGTGGTAGCAGCGGCGGGTTTTTGAGTAGCCACCCAAACCCGAGCGATCGTTACGCTCGCATCAACCGTGAAGCGCAGATGCTACGCATCGAGGGTGGCCAACGCGACACGCGTGAATTCGCTCGGTTCAGCAACGACTACGTGGTGCTGGGCGTGCTCCTTCAATGGAGGAGATAGCGCGCAGCGGACAACGTTATCCGGTTGGGGAGAACACCGAACTATCCCAACAACGACCGTCCGAGCGGACGCGTCGAGTATCCATCGTCGCGTTATCAGAACTACTCGATCTTCAACGGCGGCGTACAGGTGAGCGTGCCGGGAAACTGGCGTCAGATCAGTGAGAACAACGCCGTTTGGTTCGCTCCGGAAGGTGGTTACGGCCAGTACAACGGTCAGGTCATTTACACGCACGGGACGAGCTTCGGCGTGGCGCAGACCAGCAATCGCAATCTGCAAAGAGCCACGCAGGAGTTGATCAACAATCTCGCGCAGGGAAATGCCAACCTGCGAGCGAGTGGCGGCACTCAGCGTACGACTCTCGATGGTCGCACGGCGCTGGTGTCGAATTTGACTAATGTGAACGAAGCGACAGGTCGCAGTGAGGTTGTTCGTCTAATCACGACGCAACTACGCAACGGCCAGATTCTTTACATGGTTGCCGTGGCGCCGCAGGGTGAGCGTAACTTCGACGCCGCGTTTAATAACGTGTTCCGGTCGGTAAGAATTAACGATTAACTTAGAGGTCAGTGGTCAGTTGTCAGTGGTCAGTAGTTGGTGGAGCAGTGGACCACGGACAACTGCACGGATACCGACTCGCTTTCGCTTCCTGCCACAACATCTCCAACTCATCTATCGAAGTTTGATCGAAGGCCTGGCCACGCTCTTCGAGTGCTTTCTCGATGTGTCGAAAGCGTTGGCGAAACTTGCGGTTGGTCAACTTCAGCGCTGCTTCAGGTTCGACTTGTAGATGTCGCGCGATGTTAGTTGCCGCAAACATCAGGTCGCCAATCTCTTCTCTGACGCGAGCATGGTTAGCTTCATCCTGCGCGGCTGAGTGGTTTTTGATCGCAACGCGCAACTCCTCGATCTCTTCCTGTAACTTGTCGAAGATGTCGTCGACGTTCTTCCAGTCGAAACCGACGCGGGCGGCTTTAGTCGAAAGCTGGTGCGCTTCCATCAGCGCCGGCGCTTTTGACGAAACACCATCGAGCAACGAATCCTTCGTCTCTTCTTTTTTTCCGGCCGCACGACGCTCTTCGGCTTTCATCGTCTCCCAGTTCAGCAACACGGTCGCAGAGTCGTCGGCAGTGACGTCGCCGAACACGTGCGGATGGCGGCGCACCATCTTGTCGTGAATCGCAGTCGTAACGTCGTCGATGGTGAACTCGCCGCGTTCCCTGGCCACCTGCGCGTAAAAAACGATCTGAAACAGCAGGTCGCCGAGCTCATCGCGCAGTTCAGCGGGCTTGCCTTCGCGCGCTTCCTCGACCGCCTCAAACGCCTCGTATGCTTCCTCGAGCAGCATCGGCGCGAGAGTGGCGTAGGTTTGTTCGCGGTCCCACGGACAGCCGTTTGGTGAACGCAGACGATCCATCAAATCTACGAGATCACTGAATGTTGCTGGCATGCGAGTAGTCTAAGGTGATCCGTGTTTTATGCGAAACGTGGATCATGTTTTAATAACAGCATGAATGAGGACCAACCCAATTTTAAAGTAACTGATCGGCGGCTTTTTAACGCCGACGGAAGCCCGCGTGACGTTCCGGCGGAAGAAAAACCGGAGCCCAAAAAGGAATCGCCGCCGGAACCGAAAGCCGTGGCACCCGAAGCCGTCGCCGCCGCGCCTCAACTTGAATCTGAACCGGAGCCGGACGTGCGAGCTTCGTCACCCGAAGAAACGGCGTTTAGGCTGATGCGGAAGTGTCTGAAGAAGAGCTCGCGGACGCGCAGGATCCGGCGAGTTTTATCAGCTTTGTGATGTCGATCGCGTCAAATGCCGCATCGGCGCTGGGAATGATGGAGCACCCGGTAACGCATCAGCGCGACGTCGATCCCGAGTTGGGCAAACATTGGATCGACATTCTCGGAATGCTGCAAAAGAAGACCGCGGGGAATCTGAGCAACGCCGAAAAAAACATGCTCGAAGGACTGCTCCACGATTTGCGAATGCAGTATGTGGCGCTAATTAACGCTCCGCAGAAGGCTCGTTCGTTTACAGGCCAGACATAACCGGAGGAAGGTGAGCGTGGTCAGTTGTCAGTAGTTGCAGTGAGAGCCATGAAGTTGATAACGGACCATGGACCACTGACAACTGACAGAACTAAGTATGAGACTCACCTTCCTCGGCACAGGTACTTCCACCGGTGTCCCCTCCATCGGTTGTGAATGCGAAACCTGCACTTCTGATGATCCGCGCGACAAACGTCTGCGGGTTTCAGTTATCGTAGAACACGCAGGCCGCACAGTACTCGTCGACACTTCATCCGACTTTCGACAACAAGCGCTGCGCTTTGGTCTGAAACATCTCGACGCTGTTCTTATCACTCACTGTCACGCCGATCACATCTTCGGACTTGACGACATTCGTCCGCTCAACTTTCGGTTTGGAGCGTTGGGTGTTTACGCGAATGAACGCGCCTGGGTCGACATCAGGCGCATGTTCAAATACATCTTCGAGCCTTCGCACTTCGGTGGTGGTCTGCCGATGTGATTCCGAACATCGTCAGTCCCGGCGCCGGTTTTTGTATTGGTGAAGATCTGGAGATAACACCGCTTGAAGTCATTCATGGTCGTTTGCCGGTGATGGCCTATCGCTTTAACGACTTTGCTTATCTGACGGATCTGAGCGAGATCCCGCCGGCGACGATCGATGCGTTGCAAAATCTCGATGTGCTGGTTCTTGATTGTTTGCGTTTCCGAGAACACCCGACACATTTGTGGGTCGATAAGGCGTTGGAATATGTCGAGCGACTGAAACCGAAGCGCACGTACTTTACGCACATCGCTCACGACATCATCCATGCTCGCGACTCCGCGCGCCTGCCTGCGGGCGTCGAGTTTGCTTACGACGGCCTTGTAGTGAGATTGCAGATTGAAATTGCAATTGTCGATTGACGATTCGAATTGCCAATCGAAATTCGACAATCGCCAATTTCTATGCGTCTCTTTCACGGAACTGACAACGCCGAGATTCATCGCCCCACCGTGTTAACGCTCGGCGTGTTTGACGGTCTGCACCTCGGCCATCAGTTGATCATGAGGACTGTGGTTGAACGTGCGCGCGCGGTCGGGGCGGTGCCGACGGTGATCACTTTCGATCCGCATCCACGCGCGGTGTTGCACCCCGAATCCGCGCCACCGTTGCTGCAAACTTTCGATCAGAAGATCGAAGCTCTTGGGGTTCTGGGTATCGAGCAGACGATCGTCGTTCGTTTTACTTCAGAGTTTGCCGCAGTTCGCGCGGAGGATTTTCTGCGTGACGTGGTGAAGGAACGTCTACACGCGCAGGAGGTTTATCTCGGCAAAGGCTTTGCTTTTGGACACAACCGCGAAGGCAATATCGAGTTGCTGAGTCGCCTCGGCGGTGAGCTTGGTTTTGTTGCGGGCGAAGTTCCGGAGGTGAGGTTTCGGGGAAGGCGGGTCAGTTCGAGCAAGATTCGCGAGCTGCTGACGGACGGTCAAGTGAATCTGGCACGTCGTATGTTGGGTCGTCCGTACGGTGTCGAAGGGCGTGTCGAACGGGGCTGAGAACGCGGACATCAACTGGGTTTTCCGACAGCCAACCTACACCCACAGAATCGCGTCATACCTAGGAATGGTGTGTACGTGACCGGCACTTTGATTGAAGGACAATGGCGGCGAAGTGTCACGAATGTTGGGCTCCGGCCGACGTTTGGTGACGCGACGGAACCTTCAGTTGAGACCTTCGTAATGAATTGGGACGGGGATCTTTACGGCGATGTCGTGCGCGTCCGTTTCCTGCATCGTTTGCGAGACGAGCGAAAGTTCAGTTCAATCGACGAGTTGAAAACGCAGATTGCGAGAGACGTCGCGCGGGCCAACAGTTATTTTGAGCGAGCCGGAACGAGGCACATGTTGGCGGTGATTTAGTTAGGTTTAGGAATGACGCAATAACCAGGCACTTATTAAACGAACTGATACAAACGGTAACGGAATCGCGCCGCACGTGCGCGCCGGTACAAAAGTCGACTGCTCCACAACCCGCGGTCCAGCCATTGACGGAAGAGATGGTTAACGAGCTGCTCGCGGGCCGTGGGTTTCGTGGTTGGTTACGCGCGGCACAAGTCGCACGTGTGCTCGGACTGTTCTCGCTTTACCTATTTCTCGACACTTATGACATACGCGCTGATTTCAACAAGCGCGCGGTAACCCGAATCCGCGAACTAGCGCGTCAGCGTGGTCGCCGTGCACGATTCAACGCCTGGCTCAAAGCGCGGCACTTACACTGCGTTCGATCGTTTTATTCGCGTATTGCGCTTCGTGATCTTTCGCGGCGCGGATGGTTCAGCGAGGAAAGAAGCACGGCTGGAGAAACAAGCTGCTTGGATGCGAGCAGTCGTTGATCGATCTTGGTCCAACGTTCATCAAGATCGGTCAGGCACTCGGAACACGCGCTGATTTGTTGCCGCTCGCCTACGTCAAAGAACTCGCGACGTTACAGGACAATGTCCCGGCCTTCCCAACGGCCGATGCTTTTGCGCGAATCGAAGCTGAACTCGGACGCAACCTTCACGAATTTTATCCGGAGATCGACAGCGAACCGATCGCCTCCGCATCTCTTGGTCAGGTTTATCGCGCTCGTTTGACACAGGCGAAGAAGTCGCCGTTAAAGTTCAACGTCCCGATCTCGAATCGACCATCAGTTTCGACGTCGCAATTCTTTTCCGTCTAGTTAAACTGACCAACCGATTCTTCCCGAAAGCAAACGAGAACGCCGATTGGGAAGGAATGCTGCACGAGTTTCACGCGACCATCTTCGAAGAGATGGACTACGTGAAAGAAGGACGTAACGCCGACAGGTTCCGTTACAACTTCCGCACGTGGCGCGCGATTCGTGTGCCGAAGATTTTCTGGTCGCACACGAGCACGCGCGTGTTGACGATGGAGTTTATTCGCGGCACGAAAGTAGTCGACCTCGCAGGGCTCAAGGCGAACCGCATCTCACCGGTGAAGGTCAACCGGCTCCTGATTCGCACCTATCTGAAGCAACTGCTCGAAGACGGCTTCTTCCATGCTGATCCGCATCCCGGAAACCTGCTGGTGATGGACAGTGGTCACCTTGCGTTTTTCGATTTCGGTATGGTCGGACGGATCAATCCGAAACTTCAGTCGCAGATGATCGACGCGTTCTTCCACGTTGTTGGTCGAGACGTGCACGGGTTGGGCCAGGACATCATCGATCTCAACTTCCTGAAGCCGGGTGTCGATCCGGAAACAGTCCGGCCCGTCGTCGAGGGTCTGTTCACGCACTATCTGAATCTGAAGCTCGGCGAGGTGAACTTCAAAGAGTTGACCTACGATCTCGCGGAAGTGATGTACGAGTATCCTTTCCGGCTGCCGGCAAACTTCACCTACATCATGCGCGCGTTGATGACACTCGAGGGCATCGGTGTTGTCACCGACCCGGACTTCAGCTTCTTCGAAACAGCAAAACCGTTTGCGAAGGAGTTTATGCTGCGACGCGAGGGCCGGATATTCCGCCAGTTGATCCTCGACAAGTTAACCGGGCGCGAGAATGGCGACAGCCGCATCGCGTGGTCCCGTGTGTGGAAGCTCACGAAGATGGCGGCGCAGTTGTACCTGGAGAAGCGTTAGGTGACGCCTTCGGCGTCGCGACTTGCGTGGATAAGAACAGGCTGACTGCCGCGATAAAGAGGATTAAAACTATCAAAGCTATCCGCTGCCTCATGAGGCCTCCCGAGGTTCGTGGTAGAGAGCAAAAGCGCGCGGATTATAATCCGTGTTCCCCTCGGTTGGTACTGAAGAGAACACGGATGTTAGAAAATCGACAGAATTAACGACTTATTTTCTCACCATTCGGCGCCGGGATGTTCAACCGATCGCGGAACAGGTTCAGCAGCAACAGCGTCCCGATGCCGCCCCCTCCTTCAGCTCCACCACCACTGGTCGCCATCACATCAGGCGTGATGCGCACACCCTTCTCGCCAATCACTTTCAACGTCTCGACCAACGCCACGCCTTGAGCGCCAAGCGCGTTGACCTGTTCGTGATAAGCGACGCCCTGGGCCTCGCCCATGAGTCGAACCTTCTCGGCCTCAGCTTTACCCGTTTGGAGGATGTAATGGGCCTCGCCCTCACCTTCCGCCTTGCGCTGCTCGGCACGCTTACCGGCGATCTCGACGCCCACCGTGGCCTGCATCAGATCTTTCTGATTGTCGGCGTGCGCCCGTGTCTTCTCGAGTTGAATGCGCTTCTCCTCAGCTTCTCGTTGAGCGTTGTACATGTTCTGTCGTTGCTCCGCGAGAATCTTCTCGGTCTGCGTCTTCATCAACTCTTCCGGCAGATGGATGTGGCAGATAAGCACGTTGACCACGTCGACGTGATACTTCAGCAGGTGCGCTCGCACGCGAGCTTCAGCGCGTTCCTGTTCTTCGTGCCGGTTCTGCAAGTAAGCCATCGCGGACGATTCTGATGCCTGGTTACGGAAGATCGAGTCGATTAACGGGTGCATTACGTTTTGAATCAAGCGTTCGATGCCACCAATCTTCGCGACCATGAACGGCGCGTCTTCCGGTTTCACACGAAAGACCACGCGCACTTCCAACTGCATCGTGAAACCGTCTTTCGAGATCACTTCGAACGGGTTGAACGTGTTGGCGACTTCGCCCGCGGTCCATTCGACCGTCTGGTTAGTCGTCGGAATGACGATCGGCGAGATTGCGAGAGTGTTCACGTAATAACGGCCTGGGCCAACGACGGCTTCCTGAATACCTCGATAACCTTCGGGAACGACGTACGCCTCATGCGCACCTTCGTCGAGACGACGATCCGCGGGATCGCCCATCATCAGGTCGAGCTTGATTTCGTCGGCAGTGCGCTTGTCGTCCATCACGTCGAGACGCGCAACTGATTCCTCAACTTGTTCCTGTTCTTCGCGCTCCATGCGCTGGCGAACTTTCTCCGCCATCTCGCGCCGCACTTCTTCTGACGGGTCACGGCCGACGTTTGACACAACCACGGCGACCTCGCCCGGTTTGATCTCCTTGGCTGTTTCCGGGATGACCTTGAACAAGAACGGATTAATGTAGTAAGTGCCGGGCAGCAGGATGTCCTTTTGTGGACCACGCTGGCCGCCTTTGCCGATGAACTCGTGTCCGTCCTGGAAGTTGTCGTGCCCAATGATCGGTTCGGCAACGTAATCGCGCGGGTTGAGCGGTGCACCGTCGAGGGCCTCGACGAGACCGATGCTGTTCTCGTTGATAACAGTCGCATCGTAGAGCCGCACATTGAACAGACCCGGTTTGACTTCGGAGTTACTCTCGAACGACGTCGATTGGACCAGGATGCGATAGACGCCAGGTGTCAGAATGTCGACCTGCGGTCCTTTCTGTCCGCGAGAAGCGATGAACTGTTCGGCGTCCTGGAATTGCCGATGGTCTGCGATCGCTTTTCCTAACAGGCGGCCGGCATCGAGTGGATCGCCGTCAGCGGCGGTGATCACGCCGACTTTACCTTGCGGGACCATCGTGGCTTTTGCGACTGAAACGCGGAACAGGTAAGGGTGAATGGGCCATAGACCAGGCGGCAGGGTGCGAAGCTGTATACCTTTAACGCCGCCTTGTTTGATGAACGCGATTGGATCCTGGAAATTGTTGTGAGCGTTCTGTGCGCGGTCAGGAGCAAAGATGCGGCCCGGAGGCATCGGCTCGCCGTCAACCGCTTCGATGATCCCGAGTTCGTCAGCACCGATTTCGATTAGCGGCACTTTGCGAACGACTCGTTCAAACGGAAACTTGATCAGGTGCAGACCAGGCTTCAGTACGTCGGCCTGGATTCCGACTTCGCCTTCAGTAGCGACAACTCGTCCGGGAGGCATTTTGGCGCCGAGGTAACGCCGCTCCTTGATTGCGATTTCGCGTGCACCGACGTTCACGAAGATGCGGTTCACGATCATGAGGAATACGATCAGGAGCACAAAGGCTCCGACCAGGACCGGGATTAGGGATGCGATATCAAGGTTATCCATGGTGTGTCTCTTTCAGGTCAACCAGATTGCTGGTTGACAGTTGGTCAGTTGTGTTTACCACCTTCGAGTTCGCGATTTGCGTTCGATAGGGTTTGTTTTAAAACAAAGCCAGCGCCGGAAGTGCGAGTGCGCGACGAGAGCACCCAGTACTCACTGCTGAACAGCGCTTGCAGATCCTTTGCCGAGATATCGGACAAGCTGCCATCTCGCCATGACATGAGCACCAGTTCGATCGCTCGTCCGTAGTTTTTTGCGTCGTCAGTTTGAGCGGCGACGTGCAGCAGTTTCGCCGTCGAATTTCTATTTGGAGATTGCTGGAAACTGCGAATCGCAGCCAATGCCTCTTCGAAATCCTGCGCGTCGATCTGTTTGGGTTCTCCCGGAAGCTGTTTAGGCGTTGTTTCCGTTCCCGTTCTAAGTTCATTCAGTTTGAAGTCAGAAAACAGGCCCTGAACCTGCGGAGACGGCGGCGGAGGCAATTCGGTAGTTTGCGATGTGTTCGCGGGTTTCTGCCAGAAATAAATGGCGATAGCGATGAGACCGAGTAAAAGAACCGAACTAAGAAGAAAGGTGACCATGCGGTCGTAAAGCTTTATACGCGGATTCTCATGGATTTGTTGCTAATGAATTGAACAACAACGGATAGGTGGCCGTGGATTGCGCGCGGTATTGCGGGCGGAAACCGAACAAAATCACGCGCCCTTTACCCATCGTGACTTCGACAAGCGCGGCTTTTCCTTTGATTCGCTCGCCACCGAGGAGCCAGCCTGAGAGCAGCGGATCTTTGGCCTCAGGGTAGCGCCCGATAATTTTAACATTCGCTGCGGGTACATCACCGGCCGGGTTTTCTACGACTTCAAATACCGGCGAGTTTTCGGCCCACGCGATTGTTTCTTTAGGCATGTCTCTGGCGATCGGGTGAGTAGTGTCGAGCTCGAGGCGCAGTATCGATCCGGGCACGTAGAAATCGGTTCGCGGCAAGCCTGCAACCACATTCCGCAGAGGAAGTTTGAGCTGATCTATCGCGAACTCGGATGCGCGATTGAGAAAGACGGCTGTGCCGCCCTGCACGATGAATGCGCGTAGTTGTTTCACTCCTTCTTCGCCGAGACCGCCGCTGATCTCCGGCGGCATCGCGCCTGCGCGATATCCTTCGAATATGTTACGCGGCGGTTGATCTGGAAAAAGGATCACGTAGTACTTGCCGGTGACGCCTGGTCCGAGACTGAAAGTTGAAACTCCTTTGCGCAACTCCTTCTCAGTCAGCACGCCATAACGAAATGCCAGGTTCTCGAACATCCACCTGGTCCAACCTTCGTCGTAAGTCGGCATTGACGCACGATACAGCGCTGGAAGATTGGATGTAGGCGCTGGACACGGAGTTTTTGACGGCGCTTCAGCAGGTTTTGCCGCTGATTTTGAGTGAGCCGATTTAAACGGCGCCTTTACGGGCTTCACAACGTTATTCATCAGCAACGGCAGCGTGTGCGCCGTCACGTCATACGGTGGGATCGGATGACCCTCTGCATCGCGCAGATTTGGATAGCGTTGAACTTCGAGAAGCGCTTTCGCGAAAGCTCCGTACGGTTGATCAATGCGTACGAATCGGTTGCCGTCAGGCAGAGGAGTGAGTTCAACGCCGCCGCGTTCGAGGATCTGCGTCAGCATGTCGTTGCAGTTCGTTGATGGCTCGACGATGAAACCCAACAGTTCGCCGGGACGCCTTGGCCGCACGGCATCTCTCCCGATCCCATAGAACCGTCGCAACCACTGCACACGATATTCCGCCGAATGCTTCAACAACAGAAACGCGACGTTCGTCATGTATTTCGTAATGTCGCCCAGCTTCCACTCACCACCACGCCACACTGGTCCAAAGGTCGGACCTTCCTTCTGTGGATCGTAACCTTCACGTGAACGAAGCTCTTCAAACTTCAACGTGATTGGGGAAGCGATTCTTGCGGATGCAGTTTCGGAGAGAATACGGACGCCGGCATGGTAGTGCGAATAAGCGCGCGCGGGAGTCCAGGCGTCGTAAGTCGAATTAGTAGTGATTCCTTCGAAACCTTTGTTGCGCAACTCGTTCGACATCCATTCGCCGAGCTGAGTGTAGCCTTCGACGATCTGTCGCGGCACGTTGGGTTCCACAGGCGGCATGTACGGCGGCAAAAAGAGTCGTGAACCAAATGCCCCCTGCTGGTGAATGTCGTGGACGATCTGCGGCCGCCAAACATTGTGAATCTTGTCGACGGTGAGCTGCGTTTCGACTTGCGTGAAGGCATACCAGTCGCGGTTGTTATCGTGGCCCGTGTACTTGTGATAGAGCTCCGGAGGATCGGTCCCTTCGTAAGGTGTGCCGAGTGTTTTGTCGTACCAGTCTTTGACGATGTCTACGCCGTCGGGATTGAGCGACGGAACGAGCAGGACGATCGTGTTGTCGAGAATGCTTTGAATCTCGGGGTCGTTGGCAGACGCAAGACGGTGCGCGATCAACGTGCTCGAAAGATAAGAACCGACTTCAGTGGAATGAATGCCACACGTGATCAAGACGATCGTCTTGCCGCGCGCGATCAAATCCTTCGCTTTGCGGTCACGAACACCGGGTGCGCCGAGCTTTCGTGGATCGGCAAGCTGCGCCTGAATCTGTTTGTACTCTTCGAGCTTCGCGAGGTTCGCAGGCGAGCTGATCGTCGCCATCACGAACGGTTTATTCATCGACGTCTGGCCCAGCGTCTCAAACTTTACGCGGTCGCTCGACTGGTCAAGACGCTCGAAATACTCGACGATCTTGTTCCACGACGCCAGTTTGCGATCGTCTCCCGGAACGAAGCCCAGCACCTCTTCAGGCGCCGGAATCGCGGCCGCATTCGACGTGCTTTGCGAGGTCGTCAGCGACACGCACGACACAAGAGAGATGAAGAGCAACGCGGATGCGATTATTCGGCGCATTGGGTTTTGCCAGTTTCTCACGGGGAGTGGAACTCGAAGACCGGAAACAGTTTAGCGAATCAATGTTAGCTTGCCCAGTACGGGCCACGCGTGTAAAGTAAGCGGCGTCTTAGATATCCCCGCTCTCCCTTCTTTGTTTTTAAGAAAATCTGTCGGAGGTCAAACCGGATGGCGTCTGAAAGCGTCCCTGCGAACGAGTATCCAGATCGAGTAGGGTTCAAACCCGACAACCCTTACCTGGCAACGTTTCGTCCCTACATTCCGGCTGGCGTCAGGCTTCGCGAACTGACTCCGCTGCCGCTAATCGTCGGGACAGTACTGGGGATAATTTTCGGGGCCTCGTCACTTTACCTCGTGTTGAAAGTCGGTCTGACGGTGAGTGCTTCAATTCCCGTCGCCGTGATTTCCATCACGCTCTTCCGCGTGCTGTCGAAAGCGGGGCTACGCGATGCAACCATTCTCGAAAACAACATCGTTCAGACAGCGGGCTCAGCCGGTGAATCGATCGCCTTCGGCATTGGCGTGACGATGCCGGCGATTCTGATTCTCGGCTTCGATCTCGAACTGTCGCGTGTGTTGTTGGTCTCGGTGCTCGGTGGTCTGCTGGGAATCCTGATGATGATCCCGTTGCGTCGCGCGCTGCTCGTGGCCCAGCACGGTTATCTGAAGTATCCGGAAGGTACTGCTTGCGCTGAGGTACTTAAGGCTGGCGCTTCGGACGAATCCCGGGCCGCGGCGTTGGAAGGTGGCGGTGACCGGACTGTCGTCGATCAAGCCGCGTCAGGCGGTAAGACGATCATCGCCGGGTTCGGTATCGGGTTTCTTTATTTCGGTATTCAACAGATTTTCAAGACGTGGAAGGAATATCCGACCAAGGTGTTTGGGCCGCCCTTCAACGGTGGCTCGGTTTCGATCGAGAACAACCCGGCGCTGCTCGGCGTCGGTTACATCATTGGACCACGCATTGCTGGGATCATGGTCGGCGGTGGCGTGCTCGCGTATCTCGTGTTGATTCCCGCGATCAAGTACTTCGGCGGTGGCTGGATGACACCTCTCGCGCCGGAAACAACCCTGCTCATCAAAGACATGAGCGTCAGCCAGATTCAACGAGGCTACATCCTTTACATCGGCGCTGGTGCGGTAGCCGCGGCGGGCATCATCAGCCTGTTTCGATCCTTGCCCGTAATCTGGAGTGGATTGAAGGGTGGTCTGGCTGACTTGCGTCGCTCGGGCGCCGGTTCCGACGTCAACGCACCGCGCACCGATCAGGACCTGTCGATGAAATTCGTGTTGGGCGGTATCATCGCTTTGATCATCGCGATCATGCTGTTCCCACAGTTAAACCTGCGCTTCAACATTCTCGGCGCGGTACTAATTATCATTTTTGGTTTTCTGTTTGTGACCGTCTCGTCGCGACTCACTGGCGAAGTTGGTTCGTCGTCAAACCCAATTTCCGGGATGACCGTGGCGACGTTGTTGTTGACCTGTTTGGTGTTCTTGATCATTGGTTGGACCGCACCGCCGTATTTCGTCACGGCGCTTTCGATCGGCGGCATCGTCTGTATCGCAGCTTCAAACGGAGGCACGACTTCACAGGATCTCAAGACCGGTTTTCTCGTCGGCGCGACACCCAAGTATCAGCAGATAGCGATTCTGGTTGGCGCACTGGTTTCAGCCCTCGCGCTTGGGCCGATCCTGCTGGCGATGAACCAATCCGGCAGCGTTTACGTTCCTGTGGCCCAGAGCCAGGACTTCAGCTTCCCGGGGGATTATCGGTTCGCGCGCGAGCAGTTTGTGATGAGCGGCGATCAACCGAAGCGGGAAGGATTGCACGGGGGTCAAGCGAGTTCCGATAGTAATCAGTATTTCGTCGTTCACAAGACCTCGACCGAGTACGGTCCCAAAGGTCGCTACCTGGTGAACGATCAGGGCCAGCCGATTTATCTTGCTGACCCGGGCATCAACGGTATTTACGACAAAGTACCCGGCAGTAACGCCACGGTCGCGAAGTTCACTGCGCCAAAGGCTACGTTGATGTCATACATCATTCAGGGAATTCTGAGTCGCGAGCTACCGTGGGGACTTGTCTTGCTCGGGGTATTCATCACGATCGTGCTCGAGTTGAGCGGCGTGCCGTCACTCGCGTTCGCGGTCGGAGTTTACCTGCCGATTTCCACTTCCGCGCCAATCTTCGTGGGTGGCATGATCCGTTGGCTCGTCGACAAGTACCTCCGCAAGAAACCGGAAAACAAAAAACTCACGGAAGAAGAGATGATGGCAGAGACTGACAAGAGTCCTGGCGTGCTACTCGCTTCCGGCTACATCGCCGGCGCAACTCTTGCGGGTGTGCTCTACGCTTTCATGAACCTGAGCGAAGGCATCGTCGAACGGCTCAAACATTTCGAAGAATGGGCAGCGCATAATAACCCGTTCTTTGAAGGACCCGGTTCGAACCTCCTCGGTCTGATTCCGTTCGTCTTGATTACAGTGCTGCTGTACCTGGTCGGACGAGAGTTGGTCTTGAAACCGAGGCCCGTCGTTCGCCGCGAATGATTATCGCAATATCGGATCGGCTGTTTAGTGTTACCATTGAGGCGCGCCCGCCATTCCCCGGCTGGCGCGCCTTTCATTTAACGCGAGGTACCAATCCTGATGTCTAAGAAGACGCCCTTATCGTGTTGTGCCCTGATCATCGCGACGCTCGCAAGCGTATCGACTGTCATCGCGCAAAACCCGCCGCGCACGCCAACCGAAACGACGCGCGCTTTCTACACGATGATGCGCGAGAAGAAGTATCGCGAGGCGTTTGCGATGTCGATTTACCAGCCGGCGATGGAAACACTCTCAGCGCAGGACTTCGAAGAGCTCCGGCCCGATTTCGACAAAATGGCGCAGGCGATCGCTGAGAAACTACCCGCGAATATCGACGTCAGCGGCGAGCAGATTAGCGGCGACCTGGCAACGGTGTTTGTGAAAGTGCTGGACGCCGACGGCAAGGAGAAGGTCGAACCAGCCACACTCATCAAGATCTCGAACGCGTGGGTCGTCGGCGACAAAGAGAGCCTGGAGATGGTCAAGAGAGCGGGCAAGAAGTTTTTCTTCGAGGCCCGCATCACGGCCCATCATAATGACGTTCAGGACATGATGACGCGCATTTCGCTGGCCCAAGTGCTCTACAGCCAGAGCCATAACGGCATGTTTGGCAACATGGCGGAGTTAGTCGCCGGTGGCATGGTTCCGAAGGACATCGAAGGAACTGAAAGTACCGGTTACCGCTTCCAGATTTATCGCGCCGCCGACGGCAAATCGTGGTACGCGACTGCCGAGCCAGTGCAGTACAGCCGCAGCGGCCGGCTCTCCTTTTATCTCGACGCGTCGGGAGTGAGAAGTGGCGACGAAGGTGGTAAGCCACTGAACATCAAACGTAACTAGCATTGCCGATTGCCAATTGCCGATTGTTCACTAAGCACGGAACTGCTTTAGACCAAGCGTAAACGGACATCTCATAGCAATCGGCAATCGGCAATTGGCAATCGGCAATGAATTAGGTATTGCGCCGCAACGCACAGGTTGCCTAGAATCAAAACGGCGCTCCCCCCGACCGCCTCTTCGACAATGCCCCGCCTCATGTGGTCCGAGTACTTAGTGGTTTCACAAAGATGTCGGAACTGCCGCGCAAAATCGTGTCGAGTTTACGCCGCTTCATTGGCAACCGGCGCCATAGCAAGCGTGTGCAAGCGCGCCTGGCATTCACGATAAGTCTTTCAGATCCAAGACTTGGCTCGAACGGGTCGCGCCGTCTGCCGACGTTGAACGGGCACACGTTGGACGTCAGTAGCACTGGACTGGCGCTGATCGTCCCGGCGATCCGCATTGGCGAACACTATCTCGCCGGAGACGAACGCAAGTTGCACGTGAAGCTCGAACTTCCAACTGGACCAGTTGAGATGAAAGTGGCGACGGTCAGGTATGAGGGTCTGGAAGAGAGCCGGGAAGAGTCGGGTTATCTGATCGGCGCTCGTATAACAGAGATGTCGGACCAGCACCGCGCAAGTTACGACAGCTACGTCTCCAAAGTGCTAAAACGCGCCCCGGCCGACTAGAGCCACAAAGGCAGACGCGGGGACGGGGTGACGCGGCGACGCGGAGTAGCGTTTTCCCCGCGTCCCCGCGTCTTCCGTCTCCGCGTCGCCAAATCGGGCGACTACTCAAACCGCAGCACCCCGAACGCCTCGGGAACGTGATAGTTCGGTTCCGGTGCTCGCGTGGGTCGCCAGGCGAGATAACGCTCCGGAGCCTCGGGTCCAACACAGCGAAAGACATTCACCCGCCACACGTCGCCCTTCGCCGGTTTCTGTAATCGCTTCGCTCCACGGAATTCGAATCCCAACCGTTAACTTATCGCCTTCGAGTTTACTCGCCGTCGTCATTCCCGAATTGAACTCCCAATCAGTTTCTCTTCCGGTGGGCGTGACCACGATTCCGAGGTCTACCCATTCGCCAGTCGGCGCTGCTTCAAACTCGAAATAGCGCTCAGGGTGCGCTGGATCAGGTGCGACGAAGATCTCGCACACATCGCGGTCCCATAAACCGAGCGTTTTCCGATCGGTGATCGGATTATCCGCGACGATCAGCGGTTCGTGTTGCTCGCCAACAAACCGCACGTGTAGCGCCTCGTCAGACCAGCACAACCGCGCCTCCGCATGACGCGAGGCAGGCGCCGGATCACCCGACCAGAAATGCTCGATCTTCACCGGCTCGCAGTTGTCCCACGCCGCGTGATCGAACTCTCCAGCCGCAATCGGCTCCCCAATGTATTTAGCTACGATCATTTTGCTTGAATCCCACCCAGGCAATCGTCGAGTAACTTCTCTGGATCTTCGTTCTGAAACACGCGAGCGCCGACGGCGCGCTTGCCAAACTTCTGTATCAGATAATCCACTTCATCCGCTACGCCGCCGGTTCCGGTCAAGCAGCCAATAATCTTTCCCTCGTCATGCGCAACGGTGAACTCATTCAGCGATCCCATCGCTCCAGCCACGAACAGAACAACGTCACACGATCTCACCAGCACGACGTTCCTGCCTTTCAATCCAAAACCGGTGTAGACAATGACGTCACATGAATCAGTCGGCAAGTGGTACAACTCAACGTGCTCCGTTTCGTTGGTTCCCGGCGAAATCCCGACGTGAAAACAACCAGCTTCGCGCGCGGTCTTGCCAACAACGTAAACGAGCCCCGTGGTTGCGCCGGTAAACAGAACAACGTCTCGCCCGGCAATCGCGCGCGCGAGTCGTTCCGCCTTTTCCACGACCAGGCGACCAGTATCGAGTCGCGTGCTGTCGGGAGCAGCCGAACCCATTACTCCGACTTTGATTCGCATAGTCTGAAGCTCACTCAACCGATTGATGAATAACCGAAAGATCGCGCGGCTCGTCTGGCTTCGTCTCGCGCACGGCTTGGGCCGGCTCGCGGTCCCACCAACGCTGCGTCAGAAACCACGCCACGCCCGGCAAGACGAAGAAAATGCCGATGCCGATTGTGACTACTCGTCGGCGGAACACCGAACCGATCCAGAAGCTCGCCGGTCGCGTAATTCGATGCCGCCATCGTTAACGTCAGCAACGCCAACTCGGCGGCGAATACGCGACCTCGAAAGTTGTCCTCGACGGCTCGCTGAAGGATCACAGTAGAGAACACCCAGAGAATACTGCCGCCGCAGTGCGCGACACCCAGCACGATCAGCGCCAGCACAAAACTGGTCGACGCACCAAACAACATGTAAAAGATACCGCCAATCAGAAATGAGATCCCGATCGACGCCTGCATTCGTTGCTGGCCTTCGCCGGCCATTCGCCGCGCGACGATCGGGCCAACCGCGGTACCGATGCCGCGCGCCGCAAAAAGAACGCCGATACCTGCGGCAGGGCTGCTGCCTACCGGAAAAACCCTTTCGCCAAACACCGCCAGCAAGGTCAATATTCCGCCGCCGAGTCCCCACGCCGGTTTCACCAATAACAGCGCGAGCACGCGCGGGCGATCTTTCACGTACCTGATCCCCTCGATCGTTTCGGTAACTCCCAAGCGCACGGCCGAGCGTGAGTTTCTGCCGTTCGCGCTTCCGTCGTTTGCCGACCCGGATACTTGCGATTAAGGCGGCGGAAAGAAGATATGTGACGGCATCGATAATGAACGCCGCGTCGGTGCCAAACCAACCCGTGATCACTCCACCGATTGCTGCTCCGAGCGTCAACATCACTGACCACGTCACCGACGAGATCGCATTGGCCGGAACCAGTTCACGATCCGAAACGATGACGGGATCGCGGCGGTTTTTGCCGGCTCAAAAAAAGTCGAGAGGGCAAGCTGTAAAACCGTCAGCACATAGACGAGCCACAACTGATCGGCGCTACGAACAAACAGAAAACCGAGCACGACGACGGCGCGCAGAATGTCCGTCACGATCATGATCTTTTGGCGGCTGAACCTGTCGGCCACGACGCCTGAAAGCGGGCCGAACAAAAAGCTCGGAACGAAGCGAGCGACGAGCAACAGTCCCATGTCGCGACCCGATCCGGTGAGATTGAGAATGATGGTGTAAAGCGCGATCGTGTTGAACCAGTCGCCCATCTGACTGACGACTTGTCCGAGCCACAGTTGCCGGAAACTGTGGTTGCGCCGGAGCAGTTCGATATATCCCACGGAGTCGTAAGTCGGGAGACTTTCTTCTTCACCCTTTTCATTCGCGTGGGAGGAGAGTGCAACTCGCCTTAACGGTTGTCAACAGATAGCTAAAACGGACGGGGAGACGCGGGGATGGGGAGACGCGGCGACGCGGGGATGGGGAAGCGGTGAACTTCGAATGGGATCTTTGTTGCACCGCGTCTCCGCGTCCCCGCGTCTCCCCGTCCCCCCTTCTCCCCCTTCTCGTCAGGCAGGCT
The DNA here is from genome assembly GCA_963849585.1 of uncultured Acidobacteriota bacterium. Classification (GTDB taxonomy): domain Bacteria; phylum Acidobacteriota; class Blastocatellia; order Pyrinomonadales; family Pyrinomonadaceae; genus PSRF01. The sequence goes on along the minus strand of CAWKHZ010000008.1, from coordinate 429,334 downwards.
GACCGATGCTCTCAATCTGACATGTCAACTTGGAAAAGCGAATCAGCGAATCAGGCGAAAAATGGCGTGATCCGAACGGCACGACGACTTGAAAATAGGCACGGCGCGGCTTGGAAGCCAATTGGCTTCGCGGGCCCTCCGCACGGGGTCCGTAGCCGCAAAGTTCTATGAAAACCAAGGACCGCTGTTATGTGGACGGTGGTCCTTAAACATCTCACCCAGCACGGCAGCTTCGATCCCCGGCTGCCACTTGCCCAATTTACCGGAGGCGGAGTTGAGTTGCTCCCAACTTCGCCTCCGGCACGCCCTGGGTGAGATGATTTTGACGATCCCAGGAGAACCAGATGGACTTCCCCGCAAGGTCTAATTCCAACCACCCCTTGCTTTGGGGTGCGCGGCAGGAGTCTTTGTCATTACGCGCATCGGTCGGTCAATGGTGGCTCGCCAATCAGCTCTGGATCTCCTGGAGCTTACTCGCAAGTTCCGCTCGCGCTTGAAATCATCTACGGCACGCACTTACTTACCCTATCTAATTCTCGCTCCGATCACACTCGCTGCCACGTACCTGATCTATCGCAACACGAGCGCACGTTTGCGAGCGAAGACTGACGAAATCACCGCCCTCGGCAATCTGCATCTCGCGACTGCCGAAGCACTCGCAACGGCCATCGACGCGAAGGACCAAACGACGCATTGTCACGTGCGTCGCGTGCAGATCTACGCGGCGGGCATGGGCGAAGTGTTTGGACTGACGCTAAACGAAATCGCCGCGCTCAAAGCAGGCGCGCTGCTTGCACGACATCGGCAAACTCGCCGTGCCGCCGCATATTTTGAACAAGCCTGGTCCACTGACGCCGGCTGAGTTTGAAAAGATGAAGATTCACACGGTCGTCGGCGCGCAGATCCTCGGTCGTGTTGATTTTCCGTATCCGGTCTTGCCGATCATTCGTCATCACCACGAGCAGTGGGACGGCCGCGGTTATCCCGATCGGCTACGTGGCGAGCAGATCCCGATCACCGCTCGCATCATTTCCGTTGTCGATTGCTTTGATTCGCTTCGTGAAGATCGACCGTTCAGACGCGGCATGACGCTGGACGAAGCGACCGCGTTCTTGTTGCGCGGCTCAGGAGTCCATTTCGATCCGTACGTTGTCGAGCAGTTTCTGAAACATTTGCCGGAGTTCGATACGCAAATTGCCGCGCTCGGTCTGCAACATCAACCGACGAACAACTCAGACGATCCGCCGCTTCAACTCAGCGACGTCGACATGATCCAGACGCGCGAGCGTGGATCGTTCATCGCCTACGATCAGATCAAGAAAGCGCATCGCGAGGTTTATGCGTTGTACGAGATCGCCCGCACGTTTGGCACTTCGCTGAACGTCGAGCACACGCTCGAGATCCTCGTCGACAAAGTGGGCCACGTGGTCCCATTCGACACTTGCATCGTCTATTTCTACGACGAGATGAAGGGCTACGCGACGGCGCGTCACGTTGTCGGCAAGAACGCGCAGAAGCTGGCGAATCGAAGCATCGTGCCCGGCGAAGGTGTGACGGGTTTTGCGCTCGCGAATCGCAGTCCCGTCAATCAGCTTCATCCGAGTCTTGATTTCACGGACATCAATCCTGAAGCCGGCATCAAGTATCGCTCGATGGCTTCGTTGCCGCTGTTCAAAGACGACGTGTTGCTCGGCGCGCTCTCGGTTTATTCAACCGAGCTCGAGCAGTACACGGACGATCACATGCGCCTGCTGGAAACGGTGACTCGACTTGCGTCCGACGCACTCGGCAATGCGATGCAACACGCGGAAGCCGAGTCGAATGCGTTGACCGATCCGCTAACTGGCTTGCCGAATGCGACGTTACCTGGCGTTGCGGTTTGAAGAAGAAGCTGCGCGCGCACGGCGCACGGATCGTGCTTTCCAGGTTGTGATGCTGGATCTCGATGAGTTTAAGAAGGTGAACGACACTTACGGTCATAAGTCGGGCGACAAGATGTTGCGCGAAGTGGCCCATCTCATCTCCGGTCAGCTTCGCGAATACGACTTTCTGGCGCGGTATGGCGGCGACGAGTTTGTCGCGCTGGTGCAGGAGGTTGTCGGCGCGCAGGTTGAGGAGTTGTGTGCTCGTATCGAGAGCTGCGGTTTCGAAGTTTTCGCTGTCCGTCGGACGAAATCGTTTCGCGCGCGTCGGTATCAGCGTTGGGACGGCGACGTTTGGCATCGACGGCGAAACGCTGGACCACCTCGTCGCGCATGCCGACAACGAAATGTATCGCGTGAAATCGACCCACAAGGTTGACCGCGACGTCCCAATGACTGTCCAATCCGTGACCACGGCGCTAGTGAGCAGTCAAACTAAGCTTTTGAACATAGTCAGTGAAGTGGGCAGTGCCCGTTAGTCGCTGAAGCGGAGGCACGCTCTGCTTGCCCACTTACCGACTTGACTAGCTGTGTGGCACGCTTAAAGCGAACCAAAAACTAAATTCTTGACACATCCGACAGCCTTCGCATTCAATCAGTTTGAGGGCCAATGGCTGTTCCTGCCGAAAATCACGGCGCCACACTGCTAATAGTCGACGATGATCCCGCTGCGCGCGAACGATTGCGCAGTATCTTCGAGACTGCCCAGTATCGCGTCGTAACCGCAAGCGAAGCCGCGTCGGCGTTGCGCGTCCTGAAAGGTGTGCGCTGCGATCTCGTCGCGCTCGATCTCGAGATGCCGGGCGTCGATGGCCTGGCGCTTTGCAAGTTACTGCGCGCGCAGCCCACCACGAGCAAGTTACCCATCATCGCGCTTTCGGAAAGCGACGACGAGGCGCGCAAGGTCCAGGCCTTCACCGCCGGCGCCGACGACTACATCACCAAACCTTCAACGCCCGGCGAGTTGCTCTCGCGCGTGAGCCTGCACGTGCGCACGTCGCAACGCGAGTGGGCGCTGATCGGCAGCAATCGCGAACTCCGTTTCCTGTCAGACATCGGCCGCGGACTGCTGCGCGCGCTCGAACCGGAACAACTCGTCCGACGCGTCGCCGGCGCGACTTACGACGCGATCGACGCTTCGCTCTGCGCCGCATACGTCGCCGTCGGCCGCGACCAGCACGCAGTCTGCGTTTTCGATCGCGAAGGCGCTGCCGACGATCCGACACTACTCGATCTCGAACGCCTTGCAGTCGTGGCTCCGTTCCGCCGAATCAGGCAACTCGCTGCTGATCACCGAGACAGCCGAACTTTCTTTTGCGCGACAACATTCACGCAGTCGAGTTCGTCTCGCCGTTTCGTTTCGCTGGACGCGCGAAAGGCGCGCTGATCGTCGCGTTCGATCGTGCGTGAAGAGTGTGGTGAAACAGAGAGACGCCTGATCGAAGCCGCCGCACAGCAAACGTCGCTCGCCGCGCACATCTGTTCGCTTTACCAGGCAGCGCGCGATCAGTCCGTGAGTCTCGCGCGCGAGGTCGAGCGACGCACCGCCGAATCAGAAGCGCAGAAGCGACTCATCGAAGCGATTGTCGACAGCCTGCCGCTCTCGCTTTACGCGATCGATCGCGAGTATCGAGTCGTCGCGTGGAACCGCAATCGCGAACTCGGCGAACTCGGCATCCCGCGTGGTTCCGTGTTGGGCAAGAACGTTTTCGAAGTTCTAACCCGCCAACCGCGCGACGTGCTCGAAGACGAATTTGAACGCGTGTTCGAGAGCGGCGAAATCGAACGCATCGAACAGGAGACGCCCAACGATAAAGGCGACATCAGGCATTGGGTCATCAGCAAGATTCCGATGTGGGCCGACACGACGGGACGCGTCAGTCACGTGATCACCGTCGGCGAAGAGAGTAACGGATCGCGTGCAGGCGAACCGCGCAGTCGCGCGCGCTGAGAAACTCGCGGCCGTCGGACGTCTAGCGGCGGGTGTCGTTCACGAAATCAATAACCCGCTCGCGACGATCTCTGCCTGTGCGGAATCGCTCGAAGCTCGTGTTAACGAAGGCGCATTTGATGGTTCGCCGCTCTCGAAGATCTTGCGCGACTATCTCGGCTTGATCCGCAGCGAGGCGTTTCGTTGCAAGAGCATTACGATGGGACTGTTGGACTTCAGTCGGACGCGCATGTCGGACCACGTGACGATCGATCTCGCCGATGTGATCCGTTCAGCAGCGCGTTTGCTATCTCATCAAAAGAGGACTTCGGCAGTCGAGTTTCAGTTGGAGATCGCGGAGGATCTGGCGTACGTGTCCGGTGATCCGGGCCAGTTGCAACAGGCGATCATCGCACTCGCGGCAAACGCTCTCGACGCGATGAGTGACAGCGGTGGACTGCTGACGATCAGAGCTCGCAACGAGGCCGATAAGGTCGTACTCGAAGTCAGTGATACGGGCATCGGCATCCCGCAGGAGAACCTCACCAAGATCTTCGAACCGTTCTTTACGACTAAGGAAATCGGACGAGGAACCGGTCTCGGCCTCGCCGTGTGTTATGGTATCTTAACCGAGCACGGCGGCACCCTGAACGTGCAGTCGACCGTCGGGACAGGCACCACTTTCACGATCACTCTTTCCGCAGTCAAGCTAAACGAGGAACAGACGGTTTGAGCGACCAACAGCAACCAGCAAGCACGAATTCTGATCGCAGAAGACGAGGCCAATCTCCGGCTGGTGTTGCAAAAGGAGTTGGAGCGACTGGGCTATCGCGTGCAAGCGGCGCCGGACGGCGAGGCCGCGTTGCGCAAGCTCGAAGAGAGCAACGTCGACGTGCTGTTGTGCGACATCAACATGCCGCGCATCGACGGCATGGAACTGCTGCGACGCGTGCATCAACGGCCCAATCCGCCGGAAGTGATCATGTTGACGGGCCAGGCGACGGTCGAGACCGCGGTTGAAGCGATGAAGCTCGGCGCTTACGACTACCTCACGAAGCCTTACACCATTTCCGAACTCGACGTGCGCGTGCGGCAGGCGGCAGACAAACGTCGTCTGCGAGTTGATAACACGCGTCTGCGCGAACAGCTCGCGCGACAGTCGGCGCTGCCGGAGATCGTGTCTGTTTCGGAAGTGATGAAGGAAGCGATTCGTTTGATCGAACGTGTTGCGCCGTCGGAAGCGTCGGTGCTGATCACGGGAGAGTCGGGAACGGGTAAAGAGTTGGTCGCCCATGCGATTCATCGATTGTCGAATCGCGCGGAAGCGTCGTTTGTCGATCTCAACTGCGCGGCGTTTCAGGAGTCGCTGCTGGAGTCGGAGTTGTTTGGTTACGAGGCGGGCGCGTTCTCCGGCGCGAAAGGTCGAAAGCTCGGTTTGATCGAGTTGGCTGACGGAGGAACGCTGTTTCTCGACGAAGTTACGGAGCTGCCGGCGCAGTTACAGGCGAAACTGTTGCGCGCGATCGAAACGCGAACGTTCTTCCGTGTCGGTGGTGTTAGAAAAGTTGAAGTCAACGTGCGCATTGTTGCGGCCACGAATCGTAATCTCGATGCAGTGGTCAACGACGGCGTCTTTCGTTCTGACTTGCTTTATCGAATCAATGGATTTCAGATCAGTCTCGCGCCGTTGCGCGAACGACCGGAAGACATTGAACCGCTGACGCGCTATTTGTTGAAACTGATCGCGGGAACGCATCCGCCGGAACTGACCGACGACGCTTTCGCAGCTTTGCGAACGTATCACTGGCCCGGAAACGTGCGGCAGTTGAAGAACTGTTTGGAACGCGCGGTGATTCTGTCGAACAACGGACGGATCACGCTGGCGGAGTTGCCGCCGGAGGTTACGCAGGCCGGCGATGGCGCCGCTTGCGGCTACCACGACAACACCAGCAGCAGGCGGTGAGATCACCGGCTGCTGCGCCAATCGCCGCAGCGTCAACGTCCGGATCGCTTCGCGAAGTTGAACGGCAACAGATCCTCGCCGCACTCGAACAGACTGGATGGCATCGCGGCAAGACTGCCGAGATACTCGGCATCTCACCTTCGACACTCTACCGTCGCCTGCGTGATTACGATCTAGAGCGGCGGAGGTAAAGTTTTCTCTGCGTGCCTTTGACGCAGCGCTGCAGAGCCGCAACCCAAAGTAGTTTTTTCCCGCAAAGACGCAAAGACGGAAAAACCTTCTCAGCCTTTTAACTTCCTGCGATCGATCTTGCCGCGATCGTTTTTCGGGAGTGAATCAACGAACTCGACCCAGCGCGGATACTTGTAAACGGCGATGCTGTTCTTCACGAACTGTTTGATCTCGTCTGCCAGTTGCTCACTCGTTTCGAAGCCTTCACGCACGACGATAAACGCCTTCGGTTTCACCAGCCCATCCGCTTCATGGCCCACCACGGCGCACTCGAGCACGGCTTCATGCTGCAACAAACAGTTTTCGATCTCCGCCGGGCGCGACGAAAACGCCTGACACCTTCAACATGTCGTCCGTGCGTCCGTGATACCAGTAATAACCGTTTTCATCGACGTGAAACTGGTCTCCGCTCGTGCACCAGTCACCGGCAAAAGTCTCTTTCGACTTCTCATGCGCGTTCCAGTAACACAACGCCGCGGAGTCGCCTTTGATTCGCAGCGTACCCATTTCTCCTGTCGGCACTTCATTGCCATCAGCATCGACAATCCTCGCTTCGTACCCCTCGACGATCCGACCCAAACTTCCCGGCTTGATATCGCCCGGACGGTTTGTGATGTAGATGTGAAACATCTCCGCCGAACCGATGCCGTCGCAGATGTCGACGCCGTAAGTGTTGGTCCAACGCTCGAAGAGCTCGATCGGCAATGCTTCGCCGGCTGAGTAACAGAAACGCAGACTCGACAAATCGTCGGGCGAAGCGCCGGGAACGTTCAGCATCGAGTTGATCATCGTCGGCACGGTCGTCAGGATCGTCGGACGATATCGCTTGATCACTTCGAATATCTTTTCCGCTGTCGAGCGTTCCGAGAAAAGCGCCGTTGCGCCACCAACCGCAAAAGGAAACAGCAGATTCGTTCCGGTTGCGTAGCCGAAGAAGAGTTTGGGAACCGAGACCGTGAGATCGTCGGCGTTGACGCCCATCGTCGCTTTCGCGAACACTTCGGTGTTGTAAGGAAGATCGTGTTGCAGGTGGACCGCGCCTTTCGGATGGCCGGTCGATCCGGAAGTGAAGAGCCAGATCGCGATATCGTCGCGATGTGTGTCGGCGGGCGTGCATTCGATCAGGCGCGTTGCTTACGCGCCAATAGAAGTTGTCCCAACCGACAGGAAGTTCACCTCCGCCATCGACGATCAGATACTCGTTTTAGGTATCGCGCATTGCGCGCTGCTTCAATAAAAACTGGCCTACACGGATTGATGAATAACGGCGACGCGCGCGCGTGTGTAATCGAGGTAGTATTCGTAGTCCGCCGCCGGCAGCAGCGGGTTCACCATCGTGATCACCGCACCGATTCGCGCCGCTCCAAACCACGTCCAAACAAACTCCGGACAATCGGGCAGCACCAGCAGCACACGGTCCTCGATGTCCAACCAGAGATCGCGCAACGCGTTTCCCGTCTGGTTCGAAAGACGCACGACCTCGCCGTAGGTCCAACTCTCGATCCTCGTAGTAAAGACAGACCTTGTTCTCTCGACCTTCCTCGACGTTGTGATAGAGGAAATAGTCGGCCATGTTGAACCGCTCTGGAAACGAAACCGGCATCGATCAGCCTTTTTTGGCATCTTCCCTTGAAATACGCTTCTAAAAACTGCGCCAGCATCGCTTCGTCTTCATCGCTGCGGAGTTGAACCGCACGGCGAAACCGATCTCTGTGCTTCGTCTACAACTTCGGCCCAAACATGGACCGGACCGCTGGTCGGGAAGTTGAATCTCGAGCCAGACCAGCTCCTTCTTTTCAACTTTACCGCCACTCAACACGAAACAACCGTTGCGACTGATGTCGGTGACCGTCGCATTCTCACGCGAGAGCACACCTTCCCAACGTGCGGGAAGATTTACTCTTGCGCGAGGCGCTGATCTTCTCTCGTTCGCCATTAGTTTGAGTGTTCCTGCATTGCGCCTTTGCGTCATTGCGGGAAACTTTGCAGGGTAGGTATCCCAAGCAAAGACACAAAGGGTAATTCAATGTGCAAACGGGCACCCGCTATTGCCGTGATTCACGTCGAGATAAGTGCGCGCTTCCCAGAGTTCGGGAAAGAACTTCTTGTCGAGTGTTGTCTTGAGATAACCGATGCCTTCAGAACCGCCGGTGCCGCGCTTAGCGCCAACCATTCGTTCAACCATCTTGATGTGATGCGAGCGCCAGAGCGAGAAGTATTCGTCGTGCTCCATCAGAGCTTCGGCAAGTTGATACTCTTCGTAGCGATCTTCGAAGTGCGTGAGTATCTCCAGCACTGCACGTGAACGGTGGCTGACGTCAAACCCGCGGCGTTCGAGCACCTGGTAAAAAACGTCGGCGAGTGTTGGTTGCGCCAATCGCGCCTGAAGACGCTCGTGCGCAAACGTATCATGCTCAAACTCACGAACAATCGATGCGTCTTTCAAGCCTGACGAAAACTCGATCTCGCGGAACTGCATCGACTGAAACCCACTCGCCGGGTTAAGTTGATCGCGAAAGGCGAGAAAGTTTATCGGCGTCATGCTTTCCAGAATGTGAATCTGGTCCAACAGTAGCTTCTCGATTTCAACCACACGTTTCAACGCGCGCGTGGCGGCGGGAAGGCGGTCCTGTTCGAGAAACGCGATCGCCGCGTCGATCTCGTGCAGGATCTGTTTGAACCAGAGCTCGTAAGCCTGGTGAACTGTGATGAACAGCAGTTCGTCGTGATGCGCGGGATCGGATAGACAGTCCTGCAAGTTGATCAAATCCTGGACCCGCAGATATTTGTTGTAGGAAAGCAGGGAATTTGCTCCGTACGTCTTCGACATTATTTACGTGCTTCTTCCTTGAACCTAATCATCGGTCATATGTCATTTGTCACTTGTCATTCGCAATAGGTGCAGCGAGCTGTTTGATCCGCGCCTGCCAACCAAATGGCGAATGAAAGAATGTCAAATGCACTATATGACCAATGATTGGCTCTTCTCACTCAGAAGGCTGCTCCCGCCACTTCCTGATATGCGTCAGACGCCGCGATCGTTTTCATCTCTTCAATCACGAGCTCCAACTCCTCGTCCTTGGTGTAGAAGTGAGGCGAGATGCGAATGCCCGCGCCGGGCCGGTAGTCGACAATGAATTCTCGACGTATCAATTCCCTGGTCATGGCTCCAGCGTGCTCGTGTCCGACTGTGATCGTGCCGCCGCGTTGCGCTGCGTTCTTCGGGCTGGTTACTTCGAAGCCGGCCTCCTCGGCGAGCGAGATCAGAGTAGTTTGTCTGGCGCACGCTTTTCTCGCGAATCCGTTCGACTCCGATCTCGTTGATGATCCGGTAACCGGAACGCGCAGCGTAGAGCGCGGGAATCGCAGGCGAGCCATGCAGGAAACGCGAAATGTTTGACGCATAACGGAGTTTCGTGTCGAAACTAAATGGCGCTTCGTGGGCCATCCATCCGGTGGTCTTTGGTTCGAGCTTGTCTTGCAAATCGGGACGGACGTACAAATAACCCGCTCCTGGTCCACCGCACAACCACTTGACCGATCCGCCAGTAGCAAAGTCGACATTCAACTCTTTGACGCTAAACGGAACCGTGCCTGCGGATTGATAAGTGTCGAGGACGACCATTGCGCCGACTTCGTGCGCACGGTCGATGATCGCTTTTGCGTCCTGCAAAAACGCGCTCTTGAAGAGAACGTGAGAGAAGGGAACGAGCAGCGTTGTTTCGTCGATCGCTGCCAGCATTCGCTCCAGGGGAACGGTGATACCGTCGTCTGATTTAACAGTTTCGATTCGGATTTTCCCGTTGCGCGCGTGCGCCTCGTAAACGTACATCACGGAAGGAAAGTTGAGTTCCGAATAGACGATCTTGTTTCGTTCGGGCGTCGGATCGAAGCACGACAGGATGAGCGACTGGCAGACCGAAACGTTCTGGTGCATCACGACGGTGCCGGGGTCGGCACCGATGATTTTCGCCAGTTCGTCGCCGAGCGTGACGGGCATTTCCCACCAGCCTTCCGCCCACGCGCGGACACCGCGAGTCGCCCACAAATCGGCGTACTCGTGAAGCTGATCGTAGGTCGCCTTCGGCATCGCGCCGAGGCTGTGCGAGATCAGGTAAACGGTCTTATCGAGAATCGGAAACTCGCTTCGCCACTTCAGTAAATCGTCAGACAAATAAGGCTTCCTCCTGCGGTAAATGTACCAGAATCTGTTTAATCTGCGGATCGTGGTACAGTTGATCGGCGCGCACATGTGGAAGTTTGCGAACCCAATCCGCCATCGGATAGAAGAAACTCACTGGCCGACAGCCGAAGAAGCCACGCGATCCTTTCTTTATAAGAGTATTCAAATCGGACGACTCGAGGCGCGAAGCCGCACCTGGGTGCCGGCGATGGTGCCCTGGCGCGCAACTGAAGACGGGTTCGTCACGCAACAGAACCTCGATTGGTATGGACGCTTTGCTCGAGGGCGGCCGGCGGTGTTGGTGGTTGAGGCGACTGGCGTGCGGGACATTCCGAGCGGTCCACTTGTTGCGCATTGGCGACGATCGTTTCATACCGGGTCTGAAGACAGTTGGTTGAGGTAGTGCGCGAGGCGAGTGGCGGTGAGACGCTGCTGTTCATTCAGATCATTGATTTTCTGTCGGTGAAGCGGCGGCCGGAACGTAGCGAAGTACTTCCAAAGATTTCTTCAGATCCGTGAACAGACATCGACGTGCGCTTGCCGGAGCAATTAACCAGGAACGCTGGCTGCGTGCGGACGAACGACAACTCAGAAACTTTCTTCAGAATGCGAGCGACGATGTTATCTCTGTTGTCCTTGATGAACGTGAACGTGAAGCACTCGACTTTGGTTATCGGGAGCGCGTCACGGACATGCACTTGAAGCACATTCAGGAGTTGCCGCGTGAGCTGCCTCCCATCTTTGCATCCGCTGCTGAACGCGCGCGCGAAGCGGGATTCGATGGCGTTGAGTTGCACTATGCGCATGCGTACACGATGGCCGGGTTTTTAAGCGCGCAGAACGATCGAGAGGATGGTTACGGCGGATCGCGAGCGAATCGCATACGGTTGCCGCTTGAGGTTTATCGCGCGGTGCGTGAGCGCGTCGGCGATGATTACGTCGTTGGCGTGCGGTTTCTTGCGGATGAAGTGATCGCGGGCGGCAGTCGCGTCGAGGATGCGACCTATTACGCAGTCGAGTTTGCCCGCGCCGGGTTTGATTTTCTGTCGCTTTCAAAAGGCGGGAAGTTTGAGGACGCGCAACAGCCGAAGGTGGGCCAGGCGGTCTATCCCTACACCGGACAGAGCGGTTACGAGTGCATGCCGACTGTGCTTTCGGATGAAGCAGGACCATTCGGGCGCAGCGTCCCGCTTGTTGCGATCAATCAAGCGAGCTGTGAATGAAGCAGGCTTTACGACACCTGTCGTTGCGACCGGTGGAATTTCCACGTTTGCGCAGGCCGAGAACATATTACAGTTGGCCCAGGCGGACATCGTCGGGATGGCGCGCCAGGCGCTTGCCGATCCTGACTGGTTTGTGAAAGTGAAACTCGGTCGCGGCGACGAAGTGCGGCGCTGCACTTACACGAACTACTGCGAAGCGCTCGATCAGGCGCACCGGCCTGTGACGTGCAAGTTGTGGGACCGAGTCGATCTCGATGAGCCTGGAATTGCGACTGTTGATGATGGTCGAAGGCGTTTAGAGCCGCCCGCCTGGAGTTAATTCGTTATACCTGTGGATGAACTCTGGATCTCGTTTCTTCAGATCCTCAATAACTTACACGCCCACTGCGCGTCATTACACTTAACGCCAACTCCATTGGGGTCAGGTGCATGTACTGCGCCGCATTCTCAAACCACCTCATGCTTTCAAATGCAGCGGCCTGATAGTCTTCGATCACCGGACGTCGCGATGCCGTGAAGTTCTTTAACGCTTCTTGCACGTCGCTCGTTTGTTTGAAACGACTGGGCCAACGCTATCGCATCTTCCATCGCGAGCTTTGTTCCTGAGCCGATCGAAAAGTGTGCTGTGTGCAGCGCGTCGCCGAGCAATATGACGTTATCGAAAAACCAATCCGTGTTCTTTACCAGCAGAAAGTTGATCCACTTTGAGTTATTTGACAGAAGTGGGTTGCCATTAAGTCCTTGCTAAAAACTTCACCGACATATTCCCGCGTGTCCTCGTCGCTCATCGTCGCAAACCCTGCTCGTTCCCAGGTCTGCGGATCGCATTCGACGATGAATGTGCTCGTCGTTTTGTTGAATTTGTAAGAGTGAGCAGCGAAGGTACCAGCGCTCGTTTTCGCGGAAAGTAAGTGTCAGACCATGAAACAGTTGGTTCGTGCCGTACCAGATGTAACGATGCGCACGTTGGTCCAGATCCGGCTTGAATCTTTCAGCATAATGAAACCGGACCGTGCTGTTTACGCCGTCGGCACCGATAAATAGATTCGCAATCGTTTCGTAGTGACTCAAGATCCTGGATCTCAGTTCTGTAGTTGACCTCGACGCCGAGCCCTGTGCTCGTCGTCTGAAGTATCTTCAGCAGTTGCAGTCGGGCGATTCCTGAAAAACTGTTTCCGTGAATGGAAATCTTTTCGTCGCCATGAACAACGTCGACGTTGTCCCACGCCTCAAACTCGCTCGTGATCTCGGCATGCGACTCCTCATCCGCGGCACGAAGGTTCGCGAGCGTTTTGCCGGAAAACACAACGCCCCAACCGAACGTATCGTCTGGTCCATTCCGCTCGTAGATCCGAATCAGATGGCCGGATCCGCCTTCTTCATGAGGATGGCGAAATACAATCCCGCCGGCCCACCACCGATGATCGTGATTCTCATCCTACGATTGTTCCTTGAGAAGTTGGCTTGCGATGACTAGCTTTTGGATCTCAGAGGTGCCTTCGTAAATCCGTAGCGCGCGGACGTCGCGATAGAGTTGTTCGACGATGTTTCCGCGCACGAGGCCGACGCCACCATGAATCTGGACCGCGCTGTCGATGATGCGGCCCGCGGCTTCGGTGGCAAACAACTTCGCCTCGCTCGCTTCGCGAGTCACGCGTCGATTGCTGGTGTCTTTCACGTAGGCGGCGCGGTATACGAGCAAGCGGGCGGCATCGAGCTCGGTCACCATGTCGGCGAGTTTTGCCTGGATCAGCTGATGTTCCGCGATCGGGCGTCCGAACTGTTTGCGACCCGAAGCGTAACGCACCGCTTCGTCGAGCGCGCGTCGCGCCATACCACAGGCAGCCGCACCGACGCTGGCCCGAAACGTGTCGAGCGTTTCCATCGCGAGTACGAAACCGTCGCCTTCCTTACCGACCATGTCCTCGGCCGGAACGCGGCATTCTTCGAACGCAGATCTCGCCGATCGGATGCGGCGCGATCAGCGGAGTTCGTTCGACCACACTAAACCCCTGCATCTTCGCGCCGACAACAAATGCCGACAACTCTGCACGACCGTCAGCGCGTGTTCCGGTGCGCGCGAAAACAGTGTAGAAGTCGGCGATGCCCGCGTTGGAAATGAATCGCTTGCGGCCGTCAATCACGTACGTTTCGCCATCGCGGCGCGCGGTCGTTTGAATTGCCGCGACGTCGGATCCGGCTTCCGGTTCAGTCAGGGCAAACGCCGCAATCGCTTTGCCTTCGAGTGCTCGCGAGAGCCAAAAATCGCGCACATGATCCGGCGCGGCTTTGGCGATCGCATACGTTCCGAGTCCCTGCATTACAAAAGCGAGATCCGCGAGTGCAGACGAGTACGCGAGAGCTTCGCGAATCAAACACAACGAACGAACCTCGACTTGCTGCGCCGCAACTGCGTACTTCAACAGTTCCGCCTGGGCCAGAATGCTGACGAAATATTTCGCGAGCCCATCGACGTCGTCTTCGGCGCCTGCATGCGGCTCGATTTCCTGGTCGACAAAAGTAGCGACGGTTTGGGCGAGAGTGCGGTGTTGGGGTTCGAAGAAGGGAAGTTGCGAAATCAGGGGATCCATTTGCAGGTTGTTAGTGGTCAGTGGTCAGTGGTCAGTAGTCAGTAGTCAGTGGTCAGTAGTCAGTAGTCAGTGGTCAGTTAGAGACATAACCACGGTGCTAACTACGGACAACTGACCACTGATTACTGACCAAGAATTACTTAAACTTGACGTCTCGTTTAGCGACAAACGCTTCGTAAGCTTCACGATAATCAGGATGCTGCATGCAGATCGCCTGCGCTTGCGCTTCGCACTCGAGCGCCGTTTCGAGATTCATGTTGAGCTCGCGGTTCAGCATCTCTTTCGTTTTCGCCAACGCGAAAGCGGGGCCGTGCACCAGTCGCTGCGCAAACTCGCGCGTCACGGTTGCGAGTTCCGCAGGCGCGACGACGCGATTATACAAACCGATCCGTTCAGCTTCAGCGGCGCTGATGAAATCACCGGTGTAAAGCAACTCGGTGGCTTTCGCAAGTCCGACGACGCGCGGAAGCAAATACGCCGCGCCCATGTCGGCGCCGGATAGTCCAACCTTCACAAACAGGAACGCGATCTTCGCGTCCTCGCTGGCGAGGCGGATGTCGGAAGCAAGAGCGATGCACGCACCGGCGCCCGCAGTCGTACCATTGAGACTCGCAATCACGGGCTTAGGCAACACGCGAATGTTGTGCACGAGTTCGCACGTCATGCGCGTGAACTCGAGTAGCCCTTCCATGTTGCGACTGAACAGTTCGCCGATGATGTCGTGCACGTCGCCGCCGGAGCAGAACGCGCGTCCCGTGCCCGTGATAACAACGCAACGAACGTCTTTCTCGTCGCGCAGCGCGGCGAACAGATCGGTCAGCTCGCGATAAACTTCAAACGTCAGCGCGTTCAAACGCTCCGGGCGATTGAGCGTGATCGTCGCTACACCATCATCGTCTTTTTCGTAATTGAAACTGACCGGCTGCTTCATGCGACATTCACTGAGGTAACACCGCGATCCCTTCGATCTCTACTTTCGCCGCATTGTCTACCAGACCCGCCACCTGGACCAGCACCATCGCGGGAAAATGCTTGCCCATGTGTTTGCGATACCGCTCGCCGACCGCTCCCGTCTGTTCACGATATTCACTCTTGTTGGTGACGTAAATCACGAGCCGTGCGACGTCCGATGACCTCCCGCCTGCCTCGCTGACGACCGTCATCACATTCTCGAGTGCCTTGTCGAACTGTTCGACAAAGTCGTCGCTGACGATCTTGTGTTTCTCATTCCACGCGATCTGGCCTGCCACGAAGAGCAGTCTACCACCTGCCTCGGTAAGCAGTCCGTTTGAGTATCCGCTGGGTGCTCCGAGCGATTGCGGATTAATCAGTTCGAAAGGCATCAGGCGAGATTAAAGCAGCTTGTCCAGTCTTGGCGCCAGTTGAGCGGCGAGGTTGCCGAGGGGATCGAGGCCACCAATCGGCGTGCCTGCGATGGTACCTTCTTTGTCGAGAATCACGATCGACGGCAGTTGGTCCACACCAAACTTCTTCGACACAACGCCATTCGGATCGCGCAGCACAGTCACGTTCAGACCGTACTTTTGCGAAAAGGATTTTAGTTGCTGATCGCTCGCGTAGTTCTTCGATTTCGAGTCGTCTGACTCGGTGCTGACCCAGTAAACGACCACGTTGCGGTTGCTGTATTCGTCGGCGAGTTTCCTGACGCCTTGCAGTTGCGTTTTCGAAAGCGGCAGCCAGGACGCCCCGAACGCTAGGACCACTACTTCGCCGCGCAGACTATCAGACGAGACGGTTTGTCCGTCGATTGAGCGGAGCGAGAAGTCGACGCGGTTTTGGGCGGCGGCCACGCTTGTTAAAAAGGCCACGAGCAAGCCCGCCACGAACGTTTTTTGAGGGTTTAGAACCATCTTTTCTCCTTCGCCGAACAGCCGGTTTCTGGGCGTTCGACGTGTTTTAGATGACTCCCCCGGGGTTTAACGTTGTGCGATCTAAATGGCTGGAGGCGGGTGTCCGAATGCCTCCTCGTACAGTGCGACGTAATCATCCCACGTATCCATGTCGCGAGCAACGAACGGGGAGTCGACCGGAAGGCGTTTGACTTCGGATTGGTGCGTTTTCAGCAGTTCGCGGAGGCCGCCGGTTTGGTCCAGGGTTAAAAGCTCCGATCGAAGGCTGAGATCTATGAGCACCGGGTGCCCGCCGCGATCTTGCCAGGTTGGTATAACGATCTTGGCGCCGTTCCGCCATTCTGCGATTAGGTTGGTGACTACGGTCGCGGGGACAGCAGGATGATCGACGAGAGCGATAAGCACGCACTTCGGATCGTCGTTTACTGCACGGATTCCGGCTGCAATCGAGGCACCCATCTCGCTGTTCGGATCGGGGTTGATGGCGATGGTCACGTTTTTGAGTTTTTCTCGGATTTCGTGTTCGTGGTGACCCAGGACGGCGATGACGTTCTCTATTCCGGCGTCACGTAGATACTGGATGCAGGATTCGATGACGGTCGTGTTGCCGAAGGGCAGCAGCGGTTTGAACGCTCCCATGCGGCTTGACTGTCCGGCCGCGAGAAGAATTGCTGCTACATGGTCCACGACTTAGGTTTGAAGTTCGCGTAACGCGCGGAGGGTGTACTGGCGCGCCATCTGTTTGCGCCATTGGTAGGCGAAGTCGGTGTTGTCGAGAGGACGCGCTTTGATGTACGCAGCTTCGGCAGCCGCTTGAATATGATCCTCGTCGAAAGGTTGGCCGGTGAGTGCGGCGGCGGCTTCCTTGATTTCGATAGGTGACGGAGCAATGGCGCCGAGAACGACCTTCGCCTCTGTAACGGTTTTATTGTCTGTTTTGATCCACGCAGCAACGCCGAGCACCGGAAAATCAAATGCGCCGCGGCGGCGGAGTTTTTGATACGACGCGCGCCACCCGTTTGTCGGTGGCAGTTGGATATCGACGAGCAGTTCATCCGGACGTTTGCGCAGGTAGTCGATACCATCGTCGTTGTAGAGACCAGCGGCGTCGATCAGTCGTTCGCCGAGCGTTGAAGCGAACCGCAGTTTGGCGCCGATCGCGACCATCACCGGGACCAGATCCGACGACTGCACGGCCCAACACTTCGAGCTACCCGGCGCGACCCAGCAAATGTCTCCATCCTTCTTGAGACAGAAGTTAATGCCTTTGCGCCACTCGTAATTTTGATCGTAGTAGTTGCAACGCGTATCGAGCAGGAGGTTGCCGCCGATCGTCCCCATGTTCCGCAGGATAGGTGTTGAGATTGTTCGCGCTGCTTTAGCTACAACGGGGTAATCGCGATTGATGATCGGGTGCTCGACGATCTCGGTAAGCGTTACGGACGCGCCAATTCTCAAACCACCTGGTCCATCGCCGGTGATCTGATTCAGCTCCTGCAACCGCATCACGGAGATCACGCTCTTCGGAACCTGTTGCCGTCTTTTCATATTCGGATACAGGTCGGTGCCACCGGCCACAAACTGCCCAACAGGTCCACTCTCGCCCATAATCCTCACCGCCTCCGCGACCGTCCGCGGAACGTGATACTCAAATTTCGGCAACCTCATCATCGCGTTTCTATTCCTTACGCACTCTTTTTCCTTGGCCTTAACTCTGGATGCCGAGCGAGAAAGCCGCCTCGTCTGAGCTTGTGGCGACCGGGCTTAAGAATCTCATCTTCGGCCAATCCAGCGGCCAAGTCGCGTTGATAGTTTTCTTCCGACACCTCGATAATCACAGTTTCACCATCGTCTTCGATGACTGTAATTCCTTCCGGTATATCAGTTGGTTCTTTCTTCATAAATCTTACGTTCTGCTCTAGTTGGCTTCCGGGCCGAGATTATTCGTACGGCGCCGCGTTTGGTCTCTGCGTAGACTACATACAACAATCTTCTACTCGAAAGACCAATAACAAAGAACCTGGCCTCAGCGCTTGAATGTAAGTCATCGTAATCTTCAAGGGCGTTTGGATCATAGAATACTTCCGCAGCTTCACTGAAACTGACGCCATGCTTTAGAAAATTTGACGCCGCTTTAATAGCGTCCCATTCGAATCTCATAGTGAGGATTGAGTCGAACTTATTTTTTGTCTAAGTAGTTTACATCATTCTCAAGAATGCACTGCCACGTGTGGCATCTCGGTGCCGTCGCCGCCTTCCGCCGGCGTTAGGACTCGCAATGGATCGGGCCACGAGACAGGTGGGACGGAATCAGGGCCGTAACGTCCGTCTCGGCCACGTGATTTTTCACGAAGAGCGCGCACGACCTTCTCAGGAGTTATTGGCACTTCGTCGATACGCACGCCCACCGCGTCGTAGACTGCATTTGCAACTGCGGGCGGAATCGGGCAACAGCGGTCCCTGGCCCACTTCCTTCGCGCCGTATGGTCCATTCGGATCCGGATCCTCGATCAGGTAAGTCTCGACGTCGCACATCTCCATCGTCGTCGGACTCTTGTACTCCAGCATCGATGGAAACTTGTGCACGACGTTGCGATTGGCTGCGATACGTCATCTCCTCCATCAAAATCTCGCCGAGTCCCATGTAAACGCTGCCCTCGACCTGGCCCAACACCAGCATCGGATTGATCGATCGCCCAATGTCGTGCGCAATCCAAACCTTTTCGACGACGACAATCCCCGTATCAGGATTCACATCGACTTGAGCAACGGCGGCGGAGTAACTGTACGCAGGCGATGGTCCAACTCCCGATCCTTTGAACTTGCCCGGCGAACGCGGCGGCGAATACGAACCAACCGTGCCGATGGTCCCAAACTTCGACTCCGCCAACACGACCGCTTCCGCAAACGAAACTCCAACCTCCGGATTCTCGACGTCAAACACGCGGCGCTCCGCGAGCGAAAGATTCTCGATCGGCACGCCGAGCTTTTCGGCGACAGCCATCACCAACAACTCACGCGCCCGCTCCGCAGCCTGAATCGCGGCGTTTCCAGTCATCAATGTGACGCGGCTCGAATAGCTTCCAAGATCGACAGGCGTGAGATCCGTATCCGCCGTGATGACGCGAATATCGAACGGATCGATCCCCAAAACCTCCGCGACGATGTACGCGAGTATCGAATCGGATCCCTGTCCGATATCGGTCGATCCACACATCACGCAAACACCGCCCTGTCGATCGAGTCGAAGCTGCACACCCGACTGCGGCATGTTGTTCCAGTAAATCGGCAAACCTGCGCCGCAGATGTACGAGCTACACGCGATGCCAACGCCTTTACCGTACGGCAGTTTGGTTGAAAACGATTCTTCCAATCAGATCCATCAACGACGCGATCGATACACTCGCCCAAACCCATGCTGCCGATGCGCAGATAATTCGCGGTCACCGTATTTGGCGGCACGAGATGCTTACGCCGCATCTCCGCCGGATCGAGTCGCAACTGCTCGGCGATCTTGTCGATCTGCACTTCCAGACGCGTAACGCGGCTGCGGCGTACCGTGCCCGCGCTTTGGACCACACGGCGGCTTGTTAGTAAAGGTGCGTATACCCTGGAACTTGTAGCGCGGAACGTCATACGTGACGGTCTGCAACGCACCGGTGTAGAACGTGCTCGCCACGCCGTAACTGCCATACGCGCCACCATCGAGATACGACTGAAAGTGCATCGCGGTGATCGCGCCGTCGTTCTTCACGCCGGTTTTGACCTTCATCAACACCGGATGGCGTCCGCGGTGGCAATAGAAGACTTCTTCGCGCGTCAACGTAACCTTCACAGGACGGCCTGTAATCATCGAGAGCTTGCAAACCACGACTTCGTGATTGAACGGATCGCTCTTGCCGCCAAAACCACCGCCATTCGGCGTCGCAATCACGCGAATGTGGCTGGCCGGCAGTCCGAGAACTTTCGCAAGAGCGCGATGAACGTAATGCGGCGTCTGCGTCGAACTCCACAGCGTGATCTTCCCGTCGGAATCGAAATGCGCGACAGCAGCGTGTTGCTCCATCGGCAAGTGCGTATTGCCTTCGTAGAAGAATGTGTCTTCACGCACCAGATCCGCTTCGGCGAAACCCTTCTTCGACATTGCCGAATTCCAATGAGACCTTCTTATGAACATTGCCGCCGTCGCCGTAATCGTGAATCCGTGGCTCGTCGATCAGCACCGCCTCTTCGATCGTCGAGATCGTATTCAACGGTTCATACTCGACCTCGATCAGGTTCATCGCATCGAAAGCGACGTCCTCGTCGATCGCCGCAACAGCCGCAACCGGATCGCCGATGAAACGAACCTTGTCGATGCACAGCGCATGTTCGTCCTGGCTGACAGGCAGGATGCCGTACGGAATCGGCAGATCTTTTCCGGTGATAACAGCAAAAACGCCGGGCAACGCCAGCGCTTTGGAAACGTCGATACTCTTGATCAACGCGTGAGGCAGATGGCTGCGCAGAATCTTGCAGAACAACATTCGCGGCAACACGATGTCGTCGGCAAACTTCGTCTGGCCCACGCACTTCGCGCGCGCGTCGACCTTGCGAAACGGTTTACCGATTACTTTGAAGTCTTTATTCGCCATTGTTCACAGCCCGAAGGTTCCCGCAAAGACGCAAAGACAATTAGCTCGATGTCTCGGTAACTCTTGGCGCCTTTGCGCCTTTGCGGGAACTGTCTTCGTTGCGTATTTGCACTGCAGCTAATTCTACTGCTTCGTAAATTTTTAAATACCCGGTGCAGCGGCAAAGATTACCCGACAACGCTTCCTGAATTTCAGCGCGCGACGGATTTGGCGTCTTCTTCAACAACTCCTCCGCCACCAGAAGAAAACCCGGCGAACAGTAACCACACTGCGCCGCGCCGAGATCCGCAAACGTCTGCTGCAACGGATGCAAGCTCGGCGCCCTGGGCCATTCCCTCGATCGTCTTTACTTCACGATCTTCAGCGTCGAGCCCCAGCATCAGACACGAAATATCGAACGCCCATCGACCAGCACGGCACACGTCCCGCACTCGCCCAGTTCACAACCGTGCTTCGTCCCGGTGAGATTAAGATCCTCTCGCAGGACTTCGAGCAGCGTCTTGTGCGGGGCGAAGGCGACTTCGACGTGTTCGCCGTTGAGTGTAAACCCGATCTGTTTCTTACTGTGGAGCGGCACCGTCTTTCTTCTTGACCTTATTCAAAATCGTGTTGTCGATCAACCTCGTCTTGCCGATGTACGCGGCGACGGCGATCAGCGTGGGCCGTTCGTCAATCCGGTCGACCTTTTCCAACGTCTCAGCATCCGTGATGGCGACGTAATCGAGACGCGCGCGCGGTTCCGATTCGACTGTTGAACGAATCAACTCCGCGAGACGTCCGGCACTGCGCTCACCGTCTTTGAACGCGTTCTTTGCCTGCACGAGCGCGCGATGAATGACCGTCGCCGATGTTGCTCGTCCGGTCGTCAGATAAAGATTACGCGACGAAATCGCCAGTCCCGAATCTTCGCGCACGATCGGTAAAACGACGATCTCCGTATCAAACGCGAGATCCTTCACCAGACGTCGAATCACCAGCGCTTGCTGCGCATCTTTCTGTCCGAAGAACGCAAAATCAGGCCGGACGGTGTTCAAAAGAATCGTCACTACTGTCGCGACGCCGCGAAAGTGACCCGGACGCGACGCGCCTTCGAGTTGCTCTGACAAATCCTTCGACGTTGACATAGCTCGAAAACCCGCGCGGATAAATCTCTTCAACTGTCGGCGCGAAAATGTAATCGACGTTGTAGTCGGTAAGCAGCGCCGTATCTTTCGTCAGATCGCGCGGATAGTGTTCGAAGTCTTCACCTGGTCCAAACTGCGTCGGATTCACAAACACCGAAACAACTACGACGTCGCACATCCTTCGCGCTTCGCGCACGAGACTCAGGTGTCCTTCGTGCAGCGCCCCCATCGTGGGAACGAGGCCGATGGTCTTGTCCTGTTCACGGCGGATTTTGCGCGCGACGGAAGTCATGCGCTGACGGCGGTTGATGATCTCCATAGTTTTGAGGTTGGAATCAGGACTTCTCGCCTTTTGAGTTTCTCGCGGGGATCTCTATCTCAACTCTTCTGCGGTCTCGGCGGGTAGACCATACGACTCCGCATGCGAAGGATAAGTGCCGTTTCGAACGTCGTCCGCATACCGGGTGACGGCGTCCGTCATCACTTCGCGCAAGTTTGCATAAGGACGCACAAAGCGCGCCTGCTTGCCAAACCCCAGGCCCAGCATGTCGTGCAGGACCAGCACTTGAATATCACAATGAACACCGGCGCCGATCCCGATCGTCGGAATACTGATGCTCTCGGTGATCAACTTCGCGATCTCGCGCGGCACTACTTCCAGCACCACGGCAAACGCGCCCGCATCTTCCATAGCTTTCGCGTCGTCGATTAACTGTTGCGCGGCCTGCGCCGTCTTACCCTGAACGCGATACGCGCCGAGCTGGTTGATCGATTGCGGCGTCAATCCGATGTGGCCCATCACGCTGATCTCTTCGTCAACCAGCCGCTTGACGAGGTGCACGCGCTTGTGACCGCCTTCGAGTTTGATCGCTTCCGCGCCGCCTTCTTTCACGAGACGCAGTGCATTGCGCACAGCGTCGTCGTCGCCGGTGTGAAACGTTCCGTAAGGCATGTCGGCGACGAGCAATGCACGTTGTACTGCGCGACGCACGGCTTTCAAATGAATCAGAATCTCGTCGAGTGTTACCGGAACGGTGTTGCCGTAACCGAGCACGACATTTCCCAGGCTGTCGCCGACGAGTATGACGTCGATTCCGGCCTCGTCGACAATGCGTGCCGTCGGATAATCGTAAGCTGTCAGGCA
Source organism: uncultured Acidobacteriota bacterium (assembly GCA_963849585.1). Taxonomy (GTDB): domain Bacteria; phylum Acidobacteriota; class Blastocatellia; order Pyrinomonadales; family Pyrinomonadaceae; genus PSRF01. The sequence continues at coordinate 406,518 of CAWKHZ010000008.1, read as the reverse complement.
AACCAATCGTTCGCCTCGTTGTTTGCTGGATCGCAAAGACGGGGCACTAACCTTCTCCGGACGTTCAGGCTTCAGATAAGGCATTTTTCAGCTCTCTTTACACCACGATTTGTGGACAATTGAATTGCCAGAAAGATGGAAAGTTTGGCTATGTCGCGGGCCTGATAACAAGTGCGGGCATTATAGCGGCAATCTGCGTTTTTAGCACTTCCATCGAGCTACCGACGAATTGTCGTTGGTGTTCGCCAATAGTTCGCCAATCGACTTGCCGAGGACGGGATGAACGAGTGTCGGAACGAGTTCGTTGAGCGGCACGAGAACGAAGCGACGGTTGTGCAAACGCGGGTGCGGAAGCGTAAGAAACTCGGTTTCCACAGCTGCATCTTTGCAAATCAGCAGGTCGAGATCGATGGTCCGCGGACCCATGCGAATCTCGCGCGTCCGGCCCGAGTGAGTACTCGATGCGCAGGAGTCGCGCCATGACTTGTTCGGGCGAGGGAAGTGTCGAACCGCGCAGCTCGGCGACGAGGTTTAAAAACGCCGGCTGGTTCTCATTTTCGACTGCTTGAGTTTCGTAGATGTGCGAAAGACGGATAACGTCGAGTCCTGCGTCGAGCATGCCGCGCACGGCGAGCAGCAGATAACCGGCGCGGTTGCCGAGATTCGAACCCAGTCCGACGTATGCGTTTTGAATCATTGTCAGTGGTAGTCAGTGGTGTCAGTAGTTGTCAGTGGTCAGTGGTCAGTTGTCATCGTAGCAGACAAGTCAGTTAAACTATCAACATACTGCAACTGACTACTGACTACTGACCACTGACTACTGACAACTGACTACTAACCATTCAAAATGTCGCAACTCGGCACATTAATCTGGTTGAAGTGGAGACTGCTGCGTAATTCGCTGCGGTCCAGCAAGGCCCTCGTCAACAAGTTAGCGACTGTTTTGGGCATGCTCGCGGCTCTTGCGTTCTCACTCGTCGTGGCTGTGGGTTTAGGCGCGGCCGCCTACGCGCTCACAAATCCGGACATAATCGGCGAAGTCCTCAAACGCAATTCGCGAGGTGAACTACCGATCGCGGCAACGACGGAGTTTATCTTCTTCTCCATGCTGGCATTCCTGTATCTGATGTGGGCCACCGTGCCGTTGAGCATCGGCGGCAGCAAGCAGTTCGACGCCGGAAAGCTGCTGATGTATCCGATCACGTTGCGCAAACTGTTTGCCGTCGACTTCATCAGCGAGTTCACGACGTTACATTCAGTATTTGCTGTTCCCGCCATGATTGCTATCAGCATCGGGGCGGGTTTTGGTTCAGGCAATCTCGCGATTGCGTTGATTGGAGCGGTGCCGGCGACATTATTCGGCGTGTCGCTTTCGAAGTGGCTGTCGACGACGATCGGTTCGTTATTGCAACGCAGACGCGCACGCGGCGAAACGATCGTTGCGTTGATCGGCGCGGTCGCGGGACTAACCGGCGCGCTAGCGGGGCAGATTGCTCCAACACTGTTTCGCCACGCGGAGTCGTTGCGCTCGTTGCGTTGGACGCCGCCGGGAGCAGCCGCTGTGCTGTTCAGCGGCGCGGCACAAAGCAGACTTGATTATGTAGTCGCGTTCATCACGTTGAGTGCTTACACGTCCGTATTGATCGCTGGGTACTTACTGGATTGCGCGTCGCGCAGCACTCGGTCTCGGTGGACGAAGACGACGCAAAACGGTTGAGGACACAAGTCTCGCTCGTCCTGTTTACACGGGGTGGCAACTGCCGCTGTTGTCACCGGAACTCTCGGCGATCGTCGAGAAAGAACTGCGTTACGCGATGCGCAACGCGCAGATAAAGATGATGGCGCTGATGCCGCTGATCCTGATTGTGATTCGATTCTACAATCGCCGCCGGATGGGCGATCTTAGATCGTCAGCGCACGCAGGCGAATTCATGGCGTACCTGTCAGGGCTGATGGCGAGCGGCGGAGTGCTTTACGTGTTTCTGATTCTCGGCGGGATCTCGGCGAACCTGTTTGCGTTCGAAGAAGGCGGCATGCGCAGTTACGTCCTCGCGCCAATCGACAGGCGAAAGATACTGATCGGCAAAAACATTGCCGTCACGATCGTCGCGTTTGTGTTTTCCGTGGCGCTCTTGATTTTGAATGCCGCCGTGTTTCGCGACATGTCCGCGGGCGACATTGTTTTTGTATCACTCAGTTTCGTCGTTTTTGCCGCGATCATGGCCATCTACGGCAACTGGGTTTCGATCCGCTTTCCAAAACGGATGCAATTCGGAAAGCGCATGAACGTTTCGGGTGTCGCGGGACTATTGCTGATCCCGATGATCATCGTACTCGGCGCTCCAACTTTTCTGGCCGCACTTGTGGGATATCTCACGAGCAGCGTTCTTATTAGCTATGCAACGCTGGCGCTGTTCGCGATCATCGCAATTGTGGTCTACTCGATAGTCATCAACGCCCAGGGCCGCGACCTTGCCAGGCGCGAGATCGAGATACTCGAAACGGTGCGAGAGGCGTCCGATGAATAGGTAATGGGCTTCCTTTCAGTGCGTCAAACTTTGCGCCTTTGGGTCTTTGCGGGATCGTTTTCTGAAGTAGTTCCCGCAAAGCCGCAAAAGCGCAAAGAAGAATCGACGGTGCTCACGTAGTCTTCCGGAGTTCGTGGTACACTAGCCGTTCCCAGAACTACGGCCATGGCTCGCAGAAGATTTCGCAGCAACCAACGGCACGAACCGAATACTGAGCGTTCGTTCCAGGAATACATCCTCTCGACTCCTGCTCCCCAAACTTCGAGAACCGAACTACTGCGGCTGGTCCGCGGCGGCGAGGACACGTTTCTCGAACTCAAAGTAAAACTCTCAAACACGGAAAAGATCGCGCAAGAGATCGTTGCGCTCGCAAACACGGGCGGTGGCGTGATCGTCTTCGGCGTTAACGATCAACTGCGCGTCGAAGGCGTCGACGATCCGGAGCGGGTGCAGGAAGATCTGGTCCGAATCTGCCGCGAGGAGGTGCAACCGCCGCTGGTCCCGTTTATCGACCGCGTCGCACTCGACAATGGTCGCCGTATCGTCGCCCTCGAGATCGAAACGAAACGTCGCCCGTATCGCACACGCGACGGCCGGTTCTATCTGCGTATCGGAGCGGAAAAACGCGAGGCGTCGCGCGAAGAGATCTCCGCGCTGCTGGACGAGGCGCGGCCCCTGCGTTACGAAGCAGTCCCAGCGCTCGGCTCGACGATCGCGGACATCGATGAAGCGCACCTGTGGAGTTACTTGCGCGAGTTTGAAGGCGGTGCGTTTGAACAAGCGTCGGCAGTGGGTTATCCGACCAGTGACGTGCTCGAACGCGACTCTGTTAATGGCTACAAGCGACGGCCACGAACTGGTGCCGACTGTGGCTGGACTGCTGCTCTTCGGTCATGACGAGCGCGTTGCGGAGTTGCTGCCGCGTGCGTTCAGTGACGGCGACGCGATTCTCCGGTGATTCGCCTCAATCGCCCGTGATCGAGCGCGTGAAAGTGACGGGCAATCTGCTGTCGATTTATGAGACGTTGATGCGTTTTGTCAGCCGTTACTGCGATCTGCACGAAGTGCGGCCGAAGAATTTGCCGGAGACAGTTGCCGACGATTCACCGGTGCCGGCGCGGGCCAACTATCATCGCGGAGTTGTGGCGGAAGCGATTGCGAACATGTTGGCCCATCGCGATCTCGCGTTACGCGATCTGCCGAGCCGGTTGCATGTTTTCGATCACTCGCTGGAGTTTGTGAATTCGAGAAGGAGTGTTGGTTTCTCGCCGGTCGCGCAGAAAGCGATTCGCTATGGAATGCCGCAACGATTGAATCCGCAACTCGCGTCCGTACTCACGAGCGAAGCGTACGGTTTGAAGCTGCCGCTTCGTGGTCTACCTGCACTGCTCCGCGAGACTAAGCGGTTTTCGAACCGCAAAGCCGAGATCGTTTCGTTCAACGATGAGTTTCGGTTGCGAGTTTACGGAGCCTGATCATTGGTCCATTTGTCATTTGACATTTCTCATTTGTCATTTGCAAAGATACAGCACGAGTTTGTGGCACAAAGGACTCGAGCTTAAAGTGAATTTGTACGACAATGTCAAATGACAAATGAGAAATGACTACTTCTTGTCCTTCTCTGCTTTTCCGGCTTTGGCGAGTTGTAGTACTGACGCGCCTGGATCACGTATTCCTTGTCGTCGTAAGTCCCATCGCCATCGACGTCCACGCTGACTTTCAGCTTGTGCTGCTTTCCGTCGCGAACGTCGCCGGGGTTGAACGCCAGACTGTACTGGCTTCGTAGCAGCGCGTTGATGTTGCCAAGTACCTTCGGCAATTCACCTTCGAAAGTCACCGGGAAATACGCGCCGCCAGTTTCTTTCGCAAACGTACTGCAACGTGTTGTCGGCTTGCAGCCAGCTCATGCGCCCGGGCATGCCAAACACGCCGTCGGTCGCGGGCAACTGATCGCCATACTTCTTCTTAAACAAGTTTCCGGTGCCAATGATGTAAACCGGAACGCCGGCGTTTTGCAGGATCTTACGCGCGTTGTCGTAGTTGATCTTGCTGAACGTGTCGAGTCCGGACGCGACGAGGATCACCGCGCGGCGCCGGCCCTGAACTGACGCGAGACCCGCATAATCAGACTTGTCTGATTCCGAATTCTCGAGCACGACCGCGTCACCGCGTCCACCGACGAGCACAAACTTCAACGCGTCAAACAAGTTGGTTTCACGGAACGCCGGCTGGTTCCGCAACAGCAAACTGATCACTTGCTGTAGCCGCCCCGGATCGTTCGTGAAGTCCGTCAACGGAGTCGGACGAATATCGAAAGCAACCACGGAAACGTAATCGTCTGGCGGCTTGATGAACTGCGAAAGAAACATCGCCGTCGGGCGAATCACTTCGTAAGTTCCTGGTTCGTAGCCGCCGCTTGACGTAAAGTCCGAACATACTCGGACCACTTGCTGTATTCGACGACCATCGCAACCGTGATCGGCGCTTCAGGCGTGGAAAAGTTTGTGATCGTTTGTTGCGCGCCGTCCGCAGTAGACCGCGAAGTTGGGTTTCTTCAGCCCGGTAACGATCTGGCCGCTCTTCTTGTGATAGACGACGGCGTCGATGTTCACGATCTGGGTCGAAATGGCTGACCTTCTCGACGTCCTTCGGCGCGATTGGTTCGAGGTCTTTGGGAAGCGGCTCCTGTTCGCCTTCTTTCGTTGGCTTTCGCCGGGTCGCTTGTTCTTCTTCTCATTCGACGTCGGCGGTTGCCGGCGCGACTGCGACAATCCCGGATTCACGTACAAGTCCAGGATTAGCAGGCATGAGAGAACGATACCAAAAAGCGGATATGCTCGATTAAATCTCATAATATTCAACTCCCGAGGACAAGCGAGGACAGGTAAATGGGTCTGATGCGCGCGCTCCAACCCAAGTTTACCGGGCTTTAATCCGGCTGGTGAACACGGATATTGCAAAGCAACACGGATTTTTAACACACCCGGTTTTACCGCCCTCAGCGGCCGCTGGCTTCTGCTTCGATAACAATGTCGTAGCTGCCGGTATTATCTGTCAAGTCGCCCTCGTTGACACCCAGAAACAGCACGCCATCGCGTTGCGCCACAAACTCCCTGCGCGGACCGATCAGAATGAACTCGTCGTTGTCGTCGCCGATGACGGCGATCAGCGCGCCTGTCGCTTCGTTACGCATCAACTTGTCGTTGTCGTTCAGACTGGCCAGCCCGCCCGGCATCGAGAAGCGTCCGCGTCCGAGCGATACGCGACCTGAGGCGCTGATGCGAAGACGCTGTCCTTTACGAACGACGAGCCCGCTGTTTGTCCATCCATTGTTCGAGGCGTCAGCTCGCACGCCGACTTTGATCGTAAAGAAGGTCGGTGACGCCGAGGACGACCAGGTGGCATCAATTCGCGGTTCTGCCGCCGAGCCGGCTCGGAATCCGTGATCGCGATTGTTCATCAGCGGTGGCGGGTTGTTGCGCGCCATACTGCTGTCGTCGGTCGCTGTCGACGGGCCGGAAGTCGAATCGAACTCGATCGACTCAACATCCTCGACATAAACAGTAGTTTGCCCGCGCCTGCCTCTGGCATTGCCGCCGATCAGGATAGTGAACTGCTGATCCTTGAATCCGATCACCTGCCCGCGAATGACACTGCCGTCTTTAAGACGAATTGTATCGGCGAGTAATGGGGTGACCAGGGAAAGGAGCAGCAAAACGGAGAGCAGAAGTCGAAATGTTATCTTCATGATACTTCTCCTTGCGCCTAACATAGCAAAGGGTCGCACGTTGCGACAAACAAACGCGAGCAGAAATACGGATTGCAAAGATCCGAATTCTGCTCGCGTTGTCTTCGATTCCCGAAACTGAGTCCGCGTTTACAACTGCGGCGTCAGTTCAAGGCTCCATTTCTTCAATTTGCCCACGTCCTGGCCCACGAGATCGGTGACGCGCAGCACCCAGTTTCCCTGGACCGGTTGGCCGACGAGCGGCAAAAGCGGTGAGGATGGTGAGTTTGAATCGAGATCCAACGTCAGGTTGTCCGCGCCGTCTCCGCTCTGTGCGTGAACGATCGCTCGCCGGCCGTTTGGCGCGAATACTTCGACACGCAGATCGCCGATGAAGGTGTGTTCGATCTGCACCGCGAAACGGACCTGTCTCGTCGTTCCCTGGTTCGCAAACGCCAAAGAACTGCTGACGCCAGTCGGATTCGTTGTCGGGAATTGTGGAGATTCGGTTCGAGCTTCGTGCCGTTCCACCTGGCTGCGCAAGTCCGTCGAGCTCGATCTCGAGTTTCCACGCATCGAGCCTGCCCGTGTCCTGACCGACGATGTCGCGAACGCGCAGTTCCCAATTACCGGCAGCGGGTTTGCCGATGAGTGCGGCCAGCGCGGCGTTTGCACTCGAATCGAACGTCTGCTGGAGGTTGTCCTGATCGCCGCCTTTGCGATCGTGAATCAGCGCTCGGTCCCCTGACGGACTAACCAGCTCGACTTGCAGATCGCCGATGAACGTGTGCGTGATGCCGACGCCTGTCCGAATCCGTCGCGCGAGGCCGGCTTGATTGAGTGCAAGTTGGCTCGAGATGCCCGCCGGATTATTGTCCGGAATCGCGAGTCCCGGAGTGACTTCGAGGGTAACAACCTGGCCCACGACTTCCGGCCCGACACGGAAATTAATCACTGTCGCCGGCGCACTGATTTGCGACAGAACCAAACGCGAATCGACATTGTCCCACTGACGCGACGAAGGCGTCGTCGCGTGCGACAGCGCGGTTCCACCAATCGCGCCGAACAAGTCGCCGCCGTCGCCGCGATTGCCATTGCGCTCGAGGTCCATGCGGCCGTCTGCCTGCAACAGCGCGCACTGATAGTGACGCGTTGACGAGCCTTCCTGTAATTCGTTTGACCCATCAGTGTCGCAGTGATAGACCGCGAGTCCGCTCGACGGCAGGTGCTGGTCCAATCCCATCTTCGTGCGGTTCTCGACGATGAAGTACTCGTTGAACTTGTCGGTCGGGTATTTCATCACCGTGCGATAGTCGGAGTGTCGCGCTTCTTTCATGCCGGGTTGCGAGAGATCGATGCGGATGTCGCACCAGCCGGCGAGTTCGCGCAAATAGGCGCAGACGGGTGCGGGCGTGCGGCCGTTGTTCAGGTGATTTCCGGCGCCCATCAAACAGTACGAGCCGATGCCGGCGCTCGTAACACCGTCGCCGTCGCGATTGCCGTAGTCGTACATGTCGGGGAAGCGGCAGAGCAGGTGACCGTTCTCGTGACAGAACGTTCCGATCGTGAGATCGCTCGGGGCTGCTGCCGAGGCCGGTCAGCAGGTAGAAATTAGTACGCATGTTGCCCAACTGCATTTCGAGAAAAGCGTTGTGCGGCCACAACTCTTTCTCGTAACGCGATTGGCCGGCGTAAAGGAAATTGACGGCGTCGATGATTCCGTCGTTGCGCGAATCAAACTGTTTCAAATCGATCCCTGTGGCCACAGCGAGGTGCCATTGCTTCCTGCACGAGCGAGTTGGTCACGTAAAACTGCTGGTCGCGGCTGAGCTTCACTGGACCAACCACCACGTTCGTGTAATTAAGCTTGCCGCCCGACACGAGTAAGAAGTAATCGCGCGCCGAACAGAAATTGCCGTTGCGGGTGTAGTTCTGCCCGTTCAGCATCTCCTCGACGTCCTGTTTCGTGATCGTCGTCGTCACGTCCTGAAACTCGACGATGACTGTGAGCCCGCGCACGGTTCCCGTGCTGACGCGACGGCCGGTTAGAAGACCGTTGTTTGGACCAAACGTCTCAAACGTGTCGGCAGCGGTGAATATCGCCGGTGGTGGCTGGCGTGTCGCGTGTCGCAGCGTAAACTTTTGCTGGCGTACCGCTTCTGATTCGGTTATGTGGCGGCGAAGTTCCGGTGGCGGTGGGACACTCATCGGAATGCCGGTCGAAACGAAGCGACCGTTGACGGTTTGAGCGTAGCAGTACAATCCCTTTCCCTCGTCGTAAACGACAGTGAAACCATCGATGGTTTCGTATTGCGCGTAATGTTCGTCCCCAATGACCACGAGCCGGACGTCGGGGCCGTTCTCTTGTTTGAACGTCAGTTGTTCGTTGAAAATTCCGCTCATGAGGGAATTCCTTTCTTTGGAGCCATGGAGTAAGCGGCGCCGCCGGCTCCTGTTAGTCGGCGGGGCTTCCTGTGGGTTAGTCCGCGGCGTCGGGCGGGGAGCGCTTCTTGATTTTGGCCTCGGCTTTCGCAGCGCGGACGGAAAAAGTTTCTTCAAGGTGTAACGGCAGATTCGCGGGAGGTTCTTCACTTGTCGGGGTCTTGCTCGAGACGAACCTGCCCTTGTCGTCGGTTAGCGCGTAGGTGTAAAGGCCGAGTTCAGGGTCGTAGATCACTGTGTAGCCGTCGGTTGTTTCGTAGCGCGCGTACGACTCGTCGCCGTCTACGACAAGAGATACATCAGGGCCGTTCTCCTGTTTGAAACTAAGCGTGTCGCCGAAAATGCCGGTCATAGGTTCCTCTTGGATTCGCCGAGAGTACACCCTTTCAGTTCTATATGCGATGAAAGTTCGGTTTCGTTTCTGAGAATATTTGAGGAGCGATTTACGGTTCGTTTTTTGATTTGTTTTGACTTAGTTCTGACTCGGCCGCGATGTAGCCGAAGCTGGCCCACTGGTCTCCCGCGGTGATTTGCTGGAAGGTCTTGATGGCAACCTCGCGCTGACCGTTGTAAAGAAACCAGTTGCCAAGACCATAACCGAGGGTTGCGTTGCTCACGTTGTTCGCAGGTAGGTTGAGTTTTTTCCAGAGGTCCGCCGCCCGGTGCGTTCCTCTGTAAACTCGGATCAACTTGTAATAGTCGTCGTTCTCGATGATGTCGAGGTCGTCCTTAATCGCCGCGACTGTTTTGCGAGCTTCGTCTTCACGTCCTAAACGGCGCAACGTCATGTAAAGCCAGTGCGTTGTCGCGACGAGCATGTCGGCGTTTGTTGAAACCTTTTCTGCTTCACGATACGCGTCGAGTGCGCGCTGAAAATCGCCTTTCAGATAATGAGCTAGGCCGAGGTGATACCAGATGTTTGATTGCAGCGTGCTGGTTGGAATGTTGCGAGCATTAGGCAGGCCGTCAGGTTCGATCTCGTCCGGCCTGCCCTTGATCAGTGTCGAAGCTTTTCTCAAATCGGCGATCGCGTCGTCAAAACATCGCAGAGTGATGAAACGATGGCCGCGATGTCGATACAGTCTGGCGTCAGCAGGGAACTGCTTGATGCCGTCGGTGAAAATACGAATCGCTTCTTTGTAACGTCCGAGGTAGGCGGTGCGTCTTCCAAGCCAGATAATCCGATCAGCGGAGTTTCGATCTTTCTCGTAGAGTTCGCGCGCCTCGTTTAGTTTTGTCTCAAAGTCGCTCCGCGCTTCAGCCGAAAGTTGCGGAGAAACTTCACGCGCCGTTTGCAGACAATTCGTCTGCGCTGACGCAACGGAAGCTAAAGAGACAAAACGTGATGACAAGAAGCGTTTTCATTGTTTGTCAGTAGTCAGTAGTCAGTGGTCAGTTGTCAGTAGTCAGTTGTCAGTTTTGCACCAAGCTAGGCACACGCCAGGAACCAATGACTACGGACCACTGACCAGTGAACCACGGACCACTGACCACTGACTACTGACACTGAACCACTGACCACTAACCAAGTTAGCTTTGACGTAACGGTGGCATCGGGATCGGAATGCCGTACGTAGTTGCGCCAACGCCTACGCCGCCCTCGCACGAATTTGGAGGCGTCGTACAAACGCGCCGCGTCGCCGGACACTCTGCCGCCCAGAACATGTAACCCAACATTCCACTTGTCGTGCCGGCCCCGTTCGGCGCCACTGTTTGCACGAAGTTACCGGTCGAGTTGATGAGCGACGCACTGAAGTTCGTGCATTCAGGAGCGGGCTTCGAACCGGTAACGATGTAGAGCCCACCCGTAAACTTGCACGGCGCGAGCGGCAGGATTGGCGGCCCAAACTGCGGTTTACCGTCGACGTGTTCCTGCCAATCGGCCGTCGCTGTTGCGGCACTGTTAGGTTGCCGCGCGGGTACCATCGCGTTTGCGTAATCCAACACGGGCGTTGTTGTGTTCAACCAGTCGGCAGTTGCTTTACGCGTCAACGCGATGAGCCAACGATCACCGGCCGCGAGATCGATCGTCAATCGCGCCGGATGATTGTTTCCGGAAGCGTCGTACGGATGAACCGATCGATACGCATTGATGAACGCCTGCAAACCCGGAAGATTCGGATTCGTGTTTTCTTCGTAGTCGATTTCAAATCCCACGCCTAAACGTTGTGCGGCCTCGGCAGCGTTGAGACCGAGTTGCGTTGGGTTAGTGGCGAGCGCCTGGTTCCATGCGTCGGTGTAAGTGATTCCGCCCATGGACAACTGGACTCGAATCCCACGCGACTTGAAGTAGTCGACCACTGCCTGGTTCATGCCGATCGGTATGCCTTGCGAGTTGCCGGCGTCGTTCGTTTTGTTCAGCAGTCTGAGCGGATGAACAAAACTGAGAACGATCAGGTTAACGGACGGTGTGCCGTCGCCGCGGTTAATGATCCAGCGATTCCTGGTATCGAAGTCCGTCATGTTACGAACGCTGGCCCAGGTACAGAAGTCATTGCCACAGTGCCAGGCGCCGTAAACGGAAATGTTGGTGAAGAAAGGAGCGGGCTTTGGTGATGATTCAACAGGCTTGGGAGAGAGCCCACCGAAGATTGCGGCAAGTAGGAGAAGAAAACTCAGCAACACCATTCGTTTTGGCATTTCAGTTCCTCCGTCAAATTTGAGAGCCGAAGATCTGAGGGGGTGGACCGCGGAATCTTAGGTTAAATCACGTCAACGATCAAAGTTTTTAGATACAACCGCAAAAACATACAACCGCAGTGACGCGGAGGACCGCAGAGCACAGAGGAAATTAAGACGCCACCAACGGCGTCAGTGCGTCGTATTTAGTTTGCTACAACCCGAATATCGGCCTGCGTGCGAGGATCGACTTCAAAATGATCGGCGAACTGGCCGCTGAAGCCCGTCACCTCGATGGTCTGACCCTGGCTCAAACCGCTGACATCGATGCCGGTGGAGGCGCACACAAACACATTTACTTCACCAGACCCATCATTCACGAAGACGATGAAGCCGAATGGTAGATCATTCACAATGGGCTGAGTGATCGTTCCCGTTATTCGGACGATTGTCCCCTCGGTCGATTCACCTACATCTCCGGTCGCGAGCGATATCGGCCGCACTGCTCGTCCCCTACCCGTAACTTTGATTGCGGTCACATTGGTTAGGACGAGCAGCCCTGGCAACAACGTGTCGGCGAGTGTACCCGTCACACGAACCTGTTGCCGTGGCTCCAACGAATGATTGACGGGAGTGCTGACATAAATGCCGCCAGTATTATCTTGGATCGCGAAGCCCTGATCGAAGGTACTGGAGCTAAACGTGCCGGAAGCTACAGTAACCAGGCCGTCGATGGTTACCACTGTTCCCAGAGGCAAGCTACGCGCTTGGGTTATGGAGATTGGTTTAGGTCCTGGCGGTGCTGAATAAATGGCAGTGGGGAATCCAGCAAACATGAAAGTGAGCAGAGTGATTATTTGCAAAGCCGAAAGGGCCTGCCGAATTCTTAAAATTCGCGTTCGTAACATCGGAAGTACTCCTTTGATTTAACGGTTGTGAAACGACGACCCGTGAGAGCAACCCTAACGTCAGATAGTGCGGATGATTTGTGAACGCGCGGAGCCTACACCCGCCCGACGACGCCTGTCAACGAATGGTGTGGGACCTCGCTCGGCGATAGATGCCCTGGGGCGGCGCAATACCGGACCCAGTGTTCACCGCCGGGTTTAAGTAGTAAGTGTTGGTGCCCCCGGGATAGAGAATTCGTCCCGAGTAAGTAGGGTTTGAAGAGTTCATCGTAGTGCTCATGTCGACGAGCGTTTGCGGAAGAGATCGGTAAGATCCGTGGACGTTTGTTATCAACCCCAGATCCACCGTGACCTGAGAACAATCGATTCCAATTACGGAACTCGGAATCGCACTCGACGAAGGATAAGCGTATGGGCCGATCAAACCCAGACGCGAAGGATAGACCTGATTGTGAAAGGCGAAGAAGTCATAGTCTGAGTAATTAACATCGGCATCAGCGCCCGAGTAATAGACCGAAACCTGTTTGCAGATGTCTGTTATCGCATTGCCAAACTGCCCCGGCTGAAAGATGGCCGCAGAGACGTCGGCTGCCAGCATGATGGCGTTGTTTATGCCTGACTTCACACCTGCCGCGTACAGACCCAACATGCCCATCATCAACATGTAGTTCCCTTCGGAATGGCTGATGAGGCTGATATTCAGCGGCTTGTTATTGATCTGTATTGCAAGAAGCGCTTTGATCACGGTAACAAAGCTATCGATGCTGCCGTTGATGTTGTCGCGAATAGTGCCCTTCGTATTTACTACGGGCCAGTTGATCTGGGTCGTCGCATAGTAGCTGGCAAGTGCCGAAACCGCGGTACCGTAACTGGGCCAGTCGAAAGCTATAAGCAATCCTCCATATCCTCCGGGACTGGCTAGCGCGGATCCGAAGGCTGCCGACTCCGTTATCGCATCATCAAATGTATTACCCAGACCGTGTATATAAACGGCCAGATTTGCATTCCCGTTTTCGTCCACGGTGCTTTTCAGGTCTGTCTGGAGACTACTTAAGAAAGCATTCCAGTTTGTGGTCGAGTAATCGTCTGTTTCCTGGTCATACGGAGTATTAGAGATGTAGTAAGACAAGGGACCGGGGATGACTACCGAACTAGAGTCAACCCAGATCGTCGTCGGATCGTTGCGGTTGGTAATGAAGTAGCTGTTATTGAAAGTCGGAGTGGTCATAGTTTTCTCCTGAGGGGTTTCGACTGATTTTGAATACTTACTCGATTCCTCTCGCTTCTTTCAACGTAACAAAGTCAACGAGTTTTTAGGTAGTTCTTAATTTCCTCTGCGTACCTCTGCGGTCCTCCGCGACTCTGCGGTAAAAGAACCGCCAAAACATACAACCGCAGAGACGCGGAGGACCGCAGAGGTACGCAGAGAATGCCGGCAACTTAAAGACACCACCAGTTTTTAGGAAATCAACCCCGATAGCCGGATCCTTGAGTCGATAATTCAATAGTAGGTGATAGTTCGTAGGACAGACGAAGGCTCGAACGGCCGAAGCCTTTCATCAACAACGCTCCAGGACTTTGTTTGCTTGGTCCAATTGCCGTGTGAGTCAAACTCGTAAGTAAAAGAAACCTTCGATCGGACCTTGCCATCAGGCGCAAATACGGTGCGCTCAATTACGTTGCCTTTGTCATCGAGTATTGAGAGATTGCGCTGAGTCAACGAATAATCTGGGTTGATCAGCTCTTCCTTTTGGTTCCCTTCGTATTTGAAAACACGACGCCACAAAATCTCGCCGTTGCTTGAAAAATCTGTGTGTTCGATCAAACGCTTTTTATCATCGTATTTGAACTCGTACTTATGATCGTAGCGAGGGTCCTTTTTCTTGTTTGACAACCCAGATCTTCCCAAGCCACCTCCCCGGCCAGGCCTGGGGCCATCTTCACGTGGTATGTGCTTGGACGCGGAGACTCTGCTGCCGTCCAGGTATCCATACACCGTGAGATGGACAATGTTATTTTTGAAATCGAACGTCTCGCTTCTGACCTTATTCCCCTTTTCGTTATAGGTATCCACCCAGGATCGCGGTCCATCCATTGTTAAGCGCGTTTCCGAGATGAACTGGTGTTCCCCGCGGACACTCTTTACAGGCCCACGCAACCCTTCGTCACTCGCGTCGGATCCAGCACGTGGCGCTTCGGGCGTCTGCGGTAATGGTCCAGGTGGAGTTTTGAGGGCTTCTTCAGTTATTTCAGCATCATTCAATAGCTTAAAACTATCGAGTACGCTTATAGCGGTGCTTTCATCTCGTTGTTTGTTCTTCACCACCAACATCGTTTGGTAGATCCGCCACGGCGCTAAGTACGTTCGTTGAATAAACGACGCTTTGTTTACGTCTGCACGCAGCTCAATTCCGGGATGCTTGTCGAGCTTAATGTTTTTGACGACACCGAGGTTCGCGTTGGCTGAAAGAGCAAGCTTTCGGAAGTGCTCGGCGACTCCCTGGAAGAATGCTTCAGTGTCGCTGAAAGATTGATAACGGTCGGCATATCCAATACTGAAGACGCGGTCTTTAATCTTCCACTCGTACAGGGGTCCATACGCGTGGCCGGGAGGTATGGGAACAACCAGTCTCGTCTGCTGCTTGTAACGTTCCGGCAGTGAGATAGAAAACCCGCCTTCGAGCGAAACAAATCTGGGGGCATCGTTGGCTGAATGGGACGCCGGCGTAGCCAGGTTGACTAGTAGAACGGACAGCAGAAAGAGGATGGCAAATCGCTTCATCGCGTGAGACTCCTAGTGAAGTAGGTTCATTATACAAACAAAAAAGCGGCCTTAAGGAATCGTTGATGACGGTCGGTCAGCTGGCACGAAATCATATTGAATTACGCCGCTCACTTTTACGCGCTGGCCCGAGAGTGAGGTGGGAGAAAACTTGGCATGTCGCGCCGCTCTAACCGCTGCTGCGTGCAACAATGGATGGCCCGAAACCGGGTTCGCGGAAACTACATTGCCATCCTCATCAATGACGACCTGAACAACGACCGTTCCTGACACACGAGCAGCGGCGGCAGCGCGTGGATAAACTGGTTTGGGCAAAGATAGGGCTTTGCCATTCAGGATACCACCCGATATCGGGGCGCGAAGCCTCGGAGTAGGGGATGGTTGCGGCTCATCGCTCGTTGCAGTTCGCTCGGGCGATGGCTTGACTGTGGTGGAGGGCGACGGCGCTGGCGTCGGCCTGCGGGGTGGATCTGCGGCTGTGTTTGTGACTGTGTTCGAATTCACAGGTGGATTTGTAACGTCTGTACCGGAGGGTTGATCGGTACGAGATGAGTTGGCTTCAGCTGGTACGGTTGCCAGGCTCTGCGAGCCGCTATTCTGGTTATATATGTACGCAACCACCCCAACGATTATTATCGCTACCGCCAGCGTTGCCCCAGCGCTTACGTAAAAAAGGCGACGATTTGGCCGTTCTAACGGTTGCCCGAATCCTGAAAAGGGAGCGGGTTCTGTTGTGTCCTTGTCAGGCGGTTGGATTGCGATTTGTCTTAAAGCCATTTCTTCAGTTGGTTCTGTCTTTTTAAGCGCGGCTTCTTTTTCAGCCAACCGATGGGCCAACACCTCAGCTTCAGCTTGTTGGGGAGCGAGTGCGTCAGCTTCAGCGGGTTTCTCAGTCACCTCGGGCTCAGCTTTGCCGGCAGCCTCGGCTCCTGCCTCAGGAGGCAGATACACGCGCACGCGTTTAATAAGACTCTCGAAGTGAGATTCCAAAGGCGGCGTAGATGCGTCGAGCCATTGAGTAGAACCAAGGTAGTATCTGAGTGCCTTATTGAGACGAATGTCCTCTACCCGAAAAGGAAGGATTGGGGTTTGCGCGTCTTCCATGCAGGCATTTTGAATTTCGCGCTTGACGTGGGGAGAGTTATTCGAGTGAGTGGACAAGATAAGGATCATTAACTTGCTTCCGCAAATCGCATCGACGATCGCTTCCTCGAAGTTCATGCCATAAGGCACATCCCGCGGGGCAATCCAGCACTTAATGCCGTTGCTCTCGAGAGCTTCGCATACGAGATTGGCGATCTTCTTGTCTTCGACCGCATGGGTGATGAACACATGATTGGCCATGTCGACTTACTACTTATTTTCGCCAAACAGCAGTTTGTTAGTCAGGCGTAAGGCAGCTTATTGTTGCGCGGTCTGGCTAACGATACCTGACGCATAGCAGAACCCGACACTGTCGTGGTCCGAGGAATGGTCGTTGAAGAGGTGTGAGACAATTTTTTCCAAACATCTCTCCTGTCAGATGGGCGCATTATACTCGTAAGCGTCCAATGTCCGAAGGATTTAAGGATTAAACGGTCTTGAATGGTTTTCAATATGAATCGAGCGGTTTTAAAACCGAGAAAAACTGCGCTCATCACGAATGCAAAACTATGACGATATACCCTTTAATCTTTCGTCGTCCTGATCCACGGTGGTCTGCCGTTCTCCAGACCGAAGGAGCTTCACCTGGTTAAGTTGCGTGGGCGAGTGACTCAAGCGTAACGTTAGGCGGCAGGGTCCACCCGCCCCGGTCGAATTCGGGGTGCTTCATTTCAGTTGCTCCCTTCATACCCCGTCCCCCCTCCCCCGCACTCCGAATAAATCGCCTGTGAGGTCAATCTGTGAATCAGCATAAGCCACGCGAAAGGGGTCCAGTTGTTGGTGATGGTCATGAACGCGCCGTGGAGCAGCACCACCGGCTGCCGCTGCCATGGACCTCGTAGTACATTTTCAGCCCATTGACGGGCGCGTAGCCCGTCGTTGGCTTTTGCTGCGCCGATACGACAACCGGCACGAGCATCGTCAAGAGAAAAGCTGTTGTCTTCATGTTGGGTGTCACTCCCATTCGGCCGAACCAGTGATTAGCCTGACCAACCTAATCCCGCTCCACTCACGACTTTCACTCGTCACCCTTCAGCCAGCACATCATCGAGCAGCTTGTAGCTCATCTCCATACCATCAGTCATGCCGGTAGAGAACGCCGCGTCGCGGTCGGCCTTCGAAGCAAACTTGATCGAGGTCGCCACGTTCGTGATCCCGTCGGCTTCCTGGAAGGTGACGGTCACGATATATGGTTCACCCCCCATGGAATAGCCCAGATCACCCGGATCGTAGATTTGGGTATGCACGATTCTCGCGTGCGGAACGACTTCCAGGACCTCGCCAGTGAATCCGAACTCCTGGCCGTTCTCGTCACTGCGCCAGCGCCAGCGATACTTGCCGCCGACGCGCATATCCATCTCGCAGACAGGCATCGACCAACCGGGGAGGCCCGAGCACCAACGACGCATCAGGTCCGGTTCCATGTAGGCCCGCCACACCAGTTTGACGGGAGCATCGAAGCTCCGTTTGACGAGTACCTCGGTATCTGACGGCAGGCTTGCTTCGGCGGGTTTCATTTCTTTCGCTCCTGTTTCTCTTGTTGTTTTAACTCTGCAAGCAACGCATCGAGACGCTTGTAGTTGCCTTCCCAGATCTCCTGCACCTGCTCCAGCCAGTCGGTGACGGCCTTCAGTCGCTCCGGCACCAGTTTGCACGGCCGCAACTGGGCCTCTTTGCGACGCGAGATCAGCCCTGCAGATTCCAACACCTTCAAGTGCGAGGAAATCGTGGGCTGCGTCAACGAGAAGCGGCCAACCAGCTCGGACACCGAGGCCTCACCGCGGGCAAGGTGCACCACGATTCCTCGTCGGGTGGGATCCGCAAGAGCGGCAAAGGCTTGGTCCAGTTGCTTCATGCCGCATAGGTTACAGTCTATATAGATAGTTGTCAATATACAATTTTAATCTCGTTCGTTCGTCGCGAGTATTTTCGGTGTAGGCTCATGCCCGACATGCAGCAAGGTGCTTCTGACAAGTTGGAGCAGATGCTATTCACGAAAACCGGCACACAATAGCCCCGATTTTTAATGGCTGGCAAACTATAGGCACACAAAACGGGCGACTCGAAATTTGAGCCGCCCGTAACTGTTTGATTCTTTTTGGCTGGGAGGCAGGGACTCGAACCCCGATAGCCAGATCCAGAGTCTGGAGTCCTACCATTGGACGACCTCCCAGTATTGAGGGACTTGAAAATCTACGGTGGGCGCCCGCTTGTTGTCAACTTTCTCCGGCTGGTCCACGTATTAACAGAGATTAAAATGCTTGAAATTGAGTCCGTTCACGAGGCACAATGGCGGTGCAGCAAAGTTCGTTAGCGGCACACTCCTGAAGTAAAACTAAAGACAATTGCCTTTATCATTCATTTCCCGGAACCAATTACGGAGACTTGATGACTGAACACGATAAGGAAGACCAGGTAGCGAAGTATCGCCTGAAACTCGAGGAGACCGCCGACCTCGTCGCCCGCATTCGTCACGAAATCAACAACCCTCTCACCGGCGTGTTGGGCCAGGCGCAACTTCTGTTGCGCGAAGAGCTAAGCGAACGATCTCGCAAACGCGTGCAAACGATCGAAGACCTCGCGATTCGTTTACGAGACATTGTGGCCCAGTTGCGCGAAGTGCAACGGCCCAGTGGTGACGGCGACAACGATTAGCACAAAAGGCACAAAAGCCACAAAAGGCACAAGAGATCAAGAACAATTAAACACGTATTGGAGCACTACTGGCCCGCGACTTCCGAACGCGGGCGACGCATGATCGTCACCACTTCGTTGCCACCGAAGAACGTCGAGCCGGAGGAGAAGCCGACAAACTGATAACCTGCTTCCGCGGCCTCCATCACTTCTTTCTGCATCGTTGAGGTCTTCCTCGTGGCGAGAAGTTTGTAATCCCACAGTTTTGGTTTGCTTCGTGATCTCGCTCAAGAATTACCATCACCTCCGTGCCGAAGGTCTTTTTGAAAACGGATTGGCCCAGTGTTCGAAGCCCGCGTCTCCAGCTTCCTGAAGTTCCTTTTGCATAGTAGAAGTCTTCTCGTCGCGAGCAGCTTGTAGTCAAACCTCGGCTTTATGATTTCCCTCTTTCGGGCGGATCATGACGACGAGGGCCTCCGATCCGCCGAAAAACGTCTCGCCACTGATAACTTCGATGAACTGGTACCTCGGCGGCGGCCGCCTCCTTCATCTCCTTTTCCATTGTCGAAGTGCGATTTGTAGCGAGCATCTTGTACTCAAACTCAACTTTTACAGGCTTGCTCGCGGCCGTCGCCGGTGATGGTTGCGGAGTCGGTTCCTGAGCGGAAGCAGTGAGTACGCATGCGATGAGAAAAAATCCGCTGGCGGCCAGTCTGAACATGATGAACATCTCCTTAGTGAGTGGGATTAACGTTTTGAGTTGATCAGGTGTTGACGCAATTCTTCACTTACGGGCCAATTCACACGACCTTCTTTATTGTAGATACCGACCAGCAATTCAATAGCGTCCGGCGGGGTTTCCCAAATCGGTTTACCTTGCTGGTCTTTCAACGGAAAGACGACCCAAAAGACGTCGTAGGCGTAGTCGCGGCGAGCAACTCCCGCTAATGCCTTAACATGTCTTAGCGCAGGCGTGTTGATTCCGGGAATCGTAAGCGATGAATCTTCTTTGGCTCCTTTGGGGCGCAGGGCGGAGCGCCATTCCAAGGGAATCACTCCCGATCCTTCCTGTGGATCGATCTCAACCAAGACAACAGTCCTTCGGTTTTTTCGGCTTCGGCTACTAACTCGCGGGTCTGCGCATCGGTAAGCCGCATACGGAGCTGCTCCAGGCGTGCGGTGGCACGAATAACTTCCGGCGTCATCAATGTAGCGCGCAGTTTATAGTTATAAGCATGCTCGGTGTGTATGACTCGAAGATCGAGTGCTCCACCGGCCCGCCCGTTCACTCTCCATTGCTTTCCGATGTCGTTAGCCCGAGCGGCGGTCCAGGAAAGATAATCGTCCCTCGCGTTACTTGTCGGTTGTTGAGGGATTGAAGTGACGGTGCAGCAGAGAAGAACAAATATGATGCAAACGGCTCGTGAAGTGTGGTGCATTACTGGTCCTCGGTTGGTGGAGGTCATATCGAGCTCCGGGCTTGCAGGTCTAAACGAGAATCGAAACTACAACGCGTGCCAGTGTAGGAAGTCGAATTGTCGACGCTGGCTCACTTGTGACACCTTTTGAAGCGTCCACCTTGATCGATTAGTTGCTTTTGCAGTCAGCAAGACGATGGGAAGAGACTGCTCAGTTTCGCCAGACATCGAGCCGATTATAGAAATGACTTAAAACGCTAGACGACCAGGGTTTCCTCGTCCTCGACAAGGTACGGAGTTGCGATACTGGCTTCTCTTCAGCGTCTTCCGCGAGCACTGCCTGAATGATTGGCAGACTCAGCGAGTGTTTCGTAGTTTGCAGCGGAACGCTCTTACCGGCGGCATAGACTTTGTGACGGCCGTGTTCTTCGTACCACTCGCCCAGGTTCGCCGTCTTATGCATGTTCTCGATGATCTGTCGCCAACCGACGCCGGTGTTGTAGGCGCAAAAGGAAATCTCGCCTTCCTGAGTGCCGTACGGGATGACGCACATCTCGGTGCGGCGGAAGTCGTAGTTGAAAAGATCCTGGAACCACATTCCTTCGACGCATAAGACGCGCCAGACGTCGCTAGCGTTCGTCCCTGTCTGGGCCTTCATGCGGTCGTTGCGATCGGAATTCGAATTAGTCGACGACGGTTTGAACAGATTCACGATCTGCGAGATCGGAAATCCTTCGGGCGCGCGCTCGGCGTCGAAGTTGCGCATGATGGCCATGCCGAGTTGCGCATACGAAAGCTTGCGGCCACGCGCGGTGTCGGTAATCACCGCGACGTCTTTCATAAACTGTTCGTAGTTAAAGAACTCAAACAGTGATTTGAACTCGCCCGTCTGGCGGTTCACGACGAGCAACGTGAAGATGCCGCAGTTTGGATGGCAATTGCAGGAAGACCAACCCCACGGGGCATCCGCGCCCTGCAACATGTCCATCACGCTGGTGAATGCCGAGTAAGACGAGAGCGGGAACCAGTCACGCAGCGGTTGAATGCTCTCGTTGAGCTGGTTCTTCAAATCGTGCGTCATGCCGGCGAGCGTGTAGCGCCACTTCTTGCGCATCTCGTCAGAGATATCTTCATCGCGGCCGGTAAACGAAACCGGTTGAAACGCGATCGTCTGTACCTTGTCGATGTTCTGTGCAGCAAACTCGACGATCTGTCCGATGCCGTCGTTGTTCAGATTGTTAACAATCGTTACGACGAGCGTGACTTTGATACCGACACTCGCGAGGTTCTCAATCGCGCGCAACTTCACGTCGAACAGATTGCCAACACCGCGATGCTTGTTCTTCTCTTCGCTTACTCCATCAAACTGAAGATAAACGCCATGCTGTCCCGCGGCTTTCGCGGCCTTGCAGAATTCAATGTCTTCGGCGAAGCGAATGCCGTTGGTCGCGGCGAGAATGCGATAGAAACCGATCTTCTTCGCGTAAGCGACGGCTTCGAGGTAATAAGGCGAGAGCGTCGGCTCACCACCGGAGAAGAGAATGATCACCTGGCGTCGTGGTTTGAACGAAACGGCACGGTCCAGGATCGCTTTCGTATCTTCAAAAGTCGGCTCGTGTACGTAACCAACCTGGTTCGCGTCCATGAAGCACGGGTTGCACATCATGTTGCAGCGGTTGGTCAGGTCAACAGTCAAAACAGCGCCGCGTCCGAATTGGATGTTCGAAGTTCCGTGACGATGCACGTCTTTGTCTTCAGCAGCCCGGAAGTCCCGGCCAAAGAAGAGCGACTCGATGCGTTCGAGAAACGCGGGATCCGTCGACATCACATCTTCAAATTCGCCGTGCTTCGGACAGGTCTTGCGCATCACGACCTGACCGTTGTCCTCAACGATCTGCGCCTTGATTTCACCCGGATGCTCGTGCATCAAAGTTTCGAGCGTGACATCGCCGCTGATTACGGCGTTGCGAACTTCTTTCACACAGGTGGGACAAAGACTGTCGGTCTCGCGCGGAAAACCAAGTGGCGGAGCACTGCGTTCGTAGGATTTGAGAAGCGGACCTGGCGCCCAATTCGGACGAATGGATTCACCCTCCGGCAGCCGCTGGTTGACTGATTGAAACGCTTTCCAGACGACATCTGAGAGGCCAGAGATAAACTTCGAGCCTTTTACGCCCTGAAGTTTATTTTTATCCGACTCGCCACGGCGAAACTGATCACTAAACAAAGGCTTTACTGTCTCCTACTTAGTCAAAACCGCAGAACAACGGTGCATCATAAACAGGATTTGCAGGATCTACAAGACACGATTATTCTCAAACCCCAGCAAATGCCTATCCATCCCACAGCGATCATCGAAGATAACGTGGAAATCGGCCCAGATTGCGAGATTGCCGCTTATGCCGTCATCAAACGCTATACCAAACTCGGGGCGAGAAACCGAATTTTTGAACATGCGGTGGTGGGCGGCGAGCCGCAGGACGTGAAGTTCCGCGGCGAACAAAGTTATCTTGAAATCGGCGACGATAACCTCATTCGCGAGTTTTGTACGCTTCACCGGGCCAGCGGCGAAGGCGAAACGACGCGCATCGGATCGCGCAACTTTTTCATGGTCGGCGTGCCACGTGGCCCACAACTGCGTCATCGGCAACGACAACATCTTCGCGAATGAAGTCGCGCTCGCGGGGCATATCGCTCGTCGAGGATCACGTGTTTATTTCAAACAACGTCGGCGCGCATCAGTTTGTGCGGTTTGGACGGCATGCGATGGTTGGCGGGAAGTCGAAGATCGTGCAGGATGTGTTGCCGTTTTTTATGACGGACGGAAATCCGCCACGACTGCGTGGACTGAACAGTGTTGGATTGCGGCGGGCGGGATTTTCGGAAAGTGCGCGACGAGCGTTGAAGGATGCGTATCGCTTACTGTTTCGATCGACGATTCCGCTGAAAGAAGCGTTGCAGCAGCTCGATCAGATCGACGACGAGAATGTTGCGCACTTGATTGCTTTTATCCGTGCTTCTAAACGTGGGTTCACAGAGATGAGAGTTGAAGCAGCTCAGTGAGATTGTGAAAGGCCGCGTTGTTGGCGACGGTGAAACACAGATTGAACGGATTGCCAATCTCGATCACGCGGGTGAGGGTGAGATTGCGTACGTCGATAACGAGAAGTTTTTCGAATCGGCGCTTGCAAGTAAGGCGTCCTGTTTAATTGTTCCCGGAAGCTGAGAGAGTTTCCTGATCGCACGTTGATCGAAGTACCTAATCCCAAACTCGCTTTTGCGATCATTGGGCGCTGCACTTCATGGCGTGAAACGCGAGCCTTCGATTCATCCCACCGCAGTTGTCGCTGAGACAGCCGACGTTGCGCTGACAGCTTACTGGTCCTAAGTTCATCGGGAGTCCGCATGTGGGCTACACGAGTTCGAGGTGGAGTAGTGTCGGGTGACGTACGGTTGGGATCGACTGCGTGCTTCATCCGAATGTTGTTTTATACGACGGTGTGACGATCGGGAATCGAGTCATCCTTCACGCAGGCGTGTGCATCGGCGCCGATGGCTTCGGCTACGTGCGGCACGAACTCGGTTATCAAAAGTTTCCGCAGATCGGAACGGTCGTGATCGAAGACGAGGTCGAAATGGGTGCGCACACGTGCGTCGATCGCGCCGCGCTCGGCCGCACGCGCATCGGACGCGGCACGAAACTCGACAACATGGTCCACGTGGGCCACAACTGCGACATCGGCGAACGAGTCGTGATTGCAGCGCAAACGGGCATCAGCGGCAGTGTCGTGATCGAAGACGACGTCGTGATCGGCGGTCAGGTTGGTTTTGGCGATCACACGCGCGTGATGAAGGGCGCGATCATCGGATCAAAAGCGGGAATCCTGCCGGGCAAGATCGTGCGGCCGGGCGTGTGGTGGGGAATACCGGTGCAGCCGCTGGATCAATACAAGCGAATGAATGCGCACATGAACAAACTTGCCGAGATGCGCGAAGAGCTCAAGCACCTCCAGCAACAGGTCGAAGAGCTGCGAACAAAATCAGCCGCGGATGACACGGATTAAATCCGATTTTTATCCGCATTATCCACGGTTATGTATTGGCGATTAAGTCGGCGGCGCGTTCGGAGGCCCCGGGTTCTCCTAAGTTTGTAACGCGCCTTTTCCAAACTCGCGCAGTTTGCGTTTCGTCTCGGGATCAGGAGCTTCAGATTATCTCCTGCGACCAGGTTCTCAGCGAGTGAGACTGGTCTGCATCAGTTCTTTCGCGATCTCTTTGCCCGCCACCAGATTGACCAGACCATAGTGAGGGACCGTGATCAGACGGCCCAGCGTGTGCCAGTTCATGGCTGACTCTTTGTAGACCACGACCATCGGAGTTTCGAGTAATGCGGCTTCGAGTGTGGCGGTGCCGCTGGCGATAGCGGCGGCGTCGGAAGCAGCGAGTGCTTCGCGAGTCTGCCCATGGACCAACAGGACCGAGTTTGACGTGACGCGACAATGATCTCTTTTGTTTCTTCCACTGTGCGGCTTGGCGCCAACGACAATGACGCGGCTGAATATCCGGATGAGCCTTTTCGAAGCTTGCTGATCGCTGCGAGCCATCGGCGGGAGAATTCGTTGCAACTCCTTTCGCCGGCTGCCGGGCAGGAATGAGACGATCGGTTTACCCGGATCCAGATTATGTTGCTCGCAAAACTCTTTCGCGTCCAATCCGCGGTCTTCACTTCACCCGCGAGCGGATGGCCGACGAACTCAACATGGTCCACGCCGCGCGCTTTGATACCATTCAGCTTCGAACGGAAGAATCGACAGCAGCAGATCGACGTCGCGATGAATTCGGTTGATGCGACGCGGACGCCACGCCCATAGCTGCGGACTGATGTAGTAGATCACCTTGAGTCCGCGGCGGTGAAGCGGAACTCGCGAGTCGCAAGTTGAACTCGGGCCAGTCGACGAGAATAACCGCATCCGGCTTTCTCTCGATCGCCGCTGCTTTTAGCTTGCGAAACGCGGCGACGAACTTCGGAAACACCCGCGCGACTTCCAGTATTCCCATGATTGCCAGCTCGTCGGAGTTGACGACCGTTTCGACTCCCGCGGCACGCATCAATGGTCCGGTCGCACCAAAATATTCAATCTGTGTTTCTTTCTGGCAGTGCCTTAACGAGCGCTGCGGCATGCGCATCGCCTGACGGCTCACCAGCTACAATCATTAAATTAAAAGGCTCAGACACGCGTCGCTATGTTAGCAAATCCACCCGCAACCTATGATTCGTGCTGCTCCACGCGCGCCCTATACTCGTTTCTGCTGGCAATCTACTCCTATCTGGCTTGCCAGTTTGGACTTGCGCAGCAAACGAATCCGGTCGATCGGAAAGTCTCAAATCCGATGACCGACACGCCGAGCGTCAATCCACTTGAATCCGGATCAACCTGTTCAGCGACGTCCGCCGCAGCGAAATGGCGTGCAGGGTGTCAGCACCGATCGGCTCGACGTTCACTCGTCAAAACAGTCTGCATCAGGACCGGAAACTGCTCGCATCTTCCTTTACGAAGGAAACGTCGACGCTCGCATCGGCACGTATCGGCTGCAGGCAGACAAAGTAACGGTTTACGAAGCGGAGAACAGGCTTGTCGCGGAAGGCAGCGTCGTTTTCGATCAAGCGGATCAGCAGCGCATCACCGGCTCGCGCGCCGAATGGAACTATCGCACCAAGACCGGTTACTTCGTGACTCCACCGGCTTACAAACCAAACGCAGGACGGCACGCGTATCTATTTCACGGCCGATCGCGTCGAGAAGATCAGTCTCGACACGATCGTCGCCATCAACGTTCAGATCACTGCGTGCGATGAAGACGTTCCGAAGTGGAGCTTTCACGCGAGCAAGGCAACGATCAAGACCGGCGATCGCGTGCGCGTCGTTTCGCCAAAACTGCGACTGAAAAACGTGCCGGTCTTTTATCTGCCGTACGCGTCGGTGTCGATCAAGCCGCGCGATCGCGCGTCAGGTTTTCTGACGCCGACGTATCGGCGGTTCAGGTGCGAAAGGCTTTCGGTTGTCGACTGCTTACTATCAAACACTCGGCCGCTCCGCTGACTTCACTTTTCGCAGCGACATCTACACGCAGCGTGGCCTCGGCTTCGGCGCCGACTTGCGAACACGCGCGAACTCGCGTTCGTATCTGAACGCCGGTTTCTACGCCGTCAAGGATCGCATCTTTGGACAGGAAGCGTCCGCAGCGAATCCCGATCAGGGTGGTTCGAGTCTCTATGTTGACGGCGTTCATTACTTCAAGAACGGTTTCATCGCCGCGGCTGATGTGAACGTCACGTCGAACCTCGCTTTTCGTCAGGTCTTCTCCGACAACATTCAACAGGCAATCTCGCCGGAAGAGACGTCGCAGGTCTTTGTAAATAAGGACCACGAAGAGTACAGCTTCAACTTTCTCGCACGCACGCAGGTTACGTCGCTGACGAACGCGCGCATTCGTATTCGCCAGTTGCCGAGCGTCAGCATCGATAAGCGTCCGACCATTCTCAACTTTCTGAAAAACCTTCCGGTCTACTATTCGTTCAGCGGTGCGGCTGAAGGCGTCAGCCGCAAGGAGACGGTCGAAGATCCGGTGCTGTTCGTGAACGAAGTCGGTGGTAATCCGATCATCTCGCCGTCGATCGTGCAGCGACTCGATCTGCACCCGCGGTTTGAACTGCCTTTGCATTTCGCCGGTTGGTCCATAACGACCTCCGGCTACCGGGCGCGTGACGTTCTATTCCAACTCGCTCGATCCAACGACACGCGACGTGCTGAGCCAGAACATAACCCGCAGCTATGGCGAGTTTGAGTTGGACGTGCGGCCGCCCGCCTTTGCAAAGGATTTCCATCGCGGGGGTGGCGCCTTCTTCTTCCGTCACGTGATCGAACCGTACATCGTCTATCGTCGACTGGCCGGCATCAACAACTTCGATCGCATTATCCGTTTCGATTACAACGACGCGATTGCGGATACGAACGAGATCGAATTTGGTATCGCGAATCGTTTCTTCACACGCCGGTCTACTGAGAATGTTACTGACGAGGCAGCGGAAGTAGCGCGAAAGGAAAATCGGCCGCTGCTCGCGAGCCAACCGTACGAAGCGCTGACGATCACTGTGCGTGGAAAGTATTTTTTCGATCCGTTTTTTGGTGGCGCGCTGAAGCTGAATCAGCGCAATCAGTTTTATCCGATCAACACGCTCTCAGGATTTGTTTACGGTGGAGTTCCGCGACGTTTCTCTCCTGTGAATCTTGATGCGCGCTATCGCCCCCGGCGTGATTTGTTTGTCGATTTCCGAACGGATTACGACACGCATGGCGGCGGTCTGCGATCGATGTCGACGACGTTTGGACTGTCGCGTCCCCTCGTCCAGATCTTCCAGAGCTTTTACTACACGCGCGCGATCGAACTCGATGGCGCCTTCGCGCAGTTCGTGGACAATCGCGGTTTTGAAGCGGGGACGTTGCGCGGTTCGCAGTGGAGCCCGTCCGTGTTTCTCGGTAACGAGGAAAGCGGGCTATTTGGTGGTTCGTCGTTCTTTTTCGATTTTCAAAAGCGGCCTGGACGAGGCGACAACTCTCTCATCAGTTCGACAGTCACCTTGGGCTACAGCTGGGACTGCTGCGCGGTCACGGGCCAGTTCTCAACATTCAACGTCGGTCTGCGCAAGGAGAACCGCGTAGTCTTCAGCTTTCGTCTGAACGGCATCGGCTCTTTCGGCACCGAGCAGATCGGCCAGCGGTCCCGGTGATTCGAGATATTGCGAATGATGGAATTGGCCGCCTATAATGCGATTGGGCAACCGTGAAGACTATTGATGCCTCTTAGCGGCTGCCCACGTCGAAGGCCCCTTACAGGTTTTCCTCGAGCGCGCAATCCTGTTCGGTAATAGTTAAAGAAAGCTGACGGGGTCAATCCCTGATTCCCGACACTACGAACGCACGTGAATACTAGTCGCAAGGTCTTAGGTTGCAGTCTGCTGGGTGCTGTAATTATTTCCCTACTGCCGCACCCGTCTCTTGGGCTTCGAAGCCCACAAGGTCCCGCCAGCGTTCAGGAAGCTCCCATGGTAACGGGCGAGCTGGTACAGGTTCGAACTCAGGATGAAGAGCTCTCAAAGCTTTTGAGGGAGTACGACCTGATTAGAATGGACCCAGTGGCCGCGGCGGCCCAGGTCCGAAATAAGGGGAAACTCCTGCTCAAGTCTTCGAAAGGCGACTTTGACTTGCAGCTAACTCCTTACGATTTACGCGCGCCGGATTATTCGGCCCAAGTGATCGATGCAAGAGGTGTCGCTCATAAACTGCCCAAGACGTCAGTCAACACTTATAAAGGGTTCGTAAAAGGCGTACCGGACGCCCAAGTCAGGCTCTCGCTTACGGCCAAAGGTCTTGAAGGGGCAATTATTAGTCGAGAGCGACGTTACTTCATTCAGCCAGCGCGAGGACTCTCAAGCAGGGCTCGTACGGATGAGTACATTCTTTACGAAGACTCCGCACTCACCGAAGACGCCGCTAGTTGCGGGATAACTCTGGCTGACGAAGTGGCTGCCCAGGAAGAGGCGCAATCATCCGTGGTCGAATCCAAACCACCGACGACTGCTGTAGCGCCCGAGGTGGAGGCTGCGATTAACCCAGTCCCGAGCCTCTCAGCTTTAAAGATCGCCCGCATTTCTACTGACGCAGATGGCGAATACGTCTCAGCTCTCGGCGGCGCTTCTCAGGCAAACACGCAAATCACGAGTATTATCAATCTCGTAGACGGAATTTATCAGGTTGAGAACGGGATTGGATTTCAAATCGTGTTTCAGAACGCGTGGGCGGACGCGAACTCGGATCCGTACACGACTGCTGAGTCGAGCGCTCTTTTAAACCAGTTCAGAGCACATTGGAACGCTAACTTCCCGAATGTTTTAGACGCTAATAATCCGAACGCGCATCTACGAAGCATTGCCCACCTGTTCACCGGCCAAAATCTAGACGGCACTACGGTTGGCATTGCCTTCACTGGCGTTACTTGCAGAACCCCGACTAATGCTTACGGCCTGTCGCAGCGATTGCCGTTTACCGGCGGAAATCCGATAACCAGTCAGACGGTTGTTTTGACTGCTCATGAGATCGGGCATAATTTTTCCGCCTCGCATACGAACGTGGTAAACGCTCAAGTCCCTGCGGACCTTACCTCCGTATGTCAGGAAACCATTATGGAGGCGAGCATCAACAATGGTTCCAGTTTTTGTCCATTTTCACGCTCGCAGATTGCCGGTCACGCTAATGCCTTTTCGAGTTGCCTAATAGACTCGGCTGCGTCTCCACCCGCGTTTCCTGAATGTGTTCCAGTGGCGGTCAACGTGGATGGCGGTCCGATCAACGGTAGCCTGTCACCTGGCGATTGCCGTTCTCCTTCGCGTGGCGTTAGCTTTTTCGCCGATCACTATTCCTTTAATGGACTTGCCGGCCAGCGAGTATTCGTGACGATGACCCGAACCAGCGGAAGTGTGGTACCGCAAATCTACCTGATCGGTCCGGACGGATACTTTGTGCAACAGGTAAACAACGGTCAGTTTGGCACGAATGCCAACACCGACATTATTACCTTGCCATTCACTGGCACTTACATCATCGAGGCGACATCGTTTACACAACAACAGACGGGCGATTATTCAATATCGCTTTCCGGCATCGCATCAAGTTGCAGGCTTTTGGTTACGCCGGAGAGTTTTAAGTTTCCGGCCGCCGGAGGTAACGGGACTGTGACCGTCACCGCGCAGGGTTGCGGAGGCGAGCCGTATAATTTCTTACGTTCACCATCGACGGCTACCTGGGTTGAGCCGGAGGTGACGCAGACGAGTGGGACGCGTTCTATAAATTTTACCGTCCAGCCGAATTCAAATGCGGCAGGGAGGCGGGCGTTTTTGGTCCTGGGTGTCTCCAGCACCAACGCTGCGGGCGGTTTGAAGATTTCAATTGAACAGTCAGGCACCGGACCTGATTGCATTCCGACGCCCATAAGTTTTGGCCAAACACTGGACGGGAATTTGTCTGCGGGGGACTGTCAGTCACCCGTGCGTGGCAATGGTTTCTTCGCTGATCGTTATACATTCAACGCCGCTGCCGGACAGCGAGTGGTTATTCAGACAAATGCGAGCACGGGAACTCCAGACACTTTCCTGACCCTGCTCGACCCCCGAGGAGTTGTAATAGTCGCTGACGACGACAGCGGTGGGGGAATAACTAACTCGCGGATACCAGGCGGCAGCAGGGCACTCACGCTCGGAATTGCCGGTACCTATACGTTTGAAGTGACCGGATTTCTGCCTTCTGACCTGGGACCATACTCGGTAACGTTGCGCAGCGAAGAAGTTCAGTTTTCGCAGCCGTCGTTCACTGTGAATGAGGGAGCTGGTTTTTTAACGGTGGGAGTGACTCGAACGGGTAACACCGCGGGCGCAGCGACGGTGGACTTTATGACCCTTGAC
The DNA here is from genome assembly GCA_963849585.1 of uncultured Acidobacteriota bacterium. Taxonomy (GTDB): domain Bacteria; phylum Acidobacteriota; class Blastocatellia; order Pyrinomonadales; family Pyrinomonadaceae; genus PSRF01. Next base: position 375,801 of record CAWKHZ010000008.1, on the reverse strand, counting down.
ACCGCAGGTTTAACGAACTGCACGGTGGCTAATGGGCTCGCGTCGGAACGTTGCGACTATGCGACCACGATCGGCACGCTGCGGTTCGCAGCGGGCGAGACGAATAAGACGTTCATCATCCCAATCGTCGACGACAAATTGGTTGAGAACAACGAGAATTTCTCAGTTTTGATGCGTTCACCCAACTCGACGGCATTGGCATTGCCGAGCGTTGCCACAGTCACCATCAACGATAACGACGCCGCGCCCAGCTCGCAGAATCCGATTGACGGCGTGGAGTTCTTTATAACGCAGCAGTACATCGATTTCCTCGGGCGGCTGCCGGACTCGGTTGGTTTCGCCAACTGGGTGGCAACGTTAGGCGGTTGTCCGAATGGTGGTTTTGGCGAGTTTGATAACCCGCACTGCGACCGCGTTCACGTGTCGTCGGGGTTCTTCCTGTCGGCCGAGTTTCAAGGTCGCGGCTACTTTGCCTACCGATTCTACGAGGTGGCCCTCAATCGACGTCCAACGTATGCGGAGTTTGCGCCGGATATGGCCCAGGTGGGCGGTGCCCAATCACCTGAATCAGAAGTACTGAGCAAGGCGGCCTACACCGATGCGTGGATGCAGCGATCGGAGTTCAAGAGTCGTTACGACACTTTAACGAACTCGGCTTACGTTAACGCGCTCGAGGCGAACGCGGAAGTGACTCTCTCTAACAAGCAGGCATTGATTGATGCACTCAATGCCAATCAAAAGAGCCGCGGACAAGTGTTGCGAGAGATCGTCGAGACTCAGGCAGTCGCAGACCGTTTCTTCAATCGCGCCTTTGTGTCGATGCAGTACTTCGGTTATTTGCGTCGCGACCCTGATACCGTCGGCTTTAACAACTGGCTGAACACCTTAAATGCGGATCCAAACAATTCCCGTCACATGATTTTCGGGTTTCTTTTCTCCAATGAGTACCGGCAAAGGTTTGGACCATAAAAGGTCGTAATTCTTTTTCAAGCAGGGCTGCGAGGATTTTGATGGGGATCGTGTGCGTTCCTCATGGCGCGCTAAGGGGAGTTGCGTTGATGCTTACAACGGTTTTCGCCAACCTACGTCGCTTTCGAATCTTGCTGAGTTTTTCCGTTTGCCTTGGGCTTCTGATTCTTCTCAACGTCACGCTACCACCTCGCTCGCGCGCGCAGCTACGCGCGACTCACGCACAGGAGAAAACAGAGAAACGTGAACGCTTCGTGCCGGGCGAAGTGCTCGTGCGGTACAAAACTGGCCGTGCGCCACAAAGCAGAAAACTCTCAGCACAGATCACGCTCGGAGATGGAGCGTCAGTACCGATCGAAGTGGAACAGTTTGGAGGTTCGAAACTGATCGAAGGCCTGCGCCTGGTTCGTGTTTCGCCTGGCGAGACCCTCGAAACTGTCGCCGCCCTGCGACGTCATCCTGAAGTGCTTTACGCAGAACCGAACTACATCCTGCGCACGACGACCACGATTCCGAACGACACTCACTTTCTTGCCGAGCAATTTGCTCTGAACAAAATCGGGGCGCCACAGGCATGGGACACCAGAACCGGAAGCACTGGCATTGATCGCGTGGTTGTCGCGCTCATCGATCAGGGTATCGATCCCACTCACGAAGACCTGCAGGCAAATATGTGGGCCAACCCGGCGGAAACTCCGAACAATGGAGTTGACGATGATGCCAACGGATTTGTTGACGACGTTCATGGTTTCAACTTCGCAAGCGGAAACAGCACGATCTTCAGCGGTGATGACCGAGAGTTTCACGCCACTCACGTGGCCGGCATCGCCGGCGCAGTTGGCAACAACAACAAAGGCATAGCCGGTGTTAACTGGTCCGTGGGATTGATGTCTTTAAAGTTTCTGCGAGAGGATGGATTTGGTGATACCGCTGACGCGATCAGCGCCTGCGAGTACGTGGTGATGATGCGCCAACTCTGGCAAACCACTTCCAAAGCTAAAGGCGCAAACATAAGGGTCGTCAATGCGAGTTTCGGCGATAATTTGTTTAGTCAGGCTTTCCTCGAGACGATTGAGGAATTAAACACAGCCGGCATTCTTGTCGTCGGGGCTGCAGGCAATGTTTCAAACGGAACGAGGGAGCCCAACAACGACCTGGTGCCGATCTTTCCGGCAAGTTTCAACGTGCCGAACGTCATCTCAGTTGCCGCAACAACAGAGACAGACGCGCTTGCGGATTTTTCACACTTTGGCTCAGCCAGTGTGGATCTCGGGGCGCCGGGCGAAGGAGTTCTGAGCACTACACCTCCTTGCGCCAACCCCAGCCTTCAAACTTGTTTTCCCACGTTCCCGGCGAATTTCGGCGATACTGTTGACACGTACAGTTTCTTAGACGGAACGTCGATGTCGGCTCCTCACGTTTCCGGAGCAGCGGCCTTGTTGTGGGCCCAGGACCCGACTTTGTCGGTGCAACGAGTGAAGTACCTGCTGATGGTCAACGGAGACCTCGTGCCGTCGCTGGCCGATAAGACATTAACTGGACGACGATTGAACATCGCGAAGAGTTTTCAGTCCCTCGCCGAGGGTGACGCGATCGCGCCTGGCGCGGTGGGTAGTTTTCATATCAGTTCGCAAAGCGGACGTTCCCTGACGCTCGGCTGGACCGCTTCGGGTGACGACGGTAGTGAGGGCAAGGCATCGCTCTACGAATTGACGTTCACAGACGGCAGTGGCGCTAGAATTTTAAAAGGTGTCCTGCCGCGAAACTCGGGTTTCCTGCAAAAGGCGACTGTGAAGATCCCCTTTCGACACACAGGCGGTACTCTTAGTGTCCGCGGGATTGACAATGCAGGTAATGCAAGTGCAAGCGTCAATTTACCAATTGGCGTCCCGTTGTCGGCAGGAGATCCATATACGATCACGAAAAGTGCCGGGCAGGTGCCACTCACGCCTGGCGGCGACCGGCTGGATCTCATCAATGGTGATGATCAATATGTCGATACCTTGTTGCCGTTCAGTTTTCCGTTTTTTGGCGAGTCTGAAACTATCGTAACGATCTCAACTAATGGTGCGTTGTACTTTTCAACGCCGCCACGGCGCTGTCCCGTTGAGGATCCCAACTGTACCGTTGCCGACGCTGACGACCCACCGGGCTCAGCCTCAGCGTTGGGTGGATACAGGATGATCGCGGGGCTCTGGGAAGATTTGGATCTTCGCCCCTCTAGCCGGGCCGACGCAGGCGTGTACGTCGTTAAACCTGATGCGAATAAGATCATCTTCCGTTGGCAAGGCGTGCCGTGTAATTTCAATGGCGTTGAATGCACCGGTCTAACGCCGTGAACTTCGAGGTCGAGCTGAATTCGAATGGCGTGATCAAGAGCCGTTACGGAAGCAGCGCGCCACTGAAATCCACGGTCGGCATCGGCGGAGGCGAGCAGGAAGGTTATGTGGTTGACTCACACACCAACAACGAAACTGCGATTAACCTTACCAACAAAGAAGAAGTTACCTACACCCCACGTGCGCTATCGGTAAGCACGGTGCAGTTATCCCAGGCGGCGATCAATGTGGGCGAAGCGAATGGCTTCGTCACCGTCACGGTCACCAGGACTGGAGACACCGCCAGCTTCGCGAGTGTGAACTATTCGACGAGCGACACTGCCGGCCTGACCAACTGTCAGGTCGTAAACTCCAGGGCCTCCGAGCGGTGCGATTACGAGACGGCAGTCGGGACGTTGCGTTTTAGCACTGGCGAAACAAGCAAGACTTTTATCGTTCCGATCGTTAACGACGTGCTGGTTGAAGGAAATGAAACTTTCACTGTGACGCTCAGCGGCGTAACTGGCGCTACGCTCGGTACGAGTACCGGCACCGTCACCGTTAACGATAACGATGCTGCGCCCGCCTCGCAGAATCCGATCGACGGTGTGGAGTTCTTTATAACGCAGCAGTACATCGACTTTCTCGGGCGGCTGCCGGATTCAGTTGGATTTGCGAACTGGGTGGCGACACTGGGCGGTTGTCCGAATGGTGGTTTTGGCGAGTTTGACAATCCGCACTGCGACCGCGTTCATGTGTCGTCGGGTTTCTTCCTCTCAATCGAGTTTCAAGGTCGTGGGTATTTTGCCTACCGGTTCTACGAGGTGGCACTGAATCGACGCCCGACCTATGCGGAGTTCGTGCCTGATATGGCGCAGGTCGGTGGACCACAATCGCCGGAGTCGGAGATATTGAGTAAGGCTGCCTACACGGATGCATGGACTCAACGACCGGAGTTTAAGAGTCGTTACGATAGTAGAACGAACGCGCAATATGTCAATGAGCTCGAGGCGAACGCGGAAGTATCGCTATCTAACAAGGCGGCGCTGGTTGCCGCTCTCGACAGCGGCGAAAAGACACGTGGCGAGGTTCTCCGCGAGATCGTTGAGTTGAACTCCGTAGGGAACCAGTTCTTCAATCGCGCGTTTGTGTCGATGCAATACTTCGGGTACTTGCGACGCGATCCCGATACCGTCGGCTTCCAGAACTGGCTGAACACTTTAAATGCTGACCCGAACAATTTCCGGCACATGATTTTCGGGTTTCTGTTCTCGACTGAATACCGCCAAAGGTTTGGACCGTAAGCGGCTGGATCTGTGGTGTCGATGAGAATCGCACTTGACGGAATGCCGCTGGGCTCCAAACTAACCGGCGTCGGACATTACACTCTTGAATTAGCTGACGGCCTGGCGCGAGTCGCGCCCGGCGATCACTTAACGCTTATCACTCCGCAATCCGCCTCACCTGCGGGCGTCGCTCCGATAAACAGGCAGTTACCTGAGAACCTGTCGCACATTCAGCTAGAGCGAGGACTCAAGAACCGACGGTGGTGGAGCATTGGCCTGCCGCTTTACCTCAGACAAAACTCTTTCGATTTGTTTCATGGCACGAATTACGAGATTCCATTGTGGTGGAACCGGCCCTCCGTCGTGACGATTCACGACTTGTCGTTGTTGCTTCATCCCGGTGCACACGAACCGCGCCTTGTCAGGCGCGCACGGTGGCGACTGCCGTTGATGGCTCAGCGGGCGGCGCGAATCATCACACCTACACAAGCAATAAAGAACGAAGTTTGTTCCAACCTTGGTATCGCGCCCGAGAAAGTTGTGGTAACGCCCGAAGCCCCTCGCAGAATATTTAGGCGACTCCATCCGGCGCAGACTGAAGAACCGCGGCGACGACTTGGAATTGAGAACAATTTCATCCTTTTCGTCGGCACCCTCGAACCACGTAAGAACCTTGAGAGACTCGTGCAGGCGTTTGAGCAGATTCTTCGATCCACTTCATTGTCTCCTCAGTTGGTTATAGCGGGTGGTGAAGGCTGGTTGATGGACGATTTTGCCGCCGGCATAAAAAGTCGTGGACTTGCCGAGCGCATCTGCTTGACTGGTTATTTACAGGACGCGGATCTCTGCGCGCTCTATTCTTCCTGCCGTGTATTCGTTTACCCGTCGCTTTACGAAGGATTCGGTTTGCCGCTGGTGGAGGCCATGGCGTGTGGAGCGCCTGTGGTAACAAGCGAGATTCCATCAATAAAAGAAACCGTCGAGAACTCGGCCCGGTGTGCAGATCCGTTAAGTGTCGACGGTATGGCAAGTGCAATCGTTGAATTGTTGTCGGACGAAAAGGTGAACCAGCACTTCTCCGTGGCGGGAATGCAACGAGTTCAGAGGTTTAGCTGGGAACAAACGGCGCTGAAGACGTGGCAGGTTTACCGTGAGGTTACAAGAAAGCCACAGGTTGCTGACAGTTAGTGCAACCTGTGGCTGTTCGATTTTGAAGATTTTAGAACCGCGCTCGATACTCCGTCGAATAGATAAAGCCGAAAATCATGTGACGGAAGTTCTGCGGATCGGCATTCAACGTATTGAGCCAATTTTGGAAGCCGATGGTGTCAGGGTCTCGCCGGAGGTAGCCAAAGTACTGCATCGAGACAAATCCTCGATTGAAGAACTTGTCGAAGACCGGTTGGCTTTCTATCACCGTTCGCAGAACTTGAGCTCTTGTTTGCCCGCCGTTTAAAGCTGCGATCAGATCGGCTTTATTCGATAACGTCACGCCGGCGGTTTGCTCGAGTTTATTAACAAACCCTGAGTTATCGAGCGCGTCGTAAAGATTCTTGAACTCCTGTTTTAGGATGAACGCGTTCATGTACTCATTCTTACTTTGGGCTTCCTGCTCGGGCGATTGCGAGCCGCCAATCTTGATCATGTCGGGCAGGAACTCGGCGTAAAGAGGTCTGCGACCAAGCGCTGCGTCGTAAAACCTGTAAGCCCAATAGCCGCGGCCCTGGAATTCGTGAGACTGGTAAAAGCCAGCCGAGACGTGAACGCGATCGCAGTTCGGGTTATCGAATTCGCCAAAACCGCCGTTGGGACATTTATTGAGCGTCTCATTCCAGTTAGCGAAACCTACCGAGTCTGGAAAGCGACCCAGAAAGTCGATATATTGCTGCATCACAAAGAAATCGATATCGTCGATTGTGATCGGTTGATTCGTTCCCGGACGCAATCGCAGCGGCTTAACTTTGATATCGCCGTAAAAAAGTTCGGAGGGAAGTCCCGGCGTTTCGGTAACGATTCTGAGTGTGGGAGGGCTTTGGCCGAGGACGGGAATGCCCATCAGTGCAATGATCAAAAAGCATATCGCTAACTTCATTCTGTCTCCTAAGGTTCCGCAGATATCTTGTCTACTGGTTGAGGCCGGGTGGGGACTTTCCGATGGCGCCGAGCACCACCGCAAAAGTATAGCGAGCTACCCCGTTTAGCGTCAATAATCAAGAACTCAAACCGTTCAAATTGAATGACTCCTGCGGCTGAAATGATGGTGCCACTAACAGAAACGACGTTTCCACAGACGCCTGTCGAGGAAAACACTACAGAACTCTCGATTCTGATGCCATGTTTGAACGAAGCGGAGACGCTGGCGACCTGTATCCTCAAAGCCCAACAATCACTCTGTGACCTCAATGTGTCGGGTGAAGTGATCATAGCGGACAATGGAAGCTCAGATGGCTCGCCGGACATCGCAGCGCAACTCGGCGCACGCGTCGTTCACGTGGCCGAAAAAGGCTATGGGAGCGCTCTATTGGGCGGAATCAAGGCTGCCCGAGGGAAGTACATCATTATGGGTGATGCCGACGACAGCTATGACTTCACTAACCTCGGCCCTTTCCTCGAGCAGTTGCGTGCTGGTTACGACCTCGTAATGGGAAATCGCTTCAAGGGTGGAATCGAACCGTCCGCGATGCCTCCTCTGCACCGTTACCTGGGTAATCCGGTGTTGACCGGAATCGGCCGACTCTTCTTTCGGAGTCCGTGCGGCGATTTCCATTGTGGGCTCCGTGGCTTCAGTAAAGCGGCTATCCAAAAGCTGGATTTACGAACGACTGGAATGGAGTTCGCCAGCGAGACGGTTGTGAAAGCCTCGTTGCACAACCTGCGGATTACGGAAGTACCGACAAAGCTGTCGGTCGATGGTCGAAGCCGTCCTCCTCATCTGCGAAGTTGGCGCGATGGCTGGCGGCACCTGAGATTTCTGCTGATGTATAGCCCACGCTGGTTGTTCCTTTATCCAGGATTGTTCCTGATGCTGGCCGGCGCGGTTTTATCAGGCTGGCTGCTGCTTGGCCCACGGGTCGTTGACGGCGTAACTCTCGACGTTCATACGTTTCTTTATGCGGCTTTGGCGATCGTCATCGGTTATCAAACGGTCACCTTCGCAGTGTTTACCAAAATCTTTGCTATCACTGAAGGACTGCTTCCTGAAGATCCACGATTGAACGCGCTGTTCCGTCAGATAAAACTGGAAACTGGAATAGTCGCAGGAGCTCTTCTGTTTGTAGCGGGACTCGCATTATCTATCTACGCGTTCAGCTCATGGAGCGCCACTTCTTTTGGGCCGCTCGATCCTTCAGTGACATTGCGGCTGGTAATTCCAGCGGCAACCCTGATCATGATCGGACTGCAAACTATTCTTTCAAGTTTCTTCTTAAGCATACTGGGGCTCAAACGACACTAACGTTCTAAGCAAAAACGGAGGTTTGCCGCCAGCCTTGTCGACAATGTCCGAAAGAATCCTGTGTTACGCGTGGATCGCACTGCTTTCAGTGACGCTGTTCATCGCATTGCGATCTTCTTACCGGCAGTCGGTCGGCACGGAAGAGTTCGCTTACGCGTGCGATGCATTTGGCTATCTGCGAATGGCGAAGGAAATCCGTCATGGGTTTTCGAAAGGTGTATGGCCCGAATTCAAACTCGAGTCCGGACAAACAAGGACACTAATCAACTTTTTTCAAGAGCAACAGCTTCCGGTGCCTCAATGGGAGGAAGTCGTAGCACCTCATGCGCACCATTATTTTCCGCGGTCAGGCTATGTAGGAGTGCAATACCCTCCGGGCACCGGCCTGACTCTGGCGATGTTTCCGCAGGGCGAAGCGGTTTACGGGTTGAACAGAGCCGTGGTAACGAGCTTAGCGTTAGTGGCCATCGCAGCATCGCTCCTCGCAGCCTGGAAACAGGCCTGGGCCTCCTTTGGACTCGTTGTACTGGCGCTGAGTCTTGGACTGATGGTGCTGGCCCGCGTTGGTGCGTTGAGTTATTCCATCAACGCTGTTCTTGTTCCAATCCTGTTCACGTGTGTGTTCAGTCTGATTGCGGTCGCGTTCAAGAACCGCGGGCGAGATCGTCTAGCGCTTTTCTGCGCATTTATCGCGGGTTTGTTGCTCGGGTTCGCCACGTTGATACGTTTGCCGGCTCTACTGCTGATGCCCGGATTTCTGGTTTTGTTATGGCCACGTTTCCACGCATTCCGGTTTCAGTTGCTGCCCGTAGCTTTGGTGATCGGGGCTGGAGTTATGGGTGTCATTCCCGTACTGATCAATCAGAGTAACGTTGCGGGTGCATGGTATCTGCCAACGTATGCGAGCGTTGATGCGGCTCTGCCCACTCTCGAAGGATTGAAACACAACCTCAACTATTTCCTCGGTGACGGGCATGCAACCGTCGACAACTGGGCACTCCTTTATGCACTAGCGGGTTTTGCCGCGTGCCTGCTGCTTTATGCGCGTCGTAATGGAGACGAGACGAGTACCTTAGGAATCAGTTGGACTCGTCTTACCGTGTCGGCCTTTCTCCTCTGGTTCATACCGATTTGCTACTTCCTGTCACATCGAGTGACCGGCGCTCACTACATGATTCCGGCGGTGTTCGCGGCCATTACGTTAGCTGGTTTGGGTGCATTAAGTATTGAAGCGAGTGGCGTCTCAACCCGGTTCCATTTAAGGTCACCGTTGACCTGGGTAGCGTTAGTTTTGGTGGTTGCAGTTGGCGCTGCTACATTCAACAGGGTCTGGTCGAGCCGCGCCACCGGCCCAGCTCCAACACGCGCTGTGACGCGCGCGCCGATTTTGTTGCCTGCTGAGTTAGTTGACGAGAGTGCCTGGGTCTGGGCCGATCTGCTTACCGGATCTCTGTGGTATTACGCCAACAAGCCGGCATTCAAAATCCAGTTTACAGATGAAGCGACTCGCGCGCGGATTTTCAGGTTCGTGTTTGACAGAGGCGAACGACAATACCTGATTCAGGACAGCGAGCAGATGAAAAAATATATCGAAGAGATTGAGAAGCTGGGAGGCAAGCTCGAGATGCGCGGCAAAGTTGACGGACAACCCTACTTCCTGGTCCAGTGGCCTGCGCAGGGACCTTCCACGAGCTGAACGCATTAGCAACAAACATGCACCATACCGCCCGTAAGGCGCTGCTGATATTTCTCATCCTCGGGATCGCCGGCACGATCCAGTATCACTCAGACCAATTCCTATCCGGCTTCGACACCTTCTTCGGCGACCGTGGGGACGCCCGAGGGTTCGCATACTTTTGCGAGCACTGGTATCAATCGCTGCTCGGAAACACGAAGCTACTGTCTCCCGAAATCTTCTATCCCATCAAACGCACCCTTGCTTACTCCGATCTTCTGGTGGGGTTTGCTGTCCCTTACTCTCTGTTTCGCGCACTCGGCTTCAGCATTTTCTCCTCGGTCGAAATCGTCGTTATTCTGATCACGTTTGCGAGTTACTGCTCGGCGTTTCTGCTGTTGCATAAGATACTCGGTTACCGCCTGCTCCCATCGTGCGCCGGCGCGATGTTCTTTGCATTCAGCAGCCCAAAGTTTCATCAGACCATCCATTTGCAACTTCAGTACGCAGTGTTACTGCCGCTGATGTTTGCTCTCGTCATCAGCGTTGCTAAGCAGGCAGCGTCGATTGCTCACAAACGGGCAGCGCTTTTGCTGTCACTCGCTGCGATTTGTTTCAACGTGCAGTTGGCGACGACGTTCTACTACGCATGGTACTTCGTATTTTGGACCATCATCTTTTTAGCGGTGGCGCTCGCGTTAAGCAGAACACGAGCTTTCATTATCGACGTAGCAACACACATCTGGCGTCCGGCGCTTATCGCATCGATAGTTTTAATCGCCGGATTTGTTCCGATTCTGCTGTTGTACTTGCCTACGATAAAGGTCGGCACCTGGTATGAATATGACTTCACCAGCCAGATGATTCCTGACTGGCGCGCACTGCTGGTCATGGGAGACGGCAATTACATATGGGGCTGGCTCTCAAGGGCGTTAACACCTGATCCGTTACCGGGAACGTGGGGCGAGCTAAAAGTCGGAATCGGTCTTGTGCCGTCCCTCGCGTGGATTGTGCTGACAGTCTATGCCTTTCGCTGGAGCGCGCGAAAAACGGAAACAGCGTTTCTGGGGATCATGGTTCTTGCCACAACAGTTTTCTACCTGCTCGGTTTCAAATACGGAGGGCATTCGCCCTGGTTTTACATCTACCAATACTTTCCCGGCGGCGGTGCGATCAGGGCCGTATCGAGATACGTCATCTTTCTCACTCTGCCGATGTCGATCGCATTCGCTTACGCGCTGGATCGAGGTTTCGCATACGTGACAGCACAGGCGAACGATAAGAAGCAGGCACTAAAGTTCATTCTGATCGGCTTGATGGCGTTTGGCATCTTCGAGCAGTTCGGTGTCAACAAGGTGAGCGGCACAGGTTTTTCAAAGCGCGTGGAAGAGGCTTACCTGACAACAATGGCTGCGAACCTTCCGTCCGACTGCTCTAGTTTTTACATTGCCCCGGGCAAGCGTGCCGACCACTCAGTCGCCGAATACCAGTACGACGCAATGATGATCTCCATTACTAGCGGAGTTCCAACTCTAAATGCATCGAGCAGCCAGTTTCCCCCGGGTTGGAACATGTACTTCGTGAAGAATCCGGACTATGAGGTTAACGTAAAAAACTGGATCGATTCGCAGAGAGTGCCGGGAAGAGTTTGCCGGCTCGACATAGGACCACAAGTAGAGGCGTTCGATCCAAAAACGCCGAGCCCTATCGACCGGCAGGAGTTCTTTGTTCGTCAACTCTATCGCGACTTTGGCGGTTACGAACCTGGAGTTGACTCGGTGAATTCACTTGTCAACGTCATCAATAGTTGCAGCGCTCAAGATGCGTCGTGTGAACGGGCTGCAGTTGCCCTAAAGGTTTTCCTGGCGACGGGTTTTCACGAACAAGGATTTTTCATCTTGCGAATGTATGAAGCGGCGCTAGGCCGGCTGCCGAGCTATGACGAGTTTACGGACCAGTTGAAGCGATTTCGGACCTTTCTGGCTGCGGAATCTCCTGCGTCCGCGAGGGCACACCTCATTGCCGACCTTGTTCAAAGCACGAAACTGTCTGACGTTCAAACAGTGACCACGCACGACCGGATCGTTGAGTCAGTCGAGAGCGATGATCTGATTAGAAGACTGGGAAACCGCAGTTTCGTAGCACTTCATTACTATGGCTACTTGCGTAGAGAACCGGATGTGGCAGGATTAGCTACGTGGCTGGATGTGTTGGACCGCAGCGGCGATGCAGTGAAGATACCCGCCGGCTTTATTACCTCCGTTGAATACCGCGAAAGGTTTAGAGATTGACTGTCTCATCACGAGACTGCGACTGCGCTTTGGTTGGCAATGCACGACTCAACTGTCGCAATCAGTTTTTCGCGTACGGTTTCCGTTCCATATCTGGACAGCACATACTCTCTTCCCATCTCTCCCATTTTTGTGAACGTCGCCTGAGAGTGCGAGAGTTCATCCAGAGCGCGCGCAAAGGACGCATAATCGTCATAGATTCGACCTGCTCCGCTGTGTTTGACGTGATCCGCCAACACGCCTGAAGCGCCGTTGGCTAGAACAGGTGTGGTCTGAGCCATCGCTTCGAGAGTAACGATGCTGAAACTTTCGTTGGGAGACGGCGCGACGAATAGCTTTGCGCCCGCCATCAGCCGGAACTTCTCTTCGGCACTAACAAAACCGCGAAACTCGATCTCATCGTGAGCCGGTACCGGCATGTCGTCAATTCCAGTGATGACTAAACGCAGATTTCCGGGGCGGCTTTTCTTGTACGTGATGAAATACTCAAACAACTCTTTGCAACCCTTGTTTGGGTCGACCCGACCACAGTAGAGAAGGTACGGCCCGGGCGCCCACTGCGGCTCGCGCATCTCACTCTCAATCGCCATCGCCACGATCCGTCCATTGAGGTCTCCCCAGAGCTTCTGCCCCACTCTTTGTTCCGCGGCAGTCAGCCAGATCAATTCACCCGCACTGTGCGCAGCGTTCTTGTAAACAGGGAGGTATGCCGGTATTTCATCATGAAGCGTTGGAACAAAGAGCGCGCGGCCGGCGGGAAGTTGCTGCAGACCGAAATAAGTTGTCGGGTAGAGGTATGTGATAAAGATGATCGAGCGGTAAGCCTGCCAGTGCTCTCGTATGAACTGCATCAACGGCGCCGAGTATGGACCTTGATGTCGAATGAAGTCTTCCTGTAACGCGATGGTCCACTCGATGCGCGGAACGCTTAAATCTTTGGTCGGCGCGAACGGTTGTAATGCTTCCAGAAGGCGGCGGTGTAAGCCGGACCAATAATGACTTCGTCCGGTAGTCACCGGGAACCGGATAGTCTCCACACCGTCCTTCGTCTCCGGTCCTTCAGGAAGCTTGTTGGCCCACTCAGCCGTGTCGAGTGCAGTGGTAGTCAGGACGTCAACCTGGTATTTGTCGCGCAACAGCATCGCGTAGTGCCACGCTAGAGTTTCTGAACCTCCAGCGATGTCGGGATGACATCTTTGAACGACGATCGCAACTCTGTTCATTGCAGGTTTGACATCGCCTCGAGAAAGCAACGCTCGATTCGCTCGGTTGTGAACATTTGCTGGTACCGCTCCAGGCCGCGCAAACCCAGACGCGTTCTGAGAGAGTTATCTCTCACCAGCATATTTATTGATTCCACCATCAGTAAGGGATTGCGTTCCTCCCAGATGATTCCCGCGTCGCCTACGGTTTCCGGAATTGCTGTTGAGCCAAAAGCCGTTATCGGCAGTTTCATCGCCATGGCTTCGACAAGAGGTACACAGAAACCCTCGTGTTCGCTGACGGTAACAAATGTGTCTGCTAAAAGGTAATACGCCTTCAGGCCCTCATCAGAAACAGCGCCGGTGAAAACGACCGCTTCCTTCACTCCGAGGCGTTCCGCGGAACGATGCAACAACTTCGAGTACGGGCTGAATCCTTCGCCGCCTTTGCCCACAACGAACAGCTTCGAGTTGCTATTGAAGTTGTGGTAGTAGTCGGAAAAAATCTCGATCAGTTGTAGCTGGCCTTTGTGCGGTAACACGCGTCCCACACAAAGAATGCGGGCAGTGAGATCGCCATGTTTCGAAACGATCGAGTTGTCCGGCGCAATCGACTCCAAATGATCCGTGCGGTGAAAAGGCGGCACTATGTGAGATCGCGATTGCTCCGCACCCAACTCGATCAACTCCCGCGCACTAAATGCGGAAGCTGAAAGATACAAGTCACATCGCGCGGCTATCAGGTCGACTAGTTGTCTGCGCCCAATTTCACATATTTCGCGATCGTAATCGCTGAACTCGCTGAAAAAGTGGGCGGGCGTGATGTTGTGGTAGCGAATTACGCGCCGGCATTTCAGTTGTTGGACCACTTCGAGCGCCGACGCCCATCCTCGCGAGTAGTGATAAATAAGAATGTCATCCGGATCCTTCAGAAATCCTGCGACTCGCGAAATATCGCGAATTCTCGCAACGGGCAGCGAATGGCTCTCGCAAAAAAGACGAACTTCGAATCCAGCTCGAGTCAGGACCGCTGACATACCCAAAGCATCATTCGTCACTGCATCTGCGGTAGTGAAACTGGGGCTGAGAATGGCGACCCGGGGCATGCGTTTTACAGCTCAAATCTGGCCGCGGCTGTGACATCGAGAAATTGCTTCTCGATAGCATGGTTGGAAAAAATCTCTTCGTAACGGTCACTTGCTCTCACCATCAGGGTCATGGCGGCGGATTCATTTGCCAAAAGAAAGTCGATTGACTGCGCTATCAGATATGGGTCCTTCTCGTCCCAAATCAGTGCCGCATTTTCCGCTGTCTCCGGGATTGCGGTCGAAGCATAGCCGATGATTGGGAGCTTCATGGCCATGGCTTCCACCAACGGCACACAAAACCCCTCATGTTCGCTGGTTGTGATCAGCGCACGAGACAAGAGGTAGTACGCCTTAAGATCATGATTGGAAACTTCTCCCGTAAACACAACGCGAGAATCAATGCACCAGGAACTTATCAACGCGCGCACCATCTTTTCGTAATGGTGGAACGCCTGGTTACGCGTTCCCACCACGAATAGGCGCGCGCGGCTGTTGAAATTGTAGTAGTAGGTGGCGAAGGCCTCGATCAGGGCCGCATGACCTTTGTTGGGACGAATGCCCGCTACCGTCAAAAGGTTAACGGTCCCATCGTTGTACCGATCCAGCAGTTCGAGGTTCGCCTCACACGCTCGCAAGTTTTCTCCAAGATTGAATGGCGGCACGACAAAGGTTTTTTCTTCGGGACTGCCGGCGGTGGTCAGATCGATTCTGTTAAAGGCCGACGCAGCAAGGTAAAGCTGTGCCTTACAGTCGATGATGTCTTTAAGCTGCAACCTTCCTTTCCGACAAAGATCGTGATGCTCCTGACTGATGCCTTCGAAGAATTCTGCTGGAGTTACGTTGTGATACTTGACGATTTTCCGGCAGTTGGTTGATTTGACAACGTCGATGCCCCGCTCCCAGCCGATTGAATGATGATAGATGAGCACGTCGTTGGCACTGCGCAGGTAGGAAGACGCGGCTGGCGCGGGTTGCGCTTGGGCGTCCGGAAGATTCGAATTGTCGGCAAACAGGCTGACCTCGTGACCTCTCTTACGCAGCGTGCGTTGCATGACAAGAACGTCATTACTCACCGCGTCCGCCGAACTGAGCGTTGGCGTAAGAATCGCTATCCGAGTCATGCTTGTTCAGGCTTGCGAGCTATGACGGCGTAATTCATAGGGCCATACAGATAGTGATTCAGATGGCTCGTCAATTGATCCTTCACTTCGATTTGGGCCGTGGAAACCGGATGTAGCTTCATAATCTGCTGGCATTGAAAACCGCGTGCTTCCACCAGCAGTTTTAATGTTGGAATTGGTATTGGATTTCTATGTGTCGGATCGAGATAGAAGTTACAACTGCCGACGAGGAGGTTTTCAGGGTTTGGAGTTTCGAGAATCAGCAGACCCTTCGGTTTGAGTGTTCGTGCTACTTCGTCGAGAAAACTGACCAGGTCCCGAAGAGACAGGTGTTCCGCAACGTGCAGGGCTGTAACCGCGCTTAATGCTTCGTCGCTAAGGGATCGTAAGTAAGCCAACGCCTCAACTTCGATCACATTCAGATTCTTCTCTTTGCACTCGCTAATCAGGATGCGATTGTTATCGATTCCGGTGGCTTGAATGCCCGCTTCGTGGAGCACTTCCAACCACTCACCTCGTCCGCATCCCACGTCGAGCACTTCTCCAGTTACGCCGGCGGCGCGTAAGACCGGCAAATACACCTTCATTTCCTGCTTAATCTCAGCAGCGTTGCCCCTCAATTCGTCCTCTAACGATCGATATAGCGAATCGAGCAAGTGATCTCGTTCAGCGTCCAGTGCTGATGCCTGGACTGAACCAGGCGATTCCGCAATCAAAATGTGCTCGTGGTCAACGAGTTTCCCGAGCCGGTTTTCCTGTTGAGCGATGTCCATTCGGATGCTTTGTAAATGCTCGGTGAGACGCTGGATACGCTGATCGAGTTGATCCTTCAGAGTCTGCAACTCCACCTCTTGTATTTCGAGGATCTTTGCCTGCGCCCGTAACTGCCCGTTCGTATCGTCGACACGTAGCGCAACATCGGCCCTCAGAGCAGTGTTGTCCTGAAGGAACTTTCCATGTTCCGCCGAAAGAGACTCGATCTGTAGACCAAGATTTGCTTTCAGGGTTTCAAGCTGTTGTTGCGTGGTGGTGATCTGTGACAGGACCACTTCCAATTGCCGCCGGTGAGCTTCAGCCTGACTTTGGAGCGCTTCTGAAAACTGGTGCCCGATTTCATTGACGTGATTCGCCACCCGGTCGAGTTGCGCCGCTGTGTGTGACTCGAGGCGCCGGTAATTCGCAATCAAAACGGGTAACCGGAAGATCGCAGCCACAAGTTGCGCGATGTATCCTAAAAAGGGAACACGATAAATCCTTCGGAACAACGAAGCGCGGGTTAGTCCCTTCACGGCAACGCCCGCCTTTTGTCCCTCCGCGGAAAAGCGAAGACTTCGAAGGATGTCAATCTTGCTGTAACGACCGCTTCTGAGGTTCTTTACGGCCTGTGAAAAACCTGCATCATCAGGTTCACGTTTAAGAATCACCTTGTAGGCATTGCGAACGAACGCCTCGTCGTGGAAACCCAGCAGGTAGTCAATCGGATATTGTTCGCGGCGTTCCATTTCCGGCTGCATTTTCAGATTCAGCGGCACTGGCGCGGACGCTGGAAACGACCTTAGCCGCGAGAGATCAGAAGCGTCCGCGGACAGGGCCGAAAATAACGATGGTGCAACGTTGTGCGACTGGAGCTTGCGCTTTTGCGCGTTACTCCGGATCTGGGCCATAACTGCGGGAAGATCGAGATCGTTATTGTTGGTTTTGCTCCGCCGGTGTTCCATCAGACACTGCTCAATGCGCGAGACGCGCTTTCATTGTTGCGTTCGTTGTAGCCGATCCGCTTGCGCGAAGCAGTTGCATGCAGATTAGCAACTCCTTCCATCGATGCGGGCGACATCACTCTAAAAAACGCGCATCCGTCCAACCAATCAAAACTCACTGCTGCGTTACTATGAACTGCAACACTCACCGAAAACAGATCCGAGGCCAGCGAGCAGTTGAACTTAAACGTCACCTCCGTGATCTCGTCTTTGCGCACCGGTTCGCAGGGAACTTGCTGAAGCTCGGTGTTCGTTCCGTAAATGTGGATGCCATGTTTGTTTCGTATAAGAAATCCGCAAACTATCTCATCCATATCCGCATGCGCAACGTAGACCACGCGAATGGTCAAAGGCTCGCCGGTTTCTATCAGTTCCACCGGGCTGCCTGAGGAGTCGAGCAATTCCACTTGAAGCACTTCGGCGCTGCGATCACCATGACGATACAGATAATTCAGCGTCGCTGAGTCAAACGGATGGAGTTCAGCATCATTTACGTCGTCCTTCGAATCGCGTTTGGCCTCGTACGCTTGTTCGCGAGCCATAATGATCTTCTGGTAGCGGTTAAGTACGTCGGAGGGTGAACCGTCCGCGATCTTCTGACCGTTGTTCAGCAGGATTGCGCGGGTGCACAACGCGCGAATCGCGCTCGGATCGTGCGAGACAAACAAGATGGTTGTTCCGTTCTCCTGCATCTCTTTGATCCGGCGCGAACAGCGGTGTTGAAACACTGCGTCGCCAACTGCCATTGCCTCATCCACTATCAGAATGTCGGGTGACGTTGCGATCGCTGTGGCGAAGGCAAGTCGCACATGCATGCCGCTTGAATAGGTCTTGATCGGTTGGTTTATGAAGTCGCCAATTTCAGCAAAACTGACGATTCCGGGCAACAGGCGCTGCATCTCTTTTTTGGAAATACCGATAAGCGCGCCGTTCATGAAGATGTTTTCAATGCCGGTGAACTCCGGATTGAAGCCGGCGCCGAGTTCCAGCAACGCCGCGATTCGCCCGTCGTGCCAGATCTTGCCGTGAGTCGGTTCGAGTGTGCCGGTGATGATTTGCAGCAGCGTCGACTTGCCGGATCCGTTTGGACCAATGATGCCCGTAGTCGTGCCTGCTTCAACTTCGAAACTGATATTGCTGAGCGCCCAGAATTCGCGATGAGTTTTCCAGCGGCCGCGAGTCAACGACTCTTTCAGTCGATCGGCGGGCCGGTTGTAGATCCGGAATTGTTTCGATACCGCGTCAACGCGTATTGCTGTTGGCATGATTCGTGTCTGCAAAGAGAAAGGTTCCCGCAAAGACGCAAAGGCGCAAAGCCAGATCCACTGAAAAGAGTGTCCGCCTCTTTGCGCCTTTGCGGCTTTGCGGGAAACAAATTCGGCTTCGCCAGTTCACCGTCCCGATCCAACTCCTTCCTGAGTCGCACCGAACGCTTGTCGAGCTGTGGCAGCGAGATCGGACGCGACCATTTCCTTCACTAGCGAACGGAACGTATATGTCGGTTCCCAGTTCAGAACGCAACGTGCCTTTGACGCATCGCCGACGAGTTGATCTACTTCGGAAGGGCGATAATAGCGCTGGTCGACTTTAACGAACTCTTGGTAATCGAGATCCGCTTCCGCAAACGCGATCTCGCAAAGCTCGCGAACGCTGTGTGCTTGCCCGGAAGCGATCACGAAGTCGTCCGCGTTGGGAAGCTGCAACATCGAGTGCATGGCGCGGACGTAGTCTGCCGCATGTCCCCAGTCACGTTTTGCTTCAAGGTTGCCGAGCCGGAGTTCGGACGACAGACCAAACTTTATTCGCGCCACGGCACTCGTGATCTTGCGTGAGACGAACTCAAAACCGCGACGCGGGCTTTCGTGGTTGAAGAGAATGCCGCTGACGCAGTGCAGTCCGTAAGCCTCGCGATAGTTTCTGGTCAAATGAAATCCGGCGACTTTGCTGATGCCGTAAGGACTGCGAGGTTGAAACGGAGTCGTCTCTTTTTGCGGCACTTCGTCGACGTTGCCAAACATCTCGCTGGAACCGGCGAAGTAGAAACGGCACTTCGGTTGCGATTCACGCAATGCGGCCAGAACGTAGTGCGTGCCGTTGATGTTCATATTCATCGTGGAGAAGCCGTCGGCGAAGCTTTCCGCGACGAAACTTTGCGCCGCCAGGTGGTAACACTCGTCGAATTCGTGCTGGCTCAATACATGGAAAATGCTCGGATAACTCTCGAGACTTGCGGCGTGCAGCTTCACGCGTTCGACCAGGTGGCTGATACGGCTGAAGCGTGTGTCTGGTGCTTCGAGCGCGACCCGCCGCACAAGCCCGTGCACTTCGTAGCCGAGGCCCAACAGGTATTCGGCGAGGTAGCTCCCGTCCTGTCCGGTGATTCCGGTAATCAGCGCTCTTTTGGACACGGCGTGGATTGTATCAGGTGAGATCCGTGTTTTTGTAAGTTGCCCCGGTGGAGGCCAACGAAAATGCCGCCAGACGGTCTAAGGATAACGGGAAACTGGAAGTTTGTGCTTTGTACCTGGTTCTTTGTGATAATTCACAAAGTACAAAGAACAAAGTACTAAGAACAAGCTGGGGCGTGCTTGCGGTCTGGAAGGGTTCTGCTTAAAATGGCCGTTCTTTATCGCCGGTGCGGCAATAATACTTTCACCTGCGTGTGACGCTGCTCAGCTCCCCGATGGCATCTAAATCTACTCGGATTCGCGTCTTTATTGCGGAGGACTTCGTGAAGCAATCTTTTTGGTTACTGTGCGCAAGCTTACTGTTTGTGCTCGTTGGGGGTTCACACGCCTCTGTCTCGGCCCAGACGCCGAGCGCAACCCCTGACCCTTTCCTCGTTCAAATCACCTCGAACCCGAACGTTGCTTTCACTACCGCCCTCGGCGACATGAGTGCTAATGGGCGTTTCGTTGTTTTCGTTTCCAACGGCGACATTGCAACCCAAGGGAAAGACACCAAAAACAACGCTGACGGTAATCGCGAGATCTTTTTACTCGACTACGCACAGCGACGCATTTTTCAGATCACAAATACCCGGCACGTTCCAAATCCACCGCCGTCACCGACTCCAACACCAACACCAAATCCAAGCCCAACGCCAACGCCGAGTCCGACGCCAACGCCAGCTCCCACTCCTGCGGATCTCTCGCAGGTGAAGATCGAGATCGACAATAAATCTCCGATGATTACTCTGGCGCCGGCATTGGTCGGCGGTTTACGTTCCTACGTGATAGTTTTTAGTTCCAACGCACCCGACCCGGAGAACTTCAACGGCACTGAAGGCACGCTGGGACAGGACGCAAACACCGAAATCTGGATCTATCGGATACCCGCTGTCGCGGACGTCGATCTGACACTAGGCGCGGATCTCCCGTTGAACGATCTGTCGATTGGTGGCACGTTCACTCGCATTACTAATACTCCGGCTTCACGTTTACCCACGCCGGGTGGAGTGGACGATAACGGGCTTCCGATTTCGCCGTTCTACGCGGATGACAATCGCGAGCCGACAATTACCGAGAACGGCACGATTATCGCTTTTATCTCCACTCGTAATCCCGGTGGAGGTACGGGCAACAACGACGGGAACCCGGAACTGTTTTTCTTCGACGTCGGTGGTAGTAGCTTTACTCAGGCGACCAACACAGCGGACGCAGCACCCGGTATAGGATTCACATTTACGAGTAACCCCAATCTGTCTGCCGATGGATCCGTAGTGTCTTTCGTGTCGAGCGCGGACCTTGCCTCCAACAATGCCGACGGAAATGCCGAGATTTTTATCGCAAACTTTAACGGCTCATCGATTGGCAACATTCGCCAGGTTACGCGCACGCAAAATGGAACGGCTAACACGAATGCTTTTAGTGCCGGCAGACGTATGAGCCGCAACGGAGCATTCATCGCTTTCGAGTCGCGCGCCACAGATCCAAAATCAGGCGCGGCCGCGACGAGTGGCTTCCTGGGTACTTTTGTCTACACGGTCGCCAGCGACACGTTCGTTGAGATCGGACCTCGTGCGACAGCACTGGCGGACATCGGCCGC
Organism: uncultured Acidobacteriota bacterium; assembly: GCA_963849585.1. GTDB lineage: Bacteria > Acidobacteriota > Blastocatellia > Pyrinomonadales > Pyrinomonadaceae > PSRF01. The sequence goes on along the minus strand of CAWKHZ010000008.1, from coordinate 354,592 downwards.
TTTCCGACGTTCACCGACTACGACGTTTCGCTCAATCCTTCGAGTCTGATCTTTGGTTCTGCGCTGAACTTCCGTCCGGATGGAACTTTTCCGCCGATCGCGGAAGATGCGACCGGACTGAATCCAGGCCGTGGCCCGCAGATGTTTTTGAGTGCTATTCCCGCGCCGGCGACAGCCTCGCTCATCAGGATTACGAACACGCCGCTTGGACCGCCGTTCCGCGGCTCGAATTTCGTCGTGAGTGAGTCGCGCAAACGCATCGCGTTATTGCTCGACGGTGTTGAGGCTGGTGGCGGCAACGCAGATTTGTCACGCGAGCTCTTTTACAACTTGAGCCCGATCGTGACTGCGAGTTCAGCAGCAGTACTGTCGTTCTTCACGGGCGCCAGTAACATGCCGGTTACCGCAGCCACGCCACTTCCAAGTCCGACTCCGAGTCCGACGCCCACGCCAAGTCCTGTTCCGGGTCAGCCCTTCGCTGTTGCTCCCGGATCGTTGACGATTGTTCGTTCCACCGTCGCACTGGCGCCGGCAGACGCTTCGGCCGGTAGCGGATCCGAAACAAAACGCAGTCCGGCACTGCCGATAGAACTAAACGGCGTTTCACTTTCGGTTGACGGTTATGCGGCGGGACTGTATTTCGTCCGCAATGCCGACAAACAGATCAATTTCGTCGTGCCGATTGCGACAGCCACCGGTCTTCGTAACGTCGTCATCAACCTGCTCGATGCGGGCGCCAATACGGATACGATTTTCCGCGGGTTGATTAATATCATCGCGGTTCAACCCGATATTTTCACAACTACCGGCGATGCCGGTGGGCGTGCAGGCGCCTGCAACGTTACCAATCCTCTTCCCATGGGGTGCATTGGCGAGCCATTCAGCGTCACGTCAACCGACGCGAGCGGCGCCACCGTTCCCACAGTTATCGAATTAAGCGTGACGGGTGTTCGGGGCGCTATCCCGGCTGATGTCACAGTGACCATTGGAACAACCGCAATTACGGGCGGCGCTATCCTTGCGGTCCAGCCGAATCTCCAAATGCCCGGTTTCGACATCATTAACTTCACGCTACCGGCATCGTTGGCCGGAGCGGGAGATGTGCCTGTTGTAGTGACCATTTCCAAGAACGGGGTCACAACGGCCAGCCGGCCGGCAGCCACAGCTCCGCGGATAACAATCAACTGATCTGGCCAAGATCCGTGTCCCCCTTGTAATACGAAACAACACGGAATTTGGCGACTTTCGCCGTCAAGGCGTGCTACTATGCGCCCGTTGCCGGCCCCCCAGCCACAACGGTCCTACGGTGCTCGATTAACTGGTCAGTCCTCGCCAGGAAACACTAATGCAGTCTCTTGTCGCTATAGTAGCGAGTGCGGCATTGTTTCTGGGCCTTGGCCCAGGAGGTACTCCTCCTGTGGGAGGAGGCTTCGGTGGAATCCCGGCGGTGGCAGACTGGAGATCCGCGACTCTTCTGAACTAGTCGAACCCGCTGCTCCAACTTCACGTCGCATTAAGTGGCCCAGGAAGACAATCGAAGTTGCTTTTTCGACCTCGCTCATGGCTCCAGGCGCGCATATCAAGCCGGACAGCGACGTCATTGGCGCTGCGCGTCGCGCACTCGGTCGGTGGTCTACTCTCGCGAACATCACCTTCATCGTCGTGTGGTCGGCGGCATCGTCAATCAGTCCCGCTGACGCAGGCGACGGCATCAGTTTGATTACGATCGCCGACACAATCGAAAACGAAGCGTTCAATTCCGACACGACTTCCGGACGCACGCGCGTCTTCTACGATCCTGAAACCGGAACCATTGCCGAGGCTGACGTCAGCATCAATCCTCGTCCACGCACTGACGATGGAGCCGAAATACAATTCTCGACCGACGGCACTGCCGGCACTTACGATCTCGAAGCCACGCTCACGCATGAGATCGGACATCTCCTTGGTCTCGATCACTCGGCGGTGATTGGTTCGACGATGTTGGGACGGCAGGCGTTCAATGGCACTTTCGGCATGCCTGCGTTGACCGAACGCACGTTGAGCGAAGACGACCGGCAAAAGATTCGCAGCCTGTATGGACCAAAGCAGCGCCTCGGCCGTATCGAAGGCAAACTCGCCGACAACCGCACTCCCGGCGCACTCGTACCGTTGGCCGGCGTAAACGTCTGGGCCGAAAGCATCACGACCGGAAGGGTCGTCGCCAGTGACGTCTCAGCGGACGACGGCAGTTATCGTCTCGAAGGATTGGCGGCGGGACAGTATCGCGTGATGGTCTCGCCACACACCGAAGAAGGTGTTCCGCTTGGCGCGCGGTTTCGAAGTTTCGAAGTTTCAAACCGCGTGACGGTGAAAGCTGATGACTTTAGTTCACTGAACTATCACCTCGTGCCTCCGCAGGTTTCTGCTCTCAGTCCAAAAGCAATTGGCCTGAACTCAGAACTCTCGACTGTGCCGCTCCCGCTCGAACCGGGCAAGCGTGTCAAGATTTTTCTCGGCGGCGAAGGCGTGGACCAGGTGCCAGGCACTAGCATCCTCGTCAACTCGCCATATTTCACCGTCGATCCGGCGACCCTGGTTCGCGAACAAATGAACGCGCCCTTCCCGGTGATCAGTATCGAGGTGCAAGTCGCGCCGAACACGCCCTTTGGTGATTACACGATCCGTTTGCAATCAAACTCGGGTGAAATGGCGTTTGTGCCGGGCGCGATCACGATCGACCCGGCAGTCGCAACGCCGATCGCGAATCCGGTTGACGATGCACGTTTCTTCGTTACCCAGCACTTTGCTGACATGACGGGCCGGGCGGCAGATCCCTCGGCGATCGAAAAACTGACGACGCAGCTTCTGCAATGCGGAACAAAGGCTGAATGTTTGCGCACGACGCGACTCGACATCTCAACGAGTTTGCTCGCCAGCGAGTTGCCGTCGAGCGCGCTGTTTCTTAACAGTCTCTATCTTTCGTCGCTTGGCCGTCGTCCGAAACTAACTGAATTCGAGAGTGACCGCGCATTGCTCGTGAACGACAGCGAGGGCCCGGATCGCGCACGCAACGCGCTCGCGGCTGCGTTTGCGCAACGTCCCGAATTCAAACGTAAGTATCCGACGACGATGAAGCCCGCGGAGTTTGTCGACGCGATTCTCGCGACCGTTATGCAGAACACCGGAGTCGATCTTGCTGCGGACAAAGACGCGTTGATAGCGTTGCTTGAAGATCCGAATACGGGCCGTGCCGCAGTTCTCACCCAACTGGCGACGCAGGCCGGTATTGCTGACGCGCTTTACAATCAAACGCTAGTGACGTTCAACTATTTCGCTTTCCTCAGACGCGATCCGGATGAAACCGGTTTCACCAATTGGATCGGCTTACTGAAGAACAAATCGCCACGTGACCCCGCTGCTGCACGCTCGATGGTCTGCTCGTTTGTGAATTCTGAAGAGTACCAGTCACGCTTCGGCATACTCACCACTCATACCACCCGCGAATGTAATTAATCCGTGTTAGCATCTAGCGGTTGAAAGAGAAACTAGTCTCGTACCTGGTGTGTCCGGCCTGCGCCGGATCGTCCAATGCATCGCTGATTCTTTCTGTCTCACGTGCTGAGCGTGCGGAGATCATCGAAGGCGAACTGCGTTGCAGCGCGTGTGTTTCCTCGTTTCCGATCACACGCGGCATTCCGCGTTTCGCTGAACTCGCTGCGGTGGAGCAAGACAAGCAGGCGACCGCTGAGAACTTCGGTTGGCAGTGGCAGCACTTTACCGAGAAAGACGAGCGTTACGCGGAACAGTTCCTCGGCTGGATCGCGCCCGTTACGCCGGAGTTTTTCCGCGACAAGGTGGTGCTCGAAGGCGGTTGTGGCAAAGGACGTCACACGCAACTTGCAGCGCAGTGGGGCGCGCGTGAAGTTATCGGTATCGATCTGAGCGAGGCGGTGGAGACGGCGTATGCCGCCACGCGTTCGCTTCCCAACGCGCACGTCATTCAAGCAGACATTTACCGGTTGCCGTTGGCGCGAAAGTTTGATTACGCGTTTTCGGTTGGTGTCCTTCATCATCTTCCTAATCCGCGGCAGGGGTTCTTTTCGCTGGCTTCAAAGGTCGTGCCCGGCGGGCATGTGTCGGCGTGGATTTACGGGGCTGAGAACAACGAGTGGATTGTCCGTTTGGTGAATCCGGTACGCGAGAAGATCACGTCGCGTATCGACCAGCGCGCGTTGTTGCAACTGTCGAAGATTCCCGCGGCCGGAATTTTTCTGGCGACGAAGTTGATCTATGGACCACTAAACCGTCGCGGTTCGACGCTGGGTCAGTATCTTTTTTATAACGACTACCTGATTGCGATCGCGCCGTTCAGTTGGCGCGAGCAACATTTGATTGTGTTCGATCACCTGGTTGCGCCGACTGCGTTCTACATTCCTCGCGAAGAGTTTGAAACGTGGTGGCGCGAGCTGGGGGCGACAAACGTGACCATCACTTGGCACAACAAGAACAGTTGGCGTGGATTTGGTGAGATTCGTTAATCCGTGTTACATAAGTCGAAAGGCTCAGAATCATTGGTCATATTTCATTTGACATTTCTCATTTGTCATTTTTTAAGGAGGCGTCCGTTGATTTTTTGGGTCGACGTGCAGCAAGCAAATAACAAATGAGAAATGTCAAATGATATATGACCAATGACCCGGCCGTTACTTTCAATGTACGCAGAACTGATCTACACATTCGCGAAACGAGAACTTCTCGGTCGATACAAAGGCTCGGCGCTGGGCATTGCCTGGGCGGTGCTGACGCCCATCGTAATGATCGCGATCTTCACCTTCATCTTCGCGGGCATCTTTGGCGCGCGTTTCGGCGCCAGTGATTCACATTGGGACTACGCGTTGTATCTTTTTTGCGGTCTGTTGCCCTGGTCCATGTTTCAGGAGTCGGTGCAGCAATCGGCGAACACGATCATCATTCATGCGAACCTCGTCAAACGTGTCGTGTTCCCGCTCGAGACGTTACCGGCGGCGCAGGTTTTTGCGGCGCTGGGCAACCAGTTGTTCGCGACGGTCGGGTTGTTGATTGCAACGCTCGCGATCCAGCGGGAGTTGCATTTGACGACACTGTGGCTGCCGGTGCTCTTGATGCCGCAGCTGTTGTTTGCTCTAGGCGTGGCGTGGCTGATTGCTTCACTTGGGGTGTTTCTGCGCGACATCGCGCAGGGGATCACGTTGCTGCTAATGGCGTGGATGTACTTGACGCCGATCATTTATCCCGAGTCGATCGTCCCCGATCGTTTTCGTCTACTGATAAACATCAATCCGTTTACGCCGTTGGTGCGAAGCTACCGCCGGATCTTTCTCGACGGCGGAGCGCCTGATTGGCGTGGGCTTGCCTACTTCACCCTCGTCGCTGCCGTGGTCTGTTTGTTTGGTTACTGGTGGTTTGCCCGCACGCGAAAGAGTTTCGCGGACGTGATCTAATTCGTGAGCGTCAACGAGAAATCCTGAGAAAGGTCGAGAACGTACTTCTCCCATTTGCGCTGGAACTGGTGCATGTCTGTTTCGCCCAGCACTGACTTGAGAGTTTCGTAGCCGCTGGGATCCGTTTTCCGGTCGGCGTGAAATTGTTTGTAGAACTTGACGAGCAAACCTTGCTCTTGCAGGTAGTACAAGAGGTAACGTGACTGTGCGTAATTCACACCCGTTGCTTCACTATAAAAATCGTTGAAGTCCATCTCCATTAACTTCTTGAACGACACGGTCTCGTCGGCTTTGATCGCCGTCTGCAGACCCGGCAAACGCCAGTTGACGTAACCGTGAATGCGACCTTCCTTTTCGCCACACTGTTCGTACAAAGAACCGAGACCCTCGTTGAGCCACGGCGGAGCCTTCGGAAAGTTTGCTTCGATAAACGGATGAACTATTTCATGGACGAGGGTGCCGCCACCGGTTGATATGTTCATCACCAGCGCTTTGTTGTGGCGCGAGTAATAACCGTAGGGCGTTGACGGAGTATCGTTGAAGAGCTGGAGGGCGTGTTTCTTATACGATTTGGCATCTTTGAAGAGCCAGATATCGATAATCTCTTTTGGATCTTCGGTAAAGAAGTCCTGCTTCAGTTTGTCAACCGTCCACTTAACGGTCCCTTCAGCCCAATCTTTGACGAAGTATTCCGGTTCGTCGCCAATCACGACAAACGGACGTTGGACCACGATGGAGAAGTCTTTCGAGGGAAGTCGCTTCTTTAGATCCGCGACGTGACGATCGAAATCACTATCGGTGAAGACGCGCGTTTCCGCAACCGCCGCAGGCGGACGGTTGTTGGCGCGATTAGAGGAACACGACATCGCTGTCAGCAGAGCCGCGACGATGATGATTCCGAGCACGTACCTCATTACTCTTAACGGCTCTGCCGCCTGATGTGTGGCGAGGCTTGCCTCGCCAGCGAGATATCGAAAGTGGTTGGGCTATGCCCACGGTTCGGGCTCTGCCCTCGTTTGGGCCAAAGGCCGAACGACGGGCACAGCCCCAAATTCAGTAAGCGATGCCGGCGAGGCAAGCCTCGCCGCACATCCGGCGGCGGAGCCGGAGCGAAATAAGTTCCAGGCGGCGAAGCCGCTTCGAACCAAGAAACCTGTTTTAGGTTAAGAGCCTTCATTGGCACCGTCAGATCACGATGGTAAGTTGAAAAAACTTTGGACGCAGTAGCCGAGATAGTAAAAAGTCTCGCGTGCGAGTTCTTCACCCTGGCTGCGAAAGCCTGTGTAACGTGTGGTCAGCGTCGGCGATGGATAAGCATCGAGTCCGACGTCGTGGGCCATTGCGATGGCCCGTTTCATGTGCATGGGATCGCTGACGATTAAAACTCTCTTTAACCCATGCGTATCTGCGAGTTGCTTCGCGTTGACCAGGTTCTCGTAAGTCGTATGCGACTTCTGTTCGATGAGAATGTCGCTGGGGGAGATGCCATTGCCGACGGCGTAATTACGAGCCGCGGCGGCTTCGGTTGGCTCGTTCCGGTTTCCCTGGCCGCCCGTAAAGATGATCTTGTGAACACGCCCGCGACGGTAAAGATCGATCGCGTGGTTGATGCGCTCCCGGAAGACGGGTGACACGCCCTGGCTCCAAACGGCAGCGCCGAGCACCACCGCCGCGTCAGCCTGCGTATCAGACGAGTTGTCGCTGTAGGTATAGATCCTGAGCGCGGTGACGGCAATTACCAGCACCAGCACGACGATCGTGATTTTTAGGACCTTTGTCGCTCGTCGTCGCATAACCGTTTGGATGATATCACCCTCTGATTTATCATCCGCGCCATGAAGAAAATATTACTGGCGTTCCCCGTTCTTACATTGGGCCTTACAGCAACAATAACGATCAATGCCCAGGAATGGACCCAGTGGCGCGGCCCGGCGCGCGATGGATCGGTTACCGGCAAGAACGTGCCCGCCAAGTGGCCCGAGACTTTCGCCCGCGCATGGCGTGTAGAGGTTGGCGAAGGTTATTCGTCGCCGGTTGTCGCCGCTGGCCGCGTGTTTGTTCACAGTCGACGCGACCCGGAAGAGATCATCTCCGCAATCAATCTTGCCGACGGCAAGGTGATGTGGGAGCAGAAGTACCAGGCCACTTTCAAGAAAAACCAGTACGCGGTTGAGATGGCGAAAGGTCCAAACTCGACGCCGCTCGTCGTTGGCAATCGCCTGTTCACGCTTGGCGTCACCGCCGTTCTCAACGCGTGGGACACAGCGACCGGACGCCCGCTGTGGAGCCGCGACTTCTCGAAATCGATTGATACCAGCAAGATGTTTTGCGGCACGGCTGCTTCACCGATTGCTGTTGATGGACGAATCGTGATTCAGGTCGGCAGCGACATTCATGGCGGGCAGATTCTCGCGCTGAATCCTGCGACGGGAGCGACCGAATGGGAGTGGCGTGGACTCGGTCCGGGCTACGCCTCGCCGGTAGTGATCGACGCCGGCGGCTCACGGCATCTCGTGACGATGACGCAGGGATCGATCGTTGGCGTCGACGCGAAGAGCGGTAAAGAGTTGTGGTCCGTGCCGTTTCCTGACGAATGGCACGAGAACATCGCCACGCCGCTCTGGACCGGCACGCATCTCGTCGTCTCCGGTACCCGCGCCGGTACTCACGCTTATTCACTCGCGCAAACCGGTGGTAAATGGCAGGCGACCGAGGTTTGGAAAAACCCGGATGTGGCCATGTACATGAGTTCGCCGGTGTTTGGGGATGGCTTGATTTATGGTCACTCTTCGAAGAAGAAAGGGCAGTTCGTGGCTGTCGACGCGAAGACCGGTGCGTTGAAGTGGGCGACCGAAGGGCGCGCAGGCGAGCATGCGTCGATTCTTCTGACGCCGCAACACGTGGTCTTTTTGACCAACGGGGCCGACCTTATCGTGGTCAAGCGCAACACCCCGGCTTTTGATGAGGAACGGCGTTACGACGTCGCTGAAGCCTCGACCTGGGCAATGCCCGTGCTGCTCGGCTCAAACGTTCTCGTCCGCGACGCCACCGGGCTAATGCTCTTGACGGGAAAGTGAGCGCGAGATACGTAAAAACACGGATTAAAGGGAATAACTGAGTACCTACCGAACCAATTCTATTGACAGGGAAGTGAGCCAGAGATTACACAGAGTATAGGCGCAGACAATCTCCTCCCGTTTTGAACCTGCGCAAATCTATTCTGTGAGCTTGTTCCCCTGGCTTTGGAAAGTGTTTCCCCATTTCTGTTAAGCCGTCTTATCGACGCCAGCGTCGATGGCATCTTCGCGTTCGACCGCGAATTGCGGCTCATCGCGTGGAACCGCGCGATGCAACGGATTACGGGTCAGGGTCGCGATGAAGTCCTCGGCAAGAGCGTCGTCGAAGTCTTCCCGTTCCTCCACGAAGGCCACGAAGGTTCCTTGCTCGAAGCGCTGGCAGGCAAAGACGCAGTCTGTCAAAACCACCCATACGGACGTACCGAATCCGGCGCTTTCGAGTGTCGTTACTCGCCACTCGTCGACGAAGCAAACAACATCTCCGGCGGGATCGCGATCATCACCGACATCACCGCCCGCAAGCAGGCCGAGGAAGCCGTTCAATCTGCTTACCGGCAACTCGCGTTTCACGTAGAAAGTTCACCGTTGGCAGTGATCGAATGGGACAGCGACTTTCGCGTTTCGCGTTGGTCCAAGTCTGCCGAACGGCTGTTCGGCTGGAAAGCTGACGACGTGATCGGAAAACACGTAAACGAGTGGCAGTTTGTGTTTGCCGACGACGTCGACGCCGTAGCCCTTGTGACGAACCGCCAACGCGAGGGCGTTGAAGTCCATGGCATTTTGCGCAACCGCAACTATACCCGCGACGGGTCAGTCCTGTTTTGCGAGTGGTACAACTCCGTGCTCCGTGACGATCGCGGAAAACTGGTTTCTGTGCTGTCGCTGGTACTCGATGTGACTGCGCGCGAGAAGTCAGAAGAGGAGCGAGCGGCGTCGCTGGTCCGCGAACGCGACGCACGCAGGCACGCTGAAGAAGCCGACCGGCTGAAAGACGAGTTTCTCGCCACCCTTTCTCACGAACTGCGCACACCGCTGACGTCGATTCTCGGATGGGCGTCAATGATCCGAAACGGCGAAGTCGAAGGCGCAAATGCGACGCGCGCGCTCGAGACAATCGAACGGAACGCGCGTGCGCAGGCTCGTCTGATCGACGATCTTCTCGATGTCTCACGCATCATCACCGGAAACCTGCGTCTCGATCTGAATCCACTGAACCTGACACCCATTATCGAAGGTGCTGTCGACGCGTTGCGCCCGACAGCCGACGTCAAAGACATCCAGCTTCGCAGGGAGTTCATCTCAAACGAGTGTCTAGTAAAAGGCGATCCAAACCGTCTGCGACAAGTGATTTGGAACCTGCTTTCAAACGCGATCAAGTTCACTCCGCGCGGCGGCAGCGTAAACATCAGTCTTTACTGCGTTGAGTCGACCGCGCGTTTAACGGTCAGCGATACGGGCGAAGGAATTTCGGAAGCGTTTCTACCGTACGTTTTCGATCGTTTCCGCCAGGCGGAGGCGTCGATCTCCCGCAGGCAGGGCGGACTCGGCCTGGGCCTCGCCGTCGTTCGTCACCTCGTAGAGTTGCACGGCGGAACGATTGAAGCGGAAAGCGAAGGTCTTGAAAAGGGTTCGACATTTACGGTCGATCTACCGTTGGCGCAGGAGCGTAGGGATCCGGCGCGGGCAGAAGAGCGACGGCGCGAAGTCGAGCGGCGTCGCGGTCGCAGCGATCGAGTCAGGCTCGATGGTCTTCACATACTGCTGGTCGAAGACGACGACGATTCGCGCAAGTTGCTGGGCACGATGTTGAAGCGTTATGGAGCGATCGTGACATCGACGAAATCGGCTGCAGAGGCGCTTGAAGTGTTTTCACAGCAAGTGCCCGACGTTCTGATCAGCGACATCGGGATGCCGGACGAAGACGGATACGAACTGATTCGCAAGCTGCGCTCGCTGCCGAACGAGAAGGGCGGAACAACTCCGGCAATTGCGCTCACGGGTTATGCCTCGCGCAAGGACCGTGAACGTGCGCTGGCCGCGGGTTATCATAAGCACATGGCAAAACCGATCGAGCAGGCTGAGATAATTGCGGCAATCGCCAGCCTCGTTGGACGGCCACCGAACTATACAGATTGAGCGCTTTGGACGACGGTTTGGGACGGGGAGACGCGGGGACGCGGTGACTCGTGCAGCTTTCTGGGTTTTCTCAGCGATCTCAGCGTAACTCACTGTCCTCTGTGTTTAATGATTCGTGAGCAACATTTAACGCAGAGGGCCGCAGAGAGACGCAGAGTTTGCGGAGCCGAAATACGAAAAGAGGTAATCATGAGACGAAGATTTCTAACCATTCCAGTCATTCTTCTGCTCCTCGTTCCGGTACTCGCGCAAGTCGATCCGTCGGTGTTGACGGTTGACTCGCTGTTCACCTACCGCAGCAAGTCGCTTGGTCCAGTGTGGTGGCAGGCAAACGGCAGCGGTTATCTCGCGCTCGAGCCGTCGCCGACAAAGAAAAACTTCGTCGACATCGTCCGTTACGACGCAGCGACGGGTGAACGATCGGTAAAAGTCGCTGCCGAGAAACTGATTCCGCAAGGCGCAACAGATCCGCTCGCAGTCGAAGAGTTTTTCCTGACGAGCGATGAACAGAAACTGCTGGTTTTTACGAACACCGCCCGAGTCTGGCGCAGCAACACACGCGGCGACTACTGGGTCCTCGATCTGACCGCCAACAATCTGCGCAAAATCGGCGGCACGGATGCAAAGCCGGCGACGTTGATGTTTGCGAAGTTCTCGCCGGACGGACAGCGCGTCGGTTACGTTCGCGAAAACAACATCTACGTCGAGAACCTCGACGGCGCTGGGAAGATCACGAAGATCACGACGGACGGTTCACGTTACATCGTCAACGGCACATTCGATTGGGTCTACGAAGAAGAACTTTTCTGTCGCGACGGTTTTCGCTGGAGCCCTGACAGTAAACAGATCGCTTACTGGCAGCTAAACTCCGAAGGCGTGAAGGAGATGACGCTCATTGATAACACGTCAGGTCTTTATCCGGTCACCCAAACGTTTCCCTATCCGAAAGCCGGCGAGATGAACTCCGCGGCGCGCGTCGGCGTCGTGAACGCGAATGGCGGCGCGACGAAGTGGATGGAAGTCCCTGGCGATGCGCGCAACAACTATCTCCCGCGCATGGAATGGGCCGCGAGTTCCGACGAGGTGGTCATTCAACAACTCAACCGCCGCCAGGATACGAACACCCTCATGCTTGGCGATGTTCGTACGGGCAAAGTACGCACTGTGCTGGTGGAAAAAGATGATGCGTGGGTGGACATCGCGTGGGGCGACATCGATTGGGACAAGACCGGAATCGCGCGCGGCGACGTGGAATGGATCGACGGCGGCAAACGTTTTTTGTGGGCCAGCGAGCGCGACGGTTGGCGCCACCTCTACTCCGTTTCGCGCGATGGCCGCGACGTTTATACGATCACGCCCGGCAAGTATGACGTGATCACTGTCGAACGAGTCGACACAACAAACGGGTATGTCTACTTTCTCGCTTCACCCGACAATGCAACGCAGCGTTATCTCTACCGCGTGCGCATCGACGGCGGCGGCAAAGAAGAACGGCTGACGCCGGCGACAACGCCGGGCATGCATTCGTACAACATGTCGCCGCGCGGCAACTTCGCGATTCACTTTCACTCGACGTTCAACCGCGTTCCAATCACCGAAGTCGTGCGTCTGCCGGAACACACGCTCGCGCGTACGCTGATCGACAACAAGGAATTACAGGATCGAGTTGCGAAGTTGAAACAGACGCCGCTGGAGTTTTTTAAAGTCGACGCCGGCGAGGGTGTGCAGCTCGACGGCTGGATGATCAAGCCACCCGACTTCGATCCGCAGAAACGTTATCCGGTGCTCTTCTACGTGTACGGCGAGCCGTGGGGCCAGACGGTGCTGGATAGTTGGGGCGGCCGCAACGGTCTGTGGCATCGGATGCTGGCGCAGCAGGGTTACATCGTCGCCAGCGTTGATAACCGCGGCACACCGGCGCCGCGTGGACGAGCTTGGCGCAAGATTGTTTATCGCAAGATGGGCCTCGTTAGTTCGGCCGATCAAGCCAACGCCGCACGCGCGATTGCGAAATGGCCGTTTGTCGATCCGTCGCGGATTGGCATTTGGGGCTGGAGCGGTGGCGGCTCGTCGACGCTGAACGCGATGTTTCGGTATCCGGACGTTTACGCAACTGGTATTTCAGTCGCGCCTGTCCCGGATCTCCGCTACTACGACACGATTTACCAGGAACGCTACGGCGGATTACCTAAAGATCACGCTGACGAGTGGAAACAGAGCTCGCCGATCACTTTCGCGAACCAGCTAAAGGGAAACCTGATGCTGATTCACGGCACCGGCGACGATAACGTCCACTACCAGGGCACCGAGGCGCTGATCAATGCGCTCATCGCGGGGAACAAGCAATTTTCGATGATGTCGTATCCGAATCGTTCACACTCGATCGCGGAAGGACCGGGTACGCAGCGCCACCTGCTGGCGACGATGACGCGGTATTTGCACGAGAAGATGCCTGCGCGACCCAACAAGACCCCGGATCAAAGCAAAAATTAGTTGTGAAATTCGGCTTTGATCTGTGTTAGTCTTGGTTTGCCCTTCTCACACCTCATCACAAATAGGCAAACCCATGATTAATAGGCTCGACGCAGGACTGCGACGACTCGTCGCTACAAATCTCATCGGCATTCTGTTCGTCGATTTGGCAGGCAAGATTCTCGACGTGGACGAGAGTTTCCTGCACACACTCGGCTATGCGCGCGCCGATCTTCCCCCACGGATTCACGATCTCGCCGCCCCGGAAGACCGTCGCCTTGACGACGAGGCGTTCGAAAAGCTGATGGCCTTCGGCGCCTGCGCGCCCTTCGAGAAAAATCTCGTCCGCCGTGATGGCAGTCTCGTTCCGGTGTTGTTCGGCGCCGCGCTCTATGAAGAAGAGATCGCATGTTTCGTCGTCGATCTCTCGCAGAACAAACAGACACAGGAAAAACTCAATCACCTGGCCTATCACGACGCGCTCACCGATCTACCGAACCAGGTTCTCTTCAAAGATCGCCTCAAGCAGGCGATCGCGATGTCTCGCCGCAACGATCAGATGCAGGCGGTGCTGCTGCTCAACCTCGATAGATTCAAAACGGTCAACGACTCGCTTGGGTACACCGCCGGTGATCGACTCTTGCAGTCAGTCGCTCAACGATTGACGAGCTGCGTCCGTGAAAGCGATACCGTCGCGCGCTTCGGCGGCGACGAGTTTGCGATTCTGCTGACGCACGTGCCGCGCGCGCAGGATGCGGCGAATGTTGCGCGCGCGATCAAGGAGGCACTCGATCAGGCGTACCTGTTTGACGATCAGGAGGTGTTTGTTAGAAGCAGTATCGGGATTGCCGTTTATCCTCAGGACGGCCGCGACACGGCAAGTCTGTTAAAAAACGCAGGCGCCGCTTTGGACCGCGCGAAGGAGCAGGGCGGAAGCAGTTATCAGTTTTACACCGCGGGCGGCACGACTCGCGCGCTCAAACAACTGGTGCTCGAAAGCAACCTGCGAGGCGCGCTCGATCGAAACGAATTCGTCGTTCACTATCAACCGCAGGTCGATACGCGCACTTTTCAGCTAGTGGGCATGGAGGCGCTCGTGCGCTGGCAGCATCCGAGTCTCGGGCTGCTGTACCCGATTGAATTCATCTCGCTTGCCGAAGACAGCGGACTGATCATCCAGCTTGGCGATTGGATCCTTCGAACTGCATGCGCGCAAAGCATGTCGTGGCAGGATGCGGGACTTGCGCCGATGAGGTTGTCGGTCAATTTTTCTGCCCGGCAATTCCAACAGCCAGCATTCATTTCGTCGGTCGCAGCGATATTGCAGGAGACAAACCTCGATCCGCGTTGGTTGGAGCTCGAACTCACCGAGAGTTCGATAATGAAGGATCCGGAGCAGGCGATCGAGAAGCTTCATGAATTGAAGTTGATGGGCATCAAGGTCGCGATTGACGACTTCGGCACCGGTTACTCGTCTCTCAACTACCTGAAACGTTTTCCGATCGACACGTTGAAGATCGATAAGTCGTTCGTGGCTGACGTTTGTAAGGATCCGCACGACACCGCGATCGTGCGCGCGATCATCACGTTGGGCCATGCGCTGGATCTCATCGTCGTCGCCGAAGGTGTTGAGACGCAGGAGCAGCTTCAGTATCTGAGTTCACTGGACTGCGACGTGCTTCAGGGTTTTCTATTCAGCAAAGCGCTGAGCCCCACGGCTTTTGAAGAGCTGCTGGTCGAGCACAAACAAGTCGTGCCTGCGGCTGTTTAATGTATTACCGCGACGATCCTCAATGGACCACCACTGCCGCCTTTGATCTTCATCGGTAAAGCAATCACCGAAAAATCTTTTACGGGTAGTTGAGCGAGATTCGCGACGTTTTCAAACGCCGGAATGTTTTTGTCGAACAATATCCGGTGGCTTTCGAATAACGTTGACTGGCCGTAATCGATGCTCGCCGTATCCAGGCCGATCGCCTTGATCGATCGATTTTGCGTCAGCCAACGCGCGGCTTCCGGATCGAGTCCGGGAAAGTGAAGCTTTGGCACTGCCTCGGCGCCGCGTTCGTCTGTGCCCAGGTACTTCTTTCGATCGGGATAGTGTTTTCCGAAACCAGTACGGAGCAACACGATTGTGCCGGTGGCGATGCGGCCGTTTGTGCGTTCCCAATTCTGAAAGTCGGCGACCGTCACCTGGTAATCGGGATTGCCGGCACACTGCTTCGTAACGTCCACCACCACAGCCGCTCCAATTAACTGTTCGAGAGGAATCTGATCGACCGTATGCCTGCCCTTTGCGAAGTGGATGGGCGAGTCGAGGTGCGTGCCGCCGTGCTCCGCCGCCGAGTAGCGGTATGCGGAGTAGAAATAACCTTTGCCTGTGACACCTTCGAAATCAGTTTCCAGTTTGAATGGCTCGGCGGTCGGCCAATACACGGATGACGCATCGAAGGCATGCGAGAGATCGACGACGCGGCCCGCCGGGATCGCCGGTGCGCGTTGTGCCATCGCAGGAACAGTAAAAATTATGAACAGAAGCAAGCCCAAACATCTCATCTGAAATGCTCCTTACTGTGGTTGACGTTCTTCAATCTGGTATAAGACTAACCACAAAGACCACAAAAGTTGAAGGAGTGCGGGAATGCAAATCGGAATGATTGGACTCGGCCGCATGGGCGCCAACATGGTGCGACGGCTCCTGCGCGGCGGGCACCAGTGCGTTGTTTACGATCGCAACGTGGAAGCGATCGCGAAACTCACTGGTGAAGGCGCGACGGGTTCGGAATCGCTGGACGATTTCATTGCGAAGTTGGATCGCCCGCGCGCGGTGTGGCTAATGATTCCGGCCGCGCTCGTCGATGCCACGATGAATGAACTGGCGCCGAAGCTCGAGACCGACGACATCTTGATCGACGGCGGAAACTCGCACTACATCGACGACATCCGTCGCGCGGTCGAGTTGAAAAACAGGAATCTTCACTACGTCGACGTCGGCGTGAGTGGCGGCGTGTGGGGACTCGAGCGCGGTTACTGTCAGATGATCGGCGGCGAGAACGACGTGGTCCGTAAGCTCGATCCGATCTTCAAAACACTTGCGCCGGGACGAGGCTCTGTTTCTGAAACCCCCTCCGACACGCCCAGCCGAGCGACTGATGCGAGCACTGCCAGTGAGGGTTATTTGCATTGTGGGGCAGCTGGAGCGGGGCATTTTGTGAAGATGGTCCATAACGGAATTGAGTACGGTTTGATGGCAGCGTACGCCGAAGGATTCAACGTATTGCATCACGCGAACGTTGGTAAGTTGGACCATGCTGCCGACGCTGAAACGACGCCGCTGCGCCACCCAGAACATTATCGTTACGATTTCAACCTCGCGGACATTGCTGAGGTTTGGCGGCGCGGCAGTGTGGTTGCTTCTTGGTTGTTGGATTTGACGGCGATTGCGTTGACTGAGAATCCGGCGCTGGATGGGTTTTCAGGGCGTGTCGCGGATTCCGGTGAAGGACGTTGGACCATCGATGCCGCGATAGAGGAAGGCGCTCCGGTTCCCGTGTTGAGCGCAGCACTGTTTGCGCGCTTCTCCTCGCGCGGCGAGGCAGATTTCGCGAACAAAGTACTGTCTGCCATGCGAAAACAGTTCGGCGGGCACGTCGAGAAGAGTCACAAGTGAAAGAGATTTCCCGCAAAGGCGCAAAGAGAGACACGGACACGAGACACGGAGACACGGAGACACGGAGACAACGGCGAAATCTCCGCGTCGCCGCATCTCCGCGTCCCCGCGTCTCTCTTTGCGTCTTTGCGCCTTTGCGGGAAACATGGCTTAAGGATAACCAACTTCATGTCAGCAATACTTATCGACCCGGATCCCGGAAAAATGGAACAGCCGGCACTTCCGCACGCCGATCCGTGCGTGGTTGTGATTTTTGGCGCGACTGGTGATCTGACAAAGCGCAAATTGATGCCGGCGTTGTTCGATCTCTGCCGCTTGGGCTGTCTCGACCAGGTGCGAATTCTCGGCGTCGGTCGACACGCGATGTCGGAGGACGAATATCGAAAGCTCGTGCGAGAGGCGCTCGAAAACTCCGACAAGGTCGACGAGCTCGACGAACACGTGTGGCAGGATTTCGCGCGGCGCATTCATTACACCGCCGGCGAGATCGAAGACGAACGTACGTTTCAGACAATCAACACACGTCTCGAAGAACTGGCAGTGAGCGGTGGCAGTAAGAATCGTATGTTTTATCTCGCAACGCCGCCGCCATTGTTCGACGAGATCGTCAACGCTCTCGGCAAGGCTGGTCTTGCGAAAGAAGACGAACTGTGGAGTCGCATCGTCGTCGAAAAACCATTCGGCAGCGACCTCGAATCGGCGCGCGCCTTGAACGCGACGATCTCACAGGTGTTTCAGGAGCATCAGGTCTATCGCATCGATCACTATCTCGGCAAAGACACGGTGCAAAACATTCTCGTCTTTCGTTTCGGCAACACGATGTTCGAGCCGGTTTGGAACCGCAACTACGTCGATTACGTCGAGATTACTGCGGCTGAGACCGGCGGCGTCGGCACGCGCGCCGGCTACTACGAAGAAGCGGGCGCGTTGCGCGACATGGTCGCGAATCATCTTCTGCAACTGTTAACGCTGACGGCGATGGAGCCGCCCGTCGCCTTCGACGCCGACTCGGTGAGAGAAGAGAAGGTGCAGGTGCTGCGATCGATTCGACGTATGACGCCGGAACAAGTCGCGCAGCGAACAGTGCGCGGGCAGTATGGACCAGGAGAGGGCGAGGGCGAAAAAGTCGCTGGTTATGGCGAAGAAGAGGGCGTGAAGAAAGGTTCGAGTACCGAAACGTATGCGGCCGTCGAGTTTCGTGTTTCAAACTGGCGATGGTCTGGCGTGCCGTTCTATGTACGCACCGGCAAACGTCTCGCTCGCAACCTGACGGAGATCGCGGTGCACTTCAAGCCCACCCCGCAAGCGCTGTTTGCTCGCACACCGAAAGAAGAGATCGATCCGAACATCGTGGCGATGCGCATTCAGCCGAACGAGGGAATCACGGTTACCTTTGGCGCCAAGCGACCGGGATTCGAAATGCACACCAGCACGGTTCACATGGATTTCTGTTACCAGCGCGAGTTTGGCATCGAGTCGCCGGCGGCTTACGAAATGTTGTTGCTGGACGTGATGCGCGGAGATGCGACGCTTTTCATTCGCGCGGACGAAGCGGAAGCGCAGTGGCGGTTGATTACGCCGATCCTCGAAGCCTGGGCGAAACAGTCACCGCCCGAGTTTCCAAATTACACTGCGGGCACCGATGGACCAGACGCTGCCGACGAGCTACTCGCGCGCAACGGACATGAGTGGGTAGGATTGAATGAGAGTCGCGCAGGTTGTGATTAATCCGTGTTTTTCGAACACGGATTAAAACTAATTAGCGTCGGCCTGTGCGACGCGATTGGCGAGACTCGCGACCACCGTCGCTAGTTCAACACGATCGACAGGTTTCGCGAGGTGAAGCTGGTAACCTTCGGAAATAGCGCGCACGCGGTCTTCAGTTCTCGCGTACGCAGTCAACGCTAACGCCGGCGTTTGACCGCCGCGCTCCTTCGGCAACGCACGCACCTTCCTGATCAAGCCATAACCATCCTCGATCGGCATGCCGATATCCGCGACGAGTACGTCCGGACGCCAGCGTTCAATCGACTCGAGACCTTCACCGGCCGATCCCGCAGCGTGCACTTCCGCGCCGCAACGTTCCAGCATGGCAGTGAGCAATGCGCGAGCGTCGACCTCGTCATCTACGATCAGCACGCGCAGTCCGTGCAGTGACAACTGTCGATCGCGAGTAGCCTCGGCAATCGCCGGTGTCGCAAGCGAAGGTTCAACATGTTGTTCGGCCGCAGCCATTAGCGGCAAACGCACGGTGAACGTCGATCCCTGGTCCTCACCCGCGCTTTCGGCGCGCGCCGTCCCGCCGTGTAATTCCACGAGATGTCTAACGATCGCGAGGCCCAAACCGAGTCCGCCGTAGGTGCGCGTGGTCGAACCATCAGCCTGCCGAAAACGATCAAACACGTGCGGCAGGAAATTCGAAGGAATACCAACACCACTATCCGTCACGACTATCTCGACATGGGAATTGATGCGTTTAAGACTGACGTTTACCGATCCTCCGCTCTGCGTGAATTTGACCCCATTCGACAACAGGTTCCAAACAATCTGTTGCAGACGCTCCTGATCGCCAAACACTTCGCCCGCATCCGGATCAAGATCCAACTGAAGCCGAATGCCTTTCGCTTCAGCGGTAGGACGAATGCTTACCGCTGCTGCCTGGATAACCGATTGCAGATCGCACGCGACAAACTCGAGCCGCAACTTCCCGGTGATGATGCGCGACACTTCGAGCAGGTCGTTGATCAACTGGCATTGCGAATTGGCGTTGCGCGCAATCGTTTCGATGGCCGGACGTCGTTTCTCCGGTTCCACTTCGTCGTGTAGCAGGAGATCAGACCAACCCATGATTGCCGTCAATGGAGTGCGCAATTCATGCGACAGTGTTGAAAGAAACTCATCCTTGACGCGATTCGCCGCCTCTGCTTCGAGACGCGCTTCTTTCTCGCGTTTCAGGGCCTCGCGTCGCTCAGTTGCATCGTGCGCCATACCGCGAACGATCGGTTTTTCGACTCCTTCAGTGCGCAGCGTGTTGTAGTACTCCCAGAGTCGCGTTTCCCCTGTCGCGGTGCGCACTTTCATCACGCCACGAGCAGAACCCTGAGTCTTAACCGCCTCGAGGTATTCATCGAATTGCCTACGATAATCCGGCAGCAGGCCGTCGCGAATATTCATCCCTACCAGCGACTCCTGTGGATAACCCAACGCGCGCGCCGCCCACGGGTTGACTGAAAGCACGCGCCCTTCGAGATCGTGCGTGCAGATCAGTTCGTGACTGTTGTCCACTAGATCGCGATAACGATCCTCGCTTATGCGCAACGCGTCCTCGGCTTTCTTGCGTTCGGTGATGTCGTTTGCGAGGACAAACTCCGCCGCGCGGCCGGCGAAGTTCACACGGTTTGAAGTGATTTCGACGTTGATTACGCTGCCGTCTTTCCTGCGGTGCCGCCATTCGCCCGCATGGTCCAGTTCGGGATTGCCGGTGGAGATGTACTCACACAGCAATGCGACGTCGTCCTCGGGACGGATGTCCATGATCGACATTTCGAGAAACTCAGTGCGCGAGTAGCCGTAGTGATTGATCGCGGCCTCGTTCACTGCGAGAAACCGCAGCGTTGAAAGATCGTAGACCCACATCGGTTGCGGGTTTGACTCAAACAGCAAACGATACTGCGCTTCCGACTTTCGCAGTGCCTCTTCAATTCGCCGCGCTACGGTGACGTCCAGCACGAGCGAGAGCACCGAGATCAACTTGCCGGCGTCGTCGTAGAGTGCCGAGTTGTACCACTCGCAATGCAGGATCGAACCGAGCTTCGTGTAATTGCGATTGCGTGAGATGTTGTGACGTTCCTGTCCCTGGTTTTGCCGTTGGCCTACCTCGTTAACTGCTTCGAGATCGTCGGGCACGACAAACTGCCAATCGTTGAAGCGTTTCCCAAACACTTCGTCCGAGGTCCAGCCGAACAGTCGTTGTGCTGCGGGGGACCAGCGCAACACCTTGAATTCGTTGTCCCACTCGATGACTGCCAGCGGCGTGTTCTCAACGTGAAACGCGAGCCGTTTGTGATCGTCGAGCGCGGTTGCTTCGAGAAGCTTGCGATCGGTGATGTCGCGGATGATCGCAACGCCGCCAATCACTTCGCCATGTTCGTCATGGCGTGGCGAGTAATAGCCTTCAAAGAAACCCTGGCGGCCTGATTGAGGAATTAAGTAGGGGCGGTTCTCGGCGACGACGCTACGGCCGGCCAATGCTTCGCGATAGAAGTGGTCTTCGCCAGTTTGCCCGAGGCAGTCGAAGAACTCGAACGCACATTTCCCCAGCACATCCTCACGTTTTACGCCGGAAATGCGTTCCATCGCGCGGTTCCAGGTCGTGTACCGGAACTCGCGATCGAAAGCAAGAATGCCGTCGACGTTAGTTTCGAGAAGACACTTGAGGAACAGATCTGGTTCTTTACCTTCGTCTGACATGGAGATTTGAGCTTAGTACTTTGATCTTTGTACTTTGCCAGGGGTCAGTTGTACAACCATAAGGCACCAAGTACGAAACACTAAGAACAAGGCTGCATTCCATTTTGCTGATTTGCGTTGATTGTGTAAACCTTTGCCATGCCTTTTCAGCAAACGCCCCCGCAACTCGGTAATCAATACGAAGACGATCGTGTGCTGCGCTCGTACCTCGCGCGCGTGCTGCCGGCCGATATGTTGCGCGAGATTGAGGGCTCGCTTGCGGAGCTGGGCAGGCTCGCGGGCGGCGAGCTTTACGAGTTGCAGTTGGCTGATCGTTTGAACGAACCACGGTTGACGCAGTGGGACGCGTGGGGAAATCGCATCGATAAGATCGAGTTGACGCCGCTATGGGGTGTCGCGGAGCGCGTGGCAGTCGAACATGGTGTCGTTGCAACCGCGTACGAGCAAAAGCGTGGCAGTTTGTCTCGCGTGCATCAGTGCGCGCTGGCATATCTCTTCACGCCTTCGACCGACATCTACAGTTGCCCGTTGGCGATGACGGACGGCGCGGCGCGAACGCTGCTCGGTTCGGGTAACCAGGCACTGATCGATCGCGCAGTGCCACACTTGATCACGCGCGACAGGCACGAGTTCTGGACCGCAGGCCAGTGGATGACTGAACTCACGGGCGGTTCCGATGTTGGTCTGACTGAGACGGTGGCGCAACACGATCCCGAATCAGGCGGTTATCGCTTGTATGGCCGCAAGTGGTTCACGTCGGCGATCAGTTCACAGATGGCGCTGACACTTGCACGGCCCGAGGGTAATCCGCCGGGCGGCCGTGGACTTGCGCTTTTCTATGTCGAAACAAGAGACGCTACGGGCCGGCCGCACAACATCGAAGTCAATCGTCTGAAAGACAAACTCGGAACACGAAAAGTGCCGACTGCGGAGCTGACGTTGAACGGAACGCCGGCGCAACTTGTTAAGGGGACGACGGACGGCATACGCAACATCGCGCCGTTACTAAACATCACTCGACTATGGAACGGCATCAGCGCCGTTGCGTTAATGCGGCGCGGCGTCGCGCTCGCGTCTGACTACGCGCACAAGCGAATCGCGTTTGGCACTGCATTATCCGAAAAGCCGTTACACATGGACACGCTCGCGGGCCTGGAGGCTGAAGCAGAAGCCGCGTTTCATCTCGCGTTCTACGTCGCTGAGTTGACTGGTCGCAGTGAGACTGGCGAGATCAGCGAAGATGATGCAGCGTTGCTGCGGTTACTGACGCCGATCATGAAACTAACGACGGCGAAACAGGCAGTCGCCGTTGCGAGCGAAGTGCTCGAGTGTTTTGGCGGCGCTGGTTACGTTGAAGACACAGGCTTGCCGTTGCTGTTGCGAGATAGCCAAGTGCTACCGATTTGGGAAGGGACTACGAACGTGCTGGCGCTCGACACATTGCGCGCGTTAAATGAAGATTCGCTGCGCGTATTTCAAACCGCCGTAACAAAACTCGCCGGCAATGTTCCTGTCGCCCTCGATCGTGCAACGAGTTGGTATACAGGGATCTCAGATCGATCCGTGTTGGAAGCCGGCGCTCGTCGCTTCGCGCTGACTCTTGGTCGAACTATTGAACTAGCACTCCTGCTTAATCATGCAAGATCATCCGGAGACCAACAGAGTATGGTCAACGCTCGACGCTTTGCAGCCTCGGGCATCGACCTGATCCACGATGACTAATCGCAGCAATAGATCCTAAAAACGCAAAGGCGCAGAGAACCGGTAACACACAACCGAGTTCTCTGCGCCTCTGCCTGGCGGGGGACTAGTCAATCCCCGTTACTTTTCTAGCCCGCTAACGGCCCTCCCCGGTGACCACACATTTCATGCCGCCTCGCGTTGATTCGCCAAAAGACGTTTGGACCAATGGGGCCACTCGCCCCAGCGCTGACGTTGGTTCGATGAACTTGCGGGGACGGGAACAGTTGTTTGGCGGTAAAAACACTGCACAGACCTCCGAGTTCGTCGGAAAACCAAGGGGTTTGTGACTTACGAGGGATGCTGGATTGTGGTCCTGCCTGGACCGTCGTTGGTTGCGAAAAGCTAACTTATCTCGAACATTCTTGTAACAGAAGGTTTTACTGCTACTGGGTAAATGTGTAGGTGATCGTGCCTTCTATTTCGCGTCCGCGTAGTTTGTCGGGTGAAAAGGTTGAGTGGGTTGCAGCTTCGGTTGCGGCGTTTCGCATCGCTTCGTCGCCGCCTTCCGCCCGCGCCCAGAAGACCTTCCCGTTTTTGTCGAGCTTGACGTGGACGTTCACCGTTCCGTTTGCTTTTGAGCGGGAACCGTTTTCGAAGATCGGACATTCAGCTTCGGCGAGGGTCAATGCTTTTCCGGCGAGATCTCCGGCAGCGACCGGTGTTCCTTTCACGAAGTCGACTGGTTTTTGCGGTGCGGTAGCTGATGAGTCGGGAATGATGACGCTGGAGAGTTGCGACGTGATCATGAAAGCAGTGAAGGCGGCGATGCTGACCGTTGCGAGGATCAACGTCCATAGCAAGGGTGTGCTGGTGATCGTGCTGGCGACGGATTGCGGCGGTTCGAAGATCGGTTCGTCAGCGTCAACCAGGCGCACGACATGATGAGCGCAGTAGGCGACGAGATCGCTGTTGTAGATCGCGTTGCACTGAGGGCAGCGCTTACGCGTTGGTGAAGTTGTAGCAGCGACTGCTGTCGCAGGTGCTGGTTCAGGTTTAGGTTCTGGTTTGGGGTCGGGTGGTGGTGGTTCGGGTTTTGGCTCGGCTTGAATTACGGGCGGCGGCGCTTGTTTCTGTGCGGTTTCTTCCTGGATTCGCTGCTTAACACCAGCGAGCCACTTGCGACTTCTCTCGTCTGTGTCTATCGGTGGTTCTGGGACAGGGACGTTGTTCGAGAAGAGATCGACGATGTCATTGAGGCCGCGGCGTTGCGCCCACTCGACCGCGTCGAGTCCGAGGTTGTCGCGCAATCGTGGATCGGCTCCGGCTTTGACCAACAGTCGCACGATCTCAGTGTGACTGAAGATCACGGCGAGGATTAGTACCGTCTGTCCGCCGTTGTTTCGTTGATTGACGTCGGCGCCGCTGGCGATCGCCGCGCGAACAGCGTTCGCGTCACCCGAAGTAACCGCCTGGGTCAGTGGTACCGCTGAATTCATTACGACGGCATTATACCCTCGTATTTGTGTCAGGGCTGCAACATTGGTGGCGGTGCGAAGCCGGGAACGAAGCCGAGGGCCGCCGGGAATGATGCAGCCGTCGGGCGCACGCCGGTGCGGACCCATGCATCAATCGCGCCGACTGCGGTCAGGATCTGCGGTCCATTAAACGCGCAGTGACCAATGCCGCTCGTGTAAGTCTGAAACAGCAACTCTTCTCGATTCGCCGCGGCATTCAACTCCGCATACGCGTTTTCATTCGTTACCGTCACCAGTGGATCGACGATCGTGTGCATCGTGAGCACGGGGTTTCGAATCTTTCCGTTGTAATCCGTGTTATTGCGCACGTAGTTGCGGGCCGACGTATCTGCCTGAATGTCGCGGCGCGCGTTCATGGCAGTCAGCCAGCCGTCGATCACCGCGCCCGGCACTCCCAGGCCCATCAGGTAAGCGCGTTCAGCATCGCTCAGGCTGTAGCTGTGATCGAGATTCTGGACGTATGGACCACCGGCGCGTCGCTGCAACTCTCCTCGCGCTTCGGTAAGGAAAAACATATCGGTCAACACCCAGCCGGGGAAGAACTGCGGTGGCGGTGGCGGCGTGATGCCTCGTCCAGGTGTTCCGGCTACAAGTCGAATGAATTCAAACTTCGGGAAGTTTGCAATGTTACTGATCTCGGGAATGAGTTTCGCAGCCGCAACTTCCGTTTCAAAGTCGAGATCGTTTCTGACTTCGCCGGCAGTCCCCCACGAGGGCGGAATACCGAACAGGACGTCATACGCCAGATAAAGGGCAAGTCCGTTGTCCCAGATGCGAGTCGCACCGGCACCCACCGCGCACATACAAAGCGCGCCGTCGAAGACGCCGTTGAACTGCTCCATGCTCTTAAACGCAGCAACGGTGCCAACCGATACCGCCCAGAAGATTGTGCGGTCGGGTTTGCCGATCTCGCCACGAAAGAACACCGCGAGGTTCTTGGCGTCGAGGATTGCATCGCCGATGGCCCAGCCGTTGTCTTTGAAGGCAGTACCGGCGAGAGCGAAACCCTGGGCCAGTAGCGGCGCTTCGAGCGCGGCGTTGGGAGCGATGTCGGCGTTTCGATTGTCGATCTCGCCAGGATGGTCGGCTTTGTCGCGATAACCGTGTGCGAAGACGAGCAGGGTACCGTTCCAGTTTTCGGGAACGCGTATGCGGTAAGGCGCGCCGTGTAACTCGCCCGAGAGATCGAGTGGACCAATCGGCGCGTTCGCCTGAGTGACAGGCGCGACGGGCACCAGCGTGAGCAGCAACAACAAGCCGGCGACGGCAGCGAATAAGATCCGCGCAGAGGTTCTCATTTTCAAAACGTCCTTTGTTGGTGGATGTCGTGGGGGAGGCAGACTATCACGCCGACCTTGGGACCAGCAAGGTTTTGGGACCGCCAGGTCGTGTCCCTAATCTCAACTCTGCGCATCTCTGCGTCTTCTGGGTCTCTGCGGTGAACTTATGTGCAGAATAGTAAACCGCTGAGACGCAGAGGAACGCAGAGATACGCTGAGTGAAAATTGACACTACGCGAACGAAGCGAGAGGTTGGAATTAGCGGCTGACGACTGCTTTTACGCGGTGCGATTTGAGTAGTGTGACCATGCCGTTCTTGCGATACCAGACGCCGTCGCGCGTGCGCCAGACTTCATCGGCGTCGATCTTGCCGCCACTGGTCAGGAGTATGACCGGCTTGCTGCCGCTTTTCGCGCCAATGCCAGGTCCGCTCGTCGAAACGGGAGCGACGCTCGTGGTCGTATGTGAAGTAGCGACGCGGGTTGGCGATGGTTTTGCCGTTGGCGACGGGGATGGTGAAGGCGAGACGGAAGGTGACGGTGATGGAGAAGGAGGCGCGGGAGCTTCTTCAATGACTGCGACAGGAGTGTTTGTCGATGCTTGTGTTTGCTCTGTTTTCTTACCGGAGTTGAAAAAGAGAAAAGCTCCGAAGATGCCCAGGATTACGACAGCCACCGGGATTAAGAGCAGTTTCAGGTTCCTGCGGCGCGGCTTCGTCGCAGATTCGATCTCTGAATCGGCTACGACGACGAGAGGCGTCTGATCGAAGTCGCAGCGCTCGTCGGATTCAGGATAGATGAAGAGACATTGAGGGCAACGTTTCATATCGGGGCGGACTGTCTTTTTAGTGCCTTTTTGTGGCTAAAACTTGAATGGTTTTTTCAGGATCTTGCCGGTCTTCTTGAGAATTGATCCGACTTTCGATTCGTCTTTCTTTGGTTTGACTTTTGTCGTTTCTGGACTGGTGGTCGTCACTTTTCTGGCGGGCTGCGAAGTTGGCGTCGCGTGCGTTGCGCGTGGTTTTGCGGTGGTCTTTTCTTCCGCGACCGGTATTGGTGCCGGAGGAATTACAGTCGGTGCGTCAGCCGCAGAGATGCTGGTGATGCTTACGGGAGGGATGTCGTCAGACGCGCCGGTGGGCATCGTGGAAACGTAATAGACGGATGCGACAGCCACCATCAGGATTAAGGTGGCGAAGGCAGGCACCATGCGGTTTCGGCGCGAGGTCCTCCCGGGTACCGGCGCGGACACCGTCGCCAGGGCATGAGAATTGGGAAGTGTTCGAGAGTCAAAGACGAGCAGGACACCGTCCATGTCACACAGACTCTGGTCGTCCTCGTAGATGAACTCACACTGCGGGCACTTCTTCATTGCGCGCTCCTGAAATGCGGGCTGGTTTGCGATGGGGCCTGCGGATTGTGAAAGCCGGAGTGAGTAGCTCCGCAGGGTTCCAAGATACACCCTAAGCGGCGAGGAAAACAATTATTTCTTCAAATGGGCCTATTTTCGGCGAAATCTGTCGATTCGTGCCTAGCCAAGACCACGGCCAAACCCATCAAAAACCAGAACATCATGGTCACTTCCGCGTCGCCAAAGTTGTAGTTGACGAGAGAACTCGCCAGGAACCCTGTCAGCGCGCCGAGGATGCCAAGCAGCAGGCCGTGGGAATTCGTGTTGCTCGAGTCGCGAGCGGACTTTTCCGCATCGGCGGTGTGTAGCCAGAAGGCACTCATCAACCACAGCCACAGAACCAGCATTGGCACACCGCGATCGAAAGCCAACTGAAGCGGGGTCGAGTGCAGGTGGATCATGTCTTTACCGGGAAACCCCCACTCGTTCCAGTGGAGTTGCATCGCGTCCATTCCGTGTCCGAACACGGGATGAATCAGGATCCGCGAGAGCCCCACCCTGGCAACTTCCGCCCGCAGTGAAGAACTCGCATCGCCCAGTAAAAGCGCGTCCTGCGCGCGGGTTTGCCATACGACGACGGCCCCAAAAGCAAGCACAAAGAAGAGCGCAAACGTGAACGCGATCTTGTAGGCGCCGCGCAACGATCTCCAGGCGATCGCGATTGCGCCGATCGCAAAGGCGATGACGACTGTCCGCATCGCAGTGAAAACAATACCCATTATTAAGATCGCCGTTGCGCCAATTGCGACCCGGAAAGATCTGTTTAATCCGTGGTTTCTGAGATGCGCGAGCGCCAGACCTAGCGCAAGCTGCGCGATCATTTGCAGCAATTCCGCGAACGTAACGTAGTGGCGTGTCCAGCCCGACGCCCGGAATCGATGACTGCGCCCATCGCCCGTTACTCCCGACGGTGAGGGTTGCTGCTGCTGCGCGCGCGTGATCTGAAACCCCGGCCGTTCCGCGTTTTCGCCCTGTGAAATGATGCTCACGACCAGCGACGACCCGACCGGAACAGCCATCAACGCCTCATCAACGTCTGTTGTCGAATAAACGCGCGTCCTCCCGACCCGCCAGATCGCATCGCCCGGTTGAATACCAATGCGGTGAAACGGACTATCCGGCGTCAACGACTGCACCACCACTCCCCGCCCGCGTGCTAAATCAAAAGCGCTCGACAGTGCTCCCACAGCGCCTGACAGAATCAACAACGCCACCAAACCCGCAGCCGAACGCCTCGTCACAACTCCTCGTGCTAAGTAGAAGAGAAACACAGACCACGACGCTTGTAATTTCAGCAAACTGATTCGCGGCTCTTCAGAAAGCAGCGAGGAAAGCACGGTCCAGAGCAGCGAAAGCAGAATGACGAGGTCAAACTTTGATCGTCGCAGGCCGAAACTGCCTGTCCCAACCGCCTTCACCAACCATCCGATTCCGGCAACGGCGACACCTATCACGCTGGCCGCAACTGAATGCGGCGCGAACGCGACATAAAGCCCCAGTCCGACGAGCGCCATCCGCTGCCCGAACACGGCAAGTGGATTGATGCGCGGTTCATTAGCGACGACTGACGACATTGTGGATCGTGTTGAATGAGGCCCGGAATCCGTGTTTCGGGAATGGCCGTTTGGCTCAAAATTAGGTTCGTTGACACCCTTTATTTACGCATGTTAGCGTATCCCGCGGCTGTTTGCCGGAGTTGGAAGCTGGAGTTTTTGACAATTCGCTTATCTGAATCGCATTGTCCCCGCTGCCCGCTGCTACGATAAAGTCGCGACATCCGTTTTAATGATACAAAAGATTCCTAATGGCTTTCGATAAAGCTAAGGTCCTAAAGAACGCCGAGAAATTCCTTTCCCAGGGGAAGATCAACGCAGCAATCAAGGAGTACCGCCAGATCGTCGACAACGACACTGACGATCTGACCGCCTTGAACATGCTGGGCGATCTATACGTTCGCGCCAACAAGAAAGAAGAGGCCGTCTCCTGCTTCGAGCGCATCGCCGAACACTACAACGCTCAGGAATTCACCCTCAAAGCGATCGCGATGTACAAGAAGATCGAGCGTATCAAGACGCGCGATCCGATCATCGCCAATAAGCTTGCCGAACTGTACGCGACGCAGGGGTTGGTCCACGATGCGCGAGCCCAGTATCTCGTCGTAGCCGACGCCTACACACGAGCCGGCGCGAACAAAAAGGCGCTCGACATCCTGCATAAGATCGCCGACCTCGATCCCAACAACACCGAGATCCGGCTGAAACTCGCCGATGGTTATCTAAAAGAAGGCATGAAGCGCGAGGCCACCGACGCGTTTATCCAGGCCGCCAACCGTCTTCACCAGATCGGCTCAAACGACCAGGCGCTCGATGCTTATGGAAAAGCGCTCCAGCTCTTCCGCGACGATCGAGAAGCCCTGCAAGGATTGCTCGACACGCACATCGCGCGCGGTACCGCTGATGAAGCTGCCGAAGTGCTTGAACGCGTTGTCGAGGGACGCGAACACGATACCGAACTGGTGTCGATGCTGGCGAAGGCGCATCTGGAAGCTGAAGATCCCAAGGGCGCGGAGCGGGCCACGTCGTTGCTGATGGAGCGCGATCCGTCGAGTTATCCGCAGTATCTTCCGGTCTCGCATTTATATCTGAAAGCCGGACAGGTCGACGACGTTGTTCGAATCCTTTCAACGATCATCGAACGGATGCTCGCTGGACGCGAAGAGCGCGAGTTGCTCGAGATCGTCAATCAGGTGTTGGTTCGCAATCCGGATCATATCGGCGCGCTCCGAATGCTGGTTCGCATTCACTGGTGGCAACGCGATATGGACGCGTTGCGCGCGGCGCTCGAACGTCTCGCGGAATCGGCAGAAGCGTCTGAATTGATCGATGAAGAACGTTATGCGTTGACGCAGTTGGTCCGACTTGCGCCGGACGAGCAGCGTTACCTGGATCGACTCAATCTGCTCGGCGGGTTGCAGGAAGATACGGTCGAAGATCTTTCGACGATGCCGGAACCGGAGCCGGTGGGCGACGTGCCGGAGTTTGAGACGTTCGCCGTGGTCCAGGACCAGGACGACGAAATCGCGCCGGTGGTGGCGCAGTCGTTTGACGAGTTTGAGACTAACGCAGCGCCCGGTGCATCAACTTTCGAATCATCGGCGACCTTCTCCGATCCGACGGCCTCGTTTGCGGATCTTAATGACGATTTTTCTGAATCCGTTTTGCCCGCTGAAACTGCCGCTGCTGCCGATAGCCCTGCTGAGGCGGAGCGTCTGGAAAACCTGATGCGCCAGGAACTGGAGAGCGTCGACTTCTACATCGCGCAGGGTTATTCGGACATCGCGGTCGACACGCTGGAGATGCTCGAACGACAGTTCGGATCGCATCCGGACATTCTGTCGCGACGCGAGAAACTTGCAGGTGGCGGGGCGCAACCCGCGGGGGCAGCGGTGTTTGAGTTTGGCGGCGCCGAAGAGCTCGCGGAAGCGACGCCGGTCGTCGAGGCGATCGCATTCGAGACGGACACGTCATTTGCGACGATCGCGAATGATGGCGACGGCAAACAGTCATCAACTCACGCAGCACCCGTCAGCGCGGGAATCGATGCGGGTCTCGCCGAACTGTTTGAAGAGTTTCGCGCGGCGGAAGAAGGCGACACTGGCCACGAAGACTTCGAGACTCACTACAACATGGGCACGGCCTACAAAGAGATGGATTTGATGGACGAGGCGGTGCAGGAATTCCAGACTGCCGCCAACCTCGTGAAACCCGGAGACGGCACGTCGCGTTTCTTACAATGCTGCAACATGCTGGGTCACTGTTTCACGCAGAAGGGTATGCCGGAGGCGGCGGTCATATGGTTCAAGAAAGGACTCTCCGCACCCGGGCATACGGAAGACGAGTATCAAGCGCTGCGCTACGAGTTGGCGTCGGCGTATGAGCAGCTTGGTGACTTGAAGCATGCGCGCGAGTTTTATACAGAGGTTTATGGCGTCGACGTTTCGTATCGCGAAGTTGCCGACAAGTTAAGTCAGTTGAAGAACAAGTAGTAAGGAATTTCGAATTTCGAATTTCGGATTGCGAAATTCATAATCGCAGCCGGAAATTCGCAATTCGCAATTCCAAAATTCGAAATTTGGCGATGTCAGCTAAGCTCAGTGTCATTTTTTACATCATCCTCTGCCTTGAGATCGGCATCGTTCTCACGGTCGCGCCGTGGTGGCCGCAGGGTATGTGGGGACTGAGCGAATGGGGCAACAACTACTTCCTGTTATATGCTGCTCAGAAGACCGGTATTCACTCGTTGCAAGCTGTTGTCGCGTCTGGCTGGGTGCGCGGCGCGGTGAGCGGTGTTGGTCTTTTGAACGTCGGCATCGCATTCTGGGAGTTGTTTAATTTCAAGCGGACGGTAGCCGCGCTCCAGCAACAGACCGTTCGTACTAACAAGCCTGTAGATCGTGTCCCGCCAACTAACATTTCCGACGGTCTACGCGATAACGAGCGGCGCGACGACCATCAGGACAACTCCTGAATCTCCCGAGTTTTCAGACATTCTGCGGTTGATCGAAGCTGCTGTTGCGGCGGCGGTCCCGCTTGTTCAGATCCGTGAAAAGTCGTTGAGCGCGCGCGTGCTTTACGAACTCGTTACACGTGCGGCGGCGATCGCAAGAAGCGGCACGACGCGCCTGCTCGTCAACGATCGTTTCGACGTTGCACGAGCCGCGGGCGCTGATGGTGTTCAACTCACGGCGCGCTCGTTACCAGCGAACGTAGTGCGGTCGGTCTGCGGCGATGATTTCCTGATCGGTGTTTCGACTCACTCACTCCAAACATCTCTCGATGCGCGTGCGGACGGCGCAGACTTTGTAGTCTTCGGTCCAGTATTTGAGACTCCATCAAAACAAGTTTTTGGCGAGCCGCAGGGACTAGAAAAGCTTCGCGAGGTGACAAACGCGCTCAAGGGCTTTCCGGTGCTGGCAATTGGCGGCATCAACCTCGACAATGCTGCTGATTGCTTTCGTGCCGGCGCGAGTGGAATTTCTGCGATCCGCTTATTTCAAGACACTGAATCGAAATGGATTTCGAAATTAAACCAGTTGTACTGACTATCGCCGGGCTCGATCCGTCGGGCGGCGCCGGCATTGTCGCCGACATCAAGACTATCTCTGCGATGGGTTGCTTTCCCGCAGCGGCACTGACGTCAATCACGTATCAAAACACCACCGGGGTATTTGGCGCCGAACATCAAACGGCAGAAACCTTGCGCGCGCAGGTCGAACCTGTGATCCGCGACCTCGACGTCGTCGCCGCGAAGACCGGCATGTTGCCGACCGCGGAGATCGTCGCGGAAGTCGCTCGGTTGTTCGGCGAGGAGCAATTGCCGGCGCCCGTTGTCGATCCGGTAATGGTCTCAACCTCCGGACACGATCTTATCGGCGACGAAGCGTTTCAGATTCTTAAGACGCGATTGCTGCGTGTTGCGCGTGTTGTGACGCCCAACATTCCTGAGGCTGAGCGTCTCGTAGGGTTTTCGATTGAAACTGAAGCAGACATGCGTCGCGCAGCGGAAGCGATTAAGGCGATTGGCGCACGGGCAGTGCTGGTGAAAGGCGGTCACCGCGCGATTCAAGAGCAAGCCATCGATCTTTTGCTGGACGAGAATGAAAACTTCGTTGAGTTTCGCGAAGAGTATCTCGACGTGGGTGAGATCCACGGATCAGGATGCACATTGTCCGCTGCTATCGCTGCTGGTCTGGGGAAAGGTTTGACGCTGGAAGACGCGATACGCGCTGCGAAGAACTACGTGACTGAAGCGATCAAGTCGGCGCCGCGTATCGGCCACGGCGCCCGACCCTTGTAGGAATTGCGAAATTCAAATTCGAAATTCGAATTTTCCGCAATTCCGCAATTCCAAATTCGAAATTCGAAATCACTCGATCGTTACCTTTTCCATTCGCACATCCTGGA
Organism: uncultured Acidobacteriota bacterium; assembly: GCA_963849585.1. Classification (GTDB taxonomy): domain Bacteria; phylum Acidobacteriota; class Blastocatellia; order Pyrinomonadales; family Pyrinomonadaceae; genus PSRF01. The sequence goes on along the minus strand of CAWKHZ010000008.1, from coordinate 321,434 downwards.
CCGGACGATCGCCTGGACCTGTCGGCGTCGTCGCGATCGCGTTCACAACATCCTGACCTTCCGTGACTCGTCCGAAAATCGTGTAGCTCGGCGGCAACGGATAGTCGACGTGCATGATGAAGAACTGCGATCCATTTGTGTTTGGACCAGCGTTGGCCATTGCCATCGTTCCGGCCTTGTAACCGGTCTGATACACCGCCGAGCCGCTATTGATCTCGTCATTGAAACGTCCGCCCCACGCTGATTCGCCTCCGCGTCCGGTGCCGGTTGGATCGCCGCCCTGGATCATGAAGCCTTTGATCACGCGGTGAAAGATGATGCCGTCGTAGTATCCGCGTTGGGCCAGGGTAATGAAGTTTTCAGTCGTCTTGGGCGCGTCCTCTTCCAACAGCTCGACCCGAATCGTGCCTTTGTTTGTTTCAATCACCGCCGTTCGATTTGCCATGTTGCCTCCTAATGTTGAGTTTCCCGTAAAGGCGCAAAGACGCAAAGAAAGCTCCTTCACCCTTTCTCGCTTTTCCTTCGCGTCTTTGCGCCTTTGCGGGAAACATTCATGTGTTGCTAAAGATAAATTGTTCGATCGCCAGTGCGACACCGTCTTCAGTGTTTGCCGCCGTCGGATGCAGACCGCCGATCTCGCGCAATGAAAGGGGGGCGTTGGCCATCACCACACCGGTGCCCGCAAACAACAACATCTCCAGATCGTTGTAGTTGTCGCCGATGGCCATGATCTCGTCGGGACTGACGCCGAGTTCCGCTGCGGTAGCTGCGACGCCTGCACCTTTTGAAGCAGCCGGATTTACGATGTCGATCAGGGTGAAATCCTGTTCCTGGTACTTTGTGCCGAGCACCTTCACCGTCGATCCCATCTCTGCGTGCAGGATCTCTTCGAGCGCGTCCATCTTGCTACACGTACCCGAGAAAGCGAGATGGATTGGATCGTGGTCCAGGTACTCTTCAAGCGAATTTACCTGCTGCACAGCACGCCGGCCTTCTTCTTCGCCGTGAAGTCTTCGCGCCCAGGCCACGTACTTGTGAACTGCTGCATTCTCACCACTGAGACGATCGTAGACGAGCACTCCCAGACCCTCGTGATCGTCACTCAGCAACGGGTCGGCGTTCGCCGCGCGGCCGATTTTCAACGCCGCTTGGGCCGCGGCAAGCGGCAGCGGCAATACGGAAACTGTTTGCAAAGTCTCGGCGTGTTTGGTTAACGCACCGTTGTGCGAGATCACTGGAACGTCGAGCCCAAGCTCCAAAGCTACGGGGCGCGAGTCGCGAAATCGCCGCCCGGTAACGAGTGCAACATGGACGCCGTTGGCGCGCGCATTATCGATCGCTGTCCGATTGCGATCTGAAATCTGACCACGGCCATTGAGGAGTGTGCCGTCGAGATCCAGAGCCAGCAGCCTTATCGCCATAAAGTGAGGAACAAGGTAAAGGAAGCACGAACAGAAGGCAAAGGTAGCCACAAAAATGGACTGAACCCTTTACAAACATGTGTAATGTCGCCCCGAAGCCCGGCTGGGTGCCAGGCAACGGGGCGAGCTACTCTCCGGTATTGGCTACGTTTCCAAGCCAGGATTAAGGCGAGAGCGTGCCAAATTGGAAGTTGTCAAAGATGGCCTTTCCGGGTTGACTCGATTCTGACCCCAAGGTGCCGCCCCTCATTTCAAACTGAAAGCTGCTAAAGCCGAGGGTCGAATTCCACGGTTCGCTATATCGCTGCACCCAGGTTCCGGGAACGCCGCCACTGCCTGGAGCCGTTTCGAAAATGACGTTCCCCGTCCCTGAGTTGTGACGGATGCGCAGGAAGCGGTGCGCGACCGGATCGTAGGGAATGGTAAAGAGGGTCGTCCCGTTGTATAGAACGTTCTTTACGCCCATCAACGAACCATGAGAAACAATAATCTGGTAGTAACCCAAATAGTTGCCTATGGCGAACCCCGCATCAGCATTCGTTTGCGCCGAAGGTGTTTGAATGAGTTCGACGTAACTGTAGCCGCCGGCGGGGAAGGAGTATAGAAGAGATGTGGCAACGCCGCCATAGGCATCGGCGGTATTCACCATCAATGGACCAATCTCCAGGCGCTGTGCAGTTTCTGCGACCAACACATTGGGATTGGTAGCGAAAATAGTAAGAAGGGTGTCCGTCCTCCAGTTTTCGGGATTGAGGATGTTGTCGTTGAAGTCGTCACTCAAAATGATCGAAGGTGTACCGCCACCGCCGCCACCCGTGACAGTCCGGCCGCAACTGCTGACGTTACCCGCCACGTCGACAGTTTCTATTTCGAAAACCCCCTCGACGTTGGGATCGATCAAGGTACCTGACACCACGATTGGCGTGGTAGTGCCGGGCGTGAACGATGGCACGACGACGTTGACGTTGTCGGCTATGGTTACGTGGATGCTGGCGAGTCCCGTACCGGTATCCTGCGTCGTTATATCTGCTGACGCCGGTGGACCAGGACGGAAGTCAGTCGGTGTGCAACTCGGAGCCGTTGTATCCCCTGGCGCAGCGTTGCAACTGAACTGCGAGTTTGTGAATAGCAACGAGAATGCCCGCACACTGCCGGCATCGGCTGACACGAAGTCGGTAACATTCAAGGTCCAAACGCCATTCGGGTTCTCGCCCCGGAATGAATTGAGAGCGCCTTTAGGTCGGAAACTCCCGGTGAACGGAGCATTTGCCGCGGTCACGTTCTGAATCGGGTTCGTCGCCTGATCATCAAGCAGAGTATTACAGAAATTGTCTCCGTTTTCGCCAACGGCTTCGAACAGACTCACTGTCGTTCCGCCCGGCGACTGTAAAGTGGCATTGAGGTCGGAAACCCACGTGTGATTTAAACCGACCGTCGTTGTGCTGTTACACGTCGTCCCATCAATGCGGAAATTCAGATCGTCAATCTGTCCCGTGACGCCGGATACAGTGATGGGAACATTCACCCCGGCCGGGTTGCCGTCGGGAATACTTACTGCGGGTCCCGTGTAGCTTCGAGTGGCATTACTAATAGTCTGTTGGCCGACGAAAACAGTGAAGTTGTGTTGACCTTCACTCGCGCTGCCGTTCCCTTCGGAAGTCACGTTTAACGACAATTGGATCGTTTGACCGCAGTCCATACTTGGCGGCAAGTAGAAGACGAAAGGCGTGAGGTTTGTACCGTTTGCGGCCGGGGCAATGTCGGCGTACAGGGAATGTGGCTGAGAGACTTCGACGCCCGCTGTCGAACTGGATAGGCCTACTCGAATGTTCGTAGCGGTACTCGTTCCGTCGTTGATCAACTGCGCGCTCAGCGTCGCGCCTTCGCCGGGATCCAGAAATGCGTCACCGTCTCCTCCGATCGGCGTGACAGTGAACGTGCCCATGCGTAATGCGGGAACTTCACTGACCATGAACGGGCCCACAGTCTTGGTCGCGTTTGAAACACTGCCTGTCACGGCGAAATGCACCTTATCCGTAGTCAATGGGACGGCGTTCGCTGGGACGTTTATGAGCACCTTTACGTTTTTAGTTTCGTTTGTATTCAACGTGAAGCCGGCAGGCGATATACCGGCCAGGAAGCCAAGGTCATCGACAGCCGCAAGTTGGAACGTATCTGCGGAACCGGAATTCTTTATTTGAATGTTGTGAGTGAAACTTTGACCAGGATGCAGGTTCGGAATCGACCCCGCAATGATCTCGAGCGTTTGCGGTCTGACGACGCCGGGAACCACCCGCTGGTATTGGTTCCCGCTGCTGTTCAAGCCTGTCACGTACACCTGAAACGGCACGTTCGGAACGGTGATATTGCCGATGTATTCCTTGAAGTGAGTCTCCCTTGGCAAGGGAAGCTGCGGATCATCACCGGGCCAGGGAAGTTCCTGAAGATTGAGTGTCTGCAACACGGTTCCATCCAGAGCCCGAAATTGAATATTGACGGTGCTTGCGCCTTCCGCAACCACCTTGGCTCCTACCGTCGTTGTTCTGCCTGCAATGGGATTGCTCGTGAGCGGTACGAAGCCAGGGTGAGGCCCCACTTGGTGGAGTTCCAAAAAGTCGAAGGAACTGACATCGATCGTACTCTCTCCTGCTACGCGGATAGTGAACTCCTCAGCCGCCTGCATCGCTGGTAGCGGTTCTGCAATAGCAGCCGGTTCAAGACTCGCCGATGGACCATGAGAGTCGTTGTCCTCGACCTCGGCGGTGGATTGCGCGTATGCAACAGACGCCTCGTACGCCACTGGTGAAACGTAATTGTGGTTCATTCCCAACCCTGTTCCGGTGATCGTAATGCCCCAGTTTCCAACGGCCGGATTCAGGATCGAATAAATCACGCCCGTGCTCACCGCAACGCGAGTGACGTTCGGGTCGTTGGGTTGGACGATGCTGTTGTCCGGACGTCTGACAACTATATTCGTCGCGCCAGTGCCCGTAACGCCAAGGATCATGCGCGGCATGGTTGAATCAATGGGCACATTAAAGATCTGATCGACGGTCGATCGAACTCCGATTCGCGAGAACAGGTCGACCTGATTTGGAACAGCCAAAAAATGACCCAGATGCGAAATTAATCCCGCTTCGGAAGGAAGAAGTGAGAAAAACTGCCCACCGGTATCAAAAGACATAGTCGCGAAGCGCGAGTCGAGGAACGGACACCCGAAAAAATCATTCGCGCCGGAAAAGACACTGGTCAAACGAATGCCCGAAGAACGTGCGAATGATCCCACCGCGAAAGTCAGCGTATTGTCGCTTGGACGGGCGTCTGTAAACAGAAGAATGTCGCCACCTGTATCAATCTCGCCAAAGGCTCGAAGCAAAGCGGAGTTTACGGGTTCAGGACAGTCGCCACCGGCATTGGCAGTGAGTGCGTTCACGGCGTTAGTCATGACAGTCGGATCGTCGGTCATCGTTATCGTGCCGAACCCCGGATCGTTGAAAGGAAACAGGAAGTACTGGGTGGGAAGGTTCAGGCTCACCCTGGTCTGAATAATCGACAGTATCTGCTGTCGGACACTCGCAATCTCAGAGCCCATGCTGCCCGTCGTATCGACGACGAATCCTATTCGTGCGGATCCGTTTCCGCCTAGCAACTTGCGCATTTGCGTGTTACCAATCAAGTTTCTTATTTCTACCAGATACTCCTGTGTTGCCCGGATTGCGGCCGCTGCCGCGTCGTGGTGACGCTCGTTGAAAGGGCTAATGACGCAATCCTGAGTATCTTTGTTGATACCGGCGCTTATTAATCCTCTCCCTGACGAATCGGCGATTATGCCGACGAGTCCGCCGTGGCTACATTTCCACGATGGTTTCCGCGGGCTGTCTGTGGTGCCGCCGTAATAAGCGGTGGTGAGGTGAGAGGTAGCGAGAATGTTTTCACATTGATTGCAGGTGTTTCTCGCGCAATCAATGCAGGTTTGTTCACTGAGCGGCCGGCCGTGCATTGTGTGAGGCGGGTCGCCCAGTTCGTGAAATATTGGTGGGAGCGTTGGGCCTGGAGGTCTGGGATGTAGTTCGACCCAGTTGCTGTGTGCGTAGAAATCTTGCAGCGTGTGGAGTGCTCTGCCAAGGAAATACTGTGAGTAAGCAATGTCGCTGCCGCTCGGTTGGGACGGCGACATTAGTTGGTCAATCCTATGTTTGTAGGCCTTCAGACGTTCGTTCGCGCCATAAAAATTCTCACCGACAAAATGCGGTGCGGAAAGCATCTCTTCGCTATCATCCAGGTCCGTTTGTCCGTTCTGCCACGTGATGTTATCTAAAGCGGCGCGACTAATTCGATCGGGACTGGAAAAGCCAAACTCACTATATAGCGACCGGATAGCGTTTTCGGTTATGTGTTCATGAGACCAGTTGCCGACACCGCCAGCGAAGAAACCGGATTTCGGACCGGGCATGAAAGCCTTGACGGAGTGAAAACGGAAGTTACAAAGGTGTGTTAGGAGTAACGCAGCTGCGAGCAGTAAGCAAGTGACTTTGCGATGGTGTAGATTGGCAGAGAAGCGCATAGAACCTCCTTTGGTGGGCGGTGAGCGAAACTAGATTTTCGGCGAGGTTGATGGGGAGATTTGAAGTCGGGGGCCGGAAATTAGTTGACTCTTCTTACGTTGTCAATAAACTTTGTCGCGTTGTGAAGTAAATGTGATTTTTGTTGTACCGTAGCGTACAGAGATCATTATGAGAGCTTCAATTCGCGTGATGATGATTTTGGCGATCGTCGCTTTCATAAGCGACGTCGCGTGCGCGCAACAGAGCAGGAACAGGTCGAGGGTTCGACAACTTGTACACGCGGCTGATGCCGGCGATACCGCTAAGGTGCTTCAACTCCTGAATTCAAGGGTTGATGTAAACGCCACTTTTGAACGAGACGATTCAGAGTTGTCAGGCAAGACAGCGTTGATGGCTGCATCGTCGCGCGGTAACTCAGATTTGGTTCAAACGTTAATCAAGCGTGGCGCGACGGTGAATCTAAAGCATTATTCGGGTGAGACCGCGCTGATGTTCGCTGCCGGCAGTGGTAACGTGAGTACGGTCAAAGCTCTGCTTGACGCAGGAGCTGACGTCGATGTCATAGTTGGCTCGCCTCACGCCGGCGAGTTTACGCCGCTGAGCGTCGCGATACACACGGATCACCCGCAACGATTTGAAATTGCGAGGATTCTGATCGCCGCAAAAGCGGTGGTGAATCCCAAAGCGCCCTTTGTCATTTCGCCACTAATGCACGCGCTTGAAGATTTGGAAATGGTGAAGTTGTTGATTGACCATGGAGCGGACGTCAATCAGAAAAATTTTCGCGGAGCGACGGCGTTGATGGGTGCGGCTGTTGGAAGAGACCCGGCTGTTGTGAGGTTTCTGATTGAGAAAGGCGCTGACGTCAAAGCGCGTGATCAAGACGGTAACACAGCTCTGATGGCCGCCGAGAGCCAGCAAACGATGGTTCACGCTGAGGAACGAGACGAAATTATTCAGGTGTTAAGAAAAGCCCAAGCCGAATCCAAGCCGCGGTGAAACAGGATTACATGACTTACGTTGATCGAATGACGCCTGACGACTGGGAGCAAGTGCGTTCAATTTATGTTGATGGTGTTAGAAGTGGGAGCAGTACCTTCGAGACAGAAGCCCCAAATCGTGGGAGCAGTGGAACGAGGAACATCACGATTTTGCGCCACTGGTCATGCGAGATGGAAACAAGATCTTCGGTTGGCTGCTTTGAGTTCGCGTCCAATTAAATCAACCAAACAGGCAGGCGTATTAATGTAATCCTTGGTTGTAAAGGGGACTCACCCCAAAGCACACAAATGAATTCTGACTTTGGGTGCTTCTTTGCGGGCCAAATCCCGCAATTAGCGCTGCCTTTGTGGCTCTCCTGTGATATCATTCGCACCCCCTAAAGAAGCAGAACAAAATCACTGGAGGTAAAAGGGATGCGAAGAGTTGCATTGTCCATTGCCGTAGTTGCACTGGTCTCGGCCTCAACGGTTGTGTGGGCGCAAGGTTTTAAGAAACTCAGTGAGTTTCTGACTGGATACGAGGAAGTTCCGTCGGTTTCCACCACGGGCACCGGCGATTTTAATGCTCGAATCAGCAACGACGGCTCGAGTATCGAGTGGGAACTCAGCTACGCCAATCTCGAAGGCGCGATCCAACAGTCTCACATCCATTTCGGACAGAAGGGTGTGAACGGCGGCATCAGCGTGTTCCTATGCACAAACCTCGGTAACGGTCCCGCTGGAACTCAGCCTTGCCCGGCACCACCGGCAACGATCTCGGGAACGATTGTCGCGGCAGACGTCAGTCCCAACATCCCAGCGACTGCGCTCGCGAGGACTCAGGGCATCAATACCGGCGAAATCGACGAGTTGATCAAGGCCATCCGGGCGGGCGCCACCTATGTGAACGTCCACAGCACACTTTGGCCGGGCGGCGAGATTCGCAGCCAGATTAACGGCAATAGCGGCCACCAGCACTAAACTGCCGGAATGTAGAAACTTACTCCGAGCGCAAGAGGTTTACTGCACCCAGCCGTAAACCTCTTGCCAATGGACACCTCACGTGCGGCAAGTCATCGATCTGCCTTCCCATTACCTCTGATTCCCATTTCTGTCGCATACTGCTCCAGAACGCCCTAATTCACGCGTAACGAGGACACCCCGGTAATGAATGTCACTCATCTTGAATGTGCCTTGTGCGGCCAGAAGCACGAGGCACGTCGGTTGCTCAACTTATGCTCCGCATGCGGCAAACCTCTGCTCGTTCGTTACGACCTGGAGCGCGCCAAAGTCACTTTGACAAAAGAATCATTGGCCACCCGGCGATCCGATATGTGGCGCTACCGAGAGGTGCTGCCCGTCGAGAACGACGACAATATCGTCACTTTCGGTGAAGGCTGGACTCCGCTGCTGCCGGCGCGGCAACTCGGCAAGAAAATCGGAATCCAAGAGCTTTACATCAAGGACGAGGGGCAGAACCCGACACAGAGTTTCAAAGCCCGCGGTATGGCCGCTGCCGTCTCGATGGCAAAGGAATTAGGAGCGACGAAACTGGCCGTTCCGTCAGCGGGAAACGCAGCCGGCGCACTCGCCGCCTACGCAGCTCGTGCCGGACTGGAGTCGTTCATCTTCATGCCGCGCGACACGCCGCGAGCGAACGTGGTCGAGTGCGAGCAAACGGGAGCGCACGTAACGCTGATGGATGGACTCATAACCGACTGTGGCGCGGAAGTTGGACGTCGCAAAGAAGCAGAAGGCTGGTTTGACGTTTCCACGCTGAAGGAACCGTATCGAGTCGAAGGAAAAAAGACGCTCGGTTACGAGCTCGCGGAACAGATGAATTGGGAACTGCCGGACGTGATCGTTTACCCGACTGGCGGTGGTACCGGATTGATCGGGATGTGGAAAGCGTTTGATGAGATGGAGCGGATGGGTTGGATCGGCAGCCGCCGTCCGCGAATGGTCACGGTCCAGGCAGCGGGTTGCGCGCCGATTGTGCGAGCGTTCGAACAAGGGCAACGGTTTGCGGACGAGTTTCCGAATGCCGCGACGACAGCTTCCGGTTTGCGCGTACCCAAAGCGATAGGCGACTTTTTGATCATCGATGCTTTGCGCGAGTCAGGCGGAACGGCGGTGGCCGTCACGGATGAAGAGTTGATCGCTGCGACGTTGGAGATTGGTGCTGCTGAAGGAGTGTTTTGTGCACCTGAAGGCGCTGCTTGTCTGCCGGCGTTGAGGAAGTTGATTGAAGCAGGCGACGTGAAACCCGGCGAACGAGTTGTGTTGTTCAATACGGGCTCCGGTATCAAGTACATGGAGTCTTTTGACAACACGGATTAGATCAGATTCTGGGGGAGGTAGTTAAGTGAAAGTTTTTGGTGTTCTTGTTTTGTTACTGGCGGTCGCATTTACCGCCACGGCACAACAACCATGGTTAACTGACGCAGAGCGCGCGCGCTTTGAAGAACTGCGGCGCAGCGGTCTCGACGCTCTTTACAATATCGAATACGACAAGGCGGAACGAGACTTCAAAGAGATCGTCAAACTACTCCCCAATCATCCCGGCGGCTATCAACTCCTGGCGGCGCGCGTCTGGATCAAGACGCTTTACGAATCGCGCCGTCTGCAATCATCGCTCTACAGTTCAGAAGGGTTCTACGCCAGTGGCGACGACAAAGTCGATCCGAAGATCGTGACCGAGTTTCGCAATCACACACGCGAGGCCCGCCGGCTCGCCGAAGCGAAACTCAAGCAGGAACCTAAGAACATCGAAGCTCTTGACTTCCTCGCCAACACTGAAGGTCTAAAAGCCGCGTTTGAGGAAGCGGTTGAACGGAAACACTTCTCGGCGCTCCGCAACGGCAACGATGCCGTCAGTCATCATCGCGAGGTGTTGAAACTCGATCCGAAGTACATCGACGCGCAGATCACGATCGGTCTTTACGAATACGTCGTTGGTTCGTTGCCACTGCCGATCAAGATACTCGCCGGCGCGACCGGCTATCGCGGTTCGAAGAAGCGCGGTCTCGCGATGCTCGAGCAGGTTGCGAAGGAAGGCCGTTGGGCGCGCGACGATGCGAAGTCAGTCCTGATCGTACTTTACACACGCGAGAAGCGATATGCCGATGTGCTGCCATTCACCCGCGAGCTGAGTGCGAAGTATCCGCGCAACTACCTGTTGCGACTCGAAACCGCTGACGCTCTCGTCGCGCTCGCCGGTGTGAAACGAAAAGAAAAAGATCTGACGAGCGCCGTGCAGTTGGAAAAAGAAGCGTTTGCCACGTTTGACGAACTGCTGCGCGATCGGAACGCGCGCGACGCAGCGGCGCGGGCGCTCGATCTGATTCATTTCAAGTACGGCGAAGTGCTTCTGATGGCGGGTTATCACGATCGAGCGGCGAAAGAGTTTCTGTCGGCGACTAAAGTCGATCACGCGGAGGCGGGAATCGTGACGATGGCCCACCTTTTTGCGGCCCGTGCGTACGACGTCGGTGGGAAGCGCGACGAAGCGCTCGCTCAATACAAGGCCGTGTTGGCGCGTCCGAATATCTACGGGGCGCACGATGAAGCGAAACGTGGGTTGCAAAAGGCCTACAGATCGGAGGCGCTTTGACTCACGTAAATGAATCAACGAAAAAGGTCCCCCAAACACGCCCACGCCGGTTGTTGCTGTGCCTCGACGGTGTACCTCACAAACTGATCGTCGCCGCAAAAGAGAGGGGACTGTTCGACGCCTTTGGTCCACCGACGCGGTTGCTGTCGCCATTTCCTACGATGACTAACGTCGCGCTCTCCGCGATGTTTACTGCCACCCCGCCCGCGGGTTACGAAAGTCTGTACTTCGATCGAAGCGCCGGCGAATTGCGCGGCGGCATCCGGAAGTACCTCGGACGCCGCACGCCCGACAAAATTCCTTCGTCGTACATGGACGATCTCGATTACCAGGAACCACTCGCGTTCGAATTCTTGATCTACGTCGCTCCCGAGCGCGTCTGGCGTACAGACATGCAGCGCTTTCGCGAACGCTTCCGCGCCGCGCCGCAAAATCGCGATTACTTCGCTTTCCTCAAAGCGACAGACGGGCTGCTTCACGCCCAGGGCCCGTCGCGATTGAATGTGGCGCTTGAATCACTCGACAAGATCCTCACGGAGATCCGCAAATACTGCGGAACCGAAACCGAGATCGTTTTGTTCTCGGACCACGGCATGAACCTCGAAGAGAATCGTCGCAGCCCGCTCACCTCGGAACTGCAGCGACGCGGTTTTAAAGTCGGCCCACGACTCGCAAATGGCAATGGGCGTGCGCTTTCAATCCCGGCGTTTGGCTTGTGCAGCTACGCTGCTGTGTATTGCGGCGGTGAAGAATTTGTGCCCGGAGCGGCGCGAGCGATCGTTGAAATCGAAGGTGTGGATTTTGTGGTCTACCGCGACGGTTCCGCGGTGGCTATCGAAGGTCAATCGGGCGCTGCGCGAATTGATCGCCGCGACAATTCGTACCGCTATGTCAACAAGAAAGGCGATCCACTTGGCTTGGCATCCGTGATCAAAACGGACGGATTCGTAGATGATGCGGTGCTGTTCGATTCGACTAACAAGCATCGCTACCCGGACGTGCTCACCAACCTGTACAAATCACTATTCACCCCACGCGTTGAGCACACCGCGGACATCCTCATCAGTCTGAAAGATGGTTACTATTACGGCTGGTCGCCGTTTGGCCGCTTAGTTCGCCTTGCTGCGACCCACGGCAACGCGCTGCAATCGAGCTCAAACGCTTTCCTCATGAGCACGCACCGCAATCTGCCAGAGTGCGTGCGGGCGGACAACGCCAGGGAAATATTGGTGGTTTGAACTTTGTACTTTGAACTTGCTTTGCACGAAGAGTACTCTTTTCTGGCTTATGTCTCCTGCAAAGACGCAAAGTCGCAGAGGCGTTTTTAAGGGATTTCTTTGCGCCTTAGGGCCTTTGCGGGAGACGATCTTCACCGCAGGTTGTGCGTTTCGTGAAAAGTGCGTTCAGCCCACGACGCACAAGCACAAAGATCAAAGCACGAAGTACAAAACTCAATGAAACTCAAACTCCCCCTTCTCCTTGTCCTCGTACTCTGCTGCGCCGGGGCTGTTTCGCCTCAGGCACAGCAAAAGAATTGTCTACCTGCACCTGTCGCCGCTACGTCGTCCGAGCCAAATATCTTCAACGAGGAGCAGGAACTCTTCCTCGGTGAAGCCATTGCCGAGCAGATTCAGAAGGAGTACTCGATCATCGAGGACAAGGCGCTGGTTAATTACCTGAGCGCCATGGGCGAACGACTGTTGCGATATCTCCCGCTGAAACAGACGAAGTTACGCTTTTTTCTGGTGGATCTGCCGGATGCAAATGCGTTCGTCCTGCCGGGCGGGCGGATCTACGTTGCACGAAAGCTGGTCGGACTGGCGCAAAACGAAGATGAGTTAGCCAGCGTTATCTCGCACGAGTTGGGCCACCTGGCAGCGCGTGAGACCGCAATCGAGATGACGCGTAGATTCCGAGAAGTACTCGGCGTTACCAGCGTCACGGATCGCCGCGACATTTTTGAACGTTACAACGAACTGATCGACAACGTGATGCGCAAGCCCTCTGCTTTCAAAGAACGCGATCGCGAAAGAGGACAGCTGGTGGCGGATCAGATCGGATTCAACGCGCTGGTCAATGCCGGTTACGACCCGAAAGCAGCAGCCCGCCTTTGGGATCGCGTCACCGAGGTGAAAGGTAAAACCGGAAGCTGGTTTTCGGATCTGTTCGGCGCGACACGTCCGGAACAACGCCGGTTACGAGAAATGCTGAAGGCGCTTTCATCGTTGCCGGCCGGGTGCATTGAGGAACGTACCGCGAGCGCGAGTGATGAGTTCAAGCAATGGCAGGCGACGGTTGTTGCTTACACGGGTCCGGGACGCAACGAGTCGCTGCGGCACCTGATTGCAAAACTCGAATTGTCGCCGCCGCTGAGAAGCGACATCACGCATATCAAGTTCAGTCCGGACGGGAGACATCTGTTGGTCCAGGATGAATCCATCATCAACGTGATGACTCGCGAACCGTTCGTGCCGATTTTCCGGATCGAAGCGCCGGATGCTTACCCCGCGCACTTTACGCCCGACTCGCAAAGCATCATCTTCCACACGAGGAACTTGCGCGTGGAAAAGTGGAGCTTGCCGGAGAAGAAGATGACCGACGTGCGGGAGATCGTCGTCAGCAAGGGTTGTTTGCAAACGCATCTCGCTCCCAACGGGCAATGGCTCGCCTGCGTGACACCGAGACTCGATTTGCGATTGATCGAAGTCAATTCCGGAAAGGTCGTCTTTGAGAAGAGGGAATTCTTCGAACCGAACTGGGAGTCCATCGCGATCATCAGAGGAGTAGGGACCGTACGGATGAGTGGCGTAGATTTGGGACTCGCCCTACTCAACATGGGCTTCTCACCGAGTGGTCGTTATTTCGCGGCTGGCTATTACGAGCGGAGAATCGGCGGTGGCGAGACAGCGTTGATCCTTGAACTGCCCGGTGCGACCAGGGTTTCCGTGCCGGATAATGTTAAGAGCGCGATGGCCAACGGCTTCACGTTCATGAGCGACAACCGCATCGTCGGGATCAATCGTGACAACACAGAGAAATCTCCACTGATGACGTTTCCGGAGGGCAAGATCCTGGCTGAGTACGCGTTGTGGCGCAAGAACATGGTGCCCGCCGCGCACGGCGACTATTTGATAATCCGGCCGGTTAGAAACTACGCCGCCGGCGTTATGGACATGAAGAAGAAAACCATCGTCAAGGTCAACGAGCGAGCTGCGCTTGATATTTATGACGACGTTCTCGCCGTTGAGATGCGCAACGGTGAGGTTGGTCTTTACCAGATGGAAGGTAACAAGGTGTTGGCGACGGCCGTGTTACCACCGTCGAGTCTTAGCGGGTTGGTTGTATCCGAGTTGTCTCCCAAAGCTGACTACGTGGTCCTATCGAGTCGGTCGCGCGGCGGCATGTGGGATTTGCGTACCGGCAAAGCGGTGTTGTATCTGCGTGGGTTCAGCGGTGGTTACGTCAGCCCGGACGGCCACCTGTACGCAGACTTTCCGAAGTACGAAACTGCCGAAAGAAACATTGCGAATCTCAATTTCAACACGGGCGAAATTGTGCCCGGCAAGAAGCTGGAGCACCCGAATACCGCGCAGATTGGACCGTACGTTTTGGTCATCAGATCGGCAAAGATGATCGCTCTGAAAAACTATGACGAGGACGTGATCGTTGACGTGCTCGAAGCGGCAACCATGAAACTGTTGTGGTCCAAGTCGTATCCTAAAGAAGCACCACAGGCGTGGATCGATTACCGCAAACACACGGCGAGCCTGTTGTGGGACATCACGACCGAAGCCGCGCGCGACGAAATCAAGAACGATCCGGCGTTGAGCCACAAATTGAGCAACCTTAAAGACAAGACTGCTGACTACCTGGTGAAGGTCCTCGACATGCGAGACGGCACCGAACGCGGCAAACTCGTGATCGAGACGGGGAAGGGATCGTTTCGGCTGGAGCAGGTTTATGCTGCCGGTGATTTGGTCCTGGTTGCCGACTCAGAGAACCGCATACTCCTTTACTCGCTCAAAACCGGCGAACAGAAGGGACGCGTGTTCGGCGACTATGGTACCGTCTCTCCGAATGGGAAGCTCCTTTGTGTTACGAACGAGAGCGGCAAGTTGAATATTTATGACCTCGCGACGATGCAGAACATTGAACAGTTTGTGTTCACTGGCTCAGTAACTTTGGTCGAGTTCAGTGAAGACGGGAAAAAGCTGATCGTGCTTACTTCGAATCAAACGGCGCACGTTTTCGACATCTCGTCGTTGTAGATCAGTGTGCGCATGACCGAATCTCCCGCAGTCGAAACCTTTTCTCTCGTGAAGCAGTTTGGCGATTTTGTCGCCGTCGATCACATCAATCTTCAAGTCAATCGCGGAAGTTTCTTCGGTTTCCTTGGGCCAAATGGCGCCGGGAAGTCGACGACGATCAAAATGCTCACGGGCCTGCTTGGTCCGACGAGCGGCAAGTTGCGTGTGCTTGGTATCGACATCAGCGAACAACCGCTGGAAGTTAAGCGGCGCATCGGCGTCGTGCCTGAAGACCTGAACCTGTTCGAGCGACTGACGGGCGCCGAGATGCTGTCGTTCACCGGACGCATGTACGGGTTACGAAGCGACGAGATCGCGCATCGTTCGACAGAGTTGCTTGACCTAATGGATTTGAAGGAAGAGCCGAAGAAACTGATCGTCGAATATTCGCACGGCATGAAGAAGAAACTTTCGCTTGCGTGTGCGTTGATTCACCGGCCCGAGATACTTTTCCTCGACGAACCGTTCGAAGGTGTCGACGCGATCGCCTCGCGCACGTTGAAGGACTTGTTGATGCGACTGACGGCGAGAGGCTTGACGGTGTTTCTGACGTCGCATGTGCTGGAGATCGTCGAACGCTTGTGCAGTGACATCGCCATCATCGCGCAGGGAAAGTTACTCGCTTCCGGATCGCTGGATGAGCTGCGCAAGGGAATCCGCATGGAAGGCGACGGCCAAGGCCCAATCTCGCTCGAAGAGTATTTCATTCAGATCGTGGGTGGCGACCGTGGCTCCACCAACGACGAAATGCTCGACTGGCTCGTTTGAGTGAAACCCGCTTCGTCTGTTCCCCGTAAAAACCCCATGAAAAAGTTTATCGACGCCTATCGCGAATACCGCGCCGCTAAAGCCAAAAGCAAAGCTTACAAAATTGTACGTTATTCGTTTTTCCTGATTGTGGCGGCGTTTGTGTTTCTGCTGGTCTATCCGCAGGTGCTCTTCGCGCATGAAGTTCGTTACAAGAACTTTACCGTCTACTCGCGCCAGCCATTGGATCAGAGCATCTACACCGTGCTCGACAGGGTGGAAGCGCAGTTGTCGGCGTCACCCATAAACGACGCCAATGTTCAACCAAAGATCTTCCTCACGAACAGTCAAAAGTTGTATTCGCTTTTGAGCCTTTACATTGGCTCGAACTCGTTTGGCAAAGGCTATCCTTTGTTGCCAACGAAGAACGTATTCATTAACGAAGCCGACGTATCGCGCGATCTGGTGTTTCGCAAAGCGGCCACTGGCAGTCAACGAAGTTTGAGTGGTGTGATCAGCCACGAGATCACCCACCTGCACATCCGTAACAAGTTCGGTTATTTGAGAAACGTCACGATGCCGTCGTGGAAGAAAGAGGGTTACTGTGAATACGTCGCGGGAGGCTCGACGCTGGATTACGAGAGCGGCGTCAAACTCTGGAAGGCGAACCCGAACGACGGCACTGGTTACCAGTACTTCAAATACTACCTGACAGTGAAGTACCTGCTCGAAACCGACAAGCTAACAGTTAAAGATCTGTTCAACCGCGACGTCGATCCGACCCAGGTGGAGGGAAAAGTCTTCAGCACGTTGTAGCCACAAAAAGGCACAAAAGGAACAAGATGGGTTAAGTGTGTTGGACTACCGAGTTCCTTGGTCATGTCTTTTGTGCCTTTTTGTGGCTAAAAAAAGTCTTGGCCAGATCAGTGCGCGTCGGCTAGAATCGGTGTGGCAAAAGTCCTCACTCGCCCGCAAGCTTTTCGATTTTCACCTGTGTTTTTGAGTTCCTCCTACTCGTTAATCCCAGAAACGAGGTCTGCCCTGTATGGATTCGAATGTTGGTTTGGCTGTCCAGTGCCTGGGCATCCTATTCCTTTCGATGTTGGCTATTTTCATGCGGTCGTTGTTCAGGAGCGTTTCTTTGAAGTTCTGGACGCTCGCCTGGTCCGCAATATCTTTAGCGCTGCTGATTCTGTTCGTCGCTTTTCACGCTTCAGATCGATCGGCGCTTCACTACGTAATTTATTTCCTCGGCCAGTACATCTTCGGTCTCGTGTTCATCACCGGCTGCCGCCGCGAAGTCGAACACACAAACCGAGAACTGCTTGCCGCGCGCGACAAGCTCGAGTTGTTGGCGCAGATGGACCCGCTCACCGAAGCGCTGAACCGGCATGCGTTTCATTCGCTGCTGCGTGGTCCCGAAGGTGGCGTGCAATTGGACACGTCCGGTAGCGTTGCCGTCATCGACATCGACAATCTCAAACCGATCAACGATACGTGGGGTCACTCCACGGGCGACAAAGCGATCCGCGTCGTCGCGCGTTCGATGCGCTCGTTGATTCGCGCCGACGACATGCTGTTTCGCTGGGGCGGAGATGAATTTCTTATGTTGATGTTCAACCTGTCAGAGGAAGAGACCAGCCGGCGCATGACGAAGCTTAACGGCATCCTGGAAGAGAATTGTCGTAAGTGGCCGGAAATGCCGGTGACGGTGACGATTTCACACGGCGTCTCCGGGTTCGATTCACTGACGCAATTGGGTCATGCGATTGAACTGGCGGATAAGGCGATGTACACGGCGCGCAACGAAGTGCGTGGAGCGTCGGTTTCGAAGGCCCGGCTATTTCAAAACGTTGACCATAACACGTGACCGGTTACTACCGGATCGATAAACACGCTGCGTCGCTTTCTGAAAATCCGATTCCGTCGCGCGATTGATATCGACAAACTTCTGCGGGTTGCGATCGATCAGCGGAAACCACGAACTCTGAATCTGGATCATGATCCGGTGGCCACGTAAGAAAGCGTGGTTCACGTCAGGCAACGTAAACTCGATTTTCGTTACTTTGCCGGGCGTCATCGGTTCAGGTGTTGAGTAGCTGTTGCGAAATTTTGCGCGCATCGGTTCGCCGCGCACGAGCATTTGATAGCCGCCCATCCGCACGCCGGTCGGATTCGGATCCGGATCGGCGGTGCTATTCGGAAAGACGTCGATCAACTTCACGATGAAATCAGAATCGGTTCCGGTGGTTGTAACGAAAAGCGTCGCTTTGATTGGACCAGCGAGCGTTACGTCGCGATCGAGAATGTCAGTTTGGTAAACCAGCACATCAGGACGTCGCGAGGCGAAGCGTTGATCTTCGACCATGTATTCGCGCGTCATGCCCGGGTCGACGCCGTTGATGAACGGCACGGGGTGGGCCGGATCGCTGACGTACTGGTCAAAACCCGCCACGCTTTTGTCGTCGGTGAACGCCAGTTTGCCGTTTGCATTTAGATAAAGATCACGCGCTTCGACGGTCTTCGGCGGCCAACTCTCATACCGCCGCCACATGTTTGAGCCCGTTTCGAAGACCGTCGCTTCGGGTATTTGCGCTCCGCTCGAGCACTTGTCTTTCAACAGACAATTGAAGAAGGGAAGTTCGACAGTTTCCTGGTAAGCAAGCGAAGTCTTTGAACCGAAGTTGATGTCGCCGAGAACGTCGCCATCGCTGCGCGCCCAGCCACCGTGGAACCACGGGCCCATCACGAGGGTGTTGCGCGCACCGGGATTCGTCTTTTCGATCGTCTTATAAGTTTCCAAAGCGCCGAAGAGATCTTCCGCGTCGAACCAGCCGCCGACTGTCATGATTGCCGGTTTGATGTTGCGCAAGTGCGGGCGAACGTCGCGGGCCTGCCAGAACGCGTCGTAGTTCGGGTGCTCCATCAAGTCGTTCCAGAATCCGACTTCGCCTTTCAGGTATTTGCGATTCGCGTTTGCCAACGGACCGAGGTCGAGAAAGAACTTGTAACCGTCGGGAGTTCCGTGCGAGAAGCGCGGCGGAAACTCAGTAGTAGGCTTCGGACGTCGCTTGCCGAGGGTTGCGAAGAAGTTGAACGCGTGCGGCAGAAACAGTGCGCCGTTGTGATGAAAGTCGTCGCCGATGAACCAGTCGGCAATTGGCGCCTGCGGTGACGCAGCTTTCAACGCCGGGTGGGCATCGATCGCGCCCATGGATGCGTAGAAACCGGGATAAGAGATACCCCACATTCCGACTCGCCCGTTGTTGTTTGGCACGTTCTTCAAGAGCCATTCGATCGTGTCGTATGTGTCGGTGCTTTCGTCGATGTCGGTTGGACCACTCTTTGTCGGTTTGTGCGGGCGAACTTCGACCCACTCGCCTTCCGACATGAACTTTCCACGCACATCCTGGTAGACGAAGATAAACCTCTCGTTCTGCATGAACAGCGATGGTCCAAGAGCACTTCGGTACTGCTCGGCTCCGTAGGGCGAAACGCTGTACGGCGAACGGTTGAGCAGGATCGGATAGGCGCTTGATCGGTCTTTCGGCATGTAGATCGCCGTGAAGAGCTTCACGCCATCGCGCATCGGGATCGTTTGTTCGAGCTTCGTGTAGTTTGCTTTGACTTCGGCTTCAGTCTGGGCAGTCGAGTACACGTGAGGAACAAACAGGAAAACAAAGGTAACCACGCAACGCCAAACTTTAATGCCCATAGTTGCTTGTGCCTTTTGTGTTTTTTTGTGCCTTTTTGCGGCTATGGAGCTTCGACAACCAGTTCACGGCCGAAAGTAAAGTTTGGACGCTTGCGCCCTTTCATGTACTTCGCGGCGGTTTGTGATAGTGAAGTGATGAGAATGGGGAGCGCAATGGTTGCATCGCACGGAACGTAAGCCGTGTGGGCGCCGCGCGCGAGCCGGCCGTAAATCAGGCCTTCGTCAAACGAAACGGCATTGGACCTGCCGCCGGGATGCGCGGCTTCGGTCGAGATCTGGATGGCGTATTTGTGCCCGTGGTGATGTTCTTTTTGCAGGAACGACGAAGTCGACTGTTGGATGAAACTTTTGGTCGTACCGCCGCCGAGGTTGAGGATGCCCGAAACGCGTGACTGGGCCATCACGTTCATCATATCGAGCACGTCCTGGATGACGTCGAACAGGAAGTTGTTCTTCTTTTCGAAACGCGCCCCGGCGATGCCGACGGCAAGTCCGCTATCGGCAATAGCAGGGCAAAAGATCGGAACGCGCGCTTTGTAAGCGGACGTGAGTAAGCCGTCTTCGGATGCTATTTCGGCGAGTTCGCGGCCGAGCAGGTGCAGAAATTCTCGTCCTGAGTAAGCGCGTGTTTGGTCGAGTTGGTTGGTGAAACCTCCGATCCATTCTTTTGCCTCGCGATACTCTTCGTCGCTCGCGAGCAAGTCCCACATGCGGCTGATCTGAGCTGATTCGAGTTCAGCGTCAGTCATGGTTGGGTGCGCCTGGAAGTGATAACGCCCGAGTGTCTCGTGAAGATCGTGGAACAACATCGCGCCTGAGCAGACCAAAACATCGACGAAGCGGTTCTTGATCACGTAGGCCAGTAAACGTCGCATACCGGCAGGAATTAGAGCGCCCGAGGCGGAGACGATGATCGTCGTATTGTCACCCAGCATGTCCAGCCAGATGCGATGAGCTTCGGCGAGTTGCCGCCCGCCAAAACCTGTGCCTTCCATTTTTTCAAGGAGTCCGGCCACCGAACGATCGCGATCGACCTGAACTGGGCGAGTGGGAGTGGTCAAGTATTTCGATGCTTTTGGTTTGCGTTGAGTGACCATGCAGGTAATGAACCTCTCGAACTGAAGCGTTCTGCTGATTGGAATTCTTGCGTATTACATAACTAATAATCCGTATGTCTTCGGGAGCGTGATTTAACGCCATTAACAGCCAGATAGGTATAGGCTTCGTAACGAGATTCGTAAAACTGGGCCAACTCCGCGCCGTCAGCCTCGCTCAACTCGCCATCTTTTACGCGGCGATTGATCAAGCGGCGAAATCCGTCGTGCAACAAGCTGCGCTCGTAACGCGCGCGCTCCACGGCGCCGCCGATAGTCGTCCCCTTGATGACTTTCTTGATTAAAAAACCCTCCTCATCGATATGGATGTGGGCTTCGTGCGGTGCGCCAAACAGATTGTGATTGTTGCCCATCACTTCCTGGTATGCGCCCACCAGCAGGAAAGCGAGATAGTAAGGCTCGTCGGCGTTCAAGGAGTGGAGTTCGAGAACTTGTTTGACGTCGTGCAGGTCGACGAACTTATCGACGATCCCATCCGAATCGCACGTGATGTCGCACAATGTCGTGTATTCAGTTGGCGTCCGGTTCAGATGATGAATCGGTACGATCGGGAACAACTGATCGAGCGCCCAATGATCGGGCACTGAACGAAACACCGAAAAGTTGGTCAGGTACTTGGCGCAAAGCAGTCGGCGCAGCTCGCTAAACTCTTCCGAGACGTATTTCGCTTGCTGCGCGTACTTGTCGGCGCGCTCGCAAACGTCCCAGAAAAGCACTTCGCCTTTCGCACGGTCCTCGAGCGAGATCAAACCGAGATTGAACAAGGTGAACAACTCTTCACGATGTTCGAGCGCGTCGTGGTAGTACTCGCGATAGTTCTTGACGGTGATCGATTCGCGCAGTTCGCCGAGCTCGGTCACAACTTGCGGATCGTCTTCGTCGATCTCGATCGGCGTGATGTCTTCGACGACTGTTTCGATCTCGTCAAGCACGTTGGTTACCAGGATCGCGTGATAGGCGGAGAGAAAGCGTCCTGACTCCTGGATGATCGTCGGATGCGGCACGTTTTCGTCGTCGCAGACTTGCTTGATCACGTAAATAACGTCGTTGGCAAACTCCTGCGCGGTGTAGTTCGCTGACGAATCAAATGCCGTTTTCGAGCCGTCGTAGTCGACTGCCATGCCGCCGCCCACGTCGAGAAAATCGATGGGCACCTTCATCTGGTAGACCTTCGCGTAGACGCGAGCCGCTTCCTTCATCGCGTTCTTGATGCGCTTGATGTCGGTGAGCTGTGAACCGATGTGGAAGTGAAGCAGCTTGAGCATGTCTGTGCGATCGGCTTCTTCGAGACGCCGGATCACTTCGAGCAACTCGGTGGTCGTCAACCCGAACTTCGCCGCTTCGCCGCCTGACTTTTCCCAACGACCGGAACCTTTCGAGTAGAGCTTTACGCGCATGCCGAGCATCGGCAGGGCGCCTTCATGACGTTCGGCGATGTTCAGCACGTGATCGAGTTCGTTTAGTTTTTCGATCACGATCACGACCTTCTTTCCGACTTTCGCTCCGGCGAAGGCAAGTTCGATAAATTCTTCGTCTTTGAAACCGTTCAAGACCAACAGGCTGTCGCCGGGCTGTTCGAGCGCGAGGGCGGCGTAGAGTTCCGGTTTGGAACCCGCTTCGAGTCCGAAGTCATAACGTGAACCCTCGCGCAGGTATTCCTCGACGACCGCGCGCTGTTGGTTCACTTTCATCGGATAGACGCACATGTGCGTGCCCTGGTATTCGAATTCGCGAATTGAGCGGCTGAACGCGCGTTGAAGTTTTCTGACCTGAGCGGCGACAAGCTGCGGAAAGCGGAGCAGGACCGGCGCGGTGATCCCACGCTTGACGAGGTCATCGATGATCTCTTTGAGGTCCGCGGAACGCGGGTCGCCCTCGACCGGGCGGACGATAAGATTTCCCTTGCGGTTTACGTCAAAGTATCCAGCACCCCAGTTTTCAATTCCGTAAGTTTCGAGCGTTTGCTCGATTGCCGTGGTCAATTAGCGGTCTCCTGCCTTCGAAGTAACACCTTGATCGAAATGATTCCCCTCTCAACTAAAGCACAGCTGTACATGTTCCGATTCGAGTTGCGGAGTTGTTGTTGGGTGGAACGCTTTAGTGGCGCAATGTAACAGAAAATGCCCGGTGCGGTCTATAACTTTTTTGTTTCGCAGGTTACGCAAGAACCACGGATCTGTGCGAAAACATTGAGGTTTTTGCGATGTGTTTCATCCGTAAAAATCCATGGTCAGCGAAAACTTGACATGAAACGAGTCGCAACTATAATGGCAGTTTTTTACGCGCCGTCGTTCCATGACGCTCGTTCGTTTTCCGAGAGTCCGTTACCCGCTCCAAATACTTCGCACCACACACCACGCAGGGCGAAGAGAACCCCCGACACTCCCAAATTTCAGGAGAAAAGATGAACCCGAAGACTGTCTTGAAATACGCAACTGATCAGGGCGCCAAATTCGTTTCCGTTCGCTTCACGGATTTGCCCGGCTCCTGGCAACACCTAACTTTCCCCATCGCGGAACTTGGAGAAGACCAGTTTGAAGACGGCTTCGGCTTCGACGCGTCCTCCATTCGCGGCTGGGCGGCGATTCACGAGTCAGACATGTTGCTCGTCCCGGATGCAACACGCTTCTGGATGGATCCGTTTGCCGAACAACCCACGCTCTGCCTGATCGGCAACGCTGTCGATCCAATCACCAAGGAGGGTTACGCTTTCGATCCGCGCTCGGTAGCGCAACGTGCCGAGAGTTATCTGAAGTTTACCGGCATTGCCGACACGGTGTTCTTTGGCCCGGAAGCTGAGTTTTTTGTATTCGACGCCGTAAAGTTTCACACCGAGCAAAATTCGGCCGGTTACACAATCGACTCTGACGAAGCGCACTGGAACAGCGGCCGCGACGCAAACGAGTTTGCCGGTACGAACCACGGTTATCGCATCCGTCCGAAGGAAGGTTACGTGCCTGTACCGCCGACCGATTCACTAACCGATTTGCGATCGGAAATTTCGCTGACGTTAGGTAAGTGCGGCGTTACCGTCGAATGTCATCACCACGAAGTCGCGACGGCAGGTCAATGTGAAATCGACTTCCGTTATTCGACGATGTTGGGAACGGCGGACAATCTTCAAATCTTTAAATACGTAGTTCGCAATACTGCTCATCAGTTTGGAAAGACGGCGACGTTCATGCCGAAGCCGCTTTATGGTGACAACGGTTCCGGTATGCACTGTCACCAATCGTTGTGGAAGGGCGAGAAGCCGTTGTTTGCCGGCGACGGTTATGCAGGGCTGTCGGAAATTGCGAAACATTACATCGGTGGTCTATTGAAGCACGCTGCTGCGATCGTCGCGTTCGCTGCGCCGACGACGAATAGTTACAAGCGTCTGGTGCCGGGGTTTGAGGCGCCGGTGAACCTGGCGTATTCGGCTCGCAATCGTTCGGCGGCGATTCGTATTCCAATGTTTTCGACGAATCCGAAGTTGAAGCGACTGGAGTTTCGTCCGCCCGATCCGTCGTGCAATGCGTACCTCGCGTTTTCGGCGATGCTTTTGGCGGGGCTCGATGGTGTGCAGAACCGGATCGATCCGGGTGATCCGTTGGAGAAGGACATTTACGATCTGTCGCCGGAAGAGTTGAAGGGTGTGCCGACGTTGCCGGGTTCGCTGGATGATTCGTTGAAGGCGCTCGAAAACGATCACGATTTTCTGCTGAAGGGCGACGTGTTCAGTCCGCAGTTGATCGACCGGTGGATTACGTACAAGCGCGATCGTGAGATCACGCCGTTGCGCATGCGTCCGCATCCGTTGGAGTTTTCGTTGTATTACGACATTTAGGGTTTCGAGTTTAGACCAGGCTTGGACCAGGGCGGCGCGAGTTCTTCAACTCGCAGCCGCCCTTTTGTTGCTATAGACTTCAGTTCGTATGTGGCGCATCGAGAATCCTGAGCTTAGACCCGGGAAGCTGGACTTTACTTCGTCAGGGCAAGACTGGCAGAAGGTCACGCAGCTGTACGCAGATGGGACTCAGCTAATAAATGCCGTTGAGCTAGTGGACTGGAATACTGACGACATGCAGGTTCTGATCTGCGAAGCTTGCGGGATAAATCACTGCAAATTGGGAGATTGGTTACGTGTTCGTCGCTCGGACTCGATGATTCTGATGCTGCCGGCATTCGATTACGTCTGGCCGGAACGTCCTGAGAACCGGTTCGAGTACAGGCCGCCGAAGTACTTGAGTCAAGGTGATGGCATCGCTTATCTCGATCGGTCCACATATGAAGGTCTCCACTCGCAAAATCCTGAATTTCCCGCGTTCGAGCAGATCCGCCGGTTGAACTTGCGCGAGGCGGCCTTGTTGTTTCACTGGACCGCCCCCGGGCAGGTTCTGGGCGTTCCGCCTGAGGTTCGGGTAAATGAAGAGATGATCGTCGGCGCCTCTGAAGGTGCTCCCGTGGATTACATCAAGCATTTGGAAAAACGCGTTCATGATCACTACAACGACACATCACCCGCCCTTCTCCGTCCGTTGAGTGAATCGGATCGCGTAATCTCAATCTACCTCGACGTCTCCGAGTTCATCGACTGGAAGGCTTTCGTGATTGACGATTCAGGATACCGACTGGTCGTCGATTCGCGATTCGTGATTGTGCGCGACGAATAAACCTTGGAACTTGGTCGCGGTTCAAGCGTCGAGGCAATGAAGCGCTAAATCCTTGCCCAAAAACAAGAGAATCCTTATTACACTTGAAATTATAAGAGATCGATAACCTAGAGGTTGGCTCACCGCTTGTTCCTCCGCGTAATATATCTCGGTGCCGCAGCAGTCGGAGACAGTTGAGTTCTTGCTTCGTGATCTGCCCGATCAGCAGGGGGCGAGGTTGGCGCTCGAAAGGCTCGAGAAGGAAAGCCCGCGGTATTTTCAGCAACTAATAAAACAACCAGCACTGCTGGCGGACGTGGTCGCACTCGCGGCGTGGAGTCCGCTCCTTTCCACCACAATTGAACAAAATCCGGAGTACCTCTCCTGGCTTTCGCGGGAGCGATCCAATCCACGCCTAAGAACACGCGACGAACTGAAAGAATCACTCGCGCGGTTTGCACTGACAAACTCCTCACTCAATCCACAAGTCTTACTCGCACGTTTTCGTCGTCGCGAACTGTTGCGCACTTATCTGCACGACATTCGTCGCTCACACACCCTCGTCGACACAATGGAAGAGCTGTCGAACCTCGCCGACGCCATACTCGATTACGCTCTCAGTCTCGCCGTGCAGGATCTCGACAACCGTTACGGCTCACCACGCCGCACGGACGAACGCGGACGCATCGCCGACGCCGAGTTCTGCGTAGTCGCGCTCGGAAAACTCGGTTCGATGGAGCTCAACTACTCCTCCGACATCGATCTCCTCTTCCTCTATTCCGATGACGGCATCACTTCAGGGCACGGTGAACGCGGCGAAGTCAGCAATCGCGAGTACTTCGTGAAGCTCTCGGAAACTATCGCCCGTCTGGTGGGCCAATCGGGTGGCGAAGGCGCGGCCTACCGCGTCGATCTCCGCCTGCGACCACACGGTCGCGACGGCGCGCTCGCGTGTTCGCTGCCGGAAGCAACGCGCTACTACGAAAAATCAGCCCAGGATTGGGAACGCCAGGCGCTAATCCGTGCGCGCGCGGCAGTCGGTTCGACAACCTTGTTCGCACGTTTCAAGGAAGCAGTCACGCCGTACGTCTTTCGCCAGGATGTTTCGGTGACAGACGCGCTCGCGAATGTTCGTCTGGCGAAACAGAAGATCGATCGGCAAACGGAGAAGAAGAGCGGTTACAACGTGAAACTCGGCCGCGGCGGCATTCGGGAGATTGAGTTCATCGCGCAAGCGCTACAGTTGGCCCACGGCGGTCACGACGATTGGTTGCGTGTGCCACACACGCTGGTGAGCCTGGGCCGACTCGCCGATCGCGCCTTCATCACCGAACATGAGCGCACGGAACTTTCAGATGCTTACTACTTCCTCCGCGCACTCGAGCATCGCCTGCAAATGGAGCATGGGTTGCAGACGCACACCGTTCCTGAATCGCCGGAACCGCGCACGTTGGTGGCGCGGCGTCTCGGTTTTGCAGACGCGGAAAAGTTCGAAGTAGCTCTGAACACTCACAGGGGAAACGTTCGGCGCGTTTACGATCGTCTCTTCTCAGAAATCGAGATCCATGTCGCCCTCAACGAAGAATCCGACACTCAAACAACGGATCGCGCCACCGTCGATCAAGACGCGCTGTTGGCGATGACGTCTGCCCGGATATTCGCAGCGCATAGCGAAGAAAAATTCAACAAGCGCGCGATCCAATTGCTTGCCAATCAATCACTGAATCCGCATCGGGCGCTGGTCCAGGCGTCGCGCATCGCCGCGTCACTCGAAAAGACCGATCGACAATTCGAGATCTCGAAAACAAACCTCGCCAACCTGATACAACTTTCCGGTTCATCGGACGCATTCGCGGAAATGATTGCGGCGAACCCTGCACTGATCACTTCTCTCGGCGCCTCACCGTCGACCGCATTACGTCGCGACTACCGTACAATCCTTCGATCCGCGATCGATGCAGAGCAAACGTTTGCCGGCGAGCTCGCCGCGCTGCGTTTGAAGTGGGCGGAACTGATGGTCGAGATCGGCTCGCTCGACAGTTCAAACCAACTCTCGATCCACGAAACGAACCGGCTGCAAACAGATCTCGCGATCGCGAGTCTTAACGTCGCGTACCTGGTTGCGCGCCGCGAACTCGCTCGTCGTCATGGTCCATTTCGCGCCGGACCCCGCGTCGCGTTTTACGGCCTCGGACGGCTTGCTTCCGGCGGCGTCGATTACGGCTCAGATCTCGACATTCTGATCACGTACGATTCGCTCGTCCCATCGCCCGTAAAAGGAATGACGCAGGACCAGGCCTACGCGCGTCTGGTGGAACTGATGCTCGCCGCGCTGTCGAGTATTACAAGAGAAGGCTACCTTTATCGTGTAGATCTGCGTCTGCGCCCGCACGGAAAGAATGGACCCCTAGTCACCAGTTCGGACGGCTTCCTCGACTATTTGAAGGAACAGAGCGCGCCGTGGGAATGGCTCGCGTACGTAAAATTACGCGCGGTTGGCGGCGATCATGAGCTGGGGCGCATGATCGAAACGCACGCGCGGCACCGGATACACGCGAACGCCATCAAACTCGATCCACTCGAGCTTAAGGCAGAAACACGACGCGTCCGCGATCGCCTGGAGCGAGAGAAGGGCGGACGTGGACGGCAAGTCGGCGCCGACATCAAGTATGGACCAGGCGGAATGCTCGACGTTTATTTCGCTGCGCGATACTTGCAGTTACGCGATGAAGTACTCGATGAAGGCGATAATCGCTCGACGATGCTCACGCTCGAACGACTGCGTGAGGAAGGTTCGCTCAACGATGACGATTTCGAAACGCTTGACACCGGTTACGGCCTGCTGCGCAAGATCGATCACAACCTGAGACTAATCATGGGCCGATCGACACGCCTGCCCGATCCGGATCATGTGGTTGCAAAGGACGTCGCCACACGAATGGATTTTGATCCCGAACAATTACAGGAAACACTGATTGAAACGATGAAGGAAATTCGAGCAGCTTACACGCGCATACTCAGTTAGGCATGCTGAGATGTATCCGTGCTCTCATACCAGCAGCGCGTGCACCAGCGGTGTGTTGCTTGACGTTCGGAAAGTTCAAAATTTGCAGTAGCGGGCAACCTTTTAACCATTTCACGTTGTTCGTCATTCAGTTCGCCCCAGGTCTTCAGCCCTCGTTTTTCACACCGCGGACAGACGGTATTAAACAGATCTTTCATAACGCACTTTGCGGTTTGCGAAGTTAGATGTTTACTCCCAAACTTTCCTCGTGTAAGTTAGCAGTCGCGATGCAGGAAACCAAACGGTCGGCGTCGCGCATCAACGATTCGGAGAACGGCTAACGGAGAATCAATGTTTCGCATCAAGGCTTCCTACGCAGATCAAATGGAATTGCGGACCACGCTCGAGCAGGCCCGCGAGTTTTTCGGCGAACTCCGCAATTTTGCGGACTTAATGCCGGGAATCGAAGGAATACGCAAGGAAGCTGGCGGCATCATGCGCTGGATGGTCCGTGCGGAAGTGCCGGTTATCGGTGCAGTCCACGCGGCTTTTACTGTAGAGAAAACTGAAGATTCGCCCGAGCGGCTGGAGTGGTCGCCGGCCCGTTCCGAAGCGAAGAACTACCTCCGCTACGCGGCAGCTTTCGAAGAACGCGGACACAAGGTGCTGATCAGGATCGTCCAGCACGTGGAGCTGCGCCGCAAACACGCCAAAGACCTGCACCGTTTTGCGATTCTAGTGGGCGAGGGAAGGATCAGCGCCGAAATGCAGAAGCGCGTCCGCGAGATGATCCAGACGTTTCTTGAAAGAGCGCGCGTGAAGCTTGAAGGCGAGCAGCCGCTCGAGCCGGAAGGCATGTTGGACCAGCCTGCTTAATTTTGGACCAGCCCGATTAATTAAAGAGACACGGAGAAAGGGAGACGCGGGGACACGGTGATCGTCACTTTGTCTCCGCGTCACTTTTTCTCCGTGTCCCCGCGTCGCCGCGTCTCCCCGTCCCTCTTCACCGCGTCGCCGCGTCTCCCCGTCTCCGCGTCACTCTTCCGTCTTCCATAACTGATCAGGTTCGCAAACATCCGGTACCCACCGGGCAAACCCGCGCGAAGCTGTCGATACCAAACATAGCTCGTGTAGATGTAGTTTCCTCGTCCGTACTCCGCGACCAGCAGTCCGCCCCGCAATGGAGGCTCACCCTTGTCATTCGTTGACAACACTGCCGTGTACTTCGGATCCCAGTTACTTGGAAAGTACAGCCCACGCTCCTGGATCCAATTCGCAAAATCTGCCTGCGTGATCTTGTTTGGAAAGTTGAGCAGCGGATGTCGCGGCTGGAGAAACGTGATCGGCGCTTCTTCGTCCGTCACGCGATCGTCGTCGAGGGTGATCGGGTACGGCGCGAGCTGCGGGCGATTGCGTCGTTCGTCAGGATTCCACTCGTTGGTGCGGTGATAAAAGACGAGCAACGTTCCGCCATCCTCGACAAACTTGAGCAGGCGATTGTTCGACGCGATCAACTCTGGATGTGCCTGGTAGCCACGATTATCGATGATGATCGTTTGAAAGCCTGAGAGGTCGGCCTTTGCAACGTCGTCTACAGTCAATTCTTTCGCATCGACGCCGAGTGCCGCGAGTGATCGCTTGAGGGTTTCATCAGAACTCGGGATGTATCCGACTTTTCGTCCGCTAACGACGATCGCTTCGGCATAGATCAGCGGGACGACTCGTTTCGCAATCGGTTCTTTGGGAATCGCCAGATCGACAGTGACGGCCATCGTCCGCTCGCGCGCCTGGAGCTGCGCCTGCGTACTCAACGGCAACGCCGTTCGGATAACAATCTTCGCTACCTCTGTGCCGTTCGGTGAGATTCGGAGCTCCCTACCGGTTTCCAGAGTCTGACCTTGCACGCGTACGAGTCCGCGAAACTCAGATGGCAGATGGTTCTTTAGAGTAATCGTGAATTCAAGTGGCTTCTGCGAAGTTGCTGGAGTGCTGACGTAAGGCGACGGCTCGACATCCGTGATCTCGACAGCGGGCGCGACCTCGCGGCGGGATTCTCCGGTGACGCTAAACGACACTCCTTCCATCGACAGTTCAGCTTCGGCAACGAGCGGTTCGCCGAAAAGGCGTCCGTCATAAAGATGTTCTGACGAAGGAACACTCAACGCCGCGTTTTTCGGTACCGTAACGTTCAATACCGAGGCAGTCTCGGTGCCTGGCAACATCTTGTCAGCAGCGTCGAGCTTTTGTTCGACTCCCAGCCCGCGGAACTTCAGTTGTTTGACAAGAATCTCCGCCATGCCGGCGTTTGTCAGCGTCGCCGACACTCGTGCTGGTTGTCCGGGCACGAGTGCCGATCCCGATAAACCGACTGAGACAGACGCGCCTGCGATGGTTGCGACTGCGTTGTCGAGTCGTTGGGCCATCAACTTGAATCGCTGTGGGTCGGTATCGACAACGTCTTTCGGCGCCGTGAACGCACCGCGACGCTTGCTGCTCAGCAACGCTACGAGCAGCTCAAGCCGGCGATCGATAAAGTTTGTAAGTGGCTTGCCTTCAATTGTTGGGGCAACGAATCGCGTAGCGACAGGTTCAGGCAAAACCAAACCGTCGAGAAATGTTTTCGCATCAGCGGGAAGCGGTGGAGCGGCAGTAGTTTGCTTCACGAGGTTGTAGCGAATCGCACGCGCACCGCTCGCGGGAACGGTCCTGGGCCATGGACCTTGTGTGGCGTGTTTCTGCAAACCGGAAAGCGCTTGTTGGGCATACGTCATACCGCGCACCGGATCCATCTCGTTTGGATCGATCGTGACGATTTGCGGTGGTCCTTCTTTTCCGGTGGCGGTCGGTGTTTCTTGTCCACGGTTGCGCACGAACAAACGTTTCACTTGCCAGACGCTGACTTGCGTTAGTTGTTCGGGAAACTTTGTCGGATCCCCCGCCTCGAAGAACGCCTCGATAATCGTGCGTCCGGTTGCCTGATGGTGACCGTGACCGCTCGTCGTGTCGTGATTGGTGATGATCACGTCGGGGCGCAGACGTCGAATATTAAGCACCATACGCCGGAGCAACTCTTTTTCACCCCAGGCGCGAAATGTCTCTTCGGCCGACTTGGAAAAACCAAAATCGCGAAAACCGAGAAAATGCGGTTCCGAGCCCTGCACTTCAGACGCGGCGATAGTTTCGTGCGCGCGAATCACGCCGAGCTCTTCGTAAAGTTCGGGACCGACAGCGTTTTGTCCACCTTCACCGAAGGTCGAAAACAGCGACACAGTGTGGACGCCGTATTTGCGGCGCAACACAGTTAACGTGCTTCCGTCTTCGTCGTCAGGATGCGCGGCGACGCACATCACCGTCCAGGGATTCGTAAGATCGAGCAGCGCTTGATGTAGTGCGGCGTTGTCAGTCTTCTCGACCTGCTTCTCGGTCTGCGTCGCGACAGGCAGCGGGAAAGCCAGCGGAAAAGCCAGCAACACCAGCAACAGAGCACTCACAAAAACCCGGAACTTGTATGTCTTCATCATTTGCCAATAATCAGCGCATTTTTTCGAGTTTGCCCGCGGCCACCATGCTGATTGAGATGATCACAATCAGAATCACGCCGTACGCCGCCGCCGCGCCGAGATTGAAGTCGCGCAACTCGGATGCGATGGCGATTGAGATCGGACGGTTCGCCGGAACAAATATCAACACCGATGCCACATATTCGCCTAATGCGATCACAAACGCCAGCAGGGTTCCGGCAACCGCGCCCGGCCACACCAGCGGCAATGTGACGCGCGTAAATCTCTGCCACGCCCGCGCTCCAAGCGAGCCTGCAGCTTCGTCGAGCGCGGGGTCGAGTTGTTCCATGCTTGCCTGCAGAGCGCGTACGACTAGTGGCATGAAACGGAGAAAATAGACCACCGGAAGGATCCAGAACGTTCCAACAAGAACGAACGAACCGGGGAACGAAGCGAGTCCTCCATAAGCCTCGGCGACAGAAACGGCAACGACCGTTCCGGGCAGTGCCCACGGAATTAATACCAGAAGCGACAACAACCGCCGCCAGCCTTTATCGAACAACTTCCCCCGGCCTCGTCTCACGAGTAGTGTAACGACGCAGAAACTCCAAAGCAGCGCGGCGACGGCGGCAATGGCCGACATCAATAAACTGTTGACGAAAACCTCGAAAGCCAACGGCTCGCTGAAAAGGCGAATGTAGTTGGCAACGGTGTAGGCCGGCGGAAGTGTTTGTGTGGTCCACGATCCCTCGCGCGCAAAACTCACGAGTACGAGAGTCGCCACTGGCAACACCAAAACGATCGCAAAAAGGATTGCGAGGATCGTTGCGAGCACGCGCGCCTTGCCGCTCGCGATCGCTGCTCGTCTCCGCGGCGCGCCCTTCATCGCCGCGGCCGCGAACTTTCGCGTCCCTTCGTAACGTTGAAAGAAGATCAGCGCTGCCAGCGAGATGATGGCAAGAACAACTGTTTCAGTCACAGCCATCACAGCATCGCCACGCTGCCGCGCAGTAAAGATCTCGAGCGTTAGCACACGAACGTTTCCGCCGAACAAAAACGGTGCGCTGAATGAAGCCATGGAAGTCATAAACGTTAACAGGCCGGCGGCGATCAGCGATGGCGTTAGCTGTGGGAGGAGTACACGTCGCAACACAACGATCGGCGACGCGCCTAAACCGCGTGCAGCCTCTGCGAGGCTGGCGTCGATGCGCCTTAGTCCGGCACCCGTCAGCACGTAGAAAAACGGATACATCGTGTAAGTGTGGAAGAAGAGTAGTGCCGCCCAGCCTTGCAGACTCCACGGAGGCTTTTGGAGCCCAAAGAGGTTTTGAATGCTATGGGCCAGAATCCCCGACTCGCCGTAAAGAAAAATGAAAGCGATAGTTCCCACGAGGGGCGGCAGTACGAGCGGCAAAGCGGCGAGCGCCGCAAAAACTCGCCGTCCGGGAAAATCAAAACGTTCAAACAGAAACGCCAGCGGCACGCCAACCAGAGCACACAGCAACACCGTAAAAACGGACAGACCGATGCTGTTCAGGATGGCTTCGAGAACGATCCCCTCCGACAACACTTCGCGGTAGTTTGCGAGGGTCAATGCGCCGTCGCGTTGTAGTGAAAGCGTGACGAGAAAAAAATTCGGATAAATGACACCGTAAATAAGGACGAGGACAGTGACTACGATGAGGAACGCAGATCGCTTGTTCATCCGCGTTGGTTTTGAAGAAGTGTGAGGCGATCCTGCGGAAGCACCACCGTACACTCCTGGTCGATCGTCAAACCGGCAGGTTGCAAAACGAGCGCCTCAAGTAGCAGACCCGCGGCGTCGACGCGAACCGTCGAGGTAGCGCCGGCAAAGACGATCTCGCGAATGTTTCCGCGCAGGGCATTCTCGGTTTGCGCCCCAGTCGTACCGTTTGCGTGAAGCTGCACGTGCTCGGGCCTGATGCCGAGAAACACCGGTTGGTTAAGGGGCGACAGGTCCGAATGTCTTATTGGGAAGCGCAGAGTGTGACCGCCTTCCAGAGTCTTAAACTCGCCATCGTTCGCATTGCTTGAGCTTACGCGCATCGCCTTAATCAAATTGTTTCGTCCGAGGAAGCGAGCGACCGCGATGTCTGACGGGTGCTGGTAGAGTTCACGTGGCTCGCCGGTCTGCATCAGGTGTCCACCAACCATCACGCTGATGCGATCACACAATGCATACGCTTCTTCCTGGTCGTGAGTGACGTAGACTGCCGTGAGTCCGAGCCGAGTTACAAGTTCGCGCAGCTCGTGGCGTGTTTCTTCACGCAGCGACACGTCGAGATTTGATAATGGTTCGTCGAACAACAACAACGCCGGCTCGATCGCGATCGCGCGCGCGATTGCCACGCGTTGTTGCTGACCTCCAGACAATTCATCGACTGCCCGTTTCTCGTATCCGGGCAGTTGGACCAGTTCGAGCGCACTCGCCACGCGCTCGCCGATCTCGGCTTTCGCCGCGTGACGCGCGCGCAGTCCGAAAGCGACGTTCTCGAAGACGTTCAAATGCGGGAACAGCGCGTAGTTTTGGAAAACCATGCCAAAACCGCGTCGCTCGGCAGGCAAATTCGTGATGTCGGTGTTTTGAAACTGGATCGTTCCCGAGTCAGGTTTCTCGAGGCCCGCGATCATTCGCAGCGTGGTCGTCTTGCCGCAACCGGATGGACCAAGCAGGCCAAAAAACTCACCCTGTTCAACGTCGAGCGAAACATCGGCGACGGCGCGAGTCGATCCAAAACTGCGCGAGATGTTCTTTAGCGAGAGCAGCGGCATTCTTAACAAGGAATCATTTGTCATTGGTCATTTGACATTTCTCATTTGTCATTTTCAGTCTGTCGGCTCTGTGCCTCTTCAGCTCGACCAGCACGATGCCGAAGCCCAAATGACAAATGAGAAATGTCAAATGACGAATGACAAATGACTAGCTCTTACCTCGGACTAGATTTACCACGGATTTCGGTGTCCCAGTATCTTAACCAATCGTTTCCGTTTTTTCGCAACAGATCCCAATCGAGTATCAGCGGCGTAAACGGCTCGTTCATCCACGCCGGCAACTGCGAGCGATCGAGATCAGTGCGGACGGGCAGGCGATAATACTTGTGCGCCGCATAAGCGAGACTCTCCGGCGTCGTCACAAACTCGTAAAACCGGCGAGCTTCCTCCGGGTTTGGACCACCGCGAACGAGCGCGATGCCGTCAATGACCACCGGCGTTCCACTCGCCGGTACCCGATAGTCCACCGGAAGGTTCTTTTGCTCCTTGAACAGCCTTACATCAGGCATGTCCCACAACGTAACGAGCCCTTCGCGACGCGCGAGCTTTTGCATCAAGAGGGTTCCGTCCGCGGTATATTCGTGAACGTTCGCGTCGAGCTTGCGCAGCCAGTCAAAACCCTGATCCGGCTTGCCCGTGTCTTTGTAGAACCGCAGGATCATCGCCCCGAAGATCGTGCGCATCGTGTCGGAAGGATTCGGATTGCGAATCAGCACTTTGTCGCGCCACTTCGGATCCAGCACGTCGTCCCAATCGCGTGGCGCGTCCGCGGCAGTGATGGCCTCGCTGTTGTACGCGATCACCTGCGGCGTTTCGTAAGTGCCGAACCAGCGGCCCTGTTCGTCACGCGCAGTTGTCGGGATCTTGTCGGCCCAACTGGGTCGAAACTCGGCCAACAGGTTCTCTTCCGCGGCCGTTTGAAACGTGGTGTGCGATGCGCCCCACCAGAGATCGGCCTGCGGGCGGTTTCGTTCCACGCGGACGCGCTCGAGGATCTCACGCGAACCCATGTCGAGAAACTGCACTTCTACGTCCGGATGTTGCTGTTTGTACCGGGTGATGAAGTCTTTAAGGAGGTCCTGCCCGTGCGGTGTGTAGACCAGCAGCCGGCGGCTATTGTTACTTCCAGAACGACATGAAGGCAAAACAATAGCGAACGCGAGCACCGCGAGAATCATCAGAGTTGGCCGTAGACGCATCGCGCTATGCTAACATTTGTTCAGGCGTACGGGGATCTGGTCCTATGACGGTAAAACGAAGAATCATTAGAGCAGGTGGATGGGGCATCGCGAAACGCCTAATTAAGCCAATTCCTATCGTCGGGACCATCTTTGCTTTCGGCCTGGCGGGCTATGAGATCAAGAGGAAGGGGTTGATACCCGGCGCGGCCCACGTAGGCCTGGACGTGATTCCGCTGGTCGGCACGGCCAAGAACGTACTCGAAATCTTCACGGGCGATCTCATTCCTGACAAGGCCGACCGCAAGAAGCGGGCGCTTACGCCGGTGTCGCAAAAACCGGTGGACGCTCGGTAAACGGTCGCGCCTCCGCGTACGCATGGGCCAACTTGAAAAGCGTTGGTTCCGACCAGTACGGTCCCAGCAACTGAAATCCAATCGGCAGTTTCTCCGTTGAAAGCCCGCAGGGCACGCTGATGCCCGGCACTCCCGACAAGTTCGCAGTCACCGTGTAGATATCGTTGAGGTACATAGCAAGCGGATCGTCCACCTTTTCACCGAGTGCGAAAGCAGTCGAAGGTGAGGTCGGCGTGATGATTGCGTCGCAGTTTTGGAACGCTGTTAGAAAGTCGTTCTCGATCAGCGTTCGCACCTTTTGTGCTTTCAAATAGTAGGCATCGTAATAACCCGCTGACAGAACGTAAGTCCCTAACATAATCCGCCGCTTAACTTCCGCACCGAAACCTTCTTCGCGCGTACGCCGGTACATCTGACGCAACTCCGGAGCGTCTTCAGCGCGAAAGCCGTAACGCACGCCATCGAAACGAGCCAGGTTTGACGAAGCTTCCGCTGTGGCGATGATGTAGTAGACCGCAATTGCGTACTTCGCATGAGGAAGAACGACGTCGACGATCTCGGCGCCGAGATCGCGATAGACATCCACGACGCCCTTCACTGCGTTTCCGACTTCCTCATCGAGACCTTCGCCAAACAACGCGCGCGGGAAACCGAGTCGCGCACCTTTTAGATCGCCGGTCAGCGACGCGGTGTAATCGGGAACGGGAACGTCCGCCGTTGTCGCATCGCGGGGATCTCGTCCGGCGATCACGCCCAAGACGCGTGCGACGTCTTCAACTTTGCGCGCGAAGATTCCAATTTGGTCCAACGACGACGCAAACGCGACGAGACCGTAGCGCGAGTTGCGTCCGTACGTTGGTTTCAATCCAAGGACGCCGACGAGGGACGCGGGTTGACGAACAGAGCCGCCCGTGTCTGAACCAAGTGCAACCGGCACGATTCCCGCTGCGACGGCTGCTGCCGATCCACCCGACGAGCCGCCCGGAACGCGAGTTGTGTCCCACGGGTTTCGCACTGGTCCAAAAGCGGAGTTTTCGTTCGACGAGCCCATCGCAAACTCGTCGCAGTTCGTCTTGCCGATGATCACGGCGCCAGCCTGTGTCAGACGTTCAATGACGGTGGCGTTGTAAGGCGGATGGTAGTCGCCGAGAATCCGGGATCCACAGGACGCTTGCATCCCCTGCACGCAGATATTGTCTTTGACGGCGACCGGCACACCCGCGAGTTGACCATTCGCGGACGCGGCACGCTCCATCGCACCCTCGCGATCAATCTCGAGAAACGCATTCAGCGTCTCGTTGAGGTTCTCGGCCGCGGTGACTGCTTGTTCTACTGTTTTGGCGGACATGAAACTTGCGTACTGTGGCAGTTTCCCGCAAAGGCGCAAAGACGCGAAGAAAACATTTGGTCGCGCCGACGCTGATTGTCTTGGCGTCTTTGCGCCTTTGCGAGAAACTTCTTCATCACTTAGAGCACTTTCGGGACGCGGAAATGGCCTTCCGCCGGATCGGGCGCTTCCTCAAGAGCGATCTTCTGGCCCAACGAGGGGACGGTCTCGTCGTCACGCGATGAGTCGGTTTTTTCGCCTTCCGGAGTGAGACCTCCGATCGCAGGCGCGACATTCGCTGTGTCGAGCTCGTTGAGTTGCTCGATGTAATCAATGATCCCGGCGATTTGTGGTCCAAAGAGCTTGAGCTCGGCGTCGTCCAACTCGAGATGAGCGAGTTGGGCCACTTTCGCGATGTCCTTCTCTTCTATCGGCATAGTCTTTCAGGATCGATAATGAATTCGACCGCACCGACAACAGGCTGGCCCAGGAGCGTGTTGATCTTGTAGAGCATCTCACCTCTCATTGCCATCATCTGCTTCTTCCAGATCAGATCGGCGACTGCGACCATCAACGTGCGATCTTGTAATGCGAACGGAACGGCGCGTTCCTTCAGTCCTTCGCCGGCGCAGTGCTTCCACGCTGCAATGGCTGCGGCTTCCGCGACTTCTGGCGCGTTGCCGGAAGCACGCAACACCGCCGGTAATGCTTTGATTAATGCCTCCATGATTATTTGCGATCTCGGATTGAAACACGCAAACTGTTCACCCGCAAGTATGCCAAATCATCTGTGTGAAAAACTGATACTCGCGTCGGGGAGTCCACGACGCAAGGAACTTTTAACTGCTGCCGGTTGGCCATTTGAAGCTATAACTGCTGGAATTGACGAGTCGTTGAAGCCCGACGAGGATCCCGCGACCTACGTGCAACGACTCGCGCTTTCGAAAGCGAAAGCCGTTGCGGAAAAGTTGGACCACGGATTAGTGCTTGGCGCGGACACAACCGTCGTCGTAGACAATCACATACTGGGCCAACCGGTTGACGATGCCGACGCGAAGCGAATGTTGCAGTTGCTGAACAACAGGTGGCACGAAGTATTAACCGGTGTGGCTGTAGTTCGCGTGGGTGGTGAATCGCGGGTCGAGTACGAAACGACGCGCGTGCGTTTTGCGGAGATGAGCGAACGCGAGCTCGATTGGTATATCTCGACCGGTGAGGCGCGCGGCAAAGCCGGAGCTTACGGGATACAGGGCGCAGCTGGACTCTTCATCGAAGAAATCCAGGGTGATTATTTCAATATCGTGGGATTACCGATCCGGCTCGTGTATGAATTAATAAAACACTGATCCGCCATCGATGTTGATGCCTTGCCCGTTGATCCCGCGACCTTCTTCAGACGCAAGCAACAACGCGATCGCCGCAACTTCTTCAGCCGTGACCAGCCGGTTCTGCGGGCTCATCTTCTTTATCGCTTCCATAGCTTCATCAGCAGTGCGCCCGGTTCGCGTCGTGACCCGTTCGATACCGCGCGTGACCATGTCAGTGTCGACATAACCAGGGCAGATCGCATTGACCGTGACTCCCGACGTCGCGACTTCAAGTGCCACCGATCGCGTCAACCCCATAACACCATGTTTCGACGCTGAATATGCCGCGATGTAAGGCGCGCCCGTCTTACCGGCAATCGACGCGACATTAATTACGCGACCCCATTTCTTTTCGAGCATCGCGGGCAGAGCCGCGCGCGTGCAATAAAACGTTCCCGACAGATTGATCGCGAGATGGCGAGCCCATAGATCGTCTGACGTCGTGACAAGAGTCGCGCTTTCGGCGATACCGGCGTTGTTCACCATAATATCGACGTCGCCTAATCGTTCGCGTGTATCGGCAAACATCCGCGTGACGCTTTCTGAGTTCGAAACATCGCAAACCAACGCAACCGCGCCGTTGCCGATCTCAGCAGCGACCTGTTCAACCTGTTCGGCCGTCCGGGCTGCCACAGCGATGCGGGCGCCCTGCTGCGCAAAAGCGAGCGCGATGGCCCGTCCGATACCCCGACCGCCACCAGTGATCAGCGCAATTTTTCCGTTCAGCATATTAGTGGCCCCCAAACCGCGGATCGCGCTTTTCGAAAAATGCGCGCACGCCTTCATGGCCGTCATCAGATTCGAAACAACGCATTTGGGCTTCGGTTTCGTAACGCAACATCTCGTCGAGATCGGATGTGCCACTCATGTAGACCGCTTGTTTCGCTGAGGCGACGGCGATCGGAGGTGCGGCGCGAAGTCGTTCGGCGAGTTGTAGCGTGGTCGCTTCCAACTCTTCAGGCGCGACGACTTGATTGACGATATTCAAGCGCAGCGCTTCAGCCGCGTCGATTGTGTCGCCGAGGAAGAACAGTTCGCACGCTTTGTTCGGACTGACGAGTCGCGGCAGGAAATACGTGCCGCCCCAGTCGGGATGCAACCCGATCTTGACGAACGACTGGCTAAACGTTGCGCTGCTCGATGCGATACGCAGGTCGCACGCGAGGGCTAGATTAAAACCGGCGCCTGCGGCTGGACCATTCACGGCTGCGATCACCGGCTTGGTCATCATTCGAATCGCGCTTATCACGCGGCGTCCGGCGCCAAGAATGCGCTCGAACTCGTCTGAGTCGCGACGTGCCATCAACTCGCCCATGAAAGCAACGTCGCCGCCGGAACAGAACGCGCGGCCGGCGCCGGTGACGATCACGACGCGAGTAGCGCGATCGCTGCCGGCGTGCTCGAGCGCTTCAGCAAGATCGCGACGCATGTGTCCGATGAAGGCGTTCAGCTTGTCCGGACGATTCAAAGTGATCGTCACGATGCCGTCGCCTTCAGAGACCAAAATGTGTTCGTAGGACATGGTAATGGTCAGTGGTCCGTGGTCCGTAGTCAGTTGTCTATTGTTTTAGTGGCCACTGGCTACGGACAACGGACCACTGACTACCTTCCTCTAAACTGTGGCTTCCGCTTTTCGACGTAAGCTGCGAGGCCTTCACGAGCATCTTCGGACTGAAACAGTTGTTGCTGTAATTCACGCTCGAGTGCGAGACCGTACTCGAGTGGAATCTCGTCACCCGTTTGCACGCCGCGCTTGATCCGGCCAACTGCCATCGCTGCCTTGTTTGGTGTTGTGAATTGACGCGCGTACTCCAGTACATCAGACAAGAAGTTTTCAGTTTCAAATACTTGATTAATCAAACCAAGTTCGAGGCCGCGTTCGAAGTCAAACAATTGTCCCGTCGCCATCAACTCGATCGCTTTCGATTTCCCGACGATGCGCACCAGCCGTTGAGTTCCACCAGTCCCCGGCAACACACCAAGCGAAACTTCGGGCAGTCCCATCTTCCCGGCACCTTTGCTTGCTATGCGAATGTCAGCAGCCATCGCCACTTCCAAACCGCCGCCGACGCAGTGCCCGTTAATCGCGGCGATTACGAGCTTTGGCGTCTGTTCCAGTCGCGAAAGTGTTTCGTTGGCGTGGAGACAGAAGTAATACTTGTAGACCGGTGTCACGTCGGAGAGCATTTGGATGTCGGCGCCCGCGCAGAAAAACTTCTCACCAGCACCGGTGATGACGATCACTTGCACGCTCTCGTCCATGCGTGCCTTGAGAACGCAGGCGTCCAGCTCCTGCATCATCTCGTAGCTATAAGTATTGGCCGGCGGATCGTTCAATGTGAGAACGGCAACGCCGTCCGCGGCTTGATAATCAACTTTCATCCGTTTAGTTCGTGGGTCCATACACTTAAATTCTCAACTCGCAGCGTCGCACTTACCGGCTCCAACAACAACCCCGGCGCGAAACCGCCCAGAAAGAGCTGGGTCAAATGTTGCGCAAGCTCGTGCACACCGAGTTTTCCCTGCGGGTCGTACCAGTTATAGATCCAGTTCATCATTCCGAACAATGCGTAAGTCGCGACAGTCAGATCGACAGCGTGATTGTTTGTCAGACTCTGAACTTCCTGGAGAATCCGCCGCGCGAGCTTCGTGTAGTTGTCTTTGCGCGTCGACACATGCGCATGCAGATCGCCGCGAAGCGATTCCGCTTCATGCGACAGAACTTTCATCTCGGCCATGTTTGCGGCGAAGAACGAAAGGTGGTTCTCGATAAAGATGTGTAACTTGACGACGGGTTCATCAACTTCCTGAAGCTGTTGTTCCAGTCGCTCGAGGACGCGACCAAAACAGTTGTCCTGGATTAGAAACAGCAACTCTTCTTTAGAGCGGCAATAGTGATACAGACCGGCGAGACTCACGTTGGTGGCACGTGAGATGTCGCGCATCGACGTCGAGTGATAACTCTTCTCGGCAAAGATGCGCGCCGCCGTGCGGAGGATGAATTCGAGTTTTTGATCGTGACGGAAGGTAGGGAATTTCGAATTTCGAATTTCGAATTGCGAATTTGCCGAATTCGAGATTCGCTGTCTTAACTTAGGGTCTTTTCGCATTAGCTTCAACCGACGTAACAGCGAATTTCGAAATTCGCAATTCGAAATTTCGCAATTCCTCACAGCCTCACATACTCGAAATCGAATGGCTTGCCCTTGATGCCAGCGGCCGGAGGCGCGATCCAGTTGGCGATCTTTCCGACCTCGTAGACCGGATGCATCAAGCTGCGAACGTATTCGCGATCCTCGATCGTTGGCAGCCACTCGGCCTTGCGCCGCTCAAACTCTTCCTTCGAAATCAGATTGCCTTCGATGTCGAATGAATGACCTGCGTACTCACCGACGTGACGATGAAAACGCGGATGCGGCAGATACAGCCGCTCGCTGCGGCCTTCGTCCGCCAGCACCTTGGTCCATCGGGCCAACCCCTTCTCACAATCTTTCACATACTCCGTGCGCAGCACTTCATTCAGCGCGTTTCGCAACGGCACCTCGCGAGTTTTCAGCCCACCGTCTTCGACAACGGTCATGTTGAAGATCTCGTTCGCGGCGGTGTGTTCGCTGTATTGCTCCTGTTCCTTGTAGCGTCCCTTCAAACCGGCCGCGAAGAAGTCGGCGGAGTTGGAACTGATTTCGCCGCCGAAGAGATCGAGCGAATAGCTGAACCAGAAATTGATGTACTTCTGAATGATGTCGAGCGGGATGCCGCCAAGTTCACGAACGTCGCCCTCTTTCATCAACTGCGCGGTGCGTCGCACGACGCGGCCCAGACCGGTGTCGCCGACAAACATGTGGTGCGCTTCTTCGGTGAGCATGAAGCGACACGTGCGCGCGAGTGGTTCGAAACCCGATTCCGCGAGCGCTGAGAGTTGGTACTTGCCGTCGCGATCGGTAAACATCGTGAAGGCGAAGAAGTTGAGCCAGTCGTCACATGGTTGATTGAACGCTTCGAGAATCCGCGGCTTGTCTGCGTTGCCGCTGCGACGCGCGAGCAGATCGTCGGCTTCGTCGCGGCCGTCTCGACCAAAGTAGCCGTGCAGCAGGTAGACCATGGCCCACAAGTGACGGCCCTCTTCAACATTCACCTGAAACAGGTTGCGCAAATCGTAAAGCGACGGACAAGTCTTGCCGAGCTGGCGTTGTTGTTCGACTGACGCCGGTTCGGTGTCGCCTTGCGTGACGATGATGCGGCGCAGCGAGTTGCGAAACTCGCCGGGCACTTCCTGATACGCGGGCCGGCCGTGGTTGTCGCCAAAGCCGACTTTCGCATCGGGTTGCGCGGGTTCGAGAAAGATGCCCCAACGATAATCCGGCATCTTCACGTAATCGAAGTGGGCCCAGCCCTCGGAACCGACGTCGATCGCCGTGCGCAGCCACACGTCTTTCTCCTGGAAACCTTCCGGTCCCATCTCGCGCCACCAGTCGAGGTAGTTTGGCAGCCACTTTTCGAGCGCTCGCTGAAGCTTTTTGTCTTCAGAGAGATTCACGTTGTTAGGAATGCGATCGTATAAGTTCATTGCTTTAACCACAAAAGGCACAAGATGCACAAAAGGCACAAAATTGATTTGTCAGTGTAGGGGCTTCTCTTCTGCTTGTAGGTTTCATCGGTCGTTTACCTGTCTATCACTCTCTTTGTGCCTCTTTGTGGCCCATGTACGTTTCCGTCTCTAAGTACGTTTAAAGTCAAAGTGCGCCTGTGTGGGTTTGCCGTAGTTTGTTAACGCCCCTTCTGGTCCGACCGCGTTGGGACGTTGGAAGATCCAGTTTTGCCACGCGGTCAGACGACCGTAGATCTTCGTGTCCATCGTCTCTGGACCAGCGAACCGCAGAGACGCTTCCATTCCGGTCAACGCATCTGGCGACAACGACGTGCGCTCTTCAATAGCGACACGAATTTCATCCTCCCAATCAAGGTCATCGGGTGCGAAAGTAATCAGACCAAGCTCTTCTGCTTCTTCCGTGTCGAAAGACTTCTTATCGCTGAATACGTCGTCGAGTTTTGCCGGCTCGGCGAGAAAGCGCGACTGAAGACGCGTCAAGCCGTTGCTCATCGTCAGCGCGCCCGCGTTCATCTCGGAAACGGCAATCGCGGCGTCGGAATCCATCAACATGTAACTGCGATCCGAAGCG
This sequence comes from uncultured Acidobacteriota bacterium, assembly GCA_963849585.1. Classification (GTDB taxonomy): domain Bacteria; phylum Acidobacteriota; class Blastocatellia; order Pyrinomonadales; family Pyrinomonadaceae; genus PSRF01. Next base: position 277,632 of record CAWKHZ010000008.1, on the reverse strand, counting down.
AGCAAAAGCTCCAGCAGGTTTCCGGCAAAACAACTGCCCGGTTCGACGATGGCAAAAAAGCTTTTAGCTGTCAGATCAAGACGGCGCAGCACACGCGCCATGTGTAAGATAATTTCACGCACTAACCAATGATCGCGATTCTCAACCAGTGTTTGATCAACGGATAACACGGATTCGATTGAACCTTGCGTGCGTACACAAACAAGCCCGATCTCGGGTTCGTTGACGCGCAAGTTGAGCAGTGCGTCGTCAAGTTCGCGGTAAGCTTGCAGCGGCCAGTAAGAGTCGCCGAGTTCCTGTATCTCTTCGACGGTCGTCGGTTGTGGACCTTCCGGACCGTGAATCGTCAGATCGGCGTAACGCTGCTCACGCTTCAACTCTAATTTGACGTATTTGTAATCGCCTAACGGGTTAAGTTTGATACCAGGACCTGCGACGGATTGTTTAGCGGCAAGTTGCTGAACACGGGCGTCAATCCCTTCTTGAAATTTACTGGTCGGAAAATGGTCGTCTATTAACCCCCACTCCTTCGCGCGTTTTCCTTTCAAGCCTTCCGCGAGCGTCGAAAAAACGTCCGCGCGATCGCGTCGCACTTTTCTCTTATCGACCAGGCGCGTTAGTCCACCCGTACCCGGTAACACACCCAGCAATGGAACTTCGGGAAGCGAAACAGCCGAGTTGCCGTCGTCAACCAAATAGATCTCGTCGCACGCGATCGCGAGTTCGTAACCACCGCCGGAAGCTGTTCCGTTCAATGCGGCAACGTATCGACGACCGGAATGCCTGGAGTCATCCTCGAGTGCGCAGCGCGTTTCGTTCGTGAACTTGCAGAAGTTGACTTTGAACGCGTGTGACGACGAGCCAAGCATGTAGATGTTGGCGCCGGCGCAGAAGATTCGCGGTTTCAGACTCGTAACCACCACGACCGCGACTTCCGGATGCTCAAACCGGATGCGCTGGATAGCGTCGGCGAGTTCGATATCGACGCCGAGATCGTAGGAGTTGAGCTTGAGTTTGTAGCCGTCGGCGAGCGTCTCGTCTTCCTGAACGTCCATCGACAGTGTGGCCACAGAGCCTGAAATTTCCAGCTTCCAGTGTTTATACTCGTTGGGTGTTGTTTGAAAATTAATCATGGTGGTTCGAACGTTCGTTCGGGATTCTAATTTTCACGGACCGAAAATGCAAATGACCACGGATCGGACGGCGCCTTGACAGTTTCGGTCAGGGGCGCGTAGGGTTTGTGGCCTCCGTGGAGGCGAATCTGTTCTGGTGAATGGCGCGGTCTTCAAAACCGTTAGTGAGACCGTGAGAGCGGGCTCAGGTAGGTTCGATTCCTACACGCCTCCGCCAACGGACATGATTTGGACGCAGTAACAGTTCTTTCTAAATTTGACGAATAAAAAAGCTCGAAAAGGACTTCCTCACCATGATCAGAGACTGGGTCGAACTAAATATGACTCCAGGCATCGGACCTCGCGCCGCTGCCAAACTCTTAGAGCGCTTCGGTTCTGCCGGTGCCGTTTACAGCGCCACTCGCAGCGAGTTGGAGCAATTGCGACTGCCGCCGGAGGCAGTCGATTCGATAATTGCGCGCGACTTGCAGGCGACCGCTGAAGCCGAGATCCATGCGATAAAAACACTCGGCGGCGACATACTATTATTGGACGACGGGGTTTATCCCTCATCCTTACGTGAGATCTACGACCCGCCTATTGTTCTCTACGTAAAGGGCGCGTGGGCAGAATGTTTGGATCAACCGTGTATCGGCGTCGTCGGGTCGCGTAGATGTTCGACTTACGGGCAAAACTCCGCGCTGATGCTGGCGCGTGATTTGGCCCAACGCGGGGTAACGGTGGTATCGGGATTCGCACGGGGAATTGACGCAGCCGCTCATCGCGGCGCACTCGAGGCAGGCGGCCGGACGGTAGCAGTCCTGGGAACGGGGCTCGACCAGATTTACCCGCGCGATCATGCGAAGCTCGCAGTGGAGATTTTGACCAAGGGCGGGGCGCTGGTGACGCAGTTCCCGCTGAAGACGCCGCCGGTATCGGAAAACTTTCCGTATCGCAACCGCATCATTAGCGGGCTGAGTCTGGGCATTGTGGTTGTGGAAGCGGCGGAGAATTCGGGCTCTTTGATAACCGCGCGACTGGCGATCGAACAGAACCGGGAAGTATTTGCCGTGCCGGGCAACATCACGTCGCGCAATTCGTTTGGCACCAATTACCTGATCAAAGGTGCCGGAGCGAAGCTCGTGCAGCAGTGGCAGGACATTGCGGCGGAGTTGCCGCAGCAGATCGCGGCGAAGTTGTTACCGCCGCCGATCAAAAAGGAGAACACGATTTCTGCCCTGTTGTCGCTGGTGCCGGAAGGACTCTCTTCGACGGAGACTTCAGTCTTCAAATTATTGACGCCCGACAGTCCGGCGCATGTTGATTGGTTGATTGAAAAAAGTAAATTGGCGGTTTCGGAGTTGACGGCCGCGTTATTGTCGTTGGAAATAAGAGATCTTGTGCGTGCTTTACCGGGCAGATGTTTTGTGCGCAGGTTGTGAGACGAATAGATGGCTAAAAACTTAGTAATAGTTGAGTCGCCCGCAAAGGCGAAGACCATAAACAAGTATTTAGGAAAGGACTATCTCGTTAAGGCCTCGATAGGCCATATCAAAGATCTGCCTTCCAAAGGCCTCGGTGTAGACGTTGATAACGATTTCGAACCTACTTACGAGCTGATCCCCGATTCAAAGAAACGCAACAACAAGAAGATCGTCGCGGAACTGAAGAAAGCGGCGAAAGAAGCTGAAGCGATCTATCTCGCAGCCGACCCTGATCGTGAAGGAGAAGCGATCTGCCAGCACCTCGCGGAGGAGATCGTTCCGAAGCGGCCTGCGAAACCGACGCATCGCGTGATGTTCAACGAGATCACGAAACGCGCGGTCAACGAGGCGTTCGATCATCCGCGCAAGATCGACGCGAACTTAGTCGACGCGCAACAGGCGCGCCGTGTGCTCGATCGTTTAGTCGGTTACAAGGTTTCGCCTTTGCTCTGTCGCACGATTGGCGGACGCTTAAGTGCGGGACGCGTGCAGTCAGTGGCACTGCGAATGGTGGTTGAACGCGAACGTGAGATCGAGAATTTCGTCAAGACGGAATATTGGACCATCGCCGCCAACCTCGGCGCGAAATTGCCGCCGGCATTTGATTCGCGTCTTTTCAAGGTTGGTGATCAAACGGTCAAGACGAGTGGTTTTGATCAGGACCTGAAAAAGAACGAGATATTGATCGGCGAGCAGGAAAAGGCAGACGAAATCGTTGCCGAAGCTCGTCAACAGTCGTTCATCGTCGGCGACGTCACTACCAAAGAACGGAAGCGCAACCCCGTTCCGTCGTTCATCACGTCGAAACTGCAACAGGAAGCGTCGCGCAAGCTCGGTTTTGCAGTGAAGAAGACGATGATGCTCGCGCAGAAACTGTACGAAGGCGTCGAGCTCGGACCGGAAGGTTCGGTCGGCTTGATCACCTACATGCGTACTGACTCAACGCGCGTTTCGGATGCGGCGCTGGGCGAAGTGCGCGACTTCATCGGCCGTCAATACGGCGACGCGTATCTTCCCGAGAAAGCCGTCCACTACCGTTCCAAGAAAGACGCGCAGGACGCGCACGAAGCGATACGACCCACGGAGGTCGCTCGCACGCCCGATTCGCTTGCGAAGTTTCTCAAGCCGGAAGAATTGAAACTTTATCGCCTGATCTGGCAACGCTTCGTCGCGTCGCAGATGATGCCCGCGGTGTTCGATCAAACCACGATCGACATCAACGCCGGACGCTTCGTCTTTCGTGCAACCGGATCGGTGCAGAAGTTTGACGGCTTCCTGAAGATCTACCAGGAAGGCCGCGACGAGAAGACCGAAGATGACGAAGAAGCAGAGCGCACTCTGCCGTTGGTCGAAAAAGGCGAGACGCTGAAGCTGAACACGATCACTCCGGAACAGCACTTTACCGAACCTCCGCCGCGCTACACGGAAGCGACGCTTGTCAAAGCGCTCGAAGAGAAGGGCATCGGGCGCCCGTCAACTTACGCGGCGATCATGTCGACGATCCAGGAGCGCGAGTACGTCGAAAAGATCCAGAGCCGTTTTCATCCGACGACCCTTGGCAAGACCGTCAACGATCTATTGATCGACGGTGGTTTCGACGATCTCTTCAACGAGACTTACACGGCGCGCATGGAAGAAGAGCTCGACGATATCGAGGAAGGAAAGATCAAGTGGACGAAAGCGCTGCGCGAGTTCTACGACAAGTTTGAAGGCGACCTGAAACAGTTTCAGCTCTACATCAAAGACATCAAGGAGACGAGCGTCCCGACCGAAGAGGTGTGTTTGAAGTGCAACACGCCCGGCATGGTCCAGAAGTGGGGACGCTTTGGTCCATACCTGAAATGTCTCAACTGTGAAGCGACGCGTGACGCAGAACCGCCCGCAGGATCCGACGGGGCTAACGCACAAGCCGACGGGGGAACTCCAGCAGAGGAAGCAGAACCTGAAGCCTGCGAACTGTGCAACAAGCCGATGCAGTTGAAGCGCGGCCGTTTTGGTCCATTCCTTGGCTGCACGGGTTATCCGGAATGCCGGAATATTCGCAAGATCGGGAAGAGTGGTGTGGCTGCGCCAGCGCCGGTGCCGCTCGACGAAAAATGTCCGGTTGATGGAGCGCAGCTCGTGAAGCGTTTCGGACGTTTCGGCGAATTTATCTCGTGCTCGAACTATCCGAAGTGCAAATACATCAAGCAGGAAACCGTGGGAGTTTCGTGTTCGCGTCCGGGCTGCAAAGGCGAGATTGTCGTCAAAAAGTCGAAACGTGGTAAGGCTTTTTACGGTTGTTCCGAGTATCCAAACTGCAACGTGGTTTACTGGGACAAACCGGTTCTCGAGACTTGTCCGCAGTGCAATGCGCCGTTCCTTCTCGAAAAGACGACCAAGAAAACGGGCACCTTCCGCTACTGCGCCGATGAAAGTTGCGGCTACCGCTCCGATCCGATTAGGTCTGCGTCTACCGGATAGTCTAAAATCCCGGCGGCCATATCCAAAAAATTGGTTTGAAGATCCGTGTTATCTGTGTTTCTCTGGAACACGGATTAAGGACCAATGAGATTTCATTACTAGCCTAAAATTCCGAGGAGACCACCACCATGATAGTTCGGCGCTATGCAGCCATAGTGCTGCTGATGATCTTCTTAGTGTCGCCGGCGACACTGCTCGCGCAAACCTCGCAAACTCCCGCACCCGATCCCAACGATCCAATCCAACGCATCAAGGAAGAAGGAACCAAACGCTCGGAGGTCATGCAGACCCTGAGTTACCTGAGCGATGTGATTGGACCACGTCTGACAAATTCGCCCGGCATGAAGCGAGCGAACGAGTGGACGCGCGATCAGTTGACCAAGTGGGGACTTCAGAACGCGCACCTCGAATCGTGGGGACCGTTCGGACGCGGATGGACGTTGAAGAGTTTCTCGGCGCAGGTGTCGGCACCACTCGCGATTCCCTTGATCGCTTTTCCGAAAGCGTGGTCTCCGGGAACTAACGGTCCGCTTACGGCTGACGTGGTCTACGTCGACGCCCGCAATGATGCGGATCTCGAAAAGTTCAAAGGCAAGCTGAACGGAAAGATCATTCTGACCGCCCCGGTTCGCGAGGTCCCTGCGCATTTCGACGCGCAAGGTACGCGTTTGAACGAGAAGGATTTGCTATCGCTGGCAGACGCACCCGAACCGCGTCCCGCCGGCGGCGGCCGTGGAAACTTCGGCGGAAATCGCAACGCGTTTCAATTCGCCGGCAATAAGCTGCGGTTCTTCCAACAGGAAGGCGCTGCGATGTTGATCGATCCGAGTCGCGGCGATGGCGGCACGATCTTCGTGCAGTCAGCACAGGTGGCTCCGCCTCCGCCCGATCCGAATGTGACGACACCAGCTCGCGGTCCTTCGCCTTACAACAAAGACGCGAAGATCACGCCGCAACTCGTCCTGGCCATCGAACACTACAATCGGATCGTTCGCATGTTGCAGGCAGGCGAGGCGGTGAAAATGACCGTCGATCTTTCGGTTGCGTACCAGGACTCCGATCTGATGGGCTACAACACGGTCGCTGAGATTCCCGGCACCGACCTGAAAGACGAGGTCGTGATGCTCGGTGGTCACATGGACTCGTGGCACTCCGGTACCGGCGCGACCGACAACGCCGCCGGTTGCGCAGTTGTCATGGAAGCTGTGCGCATCATCCAGGCGCTCGGACTCAAACCGCGTCGCACGATTCGCATTGCGCTTTGGAGTGGTGAAGAACAGGGCCTACTCGGATCACGCGCTTACGTCGCGCAGCATTTTGGCAGCATGCAGAACCCCGCGACGTCAGCAGCACCGGCGACCGGCGGTGTTGTTAACGCAGGCAATGGCGGCGGCAATGGAAACGGTGCGGCGGCGCCTGCTGCTCCGACGCTCGTAAAGAAAGCGGATTACGAAAAGCTAAGCGCGTACTTCAATCTCGACAACGGCACGGGCAAGATTCGGGGCGTTTACATGCAAGGCAACGAAGGTGTGCGGAGTCTATTCCGGCAATGGTTGGCGCCGTTCAAAGACATGGGCGCGAACACACTAACGATCTCCAACACCGGTGGCACAGATCACCTCGCGTTCGACGCGATCGGCCTGCCGGGATTTCAGTTCATTCAGGACGAGATTGAATACGACACCAGAACGCACCACTCAAACCAGGATGTGTTCGATCGTATTCAGGCAGACGACATGAAGCAGGCTTCGATTATCATGGCAGCGTTTGTTTACAACACCGCGATGCGTGACCAAAAACTGCCGCGCAAACCCGCACCGGGCAGCAGGTAGAAAAAGACGCGGGGAAGGGGAGACGCGGGGACGCTGGGAAGGGGAGACGCGGTGACACGGGGAAGGGGAGACGCGGGAAGCGGAGATCGCCGCGTCCGCCGCGTCTTCCCCTTCCCCGCGTCTCCTCTTCCCCGCTTCACTTTCTTCGGGCCGGCGCCGCCTGTTAACACGTAGTCCTTAACGTAGCGGCGCAGGTTTTCAACGTTGGTACGCCGGTAGGAATTAAAGTCTTGTGCGATACCTTCATCCGGCATAGCAAGAAGGATAAACGATTCGAGTAGTCCTTCTTTGTCGAGCTTCATTATCAGTTGCAGAGATTTGTCGATCGAATTTTCGGATCCTTGATCTTCTTCTCCTCGAGGAGCTTGATCGCTGATCGCATCGCCGCAGCTTCCTCTTTCAAGCTGTGGCGATATTTTTTTTCTTCCGGATAATTCTTCGCAAACTCTCCGTTGGGCCAGGTTGCCCGCGCTATTCCATACATCATCCAGGCCGCGCTGGAATTCGCGCTGGCGTCTTTCTTGAAGAGGTTTGGATCGAGATTAAGTGTTGTCTGGTTCTCGCCCTTCGCTGAGACGTTCGCCGGGATATCGATCTCAGGATGCCCTAGTTGGATCTGGATCTTGTTGCCCCAGTTTATGAACGCCGCACGCGCGAGGCGGCTGTAAGGTTCGGCGATGTAAGCTTCGACAAACTTGTCTCCCGCTTCCGTCACGCGTCCCTGCTTCATCAGCGAGTCGCCCCAGTAGCGATAGGCAGTCTCACGATCGGGATTGATGGCGGCTGCGCGAGCAAACCATTCGCTCGCTTTCTTCTGCTCGGCTGTTTTGTAGAAAACGTCACCGGCGAACAACGCAGCCTCATAAAGTTTCGGGTCGAGCAGCAGTGCGCGTTGATACATCTCGAGCGCTTTGGGCATGTCGTTGCGCGCGAACGCCGCTTCACCCTCGCGCATCGCTTCGTCGACCTCTTTCTTCAACGAGAAACCGGTATCGATACCGCCGTCTGGTGGTATCGCTTCAATCGTTGACTTCAACAGCGCGTTATCAACGCCGAGTGACTGGGCCTTCACCAACAGTTCACGTCCACGTTTCCGCGCTGCTTTTCTCGCTTCGGAATCTTTGACGTATGCAGTTTGCCCAATCAGCAACATGCCGAGGGCTTCGATCACCTTGCCGTCTTCCGGATAGCGAACGGCGAGTTTTTCGAAGAGCGGCAACGCTTCGATCCATTGCGCGTCGTCATAAAGCTCAAACGCGCGTTTGCGATCAGGATCGTCTTTCTGAGCAATGACCGCCGGTGTAATGGCGAGACAGACGAAGATCAGGAGGATTGAAGCAAATTTTTGTTTGGACACGCCGCGAGTCTAGGTACGTGCGGGATGTAAGTCAACGAAAAATCGGTGTCATCCGCGTTGTTATTGAACACGGATGACACGCATCTCAGAGGTCTCGCGCCGGCTCGTATCTCGGGTGCGTACGTGACGACTCTGGCGGGTTCGAACCTGCTTCCGTTCCGGTTTGCGGAGCGTTCGGCAGGTGGCCGCCAATGAAGTGTTTCAGCGATGTTATCAACGCCGGTAGTACGACTGTCTTCGCTGTGTTCGACAGTTCCTGGACGAGCGCACTACCTAGGTTTCCCGCTTCGTCACGCACTTTCTCATAAGCGTGAGTGTTCGTGATTTTCTCAAAGAAACCCGGTCCATGATCTTTCGATCCGTTTCCCACTCGCGGCGCCATACCCGCAGCTGACAAGCTCGCAGCGCCCAACACCGGTTGAGCCGCATAGGTCTTCGACTCATCGCTATAACGATCGATGGCCGACGAATACTGGCGATATTCGTCATCGCCCTTGAAGCTGTTGGCGATGCAATAACCTGTAAGAAAACCAACACCAAGCGCGCCGGCGCTCCAAGCCACCGGTCGTCTCTTGAATTGCTCGCGCCAGTCGAGGGTGTCCTTCACTGCTTGAACCTGATTTGCCACGGTCTCTTTAATCTCCGTCACGGTTTGTGAAATTGAATCCCGCGTCACGTCGAGGCGTCGCTGAAGTTCCTCTTTGGAAGGCTCCTCAGAGGACCACTCCTGCGCGCGGGCCAGTCCTAGAGTTCGTTCTTCAGCCATTCTTTGTCCTTTCTCAGTTCCTGCACTGTTCGTTTAGGCACCAGGTTTTGATTGGCGAGCCGGTTCTTCACCACGAGGATGACGATGGCTCCCACAATCAGGTAGAAGCCGCCGGTCGCCAGAAAACCGAGTGCGTAGCTCGCGGGCTGACTGAAGTTTGCTTGCGCAAACAGAGTCGAGACCGCGAAAGCGATCGCCACATTCAACAGAGCAAAGCCAACAACGGCGACGGCGGCGCCAAATGCGATCATGGCAGCGCCGCGCGCGTACGTGTTTGCCTCCTCCTTGATCTCGACCTTGAGGAGTGCGAGTTGCGAATTGACGAGCTGCATGATGTCGTCGCCTAAACGACTAATAAGATTAGGCAGACTCTCGTTTTCCAGGGGCGTAGTTGTCGTTAAATTCGCCCCGTTAACGTTCATCAATTCCTTTTTCGTTGCCGCCATAATCGTTTACCCCCTGTCTGTTCCATGTGACTACGAACGGGTCTCGTTAGCGCCGGCCGCGAACGAGCAGTCCGAGAACGAGGCCGACTGCGGCTGAGATCAGCAGGGCCTGACCAGGTTTTCTGCGCGCATATTCCTTCGCGTTTTCAGCCAGCTCGCCGAGATCCGCGTTTTGCAGGTCTTTAAACTTGTCGCCGACGACGGAAACTTTGTCTGCTACGTAATCCTTCGCCTGCGTCGCGACTTCGGTAAGTTTCTGTCCGTACTGTTGAGCAGTTTGGGATAGAGCCGGAGCGGTCCCAGTTCCACTTCCGCCGCCGGTAGTTCCAGTTGTTCCAGTAGTGCCGGTAGTACCGGTATTTGGTTTATTGATGTTTGGGTTCTCTGTCATTGCTAAATCTCCTTCGCTACACACGTATTAGGTCGTAATAAGTTGAGCAAGATTTGTGCCGATGCGTTGTGCGTTTGGAAAGCGTCAAAATGCTCGTCTCTTGTTGCGAAAGGGTACGAAAAGCATCGCGTCATGGATCGGGATTGATACAAGAGAAGCGTAGCAGTCAGTAGTCAGTTGTCCGGATCAGTTACGTGCTGCCTTCTGAATAACAACTGACCACTGACCACCAACAGAACAAAACCACCGCTTGACACGTATTAGCAATTTCCGGTAAGTAAGTACTTACTTTGAGCCCAATCATGACTACTAACGATGGCGTGAGCGGTGCACGCATGGCTGGAGAAGAGCGACGGCTACAGATACTTAAAGTAGCCGTTAGTCTCTTCTCCAACCGCGGGTTTCGCGGCACCACCACCAAAGAAATTGCCCAGGCAGCCGGCGTCTCGGAGGCGATGGTTTTCCGCCATTTCGCCACCAAGGAAGAACTCTACGCCGCCATTCTCGACCACAAAGCGTGCCGCGGAGGCGAGTCGTTCGAACCGGAAAAGATGGCCGCCAAAGGCATCGACAGCAAGGACGATCGCGCCGTGTTTGAAGCACTCGCGCTCGGTGCCCTGGATCACCACGAACACGATCCCGAGTTTCAACGACTCCTGCTTCACTCGGCGCTCGAGAAACACGAGCTCGCGCAGATGTTCTTCGATCAGTTCGTGCGGCGAGTTTACGAGTTCCTGGGCGGTTACATCCGGCACCGCCAGCGTGAAGGCGCGTTCATCGATATCGATCCGGCGATCGTCGTGCGCTGCTTCATTGGGATGGTCATGCACCATTCGCTTAACAACAACTTATGGGATCCGAGCCGTCGCTTGCTCGACATATCGAATGAAGAGGCGGCGCGGCATTTCACGACCATTCTTTTAAATGGAATTACTGTTCCTTCCGCGAAGAAGGGGCGCCCGCGGTTCAAAAGATGGGTAAAACAATGCTTTCGCAAAGAAATTTAAAACTGATAGCTCTGCTGCTGTTGCTCGTCGTCGCGGCTGTCGGACTCGCCGCGTGCGGACGCTCGCGCGCCAACGGCAAAGCGGAATCAACACCGGCAACGACTGCGCCCGCAGCAATCGAGGTCACGACAGCCGCGGCGATTAAACGTGAACTTCCGCGTTTCTTTGAAGCGACGGGTAGTCTCTTAGGCGATCAGCAGACGGATGTCGCACCGCAAACCGCGGGAAAAGTGGTCGCGGTTGGCGTCGAAATCGGCAGCCCAGTCAAACGCGGGCAAACGCTTGTGAGTCTCGACGACGCAGAGTTGAAGCTGCGCGTCGATCAGGCGCAGACGCAGGTTGAACAAGCGAAAGCCGCAGTCCGGCAAGCCGAAGAGAAAATTGGCTTGAGATCCGGTCAGGCGTTCGATCCGAATCGTGTTGCGGAAGTTGCGGCCGCGAAGGTGACTCTGGATCTCGCGGAAAAAAACTTGAAACGCGCGCGAGAAGTTGGTCGAGTCGGGTGACGTGTCGCGATCGTTTTACGACGATGCGCGCGCGCGCCGCGATCAGTTGAAAGAGCAATACGACGTGCAGCTCGCGCAGGCGCGCCAGAACTTCGCGGCAGTGGAAGTTGCGCGCACTAACGTTGCGAATGCTGAAGCAGCACTCGCGCTGGCGCGCAAAAACCTTTCATACGCGATCATCCCTTCGCCGATCGATGGCTTTGTTTCTGAACGCACGGCGGACCTCGGCGAGTACGTTTCACCGCAACAAAAGGTCGCGACGATCGTGCGCACGAACCCATTGCGCATTCGTATCGACATTCCCGAGCAGGCGATTCCGGAAGTGCAGGTCGGCCAATCAGTGTCGATCACGACCAGCGCGTGGCCCGATCAGAATTTCAGCGGACGCGTGGCGCGAATCGCGCCGAATGTGTCGGCGACGTCACGCACGTTGACGGTGGAAGCCGAAATCGACAACAGCAGTGGCGCGTTGAAGCCGGGACAGTTTGCGACTGTGCGAATCTTGCAACCGCGAACCGACCCGGCGGTGCTGGTGCCGTCGCGGGCGGTGTTGACGCAGGCGGGTGTGAGTCGCGTGTTTGTGATCAAGGACGGACATGCCGAACAGCGTTTGGTCCAGACGGGCCAAACTGAAGGCGACCTGATCGAGGTGAAGAACGGCGTTGCCGCTGATGAACAAGTCGCGACGAGCAATATGGAAATGCTGAGCGACGGGATGGTCGTAAAGCAATAGCCACAAAAGGCACAAACTGAAGCCCACAAAAAGGCACAAAACAAAGCACTAAGCACAAAGCAACTAAAGCCATGCAAAAACTAGCTGAAATATGCGTTCGCCGCCCGGTTTTTGCGACGATGCTGATCCTGAGTCTGACCGTCGTCGGGTTGTTCTCCTACAAGTCGTTGGGCGTGGATCTTTTTCCGAAGATCGACCTGCCGACGATCACCGTGACAGTCGTGAACCCCGGCGCGTCGCCGCAGGAGATCGAGACCGAGATCACAGACAAAGTCGAAGGCGCGGTCAACACGATTTCCGGTATCGACGAGCTGCGCTCGACGTCAGTCGAAGGCGTATCACAGGTCTTCATCACGTTCCTGCTCGAGAAGAACCCGGACATCGCCGCACAGGAAGTCAGAAACAAGATCGATCTGATTCTCAACGATCTTCCCCTGACGGCCGAGCAACCAATCGTGCAGAAGCTCGACACCGATGCAGCGCCGGTTGTTCGCATTGCTGTCTCCGCGCCGCGCTCGCTTCGTGAAGTCACGGACGTCGCCGATAACAAGATCAAGCAGGAGATCGAATCGATCAACGGCGTCGGCGACGTGCAGATCATCGGCGGACGCCGTCGTGAGATCCAGATTTGGGTTGACCCTGACAAACTGCGCGCGTTCAACGTGACCGTCGCACAGGTTGCCGATGCAGTGCGCGCGCAGAACATGGAAGTGCCGGGTGGTCGCGTCGAGGAAGGCGCACGCGAACTGACCGTCCGCACGATGGGCCGCATCGTCGAACCATCCGAGTTCAACGATCTCGTCGTCTCTACCCAGGGAACTTACGCAGTCAAACTCAGTGACGTCGGGTATGCAGAAGACGGCGCTGAAGAACCACGGACCGAAGCGCGTTTGAACGGTCAACCGGCGGTGACGCTGATCGTTTCGAAACAGTCGGGTCAAAACACAGTGGCCGTTGCCGATGCGGTGAAGGCGCGTTTGCAGGAGATCAGCAAGACGTTGCCGCCGGGGTTCAAAACGGAAGTCGTCGGCGACCAGTCGATCTTCATCAAGAACTCAATTGAAGCGATTCAAACGCACCTGATCGAAGGCAGCATTCTCGCGGCCATCGTCGTGTTCATCTTCCTGTGGAGTTTTCGTTCGACGTTGATTGCGGGTCTTGCGATTCCGACATCGATTGTTGCGACGTTTGGTCTGATGGCGGCGATGGGTTTCACGCTCAACAACATCACGATGTTAGCTCTCACGCTGATGGTCGGTATCGTGATCGACGACGCGATCGTCGTTTTGGAAAACATCTTTCGTTTTGTCGAAGAGAAAGGTATGCCGCCGTTTCAGGCGGCGATTGAAGGCACGAAAGAGATCGGACTGGCAGTTATGGCCACGACCCTCTCGCTGCTGGCTGTGTTTCTGCCGGTCGGTTTCATGGGCGGCATTGTCGGCCGGTTCATGTCGTCGTTTGGTTTGACGTCGGCTTTCGCGATTGCGGTTTCGTTGCTCGTGTCGTTCACCCTCACGCCGATGCTGGCGGCGCGTTTGATCCGGCGTAGCGATGATTCCAGGGAACGTCCGGTGGAACGGCATACTGAGCCAAGGGATCACGGTTCGAAGGAATCGCGCTTCTATCGTCCGATCGATCGCACGTACACGAAGATGCTGAGCTGGTCCATGTCGCATCGTTGGGCCATCGTGCTGGCGTGTGTGGTGGTAATTGCGAGCATCGTTCCGCTGTTTATGTTCGTCGGCAAGAACTTCCTGCCGGTTGACGATCAGTCGCAGTTTGAAATCAATGTGCGCGCGCCGGAAGGCTCGACCCTCGCGTCGACGTCGGCGCTGGCTGAGCGGATCGCCACGGATGTTCGCAGTCTTCCAGGCGTCACTGACACGTTGACCACGATTGGCGGCGGGCAGCAGGAGCTGGTTAACAACGCGTCGATCTATGTGAAGTTGAAGCCGATCGAAGACCGGCCCAACTCGCAACAAGACCTGATGGTCCGTGCGCGTTCTGAGGTATTGCCGAAGTTTTTACAGCAGTATCCGAACCAACTGCGTACGAGCGTGCAGCAGGTCGCGGCAATTTCCGGCGGCGGTTTCCGCAACGCTGATATTCAATACGTCATCGGTGGACCGGATTTACAGAAGTTGACGCAGTATTCGGAAGCGCTGCTCGAAAAAATGAAAACGATTCCGGATGTGGTCGATGCCGACTCAACGTTGATCAGCGGCAAGCCGGAAGTGCGAGTTGTCATCAATCGCGCGCGTGCGGCTGACTTGGGCGTAAGAGTCGGCGACATCGCACAGGCATTGAACACGCTGGTCGCGGGTCAGAAAGTCTCGACGTTCAATGCGGGCACGGATCAGTACGACGTGCGTGTGCGGGCGATTGGTGAGTTTCGCACCAGCGTTGAAGGCTTGAGCCGAATGATCGTTTCGTCGACAAAGATCGGCTGGGTGAGTCTCGACAATCTGGTGACCTTCGAAGAGGGAACTGGACCAGCCGCAATCGATCGTCTCAACCGGCAGCGGCAGGTGATGTTGCTGGGCAACGTGAAGCCCGGTGGGTCGCAAGCGGCGATCATTGAAAAGATGAACCAGTTTGCGGAGGAGACAAAGATCGATCCCGCTTACAGCACGGGACTCGCGGGCCGTTCGAAAGAGCTTGGGCGCGCCGGATACTACTTCGGCCTGGCGTTCCTGCTCTCGTTTGTCTTCATGTACATGGTGCTGGCGGCGCAGTTTGAATCGTTTATTCACCCGGTGACGATTTTGTTGACGCTGCCCCTCGCGATACCGTTCGGCATCGTCTCGCTGCTGATGACCGGACAGACAGTGAACATCTTTTCCGGACTCGGGTTGTTGCTGTTGTTCGGCGTCGTTAAGAAAAACGCGATTTTGCAAATAGATCACACGAACCAACTACGGGCGCGCGGTATGGAACGGCTCGAGGCGATCGTGCGCGCGAATCGCGATCGTCTGCGTCCGATTTTGATGACGACGATTGCCCTTGTCGCGGGCATGATGCCGCTCACGATTTCGACTGGTCCTGGATCAGGCACGAACCGCTCGATCGGCGTGCTGGTCGTCGGCGGACAGACGCTCTGTTTGTTGCTGACGCTGCTGGCGGTGCCGGTCTTCTACTCGCTGTTTGACGATTTGGCGCGGAGCCATGTGTGGGGCCGAATTAGACGAACGAGTGACGCGGTGTTCGGACGCGTGCGCCGCAAAGTTGCGAGCACGGCGGCTTCACTGATTCAAAAGCATTAAGGAATAGTTATGCGAAACAGATTCTTTATTCTATTGGTTTTGATCTGTGGTTCTGGTTTGGCTGTTGCTCAAGAACCACAGATACAACAACGGCCGATGCCGGATCTCAATCGCGTCGGCGTCGACATGAATCGCCAGCGACCCCTTGGACTCCGTGACGCATTGTCGATGGCGCTCGCGAACAACAAAGACATCGAGGTGGCGCGTGAGAACGTCCGCATCGCGGAGTTTGATCTGCTCGGAGCACACGGTGTTTACGATCCGCGTTTGAATTTCTCGTCGTTTTACGAGCGAATAGAAAATCCGATCGCAAGTTTTCTGAGCGGCGGCCAGAACGGATCGACGATTCAGAGTGACTATGTCGGGAACGTTCGGCTTGAAGGACAAACCCCAGCACTCGGCGGCAACTATCGACTCGATTTTTCGTCTACGAGGCTCACAACGAACAACCAGTTCGTAGCTTTGAACCCGCAGTATCCGACGTCGATGTCGTTCACCTACTCGCAACCGCTGTGGCGTGGATTGAAGATCGACAACAATCGTCGCCAGATCGCGATCGCGCGCAAGAACCTGTCGTTAACTGATGCTCAGTTTCGTCAACGCGCAATCGACACGATCACCAACGTGCAGCGCGCCTACTGGGACCTGGTATTTGCTCTCCGCAGCTTGCAAGTGCAGCGCGACGCAGTGACCGTGGCCCAAACGCAACTCACGCACAACAAGCGCCTGGTCCAGGAAGGACAACTCGCTCCGATCGACATCGTCGCGGCGGAAGCGCAGATTTCGACGTACGAACAGGGTGTGTTCAGTGCGTTGGAAGAGGTGTCGCGCTCCGAAAACAATTTGAAGAACCTGATCGCTGAAAACAAATCGTCGCCGCTTTGGATCGAGTCGATCGTACCGAGTGATCCGGTTGATCTTCAGGTTCCCACGATTTCGCTTCCGGATGCGTTGCAAACCGCGATGGCGAACCGGCCCGAGCTTCAGCAGGCGACCGTTGTAAAAGAGATCAACGAGATAGACCAGCGCTTCTACAAGAACCAGACAAAGCCGGCGGTCGATCTGGTAGGCACCTACGGCATTAATGGTCTTGCAGGCGCAGTAAGCAGCGAAGGAGTTAATCCGTTTACGGCGTCGAGCTTGCAGGTGCGACAGCGGGTGGATGAATTGTCGGCAATCGCCGGCCTTGGGCCGTTGCCGGTTGCACCGCCACAGACGCTCTCGCCGGATCTACTTGGTGGCTATGGGCAGTCGTTACAAAACCTGCTTGCGAATCGTTACAGCAACTTCCGAGTCGGTATTCAAATCGGTCTGCCGTTGCGGAACCGCACAGCGGAGGCGCAACTGGGACGTTCGCTGGTCGAAGGCGAGCGGATTGCGACGCAGCGCGAGCAGCTCGAACAGGCGATTCAGGTTGACGTGCGTAATGCCTTGCAGTCGATGCGCAGCGCTGAAGCGCGACTACGAGCGGCAGTTGCGACGCGCGAAGCGAATGAACAGCAGTTTGCGAGTGAGCAACGAAAGCTGGATGCGGGTCAGTCGACGACGTTTCTCGTGCTTGAGCGGCAGACGGCCTTGACTACCGCGCGTGGACTGGAGCTGAAGGCGCAGACCGATCTAAACAAGGCGATTGCGGATTTACAACGAGCGACCGGGAACGCGTTGAGCGTAAACAGTATCGTCGTGGAGTAATAGCCGCGAAGGAAGTTAGCCACAAAAAGGCACAAAAAGGCTCAAAAGGCACAAGGCACAAGAGGGAAGAACCAGGCAGAAAGGGATAGAGTCTGATACCTCTTCTGTTTGGTTTTTAAGTCTTGTGCCTTTTGTGTTTCTTGTGCCTCTTGTGGTTAAAAGACGTTCTCGACGACGAGAAAAGCCGCGTACACCGCGACAATCGTAACGACCGTCGCGGTAACATACCACGCAGGTAGCTTGGTCCGGCACGCGGCACAGCGATGCCTGGTCCAACTAGCCTTCCGCTCGCAGTTAGGACAGATCATTCGTTACTGTTTAGTCGGGGAGACTTTCACACCAGTTGATGACGGACGCACGTTCGTCCAGAGCGGCCAATGGTCCGAAACTTCGACCTTGCGGTCAATACCATAACTGGCAGGTTCCAGTCCGCGCAACCATACCCAATCAAGTCTGAACTGGATCGGCACGACGAGGATGCGTCGTTTGAACGTAGATTTACCACCAAAGGGCGTTCGCATACCGGCTTCGGTGAATAGTTTGATGGTCTTGCGTTCGGAGCTTGCTTCCCACGTGTTGAAGTCGCCCATCACAATCGCCGGCATGGTTGATGGAAACTGGGCCAGATCTTCGAGTACGGCTTTGAACTGCTCCAGCTTCTTGTCGAAAGGAATTCGCGTTTCCGCGTGAATGGAATAGACGCGCCACTTTTGATCGTGAATCTCCACCGTCGCGCCGATACCGACACGGCGTCGCTTGTTTGGACCAGGATGCGGCAGCACTATCCGGCGTACTTCGGAGAGGGGATACGGGCTAAGAATCGCGACGCCGGTCTCTTCTTCGTCATCAGGTTTCGCTGCCGGCGGTGCCGCCCAAGCGTAATGCATGCCCAACTCGTCGGCTATTAACTTCGCGACGTTACTGTTCCCGGTGCGTTTCTTCCGCCGGTCGACTTCCTGCAAAGCAAGAATCGCGGCGGCGCCGATTTCCGGATCGTCCTGAAGTAGTTTGGTAAGTTTCTTGAGTTCGTCGCCGCTGCGCCAGCGAATGTTGTACGAGACGATCTTGAACTCGGCCGGTGGGATCTTTGCTGTTTTTACTGTCGCGGCTTTGCCTGACTCGAGTAGCAGCGGATCGTTGTTGTGATGAGCAGGAAGTTGAAATAACAAAAACAGGATCAGAAGCACGTTTGTCATCGTTCCCCCCTAGAACTCCAATCTTAATCCATCAACCGCTGCAATCGTTTCCCCGGCCCACAATTGCCGGGCTTCCGTTTCGAGATCTATTCCGTCCCATTCCGGATAAAGATGTGCCAGCACTACTTTGCAAGGGCTGCACATTTGGGCCAGCTTCATCGCGTCCGCCAGTTCGAGATGTTTTTCGACAGGTTTGTTTCTTCTGAAAGAACATTCCATCAATAGCAGGTCGACGCCATTCGCGAACGCTGCCAGATTCTCAGAAAACCCCGTGTCGGAAGTATAAACGAGAGTCTTCGATCCTTGATCTGTCAAACGCAGTGCCAGGCTTTCGTCGGTGTGAGGTGTAGAAAAAGTATCGGCAGCCACACCCGGCAGTATGTCGAATCGCGTTGCGGGCGGCACCTCGATGATCTGCATCGGAAACGGCTGATCAAACAGCGGATACTGGTTGGATTCGTTTATCGCGCGCATGATGCGTTCGAGGCCGGCTGGACCAAAGATTCGCAGCGGCTTCGTCCGGCTTTGGGTTTGCGGCGCCCACTTTGAGCCGAAGAGAAATGTCGGGAGCCCGCCAAGATGGTCGAGATGAAAGTGCGAGACCCAGATGGCGTCGAGGTTGGGCCAGTCGAGTTGTTCCTGGGCCATGCGGTGGGCGGCGTCGGCGCTGATGTCGAGCAGCACTGACCCGGCGGACGTTTCGACCCAGTGCGCCGACGATGCGCGATCAGGATGCGGAACGGAAGTGCCGGAGCCGAGTACGATCAGTTTCATGCGCGTTGCAGTGTACGCCAGAGATTACACAAATCTGTTAATCTAAAGCGGCGATATGAATTCAACCGAAACGCAGCTCGACGTTCTTGCCGTTTTTTCGCATCCGGACGATGCCGAGTTGTCCGTCGCCGGAACGCTTTTGAAATTGAAGTCATTCGGGTATCGGACGGGCGTTTGCGATCTGACTCGCGGCGAGATGGGTACTCGCGGGACCCCGGAAATTCGCGCCCGTGAGGCCGCCGACGCGGCGCGCCTCATGAAACTCGATGCGCGGTTGAATCTGGAACAACCCGACGGTCATGTTTGGCCCACCGAGGTCTCGCGCATCGCGATGGTGCGGCTGTTGCGAACTCACAAACCGAAGGTATTGCTGACCACTCATGAGGACGATCCACATCCGGATCACGCAAACACGTCGATCATCGTGCGACAAGCGGCGCGGCTGGCGACAATGGGCCGTTACGACGAAGAGTCGGGACTCTCGCCCGTACCGATGCCGGCGATCATGCACTCGCTTTTCTCGCGCCGGATCGTGCCTTCGTTTGTCGTAGACGTTTCAGCGTTTGTAAACGAAAAGATGAATGCGATCCGTGCCTACAAATCGCAGTTTTACGATGCGGAGTCGAAAGAGCCCGCGACGCGAATCAGCGCGCGCGGTTTTGTTGAAGAGATTGAGTTGCGAATGCGTTACTTCGGTAGTTTGATCGGCGTGACCGCGGGCGAACCTTTCTACGTCCGCGAGGCCTTAAACGTCGACGATCCGCTGGCCCTTCTCACGCGGCCAATGAACATCTACTCTTAGTTTTGTCCGTGGTCAGTAGTCAATAGTCAGTGGTCAGAATTACTGACAACGGACAACGGACTACTTCTTCTTTGGCTCCAGTATTGCTCGCGCAATTGCAATAGTTGCGACAGCTCGTGGTCCTTCTCGTTCGAATCCGCGGGCCAATTCAACTGCCCGGTCGTAATCCTGGTTCGCCAGCTCTTTAAAGATCCCCTCCAGATCGAAATCAGGAGCATCGTTGGTGTTCACTGACGACTGATGTTTACTTTGAAACTGAAGTATCAGTCCGCCATCCTCGCCCGTAAATCCTTCCGCCGAGTTTGCAGCCTTCACCGCGTCAAACGTTGCGTCCCAGACGCGCGTCGCATCCACCACCTTCAACGCATTCGCCACTGCAACCAGCGCCTGCGGCCGTCCAGCATCCGAGACCTCGATTCGACGCGCCTCGGTGGCGGCTTCTTCAACCAGTTGCAGCGCCGCGTCACGATCTGTTTTCACGAGCTCTTTTACGACCTGAGTTAACGCCCAAACTCGATGAAGGAGCTTGACGTCACCTTTCCGAATCAGTTCCAAAGCCTCGTCCGTCTGCTTTTTACCGACGTGGTAATTCACCAACTGGCCATCCATGTACGCCCCGAACTCTTTGCGCACTTCAGGGTCTTCGATCTTGCTCGCAAACTCGCGCGCGCGCATGTCTCCATTTCTCGCAACGAGGTTCGCGAGGGAGATGTAGATCGAATCACGATCGCTCGAGGTCTTAGCGCGGTCCAGGCGGTCCATCAATTCTCGTTCGCGATCGGAGACGTGCTTCTCGGGACGAACACCGCGGTTTATCCACTCGTCATCGCGACGGCGTGCGCCTTCTGAGGCGACCGTGTTCAATGCGTTCAACTGACCGCGTAATGATTCGACCATTTCCGGCGGCGCTGATTGCTCGAAGAACGGCAGCATGCGTTTGATCACTAAATACTTGCCATCTATTCCTGCCGGGCCGGCATCTTGCCCGGGTGGCGGCAACGGACGGAGCAGAATGGCGGCGGCTGTTTGGAAAAACGCCGAGCGTAATTCAGGCGACACCTCTACCGGTTGGATTGTCGATGACATTTGCGAAGTCGACATCCCACTTCCGGTGAAAATCATGTATAGACCCGGCGTAAAGATGTACGACGAAAGCAGCGACACGCTGTTGGCGTCGGCTTGCGGATTATTCATCGACGTGGACAGCAATGCTGCGTAACGCTTGTCAGCGTTGAGAGGTCCAGCCGGATCTTTTGTACGCAGGTCCACAAGGAAGTTCATCGTCTCCATTGAGACGGTCGTCAATACTGGATCGGCGAATTGCAGCGACCGTTCGACGTCGCCCGATTCCAACAACTCTCTCGCCACGCCCAATCGCTGGCTCAGCGAATCGTTCAGTCTCCCCGGGTCTAGCTTTGCATTCGTCGCGGCTTCTGCCTTCTCCGCCTTCAACCTCTCGAGCATCTCTTCACCGAGGGCGCGATCCTTTCTCGCCGCCAAACGCAACACTTCGCGACGAAGACTTGGTGGCAGGGTAACGGCGTAACCTGAACGGCCGGTTTTTGTCTTCTGTTGTTTGATCTGCTCCTGGAGTTTCTGGTCGTTGTCCTTATCCGCGACTTCCGCAGCTTCCCACGCTTTACGGAACAACAGCCGGGCCTGTTCGCCGTCGACGGTCCACAGTGCGTCGGCGATACGCGCCAACGATCGCGCACGGAGTGTTTGATCATGAAAAGCACGGGCGTCTGTCGAGAGTGCGATCAGGAGTGAACGTGCCTGTTGCCGGCGGATCCGTGTTTTATCCGGTGCTTGCGCGTGCGCGGCGGTGATTAGAAACACGAATAAAAAACCAATTTGGAAGATTTTCATGCTCGATCCTTCCGTTTCTCGAGAACAGATTGAGCGATGGCTAGAGTAGCGACGGCGCGCGGAACGTAGCCCGTAAATGTCTTCGTTAGTTGGACCGCGCGCAGGAGATCGGCTCGCGCGAGAAGACGGAACAAGCCGAGAAGATCAAAGTCTTCAGCGGTACTTTGGTTAATCACAGTCATCTGTTTTGTTTGCAACCGCGAAAACATACGACTGTCTTCGCCGGTGAAAGCGTCGGCTGCGTTTGCGGCCTTGATCACTTCCGCGAGCGTTTCCCACGCGCGCACGAGGTCGACGTCGGCCATTATCGTAGCGACGGCAGTGAGTCCGCGAGCGCGATCCGGATCGCTATTGCCAATACGTCGCGCTTCGGCGAGCGCTGCTTCCAGCAGATCGATGGCCTGCGAGCGTTCAGATGTGAGCAGGAGTTTCGCGGCGTTGGTGTAGGTCCAGACGCGCTGAATGCTCGTCAGGTCGCCGTTCTTCGCCAGACGTGCGGCTTCAGTAGCATCTTTCTTTCTGATGAAGTATTGGGCCCACTCGAAATCAAGGTAGGCTTTGACGGTCTTGCGCAGCTCGCTGTTTTCAATCTTGTCAACGAGATCGCGCCCTCGTGGATCGCCTTTCTCAGTCAACTGGACAGCGAAGTCCGCATAGATCTGATCGCGTTCGTCCGACGTCTTAGCCGCGTCCAATCGTTCCTGCATCCGATGAGACGGATTTGATTCCATCTCGTCGTCAGCTCTTAGTCCGGCAGTGAGGTCGCGATTTCTATCGTCCTGGGAGCCTGGTGGTAAGTACGACGCGAGCGCGGTCATTTGTGTGCGGAGGGCGGCTGCGAGATCAGGTGCATCCTGTTCAAAGATCGGCAGCAGCCGCTTGGTAACCATGTATTTCCCAAAATGACCAGAAGTTGAGTGGTCTTGATCGGGCGCAGGCAATGGTCGCATCAGGATCTCAAAAGATGTTTTCAGAAAGCCGTTGCGTAGCATTGGAGGGAGGTCTGGCGGCTGCGTGGTTCGTCTGGATTGGTTTTGGTTTGCTCCGCCGGTTTTTTCAAACGTGATGTAGAAGAAAGGTGTCAACGCGTAAGACGACAGACCGGAAACTGTGTTCGCGTCCGACATCGAATCGCGTGCAGCCCGCGCCAGTAAACCCTCGAAGCCTTTATCCGCGAGGCTCGCGTTCTTTTCACGAAGCGTGGAAAGGAAGAAGATCGATTCCACACTTACTTTGTCGAGGGCGGGCTGTGCGATTTGCCAGCCGCGTTCGACCTCGCCTTCTTCGACCAAACGTTGGGCCAGTTGCAATCGTCTCGCCGAACCGAGTTGTTCAAAAGGTCGATTTCGACGCGCTTGCGTTGCCGTCTCTTCGCTGGCTTTCGCTTTGGCTTCGTCAAAGGCTTTCAAAAACTCCTCGGCGAGAGCCTGATCGCGCTTTGCCACTATACGCAACACTTCGTTGCGCAACTCTGGCCCACCACGTAGCACGACTGGTTCGCCGGCCGCTTGCATTCTTTTGATGTCTTCCGCTCTTTGACGTGCCGCGTCGGTATCAGCTGTTTCGGCAGACTCCCATGCGCGTTTGAACAACTCCCGCGCTCGTTCCTGATCCCTCTCCCAGAGAATGTCCGCCGCGCGCGCCTGGACCCGAGCGCGGCGCGTTTGATCTTTGAAACTGCGCGCCTCCTCGGCCAGCGTGACGACCAGAGCCATCGCTACTTCCTGCCGTTGCTCGGCTTCAGCGTCAACATCCTCCGCCTTCATCTTCGCGGGCTTCGCAGGTTTCTCTTGCTGATCTTGTTGAGCTATCGCGGGTGTTAACGTGAGACTGAGCAAAAGGAGGACGATGAGCAGCCTTTTAAACATGGGGCACTCCTGTTAAGAGTTGAATGCGGGATGGCAAGCCGGACGCCTTACACGCCCGGTCAACGATTCAGTTCCAGAAATCGGCGCAGGTCGTGCGCGTCAGACGGCGATTACTTCGAGGTCTGGATCGACTTCCTGTTTCAGCATTCCCTCGATCGCCATCAACGTGCCGGTCAGAGAGCTTGGGCAACTGCCGCAGGCGCCCTGGTAGCGAATGCTCAACGTGTGATCGTTGAGTCCAAGAACTTCGAGGTAACCACCGTCGCCCATCAGGGCCGGTCGTACTCTCTCATCCAGTATTTCGTTGATCTTCAAAAGTCTTGGATCATCGCTCACGACGGCGGCAATCGATCCACCAACTGCGGCGGCCGCAGCAGCGGCAGTTGAACCACTGACGGCTTCAGCGGCGCGGATCGGAACGGCCAGTGCCGGGAGGAGTTCGTCCCAGTCGCCCTCTTCATCTTTTTCGACAGTGATCATACGGTCCATGTAAAAGACCGAGACGACATGGCCCACGTCGAACAACGACTTGGCCAACGGATCGTTTTCCGCCTGGTCGGCGGAACCATACTGTCTGGCGACGCCGTTACTCACCGGTTCGCGGAGAATAAACTTAACTGCGTTCGGATTTGGTGTCTCTTCAATATCGCTAATCTTTGGCATCGCAAAACTCCTTGTTTGTGCACTCATTATAGCGGCTTTGGCGCGTGTTCGCAGGTTGGCAGAACTGGTTTCAGAAGTCGATGCAAGAATCATTGCTAAATTCCCAAACCAGTTCTATACTCCCGCCCTCACTTGCCCCCCCTCTCAGAAGGTGAGTCAAGTTGAGATAGAGGCAGGCGATAGCGAGGGTCGCCTGCCTCCACTTTTTTCGCGATAAAACGCGCCCCGGCCCTTCCTCACTTGGAATACGAAAATCTGAGGCTTAAACTTGGATCCTCCCAGACAAAAGGAAAAGACCCAGCACGATTTTCGATGAACATCGGCATAACGGTATATCCCACTTACGGCGGCAGCGGCATTGTGGGATCAGAACTCGGCAAGGAACTGGCTGCGCGCGGGCACACGGTCCATTTCATTTCTTCAGCGCTTCCGACGCGACTAACCGAGCTGAACGAACGAGTACGTTTTCACGAAGTGGAAATGATGTCGTACCCGTTGTTTGAGCACCAGCCTTACACACTCGCACTCGCGACGAAGATGTCCACGGTCGCCGAAGAAGAAAACCTCGATCTACTCCACGTTCACTACGCGATCCCGCACTCGATCAGCGCAATTCTCGCGCGCGAATCGTTGAAGCCAAGACGGCGTCTGCCCGTTGTCACCACTCTGCACGGCACCGACATCACGCTCGTCGGCGCGGACCGCTCGTATCTGCCCATCACGCGTTACGGCATAGTCCAGTCAGATGGCGTGACTGCGATCTCGAATTATCTGAAGGATGCGACAAGAGAGATCTTTCACTATCGACGACATCAAGGTGATTCCAAACTTCGTTTGCCAGCACGATTACAAACGACTCGACGTTCCCTCGCTGCGTGAATCGTTGTCGCTGCACGGAGAACCGCTGCTGGTCCATGTTTCAAACTTTCGTCCAGTGAAGCGACCGGTCGACTGCGTCGAGATCCTTGCGCGTGTGTTGGAGAAGGGCGTTAAAACGCGGCTGGTGATGGTTGGCGACGGCAGTGAACGCACGGAACGCTGAGCACCGTGCGCGTTGTCTCGGTATTTATGAACAATGCTCGTTTGTCGGCAAACAGCCTCGCATTGTCGATTACCTTTCCGCGAGTGATGTGCTGTTGTTGCCATCGGACCAGGAGTCGTTTGGTCTGGCTGCGCTGGAGGCGATGGCTTGCGAGGTGCCGGTGATTGCGTCACGCGTGGGTGGCCTTCCGGAAGTAGTTACCGACGGCGAGACTGGATACTTAAGTCCGGTGGGCGACCTCGACAAGATGGCGGCGGATGCCGCGCGTTTAGTTGTCGATCACAAGTTGCGACGCGAGATGGGCCAACGTGCGCGCGAATCGGCCATCTCTCGCTATCGCACTGATGTTGTTATTCCGCAGTACATTGAATTCTACGAACAAGTCTTAGCGAAATAGAGGTCATTGGCCATATATCATTTGACATTTCTCATTTGTCATTTGGTACAAGGCTTTACTCGGTTCAGAACTTAATTGACTTCAACGTCCAAAGAAAATGAAAAATGAGAAATGTCAAATGATATATGGCCAATGACCAGTCTCTCATCGTCGGGACAGCCGGCCATATCGATCACGGAAAAAGTGCGCTCGTGCGCGCGCTCACCGGTACAGATCCTGACCGCCTGCCGGAAGAAAAACGACGCGGTATCACCATCGATCTCGGCTTCGCCGATCTGCAACTCGGTAACCTTCGAATCGGTTTTGTTGATGTTCCCGGTCACGAACGTTTCGTCAAGAACATGCTGGCCGGGGCGCACGGCATCGACGTGCTCGCACTGATCATTGCGGCAGACGAAGGTGTCATGCCGCAAACGCGAGAGCATTTCGATATCTGTCGTCTGCTCGGCGTTGGTAGCGGGTTGATCGTGATCACGAAAAGCGATCTCGTTGAAAAAGAGATGCTGTCGCTGGTTGAGACTGAAGCGCGTGAAATGGTGGCGGGATCGTTTCTCGAGAACGCTCCGATTGTTGCGGTGAGCTCGAAGACCGGTGCCGGTCTTGACGAACTGAAGTCTAAGTTAACGGAAATCGGAAAACGCGTTCCCGCCCGTTCGGGTGACTTCATCACGCGACTGCCGATCGATCGCGCGTTCTCGATGAAGGGATTTGGTGCGGTAGTAACCGGCACGTTGATCTCCGGAACGATCAAAGAGGGAGAGGATCTCGAACTGCTGCCACCGGCGATCAAGGTTCGTGTGCGTGGGTTGCAGGTTCATGGATCGTCTGTGGCAGAAGCGCATGCTGGTCAAAGGACCGCAGTGAATCTGGGCGGGGTAGACACGGCACAGATCGAACGCGGCATGGTCCTCGCGCCCCCCGGACGTTTGCGACCGACGCAGATCGTCGACGCATGGATCGACGTTTTGCCGGATGCGCCGCGTGGCGTTCGTTCGCGATCGCGGATGCGGTTGCATATTGGCGCGACAGAAGTGTTAGGCCGCGTTCGTGTGCTCGACGAACCTGCGGAGATTCCGATCGGCAGTAGCGGTCTGGCGCAACTACGGCTCGAAGCGCCGGTCGTCGCGTTACACGGCGATCGCTTCATACTGCGCACTTATTCCCCGGCGCGGACTATTGCCGGTGGTGCCATCATCGATCCATTTGCCGTCAAGCATCGCGGCAAAGATCTCGCGCAAACGCGTCGACTGCTGCGAGGCTTGGTGACTGAAGATCGAGTCGCAAAGTTTCGCGGCTTTGTCAGTGGTTCCGGCGAGCGTGGATTGCGCTTGGCAGATATCGGCGCGGCGACTGGCTGGAACAACGATGTGCTCGCGACCGTCGCGTTGTCTGCACAGGCTGGGGAGAAGGTGATTGACGCGGGTGGTGTTTATCTTGCGCGTGAGGGTTTCGATCGTCTCAGCAGTTCCGTCCTCGATGAACTCGAACGTCATCACAAACGCGAACCGTTGGCGCGTGGAATGTTGCGCGAGACGTTACGCGAGAAGGTGTTCGCGCATTCGTCGCCGGAACTGTTCAACGCCGTGATCGCGAAGCTTGAGGCGACGGGCGCGGTAGTCTCAGAAAAGGACATCATTCGCGCGGGCGGTCATTCAGTGGGACTGTCCGAACAGGACGCGCAGATTAGCTCACGGATCGAGCAGGTCTATCGAGACGCCGGCGTTGAGGCACCTTCAATCGACGACGTCATGAAGCGTGCCGGCGTAACGATTCCACAACGAACTCAGGCCAGGAAGATTTTGCAACTGCTGGTCGACGGCAAAAAGCTTGTGCGAATTCAAAACGAGATGTTTATGCACGGCGACGTCGTCGAAGTTCTGAAGCAGAAGCTGCACAACTACGCCTCGCAACACGAACCACAACGTCTCATCGACGTTCCCGCCTTCAAAGAACTCGCCGGAGTCTCGCGTAAGTACGCAATCCCTCTCCTGGAATACTTCGATCGGGAGCAAGTGACCCGCCGCACTGGGGACAAACGGGTCATTTTAAAGCCACGAGTTTGAAAGAATTAACAGACTTGCAATCCCTCACGGCGTGGCGTTAACATGCTCACATTATAAAGCGCAAAAAGCGGCTTTTTCCTTAACCTTCATATTCTTTTTCCGGGCCGGAGGTTCAAAATGAAAAGCCTGAAAGACATTCTGGCGGTAATTGTCGGCATAGCCGCAGCCGTCGGTGCGATCTACTACTTCTACAGATTCGTGACCGATCCGAATCCCGCGGGTGGACACACCTCGGGTTGGATCGCGCTCGGATTGGCAGCAGTAGCGTTTATTTGTGGTCTGATCTATTTCCTTGGCCACGTAAACAAAGAAGAGGAGATCCACATAACTCAATAGGCGGGGCCTGAGCGATCCCGATTGTTGGAAGTCACTGGCGTTGACTTCCCATGTAGAGATTTGCACTCGAACCCGAAGCAGATTTCGACGCCGTTTGTGCACGAACAGAGCGGCTCACGTGCGCAGGCGGCGCTTGCTTTTTGTTTGACCCACTAATCCGCGAAGGAGAGACCTTAGATAAATGTTCTTCCCACTCCTGTTGATGCTGCAACAACTCCGCGCCACGCAGCCGGGATACTTTTTCCTGGTCGTCTTGCTTTTATTGATTGCCGGGGGCGTCGGCTGGTTGATCGCGGCCGTACTTGGTTTCGCGCGGTCGCCCGCGTTCGGTCCGTCAGCGCGCTGGTTTTCGTATGCGGCGGTTTGCTTGATTATTTATCATCTTCAGTTTTTGCTCTTTGGCGTGTTTGTGTTTTTGGGAATGTCGCAGAACTCGGTTGATCTGACGGCGGCGCTGGGTATCGGCGCTTTCTTTAATCTGTTTGTGGTACTGGGGTCGATCTGCGCGATCATGGGTTTTGTCCGGATGACGAGTCCGCGCTAAACTGACGTCGTTGATGAAGAAGAAACTGTTTTTTGTCGCCGCGCTAATCCTGGTGGGTAGCGCGGCGGTTCTCCTTTTGGGCGCTTTGCCATCTGCGAATGGCGGGGGCGGTCAGATGCGATCGGAGTTTGCGCGGCAGCGTGGCGGGCGTTTCTTTGTCGACAGTAAGCCGTTTCGATTTGTGGGCGCGAACGTTGCGGTGATGTATCGCGACGAAGATCGTGAGCGTATGCCGGAGACGATTCGTCGGGCAGCGCAGGCGGGCATCAAGGTGGTGCGGGTTTGGGCGTTTGGCGAGGGTGGTCCAAATGACGTCAAACCGGTTGGCGGAGATTTCGAGGATTGGCCGCGGCATCATCCGTTTCGTTTCGCGCCAGGGCAGTGGAACGAAGAAGCGTTTGTGCATCTGGACAAAGTGATCGCGGAGGCTGCAAAGAACGGGATTTACGTTCAGCTTTGTTTGACGAACTGGTGGCGCGATACGGGGGGCGTGACGCAGTACTTGCGATGGGCCGGTGTGGCTGATGCTGCTGACGATAGTTACAAGTTTGGTATCAACAACGAAAAGGCGTTTCTCTTTTATACGAATCCGGAAACGCGCCGGCTCTACCGCGAGCACGTCGAGAAACTGGCGACGCGTCGAAACACAGTGACCGGCATTTTGTATCGCGACGATTCGACGATCTTTGCGTGGGAGCTGATGAATGAGTCGCAGGTGATCACGGGACGGTGGGCGGAGACGGCGTGCATGGTTTGCGGAGATGAGTGCGTATCTGAAGTCGCTCGATCCGAATCACATGATCACGCCGGGTGCGTGGGGTTATCGTTCGTCGTCTGAACGCCGCGAGTGGTTGGCGGACCATGCGTTGCCGTCGATCGACTATTGCGACGTTCATAATTATCCGCGTGACGATCACGACAGTTTTATCGACTCACCTGCGGCGTTGAAGGAGTTTATCGAGAATCGGGCGGCGGCAGCGTTTTCGTTGGGTAAGCCGTTGGTGATGGGTGAGTTTGGGATGAGTGTTGACGGGCACCGGGATGTGTCGCAGGTTGATTGGTATAAGGCGTTTTTTGATGGAAGTGCGGCGGCTGGTGCTGGTGGCGCGATGTTTTGGATTCTGACGCCGGATCCCCGACGTGGATACGGTGTCGCGTATTCGACGCCGCGTGATGAAGCGCTGATGCGTGAGGTGTCGCGATCGTCACAGGTGTTTTCGGCGTTGCAGTCAGCGGACTTGCCGGCGAATTTGCGGGAGCCGTCGCGGCATTTGGTTCCGCGTCAGTTCGCGTGGAATCGTTCGCCCGGTGAGGCGGGTATGCAGCCGCAAATGATCGTCAGGGAAGACCGGTCGGTTCTTTATCAGTTCAAACCGCAAATGGCTGTGGCGCAGCGTTTTGAAAAGATAGGTGGTGGTCCGGGGTACATCTGGGGTTACGGATCGGGGTTTCTTGAGTTCTTGGTGCCGGAACGATCAGATCGGCGGCGCGTCAGTGAGATCATTGTGCGCGCTCATATTCAACCGGTGTTGCCGATCGATGCGCCCGCTGGTTTTGGTAAGACGAACGTAACGTTATTCGTCGAGGGCTGGAACGCCGGCTCACGCATTGTCGCGGTTGCCTCCGCTCCTGCCGAACCCACTGTGCATGGAATGGCGTCTCACCGGCTGGCTCCTTCGCCTTCGGGCGATGCGTGGTCTCCCACTCTCCGTTCGCTTCGCCGTGACCCCCGACTCCGACTGGCCCTACGGCATAAACATCTCAAACTGGCCCGAAGGCTACGACTCCCACGACGCCCGCCCCGTCGAGGTAGAGTTACGTCACTAGTCGGTAATGTCTTTTTATCCTGTTCTGTGGTTCACCGAAATTTAGAAGGTGGCGTTTATGCTAGGAACACAGATTAGAGGAAGCGAGGGTTGCCGAATCTGCGCGGTGAAATCTTAAATCGGTAGAAAATATACCACAGCTCAATGAGATGCTCCGCTGAAGGCGGCGACCGACTTCTCATCCAACTGATAGATCTTCACGGATGGGACCGTTTCGAGTTTGAGCTCCGCTATTGGTGTCGACTGGCTGCGGAGGGTGGCGATGAGGGCGTCGTTGCTGAAGTAACGACGGCCGCGGGCGACGATGATGAAGTCGCCGGGCTCGAGTTGGCTGACGGCTTCGGGATCGGAGAGTGAGACGTTTATGAGATCGGGCCGTTGGGCGCCTTCGGCGTAATAAGAAGCCAGTGACGGGCTCTCACTCGCTACGCGTGCACCACGCCGAGCGCGAAGAGCTATCTGGGCAATCGTGTCGCGCATACTCGCATCGTAAAACTCGTCATGCGGGAAATAATAACCAGCCCACTGCATCCCGCCGCCAAGAGTGTTCGTGAACAACCGAAAGTGCGGAGCAGCCTGAATCGAACTAATGACGGAGCCGGTGATGACGATCACGGCGAGTGCAGCGGGAATGTAATGCTTCAAAGCCGATAAAAAGCCCAACGCCGCAACACGATTTGCAATCCACCGTCCGGCAAACTGAATTCCCAACGCGCACGTGATCAGCACTGCCGGCAGCACCGTCGTGTAATAGCGCGTAAATTTCCCACCCGGAAAACAAAACGCCACCACCCACAACAAAAACCAGAAGAGCAGAAAGTATCGCCCGTCTCCCAGCTTGCGACGAAACAGCAGTGGCAGCCCAATCACGAAACCAACCACAGTCAACAGCGGCAACTTCACCGCCGTAAACACGAAATAGAAGTAAACCGGAATGCCGTTCAACCAATCGGCGAAACGCTGCGTGTAAAGCTGGCCCATGAACTCATAACCATCGTGACTTATACGTTTCCCGCCCGCGAACAAACCCATCTGCCGCCACGTCTCGGGAAGCAGGACCGTCGGACTCAAGATCAGAAAGACGATTCCCATGATCGCGAAAACGATCACTAGTCGTTTCTTACCGAGCCGCCAGCGATTCTCCGGAAGCTGTTGAAACATCCAGTAGTAACACCAACTGATCGCCATAAAGTGCGGCACGTACTTCGAGGCGACCATCGCGCCATAACACGCCGCCGTCGCCCAGTAATATCGATTCGGACTTTTATCCGTGCTTTCCGCGACGCGTTGCCCGCGCAACCAAAACACGTTTGCGAGCAGAAAGAAAAAAAGCAGAAACGTATCTTCCTTCGCGACGCGACTGAACCCGATGCCCATCGGATCGAACGACCACAACGCCGCCGCGATCAGTGCGACTTCGACACCAAACAACTCGGCGGCGATCAGGAAAATCAAGATCGCACTCAACGCACCGGCAATCGCTCCAGGTAAGCGGAGCGCAGTCTCGGGCGTGATCCGGTTTTCAGGACCGACAAAATTGTTCCACTTTTCGGTAAGGATGATTGACGTCGCTTGAAACGCCTTCATCAACATCGGATGTTCGCCGTTCGCGCCTGTGAGTCCGTTGGCGCGGTAGTCGGCGACGGCGTTGAGCTTGTTGAGTTCGTCTTCGCTGAGGCCTTCGGCGCTCAGACCTGCGACACGAAACCCGAAGCCTGTCAAAACCAGAATCGCTAGTGTGATGACAATGAGCGTGCGGTTGTTGGTGAGGACACCACGGCCGGCAAAAAGTTCAGGTCTTAAACCGGCAGTGACGATCGATTCAGCTCGTGCTGACACAATCCCGCGAGGTTATCGGAATCCGAACCACAGATCAACACGGATAATAATCAACGTCCTGCTTTTGGACGCTTCGGATTATTCGCTGAAAACGACCGTGCTGCTTCCTCGTCTTCGTTGGTCGCGATGTTTTGACGTCTGTCCGTGGCCTGCAAAACCTCGGAGCGCTTGTCGATCTTGTTTTCTGCGCCCGAACGAGGGCTCTGCTTTTTACCTTGACCCGTCGGCGGCTGGTTCAATTTATTGCGGTTCTCGTTTGGCATTGCACTATCTCCTTCCGCTGTCCGCAGCCGCCGGTTGCGTGTCGGTCAGGTTCGACTCGTCCTTCGCCTGGTGACGAGGTTGCGCGGTTTGCAGGCGCGGGTTTTCACTTTCGCGCCGCCGCTTGTTCTTTTTGTCCGTCCGTTCGTGGTCCTTCTTTTGTCGATCCTTGTCTGACATCTGTCCCCCCTATGCAGTTGATTTGGAAATAGCTCGCGAGCGAGGCACTGCGTCGCTCTGTTCGTAAGGCGCCGCATTCTCTTCAGAGACGCGATAGCGCAACAGCGCACCAACGCCGCCGAGTTGCTCGAGGCGAGTTACATCCTCGACAAACGTCGTTCGCGCGGCTGACATCTGGTTCGCACGACGAATCAATTCATCGGCGACAGCACGCGCATCGAGCGTCTCGGGAATGTCGTCCGCGCCATAGACCTTGAGCACTTTCCGTACTTCCTCTTCGTCAAACTTCAAACTATCGGCTGCCGCGACGATCAACATTTCCTCGACTTGACCGTTTGAAAGCGCCGCCAGCGTATCGGGCACACCCGCAACTGCAAGATTATCTCCGCGAAACTCACCCAACAGCCGCTCCACCTGTTGCATGTCCGTCAAACTGTCGTGACGGCTGAACGCAGTAAGCGTCTCTTCCAGCAGTTCGTGCTCAGGCGTGTCGATCCCCAAACTGATCGTGTCGATGACTTTCTCCAGCAGTTCCTTCGACATCTGTTCCTTCAAAAGAGGAATCACCACGGCTTCATCACCCGCAAGAATCACATGCTCGATCTGATCCTCGCGCAGAGTGCGCTCAAGCGCGTCGACGACTTCCTTCGCGTGATGCAGGTGATAATTTTCTTCGTGCCGTTGATATCGGGACTGCGACCAACCACCGACGCTCGTATGTTTCGTCTTCACATTCTCGATATCGTTTTGCTCGACTGCGCGTCCAGCCGCGAACACAAAAATCTGCGCGCGATTCGTGTCGGCCAGCACCACCGCATAGCGTCGATACTGATCGATCAACCGGGCCAGTGGATAGACATGAGGTCGCTCCGAAACGACGAGGCGATTGCGTTCGAAGTGCACTTCGAATTGTCCGACCTGAAAGTAATCATCCAACGCCGAACAGGCGAACAATGCGAGGCCTTGCGTCGGATCACGCACGCCGTCTTCGAGGTAGCGCATGATGCGCACGAAGTCTTCCTCCACACTTGCGCGTTCTTCACTCTGTGTGGGGTATGACTTGACGCGTTCCGATAGTTGCTTACGCACGAACGGCATGAAATTGCGCTTGCCGTGTTCGTTGACTCGCGCGTCGAGATACAGACTGATCACGGGCGCGGGAATGGCGCCAAACGTCAAAAGACTGTCCATTAACTGCTGTGGTGTTGTCGCTTCCTTTGGGGCTATGGTTCGCTCATCAATATCGATATCTGGTGTTTTCATTTCCGTTTTCTCCGACACATCCGTCTGAAATGCGTACGTCTAGCTTAGTAGCCCTTAACGTAAAAGCATTTCGGGTTCCACAGACTTCAGCGGAGATTTTTTCGCAGCGCGAGGCGCGCGGCATGAAAACCGCACAATCCGTGTACGCCACCGCCCGGAGGTGTCGATGAGGAGCAGAGATACAAGCCTTCTTTGGAGGTTGAGTACATCCGCGCAGTGGGACGCAGGAACATTTGCGCGAGATCCTGAATGCCACCGACGATGTCGCCGCCGATGAGGTTCGGGTTGTAACGTTCAAAATCCGCCGGATTCATTACGCTGCGCGCGAGGATGCAGTCGCGAAATCCGGGCGCGAAGCGTTCGATCTGATTCTCTATCGCGTCGCTCATATCAACAGCGGAGCCGTTCGGCACATGACAATACGCCCACAGCGTATGTTGACCCGCAGGGGCTCGCGTCGAGTCAAACAGCGACGGTTGCGCGATGAGCACGAACGGTTTTTCTGGATGCTGTCCGTGTGTTGCGTTCCATTCCGAAGTGAGAATCTCGGCGAACGTTCCGCCGAGGTGAACGGTCGCCGCCGTTTTGCATTCCGCTGCTTTCCACGGCACTGGCGCGTTCAATGCCCAGTCCATTTTGAACGCGGCTGGTCCATAGCGATACCGTTCGAGGCGGCGACGAAAACCCGGTGACAGTGTGTCGTCCGCGAGGTTCAGGAGTTGTCGCGGCGTAACGTCGCAAAGAATCGCTCGCGCGGCGGGAAGATCCGTCAACGACTCGACGCGATGATTCACTATGATCTGGCCGCCAAGTTCTGTGAAATGCGCCGCAAGCGCATTCGCCAAATTCTGCGAACCACCGCGAATGATCGGCCATCCACCAGTGTGCGCCAGTATCCCAAGTACAAGGCCGAACGCCGTGGTGCCCGCCCAATCCAGTGCGAGGAAAGAATGTGCGGCCATTCCAGCGAAGAGGGTGCGCGTTTTGTCTTCCTGAAACCTCGCTTCCGCAAAACCCTTTCGCGGACCTGATTCCCTTTAGTCCGAAGCGGGCCATCGCGATCGGATGTCGTGGAATGCCAACCGGTCCGAGAACATCGCCCGCGATCATGTCCCATGCCTTAACTAACGGCGAAAACACGCTGCGGTAAGACGCGCTGTCTTTTCCGAGTCGCGCTGCTGTCGCTTCGATCGAACGTTCGACAACGAGCGCCGTGCCGTCGTCGAACGGATGAGCGAGTGACGATGGTGGATAAACGAATTCGAGACCGTACTCTTCGAGAGGCAACTGCGTAAAGAACGGCGAGCTTGCCGCAAGCGGATGAACTGCGGAACAGACGTCGTGAATGAAGCCGGGCAGGGTAAGTTCTGCCGATCTGGTACCACCGCCGACAG
Source organism: uncultured Acidobacteriota bacterium (assembly GCA_963849585.1). Lineage (GTDB taxonomy): Bacteria > Acidobacteriota > Blastocatellia > Pyrinomonadales > Pyrinomonadaceae > PSRF01. The sequence continues at coordinate 242,263 of CAWKHZ010000008.1, read as the reverse complement.
TCGAATGGCCTTCGTAAAGACGAACACGCCGTCCCGCACGCGCGATCTCGATCGCAGCAGCCAATCCGTTCGGACCGGCGCCAATCACGATTGCGTCGTATCCACGGTTACGGTTGTCGTCGTCTGTAGGCGGCACCCTGATTGCGTCTTCTGTTCGTTAACTTAACACTTCGTACGGAAAGCGAACCAGTTTTTCAAGGGGGGATTTGATATGACGACCAGCAATCAAAGCAATACCGTAAAGACCGCCGCAATCGCGCTCGGCGCCGTTGCGCTTGGCAAGTTTCTGTGGCGGAAGATGAATGAATACGACCTGCGCGGAAAGACGGTGCTCGTCACCGGCGGATCGAGAGGACTCGGACTCGTGCTGGCGCGCGAGTTTGCCGCAAACGGCGCGCGCGTGGCGATCTGCGCGCGCGACGAGCAGGAGTTGGCACCAGGCGAGTGACGATCTACTGAGCCGCGGCGCTGACGTGCTGGCGATCAAATGCGACGTTACAAACATGCCGGAAGTTGTGAGTCATGGTGAGTCGCGTTCGCCAGCGATTTGGAAAGATCGACGTGCTGGTAAACAACGCAGGCACGATCCAGGTTGGACCACTCGAAGTAATGAAGCACGAAGATTTCGAACACACGATGCGCACGCACTTCTGGGGTCCACTCAACACGATCCTCGCCGTCCTGCCGGAGATGCGCGAACGTCGTGATGGTCGCATCGTCAACATCTCATCGATCGGCGGGAAGATCGCCGTGCCGCATCTCGTGCCGTACAGCGCGAGCAAGTTTGCCCTCGTTGGTTTGTCGAAAGGTCTCAACGCGGAGTTGCGTAAAGACGGAATCGTCGTAACCACTGTTTGTCCCGGCTTGATGCGCACCGGCAGTCCGCGCAACGCCACCTTCAAAGGGAAGCATCGCGACGAGTATGCGTGGTTCAGCATTAGCGACTCGTTGCCGGTGACGTCGATCAAGGCAGAGCGAGCGGCGCGGCAGATTGTCGATGCGTGCAAGCAGGGCCGGGCCGAGCTGGTTATCACGATCCAGGCGAAGATGGCGGTGATGTTTGATGCGCTGTTTCCGGAGGCGTCCGCGGAGTTGATGGCACTCGTGAATCGAGTGTTGCCGGAAGCTGGCGGTATCGGTGAAGGGTCGGCGAAAGGACGGGAGAGCACGTCGAGCTGGTCTCCGTCGTGGCTGACGCGGCTCACTGAAGAAGCAGCAATGAACAATAACGAGGTGGTCCACTGAGGCGTTGATATATAATTCCTGTTCCGATTGGTCAGTAGTCAGTTGTCAGTAGTCAGCAGGGCTGTTGCACTAACGCAATCAACCACTGACCACTGACCACTGACCACTGACCACTGACCACTGACCAACCCAGAACAGGATGTCTCAACCACAACTCGCTCGTCGTCTCGGACTATTCGACGCTACCATGATCGTCATGGGCGGCATCATCGGATCCGGGATCTTCATGAATCCGTCATTTGTGGCGCGGCAGGTCCATACACCGTTTTTAGTGCTGGGCGCGTGGGTGCTCGGCGGTCTGTTTGCGCTCGCGGCTGCGTTCATCTGGGCTGAGCTTGCGTCTGTGCGCCCGGACGTCGGCGGCCAATATGCCTATTTGCGCGAAGCGTTTCATCCTCTCATCGCGTTTGTTTACGGCTGGGTGTTGTTATTGGTGATTCAAACCGGTGGGATGGCGGCGGTTGCGGTTACGTTTTCCCGGTACTTCGTGCAGTTGACGAGTCTGCCGATCAGTTATCCGGTAATGGCAGCGATCGTGCTCGCCACACTCACGATCATCAACTGTCTCGGTGTTCGCGCAGGCAGCACCGTGCAGAGCGTTTTGATGGTCCTGAAGATCGTCGCATTGGTCGCGCTTGTTGCGTGCGGACTGTTTCTCGGAAACACAGCGGCATCACCTGATGGCATACTCGACAGACCAGCTTCGCTGGGTTTAATGACAGCGTTCGGCGTCGCGCTCGTTCCCGTCATCTTTTCTTACGGTGGCTGGCAGACGGCGACTTTCGTTGCCGGCGAGATCAAGGAGCCGCGTAAGAACCTGCCGCGGGGATTGATACTCGGCGTGATCGGCGTAGTCGTTTTGTATGTGGCAGCGAACGTGGTTTACCTGCGCGTGCTTGGAGTTTCCGGACTGGCTGGATCGACGGCGCCCGCGTCGGACGCGATGGCCAGTGTGCTGGGTAACTTTGGCTCGCGCGCAATTGCGACCGCGATTGCGATCTCGACTGTTGGTTTTCTGAGTCAAAGCATGTTGACAGCGCCGCGCGTCTACTTCGCGATGGCGAATGATGGGCTCTTCTTCAAGAGTGTCGGTATGGTCCATCCGAGAACGCGCGCGCCAATCGTCGCGATTGCGTTGCAGGGAGTACTCGCGATCGTGCTTGCGTTGCAAGGCGACTATGGCGCGATATTGGATTACGTCGTCTCCGTCGATGTGATCTTCTTTGGTCTGACGGCGTGCTGCGTCTTCATCTTTCGCCGGCGTTTAGGACAAACCGCCAAGCAGAGTGTTGGCGTGACGCGTGTTCCTGGTCATCCGATTACGACGCTCGTGTTTATCGCAATCTGTTGGCTGGTGGCGATCAATACCGTCTACCAGAATCCGCGGAACACGCTAATCGGCGTCGCGATCATGTTGGCAGGCATACCGGTGTACTTCTTTTGGCGATGGAGAGGCAGCAAATGACAGCGGCGCGCGGAGCTTACAGCTCGTCTTACATGCATTGGGCCAAGACGCAGTCGGAGTCGCGGTTCAATTTGGCGACAAGCGGATTAGGCAACTTGAGCATTCGCGATCTGCGCGTGTCGCTCGACGATCTTGAGTTGACGTATGGAGGTTATGGTTATCCGCCGCTGTTGCGAATGCTCGCCACGAGGTATGGAGTTCAGCCGAGTTCGATCGTAACGACGGCGGGAGCGAGTTTTGCGAACCACCTGGCAATGGCTGCGCTGTTCGAGCCCGGTGATGAAATATTGTTTGAAGAGCCTGCATACGAACCGATGCTTGCAACTGCGCTGTTCCTTGGCGCGGATGTGAAACGTTACGAGCGCAAGTTTGAAGACGGTTTTCGGATTAACCCGAAAGAAATCGACGCTCTCGTCACCGAGCGCACGCGGTTGATTGTGATAACAAACCTGCACAATCCGAGCGGCGTGTTTACTGACGAATCGACGCTGAAGCAAATCGGCGAGATCGCGCAGCGCGTTGGCGCTCGCGTGCTTGTGGTTGAGATTTACCTGGAGACGATGTTTGAAGAGGCGCCGCGGACGTCGTTTCACCTCGGCGAACACTTTGTAGTCACGAGTAGCCTGACGAAGGCGTTCGGACTCAGCGGGCTGCGATCGGGTTGGATCATTGCGGAAACAAGCCTGGCAAGTGACATGTGGTTGCTGAACGATCTCTTCAGCGCGACGCAGGTTCACACCGCTGAACGCCTGAGTGTCGTCGCGTTAAATCAGATCGACGAGATCGCTGCGCGCGCGAAAGAATTGTTGGTCCGGAATCGTGCGTTGCTGAATGCGTTTCTCGATACGCGCGACGATCTTGAAGTTGTGCGGCCGCAGTTTGGGACGGTGATGTTTCCCCGTCTGCGAAGTGGAGAGACGGTGACAAGACTCTGTCGCCTGTTGCGTGAAAAGTATGACACGACAGTGGTGCCCGGGCAGATTCTTCGAGCGCGCGACACACTTTCGAGTTGGGATCGCTGGCGATACAGATGTCTTGGAAGCGGGCTTAGAACGACTCGGCAGTGCGCTCGACGAAATCAGGAGCTAGCTCGGATTACCCTTTTGTGCCTTTTTGTTGCTTCTTTTTCTGTTCTTCGACGACCAACCAGTCGCGCACCTGTTCTGCCGCTTCGATGCCGACGGCTTCCGTGGTCATCCTCACGGGCGTGCCCGAGGGCCAGTTGTCTCTTCTCAACATCGGCCCACCCGCGGATTTGTAGTAGACCTTGCCTTCAAACTTTTTCTGCCCGCTCTTCGGCGCGAAGACGAATATCTTCACATCCATATCCTGCGGATTAACCATGATCGATCCAGCCTGAAACTCGTCGATGTCGTACTGGATCAGGACCACAGCCGCCTCGGTTTCCTTCCTGGCTCGCTTCTCCGCATGGTCGCGTTTCAGACTGGCAACCTCCGCAGTAACCGAAACGTTTGCGAATTCTTTTAGCCGCGCGACAAAGGCCGCGAAGATCGCCTCCTCGCTCAACAACGCGTACGAACTCACTTCGCGCGCCACGACGAGGGAAACTTTGTGTTTCAACTGATGCCCGTCGGTTTTTGGTTTCGCATCGGTCTCAGTTTGGGGTGTAGTGACGGGAGTCTGAGGCGGTTTGGGAGCGCGCCGGCCTGACTGGCCCAGTGCCTCCGTTGCGAGCAACACAACCAAGCCCGAAACCACAAACACAGATCTCGGGAATCTGTGGGTAGTCGTCATTTGATTTGCTCCAGCGCTCTGATTGCTTCGCGAGCGTAATAGGTCAGTATGATGTCTGCGCCCGCACGTTTGATGCTTGTCAGAGTTTCCAACATTACGCGCTGCTCGTCGATCCAGCCTTTTTGCGCCGCCGCCTTGATTAAGGCGTACTCGCCGGACACGTGATAAGCGGCCGTCGGCAGATCAAACCGCTCACGCACCATCCGCAGCACGTCGAGATAAATCGTTGCCGGTTTGACCATCAGGATGTCAGCGCCCTCAGCCGCGTCGATTTCCGCTTCTCGCATGGCCTCGCGCGCGTTTGGCGGATCCATCTGGTATGCGCGGCGGTCGCCAAACTCCGGCGCGCTCTGCGCTGCTTCGCGAAACGGACCGTAAAGACCCGATGCGTATTTAACGGCGTAAGCCATGATTGCGATGTTTTCAAATCCCGACTCGTCGAGTGCTTCACGAATCGCGCCGACCTGCCCGTCCATCATTGCCGAAGGCGCCACGAGGTCCGCTCCGGCGGCTGCCTGACTCACGGCCGTACGAGCGAGGAGTTCCAGCGACTCGTCATTCAACACTTCATGACCACGCACCACACCGCAATGACCGTGTGATGTGTATTCGCACAAACACGTGTCCGCCATGATCAAAACATCCGGCGACGACTGCCTGATCGCGCGAATCGCGCGCTGCACAATTCCGTCTTCCGCGTAAGCACCGGAAGCTAGTTCGTCCTTCGACTCAGGCAGTCCGAACAGGATGATGCTGCGCACGCCTGCGTCGTACGCGGCTGCGACTTCCTGTGTTGTTTCGTCGATCGAAAGGTTGTAGACACCCGGCATCGACGAGATTTCACGACGCACACCGTTGCCGGGACAGACGAACAACGGCAGCACGAAGTCGTCGCGCGTGAGACGTGTTTCACGCACCATCGAGCGGAGCGCATCAGTTCGTCGAAGACGACGGGGACGATGAATCATTCACAATTTTAAGATCCTTTGATTGTGTTGAAAAAAAGTTCAAAGACCTGAGATCACCACCGGTGATATGCCGGGTGGCCCGGTTTGACAGCTACGAAAGTGCCACGACACGTGGCGCAAACTTTGTCGTGCGCGATCAGTTCGCCTTCGACCACCGCGCGATCTTCAGTCGACTCGACGACGCGCGCCCGCATTCGTATCGGTTGATCGGTCGGTGTTGGGCGCTTTAGTGTGATCGCGTAGTCGGCGGTGACGGTACACGGCGGTTTGTCAGCGCCGGCTTTCTGCATCAAGTACCAGGCGGCAGTCCAGTTGCAATGACAATCGAGTAACGTGCCGATAATGCCGCCGCTCAACACGCCGGGAAACGCCTCGTACTCCGTGCTCGGTTGCCACTCGGCGACAACTTCATCGCCGACCGGAAAGCTGCCGATGTGCAGGCCCTTCGGATTCGCGGGGCCACAACCAAAACAGGCAAGATTCGGTGCGAAGGTTTCCTGGATGCTTTTATTCATCCGTGTCATTTGCCCTCAGGCGTCTGCGCAAACGTTTGAACCGCTGAATCTTTCCCGTCGCCGTGTACGGTAACTCGTTTACAAACACATACTTGCGCGGCTGTTTGAATCGCGGCAACGACGCCGCGGCCAACTCGCGCAGCCCTTGTTCAACCGAGTCCGGGTCGGATTCTACATCCTGCCTGACCACGAACGCACACGCGCACGGGAGCTGATGCTCGTCGAAGTCTTCCACCACCGCCGCCTGGCTGACATCCGCATGACGCAATAGCACTCCCTCAACTTCAACCGGCGAAACCCACTGGCCGCTCGACTTGAAACAGTCGTCGCTGCGACCCATGTGAAACCAGTAACCGTCGCTATCGCGGCGATATAGGTCGCCAGTCCGCACCCAGCCGTCGACAAACGTGCGCGCACTCTCTTCCGGCCGTTCCCAGTAATATCGCGACGCGCTCTCGCCCTTGATCCACAAGTTTCCTTCGACGCCATCCGGCGTTGGTTCGCCATTCTCGTCGAGAAGGCGTGCTTCGTAACCTTCGAGCATCCGTCCGCTGCTGCCGTAACGCACGTCGTTCTCGTGGTTCGACATGAACATGTGCAGCATCTCGGTCGAACCGATGCCGTCCAGCAACTGCACGCCGAATTCGCGTTCCCACTCCTCGCCGAGATACGCCGGCAATGCTTCACCCGCTGACACACATAGACGCAAACTCGAGCAATCCAGTTGGCGGCCGCTGCGATGGTGATCGAGCAACAGGTTGTAAACCACAGGGACGGCGAAGAAGATCGTCGGCCGTGCAGTCGCGAGAATCTCCGCGATGATGTCCGGCGTTGGTTTTTCGCGACACAGGATTGCGGTTGCGCCGTTCAGCAGCGGAAACGTGAAACTGTTTCCGAGTCCGTAAGCAAACGGCAGGCGCGATGATGAAAACAGGCGATCGTCTTTCGTGACACGGAGCACTTCGCGGCAGAACGTCTGGTTCGTGTAGAAGATGTCGGCTTGACGATGGACCGCGCCTTTCGGTTCGCCGGTGCTGCCTGACGTGTAAAGAATGAACGCCGGGTCGTTTTCTTTGGGAGTCGGGAAGTGAATTGACGCCGTATCACCGGGCTTTTCCAACACCGATTTCAGCGAATAAATGGAACAGCGCAATTTTTCCCGCGCATCTGTCAGGAGCGTATTGCAGATGTCGTCTTCCACGATCGCGAGCCGGGCACCGGAGTTGTGAAGTATCGAACACTGTTCCTCTAGCCGCAGCGACATGTTGATCGGTACCGCAACCGCGCCCAGCGAACAGATGGCGACGAACGCCTCGATAAACTCCGGCGAATCGTTGAGCAATAACGCGACGCGGTCGCCGGGCGCTGTGCCAAGCGACATGATCGCCTGGGCCATGCGCAGGGTTCTGGCGCGCAGTTCGCCATATGTGAGATCGCGCCCCTGAAAGTGAATCGCAGGCGCTGCTGAATTATGAGCGAAGATGGCTTCGAAAAGATTCATTGTTGTTTGGGCTTGTTCGGCGTAGTTTGTATACCAGAACGGCCGTCTGTGTCACCGGCATGGGCTGGGATCTGAAGTCGCATGGAACTGATTTTCATCCTCTTTGTGCTGTTCGTTCTGCTGGCCATCATGACGGTGGTTGGCCACGTAATCTGGGTGGTGGCGAGCGCCATCCTCCGCTGGCTTTTTGACGTTGGCAGCAGCGGCTACGATAAGCCGCCGAGCATTGCTTACCCAGCTCCGCCGCCGCCATCGAATCCGCGTGCCGAGACGTTTAAGGATCTCGCAGCCACTGAGCGCCAGATCGTCAAGTTCTACACGGATGGAAAAATCAACGATGAAGTCTATGAAAAATTATTGGCCCGGATCCGTGAAGAACGTGAGAGTCTGACTTACTCTCCGCCGCCAAAACCAACACCAACACCAACACCAGAACGAAGCCCAGAACCAAGAACCACAACCACAACCGGCACCCCCGATTGTTCGGCCTGAACCTGCGGTAAGCGCGCCGCCTCCGCCGCGATTTGAACCACCGCCACCTCCGCCGCCGGTCGAACCGCCCCCTCCACCACGCAGGCCTTTCTCCGAAGTGCTCAATTCCTTCATGGAAGAGAGCAACATTCGTTGGGGCGAGATCGTCGGCGGATTACTGATCATCGGTTGCTCGACCGCACTCGTGGTGAGCCTGTGGGCCCAGATCTCGGAGATCCCGGTGTTCCGGTTTCTGATCTTTACCACTGTGACTGCGGTCCTATTCGGCATCGGCCTGTACACCGAGCATCGCTGGAAACTTCCGACTACCAGTCGCGGCATTCTGACCATCGCAACGCTGCTCGTGCCGTTGAATTTTCTCGCGATCGCGGCAGTGTCCGCCAGTAACACGTCAGGCGCGCTGGTGATCATCAGCGAGTTGGCAGCGCCGGCAATCTTTCTCTGTCTCGTCTACTTTGCCGGACGTGTGATCACGCCTGGCTGCGCGCACGTCTTGTCGGCCGGAGTGTTGGGATCGTCCATTGGACAACTGCTCGTTCGTCACTTTGCGTCGCCCGAGTCCGGCCCAATGCTGCTCGTGTTTCTCGGCGCGTTTCCTGTCACCTTTTATCTTGTGACCGTCGGACTCGCGTTGCGCGTGGTACTGACCGATCGCGAGGTCGACGAAACCGAAACAACAACGGTGTTCACGGTGTTGGGCGCGATGAGTTTCGCGGCGCTGCTGCCGTTCGGATTGTTGCTCTACAAGGGTGGACCAATCGGTCTGACGATGATGTATCTCGCGCCGCTCGTCACGCTGTGGGGCTTGCCGATGCTGGCGACGGGCACGATCCTCTGGCGGCGCATTAACAACAAAGACCTTGTCTTTGCGAGAACTGCGGGAACAGCGCTCGGGATCGTTGGCGTGATGATCGTTTTAGCGGGCATGGTCCTGGCATGGCCCAATCCCGCGAGCATCGTACCCGCGGCATTACTCAACTTCGCGATCTTCACGGCGCTCGCCGTGTTTCTCGAATTGCCGGTCGCGCATTTACTCGCGGCGAGCTGTTTGGCACTGGCCTATCTCGTCACGTATCACGTCGCAGTCGGACACATACCCTGGGAAAACCTGCGCGTAATGTCGCTGCTCGAGGTCAGTCTAACGGTTGCAAGCGGACAGGCTTGGGTTGGTGCGTTTGTGCTTTTTGTCGTCGCGTCTGAATGGCTGTCTCGCCGCAAGCGAGGGCGCGACGCTGAGTACTACCTGATCGCTGCGGGTCTGATTGCAACGCTGAGCCTCGTGCTCGTGACGCTTTTCGGCAAGTTGTCAGGCGAGGTTTACACGCTCTGGATGGTTTACGGGCTTTACGCCCTTGGTGGTTTTTGGATTGCCTGGCGACGAAAGCTGGTGCCGCTCGCGTGGGTCGGATCCGCGTTGTTGTTGGTCGCTCTCGCCGATGGCTTTACACATCCGCTGGCGCTTTCGTTCCCGTGGCAAACGGCTTTGCTGGCGCACGCAACCATCTGCGCGATCGCGGCAATCGTGTGTTCGCGTAATCGGCTGACGGCGATGCTTTCCGAACCGTTGAATTACAGCGCACTGATCTCGATCGTGCTGAGCGTGATCAGTCTGTTCCAGGCGAATCAATGGGAACAAACCTGGATGCAGTCGCAACGAGTGTTCTGGATCGCCGGCATCCTGCTTACCTCGTTGTGGCTCAATCGCAATCGACTGCTGCTCAACCTCTTTCAGATCGCGTTGACGTGCGCGCTTGTGCTTACGGTGAAAGCGACACTGCAACAGTACGACTGGTACTCGTATCTGCCACACGCGTTGGCTCCATCCCACCGCGCTACAGATTCAGGGAACTGTGCTGACGCTGTTCGTGCTCGCGTGGATCGCTGTTCGGATGATCGTGAGGCGGCGAATGCCGGTTAGCACTGAAGGTGCTCAAGGCCACTGGCTTAACGATGCATGGCAGCTACTCAACGACAGTATTGCTTTCGACCGGGTCGTTTCGTGGGCGCTGGTTGGTGCGTTCCTGCTGTTGGCAGTTTATGGATCGCTCGCCGGAGTGACGCAGGAGCTGGCGGCGTGGGGCAGTGGCTATCCGGGTTACGACGTCGCCGGATTTCCTCACCAGGAAGCACTGGGTCTCGGATCGTGGATCGTGCTCGGCCTCTTGACCATCGCGATGCTGGCAAACTATTTCGAACGACGTAGCGTCGTTTATCTACTCGGCGCGCTCGTGGTCGCTTCGGCGGCGATTCCGTTGCTTGCGGGATTGTTCGAACCGCAGATCGCAACGGCAACAGCATGGCGTTGGTTTGCAGCGTTGTTCCTAATCGCCGGATCGATCCCGTTGTGGTACTACAGACCACCACAGACTCAACTGCGGACGCTATTGATCGTTCTGACCGTTGTGCCGCTGCTCGTTCTCACGACTTATCCCGCGTTGCGAGCGATCTACTACATGCCGGTGCAAGGACCGGTGAGCGGTTTCTTCTCGTGGTTTGACGACGACTTCTCCTACGGCGTACCCCTCGTGCTCGTTGCATTCGCGATGATCGGCTATGCGTTGCGCGAGCGCCTGCCGGATTTCGCCTTCTTCGGCGGACTGCTTTTCAATGCGACAGTCACGCTCGCGTTTTTGTTGACTGTCGTGGCTGCAAAAGGCCTGATGGACCAGGTGGTGTTGGTCCGGCTGGCCCAACTCAACGCGATCACGTTTGCCGTTTATGCATTGCCATGGTTGAGCACGCGACGTCGCTGGCTTCCGGCGTTGAAGCCCGCAACGGCAACGCTGGCAAACAACCTACTGATGCTTCAAACCGGTTTGGCGCTTGCGCTGAACGTGTTGGTGATCGTACCGGCTGCCTACGCACTGGTCATGGCGCCGGGTTTTGTAGCAAACGGAACGATTGCAGCCGGTAGTTTTCTCGGTTGGCTGTCGTTCGCGGTCACACTCGTGACGGCGGTATGGTTGGCAAGAACGCGCGAACAACAACTGTCGCCAATCACGGTCGCGGGCGTGCTATGGGGTGTCGCATGTCTGATTGCCTTCGGCGTAGCGGACAGGAGCGGCTGGCTCGGATTACACGTGCTGACGGTCGGCGCGACCGTCGTTACGGGCGCGATGATTGCTGCCTCAACCGTGTCTTCGGCTGCGCTCCCTGCGGCAATCCGCAAGCTATTTCACACCGGCGGGTTCTGGGAATCGCAATGCCGGCAACTTGCGGTGGCCAGCGGCGGCATCGCCGTCTTCCTTAGTCTACGGACGGTCACCGATTCAAGTGCAACGCGCTGGTGGTCCATCGGCCCGTTGCTGGTGCTGACGGCGCTGGCCACGATCCTGCACTGGCAGACACTGCGCCGGCGTTACCTCTATGTCGCCGGGTTGCTGCTCAATACGTCGGTCACGCTGTGGTGGACTTTCATACTCACCGGGGAGAAGGGTCTTGGGAATTTCCTGCTGACGAATTTAATGGTCGCGAGCGTGGCGGGCATGCTCTGGTTAGCGCTCGAACTCCGCGCGCGACAACTGCGCGTGGGGCAAGGATACGCCGCTCTCTCGTTTCACAACGTCGTGGCAATTGCTACGAGCGCAATGCTGCTGGTGATCATCGTGGTGAGTATTGACGCGCAGCGATCGGACTCACTGTTGCTGGAGATTCCAAGCCTTACGTGGGTTTCGTTTGCATCTGTCGTTGCGTTGATGGCCGCTACGTTATGGGACAAGCGCGCGAAATACTCGGTCGCAGGACTTTACGTCCTTGGTCTGTTCGCTGCCGCGATCGCCTTTCATCAAGTGGAACCGAAAGCAGATCGTCTCGAATGGACCATAACGATCTTCCTCGCATTATATTCACTGCTCGTCGCATTACTCTGGCGATATCGCGAACGAGTGATCGAATACGCCGCCCGCGCCGGCATTCCTCGCCGTATTGCGCCTGGAACAACAGATCTTCCGTGGCTGGCGGCGTTCACCACGCTCGCCGTTTTCACAGTAGGTGTTTTGGCCTTCTGGATCGATCTCGAATTGCTCCGATTTGTATTCCGGGCGACGGCCGCGCTCGCGGTAGTTGCGCAGTTCTTTACCATCGCCCAGTTTGCGGAAGGAAACAACGCAGAACACTGGCGCCGCGTGTCACTCGCTGTGCTGGTGATCGGTTTGGTGTTGTTCGGCTGGTCGTGGCTCACGCCCGGCATTAACGGCACGTGGCTGAATCGCAGTGTGATTCTGATGGTTGCCGCCTTCGGGTTAACCGCTCTTTACGCGCTGTTCCTCGAACGAGTACGAAATCATTGGCCCGACTGGTCCAATGCAGTGCGTTTCAGCGTACCGTGGTTACTTGGCAGCGGCGTGCTCGCGTTGTTCTTCTGTCTCGGAACCGAAGTCTTCTATCAGATGACGTTCGGCGCGGTGCGAATCAATCCGTTTTCGCTCGTCACGATTGGTCTGACGCTCGGTGCTGCGGTCGTGATCTGCGTGCTGTTTGCACTCTCGCCCGCCCACGATCCACTGGTACTTTCCGAGCGCGGCCGCATGCGGTATGTCTACGTCGCTGAGGTCATGCTGGCGCTGCTGTTCCTGCACGTGCGGCTCACGATGCCGTGGTTGTTCACGGGGTTCATCGAACGCTACTGGCCGCTTGCCGTGATGGTGATTGCTTACTTCGGCGTAGTCACCAGCGAATCGCTGCGACGACGCAGAGTGCTTGTGCTCGCTCAACCGCTGGAACGAACTGGCGTCTTTCTACCGCTTTTGCCGGTGCTTGGTTTCTGGCTCGCCTCTTCAGAAGTCGACTTTTCGTTGTTGCTGTTCGTGGTCGGCGGGTTGTACGGACTCTTGTCGGTGCTGCGACGTTCGTTTGGTTTTGGCGTGTTGGCGGCCGTCGCGGGAAATGCGGGGCTCTGGTACATCCTGCATCGCACCGCTGATTATCAGTTCCTGCAACACCCACAGTTGTGGCTGATACCGGTCGCGCTTTCAGTGTTGCTGGCGGCGTACTTGAATGAGAAGAACTTGAGCGAGGACCAGATGGCGGGAATCAGGTATCTCGCGCTCGTTACGATCTACGTATCGTCGACTGCCGACATCTTTATCAACGGCGTCGCGAATTCCCCGTGGCTCCCACTTATTCTTGGAGGGTTCTCCCTTGCCGGTGTGTTCGCCGGAATCATCTTTCGGATTCGCGGATTGTTGCTGCTCGGGTCTGTTTTTCTGTTGCTGTCGATCATCACGATGATCTGGTATGCCTCGGTGAACCTCGGTTGGACATGGCTGTGGTACGTCGCTGGTATCGTCACAGGCGCGACGATCATCTTCATGTTCGCTTTGTTTGAGAAGAAACGCAGTGAAGTGATGCGTGTGGTCGAAGGACTGAAAGAGTGGGAACGATAAGATCGAAATCCGTGGTAAATTCCCTCGCCGATGAAAAAACTCCTGCTTCTTGTTTCTCTGTGTGTCCTTGTTCCCTCCGTCCCAGCGCAGCAGGCTGGTTTGATCCAGAATGTTGATGGCCGGAAGACAGTCAGTCTTGACGGGCTGTGGCAAGCGATTATCGATCCTTACGAATCCGGGTTTTACGACTACCGCTACCAGCCGAGCGCGAACGGTTATTTCAAGAACGCCAAGCCTAAGACAAAGAGCGACCTGATTGAGTATGACTTCGACAAGTCGGGCACGTTGAAGGTTCCCGGTGATTGGAACACGCAGTCAGACCAGTTGTTCTTTTACGAAGGGACGGTCTGGTACAAGAAATCGTTTGATTATCAGCTTCAATCCGGCAGGCGGCTGTTTGTTCATTTCGGTGCGGCGAATTACGTCGCGGACGTTTATCTGAACGGTGAGAAGATCGGGCAGCATGAAGGCGGATTTACGCCGTTCAATTTTGAGATAACGAAGGTCGTGCGCGAGAAGGGAAACTTTCTCGTCGTTAAGGTTGATAACAAGCGGCGTCGTGATGCTGTGCCGACGTTGATGACGGATTGGTGGAACTATGGCGGGCTGACTCGTCAGGTTGCGCTTGTCGAAACGCCGTCGACGTTTGTGCAGGACTATTTGATTCAGCTTCGAGAAGGGAACTTTGGATCGAGTTCGAGGCTGGGTTCGACTAGATGGTTCGCGGCTTGTTCAGCGTGTGACGATCCGGATTCCCGAGGCGGGCATCAGTCGATCTTTTACGACCGATGCGAATGGCTTCGCGGCGATCGACTTTCGTGTTGATCTGAAGTTGTGGTCTCCCGAGGATCCGAAACTTTACGACATTCGTGTGGAGACGGAGACGGATCAGGTGCGCGACCGGATTGGGTTTCGCAGTATCGAGACGCGCGGTACGGAGATTCTGTTGAATGGACGGCCGATCTTTCTGCGTGGGATCTGCGCGCACGAGGAGGCGCCGATCCGCGGCGGGCGTGCTTACAGTCGTGAGGACGCGGTAACGCTGCTTGGTTGGGCGCGTGAGTTGGGCGCCAACTTCGTCCGGCTAGCCCATTATCCGCACAACGAAGTCATCATTCGTGAGGCGGACAAGATGGGAATACTGCTGTGGTCTGAGATTCCAGTCTACTGGACCATTCAATGGGAAAACCCGGCAACGCTCGAGAACGCGCGCAATCAGTTGAGCGAGATGATCCAGCGTGACAAGAATCGGGCTGCCGTAGTGATCTGGTCAGTCGCTAACGAAACTCCGCTTAGCGACGCGCGTCTCTCGTTTCTTAAGAACCTGGTGTCGCACGCTCGCAGTATTGATTCGACGCGACTGCTCTCCGCCGCGATGGAGCGTCACTACATCAATCGGACGACGCAGATGATTGACGATCCGCTCGGCGAGTTTTTGGATGTGCTTGGTTGTAATGAATACGTTGGCTGGTACGACGGTCTTCCTCAAAAAGCCGATCGAGTCGAATGGAAGTCGAAGTACGACAAGCCGTTGATCATGAGTGAATTCGGTGCCGACGCGTTGTACGGTCACCATGGCGACGCCTTGACGCGTTGGACTGAAGAGTACCAGGAGGATCTCTATCGCAGGCAAATCGGCATGCTGCGCAAGATCTCGTTTCTGCGCGGCACCTCTCCATGGATCCTGATGGACTTCCGCTCCCCCCGCCGCCCCCTACCCGGCATCCAGGACTACTGGAATCGCAAAGGCCTCATCTCAAATCGCGGTGAGAAGAAGAAAGCGTTCTTTGTCATGCAGCAGTGGTACCGGGAGTTGCGAGAGCGACCGAATAAGTGAGACTGAGGTTAAGATTCGGCCGCTAGTATTCCGCACAAAGTTCGTGGATCGATGTTACCGCCGGACACGATGCAGACGACTTTACCGTGACCTGCGTAACCAGCTAATGCACACGCGACGGGGCAGGCGCCAGCGCCTTCGGCGATGATGTGATTGCGTTCGGCCATTAGGCGGAGGGCGGAGGCGACGGAGTCGAGATCGGCGACGAGTGAGCCGTCAATCAGACGCCGAGCGCGTTCGAGCATCTGTGGGAAGACGAGACGCGCTCCGATGCCGTCGACGAACGATGGTTGGTAATCGACGGATTGCGGTGAACCGGCGGCGAGTGAGGCGGTCAGCGGGGCGGCTGTCGCGACTTCGGCTGCGTAGATCTTGCAGTTTACGTTTAAGGCACGCAGCGCGGTGGCGATGCCGCAGGTGAGTCCACCACCACCCCACGGAATTACAATCGCATCAAACTCCGGCAGGTCTTCCACGATCTCCAGCGCGATCGTGCCGTTGCCGGCCATCACATTTAGATCGTCGAATGAATGAATGAATATTCCTTCGACCCCCGGGAAGGCGCGTTCTTCAAACGCTCGCCACCATTCTTCAAACGACACTTTGATAACTCGACCGGCTAGTCTTTCTATCGCCTTGACCTTTGTGTCAGGCGCAGTCTCGGGCGCGACGACCGTGCAGGGAATGCCAAGCTCGCGAGCGCGCCACGCAACGCCCTGGGCCATGTTTCCAGCCGACGCCGTCAACACTCCGTGCGACAGCATCTCCGGCGTCATGTGGCCCATCGCGTTCGCCGCGCCGCGAATCTTGAACGAGCCTATCGGTTGAAGATTCTCGAGCTTGAGGTAGATCTCGGCGGGCGCGTCGGTGACGTTCAGGCGGACGAGCGGAGTGCGGATCGCGGCGTTCGCGATCATTCTTCGAGCGTCTTTAATTTCGGAGAGCGACGGCAGCATTAACCAAACTCGATCCACGTACCGGCATTCGATTCTTTTGCTTTCCGATACAAATGATTCGCGGCGGCAAGGTCCTCGACTGCCAGACCTAACGATTTGAATAACGTGATTTCCTCGGACGACGTGCGACCTGGTTTCTGTCCTGTAAGAACCTCACCGAGTTCAGCGCGAATGTGTTCTGGTCCAATCGCGCCTTCACGCATTGCAAACAGGTAGTCGCCGGCTTCGTTAAGCGTTGACTCTCGTCGGTCCACAAACAATGCCGACTCGGCGATCGTCGCAGTATCGACCTCACGGGCGAGTGGCGTGCTCGAACCTACGACATTCAAATGAACGCCCGGTGAGATCCACTCGCGATGAACGACCGGTTCTTTAGAGTTTGTGACGGTCGCAATCAAATCCGCCCCGCCTACAGCCTCGGCAACAGTCTCAACCGGCTCAATCGCAAACGGAACACTCCCGCTCATCTCTTTTGCCAATCGTCTCGCATGTTCAATATTCCTACTCGCGACGCGGCAACGTTCGATCGGTCTAACCTCCGCAATCGCTTTCAAATGCGTACGCGCCTGCACACCCGCGCCGATAATCGCGAGATCGGAAGCATCTTCTCGCGCGAGCAGGTCTGTCGCTACTCCGGAAACAGCAGCAGTGCGAATAGCGGTAATCGCTGACGCATTCATCAACGCCAGCAACTCGCCCGTCTCAGCACTGAAAAGCAGTACTGCACCCTGATGCGCATCTTTACCCTTCGCCGGATTCCCGGGAAACACACAAACGGTCTTCAAACCATAAGCCGCGTCATCACCGCCAACGTATGACGGCATCAACCCCATCACACCGGCTGCATTCGGTGGCCGCACGATCGTGCGCAGCGGCTGATGCACCTCCCCTGACGCAAGTTTAATAAGCGCCTCACGCATCAGCACGATGCACTCCTTCATCGGCAGAAGTTCAACGACTTCATCGTGGTTCAGTATCAGGATCTTCATGGCGCACGGAATCTATCATATGGTGCAAAGACTTGCGCACCGACACGGCGTTGACGGGTGCGGGCCGCGAGAGATCGCGCACGTAACCGCAACGCTCATAAAACTCAACTGCCTCGACGGCTGCGTTCGATCGCATTTCATCGCAACCCTCCGCTTTCGCAAACGTCTCCGCCAGACGAAGCAACACGCGCCCGTGGCCATGGCGCTGGAGATCCTCGCGAATGGCGACGCGCCGCAGCCACGCGACACGCGTAACGATGTCCAGGCGAAGAACGCCGACAACAGTGTCTCCAAAAACCAGAATTAGCGGATGATTGCCCGGCTTCGAATCGTCCGGATGGTTCTCGATGTACGCTTCCGCCTTGCCGCGATTTTCAAACAGAACCTTGCGACGAATCGCGTGGAACGCTCGCCATTCTTCGTCCGTCTGCGGTGTTCTCAATGCGTGCTGAAACCCTGTCATGCGGATCTATCGTATACTCAACCGCCCAAAGTCGAACCCAGTGAGCCTACAAAATAATGAATAAAATTTACTTTTACGTCGCTCTCGCAGGTGCGATGTTATTCGCGGCGCCTGTCAGTTCACGCCCAGGACATGGTTTGGCCGCAATTTCTTGGCCCGCAATCCAACCCCGTGGGCACTCACGCAAAGCTCGCGGATCGTTGGTCCAAAACCGATAACGTCGAGTGGTCTCTGGAAGTGCCGGGCCGCGGCTGGTCGTCGCCAATCGTCACCGGAGGCAAGGTGTACCTGACGACGGTGACAACCGACGGCAAGTCGAAAGCTCCGCAAGTCGGCACCGAATACAGCAACGAGTACGCTGCGGAGTTACAAAAACAAGGGCTCTCCGGGCCGGAGATCATGAAACGCCTCAATGATCGCGACATCGAACTCCCGAACGAGGTTAACCTGCATTACTTTCTTTATTGTCTCAACCTGAAGAGCGGCAAGATTGAATGGGCCAAGGAGTTCTTCACTGGTCGCCCGCCCGGCGGCCGCCATCGCAAAAACAGTTTCATTTCAGAAACTCCGGTAACCGACGGCAAGTTCATCTACTTGTACGTTGCGAACCTTGGACTGTGGGCATTCGACCTGAAAGGCAACCAGGTTTGGACCACCCCGATGGAGTTGAACCCGATCTATCTCGAGCTTGGAAGCGGCGCCTCGCCCGCGTTGGCGGGAGATCTCCTCGTCGTTTTGTGCGACAACCAGAAACAGCAGTACGTCGCAGCGTTACGACAAGAAAACCGGCAAGCAGATGTGGCGTACCGATCGCGATCTCGGTGGCCGGCAACCTCCGGTACAACGTTCCGGATGGTCCACACCGTTTGTCTGGCGGAATGCACAGCGCACCGAGATCATTACCGTTGGACCACTAACGGCCATTAGTTACGACCTTTCCGGTAAAGAGTTGTGGCGTTTGTCAGGGATGTCGATGACGCCCGTGCCCACGCCGTTCGCTTACGAAGGCTTGCTTTTCATCAACGGCGGACGTGGCCGTTCGTTGTTTGCGCTAAAGCCTGGTGCTACCGGCGACATCACGTTGAAAGAAGGTCAGACTTCAAATGACTATGTCGTTTGGTCGCAGCCGCGCGGCGGAACATATCTGCCGTCGTCGGTCGCTTACCAGGGCGCGGTGTATACGCTGACAGAAACCGGCATCCTTAATCGCTTCGACGCGAAGACCGGAGCGCAGTCTTACAAAACGCGGATCGACACGGCGGCTACGAACTTCACCACCTCGCCCTGGGCGTACAACGGGAAGTTGTTCTGCCTGAGCGAAGAAGGGCAAACGTTTGTCGTGGAGACGGGTGAACAGTTCAAGTTATTGCACGTGAACGAACTGGATGATTTCGTTCAAGCGTCGCCGGCGCTTGTTGGTGAGCGTCTGCTGATCCGAACCGAACGCCGGCTTTACTCGATCCGCCGCAAGGCGTAGGAGAGGGCATAGCCAGAGAAAGGGGCACAGAGATCGCACACCATGAAGGGCAGAGACTTACGTGAAATCCTGGTGGTTACTTCGGCCTCGCGAAGCCGGTGAAGAGTTTTATGAGTCATTATCGGCAGCCGCCGCAGTCGACTCTGTCGTGAGTGTTGGTTGAAAACGCGCAAGTCGCGCCGGTAGCCTTCGACAATGTCCAGAATAAAGCGAATGTCGCCGTCTTCCATGTTTGGATAACGGCGATACGCTAACGCGGCCGACGTGTCGAGCGTGTTCAGCGCCTGCGAGTAGCGGCCACGCCGTGCGAGCCCGGTCATTTCGAGCAGTGAGTCGGCAAGCTGCGCAATTGTGTAGTTCTTCTTCACTTCACCATCGGTCAGCAGTTCGCACGACTCGCGTTTCAGCCGGGACCAGTCGCGCCTCCTGCACTTCCTCCACAACGCACTTGCGTCTCACATCGTAGTACGACAGCCGCACTTTCACCGAAGTCGACGACTTCACGGAATCGGCGCGAAACTTCGCCATCACCACCTGCGTCAGGCCGTTGTTCATGTCGTCCAACCTGATCGAGACACTCCCATTTCCATGACGCGGCTCGTAGCCGTAAATCTTTTCCAACTGCAGACCTGGACCATAATCGATCCTGACTTCCACCCTTTTCGCGATTGACGAGATAAGACTCTGCACTTCGTTCACGAAAACCTTATCGATGTCTTTGTAATCGGAAATGAAGTGATAAAGCCCGCGTCCGGATCGCGCGAGGGTGCGGAGCAGATCATTGTTGAGATCGTTTCCAACACCGATAGTTGAAAGATCGACGCCCCGGCCGTTGAACTCTGACGATTCAGCAGCGATGCGTACTGGATCAACGACGCCCTCATTCGCGATGCCATCGGTGAGCAGAATCACGCGGTTGGTCGCACCGGAGCGCAAATGCTTCTTCGCTTCTGCGTAACCCAACATCAATCCGCCGTGCAGATTCGTCGAACCGTTCGGCTCGAGACAATCGATCGCGCGTCTCAGCGCATAACCATCGCCGATCGTGCGCGCCGGGTACAACACTTCCGCCATTGAGTCGAAAGCAACGATCGAGATGATGTCGTCACCACGCAGTCGGCCGATCATCGCGTGCAAACCACTCTTCACTCGCGCCATCTTGTCGCCGGCCATCGAACCGCTCTTGTCGATCACCAGCACGAGATTCAGCGGACGCAGGTCAGTGCGCTCATTAACTTCCGCGGTGGTAAACCCGATCTGCAACACCGCTTCGCGTTGCGAACGCGAGATCTCCCCGCTGCCCCAACGGGTGTCCATAGCCACGGACTGGCCCGCCTTCGGCAAAGGCAGACGGTGCTTGTGATAGTTAATGAATTCATCGACAACTATTTCGTCGGGTACTTTGAAAACTGGAGCGGGCGCGCTGTAAACAGTGTACGACCCTGACGACGATGGATACTGTGAAGTGGTTGCGGGGGGCGGTGTGTACGGACCAGAGCTAACACCGGCGCGGGCGCGGGAAACGGAAGCGGCCGATGTGTTCGACTGCGCCAAAACAAACGTCGAGGAACATAAACAGAGCAGTGCTAACGCGAGGACCTTCTCGAAGAAACGATAGACCTTCATCGCCTTTCTCCTATTTGTCTTGGAACTTACAAGTTGAGAGCGGGGAGCCCGGTAGAACTAATCCTTTTGGGAAACAGAGATTCAGCGGGCGCGATTTGAGTTGCTTTGGCTCACGAAATAAAAGAGGCGAAAGAAAAATACTTAGATACGGCGTGAATCGTAGGCCCAGTGGAGCAGCGCTTGTCGTTGTTTGGGCCGGCATTCCATATCACCCTTCGGACAGTTCTTCCTGATCTGGGCGATATGACGCCGTATGGCGCGCCAGCGTTTGATCTGCCTTTCGTCGTCAGGACAACGACGGCCCATGTAGTAACGGCAATACCACTGAAACCAACCGCGCGGATCTTCGTGATAGATCCAGCCTTTTTTCTTCCAGTATGAAAGCGGTTTTGAAGCATTGACGCCGAAGTAGTTCAACTTCGGATCGTGTCGCTCTGCGCAGAGTTTCGCGCGGCGAAACCATGAGGATGGAAACTCAGCGGCGCAATCGGTCATGTATTTACCGCCGAAGACGCCGAGTTCAAGCATCTCACGCGGTGTTACTTCGGGTTTGAAATCAGAATGGAAATTTCGCCCCGCAGGCTCGGTGCAGAAGTAGACGTAGCTCGATTGCATCAAGTCGTGCACTGCTACGCGTCGTCTTTTCATTCGACGACATTAAACCAAAATCACGGCGGAGTCGCGATTACGAACCGGTTCTGGTAGGTGCAAAACAGACCCGCGCCGGATCACTCTCAAGGTTGTCGACGTACAGCCTCAATTTGAAACACCTATTCCCGATACTCGGCAGCAACCTGATATTGAGCTGTTTCAACCAGCTCTGACCGGGAACATCGCCAACGAATTCGACCGGCAGCGGATAAACGAGATGATTCGGATCTTCCGCTGTCAGTATCGTTTGAGACGGATTCTTCACGTCCTCGACGTTCCTCGCGAAGATCACCACTCGGGCCATTCCATCACCGGCAAAATCCATCGGGTGAAAGATCGAGAAAGGTTGCGCCGATGAAGCTTATTGAATCGAGCACGAGTGCAAAGTCGCTGTTTTGCATCGTCACAATTTCGGGACGCATGCGACCCGTGAAGTTAGCTTTCACATCCGCTGCCAGGTCGTTGATCACAGTGTTCACCGGAGTAATCACTAAGAGACCCTGACCCGCAGGCGCGACGATGTAGTTCTGGCCCGCGGGAAGGTTCGTAAAAGAAAACAAACCGTCAGCGTTGGTGGTGACTGGGCTTGTTTGCGATAGGGCCAGATGAACAGTTACACCGGGGATCGGTGTGCCGTTGGGTTTCGCGATTCGTCCTGAAATCGTGTGACGGTTTAGAGTGCCGCTGAAGTCGATCCCGGCTACGTCTCGCGACGGACGCACAACGGTGTGGCTCGAGTTTGTGAACACATAGTGACGCTTGCTGACCGTGACAGTGTAAGCGCCGGTTGTTGGCAAATTAGTAATGCGGAAGTTGCCGAGTGCGTCGGTCAGCCCGGCGGCCGTTTGCGAGCCGCTCAACGTGATCGTCGCACCGCTAAGCGGGTTTCCAACTTCATCCTCAACATTGCCCGAGATTGAAAAGTTCTGCTGCGGGTCGCTTTCGAGATAATCACTCAACGCGTTGCGCTGTTCGTTCAGACAAGCGTTGTCGGTCCCGCATCTGATCAGCAAGTCGGACCAGTAGAAGTGAGCCGCCGGCTCGGGTTGTCTGCCTAACACGGAAACAAACTGCTGGCGTACGTACTGCACCGGATCATTTTCAGGCGCCGTTTGTATCTCGGTGGTCGTTTGGGCTTGCGAGTCGAGTCCGCCATAAAGCGAGTTAATTACCGTCAAGCGCTCAGTGCGGTCGTCGGCGCGTATTCGATCCGCTTCCGCGATGCACGTCAGGCGATCGAGTATGGCGTGTGAAGTGCGATAGAAATCGATCGCCGCGCCGGTGTTTTTGCTCCAACCGTAGTGTGAATTTTCAACCAGCACGTTACGCACGTCGAAGAACTGATGACCTGCCGTACCAAGGTTAGAGACGTTCATCTTCAAGCCCGAGATGTAAACCAGATCGATCGGGTCGATAGGAGACTGCCAGCGGTGAGGGGTGGCTGTGATTCCGATCCAACCGCCTTCGTCGAAGAATGTGTCGCGTATTACAGCTTCGCGGCGCGGCGAGTCATGAGTTCTTGGCGCGACGCCCGCGAGGTTGATCCATGAGAGCGGCGCTCCGAGTCCCATCTTGCCGAAAAAGGATCGCAAACCGTAGTCGATAAAGATCGAATTCGAAATGCTGAACCTCTTCCACTCGACGTTCTCAATGATTGGCGCGTAAGCACCGCTGTTCGATGCGCTACCGAGAACCATACTGCTCTCGACGGACAGTTCGCACCGCTCAGCGCGGATGATGTTTCCGCCGCCGAGTCCTGCCACCGTGCCAAACGTAGCGATGCCGTAGAACTCGGAGTGACGAACTGTGGCGTGTTTGATGTCGATCAAATACAGCGTGATGAAAGCATCGCTGATGCTTGATTCGATGCCGGTGAAGGCGAGATGCTCGACTGTTAGATTGTTGGCGTTGCGGAGTGTGATCGCGCTTAGCGTCGCGCCCGTGGCGGGAATGAATTCCGAGACGAGATCCAGGCTTTCCGCAAGATCGTTACCGCCCGCTGTTGGCGGAGCAGGCATCGTGTCGGACGGTACACCTTGAATGATTACGTTCGCGCCGGCGAAGTCTCTCACCACCGGCGTCCGAATCAGGTATAGACCAGCAGGGATGTTGAGCGTGCCGCCTCCAGCAGCGGCGACTGCGTCGAGCGCCCTTTGCAAGGCTGGACCATCATCGCTAACACCGTCACCGACAGGATCGAAATCAGCGAGATTGAAGACGTTTGATTGGGCACTGGCTGTAAGAGAACCGAAAACCAGGATTGCAATGAGCAGAGCTATCCGTTGCCGCACGAGAATTCGATTGTTTTGGTTCATGTTCTCCTAAAAAGTGATCGCTGTGAGGGACAAGGGCGAATTGGGAGGCCCAAAGTAAAATACAAACAAGCCAAACATTATGCAACAGGTTTTTACAGATCAGTCAAAATGGTCCATGGACCACGGACTGCACATTTCCGCGCAATCCGTGGTTTTTCGGAGTGGAATGGTCTATTTGGGGTCGAGTTTTCGGCCGGCGTTCAGGTTGTCCCAATTCATGATGGCGTTGAAAATCAGGAAATAACTGCCCTTCGTTTGCCCACGCCAGAACGGATTGGTGGAAAACAGGAGTACGTGACCGTTACCGGAAGGCACGTCAATGATGGCCGCGCGTTGCGCGATCTCATCGCCGTTGTCCAGCAATCCGGAAACAAACAGATCACGACCGTCGGCGTAGCGCATCACCACGCGCGGACGCTGATTCGGTGGGATCAATCCGACCGCGTTGCGTCGTTGTTCGTCCATCACGGGTGGTGCTTGCCACACTTCTACTCTTGGTGGCGGCTCCGGAATGTCGATCGGTGGACGTCCCTGCGGTTGATCCGGATCGTCGGGTGTGCCACGACCGGTTGCGCGCGGCGGCTGGCGTGACGGCCGTCCGCCAACGCCGTTGTTGAGACTGTAGATCGCGCCATTCATGCAGTACATCGCGAGCGTGTCGCCGTATCCGTACGCGATAGGACTGTCTCCATCGACCATCTTTGTGCGAAGGATTGCGCCCACCGCTTTCAAGCGTGATGAACGACTGGTCGAGACGCCCGCCGTGAAGCCGACGTTGATCGCAAAATCCGAAGTGTCGTCGATGGTGATAAAGAGTCCGCCGTCTTTGATGAACTTTTGCAGGTTCTGCAATCCGGTCCAACCGAGGCCCGGACGCATGTCGTCGGTTTCATCGATGCCGCCGAGGTTTGGCGTCAACGTCGTCTTTCGCCACGGCAGTGGATTACCGTACATCGGCCTGCCGTTGATGATCGCCTGCGCTCCGCTTCCGACAGGACCAAACAAGATGACGTCGTACTTCGCTTTCAGGTTTGGATCGCGCGATGCGTCCTGCGTGCTGATGTAAGTGAAAGGAACCTGCAGGTGATCGAACCCGAGCCGGAACCAGCCTTCGTCCTGCGTGTTGAGCCACGTGTGCATGATCGCAACGCGTGCGGCGCGCACCGGGTGTGTTTTGACCGACGGTGTATCGTTGACGGCGTAGACCTGCACGCCGAGTTCGTTGGCGACGCGGCGCACATCTGCTTCGGACGCGCGACGTATGATGAACGAGCCGCGATTGAACTTCCGTCCAGCGGCGTCGAATGGTTCTTCCGCCGCTTCCATCTCGACGTCTTTCAAACGATAACGGAACGTGACGAGCGCGTTGTCGGCGTTGTGATTGACGAGATAGACGGTGCTCGCGCTGCCGGTGACTCCGCCCGGCGACTTGATCTCAGTGGTGATACGCTCCATCGGCGTCGTCAACACTTTGACGTCTGTGACGCGGACGACTTCGACGTTTGCGAGTTCACCCATGGTCCAGGCGGTGTCGTCGTAAATGTCTTGTTGTGGATCGTTAGGCGCCCAGTACTGGTAATCGAGAAGAGCGTCGGCGATACGGCTGTACGGTTGGTCCATACGGACGATGTAAGTGCCGGCGGGGAATGTCCGGTCTTCCGTTTTTGATGCGGGAGACGGCGAAGCCGACGGACTCGCACTTGCCGCTGGTCGTGGCGCTTCCGATCCCGCTTTTCGTTTGGTTGCAACGGTGAATGGCGCGGTGGCTTTGCTGATCTCAACGCCTTGCGCTTGCAACGTGCGGAGGAGTTCAGCCTGATTCCCGGCGCGCAGTTCGTTCCCCGGAAAAACGTATGCAGCGGGACCTTCGGTTTTCGGCTTGTCGATCGATCGCTTGCTCTTCAGGTAGAAGTTCTTGAGGAACAGTTTCCCGTTGTTGGCGAAGTAATGCATCGTCGTCAACAAAGCAGTCTGCTGGTAGTTATTGTTGTTGCGTTGTGACCATTTCGCCTTGGGCAGCGGCGGGTTTTGACGATACCAGGTGCGCTGGTAATCGCTCGGCGATAGTGTTCGTTCGAGCGTGTCGGCGCCCGCGTTACCGAAAGTTTCGTACAGACGGCTGATGCCGTTATGTGTCGCGGCGATGAACATCAGGTAGCCCGGCGACCACGTATCGAAGTTGCCATGTGCGAAAACGCCGGGCATGCCAAACTTCGTCATTTCGGAAACGTTGTGCCAACCAATCATCTGCCATTCGTCGGTCAGAATCGGATCGACCCACGCGTTGTATGGACCATCGCCGACGGTGTTGTCGTAGAGATACGGCACTGATTCATGCAGGTCGTGCAGCACCTGCGGCTTCCACGAAATGTACGTGTTGAGCACGTTGCGCGTGAGTTTCAACGACAAACCGATAGCGTCGCGATTGTTGTCGTGTGCGACGTATTTTCCCCAGTAGATCAGCGAGGGCCAGTTGCTGTTCGGGTTCGCGAGGTGCCAGTTGTATACGTCGACCGCGCGGTTGCGGCCATCAACTTCGACCACGGGGGTGATCAACGTCACCATTTGGTCTCGGATCGCTTTGACGTAAGGACTGTTATCGACTGCGAGTCGATAAGCCAGTTCCATCAGCGCTGTTGGTGAGCCGGTTTCGTTGGAGTGAATTGCGCCGGTGATGTAGTAGACCGGAAACGAAGCGCCGACGAGTCGATCGGCCTCAGCCTCGTCCATATTGATCGTGCGGGGATCGGCGAGTTTGTGCAGTCGCGCACGATTTTCTTCCAGTTTCGACAGCAACTGTTCGGAGGCTACTGCTACGGCGATCATTTCGCGACCTTCTTCAGTCGTGCCGATCGAATACACCTTCACACGCGGGCTCGCGCGCTCCAGCATGCGCATGTACTTGTAGACGTCTTCGGCGTAGGGCAGCTTGCCAGGCGCGCCCGCAACATCGCCGAGTACTGCTTTCGGTGTCGGCACGTCCGACGAGGCGGGAAGGTAATCGGTTAGGGGCGAGTTGAAGTATGGCGCGGTCGTGTATTCGCGGATCTTGTTTGTGTATTCCTGATCGATTGGTTGATTCGGATCGCGGGCCGGTTTGATCTGTACCTGAGCATTAGTGACTGTTACAAATATTGTTAAAGATAGCAGGAGTAGAAGCGACCGAACGGGGCGCGAATGGGTCATATAGTTTTGTCCTCTGCTGGCTTTTAACATAATCTGTGAGGCGATGTCGAAGGAATCGAAGAGTGCCGGCGGCTTGCCTGCGATCGTTGCAACTGTGAAAACACTTTCAGCGGAGACGGGGCTTATTCGCGGTGCGCGAACGATGTTGAAAGTCAATCAGTTTAGCGGCATCGACTGTCCTGGTTGCGCGTGGCCGGAGCCGGATCGGGAGCGATCGCATTTCGAGTTTTGCGAGAACGGCGCGAAGCATATCGCGGACGAAGCGACGACAAAACGAGTCACGCCGGAGTTCTTTCAGCAATGGAGTGTTGCCGATCTCGAGCTGCAATCGGATCAATGGCTCGGCGCGCAGGGAAGAATCACGCATCCGATGTTGCTGTCGCGCGGCGCGACGCACTACGAACAGATCAGTTGGGACAGTGCTTTCGAATTGCTTGCGGATGAGCTTAATTCGCTGAACTATCCCGACCAGGCGATCTTCTACACCTCAGGCCGCACCAGTAATGAAGCCGCTTTTCTCTATCAACTCTTCGTGCGGCAGTTTGGCACCAACAATCTTCCCGATTGCTCGAACATGTGTCACGAGTCGAGCGGTTCGGCGTTGAGCGAGACTATTGGCGTCGGGAAGGGAACGGTGACGCTCGAGGATTTCGATCGAGCCGAAGCGATCTTCGTTATCGGTCAGAACCCTGGTACGAACCATCCACGGATGTTAAGCGCACTCGAACACGCGAAAAGGAACGGCTGCAAGTTAGTTCATATCAATCCTTTGCCCGAAGTCGGTATGACGCGATTCAAGCATCCACAGCATGTGTTGGCGATGTTTGGATCGGGAACCGAACTGGCAGACTTGTTTTTGCAGGTGCGAATTAACGGCGATGTCGCGTTGCTCAAGGGTATGTCAAAAGCGGTATTGGCGCATGATGATGCTCTCGACCAGGAATTCATCGCAGCGTACACGACTGGGTTTGACGCATTTGCCGCTTCGGTGCGTGCGGTTTCGTGGGACGACATTGTCGAACAGAGTGGAGTCTCGCAGGAACAGATCGAGCAAGCCGCACAGATCTTCATAGAATCGAAGCGAACGATTTTCTGTTGGGCCATGGGCCTGACGCAGCACCGCAACGCTGTCGCGAACATCCAGGAGATCGTTAACCTGATGTTGTTGCGCGGGCAGGTGGGCCAACCCGGAGCGGGACTTTGTCCCGTGCGTGGTCACAGCAACGTGCAGGGCGACCGCACGATGGGTATCTGGGAACGCCCCACGGCGTTGTTTCTCGATCGGCTTGGCGAGGAGTTCGAATTTGAACCGCCACGCAATCACGGGTTCGACACCGTTCGCGCGATCCACGCAATGCACGAGGGGCAGGGCCGCGTCTTCTTCGCACTCGGCGGCAACTTTCTCTCTGCGACTCCTGACACTGACTTCACATCAGCGGCCCTGCGTCGTTGCCGGTTGACGGCCCACGTCTCGACAAAACTGAATCGTTCACATTTAATCACCGGCGAGCGCGCGCTGATCTTGCCGTGCCTCGGTCGCACCGAGATCGACGTGCAGGCCGTTGGGCCACAGTTTGTCACCACTGAAAATTCGATGGGCGTGGTGCAGATGTCGCATGGATCGCTCGCGCCCGCTTCGCCAGAGCTTTTGAGCGAAGCGCAGATCGTCGCTCGACTGGCACGAGCGACGCTCGAAGATCGGACCACAGTCGATTGGGAAACGCTCGCGAGTGATTACGACAACATTCGCGCGCGGATCGAGCGCGTGGTGCCGGGTTTTGAAAACTACAATGCGCGCGTGCGCGAACCCGGCGGGTTCTACCTGCCAAACGCGGCCCGCGAGCGAGTTTTCAATACCGCTACCGGCAAGGCTGTCTTTACAATCCACGCGCTGCCGAATCACAATCTTGCGCCGGACCAGTATCTGATGATGACTATCCGCAGCCACGATCAGTTCAATACGTCGGTTTATAGTGAGAACGACCGTTATCGTGGCATCAGTAACAACCGGCGCGCGGTGTTTCTGAATCGAGACGATATCGCGGCCGCTGGTTTACGCGAGCAGCAAGTTGTAGATCTTGTCAGTCACTTCGAAGGCGAAGAGCGAATCGCAAGAAAGTTTACGATCGTGCCGTACGATATTCCCCCGCGTTGCGCTGCCACTTATTTTCCAGAGGCGAACGTTTTAGTGCCTGTGCGAAACGTGGCCGAAAAGAGCAACACACCTGTTTCCAAATCCGTGGTGATTAGCATTCGACCCACATCTGAATGAACTTGTCATGAGCAAAACACTGACCCGGAAGAAGCCGGCCAAGGCCGCCAAAAAGACCGCTAAGGCCGCAGCTAAAAAACAATCCTCCTACGTCCCTGGACAAAGTCCCAAACAAAAACTCTACGCCAGCCTTGTCGTGCAGCTACTCAGTCTGCTCAAGGGCGAACATGATCTGATCGCGAACGCCGCTAACTTCAGCGCCCTGCTGTTCAATTCGCTGCCGAACGTCAACTGGGCGGGTTTTTATTTCCTGCAAGGCGAAGAGTTGGTGCTGGGGCCGTTTCAGGGTAATCCCGCGTGCGTGCGGATCCCACTAGGCAAGGGCGTGTGTGGTGTTGCTGCACGGCAACTTGAGACGATCATTGTGCCCAACGTGCACGAGTTTCCGGGACACATCGCTTGCGACGTAGCGTCGAACTCCGAAATCGTCGTGCCGTTGTTTGATGGCGAACGATTGCTCGGTGTGTTGGATCTGGACAGTCCAACGATCGGGAGATTTGACGATCAGGACGCTGAGGGTTTGAACGAACTGGTGACGGTATTCGTGGCGCATGAAGAGGGGCTGGGAGTATAGATGCCAGGAGCTTTGTACTTGGAGCTTTGTTCTTTGTACTCTTTTCGGGTCTTTCGCTTTTTAGTTTACCTCTAACTTAGCGAGCAAAGCTCAAAGTTCAAAAGTACAAAGTACAAACTCATGATTACGATCAGACAGGCGAGGGAACGCGGCCACTTCGATCACGGTTGGCTCAATACCTATCACACGTTCTCGTTTGATCAGTACTACGATCCGCGGTTTATGGGCTTTCGCCAGTTGCGCGTGATCAATGAAGACTTTGTCGCGGCTGGTCGTGGTTTCCCGATGCACGGACATCGCGACATGGAAATCATCACGTACATTCTCGAGGGCGCGCTGCAACACGAAGACAGCATGGGTAATGGATCGATCATTCGTCCGGGTGATGTGCAGCGCATGACGGCGGGTACTGGTGTCAGGCACAGTGAAAAGAACGCATCTCGCGAAGAGTCGGTCCACCTGCTGCAGATCTGGATCCTGCCGGACACGGTGGGGTTGGAACCAGGTTACGAACAGAAAGCGTTTGCTGAAGATGAACGTCGTGGGCAGTTGCGGCTTATCGCGTCGAACGATGGGCGAAGCGGATCTGTCACCGTGCATCAGGATGTGAGTTTGTTTGCGTCGATACTCGGCGACGGCGAGAGCGTTAAGTACGACATGGACCAGACGCGTTATGGCTGGATTCAGGTCGCGCGTGGCGCAATCAATGTGAATGGCCAGCGCGCTGGGCAGGGTGACGGCGCGATTGCGATGGGCGAGAGTTCGTTGGAGATTGTTGCAGACGAACCTTCGGAGATCTTGTTATTTGATCTTGCGTGATCCGTGTCCGAAACGAAAACACGGATTTAAGACGAATGGCCCAAACCCCTGGACGGTGGCGCGCACTAACACTTCTTGCGGCAGCAGAGCTGCTGGGCATGGCGCTTTGGTTCAGCGGCTCCGCGGTCGTTCCAGCACTCGATCGAGAATGGAACCTCACTGATTCTCAAGTAAGTTGGATTGCAATCGCGGTCCAACTCGGCTTCGTCGCTGGTACGCTACTCAGCGCCACTCTCAATCTCCCCGACATCATCGCAACCCGCCACCTATTCGCCGTTTCAGCGTTTCTTGGGGCTGCCGCAAACGCGATCTTCGGTTTGTACGTACACGACGCTTCCACCGCGATCACGTTGCGCTTCCTGACCGGCGTGTGCCTCGCAGGCGTGTACCCGCCCGGCATGAAGATCATGGCGACGTGGTTTCGCGAACGTCGCGGCATGGCGCTCGGTGTGTTGGTCGGTGCGTTGACGATGGGGAAGGCGACGCCGTATCTGGTCAACGCTCTCGGTAGTGGTAACTGGCGCACTAACGTGATGTTTGTCTCGGTGCTGTCGGTGATCAGCGGGCTAATCGTGTTGTTGTTCGTGTCGGATGGTCCACACGCGTTGCCGCCGGCGCGATTTGATATCACGCAAGTCGTGCGCGTGTTTGGCAATCGCGGCGTCAGGCTCGCGAGCTTCGGTTACTTCGGTCACATGTGGGAACTGTACGGCATGTGGATCTGGGTACCGGTAATGATTCGTTCGAGTCTTGCGATTCAGGGCGGCGATCCGCAGCTCGCCGAGTTGGGCTCGTTTCTCGTCATCGGTTCGGGTGCGGTGGGTTGCGTAGTTGCAGGCCTGCTCGCCGACCGGGTCGGGAGGACAGCAGTGACGTCGTGGGCCATGGCGATAAGCGGTACGTGTTGTCTAGTAATCGGGTTGCTTTACGGGGGCAATCCCGTGCTGCTTTTGCTCGTGGCGACAATCTGGGGCGCGACTGTGGTCGCCGACTCGGCGCAGTTTTCTTCATGTGTGACGGAGCTTGGCGATCCACAGTACATCGGTACGGCGTTGACGATTCAAATGTGCATCGGCTTCCTCCTCACCACGATCTCGATCGAATTGATTCCCAAGGTGGCAGACTGGCGATATGCCTTCATGATCCTCGCGCCTGGACCGTTTCTTGGTGTGCTGGCGATGCTGCGTCTGCGCAGTTTGCCCGAAGCGATCAAGATCGCACACGGCAGAAGGTAGTCATTTTGTCATTGGTCATTTGACATTTCTCATTTGTCATTTGAAAAACCAATAGTACCCTGGTATGTCCGCCGCGGTCTGGAAATGACAAATGAGAAATGTCAAATGACCAATGACAAATGATTTCTTCTTGCCAAAAACAGAACCTTCCGCTAGGCTGCAAAGCAGGTGATTATAGAAATGAAAGTTCTCCTTCTGTTCCTCATTGTTAGGCCCCGTCATTAACTCTGTCGCAGGCGGTTTTATTTTTGCCTGCCAGAGTTAGGTCGCAACGCTCGAAGTGTATTCGAGCGGCTGAGAGCGCCTAACAGCGTCTTACTTTTCCAACAACAATTCAATCTTTTCGTTTTTTCGTGGTCGTCGTCTTTTTTCGGACGTCCACTAGTGAGGTGATCATGCTGCAACCAGCTATACAGGTGCGCAATCTGCGTAAAAGTTTCCGCAAACGCACGGGTTTTCGAAAGACGTCGGAGCTCTGGGCTGTCGACGGCGTTTCGTTCAGCGTCGCGGAAGGGGAGACGTATGGGCTCCTTGGTCCAAACGGTTCCGGCAAGTCGAGTTTGATCCGCATCCTTTCGACTTTGTTGATTGCCGACAGCGGCGAGGTCCGTTTGCTTGGGTTCCGTTTGCCGGAGCAACAGGACGAAGTGCGGCGAATCATCGGGCGCGTCAGCGTAGACGCGGCTTTTTATAAGAAGCTTTCGGCGCGCGAGAACCTGCTGTACACGGCGCTGCTTTACGGGCAGAAGGCGCGCGACGCTGAACAACGCGCGATGGAGATTCTCGAGGAGTTGGGAATGGAGAACGCGAAGTTTTCGACGCCGCTCGAGGAGATGAGTCGCGGCATGCAGCAGAAGATCAGCATCGCGCGAGCGTTGATGATCAATCCGCCCCTGTTGCTGCTTGACGAGCCGACGACGGGACTCGATCCGAAGAGCCGTCGCGACGTGCAGGCGTTTCTTGAGCGACTGCGAGAACGCGAAGGCACGACGATTCTGCTGACGACGCACGACATGGCCGAAGCAGAGCGCTTGTGCGCGCGTATCGGTTTTATCGCGCACGGCAAACTCGTCGCCGAAGGCACGGCCCGCGACTTAATGAGGCGCGCCGGCGCCGCGAATCTTGACGACGCCTTCATCGCATTAACAGGTGAAAAGATCGTCGAGGATGAAGAATTAGCCGCCGTGGGCGATTAGGCGCGCTTTGCGCGATACACGGATGGAAAGGATTAGTCATGGAAACAGCTATGCGCCAAACGTGGGCGTTTTTGTTCAGGGGTTATCACATTACCCGGCGGTACATCGGCTGGGTGGTGGTGTTTAACTTCTACGCCCTGGTGACGTCAGCAACGGTTGCGTTGATCGGCGTCGCGGCAAAAGACTATCAGATGACGCTGACGCTCGTAGTCGGAGCGTTATTGTGGAACTATCTCTCGTGGCTCTACCAGGAGATCGCCATGTCGATCGCGTACGAGCGCTGGGAAGGCACGCTCGAATACACGTTCATGGCTCCGGTGTCTCGAAGTGTTCATCTTCTCGGCGTCAGCCTGTTTTCACTACTGAACAGCATCGTCACGAGCGTGATTGTGCTGCTTGGTCTGATGGCGTTCACGAACCTGAACTTGCGCGGTGCGAATCTGCTCGGCGTGATGGTGGTGTTGTTCGTGAGCACGCTCGCGTTCGTTGGACTCGGTCTGTTCGCGGCCGTGTTTCCGGTGATGAGCGCGGAACGAGGCGCGGAAGCGACGCACATCTTTCAGGGCTCGCTTCTATTGGTTTCGGGCGTTTATTATCCAATCGAAGTCCTGCCAGGTTGGATGCAGCCGCTCTCGGCGATTTCGCCGGCAACCTACACGCTGTCTGCTTGCCGGAAGTTATTCGGAGTAGGAAATAGTGCTTCGACTCCGGAACTTCTCGCAGGCGCGCCGTTGTCGGCTGTCACGCACGAGTTGCTGATCCTTGCCGTCATGGGCGCGATACTGCTGCCGCTCGGTCTGATGACGTTCGTACGCGTCGAAGCCTGGGCCAAGCGGACCGGAAAACTGAAGAGAACAGGGTGACACAAAAGGCACAAAACGCAGACACGAAGAGGCACAAAGAAGAAAACCCTAAGATGGCGAAACGCGAAAGTATAGACGAACTCAAGATGCGCACGCGCGACGTGATTCGCCGGTTGAAGCGCGCGTATCCCGACGCGAAGTGTTCGTTGAATCATTCGAATCCGTTCGAGCTCTTAGTGGCGACGATCTTATCGGCACAATGCACGGACGAGCGGGTGAACATCGTCACAGCGGACCTGTTCCGGAAGTACAAGAAGCCGGAAGACTATCTCAAAGTCTCACCTCGAGAACTCGAGAAAGACATCCAGTCGACCGGCTTCTTTCGCAACAAGACGAAATCGATTCAAGGTACGTCGAAGATATTGACTGAACAGTACGGCGGCACTGTTCCGCACACGATGGAAGAGCTTCTGGAACTTCCCGGCGTCGCGCGCAAGACAGCGAACGTCGTACTTGGCAATGCATTCGAGATCAAGGCGGGAGTCGTCGTCGACACTCACGTCACGCGACTTTCGCACCGGCTCGATTTCACCCAGCAGAAAACGGCAGAGAAGATCGAGCAGGATCTGATTCCGATTGTGCCAAAGAAAGACTGGGTGATCTTCCCGCATCTCCTGATCGCGCACGGAAGGAAGATCTGCAAGGCGCGCAATCCGTTGTGCGATCAGTGTCCCGTAGAAAAACAATGCCCGTCTTCATTTCTGAAGACGGGCGTCCATCCGGGGAACTGATCCGTGTTACACGGACTTATGGCCATTTCAGGCCGCCCTTGATTTTCTTTAGCGGATCGGATTTGGGTTTAGGTTCGGGTTTAGGCTCAGGCTTGGTACTAGTGCTTGTTTCCTTGCTTTCCGTTTGGGTTTGCGTTTGAGTTGGAGTTGACGTTTCAGTGGTCGCAGGAGCAGCCGAGAAAGCACTCGCCAAATCACTCACTTGACGATAACCCGCTGGGACGTCAAACAAACTCGCATCCAACGTCGCATTTGAGAACTCGACAACTTCATTGATCGTCGAAAAGCTCTCAGCGCCACTCGGATCGAACATGGTCATCTTTTCCCACACCGGATATCCCTTCTTGGCGGTGCCGACCTGCTTCGTGACGTAACGATCCTGACAACCACCACTCTGCGGCGGCGAATACGGTTTGTAAGCAACACCGCTGTCGCACTCGAGGGCAAACTCAGCGTCGATGTACCACCCGTCGATCTGCATCTTGCTCTTCATCTGCGAACACGCTTCAGGACTCGACTCCGTCTCCATCGTCGTGATGATGTGGCGCGCGGTGTAGCCGAGCATCTGTTTGCGCTCGCCGGTGTCTTTCGTCGTGACGATTGAAGTAACGACTCCACCCTTGGTCGTTGCAGACGGTTGCGAAGTTGCGCGACCGCTGGTAGTTGAGCTGGGGTTCGCAGTGTTGTCGTAAGGCTGGATGACGTAAGCCTGAGCCTGCGGGATGATCTGGATGTTGCGTCGCAGATCACACTGCTGAATGACGATCATCTGCCCGTTGTTGGCTTCGCTGCGTTGGCGTTTGCCTTTGATGTAGCTGGTGTTTTCGTATGTCTGTCCACCACTGGTTTGGCGCGACTTAACCTTGGTATCGGCGCTCACGCTTCCTGCCAATGTGATGAGACAGGCGATTGCGAGCGCTGTTTTGGAAACTGTTGGTGTTTTTATCATTTACCCTGTTGTTCTGCTCCTTACCAAACAACGCGTAAGCCGTCTTCCAAAAGGCTCAGTTCATTTTCCATTTGTCGTTTTTCATTTCCCATTTTGGCCGGCGTGCCGGGACGACCAAACGCGGAGCGACAAATGAAAAATGGAAAATGAGCAATGACAAATGGAAAATGACCAGGCCGCCGTTTAGAATGCGTCCTCGTGAGTTATCGATTCCCCTGGCACCGTCTCAGCGACGAACAGTTGCTTGACCTCCGTATCTGCGACCTGCCAATCAAAATCAAGGGGTCATTCCTTGAACCCCAGATTAAGCGGCTTTACGCCGAGCTGAATACGCGCTCGATCCGCTTTAAACCGCACGTTTGGCTGGCGGAAGAGTGGTTTTCGCCCGACGGCGTGCCGGGAATCGCCATCCCGTTTTACCTGGCGCATCCGCGCCTGGTGAAGCTCGAACGCAAGCAAATGCTGGAAGTCGAGGGCGGCAGCGATACCGAGTGCATGCGGATTCTCCGTCACGAAGCGGGCCATGCCCTCGACACCGCTTTTCGACTCCACTTCAAACGCCAACATCGCGAGCTGTTCGGCTCATTCGCCCAGCCTTACCCTGACTTCTACAAGCCAAAGCCGAAGAGCCGGAAGTACGTCCTGCATCTGCCGGCCTGGTATGCACAGGCGCATCCGGCGGAAGACTTCGCTGAGACTTTCGCCGTCTGGCTGAGTCCGCGATCGCAATGGCGGCGACGTTATCGCGGCTGGCCAGCGCTTCGGAAGCTCGAGTACATCAACGAGTTGATGAGTGAACTCGACGGCGTGAAGCCACGCAACAGAACGCGCACGAAGGTCGAGCCGCTATCGGCGTTGAAGATCACTTTACGCGAACACTACCGTCGCAAACGCGAACGTTACGACTTCGAATGGCCTGCCGTTTACGATCGCGATCTGCATCGAATCTTTTCTGACGACCCGCGGCATAGGAAGCGTGAGAGCGCCGCGAGTTTCATCCGGCGTGTGCGTCGTGAGGTGCGACAGATCGTCGCCGAAGGCACCGGAGTGCACCAATACACGATCGATCACGTGCTGCAAAACATGATCGATCGTTGCAAAGATTTGAAATTACGTGTCGATACACCTTTTCGAGAAACGCGTCGTCGTGTAATGATAGTGCTGACTGTGCAAGTAATGAACGTGCTTCATTCGGGTTATCATCGCATAGCCGTATGACTTTTGAGCCGCGGAAGAAACTGCGCATCATCGTTCTGGTCCACAGCGATCTCGTCCCTCCGGATTCGTTGAACGGTCTCTCCGATAAGGAAAAGCTGGAAGTCAAAACAGAATTCGACGTCGTATCGACGTTGAAGAAGATGGGCCACGAGGTTTATCCGATCGGTCTGTACAACCAGCTAAACGATATCGGCAAGGCGCTCATGGAATACAAGCCGCATATCGCGTTCAACCTGCTCGAAGAGTTTCATGGTTACCCACTTTACGATCAGCACGTCGTCAGCTATCTCGAGCTGATGAAGCAGGCGTACACCGGTTGTAATCCGCGCGGGATGACCCTCGCGCACGATAAGGCGCTGACGAAGATGATCCTTTCGTATCATCGTCTGCTGGTGCCGAATTTCGCGGTGTTTCCGGTGAATAGAAAAGTGCGGCGTCCGAAGCGGTTGAAGTTTCCGTTGCTGGTGAAGTCGATCAGCGAAGAGGGTTCAGTGGGAATCGCGCAGGCGTCGATCGTTTATGACGACGAGAAGCTAGCGCAACGCGTCGATTTTATTCATCGACAGAATAAGACCGCCGCGATCGCTGAACAGTACATCAAGGGACGCGAGATTTACGTCGGCGTTATTGGTAATCAGAACATCCAGACGTACGCGCCGTGGGAGCTTGTGATGGAGAAGCTGCCCGAAGGCGCTGAGAACATCGCCACGCTGAAAGTGAAGTGGGACCCGACGTACCAGGAGCGCGTTGGAGTGAAGACGCGCGCCGCGGATTTGACGGACGATCAGGTCAAGACTCTCGAACGTTTGTCGAAGCGTATCTATCGTTACTTGTTCTTAAGTGGCTATGCCCGGATGGACTATCGCATGACGGAAGAAGGTCAGTTTTATCTACTGGAAGCCAATCCGAATCCTCAAATCGCCCACAATGAAGACTTCGCCGATTCCGCCGAGTACAGTGGCGTGCCTTACGACCAGCTGCTCCAGAAAATAATCACCGTTGGGTTGAACTACTCGGGTCGATCTGTGTGAGTGAAATCCCGGAACTCGCACCTC
Organism: uncultured Acidobacteriota bacterium; assembly: GCA_963849585.1. GTDB lineage: Bacteria > Acidobacteriota > Blastocatellia > Pyrinomonadales > Pyrinomonadaceae > PSRF01. The sequence goes on along the minus strand of CAWKHZ010000008.1, from coordinate 204,526 downwards.
ATTGTCAATCTAATTAGACCATACAACTAACTTCGTCTTGATTGTCAGGAGTTTCGTGCCCCATGACGTTGGCTATTACTCTGCTTTTTGCGCTGATTTTGCATCGCCAGCTTCAACGCGCATGACGCGCGCTTGACGCCCAGCGGCGACAACTGATTCAGATTGACCGCGATCGCAAAGATTTCGTGACTTCTTTCAGGTCGCGAACAGTTGGCGAACGCGTTTCGTCACGAAACAGTCACATTGCCGCTTGAACCACCTTGCTCCGACCGCTACTATGCCGAGGTCTTTTAGCGGTGCCCTCCTCACTATAAGAAACAAAAGTAAGAATTCTAAAGGAAAAGGTAGTTCCTCGTTTATGGTGCTTCGAAAACCATTAGCTCGTGTTCTGGTCGCTTGTTTGGCCCTCAGTCTTTGGTTCACTTCAGCAGTTGCGCAAACGCGTCCGCGCGTGACAACACCGACGGCGGAAATGCCCGAGATGTCATGCTCACCTGACGATTTAGCGCTCGCCGCAGAACCAACCACGACCTGGGGAGCTAAGCCAAAACCGCTTATTGACCTGACGCCCGCCATCGGTTCGTCCATCCCCAATTTTTTGAATCTCCAACCCGCATTAATGGCGGCCATAGACCAACGACTCGGCGCGCGTTATCGCTGGGGCGCGGAAGGACCAGACCGGTTCGATTGTTCGGGGTTCGTTTGGAGTATTTTCAACGCGACCGGCGTCAGCTTCGAGCGCGGCAGTGCCCGTACGCTGTTTTCGCGATTTGCGCCGGCTCCTCCCGAAGACCAGTTCAAGTTTGGAACCCTCGTGTTCTTCAGTGGCCTAACACACGTCGGCGTCGTAGCTGACGAGCACGGTTTCTACCACGCATCACGCCGCCAGGGAGTTATCTACTCGCCGTTCAATGAGTATTGGTTGAAACGAATTGACGGATTCCGTCGAGTGCCTGTACCAGGAGTAGTAACGGATTAGATCGTTACCTTACCTCATAAAACACACGTGAGGTTTCCGGTTTTGCCGGAGTAGTTGTCACGCACCGCCACGCTGATCCGATAGAAGCCCGGCTTTTCCCCTTCAATCGCCTGTAAAGGCACAACTAGGATGTTACGAGCACATCAGAAATCTGCTTCATCAATACCCGCTTTTAAGAACTCCACCCCTAACGCTCACGAAATAGTGTGAAACCTGGTCCTGAAATTAGCGCCTTAGCATCGGCCTTGCCACCAGAAGCCTGATCCATGGCGACGAGCCCCCAGGGATCTCCGAACTCTGCTTTCGTGTTGCTCGCGACTTCTTTTAGCTTCGCGCCCAGCCTCTTACGCAAGGACTTGAATGTCTTGTTTTGCGGATCAATCCCTGGGTGATCGTCGAGAAATTTCCGCATCTCTAACAGACTCTTTCCCATTTCTACCATCGACACGGCCCACCACTTGATGACTGTATAGTCAGTGGTGATCGCTCCCAGCTCAACGGCGTTAACAGTTCTGAGCGCATCAATGAACTTGAAGTTTGGTTGACCCTGTTTCGACATCTCTTTCCAAAGTGCATCGTCAGTCGCAGGCTTTCGGCGACCAGCTTGTTCCTCATCGCCTTGCACAAGCAATGCGAGCGCTTTTCGCCCGGCGTTTTCATACTCGCTTTGCGAACGTGCGGCACCGTTATTCAAAAACAGACTATTCACAAGCGGATCGTCAAAAGATGTTTCTGCGAAGAGCGTGGTCCGGCCAAACTTCTTCGCCCCGCCAGGAAGCTGCTTCTTGTCACTCGCTTTGATCAATCCCAGCGCCTCGAAAACATCGAGGTTGTCACGCAAATCCGTAGCGCTGGTCTTTGAATGTAATTCGAAGTAGGAATGAGTGATTGCCAGTTCGGGTTTCGGATGAGTAACGAGCTTGCTGAACTTATACGCTACCGTCATCAACACGCTCTCAGCCATGACCTTCTTCAGTTTCTCACTGTCTGCGGCAAAGTTGAGGGTCGAAGCAGCAATGCGAGAGGCTGTGGCTGAATCGGTAATGATCAATTCGCCGGTGGCATGATCAAATAGCACCCTACCCTTGAGAATGAGAGTGCTCACAGAGATGGAGTTATAGATTCCGAGGAGGTTGAATTTAAGCGCATGCCGCTTCTTTTGAATCTCGGTGAAGATGCTGCGTACGAAATGGACGCCGGCCGGCAGTCCCTCTTTGCTTTTGGATAACCCGGAAAGATCGCCGTCCAGGGCATCGTGCAACGCTTTACGTCCAGTTTCATCAAGCCTGTCGAGTTCAAAGTCGAAAAGAAAAGCCGCTTCCGAAGTTTCTTGTGAACTGAACTCGAAACCTAACGCGATCTCGAGTTTGCGCGAGATACCCGCCTCGACAACTTTCTTGATTGACTCAATCTGTGCTTCGCTGAGCCCGCTGCCTTTCAGCGTTTCAATATCAGCTTTTGGATCGCTGCTGATTGCTTTAAAAACTGCCTCGATCAGATCGAATTTTCCGACTCCCGCCGTCACACCGGCCGACGCTGACGCTTTCACGATGAATTCAGTGCCGCGCTTCTTGTAATAGCCAAGCCGCACTTTGTCCTTGCCGTTTTTATGAACGCGAATCTGGTAGCTGCCGGTGATCTCGAATGAGGCGCCAACCTTGATCGCGTTTCCAGATGAAAGCTTCACCTCGCCAAGAGGATCGGGCAAACTCACAACTGCCAGAGGATTCACCACACTCAGGACATCGACGTTACCCGCGAACTTGATGTTGCCATTGCCTTCAACTGCGACCACCGAGCCCGCCGGCATTTTCTTGAGATCTTCCAAATCTCCCGGAAGCGAAAAACCAGCGATAGATTCCTTTAGCGCGTCCACGAACAGCGGTTGTGGCGCACTCTCGAATAACTTGTAGCTGGTGAGTGTTATCTGAGTGCCCCCACTAAAACCAAATCCGAGATCACCGCTCTTGTGAGTGAGCCCCGTAGACACGTTCGCGGATGTCCCAATGCCAACGTAGATTTGATTCGGTCCGATGATGATCGGATCTGCGAAAACTTCAGGGTCGAACAGTTGTTCGTCCGTGGCGGAGAATAGTTTGAGGTTGCCTGAGACGCCCGCGCCAATCTTCATCTCGGTGTCGTCGATTCCGACCTTTACTGGTTGCTCGAACTCAATTCCTGTTTGCAAGCTCTTGACCGGCGACTGGTCGAGAGTGAGGTTCTTCAGAGCTTCAAAATCGAGCTTGGTAAATTTGAGTTTGGAGAGCTCTTTTATGTACTTGGCGATTGTGGAGTCAGGATTGATCTGTGCATCAACAGTGACGCCGAGCTGATCCGTCAGTTTGATGGTTGGCATGAGGCACTCTACTTTTCTGCGCTGTGGTGATCGCTACAGCAAGCGGTACTCTGGGTCGAGTTGCTGGGCGAAGACTAGTGTCTGATGGATATCGTAGGGGCTGGTGTTTTTGCCGGAGAACTTGTGTTTCAAGACATCGGCCACGTGGGCCAAACCTTTGTGATCGTCGAGATCGATGTCTGCCAAATAGCCCTCTTCACCATCCTGTTCAGCGAACGTCAACTGAAGATTCCCGGCAGAGTCTCGCAGTGTTTTGAAACTGTCAGCCCCTTTCACGGACGCCCAACCCGGCGGGAACTTGTGCAAACCTCCATTGACGCTGAAGTAAACCTGCGGATGGTTCCGCAGCGCCTGAAGCAGCTCTTTCTTTACTCGCGCGTATATTCGTTCAAAGTGCTTGTTATCGAACCACGTTTTGTCAATGCTTTCGACAAATGTAATTAGCTTTGATCCATTCTTGACCGTCTCTCTAGACATCTTTGCGCACAGATTCAGAACGCTTGCGCGATTTCGCTTGTCCAGCGCGTTCCACGCCGCGGCGCCAATCTTCGAGGCCTTAAGAATTCTAAGCAGTTCCTCACCGTAAGTTTTTGCAGCCAGGTCAGCAAATTCAATCGGGTGTGGCTTCGCCGCGGAGGGTTCGACGAAGAAGTACTCAGTGATCTCGTTCGTCTTGCCGGCTTGGACACTTATGAATCGCTGTTTGAAGCGGTACTTTTTAGGATTGACGAAAATCTGCGCGTGTCCGGTCGGAAACGCCGGCACTTGGGAAAGGATTTGCGGCGCGCCCTTGAAGTCGGCGTTGTAAACATCCTTCAGACTTTGGAGTTGCGTGTTGTAAATCTTGATTTCAACTTTGTCTCGAATCGTCTCACCAAATACGTCCTTAAAATCCACTCGAACATCCGAACGGTTAAGGTTGTCGGCCATTACTTTCCTCCTTTAGTTTTCTTAACTTGCTTGCCGGCTTTTCTTGTACTTCTACGTCGCTTAATTTTCGTTGGCGCAGATATTTCGAAATCGTTGACAGCTCGCTGCCAGACGGTCCATGGGCTCGAGTAATTGAGTCTGTCGGGCGAAAGCGGCAGCATCTTATTTTCCTGTATCTCGTCGAAGGCGAGCACACCGTCGAGAAATAGCGGTGGAGAGGTGGGGAGACTCCACTTGGTTCCGAGAAGCTTCGCGATCGCTTCAATGTCGCCCATGCCTTCGAAATACTTGCGCAGATTGCTATTTACAATTTTCAGCAATCCTTTTGCCTGGCCGATTGTTCCATGACGAATAACGTCATAAGCAGCAATCAGCGCCATCACTGGGTCCAGCCATTTGTGGTGCACGAGGTCGCTCCAAACGCCGGGATCAGTCTTCTTTATTTGCTCCTGGACAGAACGCTTGCGGGCGAATTGACTCTGCGCGAGTGTCATCGTGCGCACCAGGCCGAGCATGTTCCCATGGAGATACGAACGAACAGTCGGGTCCATGTATTTAGTCAGGTGTCGAATTGGCAGGATGGATTGATGAAAGGTGAGCTGACCTTCTTTGTCTTGCGCAAGCGTCGCCAGCGTGGCCCGGTTCGGCAGGCAATGAATGGCACAGGTTATCGGCGATCGTTTCGGAATCTTGAACGACAACAGGTGAGAGCCCACGGTAGCAGGTAGGCGCAGTTCATAGATATTCTGAAGTCCCTTAACTCTCTTTAGAACCTTCCAGTCAACTACCGGTCCTGAACTAAGACCAACACCGAACCGGCCGGTCGACTTTTCAAAACCAGCGAGCACGTAGACGACGGCTTCATTCTTCTTGATGTCGTCGAAGGTCTGAAGCGCAAGTCTCTCGAGCTTACGAAACTGACCTGGCTGGCCCAGGATACGAGATGCTCCAAACAGCGTCAGCCAGAGCCCAAGATCCTGATTGGCAAGTGGGCCAAGGTGACTCTCCGAGAACACAGACGCACCTTCAACGTTGATGGCCTTGACGCATTTAAGAATAGAGTCGCGAACTTTGTCCTTCGGTTGAACGAGAAGATTGATTGTCTTTGTCTTTCCAGCCCGAACAGTAACTTCATGTTTGCTGACGGTGATACTCCGCTCGCGCAGCTTGACGAGGTATTCTCCTGGCGGAACTTCCTGCTTGAGATCTTGATTAGACTTCAGCAGTTCGCCTGTTCTGAGGCTCAGTACTTCGATTTGAGTATGTTCGGTGCGTACGCCTTTAACGTGAAGCGTGCCAGTTATCGGAGGCGGCGGCGTGTCTGGAGGTGTGAGCGCGGTCGCTGGAACTATGCTAGCCGGGGAGGCGCCCCCTACAGATTCAAATCCGTCGTCGCTCGCCGCTTTCGCTTTCGCCTTCGACGCACCACCACCCGGTGAAACTTTCAACTCAAAATTCAGGACGCAAGGATCGTATAAGTCCACTGGATCCTCGGGCGGTGGTTTGCGCAAGACTTTCCCGGACGAATGTTTTAGTTGGAACGAATAGTCATCCGGGAAAAGGTCAAACTGAAAAGACGGACCTGTGAATTTGTGGCGCTTGCTAAGCCCCTTGATATCACTAACCGTCAGAACAAATTTATCGCCTGGCTTCGCTTTCGCGACCTTCACCTCGCATTTCGTCTTTGGAATCGGTTTTAGCTCCAACAGAAAACCTTCGCCGTTCCCCTCGCGGCTGAAGTCCACCTCCTGACCACCTGCCTGGAGTTGCTTCTTCAAATATGCGCCCAGCAGATCGAAGATGACGTACATGCTGTTCGTTCGCAGTCCCTTCGCGCGACCGCTGCCGCTCAATCCTTTGACCAGTAAAGGTGTAAATCCGCTCTTTGTTTTGGAAAGAGCGCCTTGCGCAGTAGAGAACACTTTGTAAACGGTCGGTGTGCCCAGTTGCGAGTTGGCAAAGCCCAGACCGGTGCTCGCTGGATCGATGGCGTCCTGTTGAATCTGGTTCCGACAAGCGTCGATGAAATAGTAGTGATGCTCCGGCCCAAGCGACTTCCAGAGCTTGGTTTTGATTTCATCCAGGTTCAGGCAGGCGCGACCGCCTGTCTCGAGACCTGTGAAATCCGAGGCGACCAGGACGTCGATCGATTTCGCGAACGTTGACGTCGAGTAGGAAAAACCGTGACCGCTGAAATAGAAGTAAAACTCGGCAGTTTTGTCCGCCCATTTTTTAACAGCTCTCGCTAATTCGGCGATGATCTCGCTAGCCGTCGTGCCGGTTGTTCTCGCCTTTACTGATTCATTAGCGCAACAAAAAATGTTTGAACGCTTTACGCCCTTTGTGTTGACGAGCCAGTCGATAAATACTTCGGCGTCCTTGTTGGTGCCCGGCAAGTGCGGCAATGATTTTCCTTTGCCGTACTTCTCAATAGCGATAACAAAAGCACGAGGGGTAATGGTTTGCTTCATAGGTGCGGTTGAATGAATTGTTTGAGCGAAGCGCCGTCGACTGCTTCGTTGCGGTAAAGGAAGAACCCATTGCGATGCAATCCGACGACCTGGGCCGTTTTCATCGACAAAATTGGTGAGCCCGAATTACCGCCAAGCGTCGAACAGTCGTGATAGATCGACTTCGGACCACTGCTTGAAACTTCTCCTGGCGCGGCTCGTTTCACGCCAAATTTTCCCCCGAAGAGAGCGCTGACGAAGAGTGGGTTCCGCTTCGAGTCGTCAAAGGGATACCCGATCGCAACGACGGGCAGTCCTGTCTTGACAGGTGCCGGATCCAAACTCAAAGGCTTCCTCGTTAGCGTGAACTTCTGCTTGTCGACTTTGAGCAGCGCGATGTCCAGGTCACTATGCACGGCGATCACGCCGGTGATGTTCGCTGGTTTCTCCGAGTCGGTACTGCCGGACTCAAACTTGAAACGTACAACCGCCTGGCCTTTCTCGAGTACGCGAGTTCCTTTTGATAAGACATCCAGGACATGCCTGTTGGTAACCAAAACTCCATCCGAGACGAGGAAACCGGTGCCCACGCCTTCTTTAGGCGTAAGGTCGATGCGGCCGATTGAATACAGGTGTGGTTTGATTGAGTCTTGAAATGTTGGCCAGTCCGGAAACGATGGGGCAACGTCCGCGGCGAGGTTATCAAGCACACCCTTTCGCGACAGTGGCACAGGCCGCATGAGGCGGATCATCAATTCGAGTGCGGCGAGTTGCTTTGGCGAGGGTTTCTCGCCGTTTTGCATCGCCTTCAGTGCTTGTTCTGCGAGTTTTCCTTGTTGAGTGGGGGGCATATTAGATGGCCCCACAATAGCCTTGATCTTTTCGAAGATTTTTCGCACCGGCTGGTCCTGAAACGCACGAGCCGCACGTTTCAAGTACTCTTCGTTGTCATTGTCTTTGTTTTTACGCATCGCTCACACCAACTGTCTTTCGAAAAGTTTGCTCCCGTCAGGGGCATGAACAATCTCGTTGATATGTGGACCACTGAATTCGACCGACATGTAACCCTGCGGGCCATACTTATTAGGATCGTCGTGCCCGCCAATTAGCGGATTCGGTCCGTCAACTACTCGGCCGCCTGGAGCAAAACCCTTGCCCGGAAGCAGGAACCAATTGCTGTTGGCCGGGTCTTTTGATCCGCCCAATTCCAGCCAGTTTTTTCGGAAGTAAGGGTATCCTCCGTGGCCTACGCATCGGCCATTCAATTTCCACTGTGGATGCTGCTCGTAGAGAACGCAGCGATGCTCGTGGCCCCAGTACCAGCCGAAGATATGACCGCCTTGCAAAAGATGACCGATCTTGCCAACGAGTTTAGGGTGCTGTTCTTCCAGCCAGGAAAAGGGTTGATGGTGAGAGAAGAGGATCAATTTGCGTGAGCCCCGGTTTGCCGCGATGTTGTGAAGCCACAAAGCCTGATCCTTCGCGAGATCTTTGTCCTCGTAGGCAGTGTCGATCCCGCACAGGATCCAATGATCATTTTGTAGTGCGAAGTTGCTGGCTTTCTGATCAAACTTCGACAGCGTGTGCTTGAAGTACGCTTTACCTCCGGTGTACATCTCATGGTTTGAGTTGCACGCGCGGTTAACCGCTTTTGGCTTTTTGGGACTCTTGGGCCAGAAAGCGAGAAACTGTTTCTTCACCTCTCCGTCATCACCCGAATAGTAGACGTCGCCAAGATGAATCAAAACGTCGTGACCTTTCGGATCGTTGTCGATACTCTGTGCGCTGACGGGTGCGCCGTAGCGACCGGTGCCCCAGTCGCCTAGTAGAGCCAGGCGAAAATCGTTTGGGTTCCCAGGTATCGCCTCCGGTTTTGCCGGCGCGGTTTGCCACTTCGCTTTCTTCAGCTTTTTCCACCAGGTGAAGAAACTACCGATCCAACCGAGAATGTCCTTATCGTCAAATTTTGCTTCGTTCGCGTCGGCATTCAATGGTTTGATTTTGCCTTCCTCGGTCGCTTTCATTGCCAGAAACGTCTGTAACAACGAGGCCACGCCGTGATCCGGCGAGACAAGTACCTTCGAGTTTGCTTCGGCGTCCGCGGCTTCGAGCACTTTCAACGCGTTACCCAAGGCGGCAATCCTGGTAGCTGCTTCGACAGAGTCTTTGCTGCTTGCTTCGGCTTCGTTATGTGCCTGCGTCATTACGGCTTCATTTTTGTTGAAAGCTTTGTTGATTTCACGGAAGGTAACGATGGGATTCAGGTCATTGCTCATAACTGGTCCTCCCGAACTTGGCGGATACGGTTTGCGAAAGTTCCAACCCGATCTGACGGCGGCGGCAGTGATCCGTCCTTACAGAATATGAGTTATATGGGATAAAACGTTTCTTTCGTTTGCTCTGATTGAGCAGCAGATACAAATCGTTTTAGTTGAGGGCTGGATTAAGCGAGTCTGCGAGGAGCGAGCTCGTGAGAATTCAGCCTTATGAGAACGCGCCGGACAATATTCCTGTTTGGGAATAAAGTCAATAAAGCGAATTGACTTCTTAAAAAACCCGTTGACGAGAGTCAGTAAAGGCTATAGGCTAAGCGCGTTTTAGAAGTCAGGTTCCTCGCAGGCTCACAACTACTTCTCGCTAACAAATTGTCTCGACTCGTTGGCGACTACCTAATCGGAGATCTCGCAAAGGTCTTTCTCACTAACTCTCTAGCTGTTTTCATTTTTTGTCGACCATGCCTAGAACCGATGCTTTTCCTCAACGTAAGGAGTTACCTCCATGCCGATGAATTTTGATGCGATTGTGATTGGAACTGGCTTTGGCGGCACTATAGCCGCCACGAAACTGGCCGCCAAGGGTAAGAGAGTATTGATGCTCGAGCGGGGTACCTGGTGGGTCACGCCATCGAAACTGGGTAAAGCACCGCCGAGTCCTCGCCCGTCCATTCCTGCGTGGGCGAAGACGCAGCAGCCACCTCAGCCGGTTCAATACTGGGCAGGTCCGGATCACAAAGAAGGTATGCACGACTTTTTTGCCGCAATTCGCAGCGGATTAAATAAAGATGGTCTATATCAGTATTCGATTTTCAAGCAGGCCGATATTCTCACTGCGAGCGGTGTCGGTGGAGGTTCGCTGATTTACTCCAATGTGACCCTTCGGGCGCAGGATGAGGTCTTGTTCGGCATTGGCCTCAATCTCGGCGATGCCGATTATCAGGCTGCATACAAGTGGATGGAGGACTTTCGCGGCAAACTCAATCACATCGTCACAAAAATTCCACTACCGGGTCGAGATGTCACAAATTTGACCGACGACGATTATCTCTATCTCGACCGGGCGCGCGTGTTGCGTGATGCGGCCAAACTCTCCGGCCAGAAACTTGGCATTCAGCTTCCCTGGGCTCCGCTCGATCTTTCGCTCATCGAGTATGACCCTCACCGCCCCGATGGCGGTGATGCGGCGAAGGTCGGAACGTTTTGCCAGCGCGAGGGCCGTTGCATCCTGGGCTGTCTACCATCCGCGCGCCACACCTTTAGCAAGACGCTCTATACGAAGCTACTTTTTGACCCGACCAAAGGAGTAACGCTTTCGCCTATGTCTGAGGTGAGAGACATCAAAAAGATAGCAGGCGGCTATGAGGTCAACTATCGAGATCATCGGGATGACGATAAGAAAACTGTCTCAGCAACTATGGTTTTTCTCGCGGGGGGTACCCTAGGGACCACCGAAATCTTACTGCGTTCTCGTGACAAGGGAGGTCTTAAACTTACCGACAAGCTTGGCACACACTTTTCAAGCAATGGTGACTTCGGAGCGTTCTGTGTTGGCACGACGAAGCCGGTCCACAGCACGCGTGGCCCAATCAACACATCAGGAATCCACGCCAAGTTCGATGGCCTCCATATACACGTGGAAGATGCGGGAATTCCCGAAATGTTCGCGGCGCTTGCCAGTACCACGCTCGGCGTACTCGACAACTTCGCGAAGCGCGAGGCCTTGAAGGCGAAAATGAAGTTTGCCTTCACGTCAATGGCGATGCCTGATCTACGTGACTTCTTCCCGAAGCTGCCCGATACCTACGATCCCGAAAGCTTTCAGACCGAGGCCGACATGGTGGCCAACATCTTCTTCTTCAATGCAATGGGTCAGGACGATGCTAGCGGTAAGTTTACCCTGAATAACGACAAGCTTAAGCTCGACTGGGATAAGAAGATCGGCGACACGCCTATCTTCGGGAAGATTGAGACGCTGCTGAAGTCGCTTTCCGAGTCAATGGGTGGAAGTTACGTCCCATTCCCGTTCTGGAAGGGTCTGGGGAATAAGAAACTGACGATTACCCACCCGCTCGGTGGCTGTCCGATCGCGCCGACCAGCTTTGATGGCGTCGTGGACGAACTCGGTCGCGTTTTTGATGGCAATAAGCCGCGCGGATCGACCGACGTATACCCGGGCCTGTTTGTCGTTGACGGCTCAGCTATCCCCGGCGCTCTGGCTATTAATCCGACGCTTACAATTGCGGCGCAGGCGCTGAAGAGCATTAACGCTGCCTTGCCGTAGATCGTACTGGCCGTTACTAAATCGCAAAAACAATAGCAACTATCACGCAGTACTGTGGGTAGTGCGACGGTTTACCTCTTCCCAATTCACGTTCTGCATAAATGCGTCCACGTATTTCGCGGCAGCGGCGCCGTAGTCCATGTGGTAGGCGTGTTCGTACATATCGAGCACGACTAGCGGCCGACCCATCGGAACATTGTGCATGTGATCCCATGACCAGTAATTGTGAAATTCACCCGTGTGAGCGTTTTGCGCGAAGATTACCCAACCTGAGCCACCGCCGAGAGCGTTTGCTGTTTTCTTAAACTCGTCTTCCCACTGCTCGTAACTGCCGAACCACTGCTTGATGATATCGAGCACCTTGCCGCCAGGTTTTGGATCACCTCCGAGGTTTGCGAAGTACAGTTCGTGCAGCACGACAGAGCCACTGCGAACTAATTCTTCTCGCTTCAGATCTCCGTACACGTACGGCGGCAGATCTTTTTCTTTGAGCATGGAGGCGAGTCGTTGCTCGACGGCGTTGAGCGCCTTCACGGCGCCACCGTAATTGTTCTCCCAATGAGAACGAATCAGTTTTTCAGAGAGCCCTTTGAGTTTTGCCGGATCGAAGGGCAATGGACGAGGTTGATGTTGACCGCGAAATGCGCGTGCCGACGTTGTATCAGCGATTACGGCCTGGCTTGCAGTTACCAGTTCACCGGATGCGCCCACTAATCCCAAACCCGCAGCACCCGTCGCAATTTTCGATATGGCATCTCTTCTTGATATACCTTTCATCACCATACTCCTTGCATCAACGTAAGATTGCTTTCATCAATTCGACCGAGAACCTGTTTTATCCAGCGCCTCATGTAACCGTTCCTTTCTCGTAAGAACTCAATGCTCCAAGTCAAGTTCGATCGTCCATTGACCTACCCGCCCAGCAGCGTCCACGCCAGACCGATAAGACCACCCGCGAGCACCACCCACAGTACGTCCGCTTTGAAGCGGTAGAGCGCCACGAACGAAACGATCCCCATTAGAAGGGAAAACCAATTTGGTCCTTGAGCCACGCCGCGCGGCCAGATCACCGTCGCGCCAAACACGATCGCGAGATTCAGCACGACTCCCACCACCGCTGCGGTGACACCAGTAAGCGCGCCCGTCAAGTTTTTGTTCCCGCGCAGCACCTCAATGTAAGGTGCCCCGAGAAAGATGAAGATGAAGCACGGCAGAAACGTCGTGTAGGTGGTCACCATCGCGCCCAGCACTGCGCTTGTTGGCTGGTTAAGACCTTGCGGGTTGTTCCACGCGGCCATAAAACCGACGAACTGAAGGACCATGATGAGCGGCCCCGGCGTCGTCTCGGCGAGCGCGAGGCCGTCTACAGCCTGCGTATGTGTGATCCAGCCGTAAGAGCCGGCGGCAGCTTGTGTCACGTAGGCGAGCACAGCGTAAGCGCCACCGAACGTGACAAGCGCAGCCTGCGTGAAGAACCTGTACTCCTGCGCGTGAAGACTCCCCCAGCCGCGCCACGCGACCAGTGCGGCCAACGGTAGCAGCCATAATATGAAACCGAGTGCGAGAATTTTTAGTGCACGGGCGCGAGACGGAAGCGTGTGTGACGGAAGCGGCGCATGGTCGTCGATGACGTGCGTAACCACGCCAGAGTCCCCTTCCGTTTTAGTGTCCGCTTCTTTCGTAAAGGCTTTTGCTGCGAAGGTTCGTGGCCAGAACCGAGCGCCCGCAAGTCCCACCAGCGCCGCGGCCACGATAATGAGTGGAAAGGGGACGCGCAAGAAATAGATAGCGATGAAGGCCGCTGCGGCGATGAGAAAGTGCGCGCGTCTTTTTAGTGCCCTGCCACCGATCTTCAACACGGCTTCAACGACGATGGCGACAACAACTGGCTTGAAACCCGCGAGCACACCGGCGACCGCCGGTACGTTGCCATACGCCGCGTAAATGTATGAGAGCGCGAGCAAGATGAAGATTGAAGGTATGACAAAGAAGGCGCCGGCGACGATGCCTCCCCAAGTGCGGTGCAACAACCAACCGATGTAGATCGCAAGCTGCTGTGCTTCCGGGCCGGGGAGCAACATGCAGTAATTGAGAGCATGCAGAAATCTCTCTTCGCTGATCCAGCGGCGGCGGGCAACCAATTCGCGGTGCATTATCGCGATTTGCCCTGCCGGTCCGCCGAACGATATGAAACCCAACTTCACCCAGAAGCGGAACGCCTCAGCGAAAGTAACGGTTCGTCGTCGCGTCTCGGAGTCACTTGCTGGTCTTGGCTCGAAGTCGTTTGTCCGCCCGAGGATCGGTTCTCCAACTGCCATTGTTGTCCTTGTCTTAGGTGGCGCGTTTCAAGCGCGCTTTAGATCAGGCTGATGTGAATGCTCTCTTTAACTTGCGTATTCTTCTGCAACTGTTGCCGCGAATACAAACGTGCCGATCAATCCAATCACACCGGCGACAATAAACGGCACTTCCGGAGCAATACTCCAAAGCAGTCCACCAACAAGCGCAGCGGGAGTAATCGATAGACTACGTACCAGGTAATAAAGGCCTACCGAGCGAGCGCGCACGTTGTCTTGTGCGAAATCGACAATCATTGCTTTACGTGCAGGCTCGCCGATTTCACGCAGACCGCCGACCACGAAGGCGAGAATGATTAACGCGAAGCTCGACGCGGCAATAATCGCGAGTGGAAAAAGCGCAAAGCTCACGAAGGTTGCCATCACGAACGGTTTCCGTCCAACGCGATCGGCAATCTTACCGGCCGGAATGTAAACGAGGATCGAAGTAATCATTTGAATCGCGACAAGTGTGCCGTACTGCTTAATCGTGAAGCGCTGTACGTTGGTGACGTAAAGGATCGTTATCACACCGGTCATGCCTTCACACGTTCGGATAATCACGTCAGAAACGAGGAGTCGCTTTAGCGCTGTGTGAAAAGTCTGCCAAACGCCGACGATGCTGGTTGCGTGCAAAGCACGACCCGTGATGTTGATCCTGGACACAAGCACTATCGTCACCACCGCGAGCACCAACGTAACTAGAAGTGCAACGTGAATGCCTTTGACGACACCGAACGACGCGATTAAAAAACCACCAACGATCGGCGCAATCACAATCGGCACACGCTTCAGAATTGATTGGAGCGTGAAACCCATCGCGCGCCGTTCTCTTGGCAATGCATCGCCGATCACCGCAAAGATCGCCGGCGATGCCATGCTTTGCCACGCCATCACCAAGGCAAGACCCAGGAAAACAAACGGCCATGAAGGACTCAACAGGTAAACGACATATCCCGCTGAAGCAAGCGCCACAAAGATCAAAAATGCCATTCGGCGACCGAGACGATCTGCCATCCATCCGCCAGGGTATTGGTAAACGGCGTCGAAAAAATCCTGCGCGGTCCCAAATAATCCAATCACCGCCGTGGTAGCAGCTAACGCTTCGAGATACTTCGGCAGGAACTTCTTCCACAGTTCTTCACCAAGGCCAAGGATGAACACTGCTGCTGACGCAATCGAGACGTTCCGCTCGAGGCTCAGGTAATCGACAACTTTACCGCGCAACGTGGATGCGTGCTCGATAGTCGCTGTTTCGTTCATTCTTAGCCGATCACTTTTTGGTCGACCTTTTTCGAGAGCCTACGCGTTTACTTCTTCGTAACTCTTTCTTGTCGGTTTGTTTGCCAAACAATGTGAATAGGCCATCGAAAATAGCGCCAGATTGCTGTAGTAGTTTGCGATCGTCATGAAGACTCTCGCTCAATCCATTGATGATCGCGTTGAGACCAGCGGCTTCCAGTCGATTGAATTTGTCATCCTTCAGGTCGATGTCGTGAACTATCTGCGCCAGCTCACGCAGACCTGGAATATCCGCCAGCCCAAAGCGCTTCAGTAGAGTTTCAAACGTGCAGTCTTCCCCCTGATGCGTGAACTCTGCCCCGAACATGTCGAATGGGATTCGCACCCTCAATGGTTTCGTCATCGCCAACGAAATAGAAGCGCGGGCGTTTGTCGATGAACTGCGAAATCAGCCACGCCGATGCCAGTCGGTCGATATGTAGATTGCGGCGCGTCATCCACCGTCGATTCTGAAAATCAGCAACAGATAACACCCCCGGCTTCGTCGGAGCGGAGGAGGCTTTCCTCGCTGGTGTTTGAGACAGACGAATGGCTTTTTGGGAACGGTCGTACGCAGTCAATGCCGCAGCACGACCCTTTGCCTCAAAAAAATCGTTCGCAATCACGCGTTCCAATTCACCATGCAACCGGTCTAGTTCTGTCTCGTGTGCCGCCAATCGAACAGGGGACAAGTGCTTGGCGCGAGACTGTTCGCGAATCCGACCAGTTAGGCCATCGAACTCAGCAGTGATCGCCGCAAACTCTTCGTCGCGTGCATTTCGGAACGTGCCAATAATTTCGTCATCCGTTGTGCCCTCAACCGATCCGGCTCGAAAAACAGCAGCTTCACCGCCCGCCGACTCGATCTCTTGTTTCAGCCATTGAAAATCCTCGTTGGTCTTTTCGTTAGCCGGCAGGACGTAGACCGAATTCTTGATAGCCACCGCGCCGAGCTTTTGCAGCTTGCGCCAGATACGTACCCGCAGGTTCGTCGGCTTCGGCGGCAGCTGATGGATCAGCAGTATCCATTCGTGGGTTAACGCGTTTCGAACTTGCCGTGTCTGTAACATTAAACGTATAGTAACGACTGTTACAAATTCGAGCAAGTTTGAAATTGAAAGAGAGACGATAGTCGGCCGACGGTTCGAGCTCCACTAAAGGCACAAACAATGAAGAACGAGAGTGCGAATAAGCGAGTGCTATTGATTAGCAACTCCACCCTATATGGCAGTGGCTATCTTGATCATGCGGCAGCCGAGATTTCCGACTTTCTTGGAAGTGTGAGGAACGTGCTCTTTATTCCGTATGCTCTTTATGATCGCGATGCCTATGCCTTACAGGCGCAAAAACGATTTGAGAAGATGGGGTTCGATCTAACATCGATCCATACGGCATCCGATCCAGCTCAAATCGTCAATGATACGGAGGCTGTGTTCATCGGTGGCGGCAACACTTTTCGTCTCCTCAAAGCCCTTTACGATTTTGATCTCATCAAACGACTTCGTCGAAGAGTCGCAGAGGGAATGCCTTATGTTGGCTCAAGCGCGGGTTCAAATGTTGCCGGCCCAACAATCAAGACGACAAAGGACATGCCGATCGTCCAGCCGCCTTCGTTCGAAGCGCTCGGGCTCGTGCCTTTTCAGATCAGTCCACACTTTCTCGATCCGGATCCCAACTCAACTCACATGGGGGAAACACAAGAGGAACGAATTCTTCAGTTTCTTGAAGAGAACGATACGACTGTTGCAGGTTTACGCGAAGGTTCCATGGTGCGTGTAGAGAACGGCTCGACCACCTTGAAAGGATCGACTGGCGCACGAATTTTCCGCAAAGGTTTGGGACCCCTAGAAGTACAGCCGGGCGCTCAGCTCGACAATCTTTTGGAGAGAATATGAAGTCGCAGGGAACACTTTTGCTATCGCGCAGCGAGGTCGCTGACCTCCTTAGTATTGAGGAGTCCATCGCAGCCGTCGAACGAGTGTTCCGGTTGTACGGCGAGGGCAAAACGCAGCCGCCTGGGATGTTGGGAGTGCACGCGCACGATGGCGGTTTCCATATTAAAGCCGGGCTCCTGGAACTCGACCGGTCCTTTTTTGCCGCGAAAATTAACGCGAACTTCCCGCAGAACGCGAACCGGTTTGGTCTACCGCTCATTCAGGGAGCGGTCTTTCTAGCGGATGCACAAAACGGCTACCCGTTGGCAATTATGGATTCGATGGAAATCACCATTCGGCGAACTGGAGCAGCAACAGCAGTGGCGGCTAAATACCTCGCGCGTCCAGATGCAAAATCGATATTGATTTGCGGTTGTGGTAACCAGGGCCGTGTATCGATTCAGGCTCTCTCGAAGATTTTCTCGGTCCAGCATGTCTTTGCATATGACATTGATGGAACTCAGGCTGAGCGTTTTGCGAATGAGCTATCCGACGAGCTGAAGATAGCAGTGGAAACCACCAGCGACTTGGGAGAAGCCATGAAACGTAGTGACATCTGCGTCACCTGCACGCCTTCGAATCGCTTCTTCCTGAAGCAAGACTATGTGCAACCTGGCACTTTTGTAGCAGCCGTCGGAGCTGACAGTGAAACTAAACAAGAATTGGAACCCACGCTTTTAGCTCAAAACAAGACAGTGGTTGACATTATGGACCAGTGTGCGTCGATCGGAGAGTTGCATCACGCCATTGCTTCGGACTTGATGACTAAACGGCACGTACACGCTGAACTCGGCGAGGTCGTTGCCGGAACAAAACCCGGACGTACATCGTCGGACGAAATCATCATCTTCGATTCGACCGGAATGGCGCTTCAGGATGTGGTTACCTCGGCTCTGGTCTATGAAAAAGCGAGGCAGCAAGGTGCCGGTACCACAATAGAGCTGAGCGCTTGATTGTCCGGAATAAACGGAGGTCAGATCATGGAAGGCTTGCTTAGAGACATTCGCTACTCTGTTCGTTCACTATGCAAACGGCCCGCATTTTCATTGCTCGTGGTTTTGGTCTTGGCCCTGGCAATTGCTGCCAATAGCTCGATATTCAGTATCGTGAACGCTGTGATTTTGAAGCCCTTGTCTTTCAAGGACCCGAATCAGTTGGTATGGATTTGGGCAACACGCACAACCGTCAGTCGCGCGTTTTTCTCGATTCCAAACTTCATCGACACACGCGACCAAAACCAGACACTTGCCGAAGTTGCACCATTCGCAATTTGGCCCGCGAACCTGACCGGACAAGGCGAAGCTGAACGTTTGCAGGGAGTGCGAATGTCGGCTAACGCAATGCAGATGCTGGGTGTCGAAGCTGCCGCGGGGCGTGCGCTAGTGCCTGACGATGACAATCCAAACAACTCTCGCGTCGTCCTGCTTAGCTATGGCTTATGGCAAAGACGGTTCGGCGGAACAGGCGAAGCGCTGGGAAAAACGCTGACGCTCAATGGCGACTCGTACACAGTAGTAGGCGTCTTGCCCCCGCGCTTCGTTATTCCCAATGCCGAGATCGAGATCATGGTTCCTTTAATGATGGATCAGGATCCGCGCCGAACCGAACGAGGCTCAAACTTTCTACGATTAGTGGCACGGCTTAAGCCGGGTGTTACTCCAGCTCAAGCCGAAGCCGATCTCGGTGCGATTAGTAATCGTCTGCGTGATCTTTATCCGGATGACAACGGGAATATCACCTCTCCTCGAGTGCTGAAGTTGCAGGATGAGGTCGTCGGTGGTTATCGCGAAGGACTCTGGTTGATCCTAGCTGCGGTAGTCGTGGTGTTGCTGATCGCCTGCGCAAATCTAGCGAGCTTTCAGTTGGCCCGCGCAGCGTTACGACACAAAGAAATGGCTATCCGTGCCGCATTGGGAGCCAAGCGAAAGGTCTTGATGCGTCAGGTCCTAACGGAGAGCATGTTGCTCGCAATTCTGGGCGGCGTGTTAGGGTTGCTGCTCTCCTTCTGGGCCAAGGATCTATTGTTGGCACTTAGCCCTGCGGATTTCCCGCGCGCGTCGGCGGTGAGTATCGACGGTCGTGTACTTCTCTTTTCGCTGCTTGTCACCTTGTTTGCCGGGCTCGCTTTGGGCCTCGCCCCAGCTATTCAACACACCAGAAGCGATCTCAACTCTGAGCTGAAGGAAGGTGGGCGCGACGGTGCAAGTGAAACCCGAAATCGCGTTCGCCGTTTGTTTATTGTGAGTGAGATAGCCCTTTCATTGATGCTGCTGGTAGCAGCGGGCTTGCTGCTAAAAAGTTTCGGTCAGCTGCGCGGCGTTAACCCAGGCTTCGATGCCAACCACGTTCTTGCCGTGCGTTTGTCTTTACCCGCGGCGCGATATTCAAACGGGGCGTCGGTAAAGACTTTCTACGACAAGATCGCACCACGCATTGTTGGTTTACCTGGAGTAGAAGGGGTTAGCGCAGCCAGTGCGCTGCCGCTGAGTGGACTGATCGCGCGGACCACATTCAACATAGCGGGTCGCGCTCCAGTCAGCGCAAGTGAAACACCATTTGCGCAGCATCGCTGGGTTGGGCCAAGCTATTTTGAAACAATGAAGATCCCACTCGTGCGCGGACGCGACATTACTGATAGCGATAACGAGCACGCGCCGGGCGCCATTATCATCGACCAAGCTCTGCAGCGTAAGTTCTTCGGCGCCGAAGATCCAATGGGTGCTCATGTTCTTATCAACATGGGTGACGGAAACCCCGCGCGCGAGTACGAGGTCGTCGGCATCGTCGAAGACGTAAAGCACATGGGCTTGACCGACGAACCGATGCCGACACTCTACGGACCCATTCCGCAAGCCCCAAAATCTGCGGTGCCGTTCATGGCAAATAATCTCAGCCTGGTCGTGCGCACCGGAATTGAACCTGAGGCACTTGCGTCAACGGTCCGCAGAGAGCTCCGCAATGTGGACGTGGATGTCGCGACAGCTGGGGTCAAGCCGATGCACCAGTTTTTGGTTGCGTCTGTGGCCGCACGCAGATTCAATTTGGAGTTGATGGGGATCTTTGCGGTAACGGCCTTGCTGCTGGCTGCCGCAGGACTGTATGCGGTGATCGCCTATTTAGTCTCGCAACGGACGAGAGAGATTGGGATTCGTCTTGCCCTCGGTGCATCACCTCGACACATCCTGCGTTTGATGATGGGCCAGGGAATGAAATTGACGCTAATAGGTGTAGCGATCGGGTTTGTTGGGGCGATAGCCGTCACACGGCTCATGAGGAGCCTTCTGTTTGCAGTAGCGCCCACCGATCTAATGACCTTTGTCATTTCCTCTGTCGTTTTGATCGTCGTCGCAATGTTGGCTTGCTTTATTCCGGCGCGACGGGCGACGAAAGTCGATCCACTAGTGGCGCTGAGATACGAATAACTGGTCATAGACCAAGGAGACAGAATGAAAATAAAGGCAGTATCACGCGGGCAATTGAAACAGAATTGGAGTTAAGAATCATGCAAGGTTTACTGACAGATCAAGCGCGATTAGCAATGCTGATTGGATTGTGCGGTCTTCTTTGGGCGTTGGAGTCGATCATTCCACTTTATAAGTTTCGCAACAGTCGAGTGCGACATGCAATGCCGAATGTAGTCTTGACGCTGATGCTTGTGATCACGAATCTGAGCCTCTCTTTTTCCTCAGCCTATCTGGCTGACTTTTCAGTTCGTAATGGAATCGGGCTATTCTCTTTCTTAAGTCTCTCGTCGTGGAGTCAGATCATCCTTGGTGTGCTGGCGTTAGATCTCTTTGCCTATTTCGCGCACGTTCTATTGCACAAATCGTGGCTTGGTTGGCAGTTCCATCGCGTCCATCATTCTGATAACGCCGTTGATGTAACCACCGCTTTTCGACAACACCCAGGCGAAACCATTTGGCGAATATTATGGCAGTTAGCGGCAATTGTGGTGTTCGGAATCCCGCTCTGGGTGGTCATCGTGTACTTGATCTTCTCTGGCCTCAACGCGGAACTGGAGCATGCCAACATCAGACTGAACCGTCGAGTCGATCGCTTGTTGAGGTTGTTAGTAGTTACGCCAAATATGCACAAGGTGCATCACTCGCGTGACCAGCGGGAAACTGATTCAAACTATTCCAATATCTTTTCTCTTTGGGACAGACTCTTCGGCACCTACACAAGTGCAATAGACTTTCGCAGACTTAGCTATGGTCTTGATGGGTTTGATGTGAAGGAACGGCAGACTTTGAGCGGTGTCTTGAAGACGCCGTTCACGAACTACAACAGCGGCTGACACCACCGGGGAGGGATTATGATGCAGCAGAAATTATATTGACCGCCTACTTTTCCGGTTCTTTCCCATTCCTTCCTATCGCGTGTACGTCATGTGCTGTTATTTTTGGCCACGTATTGGTTACTTATAATCCTAAATAGTTAGGAGCTTACATGAGAAAGTTGATATACGCGGCCGAGTTGTTGGGCTGACGGGTGCCCTGAGATTGGACTGTCCGCCGGAATTCGTGCCAGCGAGACGTAGGTTACAAATTCAGGCTTACGCTCCTGGCCGTTGTCATGATCTAAATCGGTGCGGCCACGTCTTTGTCGTCGACGGCGACGACGTCCATCTGAACCAGATTCGTTTTTATTCTGACTACGTCGTCGGCTTCGGTTGGAGGTGTGGGTGAAGCGGTCGGACGGGCTGGGTCTTGATTCCGCAGCGCTTCTGCAAAGCCTGTTTCAGACAGAAGCGGCAGTAGAATCCATAGGATTATCAGAAGAGCAAAAAGTCGTGGTCACTTCTTACCATTCTTCCCATTGAAGGTAATCTTCACCAACGGCAGTGTGTCTGGATCGTCCTGCTGAACACGTTCGAACTTAAGCAGATCCCAGTAGGCGCATCGCTTGCTCGTGGGAAACTCTCGACAAACAGCGGGACGTGCATGATAGATCCCACAGTTGCGTGTCTCGAGATTTAGAAACTGGCACGTTTGCCCGAATAGCGGATCCGCCTTCCGTCGCAACACTCGTTCGTCACCATGCATCTTCGTGAAACGAGCGATCGCTACTTCTTCAGTCACACCGAAGTGTTTCGCGAGGCGACGGACGTCGCGTTTTGTTACTTGCACGCGCTCGTAGACGGAACAACAGTAAGCGGGACACTCAACGCAATCGTAATAGGATCTCGGCTTGGCCGCCGTGATGGGTTCACCCATGATCGATCTCGTTCTCCAATCGGACTATCGACGTTTGGATTTCTTGTATTCGGCGCGCAGCAGGTTCATGAACTCTTCGCGCCTATCATACAACCGTTTCGGCGCGCGTGGTTCATGTCGTGTAAGAGCATAAGCCGTTATGAGCGGAAGCGCCACAGTAGAATCCACATAACACACAACTGCGTCAGGTAAACGATCCGGATCTACCTTCCCCCAAGACACTGCTTCACCGGGCGTTGCACCCGAGAGACCACCGGTGTCGGGACGCGCGTCAGTCACTTGTAGAAAATAATCGTGGCCGCGTTCGTCGATGCCGAGCACTTCCTGGATCTGTGGTTCGGTTTGCAGCATGAAGTTTTTAGGTGAGCCACCGCCGAGGATGAAGACCGCCGAGAGTCCGGGTTTAGCTTTCTTGCCTTTGCCGGTTTTACCTCCGGTCTGAGCCGCCCCGCGTTTTGCGGCGAGCACAATAGCAGCCGTTTCGTT
Organism: uncultured Acidobacteriota bacterium; assembly: GCA_963849585.1. Taxonomy (GTDB): domain Bacteria; phylum Acidobacteriota; class Blastocatellia; order Pyrinomonadales; family Pyrinomonadaceae; genus PSRF01. Next base: position 182,001 of record CAWKHZ010000008.1, on the reverse strand, counting down.
CACGTCGAGTGACGGATCGAATGCGAGCTTGTTTCCTTGTAAAGCTTTCGCGGCGACGTTCATGCCGATCGAAGAATCGCCGGGCGATGACGTGTAGATCGGTACGCCATATTCATAAGCGACTGCCAGCAGCGATTTGTCTTTGATCTTTAACTTACGTTCCCGCTCGTGAACGTAACGGCCGCACAGGTAGTGGAACTCGGCCGTCGACATCGATTTCTGAAACTCCGGCGCTTCGATTATCTTGCGGAAGAACGAGTCAGTATCGAGCAGCACCGAGTAGTCAAAAAAGATGTCGTAGATCCGGACCACCTCTTCCTCACGCAACACCACATCGGACGTCTGTGCGTTCCCGAGATGCATCGACAGACCGATGCCGAAGTGCGTGTCGTGGTAGAGGTTGGCGCCTGTGGAAATGATCCAGTCGACGAAGCCGGCTTTGATTAAGGGAATGAGTGCGGAAATGCCAAGCCCGGCCGGCGTCAGCGCGCCTGTTATCGACATTCCGACGGTGACTTCCGGCTCCAACATGCGTTTGGAGAACAGTTGGCACGCCTCGCGCAATCGCGCGGCGTTGTAAGCCAGAAATGACTCGTCAATGAGATCGGCGACGCTGGTTTTGTTGGTTATCGGAGCAGGATCGATCCGTTTTCCCTGAAGGTATTTGCTTTTGTGTTTCGCCATTCCGAGTCCGTAAGTTTTCTCGATTGGTCTCCTCTGCGAACTCTGCGTATCTTAGCGCCCTCTGCGTTAAGCATGAGCATGCAAATCATTTAACGCAGAGAACACTAAGATACGCAGAGTTCGCAGAGAATACATAGCACCTAACGTTTTACTCAGCACTCATTCGCTGTGGCTGCTGGGGCTTGATTCGTAGACGATTGATGCGCCGCTCGTCTGCTTCAAGTATTTCAACTTCCAAACCGCGGATGGTCAGGACTTCGCCGACAGCAGGAACTTTACCTGACTCGTTGATCACCAGTCCGGCGATGGTGGTGAAATCGTCGGCTTCGATCTCCATGTCGAAGAGTCGTTCGATCTTGCCGATCTCGGTCGACGCCATCACTTCGTAACCGCCTTCTGTCGCCTGGACGATCTCCTGTAACTCTTCGCCCGCGATGTCCTCGTCTTCGATCTCGCCGACGATCTCTTCGAGAATGTCTTCGACGGTGACGAGCCCGCAAACTCCGCCGTACTCGTCGATCACCATCGCGAGTTGTACGTGCGCCTTCTGCATCTCTTCGAGCAGCTCGGCGACTGGCTTTGTTTCCGGAACTTCGTAGACCGAACGAATCAACGGTTGAATGCTCTCGTCTTCACTGCCTTCGGCCCAGCATTGCAGCAGGTCGCGTACGTAGATGATTCCGTGGATGCTGTCGATCTGATCGCCGTAGACGGGCAGGCGCGAGTATTTCGAGTCGAGCATGATATCGCGTACTTGGCGGATGGTGGCTGTGTTAGGCACGGCGACAATGTCCGGCCGCGGCGTCATTACCTCGCTGACTCGCGTGTCGCCAAACTCGATGATCGAATGGATCAGTTCGCCTTCTTCTTCTTCGAGGATGCCTTCGGCTTCGCCGACGTCGATGAGTGCTTGCAAGTCGCCGCTGTCGTCGTCCTCTTCCTCTTCTTCGCCTTCTTCACTCACCTGGTCCCTGTTGCGCCGCGAGCGATCGAACAGGCTTTGAAAAGGATCTGAGAGGAATGCCATCACCGGGAAAAACGGTCGGATGATCGGCAGCAGAAACAGCAGCGTGCCTTCGGGATTACGCGTCGCGATGAAGAGTGGAACTAGTTGACGAAAGACACCCGCGAGAATGAGGCCGGCGACAAGTCCGACGAGCACAAGGCGCTTGTTCGGAAAAAGGGTTAACGAGATTGAGGTGATGAGGACGGCGACGACGACGAGAAGTATCTGAATCGTCGCCGAGAGTGCGAAGCCGAACCGCGGGCGGTTCTCCAGCACTTGTTTCAGAAAGACTCGAGAGCGCGCTTTGGGCTTTTCTCCGTTCTCTCCGATGAGGCGGCGTAGACCGACGTCGCTTAGGTGGCCGAAGGCCATGTCGACCGTGGCCAGCAGTGAGAGCACCAAAAGCAGCAGCAGCGTAAGCGCTATTTCAAGTTGCATCGATAGGGTGATAGTAAACGTTATGGTGGTCTGAACCCAAGTCATTGGTCATATATCATTTGACATTTCTCAATTGTCATTTTGTTCAGACTCCATTTTTAGGTTGATTCGGCGAATGTTATGGCTTTCTCAAAAATGACAAATGAGAAATGTCAAATGATATATGACCAATGATTTGGGCTATATACGCAGCTTCTTTCTTAACTTCAGCTCTACGCGATTCATTTCGCCATTATCGGTTACATGATCGTAGCCGGAAAGATGAAGCAGGCCGTGAAGAATCAGTTGGGCTATTTCAGTTTCGAACGATAAACCGTTTTCTTTCGCCTGCACTGCCGCAGTCTCAACTGAAATGGCGATATCGCCGAGATTCGTTTCTTCGCCTGCTGGAAATGAGAGGACGTCGGTCGGTTTGTCGACGTTGCGAAACTGCTTATTTAATTTATGAATATTTTTATCAGAGACGAAAGCTATCGTCGCACTTGATCCGTGGTTCCCGATCGCTTTGAGTGCCTTGCCCGCAAACTTGGACCACGCTTCAGTGTCAACCTTCTTATTTCGCTGCCGATTGACGACTTCAATCATTTGTCGCTACATCTGGGTCCGCTTGGTTTGCTCTTCGTAGGCACGGATGATCATCTGGACCAGCTTGTGACGGACCACGTCTTTGTCAGTGAAGTATACAAACTCGATGCCTTCGAGTTTTGACAGGATGCGTTCCGCTTCGATCAGGCCGCTGCGTTTACCCGTCGGAAGATCGACCTGCGTGACGTCGCCCGTAATCACCGCCTTCGAACCGAAGCCGATGCGCGTGAGAAACATCTTCATCTGTTCGCTGGTGGTGTTCTGCGCTTCGTCGAGAATGATGAAGGCGTCGGAGAGCGTGCGTCCGCGCATGAAGGCGAGCGGGGCAACTTCGATGACGCGCTTTTCAAGCAGTCGCGTGACGCGCTCATAATCGATCAAATCGAACAGCGCGTCGTACAGTGGACGCAAGTATGGATCGACCTTGTCTTGCAGGTCGCCAGGCAGGAAACCGAGTTTCTCGCCGGCCTCAACTGCCGGGCGTGCGAGTACGATGCGATTCACCTGTTTCTGCATCAATGCCTGAACGGCCATCGCGACCGCCAGGTACGTCTTGCCGGTGCCGGCGACGCCGATGCCGAAGACAACGTCTTTTTCCTGAATCGCCTGGATGTATTTGCGCTGGTTTACCGACTTTGGCGCGACCTGTTTCTTTCCGGCAGGATTGAAGCGCGCTTTAGTGAAGTAGTCGCGGAGGCTGAAGGCGCGGTCTTCGGCGATTTGCGCAAAGGCTTCGCGAAGTTCTTTGTCGGTGAAATGCTTGCCTTCTTTAAAGAGGTCGGAAAAGTCCTGGAGGATCCGTTCTACGGTATCGACGTCGCCGGGATCGCCGTCGATAGAGACATCTTGTCCGCGCGCGTCAATTCTGACGTCGAGCAGCGATTCCAAATACTTGATGTTCTGGTCGTGAACACCAAACAACGTCTCCAGGCCACGGGGCGGAAGCTCAATTTTCTTCAACTGCGGTTAACTTTCTCCTTCGTACAAACAGAGCAAATTGATGTGCCGGTGTGGGGGATGGGAGGGCAGTGCGTTGGTTGCATAAATCGCGATTTCGACGCTACTACAAGGCTCCGGCGGGTGTCAATCCAAGTTGACGATGAATACCGTAAGACCGCCGAGGAAGGACAATGCGCCAAATGCGATAATAAGAACGGTAAGAAATCTGCCGCGCGGTTGAAGCACAGTTAAAGCCTCCGGCATCGCCTCACGCCAGCGCTCTTCGAAAGCCACCAAGTCCCTGCGAAAGACCATCATGAGGATACCGGTAAGCATGAAAAACGCACCGACAATCGCATTTTGTAATGAACCAGTTTCCATGACGTTACTATGCCCTTTTCTCGTCAAATAATCTAACGAATTTCGAAAATCACCCAGTTCCAGAGCATGTTGCCTTGACACTCCGGAAGTGGGTACCTATACTCCGTCACTTGCGCCTGGAGGCGCCGGTGGTTTTAGGAGAGAGATTAATGCCAAATCATAAGTCAGCAGAGAAGAGAGTGCGGCAGAGTGAGAAGCGCCGCGCGATTAATCGGGGCAATCGTACAAAGGTCAGGACGTATATCAAGAAGTTGCGCACCGCGCTGGACGTCGGGGTCGAAGCAGGATGTAACGGCAGACGCTGCCCGAGACGATTTCGGTAATCGATAAGGCCGTTCAGAAAGGCGTGCTGCATGCAAATGCGGCTGCCCGATACAAGTCGCGGCTGACAGTGCGAGCGAATCAAGGCAAGTAGTACTACACACAATTAATTTCGACGAGGCGGATCGAGATTCGGTCCGCCTCGTTTTTTATTGGAGAGAGGAGGACCCGGTGTTTAGTTCCGAAAGTGAGATTCACGACGTCGTACGCGGATTTGAAACCTGCAAAACCGACAAGACAGCGTTCAAGCATCGCGAGCATATAACGGTCGCCGTTTGCTACCTGCAAACAATGAATACCAACGCGGCGGTTGAACGAATGCGGACGGGCCTGCTGCGGTTTGTGGATCACCATGGAGTGCCGCGAGAGAAGTACAGCGAAGAAGTTACGATTTACTGGATTGAGTTGATTGCAGAAAAACTTGCGGAACTCACGCCGGGCGCTTCGCTCGTGGATCAGTGCAACTACGTGATCAGCTCGATAGCTCACATACCAGCATCTCGAGCTGCAACCGAGGAGTCGCTTGCGAAGTCTTGATTGCGAGATCAGCGGCGGCGGTAAGTTGAATGCCACGTGCGATCTTCTTCGCGTCGCTACGTTGCAGGTTCGCGATGTAAGAGTCCCGCTTAAACGGCGGCATCGAAATATTGCGAAACACTTCTTCGCGGCCACCGCGAGCGAGCAGATGTTTTCCGAGTGCGAGCCGGTGATAGTTGCCTGCGATCAAACCGATCAGCATTACGGGCTCGGAGCCGTCATCAAGCAGCCGGTGAAGCGTTTCCATCGCGCGTTTGCGATTGCTCGAGAGCAGATGATCGCCGAGCTCGAAATTTGATAACTCGCGCGTCCGGCCGATCAACTCGTCAACCATCTCCATCGTGATATGGCCAGTGTCGAGCGCCGCCGAGGCGAGCTTGTCCAACTCGTTGGCGAGTGTTTGAATGTCAGTGCCTACGAGAGTAATGATCTCCGTTAACACTTGATCGTCCGCCGCAGATTTCAAACTCTTCAAATACGACTTAGCCCATGCCTTCGCCTCGCTGTCTTTCAAAGGTGAGAAATCGACCACGGTGCAAGCATCGAGCAATGCTTTCGTCGACTTTTTGCGTTTGTCGAGATCATCGGCGGTGAAGATCATCACCGTCGTCGGCGACGGATTGCCGAGATAAGCAATAAGCACATCTTCATCGGCGTCACGCATCCGCGCGAAATCGCGAACGCGCACCACGCGTCGCTCCGACATCATCGGCAACTGCTCCGCCGCTGCAATCGCGCTACGCACCGAATCCGTCAACAGACTAAAACTCGCATCATTAAACTCACGGATCAGTGTCGCGCCGAGCGCCGCATCTGTAATCGATCGAACGGCTTCGCGGCGCAGGTATCGTTCCGGGCCGACCAGTAAATACAGCGGCTCCAAACCCTGACGTAACGATCGCTCAAGTTCCGTTCGCGACAGCGTCTTCATTGCGTTTTCATTTCCGGCCGGTTTCGACTGCGTTGATGAGGGTCGACACAATGCTTTCGGCGAAGTTACGCGACATGCGCAGGATGGCCGGATCTTCTTCGTTAAAAAAGGTGCGCGGATCGCTGGCAAACTCATACTCGCCGCGGAAGACGAAATTCTGATTATCGTAGAGCACGCGATTCTCGGTTTGATCTCGAACGGTGACAGCGGCCGCAATTGTCACTTCAAAAATGCGCGCGCGGCCCTTGTCATCGAGCAACACGCCGCCGAAGTTGAAGCTCTTGATAACACCTTCGATAACGGCGTCAGCGCCCTCACGACTCCCCTGAACGCGCAACCCACGGCCGCGATGGACCAACTCCTTCATCACAGCGTCAGTGAAACGTGATTCGATCTTGTAACGCAGAGCGCGGCTTTCCATCTGAAACGCCGGCACCGCGACGGTCTTGATCCGCGCGGGAAGCTGGTTCTTCGTCACCGGCTTGTAGCAATCGTAAAAGCCGGAAACAAACGCGACCATCGTAATGAGGAGGACGACACGCAGGGGTTTATTCATCGGAGTTGCATAGTAACACGGATCGTTTCAACGGTAGCTTTCACGTCGTGGACGCGGACAATGTGTGCGCCTTTCAAAACGGCGGCTGTGATCGTAGCCATTGTGCCGTGCAGACGTTCAGCAGCAGGTGCAGGTGTGCCTGATTCATCGGCAAGCATCTTCCCGATGAAGGATTTGCGCGAAGTTCCAATCAAGAGCGGATAATCAGGGAAGGCCGCAATCAACGAATCGAGTTTCGCGATCAGTTCCAGGTTCTGTTCCTGACTCTTGGCAAAACCGATACCCGGATCGATTACGATCGACTCACGCGCGACGCCACGCCGTTCCGCCATGTGAATACTCGCGCGCAGACTGCTGACTACCTCTTCCATAATGTCCGCGACTGGCGGCATCCGGTGCATCGTTGCGGGCGTACCGCGCGAATGCATCAACACCAGTCCCGCACCTGCGCGTGCGGCCACATCCGCGACGTAGAAATCGAATCGCAGCGCCGAGATGTCGTTGACGATCGCGGCGCCCGCATCAAGCGCGGCACGCGCAACTTCGGATTTAGTTGTGTCTACGGAAAGTGGAACTGAAACGCGCCGGGCGAGGGCTTCAATTACCGGCACGACGCGCGAGATCTCTTCTTCAGCCGAAACCGGCGCACCACCCGGACGGGTCGACTCGCCACCGATGTCGATGATGTCAGCACCCTCAGAAATCAGACGCTCAGCATGGGCCACAGCGTCATCGACGGAAGTAAACAAACCACCGTCGCTAAAACTATCAGGCGTAATATTCAAAATGCCCATGATGAGCGTTCGCTCACCAATGGGCATTTCGAAATTCCTAACCTTCCAAACCAACGTACTAAGCCGGGGCCGGATTTCCGCCCGTAATTGGCGGCAGCAACGGCTTTTGAACTGGCTTCGGAGCCGGTTCCTTGAGCTGTGGACGATCCGAATCGCCGCCATCGGAAACCGGCGGATTCTCGTCAAGCGGCAAGCCCGCTACGATGCGTCGAATCTCGACTCCATCGAGCGACTCACGTTCCAACAAGCATTCAGCCAACCGGATCATCGTGTCGCGATTCTCTTCGATGATCGCCTTCGCGCGTTCAAACTGCGCGGTGACGATCTTCTTCACCTGCTCGTCGATCTTGATCGCGGTGTCTTCCGAGAAATCACGATGCTGTGCGATCTCGCGTCCGAGGAAGATCTGCTCTTCCTTCTTACCGAAGGTGAGCGGTCCCATTTCGGACATGCCGTACTCGCAAACCATAGCGCGCGCGAGTTCGGTGGCGCGTTCGATGTCGTTTGAAGCGCCGGTGGTGATGCTGCCGAGGAAGATGTCTTCCGCGATGCGTCCACCCATCAGGATCGCGATTTGGCCCAACAGGTATTCCTGGCTGTAGTTGTGCCGATCACCTTCCGGAAGCTGTTGCGTCACACCGAGCGCCATGCCGCGCGGGATGATGGTGACTTTGTGAACCGGATCCGCGTTCGGCACTTTCAGACCAACGAGCGTATGACCCGCTTCGTGGTATGCAGTGACGCGCTTCTCTTCGTTCGAGATCACCATGCTCTTGCGCTCCGCGCCCATGAGCACTTTGTCTTTCGCCAACTCGAAGTCGCCCATCGCGACGAGCTTCTTGTTGTAACGCGCCGCGTTCAATGCGGCTTCGTTCACGAGGTTCGCCAGGTCGGCGCCCGTGAATCCTGGTGTGCCTCGGGCAATCACCGAGATATCCACGTCTTCGCCGAGTGGAATCTTGCGTGTATGAACCTTCAGGATGCCTTCGCGTCCACGAACGTCCGGTCTGGACACGACGACCCGCCGATCAAATCGCCCTGGTCGTAGCAACGCCGGATCGAGAACGTCGGGACGGTTGGTCGAGGCGATCAGAATTACGCCGTCGTTCGACTCGAAGCCGTCCATTTCGACGAGCAACTGGTTCAACGTCTGTTCGCGCTCATCGTGTCCGCCGCCAAGACCTGCGCCACGATGACGACCCACAGCGTCGATCTCGTCGATGAAGATGATGCACGGCGCGTTCTTCTTGCCCTGTTCGAACAGGTCGCGCACACGCGATGCGCCGACGCCGACAAACATTTCAACGAAGTCGGAACCGGAGATCGAGAAGAAGGGAACGTTTGCTTCACCGGCAATCGCGCGGGCCAGCAAGGTCTTGCCAGTTCCCGGCGGTCCCATCATCAGAACGCCCTTGGGAATGCGGCCACCGAGCTTTTGAAACTTCTGGGGCTCCTTCAAAAACTCGATAATTTCCTGAAGTTCTTCCTTCGCTTCCTCAACGCCGGCGACGTCCTTAAACGTCACGCGCTTCTGCTGGTTATTCAAGAGCTTGGCCCTCGACTTACCAAACGAAAGCGCCTTGTTTCCGCCAGACTGCATCTGGCGCAACATAAATATCCAGATAGCGATGATGAACAATAACGGCGCCCACGTTATCAACATGGGCCAGATATAGCTGCTGCCTGATTCCTCCTGGACCTTCGGGACGCGCGGCTTGCCGTTAACCAGTTCACGAGCGGCCTTGAGAAGGTCGTTTTTCGCGGGGTCGTTGGATAGCGCGACTCGATATTCCTTACCGCTATTATCGATGGCGACAGTCTCAGTTTGCTTGACTGTCAATTCTTTTAACTGGCCGGCCTGGATCATCTGATCCACTCTGGTCAGGTCCACCGTGTCATAGTTATTGCCACGCGGATTGACGAGCTTGTAGAGCAAAACTGCCCCCGCGATGATTAACAGCCAAAATACGATCTGTCTTGCTGTAGAACTCAAATTCATCAACGCCTCCGACGGCGATAGTACCTTATCTAGCCGTTACTTGTCGCTGTCCATGGCAGCGAAACACCGATCATACAGGTATCTTTGATGCATGTCAGCCATTATGGTTCCCCACCAGCCACGGATTGAAAGAATTTGCTTTAAATCCGTGGTTCAAATTCGAGCCTGCTCCTTACCCTCCTGACGCGCGATCCGCCCGGTAATTCCACCACTCGACCACCCACCGTTCCCTCCAGAAGCTTCTCAACAGCCAGCAGGTGAACCATTTCGAGCCGCCGGCTGCTTCCTCGTGCTTCGGAAATCCACTGTCGCAACGCTCGCCGGCGTAATGCCGGAGGCGCCGCGGCCAGCACCTTTACGTCGAGAGCCACCGTTTCGGTTTCATCTTCAAGCTGATCTAACACCGCGGCCCGCTTTAATAGTGCATCGGAATCGTTTACTAGAACGTCGGAGTCCTCGCGAAGCTGGGAGGCAGTCCGCGAGATTGCTTCCACGATCTTGTTGTTGAACGACTGCATCAGCGGCAGCAGTTGGTGCCGCACTTTGACGCGCGCAAACCTCTGATCGTCATTCATTTCGTCGCTCAAGAACTCCGTTTTCCGGATGCGACAATAAGTTTCAGTCTCACTGCGGCGCGCCCAAAGCAGAGGACGCACAAGCTTGATCGACGAGTTCTTCCCAAGCGGCCGCAACAGTTCCATGCCGCCAAGTCCGGAAGCTGCACTGCCGCGCATCAGCCGCAGGAGAACCGTTTCCGCCTGGTCGTCCATAGTGTGACCTGTCAGGACGTGATTTGCCGACTTTCGTTTCGCCGTTCTTTCGAGGAATTTGTACCGCGCTTCTCGAGCGGCCTGTTCGAGATTGTCGGCATTGGATTCGTGCGATTTCGGCTACTTTACTGCGGCCGACGACGCACTCGTAACCGAGCTTTTCCGCGAGTGCTGCGACCCATTTCGCGTCGCTGGTGCTTGACTCGCGCAGTTTGTGATCCAAGTGTGCGACACATAGTTTCACGGACAATTTGTGGGCGGATCGCAGCTCATGAAGCGCTAGTAACAGCGCGGTGGAATCGGCGCCGCCCGAGACCGCGACGATTACCGTTTCATCAGAAAAAGGGAGCTTCAGTTTCCGCCATTCCGCGAGCAACATACGGGAAAACTGATTGAGTCGAGGTGTTCTAAATTGTCCGGTTCGCATGCCCGCCGATTGTCAAACGCCGCTCCGCGAAGGTCAACCACAGACGAACACGAACCTGCGACATTTTAATGAAAGATTCGCGTCGTTTGTCGTTTAGAAGAACCAACGCTCTGGTCATAAAGGTCGCGCATACGGGGGGTTGATCCGATGAGAGTAGAAAAGCAAATACGGTTTAACGAATGGCTACTTGGTTCGACAATCTTGTGCCAATCGTGCGGCTGTCTTTGGCTCGTCCCGGCTGCTCAAAAAGAGGATAGCTATTTGTGCCGGCAGTGCGGCAACGAAGTAACAAGCAGTCCGAAACCCATCGCCGGCGAGCACGGCGAAAAGCGGCAAAATAGTTACTAAAACGCGGCGTTTAAGGCCACAAAAGACCGTAGGGCGGTGTTTCCTCATTGAGCACCTGAAAGTTACTGTCGGTTCGACAGAATTCCGTCCCTTCAATCCGTTTGCTCACCAGGAGGTCTGCATGAGATATGTGGCGTTAATTCTTGTTCTCGCGTTGGGAGTCGGAGTCGCGTGTTATTCAGCGTCTGACGTCACCTTTTCCAATCCACAAACTACTGCCAACCAGTGGCTGATCGAGTTCCGGACCGACGAAGGCAAAGTCCATCTGACGATGCACTACCGCCGTGAGCGTGAAAACGGTCGCTTCAATCACAGCAGCACAGGTTTTGGGATCGCACTCGATCAACTGACCGGACTCACACGCGATCAGATAATGTCGTCCGCGGGCAATGTCGTTCGCTTTCAGTTGAAACGAGATGCGGGCACGTTCAACTTCGAAGGTTGGTTCAAAGACGGGAACGGTTCAGGTCATTTCACTTTCAGCCCGAGCAGTTCGTTCTCATCGGACCTTAGCCGCCTCGGGTTTGGCAGGGCGAACGATGAACAGTTGCAAGCGCTGGCGATGAGTGATGTCGGCTTCACTTACATCAACGAACTCAAAGCGCAGGGCTACGACACCGCCACGGTCGAGCAGCTTGTACGGATGGGTAATCACGGCGTCAGGTTGGAATATCTTCAGGGAATGAAAACACTCGGTTATACCGTCAAAACAACCGATTTGATCGTCCGCATGAAAGATCACGGAGTCAGCCTGGATTTCATCCGCGAACTGACCGGATTGGGCTACAGCAATATGACTCCTGAAGAACTGGTGAGAACCAAGGACCACGGTGTAAGCGCAAAATTCATCAACGAATTCGTCGCCGCCGGTTATGAACGCGCCGGTCTCGAGCAATGGATCCGCGTGAAGGATCACGGCGTCAGTCCGGCCTTTGCCAAAGAACTGAAGGAGATGGGTTACAACAACGTACCGCTCGACCAGCTAATCCGTCTGAAGGACCACGGGGTCAGCGCAAATTTCATCCGAAAGATGAAAGAGAAGGGCCACAGCGATCTTACGCTCGATGAATACATCCGGATGAAGGATCGGGGCGAGCGCGAGGAGTAGTCTGCGCATCACAGATCGGTTAATCTGTGTGCCCAAATGAGGACAAATTATGAAACGTAATAGATTCTTAGCAGCGCTCCTACTGGCGCTTTTCACCATTTCGACCTTCTACATTCCGGCGCTCGCCGAAGAGGGCATGTGGACGTTCAACAACGTCCCGCGCGAGGAAATCAAGAAGAAATACGGCTTTGAAGTCACTGACGAGTGGCTGAAGAGCGTTCGCCTCGCATCGGTCCGTTTCAATAACGGCGGTTCGGGTTCGTTCGTTTCTTCCAGTGGTTTGGTGTTGACGAACTATCACATCGTCGAAGACCTCGTCACCGACGTTAGCACGCCGGAAAAGGACTACGCGAAGCTCGGATTTGTCGCGAAGACGCGAGCCGACGAGATCAAACTTCCCGGTCTCGAACTTAATGTTCTGATGAGCATTGAAGATGTGACCACGCGCGTGAATGAGGCGGTCAAAGCCGGCATGAGTGATGCGGACGCGTTTACTGCACGCCGCACGGCAAGCTCCGCGATTGAAGCGGAATCACTGAAAGCGACCGGACTTCGTTCGGACGTGGTGACGCTGTACCAGGGCGGTCAATACCATCTCTATCGCTACAAGAAATACACCGATACCCGTCTCGTGTTCGTTCCTGAATTCCAGGCCGCGTTCTTTGGCGGGGATCCTGACAACTTCAACTTCCCACGCTTCAACATCGACATGGCACTGGTCCGTGTTTATGAAAACGATCAACCGGTCCGACCGGAAAACTATTTCAAGTGGTCCACAGCTGGACCAAAGGAAGGCGGTCTCGTTTTTGTTACCGGCCATCCTGGTTCGACGTCTCGTCTAAACACCGTGGCCCATCTCGAAGAACTGCGCGAGACGAGCATTCCGATTATCATTCGCTTGCTCGAACGGCAGGAAGCGATGTTGAAGAAATACATGGCGATGGGCGAGGAGCAAACGCGTCAGGCGCAAAACGAACTGAACAGCGTTCAGAACAGTTTGAAAGTTTATCGTGGCCGGCTCGCAGGGTTGAAAGACCGCGACTTGATGGCTCGCAAGTCGAAGGCCGAAGCAGCATTGCGCAAGTCAGTGTCTGACAATCCGGAACGCCAGAAAATGTACGGCGGTGCGTGGGAAGCGATTGGCACAGCCCACACGACCTATCCGACTTACATCCGCGAACGGCGCGCCTTCGACCAGGCTGCTGGTTTCAACACCACTTATTTCGGCTTTGCGCGCGCTCTCGTTCGCCTCGCGACCGAGAACGAAAAGCCAAACGCCGAGCGGTTGACTGAGTACACCGATGCTCGTCGTGCGTCTTTGGAGTTGGCGCTGTATTCACCGGCTCCGATTCATGATGACTTCGAGAAACTGAAACTCGCGGATTCGCTCGCTTTCATGGTCGAACTCCTGGGCGCCGATCACGCGCTGGTGAAACAAGTGCTCAACGGCAAGAGTCCCGAAGAGCGCGCTACCGAAATGATCACCGGGACGAAGTTGAAAGACGTCGCTTATCGCAAGCAGGTCGCCGCCGGCGGACGCAAAGCGATTGACGAGTCGACTGATCCGATGATTGTCGTGGCCCGCACGATCGACGCGAAGGCCCGTGAATCACGCAAACGCTACGAGGGCGAAGTGCTGGGTGTGGAACGTGCGAATTACGCGAAGATCGCGCGCGCATTGTTCGACATCGAAGGCACGAAGCTTTATCCGGACGCGACTTTCACGCTGCGTCTGTCTTACGGCTCGGTTCAGGGGTACACGGAGAATGGGAAGAAGGTCGCGCCGTTCACCACGCTCGGTGGCCTGTTCGCACGCGCCGATGAACACAAACAGCAGTTCCCGTGGGTCCTGCCGCAACGTTGGATGGAGAAGAAGTCGGCGCTTAACCTGAACACGCCGTTTAATTTCGTTTCGACGAACGACATCATCGGCGGTAACTCCGGTTCGCCGACGATCAATCAGAATGGCGAGTTGGTTGGTTTAATCTTCGACGGCAACATTCAATCGCTCGTCGGCGACTATATTTACGACGGGTCAGTCAATCGAGCGATTTCGGTTGATTCGAGAGGAATGTTGGAAATTCTGAAGAAGGTCTTCGACGCGAATCACATCGCGACGGAGCTAACCAACAATCAGGTATCTGTTCGGTAGTTACAACGGGCGGCCGCTGTCATTGGTCATATATCATTTGACGTTTTTCATTTGTCATTTAGGAAGCGCGATGTGACGACATTCCTAAAATGGCAAAATGAGAAATGGAAAATGACCAATGACAAATAGTCAGGCCTTTTCCAAACCGGCGTACTTCTCGACCAACTTCTTCTGGCCATAGCCGGGAAAACTTACGGTGAGTTTAGTGGCCTCGCCCGCGCCTTCGCGCCGGAGCACGAGGCCACGGCCGTATTTGGAGTGCTTCACGTATGAGCCAGGCTTGAATTCGCCGGACGACGATGAAGCGGAAGCGGGCGACGGCTTCGGTTTGGCTGCCGGCGCCTGGCCCAACTGCTGGTTGCGTTGTTTGAAGAACGCTTCAATCGAATCGACGCTGTTGTAAGTCTTGCCAATATACTTTTTCTTCTCGCGACGCGGTTCGTCCGGTGGTTCTATCTCGATCGCATCAGCCTCACGCCTGAAATACAACCAGGACTTGCCGAGTGAAAGATCTTCCAACAACTCCCCGGGCATCTCGTTCAAAAACTGCGACGGCTCCGATGCGATCTCTTCACCGTAAACGCGCCGCTTCATTGCGTGCGTCACGTAGAGATATCGTTCGGCGCGCGTCATCGCAACGTAAGCGAGCCGGCGTTCTTCTTCGAGATCTTCCGGATCGGCGGCGGAGCGTGAATGCGGGAACAAGCCGTCTTCGAGTCCGACGATAAACACAAGCGGAAACTCGAGGCCTTTCGCGGAGTGGACCGTCATAAGCGTCACGGGAGCGTCGCGTTTGTAGTCGTCCTGATCGGAAACCAGGGCTGAGTGATCGATAAACTCGCGCAGTCCATCGATACCCTGGTCGTCATAGTCGACGGCGGCGTTGACGAGTTCTTCCAGATTCTCCCGACGTCCCTCGGCTTCTTCCGTCTTTTCGGATTGCAGCCAGTAGTCATATCCCGTCTCGACGAGTGCGGCGCGGACTACGTCAGACACAGGCGAGGTGGATTCGGTGTTTTCATTCGTCGCCATCTCGCCAAGACGTGTGAGGATGTTGCGGAAGTTCCGCAGCGCGTTGATGGCACGTGAGCTCAACTTTTCGGGATTCTCGATGACGAGCGCGATCGTCTCCCACAGCGACAGACCGGCGTCTTTCTGCCGTCGCTCGATCTCCTCCATCGTCGTGCGGCCGATGCCACGCGGCGGACTGTTGATTACGCGATCGAGCGCGATCGAGTCATTCGGATTCAACGCGAGTTTGAGATACGCGATGATGTCGCGCACTTCCATGCGCTCGTAGAAACTGAAACCGCCAAGAATGTTGTACTGAAGACTGGCGCGACGCATCGCTTCTTCAAACACGCGCGATTGCGAGTTGGTGCGGTAAAGAACGGCCGCGCGCAAGTCGAATTCGTCGCGGCGATGTTCGAGGATCTTTCCAACAATCCAGCGTGCTTCCGCTTCCGCGTCGTAAGCCTGGTAATAACCAACGCGTCCGCCACGAGGATTAGAAGTCCAAAGGGTCTTACCTTTGCGTTGGCGGTTGTTTTTCACCACCGCGCCCGCTATGTCAAGAATTGTTTGCGTCGAACGGTAGTTCTGTTCAAGCCGGATAATCTTCGTTCGCGGAAAGTGGACTTCGAAATTGAGGATGTTGCTGATGTCCGCGCCGCGCCACTTGTAGATCGACTGGTCTTCGTCGCCGACCACGGCAACGTTCTGCTGTTTTTGCGTGATTAGACTGATTAGATCGAACTGTAGCGTGTTCGTATCCTGGTATTCGTCGACGAGGATGTAGCGAAACTTGTTGTTGTACTTCTCGCGGATCTCGGGAACGTTGCGCAGCAGTCGGACAGTTTTGATTAGCAGATCGTCGAAGTCGAGCGCGTTGTTCGCGTGCAGGCGGTCTTCGTAAGTCTGATAGACGCGTGCGATCGCGGCGCGGCGTTCGTCGCCGTACTCCGCTCGCGCTGCAAATGCCTTCGTATCCTCACCGCGATTCTTGGCCGCACTTATCGCTGACTGCACGGAACGTTGCGCGAGCGACTTCTCTTCGTAACCCAGATCCTTAATGCATTGGCGAATCAAACGCAGGGAGTCGTCGGCATCATAAATCGTAAACCTGCGCGTGTATTTGTCGTTTAGTTTTTCGATGTCCTGACGAAGTATACGCACGCACAAACTATGGAACGTCGACACCAACGGCAGGCTCGAATCGTTGCGCGCGTGTAGCAGTCGTTGCACGCGCTGTCGCATCTCGTCGGCTGCTTTGTTTGTAAACGTAACGGCGAGAATGTTCCAGGTCGGAACCTGCTTTTCCGCGATTAGGTAAGCGATGCGATGCGCGATCACGCGCGTCTTGCCGGAACCTGCTCCGGCGAGGATCAGGAGCGGCCCCTCGGTAGCGAGCACGGCTTCGCGCTGCTGTTCGTTCAGTTGTGATAGAAATTCCGAATCCACGAGTTTTGTTTTTGCATTTAAGCACACAGATTGAAGTAAACGAAATGAGGCTGTAGTTTGATAGCAAGAACCAGATAGATCGTGAATTCAAGCTGGTTTACGATAATCGCGTGATGAAAACCGAGGAGCGAAAGTGGAAAGCAGTAGCCGCGAAAGATTCGCGGTTTGATGGGCAGTTTGTGTTCGCAGTCAGCTCGACAAAGATTTACTGCCGCCCGTCGTGCCCGTCGCGACGGCCGCGTCGCGAGAACGTAACATTCTTCGACGTGCCCGACGCTGCGGAGCGGGCAGGCTTTCGCGCGTGTTTGCGATGCGAGCCGCAACGAACGAACGTTGTCGATTCGGGGATCGTGATGGTGCAGCGGGTCTGCCGGATTCTGGACGCGAATCAGACTGAGACAGTGAAACTTGCAGATCTCGCAGCGGACGCGGGTGTCAGCAGTTTTCACTTGCAACGCACGTTCAAACGAATCATGGGAATCAGTCCCCGCCAGTACCAGACGGCGCGACGATTCGGCAACTTCAAGACGCTCGTCCGCGAAGGAGAACCAGTGACACAAGCGCTTTACGAATCAGGATTCAACTCGAGCAGCAGACTTTACGAGCACGCTCCCGAAGAACTCGGCATGACGCCGGCGACGTACGGCCGCGGCGGAGCCGGAATAAACATCAACTACACGATCGTCGCGTCGCCGTTGGGACGACTTCTGGTTGCTGTAACGCAACGAGGCGTGTGCGCCGTGCGCATGGGCGACACCGATGCGGCGCTTGAGAAGGATCTGCGCGGGGAGTTTCCGGCAGCGACGATTCTTCGCAACGATTCAGCTTTGCGCGAACCAGTTAAAAAGATCCTGAATCATCTAACAAACAAAGAACCGCAACTCGATCTGCCGCTCGACATTCGCGCCACCGCGTTTCAGCGTCAGGTGTGGGAGCAGTTGCGCGCGATTCCGTATGGTCAAACAGTTTCGTACGGCGAAGTTGCGAAGGCGTTAGGCAAACCGGGCGCGGTGCGTGCTGTCGGGCGCGCTTGTGCGACTAACCCCGTCGCCCTCGTGATTCCGTGTCATCGTGTTGTGCGCGAAGATCAAAGCCTTGGCGGTTACCGGTGGGGACTTGAACGTAAACAAAAACTCATCGATCGCGAACGCAAATCCGGATGAAAAAAGTGCGACCCTTTTTGTCTCGTCGTTACGCGTTATGTGATTGGCGGGGGGCAAACGGGGCAACGTGGGAGGCACGCACGGGGAAGCAGTGCCGCACCCGTTTGCCCCGAGGGGACCATCGATAAATCACTATTCTGCAACAGGTTCTTCTTTTCGACCTGAGAAGCGCGGTAGACTCTAGCGATGTCTCGCGAAATCTCAGATTACCACCGGTTAGAACTCTCGATTGCAACCGATCCGAGTGATTCGCGACGTGTTATGCCCGTCGTCGAAGAGCGGCATCGGCGTATTCTCGACATCGGCTGCGGCGCAGGGCAAACGCTGATTGGAAGCAATCTTCGGGAGGGCGTAACCGCGGTCGGTCTCGATCTCGATCACGCGGCGCTCGCACTTGGAAAACAATTCACTCCGTCTATTCAGTTCGTCGAAGGCCGCGGCGAGGCGCTGCCCTTCAACCACGAAGCATTTGATTTGGTCATTTGTCGCGTCGCGCTTCCTTATATGCACATCGCGCGAGCGTTATCGGAAATCTCGCGCGTCACGGACGTCGGAGGCGATCTCTGGCTCGTGCTTCACCCGTTCAGCATGACGGCGAAAGAGTTGGGCACCAACATCGCCCGCTTGCAGGTGAAAGCCAGTCTTTATCGATTGTGGGTGATGGTCAACGGTCTGACGCTCAACACAGTCGGAAGGCAATGGCACTGGCCGGGCAATCCAAATCGCTACGAGACCTGGCAGGCGGGCACAGGCATAACGCGGGCATTAGGGGCGGCCGGGTTTGGTCAGGTTCAGATCAAGCGTGAGAAGCACTTCGTAGTTACTGCCACGAAACAAGCCGGATTATTCAACTGTCACTGACTTCGCTAGGTTGCGCGGTTGGTCCACGTCGCAGCCACGCCGCACCGCAATGTGATACGCGAGTAACTGCAACGGAATGATTGAAAGGATCGGCGACAGCAAATCGCTCGAAGGCGGTATCTCGATCACATGGTCCGATTCTTCTGACGACATCGTGTCGCCTTCAGTCAGCACCGAAATGACGATACCTTCCCGCGCTTTTACCTCGACGATGTTCGAGTGCGTCTTTTCGTAACGCAACTCTGAAGCACGATTACCTTCTTCACGAGTATTGATAAACAGCACCGGAAGACGTTCATCGATCAGCGCGTTTGGACCATGCTTCATTTCGCCTGCGGGATAACCCTCAGCGTGAATGTAAGAGATCTCCTTCAACTTCAACGCGCCCTCGAGTGCGACCGGGAAGTTGATGCCGCGGCCAAGGTAGAGAAAGTCAGTCGAGCGGAAAAACTCTTTCGAAAGCTCCTCGATACCGTCTGAATCGTTTAACAGGTGTTCGAGTTTGACCGGCAACTCCGCTAACTCCTGCGCGTGAAAACGCGCTTCGTCTTCCGTCAACGCGCCGCGCAGCTGTCCGAGATACAACCCGAGCAAGTAGAGCGCTAT
Organism: uncultured Acidobacteriota bacterium; assembly: GCA_963849585.1. Lineage (GTDB taxonomy): Bacteria > Acidobacteriota > Blastocatellia > Pyrinomonadales > Pyrinomonadaceae > PSRF01. The sequence continues at coordinate 162,935 of CAWKHZ010000008.1, read as the reverse complement.
CATCTGACTCGTAAACGCCTTGGTCGACGCAACGCCGATCTCCGGACCAGCGTGAGTCAGAATCGTGCCATCAGCTTCTCGAACGATCATCGAACCCTGCACGTTACAGATCGCCAGCACGCGCGCGCCGAGCTCTTTTGCTTCGCGAAGCGCGGCGATCGTGTCGGCTGTTTCGCCAGACTGAGAGATGACCAGCAGCAACGTCTTCTCGTCCATCACCGGATCGCGATAACGAAACTCGGAAGCGTAGTCGACGTCTACCGGCACGCGTGCGAGTTGTTCGATCATGTACTTGCCCGCGAGTCCCGCATGCCACGACGTGCCACACGCCGCGATTTTGATCGACGTGAAGCGCTTGAAATCTGACTCGGTGATATTGGCCATCTCGTCGAGAAACACGCGTCCGGTGTCGAGCGAGATGCGACCCTGGACCGTGTCGCGGACGGCGCGCGGCTGCTCGTAGATCTCCTTGAGCATGAAATGCTTGAAGCCGCCTTTTTCCGCCATGATCGGATCCCACGTGATGCGCTGAATCGACGGTTGGACCGTGTTGCCCTCAAAGTCGATGACGCGGACGGCGTCTTTGTTGATGATGGCGAGCTCGCCGTCGCCGAGGAAAAAGACGTCGCGTGTGTGATGCAGGATCGGTGGAATATCAGAAGCAACAAAGAACTCGCGATCGCCGAGGCCGATAACGACCGGCGGGCCCTGACGTACCGCGATGATCGTGTCCGGCTCATCGGCGTTGATGATGGCAAGCGCGAATATGCCGCGCAACTCAACCACCGCCGCGCGGACGGCTTCTTCGAAAGTCTTTTGTTGACGCAGGTGCTCTTCGATCAGGTGCGCGATGATTTCGGTATCGGTTTCAGTGACGAAGCGGTGATCGGTGTGACGCAGACGCTCTTTCAGTTGCAGGTAGTTTTCGATAATGCCGTTGTGAACGACGACGACGCGGCCGGTGCAATCGCGATGGGGGTGGGCGTTCTCTTCCGTGGGGCGTCCGTGCGTGGCCCAGCGCGTGTGGCCGATGCCGTAAGTGCCATCAAGCGGGTTAAGCCGGATCGTCTCTTCCAGGTTGCGCAGTTTGCCTTCGGCACGACGTATCTCGAGCTCGTGACCTTCGTTGACCACCGCGATACCGGCAGAGTCGTAACCGCGATACTCGAGCTTTCGCAGGCCGTCGATGATCAGCGGTACGACCTGTTTGTTACCTACATAACCAACAATTCCACACATGCATTTTCCTTAAATCCGTGTTTGGACACGGATTATTCAAATTTACTTTAGCTTCTTCTTAACTTCCGCTGGAACACCGGCGACCAGCGAATCAGGGGGTACATCTTTTGTAACCACGGATCCGGCGCCCGTCATCGATCGCGCACCAACTCGCACCGGCGCAACGAGCATCGTATCCGAGCCGATCTTAACATCCTCTTCGATAATCGTTTCGTGCTTGTTCTTGCCGTCGTAGTTGCACGTGACGGTGCCGGCGCCGATGTTTGTCCGTTCGCCGATCGTCGCGTCGCCCAAATACGTCAGATGCATTGCCTTCGTGCCACGTTTCAGCAGCGACTTCTTCACTTCAACGAAATTCCCGACCGAGGCTTTGTCTTCGAGAGTGGCGTTCATGCGGAGATGAGCAAACGGCCCGACGGAACAGTTAGAACCGATTTCGGAGTCGACGATGATCGAATGATCCTTAACAGTCACCTCGTCTCCAAGACGCGAATTGGTGATGCGCACTCCGGAACGAATCACACATTCGTTGCCGATTATTGACTTTCCTTCTATCGCGACGTCCGGGTAGATGATGCAGTCCTGGCCGACCTGAACTTCCGGACCGATGTAGGCGTGCGACGGATCGATAAACGTTACGCCTGTTTCGATCATGAGACGTCGAATCGTGTTGCGACGGACCAGGTTCTCAAACTCGGCCAGCTCGGCGCGGGTGTTGATGCCCGAGACTTCCCGCGGATCGTCGTGAAGATAGACGCTAACCGTGCCGCCCAGCGACAGAATGATCTCGGCAACATCCGTTAGGTAATACTCGCCCTGTTCGTTTACGGGCTGGACGCGCCGCAGCGCCTGGAACAGGTCACCCGCTTCAAAGCAATAAATTCCACTATTGATCTCTCGTATTTGCTTCTGATCCGTGGTTGCGTCTTTGTGCTCGACAATGCGAGCGAAGGAACCGTCGTCGTTGCGGACCATGCGTCCGTAACCTGTCGGGTTCTGAAGCTCGACGCTCAGGATCGTACAATCCGCATGATTCTCGCGATGATGCGCGATCAACTTTTGCAGTGTTTCCTTGCGAATTAGCGGCACATCACCTGAGAGCACGAGCAACAACGAATCGGAGTTTTCAAGCAACCCACGCGCCGATTCGACCGCATCGCCAGTGCCTCGCTGTTTCGCCTGGACAACGAAACTCGCCAGATCGCCAACCGCGTCAAGTACAGCCTTTTCGACTTCTTCCGCCTGATGCCCGACGACAACCAGAATCGTCTGCGGATCCAGTTGCTGGGCCGTTCTAACAACGTGCGTAATCAGCGGTGACCCGCCAAGTTCGTGCAGCACCTTTGCGCGCCGCGACTTCATTCTCGTCCCTAGTCCAGCCGCGAGAATCACTACACTCAGTTTGTCGTTGTTGGTCAAAAAGAAATTCTCCGAAGGCGGATTCATACGGCGACTGTCGCATGCGACAGCGCTTGCCGGCGGCAGTTCAGCACTACTTGTGCGAGACGGTCTGAGTGATGACGCACCTTCTCGCCGTCATCAAGCAGATCACCACGCATGACCTCGGTGGCTTGATCGAGCGCATCATCAATCGGATCGTCGATGCCGATCTGGTAAGCGCCCTCGGCGGCGTAACGTTCGGCTTGCTCGTCGCTGATGCGGCGGTTGTTGACGACGACGAAATCGAAATGAATTTCCGGCGCGTACTTCCTCACTGCTTCGAGATGCTCGCGCGCGCTATAACCGTCAGTCTCGCCAGGTTGCGTCATCAAGTTGCTTATAAAAATCTTCGTGGCCGAACTCTGACCGATGACGCGGGCCACTTTCGCCACCAGCAGGTTCGGAAGGATGCTCGTGTAAAGCGAACCAGGACCGACCGTGATGATGTCCGCGGCGCGAATCGCGGTCAGCGCCTGTGGCAGCGGCAGGCACTCTTCCGGTTCAAGATGCAAGCGACGAATCGGGACTTTCGACGCCGAGATCTGCGTCTCGCCGCGAACAACCGAACCGTCTTCCAGCTCCGCCGCCAAACGTACGTCGCTAAGCGTCGCCGGATAGATGTGACCTTTACTCGCGATAACTTCCGACGAGAGCCGGATCGCTTCGGAGAACCCATAAATCTCCGTCAGCGCCGCCAGAAAAAGGTTCCCGAAACTGTGCCCGCCGAGTTCGCCGTCACCTCGAAAACGATGACGGAAGAGACGCGAGATCAGGTTCGCGTCTTCAGAAAGCGCGATCATGCAATTGCGGATGTCGCCCGGGGGAAGCATTTGCAACTCGTCGCGCAGCCTGCCGGAACTGCCGCCGTCATCTGACACAGTGACGATAGCTGAGAGCGTTTCGATCCAGAACTCATCATCAGGCGAGTCGACTAACTGCGTGCCAACTAGCTGTTTGAGACCGGCGAGCATTGTCGATAGCCCGGTGCCGCCGCCGATGGCTACGAGTTTTTGACCACCTATGATTGTTCGCAAATCAAACTCCCGTTAACGCGGATCAGGGAACGCAGGGATATATTACCGTTTTTAGGAAGGATTACTGAAAATGAGACGATCGAAGTCAGGATCGTTACGAAGGGGGTTCAGGTCGTGATCGTGTTGAGCACGCACGCGAAGATTCGGTTGAATGGCAAGCGCGCGTTGCAGCGACTCGAGCGCGAGGTCGATGGAACCCAGACGCGCGCGGGTAGCGGCCAGGCCGTAGTGAATGTGCGCCGCTTCTGGTTCACGCTTGAGTGCTCGTTCGAACATCTCCTGGGCAGCTACATATTCGCCCCGGTTTAGTTCAATGACTCCGCGATCGTAAAGCGAGTCAGCATCTCGCGGCAGCATGCTTTCCGTGCGTAGCCGTGATTCCGCGATCGCCAGGTACGTACGCGCGCGGGCGGCGACTTCCGACACCTGCGAATACTTGTCCACGAGGATCCGGAACTGGTTGCGAGCTTCAGCAAACCGTCCTCGGACAAACTCTTTATGTGCACGTTCGAAAGCCACGAGCGCAGCCGACTCATCCATCGTGGGTTGCCGAGGCGGAGGCGGAGCTGTTTGCGTGGGTCTAACTGCTCTGACGGCTGCGAGCTTCTGAGTCTTTTTGACTCTCGAAGCCACAACCTTCTTAGCCGCAGTCTTGCGGGCCGCTGGTTTCGGCGCCGGTCTTCGGGCTTTCGCCACTGCCTTAGGCTTGGCCGCGGTTTTCCGCGCGGTTGCTTTTCGGGCGGCGGCTGGCTTGGCGGCACTGGCACGTTTGGCTTTAGGTTTTGCCGCAGCTCGCTTCGCTTTAACAGCGCGCTTCGCGGTTTTTGCCGCAGCTTTTTTTGCCTTTGAACGTGTAGGGGACCGTCGCAAGCCTTTTGTAAGACTGCTACTCATGGGTGGAATCTCAAAAGGCTGCTCACCTAATAGCAAGCAGCCGCTGGAATCGCCCGCAGCTTACCACAGCTTCGCCCCTAAATCAACGAACACAAGTATTTGCGGGTGCTTTAAGGTCACAAACGCGGTCCAATTCGACAAATGTACAAACAAAGAAAAACACTTGATGCACATTGTTGGCTATGTTAAAGTGCGTTTGGCTTATGGAGGTCGACAGCACCTCAGTACTTAGCCCCAACCGAATAAGTAACCTCTTTAGTTCCGAAATTTGCGATAGCGAAGCAGGCGCTTTCAGGTTAACTCTCCAGGTAGCAATCCCGCCCGGTCTTCAACAACGAGTCGCATAATGGCAGAACCAATCCTGTTGCGCGAGCAGCAATACCATCAGATAAAAGCCGTCCTGGCCCGGCTCCGGATGGATTCGTCGGCCAAGGTGGTCTTTCTGGTGGATAAAGATGGTCAGGAGATCGCTTCCCAGGGGGAAGTGGGAAATCTTGACACAACCAGTCTGGCGTCTCTCGCAGCAGGCAACGTTGCCGCTACCGGAGGAATGGCGCAGCTCATCGGCGAGAAGGAATTCCCGACGCTCTCCCACGAGGGGGAGAAAGAGAGCATTCACATCTCCGTGATTGGCAGGCTCCTGCTGGTGATTGTTTTTGACGAGCGTTCCAGCCTCGGTCTGGTCAAATTGCGAAGTAAGCAAGTCTCCCACCAGCTCGCGACGATGTTTGACGAGATCGCGGCTGGAGATTACGACGACGATTCACCCTTTGCCGAAATTACGGACGAGGACATCGACAGTCTCTTTAGCTAACGGCACGCGCTATGACCTTTATTAACTACGCTTCCCGAGAAATCAACTGCAAGATCGTCTACTACGGCCCAGGTCTGTGTGGTAAGACGACGAATTTGCAGTACATCTTCGACTCGACTGCGCCGCAGGCGCGCGGTAAGTTGATCAGTCTGGCGACTGAAACTGACCGCACGCTGTTCTTCGACTTTATGCCACTCGAGTTGGGTACTGTCCGCGGGTTCAAGACGCGGTTTCACCTTTACACCGTGCCCGGTCAGGTGTTCTATGACGCGTCGCGCAAACTGATTTTGAAGGGCGTGGATGGCGTGGTGTTTGTGGCCGACTCGCAGGAAGAGCGCATGGATGCGAATATCGAGTCGCTGTACAACCTCGAAGAAAACCTGCAATCGCAGGGTTACGACCTGATGAAGATTCCGTACGTGCTTCAGCTCAACAAACGAGATCTCGGCAACATTATCCCGGTTGAGGATCTGGCGACGGAGTTGCAGAGAAAAAATGAGCCTGTGGTTGAAGCAGTGGCGTCAACTGGCGTCGGAGTATTCGACACCTTGAAGGCCGTTGCGAAACAAGTTTTAACTGAGTTACGTAAAGGGTAGCCACAAAAACTCACAAAAGGCACAAAATTATTCCAGAGTGTGAGACTCACTTACTCGCTGAATGTTTTGTGCCTTTTGTGCCTTTTTGTGGCTACTAGTCAAGCGACTTGAGCATCAAAAGCCCGTCGCCGCCATTTGAATAGTACTTGGGAAGTGTTTGAGAAATGGTGTAGCCAAGACTTTCGTAGAGTTTCTGGGCCGGTGTGTTTAGTGTTCTGACTTCCAGCCGCACAAGCCTCACGTTTCGCTTCCGAAAAGCTTCTTCAACTTCGTGCATCAGTCGCTTGGCGAGATTGCGCCGCCGATGTTCGGGCGCAACGCCGACGGTGGTGACGTGTCCGGTGCGATCGGGTTCGACGAGGCCTATCACGAAGCCCGCCATCACGCCGCCGGAAGTCACCGCGCGGTACGAAACCGATTCCGGAGCGGTCAACAAGTAGTCGAAAGTCTCCTTACTGTAAGCCTCGCCGTCGATGAAGCAGCGTTGATCGAGCCTCCAGCACTCCTCGAGTTGAGAAATGGTAAGCGGCCGGATGTCGTAGCTCATTCCCCACGAAGGCGTGGCAGTCTTCGCTTTCTTTTCGGGCTCGTAGGGCGCCTCGGATTGTGACAGCCAGCGGGAGCGAAATTTCTTTAGTACGGCCATAACTTTACTTCGTGGCTAGTTTACCATCCGCGTTTTTAACTGCCTATAGTATTAACATGCAATCGCCGTAACTGTAGAAGCGATAACGCTCCTGGACGGCGTGCTGGTAGGCGCGCAGGACGAGTTCGCGTCCGGCGAAAGCGCTGACGAGTACGAGCAGGGAAGAGCGCGGGAGATGGAAGTTTGTGAGCAGTGCGCCCGCGACCTGGAAACGATAGCCTGGCTTGATTGTGAGACTCGCTTCGCCGGTCGTTGCCTTCATACGGCCTGACTCGGTTGCGGAAGATTCGAGCGCTCGCATCGTGGTCGTGCCGACCACGATTACGCGTCCGCCCTTCGACCGCGCGTCGTTGATCTTTTCGGCGGCTTCGCTGGAGATTGTGAAGCGCTCGCTACTGACCGAGTGTTGGTCCACGTCGTCGACGCGTACCGGTTCGAACGTTCCGTAGCCGACGTGAAGCGTGATTTCGGCGACTGATGAAACGGTACCGACCCGTTCGAGAATCGCGTCAGTGAAGTGCAGACCAGCAGTCGGGGCCGCGATGGCGCCGGGCGATTTTGAATAGACGGTTTGATAGCGTTCGCGATCCGAAGGCGAGTTGCCGGTAGGACGTTTGATGTAGGGCGGCAGTGGTGTCGAGCCAAGCTCCGCGAGAACATTCTCGAAACGACCATCACACTCAAAACGCACGCGGCGAAGTTCGTGGCCCGGTTCATCGAGTAATTCCGCGGTCAGTCTTCCATCACCAAACACGACCGTTGCGCCTTGTTTTAGCCTTCCGCCGGGGCGAACCAACGCCTCCCAAATTCGTTCTTCAATTTGACGAACGAGAAAGATCTCAACTGCGCCTCCAGTTTCAGCTCGATGACCGCTCAGTCTTGCCGGAATAACGCGAGAATTGTTTACAACGACGACGTCGTTCGATTGCAGATGTTCAGGAAAGTGTTGGAAGTTTGAGTCAGACCACGTTTGTTCCTTGCGGTCCAGAACGAGCATTCGCGAGGCGTCGCGTCGCGCGAGAGGCTGCTGGGCGATGAGTTCCTCGGGAAGTTCGTAGTCAAATTCGGAGATGTGCATTTACGACGGGTGTTCGTAGTGAAACACTGCTGTCATCTGCGCCCCGAGGAGCAGAATCAAACTCGATACGTAACTCCACGTCAGCACTGCCACCACCGCGCCGACCGATCCATAAATCTGATCGTAGTGAAAGTAACCGAGACTCCAGGCAAAGATGTACTTCGCGATTTCCCACAGCAGCCCCGCGAGAAAGGCGCCGGGTATCGTGTCTCGCAATGTCACTTCCGCCCGCGGCATGAAACGATAGACCAGCACAAAGAGCGCGACCGTAACCGCGTAGCTGGCAATGAAGAAGATGACTTGCCAAAAGACACTGCCGGCTGACGCCAGCAACGTGTAGCGTTCGATCTGCCGCGGCGAGAATCTGCTCGCCAATCCACGGAACGCCACCAGCGCTGAAGTAATCAACACCGATACCGACAGTAACAATCCAACGAGACCAACCATTCCGATCGTCAATGCACGTCCATGCAGGAAGGTGCGTGACACCGTCCCCCAGATTCGGTTGACCGCGCGCTCAACGACTGCAAAAACCCACGAGCCGGCCCAAAGAACCAGCACGACACACGTAATAAGGGCGCTGACCCCGATCTCCGAAAACGCTTCGACCGTATTGCGCAAAAACTTCGCTGATCCGGGATAGACGTCGACTGCTTGCGCGAGCATTTGACTACCCGCGGCCAACTTGTTGCTGATTGCAAATAACAAGAGCAACGCCGGAAAGAGGGCCATCAACCCGAAATAACTCATCGCGGCCGCCGACGTGAACAGATCGTTTTCGTGAAACTGGTGCAAGGCGCGACCGAGCATCGAACTCCACGGCGAGACGTTGCGAACGCCGTATGAATGCCGCGAAAAGAATTTGAAGCCCTTCATGGGAAATGACGCTCGGCCCAACTAGCGGGGATCGAACAGACTGGGTCTTTGTGAGCCGGGGGTGTTGATTCCGAAATGCTGATAAGCCAACGGCGTCGCGAGGCGTCCGCGCGGCGTGCGGTCCAGAAATCCGATCTGGATCAGGTACGGTTCGATGATCTCTTCGATCGAGTCTTTCTCTTCGTGTATGGACGCGGAAATCGTTCCGAGGCCGACTGGTCCACCACCGAACTTCTCGATAATCGTCAGTAATAGTTTTCGGTCCATCTCGTCGAGACCGTAAGTATCGACTTCCATCCGGTTCAACGCGTCACTCGCGACCGCTTGCGTGATGCGTCCGTCGTAATCGACTTCCGCGTAGTCGCGCACGCGACGCAGGAGTCGATTAACAATGCGCGGCGTTCCGCGCGCGCGACGCGCAATTTCGCGTGCGCCATCGTCGTGGATCTCAACGCCGAGAATCTCAGCGGAGCGTTTGCAGATGATCTCGAGATCTTCGTGCGGGTAGAAGTCCAGATGGAAAACGATGCCGAAGCGTCCACGCAGGGGAGCAGTGATCAGACCGGCACGCGTTGTCGCGCCAATTAAAGTGAACTTGGGAATTTCGAGTTTGATGGAACGGGCCGCGGCGCCCTGACCGATCAACAGATCGAGTTGATAGTCTTCCATCGCCGGGTAAAGCTTTTCTTCCAACGCCGGCAGCAGACGATGGATCTCGTCGATGAAGAGGACGTCGCCTTCCTGAAGGTTGGTAAGCAGGGCGGCGATGTCGCCGGCTTTTTCAATCGCGGGACCGGCTGTCGATTTAAGTTCGGCGCCCATTTCGTTAGCGATGATGTTTGCAAGCGTGGTTTTGCCGAGACCCGGTGGTCCAGTCAGCAACACGTGATCGAGCGCTTCGCGACGGTGTCGCGCCGCCTTCATGTAGACGCGCAGGTTTTCTTTGATCTGCCGCTGCCCTACGTACTCCTCGATACGGTTCGGACGCAGCGTCATATCTAACTGGCGATCTTCATCGGTGGGCGAACCGTCTCTGACAGTAACCATTGCGTTATCCAATTAGACGAGAGCCCAGTTTGCGCAGGCTCCGCTTCAACACAGATTCGACGGAAACGTCGCCGCCTTCGCTGAGTGCGGCGTCGATTGCTTTTTCGGCGGCGGATCGTTGATAACCCAGGTTCATCAATCCGGAAAGTGCTTGCGAACGCACACTATCTTCAATCGATGCGTCGGCCGTCTCGGTACGCACACCGGTGGCTTCTTCACCTTGCGCAGCCGACAGCGCCGTCATCTTTTCTCTGAGATCGACGATCAACCGTTCCGCGGTCCTCTTGCCGACACCGGGAATCAACGTGAGACGCGCCAAATTGTTCGTTTTGATAGAAGCAATAAGTTCATCTGCGCTCATGCCCGAGAGCAGCGCGATGCCGATCTTCGGACCGATGCCGCTGACGGAGATGAAGTTTATGAACAACTCGCGTTCGCGCGCGGTCTTGAAGCCGTAAAGTTGCAGCGCATCTTCTTTTACGTGCGTGTAGATGCGAAGTTTAACGTTCGTTCCAGTGTCTTCCAGTTCGTAGAAGGTTGATACGGGAATGCTCACTTCATAGCCGACGCCTGACACGTCAACGATCACGGAATTAGGGTTCTTTGAAAGCAGTGTGCCGCTCAGGTGTGCAATCATTTGCGCCGGAGTATTATACTGACCATGACAGGTTCCCGCGAATGAAGTCTGAAAAAATCTCAGAACTGACAACCAGCCGCTTGAGTGTTTACTTGCGCTGCTTGAACACACTCCACGAAGCAGGGATCAAGACAATTTCTTCGCAAGCGCTGGCCGCACAGTTTAATCTCAATTCCGCTCAGATTCGGAAAGATCTTGGTTACTTCGGCGAGTTTGGCGTGCGCGGCGTCGGCTACTACGTCGATGACCTGCGCGATCACATCACGAAGATACTGGGGCTCGACAATCCGCATCGCGTCGGCATCGTCGGCGCCGGCAGACTGGGAACTGCCCTCGCGAACTACAACGGGTTTGGCAAATCAAACTTCACCGTCACGGCGCTATTCGACAACGATCGACAAAAAATTGGCCGCCGCCTCGGCGATTCGAGACTCGCCGTTTACGATGTGGAAGACATGTCGAAGGTGATACGTGAGAACTCGATCGACGTGATGGTTATCGCAGTGCCCGCAAAGGTTGCTCAACGAGTGCTCAATCAAGTTACATCTGCGGGTATCAAAGCGGTGCTCAACTTCGCGCCCGTTTCGTTGACCGCCAGGCGTGGAGTGAAAGTCAAAACTGTCGATCTAACGACCTCGTTGGAATCGTTGTCGTACTTTCTGTCTCAACCTTCGAAACCGGGGACCAGAGGTTTCCCGCAAAGACGCAAAGACGCAAAGAAAACACTTGAAAAAAATTTGCGCCTTGGCGCCTTTGCGGGAAATGTTCGGGACACTGATTAGCCTTTGTCCAGAAAACAAGCATGGATGAGCAAACAACCAAACGAGATCTGATTCGCGTTTGCCACTTGATGTACGAGCGGAGTTACGTCGTTTCATCTGACGGCAACGTGAGCGTGCGTCTCGACGACGGGCGGATCATCGCGACGCCGACGATGACCTGCAAAGGACGCATGACCGAAGATCTCCTCGCCGTGACGGATCTCGAAGGCCGCCCGCTGAACGATCGACGCGCATCGAGCGAGCTCGCAATGCATTTGCTCATCTATCGCGAACGGCCGGACATCAAAGCCGTTTGCCACGCCCATCCGCCGCACGGGACCGCGTTTGCCGTCGCCGGGCTGCCGATCGATCAGCCGATCCTGTCGGAAGTGATCCTGACGCTCGGTTGTGTTCCGCTCGCCTCGTATGGAACACCATCGACCGACGAGTTAACGGAAGCAATGCAGCCACTCGTGAAACATCACAACGCGCTGTTGATGGCGAATCATGGCGCAGTCGCTTACGGAGCGGACCTGTGGCAGGCGTGGGACCGTTTGGAAACGCTCGAACACACGGCGAAGATCGCGATCCTCTCGCGTATGCTCGGCGGTTCGCGTAATCTGTCGCCCGACGCTATTGAAAAGTTAATCAACGTGCGTGAACAAGCTGGTTATCTTGGTGAATCGGCTCGTGGCCAAGCGTGCGGTTACCTGCGTGAGCCAATCATGGAAAACGGCTCAAGCAAGATCTCGCTGACGCGCGAAGAGTTGGTTGAGTTGTTGAGCCAGGCAGTTAATGATAAATCTTAGATCTCAGATCTGCGATCTGAGATCTCAAAAGGAGCATCTGAATGCAGGAAGCACTCGGAATGGTTGAGACAAAAGGTTTGGTCGCGATGATCGAAGCGGCCGACGCAATGGTGAAGGCCGCGAACGTCACGCTGATTGGTTACGAAAAGATTGGCGCCGGTTTCGTGACGGCGATTGTTCGTGGCGACGTCGCCGCTGTAAAGGCTGCGACTGATGCGGGCGCCGCGGCTGCGCGTCGTGTCGGCGAGCTGGTGAGCGTGCACGTGATTCCGCGTCCGCATGGCAGCGTCGACGAGAGTCTCCCGATTGGAATGAATCGATAACAGAGCATGATCATCGCTCGCATCGTTGGTACCGTTGTCGCGAGTCAGAAGGACGAACGGTTAAGCGGAAAGAAATTACTGATCGTCAGACCGATCAACGTAGACGGCAGCGACACCACCGGATACGTGGTCGCGGTTGATACAGTTGGGGCGGGCTTTCATGAGCGAGTGCTGGTAGTTGCGGGATCCAGCGCGCGGCTCGCGCAGGGAATGAAAGACGTTCCAGTGGATGCGGCGATCGTCGGCGTGATCGATACGGTTGATGTTAATAGTCAGTAGTCAGTTGTCAGTAGTCCGTTGTCAGTGGTTCGTTCTCAGTTGATGAGGCCACTGACCACGGACTACTGACAACTGACAAAGCAAAAAGATGCAACTTGCGCGTGTTATAGGTACTGTAGTTTCAACCGTGAAGAATGATTCGTTGCACGGTCGCAAGTTGCTTGTCGTGCAAACGGTCGATAAAGATCTCGAGCCGAATGGAAAACCGATGGTGGCGATCGACGCAGTTGGCGCAGGTGTTGGCGAGTTGGTGTTTTGGTGTCGCGGTAAGGAAGCGAGTTTTCCTTTCAAACGAGAAGACACACCGACAGATTGCACGATCGTGGGCATTGTCGATTCAGAACAGCACGTAACGCGTTAAAATGATTCTCGCTCGCGTAGTTGGAAACGTCGTCGCGACGCAAAAGAACTTTCGCTACGAAAATGCGCGTGTGATGTTGTGCCAGCAGATCACGCCGGAAGGTGACGACACAAGTTATTCTGTTCTCGCGCTTGATTCGGTTGACGCAGGTGTGGGCGACACTGTTTTGATCGTTCAGGAAGGTTGGAGCGCTTCGACCGCTGCGACAGGCAAAGCCGGCGCGGCGATCGACTCCGCGATCGTTGGCGTAGTGGATCGAATCGATCTCTTATGAGTTCTGATCAGGCAAGATTGATGGCGGAAAGAATCGCGCGGCGTGTCGGCGGTGGTGCGCCGGCGCAGAGCGTTAACACGGATATTGGTTCCGAACTGGCTGCGATGCGTGCGACGCTCAATGAATTACAGAATCGACTGATTCAAATTGAATCCAGGGTTACTGCACCGCGAGTTCACTCGCCATGGCTCGCGGGTGTGAACGCGAGCCATCCGAGTCAGGAACGATTTGGAGTTGAAGAAGCGACCGTCTCCGAACTGGTCGACTTCTTTCAGAACGAAAAGACCTGCACCCTCGAACCCGGCGGCAAGCCGTGCGACCACTGCGCCATGTGCAGCTCCCGCGGGTTTTAAATCACTTCGTCGGGTTTTGCCGCAGCGAATTCGAGTTGAGCTGCGGGACCTCACGGGCGGTGGCCTCGGCACTGAAGTACGGCTCTTCTTTAAAACCAAAAAGCTTTGCTGAGATCACGGTCGGAAAACGCGAGCGCGTTGTGTTGTAGTCCTGCGCAGCCGCGGTGTAGTCCTTGCGCGCGGTTGCGATACGATTCTCGGTGCCGGCGACCTCCGTCTGCAAGTTCAAGAAATTCTCGTTCGACTTCAAATTCGGATAGGCTTCCTGCAAAACCAGCAACCTGCCAATTGTGCCTCCGAAACTGTTGTCCGCATCCATTATCGCTTGCCGCTGCTCGGGTGTCCGGTCGCCTCCTTCACCCTGCGGCGGCTGACTCGTGGCTTGCAGCAAACGCGATCGAGCTTCCGCGATGCGGCCAAAAACTTCCTGCTCCTGAACGCCGGCCATCTTTGCCGCTTCGGCCAGGTTGTTAAGCAGGTCGCCGCGGCGCTGTAAGTCCGTTTCCACGTTGGCCCATTTCGCCTTCACGTTCTGATGTTTCGTGGTCAGCGTGTTGTAGCCGCAACCACTCGCGGTCAACGAAAGCACCGCAAGCACCGCAATAACAATAAGGATCGCAAATCTTCGACTCATCTTTTTAAATCTCCCATCTTGTCTATTCTGTCTGGTCGAAGTTCATCGACCGCTTCCACCACTTGTTCGATCTGAAACATGTATGCCGCGAAAAGATCGTTGGCTGCTTTCTCCGACGACGGCAGATTCCCGTCGTTGCGAAGATCGAAAACTCTTTCAAAAGGCGCCGAGTCGAGTTTCAAGAGTTGTGCTGTGGCGCGGACGACGTCGGGTTTCGCAACCGGCGCTTCTTTGCCGAAGAGCATCAACACGGCGCGAAAGAGCGCCGCAAAGCTCGACAGACTGTCGGTCATCAAGTCGCTTAACTTTTCAACTGAAACTGAAGCGGGGATATAAAGACGTCGCAGTTGGATCAACTTGCTGCGGAGCTCATACTCGGTCTGGTGCCGGAGGTTGGCGTCCGAAAGTTTCGCATACTCGAACGGGTCATGACCGAAAAGAACAATGCGGGCGTTGGCCATTTGATGAAACTCAATCGGAAATACGTCTGCGGCGTCAGACAGTTCCTCGACAGTGAAATAGACCGGCAGCGGATGGCCCAAGCGTTGCCACTCACGCATCGGCGCCTGGGCCAAACGCAGATCCTCCGGTGTGATTCGATTCAGTGCGATGAGCAGGTTGTAATCCGAACGAGGTTCGACGTCGTCGCCGGCGGCCGCCGAACCATACAGCACAACGGACGCGAGATTGTCTTTGTGCGTCGCGCGTAAATCGTCTACGAGTTCTCGCAGTGCTTCTCGCACCGGACTTTTAACTGCCATATCGTCGTGCTCCGCTATCAGTAGTCAATAGTCAGTAACGAAAGTGGCTATACAACTGACCACTGACAACTGACCGCTACCAACTGCTACCCGCGCCACCTCCACCAAAACTGTCTCCACCACCAAAACCACCGCCAAAACCGCCACCGCCGCCGCCTCCGAACCCGCCGCCACCAAAGCCACCGCTACTGCCCCAGCCGCTACTTGATCCCCAACCTCGACCCCCACCCGATAAATTACCGAGCACGCTTCCCCACAAAAGCGCTTCCAACAGTCCCCCGCCTCCAAAACCGCCGCGACGTCTTCTACGTCCACCGGGTCCACCAGGCCCGCCTCGCGATGCGCCGGCGATCAGAATGACGACGAACACTACAAGAACTATGCCGCAGCAAACAGTTCTCAAGCTGACTCGGTTCGCGCGGTCCTGCGTGACAGCAATCTTCCCGTCCCCACCTTCGTACGCGTACCGCTGATCGATTCCCTCAACACTGAATCCGCGCTTCGCAGCGATCGTCGCGACATACGCCTGGACCGTGTCGAAAATCCCTTTGCTGTAGTCTCCTTGCCTGAATGCCGGCACGAGACGTTCACGTTGTATCCGGCCGACAAGTCCGTCAGGAAGATCGGCCTCGAGATGCTGGCTCACCTGCACGAAGGCCTTTCGATCCTGTATTGCGACCACGAGAAGGAAGCTTGGGTTCTCTGCGTCTTTTGGTCCAATTCCCCAACCGCGCGCGACTGCGAGTGAATAGTCGAATATTTCTTGTCCGCCAGTTGTCTGCACTGTCAGGACTGAGTAGACGACACCTCCACGGTCTTTGAGGTTGAGATAGATCGATTCGAGACGCTGACGTGTGCCGGCGTCAATTACATTTGCGTAATCGACAATAGGAGTGAACGGAGTGGGTAAGGGAACCGGAGGTCGCGGTTTGATCTGCGCCTGTGCCTGGACCACAAAAACAAAGAGCAAAGCCAGAAGGCCGAGGCCAACTCGCAGGGTCGAAACTGGTTTTCTGAAGCGCAACTCCAACGACATTTTTCATTGGTCATTGGTCATTGCTCATTTGTCATTTGTGCTTCGCTAACAACGCGAAAATGACAAATGACAGATGTCCAATGACCAATGATAAATACTGTTGGGCTATCCCTCGAACAACCTGTGCAACAGGTAGAAAAGTGCAACCCCTCCAAAAACGACAATTGAGACCGTGGGGTTTCGCTCTTCTTTGTGATTGACTTCGGGGATCAGGTCGCTGGCGGCTACGTACAGGGTCACGCCTGCGGAGAATGGTAACGCATAACCGACGGAATTGCTCATCCGCGCGTCGAGAATGGCGATGGCGATCACGCCGGCGAGAGTTGCGGCGCCAATTGCGGCGGTCGCAAGTAGCGCCGCGCGTGGGGAACGACCGGCAGCGAGCATGATCGACGCGACTGTGAAACCTTCCGGCATCTTGTGCAGCAGGATCGCGATGAATACCAGGATTCCGACTTTAAAGTTGATCAAAAAGGCCGACGCGATCGAGACGCCGTCAAAGAACGTGTGGATCCACAGTCCGCCGACGGCGGTATAGGCCGCGGACGGCTTCATGAACGACTCGGGGTGCGTCTCAGCGCCGAAGTGAAAGTGCGGCGCGAGTGTGTGCTCAAAGAACTGAATGCACAAATAACCGGCGAGCAGGAGCGTCATCGCAGGGACTACGGCCTCCGCGGCCGGTTCGCCGTCCGCCGTTCTGGCCCAGAGGCCAATCGTTTGCGGCAGAATTTCGATGAAGATGGCCGCGAGCATGAAGCCCGCGCCGAGTGCCACCAGGTATTTCAACGACCGCTCGCCCCACCGATGGGCGCCCGCCTTCACCAGTACGAGGCCACCGACCACATTAGCCAGGGCGGCGAGCAAGCCGAACAGAAAAATCGATGTCATTTATATGGTCGGGGACTATACGTGTTTTAGAACACGGATCAAAACACGCAAGATATGTGATCGCCTTCTGTTCGCCCGCATACGGCTTACCTATTGACACGATTGGGACAGGAACGTAGTATCCGCCTCGGGTGGTCGAAAGTGGTCGGAAGTGGGTCCAACCTCGTAGCAACACCGATCATGAGTAACACTTTTCCTTTAGGCCACCCACCAAGCTCTCTCGTCAGGCCAAAAATATGCTGCGAGGAAACTACACGGCACGAATTGATGTTAAAGGCCGCCTAAAAGTGCCGACGGAGTTTCGGCGGCTGATCGACGAGAAGCACGGCAAGGACTTTTATATCACGAGCCTGACCGGTGAGTGCGTTCGGATTTACCCCTTGCCCGAATGGGAGTCAATCGAACAACGACTCTCTTTACTGCCGTCAATGGATCCGGCGCGCAGAAAGTTCCTTGACAGAACGAACTACTACGGACAACAGGCAACGATGGACGGGCAGGGTCGACTGCTGATTCATCCGTTGCTGCGGAAGAGCGCTGAGGTTATCGGCGACGTCGCGGTCCTTGGATACCTGTCGTACCTGGAAGTTTGGGAGCTTGACAAGTTTAGGGCACGCCTCCTTGCCGATCCGTATACGGAAGAGGACGAGGCTGCGATAGCCAGGCTCGGGATTTAGTGCTTGGTGCTTGGTACTTTGTTCTTTGTACTTTGTGACTTGAGTAGTCTTCAATGTCTCGATGAAACGAAGTACCGGGGAAAAAAGAAAACAAAGAACAAAGCACAAAGTACCAGGCACCAGGAAGATCTTTGAACGAGATCACGGGGCGGTGGTGATGGCTGCGCCTTTGGGGGGCATGGGCGCGCCCCATCGCCCCGTGCTGCTAGAAGAGACATTGAAATACCTCGTTCCTGAGCGAGGTGGTCTCTTCGTGGATTGCACGGTTGGGCTTGGCGGACACAGTGAAGCCATTCTGAAATCCTCCCCCGATACCCGCGTACTCGGTCTGGATCTCGATCCCGCGGCGCTCGAATACTCGCGTCAGCGCCTCGCACCTTTCGGAGAGAGGTTCCGCGCCGTTCAGACCAGCTTTCGCAAACTTGAAACAGTTTTGCGCGATGCCGGCGAACTCGATGCTGCCGGCATCCTTGTCGACCTTGGGGTCTCTTCATTGCAGTTTGATTCTGCGGAGCGTGGTTTCAGTTTTCGTTTCGACGCTCCTTTGGATATGCGGATGGATCCTTCATCGGGACCAACCGCAGCCGATCTTCTTCAACAGCTTCCCGAAGCGGAGATTGCCCGGATCATTTTCGAGTTCGGGGAAGAGCGACACTCACGACGCATCGCTCGTCGCATCGTTGAACGTCGCGAACAAGGACAGCCAGTCACGACAACGGCTGAGTTGGCAGAACTTGTTCGACTTGCTGTCGGTGGTCGCAAGCGGCAGCAGCCGATTCATCCGGCGACGCGCACGTTCCAGGCGTTGCGGATCGCAGTGAACAACGAGCTCGATGGGTTGGGGGAGTTTATTGAAAAGGCGATTGATCTTTTACAACCCGACGGGCGGTTCGTCGCCATTAGCTTCCATTCACTTGAAGATCGGATCGTGAAGCGGGAGTTGAGAAGGTTGTCGGGTCATTGTGAATGTCCTCCGCGTTTGCCGGTTTGTTCGTGTGGCGCGCGTAAGGCAGTTGAAATTTTGACGCGGCGGCCAGTAACGCCGAGTGATCGTGAAGTTGACGAGAACCCCCGCGCGCGCAGTGCGAAACTGCGAGCCGCTCGCAAGCTCTGACACGGAGTCAGAAAATGAAACGTTTTCCTGAGATACAGCCCAATGCGAAAGTTCGGCGCGCACGTGATGTCACTGCTCTCTCACGACTGGCGTTGTTGTTGTTCAGTGGATTAATTCTCGCCGGTGGTTTTGTCTTCGCCGCGAAGCAGCATTTTGCTGCCGTACAGTTTGGTTACCAGAGCGAGGACCTGCGCACTGAACGCAAACGATTGCTTGAAGAAAACCAACGACTCGCACTGGAAAAGGAACGCGCACTCGCACCTGACAAACTCGAGCCCGCCGCTCGGCGCCTGGGTTTGAAGCCGGCAACCCCAGGTCAAATCGGGAACCGAGATCTCCCGCAAAGGCGCAAAGACGCAAAAAAAGAGAAGAAAACGAGCCCAGATCGTTAACGCTGATTTGGCGCCTTTGCGCCCTTGCGGGAACAACTAAATAGAGCGTCCTCATCACGCTTGGTAAGAAGGGAAACAAGTAGGGATGCTGGCACGCCTGGTTGCCCAAACGAAGTCCAGACCGGATGTTGCACTTGGCCGCGCGCTTTTCGTCGCGGCCTTTATTGGCTTCTGGATGCTGATCATCGTCGGGCGACTGGTCCATCTCCAGTTCTCTCTCCACGACACGCTCGCCGAACGCGCCCGGCAACAGCAGCGGAACGAGGTCGAGACGACGGGCCAGCGTGGCGAGTTACTTGATCGGCAGGGACGACAACTCGCGCGCAGCGTTCAGACTGTTTCATTGTTTCTCGATCCGAAAGGTCTCGAAGCCGCGGAGCTTGAACGCACCGCGTCTGAAGTTTCGCGCGCGCTCAAACTGAAGTATCCGGAACTGTTGAAAGAGTTTCGCGAGGCACAGGCCGACAAGAAACGCTTTATCTGGATCGCGCGGCGTCTCGACGCGGATCAGGCTGCCACGATCACCGCGCTTGGTCTTCCTGGTCTACAGTCGCAACTCGAACCAAAGCGTTACTACCCGAACGGCTCGCTTGCGGCTCACGTGCTTGGATACGTCGGTCTCGACGGCAAGGGACTCGGTGGTGTCGAACAGTTTTACAACTCGAAGATCGCGGGTGAACCGGGACAGTTGTTTCTCGAGCGAGATGCAAAGGGAAACGCTTACGAAAGTTACGAGATCGCTTCCAAGCCCGGGCAAACGGTCGTCCTGACAATCGACCAGACGGTCCAGTATCAAGCCGAACAAGCACTCAACGCCGCGATCCAACGTTCACGAGCCAAATCAGGGACGGTGATCGTGCTCGATCCGAAGAGCGGCGAGATCCTCGCACTCGCGAACGCACCATCGTTCGATCCAAACAATGTCGCGGCGACGAAAGCTGAGACGCGATCGAATTGGGCGCTGCAAAACATTTACGAACCTGGTTCGACGTTCAAGATCGTCGCATTCTCAGCCGCGCTCGAGAAGAAACTCGCCAAGCCCGAAGATCGGATTGACTGCCAGATGGGCGCCATCACAGTCGCGGGACGAGTGATCCACGATCACACCGCGTTCGGCACGTTGACGATCTCCGAGGCCCTCGAGAAGTCGAGCAACGTCGCCGCAATCAAACTTGGATTACGCGTGGGCGACCCAACGATGTACGAGTACATCAGGCGGTTTGGTTTTGGATCGAAGACGGGAATTGAGCTGCCGGGTGAGACAGTGGGCCTTCTGAGGAAAGTCGAACGATGGCAGGCGTCGTCGATCGGATCGATTGCCATCGGTCAGGAAATTGGCGTGACGCCAGTGCAGATGGTGTCGGCGTTTGGCGCCCTCGCGAATGACGGTTTGCGTATCGCGCCGCATTTGATCCGCGAAGTTCGGAATGCAGAAGGCGCGGTGGTCTATCGCGCGCAACCGGAACAACGACGCGTTATCAGCGCACAAACCGCAACGGCACTGCGCGGCATGCTTGAAGGCGTGACATTGACCGGCACCGCGAAGCAAGCGCAACTCGACGGTTATTCCGCCGCCGGCAAGACCGGCACGGCGCAAAAGATCGATCCGCGAACGCGTGCTTATTCGGCGACTAAGCACGTCGCATCTTTTGTTGGCTTTGCGCCGGTGAGCAATCCGCAAGTTGTGATCATCGTCGTTATCGATGAACCAAGTGGCGCGTATCACGGCGGCGATGTAGCGGCGCCGGTGTTTCGTGAAGTTGCCGAACAGATCCTGCCCGGTCTCAACGTGATGCCTGACATCGAAACGAAATCAGCGCCGCAGTTAATTGCCCAGGTGCCCGAGGATCCCGAGAAAGCTGCAAAGCTGCGCGAGGAACAGCGGCGGTCTGAACAGGAGCGGCAAGCCACACTACCGACCGTGGATAACAACGGCGGGCGAGGCGGTGAAGTTGTCTACGCAGCAGCGACAAAAAAAGCGATGCTGATGCCTGACTTGCGCGGCCGCAGTGTGCGCGATGTCTGGCTGACATGTCAGCAACTCGGATTGCAAATGGAAGGTCGTGGTGAGGGGAAGGTTTTTAAACAAAATCCGGCCGCGGGCACGGAAGTTAACACAGGACAAACCGTTTACGTGGATTTCGGAAGAGTTCAATGACCCTATCAACTTCGACGCCCCCGACCGAAGATGAACAGATCTTTGAAGATGACGTACACTGTCGTATTGCTGACTGTAGACGACGACTACGCAGCCAGCGTTCAACTCTCCGGGCGCACAATCATCCCCCAACACAAAGGCTGAACGAAACCTCGTTAGATCGGGCGACGGCCCAGCTAGAGGAGCGAGAAGAGGCACTAATCACGTGAAGGTTGGGGAAGCCGCAGCTTTGATGGGCGCGCAGGCTAAAGCCACAAGCGCCGAGTTGTTTGACAAACAGATTACTGATTATTCCATCGATTCGCGTTCTGTAGGCGCGGGCGAGTTGTTCTTTGCACTATCGCAACCCGACTACGTCCGCGCCGGTTTTAATGGCGAGTTTGTCGACGGACACACTTTTATCGCCGACGCATTTGCGAACGGCGCAATTGCCGCAGTCGCGCGGGCTGATCGAGTGAGTGGCGACGGTAAGCTTGAACCTCTGAAGGATCGTCTGCTGTTAGTTGACGACGCGATCGCGGCTTTACAGCAACTTGCGCATCGCGTTTACACGGCGTGGGGCAGGCCGGTGGTTGCGATCACGGGCAGCGCCGGAAAGACGACGGCGAAAGAGTTGACGGCGCACGTGCTGAACAGCGCCGGCTATCGTGTGTTGAAGAGCGAGCGTAATTACAACAACGGTTTGGGACTGCCGCTGTCCGTGTTGCGAATGGTGAGCGGCCGTTATTCGCCGGACCAGTTCGACCTGGCAGTGTTGGAGATGGGCATGTCGTCGCCGACGCACGAGATTCAGCGACTGTGCCGAATCACGCCGCCTGACGTTGCCGTGGAACTGATGGTCGCGCCGGTCCATCTCGAGTATCTCGGCTCGATCGAGAATATTGCGGCGGCGAAGGCGGAGTTGATCGAAGGTTTGAAACCCGAAGGCATCGCGGTGCTGAACGCTGACGATGCGCTCGTGATGAACATGCGCGAAAAACACAGCGGTCGCGTGTTGACGTTTGGCATCGATAACGCCGCCGACATTTCGGCGACGGACATCGATACCGGATTGCTTGGTCAAATCTCGTTTCGCTTGCGCACACCGTTGGGAGAAGCAAAGGCGTCATTGGCGATGAGTGGCCGTCACAATTTGAGCAACGCGTTGGCCGCGGCCGCAGTTGCTACGGCGTTCGACTTACCGACCGAGGAGATTGCGGCAGCATTGAAGACGGCGCAGTCGCCAAAGATGCGCGGTCAGATATTTGATTTCACGGCCGGGTTTACGGTGATTGACGACTCGTACAATTCGAATCCGCGATCGTTACTGAACATGGTCCACACGATGGCAGACGCGCGTCAGAGTAGAAAGCGGTTGATCGTGATCGCCGGGGAGATGCTGGAACTCGGGCCGGATGAAGTCTCGTTGCATCGTGATGCTGGCCGTGAGATTGCCGAGGCAGGCGTGGACATGGTTTGGGGCGTGCGTGGACTCGGCAAAGAGATCGCGGCAGGCGCCGCCGAAGCGGGTGTGACGACGAGGTTTTTCGATTCGTCAGAAGATGCAGCTACGGAAGTTGTTAAGGAGGTGAAGGAAGGAGACCTGATTTTGATTAAAGGCTCGCGCGGCGTTGCTACCGACAAGGTGGTGACTGCGCTGCGTGAAAGTTTTCCATTGGCCGGTGAAGAATGAAGTTCCCGCAAAGACGCAAAGACGCAAAGGAAGAACAAAGGACAAAGGACAAAGAGCAGGAATCTTTCTTTGCGCCTTTGCGCCTTTGCGGGAGACCTAAACGCTGAACTGAGATGTTCTATTACCTTCTTTACGAGCTGGTTTTCAACCACTTCAAAGACAAGGATTGGTATCTCATAAAGGCGCTCAACGTCTTTCAGTACGTCACGTTTCGTACCGCTTACGCGACGATAACGGCGTTGCTGATCTCGCTCTTTTTTGGCGGCAAGTTAATCGAAGCGCTGCGCAAGTGGAACATCGGACAACAGATTCGCGAAGAAGGACCGCAGGGTCACATGGTCAAACGCGGCACGCCGACGATGGGAGGTGTGCTGATTGTCGGATCGGTCATCATCTCGACGTTGCTATGGTCCAAGCTTTCGAGCATCTATGTCTGGACCGCGATGGTTGCCACGCTGCTGTTCGCGGCCATCGGATTTATCGACGACTACTCGAAGATGGCGAAGAAGCGCAGTCTCGGATTGACTGGGCGGCAAAAGCTGTTGGGCCAGGCGCTGGTGGCCGTGGGTGTGTGGGCGATGCTCTACGTGTACAAGTCATCGCACGAAATATTCGTGGAACGTGAGCATTCCGTTTTTCAAGGCGACATCTGACCCGGTTGGAAAGACCTTTTTTGGTCCTTATTTGTATCTGATCTTGATCGGGGTGGTGTTACTCGGTTCGTCGAATGCGGTGAACCTGACGGACGGGTTGGATGGACTGGCGATCAGCGTGACGTTCATCGCGATGAGTGCGCTGACCGGGTTTCACGTATCTCAGCAGTGACGCGCGTTGGGCCGGCTACCTGGACCTGACGCATCGACCGGAAGCGGCTGAGTTGACGGTCTTTTGCGGAGCGATGGCGGGAGCGAGTCTCGGGTTTCTCTGGTACAACGCGCCGCCCGCGCAGGTTTTTATGGGAGACGTCGGCAGCCTCGCTATCGGCGGGGCGATGGGAACAGTCGCAGTGCTCACGAAGCAGGAGTTTATGTTGTTGATGGTGGGCGGCGTGTTCGTGATCGAGGCGCTTTCGGTAATGCTTCAGGTCAGCGTTTTCAAGATGACGAAGCGCACTACCGGCACCGGGCGTCGTTTATTCAAGATGACGCCGCTGCATCATCACTTCGAGATGCAGGACTGGCGCGAGTCGAAGATCGTTTTCCGGTTTTTGATTTTGGCGATTCTGTTTGCGTTGTTGAGTCTCTCGACGTTGAAACTCCGATGTAAAGACAGTCATTGGTCATTATCATTGGACATTTCTCATTTTTCATTTTGCGCGAAAGATGTTCCCGTTCTAACCAAATGACAAATGAGAAATGTCAAATGATATATGACCAATGATTTGGAGCTAGGCGCGAAGAAAGTTCTGATCATCGGGGCTGCAAGAAGTGGAATTGCGTCGGCGAAGTTTTTGTTACAGCAGGGCGCGACGGTTGCTCTGAATGATCGGAAGCCGTTGGACCAGTGGTCGCCGGAAGCGTTGGCATTGAAAGAGTTGGGAGTGGGGTTGTTGCCGGGTGATCCGCCAGGTTGGTTGCTCGATCAGATCGAGTTGGTGGTGGTTAGTCCGGGAGTGCCGGCGAACATTATTCCGATTCGTTACGCGGAACGAGCAGGGGCGGAAATTATCGGCGAGATTGAGCTCGCTTCCCGTTATTTGAAAGGACGCGTTGTCGCGATCACCGGGAGCAATGGGAAGACGACAACCACGTCGTTGATTGGCGAACTGTTGCGTGACGCTGGTTTACCGCAGGTGCAGGTCGGCGGAAACATCGGCAAGGCGCTGATTTCGATGGTCGACGATTCGCGGGACGATGGCTGGACGGTGGTGGAGTTGTCGAGTTTTCAGTTGGAGACGATCAAGACATTTCGACCGTCGATCGCGATTGTTTTGAACGTGACGCCGAACCACATGGATCGTTACGAGACGTTCAACGATTACGCCGCCGCGAAGCATCGCATTTTTATGAACCAGGCTGCTGATGATGTCGCGGTGCTGAATGCCGATGATGAGACGGTTTCGTCTTGGGCAAGTGGGTTGCGAGCGAAGGTGATGTGGTTCAGCGTTCGTCGCGAACTCGAGAACGGTGTTTTCCTGCGAGGCGATGAGCTGGTTTACGGCGATCAGGTTTTGATGCGAGTGAATGAGTTGAAACTGCGCGGGTTGCATAACGTCGAGAACGTCGCTGCGGCATTCGCTGCCGGAATCGCTGCGGGCGCGTCGGTTGAGTCAATGGCCGCGACAGCGAAACAGTTCAATCCCGTCGAACACCGCCTCGAGTTTGTCGCGGAGATCGATGGCATTGGGTTTTATAACGACTCGAAAGCCACGAGTGTTGATGCGACGGTGAAAGCTTTGGAAGCATTCGAGCAGGATGCGGGAAAGATCGTGTTGATACTCGGCGGGCGCGGGAAGAAGGCGCCTTACGAGCCGCTGGCGTCGCTCGTGAAAACAAAAGTTCGAAAGCTTGTTTTGATCGGCGAGGATGCGGAAACGATTGCGAACGAGTTGGGTGAGTTCGCGCCCAGCGAACGAGCAACGGATATGAACGATGCGGTGGCACGTTCGTTCAAGGCCGCTGAGCGAGGTGACGTGGTTTTGCTCGCGCCCGCGTGCGCGAGTTTCGACATGTTCGAGAGTTTCGAACACCGCGGCAAGGTGTTCAAATCTGAGGTTTTGAAGGTTCCCGCAAAGGCGCAAAGGCGCAAAGACGGATTATGAAATCAGCAACTCGGAATTCGCTTTGCGCCTTTGCGCCTTTGCGGGAGAACTCTTACTGAAATGGCGCGCAAACTTGCCCCTGACAAATGGCTTTTCGCTGCCACAATCGGCCTCGCGTTGTTTGGCGTGGTGATGGTCTACAGTGCGTCGGCCATCATGGCCCAACGCGACAACGAGAGCCAGTTTCATTACGTGATCAAGCAGGGCGTGTGGGTGGCGATCGGGTTTAGCGTGATGTTGCTCATGATGCAGTTCAATTATCAACAATTGAAGAACCGGCGCATCGTCTACGGTTTGTTGGTCTTTTGCACGATCGCGCTGCTGGGCGTGTTTGCGTTCAGTCCGATTAACGGAGCGCATCGTTGGATCAAGTTTCCCGGGTTCTCGATGCAGCCGTCGGAGGTATCGAAACTCGCGCTGATCATCTTTCTCGCCTACTTCCTTGAGAAGCGGGCGGGTGAAGAAGGCGACTTTTGGCGAACGTTTCTTCCGTGCGGTTTGGTCACGGCGTTTCTCGCTGGACTCGTTGTGATCGAGCCTGACTTTGGCACCGCGATGATGCTGGTGCTGATCTTCACGGTCGTGATTTATACGGCGGGTGCGCGCGTTATGCATTTGGCGATGGCCGCCGCGCCGGCATTAGTAGTGGCAACGGGTTTGTTGATTTTTGTCCCGTGGCGATTGAAGCGGCTCGTGACGTTTCTCGATCCGTGGGCCGATCAGCAGGGTGCCGGGTTTCAGGTGGTCCAGTCGCTGATCGCGATCGGTTCCGGCGGTGTGAATGGTCTCGGCTTTGCGCAGGGAAAGCAGAAGATGTCGTTTCTGCCGTTCCCGCATTCGGATTTCATCTTCGCGGTGATCGGTGAGGAACTCGGACTGGTTGGTGCGCTGGCAGTCGTCTTTGTTTTTGCGTTGTTTCTCTGGCGCGGCGTGCGGACGGCGTTGCTCGCACCGGATCGCTTCGGCATGTTGTTGAGCCTTGGGATTGTGGCGAGCATCGTTGCGCAGGCGCTCTTTAACATCAGTGTCGTGCTTTCGTTGGTGCCGACGAAGGGTATTCCGCTTCCATTTATTTCGTACGGTGGATCGTCCCTCGTGCCGACACTCGCAGCCGTGGGGATTCTGCTGAACGTGTCGCAGCACGCGAGTGGAAACATTGCCGATTTCAAATCGCCGATTGCCAGTTTGAGTAAGAAATTTGAAGGGCGGGTAAATCGGCAACCGGCGATCACCGATTGGCAATGAAAGTACTGATTGCTGCCGGCGGCACTGGCGGACACATTTATCCGGGGATCGCGGTCGCGCAGGAGATCATGCGACGCGACGCGAATTCAAAGGTGCGTTTCGTCGGCACAGCGCGCGGGCTTGAAACGCGACTCGTGCCGCAAGCGGGATTTGAGTTGTCGCTCATTGACAGTGCGGGTTTGAAGAACGTGGGTCGCATTGCGCAGATGCGCGGAGTCATGCTCCTGCCGAAGAGTTTTCTTTCGGCATTGAACTTGATTCGTGCCGTTAGACCGGATGTGGTCGTTGGAGCAGGCGGCTATGTGTCCGGTCCGGTGGTTTTGATGGCGGCGCTGACGAATCGACGAACGCTCGTAATGGAGTCGAACGCGTTACCGGGTTGGACCAACCGTGTGCTGGCACGCTTCGTCGATCGCGCCGCTGTTTCGTTTGAACAGGCGTTGCCGTTCTTTCGCGGCAAAGGCGTAGTGACCGGAAATCCGGTGCGTCGAGAGTTTTTTGAGATACCGCCGAAGCAAAGAGAGCCGGGAAGGTTTTCTTTGTTGATATTCGGCGGTTCGCAAGGAGCGCGAGCGATCAACGAGGGGATGGTCGCGGCGTTGCCGTCGCTGGCAAGTTTGAAATCGACTCTTCGGATCAAGCACCAGACAGGTCCGGCGGATTTTGAAAAAGTGAAGAAGGCGTACGTCGGCGCCGGTTGGAATGAGCAAGCGGACGTGCGTAGTTACATTGACAACATGATGGCTGATTTCGCCGCTGCAGATCTCGTGATCTGCCGGGCTGGTGCGACGACGACGGCAGAACTAATCGCTGCTGGTAAGGCATCCATCATGATTCCGTTCCCGTTCGCGGCTGACGATCATCAGCGAAAGAACGCAGAAGCGTTGGAAGCCGGTGGTGCGGCGCGAATGATCTTGCAGAAGGATTTGAGTGGCGAGCGATTGGCGAAAGAAATCCGTGTTTTTGCAGAGTCGGCCGAGCGGATAAACCAGATGGAAGAAGCAAGTCGGAAGTTGGCACATGGTGATGCTGCAGTCAGCGTCGTGAATTTGATAGAGGAGTTGAGCCACAAAAAGGCACAAAAGGCACAAAAAACACAAAGCACTAAAGCACTAAGTACAAAGCACTAGTACAAAGTACTAACCAATGTTTCGCAGAATTCAACACGTCCATTTCGTCGGTATCGGAGGCATCGGCATGTCCGGCATTGCCGAGGTGCTGATCAATCTCGGCTTCCGCGTTTCCGGTTCCGACTTGAAGCGTTCGGCTGCAACCGATCGACTGCAGAAAATGGGTGTTGAGGTTTTCGAAGGTCACAACGCCGAGAATGTGGGCCAACCGCACGTCGTCGTTCGCTCGACGGCCGTGCGCGACGACAATCCGGAGATCGTCCAGGCGCACCGGCGTTCAATCCCGGTGATTGCGCGCGCGGAGATGCTCGCGGAATTGATGCGACTCAAACCGCACACCGTCGCAGTCGCCGGTTCGCACGGAAAGACCACCACGACTTCGATGGTTGCGACAGTTCTCGGACACGCAGGGCTCGATCCGACGATGGTTGTCGGCGGTGTTGTCGGCGCGTTTGGTTCGAACGCGCACCTCGGTACGAGTGACCTGATGGTTGT
This sequence comes from uncultured Acidobacteriota bacterium, assembly GCA_963849585.1. Taxonomy (GTDB): domain Bacteria; phylum Acidobacteriota; class Blastocatellia; order Pyrinomonadales; family Pyrinomonadaceae; genus PSRF01. The sequence continues at coordinate 134,511 of CAWKHZ010000008.1, read as the reverse complement.
CGAAGCAGACGAGAGTGATCGGTCGTTCCTGATGTTGACGCCGACAATCGCTGTCGTCACCAACATCGATCGCGAGCACATGGACTACTACCACGACATGGACGATGTGCGTGCGTGCTTCGCAAGCTTCGTCAACAAAGTTCCGTTCTACGGTTCGTCCGTTTTGTGCCTCGACGATCCAAACGTGCAGGCGATTATTCCACTCCTCGAACGTCGTCGCATGACTTACGGATTCAGTGCGCAGGCTGACGTCTCGGCGCACGGCATTCGTCACGACAACAATTTCGGCTCGAGTTTCAACGTGTGGCGGGGATCGGATGTGATGGGCGAGATGGTCCTGCGCGTACCGGGCCTGCACAACGTTTACAACGCGCTCGCCGCGATCACAGTGGGGTTCGAATTGGAAGTTCCGTTCGACAAGATCGTCGAGGGACTTCACAGCTTCACTGGTGCGGGACGCCGGTTTCAGGCGAAAGGTGAAGTTGACGGCGTTCTCGTCGTCGACGATTACGGACATCATCCGACGGAGATTCGCGCGACGCTTGCCGCCGCCAAACTCGGTTCCGGCGGCCGCCGGATCGTGGTGCTGTTTCAACCGCATCGTTACAGCCGCACGCACGACCTGATGCAGGAGTTTGCGCGCTCATTTAACAACGCAGACGTGCTGTTCATTACCGATATTTACGCAGCGAGTGAGGATCCGATTGAAGGTGTGACTGCGGAAGCATTGACGAACGCCATCAAGCGCTTTGGTCACAAAGACGTCAACTACATTGGCGAGCTCGAGAACGCCGCGCCGGCTTTGCGGGAATGCGTTCAGCCCGGCGATCTCGTGCTGACTCTCGGCGCCGGAACAGTCAACCGTGTTAGCGAGCAATTGCTGACACTGTTACGGAACAATTAGAGACTTAGAAATCTTGTTTTTATCCGTGTTTCCTATGGGAGTTGCGCTTTGCGCCAGGTGATAGAAAACACGGATAAAAACCAAATGCTCGTGTTGGAAGAAGTAAACAAATTGGAAGAACGAGATCGCGCCATCGAAGAGATCGCCGCGCGACTCGGCGTGCGCGCCGAACGCGGACGCCGTTTTGCCGAGTTGACGAGCCTTCGAGTCGGCGGTGCGATCGACTGGGTCATCTCCCCGCAGACTGAAGCAGAAGCGGCGGCAATCGTTCACGAGTTGGACCAGGCAGGCATTGGTTGGCGTCCACTTGGATCCGGCAGCAACGTTCTCGCCGACGATCACGATCATCACTACGTTGTGCTGAACATGAGTGAGATGAAAGGCGAAGTGCAGATCGAAGGCGATCGAATTTCGGTGAGCGCGGGTTATTCATTGCCACGGTTGTGCATCGACGTCGCCCGTGCCGGACTTTCGGGAATTGAAGGTCTCGGCGGGATTCCGGGAACAGTCGGTGGCGCCCTTTGGATGAACGCGGGAGCTTTCGATCACGAGATCGGCACCGTGACTGAAACAGTGCGTGTCGCGCGCGAAGGCAAGGTGACTGACATTCCCGGCGATAGCATTCAGTGGAACTATCGTCACACGTCATTCAAAGACGGCGAGTTGTTACTCGGCGCAACGTTGCGACTGACACCGGACGAACCGGAACAGATCAAAGCACGCATGGACGATGCGAAAAGCCGCCGACTCGCGACGCAACCGCACGGCTCGCGATCCGCTGGGTGTTTTTTCAAGAACCCACCGGCAAGCACGACAAGCACCGGCAAGATCATCGACGACATGGGAATGAAAGGACAACGTCGCGGCGGTGCCGTTGTGTCGCCGGTTCATGCGAATTTCATCGTCACTGAAGGCGAGAACGCTCGCGCCGAAGACGCACTCGCGCTAGCCGAAGAGATTCGTGAACGCGTCAGACGCGAACAGGGAATTGAATTGGAGTATGAAGTCGAACTCTGGCGCTCCAATCCCGAACCACCAACTGAGAAAGAGGAGCAATAACCTTGAGAGAACAAGTTGTACCTCAGAAAGTGGGCAACCGCACCGGCATCGGTAAAACGAAGTCGTCCGCAAGTCAGCGACCCGCGAGGCGCGATCGCGAACCTGGTCAAAGCGTGACGACGCGCTTGCGATCTCTTGTCGGTTACATCCCACTCGCATTGCGAATCGGCGTCATCGCAATCCTCGGGTTGGTGGGTCTCATCGGTTATCGCGCCGCGGCTTCCGCCGACTTCTTCAAAGTGCGCAATGTCGAAACACGCGGCGCCGTGCGCGCTTCCAACGACGAAATCAAAGCAGCGGTGCTTCGCGATGTAGCCGCGACAGGTGTATGGCGCGCCGATCTTGAACAGATGAGTAAGCACCTGGAACGTTTGCCTTGGGTCCGCACCGCGATCGTTACGCGTGTTTTGCCGGACGGTATTCGGGTGCGAGTGACTGAACGCGAGCCGCGTGCGGTCGTCCGCACTACCTCCGGCCGGTTCATCTGGGTCGACGACGATGCGGTGCATCTCGGTGAAATGAAGTCCACGGATCAAACGCCGGCGTTCTTCCTGCACGGTTGGAACGAAGAGAACACCGCCGCAGCGCAGACAGAGAATCGCCAGCGCGTCGCCCGATTTCTCGAACTCCAGCGCGAATGGAATGCACAGTCGATCTCTGATCGAGTGAGTGAAGTGAACCTGCTCGATCTGCGCGACGTGCGCGTGCAACTTTCGGGTGAGGATGCGCAGATCGAAATTCGTCTCGGCGCACAGGACCAGGCCTCACGTCTTCAGTGGGCGCTAACGGTCCTCGACAAAGAGCGACAAACGTCTCGTGGACCACTTATCAGTTACCTCGATCTCTCGCAGGGAAAGAGAGCAGTCGTCGGTCTCGTGACCGGCAAGCAGACGATCGCTGACTCAGCGGAGTCGGCGCGACGATAAACAGTCGCTAGGAGCAAACCCCGATGGCCAAGCGCACGCAACACACAATCGGTCTCGATATAGGGACAAGCAGGGTCACGTGTATTGCCGGCGAGCCAGGTGAGGGTGGATTGCTCGAAGTGGTTGGCATTGGAGAAGCAGAAGCGCGCGGTTTGCGAAAGGGAGTGATTGTGAATCCCGACGCGGCGGTGGATGCGATCAAGAAGGCAGTTGAAGATGCGGAACGAATGAGCGGACTCGAAGCGGAAGAGGTAACGATTAATCTCGCGGGCTCACACATCCTTGGCTTCAACGGCCAGGCGATTGTCGCCGTGTCGGGACGCGATCGCGAGATCGTCGCCGAAGACGTGCGCCGCGCGATCGACTCTGCTTGTGCCATTCAACTTCCCGCGGGCCGCGAGATTGTCGATCGACTGCCTCAGGAATTCATTGTTGACGATCAGGATGGCATCAACGATCCCGTCGGCATGATCGGTGCGCGCCTCGCAGTGAAGGTCCACATCGTCACCTCTCCGGTTACTGCACGGCAGAACGCAATCAACGCCGTAAACCGCGCGGGCCTGGTCGTCGCGGACATGGTGCTGGAGCAACTTGCCGCTGCAGAAGCGTCGCTAACTGAAGACGACAAAGAGTTTGGCGCCGCCCTCGTCGATGTCGGCGCGGAGACGACAGGGCTCATCATTTATCAGCGCGGCGCCGTCCAGCACACTGCGGTGTTCCCGCTCGGCGGTTCGCACTTCACAAACGACATCGCTTTCGGACTGCGAACGCCAATACCCGAAGCGGAGAAGATCAAAAGGACGGTGGGTTGCGCGTGCAGCAGCTCGCTGAGCGAGATCCAGCGCGGCGAATTAGTAGATGTGCCGTCAGTCGGTGGACGTCCACCACGACAACTCTCGCGACAGATACTCTGCGACATTCTGCAACCGCGTGCTGAAGAAGTGTTGATGCACGTCGCTGACGAGATCAAAGACGCAGGTTGGGAACGTCAACTGTCGAGCGGCGTCGTGTTGACTGGTGGCGGTGCGTTACTCAACGGCATGACCGAGATCGCCGAACAGGTTTTCGACGCGCCTGTGCGGATTGGATTTCCTGAACGCGATCGTTTTGGTGGATTGGTGGAAGACATTCAAAGCCCCGCGTGGGCAGCCGCCGCCGGTCTCGCGCTGCTTGCTTATCGCACTCAAGCGGCAGAGATTCGCACCGGGGTCGGCCGGCGTGGATCGACAGGCAAGTTAACGCACTTCGTATCACGATTTAAAAATCGTTTCGGTAGTATTTTCTGACAATGTGTTGTATGCTTGCGCCCCGGTTGCACAAGATATTGTCCGCAAGATATCGATGCCGATGGCTCAAGAAACGCAACATAGAAGGAAGCGGCCTTGGAAGCCATCCCGTTTTGGGAGAGAGGAACTAACTATGACACCGGACACTCGTCAACCCGGAACCGGCATTAATATTTTCATTGATGATGATCCGCCCCTCACCGGAGCGCGGATCAAAGTGATCGGCATCGGTGGCGGTGGCAGCAATGCAGTCAATCGCATGATCGAGGCCGGCATCGAGGGCATCGAATTTCTTGTTGCCAACACGGACCTCCAGGCACTCAAGCGCTCCCGCGCCCCGATTAAAATTCAACTCGGAAGCCGTTTGACGAAAGGTCTCGGCGCCGGCGCCGATCCTACAGTCGGCCGCGAAGCCGCGCTCGAAGACACGGACAAGATCATCGAAGTGCTCGAAGGCGCCGACATGGTGTTTGTGACCACCGGTCTCGGGGGTGGCACGGGCACCGGCGGTGCGCCGATCATCGCTTCGCTTGCGACTGAGCTCGACGCGTTGACTGTCGCTGTCGTGACGAAGCCGTTTCACTTCGAAGGACGCCGTCGCATGCAACAGGCCGAACAAGGTCTGCGCGAATTGCGCGAGTGCGTCGACACTGTGATCACAATTCCGAACGAGCGTTTGCTGCACACGGTCGAGCGCGGCGTCTCACTCTCCGATTCATTCCGCGTTGCTGACGACGTGTTGCGCCAGGCCGTCCAGGGCATCAGCGATTTGATCACCGTTCCGGGTTTGATCAATCTTGATTTCGCCGACGTGAAGTCGATCATGCAGGGAATGGGAATGGCGTTGATGGGTGCGGGACGCGCAACCGGCGAGAACCGCGCGATCGAAGCTACTCAACAAGCGATCTCATCACCGCTGCTTGAAGAAGCGACGATCCAGGGCGCAAAGGGTGTTTTGATCAATATCACCGGTGGACCAGATCTCACGTTGTTTGAAGTCAACGCAGCGTCGTCGATCATTCGCGAGTCCGCTGATGACGATGCCAACATCATCTTCGGCGCGGTCATCGACGAAAATATGACTGACGAGATGAAGATTACGGTGATCGCAACCGGCTTTGACAAAGAATCCGTGGCAGTTGCTTCGGCAGCGTCGACCACAACGATGCCGGTTCCTCCGCCTCGTTTCGTAACCCGGCCCGCGGATGATTTACCGCGACCGATGATGGCAAACCCGCGCGTCGATGATCTCGACGTTCCCACGTTCATCCGCAAGAAAGCGGATTGATTAGTAGTTTTTCCGTGTCATCCGCGTGCGGCAACGCAGATGACACGGATGCATTATTTCTTGCAATAAAAATCGTAAAACTAATTGACTGCTTTGGAGTTTTCTCCTTTGCTTTTTCTGCTCGTGTTGTGTAGCATGTCGCTCATTCCTTGCAGGAAAATCCATTACGGGTATTGTTCGTTCCTCTCCTCGGATGGGCCGCAGCCTGCGAGAGTTTTAGCTGATCTTGTTCCGTACAACTAAGCCCTGTGTCTTAAGCATATAAGTTCCTGACGGGTGAACACCCGTCTTAGATATTTGGAGGTAATAATCACGTGAATCGCAAACTCATCAGAACTACACTCGCGGAAGTCAAAGGCAAAGCCCGAGAAGTTCCGCAGCCCAGAGAGCGTTCGAATGGGAGCTCCCGCGCCTCAAACGACGGCGGTCAGGCACGTGCCGCGCAACAACACTCGCACGCGCCAGTTCAGGTCAAGAAGAGAATTCCACCTCCCAATGAAACCAATGCGGAGATTTTCTACTACAAGAAACAGATCGACGCTCACACCGTGATGGTCATCGTTCTACTTGATGGTGAAGAGATTGAAGGAACGATCGAGTGGTACGATCGTGGCGCGTTGAAGGTCAATCGCAAGGGAGCGCCGAATCTGCTCGTGCTCAAACGGAACGTCAAGTACATGTTCAAGGCCGACGAGCGAGTTGAAAGCGCCACCGACTAAAGCAAGACTTAAGCAGTCCTCGCCCTGTTAAAATCTTTGCGCAGGACAACGTGCGTCGCCTCAAGAAATGCGACACTCAGACCAAAGCTCATCAAGCGGGGGTCCTCGACCCCGGCGAGTTCTGCCGCGCATCGGCATCACCATGGGCGACCCGTCCGGCATCGGTCCGGAAGTAGTGCTCAAGGCTGTCGCTGAAGAAGAAATAAAGCGCATCTGTGTGCCAGTGATCATCGGCGACGCGCAGTTGTTGGCGCACACCGCCCGCACACTCGATCTTCAATCCGGCTACGACATCATTCGGCGCGACGAGGACTTTCCCGAACAGTTCTCCGAGCCCATCATCTATCATCTCGACAACATCAGCGGCTCCATCGAACCCGGTATCGAGTCAGGTACCGCCGGTAAAGCCGCAGGTGAATACATTGAAGCCGCGGTGGAGTTGTGTGCCGCGGGCAATGTCGACGCGATCGCCACGGCGCCGATCAATAAACGCGCCTTGTTTCTCGGCGGCTACAGTTTTCCCGGCCACACTGAATTCCTGGCGCATCTGACCGGCACCGAAGAGTGTGCGATGGCTTTCGTTGCGGCAAATCTTCGGATCGTGTTGTTGTCGACTCACGTACCGCTCTCGCAAGCGATTCGCATGGTAGAAAAGGATCGCGTGGTGAAGATCGTCAATCTCACCAATCGTGAACTTCAACGTTGGGGAATTGAGCGCCCGCGACTCGCAGTCGCAGCGCTCAATCCGCACGGAGCGGAAGGCGGCCTGTTTGGAGTGGAAGAGGCGTCGGAGATTATGCCGGCGATCGAGGCCAGCCGCCGGCTCGAAGAAATCAATGTACAGGGACCGTTTTCGGCTGATACCGTGTTTCTGCGCGCCTCGCGCGGCGAGTTCGACGCCGTCATCGCGTGTTATCACGATCAGGCAATGATTCCGGTGAAGTGTTTGTCGTTTGGCGAGGCTGTCAACGTCACGCTGGGTCTGCCTTTTATCCGGACCTCGGTCGATCACGGCACTGCTTTTGACATCGCGGGCAAAGGACTCGCCGAGCACTCGAGCATGGTGGCCGCGATCAAGCTGGCCGCGGAGCTATCGATGAAGTCGGGCGAGAGTTGCCGCGCCGTGGAAATTTAGCTGAGATCTAAAAAACTCTGTCTCACGATATCTTTAGAGGAAACTACACTCACATGGAGAACAACGACGACGTGACCAGTGGGAACGACGAGAAAAAACCGCGACGGATGTTAGTGGCCGACGACGATCCGGCGATCCTGCGTTTAATCGCGACGATTCTCGAGAAGGAAAACTTTACGGTAGTGACGGCTCGCGATGGACGTGAGGCGTACAAGACGTTGCAGGCGGACGCAGATTTTACAGCGGCGATTCTGGACGTCGTAATGCCGCACATTTCCGGACCGGAGCTGGTGCGGTACATGAAAGCGGAAGATCGGTTGAAGAAGATTCCGGTGATGATGATGACTGCCGAGCAGGATCCGAAGCTCTCGTCGGATAGTTTCTCGGCGGGTGCTGTTGTATTCCTGCCCAAGCCTTTTACGACGGCGCAACTGCAAATCATGTTGCAGATGTTGATCGGCAAACAGCCGGCTGAGTGATGGTGAATCCGCGTTATTGCTCCTATCTTTGGCTCCTCCTTGTTCTGGCTCCTGTTGTTGCTCGCGCTGATCTAAGTCAAAGTCAGGCTCGAAAACTGATTCAGGCGTTGGGCGGAGATTCCGTTCGCGTGCAGCAGATTCGCACCGGCTCAGCGGAGAGTGCTGAAGTGGTTGCGGAACTCCAACTCGTGTTTCGCGTGACGCAGCATGATGGTCGCTGGCGGTTGAGTGAGGTGCGGACGGCGCCGAATCGCTGGGAACGCGTGGACTACATCGCGCAGGCAGTGAAGGTTGAGCTCACGGAAGACAAGTGTGATGAGCCATCGGAATTTGCGCTCACGGCAGACGCGACTGCGCTCACTACGAAGCGCGCGAGATGTTTAGTGGCGGCACTTGTTCAATGTTGAACTGCCGTCGGATCAAGTGAGGATACGAAACGTATCTCCGTTTGGGTTTTCTTTCGGCTCCGCTGACGCGTCTGCGTTGATAACGTCGTTAGTCCAATTCGATTACCGCTTCGTGCGCGATGGTCGGGCGTGGCAGGTCGCTGCCGTCAAGGCTGGCAATCGCGATTGGTTGGATCTACAGAGCGTCTCTGCGGCGGTAGATCAAATCAAGCGTTCATCTGCTGCGAATGAGCTGTCGCTGATTGCCCAGGCTCTTGATAATTATCGTCGCGACCGTGGAGTTTATGTAGTTTCAGACAAAGAATCCGTCTTAATCGACCACCTCAGCCCTCGCTATCTGACGCGTGTGATCCGTGTCGATCCGTGGCACCGCCCGTATCAGTACGAAGGCAGCCAAACCGGCTATTCCCTCCGTTCCCTCGGCCCCGACGGCAAACCGAACACAGGCGACGATATAGTGGTCTCAAATCAATGACCGTCTTATCCGCGGCTTCGCCGCCCCCTAACCTGGGGCTACGCCCCTCAAAACTAAACTCTTGACTGCCCGTAACGGCGGGTGTTAGGTTTCATATGAGGTCTGTTCCAAAGGCCCACTGCGTAACGACTTGCCCGCGCCATCCGTGCTAACTGCACAGGGCCCCGCCGATGGTGCAATTCAGCTAAAGGAACTAGCTTTGCTAGCTGGACGCAAACTCCTACTTGCCGATGATTCGGCCACCATTCAGAAAGTCATCGACCTTACGTTTGCTGACGAGGGTGTGGAAGTGTTGGCTGTCAGCAGCGGCCAGGAGGCTATCGATCAGATACTGGAATTTGCCCCGGATATAGTTCTCGCAGACGTTTTCATGCCGTCTCCTGACGGTTACGAAGTCTGCAGATACGTCAAAACAAACGAGAAGCTGAAACACATCCCGGTGATGCTGCTCGTTGGCTCGTTTGAGCCGTTCGACGAAGCGGAGGCGCGCAGAGTTGGCGCGGACGACATATTGACGAAACCATTTTCATCCATTCGACGACTGATCGACAGAGTGGGATCTCTTGTGAGTAGCCCGCCTGTTGAGAAGGAAGGCCCGACGGCCGAACTTCCCGCGAGGGAAGAACCGGAAGAGGAGCCGCGGCTGAGTTCTGCGGAGCTTGAAGTAACGACCGCGGACACGATGCCGCTGCCGGACGACATGGTGATCGACACTCTGCCCAGAGTCGATCGCCCGGTTAGTGAATCGTCTGCGAGCGTTACCCCGTCAGCGCGCCTTGAAGCTCTGCTTGATCAGAGACAGTCGTCAACAAGCGAGGGAACATTAGAACACGAGGGCAGAATGGAACCTGGAATCCCTGGAATCATCGCAACGAAGAGCGAAACTGAATCATCGGATGTGTTACTGGACCTTGGCGACATCGAACCGGCGCATGCGTCGTCGTCCGACTCTGACGATTTCGTATTGGACCTTGATGATGCGGTTGGTGATGAAGCACCAGCGTATGCAGCGGCTTCCGCGTACGAAGCTCCGATGCGTGCCTTTGTCGAACCACAAGTCACAGAAGCGCCGGCGGCTGCTTTTGAATCGACATATCAGCCGGCTGTCCACTCGTCACCGGTGGTTCACTCTTCGTTTGCAGACACGCAGGACGTGTCGTTTGCGGCAAACGAGATCGAGCCGTACGAGGCGCCCGCTGTTCCGCCGGAACTAACACCCGATCCGGTACCCGTGTTCGCGGAAACCGAATTCCCAACCGCCGATACGCCGCAACCCACGACTCCCACGAGCGCCGCGAGTTCCATAAGCGCCGGACAACTCTCACCAGAGATGATCGACGCCATCGCCCGCCGCGCAGTCGAATTGATGTCAGACAAAGTAATCCGCGAAATCGCCTGGGAAGTCGTTCCCGACCTAGCGGAACTGCTCATCAAACGTCAACTGGAAGAGAAGCAAGCGAATTAAGGTCCTTCAATCTGTGTTGAAAGCAGGTGATTCTTCGTGAGTCACCTGCTTTCTTTTTTGAAGTTGCGCATCGTCTGACGTAGACTCTACGTTTTCATTTTCTGAGGTTAGTCAAGACACGCATGGAGATTCCGAAACAGTACGATCCGAAGCAGGCAGAGCAGCACCACTACGAGCGGTGGGAGAAGAATGGGTACTTTGCGCCGGAGATCAATCAGGATCCGCAGGCGCCGGTGTTTACGATCGTCATTCCGCCACCCAACGTCACCGGATCGCTACACATGGGCCATGCGTTGCAGCATACGCTCATGGATGTGATGACGCGGCATAAGCGGATGTCCGGTTACAGAAGCTTATGGTTGCCGGGGATGGACCACGCCGGGATCTCGACACAGCTAATGGTGTCGCGCGCGTTGAAGAAGGAAGGAAAGTCTCGACACGACCTCGGACGCGAACCCTTCATCGAACGGGTTTGGCAGTGGAAGAAAGAATCCGGCGGACAGATTACGATCCAAATGCGCCGCGAGGGCGCGTCAGTCGACTGGTCGCGCGAGAAGTTCACGATGGACGAAGATCTCTCGCGTGCCGTGCGCGAAGTTTTCGTCGAACTTTACGAACAGGAAATGATCTACCGCGGCAACCGGATCGTTAACTGGTGTCCGCAGGATCAAACCGTACTATCAGATCTCGAAGTCGAAAAACTGCCGCAAGCAGGCAAACTTTATTTCCTCCAGTATCCGATCAAAAACAGCGACCGCCGCATCACAGTCGCTACGACGCGCCCCGAGACGATGCTAGGCGATACGGCTGTCGCCATTAACCCAAATGACGAGCGTTATCGCGACCTCGCCGGCGCGACGGTCTTGTTGCCACTCACGAACCGCGAGATTCCCATCATCTCGGACGAATACGTCGATCCCGAGTTCGGCACTGGCGCCGTGAAGATAACCCCAGCGCACGATCCAAACGATTACGACATGGGCCAGCGTCACAACCTGGCTGAAGTCGTCGTGATCGATACGTTCGCGAAGATGACTCCGGAAGCAGGCGAACGTTTCGCCGGCCTCGATCGCTATGCAGCTCGAGAAAAAGTCGTCGAAGAATTCGAAGCCCTCGGATTGCTCGAGAAAGTGATCGACTACGAATTCTCGATCTCAAAATGCGAACGCTGCAAGACGGTGATCGAGCCACTAATCTCGACCCAGTGGTTTATGAAGATGGACGGGCTCCGGGATCTCGCCCTCGAGTTGATGGCCAAAGAGCGAAAGCCGCGCTTCGTCCCTGAGACTCCGTACGAGAAGATCTACACGAACTGGCTGGAAAACCTCCGCGACTGGACCATCTCGCGTCAACTATGGTGGGGACACCAGATTCCCGCCTGGTACACGAGCACCGGCGAGGTCATAGTGGCGCGTTCGGAAGAAGAAGCGCGCGAGATGGCCGGCACGAGCGAGATTACGCAGGACCAGGACGTGCTCGACACCTGGTTCTCATCGGCGCTCTGGCCCTTCTCAACACTGGGTTGGCCCAACGAAACCGAAGACCTGAAAACGTTCTATCCAACTTCAGTGCTGGTAACGGCGCGCGACATCATCTTTCTCTGGGTCTCGCGCATGGTTATGACGGGGCTGAAGTTTGTCGGAAAAGAACCATTCGCAGACGTGTTCGTCACCGGCACGATTCTCGACGCGCAGGGGCAGCGTATGTCGAAGACGAAGATGAACGGAATCGATCCGCTCGACGTCTTCAACAAGTTCGGCGTGGATGCAACGCGTTTGACATTGGCCCAGGTCGGCACCACCGACACGCGCTGGAACGAGAAACAAGTCGAATCGTACCGAAACTTTGCGAACAAGATCTGGAACGCCGCGCGTTTCTGTTTGCTTTACTCAGAAGGCGCCGAAGTAAGGCCGGAACTGTTAGAAACCAACGCGAACCTCGCGCTGCATGATCGCTGGATCATTTCGCGACTGAATAAAACGGCGCGCGAAATGAACGCCGCTCTCGACAGTTACGAGTTTCACGGCGCGGTGCAAACCCTGTATCACTTCTTCTGGGACGACTTCTGCGACTGGTACATCGAATTAACGAAGACCGACGTCGCTTCAGACACAGCCAGCTCAACACGAGACGAAGCGCGTTCGCGATTACTCACCGTGCTCGAACAAGCGTTGCGGCTGTTGCACCCGTTCATGCCGTACATCACTGAAGAGCTGTGGCAACGCCTGCCCGGGGAGAAGCCGCATCATCCGGCGTACTCCAACGCTGAACCAACCGTGATGTTGACCGCGTATCCGCAGGGTGGCGAAATCGACGAAACGGCCGAGACAGAAATGCAAGCGCTCATCAATCTGATCTCCGGCGCGCGAAACATCAGAGCTGAGTACAATCTGAAACCGTCAGACAAGATAACAGTACTCATCGGTATCCCGAGTCCAAACCTGCGCAAGGTGTTTGAAGAGAACACGGGTCAGATCAAGCGGCTCACAGGCGCCTCCACAATTGATATCTCGGCGAATCTGAGTGCTCCCAAGGCGTCCGCCAAGTTTTTATTGACGAGCACGGACGAGGTCGCCATTCCGTTGGAAGGCCTCGTCGATTTTGCTGAAGAGACGAAGCGACTCGAGCGAAAGAAAGAAAAGCTCCAAAGCGAAGAGAAAAAACTTCAGGCGCAACTTGCCAATCCCGATTTCGCGTCACGCGCCCCGGCCGAAAAAGTCCAGCAAGCCGAGAACCGTATCAAGGAAATCGAACTGCAACTCAAGGCGCTGGACCAGGCAATCGAGAACCTGCAATGAACTGGATCGACGAAGGCGCGCTCTATTCTCAGATCAGTCTGTTCCTGCGCGAGGATCTGGGGCGCGGTGACATCACGACGCAATCGATCGTCGCTCGCAACACCCGCGCGCGAGCACGCTTCGTTGCCGGCGAGAACATGATCGTCGCCGGTCTCGAAGCGGCGGAAGAAGTGTTCCTGACGCTCGATTCGCAACAACAACTTGAAGCGTTTGTCTCTGACGGCGAACAGATTGAATCGGGCAAGGTGATCGCGCGCATGGTTGGTTTCGCCGACGTGCTGATCTCTGCGGAACGCGTCGCGCTCAATCTGCTGCAACGACTTTCCGGGATCGCAACGTTGACGAACCAATTCGTCACCGCAGTTCAAGGTACCAGCGCGCAAATCGTCGACACGCGCGCAACGACTCCGGGGTTGCGTTTGCTCGAACGTTATGCCGTCGAACTTGGCGGCGGTTCCAACGGCCGGTTCGGCTTGGACGACGGCGTAGTCGTGACGTCGAATCACGTCGCGATACTCGGCAGTGTGTCCGCGGCGGTTAAAAGCGCGAAAGAGAGATTGGGTTACCTGCACAAAGTGGGCGTGGAGATCGCGAACGAAACCGAGTTGCGTGACGCGGTCGGCGCGGGCGCGGATATTGTGGTGCTTGAGGATCTCAACGTAGACGAGTTCCGGCGACTGGTTGGCATCGCGAGAGAACTGTCGCAAGCAGTAGTGATCGAGTACTCGGGAAAAACTACTCCGGCAAATGTTCGCGAGTTCGCTGAAGCAGGAGCGCAGTTAATCAGCGTCGAGTCGTTGACCAGTGCGCCGGCGGCGAACATTAGTTTTAAAGTCCAGCCCTTCTAAACTACCGGAATGAATCTCCGCCGAAAACTTGCCCAGCGCGCGCTGGAACGGCAACTCGCTTATCAACAACACAAGGCGCAACACCTTCGCGGTCATGAAGAAGAAGTGATCGCCGCGATGACGAAGTCGTCTCAGCGCGTGCGCGATCTATTGGGGCAGTTTCAGCCGATTCGCGAAAGACGCGCGCGTGATCGAGGTCGGCAGCGGCGCGCATGGCTTGATCTTCTGTTTTGAGAGCGACCACCGCGTCGGTGTCGATCCGTTAGCAGTCGATTATCGTGGGTTGTTTCCGGTTTGGCAGCGGCGTGCGCAAACAGTCGCGGCGGTTGGCGAATCGCTACCGTTTCGCGATCAGAGTTTCGACGTAGTCATTTGCGACAACGTAGTCGATCATGCGGAGTCGCCGCCGCAGATCGTGCGAGAGCTAGTGCGGATCCTCGCACCGGGCGGACTGCTATATTTCACCGTCAACGTTCACCATTCGATCTACAGCGTCGCGGCCGGGATGCATTCGGGCTGGCGGGCAATAGGCTTGCCGTACGAGATCGGACCTTTCGCCGATCACACGACGCATCTCACGCTTGCATCGGCGACCGAGTTGTTTAGCGGCCTTCCGGTTCAGATCCTCAGCGAAAAGAGCAACATTGACGAGGCGCGCGCTCGCGCCCGGACGCAGCCGGCGCGGCATCTCGGCGACCGGCTCAAACGCGTGTTTTTCAAGAATGCGTTGTATGAAGTTGTTGCAAGACGGCCGCAAAACTCCGATTAAAATGGTTTTTGGAACCCGATCCGCAACCCGACGTTAAAACGAAGCATCTGCGTTGAGCTTGAAGACATCTCGGTAACGGGGGTATCTTTTAGGCAGTTAAAGAAGGAGTTGCCCACATGCCTGTCCGGATTTGCGATTACATGAAATTCTTCGTTGCAGCTTTCCTGCTTGTGAGCTTCTGCATGGTTGAAGCTGACGCGCAGACGAGAAGGAAACGCACGCGGCGCACGACCACGAAGCCAGCTCCCAAACCGGTGATTACGAATCCTCCGATCGCTCCTCCGTCTGAGACGGCCGCAACCGGCGACGTGAAGATTATCAGCACCGCTGATGCGCCCGCAGAGCCGGCCGAGAGTCAGGAAGCCACAGCGTCAGCATCGGCTGCGAAGAAGGCGCAGTCCGACAGCAATTCCAGCCCCGAGATGCAAAAGACCATCAACAATCTCTCCGATCAGGTCGAGCGTCTCAACGACAAGCTCAGTCAGATGAACGATGACGATCGTTACCATCTCGACATGGAGCGGTTGACGCGCGCAGAGCAGCGTGCCGAACAGTTGCGCAGCCAGATGTTCGATACCGAGGGCAAGATGGCCGACCTCGAAGCGAAGCTGGAACAGATTGAGTATGCTTTGAGGCCGGAAAACATCGACCGCGCTACGCAAGGCTACGGTACAACGCGTCCGGAAGAGGCGCGTGACGCCCGCCGAAAGCAGCTTGAAACTGAACGGACCCGGACGCGGACGCAATTGGCGTTACTCCAGACGAGCAAAGCGCGTTTGGCAGTAGCGTGCCAGGCCGCCGATAACGAAGTGGATCTGTTGCGCGCGAAGTTGCAACAGCGACGCGATCAGATGGATTCGCAGCCGCCATCCGAACGCAAATCGACTCGCAAACCACGACCTGATTTTTAACCACGCATTTACTGATTGGGGCGGTTGCTGCTGTGCATCGCAACCGCTTTCCACCCGCCAATCTGGTTCACAAGCGTCAACGTATAGACCATCTTTTGGGCTTCGATCTCACCACGTACTACGGCAGTATCGCCATGCATTGAAATGAGCCAAGTGGTCATGTTCGGGTTGGCAAATTTGATCTGACCGGATGCGAGATCGTCAGTCAATCGTTTGAGAGCGATTGACTGGCCGTCATGCCTTGTCCAGACAAAATTTGGATCTACTACCGAAGTCAACTTAGGCACGTCAGGCGACACCAACGACAAGATAAAGCGTCTCGACGGCGGTCGTGACTTCCTTCCTGCTCTCCGCTTCAGTTTGCGGCATGCGGGTCGACTGCCAATTCACCACCTGCCACTTACCATTCCGTTTGACGAATGTGCCGCTGTTGAGCAGATTCGCGACGGACTTCGTTCCGGCGGAGTCAGTTGTAGCGACCAAACGAAACGCTACGATCGCAGTGTCCCGGTACTGTTGAATGCGAATGTCTTCGGCGGTGTAGATCGTCACCGGAGCGCCGGGCTTCGGCGCGGGCGCGTTGCGCAAGTCGCGCAATATGTCAGCCTTCGTGACGCGACGTCCGGCCGAACGCGTGTAGATCAAATCATCGGCCCAGAAGCGTTCGTGAATCGACGCATCGTTACGCGACGCACCCGCCAGGAACTCGTTGAGCAGCCTGGTCAACTCAGCCGCGTCCGGCGCAGTTTGCGCAAACACGTTGCCTGCTGCTATCAAGATAACAATCGCAATCAAAGGAAGTTTGTTCATATGAGTGAGACCCAAAAAGTTGCTGTCGAAACGTTCAGAACATTGCACGCCGAAGGTTGTTTTGTACTGCCAAATCCGTGGGACGCAGGCACGGCGGTTTACCTGCGACATCTTGGTTTCAAAGCCCTGGCGACGACGTCGGCCGGTTTTGCGTTTAGCAAAGGACTACCTGACGCGCCTTCCGTTCTAGCTGTCGACGACGTGCTCGCGCACATTCGCGACATTGTCGAAGCGACGCCACTGCCAGTTAATGCTGACTTTCAAAACGGTTACGCCGACTCGCCTGAAGATGTCGCCGAGAACGTCACGCGCTGCATTGACACCGGCGTTGCCGGACTGTCGATCGAAGATGCGACCGGAACCAGCGAAACGCCGCTCTACGATATACAACTTGCGGTCGAAAGGATCAAAGCAGCGCGGCGCGCTATCGACGATTCCGGAATTCCGGTGGTTCTTACAGGACGCTGCGAAGCATACCTGGTGCGCGACCCGAATGCGTTTTCAGTCTCGCTGGAAAGATTGAGCATCTACGCGGATTCGGGCGCCGACTGTCTTTACGCGCCCGGCGTCACCGATCCAAGAGAAATCGACTCGATGGTCAAAGCTGTGTCTCCGAAACCTGTGAACGTGTTGGTATCGCGGCCCGATCCGAATTTAACCGTTGCCGCACTCACGAGTCTCGGCGTCAGGCGTATTTCAGTCGGCTCGGCACTCGCGCGCGTGGCGTGGGGTTCGTTCATGCGTGCCGCTCAAAGCATCGCGACAACGGGAACATTCGACGCGTTAGGCGAGGGCGCCGCATTTGCTGAACTGAACAATATCTTCGGCGTGCGGTAAGTCTTATGTTTCCCGCAAAGGCGCAAAGGCGCAAAGAAGAACATAGCTGAGACTCTTTCTAATTCCTTGCGCCTTTGCGCCTTTGCGGGAAACACTCTTACACTGTACCCGATGCCTACGATTCCGCAGCGCGATCTATACCGCCTGATCAACGATGCCGGTGAACGCGGCGAGCGTGTCGTCGTTGCCACCGTCGCGCACACGCGCGGCTCGACGCCACAGCAACGCGGCGCGAAGATGCTCTTCTTTCAAAGCGGAGAAGTTGCGGGAACCGTTGGCGGCGGTTGCATCGAGGCAGAGGTTTGGGCGGAAGCGCAGTCGGCGATGCGGTCGGGAAAGTCTGAATTGCACCACTTCTCGCTGACCGCCGACGAAGCGAGCGAGGAGGGAATGGTTTGCGGCGGCACGATGGATATTTTCATTGAAGTCATGGATCGTAACATTTTCCATTTGTCTTTGTATTTCTCATTTGTCATTTGAAAGGTCTCAATTTCTAAATGGAAAATGGAAAATGAAAAATGGAAACAAAATGAGAAATGGAAAAGTCTCAAGATTTCCTGGCCAATTACAAAGCCAAACACCAACATCCGCTAAACCGGCTCACGCACAGCATCGGCATACCGATGATTGTCATTTCGCTGCCGCTGTTCTTTTTCAACTGGCGGTGGGCGCTGGCGTTGTTCATCGTCGGTTGGATCCTGCAATTCGTGGGTCATGCGATCGAAGGTAATCAGCCCGCCTTCTTTAAGAATCCGGTGTACCTGCTGGTTGGACCATTGTGGCTCGTCAGGCGAGTCGGCTCGGTATTTGGATTAAGCAAAGTGCAAAAGTAACCCCTCGGTTTCCCGCCCGCCGATCAACTTTGATGGCCGACAAGATGGACCACGTTTCTTCGCCGACAATCACGCAAGTGATTGCCCAACTACTCGACCGCGGTGCGGTTGGTGTTGTCGTGACCGTCGTGCGTGGGCCAGTAACAGGTTCCAAACTCCTGCTCGATAACGAACAGAACATCCTCGCCGGAAGTCTCGGCAGCAGCGAACTGGATTCACTCGTAAAAACTCCGGCTGCGGAGTTTCTGAAGTCGCATCACGAGACGCGGCTGTTTAGCGTCCACGATTTTGCGCCGGAATTTCCCCTCGCGAGTGAGCGATTGTTGTTATTCGAACGTCTTCAGCCTGCGCCTCGTTTGGTCATTTGCGGAGCGGGACATGTTGGCGCCGCACTAGCGAAGCTCGGAAGTTTTCTCGGTTACCAGACGACATTGATCGACGATCGAGCGGAGTTCTTTGAAGGCGGGCGATTTCCAGAAGAACAACATTCAAACCGTAGTCGCCGATGATTGGGAAACTGCGGTAAGCGACGCGATCGGGAATGGCCGTGGAGTTTCGGTCGCTGTCGTCACGCGCGGGCACAACGAAGACGAGCGCTGTATGCGAGCGGTCGTACGCACCGATCCGGACTACATCGGACTGATCGGCAGCAAACGTCGCACTTCGATCGTGATCGATCGCTTACGGGATAAAGGCGCTTCCGAGGAGCAACTGAAAAAGATCCACGCGCCAATCGGACTCGACATCGGCGCGATCAGCCCGGAGGAAGTGGCGCTCGCGATCATTGCTGAAATCGTTGCCGTGCGTCGCGACACGAGCGGCGGTTCGTTGTCCGCGTGGCGGCGCAAGTCCTGAAATGCCCGGTGAATTAGTTTCCGAAGCAGCTCCCCCAACCACGCGTCGCGGCGGAATGTTCCGCGCGCTCTCACATCGCAACTATCGTCTCTTCTGGATCGGCGCTTTCCTTTCAAACATCGGCACGTGGATGCAGGCCGTCGCGCAGGGGTGGCTTGTGCTGGAGTTGACCGACTCGCCTTTCTGGCTCGGTCTCGACGCGTTTGTTGCAACCATACCTGGATTGCTGTTCACACTCGTCGGCGGTGTATTCGCGGATTTGATTGATCGGCGCAGGTTGCTGCTTGCCACGCAAGTTGCCGCCGGCATCGCGGCGCTGGGCCTCGCATTACTCATCTGGACCAACGTAGTCGATCGATGGATGGTGCTGGGCTTTTCATTCGTTACGGGCTGTTGCATGGCGCTGGCGAGTCCTTCGTTTCTCGCGTTGACTTACGATCTCGTTGGTCGCGAAGACCTCGCCAACGCAGTCGCCTTAAACTCGACGCAGTTTCAGCTTTCACGAGTAGTTGGACCAGCACTCGCAGGAATTGCTTTTCGTTTCCTGGGAATAACTGGTTGTTTCTTTGCGAATGCGATTTCGTTTGTGGCGGTGATCGTTTCGTTGAAAATGGTGCGGGCGGAAGGCCATCCGCACGTAGCCGCACATTCGGTGCGGGACCGGCGCGCGCTCTGGCAGGACCTGGTTGAAGGTTTTCGTTATGTGCGCAACCGGCCGCGCGTTTCAGCGCTGTTGATGTTGTCGGCGGTCAACAGTCTGTTTGGTGCGCCCTACTTCGCGATGGTCCCGGTTTACGCACGTGACATCTTTCATCTCGGCGCAACTGGCCTGGCAATCATGTCGGGCGTGGCCGGCGCGGGTGCTTTTGGCGGCGCGCTGTTGGTTGCTTATCTCGGCGACTTCAGACGCAAGGGCTGGCTAGTGCTTGGCGGCGCCATCCTGTTTGGCATCTGCATCGCGAACTTCGCCCTGACGACGAGCCTCGCGCTATCGTTGGTTTTTCTGTTTGGACTGGGTTTCGCGATCGTTGTCTCAGTCGCCAACACCAACACGCTGCTGCAGAAACTCGTGACGGATCAGATGCGAGGGCGGGTGATGAGCATGTTTATCCTGTCGTTTATGGGGACGATGCCGATTGGAAACATTGTCGCCGGGTGGCTGTCGACTTATTACGGGCCGCAAAAGATCCTGGCTGCGGGCGGGTTAATCGTCACGGTTTGCGCCTCTGCCGTCGCACTTTTCAACAAACGCCTTCGAGATCTGCACTAAGTTTTGCCCGGCTAGACGCAAGAACCAAAAGAGAGGTCGTTCTAGTACCGACGAGTTTGGATTTCTATTAGGAGATTCCTATGCCATTGCGACCTAACCTGACGCGAGTTTTGCTCCTTTTCTTCATTCTTTCTGCCGCCTCTACGATAGCCAGTGCACAGGGAGTGATTGTCCCCGGACAATGCCGGCGCTGCCCGACGCCACCGATTCGCGAGATACCGCCTGCTGCGCTCCCGCGCTCGCTCCCGGTCAAGTCCATCAAGATCGACACGCGTATCAGTTCGCAAGTGGCTACCACGCACGTCGAACAGGTCTTTCGCAATGACACGAATTTCACGCTCGAAGGCACTTACTTCTTTCCGATTCCCGAGGCGGCTTCGATCTCGGAGTTCGCCATTTGGGAGGGTAACCAGCGACTCGTCGGCGAGGTGCGAACTCGCGAGGAAGCGCGGCGCATTTACGACGAAATAGTCCGCCGCCAGCGCGACCCCGGCCTGCTCGAATACGCCGGCAAGGACCTCTTTCAGGCAAGCATCTTTCCCATCCTGCCTCATTCCGATAAAAAGTTGGAGATAACGTACACGCAAGTCGTTCGCGCGGAAGGCGGCACGGTTTCATATCGCTACCCACTCGGAACCGGACGGCAGGCAACACAGATTGGCACCGTTGCGGGGCGCGTTGAAGTCGAGAGTCGTGAACCGTTGCGCAACGTCTATTCGCCAACGCACACAATCGACGTGAAGCGTCACAACGATCGCCGCTCGCTCGTTTCATTTGAAAACGACGGTAAAGAGCCGCAGGATTTTCAACTCTTCTACACGATCTCAAAAGAAGACTTTGGTCTAACCCTGCTCACGCATCGCGAACCCGGCAAGGACGGATACTTCCTGCTCATGATCTCGCCGAAAGACGACTGGTCCGAACAGGAGTATTCGGCAAAGGACGTGGTCTTCGTGGTCGACACCTCCGGCTCGATGGCCCAGGAAGGGAAAATGGAGAAGGCGCGGTCTGCGTTGCTCTACGGCGTCAGCATCCTGCGTCCGCAAGATCGTTTCAACGTGATCTCGTTTGCCGGTGAAGAACATTTGATGGAAACAGGGCTGATCCCTGCCGATGAGAAGGGGCGTCAGCGCGGCGCGGCGTTCGTCAAAGGGCTGAAGCCAGTGGGTGGGACCAATATCAATCAGTCGCTGCTTGCGTCGTTGCGTCAGTTCAGCGATGCCGATCGCGATCGTCCTAAGATTCTCGTCTTCATGACTGACGGCTTACCGACAGTCGATGAAACCAACGTCAACAGGATCATCGACAACGTTCGCAAGGCCGGTAAACCCGGCGTGCGATTGTTTACGTTCGGTGTCGGGTACGACGTCAACACGACGTTGCTTGATAAGCTCGCGTCGGAAAACGGCGGCGTTGCTGATTACGTCGAGCCGAAAGAAGACCTGGAGGTCAAAGTCTCAAACTTCTTTACGAAGGTGAACTATCCGGTGCTCACGGATCTGCAAATCGACATGGGTGGCGCGAGAACGGATCTGATTTATCCGCGCGGCATTCCGGATCTGTTTCGTGGTTCGCAGGTGACGTTGATTGGCCGGTACAACAACTCATCTAATCTTGAAGCAGTGAGTTTGCGTTTGAACGGCAAAGCAAGTGGGCAGAGCCGTACTTACACTTACGACAAGTTAAGTTTTCCGCTGCGCACGGATGCAAATGATTATTTGCCGCGGTTGTGGGCCACTCGGCGCGTCGGCTGGTTGATGGAGCAAGTGCGCTCGAACGGTGAGCAAAAAGAGTTGCGCGATGAGATCGTCGATCTCGGAACGAGGTACGGCATTGTCACTCCGTACACATCATATCTCGCGTTGGAAGAGGGCGCTGTGAGCACCAACATGGCCCCGCCTCCGGGTCGAGGAGCGGCAACAGGGGGAGCCATGCGGCGGACTATGACGATGCGTCCTCCGAAAGAAGCAGCCGCGAACGCGCCGCTTTCCACCGCGACAACCGGCGCCGACGCAATTCAACTAAGCCGGCAGTCGCGCGAACAGCAGGAAGCGTCAAAATTGAAAGACGATGCATCCGGCGACGGGGTACGTCGCGCGGCCGGCAAGACGTTCTACCTGATCGACGACGTGTGGACCGACTCCGAATTCAAGAGTGAGTCGCGATTGCCTGAGACCGTGCTGAGCTTCGGCAGTGACGAATACTTTGCCTTGCTGAAACGGTATCCGAAGTTGAGCAATTACTTCTCGCTGGCTGAGAGAGTGCTGGTTGTTTTTGAGGGACGAGTTTACCGGGTGAATGCAGCCGCTCCCTAACCTTGAATACGCATTCAAGTTAGGGTAAAAAATTCACCAAATGAAAACCCGAACTTCAATGCTCCGGCTTTCTGCCGCCGGTTGTGTGTTACTGACGCTCGTTAGTGCGGTTAGCGCCCAGCGCGGTTGGGTGCCGTATCGCGTCAACACCGGCGGCGGCGATCTCAACACGGTTTACTTTCTCGACAACAAACGCGGGTGGGTCGGTGGCGACGAAGGTTTCCTGAGTCGCACCGACGACGGCGGTAGTTCCTGGGTCCGTCAAACCCTCAACACCAAGGCCGCAATCAACGATATTTATTTTCGCGACAAGGAGATCGGTTTCCTGTTAGCCGGGAACTCGATCTTCGTCACGCGCGATAACGGCAACAGTTGGACCAAGTCGCGCACCTTTCTGCCCGAAGAGTTCGAGGGCGCGGAGGTCGAACTCTACAGCGTCCGTTTCTCCAGTAAGAACAAAGGCTGGGTAGTTGGTTCCGTTAGCAAGCGCGAGCGCGTTGTCGACAGTATTCTGGTTTACACCGACGACGGCGGGCAGAGTTGGCGCAGACAGCGCGCGCCAAGCCGTCTTGAGTTGATCCATATCGACTTCGTCAGTGATAAACGGGGTTGGATTGTCGGGGCCGACGGCACAGTTCTATTCACTCGCGATAGCGGAGAAAGCTGGACGAAGCAGAATACCGGAACGAATGCGACGCTTTATCACGTCGATTTTCGCGGCGACAAAAGAGGTTGGGCGGTTGGCGAGCGCGGAACGTTGTTGCGCACGACTGACGGTGGCGAATCATGGATAGCGATAACGACCAGCGCGAAAGTGACGTTGCTGAGCGTTCATTTCATGAACGACGACGATGGGTGGGCGGTTGGCCGCGGCGGGACGATTCTCCGCAGCAGTGACGAAGGTAAAACCTGGATCCAACAAGAGTCGACAACGAGACAAAACCTTTACTCGCTCAATTTTAACAAGAAGATCGGATGGGCTGTCGGTGCCGAGGGGATTGTGCTTCGTTGCGACTGCGAATAGTGCGGGGCCGGGCTTTAAGCAACCCAAAATGATCATCAATTACATCTCAGTCCGCGAGGTTAATCGGATCGTCGCAAAGC
Source organism: uncultured Acidobacteriota bacterium (assembly GCA_963849585.1). Lineage (GTDB taxonomy): Bacteria > Acidobacteriota > Blastocatellia > Pyrinomonadales > Pyrinomonadaceae > PSRF01. The sequence continues at coordinate 111,018 of CAWKHZ010000008.1, read as the reverse complement.
AATAGCGACGACCATAACACTCGGTTCCTCCTGTGATTTGCGCCCGGTATGTCGGCCATACCGGGCGTTTTTGTATCACAAGAAGCACAAAACCCAGACACAAAAAGGGCTTCGTTTGTGCCTTTTGTGGTTAGTCCTTACTTCCCGTGAAGGGGATTGCAGGCGAGTCTTGGAGAGTCAGCAAGCCTTCGGCGTGGTCGCCTTCGAAACTTCCCGAGATCTGCACCGGTACGGAATGTCCATCCATCTCCACGGATGTGGACGCGCGGAACGAATTCTCGTGTATCTCGATCGTTCCCAAATCTGCTTCGCCAAGTTCTGAACTAAACCGGCCAGTGAAGTTTTCCCCTTCGCGTGCGATTGTCAGCGTCGCCGGGATGTTTTGTCCAAGCGGAGTCTCTAATTCGATCGACCACGAACCGACGGGATCAGTCGGCACTGATCCATCCACGGGTTTGCGTTTTCCCGATGTGTTGTAAATCTCGATGTCTTCGCAGTACGGACGGATCTGGTCCAGCACCGCCGAGCCGTCGCCCACCACAATCACGGCGGCTTCATCAGGTCTCACGTACTTCTGCGCAACAGCTCTGAATCTCTTCAAGCGTGACTGCCTGGACCCGATCGCGATAGAGCGTCAAATAGTCAACGGGCAAACGCAGCATCTTGATCTGCACGAGTTGATCGGTGAGTCCTTCCTGCGTCTCCAACCGAATCGGAAACACACCGGTCAGATACGACTTCGCGTCGGAGATCTCTTTCTCCGAAACGCGCTCGTTCCGGATTCGATTCAACTCGTAGAAAAACTCTTTCAACGAATCGCCCGTGACAGGCGTTCGCACTTCGGCAGTCGCGCGAAATGTGCCCGCCGTGCGGCGCGCGTCGAGGTTCGTGTACGCGCCATACGTGTAACCCTTCTCCTCGCGCAGGTTCATGAACAAACGCGATGAAGCATTAGCGCCGAGCACCGTGTGCATCAACAGCAGCGGAAAATAGTCGGGACTGGTCCTCGTGATGCCGGTGTTGGCAATGATGATGTTTGATTGCGCCGAGCCGTGGCGATCGACGAGTACGCCGTGCGCTTCGTCCTCATTGGCGGCGCGGGAAAATTTGTTACGAGCTCTTCTCCGCGCTCCCACGTCGAGAACAGCGATTCGAGTCGCCGCAGAACATCGTCGTATCGAACGTCACCAACGATGATGAAGACCGCGCTGTTCGGAACAAACTTGCTCTGATGAAACCTGACGAACTCGTCGCGCGAAGAACGATCGATCGATTCCGGCGTAGGCGCCACGACCGAATACGGGTGATCACCAAATATCACGCGCGAAACCATCTCACTCGCGAGAAACGAAGGCTGCGCCCGTTGTTGCCGCAAACTCTCTTTCGTGTTCTGTTTCGCGAGTTCGACTTCGTTCTCGGGAAACGACGGATGTAACACCACGTCGGCCATCAAGTCGAGTATGCGATCGTTGAACTGCGACAACGCCGATGCAGCCACGATGGTGTAATCAGAGTTTGCTCCCGCCGACAAGCTCGCGCCCATGCGCGCTACCTCTTCAGCGATCTCGCGACTCGTTCTCGATTGTGTGCCTTCCGGCAAGAGCCCGGCGAGCAGATCCGTGAGTCCGGGCATTTCCGGCGGATCGAAAGCTCCGCCAACGCGGAACGCCAAACGATAGCTCACGAGCGGCAGCCTGTTGTCTTCAACGATCACAACGGTCAAGCCGTTAGGCAGCGTAATCTCGCGTGGAGTGGGAATGGTAATCGGGTGTGATGGTAGCGGCGGCGGCGCCTGGCTACGAAAAGTTTCTGGCTGAATCATTCTCTACCTACGGTGTAACGGTCCGGATCCAGGTTTTGTTTGCGGCGGAACGTCAGCCGGGTCGCTTGGCTGTTCAACGGACGTTGCCGGTTTTATTTGGGGCACGTCCGCGTGCACGGGCGACTCAGGTTCGGGAGGAGGTGCATCAGGAAACTGCGGGGAGGGCGCAGACGGTTGATTCGGATCACCAGGAGGATGCGGCGAAGCAGCAACGGCCTCAGCTTCTTCTGCTTGTGAGGGAACGATGTCGAGCACTACGCGGTTATCGACGTCGATGTACTGCGCAACTGCATTCTTGATATCTGCGGCAGTGATACTGAGATAGTGGTCCAACTCGGAGTCGATCAAGCGCGGATCGGAATCGTAAAGCGCAAACTCCGCCAGACGTTGGGCGCGATACATCGTCGACTGGCGTCCGCGCACTGCGTCGTTGCAAAGCGAGTTGCGCAGTTTTTCCATCTCGTCATCTGTTGGACCATCAGTCGCGATGCGGTGGATCTCCTGGAAGATCTGTTCGCGAATTGCGTCCGGATCTTCGCCGGGTTTGGGCAGCGCGAAGATATATAATGCGGATGGACCACGACGTTCGTCGAGTCCACCTTCGATCGAGATCACTGACTCGTCGCCTTTTACAAGGTTCTGATAAAGACGCGAACTATCGCCTTCAAACAGGAGCGTGCCGGCGAGCGACAGTGCATAGAACTCTCTGGTGCGTCGCGGCGGAGTCTTCCAACCGAGAACGAACGCGGGAGCAGGCGCCAGCGGATCAGGGAACCGCTCACTGCGAATTGCGACTTGTTCAGGCTCCGAAACATCAATAGCGGGCGGCACTGGTTGCGCTGGGATGCTGCCAAAGTACTTCTCGACGAGCGCGCGTAACTTCGGCGCTTTCGAAGTCGCCAACGACGGAGATCACTGCGTTGTTGGGAGCGTAGTAGATGCGAAAGAACTCGCGTATGTCGTCGATCGTGGCGGCGTCGAGATCTTCCATCGAGCCGATCGTCGAGTGGGCGTTCGCGGGATTGACGAATATCAACTCGTTCATGCGCAGGAAGGCGGTGACGTACGGCTGATTGTCGTAGCGTAGTCGTTTTTCTTCCTGGACCGCGCTGCGCTGGTTGTCGAGGTTCTCCTGCGTGACTTTCAACGAACGCATCCGATCGCTCTCGAGCCAGAGCGCGAGCGGCAGATAATTTGAAGGAAGCGTTTCGAAGTAGTTGGTGCGTTCGGTTGACGTGGTGCCGTTCATCGTTCCGCCGGCGTTGAAGATGTACTGGAAATGCGCGGCTTTAGGAACGTTCTCCGATCCCTGGAACATCATGTGTTCGAACAGGTGCGCAAAACCGGTGCGACCTTCGCGTTCGTTGCGCGAGCCGACGTCGTAATAAACTGCGATAGATACGACCGGCATAGCATGGTCCGGACTGAAAACGACGCGTAGACCGTTCGCAAGCGTAAGTTCTTCGATAGTCGTAGGCGGTAGTTGAAATGTTTCTGCCACGAAGTGTTTCTCTGCCGAAAACAAAGGCGTGCTTTACCAGTCGAGAGGAGTGGTAAAGCACTGCTTTGGGGGGAAGTTAAATTCCGTCTGTGCAAGTAACCGAGCAATCAGGGCTGCGGATCGCACACGTTCTGTGAAACCTAAACCGTCTTATCAGCGATCAGCCCGCGCAGCTCTGCGCGCAGCCGTTCAATCTCTGATAGCTTTTGTGTGACACGTTCGAACAAAGCTGACTGGGTTTTGATTCCTTCTTCAATCAGAAATCCAGCCGCCTCCGCGCGATTACGGAAAACGCCTGCCTGGACCAGCGCTTCGAGTTTCTCCTGCGACTCCGGCGAGACCTTCACAGCTACCACGTAATCGTCCTTCGCCGAGATGGCTTTCTCTATGGTCCTACTAATATCGCGCCCGATAGCGCTCAACGATTCTGGAATACGCGAAGCAATATCGCGAACTGACGATGCGGTTCGAGTTCTCGTCGTTACTGGATTCTGGATCATCGTCACGCAGCATTAGATCGTCTACTCGTTCGGGAATAGGCTGCTCTTCCTTATGATACGGACTGCTCATTTCGTAAAGACTCCTTTTGGCGCTCCGAATTTCTTACTGTCCGTTCTTACGATTGTTGTCATGTGGAAGTTCATTCTACGGAGCGCGATGTCATCTGCCCCGGTCAAGTCGGCATCCGTTATAGTGCCAGCAGGAAGTTTGGTTAGGTAGATTCGAGGTCGCATGAAAAGATTTCCGGCTCACATAGCGCTTGTCCTGCTGATTCTCTCCCTCATCACACCGAGTTTTGTTCTGGCACAAAGGCCATCAGGCGTTCTCGATGGACGAGGCCAGGGGCGCAGGCCGAGACCGGCATCGGATCCGAAGGCTCCAGTCAATTCAGCGGGACTTCGACGAAGCGCTGAAGATGATCCAGGAACAGTACATCGACGGCAAAAAGATGAACTACAACGACGTCTTCAAGTCGTCCATCATCGGCATGCTGCGCTCGCTCGATCCGCATTCCAACTACTACGACCGCGAAGAGTTTGAAGAACTTAAGACGGACCAGCGTTCTGAATACTTCGGCATCGGCGCTTCCATTCAGAATTTCTCTACAAGGACCAGGCTCGACACATACATAACCGCGACGTTTGACTCGTCGCCGGCTGGCCGGGCCGGTTTGCGTTATGGCGATCGCATTGTGGAAGTCGATGGCGTGCCGATGACTGGCAAGTCGTCCCTCGAAGTGCGCGATAAGATTCGTGGCCCACGCGGATCGACTGTTAAATTGACGCTGGAACGTGCCGCGACGAAGCTCATCGAGAAGGTCGAGATCGTCCGCGACGCAGTACCGCAACCGTCCATTCCTGATGCTTATTTACTGCGTCCCAGTGTCGGTTATATCGACATGACGCGCGGATTCAACTACACGACAACTGACGAACTGATCGACGCGATCGAACGTCTGGAAGCAAAAGGAATGAAGTCGCTGGTGCTGGATCTGCGAAACAATCCAGGCGGATTTTTGGACCAGGCGATTCACGTCGCGGAAGTGTTTCTGCCGAATGGACAGTTGATACTGACGCAGAAGGGACGGAACGGTTACCGCGATAACACCTTCGAATCGAAAAATAGCAGTCCAAACACAACGCCACTCGTAATCCTGATCAACGAGCAGACTGCGTCAGCATCAGAGATCGTCGCCGGGGCCATGCAGGACCACGATCGCGCGTTGATTGTTGGCCAAACGAGTTTCGGTAAGGGTTTGGTCCAAAGCATTATTCCTCTCGATTTCGGGGCGGGATTGACGCTCACTTCCGCGAAGTACTTCACACCATCCGGCCGTCTGATTCAGCGTGATTATTCAAACGGCGGCTTCTACGACTACTACACGCACGGTGCGGGTGTAGCCCGCGATCCCAAACGCGAGCCGCCGAAGCCGTCAGGTCCGGAGAAGAAGACCGACACCGGTCGTGCTGTTTATGGTGGTGGCGGCATCATGCCTGACGAGAACGTGAACCCGCGGACCGTCAATCTTACGCAGCGACGGATGCTGAGTCCGATCTTTTCTTTCGTTCGCGAACTGGTAAACGGGCGCATCGCCGGTCTCGAGTCGAACCGGATTGGTCGCGGCATTGTTTTCGACTACGACCTCAAGTCCGATGAATACCGGATCACTGATGAGATCGTCCGCGCGTTTCGCGAATTCGTAGAGAAGGATCCGGCTTACCGAGTCACACCAGCGATGGTCGATCGCTATCGTTCTTACGTTGAGCTCGAACTCCGATTCAACATCGTCACTGCTGCGCACGGTCGCGTGACTGGCGATCGCGTCTTCATCACCACGGACGATCCACAGGTCTCGAAAGCAGTCGACGTATTACCGAAAGCTCGCAACCTCGCTCGCGGCACAGCGGACGCTGGCGTTAGACCTTAGCCACAAAAAGCCACAAGAGGCACAAAAAAGATTAAAGAGGAATGGTTACCTCTTTTGTATTCTTGTGCCTTTGTGGCTCTTGTGCCCTTTGTGATCAATGTTTCACGGTTAAAACATAGTCTTGCGTCTAAAACCCGCAGTGTGATACGTTCTGCCGGTATGAAACGCACCAATCGCACCTCCAAGCCGCTCGTCAACACTGAAGAGCTCGGACGCGCTGTCCGCCGCCGTCGCGAGGAGCTCGGACTCAGCTTGCGCGACGTCGCTACTCGAACCTCAGTCTCCGCCTCGACGCTCTCGCGTATTGAAAACGGCACCGGCAAACCGGACGCCGACAACATCGCTCGCCTGACCTCGTGGCTCGACGTGCCAATGGAGCGGATTCTCAGCGGTCGACTGGGACAATCTGAAGCGGCGCCGCCAGTCGTTTACTATCCGCAGGAACCGACGCCCGAGATCGTCGAGGCCCACCTGCGCGCCGATCGTAATCTCACGCCGGAGACGGCCTCGGCGCTTTCGGAACTCTTCCGTGTCGCCTACACGCAATTCAGCAAGAGCGGCGTCGAAAAGCCGGCGAAGAAGCGGCGCTAAGCCAAGTAATCGCCGATCTGTGGTCATCGCGTCTTCGTTCTGTCAATCCGTGTTACACGAATCCGTTATACTCAGCGAGTGCAGCTTGGTGATCTACCTCCAGGTGAAAAGTGGCGAACCTTTGAACTGAAAGCCATGGCCTTGCGCGACTTCGCCCGCGTCCGGACGGACTTGCCTCTCAACCCTTTTGACCTCGCCCACTTTGCAAACCTGATCGTGCTCGACTTCGATAAAGTGCAAGGCCTGAGCGACGCTGCGCGCGAACACCTGCTTGGACCAGCGACTGAAGCGTGGTCCGGCGGCGCATGCACGTTGCCGAACGGAATGAAACTCGTGATCCTGAATCCAAACCATGGTCCAGCACGAACCAAGGCCACGCTGATGGAGGAGATCTGTCACGTCTTTCTGGGCCATCAGCCGAATCGTCTGTCGATCGTTACGAAAGACGAGCGCGGCAAAGTCATGAATCGCGACTATCGCAAGGCTGACGAGGAAGAAGCATACGGCGTCGGCGCCGCCGCGCTGGTCCCGTACGCCGCACTTAAACGGTTGCTGTTACAGGGGAAAACGGTGCGCGACATCGCCGGTCATTTCCGCGTCAGCCGCGAGCTGGTGGAGTATCGAATGAAAGTGACGCACCTTTGGCGCGAATACAAAGATTTTAGATAAAATAGACTGCCAATGACTGAACAAGTAAAAGAAGCAGCAGCGCCCGGCCTGACCACGATCGACAAGCTTCGGCTACTGCTCGACATCACCAAGAAGATCAGCCGTTCGCTGGACCTTAACGAAGTGCTGCAACTGGTGATGGACACGCTCGACTCAGTGATGCCGTACGATGCCGCCGGGATCTTTCTCATCGAGTGCGACAAATCGGGAGACCAGGAAACGTGCGCCTTCAAAGCGGAAGCTGTTCGCGGTTACGACGTCGAAGAACTCTACGATCTGCACCTGAAACTCGGCGAGGGATTTCTTGGCAGTGTAGCGTTGAGCGGCAAGCCGATCATTTCCAACGACGTCCGCAGCGATCCCGTTTATGTGAATGCGCGTGACCGCACGCGCTCCGAGATGGTCGCGCCGATCATTTCGAACGACGAAGTGATCGGCTGTTTCGATCTCGAAAGCGACGAACTCAATGCCTATTCACCCGACGATCTCGAAGTGTTGATGCTGCTCGCATCGCAGGTCGCCATCATCATTGAGAAGGTGAGCTGCACGAGCAGTTGATTGAGAAGAAGCGACTGCAAGGGCAGCTCGAAGTTGCGCGGCAGGTCCAGTTGGAACTGTTGCCGGCGAACGATCCTGCACTCAAGGGTTTTGACGTCAGCGCCTACAACTTTCCGACCGAAGAAGTCTCCGGCGACTACTACGACTGGGTACGCATTTACGAGGACCAGATCGCCCTCGTGATCGCCGACGTGTCAGGCAAAGGCGTACCAGCCGCGATTTTGATGGCCTTTCTCCGCGCGAGTCTGCGGGCTGCCAGTCACATCGGTTACGCGACGCACATCTCGATGGCCAAAGTGAACTACCTGCTTTGGGAGTCGATCGAGCGAAACCAGTTTGTGACCGCGATCTATGGGATTCTGGATGTGTCGAACAGGACTTTGTCGTATTCAAATGCCGGTCATAATCCACCGCTGCTGATCAAAGCCGCTGGCGAGATTCGTTTCCTCGATCAGGGCGAACAGCCGTTGGGAATGTTTCGGGACACGCGTTACCACGAGAATCACGTTGTGCTGGAACAGGGCGATGTGTTCGTGCTCTACACTGATGGCGCAACCGAAGCCCAAAGTCCGCAGGGCGAGGAGTTTGGCCGCGAACGTCTCGTCGAAGCTGTGAAGGCGTCACTTGATAAACCGGCGCGCGAGATGGTTGCGAGTATTCAAATGTCTGTACTGGAATGGACGGCGAGTGCGGGCGCCACTGATGACGTAACTTTTTTTGTTATTAAGGCATTGAAATAATCCGTGTGGTGGGAACACGGATCTTTATACTAGTGTGCGGTCAACGAGCAGTGGGCGTGATCGCCGCCCGGTGCTAACGGAGCTCGATAGTCGCCAAAGTGAAACTCAGCTTCCGCCTCCGATAAAGCATAGACGTCAAAGCCATATGCATCGAGATAGTCTGCCAAATCATCGGGGGAAAGAAGATATACGGCAGGCGAGTAACCCGCTTCAACACGAATTTCCAGCAGGCGCTCGATTACTTCAAGTGGTGCAAAGCAGCTAACAGGATCTCTGTACGTTGCCATGTGTCCAGCGCCTTTCTTTTAAAAATCAAGTACACGGTCCAACTTTTTGCTTACCGTGTTCTCAAGCAACACTTTGATGTACGCAAGCGAAAAGTAGTTTGTTCTTCGGAGTGCAAATATTCTCACTGTCTTTCACCCTCCTTTTTGACGCGCGAACAGGGTGAAAAGTTCCAAAAGGAAAAATGAGTAGCCAACCACCGCCGACCTCTACCACTCAACAACCACCGGCTCCGCCAGCACTAAACTTCATCGGTGTCTTGCGAGAGATGTTGCGGGCTTCAGACAAGGTCAGCGATCTGATCTTCAGTCCCGGCCGGCCGCCGCAAATCGAGCTGGCCGGTAAACTCGTTCCGGTGCGCATTGCCGGCCTGGAAAAGCTGACGCCTGCGCATACGGCAGGCATCGCAAAGATAATTCTCGGGAATCAGCAAGCCGCGGTCGACAGCCTGGAAAAGACCGGTTCCGCCGACCTGTCGTTCAGCCTCCCGGGCGACGCTCGTTTTCGCGTCAATATCTTTAAACAACGAGGTACACACGCGATCGTGATGCGCGTGATTCCGATGCGTCCACCGCGGTTCACCGATTTCAATCTGCCCGAGACGTTGAAGGAGATCGTCGATCTGAAGAACGGCATCGTGCTGGTTACTGGTCCAACCGGCAGCGGCAAAAGCTCGACACTCGCCGCCGTCATCGACCTCATTAACGAAAAGCACTATTACCACATCGTGACGATTGAGGATCCGATCGAGTTCCTGCATACGCATAAGAACTCGACGATTCACCAGCGCGAGCTCCACTCCGACACGCCCAGCTTCTCCATCGCACTGCGCGCTGCGCTACGTCAGGCCCCGAAAGTGATCCTGGTCGGTGAGATGCGTGACCGCGAGACGATTGAAGTCGCGCTTGAGGCCGCGGAAACGGGTCACCTGGTGCTTTCGACGTTGCACACGATCGACGCCTCGAAGACTGTAGATCGCATCATCGGCGTCTTTCCCAAAAATGAGGAGAAGGTGATCCGCACGCGCGTCGCGCAATCGTTCCGGTTCATTGTTTCGCAACGACTGATCCCGCTCGGAGATGCGAAAGGAAGGATCGCAGCGATTGAGATTCTGAAGTCGACGATGCGCACGCGGGAGTACATCGAAAGAGGTGAGTCGGAAGGGAAGTCGCTGATCGACGCGATGGAGCAGGGCGACCAGGACGGCATGCAGACTTTCGACTCGGTTATCGAACGGTTGATTCGCGAGGGCGTGGTGAGCATCGAAGCCGCCATGCCCTACGCAACCAATCAAAACAACCTTTTACTGAAGATTTCCGACCTCGCCGGCGCCCCGCCGCCACCGCGTGACGCGGGTGCTCCGGCGCGGGATGAGACGTCGATGCTCGATCTCATCGAGCCCTGACCTGTATAATCTGTCGTCAGTTGGCTATGTTGCGTTTTCTAATTCTAGCCGCCGCGCTTCTTCTCCCGACGACAGTTCCAGGCACCATTTTCGACGAGATTCGGATCGAATTGCCTGCGGGCACTCAGCTCAAGGTCCGAAATGATTACGGCAATCTCAGCGTTGAACAGTGGGACCAGAATTATGCCGCTGTCTCGTACACAATCGAGGGTGCGGCTACACTCACACGTTCCCCGATCCTGATCAACAATCAAGGCAAGTTAGTAACGGTTTCAGTTGTTCGACGTCCGATTGATCCGGCCATTGCAGTGCATCTGAAACTGAAGATTCCGGGTAACGTTGAGATTACCGCGTGGAACGGTTCGAGTTTCGTCAAACCGCAGATCCAGGTTTCCACAGAAGCCCCACCAAAGGTCGACGGCCCACCCAAGCTTATTGGGACAGACACCGCCAAGACACCATCAGGAACTCCGGCCGACAAAGCCGAGAACGTCGAGATCAGCGAAGGCGACATTATCCGCGTAGACTCGCAACTCGTTACGCTGAACATCAGCGTCATCGATCGCAGCACCAGTCGCGGACTCGCGGGGTTGGTCCAATCAGACTTCAACCTGTTCGAGGACGGGCAGGAACAACGCATCGTACAGTTTGAATCGTCGTCGTCGCCGTTCGATCTCGTGCTTCTGATCGATTTATCAGGGTCCACGAAGGAAGTCGTGAAACTTATCCGCGCGGCTGCGTTGCGTTTCGTCAACGCGGCAAGACCCGCCGATCGCATCGCAGTGATCACGTTTGCGGGAACGTCGACAATCGTATCGGGGCTGACCGCCGATCGCGATCTGCTGCGACAGCGAATCGAAACGATCGACACCTTAAGGGGCGACACGAAGCTCTATGACGCGATAAACTTCACGATGAACCAGGTCAGGAAAGACGCCAACAACGCTCGTCGCGCGGCCATCGTGGTGATGAGCGACGGGTTGGATGGAACTATTCCCGGCATCAGCGGTCAGATCGGTTCGCAAACGCCCTATCGCGAGACGCTTCGCAACATTCAGGAGTTTGACGGTGTTCTCTATACTCTATGGTTGAACACAGAGTATGAAGCGATGAGTCCGGAGGACACGCAGCCGGAAGCGTTCGACGCCGGTCATGACCGGATGAAGGAGATGGCGGAGGCGGGCGGCGGAGTCTTTTATCCGGTGGAACGTCTCACCGATCTGGCGGGTGCGTACGAACAGGTGGTCGCCGACCTCGGGACAGTTTATAGTTTGGCGTATCGTCCCTCAAACAATGCTCGCGATGGACAATGGCGAGCAATTAAGATTGGTGTTAGTCGCTCGAACGCGGTAGCGCGCGGCAAACGTGGCTACTATGCAAAGTAAAATCAGATCCGTATCACGCGCTCGTTTCTTTGTGGCAGCGGGTCTGGTCGTGTGTGTACTCTTCCTCGGTTTCGTTCGCGGACAGGACCCACCAAAGACCCAACCGCAGGATCCGGTCGAGACGATTCGCATCGACTCGGATCTCGTCGATTTAAAAGTCAGCGTGCTCGGCGTTGCGGGTAACAACACCGCGCTGCCGACACTTGAGCAAAAAGACTTCGCTGTGCTTGAAGACGGTGCGCCACAGGAGATCTCGTTCTTCGCCGCCGCCGATACTCCGTTCGATCTCGTCCTGTTACTCGATCTCTCCGGATCGAATGCCAAGAAGTTGAAGATGATTCGAAACTCGGCGAAACGCTTTGTCGAGGCAACGCGTCCGACTGATCGTGTAGCGATAGTTTCTTTTACCGATCAGCCGGCGCTCTATTCATCTTTCACACTCGATCGATCCAAGTTGAAAAGAAGCATTGACGAAATGGACGACGCGTATGGCGGTACCAATTTCTGGGATTCGCTTAACTGGGTCGTCAAGGTGCTTGCTCCACAGGGATCCGGCCGGCGCAATGCCGTAGTAGTGATGACCGACGGCGTAGACAATGCGCTTCCCGAGGTTTACGGCGACGGTTCTCGCACTGACTTCAATACGTTGCTGGAGAATATCCGCAACTCAGAAACGATCGTGTTTCCAATTTACCTCGATACTGAAGACGAGAATGTTAAGGACCATCACGTTCCGCGCACGGCGTATGCGTTGGCGCGCGAACAGCTCACCCTGATTTCCGCCGCTTGTGGCACACCGATGTACAGGGCGGCGAAGTTAGCGGATCTGGATAAGGTCTACGCACAGGTTGTGCGCGATCTGAGCACCGTTTACAGCATCGGTTATAGCCCGACCAACAAGGCGCTCGACGGCAAGTGGCGTTCAGTTGAGGTCAGGCTCGTCCAACGCCCCGACCTCCTCGCCCGCACCAAGCGCGGCTACTATGCCAAGCAGCCAGAAACCACCGCGAACAAGATTGTTAAGTAACCCCGTGTTTCTCACAGCTTGTAAATGTCCGTAACCGGTCTATAATGCTGGAGAGATTAACCGGCCGGTCACTTCTAATCGCGATATATCGGAGGGACTTTCCCGTGAGAAAAACAACCTGCCTCCCAGTGCTGTCTCTTTTTGCAGCGGCACTTGTCCTCTGCTGCTCCGCGCTGAGCCTCGCTCAAAACCGTGAGAAATATGTGATTTCGGCCAAGGCGGGCGGAATCAATGCGATTACGGGTCAAGCTCGGGTGTTTGGTAAAGGCGATTCTGACTGGCAACAGCTCATGGTTACCGACGATTTGAGGGCCGGCGACCGCGTACGTACAGACTTTGATGGCCGTGTCGAGGTTCTGCTGAATCCGGGTTCATATCTCCGGGTCGGCGGCAATTCCGAGGTTGAGATGTCCAACAACTCCCTCGACAATCTCGAACTCCGGCTAATCAAAGGCACCGCGATCGTTGAAGCCACCGGCGTCGACGACCTGGAGCTCAACATTAACATCAGCACGCCGCACACGAAGCTCGCGATTGTGCGTCACGGTCTTTATCGTGTGAGCGTGGTTCCCGGCGATACAACTGAGCTCGTCGTGAGAAAAGGGCGTGTTGTTCTCAGCGACAATCAAACCAAGGTCAAAGGCGGAAACAAGGTGATTTTCAGTCAAACCAACACCTCCGTCGCCAAGCTGACCCAGGAAGACAAGAAGGCTGAGGAAGAGATTGATGCGTGGAGCAAGGAGAGGGCAGAAACCCTGGCCAAAGCCAATCGTCGCACCACGCACGGCATGCTGGCCACGGCGTTTTCATCGAACATCGATCCCTTCCGCAGCTGGCGTTACGCGCGCGGCTATGGTCTATGGTTCTTCAATGCACATGCTGGCTGCTACACGTTCATTCCGTGGTACTACGGTTGGAGATCGCCTTACGGCACGTCGTACACGACCGGTACTTACAACCCGTACGCCTGGTCGGCAGGTCGTAACAATGGTTCTGGTGGGAATACGGGCGGTGGCAGCACTCCGTCAACGGGATCGGGTGGTAACGGTGGCTACTCCAATCCAAGTGGTGGCGGTTCTGCACCTCGTCCGGTAACCCCGAGTGGCGGTTACGGCGGCGGAAATGGCGGATCACCTTCGGCTCCCAGAGCGGTCAGGGGTATCGATTCCGATTCGGGCCGGCAGATGCCTCGGAAGAGCATGGAGCCGGGCAGACCCTAATTCTGGCGCGGTGCCTTGAAGAGTTCCTCCAACTCTTCGTTAATCAGTATCCTGATCTCCGGTGGCTTCAACCCGGCCAGGATCAACTGTGTGAGCGCAGTTCGCAATTGAGTTCTGAGGCGGTCGTCAGGTTTCTCCCTGAGCGTTTGGGAGATGACGACCGCTCCCGAGCCATGCCTGACCCGAATCAGCCCTTCCTGCTGCAATCTCCTGTAAGCAAAAGCGACCGTATTCAGGTTCACGCCGAGGTCTGATGCCACTTGTCGAACTGGCGGCAATAACGTCCCCTCAGCCAATTCTCCGCGCGCAATGAGGGTTTTGATTTCGTCTACCAATTGCTGGTAGAGCGGCCGTGCGTCTCGTTCATCGACTGTTACAAACATAATTGTCTGGTGATTGTATACAACAGACAATTCCGGGTGTCCAGAGATTTTATTTTGTGAGCCTGCTGGCTAAGGCGAAGGCGGACTCGACGACGGCGTCCATTTTCGCAGTGGCGCTGACAGTGTCGCCGACCATGAAGACGTTCGGTAGCGACGTGTTGTGGCCGAAAGGGGCGACGCTTGAGGCGGTCTCGGGGTTTGGTTCGATGCCGAGGACCATTCCAAGTTTGCGGCGGGTAAGGTCGTAGAAGGTTCTTGGGTTGCCAGTTTCGATGATCTCGATGTCCGAGCCAAGCTGCGGCAGCACCTCGTGCAGACGAGACCAAATCTGTTCTAACGCAGCCTGATCGCGCTCTTCGTACTCTTCTTCGCTCGCCTGGAACGCAAACCAATCTTCCGGGTCCGTGTCGGTTGTAATTGTGACGGCGCGTTTGCCTGAAGGCGCAGAGCATGCCGGCGCAATGGCAACGGTGAACTCCGCGACCGTGAAACGCTCACCGGGCAGGCGCACGAGAGCCGACTCTTCCAGGCTTGCGAACACAAGGTAAGCGCCACGGCCTAACAGCGTTTTCAGAAGTTTCTTTGTTTCGAGTGGGGTTCTATTGAGGCCGATCAGTTTTCCATACGTGTCCCAGAGGGTGAGGTTGCTGACGATTGCTTTGCGAGCGATCACTTTTTCGCCGCTAAGTAGATCGACGCCAATCGCGCGTTGACCCTGTTCGTCATAAGCGAGACGCAGCACGGGACTATTCAAACGCATCGTGCCGCCGCTTTCCTTGATCGACTCCGCCAGCTGTTCGGCGACGCTGGCTGGTCCACCTTCGATCGAATAGTAGTTCTCACTACCGGCGATGAGCGAAGTCTCCGGAAGATCGACTGGCAATTCCGAGAACACACGATCGTAAATCTCACCCGGGCCGAACGAAGTGTAAAGCCCCATTCCCGGTTCGAAATCATGTCCGGCAAACTCGACGCGCGCAACGCATCCGCCGACTTGCGAATTCCGCTCCAGCAAACACGTGTTCACTCCGCGTGCCGACAACAGTGCGGCGACGGTCAACCCGCCGATACCACCACCGACGACCACTACGTCATACGACATAAATAAACACTGATTGTTTCGAAGAGACGGCTGACGAGTTCAAGACCGGGAGTGGTCGGCGTGACCTGCTCCCCTTTTTGGAGAAAATTCTTTTCGATAAATGGAGTGAGGACGATGATGATTGCCTGTATGCCGTTGAAAACCAGGTGAATGATGAACGGTGGTATGAGCGATCCGGTATACGCTCGCGACAGAGTAAGCGTGAAACTGAGGAGCGTGATGACGAGGATGACACCGATATTCTGCGAGTACTGGAGTACGTGTACGCCGGCAAACAGTAACGACACAACCACAATTGAGATGGTCCTGTTTGCGGCGCGTTCGAGCGCTGAATACAGCACGCCACGGTAGATCAATTCCTCGGCGAGTGGCGCTGTAAGCACGGCAACTAGCGCCGTTGCGATACGCGCGGCCATCGAGCTTTCAACGAGCGCGTCTAACTGCGTCTTACTTCCGCCCCATAGAGTGGTAATTGCCAGACCGATCGCCAGCAACGCCAGAGCGAGAAGAACGCACAGCAGCGTCGCAACCAGAGGCGATGAATGGCGGGGCCATCGGAAGGCGAGAGTATCCCAAAACGGTTTCTTTCCGCCTTCGGTAACAAACAGCCAGACGAGCGCAATCGTCAGGAGATGCGTAGGTAGAACGCCGAGAATTGAAAGAAAGATGAGCGTCTTGTCGGTGAGGATAGCGTCCGGTCGCGGTGGTCCAAGGGTTGCCCACTGATAAATGATGTAAGGAAGTGCGACGAACACGGGCACGACGGCCAGCATCACGACGCTGAGTACCCAAACGACAAAGCCTTTAAGCACTTCCAACCACGGGTACGATTGTGACTGCGGGGCGGGCGGCGGTGTTAGACCATCAGGAGAGATTTGTGCCGGAAACCCTGCTTGCTCGTTTGAGAGCGGTGTCACATGCTGTGATGGCTCTTTTGTAATCACTGAAACGGAGTGTAGGGGAGATTAGTAACGCAAATCAAACGATTACGGGGAAGGGGAGAAGGAAGAGGGGGTGACGCGGAGAAGGGGTGACGCGGGGAAGGGGTGACGGGGAGAAAGGGGTGACGCGGGGAAGGGGTGACGCGGAGAAGGGGTGACGGGGAGAAGGGGAGAAGGGGAGAAGGGGTGACGCGGGGAAGGGGGATCGCTCATCGCCGCGTCTCCCCTTCTCCGCGTCACCCCTTCTCCCCTTCGCCGCGTCTCTTCTTCGCCCTTCCGCTTTACACTGCCGGGTACTCAACGTCCAAAAACGGCGCGCCGACACGCGGCGCCGCCAGCATCAGGGCGATGATTGTTTTCGCATCTTGAATTTCACTGCTGGAGATCATTTCGAGCGCTTCGTCGATTGGCAGGCGTACGACTTCGAGCACCTCGTCCTCCTCGGGGTTTTGCGCGCCCTCGGTTAGCTCGGTAGCGAGAAACACCCACATTTTCTCTTCACAAAAACCAGGCGAGACGAAGAACTCCGACAGCTTCTCCAAGCGCCGGGCAGTAAGTCCGAGTTCTTCCTGGAGTTCGCGCGCCGCTCCATCTTCCGGACGTTCGCCGTCATCGAGGCTTCCCGCCGGAGCTTCGAGAAGATAGCGGACGGCAGGGTGTCGATACTGCCGCACGAGCGCGACGGTGCCGTCGTCAAACACAGGCAGGATCACCGCGCTGCCGTGATGATGGACCACTTCGCGTTGATACGTGAGTTCGCCTTCGCGCACAGTATCGACGGTGACGTTGAAGACGCGGCCCGAAAAGACTTTTTGGCTGCTGACGATCTTTGGCAGTTCGGTCATATGAGTTGTTTCCATTCCCCGACTAAGTAAAGCGACCCTGTAACACAGATTAAACCCTCGGGGGGAGTAATGCGGAGTGCGGTTCGATGTGCGCCATCGACTGTTTCGGATTTTGTCACGGATCCAGGGCTGAATTGGGTTGCGATCGTGTCGAGTGTTTCGAGAGAAGCGGCACGAGGGTTGTCGATCGCAGTCAGGATTAGATTGTCGGCGAGCGGAAAGAGTATTTCGCCGATGCGTTCGAGTTGTTTATCGCGCATCGCGCCGAACACGAGTGTTAAAGGACGGCGGACAAACTCGTCGAGGTAGTGGCGAAGGGCCTGAGCACCCGCAGGATTATGCGCGCCGTCGAGAAGAACGGGCGGTTCGGACGGAATCAACTCGAGCCGCCCCGGGTGGTGCGCGGTTGCGAGACCAGTGAGAATTGTGTCACGTGAGATCGAGAGACGCTCCGCAACACTAATAGCGATTGCTGCATTCTCAAGCTGATGCCTGCCGCGGAGTCCGATCTGAATCTGCTCGTTAGTAGGCGTTGCCATAATTGGCTGAACACCAGTTTCTTCGCACCGCCGCATCAACACGGATAGTGCTCGGGGATCTTGCTTCCCTATGACGGCAGTCACGCCTGGACGAATGATCGCAGCTTTTTCACTCGCTATGCTTTCGATCGTTTGACCAAGGTACTGTTCGTGGTCCATCGCGATCCGTGTGATCGCGACGATTTTTGCGTTTGCTGCGGTCGTTGAATCAAGCCTGCCGCCCAGGCCTGTTTCGAGAATCGCCAGCTCAACGTAGGCCTCACGAAATGCGAGCAGTGCAATCGCGGTCAATTGTTCGAAGAATGTTGGCAGTGCTTCGATCTGCTTGCTTTCAACCAAACGCTGCGAAGCGTCGCGCACTGTCGATGTATGTCGCGCAAAGTCTTCTTCGCTGATCTGCTCGCCTGCGATCTGAATACGCTCGGTAACCGATACGAGATGTGGAGAAGTGTAGAGACCGGTCTTGAACCCTGCGGCACGACAGATCGAATCCAGCATCACCGCAGTCGATCCCTTGCCGTTGGTGCCGGCAATTTGGACAGCGGGGAATGAGCTTTCCGGATTGTCGAGTGATTCGAGAAGGAGTTCGGTGTTTCGGAGGCCGAGTTTGAGAGTCAATATCTCATGGCCCAGGTTGAGAAGATACTGAACCGACTCTGCAAAACGCATAAAAGTTTCCCGCAAAAAGGCGCAAAGACGCAGAGGGGTCTTTGGGTTTTACAGAATGACTTCTTCTTAGCGCCTTTGCGTCTTTGCGGGAAATCACCCTCTCGAAGCTGCGCGACGGCGAGCGCGTTCAATGTCCGACTCGCCATGAATCTCGGGGTTCATCATGAAGTTCAACAGCTTGATGATGTGGGCACGCAACTCGCGTCGATCGATGATCGCATCCACCATGCCGTGGTCCAGCAGGAACTCTGAGCGCTGAAAGTCTTTTGGCAACTTCTGCCGGATCGTCTGTTCGATCACGCGTGGTCCAGCAAATCCGATGAGTGCTTTTGGTTCCGCGAGAATCACGTCGCCCAGCATCGCAAAACTCGCCGTCACGCCCCCAGTCGTTGGATCAGTTAGTACCGAAATGAAAGGCAGGTGCGCTTCGTCGAGCGCCGCGAGGGCCGCTGAAATCTTGGCCATCTGCATTAGCGACAACGTGCCTTCCTGCATCCGTGCGCCACCTGAAGCGGAGAAGATCACGACGGCGCTGTGCTCGCGCATCGCCCGCTCGATCAACCGTGTCACTTTCTCGCCGACCGCGGATCCCATCGAGCCGCCGATGAAGCTCATATCCATCGCCGCGGCAAGCACTGGATGATCGCCGACAGTTCCGCGCCCGCTGATAATTGCTTCCGGCAGTCCGGAGTTCTCCGTAGCCTGCGCGAGACGCTCCGTGTAAGGCTTGCTGTCGGTGAACTCGAGCGGATCGATCGAGATCACTTCCGCGTCGAGCTCTTCGTACCTTCCATCGTCGAATAACAAAGCCAGACGCTCGCGGGCGCCGATACGGAAGTGATGGCCGCAGTGTTTGCAGACCTGAAGTCCGTCTTCGAGTTCGCCTTTGAATAGATGGGCTTCACAACCGTCGCATTTGACGAAGACGTTTTCAGTCTTCACGACGCGTTCTTCAGGCGGGACCGATTCGATGCGCTTTGATTTTCTTGTTGAACCAAGCCATTGGATGGCGGGAAGGTTAGCACAACAGAATTGCGAATTGCGAATTGCGAATTGCGGAATTGCGGAATTGCGGAATTGCGCGATTGCGGAATTGCCCGCGAAAATGCTGCAATCTCGTAATCTCGCAATCCCGCAATCTCGCAATTCAAAATTCGATACCCTGTTGGGCGCGAATTCCCGCGGTAAATGGGTGCTTTATCTCGGTCATTTCCGTTACCAGGTCCGCGGCTTCGATGAGCTCAGGCGGGGCGTCCCGGCCGGTAACTACAATGTGTAGAGCAGGTTGCGCGGCACGAATCGCGCGAAACTCGGCGACCACTTCATCCACCGGCAACATCTTGTAACTGAGCACGTACACGAGCTCGTCAAACACGAGCAGGTCGTAATCGCCGGACCGCAACTTCTCGACGCATAGCGCCCAGGTCTCGCGCGCAGTCTTGAGGTCTTGTTCTGGATTCTTGGTGTCCCACGTGAAGCCGTCGCCCATCGTGTGGACTTCGATGCCGAGTTTTTCAGCGGATTCGTGTTCACCGTACCGGTCGTTGCGCGACTTCATGAACTGAATCATGCAGCACTTCAAACCGCGTCCGGCGGCGCGCATCATGAGGCCAAGCGCGCAGGTGGTTTTTCCTTTACCGTTTCCGGTATGGACCATCAGGAGCCCACGCGTGTTTTCCTGGTAGTCCTCGCGTCGCCACTTATACTTGCGGGCTAAGTTAGAGAGTTTGCACGGCGATTAGGCGACTGATTCTTTTAACGCATCTTCAGTGATGTCGCCGTTGGCGCGCTTCACTGCGTCCTGCAACAGCCGGACGATCGTCGTCTCCGCTTCTTCCCAGCTTCCCTTGAGCGTGCAACCCGCGGCGTTGCGGTGTCCACCACCGCCAAACTTCTCCGCGACCTTCGCGACGTTGACATCGCCTTTCGATCGGAGGCTGGTGCGATAGATTCCCGGCTCACACTCCTTCAGCATCGCGACCGCTTCAACTTCGCCCACCGTCAATGGATAGTTAACGAAGCCGTCGGCGTCTTCGTCAGAAGCTGCTGCTTGTCGCTGCATCTCGAGGGACTGGCGCATGCACGCCACACGTCCGCTTTCATCGCGTCTCGCGGTCGACAAAACAGCGCCCATCAACTCGATCCGGCTCCACGGGTAACTCGCAAAAACAGCTTCCGCCGTCTTCGCAGGTTTCACGCCGGTGCGGACCAGTTCGGATGCGACTTTGAACGTGCGTTCCGTCGTGTTCGAGTAATGGAACGATCCAGTGTCGGTGATTAGCGCGGTGTAGACGCACTCGGCGATCTCTCGCGTCACGCGCACGCCGGTCGCTTTGCACAAGTTGTAGATCATCTCGCCGACTGCCGAAGCAGTTGAGTCGATCCAGTTGATTGTGCCGAAGAGTGCGGTGGTTGAGTGGTGGTCGATGTTGACGACGAACTGCTTCTCGAGGTCCCCGAGACCAGGCCGCGTGATGTCAGAACACTCGATGACAAAAACAGCGTGAAATGAAGGATCGACCGATGGTGTAACACGAACGTCACTTGCGCCTGGAAGTTGCTGATACGCGTGCGGCACCGCGTCGCGCATGATCACTTCAACCTCTTTATCGAGAGCGCGTAACAACCAGTAAAGACCGAGCGACGATCCTAAACTGTCGCCGTCGGGACGGATATGCGAGGTGATCGCGAAACGACGCTTTGCCTCGATCAGCTCGACTACTTGACTAAGCATAATCTTAAATTTCGAATTTCGAATTTCGAATCTTTCGAAATTCACTCCTCATTCGTTTCCTTTCCTTCTCTTTGCCACTCTCGTTCAATCTGTTCGAGCAATTGATCGACTCGCTCGCCTTCTTCCTCAACGCGATCGCGCACGAAGTGAATTTCGGGCGTGCGGGGCAGATTCAACGAAAGACCGAGTTGCTTACGAACGTACGGCGCCGCGTGCTTCAGAGCAGACAACGCCTCCTGATGTTCTTTCTCATCACCGCGAATCATGACGTAAACACGCGCGGCTTTTTTATCTGACGAAAGGCGAACGTCTGTTACGGTTACCGCAGTCAGACGTGGATCTTCGAGTTCATAACCAACGATCTGCGAGATTTCATCGCGCAGAACATCTGCGACTCGTTCTGCCCGCCGCATGACTTACAACTCCGTCGCTGCGACCCGCTCCACGACATACGCCTCAATCTGGTCTCCAACTTTCACATCGTTGAAGTTTTCCAGACTGATACCACATTCGAACCCTTCGCGAACTTCAGAAACATCATCCTTGAACCGTCGCAGCGAACCGATGTTGCCTTCCCAACTCACGACGGCGTCGCGAATCAAACGCGCGCGTGCGTTGCGTCGAATGAGTCCGTCGATGACCATGCAACCGGCGACCGTTCCGGCCTTCGGCACACGGAACACTTCGCGCACGGCAGCCTTGCCGAGAATCTTCTCCTTCTCGATGGCTTCGAGCATGCCGATCATGGCCGCGCGAATCTCTTCCTCGACCTTGTAAATGATCGAGTGGAGACGAATATCGACCTCTTCCTGCTTCGCGATATCAGCCGCACGCGCTTCGGGACGCACGTTGAAGCCGATGATCACCACGGCGGACGACGACGATCCGGCCTGCGTAGCCGTACCGAGCAATACGTCGGATTCGGAAATCGCGCCCACACCGGAGCGAATCACTTTCACCTTCACGCGATCCGTCGACAGCTTTTGCAAAGTCGATTTCAAAACTTCGACCGAGCCCTGCACGTCGGCCTTGATGATGACCAGCAGTTCCTTAACTTCACTCTCGCCCAGCGCTTCGATACCGCGTTTGGTCGTCTGCAACAACGCCGCCTGACGGCTCAACATCTGTCGATGTTGCGAGATCGACTGGGCCTTCGTGATGTCGGAAACGACCTGGAAGCTCTCGCCCGCCTGCGGAACACCTTGCAGGCCGAGCACTTCGACCGGTGTGGCGGGTCCGGCTTCGGTGATCGGTTCACCACGATCGTTGAACATCGCGCGAACGCGGCCAGAGATCTGTCCGACGATGAATGGTTCGTGAATCTGTCAGCGTGCCCTGTTGGACCAGAACGGTCGCGACTGCACCGCGGCCACGATCCAGTTTCGCTTCGAGCACGACGCCGGACGCCAAACGCGTCGGACTTGCGCGCAGATTCAGAATGTCTGACGTCAGCAGGATCGTTTCGAGCAGCGTGTCGAGGTTCTCGCGTTTCTTCGCCGAGACCTGGACCATTTCCGTCTCGCCGCCCCAGTCGAGCGGCGACAGTCCATGCTTGCGCCAGTTCCTGCCTGACGCGATCGGGATTGGCGTCAGGTTTGTCGATCTTGTTGATGGCGACGATGATCGGAACACCTGCCGCGCGCGAGTGTTCGATCGCCTCGATCGTCTGCGGCATGACGCCGTCGTCAGCAGCGACGACGAGCACAACGATGTCGGTCGCTTTCGCGCCGCGGGCACGCATCATCGTGAACGCTTCGTGACCCGGCGTGTCGAGAAACACCACGCGACGAGTTTCGTCGCGGTTATCCGGATTGGGCACCTGCACGCTATAAGCGCCGATGTGTTGCGTGATTCCGCCTGCTTCACCGCCGGCGACGTCAGTTGTCCGAATCCCGTCCAGCAGCGAAGTCTTGCCGTGATCGACGTGGCCCATAACAGTGACCACAGGCGCGCGCGGCAACTCGACGTCGTCTGCGTCAGCGGCAATCAGTTCTTCAAACTCTTCCTCGGCGACCATCTCTTCAAACGGCACGAATGAGACGTCGTAACCAAAGCGCTTGCCGAGATCGGCGGCGACGTCGTCCATCAACGGTTGATTGATGGTGGCAAACACGCCGCGTTGCAGCAGCAATGTCACGATGTCTTTCGGCTTGATACCGAGTTTTTCGGCAAACTCTTTCACCGTCGAACCTTCAATCAAACGCACAGATTTCAGTTCGCCGGAACCGGGCGTCTCCATCCGCCCGGCGATTCGATCTTCCAGAGACAACGCCTTTGGTGGTGGAATGAAATCGCCCTTATCAAACCTGCCGGCCTTGCCATCAATTTTCCGGCCCCCGCGCGGGCTGCTGCGTCGTGAACGGCGACGACCCGCGTCGGGAGGCGGAATGTAGGTGGTTTGCGGAGTGGCAGTTTCGCCCGGCGTTCCCATGCGCTCAGCGCGCGGCAGCGGAAGTCCGCTCTCGAACGCGGCTGGCTCTGCCGATCAGACACGTTCTTTCGGTGGCGATGCGGTGGCGGCGGAGTTGGCGCAGGCGCACGTTCGCCCGGTCGAATCCCGGCGTTTAATGCTGCAGCAGTGGGTCGCAAAACTCTGACTTGTCGGGAAGGCGGCGGGGCAGTGGAGCTGGGTCGCTCTTACTTCAGGTGCGCCGTTCGTCGGCGCACGCTTCGGGCGCCGTAGCGCTTCATCCACCACTGGCGGCTCGGCGGCCTGCGTGGAGGAGCTTTCCACCTCTGGCGCGCGGCGGCGGCGCCTTCTTCCCAACCTGCGCCGGAGCTTCGGCGCGTGCTGCCGGAGTCAATCTTCTTGACTAGCCTGGTAGCGGCGCGGGTTGGGCTCGGCAGGCGGGCTTCGCGCGGGCGTTTCGGCCGGTTCCGCGGCGACAACCCGGTGGCAGCGCTCCGGCTCAGGTTCGTGAATCTCGGGCTCAGCGCTTCGACGACAGGCGCTTCCGCAGCAGGAGCAACCGCGCGCTTGACCACTTTCACCGCGCGCTTGATCGTCGTCTCCTTCTTCGGGAAGTACTTGTTCCGGATCTTCTCCGCCAGTTCCTTGGAGACCGAGTTGGAGGGAACGCTGACGTCGACACCCTCGCGACGCACCTCTTCGATGAGTCGTTTGGTGTCGAGCTTTAATTCTTTGGCGAGATCGTAAATACGAACTTTCGAGGAAACTGTCATGCACTCCTTCTCGACGCTGTAACTGCGTCCTAACGCCTAAAGTGGTTGGGACCGCAGGCCCAACCACTTCAAGCGTCGAATCAGAAGTTCGGCGCGTGACAGTAGGGGCGGAGCGGGCAACACAAACGGCCCGAAGAAACCGCTATTGTGTTGTAACTAATTTGCTGCATCACTGGTTCTCATCCTCCGTCTGTTCTCCCGCCTGATGCAGCATCTTCCGAAACTGCGGGAGCCGATGTTTCTGCTTCGTCGGTCGGTGCCTCAGAAGCAAACTCTTCATCTTACGCCAACACTTCCTGCCGCCTCTGCTCGATAGTCTCGTAAGCTTCGACGCCCGAGGAGGTAATGTCAGGTGATGGCGTAATCGTGTCCGGGCGCAAGTCGCGACCGGATTCCAGCAAGGCTAGTTCGTCGGCTGGAATGGCTCCGCTTCTGTCACGGCGACCGGGTCGGCTGAGTCCCACGCCTTGATTTCCGGTTCGGCACTGAACGGAACGCCGTTTTCGACCGCTTCGTCATAACCTGCCGCTGTCGATTCCGGTCGAGGTTCCACTTCATCGCTTCGATCGATTCGTCAGCTTCGCCGAAACCGCTGTTGCTCTTCCGGCCGTCTTCAGTCCGCTTCACCTGCGCTGAATCGGTCACGCAGAGCAACCACGGCTTGCGCGGCGGTAAGGATCACTTCCGCTTCGTCGAGACTCAGGTCAAGGAATTCGACTAGATCGTCAACGGAGGTTTGAGACAATGCGTCGATGTCGTTGATGCCATGCTCTGCCAATGCGTCAGCCTGCTGCGCAGTTACACCTTCAATTACTGAAAGCGGCACCGACTCGCCGGAAGCAATAAGAGCGCCCATCTGTTCCGTGACTTCGCGCTTGATCTCTTCCTCGCTGCGGATGTCGATGTTCCAACCAACGAGTTTGGTCGCGAGCCGCACGTTCTGGCCGCGTTTGCCGATCGCCAGCGAGAGTTGGTCCTCGTTGACGATGACCTCCATCTGGCGATTCTCGATGTCGGTGATTCTTACCTGGTTGACCTTGGCGGGTGAAAGCGCGTTGGCGGCAAAGACTGAAGGCTCGTCAGACCATTCGATGATGTCGATCTTCTCGCCGCGGAATTCGCGAATGATTGCCTGCACGCGAGAGCCTTTCATACCGACGCAGGCGCCGACCGGATCCACGTCTCGCTCGTTCGACATGACGGCGATCTTCGCGCGTTCACCGGGCTCGCGGACGGCTGACTTGATCACTACAGTGCCGTCGTAAATCTCCGGCACTTCCATTTCAAACAGTCGTAATAGAGTTCCGGCGAGGTGCGTGAAACTTCAACCTGCGGGCCTTTTGATTCTTTGGATACGTTATTGATTACGACGCGAATTCGTTCGCCCTGGTTCCACTGTTCGCCGCGCGATTGTTGTGACCGCGGCAGGATCGCTTCGAGATTTCCGAGGTCGACGATGATGTTGCCGCGTTCGAACCGTTTGACATAACCGTTAACGAGGTCGCCGATCTTGTCGATGTATTGCTCGTAGACGTTGCTGCGGACGGCGTCGCGGACTTTCTGAAAAAGAATTTGTTTGGCTGTCTGGGCGGCGATGCGGCCGAGTTCTTCCATCGGTAGCGGCAGCAGCAGCGCGTCGCCAAGTTCAACTTCGTCGCCGGCGAGTTCGCGCGCTTCGGTGATAGAGAGCTCGGTCGCCGGGTTTTCGACTTCGTCCACGACGACTTTAGACGCAGAAAGCTCGATCCCTGTCTCGGCGTTCCAGTCGACCTGGATGTCTTCGCCTGACCGAAATTGTTTTTTGGCAGCCGCGCGAACGGCTTCCTTCATCGCTTCTATGACCAGATCGCGGTCGATACCCTGCTCCTGACAAAGCGCTTCGATGTTCTGTGCGATCGATGAACTCATTATAACGTTTCGTGCTAAATCCCTATTAGTGGCTCCGGCGCAGTTCCTCTTCAACATCCACTTCTATATTTGCCTTGGTGATCAAGCCCAGCGGAATCCGCACCTGCCCATTTGTTCGATCTTCGAAAATCACTTCGTCGCCGTCGATTCCGACCAGGCGACCGCGAAAGTTGCGTTGTCCGCCGATCGCTTGCCGCGTCTTCATCCTCGCGTTACTGCCGGCAAAGCGCTCGTAATCCGCACGTTTATAGAGCCCACGTTCCAACCCGGGCGACGATACTTCCAATGTGTAGGAAGCGTGGATGAAGTCTTCGACGTCGAGAATCGTCCCGAGATGAGTGCTCACTTCGGAGCAATCGTCGTGGGTCACACCCTGCGGTTTATCAATAAAAACCCGAACAATGGGCTTGTTATCAGGGCCGGCGACTTCAACGTGAACCAGTTCGAGTCCGTGGTCGATTGCTACTCGTTCAGCTATCTCCTGAAGCCGCGCCGCAATCGAATCGTTTCCCATGGTTCGTCCTTTCAGAAGTTTGTCGCCCAAAGAAAAAAGTGGGCGCGAAACCCACCGGACGAGACCCCGTGCCTTCGAGCAAGCTGTGGATTATACGGAAAGGACTTTAGAGAGGCAACTTGGGAGAGGCTTTCCTTTGCGCCTTTGCGTCTTTGCGGGAGACCTGCTTTAAGGGAATTTCCCGCAACGCGCAAAGGCGCAAAGAGACTCGAGAGCTTCGCCTTTACTGCCTCGCTGACCTGCTTTCCATCCGCGTTTTTACCTGCTAACGCGGCCTGGGCGGCCTTCATGACTTTACCCATGTCTTTCATCGACGTCGCACCGGTCTCGGTGATAGCCGCGTCGACCGCTGCTTCGATCTCCCCATCCGTAGCGGCCAGCGGCAAGTAGGTCTCAATTACCGATCTCGGCGGTCTCCTTTCGACAAGTTCCTGTCGCCCGGCCTTCTCGTACTGCTCGATCGAGTCGCGCCTTTGCTTGACTAATGAGCGCAACAGTTTCTGCACGTCGTCGTCAGTCAGGTCGCTACCTTTCTCGATCTTCCGATTCATCATCGCCGCTTTCACCATGCGCAGTGTTGACGTCCGTTGCGCGTCCTGCGCTTTCATCGCCGCCGTCAGATCGGAAACAATCTGTTCACTTAAACTCATTTTGAAGATCCTCCATTGGATTCGTCGCGAGATAGCTGCGCAGGAAATGTCCGGTATGCGACTCGCGAATACGCATGATCTCTTCTGGCGTTCCGACGCCGACAACATACCCACCGGCGTCACCGCCCTCCGCACCGAGATCGATGATCTGGTCCGCGGTTTTGATGACGTCGAGATTGTGTTCGATTACGAGGAGCGAACCGCCCGCATCGATCAATGCACGAAAAGCGGCAAGCAGTTTGTTGATGTCGTCGAAGTGCAAGCCCGTAGTTGGTTCGTCGAAGATGTAGAGCGTCTTCGCGCCAGTCCGCTTCAACAAGTGAGCGGCGAGTTTGATGCGCTGCGCCTCGCCGCCTGACAGCGTCGTCGCCGACTGGCCCAACCGCAGGTAACCGAGCCCGACGTCGTCGAGCACGCGCAAACGGTTCGTGATCTTCGGCACTTCGCGGAAGAACGTGATCGCTTCACGCACCGTCATGCTCAACACTTCGTGAACGTTCTTGCCGCGATAACGAATGTCGAGGATCTGCTGTTTGAACCGCGTCCCCTTGCACTCTTCACAAACCAACTCGACGTCCGCGAGAAACTGCATCTCGACGGTGACCGTCCCATCACCCTGGCAAACCTCACAACGTCCACCCGGAAGGTTGAACGAGAAGTGCGATGGCTCAAACCCGCGGGCCTGCGCTTCACGCGTGTTCGCAAATACTTCGCGGATCGCGTCATAGACCTTGATGTAAGTCACGGGATTCGAACGAGGCGTGCGGCCGATGGGCGATTGGTCCACCAGGATCGTTTCATCGATAAACTGTCCGCCTTCGAGCTTCGTAAAAGCGCCAACGTGACCCGTCCATTCGCCTCGCTGCTTCTTGAGTCCCGCATAGATGCAATCGTGAATCAACGTCGACTTGCCGGAACCGCTGACGCCGGTGACGCACACGAGCATGTCGAGCGGAACTTCGACGTCGATCGATTTCAGGTTGTGTTCCGAAGCGCCCTGGATCGTAAGCCTGCGTTTCTGTGCGACGCGGCGTTGCTTTGGTTCCTTGATCTCGGCGTCGCCACGCAGGTAGCGCGCGGTCAACGAGGTCTCGTCGCGCAACAAACCGGCGAAGTCGCCCTCGTACATCACGCGGCCGCCGAGTTCACCTGCGGCAGGACCGATGTCGAGTATGTGATCGGCGGAGCGCATCATTTCGGCGTCGTGTTCGACGACGAGCACGGTATTGCCGATGTCGCGCAGGTTCTTGAGCAGGCGAATCAGTCGATCGTTGTCGCGCGGGTGCAGTCCTATAGAAGGTTCGTCAAGAACATAAAGCGCGCCGACGAGGGACGATCCGAGATTTGTGGCTAGCTGGATTCGTTGCGCTTCGCCACCGGAGAGTGTTGATGCGAGCCGATCGAGCGTCAGGTAATCGAGTCCGACTTCCACGAGAAATCGCAAGCGCCGGCGAACTTCGAAAAGTATTCTGTCGGCAATGGCTGTTTGTTCGGTTGAGAGTTGCAACTCGTCGAAGAAGTTCGAGGCTTCGCGGATCGACCTGCCGCAGATGTCCGCGAGCGTTTGGCCACTGACTTTCACGTCGCGCGCTTCCTGGCGCAAACGTCCGCCTTTGCAGTCGGGACACAACGTGTAGCCGCGATACTTCGAAAGAAAAACGCGGACGTGAAGTTTGTACTTCTTCGTCTCCATCCAATCGAAAAACCCACGCACGCCGCCAAAGTCGCCGCGGCCTTCGATGATCGCGTGCTGATCCGAACCCGAAAGCTGGTTGAACGGCGTGGTCATCGAGATCTTTTCCGAGCGGCAAAACTGTTTCAGTTCCGACATGGCCCACTCGTGCTGTGGCTTGGTCCAGGGTTCGATCGCGCCGTCTTTCAACGAGAGCCCCGGATTGGGAATCACGAGATCGAGATCGAGTCCAATTGTGTTGCCGAATCCCTGGCATGTTGGGCACGCGCCGTACGGATTGTTGAAACTGAAGAGTCGCGGTTCGGGTATGGCGTAAACAGTAGCGTCGTACTTGCACTCGAACCGATCTGAAAAGGCAGTCGCTGAGGCTTGGCGTCGGCTGTTTCGATGATGGCGCTACCCTGGCCTTCCCGAAAACAGATCTCGAGCGAATCGACGAGTCGCTGGCGCACATCGGGTCGCGCGGTCAGACGATCCACGAGGACGTAGACGTCGTCGAAGTCATCGCGAGGGTAGTCGTCGGGCGAACTGAGATCGATGGTCTGACCGTTGGCGTAGAGACGCGTGAAGCCGCGCTGCATGAGGCTCATGAGGTGCGCGGTGATCAACTGCCGTGCTGACGCGGTGACGCGGCGACGCGGCGACGCGGTGTTCTTTCCCCGTGTCCCCGTGTCCCCGCTTCCCCGTGTCCCCGCGTCCCCGCGTCCCCGTGTCTCCGTGTCCCCGCGTCCCGGCGTCCCCGTGTCCCCGTGTCTCGCCCGCGCCGGCGGGGAACAGGACATAAAAGCGTGTTCCTTCGGAGAGGGTACTCAGCACTTCGTCGGCGACCGATTCCGGTGAATCACGATAGACTTGTCGTCCGCAAACTCTGCAAAACGTTTGACCGACTCGCGCGAACAGCAGGCGCAGGTAGTCGTAAATCTCAGTCTGGGTACCGACCGTAGAACGAGGATTGCGCGTCGCGTTTTTCTGTCGAATCGCGATGGCAGGAGCGATGCCGTGCACTTCGTCTACGTCCGGTTTGTCCATTCGCTCTAAAAACTGGCGCGCGTACGCGGACAGCGACTCGACGTAGCGCCGCTGACCCTCGGCGTAGATCGTGTCGAAGGCGAGCGACGACTTCCCCGAGCCGCTGACGCCGGTGACCACCGTCATTTGATTTATCGGGATAGAGAAGGAAATGTTCTTGAGGTTATTAACGCGTGCTCCCCTGACTTCAATGGCTTCTTGAGGCATATAGACGAATTTCCGCCGCAAACTGCAATATTGCGTTCTTTCGCAAACTCGGAATGATACACGGATTTGTTTGACACCTTCAACTGGGCTGAATGACAATGCGCCCGACATGAATAGTTCACGATTCCTGCTGCGCGGTTTTCGACGCCCACGCGAGATAGCCTGTTTTGCACTCGGAAAACTCGAACGCGAGGTTCTCGAACACACCTGGCGGTTGGGTGAAGTAAGCGTTCGCGACATCCACCGCGAATTCGAAGAACGGATCGCCTACACAACCCTGATGACGACGCTCGACCGGCTCTTCAAGAAGAACCTGCTCTCGCGTCGCAAAGATGGCCGCGCGTTTGTGTACGCCGCACGCGTGTCGCGCGAGGATCTCGATCGCGGGATCAAAGAGGATGTGGTGGATGGATTGCTAGGGCAGGGGGCGGACGGAGTTGAGCCCGTGCTCGCTTGTATCGTCGATACAATTAGTGAACGAGATCGCGAACTGCTCGACGAACTCGATCGCCTGGTCCAGGAAAAGAAGCGCGAGCTGCGCGCGCTCGAGTAATCTATGTACGAACTGCTGGGCATAACACTGGTTCTGGCGCTGCTGTTGACCATCAACGCAACCGCCACACTCCTCGCTTCCGGCATCGCCCGTGCGTCGAAACGACTTCTGTGGAAGTGTTCCGCCAGGACGCGGGCAGAGATCCTGTTCGTGATGCGCATCGGGCCACCGGTGATCGCCATCGTCGCTATCGCCACCTTATTGATCCCGTCGTATCTCAAGCACGAACCCCCCGCGACGAACGAGACAGTCACCCTGAAACTCGGCGTGCTCGCGGCGATTTCCGCAATTGGCGTCGCACTCGCAATTCTGCGTGGACTGCGTTCGTGGCTCGCGACGCGCTCGCTGCTCAAAGAGTGGTTGAGCGCATCGACACCAATCCATCTCGAAGCGGTCAAAGTCCCTACGTTCGTTTTGCAACACTCATTTCCTCTCATCGCCGTTGTTGGAGCGATTCGGCCGCGCTTGTTCATCGCGAGTCACGTGCTCGAGAAGTTGAGTGACGAAGAACTCGCAGCGGCGATCGCGCATGAATACGGTCACCTCGCCGCGCAAGACAACTTCAAGCGTTCCGTCATGCGGATCAGCCGCGCAGCGCTGTTGATTATCCCGTGCGGCCGTTGGCTCGACCGCACCTGGAGCGATGCCTCTGAGTCCGCAGCCGACGAATACGCAGCGCAACGAAGTTCGCAGGTCGCACTCGATCTTGCTTCCGCGCTGGTGCGCATCGCGCGAATGATCCCGCAAGGTCAGCGCCAGACGTTGCCGGCTGCCGTGTCAGGGTTCCTCGTCGGTACCGACACGCCAGGGGTTAAGGTCAGAGTCAGTCGTCTGGTAGAACTCGCCGCTACAGATCCCCGCGACCTCTGGTCAGCAGCGCGCCATTGGTTCGCTTCATTCCGTGGTTTGTCTTGACACTTCTCGTCGTCATTAGTGTTTCAATAGAAAGCCGTCCGCAAGTGCTTGCTTCGGTTCATGAGTTTGTCGAGCACGCCGTTCGCGTTTCTCAGCTAGTTCACATCAACTAAGAGCATTACGACGGCTGGTAGTAGTTACCGCCGGGTTATAAAGTCGTGCGCTCATATGGGCCCACTTCCACGCAGAATTGTGGCTGCCATTGTTCTCACCCTCGCAACGTCACTTTTCGCGATGGGGCAGCAGTCACAAGGCAAAATAACGGGAACAGTCAAAGATGCGGACGGCGCGATCGTTAGCGGCGTCAACGTGTCACTTCAACTCTCAAACCAGGCTGTCGCGCGCGCTACCGTTACAGACGCTGAAGGAAAGTTCGGTCTCGACGACGTTGCGCCCGGAACATATCAAATTGTCGTCGAGCGAACAGGTTTTCTTCCGTATCGTTCTGCCGTGCAGATCACGCCGGGTGGTACGAAGGATTTGGCAATTATCCTGGAAGTCAATCCGATCGCCGAACGGGTAACTATCACTGCCGAAGCAGGACAGATCGCCAGCACTCGCGACGTCGACACGGCGGTCAACGTCATCAATGAACGTAAAATTCTCGAGCGTGCTCCGGAAGTGGTGGCCCAGGTTGTTGACGAAGAACCGGGCGTTAACTTGCAACGAACCAGTCCATCGCTCAGCGCGGTCTTCGTGCGCGGACTAACCGGCCGCAACGTCGCGGTCTTCGTCGACGGCGTGCGTTACACGACGAGCGCGCAGCGTGGTGGCGTCGGCACGTTCTTCAGTTTGATCGAACCTTCGAGCCTGGAAACCGTCGAAGTTCTGCGTGGTCCAAACAGCTCGCAATACGGATCGGACGTCCACGGTGGCGTTGTTAACTTCATCTCGCAGGCGCCACGTTACGGCAACGCCGACGGCGAAATTCACGGACATACGAACGTCTTTTACACGTCGGCCACAAACGGTTTTGGTGGCAACACACTTTTGAGCTATGGCAAACGCAACTACGGTTTGTTGCTGAACGTTAACGCGCGTCGTATCAGCACGCTGCGACCCGCGGATGGATTCGACCATCACGCCGCAGTCACCCGTTATTTCGGTCTTCCGTCCGACATCTTCGGCACGCGACTTCCCGACACCGGATTCACGCAGTACGGCGGTCTCCTGCGCGCCAACTTCAACCTCGACGACCGAACCCAGCTTCTCTTCAGCTACGCGCGCAACCAACAGGACAACGGCAAACGTTACGACCAGTTGTTAGGTGGCGACGGCAACAACATCGCCGACCTGCGCAACCTGATGACCGACACGTTCTATGCGCGTCTGTTCCGGCAGAACCTTTGGATCTTCGACAACGGATCCTTCACGTTTTCTTACAACGGACAGCGCGAGGAACGAATCAACCAGGGTGGACAGGGAAATCCCACGGGTGCAATCACCAATCAACGCGAACGCACAAACGTTTTAGGTTTCAACTTCTATCTCGATAAACAGATCGGCGACAACAATACGCTCCTTTTCGGCGCGGACGTTTATCGCGACAAGATCAACGCTCCGGCATTTAGTTTCAATCCCGCGAATGGAGTCACTGAGAATTCGCGTCCGCGCATTCCCAATGGCGCCCGCTATCTTTCGTACGGTTTCTTCGCGCAGGACAGTTTCACGGCCATTCCCGATCGCCTTCGGTTGAACGGCGCGGTCCGTTACAGCGTCGCGTCTTACGAGTCTCGCGCAGCGAATTCAGCGCCTGGTCCAAACGGACAACCGCTGTTTCCGGATGACAGCGCGCGGTTCAGTGCTTTCTCTGGAAGGTTCGGAGGCGTCGTTACGGTTGGCGGTGGTTTCGATATCGCCGCGAAATACACGCGTGGCTTTCGTGCGCCAAACACCACTGATTTGGGGATCATCGGGCTCGTCGGCACCGGTTTCGAAGTCGACGCCACCACGGCCGCGGCGCTGGGAGGATTCATCGGTACAACCGCGCTCGGCGATGCAGTTTCAACCGGAATTCCGGTTACTGAACTTGGACCAGAAAGCAGCGACAGTTTCGATCTCAGCTTCCGTTATACCAGCCAGCGGTTTGCATTTGATTTGACCGGTTTCACGACGAAACTCAACAACGTCTACTTCGATCAGGCGCTCGTCTTACCGCCTGGCGCCCAGGGACTCTTTCTCGGCAGCGAGAGAATTTCCAGGCAGAACGAAAACGGACTCGTCTTTGTCGATATTGCGCCCACCACCCCAGTGCTCGTCCGAGTGAACTTCGACGACGCGCGATTCAATGGCGTGGAGTTAAACGGACAGGCACGGCTGACCGACCAGTGGAGCGCTAACGCAAACTTCACCTACATCCGCGCGCACAGTTTGCTCAACGGCTTACCGCCAAACGTTGAAGGTGGTATTCCGCCTGCGAGCGCCTTTGTCAGCTTGCGTTATCAACCTCGCTCGCGTTTCTACATCGAAGGTTACTCGATACTCACCGGCCGCCAGAATCGTCTCTCGAGCCTTGATCTCGGAGATCGCCGAACCGGAGGTGGCCGCTCCCGCACGAACATTCAAAACTTTTTCCGACGTGGCGCTTGCGTGCGTGGTCTAACGACACCCGGAGGTAGTGGCTGTGGTTCTGCCGGCGGGATCCTGATCCCGACGGGTGAGACTCTGCTCCAGGTGCAGAACCGCTTACTTCCGCTCGGCGCGATCATTAATGGCGTCCGGGTAGTGAACAGCGACTCGATCGTGCCGACGCATCCCTATCTTGCAGGTTATGGATTGGTTGGTGTTCGGGGCGGGATGAAGTTCGACGAGCATTCAGAGATCTTCGCCGACTTCGAAAACATCTTCGACAAGTCGTATCGCGGAATCAGTTGGGGTATCGACGGCGCCGGCCGCGGTGTCACTCTTCGCTATCCGATATACATGCATGCCATTAATTAGAAGCCTGAACTTGTCGACTGCCGTCAGTCTTTATGACCGGCGGAGCTTCCTCAAACGGCAGATCCGGTTGAAAACTCTTGTCGCGTCCAGCGACGTAGAGTCGCATCACAAACCACAAAATTCCGAGTGCTAAAACGATCCAGAACGCTGCCCAGAAGATTGCCGGAATGCCGGTCGACGTTTGCCATGTTGACGGCGTCGGTATGAACGAATGCCGAGCCAAACGGCGTGGAAAGTGTAAAGAGGTCCTTCAGACTAAAGAGCGCGTTAAGCACGCACTGCACTGCCAGAAAACTCATGAAGAACGTCGCGACACGAGCACTCGCGAATCTCGCTATGAGCACGAGCGCAACCGAAAGAATAACTCCCGCGAGAACTGTGAATGGAACTCCTGACAAACCGTCGAGATTGTAAAGTGGTGTAATTAGTCCGAAGACAATTGTTAGCGCGAGAATATAAAAGCCCGAAACCAGCAGGACGATTCGAGCAGCCACAGCCTTACGAATCAACACCAGCAACAATGCCCCATAAGCCATCGCACCCAGGTAACCCGCACTTGAGACAAATGTCTGCGAGATTAGGCCACCTTTGGTCGATAAAACGGCGCCCTCTGTGTTGGTTGCAACCCACAGGTATCGAACCGAGTTGCCGGTGAGTAGAGCTGCAAGCGCGTGTCCGCCCTCATGGATAAACGTAACGAAGAGCTCGAACGGGTAATAAAGAAGCCAGGCGAAGGGAATGAACCACAACACTAATGAAACTGCGGTAGCAAGGAGCAATGTCATTGCCTGGGGTCGCGCATCGTTTGAAAGCCTTAAGTTCATTTCTTACTCTCCGGTAAAGCGGCGGATTCTGGGGCGTATTCTAAAGGTCGCCATCAATAACGCACAACCGTCACGGGATGTTCCGGGTCACCGGCTGGATCCGGCTATGAGTTTCCCGCAAAGGCGCAAAGAAGAAATCATGTAAACACCGTCACTCGGCTTATTTCTTTGCGTCTTTGCGCCTTTGCGGGAAATCACTTCCTCTCATAATCCCCAGATTTCCCGCCTGTCTTACTCTCCAGACGGATTTCGGTAATCGTCATCCCTTTTTCCAGAGCCTTGCACATGTCGTAAACAGTGAGCGCCGCAATGGAAACAGCCGTCAAAGCCTCCATTTCCACGCCCGTTTGCGCGTTCGTCGCTGCTTCTGCCGTCAGCGCGACGCCGTCGTCTTCGACTGTGGCCTGAACTTCGACGTGCGTTAACGGAAGTGGGTGACAGAGCGGGATCAGGTCCGCCGTTCGTTTAGCGCCCATTATTCCGGCCAAACGCGCTGCTTCGAGTGGATCGCCTTTTGGCGTGCGATGTTCGCGCAGTGCCGCCACTGTTTCTCGCTTCATCAACACCTTCGCCGAAGCCACGGCGCGCCGCTGGGTGACCTGTTTGTCGCCAGTGTCGACCATGCGAATGCGGCCCTGTTCGTCGACGTGCGAAAGCTGTGTCATGGCCCTGAAGTAGATAACAAAAACCGGCCCCGCAGCAAGTAGATCTCGACATCCGACGCCATTTTTGTCTATCCTGCGCGGCACCGGGACGAAGGCCTCATTCGAGTTGGTCTCACCACTTCGACCCAATTCGAGCCTGGGTATTGT
Source organism: uncultured Acidobacteriota bacterium (assembly GCA_963849585.1). Classification (GTDB taxonomy): domain Bacteria; phylum Acidobacteriota; class Blastocatellia; order Pyrinomonadales; family Pyrinomonadaceae; genus PSRF01. The sequence continues at coordinate 74,946 of CAWKHZ010000008.1, read as the reverse complement.
TTTTAAGAAATCTGATTTGAGTTTGTAATCGTAGTTTAAAGCGGCGAGTTAATACCCCTATGGAGGTTCTCCTTCGTGTTTGAGACTGATAAGGAAGTGCTTGATTGGTACGAGCGGCAGCCACGCGCCCTGTCGAAAGAGTACGTAAGCAGCATTCGCTGGAATGAGGTCAAAGACTATCCCCTCAATCCTGCGTTTGTGCCCGTGCTGACCTACATGCGCGACATCGAGTACTTCACTGACATGTATTACCAGGAGCTGCGACGCACCCCGACCGGCAAGGATCCAATTATTAGAAAGTTTATGGACCGCTGGAGCATCGAAGAATTGCATCACGGCAACCTGCTTAACCGGTTTCTCGAAGAAGCCGGCATGCCGCAAGGAAAAAATTGGCAAGCGGAAGCGACGCGAAAGATCCCGCGTCTTTACACCATCGGAAGTTATTTGGTGGACCAGGCCTCCCGACCATTCGGCAAATACTTTCACGGCGCGCACATGGTGTGGGGCGCGATCAACGAGATCACCGCGATGAACGCCTATCGACGATTGGCGGAGTTGGCGGGCCATCCGGTGTTAAACCAGTTGCTGATCGGGATTGTGCAGGAAGAGTCGATCCACTCGAGCTTCTACTGGAACGTCGCGCGCGTAAAACTCAAAGAGACAAAGTTTTCGCGTGACCTTGCTCGGTTCATTATCGGCAAGTTCTGGGCGCCGGTGGGCCAGGGCGCGAAGCCGGCGGGCGAAGCAAATTACGTTATGGCGACTCTTTTTCCCGGCAAGGAAGGTTTGGACCTGTTCGATCAGAAGATCGGAAGTCGTATCGAACGTCTGCCTGGTTTTCTCGGGTTCAAAGGATTGACCGAGCGCGTCGCGCCGATTGTGCAGGTGTAATGTGTCTCTTTATGGTAAAGGGATCGCTTTCACCAGCGATCCCGCTTCTACCGATTTCACTCCGGCGGGAATAATCACGAGCGCGGTCGTTAGCGCAAACGAAACGAAGTCTGACGATCCGCCCCACTTCAGTGGAAACGCGATGAGCTCGCCGTCATCGTTTGTCATCAACTGCGCGGGCAAATAACTCTCACGGTCCATCGTTCCTTTAACAGCACGCGCAAGCATCACCGTTTCCTGTTTCAACACGGGTTCATCCGCTCCCTGCATCGCGAGGATTGCTGTACGCGTGAACAAATTGAACGTCACTGAAACTGAGACGGGGTTTCCCGGCAGGCCGAAGAAAAGTGCGCCGCCTGGGAGTCGTGCGAAGACGATCGGCTTGCCTGGTCGTAGTGCGACGCGTTCGAAAAAGATCTCGGCGCCGAGTTCTTTGAGCGCATTCTTGGTGACGTCGTAGACACCCATCGACACTCCACCCGACGTAACGACCACGTCGAAATTATCCGCCGCTTCTGCGATTTGACGTTTGAGTAGTGAGGTTTCGTCGCGGATGAGTGGGAGACGTTGGACCACGGCGCCAGTGAGTTCTGCGTAAGCGCTGATCGAATAGTTGTTGGAATCTCGGATCTGGTCCTGTCCCGGTTGTTCGTCCACGGTGACGAGTTCGCTTCCGGTTGCGGCCACAGCAACGCGCGGGCGTTTTGCAACCTCTACTTGCGCGTAACCAAACGCAGCAAGCACCGCCATCATCGCGGCGTTGATCGTGACGCCGCCACGCAACACGATTTCACCCGCCTTGATCTCATCGCCCTGTTTCACAATCGATCGACCGGGTTCGACTGCCGCGAGCAATTCTACGACTGTGCCGTCTTTCAGTTCGTGAGTGAGTTCGACCTGTTGCACGCTGTCTGCGCCATCGGGGACAGGCGCGCCGGTCATGATGCGCACCGCCTCGCCGGAGTTCATTTGCTGGTGCCAGCCTTTTCCAGCCGCCGACTCGCCGACGATTCGTAAACTAACCGGCGCGCTCGTCGTGTCGGCGGCGCGCACCGCGTAGCCGTCCATCTGCGAACGATCGAACGGCGGAAGATCGGAGTCGGCGACGACGTCCTGGGCCAACACGCGGCCGAGCGCGTTTGGCAGATCCACTTTCTCGGTTCCGAGTGCCTTAGTCTGTTGCCTGACGATTTGAACTGCTTCAGCTACGGAAATCATTTTTGTGTTTCTTGTATCTTTTGTGCCTCTTTGTGGCTAAAAACCGAAAGGCCGGTTTTGGACCGGCCTCTCAAGGTTGGCGGAGACATTCAGCCTCGATTGGTCACCGTCCTCACCCCGGCAACCACATTCACCGTTAACGGGAATTTTAGTCAAAAAGCGCGGCGGGTCAATAGAGATTGAGTATTTAATTCTTAAGTACGCGGGCGAACACAAACGGCCTGAAAATCGTAGTTGTTTTGTAGTTTCACTTCCTTGTAAGGTCACCTTAGGAGGTCAGCGATGCTGAACGACGAGGAGCATGGATGTGGAAGCATTGGACGGTCGGTCGCGGTGCTATGCGCTGCGCTGGGTGTCGGAGCGGCTGTCCTGATGCTGCTCGCCCTGGGCATTAGTCGGTTCATCCTTCCGTTCCCCTTCCCAAAGGAAATTGTCGTCGGACTGGTGATCTTGTTCATTGCCGCCGCCATCCTCGGGAAAAAGGCGGGGATCTATCTCTGCGACAAGACTTCCGCGACGGGTCGGAATGTGCTGGTTGGAATGGGCGTGGCGTTCGGATCGATAGCGGTCGCCGTCTTGGCGGGTACTTTTGTCGGCTTCCTCGCAGAAGCAGACCACATCTTACGCGCTGAAAACTTCAGTGTTGTCAATTTCGCGCTCGGATTTTTCATTCCACTGTTGCTCGTGTTGTGGTTTGGCGGAATCCCCGCGATATTGTTAGGAGTCTTTTATGGCTTCATGGTCCGAAATCGCTTGCGCAAGTTGAACGCGTGATGTTTGAGTCTGAGTCTTCCAACTTGGTTTTTACCTCCTCACGGCAAGATCCCGCGCGTATCTACATTGTTGACACGTGTCAACTCGTATGGATACTGCCGATCCGCGTAGAAATGGAGAAGTTACATGAGAGCGAGACGCCAAGATCCCACGCGAACCACCACGTGGTGACACGTGTCAACTCGTTCTTGGATACTACCGTTCCGCGTAGAAATGGAGAAGTTACATGAGAGCGACGGTTAAAAAATGGGGCAACAGTGCGGCGGTGCGTATACCGGCTTCAGTAATGCAGGAAGTGATATTGATCTGACGAAGTGGTGGACGTGCGAGAAGAGGACGGGCGAATCGTGATTGAACCTGTCCGTCAAAAAAAATTCGAGCTGAATGCATTGTTGAAAGGCATTAACGCTAAGAACCAACATCGTCCTATCGACTTTGGAGCGCCGGTTGGTAAAGAGGTTTGGTTTAATGCTTCGCTCTCCTCATGATGGTTATTGGACCAGTATGATCATTCTGCCGGCGGTACGAAAGGGTAACTTGCTGGAGCTTCGTTGCCGATCTTCGTCCCATTCCTGTGGGTGTTCAGACAAACAGGATGTGCAAACACTGACGGTGCATCTGGCCCGGAGTAGACAATGTCGTCAACCAGCGCTCCGCCCGGTGGGTTTAGATTTGCGAGATCGCGGACGCGCTTAGCGATCTCATGATCGGCACATGAAGTATCCCCGCTGATACCGAGCCCACCAATGATTTTTCCGTTACGATACAACGGAACTCCACCGCCGAAGAAGATCAATCCACCTGCAATCTCATTCTGCCCCATCGGACAAGCACTTATATGAGTTCGAGCCATTCGTGCTTGATGCGCGCAATCGGCTATGTTCATGACGGGGTGACATCGTTTGGCTCGAACTTCACACCGCAAGTCCGGACACGCACAGGCGGTGATTGAAAAAGATGAGTTGTTGAAGGAAGTGTGGCCCGACAGTTACGTCGAGGAAGGAAGCCTCTCACGCAACATTCACGACTTGAGAAAGTCGTTAGGGTGATGATTCCTCTGAGCCTCGCTACATCGAAACCATCCCAAAGCGTGGCTACAGGTTCGTCGCTCCGGTAAAAATTTCGCCCGCGCAAACCCCACTCATAGCTTCCAGCGGAATCAACACCGAGACGACGGTCATTGAGAAACACACATATGCACGGGTGATAACTGATGAATCTGAAGAAGCGAAATCAGACATCGTCCCGCTTTCAGTCTCGATGTCGAGGCTCTGAGTCCGGCAGCGTATAACGAGAAAAAGCGAACCTGGGGAACAGCAACCGTAGTGGCGATGGTGGCGCTCGCGGTTGCTGTCGGAGGCTATCTATACTTTCGGCGCCCAACCAAATCTCCTGCGCCGGTCGCACGTGCTAAAAGCCTGGTTACTCGACTGACTCACAATAACGCGATGGATGGCGCACCAGTATTCTCGCCTGATGGTGTTTCGAATTGCGTTCTGGAGCAATCGCGATGGGAAAAAAGAAATCTACGCAATGGATGCGGACGGTTCTAACGTCAAGCGCCTCACTAATAACGTTGCCGATGAAGACAATCCAAAATGGTCACCTGATGGGCGGAAGATTCTCTGCGACAGTGAACGCGACGGCAACATGGAAATCTACGTAATGGATGTCGACGGCGGCAACCAAAGACGACTAACCAACAATACTGCGTATGACAGCGCCACAACGTGGTCTCCCGACGGAAGTATGATTCTGTTGTCAGATGACGACACAGATTAAGTACTATCCATTCGAAGTCATTATTTCTGGTTCCAGTCAGGAATCGTCGAGTGATCCCGAGTATGACGCGGAGCCAAAGTGGTCGCCGGACGGGCAGAAGATCATTATTCGTAACCGGGCGATGGTGTCTTTGAGCCGTACGAGCGAACCTCGATGGCACGTGCTTAGAAGAAACTGAATGCCGTTAAACAACCTGCCCGACGGTTCACCAGCCTGGTCACTCGATGGCCATAACATTGCGTTCGTTAGGCAGATTGCAAGGTAAGAATCAGACTCCATGTAATGGACTCCGATGGGACCAATCTAAAGCAAGTAACAAATAACTCCGCGAACAACGTTGCTCCTTCGTTGTCTCCCAGACGGTTCGAAGCTCGTCGTTTAGCAGTAGATCGCGACGGTAACTGGGAAATATATGTGATGAGTGTGGATGGCGAGTTGGCCCAGCTCACCGACGACCCTGCCGATGACCTCTTCTCCTGACTGGTCTCCTGACGGAAGCAAGATTGCGTTTTCAAGCAATCGCGCCGGCAAGCAACATATTTATGTAATGAACTCCGATGGGACTTCCGTAACTCAGCTAACGAATTCAGCGGGCGAGGACACAGAACCAACCTGGTCTCCAGATGGGAAACGAATCGCGTTTACGAGTGCGCGCGACGGAAACAAGGAGATTTACTCGATGAATGCCGACGGCAGCGGACAAGCGCGTCTCGCCGCCCACCCGGCGAATGACGAATCTCCGCGTTGGTTGGCTGATGGGAGAATCCTTTTTACTAGTGCAAGGAATGGAAAAGGTGACATTTACGTTATGAATCGCGACGGCAGCAACGTCACCAGATTAACAACAAAGAGCTGCGATTCAGCCGGCGTCGTCGTCTGACGGAAAAAAGGTCGCGTTCGTCAGCACAGGTCTCGAAAGAATTGGCGAGCATTTTCAGTTGCAGATATTCGTCATGGATACTGATGGAGACAACCATGAAAATGTTAACGAGGAGTCCGAACTCCACCTTCCTTCCATCATGGTTACCTGACGGTTCAGCGATTGCCTTTCACGTTGATAAATTGGGTGTGAAAGCAAACATCTTTCAGATCAGTTTGGACGGAACGACCGTTAAGCGTCTGACTGCCGGCCCCAAGATTGATGCGCGACCGGCATTCTCACCTGACGGTTCAAAACTCGCCTTTCAAAGCAACCGCGATGGCGACTCTGCAAATTAGTGGCGGAGCCGACGGGACTCGAACCCGCGACCTCCGACGTGACAGGCCGGCGTTCTAACCAACTGAACTACGACTCCGCAAAACTGAAGGCTTGGTAGGCACGGAGGGATTCGAACCCCCAACCTCTTCCTTGTAAGGGAAGCCGTCTACCATTGACGTACGTGCCTTTAAATCAGGATCGCCCTGTCGCGAATCCTGTTCGCACGCAGCAAGCGAGTCGTCATGCTAAGAAAACCACAGAGGAGTGTCAAGCCGCGCACTTGTTACCCAGAATCCGTGTTTTACACTTCGCACTAACACGGTTTAGAATCCAGTCACGAGAGCCCATCCGGAATTGAATCATGACAAGACTTATGAAACGTCGTCGTAGTTTGCTCAGGCGGATAATTCTTTTGACCGCTCTCGCTGTGATCTTTCCCGACTGGTTGACAATCAGCCGCCCGCAGGCCCAACAGGGCACGAACCAACAAAAGCAGCGGCCGCGTCGTGTCACCGACCCTGACCAACCACCACCGGAATGGAAGTTGAAGAAGCCCGACACCCCGGCGGCCGGAGATGAAATTGACGAAGGCGATGTCGTGCGGGTTGACACGCAACTGGTTTCGGTTCCGGCAGTCGTAACCGACAGCACGGGCCGCCCGTTGTCCGGTCTTCGTGCCGAGAACTTTCGTCTCATCGAAGACGGCCAGGTGCAGACGATTACCAACTTCGGTACTGCTGAGACGCCTTTCGAAATTGCGCTGTTACTCGACACGTCGGGGTCGACGCGCGATGACGTGGCGCTGATTCGTTCGGCGGCGAACAGTTTCATCCAGGCGCTCCGTCCAGGCGATCGCGTTGGCGTTGTTGCTTTCAATACTGCGCAAACAGTTGCTGCTGAACGAGTAGCGACTGTAGAAGTGCTGACGCCACTCACCAGTGACCGCGACTCTTTACGCACCGCAATAGAAAACGTCGGCTCCAGCAACGGCACGCCGTACTACGACGCGCTCGAACGAGTTGCCGATAGCATCTTTCGCAATCCGCCCAGTGATGAAGTTCGTGGACGTCGTGCGGTGGTGGCGTTGACGGACGGCGTTGATTCCGCGAGTAACTCAGATTTCGCGACGGCCAGGATGAAACTTTCGCGCGCCGGTATCGCCTGCTATTTCATCCAGGTCAACACGGAAGACTTCGTTGAAGACCGGCTGATGAAAGATTGCCAGGACGACGGTCAGCTCACCCTCTCGCAGCGACAGATTGAACGATATCGAAAGATCTTTTTCCCGTCCGCCAAGGCGGAAAACTTCAACAGCTTTTGCCAGATGGGGCCGTTTGAAAGGATGTCGATCAGTCGCGGGTTGTATAACCTTGCGCGGCGCGAGATGAACGATCTGGCGAAGGTTTCGGGCGGGCGCAGTTTTGTTGCCGCAACTCTGGCTGATGCGCAATCGGCGTTCGCGCGCGTTGCTGCTGACATCGGCACGCTCTACAGTCTCGGCTACTATCCAACGAACAAAGCACGCGACGGGAAGTATCGCGCGATCAAGTTGGAAGTGCGCGGCGTGAAAGACAAAGCTGAGATTCGCGCTCGTGATGGTTATTACGCGCCGAAGCAGTGACCACAGATTTAAAAAACAAAGTAAAAGCTTAAAACAAACAGAATCAGCAGAATGCCAATCGTTCCCCCGTTCTACCGAGTCGTACTAATCGTTCTCGACGGTGCTGGGATCGGTGCGATGCCTGATGCTCCCGAATGGGGCGACGCCGGATCAGACACATTCGGCCACATTCTCGAATCGCGCACGGTCCAACTTCCCAATCTTCAACGTTACGGCCTCGGCAACATCCGGCCGCTTCGCGATCTGCCTCCGCTCGACAAACCCGACGGTTCTTATGGTCGTTGCGCTCTGCGTTCGAACGGCAAAGACACGACCACCGGACACTGGGAGATCGCCGGGATCATTCTGAAACAGGCGTTCCCGACTTATCCAAACGGATTTCCTGCGGCGGTGATCGATCGCTTTGTTCGTGAAACTTCCGTTCCGGGAATACTCGGAAACATTCCCGCGTCGGGTACGGAGATCATCAAGGAGTTAGGCGAGGAGCACGTTAAGACGCGCAAACCGATCGTTTATACGTCGGCGGATTCGGTGTTTCAGATCGCCGCGCATGAAGAGGTGATTCCGCTCGATCGTCTTTATGAGATTTGCGAGATCGCCCGCGGCATACTCGAAGGCGAGCACAGGGTTGGGCGTGTGATTGCGCGTCCGTTCCTGGGCCAACCCGGTGCGTTTTATCGTACTGAGAACCGGCACGACTATGCAGTGCCGCCGCCGCGTCAGAATCTGCTTGCTGCACTCGCGGACGAAGCCCTAGACGTGGTGTGTATCGGAAAGATTGCGTCTATCTACGACTCAGTCGGCGTGACGAAAGATCTGACGGCCAAGAACAACGAACAGTCGATCGATCAAACAATCAAGGCTCTGCGGGAAGACTCCCGCGGTTTGATCTTCTCAAACCTCGTTGACTTCGACATGCTCTACGGTCATCGACGCGACGTCGAAGGCTACGCGCGCGCTCTCGAACACTTCGATCGGCGTCTGCCGGAGATCGAAGCCGCCATGCGCGATGACGACCTGATGATCATCACCTCCGATCACGGCAACGACCCCGCGTTCCCAGGTACCGACCACACGCGCGAATACTCACCACTTCTGGTCTACAGCCGAACCGCGCGTCCCTCCATCAACCTCGGCACGCGCGAATCCCTCGCCGACATCGGCCAGACCATCGCCGCAAACTTCGGCCTCCAGCTCACGGCGGGCACGAGTTTTCTGAACCTTTGATTAGGCATCCGAATACTCGCCTATCTCATTCTCTCTGCGGCTCTCTGCGTATCTCGGCTCTGCGTTGAAATGGCCGTTAAACGCAGAGACGCAGAGATACACCGGGAAAACTCCCGCCTTTGGTAGGAATGCTTTAGTTACTTCTGCGTGAGACTAGTGTGGATTAGTTCGATCCACTGATCGGTTTTGATGAAGCCGGTCCCCCAGGATTTCCACTCCTCAGGAAGACCTTCGCTTTTGATCTGGTCCAACGTTTTCCCGGCGGCGACTTTCTTGCGGACGACGTCCGTCGTTTGGAGAAGCATGCGGTGGTAAAGCTTTAGATCGTCGATCGTGGAGAGCGGACCATGGCCCGGGATCAACTTCGCGCCCGCCGGTATCTTCGTAATGATCTCGCCGATATTCTTAGCTAAGCCTACGACGTTACCCCCGTTATCGACATCGACAAACGGAAAAGTCCCGGAAAAAAAGTCATCGCCGAGGTGGACCACGTTCGAGGTCGTAAAGAAGATGACGCTGTCGCCGTCAGTGTGTCCGTGCGGGTAGTGAATAGCGCGAATGTCTTCACCGTTGAAGTGCACCGACAGCGAGTTGTTAAACGTAATCACGGGCAGCGCTTCTTTGGGCGAAGCGGGAACTGTCGACTTGAAGAAAGGGATTTTCTGTTCACTCGACAGTCGCTTGCGTACGTTATCGTGAGCAATGATCGTAGCTTCCGGACCAAACTGAGCGTTGCTTCCGGTGTGGTCGCCGTGCCAGTGCGTGTTGAGAATAAAGCGGAGCTTCCCCTGGTTCAGTCCCTTCAGTGCAGCGCGGATCTTGTCGGCCAGCGGCGCAAACTGATCGTCAACGATCAGGATTCCGTCGGCGCCGACTGAGACGCCGATGTTTCCTCCGGCGCCCTGGAGCATGTAAACATTGCCGGAGACCTTCGTCGCCTTCATTTCGACTTTCGAGAAGTCGGTTTGAGCAGAAGCACCGGCTGGAAGGGCGAACAGGAAAAGAAGCATCAACAATCTGCGCATGTAAGTGTCTCCAATGTAAGAGTCAGTGGTCAGTGGTCAGTGGTCAGTAGGTCGTCAAACTCTGACAACTGACTACTGACAACGGACCACTGACAACTGGTCAACTACTAAGCACTCGGATCTTTCAAAACAGCAATGAACGGAAGGTTGCGATACCGTTCGGCGAAATCCAACCCGTAACCCACGACAAACTCATCCGGTATTGGAAAACCGAGGTAGTCAATCTTCACTTCACGCTGTCGCCGCTCATGTTTGTCGAGCAGCGCCGCCAGCTTCACACTTGCCGCCCCACGCGATTCCAGGTTAGCGAGCAGGTACGACAGCGTCAGACCAGTATCGACAATGTCTTCAACAACGAGAATATGCCGGCCCTCGATCGGTACGTCGAGGTCCTTCATGATTCGCACTTCACCGGAGGTGCGCGTTGACGACCCGTAACTCGAGATCGCCATGAACTCGATGCCCACTTGCGTGTCGATTGCACGCATCAGATCGCTGAGAAAAAAGCACGCGCCCTTCAGCACGCCGATCAATAGCGGATTGAGCCCGGCGTAGTCCTGCGTGATCTGCGCGCCCAACTCTTTGATCCGTGCCTGAATCTTCTCTTCAGACAGCAACACGTCGAGGTTTGGATTCCTGAATTCAGAAGCGAACTGAGCAGAAGACGTAGCCAACTTGTTTCTCCTTTAGAAACGGCAAGAGTTTGCATGGGTGATGCGTGGTGCGACATACTATGCAAGCTCTTCCTTTAGGTCAATCGCGCGCAGCAAAGGATCTGTGTTATCCGTGTTTAGCTTTCGCTTTTCACTTCTCTTATTCGCGCTAACAATTGCTGTTCCGGCACTCGGCCAAACGGTGATCGAACCCTGTCCGGCGACTCCCTCACCGGCGAAACCTGCAATCACAGCGGCGCCGGCAAAGGTCGGCGCCAGCGTCAAACAGACTACCGTTGACGCAAGCATTCCGGATGATCCGGCGGTCGAAAAGATGCTCGCGCCGTACAGTGAGAAAGTGCGTGCGTTGAGTCTTGTCATTGGCAAGCTCGACGGTCCGCTCAAAAAGGACGGCGTCGGCGCAGGTTCCCTCGGTAACTTCGTCACCGAAGGAATGCGTGCCCAGGCGAAAGCAAAACTCGGCAAGCCGATCACTCTCGCAATCGTCAACGCCGGCGGTTTGCGAAAGAACGAGATTTCCGCCGGCGATCTTCGCGCCAGCGACATCTTCGAGTTGCTGCCATTCGAAAACGCGCTCGTCGCGCTTGAAATAAACGGTGCGCAACTCTCGAAACTATTACAGGTCGCCACTCGCGACGCGCAGTCAGGCGCGCGCATTCATTTCAAGTGGAACGATCAGAATCGCGCCGAGTTTTTGAGCGGCAAACTCGTCGATGAGAGCGGTCGCGAACAGGAGATCGATCCGGAGAAGATCTACACGATTGTCACAATCGATTACCTACTGAACCTCAACAGCGGTGCGTACGCGTTGTTGCATGAGGCGAAGAGCAAGACACCGCTGAATCTGACGTTACGCGATTCGATCATGAACTACGTCAGATCCGAAACAGCCGCGGGAAGAAACATTAGTCCGCGTCTCGACGGCCGCTACGTGCAAGTCGGTCCCGATCGCGCGCGTCCCGAGGGGCCCAAATGAACCGGCGACGCTTCCTGACAACTTCGGCCGCATTTGGCGCGACGCTGATCGGTTTGCCGCGCGGTTTTGAACTGATCTCGGGTCACGCCGTAGCTGATACGATCATCACAATCCTGCACACCAACGACACCCACTCGCAGATCGATCCCCTGCCGCCGAACGACGCGAACGCGGGGAAGGGAGGCGTCGCTCGTCGCGCGACACTCGTCAAACGAATCCGTCAGGAGAACCCGAACACGTTGCTGGTCGATGCCGGCGACGTGATGCAAGGCACTCCGTATTTCAATTTCTATCGCGGCGAAGTTGAGTACAAAGCGATGTCGGCGATCGGCTACGACGTCGGCACGCTCGGCAATCACGAGTTTGACAACGGCGTCGATGCGCTTGCGGCGGCGTTGAAGTTTGTGAACTTCGATCTGGTTTCAGCAAACTACGACGTCAAAGGCACAGTGCTCGAAGGCCGCGTCAAGCCTTACGTAGTGAAGACGCTTGGCGGGATCAAGGTTGGATTGTTTGGTCTGGGGGTCAGTCCGGTGGCGCTGATCACTCCAGCAAACTTCAAGGGCGTTACTTACAACGACCCGGTCGTTTCGGCACGTGAAGTCGTGAAGACGTTGCGAGAAAAAGAACGCTGCGCACTCGTCGTGTGCATGTCGCATTTGGGTTATTACGATAACGGCCAACGAGGTGATTCGCTCGTGGCGTCGCAAGTCGACGGCATCGACTTCATCGCCGGTGGTCACACGCACACGTTCATGAAAGAACCCGTGAAGACGAAACAGCCGTGCGGCGCGGAGACGTTGATCTTCCAGGTCGGCAAGAGCGGCATTAATGTCGGCCGCGTTGATTTCACTTTTCGCAGCGGAAAATTGATTGCCGCTTCTGGACGCGTAATTGACCTCAGCGAGATTTAGTCAGTGGTCCGTGGTCAGTAGTCCGTGGTTCACTGACTAGCTGACCACTGACCACTGACGACGGACACCTGACCAAATGGACGACTCAACACGCGACCGAGTTCGAGCTTTGGTTCGTGAAGTATTGGCCAAAGCCGCGCCCGAAACCGCCGAACCACATCCAACCCCGAGCCGGTTCGTCAACACAGTGCCAGAGAAAGCGGCGCAACCTGCCTTCACCCGCGACGAGTCTGCGAAAAGCGTCATCACCGAGGACGACGTGCGCGGACTCGAACCCGGCGCGGTCCTGCGCATCGGCGAAGACGCGCGTCTGACGCCACTCGCGGCCGACATCGTCAACGAACGAAATATCCAACTGACTCGCCGCGCCTCACGTCGCGGATCGAAAGCGTCGAAACACGTTGCGGTCGGCGCGGATCACGGTGGGTTCAAGATGAAGGAAGAGTTAAAGCTTCTCTTGAACGACCTGGGCCACAAGGTGCAGGACTTCGGCACCGATTCAGAATCGGCCGTCGACTATCCTGACTTTGCGCATGCCGTTGCTCGCGCGGTTGCAGACGGAACATCCGATGTCGGCATCATCATCGACGGCGCCGGCGTAGGCAGTGCGATGACCGCAAACAAGGTCCCCGGTGTTCGCGCGGCGGCGTGTTACTCAGTCGCCGTGGCGCGCAACTCCCGCGAACACAACGACGCGAATGTCCTCACGCTCGGCAGTAAAACCATCACAAGCGCGGAAATGCGCGAGATTGTGACCGCCTGGCTTGCCACTGAAATCAGCGAAGATCGTCACCGCAAGCGCGTCGCCAAAATCGACGCCATCCAGCGACAGTATCAACGCTAGTTGCTAGAATGTCCCCGGCACATGGGCTACTCAAATAACGGCGATTACGAACTCCTAATCGAACAGATCACGGATGCGATCGTGGCGCGCCTCAACGGCGACGGCGCGGGTGCGGAACAAGCCGCGATGTGCGGTTGTACGTCCGAATGTTTTCATCGATGCCCTGAGCGGATGCATCGCATCGTCGACGCGGGCGCCGCGCGTATCGGCCTCGTATTGGGCCAAACAGGAACAGCGAAAGAGTGGGCTGGCCTAATCGATCACACGTTGCTGAAACCAGAAGCAACTGATGAAGACATCAAGAAGCTTTGCCAGGAAGCGGCCTCATATCGGTTCGCATCGGTGTGTGTGAACCCGACGTGGGTACGCGCTGCCGCGTGTAATCTGCGTGGCAGCGGTGTTCCAGTTTGCACCGTGATCGGATTTCCACTCGGCGCCACGTTGCCTGACGTAAAAGCTTACGAAGCACGCCGCGCGATCTTCGATGGCGCGCAGGAAGTCGACATGGTAATCAATGTCGGCGCGTTGAAGAGTGGCGACGATTGTCTCGTCGAACACGACATCCGTTCGGTGGCCCAGGTGGCCCACGAGTACGACGCGATTTGCAAAGTGATTATCGAAACGGCGTTGTTGACTGACGACGAAAAGGTGCGCGCGTGCCAGGCAGCAAAGAAAGCAGGCGCCGATTTCGTAAAAACTTCGACCGGTTTTTCAAAAGGCGGCGCAACGGTTGCCGACGTCGCTTTAATGCGTCGCACAGTCGGCGCCGAACTCGGAGTGAAAGCGTCCGGTGGCGTTAAAGGTCTTGACGACGCGCGCAAGATGGTTGAAGCAGGCGCAACTCGCATCGGCGCGAGCGTCGGCGTGAAGATCGCGCAGGAAGCCGCCGGCAAAGTTCCAGCGTCCGCAAGGCCATCTGCATACTGAGACAAGAATCATTGGTCATATATCATTTGACATTTATCATTTGTCATTTTTTGGAACTTCACGAAACTGAAAGTTTCATAACTGGTGATGCTGTTGCGGGTTCGAACAAAATGACAAATGATAAATGTCAAATGATATATGACCAATGACCGGACCAATGACAACTTACCATGCCGGCTAATACAAAACTCTTAGCTGTAATTCTCGGCGGTGGCGCCGGCAATCGACTATTTCCGCTAACACAACAACGTTCGAAACCCGCGGTCCCACTCGGCGGTAAGTATCGTCTCGTCGACATCGCGCTCTCGAACTGCATCAACTCCGACATTCTGCGCACGTTTGTGTTGACGCAGTACAACTCCGCTTCACTAAATCGACACATCGCTCAAACGTATCGCTTCTCGCAATTTTCGAATGGCTTCGTCGAGATCATCGCAGCGGAGCAAACGCCTGAGAGTCCGCAGTGGTTTCAGGGAACGGCGGACGCAGTGCGACAAGTGTTGCCGCACATTCGCGACTGGGGCATCGACACGTTACTGATCCTGTCCGGCGATCATCTTTATCGAATGGACTATCGCCACTTTCTCGAACGTCATCACGAAACCGGCGCGGACGTGACTGTTTCAGTGATCCCTTGTGAACCACGTGCGGCGAGTGAGTTTGGTTTATTGAAGACCGACGAGACCGGCCGCATCGTCGAGTTCAAAGAGAAACCGAAAGGCGACGAGTTGCTCGCGATGCAAGTCGACACGACAAGTCTCGGACTGGACGCAAACGAAGCGAAGCGACGCCCGTTTCTCGCGTCGATGGGCATCTACGTTTTCAAATACGAACAGTTGGAAAAACTGCTCGCGGAAGAACCCGAGTCGGTTGATTTCGGAAAGCACATCATTCCTGCGGCGATCCATTCCTCGCGTCACGTGCAGGCGCACCTGTTCGATGGCTACTGGGAAGACATCGGAACGATCGGCGCGTTCTATCGCGCCAACCTTGATCTGACAACCAAGATTCCGAAGTTCAACCTGTTCGATGCGGAAGCTCCGGTTTTCACGCGCGCACGTTACCTGCCGCCATCTAAGATCGAAGAAAGCCAAATCGATGATTCAATCGTCAGTGACGGCTGCATCGTCAACGGTGCGAAGATCACAAACTCCGTCATCGGTTTGCGCAGCAGAATCTCGAAAGGCGTGCACGTTGATTCGTCATTCGTGATGGGCGCCGACTTCTATCAGACGTTTGAAGAAATGGGCAACGACATGCGTAAGAACATGCCGCGCGTCGGAATAGGGGAGGGAACTGTGGTCCGCCGAGCGATCATCGACAAGAACGCGCGCATCGGTAAGAACGCGAAGTTGCTGAACGAAGCGGGCGTGAGCGAAATCGATGGTCCGGGTGGTGCCTACTTCATTCGCGACGGCATCATTATTGTCCCCAAGAACGCTGTCATTCCTGATGGAACGGTTGTATGAGTTATGGCTCGCGGTTGGGAAAGTAAATCAGTCGCAGATCAGATCGAAGACGCCGAACTTCGCGAAACGAAGACTCCGCCCTCGTCGGTCGACGAGCGAGAACGAAAGCAACGGCTGGATTCGTTGCTCCTTTCGAAGTCGCGGTTATTACAACAACTCGAGCGAGCTAAACACCCCGCTCATCGCGGCGTGTTGCTAAACGGGTTGAAGGCGATTGAGAAGGAGATTGAAGAAACCTAAAGTGATACCTTAGCTCGTGCCCCGCATCCCTTCAATAAAACTCCCAAAAGACAAACGCAACCTCGACGTTGGAATCGGCGACAAGATCGTACGTCTGACCAATCTCGACAAGCCGTTCTGGCCGAAGCTCGGCGTTACGAAGCGAGATCTGATTCAGTACTACGTCAACGTGGCCCCGGTGCTGCTCGCTCACCTGCGCGACCGCGCGATGGTCATGAAGCGTTATCCGAACGGCGCGGGTGAAGACTTCTTCTTCATGAAACGCGCGCCTGAGCCTCGGCCTGACTGGATCGAGATCTGCCGCATCAACCACGGCTCAAAAGGCGTGATTCCGTTTCCGATGATCCAGGATCTGGCGTCGTTGATGTGGGTGATCAATCTCGGCTGCATTGATTTGAACGAGTGGTATGCGCGCTGCGACGCGACGGATCAGCCTGATTATTTGCATTTCGATCTCGATCCGGTGCCGGGAGCAACGTTTGAAAAGGTACGTGAAGCGGCGTTGCTCGTTAAGCTGGGTCTCGATTCGTTGAAGATTCCTAACTACGCAAAGACCACGGGCTCGAAAGGGATTCACGTCTATGTTCCGATTCAGCGTGGACCAACTCAAAAACAAGTGTGGACGTTTGCGAAAGAGTTTGCGTACGCGCTCGCTTCCCACTCGCCGAAACTGTTGACGGCGATCTACCAGGTTTCGAAACGACCGAAGGGAAGAGTGCTCGTCGATTACAACCAGAACGCGTGGGGACGAACGCTGGCGTCTGTCTATTCCGTGAGACCTAAAGAAGTACCTTCAGTCTCGACACCGGTGACGTGGAAAGAAGTCGAGCGTGGAATCAAGATCGAAGACTTTCGTATCGACAACGTTCCGGCGCGGGTGAAGCGTGTCGGCGACCTGTGGAAGCCGATGACGCAGGCGAAAGGGCGGTTCAAACTTGAAGCGTACCTTTAACCGTCGGCAAGCCTACACTTCACGTTAATAATGAACATTTGGACTATCGGTCACTCGACGCGCAGCGAACAAGATTTCGCAGAGATTCTATTGGCGCATCAGATCTCAGTGCTTGTGGACGTGCGAATGTTTCCCGGCTCGCGTCGTTATCCACAATTCAATAAGTCAGCATTGACTGAGTCGTTAGCGAAGCACAGCATTCGCTATCAACACGAGCCGCGACTCGGCGGACGACGGACGCCACGTAAAGATTCACACAACACGGCGTGGAGAAACGCTATGTTCCGCGGTTATGCCGACCACATGGAGACTGCGGAATTCGACGCAGCAATTAAAGAATTACTTGAACTCTCTAAAGCTAGCCGGATAGCGATCATGTGTGCTGAATCGCTTTGGTGGAAGTGCCATCGGAGCTTGATCGCGGATTATCTCAAAGCTGCCGGACACACCGTGCTTCATATTGTCGATGAAGAGAAAACGGAAGCGCATCCGTTTACTTCAGCTGCTTTGATTGTGAAAGGAAAATTGTCGTATCGAGGATTGTTCGAAGGAGGTGAAGAATAGTCTCCCGCAAAGGCGCAAAGACGCAAAGGCGCAAAGACGCAAAGCCAATAGGATCTCTGGTTGTTGTGTTGTTGCTCTTGCTTTGCGTCTTTGCGCCTTTGCGGGAAACTATCCTGGTCAGAGGCCTAGCTCGGCCGGTTGCTGTGCCAGACTTTCGCCTTCGAACCTTTCTTACGTCGCTTCACTCCGGTCCGGCGCGGAATCTTCTTCGGATCGCCGGTCGCGGCTTTCTTAACGTTACCGCCTTCGTCTTCCGCGATCTCAGCTAACGAACGCCGTGTGAGGATCGACACCGGCGCGATCTCAGTGACCTCTTCTGTTGTCGTGTAGTAATCGCGATGCTTGATCAGCAGCCACTGGCGATTTCGCGTACGCACCAGTACCCAGGAGCCCTTTAACTTCTCGCCGTCGAGCTCAAACTTGAAGTCGCCCTTCTCCAGCGCCTTGCCGGGATCTTCATCACCTTCCGGTTTGTACGTGCCATAGTCCCAAACCATCACAGTGCCGCCGCCGTACTCGCCTTCCGGTATCACACCTTCAAACTTCGCGTAATCGACCGGATGATCCTCAACCTGCATCGCCAATCGTTTGACGCTCGGATCGAGTGACGGGCCTTTCGGCACGGCCCACGACTTCAACACGCCATCCACTTCGAGGCGGAAATCGTAATGCAGTTGCGTCGCGCGATGTTTCTGGATCACAAACATGCGCCCAGTACGCGTACGTTTCTTCTTTGGACCAGGCTCCGGTGTTTTATCGAAGCTGCGTTTCTTTTTGTATTCAGTTAGGCCCACTGGTTTCGAACAATTCCGATTGGATTGGATCGAGGCCAAGCGCTTGGCGCACGCGCGCAAAACTGCGTCGATGAATCGGCAGCGCGCCAAGCGACTTCAGCGCCTCGCAATGTTCGGGGGTTGGATAACCTTTGTGTGAAGCGAGACCGTATCCGGTGTAGAGACGATCCATTTCGCGCATGTGCGCGTCGCGCGTGGTCTTCGCAAGTATCGACGCGGCTGCGATGCTTGCCGACAGCGCGTCGCCACGGATGATCCCGCGTTGTGGTGTGTCGCAGTGGGGAATCTTACGCGCGTCCACGAGGATGAAGTCAGGTTTACAACTCAGACCCTGCACAGCACGCTGCATAGCCAGCAGTCCCGCGTGATAGATGTTGATCTTGTCGATCTCTTCGACTTCGGCGAACGCGACTGACCAGCAGATCGCGTCCTGCTTGATCTGCAACGCGAGTTCATCTCGTTTCTCAGGATCGAGGATCTTCTTCGAGTCGTTGAGGCCGCGCAGCTTGTAATTCTGCGGGAGAATCACAGCGCCCGCTGCCACCGGTCCGGCGAGCGGCGCCATCCCGGCTTCATCAACTCCAGCGACAAACCCATACCCTTGCGCCCATAGTTCGATCTCGAAGCGCAGGAGGTAATGCAGACGTTGACCTTCGGAGCGGTTCTCGCGATAGCGGCCGCGAATTCGTTTCGCCAGTTGTTGCGCGCCCTGACGGGAATCGACGTCCAAAGCTTCAAGTAATCCTTTAGGTACGGGACGGCGTCGCTCGACGAAGAGCTTGTGTAGTTCAGGTATTGATTTAGCGAGGAGGTCTTCCAACGAACTCATGATCGATGCGGTTAGTCTGTGTTTCCGGTCAACGCTTGTCAAGATACCCTAGTTTTAAACTCTGCGTGTCTTTGCGGGTCTCTGCGTTTCTCTGCGGTAAATGGTTCGGTAAAAGCGGTAACCGCAGAGAACGCCGAGACGCGCAGAGACACGCAGAGAATATTTCAAACAGGTCGCTAATCCAAGATCGACGTTTGTTTTTTTGCGGGTGGTGCTATGCTGCATGCCCGTGAAGACACTGTTGACGCGGATCTCGCATCGATGGCTCGGCCTGCTCCCTCTGATTTTCTTCTTCGCGCAGGCAGTTCACTACTACCGCTCCAACGAACTCGGGCACATGCTGTGGATGTGCAACGTAGGCAACCTCATCCTTGCTCTCGGTCTGTTCCTGGATAAACCCCTGGTGGTCAGGCTTGCGGCGATCTGGATGCTACCCGGAATAGTTGTGTGGTTTGTCTATGTCGTGTTGGCGTGGGGTGTCTTTCTGAGTTCCACTCTCGCTCACGTCGGCGGGCTTGCAGTATCGATGATCGCGCTGAAGTGGTACCGCATGGATCGAGATGCGTGGCGTTCTGCATTCGGCTGGTATCTAGGCGTCCAATTGATGTCGCGTTTCGTCACACCACCGGCGTTGAACGTGAACCTTGCACACACTATCGCTCCCGGCTGGGAGCGCACGTTTCAGTCCTATTGGTCGTTCTGGCTGGTGCTGACCGCAGCGACTGCCGCGACTCTGTGGCTTTCCGGAACCATTCTGTGGGCAATCTGGCGTCCTGAAGCTTCACGCGAAGTCCTCGATCAACTCTGAAACCAACTTGCACAGATCGGAAGGCTGACTCGGCTTTATCAAGTACGCTTGAGCACCGCATTTCAAGGCGGTGTCGTGGTCGGACGCGTAAGCCGCAGCGGAATAAAAGAGAATGGGCGTGGTCTTGTCGAACTCACGAATCTTCTCGCACAGATCCAAACCTGAACCGTCCGGCAGCCACGAGTCGAGCAGATAAAGATCAAACTTCTCAGCCGTGGCGAGAGCCATGCCGCTTTCGATCGTGGCACCAGTTACAACTTCGTAGCTCTTTTGCGAGAGGAGCAGGGTCACGAGTTCGCGAGTGTCTTCGTGATCCTCGATGTATAGGACGCGGGGGTTTTGACGTCGCATGGGATCTAGGCCTCGGAAGCGAGAACTGTTAACGGGCTCGCCTCCCCTCGAAGGTTTAGTTGGTCTATTGAAACTACGGAAAAAGAGATTAAGGCCGGGCCGTCATATAATTCTCAAGGTCAGTCGGGAAGGATACAACGACCGCGGCCACCCTGCTTGTCGTGTGTGGCAGCCAACTTACCCTTGTCCGTTGGCCGGGTCAGTACGCGATCGAACAATCGGTTAAAATTTTTCTTGCAGCAAAATTTAACACAGTTTTGATAGTGTCCGCATCGGGGAGTCCCTTATGTACGTTTTAAGACAAAAGGTATAAAATTCCCAACGAGCTATGTTGTCTGGCTGTGTGCCGGCATCCCCTTAGCTTCTTCCCCGTCTCAACTTGGAATTCAGAAGGGAGCCATCGTGCCTCAAAGTATTACGGGCGACCAGATCCTCACCGGAGCGCGGGTCGTCGTCCCGCTCATCGCAGAACAGGTTGCTAAATCATTTACTTGCTGTCGATCTGGACTTCCTGCTGCCCCAACTTCGCATAGTAAAACTGTCTTTCAACGACATTATCTTCGAATACGGTGACTCTGTAGACGTCGTCTACTTTCCACTCGACTCGGTAGTCTCGAATCTGGCGATTATGGAAGACGGCGCCACGATCGAGATCTCGATGGTGGGAAACGACAGCGTTATCGGTTTATCGGCCCTTCTTGGAGGCGGATCCGCTCGTCACTGGACGAGAGTGTGCATCGGCGGCTCGTTGGCACGTTTGAGCGTCACTGCTCTCGAGACACGTTCACTTCAAAGGAAGGCGCGCTGAAAGCACATAATGCGCAGCTACGGCTCGCCCATCACGCAGGTCTCGCAACGAGCTGTTTGCAATGCGCGACACACGGTCCTGGAGCGACTCGCGCTGCTGGTTATTGATGATTCACGATCGTGTCGGTGGCGAAAACCTCAAGCTCACGCAGGAAGCCATTGCTTCAAGGCTCGGCGCCCGGCGCGCGGAATCACCGTCGCTGCGGGAATGCTCCAATCAGTTGCATGCGATCGAATATCGTCGCGGCCAATTGCACATCAAGGATCAATGTGATTGGAAGAAGTGCGTGTGTGAGTGTTACGAGATCCTGAAGGCGGAGTACGAGGCAGTAAAAAGCTGACCCTCCCGGCCCCGACGTCGCTCGGCTTTCTCGGTGTAAATAAACAATCGTTCTGTTTTCCCGTGAGGCGGCTGTATCGGGATCACGCTGTGAATATAGAGATCCTGAGCGTTCTCGCCATACTCGACTGCCCTGACGGCCATCGGCGGCGTAGTTATCGGCTTGCCCTCTTTCACCGCCTCCTGCAAGACCTCCATCAGCGCGTCCAGATCGTCACCGCTGAAGAATTCGGTGAGTGGTTGTCCGATCACGTCGTGTTTTCCAAGCAATAACGCGTATCCGGGATTGACGGCGAGAATGGTGAAGTCTCCGGCGTTAACGACGATGACGTAATAGGGAAAGCGCTCCAACAGTTCGGAAAGTTGATACTGTTCGTCGGTCTTTTCGCGCATTAGATGATGCAGTTCCATCGTGCGCGCCGTCAAGTTCGTCGTTGGTTGTTTGCAGCTCTTCGTTAGTCGCTTGCAGTTCTTCGTTGTTGGTTTCGAGCTCTTCGTTTGTTGCCTGCAACTCCTCGTTAGTAGCTTCAAACTCTTCGTTGGTCGCCTGTAACTCTTCCTGAGTGAGCATCAACTCTTCGTTTGCAGCTTGCAGCTCCTCGTTGGCGTCCTGCAACTCTTTGTTCATGTGCGCCGAAGCGCTTGTTGGCCGCGCTCAGTTCGCCGACCAGTTCGGACTGTTCGCGCTGCACCGCTTCGAGTCGCTTTTTGATTTGGACCTGTTCGGTGATGTCGAGAGCGGTGATCACGGCCAGCTCAGGCGCGCCCTGCTCGACCTGCATGATCATGATGGTGAGATTCATGATATCGTCCGGTGCCTTCTACTGGTCTGGTCGAGTTCCAGCTCACGAAGGTGATGGTCGTGTGTTCGCGAAATGCAGTATCGATCGCGCGGCGCACGTCCTGGTACGGCAATCCCCTCACGCTGTATGCAGAAAGTCCTGATCGTAAGCGATTCGCGAATGCCGAGAGCCGGCGAGCGGCGGCATTGATGGTCATGATGCGATACACTGCGATCGATGATCACTACGCCACATTCGTGTACGCAGCATTGTTTCGTTGACGCGACGGAGTTGCGCGATGTCGGCTTCACGCCTGAGTAACTTCCAGTGATTGAGCGAGCATTGGTCGCCGACAGACGACCTGCGCGTCTCGCGGTTCCACGCTTCAGGCTGCGAGCGGCGTTGCACTGACGCAGCTCGATGAACAGGAAAGCCAGGTGGACCGCCCAGGCAGCGATAGATCTTCCACTTCTTGTTTACCAACTCGAAAGTTGCTTTTGTCGGACGCGCAGTCTCAGCTTTACCAAGAAACAGATAACCGCGCGACTGGTGTAACGAATAGGCAAAAAGATCGAGCACCATCTGTTGCAGTTCGGGCTTCAGATAGATCAGTAGATTGCGGCAAGTGACGAGATCGATGCGGGGAAACGGCACGCCGCGGCTGATGTCCTGTTGGCCAAATATAACCGTTTGACGCAACGTCTTTGAAATCGCGATAACCGTGATCGACCCGTTCAAAAAACCGTTCGCGATAATCCTCCGGCAACTCGCTAAGAACGTTCTCGGGATAGAGCCCGCGGCGCGCAAAGTCGATGGCATCCGCCGCCAGATCGGTGGCAAAAATCTTATGCTCCACTCGGGAAATTCCGGACCCAGATGATCGGCGAACAGCATCGCCAGCGAATAAGCTTCTTCACCTGTCGCACAGCCCGCAGACCAGACCCGCAAAATGCGTCCGTTTTCCCTGCCCCGTTCGACTAGTTCGGGAATGATGGTCGTCTCGATGAAGTCGAAAGCTTCCGGATCGCGGAAGAAGCCGGTTACTTTTATGAGAAATGCTTTGACCAGTTCGTTGACTTCGTCGGGATGAGTGCGGAGATAGTCTGAGTAATCGCGAATATTTGCTGTTGTGCGTGACCGCCATTCGGCGGCCGATGCGCCGCAGAATCGTGGAAGATTTGTAGTTGCGAAAATCGATGTTCGTTTGAGCGCTCACCTGTGTCAAGAATCTCGCGCAAGCGGATCCTCAGCTTTCTCTTCGACTCAGGAAGGTTGACGCCTCTTAAGAAGATCAAAAAGCAACGGACCGATCTGTTCCATCTCCACCACGTGATCGACTGCCGTCGGCGGAATGAAAGGGGCATTGAAGGATAAGGCGCAGTTTGCGGGTTTTGAATGATTACGACGCCGCCGGCGTTCTTTACGTCAACTGCTCCCGCTGCGCCGTCGGATCCTGATCCGGTCAGGATCACGGCAATCAGATGTTCGCCATAAGCTTCGGCGGCGCTCGAGAGAAGCAGATCGACCGACGGTTTGGGCCGCTCGGCATGATCTGCCTGGAGATGGACGTGGCCGTCGCTGATCTTTACGTGTCTGTTCGACGGCACAACGTAGATCTTGCCGCTTTCCAGCAGCGTGGGTGAATGTTCGCTTCACTACCACAACCGGCAACTTGCTGCGGCGCTCGAGGATCGATCCGAGCTGGCTCGGACGCTGCGGATCGAGATGTTGCGCCAGAACGATCGGAGCGGGAAAGTCTTGTGCAGCGTGCTGACCAGGGTGGAAAGAGCGCCGACACCGCCCGCGGAAGAACCAACTACTACGAGATCGTTATTTTGTTTTCCGGTTTGTCGTTGAGTCATTGTATTAGTCTGATGGAGAAGAGCGTCATATCGAAACTTGATTTTGGTTCATGGATGACAGCTCTGATTTCAGCAGTTCGTCGGTTTCTGAATTACGGGCTCCGCTATAGCACCTTTTTCATTGCTCCAGCAACAATTGCGCGGATAGCGAACTGTGTTCTTCGGCTTCTTCCGCCCGTCTTTCAAACAGTCGTCGCCGCGCGAGTATGGTTTGCTTTGCGCGCACGTTCCACGATGCGCTTCGCCAGTATCATCTGCTCCTCGAGCGCGCGCACGGCGGACCACAGAGCCATTTCAAGCATCTGCGCTTGACCATCGCTCAAGCTCTCTGCTGAAAAAGCATGGCCGACGTGACAACGATAACGAAGTATATCTGTCGTCGTGCATCTCCCAAGTGCGCCATGACAATCCGGACAGGTAAGCTTCGAAACCTTGCCGAGTTTTTCGACGCTCGCGATGAGTTCGCCACTGTCCATCTCCTGTTCTGCGATTCTCGCTTCAATTTCAACTTCTTCAGGCACGGGATACCTTCCTTCCTCTTCGACAGTCTGGCGTGACAGTTTATCCAGTAACGGTGCAATCTCGCGCAGCGGTAACGAGTAGTCGACTTTGATCTCTGCATCACGCTCAGCGGCATGCTGGGGAAAGAAGCTTCAGCGGATCCTGGACGATGGCGATGCCGCCACGTTGCTTGATCGCGCGCATGCCTACAGTGCCGTCGTCTCGCGCGCCCGTGAGCACCACGCCAATCACGCGCGGCCTGCCCAACGTGCAGCCGAACGAAACAGGGCATCGATTGAAGGACGGTGCAGGTTTTCCTTTGGGCCATGAACGAGTTTGATATGTTCTCGCTCGATTAGCAGATGTCGATCGGGTGGCGCAACGTAAACTCGGCCGTGGTCGATCGGTTCGCCATTCACCGCATGAGCGACCGGCAGAGCGAGTCGCGCGACAGTATGTCGGTAACAGACTCGGAGCGTCCGCGGGAATGTGAAGCACGATGAACACCGCTGCCGGCAGATCAGGCGGCAACCGTTGCAACGAGTTCTGTAGAGCGCCTGAACGCCACCTGCGGAAGCTCCGATGACGATGTGTCGCGGTGTGGCCATAAGCCTTCCCGGCTTCAGAGATCCGTGGCAAAAGTCGGAGGGATTAGCGAAAGTTCGAGCGGGCAGCTGGCTTTGACTCACTCAGAAGGAGATGCGACGAATCTTAGCACAGTGAAGAGTCGCAGATCTCGTGAACCTTTGCCACAAAAAGCATGCTTCGAAATACTAGATCTTTGACATTGTTTAGTGTCTGTTTAGCAATAAAGACGGCCGATTCAGTGCGATACCGCACATTGCCAGCGCAGCTGCAAATCCTCTATACTTCCGCGCGTTGAATACCCCTTTCCTCCTGTGGGTATAGTTGGCGCGGCGGACGGCAAAACCGCCGCGCTTTTTTTTCTGAATTTCTTCCTCTCGTTTACTTAGTACTCTCGATGTCCACGAGACTTTGCACTCCAATGAAACTCAACCCGTTCCCCTGATCGGCCTGAACTTATTCCTGGCCATCGTCTACTTTGCCGCCGCTGAACTCGGTCTCTCACTCGCCTCGCTGCACTCAAACGTCACGCCTGTTTGGCCGCCCACCGGGATCGCGATCGCCTCGCTACTGATCTTCGGACGCCGACTCTGGCCCGGCATCTTTCTCGGCGCACTCGCCGCGAATTTGTTGACCGACATTCCGGCCGGTTCCGCTTCGGCATCGCGATCGGAAACACGCTGGAAGCGCTCGTTGCGTACTGGTTGCTGCAACGAGTCGCTCGTTGGCGGCAGATCGCTCGATTCCGTTGGCGACGTGATGACGTTTGTCGTCTGTGCTGCGGTGCTCGCGCCGCTGGTTAGCGCGACTATCGGCAGTTTGAGTCTGTGTCTTGGCGGTGCGGCGGAATGGGCCGACTTCTCGTCGCTCTGGTTGACGTGGTGGATGGGCGATGGCTTCGGCGCGCTCATCGTGGTTCGCCACTGCTTCTCTCGTGGAGCTAGCCCGGAAAATCGAATGCGCGCGACATGCCGGAGATCGCCGTTCTGTTTGTGTTGCTCTCTGATTGTCGTGCTGATCGTTTTCGGTGGCTGGTTTCCCGGGCCGTCAAAACGTATCCACTTGCTTACCTGTGTTTGCCTGTTTGTTGTGGGCGGCGTTGAAGTTTGATCAGCGAATCGTGACCAGCGCGATCGTGGTGATGGCGGCAGTGGCGGTGTGGGGAGCGAAGCAGGGTTATGGTCCATTCGTGCAGCCGAATCCGAATGTCGTCGCTGTTGCTGTTGATTTCGTTTGTCGGCACGAGCTCGTTGATGACGCTGATCGTCGCGCGCGGTCACGAACGAACGGCGCAAAGCGGAAGCCGACAAGTCAAAACTCGGATCGGAACTGGAACTTCACCGGCGCCGCATCGAAGACATTGTCGCGCATGTGCCGGGGTTGTTTGGGAAGCGTGGGGAAAACCTGACGCCGCCAATCAACGAATCGACTTTGTCAGCAGTCACGTCGAAAAGATGCTCGGCTATAGCCAAGAGGAATGGTTATCGACGCCAAACTTCTGGTTGCACGATCGTTCATCCCGGACGACAGGGAGCGTGCGGCGCGCTGAAGCGGCGGCGATCTTTGCGTCGGGTAAAGGCGGTACGAGCCGTTTTCGCTGGATGCATAAAGACGGGCGCGAAGTTTGGGTCGAGGCGCAGTCGATTGTTGTTTGCGATGAAACGTGGTCCAGTCGGAATGCGCGGCGTGACGATGGACATTACGGCGGCTGTTCAAGCTGGAGATCGAGCGCGCGGAACTGTTGGAGCGCGAGAGTCACGCGCGCGCAGAGGCGGAAGAAGCGAGTCGGTTGAAGGAAGAGTTTCTGGCGACTGTTTCGCACGAGCTGCGCACGCCGCTGAATGCGGTTGTTGGTTGGTCGCGGCTTGCTGCGCAGCGGACAACTCGATCCAGACGGAATGGCACACGCGATCGAAATCATCGAGCGAAATGCGCTGATGCAGAAGCAGATCATCGAAGACTTGCTCGACGTGTCGCGGATCGTTACCGGCAAGTTGCGAATCAACACGCAACCGGTCGATCTGTTGCTCGTGATTCACGCTGCGATCGATGCGGTTCGGCCGGCTGCGGAAGCGAAAGAGATCGATATACGCACGCACTTCGAAGCGCCGGACGTGATCGTCAAGGCTGATGTCGAGCGGTTGCAGCAGGTGTTTTGGAACCTGCTCGCTAACGCGGTGAAGTTTACGCCGCAACGCGGGACGATTGATGTTTATTTGCGACCAGCACGATTCGCTGGCGGAGATCCGGATTGAAGATTCAGGACCGGGAGTACCGGCGGACTTTCTGCCGCGCATCTTCGAGCGGTTTAGTCAGGCTGATGGCTCGAGTACGCGGAAGCATGGCGGACTGGGATTGGGTTTGGCGATCGTGCGGCACCTGGTTGAGCTTCATGGCGGCACGGTGTCGGCGGGCAATCGAGATCGGAAATGGCGGCGCAGTGTTGGTTGTCTCATTGCCCGCGATTGAATGACCGCCGCAGAGTTAATCAGCCGCTCGATACCCGTCCAGTTACACCGTCGAGTGCAGACGCGGTGAAAGGGTGACGGGGT
Source organism: uncultured Acidobacteriota bacterium (assembly GCA_963849585.1). Classification (GTDB taxonomy): domain Bacteria; phylum Acidobacteriota; class Blastocatellia; order Pyrinomonadales; family Pyrinomonadaceae; genus PSRF01. The sequence goes on along the minus strand of CAWKHZ010000008.1, from coordinate 47,439 downwards.
GATGCGGGAAGCGAGCCGGTCACACTGCTTGATCTCTCCGTCACTGCGTCTCCGTACCGGCGCTAATTTGTCTTCGTAACACCGGTGCATTTGTTTGCGCTGACTTCTACCGACTGCCGCTCCCGATGGATTGAAGATGTAACTGTCGCGCGCGCGCACCGCGAGGTTTGGTTGTTTGGCGCGCACTTTGATCTGCGCTCGTGACCCGCTTGTGGTGGACGCTTCGGGTAGTAACCGATGCTGTACTGCCGTCGCAGTTCTTCAGCAACGTTCGCAAACGCATACGACATGTTCTGCAGAGTGTCGGCACGATATTCGCGCCCGCCGGTCGTGTTCGCGAGTTCCTCAAGATATCGTTCGCCGACTTCGTAATCGCCCCGGCGCGGTGCCACGCGTGCCGCCATCCACTGCCACCACCACCGACGACCGTCTGCCGCCGCCAAAGATGCCGCCGAGAATCTGTCCAAACACGTCGATTGGCGCGGTGGGAAATCTGACCGCCGGCGTTCATGTCTCGCGCGGTGTCGTACTGAACGGGATAGATCAACGCGTCGAGCTCCTGCGCGTCCATCACGTTGCTCTGGTAATCGCGCGTTGCGACTGGTCGTATCGACGCCGTCAGTGAAAAGCACGATCGCTTTTCTGCCTGGATTTCGGCCAAGCTGTTTGTTCATCACCATGTCAACCGCGTCGTAGAGGCGCGTGCCGTCGTCGGTTCTGGCGCGCTGAGATCGCGCGTTGAAGTTTCGCAGCGATCGGTAGTGAACTCGCTGAAGACCTTGATGTCGTCGTTGAACGAAACCACCATTACCCTGTCGTCCGCACGCAGTTGATTGACGAAGCTGATCGCTGCGTCCTGAATTTCTTCCAGTCGAAACTGCGTTGACGGACTCGTGTCGAGCATCAACACCACCGAGAACGGCTTATCGACGGACGGAAAGAACGCGACGTCCTGTTCGACGCCGTCTTCCCAGATGCGAAAGTCTTCTTTCAGCAGGTTGGGAATGTAACGCCCATCGCGATCCATCACGCTGACGGGAATCGTGACCAGCGTGGTGCTCGACGCGAATGATGTCGCCGGCGTCAACTTCTTCCGGCGGCGTCGGCGCTTGTTCGGGTTGCTGATCCGGTTTGCGGTTGTTCGGATAGTTTGCGCCGCCCAGAACGGGTGGCTTGCCGGGCTGCGCCGGCTGCGTCGTCTCCGGTGCCGGCGCAGGCGTGGTTTGCGGGACGTTTTGCTGGGTACCCACGCGCCGCGGCCGGCCTTGTCCAAACCAATGCCGATCGACGTTGAGAACAGGGAGAGGAGCAATAAGAAAATACAAAGCTTTTTCATAGTTAGCTCCTGATAAGTGCTCGAACACGTCGAGCCCCATTTTGATGCCTACTAATCAGACTTGTTGCTTGCGGTTTTTGATTTAGGGAAATAAATCAGGGGCAGAGAAAAACCGTTATGTCAGGCAAGAATACTCCCCTCAGCGTTGTCGAGCAAGGAAGATCTAAAGGTATTCTTTGCGCCCTATGCGCCTTGGCGGAGAGACCTGCCTTTGCACTAAAGGCTTCCCGCAAAGGCGCAAAGGCGCTAAGAATACTTCTTTTTGCTACTCAGAGACGTTTGCCGCGGCGCTGGAAAGGACGTTCCAGATCAACGGAAGCGTCCCCCATGCCTGCCCGCGATGCTGCGGCCGAAAGCCGAAAAGAACGACCCGTCCTTTGCCGACGCCGACTTCAGCCAGCGCTATTTGCCCGCGCAGCTTGTCCTCGCCAAGCAGCCAGCCTGACAGCAGCACGTTCTCCTTTGCATAACGCGCGATCACGCGAACGTTCCGTCGCCGACGTCGGTCGTAAACGCGAGCTATTGATGAAATACGCGGGAGTTTGGCCGGCAGACTCGCGGCGAACGGGTGTTTATTATCGACGTCGAGCGCGACGAATCGATCCCGGACAATAAAACTCCGACGACCTCACGCCGTCGAGCACGTTGCTGCACCGGCAGGTTGAATTGTTTGATCGCCAGATCGCACGCATCATCGAAACACACGAGCGTTCCACCATTGTTCACAAACTCTTTCAGATTATTGACGCCGGCATCAGTGATGCCGCCCGTGAACTCGGCGGGCAGCGTACCCGCGGCGTTGCCGCCGACGATCTGGGCACTAGCCTGCGACGTGAAAAGCAGTACGTCAAACTTTGAGTGGAGACCGCCTTGCCGGATATCCGCATCGCGTACTGATGAGTAAGGAACGTTGAACGTGTCGAAGACGAACCGCGTCCAACCTTCGTCCATGTTGCTCAGCCATGGCTCTGTAGATGCCGATGCGAACAGGTTGTCGCACGGGGTTTTTGATCGGCGACTCGTCGCCTTTTCTCAGCGCGAGCGCGAGATCGGCTCTGACCTGGTTTGCCGTCTTTCACGAGGGTCAGTTTTCGTTCAGAAGGCTTTTCCTTGATGGCCGTCACCGCCGGAGCATCAACACCCATTTGCAACGGCGAGCGTCCAGCCGGCGACGTCGTACGGCCGCTCGGCTTCGCCCTGCGCCGTCAGACGGTTCGGATAGATCTGCGGCTCAAACAGAGCCAGGACGTTTGCTCGCTGCGGTTGGGTGAGAAATACGATGTAACTGCCGAGCGGGACTTCCGATCGTCGTTGGCTTGTCGATGACGGTGCGATAAGTGCCGAGTTTTTCGGTTGGTGGATTTGTTCGTTGCAGGATTTGTGGTCCATGCGCGACGTGCAGCTCGCTGATCGAGCCGGTAAACCTCGATGCCCTGGCCGACGAGGCTTTCGATCAGTCTTGGCGACCGTCTCATCGCGCGCTTGTCCCGCAGGAATCAGATAAGCCAATGGTTCGTCGGGCTTTATCGGCGCGTCGACAGCTTTCTTCGCCGAGTTCATAGAAGTTCCGCAAGTAGTCGCCACGAAATTTTGCGGCCATCGAGAATATCGCCGCGAGCCGCGATCATCTCCATGTCCATGATGTCGCGCGGACGCCACGTGCCAGCCGGCCACGGATCGGGAAAGTTGGTGGCCGCTTCCGTCGCGTTGCGCATGCCGCGTGTGGTGGAGCGCGCGAGTTGTTCGCGATGTGACTGTTGTCGGCGTCATCAATCGCGCGCTGGCGGCTTCGGAAAGAATTCCGATCGAGTTGTGAAAATACGGCGCGGTGCGAAAGCCGCCGTGCCACCACGTGTCGTAAAGCGCGTTGGTCAACACGCCTTTGAAACCGGCGGCCTGAAGATCCGCAGCGACTTTGTGTCCAATTAGTCCCACCTGGCGCAGCAGCACCGGCGAGATGTTTGGATTTGGCTGGATCGTAAAAAGGCGGAATGAAGAAACGTGATCCGTTCGATCCTTGCTGGTGCACGTCGTAAACAATCTGCGGAAACCACTCGTGCCAGAAGCAAGCGCGTGATCAGCTTGCGTCTCTTTCAGATTGAGCATGAACCAGTCGCGATTGTCGTCATGACCGGCGTAGTGGTGATAGAGCTCGGGTGGTTCTCGCCCTTCGTAACGGTGTGCCGAGAGTTTTGCGATACCAGTTGGCGACGATGTCGATGCCGTCGGGATTGGGTGACGGAATTAGAAGCAGTATTGTGTTTTGCAGGATCTCGCGCGTGTCGGCGTCCTGGGCGGTTGCGAGCTCGTAGGCAAGTTGCATCGACATCTGCGACGCGACGATCTCCGTCGAGTGGATCGAGCAGGAGATCGTGACGACGACCTTGCCGTCAGCGATCAGTCGGTCGCGTTGAAGTTTTTCGGCGGCTTTGCGCGGATCGGCGAGTTGCTGCTGGATGTCTTTGTATTTTTGGAGCGCCAGTATATTCTCTCGCGCGCTGATGAAAGCTACGATCAATGGCCGCTTCAACGTCGATTGGCCCAGCGTTTGGACCATGACGCGATCGGAGGCGCGGTCGAGGCGATCGAAGTAATCGGTGATCTGCGACCAGTCGGCGATCGTGCGATCGTCGCCCGGCGTAAATCCGAGGACTGACTTCGGCGACGGTATCGCAGCAGAGGCGTCAACGCGCGGCGCAGTTCTTTGCGCGAACGAGGCGTCGGAAAACGCAGCGAACGACAGTACCACGGCCAGGCCAACCGTTACGGATCGAAGGCTAATCATTACGAGTTTCCTTTGCGAAAACTGATGGAAGATACCGCTGCAATCGAGAAAACTATGGCCGAGGAGTCTAGCACAACCCGGCCGCGCAGCTTTATGCGGCGGTTGCATTATTGGTGGTCGTTGTTTCTCGCGGGCGCGCTGCTTGGCACTGCTCGGTCCGCCGATTCTGATTATCGCGTGGCTCGTGAACAAGCATGATCTGGTGTATCCGTGGGCGCTGTTTGGCGCGCGGCATTGGCTGCGATTCGAGTGGTGTGCGCGTGAATGTGACGCGGGCTCGAACTGCTCGATCCGAAACAGACTTACGTCTTTGTTTCAAACCATCGTTCGTATCTCGATACCGCGGCGATGTTTGTTTACACCGGACGGCGAATCGGTTTGCTGGCGAAGAAAGAACTCTTGAAAGTGCCGGTGCTCGGCGTCGGAATGGGTTTTGTGAACGTGATGGCGATCGATCGCACGAATCGCGAGAGTGCGATTCGCACGACGGAAGCCGCGGCGCAGCGCATTCGCTCGGGTGTTTCGTTTGGTGTTTTCGTCGAAGGAACGCGCGCGAAGCCGGGCGAGTTGTTGCCGTTCAAGAAAGGCGCGTTCTACATGGCGCGAGCAGGCCGGCGTGCCGGTCGTTCCCGTCGCGATCAAGAACTCTGATGAATTGATGGGTAAGGGAACTGGCGAGGCGAAGATCCGGAACGATCGAGATGATTATTATGCCACCGGTTGCGACCACAGATCGTGACCACGGATGAAGACGATGAACAAGCTTGATCTCCGACGTCCGTGAGCTCGATTGCCAAAGCAGCTTTGACTTCAGCTGATAGTCGTAGGTCGAGAGTCGCCCATCGACTCTCACAGTGATGCCGTCTTGCGTTGTCGGAGCGAACGTCGCCTGCCGCGCGGCTGCTTCCGCTGCTCTGCCGTAATACGGCATGGTCCATCTGACGCCTTCGCCGAAATCACCTTTCCATTCTCGTCGACAACGACGCGCACAGTAACTTGCCCGGATCTTTGAGTCTCTTCGCTTCTTCCGGATAAGCGGGCTTCGGCAGCGAAAGCGGCTTTGGAATTCAGCGTCTCCGCCCTCGATCGGCTTCGCGTCCGCCTGCCGGTTGCCGGCACTTCGTCCTCGCCAATTTCCGTGACCTTCAACGTTGCGCGCGCCGGAGCGAAGTCGGTGTATACGAACTTTCATGCGAACGTGCAGCGTGTTGCCGTTGTCGAAAACCAGTTCTTCGTCGGCGTAGGAGTAAGTCGGAAACCAGTAACGGCCGTCGATGTGCTCGCGATACGTTTCGACTATCGGAAACTTGTTGTTCTTTGTTTCCGGAACGCCCTTTCCCTTGGTCTTCACGATCTGCAAATCCTGATCGTCGACCCAAACGCGTCCGAGGAACAACCGTTCTTTGGTCTTCTTCGGATCGGGCATGACTTTCGGCGGTACGTCGAAGATGTAGAGATTCAACTCGTCGATCTTTTCTTTACCGACATACCGATGTTGTATCGGTCGATCTTTCAGGGTTCGAGAGCAAACGGGTTGATGCCGCCCAGGTCGTCGATGTCTTCCTGGCGGTGACCTCGGGCATGGAGGCCATCGGGAAAAAGCTGATCTTTTCGTAGCGATTTCCCTGATCGTCAAAAGTGAAGGTCGAGACGCGGTGATATTCGCCGGTCACCTGTCCGCCCATGCCGATGCTTTGAATCAGTGCGTCGCGTTTGAATGAATAGTTGTTCAGCGCGCGGCGAAACTCGGCTTCCTTGGCGGTGAACGCCTGGATGATCCGGTCGGGTTCGCGCGGCTGCTGCATGGACCGCCGTGGGCTTGAGTCTGGGCCGAAGCCGTGAGATCGTGACCAGGGCCGATTAGGGCCAGTGCGATGCGAAAGGAACGTAGTGCTCGATAAATTCGTTCTTCATTCTCTACCTGAACTAATGGGATTTACAGGTCCCGGGGCCTGGCTGAAACTTGACTGTCCTCAGATGCCGGGAGGAAAGATCCTGTTGCCAGCCGGTCTTGGCCTTGGAGCGTCCGGCGGCGGCCGAAACGCCATTTTCCTGTTGCAAAGTTTCCTGCATCTAGTGTAAGGTGCCATACTAGAATAAGTTATACGTCGGCCAGCGGCATGGTTGACAGAAAAATGGAGCCCGATTGACCTCGAAAATCGCGGGCTCAGCTAGTTTGAAAGTTAAAGTTTCTCAAGGTCCTCATGTCGGCAACAGGCACTCGTCCTAACATCCGTGGAGCTTTACGGCGCGGGAGCGCAGACGTGACGCCGAGCGGCGGCGTTGCTTACACGGAGCGGGCGATAAACCAGGCTTTGGGAGGAGCTTGGTTTTACGTGGTCTGAGGTCGATGATGTGCGCGGTGGTTAGCTGCCCCTTCTGGGCGGGGTGGCTTAAAAAATCACCGCGCACACCCCAGCTTAGACACCTTAAATCCTCAAAATACTTAAGTTCATGCAAACAAAGTCGTATATCGGACTCTGATTCGGGATAATCGCCCTTTTCGAAAGCCCTTCCTTCACAGAGCAGCCGCACAGCTTCTCGGCCGCGCTCGGTGTAGTCGAGCGTCAAGTCGTTTACCCACATCCCACAAACCGATCGGCCAGCTCCGGTTCCATGTCCCGGGCGAACTGCATGGCGTACTGGAGCGCGTCTTCCCGGTGGGTCAGCGAATAATTGATACTCTCCCGCAGCAGCTCGAAACCTCTCTTGATCAGCTCCGGGCCGAGGTCGCGACGGATGACGTTGCCGCCCATCGGCAGCGGCAGACCGTGCCGCTCGTGCCACCATTCGCCCAAGATCCAGCACCTTGTGAAGCCCCTTCGACTCGTAAAAAAGCTGCCCCTCGTGAATCAACAAGCCCGCGTCGCAGCTCCCGTCCTGCACGGCATCAATAATTTTGTCGAACGGCACGACCTCATATTTGAAATCGGAATTGAATATGCGCAGCGCCAGAAACGCGCTGGTCAACTTTCCCGGAACCGCGATCTTCAGATTCGGAATGTCTTCGGGCGTGGCCGGCTCTCGCGAGACGACGATCGGGCCGTAGTTGTCGCCAATCGAAGCGCCGTGCGGCAGCAAAGCATACTTGTCGCGCGATGTAAGCGTAAGCGTGAAAGCTGATGGCGGTGACGTCGTAAGTGCCGCGCATTGCTTCCTCGTTCAGTGTTTGAATGTCTTTCAGCAGGTGTTGGAAGTGCAGTTCGCCCGTGTCGAGCTTGTTGGTTGCCAGGCCATAGAACATGAAGGCGTCGTCGGAGTCTGGTGAATGTGCGAGTGTGATCGTGTTCTGACATCGGTGTCAGTTAAGCATTTTCAGTTCGAACCCTGATCGGTCGTTAGATCGTTTCGGCTCGATGCGGTTGTAGACGGTGTCGCGTTCGACCGCTTCGAAGCCCGCGTCTTCAATCAGACCGATGAGTTCGGTCTTGCTCATCTTCACTTCGTTGTTGGCTTCGACTGAGTAACTCGTAGTCAATTCGCCGCCTTCGGTGATCGTGCCGTCGATATCGTTGGCGCCGTAGTGCAGCGCGACCTGGGCGAGACGTTTGCCGAGCATCACCCAGTAGGCTTTGATGTGATCGAAGTTGTCCAGCATCAGACGCGAGACGGCCATCGTCTTCAGTGAATCGACGCCGGATGGTCCAGGCAAATGGGCCAGCTGCGTGTCAGGCGGATAAAACGCGAGCGGAATGAAGCACTGAAAACCGCCTGACTTCTCCTGTTGCTCGCGCAACCGCACCAAGTGATCCACACGATCTTCGATCGACTCGATGTGACCGTAGAGCATCGTGGCATTTGTTTTCAAACCGGCCGCGTGAATTTTTCCCTGGAGCTCGAGCCAGCGATCGGCGTCGCACTTGTGCGCGCAGATCATCGAACGTGTTGGTTCGCGAAAGATCTCCGCGCCGCCGCCGGGACATGAATCCAGGCCCGCCTCGATCAGTTTCTGAATCACCTCTTCATCCGGCATCTTGTAGAAGTGCGCGAAGTGGTCAAACTCGACCATCGTGAACGCTTTCAAGTGCAACTGCGGATATTGCGCGCTTCAGCGACGACAGCAGATCGGTGAAGTAACTGAAAGGAAGTTTTGTGTTTAACCCGCCGGTGATGTGCAATTCGGTTGCGCCTTCGGCGACTGCCTGGGCCGCGACTTTCAAACTGTCGTCGATGTTGTGTGTGTAAGCGTCGGGCTGGCGCGGCGTGCGGAAGAAACCGCAAAACTTGCAATCGGCGTAACAGATGTTGGTCGGATTCAGATGACGGTTGACGTTGAAATATGTCGTGCGGCCGTGACGGCGTCGTCTGACCAGTATCGGCGAGTTTACCGAGTGCCGGCAGATCGTCAGTTGCGTAAAGCGCCACGCCGTCTGCAAAAGAGAGTCGTTCGCCGGCGTTGACGCGCGTCGGCTATTTCGTTCAGTTTTTCGTCGTGTGAAAAATTCATTTCTGAATATCTCGATCTAGCGATTCAGAAAAACGGCGCTGCCAAAAGTCACAAGCAAGATGACGCTCACAAAGGCGTTAGTCGTAAAGAAAGCCGCATTCAAACGTCTGAGATCGTCAGCGCGCACCAGTCGATGTTGGTAAATGAGCAAAGCGCCGGTTGCGATCACTCCAGCGAATGCCACTGGTCCGAAGTCCGTGTGACCAGAAACAGCCAAACCAGCGCCAGGAAAGCCGCCGCGTGCAGGCCGCGCGCGATCCAGAGTGCGCGCGCGATGCCCAAGCGCGCGGGAATCGATCTCAAACCCTTCGCGGCGATCGAAGTCGTAATCCTGGCAGGCGTAAAGCACGTCGAAACCCGCGGTCCAGAGCAGGACCACGAGTGACAACAACAACGGAACCGGGCTTCCAATCTCGCCGCGCACGGCGATCCATGCGCCGGTAGGTGCGATTGAAAGACACCAGCCCGAGACGAGTGCGAAAACTGCGTCCAGCGTTTGGTCAAAGAGTAAAGCAGCACGCTCGCGAGCGCCACCGGCGCGAGAATCAACGTCAGACGGTTCAGCATCGCGGCGGCGAGTAAAAACAGCGCCGCAGAAACGATCGTAAACGCCCAGACAAAGCCAACGGACAGCAAACCGGCCGGCAATGCTCGCGAAGCGGTGCGCGGATTTCGCGCGTCGAAGTTTCGATCGGCGATGCGATTAAAAGCCATGGCCGCGGACCGCGCGCCGACCATCGCGACGACGATCCAAAGAATCTGCCGCACCGTCGGAAGCGCCGTTAGCTGCGAGCACGGCGCCGAGAAAGGCGAACGGCAACGCAAAAAGCGTGTGCTCGATCTTGATCATCTCCAGGGTTAAGCGGGTGTTTTTGATTACGGTCGACACGGTGGATCGATATTGCCAAATAAGCGCACAAGTCACTGGCCACTATCGCATACGAGGATCACTTTGCGAGGATTTCGTTTATGTGATTTGTGTGCCTTTTTGTGGCATGCTTTGCGATGGATTTGAAATGAACTGGCAGAACTTGCTGGAGGCGCACAAGAGTGGCGAATCTAGACGACCAGCGAAGCCGCTCGATCGCATCAAGAATCTTCATTTCGAAGACATCGGCTTCGCGCGCGTAGATCATTCGCGCGCGTCTCGGCTGGGATTTCCGGAGGTCGTTTTCGGCGGTGGCAAGACGCGCGCGCAGATCGTCGGCATCGTCGAACGCCTGGCGCGAGCGCTCGCCGAACATCATCGTGACCCGCACGGATGAAGGTACGTTTGGCGAAATCCGCAACGTCGTAACCGACGCCGAATGGCACGAGTCGGCGCGGCTTGTCCGCATCCGGCGCGACAAAACCAATCACGGCGTTGGATCAATCGCCGTTGTGACCGCCGGCACAAGCGACATCCCAGTCGCTGAAGAAGCCGCGCTGACAGCGGAAACGATGGGCAACACTGTCTCGCGCATCTGGGACGCAGGTGTCGCCGGAATTCATCGCGTGCTCGCCGAGCGAAGTCTGTTGCAACGGTCGCGCGTGGTGATCGTCGCCGCCGGGATGGAAGGCGCGTTGCCGTCCGTGGTTGGCGGTCTGGTCGGTGTGCCGGTCGTGGCTGTGCCAACCAGTGTCGGTTATGGCGCATCTTTTGGCGGTGTGGCCGCGCTGCTCGGCATGTTGAACTCCTGCGCGTCGAACGTGACCGTAGTCAACATCGACAACGGCTTTGGCGCCGGCTTTGTCGCGAGTCTGATCAATCGTCGCTGGGAGCCGCCCGTTGAATAGACTTGTGCACCGACGTTTCGCGCGGCGATCTACGAACAGAACGCACCTCATCTTCGGCGTTCTGATCCTCTCGGTTGTTGCCACCGGCTGCATCTCCGCGCGCAAGACACCGAACCTCGAACAAATCTTCGCCAATGCCCGCGCGAGCACCGGTAAACGTCCGGTGATCGTCATTCCCGGGATTCTCGGTTCTGAACTGATCAACCCAAGAACCGGCGAGAAAGTTTGGCCGTCGGCGTTTCGCACCGAGCAGGAAGGATTGCCGATCACTCCGAACCTCGCCGCCAATCGCGACGATCTCGTGCCCGGCAAAATCCTCGAGACTGCGAAGCTGGCGAAGCTGTTCCCGGAGGTTTACGTCTACCGCGATCTGCTCGAAGCGCTGCGACGTTACGCCGGTTATCGCGAAGGCGACTGGGAAAATCCCGGCGCCGACGGCGACCGCGACACGTTCTACGTGTTTCCGTACGACTGGCGACGAGACAACGTCGAGAACGCGCGCGAGTTCGTCCGGCGTTTGCAGCGATTGAAAGAGAAACTGAAACGCGACGATCTCAAATTCAACATTGTGGCGCACTCGATGGGCGGTCTGATCGCGCGCTATGCCGCGATGTATGGCGACGCGGACCTGCCACCCGGCGATGCGACGATTCAACCGACGTGGAACGGCGCCGCGCACATCAGCAAGATCGTCATGATCGGTGTGCCGAACGAAGGATCGACTGACGCGTTTGCCACGCTTGTCGAAGGTTACTCGGTTACAGAAGGCTTGCGCCGCCGCGTTCCGTTGCTGAACAAGTTGACTGCGGAAGATGCAGCACGTACGCCGTCAGTTTTTCAACTCATGCCACACGCCGGCGTGGTGCGATTTCTCGACGAGAACCTGAAGCCGCTTGTGATCGATCTTTATGACGTGGAGGTCTGGAAGCGTTACGGCTGGAGTGCGCTGCACGGACTTCGAAAAGACGAACGGAACAAACGGGCAAGCCGATGAAATTGACGCCTATCTCGACGCAACACTCAAGCGCGCGCGACGATTTCATCAGGCGCTTGATGCAGTTGATCGACCAGCATCACCAGTGGTGTTGCTGGCGATCGGCGGTGATTGTGAGGAGACTTTGAACTCCCCCGTGATTTTCCGCGATCCAAAGCGGAATCGTTGGGTGACGTTGACGCGCCCACGCGAGTTTCGCACGTCTGCAGGCTTGAAGGTCTCGAAAAAAATCGTGACCGAAGCGATGTATGTTCCCGGTGATGGGCGTGTGACGCGCGCGTCGCTGCTCGGCGAGAATCTGTTCAAGATACGCGACGCGCAAACGGGATTCACGCTCTCCCGCTACGCTGTGTTCGGTTGCGATCTTCACGGGCAGTTGCCGCGCAACAAGTCGCTACAGGATAACGCGTTGACGGCGATTGTGGGCGAAGTGATTCGGTGATTGATTGTCAGTGGTCAGTGGTCAGTGGTCAGTAGTCAGTGGTCAGTGGTCAGTGGTCAGACTCGTTACAGTTACGCACAAGCCGCTGACATGAAATGACTGACTACTGACAACGGACTACTGACACGGACTGCTGACCACTGACAACCCTAAGGATTTAAAACCGCGTTCAGCCTTTCGGCCCAGCTCGGATCGATGTTTGTGAGAATTGTGTACTGCTCGAGCGCCGCGTCGCGATTGCCCATCGCCAGCAACGTCTTGCCGAGGTTGTAATAAGCCCTCCCGAAATCAGGTTTCAAGCGAATCGATTGACGAAACGATTCGAGCGCGTCGTTGTAATTTTTGAGTTCGGCGTACGCCTCGCCGAGACTGTTTGGCGCGATTGCGTCGCCCGGCTTCAACGCCGCGAGCTGCCGAAACACTTCAACCGCTTCGTTAAACTTCTTCGACTTCATATAACGTGAACCGAGCCGCTCATACGCGCCCGTGTAATCCGGACGCAGCTTAATCGCCTGCTTGTAGGCGTAGATCTCGTCGTCAGCCTTGCCCCAGTCGCGATAGGCGAGACCGAGCGCGTAATAAGCGTCGGCTGCGTTGTACGGATCGAGTTTGATCGATTGCCGGTAAGCTTCTGCGGCCTCCTTGTACTGCTTGAGATAAAAACTCGCGAGACCGATGTTGAAGTACGACTCAGCGGACGGCCGCAGATTCACTGCCTTCTTCGACGCTTCAAGAGCTTCCGAATGCCGGCCCAGCTTCTCGTTGCAGAAGCCACTCTGCGCCCACGCTTCGGCGTATTGATTGTCTGACTCGACCGCCATTTGAAAATACGGCAGCGCTTTCTCGCAGTCGTCCTTTGAAAGAAAACTCAAGCCGTCGCGGAAAAACTGGACCGCCTTCGCCCGCTTGTTGCGGCCGGTGTTCGCAACAAGTTCCGGCAGCGAGATGATCGTCGTCGCCTGGAGTTGTGAGATGCGTTCCGAGGGAATCGCGAAGTTCACACTTTGCCCGCCCGTCACCTGCAACGTGGCAATGCCGATTACCTGTCCCTGCATGTTCACAACCGGGCTGCCACTCGACCCGGACGAAATCGCTGCCGTGATCTGAATGATGCGTCCGAAAGTGGGAATATCGCGCACGGCGGAAACGATTCCATTCGTGACACTGCCTTCCAGTCCGAGTGGGTTGCCGATCACGACGATGCTCTCGCCTTCCTGAGGCGAAGTTTTATCGAGCGGTAACGGTCTGACTTGCGGCGTGGGCGGATCGATCTTCAGCAGTGCGATGTCGCCTTCGGCGTCAACCGCGAGTACGCCTCTTACGGGAAGCACGGTGCCGTTTGAGGAGTGGACTTCGGCGCGATGAGCGCCTTCGATCACGTGTCGATTGGTGACGATGCGATCCGAATCGATGAAGAAGCCGCTGCCGCGTGAGAGTTTTTCACCGCGCGCGTCGAAGGTTTCGATGGCAACTGCCGATGGTTTGATACGGCGGACCAGTTCGGGGAGAAGATCCTGCGACGCCGCGATTTTTAAGGGAAGTAATAAAGCTAATAACAGCCAGGCTAATTTCATACTGACGCCAGCTTTAACACACGCTCGACAACGTCGACTATCTTAACATCCTCACTCTGTTTTGCGCCGCGATCGTACAACTCCACGACTCCATCGGCGACTTTCTTTCCAATCGTCACGCGATAAGGAATACCGATCAGATCAGCATCTTTGAACTTCACGCCCGCGCGCTCGTCGCGATCGTCGAGCAGGACGTCGAGGCCTGCACGTTGCAGTTCGTTGTAAACCTTCTCGCCTGCTTCGCGCACATCGTCCTGTTTCATGTTGGTAATCGTCACTACGACGTCGAATGGCGCAAGCGACTTCGGCCAGATGATGCCGTCGCCGTCGTGATGTTGTTCGACCGCGGCGGCCATGATTCGCTCAACGCCAATACCGTAACTACCCATGACGATCGGAACCTGTTTACCGTCCTGCGTCAAGACGTTCGCACCCATCGAGTCCGAATATTTGGTGCCGAGTTTGAAAATGTGGCCAATCTCCATTCCCTTGAAGATTTCGAGCACACCGGTCTCACATCGCGGACAGCCTTCGCCGGCTTCAACGGTGCGCAGCTCGAACCACCGATCGACTGGAATGTCGCGTGCGATATCGACGCCGCGAATATGGTGATCATCTTTGTTGGCGCCGGTAGTCATGTTGCGACGGCCCTGCAATGACGAATCGCCGACGATGCGCAGATCCATTCTTGAGGCGCGCGCTCTGTCTTTCGCCCCGACACCGCCGAGGCTTCCGGCACTCGCGCCGAGCAGTTGGCGGATCTCTTCGGGATGACCAGGTCTCACCGCGGTTGAACCGAGCGCATCGGCCAGCTTCGTTTCGTGGAGCTGATGATCGCCACGCAGGAGCACAAGCACCGGGCGTGGCTCGCCGTCGATCGTTGCGAAGTAAACAAGCGACTTGATCTGTCGCGCTGCTTCAGCCCCGCCGGGGAACGTCGTTAGGTCTTCAATCGTGCGCACGCCGGGTGTCGGAAACTCCTCAGGTGCTCCCGGGCCCTGATCATCCTCGACACGCGCGAGACGCGATTGCGCCTTCTCGAGGTTTGCGGCGTAATCGCAGTTTGGGCAACTGACGATCAAGTCCTCACCGGCGGGCGTCCGCGCCATAAACTCGTTCGACTCGGTTCCGCCCATAGCGCCTGACGACGCTTCAACGATCAGGAACTGTATACCGCAGCGGGTAAAGATCTTTTTGTAAGCCTCTCGTTGATCGATAAACGACTTGTCGAGTCCGTCCCGATCGACATCGAACGAGTACGCGTCTTTCATGATGAACGTGCGTATCCGGATCAAGCCCGATTTGGGTCGTGCTTCGTCGCGAAACTTGAGCTGAATCTGGTACCAGACCTGTGGCAGTTGCTTGTACGAGCGGATCTCGTTACGAGCGATCGCAGTGAAGACCTCTTCGTGCGTCATGCCGAGGCACATGTCGGTGTTCTTGCGATCTTTGAGACGAAACATTTCGTCGCCGATCGCCTGCCAACGGCCAGACTCCTGCCAGATCTCGGCAGGATGAAGCGCAGGCAGGAAAAACTCCTGACCACCAATTGCGTTCATCTCCTCGCGCAATATTTGCATGACCTTAATCGCAATGCGTTGGCCCAACGGCAAGAGAGAATAGATTCCGGCCGACAGTTGCCGGATGGCGCCGGCGCGCAGAAGAAGTTTGTGCGAAATGACTTCGGCATCGGCCGGGTCTTCGCGAAGTGTTGGGATGAAATAGTTTGACCAGCGCATAGTCTTCGCATTCTCGCTTAGCCGCTACGAGTTAGGCAAACTACGAGCTTTGTACTTAGTGCTTTGTGCTTGGTCTTTTGGGTTTCGACAAAGTACAAAAAGTACAAAGCACTCCGTTTGGTGGTGTAATAGTTTCCTCTGCGTATCTCTGCAGCCTCCGCGTCTCTGCGGTTTATATGTTTTGGCGGTTCTTTTACCGCAGGGTCGGGGAGGACCGCAGAGGTACGCAGAGAATGCTGGCAAACTAAGACACCACCCTCCGTTTGGAACTCTTTGCGGTGGATCGAACGTTGAGGTACCATCGCGTTCTTCCAAACACTTTCCTAAAAGGGTGAACTAAAGATGAGAATCGCTCTCGCAAGTGATCACGCTGGTTACACCGAGAAAGAGCAGTTGAAACCGTTGCTGAAGGATCTTGGTGTCGAGTTTGAAGATCTTGGCACGGCGTCGGATGCTTCCGTCGATTATCCTGAGTACGCACGGAAGGTCGCGGAAAAGGTGGCGCATGGGGAGGTTGAACAGGGACTCCTGGTGTGCGGATCCGGTACCGGTATGGCGATCGTCGCGAACAAGGTTCCGGGTGTGCGAGCGGCGGTTGCGTGGAACGAAGAGGTCGCGCGATTGGCGCGTGAGCACAACGATGCGAACGTGCTTTCGATCGGAGCGCGAGTGACACCCGCCGAGGAGATTCCGAAGATCGTCCGCGCCTGGTTCGATGCTAAATTCGGCGGTGGCCGGCATGCGAGACGAGTGGAAGAGATCTGCAAGATCGAACAAGAGTGCAAATGACAACACCAACCGAAAAGACCTCTGAGAAATCAATGCCCGATTCGCGAAACGCATCATTAGCTGATGTTGATCCTGTGATTTCCAAGGCGATCGACAACGAAGTCGCGCGCCAGGCGAATGGACTCGAGTTGATCGCTTCCGAGAACTTCGTCAGCGAAGCTGTGCTGGAGGCTGCCGGATCCGTTTTTACTAACAAGTACGCCGAGGGTTATCCGGGCAAACGTTATTACGGCGGTTGTGAATGGACCGACGTTGTCGAGCAGACGGCGATCGATCGCGCGAAGGAGTTGTTTGGCGCGGACCACGCAAACGTGCAACCGCACAGCGGTGCGCAGGCGAACATGGCTGTTTATCTCGCGGCGATTCAGTACGGCGATCAGATTCTCGGAATGAATCTGTCCCACGGCGGACACCTCACACACGGCCATCCGATGAACTTTTCGGGCATTAGTTACAAAGTCGCTGATTACGGCGTGTCGCGCGACAACGAACAGATCGATTACGACGAGTTGCAAAGAATAGCGGAAGAACATCGTCCGAAACTTCTTGTCTGTGGCGCTTCTGCTTATCCGCGGACGATCGATTTTGCACGTATCGGCGAGATTGCGCGCAGCGTTGGCGCACGCATGTTTGCCGATATCGCTCACATTGCCGGTCCGATTGCCGCGGGGCTGCATCCGTCGCCAGTTCCGCACGCGGATTACGTCACGACGACGACACACAAAACGCTGCGTGGTCCACGCGGCGGTCTCATACTCTGCAAAGAGGAGCACGCGAAAGCGATCAATAGCAAAGTGTTTCCGGGTGTTCAGGGTGGCCCGCTGGTCCACATCATCGCCGCGAAAGCGGTGGCGTTGGGTGAAGCGCTGCGCGACGACTTCAAGGAATACCAGCGACAAGTGCTAAAGAACGCAAAAGCGTTGGCGAGCGAGTTACAGGAACAGGGACTTCGCCTGGTGTCTGGTGGCACTGACAATCACCTGATGCTCGTCGATGTTTGGATGGACGGCAAAGGCATTACCGGAAAAGACGCGGAAAAAGCACTCGAAGCCGCGTTGATCACCGTAAACAAGAACACCATTCCCTTCGATCAAAACAAACCATTCGTCGCCTCCGGCCTGCGCATCGGCACGCCCGCCGTCACCACGCGCGGCATGAAAGAGCCCGAGATGCGCGAAATCGGCCGCCTGATCGCGGAAGTCATCCACGCTCCTGAGTCAGAAGGTGTGATAAATGAGTGAAACAGACGTGCTTGATCTCGCCGACAGATTTCCTTTGTATCCAAACCGTCTTAATCGTCACTGATCTCGTATGGAAGAAGTTTTTGGCTCCGAAGGGTTAATAGCGAAGGCGCATTCTGAATATGAATATCGGCCGGGCCAGATACAGATGGCGCAGGCTGTGATGCGTGCGTTTGAGGAGAAGAGACATCTCATCGTTGAGGCAGGAACGGGGACGGGAAAGACGCTCGCGTATCTGGTTCCTGCGGTGGCTGCCGCGCTGGGTGGGAATGGGCGAGTGATCGTTTCCACAGGCACCAAAAACTTGCAGGAACAGTTAATGGAGAAAGACATTCCTTTTCTCCAGGGTGTCCTGCCGAAACGTTTCGCGGCCACGTACATGAAGGGCCGCAGCAACTACGTATGCCTCAATCGTTTGGGTCGCGCCCAGTCGGCGCCCGTGCTCGAAGGTCTCGACGAGGTCGACTACTTCGAAGAAGTCACGAACTGGTCAAGAGAAACCGAGACCGGCGATCGCGCAGAACTCGCAAACCTGCCTGAGTCACTTTCTTTCTGGCGTCACATCGACGCGCGCTCTGAAGCGTGCCTCGGACAGAAATGCCCCGACTTCGATCCCTGTTTCATCACGCGCATGCGCAATCGCGCGCAGGAAGCAGACATCGTCGTCGTCAACCATCATCTCTTCTTTGCCGATCTCAGTTTGCGCAACGGAAACTACGGATCCGTGCTTCCCGATTACACGGCCGTCATCCTGGATGAGGCACACCTGATTGAAGATGTCGCTTCCGAATACTTCGGCTCGCAAGTCTCGAATTACCAAATCGACGATCTCGTACGCGATCTGGGAATGATCCCGATCGACGACGTGCAGCTCGATCAGGAACTTACCCGAAGCGTCGCGCGCATGGCGCGTTTTGCGGACGACTTTTGGATGGGCTTTCGCGACGGCCGTGGTGACGAAGGGCGTTACCCAATCATTCCCGGAACGTTCGCGCGCCGAAACGCTCACGGTGAGTTTGAAGCGACGCATCTCGGAGAGTTGTATTCAATACTCGAAAACGCGATCGCGCGCGTGGATACAACGCTCGACACTGTGCAGGAAAAACCGCCCGAGATCGAAGCGCTCATTCGCCGGCTGCGCCAGATCCGTTTCGATCTGGAGTTCATCGTCACCGGACCCGACAAGAAGTTTGTGTACTGGCTCGAACGACGAGGCCGCGGCGTATTCCTGCGAGCGTCGCCGATTGACGTCGCGGGTCTACTGCAAGACAAGTTGTTTGACGAAGTTCCAACAGTAGTGCTGACGTCCGCAACTCTTTCGAGCGGCGGAAACTTCACTTTCATTCGCGACCGACTCGGACTCGACGCCGCGGAAGATCTCATCGCCGAATCCACGTTCGATTACCAGCGCCAGGCGATTCTCTACCTGCCGCCGGCGATGCCCGATCCGCGTTCACGTGAGTGGCAGGATGCAGCCGTTGAGGAAGTGATCAAGATCCTCAACGCCACTGAAGGCCGTGCGTTTGTGTTATCGACGAGTCTCGCAGGCATGCAGTCGCTGTTCGAAAACGTTTGGACAGAGATCGACTATCCGTGTCTCGTACAGGGCAGTGCGTCGAAGGGCCAACTGTTGAAGCGCTTTCGAGAGACGCCAAATGCGGTGCTGTTTGCGACGTCGAGTTTCTGGCAGGGCGTGGACGTGCGTGGCGAGCAGTTGTCGTGTGTGATCATCGACAAGCTGCCGTTTGCGGTGCCGACCGATCCCCTCGTAGCGGCGCGTCAGCGATACATCGAAGACAACGGCGGGTCCAGTTTTTATCAATACAGCGTGCCGCAGGCCATCATCGCGTTAAAGCAAGGCCTCGGACGGTTGATTCGTAGCACGACCGATCGCGGCGTGCTGGCAGTGCTTGATCCGCGTTTGCGAACCAAGGGTTACGGCCGAACGTTCCTGCAAAGTCTGCCCGCGTGTCGCGTTACTTCCCAGATCGCGGACCTCGCGAGTATCTTATCGTCAGAAGCGAATTATGCCCGGACAATTTGAAGTAATGATCGAGCGAAACTTCTCCAGCGCGCATCAACTGCGCGGTTACAAGGGGAAGTGTGAGAACCTTCACGGCCACAACTACAAGATCGAGATCTACGCGCGTGGAAGGGAATTGGACAACGTTGGACTGCTCGTCGATTTTGTTGAGTTGAAAGCAGCGGCGGACGACGTGGTCACCTACCTTGACCACCGGAACATCAACGAGTTGCCGCCCTTTGACGAGTTACAACCTTCGGCAGAAAACCTGGCGAAGTACGTTTTGGAGCGCGTGGCAAAGCGCGTGAGTGACGATCGCGTGCAGATCTACAAAGTCCGTTGCTTCGAAACACCAACCAGCGTCGCAACTTACCAGTTGGACTAGACTGATTAACCATTTCTCTGTGTATCTCTGCGTTTCTCAGCGTCTCTGCGTTAAACTCTTGCTCAATATTGGTTAACGCAGAGCACTCAGAGATACGCAGAGATCGCTGAGAAGAACTATCTCTCAGTTCCTTCCGGCCCGCGGAGTGATTCCGGGATGTCAGCGATGGTGTACGCAAAGACCGCCATCGTTGCGACGCAGAGTTGCAGGTCGCGCGGATCGATCTTGTCCAACGTGTCTGACGCGGTGTGATGAATGTCGAAGTATTTCGAACCTTCAACATCGAGACTCGCGCCCGGAACACCTTCACGCATGATTGGCCCAATGTCCGCGCCGCCTCCACTGGCGGCAATTCCATCGGCACCGATTCCTTTAAGGAGTTTGGCGATTTCAAGCAGGTTCGAACGAACTTTCGGCGGCGCTGTCGCCGCCAAACCCAGTCCTTCCGGGCGATACGTTCCGGAGTCAGACTCGATCGCAAAAATGTGTTTCGCGAGTTCGCTTCGATGCGCGTCGCGATAAGCATTGCCACCACGCAAGCCATTCTCTTCATTCGTATAAAGCACGACGCGGATAGTGCGGCGCGGTCTGAGCCCGAGTTCTTTCAACAACCTGACTGCTTCCCACGCGATAATGCAACCGCCGCCGTCGTCATGCGCTCCCTGGCCCACGTCCCACGAATCGAAATGGCCGGCCACCAGCACAATCTCATCCGGCTTCTCTGACCCTCGCAACTCAGCGATTACATTCGCGGATTCAGCGTCAGGCAAAAACTTCGCTTCCATCTTTAATCGCAGCGTCGTGCGTTCGCCGCGGTCGTGCATGCGTTGCAACAGTTCGGCGCCTTCGATCGAAATCGCTGCCGCCGGAATCTTTGGCTGTTGTTGGTCGTAATTCAGACTGCCGGTGTGCGGCGATTGCAGACTAATCGGTGTAATAGACCGCACGACCGCAGCGACGGCGCCGTAGCGTGCAGCGCGCGATGGACCAGACCCGCGATACTGAACCGTCGCTCCGTAATTCGTAAACGGCACGTTATAAACGACGATCTTCCCACGTACCTTTTCACCCAGCGCATCGAGCTCGGCAAAGTTGCGCACCACCACAGCCTCCGCGGTAATTCCTTCCGCGGGCGTGCCCACACTGTTGCCCAGTCCCAGCATCGCGAGTTTCGTTACTCGGGGCGCAGTGACCTCCAGACTCTCCTCGCCACGCACCCAATGCGGGACCATCACCTTTTCGCCACGCACATTATCGAGACCGTCGCGTTTCATCTCTGCGAGTGCCCACTCGATCGCGCGTTCCAGGTTTTTCGAGCCGCTGAGCCGATGTCCGATGTTGTCCGATAGGTAAGCGAGCCGCGTATATGCACGGTCGCTCACGAGCGCCGCGCCGATAATGCGTCCGGCAGTCGCGCGATATTTGTCGATCGAAACAGTAGGCGGCGGCAGCGGATCCTGTGAGGCGAGCAAAGGAACACAGATCAGCGCAGATATGAGGGCCAGTGCCTGTAAATGGCGCACGTTTGAATTCCCCTTCGTGAAAATTATTTTAATCAGAAACCGTGCTCGGTTGCGACTCGACAATTGGGCTCCAATGCGATCGCCGATCTGCGGTCTCTTTTTTTCGCCCGACCATGAACGGTCGTTCGCAGAACCAGAAAAACACCCACGCAAACAAGATAGTCACCGGAACAGTCAGCAACAAAACATTCACCGATTGCAACCATGCCGGGTTCGTAAACCGCCACGATACGATCACGACCAGTTCATGTGTCAGGTAAAGCGAATAAGAGAAGATCCCCAACGTCGCGAATAGCGAAACGGCAGACGGCACGGTGGCGCGCCGAATCCAGCTTTGTTCGGCCAGCACGAGCCGGTTGATGAGGATGAAAAACCCGAGCCCCCATATCGGGTGAAGGAGAAACCACGCAAAGTTTTTGGCGAACGTGTCTTTCGGAATGAACTGCAGGTAGTACGACAACACAGTTGCGCCCGCGATCAGCAATCCCGAGAGACGCAGATCACGCGACCACCTTGGAAGCTGAATCAGACCAAAGTAAAGCTTCGACCCCAATCGCGCCGAGCGCCCACGTGAACCAGTGCGACGCAGCAGCTTCCGGGACCGGCAAACCGTAACTGAACTTCACCCACACGAAGTAACTCAGAAACATCCACGCCACACGCGCTGCCAAACAAACCGCGATCGTCACCCGCCAACCCCAACGAATCCGCACAAACAGCAACAGAAAATACGCGAGATAAAGTTGCTCTTCGATCGCGAGCGTCCAGAATACGCCGTTGATGGTGTAGCACGTTTGCGGATCGAGATTGTGAAGCATCAACAGATGCATCACGATGTCGTAAAAGAAGAAATGGGTGAAGTTGAGTTCGCCGTAGGAATAGGCGACGAGCAGGAAGAGCGCCAGCGCGATAATGTACGGCGGGTAGAGCCGGCGCAGACGTCGTTTCCAGAATGGACCAAAGCGAACGTCGGGCTCGACTCCCGTCGCTTTCGCCTTGGCCCATTGCAGGTGAATGCAAAAACCTGAAATTACAAAGAACAGGAAGACTCCGATGTAGCCATACGAGCTGATGAACTGAAGTGCGCGGACGGGATAATCGAAAAGGTTGTTTGGCAGGGCATTTTTGCCCTGCTCGATCGCGTGATAGAGGACGACGCCTAAAGCCGCGATTCCGCGCAGCGCGTCGATGCTGCGCAGGCGCGGGGAATGATTTGGGAGAGCACGCATTCGGAAGCAGGTTCTTTGGTCCTTAGTGCTTTGTTCTTTGTCAGTGGTCCGTGGTCAGTTGTCTGTACATCTGGCTGGAACAACGGACTACTGACCACGGACAACTGACAAACAAAGCTCCAAGCACAAAGCTCACGCTGAAACTAATGAAGGCACGTCGATGTTGTACTTTCGAATCTTGCTGTACAGCCGCGGCCGATAGATTCCCAGGAGATTCGCCGCGGCCTGTTTGTTTCCACCGGTGCGCTGCAGCGTTCGCTCGATCACGAGGCGTTCGATGTCTTCCAGCGTCATGTTTGGTGGCACGTCCCAGGTAACTTGCGACGCTGAACCTTCCGGCACCGTGCCGTTATCAAAAGGCAGATCGATCGGTTCGATCTGCTTGTCTTTTGCGAGCAACACCGCGCGCTCGATCACGTTCTGCAACTCACGCACATTGCCGGGCCACGAGTGACCAAACAACCGCTGATAGGCGGCCTGCGAGACGCCCGTGATCGGGCGCTCATATTTTTGCGCATACATGTGAAGGAAATGCTCGGTCAAAAGTTGAATGTCTTCGTTTCGTTCGCGCAACGGCGGCACGTGAATCGTGATGGTCGAAATCCGATAGAAAAGATCGTCGCGCAACAGCCCGTCGCGAATCGCATCGGCGGGCGGACGATTTGTTGAACAGACCAGACGAAAATCGACCGCGTACGTCTTTTCCGAACCGATCTTGCGATAACTTCTTTCCTGCAACACGCGCAACAGTTTTGGTTGCAGCTCGACCGGCATCTCGGCAATTTCGTCGAGCATCAACGAACCGCCGGCTGCGTGTTGCACGAGACCTTCCTTGTCGGCGTGCGCGCCGGTGAATGCGCCCTTTGTGTGTCCAAACAGTTCCGACTCGATCAGTTCTTTTGGCAACGCCGCGCAGTTTACTTTGATGAACGGCTTTTTCGATCGCAGCGACTGGTAATGAATCGCGTTGGCGATCAACTCCTTGCCGGTGCCTGACTCGCCAACGATCAAAACGTTCGCGTCAGACTTTGCGACCGACTCGATCGTTTCGTAGATCTGTCTGCATCGGCTTCGACGCGCCGATGATGTTGAAGTACTCGGCGCGAGTTGAAAGTTGTCGTCGCATGTTCGCGGTTTCAGCGACGAGCTCGCGGCGCTCGAGTGCCTTTTCAACCAGCGGTTGCAAGTTCTTCAAAGTCAAATGGCTTTTCGACAAAATAGAAAGCGCCGGCTTTCGTCGCTTCGACAGCTTTTTGCACCGTTCCATATCCGGTGACGACGATCACTTCAGTTGTTGGTCGCGCGTCTTTCATGTGACGCATCACTTCGAGGCCGTCCATGTCCGGCAGTTGCAGATCGCAAATCGCCAGGTGATGTCCACCTTGATCGAAAAGTTCGATTGCGGCCGCACCGGTGGCAGCGGTGTCGACCGAGTAGCCTTCCTCGATGAAGTTCTGCCGCAGACGAGTCGGCCATCATTGGCTCGTCGTCTACCACAAGAATCCGCACTTCTTTGTTCTCCACCTTTTTCTCCTCTCTGGAAATCGCCGCGCCTTGAGGCACCATGATGGTTTACTCCTTATCGAAAGAATCAGTTGTTAACCGGCTTATCTGAAAGCGGAAGCACAACGACAAGCTTCTGGTCCGTCAGACTTTGCCGACCCGCCGTGCGCCTCGATGATTTCTTGCCGCCAGCGCCAACCGGATCTCGTCACTTCCGGCAAATGAACGAAACGGATCGTGATCGATTTGCGCGCAAGCCGGACCATTCAATCACATTGCGTCTGTTGTCGTCTCAGCGCTTTGACTGACACCGTAACTGCACACCGCGCCGTCGTCTTTCTGTCCGATACTTGATCGCTCCGGCTGACATCCATTTGAATGCGTCGGCAAGTTTGAAGTGATCGAAGTCACCCTGAATCGAATCTGAAGTCTGATTCGCAAACAACCTGGGTACTCGAGCTCTGGAAACTCGAGCACAGATGTGCGCATCACCTTTTGCGACTTCGAACCCCGGTTGTTTCTTCAGTTCGATCTCCCTGCCCGTATCGACAATCGTCGAGAGATCGTTGGCCGCTCGGTCCAGTCCGGTTATCAGCTTGCCGATTGTTTCCTGTTCGTCCTCGGGTCGTTCGCTCTTCTCGATCCGGCGCCGCAGGAACGTGGCATAGAGTTTGAGACCATTGAGCTGGTTCTTGAGGTCATGAACGATCTGAATTGAAGCTCGCCCGAGGTCTTGAAGCGATCTCAGTGTCTTCTGTCCTCGACATTGAAGCCTTCATCGGATGCGTTCGCTCTCTAAGTCTTTTTCGGGGGCCGCCGGGGGAGGGAACCTCACAGCCAGTCCGAGTGTACGAATTAGACGCTGGCCTCGCTCCGTAGTGTTGCGTTTCGATGCGGGATGTTAACAAAAAAGCCGCGCGTATTCTAGTGATACAGTAGAATCAATAACTTGGAGGGGCTCGAGGCGTAAATACGCTCGAGTTTGGAGTCAGCCGAAATGCAGAACGCAGGAACGAATCGTGACCGTCTTGCTGGTCGAAGACACGGAAGACAATCGCTTTATGATGCGGCGTCTGCTGGAGATGACCGGTTATCGGGTGGTCGAAGCGACCAATGGCGAAGAGGCGGTAAGCTCGCCGAGGCGGAGTCAGCCAGATCTAATTCTGATGGACCTGAGCCTGCCGGTTATCGACGGCCTCGCTGCCACGCGCGCTGATTCGCAAACTCCTAACGGCTTCAGAAGACACCCATCATTGCCGTTTCAGCGCACGATACTTCCGACTTTCTGGCCGAAGCCTGCGGCGGCTGCAACAGCTACATCACCAAGCCGATCGACTTCAGCGAACTCGAACAATTGATCGCAGATACTTGGGAAGTAAGCCGCAAGTTTTAGTACAATTCGGCACTATGGCAACTCAGGACCGCCGACTCGAAGAAAACGAGTCGAACCGAACTCTGATCATCGTCGTCGCTGTTGGCGCGGCTGTTGTGATTGCACTCTCTTTGGATTTTTGATGCGGGCGAGTAGCAGCGGTCCAACGTGCCGAAGCAACGACTGCAAGGCGCCATTCGCGCGGGCACACCGGAGTTTGAGAAGTACAAGACGAACATCGTTCTCGACGAGCCGGAAGCAACAGAAGCGAAACGCGCGCTGGGCGACATCATCATGACTCTTCGAACGACCGTCCGTAATCTCACCGGAAAGACCTTCACTGGTCTGGAGATCAAAGGCTGCGGTCGTCGACTACGAAGGACAAGCCGGTGAAGGAGAAGACACTAATCATCGTGATCCTCGAACGCGTCAGCCGGAGTTGCGCCAAACAAGACGATGCAAGTGCAGGTGATGCTGGAAGGAATGAAAGACACCGATCGCCCGCGCCAACATCAAGATGGAAGTGGTGGCATTTAAGTTAAAGACTAACTAGGTTAACCAGACATGTGCATTTGATATGTCACATTCTACAAGCTAAGCGTTCTGAAGAACTTAGTGTCTAAGACAAAGTTCTACATGGCCAATTCACTCCAGGAACAGTTCTTCCAGCGACTGCTTGACCGGCTGAACCGAAACAACTTTACCGCCCGCTTTTCTCAACGCAGCAATCACACCTTCGATCTCATCTTCGCTGGCGATCTCGATTCGCAAGTCCACGTGGCGTCGGCAGAGATCGTCGGCGTTTGGAGAACTTGTTTGCAACGTGCTGCATCGGCGCCGGTGGCCAGTACTTCCATCCGATTTGGACCTTCCGTCCTCTGCCGCAACTCGTCGAGATGTCCGACCTGGGCCAGCCGGCCGCGTTTCAGAATCGCGACGCGATCGCAAAGCACTTCGATATCGGAAAGAATGTGGGAACACATGAAGACTGTTTTTCCTTCTTCTCGCAACGACGCGATCAGGTCGCGCACTTCACGACGTCCAACCGGATCCAGTCCGCTCATCGGTTCGTCAAGAAAGACGATCTCCGGATCGTTTACCAACGACTGGGCCAGACCGACGCGCTGTAGCATTCCTTTGGAGAACTTTCGCAGCTGCGTGTCCCAACTTCTTTTCGTCGAGCTTGACTCGCGCCAGCAGATCGGCGGCGCGTTTCTTCCGCTCGGCAGCCGGAATATCCGAATAGCTCAGCGCAGTACTCGAGAAACTCACGCGCTGTCAGGTAGTCGTAGAAATAAGGATTCTCGGGCAAGTAGCCGATGCGCTCGGTGCATGCGCACGTCCTGAATGTCGCGACCGAGAATGCGCGCACTGCCGCTGGTCGGAAAGATCAAACGCATGAGGAGCTTGAGCGTGGTGGTTTTGCCGGCGCCGTTTGCGCCGAGAAAGCCGAAGATCTGTCCCGCGTCGATTGAAAGCGAAAGATCGTCGAGCGCGCGCACCTTGCGTTTGCGCAAAAAACCGACCTCGTAGTCTTTCGTCAGATTTGTGATTTCGATAACAGGCATGCTCATAATCGTCTCTATTTCACAGGAACTTTAGTCTGTTTCGGATCCAATTCGACTTCGCACTCGCCGGCTTGCAAAACGTAAGGCGCGCCTGAAGGATCGAGCGGAGCGCCCGATTGCGTCCATCGGGATGCGCAACGCGCGCAAGATCTGCTCGAGTTCGCGCCAGGAATCGGGACACTTACCGGTAGCGTGTCTTGTAAGCTGCGAACAACTTTCGCAGACGCGTCCCGTTGGTCCAACGATTCCAATCGCATCAGTCGCTTGCTGCGCCATCTCTCTGACTTGTTCTTCGCCAGCTTGCTCATACATGCGCGTATAGATCTCGCGTGCGGTCGAGCGACTGCCGCCCTCGGAGACGAGCTTTGCTTTCATCGCCTCCATCCACGCGGGAGCGCCGGGAACCTGAGCGCCGCGGCCGTAGGTCTCGCTCGCCTCTTCATAATCGCGCTGGCTGCCAGTAGATGTAACCAAGATGGTGATAAAGCCGCCACGCGTTTGGATTTGCGTCGATGCCTTTTTGTGTTATGCGAATCGCTTGTTGCACGTCGATCGCCGGCAATACGACGGCGGCGTATTCGTAAGGCTCGATAAACTCCGGATCGAGTGTCGTCGCGGTGTCCAACAAAGGCGCGAGCAACTTCATATTTAGTCTGCCGAGATTGTCCAGAGCAAATATCGCCTCGTGGAGTTCGATAAGCTTCTTGCCGACGTATTGGAGCGAACGCATCCAGTACCAATCGGCAGCCAGACCATTAAAGCCGAGACTCATTCTGCGCGCGGTTTTATCGTTTAGATAAAGACTTTCGTCAATCGCGTTCGGATCGACCGGAGGTCGCAATGTATCGGTCCAGCGAACAAGCAGCGCGGCACTGGCCATCCCGACCACGACGACCAGGCTCGAGTGTGACATTCTTCAGGCGCTCGTTGTTCATTCTCTTATTTGAAATTTCGACGGCTGAAGATGAGTGTTGCCGCCGCGAGTATCACGGTGATGTAGACGAACGCATACAACGCGCTGGCGAAAACAAATCCCGGCGGCGGGCGTGCGACCATGAGCGGCCGGAGTAATAAAACTGTAATTAGCAAGATTCGGCAGCAGGTAATACAGACCGGTAAAGAACCAGCGTGCGCCGGTGCTGCCCAGCGAGACCGCGAGAACCTTCAGGTCGGCACTGAAGTGACCGATAATAAAGACCAAAAACGTCAACAGAGCGGAAAGTGCCGGCGATGAAAATGAGGAAAAGAGCAGGGCGACGGCAGTCAGAAGCATCAACTCGAGGTAGATCAACAACACCGCGGGCCAGATGGTAGGAATCAGCGGATCCCAACCACGACTCACGTACAACAGCGCCAGCGAAACGCCCACTGCCATCACCACCACATTCACCAGCAGTGTGAAACAAAGACCGAGATACTTGCCGACTAAAAACTCGCCACGACCTACCGGCTTTGAAAAAACGGCGTAGATCGTTCTTCGTTCGATCTCTTTGTAAACGAGTCCGACGCCTACAAAGATTGAGATGAACATGCCAAAGAGCAGCATTGCGCTCAGACCCAGGTCAACGATGATCTTGCGTTCCTGACCGCCGGATAATTCACCGATAAAGATCGAGGCTGCGGTAAGCAACAGCACAAACAACACGAGGTTGTACAAGCACGCGATCGCGCACTGCCTCGCGAAAGGCATTGCGCGCGATTGCCGAAATGCGCCACAGGGTGCCATTTCGGCGGAGCTTAGATTTTTCGAGGTGTGTGGTTGCTTGAGCCGCGTCCAACGTTCTCAGTGGGTGTTCCATTTTGCTAGTGCGGGCAAAACAAATCTACCTTAAATGCGCGGGGTGCGGAAGAGGATTTTTTGCGCCGTTAGAACCGTCGCTCTAGTTGTTGTTAAGAACATTACCGCCGGCCACAGCACGTAAAGCATTAGCTGAGCAGGTTGGCGCGGTATCGGTTGTGTTGAAGTACGTGACGCCCAATTCGTTGACGTAAAAACTTCGTGATCCCGTAGCGAAGAGAATGTCAACAGATGTGTGTAGGAAAGCTTGCGCTTTCGCGTCGAACGCAGGAGCTCCGACGCCTGCGACACTTGCTGCTGAGAATAGGAAACCACTCCTTGGCGAGCCCGGTCCGGCAATAGTTGCTCCACCAACTTTTGCATCAACAAAATTCAGAGTGGCCAGCGCTGTGAGGTCCCCGTAGTTGCCGCCCCCTGCAGTCGCTCGGTAGGTGGCTTCGCCGCTGGAGATGACCCGTAACGCACTTAATGCAGCAGCTTCATTTGCAGCCCGTTTCGAGGATAGCAGGTTTGGAACCGCAATCGCTGCGAGGACGCCGATGATGGCAACGACGAGGATAAGCTCTATTAGCGAAAAGCCTTCATTGGATTTGGGGGATTTCATAGTCGCGGTACTCCGCGTTAGTGTCTAAGAGTTGAGCCGTATGGTTGACTCGTAAAAAGTTGCGGAGGCGAGCCATCCCGCCTCCGCAAGTGGTGAGATTGAGGAGGACGCGTTTAGTTGAGAAGCGTGGCGCCAGCAGCCATCGCGCGGGCCGTGGTAGCTCCACAGGTGGGCGCGGCAGCGGTGGTGTTGAAATACATGGGTCCAACTTCATTCACGTAGAAACTGCGTGATCCTGTTCCGGTTATAGGGTTAAGCGTGGTGTGAGCTGATGGTATCGCGGTCCCATCGAAAGCATTCCAGTTAGCAATGACCGGAACCGCCGCTGCGAAGCCATAACCGCTCTTTGCCGTGACGGCGCTGTTCGCGACGACTGAATCGACCAAGCCTACCGCTGCGAGCGCAGCCAAATCACCGTAAGCGCCGCCACCAGCAGTTGCCTGATAAGTGGCCTCTGAACTGAAGATAACGCGCATGGTCGCGATAGCCGAACCTTCGTTAGCGGCGCGACGTGAAGCGAGCAGGTTGGGGATAGCAATCGCGGCGATGATGCCGATGATCGCGACGACGATGAGAAGTTCGATTAGCGAAAAGCCTTCTTGGCGTTTGGTAGTCATTCGAGTTTGGTGCTCCTTAAAAGTTAGGGGATTTTCCATAAAATTTCTCGCGCCACCGGCTTTCCGTTCCCTTGTGAGCCGCGCAAAGCGCGAAGTGTCGCTATTGGCTTTAACAACCGGTGTGCCACTGGAGGTTTTGCCGGGAACAGCAAAAAAGAGATCTTTTTTGATCGAAATTTTGCTCGTGAGGGGGTTGGACCAAGGGGGTCTCAAAAAGGCTGACAAAATTCGGCAGAGCGGAAATGACGGTTTATGGCAGGGTAGTCAGTGGTCAGTGGTCAGTGGTCAGTGGTCAGTGGTCAGTGGTCAGTGGTCCAGTCCTTACTTGCGTTACAAGGGACCGACAACTGACTACTGACAACTGACCACGGACTACTGACCATGACTTAATTTTCCCCAACACCGGCAGCGAACTCGCCGGTGTCGTCCTCGCGGCGGCGGCCTGGGGCATCGGTGGACCGGCGGCGGGGATGCGAATCTGGACCACGTCGCTCATCACGCATCTGTGCTGTCAAACCGCGAACGCCGTGCTTGTCCAGTAAGTGCCTTAGCGAGCGCACCGACAATCGCAAGAGCTCCGCAGCGTTGGTCTGATTGCCCGATGTGCGGCGAAGTGCCTCAAGTACGTAGGTCTTTTCGAGTTGGTCCAAGTGGGCGGTGAGATTGATGCCCTCGTCTGGAAACTCCATCGCTTCCGCGACGCGATAAGGATTGTAGTTGGTGACCTTTTCAGGAAGACGTTCCGGCTCGATGGAGTTCGTTCGTTCGAGGGCGACAGCGCGTTCGATCGTGTGTTCCAGCTCACGCACGTTTCCGGGCCACGAGTAGCGCTCCAGCAACCGCATCGCGGTTTCGCTGATGCCTAACGAGCGTCCGGCTGGCGCGCAAAACTTCTGCACAAAGTGTGTGGCCAGCTCGGAAATATCTTCGGCCCGCTCACGCAGCGGCGGAAGCTCGATCGGGATCACGGAGATGCGATAGTAAAGGTCCTCGCGAAACGTTCCGGAGGTAACCATACTGGCAAGGTCGCGATTAGTGGCGGCGATGACCCGGGTATCAACTGTGCCCTCTTCTGTTGCGCCAACCGGGCGCACTTTTCGCTCCTGCAAGACACGCAAAAGTTTGACCTGCATCGCCGGTGACATCTCGCCGATCTCGTCGAGAAAGATGGTACCGCTGTTGGCTGCTTCGAAGAGGCCTTTGCGGTTAGAGTTCGCACCCGTGAACGATCCCTTGACGTAACCAAACAGCTCAGACTCGAGCAACGTCTCCGTGAAAGCGCCGCAGTTGACCGACACAAACGGCTTCTCGGCGCGTGGACTCAGATCGTGGATCGCGCGAGCCACCAGTTCCTTACCTGTACCTGATTCGCCGGTGACGAGCACCGTCGACTGCACCTGCGCGACGGTTTCGACCATCTGGTAAAGCGAAAGCATGCGCTGGCTGCGACCGATGATATTGCCGAGCTTCCCGCGCGTGCGTTGTCCCTGGATCAGCGCCTTGTTCTCTTCGAGTAAGGCTTCTTTCTCTTTAACGAGTGTGATCTTGTCGAGCGCGCGGGTGACAGTCTCTTTGAGCAGATCGTTGTCGAATGGTTTCTGGACGAAGTCGTAGGCACCAAGGAGAAATGCCTCACGTGCGGTGTCGACGTTCGCGAAGGCCGTCATCATGATCACTTCCACTTCGGGCAGTAATTCCTTCGCGGCCCGCAAAAGATCGACGCCGTTCATGTCAGGCATGCGAATATCGGAGATGATCAGATCCGGGGCCTGCTCGCGAAGCTGGGTCATGGCCTCATTGCCATTTTCGGCGACCCGTACGGTGTGTCCCTCGCGTTGGAGCAGATGCGTCAGAAACTGCCGCATCCCGAGCTCATCGTCAACAATTAGAAGATTGGCCATGACTTCTTGAATCGACTAATCAGCAGTCGTGCATCATGCGTTGTCGCCGTTCGACGTTGTCATTGGGAGTTCGACCGTGATCGTCGTTCCCTGTCCTTCACGACTGCGGACATTAATTGTACCACCATGCTCGCGAATGATTTGATAAACAATTGACAGACCCAGGCCCGTGCCGCCCGTCGTCGACGAAAAGGGTTCGAATAGGCGTTCGACCTGGTCAGGCGTCATGCCGCGTCCCGAGTCGGAGAACGCAATGCGTAGGCGGTCGTTCGAATTCTTGTCCAGCGTCGCGCGGAGGGTTCCGCCCTGTGGCATCGCCTGAAGCGCGTTGCGCGCGAGGTTCCAAAACACCTGTTTCAACTGTCCTTCGTCCGCGTTCGCGAAGATACGCTCGTCGGGGATTTCCTCTTCAACCACCTGGCTCCCACTGAGCTCGGGACTGTGCCGCAGCAAGGAAAAAGTTTGATGCAGAAGATCGCCGACGTCCACGCGCGCCTGTACCAGTGATCGTGGCCGCGCATAACTCAGGAAGTCAGTGATGATTTGATTCAGCCGATCCGACTCGCGCAGTATGATCTCCATCAACTCCGCCTGCGACGAATCATTGTCAACTTCCGAACGCAGCATCTGGATCGATCCACGCATCGCGGCGAGTGGGTTGCGGATCTCGTGCGCGATCGACGCCGCCATTCGTCCGATCGCGGCCAGGCGATCCTGCCGGCGCGACGTCTCCTCCAAAGACCGCACCTGCGTCAGATCCTGAAAAGTGACCACCATGCCCGTTGTCTCGCCCGCCTCAGAACTCAACGGGGAGATGCTGTAACCAAGACGCAGACGCATGCCTTCTGAAGTGAGGCAACTCGTTTCGAATCGCGGACTCGTCGCGCCCTGTTCCGCCGCGGCCAGTGCGTCTGCGACGTGGTCTTTCATCTCGCCAAAAAGAATCGAAGCGTCCTGTCCGCGGATTGCTTCTTCGCTGTAGCCGGTGATCTCCTGTGCCGCGGCGTTGAAGGTGTAGATGCGACCTTCGAGGTCAGTCGTCACTACGCCGGAGCGGATCGAGGCGACGATGCGTTCGTGCAGCGCGCGCAGGTTTGCCAGTGACTTTCGCGCTGCCTGCAAGCGCACGTCAGAGCGCGTTTGTCGTTCAGCGAGCCGGCCGGAAAGCAAGCCGACTACGAAAAACGCGATGACAAACAGTCCGATCCACTGGACTGTCTGCGACAACGAACCACCAATCAGCCGCGAATCGGCCGTCGGACCGAGCGCCCCAGTCAACACGAGCGAACAAGCGGTGAACATGACAGCGCAGCCGACAGACGTAGCCACCACTTCGCGCTGGCTCAGAAAAAGACTCGAGATAGCGATGATCAGGATGTAGAGCGCAATGTACGGCGACTGGATGGCGTTGGAGTCCCAAACCAGTGCCGTGACGAGGACGACGTCGAGGGCGAGTTGGAACCTCGCCTGCATGCGGATGTTTTTGTAGAAGCGAAAGAGGATTGCGTAAGCGATCGTGAGGCACGCCACCGTCATCAACAGCAGCATGCTTTTCTGAAATGACTGCTGCTGCGGTTCTCCAGCGCGAATCCAAAGCGTTGCGACGATGCTGAGGACCACGGCCGTCACCAGCCGACCCGCGATCAACCAGCCGAGCTTCGAACTTGCCGACCGACTCGACTCGCTGGTGTGTGCAGCGACCATCATCGGGTCGACAGCGTATCACAGTTCATAGAATTCGAATTTCGAAATTCGAATTTCGAAATTGCCGGTTACTGTGGTTCTTATTCATATCGCAACGCCGTCATCGGGTCGATACGCATCGCGCGCCGTGCCGGTAAGTAACACGCGAGCAGCGAGACGAACACGAGCAGCAGCGAGATCGCCGTAAACGTGGTCGCATCGACTGCTTCGACTCCAAACAGCAGCCCCGTCAACAGTCGCGTTAAAGCGAACGCTGCGACCAAACCAAGTCCGACGCCCACCACGGTCAACGACAATCCCTGCTTCAGAATCAACATCAGAACCTGACGCGGTTGCGCTCCGACGGCCAATCGCAAGCCGATTTCGCGCGTGCGCAGAGCGACTGAGTAGTTCATTACACCGAAGATTCCTACAGCGGACAGCAACGTCGCCAGACCCGCGAACAGTGCGAGCAGTAACGTGTTGAAGCGTGACCGGCTTACGGCCTCCGACATCACCTGGTCCATCGTGCGCACGTCGGACACCGGTTGATTCGGATCGAGCGCGCGAATCTCTCGTTGCACTGCCGGAACAATCGCTGTGGGATCGCCGTCGGTGCGCAGCACGAGAGTCATGAACGGGTAAGCCAGGTCCGGGTGCGGAAAGTAAACCGCTTCTGGCGCTTCGTCGATCAAGCTGTCGTAACGGACGTTGCCAACGATGCCTACGATCTCCGCCGGCATCGGCGTTTCAAACATCGCGACGTCCAGACGTTGCCCGATCGGATCTTCATTCGGGAAGTGTTTGCGAGCGAGTGTCTCGTTGATGAGGATGACGTGTTTCGATTCGCGCAGTTCGGCATCAGAGAAGTTGCGGCCGCGCAGGAGTGGAATGCCGAGCGTTGGAAAATACCCCGCGTCTACCACGCGCACGTCGCAGCTCGGTCCTTGCCCCGGTGGTGGCTCCGGTCTGCCGATAATCTTGAATCCGGTGGACGAACCCAAACCGCCATACAGCGGCAGAAAGTTCACCATGCCTGCGGAACGCACGCCCGGCAGGTTTCGCATTCGGTCCATCGACTGGTGGAAAAACTGGACTAGCTGCGCGTCTTCCGGATATCGCGCGAAGGGTAAACGCACCACCATCGACAGGATGTTGTCAGGATTGAAGCCGCGATCCACCTGTTGCAGACGGATGAAACTCCTGACCAACAGTCCGGCACTCGCCAGTAGCACAACTGCAAGTGCGATCTCAGAAACTACGAGCACGCTGCGCAAACGCCGGCTGCCCGTTGCCTGGCCCGAATCTGCTTTGCCGCCTTCTTTCAGTGAGTCGTTGAGGTTGAGTCGCGAGATGTGCAATGCCGGCGCGAGTCCGAAAATGATCCCGGTCAGGATCGACACGCCAAGCGTCCATAACAACACCGAGGAGTTCAAGCTGACGCCCTGAAGGCTAACGACGTCACGAGGACTTATCAACGGCAGTGCTTTGATTCCCAGCCAGGCAACGCCGAGTCCGAGCGCACTGCCGAGTAGCGCGAGCAGAAGACTCTCGGTCAGCAACTGTCTCACGATGCGCGAACGACGGGCGCCAAGGGCGGCGCGTAAGGCGATTTCTTTCTCACGCGAAGTGGCGAGTGATAGCAAGAGATTCGCGACGTTGGCGCACGCGATCAACAAAACGAATCCGACTGCACCTAACATCAACCAGAGCGGCCTTCGTACGTTGCCGAAGAATTGCTCGCGCAACGGCAGGACTTCGGCGCTGTAATTCTTGTTGAATTCAGGAACTTCGTCTGAGAGTCGCGCTTCAATGGTCCGTAGTTCAGCGCCAGCCTGTTCGGCGGTGACACCGGGTTTCAACTTCGCCACGGTTGAAAGAAAACGACCACGTTCGTTCTCGGTTGATCCCGTTGGCATCGGCAACACGATCCACACTTCGGCGGGCCTACCGGTTCCCGAGCGCTGTTTGATGTGAAACTGAAAACTCGGCGGCATTACGCCGACGATCTCAAGCTTATTGCCGCTGAGAAATATCGGCTGTCCAATCACGTTCGTCTGACCGGCAAACCGTCGCTGCCACAGACCGTGACTAAGCACGGCTACAAGTGGACTGTTGGGTCGAGCATCGTCGGGTAATAGGGTGCGGCCAAGAATCGGCTGCACTCCGAGGACTTTGAAGATTTCGGGCAGTGCCATCTGACCGGAAACTTCTTCTGGTTCGAAGTTGCCGGTTAGCGTGAGTCGTTGATCGCTGAACGCCGCCATTTCCTCATAACTCGTGCTCTGCGCACGCCAGGCGCGGAAGTTTGCGCGCGAGGTCGTATTCTGACGACGGCCTTCGGGTGAAACTTCCCACAGCATGACGATCCGCTCCGGATCCTGATAGGGAAGTGGTCGCAGTAGCAGTTCGTTGACTACAGAAAAGATCGCACTGTTGGCGCCGATACCGAGCGCGAGTGTAATTATGGCGATTGAAGTGAAGCCCTTGTGTTTAAGCAGCACGCGCGTGCCGTAGCGAATGTCCTGCACGAGTGTTTCGAACAGGCCACCGCCTTTTACGTCGTAGGCAGCGTCGACGGCGCGGTTCAGGTTGCCGAAGCTACGCCTGGCTTTCTCGCGCGCTTCGTCCGGCGACATACCCGCTTTGATGTTTTCTTCAATCTGGAGGTTGAGATGGGTGCGCATCTCGCGGTCGATATCGTTGATGACGGAATCGCGCCTGCGTACCGCTCGCAGGCGGTCGCGAAGAATTCTGAACAATTTCATTGCTTAAAAATCCGTGTTCTAAGTTGTTCTACGTTGTTGCTTGCCGCACTTTGGTGATCGCGAGCACGAGCCGATCCCAACTCGCTTCCTGTGTCTCGAGTTGCTTCCGTCCGCTGCGCGTTAGTTTGTAAAACTTCGCCTCGCGTCCAGTATCGTGAACGTCCCAGCGCGCCGACACCCAACCCTTTTGCTCAATGCGATAGAGCGCCGGATACAGCGACCCCTGTTCGACATTGAGCATTTCATCCGATAGCTGTCGAATACGCTGAATAATTCCGTACCCATGCAATTCTCCCAGCGACAACGACTTGAGAATCAGCATATCGAGCGTCCCCTGCAACAGATCGGCCGTAGCTTTTGCCACAAGATCTCCTTAAGTTAAGCAACGCAGAAGTCAGTGATACCTAGAAACGGTAGGCATCATAGACAGGCATGCCTAGATTGTCAAAGTGTGGGTGAGAATGTTGGTCTGATGTGAGCGCGGATCAACTCTTCCGGCGCGTGAGGCTGGCGGAGACGGCACAGAGCTCCGTGAGCTCTACAGGTTTGGGAACGTGCATGTCGTAGCCCGCGCGCAGGGCGTGAAGGCGGTCTTCGACGCGGGTGTAGGCCGTTAAGGCTATGGCTGCGACGCGCCGTCCCTCTTCGGTTTGAAGAGTGCGCACCTGCCGGATCAGCTCGTACCCGTCTACGTTGGGCATTCCGATATCGCTGATCAAAATGTCGGGCACTTCGGTGGCAAGCGCCTTGAGAGCTTCGGCGGCCGATCCGGCAACGCGCACAGTGGCGCCACAGTATTCGAGTCCCTGCCGCAACAATTCGCGTGTGTCAGGCTCATCGTCGACAATCAGGATGACTAAACCATCAAGTCGATCGGTAATCTCATTTGCCGGCAACAAGTCTCTCGCACCCGGATGCACGCGACCAGCTGTGGCGTCGACCTGGTAAATCGGACTGATCGGCAACTGCACGGTAAACGTCGCGCCTTGTCCCGGACCCGCGCTGTCTGCTTGCACAGTTCCGCCATGGAGTTCGACCAGATGGCGCACAATCGCAAGTCCCAGTCCCATGCCTCCATGCTGGCGACTCGTCTTCTGGTCTGCCTGACGAAAGCGATCGAAAACATGCGGCAGAAAATCAGGCGAGATTCCCTGCCCGGTATCACTCACTACGATCTCGAGGTGCGAATTGACGCGCTCCGAACGGATCTGAACTCGCCCGCCGCGCGGCGTGAATTTGATCGCGTTTGAAAGCAGGTTCCAGACTACTTGCTGAAGCCGCACGGGATCGCCGGGAATCGAAACCGCGCCAGTGTCCATCACCTTTTGCACCCGAACACCTTTCGCCTCGGCTGCTGGTCTAACAGCTTCAACCGCCGCGTCGATGAACGCATTGGGTTCCGATGGTCGCACGTCCATCCGCAACTTCCCGGTAATGATGCGTGAGACGTCGAGCAGGTCGTCGATGAGTTGGGCTTGCGCGCGAGCGTTACGTTCGATCGTGTCGAGTGCCTTGGCATGGTCCTCACCCGACAACTGGCCCAATCGCAGCATGCGCGTCCAACCGAGAATGGCGCTCAACGGCGTGCGCAGCTCATGCGAGATGGTGGCGAGAAACTCTTCCTTCAACCGGCTCGACTCTTCCGCCTGATGATAGAGCCGCTCCTTTTCCAAGGCAGCCTGTTCAGCTTCGGCGCGCGCTTGTTTCGCTGCTTCATACGCCGCGGAGAGAGCTTGACGCGCCTGCCGTTGCTCGGTGATGTCGCGTGCGATCTTGGAGGCGCCGACAATTTGGCCGTTCGGTCCTTTGATCGGCGAAACCGTCAACGAGATATCAATCAGTCTCCCATTTTTGGTGACCCGGATTGTTTCGTAGTGCTCAATTCGATCGCCGGCCCGGAGTCGCGCGAGGATTGCAGGTTCTTCGTCGATGTGGTCGGGCGGGATCAGCATCGTCACCGGTTTGCCGATCGCCTCCTCCGCGGTGTAGCCGAAGATACGCTGGGCGCCGTGGTTCCAGCTCGTAATGATGCCGTCGAGCGTTTTACTGATTATCGCGTCTTCAGCCGACTCGATGAGCGCAGCAAGCCAGTAAGGCGCAATCTCAGGGCTCTTTAAATCTGCAACTTGATCCGTCTTCAATGCGTCGTGCGGAGCCGCATCGTTTGGAGGTTGAACGGGCATAAACCAATTTGATCTCTGCGCTGACTTCTCGGAGGAGAGTCTTACCGGGGGGACAAACAGGGGTAGGCGGATTATAGCAGGCTCCGCGCAAAAGGCGTATCTGGTGGCTATATCGGTTGGTATCTTAATCTCCTCTGCGTATCTCTGCGGTCCTCCGCGTCTCTGCGGTTTTATATGTTGCTGCGGTTCTTTACCGCAGAGTCGCAGAGAACCGCAGAGGTGCGCAGAAAAATGCCGGCAACTAAGACACCACCTTACATCGACAGATCTAACCGATCTCAATTGCCACTCAAATAATCAGCCACAGCTTGGGAGATCGGCTGGCCCGTCTGCGATTCGTAGTAGCTGAACGCAGGGCTGGGGTTTACCTCGAAACAGTAGACGTAGTTCTCGGGTGTGATCTTGAGATCGATACCGGCGAAAGCGAGGCCAAGTCCGGCTGACAGCTTTACGCACATCTCCGCCAGGTCGTCAGCTAATTCGACAGGACGTAGATCTGCATGGTCACCGCTTTGACGATGGGCGTAACGATAGTCGGTCGCATCTGTGCTGATTGCAGTTGCAAAAACTTTCTCGCCGACTGTGTGAACACGCACATTCGTCCCTTCGACAAAAGCCTGAAACTGAGTTGGGCACCACCGAATGCTGTCGATGCGCGTCATGTCGTCGTCAGTCAACGTTTGCACGATCGAACGCACGCCGCTGATCGATTTGTAAATCACTCGGCCGTGACGAGCGCGAAACGCACGCACCAGATCAGGGTCGTTGGTGATTAAAGTTTCCGGAACTTCGAAGCCGTAGCGCTTGATGAGCTGCGCCTGGTAAGGCTTCGAAAAGTTTGACCCCATCGGCGCAACTCGATTCACGACACGTGCGGGGCTGATCTCGGCCCAACGAGTCAACGTCTCAAACAAGTTGCAGCAAAACTTCAGCTCCGGCGCGTCGGCCGGCGTGTCCTGCAACTCGGGCAAGAAGTGATAGTCCATCAACCGCGTGAAAACGCCGGTGAACTCGTCGACCGAATAGCTATCGCCGTTCAGTTGCAGCTTACCGCTTGGCTTTCCGCCTTGAATGTCCAGCGACATCTTCATGCTGGCAAACTTGCGCTGGTTCAAGACGACGTAACGCGTGCCATTGGTGTCGAGTGCGTCACGCACGAGGGCCATCGGTGTTTCAGTAGGAATGCCACAAAGGAGAATCATGAGTTGCTCCGCTTCCGATTCATATAGAGTTGTCGCGCAAGTTCATTGAGTAGCGCTTCACCGCCAAGACGCAGATCAGGCATTGGCGTTGCGCCGGCGAAGGTCCATAAGCGGTGCGACTGGCCCACGGTCAGTTCGATCCCCAGCAGTCGATTTTGCGCGAGACGCGCGAGCGCTTTGCAGGCATCGGCGATGTGCGGCGGCAGGGTTGGACCAAACACGTGGTCGCCCAGCACGATCGCCATGGTCGTGGGAGTGCCCTCGGGAACAACGCGTCGAAGATGTTTCGTTTCGTCGATGTCGTCGTGGCTGGATTGACTGTATGTGGCGGTGGGAAGTCCTGACTGCGCGGCCATCCACACCCACTCGGAAACGTGACGCCACGCTCCCGACAATCCCTGCGACTGGACGCCGTTGAAGATCGGCGCCGGAAGCGTTTTAAGCCAGCTCATGAACAGCGCCGTGTATTCCTGCTGCGCGTACTCGAAATCGGGTGTGCCCGCGAGATGTTGCAATGGAACATGCGTGAGCCGGTTGACGACACCATTCACGTATCGATTGTCGATAACGCGCCCGTCCGCAAGTGTGACATTGAAGTTTGCGCCATCGACTCCGACCGTGTGTTCCCAACGCGCGCTCGTCGTCAACATCTCAGCCGTAACCAATTCAAACGGTTGAAGTCCACGCGCACGCAAACCGTGATAGGCCCAAAGTGCGGACGCATCGTGAGCAGAGCAGATCATTAACCACATATGTCTCCTAAGGTCCGTGTTTCCGTCGTTTTCTCTGCGCTCTCTGTGTATCTCTTCGGCCTCTGCGTTGGAATGGGCGGCTAACGCAGAGTACGCGGAGAACACACAGAGGACCGCAGAGTAGGCTGTCTTCCTAAAGCCTTTTTTGTGCAAAGCCACTCAGAACGGCAGTCACTTATTTCGGCTTTTTCTTGTCGTCCGCCTTTTCACCACTGACGTCCGGTTCGCCTTTCAACGCGCCTGTGGTGAGATCAGGACGCAGGTCGACGCCAATGAAGTGCGTGAGTCGCTCCACTACGTCTTCGAGTTCGCGGATACGATCCTCGGGGTTGCCGACGCCTTTGAACAACTTGACGCCGGGATCGAGTCGTGTTTCTGCACTTGGTTTTTCGAATTCGGGTTTGGTTTGGAACTTGTCGGGGAATTCTTTTTCAGGCTTGATCTTCTCGATCTCTTTGTGGAATTTCTCGAACTCCTTCTCGGGTTTGACCTTTTCGATCTCCTTGTGAAGCTTGTCCGGAAATTCTTTCTCGGGCTTGATCTTCTCGAGTTCCTTCTGCTTCAGTTCTTCCGGCTTCGGCGCAGCGGCCGCTCCTTCTTCGGGCTTTTCGGCGCGGAAAACGATGCCGGGGTCAAAGCCGCCTCCTTCGACGTTCTCCTTGCCGGGCTTCTCAAAGTTCTTCCTCTCAATGTCCTTGAACTCCTTGAAGCGTTCCTTGATCTCAAGCTTCTCGAGTTTCTCGAGCTTAAACTCCTTGTGCTCCTTGATCTCACGCTTTTCAGGTTTTTCCTTGATCTCGATCTTGAGTTCCTTCTCAGGTTTGATCTTCTCGATCTGCTCCTTTTCGAGCTTCTTTTCGAAATCTTTGTTCTTACTCATTAAACTTAACTCCTTGTTTGGGTGAAGTGAGTGTTTGTGTGTGTCAGGTGCATTCACTCGGCAAGGAATGTGCCAGCACACAGGGCACGCGATGGGTGGGGTTTTCTGACTATTTTCTGACTGAGGGAAGAGCAGAACTGTAGACAGCCGGACACACTCGCTATCCGATCGGTTTCAGTTTAGAAAAAGAAAAACACCCGGGAGGTGAATCCCGGGTGTTTGTCTTATAACTCTAATTCTAGTTTTAGTGACCTGCCGAAAGTTTGCCGATCAACGTGAACAACGGCAAGTACATCGCGATAACGATCGAACCGATCGTGACGCCGAGGAAACCGATCAGCAATGGCTCGATCAACGTCAACAGGTTGGCGATCGCGGAATCGACTTCGGCTTCATAGAAATCAGCAATCTTGCCGAGCATCGCGTCGAGCGCACCTGTTTGTTCGCCGATGCCGATCATCTGCGCCACCATGTGCGGAAATACTTCCGTGGCCTTTAACGGATCGACGAAACTTTCACCGCGCTCCACGGCGGTGCGAACCTTCGTGATCGCCTCTTCGATGATCACGTTGCCAGAAGTTTTCGCCGTAATGTCGAGCGATTGCAGGATTGGGACACCAGACGAAAGGAGCGTCGAAAGCGTACGCGAGAAGCGAGCAACGGATATCTTGCGGAAGATGTCACCCAGGATCGGGATCTTGAGCAGGATGCGGTCGATGATTTTGTGGCCGCTCGGAGTCTTGTAATAGAACTTTACAGCGACGCCGGTCCCGATCACGCTCGCCAGTATTACAAGTCCTCCCCAACCAGCAAGAAAGTTGCTGATGCCGACCACGATTCTCGTCGGCAACGGCAATTGCTCACCTGGTCCAAGCAAACCAAGGAAGATGTTCTGAAATTGCGGGATCACTACCACCATGATCACCGCAACAGCGACGATCGCGAGCACGATCACCGCGGATGGATAGATCAACGCCGAGATGATGTCGCGTTTTAACTTGACGATCTTCTCGATGAAGGTCGACAGACGTTGCAGAATCAAGTCGAGAATACCGCCGGTTTCTCCCGCTTCAACCATGTTCGCATAAAGCTGATCGAACACGCGCGGATGGCGGGCCATAGCGGCCGCCAGCGTCGAGCCTTCTTCGACGTCCTGCCGCACCTGCAGGAGAATCTGCTGGAAGTACTTGTTGTCCTGTTGTTGGGCCAGGATTTCGAGACACTGAACGAGCGGCAAACCAGCGTCGATCATCACCGAAAACTGGCGCGTGAAGACTGACAGGTCTTTGGATTTAACCTTCTTGCGGTTGCCGATCTTGGGAATTCCGATTTCGCGTCCCTTTTCTTTGACAGAAGTCAGCGTCACTTGTTCGCGGCGCAGGATCTGTCTCAGGGCCTCGCGATTGTCGGCAACACGTTCGCCGACAACGATCTCGTTCAGTTTGTTGCGTCCTTTAAAGACGTACGTTGGCATGGCAGTGAACTCCGCAGTTGCTTCTTATCTTACGTTTGGTCTTTGACCAACCGGTCGGGTTTGAGCATAAGGACTCGCGTGCGGTTTCCCGTTGTTGGTATTAACGCCGGCGCCGCGATCGATCAGTTCGCGCAGTTCGTCGACGTTGGACGAACGTTGCATGGCAGTGTCTAAACTAATCTGGCGCTTGTGATAGAGAGTGGCCAGCGATTGATTGAAGGTCTGCATTCCGTACTTGTCCTGACCGGTCTGCATCATCGAGTAGATCTGGTGGACCTTGTCTTCGCGGATCAGGTTTCGGATAGCGCCGTTGGGCACAAGAATCTCGAGGGCCATCGCGCGTCCACTTCCTTCGGAACGCGGCAGAAGCGCCTGACACAGAATGCCTTCGAGCACGAGTGAAAGTTGCGCGCGAATCTGGGCCTGCTGATCGGCCGGAAAGACGTCGATGATACGGTTGATCGTCGACGACGCTGAGTTCGTGTGCAGAGTGGCGAGCGTCAGGTGGCCCGTCTCCGCGATACGCAGTGCTGACTCGATCGTTTCGAGGTCACGCATTTCGCCGACGAGAACGACGTCAGGATCCTGACGAAGCGCAGTGCGTAGCGCAGCGGCGAAACCGTGGGTATCGGCATTCACTTCGCGCTGGTTGATAAGACAGCCTTTGTGATTGTGAAGAAACTCGATCGGATCTTCGATCGTCAGAATGTGTTCGTGACGGTCGCGGTTGATCTTGTCGATCATGGCCGCGAGCGTGGTCGATTTTCCGGATCCGGTTGGACCCGTGACGAGGATCAGGCCGCGCGGTTTGTTGCACAGTTCTTTGACTACCGCGGGCAGTCCTAAGTCTTCGAATGCCCTGATCTCGTAAGGAATGGCACGAAAGACCGCGCCGACCGCCCCGCGCTGGTTGAAGAGATTGGCGCGGAAACGTGACAGGCCTTTGACGCCGAACGAGAAGTCGAGCTCCAGGTTTTCCTCAAAGCGATGCTTCTGCGCGTCGGTCAACACCGAGTAAGCGAGTTGCTTGGTGTCTGCCGAAGTCAGGACCCGATACGATTCGAGTGGACGGAGAT
The DNA here is from genome assembly GCA_963849585.1 of uncultured Acidobacteriota bacterium. Taxonomy (GTDB): domain Bacteria; phylum Acidobacteriota; class Blastocatellia; order Pyrinomonadales; family Pyrinomonadaceae; genus PSRF01. Next base: position 3,775 of record CAWKHZ010000008.1, on the reverse strand, counting down.
GTCCGTCCACTCGAACCTGTGGCGGGGAGCCCGTGGTAATGTGCAAGTCCGAGCCGCCGAGCTCTGAAAGCTTTCTCAGCAGTTCGGACAAAGAGATTTGAGGAACGGTTTCGTTCAGTCGCATCTGAATGATCTCTCCTGGAGCAATTTAGTTAACCTCACCCTGGAGCTATTCCCTGGTACCTTCTGATTTAGCGCGCAACGATTCGATGAAGCGTTCTGCTTCGACCGTCATGCGTTCCGCGTATTCAACCGGCGATTCCGTTGTCAATCCGTAAACGCGGCCATCAGATTCCGTGAAGTAGAACGTCCACGCCTTTTCAGGTGTGAGCGCATCCTTTGGCGTGCGGCCCGTCACGACGAAAACGCGAGTGCCATTAACTTCGCGGATGAAGTCATTCACTACCCAGCCACCGTTGTTGACCATCTTGTCGATCACGATTCGTTTGAGATCGGCAACCGGAACGCCGGCGAGCATCTTTTTCTGTTCGCGCTGGGTCAGGAAGATCGGATTCGGACGGCTGAGCGCCACGACTGACAGGTTCATCTGACCCGGCAGTTTGGCGGGACTCGCTGGCGCGATCATCGGACGGACTGCGTTAACAACGCGCGGTCTCGTGGCGCTAACCGCGGCGTGCGCTGAAACTGTCGCGTTAGCAGGCGTCACGGGTGCGGCAGCCATCGCAGGAGCTACCGCAGCAGGCGTCGCCGGTGCGACGGCAACAGGCATGACCGGAGCTACCGGAGGAATCGCGATCGGTTCAGTGATTGAACGCATCGAGGGCCTCGTAGCTTGCGCCGCTGACACGTTAGCCTGGATCGTGGCCGGCGCTTTCATTGCACGTGGCGGCAGATCGTTGAACGACAACGAAGTGGCCTTTGCCGGCATTGAAGGCGAAGCTGGTCCAGTAACAACCGATAGATCGCCAGTCGCAACATTCTGCGGTAAGGCTGTCGCGAGATTCTGCGGTATAGCCATCATCGCGTTGCGACGTGCAAATTCTTCTGCTGCACGCTTCGCTCGCAGGCGGGCGCGATACCGTCGCCACCAGGCACGTGAACGGTAACGTTTCGACTTCTTCTTCGTTATTTGTGTGCTCTGCCTGATTCCGTGCGCTGAATTTGCAAACGGCAGCATTACGCCCACGGAGAGCAGCAGCACCAGCGTTATCGCAATTGTTCTTAACATGTTCGGGTTTCTCCTCGATTAGGCGACCGTTTCGCGAACGACTTCTTCGATCGTTGTCACGCCTTCGCGAATCTTGTACAGACCCGATTCGCGCAACGTGATCATGCCGTCGTCGACCGCCTTCTTCCTTAATTCAAGTGCTGACGCACCGATCAGGATCAACTCGCGGATCTCGTCGGTGATTTCCAACACTTCGTAAAGTCCGATACGCCCTTTGTAACCAGTATTGTTACAGGTCGCACAACCTTTGCCTTTGTAGGTCTTGATCGACTTGGCTTCGTCAGCCGAGAAGCCAACTTCAACCAGGGCCTCCATCGGCATCTGGTGTTCCTGTTTACAGTCCTTACAAACGCGACGAATCAGACGCTGAGCCTGGATGAGGTTCACGCTAGTGGCGACAAGGAAGGGTTCGATGCCCATGTTCATAAGGCGGGAAATGGTTGAGGGAGCATCGTTGGTGTGAAGGGTGGAGAGTACGAGGTGTCCGGTGAGCGCGGCCTTGATGCCGATTTCCGCGGTTTCGAAGTCGCGGATTTCGCCGACGAGAACGATGTTCGGGTCTTGCCGCAGAAACGCTCGAAGCGCCGCAGCGAAGTTCAATCCGATCTGCTCTTTCATCTGCACCTGGTTGATGCCCATCAGGTTGAACTCGACCGGGTCTTCGGCGGTCATGATGTTCGTGTCGACCGTGTTCAAAGATTGCAGGGCAGAGTAGAGCGTGTTTGTCTTACCGCTTCCGGTTGGTCCAGTCACCAGGACCATGCCGTAAGGCTTCGAGATATTGCGTTTGAACTTCATCAACGACTCAGGCTCGAAACCGAGCTTTGTCATGTCGAGCATCAGGTTCTGTTTGTCCAACAAACGCAGCACGACTTTCTCGCCGAACAACGTCGGCAAGGTCGAGACACGAAAGTCGAGTTCGCGCGAACGCGCGTCGACCTTCACTTTGATCTTGATGCGGCCGTCCTGGGGGAGACGCTTTTCTGAAATGTCGAGCTTAGACATGATCTTGATGCGCGAGATCAACGCGTCGCGCATCTTCAGCGGTGGATGCATAACGTCGTAGAGCACGCCGTCGATTCGGAACCGGATGCGCAGCTCTTTCTCGTAAGGTTCGACGTGAATGTCGGAAGCACCGCGGCGAAGCGCGTCAACCAGCAACACGTTGACTAGCCGGACCACGGGGGCGTCCTCGCTCATGCGCGACAAAGTCGAGAGATCGATCTCTTCGTTGTCTTCGAGTACTTCTACGTCCTCGGCGTCGCCGGGAGTGAAGTCGATGCTGTCGAGCGAAACGAGATCGGCGTGTGTGATCGCGCCGTTGGAACCATTCGAGCCGTTGCGTGATTCAACAGCGACTTCCTCGATGGTCGCGGCGAGTTCGATTTCGCGAGAAGTTCCGTAGTACTTCGCGATCGCCTGCTGAATGCTGCCTTCGGCAACGACAACCGGTTCGACGTTCAAGCCAGTCATGAACTTGACGTCGTCCATCGCGAAGACATTCGTCGGGTCGACCATTGCGAGTGTCAGCGTGGCGCCGACGCGCGAGAGCGGCAGAACGCAATGTTTCTGCGCGACTTCCTGGGGAATCAGACGGAGGACTGCGGAATCGATGTTGAAGAGATCGAGGTTGACTGAGGGAATGCCGTACTGCCTTGAGAGTACGGCGGTGATCATGTCATCGCTGACCAGACCCAGTTTGACGAGATTGAAGCCGAGACGGCCGCCATGCTCGCGTTGATAGTCGAGGGCCTCTCTCAGTTTTTGGGGACTTATTAAATTTTCGCGGACGAGAATTTCGCCTAATTTGGCTGACATTTGTGACTCTTGACCTAGCGCGACCGCTACCGGATCTTGAAAAGGATGGAGGCGCCGAAATGGCGCGAGGCATGACCTACTCAGACAACGATGAGACCAACATCGTTGTGCGTTCATAGTACTGTTTGAACATCAGGAGTGTCAAGCGAGGTTTTCCAGCAAAAAGCGTGTGTAATCTAACAAAAAGCCGCGCCGTCTGGTTGCGTGAACAGACGGCGCGGGTTGTTGACCAATGGCAGGTCGATCGTCGTTATGGACGACGCTTCGGAGGCGCTTTCTTATCCGGAGTGACGTTCTGGTTCGCTTTCATATCATCCAGGATCAACTTTGCCTCATCCTTAAACTGGTGCCCGGCGGGCGCCTTGTCGACAAACCGTTGCAGGTAGTTTGCGGCGTCCTGGTACTTGGCTTTGTCCTGCTGCGCATAAAGCGCCATTCCCGCACCAAAGTTTGCGTCAGGGTTGTCAGGCGTCGCGGCTAGAATCGCCTCGTACTCTGCGAGTGCCTTATCTGCAGCTCCGGAGTCGAGCAGCATCTGCGCCAGATCGAGTTGCGCCTTACTCTTCTTCACCGGATCGGTTTCGATCGCAATGTAGTCCTTAAACGCGGTGACTCCGGCAGCAGCCTGCGTGCCGTCGACTTTGCTGACAAACAATCGCATTGATTCCGCCTGTGTTACCAATCCGGCATATTTGTTGCCGTTGTACCGTTGTAATTCCGCGGGATCGGTTGGAGCCGGCTGTGCTTTGAGAAGTGTTACCGCTTTAG
>CAWKHZ010000007.1:0-524921 GCA_963849585.1 uncultured Acidobacteriota bacterium | reverse complement strand
CCGCCCAGGATGCCGGCGACCTCGATGCCCACCAGCAGCGCGAACAGCGCGCCCAGGGGGTGCAGGCCGACCGCGTGGCTGGTCACCCGGGGCCCCAGCACGTTGCTCTCGAACTGCTGGATCACGAGGAAGAGCAGGATCACCCCAGACGACGGTCGGCCAGGGCTGGAAGAGCGCCACGATCACCGCCGGCACCGCCGACAGGATCGGCCCGAACATCGGCACCAGCTCGAACAGCGCCTGAGCACCCCTGGAGGACGACGAAGTACGGCAGACCCAACAGCGCCGTGCCGGCGCCCGCCAGGACCCCGATCACCAGGGACATGGTCAGCTGGCCGGGGAGGTGCCGCCATGACGCGCGCGGGCTCGACCGCACGAACTCGTGGACCGCGCGGTAGCGCCGGGGCACCACCTGCAGCGTGTTCCGCTGGAGGGCGGGCGCCCCGGCCAGGAGGTAGACCGAGATGACCAGCACCAGGACGGCGTCCATGAGCGCGCCCCGAGCGCGGCCGCTTCGCCGATGAGGCCGCCCAGGAACTGGTCGGCGCTGCCCTCCACCGCGCTCGTCGCCTGGGAGCGGAGGCTGTCCAGGTCGAGCTGGACGCCCCGGGCCTTCAGCGTCTCGTTCAGGTCATTGACGTGCCCCTCGATCGCCGATCGGTAGGTCGGCAGGTCGCTGCTGAGGCTCGTTGCTTCCCGGGCCAGGGGGCGGCCAGCAGCAACCCGCCGCCGATCACGACGACGACCACGAGCAGGTAGGTGAGCCCGATGGCCAGCGCGCGCTTGCCCCCGAGGCGCCGGGCCAGCCGCTCGGAGGGGTCGGCCAGGACGAACGCGAGGCCGGGCCGAGCAGGAACAGCACCACGGTGTGGGCGATCGGCGCGACGACCTGCCACAGCACCCAGACGAAGCCCAGGGCGAGCAACCCGGCGAGCTCCACGAGCACGATCCTGAGCCAGTCGCGCCCCGCAGCGCGGGGCGGACGGGTGCCAGCGTCGTCGGTTCCACAGCGCGCTCCTGGTCGCGTGAACGGCGGGCCGCCCCGCTGCCCGCCGGGCCGGGTCAACCACCGCTGCCGGCGGCGACCGGGGGCACTCGAGGGTCGGGGCGCCCGACACGCCGGGCGACGGCGGTTGTCCAGCCGGAGTGTCCGGCGCCCAGACCTCACGACCCTCTCGGCGGTCTCTCAGGCGGGAGCGGGAGCGCCCGGCGCGGCCCCTGGCGGTCCCGCCACCGGGGTGGGCCGTACCGGAGGAAGGAGCGGAGCGACGGTGTGGCGGATCGGCCCCCGCACAGTGTCGGTCGCCGCGTCACCGGCCGGCGCCGCCGTCCTACCGGCCGGCTCGGGGCGCCTCCGCTGCCGGCGCGGGCACGCGGCGAGGGGCGTGTGGAGCGCGCGACGCCGCCGAGGGCCCAGCCGGGTCGAGGAGCGTTCGGAGCGAGGCCTCGGCCACGACGAGGCCACCGGCCGAGGTGGCCGGCGTCAGGCGCAGGGTGAGGTGCGCCGCGAACCGCGCGCTCACCCCCAAGGCCGCGAGGCGCGCCAGCGCGGGCGCAGCGTCCCGCCCGTGCCCGGCGCCGGTGGGGCGCTCATCACCAGCACCGTGGCGAGCGCGTCCCACAACGCGGGGCCCGCGTCGGTCGCGCCGGGCGCGGCCGGGTCCCGCCGCACGGTGATCCGGGAGTTCGCGTGGCGTATCAGGACGACGGCGTCCCGGAGCCCGAGCGCCTCGATCGCCCGGAGCCGGTGGAGCGCGGCCAGCACCGCCGCGGCCCGGTGCTCGTCCGGATGGACGTCGGCGACCAGCACGCACATCGCCCCTCCCCTCCGTCCGCCGGCGGGGGCCTCGACGCCCGGTGTCCCCGCCAGCCTGCTGGGCCCACCCTGCGCCGGCCCGCACTCACGACGCGCTCGCCCCTCTCTCAGCCGGACGAGGCAGCCGGCCGCACCCGAGGTCGCTGGCGCGCGTCCGGGCGAGCGGGGCGTCACCGCATCGCCGTCACCGCATCGCCGTCACCGCATCACGAGGCGTCCGCCGCGCAGCGGCCGCGTCCGGTGGCCCGGGCGACGGCGTCGAGGAGGGTCGAGCCGTCGAAGGGTTTGAGCAGGACCTCCGGCTCGGCCGCCAGCGCCGGCGCGCCGGCGGCGCTGGTCGGCGTGGCCGGTGATGTAGACGACGGGCGGCGGGCGGCCGGCGGCTGCGAGCGCCCGCATGAGTTCGAACCCGCTCGCCCCGGGAGGTCCATGTCGAGCACCAGGCAAGCGGGGCGGTCCTGACCCGGGCGGCCCAGGAACGCCTCGGCCGACGGGAACAGCTGGGGCGCGTGCCCGGCCGACCGCAGCAGGCGCCCCAGGGCCGTGCGGATTCGCCCGGATCGTCGTCGACGACGGCCACCGACGTCGGGCCGCCGGCCAGGGTTCCTTCGGGCGTCCGGTCGGTAGCCCCCGGACAGTCCGCGCCCGCTCCGGGACGGCCGCTGCCCGCTCGGGAGCACACACTCCGCGGGCACCGGCTCGTTCCGCCCCGGGCAGCCCGGCGGGTGGCCCGGCTCAGGGCGCCGCACCGATCTGCTCCCGCTCGCCCGGTCCGGCGCTGCGCGCGCCCGACAGGGTCTGGAGCGCGAGCGCTCCGCCCGCGGCCCGGCGGGATCGTGGCCTCCTGGGGCCGCGGGAAACGGTGCAGGCCGGGGCGCAGGCGGTCCAGGAGCTCGGGCTGCGCGTGCGCCCCGGCCCGCTCCCAGGCTTCCAGGATGTTGGCCTGCTCCCACCCCGAGCTGCAGCGAGCGCCCGGCCGCGAGCGGGGCAACGCCAGCGCCCTCTCCTGGACGAAGTCGGCGAAGAAGGCGGCGAAGCGGACCTCCGCGCGCGCCCGCTCCGCCGGCCGCCCCGCCTGCTCGGCGGGTGGCGTAGCACCGGACGAGCTCGGGCAGCTCGTAGCGCCCGCCGTCCCCGGCCGAGACCAGGAAGGCGTCCTGGAGCGCGCGCAGTTGCTGGGGGGTGGCCCCGAGCACGCCCTGCGCCGCCGGCGGGTGAAGCCTGCCGGGAACAGCGGCAGCCAGCGCAGCACCGCCTGGTCGGCCGCCGGAGCTGCGCCCCAGGCGGCGTCCAGGACGTCGCCGACGCGGCGCTGGCGCGCCGGCAGCCCCCGCAGCGGCGCCCCCGGGACGTCCACCGCCGCCTCCAACTCGGCGGCGATCTCCGCCGGGGACAGCAGGGGGTACCAGGCCGCCGCGAGCAGCAGAGGCAGCGGCTGCCCCCCGGCCAGACGGCAGAGGCGGACGACGCCGTCCCGGTCGGCGGCGCCGAGCGCGGCCGGGGCCAGGCGCCCCGCGGCGCCCCCGGCCTGTTGCAGGAAGAGGGCGCTCGCTCCCGCCCCCTCCAGATCGTCCGGCCCGCCAGGGAGGGGCAGGCCGCCGACCACCAGCTCCCACGCGCCCAGGAGGCGCAGCCGCACCCGGGACGTGACCACCAGCTTCAGCCCCGGCGCCCCGCGGACGAGCGCCCACAGGACGGCCCCGGCGTCGACCAGGTGCTCGAAGTCGTCCAGCACCAGCAGCAGCGCCCGGTCGCGCAGCGCCGCGGCCAGGGCCGGCACGGGATCGCCCTCCCCGGGGAGGGCGATCCCCAGCACGCCGGCGACGGCCAGGGCGATCCCGCGGGCCGCCTCGTCCTCGGTCTCCCCGGGAGCGACGTCGGCCAGAGGCACCACGAAGACCCCGTCGCGGAACGGGGGCTCGTCGATTGCGCTGCCCGGATCGACGAGGCGGCGGGCGGCCTCCAGCGCCAACCGGGACTTCGCCGCTGCCCCCCAGCCCGGCCAGGCTGAGCACGCGGGTGTCCGGGTCGGCCAGGCGCGCGGCGAGCAGGGCCAGCTCCGCTTCCCGGCCGACGAAGGGCACCGGCTCGGGCGGCAGGTTGTGCGGCACCGCCCGCGGCCCGGCCCGCAGCCGCGCCGCCAGCTCGGCCGTCGCCGGCTCCGGCGCCGTCGCGAGCTCCTCGGCCAGTATCCGCCGACAGACCTCGAACTGCTTGAGGGCGGTGCTGCGCCGCCCGGTCCGGGCCAGGAGCACCATCAGTTGCCGGTGCGCCTCCTCCCGCCACGGCTCCAGGGCCAGCAGGCGCCGCGCCGGCCGCGATCCCTGCCTCCGGCGGGCCGTACCGCACGCGGTGGTCGACCACGGCCTGGAGGCCCCGCACGGTGAGCAGGAGCAGCTCCTCGCGCTGCTGCAGCAGCCAGGCCTCGAACGCCGGCGCGTCCCGCAGCGCGAGGCCGGCGAGGAACTCCTCCTGGTACAGGCGCAACGCCGCCTCGATCTCGGCGACGCCGCCGGCGTCGAGCGCGGCGCCGAGCGCGGTGCGGAAGTCGGCGACGTCCAGCCACCGCGGCGCGGGCCGGGTCAAGGCCGATCTCCTGGGGCGTGACGAGCAGGTGGTCGCCGATGGCCCCGCGCACCTCGTACAGCGAGTTGCACAGCAGGCGCGCCGCCTGGTCGTCACCGTCGTCCGAGAGCAGCGCCGCCAGCGTCTCCCGGCGGTGCGCCCGCCCGGTCACTGCGAGGTACGCCAGTAACGCCATCGCGCTGCGGCGCCGGGGCGTCGCCGGCTGCCCGCCGAGGCGGACCTCCGGGACGCCGCACAGCCGGACGCGCAGCTCGCCGCCGGCCCCCGCCGCGACCCGCGGCGGTGCTGGCCCGCGGGCGGTCGCTCCTCGTACCCGATCGCGCGTGCGCCGTGATCACCGGGAGGCCTCACTTTCCGCTTCTGGTCGTGCGTCCCCGCCGCGCTCGCAGCGTCGCGCCGGCGGCGCCCCCGCCGACGTGGCCAGGTCCCTGCCGGACACCGTACTCCCCTCAGGAGGCGCTCGGTATTGGACCTTGGACCTACGCGCCCGTCGGGGGCACCGCGCGCCGCGCCGCCGCGCCACGGCGCCGCCGGCGTCAGCTCGGCGCCGCCGGGCGGTCGGCGCCGCGTCCGGCTCGCCGGCGCCGCCGGCCCGGTCGACCGTCCGCACGGCCTCGGCCACGGACGCGGCGCCGAGCTTCTCCAGCGCCCGCGCCCGGTGCACCTTGACCGTCTTCAGGCTGATGCCGAGCGCGGCGGCGATCTGCTTGTTCAGCCGGCCGGTGGTGACCAGGGACAGCACCTCGCGCTCCCGCGGGGTGAGCGTATCCAGGCGGCGGCGCGCCTCGCGGCGCTCGTCCTGGCCGGCGCGGGCGCGGGCGCCCCGGGCGAGGGCCTGCCCGACGGCCTCCAGGAGGGCGTCGGCGGCGACCGGCTTGGGCAGGAAGTCCACCGCACCGGCCTTCATCGCCCGCACGCTCATCGGGATGTCGCCGTGCCCGGTGATGAAGACGATGGGCAGGTCGAGCCCGGCCTCCGCCAGCGCCGGCTGCAGGTCGAGGCCGCTCAGCCCCGGCAGCTGCACGTCGAGCACCAGACAGCCGACCACTTCGGGGCCGGCGCGCCGGGCGTACTGCAAGAACTCGCCGGCGCTGGCGAAGGTCGCCGTGCGGTAGCCCCCGGCCCGCAGCAGCCGTTCCAGCGCCCGGCGAACCGACGCGTCGTCGTCGACCAGGCAGACGACGGGGTCGGCGCCGTCCGTGGGCGTCACCGGCGGTGCCCGCGACCGCTCCCCGCCGCGCCGGCGGGGCGGCGCCGCGGGGCGAGGGCCCGCCGGGGTGAGCGGAGCGACGGCCGGGAGGGTGAGGGTGAACTCCGCCCCGCCGGTGGGGTGATTCTCGGCGCGCAACCGGCCGCCGTGGGCTTCGGCGATGGTGCGGCTCGATGGCCAGGCCCATCCCCAGGCCGTCGGGTTTGGTGGTGTAGAACGGCTCGAACAGGCGGCCCGGCCGTCTCCGGGTCGAGCCCCGGCCCGCTGTCCCGCACGACCACCTCCACGACCTCCCCCACGGGACCACCGGCCCCCGCGTGCGGCGGCGGCCGCGGCGCGTCCGCACGGCGAGCGACCCCCGCGGGCCGCCCGGCGGCGCGGGGCCGGCGGCGGCGCTCGAGGCCGTTGAGCAGGAGGTTGAGCACCACCTGCTGCAATTGCACCCGGTCGCCGAGCACCGGGGGCAGATCGGGCGCCAGGTCGAGGTCGATGGCCACCCCGCGCCGCGCCGCGTCGGGGGCCACCAGCGTGGCCGTCTCGGCCACGGCCCCGCTGAGGTCGAGCGGCCGGCGCTCCGCCGGCTCCTTGCCGGAGCAGCGCCCGCAGGCGGGCGATGACGGCCGCCGCCCGCTCGTCGTCGGCGCCGATGTCGGCCAGGATGGCGTCCACCTCGTCGAGGTCGGGGCCGCCGGCCCCCGGCGCGGCCAGGAACCGCCGGCCGGCCTCGGCGTTGGCCCGGATGGCGGCCAGCGGCTGGGTCAGCTCGTGGGCGAGCGACGCGCCGAGCTCCCCCACCGTGGCGACGCGGCTGAGGTGCGTCAGCTCCTGGGCCAGCGCGAGGCGCTGGCCCTGCGCGGCCCGCTCGGCCGCCTGCGCCTGCCGGCGGCGGTGGCGCTCCGTGAGCAGGGCCGCGATCAGCGCCGTCTCCACGACCACCAGCCCCGCGGCCCCGGCGATCGGGGCGCGGTAGCGCTCCCAGACCGAGAGCTCCTTGAACCGCACCTCGCTGCCGGGCGGCAGGCGGTCCTCGCGCAGCCCCCAGCGGCGCAGCTGGCGCCAGTCGAAGACGTACGGGTTCGTCCCGGCCCGGGCTGGGGGGAGGGCCGCGCCCGGCGCGCCGGCCAGCACCTGCCCCGCCAGGCCGGCGATCTCGGCGCCCTGCAGCTCGTAGTGGATCACCGCGCCCCCGACGATGCCCCGCCCCAGGTAGACGTCGAACGGCGCGTAGACGGGCGCGCCGGCGGCGGCGGCGACCTGCCCGCTCGCCTCGGCGGAGACGAACTGCCCGCCGGCCACGTCCCGGGTCATGCTCAGGAGGAAGACGGCGGCGTCCGGCGGGAGGGCCGCCACCCGCACCAGCTGCTCCGGGAAGGCCAGGTCGTTCAGGTAGGTGAGGCGCACGCGGTCGCCGTACGGGGCGAGCTGCCGCCGGGCCAGGTCGGTCACGTACGCGTCGTAGCTCCCGCTGCCGGCGACGACGACCACCTCCCGCGCGCCCGGCTGCAGGCGCAGGAGGGCCTCCATGGTGGGGGCGAAGTCGTAGGTGAGCCAGACGCCGGTCACGTCCGCCGCCGGCGCCGCCGCCACCTGGTCCGGGCCGATGAGGCCGAAGACGACGGGGGCCCCGGGGAAGGGGCGGGCGGCCGGATCGCCGCCCGGCGCGGCCACGAGGCGCAGGGCCGGCGCCCCCAGGACGACGATCAGGTCCAGCCGCCGGCCGGCGTACTTGCGCTGCAGCCAGGCCGCCTGCTCCCGCTGGAAGCCGGAGTCCGGGAACCGGACCGTGTCCAGGACCTCCGTGTACACGTCGGGCCGGCCGCCCGGAGCGGTGCCGAAGGTGGCCCGCAGGCCGCGATCGACCAGCGCCAGCGACGGCAGGTCGAGCGACTCGGAGGAGACGACGAGCACCTGCGCGGGCGGCCCGGCGGCGGCCGCCGCGGCGGCCGCCGGGAGGGTTGAGCACGCCGAGCGTCACGATCAGCACGGTGAGCGCGCCGGCCCGAGCCCACCGCAAGCGCAGCACGTCCAAGATCTGGCGAACTGCCCCCCGCCTCAGAGCAACCACCCGCGCTCCGATTATCCCGGTGGGTGTCAACCGGGGTGGCCCCACCCACCAGGTACGGGGCACCGCCGGCCGCGGTGCGCCATCCTGCCACTCGTCCGCGCAACCGCATGCCCCGTCGGCCGCCACCGGGGCCTGCCCCCCGGTCGCTGAGACGCCCGCGAGTGACCCCGCGAGCGCCGCCCGGCGTCGGCCTCCCGTCACCTCCCCAGGACGGCCCGGATCCGTCCGCTCGCGTGCGCGGCCACGAGCTCGCGGTGGTCGCGCTCGGTCTGGTCGGCGTAGGCCTCGCCGAAGCTGGCCAGCGCCTCGTCGAAGCGGGGGCTCGCCCCGAGGTAGCCGGCGATCTGGAGGCTGTCGCCGGAGCGGGCGTGGGCGCGGGCGAGCGTCCGCCCGCACACCTGGGCGTACAGGAGCAGGCCCGTCGGCACGACCGACTCGACCGCCAGCGAGCCCTTCAGGTCCTCCAGCTGGCGCACGTAGTAGTGCCGCCCCTCCGGCCCGCGGAACCAGCCGAGGAAGATGTCGGACGCCGCCTGCATCCAGCGCTGCCCGACCACCACGCGCTCGCCGTGGTCGCCGGTACGGGCTGCGCCCGAGGTACGGCTCGAGCACCGACGGGCGGGCCTCCTTGATCTGCAGGAACAGCGGATCGTCGCTCGCCCGGCCCTGCAGCACGAGGATGTAGCAGCGCGTCCCGACGCTGCCGACGCCGACCACCTTGCGGGCGAGGTCGAGCGGCCGGAGGTGGTCGAACAGGTGGCGCCGGTCGGGCGCCAGGCTGCGCCGGTACGCGGCGAGCCCCCGGCGGACGAGGTCGGCGATGTCGGCGCCGTCGGACTCGGTCGGCAGGTGCTCGATCAGCGGCGGATCGTCGACGATCACGCGCCGGCCGTCGACCACCCGGGTCAGGGTGTCGAGGGCCTTCAGGCTGGTGTGGCTCCGCGCCCTGCGGATCGCGCGCGCGACGGTGCGCCGGGCCCGGGCGGAGCGCAGCACGCTGGTCACGTCGTCGACCGTCACGTGCGCGTACCAGACCGCGAGCGTCCCCATCCCGGCCGCGCGCCGGATCGCGCCGCGGTACGCCGCGGCGCCGCGCGCGGCCGCGCGGCACTCGGCCGGGGGGAAGCCGTTGGCCCGCCCGGCGAGCACGAAGCTGGCGGCGAGGCGCTTGAGGTCCCACTCGAACGGGCCCGGCAGCGTCTCGTCGAAGTCGTTGATGTCGAACAGGAGCGCGCGCTCCGGCGAGGCGAACACCCCGAAGTTCATGAGGTGGGCGTCGCCGCAGAGCTGCACCGTCAGCGGCGTCCTCGGCAGCGCGGCCAGGTCCATCGCCATCACGGCGGCGGCGCCGCGGAAGAAGGCGAGCGGCGACGCGAGCATCCGCCCGTAGCGGAGGGGGACGAGGTCCGGGAGCCGGCCGGCGTCCTGCGCCTCGAGGACGTCGACCGGGCTCCGGCGGTCGGCCGGGGCGCGCCACGCCGCGTGCGCCCGCCGGGGGAGCGTCTCCCGAAGCGTCTGCCCGCGCCGGCGCCGCTCCTCCACGCTCAACTGGGGGGGGAGGGAGCGCCGCCGCCGCCCGCGGCCCGTCGGGCTCGGTCGCCGGAGGCTCGGTGATTTTCTGGCGCTTTACAATCCGGCCGTGATATCGATGCGGGCGAAATATCCGTGGTTACCATTGCCGGCCTTCGTCTTTGAGATTTGGTTGGCGTTGCTGATCTTCGCCGTCGTTTTGCTTGCAGCCTCGTCCTGCTTTGTTTGGCGAGGCCGTTGGGCCATGCGCCCGATCTCGCACGTATTCGCCGGCTTCATGTTGCTCAACGGATTGCTTCACATCGCCGGTTCGATCTACTTTGGATATTTCATGCCTGGCGTTTACTCGTCGCCGCTGTTGATCGCCGCGTCAGTTCTTTTGATAACCAGCACGCGAGCGTATAGTTCGAACAAGGAGGCCCGATGAATCGCTCCCACAGATCGTTATTCAGACTCATCCTTGCCCTTGCTCTTTTCTTCACCATTTCAGGTTACGCACACGCTCAGGCAAACAAATCGGCGCCGAATAAGGAAGAGATCGCGGCCCTACGTGAAAAAGCCTTCAAGCTCATCGATTCTGTAGCCGGGCAGCTAGGCACATTGCAATCAGCGGAAAACCGCGCGCGTATGGGTTCAAACATCGTCGAGTCGCTTTGGAAACACGACGAAGAACGAGCGCGCGCACTGTTGCGTGTGGTCCAGGAAGACATCAAGACAGAACTGCAAAGACGCGACGGCGACAAACGTTACGACGAAAGGTTTAACGTCTTCCTTAAGTTGCGAACCGACACAATCCAGCGGATCGCGAAGTACGACGGCCAGGCCGCGTACGACTTTCTGAAAGTCACGGAGCCCGTTTTTGAGAAACAGGAGCCATACGATTTCGCCAAAATGAACAGACTCTCGAGTTGCGTTTGGCGAAGCAGATCGCGGCGGACAATCCTGACGTTGCGCTAAAGCTCGGCCGTCAATCGCTGAAGCAGAGCTTGAACTCGGACGTTCTCAGGGTGCTAAGTAGACTGAACCGGAAGCACAAAGAACAAGCCAACATCCTTTATAAAGAGATCGTCGAAAAACTTCCCCATGCGGACTTCGCGGAGGCTTGGAACAATCGACAGTTTGTGCAAATGCTCGTGCGCAGTTACGAACCACCAGACGTCGATGTGTCAACCTATCGAGAGCTTATCGGCCTTATTGTCACTACGGCTTTAGAGCGCGGATGCGGAAAGAAACCTTCCGAAGAGGAAGAAGAGGGTGCCGAGTTTTGTCGGTGGGCGGCCACAATTCTCGCCACCGCAGAGAAGTACGATTCCCGCATTGCCAGGTTAAAGCCGTGGTCAATCGAGGGGATGGAGTCATGGAGCTTCGCTGTGGTTTATGAGGAAGCGCAGGAGCTATTGCAGGAACGTGCTTACGACGAGGTTGAGGCACTCGCAGCGAAGTATCCGCCGGCCAGGGACGGCCTTTACCAGCAGGCAATCTTCTCTGCGATGGCCGCCGGCGACACTGACAGGATGCAAGGATTGATCGATCGTTTTGCAGGTAATGATCCTGACAAGCGGCAAATGTTCATGGGCCAGGTCGAAGGACATGAAAAAGCGGAACACTGTAACCGAAGAAAAGTTGGCGGAGATCCAGTCGAGACTTGAAACGATTCAAGAGAGCAGAACGCGAGTTTTGTATCTGCTGGGTTTGGCCAGCCAGGTCGGCGCGATTGATCAAAAGGCCGGGATGAAGTTGCTGGACCAGGCACGGGAGCTTATCGACACGCTAAAGCCGGGCAAGGAACAGACGCAAGCACGCCTCGGTTTGGCGTTGGTGTATTGTCAGCAGAAAAACGATCGTGGATTCGCAATCATGGAATCGTTACTTCCGAAATTGAATGAACTTGTCGAGGTTGCGGTGAAATTGGACGGCTACGATACAAGCTATCTTCGAGATGGTGAGTGGAACATGTCAGCCAACGGCAGCGTCGGAGAGATTCTTGACAATGTTGTCGCGAAAGCGCGGGATGCTTTTGCATGGTCTGATTTTGACCGCGCCGTCACTTTAGCGTCACAATTCGAGCGACCGGAAATACGCTTGATGGCCCATTTGAAGTTGGCCCAGTCAATTTTGGCCGGACCACCGAAGCCGCCGATAACGAAGATGTCCGGGATGAATAACCCCAAGGCCGATCGTTCTCGCCGTTGCGAAGTCAAGAAAAGAAAAAGATGTTGATGCTGTGGGATGGTGTGTTCTTAGTTCTCAAGAGAACGGACGGCAATGCGTTTCCCGTCTCACACGGTATCGGACTTCCCACTCTCAAACGCCAGCAGCATTGATCGATCACCTGCGTAGCGCACGCGCCCGATCCGAGGAAAGCCGCGCATCGATGGACCACAGCCCGCCGCCGACGATCAGCAGAAATATCGAACAGAGCAACATCGCAAAATCCGTGCGCGCTTCATGCGACATGCCCCAGAAGCCGTAGTACGGAAGAGTCCGAAGACTGAATCCCCAGAATCCATGACCCAGCAGGATCGGAACCTTCGTCGAAACTATAGCGACCAGCATGTTGATGATTAGTGGAATCGCGGCGAACCGGGTCAGCAGGCCGATCAGGATCAACGCACCACACACTATCTCGACGACACCGACAAACGGTCCCATCACATCCGGTGAAGGAATTCCTATTCGTGCAAATCTTCCGGCGCCATTCTCGGCGGGATATAAAAACTTCTGAATGCCTTCCGAAAAGAACACCCACCCAACCACAATCCGAATCAGAATTACCGAGCGCAACGCCGTAGTGTCGATTAGCTGTTTAAAGTCCACCAAAGCCTCCTTGAGTGAACTCTAAGAATACTACGAAGCTGACGTCGCGCGCTTCGGCAGTGGTTGTGGACCAGTGACCGGTTCCAGAGACAGTGTAATTCTCACGCGTTCCGATATCGCCGCGGTAAGCTCCTCCTGAACACTCAGGATGTCTGAAAGCTCGGCGTGATATTGCTCGCCCCACACTTGCCATCCGTCCCTCACGTCGATCAACTCGGTTCTAACGATCAGACGATCACCTAACCGGAGAATTCTTCCGATCAAGACTGAGCGAACACCCAGTTTGAGCCCCACGGTGCGCGGATCGATGTGACATTGATGACAGGTGTCAACCGTGTGCCGGCCCATCACTCGCAAACCGCGCGAGTGCGAAAGAGTGTTCGTGATGCTTTCAGCGAGTCCCGCGGAAAGATATTCTCCGGCTGGACCACAGCCTTCGTTCGCAAACCGCAACACAGCCAGCGACTGGATTGCGTCATGACAGCCACCGACGAGATGTGGTCGTTCCAACGTCTCGTCACAACCACTCTCCGAAACGGCGGGAAGAAAACGGTAGCCTTGTTTAGGTACCGTTTCGATCCATTGTGCTTCCGCTTCACCTTCGTCGAGGGCCTTTCTCAGACTCGCGATGTTGACGCTGAGGTTTGCCTCTTCGACAAACACCTCCGGCCACACTTCTCTCATTAGTCGCTCTTTAGTAACGAGACAACCTTTGCTCTGAATCAACACGAGCAACACATCGAATGCTTTCGGCGCCAGGTGCACTGGTTGACCATCGCGCAACAACAGTCGCTCAACGTGGTTAAGACTGAATGGACCAAAGTGATAGACGCAGTTTCGTTCGAGCGAGGTCGTCGTCGAAACAGCATCCTTAGGAATTCTTTTAGATTTTTTTTGGATCTTACTAAGGACAGACATGAGGGACTCCGCATACGTTTACCGTGAACTTGATGAGCAGAGCGCAGGTAAGTGGGCGGTTGGTGAATTTGGGGAGGGGCGGATTATAAGTCGAGTCCCTCTTCCAGTAAAGAAAACTTCCTCCGGCGCTTCTCCACTACAGCATGATCACGAAGTCCTCCAATGAGCGGATTGAGAAAGAGGTAGAAGATGAGAACGCATCAACAGAGCAGTCGGTTCACACTTTCGGCTAAGAGCATTCTGGTCCTGATCGTAATTCTCCTCAGTTGCTCTTACAGCATCGTTGCGCAGCAAAAAGATGGTGACGAATCCAGTTCTTCGTCGAACACCAACAACGCGACGACACGGTCGAACGTCAACTTCAGTTTCAATTTCGCCAACATTACTTTGGCGAATGGTGAGTTTCTCGAGATGTTCGGCGCCAATAGCAGTCGCGGCATTCTGCGCGGACACCCGACGATTCCCGGTGCTGAATTCGGAACGACGACTGCGGATCCACTCTTCTTTTCGACCAACAACGTCGACCGCATGCGAATCTTCGCGGACGGCTCTATCAGTATTGGGCCGACAACCATTAATCCTGGCGCTTCGGCTTCTGCCCTCGATTTCGCTACCAACTCAGCAGCGGTCTACACGCCCGGTGGAACCACCCCGTCACGAATCCGTTTCTATAACACAAATGCAACCCTTAATAACGCGATGGAGATCAATCTCGGAGCGTTCGACAGCGGTGGGAATCAACAGACGCGAGTGAGGCTCGTATCAATCTCCACCAATAATACGCCCGGAGCAACGGCGGGTGATTTTGTCATTGGCTTGCGCAGTGCGGGAGCACTCTTCGAGAGCACGCGCTTTACATCAAGCGGCAATGTCGGCATCGGTACCAGCGCGCCGGGCGCCAAGTTACAGGTGTTGGGCATCGCGCCAGGCGGTACGGCGGCTTTTACCGGCACGAATTTCTCAAGTCATTTCAACTTTAATGGTGACGGTACTGAAGACACGTACATTCGTGGCGGCAAGCCGACATCGCGCGTGATCGTAGGTGATGTCAACTCCGGCAACGTACTAGTATCCCTCGGCGCCGGTAATCTCGGTGTCGGTACGGCCACTCCGAGTTCCAAACTTCATGTGCAGGGCAGCGGCAGAATCACGGGCAATCTGGTTGTTGACGGCAACATCGCAGCGAAGTATCAGGACGTCGCCGAATGGGTGCCCGCCGAAGAACAACTTGCCGCCGGAACGGTGGTAGTTCTCAACGCAAACAAATCAAACCAGGTCATTTCTTCAAACAAGAGCTACGACACGCGTGTTGCCGGCGTGATCTCGGCCCAACCGGGAATCACGCTTGGCGAAAAAGGCGACGACAAAGTGCTGGTCGCGACAACTGGCCGCGTGCTCGTGAACGTTGACGCGACAGATGGTCCAATCCAGATCGGCGACCTGCTGGTCACGAGCGATCGTGAGGGCTTCGCGATGAAGTCTATGCCGGTTGAAATTGGCGGTGCTCGCCTTCACCGGCCAGGAACATTGATCGGGAAAGCACTCGAGCCGTTGGCCAGTGGTACGGGAAAGATTCTCGTGCTGCTGAGTCTGCAGTAACGAAGGTTAACGCGTTTCTGAGGCAGTCGCTTTTCCGGAGGCAATCATGAAGACATCCGTGTTTCTTATTCACAAGCGTTGGATGCTCGGCGCGTTGGTTACAGCGCTGATCATCATTGCTATCGGCGCGCCATCTTCCGTTCAAAGCGTCGCGCCGATTTTCCTCAATCCACCTGTGCTAACGGTAACAGCCACGACGAACACCAGCATCAGTCTTAGCTGGACCGCGCCCTTCGGTGCAGAGGAGTATGCGATTGAACGGGCCGACAATATGTCTGGTCCATTCAAGAACATCGATTTTCCGAGCGGTAACACGTTCACCGACATCGGAGTCACCACTCAGAAGGCATACGTCTACCGCGTGCGCGCAATAAACTTCACCACCGGCGAAAAGTCTGACCCGAGCAACATGGCGGTAGGCACTGCAATCGCGTTCGAGTTCAGCAATTTGCTGGGCCAAACTATCAAAGCGAGCCATCTTCATGATGTGCGCGTGGCCGTCAATGCGATTCGCCGAGTCGCTCACCTGCCCGAACTTACGCTCTTGCCGGTAAACCTGACCGGTCAGACTGTCAGCGCCGTCCATGTGCAGGACCTGCGCAACAGTTTGGGCCAGGCGCTGGCGGCGCTCAGCATACCTAACCCTGCGTATACCGATCCTACTTTGACTCCCGGCGTTACGATCGTTAAGGCGGTCCATGTTCAGGAACTGCAAGTGAGATCTACTCGCGGAAGCAGCAGCAGTGCTGGTCCGTTGTATCTCAACACGAGCAGGGCGACGGGCGGTGAGTTTGCTCCAAGGCAATGGCTGCAGCTTGCTGCTGTACATCTGAGCGTCTTGCCGGATAAACGCATCCTGTACTGGAGTCGCGACATGCTCGTCAACAATGCTGGAGTGGTAAAACAGAAAGGCGGTAGCAGCGATGCTTATGTGTGGAACATGACTACCGACGAGCATCTGCCTGTCCACAACACAACGACAAACTTGTTCTGCTCCGGTCACTCGTTCCTGCCGGACGGAAATCTATTCGTGACCGGAGGACACAGAAGCGCCCACTACGACGGCGCCGGCGAGGCTCATACCAACATCTTCAACTACGACACCAATACCTGGACCGCGGGTCCGGTGATGAACAACGGCCGCTGGTATCCATACAACGTAACCGCCAACACGGGCGAACCGGTGATCATGGCGGGCAGCTATCAGTCCAATGAGCCTCCGCCTCCATTCAATCCATACGATCCAAATGCGCCGGCGCCTCCGAACCCAAGCAGGCCTACTAACAACATCCCTCAGAGTTACACCCCTGTGCAGGGAGGGGGTCTTAAGGATCTGTTGGCGCCCCCCGGCAACGTCCTAAGTCAGTACCCATTCCTGCACCTTTTGAATAACGGCAAGATCTTCCAGGCCCAGACAGGATTTCTCAGTGGCAGCACTGCTGACCGTCTAAGCCGGTTGTTTGATCCCGCAACGAATTCGTGGTCCAGCCTGCCAAGCACGGTGAAACCGCATGCGATGGGATCTTCGGCGATGTATACCGACGACACTGTGATGTTGATAGGCGGGTTCGGCAACACCTTTGCTCCCGTGTCCGATGTCGAGTCGATAAATCTAGCGCTGCCCTCGCCGGTCTGGACGGTTCGTGAGTCGATGAAATTCCCGAGGGTTTATCACACGGCGACACTCTTGCCCGACGGTAAAGTGCTTGTTTCCGGTGGTGTTGCTTGTCCCGGTAGCATCAACCTCCAGACTGTCGACCCCAATACTGGAGTCATGACCTGCTCTGGCGGTCAGGTCTTGAACCCGGAATTGTGGGATCCGCAGACAGGAAAATGGACCACTATGAATAAGCATCAAGAAGTTCGCGCTTATCACTCGGTCGCGGCCCTCTTGCCTGACGGGCGCGTTCTCGTTGGCGGTGGCGGATTTCCCCGCGGCGTTGGCGAAATTGGCGCATTTGGCGCGCCGATTACCGACGTGAACCAGGATTGGGCGCGACTCGTCGGTCACTTCGACGTAGAGATCTTTTCGCCGCCATACCTGTTCGACTCTAATGGAAATCCGGCCGCACGGCCGGCGATCACGTCTGCTCCAACGAGTGCTACTTATGGAGAGACCTTCTTTGTAGGGACCACCGGCGCGGGATTGCAACCCAAAGTGAGTCTCGTACGGCTTCCTTCGGTGACACACGGGACCAACCAGGACCAGCGGCTAGTCACGGTGGATCCTGTTCCAGTCGCGGGCGGGATAAATGTGACGATCCCGACGTCGCCCAACAAGCTCCCTCCCGGTCATTACATGTTGTTTGTCCTGAACAACGGCGTGCCTTCAGTGTCGAGCATCATCCGGGTGCAGAATCAGCACCTCTTCCCGACGGCGACGCCGCAGACGTTTGAAAATAGCGCAACGCCAATGGAACACGCTGTCGAATTCTCGTCTTCTGTGAATGGCCAGATCACGCATATTCGATTCTGGAAAGCGCCGGGTGAGCCGACGCCCGGTAATCGCTTCGGACGTATCTGGGCTACTAACGGTTTGCTGTTGGCATCAGTCGTCTTCACTAACGAGACCGCGTCAGGGTGGCAGGAAGCGCAACTACAAACGCCCCTGTCAATCACAGCTAACACCAGGTATCGAGTCAGTTACAGCATACAAAACGTCGCCGCAAAAACGTTGAGTGGTATTCCCAGTCCGATCACGAGCGGGCCGTTGGTTGCGTGGCGTTCGTTACAAGGAACGTTTGCGGGTACTTTCCCGAACATTCCAAACACGAATAACGCTTTTGCTGACGTCAGATTCAGGTAAGAGCAATGTGTAACACGCGTATCATCCAAAGCGCGGTGTTGGTCCTGTTTCTTTTGTGTAGCCTTCTGTGTGGCGTGGCCGGTGCGCAAAAACAGCGGGCCACGCCCATAGTCGAAGTAGAGATCGAGGGTGTTGGTAAAGTGAAGATTCCTGATCTCGACGTGCAGGATCAGGATGGACGAAAGATCCGTTTCTACTCCGATCTGATCAAAGACAAAGTGGTAGTGCTCAGTTTCTTCTACACGAGTTGCACGTACAGTTGCACCATGCAGGGAAAGACGTTTTCGAAGCTTCAGTCGTTACTGGGCGACCGGCTCGGGCAGTCCGTTTTTCTGATCTCAGTCACGATCGATCCCGCGCGTGATGATGTCGCGAGACTCAAATCGTGGGGCAAACGCTACGACGTTCAGTCGGGATGGACTCTCGTAACCGGTAAAGAAGCCGAGTTGAACAAACTGTTGATACCCTTCACCGGTAACCGTGCCGGTGCTGAAATGCACATGCCGTCAACTTTCGTCGGCAACGCTAAAACTGGGGTATGGACCAGCGCCTCAGGTGTTTTTGACCCGGAGATACTGCTTAACGCTGTCGATTTCGTCATGCGTGATGCCGCGCTAACACGCGAGGGAAAACAGATCGAGCGCTCCATTCAATCGCAGTTTTATCTCCGCTAACTTCGAATCATCGTTCTCTTCAATGGCTGAAACTGCGGCGCCGTGATAGTTGAGTATGTTAAAGGCCTTAATTAATGGCGCGATCCGCTGCACTTCCTCAGGACGCATGCCGTAGCCGTCGATGAATGCGTGCTTATCGTCGATCGACAGATCGTGGAGGGCAAGCGAGAGTTCCCACTGCGGCGCGATGATCGAAACGCACTCTTCCCAATCGATAATCGACGTTATATGTCCATCGTCGTCGACGATCACGTTTTTCAAACGTAAGTCGCTGTGATTCAGAGACGGTGTGATCTCCGCCTTCTTCGTCTCTTCGATTATTTCCGACAACTTGTTCAATTCTGATTGCGGAAGAAGTTTTTGCGCCGCGAAAAACTCGAGACGTTGCGCGACTTTGTATTCCTGATCGAGATACTCACTCCAGGTCGTGATTTTCTGCGACGACTCAGAGTTCCAGTCGAAGTTAGCGCCGAAACCGTTTGTCTTAATCGAGTTGATGATCGCTGCAAACCGGCCCACTTCGTTAATGATGCGTCGCCTTTTCGAATGGTGAGTTGCTTCTGAACCAGTTACGAGCCTCATGATCATGTAAGGCTCAGAACCAACGTCATTACCGACGGCAAGAATCTCAGGACTCGGAACGCCGGCCTTTCGCACCTCCTGCGCCGCCCACCACTCTTTTCGAAACGCGTCGATCCGATCGGGCTCGGGACTGATGCGGATTACAAATTGGCCCTCGACGTGATTGATCGCGAAGACGTAGTTGGTCCGGCCGGATGATCGATAAACGATCCGCGTCGCCGGCGTTTCGAAATAGCGCTCCACGATCTTTTTTGCCAGGCCCCGGTAGTAACGGATCTCGGAAGGGGGATCGCGTTTCTCAGGCATGGGCATTACCTGCGGCCAGAGCCGCGGCCTGAAACAGCAGGTCGCCGAGTTCGTGAGAGTTTTTCAGTCGTACAGTTTCCACCTGGCCACGAAACTTCAGTTCCTTGTTGCCGACGATCGACGCCAGACCCACACCGTCGAGAAAATTGTCGAGTTCGGTGTCTCCCGCACCGAGACTTTGTCGCAACTCAACACCCAACACCTCGGCCATTGCGAGCGCGCCCGACAACTTATCGACATCTTTGTGCGTGATGAAGTTGCTGCGTTTTGTGTGCTGGTAGGCCATCAGTTGATCTTCCGGCGCGTCGATGAGCAGGAAGATCATGCAAACATCTTCCGCCAGCATCTGCTCTTCCAATTTTGGAAATTCAACTGCTGTGACTGCCGAAGCACTCAAATATTTCTCCTTAACGGGGATAATGTTCTCTGGCACTGGCGTCCAGATCACTTCGCCGATACGCCAGTCGCGCGGGTAGTAGAAGACGAGAATGTTTTTGATCCCGCCGTCGAGCAGACCCTTCACACCTCTGAGTGCTTCACGGATCTCGTCTGCTGTTAGCGGAAATGCGACTGCTTCTTCAAAGACAAGTTCTGACTCTGTTGTCTTCTTTATGAATCCCATCAAGCTGCCGTTCAACGTGACTGTCGGAATAGGCGCGTTTGAGAGCTTGTACCAGTCCTGACCGAACGTGCGTATCACCGACAGAGGGAAACGGAGTGAATTGAGGATCAGCGGACGGCCACTTTCGTAGTGGTGCATCAGTCCGAGTTCCACCTCTTTTGGAATCACTACTTTCCCCTGAAACTCGTGCACCGCTGTGCCGTCGAGGTCCGTAACAACCGATCCAGACGTTGCGAATGTCGATTGCTCAACGAATTTCCGCAGCTTCGTCTCCACTTCCTCGCTTAAAGCCATGACCGCACTATATGACCCAAGTGTTACGGAAGTGCTCCTTGAGCTTCACTTTGAAAGAATTGACAGAATTGTGATATGGATGCGGGCAATGATTCGTCAAATCTTCCTGTTGCTGGCTATCGCTTTCATCTGTGTTAGCTGTAGTCGCACCGACAATAAGCCTTTCGCGATCAAAGCAACGCAGTCTCCTACTGACGGCGACAGTCGTGAACCAGAATTAACACCGACTCAAAATGGCAATGTGATACTGAGCTGGGTGGAAAGACTCAGCGAGAAACGTTACGCGTTGCGAGCAGCAGTGTTGGAATCGAAGGGCTGGAGCGAAACGCGCACTGTTGCCGAAGGCGACAACTGGTTCGTTAACTGGGCTGACTTTCCTTCCGTGATCGCGCTCAACGACGGATCACTCGCTGCCCATTGGCTGGTGAAGAGTGGAGCCGGAACCTACGCTTACGACGTCAATATCTCGACGTCCAAAGACGGCGGTCGCAGTTGGACCAAACCCGTCACTCCACATCGCGATCAAACCCAAACCGAGCATGGTTTTGTTTCATTGATTCCGTTGTCTGATGGACGTCTGGGCGCGATATGGCTCGACGGTCGCAACATGCAGAACATGAAGGAGACGGACGAGCACGCGCCCGCTCCCGAAAGCATGACGCTTCGCTACGCCACGATCGACGCCAACGGAAATCTCGCCGGCGAAACTCAGCTCGACGAACGCGTTTGCGAATGTTGTCAGACGTCGGCGGCGGTAACGAGCGCCGGTCCGATCGCCGTGTATCGTGATCGCTCCGCAACTGAAGTGCGTGATATCTACATCGTGCGCCAGGTCAATGGGAGTTGGACCAGTCCGCAACCGGTCTATGCCGACAACTGGCAGATCAATGGTTGTCCGGTGAATGGACCATCTGTCGCCGCTGATGGTTCGCGAGTGGCGGTTGCATGGTTTAGTAGCATTGCCGATACGCCTCGCGTGAAGATCGCGTTTTCGCAGGACGCCGGTGCAACTTTTGGCCAACCGATTCAAGTCGACGATGGGACCAATGCTGGACGTGTCGATACGTTGTTGCTGCCGGACGGATCCGCGATTGTCTGCTGGCTGTCAGGCGATGCGCAGGGCGGTGAAATCAAAGTCCGGCGTGTTCAGGCTGACGGCACCGTTGGACCTGCATCCGTAATCGCCAGGACTGACATCTCGCGTTCGAGCGGTTTTCCTCGCATGGCGCGACGCGGCAACGAGGTGCACTTCGCCTGGACGGAATTTGGTAAGCCAGCGCGTGTCCGCACGGCCGTGACCGAGATAAATCCACTAAGTCGAACCAAATGAACTAATATTGCGTAAAACGCTCAGAACCCGAACATTGAGGAGCATATGAGATTCGCGAAGCTCATCTTGAAGAACATCCTGCGCAATAAACGGCGCACCCTGCTAACTGTTTCGAGCCTGGTCGTCTCGCTTTTCTTGATTATTACTCTTGCAACAATCCTTACTGAGCTCGAGCGCGGAAGCCAGGAAGGTAATCCTTCGCGACTGATGACCCGCCACTCCGTGTCGCTCGCGTTTCTGCTTCCCATTGGGGATCTCCAGCGCATCCAGTCGGTGCAGGGAGTGAAAGCGGTTATGCCGTTCACCTGGTTCGGCGGAATTTACAAGGAGCAAAAGAATTTCTTCGCCAACTTTGCCGTGGACGCAAGGAGGATGCGGGAGATTTATCCCGAGATGAAGATGCCGGATGCCGAATGGCAGGCATTTGCCGCTGACAGGCAGGGAGCGATCGTGGGTAGAAAGCTGCAAATACTGTACGGCTTCACACCCGGGCAACGGATCACGTTGAAAAGTCCAATTTACAATCAGGACGTCGAATTCATCGTGCGGGGCATCTACGCCGGCAACGACGAAAAGACCTTGTTCTTTCATCATGAGTACCTGAGCGAATTGGCGCCTGAATGGGCCAAAGACAAGGCTGGCCTGTTTGCCGCCCTCGCGAACTCGCCGGAAGACGTGGCTCGCATTTCCCAGGAAGTTGACGCAATGTTTGTGAACACCGATGCGCCAACTAAGACTGAGAGCGAACGGGAGTTTGCGGCGAGTTTCGAGGCGATGATGGGCGGCGTAAAGCAGTTTCTTTACGGCATCATGGCGGCGATCACTTTCTCGCTGCTTCTCGTCATGGGCAACACGATGGCGATGACGGTACGTGAAAGGACCAAGGAAGTAGGGACCCTCAAGGCCATCGGTTTCAAGCGGCACACAATTGCCGGGTTGTTTCTTGGTGAGTCGATACTGCTGGCGATCGTTGGCGCCGCGATCGGAATCGGAGGTGCGGCGTTGCTCTACCGCTCAATCGACATCAGTCTCTATATACCCATGGGTAATATCGTCTCTTTCGTACCGGAACCGGAAACGTTGATCGCCGCTTTCGTGTTAGCGATTCTCGTCGGCATTGTGAGTGTGGTTTATTCAACGTACCGGGTCACTGGTCTAACCATAGCGGACGCGTTGCGGAGCGCTGAATAATGGCCCTACCCCTCAAGTACAATTTGCGAAATCTGATCGTGCGCAAGGGAAGTACGCTTGCTACCGCGTTCACTATTGGTCTAACTGTCGCTGTCTTCCTGATGGTGATGGCGCTGGCCCGCGGCATCGACATGACCTTGTCCAGCAGTGGCGAGCCCTTGAACGTTATTGTTGTGCGTGAGGGCAGCACCGCAGAGTTGAACAGCTCAGTCTCGCGAGAGCAATTCAACGACCTCAGGTATCTCGACGGTGTTGTAAAGGAAGGCGATCAGCCGCTCGCCACTGGTGAGATCATCACGCTTATCTATAAGCCGCGAAAGGGAATGAGCCAGGGATCGAACGTCATGGTGAGAGGCGTTGGTCCAATGTCCTTCAAGCTGCATTCAGGCTTTCAGATCACACAGGGGCGAACATTTCAACCTGGTCTGAGTGAAGCCGTAGTTTCGAAACGAATCAGCGAACGGTTCCAGGGACTGGACGTCGGCGACAAGTTTCGTATCCAAACGACGGACTACACGGTGGTTGGAATCTTCGAAACTGGCGGCAAGGCGTTCGAGTCGGAAATCTGGGTTGACGCAAACTCGCTGGCAAGCACCACCAATCGCGAATCGTTCTCTTCTGTGCTGTTGCGCGTGAACGATGCGAATGCGCTCGCGGCTTTATCGAAGCGCATAACCGACGACCCGAAGCTGCACTTAAAAGCTCTGTCGGAACGCACATTCTACGAAGACCAGCAGGGCGTCGCATCGGGTGCGCTGAAAGGACTAGCGGTATTTATTTCTTTCATCATGGCGGTCGGAGCAGGATTTGCCGGCATGAATACGATGTACGCTGCGGTAGCGCGTCGCACAAAGGAGATCGGGACGTTGCGCGTGCTTGGTTTTGGGCGGCTAAGTATCTTGATCGCCTTCCTTTTGGAATCAGTGGCTGTTGCGTTGGTCGGTGTCGTGATCGGAGTTTTGTTGGCGATGCCGCTGAATTTTGTTTCGACGGGAACGTCGAACTGGACCAACTTCAGCGAGATCGCTTTCAACTTCAAGGTCACGCCTGATTTGATACTTATCGCATTAGTCTTTGGCGCGATAATCGGTTTTGTCGGATCGCTTTTGCCGTCGATTCGCGCGTCTCGGCTAAAGATCGTCGAGGCACTTCGTGCTTAGTTCTTATAGAAATGGCTACAAACCCTCAATCTAACGAAGATCAAAAGAACCTCAACGAACGATTGAGGAGCTTGAAGATCGATCGTGGGCCGGCGCCGACGCCGGGAAACAAGAATCGTTCACCCAAGTTGTTGCTTGTCGGTATCGCTGCCCTCGTCGCGCTCGCGGCTTTCGCATACTTGTTCCTCTTCTCGGGAACAAAAACGATTTCAGCAGCGACTGTCCGCGTTGAAAGCGCCGGTGCGACTTCCGGTACCAGCATCTTGTCAGCGACGGGTTACGTCGTGGCTCATCACAAGATCGCCGTCGGTGCCAAAGTGATGGGACGCGTCGCCTGGATCGGAGTTGAAAAGGGCGACATGGTCCAGGAGGGACAAGTTCTTGTCAGACTCGAGGACATCGAGTTTCGCGCGCAGGTTAACCAGGCACGAGCGAATCTCGCTTCCGCCCAGGCTCGTCTCGATCAGTTGCGCACCGGATCCCGACCGCAGGAAAAGATGCGCGACAGAGCGGCAGTGCTCCAGGCCGAAGCAAGATTAAGGACTGCGGAAGCGGAGTATCAGCGCACGGAACGGCTGTATCGCGACCAGGTTGCTTCCAAATCGGAACTGGATCGCGCTTTAGCCGAACGCGACACGGCTGCGGCCCTCGTGGAAGCGGCAAAGCAGTCGAGCTCGATGACCGACATTGGACCACGGCCGGAAGAGATCCGTGCTGGCGAAGCGGAAGTCCAACAGATGAAGGCCGCACTCGAATACGCCCAAACACAAATAGCGGCTACTGAGATCAAGGCGCCTGTTTCGGGAACTGTACTGGAGCGCATTGTTGAGCGTGGCGAGATGGTTAGCCCTTCGGCTTTTGGCGGCTCGGGCGCACGTACGTCGGTTGTCGATCTGGCGGATCTGACTGACTTGCAAGTCGAGTTGGACATCAGTCAAACCGACTTTTCGCGTTTGCAGATGGGCCAGAAAGCAGAAATCATTCCCGAAGCCTATCCCAACCTGAAGTACAGCGGTTTCATCGCTGAGATCGCCCCCGAGGCAAATCGCGCGAAGTCGACGATCCAGGTCAAAGTGAAGGTCGAGAATCCTGACCAGCAACTCAGACCGGAGATGAATGCGCGAGTCAACTTTCTGGCTGACGATTCGGGCAACAAGCAAAACAGTTCAACTGGTCGGATTCTTGTCCCGAAGCAGGCAGTAGTGCGCATCGACAACGGCGCGTTCGTGTTCGTGATCAAGGGAAACAAGGTCGAACAGCGTGCGATCCGGCAGGGCGGCGAAGTCGGAGACGACTATCAGGTTTTGGAAGGTTTGAGTGGTAACGAATCGGTGGCACTTAACGGCGCTGACAAACTGCGTGATGGAGATCGCGTAAAGATCCAGTAGCTCTTCTTCGCGAACTCTGCGTATCTCTGCGTCTCTGCGGTAAATGATTCGTAGCGTTAATACCTAACGCAGAGACGCAGAGATACGCAGAGTTCGCAGAGAAGACTAGTCGGCTGACAACGGAGAAAAGATGGCCCAACCAATAGTTCGAGTTCGCAATGTGAGTAAACGTTTTGTACGCGACGATTTTGAGGTTGTCGCGCTTGATGACGTTAGCATTGATATTCACCAGGGCGATTTTTTTGCGTTGATGGGACCTAGCGGCTCCGGAAAATCCACTCTCTTGAACCTGCTCGCGGGAATCGATCGCGCTACTGAAGGTACGGTCGAAGTGCTTGGGACTTCACTTGCCGGACTGAATGAGAGTCAGATTGGCAACATGGCGTAACGCGCATGTCGGTTACATCTTTCAGACGTTCAACCTGGTGCCCGTACTCACCGCTTTCGAAAACGTAGAGCTTCCGCTGCTGCTGACAAAGCTCAGCAAAGCGCAACGGCGCAAGAACGTGGAAA
Organism: uncultured Acidobacteriota bacterium; assembly: GCA_963849585.1. Classification (GTDB taxonomy): domain Bacteria; phylum Acidobacteriota; class Blastocatellia; order Pyrinomonadales; family Pyrinomonadaceae; genus PSRF01. The sequence continues at coordinate 499,514 of CAWKHZ010000007.1, read as the reverse complement.
CGGCGCTGGAACTCGTAGGGCTTTCCGACCGCATGGACCACCAGCCGCGTCAACTCTCCGGTGGACAGGAACAGCGCGTCGCAATTGCGCGCGCGATCGTCACCGATCCGGACCTGATTCTCGCCGACGAACCGACAGGTAACCTCGACGCTCGATCCGGTGAAGAGATCCTGCAAATACTGAAGACTCTCAACCAAGATCTGAACAAAACAATCATCATGGTCACGCACGACCCGCATGCGGCGAGTTTTGCGACGCACGAGCAACATCTGGAAAAGGGTGTTTTGACGGAACGCGTCGTCGCAATGGTGTAAAATCCGGGTTCCCCCTCCCGCCCCCGGGCAGTTAACTGCAAAAGACTTACGGAACACGGATTGGGGGATAGCTGTGCGAATCTCGAAGCCTTGCCTGTTGGCATTACTGTTAGTCGCGGCCGCGGTTACGGTTGGAAATCAGGGCAGTCGGACTTACGCCCTTGATTCTTCTCAAAGCAAATTCGTCGCTCGTGCGTTTGCCGGCGGGCTGCTGTGGTTCAAAGGAAAGGACCACCTGGTTGCAGTTCGTGAATTCACGGGCGAGGCGCAGATAACGCCAGGTTCAATCACGCCGGCCGCGCTGGAGATCAACGCTAAAGCGGCGTCGATGGTCGAAACGAGAGAAGTTTTCACCGAGCAGGAAAAGCAGATCATCAATAAAGAGTTGCGCGAGATCGTGCTCGAGCCTGACAAGTATCCCGACATCACCTTCAAGAGCACGCGAGTGACCGGCAAATCGACAAGCGCGGACCGCTATGAGTTGAAGATCGAAGGGAGCCTGACGCTGCACGGCGTCACTCGCCCCATCACGATTCCGACTGAAGTAACTCTCAGCGGAAACGACATGCGCGCGCGTGGCGAGTTCTCGATCGAACGCGACGACTTCGGTATCAAAGCTACTTCAGCATTTCACGGCATGGTCAGAGTGCGAAATAACATCAAGTTCACCTTCGACATCGTGGGCCATCAGCGGTAGGTAGTTTAGCCACAAAAAGGCACAAAGGCACAAAAAGGAACAAGACAGTGAAGATCAAAACTAACGTCATCATTTCTTTTTGTGCCTTTTTGTGGCTCATGTTTCCCGCCATATCGCTCGCGCAAGTACTCGGCGATCCGGTCGACGTCGGTCAGGATTTTCAGAAGCTGGAGAATGTCTACTTCATCGGCAGCCGCGTCACGTCGTTCGACACCGCAACCGGTCAGGGCAACTTGCAATGGGACCGCTACTGGCGAAATACGACACTCTCGTTCAACAAGGTGGACGTGGGATTCGTACGCGGCAAGGCGAGCGAGTTTCCCACGACGGAATACGATCAGGATCCGGTGTTGCCGTTCTCCATTGCGTTCGTGAGTCCGCGCACTATCCGTTTGCGCGTTTCTACCAGGTCCGTCCCGATCGTCGACGCGCAATCATTGATGCTCGCTGGTCCAGTTCCGAAAGACTCTTCCTGGCGCGTTGAGCAAAACGAGCGCGAGATCATTTACACCGGCGCTCACGGTCGCGTGCGGATCAACAAACAGCCTTGGCGTGTCGAGTTTTACGATCAGCGCGGACGCCTGCTGACGCGCACGCAAAACTTTGGCGAGCCTTACACCTTCTTTTCAACAACGCCTTTCTCCTTCCTGCGCCGCGCTAATGATTTGGCCCGACGAATCGCGGCCACTTTCGAACTTCAGCACGACGAAAAGATTTTTGGGTGCGGCGAATCGTTCACCCGGTTGGACAAACGTGGACAGCGCGTCGTGGTCTCGACACGCGACGGCATGGGTACGCAAAACGAGTTGATGTATAAACCGATTCCGTTCTTCCTCAGCAGCAACGGTTACGGCATGTTTGTTCACACGAGCGCGCCGCTAAGTTTCGACTTCGGCAAGTATTACGACGGGCACAACACGATCTATTCCGGTGATGAGAACCTCGACCTGTTTGTGTTTCTGGGCGATCCGAAAGAAGTGCTTTCCGAGTACACCACGCTGACGGGGCGCAGCCCTGTTCCTCCGCTCTGGTCGTTTGGTTTCTGGATGAGCCGCGCTACTTATAACTCCGAACAGCAGGTGCGCGAGGTGGCCCGGCAGTTGAGAGCGCGTCAACTTCCATCTGACGTGATTCATCTCGATACCGGTTGGTTCGAAACCGAGTGGCGCAGCGACTACGTCTTTTCAGCGACGCGCTTTCCTGATCCGGCGAAGTTCATGTCCGACCTGAAGCAACAGGGCTTCCGCATCTCGCTATGGCAGTATCCATATTTCACGAGCAAGAACGAACTGTGGAAAGAGATCGTCTCTCGCGGGTATCACGTAAAGAATGAAGGCGGACAACTCCCGTCCGAAGACGCGACGCTTGATCTCACGAATCCTGAAGCTGTGAAGTGGTACCAGAACAAGGTCATAGATCTCCTGAAGCTTGGCGTCGGCGCGATCAAAATAGACTTCGGCGAACAGGCGCCGCTGACGGGCCAATACGCTTCGGGAATGAGTGGCTGGTACGAGCATAATCTCTATCCCTTGCGTTACAACAAGATCGTCGGCGATATCACGAAGGCAACAACCGCCGAGGATATAGTTTGGGCGCGCAGCGCTTGGGCGGGCAGTCAGCGATATCCCGTGCATTGGGGCGGTGACGCGGAAAATACCGATTCGGCGATGGCGGCTTCGCTGCGCGGTGGTCTATCGTTCGGATTGTCAGGTTTTACTTACTGGAGTCACGACGTTGGTGGTTTTGTGCAGCGTCCGCCGCGAGATCTGTATCGACGCTGGATGGCCTGGGGTGTTTTGTCGTCGCATACTCGAGCGCACGGCATCCCGCCGCGCGAACCGTGGGAATACGATGCTGCTTTGACCGACGATTTCCGCCGCGCTTTGAATTTGCGCTATTCGTTGATGCCGTACATCTACGCGCAGGCAAAAGACTCGTCGGCGCGAGGTTTTCCGATGTTGCGCCCGCTGTTCTTCGAGTATCCTAACGATCCCGGATCATGGACCATCGACGATCAATATCTGTTTGGAACTGATCTGCTGGTTGCGCCGATGTTCACGAATGGCGATCGGCGGCGAGTGTATTTGCCGCCTGGAGCGTGGATCGACTATCAAAGCGGTCGGGTGTACCAGGGCGCCGCGTGGCACGAAATCCAGGTCGGTCAGATTCCGATCGTGCTGCTGGTTAAAAACCATTCAGCCTTGCCCCACATCAAGGTGGCGCAGAGCACCAAAGACATGGATTGGGACAATGTGGAGTTACGCGTTTTCAGCACTGACAACGCACAGGCGAAGGGACTGTTTACGAGACCAGGCGGCGACGTGCAAACGCTGACCGTCGTTCCGCGCGGACGCAGTTATGTCTTGGCCCAGGATCCTCAAGCCGGAAGAGTTAAATGGACTATTAATAAAATGAATCCATAGGAGACGTGCCTATCGTGAAGAAAAACATTTCGAGACGTACATTCGCGAAGCTCGCCGGTGTTGCCACGCTTGCATCGACGACTGAGTTGCCTTCAGTTGGACCAGTAGCGTCAGCTCAAAGTAATACCGCCGCGGGCCGTGAGTTTCCGCGGGGTTTTCTTTGGGGTACGGCGACTGCCTCGTATCAGATTGAAGGCGCGGTCAAGGAAGACGGGCGTGGGCCGTCCATCTGGGACACTTTTTCTCACACGCCCGGCAAGGTGGTCGATAACGCAACTGGCGACGTCGCAAACAACCACTATCATCTTTACAAAGGCGACGTGCAGTTGATGAAAGCGCTCGGCGCGAAAGCCTATCGCTTCTCGATCGCGTGGCCGCGCGTCTTTCCCAATGGCGATGGTCCACCGAACCCGAAAGGTCTCGACTTCTACAATCGACTTGTCGATGAACTGCTCGCTAACGGCATACAGCCGTACGCTACTCTCTATCACTGGGATCTTCCGCAGTCGTTACAGGATCGTTTTGGTGGTTGGGAAGGACGCGATACGTCAAAAGCCTTCGGCGACTACGCCGGCTATGTCGCGGCTCGACTGAGCGACCGCGTAAAGCACATCTTCACGATTAACGAGTTCGGCGCGTTTATTGAAGTTGGTTATCGCTACGGAATTCATGCGCCCGGCCTCAAACTTTCAGGGCTACGCTTGAACCAGACCCGTCATCACGGAGTGCTGGGCCATGGACTCGCGGTGCAGGCTATTCGAGCAAACGCAAAGAGTGGCACGAAGGTGGGCATCGCGGAGAACATTACGATTCCGGTGCCGGTGGTTGAGACGCCTCAGAACATTGCCGCTGCTGAGCGCGCGATGCGCGAGATGAATGCGCAGTACCTGACCGTGATCATGGAAGGGAAGTACACCGACTGGTATTTGAAGTCGAATGGGGCTGACGCGCCTAAGTTCACGCCTGAAGATTTGAAGATTATTTCCAGTCCGCTCGACTTTGTCGGCGTCAACATCTACATCGCGCAGTACGTTCGCGCCGATGAGTCTTCGCCGACTGGCTACACTCAAATCACGCATCCGAAATCGTTTCCGCGCGCTCCGTCGTTTTGGCTCGTCGTCACGCCGGACGCGCTTTACTGGGGACCGCGGCACGTTGCGAAGCTGTGGGGAGCGAAAGAGATTTACATCACCGAGAACGGTTGCTCGGCTGCGGATGAGCCGTCAGCGGATGGGCGCGTTTACGACACCGATCGCGTTGCTTTCCTGCGCAGTTATCTCACGCAGTTGCGTCGTGCGACGGCGGAAGGTGTGCCGGTGCGTGGGTACTTCTTGTGGAGCTTGATGGATAACTTTGAATGGGCGGACGGTTACACGAACCGATTCGGCATTCATTACGTTGATTACGCGACACAAAAACGCACTCCGAAGTTGAGCGCCGATTTCTATCGCGAGGTCATCGCGCGCAACGCGATTGTCTAAGGGCGGTTACTCGGCGGCTTTGCACAAGAAAGCGAGCGGAGTCTTCTCTGCGGTCCTCTGTGTATCTCTGCGGTCCTCTGCGTTTAACGACTTTTTCACCGCAGAGGCGGCAAAGATACGCAGAGGACCGCAGAGAAAACGAAGCCTACATGCGAGTTCTTTCGCACGCTACTGGGTCGTACCCGGGGCTGCGGCTTTAACTGCTTCAAGCTGAAGATCGATGATCACTTCGTCAGCTACGTTGAGGCCGCCGTTCGCCATTTTTGCGCCCCACGTTATGCCGTAATCACGACGGTTGACCTTCGTTTCTGCCGCGATACCGAAACGAACGTTCCCGCGGTTGTCTTTAATCGCTCCAGTGAGATTGAAAGGAAACGAGATCGGCTTTGTCACGCCCTTGAGCGTGAAGTCGCCGTGCAACACGTAACCGTTGCCCTTCTTCTCCACCTTCGTACTCTTAAACTTCATCTCCGGAAACTGCGCCACATCAAAAAAGTCAGCGGAGCGCAAGTGATTGTCGCGGCCACCGACACCCGTGTCGATGCTTTCAACTTTCGCCGTGAACTCAACCGTCGACTTAGTCATATCAGCGGCATCGTAATGAATCGTCGAGGTGAAATCCTTGAAGCGTCCTCTGACAAACGAAATCTCAAAGTGACGGATTGAAAAACCAATCACACTATGTCCGGGGTCGACGCGATAGTCTCCGGTGGGAATTGTTTCAAAACTGACGCCCGCGGGTTTTTCCTGAGCGTCGGCAACCGGCAGTGAAAACGAGATGGCGACGAGGAGAGCCGCACACACAAGTAACAGAACAGAGGTTTTGGATCGGTCCATTGTCTTCTCCTTACAAAGCGGTAGGGCGTTTACGGAAACAAGAAGTTACACGACAGCGTACAAATTCTCAAAAGGGTCAGTGGGCAGTAGTCAGTAGTCAGTGGTCAGTGGTCAGTGGTCAGTGTCCGTTCTAATTAACCCACTGACAACTGACAACTGACGACTGACCACTGACCACTGACTGACTACTGACGTTATACTAACGAAGGGACTGCGAGATGAACATCAATGAGTTATCCGTTTCGGGCCACGAGCGCCTCACGTCGTGCACCGACGGGCCTTATCACGGATTAATAGCTATTCATAGCACGCGACTTGGTCCAGCAATCGGCGGAACGCGTTTCTGGCATTATCAAAACGAACAGGAAGCGATTAACGATGTACTGCGACTCGCGCGCGGTATGACTTACAAGAACTCGCTTGCGGGAGTGCCATTCGGCGGCGGCAAGTCGATCATTCTGAAAAACGACGGACCAGTGGATCGGGAAGCAATCTTTCGTATGCACGGACGCTTCGTCGAAACTTTTGGCGGTCAATACATCACGGCGGAAGACGTCGGCACGAGTCCGGAAGACCTTGAGTACGTGCGTAAAGAGACGGAGCATGTAGCAGGGCTGTTGTCGGGGTCAGGTAATCCTTCACCGGTCACAGCTCGCGGAGTTTTTCGTGCGATGCAGGCGGCGGCGAAGTATCGCTGGGGCGACGACTCGTTAGAAGGACGCACTGTGGCGATTCAGGGTTGCGGCAGTGTCGGCTATTATCTGGCGTCTTACCTGAAGAACGCAGGTGCGTATTTGATTGTGAGTGACGTGGACCAGCGAAAAGTTGAGAGGGTGGTCGAAGAGTTTGATGCAATGGCTTTCGGACCGGAAGATATCTATTACGCCGAAGCCGACATTTTCGCGCCGTGCGCGCTCGGCGGCGTGATCAACGATGAGACAGTCAGCGTGTTGAAGATGGAGATCGTCGCGGGCGCCGCGAACAATCAGTTGCTCGAACCGCGACACGGCGATGAACTTGCCGCGCGCGACATTCTTTACACGCCCGACTACGCTGCCAATTCGGGTGGAGTCATCAATGGATGCCGTGACTTGCTCGGTTGGGATGAAGCGCAATCCGCCAGAAAGGTCGACGAAATTTACGACACGGTTTTCAACATTTTCCGGTTAGCCGAGACTGAAGGCATTCCAACGTACAAGGCCGCAGATCGACTCGCCGAGAAACGGCTTAAATTCACAGACGGAGGTTCCGTTGTTCATCGCTGATTTAGAGACACCCGCCGTTGTAGTTGATCTCGACGTCATGGAGCGAAATCTGTCGCGCATGGCGGAGTATTGCCGCAGTCACAACCTCCGACTGCGGCCGCACACGAAGTCACACAAGATTCCGGAGCTGGCGAAACGCCAGTTGGCCCATGGAGCGCACGGGATCACGGTGGCGAAGATCGGCGAAGCGGAAGTGATGCTCGACGCGGGTTTCACTGACATTATGGTCGCGTATCCCATCATCGGCACAAGCAAAGCGGAGAAACTCGTCGACCTGGCGAAACGTGCCGAAATCACGGTATCGCTCGATTCCGTAGAAGTAGCCCATGCGATCTCCGCCGAAGCGAAGAAGAGAGATGCACGCATCGGGATACTCGTGGAGCTTGATGTCGGATTTCACCGCTGCGGCGTGACGAATGAAGACGAGGTGTTAACGATTGCGGGAGCGGTTGCGGATTTGCCGGGCCTGGAGTTCAAGGGGTTGATGTTTTTTCCGGGCCATCTTCAAGTGGCTGAAAAAGAGCGAGGCGAATTGAGAGTCGCTGTGAACGACTTTCTCGAACGTTCACTCGCGAAACTCGAAGACGCAGGCTTGCCGGTTGCGATCGTGAGTGGAGGATCGACGCCGACCGCGCGCGAAGGTCATTTGTTCACTGGCGTCAACGAAATCCGGCCCGGCATGTATATCTTCAACGATCGCAACATGCTGGCGGTGGGTGTCGCGTCACTCGAAGATTGCGCGCTCTCGGTTATCACGACTGTTGTAAGCACAAGCGTTCCCGGCCGCGCGATTGTCGACGCCGGATCGAAGACACTTTCTTCCGATGGTTATCAAGTGACTGGTGGAACGGGGTTCGGCATGATCAAGATCGATCCCGATGCCGAAGTAGAGCGTTTGTCTGAAGAACACGGCAACCTCAACATCAGTCGTTCAACGCGCGAGTATCGCGTCGGTGAGAGACTCGCGATCATTCCGAATCACGTGTGCAGCACGGTCAACATGCACAATCAAATTTATGGTTCACGAGGCGAGCGAGTCGAGTCGGTTTGGGAAGTCGCCGGGCGGGGCAAGGTCCAGTAATGGTAGACCGGTATCCCAAGCGCGACGAGACCAAGGCCGATCATCGATCTCACTGGTGACGTGATCAACGTGCTGACGAGCAGCCACGCCGTCGTCAAAAGGAAGAGCAGCGGGACGATTGGATAACCCCACGCGCGATAGGCGCCTTCGGAACTTGGTACACGCCGGCGAATAAGAAAGATCGAAAAGATCACTAGCCCGAAGAAGATCCAGTTCACAAAGACCACATAATCCGTCAGCGTGTCGTACGAGCCGGAAAGCGCAAGTACGCCGGCCCAAATACCCTGAACGATCAGTGCGCGCACCGGCACGTGAGTCCGTTCGGAAACGTGTGCGAGTGGTTTCGGAAACAGACCATCCTTCGCCATCGCAAAAGGGATTCGCGAATTCGCCATCGTCGAAGTGTGCAGCGCGCCGAGAGTTGAAATCATCATTGCCGCGGCCATCAAGGCGATGGTGATTTCACCGAGAAACGTTTGAACTGCAACCGCCGCGACGGACGAGGTCGCGGGAACATTGGCGACGTCGGTTGGTGTGAGCACGTAGAAGTAAGTCGTGTTCACAAAAACGTATAGCACCATGCAGATAATCATTCCGGTGGCGAGCGCGATGGGGATGTTGCGTTGCGGGTTCTTTACTTCGCCGGACACGAACGTCATCTCGTTCCAACCGTTGTAGGCCCACAGCGCCCCCAACATCGCCGCCGCAAAGCCCGCGCTGCCGCCGCGTGCCGCGCCCGCTACTCCTTCGCATGCACCACCCGTGTCTTGTAAAAAGAAGTTGGCCCACGTACCACGCGCGAACAGGAGCACGCCAGCGCCGAGCACCACGATGCTTCCGACCTTGATCGCCGTTAGCACAATTGCGAATTTGCCGCCAACGGACACCGACGCGCAGTTGACGATCGTTACGAACGCGATCGCCGCAAGGGCCACGAGCTGAAGATTACCGAACGGGACGGGGTAGCCGGGTAGATCGAGAGTGAAATACGTAACATCGAGTGCGCCTGTCAGCAACACGTTCAGAAAGATCGCGAAACCGACTGCGAGCGCGGCAAGCGACCCGGCGCCCGAAGCAAAAAATCGCATCCAGCCAAACAGAAACGCGAGTCGAGAACTGTAAGCGTTGCGGATGAAAACGTATTCGCCGCCGGCGCGTGGCCACATCGCGGCTAGCTCGGCGTAGGTCAGTGCGCCGGCAAGTGAGAGCACTCCAGCGGCGATCCAAACGGCGATCACGCGGCTTGGCGTGCCGACGTTGCAAGTCATTACGCGCGACTTTAGAAATACGCCGGTGCCGATAACGTTGCCGACGACGATCGCAGTGGTTGCGACTGGTCCAAGACCACGAATCAGAGCGAGGTCACGCGACGGAAGTGTTGACATTCTTTGGCCAGGATCGACCGGACTGAAAAAGCGCCGCTAAAAGTATCACAGTTCCGGGCAACTCTACTGCTACAATCACGCCGCCCAAAAACTATGCTGAAACACATCATCATTTGTTTCTTACTCGCCTGCCTGACTGTGCCACTGTTAAGTACCTCAGCAGCGAATCAGGTTTACGACGTCGTCATTCTTAACGGACGAGTAATCGATCCGGAATCGCGACTCGATGCTGTGCGCAACGTTGGTATTTCCGGTGGGACCATCAAAGCGATCACCACGGCGAAACTGAGTGGCCGCACTGTCGTCGATGCGAAAGGGCTCGTCGTATCTCCCGGCTTTATCGATCTACATCAACACGGGCAGGACGACGAGAACAATCGTTTTAAAGCAATGGACGGAGTGACGACGGCGTTGGAGTTGGAAGTCGGCACCGGAGATGTCGATCGTTGGTACGACGCGCGACAAGGAAAGGCGCTGATCAACTACGGCGTGAGCATCGGACATCTCGCAGCGCGAATGGCCGCGATGCGCGATCCGGTCGAGTTTGTGCCAAGTGGACAGGCCGCACGGCGTGCTGCAACTGATGCAGAAATCGCCGAGATGAAAATGCAACTCGAACGGGGTCTTCAGCGTGGTGCAATTGCGGTCGGTTTTGGAATCCAGTATGTGCCGCATGCGTCACACTGGGAGATCCTCGAGATGTTTCGCGTTGCGTCGCGCTTCGGAGCGTCGTGTCATGTTCACCTGCGCAACGCGGGAATGAAGGAGCCGGCGAGCAGCACGCAGGCGCTCGAAGAAGTGATCGCGGCAGCGGCAATTACAGGCGCGCCGTTACATGTGGTCCATGTTCAGAGTACCGGCGGTAAAAATACGCCGCGATTACTCCAAATAATCGGCGAAGCACGATCGCGCAAGCTCGACGTCACGACTGAGTGTTACCCGTACGTTGCCGGCATGACTGACATCAAGTCAGCGATCTTCAACGAGGGCTGGCAGGAAGTTTTCGGTATCGACTATGGCGATTTGCAGTGGGCGGCGACGGGTGAACGACTGACGAAAGAAACTTTTGAGCGTTATCGAAAAACAGGTGGAATGGTCGCGGTGTTCTCGATGACCGAGGAGATCGTCGAGACCGCCATAGCTAATCCTTTGACGATGATTGCGAGCGATGGAATTTTGAACAACGGTAAAGGACACCCGCGCACCGCCGGCACTTACACGCGCGTGTTGGGCCGCTACGTTCGCGAACGCGGTGCGTTGAGTTTGATGGATGCACTACGCAAGATGACGGTGATGCCTGCGCAACGACTCGAGCGACGTGTACCGTCAATGAAGATACAAGGGACGCGTTCGTGTTGGCGCTGACGCGGATCTCGTGGTCTTCGATCCGGCGCGTGTGATCGATAAGTCCACCTACGAACAACCGGCGCAGTACGCGGAGGGCATTACGCATGTGCTCGTAAACGGCGTCGTGATTATCAAGAACGGAGAACTGCAAACCGGCATTTATCCGGGTCGCGCTGTACGCGCACCTTTCAAATAGAGAAGATTTCTCGCGCAAAGGCGCAAAGGCGCAAAGGAAGAGTTCAAAAATCGCGGCAGCGCTTTGCGTCTTTGCGCCTTTGCGCGAGCAGATTTCTTTGGTTGCGGCTCTGCTGCGCTGCGTCTCTCTGCGGTGTACATAGTAAGCAGTAACCCGCAGAGAGACACAGAGGATCGCAGAGTTACGCGGAGTTGAAATCGAAGGAAGAAAGCGATGAAACGTACACTCCTGGTCGTTTTTCTATTTGCTCTGGTTACTTCGGCGCAAGCCCAGACACCGAAACGAACGATCGCCGTGACAATCGATGACTTGCCTTACGTCAGTTTCGGCGAACGCGACTATCTCACGGGCGCACGTACCGCAACCGCCAAGATCCTGGACACGCTGAAGAAACACAAAGTAACTGCCGTCGGCTTCGTTAACGAACGCAAGCTGGACCATGCGAGCGAACGTGAGGCGCGGATCGCGCTGTTACGCGACTGGGTGAAGAATGGAATGATCCTCGGCAATCACACCTACTCGCATCCCGACTTCAACAGTCGTACGGTCGAACAATTTCAGGAAGAGATTACGAAAGGCGAAGTTGTGACGCGCGAGTTGATGAAGTCACGGCGACCTTATCAACTCTACTTCCGTCACCCGATGACGCACACCGGCGACACGCACTGAGAAGAAGGAAGCAATCGAAGCGTTTCTCACGGCGCGTGGATACAAAGTCACGCCGCATACGATCGAAAACTCCGATTTCATTTTTAACGTTCCTTACTCGCTGGCGGTGCAAAAGGGCGATATGGAACTCGCGCGGCGTTTGCGCGAAGCTTACTTGGAGCTCACTTTCGCGGCGACCGAGTTTGCCGAGAAGATATCGCCGCAGATCTTCGGTCGCGAGATCCCGCAGTTACTGCTCATTCACTCCAACGACATCACAGCCGATACCCTCGACGAGATCCTGAACAGGTACAAGGCACGCGGTTACACGTTTGTGAGTCTCGACACGGTCATGTCCGACCCCGCTTATCAAACAAAAGACACCTACGTCACGAAGCATGGCCCAACGTGGTTTTTTCGCTGGTCGCAAAGCAAAGGGCTAGACGTGAGTTTCAGAGGCGACCCGGATCCGCCGAAGTGGGTGATGGACTTGTTCCAAAACAAGAACAACTAACCAGCCGAATAAGAAATTCGATGTGACGGTTTCTACGAGGTGGGCCATGCGAACCTCGGCCGGCATCAGTGGATTTGGTATTAGCAGTTGCGCACTCGTCATCGCGAACAACAGCGCGACTGCCAGGCCCGTTTCCCATCGCTTGCCGTTCATCATCTTTATAACTGGCATCGCAATAGCAGCCCACAATAAACCGCGTGCGATCTGAAGCAGAAAAAGTTGTGGCTCGCTGCGAAGCACGTTCGCCATGTGCGTGATGAAACTACCTGGGTCGTTACCGCCGTAGTAGGCGACGACTGCTGCATTCTTCCACGCGATGAAATAGCCAAACGTAAAGTAGATCACGACGTAAGCGATAACGATTACGGCCAACCGTGCAATCCAGGAGCTCACAGGCATCCGCAGTTGTGGTTCATTTGAGTTTCCATCTGCGTGCGATCGGATTCTCCCAAGAATCAAAACAGCGAGAGGAGAAAAGACAGCAGCGATAATCAATCCGGCAAGAAACAGTCGCGGCAGCATCCCGGGCGGCAGGCGGACGAAATACGCGGTCTCGATCTGTGGCATCAACGTGCTAACGCCGTAGAGCACAAAAAAGACCGCGAGGATCAGCCTCCACCCGCTCCAGTGAGAGCGTTGGATGACGTAGGTCCAAACGGCCGCATTGATCAAGCTCACGACGAGCAGCGCCAGCAGAGTTGCACCAGCTTCATCCGGTGACGGCTGGTCCGTCGTAGTTGAAAGTAGCGCACCTGACACAACGACAAAACAGACCAGGTAAATAACCGTCAGGGCCAGAAATCGAATAGCAGTTTTAATTACTACTTTCACAGCGGGAGTCTCGCAGCTTAATACTGTATTTCCCGCTGATTAGTTTCTTGTGTTTGTCTGGCGGTTACATGGTCATCTGCATGGATCAGATGCTGTAGACCAGTTCGAGCTTTCTATGCTTCTTCTTCCAGAACACTCCCGCAACGGCTCCGGCGCCGGCACCGATCAAGGGAAACAGAACGGCCCCGGCGGGTGCATCGGCTTCATTCTTGGAAGCGAGTACACCGGCGACGATGAATGCGGCACCGAGGCCCATCCCGGCGCCGATCAACGCCGCCTCCTTGACGTTGCCTTCAAAGCGGAGTTGCACGCGCCAAACTTTTGTTACTTGTTCACGCCTGACGGTGATCCTTTGAGAGGTCATATCGTCCCATCCCGCGATTTGAATCGTGATACCGGAGTCGTCGATGGAGTCCAGCAGACCGTAATGCGTCTTATCGCTGTTGGTCTTTACGGCGATCGAAGTGCTTTGACTACCAACGATTGCTTTGACTGCGGCCCAGTCGCCTTTCGGCTTTGCCGACACGGTTGGAGCAATGTTGACAAGTAGACCTAGTGTGATGAGGATGCAGATGAGTTTCTTCATTGAGATTTCTCCTCTCACAAGCACGGTAGTGGACATCAACTTAAGAGGAGCGTTTGCTTAGGACAGTTCCTGTGGTGCGACAGTGCAGGTTCGTGGTGCCTTGATTCAACTCTGCGTATCTCTGCGTTCCTTTGCGACTCTGCGGTTATTGCTTAGTACTGCACATTTACCGCCGAGACGCTGAGGAACGCAGAGACACGCAGAGAAGTTCGCCAGAGTGGGCCACTCAGCTTGTTAGTCTCGACAAGTACCAGACATTTCCGAACTCGTCGTTGACCCATGCCATGCGCTCGCCGTATGGCTGATCGGTCGGCTCTAACGCCGAGGTCGCTCCGGCCCTCAGCGCTTGTCGATACGCCGCATCGACGTCCTCAACAAACATGTAGATTGCCGACTGCATTGGTTGCCATTGATCGTGCGCTTCACCCATTTCCACGATCGCATCGCCGATGCGGACCTTCGCGTGATAGACAAAGCCTTCGTCTGATTCATGTCGCTGGACCACTTGCGCGCCAAATGCTTTCTCAAGGAAGTCGATGAACTTCGGCGCGCCAACCGGATGGAAGTAAAGCGTGACGTTGTGCAGATCCGGAATCGGAGTCTCGTCAAACGGTTTTGCGATGTACCACTCGTTACCGCCGATGTCTTTCACGGCAGCGATGCGTTCACCGTACTCCTGATCTGACGGCGCCGCGAGAGAAGTCGCGCCGGCTGCCACCGCACGGGAGTAGACGTCATCCACGTCCGGAACGTAGAAATGAAACGCAGCGGGTTTGGCATCAAAACCCGGGCCGCCACCGATAAACAACTTCGAATCGCCGATCGTGAGCTCGCAATGTAGACCTCCCGCAGAACCGGTGGCACGAAATGCTTCGATCGCTCCGAATGCTTCCTTAACAAAATCAACCAACTCAACCGCGGGCTTCGCAATGATATACGGGTTAACCGTGTAGAAACCCTCGCGTTTGAACTGCTTCGTCGCCGGCTTACTCTCACGCGCGGCGAGGAATTCGTCTTTAGCTGCGGTACTCATATCGTCCTTGCCTCCTAGTTGTTCCTTGAGGGCGGCGCGAAACTTTTCAGAAGGCAGGCCGTGCAATTCGCGCGCAACCGCTACGAGTTCAGTCAACTCACGATCCGCTTCATTCACCGCGGGTTCGCTTTTCGCGAGCAACGCGATAATGGCGTCGTCTAGTTGATCGATGATGGAACGTTCAGCCATTTACTTAAACTCAGCTATTCGCGCAATCGTGCCCGAAGAGTTTCCAGCCCTCGAAATTGAAGTTGTTTCACTGCGCCCTCGCTGCGATTCAAATCGGCAGCGATTTCACGAATACTTTTCTCCTCCGCAAAACGCAGGAGGATTACTTTGCGCTGGTCCTCTGGCAGCGCTTCGACGGCGCGAAAGAGTCGCGCGCGACGGTCCACTTGTTCGAGGTCCAAATCCACGCCCGTTTTTGTCGCCAAATCGGTTTCGGCCACTTCGCGTGACTGCTTCCGGGCCTGGTCCGCAATTGCGTTCGCGGCAATCCGGTAGAGCCAGGTGACGAACGGCGCGCCACGCCATTTAAACTTCCCGATGTTCGCGAGGGCTTGTTGAAAGACGTGCGCAGTGAGATCCTGTCTCTGCGATCGGTCCTGAATACGGCATGCGACGTAGGCGTAGACTTTATGGAAATTCTGCTCATAAAGCTCCGCAAAGCGGCCCGGATCCTGCTGAGCAGCCTCTACAGCCATGCGTTCGTCCGATTCAGTAACCCGACTCAAGTTAGCCTCGCGCCAGTTTTCTAATAGGAAAACTGAGTTGGACCGGAAAAGTTACGGTATTTTGTGGAACATAATTTAGCGCTTCGGGTGGATTAAGGGGTAATCCGTCGTTTGAGGTTGAGCGCCATGACCTTCACATTGAAATCCTTCGTTTCTTGTCTCCTCGCAATCGCCGTCACTATCGCCGTCCCTGCCCGTGCATCCCAACAGGAGAAGGAAGCCGACAAACAGAAAGAGCTGGACAAGAAGACGCTCGCTCTTTTGAACGACGTTGCGGCAGGAGCCTGGAGCCTCAAGCTACCGGAAAACCGCTTGTTCATCATGTCGAATGCCGCGGATTTACTTTGGACCGTCGACGAGAAGCGCGCACGCACGCTCTACTGGGATGCGCTCAACGCACTGAACTTAGTCGCTGGTCCAGCCCGCAGCACCGGGCAAAAACTCTCGCCGGAAGAACGCGCGAAACTTGCCCAGAGTTATCTTTCAGCGTTCGAGTTGCGACAGAAACTATTGCGACGCATTGCGAAGCGCGATGCTCAACTCGCGCTCGATATGTTGCGAGCGAGCCGGCCGGTCCCGCCGCGACACGTGATACCGGAGTTCACCTTTCCGGACGATGTTCAACTGGAACAGGGAATCGCCAGTGAGCTCGCGGCGCGGGATCCGGCGCAAGCGTTGCAAATTGCGCGTCAGAGTCTGGCCAAAGGCCTTACGCTTGAAGTGCTCACGCTCTTACAACGACTCAACGACGTCGACTCCGAGAGGGGTTCACAGTTTGCCGGCGAGATCATTACCAAAATTCGAACCATCAATCTCGCTACCGATTTTCACGGTGCGATCGTTGCAGTTCAACTCCTGTACTTCAGCAGGAAACTCGATACCAATAAGCAAGCTCGTTTGGGCGGTTTGAGCGGATTAAAAGTGCTAAATCTCGACGAAGAGCAAAAACGAAGTATCGTCGAGCAGCTGACAGATGTGGCACTGAGCGCGACTGTCGCTCCATACGTGCTTTGGCAGGTCCATCATGTAATGGCCGAGATCGAGCATTTTTTTCCGGAACGCAGCGACGCGGTGGCCAAAAAACTAACGTCCTTCAAGCGTTCGATGCACGACGCAAATCGAGATCAGGAATCGCAGAACTTATTGATCATGTCTGGCGCAGTTGAAGAGCTGGTACGCTCGGCGACCACGGCTGATAGCGCGACACGCATGTCGCTGTACCAGCAAGCCTCGGTAATGGCCGTTGCGCAAGGCAAAAGTGATTGGTTTCGGGAAGCGATTAACAAACAGGAAACAAGTTCCGATCTGCGTACGCAGATAATTGATTCACTCGACTACCACGAAATCTCCGTTGCCGTAATGCGCAAACAGGTCGACGAATTGCAGAAACTCCTGCCCAAGATTCGTCGCAAGGACGAACGCGCGCGGGCCATGGCTGAACTGGCCTTGCTGCTGCACGAGAAGGGTGAAAAAGAAGAAGCCTCCACGATGCTTGACGAAGCCGCAACCTTGATTAAGACGGATCTCACCGACGACAAGCAAACGAACGCTTTACTGACTTTGTTGTGCGCGTTCGCTGTCGTCGATCCACCTAAGGCGTTTGCGCTCGCCGAGCGAACCATTGACCGCGCCAACCGTCAGATATCGTTGTTGCTGTTGCTCGATAAAGTCGTGAAGAGCGGGGCACTGAAGAAGAATGAACTCCTCCTGGAACAACCGCAATTGATGCCAATTGAGTTTCTCGTGTTCAAGTATGGAAAAGGCATGGCCGCGTTAGCCCGGGCCGATTTCAATCGCACAAGAGCGTTGGCTGAAAGGTTCGACCGCAATGAGCTAAGACTCATGGCGCAGATCCTGGTGCTCAAGGGATTGCTCGAACCGCAAACACCCGCTTCGACGGGAGCACTTTAACTCGCGTACTTTCGTTCGCTCCATCACCACAACCTGAGTAACCTACCTTGGAAGTTTTCTCTGCGTATCTCTGCGTTCTCGGCGTCTCTTCGGTAAATGTAAGTAAGAAGCAACAACCGCAGAGTCGCAGAGGAACGCGGAGATACGCGGGCTGAAACCTGAAAAAGATGAATAGCAGGATTCTGCCATTCAAAATGGCACGAACCTGTGCTGACATTGCGATTGGCGGCTAGTAATGTTCGCAACAGTACGAAGAAATCTCCCACGGTCCCAGAACAAGGGGGAAGCATGCGTTACCCGACAAATACCCCTAGACCTTTATCGTCTACCCGTGTCGCGAACAAAGACAGGTTCTATCATCCGGAATTAGACGTTCTTCGGTTTGTAGCTTTTCTTGCCGTCTTCATACACCACGCTCTGCCTCGTGATGCGAGTCTCTACATCTCCAACGGACTTTCACCGGCGGCGACACAATGGTTACTGACCGCTAAAGAGGCCGGCGCGTTCGGTCTGGATCTTTTCTTCGCCCTCAGCGCATACCTCATCACCGAACTATTGCTTCGCGAGCATGCGCAACGCGGCACTTTTAGCATTTCTAATTTCTATGTCCGCCGGGCATTACGCATTTGGCCGCTGTACTTTGCTTTTCTCGCGCTAACCATTTTCGTGATTCCGATGTTGATTCCAGCCGAAAGATTTGGACCAATCTACATCGCTTCGTTTGCGCTGTTTGTTGGTAACTGGGTGTGCGCAACTCACGGGTTACCGTTTTCGGTTGCAAGTCCCTTGTGGAGCATATCGGTCGAAGAGCAGTTCTACATTGGTTGGCCGTTGTTGTTGCGGTTCTGCGGAATTAATCGTCTGAAACAGCTCGCGATTGCGATGTTGTTGCTTGCGTTGTTAACGCGGATCGGTTTGGCGGTTTACGGCGTTGCGCACCCGGGGGTCTGGTGCAACACGATCGCTCGTCTCGATCCGATTGCCCTTGGCGCCATTCTCGCTTTTACGTTGAAAGGTCGCGCGCCGCAGATCGGTAACACGCTGCGGGTGATCATGTGTGTCGCCGCATTCGTTACCTGGTTGTTGATAGCAAGATATTTCAGTCACGCTGGACCAACGAGTATCGCCACGTTTGCGCTGAGCGGTTTCGCGAGTGTCCTGCTGCTGAGTGCGGTTCTTAGAAGTGAGGCGCGACTCCTGTCGATTCCGCCGTTTTCATGGTTGGTCTATCTCGGTCGTATCTCTTACGGTTTGTACGTTTTCCACCTGTTTGCCCTCGCTTTGATCTCGCAAGTGTTAGTGATACCTGTACTCGGCGTTCAGCTCAATTTTCAACTCCGCATCGTATTGTCCTTCCTGTTGACCGTTGCTTTCGCGACGGTGTCATACAAAGTGCTCGAGCTGCCGTTCCTGAGATTAAAAGATCGCTTCAGGCCCGCATCGAAACGAGAATCACAGTATCAGTTCACTGAAACCACACCTCTTACTCACAGCGCCTCCTGAACGCTACTCTCACAGCGGCGAATATGTTATTGATGGTGCCATGACGGAGGTCGGCGCCAGTTACTTGCAACAGCTTAACGATGCAGTTGCCGAATTAGTTACACGTCCGGCGATTCGCAGTGTTGTGGACAGTCTCAAGGAGGAGCTGCAACACACATCAGAACCGTTTGTCTGGTCCACGATCGAACTGAATACGGTGACGACGCCGCTGCCGGACGAAATAGAATCAGGTTGGATCTTCGTACTCAAGAAAGACGTTCCATCAGGCTGTCATTACCATCCCAACAGCATTCAGCACATGGTGATGATTGAAGGTGCGGGGACGTCGAAAGTCGGCACGGTCGCTGGCCGGATGAAGCTGTTTGAGGCACAGGGGAGTGGTTTGGAGGAGAGCTGGTACGTCATTCCCGAAGGCGTGCCGCACGAGTTCTTTCCGGAGGGGAAGGACGTGGTTGTGATGTCGTTTCACACGTGCGACTCGGACGAGCTCGAGGAAATAAGCTGCGACTCGGGCGCGGCGCGCAACTACAAATGAGGCCGGGAGCTTTGTCCTTTGTTTTTTGTACTTTGTTAGAAGTCGAAGCGATTGAGACGAATATTTGACGCTTCGAAAGCGAACAAAGTACAAAGCACTAAGTCCAAAGCACTAAAACGAGACCCAGCGGTCTCATTTCATTTCAATTCACCAATCAGGTTGCTGCCATGAACATCAGGTCGCTGAGCGCAGCGCTCATGTGCTTTCTGTTGGCGAGTGCGGCCCACGCTCAATCAATCAAAAACGCCATTCCCGACGTCGCCCGGCCATTGCCGCTGACTGCCGTGCGTGTAACCGGTGGTCCGCTTAAACGCGCGCAGGATCTCAACGCCGAATATCTGCTGAAACTGGAACCCGATCGCATGATGGCCTATTACCGCAAGCGCGCCGGGCTCGAACCAAAAGCGCAAGGTTATCCGGGGTGGGACGGCGACGGCAGAAATCTAACCGGCCACATCGCGGGTCATTATCTTTCCGGCGTGTCGCTGATGTTTGCCGCGACGGGCGATCCACGCTTCAAAGAACGCGCGGACTACATCGTCAAGGAGATGAAAGAGGTCCAGGACAAGAACGGCGACGGTTATCTCGGCGCTGTTGACGGGCTCCGAGAGAAGTTTGCCGAAGTCGCGAAAGGAAACATCAAGTCGACCTTCTTCGATCTGAATGGTCTTTGGTCGCCCTGGTACACGTTGCACAAGACTTACGCGGGTTTGCGTGACGCTTACCGGTTCACCGGCAATCGCACCGCGCTGGATCTCGAAATCAAGTTTGCCGCCTGGGCTGAAACAATCATGTCGAAGCTCAACGCCGAGCAAACGCAGCAGATGCTCAACACTGAGTTCGGCGGCATGAACGAGGTGCTGGCGGATCTCTACGCCGACACCGGCGACAAACGATGGCTGAATCTTTCACATCGTTTCGATCACCACGCCTTTCTCGATCCACTCAAGCGACGTGAAAACAAGCTCGCCGGACAGCATGGCAACACGCAGGTTCCGAAGATGCTCGGCGTGCTGATGCAATACATCTACACGGGGGAGAAGTCTGAGGGTGTGGCGGCTGAGTTCTTCTGGGACGCAGTCGTGAATGATCATTCATACGCCACCGGAGGACACGGCAAAGACGAGTATTTTGGACCACCCGACCAGCTGGCCGAACGCGTTGACGGCAGGACCAACGAGACGTGCAATGTTTACAACATGCTGAAGATGACGCGCCGTCTCTTCGCGCTGCGTCCGGATATCAAGTATGCCGAGTTTGAAGAGCGAGCGTTGTTCAATCACATCCTCGCCTCGATGGATCCGGAAGACGGGCGCACGTGTTACATGGTTCCGGTTGGGCGCGGTGTCCGTCACGAATACCAGGACATGTTTCGCAGTTTTACCTGTTGCGTCGGTAGCGGCATGGAGAGCCATAGCCTGCATGGCGACGGGATCTATTACGAGTCGGGCGATCGTCTCTGGGTAAACTTGTATGTCCCGTCCGTCGCGAGTTGGAACGAAGCAGGTGCAACGATAACGACGACAACAAACTTTCCTGAAGGCGATACGGCGACGTTGAATTTCGCTCTGCAACGACCGAAGAATTTCACGTTAGCTTTGCGGCGGCCGTCGTGGGCGGGTGATGGATTTGCGGTGAAGGTGAATGGAAAGAGCGTCGAGAGAGTGCCTCGTCCCGGATCGTACGTTGAAGTAAAGCGGACCTGGAAAACTGGCGACAGCGTTTCGATCGTTCTGCCGAAGACTCTGCGCATCGAGGGACTGCCGGACAATCAGCGTCGCGCGGCGTTGATGTGGGGACCGTTGGTGCTCGCCGGGGATCTTGGACCAGAGCGTCGCGGTGGACCAGCAACCGAATCTCCGTCGCTTGTGACGGCGGAGAAACCGGTGACGGAGTGGTTGCAGCCGGTCGCTGACAACCTTGGTGTATTTCGCACGGTCGGCGTCGGTCGCAGTGCGGATGACAAGGCGAGTGAGGTCGAGTTTGTTCCTTTCTACCGTCTGCACCGCCGGACTTACTCTGTCTACTGGGATCTTTACACAAACGACGGCTGGACCAGGAAGATCGAAGAACTAAACGCCGCACGCGCGCGACAGCAGAGATTGGAAGCGGCGACGATCGCCCTTGTCTTGCCTGGCGATGCGGAAAAAGAGAAGGCCTTCGATTTGAAGAGTGAAGAATCGAACGTAGATCGGATAATGGGCCGCGCCGGACGACGTTCGAAGAAGTGGTTTTCGTTTGAGCTGCCGGTTGAGCCTGCAAAGCCGTTGGCGTTGGTGATCACGCTTAATCCTGAAGAGCGCGCGAAGCGATCGTTTGACGTCATGGTGAATGGACAGAAGATCGGTGAGGGCGCGATCGATCGCTTTCCGCCCGGCAGTCCGACGGGACGATTCTACGACGTCGATTACAAGATTCCCGCGGAGCTTGTGAAAGACAAGCAGAAGGTGACCGTGCGGTTTCAAGCGACGGGCGGGAATGAGACTGCGACAGTGTTTGCTATTCGCCTCGTGCGTGCTGAGGAACGATGATAGCCACAAAAAGGCACAAAAATCACAAAAGGCATAACCAGATTCTATTCATTTGCCACTGCTTCTTCTCTTTGTGGTTTTTGTGCCTTTTGTGCCTTTTTGTGGCTACCTTCCGTCACCTCCGCGCAGACTCAGGAATATCTCGATCTCGACACTCCTGACTTCAAACTAAAACTGTCAAAGGCCTCGCAAACAATCGCTGCACTCGAACCAAAGACCACACCAGGTTTTGATTTCACACCCGCTGATCGACTCTCGCAGCGCGCGACCGATCGCTATCACCATCTCGGAGATTTGATCCTTCGGGTACGCATTGGTTCCGCACCATGGCGGCGCTACGACACGGCCGATCCGCGTAAGCACGTTGAACCTTTACCGGTCGTTGCACCAACACTTGCTAAAGCCGATCTCGCGCCCACTCTCCCATCCGACATTCCATTGCAAATCAACCGTTCGTGGATCGCCGAAAACGGCCAGCTCGTGTTGCGCTTCGAACTCAGAAACAAAACCGCACAACCTGTTCAGATCGGCGCGCTCGGAATTCCGATGGTCTTCAACAACATGATCACCGGACGCAACCTCAAAGAAGCGCACGAGAAATGTTCCTTCTCCGATCCTTACATCGGACAAGACGCCGGATACCTGCAAGTAACGCGACTCAGTGGCGCTGGCCCGGCGCTGGTGGTCGTGCCCGACGGCCGCACGCCGTTCGAGGGTTACCAACTGCTCAACGAACCAACGCGACCGAGTCAAACATTCGAAGGTGTATTCGCATGGATGGTCCATACGCAGGCTTACGCTGAAGAAGACTGGCGCGACGCCGTACCCTGGAATAAGCCGACGATGGCGATCCTCGCGCCCGGCCAGACGAAGACCTACGGCGTTAAGTTCCTGCTCGCGGACAGCATTCGCAACATCGAAACGACCCTTGCTCACAACGACCGGCCGGTCGCGATTGGCATCCCCGGTTACATCCTGCCGATGGACGTGGAAGGCCGTCTGTTTATTAACCATAAGCGCAAAGTGAAGAGCTTCGCAGTCGATCCGGCGGGCGCATTGGAGCTCAAGGAAGAGAAAGCGAAACGTTGGAAAGCGTTTCGTGTGCGCGGCAAAACGTGGGGTCGCGCGCGGCTCGCGATCACCTACGACGATGGGACGACACAATCGATCAGTTATTACGTCATCAAACCCTCCGTCCAGGCCGTCGCGGACATGGGAAACTTCCTTTTCACGCGTCAATGGTTCGACGATCCAGCGATCCGTTTCAGCGCAGTCCCTCCGTTATGAGCTACGATCGCGAAGCCAATCAGATCGTGACGCAGGACAGCCGCGTGTGGATCGCCGGTCTCGGAGATGAGGGCGGTTCGGGCTCGTGGCTGGCCGCGGCGATGAAGCAGTTTGGTCAACCACGCAAAGAAGAGATCGCGAAGTACGAACAGTTTATTGACCGTGTGTTGTGGGGCCGCCTGCAATACAAAGAAGGACCAAACCGCTACGGCGTAAGGAAGAGTCTGTTTTACTACGCGCCGCAGGATCTGCCTGAATTCAAATACGATCCCGCGCTCAACTGGTCCACGTGGACAAGTTGGAAGAAAGCCGATGCCGAATCCATCGGGCGGGGGTACAATTATCCTCACGTAATCGCCGCTTACTGGTCCATGTATCGACTGGCGCGCAACCATCCGGGTCTGGTAACGAACCATTCGTGGGATTGGTACCTGGACCAGGCGTACGAAACCGCCAAATTCATGTTTAGCCGGCAGGCAAACGGTCGCCGGCGCGTCGGTTACGTCGAACTCGGCTTGATGGAAGGCGACATACTCGTCGCATTGCTCGACGATCTGAAACGAGAAGCGTGGACCGAAAAAGCGCAGGTTGTCGAGCGCTTAATGCGCGAGCGCACGGATCGCTGGCGGCAGGATCCGTATCCGTTCGGCAGCGAGATGGCGTGGGATTCGACGGGCCAGGAAGAAGTTTATGCCTGGTGCAAGTACTTCGGTCACGACGATAAAGCCCTCGTTTCGCTCAACTCGATCATCGGTTACATGCCGACGCTGCCACATTGGGGTTACAACGGGAACGCGCGTCGTTACTGGGATTTTCTCTATGGCGGCAAGATCAGAAGGATTGAGCGGCAGCTACATCATTACGGATCGGGTCTCAATGCGATTCCGGTTCTGGCGCACTATCGCGAACATCCGGACGATGAGTATCTGTTGCGTGTCGGTTATGGCGGCACGATGGGTGCGCTATCGAACATCGATCAGGAAGGATTTGCGTCAGCCGCATTTCATTCGTTTCCTTCAACGCTGAAGTGGGACGCTTATAGTGGCGACTATGGTCCAAACTTCTTTGGCCACGCGTTCAACGTCGCAACTTACGTTATCAATCATCCTGAGTTTGGTTGGCAGTCGTTTGGCGGGAACGTCCGCGCGTCGGGCGCTTGGGTAACTGTGCAGCCGCTCGATTCGTTTCGCAAACGCGTTTTTGTGGCGCCGCTTGGTTTGTGGCTGACGCTCGATGCCGGTACGTTTGAGAGCGTCGCGATCAACACGAAGTCGAATGTGGTTCGAGTAACGCTCTCTCGCGCAGACGCGTTTACGCCGAATGCGCGACTGCGAGTGCAACAACCGTCGAGATTCATCAAGCACGGACCTTACGTGCCACGCCAAAACTTTGTTAACGAGCGCGACGCGTTTACGATTCCACTCAGCGGTTCGACAACCATGATCGAGCTTGAGCCACAAAAAGCCACAAAAGGCACAAAATGACATGGGAAGAGTCAACCCTTAGGCTCCAGACCAGATGACTTATAATGCAACGTATTTGTCGAACACGCTGGAGGAACTGAATGGCTGATCGAGACCGAGTTCAGCAAGCGGTATATCGCGCTGTTGATGAACTCAACAAACAACTGCCCAAGGGTATTTCCGTGAATAAGTCGCCTGACGCCGTTCTTTACGGAAAAACCGGAAAACTCGAGTCGATTGACGTAGTGACGCTCATCATGGAAGTAGAAGATCAGATCAAAGCTGAGTTTGGCACCAGCATCACGATCGCCGACGACCGTGCGATGTCGCTTGAAAACAGTCCCTTCCTCACGGTCGGTACTCTGACTGACTACGTCGCGGAATTGCTCAACTGAATGTCTGGATCAACCCAACAAGTGATTTTGATCACGGGTGCGCGCAAGGGCATCGGGCGTTATTTGGCGGAGCACTACCTGGCCCAGGGGTATTCAGTTATTGGTTGCAGTCGAAAGGATTCACCACTGGAACACGAGCGCTACACTCATTACCGCCTTGACGTTGCCGACGAGGAAGCTGTCAAGGAAATGTTCACGGATTTTGCTTCGAAGCGGGGCCGTCTTGATGTTTTGATTAACAACGCGGGTATTGCTTCGATGAACCATGTTTTGCTGACATCAGCAGCCAAGGCCAGGGAGATCATGGAAACCAATTTTATCGGCACCTTTCTAATGTGCCGCGAAGCCGCCCGACTGATGAAACGAAATCAGTTTGGGCGGATAGTAAACCTGGCAAGCGTTGCCACACCTTTGAAGCTCGAAGGCGAAGCCGTCTATGCCGCCTCCAAAGCGAGCAGTGATCAGCTTCACGCAGGTTGTGGCCAAAGAACTAGCAAGTTTTGGGATCACGGTCAATGCAATTGGCCCAACGCCAATTGACACTGACTTAATCAAGTCTGTACCTCAAGAGAAACTGGACCAGCTCATCAGCCTGCAAGCGATCAAGCGTCGGGGTACGTTTAACGACGTGACCAACCTCATCGACTTTCTTATCCGACCCGAAAGTGACTTTATCACTGGCCAGGTGATCTTTCTCGGTGGTGTTTGATGCTCGAGTTCATCCTGGATGTTTGGAAGTCGAGTCCGGATGGCGATGCCATAGTCTGGCGCGACCGAGTTTACGATTACTGCACGCTTCTGCGTCTGTTCGAAGACTGGAAGGCGCGCCTGACGGAGTTTGGAGCAAAGCCCGGCAGCCCCGTCGTTCTTGATGCGGACTTCTCTCCGAACGCTGTTGCATTGTTCTTTGCGCTGATCGATCGGCGTTGCATTCTTGTTCCTCTATCACGGACCACCAGTCATAACAAGCGAACCGACTTCATCAGAATCGCCGGCGGTGAAGTTGTGATCTCAATCGACGCGCACGATGAAGTGTCTGCCGAACCGGCGAACGCCACAGATGATCGACCGCTCTACCGAACGTTACGTGACCGTAACCACCCTGGTCTGGTGTTGTTTTCTTCCGGCTCGACAGGCGAAAGCAAAGCCGCCGTGCATGATCTCGCACCGCTGCTGGAAAAGTTCCACGTTCGCCGGAAAACTTTGCGGGCGATCTCATTTCTGCTTTACGACCACATCGGCGGCGTGAACACAATGCTCTACACGCTCGCCAATGGCGGTTGTCTTGTTACCGTCGAACGCCGTGATCCTGATTCAGTGCTCACGGCGGTTGAAAAACATAGCGTGGAGCTTCTGCCAACTTCGCCGACCTTCATCAATTTGATGTTGTTGAGTGAAGCCTATAAACGATATGACTTGAGCTCGTTGCGAATCATCAGCTACGGGACCGAACCGATGCCTGAGCACACTCTTAAGCGTTTACACGAGTTGCTGCCGGACATCGCATCTACAACAGACGTATGGGCTCTCGGAGTTGGGCATACTGCAGTCAAAATCGAAGGAACCGGATTCGCTGTGGGTAAAGGTGGGTGGCCAGGGATTGAAACGCGTGTAGTTGATGGCGTTCTTCAAATTAAAGCGCGCTCGCCGATGCTCGGTTATCTGAATGCGCCCAGTCCGTTCACCGAGGATGGCTGGTTCGACACCAACGACCTGGTTGAAGTCGATGGCGAATATGTTCGGATCCTCGGCCGCGAGATCGGACATCATAAACGTCGGAGGTGAAAAGGTTTATCCGGTGGAAGTGGAGAGCGTTATTCAGGAACTTGAAGCCGTCGCTGAAGTAATCGTTTACGGCGAAAAAAACGCGATCACAGGGAGCATAGTCTGTGCTGACATCACTGCCGCTCGCCACTTGATAGCTCGCGAGGAAAAGGAACTGATTGCGCTGGTAAAGCGACATTGCCGCGAGAAGTTGCAAAGGTATAAAGTGCCGTTACGCATAAATATTGTTGTGGAACAGCAGCACACGGAGCGATTCAAAAAATCACGTCGATGACCATCTCCGAATTCGCCAGAAAGGTGTTGCCTGCCGACGTTGTTAGTTCAGTCATTCGCGCCCGAAAAAGATATCGGCGATCCCGCGTCGAACGTTTGCCACAGTTAACCGAAACGGCTTGACGGCAGTTCTCAGGGAAAAACTTGGTCTCAAGCAGGCGATGTGGTCTATGTGCATAGTTCGGTTGACCGGCTGAACCTGGGTTTCCCGTTTTATCGCATCCTTCCTTTGATACAGAACATAATCGGCGCAGAGGGCACGGTGCTATTTCCTACCTACCCGAATCGCAGCCCTCTCTCTTCGTATGAATACCTCCGCGCCGGAAACGTGTTTGACGTAAAAGCACGCCGTCCTTTACAGGACTTATTGACGGAGTTTGGCCGCCAGCATCCGCAGGGCAATCCGGCAGCCTGCATCCGACAAAGTCCGTCTGTGCCATCGGTCCGCTAGCCGCATGGCTAACTGCCACTCATCAACAGTCGCCTTATCCGTACGATCGCACAAGTCCCTACTACAAATTGGTGGATTGCGAGGCCAAGATAATCGGCATCGGCGTTTGGACGGAATATCTTTCGTTTGTTTATTGCATCGACGACGCGATGAAATCGAATCCCCCGGTTAAGACCTATCATCCGGAAATCTTTCGCGCGAAGTGCATCAACTATCGCGGTGAACAGGAGATCGTGGAGACTCTCGCTCACGATATGCATCGCTGTATTCACGATATTCCTGCAGTTTATCAAGAGCCACATTCCGGCAGAGGTTTGCGAAGATATTGTGGTGAACGGCATGAGGTTTTTCAGGGCCGATGCACGCAAGCTGTTTGACGTGATGTTGCCTCTGGCGGAACAAGGCATCACCGTCTACCCACGAACGGTCTATTCCGAAATCTTTCAACCTCAGGAAATAACTGCGGAAAACTAGTGGCTTAGTTCGCTTTCTTAACCTTTGAACTCTTCCGGCGCGGATCTGCTCCGCTATTTCACTGAGTGTTACGAAACTAATATCCTCGTATTTGCGGGCTTCGTGCAGAAAGCGATCGATGTGTGAAAAATCTGAGATGTATTTCGAATGGTTCGTAAGTATGACCCAGACTTCACGGCTGATTCGAGTTGTGTGCAGCCTCACGTATCGCTTTGAGCATTTTGCGAAAGGAAGGGAAGTCTAATCGTCCGATGTCGGCGACGATGTGCTTTCCTTTCAGGCATGGTTGGACCACCTTGTCGTAGACCTTCGCCGGAAGTGATGAACGACCGATGTCGTCCCATTCTTGTGCCGCATATGAGTCTTGCGTGCGATCGCCTGCGTTTCCGGGATTTGATTTTGCCGTGTACTTTTGACGAGCACTTCTGCGATGCATCGACGCCGAGAGAGATCGAAAGAAAAGATCGGAACGCAGACGATTGGTTCGACGTTTTTGGACATCTTCCGCGCGTCGTCCAGTTGTGGATAAAAGGGCAGGAATCCTTCATCGCAGCGCGTGTAATCAAGCTGAAGGTTCCGCGTGTTCACGCGCAGGCCTTGTATCAGGCTCATGTCGAAAACCAATCCCAATTCAGCGAGTTGGCGCAGCAGGAAAGCAGAGGGCGCGACCGCTGACGAGCCCGAGCGAAACGAAAGGCAGCGATAGTCTGGATCGAGAGGTTCCAGAACTTTCTCGAGGTACGCCTTACTCGCAGAAAGCATCGAGTATGACTGCTCAGGTTCGTAATTCAGGAGCGACCAGTCTCCCGATAAGATCCAGCGATTGTTGACAAAACTGACCTTGGACCACTGTGGGTGAATGTGCAGTTGAATATCGTGCCCGCGAGTGAAGGCCAGGCGCACGTGTTCGTCCCACGCGTTGGCGAGCGGTTCCAGATGTGGGTAGGAGTCTTGCAGCTTTCGAAACGTGAGTTGCTGCATGACCTCCGCGTTGAATGTCGACTTAATTCCGTGTGAGTCGTACAGATCGAGGAGCGTGCGCATCGCTCGAAACTGGATCTGTTCTATATCGCCGGAGCCGTTACCACGTAGCTCCCAGTCATCGGTGAGAGCAAGGTTAATCCGCATCTGTTAGGAAATTTTTGTTCTCAGCGGCATCGACCATAGTTTCAATGAGACGTTCCAGGGCGACTGCCGGATCGTGAGCCCTGCCGGTATGAACGGGCGAAGTTTGGATTATTGTGCTGCGCGGAGCGACGAGCCAGTGAAAACGTTGGCGTTGCGGTAGCTGGCCGATCGATCCGGCCTCATCGCCGCCGCGACAGATCTTCGGGATGGCAGCCAGGTGTTCTCTGACCAGATCGAGATCTACGTCGGATCGAGAGCGAGCAGTCGCGACTCGTTCAACTTGATTCGTGCTTCGAGAAACGACAGATCGGGACACGAGACGATTACGCCGGCGTTGATGAACTCTTCGCGATCGACTTTTGGTACGACGCGAACCACAGCATAGTCATACCTGAATTTATCGGGCACGAATCGCCTCCTCAACAAAGTAGCGAGGCTGCTTCGAGACGCCTCGTCAAGTAATCGACGTAAGCTTGTCTGTTTTCCGCGATCGTAGCGAATCGGAGCGTGGTCCTTGCATCCATTCGTCCGGCACAAGGTCGACGATTCGCTTTTATTACTTCTTCAGTGATCACTGCCGTCATGGCCTCGTCGGCTGCTTCGATCGCGTTGGCGAATGGCAGCAGTATGTGTTCATTGATCAAAGCGAACGGATCCTTGCTGCGTTGGTCCATGTTGGTCCAGGCGTGATGAAAGTACAGGGCCGCGCCGTGATCGATCAACCAGAGTTTGCGGTGCCACATCAGCATGTTTGCGTTTCGCGGCGTGCGATCGACGTTAGTGACGTAGGCGTCGAACCAGACGATGCGCGATGCGAGATCGGCATCCGAGTTTGTCCGCAACCGGATCAAACATCACTGACCCGGGAAGATAATCGAGCCCAAGATTCAGCCCGCCGCTCGCGCGAATCAGATCCTGTATCTCCGGATCGGGTTCGGTCTTCGCAATCTCAGGATCGAGGATCACAAAGACCAACTCGGGCACCAGCAACCCAGCCGCCCTCGCAATCTCCCCAGCGATCAACTCGGCGATAAGCGCCTTCGGCCCCTGTCCCGCGCCCCGAAACTTGAGCACATACATCCCCTCATCATCCGCCTCGATGATCGCCGGCAGCGACCCACCCTCGCGGAGCGGCGTAACGTATCGTGCTGCATTAACAGTTCGCATTTGCGGCTTGCTTTTCACAGATGACGATTGAAGTCTCAGTCACATACGAACCGCAAGCTATTCACTCGAGCGAAGGATTTCTCGCTCGGGAGTTCCTCTCCTTCAGTAGTGACGCGAAGACGATTCCCGTAAGCGTCCTTGAAGAGGAATGCGCATGCGGCGACGCCTGTGCCTGAGCACGCTTCGATCTCAACATATCCTTTGCGCCAGAACAGCGGTCCGTTTCCCCTTGAAACATCCGAATCGCTTGATGAGTGTGTCTGAAGAGGTTGCCATCCAGCAGCTAACAGTTTCGTTCTCGCTTTGTGATAGGTGTAATCCTTTACTCTCGGAAGCTTTGCGTTCCTGCGTGATTTACACGGTTGCATTGTGCCCAGCATCGCGCTGGAAAAGAAAAGCAAAACGAGCAGTGCGAGCGAGATTTTCTTCATAGGGTTCAGTCCAATCTAAGTTAGTGCACAGATTACACAGAAAGACGCAGTTTCGTCACTTTAGCTGGTGTAGAATGAGCGGGCTCGAAGCAGACTATGGTTAAGACCAGCAGCCGATCATAATGCCGCTTCCCGTTGCTCACTCATTGATCGGCGCAAGTGTGGCCGCGGCGGTCCATGGCAAAGCGCCGTCGTGGTGGAAGCTTCTTAGCATCAGCGCATTTCTCGCGGTCTTCCCGGATTTTGATTACATCCTGAACTGGCTGAACATCGGTTGGGGCGGTTGGCACCACGGGTTTACGCATTCATTCGTGTTCGCACTCTTTGCCGGAGCGGTTACGGTACTGGTAACAGGATGGAGAAACGTAAGAAGCTTCATCGCGTTTAGCGCCGCCACCGCTTCGCACGGACTACTCGATTATCTGATCACCGAATCCCGCGGCATCGCATTGTTTTGGCCATTCACCAACCACCGCTACAAGCTCCTGATACCGAATCCGATTGATTACAGTTGGAGCAAAACGTCGTTCTGGGACGCCGCAGTCGACGTGCTACAAATCTGTCTCACCGAACTCATTATCTTTGGTCCGCTATTGCTATTAGTAATGTTGTTGAGGATTATGAGCATCCGAAAGGGGAAACTTCTGCATGGAATGGATCACTGATCCACAAGCGTGGGTCGCGTTCTTGACTCTGCTCGCGCTCGAGATCGTCCTTGGCATCGACAACATCATCTTCATTTCGATTCTCGCCGGAAAACTGCCGGCAGAACAGCAACCGCGCGCGCGTTTCATCGGCCTCGGCCTCGCGCTCTTCATCAGAGTGGCACTGCTGTTCTCACTCTCGTGGGTGATCGGACTGACGGCGCCGCTGTTCACAGTCCTGAATCAGGAAATATCCGGTCGCGACTTGATCCTCATCGGCGGCGGCCTATTCCTACTCGGCAAAGCGACGTTTGAAATCCACGAGAATCTTGAAGGTGAGGAAGGTCATGCTTCCAAAGGCGTCGGGGCAAGCTTCCTCAGCGTGATCATTCAGATCATTCTGCTCGACGCAGTCTTCTCGCTTGACTCAGTGATCACTGCGATCGGAATGGTGGATCAGGTTGGAATCATGATCAGCGCGGTGGTCGTCGCGATTGGTTTCATGATGCTCTTCGCGGCTCCAGTCGGCTCATTCGTCAACCGACACCCGACGATCAAGATCCTGGCTTTGAGTTTCCTGTTGCTGATCGGGGTAACCCTACTCGTCGAAGCGTTCGATTATCACGTTCCGAAGGGTTACATCTATTTCGCGATGGGCTTTTCCGTATTTGTGGAGATGCTGAACTTGCGGCTACGAAAGAAGTCGAAGCCGGTTAAGCTACATGATCGTTACGCGGCGGAAAGCGAATCGCAGTGACTTCGGTGGCTTTTTGAGGGCTTCTTCTCTGCGGTCCTCCGTGTATCTCTGCGTCTCTGCGTTTAACCGGCATTTCAACGCAGAGGCCGCAAAGATACGCAGAGGGCCGCAGAGAAAACGAATCAGAGACGCGACTTTCGTGCAAAAGCAACTTCGGTAGTTACTCTTTGGGGAATCGTTTTATCTGGTCCGGGAGCGGAGCGACAGGCAACGCCGTGGTGGTTTCGCTTCCGGCCGCGATTTTCACAGTTAGCGATCCGGCAGTCGATTTCGTTCGTTCCGGAATGGTCTTCTCATCCAGCAGGAGTATGTGCTCTCCCGGCGGCAAGTCGCCGATCAGAAAATAACCGTTCTCATCAGTCAGTGTGTCGCGACCACTACCGGTCACGACGCGCACATCCGCTAACGGACGTTCCCCATCATCGAGCCGTCCATTCTCATTTAGATCCAACCAAACCACGCCACTTACGCGGCCCGTACGTACGACGCGAAAATCAACGACGACATCACGTTTCGAATCGAGTGCGATCTGTTGCAGCGTGTTATCCAACAGCGTCAGATCAGCCCGCACTGACAACAGGTCTAAGTAAACCGCGTGCTCGCCTCGCAAAACAGTCTCGATCCGGTAATTACCTTCAGCATCTGAAACTGAATAACGACTCCCGTCCACTCGAACTCTCGCATTTGCCTGTGGCTGATCGACACCCGGATCAAAACGTCCATTGAGATTGATGTCCTGGTAAACCCTGCCGGTGACGGAACCATACGAACCGAGATCCGCGACTGGACCATTAATCCCGCGCTCGGCCCGCCTCGTCGAGAAGAACAGACCGCGCAGCGTGAGCAATGCGGTCGTACCCGCCTGCGTCCGTAGATAACTGAATTGCAGCGTGCTGTTGCGAGGCAACTTAACCGAGGTCGAAAGATGTGTCGAAAGATCAAACGGCGCACCGCTGCTCGTTGTGTAACCCATGCCACCACTAAACGTCATGCGATTACGAAACAGGTTCGACATGTGCCACGTCGCGATACCGCTGTAAAGTTGCCGGCTACCCGCCGACTGGCTCACCTCGAGCCTATTAGATTCGCTGATCCGGATGTTTCCACCCACTTGCAGGTTGAGACTAGTAGCGCCAAACGACTTAACGCGCGCGCCATTGACGAACAACTGCCAGCGATCAAAATTCTTCGAAGCGGTAATCAAGGTGAACGCCGCGTTACGCAATTGCGTCGTGCTACTTTGCGTATGAGAGATAAACACCGCCGGCCATGCGTCACGAGCCGCCAAATTCACAGTCCCGGTTACGTAGCGATTAAACTGGCCCGCCTGTCCAGGTGTCGTCGCCGTACTCCCGCTCAATGTGGTTGTGATCCATCGTTGTGGTTTCCAGCTCACGCTTGCGGCCGCAACGTTGTTTGGTGTGTGTAACCCACTCTGAGGACTCATGAATTTCGAACCGATGTACGCATAACGTCCTTGCACAAGCAGTTCGTCAGTCAGGTGATAAGAACCGGTTAAATTGATCGCCACGTCACTGCCGCTTGTTCGCGTCGCGTCGGTGCGGAGGCCGGAAAATTGGCCGAAGGCGACATCCGCGTGAAAACGGCTATTGCCGGGTGTGTACTGCACACCACCTGCCACCATGGTTCCTTTGCGAGTTGGACCACCAAAGTGCATCGCTCCCGCGGAGAACGCGAATTCCGATCGACGTAGATTCGTTAGCGTGCGGGTCGTGGCGATAGCGCCGAAGATCTTTGTGTCATAGCGAACTGGGAACAACGTGCTTTGCGGATCTACAACAGGCTCCGCCGGCAACAATAGTGGCGAAACTCCGGAAGTTGTCTGTCCACCGAAGAAATCGAGTCGCACGCGATCCAAAGGCAATTGGACCAACCCGCCGCGCACGCCTGCCGACATGAATTCCACGTCTGTTCCGGTACCGAACTCACCTGCAACGAAGCTTTGGCCGTTTGGTCGATCCAGTCGCACGCTGCCACCGTACAGATTCGGCCGCGAAAAATTTGACGCTACGCCAATCGATGAGTTGGCGATGAAACTCAACCTCGCGTCGCCAACGCGTCCCGTTCCGCGCAGGACCAGGCTATGGTCGCCTGACGAAACGTAGTGACTGAAGATTGTAGTCGTACTCGATCTGAAAAATTTCCCATGGCGCGCGCTTGGCTCCGGCGCGAATCGTCTCGACCGGAACGCCTTTACGACTGATAACGATCGCCTGGTTTTCGTCACGCCGAACGATCACGTCCAGAAGTGCAGCGACGATCTCGGCGGGTAACATCAGTTCGCTTGGCGTGGGCGGAAAGATCAAGTCAGCAGTACCGGAAACAGTTAGAACAACAGCACCGTTCTCGCGCACTTCATTCAGCGGCGCATTGAATGCGGCGACGATGCCGTTCTGACGACGAACCGTCGCGATGCGTGTCGTTGAATCTGAGCTGAATGTGTCGCCGAGTGCCTGAGCAATAGTCGCGATAGGAAGAAACAGACGTCCGCCGCGTAGTTGTGACGCGCTGTTTGGTCCAACGAGGGCGCGTTCGTTAACAATGATTACAGAGTTTTCCTGAGACCCGTTTGTAAATGCGAGCACACTTATTCGAGCCATTGCCAGATGGCAAAGGAGCAAAACCAGAATGACTCGAGTCAGGATTCTCATTTTCCTGGAAGCGTGCTATAAGGAGCCGAAATGCCAAAGGATCTGTGGAAACACCTCAGTGTTTGGTGTGTCATTGTGTGGCTTCTAACCGCGGTGAATGGTGTTGAGGCTCAAACGGTGACAATACAGAGCACCGTCAGCAAGACCGTCGCTCTTTCCGTTGCACCTCATTGGCCCCGTGGCGATGTCGAGTTAGGCGTCGTGAGCAGCGGAAGCACTGTCCGACTGACGTTATCCGGTAACGGTGTGGGGTCTCGCGTCATCCGGGTACCGTTGCTAGTGCGTTCAAATAGCAGTTTCAAAATCTCCGGCACGTTCGAATCGACAACTGCTGTACTCACGCAATTGTCCGTGACAGACGTGAAGGCGACAGGAAGCCTTGTTTCGACAGAGGCTATCGATAATCTTCAAATACCACCCGAGTTCGATCTTTCCAGCCCGTTTGTTATGTTGAGTGGACCACGTGTTTCACTCGGCGGAACTCTCAATTCTCCAAACAACGCACTCCAGGTAACCCTCGTCATTCGCTTGAAATCCGAATCAGTTCGGGGCTGGCTGGCCCATCTGACGTTCTTTAACGACTAACTCGGTTATCCCTTCCGTTGGCCGGGTACCATCCTGAAAATCGACGCGGTACTTCACGTTGTAAGTGCCGGGCGCGAGACGTTTCTCGATCACAACGGGTTCCATCAACTCAGCACCACCGAGCAAGGGTATCGATTCTTTTTGCAACAACTCTGCCAGTGCGACGCCACTGCCGTCAGTGATCTTCACCGACGTCAGCGGACGAATCACACTGTTGCCGGCATTCTTCAGCAGGGGAGTGACGGTAACCTGATCGCCAGTCGACTCTGCGCGAAGACTCTCAAGCGATCCCTGGCGACGGAGTTGCGGAACTTTGATATAGAACACTGCTCCCATTCGATACCGAACCACGACCTGACGACGATTCTCGTTGAGCTTAATGCTGTCAGGACGTTGTTCGACGATTAGTGCCGTCAGGTGATCACCGGGGGTCGCATCTTTTGGTACTGCAATCGTGACTCTGATCGCATGCAGGGTATTCGGGACCACCATCGTTTCAGCCGGGCTGTGGATCAACCACGAACTAGCCGAGTTTGGTAATGTGTTGGCCTTCTCAAATCGCACCTGACCATTCCGATCGATGGTCCAATCATTCAAGCTGGCGACAATGCGTACGGGCTGTTTGTTTTCACCGGTGGTGTGATAGTCGAGATTCACGACGACTGTTGTTTCCGAGCCAGGTTGCATCTCCAGTTCAAAGCGAGCGGGCGCCAGCGAAATGCCACTTGTAGGCGGCGCTTTAGGCGTCGGTTCGGGACTCGGTGTTTGCGCGCTAACAGCGACGACCGTGACAAAGAACCAGACGAGAACAGTCGTGAATCGGAAGAGGGGTCTTCTCTGCGTTGCTCGGCGTTCCTCCGCGTCCTCTGCGGTTAGCCTTTTTAACGCAGAGGCCGCCGAGATGCGCAGAGGGCCGCAAAGAAAACGGATCAGGTGCGCAACTTTTTGCTCAAGGCCGATATGATTTAACAGTCGCATGACCTAAAACCTTTCAGCAGGGAACGTTTGGACCGGGCGAGATACTGAAGACAAGAGTTGCGGAAGAAACTCCGGCAGAGAAAAACTGCGGTGTGATTGTCAGAATAACGTCGAATTCCCAGCCATCGCTTTGCTGGCGTTTGGAGCTGTTGTTCTTTGACAGTTCCGGCCCGCGAAGAAGAAGCGTCGCCCCGGAGAGATTGCCAAGCGATGAGGTATAGGCCACGCGGCCGTTAGTTCCAATCGTTGCCGTCGTGGCCGGATCGTTATCGAAGGGCGAACTAATAATATGAGTGCTTTGGTTGCAGACTCTACCGGCGCCACCCAGTAGACGCGGGTTTTGAATACCGAAACCGATGTCCGATGCTTGCAGTCCCTGTCCGTTAGCATTGCCTATTCCACTCATCGAAACGGTGACTTGGTACGGTTGATTACTTCGCAGCGCGATCGGCACAACAACTTTCACAATCGGGTTCGTGTTGAGCGGTGAAACTTCTCCGAAGTTAACAGTTACTACGAGATCGTTCAGCACGCTAGCACTGCCCGTTACCGAACCATTCACTGCGCCGGTGATCGTTGGTTGACCACCACTGCTGATATCCAGTGCCTGGCCATAGTTCGACTTTGCGAGCATCAACAGCGTCAGGAGAGCGAGTAAACCGAATATGAGATGGCGTATCCGCATCATGGCGCAGTCACGGTGAAAGTAACGGAGATCGTGGTGGTTCCGTTTTCGAAGAATTGAGGCTTGATTGCGAAGAACGCGGGTACGGTCAGTCCGTTGGTATTGCTTCGCGGCACGGCGTTCAGGATAAAGGCGCCACTCAGCGCGGTGGTCGATGAAGCGAACGCGCTCAGGTTTGATCTGACGGCCGTGAATTCATAGCGGCCGGTTGTTGCGTTCACGGATCCATTCGCAGCCAGCGTTGGATCGCCGGAAGTCGCGTTTGTATCGGTGCCGGTAAGATGTACGCCGGTGCCTGATCTCGTCGCAGTTCCCAAACCGAATCCTACATCTGCGGCGCCAATTCGGTTGGTGGTGGTTCCCGAACTGTTAACCGTGGCGATCATCGACAGCACGTAGTTCGCGTTACTTCTCAGTTTGAGCGGCACCTGTGCAGTGACGAAAGGATTGGTGTTACTTGGACCAAGTTCACCGAGATTGATTGCGACCGCAAGCGGACTGTTGGCTACTCCATCTGTTGTCACGCCGCTACCGGAGTTGCCGGTGAGCGTGACGGAGCCGGCGGATTGGATCTCGACGAATTTCGAAACGGTCGCGCTGACGCTGATCGTTCCGCTCGTGCTTTGTCCGAAGCAGGTAACAGCTGAGAACAACAGGGCAATCGTGAGCAATACGAATTTCATGATCTGGCGAGGCATTGTTTTAGGCGGGGGCTGAGACATGGTCTACCGGCCGCAGCAAAAATGCTTGCGGCCGGCGCCATGCAAAGGGGCAACGGGGACTTGTTAAAGATTACAGCGCTACGACAGTGAATTGCGCCGTGATGGTGATGGCTGGAGCCGGATCGAAGAACTGCGGCTTGATCGCGAAGATCGCCGGGAATGTTAAGTTGGTCGCACTGTTCGCTGCGACTGCCTGATTAATGCGTGGTCCACTCAATACTGCACCCGACACGGCATACGCGCCGAGAGTGGAGTTTGCACCGGCGAACACCCAACGTCCGTTGGCGTCAGTGCTGCCACCGACTGTCGGATCGCCAGGGGTAGCATTGGTGTCAACACCCGCTGCGAGATTCGCGGGACGCGCTGCTGGAGTCAAACCAAAACCGACGTCCGTGTCTTTAAGACTGAAAGCTGTCGCACCTGCGCCGGCAACGCTGCTGACCATGTTCAGCTGATAGGCCACGTTGCTGCGGAGTCTGAGCGGCACGCTCAGTTTCACAAACGAGTTGGTGTTTGACGGTCCGAGTTCACCGAGGTTTACAACTACTGCGAGCGGACTATTGGCGGTGCCATCCGTGATGATGCTGCCGCCCGAATTGCCGGTGAGCGTGACGGCGCCGCCGGAAGTGAGTTCGACGAAATTCGAGACAGTTGCATTCATCGTGACGGAGCCGGTGGTCTGTGCACTGGCCATCACTGCTGTCACTGTCAACAAGGCTGTTATAGCAAGGGCCTTCAGGACGCCCTTCGAAAATTTAGACATGTCGCGTTACTCCTCTATGGTTGGGGGATAGTAGGCTCGAGTCATCTTTGTGAAGGAGACTTGAGGAAGGTAGGTGATAGGGGATAGCTCGTTACAGAAGGGTCTCAAGCAGCATCATGCGCCTACTTTGCCCCTACGGTTAGCGGCGCGGTTTTGATGATATGAATCGAGAATTCTGTTTGTCAATGACAATCTCGTTTAAACAGCAGGAGTGCGCAAATTGCTCTGAAAATGGCTGAGTTTTGATTATTTATCGGTCAGCATGAAGCCGATGGTACTGCCGTTGACTTGTTTGGATCTGAGGAGTAGTCTCACGACTTCACCGTGGAGTGGGTGAAATTGCCTCGCAAGTTCCCCCAAAACTGAAAAGCAAATCCCGAACTCAAGTAATTACTTTCCAGGCGCCTGTCAGGAAAGTGTCTTCGTTCGACCCGTTCCCGTCTGGAATCAACCTCAGATAAAAGGAGACACCATGTCGAAAATCCGTTCCTTACTTATCCTCTTGGCGCTGTGTGCCGCGGTAGGCATTGGATTTCTGGCTTCGCGTCACCAGAAGTAGCGCGACTACGTCGATGGCCCGAACCTTTCAGTTCGGGAAGACATCCTCGGTTCGCAGTGGGTGGTCCGCGAGGAAAACATTTCACCGAATTCATGCAGCGCGATTGAAGGCGAAGTTCAACCCGGGCTGCGGAAACTCGTGCGGTTTACAGTCATGACGCCTAATACCGGAAACCGAGACATCTTCGTAGGCGATCCAAACGATCACTTTGCAGGCCAATGACGGACTCTTTGAATTCGCTACGTGCCATAACCATTTCCATTTCCAGCATTACGCACTTTATGAGCTGGTAGACCCACGCACTGGCAAGATCTGGCGCGCAGCTAAACGTGGCTTCTGCATGCTTGACACAGATCCTAATCCTGTTCCTGTCGGTGGCGTTCCGCCTGGTCCAGGTAAATTCCGGAGCTGCGGCGCGATCGGCATTCCGGGCAATCAGGGCATCACAGCGGGTTGGGCCGACACTTATCGCTTTACGCTCGCCGGACAATACTTCGTGTTAGATGGTGGCGACGGCCAGGCTGTCGTGCCGCCGGGCGACTACATCATCCGCATCACCGTGAAC
Source organism: uncultured Acidobacteriota bacterium (assembly GCA_963849585.1). Lineage (GTDB taxonomy): Bacteria > Acidobacteriota > Blastocatellia > Pyrinomonadales > Pyrinomonadaceae > PSRF01. The sequence continues at coordinate 459,878 of CAWKHZ010000007.1, read as the reverse complement.
CCACCGTTCAAGGCGAAGCGCGGCGAAGCTTGTCCGAATGTTGACCCGGACGGACTGTGTCATCAGTTACCCGAGACCAATTACGAGCGACAACATCGGAATAGCGATGATCAAAATACCTGAGCATCCCGGACGCCAGGGCGTTGGACCATTGGCAGGCAACAATGAACAAACAGTGGAATGCGATCACGGCTGCAACTGATCTTCAGAATTGACGAAAAAAGAAGGCGACGCCTTCGGGTGCCGCCCTTTGTTTTTCTTACGCGGTAATTATCGCAAACTAAGTGCGATAGCAGTATTGTTAGCGTTCACCAGCCGGTTGCGAATAACGCCCGCGCGCCTTTAATGCCACAGTTCTGATACTTGTTATAAGCATCCGCCGCACGCAGTCGGATCTGTTCGTTGGTTTCTTTTTTGATCCAGCCATCGATCGCTGCCGACAAAACGTAGGCCTCGGGCGCCATTAAGTTTGTGGTCCAAAGCAAGGGTGTCGCGCCGCTTTCGCGAAGCGCCGAAGAAAAGTACGACTTGCTCGCGCAGGCGAGAATAATCGCGCGTCGTTCGCGATCGTCGCGTCGCTGCGGGTGAGAATTGAGTTTGAAATCCATCAGGCCGTTGTGTCCGATGTACGCGACGAGGTCTGCGCTACCGCTGGTGTGAAACTCCGCGCTCCCGGCGTTGAGCTTCTCGCCGGGTTTACCGGACGCTGCTTCAAGAAAGTCCATTGTGGTTTGTGAGATTTCTTTGCCGCGATAAGCGTCGGCGATCATGTGTAACGCAGCGCGCCGGTGTTTGAAGATGCAACGCTCGAGAATAGTTTCGCTCGGATTGGGTGTGACTGAAACGAGTTCCCAATCTTTACTTCGTGAGAAGAATGTCTTGATGCCGAAGGCTGCGCCCCAGTAGAGGTTTGTGGCTGCGTTGTCACCGTTACCGAGCGTTGCTGAAACGGGCACGATGCCTTGATTGACGTTGTCTGCGAGTGCGACGAACACGTGAATCACCGGAGTCGCGTTGACCGGCGCTTTCTCAATTTGTGTGTTTGCGACCTGCGCGACGGCGGGAGTCCGCGGTGGGTTCGTCGAAACACAAGATAAAACTGCACTACTTAGAAGGCCGCAACACAGCAGCCTGAGCAGACGTCGCCGCGATTGAGGATTCATGAACGGGTTAGACGCTTGTTCTTTAAGAATGTTCCGCGAACTGCGAGATCAACGTTCAGAGCATCGCGCAAACAGTATTGATTTGCGCTGAGCGATCTGTCCAGTTCATTTCCTACGAAGTCGAGAGTTTAAGGCACGCTGTTGGTCGACGCTAGAAACAACGAATTTCGTTGACATGTGTGTTTGCTCATGGGTAGCATGCGCGAACTCATTCAGTAAGAATCTTTCCAGGGCGACCTTAGGTTCACGTCTCATCAGTATCGGAAATAGGGCTCCCGATGTTCGCAAACTTACTAGTCAAATCGTCTTAGTCACGGGCTTCAAATTGTAGGACCACACATGACTCACGCGAATAACGGCTTAAGTTTGATTGGATTTGTATTTATTTCCCTGATTCTTGGATTCTCAGTGTATTTGAAGGGCAAGGCGCACGTTATGGCCCCCGCATTCGACTCCCCACCTGTCGCGAACAACGATACTTTCAACCGCCATGGTAGCGGAGCCATCGGAAACGTATTGCTAAACGATAGCGATCCGGATGGCGATCCGTTGATATCGGCCAACGCCGTTACTTAGCCCACCCACGGAACCATCTCCGGCTTGACCGCCGGTTTCTTTCATTACCAACTGACGAATTCTAGTTTTGTAGGCACCGACAGTTTTACCTATCAGGCCTGTGCTGCCTTTAACGTCTGTTCTGCTCCAGCCACAGTGACCATCAATGTCGTCAATCAGGCGCCGACTGCGGTTAATGATTCTTATACCGTACATGGCAACACCGTGATTGGGCCGATGATGGTTAACGATTTCGATCCTGACGGTGACTCGATAAGCTGGGTTTTCTTGACTCCTCCAAGTCACGGCACTGTAAACGGCCTTCCGACTCCACCAAACCCATTTGACAGCAAGCGGTTTGATCCTGCTAACCCCTACACCGGGTCCGACAGTTTTACTTACAAAGTGTGTGATTCTTTGGGTCTGTGTTCTGCACCGGCCACCGTGACCCTTAACATCGTTAACAATCCTCCCACTCCTGGATCGGATGAATATACGGTACGAGGAACAACCATTATCGGGCCAGTCAAGATTAATGATACTGACCCTGATGGCGATCAGCTCGGCACACCTTCGATTGTGGTTGGTGCTGCTCACGGCTCTCTGCTTGGTTTATCGGGTCCGATGTTTGCTCAGGACCAATTCCAGTACACCCCGGTTGCCGGATTCGCGGGTACGGATAGTTTTGTTTATCGCATTTGCGACACTCTACAGAAATGTTCAGATACAACCGTTACCTTGCACGTTGAGGGAGAGGGCAGAAATCAGGGTTCGTGTGACGATCAGGAGCCTCCAAGTGGACCCAAGGCTGTTGGAGAGCCGGTAGATGTTACTACCGGCAACATGTATTTGCAGCAGGTCGACCACGTCTTGCCCGGCGCCGGTCACCAGATCCACGTGCAGCGAACTTATAATAGTCAATCCACTAGCACCGGATTATTCGGCAAGGGATGGGCAACTGCATACGATGAGTCATTGCAGATCTACGACGCTAATACGATACGTCTGAAGGAAGCTGATGGACGGGCAACTTATTTTGGTCGTTCGATCGGTTCGTCGGGGCCGTTTCTGGCTCTCGAAGGGGATTTCCATGGCCAGATCACACCGAACGCGGGCGGATACGCTTTATCTTTGAAGGACGGCAGCGTCCATCAATTCAACAGCACCGGCAGGTTACTCTCGCTGAGCGATCCAAATGGAAATCTGACCAGTCTGCAATACAACCTGAGTGGGAAGTTGTCGTCGGTGACGGATCCTTTCGGACGAATACTATCGTTCCTGGTCAATCTAAACGGGCGTGTGATTTCCATCGCCGATACTACGGGAATCATAGCCGACTATACCTACGGCGGTGGTGGTGAGTTGCTGACCGTTACCTACGCCGACAACTCGGGCTACGTGTTTGCCTACGACAGCGCGCTGCGGCTGACGTCAGTGAGTGACAAGCTTGGTAACGTCCTTGAAGCGCACGCTTACGACTCTCAAGGCCGCGCCACCACCTCTCAAAAGCATGGCGGCGTAGAGCTTTACACGCTGACCTACGTCTCCGCCACCCGAACCGACGTCACTGACGCGCTCGGACGCGTTACGAAATACTTCTTCGATAAAACCAAGGCACGCAACGTCGTCACCAGCGTCGAAGGTCTTTGTAGTTGTGGAGGCGGCGGCTCACAAGTTACCACCTGGACTTACGACAACAATCTGAACGTGACGAGCTCGACTGACGCACTGGGCCGCATTACCAGTTACACGTACGACAGTGCCGGGAATGTGCTCACTGTCATCGACCCGACCGGCACTATCACGTATACCTACAATTCGCTCGGTCAGGTGTTTACACGCACCGATCAAATGGGCGGTGTGACTACAAACACCTACAGCAGCACCGGCAATCTGCTGACGACCAAAGACGTGCTCAACAACACGACTACGTTTACTTACGACAGCCACGGCCAACTGCTAACCGTTACAGACGCGCGTAACAAAGTGACTACGTTTACTTGGGATACGAGTGGACGTTTGACTCAGGTACAGGACGCTCTCAACAACATCACAACCTACGCCTACGACTCGCGCGCTCGTCTCACCAGTGCTACCAACCCTTTCAGTCACACGACCAGCTACGAATACGATAGTGCGGGAAGACTGAAAAAGTTCATCTATCCCGACACCAACTTCGTTCAATTTACTTACGATCTCGGCGGTCGTCGCACCAAGTTGAGAGACGCCCGCGGTAACGAGACCAACTTCGGCTATGATGAGGCCTATCGCTTAACTAGTGTGACCGATCCTCTGACTCACACGACCAGCTACGGCTACGATCTCATGTCGAATCGAACGTCGATAACTGATGCGTTATCACGCGCAACCGATTACGAATACGATGATTTCAATCGCCTCAAGAAGATCATCTATCCGCCGGCAATATCGGGGGGCGCCAGACTACAGGAGACCTTCGAGTACAATGCAGTCGGGAATGTCACTAAGAAAATCGACACTGCCGGGCGAGACACAACATACGGCTACGACACGGCTAATCGGGTGATACAGGTCACCGATCCTGCTTTGCAAGTAACGCAGTTCGAGTACAACGCTCGATCACAGAACACGAAAGTGATTGACGCACTCAGCCAGCAGTATCTTTTCGGTTACGATCCTCTTGGGCGCCTGACGCAAGCTACCCGCGGAGGCGTCTCGATGAGTTACGTCTACGACGCCGTAGGCAATCACACTCAGCGCACGGATTACAACGGCGGTAGTACTGACTATACTTATGACGATCTAAACCGGTTGACGAACATCTCCTATCCGGATTCGACCTCGGCCACCTATGGTTATGATGCCCTCTCGCGAATGACCTCCGCCGCGAATCAAAACGGCACCATCACTTTCGGTTACGACTCTCGCAATCGTATCACTAGCACCACTGACGTCTGGGGTCAAACAGTCGGCTACTCGTATGACGCAAACAGCAATTGTACTGCCTTGACTGTAGGGGGCACTTCCTACGCCACCTATCAGTACGACGTGGCGGATCGACTGACAAATCTCGTCGACGCTGCCAGTCAGAACTTTGTTTACAATTACGACACAGTGGATCGTCTCACCAGCCGCGTCGCACCCAATGGCGTGACGACAAGCCTGACTTATGATGATCTGGACCGACCATTTGAACTCGCGCACGCCAAGTCTCCGGCGACCCTCGCCATCCATCAGTATGGCTACAACAATGCCAGTCAGATAGTTAGTTGGCTCGGGTCCTCAGGCAATCGCAGCTTCAACTACGATCCAGCTGATCGTTTGCTTGGCGTGTTGAAGATGGGCGGCAACGAAAGCTACGGTTACGATGCAGTCGGCAATCGCACCAGCTCGCACCTGAGCGCGACTTATGGTTATCAGGCTGTCAATAAACTGACCAGCACCGCATCGGCTACTTACAGCTACAACAACAATGGCAACATGGTCTCGCGAACCGATGGTTCTGGCACGAAAAATTTTACGTGGGACAGCGAGAACCGTTTGACGCAGGTGAGCCTGCCCGGTGGACTGACGATTAATTACAAGTACGACGCTCTTGGTCGCCGCATCCAGCGTACCACCAGCGCGGGCGCCGATGAGCGGTTTGTGTATGACGGACATGATGTGCTGTTGGACCTGAACTCCAGCCTGGCCATAACGACCAGTTATCTGAACGGCCCTGGCATAGACAACCATCTGCGCCAGACGAACACGACAACTGGAGTGTCTTATTTTCTTACCGACCATCTCGGCACTACGACGGCGTTAACGGACGGGAGCGGCACAGTGGTTGAGGCACTGAACTACGACTCGTTCGGCAACAATGCGGGTAGTGCTCGCACGCGCTACACCTATACTGGCCGTGAGCGAGATGCGGATACGGGACTGCTTTACTATCGTGCGCGTTTCTACGATCCACAACTCGGGCGCTTCATCAGCGAGGATCCGATTGGACTCCACGGCGGAATAAACTCCTACGCCTACGTCGGCAATAGCCCGGTAAACTACGTCGATCCCTTGGGTTTGCAGCGCACCTGTAAAGACATCATCAAGGATATTTGGGGAGCTTTTAACGAGTTAATTTCACGAGGTAATGATCTACGGAATGATCCGCAGGGACTACAGTGGTCACACGAGAGCAAATCCAGGCCGCATCCTCGTTTCGGATCAGTTGAAGGGCATCAAGAACAGTACAGAGGGTGGCGAACGCGCTTGGGCAATTTGCTTCATGAATGGGACAAGAACTGTAAGGGGAAAGGTGGCCCTCGACCGCCGAATCAATGTTGGTCTTTGCGTAAGCAACCAGCACCTTCACCTATAAAGCGACCGAACCCGGCACTGCAGCGACCGCCACACGCAAGGATCCCCATCGGGCAATCCCAGGCCGAATTAGACGCCATGGCGGAAGCTGCTCGCCAAAGACACCTCTTTTGGGTAAAGGTTACGATCGGAGGGTACTTGGTGGGGAGCGTTCTAACCGGAGGCGCTCTGTTCGGGGGAGGCTCTGGACTACTTGTTCCTGCTCTTGCTTATTAGCCATGCCTTTGCAGATCCACATTTCAGACATACAGGAGATGCTTTGTTGGAGGGATGTGTTTCGTATTCTTGGAATTCGGAACTGTCACCCGCTCCTCGAAAGAATGGGTGTTTCAAGCGGCATGGCTGATCGGCCTGAAGGCCTACTGCGAGCGGCAATTCATTTTTGGGAACGGGACTGGCAAGGTACCGGCCTTTCGGGATATGCGGATCCAGACTATGAGGAAAGGTATCGAATAGCTATTGAGACGCTGATTAAGAGCACGTTCACGCTCATCATTGATTACTATGGTAATGACGCTGCAACCGATCTGTACGGCTGGGCTCACCGCTTCTTCATCCATCACGAAGACGAAAACGTGTGGTTCACGTGGTCTTTACTTTTGGGGTCGTTGGCTCGGTCTCAGGCTGATTCTCAGTTCCGAACTGAGGTTGCTCCATTTGCTGGACCATTACAGAAGGAGTTCGGCCCTGAGTCTGATGCAGCAGACATTGAAGCATTAAACGAAATCGATCTGAGGAACCTAAGTCCTAACGAATACAAGATGATCGAACTAGAGGTTTCCCGCCCGACCGACTTCGTGACAGTTGATCTACGAGGTATTGTAGCAACAGTAATGAGATCTAATCATGCTTATCGCTTCTGGCATGTTCTCAGCAGCACCCTTGAGCCATCGGAGTTGGACACGTGGCTGTGGATCGGATATGAGCAAGCCGAAGGGCTCGGCATGCCTGCGGAGGAGGTGAAACTCCCAATGCTGCGCTAAGTGTCAACTCTCATTTAGAAGTGACCACTGTTGTCATTGAATTGACCCCGCTCGATGGAGCTAACCATTCGCTTGAGCACGTCATTGACGCCTTATGGCCTTTCTGAGGAGAGATTTGCTAAGACTCGTACGATGCGGAGGTCGAGAGCTTTGATTCTTGCCAAGTTGAGAACGGCACTTGGATTAGTCCTGTTACTAGCATTTACTACCTTTAACGTCGCGTGCGAGGTTGACATGACAGTCACACTCGACGGAAACAATCCGCCGACTGTCTCACTTGCGGGATCCGGAAATTTGATGTTCTTCAGCGTCATGGAAGTGCTGCCTGAAAATCAACACCAATCAATACAGCGCTCGTCTGATAACAACCAATTGCTCTGGAAGATACAACCTTTTAAGCGATGCGGAGGACAAAATTCGGTCTCTTCCATCTATTACGTACGGAATAGTTCCGGCAGGCTTCAAACAGGTATTTCCCGCCGACGGTTCTTCACCAGCGCCTTTGAGCAAAGACAGGGTTTTCGAAGCAGGGGGGACAGCGTTCAACTCAAACGGCGGGCTCATATGGTTTAAGGTGGACGACAAGAAATCTTAGACCGTACCGACACCGCAGCTTCAAGCAAACAAAGGCGGATCTTGAAAGGGCAGGATTCATTCCTGAACCTCAACGTCATAGATCACCCCGGGATGGGACTTCGAGGGACGGATTAACGGACGCCACCGAGCGCGTCTCAAGAATGATCTCGATGCAGGAAGCAACAATGAAGAGATCGGTTAAACGCACACGGAAGCGTAGTGGCTCACGAAAGCGAAGCACCCAGCGCGACCTTTTTGCAGAACTGAGTGAAGGAATCGAAGCGCTGGCCAACGCGCGGCACGGCAAACTAACGCTCCGAGCTCAATTCATCGAATGCGGGCCAGCACGGTCCATCGCAGGGATCGCGTTACTCCAAAAACTTAACGCACAGTCGCCGTTTGACTCGAACTGGCGATGCGCAATTTCCAATTCTCGATCTCGGTTCCTTTCGTCTGTAGGTTCGACGTCAGGTAGTAGAGTCGTTGTGTGGCGGGGCCGTTGGGCGCCTGGGTAAAACGATCGCGCAAAAAGTAAGGCGGGATCGATTGGTAGTAGAGCGTTGCGGTGACGGATAGGTTGCGAGCATTCAATCCACTCAAGGGCACTTCATATCGCACGACACTCGTTCCACTTCCATCTGCGTACGACGGATCTTCGCCGACTTTCACCGGATGAGTTTCATGAAGATAATCAGCGGGAATGTACGGCGTCTTGTCAGGATTGAGCGGACCAGTTTTGGTCCAACCAAACGGCAACAGCCGGTTGTCTTTCAACTGGTAGTCGCGACGGAGAAAACTAGTCGTCATCACGCAATCGATATTGAGGTTTAGCTCCTCGAAGATCTGCACCTGATCCTGACGTGTGATCGCCAATCCGGTGTTCTTCTGCGGATCCCAGAAGTAGTGTCGTTGATAATGCTGCGGACGCGGGATTCCGTAACAGGGAGCAGGATAATCGAGAGTCGCGGGCTTGGTGCCATCCGTGTAAACGTCGAACATCTCCGACGCGAGTCTCTCACTGCCATCGCCTTTAGTGATCACACCCAGCTCATTCGTGCAGCCGGAGCACCAAACAGTCTTACCCGTCTCGTTATCAACTACACGAAACTCGACGAACGCCCGTCGAAAACCGACACCACTCGGCAAACGGTGGCCCGTCTTATTCGTAACCTTCACATCCGCGACCAGTTTTTGGTTACTGATCGTCGCCGGCGATACTGACACATCCGCCGTGGAGTTTCGCGCCTGTTGCACAAACGCGTCGATCGAGTTTGTTAGACCATCGATCCCAGACATGTAGTCGTTTTGTCTGACGCCGAGGATCGAATTGGCGAGGATGTTCGTTCCGTTCGATTTGTAAGGCGACATGAACTGGCGAAACAGTTCCAGGAGGGTGACGTTCAAGCCTTGCAGTTGATGCCGCGCGAAACCTTCTTTGCGAAAGCGAACGTTAATCTTGTCATCGGGTAACCGATTGCCCGTTTGCGGATACTGAGTGTCTTCGATAAACGCGATCGGCTGTTGAATCACCGGAATGACCAGCGTGCCTGCGTGGTTACTGTACTTCGTAGGCATGTGACAATTCTGGCACGTCTGCGCTCGTGAATTCGTACCGACCTCGTTCTGGTAACCACTGTTAAGCCATTCGAGATAAGTCACCTGCTCGAGGTGCGGCTTGTTGGGATCCGCGTTGGGGTTGTCCATCAACGGCAGGTTGATCGTGTGACAGTTGCCGCACATGCGAGAGCTCTTGATGTACGCATTGTGTTTCGGCTTGATGCCGAGCGAATTGTTCATCGGGTCGGTAACGATTTCGTTATCGAGAAACGGACCCAGGATTTCCGCCGGATTGCCGGTCGTAAAGTTTCCTGTGATTTTGTTTTTGAGAAAGTCGATGAATGGACCTTTATCCTCGACGATTCGATGACAAGACATGCAGCTCACGCCATCGCGAGCCAACGCGCCATAGGTATACGACTGCTTGTCGTTATCGTAAGTGGCATAGACCAGCTCAGGATTGAAATCACCTTTACCTGGACCACCGTGATCGTCGTCGAGACGGCGTTTACCCATCACGCCGTGGCATTTGAAACACGTGTTGTTGATGGCCTTGATATTTTCCGCGACTTTTGCCGGATCGTTTTTGAAAAAGCTTTTAACGAACTCGATTTCGCTTTCGAGTTGTGCGTAGAAGATCGGATCGCGTCCGGCCAGTCCCATCGGCGACCAGCGCCACTCGCCGTACGGTGAAACGTTCATTACAGGCGTTGAGTTATCGCGTTGCTTGGCGCCGGTGTAGAGCATTACGTTTCCATACGTGCCGGCACTGTGACAGCCCATGCATTGATCGGACGTCAAAAACTCGTTGGGATTGGGAGATGGTGCAGGTTTCGATTGCAGCGCTCCAATGTTCTGCGGAAACACGTGATCGTAAGTCTCGCCTGGAAACTTTCGCACCTTGTCGAGCGGCACAGGAGCGATCGAGTTGAAGAAAGCGACGAATTTTGGATCGAGAGTCGCGGGACGGACCATCGCCATCTGTCGCATGACAGACTGCTCCTGCACGTCACTCGCATCTGTGTTGTGACCGGCTGTCGGTACTTCCCGATCGCTATCCGCAGCGTCGCTGCACGGTTGCACGGGAGCTGGCGTGTGACCGGAGGCCGGCATCGAGTTCCACGACAAATCGACGTAATAAGAATCCGGATCGCCGGCGAAGCCGTTGATGTTTTTTGAATAAGTGAACGTGTGCTCTCGTTCGGCCGATGCGTGACACCTCACACAGTAGAGTCCGAAGCCTGCATACGGGTATGCAAACGGAGGCTTGTTATCGTCAACGCACTGCGTATCCCAGATCTCCGCCCAGTACCAGCCGTCCGCCGATCCTTTACTGTCTTTGATCATGATGGTCCAGCCGTTGATACCTGTCGGCGGCCCAAGTTGGTAACGGGCTGCGGGCGCTGTGTACTGTTCCTTAACGATCATCGATCCGTCTGGGATCAGACGGCTCCGGTCTTTGTGTAGGAGCCAGTCGATGACGCCAGGCGAGTAATAGATTTTGACAGTTGGGTGGACGCCGTAGCTGACGCCGTTGACGAATGGTCCAGTGTCGCGAAGTTTCTTGTCTTCGCACCACTTGAGATCGCGATACTTTCCGCTCGTCAGGAATGTTTTGAGCTGTGCCTGAAATTGCGAGAGTCTCGCGGGAAGGAAAGTGCTCGGCAGGGGCAAACCGCTTTCCGGTTTACCGGCGCAAGGCGATTTTTGCGCGAGGGTTGATTGAGCAGCACAGATCAGGGTCAAACTAAGGAGGAGTACGTTTCGGATTAAACGCATTTGCATATTTTATTTTTGTGACAGGAAGACTGACCTTGGAACCTTTGAGACGCACGCAATGTATATTGCTGGTAAAAGTTAATCAAGGTTTTTGAAGGAAAATGAAATTCGGAGACACTCGACTGGGGAAGGCGTTACGCGCCGCTCTCTATCCAACTCTTGAGCCGGCGGAGACGAAGCGTTTCGAGGCGCTCACAAGAGAAGCCCGGAACGCGCGAAACGCTGGCGATCTTGCCGGAGCGGAGCAGATTTATAAGCGCGCGATCGCTGACGCCGAAGGCTCGCCTGATCCCTCGCATTTGAGTTTTATTCGGTATAGTCTCGCGCTGCTTTACCAGGAGCAAAAGCGATATCAGGAAGCCGAACTCCTTTATCGCGCTCAACTGGACGACGCGTTAAAGCTACCCCGACCAAACACGCAAGTTCACGCCGCGCACATGGGCTTCGCGCGACTCTATAAGGATCAAGGAAGACACGAAGAAGCCGAGCAAAATTACCGCGCGGCACTCGCAGAAACTGAGAAGTTGGAATTGTGGCCCGACCGTGAGCTTTACAGTTCCACCGCCTTGTGGCTTGCGAGGTTTTACGTCGAGCAACATCGCTACCGCGACGCTGAACCATTGTTTGAACGTGTGTTGGAAATGCGCGAAGCGGACCGTCCATCAGATCCTTCTCTCGCGCACCATTTTCAAGAGCTCGCGAAAGTGTACGAAGCGCAGGAAAAGTATGCGCCGGCAGAAGAACTGTACCGGAGAGCGCTGAAGTTTTCTGAAGCGCTGGACGAACCAAAGGAGTTTCTAATCGTACGCGCTATCGATGAGCTTGCCGTGTTTTGTCAGGCGCGAGGCCGTTACTCTGAAGCTGAAGATCTTTCCCGCCGAAGACTCGCAATCGTCGAGGAAAAAATAAGACTGCACACTGCCGCCAATGCGGCACGCTTGCAACGACGGCCCAACGACAAGCAGGCTCGAGGCCCAAATCAAGCATGCTCAAGTTCCGATTAGCGAGGCACTCGATCGTCTTGCGGAGATTTGCGAAGCTCAAGACAAGTTTGCGGAGTCTGAACCGTTGCGGAGACGATCCTTGGAAATCAAGCAACAGGCGTGGGGAGAAGAAAACGGTCATGTTTGGGTTGACTCACTGGCCGCGCTTGCAAATGCGTTGCACAAGATCGGTCGTGATCAAGAAGCAGCTAAACTCGACGAGCGCGTCGAAACTTTTCGCGCGATGTATCCTCACCGTCGCGCGTTTGTGGACATGACGTCGAGACCGTTAAAGAAAACTCTCCGCGGGCGGTTCCGTACTTTCGTACATGCGTTGCGTCACCCCTCGCCCCGCTGAAGCCCGGTTTGCGTGGTAGCACTTCCTCTGCGTCCCTCTGCGTATCTCTGCGCCCTCTGCGTTAAGCCGTAATTCTCAACACAGAGATCGCAAAGATACACAGAGGGACGCAGAGATAACTCTTCCATCGAACGACTACCTTTCCTTTTTGAGGACGAGTCTAATCGGTTCGGGGTTTGAGGTGATTACGACCTCGAGCGGCTCAGAACGTTTCACGTGTCGTCCGCCGGACTCAACGTATGCATTGAGCGAGTATTTGATTCCTTCGTAGACCGGATAGGAAAACTTACCTTCGCTGTCAGTTTCTCTTCGATACGGCATATCGGCGTCGTCATACTGTCTTTCTTTTAACCACACAACGGCGCCTGTCACAGGTTTTCCATCCTCATCGACAACGACTCCCTTGAGAGTTCGATCAATAAATCTGGCCGGCAAAATTAGTTCATCTAATTCGATGCGTTGGCCTTCAGTGATGGTGATAACGTTCGCTTGCGATCGATCCTTCACTCCAGGGAAATAAGTCTTTGGGTACGGAACGTAAGTAGCACCTGCCGAGCCGGCAATTCTGACACCGAGGTGATAACGACCAGGCCTCACCAGTTTCATCACGTAACGTCCTTCTTTGTCGGTCCTGACATATGAAGGGAAAGCGTTGCCCTCTTGAGGAACAGGGACGAGCTCCATCAACACATCTGCGGCCGGCATTGCCTGAGCATCAAGTACCTTCCCCGTGATTCGTGTGTCAGGTTCGAGAAGAAAAACCACTTCGCGACATCCACGGTCCTTAACTTTAAGCTCTTCTTCGGGATTGTGAATGCTCATACCCTCAGGCGCATCAATCCGGACCTTATACGTCCCCGGCGGAAGACCCGAGATACTGTACTCACCCTCAGCATCCGTTTTGCGTTCCAACTGCGTGTTTGGTCCTTCAAAAACAATCCTTACATCCTTAACGGGCTTCAACCTGTCATCATACGAACCAGTAGTACGGGCAAGTCTGACTTCACCGGAAATAGTTCCACCCGGAGGCGCCTTCGACAGCCCGTTAATGTATTCAAGATCCTCGTCGGCGTGTGCCAACTCACGTGTCCGCGTACAGATATTGGTTGAGAGCGATTTCTTGTCATCACCGTAGGCATAGACCAGATACTGACCGCCGAGTCGAAAACCATATCCGCAATCGGCATCGCCCCAACCGGTCGTGATCTCGATGTCACCGGCCTCTACATTCACGAGTGGGCGATCGACGCGAAAGCGGACCACTCGTTTAGTAGATTCATAATCGACTTCCTTTATCCTGGTTTTCGAACTGAAAGTGACGGTGCCGATGAAGATCGCCGATGCGTCCCCATAAGCTTCGCAGGGTTGCGGAGGTCGAGTACACGAGCAGGCCACGGCTTCAGCAGCAAAAGCGAAGAGGACAAGACCGGAAGCTAAGAGAAGTTTCATGCTCGCCATTATACTCCCGTGCCAAACCACAGACGCGAGTGGGGGCAACCTCCGACACTGATGAGGTTCAACCTGGGACAAGATGAATCGAGACGATCCAGAATCGCCCGCATGAGAAAAATATTGATCATCCTGTTATCTCTCGCGATTGCGCCCGTCTCGGCTCAGCCGACCGGCACACACTTCTTAATCGGTGTATTGAGAGCCGACGGCACACTCGTACCGTTCGCTCAATACGGTAACGGCGGGTGGTGGAATCCATGGCCCAAGCCACGCGAGGCTACTGAAAGCATTTACGTTGAGAATGCAGAGGTCGTAGACAACTCAGTCGTAAACCACTCATTAGAAGATCTCGCGGAACCCTGGTTCACACAGTGTGGGAAAGCACCGGCTTCGTGGTTCTTCTGGTCATCCGCCGGAACGTTTACGACGCTGACGAGCATCGAAAGTTATTCAAGTCAGGGTACATTCAGGAAGCAACTGGGGGTTGTTGACGGATCTTCCGAAACGAACCTCGAAGGATCCGCTTCACGACATCATCGGCATTGCCTCAACTGTCAGACACAAGATCGAACCTTTCATCGAGTTTGCGCCTACGAGCACGCAAGGAAAGGAGATTGATTCGTTCATTAAACAAATCTTTGATGGAGTAGAAACGTCTGAGAGCGAGCGGATGCGCATAAAGCTCCCCTCATCCACTGGGAAAGTAGAGACATCGCTGACGGTCTTGTACCGTAGTAGTGCTGTCGTAAACGGCGAACACATCTACTACTTTGAAGCAGAGAAACAATACCCAAAGCAAACAGCTACAGGCGAACCGGGCTGCAACGACGTTTCTCTCTTTCAGGGATGGGTTTCAGCAGACGAAAAAGGCAGCATGGATTTGATGGATAATAATTTCGTGTTTACGGATTGCGACAGGAAAGGTCCGAGCACGATGATTCCGCTGGGACTGACGACGTTGCAGGAACAAACGTTTCTCTTTGTGCGTGAACATGGTTGGGAAAGCGAGGACTATATTATTCTTGAACTCAACAAATCAGGGCTCGACCGCGTTCTTCAGACGGTTGGGGCCTGATGCATTAGAACCGGGAGGTAGCTGTAAATGAACCTGTCTCATCGCATATTTGTTCTGGGGCTTGTTTTCTTAACACTCTTCTCAAGTCCGGTCGTTAACGGACAGAAACGCACCCGTGAAGAACTGTTGAAAGAGGCCGGGCGAATTATGACGGATGCAGAACGAGCCGGCGGTGAGGCCTGGAAGAAGGTTCAAGCCGGCGCCGACCGGAAACTTATTCGCGACGCAGACCGATTCACCGCCGAAAAGTTTGAGACAGCAATTGAATTGTGGCGTGAGGCTGGTCACGATGATCGCCTGAGAGCGGGAGTTGAGGAACTCACACGCCTTTATTCGGTGCTTGGTGAGTACGACCGGGTTGTCGATCGACTCACGCGCGAGGCTGAGTATTGGCGGGAGCGCGGGAACGTCGCCGCACAAACGGACACTCTGTATACGCTGGCAATACGACAGTCACAGATGAAAAGGGAAGCGGCCGCGATCGAGACGTATGAGCGGGTTTTGGAGTTAAGTCGATCGGCTCGTCTGCGGTCGTTGGAACCAAATGTTCTCAATCAGCTGGCGATCTCTTACGAGAGAGTGGGGCGCGTGAAAGACGCGGAGTCGAGTCGAGAGACGGCGAAAAAATTGTGGGGGAAACTTTACAGCGAACCGCGGCGAGAGCCAATTCCGGCGCGGATTCCACCGGCAACGATACCCGCGCAGTGGGTTGATTTACCCGGCGCGCCGGCGGCGTCGGAGTATCGCGTGATTCAGGGCGTTAATGAAGCAGTGTTGGTTAACAGATCGACGAAAGTTATTCGGGCGGTGATGTTCGGGTGTGTCGCTCTCGAGGGCAATGGAAAGGTGCGCGAGTTGTATGGTCTGGGAGGAGAAGGCCGATCCCACGGAGGCGCGGGACCTGGTCAATACTACCAGCCTTTCCGGACCTTGAGTGGTCCATTAAATCGTTGGACTGATGAGAAGATGGGCTGCGAGGGTGCGGCAAAGATGACTCTGATTAAAGCTATGTTCGAAGACCAGACTGATTGGAAAGCCGATGGAATCGATTGGACCAAGTGAGTGAGTTAATTAATCGTTGCTTAGTGCTGACCGCTGCTAAGTGCTAACCGCAGTAGCCGCCTCATTTCGCATACTGATCGCCGCCTAAGAAGTGCAGCGAAACATACACCTCGTCCCCGACGACCCAACTATCGTGCGGAGCCGCTGGTACGTAGAACAAACTCCCCGGCGTTAGCTCCACGACCTTCCCATCTTTCATCGCCGCCGTTGCAGTTCCCGAAAGCACCAATCCGACATGTTCGACCTCACAAAACTCCGTGCCCGCACGTGGACCCACATGTTCCGACCATTTCCACCCCGGCTCGTAGGTTGCCCGACCGACTGTGATCCCGCCGATGTGAATGAGTTCAAACTTGCCTTTGTCGAAGAGGCGCGTTTCGTCTGGTGATTCGAAGCGCTTCAGGATGACGTCTAACATAGTGTTGGGTCCTCGTCGTTTACGCAAAATGATCCGCTGTGTCGAATAAATTGCAAGTCACGTCAAAATTTCGGTAGTGCTTTATTAGAATTGTTGTTGATTGGTCGAGTCCTTGAGGTGTTAGGATGCGCTCCCATTACGGAGCGGGCAGAACTTAAAAATTTCACATCATGGCTGAGTTGAGTTGTATGGTGCAACGCCGGCATTCGCTTTGGGGTGCCTCTTCCCCCCCTAGGATCTGTCTGAACGAGTCCAGGACGGCCAGAAAAATTTCAGGATCATTTGCTGAATCTGTAATCGATGAGATTACTTTAAACTCGCTCGAGTTGTGAGAATCTCTCATAGTGATAAACAAGATTCTCCTTTGAGGGTAACGCCGTTACATCACCCGGCTGTGCGAGAGGCCGATCATTAAGTGCATAGTAGTCACGTCCGTTGAAAAATTGTTCACGAATCCGGCGGCTTACCACCAGCGTTCTCTTAGTTGGATCCACCGTTAAGTAGTGCTGATCAAACAGAGTGTGAAGATCGCTCCTAAGGAGTAATCCATTCGACAGTTCATGTTGTCCACCATTGGCGTATGGTCGAATGTGAGCCGCTTGAAGAACGGGAAGCGTACGTTCTCGCGTGACGGCACAGCGATATTCATAGGCGTCCGTTACAAGTGCTCGGAAGGAACCTTGCCCCAAGCGTGGTGCAACCATCACTGGGTTCCCGTATCTGGCGCTTTCCTGAGCGGCTATTGTCGCTGGTCCGATGTTTTTCAAGGTATCGGTACGGCTCAGTCGTTCGCTCACTTCCTCCCAGAGCATCCGAGCGGTGTCAAGGTCGAAATCCCCCTTACCCGAAACGATTGGGCCCCTCAAATAACCGTAACTGGGTATCCAATCTGATCGCTCAAAGAAAAATGGTTCGCTCAGAATATTACATCCGATGAAAACATCCTTCGTGAGAACGGGTAAGCCGAGATATTCGCCAATTGCGTTACGAAACTCATCGAAGGTGCTGGCTCCATTGCCTTCACGAAACGCAGCCCACGCCAGACTCAGCGGTAGCGGTATGAACTTCAAGAAAAAACCGCCACCTACAATAAAATTGTCTGGCGCGTGAAGTTTGAACAAGAATGGCATGCCGGGATAGAAGTCTTTCCGATACGGTTTTGGAGACGGCCGCCAGAAGTTGATTTCCTCAATCGGCTGCTTTGAGGCGAGGAAGTGAAACCAGTCATTATCAGTGATGCCGACCCAGAGCTTCATCTGGCGCATATTAGATCTAGTTCTGAAAATCGTAAATGGAATTGGAGTGAGTGCTAAAGGACCACTCGGCAACGCCCGAGTCATGTGGAATGGAATCTGTGAACAGACCGAAGCAACGCACCGTCACGGCACGACTTGAATTGTACCGAATTGGTGGAAATGCTGGTCGAAGGCAAACGCAACTTTAATATTGAGCCGTTCCATTACGACCTTGCTAGTGCAGTCGGTGAAACTCCAATTCTTATCCTTAAATTGCTCAAATACCCTCCACGCGAGAGTCAAATCGGCAGTCGTGATCTTATGTATATCCGCAAGAGCGTGGTTGAAGAATCTCGCACCCAACAACAAAGCACGTTTTCTTTCACCGCGAGACCTTAGCAGCGTGAGTGTCTCGTCAACCACGTAGTCTGTCGTAATTAAGGGAGAACGATTTGCAGCCAGCCATTGGGCTGCGATTGTGTGGTCGGGATCCGTGGGTACTAGTGAGGCGTACCACGCGCCAGTATCGACGAAAATCATTTAACCTCTATTTGTTTGGATACAGAATTGAATCGTGGTCGCGGCCGGCAAAGGCATCGTTTTCGCCCTCGAGAGGTAGGGCTGCAATTTCCGCGAGGATTTCGGCCGCATTGCCATTCGTTTTTACTTCTTCGTGAGTAACGACAATGACATCGAGACGCGCCCCTTCTGGCAGGTCCAACGGCTGCAGCGGGCGAATCATGCCATGTTCATAAATTGCTTCGATCTCTTTAGTCATTGATGCACCAAGGCGGGATTATACACTGGTCCTTCGTAGTTTTGCCTGCAACCGGTTATTAAAATCCCCCAACCGAAAATCGGCGTGCTATTGTCGCTGCGACCCCTCCAAAAAAGAAGCGGGCCGATTTGTGCGGACACACAAGATCGACCCTAGGACCTCAACCTTCTAACGAAAGGATGAAGACCATGGCTACTGATACTAGCGCAACACCGCGCGAAGAAGAATCTCACATCATTGATGCCTCTCTTAAACGACGTGCTCGGTTACTCATAACCAACGGTTCGATACCAAGACAAACGCGATCGCTGATCCAGTATGCGTTACAACGAAACGACCGGCATTTGGGCCAGATCGTTCGTCGTCGTCGAGGCGGGCGAAATGACTATCGATCACGTGCAGCTTGAATAGCTCACGCGAGATCCTCCGTTCTAACCAACTCCATACTCCAACCTGCGGAGTGTGAGATCGTCGAGCTAACCGGTCACAGTTTTGTGACCGGTTCGTAACCACGGATAAACACAGATCTGACTGCTCGAATCGAGAAACTCACGCGGTGATTTGAGAATCGGAAAGGTCAATCTCTTTTGAGCGACGCTCGAAGCAGCAGCGCTGCCACAACCACGCCAAACGCTTCCGTTACTAACAGCAACAACGCCGTAACACGAAACAATCCGCGTGCGTCTCCGACTGGCAAGTGGGCCACGTGGTCGGGAGAAATGATGAGGTAGTGATACATCGCGCCAAAAATGAGCGAGCCGAGCATGGAAGCAAGCAAGAGCCAAAGACCAGACCGAGAATATCGTGTTAATGACAAGACGAGCGCGACCAGAGGCGCGAGTAGGATGACCGCAAGCACGTACGCTTGCTGCCAATTGCTAAGCCCAACACCCAGTCTCGTGTGTGCCTGCCCATGAAGGACAGTCACAACGAGGTGTGCTAATACGGCGATCGTCACCGCCACTCGCAATTGGGTTTGATGCGTAACCACAAAAGGCACAAAAGACACAAAAGGCACAAGACTACGAGAGAAGAAGAGAAAGGCGGGACCTACTTCCCGTTCAACTCTCGCCGGTAAACTACGAAATTCCGTGTGACACGGGCTCCGAGCTTTTCAGCTGTGCGGCGAGAAGGCCAGTTGTCGTCTAGCACGACTGTGTAGCTCCCAGTCTTGTAACCGCGAGCGATCATTCCAAGATAACTATGCGCCGCCAACGCTAAATTAATCCCACGCCCACGAAATTCCTGCTTAACACCGATTATCAGCAGCACACCGTGGTCTATCTCTTGAAATCGCTGCTGAAACTCCGGAAAGTTTTCCTCCAACGTTTTGTCGCGCATGGGGTGCAGGGCCTGATTGATGTCAGGTGACGAGTAAACAAACCCCACTCGCTCGCCATCAACTTCGGCAAAACCCAAAAACTCCGGAATCAGGAAGTCTTTGAATTCAACAGTGAATCCGCGCATCACTGCGTCAGGTAACGGCATGAAACCCCAGTGTTCGCTAAATGTTTCGTTACCCAGCGCCGCGAACGCGTCGCTTTCCTCTTCAATCCTCTCAAAGTCCCATGACCGTACGACGACGCCTGAATCTTTAGTGCGCTGGACCATCTCGCGGTAGCGTTGCTCTAACTCAGGCGTAAATTGAACTTGATACTGAACAACACCCTGTTCGGTAATGAAGCCGCAGTTCTTGATATAGCTGTGATAATACGCGGGGTTGTAGGTGTGGAAACACGTGGGAGCAGCGTCGTACGCATCGATGGTAAGAGGCATCTGCACTCCGGGCAGCATGGTAAGTCGGGCGGCAGTGCAATCGCGCTCACGCAGCCACTCACATGCGTCACTGATTAGCGCCTCGACAGCTTCATTTTGGTCCGGCAGGGCTTCGAAGAAGAGCAGGTGGCCCAACTTTTCGTCCCAGTGAAGCTGGTACGCTATGTCTTTCAGCGCTGCGACCGTTGCCAGAGTTCGCCCTTCGTCTTCGACTGCGAAAGGCTGTATTTCAGACTGCGCACCAAAGCCGGCGTTTCCGCTTAACACGTTGATCAGGTGATGTTTGTCAGTCGCCACCCAGTAGGGGTTGTCGCGATAGACTTCGTTCGCAAAATCGACAAAGCGTTCGAGGTCTTGAGGTGTGGTGAGTGTTTTCACGTTCATCGTAGTTCATGGTCCTTGCTTGAGGCCCGCGGTCCAGTTCGTGACGACGTTGATCGGAGCAGAGGTGATCTCGCCAACCATATTAATCACAAGAAATCGTTGACCGTCCGCCGTAACCGAAAACTGCGCCGAGGCCGAGCCGAAGCTCGGAATGCGCAAGTCGAAGAGCGGCTTCGGCGTACTCGTCTCGAAATTACCGCCTGACACTTTCACGTCCACCGCCATCATTTTTCTATCGCTTGAGACGTAGAACAACTCTTTGGCGTCCTGCCTCCAACTGAGGTAATAACCGCCATCAGTTGAAACCTGCCACTTGCCGCCCGAGTCGGGAAAGGCTTGTACGTAGATCTGATTGCTACCGGAGGCGTCTGAGACGTATGCGATCCATCGTCCGTCCGGTGAGAACCGCGCGCCTCTTTCATTAGCCCCACTATTCAGCAAAGGAAATGGCTTTTGATCTCCAAATAGTGGTAGCGCCCAGAGATCGACCCTCGTTTTGGGGTCGTTGACGATGTAGAGAAGGTGGCGGCCGTCGGCAGACCAATCCGAAGGGTATGTATTTACATCGGTCTTGAGCAGCAGTTGTTCTTCACCGGCGCCGCTCGCCGTCTTTAGGTAAAGGTTCCTCGCGCCCTGCCGATCAGAAGCGAAGACAATGCGGCTGCCGTCAGGCGACCAGATTGGAAACAAATCCTGACCCAGATCGAATGTCAATCGCGTTGGCTTGCCGGTAGCTACATCAAGAATCCAAACGTCACGATTCCCGTGTACGTCCGTACTATCGACGGCAACGCGTTTCTCATCAGGAGAAATCCAGGGACGAACAAAGTTGCCGGGCGCGCCAAGTGTGCCGATTTCTTTGCCGCTTCGATCGATCCACACTGGTTGCGTTCTGCCAGTGTTACTACTGCTGTAAGCCAGCACGCCGGTTTGGGAGACCGAAAAGAACGTTTGAAACGACCCAACTTCATAGCCAACTTGTTCGGCGATGGGAAATGGCTCGCCTCTGAGCTCGAGTTTATCGACGTCAAAGCGCTGGGCCATCAGCGTTGATTCACGCCGGAACAACAGATAACCGGGCTCGGCATACGCGACAATGGTATTGGAAGCATTCAGAAGTCGACGGCTCTCTTTAGTATCAAGAGATAAAACATGAATACCCTGGCTCTGTGGTCCACCGAGGACGGCGTACAACAAATGCCTGCCGTCGGGTAGGAAATGGGGCCAACGATGAGACGCCTCCTGCCGCGATGGCTCCAGCTTTGTTAATGGAGTTGCCTCACCACCAGCGACGGAAATCTGATAAAGCGGATCGTTCGGCGTCGGCTCAAAGACAATTATCCCGTCTTTGTTCCACGTACCGCCGCGAGGGACTGTCGCAGCACACAGCGTCTGGACCGTACCACCGGTTACCTCGATTTTTTTCAACTTACCGGCGGCGAAAAACCCAATAAAGCGACTGTCTGGCGACCAAAAGGGAAAATTGGCCTCTTCGGTTCCGGGCAACGGCTGCGCCGTAAACGAATCAAGTGGTCGGACCCACAAGAGGCTCTTGCCTGAAGCATCTGTGGCGACGAAGGCGAGATGTAATCCATCGGGTGAAATGGCGAAGGAATTGAAACCGCTTTTATCAGGAGGGTTAATTAACGTGCGCAGTACGCGAGTTTCACTTGGTGCACTTCGAAAGTAAGGAATGCCGAAGGCAATGGCAAGAGCGATTGTTGCAATCAGTGCGAGTCCAGCAACTGATGCGAGTATTAACTCGCGCCTGGTCCATCGTCGGGATGCGGCGGCAGGCAACGTCATTGTCTGCACGGAGTTTCCGTTCGAACCGGAGAGCGTTTCCAGCGCAAACGCGATGTCACGCGCTGAATGAAACCGTGATTCAGGGTTCTTTTCGAGACAGTGATTAACCAATCGTTCTAACGCAGGTGAAACCGACTGGTTAGTCGAAGACAACTCTGGCGGATCTTCTTTCAGGATCGCGCTCATGGTTTCAGCGGCTGATTGGCGGAAGAACGCACGCTTGCCGGCGAGGATCTCGTAGAGAATTGCGCCAAACGAGAAGATGTCTGTGCGGTGATCGACCTTCTGTCCTTTTAATTGTTCGGGCGACATGTAACCTACTGTGCCCATCACCACACCGGGATCAGTATTGACGCGACGAGTCGGAACATCTGTTTGGACCTGATCGCCGTCGAGTTGCGTGAGCTTCGCGAGGCCGAAGTCGAGAATTTTTACGCGGCCGTCGTTGGTGATGAAGATGTTGTCGGGTTTTAAATCGCGATGGATGATCCCTTTTTCGTGTGCGGCGGCGAGACCGTGAGCGATCTGCAATGCGTAGTCGATCGCGCGGCGTTGGCCGAGGGGAGTGCCGGCGATGCGTTTGCGCAACGTTTCGCCTTGGAGTAATTCGGAGACGATGTAGGGAGCGCCGTCGTGTGCGCCGATGTCGTGGACTATTAAGACGTTCGGGTGATTCAACGCGCCTGCCGCGCATGCTTCCTGTTGAAACCGGTGGAGGCGAGTGGTGTCAGTGGAGAAGGTTGCGGGGAGGACTTTGACTGCGACGTCACGACCGAGATCGAGGTCGCGCGCCTGGTAGACCTCGCCCATTCCGCCCGCGCCGATCTTGGAGCGAATTTCGTATCGTCCGAGTTTAGTACCTTGGATCAGACTCATGTCTGAGTCTTCGAACCGATGTGTAGCGTCAGTCTTAATGGAAGCCGCGCGTATTCTATTGGAGGGTCAAAGAAGAGGGCAACGAGTTTTAGCGAAGTTGAGGTCTCGTTGCGCCTTTGCACAGTCAATGGCTCGACTCCTGAGCCTGTCCAGTAGCGTTGACCGCCGCGGCTTCGCCGCCTGATGTGAGGCAAGGCTTTGCCTTGCCGTCTATGGTTCTAAAAGAGAAAGGGGCTATGCCCCTGGTCCGGGCTAAGCCCTAAAGGTTGGGCCAAGGCCGAACGAGGGGCATAGCCCCAACTTTAACGATGCGCTGACGGCGAGGCAGAGCCTCGCCTCACATCAGGCGGCGGAGCCGCTGCGACGAGTCGACGAGTTGCGTAAGCAGGCGGCGCGGTGGGTGGGCCGCCTGCTTATGAATCTACCGGATCGTTCGGAACGCCGCCCGGATGTCTTCAGTCAATAGTTCCGGCTGTTCCCAGGCCGCGAAATGTCCGCCCTTTGGCGCGCGGTTGAAATACATAAGCTTCGGATAGGCTCGCTCCGCCCACTCCTTCGAGACCACATATATCTCGTCAGGGAACACGCTTACAGCAGCCGGGATGTTGACGTTTTTCGGGGAAACGAAGCCGAACTTGTTTTCCCAGTATAAACGCGCTGAGGAAACCGCCGTGTTCGTCAGCCAGTAAAGGGTGATGTTGTCGAGAATGTCGTCTCGAGTCAGCCCCTCCGAAACTCCGTCAAACACACGGGCGATGAGATGGTAGCTGCGAATGTCATGGTCCAGTATCCAGCTAGCGAGGCCGATCGGTGAATCGGCAATCCCGTAGAGTGTCTGCGGCCGGTTCCCCATCTCCTGCGCATAGGCCAAACCATGCTGGTAGAAATCGGTCAGGTGATCGTATCCGAGTTTCTCCTCGGCTGAGAGGTCGGGCGGCGCCGGAGCCCCAGTGAATGCCGCCTTGTCGATTTCAGCCGGAACCGCGCCAGGCATGTTCGTGTGAATTGCCAGTAATTCCGCAGGCGCTTGCACACCCATAACATCGACGATCAGCGCGCCCCAATCTCCGCCCTGAGCGACATAGCGTTCATAACCGAGGCGCTGCATCAGGACGTTCCATGCACGCGCGATCCGTGGAGTGTCCCATCCTGTAGTCGTTGGCTTTCCAGAGAATCCATAACCGGGCATCGATGGGATCACGACGTCGAAAGCATCCTCCGGAGTTCCGCCAAATGCCGTCGGATTTGTCAGGGGATCGATGATCTTGAGCAGTTCGACGATCGAACCGGGCCAGCCATGCGTGATGATGACGGGCAGCGCATTTTCATGTTGCGAACGAACGTGAATGAAATGGATTTCGAGGCCGTCGATCTCGGTCGTGAAATGCGGCACCGCGTTCAACTTCGCCTCACATTTGCGCCAATCGTAATCTGTCGCCCAATAGGCGGCGAGTTTCTGCATAGTCGCGAGCTGCACGCCTTGCGATGCGTCCGGAACGAGTTCCGCTTCAGGCCACCGGGTTGCGTTGATGCGCCGGCGCAAATCGGTGAGCTCCGCTTCAGGGAAATTCACCTGCGGAAACGGGCGAATCTCTGGGTTGTCAGCGGCCCGCTGTGTAGCACTGGTCTGGGTCATAAGCCCTCCTCCTCATCAGTATTTTTGTTTTGGCTTGGGGGAAGCCGGAGAGTACTACCTGCCACAGCGCGGCGAATCCTGAAAGACAGGTACTTCGATATACCTCTTTCGAGTTAATATGCCTCTCCAGCCGATGGACACTCCAGACACAAGCAGTCATTTGATTGAGGACTTACAAGAGGCCCGCCAGCGCACCCTGCAACTGGTCCAGGATCTCGACGACGAACAGATGATCGGGCCGCGTCTGGCGATCGTTAATCCGCTCCGATGGGAGATTGGACATGTCGCGTGGTTCCAGGAGTATTGGGTTCTCAGAAGTTTGTGTGGTCGTTCGCCGATACGGCCGGACGGAGACGCGCTTTATGACTCGGCGAAGGTCGCACACGATACTCGTTGGGATCTAAGTCTTCCACAGAAGTCGGAAACTATTGCTTACACGATGAGAATTCTTGACGACGTGACGCGATACGGCCCCAAACGAGTCTCCATCGACGCAGAGTATTTCCTGTCCCTCGCGCTGTTTCATGAAGACATGCACGGCGAGGCGATCACTTATACCCGACAAACACTCGGATACCCGCCGCCCCGATTAACTCAGTCTGTAAGACAAACTGAGACATTGGCCACTGATCCGATTACGCGTGCCGACGCACTTATTCCCGGTGGATCATTCGTCCTGGGTAACACTTACGAAGAGGGCTTCGTCTTTGACAACGAGAAGCAGCCGTTTCAGGTTGATGTTCAGGCGTTCGCGATTTCCCGGACCGCTACGACAAACGAACAATACCTGGCCTTCGTCGAGGATGGTGGTTATAGACGACGTGAACTGTGGTCCGCCGATGGGTGGCAATGGCATCAAGACGTTGGTGCAAACCATCCGGTCTATTGGAAGTTTGACGGTGGAGAATGGTGGCGTCGCAATTTCAACGAGATAGTTCGGCTCGAAGCTAACCTGCCGGTGTTGCACGTAAACTGGTACGAAGCTGACGCATACTGCCGCTGGGCCGGACGACGCCTTCCTACGGAAGCTGAATGGGAAAAGGCCGCGAGTGCTGAACCCGGTTCGAGTCGCAAGCTCAGACTCCCGTGGGGTGATGGGCCACCAACACCGAATCGCGCGAACCTCGACTCACGGGCGATGGGTTGTGTTGCTGTCGATGCCCTCTCAGCAGGCGACAGCGCTTACGGATGCCGGCAGATGATTGGTAATACGTGGGAGTGGACGGCGACTGACTTTAACCCCTATCCAGGCTTCGTTGCTGGTCCATACAAAGAATATTCCGAGCCGTGGTTTGGCAATCATAAAGTGCTGCGTGGCGGTTGCTGGGCGACTCGGTCGCGTCTCATCAACAACACCTACCGCAACTTCTACACTCCCGATCGAAGGGACGTCTGGGCAGGGTTTCGCACCTGCGCTCTGTAACCGGCAAATGCGAATCCAAATCGTCACTCCGGCAACGGCCGGGTCAACGCACGGAAACAGGATCACCGCAGATCGTTGGGCCGGCGTTTTCAAGCAGCTCGGACATCGCGTCAGTATCACGCAGACTTACGACGGCAAAGCCATAGATTTGCTCGTCGCTCTTCACGCTCGGCGGAGTCATGAATCGATCAAGCGCTTTCATGAGAAACATCCCACGTTGCCAATCGTGGTTGCGCTCACGGGAACAGACGTCTATCGCGATCTGAAAAATGATTGGCGAGCAATGGAATCACTGGAGATCGCATCGAGCGTCGTCGTACTGCAACCAAAGGCATTGGAACAGTTGAACCGCAGTGTCAGAGCAAAAGCCCGCGTTATTTATCAATCAGTCGAACAGCCTGAACAAACACAAGCAAGATCGACCCCCACGGCGAACTTCGATGTTTGTGTGATCGCACATTTGCGACCCGTAAAAGATCCGTTTCGGGCTGCCCTTGCAGCGAGATTGTTACCCGCTTCCTCACGAATTCGAATCCTGCAAATTGGTAAAGCGATGACTGACTCGATGCTTAAGCGTGCTCGGCCGAGGTGATCAGGAACCGCAGGTATCGTTGGCTGGGAGAAATTTCAAGGTCGCGGACTCAGGGCTACCTCGTCAGGAGCAGGATCTGTGTTTTGTCTTCGAAGATTGAAGGAGGGGCGAATGTCATTTCAGAGGCAATCGTAGCCGGCGTTCCCGTGTTGGCGTCTCGTATTGATGGCAATGTCGGCATTCTCGGTGACGATTACCCAGCCCTGTTTGATGTCGGTGACACTCGAGCACTGGCCAGACTATTGGATCGCGCCGAAACGGACGCGACTTTTCTTAAGGAGTTATACCGTCGAACTAAGAGTCTGGCACGGCTCTTCAACAGTCAGAAGGAAATACGCGCCTGGGCAGAGTTACTTGCCGAATTGCCCTTGCAAAGATAATCGAACTTTCTTTCCAACATCAGCGTTGAAGGCTTTCTGAGTTGGGGTGGTGTTGTGATTTGCCAGCATTCTCTGCGTGCCTCTGCGGTCCTCCGCGACTCTGCTCTTGTATGTTTTTGCGGTTCTTTTACCGCAGAGTCGCGGAGGACCGCAGAGGTACGCAGAGGAAATTAAGACACCACCTGAGTTCGTTTTCGGTTGACTTTAACGGGCTTCTGGGATAGAAGCTCTGCCAAACCTGTCGTTGCTCACTTCGCTGGATTGGCTTCGCTCGGCCGTCCTTAAGAATCGATTTTGTGTTGAGTAGTTTAGTCCCCGCCACATAGGAGTACGCCCATGAAGACTCGAATCGAGTTGCTTTTGTCGATCGTTCTTGTTTCTACGTTTGCCGTTCCGGCACAGCAACCACAGCCGCAGCCGCAACCCCAGCCGGCAACTTCGCCCGCTGCACAGCCGGCAACTTCGCCCGCTGCCACGGTGCCCGAGACCCGGAGCCCCTGAACCACCCAAGGACAAACCATTCGCGGACATCGTCAAAGATGCGCAGGTGATCAAGGGATTGTTCACCATGTACCGCACCGAAGATAAGGTTTTCCTCGAAATTCTTCCCGATCAACTCGAGAAGATGTATCTGCTTTCACTGACGTTTGATTCCGGTTTGGGTGAGCGCGGCTTCTACGCCGCCGCGATGGCCGGTGAGGCGCCGATTGTTTTTCACAAGCAGGGAAAGAACATTCAACTGCTTGCCAAAAACACCCGATTCATCGCCGATGCCGGCCCGATGCGCCGCGCGGTTGATCGCTCATTCAGCGACTCGATTATGGGTATGACCAAAATCGAGAGCCTGCCTCATCCTGAACGGAAGAGTGTTTTGATTGACCTCGGTGCTCTGTTTCTTACGGACCTGCCGATGCTCAGTTATGACCTTGAAGCCACGTTCCGGATCGGATATCGCTTTGATCCGAGAAACAGCACTTTCGGCACTTTGAAGGGGTTCCCGCAAAACATGGAGCTCGAGACGATCGCGCACTATGCGACTGAGCGTCCTCCGTTACCGCCGATGCTTCCGCCAGGCGCCGCGGCTCCGCCGCTACCACCTCCGCCAGGCAATCTTCCCGATGTCCGGAGCATGCTTTTCCGTTTGAGATACAGTTTGTCAGAGCGGCCACAGACAGGTTTCCGGCCGCGACTGGCTGACGATCGCGTCGGTCACTTCGTCAATACCATCGAGGACTACAGCGACGACAACCGCTACAGCACCACGAAGCGCTACGTTAATCGTTGGCACCTTGAAAAACAGGATCCGTCAGCCGCAATGTCGGCTCCGAAACAGCCGATCGTGTTCTGGCTGGAGAACACTATTCCGCTCAAGTATCGCGACGCGATTCGCGATGGCGTGCTGATGTGGAACAAAGCGTTTGAGAAGATCGGATTCAAGGACGCCGTTGTGGTGAAGATACAACCCGACGACGCCGATTGGGATCCGGGTGATGTCCGGTACAGCACGATTCGCTGGTTTGCCGGTTATCCCGATCCGGGATTTGCTCAGGGACCATCGCGCACAGATCCGGTCACGGGTCAAATTTACGATGCGGACATCCGTTTTTCAGAAGCGATGACGCGTTTCTTCCGCCGCGAAGTGAACGAAGCGATCAATCCGCTGGCAGCAATGCCCTGGGATTACGCGCCGACGCGCGCATTTGTGGCGCCCTGGAGTGTCGCGAATGCCAGCTATCAATGCGACTTCGCCCAGGGAGCGGTGAACGACGCTGAATTTGCCGTTGATTTGTTGATGGGCCGAGGCATGGATCCGAACGGAGCCGAAGCCGAT
Organism: uncultured Acidobacteriota bacterium; assembly: GCA_963849585.1. GTDB lineage: Bacteria > Acidobacteriota > Blastocatellia > Pyrinomonadales > Pyrinomonadaceae > PSRF01. The sequence goes on along the minus strand of CAWKHZ010000007.1, from coordinate 430,862 downwards.
AAGTTCATCAAGGATTTTCTGCGTGAGATTGCCGCCCACGAAGTCGGTCACACGTTGGGCCTTCGTCATAACTTCCGCGCGAGCACGATTCACACTTTCGAAAACGCGCAGGATGCGTCGATCACTTCGCGCGACGGGTTGACGGGTTCAGTGATGGACTACATTCCAACCAACATCGCCGCGCGCGGTGGCAAGCAGGGTGAGTATCACCAGTCGACTCTTGGACCATACGACTACTGGGCCATCGAGTACGCCTACAAACCCCTGAATGCATCGAGCATGGAGGCTGAGGAGCCTGAACTGAAGAAGATAGCGCAACGGGCGGCTGAACCGCTGCTTGCTTATGACACTGACGAAGACGCCGGCTTCGGTCCGGGTCTCGATATGGATCCCGTGGTTAACCGGTTCGACCTGGGTACCGACCCGCTGAAGTACTACACACACCGGGTCAGCCTTGCGCAGGAGATCTGGTCCAACATGGAACAGCGTCTCGAGAAACAAGGCGAGAGCTACCAGGTGCTTCGTCGCAGCTTCAACAGTGCGCTGGGCCAAACTGGTTCCAATTTGTTCCTGGCGTCGAAGTATATCGGCGGCGTTTATCACTATCGCAGTCACGTCGGCGATCCTGGTAACCGTCTACCGTTCGAGCCAGTGCCGGTGGAGAAACAGCGACAGGCTCTGAACCTGCTGCGTGACAACTTGTTCTCGCCGACTGCGTTCAAGTTCTCTCCGCAACTGCTAAACAAGTTGCAGAACGAACGTTTCATCAACTTCAGCAACTTCACCCCGGGTCGGCAGGACGTCGCTATCCATGCGGCGGTGCTTTCGTTGCAGCGACAGGTGCTTGACCGGGTCTTCCATCCGGTTCTGCTGAGTCGAGTGCAGGACACCGAGCTGAAGGTTTCGGCTCCGGCGCAGCCGTTTACCCTCGGTGAGTTGTTCATGGGAATTCAGGATTCCATTTGGGCCGAAACAAAAGCTCCGAACGGAACACTGAACATCAACAGCTACCGGCGTTCGTTACAGCGTGAGCACCTGCGCAAGATGATCGGAATGGTGCTACGCGACGCGGCGGTGCCGGAAGATGCGCGCACGTTGGCGCGTCACAACCTGGTTACGCTGCGCGCGCAGTTGCAGGGCGCTCTCGCGAAACCGGGAATCAAGTCGGTTGAAGTTCGCGCGCATTTGAGTGAGTCGATCGCGCGAATTGACGAGACGTTGAAGGCCGGCATGCAGCGGACTGCGTTCTAAATTCTCGAACGCGTTCCGGTTGCGCTTGCAACCTTGTCTCTGGAATGACTGGGGCACGATCCACAAGATTGTGCCCCAGTTTTTTGTGTATCTGACGCGGTGCAAAGCTTTGCCCCAAGTCCAGCCCATCCCTGCGGCTTGCCGCCGGATGTGCGGCGAGGCTGTGCCTCGCCGGTGGCGCTTGAATGAATATCTGGGCTAAGCCCTTCGTTCGGGCTTCGCCCCAAATCTGTAGGCCAGAGGCCGTACCAGGGGCAAAGCCCCCTCCTGTTTATTTCAACAGCCGGCGAGGCACAGCCTCGCCGCACATCAGGCGGCGGAGCCGGGGAAGTACACCTCAGAGTTGCTACTTTTTGGTAGAAGCGGCGGTCCAACAGTCTGTTGCCGCGCGAGCGATCTTCGCGATCACTGACTCGCGTGTCGGGAGGTTGGCTTTTGATTCGGAAACGAAAACTGCAATCGCGAGGTGTTGTCCGTTTGGGAGGGTGATGAGGCCGACGTCGTTCGTTGTTGCGGTGATGCCGTTACGCGTTCCTGATGTGCCGGTCTTGTGAGCCACTTGCATTTCGGGTGGAAGCAAACCCTTGATTCGTTTTGGACCTGGGCGACTCTTGATCATTAAATCCAATAAGAGTTGGCGACTGTTCGTCGATAACACGTTGCCGGATTGAAGTAGACGCAATACTTCGATCATCGCCAGTGGTGTCGAAAAATTCTGGGAAGCGACTGACGGATCGGCAAACATGTCTGCTTCGTAAGTAGCGATTGTTATGTCATTAACTTTCAGCTCACGAACGTATTTCGTGGCGGCCTCGGGCCCACCTAACAGTCGCAGCAAAGCGTCGCACGCCGTTCCATCACTCTCGGCGATCATGTAATCGAGCAGTTCCGTAATTGAGAGATTTGCGCCCTGCGGATAATCAAGCGCAATGGTGTGCTCGCGCCGGCTGACATAATCCTTCGGCTTGATTTCAACTTTCTGATCGAGCGTCAAAGATTTGTTATCGACCTTCGTGAGAATCGCCATCGCGATCGGCAACTTGTAAACACTTTGCATTGCGAAACGACGATCGCCATTGAGCGTTACGGTTTGTCCGGTTTCGATTAGAGTAGCGGCGACGCCGACTGGACCTTGCGTGACCTTCGCATGCTCTTCCATTTGGGATTGCAGCGAGTCAGCGGCGCATTGAGTTGGATTTGGAGTTGGTGCTGGTGATGATTGCACGGTTGAGTTTGTCGGGACGACGTGAGCCGTGCATCCGAGACAAACACACAATAATTACGAACAGTAATTTAGTTTTCATTGGATATAGAAGGACGCTTGTTGTGATGCGCGCTTATTCGATGTGCGGTCTTCGACGGTCACTTCAAGAATGTAGCGTCCTGTTTGCAATCCCGCCAGATTTATTTTTGCCTTGAACGGTATTCGTCGCGGATCTTCCTGCGCGGCTTCGATGTTTTTAGCTGCAACGGACAGCACTGATTTGCCGTCTTTGTAGACGTGGACTTGCGCCGTCAAAGTGTTCGGAGAGCTGTTGTAGATGAAGGTCATAAACTCGAATTGCGAGTTCAGAGCGAACCTTTTGTCCACGCTCCACTGGATCTGTCCGGCTTCCGCGTTCCTGTGCGTCACACTCCCGAGACCAACAATCAAACTGCTCAGCGAAAGTTTTCGCGAGGAAAGATCGGGAACGACGATCCACTCCATCGCGCTGCCCAGAATGTCCGCGACGATCGTCACTCGCGGCGACCCGTACCTGATAGATTCCCGGTTTTAGCGGAGAACGATAGTTGTAGATCACGTTCGAACTCGCCGGTGTGGTGTCGCTTGAGGACGCTGGATTCACTTTTAGTTCCGTTTTAAAACCGGTGACTCGTTTGCCCTGATCGTTCAAGACAACGCCCGCGACACTCAACTGCGCGGGATCGCGACCTTCAGTGCCATAGGAAAGAAACTCAGTCGGTGCTTGTACCGAAGCCGTCAAGACAGGACCATTTGCAGGCGTGTCCAGGTAGATCAACGAGAGTTGTAAGGGAAGCGCGTGTGTCGATGCCGAGTCGTTAAGCGCTGCACGTAGATCCGTATCCGTTTTCGACTCTGGCTTCGCGTTCTTTTCCTCGGGAACGGTTGTGGTTTTAGCCGTTGTGCTCCCGGAATTGTTAGCCGCGCGGCTACTAAAAAAGCCACGCGCCGCGTGCACAGTTAACTCCGGATGGCCAACCACCGCGATCTGGATCTTTTTGAATTTCTCGCTTTTCTCGTCCGCGCCTTCGGGACGCCAGGCAATTAAGTAGTAACGAGAGGTCTCCGCGACAGCTTCATTGATGAATCGATCGAAGGTGTTCTGATTTCGCAAAGCGCGTCCACCGGTATCGACGGCCAGGGCGTTCAGTGCGTCCTGTGATGCCGCGATCTCGCGTGCGTTAGCGGCTTCGAGTCTGCCGTCAGGATCCATCGGAACATTTCCTGAAGCATCGAGCGCGCCTGACATCAAACCCCGCGCATCGATCGTGTAGAGCACTACGCCTGCCCGTCGAGCTTGATCCGTCAGGCGTCCGAGCTGGTCGCTTCCGACAGGACCACGTGGTCCTGCGTCCGCTAAGAAGCCGTCCGAGAAAAAGAACGCGAGTTTGCTACCGGGCATGCGTTCGGCGGAGCGAAGCAGTGTTTCGAGCGAATAGTAAGTGCCGTGGGTGACGGCACCAGCCTGAACGACGAGTTGTCGGGCGCGATTCTGAACCTCGATCTCGCAGTGACGGCGAATGGAAGCGCGATCCTGCCGGCTGACACCTCTCGGGGCTGTCCTCAGGCAATCCTGTACGAAGAACTCGAAGACGTTCGAATCGTCTTTGCGCTCGATGGTGAGGGCCATGTATTCCGTCATCCGGCTGCCCGGTCTTCCGGCGTAATCCGTAACTACATAAGGGACGTGGTTTAGACGTTCGACTGCCGCGCGCAGGACTTCCTTGTTGTCTGTAAACTGTTGCAGGAAACCGATCTGCCCGCTCGCGGACGCAATGGCGACGAGATCGTTCTGGCCCATCTCTTTGTCGATAAACTCGGAGAGTGTTTTGCGAGTGCGGCCGAGACTGCCGAGCGAGAGATGACGGTCGTCAAGAAAAAAGATGATCGTGCGTTGCCGAAATGAGACTTCGACAGGAGAATTCTTGCTCGGCGCGGAATCGTTTCCTTTCACACGCGTCAGTCGATCTCGCTGACTTCCCGCTACAATGTTTTCGAAAAATAAAATCGGAACAATGCGACCGTCAACGCGCAGCTCAAAATCTTCTTTCTTTAGTCCGTTGACGAGGCGGCCTTGTTTGTCGAGAACCGTAACGCCCGCTTGGACGAGCTCTGTGGTGATCCGCACCACATCTTCCTGCTGTCCGAGCGCTACTCCGCCAGCGACGAAGATAATGATCAGCAATGTATTTAGTATTCGAATCATCACCGGGGCAAGTTTCGGTGGTGTCTTAGTTTGCCAGCATTCTCTGCGTACCTCTGCGGTCCTCCGCGTCTCCGCGGTTGTATGTTTATGCGGTTCTTTTACCGCAGAGTCGCGGAGGACCGCAGAGATACGCAGAGGAAATTAACACTACCCAAGTTTCTCAGAGCTACTGGTTTTCAGGCAAACTTCATAGAATCCTCGCATGATTTCGCATGAAAATGTTATTCATCAGCTCCAGCAGTGGGCTGCTGAAGAGCCTTCAGTACGTGCCGTAGTGCTGACTAGTTCGCGGGCGATACCGCATGCACACACAGATGCGTTCTCGGACTACGACGTTATCCTTGCTCTTACTAATATCGAACCTTTTTATGAGGATCGCGCTTGGCTGGAAAACTTCGGTTCAGTGCTGGCGCTGTATCGCGATCCTCTCATCAACGATCGGGGATTTCAACGATCGGCATTTGTTACTCAATACGAGGACTCGCTCAAGATCGATTTCAGCCTCTGGCCGGTTGGATTGTTAAAAACGATCGCCAGCGAGCCGCAACTCGCGCCTGAGTTTGACGCCGGGTACAAAGTGATACTCGACAAAGATCACCTCACAGATCAGCTACAGTCGCCTACGTACAGATCGTACATTCCCAAGCCACCGACCGAGGCAGAGTACCAGGCGTTAATAGAATCGTTCTTCCTCGATACTGGTTATGTAGCGAAGTTTCTGTGGCGCGATGATCTGGTGGCGGCCAAATATATTCTGGACCATTCATTGAAGCACCAACATCTCCTGATCATGCTCGGATGGCGCATCGAGATCGAACATGACTGGGCGTTGAAATTAGGTCCTTACGGGCGAGGTTTGAAACGCTGTTTACCGCCGGACCTTTGGGAGCAGTTCGAAGCGACTTACACCGATGCTGAATTGAATTCCAATTGGTCGGCCCTGTTTCGAAGTATCGACGTGATGCACCGCGTCGCGGTCGAGGTCGGTGACCACCTCGGCTATCACTACCCTGAAGAATTGGAGCGACGAGTTCTAGCTTATTTGCAAAAAGTTCAGCGAATTCTCCCGCCCGTCTGAGTAGTCTCCTATTTCAGCTCCACGTATCTCTGCGGTGTTCTCTGCGTAGCAAGATCGTAGAATCTTGTTTTTTTGAGAAACCTTTCTGGACTTCTTCTCTGCGGCCCTCTGCGTATCTCTTGGCGGCTCTGCGTTGAAATTGAACTTAACGCAGAGATCGCCGAGGACCGCTGAGTGCGCCGAGAAATCTTCTCAAGAAAACAAGAAGTTATGAACTTGCTACACAGAGGAAAACAGAGATACGCAGAGAAGATAGGCACTAGTGTGGCGCGCCGAGGAAGGAGGCGAGTCTGAGGAGATCCGCGAAGACGCCCGCGGCTGTTACCTCGGGGCCGGCGCCGGGTCCGCGGACGATCATGGGTTGAGTGTTGTAGCGTGCGGTTTTGAAGCTAACGATGTTGTCGCTGCCGGTCAGGTGTGCGAACGGGTGATCGAGCGGATAACTTCGCATTTGGGCTGACAAGTTGCCATCGCTTTCGATCGCGCCAACGTATCGCACCACCTCACCACGATCACGCGCGGAGTTCAACATTGCAGCTATCGTCTGATCGTATTTCCCAAGGGCATCGAGATACTCGTTCACGGTCCCGACACGTAAATCTTCAGCAACCAGGCTCTCAACCTGAACCGCATCCATCTCAACCTCGAGCCCCATCTCCCGCGCAAGTATGATCAGTTTGCGAGCGACGTCGACACCTGACAGATCCTCGCGTGGATCTGGCTCAGTCAAACCTAACGAGTGCGCCTCTCGCACAACCTCCGAAAAAGTACGACGGCCATCAAGCGAGTTGAAGATGTACGAGAGCGTCCCCGACAGCACCCCCTCGATCTTGATGATCTCATCACCGGTCTCAACCAACCCACGAAGCGTTTGGATGATCGGCAGTCCGGCACCGACATTGGTTTCGTACAAGAAGTACCGCTGATGTTTGCGAGCAGTTTCGCGCAGGCTTCGATACGCCGAAAACGGACCCGCATTGCTCTTCTTGTTTGGCGTGATGATATTGATCCCACGCGAAAGCCAGCCTTCGTAATGCGCGGTTAATTCGCCACTCGCAGTCGCATCGATCACGACAGCATGCGGCAAATGATCCGCGTTAATGTGATCGACAAAACTCTCGAGGTCTGCCGTTTTCGAACTCTCGCCTAACTCATCAGACCAGCGATCGAGCGCGACGCGCCGGTCAGCGAGAATCATCTTGCGGCTGTTCATGACACCGCGCACTCTTAAGTCTATCCCGCGATCGCGCTTGAGCTCTTCGATTCGGCTTTGAAGTTGTCGCAGGAGCGTGCCACCGATGAGGCCGGTTCCGATCACGCCAATAGAAAGAGTTTGGTTCGAAAGATAGAAAGCCGAATGTATCGCTCGCAGCGCCTTCGTTGCTTCAGCCTGTTGGATCACTGCGGAGATATTTCGTTCCGACGATCCCTGCGCGATTGCCCTGACGTTGATGCCTGCCTTTCCCAGCGCACTAAAAAACCTTCCGGCCATACCCAACCGCTCGATCATGCCATCCCCAACCATTGCGATGATGCAACAATCCTCGGTCACACCTACGGTCTGCACCTCACCACGCTGCATCTCGACAACAAACGTTTCCTCGACTGTCTTTCTCGCGAGCTCCGCGTGCGTCTTCGGAACGGCGAAGCAAATCGAATGCTCTGAACTCGCCTGCGAGATCATCACGACCGAGACATCAACTGCTCGCAGTGCACCGAAGATCTTTTGGGCCACACCAGGAATGCCGATCATCCCTGTGCCTTCTACGTTAATCAGGACCGTGTCTTCGACTGCGGCAAAACCTTTGATCGGCATGTCCGCGGGTGACGTCGCGGAGATTTTTGTGCCCGGTGCATCAGGCTTGAATGTGTTCTTGATCCAAACCGTAATGTTGTGCTTGATCGCGGGCGACATCGTACTCGGATGAATCACCTTCGCGCCGAAGTACGCCAGCTCCGCCGCCTCTTCGTACGAGAGCTCAGGTATGACGACAGCCTCCGGAACTCGCCGTGGATCGGCACTGAAAACTCCATCAACATCGGTCCAGATCGTGACTGGATCAGCGCCTAATAGCGCGCCGAAGATCGAAGCCGAGAGATCGCTGCCGTTGCGTTTCAGCGTCGTCGCGACTCCGTCATGAGTCGATGCGACAAAACCGGTGATTACCAGAACTTCAGTCTCAGCATGATGACTCAGCCAGGTTTGCAGCTTCTGTTTTGAAGTTTCCCAGTCAACCGTAACCGTATTGGGATTCGGTTCAACCACCAGCGTTTGTCGCGCATCAAGCCAGCTCGCGCGATAGTCTCCCGATTCGAGATAAGCGTGCATGAGTTGGGCCGACCACAACTCACCATGGCCCGAAACGAATTCAACGATCCGCTCCGAAGCTAGCCTGGTAATTCGAACGCCTCGCAACACTTCTTTGATCGCACTGAATTCTGAAACAACAGTCTCCTCGAGAGCCGAACGTTGCGTAGTTCGCAGTTCTAATTCAGTGATCGTTTGGAGATGCCTATTCTCAAGCGCGACGAGTTTCTCTAGATACGAATCGTCCTGAGCGGCCGCGAGATTAACAGCTTCAATAAGCGCATTAGTGACACCACTCATCGCCGAAACCACAACCGCCACACGCTCACCCGAGCGTTGCGACAGAACGATCTCACACGCTGCTCGATAACGATCCGCATCGGCAAGACTAGTGCCGCCAAACTTGTGAACGGTCCATCCTTCACTCATGTCGACGTAAGGTAGTTCAACTCACACTCGGTAGCAAACCTTTTGCTTCGTCCAAAATTCTGTACGGACGTGTTCACGCTTACGGCCCTTCAACCATCCCTTCGGAGTTTGAGTTTTTAGAGACCAATCCAAGATCAAAAAGATCTCGCTACGTGATTGTGAATCGCGATCCATCTATTCGTCGGCGGTGATTCCATCAACGAACAATCATAGAAGTTCACTGCATTCGTACTCATCGAACAAAAAATCGGAATGGCCCTTGCATAAATCGTGATCAGGCACGCATTACTCGTTGCCTGCGTTCAAACTCAAGTTCGCAACGCCATACGAAAATTTGTACTGCGTCCGCTGAATCAACTCCCAAGGAGGAAGTTATGACTATTCGAGCGCTCCTGATCGTGGGCGTATTGATCACCTTATCAACAGTTGCTCTCGGGCAAACTAGTCGCGGCACTGTCGCTGGAACAGTGACCGATCCAAATGGCGCCGTCGTCGCCGGCGCTGAAGTTACGCTTACAAGCGCCGCCACCAAACTTAGCCGCACCACCACGACTAACGGGGAAGGTCTTTATCGATTTGAAGCAGTCGATCCTGGAACCTATTCCGTAGGTGTTAAAGCCACCGGCTTTGGTGAAGTTGTAAAAACCGGCGTTGAAGTGCAAGCGAATCAAACGTCGGATGTTGCCACCCAACTGACAGTCGGCGGAGCAGTGGAAACGGTTAACGTCGCCGCTGACGCCGGACAGTTGCTGCAAGTCGAAGCGCCGGTTCGCGGCGGTAACATCGACAAAGTGAAGATCACGGAATTGCCCGTCGCCGGTCGCAATCCCGTTGCTCTCGCACTGACGCTCCCCGGAGTTTCAACGAACCGTTTCGGTTTTGGCGTAGGCACGTTTTCCGTCAATGGCTCGCGCGGACGGTCCAACAACTTCCTGATCGACGGCACTGAGAACAACGATATCTCAGTCGCCGGACAGGGTTTCCAGATCACAAATCCTGACGCGGTGCAGGAAGTTTCAGTGCAGACGTCGAATTACGACGCGGAGTTTGGTCGTGCGGGCGGCGCAGTCGTCAACACGATTACCAAGTCAGGTACTGATGATTTTCACGGCAGCCTGGCTTATCTCTTCGACGTCACTCGCGACGATGCGATCACCAACACCCAATCTCTCTCGGCCGTGATTAACGAACGCGGACACCCACCACGTGGTACCGAACAGTACTACGCCGGAACTTTGGGTGGTCCAGTTTTGTTCCCACACTTTGGTGAAGGGAAGCCGATGTGGAGTTACGACGGCAAGCAACGAACTTTCTTCTTCGCTGCCTGGCAGGAACAATTTCGCAGTGCTTCCGCAAATGCAACGAGGACCGTTCTGAGTCAGGCCGGCCGTAACCTTTTGCGAAGCCTTTTTCCGGAAGGCGTGAACCCACGAGTCGATATTCTAATGGACGTGACGCGCCAGGTTGTCGGCGAGTCGAACTTCCAGAACATCGACATTGGCGCTCGTCCCGGTTGTCCCGCGCCTTGCAACATTCAGTTTGGAACGGGCTCGCTCTTCGTTCCGCAAACCTATCGCGAGCGTCAGGCGCAGTTTCGCATCGATCACAAGATCGGCGACAACGATCATCTCTCAGTGCGTTACCTGTTTGACGATCAGAAAGATCCGTTGGGAGGAGGCATCACGTTCCCGGGATTCTCGACCGCCAACAACAACACCTATCAGAACTTCCTCATCAGCGAGACGCATATTTTCTCACCGCGTTGGACCAACGAAGCACGGCTGGCTTACAACCGGATCCTGATCGACTTCCCGTTGAATCCGGATGATGCGCTGGGTCTCACCTTACCGCGTTTCGACATATCCACGCTGAGCCAGTTCGGTGTCGCCACGAACCTGCCTCAGGGTCGCGTCGCGAACAACTACGTGTTTCAGGACACGGTCACTCACGTTCGCGGAAATCACACTTTCCGCTTCGGCCTGGATTTACTCGAGCAACGTTCGCGCCAGTTCGCGCCAATCGTTGAACGTGGTCTATTGACGTTCCGATCGGGCGGTGGTTTCACGGCGCTCGGTAATTTCATCGACAACTTTGCCGGTTCAGGCGGCGGCACGCAGCGCGACTTTGGTAGCCCGCGCTACTATCCGTTCCTGTTCCGACAAGCCTATTTCGCGCAGGATCGCTGGCGCGTTAACGATGCGTTGACGCTGACTCTCGGTTTGCGTTACGAGAACTTCGGCAACGCCATCAACACTCTTCAGACAGCTGCGTTTACCGGATTGTTCAACGTAGATCCAGTCACGTTCGCTGGTCCATTCAGTCAGCCGAACGAGGTTCAGAACGACAACAATAACTTTGCGCCCACGTTTGGTCTCGCTTATTCACCAGCGTTCGAAAGCGGACTACTCGGACGCATCTTTGGCAACCGGCAAATGGTGATCCGCATGGGTTACCAGCTTGGTTACGATTCGTTTTTCAACAACATCGCCTCGAATGCGGCGACGTCTTCTCCGAACGTTGTCGCGACTGCGGTGCCGTCGGTGGTGAACGCCGGCGCGCCACGAGGCCTGACGAACGTAACGGGTGCGTTGCCGTTAACTCCACGGCCACTGTCGCCGTTGGATTCACAGACGCTCGTGGTCGGAAACCTGGTCAATCCTTACTATCAGCGTTGGTCTTTCGGATTACAACGTGAGTTGTTTGGAAACCTGGTTGTCGACGCGTCGTACGTCGGATCGAAGGGAACTAAGCTCTACATCAACGAGGATTTAAATCCGAGCGTGCCGACAGTCGCTGGTCCATTCCATCCGGGAATTCAGCGCATCACTCCGGCGGGCTTCACCGGCTCAACTACCTGCACGCCCAATACTGTGGGTTGTTTGATCTCGGGCCGGCTCGATAACCTGCAAGGATCGCGGCTCATTCGAACCAACGGTGGTTCGTCGATGTATCACTCGGGCCAGTTGTTGGTGACGCGCCGCTTCACCAACGGCCTCTCACTGAGCACTGCTTACACATGGTCCAAACTTATGGACAACGGCAGCGAAGTGTTTGGCGTGGCGGACACTAACTCACCACAGCAGTCGTCGTTCCCGGCGATCTTCGGTGGTCAGGGGTTGGAACGCGCTGTGTCGTTCTTCGATCGCACACACCGGTTCTCGTTAACTTACGTTTACGAGCTTCCGTTCTTCCGTGAACAACGTGGATTTGCGGGCCATCTGCTGGGAGGTTTTCAACTCTCAGGCGTCACGACGTTTGAAACCGGAGTTCCGCTCACGGTCATCAATGGACAGGATGCCGACTCGATCGGTGGTAACCTCGATCGACCGGATTTCAATCCCAATGGTCAAGAGGGAGTCCGTGCTGTTCCGGCAATTGCTACGGCTACGGTCAATCCTTGCAGCGTGGCAGTTGGCGCAACGTTCTACACGAATCCTGATGCCAGTGGTGCATGTATCAATCCCGCGAATGCGCAATACATCGGATTGCTCGCGGGCACCGGACGGCGTGGCAGTCTCGGTCGCAATACTCTGCGCACTCCGGGTTTGAATAACTGGAACGTTAACCTACTGAAGCGAATTCGTATCGATGAAACTAAGTTCGTCGAACTGCGGGCGGAGTTTTACAACATCTTCAACCATCCGCAGTACGGGACCGCGAGCGTCAGTCCTTTCTCACCGCTGAGCAGTGGCGTTCCGGCGAATGTGTTCACTTCCGCGGCCGGTCAGTTCCTCCATCCGGAGTTTTCTGACGGTGGTGGTCGTGTTATTCGCTATCAGTTGAAGTTCGCATTCTGAGATCTCACGAGCTCTCTCCAAAGGCCCGGCGGTCCAGCGTACCGCCGGGCCTTTTTCTTCTGTTAGAATCTCCGCAGCCCCTCCAAACAATCATTGCCCACGGTGAAAGGGAAGTTCATGGTCCACGAAACTATTGACGGCACTTATCGTCAGACCAATCTCACCAATGAGTCACCCGAATATCTCGCCGCGCGCGAAGAGTTGCGCAAGGCGGAAATTGACTTAATGCGACAGCGTGAACGCGTTGCAGAACTTCGCCGCGCGCTGCCTGCCGGTGCGGTTATTGAAGATTACGAGTTACTTGAAGGCCCGACTTCGCTCGACGACGGTGACGAGCCTGTTCGCAAAACGCGTTTAAGCGAATTGTTTACGAAACCGGATCGTGCGCTCGTCGTCTATCAGTTCATGTTTGGCGAAGAAGCAAGAGAAACCGTGCCCGATGTGTACCGCGTGGATAGACGGCTTGAACGGCATCGCTCACCATCTGGCTCAGAACATTGACCTCGTGATCGTGGCTGCTGCGGATCCTGTGGCACTGCGAGCGCACGCGCGAAATCGAGGTTGGGATAGATTGCGTCTGCTAAGCGGCGGAGAAAGCACGTTCAAATACGATCTCGGCAGTGAAGATCGCGAAGGTGGTCAGGACTCGACGATTACAGTTATCAATCGAGACGCTGACGGTACATTGCGTCACTTCTACAGCGTTCATCCGCGGATGGACCATGAGATCGACGAACGAGGCATAGACTTGTATACGCCAATCTGGAACGTCCTGGATCTGACGCCACAAGGTAGAGGGACGTTCTATGCATCGCTCGACTATGGGACTAAGGTGCAGGCGGCGAGGCCTTAGACAACAATAGCAGAGGGCATCGATGTTCAATAGTAGGTGAGCGTGCGATAGGCGAAAGATAGCGGGTGTGTGCCCTGGGTGGAACGCGTTCTGAAGAAAGCGCAACGAAGTTGCAAAGTGGTCCGCACGGAACCCCCCGCATCGTCTTCCGTGATTCGCCTTCCGTCGATTTCTTGACTGCGATCTATGCATCAAGAGTAGATTGAAACCGATCACTGCGTCAGCCTTTCCGGCAAGACAATTTCCAGCATCGGCCGACGCGCGTCAACGGTAAAATCATCATGGACCAAACTTATCACTCCGATCTTAGCTTTGACATAATTGCGGAATCCGGAGTGTCCTAATTACAATTCTCTTTCAGTACGCTTATAAAAGCCGCACATAACAGCGTCATCTGTGTTTGTCCGACCTGTAGGAACCTCAGGACGATTCCATACGCGTAATCGAGTCATCCCACAGAAACGCTCGTGATCAAATCGATTGTGACAAACGAAAACTTTGCGCTAGGTTGTTGATTACCCACCTGACAAAAAAGAAGCGGCGACTGGCTGAGAGAATAATCCCAGAAGAAAGGGAAATAACGACGAAGTGTCACCGTATGGGCGCGTCCCCCAACTCGCGAAGAGAGAGAGCGTGGCTGGAAGTCGCGCATGTGGATTGAGATTGCCTTGATCAGTGTGGGTAGTGCTTGAGGCAGGGAGAGATCGAATTGGTGGCGCACGGCACTGACGCTCGCATTGTGTACAACGAAGCTCGAGCTAAAGGCATAGGAACGCCCTACCTGGTTCATGTTACTCCAAAGGCCGATCCTTACGTCGGCGGATGGTGAGCTCCGTGGCATCGGTGTGGGTCCAGAGGCCCCTCGGCAAGATTGTTTGGAGAGATCGCTGTCTTGCGCCTATGAGATGCGAACCAACAAGCTCTGCTACAGCGAACTCGGGCGCGTGTATTCTGCGCGAGCATGGCGGATGTGTTTGAGCGTCAGGCAAGTCTTTAGATGATCGTGCAGCCTGTGGAATCTGATTGATCAAACGCAAACTTATTCGCTACTTCTGACGAAGCGGCTCAGAACGTCTTATCGATGACGCTTTTCATGGGGTCGCGAAAGGCCGCGAAATGTGTGGGTTGGGACAAGCGTAGAGAATCAAAGACTCGCCGACTGCGTCTTCCGTATCTCTTAGCACTGCCTGCTGCCGTGCGGTTTCTGTCCTGTGAGCCCCTGCTGGCCCGTTAGATTTACGATCGTGGTTTAATCGGCGTACGTTCAATCCTATCGATTGGGTAATAGCCGGGGGGAGAGCGGACCACATTCAAGACCAATGCACCCGAATTCGGCTCTTGCATTATTGAATCAATGTCAGCGCGCAAAAGTTCTTTTTCACTTCAACCAATCGGGTCGTTGAACTTCGACTCATCGCGCGGACGGTTTCCCGCTAGCCGCAAAGCTCTATTAACGGAGGAGGCTGATCCTCCCTGTCCGAATGATCGCCGTTGGGAAAAAACTTGCAGGCCGAATTGCTGAAAGGAACAACTTGGGATAATCTACCCCGGACACATCATGTGACCGATAAACCTCAACCTTACAAACTTGCTGAAATAGCCATGCCGCTGTAATAGATAAGATCACTTGTCCAAAGGCAGCGATAGAGAACACTTTGAAGACTCCCGCGAGCAGACGAAGTAAAACACAGTTTTTCTTCGCAGCTTATCTGCCGGCTTACTTCCACATTTTAAAGCAGTGGAATGAGAACCTTGTTTTTATCGTCGGCTTCGCTGGCCCGGTTATTACGAAACGCAACTGGCTAAGACCTTCGATGGATCACCGCTTTTAGCCCTAGAGCTTATTGCTAGCAACGAAGACTTTTCAAAACAAGTAAGCACAATATTCCTCGATGCCGATGAAGTCTTGTTCATTCGACTCAAAGACAGAGTTGACAATTTCGTACATGATCATACCAACATTCGAAAACCCATTTTACGTTCTGGTCGTTTCTCTGAAGAACTTACGGAAATACTCGGCAGGGTGGGCGGCAAACTAGCCCCAACATTTCTATTTGTTGATCCTTGCGGCGTCAGTGGTACCAGCTTAGAAACTATCCTGCGTGATGGAGAAGAAAAATGTGAGGCGTTTTTCTTCTTTAACATTTTTGGTGTGCGCCGGATAGCCGGTCTCCCAGAGCTCAGTCCCGTTCTGGTTGAGTTAATGGGTTCGGAAGAACGTGCGAAAGCGCTGTATGAGCAGCTCAAAACGACCGAAAACGTCGGGCCACGCGAGGAGATTATTCTGGCCGAATATTGCAGAGCGCTATCAGAGGTGGCGCGAGCTAAATACATAATCCCGTTCCGGGTCGAACACGAAGAGCAAAGGAAAACAAGCCACTACTTTATCCATGCAACTAAACACCCACTCGGCTTCCGCATCATGAAAGATGTAATGTGGGCGCGCGGCCATGCAGAAGACCAACCTGGGGGGCTCGAATTGAGGCAAAAGGGCCGCACAAACTTCCTTCCAATGTTCGATAGGCACTCGAACATTAAGGAAGAAATATTGGTAGCCGTAAAGAGTAAACCACTTCGCGTGTCTGTCTTCTACACCGAGTGGACCATGAGGCCGAACGACATGCAGTGTGAAGCGGCGTATCGCCAAGCTCTCTTGGAGCTTGAGAACGAGGGGAAGATTGAGGTTTTAGGGAAAGATGGCAAGAACGTGACCGGCGTTGAGACACGACCCAAAAGAAAGGGCAAACCAACCTTGGCGAAAGACTATTACGTTCGACTCAAAACTGATATGTCGATTCGTGACGCATGAAACAGCAGGCTTGTTACAACTAACTTTCTCAAACAGACACCATGAGAAACGCTTTTCCAAGACGGCTGCTGTTAACCACCCACGTGCCAGTCAAGGCAGTTGTGGTCCGACGGAACGGCTGCACCCCATGCATCAAGAGGAGATGGATTTAGTACAGCTCCCCAAACAGAGTCCATTGCTTTGTTGAACGGTTCCCGACTTATTTCGCATTTTGATTTGCAGAAATCTGACCCGATTTCAAAAGTCGCAATAGCGGAGAAAACTGCATAAAGCACTTCGCGTCCACCCGCATGGCGCCTTCAAGATTCAACTTTTCATTGGCGCCTTTGTTAACAGCACTCGCTACTCGCTCGGCGTATTCAAGCGTTGGGTTAGTACCATAAGGACAATCGGGCGGCTTACCGATCGATCCAACACAATCATCCGGTGGAGCGTAAACCGACATGATCTGAAACGCTGTAGTGAACTGACCTTTCTCGATCCGTCGTTTCATCCACTCGCCCCAGGCAGCAATCCCATCTTCCACCGATGCGAACAACGCATGACCCTTGGTATCGGCGATCGGTTCCCCGGCACTATCTCTCATTTGCGTTTTCCATCCTCCTTGCGGAGTTTTCAGGACTCCCAGGTTGTTGTATCGCAACGCTATTGGCAGGCATGAGCAGCGAACGTCAGGGATCGCAATCGCCTCGTCATTAACGACGAGAGAAATGCCGGCGCCCCGCGTACCGTCCGGCGCACAGAAGGCGGGCTTCTTGTTGTAAGTCTTTTGATTAGGATTCTTGCAGTCGCTCGTTTGACCGTAGACAGGTAAGGCAGCCTCGGTCAACAAAGCGGCGGTGAGAACGAAACTCCAAATACGACTCATAACTGCGTTCACGTTCTGAATAAGGATTAGTTCCTCACTCATCCCGCAACGCTACCATCGGTTCAACTCGGCTGGCCCTTAAGGCGGGAATCAAACAGGCCAGGCCCGCGACAACGAGCAATAGGAACGCCGTCCCTCCGATCGCAACGCGTAACCGGTCGCTCACCCAGCGAGTTCGTTCGCGAAATCTAGGGGTTTCGTTTGAGGTTTAGAATTTCGCGTACCTGTTTCATGGGTCGCGAAACCACGGTCGTGGAAGCCGTAGATCTGTCGCGCCCTCGGCCAGGAAAAGCTCGAGCGCAAATAACAGCACATACAACTTTTTACAATTCCGGTGCGATTGATGACAACTTTCTGTAGTATCTCGATGTATGCTCCCGCGCAGTATGTTCCGCAATGCGATCAGGCAACTATCGCTGCGACAGAAGTTAACGATACTGGTCTCAGTCGGAGTGTTGCTTCCTCTCCTTATACTGACTTACATGCAGTATCGATCGCTGGCGGAACTCCAGAACAAAACCAAAGGTGCATTCAAGGACAACCTGCGACAGGGAATAACGATCGTCGAGCACCAGATGAAACAACGGCTGGAGGATATCGCAACTCAAACCCTAGACCCGCTCCGCAACAGCAAAGAGCCGGCAAAATACTTCGCAGAAGCAAAGAGTACTCACCCTGAGATCGAAGAGATCTTTGTTCTCGGCCCCTCCGGCGATCAGCAGAAAACGTCGCTGTTAGAAAAAGCGCAGGTAACGGAGAGTTTTGTTGACGGTAATCGCCGGTATCTATTTATGGATCGTTATCTGTTTGAACAGAGTGGTGTCGCGGGTGTCCGATTAACCGAAGCTTTTATCAAAGATGACTTGATCGCCGGAAGTATAAATAAAGTCGTAAGTACCTATCATGCGAATCCTGCTTCGCCGGCGATAGCGTTTACGATCACCGACGAGAATCAGCGCGTGCTTTATTCAAACGCGACGGCTCAAGGCGGATACTTTCTTGAAAGCAACTTTGATCGTCCGTTCTCGAATTGGAAAGCCGGAATCGGCCTGAAGAACACGAATCTCGATGAACTCGCGCGTAGTAGTTTCCTGCATAGCGCCGGCGCAACGCTCCTCGTGCTACTGGTTTTAGTCGGCGGTGTGGTCCTTACTGTACGGGCGACCGATCGCGAAGCGCGTCTGGCGCAAGCGAAATCAAATTTCGTCTCAAATGTCTCGCATGAACTAAAAACGCCTCTCTCGTTACTCACCTTGTTTTCTGAAATCCTCGAACTGGGTCGTGTAGATAGCGACGAGAAGAAGACGGAGTACTACAAGATCATCCGTCATGAGAGTCTGCGTCTGAACAAGGTGATCGATAACATCCTCGACTTTTCAAAGATCGAGGCCGGACGGAAGACGTATGTTTTGAGGGAAGGTGATATGGCAGAAGTGATTGAGAATGTTCTGTCCAGCTATCGCTATCAGATTCTCAATTCCGGCTTTGTCATTGGAGCAGACATTCAGCGCAATCTGCCGGTCTTAATGGATCGGGATGCGATGGAACAGGCGATCTCGAATCTGCTTGATAATGCGATTAAGTATTCACGCGAGGTGAAGGAGCTTACGATCACGACAGAAGAACGCGGTGCTGATCTGTGTGTTGAGATCGCGGATCACGGTATCGGAATTCCACGCGCTGAACAGGCAAAAATCTTCGAGAAGTTTTATCGTGTGGGCAACGGACTGGTCCATGATGTAAAGGGCAGTGGCCTGGGGCTGTCTCTCGTCAAGCATATTATCGAAGCTCATCGTGGAACGATCACCGTAGAAAGCGAGGTCGGCAAGGGAAGTCGTTTTACGATTCTGCTTCCGTTGGCGCCTGCGACAGTTCGGGAGAATTGACGTGGCTAAGATCCTGATAATAGAAGACGAACCCAACATGGTTATCGGGCTGAAGGATAGCTGTGAGTACGAAGGCTACGAAGTCTCTGTGGCGCGCGATGGGAAAGAAGGTTTAGAAAAAGCCTCGACTGAGAAGCCCGACATCATCCTGCTCGACGTGATGCTGCCTGTGATGAGCGGCATCGATGTGTGTCGCACGTTACGCACGCGCGGGATCGATATTCCGATTCTTATGCTGACCGCTCGAAGTCAGGAGACGGACAAGGTAGTCGGCCTGGAAGTTGGCGCTGATGATTACGTGACGAAGCCATTCAGCATCAAGGAACTGCTCGCGCGCATCAGAGCGCATTTGCGAAGGGCATCAAAACAGGTCGCCGAAATCGAGAGCTTTACGTTTGGCGATGTCGAGGTGAATTTCAAAAAATTCACGGCGCGCAAAGGTGGAGAGGCACTTGATCTTTCCGCACGCGAGTTTGAGATATTGCGCTACCTGATCCGGCGTCGAGGCGAGATCGTCACACGCGATCAGCTGCTCGACGAAGTTTGGGGTTATGACAGCATCCCGATCACGCGCACGGTTGATAACCATATAGCCAGGCTGCGCCAGAAAATCGAAAAAGATCCGTCAGAGCCGCAACACATCATCACTGTTCATCGCATCGGCTATCGCTTCATCGAATAATCCTCTCGTTACAACTTTTTACAATCTAATTACAGCGTGTGGGGACTTGGGAGTTCGCAGTCTATAACCTCTCGAGGACTGCCCCCGAGGAGAATATTAATTTGAAGGAAAACGATCTCTTAACCATCACGTCTCTGCTTTCGATTCTCTTGTTCTCGCTTCACCTCGCGGACGACATCGTTCGCGGGTACGAAAAGGGAGACCTTTATAACCTTACTGCCGTACTTATCTTTTGCACCTGGCTGTATGGAACGCTGATGCTTAGGGAACGGCGATGGGGATACATCATCGTCCTCCTCGCGTCGCTTCTATCGTTGGCCGTGCCCTACCTCCACATGAGAGGGAAGGGTGTGGCCCTCAGCAGTCGCGTCGCGCACTCCGACGGAGCTTTCTTCTTCGTGTGGACGCTCATCGCACTCGGCGTGACGGCGCTGTTTTCATTCATCCTCTGCGCACGCGGGCTGTGGCGTCTGCCGTGGCGCCGAACCCGATAACTATCGGTAGTGCCCTACTTTTGGAAATCTTCTCTGCGTATCTCTGCGTTCCTCTGCGACTCTGCGGTTATTGCTTTTTACTCCACATTTACCGCCGAGACGCAGAGGAACGCAGGGATACGCAGAGTTCATATTAGGGCACCTAACTATCATTTCACTACCGCAAAAGAGTTATTGAAAGTTACCTGTATTGATAGTTTCGCTCGGTTGCGTCTTCAACTAACCTTCCCGTACGCTTAAATCAAAGTTACCGGAAGGAGTTGGGCGATGGTTCCATCAGAAAAAGAAGTGGCCGTGCTTGCGGGCGGTTGCTTTTGGGGTGTTGAGGATATTCTGCGAGGGGTTCCGGGAGTCATCGATACCGACGTCGGGTACACCGGTGGCTGGCTTGAGAATCCGAAATACGAGGACACGCACCACAGCAAGTCCGGTCACGCCGAAGCAGTCCGGATAACCTTCGACCCGTCGGTGCTCTCCTTCGAGGAATTGCTTGAACGCTGGTTTTTCCGTTTGCACGATCCGACGACGCTTAACCGTCAGGGCAATGACGTTGGGACACAGTACCGTTCCGCGATCTTTCCGCAGACGGAGGAGCAGAAGACAATCGCTGAACGCGTCATCGCACGTGTGGACGCATCGGGGCAATGGAAACGGCCGATCACGACGAGTATCGAGCCGGCCGGGACGTGGTATAGCGCCGAGGATTACCATCAGGACTATCTGAAAAAACACCCTAACGGATACACCTGCCACTACCTGCGTGAGTAAGTTGCTTACTGCTGCAAAACGTAAATCAAAACGAGATGCTGTAGCTGGCGCCCGGGTTACGACCGCGTTCGAAGATTACTCCGAACTGGTGACGACCACGTGTGTAGTTCAATATCGGATGAATCCGCACGCCGTCGAACAGAATTGTTGAACTCCAACTGTCGTTGAATGTGATGTTCAACCCTCCAATCAAACGAGCGCGATCTTCGAACGTGCCATATGCGACACCGATGTAAGGGCTCACAGGTAAACGCGTGTAGTGTTTCACGTTCTTACTTAACGTGGCGTAAAACGATTGTCCGGATGGTGTGCCGATTCGATCGGAACTTGTTCCGATGATGAGTGCGGGTCGATTGTGAGTTTCTGTTACTACGACGAGGTTCGCGAGTGGGCTCACCTTCTTCGCCAACGGGTTGTACTCGACTCCCGCGGTGAACCTGGGATGGAAACGATAGGTCAGAGTATTACGCCACGTTGCGCGATCGATCTGATTGGCGATCACGCGAACGCTGTAAGTCCATCTGAAATCGTTTTCTCCTGCCCCGCTCACGGCGCGGCCTTCACCCGGTCAAAGCGGTCAACTCGGAACAGCGGAAACTGCCGCTTTTCGCTCGGTCGCGCGCGTGTCTCCTTTGGCGGTCTTTGTGGTTGCAAGAGCGAGTAGTGCTTCTATCTCTTTTCGCAGCAGAGGCTGATCGACGATGCCGGAAATAATCTTCACGATTTTTCCGTCGCGTCCAATCACGACTGTGCCCGGTAAAGCTGTGCCAAGTCCGAAGCGGACCATGTGCTCCGCGGAGCCGCCCACCCAAATCGGAAAGTTAACTTTCGTTTCTCTGACGAACTGCACGACGCTCTTTTGATCTTTGAGATCATCGACGTTGACGCCGATGACCTGCACGCCCAACGCTCCGAACTCGTTTTGAATGGCTGCGAGATCGGGCATCTCTTTTCGACACGGAACGCAGTAAGTCGCCCAGAAGTTTAGAATAACGATACGGCCTTTTAGTGCCGACAAACTCTGTTCGACGCCTGAGAGATCTTTCAGTGTGATATCAACCTGCTGACCGACTAACTTTGTCGCCTCACGCTCGGCAAGACTCGGTACCAGTACCTCAAGCGTATCGACGCGAATAATCTCGACGTCTTTCCTCTTCTGAATCGTGCCTTCTACGGCGATGCGTTTGCCGACAAATTCGAGCCAATTCTTTCCCGGCAGGCGAAACTTGCCGGTGCCTAGTTGATACAGCTTGAACTTGTCACCTTCGCGTACGGCGAGCAGTGTTGGATCGCCACCTTCGACGCACGATTTCGCCTTCAAAAGATTCTCGGCCGTGCCGTATTCCACCTTGTTGCGGTCCGCTTCAGCCCAACACTCGGCGCAACACACCACTTGCCCTTCAAGCTTTGTACTCGTGGTCTGCGCGTGGGCCGGCAGTACGAAGAAGATGGAAGAGATGACGATTGTAAGCAATAGTTTCACTAAGAGTTCTCCTAAAAACTGTTGACTATTCTTTTAGATGGGCCATAGACTCCGAATCCCCCGACCAGACCGTTTTACTCAGTCCAAACACCTAAGAAGGAAGAATCTATCATGCTTAAACAAAACCTGACTCGTGTGTTTACCCTCGTCCTCCTGTTTGTCCTTGCGGCTGTGGCCTCCCAGGCGCAGCCGGCACGAACGTTTGTATCCAGCTCTGGATCAGATGCCGACGACTGCTCGCGCTCTACGCCATGTCGCAACTTTCAGCGTGGGCATGATGCCGTCGCTACCGGCGGCGAAGTCGTGGCCCTTGATTCCGCTGGTTATGGCGCGGTGAACATCACTAAGTCGGTAACGATTACCGGCGAAGGTGTCCATGCCGCAGCCACCTCGGCAAGCGGCGGTGGAAATACCGTGACCGTTAATGGCGCCGGTATTACAGTGATTCTGCGAAACATACAAATACAAAGTCATCCGAGCTCTGTCAGCGGACATGGCATCCTCGCCCGAAACTTCGCGGCGTTGCATATTGAAAGCTGCACGGTGAAAGCGAAGTCAACCGGACTCTTTTTCTTACCACTCTCTGCTGATGGAACACCAGCTCGCAAGCTGTTTATTAAAGACAGCATTTTTCGGAACAATGGTGAATCGGGATTATTCCTCTCAAATTCTGCCGATACCGGCACTTTGACCGCCACTATTGAGCGCACGCGTATGGAGAACAACACCTTCGGTGGTGCATTTCAGCGAGCGAGAGTTACGCTGCGCGATTGTCTCGCCTCGGAAAACACCTTTACAGGCATCCTCGCCCAGCAAGGATCAGAAGTGAATGTCGAATCGTGCGTCTCCACGTACAACGGTAACCATGGCATAGCCGCATTCGATGGCGGGATTATTCGCGCCTCACATTCGACGGCAACAAATAATACTCAGTTTGGGTTCCGCAACGATGGGACCAGCACCTTTGAGTCGCGCGAGAACAACACCGTGCGCGGCAACGGCATCGGAAACGTCTCAGGCACAATCACGCCGATTAGCGGAACGTAGTGGTCTAAATCTCGTCGCGTCTGCGCGATCAATTGTTGATTTGCAGGCGTGACGAGATTTATGTTCGAGATATTTAGAAAAAAACAAACATTCCGAACTTGGCATTTCGCTGCTATATTTTCGCGCCATGGAGCTCTCGGAAGGTGCTTCACTTGGACCGTACACGATCCTCGGACGCGTCGGCGCCGGGGGAATGGGAGAAGTCTATCGAGCCAGGGACACGAGGCTCGATCGAGACGTAGCGCTCAAAGTCCTTCCGGACGGAACGAACTAAAGCAATATCGTGTTGATCCAATGGCGCCCACTCAGAAGGTGAAAATCCGGAGTCCACGCCGCTTTACCACAGGGCGAATGGCAATCGCGGCCACCTTGATCGCATTGCTTCTCATTCCACTTGCGTTTTGGTTCATCAATCGCCAGGCAAAGAGACGGTGGGCCAGAGAAGAAGTACGGTGGCAGGCGGGAGATTATCCCGCAGGACAAAGCAATTACCCCGTTGGAGGAATTAGCTGGTACGAGGCGGCCGCTTATGCAGAGTTTGCCGGGAAGCAATTGCCGACAGAAACTCATTGGCATCTAGCGACGGGTGGCGCTACTCCGTTGATACTCTTTCCGCAGCTTGGCGGCTTCGCTGTTTTTGCTCCATTCAGTAATTTCCTGCCGAATGGTCCAGTTGAAGTGGGTAGTTTGTCAGGTATCACTGCGTTCGGCGCGTTTGATATGGCTGGAAACCACAGAGAGTGGTGTTGGAATGAAACTGCGAAGGGCAGACTTTTGAGAGGAGGCGCGTGGGGCGAAAACACTTACAGTTTTAGTGATCTCAGTCAGGCTCCACCAATGGACCGTTCGCCCAAGAATGGTGTCAGATGTGCTTTCTATCCCGATCGACAAAAGATACCTTACGCTGCATTCGCAACGGTGCAATTACCTGAAGTGAAGGATCGCTACAGTGAACAGCCGGTCACAGACGCTGTGTTTCAGGTTTACAAAGACAATTTCTCTTACGACAAGATCCCGATTAATGCCCAAGTCGAATCACGAACGCAGAGTTCGGAAGGTTGGGTGCATGAGAAGATCTCTTTCGACGCTCCGTATGCAGGCGAGCGGATAATCGCGCATCTTTTCCTTCCTTCTAATGCGACGCCGCCATATCAAGTCGTCATCTATTACCCCGGCAGCGCGTCGTACCTAATGGAGTCGAGCACTGATATCGAAACTTATTACGAGTTTCCACTGTTTCTATCATTCATCGTGAAGAACGGCAGGGCAGTTCTTTATCCTGTTTATAACGGAACATTCGAACGAAGGAAGAATGGTTTGACTGGAACAGGTAACAGTTCACATCAATTCGCCCAGTTCCTGATCCAGGAAGTCCAGGATTTCCGAAGATGCATCGACTATCTCGAAACACGAACCGATGTCGACAGTAAGAAGATCGCTTTTTACGGAATGAGTGCCGGTGGCTGGAGAGGTGGCATCATTCCCGCGGTTGAGGATCGCGTACAAACCAGTGTGTTAGTGGCAGGCGGATTTAACCGGAACGAACTGCGACCTGAAATAGCGCAAATTAATTACGTCCCTCGCATTCGTATTCCAACTCTGATGTTGAATGGGAAATACGACACGATCCATCCGTACGAAACGTCGATCAAGCCTATGTTCGATCTTTTGGGGACACCAAACGACAAGAAAGAACTGAGACTATACGAGACTGACCATATTCCACCGCGAAACGAGTTGGTCAAAGAAACGTTAGCCTGGCTGGATCGTTACCTCGGACCAACCCGGTAGTGCTAGCTCCTTGGTAAAGCGAGAAACAGGAGGAGTGTGGCGGCACCGGCGACTCCCGCCACAATCAGCGCCGCCTTCCCTACATTGATCGCAACCTTCGCGGCGGTTAGGTCATTCTTACCCCTGATTTCTTTTACTTCTGAATAATCGACATTGATTTCCGCGTTCGATTTGTCAGCTACGATTACGAAGCTCGTGTCGTTACTTTCCTTTATATAGCCCTTGAACTTTCGTTTATCGAAGAGTTTGACGTCGACTCGCGCTTCGCAACCGGTACCAAGCTTACGAACTCCTCGTTTCACCTTTTCGATTTTGGCTGTGTTTGTTTGCTGATTGACGCTCGCGTGCGCTGTGGCACTGAACATGAAGGCGTGAATGCACTAACACGCTAACCGATACTGCTAACAATCTCTTGAACATAATGATCCCCCGAGAATTGAAATGCCCATCACTTGGCAAACCTCAGGCCACAGGTCTTTGTAGCTTTGCACAAAAGTACATCTCGGAGGAGATGTCTCCCGCAAAGGCGCCAAGGCGCAAAGAAATCCTTTAAAAACGCGGTAGCGCTTTGCGCCTTTGCGTCTTTGCGGGAGACATAAGTCAGAAAAGCGGACTTTCCGTGCAAGCCGGTCTTTGTTCAGACATTAGATCGTGCGAGAGATGGAGTGGTTATCGAATTCCGACAGATGTCGGAACAGCCTATGCGCTTACGGCTTTTCAGTACCGTTCAGTTTACGCTGGATTCTGGCGCTGTTTTCCGCGACCGTCGAGAAGGCAAGCGCTTTGCCCCAGGCGTCGCGTGCGCGTTCCATGTCGCCAAGGCGACTATAAGTGTCGCCGAGACGTTCGTAATTGGCGTAGTTCTGCGGGTGAACGGCAGCGGCAACCTCGGCGTTCGCTGAGAGCAATCGACTCGCTGCGGCAAAACGCACCTTCGCGTCATCGGCCTTTAAGTCTTTGACAAGGGAAGACACATCCGCCGGCTTCAGCTTCTGGCCCTATGAGACGGGGCCGTATGCGAGCAGCAGCAGACAAGTTATACAGAGACTTGTTATGAGGCACTGTAATTCGGTCGCAACCTACACCGGTTTCCTTCGCGAATCACGAGAGGGGACATATTTATCACATACGACATATATTGTCTGTCCAAAGTATATTTTACGATCGAAACATATAGAACCTTCGTGTGCTTGCAGCTAAACCCATCCATATGGCATCATAGTCGCGGTTAATCCTTCTCTCGCGCATCGACGGTGATGCGCCCCGCGCATAAATCGATCAGCGCCGGCGTTTGGAAGTTCGAGAGCAGGCTTGTTTCACATTTCGAAGCCGCTCTTTCAGAGCATCCGAACCTGGTCCTTCGACCGCTACCGTTTCGCCGAAGCCCATCCGATTCGCAGCTTCTTTTCATTCCCAAAAGGGGAAAGGTATTTCTTTATGTCAACAAAACTTTATGTTGGAAACCTCGCTTTCCAAACCACCAGTCAGGATCTCGAGCAGTTGTTTGGTACCGCCGGAACGGTTCAGTCCGCCAGTGTTGTAGAAGACCGCGACACCGGACGCTCGAGAGGCTTTGCCTTCGTGGAAATGTCCAGCGAGGAAGAAGCGACTTCAGCGATCGCGCAATTCAACGGCAAGGAAATCGGTGGTCGCTTCCTGAAAGTCAATGAAGCCAAACCGCAGGAAAATCGCGGCGGCAATGGTGGTGGACGCCGCTACTAGTCGCTGGTAATAGCCAGATGTGTGGGTCTCCGTAATGTCTTATCACGGAGATCCTCTCTGCTATCGAATTAATTGAAGGTTCTACTGATGCCAGCACCTGGGCCCCGACGGTAAAGAGGATTATTGAACTTAGACCAAGATAGCGAACCGATGCCCGTGAGGCAGATCAATCGGGACAAAGGGAATTGGGGCATGGGATTTTTCCTGTTAAGTGCCCATCTTACCGCTGTCGCGGCGCTTTTTTTCTGGAGCTGGTCCGCCGTAATCACCGCAGTTGTTTTTTACTGGATCGCTGGCAGTCTGGGTATCGGCATGGGCTATCACCGGTTGTTGACACACCGCGGTTACAAGGTGCCAAAAGTCGTCGAATACTTTCTTGTAACTTGCGGCACGATGTCTCTGGAAGGTGGTCCAATTGAATGGGTTACGACGCACCGCAAACATCATGCGCACACAGATCGCGAGGGTGATCCACATACACCACGTGATGGTGGATGGTGGGCGCATGTTGGCTGGATATTGTGGGGCACGGCACAAAATCACTCGGAGTCCACCATTGCTCACTACGTACCAGATTTAATGAACGATCGCTACTATCGCTGGCTTTCTCGCTTTTACTACATTCCCCTCTTAGTGGTAGGAGTGATGCTTCTTATCATTGGCGGATGGGGTGTGTTGCTGTGGGGAGTTTCTCTCCGGCTGACGCTCGCGCTGCATGCCACCTGGCTCGTCAATTCGGCTACGCATCTCTGGGGGAGAAGAAGATTTGAAACCGCTGATGATTCGCGCAATAGTTGGTGGGTTGCGCTGCTGACCTTCGGTGAAGGATGGCACAACAACCATCATGCTCATCCAACCTCGGCACGACACGGACTGCGTTGGTACGAGATCGATTTGAACTGGTTAGGTATAAGGGCTTTGCAATTTTTAGGATTGGCTCATGGCATAAAGCGCATTCGCTTCAATCGCGTCTCTTCTGCCTGGCAACCGATTACCGCGCGGGTTAAGTCGGAAGGTTCTTAAGCATCAGATGGAAAAGGGAGACATCATGGACGTGAAAGTAGCTCACAAAGTAGGAGATCGTGTCGACCAGATGTGCCTCACGTGTAATGAGGAGCGAGGTCACATCGTGGTTTCGATCAGCAAGACAGGAAGGATCACGCGCGTCGGTTGTCCGATGTGCGACTCACGAGTCATCTATCGCGCCGGCACAACGCGTCGTACGTCCGCCCAGCCCGGTGCGCCGTATGATCGGACTCGAACGTATCGGAAGGGACAGACTCTGACGCATCCCACGTTTGGTGAAGGTGAAGTAACAGCAGTCATAGAGCCACAGAAAATGGATGTGCTGTTCGCGGATCGCATGCGCCGGCTCATTCACACGCAATTAGCCTCGTCTTAGAAGAAAGAGAACCGCATTAGCCAGATGGATTCCAATGGTGCCCGGCCAGATAAGCCATCCGCGTCCGCTGCTAAAATCTCCCACCCACGACTGCTTACTGAGAACTTTGATTCACCAGATGCCCTAATTCTCCCTGGTGCTTTCAATCAATCGATACAGTTGGGACTTGAGTCTTAGTTTAGTGCGTATGTGTGTTGTCGCACGGACGCCGACGGGCTCCAACCTGTAAGGTCCATTAATACCTAAACCTTTGACTTTCTTATCGATGAGGTGTGAATACAGGTATGGACATGAAAGTAATGGATCTTAGAACCGTTAAAAAGACCCGGCTGATTCTGGTAGTGGAAGATGTTTACGAAACGCGTGCAGGCATCGACACTTTACTGAAGGCCACCGGCTATCGCGTAGTTTCGGCAGGCGCCGAACTGGAAGTACTAAACACTCCGCCGGAGCGACCCGACTTGATACTAGTAAGCGGGGCGGCGGTACCAAACAACGTTCTCGTCACGGTTGGTCGTTTACGAAAGGGAGCCGCCGTTGGTGATGAGGTTCCAGTTGTAGTCTTTTGCGCTCAAGACATCCCAGAAGGTGAAGAAGTCGCAATCGGGGGAAACGTATACCTGACAAACCCAGACAACTTCAATCAATTGAGAAACCTTTTGGCGCGCGTTCTGTCAGAGGTCTCGCCGGTGCATGATACGAAGCCCTGGAGGATTGATGACAAACAATAGTAAAGCGCCTTTGGTCGGTCAGGTTCATGGATACTAAACCTCGCATGCTGATGGAAATCACTAACACAACCGAGAAAACCCTGCGGTCCGTTGAGATTCTGACAGTATTTTTGACGAACGAAGAAGGTCCCTCTGGTCCCTCCCGAGCACATATTCGGTTTGACACGCATCAATTCAGTTCGACCAAACGAAAAAGCCGTTGTTTCTCATCGGACCTGGATCAATGGCATGCCGGCAAATGATGCGCAGGATCAAATCAGCCGGCTTGAGGTCGTAGTGGGCGCGGTTAAGCCCTACGTCCTGGATATTTCATGGGAAGACTTGGATGGGAAAGACCCAGTTTCAGAGAATTCCAGTTGGGCATTAGTCAGTTGTCTTTATGTCGACTATCCGACTCCCTAAGCAATTCATGTTATGGCAGCAATTGGATATGTGGTCTAACGCACGGACAGCCGTCTTTGATTACTCCATTCTGTATTCAAGGATTAAACAAACGTGGAAATGAGGAGAATACGATAATGTTGTGGGCAATTCTTGTAGTGTTGTTATTGCTTTGGTTGGTTGGGTTTTATGGCGGCTATGTCACTACCAGCCTGATTCACCTATTGCTGGTGGCTGCGGTGGTGGTTCTTGCACTTAATCTCCTGAGGCAGTATCGAAACCCGGCATAGAGCGCCACAGAGAAGCTAACGATGTCACATCTACCTGCATGATTCAGTTAGAAATCACCAACAGCGCTCGGGAGTAGGAACAAGTTAATGGCAAAGCAAATAACGCTTGGCGAAAAATCCCGCGCAGCAATTTTGCGCGGTGTGAATAAACTCGCGAACACCGTAAAGATCACACTTGGTCCAAAAGGGCGCAACGTCGTGCTGGGCAAGACATATGGCAGCCCGACGATCACGAAAGACGGCGTTACTGTGGCGAAGGAGATCGAACTCAAAGATCCGATGGAGAATTTGGGCGCGCAAATGGTCCGGGAAGTAGCGTCGAAGACCAGTGATGTTGCCGGCGACGGCACGACCACCGCGACCGTGTTGGCCCAGGCGATTTTCCGCGAGGGCGTGAAGACGGTGGCAGCGGGTGCGAACCCAATGGCTCTGAAGCGCGGTATTGATAAAGCCGTCGAGCGTGCGATTCGGGAGATCAGGAAAACAGCGAAGCCGGTGACAGAAGACATGATTGCCCAGGTAGGCGCGATTTCCGCAAATGGTGATGAGACCATCGGAAAGTTAATCGCCGAAGCAATGCAGAAGGTTGGCAAAGATGGCGTTATCACCGTAGAAGAATCAAAGACGATCGAGACCGGTTTGGAGGTGGTCGAAGGGATGCAGATTGATCGCGGCTACCTCTCGCCTTACTTCGTCACCGATGCTGGAACCATGGAAGCCGTACTGGAAAATCCAGTTATTCTCCTCAGTGACAAGAAGATTTCTTCGATGAGAGACATGCTGCCCATACTTGAAGAAGTTGCCAAGCTGGGAAGACCGATCTTGATTATCGCTGAGGATATAGAAGGAGAAGCACTAGCCACGCTTGTAGTAAATAAATTGCGCGGCACGCTTGGCGTTGCAGCCGTCAAAGCCCCGGGTTTTGGTGATCGTCGCAAGGCCATGCTCGAAGACATTGCGATCCTGACGGGCGCAAAGGTTATTACCGACGATCTCGGTATCAAGCTGGAAAATGTCATGCTTGAGGAGCTAGGCAGCGCCAGGAAAGTGACGATTGAAAAGGACACTACGACGATCATCGATGGCGGCGGAGACACCGGAGACTAGCATGCTCGTGTGAACACGCTCAAAGCTCAAATCGAAGACTCTGACTCCGACTATGACCGCGAGAAGCTGCAAGAGCGGCTGGCGAAACTTGTAGGCGGCGTCGCGATCATTCGCGTCGGAGCGGCTACTGAAACGGAACTCAAGGAGAAGAAAGCGCGTGTTGAAGACGCAATGCATGCAACTCGCGCGGCGGTTGAAGAAGGTATCGTGCCGGGTGGAGGTGTGGTTCTGATCCGAGCTGCGAAGGCTTTGGACAAATTCAAACCCTTCAATGAAAACGAAGGCGCCGGCGACCCGGACGAGCAAATTGGCGTCAACATCGTGAAGCGAGCGCTTGAAGAGCCTCTGCGCCAGATTGTCGCTAATGCAGGCAAAGAAGGCGCAGTGATCGTCGAGAGAGTTCGCTCCGAAAAGAACCCGAATGTCGGCTATAACGTCGTAACGGAGGAGTTTGAAGACCTTGTAGCAGCGGGTGTCATTGATCCCGCCAAGGTAACGCGCAGCGCTCTTCAGAACGCCGCGTCGATCGCCGGGTTGATGTTAACAACCGAGGCTTTAATTTCTGAGTTTCAGGAAGATAACAAACCTGGCGTAGTGTCCGGCGGCAACGGCATGTAGATAACCGTTGAACGGCTACTGGTTCAAGTCGCTTAGCAGGACTATGTCGAATCTCCAAGCCGAGCGAATCGCCGCCAGGTGATGCCGCTTCGGTGAGTAACTAAAATCGAAAACATCATCCTCACTAAAATCAAATAGCTTTTCAGGCCGGCCTCCGCCTACAGATTGCTTGTACAGACTGGTGACGCCGTCATGCGAACCGGCGAAAAGGACTGAGTCTCCATCCCACTGCAACCTGTGCGACGCGAGTTTCAAAGGGGCCGGATCGAAGACTCGCAACGGACTGCCACCTTCAATCGGAAGGATTAGCAGTCGCCGATCTTTCTTCTCACTTTTTGCGACGCACGCGATCAGTTTGCCATCCTGTGACAGCGAGGGTGACACGCAGTAACTGTTACTCAATGCCAGAGGGGTGCCGCCTTCAATCGGAACTTTCCACAAACTCCAGTCCTCAACCGCGTGATAAACAATCCACCGCCCATCGGGAGAGACTGCGGGATCGCCAGCTCCCGTAGTATTCGTAAGCTGAACCTGGTTGCTGCCGTCAGCGTTCATACGCCAGATCTGAAACGCGCCGCCCCGATTCGACACGAAAACAATGTAACGACCATCCGCCGTGATCGTGGGATTAAGGTTCTGCCCTTCAGCAGTCAACTGCTTCTGATCCGTTCCGTCGAGCTGCATCGCCCAGAGGTTGCGGTCGGCGTTTGCATGTGAGGAATAAATGATTCGTCCGTCAGGAGTCCAGGAAAAACCTCTGACAGCATGTGTCACGCGTCTCAGATCATTTGCCGCATGGGCTGGACCGATCCAGATATCGGATGTGAAGCTCACCTCGGTAGCAACGCCCTTGTCGGCATTAGCGGTTATGCTGACATCGACGTAATCGACGAGTCCGTCCGTGAGCCGATTCACTTGACCACCCGGATACGAAATCCGCCAGAGTGCTCTACTCGTGCCAGGTTCTTTTTCTCCGACGACGAGCAAACCACGCCTATCAGGTAGCGAGATCAATCGCGAGACGTGAAACCAGCGCTCGCGCGACACTTCATTCTCCGACCCATCAGCAACGTTGTACTCCACGATTCGCACGTTCTGGTTTCCGCTATCAGACGGACCTGTGGCCACCGCGACTGTTTGTCCATCAGGGGACCAGGTGGGTGTGTTGAAACGATCAGGTTGAATATGACGGGCCAACACTCGTTCATTACTGCCGTCCGTGGCAGCAAGCATCAGCGCGCATTCCTTGTCGTCTTCCGAATAACGCACGAACGCAACCTGTCTGTCGTCTCGCGAGATTGCGAAAGTCCCTTCCGGCTTGGGTATTAGTTTCGTCGGTACGCCGCCCAGCGGCATCGAGATGCGATAGAGAGCGGTCGGCTCGGGGTGGCCCTTAACGAAATAGAGTTGTTCACCGTTATGAGCGAAACCCATCCCGTAGATGTAGCCTTCAGTGAAGGAGATGAGCTCGCGAACCGATCCCGTTCCGAGTTGCCGTAGCCAGATACTTACACGGCCTTTTACTTCAGTGGTGTAGGCAACATACTTCCCATCGAGCGAAATAGCCGCATGTCGATTCTTGCCCGAAGCAGTCAGTTTCTCGATCTTCGGGACCGTTGCTGACAGGTGTTGCTCGGTTGCGTTGACGCGCCTGTTTTGACGAGCATTTGAGCTCTCGCGGAAATGCCAACCTCCCCATATTGCTGATCCAAGGAGCAGAATTCCTGCTAAAGAGGCGGGGAGAAGATTCGATCTCTCCGATACGTTCAACGAGTTGGGCGGGGCCTTGATCTCATCAACTGGCGGCCCGACCTCAGTAGTAACTTCTTCCACTTCAGCGATAAAGCGATATCCGCGTCTCGCGACAGTCTCAATATAGCGAGGCCACCGTGCATCGTCGCCAAGCGTCTTTCTGAGTTGGCGGATGTTGAAGGTCAGATTGTCTTCTTCAACGAAGCAGTCCGGCCAGAGACGATTCATAAGTTCGTCTTTGCCGACGATTCGTCCACTGCGCTCGACCATTATGAGGAGGGTATCGAAAACCTTAGGCCTCAGCGGAACAGGTTTGCCGTCAAGTAAGAGGACCCGCTCTTCGGCGTCTACCGAAAACTCCCCAAAACGATAGAAATGACTCATGGGTATGACCCTGCTCAGAACTTTCTCGGATCTTGCTCAGCAGTTTCTCAGGACAATTTGGCGTGAGGTGGCTTAGCTTCTGGGGGTCACGCCAATCGCAAAGAAGTGGCAAGGGTGTCGTAGGACCTGCCACTGATGTCGGGGTTCTATACAGGCGCATTGTAATGTCAGCGCGACCACCCGGCAACACCGAGCTTTCTTAGGTGGTGTCCTAGTTTGCCAGCATTCTCTGCGTACCTCTGCGACTCTGCGGTAAAAGAAACGCAAAAACATTCAACCGCAGAGACGCGGAGGACCGCAGAGACACAGAGGAATTAAGACACCACCCTTTCTTTAATGGGGTAGGTCAATGAGGTTTCGTTACTTAAACGCAATAAGCACTTTTTGCTTTAGCCTGCTTTTGTTCAGTTCATTCGTATTCTGTCAGACGAGTGGGACGCCTGCGACGACCACCAGCGGGCAACCGGAAATCTACTTTGTCCCTGATGTCATCAGCCAATTCAACCAGTTAGCACTTCGTCCTGACGCGCTGGCCTTCGGGCTCGGCAACTCGCCCGATCCAGACATTCACAAACATTACCAGGGAATTGTTCGCAAACACGGACCGGGCACTGCTTATCTATTTATCTCCCGCAGCGGCAACGATGTTCCCGAGTGCGTCACCGACTGCGCACCAGAACCTGGAAATCTCGTCATCGTCAAGATGGGCTCACGAGATGCCAACGGTGAGCGTCTGCGTTCGAACCGTCTGGTGCGCGACTGGCCGATTGCTGGAGTGCTACAAGGCGGACAACTTAATTCGTGGCCCACCCCGCCCGACCCGCAAGACAGAGCCGTCGCCGTCATCTCCTTTGACGGTAATGGCTGGCCCAGCTACGGCCATCCTGGCGGTTTGCAGGTAGTCGGTGATGTATTGGTCGTTCCGCTTACCGTGCCGTACCCGGACATTCCTTTTCCATTTCCTTCGCCACAACCTACACCAGATCCGAGTAAGCCGAAGGACCTGATTCTTTTTCTGGATGTTTCGAATCCCGAATCACCTGTCAAGACGAGTCAATTCGTACCGGCCCCGAGTGACGAATTTCAGGCAGGGCAGGTCGCGTTGACTCCGGTCCTCAATCCCTTTGGTCCAGGTTTGCGGTACGTCATGCTCATGGCCGGCAAGAACAACAGGGAAGTAAGACTCTACCGGTCGCTTTCTACAACGTTTAAGGACCAGGATGGAAATCTCGTAATCGATGAAAACGGTCCAACTGATCTCAAATCAACCTTTCTGAATTGGACGTTGCTGCGAAGCTGGTCTGACAGGCAACTCCAAACAGACTTTTGTTCACAGGCGCCGAATTGTGATGTTTCGCTCTGTCTGATGTTTGGCCCTGATCCTCCACCACCTTTTCCGTCAGATGATGATTGCCAATCAGTGCACACGTGGCCCAATTCTGGTTCGCAGGCACATCAGATGTTCAACTTCGTTCGCCAGGGAAGTTTGGATGGTCCACTTTTCATGATCGGGACGCGCAACACCGATCCACTCCTCCATCCCGGAGGTGGTACAGACTTTATGGATCTGTACCGAGTCGAGGTTGATGAGTTTGGAAATCCGGGCGAGCGTCTGTTCACCCACGTCGAAAGCAAACATGTAACGACCGACGCGATTGGTGGAGGCGGTGATACCTCACATTTCTCCGGCTCGACGGGCGTTTACGTAAGTCCTTCGGGAGAACTGATCGTCTACGCTTCGCAACACAACAACGAAGGCCCAGAGGAACTACTTCCTAATGGTGAAAAGGGTCGACGGACTGTGCGATTCGGCGAGTGGCGACACAGGGAAATGGTTCGTCCCGGCAGTCCTACTCTTAGGCCGTCGGTCGAACCGCTGGGACCTTTTGAAGTGGATGAAGGTAGCGTCGTGAGCCTCTCCGCTCTTGGAAAAGGACCAATCACCAAGGCGTGGCTGCAGCTTTTCGAAGATGACGGCGCCGGACTCGATGACGACTTCGACGGCAATGCCTGGCTTGTCAGCGACTTTGAAGACTGGCACAAAGATAATTTCGATGATTTCACGAAGCTGCTGTGGTTTTTCAATGACGAGGCTGGTTCCTGGCGTTGGTTTGCGCCGGTGGGTTGTACGCTGCGGGTCAACGAGCACAGCTTCGATGATTCAAACTTTCCCGGGAGCCGCACACGCACTCTTGCTGGAGCGGGATTGGTACGAGAAGAGCCAGACCTGGATGCGGTACTAAATGACGCCGCCGACGGTTCGATGAACAACAAGATCTCGTCGGTCCAGTTTTTTCCCATCGGCGCTGACAGTTTTCCGGATTGCCGCACCTATTACGCTGCGCCGATAAACATCGCGTGGGACTTCAATTCAGACGGGGTGTTCGAAACCAATGGCAATTCACCAGCTTTCTCCGCAGCAGAGTTGGATGGCCCAAGCATAAGAAACGTACCAGTTCGCGCTCAGCATCCCACCGACCCAACTGAGCTTGGCCGTAGCGCTCCCGCGTTTGTTGACGTTCGTGTGCGCAATGTGCCGCCGAATATACAGAAATTTGCCCTTGTTGATTCGCTCGGGCTTCAGATCGGCGTGGATGTCCCGTTCGCGCTAGTTAATCTCGAATATAGCGCTGAAGGTTTGTTCACCGATCCGGGCAAACCAGATCACCAAACAGCCACTCTGGATCTCGACGATGGTCCAATACTTCCAAACAGCGCCTTCGACTCGTTTAGCGATGCTTTCGGCGGTGTCATGGGCCAGCTTCGTGAAGCTCATGCTTACACCGTAACGGGCTCCTTCACCATACGAGTGGAGGTAACTGACGACGACGGCGGTCGAGTTGCTGCCTCAAGTTCGTTCAGCGTGGTCTCGCCCACGGAAGCTATTGCATGGGTGGCGGATCAAATCAGCGCGGCTGAATCCTCAACGACGAACAGCAAAGTCAAGGCAGCGTTGCGTGATGCCCATTCCAATCTCATGGGCAATCCGAAAGGCAATCCAAAGAACGGCGCCGTGCAAGAACTCGGCAACGGCGATCTCCTGGCAGCTCTGGTGAAGATCGGAGCGGCCGTCAAGGCTCTGGAGAGTGCGGAGGCTTTAGGTGGCGGTGATTTCGGCAACTTGAAATACCTACTTGGCTTGAGTGGCGAGTCAGTTGCGCAGGGAGCATATCTTCAGGCAGTCGCTGCGATCGGTTCGCCTAGTCCAGGTGAAGCAACGCAACTGCGAAGAATTGTTCAGGCCATCTCCGATGGACATAGTCGACTCATCGTTTCCGAGTTCGTAGGCGCGATCGATCTGTTCAAGGAAGCGACCGCACGCGCCGTTTCGCTTCTTTAGACCAGGTTGAGTTTTGGAGGTAAGAACGACATGAAGATCCTCAGACTCATTGCAATACTGATCGCGGTTGCTGGAATCGTGCTGGGAGCTTTGGGTGCGTATACGTATGTGAATAACGAAGATCAGGCAAGAGCTGACAGGTATGCTGCCGAGCAGCAGAGGTTGTTGGCTGAAGCCGAACGCAACCAGGGAACCCCAAGAGAGCGCGAGCTGATGAAGGAATACGAAGATGGAAAAGGCGTGACTGACATGGCACGTAATAACGCTAAACAGACGACGCAAACTGCCATGTTATCCATCGGCGGCGGGGTAGCGTTGATTGTCTTGTCGCTCGTTACGTTGATGTTCGGGCGAAAGAGATCAGTTCAGACGCAGGCGTGAAACGAACGCTTTATCGTCGCCTGAAAAGAAGAAAGAGAATCGCTAAAACGATAAGAATTCCAATGGTGCCTGGCCAGATAAACCATCCGCGTCCGCTGCTATAACCTCCCACTACCACGCAACCCGACGAGAAGAAAAGAAGTAATGTGATAATGCCAACCTGTTTCATTGCGAACCCCCTTGACTTAGTGGCTTAGTTGTTTTCGCGCGCTTCAATTTGTTCGATCAGTCTTTCCGGCTGCGTCTCCTCGCTTAGTGCTTTTAAGTGAGGATCGTGAGTCAAGTCAGCACCAACTTTTGCTGCGATGGCGTGCAGCATGATGATCATCTTCGTGTTTTCCTGTTCGCTCAACAGGTTTAGTTGAAGGTCCAGGTGACTGCGTCTTTCGCTAATGCGTTTGTCGAGATTCTGACTGATGAGAATGAAAGTCGAGAGAAAGATTGCTTCCAGTGAAACCATAAGCGTCAGGAGAGTAAAAGGGAAAGGATCGACATGCGGTATGCCCGGGATTGAATTAAAGATGAGCCAACCGCCGAACCAGACAACATTCACCCACACGAACGTCATGCTGCCGCAGAAGTTAGAGATCTTGTCGGCCAGGCGATCTGTGGGTGTCCGTTGTTCTCGCGCCGCTTCTTCGAGTCTCGTTACGGTTTCGACATTCTGCTCCGTCAACTGTTCCGCGGATGGAACAACCTGCCGATTCCCGTTTGGGCTTTCAGCGACATTAACGCGTGATGTTCGTTTCTTCATAACTAAAATGTATTGTTTGTGGCTTTTCCCCCTTGTTGATCCGCACTCAAATGAGTCAGTTCGGCTTCGATTTGCCGTCATAATGCGAAGTAGCAAGTTCGATGCCTGATGTTCTGCCGTGAGGTTTTAGGTTTGCTTAATTCAGATCACTAATCAAGACCACGTCCCACTTCCAAACCCCGCGAGTGACGGCGAATTGTCCGGACGAGGAGTAATCGAAATCGAATAGATCATCTTGATCGAACCTTGCGACTTCTTCCGGGGGCCTGCCATCCAATGACTGCTTCATGATGTTGAGAGTGCCATCATTCTCCGCAATGTAAATAAGGGCCTTGCCATCCGCAGTCCACTTGATCCGGTAACCCGCCAGCCTGGCAGCGCGAACTTCGATCCTTTTCAAAGGCTCGCCACCTGCTGCCGGTAAAATCAGGATCTCACGTTTCGATCCATTTCTGCCTAAGCAAACAATCGATCGTTGGTCAGGCGACATCGAGGGTCTTATCGCAACGTAGCCTGCGACTTCGATCGGATCTCCACCATCAACTGACACCTTCCACAAGTGCAAATCGTCGGTAGAGTTGAAGAGTACCCATTTACCATCGCCCGAAATCGAGGGATAAAACTTTGGTCGACCTTTCGTGAGCTGGATTTGATTGCTGCCATCGGCATTCATACGCCAGATCTGAAAATTGCCGGAACGATTGGAGATAAAGATGATGTAACGATTATCGGGCGTCGCCGTTGGTATAACGTCCATGGCAGCATCAACCGTGAGTTGTTGTTGCTGTGAGCCATCCGGCTTCATTATCCAGAGATCGTGATTGCCGCTGGCCGTCGACACATAGATGAGCCGTCCGTCAGCAGACCAGGAAAAGTTACCGATCGCCTGCGTTATTTTTTTGAGCGACTTTGGATCGTTCGCTGTCCCGACCCAGAGATCCGAAAGGAATGTCGATTGAGAAGCGGTTGCTTTGTTTACATTTCGCGCGATGCTGAGATCGTGATATGAAAGGAAACCTTCAGTCAGTTGAGTCAGTTGCAGGCCCGGGTAGGTCAGTTTCCAGAGTTGGTTGTTGTCTTCGAGATTGGTCCGTGCCGACAGTATCAGCGCATCCGCTTTCGCCGACCAGGCCATCTTCGTAATGTGAAAGAATTTTGGAGCAGGCAATTCTTTCATCTGGCCATCAGCGGCATTTATTTCAATCAAACCAAATTCTCGTCCACCACCGTTTGAGTCGCCAGACGAGCAAATGATTGCTGAGCCGTCCGGCGTCCACATCGGTGTATCCAGTTTATGTGGATTAGTGCCTTTGAAGAGCTTCTTCTCGTCGGTGCCATCAGATCTAACGGTGAACAACGAGTATTCATACTGTCCTTCCGCATTTATCGCTTCACGAATAAACGCAATTCGACTGTCGTCCGGCGAAATCGAAAACTTGCCTTGCGGGTTGTCGGTTATCTTTGCCGGCACACCACCCAGCAAGGAGACTCGGTAGAGCGCAAGTGGATCACCTTTCACCACATAGAGGTATTCTCCGTTGTTCGCGAACGCCACTCCAAAAATGTATCCGGTCGGTGGAATGATCTCGACGTTTGTATTTGCCTCGAGATGACGTAGCCATAGGGCAGACTTCTTTTCAGAGGCACGCTGATACGCGAGGTATTTGCCATCGGGCGAAAGCGCCACCAGATTGCTTTGTCCAGTGGCAGTTAATTGTTCGAGCCTTAAAGGTGAGGTCGATGATCTGGAAACACCATTGTTGTTCTCAACAGCGCCCTTACGTCTGGAAAAACTCCACGCCATTAAACCCGCGCCGATGAGCAGTAAGACGGTTGCTGCCGCAAACACCGTGATTCTTTTGCGGCCGCTTGTTGTCGCAGCGAGAGCTGGTGACACCACGCTATTAACTTCTGCGGCCGGCGTTTGATTACTTGAAACAACCTCAACGTCTACCAGAAATCGATAACCTCGCCGCGGTACCGTGCCAACGTAGCGCGGATTGCGAGCATCGTCATTCAGACACTTCCTCACTTGTTGAATGTTGAAAGCAATGTTTGCCTCGTCAACAAAAGTGTCAGGCCACAACCGCCGCTTCAACTCTTCCTTTTCGACGATACGGCCACGGCTCTCAACCAGAATCAGAAGCGTGTCGAAGACCTTCGGCGTCAGGGAAACGAGCTCCTCACCGCGTAACAGCACTCGCTGATCGACGTCGATCGTGAAATCCTCAAATTTATATAAATGATTGCTGAGCGAAGACATAGCCGCTCTTAGAACTTTCTTAGAAGCTTTTTAGATCACTTTTCCGCGGACTCTAACGCGTTCGCCAGTGTGGACGCAAACAAATTTACTAAAGGAGAGACTTCATGCGAAAAACCATACTCATTCTAAACTTTTTAGCCCTCTGCACGCTTTCGCTAGCGGCTAATTTCATGTTCTCGCCGGTGGATACACACGCACAGAGTTCCCAGGCGTTGGAACAGCAGGCCGACCGCGAGATCGGTTCGCTCGCTGCACCAAGTGGGGAGCCTAGAGCCGGGCGCGGTACTTACTTCGCGGTCGTCAATAGCTCACTCGAACGCGGTACGGATGTTGTCGACATGACTCGTGAAAGTTCTGGAGAATGGAAGATCACATTCGGTGCTGACGTTAGCAAATGCGCATACACGGCGACTGTCGCGACTACCTTCGGGCCAGTCGGCATCGCCACGGTGGCGCAAACCAGTCGACCTCAGACCGTAATCGTCAGAACCTACGCTCCCGACGGTTTTCAGACGGACCGAGCATTTCACCTTATCGTGAGCTGTTCGTAGGAGGACCCTAACCTGAAATTTCAAATGTGTCATCAAGGGGCGGCAACACCTTCGCCGCCCCTTGCTGCACACACGAGTGTCGTGCGGCGCCGTTCGCATCGCCTTCAATGGATAGTTGTAACCCGCGATAAAGGCCGTCGATTCCTAAAACACTACGGAGCGAACGGCTTGAATATGTTCGCGAACGCCCAGTTGCTTTGCGCAATGCCGCTACAAACAGGAGAAGCAAACCCCTGGTTTGGGCAACTGCCATTGTCGCGTGACACGGACCACATCGAGAGCCGGGTGATGTAGCTGTTTGCGTTTGCAAAGTTCAACAGCATTGTCGCGTCGCTCAGTTGAAAGATCTCTGAGGCGACGTCGTTAATTCCGATCATGGGAGTCACTCCGATAGTCGCAGTCAAACCGGCAGCAACGACCTGATTGTGGGTGTTGCTCGCGGCTTGAACAGCGCTGAGTCCCATCTGACCACCGTTGTCGTTGGCTGGACCATAGTCCATGGCCATGATGTTTATTACGTTCACGTTGAGTCCAGAAGCCTTGATGCTGTTCAACATATTGACACCACTCGCCACCAGTCCCGTCGGCAAAACCGGCAGTGTGTAGGAAATCACCAGATTTGGATTCGCGGCCTTGAGTCCAACTAACGCCTGGTTGCGACGATTGACCGAGGCCTGATCGAGAATCGCGCCGCCTTCAATGTCGAGATCGATTCTCACTGGTGTACTGCTGTTCACGCTGTATTTATTCAGCACCGCCTGGTAAGCAGCCTGCAGACTCGCCACGGTGGAACATCCCAGTGCCAACTCAGTGCCGGAGGCGCCGCCAAAGGAGATGATCACGTCACCGCCGGTAGCACGTATGCCCTGGACCAACGAAAGTATTGTCGTGCCGTTGGGCAGCGTGTCATTCGCTACTGTTGCTCCAACACCACCCCATGTCGGTGTGCAGCCGCCGTTACCGACGACAAAGCCAAGCGTAAAGACCCTGATTCCGGATTGCTGCTTGATAGTTAACAGTTGCCAACTAGCAGTAAGGCCCAGATCGATATAGGGCGCGAAGACTTTCGCAGACGGCGGTGGCGGTGGCGGACCGCTTAGTGTGGTGACGTTTATCGCAGTGCTCTGTGCCGAACTGCCCGCAGCGCTCGAAGCTGAAACCCTGAATGTGTAGGTGGTCTGCGGAGACAATCCGGTTATGGACGCGTTTGGTATGGTTGAAGTAGCGAACGCAACACCGTTCCTGAAGATAGTGTAGCCGGTCACAGTGCAGTTGACGGC
Organism: uncultured Acidobacteriota bacterium; assembly: GCA_963849585.1. Lineage (GTDB taxonomy): Bacteria > Acidobacteriota > Blastocatellia > Pyrinomonadales > Pyrinomonadaceae > PSRF01. Next base: position 388,913 of record CAWKHZ010000007.1, on the reverse strand, counting down.
CGCCGTCGAAGCGGTCCAACTCAGGTTCGTGCTGTTACTTGTAGTCCCCGATGCTTGTAGTCCTGTCGGAACGCTGGGAACAGTTGTACACGCACTGCAAGTGTTGATGATGGTCCAGGGCGCACCGCTACCTGCACCGCCGTTGTTAGTTGAAGGATTTTGTCCTTGTGTCCAGAAGTTAGCCTGATAGTTCACGCCATTCAGACTTGCCGTGTTACCAGCGTTGTAAACAGTGGTCGAGTTCCAGGTCGGGGCGCATGAGCCACCTCCGCCGCCACCGCCGGATCCACTACACGATCCGTTGCTGGTCCATGGTTGACCACTGCCCGGTCCGCCGTTGTTAGTGGAAGGGTTTTGGCCCTGGGTCCAAAAATTTGCTGTGTAATTGATTCCGTTAAGGCTAACTTTCATACCGCCTGTATAGACGGAAGTGGAATTCCACGTTGGGTTGCAAGCAGTTTGTGCGGCGCCCACGCGCGCCGTGCACAGCAACAAGAAAGAGAGTCCGAGGACACATTGGATTTTGCGAGCTGAATTCATAGAAACTCCTTAGGTGATTAGGAGGTGAGTGGGCGCGGGACGTGTAATTGTTTCGATAGCGGGGGAAGAAAACGAGGATGGACAACTAACTTCTATGCCTAATGTATTCGGTTGTCAATAAGCAGAGGCTCGGTGGTCGATGTTGGTATTGTTGAGCGCACGCAGACTGTCACTGAAGATGTGTATATGACAGAATGTTTCCCACACTGTTCGGACAGACCATTCAGATGACGATAAAACTTTTAATGCTAATCACATTGTCGCTGTTCGTGGCGCCGCATTGGACCGTGCAGACGAGTGGGGTCAACGTGCGGTTGCGTGGTGTGAGCGCGGTGAATGAGAGCGTGGCGTGGGCCAGTGGGGCAGGATCGACGGTGTTGCGGACGGTTGATGGTGGGACGACGTGGCAAAAGCTCACGGTGACCAGTGATACGTTGGATTTCCGCGACGTCGATGCCGTTGACGCTCAAACAGCGTACGTTCTGGCGATCGGGAATGGTCCAGCTTCGCGGATTTACAAAACTACCGACGCTGGAAAAACCTGGACACTCCAGTTCAAAAACGAAGATCCGAAAGCGTTCCTCGACGCGATGTCGTTCTGGGACGCGAACAACGGCATCGTCTTCGGAGATTCAGTCGATGGTCAGTTGTACGTATTGACGACTAACGATGGCGGGCGTGTTTGGTCGCGAGTGGATACACGGAACCTGCCACCTGCTCTCGAAAACGAAGGCGCGTTTGCCGCCAGCGGCACGAACATCGCCGTGTTTGGAAAATCACACGCATGGATCGGCACCGGCGCAGCCTCCAAAGCTCGCGTGTTGCACACTTCGGATCGTGGACGCACCTGGCGAGTGGCTGATACTCCTCTGGCCTCCGGACCATCTTCTGGAATCTTTTCAATCGCTTTTCGCGATGCAAAGCATGGCGTGATCGCAGGTGGTGATTATCGTAAGGAACAGGAAGCGGTAGACAATCTTGCGATTACAAACGATGGCGGAATCACCTGGACACTCGCAAAAGGCTTGTCGGGTTTTAGATCCGTGGTGGCATACGTTCCCAACACGAAGACGCTCGTCGCCATTGGTCCGTCAGGCGGTGATTACTCGACGGACGATGGACGCACATGGAAACCGATCGATGGTCCAGGCTTCGACACGTTCAGCTTTGTTCCGCGTAAGTCGACAGGCTGGGGAGCCGGCGCGAATGGCGTCATCGGGCGGCTTGAGTTCCGCGAGTAACGAGCCGTTCGTGGTCCGCTACGGAGATAGCCACATGGCACAAAACCCGGTATCTCAACTCTTTGGAAGCTTGCTTGCTCTCATCTTACCCATCCCCCTGAGCACAAGAGCACAAAACGCCCCGACCATCTCATGACGTTCAATCTCCGAACGTGAGAACGACACGGAACCGCACTTTTCCACTGTGCATTTGTTCGTAAGCCTCCGCCACTTTATCCAGCGGATATTTTTCAATCATCGGATGGACGCCGCTCAACGCACTGAACTCCAGCGTGTCCTGCGAATCCTTCGCTGTGCCGGAATACCAGCCGGCGACGGAACTGCGTTTCATGATGAACGAGAACATGTTTATTGTGAGCGGCTCAGCGGCGCCGCCGGAACCAGCAATTTGCCACTGGGCGCCAATCCGTCCACCAGTCCGGAGATGGCCTGGGCATTTGGCGCAGTCGCGAGAATCACGCTCGCGCCTCCGAGTTTCTGCAGTTCTGCCACGACATCCTGCGCGGTCGCGTCGATGTAATTATGCGCGCCGAGTTGTCGCGCTAACTCTTCTTTGTCCTTACCCCGGTTGATCGCCACCGTCTTGAATCCCATCCGGCGCGCGTACTGGACTCCGAGATGCCCAAGTCCGCCGATGCCATGCACCGCGACCACCTCTCCGGCGCGCGCGCCTGAATTTCGCAACGCGTTGAAGACGGTTACGCCCGCGCACATGAATGGCCCGGCTTCTTCCGCAGGCAGATCATCGGGAATCGCCGCCAGCGCCGCTGCGGGCACAATCACATGTTCCGCATAGCCACCGTCGAAGTCGATTCCGGTGACTTTTCGATTTACGCACATGGCGAAGTCACCGCGCCGGCATTGCTCGCACACGAAGCAATGGCCGCCATGCCAACCGACGCCGACGCGTTGACCAACTGCCCACGAGGTGACGTTGTCGCCCATGGCATCGATCCGTCCGGCGATTTCGTGACCGGGCACACGCGGATACTGGAGGCCGGGCCAGATGCCGTCCTTGACCAGCGCGTCGCTGTGGCAAATGCCGCATGCCTCGACCTTCACGCGCACTTGGCCGCGACCCGGCTCGGGAATCTCGCGCTCCACCAATTCCCAATCGCCACCGGCTTTGCTTATCTGCGCTGCCTTCATTTTCGTGCTCATAACGTGTTTAGAACCGTCGACCTCGATAATTGAAATTTAAGAGATTTTGCGCCTACTCGGTTTTTCTCGAAACCCTAGATGTTGCGAGGGGAAAATCACCCAAACGAGTTAGGGTTGGATAACCTTTTGTTCCTTAGTCCAAGTCTATTTTGCTAAGATTGACAAGGCTGCGATCCGCCGAGACGCACATTATCAAGCCCTCACAGAAACACCAGGAGAGACTGAATGAACTACCCACTTCAACTATCTTTCGAGATCTTGTCGTTAGCCCGAAAGATTTCTGTTATCGACGCCGCGGGAAACTTGAGTTTCTATGTGAAGCAGAAGATGTTCAAGCTAAAGGAGTCGGTCACCGTGTTCGCTGACGTGGAGCAAAAACTTCCTTTGTATGAGCTGAAGGCTGATCGGGTACTCGACTTTTCCGCAAGCTATCATTTCACCGATGTCAGGAGTACCCACGTTGGTACCGTCAGGCGAAAAGGAATGAAGTCTTTATGGAGGGCACGTTACGAGATTATCAATGGGAGTGGTCCGGCGCTGACAATTCAGGAAACAAACCCATGGGCCAAGGTTGGTGATGCGCTGTTTGGCGAGATCCCCATCGTAGGAATGTTCAGCGGATATCTTTTTCACCCGGAGTACTTAGTTGCGCGAGAGGATGGCACGCCGGTCATGCGTCTTAAGAAACAACCGGCATTTTTTCAGGGAAAATTTAGTATCGAAAAGCTCGCTGAATTAAGTAAGGAAGAGGAGACGCGAATACTTCTCAGCCTAATAATGATGGTGCTGCTGGAGAGAGCGCGCGGATAGTCCAAACATTGCATGGTGCATGAACGTTAACCCGGAATCCCGAGCTTGTAGAGTCTGGTTACGAAGTCACTCTTCGCCCGGTTACCGTCGCCCATGTAGCTGGAGCCGATCGCATACAACAGAATGCAGGAACTCGGAGTGCCGTAGACCCCATGCGATTCTTTTGACGGCAAACCTCCCCACACGTGTAACAGCCGGCACGGAAGTTCAGGGGGCGATCCAGTTTGGAGATTGAGGTAGGGGAGCTGCTCACGAAAACCGTTTGCGAAAATAGTTTCGCCAATTATCAGGCAATGCCTCAGTTGCGATCGCGCGCCGAAGGAGTTCGACGTTTTGCTTATCGCTGCTAAATAGTCGCGTGACGTCCACGACTGTTACACCAGAAGCATTCTTGTCCAGTAATTCGAATTCATCATCAACACCGACTTCACCTTCTTTCAGAACCGAAAAATAAAAACCGGTGCGTTCACTCGCCAGAAACCTTTTAATGATGTCGGTTCGACCAAAACGAATGCCAAGTTTGTAACAAGGCATTCGTGGCTGCGTTACCATTACCTCTGCCGATCCGATTCGAAAACTGTCGCCGATATTGATTTGGCTTTCGAGCATGCCTTCGGTCGTAAAGTTCTCGCCGAACATTCCCCAGGGCAGATCCAGGTCCGGCAGTTCTCGTTTCCAGAAGGCATAGTGTTCTGACGGATAGAGGTAAACAGCCTTCTCAGGTCCACCATGCACAGTCAAATCCGCCTGGCGATCGCCGTCGAGATTCAGAGTGCGCAGCATCACACGGCCGGCGACCGGCTCTTTAAAAATGCCGGTTGACACTGGTTCGTCGTTCCGCATCACTAGTCGCGGTCGTCCGACATTGATTGAAATGATTTTCATAAAGCGAAATTAAGTTTGACCGTGCTGTTCAATTTTAGCTGCGTGAATTTTGCCGGCATAACTCAATTCCTCGTTTGAATGCCGCGGCTAACTCTTGAGCCCGCTCGTCATTCCGTGTGAAGAAGCCAGCACGAGTCTCAAAGCCCTCTCGAACAAACTGATTGTCAATCCGAAGGTTTTGCCAGATCGCCTTTCCTTTGACAATCCTCACGCCGCCATTTGCCTGCGCCTGACGAATAAAGTCGGAATCGTGTGGATCGAAAGAGGTGAACTCTATTCGTACCGGTTGGTGTTTAGTTGCGGGTTGGATTCTGATCATCTGAGGATTCAGACCAGCTAGATCGACTTCCCAACGCTGACGTTCAAAATAACTATTGCCTGGATCGAAGGTCTCGATTGTTATGTCATAACTGAGTCGGCAGTCTTTGCTGTGCAACCCCCCAATCGTCCATCGACGAGCCTCGCCGTTTGGAGGCGTTGGCAACATATAACTGTATGGGATGAGCGATTTGAGCGAGGCAATCGCCTCAGAGATTGGGGCGTCCGACGTCGATGATTCTTTCTTACTTTGTGGTTGCACTACGTTGATGTTGAGAACTAAACACGCAGTCGCAACCAGCAGGAATGTCATTCTTGGTGGCCTCGTCATTCTCTCTCTCTCCTTTCAGACCACTTCAGTTACTAACGGTAGATGTAATCTAACACGTTGAGAACATTTCAGAATATTCATTGCATCTCGCAAGCTTGCGCCGACGGACTTGTCAACACCGAACTCGCCTATTGACGGGAGAATGATGAATGCCTACGCTGAAGCTTCGTTTATCGATCCTGGCCAGGAGAAACAATAGTGAGGCTGACAAGAGTGTTATTCCCAACGTTGGTGCTAGTTGCTCTAGCGACTACAGTGAACCCTCAGTCTTCAGTTGGCGGAGTGCGAAGTACACCGATTGGCATTGGAGACATCGCCCCAGATTTTACCCTCTCAGATCAGGACGGACGCAAAGTCACATTGTCCGAGGCGCGTCGCATCGGTCCGGTCGTCTTAGTTTTCTATCGTGGCTACTGGTGACCTTATTGTGCTCGGCAGTTAGCCGAACTCAGGTCGTTAGTGAAGAAGGGTGAGAAAATAAGCCTCTACGCCGTCAGTGTTGATCCTCCTGAAGTCAGCAAGACGTTTGCCGAGAAAGCTCGGATCGGATGGCAAGGGAGCTATTAAATTCCAGATTCTTTCCGACCCTGATCACAAGGTCATCGACGCGTATGGTCTACGTGATCCGGCTTATGAAAAAGAGAAGGTCTACGGTATTCCGCATCCAGCAGTCTACGTTATCGACAAGACCGGCAAGGTCGCATGGACCAGGATTGAGTCGGACTATCGCAAGCGACCCACCAATAGCGAGATTCGAGTTGCGCTGGACGCTTTGAAGTAAGTCAGTAAAGCTTGCATGATTCCGAAATTAGTTGTCGGCGTGATACTGCTTTCTTTTTCATTCTGCCTCCCTGGTCTATGACAAGTTATTCGTATCTCAGTAGAAAGTTTGAGCCTCTTTCGGTCCGGCGCGGATCGTGATCCATCCTCAGGGGAACGATGATCTCAGTCTCGGCATTGGGAATCACGAAGCGGGATGGCAGAACTCCAACAATTGTGTACGAGTCACCATTAAGCGTAAGCGTTTTCCCCAACACTTCGCTCGTTCCGCCGAATCGTCTTCGCCATAAGCCATAGCTCAGCATGACGACCCGAGTGTTGTTTGGATTGTCGTCGTCCGGAACTAGCGTGCGGCCTGCCGCAGCTTCAACGCCCAACATCTGCATTGCGTTAGCTGAGATTCGCACTCCCTGCAAACGTTCGGCTTCGCTTTGTCCAGTCAGGTTCGCGGGCCATATCGCGAAGGGTGCAACCTCGGCAAGTGTCTGGTTTTGGTCGCGTGTATCGATGAAATTGGGAATAGAAAAAAACGCGCGACTAACGGTTTTGCGTGTGGCCCAAATCCAGACCAACTGATCCGGTTCCTTGAAAGACAAGGGCTTCAAAATCACAGCGTTCACGATACTGAATATCGAGGTATTAGCAGCGATTGCTACGCCCAATACCAGGACCACGAGCAATGAGAATGTTGGCCGTTTGCGTAGTGAACGAACAGCGTAGCGAATGTCTCTAAGCAAGCTTTCCATAACGAACTCCTAACTGGCGTAACGTTCCTCGACAGTCATGATGAACACAATGGTTCCAACCAGGCCGATCAATCCGGCAGTAACGAATGGAACTTGCGGCGCGATATTCCAGAGCAATCCGCCAATCGCCGCCGCCGGTGTGATTGAAAGACTACGAACGAGATAGTAGAGCCCGACGGATCTCGCGCGAATGTTGTCCTGAGCCAGATCCACTATCATCGCTTTCCTTGAAGGCTCGCCAATCTCTCGGAGACCGCCGATTACATAAGCGACGATCAACCACGCAAAATTTGAGGCGAAAATAATTGAGAAGGGAAACAGTGCAAAACTCAAAAAGGTCACCACAACAAACGGTTTGCGTCCTACTCGATCGGCAATCTTTCCTGCTGGAATGTAAACAAGGATCGAAGTGATCATTTGAATGGCGATGAGAGTGCCGTAAGCGGCAACACTGATGCCGTGAATGTTGGTCACATAAAGAATCGCCAACACCCCGGTGATGCCCTCGCAGGTCCGGATAATGATGTCGGAAATCAGAAGTCGTTTCAGAACGCCATGAAATGAACGCCAAACGCCGCGCATGTTGATGTGATGTGGCCGCTGGTTGAGAGTTCTGATTTTGAGTACGAGTACGATCGTTACCGCTGCTAAAGCCAGTGTGATCATCAGAGCAACGTGGATACCGTTGACCAGGCCCATCGAGGCGATCAAAGTCCCACCCACGATCGGCGCGATCACTATAGGCACACGTTTTAATATCGATTGCAGAGTGAAGCCCATTGCACGGCGTTCGCGAGGCAGCGAGTCGCCAATCACGGCAAAGATTGCAGGAGACGCCATGCTTTGCCAGGCCATCACCAGGGCGAGACCGGCAAATAAAAACGGCCACGAAGTACTGAAAAGGTAGACGAGGTAACCGAGGGAGGCGAGGGTAATAAAGATCAGGAAAGCTCGGCGTCGCCCAAAACGATCAGCAACAAAGCCTCCCGGATACTGATAGCAGGCGTCGAAAAAATTTTCCGCTGTGCCGAAGAGACCGATGATTGGTGTGGTCGCTCCAAGCGCCTCGAGATATTTAGGTAAAAACCTTTTCCATAACTCTTCACCGAAGCCGAGAAGGAAAACTGCCACTGACGCGATCGTGACGTTGTGTTCGAGAGCGAGATAATCAGCAGCTCTCCCACGCCAACCTGAGTTTCGATCTGTCAGCAGTGCTTCTTTCATGAACTCGGCACAAGCCTTTCGCCAGTGCACTTAGTCGGTTCGCTTTGCGGTTCTACTTTTTAGAGCCTTGGTCCTTTTCGTTTCGTCTTGCGTGCCGGCTTCACAGCATCCTTGCTCAGCAAAGCATGAAGCCCATCAAAAACAACGCCGGTCTGTTGTAGTAACTTGCGATCGTCCCGGAGCACCTTACTGAGTCCGTCAATGATTGAGTTCAGTCCCACGGCCTCGAGGCGGTGAAATTTGTCGTCTTTCAAATCGATGTCGTGAACAATCTCGGCGATCTCGCGCAGCCCTTTGTTTTCACTGAGTCCGAATCGCTTCAGCATCGTCTCGAAGGTGCAGTCTTCTCCGTGATGGGTGAACTCAGCTCCAAACATGTCAAAGGGAATCGCACCTTCGATCGTTTCTCCTTCAGCAACAAAATAGAAGCGCGGACGCTTATCGATGAACTGTTTAATCAGCCAGGCCGAGGCAAGCCGGTCGATGTGGAGATTGCGGCGGGTCACCCAACGTTGGCCTTGATACTTTGCAAGGTCGAGTTTTCCACGTTTGGTTTCTGACGACGATGTCTTTGCAATCGGCCCCTGCGCCGCTCGAAGTTCCTTTTGAGATCGATCGTAAGCAGCGAAGGCCGCCGCACGACGTGTCGCATTAAAGAAGTCATTGCCGGCGATGCGTTCTAACTCACTGTGTAGTCTGTCGACCTCGCTTTCATGCGCCGATAGTCTGCCGGCGGACAAGTGTTTGCCACGAGACTGCTCGCGAATTGCCCCTGTCAGACCGTCGAACTCCGCCGCAACCGCAGCGAACTCTTCATCACGGGCCTTACGGAATGCCGCAATAATCTCTTGATCAGTTGCACCCTCGACTGAAGCGGCCTTAAAAACTGAGGCTTCACCTCCAGCCGACTCGATCTCCTGCTTCAACCATTGAAAGTCTTCGTGGGCCTTTTCGGTTGCGGGTAGAACGTAGACAGAGTTTTTGATTGCCACCGCGCCCAGCTTTTGTAATTTGCGCCAGATCCGGACGCGCAGATTTGTCGGCTTGGGCGGTAACTGGTGAATCAGCAATACCCACTCGTGCGTCGAGGCTGTGTTCCTACTTGGCATAAGTAACGTGAATGCCGAGTGTAACGACTGTTACGTTTTTAGGCAAGTGTGGAGAGACGCCTTAGTCGCCCGAGGGCGCTAACTCGCTTCCTTGCGGATAATCACGTGCGGGAGATGGTGCCTCAGCTCTGCCGTACTTCAAATACAGCGCCGGGATCACGATCATGTTCAGGAACGTTGAAGTAAAAATACCGCCGAGGATCACGATGGCCATCGGCTGCTGAATCTCCTTACCCGGTTGGCCAACGCCAAGTGCGAGCGGAATTAAACCGACGCCGGTGACGAGTGCTGTCATAAGAATCGGACTTAGCCTCTCCATCGAGCCTTGCACGATTGCGTCATGAAAACTAACGGCTTCTTCTGTCATTAAGTGAGAGTAATGACTAATGAGCATGATGCCGTTGCGCGTCGCGATGCCAAACAAGGTGATAAAGCCGACGAGTGAAGCAATCGACAATGTTCCGCCCGATATGAAAACCATCACTACTCCGCCAATCAGCGCGAGCGGAAGATTCGCCATGACGAGAAATGCGGAACGAACAGACTTCAATGCGATGTAAAGCAACAGGAAGATGCCGGCGATCGCCACCGTCGAAAGCAGGATGATCTGGCGCGATGCTTTTTCCTGTGACTCAAACTGCCCGCCATATTGAACAAAGTAACCCTGAGGCAGTTGAACGTTTTGATTGATTGCTGCACGCACGTCTTCGATGACACTGCCAAGATCGCGATCGGCAACGTTTGCCTGGACAATGATGCGCCGCTGCACGTTCTCACGATTGATCGTATTGGGTCCCTGATCCACGCGGACGTCAGCCACCTGTGCAATCGGCACTTTCAGACCTGTTGGCGTGTCGATCAGTGTTCCACTGATACTTTCGACGGATTGTCGTGCTGAATCATCGAATCGGACCACCACGTCAAAGGTGCGTTGTTCGTCCAAAACCTGAGAAACGATGTGACCATTGAAAGCACCGTCCACAGTCTCGGCGAGTGCTTCGGCGCTCAAGCCGACCGCGGCGGCTGCCGGCCGATTCATGTTGATTTGAACTTGCGGCACGCCGACCTGAGGCTCGACGAGGAGATCGACGATTCCCGGCACAGTGGCCATAGCCTCTTTGATTTCCCCCGCTTTGTTTCTCAAAGTAGCCAGGTCAGGGCCGAACAGTTTGATCGCGATCTGTGCGCGCGTGCCCGAGAGCAGGTGGTCTATGCGATGCGAGATCGGTTGGCCCACTTCGGCGGTTACACCGGGAATGCGAGCGAGTTTTTGTCGCACTTCGTCCATCATCTCCGCATGTGGACGATCACCCTCTTGCGTCACTACTTCGATCTCGCTCGTGTTTACTCCCGCCGCGTGTTCATCGAGTTCAGCTCGACCCGTGCGCCTTGTAGTGGACACAACTTCCGGAACTTCATGCAACGTCGATTCGACGATCTGCCCGATACGATTTGACTCCTGTAGAGAAGTGCCTGGAGGCAAGCTCGCATTGATATTCAAAGCCCCTTCATTGAACGGAGGGAGAAACTCTCTACCCATAAACGGAAAGAGCAGCACAGCAATCAAAAGCATGATGGCCGAACTAAGAATAATTTTGTACGGATGCCGCAACGTCCAGTTCAAAACGCGTGCATAGTGTCGCTTCAGCCACGCCACGAAACGTGAATCGCGCTCGTCTTGTAAGAGTTTCGAATGGCCGAGCAAGTAATAGCAGAGCACCGGCGTTACGGCGAGTGCGACAAACAGCGACGCGGTAATCGAAATGATGTAGGCAAACGCAAGGGGCGCAAACATCCGTCCTTCAAAACCAGCGAGGCTGAAGAGTGGCAGAAAAACGAGAATGATGATCAGCGTCGCGAAGAGGATCGAATTCCTGATCTCACTGGAGGCTTTGAAGATCACCCTCGTGACCGGCTCAGGTGTCGGCGAGTGTGCGTTTTGTTTCAAGCGTCTGAATACGTTTTCGACATCGATGATCGCATCATCCACAAGTGCGCCGATTGCAATCGCAAGCCCGCCCAATGTCATCGTGTTGATCGTAATGTCGAAGTAGCTCATCACGATAATGGCTGTAACGAGCGACAGGGGAATAGCCGTGAGACTGATGAACGTTGTCCGAAAGTTCCACAGGAAGAGGAACAATATGACAGTCACCATCAGTCCGCCTTCGATAAGTGAGCGATTGACATTACTGATCGCCCGCTCGATAAAATCCGCCTGCTGAAATGCTTTCGTATCGATCGTTACATCGGCGGGCAAAGTTGGCTTGAGACCGGCGAGCGTGCGCTCGATCTGTTGGGTCAGCTCCAGAGTGTTTGCGTTCGGTTGTTTCTGGATTGTGGCAACGACAGCCGGCTGCATGTTGAAGCTGCCGTCGCCGCGCTTCAATGCCGGGCCTTCCTGTACTGTCGCAATATTCTTCAGAAGAATTGGCGCGCCTTCGCGAACGGTGACGACCGAATTTGCGAGATCTTCAGTCGAGTAAACACGTGCTCGCGCTCGGATCAGGAATTCTTCGTTCGGCCGCTCCATGAAACCGCCCGACGCATTTGCATTCGACGCGCGAACGGCTTCGGTGACTTGTTCCAAGGTTAGTTTATAGTCCGCGAGCTTGGCTGGATCGACCAGCACCTGATACTGCTTGGTCTCACCGCCGATAATCATTACCTGAGAAACACCGGATACGCCGAGCAGTCGCGGACGCACAATCCAATCGGCAATCGATCGCAATTCCATCGGTGACGTAGTCTTGCTCGTCATCGAAATCAGCATGATCTCGCCCATTGTCGATGAGATTGGACCAAGCACGGGTGGAAGAACACCTTCGGGTAAGCGAACCTGTTGCAGTTTCTCCGTGACCAGTTGTCGCGCGCGATAAATGTCGGTGTCGAATTCAAACTCGACAAAGACGATCGAAATCCCGATCGCAGAGTTTGATCGCACACGGAACACGCCGGCGGTTCCATTCATCGCAGCCTCAATCGGCAGCGTAACAAGCGACTCGACTTCTTCCGGCGCAAGGCCGTGAGACTCAGTGAGGATCGTGACTGTGGGCGCGGTGAGATCGGGAAAGACATCGACGTGCGCGCGATAGGTGACGATCCCACCGTAGATGAGCAGAGCACCGGCTGCAATCAAGACGAGGAGGCGATTGCGGAGCGCCCACTCGATAATTCTGTTAAGCACCTGCGATCTCCTCTAAGTCTCGTGGGTGTGTGCGCCTGCTTCAGCGGGTTGCAATTCCTGGAGTTTCAACTGATACGCGCCTTGCGTAACAACGCGCTCGCCTTTGTTGAGACCCGAAAGCACCGCAATCTTGCCGCCAAGTTCATCTCCAATCGTTACTTCACGCCGTTCAAACTCTTCGCCTGATAACAACACGTAAACGATCTTCTTGCCTTCGTGCTCCAGCACGGCCTCTTTGGGAATCATCATTGCCGTGACTTGCTCACCCGCGTCCAGTCGAACATTTGCCTGCATACCCAAACGCAGTGCACGTCCATCGTTTGGCAGTTGAAAGATGACTTTGGTCGCGCGTGTTTGTTCGTCAATGACAGCGCCGATGTCTACTACAGTCCCTTTGAATTCCTGATCGGGATACGCAGGAGTGGTAAAAATCGCTGATACGTTGCCGGCTAATCGACTCAAGTCTTTCTCAAATATCGGGGCCTCGATCCACACCGTATTGAGATTACTGATCTCGACTATCGCTTCGCCCGGCGCAACCTGCTCTCCGATCGATTTATTTACTTTCGTGACATAGCCACTCAGAGGAGCACGAATCGTGTAGCTCGCATTCGCACTTCCGACGCTCGCTCTTGCTCTCTCGGCTGAAGGTGAATTGCCCAAGGCTTCGAGACGTTTCACTGCCGCGTCGTACGTCGCTTTGGCTGCTTTTAGATCTGCGTCGGCAGCTTGCATTTGCCGCTCGGAAAAAGCTTTTCGTTCGTAAAGTCGTTGTGCTCGCGCGGCTTCCTTTGTAGCGAGATCAAGTCGAACACGTGCGGTCTCGACTTCCCCTGAGGCGGTACGACGGTCTGCCTCCAGCCGAGCATTTTCGAGACTTAATGAGGCCGCTGCGGCACGGACTTGTGCCTGTTCAGCAGAGGTAGCAATTTGTTGAATGACCGCTATCGTTTGGCCCTGCGCAACATGTTGGCCCACTCGCGGCAGATTTCGATTTGACACGATGCCGCCAACCGGTGGCGCGACTACGGCCTGGCTGTTTGCCGCCGGAACTACTCGACCAGTTGCGGTTATTTGACGAGCGATCGTTTGCTCCTCAACGAGTGCGAGTCTCATCCGGATCAGCCACTGTTGCTCCATCAGAAAGGCGACTTTTCCAGTCGTTGCTGCGGCCGCTGGTGCTTCAGTCTTCACCTCTTTTGCTGGTCGCAACCACAGGATCGCGGCGAATACGACAAGCAACGCAACAACGCCGACAACAGCGACAATGATGATTTGCTTGCGTCGAGAACCGCCGTTGACGCTGCTCAATGTTTGATCGTTCTGGCTAGGTGTGCTCATATCTTGATGTCGGTTTCCCGCCGCAAAGTGATGCCTTAGTCTCGGCTTTTCTCTGTGTAACTGTGTTCTCTGTGGTGGTTTCTACGGCGAATTCTTAACCACAGTCGCAGCGCAGCAGAGCCGCAACCAAACTGCTTCTCGGCGCACTCAGCGGCTCTCGGCGATCTCTGCGTTAAACTCAGTTTCAACGCAGAGCCGCGGAGAGATACGCAGAGGGCCGCAGAGAAGAACTCAAATTAGGTCCTTACCCGTGGCCAGTTCCAATTGAAAAATGCTCGTGTAGTAGTCGAAGATTGCGCGATAGTAGTTGGCGCGAACTTCGGTTCTCGTCTTTTGCGCTTCAATCAATGTAATCAACTCAGTAGCGCCTTCCTGGTAAGCCGCGAGTTGAATCTCGCGCGACTCGTCCGACTGCTTCAAAAGTCCGGCTTCATATGCTCGCACCTGTTCACGTGCGGTCTCGTAAGCGCGATACGCCGTTTCCACTTCGGCCAATGTGCGGTTGCGGACGAGATTTAGATTCGTCTCTGAAACTCTTTGCTCCGCTTCTGCTCGCGCGATTCCAGATTGATTGCGGTTTCCGATTGGTAGCGGCACTGTGACGCCGGCGAGAACAGTGTTGTCCACACCAACTCGCTTGTAACCTATATATGGAGTGACTTCGCCCTTGGCTCGGGAGCGCTCCAGCTTTATAGACGATTGGGTCAACGCAAGCTCAGCCTCAGCTACTTTGATTTCCGGTCGATTAACTAAGGCGGTTTCCTTTAACTGCGCCAGGTTCAGAGCGACCGGCGGTACTTGCAGGCGATTACTTATCTCAACTCTGAGAGCCCGTTCGAAGTCTCGTTCCCCGATCAATTCAAGTAGTCGAATCTTGGACCTGCGCAAACCGAGTTCTGCATTGGCAACCGCGAAGTCAAACTTTGTTCGCTCTAATCGTACCTTCAGCAGATCTCCTTCGGCGATATATCCTTCTTCAAAGCGAACAGTGTTGAACTTAACCAGCCCTTCAAAGTTGTCACGGTTTTCTTGTTCCGTATCAAGTAGCACGCGCGCCAGCACTGATTCGTAGTAGGTTCGCTTCAGATCGAAGAGTTGACGTCGCAGCACTTCTGTCAAGCGCGCTTCCGAAACGGAAACAGTTCGTTCGGCGACCTCCATGCGCAACGCTTTTCTGTTTCCTAACTCGATCGGTTGCGTTACGGAGATACCGTACTCGTGCAGTCTGTTGGCCGGGGTTTCACCAGAGAGTCGTAAATTCTCCGCACTGATGGTCAGTCCCGGTCTGGGTCTAAGTCGCGCACCGATCCGTTCGGCCTCTGCAATACCCACTTGGAGACGCGCGGCCTCGACCGAAAGATTTTTTCGCAGAAACTGATCCATCGCCGTTTCCAGCGAAAGGTAATCAGAGGAAACCGTGGCAGGCGTTTGAGCAGGCAGAGTTAACGGTGTCCACAACATTAATAGCAAGCTTGTAATCGCGCGAAGTTTCTTCACTTTCAGTTTCACTCCACCTTGAAATCTTTCAGCCGCATTCGCTCATCCAGCTTTGCGTTCTTGACGTGGAACTCGATGTCGTAAGCACCGCGATTCGGGATCGATACATCCGCTACATAGATGCCCGTGACCTTGCCGACGCGAGCTTTAGTCTGCATGACCTCGCTTCCATCTTTAGCTCTGGTGACAAGTGTTACTTCTGCTTTCTCGACCGGCGCGCCGTCGGAAAGATCGGTCAAGTGAATGAGAAACTGGCTTGGCTTACCGGCTTTCAACGGATCGTGTTCGAAAAAGTTTTCGATGCGCTCGGTAAATTCCGTGCGTGAGAGCGCCTCCTCTTCATGCACCTCGGTAGCCGGCTGTGTGCGACTGCAGGCAAACTGAAGAAGAAAGAGCGTCAAAACCATTAGCAGCACGCTCCGACTACTTGCGGTAGTTTTTGAAAGTTCAGAAAAATGTCGATGCAATTTGTACATTTTGTTAGGCGAGAAGTTGAATCAATGATTCCACCGCGTGGTGAAATCCGAGTGGGAAAAAATACGTTGATACAAACAGGGAACCGACAAACAAGAGGCTAAAACCGATCGCGATCGGTGCCTGTCTAGTACTAACGGGTCGTGAAGAAAGTGAGGTGTTGTCGCCTTCAGAGTCAATCAACCGCGATACTCGGGAGTGAAAACTTGACATATCTTCGGCTATGAAGCTCGAAGCTGTAACTGGTATGGGCGATGTTCGTCGTCGAAGCTTCACTAATGCCGAAGCAATGTCCAGCGGCGCCTTTGTTCTTGAAGCCGCCACTTCATCACAAAGACGTTCGACCTCTAATCCACGCCAGGTCAGTACACGGCGTGTGAGAACAAAAGCCAATGATGAGTAAGTGCAAAACGAAAGGACCAGCTTGATAAGGTTGTCACGTCGTTCGTGGTGTGCCGCTTCATGTTCGAGTAAGCCGATCAGCTCTGGACCGTTCAAGGTGCGTAATAGACCGGTTGAGACAATCAGTTTCGAACGAGCAAATCCCCAAACGAACGAAAACGGATAGTCACTCAGCACCAGTCCGACATGAAGACCATACCGCTGTGCCGTTTCCTCGACTCTGGCAACCTGATGCGGTTCTGCGGGTTCGGCATTCATTTGCAGTCTGCTTATCAGTTGGGCCACACGCATGTAGCTATGCCAACCGGACCACGCCGTGAATAGCCCCGCACCGGCAGCGAACAGTAACATCATGTATGCAAGCGTCGGTTCTACTTTTGCGGTCAGATCTCCAAGCAAGTGCAACTCGTGTGGAGTGCTGTGGGCAGCGTTGAATGCTTCAGGCATCCAGAACTCGGGGAGAAAAGCCGCCGCCACAATCCACAGTGCCAAAACGGGTGGAAGTATCAAGGCCCAGGTATAGAGCCGGATCAAAGAACTGCTTCGCAGTTTGTAGGATCGTTGTTGGACCAACAGCTTGGCGGCACTAGCAACCGCGAAGCATACGATTGCGAAGATCGTGGAAAGAAGAACGAAGTTTTCGACAACCGAAATTAGCAAGTGACCGTTCATGAAACTTACTTGCGAGACGCACCTTTACGACGCTTTTCACGTATCATCGCTTCCAACTGGTCCAGGGTGTGTTCGTTCTCGCCGACCAGATCAACAAACGCTGACAGCGCAGGCGTGCGATAGTGATTCAATAAAGCACCCAAAACTTCCTGCGCCATGCCGCGTTCAAATTCATCCCGCGAGTACTGCGCAGAATAGACAAACGCTTTCCCCTGCTTCTCGCGAATTAAATAACCCTTCCGGAACATTCGATCTAAAGTCGTCAGCACCGTTGTGTGGGCTATATTCCGGCGTTTCCGCAACTCATCCTCTACTTCAGTAACCGAGCGTTCCGACTTCTTCCAAAGAATCTCCATCACGGCAGACTCAAGTTCACCGAGGACATGACCGGCGCCATTTGCACCTGGCTTGAATCCACGCAATGCGATTTTGGGACGGATACGTTGCACTAAAATCTCTCTCTCCTGGTTCGGGGGATGTAGTGCGTGGAGTATAGAGTGACCCAACAACTACCGTCAATAGTCGGAAACTCGGTCTTATGGAACAGTTACAGAAAAGACAGACAATCTCAACGGCTTCTTGCTCTGACTCTTTCATAGTTTTGCTACAAATCCTCCGTAACACCATTAACCTAACGAGGAGGGGCAAATGAAACAACCACTGGCTTTGATTGCTTTGATCATTTTCATCGCAGGTGTCAACGTCGTGCTGTCTGCGCAAGAACCGCAGCAAGGTGGAAAGCCGCTTATAATCACAATGACAGGCGCAGCAGAGGTGCCTGGACCAGGCGATCCCGATGGTACTGGTACTGCGACGCTCACCCTGAATCCCGGCAAGGGGGAGGTTTGTTACGAGCTCAAGGTCGACAAAATCGGTGAGGCCAATGCAGCGCACCTACATTCGGGCGCCGTGGACAAAGCTGGTCCTCCAGTCTTGACCTTGAAAGCTCCGGCCACTGGCTCTTCGAAAGAGTGCGTCACGCTCGAGCGTGACAAGATCATGGACATCATCAAGAATCCAGCGCTGTACTACGTGAACGTTCACAACGCTGAATTTCCGGATGGTGCTGTGAGAGGACAGCTAGGGAAATAGGAAGCTGAGAGAGTTTAGGTCCTATTGGTCCAATAGGACCTAAAATTCTTGTCAGCAGAGAATGCTGGCAAACTAAGACACCACCAAATCAAGAGAATCCTTGAGGTAGCCGTCCAGCGCCGCGGAACGTTGTCCGCTGCGCTATTCGTAACGGAGAACCTTAAGAGGCTCAACTCTTGCTACCCGGCGGGCGGTAAAATAACAGGCGCATACCGTCGTGAAGACCAATGAGACCAGGACAATCACAAACGTGTATGGATCGGATGGGGCAACGCCATAGAACATACTTGACAGGAAATGGCTTGCAGTCCGCGCGCTTGCGATTCCAAGAGCCGAGCCGACCAAACCTAGTAGTAGACCTTCTCTGACTATCATCCAGATTACTTCTTTTTGTTGAGCGCCAAGGGCCATGCGAATGGCCATTTCACGACTGCGCTGTTGGCTGATATACGACATGATTCCGTAGATTCCGACGACCGCCAACGTTAGTGCCAGCACGGCGAAACACACCAGCATTGACATAACAAAGCGTTGTTGAGCCACTGAAGCAGTCAACCGTTGGTCCAGTGTTTGAACCTCGGCAAGTGGCTGTTCGCTATCTAACGTCGCCACCTCTCGTCTAATGGCGGGGACCAGCATCAAAGGATCTGACGTTGATGATCTGGCTAACATGTAGATGCTGGCGAGCCGAGGAAACTGCTGGTAAGGACGGTATGCTTCCGGTTCTGGCTCGGCAGCCAGGCCGACATTCTTAAAGTCCTCTACGATTCCGATTATCGTAAGCCACGGCGCCTGCGGGCCGCCAAACCGTATCTTTTTCCCAATTGCCTGGTCCTGGTCCAGATGTTGTCGCGCCAACGCTCGGTTGATGATCACGACTGAGGTACTGTCGTGTCCCTGGTCTGCGAACATCTCTCCTTTGAAGAGAGGTATTCCCATGATGCGGAAATAATCAGTGTTTACAGCCTGGACTCTGATCATACTGCCCGGACCAGGTTGAGAATATCCACCTTCAACTGAGAGGCGAAACATTCCGCCTACCGGCACCGGCGGCGGCGAGCTGCAAAGCGCCACCGCATCGACACCCGGCAGCGCGCCCACTCGCTGAAGCAGCGTCTCAAAAAAAGCTCGCTGTTGAGTATTTGAAGAATACCTGGATGGCGTCAGATCAACTCGTAGAGTGAGAAGTTGCTCAGGCCGGAAACCCAGATCACGATACCGCAAAGCCCAAAAGCTTTTAATCATCAACCCAGCTTCAACCAACAGGATTACCGCCAACGCCAACTCGCAGACGACAAGGACATTCAAAACTCGCCGTATCTTAAGCGACCCGATGACGTTACCACTGCCGGACTTCAAAAGATCGGCAGCATCTTGAGCGGGAAGAGCTCGCGCGGCTACGAGGCTGACAATCAATACTGTCAATGCGAAGCTAGTGATAACAAAAGCCACAATGCCGGGACTAAGTTCAATACCACCGATCCTGAATACCTGCTGAGGAAAAATTGAAGTGATGAAGCGATGTCCCCAGTAGGTAATAAGAAGACTTAAGACGCTGCCAAAGAAAGTGAGCAAGGCGTTCTCGGTTAACACTTGCCGGAACAAGCGCCGCCGGTTGGCTCCCAGGCTTATTCGAACAGCCATTTCGCCCCGGCGGGAGACAAGTCGTGCAAATAGCAGGCTTCCAACATTCAAACAACCAAGCACCCACAGGAGACTGACGGCCGCTAGAAGTACTAGTGCAGCCCGCGAAATGTTAGCTGTTAAGTGCTCGTGAAGCGGGCTCAGTTTCGCGTCCGGATTTTGTTGGAATTGTGGGTTGGCTTGAACAATCCTTTGTTGGACCACGCTAAGTTCAGCTTGAGCCTGAGCTAACGAAATACCAGGCCGGAGGCGAGCAATTACTTTGATCTGTTGCGTCCCGACGCTAATACTTGCCTCGCGGCTCGCCTGCTCGGGACCAAGCGCCAGCGGAGTCAGAACCTCGACTTCGGCCGGTTCGGGATAACGAAAGTCATCGGGCAAAACTCCGACCACTTCAACTGATTGATCATCGAGCCTGATTGTTGCTCCGACGCAGTGGCCTATGTCCCCAAAGCGCCGCTTGCAGAAACCATTAGAGAGGATGGCAACTCCTTCTCCTCCGGGTTGGTCATCGCTCGCAAGAAAGTCTCTGCCCGCAATGGGTGGAGTTTCCAGAACTGACAAGAATTCAGCCGACACCGCCGCCGTTAGAATCTGTTCCGCATAACCCCTTCCGCTAATGGTGCGGAAGCCCTCGGAAAACGCAGTCACATGTGAAAAGGATTTCACCTGTGAGCGCCAGACAGCGAAGTCCGGAGCTATGGCATACTCGGTCTTGGCAGGGGAAACTCCCTGACTAATCCAAACTAACTGATTAGGGTTTGGGTAAGGCAACGGGCGCAGTAAAACTGCGTCGGTGACGGTAAAGACCAGAGTGTTAACGCCGATTCCTAATCCCAGGACGAGAATGACTGTCGCGGCAAAGACCGGACTTCGGCGCAACAGCCTAATCCCGGAGCGCAAATTGGACAAGCGCAACATGCCTGCGAGTTCTTATGTACTTGACTTGAAACGCCACACTGTTACTTCGTTATCACTTCGAATGTAAATGTAGTTCGAGCCCACTACAGCCTCTTGACCACCTGCCGGGAGCTCCCACGAGTACAGATAATGACCATCCTGCTTGTCATAGACATCTATCACCTTTCCGCCGGGCGCACCGTCGGTGGAGGCTCCGCTCAAAACATACAATTCCTTATCCATGACGCTCAGGCTTAAGATGGGCCGTGTGGTGTTGGGTTTTATCTTTCGTTTCTTCCCCTCATGCTCAACGTCCAACACCGTGGGCGGAGGGACGTTATCGATCGTTTGAACCAGAAATCGTTGCTTGCCCTCGGCGTCGTACGCACCAAGAATGCCCAGGTATCTACCGCCATAAATAATTCCATGATTCTCGGTGTCGGCTACGATATCCCCATCGAGGATGATCCCTTTCTCAATTTGATCCGCGAGTAATTCTCCGAATGACTGTAACTGCTGTCCCGATAAATCATAGGTCTCGAAAAGTTTGCTATGTGTCGGTGTGACCATCGTAATCATCGCGTCTCCGATTGCCGCAATCCGATAGGTCGTGTTTTTAGGTGTGATTGTCTTTTTACTTCCGTCGGTATTAAAAACTTCGATCCGTTGCTGTTTGAGATCGCATACCCACAAGTTGCCGCCGGAATCCAAAGCGAAACCTGTCGGATTAATGAAAGCGCCGGGCTTACCCATTTCTTCGCCGAACGCTTTTAGAAGTTTTCCGTCAGGCGAAAACTCTTTGACTCGAAGATCCGACCAATCCAAAACAAAGATGTTGCCACTGTTGTTTGCGCCCATCTTCGCGGGTGCCTTCAGACTCGTAGAGTTGAGGACCGCTGTTTTTTCGAAAGCGGGTGTGCGCCACGTCCTGGCCGTGTTGGGCTGAGCTTTGGGAGCACGTTCTCCACTAAGAAAAGCCGTCTGAAGTTCAACCGTTTTTGGTGTTCGATCCGTAACGAACCCAATCGCGTAACTCAGCGACAGGAAGACCGCTGCAACAGCAAGTATCAAAAGCAAGTCTTTACGCAAATTCTTGATCATTACGGTTTCTCCGAAAGTTATTCTTAAGATGAGCGGACGACGGAAGACTTGATCCTCTCAACCGCTCTTAGCTGCCATGAAGGCCCTCCCTCACGGCATCCCACAATTAATCTGTCTGTTGTCCACGTAAATGGTGCAACAAAGCCACGCGCCACCCGGACAGCCGCAGTCGGTCTGGCAGTATCCTGGTGCTGGTACGTTAGCGCTGGTGCGATTCAAGTTAAACGAGCCGGCAAACAGTAGTACGAGCGCCAGCGTAGTCAGAACTAACCTCGAAATAGATCTCATCACAGTTCTCCCTCCTTTCTCGTAAGATGACGTCGTTATCATGCATGTTTAAGTCTTCCGTCGTCGGATTCCGTGGTTGAAAGGCTGGTCGAGTACGAGACCGATGAAGCGTCGGGTTTTAGGGACCTATCGTCCATCCATGTCAGGATGGCGAGAGCTATGAAAACGAGATTTTGCAGTATGTGAAAATATCCGCCTTTATTCAGCGTCAGCGTAAACCAGCACCCACAAACTCCAGCGGGATTAACTGCCAGGTAAACTATGGTGAAGGTCCCTAACAGTAATATCGCCGCGAGGCATGCCGGCCGCCGCCACCGTTTCGTTAGCAGGCCGAGCGCGATCGCAAACTCGGCCATGATGAAAAAGATCGCGGCATAGTGTTCCAGCCAGGAGGGCAGCAGTTGGTAGCTGTGAATAGCAGTAACAAACCCGCCAAAATGTATGAGCTTATCAATCGCGGCGAAACTGAATAAACCAATCAAAATAAATCGAGGAAGTTCCCTTAGTAATGAGACCGGGAGCGTGCGCAGTCTTTCTGTAAGTTCCATTTGAGAATCCTCTACCGGCGGTATCCGTTAAGAAAAATTACAGCGTTGATTGTTCGTTGTTGGCTTTGAGGGGCAAATGGAGGGACAGGTGGATCTTAGTCAGTTACTCGAATTAGTCTGTTCAAAAATCGGTATTCTTTATTCAAAAAACGGCTTTATTGCCGGCCATTGTTTGTGAGGGTCGATTTATACTCGCTCGGCAAGCATCCCACCCATCGCTTGAACTGCCGATCAAAAGTGGTTGGGCTATTAAACCCGCAACGACCATAGATCTCAGTCAACGTGTAGTTTTTTTCGTGAAGAAGCTCGAGGCATTTTTCTATGCGATAGCGAGCGAGCAGATCATGAAAAGTTGTATCCGCGAAACGACGCAGGAGGAGGTTTAAATGATCCTGGCTAACGCCACTGCGCCGGGCCGCATCTCCCAGACGAATGTCAGGATCCGAGTAGGACTCCTCGATAAATATCCATAGACGCTCCAACCTGCGAGAGTAAACGATTCTTTGTCGTACTATTTCCAATGTCTCTAATGTAGCCAGTAGCGAGGAAGGGGGCAGAACGTAAACGTGAGAGCGTTGCTGATACATGCCAGTTCCTACCCTTCATGAACTCCATCAAGAACGGGGGCGACTGCTATTCGATTTTGTCGATCATCGGGTGTTGAACTCTAGAGATTCCCTGAGAGGGTCACATCCATCGAGGCTTTCATGAGTCACATGGATTCGACCAGGGTTGTTGTGGGAGCAACACAATAAAAATATTCGGGAGGCATCGTCCCGCCAATGCGGCAAGGACGAAGACGTGGGCGTCCTGGGCTGCGTGAGGCTTTTGTAGTAAGCAGATGGACTCTAATGCGAAGCGATGGTCATGTCAACAGGCGAATTGACTCACGCTTTTCGCAAACTCTCAATTTCCTAACCCGCATCGGTGCTATTGTCGGGCTCTTTTGGTCCGGCGGGTATTTAATAAACCTGCTTACCCATCGTGAGAACATTGGCTCTCGATAGAAGTGAGATGTGTTTTTGCATGTTCTACTGCGTCGGTCCTTAAGGTTTTTGGCTCGCGGATGCATTGGAAGCGGACTTCGAAACTCTATAGGGCAATTGATAACCAACCACGTTCTCACAGGGTTTGAGCTCAATTTCAATCTTTGCCTCTTCTGCCTCACGACGAAGCGTTGCGCGTGTTGTAGCTTCGTCAGGCAAACGCAGTTTTGTGAGTGTCGGTCGAACCCTGTCGAGTGGGGGTTTCAATAGCATCAAGTAACGACCGGGTGGAATATTATTCAGAGCGATGGTTCTGTCAGGAGCGATGGGAGCAGCCAGGAAGCGCAACACATCCTCTGCCTTATCACGCTCTGCCGGAACCAGATAAACATACAGTCGCTGTGGGACTAAGCTTCCTTCGTCAATTGTGATCTGTCCACGGATCGAGGCTGCGCCTTCGGCAATTGTTACAACCAGACCGGAGAGCTGTTCTCCCGATCGCAAAGTAATCCAGTTGAGTACCGCATCTTGCGTCCGATTGATCGGTGTTTGATTTGGGCCTGTCGGAGCTGGCAAGGAGATAGATTGCAAGTACCAATACTTTGCAAACTGCCGCGCAAGGATTTGGTATTGACCCGCTGCCAGATTTCGCAATGTAAACTGACCCTGTTGATTAGGGGTCACTGGACCACCCAGCGCCCAAAGGAATTGAGGTTTGTCCTCCCTGGCTTCATTTTCATTGTGCCAGGCCGAAACCAGCACCTCGGTTAACAGTGCGCTTCTCTTACCTTCGCACTCAGGTGCTTTCGATTCTGCAAGCACAACCCGGCCGTTCATTGTGGCTAAAGTCTTTGGCAATAGTTCCACACCGCTTATGTCAGCACCTCGCATCCTCATTCGCCTGGGTTCCGAGATGGCGATGTTGCCGTTGGGCGAGAACGCCTGTGCGGTAATGTAATAGTCACCGTCCGCAACACCATTAAATGAAAAACCAGGGGTGCCGGGTTGCAGATAGTTCGAGTCGCTTGCTTGTGACCCACCCTCTTGTGTTGAAGTGAGAATGACGGTAATGCCATAAGTCTCCAGACCCGTTGTACCACCTGCGGTCCCGCTGATGCTGTGACCCGACTCCGAACGGTAACGGATATCAACGCCGCTACTTTCTTCACCCGCACGGACGCTAACCTCTGCCGCTGTATCCCGCGCAGATGAGGGCGCATAGATTGGGGTGTCGTTTTCGTATGCTCCGTAGCCACCGCCGGCAAACACCAAATAAGTTCCTGTCGGAAGTCCATAGATGCGATAGTTGCCTCGATCATCTGTCTGGATGTCTCGCAGGCTCGCACCATAACGTGACCTCTGTCCATCACCGTCTCGAATCCTCTGCGCACGCACTCTAACTCCAACAACTGGATGTCCAGTTGAGTTCGTGACGGTTCCAGTGATCACTCCACCCTTAACCAAAACGAGATCTATTACGTCGCCGATTCGGTATGAAGTTGATTGAGTGCTGTCTGGATCTCGAGGCGCGGCCGTGTATGACGCCAGACCGGCTGAGGCGAGATAAACGATCGGATTCAAGCCGCTAAAGCGAAACTTGCCGTCGCGATCAGTGATTGCATTGTAAGCCTCACGAGATGAATAACCACGGAGAGAGACAATCACATCAGGGAGCGGTTCACCACTTTCATTTACGACGCGACCAGTAATCGTCCCGGTTTTCGTAGAGTTTGGCTTTTCGTCAACGTCAGTTGACTGCGGACTCTGGGCCACAGCGACCACTGCCATCAGGAACAACAACGGAATTACACGTGCAAGTAGTCTCATTGTAAAGCTTCACGGAGTTTCACTGAGATCAATCGTTACGACTACGTCAGTGACTTTTCCGTCTAGTATTGTTGCCGGCTGTTTAGCAGTAAATGACTTGCGGGGGGTGTTTGGTCCAACGACAGTAACGCTCACCACAATCTCGTAAGACCCATCCGCGAGTCCATCGATAAAGAAGCGCCCACGCGAATCAACCATCGCCGACTTTATAGAACCCGGCGAGTCGGTTGAAGGATTACGCAGCACGGCTGAAAAGTGTGTGCCCGGAGGAAAGTCGCCATTCGTGGCCTTAATCGCGCCACGGATCACTCCACTCAAGAATTTGAGCACCAGGCGAACTCCACTAATGCTTTCGTCACCCTTAATCTCCAGCCCACGTGATTGAACAATTCCATCTCGTTCAACACGTGCGACTGAAAGACCTTGTGCCATAGGACCAACCGTTGACCCCAGCGAGAAACTGACAACTCCGTCACTCAATCCGGTCATGTGGAAACTTCCGTCAGCACCGACGCGCGCAGATTCGCCGAAGCGTCCCTCTGCACTACCCTCTCGCACCACGTAACCGTTGACAAAAAGCGAACCTAGCGGCGGAAGCAGGAGTTTATTTTGCACGCCCTCGAAGACAAGCACCCCAAAGATGCTGGCTCTTCGGACCGCCTTCACGGCTAAATCGGTCACATCTCCGTCAGTGACCGCGAAGGTTGCACTTTCGGTGCGAAGTACACTATTGCTTAACGCGGCGATCATCACCGTGTAGTTGCCCGGGGAGATCTCATCAAACTTGAACCGACCTTCCTTATCCGAAATGGCGACAATGTTCATTGGTTGAAAGCCACGGCCGTCAGTACGCTGCAGTCGAAGTCTCATTCCTGAAACTGGTCGGCCATTCGCAGCCTCAACGATCGTCCCACTCACCGAATAGCGATCGGTCGCTTCCTCATTCAACTCAACTTTGATATCGATATCTTTTACTTCAGCACCCTCAGCAAGGTCGATTGTCAGGGCCTTTTCAAGATCGGTAGTGGCGGGATAAAAGGTTTGATTAAACCGAGAGCTTTGTCCGATAAATGTTTGTGGCTTGTTCACATATACTTTGTATTTCCCGGCTCTCAACCCAAATGCTCTGTAAACGCCCCTATCGTCCGTCCGCATTGACCTCGACATCGAACTATCTATTCTTTGCACGATCACGTTTTGCTCGATCAAAGGCTTGCCGGCGGCTGTCACTCTCCCAGTGATCACGGCGCCGCGGGTTAGCTCAAAGTCAATGTCCTCTACAGTCTCTCCTTCAGTTAGGAGTAGTGTTTGGCCGGATTGATCTGCGGAAGCATAGTCGAGCAGTTCTGGAGTAAACTGAAACGTGCCTGAAGGTATGTTTGTAATTGTGTACTTTCCTTCATGGTCAGTCACCCCGCGATATTGAGGCCTTCGTTGTTCAACTCCATTCTTCGGAATTGCATTCACGACAATCCCGCCAACGCCTTTTCCTTTGAGGGAAACTGTGCCTTTGATTGTATTGGGAGAAGGCTTGCTTGTCGCTGTGGTTTGGGACTGGCCTGTAAAGCAACAAGTGAACAAGAAGGCGAGGAAGAGAGTTAAACCGAAGATTCTATGTGTTGAGGTGCTCATTTCCTTCGATCTTCGAGTTGAGAGATGAGGCGACAAGTCAACATTATTGTTTCCGGTCCGTTTGATGATACACCACGACCGTGGATCAGTTAAGGCGGCGCAATACGAGCGTGTAATTGTAGATTACTGTTCGGGGTCACGTCGAGAACAGATCGACAATTGGCTCAAAGAGTACAACGAAGAACGACGACATGAGTCTCTGGGCCACCTGACACCCAGGAAATATCGAATTACCCTGAAGCCCGAAATCTCTGGTAATCAGTGGCAGCAAACACGGTAGGGTTACAATCCCATTCGCTCAAGTTCCTGACGTGCCCGAACCTCGTGATTGCGAAACCGGGCATCGTCCTTTGCGAGCGCTGAGGCATTGTTGAGTTCACTGCGCGCTTCTTCTTTCTGGCCGCCCCGAGCCAAAGCGAGTCCCAGTGCGAGATGCGTTCGCGGGTCGTTAGGTCCCAGTTCCACGGCTTGCCGCCCTTCCAAGATAGCCTGGCCGAGATCACTGACGCGCAGGAAGTGATTCGAGCGATGAACATGGCTGATCGCTGCGACAAGGGGAACGTCGAAGCGCCCGCGATAGACGAATGTGTTTGAGCCGATAAAGGCGATAGGTTCTGATTTTGCAATCGGCATATATTCATCGCCAGCCATTGGCGGAAGTTCGTTGACACTCATCACAACCACCCCTTCGATCACCGGCGGAACTGCATCGATAGCATTCCGACTAACGGCCGGACGAAGCCACGACGGCATCGGCCGGCAGGGCTGCACAGCACGGATCATCTCGGGATGCACAAACGATGTAATCCAGCAATCCTTAATGTTGTTACTGGCGAGATATTCGCTGACAAACTTCATACTCTGCCCTGTATCGACGTTTGAGCCGCGAAAAATGCCGTGCGTGTTTTGGGCGCCGCCCCAGAGATCGTTTGCAAACGCGAGATATCTGGGTGCCGTCCTTACCGCCGCTGCAGCATTGAATACGAGCAAGGCGACGCACACGTACCGGAAAGCGTTGAATTTCCTACACAGCCAGATCGCGGCGGCCGACGCAAGTACGATAAGAAATCCGTATATCGGCAGGATATGCCGCACACCGTTGGTGAAACGTAGAGAGCGACGCAAAGATAAAAAAGACGATCGCGGGAATTAACAAGAACATTCCCTCACGCCATTTCTTACGAGTGAAAAACAAGAAGATCAGTCCCAAGGGCGCGAGAAGTACTAGTGCGATGTTTGTCTTTACGGCGAGTGAAACCGGAAAGAAAAGCCAATTCCCCGCTGGGTAGTTGCGGTTGAAGAGCACTGTATTGCGGCTACTCCATGAGATTACGTCAGCCATTCCAAGAACGTATGATTCGGGGAATATGCCCGTATGACTTATAGCCCCGGTGATCCGGGCCGGGAATAAGCTTGGACGCACTCCGGCCGGCTATTTTCTCTTATGTAATTAGCTACGGATATGGTCGGGGTGGTCTTGTTGGAAATGGCGCGATAGCGAAAACCGTAAGATGACCAGAGGATCGCCAAACCAATCAGAAAGATACCCGCAAAAGCTGCGGTGCGCCTGAGGACCCGATTCACGAGCCTCGTTTCCTGTCGGAAAAACAGCGTATCGGCGAGTAGCAAGGCGAACAGAATGCCAACAAATACCACCGCTGAATGCTTCGCCGCCAACATTAACCCGACCGCGATCCCGGCAACCAGAAAACGAGACCATGTCTCCTCCTTGCCGAACCGGTATAGTGCGTAAACGGCTCCGAAGGCAGTTGCACTTATCGCCATATCGGTCGTGACAATCGATCCGGTGCGCGATCAGATTCGGCTCGAACGCGACGAGCGCTAGAGCTGTCAAAGCTTCCCACCGTCCGAACATCTCCCACGCCGCAAGAAACACGAGCAGAGCGAGGAGCATGCTCATCAACGAGGCAGCTAGTCGTGTGCTGATGACAGTGTTGTCCACTCCGTTCTCGACCACGAACGTGCTGCCGTAACTGAAACCTTCGAACTTCGACGTGAACTTTGAACCGCATTCCCAGGGCGGTTCGGAAAGCCCACGGAAATTGAGCGGCGCCGTTGCAAGCAATTTCAGCAACGGCGGATGCTCCGGGTTGATGCCAAAATCGCCGCACTGCCAGTGACGATGCCCAGCCAAAATATGAAACGGTTCATCAACTGTCGGGCTTGTCCGCACCGCGTGGTATACAAGCTGGAATGCAAAGACGGCGAAGAGCAATACCGTCAGAATGGCGAACAGAATCTTCTGCGAACCGGCTTGTGACAACCGACCAAATCTTTTCATCCGATTTCTCAAAACCCTTTCGTGTGAGCTTTGCGAAACACCCTGCTCCGTCGTTAAGGATCAACTAAATATCTTAGGTGCGGCGGAAGACATCAGTGCATTTGTTGACTACGACGATCTATGCTTTTGTTCGCGATTTACGTTACTTCAATTCTATGCATAACCCGAAGAATGCATCGCTCACTAGTGTTTAATCTGCATATGTCACGGCGTTAACGAGTACCGGACCTTCAAGTACAAAGTGAATTGCACTAGCAGGTTCGCAGCCCGGCCGGATTAATGACCACATCGAACGCGCTTCTATCCAGTGGCTCTAAATAGGAAGTGCTGCTCTTGCGCTCGTGCACCACACGCGTTCTCGATTCATCGTTTTGTTCAACTGATCCGGACTCGGCGGCCGTGTACCTTTGATAAAGTTGGTCAGGATAAAAGGTGGTGTATGTCTCCTGAAATACGGCGTTACGCTTGAATTTCAACGACAGCGATCGAGCATAATTTTCTTCTTTCTGCTTGATCACGCTGCTCGCTTCTTCCATGAGGCGGCTGCGGATTTTGGTCAAGTCGCTGATGACGTAATCAACCTTGATCAGATCAAAAATTGACGCTTGCGCGGCCGCGGCAACCAGCTTTTCCAGTAGCGATCGATCTTTGTATCTCAAGGCAATGGTTTTCTTGGTTTCAAACCCGGCGAGCTTTTCGCGGATAGTGCCATCGCCGCTGGCGGGGGCGAAATTGTAGACGCGGTTCTGCGTAATCATGTCAACGTAGCTATTGCTGCGACTTACACCCAGCTTGTCAGCCGCGCTGAGAAACTGTTCGATCCGTGCATTTACCTTCTGATTACTCTCCACTGCAGTTGGCGCTTCCTGGGCGACTCCGAAGACAGCGACGAACTCGTCAGGAGTGGCGTTCAAAAGGACGTAAGCCTCGATGAACTGCACCGGGACCAGGTCTTTGTTCTCCGCTCCATAAGTCACGCCGCTGCTTGGACTCCTTCTTTCCGTGCTGCGGCCATACACCCCTCGATTGCCGGCCTCTTGCGCTGATGCGTTCGTTGCTCCGAGGGCCAGCACAACCAAAGCGATTGCGCTTAATGCAGGTAAATGGATTCTGATGTGGTTCATTTTATCTCCCTTCAGTCTGTCAGCTTGTTGTTCTCGACACAAACCCGGAGCGAGACTATAGACGACTTTTCGAAGGCGCAAGATTTTGCCGGCTAGGTAAGCCTAAAGACGATGCTTCATCGAAAGCTTCAAAGGTCGGCTGCGGAGGGAGTACTTGAATCAGAATTGGTTACTCTGCTCGCTGACGCGAATGAGACGATTGAAAGTTGGCGTCAGGATTACAAACAATACTGGCCCAAACAGCTCGCTGGGCCAAACAGACGCCGAGCGAATTCCCGGCCGATTGGCAACAAACCCGAACCGATCCAAAAGCAGGAATCTTAAACCTCGAAATGGTCCGAATAACCTGCCATGCTTCCTCATGCTACCGGCTATGCGAGCGTATTCACAGAACAATGAGCGTGGGCTCATTCTTGCCTAATTCGTAATCTAAAATTCCGGTGTAAGGGATGTCTTCCTCAACTCCTAAACTCTTGTGGAGTTCAGTCTGAGAAAGACCAAGCGCTGCGATGCGTTCACGATCGCTCAGCTTCTCGGACATTCAGTTGTTCGGGTGACGATGCGTTATGTGAGGGCGGTTGAGGATACCAAGCGAGTGGCAGTCGAAGCGATCAGGCTCAGCGAGAAAACACGTCCAAGTGTTGGCCAGTTGGCGAAAACAGCCGCCAGTGCCGGCGGCTGTAAATCGTTGAAACTAACTGGTGGAGCAGACTGGGATCGAACCCCTGACCTCCGCATTGCGAATTAGACGCCCGGCAGTTCGTTAAGCATTTGCCGTGTCGAAAGTTGCAGCCACCGAGGAAAATCAAGGGTTTTGCAGTTCTTTCCCATTCGTCGCCAGCGCCTCACTGTCCTGTGCTGAGAATTCTGTCCACAAATTGGCCACAAACATAGGGTGAGCCCCGGTTTAAGCGAACTTGTTCGCGTAGGTGTTATGACTCGATCTTAATAATTGAAAGTTCCGGTTTGAGGGTAATTTTGAATTCGTGTTGTTGGGCCACCTCTTCATACATGCTCATGCTGTGCAACTGCACTGTCGCTTTAAACGTCTCGCCCGGTTTGAATTTGTGTCCACCCAATAACCTTAGCTTTATTCCCTCGTCGAACTCATTGTCGTTCTCAGTTGCGAGAATCGTCCGTCTTTGGCCAGTATGCCGTAGACCAGTTCTTTTCTTTGACCTTTGATAACTTCACAATATGAGAATCTTCATTTACCCAGCAGGCCCTATCAATGTGTGTATTGTGTTCATCATCGTACATGATTGTTGCCGCTAGCGATGTAAGGTGGCCTACATGACCAACATCTGGCTCATTCCCAAAGACTGCGACGGCTGCAAACCAACCTGCTTCTTCAATATTTATCTTGCGAATCTGTTTGTTGTCACGAATATTAACGTGCTGCGGGCGAGCTCTCACGAATCTGAGATTCGGTCTACGTTTGGCTTTCGGTTTGACTGCGGACAGTTTGGGGCTCTCGGTTGAGGCATCTCCGGTTATCCCGCCCGTAGAATCTCGCGTTGCGTTGTCTATGCCTAGGAGATCTGCGCTGAGGTCTAGACTATCTATAGGGCTGTTGCTCCTAACGTGTAAATAAACAAAAACACTAACAAATAGAAGAGTTAAAAAAACGCCTCCAAAGAATAGCGATATTGCTAAAGGAATTAGGTAAAGAGCTAATACTAGTGCCCCCAAGCTCGCCAGCGCCCACCAAACTGCCCTAATATCTTTAATCGCTTCAATGATTTTTCGTGAAAGGGAGTCCGAGGATTCAGCCATTGTTTAAGGCTATCACTAGCTTCGCAACAATCGCTAGAGTTTTAAAATGCAAAGCGCCAGAAGTTTAGGCGCTACCCCGACGCCCAAGTCAGCTTTTGCGGTATACAGCCAAACAACCCCTTTATATCTCTGTATCCTATGGTAGTGTCAATGTGACGCAGCTTTATTTCGAATTGCTCGCCTGATTACCAGGCAGGTGGGTCCTTACGCTACCACTCCGGTTGCGTCGCTATTAAATCGCCATTTACAAACTCAATAAAGGAATCGGTGATATGAGTACCGGTCTTCAACCTCTTCTGCAAGAACTTAAACCCCGTATAAGTGTTTCCGTTTCAGTCGAGTATGATATTGATCCAAGGGGTACAGCTCGGGTTAAAGACAGAAAGATTCTAAAGAACGACGGTTTGGTCGATGCCACTCTCCATGGCGAATTCAAACAGGCTATTAACCATAACGCTACCGGTATCAAAGTAAGTGATTCTCACGGTAAGAATTTATCCTTACAAGATCAACCGAGGAGATGACCATCATCAGGTTGCAGTAGCGATCGAAGTTCCTGAAGGCACACCGTTTACTATAGAAGCAGGGTCCGAACGAAGCCTCATTTTTGAATATGAGATGTCTGAAGCGACGACTACATTAAAAGCGGGGATTGGAGCCGACATTTCTGATTAATAATCGATTCGGGGCCGTAAGTTACCAATATGAGTTCGCTACGATCGAATACAATATCAAATATCACATCTCCAAGTTGACGAATGCAAGGTGGTGGCAACGCATATTTTTGCGACCTGCATTGTTGACGCACCCGCCAGATATGGCTATAGACGAAGATAAAGCAAAGTTTCATGTCGAATATCACTTCTCGTGTGATGCTAAGTCAGTCAAATATGTCCACATGACTTTGCTCTACAGCCGAAGATATTGGCTGAACGGACAGTTGCCTTTTTGATTGGTGTGTAGCCTCAAGCGCAATCGCAGCTAGCGCGCCGAAATGGTTACATGCGCTTGAAAAAATCTTTGGTGGCTAAAAGATCCTGAGTTGAGATCCAGCTAATCGTGACAACTATGAAATTTGAAACCCCCAAACAAGTAAGTGAGTTGGCTGTTGTAGATGCGGAAGTTGTGGGAGATTTCAGGCGTTATGGTGACAGGAATTGCGGATGTCAGACGAGCCACTAAAGGAGATCTTACGTTTGCTGAGAACGATAGATTCTTTAAAATGGCGTTAGATAGCGCTGCATCCGTAATACTGATAAACACAGAATTAGCCTCGGGTCTGTCCCAAACGGAAAAACCATACTGCGTGTTTCAAACGCCCAGCATGCTATCAATAGAATTGCAACGGAAAGTTTTTCGCAAACTCAGATTCCTGAATCTCGTGGGATACATCCGACTGCCATCATCGGCGCCGCAACCAAAATACACGATGATTGCTCAATAGGCGCATATTGTGTAATTGGCAACAATGTTTCTATATTTAGCCATAACGACTTGCTCGAGTGTAACGATTGAAGATGATTGCGTAATTGGCGAAGGCTGCGCGATAACTCACATACGGTTATTCATCAAGGATCACACCTTAGTAATAATGTAATAATACAAGGCGGATGCCATATCGGGACAAATCCTGCCTATTACTATGAGCTTAGCAAAACCTTACACCGCCGGAGAGCATTTGGGTCGGTGCATATCGGACCACATGTTCATATTGGTGCAGGTAGTACTATGCTCGAGGCGTCTTAAAGGAAATACTGTTATTGGCGATGAAACAAAACTTGACAACCAAATACACATCGGCCATGACGTAGAAATCGGAAGGAGAGTTCGAATTGCTCTTATACCCGGCATAGCGGGTTATGTGCGTGTTCAGGATGACGTTATCATACGCGGGCATGTTGGGATAATGCAGTATGTAACAATCGGTAAAGGTGTGGAAATTTTGGGCAAGTCTGGAGTCGATTTAGATATTCCCGACAACCAAACTGTGTTCGGCATTCCTGCTATCACAAGAGATCGGTACGCACAACGTCGGCGAGCAGTTCGGAAGCGAATTAGACAGCTTGAAAAAGAAATCAAACCGGCTTTGCGCGCTGAAAAGGATGTTCGAAACAGAGTCTTTCAGACAGTTGCGGATGAAGCGGGTAAGGAGATTTCGGAAATCAGCCTTTCTCAAATACTTACGACCGACTTGCAGTTCGACTCACTGGATTTAGTTGAACTTCAAACCGCATTAGAGGAAGAATTTGACTTAGATGTGGTTAAACTTCGGTTGGATACGCACGCTTTCGACAACGTAAAGACAATTGGCGATATTGTAGAGGTAGTAAAGGACTCGCTCACGCTGCGCTAACTTGTATGTGCTTGCCACGAGAGTTGCCGGTACTCCTGATCACGAACTGATGTTTCAATAACCTGCCTGACTGTTGCACAATAATTCTTAAACTGAAGTTTGCACCGGAATACCGATTTGGTTTGCAATGGGTGTGTACAGATCAACATCGAGCTCACGAGCATCGATAGAAACTATCAAAGCATAACGAGCCACCTTGTTATACCTTTCGAGTGTATGCCGCGTCTTCCACCACCCCAACGACGGATAGACTGCTAGAACACCGCGACTCGCAAGATCGGCTGCTCTACCTCTCCAGATATCGGAATGAAGTGAACCAGTGTGACGATTCTGTTTACCGACAAGCCAATTTAGATCATCACCTCTTGTTCGTGTTCCTTCCTCTTCGTCTCTTGCGGCTGCATTGATCCGAGCGCGAAAATCATCGTCAGATTCCGTTGGGCGCTTAACGTCAAACCTCAGTCCATGAGATTCATAACGATAACGCGATCGCACCCCACGCGCTGATGGGTTAGGTTCAATGAAGTATGAAAGTGTGACTCGCATCTCAACTGTTTCATCGCCAAGGGCTTCAAGTTCATCCAAAGGCCATGGAAGTCTGTGCAGATGCATTTCCCTCGTCTTTGGCTCGGCACTTCCTTCACGTGTGAACGGGTGCAATTGCTCCTGAACGATCATCGCCAGTGAGTTTGATGCGCTTCTCCTTGCGCGATCGAGATTCGGCACTCCGAAACCGCATCGTCGAATCAATCGCATATAGTCTGTCTTGGACGGCTGATTAGCAGGAAGATATGCCTGTTGCATCGCGCTGGTCCAATCAGCAGAATGAACGATTAACGCACGTATAGTCTCTGGCCAAAGCTGAGGATATTCAAACATCAACTGTGCTGCCATTCGAGCACCTAAGGCTGTCGCTGCGCTCGTGGCATTCGCAGTAGTGAAAAGCCGCTGCGCAACCAGGTGATGAGTAGTCAGAAGACTCAAGCTTTGGGTCCAAACAGCACTAAGGGCGTCTTTAGCAGCATTTCCCCCTTCAAAGACGATATCCGGCTTCAGTGGCCATTGAGATTGCCAAGTAAGTGACGTCGTGCTGAAAGGGCTTAGCCCTCCCGCTTCTGCGACTGCTCGGAATGCACCCATATCCGGTTCGGCTATTTCGGTAAGGTCCGTGTATGCTCCCACGGTAAGTACGTTCCACGCTTGACCAGGATCATGAACGGAATCCGTGTCGTTGCTGTTCGGATAATCCATCCAGGCATTCGGATCTTCTATATTGCCGGCAGATACTACTAACAGTCTTGGCGTCGCATTATCTGCGGAGTTATCCGAAGCAAGACTATCTAACGCAGCAGACCACGCTGACGGCCTACCACGATCGCGATTATCCCGTGCCGTCACGGCCATTGAGAATACGCGGCGGCGATCGGGAGCCGTAATCTCGGGCCGCGCAACTGCCTCGGCAGTTAGATAGCCATGATGCTGAGAATCCCCAACATTATCTCTTTCACCACGCAACAATTTCACTGACTCTAAGCGGTGGCTCAGGTTAACCTGTGAAGTTGAAGTTAATTCGTTAGTCAGATCACCGACAAGAGCTAAACCTGCCATCTGAGTTCCGTGGCCGTGCCCGTCATCAGTTCCCCAACCCGGCTCTATAGTATGACGGTCAGCATCCGTTAGGGCTGGTTCGAGCAACGGATGAGCGCTGTTTATTCCTGTATCCAATATGCAAACATGCGGTGTGGCATTCTCGGAAGCACCAAACTGAGTACGTTGGAGCAGTTCATCCAACCAGTCAGGTTGCTCTTCGGGAGAGAGAGAATCAAAGAAATCTGCAGTTTCCTTTGCTCGCCGAAACTCCGCGACGCTATTAAGGACCATCATCGATTGCGTGACTTGGCCACGCGAGCCGCGCATAAGCAAGACCGTACGTTCGGGAAATTCAAATTCTTCTGGCGACACTCTTAGGTCATGCATTTCAGCGAGCCGACGAAAGTTCTCCACCGTAGCGCGTCTATCTCCACGCACAGGGAGCCACACCTCCCACCAAAGAGTTTCGTCGTCGGTTTGGGGAAATACCTGGGGAGCGTCGGTCCACAGTTCCTGTAGGGTCGCCGTGCGAACTTCCCGAATCGTATTGATTAGTGACTTATGGTCCCTTGGGTTTCCGTTCTTGTCAGTCTTCGCCTCAAGGTAATCACGGATAAGGTTTTCAAAGATATGAAGTTTTCCATCTGGAACAAACACTGCCGCACGAGTAACGTTACCTTCATGCTTTACACTGAGTAGTTCAATTCCGGAGCGCTCTCGAGCCAAGCTCTCGAACGCAAGTTCTACATCCGGAAAACCCTCGAACTCAATTTGCAATCCGATTCCCGCTTCTAATCCTGCGTCGAGCTGGGCTTGACGCGCTTCGTCCATCGTGCGCTGAAGAGCCCGAAGCTGTCGCTTTAACCTGTTACCGTGAGTGCGTCGATTTTGGGCGGGAATGTTAGTTGGACCGCCGCCTTGTTGGGGCGAGCGAAATGCCTCAGTTTCTGTAACCCCCTCCAGAACAAAATGGGGATACCTACGTTCTTGATCGGGCATGAAAGTTTGCAGGTTAACTATTTTTTCTTAAGTTGTTCCGCTGCTTCTTGCCGTTCTGTCAACGCTTTATGGATTTCAGCTTGGCTAATGGTTTCACGTTTGTGAATGAGAGCGTCTTTGAGTACTTCCTCGCAGACGCGCGCTACTTCCGCATAGCTCAGCCCGAGAGCATCCTTAGCCAGCTCTTTCCAGGCCACACGTTTTTCGGCAGAGCGTTGAAGCCTTGCTTTTAAGAGCGAGGCAATCTGGCTGGCATCAGGTAATGAGTAATACAAAATATCGTCGAATCGTCGAAACAATGCCGCATCCAGTATATCAGGATGGTTAGTTGCCGCGACTATGAGGCTATGAGACGCGTCGTGTTCGATCATTTGCAAGAAGCTATTAAGAATACGTCGAACTTCTCCGACGTCGTTTGCTAATCCCCGCTGCGAACCTATAGCGTCGAATTCATCAAAGAAATAGACGCCACGAGTTTGACCAGTAGCTTCGAATATCTGTCGAAGCTTGGCCGCAGTTTCCCCCATGAACTTGGTTATGAGGGCATCTAGCCGAACTTGAAACAGCGGTATTCCAAGCTCTCCGGCGAGCGCAGACCCGGTCATTGTTTTTCCTGTTCCAGGTGGACCAACTAGTAAAAGTTTCCGTCTGGGATGAAGGCCGTGTGCCAGGATTTCAGAGGAATAGCGTTGCTCGCGAATAACCTTGTCAAGCTGTCTAGTTAACTCTTCGCTCAAGACAACATCGCCCATCCTCAACTTCGGATATGAGACTGAAAGAAGATTAGCGAGTTCACCCCTCGGGCGACTGATCGGAATTGTAGGAAGGCTTTTAGCGTGATCGATGAGAGCACGCAACTCTTCCGCTAGCTGACCGTGACCAAGCTTTGCTTCGTGGGCTGCTACTTGCATGGCGACCGAGCGAAATCTTCGTTCGTCACCTTCGAGATGTGCTTTCAGCAGCGCCTTTAGTTGTTCTCCACTGGCCACATGCTATCTCCCGTTCGCGCTTACATCAAATCCCAAGAAGTTTTACGATGCTCGTTAACCCAAGCTTAATGACTTCACGGCTATTTTACCTGATCCGGTGTGTTGATGGACGTTATCAATGGTCAAGTGCGGTAAGAGCCCATCGGAGAAATTGTAAGTGTCCCGAATTTAGGACCACCCGTGAGTAGAGATTTCCGGTTTTTGAGTTAATAGAAATTCTCTGGGCGTCAGGTCGCGCAGAGACTCATGTGGTCGCTCCTCGTTGTATTCCTTGATCCACTTTTCGGTCTGTTCCCGCACCTCGTTCAGAGTTTGAAACACATACATGTCGAGCACTGCCTGGCGATAGCTGCGATTGAATCTTTCAATAAAGCCGTTCTGCATTGGTTTGCCTGGTTTGATGAACTCGAGTGTCACGCCATGCTCCTCGGCCCATTCAGCCAGAGCGATCGACACCAGTTCGGGACCATTGTCTAATCTCAGCTTGAGTGGGTAGCCGCGGACAGCGGCTATCCGCTCAAGCGTTCGCACCACACGTGCTGCGGGTAAGTTGAAGTCCACTTCGATCGCCAGGATCTCGCGATTAAAATCATCCACCACATTGAAGGTGCGATAGCGACGACCATCCCATAACGCATCGCTCATGAAATCTGCCGACCAGCATTCGTTCATTGCTTCAGGTACCACTAGCGGTAAAGGACATCTTGTTGGCAAACGTCTTTTGCCTTTCCGTCTTTTGTTCAGTTTCAGGCTGCAATACACGCGATGTACGCGTTTGTGATTCCAACGCCGGCCCTGGCGCCGCAATCGCTTGAACAGCTTTGGAAATCCTTCCTCCGGTCGCTGATGGGCCAACTGCAATAGCAACTCAACCAGCTCGCCGTCACGGTTCGGTCGGCAGCGATAGCGATTAACCGAGCGTCTCAAGTTCACCGCAGCGCAAGCGCGCCGTTCACTGAGTCCATGCTCGTGTCGCAACGTCACTACCAGTTCGCGCTTCACCGCCGGCGTTACAGCTTTTTTGCGATCACATCTTTCAGCGCTCGATTCTCCAGCAACAAGTCAGCTGAGATCTGCTTCAGTCGTCGGTTTTCTTCTTCCAATTCACGTAGGCGCTTGATGTCTGAAGCTTGCATGCCGCCGTACTTTGACTTCCACTGGTAGTAAGTTCCTTCGCTGATTTCGTGTTCACGACAGACGTCTTTCACCGTCCGCCCTGCTTCCACCGCTTTCAAGATCGCGATGATCTGCTGTTCGCTGAATTTGCTCCGCTTCATGCAGGCCTCCTGGCGTCATAGTCGCCCGGAAACCTCTACTTTTCAATGGCCCGCATTCTCGGGATACTTACAAAATGACGATTTCAGTGATAAATGACAGAGGCAAGATAGCTGCCGCGGCGACTTTAAGGCTTTTGATTTATTGTGTGGACCACAGGGGATCGAAACCTACAACCTAAGAGTGCGTCTGTTACGTTGTGACCACTTTTACTAACATTTATCGCGGATCGCAGCCCGTAACGATTGCACTACTTTACGTCTATAACCAACTATTTCCATTCAAGACCGACACAATTTTCCCCACATGTTCCTTCGATACATAACGCCAACTCAAACATCAGCGACAGGCTTAAACAATACTTCTTTACGAACAGTGAAACTCGAATCCGTCGCTAATAAATGTTCTAAATGCATAAACTCTTTAGTGACATTTTCGCTCGTGCACTTGGGCGCTAGGTTCCTTATAGTAAACGCCGCAGCCCGACGAACGTTGGTTACAGATGATTGGACCGCCATATTTAGGGTATAAGAAATTGAGTCCCAAAAAGCAGCGGTATCTCGATAGTGGGTATTGAGAGTAAGTAGTGCTTCTTCTATAACATCCGCAACGTTATCCCTTGTAGCCACTAATGTTCTCATCACCGCAGACTCACTAAGAACGGGCATTCGTCGGGCCGCGTTAAAGGCTAGTTTGCGGACTTCGGGACTTGAATTTGTCATTCCTTCTTCGACAAGTTTAAGTAAACGATCTCCGAACACTCCTGGACTGTGCGATTCAATAGAAGCCAGAGCGTACAACGCGCCGCCTTGAATTGTTGCCGGTTCTCCAAAGTTCATCTTGTACGGATTTAGGGGATGATCCGAATTACCAAATCTCGTGCTTACCCTGACCTCACCCCTCGAGATAGGCTCTAGAGCTTCGAAGACTCTTTCAGCCAACTCATTGTTCAAAGTGTCGGATAATAGCGTTATGGCGTTTATCATTAAGACTTTATTCGCCACAGTGTTTTCCGGTTCGAGTAACATGTCTAGTACGGCTCGCACGAGTGCTTCTAGGGAGTCCGGTGGAATCAAACTGCGATATGCAATTACTGCTCTCAGACCCACATCAGAGTAAAGACTCACGGCTATTTTTTTATCAGCGGATTCCGCGTACGCCATGCCAAGACTAATTGAAGGTTTAATCGGCTCCTGATCGGGCTCCAGATACTGAACTTGAAGCCTGAGATCTTGAGTGAAATGTTCAGCCATCTTCTGCAACTGTTCCTTGCTTTCGATGTCCTTCCCAAACTCTTTAGCAAAGCTCACGAAATCGAGATTTACAGAGGGGGTGTTGTAAAACGCGTCACGAATCAGTTCTTTTGTTGGAGTTTCCACTCTTTGATAGAGATGATGGAAAAAATCTAAAACATCTTTATTGTAGTTGAGGTCTTGCGACATTCCGGAGGCCATGTGAATAGCTCCCTGTGCAAGTCCCGGCAAATCCTCAACGGGTATAAGGGATATGCAATCATCAACAACTTGTACCAGGTAGGGACGTAGATAATCAGCTTTCGTACTTGCCCATGACTCAAGACTTGTAGCTGCCTGCACTGCATCTCTGGCCTGTTCCATGGTCAGGCGAGG
Organism: uncultured Acidobacteriota bacterium; assembly: GCA_963849585.1. Lineage (GTDB taxonomy): Bacteria > Acidobacteriota > Blastocatellia > Pyrinomonadales > Pyrinomonadaceae > PSRF01. The sequence continues at coordinate 348,141 of CAWKHZ010000007.1, read as the reverse complement.
CGTTAAGCTTAGAATGGTCCCCCACGAAGCGATTACGAGGCTCATACCTGATCTACTCGTCGGCTGAATGGTGGCGCTCTTAAGTAGCCATTTAAAAACTGCCTCTACCTGCTCATCTGGTATGACATCTGCTAGTTGCGTTAATAAATTGCATCCTATAATCGCGTGGCGCTTAAGGTTTGCTTGATGAATGATTCGCTGAACTACTCTCGTCGTCACTTCTGGGTTTCGCCAGGCCAAGAGGTTATTAGCGATCGCTTCAATAAATTCCGTGCTCTGCGAATTGATGGCGTGAATGTCTGCCGCATGCGCCAAGCCGATCTGTAAGAACTCCCGAGTGAGACGCTTTGATGCTTGGCGATATAAGAACCATGTACCTTGTCGATAAGAATTTACTAATTCGCGCCAAATCGCGGGAAGCGCTTCATAGTGCCTTCCGGCGAATGCGGACTCGTAGGCCTGAACCATCGCCGGAGCATCCCATAATCTTGTCCCAACTAATTCAAATTGATCGTTTGCCACATCACTTTGGCGATCGTCAAACTTAAGGACGGAAGTTGCCACGCTACGTTTATTCTGAGATGTAACAAACCTTTCTTCTTGTTTAAGGATGGCAAGTTTGGGCTCAATGGTTCTCTCGAAGACCTCGAGTGATTCATCTTCTCGACAATCCAGATATAGCAATTCCGCCTTAAGAGATAACAGAGCAACTTCGTCCTGTGCATCTATTTTTCTGCCACCAGCCAAAACACCATCGATGCTCGCTAACGCGGAGTCAACGTTGCCTAACATGCCGAGGCATCGACAATTGACTATGATTCTTCTAGTGCTCGGAGCCAGGTTTCTAGTCACTTGTGAAATCCTCGGATGAAATCTTCAGCGCATCATCGACATTGCCGCACAACAGGCATAATTCTGCTAAGTCAGCTCGTAGGGTGTCCCGTTCCTCTTCATTTGCTGACAACTTAATCGCGCGATTAAAGGCCTCGATCGCTTCGGTGTAAGCAAATTCCTCCGCTAGCGATGTAGCCCAAGTTTTCCAGAACGACAGCTTTTTAGGATCTGTATCTGGAAGAGCCTCTGCGAGAGGCACGAGTTGTTTCAAAGCACTAACCGCGCCTCTCGTGTCGTCTTCGTCTCTTAAAAGTTTCACTAGTTGCACAGTGATCTCAAGCCGTTCTCCAGGATACCAATTCGGCTTGTCCGCTGTGGTATGCACCGCTAAGAACCCGACGAGCAGTTCGTCTTCCGCCGAGCTCAGAAATATCCGCCGCGAGTTGACTCATTTCCCTTAGATACCCGCCCGGAGAAAGCGATACCTTTCGGGATTCAAGGTCAGCCAATCGCCGCTCTATGTGGGGTTGTGACTCTTCAAACAGTTTCACCACCATCTGCCGGCGCTCTTCTTCAGCCCACTTTAATTGTCGATGAAGTTGCTTCAACATTTCAGCCAGTACGGAATCCGGCATCGGCTCAGCCGCGCTATCTGGTCGATTATTAACTATCGAAGTCACTGACCAACCAAAACCATATCGGTGGAACACTGGTGTTTGCCTGGTGAACTCGTCCTGAATCCACGGCATTTGAATTTGTGGGACCACTCTTCGGTATTCGGCATCGTGACTTTTCGGAAAATCGAACCAGACGGATACGAGATTTTTATTGTGGTCAATCGTAATGTCTTCGGTGTAGTGATGTCGCCACCAATGTGTCTGAGACTCTAAGCCAAGGTTCAGAGTCAAAGCCTTAGCCCTGTTCGCTCTTCTTCGCGATAAATCTAGAATATCGGCGATTCGCAATAGCCCACTAAGCAGTTCAGTCCTAATATTCGGACCTTCCACCATAAGAGATTTGTAGCGTTCTGATTCGACGGGGAGAGTGTGACCCTCGCACAGTGCCGCGACGTACATCGGAAAATAATCAACGGTCAACTGAATCCCGATGATCGGAGCCGCGGCGTTTAGGGAAGAGCGCACCATTTCTGCGGAAATTGCGGCATGATGTCTTCGGATAATCTCGCTTTGTTGTTCAGGCGTTAGTTCGCCCCAACCGGGCAATAAATTTAGGGCGTTAATAACGTTGGTTTCATTTGCCTTTCCATGCTGCATCCCTATGTCGTGCAGGTAGCAAGCTGCATAGAGAATAAAAAGCTCGTCCTCGCTTAATCTCTTTTCTGTGGCTTGCACTGGAGCAATTAAATCGTCCACGTATCTGGCTAAGCTATCGGAATGTGCCACACTGTGATCGGTAAAATGCGGCAATAAATTATTTGCAAGAATTGGGGCCACGCTCTCACGCAGGTTTACGAGCCGTGCCTTCACGGTAGGATCGTTGAGGTGCATGAACGGTGGGGCAGCAGGTAAGGCTGTCACTGGCATAACTTATGCGAATTCTAGCGTAGAAAACAAAAGGACGCGAGTCACGGTGTCGATCCTTGTTGTGCGCACAAAAGTAGCAAGCGTGAATCGCTAAAGCGGCTCAGTAATCCATGATCGACCATTGCTGTCGTGTTGCTGTCGTTTGCTTATGCGGCAAAACTTGTCATTATCCGTTTCGAAAGGTGGTGCTCTCCATGAGAAAAGAGACTTATTTTGGTATTTCCACTCAGGGTGGAGGAGGTAGAGCATTGTCAAGGAACTTCTTCAATCTTTTACCGTTTCGGACTGTTTATTAGAAACATATGACAAATCAGAATCGCTTGAAAACACTCGCGCAGTGGAAGGAAAAAGCCAGAGAAAGCTTGTCTGCGTTTACGGCTAAAGCCGCGCGGCAAATTGGAGTTCACATTCAGATACCTACAAAGCGACAAGACAGCCGCTTCTTACGAGAGGCCACGCTGGTTATGGACCCAATAACCGTTACCCTAGAAGATGCTTACGGCGGGATATTCTCATGTACTTATGATATTAGCCGTACATTGGCAGGACTGCGAAACGAGTTTCAGAAAATGGAGGTCTCAGACAGCGCAATTGCAGCGTTTGCAAATACCGAGAAGATCCCACTTGATGAAGCAATGCAAAGAGTAGCCTTTCGGTATGTGGAAGCGGAGATCTTTGCCACTCTTAGGGCCGGTCGATTCTTGCACACGGAACTAAACTCTGCGCTAAAACAAACGCTAAGTCAGTTGCTTGACATCGCCTTTCTTAGAGCCACCCGTGAATACGGATGTGAAGTCGTCGAGCCAGGTCCCACCCTTGAGAAACATGGGCGTAAGCACATCCAATTTATGAAGCAGTTAACAGGCCTTGTGTCGCCAAGAGGACGGCGGCGGGCAACTGCGTCCGAGGCGGAAAAGCGCCTTCAAACTCAGAAGACGAAGTTTGTAGCACGCGTCCGTAAAGCAGAGGAAAATTGGTACGCCAGCGGCCATCGCAAGAAGCCCTTGCAAATAGATCTCGCTCTCTTAGTCTATGGGAAAGACAACAAAGAAAGTGCTGCAAGTCGGTTCAGCCGAGAGATGAAGAAGCTCGGTCTTACTCTTACTGACATAACAACCAAAAAATAAATGATTGGCTGTTTACATCTGTTCCGTAAAGCCAGATAACTTCATCTCCTGCTTTTGCGGCCGTTCATAGCGATAGTGCGACGTCCCGAGACATTAAGAGAGGATTGTCAGCAATGAGAGATGATTTCTCAGAAGAGATTAAGAGAACCGTAGCAAATCGGGTTACTCGATGCTCAAACCCAGACTGTCAGCGGCCTACAAGCGGCCCTCAGGTTGACCCAACCAAGTATGTGAATGTTGGCGTTGCCGCTCATATTACTGCGGCTTCACCAGGAGGAAAACGTTATGACCCCTTGCTTTCTCCCGAAAAGCGAAAGCACCCGAACAACGCGATCTGGCTTTGCCAATACTGCGCCAAGCTAATTGACAGTGATGAGCTTAGATTCACTGTCAGTGTACTTCACGGGTGGAAGAGAGCCGCTGAGGCTGAGGCCTTTGCCAGACTCGCAGCGACTGCAACGTCTCTTGATCCGACTCATGCAACGTTCTCGCAGGAAGAGCTAGATCTGTTGATCTATGCTGCCGAAACAGGTGACATCCATGTGCTGTCATCAGATGAAATGGGGAGTTGGGTTTCGATAGGTCCACGGCACTTCTGGGACAAATTGGATACGGCTGTTGCGGCCACGTATGTCGAGGCTCTCGAATCCCTTTGTTCCCGCAGACTTGCGAAGCACGATGGCGGCGTATTGTTTGTTCTGACTGGCACTGGATTTAAAATCGGCCGAGCACTGAAGGCGTTCTTCGATACTCGCTGAATCACGCTCATGAGGATGAAATTAAGCGTCCAACATCTTTTAGTAGGATTGCGGCATATGAGGTAAGGCGAAAGAAATTGGAACGATAACGCCAGCCTACTCTGATTGCAGGTAAATCGTGGGACATTTGGAAAACGTGATCGATCTTAGCGAATTTGGAAAAATCTTTCGCACATATTCGGGTTCTGGCAAATTATGTTTTGGGAACAACAGGGAGTTGAATTGTAACTTCAAGGTGGCCCAACTCTCTGATGGCCGGCTGTATGCATCGTGCGAAATTCTGACCTCGGACTTTTCAATTGATGTCGGTCAGAAAGTGGAGTCTCTTTCCGGCACAACTGACGATGGCACGCACTTGGATCTTCAACAACTGCTCGCCGTTTCCACCCGAATCAGTTCTTCCACAAAAGGCGCTTCAGAGGAAATTCTGTTATTGGGCAAGGAACTCACTGTTTCTAATGGCGCTTTTCCGGAAGGCCCAGTGACGTTCAAGTTCTTCATTACGAATCTAACGATAGGCAGCCTAGGTCAAGAACACTCACAAACTTTGGATGGTTTCACGGTCACAGTCCACAGAGTAGCTTCCTATGACCAAATTGTAGGTGGACTAAAAGCTATTCAGGTGGATGTAACCTGTGAGGCTTTAGTCAGAGCAGATTCTATTGAGCAACGGGATACTATTTTGCAGTTGATGATGCGTCTGTGCCTGCTTTTTACATTGGCCCGCGGTTGTCGTGTCGAGTGGATTGGTTATGAGGTCACGACGATTGCAGGCCAAGTATTTGAGAGCTTTCACAAAAATGCCGTTACAAAACCTTACGGTACTCTACATCTTATTGGACTGCTTCCCGCCCAAGACACTTTGGACTTTATAAGCACGACCTACGCTGCCTTGACGCGTTGTGAGCAACAATGGGAACTGCGCAAGGCCATAGATGCTTACACAGATGCGAAAGTGGAAGTTGACTTCTTGGAATTTCGCGCATTGAAAATGGCTATAGTAATGGAGCATCTGAAAGGGAGGTATTTGACTCAACGGAATAGAGTGTACTTGATAAACCCGACCAAATATCAGCAGCATGAGGAAAGCATAATCAGGTTCGTCGAGTGGGTATTACGAACAATCTTTCCTAAAGTCGAAACTGAAAAGATCGAGTTGATGGCAAAGCATGCTCAAGGTTTTAATTGGTATCCTTTCAGCCGAGCATTGGCTGAGTTGTGCAAGAGTATTCGCTTGAGAATAAACAGCTCAGAGCGCAGAAGGTTTGTCGAGATTCGGAATGAACTTGTTCATCGTATGGCATTTCATCCAAGTCAGGGTACAGAGTGGGAACAGTATGTATTTTTGATGACATTCGTCGGCAAGACTCTCTTGGCGATCTTAGGTTACGATGGCAATTTCTATGATTGGACAGAACCTCCAGGATGGATAGGAGAGAAAATGCAAATGCGTAAGAGACTTGATTTAGTTTCCAAAGAGAGTTTGTAGCGTTTCATTAATTGCCGCAGGAAAGATTCAAGCTTTTGTCGAACGGTGACGCCGAGTATGTTCCTTCGCCGCTTCTGGTGACGTGAAGGCGGTTAAAAGGAAGTTAGTCCCACTACATATATCAGGATAGTCGGTATATGGCGTTCTAACCGTCCGCCCAATCATCTCATCAAACGACTTCACCCCATATATTTCAAAGACAGATTCGCCAATTAAATGTAACGCTTTCAAGGAATCGTCTTTTGCATTTTGCCCAGCCTTAGGATGGACATAGTTGTTCCCCAGGTCATAAAGCGAGTTCAAGTTGTCAAAAACCGTTTTCGTTATTCGATGATCGTTTGCAGAAAGCCACTTTGTTAGGTCGCGGAAACTCTTGCGCTCTATCTGCTGCACACTGCCGAATGGGTGCGCCACTCCATCTAGCCGATCATAACAAATCATCTCAGCAATAGAGCGCGATACCATGATCGTCGCTTCATAGAAGCCATCGCGGTACAGCATCTTCGCTTGAATGTAAGTAAGCCGCCGAGCTTGCCGTTGAAGGCGAGGAAGCCGAGTTGGCCGCCGCGTTGCTGATTTAGAACCACTCCCAAAGCTTTTTGAGGTTTTACCAATGACTACACATACCGACTCAGTTACAGCAGTAAAACGGATACAGCTCTTAAAAGTGTCCGAAGTTGCTCAGTTATTGAATGTCAAACCGCGCACCATCTACGAAATGGTGGCCCAGAATCGCATCCCCTATCGTAAGCCACCCGGCTCAAGTATTCTGCGCTTTGATCTCGAAGAAATTTTGGAGTGGACGCGACGAAAATAACTAATGACTTGAGGGATCGATGCTGCTACCATCCGCCGCGTTCTCTTGGTGGTTGCAACCTCATGGAGAACAACTGATGTCTGTTTACAAACGTGGAAAAGGCACGCACTGGCATTACTACTTTCGAGTGCGTGGCGTCCGTTACCGAGGCTCAATTCCCGAGGCACGGACGAAGCAGAAAGCAGAACAAGCGGAAAGTAAGATCAAGCAGGAGATCTTTGAGAAGCGGTTCGAGCTCGAACAAAAAGGAACCGATCTTCTCTCAGATTTTCTCGACGATGTTTATCTATCCTGGTCTAAGGTCAACAAAAAATCGTGGCGCGATGATGTCTATATGGTCCCGATGTTGAAAGCGCATTTCGAAGGAAAAGCGTTGCGAGATATTTCAGTTCAGCTAGTCGAGAGGTTCAAAACTAATCGCATGAATACGCCAACCAAGAAGGGAACAGCACGACAACCGGCAACGGTCAATCGTGAATTGAACCTGCTCAGTTCGGCATTTTCACTTGCGGTCCTGTATGACAAAGCTGAATTCAATCCTTGCAGCAAAGTTGATCTTTTCCCGCTCGATAATCTTCGCTACCGATATTTGCTACCCGAAGAAGAACCGAGACTCATGGCCGAACTCAGCGGGCCACGCGCCCACCTGAGGCCAGCCGTGATCGTCGCACTCGGTACAGGGATGCGTCTTGGTGAACAGTTGAGAATGAAGCGTAGTCAAGTCGATTTCCTTCGCAACATCGTCACCGCGCGAAAGACCAAGAACGGCAGACCGCGAGACATTCCTATGAACGATGAAGTCAGAGAAACACTGGCTGAGTTGTGCAAGGACAAGCGGCCTGATGCTTACGTTTTCGTTAGTCCTAAAGACGACGACGAACGTCAGCGGGAAGTGAAGAAGGGATTTCACACTGCCTGCCGACTCGCCGGTATCGAAGGATTAATATGGAAGGATCTCAGAGCGACTTTCGGTACTCGCTTGGCCGAGGCCGGATGCGATGCTTTCACGATCGCTCAACTGTTGGGCCACTCCGATGTTCGCGTGACTATGCGTTATGTAAGATCAGTTGAGGACACGAAACGCGCGGCGGTTCAAGCGATTAAACTGAGTTCCCGAAAAAGTGTCCACAAATTGGCCACAAATGAAATACGGCCGCCAGCACGGGCAGCCGTAAATGATTGAAACCAAATGGTGGAGCAGAGGGGGATCGAACCCCTGACCTCCGCATTGCGAACGCGGCGCTCTGCCAAACTGAGCTACTGCCCCACGCGGAGTGTCATATTAGGAAGCGTAAGTGATCGTGTCAAGGATGCGCGTTCGCGCAGATTGTTACGAGCTTAGCTTTGACTTGATGAGCGTGATGATCTCGTCTAGTAGCTCGATATTTTTGCCGCCGCCTTGCGCGAGATCCGGTTTGCCGCCGCCGCGGCCGTCGAGCATCGCGCAGGCTTCGCGCATCAACGAATTCATATCGCCAGATGAAACAGCGGAGCGGGCGAAGACGAGGCGCGCGGTGTCGTTGTCGCGGGAGCCGAGTAATGCGATCGTTCCGGGCTTTGACATAAGAGCCTGCGCAAGTTTTTTCAACGACTCTGCATCACGCCCTTCAAATACTCGCGATACGATTCCACCTGAAGCCGTCGCTAATAACTTTTCAGCCTCGACTTCCGCCGCCATTTCTTCAAGCAGGCGGATCCGGCGATGAAGCTCTTTGTTTTCCTCGAGAGTCTGAGCGGCAAGGTGAGGTATGTCCTCACGGCCGGAGCTGAACAAAGCCGCGACTTCACGAGCGCTTCGATTCGCCTTTCGATAGTCAGCAAGCGCTCGCGTACCCGCCACGAAGTCGATTCGCGTTAGACCTTTTGCGCGTTCCCACGATCGGGCGACAATCATCCCAACCTCGCCCGTGCGGTACGCATGCGTCCCGCCGCACGGCGTCAGGTCGAATCCATCGATCTCGATCAACCGCAGTTCGCCTTCACGCGAAGGTTCCTTGCGCAATGAGAGTTCCGACACCTCTTCCGGCCTAACATTGCGGATCGTAATCGCCCGGTCTTCCCAAATTACATTGTTCGCGAGTTCGACTGCCCGTTCGATCTTCTCAGTCGTCGGCTCCAGCAACTCGACATCGATCTCGCACGATGTATCCAACACGCGAAACCCGCGAGTCGGCGCATTGAACAGCGTGACGAACGCTTGCGACAGAATATGCTGGCCCGTGTGTTGTTGCATGTGGTCCAAGCGCCTGGACCAGTCCACGCGACCGCGAACAATCGCATCGCGCGCAGGCGTCGTGCCCTGCACGACGTGAAGCACGCCGCGGTCGCCATCGTCTATGCACTCCACGACGCGCATTCCATCAAGTGTTCCGGTGTCGCTCGGTTGTCCACCTCCAGTCGGATAGAACGCCGTGCGATTCAAAACGATCGCAGTCCAACCACTGACACGCTCAGTGACATCTACAACACGAGCTTCAAACTCGATCAGGTGTGAGTCCAAATAATAAAGACGTTCGGTTACCGGCATTTTTCTGTAAGATAATCCGCGCATGCCTGCTTGTCCACGCAAATCAATCGTCGCACTCGCGGTGATTGCAATCCTGAGCGCCGTTGTCGGTGCTCAGGAACAAGAGCCACCGCTAAGGTCAATCACTTACAAACTATCGATGTCGCGACCAACGTCGCACCTGTTCGAAGTCGCGATTGCAATCGAACTGACGGACGAATCAAGAAAGAAACCGCTACAACTTCAAATGGCGAAATGGTCACCAGGACGTTACGGTGTGTTCGACTTCGCGAAGAACGTCCAGGAGTTTCGCGCCAACGGCCGTGTCACGCGTGTTGACGATCAAACGTGGAGCGTGGATCCAGCGGGATCGAATACGGTCTCCGTTTCTTACAGAGTCTTCGGAAACGATCTCGATGGCACCTTTTCACAACTCGACGAGCGACATGCGAATTACAACGGCGCTTCCATCTTCATGTACGTAGTGGGCCACAAACCAGATCCAGTAAAACTCACAATCCAACCTCCCTCAGGTTGGAAGATCGTCAACGGACGCATGGACCATGCGGGCCAAACCGAGTGGAGCTTTCCGAACTGGGACGTCATGGTCGACACCCCAACCGAGATCGCGCCGGACTGGACGCAGGAGACATTTGAAGTCGATGGGAAGAAATATCACGTCGTGGTCCATTCGTTTGGTGCGGAAGGTGGCAAGCGCCCTTCGCTGGTCAAAGACATTGAAAAGATCGTGCGCGCGCAAATCGCGATGTGGGGCGCGCCGGAATTTAACGAATACACGTTCCTTCTCCACTACGCTGCCGACGATCGTTCCGGCGACGGAATGGAGCATCTGACGTCGACGCAGATCATAGAACCCGGCGCGCTCGGCGAACCGGGTATGTACGAGGCTACACTCGGCACGGTTTCCCACGAGTTCTTTCACGTATGGAACGTGAAGCGTCTCCGTCCCGAGGAACTTGGACCATGGGACTTCACTCGATCGTTGCGCACGCGCGGATTATGGGTCGCCGAGGGTTTCACAAACTACTACGGTCATCTGATGTTGCGGCGCGCGGGCATCTGGAACGACAAGAAGTTCCTCGAACGAGAGGCACAGACAATCGGGCGCGTTGAGAGCGCGCAAGGCAGCCAATTGATGAGCGCTGAAGAATCGTCGTTGTCGGCGCCGTTCATCGACGACGCTCCGCACGCGCAGTTGACCAATCTGCACAACACGGCGATCAGCTATTACCCGAAAGGCGAACTCATCGGAATGGTGATGGACCTACTGGTCCGTGGCCGCACCAAGGGGCGCGCGTCGCTCGACGACGTGATGCGCCGGATGTATGACGAGTTTTATCTGAAAAGTCCGAACAGTAGTTACTACCTGCGCGGGCGTGGTTATCAAACGGAAGATCTCGAGCGAATGGTGTCGCAGGTTTCGGGAACGGACTTCACAGATTTCTTCAAACGTTACGTGCGCAGCGTCGAAGTGTTGCCATACGAGGAAGCGTTCAGTTACGTCGGTTTGCGATTAGTGAAGACGCAGGCTAACGAGCCGTTTGACGCCGGGTTGTCGATAGAGTTTTACGATCGTTTCGGGATCATTCAGAACGTGCGCAACGGTTCGCCGGCAGAAGAGGCCGGACTCAGCGCAGGTGACTGGATTGTTTCAATCGCAGGCGGCGAGATGACGAAGGACTGGTTGAAGACGCTGGCGCGTCACAAGCGAGGCGAATCAATCCCAGTCACCGTAAAACGAGATCGAAGAATGATCAAGACGAACATAGTTCTAAAAGAAGTGGAGCGGTTTGAGTACCGAATTGAAGAGAACCAAGGTGCAACTCCCGAGCAGAAAGCACTCAGAAACGCCTGGTTAAGAGGAACACGGAATTAAGGCACAATCACCTCGAGGGAGTGTGGAGCGATCTCGAAGCGCATTGGCAGCGACCCGATTAATTCGCCATCAATTTGGACCTGCGAGTTACCAAAAGCGCGAACTTTGTTTGTCTTGATGAACTTCACTGCCGGGTTATCACGCGGCATCCCCGCCCGCATCGCAGACGACAACAAGCGTAAATAACGAAACCGGTTCGACGTTTCGATCATACAAACCTCGAATTCGGGCTCGTCTAATCGCGCTTCCGGCGTGATCGCAAGATCCCCACCATACCGCGGCGCTTTTCCGATAGCCGCAAACGTAGCCGTGTACTCACGTCCATCAATCTCCAACTTGAACGGATGCGGACTCCACGATGCGAGATGACTCAACCCTGAAATCCAGAACGCACCTTTACCGATTCGCTTTTTCAACCTCGGTCGCACATGACGCACGATCGAGGCGTCGAGACCGATTCCAGCCATGAGCGCAAAGTGACGGCTGACGTTATTCGTCTCATCGATCGCGAGACCGAGATGAATGCGTCGCGAGTTACCACGCGCAGCAATTACTGCTGCTTCCTGTTCGTCCAATGGCAGACCAAGCTCACGCGCAAGCACGTTCGCCGTTCCGCGAGGAATGATGCCCAGACGGGCTTTCGTTCCCGCGACCCCCTGAATGACTTCGTTGATGGTCCCATCGCCGCCGGCGACGATGATCTCCGACGATCCATTCCGCGCGGCGCGCGCTGCGATCTGAGTGGCGTCATGAGGCGCGGTGGTCGGTCTCAAATCGACCTCAACACCACGCGATCTTAGAAGAGAAGCGATGTGCTCGATGGGAATACGGCGCGAGTTATAGCGTCCGGTCCTGGGGTTTGAAATTAGCGTTGCCTTGCGTGCTCCCACGGATCTTCACAGTTACTCCAACCGGTAATTTGGCGCCTCTTTCGTGATGATCACGTCGTGAACGTGCGACTCTTTCAAGCCGGCCGACGTGATACGCAGGAAGCGAGTCTGCTCCTGGAATTCGCGGATCGTGTGACAACCAGTGTAACCCATGCCGGATCGGAGTCCGCCTACGAGTTGCGTCACCATGTCAGCGAGCGTTCCTTTATAAGGAACTCGACCCTCGATGCCTTCGGGCACCAGTTTCGACTCACTCGCCGTCATGTCCTGGGCGTACCGATCGCGGGAACCTTCGCGCATGGCGCCGATCGATCCCATTCCCCGGTAGCTCTTGAACGAACGACCCTGAAACAAGATCACTTCGCCAGGCGCCTCTTCCGTTCCCGCAAACAACGATCCAATCATCACCACGTCCGCGCCCGCGGCGATTGCCTTAGCAACATCGCCGGAAAACTTCACGCCGCCGTCGGAAATGACCGGCACGCCTGTGCTGCGTGCTGCCTGAACACAACTTGAAATGGCGGTTATTTGCGGCACCCCGGCGCCGGTTACTACACGCGTCGTGCAGATCGAACCCGGTCCGATGCCAACCTTGATCGCATCCACTCCTGCGTCAATCAATTCCTGCGCCCCGGCAGTTGTGCCGACATTACCAGCGATCAGATCGGTTTCAGGATGTCGACGCTTGATATCTCGCACTGCGTTGATGACGCGTGAAGAGTGTCCGTGCGCCGTGTCGATAACCAGACAGTCAACGCGAGCTTTTACCAATTCATCAGCGCGTTCCTCGTAATCGCCAGTGGCGCCGATCGCGGCCGCGACGCGCAAGCGGCCGAGGTTGTCTTTCGCCGCCGAGGGATACTTGATCGCCTTTTGAATGTCCTTGACGGTGATCAATCCCTTAATGCGTTTGTCGTCGTCGATGACGAGCAGTTTTTCGATCCGGTGTTTTTGCAACACGGCCTTCGCCTGATCCAGCGTGGTGCCAACTGGAACCGTGACAAGCGGTTGTTTTGTCATCACTTCCGCCACGGGAATGTCGAACCGTGTTTCAAAACGAAGATCGCGATTGGTAATGATGCCGACGAGGTGTCCGGTTTCATCTACGACCGGCACGCCGCTGATGTGAAATCGCTCCATCACCTGCAAAGCTTCGCGCACCGGTCGATCGGGTCGAATCGTGACCGGATCGACGATCATTCCCGACTCCGATCGTTTAACTTTGTCGACTTCCTCCGCCTGCCGTTCGACGCTGAGATTTTTGTGAATGACGCCGATGCCACCCTGTTGCGCGAGCGCGATCGCAAGCGATGCTTCGGTCACTGTGTCCATTGCGGCCGAGCACAGTGGAATCTGCAAACGGATGTTGCGAGTAAATTGTGTGGCGGTGTCGGTCTCGTGAGGAAGAACGTCAGAACGTGCGGGGATTAGTAATACGTCGTCGAAGGTCAAGCCTTCGTAAATATCGGATGTGATCATGTCTGGCTAATAATTCCTGGTTCGTTGCCGTTAGCTCTGAATTGTCTATTGTTGATGAACGCCCATTATACATAGAAGCGTAGTATTCGTGATTCTGCGGGACGCGGTTCTCAGCGCGTTTTTGAAACCAGTAAAGCGCCGCGAGTGCGGCGGCGGTCAGCACAGCCAAAATCAGAACCGCCAGGAACACAGTTAATAGAGGAGAACGTGTAGCCGGCGTGTCAGTGTAGACCTTGGAATGCATTGGCGTGGTGTTGACGTCGTCGGAGCTGTCGCCGTGCTCGCGCAGGTACCGCGTGTAACCTTCAATCGCTTCGCGTTCATCGTAGCCCACGCACTTCGCGTAGGCCTTTATAAAGGAGCGATTAAAAACACCTCCGGGCAGGCGTTTGTAATCATTCGCTTCAATTGCTTCTAAATAATGGACTGAGATTCGGGTTTGATCGCAGATCTCGCGCAGGCCAATACCGCGCTCCTCGCGAGCGAGTCGCAATTGTTCGCCTATGCTTGCTGCCATCTCCAATCGCTCATTCCTGGCGTTGGGTCGGTTGGACTGCCGCTAGTATGTAATGCGTACATACTCCCACTTTTTCGGCACTATAGCCTGCGCTGCTAAACGGTGTCAAACTTTAGGTTATCTTCTCTTGCTTCTTGTCGCTCTCGGTGGTACGTTGAGGCCAATCAATGAACCGGTAACAGTCAGTTTTAATTTCTACAATTACAAAGTGAGGATCAAGAGATGCCGATGGAAGCACTCGGAATGGTTGAGACCAAAGGATTCGTGGGTGCAGTGGAAGCCGCCGATGCGATGGTCAAAGCAGCGAATGTACAACTGCTCGGCAAAGAATATATCGGAGCAGGTTATGTGACGATCTTCGTGCGCGGCGATGTCGGCGCGGTGAAAGCTGCGACGGACGCAGGTGCGGCGGCTGCGCGACGGGTCGGCGAGTTGATCAGCGTGCATGTGATCCCGCGTCCGCATGCCGAAGTCGAGCGCGTGCTTCCCGTGAATGGTCGCACCGGTTTGAGCCCCGATGAGCAGTCCCTGCAAGGTGGTGGCGCACGCGGGCAGCTCGGTCAGGGAGATCAAGGCCGTTCGCTCGGTGCGGGATCGCGCGAGGCGAGTAAAGAACGAGCAAGGTAGTGCTTTGTTCTTAGTGCTTTGTACTTTGCTCGCTTGTGGACAGTGCGATTCAACCCTGAGCCTACTTTAGCGAACAAAGAACAAAGAACGAAGCACTAAGTTCGGAGTTTTATTATGTCAGTAGATAAGGATCTAGTTTCCGTACAGCAGGCGCGCGATCTGGTCGAGGCAGCGCATCGCGCCCAGGCCGAAGTGGCCCAATTCGATCAGGCAAAGATCGATCGTATTTGCGAAGCCATGGCGAAAGCGGCGTTGCGCGAGGCTGCGCGGCTTGGAGCAATGGCTGTTGAGGAAACTGGTTTTGGCGTTCCCGATGATAAACGAGAGAAAAATCGGTTCGCAGCCGAAGACGTGTGGAACTACTTTCGCGGACTGCGCACCAAGGGAGTTGTTTCCGAGTCGAAAGATGTAGTCGAGATCGCCAGCCCACGCGGTGTAGTAGCGGGCATCATACCTTCCACTAATCCAACCTCGACCGCAATTTTCAAAATCCTGATCGCTATCAAATCGCGTAACGCGGTGGTCCTATCGCCACATCCATCGGCGGCGAAGTGCATCAACGAAACCGCGCGCGTCATGCGCGAGGCTGGTGTCAAAGAAGGTCTGCCGGCTGATGCAATCGGTTGCATGACGTCGGCGACGATCGAAGGCACCGAAACACTGATGAAGCACAAGCAGACGGCAGTGATTCTTGCGACTGGAGGAATCGGCCTCGTCCGCGCTGCGTATTCGTCAGGTAAGCCCGCATTCGGTGTTGGACCAGGCAACGTACCTGTTTGCGTCGAGCGAACTGCCGATGTACCGAAAGCCGTACAAGACATTCTGACTGGAAAATGTTTCGACAACGGAACCATTTGCGCTTCGGAGCAAGCGGTAGTTTGCGATGCGCCGGTCGAACAGGCAGTGCGCGAACAGTTCAAACTCCAGGGCGCGCATTTTCTATCTGCGGCGGAAGCCGACCAACTCGCGAAGGTTGTCGCCACTCCGCAACGATCGTTGAATCCAGCGATCGTCGGCAAGTCGGTTGAAGTGATTGCAAAGATGGCAGGGCTGACTGTTCCGCCGGGAACGCGATGTTTGATGGCAGACGTCGCCGGAGTGGGCCGTGATTATCCGCTGTCGATGGAAAAGCTCTCGCCGATCCTCGCGTTCTATGTGACGGACGGTTTATCAGCGTGTGCGCAACTGAGTCAGCAGATACTCGGTTACGGAGGCATGGGCCATACGGCCGGCATTCACACCCGCTCCCGTGAGGCAGCGGTGAAGTTTGGTTCCGAAATGCCTGCGTCACGCATCACGGTCAACACGCCGACGACGCATGGCGCGATTGGTTTTTCGACTGCGCTGCCGCCGTCGATGACGCTTGGTTGTGGTTCGTGGGGTGGCAACGTCACGTCTGACAACGTGTCGCCGTTGCACTTGATGGACATCAAGCGAGTTGCATTTGAAACTCGTCCGGTGAAGAGTGCACGTCCGGCAGTTGGCGTTCAGCCGGTTACGACCGCGACCGCGCCTGCGAATGAGCCGGCGATCGCGGGCGGCAAGATCGATCGCCAGGAGATCGCTGCGATAGTCGATCGCTTCCTCGCCGGAAAACGTGTCGAAGCGCCCGCACCGTCTGCTTCGCCATTACCGAGGCCGGAGATCGAACCGGAAGCCGGGAGTATGTACACCGCGCCAGCACCTCCGCCAGTCGCTGCACCAGTGAACGATCCGGTAAGCAAGCCGAAGCCAACAACTTCCAGCAACGGCAACAAAGCAGCTATCGATTTTGTCAGCGAGGACGACGTGCGGCGCGCGATCCAGAAGGGTGAAAAGATTTATATAAACGCAAAGACGATAATCACCCCTGCCGCCCGTGACCTCGGTGAACCAGCGGAGGTATTCGCGAAAGTCTGAGTCATTGGTCATTTATCATTTGGCATCTGTGAAATGACCAATGGAAAATAATAATGTTTCTGGGAAAAGTAGTAGGCACTGTTTGGTCCACCAAGAAGACGCCCGATCTCGAAGGCGTCAGGTTTCTGATTGTCCATCCTTACGATCTCGATAAAGAACCAAACCGAAACATAGTCGTCGTAGCCGATCGACTGGGCGCCGGGACCGGCGAGATGGTCATGTGTGCTTTCGGTAAGGCTGCTCGAACGGCTATCGGAAACCAGGACATGTCGATTGAAGCGGCGGTGGTCGGTATCGTCGATCGGGTGGACATCAACGAGACTATTTCGGATGAAATGCGTGAAGCAGCGCGCCGCCTCGCGCAGGAGAATGGACGCCCCTAGGGAATTGCGGGATTGCGAAAATTGCGGGATTGCGGAAATTGCTGGCTTGAGGAGTTTTGCAGTTTCGCAATCTCGCAATTGCGCATTCACGCAATTCGCAACGCTTGACTACTCATCACGAACAACTTCCCCATGGCCAATGAAGATTTGATTTATCGCATCACTCGCGCGGTTTACGAGCGCTTGGGTGCGGGTGCTGACGAACAGATGGTGGAACAGTTGGTCACGGACATCTATCGCGAGGTCAACGCTTCGGGTGCGGCAGTTTCGTCGAGTGCTTCGCCCAGTGGAGCGACTGAAGGATCCGCCGCGCGTTTGATCATCTCCGTCTTTGGGTTGGACCATCCGGGGATCGTCGCCGGTGTTTCGCAGATCCTGGCCGAGGCGAGTTGCAGCATCATCGACATTAATCAAACTGTCGTGCAGGGAAAATTTGCGATGGTGATCATCGCCGACGCGTCACGCGCGCGCGAAAACACGGCCGAACTCAAAGATTGATTACGCCGCGCCGGTGAACAACTCGGCGTGCGCATCTACGCGCAGCGCGAAGACCTGTTTAATGCCATGCATCGGGTCTGACTTGCGAATTCGAATTGCGGATTGCGAATTGCGAATTTCGTGAAGCGATGACACTTGCTACAATCCGAAATTCGCATTTCGCAAGTAAATTCGAAATTCGAAATTCGCAATTCGAAATCTTCTTTTATGTCGGAACCTGAAATCGCCCGTCGTTGTGCCGCCTGTGGAGTTTCCGTGCGCAAGTCGGCAGCGTTCTGTCCGCAGTGTGGCAATCCGATCGTGAAGATACCAGGCGACAGGCGACGTGCAGACTGCTCCCACTCAGGCCTTGCATACAGTGGCGACGGCCGATGACGAGTCGCCATCGCAACAGGCTTCGCAAACCGCTCCCACTCAAGTGATTCATCCGAGTTCAAATCCGAGTCCTGCCGCACTTCACGGAGTTGCCGAAAACGTGCGCGAGCGCGTGGAGAGGATCCGGCACGTCTCCAGCGTGGTTATCGATCAGGCAGCGTACGATCCGAGTCTGCGTTTTCTCCTCGTCGCTGCTGTATTGTTTCTGCTGTTCATTGTGCTGGTGATCCTCAGCAAAGTGCTCGGGTAAACGATGGAATACACGCAGGCAGAAATTCTTCAAACCGTCGCGATGACCGAGATGGAGCATCTCGACGTGCGCACCGTTACGCTCGGTCTCAACCTGCTCGATTGCAGCAGCGACTCAATTAACACGATCGCCCAGAAGGCCGGCGACAAGATTCGCACCGTCGCGTCGCGACTCGTGCGAACGGTTGACGAGATTGGCGACGAGTTTGGCATCAGGGTCGCCAATAAACGCATTTCGGTCACGCCAATCGCGTTGCTCACCGAAGGCGCGAAAGGCGATCCGGTTGTCCTGGCCCGTGCAATCGACGACGCTGCGGGAACAGTAGGTGTCGATTTTATCGGCGGCTATTCGGCCCTCGTCCAAAAAGGCACGACGCAATCAGAACGACGCTTTCTCGACTCGATCCCGGAAGCACTCTCGAATACAAAACGTTTGTGCTCTTCCGTCAACGCCGCGACTACGCGAGCGGGCATCAACATGGACGTCGTGGGCCATATCGGCAGAATAATCAAGGACGCTGCTGAGCGAACTCGAGAAGAAGGCGGAGTCGCGTGCGCGAAGTTTGTCTGTTTCGCGAATGCGGTCGAGGACAATCCGTTCATGGCGGGCGCGTTTCACGGCATCAGTGAAGCGGAGGC
Source organism: uncultured Acidobacteriota bacterium (assembly GCA_963849585.1). GTDB lineage: Bacteria > Acidobacteriota > Blastocatellia > Pyrinomonadales > Pyrinomonadaceae > PSRF01. Next base: position 329,613 of record CAWKHZ010000007.1, on the reverse strand, counting down.
GGTAATTAACGTCGGCGTATCCGGCCCCGGTGTGGTCCATCACGCAGTCCGGCACGCCGATCGCAACCTGCCGCTGCAAGATCTCGCCGAGACGATCAAGAAACTCTCGTTCAAGCTGGCGCGTGCCGGTGAGCTGGTCGGTCGCGAAGCGGCACGACGTTTGGGACTCCCGTTTGGCATCATCGATCTCTCGCTCGCGCCGACCCCCGTTCCGGGTGATTCGGTCGCAAACATCATTGAAGCCATGGGTTTTGAACGTGCAGGCGCACATGGGACGACGGCCGCGTTAGCGTTGATTACCGACGCCGTGAAAAAAGGCGGCGCGATGGCCAGCGGATCGGTTGGCGGTATGAGTGGGGCGTTTATTCCAGTATCGGAAGACGCGGGAATGATCGAAGCTGCGCAAGTCGGCGCGTTGTCGCTTGCAAAACTGGAAGCATGGACCAGCGTGTGTTCAGTGGGGATCGACATGGTTGCCGTTCCGGGTTCGACATCCGCCGAAACGATCGCCGCGATAATTGCCGACGAAATGGCCATTGGGGTGATGAACAACAAGACGACCGCGGTGCGAGTCATTCCAGTGCCAGGTCGTGACGTCGGCGACATGGTAGATTTTGGTGGTCTATTAGGCAGTGCGCCGATCATGCCGGTCAGCGCTTTTTCTTCCGACGTCTTCATTCGTCGTGGTGGCCGCATTCCCGCGCCCATCCACTCTCTGAGGAATTGACTTGTATCCGTGTTTTCAGTAACACGGATTTACAAAAAGCACACAGATAAAAGGAGTCGGCTGATGCCAGAAGCACTCGGATTGGTTGAATGTCGCGGACTGGTAGCGATGATCGAAGCGGCTGACGCAATGGTTAAATCCGCAAACGTTCGTCTGGTAGGTTGGGAAAAGATCGACGCAGGTCTGGTGACGGCGATTGTGCGCGGCGACGTCGCGGCGGTCCGTAGCGCGGTCGATGCTGGGGCGGCGGCAGGGAAACGAGTCGGCGAAGTCGTGGCGACGCACGTCATTGCTCAACCTCATTCAGACGTGGACGAGGGCCTTCCCGTTCTGCACACAGGCGAAACGACGCGCAAGAAGATCAGCGGATCGGTGCGGCCAAAGGAGTGATGTCATAGCCCAGGGAGGTTAGCGATGGCGCGAACAACCAAGAGGCCGGATTTACTCGAGAGGTTCTCCTATCACGCCACAAGGGCCAGCGGAACCTCGTACGCGTTCATCGTCGCGTTGGCGGTGATCGTGATCTGGGCCGTAACTGGACCACTCTTTGGTTTTTCCAACACGTGGCAACTGGTCATCAACACGGGAACTACCATCGTTACTTTTCTGATGGTGTTTCTGATTCAACGAACACAGAACAAAGACGCCGTCGCCATCCATCTGAAATTGAACGAAATCGTGGCGGCGATGGACGGCGCAAGCAACCGGCTAATCGACGTTGAAGATTTAAGTGAAGCCGAGATCGCGGTGTTACGGAATTACTATCTGAAGCTGATTCAACTCGCGAAGAAAGACGAGAACCTCACCGCGACCCACTCGATCGAGGAAGCCACAACAAGTCACGGCAGGAAGTACAAAAAGAAGAAACCGTAGTCATTTACCATTTTCCCTTTGTCATTTCACATTTTTCACTTGAGCGCGCGAGAAGTTCCTAAATGACAAATGACAAACGTCAAGTGACAAATGGAAACTGTTTACGGTTTCTTCACGCCTGTAGCAGGCAATCGCACGGTCGGAGGTTTCGGTCCGCCGGGTCCGCCGTCTCTGCGAGCGAGACGTCCGTTGCGAGTTAGCGCGATCCGCTTATCAGAGCCGGAAGCTTGATCGACGGTGACTTTGATGGTGCGAAATGTGCCATCAGACGTTTTGTTTGTCGGATTGTAGGCAATCACGTACTGCGTGCGGAGATCGCGAATGATCTCGTTAGCGATTTGTGGTAACTCGGAAAGCGACTCGGGAAAGAACGCGCGGCCACCAGTTTCCGAAGCGAGCCTGTTGATCAGGTTGACGGCCTTCTGTCGCGGGCTCTTACGAATCAGTCCCGCCTCTTTGTCCAACTCGTTGACAAACCCGATCACGAAGATCTGCACATCTTCTTCGCGAAGCCGCGCGAAGAGTTGTTCCTGATTGTAGTAACTGTTCCGGTCCTCTCCGTCGGTGATAACGATCAGCGCCCTTCGACGGCGATCACTGTCATCACCCTTCTTGTACTCGGCGACGTGTTCGGCCGACAGATAAACGGCATCTACAACCGCTGACTGGCCGCCTTCGGTGTACATATTGTCGAGCGCGTCCGCCAGCGCTTCTTTGCTCGCGGTGAAATCCTGGACGGTTTCAGTGTTATCACGACCGACGAACCGCACAAGAAACGTTTCGTCGCCCGGTCTGTTGGCGTTAATGATCGTCTTGCCGGCTTCGAGTACCGTTGCTAGTTGCGTACGCAGCGAGCCCGAAGTATCGACCGCGAGGCCATAGCTGATTGGCACTTCCTCGCGAGTGAAGTATTCGATGGGTTGCTTCACGCCATCTTCGAACACCTGGAACTCGTTTTGGGTCACGTTGTTGATCGGACGATTGTTGCGATCGATCACGCGAACATGAAGTTGGACCAGGTCGGCGTTGATTCTGAGAATGTCGCCCTCGTCCATCTCGGGCGGTGGAGTTGGCGTGGGCGTTGGCTTGAGTTTAGGTACCGGAGGTGGTTCGCCCAGTGTCGGGGCGGTTCGACCGCCGGGACGTTGAGGTTGCGGGATTGGAGTCGGGCTCGGACTGGCAGCCGGCGTTGCGGGCGCCGTGCTTCGCGGACGATCCTGGCCTTCGACATCCGCGCCGAACACGAATACTGAAATAAGTAATGCGAACGTTCCGAGAATCGCCGCACGTCGCACGTTTAAACTACGAACCAATCCGAAACTCCTCATCACACGAAACGCTCCTCGGACCCGAGATCGGGACGGGAGCGTCAATAGAGCGTTTCACACCGACAAGTGGGCGATGCTGGGGCAACCAGCGTCGCATTGATATGCGGACACTAGACGCACACGTAAACAGATGCAGGGGAGTCAATTCCGCGTTGCCGGGCGCGGGCAGATAGACTTAACGGGCTCCCGATGTGGCGTAGTATCCTTCCTTATACCGAGTAAACAGGCGCGGCAAACCACGTGGCGCAGTCACTTTCACCTTCACCCGGTGCCACTTACCGTCGTTTACAAACGTCTCCGGTTTGTAGCCGATCGAGTACTGGTGTCGCAACTCCAGGGCGATTTGTTCAAAGATATCGTCCATTTCAGCGGCCGACCGCGGGAAAAACGCCTTGCCGCCGGAAACACCGGATAACTCGTCCAGAATCCCTTGTCCCTCCATGCCGAGGGAACTGCCGGCGTCGCTGCCACTCAAAATCCCGATTGCATAGAGCGTCACGTCAGATTCCTTCAGAAGCTTCCGGAGCTCATTGAATGTGTAACGTGAGTCGTTGTCCTGGCCGTCACTGATCAAAAGAAGGGCGCGTTTGGGGTGTGCCCCGCGCTGAACCTTTTCGACCCCGAGATAGCAGGCATCGTAGAGCGCCGTCTGGCTCTTGGTTTCAACGAACGTCAGCCTGTTTAGAATTGCGTCGCCGTCGCGCGTTCTGTCGTTCAGTAACTGTGCGCGCGAATTGAAGGCAATCAGGAAATACTCATCGGAGTCATGACTGGTTTGGATGAACTTGGCCAGAGCGTCGCGAGCGCGTCTGACTTTATCGCCGCTCATGGAGCCGGAGACGTCAAAAATGACGCCTACCGAAACTGGCGAGTCGTCGTCGCTAAAGTGGGTGATTTCCTGTTGTTGCTTATTGTCGTAGATGGCGAACGCGGATTTGCTCAAACCGGAAACGTAGCGACCGTAAGTGTCGGTTACCGTGACCGTCAGGGTGATCAGATCGGTGTTGGTAACGATCGTACGTTCATCGAGTTCCTTGCCGAGCCTTGGACTTGGCTTTGCTGTTGGCGCAGGATCGGCCGGCGCGGCGTTCGTCGCCTTTTCGTCTCCAGGCGTTGGCTTCTTTTGAGTGGGTTCCTGACTGTTTACTATCAGCGTGAACCCAAACGTCACCGCAACCAGCGACAAGGCTGCTGCTGCCAACTTGGTGGCGTAACGAGTCGGAAAATACATCTCACCCCCGGTTACATGCGTCTAAGTTTTTAACACCGGTCAGGGTCGTAGAAAGGGAACTGTCAACACAGATGCTCGCTAGGGAACGAGTGATGCCCGATACTGACTTCCGGGACTTGAAAAGTTTGCGGGGAGACGGCCGCGCGCGTTTCATTATCGGTGTTGGCACGGTCATTCTAGGACATCCGTGTTCCCTTTGTAAACGGTTAAGGGAAGACGGATTTCAAGTTATTTCTGCGCGCTGACTAGCGGGGTTCCGCTTCGATGATACTGGTCGGTAGCTCGGTGGGGATCACGCGGAGGAAACGGAGGTCTGCGGCGGCTAGAAGCTCGTCAAACTCCTTCGCGGTCCGTTCTTTTCCGCCGGTCATCACGAGCATGTTCAGATCGGAGAATGTCGAAAAGTCAGGGTCGTTACCTTCGGGAACGACGCAATCGATGATGATCACTCGACCGTTTTGGGGCATCTGGCTGCGGCAGTTCTTGAGAATTCGAATCGCGCGGGCGTCGTCCCAATCGTGGATGATCCACTTCATGATGTAGGCGTCGCCGCCGGCCGGAACCGACTTGAGGAAATCGCCGGCAATAGTTGCGCACCGGTCTGCGATCCCAGCCGCTTCGAGTTTCGGCCGTGCACCCGCGATTACTTCCTCGGCGTCGAACAAGACGCCAAACGCCCGCGGATTGGCTTTAAGGATCGAAGTAATTAACCCACCGTGCCCGCCACCCACCTCGACGATCTTATCGAACCGCGAGAAGTCGTAAAGCGATGTGACTTTTTCGTTCAAAACTGCGGTCATTGCACTCATCGCATCGTCGAAGCCCGCAGCGTCCTCCGGGTTTAGTTGAAACGCTGTCACTGATAGATCTCCTTAAAACTTCACCGTCATTTGTTCCCAGTTAAGAACGCGAGAAGGCGTGAAAAAAAGTACCAAAGCCAATTGTTTGTCGACGCGCTGCAACTTCCGGCGAAGACCCGCGTGATATACTCCCGGCTCACTCGGAAGTGTTATTTCCTAACTATGGCTGAGTTTATTTGTCGATTAGGTACGCCGGGAGGCGAGGTGGTGACGCGCACCATCGAGGCTTCGGGCATTCACGAAGCGCGAGCGCGCCTCGAACGTGAAGGCTTTCGCGTTTTCAACGTTACTCCGCCGAAGACCTCAGGTGTCACAGCGCTTACGGCTTTTGGCCGCGGCGGCGGGCACCCACGAGTCAAAGCCAACGATTTTCTCCTCTTCAACCAACAACTCGCCGCTCTTGTTCGCGCTGGTATTCCGATACTTCAGGCGATCTCGATGCTGCGCAAGCGCGCAGCGTCAGCGAAATTGCGGACCGTCCTCGGCAGCGTTGAAGAACAGATTCGCGGCGGCGCTGCGTTGTCGGAGGCTTTCGCCTCGCAGGGTCCGATCTTTCCGCGTATCTATACCGCTTCGATTCTCGCGGGCGAACGATCGGGCGCGCTCGACGAAGTACTGAGCCGCTACGTCAACTACATGCGACGTAACGTTGCGCTGCGACGAAAGATTCGCGGCGCACTCGCTTATCCACTGTTTCTGTTGTTTGCGTCGGCGTGTATGGTGATCTTCCTGACGATCTATGTCGTGCCCCGAATGTCGGACCTTTTTTCGAACTTTGGTAACGAACTGCCCACGGTAACCCAAATCGTCGTCGGACTCTCGCGCTGGATGCAAACAAACGTGTTCTGGTTTGCGCCACTCGTCATCGGCGGGTCAATCTTACTTTTTATCTGGTCGCGGACACCTCGCGGCAAACTCCAGATTAGCGCTTTGATTCTAAGGATACCGCTGGCCGGAAGCCTGGCGGTGCAATTGTCCGTTGCACAGGCGACGCGATCGTTGGCGACGTTATTAGCCGGCGGTATCACACTCGTCGAATCGTGGGAGATCGCGTCTGAATCAATTACGAATCTGGAACTGCGGCGCCGCAGCGAGTCGATTCTGCCGATGATTCGCGAGGGGCGTTCGTTTACGGAAAGTTTGGAGTCAGCGGGGTGGATGCCGCTGCTGGCGATTGACATGATTGGAATCGGCGAGCGGTCCGGCAGTTTGCGCGAGATGCTCGATGAAGTTGCGGTCTTTTACGACGCCGAATCCGAAGTGCGGCTCGAGCAGTTGACGACCACGCTTGAGCCTGCGATTCTTGTCGTCATGGGCGGTGTAGTGGTGACGATTCTCCTCGCAATCTACCTGCCGATCATTCAATCGATATCGAGTGGATCAGGAGTCACCGGGGCCCGATGACGGCCCAGGCAGAACGCGTTTATGGAGCAAAGGTCCGAGAACGAGAACCCCGTCATTAAACCGGTGGTCTCTCCTGTCGAAAACGTCGATCAGAACGGCGACCATGAGCCGCCTGAGATGAAAGCGGCGAAGGAACTCGCGCGCCGTTATCGTCTGCCGTTCGTCGATCTCCTGCCACCCGATCGCGAATCACCAATCGACTATCAACTGTTTGCTGAAGTGCCCGTTGATCTGATGGTCCGGCACCAGTTTGTTCCGCTCAAACGCGACGGCAAGGGATTGCACATCGCGATGGCGGATCCAACCGATCTCGAGCGTCTCGACGAAGTTTCGGGCACGTTGCGTACGCGTGTGATTCCGCACGTTGCGACGGCCGGTGCGGTGGAAGTCGTTTTGCGAAAAAGCGACACGACGCAGCGCGTGTTGCAGGAAGCGGCGTCGGGTTTTCGTATCTCGCTTGTTAGAGAAACCGAGCACGGCGAGGAAGTGCTCGATCTTGATCGTCTGGCGACCGATTCCGAGATGTCGCCGATCATCAAACTCGTCGACACGATCATTTACAACGCGATGGAATCGCGCGCCTCCGACATCCACATCGAAACGCGCGACACGGAAGTGCAGGTCAAGTACCGCATCGATGGTGCGCTCTACGCGAAGGTCGATCCGATCGATCTCGCCTATCACCAGACGTTGATTTCGCGTATCAAGGTCATGTCCGAGCTCGACATCGCCGAGCGTCGCATCCCGCAGGATGGTCGTTTCCGCGTCCGTTATAAAGGACGCAACGTCGACTTCCGCGTTTCGATCATGCCGACGATTCACGGTGAAGACGCGGTGATTCGTATCCTCGACAAAGAGCAGATCAACGAAGAGTTCCGCAACCTCAATTTGCACGTGGTCGGATTCTCGGATGATGACTTGCGCAAGTTTCGTCGTTACATCGCTGAGCCGTACGGCATGGTGCTGGTGACTGGTCCAACCGGTTCCGGTAAAACAACCACGCTATACGCTGCCTTGAACGAGATTAGAAACGAAGAAGACAAGATCGTCACGATCGAAGACCCGGTTGAGTATCAGTTGCACGGGATCACACAAATACCAGTAAACGAGAAGAAAGGTCTAACATTTGATCGCGGTCTTCGGTCGATACTGCGTCACGACCCTGACAAGATCATGGTCGGCGAGATCCGCGACACGGAAACCGCGCAGATCGCGATTCAGTCAGCGTTGACAGGGCACCTCGTGTTCACGACCGTTCACGCCAATAACGTTATTGACGTGATCGGTCGATTCCTGAACATGGGAGTCGAGCCGTACAACTTCGTTTCTTCGCTCAACTGCGTGCTGGCGCAACGACTCATTCGCATGCTATGCCAGTATTGCAAGCGGCCGTTTCATCCAAGCGACGAGGAACTGGCCGAATCAGGTCTGCGGCCAGAAGAACATGCCGGTCGCACCTTTTATATGAATGTCGGTTGCGATGCGTGTAACCACACCGGTTATCGTGGTCGAACTGCTATTCACGAATTGCTGGATTTGTCGGATAATATCCGCGAAATGATTGTCGAGCGACGACCCGGTTCAGAGGTGCGTCGGGCGGCCGTAGCCGAAGGGTTAACAAGCCTGAGAGAGTCGGCCCTGCAAAAGGTTTTCAGCGGCATTTCGACCTTGCACGAGATAAATCGCGTGACCTTTGTTGAAGAGTTGACCGGCACAAAGTAGGGATTTCGGAGTTTTACCCGCTGTCATTACTCAAAACCCCCGACTGGACGTAAAAGTAGCTGGCTAAAGGGAACCAAAATTTTGGGTTCGCGTGTAAGGAAATCGGCAGCGCGGATCTTGCATCTTAGCCGTCTCAGTAGCATTATTAGGGTCGCCATTTAGAGTCGCTGAACTTTCCACCTTCCGGACGAAAAAGTCATGAGAATGAACACAAGAACTCGAACACTAATCTCCTTCGTTCTGGCCGCTTGCTTGCTCTCGCTGCCGGTTACGGCTTTTGCCAAAAAGGGCGAGAAGAACTTCAAGCGTGGCATGCAATATGAGAAGGCGCAGCAGTGGGACAAAGCGGCCCAGGAGTTCACCCTTGCGGTGGCTGCTGACCCGTCGAATATGGAGTATCACCTCCACTTCCGGCGCGCGAGTTTCAATGCCTCTCAGACCTACATGCAGCAGGGCCGGTCGTTGTCCGAGCGTGGCGATTTCGTTGGAGCATACAACGCCTTCCGGCAGGCTTACGGGTACGACCCGGTGAACGAGCTCGCTGTGTCAGAGATGGAGCGCATGCTTCGCTTGCAGGCCGTGAAGGAAGGCAGGACCGACGGGAGTGGGAATGGCAACGGCAACGGGCATGGGAAGAATGGCGAACCCGAGATCGGCAGTGCGACACCTTCGTCGGGACCTGGTGTGACGCAAGACTTCGCACCGCCGTCACAGCAACTGCGGATCATTAACTACAACGGCGATCTCAAGACGCTGATTCGCAGCCTTGCCGATCAACTTAGTCTCAACGTTATCTTCGACCGGCAATCGTTCACACAGTCGCGTCCAATCGATATCAACCTGAAAGACGTTACAACAGCGCAAGCGCTCGATTTTGTTTTTCTTCAGGAAGGACTTTTTTTCCAGAAACTCAGCAAGCGAACGATCCTCGTCGCGGATCAAGCGCGTCGTCCACAGTATCAACAACTCGTGCTGCGCACGTTCTACCTGTCGAACATGAAACCGAACGACGCGCGCACGCTGGTCCAACAAGCGATTCCGCCATCAGTAGGACGTCCACAGACGATCGTCGTGCCTGACGAAGCGACTAACAGTTTGACAGTGCGCGACACGGCAGAGAACGTTCGACTCATCGGCGACCTGTTGAAGAGTGTTGACAAGGACCGCGCCGAAGTCGTGATGGACGTGAACATCTACGAAGTCTCGAAGAACGATCTGCTTTCGTTCGGCAACCAGATCAATGCGACGCTCAGCGACGGTCTCGGCGGATCACCGGGCTTCTCGGTGTTGACCGACAACGGCGTGCTCAGCTCTGCCGCCCGCGGCGTGAGTTTAGCGAGTCAGGTAGCCGGTACCCCGACGGCGTTGGCCGCAGCGTTGGTGATTCCGTCTTCAGTGCTGCAAGCGTTCCAGAGCAAGGACAACACCAGGCTGATCGCTTCGACGCAGGTTCACGCTTTTAACGGTGAAGAATCGACGGCCCGCATCGGACAACGCGTTCCGGTCCAAACCGCGCAGGCTTATCCGTTTGGTGTCCAAACAGGAACACCGCAGCAGAACGTCGGCAATCCATTCCCGAGCGGCGGTTTCCCCGTCATCAACTATGAGCCGACTGGTCTGACTTTGAAGTTCACGCCGCAAGTGTTTCCGAACCTCGACGTGCAAGTGAAGATGAACATCGAGCAGAAGGACGTGCTCGGCGCGAGCACGCTGACGCCGACCTTTACTGAACGCACGATGACCGGTACTGCTCGTGTTCAGAACAATCGCACCATGATGTTGGCCAGCATTTCGACAGACGTGGAAACACGCGGCCGCCGGGGCATCGCGTTCATCAGTGGCATCCCGATTCTGGGCCGTTTGTTCAGTGCGCCGACACGCGACATCCGCAAGGTAGACATCGTGATTAGCGTGACACCACGCGTCCTTCGCGCACCGAACGTAACTCCGCGTGACGAAGAGATGCGTCCGAGCGGAACGTTGCAGTCGCCGACCACTGGATCGCTGGCGGAAATGATTCGTGAAGCAGATCGCGAAGATCAGATCGCTGCTGCGCGATCGCTGCCGCGACACGCCAACATTCAGCTGCCGGATGCACCTTTGGAAGTTGCCAAGGCCATCCAGCCGACGCTGAACGCGCCCAGGCCGGTTGTTGACAGCACGACCGTAGCAGCGCCAACTCAAACCGCACCCACAACCACAGCCCCAGCAACTCCGACGCAGGCGCAAGTGACACCACCGGTGCAGGCGCAGAACAATAAGCCGGCAGCGATGGAAGATCTGCCACCGTTCGTACCGGCTCCGAAGGCGCTTATCAGTGAGAAAGACGCTTCGGCCGTTGCCGCTGTCAATCCGAGTGCCGCTGGTGTTCAGAACGCAGTGCTCACTGCAGCGCCGAAACCTGCGGAAACATCATTCGACACGAAGTTGACCGCGAAACGTGTTGCGCAGCTTAGCTTCCTGCCCGGAGCGGACTCACTCAAGTTGGGCGAGAAGCGTCGTTACGCAATTCAACTGAATTCTGACATTCCGTTAAGTTTGGCATTACTAGCTTTGAGGTTTGATCCGAAGGTCGTGAAGGTCCACGCGGTCACCGCGGGCACGTTGATCGGTACGCCAACCGACGCAGCGCCACTCTTTACACCGTCGATCGATGCGAGTGGCGTGTGCCTGATATCGATCTCTTCGCTCAATGGGAAGATTTCGTTCGGCGGATCGGGGCCGTTGATCTTCATTGACGTCGAAGCGATCGGAGCGGGCAATGCCGCGCTCGTCTTCGACAAGGAGAGGTTGCACCTGGTTGCCACTGATGCAAAGGACGTGGTGTCGGAGGTGGTCCAGGGGACCGCAACAGTGAAACAATAAAATGTTGAACGGGTATAGGCAGTACGCAGCCCAACAACGCGGCGACTGGGTGAGCAGAGTTAATGCTGGTCGCCGCGTTCCTTTGCGCGCCACGCTCCGGCGAAGCGAGCAAGGCTTCTCGCTGATCGAGTTGGTTATCACCATAACCGTGATGACCATACTGACGCTCGGCGTGATGCCACTCGTGAAAGTCTCGGTGCAGCGCCAGAAGGAACAACGACTGCGCGAAACATTGCGGCAGATCCGAATCGCCATCGATGAGTTTCATCGAGACACCATCGGCATCAATTGCACGGGACAACTTGGTGGCCAGGGACTGCAAGGAGGCGGTGGACAGCCGCCGCCGCAACAGGGCGGTGGTGGTTTTCTCGATCCGCGCAGCAAAGTGGTCATCAGCGACTGCACGATCTTTGGTATCGACAATCCGGACCACTACCCTCCGGATCTGGATACGCTAGTTGAGGGTGTGAATGTGATTCCGCGAGGAGTAGACGCCGGGCAGTTGGGTGGCCAGGGCCTTGGCGGATCGAGACCGATGAGCGAGCAGAGCCAGTTGTCGACCAAACTGAAAGTTTATCTACGGGCCATACCCGTCGACCCAATAACCGGTAAAGCTGAGTGGGACTTAAGATCCTCTTACGATCCTGCCGACGCGAATTCCTGGGGCGGTGAAAACGTCTTCGACGTGCGTTCGAAGTCAAAAGAGACAGCATTAAACGGAGAGCAGTACAGTGATTGGTAAGTTTCAAGACAAGCGTCCACGTTCATTTGCGGCGGCAGGCTTTACGCTGCTCGAGCTGATGATCGTGATTGCGATCGTTATCATTCTTGCTTCGATTGCCTTGCCCCAGTACCAGCGGACAATCATGCACACGCGCGAGACGGTGCTGCGCAACAACCTTTTCGAAATGCGTAAACTGATAGACCAGTTCGCTGCTGACAAAGGACGGTTGCCGCAGTCGCTCGACGAGCTCGTCAGCGAGAATTACATGCGCGAAGTTCCGGTCGATCCGATGACGGGCCAAAAGGACTGGGCGCCGACAATGGGTGAAGATCCGAATTCACTCGACGGTGGCTCGGGTTTAACCGACATTCACAGCGCTTCTGCCGACACGTCGTCTCAAGGTAATACCTACAGCGAATGGTAAGCTCGTCGGCAATCGACTAATGCCCAAACTCGTTTCCAAACTTGTAAATCCCCGCTATCCAGCCACGGCCATCGGGCTCGAGCAGGGTGTTGCTTCCGTGGTCCATCTTGAACGCGTAAAAGACGGCACGTCCCGGCTTCGCCGCGCAGCCACTTTCAACATCGCGGAGTCGCTCGTTCGCCCCAGCTTTGACGAACCAAACATCGAAGACCGCGCGCAACTCGCCACCGTGTTGAGCGATCTCGCCGGCAGCGCCGGTCTCTTGCGACAGAAACGCTGGTCTTTGAGTTTGCCGGAAGCAACTACGCGCACACTCGTCGTGACGAATGACAGTAATGTGCAGTCCGGCGCCGAGATGCAGGAAGTGATGAACTGGAAGATTGAGCGAGGTTTTGGCGCGCCGCTCGAAGAGCTTTCAGTCTCCAGAGAAAAAATCCAAAAAGATCCGCAGGGACGTGATCGTTACCTCGTCATCGCCGTTAGGAAAGATGTACTGGCGGAATATGAATCGGTGCTTCATTCGCTTGGATGGCGAACCGGTCTGATTTTGCCGCGTCATCTTGGCGAGGCCCAGTGGCTGGTACGAAACGGCAAGGGGGGCGATTCGCTCTTGTTGAGCGGTTTTGGCCAGGGATTCACCGGCGTGATCTTTCGCGATAAACATCCGCTGATCGTCCGCACGGTAACGTGCGCACCGGACGAATTTGAAGACGAGTTCTACCGTTTTCTACTCTTTTACCGCGACCGCACCCTGCCAGAGGGGGTCGAGGCCGGTTCCCGTTTGTCCCGCTTGCTGGTTATGGGCGAGGGGATTACCCGAGAGCGCGCGGGCGAGATCGTTAACGAGACAACGGGCGGAGATTTGCGGCCCCTGGAAGCACAGGATCTGGGTCTTCAGTTACCCAGCCGTGAATTCAGTTTCGACTCCATCGCGGCGCCTGCCGGATTGGCGACCCTTTCCTGGTAAGTTCCCGCAAAGGCGCTAAGAGGATCGCTTTCCAAGACTGTCCGAAAGTCTGCGGACGCTAAACTCGCAAGAACAATTCTCTTAGCGCCTTTGCGCCTTTGCGGGAACCTTGAAACAATACGTGTCAGCCGAACGTAACACCCTGGTATCATGAGTGTTGCTGCCTCCTCCGTTTCTACGATTTTTTCCCGCGATCTAGCCTCCGTAGCCGACCGCGATCTTGTCGCAACCGCCATCAGTGGCCTCGAGGGAAGTTTTGAGGAACTCGTCCGCCGCTATCAGCGTCCGATTTCCGCCTACGTCTACCGCATGGTCGGTAACTATGAGTCGGCACTCGATCTGACACAGGAAATTTTCATCAAGGTCTACAACTCGCTCGAACGCTATCGCGCCGAGTTCAAGTTCTCCACCTGGATTTACAAAATTGCTCACAACGCAGCCGTCGATCACCTTCGCCGTACGGCGACGCGCGAACAGTCGCTCGTGGTCGGGCCGGAAGGCGATCAGTTTGACTTGCCAATCGAGTCAACGCGGTTGAGTCCGGAGCAGGAGAGCGAACGACGTGAACGGCGAGTGGAGATCGAAACGGTCGTACGCGCTCTGCCATCGAACTATCGCGAACTGATCATCCTCCGTCACTCGCAGGACCTCAGCTACGAAGAGATCGTGGACGTAACCGGGCTGCCGCTGGGCACCGTCAAGAACCGTCTGTTTCGCGCCCGCGAAATGATGCGTCAGCAGTTTGTCGAGAAGGGAATTACCGGAGTTTAAATGTCGACCGGCAATCAAAAAGGAATCTGCGAAAGAGACTTGTGCGCGTCGTACGTCGACGGCGAGCTCGACGCGGATCTGACTCTCCTTTTCGAACAACACCTCGAGAGCTGTGCACGTTGTCGCGCGGAACTCCAGGCACATCGCCTGTTCGTATGCGAACTCGACGCGGCGATGACGGACAGTATTGAGATTCCGGTGCCGGCAGGTTTTTCAAAAATGGTGGCGGCACGCGCAACCACCGACATGCGTGGCGTGCGCACGCGTCCTGAACACCGTAAGGCGTTGGGTATTTGTATGGTCCTCGCGCTCGGCGGTTTTGCTCTGCTGGGCGCATCGGCACGAGATGCGATATTTGCGATTGGCGGAAACTTTGTCGGCGGGTTGGTCAGCATCGGCGAATTCCTGTCGCGTGTTGTCTACGATGCCGGCGCAACTGTCGCGGTAGTTTTTGGCGTTTTGAGCAGGAAGCTAATCATCGAAAGCGGGTCGTTGATTCCACTCCTGGTCCTGCTGGTCGTCGCCATTCTGATTCTTTCGCGCATGATCTCCAACTATCACCGCACTGGCGCAACCGAGTAAGAGGGGTCGCCTGTTGGCAATGGTTACTACTCACGTACAAGCCAACCTTCCAACTCCCGTTCCCCAAATCCCTGTCACCCTCAGGAAGTTTGGGATAACACGTCTCTTTGCGCTTTTCGTTTGGCTGCTTGTGCTGATGAGCGCGGTGTACGCGCAAACCTCCGCCACTCCAACCACAGAAGAAAAGGTCGTCCTTGTTAATGAAGTCACCGATAGCACCGTTTTTGGAATCGGGAGCTCAGTGCGCATTACAGGCACCGTCAAACAGGGAGCCATGTCGTTCGGCGGCGACGTGATCGTCGAGGGCGTCGTGGAGGGAGACGTCGCCACCATCGGAGGCAACGTCATTCAACGTGCAGGGTCGAGAATTGGCGGCGACGTAATTGTGTTGGGTGGAACGTACCACGCCGAGGCATCCGCACAGCGCACTGATGGCGCTGAGACAATCATGTACGCCGGTTACCAGCAGGAGTTGCGCGACCTGATGCGCGACCCAACTGGTTTACTCAGCCCGCGCTGGTCTCCGACGTTCCTGGGAACGAGATTGTTGGTGGTACTGTTCTGGTTCATCGTCTCCCTGGCGTTGACGGCAGTGATGCCCGGCACGGTCAGCCGCGGCGTGGCGAGATTGCAGTTAACGAGTTTGCGCGTAGCGACGATCGGTCTGATCGGAGTCGTTGTTCTTTTTGCGAGCGTCGCTTTGACTCTCTGGATCATGCCCGAACCGATTCGAGTTTTGGTTGGTCTGTTGGCGCTGTTGTTGCTGATTGTGGCGAGCGTGTTCGGCCGCGTGATTCTTTATGCTGCTACTGGTCGTTGGCTACAGCGAAAATACGTCACGTTCGGTAAAAATTCCGAAGCCGTGGCGTTATTGCTGGGAACAAGTTTCTGGGTGTTGCTGACCTCACTTCCTTACGTTTGGCCGTTTCTGGCGCTGGCCATTTTGATTATCAGTATCGGCCTTGCCCTCACTGCGCGTTATCGGGTTGGCTGGAAATCCGTGTAATCTTTGGTTTGAAGAAATCTCCATAAAATCGTATCCGGTGGTGTTTAGAAGAAGGAAGGGACATATGACGAGAGCGCTGGCTTTCATTGCCATATCACTGATTACACTCTCCTCTGCAACCTCCGTCGCTGCTCAGACCGATCCGTCGATCGCCGCCAAACATGCAATTGGCGAGGTAAAAACCATCGACGCGGCGACGAAACAAGTGACGATCAAGACCGATGCGGGTTCCGTGGTGGCCGTTTCAACAACAGAAAAGACCACCTACAAGAAACTCGCGCCCGGTGAAACGACGCTGACGAACGCAACAGACGTCACCTTCGCGGAACTTACTGAAGGCGATCGAATCATGGCGAGGGGAACTGTTTCCGAAGACAAGAAGTCGGTGCCGGCAGTTCAGATCATCGTCATGACCAAAGGCGACCTCGCGAAGAAGCAAGAAGCTGAACGACTCGAATGGCGCCGTCGTGGCATTCTCGGTGTGATCACCTCGCTGAAACCTGACACGAAAGAGATCACGATCAATAACCGCACGATGGCCGGCACACAGTCGGTTGTTATTCCCGTCGGCGATACGACAGAAATGAAACGCTACGCTCCCGACTCAATCAAGTTCGGCGATGCGAAGCCGAGTACTTTCGCTGAGCTGAAGGTTGGCGATCAGTTGCGCGCACTCGGCGATCGAACTGAAGACCCGCTTCGTTTCAAACCGCAGAAAGTCGTGACCGGAAGTTTCCGTACCGTCGGCGGAGTTGTGACTGGTATTGATCCGGCCACTGGCGAGATCAAAATCAACGAACTCGAGAAGAAGACTCCGATGACGATCATCATCAAGCAGGACGCCGTGCTGCGACGATTTCCGGCGGACATCGGCGCGATGATGGGGGGCTTCGGTCGTGGTCCGGGCGGGCCTGGTGGAACTCCCGGCGGTAGCCAGCCTGCCGCAGGTCAACCACAGGCTGGGCAGGGTCAACCTGGTGCACGACCGCAGGGCCAAGGTCCGGGCGGTCAGGGTCCGGGTGGTCCTGGTGGACCGGGTGGTCGTCCCGGTGGTGGATTCAATATCAATGACATGCTTGAGCGGTTGCCGGTTATTTCGGTCGCAGATGTTAAGGTCGGCGACACTATCATCGTTTCCAGTACGCAGGGTGTCGATCCTACCCGACTGACGGCAATTTCGCTGGTCGCGGGCGCCGATACTCTGTTCGCCATGCTTGCGCCGCGTCCGCAAGCGGGACAGGCTACGCCAAATCCCGCCGCCGGCCTCGGCAGTAGCGGTATCACATTCGGCATCGGCTTGCCATAACTCCGAAAACGCCAGGCTTTCACCTCTACGTGAGTGTGGAAAGCCTGGTTATCCCCCAATCCAAGGCTTAGCCTTTTCCCCAAAGGTTCTCTGCAATGAATGCTACCCGGCTGCTCCCCCGAAAACTTCTCGTCACCAGTCTGATTGTCCTCCTGGCTTCGCTCGTAGTCGCGGCCCAACAGAACAGAGGAACACTGCGCGGTGCGATCATCGACGAACTTGGCGCCGTGATCGTCGGCGCTAACGTTGTCCTAACCGACGCTAATGGAGTGCAGAAGAAGACGACGACAAACGCCGAAGGAATCTACACGTTCGCCGGCCTTGCGCCGGGAAAATATTCGCTTACAGCCAATGCGCCCGGCTTCGCACCGATCGGAGAGTAAAGAGATCGACGTAACTGCCGGACGCCAGTCTGCTGACGTCACGCTGAAAGTGACGATCGAGGAGAAGGTTACGGTTGATCAGACTCCGGTCAGCACAGAAGCAACGGCCAATGCGAATCAGACAGTGATCGCCGGAAAAGACCTGGATGCGTTGCCCGACGATCCAGATGAGCTCGCCGCTGCGTTGCAAGCGTTGGCTGGGCCATCAGTTGGACCGAATGGTGGTCAGATCTTCATCGACGGTTTCACCGGCGGAAACATGCCGTCGAAAGATTCGATTCGCGAGATCCGCATCAACCAAAACCCGTTCGCCGCAGAAAACGATCAGCCGTCAGGTCGTATCGATATTCTGACGCGACCCGGAACAGATAAGTTCCGCGGCGGCAGCTCGCTCAATTTCACTGACGAGAGTTTGAACTCGCGTAACCCATTCGCGATCACTTCCAGCAAGCGAGCGCCGTTTCAGGTACGCCAGTACGACCTGAACCTGAGCGGGCCCGTTGTAAAACAGAAGGCTTCTTTCTTCGTTAACTTCGGACGTGTCGAAACCAACGATAACGAACTGATTCGCGCGACCGTGCTCGACGAGAACCTCAACACATTGGAAGTCGGTAACGCGTTTCTAACACCTAAACGCAACACGTTCTTCAGTCCGCGCTTTGACTATGCGATCAATACCAATAACACGCTCGTTGTGCGTTACAACTTCAATCGTTTCACGTTCGAGAACCAGGGCGTTGGCGGATTCAACCTGCCTGAACGCGGCTTTAACACAGTCTCGACTAACCACACGATTCAGTTAACTGAAACCGCGATCCTGAACCCAACCACCATCAACGAGACGCGCTTCCAGTTTTCAGCCGGGCGAAACGAAAACACCGGAGATAATTCCATCCCGGCGCTGAATGTCAGTGGCTCGTTTAACTCGGGCGGTTCGCAAATCGGCCAAACGTTCAACGAGCGCAAGAGCTGGGAACTTAACAACTTCACCGCCAAACAGATGGGAACGCACGCGATCAAGTTTGGCGGACGCGTTCGTCATATAAGTCTTGACGATAACAACGAAAACAACTTTGGCGGAACCTGGGGCTTCACTGGTGGGTTCGGTTTGACCAGCATCGAGCGTTACCAGTTGACGCTGCGGTTGCAGGAACAAGGACTGACGCCCGCGGAGATTCGCGCTGCCAAAGGTGGCGCGGCGTCGTTCAGTATGAACTCCGGCAATCCATTCGCCGATGTGAGCCAAACCGATCTTGGGGTGTTCTTGCAGGACGACTGGCGCGTGCGACCGAACATCACGTTCAGTTATGGTTTGCGTTACGAGGTCCAAACTAATACGGCCAGTCGGTATGACTTTGCGCCACGCGTGGCTGTCGCATGGTCGCCTGGCGCAGCAAACAGCGCACGACCGCCGAAGATGGTGATTCGCCTCGGTACCGGTTTCTTCTACAACCGTTTCAGCGAAGGTTCGACGCTGACGGTCAATCGCAACAACGGCGTGAACCTGCGGCAGTTCTTCGTGGTTGAAGAATCGGGAATACCTGATCCCCGGACCGTCGCCGAACAGCAGAATCCGAGCGTCGCCGCCACCTATGCGGTCCTTAACCAGTTTAGTCCGACAACCATCCCTGATCTCAGCGGCGTTCCCCTGACGCAGCAAATCGTTTGGGAGAAGGATCCGAATATCCAGAACCCGACGGTGTTTGCGACAGGAATCCAGGTTGAGCGCCAATTGCCGCGCAACATCACGATGTTTGCGGGCTTCTACAACATTAGAATCGTCCACGTCATACGCGCACGCGACGTGAACGCGCCGTTGCCGGGGACTATCACACAACTCACACCACTCGGCATTCGACCCGACCCTACGCGCGGTGATGTCTATCGTTTCGAAGCGAGTGGCCAGTTCAACCAGCGACAGTTCTTCATCGGCTTCAATACCCGGTTCAGCAGGATGTTCCAACTCAACGGTAACTACTCGCTAAGTAAGACGACTAACGATACGGACGGTCAGGGTAGCACGCTGTTCCCGATGAATTCGTATGACACGTCGGGCGAATTTGGCCGCGGTTCATTTGATATTCGTCATCGGTTCACGCTCTTCGGCACGATCAATCTGCCGTGGCGGAAGATCGTAGTAAATCCATTTCTCGTCGCGAACAGTGGTCCACCGTTCAATATCATTACCGGGCAGGATCTAAATTTCGACCGCCAGACGAACGAACGGCCCAGCTTTGCTGGTCCAAATGCAACTTGTGTCCTTCCGATTAAGTGCACGCGGTTTGGAAACTTCAATCTCCAGCCGCTTCCGGGTGAAGAGATCATTCCGCGAAACTTCGGGAAGTCTCCTGGTTCAGTGGTGGTGAACCTGCGGATCGGCCGCATGTTCTCGTTTGGCACTATCAACCGCGGCAATGCTGCTGCTGCGGCGCGACCTGCGGCTGGCGGTCCTGGTGGTCCAAGGCGGTAGCGGCTGGCGGCGGCGGACCGAGAGCGGCTGTCGGGCCAGGTGGTCCACAGGGACCGGGTGGCGCGCCCAGCGAAAAGCGATTCAATTTGAACGTGTCGCTTTACATTCAGAATATTTTTAATCACGTGAATCTTGGGACACCGGTAGGGAACTTGTCCTCGCCGAATTTTGGTGAGTCACTGAGTCTTAGCACCACCGCTACGCAATTCGGTGGACCGGGCGCCGCGGGAAGCGCCGGAGCCGGCAATCGACGAATTTATGCGCAGCTTCGCTTGAACTTCTAACGAGAAAGGTTTTTGGGGAAATGAAGACGTTTGTTGTTGCGTTACTTGTAATGTTTCTCTTAGTTACGCCGCTTCGTGCGCAGGAACAGAAGTCCGCCGCCGCACCCGCAAACGGTGCGACGCCCGCGCCGGCCATAACCATCACCGCGGAGAGTACGCCAACGGAACTCGCTCGCGCTGCGTTTCTGGCCTTCGGCGGCGAGAAGTTTCGCAACCTGCAAAACGTCGTGATGCGCGGATCGGTGCAGCTTTATCCGCCGAACAGCGTGCAATCGATTCCTGGATCGTTTTCGCTAGTGACTGCGGGACCGAAGTTGCGCATGGAGATCGACGCCCGACCCGCGATCGTGTTCAAGCAGATCTTCGACGGGCAGAATTCTTACAGCTCGATGCCGAATGTTGAGATGCCGCCACTCACGAAGTTTGGTTTGGGTGCGCTGGCTCGCTACGATCAGCCTGGATTCCAGATCACTGCTTTAGCCAACAAGAAAAAGCAGCGCGCGTTTCGGATTGTCGACCCGGACGGTTACACAACCGACTTCTACATCGATCCCACGAACGGGCGAGTGATGAGTTTTCTGCTTTACTACGGTGGATTTACGCTCGGTACCGAGCATAGCAAGTTCAAAGAGATCGAAGGCGTGCTGGTGCCGTGGAGTTTCTCGCAGAAGTTCGAGATGCCGATGGGTGCGTTCTTTGCGGAGTTCAGCGCGAAGGACGTGAAGATCAATCAACCGCTCGGTGACGATGCGTTCGCTATACCCCGCTAGTTCTGACGCGGTGATGCGGAGGGGCGGTGACACGGGGACGCGGTGACACGGAGACGCGGAGATGCGGAGATGCGGAGATGCGGTGATGCGGAGAGGTGCGGTGATGCGGGGATGCGGGGATGCGGGGATGCGGGGATGCGGAGAAGATCACCGCGTCCCCGCGTCTCTCCTCCCCGCGTCTCTCTTCTCGCGCGTCTCTCCTCCCGCGCGTCACTTTTCCACGATTGACAGGTAAGCGGTCCAGGGGCCGATAGCTTCGCGATACTGTTTCGCCATTACTCGGACGATCTGGCGGATGTGGCCGAGATCGTGGACCACCCACGCGGACAGCAACTGGCTCAGTGTTACAACGCCGAGTGCCGGATGCGATCCTTGCTTCTGCAACAGCTCCGGAGTCAGGTTCATCTCGTCCAACTGACGAAGACTCTCACTGCGTAGTTGTTCGAACTGCTTTAGCAACTCGCTTAACGACTTACCTCGCGACTTCTCATACATCGCAAAGCGATCGAATTTGTCGAACGGCCGTGCTTCGCCTTGTTCGACGATGATCCGCGCGCGCGGGATCCAGTCATTCTCCTCGCCCTCGATCAAATGCCCGATGACGTCATACGGGCTGAACGTTTCCGGACCTTCATTCGCAAGCACCCAGTCGTTGGGCAGATCGTTGAGCAGTGCATTCAGCGTCGCGGGCGTGCGCTGCAAAACTTCCTTCGCTTTATCCAGTTCGAATTCCATGACACACCTCGACGCTAGGATACTACGCCGACGCTCGTTGAACTGAGCGCGCTAGACGCTGGTGATCTCTTTTTCCTTAATCTTCAGGAATTCGTCGATTTTGCCGATGTAGACGTCGGTGAGCTTTTGGGTTTCCTGCAGCGCGTCGCGTTCGGCGTCTTCAGAGATGGTCTTATCTTTCAGCATCTTTTTGAGACGGTCGTTGCCATCGCGCCGAACGTTTCTCACGGCCGTGCGATGATCTTCCGCGACATCGTGAAGTTGTTTGGCGAGTTGCCGGCGCCGTTCCTCGGTGAGCGCAGGAATCGGAACGCGCACGAGCTTGCCGTCGTTCGACGGATTGAGTCCGAGATCGGCAGCGCGAATCGCCTTTTCGATCGGCCCGACCTGGGTTTGGTCCCACGGCTGGACCGTCAGTAGTTGCGGCTCCGGGGCATGGACCGACGCTATCTGATTCAACGGCGTCGGCGTGCCGTAATAATCAACCAGCACTGAATCCAATATGCTGACGACGGCGCGACCGGTGCGGACAGCCGCGATCTTCCGCCTGAAGTCGTCGATCACGGATTCCATTCGCACGCGACTTTCTTTGATAACGTCCTTTTCACTCATCTTACTGAACTCCGCTGAAAGAATTGGTTAACCGACTTTTGTGCCGACGCCTGCCTCGCCCATAACCACACGCCTGATATTTCCCGCTTGCCGCATGTTGAAAACGATGATCGGCAACTGGTTGTCCATGCACAACGAGATGGCCGAAGCGTCCATCACCTTGAGTTGTTTTTCGAGCACCTGCCGGTAGCTGATCGCGTCGAACAATTCCGCGGTTGCATCAAGCACGGGGTCCGCAGAGTAAATACCGTCAACCTTTGTCGCCTTGAGAATGATGTCGGCCTTGATCTCCAGAGCGCGCAACGCCGCAGCCGAATCAGTTGTGAAGTACGGATTCCCGGTGCCGGCCGCGAAGATCACGACCCGACCTTTTTCAAGGTGCCTGACCGCGCGACGTCTGATAAACGACTCCGCCAGTTGCGGGATATCGACCGCTGACAGCACGCGCGTATCGACCTGAATCTTCTCAAGCGCGTCTTGCAGCACGACGGCGTTCATCACTGTCGCGAGCATGCCAATGTAGTCAGCCGACGAGCGGTCCATGTTGCCCGCGCTTTTCGACACACCGCGAAAGATGTTGCCGCCGCCCACGACCACCGCCACCTGCACTCCCATCTGGTGCACAGCTTTCAATTCCTCGGCGACACTGTGAGCGACGTCGACATCGATGCCGTAATTCTGCTCGCCCATCAACGCCTCGCCCGAGATCTTCAACAGCACTCGGCGATACGCTAAGTCGGATTCTTTCTGAGCCGTAGTCATCGAATTTTACCCGGCGAAATTACCCGGCGAAATTAGCCGACCAGCGATGCGACCTCGCTGCCGAAGTCATCAGCACGACGATCGAGGCCTTCGCCCATCTTGTAACGCGTGAATCTGCGAACGGCGATTCGCTCGCCGGTCTTGGCAACTTTCTCCGTCACCAGTTCACCGACAGTCTTTGCCGGATCCTTTACAAACGGCTGGTCTACGAGGACCGCTTCTTCGTAAAACTTGTTCAGCCGTCCCTCGACGATCTTCTCGATCACCTGATCCGGCTTGTTCGCATTCTTCGGATCGCCTTTCGCCTGGGCCGTCGCGATCTCGCGCTCTTTATCAAGCACGCTCGCCGGTACTTCGTCGCGCGAAACATAACGCGGCTCAGCAGCGGCGATGTGCATCGCAATGTCCTTCACGAGTTGTTGAAATTCATCACCGCGCGCAACGAAATCGGTCTCGCAGTTTAACTCGACGAGCACGCCGACTTTTCCACCCATGTGGATGTACGAACCAACAATGCCTTCCGCCGCGATGCGACCCTCACGCTTTTTCGCCGA
The DNA here is from genome assembly GCA_963849585.1 of uncultured Acidobacteriota bacterium. Classification (GTDB taxonomy): domain Bacteria; phylum Acidobacteriota; class Blastocatellia; order Pyrinomonadales; family Pyrinomonadaceae; genus PSRF01. The sequence goes on along the minus strand of CAWKHZ010000007.1, from coordinate 306,253 downwards.
CGCGAGTCCGCGGGCGCGCAGGATATCGATTGCTTTCTCTTCGTTTCCGTCTGCTTCCTTGAGTGCGTTCTTGCACTCCATCATTCCAGCCCCGGTCTTTTCCCGAAGCTGTTTAACTGCAGTAGCTGTAATTTCCGCCATGATTGCCAATTTCTCCGAACTGATTAATTTGATTCTTCAACGAAAAACGCAGCCGAGCGGATGGTCCGCTTGAAGGCTGCGCTTACCGATGAGTAAGAATATTGCTTAGCTCGCTGCCACGACTGACTCTGGGCTTTCATCGGGCGCTGCTTCAGCGTTCGCGCCCGGCGTTGTCGTGGATTCGGATTGCGCCTCCCCGCTGTTTACGCCGCCACTATCGGTATTGACCCCGTCTGATGCGAACTCCGCGGCAGCGGCTCCCAAGCCACCAGCACCTGCAGCTTCAGCAGCTTCTTCGCCGGCGTCTGTACTGACGACGCCGCCTTCGGTGGCGATCTGATTGCCCTCAACGATCGCATCGGCGATTCGCGAGGCAAACAAGCGAACGGCGCGTAACGCGTCGTCGTTGCCGGGAATCACGTAATCGATTCCTTCGGGGGAACAATTCGTATCGACGACGGCGACGATCGGGATACCGAGTCGATTAGCTTCGGCGACTGCGATCTCTTCCTTCTTAACGTCGATGATGAAAATGGCGTCGGGAAGACGAGACATTGCCTTGATGCCTGACAAGTTCTTGTTCAGGCTCTCGCGTTCGCGGTCGAGCTTGATGCGCTCTTTCTTCGTTAGCTTTTCGTAACGGCCGTCCGTCTGCATGCTTTCGAGATCTTTGAGCCGCTTGATCGACTTCTGGACCGTTTGAAAGTTAGTGAGCAGGCCGCCGAGCCATCGTTGATTGACGAAGTACTGGCCGCACTTCTCCGACTCTTCACGAATCGCGTCCTGGGCCTGGCGCTTGGTGCCGACGAAGAGAACTGTCTTGCCTTTGTCTTCAGCGATGAGGTTGGTGACGAAGCTAATAGCTTCGCGAAACATACGCTGCGTTTTTTGCAGGTCGATGATGTAAATGCCATTGCGCTCGCCAAAGATGTATTCCTTCATCTTTGGATTCCAGCGCCGTACCTGGTGACCGAAGTGAACACCGGCCTCCAGCAGCTCTTTCATGGTTACCGAAACCAAACTGAACTCTCCTTCTCGTTAATTGGTTTAATGTACTCGCCGCAGACTCGACTTCGTCTTTGCGTAAGCAACCAATCGTGCCACGGCAATGGATTATCAATTCGAATTTCGAAATTCGAATTTCGAAATTACCTTTGTTACCGCTTGGAAAACTGGAAGCGTTTCCGCGCGCCCTTCTGTCCGTACTTCTTGCGTTCCTTGATTCGGGGGTCGCGCGTGATTAGACCAGCATGTTTGAGTGTCGGCCTGAGGTCGGCATTGAATTCGAGCAGCGCGCGAGTAATGCCATGACGAATGGCGCCGGCCTGTCCCGCTGGACCACCGCCGCTCACATTAACTACCAAATCAAACTTGTTGGTCGTTTCCGTCAACTGCAACGGTTGACGAATGATCATGCGCAATGTTTCGTTGGGGAAATAGCGATCGAAAGGTTTGTGATTGACCTTGACTTCACCGGCGCCTGGTCGCAAATAGACCCGCGCGGTTGCCGACTTCCGCCGTCCCGTTCCGTAATACTGAATTTCAGCCACAGTAATCTTTCCTTCTTATCTTTCGGGTCCGTTTACTTTGAATTTGCTTTGTGAGTAAGGTCGAGTGGTTGCGGGCGCTGGGCTGAGTGCGGGTGCTCGGCATCGGCGTAAACCTTAAGCTTCTTCGCCATCGCCTTGCCGAGCTTGTTCTTCGGCATCATGCCCTTAATGGCCAGCTCGAGAACCCGCTCGGGTTTCTTGGCAATCATCTCCTTCGCGGTGGTCTGTCTGAGACCTCCGGGGTATCGAGTGTGATGGCGATAGAGCTTCTGATCGACCTTGTTTCCCTTCAATACTGCCTTGCGAGCATTGATCACAACGACGTGATCACCGGTGTCGAGAAACGGAGTCCATTCGGGACTGCGTTTGCCGGTCAGGATCGAAGCAACCTCAGAAGCGAGATGGCCCACCGTTTGGCCACTCGCATCAACCACGTACCATTTTCGTCTTCCAGCGAGTTCCTTACCGCTGGGGAAGTATGTCGACATAGTTAACTATCTCTGTTTTCAGCGAATAAAACGCGAACGGCTAGAATACCTTCGCCTCGAAAACGTTGTCAAGCAACGCGGCTGGGACAACCACGATCCGTGTTTTCTCACTAATAAGGCCCTCGAGCTGGGTGCCCAAGGGCCTTGGTTAGTTCAGATTGTAACCGATGTTACGGCTTATCGGGATCAGGATTCTTCGGCACGTCATTACGCTTCAGTTTCGGCGGCGCCGTCGACTCGGCTGGCTTTTGCTCGCCATCCGGTGTTGTCGTGGTGCTGTCGTCCGGCGTCGGTTGACGTCGCTTCAAAGTCGGACGTCCTGGCGCTCCGCCTTCCTCACCCGCAGCGATCGCGCCAGTAGTGGCGGCACGCGCGTTGGAAAGCCGCAACAGGCGACCCTTAACTCGTTGAAATTCCGAGCTGCTAATGACGTATTCCTCGTGCTCCGGGAACCTCGCAGCCAGCGCCAATGCGGACGCGCGACGGTCCGGCGGCGCGGGATGTGTTGCGAAAGCGCGCGAGATGAAGCCCGGTTTCTTCTTGTTCTTGGCTTCGAGCTTCTCAAACATCGTGGCCATTGCGCCGGGGTCGTAACCAGCGGCATACATGTACTGGACGCCGAGTTTGTCAGCCTCTTCTTCGGCCCCACGGCTGAACTTCATGAAGATACCAAGCAAACCGATACCGGCGGTGTTCTGGTAAATCAAACCAGGAATTCCGCCGAGGAAAATCGATGCGCCAAGGGCCGCGTATTCGAGCAGACTCGCCTTCGCCTGGTTCTCAACCGCGTGACGAGCCGCGACGTGCGCGATTTCATGCGCCATCACACCCGCGAGCTCCGCTTCGTTGTCAGCGGCGAGAAGCAATCCCTTGTTGACGTAGAAAAAACCACCCGGAAGCGCGAAAGCATTTACCTCATCGGAATCGATGACTTTAATGGTAAACGGCACTTTGGCGTCGGAATGAAGAACGATGTTCTGACCAACGCGATTAACGTACTCGGTAATGATTGGGTCGTCGATGAACTTCGCCTGGCGATCGACTTCGGCAGCCGCCTCGCGTCCCATGCGGACTTCCTTCTCGGTTCCACCGCTTATCTTCCCAACAAAACCGCCGTTGATGTTCCGCTTGCCGATCATTGCGGGATCTTCATTTGTTGATAACGGTTTCTTAGCGGTGGTGATGTTCGGTGTGGCGCGATCCGTTTTCTTGTCCGCCTGCTGCGTCGCCGTAGTCGGAGTCTGCGTCTTGGCGTCTTGAGCCGGCGTCTTCTTGAGGACCGGTACGGCAGGCGGCTCAGCCTGCTGCGTCTGAGTCGTTGTTTGCCCGACCGCAGCCACTGAACTGAGCAGCAGCGATGCCATTACTACCAAAGCACTCGTGGCGCGGGAGAAGTTATTCATCTCGGAAACCTCCAAAGAAAACGATCAGAACCTGAGGCCAGGGGATTGATGTCATTTACGCTTGAACGGCGCGCAGTCTATGATGCTTGCGTTCAGCGGACAGGTTGCGCGGCACTGCAGCAATTCTTTAGCGTTTGACGCTCCAAATATACGCGGATCCCGCCGGAGAGTAAACAAAACGGGAACACGAGTAGTGTCTGAGTTTGCCACATTCTCTGCGTACCTCGGCGGTCCTCTGCGACTCTGCGGTAAAAGATGCGCAAAACCGGATAAACCGCAGAGACGCGGAGGACTGCCGAGGTACGCAGAGAGGAAATCATGACACCACGGGAACACGGATGACCAAGGTCAAAAAGCCGAAACCGGAAGTGTTCATCATTGGGACAGGCCGGCTAGGAACCGCCCTCGCTATTGCACTCGTCGAGGAAGGTTATTCAATCGGCGCTCTGGTAGCGCATCGCCGCGAAAGTGTGCGTCGCGCAGCCGCTTTGCCAGGCCGTTTATTAGAAGGATCGACCCGCGTATTGGCTGCAAAAGAACTCGCCAAATTGCGCGCGCCGGAGCTTCTGATTATCGCCACACCCGATGATCAGATCTCAAAAGTCGCGCAAACCGTTGCAAAACTGGACTGGTACATCGGCTCTAATTCAACCGTGCTGCACACGAGTGGCGCCTTGTCCGCGTCTGTCCTGTCGCCGCTGCAAAAGAAAGGCTGGAGCACTGGTTCGCTTCATCCGTTGGTTTCGGTGAGCGAGCCAAAGGCAGGCGCGCGACTACTCAGAAAAGCGTTTTGGTCTGTCGAAGGCGACCGACGCGCGATCCGGTTAGGCAAAACGATCGTTCGCGATTTCGACGGCAAGAGCTTTTCGATCACTTCCGAAAACAAGCCGCTCTATCACGCCGCAGCAGTAATGGCCTCAGGAAACGTCACAGCACTGTTTGACGTGGCGATCGAGATGCTGGCCGAGTGTGGTTTGACGCGACGACAGGCACAAAGCGCATTGCTGCCCTTGCTCTCGAGCGCCGTCCGAAATCTCGAGGATCTCGATCCGGTTGCCGCCCTCACCGGTACGTTTGCGCGCGGCGATCTCGAAACGGTGAAGCGCCATCTCGCTTCGTTGCAAAAAAATCAACCTGCGCTCGAGATCTATCGTCTGCTCGGCCGCCGGTCGTTGGACCTCGCGGGTTCGCGACTCGATCCCGCGGTAGTGAAACGGATCAAGAGATTGATAGGATAAGCGCAAATGCAACAACCCACGCCGACAGCGAGCTACAGTGTGACTCTACGAGTCCGCCTTTCGTCTCGCGCGGGTTCGCTCGGCGAGTTGACGATGGCCATCGGCCGCGCCGGCGGCGACATTGGCGCGATCGATATCGTCAACTGTCGGCAACAACTACATCATCCGCGACATCACCGTCAGTTCCGCGTCGAGTGCGCACGGCGAACAGATCGTCGAGACCGTCAAAGACATCGACGGTGTTGAACTTCTCCAGGTTTCGGATCCGACGTTCCTGATGCATCTCGGCGGCAAGATCGAAGTCGTTTCAAAGGTGCCGTTGAAAACTCGCGCCGATCTCTCGATGGCCTACACGCCCGGCGTTGCGCGCATCTGCGACGCGATTTACAAAGACCCTGAGAAAGTCCATACGCTGACGATCAAGAAGAACACCGTCGCCGTTGTCACCGACGGGACTGCTGTTCTGGGGTTGGGCGACATCGGACCAGCCGCCGCGCTGCCCGTAATGGAGGGCAAGGCGATGTTGTTCAAAGAGTTCGGCGGCGTCGACGCTTTTCCGATCTGTCTCGACACGAAAGATCCGAATGATATTGTCCGCACTGTAAAAGCAATCGCGACGACGTTCGGCGGCATAAATCTCGAAGACATCTCCGCTCCTCGTTGTTTTCAGATCGAAGAGCGGCTGAAGGAGGAACTCGACATCCCTGTTTTTCACGACGATCAGCACGGTACCGCTGTGGTCGTGCTTGCCGCGCTAATCAACGCGCTGAAGATCGTCGGCAAGGAGATGGGCGAGATTAAGGTGGTTGTGAACGGCGTCGGCGCCGCTGGTGTTGCGTGTTCGAAGATCATCATGGCGGCCGGCGTGCAAAACATCATCGGTTGCGATCAGACCGGCGCGATCTATCGCGGCCGCTCTGAGAATATGAACTGGGTGAAAGACTGGTACGCGCAAAACACGAATCCAAACCTCGAGCAAGGTTCGGTACACGACATAATCAAAGGCGCAGACGTGTTTCTCGGACTTTCGGTGCCCGGCGTGATCGACGAAAACGATGTGAAGAACATGGCCGATAAGCCGATCGTTTTTGCGATGGCCAACCCGACGCCGGAGATCATGCCTGAGGCCGCGGCGCCTTACGTTGCCGTGATGGCGACCGGGCGTTCCGATTATCCGAACCAGATCAATAACGTACTCTGTTTCCCAGGCATCTTTCGCGGCGCACTCGCTTGTCGCGCGCGACGGATCAACGAGGAAATGAAACTCGCCGCGGCAAACGCGATCGCAGGCATCATCACCGATGCCGAGTTGCATCCCGAGTACATCGTTCCCTCAGTGTTTGATAAGCGAGTGGCGGAAGCGGTGGCGCGTGAGGTTGAAGTGGCTGCGTATCAGACTGGCGTCGCGCGATCAAAAGTTGATGAAAAAACAAATTAGCGTCGTTCCTGATTTCAAAACTATCGTTTCGCTTTCTTCGGCGCCGGCTTCGCGGGCAGTTCGAGACACGGTTCTATGACGGCCAGCGTAGTCAATGCGCGCAGTGATTTATCCGTAAACGCAGTTGCCTGTTGAAGTGAATTGTCGAAATCGATTTTCCCCATCTCGCGAAATGCATTTTCGGGATTGAAACCCGGCGTCGGAAACGACGCAAAACTCCCAAACGTTTTCCCTTCGAGTTTCATCATCGTAAACTGCTGCGAAAAATCCGGTGACTCGATCGCATTGATCGTCTTCACTGCGTTGCCGAGTTCTTCAATGCCGCGATTGACGTCAAGTTTCGCGTAGAGATTCGCCAGCGCGAGCAGGGCGCGCGCGGAGACGATCGTTTTCGGTGCTTTCGCCGCGGCGTCGGCGATCTCGTTGAGCAAATCCCGCGCTTGCGTCTGATCTTCCGAATCCTTGATCGACTCTTCAGCGATGCGCGAGAACAAATACGCGCGTAGATCAAGGTCTGCTACTTTCGCCGCCGACTTTCTCGCCTGGACCAGCTCTTTATCTCTAATCAACGACTGCGTGTTGAAGAAGTAAAACCACATGAGCACTCCGTCGCGCAGCTTTGAATCGGAAATCTTGTCGATGACACTGAGCACCTTTTCCGTCGGTTGGTTCTTCGACGACTGGAGCGCCGCGAATGTGAACTCGCGATCGCGGTTCCCGGGATCCGAGAACTTTTCAGCGGCTTCGACCCGTTCGTCAAAAGTCTTACTGGGACGGTTATCGCTCTCGAACGTATTGGTGACGCGCCCCTGCGTAGGCGGAGTGAGTAGCGCGAAGAGCCGGTCTCTCGCTTGCACCGCTTCATCAGCGAGAGAGGGAAAGAAGTTTCGTATCTGCGGTTCCAAGCGCGTCAAAGCGAGCCACATTTGCGCGTTGTCCGAGAGACGTTGTGCGACTGCGTCAACTCCGCTCTCGACTCCAGCCTGGGCCCTCGCCAGCAACTGCTTAGTGAAAAGATTTGGCAGAGCGACATTCACGCTGAAACCTTCGGGAACTGCGTAGTTCGTGTAGCTCGGCATCTCGCCAGAGTCGCGCGTGTTACCAAACGCATACGCGGAGAGATAGAGAAACTGGTCCATCGGCGCTGCACGGTATGCAACGAGCGCTTCCTGCCAGATGAGATCGGCAGCGCGCTGATCCGTGAGGGCGAGTTGGTAGAGAAATGTGTTGAGGTGCAAAGTGGCTGGGTAACGTAGACTCTGCCGCGCGAAACTCATCGCCGCCGCCACATCAGTCGCCGCAAGCCCCTGAGCGACGGTCAACAGTTTTTCCGCGGTCCTCAAGGCCGATTGACGATCGGCAGCGGGCTTGTCGGCAGCCTCTCGTGCCGCATCGTCGAGCACCTGTTCCGTCAACTTGCGTGCCCTAACCGGATCGCGCCGCGCGAGTGCTGAGATCACTTTGAAACGTTGATCCGGCACCGCAATAACTGCCGCAAATTGACTTTGTGAGGTGCGGCGAATCTGATCGCCCTGTTCTTTGAAGTCCTGCACTGCGAGATCGAACGCTTCCATGAAAGTCGCCACGGACCGTTCCTGATCGTGAGGCCAAAGCAAATCGGCCGCACGCAGCAACACTGCGATTCGCTGCACGCCGCGATCGAAGGTGCGCGTGAACAGGATTTGCTCCTTAGTGTTATCAATCGCGTGCGTTCGCGTGCAGAGAGTGGAAGTTGCAGTTGGTTGTTTAGACGCTTGGGCGATTGCTGCCGAGGCCATGCAGAGCGTAAACGCGACAAGCAAGGAAACACGGATCATCAGGATTTCTCCCGTAATTCTTTAGCAAGGAGTGGCACGATGCGGCGGGGAACGTCGATCGCAGCCTTAATGTGACGCGCGTGCGTAAAATGACCGGCGACATAAACTCCACGCACGTTCGTTTCAAAAGTTTCAGGATCATAAACCGGAACCGCCGTGAGTTTTCCCGGTTGGGTTTCTACTCCCAATCGTTTCAGCAACGTTAGATCCGCATCGCTGCCGGTGAGCACGAAGACGACGTCGTTCCGCACAGTTATCGACTCGCCTGCTTCGCTTGTGAGCACGACTTCTTTCAGACGAATCTCGTCAAGCTGTTTGTAGAGAATGACATTGAGTCGCCCGAGCTTGATTTGTTCTTCGAGCGGCGAGCGCACCCAGTGTTTCATCGCGCCGGCTTTCGGATCACGATTTTCCCAGTCTTCCCGCCAAATTGCCATTGTGGTGCGCGCGCCTTCTTCCGCCAGGTACAGCGCAGCCTCTGCGGCGCTGTTTCCTCCGCCGACAACGAGCGCGTCACGACGGACGTACGGATACGGATCAACAAAACGATGGTGAACCTTCGGTAGATCTTCACCGGGAATATTCAAGTGACGGGGATGGTCCATCGCGCCAATCGCAAACAACACGCGGCGGGCTTGATACTCGGCACAGTCTGTGCGAACGACAAACCCGTTCGTCAGATCGCCGGTGACTGATTCGACTCGCTCTCCGGTGTTGATGTGCAGATCGTGATCCAGAACAAAGTGAACGTAATGCGAAAGCAACTCTTCGCGCGTCGGCTTTTCAAGCACATGTTTCAACGTGCCTTCATGCATCTCCACTTCGTTTGGCGTGGAGAACATCGTGCGTCCGACGGGGTACTGTCGAATCGTGTTGGCGATCGTTCCTTTTTCGATTACCAGATAATCCAGGCCCTCTACTGAAGCGGCTTCCGCAGCGGAAAGGCCTGCTGGTCCAGCCCCGATGATTAATAGATCCAGCATCATCTCCGTTTAGAAAACGACTTCCCCTCGCGCGACGAGCACTGATGGTCCACCAACTTTGACTTCTTCCACCGCCTGCGACGCACCCTTCACGTCGAGATTGATTCGACTCGGACGGTGAATAAAGTCGCCTTGTTCGATCACGAACTTATAGCGATTGTCCTCCGGTTCCAACGACAATGCCCCGTGATGTATGAGATACGCTCCCAGCGCACCGCAGGCACTGCCGGTTGCGGGATCTTCCGCGATGTTGTCGGCGGGAGCAAAGAAACGTGCGTGTGCGCGCGATGCGCCGATCTCGATCGTCTCGCGCGTAAACGCATGACAGCCCGTCGCACCCTTTCGCGTGTAGATCTCCGCGAGCAGCGCCGCATTCACACGACACGATTTCAGATCCGCGAGTGAACGGATCGGCACGGCCATGCACGACAGCCCGGTAGTAATCACCTGGATCGGAAGACTCTCGTCGAGATCTTCCCGCGCGAGTCCGAGCGCACGGGCGATCTCGGCCTGCTCGTGTCCATCGTCGATGTCGTCGAGTATTTCGAACTTGCCCTGCGTCATCACGATCTGTACCGGTTGACCATCTTTGAATTCGATATCGACCGGCAACACTCCGATTCCGACTTCGTGATGAATCCGTTGCCAACCGTTCCCGCCTTCGGGCAGCGGAACCACACCTTCGCGGGCAAGCGCGTTCCACGTTCCGACCACCGGATGACCGGCGAACGGAATCTCGCGCGTGGGCGTGAAGATCCGCAAGCGCCGTAAAACTTCCGGCTTTTCAGATTCCAGCACGAAGACCGTTTCGGAGAGGTTCATCTCGCGCGCGATCTTCAGCATTACTTCATCACTCAGACCCTTGGCTTCGGGAAAAACGGCGAGCGGATTGCCCGAAAACGCGTGGTCAGTGAACACGTCGAGTTGTAAAAATCGATAGGTTGTCATGGTCGTCTGCGAGCAATAGTACACACGTCACCAACCTTCCTGAAACAATTCAATGAGAAGTCTGCATGATCTTCAGAGGGATTTCTCTGAACAAAACCGGAAGATCTAATAAAAGTCCCAGTCCTGATTCTCAAAAGGAGTAAAAATGGCTACCACCCCAAGCAAAGCGAAACCGAACAAACCCAAATCCACCATTATCAAGCTCAAGGTCAATTTTGAGTTGAACACCCCGAACGGACTGCGGAAAGTGATTTTTGGCCTCGAGAAAGATGCGACCGCCGGTAACATCGTGAAGTGGTCGATCGACTTCCAGTTGTTCGAACGGTCGAAGAAGACCGAACCGTGGGGCGACGCTATCGTCACGCTGAACGTCGACGTCGACAAGAAGCTGTTTCCGAGGGCGGAAGCCGCATCGCAAGGTCTCAGCGCGCCTCAGAGCGCTCACGCACTCGGACCGGCAGCGGACGACGCCGCAGCCGCCGCCGCGGGCGAGATTGACCAGGAAGAGGCCCAGGACACGGTCCAGAACACGCTCAAGAAGTAATTGCCGGGCTTGATTGCCAGTTATCAAATCCGTGCTTCGCCGGAAGCACGGATTTACCCTCGACGTGTAATGAAAACACTTAAATACAACTGTGGACTGTTTCTCGCGATCATGTGTGTCGCGCAGATCTGTTTTGCTCAAAGTCGAGAGGCAATCGAGCGAACCAACCTCAACAACCTTCAGAACTACTACGCCACTCTGGATCCAGCCTATGCCAGCATCGTCGAGCAACTTCCGGAAGTTGAAGCGACGCTGAACGAGTTAAGAGATCGGATCACAACTGCACAGGCTGCACGCTCTGGACAATTCACAAACGAGTTCACGCAGTGTCTTCAAGCCGTCAACGCAGCGCTCAGAAGAACTACCAACGCACGACAGCAGACTGAGATTCCGCAGTATGGAAACATTAGCGCCCTCGTTTCGATGCCGGGCGACGTCGAGAATCGACTGGAAAAAGCGCTCCAGTGCACCAGCGAGCTGAATAGAGCAATCGGTCGCGACCAGGCGATCGCCGATTCCGAAGCACGCCTGCGCGTCGTCAGTCGCAGCGTCCAGGAAGAGTTTGACGCTATCGATCTTGCGGCGGCGAGAAGAAAAGCAAAAGATGCGCTCGCGCGAGTGAATCCTGAAAACGAACAGGCAGCATCATCAGCGCCTGCTCCAGGTTCGTGTGACAACATCGATCTCGAAGAGGCGGGATTCAAAGTCAGAAGTGTTCAGATTAACGATCCGTTTAAGTTTCTGCCATGGGTAAAGGCGCGACAACAACGTGCCGAGAACCAGATCGTCGCATTGGTCCAGGGAAAGCCTTTCACTTACAAGGACGCGGGCGCGAAAGCGATCCAGATCATTGAGCAGGAAAACTTCCTGCCCGACACCAGCGACCAACGCGTGAAGATTCGCGTTGAGATCGCCGGCGTGCGCAACTGCACTGACAACCAGGTCGATCTCATCTATCGCATCTACTCCACCCAGATCATGCCGGTGTTGAGTGGACGGCCGGAAGCGCGCACTACCGAACGAACGGAACCGCAGACTGCCGCTGGACAAACGACTGTCGTCGCACAGGAAGCGAGTCCGTTTCATTTCAAGCCAATTGCCGGTTATGACCTGACGAACCTGCTCACCGGCGGCGCGCGCATGGAAGTGACGTCTCACAAGTTTTGGAAGTTGCCGTTCAAGTCCGTGTTGATAGAAGGGCAGGGCAACTCCCGCACGCACTTCTTTGCCGCGGGGTTCGAGGGAGCGCTCGATCCGACAATCGAATCGACGGGGTGGTTGGCGAACGCGCAGTGGCTTTTTACCTTCGTGCACTACGCGCTTCCTACAGGCTCCGGGAAAATCAAAGGCGGACATCTGACCGCGCAGTTTTCCGGTGTGACCAAGCCGTTCTTCAACGGTAACCTCACTTTCCAGTTTGGCGGCGCGCTCGATGGTGGAAACCGGCAGAGCGACGTCACCGGCCTCGTGATCGCACCAAACACGGTTACAGATGCCGGCGTCGGTACGTTAAAGCTTTATGGCGCGCTCGACGGTCGTCTCCGTCGTAACGTTTTCGCAGTCTCTTACGGTTTGGAGTTGGGCTCGATTGGACCAGCTACTCGAATTGACTGGCGCAAGCATATTGTCGATGCGCGGCATAACTTCTGGTATCCGCTTGGCAATCACCGGTTGCTGGATCTGGACTCACGGTTTACGTTAGGCAGTCTGCAAGTGCCCGGGAGAGTGCCGCTGCCGGAGAGATTTTTTGGCGGTAACAACGAAGAGTTTCTGATTGCGGGTGATACGTGGCAGATTCGCGCCAACCCGGTGATTCGCGCGATTCCCGGCAGCAAGTTTTTCCGCACTCCCGAAGGCGCGGGCAGCAAGAGTTTCTTTAGTTATAACTTCACGGCGGCTTACGGCTTCTGGCGCAAAACACTCATCCCCGAGGAACTAACCACGGATCCTGACTTCAACACGCAACTTCAAGGCGCGATTACGACTGTAACGAGCACGCTGCAAAATTATTACGCTTCCAAGGATCGACACTTTACAAACGTCGTGGTCCAACTACCCGCGGGGCAAACAGCGCTCGAGCAATTGCAGGCAGCAGTGAACGCGGCGCAGGAAGCACGTCCGGGACAAGCGCCGGATTTGTTCAAGGCCTGCACCAAGGCTGTTGGCGGTGCGATACGTCGTGTTAAGAGTGCAATCAAGCCGGCGAGGGCGGACCAGTACGGCCTCGCGATGTTTCTGCTTTCGGAAGACCCCACAGAGTTTCAGTTTCAGAGGGCGGCTCAAGCTTGCGGAGAACTAAACGCAACGATCCAGGACAACGCGATCGGAACAGCCATAACGCAAGTAGGAACCGTGAGGTCGGCAATGCTTGCCGAATTTAATCAGATCGACCAGGCGAACGCGGCGCAGCAGGCGAAGAATGATATGAACTTCACGCGCCGCACGCTCGACACTCTCTTCAACGACGTCAACATCTATTCGATCAGTCCGGTAGTTGTGTTTGACGTCGCTCGCATCTCACCCGCGAGCAACGGACTTGGCGGCACTCGTTACGGTCCGGGTGGCGGCATTCGTCTCGAACTCGCCAGTGTTGCCCACTTCACGTTAGGCTATGCGTGGAATGTGAATGGCGGACCCGGTGAGGGTCGGGGCAACGTGTTTTTCACCATCGGAATTCGAGATCTGTTCCATTAATCAATTTCCAGGATGACCAAACAGCTTTCGGTCGACAATCTGCGCGGCATTATGCTGCCGACGACCACCCCTTTCGACGCAGATGGTCAAATACTGTCTGACGCCATTCGCGACAACCTTTGCGCCTGGAGCACGAAAGGCGTGATCGGCTTCGTTGTTCTCGGTTCCACTGGCGAGCGCGTTCATCTGGACGAGCGTGAGTATCTTCAGGTGATAGAAACCTCGCGTGCCGCGGTTCCCCATGATCTCGTGTTCATCGTGGGTGCCGGACAGCAAAGCACCAGCGGCACGATCAGCGAGATCAGGAAAGCCGCGCATGCAGGCGCGGATGCAGTGTTGGTTATCACGCCTCACTACTATCGCTCTGCCATCAACCAGGAAACGCTCGTCAGTTACTACAGAGCCGTCGCGGACGCTTCCCCCGTCCCACTGTTGCTCTACAGCATGCCGGCGCTCACCGGCGTCAAAATCGAGCCGGAAACAATCGCGCGACTCAGTGAGCATTCGAACATCGCGGGAGTGAAAGATAGTTCCAACGACGTCGCCGGGTTTAGCGAAACTGTGCGGCTTTGTCCCGACGATTTCGCGGTCATGACAGGAAACGGAACTGTGCTGCTGGATGCGCTGCAAGCGGGAGCTACGGGCGGAATTCTCGCTGTCGGATGCGTCGTCCCTGAAGTCTGCGTGGAGATCTTTCGTGCGTTCAATGCGGGGGAACGCGAGCGCGCTGCTGCGTTTCAGTCAAAATTGACGCCTTTGGCGGCCGCGGTCACGACGAGGTTTGGTATTGGTGGTTTGAAGGCCGCGTTGGACATGGCGGGCTATCACGGCGGCCTTGTCCGTGCGCCGCTGCAAATGCCCGATGAACACGCTCGGCGCGAGATTAGGCACTTACTGAAACACGGATTAGAATGTCCGGCAGGAGCCTGAACCAATCTTGAGCACCGCCGAAGCCGCTTGTTATAGCACCCCTGAAGAATCTGGTCTGCGCGTCGAAACACTACCCTTCGAGCGTATTCCGCATCAGTCGCGACTGTTTCTCGACTACTTAAAAGATCCGGTAGCGTTGCGGAATTTTTATCCGTCCGCCGTCCGCTTTCATCATGAACTGCAACAGCGCGTGCCGCAGGTGCTCGCTGCGTATCAGGTCGATCGCAACCAGGTTGCCGACGCTCTGGTAGCGATGAATCGCCGTTGGGGCGCGCCCGAGGAAACACTCCACAACATCGAGTTGCTGCGCGAGTCTGACACGGTTGCGGTAGTTTCCGGTCAGCAGGCGGGATTGTTCACTGGTCCACTCTTCACGATCTACAAGGCCGTCTCTGCCGTGAAGCTTGCCGGATGTTTGCGACAGCGCAATACAAAAGCGGTGCCCGTTTTCTGGATCGCCGCCGAAGACCACGACTTCATCGAGGTCTCAAAAGCTGAAATCATCGGACGCGATTGCCAGCTCAAACAAGTTGAGATTTCTACCGATCTTCATCGCGAAGGGCAGCCGGTGGGACGCGTCGTGCTCGACGACTCGATCCTCGCCCTCATCGATCAGCTCTTTGAACTGTTACCAAATTCCGAGTTTGCTGATGACATGAAGGCGCTGGTCAAAAACGCCTGGCAACCCGGACGCGGTTACGTCGACAGTTTCGCGACGATGATGACGTCGTTACTCGGACGTTACGGGCTGATCTTTCTCGATCCGCTCGATCCGGCGATGAAAAAAATCGCCGCGCCACTTTACTCGGCGGCCGCACGACAAGCGCCTGAGATTGCGACCGCAATCGAACAGCGTAGCCGCGAGTTGGAAAACGTTGGTTATCACGCCCAGGTGCTCGCGACGGCAAATTCGTTTCCACTGTTTCTGCATGACGAAGACGGCGCGAGGCGCGCTCTGGTCCGAGTTGAAAACGGAAAGTACCAGGCGAAAGATACGCGACAGCAGTATTCGACCGAAGAGCTCGCAGCGCTCGCGCTCAGAGAACCGCAGCGTTTCAGTCCCAATGTAACGCTGCGCGCAGTCGTGCAGGATTACCTTCTGCCGACAATTTCTTACTACGGCGGCGCCGCCGAGATCGCGTACTTTGCGCAAACCGCCGAGGTCTATCGCGTGCTCGAGCGTCCCGCGACACCGATTCTCCTTCGTTCAGGTCTCACGATGGTCGAGCGCCACACGGGCCGAGTGCTCGAGCGCTACGGGTTGACCCTCGCCGATTTCTTCGAAGGCCTGGAACCGGTAACGAAGCGCGTCGTCGAAGAATATCTTGGCGCGAACACCGCGCGTTCGTTTGACGATTTGGACCACAACGTCAACCAGGAGCTCGATCGACTGAAACGCGAGTTGCACGCGATCGATCCGACGCTCGGCGACGCTCTCGAGACTGGCCGCAAGAAGATCCAGTATCAACTTGAGGGACTGCGCACGCGCTTCGTACGCGCGCAAATGACGCGGGACCATGCCGCCCACCGGCAACTGCAACGCGCCGCCGATCAGCTATACCCAAATAAAGACTTGCAGGAACGACACATCAACATCACGTCTCTGTTGTCCCGCCACGGCACGTACGTGATCGAGTGGATCTACAATGCTATTAACATAGGTTCTAATGACCATCAGGTAGTTTATCTTTGAGCTTGAATGAGGGTCAGTTGTCCGTGGTCAGTTGTCCGTTGCCCCTGGTACTTAACTACTAACTACTGACTACTGACAACTGACTACTGACAACCAACGAATGTCTAAAATTCGCGTCCTCGCAGATCACGTCGCCAATCAAATTGCAGCAGGCGAAGTCGTCGAACGTCCCGCGTCCGTAGCCAAGGAGCTCGTAGAGAATTCGATCGACGCCGGCGCAACCCGCATCACGATTGAGATCGAAGCCGGCGGTCGCCGTTTGCTCAGGGTCTCAGACGACGGCGAGGGCATGGTGCGCGATGATGCCGTGCTCGCGTTTGAGCGGCACGCGACGTCGAAGATTAGCGTCTCTGAAGATCTCGCCGCGATTGGTACGTTGGGTTTTCGCGGCGAAGCGCTCGCTTCGATCGCATCGGTGGCGAAAGTGGAGTTGACCACCAGCACTGAAGGTGCTGCTTCCGCGACGCGCGTCACGATCGACGGTGGACGCATGCGCGATGTGAAAGACGCAGCCCATCCGCGTGGGACCACGATCGCCGTGCGCGATCTGTTTTTCAACGTACCCGCGCGGCGCAAGTTTTTGCGTGCGGAAGCGACGGAGACGTTTCACCTCACGAATCTCGTGACGCACTACGCGTTGGCCCATCCCGAGATCGCGTTCACGTTTGTTAACAATGGCAGGGAAGTGGTTCGAGCAGCGCCCGCGAAAGATCTTCGCGAGCGCGCGTATCAGATTTTTGGCGGCGAGTTTCTGGAGAACTTGTTGGAAGTAAACGGCGGACATGGAGATGTTGCGCGCGTGACGGGTTTTGTTTCGGCGCCGCGCGATCGTCGCACCTCGCGCGATTCGCAGTACTTGTTTGTGAATCGACGGTTTGTTCGAGATCGCATGATCGGTCGATCGCTGTCGGAGGGTTATCGATCGATTCTGCCGCACGGCGTTTATCCCGCGGCGTTGTTGTTCATCGAGACTCCGCTGGAAGAGGTTGATGTGAACGTGCATCCGGCAAAGACGGAAGTGCGCTTTCGCCGGCAAGCGGCGGTTGCAGATGCGGTGCGGGAAGCGGTCAAGAACGCGCTCGCAAGCGCCGCGTATGCGCCTCCGCAAGAGCGAGCAATGCCTGCCTACGCGAGCGTGCCACAAACACCAACACAGATTCAGTATCAATATCAACCCCCATCCGGTGATGAGATTGCGCGTGATGTAGCGGAAATGATCCAAACAAAATCCGTGGAATCCGTGGTCCCACCGGTTCCGTCCGCGGAGAAGTTCACGCGCGAAGTGGAATCTGAAACGCTTTCGTCAAACATCCGCGCGTTGGGCCAACTGGACGAGAGCTTTATCATCGCGACCGACGAGCAGGGTTTGCTGCTGATCGACCAGCACGTCGCACACGAGCGCGTTCTCTTCGACAAGTACCGCGCGCTCGAAGCTGCGCGACAAACCGATTCGCAACAACTACTCGTTCCCGAAACGTTCGATCTCACGCCCGCGCAAGCTGCCGTCTTCGACAACCTTGCGCCGGAGCTTGAAAACTACGGCTTCGAGTTGATGCGGCTTTCGGGACGCACCGTCGCGATCAAAGCAACGCCAGCGGATCTTCCCGCCGGTGAAGCACGCAACATGCTTTCGGAATTGCTGGATACGGTTGACGCTGAAAAGAAAGACTCTGCGCGTGAAACTCTGCGTGATGAGATCGCCGCGTCACTCGCGTGTCACGCCGCGATTAAAGTGAACATGCCGCTCGCACCCGAGAAAATGCGCTGGCTCATCGATCGCTTGCTGCAAACTTCTTCGCCGACGACGTGTCCTCACGGACGACCCGTCATCCTTCGCCTAACGAGACGCGACATTCTCAAAGGCTTCCATCGTATTTGACTCTACAGTTCGTCGAGCGTTCTGATCACGTCATCGACGTCGGTGAGATCCAGGAGAAACTTGTCAGGCGCGTGCTCGAGGATTTCTTCATTCGAGTAGAAGCGTCCGGTGCCGACGGCGACGGCCCGAGCACCGAAGTGACGAGCGCAGTCGATGTCATTTGGCGTGTCGCCGATGACAATGAACTGATTCGGCGCGAGATCGAGTTGCAGGTGTTTGCTAATGCGCTCAGCAGCGAGCGCGGGAAGATCGCGACGGTTGTGCGACTCGTCTCCAAACGCACCGGGCAGAGTGAAAAACTTTTCGAGACCAACCAATTCCATCTTCAGATAAGCCATCGGTTCGATGTTGCCGGTCAGGAGCGCCGAGCGATAACGAGGATGATGTTCCAACGCTTCGAGTGTTTCGCGCGCGCCGGGTATTAGTTCAAAGAAAGTGACGCCATCGCCGGTGATCTTCCGAGCTTCAGCCGTGAGGCGTTCGCTGAGCAGCGCCATGCGCTCGCGCACGTTGTCGTGAGTGACACCGTGATTCCCGAGCGCTTCGATAAAGATTTGCATGTCCGTCATGCCGGAGACGTGCATGTCAGCGAGGCCGCCCGCGGTGCCAAACAACTCCTCGAGCACGGGAATGGTGTACTCCTTGTAACCGCCCGGCCGCGCCGAGCGAATTAACGTCCCATCGATGTCCCACAACAAAATTCGCATTCGTTTCTCATTCAGCCACAAAAAGGCACAAAAGGCACAAAAGGAAGATGGTGAAGGAGTTCGTGCGCGCCCGACGTTTTCATGTGCCCTGTGGTCTTCGTTTTTGTGCCTTTTGTGCCTTTTTGTGGCTCTATTCAACTACAGCCAGGACATCCCCAGCGTTAACTGTATCTCCCGGTTTGACATTAATCGAAACAACAACGCCCGCACGGGGCGACTTCATCTCGTTCTGCATCTTCATCGCCTCGACAACTACGATCCCGGAACCTTTTTCAACAGTGGCTCCTCGCTCGATCTGCACCTTCACAACTTTCCCGGGCATCGGCGCCGTGATCTCGGCCATCCCGTGTTGGTGACCATGAGTGTCCTGCCCGCTGCGCAATCGCTTCGGATCGACGATCGTTATTGCGTAATTGCGTCCGTGCAAACTCACGTCAAAACCTTCGTGCGCTTTGTTCACCTGGCACTCGTGCACTTCCGACTCGCGAAGAAACAGGTAGCTGCCAGGTTCCGGCTCGCGTAACTCCAGATCGTAAACGCGGCCGTCGATCTCAGCTCGCACGCGTCCGCCGTCGATCCGGACGTTCACATCGTGCTCCTGCTCTTCGATGATGGCCTTGAGTTTCACGATCTTTTCCACCTTCTCAAACCTGCCGCGCGTCCGGCCATCTTCCAACGGCCATCGGAAATCTGCGTCGCTCCCTGAACGAAAACCGGCTGCTGATGTCTCGTGTAGTGAATCGCCGCAGCGATCACCGCGAGATCAATCTGCTCCTGCGGCGGCTCGACAACCGTTCGTCGCTCGTTGAATCGTGCGATGAAACCTGTGTCGAGCTTGCCTGCGATGAACTCTTCGTCGTCGGCTACTTCACGAAAGAAGGGAAGCGTCGTGGTAATTCCCGCCACCTGGTACTCGTCGAGCGCGCGCCGCAAACGTTCGATCGCCTCGCTTCGCGTCCGTCCCCAAACAGCGAGCTTTGCAATCATCGGGTCGTAGTGAATCGACACCTCGGAGAAGTTCACGACGCCGCTATCGATTCTGATCCCCGGTCCGGACGGTTCGCGCAGGTACGTTATCGTTCCGGGCGATGGAAAGAAGTTGTTGGCGGGATCCTCGGCGTAGATTCGGCATTCAATCGCATGGCCAGTCCAACGCACGTCGTCCTGCGTGAACGACAGCGGCTCACCAGCCGCAACCCGAAACTGTTCACGCACCAAATCGAAACCGGTAACGAGTTCAGTTACCGGGTGCTCCACCTGTAGACGCGTGTTCATCTCGAGAAAGTAAAACTCGCGTGTCGCATCTGACAGCAAAAACTCGACAGTTCCCGCGCCCGTGTAGTTCACCTGCTTACCGATCTTCACTGCCGCTTCGCCCATGCGCCGGCGCAGATCGGCATCGTTGATTGGCGACGGACACTCCTCGATGACTTTTTGATGTCGACGTTGAATCGAACACTCGCGCTCGCCGAGATGGACCACGTGGCCCTGCCTATCGCCGAAAATCTGGATTTCAATATGCCGCGGACGTTCGACCGCCTTTTCGAGGTACAGCGCTGAATCGCCGAATGCGGCAGCAGCTTCGGTCTGCGCGGTTTCGAATGCGGAACGCAGTTCGTCACTGCTCGTCACCAGCCGCATGCCTTTGCCGCCGCCACCCGCTGCGGCTTTCAACATCACTGGATAACCAAACTCTTCCGCTGTCTTGCGCGCTTCTTCAAATGACGCGAGTGCATCAACGGTCCCCGGCACTATGGGCACACCTGATTCAACAGCGACGCGGCGCGCGCTCGTTTTCGAACCCATCAACTCCATTGCTTCAGCACTTGGACCAATAAAGGTCAGGCCGGCTGAAGTTACAGCACGAGCGAAATCGGCGTTTTCGGCGAGAAAGCCGTAGCCGGGATGGATGGCTTCGGCATTGACGGACTTCGCCGCTGCGATGATGGCGTCGATGTTGAGATAGCTGTGGGCTGACGAAGCGGGACCGACGCACACCGCCTCATCCGCAGCGCGCACGTGCAGGCTTTCCGCGTCCGCTTCGGAATAGATCGCGACGGCGTTGATGCCCAGCTCGCGGCAACCGCGAATGATGCGGACAGCGATCTCCCCACGATTGGCTATCAGTACTTTGCGAAACATTGTGTTTGAGCTGCCGCGTCAGAAGTCTGAATCATTGGTCATATGTCATTTGACATTTCTCATTTGTCATTTTGTTATGCCTACACCTTCAGGCGCGCTACGAGCAACAGCGCGGCTTCCTGAACTAAATGACAAATGAGAAATGTCAAATGACATATGACCAATGACTCAGAGTCTAATTATTCAAAGTACAAAGTACAAAGAACTAAAGTCCTACACGACAATCGAATTCGCAGGTTGACGTGGATCGTATCTGACGACGATTTGTTTACCGGGCGCGTAGTCGAATGAATGCTGCTGTTGCTGGTCGGTGAGTGCCTGTGAAGATTCGTAAAGCACTCCCGCCAGCATGTATGTGTAAGTGACTTGCGTGATGCGACCTTTGTTGTCGGAGACGGCGTCGATGATGTTTCCGTCAGTCATGCGTCCCGTCTTGGACAGACGTGCGATACGTGAGGCTTCGTCTTCGACTTTTTTACGGAAACGATCCAGAAACGACATGCGTCGCTATGGTTGCAGGATACCGGCTGAAACGGAACGGCCCACGCCGCCCTTGGAAACCTCGGTTACTCGCTTCAGGATGCCGTTCGATCCGATCCAGTCGTCTTCAGTGCCAAGGATCTTGTCTTCACCCGGGAGCTGTAGTTCGTAGGTGGTGAACGCCAAACTTCCACTCGGCGTATCGTCAGTGGCGGATAATGAAACTCGGCGGATAGCCGCGCCGCGCAGAGACGGGGTTTTCTCCGCGGCATTCGCAGCGAAGTCGGCACTGGGCCGGTAACCAGTTGGATCTATGAATCTCAACGCTTCGGCCAGGGTGCCATCAGGGTCCGGAATCCGTTTTCTGAGATCGGCGATGTCGGCAGGGTAGGTTTGGTAGCGCAACTGATATTCGAGGGTGGCGACTTCAAACCTGTAGTAATGAGCCTTGAAGGTGGCATCCTTCGCCATTTGTCGTTGTCGCAGTCGCTCCGGCACAGTGACCCCGATCAACAACGCAATCAGAAATACGACAAACGATGTCGCGAACAAACCGCGTCGGGCATGTTTCAGACCGCAAAACTTTTCCGGGTTTAGTTTGATCGAACGGTAAAGCTTTCGGCCCAACCAAACGGTAACGATCAGCAGCGGAATGGAGACCCACTTCAAACGCCACGCAGCGATCTGGCTTGCTGTAAGCCACGACAAGCCGCCCAGTGGATCCAACGATTTTTGAAACAGCGCAATAACGGTTTGCGTGAGGAAAAGTAGGGCGGTCAGCGAGCCGGCAACTGCCAATACGAGCGCGCGTCCGTAGGACGGAAGTTCGTGGGCCGGTCTCGGAAGGGGCTCACCTACCGAGCGGGCCCCACATTGTCTACAACCATTGCTCAAGGCCCCAACAAACTTGAAGCCACAGCACGGACAGATAGTCACGTTTCTACCTCAAAAGAGCGGCCGCGTTATCCCTGTTTTTCCGGAAACGCGGACTTAACGAACGATATCGGATTCTGTATACGTATTTCCTGCGCCGGCACGTTCTCTGTTTTTATTGCCTCTACCTTCGCCAGTTCGCGCCACGTGTGGTACATGCGATGCGCGAAGGTCCAATAAGAGCCAACTGCAAGTACCCACAAAACAGCCGGCATCCGATTGGCAAAGAAATTATCAGAACCTGGATGAGTACTAAGCGCGCCGATAATAAAGAGTATCACGCGTTCTGGGCGCCGCAGGAAGCCGACATCGCATTTGGGAATCAGGCTCTCTGCCCGCGCGCTGGCGTAGCTTACCATAACCGAGCCCATTAGTCCGGCGCCCGCGAGAAAAACGTTAAGAGTTGAATGCTCCGGTATGTCGCGGGCGTAAAAGACCATAAGGCCCACAAATACAACCATATCTGAGAGGCGGTCCAACGAAGAATCGAGAAAACCGCCAAATCTCGTTACTCGGCCCGACAGCCGGGCCACCTGGCCGTCAAGCATGTCGAAGAGGTTTGCGACCAGGAGCAGAATGCCCGCTGAAAAAAAACGCCCAAACCCAAAAAGAAGACCGCAGCCGACGTTAATACCAACGCCGATCACGGTCAGGAGATTGGGACTGATGTGCCCACTAGCCAGCCACCGCACAATGGCATCGATGATCCGCTGGGCGGCTCGTCCGATACTTGCACCAAACATCTGCTAGCTTAGTTTCTCCTCGATTAATCCCGTATTTTTACTCGCTCAGGGTGTGCCCGACTGTACGTCCGCGGACATTTCATCGTGCAGGGTCCTAAGTTGCCGGATCTCGAAGTTGCGCGCGCCGGATGGGGTTCGGACCACCACTTCGTCGCCTTCCTGTTTGCCCATCAGGCTCCTGCCGACCGGCGAAGTGGTTGAAATCAGTCCCTGGGCCGGGTCGCTTTCCTCCGGGGTCACGAGGCGAAAGGTGACCTCTTCGTCCTTTTCGGCGTCGAACAGGACCAGCGTCGATCCATACGATGCTTTATCACGGGGCACCTTGTTCGGATCGATCGAGGCAATCTCGCTGATCCGTTGCCGGAGTTCGACTATGCGGGCCTTGACGACGTTCTGCCGGTCGAGCGCGGCGCGATACTCGGAATTCTCGCGCAGGTCGCCAAACTCGAGCGCCCGCTTAATCTCCTTCGGCAGATGAATGCGAAGCTCCGTTTCGAGTTCGTCGAGTTCGCCCTGTAGCTTTTCTTTTATTACCTGTGACATCTACGTTCCATCAGCGGACCATTCAATCCGCGTTCCACTAACTCGCCTTATGATAACTGGCCTCGTTCTGCGCGCCAAAAGAAACACCGGTGTCACGCGCTGTCCGCACGAGCTGACCGTCCGGCGGCACTGTTTTAATACCCTTGATCGCCTCCGCCAACGGCACGGTGACAACGTCGCCCGCCTGGAGCGCCACCATTACGCCGCTTTCACCATTCGCCAACGCCCGCACCGCGCACGAGCCAAAGTTCGTGGCCAACATGCGGTCAAAGGCGTTCGGACGCCCGCCACGCTGAAGGTGACCCAAAACCACGCACCGCGTTTCTCGGCCGGTAACCTCCTCGAGATCTCGCTGCAAGTGCTGGCCAATGCCCCCGAGCCGGGGTGCACGAGAACTATCACCCTTGTCTTGATAAACCAGCTCGTGCCCGATCTCGATCGCGCCTTCGGCGACCACGATAATACTAAAGTTTGATCCCATCGCGTCCCGCGCGCGAACTTTCTCACAAACTGAATCGAGCGTAAACGGTATCTCCGGAATCAAGATCACATCAGCGCCGCCGGCGATCCCTGAATGCAGCGCGATCCAACCCGCGTGCCGGCCCATCACTTCGAGGATCATCACGCGATCGTGCGACTCAGCCGTCGTGTGCAGCCGATCGAGCGCTTCCGTGGCGATATCCAACGCTGTGACGAAACCAAACGTCAGTTCCGTGCAAGCAAGATCATTGTCGATCGTTTTGGGCACGCCACAGATCGGAACGCCACGTTTGTGAAATTCATTAGCAATGCCCAGTGTACCTTCACCGCCAAGGACCACGAGCGCGTCGATCCCGAGGATCTTCATGTTGGCGATGGCTTCTTCGTAAACGGCCTCGACGCTCATTCGCACGCCGTCTTTCTCACGTTCGACAAAACAGCCGCGATTGCGCGTCCCTAGAATCGTGCCGCCACGAGGCAAAAGTCCCCGCACGTCCGACGCATTAAGCGAACGTGTTTTGCTTGCACCGAGCAAGCCTTCGAAGCCATCTTCGATGCCGATTACGCGCATGCCGTATTCGCACGTGGCAGCCTTCACCACCGCGCGAATCACCGCATTCAGACCCGGCGCATCGCCACCTCCGGTCAGAATTCCAATGGTTCCAAACATAACGGGACTGCGACAGTCTATATTGCGATTGCAATTGCCGATTGCCAATTGGTCGCTAAGAACAAGCTCGAAAGCGTTCATCGAGCACGAATCGGCAGTTGGCAATCGTCATTGGCTATTGTGTCGTAGCATACCAGCAAAATGGAAATCGATGACGACGCAAAAGAGATAGTTCGCGAGATTGGCAGCGCGATTAACGAATCAGTCGAGAACTCGACGAAAGTTGCGGAAGCTATCGAACGATTGCGGGAAGCCGGATACGAAATGGAATTGACGCTGCGTCTCGAGATCGGTCTCAGACCTCACGCCGGCGAAGATGAGACCGAGACTGATCACACCACTCTCGATCTCACCGAAGAAGATCTACAGGTCCTCCAGCGAATGAAGATTCGCATCGATCCCGAAATATAAAGGAATTGCGGAATTGCGAAAATGCGGAAATGCGAAATTGGAATTCCGCAATCCGCAATCCCGCAATTCCGCAATCCGCAATTAGTTTTCAACACGGATTTTGCGGGATTGAAGGGCTGTGTTATCTTGTCTGGCTTTTAAACCTGCCCATTTTGTTCGCCTTTATAGGTCGAAAGAGGAGTTCAGCGACAGTATGTCTACGCCCAATGGAAACGTGAGCGCCGACGGTAATCACGTCGGCAAGGTCGTGCAGATTATCGGTCCCGTGCTGGACGTCGAGTTTCAGGGAGGCTATCTGCCTCCGATTTACCAGGCGCTGCGAGTTACCTCGGAAGGTTTCGACGTGCCGTCACCGATCGACGTCATCGCGGAAGTGCAGCAGCACCTCGGCGAAGGACGCGTACGGACGGTCTCGATGTTGCCCACGGACGGTATGGTCCGCGGAATGAAAGCCATCGACACTGGTGGCCCAATCACGATGCCCGTCGGCGAGGGAACGCTCGGCCGCGTGCTGAACGTCATTGGTGAACCAGTGGACACGCTCGGTCCCGTCAAACACGACAAGCGTTATCCCATTCATCGTCACGCTCCAACGTTTGAAGAACAATCGACCGAACTCCAGATGTTCGAAACGGGCATCAAGGTCATCGACCTGATTCAACCGTTCCTGCGCGGAGGCAAGATCGGATTGTTCGGCGGCGCGGGTGTCGGCAAGACCGTTATCGTGATGGAGTTGATCAACAACATCGCGAAAGCGCGCTCCGGCTTTTCGGTATTCGCAGGTGTCGGCGAACGAACGCGTGAAGGAAACGATCTGCTTGCGCGAAATGGTCGAGTCGCAGGTTATTCAGTTTGGCGAGAAGTTCAACAAGAACTTCCACGACACTGGCGCGTTCGATCTTACGAAGGTCGACATGAGCACGATCGGCCAGTCGAAAGTGGCGCTGATTTACGGGCAGATGACCGAGCCTCCAGGCGCGCGTCTGCGCGTTGCGCTTTCAGGTCTTACAGTCGCCGAGTACTTCCGCGACCAGGGCCTCGACGTGCTGCTCTTCATCGACAACATCTTCCGCTTCACTCAAGCGGGATCTGAAGTATCGGCACTGCTCGGACGTATGCCGTCCGCGGTGGGTTATCAACCGAACCTCGCGACCGAGATGGGCGAAATGCAGGAACGCATCACGTCCACCAAGACCGGATCAGTGACTTCGATTCAGGCCGTTTATGTTCCTGCGGACGACTACACCGACCCCGCGCCGGCGACCACCTTCGCTCACCTCGACGCTGTCACGGCGTTGTCGCGACAGATCGTGGAACTCGGTATTTACCCGGCGGTGGATCCGCTCGCCTCGTCGTCACGCATTCTCGATCCGCGCGTTATCGGTAAGGAGCACTACGACACGGCGCAGGACGTGAAGCGCGTGCTGCAGCGTTACAAAGATTTGCAGGACATCATCGCGATTCTCGGTCTGGACGAATTGTCAGACGAAGACAAACTGATCGTCTCGCGCGCGCGCAAAATCCAGAAGTTCTTCTCGCAACCGTTCTTTGTGGCGGCGCAGTTCACGGGTCTCGAAGGGAAGTACGTCAAACTCGAAGACACGGTACGCGGCTTCCGCGAACTCGTCGACGGCAAGCATGACGATCTGCCGGAACAGGCGTTTTACATGGTCGGCACGATTGAAGAAGCAATCGAAAAAGCAAAAACGATTGCGCAGTAAAAGGATGGTCAGTAGTCAGTAGTCCGTTGTGCTTCTGACGGTGACAACGGACCACGGACCACGGACAAATGACAACGGGGTTATGGCAGACAAGATACAACTCGAAGTTGTTACTCCTGAGCGGCGTGTGTTGGCTGAGTCTGTGGACATGGTTACGGTCCCGGGACTTGGCGGTGAGTTAGGAATCCTTCCGGGTCACACGCCGCTAATCTCACAACTGCAAACTGGTGTGTTGACGTACGTGCAGGATGGGAAGAGTTCCCCTTTGCATGTGTCAGGCGGGTTTGTCGAAGTTCGCGACGATCATGTTTCCGTGCTTGCAGACGTCGCTGAACGTCCGGATGAGATCGACGCAGCGCGCGCGAAGTTGTCGCGTGAACGCCTCGAAAAACAGCTCAATCAGTGGAGTGGAACTGAAGAGGACTTTGAAGTCGCGCGGGCCAAGCTGGAGCGGTCTGTAGTGCGATTACAACTCGCTTCTTCCCGGTAACACGGATCAGCGGCCAATCGCCGCACGCATTTCTTTCACTGCGGTTTCCAATCCAACAAAAATCGCGCGGGCCACGATGTTGTGGCCGATGTTGAATTCGATGATCTCGTCGATCGCGGCGACGGCGCCGACGTTTCGGTAAGTCAAACCATGGCCGGCCGCCACGAGTAATCCATACTGCGCCGCCAGTTCAGCCCCTTCTCTCAATCTTCGTAACTCCTGGTGAGCATGGACCGCACCTTCGCCGTGAATCCCGCGCGCCCCTAACATCGCCTCAGCATAGGCTGCCGTGCATAACTCGACCTGCTGCGCGCCAATCTCGTGAGCGACTTCGATCTGCGCCGGATCCGGATCGATAAAGAGACTCGCCAGCATTCCGCTCTCTCTAATCGCATCAATCGCGTTACTGACAGCCGCCTTATTCGCTTTAACGTCGAGTCCGCCTTCGGTGGTTATTTCATCCGGTCGCTCTGCTACGAGCGTGACTGCATCCGGTCGAGCCTCGCGCGCAACGTCAAGCATCTCTTCAGTCGCCGCCATTTCGAGATTGAGATACGTCGTCACTGATTCGCGCAGTAGTCGAACGTCGAGATCCTGGATATGACGACGATCGCCGCGCAGGTGGACCGTGATCCCGTCAGCGCCCGCTTGTTCACACGCCATCGCTGCCGAAATCACACTCGGCTCCGGCGCCCTTCGCGCCTGCCGGACTGTCGCGACGTGATCGATGTTGATGTTAAGACGGGCCGTCATAGTGCTTTGTGCTTAGTTCTTGGTGCTTTGTTCCTGCCTCCTTAACGAAGGCTGACTCAGCTTGTAGAAAATACCAAGTACAAAGCACAAAGTACAAAGTACAAAACCCTGGTCCAAAGCTCACGGCGTAGTCCTGTCGTGCACGGCGCGAATGGCAGCATCATAAACACCGCGACGGGCCTGTTGCCGAATGAGTCCAACCTCGCCGAGCATCTTGAAACTGTCGCTGAACAGACTGATCTTGCTTCCCTCGTTATGGTCCCAACGAACCGGTATTTCGCGCAGCCGCAGTCCCGCGCGATAGGCAAGATAGAGAAGCTCGACGTCGAAGCCAAAGCGATCGATAGTCGCCGCTTCAACCAGCGGCCGGCAGACCGACATCTTGAATGCCTTAAAACCGCACTGCGTGTCCCAGAATGGCATGCCCGTCGCCACACGAACAGCCAGATTGAAAACTCGGCCGCCCTGCTCACGGCGCCAGGATTGGTGCACGCCGATCAGTTTGCGGTCCAACGCGCGCGAGCCAAACGCGACATCACATTCGTTCTTCAGAATGGGATCGCACAGTTTCGGAGTTTCCGCTATTGGCGTCGAGAGGTCGGCATCCGAGAAAAGTGCGATCTCCCCGCGTGCCGCTAGCAATCCGAGGCGCACAGCCCGTCCTTTTCCCAGGTTTGATTTGTAACTGATGACGGAAGTGCGGAGCGTGCCCCTGCCGGCCAGCAACTGCCGCGCGAGGGTCGCCGTCTCATCGGAGGAACCGTCGTCAACGACGATTATCTCGCCTTCCGGGTAACTCTGGCGCATGTAGTCCACGACGGTCTCGAGGGTTTTCCCCAGCCGGGCCGCTTCGTTATATGCAGGAATGATGATCGAGAGAAACTGGGACATTCGGGTGTCTCAATCGCAATATACCACACAGCCGGGCGTCGCAGATTTGCAGCTTCGGAGCTCCGACGATGCCTGTGCTATATTTTGGCTATGGAAGTCGCCCGCCAATTAGAACCATCGTCTTCGGAGTACAAGGGCGGATGGGTCACTAAGAAATTCACCGTGACAGCGGCCGTTGTCGTACTGGCTGCGTCCATCTTTGGCGGCGTTATCGGCACCACCCAGCGACTAAGCGGACTCACCTCAACCGCCAATAAGAACTCGTACCGCGTCGTCGACGAAATCGAAAAGGATTATAACGAAGCTGTCGCCACCATCACGTCGAACTACTCGGGCGATATCGATCACGAAAAAGCGACACAAGCCGCCATTCAGAGCATGCTTTCGACGCTCGACCCGCATTCCTCCTACTTCCCGTATAGCGAGTTTAAGAAGCTGAAAGAAGATCAGTCTTCGAGCTTTTATGGCATCGGCGTAACGATCGTGCAGCACCGGGACGGCGTTTACGTTCAGTCAGCAGTAGACGGGGCGCCCGCGGCGAAACTCGGCGTGCGTTACGGCGATCGGATCGTCGAAGTCGATGGTAAAGATTCGCGCGGTTGGACCAGCGAGCAGGTTTCTAAGAACGTGCGTGGTGGGTTGGGTGAGCCGGTCACGATCAAAGTTGAGCGCGCGGGCCATCCGGCGCCGTTGTATTTCACGATCGTTCGCGCGGCCGTTCCGCTGCCGTCGATTCGCAACTCGTACATGATTCGACCGGGCACCGGATATATCGGTTTGACGGGCGGGTTTCAACGCTCGAGTGACGACGAGCTGTCGAAGGCGATGAAGAAGCTCCAGGGAGAGGGAATGCGCCAGCTCATTCTCGATCTGCGCAATAACCCCGGCGGGCTTCTCGAACAGGCAGTCGACGTGGCAAGCGAGTTTCTGCCGCGAGAGAAGACAATCGTTTCGGTTAAAGGCCGCACTGAGTACAACGAACCGATCGTTTACAAATCTAATGGCTCCAACCCGTCTACTTTGCCGCTGGTTATTCTGATCAATCGAAATAGTGCTTCCGCGTCTGAGATTGTCGCGGGCGCGGTTCAGGATCACGGGCGTGGGTTGATTGTCGGGGAGACGAGTTTCGGCAAAGGGTTGGTCCAACGCATTTATCAGTTGCCGTTCAATACCGGTCTGACGTTGACGACTGCTCGTTACTACACGCCCTATGGTCGTTCCTTGCAGCGCGATTATTCGAGCGGGTCGATTTACGATTACTACACGCGTCACGATTCCGAAGAAACACCTCCGCCGCCGGCTAACGGATCACGCAATCTTGAAGCGCCGTTGCAGTTGGCTTCGCCGACACCGCATCCGCAGAGTGGACCGGGAGTGCAGACTGCGGTTGGTCGCGTATTTTATGGTGGTGGTGGGATTACGCCGGACATTGAAGTGAAGGAAGTGGCGAACACGACCGCGCGAGCGCGCATTGCCGAAGCGGCGTTTCATTTCACGCGACAGTTAGCGGCGGGGCTTACGACCGGGCTGGAATCGTATAAGGTCGAGAAGGTGCTGTACGGAAGGACTGCTAAGTCGACTGACTTTCCGATTAATGATCGTGTGCTGGAGTCGTTTCGCAACTTCGTGCGCACGGACCCGTCTTTTCACGTTTTGCCGGCGCAGCTTGACGAAGAGTTGGAGTTCACGAAGCTGCGACTTCGGCAAGAGATCATCACCGCCTCATTTTCCAACGACGCCGGCGCTCGCATCCTCCTCGATAGCGACGTGCAAGTCCTCCGCGCCCTCGATGCCCTCCCCGACGCCAAACGCCTTGCCGACAACGCGCGCAACGGCGTGTGGCAGGGTTAGCCATTCCAACTCGCAAACTTCATCTTTCCGGCTCATAGGCAGGTCGATCCCACGTAGGCAGGTCGATCCGTTGCGGCTTCGCCGCCTGATGTGAGGCGAGGCTTTGCCTCGCCGTCCGCGTCACCAAACCTTTAGGGGCTCTGCCCCTCGTTCGGCCTAAGGCCTAAAAACTTTGGGGCGAAGCCCGAACCATGGGCATAGCCCAATGTATTTACGTTCCGCTGACGGCGAGGCAGAGCCTCGCCTCACATCGGGCGGCGAAGCCGCGGCTAAGGCGCACATTCTCAGACTCCGAGTTGTGCGCACATTCTCAACTCAGAGTTGCGCACCTGTTCTCAAACTCAGAGTCTTGCGCGTCACGGGCGGGCGGCGCGGAAGTTGTCGAAAATAACAGTTCCGGGCGCGATGGGTTCGGATTGCCAGGTTCCGGCTTTTAGTTCGAAGCGCACCGCGGTTATCGGGACCGCGGAGGTGTTCCAGCTTGCGCTGGAACGGATGGTCCAGGTTCCAGGGATCCCGCCGTTGTCACTCGCCGTTTCAAACACGACGTTCCCGGTAGATGAATCGTGTCGTATGCGCCAGTAACGGTGCGTCACTGGGCTGAAGGCGGCGGTGAAGAGGTTCAGCTTGTTACTGCCTATCCTCGACTGGCAGATGAAGATGCCTTCCTCGACGTAGATGCGATAGTAGTTGTGCGCATCGATGCCTACTGTAAACATCGCGTCCGCTTTCGTTGAAGCTGACGGTGCTTGGACCAGTTCGACGTTGCTGTAAGCTCCGGTGAAGTTGTGCGTGTTTGTCGATCGAATGCCGTTGTAATGCGAGCCCGAAACACCAGCGAAGAGCGGACCGATCTGTAGACGTTGATTCGTTTCGCTAGTCGGCACTGAAGAGTCTGTGAATCCGCTGAAGACGCTGTTCGCTTGCCACTTAATCACATCCAATGAGTTGTCGTTGAAGTTATCGTCGAGCAGGACGGTTTCACCGGGAACCGGTGTCGGCGTCGGTGTCGGGGTGGGAGTAGGTGTCGGGGTTGGAGTAGGCGTTGGAGTTGGTGTCGGAGTCGGTGTCGGAGTCGGCGCTCCGCCGCACGGATCGACAGTACCTACCGGTGCCCAGCTACCGTTCCATCGCCACCAGCGATTATCAAGACCGAACACGTAGATGAAGTGATCGCAATAAATAAGCGGCGAGCCGAGGCCGCCCGTGTCTTGACCGTTGCGAAAGACCTTTCCATTCGTCAGCGTCCACACAGCTCCGACGCTATCGACGATCTGAGTCCCTGGTGGGACGCGCGTGTTATGTGGCGACTCGTTAGTCGGCGGAGTCGGCGTCGGCGTTGGCGTAGGAGTCGGCGCAGGCACGCCGGCGCAAGGATCGACAGTACCTATCGGTGACCAGCTACTGAGCCACCGCCACCAACGATTATCAAGGCCGAATACATAGATGACGCGATTGCAATAGATAAGTGGAGAACCCAGGCCGCCTGTATCTACACCGTTGCGGAAGACTTTTCCACTCGAGAGCGTCCACACTGCGCCAGCGCTATCGATGATCTGAGTAGCAGGTGGGACGCGCGTGTTATTGGGAGACTCGTTAGCCGGCCCAGGAGAAGGTGTTGGTGTGGGCGTCGGCGTTGGTGTAGGAGTCGGTGTTGGCGTTGGTGTAGGAGTCGGCGTTGGTGTAGGAGTCGGCGTTGGTGTCGGTGTTGGCGTCGGCGTTGGAGTCGGCGTCGGTGTCGGTGTCGGTGTGGGCGTCGGTGTCGGTGTCGGCGTCGGAGTAGGCGTTGGAGTCGGTGCCGTACCGGACACGATGAAACTCCACACCGGACCATCAGTAGTCTTACTTGCCATCGTCTTGCCGGTGATGCGCCAGTGATACGTCACACCACTCTGCAACCCCGAAACGATGAACGTCTCCTCACCATCCGGTCCCAACGTCCCAGTAACAACATCAGCCGCAATCCGCGACAAGCCGCTCGGACTAGTCCCGAGATAAATGTCGTACTTGTGCGCCCAACGTCCTCCTTCCCACCTCAGCATCGCCGACGTTCCCACGGTCGTCCCAACCGCGGGTCCGCGATTAACCGGCACCTCCGGCGGCAACGGCACAAACGCCTCATACTCCGTAGCCGAGTTCCACTTCCGGTTGAACTGATCGACGAACCACTGAAAAAACCAACCCTTGTTCGTGAAATAGTTGTGCTCTTCCTGAAAGTTGAATGACTGCCAGCTCCAGTTCGACGAACCAAAGACCGTCATCCCATTCCCGTAGAGCGTCACCGACTTCTGATGATTCAACCCGCGATGCTTGCGCATCTTGATCTGCACACCCGCAGCAAACATCCGATCCATGTTGTACGGACCGGTGAACTCCGCACCAAGTCGGCTTGCGTCAAAGCGGTATTCATGAGGCTCCGCAAGCAACCGCACCGGCACGCCACGCGCCAAGGCACGCAACAACGCATCAACGATCCCCACGTCCGTGACGCGGTACATCGTCAAATCGATCTTCTGGTTCTCACGATCGAGCTCTGCAATCATCCGCGTTCCATAATCTTCGGCGGGGTTGCTGTTGGGCACGAAGTTCACCGACGGGTCGATCGCAAACGTCGGATAACGCCGTTCCAGAGGACCAGTAATGTTCGAGTAGTTTCCGTAGAGCGTTGTGTTAGTCCAGATGTCGTCGTACCTGGTTTTGAAGCTGTTGACGACTGCCGGATCGTTAGTGAAATACCACGCTCCATCGACGTAATTTTCAAACGGCGCGTAAGGTCCGACATCCCCATCGCCGAAGTTCGACCCAGTGAAGAGCACCGTGTTCTGAGCTGCGAAGAGCGCCAGTTTCACATGGACGATGCCGTCGCCGAGTTTGTACCTCAAAGGCACCCCGGCTGCGTTCAACCGGTCGATCATCGGCTGGTTTTGCGGGAATTTCAGATTCGCGCGCGGTTCAATAACTATGCGGACACGAACCCCGGCGTTATGCCTGGCGATGACGTCGTCAACCAGCCCCGGCAGCTCGATCATGTAAAACGCCATGTCGATGCCGACCGTTTCTGACCGCACGAGCTGCCGTATCTGGTCGTAACAAAACTCCCATGAAGGATCGCACAGCCGTTCCGTCTGCGCCGAAGTCGATGGTGAGGCAAGCAGACAAACAGAAGCGAACCACAGAATGAATACGAACCGACGCGCGTGAGTGACCATGGACTCCCTAATTCTCGATTCCAATAGGATGGTTGATTCTACGCCTTTTGCGGTGGAAAAAGTCTTTCGAGATTATTTCGAAGCGGTGTTCACAACCCAAACCCGCAGGCAGCAACACCAACCCGTGGCGTCTTGGTTTGCCAGCATTCTCAGCGTATCTCTGCGTTCCCCCTGCGACTTTGCGGTAAAGAACCGCGAAAACATATAAACCGCAGAGAGACGCAGAGCGACGCAGAGATATGCAGAGGAAATTAAGACACCACTGCCAACCGGATCTATTGCATAAAACCCGCTACTTATTTATATTCCGCAATTCAACCTACGAAAAATTGGGTTGCGTGGCTACCGTTCTACTGCCTTTTTCTAAGGCAAGAGTTCTATCCCGCAGAAGTTAGA
This sequence comes from uncultured Acidobacteriota bacterium, assembly GCA_963849585.1. GTDB lineage: Bacteria > Acidobacteriota > Blastocatellia > Pyrinomonadales > Pyrinomonadaceae > PSRF01. Next base: position 272,087 of record CAWKHZ010000007.1, on the reverse strand, counting down.
AACCAAAAAGTGAAAGGACACTTTCGCATGAAAGACCGGTCCCGCTCCGTTTACGATTTTGGGCTCTTAATCGTGATCGTGCTTGCTGTGGCGCTGGCTACAGTGACGGTGCATTCGCGGAACGCAGCATTACCGCAGAATCAGGCCGCAGCTCAAGCGAGCCCCAGCCCCAGCCCTACGCCAACGCCAATCAACTGGTCAACCGATCCGACGCTGAAACGTTTTGTCTTTCGCAGCATCGGCCCGGCCAGTATGGGCGGACGTATCGACGACTTCGCCGTGCCGGAACAGAATCCGTACATCATTTACGTCGCGTTCGCGACCAATGGCGTTTGGAAGTCGACGAACAACGGCACGACGTTCACGCCGATCTTCGACACATACAGCACGCATTCGATCGGTGATATCGCCGTTGCGCCGTCGGATCCAAATACCGTTTGGGTGGGCACCGGTGAGCCAAACAATCGACAGAGCTCCAGCTATGGCGATGGCATTTATAAATCAGTCGACGCCGGCAAAACGTTTACGAAGATGGGACTCGAAGACTCGCAGACTATCGGCCGCATAGTCATTGACCCGAAAGATGTGAACACCGTCTACGTTGCCGTGATCGGCCACCTGTTTGGACCAAACAAGGAGCGCGGAGTCTACAAAACAACCGACGGCGGTAAGACGTGGACCAACGTCAAGTTCATCGACGAAGACACAGGCTTCACCGACCTCGCGATGGACGCTTCCGACAACAAGATTCTCTACGCCGCTTCGTACCAGCGTCGCCGCACCAACTTCGGTTTTAACGGCGGTGGACCAAACAGCGGCATCTGGAAAACGATCGACGCAGGCAAGACGTGGAAGAGACTCGAAGGCGGCGGTCTGCCGGAAGGAGTTCTCGGCCGCATCGGTCTTGATGTTTCGCGATCGAATCCGAACATCCTTTACGCGCAGATCGAAGTAGGAACGAGCACGGGAACAGGCGGCGAAGAAACGCCGGGCGGACAGGTCGCACCGAGTCCGAGTCCGTCACCTTCCGCATCACCATCGCCAAGCGCCGCGCCGAGTCCAGCTGCTTCGCCAACGCCACGGCCGCCCGATCCGAAGCGATCCGGTGTCTGGCGTTCCGATGACAAAGGAAAAACCTGGCGCGTCGTCAGCAACGAAAACAATCGTCCGATGTACTACAGCCAGATTCGCGTCGATCCGAGGAATCCGGAGACTGTTTATGTCGGCGGTTTGAACTTCAGCAAGTCCATGGATGGCGGCAAGACGTTTCGATCGCTGCAACAAGGCATCGCGCACGTCGATAACCACGCGATCTGGATCAATCCGGCGAACAGCGATCACTTGCTGGTCGGTAACGATGGTGGTTTGAACGTCAGTTACGATCAGGGCGCCACGTGGGAGTTCGTCAACACGATTCCCGCCGCGCAGTTCTACGCGATCGGCGTCGACATGCGTAAGCCTTATTACGTCTACGGCGGATTGCAGGACAACGGATCGTGGGGTGGCCCAAGCCAAACGCGCAATCAGCAGGTTGGAATTACGAATGCTGACTGGTATCGCATAGGCGGCGGCGACGGATTCTACACGCAGATAGATCCTACAGACCATAACATCATCTACGTCGAATCTCAGGGCGGGGCAGTGCAGCGTTTGGATATGCGCACTGGACGTAGCATCAGCATTCGCCCGCGTGGCGTTCCGCGTCCGCGTGGAAGTGGACAACGTGGCGGTGGTGGCCAGGGTGGCAGCCCAGCGGCTAGTGGCTCGCCCGCCGCGAGTCCGAGTCCTTCACCGGAAGGTTCGCCGACTCCTGATACACTCGCTGCGTTTGCCGCTGCACAGGGTTTCGGTGCAGGTCTTCAGTCGAACGTCGTGCCGACGCCACCCGCCAGTGAAACGTATCGTTTCTACTGGAGCACCCCGATTCACCTTTCTCCGCATAATCCACGCGTCGTGTACGTCGGCGGCAACCGGTTGTTCAGATCGATGGATCGTGGTGATACGTGGACAGCCACGCCCGATCTCTCGAAACAGATCGATCGCAGTACGCTGCCGATCATGGGCGTGCCGGGGAAAGACCCGATGGCTTCCAAGCACGACGGTTATTCCGGATACGGCTACATCGTGACGATGGCTGAGTCGCCGAAAGTCCCGGGCATCCTGTGGGTCGGAACTGACGACGGCAACATCCAGGTTAGTAAGGACGGTGGCGCCACCTGGACCAACGTCAGCAAGAACGTGCCGGGCATTGGCGACACGTACCATATCTCGCGCGTTGAACCTTCGCGCTATGACGCAGCAACTTGTTATCTGTCAGTTGACGGACATCGCCTTAATGACATGAAGCCCTACGTCTTCATCACTAAGGATTACGGCGCGACGTGGACTTCGCTCACCAACAACCTTCCGAAATGGGGTAACGTCAACGTAATCAAGGAAGATCCAAAGAACCAGAACCTGCTTTACGTCGGCACCGAGTTTGGCTTGTTCATCTCGACGAACGGCGGCAAGGAATGGAAACCGTTCATGTCGGGCATGCCTACGATGCGTATCGACGACATTCTGGTCCACCCGCGCGATAACGATCTGATCATCGGTACGCACGGACGCGGCATCTTCATCCTCGACGACATCACTGCGTTGCAGCAGATGACGCAGAAAGTGATGGACTCCGAGGCGCATCTGTTTGAAGTCAGATCGGGAACGAACTGGCTGAACGACATTCGCCTCGCTCGATACTGGGGCGCCGCAAAACTCTTCCGCGGCACCAACCCGCAACCCGGTACTGCGATTAGTTACTACCTGAAGTCTGCGCCTGGCGGCGACGTGAAGATTACGATTTCCGACTACACGGGCAAGGTGGTGCGGAACATCAATGGCACGAAGGATGTTGGTCTGAACAGGATTCAGTGGAACCTTCGTGGTGATCCGCCTCCTCGTCCGCCCGGTGGCGGTGGATTTGGTGGTGGCGGTGGTGGTGGCGGCGGTGGTGGCGGCGGTGGTGGTGGTTTCGGAGCATTCGCCCAGGGCCTGCCGCTGGAAGCCGGCACATACGTCGTGAAAATGTCGGTTGGTGGTAAGGACTACACGACGAAGGTCGTGATCGAAAACGATCCCGGAATTAATCCGTGATCTAAATAACGCGCGCGATCACGCACTTGAGATAATAGGTCTCAGGCATTGTGATCAGAACTGGATGGTCCGTCGCCTGCATTCGTTTCTCAACGATTTGCAGGCGACGGTGCGCATCAATCGCAGCCTGCATTAGGACCTCGACAAACAACTCCTCGGAAACGTGATACGAGCAGGTGCAAGTAACGAGCACGCCGCCTCGGTTCAGCAACTTCAGCGCTCTCAGATTGATCTCTTTATAACCCCGTAAAGCTGACTTCAAACTCGCGCGGTTCTTCGCGAACGCCGGCGGGTCGAGCACGATCGCGTCGAAGCGTTCCCGTGTCGCTTCCATCTCACGTAGCGCGTCGAAGACGTTTGCTTCGCGAAACTCGACGTTGGTTAACTGATTCAGTTCGGCATTGCGTTGGGCCGCTGCGACTGCCTCGCCTGAGATGTCGATGCCGATCACGTGTTCGCAGACTCCGGCGAGATGAAGCGCGAACGCGCCGTTGAAGGTGAAGCAGTCGAGTGCGCGGCCGCGGTTTGTCGTTTGTGCCGCGTCGCGAGCGGCGATGCGGTTCTCGCGCTGGTCAAGAAACGACCCGGTTTTTTGCCCGCCTGAAGGAGCGACGAGGAAACGCAGACCGTGTTGTAGTGTTTCCAGTTCATCGGGTGCTTCGCCATAAATCGTGCCGCTACTCAACGGCAGTCCTTCGAGTTCGCGAACACGCGCGTCGTTTCGCTCGACGATCGCGCGTGGGTTGAACTGTTCGACCAGTATTTCGACGAGCATCGACTTCACCGCGTCAGTGCCCTGCGAGAGTGTTTGCAAAACAAGAACGTCAGCATAGCGATCGACGATTAACGACGGCAGCAGATCGCCTTCGGAATAGACAACGCGATACGCGTTGGTGTCCGACGCGATGTGGCGCCGGGCGGCCGCCTCCGTGATCTTCTTGCGCCACCAGTCGCGATCTATTTCTTCTGTTCCCTGCGTCAGAAAGCGCAGCGCTATTTGCGACGCGTCGCTGAATAATGCCTGTCCGATAAAGTTTCCACGCTCGTCGCTGACTGACACTATCGAGCCACCGTCGGCGTCGACCTCGATCACGTCGCTGCGATAGATCCATAGGTGTCCATGACGCACGCGGTCGGCGCCCTTTTTGTTAACCCGGGCCGTTTTCATGGCGAATACTCTCGTGTCAATCGTGTAATCGTGTCAAATTGCGTTATGCTACGCACCAGCAATGGCAGCAGGTATAGAACTTCCAAGCGTCTTCAACCCCGGTAACACGGATCCCATAGATTACAAGGCGGATTTAGGAGATCCGGGCGAGTTTCCGTACACGCGCGGCATCTACCCCACCATGTATCGCGGCCGGCTTTGGACCATGCGCCAGTACGCCGGTTACGCCACGGCTGAAGAGTCGAATGCGCGCTACAAATATCTCCTGGCCCATGGTACTACCGGACTCTCCGTTGCTTTCGATTTGCCGACTCAAATCGGATTGGACTCCGACGATCCACTGGCGGTGGGTGAAGTGGGAAAAGTCGGCGTCGCGATCGATTCACTCGACGACATGGAGCGATTGTTTGCAGACATTCCGCTGAACGAAGTCTCGACCTCGATGACGATCAACGCGACGGCGGCGATACTGCTGTCGCTGTATCTCGCCGTTGCACGCAAGCAAAACGTTTCGTTCGACAAGCTCCGAGGCACGCTGCAAAACGACATCCTGAAGGAATACATTGCGCGCGGCACATACATCTATCCGCCTGCGCCCTCGCTGCGTCTCGTCACTGACATCTTTGCCTACTGCGCTCACGAAGTGCCGAACTGGAACACGATCTCGATCAGCGGTTATCACATTCGCGAAGCGGGATCGACGGCCGTTCAGGAAGTTGCGTTTACGCTAGCAGACGGTATTACGTACGTTGAAGCGGCGCTCGCTGCGGGTCTCGCGGTTGACGAATTCGCGCCCCGCATTTCGTTCTTCTTCAACGCGCACAACAATCTTCTTGAAGAGATCGCAAAGTTTCGCGCGGCGCGGCGACTGTGGGCGCGTATTATGCGCGATCGTTTCAACGCGCGCGATCCGCGTTCGTTGATGCTGCGCTTTCACACGCAGACGGCGGGTTCCTCGTTGACTGCGCAACAACCAGAAGTGAACGTAGTTCGCACGACGATCCAGGCGCTGGCAGCCGTACTCGGTGGCACCCAATCGTTACACACGAATTCAATGGACGAGGCGCTGGCGTTGCCAACTGAAGACGCCGCGCGAGTTGCGTTGCGCACGCAGCAGGTGATTGCGCATGAATCTGGCGTGGCCGATACGGTCGATCCGTTGGCTGGTTCGTATGCGATCGAAGAGTTAACGAATCAGGTGGAGCGCCGGGCGGAAGAGTATTTGAACAAGATCGACGGCATGGGTGGAATGTTGCGCGCGATCGAAACTGGATACGTTCAGCGTGAGATCCAGGAGTCGGCGTATCGCTATCAACGGGCGATCGAGTCGCAGGATGAGATCGTCGTCGGCGTAAACCGCTTTCAACTCGAGTCAGAGCCGCCCGTTGGGCTTCTGCGGATTGACCCGGCTTTGGAACAAGCGCAGGTCGAGCGCGTGAGAGCCTTACGTGCACGACGCGATGAGCAGGCATTTGAAGACGCGTTGCGAGAACTTGAGCGAGCGGCGGCGACGACAGAAAACTTGATGCCGCGAATTCTCGCGTGTGTTGAGTCGTACGCGACAGTAGGCGAGATTAGTAACACGCTGCGACGAGTTTGGGGCGAGTATCGAGAAACATCAACTGTGTAGTTTCCCGCAAAGGCGCGAAGATAAGAATTCAGGTTTTCCTTTGGGGCGAGTATCGAAACATCAACTGTGTAGTTTCCCGCAAAGGCGCAAAGACAAGAATTCAGGTTTCCTTTGCGGCTTTGCGCCTTTGCGGGAGCCATTCTTGAGAAGCAAATGAATCGAAGAACTTTTACCAAAACACTAGCCGCGACTGCCGCGACGATCGGATTAGGCGGCGTTCCGGCTCTGGCAACCAAACCTGCGACACAGTTTTCCATCACGATGGACGACTTTTACTGGCGCAACCCAGTAAAGCAAAGTGAGCATGAACGCAATCAGTCGATCCTCGACACGCTGAATAAACATTCGATCAAGGCCGCCGCATTTGTCATCGGTCGCAACATCGAAACTCAGGAGGGAAAAGATCTCGTAGCCGCCTGGGACAAAGCGGGCCACCTGATCGGCAACCACACCTATTCACATCGAAACTTCAACGCGCCTGAAGCCGACCTGAATGCTTACCAGGAAGACATTCTTCGCGCTGAAGGATTGCTGAAGGAGTACGCGCGCTTTCGCAAGTACCTGCGCTTTCCGATGCTGAAAGAGGGCGACACGCCTGCGAAACGCGACGGTATGCGGAACTTCATGTCGCAGAACGGTTATCGCAACGGGCACGTGACCATCGACAACTCCGATTGGGCCATCGACCAACGATTGACCGCGCGATTAAAGAAAGAACCAAACGCCGATCTGAAACCGTATCGCGACTTCTATCTCGAACACATTTGGGCGCGCGCAGAGTACTACGACTCATTGGCGCAGCGTGTCGCCGGTCGTCCCGTCAAGCACACGATTCTGACGCATTTCAATCTGCTGAACGGCCTGTTCCTGAACGACGTCATCCAAATGTTGAAAGGAAAAGGTTGGCAACCAATCGACGCCGAAGACGCATTTACCGATTCCGTTTTCCTGGCCCAACCCAAGGTCGTCCCGGCCGGCGAGAGCATCATCTGGTCGATTGCAAAAGAGAACGGCACGATCGCGAAGTCGCTACGCTACCCGGCGGAAGACTCAGTGTACGAGAACAAGCGAATGGATAAACTAGGGCTTTGATGTTGAACGTATCTCACCTCTCGAGGAGATCTCACCATGAAGAAGCAACTGTCCTTACTCGCGTGTGTCGCGTTAGCGGCGACGGCCGCGATGGCCCAACCGCAAACCGCGTCTCCGGCTGTGCAAACAAGGCAGGCCGAACTCAGCGAGTGGAAAAGATACACGGTCGATGGCGAGCGGTTTTCCGTAACCCTCCCGACTGTTCCAGCAATGACGACGTTAAAAATGTTAATCCGGGACATTCGCAGAACTCAGCGTCAACGAAATATCGGCGCGTATGCTGACGGCGCCGTATATACCGTTTACGTTTACGAGAACGTTGGCAACCAGTCGCTTGCAGAATTTATTCGCGAACGGAACAGACACGGTCGCTGGGATGGTTCATCCGAGACCGGGGTGACTATCGGCGAGATCAAAGGAGAGCAGTTGACGTCGATCGGCAAGCCCGTGAATGAGACGGCCCAGTTTTTTGCCACGGAAGGACGCCTCTACGAATTCGCCGTTGTCGGCAACAGTGCTGAAGATGAGGGGACGAAGCAGTTCTTTTCCTCAATCGTGCTTGGGAAGAAGGCAGACGGTATCAAGATTAGCGACGGTGAAGGAATGCCTTTCTCAACCCCGAACTGCGACGCGATTGCGGGAGGAGGAAGAGAGGTGGACCGCAAGGTCCGGGTCGTCATGAAACCCGAACCAAGGTACACAGAGTCTGCTCGTCAGAAACAGGTAACAGGGACCGTGATTATAAAGGCCGTCTTCTCCTGCAACGGCAGCGTCACGAGCATTCGTGCGGTGGAAATGCTTCCGCATGGCCTAACGGAACAGGCCGTCGCGGCTTCGAGGATGATCAAGTTCGTTCCCGCTGTCAAAAACGGCAAATACGTCTCCATGTGGCTGCAACTCGAGTACAATTTCAATCTCTACTGATGCACCTCACAATGAACAATCGGCTGTTCTTACTCGCTTGCCTCGCGTTGGCTGCAACCGCGATCATGGCCCAAGCTGAAAGCGCCGCTCCAGTTACGCTTTCAGAGCAAGCCGAAGTTGATGGATGGACCCGGTACACCGTAGCCGGTGAGAAGTTCTCGATTAGTCTGCCGTCAGTTCCGTTGATGATGACCAGCGAAGGCATGACGGGATCGAAGAAAGTTCGTTCCGAACGCTTGCTCGGCGTCCATGCAGACCGCGCAGTTTACGCTGTATTCATCTATGAGAATTCGAAGCGTCAACAATCGTTGAATGATTTCATCGTTGAACAAACCAAACTTGACGGATGGCACGTTGCAAGCGAACAGACCGTCAAGGTCGATGGCTTTAGTGGTAAACAGTATTCGTCGATGCATAGGGTCGCCGGCGACCGCACAGTTTTTCGCCGTTGAGGACCGCTTGTATGAGTTTAGAGTTGTCGGAACGCCTGCGGAGAGCGCGGGAGCAAAAAGATTTTTTTCTTCGATTGCGTTCAAGAACGTAGACGCGCTTGTCGTTTCTAATGGACCAGACGTCCCCACGAGCCCAGGCGTCGAGACTGTTTTGCCCGCGAGAGATGTTGATGTGAAGGCGCGAATTCTCACGAAACCCATGCCGTCTTTTCCCGAGTCTGCCCGCAAAAAGCGGATCAGCGGCACCGTCATGCTCAAGGTGGTTTTGACCTCGAGAGGAACGGTTGACAACATCCAGGTTGTGCAAGCCGTTCCTGGACTAACAGAGCAAGCTATTGAAGCCGCCAGGAAGATCAAGTTCATGCCTGCCATGAAGGATGGAAAGTACGTGTCCACTATGTTGCAACTCGAGTATAGTCTGTCTTACTCATGACCACGTCGCACCTTCTCGAAGTTAAAGATCTACAAACGCATTTTCCGACTCGCAGCGGACTCGTGCGCGCGGTCGATGGAGTGAACTTTCATCTCGATCGCGGCGAGTTGCTGGGCCTTGTCGGGGAATCGGGTTGTGGAAAGTCGATCACTGCGCTGTCGGTGATGCGTCTGATCGCACCTCCGGGAAAGATCGTCAACGGCGAAATACTCTTCGAAGGCAAAGATTTGCTTAAACTTTCCGACGCCGAAATGCGACAGATGCGTGGCGACGACATCGCCATGATCTTTCAGGATCCGATGACTTCGCTCAATCCGGTGTTTACTGTCGGCGAACAGATCTCCGAAGCCCTTCGCCTCCATCGTAAGTTGCCGCGCAAAGAAGCGCGCCGCGCGACGATCGAAGCGATGCGCGAAGTGGCGATTCCCGATCCGGCGCGACGCGTCGACGACTATCCACATCAACTGTCCGGCGGCATGCGTCAACGCGTGATGATCGCGATGGCGCTCGCGTGTAATCCGAAACTATTGATCGCAGACGAACCAACGACGGCGCTCGACGTCACGATCCAGGCGCAGATTCTCGAGTTACTGAACGAACTAAGAAAGCAACGCGAGTTGGCGGTGCTTTTGATCACACACGATCTCGGGGTGGTTGCCGAAGTCGCCGATCGCGTGGCGGTGATGTACACCGGACGAATCGTCGAAGAATCGCCGGTTGAAGAATTATTCGCTCGGCCCAAGCATCCGTACACGGAAGGCCTGCTGCGCTCCGTACCGAAACTAACGAGCGAACACGTTGTCAGAAAAGAGCGATTGGAGACGATCGAAGGCGTCGTGCCGCGGCCGACGGATCTGCCGCCGGGTTGTCACTTCGCGCCGCGCTGCCCGCATCGCATGCCACGCTGCACCGCAGAGGACATTCCGCTCTACGAACTCGATGGCGGCGTCAAAGTGCGTTGCGTTCTTTACGATCTAGCCGCCGCGGTCGCAGCCGATCACGATGCCGACCAGTTGAGAAAATGACTGCCACATCCGTGCAAACCGACACGCTCGTGAGCGTGCGTGACCTCGTCAAACATTTTCCGGTCGAGGGATCGGACGACGTCGTGCGCGCGGTCGACGGAGTCACGTTTCAGATCTTCGCCGGTGAAACGCTCGGTCTGGTTGGCGAATCCGGTTGCGGCAAGTCGACCGTGGGCCGATGCCTCCTCCGTTTGATCGAACCGACCTCCGGTCACGTCAACTTTCAAGGACGCGACATACTCGCACTCGATAAAAGAGAATTGCGACAGATGCGGCGCGAGATGCAGATCATCTTTCAGGATCCGTACGCCTCGCTAAATCCACGCATGAAGGTCGGCGACATCGTCGGGGAACCGCTCGTGATTCATAACGAGGGATCGAAGAACGATCGACGCGACCGGGTGGCCCAACTGCTGCGACGTGTCGGTCTCGATCCTGATTACATGAATCGTTACGCGCACGAGTTCTCCGGAGGTCAACGCCAACGAATCGGCGTCGCACGCACGCTCGCGCTGAATCCGAAACTGATCGTCGCCGACGAGCCCGTCTCGGCCCTCGACGTGTCGGTGCAAGCGCAGGTCGTCAACCTGTTACAGGAACTTCAGCAGGAATTCAGGTTGACTTACTTGTTCATCTCCCACGGACTCGCCGTCGTCGAACACATCTCGACGCGCGTCGCGGTGATGTACCTCGGCCGGATTGTCGAAATCGCACCGGCTGCGGAACTCTACGCGCAGCCGCTTCATCCGTACACGCAGGCGTTGTTGTCGGCGATTCCGATTCCGGATCCGCGCCAGAAGCGGAATCGAATTATCCTTCAGGGAGACGTGCCGACGCCGATCAACCCACCGTCAGGCTGCCGCTTTCGTACACGCTGCCCGATCGCGATCGAAGAGTGTGCGCACATCGATCCGGAGCTGCGTGAAGTGTCACCGGGCCACCCGGTGGCGTGCATTCGCGTACCCGGTTGGCCCGAGGCGAAGGCCGTTGAGTGAAACTTTAACCTTCGTGACGCCGTATCAAACAAACGACTTTTTGAACAAAATTTAAAGAAGCCCGGATGGACATTGATGAGTGCTCTGACCGAACCAGCTTTCCATGAACCACCTCCACCACCGCCGCCACCTCCAACTCAACCCACTGAACCAAAAGCTCCCCGGCCCTTTTACTTGTGGCCGTTTGCGATAGGTTTTTTCGTTTTGGGGTTGCTGTTCCTGGTTGGCTCCGTGACGAAGCTAAGTCCAGATGCGTGGTTCACCGCGATAGCGTTCTGTTTTGTCGGTTTGCTCATTTTCGGGCTGAGCTTCATCCCGCTGCCTGCAGTTCCCCAGAAAGAGGAACCGCTTTCGTTCCTGCAAAAAGTAACCGGTATTTTTTTCGAGCCGAGTCGCGTGTTTCGCAATCTGCGCGAACACCCGCTGTGGGTCGGAGCTTTCATCCTGATGGGCCTGCTCTCCGCGACCTATTCGTATGCATTCGTGCAACGCATCACTCCCGAACGAATTGTCGAGCAGGCGAGGCAGCAGATGGAGAGTATGGGAAATTTCGCAGGGCCGCCTGAGAGACGTGAGGAACAGTTGACGCGTCAGTTGGAAGCGATGAAGCACCCCGTCACTCGCGTCGCGTCAGCACTCAACGCTGTGCCTGTCACTTTCCTGCTAATCGCAGTCTTAGCGGGCCTGGGTTTGCTCGGCATTGTGGCGTTCGGCGGGCGAATGAATTTCTGGCAGGCGGTAGCTGTGACCACGTACGCGGCCGTTCCGATAGTTGTAATTCAGAAAGTGCTCGGAGTGATCATCCTCTATTTAAAAGCACCCGAGGATTTGCATGTGAATCTTAACCGGGACACCACGCTTCAGGACAACCTCGGTATCCTTGTCTCGGCCGCGGATCACCCGGTCCTCTTTGTACTTCTCTCTGTTATAGGTATCACTTCGTTCTACGGAGTTTGGTTGCGCGCGAAAGGCTTGCACTTGGGAGCTACAAAGGCCAGCAGTGGAGCAGGATGGGGAGTGTCTCTCATCATATTGTTCCTGGGCCTGTTTTTAGGGCTTGTTGCTGCGTTCGTTTTCCCGGGCGCGTTTGCATGAGGCCCGGACGCTACTCGTACCTGAGCGATTCGATGGGATCGAGACGCGCGGCTTTCCATGCCGGCCAAAGACCGAAGATCAGTCCGATCCCAACGCTCGCGATGAGGCCGCCAATCGGCGCCCAGAGTGGAACGTAAGACGGCAGGAGTAAGCGCAGCAGCAGCGTCAAACCCCAACCAATCGAAAGGCCAACGATCCCACCGAGCCCGGTAAGCGTCGCTGCCTCGATCAAAAACTGCCACATGATGTCGCTGCGCTTGGCGCCGATTGCCTTACGCACGCCGATCTCGCGCGTTCGTTCCGTGACGGACACCAGCATGATGTTCATCACGCCGATCCCACCTACCATCAAACCAACCGACGAAATAACCACCATCGCGATTGCCATCATCGCAGTGATGGACCGGAAGTTATCGAGAATACTTTCGGAGGTTTGCAAACCGAAGTTGTCATTGGCCGCAAAAGGAACCTGGCGACGGACGCGCAGCATGTCACGCACCTGATCTTTCGCCTCGTCCATCATCCCCGGCTTAGCGACGGCGAGGATGTAAACGTCGTCCGCGTTCGGTTTCAGTTTTTGGGCCACTGAGTAGGGTACGTAAATGACGTTGTTTTGATCGTCACTTCCGCCGCTAATGAGAAACTGTTCCCTTTTCACGAGGGTGCCGACGACACGAAACTCCGTCGTACCGATCTTGATTGTTTGCCCAACGGGCGAGCCTAGTTTGAAAAAGTCGTCAGACACTTTCGAGCCGACCACGCAAACTTCCTGGTTCGTATCGTTCTCTGTTTGCGTGAAGAACCGGCCTTCGGAGATCACCTGCGTTCCGGCCTTTTCAAACTCCGGCAGTGTTCCCTGAAGCGCGACTTGCGCCGACGTCTTGCCGCCGCCCGACACATTCAGTCTGCCGCCAAACCAGTTGTTGGTGATATCGAGGAAGGGAACTGACAACTCGATAGCGTCCAGAGATTGAAGCGCTATGGCGTCGTCGTACGTCAGCTCTTTGCGCATGCGTTCTTCGCGCGACCGGCGGCCCATTTGAATACCGGGATCGAATTTGGTGACGAAAATCGAGCGCGTGCCGAATGACTCAACTTCATTCTTCACCGACACGTCGATGCCGCTGATAATCGAAGCGATCAACATCACAGTAATGATGCCAATAACGACACCGAAGACAGTCAGAAACGACCGCAGCTTGTTGGCGCGCAAGGTTGAGAGCGCCATCTTGAGATTTTCATAAACTTCGCTTCTGATGATTCGCATTTCTGTTAGTCCGCCCTCAGCGCTTCAATTGGATCGAGTCTCGCCGCTTTCCAGGCGGGGAAGATACCGGAAGCAACACCGGCACCGCCAGAGACCGCCAAAGCGCCGGCAATCGCAAAAATCGACAGGTACGTCGGGAGAAGAAACGCAGAGACTACAAAGCCTATAACCCAAGCAAGGAAAACCCCCACGATTCCACCCATGAGCGCGAGGGTCGCTGCCTCGACTAAGAACTGCTTCAGGATGTCCATCTGCCGCGCTCCGAGCGATTTTCTGATCCCAATCTCCTTGGTACGTTCGGTCACCGAAACCAGCATGATGTTCATGATCACGATCGCGCCCACGACCAGCGCGATACCGGGAACGGCAATGGCGACGATAAAGATCGTCCCGAAAAGTCGATCGCGCAGTCCTGTAATCGCGTCGGGCGTAACGATGCCGAAGTTGTCTTTTTCACTTGGACCAAGTTTGCGCCGGGCGCGCATCAGGTAACGTGATTCTTCGACGGCGTCGTTGAATAGATCGTCTGATTTCGAGGTAGCGATGAAGTAGAGCGAACGCTGCCGGATCAGTCCGCCGTAGTTAACGGCGTAAGTCTTCAAAGGGATGACGATGAAGTTGTCCTGCGGAATGCCGAAGACTGTTCCCTTCGCGACCTCGACGCCAATTACTCGATACGGCAAACCGCGAATCGAGATCTCCTGGCCGATGGGGTTGCCGGTAAACAGCTTGTCGGCGATGTCCGCGCCCAGATACGCGACACGCGCGCCGTTGTCGTTCTCAGGTTCGGCGATGAAGCGTCCGTCGGCGACGTCGCGGTTTTCAATATCCACGCAGTTGGCAGTGGCGCCCGAGACAAAGACGTCTTCCAACACCTGATCGCCACGTTTCACTTCCGATGGCGTGACTCGCGCGCGGGCACCGATCTTGTCGATCAGGGTTGCGCGTTCTCTGAGGTAGTCGTAATCGTCGAGCGTCAGTTCCTTGTTGCGCCTCGCGGCCGCGGCGATTGTGTCAGTGTCTTTGAAGTCTTCGAGGGGATTGAATCGTTGAACCGTAAACGACTTCGCGCCGATTCCGGCGATCTTTTCGTCAACGTAGCGATTAAACCCGGCGATCAGCGAAACGACGACGACGAAAGCGGTGACGCCGACAATCATTCCGAGGAGTGTCAGCGCCGAGCGCAGTTTATGCGCCCAGATCGCGGCGAGAGCCAGTTTTAATGTTTCGACAAACTTCACGGCCTTGGACGTTTATTACGGGTTGATCCGGGTTAGGGTTGCACCCCGCATATTAGCAATGCTCACTCCCAACGCAAAGCATCAATGGGGTTCAAACGGGCCGCTTTCCAGGCAGGCCATAGGCCAAACAGGATGCCGACGGTCGCAGATATGCCGATGCCGAGGGCAATGGCCCACAACGGCACGTAAGCCGGCAGAGGAGAGTATTTGTTTATCAAGAGGCTTGCGACCTCGCCTATAGCCAGTCCCAACAAACCGCCTATGGCCGTAAGGACCACCGCCTCAATCAGAAACTGCGAAAGGATGTTCAACTTCGTTGCGCCAACAGCCTTGCGCAGGCCAATCTCCCTCGTTCGTTCAGTCACGGAAACCAGCATGATGTTCATTACGCCAATCCCGCCGATCATCAGCGCCACGAACGAGATCGAAGTCAGCACGAGCGCCGTTGCTCCAGTGAGTTGGTTATAAACGTCGAGGAGAGAATCTTGAGATGAAATTCCGAAGTTGTTCGGTTCGCCGGGTGCGAGGCGGCGACGGCGACGCAGTATGTCGGTTATCTCGTCCATCGCGGGTTTTACAAATGCGCGCGATTGTGGCCGCACGATGACAAAGAAGACGACTTCCGGAAAAGGTCGATCGGGATAGTATTTGTCAAAGGTTGTGATCGGAGTAAAGATGGAGTTGTCACGCGATTGGCCGAAGAAGTTTCCCAGTGGCTCCATGACCCCGATGACGCGATACGGGTTGCCATTGACCCTGACCTCCTTGTCGACGGCATCTTCGTAAGGAAACAGTGCCTGCTTCACATCAACCCCGAGGATCAGGACGTTCGATCGATCCTGCATGTCGATCTCGTTGACGAAGCGACCCGCAGCGACGTACTGCGACTGGACAAACTCGTAATGAGGCGTGACACCGAAGAGGATCGGCGTGTCTGTCTGTTTGTCATGGTATCTCACGGTTGCCGCGAGCATGCGACGCACTGGTGAGACGCCAACGATCGAAGACGCTTCGTGACGTAACGCTTCGGCGTCGTCCATCGTCAGGTCTTTGCGATGGATCTCCTCGGGACCGGGTGGCCGTCCGAAACTCGGCTCAAACTTCGAGACGAAAATCGTGTTCGAGCCAAGCGATTCGATCTGATCGGCGAACGCCTTATTTAGACCTTGAATAAAAGACACCATCACAATCACCGTCAGCACGCCGACGCCGACGCCGAGAATCGTCAACGAGGAGCGCAACTTGTTCGCGCGCAGTGTGTCGAACGCCATCAATGCGGATTCTTTTATGTCGTCTAAGCGCATAAGTCTTCAGAATCATTGGTCATATATCATTTGACATTTCTCATTTGTCATTTGTTCGACCTCTGGTGCGTCACGTTGCTGGCCGGTCCCAAAATGACAAATGAGAAATGTCAAATGATATATGACCAATGCTCACTCCGCTCTTAAAGCTTCGATGGGATCGAGTTTGGCCGCACGCCACGCTGGCCACAAGCCACTTACGATCCCTACAAAAGATGAAATTCCAACGCCCAACACCGCCGACATCACGCTGATAAGCAACGGAAAACCGATCAGGGCCGAAATCAGATACGCCAGTCCGAAACCTGTTCCGACACCAATCGCGCCGCCCAGTGCCGTGACAACCACTGCTTCGATCAAAAACTGGCTCAGGATGTCTTTGCGGCGCGCGCCGATGGCCTTGCGAATCCCGATCTCCTTGGTTCGTTCTGTAACCGACACCAGCATGATGTTCATCACCACGATGCCGCCGACGAGCAGCGAAACGCTGGCCACACCAAGTGTCACGTAATAGATGTTTGACGTTGCCGAGGAGTAGAGATTCAGAAACACGTCCTGCGTCTCGATCGCAAACCCCTCGTCGTTCGGATCGTCCAACGAGTGTCCGCGACGATTGCGCATGATCGTCCTCACCTGATCTTGCGCCACTTCAAGTTGTTCTGCCGCCGGCACTTGAATGAAGACGACGAGTGATCGCCGCGCGCCGTACACGCGTTGATAGGTCGAATAAGGAATGTAGACGACATTATCGCGCGAAAAACCAAAGATCGATCCAAGCGGCTCGAGCACACCGAGGACCTGATACGGGCGGCCGTCGATGCGAATCTCCTTACCGATTGCCTGGTCAGCCGGCGCATCGGAAAACAGGTTCTTCAGCATGTCGGGACCGATCACGCAAATCTCGCGTCCCGAGTCGGATTCGCTCTCCGTCCAGATTCGCCCCACATCGATCTCCACGCCGTCGATGTCAAACATCGTGATCGGGTCGACACCGCGAATGCGTACGTTTTCCGCCTTTTGGTTGCCATACTTGACCGTCTCGATGGCGTTTGCCGCGATACCTACACGCCAACATGACGCACACAGACGCGCAATTCCTTCCGCATCTTCGTGCGTAACGTCTTTGCGTCGATTGAACTTTATAAAATCTTCGCGCGACGTGATGATTTGCGGGCTTTTAGAAATAGTGAAGACCGTGGAACCCTGCGAAGAGAACGTTTGGGCCACAGTTTCATTCAGGCCGTTGATGATCGTGACGACGGCGATCACTGCCGTGACGCCAACGATAATGCCAATCAGTGTCAGCCCGGTGCGGAGTTTGTTTGCGCGGAGGCTAGCGATGGCCACGCGAAACGATTCCCAAAGAGCGGCGAGACGAAAAAGTGGTAACGAAGTGATGCGCGCGGGGAGGTCGGCGCGGGCGTAAGTGAAGCGTTGTGGCTTGACTTCATCATCGCCACCTCGCTGCATAACCGGCTTCTCCTATTTGATTCGCTCGTCCTTCTCGATCAGGCCGTCACGAATGGAGACTACGCGATGGGCGCGCGCAGCGATGTCGTGCTCGTGAGTAACGACAATGATCGTGTTTCCTTCGGAGTGCAGTCGTTCGAAGAGGTCCATGATTTCCATGCTGGTGTGCGAGTCAAGCGCGCCGGTCGGTTCGTCAGCCAGCAGGATTGACGGATGGTTCACTAGTGCGCGCGCAATGGCTACGCGTTGTCGTTGACCGCCAGATAGTTCGTTGGGCCGGTGCATCATGCGGTCGGTTAATTCGACCGCCGTCAACGCCTTCTTCGCCATTTCGTGCCGCTGCGAAGCGCCGATGCCGCCGTAGATCAGCGGCAGTTCAACGTTGTGCAGCGCGGTGGCACGGGCCAGCAGGTTAAAGGTTTGGAACACGAAGCCGACTTCCTGGTTGCGGATGCGCGCCAGTTCGTCGTCGTCCATCTCGGACACGTTCTTGCCGTTGAGCCAGTATTCGCCCTGTGTAGGGGTGTCGAGGCAGCCGATCAGGTTCATCAGCGTCGATTTGCCGGAACCTGATGGGCCAATAATTGCGATGTACTCGCCACGCGGGATGTCAAACGAAACGCCGTGCAAAGCGTGCACTGACTCCGTTCCCATCTGGTAAGTCTTCCAGATGTTCCGCATCGAGATGAGCATGTTCGGGTCATGCCCATCGAGCGGAGTCGTTGGCTTGACTTCGTTCTCCGGAGGAGAAAGCGTGAGCGTCGCGTTGCTCATTTAGCTGCCCTCGTTTCCATTCGCATTGCCGGGTTTTTTCGTCTGGCGTTTGACAGTCATTCCATCCTTGAGCGTTTTCAGGACTCGACTTGGACCACGCACGATCTCCTGGTTCTTGTCGGCCGATAGACCACTCGTGATTTCAATGTCGGCTTCACCCGTGATGCCGGTTGTGACTTCGATAAATCTTACCTTGTTGCCCTCGATCAGATATACACCCTTCTGAGCTTTTGGCTTCTCGGGCGAGGCACTTGGAACGCTGCCAGCGACTGCCGGCGACGGCGAACTCGATGGCGCCTGTCTCTCGACGATCGACTCGAGAGGTACTGCCATCACGTTTGTCTTCGTGTCAGTGGTGATAGTCGCGGTGGAGCTCATGCCCGGACGTAAAGCAGTTTGAGTTTCTTCACTCAATTCTCTGAGTTCGAGTGTGACTTTGAACTCTTTCGCTTCCTGCACGTTCACTCGGTTCGACAAACCGCCCGTCTGATCTGACTTGGAAATAGCGAGCGGGTTCTTCTGTGTGACTACTGCTTTGATCTCCTTGTCGCCAAGAGCGTCGACTTTAACTTTCGCTTCCTGGCCCACCTTGACGTTGTTGATTTCAGTCTCGTCGACGTTTACTTCGACGTTGATCGACGACATGTCCGCGATGGTCATCAGCGGCGTGGTCGACAATCCGGCGACTGCGAACTCGCCGACGCGGGTTGGGATGTCGGCAACGACGCCATTCAGCGGTGACAACTGGGTTGCTTTGTCACGTCGAATCGTTTGACCTCGTAACATGGCCGACTGTTGGTTAGCGCGCATTTCGGACGACCTAATGCTGGTCTGCGCGTCTTTGACGGCGATGCGTTGTTGATTGGCCCTTTCGGTTGCTTCTTTGACCGCGATCTTTTGCGATTCAAGATTCGCCTTGGCGGTTTCCAGGGCAATCTTGGCGGTTTCAAAACGATCGCGGGCGGTGTCGTATTCGAGTCGCGATGAAACGCCTGCTTCGATCAGTTCGGTGTAACGCTTCAACTCGCGTTGCGCTGTGTTCAGGTCTACCTGGGCGCGATCGACGTTGGTCTGCATGGCGACAACCTGCTGTCTCGCAGCGGCTACCGAAGCTTCCGCAATAACCAGCGCCTGTTGCGCCGATGAAACTGCGGTTCGCGCGTTCTGCACCTCGTTTAGCGACGCCTGAGTCGCGGCCCACTGGGCCTCCTGGCTCGACTGTAGCTCGGTGGGATCAATTCGGACCAATGGCTTGCCTTTAACGACTAGATCGCCGGCAGTCACGTAGATCTCTTCGATTCGTCCGGGAACCTCACTCGTCAGCTTGATGTAACGAATGGGACGGACCTCACCCGAGGCGGTCACCGTTTGCTTCAGCTCAGGTCTGGTGGCGAGCTTGATTGTTATTACTTCAGGCTCTTCCCTGCGGGTTGCGATTACGCTGACGATAACGGCGATTCCAAGCACCGCAACCACAATCACGGCGATAATAATCTTCTTTTTGCGACTCAATGCCATCTTTAAATTCCTTCGACTCGGGGGTAAAAACTAGTGAAATGAAAACGAGGTAGTGGCTCTAATCGGGACCGCTCGTGCCAAACCGGTAGCTTCTACGTGAAAAGTTATCAAACTGTTTCATTTTAGAGCAAACGGAGGCAACCGCATTAGACACCAATTCCTGCAAAAAGGTTCGCAAATTATAGGACGTTTCTGCGGGCCTCTTTCTTAACAGGTGCGCGTCGTTAAATCTCAGTTGCCAGAAAGCGGTGGTGTCCTGATTTTAACTCTGCGTATCTCGGCGGTCTTCCGCGTCTCTGCGTTTTATATGGTTTGCAGTTCATTTACCGCAGAGTCGCAGAGATACGCCGAGGTGCGCAGAGAATGCTGGCAAACTAAGACACTACTCGATCTTGATCTGTTGGCGTGTGGAGCGGCTTTCGCGATAGAATGTCTTGCTTTTTGGGATTCAGATGATTACCTGCGACAGGTGCAAAACAGAAAATCTCGACGGCTCGCAGTACTGCGACGAGTGCGGTGCGCCGTTGCGGCCCAACGGCCGTCCGAGCTCCAGAAACACGATGTTTCAACAGCCGGGCCAGAACGGGTCGCATACGCCGTCGCCCAATGCGCATCCGGAGCTCGCCGGCAATTCCGGACGAGTCTCGGCGGGATTGAGTCTTTCTTCAATCCATTCCGCAGTCAAACCGCACGCCAGGTTAGTCATCGAACGTGGTCGATCGAGTGGCAAACAGTTCATGTTGAGTGAAGTGGAAGCCCAGATTGGAAGATGGGACGCCGACGGTGGCATCTTCCCGGACGTCGATCTCGACACGGACGATCCCGAGGCCAAAGTCTCTCGCCGTCACGCGCGGATTACTTTGAGCAATGGCCAATACTTTCTCGAGGATTTGGGCTCGACCAACGGCACGTTCATCAACCGCGGCAAGAGATTGCTTCCGGGACAGCGTCAGGCGTTGTGTGATGGCGACGAGATTATCGTCGGCAAGACGTTTCTTCGCTTCCATATCGTGAAATAGACTTCTACCCCAAGCGTCTTCATCCAGAGAAGCCGCGGCAACTTCGGAAAGAAAGACGTTAATACGGATCGAGATGGCTGAGTGTAGTGCATGCGGTGCCCGCTACTCCCCGGGTGAACACTTCTGCGGCAATTGCGGCGCCCAACTGATTCCTAACGACCCGGAATTGAAGACCATGGCGGCGACTCTCGGCGACGAGGACGACGCGCCACCGATGACGTCTGCCCAGTTGGCCGATACAGACGCGTCACCGATGACGTCTGCTCAGTTGGCCGATACAGACGCGTCACCGATGACGTCTGCTCAGTTGGCCGACACAAACGCGCCACCAATGACGTCTGCCCAGTTGGCCGATACAGACGCGTCCGAGACATCTGATCAGTTGGCCGATACAGACGCGCCACCAATGACGTCTGCCCAGTTGGCCGATACAGACGCGCCACCGATGACGTCTGCTCAGTTGGCCGATACAGACGCGTCACCGATGACATCTGCCCAGTTGGCCACCACATTCGAAGACGCCGAAACGCGCGAGACGCCGGTTGGAGAAGAGGAAGAGCCAGGGGTTGACGAGCCGGCCGGAGCGAAGTCTGACTTCTTTCACGAATCCGCCGCTGCGGTTGCGGAAGCTCCAGCACCGGTTGCGAAAGCCGTCGAAGAACCGAGGCCGATCTCTTCAGACTCGCTCGGTGGTTCATACACTGACAACATTCAAGCAGAGCCAGCCGCGAGTCACACGTCGAAACACCGCGGCACGACTGGCGGGCACCAGCCCAGTGTCAAGCAACTCCCGTCGAACACAGTATTGAACGGCCGCTATGAGATCGTCCGCCGGATCGGCGGCGGTGGTATGGGCGCGGTCTACCTCGCGAAGGATCGTAATCTTGGCGACGCGCCGCGCGCTGTGAAAGAGATGATGGAATCGCATCTCGATCCCGCGCAGCACGAGAAAGCGATCGGCGACTTCAAACGCGAGTCACTACTGCTTACGTCACTCGAACATCCGTGCATCCCGACCATCTACGACTATTTCTACGACGCCGACCGCAGCCGCTTTTACCTCGTCATGAAGTACATCTCCGGCGGCGATCTTGCGTCGCGGATGCGCGCGGCGATTGGCGGACGACTCGATGAGAAGACGGTTACGGACTGGGGCATGCAGGTCGCCGACGTGCTCGACTATCTCCATTCGCGACCCAAGCCAATCATCTACCGCGATCTGAAACCCGCGAATTTGATGATTGACGGCAACACCGGGCGCATCATGTTGATCGACTTCGGAATCGCGCGCTGGGTCACGCAACAACAGGAAAAAGGCGTGACGGCTGTTGGCACGATGGGTTATGCACCGCCGGAGCTGTTCAGCGGACGCGTGCAACCAGCTTCGGACGTCTACAGTCTCGGCGCGACGATGTTCCACCTGTTGACCGGATCGGATCCGCAGGACAACCCGCTCTTGATTTTCGACTTTTCGAAGAACCCGCGGCCGCGACAGATCGCTCCATCAATCTCGACCGAGATGGAGCACATTCTGATGCGCTGCGTGGAGTACCGGCTGGAGGATCGCTATCGCTCAGCAGGTGAGTTGCGGAACGAGCTCGTAAATCATCTCGACCGGTTAATGAAGGGGCAGGTCAGTTTCGGCATGCCGGCGCCATTGCTCGGCGGCGAAACTGTTCAGGTCGCGACGGTCTATTGCGGTTTTTGCGGTGGCCGCATCGCGGCGGACGATGTGTTCTGTGCGCACTGCGGTGCTCGACAACCGCTCGCCGCAGTCGGCGCGAGCGCCACGTTGCACGCTGCACGACCGACGGCGAAACTCGTCGTCACGGGAACCACGGAGCTCGACGCGTCGTTCATCCTCCAGAAAGACAGCAACTTGCTTGGACGCACTGACCCGCATTCAAACATTTTCCCGGAGATCGATCTCTCGCGATTCGATCCCGAAACGAAGGTCTCGCGGCGTCACGCGCGTATCTGGCTCGAGGGTGAAACGTTTCTCGTCGAAGATCTGGGATCGGTGAACGGCACGGTGATTAACGATTCGGTGAGACTTGCACCGCGCCAACCACGCGTATTAGATAGCGGAGACAAATTACGCGTCGGCGAGACGACGCTGCACTTTTTAGTTGGCTGATTTGTGCTTCGATCTTTGTACTTAGTTCTTTGTCAGTAGTCAGTGGTCAGTAGTCAGTTGGAGACATAACCTCGGTGCTAACTACGGACAACTGACCACTAACTACGGACCACTGACACCATCAAAGTACAAAGCTCCAAGCACAAAGAATAACTTTAAACGATGACTGCTGCCCAGGGTTTGCCCCGCTCCCATCCTCGAAGCCGCACCGCCAAACAGGCTGGTCAAAGGCTACGGACCCCGTTTCCACTGCGCTGTGGCGCCATTTTGATCGATTACATTTTGCTCGCTTCGGTGCTCGTCGTGAGCACGCTGTTTGCGCGCATGATGGGTGGCGGTGCGCGAGCCGCCGGCAGTTCCGCCGAGACGGCCGGCATTCTAATGACGATCGCGCTGGCGGTGTTGAACCTGGGACTGCTGCCTGGTTTGACCGGTTTCACTCTCGGCAAATGGGCCACCGGTTTGCGGATCGAAAGAAACGACGGCGGCGAACTCGGCATTGGACGCGCGTTTCTGCGCCACTTTGTCGGGTATCCGGTATCGTTTGCCCTGTTGGGCATTGGCTTTTTAATGGCGGCTGTGTCCGTGCATGGCCGGGGTTTGCACGATATGATTGCCGGCACCATCGTCGTCCGGGAAGGTTCTCTATAGTTTCTCGATGCTGCTAATTGCCGCCCGATAATCTGCTGAACTGCTGAACAAATGTCAGAGCTCATAGTTAAGTACCCCGATCGCACCCCCGACCATTTCCCGTTGGGCCGTCTACGCATCACCATCGGCCGCTCGGCGCGAAACGATCTCTGTATCCCTGATCCGTTTGCGTCGCGAGTCCACGCCGAGGTCCGACGAGAAGGCGACGAATACGTGTTGCAGGATCTGGGTTCGGCGAATGGCACGCTCTACAACGGCGCTACGGTCGACGGTGTGATTCACCTGCGGGCCGGTGGTCGCATTCAGATTGGCGAAACAGAGATCATCTTTGACGACGGCACATACAACTCCGGTATGGGCGCCACGATGATCACCGACAACTCCGGTACATCGCTTCCGGAAGCGACGATTGCACTCGCTTCAGGCGATCGGACCACGTCGGGATTGCTCGAAGCGATCGAGGGAGCACGGACCAAGGAAGAGATCGCCGCGACGGCGACTGCTGTAGCTCCGAAAATAAAACAGAGCGATTTGCTGGCGCTGATCAGCAAAGTGGGCATCACGTTATTGGCGTCGGCGACGTTGAATGAAACGCTCGAACAGATCGTTACGCTCGTGTTCGAAGCAGTGCCCGCAGACCGTTGCGTAATTATGATGCGCGACGAGGGTGGTGAAGAACTGCGGGTGGCGGTCGCAAGGTTGAGAGATCGGGTTGGGGAAGTTGGCGAGATTCGCGTCAGTCGCAACGTGCTTGACGAGGTTGTGATTCGCGGCAAATCGGTGTTGACGTCTGATGCGCAACACGATCCGAGGTTTGCGAGTGGCACGATGGTGTTGCAGGGCGTGCGAGCGGTCCTCGCTGTGCCACTGGGCGTTTCCGAAAAAGTGTTCGGCATCATCTACGCCGATTCGCCGATCGCTGAAGGACGGTTCACGGAAGACCATCTGAAAGTGTTGACGACGCTTGCTTCGGTGGCGGCGATCCGCGTCGAGAATGCACGTCTGGTGGAAGCGCGACTCGAACGCGAACGTCTCGAACGCGAACTCGCGCTGGCGAGTGAAATTCAGCAACGGTTCCAACCAACCGCGCCGCCGCATATCGCCGGTTATGAGTTACAGGGGATCAGTTTTCCCTGTTACGAGATTGGTGGCGACTATTACGACTTCATCGAACGTGAAGATGGAAGGTTGGTGATTGCGCTGGGCGACGTGTCAGGCAAGGGAACTGCGGCGGCGCTGTTGATGTCGTCGTTGCATGCGGCGATTCACGCGCAGTCAGCGTCGCACGATTCGCTGGTCGCAACGATCTCGGCTGTAAATCGTTATCTGGCGGACAACATTCCCGCGAATCGTTTCGTCACGCTGTTTTATGCAGAGCTGGATCCGGAATCGGGATCGATGTCGTTTTTGAATGCGGGTCACAACCCGCCGCTGATCTTGCATGCGGCCGGAACGGTTGAACAACTTTCGTCCGGCGGTTTGCCGTTGGGTATTAAGCCGGATGCGGAGTATCGCGAGGGCCGCACGCAAATGCAGCCGGGTGATGTCTTAGTGATCTACTCAGACGGTGTCACCGAAGCCGTCAGCCCGACGGGCGAAGAGTTTGGTCCAACACGTTTGTATGAAGTGGTCTCGCGCAACGTCGAGGCATCCGCCGCCGGCATCCGTGATCGTATCGAATCCTCTCTTACTAAATTCGCTCAGGGGACCAGCGCCGCTGACGACATCACACTCGTGATCGTCAAGCGGCAGAGCATTCACTGACAGTTTCCAATGCGAGTGGCAGTCTCAGGGACGCATTGCTCTGGCAAGAGCACACTCATTGATGCGTTCCTCTCCGCCCACGCCGAGTATGTCTACGAGCCTGAACCATACGAAGTACTTAACGACCTGTATGGCGAAGGTTTCGGTGCGGAGCCGTCAGCAGAAGATTTCTTCCGACAGTTGGAGTACAACATCGAACGGCTTCACCAATACCGCTCGGGCGATCGGGTCATCTTCGAGCGCAGTCCGGCCGATTTTGTAGCGTATCTGTTGGCCCTTAACGATCTGGACCGTGACACTGCGGACGCTGCGCTAACAAAACAATCGATCACCGCAGCGGGGAATGCCGTGGCTTTGCTCGATCTGATCGTCTATGTTCCAGCGTCCGATGTGCCCGCGCCCGAATCGGAAGATCCTGAATTGAGACGTGCAGTAGACGCGCGGTTGGAACGAATGTTGCTCGACGACGATTTGGGTCTGTTCACGAATGATCGGCCTTATATAATCGAGCTTGCGGGTACAACCGTGCAGCGATTGCGAGGGCTCGAAGCGGCGTTGTCGTAAACACATAGGCGTAGGAGGAAGGAAAGGCAGAGGGCCTCTTTAAAGTAGGAGAAGAAGACTCCTTCACTTAAGGGCACAAACGAAAGGAATCCCATTCATAAGGAAACCGGGGAGGGGGCCGAGGGGGGATGCGTCAGCCTGATCTGCTTCACGAATTCATGGTAAGCCCGACTAACGAAGGGAACACCGAATGCCTACACCCGATTCTGATACTCCCAACTACGAAGTCTCACTTACATCCTCTGATATTTATCGTGCCGCCGAACAAGGTGTGCTCTCGCGGGATGATGCTGACCGCCTTGTGGGTTGGGGTCTCGAACAACGTTTCCATGAGCCCCCCGTTGCCCCACCGAAGGCGATCGAAGTGGAACACCGAAAGGGTTTGAACTTCGTCACCGTCGCTTATTACTTCGGCGCGATGCTCATGATTTCAGCCTGCGCCTGGTTCCTCGGTGATAAATGGGAAGAGCTTGGCTCACCGGGAGTACTGGTGACGGTGGTCGTGTACATGGCGTTGGCGGGCGGGTTGGGATGGTGGCTGCGTGGCAAAGGATACCTGATCGGCGGTGGTCTATTGATAACCGTGGCCGTTTGTCTTGTACCGCTATTTACCTACTCAATACAGGACATACTCGGCGTTTGGCCCGATGGCGACCCGGGAGATTACGAAAGATATTATCCATGGATTCACGGCTCATGGATCGTCATGGAACTCGCGACCATTGCGGTTGCCGCAATTGTCTTGCGCTTTGTGCGTTTTGGTTTCCTCACGGCGCCTATCGCTTTTTCATTCTGGTTTCTCTCAATGGATTTGGCAGCGTTGATAGCCAAAAAGGCCCACCTAAGTTATGAAACTAATCAATGGATCAGCGTGGCTGTTGGCCTGGTCATACTTCTCGTCGGTTTTGGATTGGAAAAACTCCTACATAAGCGAAACGAACCGCGTTCAGAAGATTTTGCCTTCTGGTGTTACCTCTTTGGGATGATGGCTTTCTGGGGCGGATTGACGTCGATGCACAGTGACTCGGAGTTAAACAAAGCTTTGTATGCGGTGCTGAACGTTGGCTTTATCGCGTTGGCTGTGAAGATAGGGCGATCGATATTTCTGGTGTTCGGAGCACTCGGGGTACATATCTATTTAGGCCATCTTGCTTACCGAGTCTTCCAGGATTCGTTTTTCTTCCCGTTCGTGCTGGCGCTGCTTGGCTTGAGCCTGATCCTTTTTACCGTATGGATCCAGCGACGCGTCCTATCCCGCGCCACGCCACTCGTGTGAGAAGAATGCGTTTTACGGCAACGCCTGAGAGAAAGCTCGAAAGGGTATTGGTGTAACACGTCGTATCAGTTAACGTGCTTCCCCTCTTCGAACTGCATGATCCTTATGACGCCATCCGGGAAACGTGCCGTAATCTCGAGTTCTCCGCCCATCGCGACCACAAATTGCCGCAGCGTACTGATATACATGTCGGTACGCCGTTCCATCTTGGAAACCGCAGCTTGATTGATACCCAGTGATTTCGCGAGACTCTCCTGCGTAAGTTGTCGGGCTGCTCGCAGTTCGTTTAAGGGCATTTCTGCGAGCACCTTCCTGGCTCGTTTTTCAGCACGTGCCAACGCAGCGGGGGACATTTTTTGTTTCAGGTTCTTAAAGGGCTTAGCCATGACTCTTGCTCTCTTTCGTCAGACTGACGATGTGGGTGTCGTAAATCTTGTCGGCTAGTGGGATATACTTCTCATACCAGCGGTCGTCGCCAGTCTTATCACCGCCAATCAGAAGAATCGCCACGCGGCGAGGATCAAAGGCATATAGAACGCGATACGGTCGTCCCGCGTGTTGTATCCTCAACTCCCTCATATGAGAGTGTCGAGACCGCTCGATGCCCGAACTGAACGGATAAGTCAGCATAGGGCCTCTTGCTTCTAACAGTAGGATGCAAGACGTCACCGACTCCTGTTCATCTTCATCGAGGCTGTTCCACCAGCTCTCAAACTCGTCGGTGTACTCAACCTCCCATTCCACAGGGGGAATATAACCGTCGTGGAATACTAAGTCAAACAACCTGGTCTCTTAGCAAGGCTGCCCGCACAAATGCTGATGGTTAGGCACCGACAAATAGTGCGTCGCTAAATATTTTCATGACGCTGCTCTCACGCCACTGAACAGGTGTAGTAAAGTGCCGACGGCGATCATGATCGTTCCCGCAAGCGAAAGCGGCGTTTCGAGATTCTCGAGGCGAGGTTCGTAGAAGAACGCGATCGTGAATAAGACAGTAGCGACGGTGATCAACATCGAGCCAGTGATCTGTAACGCGCGGCGCGTAGCCGTAGGTCGAAAGCTGAAGTAAGTGCCAATCCCAAGATGCAGCAAGCCGGACATGAGAATGAAGATGTGCCGCGTGCGGTAAAGCAGCCTTGGTCCATCGGCCATAAATTCCAGATGATTGTGATAACGGTCCATGTATTGGCCCGTAAGAAGAAAAACGATCGAGACGACCAGCCCAAAGACCAGATGGAATCGTTTCATGGAATGAAATAATACCGCCTTCCGGCTGTCTTCGTGTGATAATTCCCGCCTCAACATGGACCCGGATACTGACATTGGCGGTGCGCAGCAGCGGTTCCCCGTTACCAACCAGTCAGCAATCGCAGCCGCCCGCAGTGAGGACCAGGTCGTGCGCCAGCGCGCCTTCGACACCATCCTCACCAGTTACTGGAAACCTGCGTACAAGTACGTTCGGCTGAAGTGGCAGGCAAACAACGAAGACGCAAAAGATCTGACGCAAGGTTTCTTCGCCAACGCCTTCGAGAAAAATCATTTTGCAAACTACGACGCGCGCAAGGCCAGCTTCCAAACTTTCCTGCGCACGTGTCTTGACGGCTTCGTCGCCAATGAAAGAAAAGCAGGCAAGCGTTTGAAACGAGGCGGCGACACTAATCATTTCCAACTCGACTTCCTTAGCGCGGAAGACGAGATTGCGATGCATGCGACGAGCACGGATCTAAGTCCCGAAGATTATTTTCATCGCGAGTGGGTGCGGTGGATGTTCACCATGTCTGTCGAAGCGTTGCGCGAGCGATGCGAGGCCTCGGGACGCATGGTCCATTTTCAGTTGTTCGAAGCGTACGACCTTCGTGACGACGAAGACTCATCAGTCTCATACGCCTCGCTTGGAAAAACATTCGAACTCGAACCCGCGACAGTGAACAATTATCTCGCCGCGACGCGTCGCGACTTCCGTCGCATCGTTCTCGACAAACTACGCGAGATCACCGCTACGGACGAAGAGTTTCGCACCGAAGCACGTTCGCTACTCGGAGTTGACGTGAAATGAAGTGGCTGTCGGACAGCAAGCTGAGTCATTTGCGGGAAGTGGTCGGCAATCCCGACTTCAGCGGCACGAAGTACACGTTCGTCAAAGAACTTGCACGCGGCGGCATGGGAACGGTCTATCTCGCCGAAGACACGGAACTGAACCGTCAGGTCGCGATCAAAGTACTCGGCGCTACGGATTCCTCAGATGACCTGCGTCGCCGGATGATCCGCGAGGCGCAGATCATTGCGCGGCTCGAACACCCTGGCATCGTTCCCGTACATGACGTAGGTGAGTTGCCGGACGGCCGCGTGTTCTACGCGATGAAGCTAGTGCGCGGGGTGCGTCTCGACGAGTATGCGGCAAACACAAGCTCGACCGAGAGAACGGCTCCGTAAATTCCAGGCAGTGTGTGACGCTGTTGCGTTCGCGCACGCACATGGAGTCATTCATCGCGACCTGAAACCGCAAAACATCATGATCGGTTCGTTTGGCGAGGTGCTTGTGCTCGACTGGGGCGTCGCAAAAATTTTGCGTGACGATCGTGGGCCAATCGCCTCCGAGGCCGACACCTTGATGCTGCCCGGTCCCGATCAACCGAAGTCGAACACAACGAGCGACACGAGTCAGGGCACGGTCATTGGGACGCGCCAGTACATGTCGCCGGAACAGGCGCGGGGTGAAGTCGATCGCCTCGACGAACGTTCTGACATTTACTCCCTCGGCGCGGTGTTCTATTTTTTGCTGACCGATCAAGCTCCAAACGACGACAAACCGCGTGCGGTGAACCCGAAAGTGACAAAACCCGCCGAAGCCGTTTGTTTGAAAGCGATGGCGCGAGACCGGTCCAATCGCTATGCCAGCGCTGCCGAACTGTCCGCCGACGTGAGTCGATTGCTGGACGCGGAACCAGTCTCAGCCTATCGCGAGAACGCTTATGAAAAGGTCAGCCGGTGGGTGGGTAAAAACCGTTTCCTGGTGCTTTTGGTGCTCGTTTACCTCCTGATGCGAATTTTTTTCATTTTCACGTCTCGCAGTTAAAGAAATCGCCCGCGACGTTTAATAGAAGGATAGGAAAAAAACCCCCAAAGGGAGACACTCATGTCGAAACCACTTATTGGTGTAATCCTCGGCGCCGTGCTCGGCGCGATCGACGGTCTGACCGCGTGGTTCACCCCGGCCGTGCGAGATCAACTCGGCGGCATCGTGATCGGTTCAACTGTCAAAGGAATAATCGCCGGCATCGCAATTGGGTTCTTTGCGAAAAAGTTTCAATCGCTGCCGCTCGGAATTGTATTCGGTCTGCTTGTCGGCGCGTTCCTCGCGTTTCTGATCGCGCTAATGCAGGGTGGTTACTACTTCGAGATCATCCTGCCCGGCACACTCGTCGGATTGATCGTGGGATTCGCGACCCAAAAGTACGGCAATTCGCCTTCGCCCGCGAGCAGCTAATCAGTATTTCTTAACCCCGATAATAAGGAGACATACATTCATGCCTAGAGTTGTGCATTTTGAGATTCACGCGGCGGATCCGGAGCGCGCCGTCAACTTTTACAAGACGCTTTTCGACTGGCAGTTTCAGAAGTGGGAAGGACCGATGGAGTACTGGCTCGTCACTACTGGACCAGACGACCAGCCGGGTATCAACGGTGGGCTCATGCGCCGTCAGGGCGAGATCGACGGGCAGGCTGTGATTGCTTACGTTTGTACGGTCGACGTTGCGGACGTCGATGCTTCGACGAACACCGCGCTGTCTAACGGAGGGCAAATAGCACTACCAAAGATGGCGATCCCCGGGATGGGATGGTTGGTCTATTGCAAAGATACCGAAGGCAACATCTTCGGCATGATGCAAGGTGATCCGAACGCTCAGTAGATTGTCAGTGGTCAGTGGTCAGTGGTCAGTGTCAGTGGTCAGTAGTCAGTGGTCGTTGTCAGTGGTCAGTATCTGTCAGTATGTCTGCGAACAAACCACAACTGACCACTGACTACTGACCACTGACACTGACCACTCAGTCGCTTGGACGGCCCGTTAACAACGCCTCGCACTTCAATGTTTGCGGGCCGTTCTCATTGCAGATCGCAAATGATCCACCCTCGTACATCGTCACGCCGGCAAACTCACCCTTTGCATTGAGAATGTAGAACGTGATGCCGAAGTTTGGCAGGCCGCGACTGTTGAGCAAACGCTTCTCCACAGTGTTGCTCTTGATCCGGTTCAGGACTTCCATGCCCGCGTCTTTCGGATGCGCGCCTCGACGCATCTCCTCGACGATCACGAACGAGCATAGATTGAAAAGATTCGCTTCGCCGCGACCGGTCGAACCAGCCGCTCCCACAGCACCATCGACATAGAGACCGGCGCCGAGTATCGGCGAGTCGCCGATGCGTCCCGGTATCTTCCACGCGAGACCGCTGGTGGTGGTGACGCCGCAGATCTCGCCTTTCGAGTTGATGGCGTCGCAGTTGATCGTGCCGTGCATGTTCTCTTCGCGGAGCATCCCAGCCGCCAACATATCCAACGCGGCTTTGTGACCAGCTTCCGCGCGCTTCTTTGGATCGAGATAGTGATCGGGGTCAGATCTTCTTTTCCACTCGAGCCACTTGCGGCGGGAATTCTCCGTGTTCAGATCCTCTTCGATCTTGAATCCCATGTTGCGCGCGAAGTCCTGCGCACCCTTCCCGACGATCAGGTGATGGTCCGTATTCTCAAGCACGGCTTTCGCCACCAGCGACGGCGTGCGCACGCCTTCCAGCGCGCCAACCGCGCCAGCGCGTTTCTTTGGACCATGCATGACCGATGAATCGAGTTGCACCACGCCGTCAGCGTTTGGCAAACCGCCGTAACCGACGCTGTCGTCGAGTGGATCGAGCTCGACGATATTGACGCCCGCTACCACGCAGTCGAGCACGTCGGCGCCGCCGGTCATCATGGTGAACGCCTTCATGACCGCAACGACATCGCCCCCGTTTTTGAATCGATTGCCATTCGCTGAGGCGATTACGAGCGGCTTAACGGTGTTCTGTTTGAGGATTGTCGGGAAACCGGCGACCTCGTTCGTGGTGGCCGCTATCGTCAGACCGGCGGCTGCACCCGTGCGCATGAAATCACGGCGTTTCATTTTCTTTGTCATGGTGGTGGCCCATTCAATCAGAAGTGGAACTACAGATCAATGTTAATAATACTCCAGCGACTCCTTGATCTTGTCGGCAGTCTTGGGTCCGATGCCGTCAACCATGTCGAGACCGCCGGCCGCGACGAATGTCTTGAACTCGGCAAGTGACGATACTTTAAAACGCTGGTGCAGCAGGGCCGCTGTTTTCGGACCAATGCCGGGGATCTCCATCAAGTCGAGAACGCTTTCCGGTGTTTCAGCAGTCAGCCGGTCCCAGGCGTCGAAGGTTCCGCGATTGAGGAGATCGATCACTTTGCCGGCGATCGCTTTGCCGACGCCGGGGATCTCCTGCAAACCCGCGACACCTTCCTTTTCCGCGATCTCTTTCAACGGAGTGGGCCAGACTTCGATGGCTTCAGCAGCGTTGCGATACGAGCGCCAGCGAAACGGATCGTCATCGCGCAGCTCCATCAAGGCAGCAAAACGATAAAACCGGCGAGCGATGGCTTCATTGTCCATGAGATTTTGCTTAGTCTAACTTCGCGAGCAAGGTATTATCAAAGGGTTCATAGGAACGACACGCTTTCATCCAGGAGAACAATAGTTGAACAGGACAAGAAGAGATTTGCTGGCGGGGATCTCGCTCGCCGGCGCAGGTGCTTTGCTCGTTGGTTGCCGGCGATCGAGTCAAAGCGAGGGTAGTAGCTCCAACCCAAACGAACCCACAGCCGGCGAGCTTGGCCCGACTGATGTCTCGGCCACCGAGGATTTAATGCGAGAGCACGGCGTTTTGCGGCGCGCGTTGCTTGTCTATCGCGAGGCTGCGACACGTCTTCGCCAGGATCCCAATTCAATAACGCCGGACGTACTCGAAAAGACCGCACAACTGTTCCGTGTTTTTGGCGAAGACTATCACGAGAAAAAACTGGAAGAGGAGTTTGTTCTGCCGCTGATTAAGAAATTTCGTAATCCGGCGGAAGCGTACGTGGACGACCTGTTGGTCCAACATACGCGCGGCCGCGAGATCACCGATTACATCCTGTCCGTGACAAATTCGGATCGTATTGCTTCGAACGTCACAACGCCGCTGATCAACGCGCTGGAATCGTTCGCGAGGATGTACGACTATCACTCCGCGATTGAAGACACGATCGTTTTTCCTGCCTGGAAGGCCTCGCTCGGTGAAGCGGAGCTTGAAGAACTCGGCGCGAAGTTCGAAGAGATCGAAATGGATCATTTCGGCGACGCCAACGGCTTCGAGTCCGCCGTGGCGCGAATTCACGAGATCGAAGCGAGTATGGGAATGACTGATCTCGGCACGTTCACCGCGCCACCACCGTCGGGAAAACCGGCCGACTAAGGCGCCGCTTTACTTTTCCGAGCGCAAGTACGACAATGCGCGCCACCCACATAAACAAATAACTTGGACGGAGAGCCTCATCGCCTCCAGGCGCCTCAATCCTTAAACCTCTCAGACTGCTTAAGGAGCCACGAAATGACGACTATTCAATTCGCCGACGAACCCGATCAGGAAGAACGTATCGCCAAACTGCGTCAGGAACTGGAGAAGCTTGGCGGCAGCGCTTTGTCGCTCGAGTCGATGCCGGCTGACATGGAGGAAGAGTTTCTGCGGCAAGTGCTGGAGTACGAAACCTCTGAACCGATCAGCCTGTTTCGCCTGATCGAAAACAGTGGTCTCGAGATTCCGCCGCCGGACCAACTCGACGAACCATCGCTCACTGTGAAGTTGAAGGAGATCGTGGAGCGTATGGCGTCGCTTGGCGCGTACCTCTTGCACACGAACCACCTCACCGATCGCGAACTCTACCGTTATCTCTATGTTGACGGTTTGCGCGAGGAGGCGGTGTTGTTTCCGGAGAACCCGAGCTATGCATACATGATCGACCTCACCGGCAGCGGCAGTGACACCGATAATCAAATCTATCTGAGGTATTACGCCGACGATGAACACCGCAAACGCTGGGCGCAGGACTGGCCCGACGATCCGATACCGGAGCACGAAGAGCCGCCGTTCGATCGCGATCGGTTCTTGCCGCAATCACCGATAGGGTGAAACGAGGAGAGTTTCCCGCAAAGGCGCAAAGGCGCAAAGACTAGAAAGCGAAAGAAACAGCGGCACAATTAGTCACCGGAATTCATTGAGTCTTTCTTTGCGCCTTTGCGTCTTTGCGGGAGACTGCTTTCAGGCGACGATCATTGTTCCGGTGCCTTTGTCGGTGAAAACTTCGGACAGGAGCGCGTTGCGTTTGGAGCCGCTGATGATGTGAGCGCTGTGCACGCCGCGCCGCAAGAGCGTGGAGATATTCTGTAGTTTAGGGATCATGCCGCCCGTTGCGGCGCCGCTGCTGATCAACTCATCAGTCTCGGCGGCCGTGAGGCGCGACAGTTTTGTCTGTGGATCGCCGGGCTTCAAGTAGATGCCGTCGACGTCGCTGAGCAGGATCAACTTCTCGGCCTGGAGTTGGACTGCGATTTCAGCGGCAATCGTGTCGGCATTGATGTTGAAGACCATGCCTTCGTCGTCTGCGCCAAGCGATGAGATGACGGGCAGATAGCCGTGGTCCAGCAGTACCGTCAGCAGTCGTGCGTTGATTTGCACGACGTCGCCGACGTGTCCGAAATCGACTTTGTCGCGCACACCAGTCTCGCGGTTGACGATCTCTTTCGGCGGGCGTCGTTCGGCGTGGACGATGTTGCCGTCCACGCCCGACAAGCCGACGGCTTCGATGCTGCGATGGCGGAGCGCTGCCAGGATGTCGGTATTGATCTTGCCGGCAAAGATCATCTTCGCCATTTCGAGCGTCGCGTCGTCCGTGACTCGACGGCCTTCGATGATCGTTTGTTCGATTCCGAGCCTCGTCGCGAGTTCGCTGAGTTGTTTGCCGCCGCCGTGGACGACGCAGATGCGTATGCCGACCTGGTGCAGTAGCGCCAGTTCCTCAGCCAGCGACGTGAGGTTTTCCTGAACTTCGGTAACTTTTCCGGAGAGCTTGACGACGAACGTGTGTCCCTGGAAGCGCTGGATGTACGGCAGCGCTTCACGGAGGAGATCGAGTCGTAATTGATTGTCCACGTTTGTCATTTTGTACTTAGTGTTTTGTACTTAGTTCTTTGTTGGTCAGTTGTCCGTGGTCAGTTGTTCGCTAGCGTTACACACTACTGACTACTGACTATGACTCCCAACAAAGCACTAAGCACAAAGCTCAGCAATTACGGCTTTTTGGACGTGTAACCGGTTTTCAGCTTCATCAATCACCACGGATGAAGGGGAATCGATCACACCGTCGGTTACGATCACGTTGCGCCGCACGGGCAGACAATGCATGAAGATCGCGTCGTCCGTTTGGGCCATGCGCCGCTCGTTAACGATCCACTTGTTGCGATACTGCGCGCGCTTGATCGTGTCTTGTTCGTCGCGCCCGTAAAACTGTTTGGCGCCCCAACTCTTCGCGTAGATCACTTCAGCGCCGGTAAAAGCCGTGTCCATGTCGTTACTGATCGTCAGGCTGCCGCCAGCATCGGCAGCCACTTTTCGCGAATCTTCGATCAACGCTTCATCGAGGTCGTATCCGGGCGGATGCGCGATGACGAGGTCGTGGCCCATCTGCGCCGCCGCGAGCGCGAAACTGTTTGGCACGGCCATCGGAAGCAGTTTCGGATGCCACGCCCAGGTCAACACGACGCGTTTGCGTCCCGCGCCGAGTTTCTCGCGTATTGTCATCATGTCTGCGAGTGACTGGCATGGATGATGCATCGCCGATTCGAGATTGATGATCGGCACCGATGCATACCGTGCAAACGAATTTAGAATCGGATCGGTCCGTTCCTCGGCCCAGTCTTTCAGTGCGGCAAAGGTGCGCACACCAATGGCGACGCAATATCGTTCGAGCACGCGCACAAACTCGGCGACGTGTTCAGTCTTGTCACCGTCCATCACGGCGCCTGCGCGATGTTCGAGTGTCCAACTCGTCCCACCGGGTTCGAGTACGACCGCGTTGCCGCCAAGTTCGTAGACACCGACCTGCATCGACGCGCGCGTGCGCAAACTCGGATTGAAGAACACGAGGGCGACTGACTTACCGTCAAGCGGTCGCGAGCGATCATCGCCGCGCTTGAAGCGCAACGCCGACTCGATCAGCGCATTCAGATCGGCATCTTTCGTGGTTAGGAAGTGCATATTTCCCCTAGCTGCTCAACAAACAAATCGACATGGTCCATCCCTAAGCATAGCGGTGGCAGCAACCGCAAAACGTTTGCGTCGCTTGACGTTCCGGTAATGATCTTACGGTCGAGAAACGCTTTGTGAATGGGTGCGGCTTTATCGTTGAACTCAATTCCCAACAAGAAGCCGAGACCGCGGACGGCAACCACCTGTTCGATCTCGCGCAGTCGTTCACGCAAGCGTGCTTCAACGGCTTTGACGTTCGCCAACATCCCATCGTTTTGGATCGCTTCGAGCGTAGCGGTCACAGCCGCCATCGCCAACATGCCGCCGCCGAACGTCGTTCCTAGATCGTTTTCTTTGATGTGCGAACTGATGGCTTCGGTAACCAGGCACGCACCGACAGGCACACCGCTGCCGAGCGCCTTCGCCAGCGTGACGATGTCGGGCACGACGCCGTCACCTGCTGCGTTTCCGGCGAAGAACCATTCACCGGTTCGACCCACGCCGGTCTGCACCTCGTCGTAAATCAGCACCACGCCAAGTTCGTCGCAAAGCTCACGCAGCTCGCGATAAAACTCGGGTTGGGCCATGCGCACGCCGGCCATCGACTGAATCGGTTCGAGCATAATCGCGGCGACGTTATCGTCAACGAGCGCGCGTACTGATTCCACATCGCCAAACGTCGCTTCCAGATGTCCGGGAACGTTTGGTCGACCGAGTTCGCGATACTTGCCGAGGAACGTCGCGCTGATCGAATCGGCCGTACGTCCGTGAAATCCGCCTCCGAAAGTGATGATGTTTTCACGGCCCGTTGCCATGCGTGCCATACGCATAGCGTTCTCGTTTGCTTCCGTACCGGAGTTGCAGAAGAACGCTTTTGTCAGCGCCGCCGGCGCGATCGAAATCAACCGTTCCGCAGCGCGC
The DNA here is from genome assembly GCA_963849585.1 of uncultured Acidobacteriota bacterium. Lineage (GTDB taxonomy): Bacteria > Acidobacteriota > Blastocatellia > Pyrinomonadales > Pyrinomonadaceae > PSRF01. The sequence goes on along the minus strand of CAWKHZ010000007.1, from coordinate 234,895 downwards.
GCGCGTGCGTCGGAGTAGACGAGGTTTGAATAGAACAACAATTTCTCCGACTGCTCGCGGATGGCCTGGACCACGTGCGGGTGACAATGCCCGGTGCCGGCGACAGCGTGACCGCCGTAAAGATCGAGATACTTGTCGCCGTCCGTCGTGTAGATCCATACACCATCGCCACGTTCAGCGGCGATAGGCATTTTTTTATAAGTGGCGAGCTGAAACTCGTCCTCGATCTGAACCACGGATTTTACGGATTTCACGGATTTGTACCGACCAGCATCAAACCTGTCTTTTCATCCAGACCAAACATCAGATTCATGTTCTGCACTGCTTGTCCGGCGGCGCCTTTCACGAGATTGTCGATCGCAGAGAAGACCACGGTGGAGTTTGCGCGCACGGCGAATCCGATGTCGCAGAAGTTCGACGTCTTCACCCAGTTGATGTCAGGCGAACCGTTTACCAGCCGGACGAAGAAGGAGTCGCGATAATACTCGGCGAACATTGTGCGCAATTGATCTTCGGTGTGATTTGTTTTTGTTTCAGTATAAATCGACGCAAAGATCCCGCGCGACACCGGCAGCGAGTGCGTCATGAAGACGAGTTCGTTGGTCCAATCGCCGACGTGTTCGAGTTCCTGTTCGATTTCGGGCACGTGCTGATGCGTGAACGGCTTGTACGCATAGAACGAATTCATTCGCTGCGGGTGATGCGTGTTGGCGGCCGCTTTAGCGCCCGAACCCGATGATCCCGTCTTCGCATCAACGATCACACGACCGGTGAGCATGCCGTTCGCAACGAGAGGCGCTAGTCCGAGTAGCGTTGCAGTAGCAAAGCAGCCAGGGTTCGCAATCAGTCGCGCACTCTTAATTGCTTCGCGATTTGTCTCAGTCAAACCATAGACAAACTCCGCCTGAGCTTCCATGGCGGTGTGCGGTTGTTTGTAGTGTTTCTCGAAGACAGCTTGATCGCGCAGTCGAAAATCGCCGGACAGATCGATCACCTTGGTTTCACCGGGCAGGCGTGGAACGATGTCCATCGCCTGCCCGTGCGGGAGCGCGAGGAAAACGCAATCGACGTTATCGATGCTTTCCGGCGCTGCAACAAAATTAAGGTCAGTCAGCCCGTTGAGATTGCGGTGCACTTCGCCAACCGCTTTGCCGGCGTGCTCGTTCGCCGTCACGAATGCCAACGCGACGTTCGGATGAGACAGCAGAATACGCAGCAGCTCGGAGCCGCCGTAACCTGAACCACCAAGGATTGCGACACGGATCTTATTCATCGTCAGACTACTACTGTTGCTCCAACTTTTGCCATCACCAACTCAAACAACGATTCACCTTCACGCCGCGCATTTGCCGCGGGTACATTGAACTGCGACTTAATGTAGTCGCCACCCATGCGCGAGTCAGTCACCGAACCGGAAATCACATCGACCTCGACACCGCGCCGTCGCAACAACTCGATCCCGCCCCACGCACCGACGTAGTCAGACGCGCAAAACACGAGTGCCGCGGTCGCATCCAGCAACTCCGCATCGCTGAATACTGTATCGACTGAATAGCCGCCGAGAATACCATCGCCCAACTCGATGACGATCAGATCGGGCGCGATCTCATTCAGTTTCGCGATGATGGCTTTCGCCATCGGCGCGAGATCTTCGACGTCGACAGTCGAAGGCAAACCACAATCGAGAAAACTCGCAGTGGCAACAGCACCGTGATCCGCCATATTCAGCGTGTCACGCAGACATGCGACGCCCGATAACTTCGCGGCCGCAACTTTTAATCCGGCGCGCGTCGCCTGTTTGATCAACTCCGTAGCGGCGTACGTCTTGCCGCTGTTCATACTCGTGCCCGCGATCATCACGATCGGCGCGGTTTCACCGAGCCGCGCGCGCAATGGTAACGCGGCGTTCGCGATGTTCAGCACCACGCCGTCTTCATCACACACGAGTCCAATCACTTCCAACTTGATCGCATCGCCGAGACTCGAGTGATGCCCGGTGCAACAACCAATCACCCCGCCCATGTTGAGCAGATGCAGCTCGTCTCCCGCTTTCACGGCAGCAGGAACGTCGCCGACGAAACCCTTCAACGCACGCCGGCGACCAAGCACACCAATCAACATGTCGCCCGGATTGATTTTTGCCAAACGTCCTGTGGGCAGCTCGAGCATATTGTAAGTCGCGCTGTCAGTCAGCGCGCGCACGACAACAACATCTCCCGCGCGCGGTGACGACGATGAACTCACGAAACCGACCGTCTTCGCCAATCCAAGCGGCGACGTGGCCGATCCGATTTTATCGACGTCAACAACTGCCACAATTGCGGAATTGCGAGATTGCGAAATTGCGGAATTGGTTGAATTCGACAGTTCGAATTGGTTCCGCGACGTGCAATTCTCGACAACCGGTAATCCCGAAATTTCGCGATCTGGCAATTCCGCAATTTCGCAATCTCGCAATTTCGCATTCATTTCCCACCTCCCAATCGCAGGCGTAGCGCATTGAGCTTGATAAACCCTTCAGCGTCGCGCTGGTTGTAAACCGTGTCGGCCTCAAACGTGGCGACGTTCTCGTCGTACAGCGAATTCGGTGAACGACGTCCGACGACGATCGCGTTTCCGCGATAAAGCTTCAGACGCACGTCGCCAGTTACCCTGACCTGCGTTTCGTCAATCAGCTTGCGCATGAGCTTGAACTCCGGCGCAAACCAGAAACCGTAATACACGCTCTCGGCGAACTTCACACCCAGCGAATCGCGGAGGTGCATGACTTCGCGATCGAGAGTTATCGACTCGAGCGCGCGATGCGCTGCGTGCAGGATTGTGACGCCGGGTGTTTCGTACACGCCACGCGACTTCATCCCCACAAAACGATTCTCGACGAGATCGACACGACCGATGCCGTGCGCGCCGCCCAATCCATTCACGGTCTCAAGCAGCGTGACCGGATTGAGCCGGCGTCCGTCGATCGCCACCGGTTCACCTTTCTCGAAAGAGATCTCGACGTACTGCGCTTCGGCACTCGCGTTCTCGGGCGAGCGCGTGAGCTGAAAGATGTTCTCGGGCGGTTCAGCCCACGGGTCCTCGAGGATGCCACCCTCGTACGAGATGTGCATCAGGTTCGCGTCGGTCGAGTATGGTTTCTCGGCCGTCGCCGTGACCGGGATGCCGTGCTCTTTTGCATACGCGATTAAGTCTGCCCGTCCCTTGTACTCCCACTCGCGCCACGGCGCGATCACCTTGATGTCCGGTTGCAGCGCGTAGTAAGTCAGCTCAAATCGGACCTGATCGTTTCCTTTGCCGGTCGCGCCGTGGGCCACTGCGTCGGCGCCCTCTTTTTGCGCGATCTCGATCTGCCGTTTCGCGATCACCGGACGGGCGAGGGAAGTGCCCATCAGGTAAACACCTTCATAAACCGCATTCGCTTTCACCGCGGTCCAAACGTAATCACGCACAAACTCCTCGCGCAGATCTTCGACGTAAAGCTTCGACGCTCCGGTCGCGTGCGCCTTTTCTTCGAGACCCGACAGTTCGGCGCCCTGGCCCACGTCGGCGCAGTAGCAAACGACCTCGCAGCCGTAGTGCTCTTTGAGCCAGCGGAGCATGACCGAAGTGTCGAGTCCACCCGAATAAGCCAAGAACTATTTTCTTAATTGTTTTCATCCGTGGTCCCAAATAATTTCCAAACTTTCTTAACCGTCGTTTTCTGATCACGTACTGCAATAAAGATCGTGTCTTCGCCCGCAATCGTGCCGACGATCTCCGGGATCGCGGCAGCGTCGATCTCGACTGCTACCGCCGAAGCTAGTCCCGGCACGGTGCGGGCGATTACCAAACTGTCGCCCGCGTGGTCTAAACTCAGCAGGCCGCGCGCGGCCGCGCCATTTGTTCGCGGCAGCGTGTAATGGCCGTGATGCTTGACGACACCGAGTTCTTCCAAATCGCGAGACACGCTCGACTGCGTGGCAGGCACGCCGGACTTCTCGAGCCACGCGCGCAAATCTTCCTGCGTGCCTATGGTTCTGGCTCGAATCAGGCTCAGAATTTTCTGCTGACGGTCGCGCTTATTCATACCAACTTATGCAGCTAACTTGCATAATCGTTGCATAGATGCATAAACTAGCATGCGAGTTGGACGTGGTCAAGGAGACATTTGATTTATGTGGGGTGGCAGATTCAAGGACAAGACGGATCCCGGCTTCGCAGCCTTCAATGACTCGTTTCGTTTCGACCGCCGGCTTTTTGAGGCTGACGTAACGGCGAGCATCGCATACGCCCAAGCGCTCGAAAACGCGCGAGTTATCACTGCGGAGGAAGGCGCGCAGATCCGTGACGGTTTGAAGACGCTTCTCGACCGTGGTTGCCAGGATGACGCGCCAGAAGAAGACGTTCACTCCTTTGTCGAGGCACGACTAGTCGAGTTGATTGGCGACGCAGGCCGGAAGCTGCATACCGGACGGAGTCGTAACGATCAAGTCGCTACAGACTTTCGAATCTGGCTGCGCGAGTCGATCGACAATCTCGACGCAACGCTTCGACTCACTCAAACCGCGCTGCTCGAGTTTGCTGACGCGAACTCCGAAACCGTTATTCCCGGGTACACACACTTGCAACGTGCGCAACCGGTGTTGCTGGCGCACTGGTGTCTCGCGTATTTCGAAATGCTGTCGCGCGATCGCGAGCGACTGATCGATACTCGCCGGCGTGTGAACGTGATGCCGCTGGGATCAGCAGCCCTCGCGGGTACGTCGTTTCCGATCGATCGCGCCGCACTCGCGCAGTCGCTTGGTTTCGACGGCGTGACGAAAAACAGTCTCGACGCCGTCAGCGATCGGGATTTCTGTGTTGAGTTTCTCAGTGCGTGTTCGTTGATCATGGTCCACCTGTCGCGAATGGCCGAAGACATTATTCTTTATGCGACGACGGAATTTGGGTTTTTTGAGTTGAGTGATGCGATTGCAACCGGATCGAGTTTGATGCCGCAGAAGAAGAATCCCGATTCGATGGAACTGGTGCGCGGGAAGGCGGGTCGTGTGTTTGGGGACTTGCTTGGACTGCTGACGACGCTGAAAGGTCTGCCGCTCGCTTACAACAAAGACATGCAGGAAGACAAGGAAGCGGTGTTTGATGCGTTCGATACTGCTACGGCGTCTTTGCAGGTGACGAGCACGGTATTGATGAACATCCGTGTTAAGCAGATTGTGTTAGGTGGTTATATGAATGCCACTGAGTTGGCGGACTATCTTGTGCGAAAGGGAATACCATTTCGAGAGGCGCATGAGATCGTCGGCCGAGTCGTAATCCGTGCAATCGAACTTGAAACACAGATAGAAGAAATCGGTCTTGAAGAATTACAAAAGTTTTCACCACTCATAGATAAAGACGTCTACGATACTCTGGCTGTTGAGCAGGTATTAGGTACGAAGTCGCAGACCGGCGGGACGGCGAGGGCGTCGGTGAAGGAGTCGCTGGCGAATGCTCGACGCGAGTTGGCTGAATCGTCTCCTGATAGATAAATCTCACATCCATCAACTTCAAAACTACGGCGGGTTTCACTGCGTTGCGGTTTCCGTCCATACTGATCATTCCCGTCACGCCATTGAAATCTTTCGTTTGCGCCAGGGCTTCGCGCACTTTCGCTCCCTCGGTCGATCCGGCGCGCGTGATTGCGGCGAAGAGAATTCGCGCGGCATCGTACGCCAACGCGGCATGTGCGTCCGGCGCGAGGTTGCCGTAACGTCGCATGTACTCGTCCACGAACGAGCGAATCGCCGGTGACGGATCGTCAACTGAATAGTGCGTCGAGATGTACGAACCGTTCAAAGCGTCGCCTCCCAGCGGCCACAACTCAGGCGCGTCCCAACCATCGGCGCCGAGCAACGGTTGCGTCAGACCAAGTTGGCGCGCCTGTTTAGCAATCAGCGTGACGTCGCCGTAGTAACCCGGAATGTAAATCACGTCAGGTTCATACGCCTTGATCGAACTCAACTGACCCTTGAACTCGACGTCGCCCTGTGTGTACGACTGCTCGTTCACGATCTGTCCACCGAGACGTTTGAAACTTGCTTGAAAGAAGTTTGTCAGGCCGCGGCCGTACGGGGAGTTGAAATCGAAAAGTATCGCGGCCTTGCGTGCTTTGAGCGAATTGAAGGCGAAACTTGCCATCACTTCGCCCTGAAACTCGTCGACGAAGCACGCGCGAAAGATGTAATCGCCAACCAGCGTCACCGCCGGGTCAGTCGAAGAAGGCGAAATTAGCGGCACCTGCGACGACTGCGCTCGTGGCGCGGCTGCGCGGCTGTTGCCCGAAGTTCCGCCGCCGATGATCGCGACGACTTTGTCCTGATCGATCAGTTTTGCGGTAAGCCGCGCTGCTTCTTCCGGACTGCCTTTGTCGTCGTCAATTACAACGTCGATGCGCCGGCCGTTAATGCCTCCGGCCTGGTTGATGTTATCGGCGGCCATGAGCACACCGTTGATCCCCGACTGTCCGAAGTTGAAAGTTGGACCACTCAGATCGCCGAAGTAACCGATCTTGATTGTGCTGCGGTCTGGTTGATTTGTGTTTTCAGCGGTGTCCCGCGAGCAGGAAAACGCAAGTGCCAGCAGCACCAGCACGACCGGAAGGATTATCTTTTGTAAGTGGAGACTCGTATGCCGCTGCCGGGGGGCTTTGAACTGACGGTATGTCTTAATTTCCCTCTGCGGTCCTCTGCGTCTCTGCGGTTTATACGTTTTGCGGTTCGTTTACCGCAGAGTCGCAGAGGATCGCGGAGGTACGCAGAGAATGCTGGCAAACTAAGACACCACTGAATTGACTGACTACTAACGCGTGATCTACTCGCCAAGGTAAGCTTCTTTAATCCTGGGGTCTTTGGCCAGGTCCTTCGATGGGCCTTCCATAACTATTCTTCCCGTCTCCAAAACGTAAGCGCGATCGGAGTGGCCCAGGGCGGCGTGCGCGTTTTGCTCGACCAGCAGAATCGTAGTGCCCTTACTTTTGATCGCGTCGATCGCTTCAAAGATGGTGTGCACGACGAGCGGGGCGAGACCCAGCGACGGTTCGTCGAGCAATAGGAGTCGCGGGTTTGACATCAACGCGCGTCCGATCGCGAGCATCTGTTGCTCGCCGCCGGAGAGTGTTCCTGCTTTCTGCGCCTCACGTTCTTTCAAACGCGGAAACATCTTGAATGCACGGTCCATGTCGGCGGCGATCTCAGCTTTGTTTTTCTTCAGGTAGGCGCCCATGTTCAGGTTCTCGCGGACCGAGAGGTTTGCGAATACGCCGCGTCCCTCGGGCGACATCGAGATCCCGCGCGCGACCAATTTGTGCGTGGGCTTGGCGCTGATGTCTTCGCCTTCAAAAACTACGCGGCCCAGCCGTGGTTGCAGCAGTCCGGTGATCGTGCGCAGCGTGGTTGTCTTTCCGGCGCCGTTGGCCCCGATCAGCGTCACGACTTCGCCCTGCTCGACGTGCAGTGACACGCCCGTGAGAGCTTCAATCGCGCCGTAGTTTACCGAGACGTTTTCTAAAGAGAGCATTTAAGTTGTGTAAAATCGGTCATTGGTCATATATCATTGACATTTTTCATTTTCGTCGTCTCGGCATTGCAATATTAGCAATTCGAAGCACAAAATGAAAAATGAAAAATGTCAAATGATATATGACCAATGATTCAGTCTCCCAAATACGCTTCGATCACCTTAGGATCGTTCTTGATCTCTTCAGGAAGTCCGAGTGCGATCGACTTTCCGTAGTCGACGACCTGAATTCTTTCGCACACACCCATCACCACTTTCATGTTGTGTTCGACGAGCAGGATCGTCAGTCCGAAACGATCGCGGATCTGCTTGATCAGGTTCATCAGGTCTTCCTGCTCTGACGGGTTCATACCCGCGGCGGGTTCGTCGAGCAGCAGCAACTGCGGCCTCGTCGCGAGCGCGCGCACGATCTCGAGCCGGCGTTGTGAACCGTACGGCAAGCTCGTTCCGCCTTCATCTTTAAAACGCGCAAGGTCGAATATTTCCAGTAACTCCATCGCAAACTCGCGATGTTCGCGTTCATCTCGTTCAAATCGCGGCAGTCGCAGGACGGCGTCCAGCAGGTTCTGCTTCGCGTGTCGATGACACGCGGTCATCACATTTTCCAGCACCGACATGCTTGGAAACAGCCTGATGTTCTGGAAAGTGCGCGACACGCCGCGGCGCGAGATTTCGTACGGCTTCAGTCCGTCGATCCGCTCGCCCTTGAAATAAAGCTCGCCGGAAGTTGGCGTGTAGACGCCGGTTAGAAGATTGAAGATCGTTGTCTTTCCGGCGCCATTCGGACCGATCAATCCGTAAATCTCTCCCTGGCGCACGTGCATGTCGAGCTCGTTGACGGCGACTAATCCGCCGAAACGAATGGTGCACTTCTTGGTCCTTAGTGGATGTTCGCCGTTTGCTTTCGCTTCAGCCATTTAATGCCTTGTGCCTTTTTGCGTCTTATTTTTGTGCCTCTTGTGTTATCGGTACGCCCTTTTCGCCGGCCGGTTTGTCGCCTTCAGGTCGCTTCTGTGCTCGCTTCAGCCACGGAATACCAAACTCTCTCGCGCCCATCACCCCCTGCGGCCGCGTCAACATGATGATAACCAGCAACGCTGAATAAATGACGAGACGATAGTGGATGAGATTACCGGGTAACTGGCGCAACAACTCGGGCAAGATCGTGATCACAATGGCGCCTAGCACGGCCCCTGTGATCGATCCCATTCCGCCGAGCACGATCATGATGATGATCTCTATCGAGCGGATAAACTGGAAGTCGTTGGTGTGCAGAAACTGACGGAAGTGACCGAAGAGTGCGCCCGCGATGCCGGCGAATGCCGAGCTGATGACAAACGCCAGCACTTTGTAACGGGTCGTATTTATACCCATTGCTTCGGCGGCGAGTTCGTCTTCGCGAATCGAGACCAGCGCGCGTCCAATGTCGGAACGGACGATGTTGTAGACGACGACGATCGTAATTACGGCGAAGCCGCCTATCCAAACAAAGTTTGCATACAGCGGAATAATCGGACGGCCTTCCCACGGCGCCACTGCGCCGCGAAAGCCGGTCGCGCCGCCGACGCGATCGATGTTCAGGATAATAATGCGGATGATTTCCGCGAAACCCAGCGTAACGATCGCGAGATAATCGCCGCGCAGTCGCAGACTCGGAATTCCCACCAGCAACCCAGCCAGGGCTGCCACCAGCGCGCCGAACACAACGATGCCAAGAAAAACCAGAGCCTGTGCGACCGTTGCGCCGAACAAACTTGCCAACGCCTGCTCCGCGCCCTGTGAATAGTAGACAGTCAGGAATACAGACGAATAAGCGCCGACAGCCATGAAGCCAGCGTGTCCGATTGAAAACTGTCCGGTGAACCCGGTGATCAGGTTGAGCGAGACGGCAAGAATGATGCTGATGCCGGTCAAGTTGAGGAGTTCGGCGTAGTAGTAGGGCAGTCCAAAACCAAAGAGACCGTCCCGGCTCATGAACGCGTTTAAAACGACGAGCACTACGACGACGACGACTAAACCCAGAATCCGTTTAATGAAGGTTGGCATTCAGTGAATGTCGGTTTGCGAGCCTTCAGACTTTCTCCTGTACGGTTGATCCGAGTAGACCTGAGGGACGAAGCAAAAGAACCAGAATCAAGATCGCAAAAGCCACTGCATCACGGTAAGTGGAAGCGATGCCGACATGATGTCCGTAACCCACGACTAAAGTCTCCGCGGCGCCGATGAGCAAACCTCCGAGCACTGCGCCGGGTATGTTTCCGATGCCGCCGAGTACCGCGGCCACGAAGGCTTTCAATCCCGTCAGTATTCCCATCAACGGATCGATGTTTGGATTGTACTGCGCGGTCAAAACCCCGCCTGCTGCTGCCAGCGCTGAACCAATCGCGAATGTCAGGCTGATGATGGCGTCAGTATTGATGCCCATCAACTTCGCTGAGTTCAGATTGAAGGAGACTGCGCGCATCGCCGTACCGACCTTGGTCTTATAAACGATCCATTGCAATAGCAGCATCAACGCGATGGAGACGAGAAATATAACGATCTGTGCTTTCGAGATGGCGGCGTTACCGAAGAGTCGATAAGGTGCCTGACTCTGCGAACCCAGGAAATCTGGAAACGCGCGCGGCGTCGCGCCGATCTGGGCCACAAACAGGTTCTCGATCAAAAGCGAAACGCCGATCGCCATGATCAGCGTTGTCATGCGCGAGTATTTGCGGACGGGCCGGTAAGCGAATCGTTCAATGATCATGCCCACGACCGCCGCGATGATCATCGCTCCCAGAAGGACGACGATCAACGTAGCCAGCGACGCGCCGCCAACGAAACCCGCGTAGAGCGCGATATAAAAACCGGCGAATGCGCCCACCATGTAAACGTCGCCGTGCGCGAAATTGATTAGACGGAGAATGCCGTAGACCATCGTGTAGCCCAGAGCGATCAGGGCGTAGATGGCGCCGACATTGAGACCGTTAATTAGTTGCTGAACGAAGGTATCCATCGAAGCGTGATCACCTGTTTACTTTGGCGACGGGCTCGCAGCCTTAGTCGGCGGTGGAGGTGTAGGCGCCCCCGTCGCGGGGGAAGTCGCGGCGGCCGGTGATGCGTAGCCTGCCGGCGGTGGTGAAACAGCAGACGACGCCGGCGGTGTCATACCTTCCGGATAGATCGTGGTGTCGTAAACAAATTTTCCATCCTGAAGTTTCAGGACGACCGCGGATTTGACTGGGTTGCGATCCTTGTCGATGGTGATCGAGCCGGTAATGCCGGGAAAGTTAGTGGTTTGGGCAATCGCATCGCGCAACTTCGTGCCGTCGGTGCCGCCGGCGCGAGTGATTGCATCAGCAAGAACTCGCATTGAATCGTAACCGAGAGCGGCCAAGGCGTCGGGCAGGAGGTTGAAGCGGGCTTTGTAGTCGGCCACGAACTTTTGCACCGCCGGCAACGGGTCATCGACCGAGTAGTGGTTCGAAATGTAATTGCCGTTCAGAGATGCGCCGCCGAGTTCCCACAGTTGAGGGGAATCCCAACCATCGCCGCCGAGCAGTGGCGCTTTGATTCCGAGCTGCTTGCTCTGATTGGAAATGACGCCGACTTCACCGTAGTAACCCGGGACGTAAATAACGTCAGGATTTGCAGCACGAATCTGCGTTAACTGACCGCTGAAATCGCGGTCGCCCTGCGTGTACGACTGTTCCGCCACGATCTGCCCACCGAGCCCCTTGAAACTACGTGTGAAAAACTCACGTAGCCCACGGCTGTAGTCGGCGTTGAAGTCGTAGAGGATAGCGGCTCTTTTCGCTTTCAGATTGTTGGCAGCGAACTTCGCCATCACGTCGCCCTGGAAAGGATCGATGAAACAAACGCGGAAGATGAAGTCGCCCACCTGAGTTACGTTTGGATTAGTGGATGACGGCGAAATCATCGGAATTTTGGCTTCCTGTGCCTTGGGCGCCGCAGCCAAGCTATTTGACGAGGCTACCTCGCCGAGTACGGCAGCGACTTTGTCCTGGTTCACCAGCTTGCTGACCACAGTTGCCGCTTTATTGGGTTCGCCCTGATCGTCTTCGACGATGACCCTGATTTTGCGTCCCATGACGCCGCCGGCCTTGTTGATCTCATCGGCGGCCATCTCGACTCCATTCTTTGTCGATACGCCGAAGCTGGCAGTGCGTCCCGTAAGATCGCCGTAGTAGCCGACTACGATCTCACCGCCACCATCAGTGGCATTGGTGCCGGATCCACGGCGTTCACAGGCAAAGCTGAAGCAGAGTGTAGTAATCAACAAAAGCGCGAGTAACGTGCGTTTCATGTGGTCCTCACTAACGGCGAATTGGATTTACGAGCGGGGCCCGGGTCAAACTGTGACTTATTGGTTCAGCGACGAATTATAGCGATTTCACCCGAACTGTCGAGTGCGCAGCCGGTTACAGCATTGCTATTTGGTGGAAATGAGTCCTGTAAGACCGTCTTTGCGCCTTTGCGTCTTTGCGGGAGTCAACTTCGAACTTATTTCCCGCAAAGGCGCAAAGACGCAAAGCAAAGTCCGCTATAAGCCGTGCAGATCTTTGGGTTATGACTGTAATATAGGGGCTTCGTGAGCCACTCCACACCTGCCAAAACCGGCTTCGCACCCGACTTAGGCGACATGAATAAGGAAGACTTTCGTCGCTTCGGGCACGAGTTTGTCGACTGGATTGCCGATTATTTCGAGCGCGTTCCAGAACTACCGGTGCTGGCGGCGCTTGAGCCCGGAGATCTGAAAGCACAACTTCCCGATGTTCCACCGCAACACGGTGAACCGATGGATCAGATCCTCGGCGACGTCGATCGGCTGATTGTTCCGGCGTTGACTCACTGGAGTCATCCTTCTTTCTTTGCCTACTTTGCGACCTCAACTTCAGCGCCTGGAATCTTCGGCGAAATGTTGGCCGCCGCTTTCGATAACAAGGCAATGCTGTGGCGCACGTCGCCGGCGTCAACTGAACTCGAAGAGGTCACACTCGACTGGCTGCGACAGATGATGGGCCTCGATCCGGGAATGGTCGGGATCATTTACGACACCGCATCGGTTTCGAGCATGCACGCGATTGCCGCCGCGCGCGAAGGCGTCGAACAACGAATTCGTGAAGAGGGAATGAGCGGGCGAACCGACTTGCCGCTGCTGCGTGTTTACGTTTCCGAACAGGCCCACAATTCTATTGAGAAAGCGGTGATCACGCTTGGTCTCGGCCAGCGGAGCCTGCGCAAGATCCCGGTCGATAAAGATTTTCGCATGGACGCGAAGGCGCTGGCGCAAGCCATTGCCGAAGACAAGCGCGATGGTTATCTGCCGTTCTGCATCGTTGCGACAGTCGGAACGACGTCCACCTCGAGTATCGATCCAATCAAGGAGATCATTCCGATAGGCGAAGAGCATGCGATGTGGTTGCACGTCGATGCCGCTTACGCAGGTTCGGCAGCGGTCGTGCCTGAGTTTCGACACATCCTTGCCGGTTGTGAACGCGCCGACTCGCTGGTGACGAACCCGCACAAATGGCTTTTCACTCCGTTTGATCTCTCGGTTTTGTATTGCCGTCACATGGATCTGCTCAAGCGCGCGTTTTCCCTCGTTCCGCCCGTGTATTTGAGTACGCCTGAACAGGACAAGGTGCGAAGCGGATCGGATTACGGCATACAACTCGGTCGCCGTTTTCGGGCGCTCAAGCTGTGGATGGTGATTCGCTATTTTGGACACGACGGACTCGCGGCGCGAATTCGAGAGCACTGCCGTTTGGCGCGAGTGCTTGCTTCGTGGATCGATGAATCGAGTGATTGGGAATTGCTCGCGCCCGTGCCGCTGGGACTGGTCTGTTTCCGAGCGCGTCGCGAGGGTCTCGACGCAACGGGACTCGATGCGCTGAACGAAGCAATCCTGCATGGCGTCAACGAAAGTGGTCGAGCGCTTCTCTCACAAACGCGACTGAACGACAAGTTTACGCTGCGACTTTCGATCGGAAACATTCGCACCACGGAAAAACACGTGCGTGAGGTCTGGGAGTTATTGAACGAACAATTCCGATCCATTTCATGAAACGGAGACGATGATGACTAGCTCAACTAACGTGCGCTTACTTGCGGTTGTCTCAATCATGCTGGCCCTTGGAGTGACGGCCGTCGTTGCTACGCAAACAGCAAAACCGAATTCAGGTAAGCTGCTTCAGGTCGCCGGCAACGTCACGGTTAACGGCACCCCCGCAATTTCGGGCGCGACAATTTTCTCAGACAGCACCGTTACGACCGCGGCGCGGTCGAGCGCCGTAGTCAGTCTGGGTAAACTTGGTCGCGTTGAAGTGCAGCCTTCATCAAACACGAAGCTGACGTTTTCGGATGCGAGTGTTTCGGTGAGCATGTTGGACGCGGGAAGGGTTCGCGTCTCGTCGTCATCGAACGTGAACGCGTCTACGACCACGAACGATGGAACGATCGCGACGACGGGCAATCAGCGAAACGAGTACATCGTCGACACGAGCTGCGGCAACACGTTTGTATCGGTTAAGAAGGGAACGGTTGAGTTGCGTGCAGGCAGTACGGTCAAACAGATCGCGGCCGGAAATCAGGACACAGCGGGTACGGCCCGACCCGGTTGCACACCCGCTCCTTAATAGATCCGCGGAGGAGAAACATGAGACTTACGGTTAAGTTATTAGTCATCGTCGTCTTTTGCGGCGTCATTGCCTCCGCGCAAACGCCCGCGCAAGCTCCGTCAGACGCGCAACAGTTTTCGAAGAACGGTCTTTCGTTTAATTATCAAAAGGGCTGGACGCTCACGGACATGAGCGACGACGACGCCCAGCAGTACAGTTTCGCGAACAGCGCTGCCGACATTCAGATGCGAGTGTTTGCGCATAAAGGCCGCATCGGCGCCGAGAAACTCCCAGAGGCGAAAAAGGCTTTTATCGATCCTTATGTCGGTTCGATTGAAAAGCAGTTCGTGGCCATGGGAGCAACACCGCAGAAGTCGCCTGATACTTCGGAGATCGGCGGGGTTAAAGCCGATGGTATTCAACTCACCGCGTCTCTGGGAGGTGAGCCCGGCGCTGCGAAGATTTACTGGGCTATCGTGGGACAACGAGTCATCGTGATGACACTCTTTGGTCCCGATCGCGATATCAAGAAGTTCGCGACGGCGTGGGACACGCTTCGAACCACTATAAAGATCGAAGAACCGGCGCCAGCTGCGTCTCCTTCACCAAAACCATAAAGTACTAAACGCAAACCAGGCAGGTTAAATATGACGACGAGGAAATTGTTCGTGGTCGCAGTCTTGATCGTGACTGCGAGCGTGGTCACGTGTGCGCAACCGCGCGGCGTGATGAGACCGGCGGATATCGTGAGGGTCGCGAACGTCACCGATTCCCAGATCTCACCGAACGGGCAGTTCGTCGTCTACACGGTTTCTTCGGTTGCTGACGACAAGACCGTTAGTGCGCTCTGGATCGCTCGTCTGCTGCCTGAAATAGTGCCGGTTCAACCCACTGCGCAGCCGACGCCACGCTCGCCTTCAACACGAGCGGTGCCCTATCTCGAATGGCCTGAGATCCGCGTCGCACCACGCACGTTGTTACCGCCCGGATTCTCTGCGTCAACACCTCGTTGGTCGCCTGATGGTATGTCGATCGCGTTTCTGTCCCAGCAGGACGAACACGACGGACTGTGGGTCATCAGACTCGACAAACCTGAGCCGCGTTTCATTGCGCCAATTTCTTCAACTAACTTCTTCATCACTTACGCAGGCGAACCGTTCTCGTGGTCGCCGGACTCGAAACGTATCGCTTATATCTCCGCTCGTGCTGAGGTGCCCGTAACCGCAAACCGATCCGCTCGAGGCGACGATCCTCGCGTGATCGATCGCATCCAGTACAAATCGCGCACAGGATTTTCCGACAATCGCCGCACGCACGTGTGGATGGTGGAAGTCGATCGGCCGGCGCCGGTGCAATTAACTTCCGGTGCGTTTTACGATCATGCGGTCAGCTATAGTCCGCTTGGCGACGAGATCCTGTTTTTGTCAAACCACGAACCCGATCCGGATGCTTTCAATAACTCCGACATCTTCGCCGTCGATCTCGGTGGACAGACGCGTCAGATCACACAGACGAAAGGTTGCGAATACGATCCCGTGTGGTCGCCTGACGGACGGTCCATCGCCTACACAGCGACCAAACGCGAAGTCACGACGATCGACAGCGTTGCCGAAGATGCACATCTGTGGGTGATTCCCGCGACCGGGGGCAACGGAAAAGAATTGACCTTGGACCACGATCGACGCGTGCGTGATCCTCGCTGGTCTGCCGATGGGCGCTCGATCATCTACCTCGCGAATGATCGTGGTTACACCACGATGTTTCGCATACCAGCGGAGGGCGGTAAGGTCTACCGGTTTTCGATCGAGAGCATGCAAGGCGACATAGTCGGCGTCTTTTCACAGCTTGATTCGTCTACGGATGCCGGTAGGCGATTTACGACGCCCATTCCGTTTCAAATCAGCAGTTTCAGTTTCAGTAACCGATCGCAAAGTATCGGGCGCGAGATTTCGTTTCCGTTTGTTGTGACCTTCGGTACTCCAGTGCGGCCGGCTGAAGTTTGGGCAGGTTACGGGAGCGGCATAATTCCTATGCGGCGTCTCAGTGCGCACAACGACCAGTTAATGCGATCGTTGCGACTCGTCGTCCCGGGAAGTTTCGCAAGCCAGAGTTTTGACGGAACACAGATCGATGGTTGGTTGATGATGCCTCCGGGTTGCACAAGCGATCGCAAGTGTCCGCTGATTTTGAGTGTGCACGGTGGACCACATGGAATGTTTGGCTGGTCGTTTAATGCGACGTTTCAGGTTTACGCGGCGCGTGGTTACGGTGTTTTGTATTTGAACCCCCGCGGGTCCAGTGGTTATGGGCAGAGGTTTTCTGACGGAACGTTGAATGAATGGGGCGGTGGCGATTATCGCGACTTGATGGCCGGCGTCGATCAAGCACTGCGGCAGAATGCGTGGATCGACGGCGCTCGAATGGGTGTTACCGGAGGTAGTTACGGTGGGTTTATGACGAACTGGATCGTCACGCAAACGCCGCGCTTTCGTGCGGGCGTGGCGGTGGCGAGTGTCAGTAACCTGATCAGCTTTTACTCGACGTCTCTTTACCAGGATTTGATTCACGCGGAGTTTGGTGGATTTCCGTGGGATAACTTCGAAGTGTTGTGGCAATGGTCACCGTTGCGTTTCGTGCGGCAGGTGCAGACGCCGGTGATGTTCATTCACGGCGAGCTGGATAATGACGTGCACATTACGCAGGCTGAAGAGATGTACATGGCGTTGAAGCGTCGCGGCGTCGAAACGGTATTTGTTCGCTATCCGCGCGAAGGTCACAGTTTGCGCGAACCGAAGCATCGCATCGACGCGCTCGAGCGAACGCTCGCGTGGTTCGATCGACACGTGAAATGAAGGAGGAACATCTTTGTAAGAAAGGACGGTCGCTGGCAACTGCTACAGGCTCAAGGAACGCGTCTCGCGCCAAAGCGCAATCCAATAACACTCGATCCCAAAGTGTTGGACTCTTTCGTCGGGAAATATGAATTTGGACCAAACGCGATTGCCACCGTCACGCGTGAAGGCGATGCCATACGATGGCGCGGAGGCAACCGCATGCCGGTGACGCTGACTCCTTTATCAGAAACACACTTCTTTGCTAAAGAGACCGAGACGGACATTATGTTCGTCAAAAACGAAAAGGGGCAGGTAACGGGCGCCGTGTTGAGGCTGGGCTCATGTCAGGACTCCAACGCGAAGAAGATCGAATAACCTTGTATCGATAGGTGATTCAGGCGTAGATTAAGGCACGACCACGCAGCTTCGATCCGAGGTGCCCTCATGAAACTGATTGTTTCGAGCGCCATTGTTGTTCTGGTCTGTTGCTCGTCATTTAGTAGCGCCCACGCGACGGTGTTTCGCGATCGGGCGTCCTTCAATGCTGCCTCACAGAATCTGAATACCATCGACTTTGAATCGGGTGCGAACGTCCCCAAAGATCTGTCTTTCCTTGAGATTGATGGCGTCATCTTTCGTGCTGCGAATGGACCTTCGATTGTAACGGGGCAAAATGGCAACAAGCTCATGCGCGCTCCGAGCTTGATTGAATTCGTGCGTATGACGATTTCCCTTCCACCCGGTACGACCGCTGTCGGAGTTGACCAGTTCAATACGCCGATGATCGTTGCAGTTTCCACGGGGGAGAGCGTCACGATGAACCCGTCGGATACTTCAACTTTCGTCGGCTTCGTTTCTGATCAGGCGATTGAAACTTTGATAGTCTCCTTTGACTTTCCAGAGCCTACACCGGACGCGCTTATTGATAATCTCTCCTATGGTCAACGACGTGCCGGGAACGAACCACCGGTGCCACAGTTACTCTTAACCAATACTGGACGCGCGCTTGCACTTGATTCAGTGACGATCATGAGTGAGCCTTTCCGCCTTAGCGCGCCGCACCCGATCTCCGCTGACGGCCGGAACAGAATCACCTTCTTTGTAGTCGGAGTCTTGCTCGGGCCCGCGGATCTGCCGTTCGTGACGGTTCAGGCGGAAGACTCACAGCAACGTCTGTTCGACTTACCATGTGAAGCAACGGCTCGAGCGAAGAACTTCCGCTGGATGTCGCAGGTGACGGTCCGCCTCCCCGATACGCTTGCCGGTGCAGGCGACCTGAAAGTGAGTGTTCAAGTCCGCGGCTTGGTGAGTAACAAAGCCTCAATCCGCGTTGAGTAAGTTCGTTGGTCTAAACCGGTGAGTGATTCCGAGATCCAATCGCAAATCGAAGCAGCGAGAGCATACGAAGCACTATTCGTGCCTGCGCTTCTGGGACAATTCGCTTCAAAAGTCGCGGAGGCTGCCGGGATAGTGGCAGGTGAACGAGTGTTGGATGTCGCGTGCGGCACCGGAGTACTTGCGCGCGAAACTCTGAAGCGTGTTGGCGCAAATGGAAGTGTGACGGGGATTGATGTCGTTCCCGGAATGATCGCGGTTGCTCAACAAATCACGCCAGCCATCGAATGGCGGCAAGGTCAGGCAGAGTCGTTACCGTTTTCTGATGAGTCCTTTGACGTGGTCGTTAGCCAGTTTGGCCTGATGTTCATGGACCGCGTACAAGCGATCAGCGAGATGTTGCGCGTACTAAATTCCCGAGGTCGCTTGGCGGTAGCTGTTTGGAATTCACTGGAAAACATTCCGGCATACGCAACGGCAGCGGAACTGTTTGAACGGATTGGAGGTCAACAGGCCGCCTATGCGTTGACGGCTCCATTCGTGCTTGGTGACGCAGATGAGTTACGCAAAATGTTTTCGGACGCCGGCGCGCATTCGGTGGATGTTACAACGCATTCCGGCACGGCGCGGTTCCCCAGTATTCGGGTGATGGTTGAAGCTGATCTCAGAGGCTGGTTGCCAGTGATGGGAGTCAACTTGTCTGAAGTACAAATCAGGCAGATTCTGGACGAGGCCGAGGCTGTACTCAGCTCTTATACGACTATCGATGGCCAGGTTCGGTTTGACGTATCAGCACACATTGTCACTGGAAAGAAGAGCCAGTAAGTCAACGGGATGTTACCAACCGACTACCGCTCCGAAAGCTCCAGCGCCAATGAGTTGGACCGTCGTGGCAGCTACTTCAGCTTGACCTTGAAACATGAGTTTCTGATCCGTGGTAGGACGCGCTCAGTTCTGCTTCTGCTGCAAGCGCAAACTCGCCACCGCGTAAGGAATGTAGACCAGGCCGAGTGGATTTCCCTGACGCAGAAGTTCGAGACGTGCGCCACGTACCGCTTTTCCGATCGGCATCTTCTCTGTATGTGGCGGGGCGCCGATGAATCGCTTGAAACACTCCTCCGCAAACTTCACCGCCAGCGGCTCGAAGATCGTTATCTCTGTCCCAATGACACCGGCCGCCCCGCTGTCCCGCACAAAGGAGCTAACGAAGTCGAGCGTGACCTCCGGATTCAGCGACGTCGTGTGACAGCCGTTGATGAACACCAGCGGATTCGGTCCGGACCATTCAATGCCCTCGCCTCCCCAGTTGTTCGGGTCGAGTTCATCCTTCTCGCCGATCTGGAGAAAGGGATTATTCGATCCTGCCTTCACTCCGCCGTGGCAGTAGAAGTAAATGATCTGAGGTACGGCTGGCGACTTCAGTCGCATGATGAACGGATCGTAACCATTGTCGCGTTCAAAATTGATTCCCTGTAACGCTTTGAGCCTGTCGAGATGCGGATCGCGTTCTTCGAGATCCTTATCCGTCGAAACGCACGCGAACATCTGGAGCGAGTCCTTGAACTCAATCACCGGCGGAATGTCAGTGTTCGCTCCATCGACCGTCAGCGGCAGACCCAACAGATGACGATAACCCCAGAACCCGCTCGGACAGATGATGGGACCAAGAGCGTTCAGCGTCTTTGTTTTCACGATCTCCCTGATCATCGCCTTGAGCTCGCAACCGCCCTTGAAACAAATGCAGTCCTCCAACGGTGGTCCACCATTGCGGGCTTCGTTCAGCGCCTTCGAAAAACTCGGGCAAAGCTCGAAAGTTGTGTTGGGAAAACTGAATTGGTTTGGGTTCCAGGCGTAGTCGTAAACAACTGCCGCCGGAAGCACTGCTCGAGGTGAAAACTTGAGTGCGATTTGGATCAATCCGGTGTTCGCCAATAGCGCTTCGAGCTCGCTGCGCTTCTTGCGCAGGTTAGATTGAAAGCCGCTGTAAATGCGCGATCCTGCACGAGCCAGATACGCGAGGTCCTTCGCCAGCTTCTTCTCATCGAACTCTTTTGTGTTCTGATACCTGTAAGACTTTCCTTTGTTCTGGTCCCACTCTTCCTCATCATCCCACGAAACTTTACGCAAGGCGGCGCGGGCCTGTTGGAGAAAGCCGGCGAGTTGTGGGCCATCGATTGGCGCATCGTCTTTGTAAAGGTCCTCACCATCCGAACCAAAAAACCGAAAAGTGCTTGAGCCGTCTCCGTTGTCGTTCACCATCAGACTCAGAAGGTGTGGCTCTTCCGTCATGCTGGCAAGATGACTTGCGCGCAGAGACTCAGACAGAACGTAGTCGAGCCGCTGTGTGCATGCTTCGGAAACCGGGTCGGACGTGCTTTTGACGTTTGCGGATACAACGTAGGATTGGACCAGCACCTGCTCGCAGTAGATATTGCACCGCAGACGATGCGTCGCTTCCTTATCCGGAACGCTGATCGGAAACACGAGATGACGCTCGAGAAAATCGGCGCGCGCGTTTGCCGATAGTGAAATCGATTCTTTTTCGACTGGCTGACGCTGCACCTTCACCTTGCCGTCCTTTTCGATCTTCAACTCGCCGATGTCCGCACCCGGCGTGATCTCTAGTTCGTTTTCGAAATTGAAGATTGCGACCGTTAGTACGGCTTCGGCGGGAACCAGCTCGAGATCGATCTTCTGCGGTGTCCCGATCGCGGCTTCGTCAACCTCCTTCCCGATGTTGAGCCAGAAGTAATAAGACTGACGGCGTTGCAGTGGTTCGTTCTTCTGTAATTTTTTGTCGGCAGCGTCCTTTTGGGAAAAGCCGAGGTTGACGACGTCGGGTTTTGACTCAAATCCATCGTCAACAGCTTGAGGTAGCGGCTCATCCAATGACTCAAAGCCGTCGTCGACAGCCTCAAACCCACCATCTGACGGGGCATCGCCGCCACCGACATTTTCAGGCGGATCGACCGCTGCAACACCACCTAAATCGTCGCCGATCGATTTGGTCTCCAGCGGACGACGGCTTTTTCTATCCCGACGGAACGCGGGTTCTATAGCGGCGAACATTTGATCGAAAAATTTGTATCGTTGTTCCTCGGAGAGTTCCGCGATCATCCGCTGCGCTTCTTTGCCTTCCGGAACCGAAACGTCATCCACCGACATGCCGGCGAAAGCCGGATACTGATCCTGCAGCTGAGTACGCTCACTTTGGGAGGGCAAACGTTCTGCGAGCGCGTGAACGAGACACACCTGCAGTGCACGGTCGCTCGCGTTTTCCGCGAGCCGGATCGCCCGCTGGAGCAGGCTTTCGGGCACTAACATTGTGAGATCCAACATGAGGGCGAGCGGGTCGCCCTTCATTTCAGACAGTAAGAGTTGAACCCGCTCTAAGGGATCTTGCGACATGACGAAACCTCTTGAGGAAGAAATACGAACTTAGTCTTCGACCTGTGGCGCGCTACCCAGACCTTTACCACCACCGACGATCGCCTGATCTTTAGCTAGCGCGGGCCCTCGTCCGTCGATGAACCACCCGGAATTGAAGCCCGGTGCTTTGTTGACCAGGATCACCAGAATAAAGAAATAGAGGAAGAACCCGGTGGCCAGACCGATACCGTAAGCGCCAAACAGATCAGTCTTTTCAGGGAAGAGGGCGAGTACCGCAGCGCCGCCAACAGCCCCGATCAGAGTTACGATGTCACTCAACTGCACATCGTCCTTGCGCCACCGATTGATGTAGTAAACATACCAGCCGACTACTGCTCCGAAAGCGCCCGCGCCAATCTTTTGCAGCATTGTGGCGACTTCGGCGGCGGGTTGAGCGGCTTCTTGCAGCATGAGTTTCTCCTTTAAGTGTTGGTTGACTTCGGATAGCGTTTGCGAAGTTCGCTACGCCATTGTGTATGCACCCACAGAGCTGTGAGCGCGGCGATGGAAAATGGCGCCGTGGCTGAGAGGCCACCGAGCCAGGTTGTTACGCCGGCTCCCACAATGGAGGCGCCGGATAGTGCTGTTATAGCGGTCGGTAGTTTTTCAGGTCGAATGTCGTAGAGACCAAGTAACCATCCAAACACCAGGCCAAAGCCGATGGAGCCGAGGGTAACAAGCACTGTGACACCTCGAATGAGATATGGGTGGACCTTACGTCGAGCATGCGGTCCATATACAAATGCGGTTAATCGGAAAAAACGTTACAAACTGGACGCGCATGAGCGCCAGCCAGACGTGGAGCAACGGTTAACGACGAAGAGCGCCCATGACTTTGGCGTCGCCGAAAACAAAAGCATATTTGGTTCGTTGTGGTGTGGTACCTCGCACGGTTCGAGGGTGTAGTCAGATACAGCTTCGCTGCACACTGTGGCGGCGACGGGCGAGAAGTAAACGATCCAACGATCCTCGTGGTCGCCCTTTCCAGGGCCTTCCGTCGCGTGAAACATCGCAAAGCCCTCGGGTTGTTTCTCCTGGCGATAAACTTCCTGGGCCCGTTTGCCAATTTCCACGATATCCGGGCTAATTTCAGTAGTAAAAGGAAGCACAATTCGTTGCCATGACATGGTTCGCAGGTCCTTGTATTTCTTATTAGTTTGAGTTTGTCGAGGACTCGCGCATTGATCTACTAAACCCATTTGTGTCTGTCAAGGCCAACGTTGTCGTGATTCGAGCAGCGGGTGAAATCCGTGTTCTGTACGGGTTAGCGCTTTCGGATCGGTCCCTCTGGGCGTAGAATATGGGAACCGTCATGAAAATCGATAAAGAACAAGGAATTCGGGTATTGAAGCGCGCCCTCAGGCTGCGTTGTCCAGCGTGTGGCGAGAGCTCAATCGTAGAACGCCCTTTTCATATCCGGCATCATTGTCCCGTTTGCCTCTCGCTCTATAAACGTGAAGACGGCTTTTTCGTCGGGGCAATCCTGGCGAATGTGGTGATAACCGAGCTGGTGATCCTCGCGTTCTGCTTCTTTTGTTTACTGGTGATTGGCGCTAAATACGAGAGTGTATTGGTGGTTTTGTTTATCGTCGCGGTGATCTTCCCGGTCGCTTTTTATCACCACAGTTGGAGCCTATGGCTCGGTTTTGACTACCTCGTCGAGTCGTTGCCGAAGTACCGGCAGTACCGCAATCAGAACTGAAATGACGAGTCAGTTTGTCCGTGGTCAGTGGTCCGTTTTTAGAATAACTCCAAACCACTAATTACTAACTGCTAACCACCGACCACTGACCACTGACCTTCACAGATGTTTCGCGGATCTGCGGTGTCTGCTATACTCCACGCAGCCCCGCCCCGCTTTTTCAGGCGCTTAGGTCCACAAAGACTCGAGGAATGCAGGGAAGCTGTAGTGCTTATAGCACTTAACTGGCGAGGCCCGGTTTTATAATCGTCTGTAAGACGGTTTAGATTAACTTCGGTTGCAGCCGCTGACCTGGCCTTTGGCCAAGCTCAACTAGGCGCGTAAAGGACCTCAAAAATCCCAAGCGGCTCCGCGAGATTTAACCAGGTTCAGAGCAGACAGCAGCAAGCCAGTCGACCTTTGGTCTCCTGCGCTGCCAATGCTCCCGGTCAATCATCTCCGGCCCCGAGCGCCCTGCGGCTAGTCAGGTTTTCTGTTGAGAGAAAGAATTTTCCGTCGTGCTGCGGAGGCACTTAGTCCGCCGCCGACGAGAATTGTGCGCCGGTCGGCGCGCGGTTCCAAAACTATCCACAACCGGCCGGATGTGAACTACTCCTTCCCCGGCCACACTTCGTTTCATCATTTTCATGGCGACTCAGTTACTCGTGTCGCCGATCCCGTGCAGAGCAACTGCCTCGCCCGCGCGCGCACGCGCCCTCGGCTTGCAGGCAAACTCTGCCCGTCAACAATTCTGAGAAAAGGCTGGTAATGGCAAAACAACTAATCGTTAGCGTCAACGGAAAAGAAAAGAAGATAGCGATCATTGAAGACGACAAGGTCGCAGAGTTCTACATCGAGCGTGGAGAACAACATCAGGGAATCGTCGGCAACATTTACAAGGGACGCGTCATGCGCGTTCTACCCGGCATGCAGTCGGCTTTCGTCGACATCGGACTCGAACGCGATGCGTTCCTTTACGTCTCCGACTTCTTCGACGAGGAAGAAGAGTTTGAACGGATCGTCATCGACAAGTCGAAGAAAGGCGCGCCGGAGCCCGAACACGCAGCGGCTGAAGAAGTCGCACTCAATCGTGTCGAGCGCGAGCAACAGATAGAAGCAACACAGGAACGAATCGAGGCGGAAGCAGGCGAAGCCGGACTCGCCGAGGAAACACCGGAAGCGACCGAAAGCGCACGACGTCGCAGTCGCCGTGGCCGTCGTCGCGGCCGTTGGGAAAAAGGCGAGGACGGAGCCGCGCAAGCACCGCCGTCGCCGAGGTTCGAAGTTCCAGACACACCCTTTGTTGCTGCCGATCCTTCAATCGAACGCATCGTCGACGAAGAAGAGTCCGCTGCCGTCAACGGCGAGATGTTCAAGGACGCGCGAATTCAGGAACGCATTTTCGATCAGATTCACGCCGTTGAATTCAACATCGAGGACGACTTCAGCACGGCTGAAGTTGGTTCGTTGCTTTCGAGTGGTTTTGGCAGTGAGACGTTTGAACGGATCGACGATGGCGCCAGCGACGACGAGCCGATGGTGCGCGAAGGACAACGTCCGCGTGAGGCCCACGTCTCCACTTTTGTCGACGACCTTTCCAGTGCGCCCTTGAGCGGCGCAGGTTTCGAACGCATTAGCGACGACGAAGAAGAAGCTGCGCAGGCGATCGAAGCTGAAGCGCCGGCCGGTAAGAAAGCGCGCAAGTCCGCCACGAAGAAACGAACTAAGTCGACCGCAACGAGCAAAGCTCCTGCGAAGAAGAAAGCATCGAGCAAGAAGCCTTCGAAGAAGCGAGCCGCATCGACCGAAGGCGGAGACTCCGAGCAGCAAACGGAACTTTACGCCGACTCCGAGGCGAGGTTGAGTGAGAGTCCGTTGCGCGGAGAGTTTGCGACGCGTCGCGGTGGCCGCAGACGCCGCCGTCCCAGCAAAGGCAAAGGCGGCACGGCGCCGGTTGAAGCGGAAGGTTCACCAGCGGATGGACAGGACGACGAAGTAGAGCAAGTGCCGGCGGTCGAGATTCAGGAAGAAGTCGTCGTCGCCGCGCCGCCCGAACGCCGTCAACGCGATCATCGTGAAGGGCGCCGCGATCAACGTGGTCATCGCGGACAGTCGCGACGCGAACGTTATCAACCTGCGATCACCGATCTGCTGAGCGAAGGTCAGGAAATCCTGGTCCAGATCGCGAAGGAACCGATTGCCAAGAAAGGCGCCCGCATCACTTCGCACATCGCGCTACCGGGACGTTTTCTCGTCTACATGCCGACCGTCGAACACGTGGGCGTTTCACGGAAGATCGAGTCGGACAGCGAACGACATCGCCTGCGAAAGCTGATTCAAACGATTCGCGCTGAAGAAGATATACCGTCCGGTGGTTTTATCGTGCGCACGGCGGGAGTCGGCATCAATGAAAAAGATTTGCGTGAAGACGTCCGGTACCTGGTCCGCACGTGGCTCGACATCCGCGGCGCGGCAGAGAAGTCGAAAGCACCGGCGCTGGTCCATAAGGATCTGGATTTGGTCCAACGACTGCTGCGCGATCAGTTGTCAGACGATTTTGAATCGATACGAGTCGACTCCGAAGAGGAGTACCAGGCGATTGTAGAATTTGTGAATCGCATTCAGCCGAAACTGGTGCGACGTGTAAAGCTTTATACGAAGGACCAGCCCATCCTCGAAGCCTATGGCGTGCAGGCGGAGATCGATAAGGCGATTAAGCCGCGCGTGTGGCTGAAGTCGGGCGGCTATCTCGTTATCAATCAGACGGAAGCGCTGGTGGCGATCGACGTTAACACAGGCAAGTTCGTGGGCCGAGGCAGCGGACGACTGGAAGACACGATCACGCGCACCAACCTCGAGGCGGTCGACGAGATCGTACGGCAGATTCGTTTACGCGATCTTGGCGGCATCATCGTGCTCGACCTGATCGATATGGAGGAGCGTCGTAACCGGCAGAAGGTGATGCAGGTATTGCAGGAAGCTTTGCGCAACGATAAGTCACCAACGAAGGTGCTTTCGTTCAACGACTTCGGCCTCGTGATCATGACTCGCAAGCGCGTGAAGCAGTCGCTCGAAAGAACGCTTTGCTCGCCGTGCCAATACTGTCAGGGTGCCGGGTTGATCAAGTCGCCGCAAACGATCTGCTACGAGCTGCTTGAAGAGGCGCGACGAATGGCGAAAGGGATGAACGGCGATAGCGAGAACAAGCAAATCACGCTGCGCATCAATCCGGAAGTGGCGAAAACTTTGCGATCGAGCGAGCGCGACGTGCTGGTAGAAATCGAGGATTATCTTGGTCCAATCGAAATCACCAGCGACTTGACGATTCACCAGGAACAGTATGATTTCGCGATCATCTGAAGCGACTAACCGGGCCGGGGAGAAGCGGAGACGCGGAGAAGCGGCGATGGCGGTCCCTGTTTCCCCGTGTCCCCGCGTCTCCGAGTCTCTGCTTTTCCGCTTACCCGCGTCGCCCCTTCTCCTGGAACAACAATGGGCAAGCTAGGAAATTGGTGGAAAACACTTCTTGCGGGTGGCGCAGGCGTGGCGGCACTCGCCGCCGTCAACGCCTCGATCCAGCGCAACGCGCTCGATCCTGACGACAGCGCTCTCGGCGGTGAAGCAAAACTGTTTACCTGGAAGTACGGGCAAATCTTCTATAAGGAAGCCGGAGTCAACAACCCCGGCCTTCCGATCGTTTTCATTCACGGTATCGATGCGGGCGTGTCGAGCTTCATGTGGCGCAAGAACTTCGATGATCTCGCGCAGAACTTTCGCGTTCTCGCGTTCGATCTACTTGGCTTCGGTTTTTCCGATAAACCTCCGGCCGCGCCGTATTCAGCCGATCTCTACGTCGAACTGATTTCCGACTTCATTCGCGAAGTGGCAGACGGTCGCGCGAATGTCGTCGCAAGCTCACTTGGGGCGTCGTATGCCGTGCGCGTCGCGGACGAACATCCGGAACTGATCAACGCGATGATTCTCAACGCGCCCGCCGGGTACGACACGATGAACCGGCGGCCCGGAATGGCGGGCGCCGCGTTTTATGGACTGCTGCAATCGCCGGTTCTTGGCACGTCGTTCTACAACGTTATGTCGAGCGAAAGAAGCATTCGCGACTACGCTCGTCGCACGCTCTTTTATGACTATCGTCGCGTTACCGATCGACTCGTTGCCCATCTTTACGCCACCAGTCATCAGCCGGGAGCGCAATACGCGATCGCCGCGTTCATGTCGGGCTATCTCAATTGCGACATGAGTGGCGCGTTTTCGCGTCTGGTCCAACCGATTGTCCTGGTATGCGGCAAACAAGACGTGAGTACGCCCGTTTCGAAAGCGATTGCTATGTTGGATTTGAATCCGCGCGTTCGACTGGAGATTTTTGATTTCTGTCGCGTGATGCCCGAACAGGAACACCCGGAGAAGTTCAATGCGCATTGGCGCAGCGCCCAAATGGAATGCTGGGACGGGGAGACCGGGACGCGGCGACTGGGATGGAAGATACGGGACTAGACGCAGATATACACGTCCCTGCATCTCCGTATTCCGTATCTCCTCATCTCCGCGTCTCCCCGTCTCCGCGTCTCCGCTCGTTCCGATAACGTGCTGATACAAAATATCTCGTTGCTGGGGAATGAAGCCCGCCTCACGAATCAGAAATTGCAGCATCTGCTCATCGGCGCGATTGTGAGCGCCCGCCGCTGACACCACGTTTTCCTCGATCATGATCGAACCCATGTCGTTTGCTCCGTATCGCAACGCGACCTGCCCGAGACGCAACCCCTGCGTCAACCACGACGACTGAAAGTTTTCGATGTTGTCGAGAAAAAGTCGCGAGACTGCAAGCATCTTCAGGTAATCGACTCCCGTCGGTTCATCTTTGATCCTGCGTCCCAGTGCGGTGTTTTCGCGTTGAAAAGTCCACGGGATGAACGCAGTGAAACCACCGGTTTCGTCCTGTAGGTCGCGGATGCGTTGCAGGTGTCTGACGCGGTGCTCGAGGCGATCGCCGATACCGAACATCATCGTCGCCGTCGATCGCAGACCGACGCGATGTACCGCGCGCATCACGTCGAGCCATTCATCAGTCGTACACTTAGTGGAAACTCGTTTGCGAACTTCGTCGTCGAGAATCTCCGCACCGCCGCCGGGCAGACTGTAAAGACCCGCCTCTTTCAACCGCGCCATGATCGTTTCGTAATCGAGCTTCGTGATCAGATGAAGGTTGTGTATTTCCGGTGGAGAGAAGCAGTGCAACTGGAAACCGGGATACTTCGCCCGCAGTGAGCGCAGCAGATCTTCGTACCACTCGAGGCCGAAATCGGGATGAAGTCCACCCTGCATCAGTACGCCGGTGCCGCCGAGCGCGATCGTCTCGTCAATCTTCTGGCAGATCTCGTCGAACGTGCGGACATACGTATCTGGCGCACCGGGCCGGCGATAGAAGGCGCAGAAGGTGCAGACTACGTTACACACGTTCGTGTAGTTGATGTTTCGGTCGATGATGTACGTGACGACATTCCCGGGATGACGGCGGGCACGAATCTCATCCGCGGCGACACCCATGCGGGCGATGTCGTGCGACTCGAGCAGCGTCGTGCATTCTTCAACGGTCATGCGCTCGCCCGCGAGCACTCGATCAAGAATCGGTTGAATACTGTTCATGAGTACCTTCAATGTATCGTAACGGCTTTACTCGTTCAATCAATCGATGCTTGTGGGCCAGTTCGAAATAGAGCTCAAGCCCACGCTGCATCGATTCGTCGATGCGATAAACTATGTTCTCGGTCAAATATTTATATAAATCCATTGGGATTCTCTCGCGATAGGCGTCAACTATTTCTTCAATCTGTGTTACGCCTTCATCTCGCGCACCTGCGAAATCGACGTCGATCGTTTCGTCGCGCGTCATCCACATAGCAAAAACGAATCCGAACCCCGTGTAGTTGCGCCAAAGAGTGGCCATGTCCCACATCTTCAGACCGGTGCGCGGGAACGTCATGCCGGGGTCGCCGATTATCAAGGCCGCGTCGTTGCGATCCAGCATCTCGTCGAGGTTTGGCGACTGCGTGGTCCACTCCGGCTCGCGTCCAAGAAACTCGCGGAAGATGATTTTCACGAGCGTCGCCGAAGTTCGCGACGATTCGTCTAAAGCAACGCTGCGAATCTCGTCCAGTTGGCTGTTCTTCGACACGAGCACGACGCTGAGCACTTCGTTTTGCGAACCGACACAAACGTCCGGTACCAGAGCGCCGCCGGGAATACGCTGGTACTCAATCACGGGAATCAACGCCGCGTCCACTTCGTTTTGCGATAGCAGTTGCGCGCAGCGCGCGGGAACCGCGTCGATGAAATCGACTGTGTCACGTTTTGCTCCGTGAAGAAAACTCCAAATGAGTGGCGCTGAATTTAAGTAGGTTGAAGCAGCGATGCGAAACCGCGGATTGGTAGTCATTCGTTTACGAGTATACTATGGGCCGATGCCAACTTATTACGACATCACCGTTCCTTTATATAACGAGTTGCCGACTTACCCCGGTGACCCAAAAATTCAGATCGACGACTACCGCAGCATCGCGAAGGGCGACAGCGCGAATGTTTCCGTGGTGAGTTTCGGCGCCCATTCCGCGACTCATGTTGACGCTCCGGCGCATTTCATCGACGGTGGGGACAAAGTCGAGGAGTTGCCGTTTGAATCGTTGATCGGCGAAGCACTTGTTGTAGTAGTGCCTGATGAATACGTCGTGATTGACAAGGCGTTCGTGAGCCGCAACGTGCCGCCTGGAACCGAGCGCGTCCTATTTGAGACGCGCAATTCGATGTTTTGGAGCGAGGTACCACACGAGTTTCACACCGATTTCACTCACCTGAACCTGGAAGCCGCGACGTGGCTTCGCGACCAGGGCGCGAAATTGATTGGTATCGACTATCTCTCGATCGAAAGATTCAAATCGGGCAATCACGAGGTGCACCTCGCGCTGCTTTCCAAAGGTGTCGTGATCCTGGAAGGCCTGTTTTTGTTCGCCGTTCCACCCGGAAGATACGAACTAATCTGTCTGCCGATGCGGTTGCGCAGCGAGCTTGGCGACGGTGCTCCGGCGCGCGCCGTGTTGAGAACTCTTGAATAAACAACAAAACCCAAAGTATCGCGAGCGCGTTTATACAATTGTGCGTCGCATTCCATCAGGTCGCGTGATGACTTACGGCCAGATTGCCGAACTGCTCGGCGAGGGTTACACGCCGCGGACAGTCGGTTTTTGCATGCATTCTTCGCCGGATGGCACGCCGTGGCATCGCGTCCTGAATGCGCAGGGCGCGTGCTCGACCGGGCGGCTCGTGCTGCCGCACGACAAACAGCAACGCATGCTCGAACAGGAAGGCGTCGTGTTTGACAAGAACGCGCGCTGCGATCTGCAAACGTTCCTGTGGATTCCGAAAACCCGAGCGAAGAAACCAGAAGCGAGTTTGTATAAATCAAAATCTTCCGACCGAGGACGAAAACGATGAGCACTGATCCCGTAGCCCGAGCTCCTTACGCAGTCAGTCCGCCGCGCTATTCCGTTTCGCATCAGATGGTGACGACTACGTTTGAATTGCCAAACTTCCGCGTCGTGCAAAATCTCGGCGTGGTGCGCGGGATCGTGGTGCGATCGAGAAACATTTTCGCCACCATCGGCGCGGGGCTGCAAACGATTGTTGGCGGCAACATCACCGTTTGGACCAAGCTCTGCGAAGATACTCGCGCGGATGCTTTCGAGATCATGATTCAGCACGCAACCGAGATCGGCGCCAACGCCGTGCTAGGTGCACGCTACGACACTACCGAGCTGTCGCAGGGCGTAACCGAAGTGCTCTGCTATGGCACGGCCGTGGTCGTTGAGCCAACCAATCCAGGCGAAAGTTATCGCTCTTAAATGTTTCCGGAACTAACAGAAGCGCAACGCGAACGGGTTGAACGCGCACTCGACACCGTTCCGTTTGCGAAACTGCTTGGCATACGGCTGGACTCGGTTGTCGCTGGACGTGCTGTTTTGTCACTGCCGGTCCGCGACGATCATAAACAGAACCACGGCGTCGTTCATGGTGGCGCGATCGCGTCGTTGATCGACTCCTCGATGGCATTCGCGATCATCCCACTGCTTGCTGAAAATGAGCGAACAACGACAGTTGACCTCACGATCCATTACCTCCGTCCCCTGACCGAAGGCGTCGCAAAGTCGACGGCGCGAGTGGTACGAGCGGGGCGGCGCGTGATCGTCGTATCGGCTGAAGTGCTGGATCACAGCGAGCGACTTGTTGCAACCGCGGTCAGCACTTATCTGCGGTTGACGCCGGACGCGGATTAACGCGCATTCGTGTTAGTCTGTCGTAGGCAATGGATGATTTAAAGAAATTCGCGCGGTACTTCCGTCCTTATAAACTCCAACTAGCCATAGGCATAGCCTGCATCTTCGGCAGCACCGCCGCCGGCCTCTTCATACCACTCTTTGTCGGTCAGGCGATTGACGCTAACTGGACTGGAGTCTCGTGGACGCTGCTCTGGATCGCGGCCGGGAAAGTGCTCGGTGCAAGCGTTATCAGTGGCCTGTTTCTCTTCCTGCAACGACGGATTCTGATCGGCATGTCGCGCAACGTTGAATACGACATGCGGAAAGAGCTCTACGAGCATCTCGTTGGACAGCCGCTGTCGTTCTATCACGATCATCGCACGGGTGACTTGATGGCACGCGCCACGAACGATCTTTCGGCAGTGCGACAACTCGCCGGACCGATGATCATGTATTCGTTGCAGACGCTGCTGGTCGTCATCCTCGTGCTGCCGCTGATGTTCGTGCTCAACTGGTGGCTGACGTTGTTGTTATTCGTCACGATGCCGCTGGTGTCGTTAACGGTGAAATTCTTCGGCCAGCAGGTCCACACTCGTTTCGAGAAGATCCAGGAATTCTTTGCGGACATCATGGCCCGCGCGCAGGAAAACTTCACCGGTGTGCGCGTGGTGCGCGCGTATGCGCAGGAAGATGCCGAGATGGAGGCGTTTAATTCGTTGAACTGGCAGTACGCCGAGCGGAATCTCGGGCTGGTGCGTGTCGAGGCGCTGATGCGTCCGTTGATGACCTTTCTGATTGGCTTTGGTTACGTGCTGATCATCTGGCAGGGAGTGCCGCTGGCGGTGAGCGGCGAGATCAGCGTCGGCGAGTTCACGATGTTCAACTTGTATCTGACGCGATTGATCTGGCCGTTGATCGCGCTTGGTTATGTAGTGAATCTTTACCAGCGCGGCACCGCGAGTTTGAAGCGACTGAACGCGATCTTCCGAATCAAGCCGTTGATTGCTGACGAGCCTGGTGTGGTTGAGCAGCCGCCGATCAAAGGCGCGATCGAGTTTCGCAATCTGACGTTTCGCTATAACTCGAACGACGAGCCGGTGCTCAAAGACATCAACTTAAAGATCCCCGCGGGGCAAACGGTGGCTTTCGTTGGCCGGACCGGAAGCGGCAAATCGACGATTGCGAATCTAATCCCGCGTCTGCTTGATGCTCCGGAAGGAACCGTTTTCATCGACGGCGTCGAGATTCATCAGTATCCGTTGGCCCAGTTGCGATCCAGCATCGGCTACGTGCCGCAGGAGACGTTTCTATTCAGTGATTCTGTAAAAGAAAACATCGCGTTTGGAGTTGCAGACGCAGAGACGGCGGAAGTTGAGGCGGCGGCGGAGATTGCCGGGCTCTCGGGCGACATCGCGGGTTTTCCCGATCGTTATGAAGCCCTTGTTGGCGAGCGCGGCATTACGCTTTCAGGTGGTCAGAAGCAACGTACAGCGATCGCGCGTGCTGTGTTGCGTGAACCGCGGATTTTGATTCTCGACGATGCGTTGTCGTCGGTTGATACGTACACGGAAGAACGGATCCTGAGTCAACTTCGTGGTGTAATGAGTGACCGCACGAGTCTGATCATTTCGCACCGCATTTCGACGGTGCGCAACGCGGACCTGGTCTGTGTTTTGGAAGAAGGACGCATAATCGAGCAGGGAACACACGAAGAGCTAATAGCATTGGATGGAGCGTACGCGGATCTTTACGAGCGGCAGCTGCTTGAAGAAGAGCTGGCGGCGACTTAGGAATTTCGAATTTCGAATTGCGAATTTCGAATTTCTTGTGAATTAGCAGAAAGCCGAAAATTCGCAATTCGCAATCCGCAATTCGCAATTCGCAATTCGAAATTTTATGTCAGCGGCGGTAAAACAGTTTCACGAAGAAGAAGCGATCGGGAAGACTTATGATCTCCAGGTCGCGCGCCGGCTCCTGCGTTATCTCAAGCCATATCGACGTTTCCTCCTCGGAGCGATCGGGCTCACGTTCGTACTGAACTGGCTGGGAACGTTGGGGCCGAAGTTCACACAATGGGCCATCGATTGGTACATCCTGCCGCGAACCTTTGAAGGCATTGGTCTCCTCGTTGCCCTGTATCTCGCAACGCAAGTCCTGCGACTGATCTTTTCATATTTCCAGGCAATCCTCGTGAACAGCGTCGGACAGTACACGATGTTTGATCTGCGGCGGGAACTTTACGCAAAGCTGCAACATCAGGAAGTTGCGTATTACGACCGCAATCCGGTCGGACGCATCATGACCCGGCTCACCAACGACGTCGACGCGCTCAACAGCCTGTTTACTGAGGGCGTCACTGATCTACTCGGCGACCTCGTGATCATCGTGACGATCATCGTCGTGATGGCCTGGATGGACGTTAGACTGACGCTCATCTCATTACTGACGGTGCCGATGCTCTTTGCTGCCACGACCTGGTTTCGCAAAGGCGCGCGACGTGGTTACGACCTCGTCCGCACACGCATCGCGCGCATCAACGCGTTTCTCCAGGAACACTTTGCCGGCGCGCAGACTGTCCAGATCTTCAACGCTGAAGCTAAATCGTTAGGCACCTTCGATCGCATCAACGAGGATTACCGCCGCGCCAACATCGACACGATCTTCTACTACGCGGTTTTCTTTCCGCTCGTCGATCTGATTGGCGCGATTGGCGTCGCCCTCATCATCTGGTACGGCGGTTATCGCGTCATGGAAAACGCGCTGTCGCTCGGCGCGCTCGTGGCTTTCATCCAGTATTCGCAGGCGTTGTTTCAACCGATTCGCGATCTCTCCGACAAGTACAACGTTCTACAGGCGGCGGTCGTCGCTTCACATCGACTCTTCAAGACACTTGATTTGCCGATCGCGATCACCACACCCGAGAAGCCGCTGAAGAGTGAACGCGCGCGAGGCCGCATCGAGTTTCAAAACGTCTGGTTCGCGTACCACGACGAAGACTGGGTGTTGAAAGACGTGTCGTTCACTGTCGAACCGGGCCAGTCGATCGCGCTCGTCGGCCACACAGGTTCAGGCAAGACGACGATCACCAATCTGTTGATGCGTTTCTACGACATTCAGCGTGGACGCATTCTGCTCGACGGCGTCGATTTGCGTGATTGGGATCTGAAAGCCTTGAGGCAAAACTTCGCGGTGGTGTTGCAGGAAGTATTTCTTTTCAGCGGCACAATTGAAGGCAACATTCGTCTTGGCCGCCAGGAGATCACGGAGGATCGCGTGCGCTGGGCGGCGCAGGAGGTACACGCCGACAGCTTTATTCGTCGTTTGAAAGACGAGTATCAGGCGGAGGTGCGCGAGCGTGGTGCGGGTTTGTCAGTCGGACAAAAGCAATTGATCTCGTTCGCACGCGCGCTGGCGTTCGATCCCGCGTTGTTGATTCTCGACGAGGCGACGAGTTCAATCGATACGGAGACGGAGCAGCTCATTCAGCGCGCGATCGAACGCGTGATGCGCGACCGCACATCGATCGTAGTCGCGCATCGATTATCAACGGTTCAAAACGCGGATCGGATCATCGTGCTGCATCACGGTGAGATTCGCGAGCAGGGCACGCATCAGGAATTGCTTGCCGAGCGTGGTCTGTATTGGAAGTTATACAAACTGCAATACGCGGATGGATCTCAAAGAGATTTAGAACGCGTTGGCAGTGTCACGAGACTGTCAAACGATTTGTAGATCTGCAAATACATTTGCGTCTCGCGCGGGATCAATACGCGCCAGCCGTCGCCGCCGCGTTTGAGATAGCCCGGCAGTTTGGCAGCGTTGGAGTTGTAACCCGCAGCCATCAGTTCGGTCTTCGTTGCCAGCTTTGCGTTGAGCGCATACTGCACTTCGTCGTTGGCAGCGAGATCGCCCCACACGTCCTTCATGTAAAGCAGCATCGCCTGGAGTGCGTTGCCGTGGTTGCGCATGCCGGCCACGAAATCCGGCATCAAGCCCACGCCGGGATATCGCGTTCGTTGCAGGTTGTAAGCCCACGGAATCATCTGCACCATG
The DNA here is from genome assembly GCA_963849585.1 of uncultured Acidobacteriota bacterium. Taxonomy (GTDB): domain Bacteria; phylum Acidobacteriota; class Blastocatellia; order Pyrinomonadales; family Pyrinomonadaceae; genus PSRF01. The sequence continues at coordinate 199,074 of CAWKHZ010000007.1, read as the reverse complement.
CCTCCGGCGCCTGCCGAGCTCACCGCGAAGCGATACGTATCCAGTTCGTTTAGCGCAAACAACGAATAGATCTCGTCGTAGAGAGCGATACGGTTTTCGTTGCGGAAGCGATCGTGATCGACGTGTTCCACGACGCAGAGACGTTCCGCAATGTCGATCAGATCCGGCGTGATCATGATGCCTTTCTCGCTCAAACGTTTGGCGGCGAGATCGAGCATGTCGCGCACGTACGATTGGCCGGAGCGTACGAGGTCTCTTGAAAGCAACTCCGGATGCGCGGAGGTGTAAAAAGCCAGCTCCTTAAACTTGCCGCCCTTTTCGATCGGATACTCAACCGTCAACGGCGCAAGCGCTTTGCCTTCGGGAGTGATGATCGTTAGCGCCGTGTTGACGCCGTTTGCCCGAACGATCTTGACGTTGACGATCGTTCCCAGCGAGGTGACGGTATTTAGTTCCGAGCCCTTTTTGAGAAACGTTTCCTTGGACATCGTGACGAAATGCGTTTTCGACGTTTCGCGCTCGAGCGCCGCGACCGTCACGAATTCGATCTGCGGGGTAGTCGTCAACGCTGTCGCGACAGGTCGAGTGCGAAGCATTCTCTTCGCTTCCGCGATGCGCGTCTGAATGACGGACGGCGTAAGGTGTTGAATCGGTCCGGGCGCAAGCTTCTGTGGCGCTTCGGCGGCAGCGCCGGCCGTGCTCGGGAGTGCGGGCACCGGCGGATTCTGCACGGAAGGTTGCTGCGCCTGCGGCGTGACAACACGCGGCCGACCGGCCTTTTCAGGACCGGTCTCCTGGGCGATTGCGTAAACTGAACAGCAAATAAGGGCGACGACAGCTATTACGATACGGGTATTCATTCTCATAAATGTCTTTGCAAGCAGGAGAGTCCAGGATCCGCAGCACGTCGGCCGGGGGGCGGCGGGCGTTGGCTTAGATTCACCCATCCTCCCGTGAGTTGTCAATGAGATTTTCATTTATATAATCAGTATCCGCGTTGTCTCGCCGATTATAGGAAGGGAGCTTGTTATGCCTTTTTACCCACTGACTCGTGTCGCGGTCGTGTGTTTGTTGGCAGCAGTTGCTACGCAGCAGATGATCACCTCAACTAAATATCCCCCGGCCCGTAAGAGCGATCAGGTAGACGACTACCATGGCACTAAGGTGGCCGATCCGTATCGTTGGCTCGAAGAGCTCGACTCAGCGGAAACGAAAGCCTGGGTCGAAGCCCAGAACAAAATGAGTTTCGACTACCTTGCGGCCATTCCCGCGCGCAACTCGCTGAAAGATCGCATCACGAGGTTGTGGAACTATGAGAAGTATGGCGTTCCTTTCAGGGAAGGCGACCGCTACTTTTATTTCCGCAACAGCGGGCTGCAAAACCAGTCGGTGCTCTATACCGTCACTGGCCTCGATGCGCCGCCGAAGATGATCCTCGATCCGAACACGATGTCGGCTGACGGTACGGTCGCTGTTTCGGGCGTACAGGTTAGTCCCGATGGCAAGTTACTGGCGTACAGCGTCTCCGCGTCAGGGTCGGACTGGCAGGAGTGGAAAGTTCGTGATGTCGAAACCGGCAAGGATCTTTCGGATCATCTGAAATGGGTGAAGTTTTCCGGCGTTTCGTGGACGACCGACGGCAAGGGCTTTTTCTACAGCCGTTATGACGAGCCAAAAGGCGATTCACTGAAAGATACGAACTACTTCCAGAAGGTTTACTTCCACAAACTCGGTACGCCGCAAACTGAGGATGTTCTCGTTTACGAACGTCCGGATCAAAAAGACTGGCTCTTCGGCGGTTCGGTCAGCGAAGACGGAAACTATTTGCTAATCACGGTCTATCAGGGCACGGATGTTAAGAATCGCGTTTACTACAAGGATCTCAAAGCGAGCGATGCGTCAGTAGTTAAACTGCTCGACGATTTCGACGCTGCTTACAACTTCATCGGCAATGAGGGAACGCGTTTCTGGTTCCAGACTGACCTACAGTCGCCGCGTGGCAAGATTGTCGAGATCGACGTCAGCAAGCCGGCGCGCGACAACTGGAAAGTCGTCGTGCCGGAGAGTAAAGACGCGTTGCAGTCGGTCAGTCTCGTCAACAACAAGTTCATTCTCAATTACCTGAAGGACGCTTACACGCAGGTCCGGATTCACGACACGGCAGGCAAGATGCTGAGTGAGGTTACGTTTCCCGGTATCGGTTCAGCGGGCGGCTTCGGTGGCAAAGCAAAAGACAAGGAAACATTCTACTACTTCACCGGATTCACCACTCCGACGACGATCTATCGTTACGACATGACCAGCGGCAAGAGCACGATCTTTCGCGAGCCGAAGGTCGAGTTCAATCCTGCTCAGTACGAAACGAAGCAGGTTTTCTACAGCAGCAAAGACGGCACGAAGGTGCCGATGTTCATTACGCACAAGAAGGGTTTGAAGCTGGACGGCAACAATCCGACGTACCTCTACGGCTACGGCGGTTTTAATGTCTCGATGACGCCCGGGTTCTCTGTTGCGAACATGGTTTGGATGGAGATGGGAGGCGTCTACGCGCAGCCGAGTTTGCGAGGCGGTGGCGAGTATGGCGAAGACTGGCACCAGGCCGGGATGAAGTTGAAGAAGCAGAACGTGTTTGACGATTTCATAGCGGCAGCGGAGTGGTTGATCGCGAACAAGTACACTTCGACACCAAAACTGGCGATCGGCGGCGGCAGTAATGGCGGCTTGCTCGTAGGCGCGGCGATGACTCAGCGTCCGGATCTTTTTGGCGCGGCGCTGCCTGCGGTTGGTGTGATGGACATGTTGCGGTTCCAGAAGTTCACGATTGGTTGGGCGTGGGTTTCCGATTACGGTTCGTCGGAAAATGCGGCGGAGTTTAAAGCTCTTTACGCATACTCGCCGCTGCACAACATTAAGCCGGGCGCGAAGTATCCGCCGACGATGGTCACTACGGCCGATCATGACGATCGCGTCTGGCCGGGTCATAGTTTTAAATACGCGGCCGCCCTTCAGGCCGCGCAGGGTGGTGATGCTCCGATCCTGATCCGCATCGAGACGAAGGCGGGACACGGCGCCGGCAAACCTACTTCGAAAACGATCGAAGAGATCGCCGACCGCTGGGCGTTCCTCGTGAAAACTCTAAACATGAAGGTCGCGACTGGCTCCTAGCCACTCGCGACCTCTTCATCATTCGGCCTGTGCTGACTAATGTTCGAAGGCGTACAAGACGCCTGTTTCTATTGACTTTCCCTTTTAACAGGCATATAAGCAGCCTGGATTAAGGGGCAACTTCTCACCCCCAGGTAACGCTGACACCTTCCGTATTCAAACTGATCGCCTGCTCTAAAAGGAGAAACCTCATGAGGCGTTTAGGTTATTCACGTTTAGTGATTGGAGTCGCAGTGTGTGCCGTCTTGATCGGTGCCGTTGTTTTCATGGGCCAGAAAAGCCAATCACGACATCCCGCAACTTCAGGTCGGAAACAAAACTCGCGCTCTGATTATCGAGTCAATTGCTGACTTGGGGATTCTTCAGGCAGGAAACAAACAACGTAGAAGGTTCACAGTAAGATAACCGACACGCAAGGGAAAGAACTGGGTCGCTGGGCCTGGGACGTGATCCTCGTTAGCAGACTCTGATAACAAAGATAAAGGCGGCTCACGCAAAGCCGCCTTAAAGTTGTGCACTCGAATTACGCTTGAATGCTGCGAGCGCCGGAGCCGATCGAACGTTCGCGTGCGATCTGGCGTAGACGCGCGACGCGTTGCTCGGTTGGTGGGTGACTGCTGAACAGACTCTGCATTGAAAAACCGGTCAACGGTTTCACGATGAACATGTGTGATGCCGCTGGATTTACGGGCAGCGGAATCTGTCTCGAGTAAGCGTCAAGTTTTTCCAACGCTGATGCGAGTGCCTCTGGATCGCCACCTACCTCCGCACCGGTACGATCGGCGCCGAACTCACGTGAGCGAGAGATCGCAAGCTGGATGATCGTTGCCGCGATCGGCGCCAGGATAATCATCAACAGCGCGCCAAAGATTCCACCACCATCATCGTCATCATCACTGCGGCCGCCAAAGATCATCGCAAACTGACCAATGTGCGCCAGCATCGTGATCGCGCCCGCGAACGTTGCGGCAATCGCGCTGATGAGAATGTCGCGATTGCGAATGTGTCCGAGTTCGTGTGAGATGACGGCGGCGAGTTCACGCCGGTCGAGTATCTTCACGATACCTGTCGTCACTGCTACTAATCCGTTATTCGGATTTCTTCCCGTCGCAAACGCATTCGGGGCATCCGCATCGACGATTGCGACACGCGGTTTAGGCAAACCCGATGCTTGCGCGAGACGAGCGACCATGTCGTGCAGCTCCGGCGCCTCCGCATAAGAAACTTCGCGCGCACCGGCCATCTTCAAAGCGATCTTGTCTGAAAACCAATAGCTGCCGAAGTTCAACACCACGGCAATAACAAAGCCCAGCAACATACCGGAGTTGCCGCCAATTACGCCGCCCGCAATCACGAGCAAGCCAGTTAGAAGTCCTAGTAAAAGTGTCGTCTTAAGTGTGTTAAAGCTGAACATATTTCTCCTGAAACAAACCCCCGCTCGTTAGATGTTCGAGATTGAGGCGCAAGTTGTCAGTGGTCAGTGGTCAGTTGCCAGTTGCCACGGACTACTGACCACTGACCACTGACAAACGCAACACAACTGACCACTGACAGATTATTGCGACCACGGAGCGGGTTTGCGCACCCAGCGGAAAGCGCGCATTTTTTGATGAAGTTCAGCAGGGAGCGGTCCGGCGTCACTCGCCGCGACATTCGCTTCCACGTGATGCAGTTTGCGCATCCCGGGAATGATCGTGCTGACGTCCGGATTGTTAAGAATGAAACGAAGCGCGAGTTCCGGCATCGTGATCCGCGTCTCGTGTTCTCTGTTCCAGTCGTCAAGCACCTTTTTGATCTCGTCTGCTTTTTCAACGGCGGGGATCAGGTTCTCGGGAACAAAGTAGGTGCTCCGCCAATCGCCTTCCGGCCACGTGCTGTCCTTCGTCAAGTTGCCGGTCAGAGTTCCTTCGTCAAACGGCACACGGGCGATCACTGCAACTTCCATCTCGCGGCACGCGGGAAACAACTCATCTTCAGGGTTCTGATCGAAGATGTTGTAAATCACCTGCACGGCGTCGATCTGTCCGCTTCTCACCGCGCGAATTCCATTCCACGGTTCCCAGCGATTGATACTGATCCCCATGGCTTTGATCAGTTTCTGACTGCGCAGATCGTCCATCTTGTAGAACCAGCGATCGTCGCGCATCCACTCGTCGTTCCAGGTGTGAAACTGCATCAGGTCGAACTGATCGAAACCGGCATTTTCGAGACTGCGATGAACGTACTCTTCGACGTGGTCGGGAGGAAACGACTGCACCAACGTCGAATCAGCCGGCGCTGGCCATTGCAGTGTCTTCGGCGGGATTTTACTTGCGGTGTAGAGTTTCTTGCCGGGGTTCGCCCTGACGGTCTGGCCCAACAGGTTTTCGCTGTGGCCGTTGCCGTAAGCGTACGCGGTGTCGAAGAAGTTAACGCCGAGATCGACCGCGGCCTGAAGTGAACGAAGCGATTCTTCATCGCTCGAGTCGGACCAACTGGCCATGCCCCACATGCCATAGCCCATTTCACTAACTTCCCAGCCAGTGGGGCCGAAGCGTCTGTATCTCATCTCATGTTCTCCGTGTTGTTTTGTTGATAGTAACTCAGACAGCACGGATTCATCGAATGCGCAAAAAAACGACTACGCCCCGGAACTCTCGAGTCCCGAGGCGTAGTAGGGGAAACGCTTATTTGAAAACTTCAGCGTTAGTTACTGCCGGTGGTGGTTGCACTGCCGTTGGTGATCACAACGTCCTTGTCGGATCCACCAAACGTGAGTCCGGTCAATTCCGTCTCATCACCGGTGCCGACCGAACGCAACTGAAATCCATTGGCCTTCTTAGCGCGCGCTTCGAGCTTGGCCATAGTCTGGGCAACGGTCTTGCCGTTCTTGATGATCGACAGTTGACCACTCGCGTCATCAAACTTGACGTCGTAGCTGCCCTTCTTAACAAGCGTGCCGTTCACCTTGATGTCGTTCTCAAAGGTAACACGATGCTTATGCGTTTTAGCGAACGCGGCAACGCTTGCGAGCGCGCCGACCATAATAACCACCACAATCCGATTCACAATTGACTTCATCACAGCTCTCCTTAGATATCTAGTTCAGCTTACTCCCTGTTGGAACCATTAGTGCCTTTGTCCCTCTGCGAACAAACACCGCTCGCATCCGGGTTATGACAAGAATTCAATGAGCTTTTTTCCTCTTCACATTAATCGACGGTTCATGCACATTAATGGATGATCGTCGAGGCATCGAATCAAAGAACATCATCGAACTTCCCGCCTTGTTACGCATATAAAACGCCAGAGGTTCCCTCGCATTAACAAAAGAGTGTGGCTTTACCAAGCCTATACAAATCTTTACAGTTCCTTACAGTTTTCTGGAGGTCGTTTTGGTAGACTGCGCCCACTCTCAAGAAAAACTTTTTAAGGAGATCCGTTAATGAGAAAGTTGCTTTGCGCTCTTAGTCTGATCAGCGCACTTGTATTCTCGCTGGCCGTGCATGCTGCGGCGCCGACCAGCTTCGCCGGAACCTGGACGCTTGATAAGAGCAAGAGCCAGGGTCTCAGTCAGCGAATCCAGGGCGTCGACAGTCTTGCCTGGACGATCACGCAGACCGACAAGACAATCACCATCGAAGAGAAGGTGACTGGTGGACAGGGCGGCGGTCCCGGTGGCGCTGCCCCCGGTGCCGCTCCGAGTGGTGCGCCTCCGGCAGGTGGTCCTCCAGCAGGCGGTGCTCCTCCGGGTGCCGGACAAGGTGGAGGTCAGGGTGGCGGCCGTGGCATGGGTGGCGGCATGGGCGGCCCGAGAACATTCAACCTCGACGGTACTGAGACGAGCGGCGAGACGATGGGTGGACGCGCCAAGTTCGTCAGGTCTTCAAAGTGGTCCAGCGACAACAAGACGCTCGAGTTGATCCAGAAGACGACGTTCCAGCGTGAGGGCGAGGAGATTACAACTACTTCCACCGACAAGCTTGAGGTTTCGGCTGACGGCAAGGTTCTGACTGTCTCGCGTCATCAGGAAACGCCGCGCGGACCTCAGGACTCAACCTGGGTGCTGAACAAGCAGTAAGACGGACACGGAGAAGGGGAGAGACGGAGAAGCGGAGAAGGGGAGACGCGGGGACACGGCGAACGGCTCCGCTTCTCCGCGTCCCCCGTCCCCGCGTCTCCCCTTCACCCCGTCACCGCGTCCCCGCGTCCCCGCGTCGCGATTACTCCAGCCAGTCCTGGGTTACGTCACACCAGAGCGCGAGGCCGCGCCATTCTTTGAAGCGTGAGTAGTAGCGCTCAATCTTTTTGTCGTTTGCCTTACGACCCTTGTTCCGCACTTTGAAAAACTTCGCTCGCGTCCACGAGTCGAGCGCCAGCCCGTCGTATCTACCCAACAACTTCAACAGATTCTCCGCAGCGTAATTCCCGGCGCCCTTTACGCCCTTGATCTCCTTCACCAGCTCAGGCGTCGAAAGATCGCTCGCGAGCCATGTTTCCACATTCAACTCACCTGACGCGACTCGATCTGCCAGTTCTTTAAAGTACGGCGCTCGATAACCCGACCGCACTTCGTCGACATAAAACTGGACAGGCATCGCAGCCATCGCTTCTGCCGTCGGAAACGACTTCCTGCCGTCATCACTCTCGCGGCCGAGACTCTGAACAAGTCCTGTAACCATCTTCTCGGTAAGCGACCAGGAACAGTTCGTGGTGCAGATCATCTTCACGAGGTCTTCGAATACGGTTGGTGAGCGCAGCATTCGCCCTGCTCCCTGTTTCCCGATCCATGCAAACTCAGGATCGGCTCCCGTAGCCTGGTAAAACAGACCGAGGTCGTCGTCAAGACGGAGGATGTGTCGCGCGTCGCGAAGGACGCGGGCCGTCTCGGTCTTGTTCAGCCGCCGGGAGGTCGTGGCCGACACGTGCCCTTTCCCGCGGCGCATCGTAATGGTTACCGGCGGCTTATCACCGACGTCGATTACACGCGTGAGTTCCCACTTGGCTTGATCGAGCGAAAACGGCAGGAGCCCGTACCATCCGTGACTAATGACAGTCCTTTGAAAGCTGAAATTTCGGGGCGTTGGTATTGTGATTTCCATAACGGTTTTTAGGATCGATTTTGGTGTGGTTATTCTAACGAATTTAGGGTTGTATTGTTCACGTTCGGTCAAGCTGCCTGTTGACAGCTTTTCGGTCCAAGCCTAGACTGATCGGACTTGAAAAAACAGTGTGTGGAAGGCTGTACTCCCGATCCCCACTACACTAGGGGAATTAGGAGAGCGGGGTCCAACACGGGACCTCCAACAGTACTCCGGTGAACGTACGCACCGCTTCCGAAAACAAGTGAAGCCGGAGCTTTCCGGCGCGGTTTGTCGCCCCACAGGGTAGCTAGCAGGGCACCCGGTGGGGCGAAACCTTGTCTGGACCACGGGTTTAATGAACCCAAATGGAATTTGAGATTATCCAGGGCTTGCCAGCCGCAAGTTTGCCCAGTTGCGGAAGGTAAACCTCGACGCGGTAGACACCGTGTTCGGTCACTGGAAAGTCTTTGCTCGTCACGCCAGTTTCGTCCAAAATCACGTTCCCGTCTTTAAACAACTTAACCTGGGTGGAAACTGGTGTTCGCACCCGTAGGCGAGTGTCCGGGCTCAAGGCGATGTCGTCGCCCTGAATCTTCTGTTCACCTGCACTCTCGGCGGTGAACGAGAAGCCCGAAGTGTCGCCTAAAAAGTCAAAGCCGATGAAACAGTGACCGGCCCGGAATGCATTCAACAGATTATCTTCATTCAGCGGTTCGTTCCGGTCGATCAGTACGTGCATTCGAACGAGTCGAAAGCTCACTTCATACGGATCGAGCTGGATGCCAACAAGCGTTTTTCCCGAACTGTCGCGCAAGCTGAGGCCGATGTTTGAGTGGGCGTCGTTGCCTGCCGTCGCGGTCGCATACGACAGCTTCTGGTCCCACAATCTCAGGTTCTCGTCCGGTCGTTGGTAATAGAGCGCAAATATCAGCTCCGGATAACTCCGTCTGGACCACAAAACGTCGAAGAAGGCGACAACGGGATTGATCTTCCGCGCGTTGGTGTAGACATTAAAGACTTCGATGCCCGTAGAGCCAGGCAACTCCCAGCTCTTGAACTCCTGAGGGTACGCGACAATCCTGAACCGGGCAGGTTCGATCTCCGCGCTTATTTCCTTCTTTGCTTCATACTCCGAAAGGCCTGCGAAGCCTGGTATCACCAGGGACCGCTCACCATTCTCATCGCTCTCTTCGTTTCCGTTCACGAATAGCACGCCCGCGTGCATGCCGCGCAAGGTCATCGCCAACGTGTCGAAGTCCTTCTCCTTGTGTTCTGTCATTACGACAAACTGCAAATCGTTTGCCTTCGCTGCGGAGATGATCTCTTGAAAAGTTCCCGAGCTGTGACCGCCGAGAAACGAGTGCACATGGACCACGCCTTTGTACTCGGTGAATGGATTTTCTGGTGATGGCGGGGTGCGTTCAGCGTTTAGACGCTGCACAGCGGCGCTCAGACGTCTAAGGTTGTAGCGACGATACACAAAGGGCGTCTGCGAAAGCAGCAGAACGAGGAAGACGATGAGAATGACTAGTTTCTTCTTGGAGAGCTTCATTGTTGCGGTAACTTCCCAGAAAGAATTTCCCGCAAAGGCGCGGAGGCGCAAAGAGAAACCTGCTTCAAGAGTTCAGATCTTTGCGCCTTTGCGTCTTTGCGGGAACCTTCGTTGCTACTCGAGTGGTACTAGAAACTGACCCTTACTCGCAAATAAATTACGCGATTACCGCTCGATCCTCCGCCCGGACCAAAGAAGAAGGTAGAAGAACCGGATGGAGATTTCAAGAAGTAAGGCGAGGTCATGTTGCCGACCGGCAGGCCTTCATTGGTTCGATTGAACACGTTGTTCACGTTCATCGAGAATTGCAGTGTATACGGCCTTTGAATCGGGGCCGGCTTTGGCGGCGTTTGCGTAGAACTGGCGTCAGTCGTGCGAGGTGCGCCTGGCGGCGGCGCCTTGGGTTCGATTGCTGGTCCAAACTTGAATGCCTTACCGAGGCTAAAACTCACTGACATAAAACCCGGTCCACGTCCGATGTTTCTCGGAATGACCTTCTGTCCCGGCGCCGGTGTCGGATCGAGCGCGCCGAATGGAGTCATCACTACGTCGGGTTCGTTGAGATCGGTGGCGAATGCGGGGCGTTCGGTAAACAGCGTGTCACCGTTTGTATCGACGCCGGTTGTGATGTTGAATGGCTGACCGGAATTGGCGATGCCAAACATGCCGAGCGTGATCCCGTATGGCGCCGTGTAGTTGGCGCCAAAGTGCGCAAAAATCAGTGAACTGAATGGCGAGCGCGCAAATTCATTGGTGAAGTCGTAAGCATCAAACGTTGCACCGCTGGTTCCCCCATCCGTACCCCTTGTTTTGCTAAGACTGAAGCCGCCGAAGAAGTTGATCTTCCTCACCGTTGCCGTTGATGTTCATATTGAAATTGTTCGCAACAGACCTTCCCGTCGACTGATACTCGAAGATGTTTCCTTCTTCGTTGCCGAACGGACGCACGCCGGAATTCGGTTCGCCCAGAATGTATGTGCCACCAAGTGGTGCATTGATGTTCACGTAGCGTCGCAGGCGTTGGAAGCGTGAATGCGCGTAACTGAACGTCATCCTGACGTTTTTGGGCAGCACGCGCTCGACGGTGAAAGTCGCTCGCAGCGAGCGAAACGATGCGAGATCGTCGGACACAACGCGCCGGACCTGTGGTTGTGCAAAAGCGTCGAGAACTTCGATGGCCGGCACCACCGGAAACAGATCGAGCACCGTTGGATCGGTCACCAGAAACTGCTGCTGATTTTCGCCATTGAAACGCGTCGCGTTTAGCGTGACGTCTTCACCGATGCGGTTGTAGAAGATCCCAAAGCCGCCACGAATGACCATCTTCGGTGGACCAGCTGGCGCAGTCGCTGGAGCGGGAGCGGGCGCGGCTGGAGTTGCAGTTGCTGTAGTTGCTGCCGGCGTAGTCGTTGAGCCGGTGGTCGCTGCTGGTTTGGGCGGCGCGGGTTTCTTGCCGCCGCCGAAAACCGGCGACCATGCAAAAGCAATGCGGGGCGCGAAGTTGAACTTACTATCGACGTTGGTCTGGTTCTCGTAACGCAATCCGGGCGAGAGCGTGAAGTTAGGACGCACTTTCCATTCATCCTGAAGATAAACCGACACGTCAGTTTGCTTCACACTCGCGAGGGGATTGCCGCCGGCGATGGAAAACTGAGTCGCGCCGCCGCCGAGCAAGCGAATGGCAGGTGCGCTCAAACCCAAGCGTGAGAACAACAGCGTGCGGCGATAGCGTTCAAGGCTGCTGAGATCTTCGATCACAGGTTTGCCATCCACGAGAATGATCTGATCATTCGCATCGAGCTTCGGACCGTCTCCGCCGGAGAACATGTAGGTGCCGCCGAAATTGTCAGGTGAAACGCTTTCGACGTTGACGTGTCTGAGGCGCACGCCGGCCTTCAGAAAATGGTTACCGTGGGTCCACGACGTGAAGTTCTGTAACTCCATCCGGTTCTGTGCGTTCGACGACGCGCCTACTTGCGCGCCGCCGCCGAAGAACGACTCGGTCACGTTCAGCCCAAACGCGTCGGACACGCTTGCCTGATTGAAGCGATTCCGAATGTACTGGAAGCGCGTTTCGTTGACGGTCTTCTCGTTGAGCAGAGCTGTTTCAGTTATTTGCAGGACGAAGTTCGAGCGCTTGCCTTTGTAAGCGCGTGTCGGCAGGGAGAACCCGCCGATGCCCTGGAGATCCTGCTTTGATTCGCCGTAGTTGAACCTTGCAACGAGCGTGTGGGCTTTGGTGATCTTGAAGTCGACGCGTCCGTTGCCATAGGTATTTGTGTCGGGCGTGACGAACGTCTCGTTCAGCTCGAGCGGCTTCAAGGTTACGGGATCGAGTATGGTTGCATTCACGACTGAGTTAGCGTCGCTAACGTAACGTCCAAAGTAAGCCGAGAACGACGCGCGCTTGGCGATTATCGGACCACTCAAACTCATGTTGAACGCGCGTTGCTGATACGGTGCGCGGACCTTTGTAAACGGATTGCGTGAGTTGAGGCTCTCGTCGTTGAAATCAAAACTGAAACTGCCGTGCCACTTATCGGCGCCGGGTTGCGTAAAGATTTCGATGCCGCCGAAACCCGGAAACTCGTTCTCCGCGGAAAACGGATTGTTGTTGATGCGAACTTCGCGAATTGCCTCTTTCGGCGGTATCTGGCCGTTGGAAAAACCGTCGACTTTGACCTGTGATGGATTCTCGGGATCGGTTGGTCCAGCGAGCGCCTGTAACGCTTGAGCAAACGCCTGCGGATCGTCCGGCAACGCTTCCAGTTCCTTGCCACGCAGAACGATCGCGCTGGCGTTATTATCGGAGTCGGTGCTGATGTTTCTGTCGTCGACCGTGACTTGTTGCTCTTCGAACGCGACACTTAGCTGCGGGTTTACCGTGGTCGTCTCACGCGCCTGGATCTCGACCTCTTTTTCCTCGAATAGGTTAAAGCCGGGAGCGTTGACGTGAAGCTCGTAAGTGCCGGGTGCTACTCGCCTGAACTCGTAAACGCCTGAAGAGTTTGAAGTCGCGCTCGTAGTAACGCCGCGGGAGTTTTTGATGGTGACCCTGGCTCCAACGACGAGACTTCCCATCGGGTCGGTCACGGTGCCTTTCAGGCTTCCCGTGTTTTGTTGGGCCGGCAGAGCAGAGGCCAGGGCAAAGATGAGCAGCAAGCAACGCAGCATCGGGGGTGGTTCCTCTCTCACGTTAGTGAGCCTGGGTGCTAAAAGGTTTCAGCTCACTCAAACCGGATGTTTACACGATAGGACTATGGATCTGTTGCAAAAACCAGAACAGAAATCTTAGTTCTCGCCGCGCAGTGCTTTGAGGGCGTTGACGAGGTCTCCGATCGCGTCGGTGCCGACCATCATCTTCCTGGCTCGCCACACGATGCGTGGTGGCTTCGACTCCTGTGGCGAGCCTTTCACGATGACGAATAGTTCGCCCCATGGATAGACCGCGTTGAGGATACGCCGGAACTCAACCACGTTGAAGAAGATTACGTACTCCGCGTCCGCAAGATTCCTCGCCGAAGTCAGACTGCCGTACTTGCGGATGTACTTGTTGAGCTTGTGCGCGAGTTCGTTGTAAACGTAACGGTAACGACCTCTCGGTTGTGCCTCAGCTTTAAGGACGTCTTCAATAATCGCTTTTTCGGCATTGCCCGCATCGACCACCCGCGATTTGAAAACAACAAGCCACGCTCGCTGCTTGTCGCGTAACTCCGAAATTGTCCCAACGTGATTATTCTGCGTCTCGGCTGGCGCTTCAGCAGGCTGGGCCAACCCGTGGACGCTACACGCAAGAACTACGAACCCCGCCGACCACGCCACTCTCAAGAGCGTGAGGTAGTCAGCGTTGTAACGCGTGCGGAACATCAGCTCAAACGTTCTTCGTCGCACTCTTCGGCGGATGAGGCAGAACTGGCGGTTCATCTTCGACGTCGGACGGCTCGAGTCCGACATACATCGTGCCCTGCGGTGTCAACGAAACGTAATCGTTACCTTCGTGGGTGTAACGGACCAGCAACCGGTATTTCTTTTCCAAATCCTCGAACGCCCTCACCAGATCGGCGTTGGCATACTCGCTCGTGCTGTTGAACAAATCCTTTGCCAGCACCCGGCTCTGTTGCCGGCGTTGAAAGAAGCCCAGGATATACTCCTCGATCTGCTGCAACCGGTGCTTGTCCATGCTGCCCCTTTGCTTGTTCGCGGAAGTTCTGGCTAATTATGCGCCTGCAAGTAAACATGATCAATGGCGTTCATGTAATGTATCCCTTGTGCAGACGTGGGGTCTTTAGGCATCATAGGCACCTCCCACATCCAAATCTTCGGTGCCATATCTATTGGGTTCCCGGTGTCTTGATCTCGGAATGGGAAACCTGCTCCGGGCGGGTTCGGTTAACGAGGCACATGAGATTAGTAATTGCGTCAATTCTGGCGGTTTTCGCGGCATCAATAAACGCCGGCGCTTACCAGCAAGAAAAACTGCCAGTCATCAAATCCACCAACACGATCATCAGCATTCAGGATGGTGACCAGTACCGTGCAAATATCTGGAGACTCGTCCCTGAAATCAAGCCCGATGTTTACGAAGCCCAACTCAAAGACGGCAAACCGCACCGAGTAACCTTCGTCACCGATATCGATGCGATCAGTTTCTGGGTCGAACTCGGGAAGAAGTACGACTTCATCATCCAACGAGGCGACGACCTTTGCTACACGCAGATCATCGGCGTGAAGTACACGCCTGCCGCCGTTTTCGATCAGAAGTATCAGGCGGCGTATCGCGGGAAGATGATCGTCGAGGTACCGGAAGTTTATGAGTTAGTGAACATCGCGATCGCGATGACGCCGATCGGAATCGAAGATCGGAATCTGGTTTACAAAGACACCGAGTACTACAAGCGCGTTCGCGAGCACTTCGATGAACACAAGGATCATGCCTTGCTCGCCACGCTCGAATCTGAGTTGCGCCAGGATCTCGGCCGCTATTTCTCGTTGAAGATGAACGGATACTCGTTTGAATTCGACGCGCGCGGCCGCATCGTACAGAGCAAAGTTTACGACCGTACGGGATTCAGAGGTGACGCAAGGAACGTGCTCCGGCCGTTCCTGCCGCTCTTGCAGTCGTTCGCGGACGAGACGAACTTTCGCAAGTTCTACAAAGAGAATGCGGCGACGTACCAGGAACAGATCGCCTTTTATCGCGAGACGGCAAACATCGGCGAGATGAAGAAGTGGCTCGACAAGAACTTCCCGAGCTCGAGTGGTTACGACACTTACAAGATCGTCTTCTCACCGCTCGTGGCTTACAACCAGTCGACGACCTGGTTTGACAGCAATGGTTTCCGCGAACTCCAGCCGCATGTCAACTTTCCTTATCCGCAGGACGTGAAGCGCTCGTACGAGCCCGGAACAGAAGCGGGTATGAACGTGTTTCGTGGCAACATCGTTTTCACCGAGATCAATCATGGTTACATCAATCCGGAAGCGGAGAAGTACGCGGACCGGATCATGAAAGCGATCAGCAATCGCGAACGTTGGGTTGCGAGTGCGCGCGGACCGGGCTACTACGCTGGCATCGGGACGTTCAACGAGTACCTGAATTGGGGCCTCGTTAGCCTGCGCCTGACTGACTACGCGCCGCGCGACGAGCAGGCGAGAATGATCGCCGCCGTTGACCAGATGATGACCCATCGCAGAGGTTTCCTGATGTTCAGGGAATTTGACAGGTTTCTCGTCAATCTCTACCGCACCCGCCCTGCCGGCACCACCATCGCCGACCTGTATCCCCAGATAATCGCGTGGTTTGAAAGAAACAATCGTTAAGGACGCTGGTCTGTAGTAAACTGCGAGTACCTCACCGCCCCGCCGAAAAGGAGTACCAGCCATGAAAACCGGTGTGTTGATCTGTCTGCTGCTGTTGGTCGTAACGGCAGTGCCGGCCGCCAATGAGGATGGTGGTTTTGAGCAGGCACGCTGTGTCCCAAACTGTGGTCAAGCGTCGTTCTTTATCTTCTCAACGTCATTCGGCAGGTATACCGTTCGCAGCGATGGCTTCGGAGAGCTGGGAGCAAACGGCAAGAAACGTCTCTTCGATCTAAAACCAAAAATTCGATTGGTCGGTCGTCTCAGGCACATTTACTTCCGAGAGCATCAGGATGATCTATTGCTGCTGTACATGGTGAGTGACGGGAAGGTGTATCTCGCAAGAATAATGCAGGAGTCTAAGAAGGTCCGGTGGATCGCGCCGATTTCGGAGAATATCGGATCATGCGAGGTCAAAGGTGAAGAGGCTCATTGCGGAGCCGCCGAGAACCGGACGAAGATCGACCTGAACACTGGCGCGTCTGAAAAATCTTAGGAAAACACAACGAATCGAGAACAGTAAGAGACTTCGTTTCAACCTGCGTTAGCATCACTATTGAGGTAAATTTTCCCAATACAGCCTACCCGTTCACCCTTTATCAGTGGTTGGCGACCCCCAAACATTCGAAGGAGTAAACGAACGTGAAAGCGAGTGCACTATTTCTTTGTCTCATCGTCGTTGCAATGGGAGGTTATATGAATCAAGCTAAACAAGCGCCTGAAAAATCCAGTCAGGCTGACTCCTCGGCAGCAAACACTCAAAACCTCGTCAAAGGGCTTTGGGGTGTTCGATATCAGGTGAAGGACGTTAGTCGTTCAGTTAATTTCTACACGCAGCAGCTTGGGTTGAAGTTGGACCATCAAAACCTGCCTGCCTTCGCGCAGGTTTCCGTAGGCAACCTCAAACTGATTCTGAGTGGCCCGGGTGCGTCCGGTTCGCGGGTGATGCCGGATGGCTCACAGCAAACGCCGGGAGGATGGAATCGAATAATTCTTCAGGTCGATGACTTGCCGGCTCGAATTGAAACGTTGAAAAAAGCGGGGTTGCGCTTTCGAAATGAAATGGAGGCTGGACCGGGCGGGAAGCAGATCCAGTTGGAAGATCCGGACGGGAATCCGATCGAGTTATTTGAGCCGGCACAGCGCTGATCAGCGCAGCGCTGAGAGAAGTAATCCGAGAAGAGCACCACCAATGATCAGCCACGCTGAATTAAGGTGGAAGCGGAACAGAGCGACACCGCTCACCAGCGCGAGGACGATCGTCGGAACGTCAAACACCGCAGCGCGGCCAAGTTGATAAGTCACGACGAACATTAACGCCAGTGAGGCCGCATTAACTCCGTCGAGAAACGCTCCGGCCGCCGGCGATCGTCTAATGCGCGGCACAAGTGGCCCACTCGCCGCGACGAACAAGAAAGCAGGGATGAATATTCCCGCCGTCGCGACTGTCGCACCTGATAGTCCTCCCAGCACGTATCCGATGAACGTTGCGGTTGTGAAAACTGGACCAGGCGTTACCTGGCCCACGGCAATTGCATCCAGCAACTGTGATTCAGTCAGCCAGTGCCACCGTTCCACAAGATCGGCGCGAAGGAAAGCCAACAGGACGTAACCGCTGCCATAGAGTACCGCGCCGACCTTGAGAAAAAAGAGAAACAGAGGCAACAGCGCGAAGGTCGTTGTCGTTGCCGCAGTTGATTGCAGAAAAAAGAGCATGGGCGAGGCAAACACCAGCGATCGTTTGGCGGATTTGATCTGTGGCAGGGTTAGTTTCCTCAACCCAACTATCACGCCACCACCGAGAAGAATCATCAGTTCGTGAACACCCATGAAGGCAAGCACAACGCCGACCAGACCGACTACGGCCAGAAACACATTCTTGATCGCTGTACGCCCCAGCGACCACAACGCTTGCAGCACAATCGCGATGATTACCGGTTTAACTCCATAGAGCACACCCGCGACTTGCGGCAGCGATCCGTATCGAACGTAGATCCAGGCGAAGACGAGCACAATAATCGCCGCCGGAAGAATAAAGCTGACGCCGGCAACAATCAGTCCCGACCACCCGCCTTGCCGGTGTCCGATGTGGATCGCCATTTCGGTTGAGTTGGGACCGGGAATGAGGTTGGTCGCCCCAAGAAGATCGAGAAAGTCGTCACGCGTCATCCATCGACGACGGCGCACAATCTCGTCTTCCATCATCGCGATGTGCGCGGCTGGTCCACCGAAGCCAATAGTGCCGAGCTTGAGAAACAGGAGCGCCAGCTCCCACAAAGAAGGCGACTTCTGTGCGCCTGTTTCCTTGGCCATTACTCTTTTAGTAAGCGAAATCGTGGCTATCGGCGGATCTCTTCTTCGTTACCTGCTTCATCGTTTTCACCGACTGGCGGATGAGTTTTTTCAAGGTGGGTACGTGGATGTCAGACAGTCGCTTGATGTAAAGACATGACTTCCCGGTGCGGTGTTTGCCCAGCTGCTCCATTAGCTCCGTGTATTCCTGGAAGCCGGGCATGATGTAAACCGTTAGATCCTGCTTACGCGGTGAGAAGGCGGCGATGGGCCAATCGCCCTCATGCCCGCTGGCGTATTTGTAGTGATAGGTGTCAAAGCCGACGATGCTTGGGCCCCACATCTTCGGCTTGCAACCGGTGATCTCTTCCATCATCTTCGCGATCTTGAAACAGTCCTCACGCCGCACTTCATCCGGAATCTGATTGAGAAACTTTTCGACGCTTGCGTTAGTCTTTTTAGTCTTAATTTCCGCCATCGCTACCTCCTTATCGCGTCGTCGGATATTTGATTCCGAGTTGTTCGAGATATGTGTTGTACTTCGAAGGATCGTAGTAGTACTTCCGCATCTGTTCGCGATATGTATCCATGATGCGCTTGTTCAGATACGTGGCGGGTTTATCGGTTGGTGAGATCAACGGCTGATACTTCGTATCCTTCGTTTGTACCTCGCGGAAGTACTTCCACGCCTGGTCCACTAGTTCAGGTCGCGTCAACAGATCGATCATGGTCATGCCGACGACCTTCGCACCTGCAATCACACCTTTGTGCGCGATCGGCGTGGCCATCGTGACTGCGTTGGCCCAGTTGTGACCGGGAAGACCGGGAATGTTTGACGGGTAACGCAGCGAGATTGTCGGCACATTCCACGAGACGTCGCCGATGTCGTCGGAACCGCCACGCGTCCTTTGTTCGTCAGGAACGGGTCCCGCCAGTTCGTCGAGTTGTATCGGCAATCCCTGCTCGCGTGACTTCAATTCACGTTGTAACGCTCGCGCCAGCTTTTGATCGTCTTCGCTCCATTGTGGCAGTCCGATTTGCTTGATGTTCTCGTACGCGGCTTCGGCGACAGGCCGGTTGAAGTGTTGTGGCCACGCGGAACCGAGGACGCGCGAGGACACAGTCGTATCGGTCATCATCGCAGCGCCTTGCGCGATCTGGTCGCCGATTTCGCGCATGCGTTTGATGTGGTCGTAATCGAGTTCGCGGAAGTAATACCAAACGCTGGCGAGCCGCGGCACGACGTTGGGTTGATCGCCGCCGTTAGTGATCACGTAATGCGAGCGTTGTTGAATGCGCAAGTGTTCGCGCCGGAAGTTCCAGCCGATGTCCATCAACTCGACCGCATCGAGCGCGCTGCGTCCCTGCCACGGCGCGCCTGCCGAATGCGCGCTTTCGCCTTTGAACGTGTATTCGACCGAAACGAGGCCGGTCGCTGAGGATTGCCCCCAGGAGGTGTTGAGATTGTTGCCGACGTGCGTGAAGATCACGACGTCTACGTCTTTGAAAACGCCCTCGCGTACGAAATATGCTTTGCCCGCAACCAGTTCTTCAGCAACGCCCGGCCAGAGCTTGATCGTGCCGGGAAGTTTCGCGCGTTCCATCTGTCTTTTGACCGCAATCGCGGCAAGGATGTTCAGCGGCACGCCTGAGTTATGGCCCTCGCCGTGTCCGGGTGCGCCGTCGATCAACGGATCGTGATAAGCGACGCCGGGTTTTTGCGATGCCTGCGGAATGCAATCGACATCTGAACCGAGCGCGATCACCGGTTTGCCCGAACCATACGTCGCGATCCACGCGGTGGGAATTCCCGCGATGCCGCGTTCAATTTTGAAGCCCTCCTTCTCGAGCACGCTCGTCAAATACTTCGACGTCTCGACCTCTTGAAAGCCGAGTTCGGCGAAGCTGAAGACCATGTCGACCATCACCTGCGCCTGTTTCGACATGCCGGCGATGTCTTTAACAACCTGCGCTTTGTGATCGTTTACGGGAAGAGATCCATTGACGAAGAGGGCCAGAATAAAGATCGACGCGAGAAATTTAGTCATGCGGGCTCCTGTGAAAATTGCGAAATTGCGAAATTGCGAAATTGCGAAATTGCGAAATTGCGGGATTGCGGGATTGCGGGATCGCGGGATTGCGGGATTTTAAGAAACCGCTCAGCACGAAATTTCGCAATTACGCAATCACGCATTTTCGCATTTCCTCTATCTCCAGTTGTACTTCTGAAACTGCGGGTCACTATCGAGTTCGTACTTCTTCAAAAATTCCCACGCTGTTTGATTGAACTTCGACGCCTTGTCGTAATACCAATGATCGTGGTTCTCGATCTCGATCAGGTCGACCGTGAAACCTGCTTCTTTCAACGCGTCGCGTGTTTCCCTGACAACTTTGAGTGGGACCAGCGGATCGCTGTCGCCGATCTGCATCGAGATCGGAATCTTTCGTTTCGCCAGTTCGATTACGTCGTAGTCCCGGCTGGTTAAGGCTCCAGCGTGAATCGCGACCGCCGCGAAGTATTGCGACTCCATCAAACCCATGTGCAGTGAAAACGAAGCGCCGGCCGAGTGCCCGAAGAGATACACCCGCCGCGGGTTGATTGGGTACTTCGACTTCAGTTCTTCGACAAGGTCGCGCAGATAATCTGGCCCATCCTGCGGCGATCCCCAACCGCGCAGGTTCGTCGCGTCAGGTCCAACGATGATGATGTTTTCCTTCTTTGCGTAGTCTTTCCATTTTTCAACGAGCGTCACGCCGGTGCGATTCGATCCGTGAAGCATGACGATTAACGGCGCCGGTCCTTTGACGGTTGAAGGAACGTAGAGGTAGTACGCGCGCGTCTTGCCGTTCGAAGTGATCAGTTCTTTTGTGATTTCGTCCTTGGCTAGGGTGGAGGAGACTGCTGCCAGCAGCAACGCAATGGCGAGTGGGATTCGCGTATTCATTTCGGGAACTCCTTAGTATTTCACGAATTCAAACTTGAGCCGGAGGCTCAAACCGGGACTGTTGAAAAACGTGCCGAACTGACGGCTATCGAGGTTGTTCTGAACGTCGCGCGGGTTCCAGTGGTTCGTGATGTTGAAGATCGTCAGGCCGGCGCGTCCCCGATACTTCTTGCCGCGAAAGGGAATAGTGAGTCCTTTCATGACAAGTACGTCGAGCGAGAAGAGCGAAGGGAAGCGACCGCCTTCGTTGCGTGGCCCGACGAAATCCTGCTGCTCGTTCACCACAGAGAAGGGAAACCCTGTGCGCCAGTCGACCACCGGTGTCGCAACCACGTCGAACGGCAATGCGAATTCACCCCAGAAGAGCATCCGGTTGGGAGCGTCGAAAGGTTGTTTCGCGTACTCGTCCGGACGAATGACCGCTTGTTTCAGATTGCCGAAATAGTGGTTGAAGTCGTTCAGGTTGCCGCGCGCTTGTGACCCCACGTACGACAGGAAGATGTTGCGTCCTTCCTGAAAACGGAAGCGCGCGACGGCCTGCAACTCTCGATATCGTGACCGCCCAGAGTTTATCAGTAACAGCCGTCCGGTGTTCAACGTCGTGGCATCTGTGACAGGTTCCAAGACGAAATCGCGACGCGTGCTGCGTTCTTCATAACCGAGCCGGAGCACCAGTCGTGGGGTCACTTCGTGATCGACCTGCGCATTCCACGCGAGACTGTATGGATTCTTCAGATCAGACGGCGCGGTGTTCAGGAATAAACGTGGACCGTCGACGATTGTCGTGCCGTCGTTGGCGAAAGTGGTCACGACGAAGTCCTGGTACTGTTCGAAGGAGCCAACACTGAGCGGGATCTTGTCGTAGAAAAGACCAACGCCACCACGCACCACCGTTCGACCGTTGGACGCGGGCACCAGAACAAGGCCGAGACGGGGCGCGAAGTTGTTTTCAGCGCCAATCAGATCGCGATCGTAACGCAGGCCAAGATCAAACACGACGCGCGAGTTCACGATCCACTTGTTTTGAACGAACGCCGAGATCTCGTTTTGATGTCTTAAAAGATCGCCTGCGCCGGAGAAGTTGATCTGCTGATAGGTCGTTCCATCGGCGCGGATGGTGCTGACTGGCGCGCTACGATCGCTGCCGCTGAAAGTCGTGTAGCTGTAATTAACGCCGACCCTCAAAGCGTGCGAGCCGCGCCAGTTAAACGGCGCAAGATTGTAGATCTCGAGCAGCTCGTAGCGACGACTCTCGCGATGCTGCCGATCGAACCAGCCGCCAAAGTTTCGTTCAGGAGTGATCTGATAAGGCGCACCACTGTTACCGAAAATGTCGCCGTCAAACTGTTTGACGCTGAAACTCGATTGCAGCAGTCCGCCAGACTTGAAAGTCGCCTGTTCGTTGAACGCGAGAAACCAACCGCGTTGATGAAAGTTCGCGGTCGTGTCAGACGGATTGAAAGTGTTGAGATTGAAGAAGTCCTGCTTCTGGGGAAAAATTGAAAAACTCGCGGTAAGCCGGTTGTTGGAATTGATGACGTAATCGAGACGCGAAAAGGAGTCGAAGCTTTCGCGTTGAATGTCGCGTTGGTGCTCTTCGAGCGCTTCGAGACTGGGAACGTTTGTACGGACGAAACGGTACTCGAGACTCTGAAAGAAAAATAGTTTGTCTTTCTTGATTGGACCACCCACGGCGATCCGCGGCGTTGCCGCGCCAATGCCGTACATCTTTCCGTCACGCCAGCGTGGACGTGGCAGGACACCTGTGAAGAGGTAGCGCAGATCGTTGCTGCCGGAGCGTGTTTCGATTGTCGTCACCGCGCCGGTGAACTTGCCGTACTCCGACGAGTAAGGATTCGAATGGACTTGCACTGTTTCCACTGCTTCGATTGGCAACTCAATGGCAGGAGTTCCGGTCCACGGATCGGTAACGTTGAGACTCGATACGAGAATGCCGCTCTGACTCGGTCGCGTGCCTTTAATGTTCAGGTTGCCGTCAGGACCACGTACGACACCGGGCAACAGTGGTAACGCATCCTGAAACTTCTGATCGATCAGCGGCGCTTCGCGTAAATCTGCCTGCGTGATTACGGAAGGTGTCGTCGATTCTGTTCGGTTGGCTTCCGTGGGATCGGCGGTGACCAGAACCTTTCCAGTGGGCGTCAGTGCTATTAAAAGAGCGTCGTGTTCGACGGTGGCGTCTATCTGGATGCTGATCTTCTTTTCGTACGTGTAAAAGCCCTGGAGTTCGATCGAGAGTCGATACTCACCCGCAACGAGGCCGGTGAAACTATACGCGCCTTCGTAATCAGTGACCGTCTGGAGCGTTCGGTCTCCCAGTCTCTCGCCACTGAGATTCACGACGACGCCCGGCAGCGCTCTTCGTTGATCGGGCCCAAAGTCGGCAACGACTTTCCCCCTGATACTTCCGCCCTGAGTCGCAGCGCCAACAGCGATAAAAAAGGTGATTATTGCAGCGAGGATTCCCGTTATTCCTTGATACATGCGCGTTAGGTTAACACGGATCAAATCTGGTGGTCGCGGTTGACTTCGTTGGTCCAAAACCGCTATAAGCCTCGCACTTTAGCCCAGAAAAAAGGAGTTCCCTCCCAATGAAGAGCGTCGTATGCGCTTTGCTCGCAGCTCTGCTGTTAGCGATTCTTGTACTCCCCAGTCTTACTTCTGCAGCCAACGATGGACCATCAGCCAGCGGCAATTTTCAGTTCACACTGGAAGAAGATGGACAGGCACTAAATCTTGAATTTCACGCCCGCGTTCAAAACAATGGACGAACGGTTGGCGAGATGACGTTTAGCGATCCGGGAGCCGTGCCCGTTCCCGATCCGGATGATCCAGGCGCAATCGCAAACACCGGTGCGATCATTACCGTGAAGTTCGATTGTTTACAGATCACAGGAAAGCAGGCAGTGATGAGCGGTATCATCTCTCAATCAAATATCGCCTCCGCACTTGGACTGCGTGTCTTACTGGTGGTTGAAGATAACGGTGAAGGCGTAAGCATCCCAACGCCCGACAAGCTTACGTGGGGCGTCTATCAACCCGCGACTGGAAACTGGATTCCGAAAGACGCCGAACGCGATGACGACATCGGCGCTACGCTGACCTGGCTCGCGAGAGACTTCGAACGCGATGACGACGTCGGCGTTCCTTCGAATCAGAGCAAAGTGATCGGCTGTCAGAGTTTTCCGCTGGCGTCGTACTCGTTCGTCGACATCAAACACGGTGGCGGCAACGTTCAGGTTCAACCTTAGAAGAATTGCGGAATTGCGGAATTGCGAGATTTCCGCAATTCCGCATTCTCGCATTTCCGCAATTCTTACTTTCTTTTCCCAACGGCAAACAGGCTCTCCGCTGAACGCACGTACATCACCCCGTCTGACAGCGCCGGTGTGGCCATCAAGAGTTCTCCCATCGTGTTCGTTGCGATGTGGGAGAACTTTTGACCGGCCGCGACCACGATGATCTCGCCGTCTTCATTCGACAAGTAAATCTTCCCGTCAGCAGCCACAGGCGACGCGCTGTAGCCGCTGCCGATCACCGGCAGCCGTTGCCTGTAAAGCTCCTCGCCCGTCTTTAAGTTGTAAGCGTCAAAAGTGCCGTTGTTCGCGAGGACGTAGAGGATACCGTTGTAGATCAATGGCGTCGGCATGTAAGAACCACGACCGGTTCGACTCCAAACCACTGCATCACTACTCGTCTTGCCTTCGGGCAACGTGAGATCGCCGCGCGCGCCCGCTTTCATGACGAAGATCGGCCGTTCTGGTCCACGTCCACTCACGACGACGAGTACATCGTCAGCGAAGATCGGCGTCGGCGCTGTGATCTTCGAGCTGCGACCGAGTCGCCACAATTCTTTTCCGGTGCGTGGATCGTAACCGCGAATGAAGTTTGACGCGTTGGTTACTAGCTCTTCGCCTTTTGGCGTCGTCACAACGGTCGGCGAGCCCCACGAAGGAAGCTCATCACGATCGGTTTTCCAAACCGTTTCACCAGTATTTGCATTCAACGCGATGATGAATGAGTCGGCTTGCGTGTCGCACTGAAGAATGACGAGATCTTTCCAGATAATGGGCGAACTGGCGGGTCCCCATTCATAACCCGGAATGTCGTAAGCGCCGACGTCGATTCGTCCCAGATCAACCTTCCAAAGAGATCGACCGTTCACGTCGTAAGCATGCACTCCCTGCGATCCAAACCACGCCACAACGATGCGTCCGTCGGTAGCGGGAGTTGAATTTGCATACGTGGCCTTGATGTGACGCCTCTCGCGCGGCTCGCCCTGAAACGCGATGCGTTCCCAAACGATCTTTCCGGTCTGCTTATCAACGGCATAGATCATCCAGCGATGTTGTGATCGATCTTTCGACCAGTCACCATCGCCGTAGAGTCCTGGTTTGAAGCTCGCTTTCGGATCGGTGCTAACCGCAGTCGTGACGAAGACTCGTTTGCCCCAAACGATCGGGCTCGAATGCGCGAGTCCCGGGATCTTCGTTTGCCAGAGAATGTTTTCGCCGGTCTTGCCGTTCCACTGATCGGGCAGGTTTTGTGCCTCCGCCACGCCCGAGGCGTGTGGACCACGAAACGAGGGCCAGCTTCCTTTCATCGTTGCCGCTTTCAAACGCGACGACGGCCGCTCGCCCGCTGTCCGCGTGATACTTCTCAACGGGTTAGCTGTCGCTTCTTCCGGCGGCAACCAGGTGCTGCCGTTAAGAATCATTCGTCGCGGAGTGCATTCGTCGGCAATTAGTTCGAAGGACAAGCGCTTGCCGTTACCGCTAAAACGGTATTGCCCCGGCGCTGCGCAAGCGGTCGTACCACCTGTCGACACCAGTTCAACTTCTCCGGTCTTTTTCGTCCAGTTACCGTTTAGCTTGGGCCAACCGGCTCCTTCGAGCGTGAACGTTCCGCCGGGATCAAAACGCACGGTGAAAACACCGTATTTCAACGGATCGGAAGGAAGATCCGCAGCCGCCTTGGGTTGCTGGTGTTTCTCGATGTATTTCCTGGCGAACTCGATCAAATGCGCTCCCTCGCGCAGGTTTCCGATCTTGTGCGCTTCAGCTTCGGCGTCCTCAAATTTCCAACCATCACGCAGGACCCTTCTAATCATCCAGAATCCAGCGACGCGGATCGCCGCAGTGCAATGAATAAACGCCGGTCGGTTCGCGGGATCGTCAGTGATCTTCAGAAACTCCGTCACCTGTTCTTCTTTTGGATCGCGGTAGACGACAGGAATATTGAAGTAGCGGAGGCCGAGTTCCTTTGCCTTTGCTTCCTCTTCCTCAGCGCGGTGCTCTGACGGCTGGCGGAGATTGATGATCGCTTTCACGCCTTCCGACTTCAGCTTCGCCAGGTGTTCGAGGCGCGGCTGTCCGCCGGTACAGAAATTCTCGTTCACACGCAGGAAGTTTCTGATCGGACCGGTTTCTTCCTGTGCGATGACTGAACTGGAAAACAACACGATTGCTATCACACAAATTAGAGTTTTCATTTGTGATTACTACCTCGTTAGCTGGCGATACTTAATGCGGTGTGGTATTTCCGCGGCTGGACCAAGACGCGTTTTCTTGTCTTCCTCGTAATCCGAATAGTTTCCTTCAAACCAGAAGACTTTGCTGTCGCCTTCGAAAGAGAGAATGTGCGTCGCAATGCGATCGAGAAACCAGCGATCGTGTGAGATGACGACTGCGCAGCCGGCGAAGTTTTCGAGCGCTTCTTCAAGTGCGCGCAGCGTGTTCACGTCGAGATCGTTGGTCGGTTCGTCGAGCAGGAGAACGTTGGCGCCTTCCTTCAACATCTTCGCGAGATGAACGCGATTGCGTTCACCGCCGGAGAGCATGTTTACCTTTTTCTGCTGGTCGGAACCGGAGAAATTGAAACGTGCGACATAAGCGCGCGAGTTAACGTCGCGATTGCCGAGTTTCAACGTCTCCTCACCACCGGATATCTCTTCCCAGATTGATTTCTTCGGATCGAGCGTGCGGCTTTGATCGACGTAAGCGAGTGAAACCGTATCTCCTTTGCGAATCGTGCCGGAGTCGGGTTCTTCCTGTCCGGTGATCATGCGAAACAGCGTGGTCTTCCCGGCGCCGTTTGGACCAATCACGCCGACGATGCCACCCGGCGGAAGAGCGAACGTCATGTCTTCGACGAGAAGTTTCTGGCCGTAACTCTTGCTTACTTTGTCTGCTTCGATGACGACGTTGCCGAGACGTGGTCCAGCAGGAATGTGAATCTCGAGATCTTCGCGACGTTTCTCAGTTTCCTGGCGCAGCAGGTCTTCGTACGAGTTGATTCTCGCTTTGCCTTTCGCGTGGCGAGCTTTTGGCGACATGCGAATCCATTCGAGTTCGCGTTGCAGTGTTTTCTGTCGTTCCGATTCAGACTTTTCTTCGCGTCGCAGGCGTTCCTGTTTTTGCTCGAGCCACGAACTGTAGTTGCCCTTCCACGGAATGCCCTGGCCGCGATCGAGTTCAAGAATCCAGCCGGCGACGTTGTCGAGAAAATAGCGATCGTGAGTGACGGCGATGATCGTTCCAGCGTAGCTTTGCAAGTGATGTTCGAGCCACGCTACCGATTCGGCGTCGAGATGGTTCGTAGGTTCGTCGAGTAACAGGATGTCGGGTTTTTGCAGTAGCAGGCGGCAGAGTGCGACGCGACGACGTTCGCCGCCGGAGAGAATTTTCACCGGCGTTTCTGGTGGTGGACATCGCAACGCGTCCATCGCCATTTCGAGACGCGAGTCGAGATCCCATGCGTCCTGCGCGTCCAGTTTCTCCTGGACCTCACCCTGTCGTTCAAGCAGCGCCGACATCTCGTCGTCGCTCATCTCCTCGCCGAACTTCGCGTTGATCTCTTCGAACTCTTTCAGCAGGTCGACTGTTTCCTGCACCGCTTCTTCGACGACCTCGCGCACTGTGCGTTCGTCATCGAGCAGAGGCTCCTGTTCGAGATAGCCGATAGTGAATCCCGGCGAGATCACAGTCTCGCCATTGAAATCTTTATCGACGCCCGCGAGTATGCGCAGCAACGACGACTTACCCGATCCGTTCAATCCGATCACGCCGATCTTCGCGCCGTAGAAGTAGGAAAGGTAGATGTCTTTGAGTACCGGCTTCTTGTCGTAAAACTTACTGACGCCGACCATCGAGTAGATAACTTTATTTGGTTCTGTGCTCATGAGAATGATTGCGAAATGATGATCCGAGTCCCCGACCTCAACTCAAGCTGCCTCGCTCAAGTGGCGATGTGCAAACGCTCGATCAATGCTGTTCTAATTAGCGAACTATACTCTGTAGCCCAGAACAATTCCAAAGAACGGATATTCAGATAGTTCAAAGAGAAGGTAGTCTTGTGGAAATGGTTGGAACTGGACCAAAGGGTGATATACGGGTGTTAACCGAAATGGTTAAGGAGGGTGATGCGCTGGTTGCGTATGCAGGGTCCAGGTGCTGGAACTGTAGGATTACGCGAATTGCGAGAGTTCGCCAGACACCTTGGAAGGGAACAAGGCGTACAAAGAGTCCTAATCGAGGGTGGTACCAGAACCACTGGGGCAAATCCTGGACACGTTCCTCGTAGAATAGAGATCAAAATGAATTAAATGCCAAAAGTGACTCTCAAACGATGGAAGCCCGGCCTGGAGAAGATAACCTTGACGAAGATGCTTCAGGAGAAAGCGGGTCTTTCTCTAACTTCAGCGAAGGAGTGTGTTGATCGCTTCCTTGCAGGTGAAGAGGTAACATTGCATTTGCCAACTTCACAAGAAGCAGCATTCTTGGGTGAAGCAATCATAGCGCTCGGCGTGGACTGCGAAGTGGACGCCACAGACCAGCCCGCCATTCGCGATGTCGGGTTGGAAGATTAGGCCGACTGGAGGAACGCTACTTTAGACTCTTTGAAACAGTTCTTACATCGAACTAGTTTTCGGCGTTCGCTTTCACACCCGTGGTGACTAGGTGAGTTTAACTAACCTTCAACAACTGACGGGCGTGGCGGCGGGCGGTGTCGGTGATTTCGGCGCCGGTCAGCATGCGCGCGAGTTCTTCGACGCGGCCCGAGCGATCGAGTTTTGAGATGTCGACTTGCGTACGTCCGTCGATCACGGCTTTTTGAACTGCCAGATGGCTGTCCGCGAAGCGCGCGATCTGCGCTTGGTGTGTGACGCACAGGACCTGGTTCGTTTCCGAAAGCTTGCGCAACTTTATGCCGACCGCTTCGCTCACGCGACCGCCGATGCCGGAGTCGATCTCGTCGAAAACGATCGTGCGCGGGAACTCGGTCGCATTCGCAACTGTTTTCAACACCAGCATCAGTCGCGACGCTTCGCCGCCCGACGCGACACGAGCGAGCGGTTTGAGATCCTCACCCGCGTTCGCCGAGAAATAAAACTCAATGTGATCGATACCTTTCGGCCCCGATGAGTCGCTCAGATCAGAAATCTGGACCTGGAAGCGGGCGTGGTCCATCGCTAGTTCGGCGATGCAGCTTTCAATGGTGCGTTCGAATTTCTTAGCTGCCTTGACGCGTTCGCGATGCAACTTCCCGGCGCGATCGAGATAACGCGTTCGTCTGGACTCTACCTCAGCGTTCAGTTCCTGCTCGCGCTCGTCAGACGTCTCGATCTGTCGCAAGCGATCTTCCGAATGAGCGAGATGCTCAAGCGCCGTCTGAATCGATCCGCCATACTTGCGCTTGAGTCGCGAAAGCTCCGCTGACCGATCTTCAACCTCTGCCAGCCGCACGGGTGAAAACTGCAATTTATCGGCGAAATCTCTCAACGAGAACGATAGGTCCTCCAACACGGCACGCGCATTTTCCAATCCCTCGAGGTATTCGCGGAAACTGGATTCGTACTCCGACAGTTCAGTCACATCTATCACTGCCAGACGCAAACGTGCGAGCGCCGCATCGTCATCCTCGTAGATCCGTCCATAACTCGACTGGCACAACGCCGTCAGCTTCTCGACATTTGCTAACCGCTTTCGCTCCTCATCGAGACGCTCATCCTCGCCAATAACGAGCTGCGCGCGTTCCAGTTCTTCAATCTGAAACTTCAATGTGTCGACGAGCTGAAACTTCTCCGAATCATCACGCCGCAACGTGTCGAGTTCCCGTTGCACCGCAGTCCACGCGCGATAAGCCTCAGCTACCTCGTCGCGCAGACCGTTACTAATTGCAAACGAATCAAGCAACTCAAGATGCGTATGTGGATTGAAAAGCGTTTGCTGGTCACCCTGACCGTGAATGTCGACCAGAAACTCGCGCACCTGCCGCAAGAGGGAATGCGTGGCAAGTTGATTGTTGATGAAGATCTTGTTGCGGCCAGTCGCCGAAAGCTCACGTCGAATGATCAGCTCTTCAGACGCCGCATCGTCTACACCGGCATCTTCCAACAGCCGTTCGAGATCCGGATTTGGACCAACGGTGAAGAGTCCTTCAATCGATCCACGCTCAGCGCCTGATTTAATCAAATCGCTCGTAAATCGCCCGCCAATCAAGACACCGAGGGCATCGACAATGATCGACTTTCCCGATCCAGTTTCACCGGTAAGCAGATTAAGCCCCGGTTCAAACTCAACCTGAAGCTCGTCGATCAGCGCGATGTTGGAGATATTGAGGAATTGAAGCATTCCGGCGCACAGATTACGCAGAACGAATCAGATTATCAATCTGAATGTTCTGCGTAACCCACGCCGGGGCTGTTAGAAGATGTAACGCAAGCCAAACTGCATTACGCGTCCCGCTTTGGTTTCATTCAAAGGGGTTTGTGTTGAGGTGAATTTGCCGAAGTCCGAACTCGGACTAGTCGCTCCGAGGTGGGGATCCGTATCCAAACTCAGATCGGAAATGGTCAAACCATCAAACCGTTGAGTGTTGGTGACGTTGAAGACTTCCCATCGGAACTGTAGCTGGTGACCTTCCCACGGCATCTTGAATGTCTTGTTAAGGCCCATGTCGAGGGTGATGTAACTCGGAGCTCGCAGCACGTTGCGATCGCCAACTTCACCCGGACGAGCCGGACGGAAGCTGCTATACACTGCGTCCGGATCGCTGAAGATGTTGGGCGAACCTTCGCTGGTCGGCGACGATTGTACCGGCGCTACCCGCACACCGTTCGATTGAACGTTCCAGTTTGTGGCCCAGACGCAGCAATCGAATGGCGTTTGAATCGGCAGTCCACTGTTCCAACGGAAAATGCCGCTGGCTTGCCAACCGCCAAGAACCTGGTTAGCAAAACCATTGACACCGCTGAAGAAGCGCTTGCCGCGACCGAACGGAAGTCCAACGACCCAGTTCGCATTGATAATGTGCCGGGCGTCGAAATCCGACGAAGCGTAGTTCTGGTCCGGGTCCAACGCATTGACGATGAACGCGGCTCCATAGCTCCCCGAGGACTGAAGACCGGAAGCACTGTCGAGTGAATGACCGTAGGTGTAGTTGAAATCAAACGTGACGTCGTCGGCCATCCGTTGTCGCAGGCTGAGTTGCAACGAGTTGTAGTTTGACCTCGCGACGGTCGAGAACGCCGACAACGCCGCAAACTGCGGTTGATAGAACACGTTGTTGAAGCGCGCCGGACCACCACCGAACGGGCAAGTGGAACAGGTTGGACTGTCGTCCCATAGCAGTTGCAGGAAGGTGTAGTCGATTAGGTCGGCGCCGCCGAGAGCTCCCGGCGCGATCCAGGCATAAGAGGCCTGGGTCGGCGTCAACGAAGTATCGCCCCACCATTCCGCCGCAAACGGGAAGAAGTTGTTGAAGAATGGAATATCCGGGATCGAAGTGATTTCGCGATTGGCATAACGGAAATCGACCAACATGTTCATTGCCTCGTAGAAGGTCATTCCCGATTGTGGATCGCGAATATTGTTCAACTGCATTATGTCACGCGATGCCAAAAGGCTGCGCGCGAAGCGGCCGACGTAACTGGCTTCAACCGACAAACCTTTGCCGATTTCACGGCCATAGGAGAAATTGAAGCTGTAGTTGTACGGCGTCTTGATTCCCTGGTCCAACGACACTTCGATGCGTTGATCTTCATCGGACGGCACCGTGAGCGGGAATTGCAAGGTCGTCGCGATTGGCGATTGACCCGGGAAGTCCAGCGCGCGAACGTTGGGATTCAAACCACCGAATAGCGGTCCGAGTGCGCCATCGATCACGTCGAAGGTGTTGGCGTTGATGTTACGCGCGGAGGTGAATCCGGCGAGATTGTTCAGATCGAAGTTGACTGCGAGAGCGCTGCCGATGCGGTCATACGACATGCGGAAGCCGCCGCGAATAACGCTCTTGCCCTGGCGACCAAAAACCTTGCCAAACAAGTTGTCACCGAAATCAGGCGACCACGCAACTGAGACCGAGGGCGCCCAGTTATTCCAATCCTGTTCGTAGTAACCCGGCCCGTTGTTGGCCTTGCCACCGAGGATGAACGTGATTGGATCGTTAAGGGATGAACCGTTGAACGAGGCGTCCACGCGCTGGTTGAAGTAGTCCGTCAGGCTTACGTTCGGAACGACTTGGAGTCCGTTCTTTTCGTAAACGGGAGTCGACGTGGACCAGCGGATGCCGTAGTTCAACGTCAGGTTTGGACGCATGCGCCAGGAGTCCTGGAAGTATCCTTCGTACTCCTGAGTAGCGAATGAGCGGTCCGTCGGCGTGCCGACCTGTTCAAGCGCACCGCTAGCGTCGTAAACAAGATTGGCACTGTATTGCGAGAAGCGGCCGATCGCTGAAGCCAACGCGTCGCGCAGGTCGGACGCACTTTCGAAATCCTCGAAACCGTCAAGGAGCACTGCGCCCGAGAAGTTGTAGAACGATGGGTTAATAATCGCGTCGTCAAACGACGCGCCCTGCGAAATTCGATTGTTCGTGATCAGACGAATATTGGCGCCGAATCCGAACGTGTGATTTCCCCGGACCCACGAAACGTCGTCCACGAAGTTATGCACCGGTGTGGTGCGCTTCAGCGTTCGGCGGAATCCATTTGGCGAAAAGATGAAGCGGAAGTTCAACCGATTTTCCTCGGAGTCGCCGGCCTGAGTAAACGATGCTCGGGTCAAACCGTAGCTCGCACGATTGACGATCGAGTTCGAGGCGGTCCAGATGTGACCGAAGGCGATTCCTTTCGGGTGGTGCCAGGTTGTCAAAGCAGGAGTATCGGGGAAGCACTGGATGTTGTCGCCGCCAGCGCTGCAATCAGACGAGCCATAAACTGCACGCGTGATTGTGTCGTTCTGGTAATTACCGCGCACGAACAGCGTCTGCCGATCCGTCAGGTTGAAATCGAGCCGGGCGATGTAAGTGTTCAGTTCCGTCGGCGTGCGAGCGTTGAAACGAAAACCGCTCGTGTTCAAGCCGTCGCCGGTGGTCGTGTCGTTTGCAGGGTAACGAGAGGCAGCAGCGGCGAGAAAATTAAGTGCATTCTGGTTGACGCCGGGGTTGGCGCCCACCGATGCGTAAGCCGCATTGATCTCGTCAATCGTCAAACAGTTCACGCCGGAAGGTGTGCCGGCGGGACATCCGGGATCGCTAAAACCACTTTCCGTGCGATAGCGAACGATGCCCTGGCCGAGCGTTGGTAACGGAACTTCACGAACGACAGAGGTTGCAGTCGCTTCACGGAAGCCCTCGTAAGTGAAAAAGAAGAACGCGCGATCATTCTTGATTGGTCCACCAACTGAACCGCCAAATATGTTGCGCAGCAACTGGGGTCGTTCGACGCCAGCGGCATTGTTGAAAAAGTCGTTTGCGGTAGTGATGGTGTTGCGATGAATCTCGAACAACGATCCGTGCCATTGATTTGATCCGGATCGGGTTACGAGTGAAATCTGCGCGCCGGACGATCGACCCTGTTCGGCGTTCGGATTCGTCGTGGTGACGCGAAACTCCTGTAACGAATCGCGGGTCACTCGCAAAACACTCGCAAACGCTTCGTCGGTAACGACGTCGAGACCGTCCTGCTGTTCGTTAACGTCGACGCCGTCGAGCGTGATGTTCGACTGGTCGGCGCGTCCGCCGTTCACGGAGCCACTTCGCGTGACACCGGGTTGTAGCGATAGGAGACCGACGACGTTGTTCGCGTTGAGCGGCAACTCGGTAATGCGTTTCCGTTCGAACGAATTTCCCAGGCTCGCATCACTGGTATTAATTGCGGCTTCTGCTGCCGAGGTCACGTCAACTGTTTCGGACACAGCGCCGATCTCGAGTTGAACGTCGCGAACTGTCGGGGTATCGACTAGTGCATCGAGGCCTGACGCTGAGGCAGTCTTGAAGCCCTGCGCCGAAACTTCGAGTTTGTATGTTCCAGGAGGAATGCCGTTGAAAACATAGGCGCCATCCTCGTTGGTGGTTTGCGAGCGGGTGAAGTTTCTTTCCGAATTCGTGAGGGTCACGTTTGCGCCGGACACGAGATTGCCATTCGGATCTCTCACCGTACCGCGCACTGTAGAGTTGCCCGACTGGCCATAGCTGGTCGTAGCGACAAGTAACAGTGCGAGCAGTGAAGTGATTTGGAGAAAATTTCTGATTTGCATAAACAATTCTCCGTGACTGGATTGAAGAGCGGGGGAGACAAAGATGCAACTTTTGCGACGCAGAAACTGTTCCAAGTTTCTGTAAAGTGATTTCTGTTCAGGAATTTGCAGGAGTTATGGACCTTTACGGCTCAATGACCCATAAACCAGTCCAAAAACTCATTAACATTGCAGATTTTGAACTACGAACGTTTGAATGTCCATACGAAAAACGAAATGCCGTTTAGTTTAATAGATGTTTTACTGGTGGTTCTGGTCGGATTGAACCTGCTTAACGGGTATCGCCGCGGGTTCATTCTCGGGGCGCTCGACCTTGCGGGGTGGGTGCTAAGCCTGGTGGCGGGCCTGCGGTATTACGACCCGGTCGCTCGTTGGCTGGCGCCGCGGGTCGACGTGTGGTCTGAGGTCTGGGACCAGCCGGTCGCGTTTATTCTGGTGGCCCTGATTGTTGGTGTGGCGGTCCATTTGATCGCCTATGCGCTGTTGCGGCGACTGTCGCCTGAGGTCCATGAACGTCCTTCCAATCAGGCGCTTGGTCTAATCCCCGGCTTGGCGAATGGCTTCATCACGGCGGCGATCATTTCAGCGTTGTTGTTGGCGGTTCCTCTGAGCGAGGCCGTTAGTGAACGGACGCGCGAAAGCGTGGTTGTGAATCGCCTCGCTGGTTACGCGCAAGTTCTGGAAGCGCAGTTACGGCCAGTTTTCGGCGAAGCAATCGCGCGTTCGCTGAATCTTTTGACAGTCCACCCGGACTCGAACGAACGAGTCTCGCTGCCATTCACCGTAAGCTCGTCAAAACCGCGTCCTGATCTCGAAAAACAAATGCTCGATCTGGTGAATGAAGCGAGAGCTGAAAACGGTCTACCGCCGCTGGCCGCCGATCCGGAGTTGACGGAGGTCGCGCGCCGTCATTCCTCGGACATGTTTGCGCGCGGGTATTTCGCGCACGACACACCCGAAGGGCGCACGCCGTTCGATCGCATGCGCGAGGCAAACGTTCGTTTCCTGACGGCCGGCGAAAATCTTGCGCTCGCTCCGACCGTTTCGATAGCTCACCGGGGCCTGATGAACTCACCCGGCCACCGAGCCAACATTCTCCGGTCGCAATTCGGCCGCGTCGGAATCGGCATCATGGACGGCGGGATGCGAGGCCTCATGGTCTCGCAAGAGTTTAGAAACTAATCGAAAATTCTGGTAGTGTCTTCGTTTGCCAGCATTCTCTCGTACTTCAGCGGTCCTCCGCGACTCTGCGGTAAAGAACCGTAAAAATATAACTGCAGAGACGCGGAGGACCGCAGAGCTCACAGAGGAGCTTAAGACACCACCAAAATCCCGGGAACTTTTTCCCGCCTGAAACGTCTATAGTGACTGGAATTCAAATTTGGTCAGCGGTCAAGTGCTTAAAATGGCAGCAATTGCACCTAAAGAGGCGGTAAAAGACGCGATTCTGGATGCTACCGACCGGCTCCTCGCGCGCTTCGGCTACCGGAAAATGACGGTCGAAGACATCGCTCACGAAGCCGGAATCGGCAAAGGAACGATCTATCTTCACTTCGCCAGCAAGGAAGAAGTCGTGCTGTCGCACGTCGATCGCATCGTCGATCGACTCAAGGAGCGGTTGCGCGAAATCGGTAGTTCATCAGCACCGGCGCCCGAACGTCTGCGCGAGATGTTGGTGACGCGCGTGATGTTTCGTTTCGACAGCATCCAGCACTACACACAGAGTCTCAACGACCTTCTCGCCGCGCTGCGTCCCGGCCTGCTCGCACGGCGCGCAGTGTACTTCGAAGCCGAATCACTGATCTTTGCCGAAGTGCTTACAAACGGCCGCCAATCCGGCGAGTTTGAATTTGACGACGAGTACGCGACTGCGCACGCGATGCTGCAAGCGACCAACGGTTTGCTCCCCTACAGTCTTAGTACAACAGAACTTGGCGAACGTCAGGAAGTGGAACAGCGGACAGCCGACGTCGCCGATTTGATACTTCGCGGCTTACTCAGTCGCTAATGAGATTGGTCAGTGTTCAGTTGTCAGTTGTAAGTATGTTCGCTTAAGGCACAACGGACCACTGACAACGGGCCACTGACTGACAACTTTGATTTACCTAAAGGAGAAATACTGATGTTTAGACCACCTAGCTCCCGGATTTTTTTGATCCGGTTTGCCGTCCTGTTGTTGCTCGCTTTCATGTTTGCAAGCATCGCCGCCGCTCAACCTGGCCCAATGGACCAACCGGACCTTACGATCGACGCTGCCACGCGCACCAAAGTGATCGACACGCTTCTGAAGCGCCTCAACGATTCGTACGTCTTTCCCGAGGTCGCGAAGAAGATGGAACAGTCGATCAAGGAACGCGTCGACAAGAAGGAATACGATCAGATCACGAGTGCGAAGGCGTTTGCGACGAAGCTCACCGATGATCTCCAGGCAATCAGCAAAGACAAACACCTCCGCGTGCGCTATTCACATCAGCCGATTCCCGAACGCGGCGAACGCCGTGAGCCCACTGCGGAAGAAAGGGAACAACGAAAACGCGATCTTACCTGGATGAATCACGGATTCTCCAAAGTCGAGCGTTTGCCGGGCAATATCGGTTATCTCGAATTCCTGAACTTCATGGATGAAGAGCTGGGCGCCGACACAGTTGCCGCGGCGATGAATTTCATCAACGGCACCGACTCGTTGATTATCGACATGCGCCAAAACGGCGGCGGTAATCCGGCGATGGTAGCGCTCGTTTGTTCCTACCTGTTTGGTACCGAGCCGGTCCACCTGAACGATCTTTACTGGCGTGAGGGTAATCGCACGGACGAGTTCTGGACCAAGAAGGAAGTCGCGGGTAAGCGTTATCTCAACAAAGATGTTTACGTGTTGACTAGTAAACGGACGTTCTCAGGTGCGGAGGAATTCACTTACAACCTGAAGAACCTCAAGCGCGCGACGATCATCGGCGAGACGACGGGCGGCGGCGCTCATCCCGGCGGTGGTTTCCGCATCAGCGAGCACTTCGGCATGTTTGTTCCCACCGGACGTGCGATCAGTCCGATTACAAAGACCAACTGGGAAGGCACCGGAGTAACTCCGGACGTTGCAGTGCCCGCAGACCACGCGTTGCTCGTCGCCCGTCTTATGGCACTCAAGAAACAGGTGGACAAGGTCAACCCGGATCTCAAACCGCGAGTCCAGGGTGAAATTGACCGGTTGGAAAAAGAATTGAACTCGATGAAATCGAAGAGCGAATAAACCGCTCGTTCGCTACTTCGATTCGTAAAGGAGCACTCGCTTGTTTCCGGTCCTCCCGATCAGATAACCGGCGAGTGCTCCGACTCCGGCGGTCAGGGCCACAAATCCGGCGCTCACGCTGTTTTTGACTGGGAAACCGTCATCATCATCTGTTTCGGCCGCGATCGCGAGACCACCTCCCAATGCGGCTCCCACTCCAAGCCCGATCAACGTTGCTTTGCCCGCGCCCTTTTTCGTAACTTGATGAACACTGGCTACGTCCTCGCGTCGGATCTCTTTCGCAGCGTCCTTCACTGTCAGCGAGAGTGACGCGTCTGAAACGTTCGCGAACTTGCCTTCGATCTTCTTGCCATCCTTTAGTTTGACTGAGAGTTTGGTCCCACCAGCCACAGCACTTAGCCGTGACCAGTCGTTGCTTCCACTTTGGGCCAACAGAGTGACAGGTGACAGCACGAACGAAAGCACCAGGACCACGATCACTGCGATCTGTTTCGGGATCTTCATACAGCAATCTCCTTTGTGAGAATCGGTGGATTTACCAGATCGGCCGCTTGTTTAGGTGAACGGCGCTCATGATACGCCTAAACCCCGCCACAACGAAGTGCGTCTGATGATAGCTGGTGAAGTCTTAATTTCCTCTGCGTATCTCTGCGGTCCTCCGAGTCTCTGCGGTTTATCTGTTTTGCGGTCCTTTTACCGCAGAGTCGCAGAGAACCGCCGAGGTACGCAGAGAATGCTGGCAAACTAAGACACCACCTGATGATATGATGCGATCCTGACGGAGGAAGCTGACGATGTTGACTGCGAACCCGACAACCTTCTCAAGACCCACATCGTTCACCACACTCGCCCGGCGCGGAACCTTCTTAATAATCGGATTGCTCTGTGTTTTGGTCCTGGTTGGACCGGCGCCTGTCGTTACGAGCCAGGATACGGACGCAGCGGAAGCGGAGTTAACTAAAGGGCGCACTTTCCTGCGTCGCTCGCAGTTTGAAGAGGCGCTCAAGAGTTTCAAACGCGCCAACGAGATGCGCGAAAAGAAATGTGCTGAGTGTCTTAGTCTGATGTCCGACGCGTATTACGGATTGGAAGAATACAAGAAGGTAGTCGAGACTGCCGATAAAGCCATCGCACTTGCCGGCGACAATAAGCAACTCATGTCGAAGGTTTGCATCAACAAGGGACTGGCGCTTCAAGCAGCTGCCGAGAAGAAGGACCAAAAGAAACTACAGGGAGCAGAGGCAGCGTTCCGGCAGGCAATGACGTTTGAAAACGCGCCACCCGTGACTCATTACAACCTCGGCGTCGTGCTTTTACAAATGAATCGCGATCCGGAAGGTATCGCCGAGATACAGCAATACCTAAAAGCCCAACCGAAGGGCTTTTTCGCCGAAAGCGCCAAAAAGATGGCGAGCAATCCGCGGCGCGCCCGGGAAAACTACGCACCTGATTTTTCGTTCACGTCGTTGAGCGGTGAGCAGATTTCGCTCGACGGTCTTCAGGGCAAAGTCGTGTTGCTGGATTTCTGGGGCACGTGGTGTGGACCATGTGTGGAATCAGTTCCCGAGCTGAAGCAACTGCACAAGAAGTACGCCAACGAACCGTCATTCGTGTTGATAGGCATCAGTTCGGATCGGGATGACGAGGTGTGGCGGGAGTTCACCGAAAAGAACAAGATGGCATGGCCCCAATATCGTGATAAAGACGGAAAAATTATGCGTGCCTTCCGAGTCGGATCGTTTCCGACTTACGTCATCCTCGATCACGAGGGAATCATCAGGCATCGAAGCGTCGGCATGACGTGGTCGCGAGCCGCAAGCCTGGATAGTGAAGTAAAGAAACAGATAAAAATGATCGCGAAGAGGACCGAGTCGCAGTAGCTCGGGTGGTTACATCGTCGCGATGGCGATCGCGAAGCCGGCGATATTAATGGCGACGAACAAGAGCCACTCGCATACGAATAAAGGCAAGGCCTTGACGGTCGTGATGAGCCACCTCTGCTGGTAAACGCGCTTCAACGCCAGCAACAGATACGCAAAAGCAACCGGGTAGAACAAGTCCAGTACTACCACGGGCAACTTCCATCCGATAGCCGCAGTCACGATAAAAAGCAATGCGAAAGCGCTCTTGCAGAAGAAGTCGAACGCGTAGTAGTAAAGCGAAAACACAAGGTGTTCGACGTAGTATTTCTTTAAGCGGAAGTAGAACGCTGCCAGGAAAGTCCCAGAAATCAGCACACTGAAAAACCTGACCGCTGACGCATAGGTTTGCGTTTTCTGGTGGACCTTGTCCGCCAGCGTGGCCGTATCGATGCCTCTCTTGCGCGCGACGCTTATAACTACCGGCATTCTGGCGGTGCGTACACTCGCGCCGCCGCGAATCTCGGCGAGCGTGCCCCAGCCAAATAAAAAGTAGAGCGCACTGAAAGTGAGGTATAGCTTTATTGGACCAACATAGTTGCCGCGGCGGCCGGCGAGATATTCAGTCGTGAGCAGCCCCGGCTTCGTGAACATCGCGCGCAAGGTTTTAAAAATCTTGCTCGACTCGATGTCGGTGATGTCGCCGGCCACGCGCGCCAGAAAGCGTTTGAGCGCGAACTCATTCGCATTGATTTTCTTCTGTCCGCATGAGTGACAGTGCGCGCCGATCAAGGCAGTAGTGCAGTTTGGACATGCTTCGATCGGGGGATCGAGGGTCAGTTCCGTCTGAGACATCGTCGTAGCTCGGGGGTGTCGGTAAAGCCGCACTTGCCGGTGGACTGCCGTTCGCACCTCGCTGTTTTATAACACTCATACTCGGCCCGCCACTCACACGTCGTGACGACTTCTTCATCGGAACATACTTGTCGCGAACACCCCGTCTTGAAACATGGCTTGTTCTGATTGTCTGAAGAACCGCCGGATTGTGCGCGCAGGTAAAACTGCGTCGCCTTCAGCATCTGCGATCTTCCGGCTGGACCAGTGACGCGAGTGTGCACACCGGCAATGAGAATTCCATCGCGCGAGGTCATCGCCGTATTGGCGTCGCTCTCGGCCTTATCGTTAGTACCGGCGCCGCTGAGATCGACGCCCGCGATGTTGCGGCTAGCGGTGGAATTGAGGCGTGCTTGATGATGCGTCTCGCATGGAGCAGCGATACAGCGAATGCCTCGATCGCGCACGCGAAAGTACGCGCCCGACGCCGGGCTGTTTCCGGCCGGCACCCAGACTTCGCTTGCCTGCAACATTCCAAACCTCCTGCGGTGACCGGGGAAAGCGCTCAACGAACCGCGGACTAGCACCCGGTCGTTTTGCGGTTCTGGCTGGCCGTTCCATTCAATGGACGCGACGTAGCACTCGTTCATGAAACGAGCGTCGTGGCAACGCGTCCGCGACTGGTTCACGAGCTTGACGAAGTAGCCACCACACATCGGAGAGGCGCAGCGCCGCAGATCGCGCCGGATCGTATAAAAACTGGACGTGCTGGCGAGTGAATCAACCTCAGGCGCGGCCGCGTTTACGACGGGCACACCCAGGAAAAGTGCGAGGATCAAGGCCCGAAACATCATGGTTGTGTTCCCCCTGCCGACAGATTACACGGAATTCGCAGATTGGCAATCGCAATGTCTCGCCTTCCGCTATAATACGACCGCTGCAAAATCGTAAGTTCGATCTCCCTTTCATTTATGATCGGGCAACTCCTCCTCCATTATCGAGTCGTCGAAAAGATCGGCGAGGGCGGTCAGGGCACGGTTTACAAGGTGATCGATACCTCACTGGACCGTCCGGCGGTGATCAAAGTACTGCCTCCGGATCTGACAGACCGTCCGTCGAACCTCGTCCGGTTTGAACGCGAAGCGAAGCTGGCGTCTTCGCTGGACCATCCGAACATCTGCACCATCTTCGGTCTGCACAAAGTTGGCGAATTTCACTTCATCGCCATGCAATTCGTCGAAGGGCGTAACGTGCGCGAGGTCGTCGCGGGGCGTCCACTCGATCTTCGGCGCGCGTTATGGATCGCGATTCAGGTTACGAGTGCGCTGGCGGCGGCCCATGCGCGCGGGATCGTGCACCGCGATATCAAGGCGCGCAACGTGATGGTCACGCGATCAGGTCACGTGAAGGTGCTCGACTTTGGTCTCGCTAAACTGATCGAACCATCGACGACCGCGCATCACGATCCGCAACTGACCGAACTCGGAGTGCCGTATGGCACGTCCACCTACGCCGCGCCTGAACAAGCGCAGGGATTGCCGGTGGACCATCGCGCGGACATCTGGTCGACTGGTGTTTTGCTTTACGAGATGCTTGCCG
This sequence comes from uncultured Acidobacteriota bacterium, assembly GCA_963849585.1. Lineage (GTDB taxonomy): Bacteria > Acidobacteriota > Blastocatellia > Pyrinomonadales > Pyrinomonadaceae > PSRF01. The sequence goes on along the minus strand of CAWKHZ010000007.1, from coordinate 157,106 downwards.
GCACCTGGCCGTTCCGAGGCAAGACGGCGTTGGACGTGCGTTACGCCGTTGTCTATCACCTGCCCAAGTCGATCGCCGAAGCGAGGGGGGACGATTCTCCCTGGCTTCCGCGTCTTCAGGAGATTCTCGATAAAGCGCTCGCGAAACAACCTGAGGACCGCTATCAGAAGATTGAGGATCTCGGAAACGCTCTTCAGGAAGTCCTGCGCGAGATCGATGTCGACTCGAGTATCGGCAACACGCTGAGTGACACCGCCAACCTAACGGCGTCGCCTGTGCGTTGGGCCAAGCCGGGTAGCTTTTGGACCAAACCCAGCAAGATCGCCGCTATTGCCGCTGTAGTTTTGCTCCTGGCTCTGTCGTTTATCGCGTTGCGCGCGATCTATTATCCGGAAGATACCAACGCCACGACGACGACGATTAACTCGCTCGCAGTTTTGCCGTTTACTAACAGCGATCCAAACACCGAATACCTCTCAGACGGCATCACAGAGAGTTTGATCGACAGTCTTTCGCGGATGCCAAATCTCAAGGTCAAATCGCGAAATACAGTGTTTCACTACAAGGGCCGCGAAACTGATCCGAAAAAGATCGGGCGCGAACTCGGAGTGCATGCACTGCTTTCCGGGACGGTGGTCCAGCGTGGAGATGAGCTGGCGGTCAGCGTTGAATTGATCGACGTGCGCGATGACAGTCATATCTGGGGACAGCGTTACGCGCGCAAGGTTTCTGAAGTCGTTGCCTTGCCGCAGCAGATCTCGCGTGACGTTTCACAGCGATTACGCTCGCGAACAGATAGCCTCGATCATTCGCAGTTAACCCGGAACTACTCGCCCGATTCCGAAGCTTATCGACTTTACCTGTTGGGCCGTTACAACTGGAACCAGCGAACGATCGAGGGCTTCAGAAAAGGTATCGATTACTTCGGTCAGGCGATCACGCGCGACCAGGATTACGGTCTCGCGTATGCCGGTCTCGCCGATTGTTATCTGTTATTGAACGTTTACAACGTGGCCTCGGCGAATGAATCGTTTCCTAAGGCAGAAGCAGCTGCGAACCGCGCTTTGTCGATCAACGAAAACCTTGCCGAGGCACACAACGCGCTTGCCTTTGTTAAGTATCGCTATCACTTGAAGTGGTCTGAGGCCGAACATCATTTCAAGCGCGCGATCTCGCTCAATCCGAATTACGCGACGGCGCATCAGTGGTACGGCAGCTATCTCGCGGCGACAGGCCGGTTGCAGGAATCTGTTATCCAGGCGCGGACCGCTCACGAGTTGGAACCGTTTTCGTTGACGATCTATTCAGACTTCGTCCGTAGTCTGTATTATGCAGGTCACCTTGACGACGCGCGTAAAGAATCTTTGAAGCTGTTGGAGTTGGACCAGACTTTCGCGCGCGCTCACTACGAAGCAGGGTTGATACTCGAAGAGCAGGGGAAACTGGACGAGGCGATTGGCGAATTTCGTCAGGCTTTGAAGAAATCGCCTGACAACGTGGCGGTGCTGACAGCGCTGGGCCATGCGCAGGCCCTCGCGGGGAAGAGAAGCGACGCGGAGAAGGTCGTCGCGCGGTTGCAGCAGCTCTCCAAGCAACAATATGTTTCTCCGTTTCACACTGCCGTCGTTTATGCGGGACTCGACGATCGCAAACTCGCTCTTGACTGGCTCGAGAAGTCGCAGGAAGAGCGGTTCAATTGGATGCCTTTCATCAAAGTCGATCCAATCTTCAAGAACCTGCGAGAGGAAACGCGGTTTGTGGAACTTTCAAAAACGCTCGGTCTAAATACAAACTAAAGAACACACTGGGGTTATCCATGAATCTTTCGCGGCGTAAGTTTCTGTCGAATAGTGCAAAGTCAGCATTCGTTGTAGCTGCCTCCGGCGCGATTGGGGAGTCAGTATTCGTTCATTCGGTTGCTACCGCGAGCGCGCAGTCTGCCGCGGTCCAACCCGTATTCGCCCGACTCGACGAATACATCGCGCGTCACATGCGCGAAACGGGCGCGCCGGGAATGACGCTCGCGCTCGCAAACCGCGATGGTCTAATCCGAGCATCGACCTACGGATTCGCTGATACCAAAGCGGGGTTGAAGGTCGTAAACGAAACGATGTTTGAGATCGGATCTGTCTCGAAGTCGTTTGTTGGTCTGGCGTTGGTCCAGTTATACGACGAAGGAAAGCTCGATTTTCACAAGCCTGTTTCACAGTACCTGCCGTGGTTGAAGATCAACACGAAGTTTGACGCCATTACGACTCATCATCTGTTGAGTCACACCGCCGGGTTGCCAGGCGCGCCGTTACTGCTTGACGCTCTTCTCGGTGAGTTATGGACCGCGTACGAACCGGGCAAACGCTTTCTCTACTCGAATACCGGTTACAACATTCTCGGGTTTCTGATTGAAGCGCTCGACAAGCGTCCGTTTCCGGATGCGATGCGCGAACGGTTGCTGGCGCCTATGGGAATGACGGCGAGCAGTCCGACGATCACTAACGGCATTCGCAAACACATGGCCGTCGGTTACGAGCCGCTCAACGAAGGCAAGCCGTTTCCACTGCATGGCACCTTGGCGGAAGCGCAGTGGATCGAAGTTGATGTGGCTGCCGGAAGCATTGCGTCAACGCCGGGTGACATGGCGAAGTACATACGCATGTTGCTCAATCGCGGTGCGCTGCCAAAGGGCCGTCTCATTTCGGATGAGGGGTTCAAACTGTTTACGAAGTCGGCGATCAATTCACCGTATCGCGGTGAGCCCGCGTCGTATGGCTATGGTCTATGGGTAAGCGATGTCGGCGGGCATACGCGTCTGCGTCACACGGGCGGAATGGTCGCGTTTAGTTCTGCACTTGATGTTGACGTGACGGCAGGTGTTGGTGCGTTTGCATCGGTGAACGCGAACTTGCGTGGATATAGACCAGTCTCGGTAACGAAGTACGCGATGGATCTCTTTAACGCGTCGCTTGACGGGAAGAAATTGCCTGACTTACCCGCAGCGTTGCCCGCGCCTGATGAAGTCAAGAACGCCGCTGATTATGCCGGCGAATATACGTCGACGAATGGAAAGAAGCTGGTTCTTACTGCGGAAGGCGAGAAACTGATTCTCACGCATGGCGGGCGTCGTGTGCCGCTGGAACGCCCGGCAGCCACGGGCGATCGATTCATCGTGAAGCATCCGGATTTTGAGACGTTCATGCTGGGATTCGTGCGTGACAATCGCGTCGTTACTGAGGCTTATCATGGTCCAGACTGGTACGCGGGTGAGCGATACACTGGACCACGGGGCGCGTTCGAAGGACGCAAAGATTGGGAAGGTTATGTGGGCCACTACTACAACGACAGTCCGTGGTACGGCGACGCGCGTGTTGTTTATCGCAAAGGTCGCTTGTATCTGGACGGTCTTCAACCACTCGTAGATCGCGGTGATGGAAAATTTGGCATCGGCGACCCCGAAGCACCAGACTGGATCGCCTTCGAATCAATCATCGACGGACGTGCCATGCGGCTGAACTTCTCCGGGATCCTCTTCCGCCGCATGTCTACGCCGTGACTGTTTAATTCGTGTTACTGATACGGTAAAGATGCGTTGCGCTGCGGATGAAAAGGGAGCCGCCTGAGACAGCGATTGAGGCGAGCGTTGGGCCATCGAGTTGGTTTGTTGCCAGGTGTTTTAGTTGCCGGCCCGGTGCGATTACGACTGATTCGCCTTCCTCGCTTAAGAAATAGATCTTTCCATCAGCGTAGACCGGCGAAGCGGAGTGGTTGCCACCCAGACGCGCGCGCCAGAGTTCTTGTCCGGTCTTCGCGTCAACACACGTGGCGATGCCGTTGTCAGTAACGATATACAACTCGTCCCCGACGAGCAGCGGCGACGGTGTGAACGGCACGCCGCGATCGAGCCGCCAAACGACTTTCGACTTCGAGATATCGCCATTACCGTCGGGCTTGATGGCCAATAAGGACGCCTGCTGGAAGCCCGTACAAATAAATACCAAACCATGGCCAAAAACAGGCCGCGGAACATTAGAAAATCCCTCACCATACTTAACGTGCCAGATCTCTTTGCCTGTGCGCGGCTCATACGCGATCGCGCGAAACGCTCCCGGGCTGATGACCTGATCGCCTGCGGGCAACGAAACGATCAGCGGCGTTGAGTACGCCTGGTAACCTTCACGCGTCTTTTTCCAACGCACTTTCCCGGTTGACTTGTCGAGCGCGGCGACAAACTGCACATCATTGCCGTCACAACTCACAATCAACAGGTCTTCGTAAATTACTGGCGAGCCACCGGTACCGTGTTGCCCATTGTCGTACTCAAGTCGAGTCTTCCAAACGATCTCGCCTGACTGTGTGATGCACGCAGTTCCAAACGCGCCGAAGTGAAGATAGATTCGGTCACCTTCGATGACAGGCGTCGGCGAGGCAAAACTGTTTTTTGAGTTCGCGAGTTTGGCTGACTTCAGACGGAAGATTTCGACGTTTTGAACGATCGCTCCGGTGTTGCGATCGATCGCAACCGCGCGCAGCGATCTTCCTTCTTCGGTGGCGGTTGTGAGCCAGATGCGATCGCCCTGGACCACCGGCGACGACCATCCACGTCCTGGAATCGCGACCTTCCAACGTACGTTCTTGTTTTCGCTCCACGTCAGCGGCAGACCGCGTTCTTCTGAGACACCCTGGCCGGTCGGTCCGCGAAACTGCGGCCAGTCAGCCACAAAGAGGCACAAGAGGCACAAAAGGCTCAAAAGGGACGAAGGCATAAGAATCTACATCAACAACGACTCGACCCGATGCGCATGGACCATGTCCTCACACGGCGACCATGCGAACACCGTGAAACGCCCGTCTTGCGACGCCACTAACGCGAGCGAATCGCGCTGATCGTTTACGAACTGCGCCGCCGATAAGTGTCGCGTGCCGCCATGCGTCGTCGAATGGACGACTACCGGCACGTTACCAACGATCGGTTCGGTGATCACCCACTTGTCAATCGGTGGCCGGCCAACAGGCCGCGCAATCTTCGCTCCGAACGCAAGTACCTCGTAGTGATCGTTGATCACCGTCGCGCCATCAACTGCTGTTAGTCCGCCAATCATATCGACGGCCCGTCGCATTTCAGCTTCCCACTTTCGCCTATCTTCATAGTCGACCTTTTGTCGCAACAGATTGGTGAGTGATGAGAACGCCGGAGTGACCGAATAGAGAATCGGTTGCGCAATTGATTCGCGCCAGCGTTCTGTTCCGGTAGGTACGACGAGCAAGCTGCCACCGTGCCCCTGTGCGCGCATCGAGGCAGAAAGTTGGACCAGCACGTTCAACGAATGATGTGGTCCATTCGTGGCTGCCGCCGTGAAGGCCAGGAGTGCTTTGAGTAACTGCGGACAGTCGGGCAGGCTGGTGCCTTCTTCGTCGATGACTTTCACCCGCTCGCCTTTGAGCACTACAACGTTCGCGTACTTACCGAAACCATCCAGCCGGCGATGTTTGACGACGAGCAGTCCAGGCTCGATGTCTTCGAGAACGAAACAAAGGGACGGAATGGTCCTCGTCGCTCCCCAAACGCGCAATTCTTCGCCGAAGGTCCAGACGCCGAGATGTATTTCAGGTCTTTCGACGGCGGGCGCGAGCTTTGTGAGAACGCCCGCAGTCAGAGGCAGCGAGTGTTCAAAGACCAACGGTTGCCCCGCCTGTTCCGGCGGAAGATAGGCTAAAGAGATCTTTGGAAAACGACCTTCTTCCGGGCGAAAACTGGCCCAGAACGTCGCATTGATGATACCTGCGACGGCGCGCGCGTCAGGCTTCGGCGCCAACTCGGTTTCCCCTTTCTTGCGGGCTTCTTCGAGATGACGCGTGAAGTGCTCTTCGACGATTGGCGCGGCGATATTGGCCGCTGGATATGTAGGGTTCTCTTGCATTAATTACTTGCCGGTAAAAAGTGTCTGCTCGTCGACGAAGCAAAGTTTGTTGGCCCACGGATCGTGAACGTAGAAAGATCGTTCACCCCACGGGCGCGTAACGATCTCGCCCGCAGCCTGGCCGTGAAAGTCTTCGGGCGAGAGACAGTTCAGTTCACGTGCACGGGCGTAAACTGCTTCGAGGTCGTCCACGGCGAAATAAATGTAGTCGGGAATCGGTTTCGGTTTGAGATCCGGGATGTTCTCTCCCGCGACATCGACGAGCGCCAGAATCACCGGACCGCAATCGATGTAGTGACGCGAAGCGTGCGGAATTCTGCGTCCGCGGTCGCCGAGCAACTTGCCGTAAAAGTCTTCAGCGCGGTCGAGATTGTCGACCTGAAGAATGATTCGGTAGAGTGTTGGGGGCATGCGCGGGTTGTCCTTTCGGTAACACAGATTAAAACACGGATGAAACGTATTATCGTAATTGGCTCGGGTGGATCAGGTAAATCGACTTTAGCTGCCAAACTCGGCCAGTTATTGAATCTCGAAGTCATTCACCTCGATAAACTTTTCTGGAAATCGGGCTGGGTCGAGTCCCCTCGCGACGAGTGGTTGCAGACTGTAACTCAGCTAGTCAACGGCGATTCCTGGATCATCGACGGCAACTACTCCGGAACGCTCGAGGTACGAATTCAGAAGTGCGATACGATCGTCTTCCTCGATTGTCGCGTCTCTTATGTTTGTGGCGTATCGTAAAGCGAAGCCTACAGTATCGCCGCAGCGACAGGCCTGACATGGCGCAAGGGTGTCCAGAGAACATTGATCCGGAGTTTGTGAGTTGGGTATGGAACTATCAGCGGCGTTCGCGGCCGAAAGTTGTGGAATTAATTCGAACGCATGCGGACGGGAAGCGGGTTGTCTCGCTGCGTTGAAAGCTGACGTCAAGAAGTTCTTGTCAGCGCTAGTTCACAAACCTCCGCAACTGCACACTGATCGCAAACCCGATCGCGATAAACGTCGCGATTAGCGAAGCAAGTCCGGCGCTCATCAATGGCAGCGGCACTCCGATCACAGGCGAGATGCCGAGCGCCATGCCGATGTTGATAAAGATCTGAAACGTTAGTCCGCCGACGAACGCCATGATAAAGAGCATTCCCGGGCGGTCGGAGGCGCGTCGCGCGCCGGTGATCAACCGCGACAGCAGGACCATGTAAGCAAGCAACACGAGAACGCAACCAACAAAGCCGGAGTTTTCCGCCGTGACTGCGAAGATAAAGTCGGTATGCGGTTCGGGCAGGAACTTCAGTCCGCTCTGGGAATGTTGGACCGAGGAACGCGATCCAAATAGTCCACCCTCACCAACAGTCAGTATCGACTGCCACGTGTGATAGCCGATGCCGCGCCGGTCAGCCTTCTCGGGTTCCCAAATGACGTTGATGCGTTCCTGCTGATAACCCTTAACCACACCTGTTTTGACTCCGACCACATACGCTGCCGGAATCATGACGACAGCAAGCACGGCGGTCGCGACAACCAGCCGCAATTGAATCCCCGAAAGAAACAGGACGACGGCAAGAATCGGCAGGTAAGTCAAAACGGATCCAGCGTCCGGCTCCAGCAGGATCAAACTAATCGGCAAGCCGAGGATCAGACCGCCTACGATCATCTCTTTCAGCGAGAGCGCCGCCACGCGGTGTTTTCCAAAGTAGCGCGCCAGCATCATCGCCGTCGTCACTTTCACAAACTCCGACGGCTGAAACTGTCCAATGCCCTGGACCTTGATCCACGCGCGCTGTCCGTTGATCTTCAGACCGATGCCGGGAATCAAAACGATCACCAGCAGGATCAGGCCGAAGATGTAGAACGCGGGCGCGAGTTGCAGGAGTTTTCGATAGTCGGTGAAAGCGATCGAGAGCATCGCGACCAGGCCAATCGAGAGGCCGATGAGCTGTTTGGCCCAGTAAGCTTCAGTGGGTTGCGCGTTACGGATCTGGATTGTGCCAAACAGCACTATGCCGATGGCGAGAAGGGCGAGAATCCAGTCGAAGTCACGCCAACTACGTTTGTGAATAATTGCAACCATTAAAAACGCCGATTGCGACTAGCTATTGATTACTCACGATTGCCTGTCGCTGCCCGGTTGCAGCAGCGGCTGGTTTAGTTTTGTTCGGAGTTTCTTGCTTCGCGATCTGGGGCTTGGGGAGCGCGCCGGGAGGCTCCTGATGTCGCGTCTTGCGATAGAAAACGTCGTACACGCCACGAATCGCGGGCGCAGCATGGTGGCCGCCGAAACCTGAATTCTCGATCAGGCCGACCATTGCTATTTCCGGTTTGAAAGCCGGCGCGTACGTGACAAACCATGAGTGATCTTTGTTCTTACCTGTGTCTTTCCCAAGGCCGACGACTTGCGCGGTTCCGGTCTTACCCGCGATGTCAAATCCTTCCATGCGGATGCGAGCGCCCGTGCCGCCCGCGTTCACCACCGACCACATCCCGTCAACGACTTCATCGTGAATGTCCTTCGGAATCGGAATGATCTTCGGATTCGGGCGCGACGGGTCCAACGGCTGAAAGGTAACGGAAGCTTTAAAGTCCGGCGTGCCTTGATTGCCGATCGGTTTCACTTCCTTAAGCACGTGAGGAATATACATACGACCGCCTTGACTGATACCCGCGATCGATCTGAGTAACGAAATCGGCGTGATGATGTCGTAAACCTGTCCGAAGGACGCGTAAACCGTGTCGATATCGCGCCACTCCGGATCGCGCGGCTGCATACGACGTTTGAACTCGCGCGATGGTGTAAAGCTCACGACTTCGTTCGGCAGATCGATACCGCTGCGTTTATTCAGGTCGAACTCATCAACCATCGAGACGATGCCGTCGATACCCATTTTCAATCCTAGACGATAGAAGTAACCGTCACAGGAATGCGTGATCGCGGCTTTGACGTCCGGCGAACCGTGATTGCCCATACAGCGCGTGAACTTGTTCCCGATCGTGATACCACCGCCGCATACGATGTTGGAACGCTCCAGCGTGATTGCTCCCTGTTGCAGTCCCGCGACGGCCATCGGAATCTTCCAGGTCGAGCCTGGCGGATAACGAGCTTGAACTGCGCGATTGAGTAGCGGCGTTTCCGGATCGTCTAACAGTGCCTTGTACTCGGTGCGACCTTCTTTAGTAGTGATCCGTTGTGAGAACAGATTTGGATCGAACGTCGGATACGAAGCAAGCGCGAGAATCTCGCCGTTGTTCGGATCCATCGCGATGAGCACTCCGCGTTTAGTTGCGGAATTCGCGAGTTGTTCTTCGGCGGCGTTCTGAAGATCGAGATCGATTGTAGTGACGAGATCGCGGCCCGGAATCGGATCGACGATCTCGATCTCGGCCTGAATGCGTCCGCGACTATCTACTAATACTTCTCGATAACCGTCCGTGCCGCGCAGGTAGTCGTCATAGATCTGTTCGATACCGCTTAGACCAATAATGTCGCCGGGTTTTAGTCCCTTATCTTTTGAAACTTGTTGCTTGAGTTGTTCAGGACTGATCTCCCCGACGTAACCAAGCACGTGGGCCAACGAACCATTTGCCGGATAACGTCGCTGCGGTTGTTGCTCAACACGCAATTCGGGAAACTCGAGAGTGTGCGCTTCAACCCAGGCGATGTCGCCGGGTGAAGCATCCTGTTTCACCGGGATCGACTCGAACGCGGGCATCGACTTCACCAGGTCGAAGCGTTCTTTCAAAATCTCTCCTTCAACCAGTAAACCTTCAGCGAGCGGTTCGACTAACGCGTTGAGATCTTTTCCTTTAACGTCTTCACGCGAGAGGATCACGTTATAGATCGGACGCGAGTCGACGAGCGCCTTTCCTTCGCGATCAAAGATGACGCCGCGCGGCGCAGGAATCGGTAGGCGCCGTCGCCGTTGGTTCTCCGCGATCTCCGCATAACGCTCGCCGCGTACCACCTGCAAAACGTAGAGCCGCACGGTGAGCGCGCCGAGCATCAGAACGACCAGAATCTGAACGAACCTGAGGCGGGCGCGAAGGTTTTGAGATGAGTCTTCGAACTTCATTTTTTGGTACTTAGAACTTGGTACTTAGTGGTTTGTTCGCCTGGCTGCGTTGCACCCGTAGGTTCCCATCCCATCTTGCCACGCAAAGCACAAAGAACAAAGCACAAAGTACAAGCCTCCTCACCGCCTGCGCAATGGCCCTGTCGAACGGCGCGCAACGCGTCGTCGAGTGGCGAACTGCCGTCGTTGTGCGGAGCGTTCCGCGACGATCGAATCAATGAGATAAAGCAGCAGCGTACCCACGACCGTCGTCGCGATCAGCTTGTAAGAGATCGTCTGCACGACGGGGGCAGAGGGAGGCTGACTGAGCAGCCGGTGCACGAAGACGTACACCAGCGAATCGAGCACGGTCGCGGCCGCCAGAACGGGGATGCGGAGCAACGGGTTTTCGAGGTTTACCTTCGTGGCGGCGAAGTAGATGACGTAAGCCGTCAGAGTCTTCGAGAAACCGCCGGCGCCAATCAGCGCACCACTTTGAGCGTCGACGATCACGCCGGCCAGTGTCGCCACCACCAGCGCCTGCCACGCCTCCCGCTGCAACGCGATGTAGACGATCACCACGAGGGGGAAGTCGATGTAAACCAACGGCGGCCAAACTGCGCGCAACGAAAGCTGCAACGCAACGGACGCGATCAGAATTGCGGCTAACTTCAGCGGCGGCATGGTTAACAAATTGCCGATTGCCGATTGCCGATTGCCAATTGGCCGCAAGTCGAAGACTCACTGTTTGGAAACCGGTAGAAACTAAGCGTCAATCGGCAATTGGCAATCAGCAATTGGCAATTCCTATTACTTGCCGGACTTTTCAACATTTGGCAGGGTCTCTTGGGGGGTAGGAGTACGTTGAGGAGCGCGATAGAGAAGCACCGCCACTTCCTCTAAATGGTCAAGCTGAGCGCCGGGTTGAATCAAAATCTGGTGGGCCTGCGTTGCGGTGCCGTTTTTAACATCGACAACTCGTCCCACATTCAAACCAGGCGGATAAATGCCGTCCTGCCCGGTTGTCATTACGGTGTCGTTTACCTCTACTTTCTCCAAACCGGAGACGTAACGCATTTCGATGACGCTGACTCCCAGATCCGCACGCCCTCGCACCGAACCGAGCGCGCCTGACTGGCCCAACTGTCCGACGACTGCTCCCGCGCCGGCTTTCTCGTCGGTAATGAGCATCACCTGTGATGCGAACGGACTGACAGTGATCACGCGGCCGACGATGCCGCCGCCAGTCACAACCGGCATGTTGACCGCGACGCCTGACGTACTGCCGCGATTGATCGTAATCGTGTTGAACCAGACCGACGGATCGCGAGCGATTACGCGTGCCGGTACCGACTTGATTTCGTTTTGCTGCTTGAGATCGAGTAACGCCTGCAGACGCTCGTTTTCAGCCTCTGCCTGACGGGCGATGTTCAACTGCGCTTCCAGCTCCGACAGGCGTTGCTTCAACTGCTCGTTTTCGTGGGCAGTGCTGCGAAAGTTCCAGATCTGCTGGAAGAAACTGGACGTGGCGCCGCTGGCTTTTGAAGAAGCGTTTTGAAACGGTGAAGCGAACAACTGGGTCCAAACGCGGACCACTTTCTGCTGACCGTCGGGATCGCGCGCATCGACCCCCATGATTACACAGTTAATAACCAGAAGGGAGACAAGCCAAAGCGGAGCGCGCTGGCGAATCTCTTTTTGAGTGCGAACCGAAGCCATCGTACTACTTAAATCCGTATAAATCCGCGGTTCAAATCCGTGATTTACATGCCACTGGTCATCGTGTTCTCCCACTTGACTCGCTTGAGCAGGTCGAAGTCGGAGAGCATCTTTCCGGTTCCCAGCACAACCGAAGCGAGTGGATCGTCGGCGAGCGAAACCGGCAGCCCCGTTTCGATCGAAAGTCGCTTGTCGAGATTTTTCAGCAACGCGCCGCCACCGGTAAGCACGATGCCGCGTTCGACGATGTCAGCCGAGAGTTCTGGCGGCGTTCGTTCGAGCGCCACGCGTACGGCGTTGATAATTGTGGAGATCGAGTCGGCAAGCGCCTCGCGTACTTCCTCGTCGGTGATCGTGATCGTCTTTGGAATACCTTCGATAAGATTGCGGCCTCTGACTTCGTACGAGAGCGGCTCGTCGAGTGGATAGGCCGAGCCGAGTTCGATCTTGATCGCTTCCGCCGTCCGCTCACCGATTAGAAGGTTGTACTTCCTCTTGATGTACTGAATGATCGCCTCATCCATCTCGTTGCCGGCCACGCGCACGGCGCGTGAGTAGACGATGCCGCTCAAACTGATCACCGCGATGTCCGTCGTACCTCCGCCGATGTCAACCACCATGTTGCCGTGTGGCTCGGTGATCGGAAGACCAGCGCCAATCGCCGCGGCCATCGCTTCTTCGACGAGGTAGACCTCCGAAGCCTTGGCCCGGTAAGCGGAGTCTTCAACGGCGCGCCGTTCGACTTGGGTAATCTCTGAAGGAATTCCGATGACGACGCGCGGGCTCACCCACGTTTTTCCGTTATGGGCCTTGCGGATGAAGTGCTGCAACATCTTCTCAGTCACTTCGAAGTTGGCGATGACGCCGTCTTTCATTGGCCGGATCGCGACGATGTTTCCGGGGGTTCGGCCCAACATGTCTTTGGCATCTCGGCCCACGGCTTCAACCTGGTTGGTTACTTTATTAATTGCGACGATTGAAGGTTCCGAGACGACAATGCCACGTCCCTTCGCATAGACCAGGGTGTTCGCCGTTCCCAAATCGATAGCCAAATCGCTGGAAAACAGACTGAAGATAGATTTAAAAGCCACTAGACTTATTCACTTCCCGTGGTTGTAGTTTGGAACTTCGGGTGGGATCGGCGGCAACAACGCACGAACACGTCCGACCTCCTACAATACACTGAGACGGGCGACCCGTAAACGGGAAACTTTACACTAGTTATCGCCGTCCAGCTAGTACAAAACCTGAACTGATCTATAAATCCGAGTTCTAGACCGAAGTAAGGTTTTCGATGTCGGTGTCGAGCGTGACGAAGTCAGGTACGACCGGCTCGCGCGAGGTAGCGAGGTCAGCCGCAAATCGCACGCAGTTCTTGTTCGCAGCTTTCGCTTCATACATGGCCGTGTCGGCGCAGGCGATGAGCTGTTGCGGCGAGGATGCATGCTTCGGAAATGCAGCTACACCGAAACTGGCCGTCATTGAGAGTTGCAAGCGGCGTCCGCCGGTAAACACGCACCTGAGGATCTTCTGCCGGATACGTTCGGCAACCTGGCCCGCCAGTTCCGTTCCCGTGTCAGGCAGGACGATGACGAACTCGTCACCACCGTAACGAGCAACCGCGTCAGTGTCGCGGATGGACGACAGAATCACCGCCGCCATTTCCATCAAGACATGGGATCCGACCAGGTGCCCGTGTTTGTCGTTGACGTGTTTGAAGTCGTCGAGGTCGATGAACAGCGCGGCCACGCTCGTTTTGTAACGACGTGCGCGACGGATCTCGTTCAGCAGGAACTGTCGCAGGTAGCGCGCGTTGTGCAGCTTGGTTAGATCGTCGGTCTGCGAGAGACGTTCGGCTTCAGCGATACGCACCGCGTTCGCGAGTGCCGAAGCGATCGGTAGCGACAGTGAATCAAGTAGTGCGACTTCGGGTTTCTTAAAAGCGTGTGAGTTTGGAGCGTTGCGAATTCCTTCGAGCACGCCGAGTATTCGCTCGCCACAGATCAACGGCACCGCGACGACGAACTGTCCGCGCTCTTTCTTCTTAACGATGCCCATTCCAGCGGCAGCACGTTTCGCCGATCGAGTTTCGGAGCCCAACGGCAGATCCGATTCGCCGGTCAGTCGTCGTCGCCATTCTTCTTCCGACTTAACGCTGCTTGGCTGTCCGGGTTTTCTGACCGCGACCGCTTCGAGTCGCGAAGCTTCGGCTCCTTTTCCTTCTGTGAAGAGATAGATGGCCCAGCGGTCGGCGCGCACGAGTCGTTCGAGCCCGGCCAACGCGCTGTTGGCGGCGCCATTCTGATCGCTGATGAAGTGCAGCGAAGCGACGAGATCGAAAGCGGCGCGCAAATGACTCGCTTTGATCTTTGACGGTAATGAGGACGATTCGGTTTCGGCAGGAACCTCTTCCGGTTCGTCCATCGCCAACTCGGCACTTCCGTTTGTTTCGATCTCACGAAGCAGCGCCGGCAGATCGCCCGACTTGTCGGCGACGGCCAGGAAGCCGAGACGCCTCAACGTCGGGCTATCAAGACTGCGAAGATTCAGACTCTGGTATCCGTTCGTATGACGGCGGCACGCAACCAACGGCGCTCCGGGCCAAAACGCCCGCGCGTGATCGATCGCCGTGTGAAGTTCGACCAGGTCCGCACCCGGAACGACTTCATACAACACAGCCAGCGGCGGCGGAATATCGGAAGGCGCGGCGTTACGTTTCTTCTGCTGCGCGAGTGCAACTTCGACTTCAACTTCACGCAGACCTTCGATCAGCGTTTTCACACCAGCAGCGCGCAACGCCTCGATCAACTCGTAGGCAGGTGCTTCGTGAGCGTCCGTCAATAGAATTACGTGACTCGACATGCTCTGCTGGTCCTTACTAATCGCCGCGTGCTGCGCGGCTGGAAAGTGCAACTTTGTACTGACTGCTGTTGCCCCGGGGATCCTGTGCTTCGACAGTAACCTCTCGCGCCGTTCGCGCGGCACTGATCTGAACCTGGAATGTTCCGTCAGTGGCGACGATCGTTTCGCGTCCACCGCAGCGTATCGTTGTGCCGGGCTCTGCGCGTCCGCGAATAAGATAAAGACTTCCACCCAGGAGTTCGGAAGACAAACCTGAAACGGTAACCTGTGAACCCGTGCCGCGTGTCGCGACGATGAACTTGAGCGGATCGCTCCAGTCGCTCACCTGACCACTCGCCGCCGTTGCCCTTATGCGCCAGAAGTAAACACCGGGACGCAAATCAGTGGCTCCTAACTCCGTCGCGACCAATTGATCGCGTTCGATTACTTTTCCGTCCGTAACGAAGAACGGCGACGTCGCAACTTCAACGCGGTAGTAAGCCGGAGTGCCCGACTGGGGCCGCTGCCATTTCAACGGTACGTTTGCGGCGCCGTTGTTTCCCACGAAAACTTTTTCGAGATCGTGCGGCGTTGCTGGTTGCGGAACGTCGAGCAACTTCTGCGCTGGCGCGAGGCGTCCGGAGTTGTTTACCGCAACGTACTCACCGCCGCGAATCGACGCTTTGTCGCCGGCGGCGTTTGTCGTTTCGATCACACCGGTCGCGACGCGAATTTCTTCAGTACCTTCCGGGTTGACGCCGAAACTTGCGTTCGTCTGTTCACCCATCGCGCTCTTTGTCTTGGGTGTTTCGACGACGTTGGTCGTGCCGTCAGCTTGTTGTTCAGTGCGAACCGACAGTTGACCGCTGTTAACCAGGACGTGGACGTTCGTTTTCTTGCCGTCGTCGCCCTTGGCGTTGTCGCGCACGATGATGGTGCTGTTCGGTTTGACGAGCAGAGTCGAGCCGTCGGCCAGATTGATACGGGCGCGTCCGTTCGCTTGGGTCTGTACCGTGTCGCCGGGGTACAGCTCTGTTTCGGCGCTGGCGGCGATCACTTCGCGGGTGGCCGCCCGGATAACCCGCACGTCTCCTTCGAACGAGACGAACCTGGCGCCGGACGGGTGCTTGATATCGACGAGGCTCTTGAACGGATTTCCGTAAATCTTGACGTAAACCGCCGCCCCTACGCCCATGGCGCAGACGAAGAAAATGGCGATCACCAGATAGAGAAAACGCTTCTGGATAATCCACCAATCAAAGGCAAAACGACTGGTTCTATTGGCAACCATTGGCTGATCGACTAGGAAAGAGGAGCCGTGAACAATTGAGCTCGTGCGGTTTTAAGGCACTATCGGAGCCGCGACGTTCTGGGTGTGAGTCCTATCTGGTGTCGGGGGCGAAAACCCACCGTTTTCCTGGCGGCAACACTACCGGCTTGGAATTTAACACACGTCCGAAGGCGGTTCAAGCATGTTTATCGATGTATTACATCAATTTTTGAGGCTAATCGTTGGGGGAATCAAAATCCGGAGGTAAATCGACCTCAATTTTGGAGTCTTCCCCCGCCGGAAACAGCAGTGAGGCAGCTACGGAACCCAGCAGGACAGTGGCGACGAAGGCCAGCGAAAACCAGATCGGAATGTGCAGCCCCAGGGCAACGATGAGCATTTTTATCCCGATAAATGTGAGAACAATGGCCAGTCCGTATCGCAGGTAGCGAAACTTCTCAACCACTCCAGCCAGCAGGAAGTACATCGAGCGTAAACCCAGGATCGCAAACACGTTAGAGGTGTAAACGATGAAGGTGTTCCGCGTGATGGCGAAGATGGCTGGAATCGAATCGACGGCAAAAACGAGGTCGGTAACCTCCACTACGATGAGGACGAGCAGGAGCAGCGTACCGATTCGCTTTCCGTTCTGAACGGTAAAAAACTTCTCTTCATCGTACGACTTAGAGATCGGAAGAAACCGGGTCACCAGACGAACAACGGGGTTTTGGTCCGGATGGATGTCAATTTCCTCCTGCCGGAACATCTTGATGCCGGTGTAGACCAGGAAAGCCCCAAAGATGTAAATAATCCAATGAAACCGCTGGATCAGCGCCGCGCCGATAAAGATCATCGTCAAGCGCATGACCAGGGCGCCCATCACACCCCAGAAAAGGACGCGATGCTGGAACCGTGCGGGTACCTTAAAGTAGGAAAAGATCAGCAGGAAGACGAACAGGTTATCGACCGAAAGCGACAGCTCGATGAGGTAGCCAGTGACGAACTCGAGTCCGCGCTGCTTTCCCAGATAGTAAAAAACGAGTCCGGCGAAGATCATCGCCAGCGTGACCCAGGCGCCACTCCAGATCCACGCTTCGCGATACTTGATTGTGTGAGCTTTGCGGTTGAAGAGCCCAAGATCGAGGCTCAACATGATCAGGATAAATACACTAAAACCGACCCAGAGCCACGATACACTGCTAATCGAATCCATTCGGGGCAGTAAAATAGCATCTGAATCTTGTTTTGGCTAATCAGCTCTTCGGCGGGTTAGAGAAAGACGGATCTCGCTCAGAGTTGCAGGTATTCCTGCGTGTCCCTTACAATCCGCCCTTCGCCTGAAAGGTACTAAATCATGCTCAAACAACTCGGACGACTCAAACGAACGCGTAACTTTGTCATTCTCGGCTTCGCCTTTCTGCTGGCCATAAGCTTGATCTTTTTCTATGCTCCCAGCCGCTCCGCCAGCAGCATCGACCCCTCCAGAAACACGGAAACGGTCGCAAAAGTCGGGTCGAATTCGATCACCGTCGCCGACCTCTCGCGCGCGAGGCAAAGGTATGCTCAGTTCGGCGCCCAAATAATGGCCCAGTTCGGCAATCGCGCCGTCCTCGAAGACCTAATTAGCACGTACGTCATGTTAGAAGAAGCTGAGAGGCTCGGACTTGCGGCCAGTGATGTCGAGATCGCCGACAAGATTCGGGAGCGATTTAAAGACGACACAGGCAAGGTTGATGTCGAGAAGTACAAGCAGCAGATAAAGGACCAATACGGCGACATTGATAAGTTTGAAAACGAGATGCGGGCCGCTATCTCGCGTCAAAAGCTGGAAGCGTTTCTGAATGCGAGCGTGAATGTTTCCGATGAGGAAATTGAGGAAGAGTTTCGTCGCCGCAATACGACATTTGATGTCAGCTACATCTCGCTGACAGAAGCTAAGCTTGCCGAGAAGATTCAACCGAGTGACGAAGATCTGCGCAGCTATTTCGAGAGTCACAAAACCGACTATCGCTTCCTCGAGCCGCAGAAGAAAGTTCGGTACATTTTTGTCAACACTGAAAAGGCTGGTTCCAAGCTCCAGATTTCCGACGCCGATTTAAAGACGGA
This sequence comes from uncultured Acidobacteriota bacterium, assembly GCA_963849585.1. GTDB lineage: Bacteria > Acidobacteriota > Blastocatellia > Pyrinomonadales > Pyrinomonadaceae > PSRF01. Next base: position 139,215 of record CAWKHZ010000007.1, on the reverse strand, counting down.
GTATGACGGGCTAGCGCCACAGTACAAGGAAGCGGGCATAAAGATCCAACAGATCCTTTTGAAGGTTGCGCGCAAGGATCTCGATCCGGAGGTAGATCAAAAAACGAAGGATCTGATTGCGAAGTTACGTGGTCCAGATGGTAAGGCAACTGAAGCGGCGTTCACCGAAGCCGCCAAGGGCCAGTCCGAAGATCCCACAACTGCCAGAAACAACGGCTTCCTTCTCAAGCCTTTCAAGAAGAACCCAAACAAGGTACACAGCCTTTACGATCGCATGGCGGATATGCAGCCGGGCGACGTGACTGACGTTCCGATTCGTTACGATGGGAACTTCTACATTCTCCGTCGTGGTGAGTCGGTTCCGAAAACCTTCGCCGAAGCGAAACCGGAATTGCTCGTATCGCTGCGCAACCGTCGCGGATATGGCGTGGCCTTCCAGCTCGCGCAGAAGATCCACAACAAGTTGAAGGAAGTTAAAGATCCGCAGAAGGTGGCCCAGGAATACGCCGCCGAAGCGAACATGACTCCGGCCGACATGGTTCGCGAAACCGCCTTCATCAAGCCTGGCGACGATGTACCGAACGTCGGCGTGAATCAACAGTTCGAAGGCGCAATAGCGTCACTGAACAACGCCAATGACATTGGTGAAGTCACCGGCGTCAAAGACGGTTTTGCGATCCCGATGCTCCTCGATAAGAAGGATCCGCGCATTCCGGAATTCGACGAAGTGAAGACGAAAGTCGCTGACGACGTCAAACAACAACGCGCGAAGGAACAGATCGAGCAGAAGGCCAGGGACTTGATCGCCGGGTTGACTGGACCAGGCGACCTCAAGGCCGCCGGTGAACGGGAAGGGTTCGATTCCGGGCTTGTGGAAGGACACAAACGCGAGTCGACACTCGACAAGGCCGGAGCGAGCGAACTGCTTGACGATGCGATCTACAACTTAAAGGACGGAGAGATTACGAAGACGCCCGTCAAGCTTGACGACAAGTGGGTGATCCTCGGTCTCGTCAAGCGCGACAACGCCAACATGGCGTTGTTCAATGCCGACCGTGAGCGCATCAAGCAGAAGATGTTAGGCGATCGTCAAACCCAGGTGTTTGCGGATTTCATCACCGCAGCGCGCCAGCGTATGGAACGCGATGGCAAGATCAGGATTTACACCGAGGTGCTGACGCGTTTGGATGCGGCTGAGCCCGCTGCCCAGCCGTTACCCGGTGGTTTCCCAAACTTCCCGCAATAGTTGGAGCGGAGCATTGGTCATATATCATTTGACATTTTTCATTTGTCACTGACAGAAAATAGAACCCGGTACGCCAGAGCGTTTCTAATGACAAATGAAAAATGTCAAATGATATATGACCAATGATTCAGCTAAGCTCTAATTACCCATCAGTGGACCAACATCTGCTGATGGTACTGCCGTGCGAATTTGTAACTCTTCTGCGTTGTTCACGATCTTCAGGTTCGTCAACGCGCTTTTCGCCAGCACGCCTCGCGCACCTGACATTCGTCCCACAAAGAACGAGCCAAGCTCTTGCAACCCTCGCAACATTTCTCCAAGGTTGCTCGCCGCTGCCGCGTTCATTGCACGTGCTCCGATAAACAGCTCGAGGTCTTTCTCCGTCGTTCCGACCGAACCGTAAACGTGACGAAGCTTGGCTAGTTCTGCGGCGATCGGAGCATTGCCGATCGCATCGACGCTGCTAACCAACTGCTCCGACATATTTGCGCCGAAGCCAATCACTGCGTTCGGATCCCGACTCGCCAGAGCGATCAATTCGGCATTCGCGCGTTTGGAAGCGCGCGTGGCGTCGATCAGCGATCGGATGCTCGTCGAATCGCCGAGTGCCAGCGTGTTCGTATCGAGCGGCAGCACGGCGAGTTCGTTGATACGGAAATCAAACACGCCGAGGACGGTTATGTTTTCATCGAGCGTGAAAACGTAGATCGTCTTGTCCTTATATTTTTCCTGACGAAACTTACCATTCACCGCAACACTGCCGGCCGTAATCATTGCCGCTGAATTGTATGCGCCTTTCGCCAGCGCTACTGTGTTGGCTTTCGCTGTTCCTTCGCCCGGGAAGGTGAAGCGGACACCAACAGCGACTTCGTCGAACATGCGCGGGTCAAGGCCGGTTCGCGTCTTGAAGTTTTCAACGGAGTCGTTCACTTGCGTCATCCTCGCGGGATTGTTGGCAAGGATGCGCGGCATCGCTTCGTTAAAGAGCTGTTTCATCTTCACCTGGACCACTGCGTCCGACTTTGGCAGCGATTCCATCAGGTTCGCCGCGGCGGCTGTGTTGCGGCCGCGAGTCTGCGCGACGGCGTTAATTTGCAGCAGGGCGAGAACTGCGATTGATATAAGTGCGAAGTTAAAAAACCTGTTTTTCATTCGAAAGCCTTTCTATCTATTCCAGGGCAGCGACTCAGGGATTCAATTCGCGTGCCTTGAGTTGCTTCTGAAGCGCGCTGAAGGGAATCTTTTCATAGCCGGCGGGGATTTGAAAAAGTTGTTTGTCGGGCGGCACCTTAATGTCTGTCAACTCTGTTACGACGACAACGCCGTCGCGCGATTTCATTTCCGACTTAATCGGCATGTCCAGGGCATTGTCGATCCAGATCAAAGTCTCATTAGCGTTGACGTTCTCGGTAAGCGAACTGTTAACAACTACGCGGTATTTAGCGGCCTCACGTCCGGCGACGGTGTCCGTCCCAAGATACTGATAAGTAGTGACACGGGGTTCGATGTGCAACAGGCGATCGGGCGAGTCTTCTTCCGTTTCCGACGGCGGCAGCGTGGCCGAATCGCCTTCCTGAGCTGCATAGATTTTTTGCTCGGGCCACAGGATGAATCTGCCTTCCGGCGAATCAAGATAAACAACTCGCGTCTGCTGAGACGCCGATTCCTCGCGCCGTATTAGACCATCTCTTCCGATCAGCTTGCTCTCGACACGTTTCTCGCCGTTCGTACCGAACGTCGTGATCGTCCGCGTTGCGGAGTATTGCTCGGGTTCTTTGGTTTTGAATGGAGGCGTGGTTGAGACGACGGTGTCGGTTGCGGGCGTCTCGTTTGGCGTGGGCTCGGTCGCCGTGCGGCACGAAGTAATCGCGACGAAACAACAAGAAAGCAACAGCAACGCGCTGCGGTTGGCGCGCGCGTATTTCATACTCGTTCCAGCAACAGAGCCAAACCCATGCCGCCGCTTACGCAGAGAGTTGCAAGTCCGAGTTTCGCCTCTCGCTTTTGCATTTCATGAACCAGCGTCGTGGTAATGCGAACTCCGGTGCAACCGATCGGATGGCCCAACGCGATCGCGCCGCCATTGACATTCAAACGATCGGCCGCAAAGTGCAGCTCACGATCGCAGGCGATCACTTGTGCGGCAAACGCTTCGTTCAACTCGATCAAGTCGATCTGGTCCAGGGTGAGCTGTTGCCGTTTAAGAAGCGCGCGAATCGCCGGCACTGGTCCAATGCCCATGATCTCGGGTGCGACGCCGGTAATTTCGTAATCGACGATGCGTGCCTGCGGTGTTGCGCCCGATTGTCTCAGACCAACGTCGCTGAGCACGACGAGCGCTGCTGCGCCGTCCGTTATCCCTGATGAGTTTCCGGCAGTGACTGTGCCTTCTTTTGAGAAAACCGGCGGCAGTTTTGCGAGATCCTGAAGTGTCGTTCCCGCGCGATAATGTTCGTCGCGAGCAAAAGTTCTAAGAGCCTTTGGGCCTCCGACTTTGAAAGACATCACTTCATCGTCGAACCTGCCGGACTCGATTGCTGCCTGCGCTTTCTGTTGCGATCGCAATGCAAACTCATCCTGCTCGATGCGGGAAATTTCATATTGCTGCGCAAGATTCTCCGCGGTCTCACCCATAACAAGCCCAGACAAAGGATCGCTGAAGCCGTCGCGATACATGCCGTCGATGAGTTGCGAATCACCCATTCGCATGCCCCAACGAGCGCCTTCAGCGAAATAGGGAACTCGCGACATGCTCTCAGTACCCCCTGCGAGTACTGCATCGGCGCGATCGAGCATGATCTCCTGGGCGGCGAGAATGATCGCTTTCAATCCGGAACCGCAGGCCTGGTTGACCGTGTACGCCGGAACTGTTTCCGGCACTCCGGCGCGGTACGTGATCTGGCGGCCGACGTTTGGTCCACCACCAGCCTGGCGCGCACAACCCCAAATGGATTCGGTAACTTGTTCGGGAGCCAATCCGGCGCGGCGCAAGCTTTCACTCGCGACCAACTCACCGAGATCTGCTGCCGACCACGACAGCAGCGTACCACCAAACTTGCCGATCGGCGTTCGTACTGCCCCTGCGAGATAAACGTTCTTCATGTTGACCAAAATGGTAGCACAAGGTAGAAGTTAAGACGCAAAAGAGCAGTTTCCCGCAAAGGCGCAAAGACCCCTTGGCATTGATCATTTGTCGTTTGTCATTTTTCATTTTAAAGAGAAACCCGATTTAAATGACAAATGGAATATGACCAATGACAAATGATCAATGACGAGGTGCCTTTGCGGGAACCCTTTTCCTCACGCGATGCTGCAACGCCTCACAACTCACGCCTTACGTGAGACTGCCAGACACCAAATTGCCGCACTGCTTCGCCAGCACGCGGAGTGGCTGTTCGTTTCAGGTAACGGTCAATCGCATGCGTTGCTAAGATCGGAAATCGACGTAACGCTTTCGCACGATCATCTCGTGCTTTCATGTTGGACCGAGAAGGGCACACGCACGTGGCGCATTCTTAGTTGGCACTGGAATGGCGAGACACTTGTGTTTCAAGCGTCACGCCGGTTCGGTGCTGAACAACCGTTACTCGAACTGGTCCCACGTGCCTCAGCGACAGCCATCGCCACCACGATTCGCGCCGCGCGGCAGGTCCGCTGCGATCGTTTTGCGCAACTCGTTTGCGAATGGCAACCAAAAACCACTGTCGAGCGTTGCGCGTTAAGCCCCGGCACGCGTCGCGGACAGCCAGGTCGTTACGCACGCATTCTGTTGCGTTGGAAAGGTCAACGCATCGCGGTCACCGGACCAGTGATTTCAAGTAACGCATCGTCAGTCGATGCGCTCGTATCGTCGGCACTGCTGTGGTTTACCCGGACGCGAGATCGCGTGCGATCCCCTTTTGTCGAGCAACTGTGGCTGATCGTTCCCGAAGATCTTGCGAAGTCGACGTGCTATCGCGTCGCTCTGTTGCGAGAGAGTTTGAAGAACGTCATCACAGTCCTCGTCGTGGACGATGATCTACGCACGTTGTCGCCGTTGTCGTGTCCGGAACGGGAGGAGTTATGGACGAGGAAACTTGGACGCTTTCCACGCGTTCCCGCGGCTGTTATGAGTGAGCAGACACAGACGATCGTTGCAGAGGCACCGGAAGCAATAGACGTCGTACATTCCCGTCACGGTGAGACATTAAGATACTTCGGCTTGCCTTTTGCCCGCGTGCGCGCACTACTCGGAGTCGAAAGAGTCTGGTTTGGAGTCGACAGTTCGCGGCGGCGTTTGCTCGATGAATCGTCGTGGCGCGACTGGCAGGACCTGTTGCGCGATCTGCGTGAACACCGGTCAGCGTCGACGTGCGATCACCGTCACGCGTTTTATCGTACGGCGACTGAAGCGTGGCTCGAATCGCTACTACGGCGTGACATAACGAAACTGGATCCCGGCTTGATCATCGCACCGCTTCATGCGCAGTTCCGCACCGCGCACAGCGGAAAGCTCGGAATCAGGCCGATCGATCTCCTGGCGTTGCGTCAGGACGGTCGCCTGGTCGTGATCGAGTTGAAAGCCTCGGAAGATCGCGAGCACGTCTTACAAGGCGCCGACTACTGGCGACGCGTCGAGGCGCACCGACGTCGAGGTCACATCGCTAAAGCGAAGCTTTTCGGCAACAAGAAGATCAAAGACGAACCGCCACTCGTTTATCTCGTCGCGCCAACGTTGCGCGTGCATCCGTCATTCTCGACACTCGCACGCTGTATCTCTCACGACATCGAGATCTATCGTTTCGACATCAACGAAGACTGGCGTACCGGCGTCCGGGTCATGCGGCGTATGCGTGTGAATTAATGTTTGACGAAGATGCTCTCAGTTTCTTTGCTCGCCGGGGGAGGCGGGGTGATGGCTGGAGTCGTCATGTGCGAGCTCATCCCGTCGTCTTTTGAATAGATGCCTGAGATTCGCATCTTGAATTCGTCGGCGTTCGTAGCGTTGTGCAGCGCTTCTTCCTGCGTGATGAGCCGCGACTGAAGCAGTTGAAACAGCGATTGATCGAAGGTCTGCATGCCGTACTGTGAAGTTCCCGCCGCGATTGCTTCGCGAATCATGTAGGTTTTTTCTTCATTGATGATGTGATCGCGAATGAAGCCCGTCGATACAAGCACTTCGATCGCCGGCACGCGGCCCGCACCTTTGGCGGCACGCACGAGTCGCATGGAAACTACGGCTTTCAAAATACCTGCCAACTGGAGGCGCACCGTTTTCTGCTGATGCGACGGGAATGACGACACGATACGCGTGATGGTTTCCGTCGCGTCTAACGTGTGCAAGGTTGAAAGCACGAGGTGACCTGTTTCGGCGGCCGTCAATGCGGTTTCGATCGTTTCGTGGTCACGCATTTCGCCGACGAGGATCACGTCGGGATCCTGACGCAGCGCACCACGTAGTGCGTCCGCAAAGGAACGAGTGTCGACGTCAACCTCGCGTTGCGTTACAAACGACTGCTTGTCGCGATGTAAGAACTCAATCGGGTCTTCGATCGTGACGATATGTCCGCTGCGCGTCGAGTTGATCGTGTCGATCATCGCAGCGAGCGTCGTCGACTTTCCGGAACCGGTGGAGCCGGTGACGAGAATCAGACCGCGACGTTCTTCAGCGATCTTGTCGATCACTGGTGGCAGACCGAGTTGTGCCGTGCTTTTGGTGTGGTCGGGAATGACGCGCAGGACGATGCTCACCGTGCCGCGCTGCTGAAAGATGTTGGCGCGAAATCGTCCGAGACCGGAAACTCCGTAGCCGATGTCGACCTCTGAAACCTCTTTGAACCGCTGCTTTTGCCGGTTGGACATCATCGAAAACGCCATGTCCAGCGTGTCTTCGGGCTTCAAACGCGGGGCGTCCTGGACCGGATGCAGTTCGCCTCCAATGCGCATTACCGGGAATGCGCCCACCTTGAGGTGCAGATCGGAAGCGGCATGACCACACGCCACTTTCAATAAGTCGTCAATTCTCACGGCCATTAGACGTAGTGAAACCTTTCGGGGACTTGGAAAGAGGTGGTTTTAGGAAACTCTGCGCGGGAAGGGGCGCGGGGCCTTTGGAACTGGCGCCCTTGGAACGACGCCGAAAAAGAATATACCACAGACTACGCGGCGTCGCGCAATCTGTGGTTTTTCAATGCAAAACGCTGATTAATCGCGGGCAGCGGCCTGGAAAAGAATGGGCGCAGTGTCTTCGGTCGAAGTTTCAAGGCTCCGAGGAGCGAAACCTTGAGGCGTCGAAGAGACGTCTTTCTTGTTCACATAGGTGAGCCAATCGCCGGGCGCAGGCCGTTCACCCTTGGTGATTTCGAAGAAGAGTTTCTGGACTTTCGTCGTAATCGGGCCGCGTCCACCATTGCCGACGGTGATCCGGTCGACGGAACGAATTGGAGTGACCTCAGCCGCTGTGCCGGTAAAGAAGAGCTCATCGGCGACGTAAAGAGCGGCGCGTTGAATCGTGCGCTCCTTAATAGTAATGCCGAGTTCCTGGCAGATTTGGATCACGCTGTCGCGCGTAATGCCGGGCAGGATCGAAGACGAGAGCGGCGGAGTCAACACGACGTCGCCGGTGACGAGAAAAATGTTCTCGCCGGAGCCTTCGGAAACGTAGCCACGGTCGTCGAGCGCAATGCCTTCGGCGAAGCCGTTTAAGAGTGCTTCCATCTTGATGAGCTGCGAATTCATGTAGTTTGCGCCGCTCTTCGCCATGGCCGGCATCGAGTTCGGAGTCAGACGGTTCCAGGTGGAAACGCAAACGTCCACACCCTGTTCGATCGCTTCATCACCGAGATACTTGCCCCAGTCCCAGGCGCCGATATAGCAGGCGAGTGGATTGGGAAACGGGTTCACGCCGAATGCGGGATTGTCTTCGTCGAGACTGCGAAACAGGATCGGTCGCAGGTAACACTGGTCCATCCCGCTGCGTCGCACCATTTCAGCAGCAGCGTCGCACAGTTGATCGAGCTTCCACGGGTGGTCCATGCGGTAGATCTTGGCGGAGTTAAGAAAGCGTTGCATGTGTTCGCGCAGACGGAACACAGCCGGACCTTGATTCGTGGCGTAACATCTAATGCCCTCAAAAATACTGGACCCGTAATGAAGCACGTGCGACATCACATGCACCCTCGCGTCGTTCCAATTAATGAATTCACCATCATGCCAAACGACGTCGACAAATGCGTGGTGTCTTTACGTCTTTTACTTTGCCGTCTTTTGAGAACATATTATTTTACTCCTTAGGGTAATAATCGGATCAGGGGCGGGCCGTCACCGTTGCCGCAGACCATAAACTTGGGAACTCGGTCCTTTTTAAATGCGCTGAGTGGATGCCAGAAACCGCACAATACATTAGTCACAGTTCGCTTGGCAAGAACGCTTGCCTCGTGTTGTGTTTTATTTGCTTCTAATGTTTCCAGCCTGCAAATCTGGTCAAAAAATGAACCAAACTAATCAAAGCTCTCCATCGACTGAAACGACCAATAACGACCCACTTTCAATCCACCAGCGCGCCATCGCTATCGACATGCACGCCGACACCGCGCAACGGCTGCTGGACGAGCAAGTTGACTTGCAACAGGAACTCGACGACGGCCATTTTGACGCCGTACGCGCGAAGGCCGGCGGCTTGGACGCACAGTTTTTCTCGATCTGGGTCGAGCCGCAGTTGTTCGGCGAAACCGGCGCGCGGGCGATGAAACGGGCTGATGATCAGATCGCGGTCGTGCGCGCGTTGGCCGAAAAACACCCGGAGACATGGGCTCTGGCGACTTCCGGCGATGATATCCGCGCGCGCGGTCAAAGACGGAAAAATGGCGGCGCTGATGGGACTCGAAGGCGGTTACGCGATCGACGAACGCCTCGAGAATGTTCAACGCTATTACGATCATGGGTGTGCGTTACATGTCGCCGGCGTGGAGCATCAGCACGAGTTGGGCCGGATCTTCTGGCGACGACGTGGGCCGGACGCGTGGGCTTAATGAATTTGGCAAAAGCGTAGTGCGCGAGATGAATCGTTTGGGAATGATGATCGACGTCTCGCACGTTTCTGACCCAACGTTCTGGGACATCGTTAACACTTCGACTGCGCCCGTAGTAGCGACGCACTCGGCGTGCCGAGCGATTGCCGATGTGCCGCGAAATCTGACTGATGAGATGATTCGTGCGCTAGCGAACACAGGCGGAGTTGTTAACGTCATCTTTTATCCGGAACATCTCGAGCCGGGTTGGAGTCAGAAAAAGAAACAGGTTGACGTGGAGATCGACGCCGATGGTCCAGGAAGCGTCAGCGGCGGAACCGGGCAGTGCAGTTCACAAGAAGATTGCACGCGATCGTGTGCGGCGCGCGAGTATGCGCGACGATTGCCGCCGGTCAACGTTTCGCGCATAGTCGATCACATCGATCACATCGTGAAGCTGGTGGGAGTGGATCATGTGGGATCGGATCTGATTTCGATGGCGTGCAGATCACGACTTCGGATCTTGCGACAGTGGCGGAGCTGCCGAACCTCACTCAGCGAACTCTTAAGTCGAGGTTACTCTGAAACGACGATCAATAAGATCCTTGGTGGAAATATGTTGCGCGTGATGGATGCGCACGCGAGGTAGAAGAAACTGAAACGATGCCACGAATCGGATTTCACGCACCTATCAAGGGTGGAGTTCACAACGCGCTGATCGTCGCAAAAGAAACTGGCTGCGACACCGTGCAACTCTTCTCGCGCAATCCGCGCGGATGGATGGCGAAGCCGCTCACAGTCGAAGACGTTCTTCTGTTTCGAAAAACACGAAAGCTACACAAACTCAAACCAGTTTTGATCCACTGCAACTATCTCGTGAATCTCGCGGCCGTCGATGATGTGTTCCTGCAGAAAGTCGCGTGAGTCGTTTCGAGAAGAAGTTGAGCGCGCGTTGCTTTTGGGTGTCGATTATCTGGTGGTCCATCCGGGAAGTGCGCGTGGCGCGTGCGAAGCTGACGGCATTGCGCTCTGCGCGGCGAGTTTGCAGATCGCGTGCAAGGGACTGAAGTTCGGCATCGCTTCGTATTCTGCTCGAAAACACTGCGGGACAAGGCGACTGCATCGGTCACCGCTTCGAACATCTCGACAGTGATCATGCGCGTTTGCCCGAAGCTTCCGCTCGGTGTTTGTTTCGACACGGCGCACGCCTTCACAGCAGGTTATGACATTCGTGAAGAAGACGGTCTCGAAGCACTGCTTCAGAGAGTGCAGAAAACTGTGAAGACTCAAGAACGTCCGGGCCGTTCACTTCAACGACTCACGCGCCGTCTACAACTCGCGCGTCGATCGTCACTGGCACATCGGCGAAGGCCACATCGGCGACCGACGCCCTGCGACGCGTCGCACAGCACCCAAAACTCAAACACGCCGCCTTTATTCTGGAAACTCCTTACGACGATCCGCGCGCCGATCTGAAGAACCTAGCGATGTTGCGATCGTTTGTTTCTTAGTCTTGTCTTGGCGCCTTTGCGGTAAATCATCGCGCAAAGGCGCAAGGGCTGCAAAGAAGAACATCGATAGACAGGCTGTACCCGAGCTGTTAAAATCCATCAATGTTTTCGAAACCTTCACCAACCTCGTCCTAACGGTGCCGCTTCTGCGCCGCGCGATATAGCGCGTTTCTGGCGGAGCGGCGATTCCAACCTCAACTTCAATCAATCAAAGCACGACGCTTTTGTGTCTGCGTAAAACGTGTTAAGTAAGATTGGATAACGTTATGGACGAAAAATACTTTCCTGAACAAATCGAAAAGAAGTGGCAACAGCGCTGGAATGAAACCCGCGCTTTTGAAGCGCGCAAAACGACGATCCGCGTCGAGAAATTCTACGCGCTCGAGATGCTGCCTTACCCATCAGGCTTCCTGCACATGGGCCACGTGCGCAACTACTCCATCGGCGACGCGCTCGCATGGTTCAAGCGTCTCCAGGGCTTCAACGTGATGCATCCGATCGGCTGGGACAGCTTCGGCCAGCCTGCCGAACAGGCTGCGATCAAACGTGGCGTGAATCCGCGCGACTGGACCGAAGAAAACATCGCGCACATGCGCGGACAGTTGCAGCGTCTCGGCATCAGTTACGACTGGTCGCGCGAGATCGCCGCGCACCGGCCTGAGTATTACAAGTGGGACCAGTGGTTCTTCCTGAAGATGCTTGGAGCGCGGACTCGCTTATAAAAAGGCGTCGCAGGTTAACTGGTGTCCGAAAGAAGAGACTGTACTGTCGAACGAACAGTCGTCGGGAGGAGTCTGCTGGCGCTGTGGTACGCCGGTCGAGAAGCGAGATCTCGAACAGTGGTTTCTGCGCATCACTGATTACGCAGAGCAGCTCGTCGCCGACATCAAGCAGATCGAAGCCGGTTGGCCCGACAAAGTCTTGAAACGACAGAGCGACTGGGTCGGCCGAAGCGAAGGCGCGTTCATCGACTTCGCAGTAAAGGACAGCGACCAGAAGATTCGTGTGTTCACCACGCGTATCGACACTATCTTCGGCGCGACCGCGGTCGTGCTTGTCCGCGGAGCATCCGTTGCTTGACCGAGTTGCTCGAAGGCTCCGCACTTAAGACGCGATATCGAAGTGTTTGCTGAGAAAGTTAAGAAACGAACGGGCGTCCGGTCGCGAACTGGCGAGGAAGAAAAGGAAGGACTCAACACCGGCGTGCTCGCGATCAATCCGTTCAGTGGCGAGACCGTTCCGGTGTGGGTGGCGAACTATGTGCTGATGGAGTATGGCACCGGCGCGGTGATGAGTGTTCCGGCTCACGACGAGCGCGACTTTGAGTTTGCGCAGAAGTATTCGTTGCCGATCCGTCAGGTGATCGCTCCGGTGACTCACGATCAGATAACTGCGCTGAACCAATGCCGACCACCGCCGGTGACGCATCGGCGGAGATGAAACATTCGTTTACCGATTACGGTGTTCTGATCAATAGCGGCGACTGGGGCGGCAAGCTGTCTGAAGTTGCGATCGCGGAGATGGCGGCAGTATGCGAAGCAGAACGGATTTGGCGAAGCTGCCGTTACGTATCGCATTCGCGATTGGGGTGTGTCACGTCAGCGATTCTGGGGCGCGCCTGTGCCGGTGGTCTATTGCGACAAGTGCGGGATGGTGCCGGTGCCGTACGAGCAATTGCCGGTTGTGTTACCGACAAGCAGCGGATTTCACGGGAACCGGCGAGTCGCCGCTGGCGGGAGTGCCGGAGTTTGTAAACACAACCTGTCCGAAGTGTGATGGTCCAGCACGTCGTGAGACTGACACGATGGATACGTTTGTCGATTCGTCGTGGTACTTCTTCCGTTACCTGGATCCGCATAACGAAGACGCGCCGTTTGATCCGGAAATCGCCGAGCAGTGGACTCCGGTGGACCAGTACATCGGTGGCGACTCACATGCAGTAATGCATTTGATCTACACGCGGTTCTGGACCAAGTTCATGCGCGACATTGGTATGGTCACGTTTCGACGAACCAGTGAAGCGGTTGTTGACGCAGGGCATGGTGACGAATCGCGTCGGCGGACACCGACGAATGGAAAGCGATGTCGAAGAGTCTCGGCAACGGAGTCGATCCTGACGAGATGATTGCAGCGTTTGGCGCTGATGCGACCGGCTGTTCGTTTTGTTTGCTGCTCCGGTAGAAAACGAATTGCGTTGGTCCGAAACGGGCATCGAAGGCGCCATTCGTTTCTTGCGACGCGTTTACACGATGGTTTGGCGTTGGCAGGAGCGACTTGCCACTCGCGGATGGTCGATCCGCCGGCAGGAGTTTAGCCCAGAAGCGCGAGCATTGCGGACGAAAGACGCATCAGACGATCGCCAAGATCACGAGTGACTTTGAACAGTTGCACTTGAACACGAGCGTCGCTGCGTTGATGGAGTTGTTCAATCAATTGAGCGACTTCAACGCCGATCCGGCAACCGCGTCAGCGGAGGATGTTTTTGCGGTGCGTGAAGCGTTCGAGTCGTTGGTCATCATGCTTACGCCTTTTGCGCCGCACGTCGCGGAAGAGATGTGGGAAGGACTGGGACACGCAGGCGGTTTGTTGAGTGAAGTGCCCAGGTGGCCCGTCGCCGATCCTGAGCTGGCGCGACGTGAAGAGCTGGAGATTCCGATCCAGGTTAACGGAAAACTGCGATCACGCGTGATTGCGTCGCCCGATGTTTCGGAAGAAGATCTCCGCGCTGCGGCGCTTGCCGATGAGAAGGTGCGGGCGTTGATCGACGGTCACGAGGTGGTGAAAGTGATTGTTGTTCCGCGCCGGCTCGTCAATGTCGTGATACGGTAATCCGTCAATCACAGATCACGGATCGATCCGTGCTAATCTGTGTAATCGGTCTGGGTCCGAATAGATGAAAGAATGTCCCGTCCTGTAAGCGCTGCTACCCCGACGATATAAATCACTGTCCCCAGGATGGTGATGAGACAACGCCGTCCCTTTTGGGTGAACCGACGCTCGATGGGCGCTACCTGCTCGAACGTCGTCTCGGGCAGGGCGGCATGGGCGTCGTGTTTCAGGCGCGACACATCTTTCTCAAAACCCCGCATGCGATAAAAGTCATTCTGCCGGATCTCGTTGGTAACGATCCGATGCTCACCACGCGCTTTCGTCAGGAAGCACTGGCCGCCGCAGCGATACGCCACCAGAACATCATCGCTGTTACTGACTTTGGTGTCGTGCGGGGCACGATGCCATTTCTGGTGATGGAGTTTGTGAAGGGCCGATCGCTTCAGGAGATCATACTCACGACTGAAGGAGCGATGCCGCCACAACGCGCGTGGGAGTTCATCAGCGCGATTGCTTCCGGAGTTGGTGCGGCCCATCGACAGAACATCGTGCATCGCGATCTGAAACCATTGAACATCATGGTCCAGGACGATGTGCCGGTAGCGGAAGGCCTGAAGATCCTCGACTTTGGTCTGGCGAAGATCAAGTCAGGCGAGTTGCTCGGATCGTTTGTGCAGGCGCAAACGAGCGGGTTGATGGGTTCGCCTTTTTACATGGCTCCCGAGCAGTGGTCTGATGACGAACCGGATGCGCGTGCTGATATCTACAGTCTCGGCATCATTCTCTATCAAATGCTTGCGGGCGAAGTTCCTTTCAAAGGATCTTCGATTCCGTCGATCATGAAGAAGCATCTGACGCTGCCGCCGCCGAGTTTCCAATCGATGGGTGTTTCAGTGCCGCCGCCGATCGAGGCGGTTGTTCGTCATGCACTGGAAAAGGAAGTACGATGCGCGGATCGATTCAATTCGACGACTTTCCTGAAAGATCTGCATGCGGCACTGGACTCGGCGCCCGTAGCCGGCTGCCTTGCGACGAAACGGTGATGTCGATCCGAATCGCAAGATCGCCTCGATGACACCGCCGACGAGCAACCTCCCGATTATTTCCCACGACAACGCATGCGCCGATCTCGAACGATACTAATGTGGGCGTTGCCTTCGACTCGCTCGATCGGCACAGTCAGCGCGCCTAGAATAAACGCAGCAGGACGAGGAACGAGAGCGAAGAGAACAAAGAGCAGCAGGAAAAGCTCGATCGCATGGCCCTGCAGGCGAAAGATCTCGAAGATCGCCTCGAACGTCTCTCGGGCAGCATGGGTCCCTCAACCCCGGCCGTCGATCCGGAATCGACGCGAGTCCAGCAAGGCGCAGCATCACCAAACGTCGCGCCAAACAATGTGGCTCGTCCATCAGTAATCCAGGGCAGGCCGATTACAGTTGATCTCGATCGCGGGCGCAAAAGCCCACGAATGTTTCTGATCGCAGCCGCGGTTGCAGTCTTCATAATCGCCGGCATGGGCATCAGTGGTTACCTGATATTCAAATATGTATCAGGCAATGGAGGCGGGCCGACTCCGACACCAACTGCAACACCTCCGGGAACCGAAATGGTTTCGATCCCCGCCGGCACTTTCATGATGGGAAGAAACAATGGTCCAGCCGAGGAGACTCCAGCGCACTCGGTTACGGTTCAACCGTTTATGATGGACCGCACCGAGGTCAACAACACTGAGTACGCAGCATTCGTCGCTGCGACAAACCATCCCGCGCCATCTCACTGGGTCAACAACAAACCGGTGTTTGGTCAGGAGATGTGGCCCGTCGTAAACGTTTCCGTCGATGATGCGGTGGCGTTCGCGGCCTGGCGATCAAAACGCGACCGCGTCACCTACCGGTTGCCGACCGAGGACGAGTGGGAGTACGCCGCGCGCAACGGTCCACGTGCGGATCTCTATCCATGGGGATCGGAGTGGGTCGCGGGGTTGGCAGTGTTGAAAGAATCAACTCCCGCCGCCGTCGGTTCGCGTCCCGGTGGTGCGAACCAATGGGGCGTCACTGATTTGATAGGTAATGTTTGGGAATGGACGTCTTCAAAGGTCTCGGTTTATCCGGGAAATACGGCTGTAATACCGAGCAATCAACAGGATCTGGTAACGATCCGAGGACTTTGTTACGTAAGCGATCCGGCTGATCCAGAAGTGCCGGTGTCCTCGAGTCGGCGTCAATTTGTTTCGCCGTTGACAAAGAACGCACTTTTGGGATTTCGACTGGTCAAGAGCGGTCCTTAAATAGTAGGTTCATACAGGATTGAGTTCCAATTAGCTCATCCGGCAAAGCTGATCTACAATCCCCCTCAGTGGTTCTTCAGCAATCCATAAGGAAAATTCGAATTCCGAAATTCGTAATTCGAAATTGTTACCGAGGTTAGTCTCGATATTCGCAATCCAAACAGCATTAGGAGAGTAATGATGAGAGCTGACGCAATACTGCGCGGGGCCGGATTGGTCGTGGCCGGCCTCTGTTTCGCTCTATCCGGAAGCGCTTCCAGAGCGCTCGCGCAGGACGTGGGAGTGGATGTTGGCGGCGCGACCTTCAGAGCCAAGAATCCTGAGAGTAAAAGGAAGACGACGAACAAACCCGACTGCTACGTCAACTAAACCTGGTAACAGACCGACCGGCAACACACGCGTTAGACCAGCAGTCGCGGAGCGGATCGAAGATTTGCTCGAGAAGGGCAATGAGGCTCGTGATGCGCGACAGTTCACCGACGCCGAAGCCGCTTACAAAGAGATTCTTAGACTGAAAGCACGTGACGCTCGCGCGGCGTATGGTTTGGGTAACATATACTTCGATC
This sequence comes from uncultured Acidobacteriota bacterium, assembly GCA_963849585.1. Taxonomy (GTDB): domain Bacteria; phylum Acidobacteriota; class Blastocatellia; order Pyrinomonadales; family Pyrinomonadaceae; genus PSRF01. The sequence goes on along the minus strand of CAWKHZ010000007.1, from coordinate 122,788 downwards.
AGCAGCGCTGGGACGATGCCGAAGGCGCGTATCGCAATTCGGTTGCGTGGGCGCCCTTTGAACCCGACGCACACATCGCGTTGAGCGTTTTGCTGGTAAAACCGCGCAGCCGGCGGTGACAACGCGAAGAGATTTGCCGACGCGGAATCGCTTGCGCGCCGGTCCGTGCAACTCGATCCGAAGAATGCAGTCGCATGGGACCGTCTGGGAGTCGCGCTTCAGACGAGAGGAGTCGTCAACAGCGAAACTGAGCATTCGTATCGTAAAGCGATCGAACTCGATCCGCAGTTTGCCGTTGCTTATGCGCATCTCGCTCGAGTGCTGAACAAGATCGGCAAGGCCTCTGAGTCACCGGCGTTGTACCAGAAAGCGATCGAGTTGGCGAAGGATCCGGCGACGCTGAACCTCATTGCCGAGTCTTTACAAGCAGAGCAGCTTTGGCCGCAATCGGAACCTGTTTTGAAACGTGCACTCGAGCTCGATTCGCGTAATCCGACGTCGTTGCTGCTGATGGGCCGGATGCTCGTGGTTTACAAGCGTTACCAGGAAGCGGAACCGTTCTTGAAGTCAGCCACCGAAGTGAGTTCGCGTGCGTTCCAACCTTTCAACCTGCTGGGTCGCGCTTATCTCGGCATGGATCGCTTTAGTGATGCGGAAGCCACTTACGAACGCGCTTCAGCGCTGGCGGGTGCGGGTGAGCGAAAGGACCTGGCTGGTGTGTTTGGTTTTGAAGGTGTCGGCGACGGATATTTGAAAGCTCGTCAGAAAGAGAACGCCGTGCGCGCCTATCAACGCGCCCTGGAGCTCGATCCGGCAAACAGCGGCGCCGCGCAAAAACTGGCGAGAGCCAAAGCGAATTGATCTGAGAGAGCTTAGTGCTTGGTTCTTTGTACTTTGTTCGCAGTTTAAACGAAACGCTATCAAGTAAACCGCACACTAGCGAACAAAGAACAAAGTACTAAGCACAAAGTACAACTAAATGAGGTCCTCCTGATGAAGAGTTGCCCCAAGTGTAATCGTACGTTTCCAGACGAAGGTCAGAAATTCTGCACGTTTGATGGCGGACTTTTAATTGCTCCTCAAACCTTCGATCCAAACGCAACGATTCGCGCTACGTCCATTGACCTGAACGCTGCCTCAGAAAGACCAACCAGCAGGGACTTACCAGATCCGAACGCTACGATCATCGAGAGCTATCCAGCGACGGTCGCACTGCCGCGAAACACTGGTCCAACAGGACCACCCGCGGGAGCGCCTAACACAGCGGACATCGCAAACCCGGCGCCACCCCCACCACCATCGCCTCCGCCGCCACCACCAGTGGCGCAGACTTCGCAACCGTTACCGCCGCCGCAACCGCAAGCTCCGCCGCCACCACCGCCTCCGCAGCAAACGTCAGCGCCCTTGCCCGCGCAAGCGCCCGCCCCGTCTGCTCCTTTGCCTGCTCCGCCAGTCGCGCAGAAGAAGTCGAAGATGCCTTGGATTATCGCTGGCGTGCTTCTTTTCCTGTTGCTCGGCGGCGGCGTTTTGGCAGGTGCATTCTTCTTTATTATTAAGCCGAGGTTGGATCAGGCAGCCGAGCGACGACCGGAACCGGTTGCGACGCCAACCGTCGAAGTCGCTCCATCACCATCAGTCGAAATACCTTCGCCGACTCCTGAAGATACATTTGTGCCACCGCCGGACGCGGTCCAGTTTCAGAACTCCGCCTCTAACCTCGATGGCAATCTGGCTGAACACTATTTCGACTTCTCGTTCTACTATCCGAAGTCATGGCAGCGCGATCCGAAAGCCGGTGTACCGGGTGCGAGAAATTTCGTGAAAGTCGAGCGACGCCTGTCGCCTGATTCTCCGCAGGAGGATTTTGCCGTCGGTTGGTACACGAGTACCGGAACGTTCGCTGGAGATTTGAGCAACTTCCCGCAACGAGTTGCAGAGGTCAGCGCCGCGCTCGCCAAAGCATATCCCGAGTACCGGAAAGTTTCGGAAGGACCGACAAGGGTCAACTCGATGGATGCGTATGAGTTTCGTTGGGAAGGTCTTTCGCAAGGCGATAACGGTGATCTCAAGTTGTGGGGACGCGTGGTGTTCCTCCCGACCGGTAAAGAGGAAGATACGGCGGGCGCAACCATCGTGATGCTTTCGACGTCACTTGCCCCCGAATTGTCGTCAGTGGAAGATATCGGAGAAAAGGGTCAAGCGACGGTCATTCTCGATTCGTTCAGGTTTGGTAAAAAGTAGTAATGGCAGTTAAGAAGAAAGATACCCCGGCGATAAAGTTTTGGACGCCGCTGCGCATTGTTTCACTGCTGATCGTGGTTGTGTTGGTCGCGGCGATTGGTATTTCGAGTTGCAACATGAACGGGCCGTCAAGTCGAACGGCCAATCTTCCGGTTGTGCCCTCGGTCGTATTAGACACGGAAATGCGGGCGGCCAACGGCAATCCGATCAAGCTGTCGAACTATTCCGGAAAAGTGTTGTTTGTGAACCTGTGGGCCACGTGGTGTGGGCCATGCCGGATGGAGACTCCGGAACTGGTGCGCCTGCACAAGGAGTATCAGGCTCGCGGCGTCGAATTTATCGGACTTTCGACTGAAGATCCGAACACATCAGCCCAGAAAGTACGCGACTTCATGACGCAGTTCGGCGTCGATTACCACATCGGTTGGGCCACGCGCGAAGTGGCGCTGACGCTGATGGATGGTAAAACGACCATCCCGCAGAGTTTCATCATCACGCGCGATGGAAAGCTGTTTAGAAAAATCGATGGTTTTCACCCGAGGCGCACGCCTCCCGAGTTAAGAAAAGCCCTCGAGGAAGCGCTTTTGTAGGTGGTGCCCTAATTTCACTTTGCGTATTTCTGGGTGTCTCTGCGTATCGGCGGTAAATGGAGTAAGAAGCAGTAACCGCAGAGTCGCAGAGGCACGCAGAGAAGATTCCTAAGCAGGGCAGTCCTTTCTAGTAGGCGCATCGAGCGCCGCTCTATTTACGGTCTTCGCTGGTTTTGTCGTTAGTACTGTTCAATCCCTCACGAACGTCCTCTTTAGCCTTCTTTTCCAACTCTTTCATTTCTTTTTCCACCCGTGCGTCAACCTGATCCATTGGCGCGGGTTCGTTCAGTTCATCCTGTGTTGTTATCTTGTTTTTATCGATACTCATATCCCTTTTGTTCCCTCCGATGGTTTAACCTAACACGACGACTCTGCTCTTCGTGTTGAGTTTCTCTTGAGTTTTCTCGACAAAACCACCGCGGGGCGATAAACTTACCCCAGCCAAATGACTTTTTTAGTCTCCCTCAAGGTGGTCCGACTATTACTAACCGTCTCAGTCTCTATCTGGCTGGCCGGCGGATGCTTGTTGAGTTGCGGCAGCATGGCCACGGCCGCACAACGTGGCGAAGACCAGGCTGCGGTTGAAGCCGAGAGCTGTCAAAGCGCCCAGGAACACCACTGCTGTTCCAAACCAAAACCTGCTAAACAAAGCACGATCGATCCGAAACTGACTGATTCGTCACTCGCTCTCGCAACGCTTCCGCGCGGCCCGATGGGTGATTGTCCCCTCGCGATGAGTGCGACGGCGATTGCTGCCAAGGCGAGTGGCAACTCAGCGGATTCAAACCAGACCACGAACGCCACGCTGCCGCTTTCTGCCGGCAACCGTGAACAGCGTCAAAAGCATTTTTCTGTCCCGCTGGTTTCGAACCGTGGTCCAACTTATCTTCGCTGCTGCGTTTTCCTGATTTAGACAACTTCCTCCCAATCCCGGTTAACCCGCCAGAGTCTCACAACGGAAGTGCCGGTGTGTGCGCTGGTGTCCGACAGTAATCATTCATTCCGATAGGAGAACAAAATGAAACCCCGAAAGAGCACTGTACTCGTTGTGCTGCTCACCTTCCTCCTGGTTGCCTTTGCGATCGCAGTGGGCCAGGGTCAAACCGGCACAACGCAAACCGATCAAAAGAAGAAGACCGAGTCGTGTTGTGCCCAGGGCGAGAAGTGTTGCGCCGAAGGCTCGTGCAAACACGAGGAGGCGAACAGCTGCTGCAAGGAAGGCGCCGAGTGTTGTAAAGAGGGCGCCGAATGTTGCGCAAAGCACGCTGATAAGGATCACCCCGACTGTTGCGGTGAATCGTGTGAGCTCGGCGGAAAGCACGACGCGAAGCACGATGCAAAAGGCAAGCACGATCCGAAGAAGCACGGCGAATGCTGCAAGGTAAAAACCAAGGACAAGGACAAGACGAAGACTAATCAGTAAGGATAGTGTTGTCCGATTTCAGGGGGGTGGCAAGTGAAGCTTTTTGAACGCAAATTGTGGTGCGTCTTTGTGTTTTTATTTTTGGCGCATCCGGTCTTTGCTCAACACGAAGGTCATAGGCCACCCCCTGCTAAACCAACGCCTGCGAAACCTGCACCTGCGCAACCTGCCCTGCGCAGCCTGCCCCTGCGAAGCCAGCGTCTGCGAAACCAGTCGCTACTCCATCTCCGGAAGCGAGTATGACGCCAACGGATCATGCCGGCATGGACCATGGCCTGCTGGTCGTCGAAGACGACGAGATGTTTGTGCGTGTCGGCGACAGTCACGCCAACCTCATGCCGATGGGCCGAATGGGTTCGGGCACAGCATGGCAACCCGCGTCGAGCATAATGCCGATGCTGCACAAGCAGGTCGACGACTGGTTGCTGATGTTTCACTACAACATCGTCACCGGCGTGAACGTTCAAGGTGGTCCAAGAGGCGTGACGAAGTTCGAATCGGCGAACTGGTTCATGCCGTCGGCAATGCGTCGCGTGGGGCAGGGAACTTTGGAACTGCGTGGCATGTTCAGTGCCGAACCTTTTACGTTTCCACCGGGCGGTTCTCCGCTGCTGTTTCAAACCGGCGAAACGTACAAAGGGGAACTGATCATCGATCGACAGCACCCGCACGATCTGTTCATGGAACTGAGCGCCACGTACACCATGCCGCTGGGCGAGCGCGGCACCTGGTTTGTCTACGGTGGCTATCCGGGCGAGCCCGCTCTTGGTCCAACCGCCTTCATGCACCGTACGTCGGCTTCGGAAAATACGTCAGCGCCCTTGTCGCATCACCTGCAGGACTCGACGCACATCAGTTTCGGCGTCGTCACGACTGGATTTACGTATCGCTGGTTCAAGCTCGAAGGGTCGATCTTCAATGGTCGCGAGCCGGGCGAGAACCGCTACAACTTCGAAGCCAACCCCTGGACCTCGCGATCGGCGCGGCTATGGTTTGCGCCAAACGACAACTGGTCCATGCAGGTGAGTCACGGTTTTTTGCGCAATCCGGAAGCGTTGGAACCCGGCGACGTTCGCCGCACAACCGCATCGATCAGCTACAACCGCAGGTTTGAAAGAGGCAACTGGGCGTCGAGCCTGATCTGGGGGCGAAACCACGAAGGTCACGGGGACGAGATCTTCAACCTGAACGGCTACGTCGCCGAATCGACCGTAAATTTTCTCGATCGCAACTATCTCTATACGCGGCTCGAGCTCGCCGATAAGAACCAGCTCCTGCGCGATGACGATCGCGCGCAGTTGGGGATCACCGAACATCATCCTTCGTTTCGCATCGGCGCTTACACGTTCGGCGGCTCGCGCGAGATCTGGAATACCGAAAAGCATTCGCTTGCCATTGGCAGCGACGTCACTTTCTATTCCAAGCCTTCGATTCTCGATTCCATTTATGGTACAAATCCAGTGTCCTGGAAAATCTTTTTTAGACTGCGTCCGCAGAAGATGTCGATGAGCGGAATGCACGGGACACACTGAGTTTTAGGAGACCTCCAATGAAGAAGAGCTGGATACTTATCGGCGGCATCATAGTGTTGCTTATTGCGGCAGTCCTCGTCGTCAACCAGCAGAAGACGGCAAGTGGAACAACGAGCCTTTATCAGTCAGCTTCTAACCCGCCGGCCGCGACAAAGTCTTCCTCGCCGGTTGATAGCCACGCAGGACACGCGCACGCTACCGGTGAGAAAATAGTGCCTGCTTTTTTAACGACGGCCCCCAGTCGGGCGAGTCTTGGTCCAACGCTGGCGCCTGAAAAGTTTACGGGTTTGACCCGCGACGCTTATCGCGCGGCGCGGGAGATCCCGGTAACGCTCGCGCAAATGCCGTGCTATTGCTACTGCGATCGCGGCATGGGCCACAAGAGTCTTTACAGTTGTTTCGAGGACGATCACGCGGCGCATTGCGCGGTTTGTGTGAATGAAGCTTTGCTTGCTCACAAACTCGAGAAGGAAGGCAAGCTGACCACGGCGCAGATTCGCGATCGCATAAACGAAACCTTTGGAAACAATTAAACGATTACAGATTCATTTAGAGTTCGGGAAGGAGTGAATGGGATGACTAAGTATGCGTTCCTTTTAGTGTTAGCTATGGTGGCAGTCCTGGCTTGCAGTCCAGTCAGCGCGGTGAGCGAGATCCCTGCCGTGGGATCGGCCGCGCCGGCGTTCACGTTGACCAGCAATGAAGGCAAACAGGTTAACCTGAGCGACTTCAAAGGCAAGTGGGTGGTGCTTTATTTCTATCCAAAGGATTTCACGCAGGGTTGCACGATCCAGGCTCGCAACTTCCAGCGCGATCTCGCGAAGTATGAAGAGGCCGGAGCCGTGATTCTCGGCGTGAGCGTCGACAGCGCGGAGTCGCACAAGGAGTTCTGCGCAAAGGAAGGTCTGAACTTCAAACTTCTCGCGGACACGGAGGCGAAGATCTCTACTCAGTACGGTTCGATTATGGAGTACCAGGGCAACAAACTTTCAGCCCGGAATACTTTCATCATCGATCCGAATGGCAAGATCGCGAAGGTGTATGAGAAGGTGAAGGTGCAGGCGCACAGTGAAGAAGTGCTTGCAGCTCTGGCTGAGTTGAAAAAAGCGTAAGGTCTTTAGCCACAAAAAGGCACAAAAGGCACAAGACAGAAAAGGGGTTTTTCAGCCCACCTTTTACTGCTTTTTGTGCCTCTTGTGCCTTTTTGTGCCTCTTGTGGTTACTTCTTCTTAATCGCCGTCACTCTCATGATGCCGGTGCGGTCCTCGATCGTGAAGTCGATCTGATCGTTGACTTGCAGTCCATTCAACATCGCGGCGTCAGAAACGTCGAACTCCATCTGCATCGCGGGCATTAGTCCTTCGATGTCTCCATGAGCGATCTCGATCGAAGGCGCCTTCGGGTTAATGGCCTTCACCGTTCCCACACCCGGATAACTCCTCGGCGCAACAGCTGCTTCTGGTCCACTCGCAGTGCTCGAAGGCGATGGAGAGGGGGTTGCAACATTATGAGTTGAATGCTCAGCGCTCCCACACGCCAGGAGGAACGCCAGCGCCATCACCCCAGGAAGAATCCGTTTCATTTATGGTCAGCTTTGATCAGCCAGACGCTTCGCTTGTCTTTTACCTTCGAAACGTAAGCGACGAACAATCCATCTTTTGTAAACGCCGCCGACGGCAGTTCGACGTTTGATCCGATGCTCATCGCTGGACCGCCGTTACCAACGTGACGGAACCTCGTTTCAGAACCCTGATCGCCTGGCTTTTCCCAAATCGCAACGTCCTCGGTCAGCACCGGGGTGCCGCGAACGCCTTCCTGCGCAAGCAGTTGGCGTGGCAAAAAGCTTAGGCCTTTGTCTTTCGACTCGGTAACGTAAAGTCCAGTCGCATTCGCATCGCCCGCTGCGTACCATAACACTTTCAACGTCCCATTATCAGCGACAGAAAGCGATGGACCAGAAACGGGGCAGCCGTGAAGCACCCACTTGTCGTCGCTGACGATCACCGGCTTCGAGAAAGTCGCACCCGCATCTGAGGAAGTTGCGACCGCGATATGCCTGAAGTTTCCTGGTAAAACATGTCGCCAACTCACGTAAACGGTACCGTCCTTCGCAACCGCCAGCGCAGTCTTGCAACACGGACACGCGTCACCGGCGACTTTACGATTGCGCGAAAACGTGCGGCCACCATCGGTTGAGTCAGCGATGAAAAGTTCGCGATTGCTTTCCATGTGATGTCCTTCGGCTTTCGTCGAAGGTTTCGGCGCGACAACGTTTCGCTCGTCAAGCCAACCCACGAAAATGCGGCCGTCGTCGGCGACGTCCAGGGAGTGCATGCCGTGGGCTGCGGGAAGTTTGTCGTCATTAATCTTAACGGGCGTGCCGAAAGTTTGGCCCATGTCAGACGAAACGGAAAGGTAAAGATCCGTCCCTTTCCTGCCATTCGATTCGACACGAGTGGTCCATACCACGTACACAGAACCATTCTTGCCCACGACGACACTCGGTTGATCTCCGCGCCACGCCGTTGCCGTACCCGCTTCGGGATTCACACGCACGGCAGGAGCAGGAGTCTTGCCCACTTCGTAGCGGCCAATCATCACATCGCCACGATTGTTTGGTTCGTGGTTCACCCAGGCGACATAAAAACTGCCGTCAGGAGCAACGCTGGTAACTGGTTCCGCCGCGTCAACACCCTCGGCGGAAACAAGAACCAGCGGCGAGGTGAGCACCGGAGCAGTTGCTTCCCTCGCCGTCGATCGATTGCAAGCCGAAAGGAGTAACGACAACGTAACGCAAAGAATCCCGATAGCTAGTTTGGGTGGTGTCTTAGTTTGCCAGTATTCTCCGCGTACCTCGGCGGATCTCTGCGACTCTGCGGTTAAAAAACCACAAAAAGATAACCGCGGAGACGCGGAGGACCGCAGAGATGCGCAGAGGAAATTAAGGCACCACGCTAGTCTGTTATTGCTTAACATCTTTCAGAAACTCACCCTTATTCCAAACTGAAACTGACGCGGATCGAAAGCCTGTGTCGGTTGTCCGAAGTTCGGCCGGGGCGTGACGCCGGGACCGAAAGTATTGATCGGCACACCCAAGTTCGAACGATTCAAGACGTTGAAGCCTTCAGCCAGCAACTGAATACCGACTCGCTCAGTAAGCTTGAAGCGGCGGCTCAAACGCAAATCGAGCGAAGCGAAATCAAAACCGCGTCCAGTATTGCGGCCGACTCCTAGCGGACGATCGTTGTTGTTAGTGTCGAGATTGCGATCGTTGCCGAGCAGCACGTTGAACGGCAATCGAGACGCTGCCGTAAAGATGTAGCCGAACTGAAAACCGCACAGGATACGCTGCAGCCCGCTCGGTTTCTTATGGTCGGGCACTTCAAGCGACCCGCTAATCACGAGGCGATGGCGCTGATCGTTGTCGGAAAGTCCGCGCTCGTCGCGAAGATTGAAATTGTCTTGCGGCGTCGAGAAGAAGAAGTTACCCGCAGTCGTCGATCGTCTTTGAAAGTGTGTAGGAGACGCGCAGGCTGGACCAGCGAGTGGCACGTTGATTCAAAGACACCACCATGCCGTCGTATGCAGATGTTCCGGAACTCTCGAACCGGCTGATGTTGCCCCAATTCGGATCGGGGCGGCCAAGGTTGGGATCGCCGGCCGAAACCGGAAGCGTCGGCACATTCACGTTGCGCGAAACGATCAGGTGACGCGCCCGCAGATGCAGATAACCTACCGAGACGACGGTGTTGCCGGGCAGTTCGCGTTCGACTTGCAAATTTGCCTGTTGGCTATAACTCGACTCGATATTCGGATCGACTCGAGTGATATTCGGTTTCGTCATCAACGCCGAGGGTTGGACCGTCAACACATTCGGAAACGCAGGAGCGCCGGGCTGCGTCGGCAACAGTTGCGCCACGATGTACTTCGATCCGTCGCGTTGCAGAGCGTTTGAAGTGGCTCGCAGCGGAATGCGATCGTAATACAGACCGTAGCTGGCGCGGATTACGGTTTTGCGATCGCCAGGCGCATAGACGATTCCCAATCGCGGTGAAGAGTTATCGGCGTCCGTCTCAATCGGATCGGGTAGAAACTGCGCGTCGTATCTTAAACCCGAATTGATTGTGAGGTTTGACCGCACTCGCCATTCATCCTGAACAAACAAACCGAAATTTGGGTTCGACTGTGCCTGTTCGGGCACGCCAAACGCTTGCTGGAAAGTAGCGTAGTTTCCCGTCAGGAAGTTGTTCAGCGAGTTGAAGTTGTAAACACCCTGGACCGCGCCGGGGAAGAAAATGTTCACCTTGTTGTAAAGGAAACCGCCGCCCGCCTTCAGTGAATGATTGCCGCGTTGCGTCGAAACGTTATCGACGATCTCCAGGAGATTGATATCACGTCCCAACGGTGAAAACGTCGCGGTTCCGAAGTTGGCGACGCCGCCGATATTGACCGCTGGTCCAACCGTGTCGTTCACCGGCTGGTCGAGCCTACTGTTCGTGTACTGAAAGCGCGCTTCGTTCAACGTTCGGCTGCTCAACGTAGTCACATTGCTGACCTGGACCGTTTGATCCATGTTCTTCAGTCCTGAACCGCGACTCACCGCGTTGAGACCGCCGGACGTACGCGAGTTAGCGGCGCCAATGTGATACAGGCTGTAACGACCACTAAGATCGTTGCGACTGTTGATCTTGTGATCGAGGCGCGCGAAGAAGTTTGTCGTGTCGAAACTCGCCGGCACTACGCCTGTGCCAATAAGTGAGCCGGGATAATTCACAGCGCTCAGGCGATTGTTGATCGTCGACACAGCGCTCGGGTCGATCGTAATGACGGCTGAATAGTTTCGCCGTGTCTGTTCAAAATTGGTGAAGAAGAATGTTCGATCGGAGCGCAACGGACCGCTGAAGGTGCCACCGTACTGCCCCTGCGTCAACAGATCTTTAGTGGGCGCGACCGGGTTGCGAGCATCGAACCGCTGGTTGCGGAAGAAGCCATAAACACTGCCGCGAAAATCGTTCGTTCCGGAGCGCGTCAGAATATTGACCACGCCACCCGAGGCCCGACCGAACTCGGCGATGCCACCCGAGGTCACGACCTGAAACTGATCGATCACTTCCTCACTGTAATAGGAGCCTGTCAGATCGGCTGCGTCGTCATTGGCGGAAACGCCATCCAGGATGAAGCTGTTGTAGAGGTTGCGTTGGCCCGCGATCGAGATACCTTGTCCCGGCACTGCTGAAGTTTCGGCGAAGCGTTGATTGCTGCCGGTGTTTGTCGGCGAAACGCCGGGAATCAGGAGCGCCAGATCCAGATAGTTCCGGCCGTTCAATGGCAGTTCGTTTATTTCGCGCGGCCGGATCGTCTCAGTGATCTGTGTGCGGACGGTTTCAACCATTGGCACGCCACTGTCGATGTTTACCTGCGCCGCGACTCCGGCGACTTCCAGTTTTACCGGCAAATCAATCGACTGGCCCACTGAGAGCGTTAGTTCGCGCGTCATCGTGGTAAAACCGGTCGCCTGGATCGTCAGGTCGTAAACTCCGGTGCGCAGGTAAGGGAACCGGTAGCGGCCTTCCCCGTCGCTGGTTGTGGTGGTTTGTTGATTAGTTTCGAGATTTTTTGCCGTGACGTTGGCGCCGTTCACAACCGCGCCCTGTGCATCCTGGATGCTGCCGGTCAGCGAAGCCGAGGTCACGTTTTGCTGGCCCAACGCGAGCCCTGCGCACAGAAAGATCAGTGCAGAACATAGATAGACACGTATTTTCATCGAACTACTCCCTAACGATGAGTTCTGATCGGGATTGAATTGGTTGAGGCGATTAAACGGTGGAGGGAGGGCCTCGCGGATTGACCCGCGTCCAATTCTCGTTCGACGAATAGAAGGATATGGAGTTATCGAAAACGGCTGCCGTGGTTGCCGGCGCATGCAGTGCGATGCGCGCGTGAATCAGGCTCTTCTGCCGTTTATTTCGCGTGGAGACCGTAGCGCAAGCGCCACAGTCCATGTGACATGGTTCACTGATTGACTCAGCAGCACTAACCCGTGAGGACTCAACATCAGCATGTGATGAGGTTGTTTCAGCTTTATGGCTGGATTGACTATGAAGCGAAGACAAGCCGCACATCGGTTCGTTTACCGGCGGCGGCTTCGGTGTTAATAGTCCGGAATCGCAATGACCTTCCTCTTTCCCGACGCAGCACGGCATCGACGAATGGTCGGCTGACGTGGTGGCGATCGGGAGCAGCGTGAGTGCAAACGAACTCAGGACAAAAAGCACGAGTAACCGGCTCACGAAGAACTTCGTGAAGGAGCGAAGACGGTTACTGTGCAGACTCAAACTCATGATTGGAAGGTTTGGCTTCCTCAATCTTTTTCTTCTCTAATTTCATTTTGCACTTGGGACATTTTTTACCTCGGGTCTTCGAGGTTACGTCCTCATGCATCGGGCAAACGTAATGAAACTGAGCAGGTTTTTTCGAGTGAGCCGATCGTTCCTTCTGCGCTGTGACGGTCGGCACAAAGTATAAACCTGCGACTGTAAAAAACACAGCCGCAAGCAGCGGCACGATTAGATACCTTAAGAATCTCATTTTACCCGTGAAGATTAAAGCTCTTCCTGCTCACGTCAAAGGGAGACGCAAGCAGGAAGGTGCTTTGGATAGTGCCCGACTGACCGGTAGGTGGGGTCGTAATTTCCCTACGCGACCGTCTTGGCAACGGTCATGGTTTCTCTGGCGCCGTCACGGGCTAACGTGATTTTCCTCCACACTGTCTTGCCTTTGCCGTTCCCAAACGGGGCGTTCGGGAAAAGCTGTCCGGCCGCCACATATTCGATAATGCTGAATATGTCGTCAGAGCATTGGTAAAGGTTCGTGTCAGTACAGGTCGCGCCCGTCTGAAAGCTATCTATGCCTAATCTTAATGTCTCTTGATTCATAGCCTGTTCTCCTTCAGGAATGGAAGTTCGTTTAACTTTGCTTCCAGTACGGAAGCGCTAGTGAATTTATTGCCGGCCGCGTGCAGAGTTGACCCTTTGAAATCAGAGCGACTCCCATCGCAGCGTCACCGATTCATCGGGACGAAACGCAATCACCATCAGCTTCACGAATTGCTGGTTGCTATTGTCTTTCTTGCCCGTAGTCCTCACGAGATAAATGTGGCCCAACTTAATGGGAGCCGCTACAGATGATCCGACCTCTGTGAAAAGTTTGGACGCTTCCTGCAACGGTTGGAATTCCTGCTTGCCAAGGTCTTGCTTCAGGATCATGATTTTGTCGCCCTGAAGATGTATGGAAGCGAAGCCGGTTCCGCCGCCTTGTGCGTCCTCAAAGTCATTGCGGCTTTTAAGCTCGTCTGCCGTGCCGAGGTCGACAATGGCCCCCAGCCGGTCAGCCTCAAGGCCGGTGACAAGATTGCTACCAGCGAAACTAAGGTCACTACAACGGTTAACCCAGGTAGTGTTCGTAAACACCATCCCTTCTTTACCGTCACTGAAACAGAGGTTCCGGGCCAGTGGATCAATGGCATACATGGTGAAGATTCCACCACGTTTTTTTGGCTGAGTCGCGCGCTTCTCATCGGGTGCTGACGGCGTTTGAGCTCTCATCACCTGCTGGGAAGTGAATCCGATGGACACGACCAACACGACCAACACGATGAAGAGAAAGCTTTTCATGCCCTCAGTTTTTTGACTATCAAAATTCAAATTCATATCCTCCCCTTTGTATTTTTGGTCTAGTGGGGAGACCTGCTTTAGTTGATGCTATCGACTAGCCACGTTTGGCAGCGGCACGAGTTCCTGAAACTTCTTGTCCTCAATATGTCGCGCTTCGTTCCGCTGCCGGAGTTCCTTGAAGTAATAGAACGGAACCAGAGCGGACCCATACTTGTCGCTGATCCAGTCGTCCTTCTGGATGTAATTTAGCGGGTACAGATTGAAATCTGCCGAGCACTGGTTGAGACTTTCGGCAACCGCCTTAACAACCAGAATGTTATTGAGATAGGTAGCATCATCTAAAGTCTCTCGCTGGGTGTTGTACAAAAGCGCACCTTCGCGGTCCCGACGTTCCCACTCCTTAATGATCTTCAACGCCCTTTCATACTGCCGGGAGTTGATTTCCAAACGCAGTGTGGTTTCAGAGTCGGTTCGTGCCTCTCGAAGATAGTTCTTGTATACGTCGGGAGGAACGGCGCCAAAGGCCCTTTCACCTTTCGCTAAATAGACACCGAAGGCGTCGATTGTGGGAGCTCCTCCTACCAGTTTGATAACCGTGGGGAAGGCCGAGCCACTTGAATCGTAAAACTCTCCCTTGCGGGCTGAGAGCACAATGAAATACCGGTGCGCGTCGACCCGGGTCCAACGAGTAGTCCCCATGCCTGGTATTGCGCAAGTAATGGAAGAGTCGTCATAGCTAACGATCTTCATCGTCTTTTTGATGGACCCGAAGATCCGGTTCTTGCCGGTTGCCGCAAATGAAATCGACTTTGGTGTGCCGAGATCATTGATTACCTCGTATTTAGCCGTCGCGACCTGCTGCGGTTCCCCCGTGCCGAGATCCGAAAGAACAGTCACCTCACTATTAGAATCGAAACGATAGAGCACTGCTTCTTTTGGTGAGACCTGCGCTTTCCATGTTCCGACGATGTCGAAAGAACAACTCTTCTTTTCCTGGGCCAACGCCGTTCCGGTTGAACCCAGAAGGATAATGGCCAGTAGCGAGATTATGGCGGTAAGTTTCATGATGTATTTCCTCTGTGCAACCTCTGTGTCCTCTGTGCCTCTGTGGTTTGAGACCCTGCGGTAAAAACAACCACAGAGGCACAGAGAACACAGAGGCTGCACAGAGAACACCTAAATTGGGCCAGGAATAGAAGCTACCGTGGCAGCTTCTATTCCTGGTGACCAGCGCCGCAACCTAAAGTGCGTCTCGGCGAAGGTAGCCGTGTTTCTTGACTACCGCGTTGATCCGAGCCTGACGAGCCAGGATTATCTTGTCCCATTCCGCGGGTGTCTTAAACGGATCTGCCCAGGAGATATGTTTCAGAATACTCTTCTGACTGGCAAACGCCTGTGCATGGACGAAGCGGTTGGTGGCATCGTTGACAATCCGGAACGAGGCGGCGTGCATGGCGAAATCCGTGTCGACCCCGATATGGCCCATATTAAAGAGCCTGAAGCGGATCGTCTCGATATCGTATTGATCTCCGGTCAGGAAATACCAACCAGGCAGATCAGCCCCGCGCATCTTGGCATAGTGCTTCAACGCGGCCGGCGTGTCGTCCTGTGGTTTGACCGAGATTGAGTAAAAGAAGAGGTCCTTACCCATGCGAGGTTTCAGGTCACGATACGTTCGTTTCAGAACCTCCGTCACCCGAGGGCACGCGCCGTGACAGTCTGCGTACATCAAATTAATCACGGCTTGCTTGCCTCTGATCAGATCGTCATAGAACCTGACCTCTTTGTTGTCCTGTGTTCGAAGCACCGCATTCGTGAACCTCGCAGTGCCCTGCGATGACGGATGCGGCGTGAACGCTCCTTTGGTTAATAGTGATCTTCTATCCATTACGCTACCTCCTCACCGCGCAGTCTGGCTTCGTACTCCTCGTTGGCCTTGGCAATAGTTGCGTCGCATGCTGCCTTGGCCGCTGCATCAGGAACAATGACCCAATGCACCATCATGAACGCATCTTCGTGGCCCATGTTGTGACAGTGGATCAGGTAATCTCCGACATAGTCGCGGAATTGCATCCTGATCAGGGCAGCCTCTCCCGCTTCCACCTTGGTTACGTCTTTCCTGCCGGAGTTTAGCGGAGACACCGGAACTTCCGTAAGTACGCCACCGATGTTGGCAAATCGCTTCAGAATGCGAAATTCCTCGAAGTGAATATGCACAGGGTGGGCCCAGTTGGTAGGTCCGGATGGCAATTGACCGGTGTTATTGTCGATGAACCACTCTTCACAGGTGTTCTTGATGATGCAATGCTGCGGTACATCGACATCGAAGTCACGGCTGTTGATCAAGAACCGTCGTGGAACCGTTCCAATAGGATCGCGATCAAACCTCCACGTGAACGAAGTGGTTGCCTCACATATCGGCGGATAGGTGCAGAGGGTCTGCGGAATGGGCGGTGTATCGGCTGGGAAAGAGGGCTCCCTTTGTATCACGTCGAACCGCACTAAAACGTTTCCGATGCCGAAGGTTGACGGTAATCCCGGAAACACGTTTCCTGCGTTGACACGCTGGGTCGGCCTAGGATCTGTGAGATACAGCTGAGTGCCCGGAGTGTACTTCCCGAAGTCGATGATCACATCGTAGCGTTCAGCGACGTTCACTCGAATTGCGCCCGGAGTATCAATGTTGGTTCCTGTGATGGCGTTGGTGTTACCTGCATTCGCGCCATCATCGACCGGAACCGGATGCTCGAGGAAATTGGCATCAGTGGCGATGCACGTCATCGTTTCGACAGCGCCTGTCGTGCCGTGGCGGAGCCTAAGGTCCCACTGTGCCGTTGTCGGTCCGGTAGAGAGAATGCGGAACCGGTACTTTCTGTTCCTGACAGTAAACCGCGGCTGGATTGCTCCGTTGACGATCCACTTGTCGCCACCGGCCGCATTTACCATTTCATTTCGGCCTTGTGCATCCAGGTTACAGAACCTCTTCTCGGTAAGGATCAAAGGAATGTCAGTGACGCCATAATATCCAGGCAGTCTCAGCGAGCCTTCGCTCGGGTGCTCATGGCCCGGATCCGTCCGGTCATAAACGATGTACATGCCGTTCAGACCCATGACGTTGTTCGGGAGGGTTTCCTCCTGACGGTGATCGTGGTACCAGAACGTGCCCATCTTTTCCCTTGCGTCACCGACGCCGTTCCCCGCAGGGTTCTGGTTCGGAAAAGCCTCGATGCCGGCGTAGACATTCGGGTAGAGATGGTCTTTATATCTGCCGCTGGGGAAAAAGTCACCGGCGAAACCATCGCTCTCTGAGCCATGGTGACCGTTATGCAAGTGGATCGTTATCTCCGGGACACCAAACGTGTTATCGCCGTTCGGCGGCAAGCTGTTCCGGAATCGCACGATGTTGGATTGGCCATATCGACCCAGGACCGTTGGTCCAGGGTACCTACCATTGAACCCCCAGATATATGACTCGCCAAAATCGGAGTGGAACCGATGCAGGCCGGGCCTGGCTTCCAATTGGGTGGTGATGTGGGCCGGCGTGAACTGAGCCCAGCGCTGATGGTTGTCTCGGTCGGCCTCAGCCGGGGTGTTGGCGACCTCTTGGGGTGGTGGACTCAGTGGATGGTCTATCGCTGGAAACGGAATCGGTAGCTCATCCTTAAAAGGTGTATGTGGAATCAAGTCTGGGTTAGCGAGACATTGAGCCAGCGGCTTCTCTGGAATTGTCTCCTGAAACGCCAGTGCCTTGCTGGACGTCAGCATGGTTGGGGCCAAAACTGTAACGGCCCCGGCTGCTGCACCTATTTTGAGCACATTTCTTCTGCTGACTGTGCCGTCAGTTTTTTCTACGGCACCCTGCCGGTCTTTTGCCTTCTTTTTAGGCATAGAAATCTCCTTTCAGCCGTTTGGGTTCGGCCTCACTCTAAAGGTCGTTGCTTTTTTAAGTTATGACCGAGACCCTAAGCTCCCAGTCCTGGTCCAACTTTTCGGCAAAGACGATCAGTTTGAATGGCGAGGGCTTTGCTGAAACAGTTAGGTAACGTTAGTTTGGTTGCGAAAAGTACAGACGTGAAAAACATCACGCGTGTGTCATGTGCTGAATCGGGCTCAGCTTACGATCTAGATTTTCGTACAACAAGTCTTCTTCCTTGGCGCATCTTGTTGTTCATTAGCCGATTTTGCTCCGCGCAAAATTCCTTGCTGGAGCGCCTCGAAAAACTACCGAGATTCAAATCGTCGACATCACGCAAACGAACAAATGTATCGTCGGTAATATCGACTGTTTGGCAGTGCGAACGAGTTGTTGGCCCAGTTGTCCTGGCTGAGTGGCGTCATGTGAATGGCCATTGCCGTTATGCGAGTTGCCATTGGCGTGGCCATTTCCGTTGTGCGAGTTGCCATTGGCGGAGTGGCCATTTCCGTTATGCGAATCGGCGCCATTGCCTCTGAACTGCGTGCGATAGCAGGCAGGCGACAAACCATACGTGGCCTTAAAATCGCGCACAAAGTGACTCTCGTCGGTAAGTCCGACGCGAAAACCGATCTCCTTCACGCTGAGAAAGCTTGACTCGAGGAGATCCTTGGCCCGTTCCATGCGCAGCACTCTCAAATACCTCATCGGTGGCATACCGATGTCAGACTTGAAGAGGTGACACAATCGCCAGACTGAAAGGTTGACGGATTGAGCGAATTCGCCAAGGGAGAGTTCTCCACTAACGTCCTCGCGCATCATTTCGATGATTTTTTCTACTCTTTTATCCAAGGTTCGACACCCGGGGAGATGTGATTGATGATGTTCTGAATAGACGGCAACGGTTTAAGCTTCAATATATCGGGTAAGACCGGACCTCACACGACACGCGTGCTCTTCGGTTCTTGAGCTCCGGTGAGGTAACCAGGTTTTCTGGGCATGACTAGCTGAGGCAAAACTGAGTCGGGCAAAAATCTAAAGCACTATTCGCGGACCTAATGGATGCGAAAGACCTTCCAGGAAACTCAACATCAGGAGGTGTCGACTTGAAGGTGCGGGACTTAATACTACAGCCGATAAAAGCCTGTCAACCGAGACACAAAATTGTGACTACTTTGCAAGTTGAGTCACCGTTCATCGCGCATTTGTTGAATTCCAATTTCAACAAGTGACTTAATTTTGGCGAAAACGGCAAGCGGTTCGCGCCTGCCGTTTTCGCTTCATTGGACCAACCCGTGTTGGTCCATGTTGTTTGTTGCGTGACAGTGCTAGTTCGCGGCAGTCACGGAGACTGAATCACTGCCGGAGTTTGGCAGCCAAACTCTTACGCCATCGAAGGCGATCGAGAAGGGTCCGTTTCCGGTAGCGTACTTGCTAATGATCGAGCCATCTCGAGTCATCTTCACAACGGCGTCGTCACCGTGGAGTGCGACCCACAGATTGGTGCCGTCCGAAAGTACACCCGCTGCGCCATCGCCAACAGCGAACGTGCCGAGGTTTACTCCATCAGCCGCCCGAAGTCTGGTGACGGACTTGGCGAAAAAGTTCGAAACGTAGACGCTGTCGCCGGCGCCGGCAACTCCATAAGCGCCGCGACCGGTGGCGTAAGTGCCTAAAACGGCACCGGCCGTGCTCAGTTTGGTAACCGAGTTGCCGAAGTTGTTCGTAACCCATAAAGCGTTTGCAAAGAACGCGATACTGATCGGTCGCTTACCGACGGCAAACGTTCCGAGGTTGGCGCCTGTGCTTGCTTTGAGTTTTGTTACGGTGTTGGCGTTGCGGTTAGCAACCCAGATATTCGTGCCGTCAAAGGCAAGACCTCCGGGACCGTCGCCAGTGGCGTAAGTTGCTACGACTGCTCCTGTTGAAGGAGCAACCTTTATTACGTTGTCGCTTTCCAGATCGGCCACCCAAAGGTAGGAGGCTGCATAGAGTAACGCAACCGGTCGTTTACCAACTGGGAAGCTTCCGGCAACGGTACTGTCTTTCACTCTGATTCTGGTGATCGAGTCGGTAAATTGATTGGCGACCCAGATATAGGTGCCATCAAAAGCTGCGGCTTCCGGTCCGTTCGTGGTAGCGGCGGCAAGACCACCACCGCCCATGTCACCCTCCAGACTCGTCGCGCCGCCGGCACTCATGGCGCCGCCGCTACTGAGTGAAGTTCCAGAACCGAGCGGGATCTCAGTCATCGGTTGCGCCTGAGCTTTGACTACAGTCGGCGTCGCCAGGGCAAATGCCATTAACAACGCCATGCTGAAAAGTCTCCAACTGAGAAGATTCATTTGGCACCTCCTTTTACGGTTGCTTTGGCTGAGTCTATCCGGTCTTTCCGTTCTTTTCGGTTTTGCGGCCAGTCGACCCAGCTCAGCGACTCTGCAATCGATTCCGGCGATGACATCCCCGGGCAGCCGCCCCATCTTTGCAGTGGTTCGTTGCCATACTTTAGCACCCCGATGTGGTTTGACTTGTCTTTGTCCACCTCGGGATCAGGATCGACATAGCCGAGTTTGCGGCGAAGTGTCTCCATGTCCTCCGGAGAGCCAGTTAGAAACAGCCAGCCCGGTTTCACTTTGTGCATTTGGGCGTAGTGTTTCAGTGCTGGCACCGCATCCTCTTTCGGGCTGAGCGTAAAGGAGTACATGAAGATGTCCTTGCCGACTCGATCGCCAAGCACCTTTTGAACTCTCAGCAGGTTCCTGGTGATCGGAGTGCACTTGCCCTCGCATTGCGCATAGAACATGTTGAAGATCACGATCTTGTCTTTGACTAGATCGTCGTAAAACTTCAACTTGCGGCCATCCTGATCGGTCAAAACAAGATTCGGGAAATAACGTTGCCGAATTCTCTCCCGCGACGGTATTACTTTGAACTGCGTTTCCGACCCGGTAGTTTGCGCTTGGGCCAGCAGCGGAACAGCAATTGGGGCCGCACCCAGCGCCGCTACCAAACTTCTGCGTTTTAAGTCCGTCATAAGAATTCCTTTCTTCAGGTTGAGAAGTTCAGGTTTTCCCGGCGCACCCAACGTGGCGCGGGAATACCAAACGGAGCGGCTAGGGCTGCGTCTTGTTGTCGCCGACATCGTCGATCTCGCCGAGTACCATCATCGCGTGGTCTTCGTGGACCACGTTGTGACAGTGCAGCGGGATTCTCCCGATGAAGTCGCGGAAGCGGAAATACACCTTTGCCTCCATATTGTGTTCCAACCTGAAAACGTCCTTTCTGCCCTTGGTGATCAAGCCGCTGCCTGAAGGGGCATTGCCATTGATCGTTAGAGTCTGGAACTCTTCGAAGTGCATGTGGATCGGATGCTGCCATCCGCCAGAGTTGTTCTGGAAAATCCACTTTTCATTGGTGTTTCGTTTGATCCTGAAGCGTGGCAACGTGTTACAACCGTTGACAAGCTTGCCGTTGACCTGCCATTGACCATCACCGCGCTCGAACCGGAACGTACGCGTGATGCGAATTGGATCGGTTGTTGTCGGGAAGCCGTAGAAATACGTTCCCGCCGGAATGTTCGCCGGGTTGACGCTGAAGTCGGGCACTTGCGGACCGTCGACGATGATCTTGAGGATCTTGTCTCCCTGACCAGCGCCGACTACATCGCCATCGGGACCACGGCCGTCGTCTTGTTCCAGACGATTTTCGATGTAGAACGTCTTGCCGGCATCGTTGGTGAAATCCACGATGACGTCGACACGTTCGGCGACTGAGAAGCGTGAGCTGTTGACCTGAACCGGCCTCTCCAACAGGTTTCCGTCGGTCGAGATCTGCCAGAACGACTTCGTGCTGTTGTTCGGTCCCAGCAGGAACATCTGGTAGAAGCGGGAAGGTCCGGTGTTCAGCCAGCGGAAGCGATACCGGCGTGGACTTACGTGCAACACAGGTTGGATCTTTCCGTTGACCAGGAACTTATCACCTAGAATACCGTCGGTATTAAACAGGTCGAACCTCAACAGGCGGGTCTGGTTGTCGAAGACCTTGTCGTTGAACACCATGTAGATATCGAAGCTGGTAAGCGGGTTTTGTCCGTCGCCGAAGCTCGGCAACCGGAAACCCGTGGTCTCATCACCAGTATCGAATTCGTTGAAGAGAATGTACGAACCGGCGAGACCTTTGTACGTGTTCTCGGCGGTGTGATCGATCCGGTGGTCGTGATACCACAGCGTGTGCATGGCTTCTTTGATATCGCCCGTACCGGGATGAGTCGAGTTAACGCCGGCCAAGACGTTCGGATAATGATGATCGTAGAACTGGCCGCGTTCCATGAAGAAGCAGGGGAAACCATCGCTCTCGAGCGGAGTGTGGCCATTGTGCAAGTGGGTCGTAACGGATGGCAGACCGAAGCCACCGTTGTCTTCCGGTAAGTTGTTGCGCAGTCGCAGCAACACTGAGCCGGCACCGGGGTTTCCCAGGTTTCCGTATCGCTCTTTGATTAGCGGGCCGGGGGTTACTCCGTTGAACGTCCAGACCGGTTGAGGCGGAAGTTCGTTGGGCAGGCCCATGTTTACAAGGGCCAAATGCTGCGACATTTCATAGTATCGTTGCGGCGGGAACTGTGCGAAAGCCTGGTGTGCTACTGTGCGCGCTTCGCCCGCGTCCGGGTTCGGCGCCGCAGTTGGCGCCGGATTCAACGAGCTAAGCGGTACCGGTTGCAGCACTGGCAATCTCGGCATCAGTTCCTGGAACGGGGTTGTGTTGGGGCTGTTTGGCTCGTCGTCGTCGAACGAGCCGCGTGTGTTTAGAGGGTGTGCACTCAAACCTTTTTTAGGGATCAGCAAACCGGCACTCGTGAGTAATCCCATTTTGAGCAGGTCGCGACGTTTAAATCCGGCCGCGATCAGCTCGGCGCGATTATTCGCAGCCGTCTGCTTTTCCTTCTCTTTTCTTCTATTCCGTTTGGAGATATACGCCATCAGGAAAGTCCTCCTCTTCAAGGCGCGCGCAGATCCAGGCGCACGCCGTTTTGCTCCGTTGTGTGGGTCGAGAATTCGGCAGATAGTTCATCGTTTGCGAAACGATTCAACATCCGCTTTTTGGTTATTTACGATTTACCGGGTGCACTTACACGGCCACCGGGTAAGGTCGTCAGAGAAAAACCCGTTGAACTCGGTGATCGTCGTTACTTGATGACTTGGGCGAAGTGTGGACAAGGAGGCACACATCGACTCGGTTGAGTAGTCAGTAAGACGCAACGATCAGTGTGAGTGGAGGCCTGTTCAGTTGACCCGGCTTTGGGAAGAAGTCACGATCAAAAAGTCGAACAAGCAGTTGTGCGAAGCGCGCGAAATGTATTACTCCTTGCAATTGAAGTCAAGGAGAAATTATTGGCGCGCTGTGCCGCATAAGTGCGTGAAGCGTTACTATAGTGTCTGCAGGAAACTTCTTTGCGGAACGCGCATCGTAGAGATCAGGAGGTCAGATTTTTATGACTATGCTTCGTCCTTCATTGGCAATGATTCTCGTTGGACTTTTGCTTGCAACGTCGATCGCGACACCCGCCCAAAAGAACGCGCGGACGAACGACGCGGCACGGCACGCAAGTGATGCGGCGAAGACGTTTACTGAAATCATGAACGTTAAAGACAAGGCGATTCCGAAAGAGTTGCTCGATACGTCCGAAGCGATCGCCGTCTTTCCCGACGTGACTAAGGCTGCGTTTTTGGTCGGTGGACGTCTTGGTCAGGGTGTGATCAGCAGACGCGTTAGGGGCGGATGGAGTGCCCCGGCGTTCTTTAATCTCGGCGGCGGCAGTTTTGGACCACAGATCGGAGCGCAGAAAACTGACTACATTCTACTCATCATGAACGAGAGCGGTTTGAATGGTCTATTGAAAGACAAGTTTGAACTTGGTGGTGAAGCGAGTATTGCTGCTGGTCCAATCGGTCGCGAAGCGTCAGCTTCAACCAATCCACGACTCCAAGCCGGTATTCTTTCCTACTCGCGCAGCAAAGGCATCTTCCTCGGCGCGGCTTTGAAAGGCGCGGTGATCAGTCCTGACAACGATCTCAACGAAGCGATTTACGGGAAGAAGGCCGATGAAGTGCTCAAGACTCAGTCCGTACCGTTCGGCGAGATGCCGCCTTCAGTTCGCATTTTTCCCCGCACGCTAGTGCGATATTCGATTCGTTAACAATTGATCACAACAAACGCTTGACGCTTTTGTTTGTGCGCCCTAGAATGCCTCGTCACCCTTGCGCTGGCGCGACTGCTCTTATCACCTACAAGCGGGTCACAATCGGGAACCGAACTGCTGAAAGACATGCTCCCTCGAACGCAGCGACAAAAAGAAATTCTCGATTACATCACTCGTTTCCTCGAACGTCACGGTTACATCCCTTCATACGCGCAGATTGCCAGACAGTTTGGCGTGAAGTCGCGCGCGACGATTGCAAAGCACATTGCTGCACTCGAACGGCGGGGTCTATTGGTTCGTGAGCATGAAGACGGTTCGTTCGCACTCAACGTTAAAGTTGAAGACAAGAGCAGCGATTCATTGTGTGAAGTAAAATTGCTCGGACGCATCGCCGCCGGCGCGCCTCTCGAAGTGGTCGACTATGAAGAGCGCATACCAGTGCCGAAGTTTTTGTTGGGTCGAGTCAGGCCTGATCGCGTTTACGCGTTGCGAGTGAAGGGCGACTCGATGATCGATGAGCACATCTGCGATGGCGACATTGCGTTGATCGAAAATCGCACCGATGCTCGTGATGGTGAGATCGTAGTCGCACTGCTGATCGAAGAGAACCAGGCGACACTCAAACGGCTGTATCGGCGCGGCGCTAACATCGAATTACAACCGGCCAATTCTCAACTTCAATCCTTCACGGTTCCCGCCAGTCAGGTCCGCGTGCAGGGCATTTTCCGCGGTCTTTTGCGGCCAAGCCTGTAAATCCCCACAAAATTCGCGGTTTTTAAAGTCCGCTAAACGGCAAGCTAGTGGAGCGCTGAAGCCAGTTATCGGCCGGATAATCTGCGTCAGCGTGAATGAGATGCAACGTGTAGGCATGTCGTGAGCGCGGCGATCTATTTTCGAAACTGCGGTGTGGCAGGAGTCCGTTAAGCAGAATCAAACTGCCCTTCCTTACTTCGAGTGGAACCAGTTCGTGCTCGGGCCACGGTTCCGGATCGTTGACCTCAAACGCCATCCGACCTTCCGGCGACCGTACCCAACGCGACTTCAAACCGCGCTTGTGTCCGCCCGGTATGGCCCATAGACAACCGTTCTCGATCGTCGCATCCTCGAGCGCAAACCATAGTCCCACGATATCAGTCGGCTCGGTATAAATGAATGTGCTGTCCTGGTGACACGAAACCTCGCCGCCGATGTTCGGCTGTTTGAAGATATACATCGACTGCACGAGATACGACTCGCCAAAACCGATCGCGTTCGCAAGTTCCTTGATCTTTTCGCTGCGTGAAAAACGGGTGAAGATCGGATCGAGATCATGCAGCGCGTGGCCGATCTTGTTTATCGATCTTTCTTTCCGCTGCTTCAGCGTGCCGTCCGAGAGAAACGCCTTCTCTTCGAAGAAGAATCGGATCTTGTCGCCGGAGGTCATGAAGTATTCGTCCGCAATCCGGCTTTGCTCGTGCGTCGTAAAAATTGAAACGACCTCGGCCGGCTCAAACTCCTGGACCAACTGCTCGGCTCGCTCGCGCAACGCGTCGCACTCGTGCTCCTCCGCGAAACCTTCCAGGATCAGAAAGCCGTCGTTCTGATAGCGCTCGAGTTGTTGCGGAGTAATCATTGCGAGTTTGCCTTGTGGCCCCGGCGACACGCTTCGGCGATCTCGATGTGACGCAGATCATTCGCGTCAAACTTCAGCATTCCGATATGTTCGATCACCGACGCCGAAATCTGTGTTCCAACCATTCGACTTTCAATCGCGCTTCGTATCGGTGTCGAGCTCAGCATTCCACATACATAATAAGCCTCAAGAGGTTCGTCGAAGCCGATCAGCATAAGCTTTTCTTGCGGTAAGACCGGAACTAAACGATCGCCAAGCCACACAGGTTCAATGACACAACATTTAAATGTCTTCGAGATGTAACGCCAGACAACTTTATACGGCTTGAAAGTGTAATCTCCGATACGCAGCAACGTATAAAAACCGGCGGCAAAGCTGTCGCGATCGAAACCAGTGAATCCTCTTCGCGCCTCGAGCACGTCGCGAACGTTTGATAAATACGAATATGTTTGAGGTGCGATCTCCTGGAGATCCTTCGGTTTGACCGGTCTGATACCCGTCGCCGGCGTGTGAGGGCAAAGAATCAATCTATTCGAGTCGGCCGATACGCGCCATGAGTCGACGTCTCGACCTCTCACAAAGGGATAAACAAACGTCGGTTCTAATTCGACTTCAACTTCAGATGTTCTCCTACGAGTTCTATCGACGATGTTCTTCACGAGCAGATTTCCATTCGCAAGACCCGACAACCGCTGTAGATAGAACACGCCGTTTGCGCCGCCAGTGAAAACGCCTGTGCGAGCGCGATACGGACACTGCCCAGCGACGGCGTTATAGCTACTCAATACCGATTCCGGCGCATGCACCCAACTCGACGATGGATCGTGAACGTCAACAGGTTGCGCTTTCTCCATGCGGATCGTGAAACTCGGCGCCGCCTGGTCCCAGATGGTCCAGTGGTCTGAGTCTGCCGCTCGCGCCACTCCTTTCCACGTTGCATAACTTACCGGATACGTTGTCTGTGATCCTTTTTCGAGAAAAAGTATTGCGGGTCGATTGGTGGCTTCTGAGAAAACAGATGTATCTGACAAATCATCTACATGGTCTACTCTTAACGGTGGTCCATCAGTGCCTATTTGGAACCGTCTAAATCCCTTCGCATTCTTAGCTGATTTGAAAATGCTCTGCGGTAACACAAATCCCAACTTGCCGCCTGGTTTCAGTAACTCATCACACGCGACGTAAGTGGCAAGCACCGACAAATCCACTTTGCTGAACGCTTTGTCGGTGCCTTTGAAGTCGACGAGCCCAAGCTTCGGCCACATTGGTTTGATTATTTCCTTGTAAGAATTCGGCAGGTATTCCCAATTGACCCACGGTGGGTTTCCCACGACGTAATCGAAGAGTTCGGCCGGCTTTTGCTCCGAGTGAATCGTATCGGCGCAAAAGATCGGAAGCCGCAATGGCTTTTCAACACGATACTGTCCCGTTGAGATCAACCAACCTACGAACATCAGCAAATTCGTTTTCGCTGCGATCGTGGCGACCGGATCAACATCAAAGCCGCAGATAGCACCTGACAACAGCCTATGCCACTGGCTGCAAGACATTCGCTTCGCGTCGTAAGCTCGACGCAAAGCGGCGATCAGAAAAGTTCCCGAGCCACAATGTGGATCCACCAGACTTGGTTGAGAATCGGCGCCCTGGTAGTTCAGTTTTTGAAGGACGTAATCGGCTAACCACTCTGGCGTGTAGTGCGCTCCGGCACTGTGACGAAACTGCTTTGGTACCAGTGATTGGAATAGAGATCGGACTTGGTCTCGTGGTGTCTCCGGGGCCTCGCACGGAAACGTCTCGACTAGAGCACTCAATGTTTCGTCGTCAGCGCAATCGGTAACCCAGTCAAAGAGTTCTCCACCTTCATAATTTTCAATACCCAGATCCGCAAATGTTTCCGCCCTTAGAACTTTATTCAGTAACGTCGAGACTGGAAGAGAAGTGTCGTTCGTGAGACTGATATACGCCTTCAGTCGCAATTGAATAATGTAATACGTGTCGATCGCGTAAAGCAGCGCCGCCGGATCGAGATCCTTTTCCGGCAAATCGTATCGTTTCGCGAGTATGTCCTTTCTCGCTGACTTCTTTCTCCCAACGGGTCCATGCAGCGATTCCCAATGCGTTTTCCAAACACTATAGAGTTGGTTCGCCTTCGGGAATTGCTCTGCGGAGATTCGGGTGTAGAACGAGCGGATCAGCTTGCGCGATTGGTTAACCATCTATATAGTAATCGGCCTGTCTGTTAGCCTGAACGATCAATAATTAATTTAGCTGAACAACTCCCCCGAACGCTTCAGATTCGAGTGAGTTGTGTACTGCAACTGCAATTTTCAACTTCCGTCTGCGGCAAGCCGAAGGTTTCAGTCCCCAATCCGTCGTGTGAAAGGTAAAAACCCGAATGTCTCGAATAGGTTTCCTGAAAGTCCTCGTACTATTTCTGTCTCTAGGTTTAATCGCGTACCTCCTCACGCAACCAGATCAAGTTAGCCTTGCCCAGTCCGGCTTCGACCGAACCCAACTCGCAAACGATAGGCCTGTGGGCGATCTCCAGAACTCGGAGGAACTCCCACAAACGGGCGAGTTCAACGTAATGATCGAATTGAACGATCTTCCAACAGCAAGAGTCTATGCACAAACTCTAGGCAATAAGAGCGACAAGGCTGCCAATCCACAGGAACTCAGCGCCGCTCGAGGCGCAGCTCGTGCGCAACACGCGCGCATCAGGGGCGCGCAGCAGCGTGTGCTCGCTCGGCTCGCGAGTTTCGGTCGTGGTGCGCGAGTACTTTATAGCGTCCAGAGTGCTTACAACGGCATCGCCGCTAAAGTCGACGCCAGCGTCGTCCCGCAACTAAGAAATGACGCGGATGTTAAAGGCGTCTACGCGCTTCCCGTTCACTACATCGATAACTCGTCGAGTTTACCTTTTATTAAAGCCGCGAGTGCATGGGCCGCAACCAGTGGCAACAGCGGTGATGGCATCAGGATTGGCATTATCGATACGGGCGTCGACTATTTGCACGCCAACTTCGGCGGACCCGGGACGGCCGCAGCCTACGCCGCCAATAATCGCAACATCATCGAACCCGGCACGTTCCCCAACGCAAGGGTCGTCGGCGGCACGGATTTCGCCGGAGACGCATACACCGGCGCCAATGTACCAGTGCCTGATCCGGACCCACTCGACTGTAATAGCCATGGTTCGCACGTTGCCGGAACCGCCGCCGGTTCGGGTGTCAATGCGGACGGCACGACCTTTCTTGGTCCATACGATGGTAGCATTCCGTTTCGGCCGTTCAGCATCGGACCCGGCGTCGCACCAAGAGCACAAGTTTACGGACTTAAAGTCTTTGGCTGTGCGGGCAGCACCGGTCTAACCACGCAGGCGATCAACTGGGCCGTAGATCCGAATGGCGACGGAGATCCTTCAGATCACCTGGACATTATCAACATGTCCCTCGGCTCCAGCTTCGGTACTGCGAACGACGCGAGTGCTGCTGCCAGCAGCAACGCCGTCCTCGCCGGTGTCATTGTTGTAACCTCGGCCGGTAACGCAGGTGACACGCACTTCATTACCAGCAGCCCCGGGACCTCAACTCGCGCGATTAGCGTGGCCAACATTGGCGATTTCGGCTTACAGCTCGCAACAACGGCGGTCACGTCGCCGGCGGCCATCGCCGGGAATAAGGCATCGCTGCCCGCGACCTTCAACCCGTTGTTCGAAACGCCCGTGCAGGTCAGCGGCAGTATCAAACTTGCCAACGACGGTTCCACTGATCCGTTCCCGGGATCACCGGTGGGCACAGTCGGTACAACTACTGACGGATGCCAACCATTCGCGCCCGGGTTCTTCACCGGACAACTGGCGCTCGTCGATCGAGGAGGCGGCTGCGGCTTTACTTTTAAAGTGAAGAACGCCCAGGACGCCGGAGCGATTGGTGTAATCGTTGGCAACAACGCGGCCGGCGCGATTTCGATGGGTGGCGCTGACCCGACGATCACGATCTTGTCGCTGTCGATCCTGCAAGCTGACGCCAACGCGATCAAGGGGCAACTAGGAACCGGTGTTAACGCCAGTTTGAACTTTACTCATCAGGGCGACCTGGTCAGTGGTAGTACTTCACGCGGATCGCGACGTGACAACCTCGGCGTCAAGCCTGACATTGCCGCTCCCGGTACGAGCATCATTTCGACTGGTTTCGGCACTGGCAACCTGTCCCTAACGATAAGCGGAACTTCCATGGCATCGCCGCATGTGGCTGGTGCAATGGCCCTGTTACGTCAACTGCATCCGACATGGTCTGTGGAAGAGTTGAAAGCCCTCGTGATGAACACTGCGAATCACGATCTGTTTACCGGCACGCATGGGACGGGCTCGAGGTTTTCGACCGCGAGAATCGGCGCTGGCCGTATCGACCTTCAAGACGCCAGTGGCGGCGAAATCATCGCTTACAACGATGATTCCTCCGGAGGAGTGAGTATCTCTTTTGGCGCACCGGAAGTGGTTGGCACAGCGACTTTAACGAGAACGGCTCGCGTTGCAAACAAAGGGTCGGTCGATGTGAGCTACGACCTTTCTTATGTAGCTCTCGCAGACGTGCCCGGCGTGAGTTATTCGTTCCCGGATGGACCAAACATCACTGTCCCTGCCGGTGGCTCGACGACGTTTACCATCGAGTTGACGGCAACTGCCGCGAACATGAAGCATGTTCGCGATGTGACGATGGCAGCCACGCAGGGAGCTAATCCGCGTTACTACATGAGCGAGGAATCCGGATACGTCACGTTGACGCCGACCGCCGGCACGTCGCTACGATTACCTGTGTATGCGGCACCGCGTCCGGCTTCAGACATGGCGACCGAGCATAATTACGTGTTGTTAACAGGACCGACAGGTTCGACCAACGTCGGTTTGACTGGACAAGGCGTGCTCACTGGTAATGCTTTCCCGGTGGATGAGATCTCACTCGTTAGCGCATTCGAGTTACAGGGAACCAGTCCGGCCACCATATCGGCTGCAAGTTTGGCGAGCAACGCTGACTTGAAGTCTGTTGGTGTAACGAGTGACTTCGCGGCCACCGGCTCGGTTGCCGCTGGCTCTACGAAGATTTTCTTCGGCGTCGCGATGCACGGTAAATGGTCCACCCCGAGCGATATCCAGGTCAATATCTTCATTGATCGAGACAGGAACGGCACCGATGATTTTCAGATCATCAACACCTCCACTACGGATACGCAGGGGAATGCGTTTGACGTGTTCGTATCTGCGCGTCGTGCGGCGCCGTTTACCGGTGCGTTCACCCTGGATAGTTTCCTCAACAATATCGCCCCGACCGGTCTCAACACGGTCGTGTACAACACGAACATGATGGTTATTCCGGTGACCGCTTCGTCCCTCGGTTTGACGACCGCCAACGCGAAGTTTAACTATCGTATCGTTACGACGAGTCGTGGTTTCGGTGGAGTTATCGATACTCTTGCAACTCGCACGTACGATGCGGCTAATCCTGGCTTTGACGTAACCGGCGGACTCACAGGTGTGCCGATCTACGCTGATCAGGATGGAGGATCTGTTCCGGTCAACTACAACAAGGCAAATCTCCTGGCCAACGGTACTACCGGGTTGCTGTTGTTGCACCATCACAACGCAGCCGGAGATCACGATCAGATCCTGAGTTTGCAGGAGCCAACAGCGACGACAGTCACAGTTGATGCCGCGTCTGGGGTCTACAGTGATTCGACAACGTTGAAGGCAACGGTCAGTCCGGCAGCTTATTTGGACCAGACTATCTCCGGTAACGTCCAGTTCTCGGTTGATGGAACAGCGGTGGGCGCTGCAGTCGCTGTGAATTCAAGTGGCGAAGCTACAACGTCTTACACGGTTGACGTAGGGGCTGGACCACACACGATTACGGCAGCTTTCACGAGCACGAACGCGGCGTTCCTGAATAGCAGCAACACCGGGACGCTGACGGTGTCGAAGGAGGATGCTGAAGTCACTCCGGCCGCCGCTAATCCATTTGCGATCGCGGTGAATGCGCCTGGAGGTACGGGTGGTCCAGCCACGCTCTGCTTCGATATGACAGAAGTGAGCGACTCGACTCCAGGAGACACAACCAAGATTACGAGTGTCACAGTCAACGTCACTCCGATCGGTACTGGCTCGGCTGTTTCGGCAGGCGTTCCGGTGTTGAGTGGCGGTGGAGTCGGACTGACGCGCACAGCGTGCGTGACGATGAATAACATTCCCGTGAACGTCTACGATGTAACTCTGACAATCAATGGGAACTTCTATCAAGGCTCAGGCAGCACTGTGTTTACCGTTTATGATCCGTCGCTCGGATTTGTGGCGGGTGGAGGACAGCTTATTCACAATGGCTTCAAAGCAATGGTCGGTGTGAATATCAAGTACCTGAAGAACGGCAACGCTCAAGGGTCGCTGCTTTTCATCGAGCACCGGCCGACGGGCGACGTCAAGGTCAAGAGCAACGTGATCAGCACCATGGCGATTGTTGGGGGTGAGGCGATACCTACCGGCAAAGCGGTGGTGAACGGAGTCGGTAATCACGGCTTCATTGCGCGGGTTATCGACAACGGCGACCCAGGATCTACAGATCGATTTGGGCTGCGGATCACGAATCCATTGGGTGTGATCGTGGCTGATCTGACGTTCGATCCGATTCAGTTGTCAGGCGGCAACTTCTCTGTGCCGAAGCTGACTGGCAAGTAGGATCGGCAAGCAACAACTTCCACCTTAGCAGGGTGGTGGTAAACAGAATGGCGGCCGCCGGGCCGCCATTCTTATTTGTAGGCGGCCTGAAAATCGAGCGCATCAAGTATTCTTATGAAGTCTGCAACCAGCGCTCGCCTCAGAGACGGTTAACCACCTTGACTACCGGCAAGGTTCGGAGTAGAAGCAGCACTGACTTACCATCCTCAAATTGCCCGGGAGTCTCATCATGAAAGAGTACGCCCATTTTTCATTCGTCGCAGTCGGTGCGTTGTTGGTTCTCTTTGCGCTCTCTTCGCGCAACGCTCAAGTAAGCACTGCGGGTGATCGAGAAGTTGCAAACCCAGCTATACTCGCTAACATCCCAGACTCGTCAGACATCTTCGAAACCAACAAGCTTTACGATCTCGCAATATCCGACGCCGGCACCAGAACCGTTTATCGCTGTAGAGTGACACAAACGCGAAGTAACTGGGTTTATTGTCAGGCTACCTGGAGGCATCCAAATGGCACCGTCCAAAATGGAAACCTCTGGCTTAACGCTGACAACATGGCGGTAGTTCGTATAGCCCAGTAGAGAGTTTCTCGACGCTTCGAAGTCCGAAGCCGCGGGTCGCGTCAATTCGCCCGTGAGGACGGACGTGCGTTGACCTTGTCGATGCCGCAGACAGACAAAAGTCAAAAGGACGGCATGCGTTGTCTAAATTCGCGTCACAAGTACGTCACAGTTTTTTTAGGACCGGCCATGCCGCGCCGTTTGAGGTTATCAATGGCCGGAGCCACAAAAGATCCAACTACTTCTCTTGACGTGAGGTTAACTTCGTTTGCGAGAGTTGGGCTAAACGTGTTTCTCTTTCTCCTTTGTTTTTATCTCTGTTGCGACCTTTGGGCCATCCACGTCGGTGCTCGTTCCCAACTGTCTCAGTAAATCAGGTACGTTGATTCCCAATGCTTGCAACTGTTGCAAGAGTGCGTAAATCATGGTTGGTCCAGTCTGAGCAAACCGGTTTAGACCACCGGGGCCCCCGTTTGCCCCACCGCCGTGATCAATCATTACAACCTTTTCGATGTTCCCAAGCGGTTCGGAAATCGCCTTCAGCGCCGGCGCTGTCGCTTCGATGATTCCCGGCAACCTCTCGAGTATTGTCTGGAGACGGGCCGCGTCGTTGAACTCACGCCACGCGGCGGCCTTCTCTTTAATTGCTGTGGCTTCCGCTAACCCCTGCGCCTCAACTGCTTTCGCGTGGGCCAAACCTTGCGCTTCAATCTTCGCCGCTTCCGCAAGGCCTAGCGCCCGGATTTTTTCAGCCTCAGCGCGGCCTTCTGCCTCGATCGCCGACGCCCGGCCAGCTCCCTCTCTCTGAAGTTTCTGACTCTCAGCTTCCGCAGTCGCAATCAATGCCTGCTTGCGCCCCTCGGCCTCGAGAATCGCAGCTTCCTGTTGGCCCTGCGCAAGTAGCACCGCCGCTCTTCGTTCAGCTTCTGCCTTCTTGACAACGGTCGCTTCCAGCTCTTTCTCGCGTCGCAGCACCTCTTGCTCTTGAACCGCAATCTCCTCCTGCGTGCGAATTCTTTCTACACGCACTTCCTGCGCAACTACTTCCTGCCGCGCTTTTGCTTCAGATAATGGGCCAGCCTGCGCTGAAGTTGCTTGCTCACGCTTGATCTCGGCCTGAAACTGAGCACGCTTAACTTCAGTTTCTCTGGTTGATGCTGCTATATCGGCTTCGGAAGCGAGTCGGACCTTTTCACCCTCCTGCATCGCCAAGGCCGCTTTGATTTTTGAGTCACGCAGCGCCTCGGCTTTGCCGATCTCGGCATCGCGCTGAACTTCGGCTGTGCGCCTCTGACCCAGGGCATCGAGATAGCCTTCTTCATCTGAAATCTCCTGAATTGTCAGAGCGTCAAGTCCGATGCCCATCTTTTCCAGATCGCCGGCGGCTTCTGTAGTCAACTTCTGCGCAAAGCTCTGCCTGTCGTTATTGATCTCTTCGACAGTGAGTGTGCCAAGAATCGCGCGCAAATGGCCTTCGAGAGTTTGAAAAACGAGCTTATGAAACTCCTCCGGTTTCATACCAAGGAAACGCTCTGCCGCTGAGCGCATGGACTCATCGTCACCTTTGATCTTCACATTGGCCACGGCTTTCACTGAGACAGGGACGCCCTGGACGGTGTAAGCACGCGTCGTGGCAAGAGGTACGGTGAGTACGTTGAGGCTGAGATATTCGACCTTCTCGAGAAAGGGAACGATCAAAGTCGCGCCGCCTCGCACCAGACGGTAGCCAACTTTGGTTCCGTCCGCGAGTTTTCGAGAGCGTCCCGAAATGACGGCAGCCTGGTTTGGGGAAACTTTGATGTAGTTTCGGCTCAGCAACATCAGTGCGATGAGAAAGCCGAGCACCACAATTAAAATCACAATGGGGATAAGTAAATTCTGAAGGTCGAGCATTTGCTGTTTACCTCAAATTGACTATTTGGAACGCGTGTAAGCGTCAGTTTCCGGACTGACGATAAGAGAATCTCCGGCAACCTCTTCCACACGAACTGTGGCGCCTGCTTTTATCTCCCGGTTGTCTCTTGCGCGAGCCAATTTCTCCACGCGCTCTTCACCAACGCGGCAACTCACCTGGCCCAGGCTTCCCGGAGCAATTGAAACGACAACCTGGGCGGTACGGCCGACTAGTTGAGCGGTGCTAACCGAGCTCGAAGACTGCTGCTTGTAGAGAAAACGCGCGAAGAGTGAGACAAGACCACCCAGTACTATTCCTCCACCGAGGCCCAAGAGAGAACTCGCCATGATCGAGAGGCCCGCCTGTATCCCAATCGCACCAAAGCCACCAAAGGAGGTCACAAACACACTGATAACGCGGCTGTCGAGTAAAGCATGGCCGTCGGCGCCCCCGTCGAGTCCGGTCTCAAGACCGAAACTATCGAAGAGGTCTCCAACCACCAAAGAGATGAGCAGGAAGACGAAACCAACCGCAGCAATGCTGAGAAAGACGATTAGTGGAGTAATGTTGGAGAGAAAGTCAGGCACTGGCGCTACTCCTCGAGTTGTGAATTGAGCCTGAGACTGGCCTCGATATCGGACGAGTACTTGAATTCGCGGGCTAGACTAACACTGGCGACGAATAAGTTGAAATGAATCTGTTCAGTGTCTCGACGGGTTGTCGCACATTATAACTCTATTCCATGCTCACGGAGTTTACGTTATGGAGAGAAGAGAAATGAGCTCTTGGGAAGGTCTTGTCGCCTGAGGTCATGACGTATTCATCGGCATTGGGCTCTGCTAATTCGTGGCGAAAATCGAGACAATCGCCGGGTTGAAGTCCTGGACCAACTCTTCCACTCTGGCTCGCAACGCATCACATTCATGCTCCTCTGAAAATCCTTCCATGATGAGATGCCCTGCGTTCGATGCCGTTCGAGTTGTTCAGTCATCATTCTTACTTGATAGGATACTACGCAGTTGCTTTAGCGATCGAAGGCCTCCCCACCATGCGTATTCTCGCAGTCCGTCAATGGCGGTCCATGTTGGATGATAGCGTTGATAGACGTCATGCGTTGAGAGCGAGCCCCAACTTCCGTCGGCATTTTGGTTTGCGAGCAGGAAGTCTTCGCCTTCAGCGATGAGAGCTTCGTCGCTCGCCTGATCGAAAGCCTTCAAACTGTCCAACAACTCCCCCATAGATTCTGCATCTTTCATCTCGACAACATTTCTTAGGTTTGCTTTCAGGAAAGCACGCTCATCCGGCAAGTCACGCGGCGAGAGTTTGTAAAAGCTGTAGTCGTTCAAGGTGTAGACCACGTGCGTAACAGCGTAGATGGCCCAGTAAAAGTCGGCATCGGCTTCGTGCTTGTAGGTTGGATAAGGACGCATAACTGGCATCCACTTAATGACATCAGAAAAGGGCGCTCCGAGTCGTATCCCATAACGTTCGCCGTGATAACCGCGAGTCAAACCGTCAACAAGAACCGCGTAACGGCTCATCATCGACAAGTTCCTTTTGCAGTTGTGGCATCGTTTGCGTCCGCGTTTGTTGGAGGCGCCACATTCGCATTCGTCCGGTAGATCATGCGGAGGCGGTTCGTTTACAGCATCGAAACCGAAGTAATCTTCGGCTCTAAATCTTTGCGCGACGCGGTGGAGGCCGTTCTTGAATCCATCGTCAACTACACCGAGCCTGTCGGCTGCGAGGCATCCAAACACAAGATCGGCGATGTCGTCGGCGGTGAGTTGATCTGTTAGTTGAGCGTGTTCACGTCGCCAGCGACGGGCCCGTTCGCGTCCCATTCGCCTTGCTGTGCGAACCAGGCTTGGGTCTCTGGAAGTCGATTGAAGACAGTCGAAACAACCCAGAAGATCGTGGCCGTAGGTCTCCAGGTTCTCTGGATCGCAAGCGATTTCATAAACGAACTCCAGCCCGCGTTTAATTGCTTGCTGTCGCTCTGTGTTCCGGTTTCGGGACATCACACGTGAACAGCTACGGTTTGGCTGGTTGCGGCGCGACTTGCGGCTGCGACTGGATGATCTCTTTTACGCGCTGACCAAAATCGTTGCGATAGAGTCTCTTCCATTCGTCCCAATACCTGGCTATTTTGTGCTTCTGAATAAAGTCGGCGAGATCTCTATCCCATCCCTGGTAGATTTCAGGGTCAAGAAGGCCGGCGCGATATTGGGAGTACACGTTCTCATAGAAGACCATGTTGCTCGCTAGCAGGGCGTGATACTGCTCTCGCTGTATTGCCCGCTCGTTTTCATCCGCGAGCTTATCGATGCCGTCAAATCCTTTGACCCAGAGTTCAGCCATCTGACGATCGGTTAGCTTCAAATTGAGCGGGGTGATTAGATTGGTGAGCGTTTGTGTGTTCGCGGCGCGGCTCAGATTTACTTGCTGAGCCAGTTGAAGTTTTTGTTGGCGAAGCTGGTTAAAAATAAGGAAACCGGAAAACGCAACGATGACCACTTGAGTGCATGCGGCAATGGTCTGCGCTTTCTGCCATCCGGAGGGTGCTTGAGGTGTCATGGTTTCTCCTGTGCTGTTGTCGAGCTTCGGCTCGTTGATTGGGTCAGCCATCGGTTGCCTCCCCGTTTTTAAAGACTATCTTCGACAAGTAAATTCCCAACGCTGAACCCGCAGCGCCTCCGCAGACGAATCCACTCCATGCGATAACACTCTCAGCACTAGTTCCAACCTTGCGGATGATCCAAAATTGCGCTGCTGAGATGAGCATGTCCGTAAGGATGGTCCATCCGTAACGCGCCTGGGCTATGGCGCGGAAGTTAAGGGTGATCAGAAGGTAAAGCAGGAACTGCAATAGAAAGAAAAGACCGAATGTTCTCATGCCGTCTCCTTTCTGTGTTCAGGGAATGCGCTTGTTAGCTTGGGCAAGGAGCCCGTGGCTCAGTGGACCAATCTTGGGGTTTCATCGAGGAAGCCCGCCTTTCGCTGAGAAGTTGAAAGTTAGGACTGGTAAATCTCTTTGAGAGCGGCACGGATTATCCGTCCGCCTCGCATCGGCATCGTTCCCCAAAACGGGCCATGCTTTGAGCTGGAGAGCAAATTCATTCAGCAGTGAGCGTCCTAGCGACGTTCCTATCTGTTTGAAAATGCGGGGCTAATTACTAGAGCTAATCCTGAGCGAGCAAGGCGTGGGCCTGCTCTTTAAACGGTAGAAAAGAGACGCCGGGAATCCTTAACAAATTGGTTTGTTATTCGCCAAACGAACGGGATCGCAACGCCTTCAGCTTTCGCTTTGGAATAGACCTCTTTAGTCGTAGGTCCATTCACAATCAGACGGTCACCATCCAAAGCAACCCATTGTCCTGAATACTTCTCTTGGTTTTCATCTAGCCATCTAAGCGACTTTGCCAATCTTTCTGCCTGTCCCGGGGAGCCGGTTTTCTCCCCCTTCAATGGGGCTTTCGCATCTACCCATCGACGAATCCTGTCTTGCTCCGACGCAGGTAGCTGCTCAATTGACTTGATGATTTGATCGAAACTTAACGGTTTGGATATTATCAAGGCCCTTTCTTATTCAGACTCCGCATGTGCATTATGCGAAGCGTGCAAGGCGTTCGCGATTGCAAAGTCAGCTCAAGGCTCTCGAGCACAAGCCCGTGCTTCCGGCCAGAACGCTCAGTTCATTAATCCGCACAGACCAGTTGATCGAACGTCAAAACATCGGTATTGGACGGCACTTCCATTAGAAATGAACAAAAGTATAAGTCACTGTCGATCTCACGGATCTTTTGCCTCAGTTCTTCTGCCTTCTGCTCATGGACGCGCCGCTCGAGGTCGCGTTCAGGATGGGCCGGCAACAAACAGAATCCGTTTGGTCCATAGGCGCCGCAATCTCTGTGCTCCAAAACAATAACCTTCTTGATCTTGTGAAGGGCTATGGCGAGTTCGAGGTGATCAAAAAACGTGTGTTGCCAGCGCGCCTTTTCAGCCAGGCACGTGGGATTCTTTACGACAACTCCCAATGCCGCACCGGCGAGAATCACATGATCATACTCTATTCCTTTCATCATCTCCGCGATCTTTAAGAAAAAGCGGAAATCCATGCAGGTAAGCAACAGTGCGTCAGCTTCGTGCCCAGGTTCGTGAGGGCTTTCGTACTTTGGAAAGTCTTTCAGGTAATCGGCAAAATCAATCGGATGTTCGCTATTATCAGGCATTGAGGTTTTCTCCTTGTGGCTTCCTCGAATCGGTGAGAAAGAGATCTATGACGTCCGCGCGCCCTTATATCACGGATCCTTAGCGCTAGTGGGGAGATTCGGCAAAAGCAAAAGGAGCGGTCGGTCGATTGTCCGCCTTTACCATTGCGATAAACTATTGTAGGAGTTTAGATTACGTGGAGCCGGCTGCCGGAGTTGAACCGGCGACCTTCTAATTACGAATCAGACGCTCTACCAACTGAGCTAAGCCGGCCGAAGGGTGGAAATAACGATGCAAAGAGCATTTGCAATATACGAATGCGCTGTTTGCAGTGTCAAGCGAACGAACTGAGGAGGGAACTGAATGCCGAAGGATGCGAAGAAGAATATCGATCGATACAAGATTCGTGGTGGAGATCTGAACGAGTTTGAGTTTAGTCAGAATCAGGCCCGGGTGAAAGAGTCCTTTCCAGGCAGCACAAACTCACCGATGCCGATGAAAGGCCCGACGCCCATGATGGCGGAGAAAACAACGGCCCAAAAGTCGGCAAAGAAAGAAACGGCTAAAAAATCAGCAACGACTAAAAAGGCAGCCAAGAAAACAACGGCGAAGAAGTCTGCAAAGAAAGCCACCAAGGCGGCAAAGAAAGCCGCGAAGAAATCGGCCAAGAAGTCGCCGAAGAAATAGGTAACACGGATTTAAGAAATAATTTGCGAATGTTTGTTCCCCCAACGAGTGTCAGACTGTTTCTGCTGATCGTTGTATTGGTCGTCCCGCAGGTGGTGGTCGCGCAGAAACTTCCTTCCGTCGACAAAGTTGTCGACAAGTATCTGAAGGCGATTGGCGGGAAGAAAGCGGCGCGTGCTGTCACAGGCGCCACTTACGAATGGACCATCCAGCTCAACGATCAGGCGATCGGTACCGCACGCACGCGGCGCAAAGCGCCGGCGTCTGAACGTTGGGAACTGACATTCGGCAACGGCCAAATCGTCTCTGCAACCAACGCACGCTCCGCATGGGAGATCGGGCTCGATAACAAACTGCGCACGCTGACCACACTCGAAGCTGCGACGGCAAAACTGCGCGCGATACTCGACTCATCACGCCTCATCGACTTCAAGAAAGCGAACATCCTTGCGCGCGTACTTTCACTCGGCGATCCTGGTTCCGAACCCGCTCACATCGTCGAGTTCTCGATGCGAAACGGTGCCCGTGCTCAGTACTACTTCAGCATCAAGTCAGGCTTATTGACCAAAATCACAAGCGATACGAAACGCACAAAGATTGTCTTTGAAGACTATCGTCGCGCCCAAAGTCAAAGCCCGAACAACACGGCAAGCGGAACGACACCGATGCTCGAGCCGCACCGTCTACGCATGACGCTCGACGGCTCAGGCGAGCTGACACTCATCCTTCAGTCCGTCAAATACGACACAAGCATCGACGACCGCATTTTCGATCCACCTGCCGCGACCGAAAAACTTGACGTGGCCGAACTGCTGCGCGAAGTCGGTCGCAACCAGGACGACATCGACAAACGCGTCTCCGAATACGCTTTCACGCAAAAAGAGACCGACAAAGAGATCACCAGCAAAGGCGAGATCAAAAAGCAGACGGTGAAAGTTTACGAAGTCTATCCATTGCCAAACCGCGAACCCGTCAAGAAACTGATCAGCGAAAACGGCGTTCCGCTTTCTCCGGACAAAGCCGCTAAAGAAGAACGACGCGTGCAAGAAGAGTTCACGAAGGCCGATCGCGATCGCGAGAAGGACGAGAAGAAGATGGCCCAACGTCGCGCCGAGCGCGACAAGAAAGAGAAAGAGGGCACTGAGATCTCTCCTTTCTTAAAAGCCTGCGAGTTTGTTTCTCCACGACGCGAGCAGTGGGAAGGACGCGAGACGATCGTCTTCGACTTTCGACCGAAACCCGGATTTCGTCCGCAGAGTCGGGAAGAGAGTTTGATCGCGAAGCTCGTCGGCGTCGTCTGGATCGACCCTATCGACAAACAGGTAATTCGTTTGGAAGCACGCCTCGCTGAAGGTTTCAAGATTGCTGGAGGACTCGTTGCATCACTCAAACCCGGTGCTGCACTCGTGATAGAGCAAACGCGAATGTCGCAGGGAGTTTGGCTGCCGCGCTTTGCGCACGTTAATCTCTCCTTCAAAGTATTGTTGTTCGCCGGCGGCGATTACAACCAAACGATCGAGTGGAGCGATTACAAACACTTTTCGGGCGACGTGAAGGACTACAAAGTCAACGCCCCACCGACCGACAAACCTTAAGGTGAGCTTGGTACTTTGTTCTTTGTACTTTGTTCGCAGTTCAAAGAGTGAATTCTGTATTTAGATCTAACAAGCGAACCAAGAACAAAGCACTAAACACACAAAGCACCAACAAAATGAAAGAAGTAAATGTAATCGGTGGTGGCCTGGCAGGTGTCGAGGCGGCGTGGCAGGCGGCACGGCTGGGCGTCCAGGTCAATCTCTACGAAATGCGCCCGCTCAAGCAAACGCCGGCGCATCGCACCGATAAACTCGCGGAGATCGTCTGCTCCAACTCCCTGAAATCCGACGAACTCGGAACCGCGTCCTATTTATTAAAGGAGGAGCTCCGCCGGGGCGACTCCCTCGTCATGTCAGCGGCTGCCGAAACGCGCGTGCCCGCGGGCGCGGCGCTCGCAGTCGATCGACAGAAATTTGCGGAACTAATCACCGAACGAATTGAAAGCGAACCTCTCATTCATCTGATCCGCGAGGAAGTCACGAGAATTCCCGAAGACCAGATCACGATCATCGCCACAGGTCCTCTATCTTCCGAGGCGTTGACGGTCGAGATCATGAAACTCACCGGCAGCGATCAAATGTACTTTTACGACGCGATCGCCCCGATCGTCTCAGCCGACTCGATCGATACGTCGATCGCTTTTCGTGCGGCCCGCTATGACAAAGGCGGTGACGATTACCTCAACTGCCCGATGGATGAAGAGCAATACGCGCGCTTTTACCAGGCATTGCTTGAAGCGAACAGCGTCCCGTTGCAACGTTTCGAAGAGACGCGCTGGTTTGAGTCGTGTTTGCCTATTGAGGAGTTGGCGCGTCGCGGAGTCGACACGCTGCGTTTTGGGCCGATGAAACCCGTTGGTTTGCGCCATCCGCGCACCGGCCGCGAGCCCCACGCCGCCGTGCAGTTGCGGCAGGAAAATTTAATGGCTGACGCATACAGCCTGGTGGGCTTCCAGAATCATCTACGATACGGCGAACAAGCGCGAGTGTTGCGACTCATTCCGGGACTGCAAAACGCCGAGTTTCTCCAGTTCGGCCAGATTCATCGCAACACCTACATCTGTTCTCCGCGCGTGCTTGGGGCGACCATGCAGATGCGCGAGCGTCCAAACGTCTTTTTTGCCGGGCAAATCACGGGAGTTGAGGGTTATGTTGAGTCGGTCGCGATGGGTTGGATCGCGGGCATAAACGCGGCGCGACAAGCGTTCGGCCGCGGCTTGATTGAAGCTCCGGCAGGGACCGCAACCGGCGCACTCGCCCGTTACGTCTCGCAGGCTGACACGAAAAACTTTCAACCGGTTAACATCACTTTCGCGCTGTTGCCACCGCTGGACGAAACCGCCAGACGCACCGTACGTAAGAAACATGAACGCCGGAAACTCCAGGTCGAATTAGCGTTGAAGGAATGGACTGAGTGGCTCCGAGAAAACCACAAAGAAGCGGCGCAGATTTCAGCAGGTTAACGCGCCGTCGCTGGTTTCTGCTGGGCTTTTGGCCCGTCGTGCTCACGCTGTGCGTCGCTTTGCCTGGTTGGAGTCAATCGGGCCGGCGCAATGAACCCGGAAAGGGAGGTAAAAAACCGCCCGTTCCGATCGCCGATCCGACTCGCCCCGGCAGTTCGATTCCACGTCCCGTCTCAACTTCCGGAGACGAAGTCGAGGAAGACGATATTGTTCGCATCACTTCCAACCTCGTTCCCATTCCCGTGTCAGTTGTCGATAAGCGTGGCGCCGCGATTGTGAATCTGAAGTTGGAAGACTTCGAATTGCGCGTTGACGGAACAGTACGGCCGTTGACCGAGTTAACACGGTCCGAAACAGCCGTGCAGCTCGCGTTGCTTTTCGATAACAGCGGCAGTCTCGACGCAGCGCGCGAGTTTGAAAAACAAGCTGCGATTCGTTTCTTTCGCAAAGTCCTGCGTCCGAAAGACGAGGCCGCAATCTATTCCATCGAAACTGACAGCTACCTGGCCCAACCGCTGACGAAAGACATCGCACGTCTCGAACATACGATCACAATGTTCGGCAGGCCCGAAGGCGGCACCTCGCTCTTCGACGCGATCATCGGCGCCGCTGATTACTTGAAGCCATACCCTGGACGTCGTGTGCTGGTGATTGTTTCAGACGGAATCGAAACGACGAGCCGTCACACCGAGTTCGATTCGGTGCTGCAACACGTCCTCGCCGATGATTGTCAGATCTACGTGGTCCAAACGGGTCTGTACGACGGTGCGAATCTTCGCGCGCTTGCGGCTGAGCGGCGAATGGAGCAGTTGACGTCGCAGACTGGCGGCGCAGTTTATCTTCCGAAGACCACCGCCCAACTCGATCTCGCATTCGATCAGATCGCCGCTGACCTGTCTCAGCAGTACGTTTTGAGTTACTACCCGAGCATGGATCATCATGATGGCCGTTTGCACTTACTCGAGCTGACGGTGAAATCG
The DNA here is from genome assembly GCA_963849585.1 of uncultured Acidobacteriota bacterium. GTDB lineage: Bacteria > Acidobacteriota > Blastocatellia > Pyrinomonadales > Pyrinomonadaceae > PSRF01. The sequence continues at coordinate 79,497 of CAWKHZ010000007.1, read as the reverse complement.
AGAAATGATGTGCGCATTCGCACGCGAAGAGGTTATTATGCGCCGAAGAAACGAGGCGGTTCCGGCGAATGGTAGCTGACTTTCGCTCACTATGGAGAAGCTGATTGAGCAATTTCTCGAACACCTGCGTTACGAACGCAACGTCAGTGCCCACACCTTACGCAACTACGCCAGCGACCTTCAACAGTTTGTCGATTTCCTTACGCCGCCGGACGCGTCGGGTAAAAAGCGAAAACTTCCCGGGCTTTCCGAGATCGATCACCTCACCATTCGCGAGTGGATGGGCGAACTTCACAACGCGCAAAAATCGAAATCATCGATCGCGCGAAAACTAGCGGCGCTGCGCACGTTTTTTCAGTTTCTGGTGCGCGAAGGGGTCGTCGAACTGAACCCGGCAAAACTCGTCTCCACTCCACGCCAGGAAAAGAAACTACCCAAACATCTTTCGATCGAAGAGGCGATCCGGTTTATCGAGACGCCCGATCTCGAAACGGATCTTGGTAAACGCGATCGCGCGATGTTGGAGCTGATGTATGCGACTGGAGTGCGCGTCGCGGAGTTGACGACGCTGAATCTCGCCGACGTTGACTTTCGCAATCAGTTGATTCGCGTCACGGGCAAGCGACGTAAGCAACGGATCGTGCCGTTTGGTGATCCTGCCGCTGAGGCGATTCGGGATTACCTGACTGTCCGCGACAAATTTTTGTTCAACGCTCCGGTGTCGAAGCGTGACGACGAAGCGCTGTTTCTTAACTATCAGGGGACGCGAATCACTACTCGCTCAGTGGGCAGGATGGTTGAGAAATATATTCGCATCTGCGCCGGCATGCACAACATCAGTCCGCACGCGTTGAGGCATTCGTTTGCCACGCACTTGCTCGATAGCGGCGCCGACCTGCGTGACATTCAGGAACTGCTGGGCCACGCGCGTCTTTCGACGACGCAAATTTACACACACGTTTCAATGGAGAAGCTGGTCGCGGTTTACGACAAGGCTCATCCAAAAGCGTAGCCACAAAAGGCACAAAACGAAGACGCAAAAAGGCACAAGAACAGCAAGAGGGCACAAGAACAGCAAGAGAAGAGAGACAGGACGCCTTACCTGCTTAACGCTCTTTTGTGCCTCTTGTGTATTTTGTGCCTTTTGTGATTAAAGCGTAGGCAGATCGTCTTCGCCGTTCGCACTTTCAATCAGCGACTGGCAGTGCGCGTCGTAACGCGCGGTGGGGACTGCTTCGAGACGTCGCTCGTCGATCGGCTGACCGCAACGGGCGCAGATACCGTAACTGCCTTCCTTCATTCGCAACAACGCCTGATCGATATCGGCGACGACCTTGGAGCTGCGTTCCCCGAGCCGAAGCGCGATCTCCTTGTTTAAGTCCTGCACTGAAAGGTCGACGCTGTCTTTGACGCCGTCGTCGTAAAGGTCGAGGGCCGCCGCTTGATCGGTGCGAATCTGTTCGGTGTTCTGTCGAAGCTGTTCGATAAGAAGGTTTTTAAAATGGCTAAGTTTTTCTGCGTCCACTGAATCTACCCTTGTCCGCGCGATTACCTCGACGCGCTTGAATCTCGCTAGTGCCAGCGGAGTTTAGCATATCGCGTCGGGGTAGGCGGTAATGCGCGCTGTCGTGATATGGTCGACACGCATGACCCGTTTGCACCAGCTCCAGAAGCAAATCGCGAGATTACAGCGCCGGACGGAATTTCTTAACCAGATCAGTAGCAAGTACTGGAACGCGCGAAGAATCATCTTCATAGCCGGAGGATTGCTGGCTCTCGGTTCTGCAACGTCAGTGGCACGAAGGCGGGATGGATCGCAGGTGGATTCATCGCGATTTTGTTCACCGTCGTCACGATTTTTCATAACAAGGTACGCGACAGTCTCATCCGCGTTTCGCTACTGATAGAGATCAAGAGACTACAGATCGCGCGCATTCATTTGGATTGGGATCGACTGCCGCCGACCGAGCAATCGCCATTTGCGCTTGCGGATCATCCGTTTGCGAGCGATTTAGACATCGTCGGGGAACGATCGCTGCATCGCTTGATCGACTCGGCTGTTACAAGCGAAGGAAGCGAGCTATTGAAATCGTGGCTGTTGGAAGTGCGGCCCAGCGTGGATGTGATTGAACACCGTCAGGCGTTGGTGAAAGAGCTTAAAGGACTTTCACTGTTTCGTGATCGATTGCAGTTGCTGTCGGCAGTTGCGCGTATCAATACGGTTGGACCAGCGCAACCGCGTAGTCGTGCGAGTCATTGGAACTCACGAATACTCGTGAACTGGATCGAACGCAGCACGCCGCAGTCTTCGTTGCTGCCGACCGTGTTCGTACTGTCGGCGCTGTCTGCATTGAATATCGCCTGCGTCATTCTCACGGCTCTCGAAGTAATTCCGGCAATTTGGCCGTTCACGTTTCTGCTTTACATGGGCGGAATGTATCTCGTGCAAAAGCGGATTGCGTCGGCATGGGGTGAAATACATGAATTGGAAAAGGCGCTGACGCACTTCAAAGTCGTCTTTCGCTATCTCGAGTCACGCTCTTATAAGAACACGCCTCGTCTGGCCGAGACTTGCGCGCCCTTTGCAGATCGGGACAAGCAGCCGTCTGTCGAAATGAGACGTTTAGGCCGTTTGGCGGCGGCACTGGCGTTCGCACCAACCCAATACTCTGGTTCCTGGTCCATGTGGTGGTGCCGTGGGACTTCATCTTCACGCACCGGCTCGAGTTGTTGAAGAGGGAACTCGCGCACCTGCTGCCGCGATGGCTCGACGCGTGGCATCAGTTGGAAGCGTTGAATTCGTTAGGGAATTTTGCTTACTTAAACCCGCACTACAAATTTCCGCAAATCACTACGGAACCGAACCGGTTTGCCGCACAAAAACTCGGCCACCCACTGCTGAACCCGGAAACGAAGGTTTGCAACAACTTCGAGTTGGACCAAAACCAGCGGATTGTGATATTGACGGGTTCAAACATGGCGGGGAAGAGCACGTTTCTGCGGACCATCGGCGTTAGTCTTTCGCTCGCCTACGCCGGTTCACCCGTAAATGCAGATAAGCTTCAGACGTCGCTGTTTCGACCGTTCACCTGTATCAAGGTAAGTGACTCTGTGCAGGATGGACTTTCTTATTTCTATGCCGAAGTGAAACGCCTGAAAGCGCTGCTCGCGGCGGCGAAGTCTGACGACCCGATGCCGGTTTTATTTTTGATCGATGAGATCTTTCGCGGTACCAACAGTCGCGAACGATTGATCGGGAGTCGTTCCTACATCCGATCGCTATCGGAAAGCACCGCAGTGGGTTTGGTCGCCACTCATGATCTCGAACTGGTTAAGCTGGCAGACGAGATCGACGGAGTAGTGAACTTCCATTTTCGCGAGGAAGTAAGTAACGGCCGTATGGTGTTTGACTATCGTTTGCGATCAGGACCATGTCCCACGACCAACGCTCTTACAATCATGCGTCTCGAAGGTTTGCCGGTGGAGTCGTAAAATGAAAAACTTATTATCCACACTCATCCTCGTTCTGTTGCTACCGTTTGGTTTCTCAACTAACGCACAGGTCCAATCGAACGTACGTTTCGAGATCTCGTTGCCTGAGTCTGCCGGTAAGGAGCCATTGGACGGACGTTTGCTCCTCCTGATCTCAACCAACGACAAACAGGAACCGCGATTTCAGATTAGCGAAGATCTAACGACGCAGCAGGTGTTTGGTGTTGATGTCGACGCGTGGAAACCGGGACAGAAGAAGCTCATGGACCAGAGCGCGTTTGGTTATCCAGTTCGGAGTCTGGCGCAACTGCCGGTGGGTGAATATTGGGTACAGGCGCTGCTTCACAAGTACGAGACGTTTAAGCGCTCCGACGGTCACACGGTGAAGTTGCCGATGGATCGTGGTGAAGGCCAGCAATGGAATCGCGCGCCGGGAAATCTCTACAGCACGCCGCAGAAGGTGCGGATCGACGCCGGTTCGAAAATCGCTTTGACTCTCGACAGGGTTATTCCAACGATCGACCCGCCGAAAGACACGAAGTACGTCAAGCACATCAAGATTCAAAGCGAACGCCTGACCAAGTTCTGGGGCCGACCGATGCACCTCGGCGCGCACGTTTTGCTGCCCGCAGGTTTCGACGAGCACCCCGAAGCGCGTTATCCGCTCGTGATCTTTCACGGCCATTTCCCGTCTGACTTCGGTGGCTTTCGTGAAGCGCCACCCGATCCAAACCTCAAGCCGGACTACAGCGAACGCTTCAAACTCGCGGGCTACAACCGCATCCAGCAGGAACACGCGCACGAGTTTTACAAGGAATGGACCGGACCAAACTTCCCGCGCTTCATCATTATCGAGATCCAGCACGCGAATCCCTATTACGACGATTCGTATGCGGTGAACTCCGCCAATCTTGGACCATACGGCGACGCGATCACTTACGAGTTGATTCCGGAAATCGAGAAGCGTTTTCGCGGCATTGGAAAAGGCTGGGCGCGATTTCTTTACGGGGGATCGACTGGCGGTTGGGAAGCAATGGCGGTCCAGGTCTTCTATCCCGATGAGTACAACGGTAGTTGGATCGCATGTCCCGATCCGATCGACTTCCGCGCCTACACAGTCGTCAACATTTACGAACACAAAAACGCTTACTACGCCGATTCGCCGTGGAAGCGAATGCCGCGCCCGGGTAAGCGAAACTATCTCGGCGAATTGTCCGCGACAGTTGAAGACATGAACCACATGGAACTCGCGCTCGGCACGAACAGTCGTTCCGGTGGGCAGTTTGATATTTGGGAAGCGGTGTACTCGCCGGTTGGAAGGAACGGCTATCCGAAACCGATCTGGAATAAGTTGACCGGAGACATTGATCGTTCAGTCGCTGAATACTGGCGTCAGAATTATGACCTCGGTCACATCCTGCAACGCGATTGGACCAAGCTTGGACCAAAGCTCGAAGGTAAGCTGCACATCTACGTCGGCGAGGCTGACAATTACTATCTGAATAACGCGGTCTATCTCGTTGAAGACTTCCTGAAGTCGACTAAGAACCCGCATTACGGCGGCGTTGTTGATTACGAGCCACGCGCTGAGCATTGCTGGAACGGTGATCACACACGTCCCAACGCCTTCTCGCGTTTGCGTTATCACCAATTCTACGCGCCGAAGATCCTCGATCGGATTCTGAAGAGCGCGCCGCCGGGCGCCGACGTTAAGAGTTGGCGCTACTAAGATCCCTGGTCGCATGACTGATTCGTTTCCTCTGCGGACCTCTGTGTCTTTGTGGCCTCTGTGTTGAGATGGCAGAAAAACGCAGAGACGCAGAGGGTACTCAGAGGACCGCGGAGGAGACTCCCTCGCAAAACTCACTTCTTCGTGGTCCAGCGTTTGGCCCAATTAGGCCGCGGCTTAGTCCCTTCATGACCTCGATGTGCGACTCGAGGATGCTGGTGGCTTGTTCGGGATTGGCTGCTAGCCGGTTGCACCCGTAAGAACCGCACCGCGCAAAAAGTCGCGTCTCCGGTGGGGCAATGTTGTTGTAATCTTTGGTTGCATGACTTCGTTCCCCAAATGGCTCGTGCCGATGGCCGCGACTTTGACGCAGGATCGGTTCACGGGTCCGGAGTGGATCTTCGAGCGCAAGTACGACGGCATTCGGCTGCTCGCATATAAGAGCGGCGATAGCGTCGAGCTGTTCTCGCGCAATCAACTCCCGCAAGACATACCTTCAGTTGTCGACGCCGTCAAGAAGCTGCCGGTGCAGGACGCGATTTTTGACGGTGAAGTTACTTGGGGCCGCGGAAAAGTCGCGTATCACGTCTTTGACGTGATGTGGCTCGACGGGCGCAGCGTTACTTCGCTGCCGCTCGAAGAACGGCGCGCGCTGTTGGCCCAACTGCCATTGCAATCACCATTGCATCGCGTCGATCTTGTCGAAGATCCGTCGCCATGGGACCTGGCGCAAAGAGAAGGTTGGGAAGGGGTGATCGCGAAGCGTCGCGATTCGACGTACGAGCATCGACGATCGAAACAGTGGTTGAAGATGAAGTGCGAGTTGTCGGAAGAGTTCGTCGTTGGTGGCTTCACTGACCCCCAGGGCAAGCGTGTTGGACTCGGTGCGCTTCTCGTCGGTCACTACAAAGACGACGATTTTTGCTTCGCCGGAAAGATCGGCACCGGATTCGATAACGAGATGCTTCTCGACCTGCGTGCACGACTCGACAAAATGCAGATTGAAAAACCGCCGTTCACGAAAGCGGTTGGTCTGCCGCGTTTGCGTGTGCACTGGGTGCGACCAGAGATCGTCGTGCGCGTAGGTTTTATTGAATGGACCGGGCACGGAAAGTTGCGACACCCGCGACTGTTGAGTGTAGTGAAGTGATCATCACGCATCCTGAGAAAATCATGTTCCCTGACGAAGGGATCACGAAGGGCGAACTGGCTTCGTACTACGAAACGGTCGCGCCGGTAATGTTGCCACATTTAAAGCGACGGCCCATTACTATGGAACGTTTTCATCGTGGTATTGCGGCGCCGGGTTTCTTTCAGAAAGACGTATCGAAAGGTTTTCCGGAATGGCTGGAGCGCGTGGAAGTGCCGAAGCATGGCGGGACGGTCCATCATCCGATCGTCACTGACACTGAAGGGCTGCTCTGGCTGGCGAATCAAAACAGCATCACGATCCACGTCTGGCCCTCGCGTGCTCCGAACCTTTATCAGCCGGACGTTTGCGTTTTCGATCTCGATCCGACGAAACCAGATGATCTCGATACTTTGCGCGCGGCTGCGTTGAATCTCCGCGACCTGCTTACCGAGCTCGGGTTGCCAAGTTGGATCAAGACGACGGGTTCGAAGGGTTTTCACATCGCTGTGCCCCTCGACGGGAAATCAGACTTCGGAACAGTTGCGCGTTTTGCGCACGTCGTTGGACAGGTCCTCGTTAAACGCTATCCGGACCATCTTACTCAGGAGTTCAGTAAGGTCGATCGTGGCGAGAGAATTCTCGTGGATACGGGTCGCAACGGATACAGTGCGACTTTTGCGGCGGCTTACACGGTGCGAGCAAGGCCTGGCGCGCCCGTGTCTGCTCCGTGTTCCTGGGAAGAAGTCGAAAGCGGTGAGGTTGGGCCAAAGAGTTTGACGTTGCGAACGATGGCCCAACGAATCGCCGCAACCGGAGATCTATGGGCGGACATGCTCAAGATCAAAAAGTCGCTCGTCCGCCCAATCGCCCGTCTGAGAAAGCTCAAGACGGTGCCAGCGGGACCGGGACCAGCTTCGCCATAGCGTGTGACTCTACCGACCCTGGAGTTCTTAAAGATGGAGACATAAAAGTTCATCGCCTCTTCGGCATTATTATCGAACCATAAGAACGGTGTGATTAGTTGCATCATCTCTCCTTTTTACTCTTCAAACTTAAGTAGTGTTCGCGTTGTTTCTTATCAAACTTTTCGATTGCGTTGCGCAACATGACACGCGGCATCGTCGGCGCGTGTTTGTCGAGGAAACCGAGCAGTCGGGCCGGATCCTTGTCGCCGGCGAAGCGCAGCATCCAACCGGTCGCTTTATGGACCAGGTCTTCTTGGTCGTTGAGCAGCATTTCAGAGATCTTGAACGTGTCGTCGAGGTCGCGCTGCCGGATGAAATACGCTGTGCTCACGATCGCGGTGCGCCGCTCCCACATGTTTTTTGATTTCGCCAGCTTGTAGAGGACGGCTCGTGGTTTATCGGCCAGGTAACCGCCGATCACGTGTATGGCGCAGACGTCGACGAGGTCCCAATTGTTGATGCGATCATGACGGCGGAGGTAGAGATCGTAGAGTTCCTTGCGTCGCTCCGGTGTCGTTTTCTTGCGGCGTGCCTGCTTGTCCATGATGCTGCAACCGCCGGCACGCACCTCATGAATCTTGCTGTCGAGTAGTTTTTCGATCTCTGCCGGTGTCATGTCGATAAACTCTTTTGCATTCGCGAACACCTGGCCCATGCGGACACCGATGAACTGATCTCCGTCGGTGTTTTTGAAGTAACGCAGGGTTTTCTCGCGCTCCTCCGGCGAGCTGTGTGCCTTTAGCACTTCGATGAACCGCTTCGCGGTGATTGGGGGCGTGTTTGGCATCATAGACACTCCGCTCAAGAGTCTTCCCGCAAAGCCGCAAGGAGAATACTTACTTTCTTTGCGCCTTGGGGCCTTTGCGGGAAAGAAGACTCTTGAAAGTAATCATCATCGTCCCTCGCAAAGTTTCATTTCTACTTTTAGATCGAATGACAACGGGCGAAATCGACAGGGCTTGAAGAAATTTTTTGCGGGAAATTTAGCGGGAGTTGCGGCTGATGTAAACCCACGCGGTTGCACCGGATCTCAGTTGAACTTGAATGCGTTCATAATTGGAGGGTTCGTAGGAGTCGGCAAGATCGAGTTCCGACCTGGTCAACGAGAGGCGCGCGCCTTCGACGATGTCTGACTGGGCGCCGGTGAAGCGAAGGTTGCGGTGGTGCGGCGTGCCACTCGTCACGACGAAGTCTTGATCTTCGATCTCGATCGTTACAATGCTGTACCCGACCAGAGCATCGGGTTGTCCGTCGAGTCGTCGGCCGAAGGTCGCTAGTTGGACCGTTTCAGACTGAAGCGTACCGTAAGAGAAGAGAGATTCAGTTTGTTGTTCGGCCACAGCCATCATCATATGTTATCGTGCGGAGCGATGTCGCCAGATCCATTAGTAAGGACACTTCTTGCGAGGGCCGTGATTTGTTTGGCGGCGTTTTTAACTCTCCTGTCGTTTCCGGATGGTGCGCGCAGTCAACGTAGTGACAAGCCTCCTGCTAAACCAGTCCAAAAAACGAAAAAGCCAGCAGAAGATCGAACTCATTGGAAGTTCTTGCTCGACTCTCTTATCGTCGAGACACGTTTGATTGACCCCGAGCAGGAGCGCCCAGTCGTCATGGCTGACCTGGCCGACGCGTATTGGCTAATCGATCAGCAGCAGGCGAGAAAACTTTTTACCGAGGCATTCGAGGGGGCGGTGGCGTTGAAGACAGATCCGCCCGTTGCACCTGTCATCTCGAGAATCGCAAAGCGCGATCGTCCGCTTGCGACCGAACTCATGAAGCGGCTGATGGCTGCGAAGTCCGAGGAGAAGGACTCGGGCGAAGAGTCGTCCGAAATCGGCCGCGAACTGCTGAAAACAGATCCGAAGTTTGCCGTCGAAATCGCAAAGCTAAATGCCTCGCTTGGTCCAACTTTCAGTGGTCTATCGTTCCTGTTCGAGGTTGCGCGAACCGATCCAGAGGGGGCGGCGCAGATTTACGATGCTTACATGAAGAGCCGGCGAGTGCGCAATCTCGAACTGGCTTCGATTCTTTGGTTAGCCGGATATCCACTCGGGTATGGCGAAGGCTACGGCGACGACTACGGCGGGAGGAATGATCCGGCTTCGTTTTCCGGTTTTAGTGGAATGCGCATACCCGGCCTGAGACCGCAACCGAATCTGGCCGCGGCGTATCTTCAACTCACTTTCGTCGCAATCACAAACACACTGAAAAGAGCGGCCGAGTCCGGGAATCCCGACACTGAAGTGCTGAATGCCCTGGCACTTTACTCGACGTCTTATCTATTCCCGGAAGTGCAGCGATATTTACCAGATGCTGAAGCCACGTGGTCAGGACTTTATCGCCAAGCGTTGGCTGGCACGTCCGAAGTTCGGCGAGCCGAAATCGAAAAGCGTCTGAGTTTTATACGTGAAACGCGAGGCCGGACCAGTGACCAGTCGGCCGAGGAGTATGCTCGCGATAACGCGAAGGAGAAGCTCGCGGAGATCGAGAAACTGCCGGACACATGTAATCGGGACCGTGCCTATGCGCAAGCTGCGCTCGCATACAGCTTTGCGAAAGATTTTACTCAAGCGCGCCAACTTGCTGATCGCATCGACAATCTTGAACAGCGCGAAGCAGTGATTCAGTTTACTTATTACGACGAGGTGGCAGCGCTAACCGAGAGTGGAGATCTGATCAGAGCGCTTGAGCGGGTCGAGAAAGTTAGCGCTAAAGAAGAGCGTGCCGTACTTCTTGTGCGAATCGCGACTGCGGCGTTGAAGAAGCCGGATAAGCCGATGGTGCTCGATGCGCTGAACCGTGCGCGATCACTTGTGCGCGATTCAGACGATGCTCAATTACAAGCCGGTGTGCTGCTGTCTGTCGGCGCTTTGTATGCGCGGTTTGACGCCTCTGAAGCAACGTATGCCACTCGTGAAAGTATAAAAGCAATCAATCGTATGAAAGACCGTGTGGATGAGACGTTCTCTGTCATGCGGCGAGTTAGTTTGAGTTGTGTGGGTGAGATCAGCTGGCATGGAAGCAGGGAACAGGTTGATACGTTCAACTTTTACGAAACCCTCGGCGCTATCGCGAAGACCGATGCACAAGCTGAAGGCGCACTCGCGCTCGCGACTGAAGTTCAGGACAAAGCGACGCGCATTCGCGCGCAGTTGGCGATCGTCAAAGCTGTTATTAAGTGATGCTGTTTATTTTATGGGCGTGGTCAGATCGCCTTCGAGAAGTTTTTGCGGAACTTGCTTGAACGAGTACTTCGATCGCGAGGGAAGCAGATCAAACACCCAGATCATGTCGTAACAGTCGTCCGGCCATTCCGGCGGCGCGATCCTGTCATTGCCGAGAATGAGAGAGGCAATGTCGGGGATGTATTCGCGTTGCCAGCATATCAGCACCACTCCCTTAGATAGGACCACTTCCTCCACCATGCTCTCGTATTCAGCTCGCTGAAAATTCGAGTGGATTCGAACCGCGAGTTTCTGCGCGAGCGGCATGAGGGTTTCCATTGGTCGTCTGCTGCCTTTTCGTCGCATCGGTCTTGAGGCGTACAGATACTGCGGTTTCGCGAGAGCTGTGTGTTGAAAACGGCCGTTTGTTGGGGCGAGCAGATTTGCCAAAGCGCCTGCTCTCTGCCACCCGCGCACCTCGAGTGACTCTTTACTGCGCTCACCCTTAGCCGTGATTCCGAAAGGGGGCGCCATCTTTGGCCGGCTTCTCCGCGTGCCGGATTAACATGATCTTTGTGGCGCGTTTTGTTTTCTTCCGGGACTTTTTCTTTGTGCTCACGGTCAGAATTAATAACCGGGCGGAGCGATTAGCGTCAATCTGAATTTCAGGTGAACAAGTTTGAGCCAACTGAGAAATGTGGCGCACCCAAAACTACACACAAAACAAAAACGGGCGACTGAGTGTCGCCCGTTTTGAGAACTGATGGTGCCCGCTAGTAGATTCGAACTACTGACCCCTCGCGTGTGAAGCGAGTGCTCTACCACTGAGCCAAGCGGGCGTAAATCCTTTAGAATCAATAGCTTACAGCCATAATTAGACCATCAAAGTCGGTGAGAAGTCGCCGTAAGCGTCGCCATCTTAAATCATCTCTGCCCTCTTGCGCCAGCAATAGTGCGTTCAGACTCGAAGAGTGATCCAATCTGTGACCTCCGCATTGCGAATGGGCTTGAACCAACGATGTGGTCGTTTTTATTTAGTGACATGTAGTGGCATCAACTAACAAATTTTCAACTGGGAAGCAATTTCTTTAGCAGGCTGTGACATCGATTTTCATCGATTGGCATTGAGTTGAGTGACGAATTTCTTACTTTTTTGCGCCCCCGTGGTTCCCACATTCCCCGAAACTGCGTTCGGTCAATTGCCCACGAGATGTACTATTCGGACGAACTGGGTGCCTCGTCATGAGATACCAATAAGGCAATAAGGGAGCGGAGCGGAGAACTGCTGTTTTCACGCTCTTGCGGGGGTATTTTATTTTCCCTTTAAGAAGTTCAATATTGCGTTGTTAAATTCATTCGGCCTTTCCACGGGTGGGTGGTGGCTCACGCCCGGGATAACAACTTTGCGCGCGCCGGGAATCCCACCCGCGAGCGTGTCGGCGACGTTCTTTAGAGATTGCGCGTCCTCGCCGCCAATGACGACAAGCGTTGGGGCGCGGATGCTCTCGAGTCGCTCGATTGTCGGCGGCTCGGGGTACTTGAGGAAGCCCGGCCGAAAGGTCGGGACCGCCTTGAAATTCTCAAGCATCATCTGTCGCAGGCGCGCGTAGGCCGGGGTACCTTCGCGGACTGTGGCGTATAACTTCGACTTCATGATCACGTCCACGAACTCTTCGGCAACGCCTTTGCTCGCCGCTTCGTAAGCCTTTATCGCGTCCTTGTCCGGCGGCTGCTTGTCGCCGCGCAGACCCGCGCCGACCAGCACGAGACGGTCAACCCTCTCGGGGTATTCGAGGGCGAAATCGGCGGCGACGATCCCACCCAGGGAAAGGCCGACGATCGTGGCTCGATCGATCTTCAGGAAGTCCATTAGCCCGCGCAGGTCTTCGATGTGCGAGAACGGTTCAGGGGCCGCAGCGGACCTGCCGAAGCCGCGCAGATCGTAGCGCAAGACGCGTTGATGTTTCGCAAATGCTTTTATCTGGTCGTTCCAGAGACGGCTGTCAACCAGCCCGCCGTGGACGAGGACAATTGTTGGCCCTTTACCCGCCGTCTCGTAGTACAGTCTTGTGCCGTTGACTTCTGCCATTCCTGTTTGGGGATTCTCTTTAGCCAATGCTTGACCACCTCCACACAAAAGGCACAAGGCAGTTAAGGCTGCCCAACTTGCCAGGTGCGCTCGCTTGATTACTCGCTCTGTTCGTTCCATTCTCACCACTCCTCGTCACTGTCTCGTGACCATCAGATCTGACTTCAACCGTGTGTCTAGCGGTCAGTCTTTCCTTTACTTTGCTCCTGACCTTCCTCTTGACAAAGTTGCGACGGCGCTATCGTTTTATCTCTGACGCAGAAGAACTAATGCGCACCGTCGGGTAACTGATCCCGAGTTGCTCAAGATATGTATTGTACTTTGATGGGTCATAGTAGAACTTCCGCATTTGCTCGCGGTACTCTTCCATGATTTTCCTGTTCAACCAGATCGCCGGTTTGTCCTGTGCGGAGATGAGTGGCTGATACTTTGTCTCTTTGGTCTGCACATTACGGAAGTAATCCCAGGCTTGGTCCACAATTGCGGGCTTCGTCAGCAAATCTACCATCGTCATCGCCATCACCTTCGCGCCCGCCGTCGCGCCCTTGTGCGCGATTGGGGTGGCCATCGCGATTGCGTTCGACCAATTGTGACCCGGCAGGTTGGGAATATTCGATGGATAGTACAGGACTATCGTTGGGACATTCCACGATACATCCCCGATGTCATCAGAACCGCCACCCGTTCTTGCTTCGTCGCTGACCGGTCCGCGAATGTTGCCAAGTTGATTAGCAAGGCCCCTGTCGGGCACTTTCAACTCTTTTTGCAGAGCCTTTGCCAGGGTCTGATCTTCTTCGCTCCACTGCGGCAGGCCGACCTGCTTGATGTTTTCGTACATGGCCTCAGCGACCACTTTGTTAAAGTGTCCCGGCCATGCCGTTCCCAGCACGCGCGAGGTGAACGAGGTCTTGGTCATTATCGCCGCACCTTGCGCGATGGAATCGCCGGCCTCCCGCAACTCTTTGATATGCTCATAATCAAGCTCGCGAAAGTAGTACCAAACGCTCGCGACCGGCGGTACGACGTTCGGCTGATCCCCGCCGTTGCTGATGACATATTGGGAGCGTTGCTGAGTGCGCAGATGCTCACGTTTGAAGTTCCAACCTATGTCCATCAGCTCCACTGCGTCCAGCGCGCTGCGCCCACGCCACGGCGCGACCGCCGCGTGCGCGCTCTCGCCTTTGAAGGTGTACTCGACTGACACGAGGCCGGTCGCGGGGCTTTGCCCCCACGAGACACTGAGATTGTTGCTGACGTGAGTAAATAGAACGACGTCCACATCCTTGAAGTAACCATCGCGCACGAAGTACGCCTTGGCGCCGAGCAACTCTTCCGCAGCGCCCGGCCAGAGTTTGATCGTGCCCGGAAGCCTGGCACGCTCCATCAGTCGTTTGACTGCAATCGCGGCTGTGATGTTGAGAGGCTGACCAGAGTTGTGACCTTCGCCGTGTCCTGGCGCGCCTTCGATCATCGGATCGTGATAAGCGACGCCCGGTTTCTGCGAAGCCTGCGGGATGCAGTCAATGTCGGAGCCAAGCGCGATGACCGGCTTGCCTGATCCCCACGTCGCCATCCAGGCGGTCGGAATGCCTGCGATGCCGCGTTCGATCTTGAAGCCTTCTTTTTCGAGGATGCCGGTCAGATACTTCGAGGTTTCGAACTCTTGAAACCCAAGCTCGCCGAAGCTGAAGACCATGTCAATCATGACCTGGGTTTGCTTCTTCATCGCCTCGACATGCTTGAGGACTTGCGCCTTGTAATCCTGCGCCGGCTCGGATTGCCCATGCGCGGGCCACACGAGGGTCAGGCATAACATCATCGTGCTAACTGTCCAGAGAAGTCTTCGCATACGGGCTCCTTTTTATGTTTGCTTCGTTATTCGAGTTTTCGTTTTGCATCGGTTGAGCGCGCCTAACTACCGTATATGCGGATCCGGAGCGATAGACTGGCGCTCCGCCGTATGACAAGCCGGTTACGGCACCAGCGATCTTGCCCGTCTTAACGTACTCATCCAAAACCTTCTGGATTGCAGACCAGCGTCGCACAGCGGTTGAAGAGGTCTGGGCCAACCCACGAAGCGGACAAAGAGCGGCAAGCTGACAGCCCACCAAGAAAGTGACGTCGAGTCAACGAGCCGTTTTCCATCGGCGGTTTCGTTTTAACTTCACTGATTAACGTTCGTCCGATAGATTTCCTTGGATCATGTCCAATCTCAACTCGCGAAAAGCGACTGCCTGCGAAGCAACGCGATCGCGGTTTAACGTTACTTCAATTCCACACGGCCTCGTGGTCCTTCTATGGTTGCAATCAATGCTGGACGTTTAGCTTTCTTTACGGGAACTTTTAACGCGAGAGCCAGCAGCAGGCGTTTTGCTTCACGTGGATCCGGGTGCTCTGCTCGAAGGCTAATTAGCGTTGCGCCTTTCGCCGCACTTTGGCTGGGATGAGGTGTGTCGCCCCAATCGATAATGAAAGGCACGACGCCGTCGGCCACGGGTTTCGCCGGGTCGGTGAACTGCCACGAAACTTGAACCCCATCCGGCCTCTGTCTGCTGCCCGGTTTCACTTCGCCGTAAGGCACGCCCTTGCTGACGGCCTCGTCCCGAATGCGCGTGATGTCACGGCTGTTAATGAACCATCTGACAAGTTGTGATTCCGTAAGGCCCTTGAAAAAAGGGCGCGGCTCTTTGGGCGGGGTTGATCTGGATCAGGTGCAACGATCTCCAGGAAAGAGTTTGGGCCGAGAGCGATGAAAGCGTTCCTGGTTCCTCGCCCGGGATGTTTTCCTCCGAGTGTTGCGCGAACACCCACAAGCTTTTCGATCTCGGCGATCCCGCGGTCAAGGTCCGGAGTCGCATAAACAAGATGATCAATCCGCTGAACTAATTCATCCGGTCGTTTGTAATGCGCGAGAAACGCAAGCAGTGCTTCATTAAACTTCTGCGGCTGATCGTGTGGTATCCAATGCGTTGCATCCGGGATGCGAACAAACCTTGCCGACTTTAGACAGCCCGCAGCCTTTTCAGCGATACGTTGCAATCCCAGCGGACTTCGCTCACCGGCTAAAAACAAAGCCGGCGCGGTGATCTGTCGTGCAATTTCGCAAGTGAAAGGCAAGCGGCGGGAGTTGTAATCGAGCTGAAAGGCAAGCGCATTGTCCAGCAGCGTTTGTCGCACCTCGCGTCCGGCCTTTTCGTATGCGCCAGGAGCAACACGCGTCGCATATGCACGCATAATTCGCTCGGCATTGCCACTCGCAAAGACTTCCGTCATTTCGGCCCGACCTGCTTGCCCTTCTTTCCTCGCGGCCTCATCTTCGGGTGCATCGGTGAGTACGCCGGCAACTCCAGGTTCGGCGAGCACTAGAGCGCGAACCAATTCGGGATGACGAAGCGCGAGCTGCAATGCGACCGCGCCGCCGTATGAATGACCGACGAGATGAGCCGGGCCGATCTTCAGAGTTTTGATAATCGCCGCGAGATCTTCTACCTGGACCTCGAGACTGGAATCGGCATTCGCAGTCGGCGCCGCATTGGGCCAATGATAACGACGACTGTAAGCAATGACGCGATAGTGCCCGGCCAAAGGCTTAATCTGTTTCGACCACTCGCGGTAATCATGCATCGAGCCATGAACAAGAACCACGGGCGGTCCGGAACCTTCTTCCACATAGGCGAAGGACAATCCATTGGCTACGACGTGCTTGACCTTTTGCGCCCAAGCTACAGTTGTGGTCAGGACCATCGCGAGGAATATTGCGGCAATCTTTTCGACGATCTTCATTGTCCCTAGGTCTCTCGACGATTTGCGAACATCAGCAGAAGCATGGTTGAGATCTCTTTCGTTTGTTATCTCCATATCGAGCGATCGTGAGACATCTAATGCTCGACTTTGTTAAAGACCACTTGCCCGTCGTTAACTATGATTCGAATGTCTTTCAGTGCCGCGATCGATGACAGAGGGTTGTCGCCGACGATAACGATGTCCGCCTCTAAGCCTTTCCTTATTTCACCCGTTCTTTTGTCGATCTCGAGGAGCTTCGCGGGCTGCGACGTGATGGCCTTGATCGCTTCCATTTTGGGTATGCCTGCCTTGGCTAGGCCCAACGCGTTATCGGCGATCGTCCACCGGCCCGAATCGAACACTCGCTCGTAGCCAATATCTGTTGCCCCGACGACCCGGACTCCCATTTGATAAGCACGTCGTGTCACCTCCTGGGCTTGCGGCCACATAGTTCGTCCTCTTTCAACAACTATCGGGTCAGTCGAAAAGATACTTCCAAAAGGCCGGTCCGAATCACCGAAAATGTTACTGACCAACCATGTGTCCCGAGATCTCATGAGCCTCAACGTCCTTTCGCTGAGCCATGTACCGTGTTCAATGGAATGGACACCCGCTGTTACAGCGGCATAGGCGCCTTCGTCACCATGAGCATGTGCCGCCACTTTCAGCCCGACCTTTCGGGCCTCGTCCACGATGGCGATCAATTCCTCATCGGTAAAGGTTCGCTTTCGAGGGTCGGTAGTCGCGAAGGCGGCACGCTCTGTCGCAATAGCCTTGATATGGTCGACGCCTTTTGAGGCATAGGCTTTCACAAGCCTTCTTAAGTTCTCCGTTCCGGACAGGGGTGGCTTCATATCGGCGAGTTCGGGAAAATCTTTGACGAACCAGGGGGCGTCGATCACGCCGGGCCGTACTTGGCGGCCTCCTGCTAAGACCTCCGGAATGTCAGTCCGCCCTTTTCTGTGGGCGTCGCGTATCTCGATGTCGATGAAACTGCCGCCCATGGTCCGGGCCGTCGTCACGCCAAACCGTAGACCCCTTTGTGCAGACTCAAAATCGCCCAAATGCACATGCGAATCGATGTAACCCGGCAAAAGCCATTTGCCCTTCAGATCGATCACTTCGGCTCCGGCGGGAATGCTTTTCAGACTCTTCTGAATACCAGCGATCTTTCCGTTTGCGACGATCACTGTAACGTCCCGCAGCGGCTCGCTTGATATGCCGTCGATGACGTTCGCGTGCTGAAAAACTATCACGCGTGATCTATCTTGTGCCGAGATCGCCAACGCGTTTATGAATAAGCAAATGCAAGCAATAAGCTTTTTCATATTATTTCGTTGCTCCCTAACTATTCAGCGCTCGAGTTCGCGCTGAGTTTGGATTTCCAAAGACTGGAACCTTGAGTCCTGTTTGCTTTCATCTCAAAGTCGCGGCGCGTTTGCGCAGTTCAACAAAACACTCGGAATCCGGAATGGTGTCGGCGAGCCGTGTGTTTTGTCCCCAACTTATCTTCCACGCATTATCCCGCTTTGTTAGAACCAGGAACTTGCGGCTGCAAATCACTCCATTCGGCGCCTGATCGCTACCCGTCAGGATGCTGCAGAATCCTACGATCGCAGTGTTTGGCGCGATGATTTTCAGTTCCTCAAGGTTTTCGCGCTCGACGCTATTGCGGAAAATGGTCTTGTGCACGGCAGCGTGTCCTTCCTCGATAGCCTGTTTTCCTTTCCAAACGTCCCCGGTCCAAAGGACCCACATGCCATCGTCATGATAAAGCGACGCATAAGCAGACATGTCATGCGTGTTCCACGCCTCTTCCCATTTTCTCAGGATCTCGGCAATCTGTTTTTCGTCATCAAGTTGGCGGATCGTCGCTTCGTCCGTACCGGAGGTGCCATCGTTGAGTTGAGTGGCATGTGCCCAGACAATTTGCCATTGACCGTTTCGCTTTTCGTAAAGGTCTGTGTGCCAGAACGTGACGGGGCGTCCGGGACTACCCTTAACAGAGACTCTCAAGCGCGCTTGATAACGGATAACAGCCGAGTTGCTGTACAGCCGAACGCGAATTTCTCCTGGCTCCCATTCCAGATAGTTCAAGTCTCCCGACGCGACATCTCGCAAGTATTGCTCCTTAGAGAGAGTACCGCCGCGAGGATTTATCAGCTGGAAGTCGTCAGCGTGCAGCCGACTGGCGGTCGCTACATCTGCGTCCACAAGCGAGCGTAATCGCTGGCGCTCAATCGCTCGAAGCTGATCAGCCTTACTTTGCGCCTCCACGTCGGTTGCCGAGAATGTTTGGATCAAACCAAATATCAACAACCCGATGGCTAGATAGTTGGGCGGTCTCATGTTCATCCTCCTGGTCGGTGCGCTTCTGCAGAGCTCGTAGACGCTGCGGCTGCGGCAACGTTGGTCCAACCTTTCTTAGCTTGATACGGAGTGAATTCTAAGGAGTCGGCACTGCCGTCCGGTTCTGAGGAACTATTTCTAGTTGATACGAGAACACCTCGCGGCTCCGCGGATCGACGTTTACTTTGGTCCAATTCACGTCATTTGTGCCGTTGACCGAGTTGTTGCCAAAGGTCTCCACGCGCGTGAAGTTTTCGAGCCTGCGGCCCTGGGCATCAAGAAACGGCTTGTCGATCCGCGGGTAGTGCGAATCGCCGTGAACATAGGCCACCGGCCTGCGGAACCCGATCACACGAGTGCGTAGAGCGATCAGGAAGTCCCTGAAGCCATCCAGTTCCGGCGGCACACCGCTCACAACCAGTGTTAGTGGATTGCGAGCCAGCCCACCGGTCGTAAAATCCGGTATGTTCCAGACCGGGTTCGCCTGCGAGATGATCATGATGGCGGCTGCACCTGTGGATTCGGCCCCGTCGAATGACTCGTTGAGCCACGCAATGTTTGCCGCATTGCGAGCTGAGTACTCAGCAGGGTCGGGGCTAACGTCACAAAGGTTGTTGCATGAACCTTGTATGTTTAACGTGACAAAGACGACATTGCCGACGGTCCAGCGACGGTTTTCGACGCACGGCACATGGCTTCCACCGAAGCCCAAACAAAGCGGCGCACTCTGCACCTCTTGTCGTTTGCGACGCTGCCCTAAAGAGAATGGCGTGGAGAAAAACACCTGCCTTTCATGGTCCAGCCTTTCCAGAGAGTTGAATCCGCCATTGGATTCGCTATCGCAGTCGGTCCAGTCGTTGTCGCCGGGCGTGAACATCGCCGGCGCTCTCAGTGCATTAAAGAAGTTAAGTGCTTGCACATAAAGGGCATCACCACACGTGGTTGGCGTTACCGAGCTTGGCGTTCCCCTGCCTCCTTTCAAATCGCCGTTGTGAACGGAAAATGCCAAATGCTGACTATTCATGTCCGCGATGAGATTCGGCACGCCCGTCAGGGCCTGTAGATCCGAATAGGGCACATCGCCCCATAACCCGATCGAATATGCCTCATTCTCGTCTCCGTCGCCGCGGCTGTCGGCATGTACCACGGGTGAGGAAGAATTTGCCAGGAACACAACTGTTAGCGTTATCATTGCTAATAAGCCAAAGCCGACCAAAGCGATTGTGAGCCGCCATCTCGATCCCGCCCGCGGGACTCCTGTTGAACGTCTATCGGTGTGAGTCTTTATCCTCATGATGATTTCTCCTTCGTTTTCCTGACTTTCGTGATCGCCGTCCGAGGGAGGTCCGGGGAGCGGTCAAAACAGAAGCCGACGGAAAAATCTTTCTCTTTTGAAAAATCTTCCAGTAGACTGTTTTCGGTTCAGGAAAACAATCTTCGCAGCTCGGATTTTCTATTTCACTTCCGCTCCTCGAACGGGAGTATGGAGAGGAGATCCGGGATGTCACTGAATTCAGATTTTATTTCTTCTGAATTTAACTTGAGTGTGGGAAGTAGTTCCGAAAGCAAAGTTTACCTTTTTGAAGGCTTTCGTCTCGACGTTCAGCGCCGGATGCTTTACCGTGACGAGCGCGAGGTCCTCCTACCGCCGAAAGCGATCGAGACTCTGATCGCGCTAATCGAACTTCGAGGTGAGATCGTAAGGAAAGGTGATCTAATGAAGATCATCTGGGCTGATACGATCGTCGAAGAGTCCAACCTCGATCATTACCTTCACGTTTTACGCAAAACGCTCGGCCAGAAGAATGATGGACAGCCTTTCATTGAAACCCTGCGGCGCCGCGGCTATCGCTTTAGTCCGCATGTTCAGGTGACCGAGGCTCCCAACCGCAACGGTACGCGACTGGCCGCAGCAGATTCGAATACTCCTCAATTCACGGCTCGAGATGAGAGTTCGACGGGTTCGCCAGGTTTGGCCGTCGAGTCACCGGCCGTCAACCTCGTCAAACCTTCACGCTTTTCACCTTTACTTGCAGCCATCGCCGTTCTTGCCGGCTTACTCGGGTCGGCGGCGCTTTGGTATTTTCAGCGGCAGAACCTTCCAAGCCGAGCGGCTTCCTTGAGTGTACGGGGCGAGATCTCCGTTACGCCGCTGACCAACGGAACCGCGGTATCGGACGCAACCATTTCGCCGGACGGAAAGTATTTCGTTTATTACGATCTGTCCGGGAATAAACAGCACCTCTGGGTGCAGCAGGTTGGCCAAACAGTTCGCGTCGACATCACTCCGTCCGGGGAGTGGACGATCCAGTGGATGACCTTTTCGCCAAATGCAGAATTTGTCTATTTTGTCGGGCGAGAAAAACGAGATGACCAGGATGCGCTTTATCGGATCCCGACGCTCGGCAGTGCGCCGGTAAAAATCTTGACCGGCGTTCATTCGCCAGTTTCATTTTCCCACGATGGGCGCGAGATGGCTTTTGTTCGGTATAACGAGAAAACGAAGGAATCTTATCTCGTAGCCGCAGCGGTGGACGGCAGCGCCCAAAGAATTTTGTTGACGCGCACGAATCGCGAAGGCCTGTCGCTTGGTCTTGCTTGGTCGCCCGACGGCAAATTCATCGCTTATGAGGCCATGGATTCGAATCTCACAAGCTCTGAAGGCAATTGTTCCATCGCAGCCATCGATGTAGCGACTCTCGCGGTTAAAGAGCTGTCGCCGGAACGGTGGGACACTTGTTATCGATTGGCCTGGAGCGCTGACGGCGAAGGGCTGGTCTTCATCGGCACCCGCGCAGGCGAAATTTACACAACACGCCGTGACCAAGTCTACTATCTTTCCGTTGCGGACGGTCGGTCGCACCGGATCTCGACCGACGGTAGTCGTTACGAGTCAGCGTCGCTCGGCCTCACAAGGGATAACTCATTGCTAGCAGTACCGCACAAAAATCTTTCGCAAATATGGGTGATGGGCGCGGATGGCGATGCCCGTACCGGTGTGCAACTGACCAACGGACAACTGGACGGTCCCCCAGGAATTGCTACGCTGCCGGACGGGCGTGTCGGATACATCAGCAGGGTCGGTGAAAATTTGACGTTGTGGGTTATGAACTCTGATGGATCCGACCAACATCAGATCGGCCTTCCGATGCCCTTTGTTGAGGAATTGAGAGCCACACCTGACGGACGGTTTTTCATTTTCTCCGCACGCCGCGACGGCTTCAGTCATCTCTACCGCGTCGACACGGACGGACGGGATCTCAGACAGTTGACCGACGGCCAAAGTGACGAGATCTCTTCGACAATTTCGCCGGACAGCAAATGGGTATATTACATCGCGAAAGTCCGTGACCGCGAACGTCCGAAAGCCTATCTGCGGAAAATCTCGATCGACGGCAGCGAAACGGTCAACTTGAAAGAGATGGAGAGTGACTTGGTACCCGAACTGTCGCCGGATGGAAAATGGATCGCTTCGCTAATCGGCGGCAGGCTAAAAGTCTTTTCCAGCTCTGATGGCACTCTGCTCAAATCGCTTGAGGCCGATAAACTGGCGGTGCCGTGGTGTGCAGCTAAATGGACGCCTGACGGCCGGTCCCTCACCTATCAGGTATATGGCGACAATGCCAGCCATATTTGGGTGCAATCCCTAAGCGGATACGCTCCCGGCCCGCTCACGAATTTTCAAAAAGGTTACGTTTACGAGTACGCCTATTCCCACGACGGCACCAAGCTCTACGTTGCGCGCGGCTATCAGATTCGCGACGCTGTCATGATCAAAAATTTCTGAAGACGGTTTGCCTCACCTTACTACTTAAGACGTAAGGCCTTCCTGCCTGACTAAAATTGGTCGGTTAAAAAAGAGAGCCCAAGAACAACTCAACCCGTTTTGAAGAAGTCTGTAAGTTGCTGATAAAAGGGAAGTTAGGAGTGATTGCTCTACCGCTGAGCCAAGCGGGCGTATCTTTTTGTTAACCGTATGCTACAACGCCACTTGCTTATCTTGCAACAGTTTAGCGGCTTGCTCTTCGACGCTACCAACGCTCCGAACGCTCTCAACGCTCCCTTGAAGCGTCAAGGTTGCGTCAACGTTGCTCATAGCTTGTGTAGCTAGTATACGGCCCTCATTCTGTGGTCGCAGGTACACATAAAAGCTCTCAAGCGTCTTGTGACCGCTCCACTTCATCACGCTGCCCGCGTCGTTGCCGGTGACTTCCATCCAGTGAGTGAATGGGAAAGAACCGCAAAACCCTTGATTTTCTTTGGTAGCTGCAACTTTCGAAAAGGCAAATACTTTCGTTTTTGCCGAGCGTCTAATTCGCAACGCGGAGGCTAGAACCCTCGGAAGTGGCGGGCCACGGTTCGTCACTCAATCTGACGGCCCCTTGCTACCATTAAACTTGGGCCATCGCCTTCGATTGTCGAGATCTTCCGGCTGACACCCCTGGTGTGTAGCGATCTTACGCAACTCCTCTTCGAAAGATCGATACTCTTCTGACAGAGGAATAATCTTACGCAACGTCTCCGGCAGTTTCTTAAACCGTGCTTTGCCAACCGCTTTGCCTCGGATATATTCGTATGTGCATTCACTTATAAACTGGAACAAGTGACCTCGTTGGAGCCCTTGGAACGAAGCAAGCCACTCAGTACAACGCCGCGCGATAAATGGATCAAAGGAATGCAAAGATTCATCTGTGCAAGCCTCAAGCCGATAAAGATTTGACTGGTGCTCCTTGTTCGTCGGCTGGTACGCGGCTGACCATCGCAATAGCGCAACTTGCATTAAAAATATTGGCCATAAGGTTTTGAAATGAAAATAGCTTGTGGGAGGCATGCCGGGAAGTGATACCGTGCTCGTTTCTCGCGCTCCTTCATAGGCATGTCGAACCTCATAAGCCAACCCTAAGACAAATTCATCCGCTCCGTCGTTTAGTGCCGGACTGTCGCTCATGTCGAGAATTGTTTGACGGAGACTGTTTAGGTCTTGATAGTCACCGTAGATCTCAACACCTGCCCCGTATTTTGTAGGCTTAGAAAAAATCATGGGAGATCTTCGAGGGAAATAACCGTGATTGAATTACCGCAGATATATCGCTACAGTTCGCGACAATGTTTAGTAGGTATGGCGACAACTTACCAAGCGCACTGTTGGATCTACCGAACTTCGAATCATTCGCACGAGAGGAGTTAAATAGCATTAATCACAAGTTGGATATTTTTATAGCTGCTCGGTATAAACAAGCTCTACTGCACTTGGGCCTTTTGAGATCGTTTCTGGTAAGATTTTCATCAGTCCATGACGCAGTTGATCTTATCGAGACTTTCGATTTTGCGCGCCACTGTAGTTGTTGCCGCGCTGTTCTCGTTATGTGTCTCAAGCAATGTTGGGCCTCGCCTCCTTCCGTTGCCAACGCTGGAGGACTACGAAGCAGAAAACCCCCAGCAAACGAAAGGCACGACAGCTTCACGCTCACCTGCCAAAACGTCGGCCAGTTTTCGCGTTCCGATGGCCCAAGGCCAGAAAAGGGCGGACCGAGAACTGCAAGCGCAACCGCTTGCTGTGATGCCTGGGATCTACTTAGTACTCCCAAACAACAGGCGAGTTTTTGCTGAACTCAGCGCTCCTGATAACCTTTTCACCGTTACTCTAGCATCACTGCCGCCCGGGCGCGCGCCTCCTCGTCTAGTCTAAACAAGCGCAGACAACATCTGTTTATGAGCGGACCACGCAATGAATTATGCAATGACGTGCGTCCGTCCGCAGCGTTTTAACGCCTGTTCGTCAGGCGAACGAGGAGAAATCAATGAGTACCACCGTGATCTATACATTAGTTGCCATCATGGCAGTAGCCGGAATTTTCTGGCTAGTTGTTTATTCAAGTCGGCGCGGACAAGAACACCGTGAAAAGACGAGTATCAAACCACCGCAGTCTCGCGGACCAAGCCGTCCGACTTGACCTGACCTCATCTCACTCTTCGGTCGGTCTAGTGAATAAATGATTGGCCTTTTGGGTGAGATATAGCAATCCTGCTCGCCGTGGTCCGGCCACCGCGGCGAGTACAGGGTTGCTTCAGTTACACAAGCATTAAGTTTAACGGTTGAAGGTAAGTATGAACTACTTTATCGGAGCGGCGATGGGAGAGGAGACGAGAGTTCTTCTTACCCTCTTCATCATGCTCGCAGCGGCCAAGTTCATGGCCGAGTTATTCGAGCGGCTGCGGCAGCCCGCAGTAGCGGGTGAAATAATGGCAGGCATCCTCATCGGGCCAAGCCTGTTGAATTTGGCAGCGCCATCGGAGATTACCAGCATACTTGCCGAGATCGGAGTTATCTTCCTTCTTTTTAACGTTGGATTAGAAACGAAACCCGCTGCCATCTTCAAAGTAGGCAAGAGTGCCAGTATGGTGGCTGTGCTCGGAGTGGTGCTTCCTTTCGTCAGCGGCTGGTTGCTAATGACGGCGTGGGGCAGCACTAGTGTCGAATCGCTTTTCGTTGGCACCGCGCTGGTTGCCACGTCTGTTGGAATCACAGCACGAGTACTCTCAGCCATGGGACTGCTTGACGCGCCCACAGCTCGCATCATTTTAGGCGCGGCAGTGATCGACGACATTCTCGGCTTACTCGTCCTGGCAGTCGTGTCTAGCATGGCTGCCGGCGCAGTCAATTACGTTGCAATACTCACGACCGCCGCATTAGCGATCGGATTCACCGTTTTCATGGCTTTCGTGGCGGCGCCTGTCGTTACTCGCGTCGCGCCAAGCGCTGATCGACTCCGAAGCGGGCATGGAATGTTTATTCTAGGGCTGGTCTTGTGCCTCGGTTTATCAGTAGCGGCAGCCTTCATCGGAGTGGCAGCAATCATCGGTTCTTTTTTGGCCGGGATGGCCATGGCGGAGGCCTCTGAAGATCACCCCAACATGCACCGACAAATAAACGGTGTGACCGAATTTCTCGTGCCGTTTTTTCTGGTCAACATCGGAATGCAATTAAGGCTGGATGTCTTTCGCTCCCCTTCGATCGTCGTTCTTTGCGTGCTTGTAACGCTAGTGGCTGTGGCAACAAAACTTTTCGGGTGTGGGTTGGGAGCCATTAACCTCGGCATCAAACGGGCGGCACAGGTAGGAATGGGAATGGTACCGCGCGGCGAAGTCGGAATAATCGTCGCCCAAATTGGTCTGAGCCTTGCTGTAATAGGACCAGAACTTTACGGTGTCGTACTCTTCATGGCAGTAGCGACCACTTTGATTGCACCGCCGTTTCTGAAGATTCTTTATGCTAGCGAACCCGCTGCGGAGGCAGAGATTGGTCCAGCCGATGCCGGTGGTATCGTAGCCTCAGAAGATCTCTGCAAGATAGGTTGATGACTACTCAACCAGTGACCATCGTTAGTGCGGAATTTAAGGCTGATCCGTTTCCCTTTCTTGCGCACTTGCGTGCTTCTGATCCCGTTTACCGCACGGCGTTGTCTGATAAAACCTCGGTCTGGCTCGTAACTCGTTATGACGATGTAAGTGCACTTCTCCGCGATGGGCGATTCACCAAAAACCGTCGCAATGCACTGACAAAAGAGCAACTGCGCAAACTGCCCTGGACACCACCAATGTTTCGACCGCTGGAGCGAAACATGCTTGACCTCGATCCGCCCGATCACACAAGGCTGCGTTCACTAGTCCATAAGGCGTTTACACCGAGTCTGGTCGAACAAATGCGCTCACGCACTCAGGCTATTGCGGACGATTTACTCGATCGTGTTTTGTGGCTCGGTGAGATGGATCTAATCAGGGACTTTGCGCTTCCGTTGCCGATGACCATCATCACGGAAATGTTAGGCGTGCCGACAAAGGACCACGATAAGTTTCATCGATGGTCCAAGGCAGTGGTATCGCTGACTTCTCCAAGCCCTACGTTGCGCGTCATTCCGGCGGTTTGGAAGTTTATTCGTTATCTCCGCCAATTTTTCAAGCTACGGCGGCGTGATCCTCAAGGCGATTTAGTAAGTGCATTGATTAAAGTGGAAGAGGCAGGAGATAAGTTAAACGAAGATGAATTGCTGGCAATGGTATTCCTGTTATTGATTGCTGGACACGAGACAACAGTAAACCTAATCGGCAACGGAACCCTTGCCCTCTTAGAGAATCCGAATGAGATGAGTAAGCTGCGGAGCGAGCCTTCACTAGTGAAGCTAGCCGTCGAAGAACTGCTTCGTTACACTTCACCTGTCTTGATGACCAGTGAACGGTACGCACTTGAGAACGCTATCATTCATGGCGTTACGATCCCGCGAGGAGAGATGACGCTGGGAGTGATTGGATCTGCAAACCGCGACGAAACCGTATTCGACGACGCAAACGAATTGCACATCACTCGCGACCCAAACAAACACCTTTCATTCGGACAAGGTATTCACTTTTGTTTGGGGGCACCATTGGCCCGGATGGAGGCACAGATTGCTTTCACCACCCTCTTGGGGCGTTTGCCAGACTTGCGGTTAAAAAATTCCCCTCATTCCCTACGCTGGAGACCAAGTATGATCTTAAGGGGATTAGCTTCGTTACCGGTGAGGTTTTGAGACTGTACGTTTAGGATCTTCGTCGCTCATTGTTACTCCTACTACAGTGCCACAATCTACGCGCTCGCCGCCTTGGGGCGTTTGAGGGATGATTGTCCCAGGTTCAAGCGGAAGATCACGCCGCTCCGCCAAAATACGGATCTTGAGATTGGCAGCGCGCAATTTGATTTGCGCTGTCTCGTAATTCAACCCTACAACGACGGGGACCGTTGTTTGTGGAGGTCGTGAGAGTCGTTCGCGCCTAACATCTAACGCAAGTAGTGATAGGGCGATTGCTGGCAGTACTATGAAACAGCCGACAGCAATCGCAGTAAGAGTAGCTATGAGCAATCGCTGTTTGCCGCGTATGCAATAGCCGACAAGAAGTCCTAGTATGAATCTCATTGCGGTCTCCTGTTTGCACACGAATAGAACAAGTAGTTTCCGCTACTGGTCTTCGTGGAATGGGTGTTTACGTGTGGGAAAAAGAGTCGATCTTAAAATGGAAAGAGACGCTCAACGCGTGTCCATTAAGATCGGTTCTCTGGGATAGCAGCAGGGCGGATGAGGAAGAATTAACGGCTGAATGAAGCCAAATTCCAATCTAGCGTCAACGTTGGCGTCAACGTTGAAACTCACCCTTGTAAGTAACTGAAAACGGTCAAGTTGTGAGCTTTAACCCAATTACTGAGCCAAGCGGGCGCATGTTTTTGGTAAACGTATGCTCCGCGAGTTGCTTATTTTGCAATAGTTTACCTTTATCCCGCGCAATCACTTCGAGCTTGCGACGGTAGATGTTAAGAGCGTCCTGTGCGGTGGTTGGCTTGCCCCGATACTCGCCGCGCAGTGTTCCGTCAACATCTGCTATTGCCTGATTTAAATGTTGCTCGGCTTCAGCTGATGATAGGAAACCGCGAGCGCGAAGCTGTTTGCCTTTGTACTCGCGCCGGTATCCGTAGCGAGTCTTATCCATGAAGACTATTAGATTTTGCTTTGCATTTGCCATCCTTTTTTCAGCGACTGTAGCAAGAGCGCAAATGAGCATTACATCCACGTGGGCCAGGCTGAATCAATACTCTTAGAGTTTTAAAAAGGCTCCGTCTCGAGGGTTTTTATTGCGCGGAAAAATGTTGTGTTCTAAGTGAAAGCGGAAATGTTCGAAGTTTGCCAAGACGTTTTGCGGCATGTGGGTTGCCGATGTCATTTTATATTGAAGACACTGATGGTTACGCTTGAATGGTAAGCAGTTTTGTACGATAGGATCTGCGGAAATCGCGGCAGGACATTCTCCATACGATAACAGAGCGGCTTTGGAGTCAACTAACCGCCAAAAATGGTCGGCAGCGCTTGTATTCCGTAGATAATCTGCAGAGGAGAATTAAGAGGTTGTTTAGATGAAAGATTTGAGTAGATTGATTGGGACCGTGCTGTTGGCTATTTTAGTCGCGGCCCCCGTCATGGGGTTCATCTCACTTGTAAAACCAACTGCTCATGCTGGAGTTAGCGGCGTCTCGGAAGACACCGCGACGCAGGCGCGCGAGTTGTGGGAAAAAGCGCTGGCTGCAAAAGGTGGACGAGAACGGCTGCGAAAAATAAAGAATCTCTATGTCGCGGCCGATCAGGGACGCGGTGATCGTTACCTGGAATTCACCGTGTTTCCTGATTACCATTTTGGTTTGGGATACGATGCGAGCAGGGAACTAACGGTTGTTGAAGTGACCAATGCGACGAAAGACATTTCGTGGTGGCAACCGCAGGGGCACGATAACAACCCAAGAAAATATAACGATGACGATGCTTATGAGATCCTGCTGCCGCAGTTTCTCTATTTGATGGTGTCTCATTACCTGGATCCGGTACCGCTTCGGGTGCGGAAACAGTGGATGGGGCTGAAGCGTGTGGAGGTTGTTGAGACAGACGCAAACGGTTGGCGCATAGACTACTATCTTGATTCCAAAACACACCTACCGGTAAGGGTGGTACTGCCGCTTGGACCGAGAGAGCGAGCGAAAGGCACGATGGATCATATCGTGACGCTTAGCGATTACGCAGCCGTGGATGGTGTGCTGATGCCGCATAAAGCAACTCACGCTTTCACCTTCAACTCGCCGCGAAAAGGGACGGATCTTCTCACGTTCGAAATAAACGCTGACTACGATCCGGAGATTTTCGAAAAAGGACCCACAGACAAGACCGGCGCCTACGCATGGCGCGCAAAGAAGTGAAAGCAGCGTGAGCCAGCTCGGAGTTGTGAAAATGAAACTCCTGTTTCCTCCGGCTCGCAATTCCATCGGCCGGCTTGGAAAACACGATCCCGCGCGACACGAATGACGAAGACGTTCGCGCTTCGAATACTTCGTAACGCATCACTCATGAAGTCTGCGGACCAACACTCGTTCATTGCTTCAGGCACCACCAGTGGAGCAGGACATCTTGTTGGCAAACGTCTTTTGCCTTTCCGTCTTTTGTTCAGTTTCAGCGCGCAATAAATGTGATAGACACGTTTGTTTCCAACTGTGGCCCATCCGCCGCAAGCGCCTGAACAACAGCCACGGTATTGTTTCTAACCGTGCCTAAGTCGGGTGGACGTTTCCAGCAGTTGTGCTATAAAGCCGATTCGTCCGAAACCGATTTAGGATGAAGGAGCCCGTGAACACAATGTTCTCCAAACGATTTCGGGAAGTCTCCACGATTGCGCTTGTCCTCTGTCTTTTAATCTCCAGTTCACCCGCCGAGACTCAATCGAGTACTCCTAATGCGAACGCCCCGTATTTGAATCCATCTTTGCCATTGGATCAGCGTCTCAACGATCTTATCTCACGTATGACGCTCGAAGAGAAAGTGTCGCAGATGATGAACGCCGCGCCTGCTATCCCGCGCCTGGGTATTGCGGAGTACGACTGGTGGAACGAGGCGCTGCACGGTGTCGCCTTTTCCGGAGTTGCGACAGTGTTCCCGCAGGCAATCGGTCTTGGAGCGACATTCGATCCGCCGTTAATCAATCGTGTTGCGACTGTCATTTCAGATGAGGCCCGCGCCAAGTATCACGAGGCACAGCGTCGCGGGAATCGAAACCGCTTTTACGGTCTCACGTTTTGGTCGCCTAACATAAATATCTTTCGCGATCCACGTTGGGGTCGCGGTCAGGAGACCTACGGCGAAGACCCCTACCTGAGTGCGCGGCTTGGCGTCGAATTCGTAAAAGGGCTTCAGGGTGAGGATCCGAAATATCTGAAGACTGTGGCAACTCCTAAGCATTACGCAGTTCATTCTGGACCAGAGCCTGAGCGACACCGGTTTAATGCGGCGGCAACCGAACGCGAGCTGCGCGAAACATACCTTCCTGCATTTCGCGCCACGGTGATGGAAGGTCATGCCAGTTCAGTAATGTGCGCATACAACCGGACCAACGGTGAGCCGTGCTGTGCAAACACAAAGCTTCTCTCCGATGTCCTGCGTGGCGAGTGGGGCTTCGATGGGTATGTCGTCTCCGATTGCGGCGCGATTGACGATATCTATAGGCATCACCAGTATGTGAAGACTGCCGAAGAAGCATCAGCCTTGGCTGTTAAGCGTGGAACCGATCTTGAATGTGGCAACAGTTATAAATCGCTCGTTAACGCTGTAAAGGGAGGTTTGATTTCGGAAGCCGAGATCGATCGCGCCCTCAAGCGACTCTTCGAAGCGCGCTTTCGTCTGGGAATGTTCGACCCTCCGAGTATCGTGCCTTACGCCAACATTCCATTTTCGGTGAACGATTCAGAGGAACATCGTCAACTCGCGCTCAAGGCTGCACGCGAGTCGATCGTATTGCTTAAGAATGAGAACAACGCGCTGCCTCTGCGGAAGGATCTCAAATCAATCGCGGTCATTGGCCCAAACGCTGATGAGATACAGGTGCTCTTGGGAAACTACAATGGCCAACCCTCCCGCGCAACCACACCACTTTCAGGCATTCGTCAACGCGTATCACCGCAGACGAAGGTGGTCCATGCGGCGGGCACGACGCTCACTGAAATCTCGGTGGTTCCCGTCCCCACTTCCGAGTTGCGCGGACCGGACGGGCAGCGCGGACTCCACGCAGAATACTTTGCAAATAAGGAGTTGGAGGGCGCCCCGGCGTTGCGGCGGGTCGACGAGGTTGTGAACTTCGACTGGGGAATGTCCAATCCAGCACGCGGTGTTCCCGCCGACGACTTTTCCGTGCGCTGGATCGGCAAGCTAGTCCCTACGATGTCCGGCAAATATCGCTTTGGTGCGATTGCTGACGACGGCGTGCGCATCTACCTCGACGGAAAGTTAATCGCGGAGGATTGGACGCAACATGCTCCGAGGACAGTCACTGGTGAGGTCGAACTTCAAGCGGGCAAGAGTTACGACCTGAAGATGGAATATTACGAGAGCAAGATCGGCGCCGTAGCAAAACTGGTCTGGCAACCCCCCGCCGTGAAAGCAGGCTCACCGTATGCCGACGCGATAAATATCGCGAAGGAAGCGGATGCGGTGGTGCTTGTTCTCGGTCTGTCGCCCCAGCTGGAAGGAGAAGAGATGAACGTGCGCGAGCCAGGTTTCCTTGGTGGCGATCGTACAGACATCCAGCTTCCTGCACGTCAACACGGACTACTTGAAGCGGTCGCCGCGACTGGTAAGCCGATTGTGCTGGTATTGATGTCAGGCAGCGCGCTTGCGGTTAACTGGGCCGACTTTCACGTCGACGCGATAGTGCAGGCCTGGTACCCGGGCGAGGAAGGCGGGGCCGCGATCGCAGACGTACTCTTCGGCGATTACAATCCCGCGGGTCGACTCCCTGTGACGTTCTACAAATCCGTTGACCAGTTGCCTCCATTCGAAACCTATGCGATGGACGGTCGCACCTATCGATTTTTCAAGGGTCAACCGCTATATCCGTTCGGGCACGGTCTCAGCTACACAAAATTCAAGTACTCGAGTATCAACATTTCATCTCCGCGCGTGAAGTCTACCGACAAAGTCACAGTGAGCGCGACCGTGGAGAATGCTGGCGACCGGGCAGGTGACGAAGTGGTCCAACTTTACGTGACAGATCTGCAGGCATCGGTACGAGTACCAATCCGATCGCTTGCGGGCGTAGAACGTGTGCATTTGAAACCGCGGGAGCGGCGCGTTATAAGTTTCACACTTGAGCCGCGGCAACTCTCCGTTATCACAGATGCTGGCCGTGTTGTCGTTGAGCCAGGCGATTTCAAGGTGAGCGTCGGCGGCAAACAATCCGGCTTCACCGGTAGCGCGAATGCAGCAACGACAACCGTCGTTGAAGGCCGCTTCTCCGTGATAGGCCAACCAACTGAACTGAAACGGTGATCGGGAATAACTCTGGGCGTTGACATAAGAATTGGACCATCGCGACCGTTTTTACTTTTCGCCTTTATGCGGTTCTTCAGAGATGCGCGAGTAGTAATTGTGGGAATCAGGAGAATTTTTGTCTACCAATTGGCCACACGCAAATGGGAGTTCAGCCAAATATGAAACGGTTAAGCTCGAAGTTGTTGCCAGGTAGTTTGGCTGCGTTGTGCGTGCTCAGCATGCTTGTGCTCGGCGCGCCCGTTGCGGTGCCACACGACCACCGAGCGCTGAAAGAAGTCTTTAAGAACGACTTCAAGATCGGCGCCGCGCTCAATCCGCGACATTTTTTCGAGCAAGATATTCCTGGTGCTGAGATCGTGAAGACCCACTTCAACACCATCACGCCAGAGAATGTTTTGAAATGGTCGCTGGTTCATCCTGAGCAGGACAAGTACGACTTTGTTGCTGCCGATCGTTTTGTCGAGTTTGGCCAGCGACACGGGATGTTCATTGTGGGCCACACTTTGGTGTGGCACAACCAAACGCCTCGGTCGGTCTTTGAGGACGACAAGCGAAACCCGGTTGATCGTGAGACTTTATTGAGTCGCCTGCGCGAGCACATCTTCACAGTGGTGGGTCGTTACAAGAGACGAATCCACGGCTGGGACGTCGTGAATGAAGCGTTGAACCAGGACGGGACTATGCGCCAATCGCCGTGGTTCAAAATCATCGGCGATGATTATCTGGCGCGAGCTTTCCAGTTTGCTCACGAGGCAGACCCTGACGCTGAGCTCTACTACAACGATTACGATCTGGAACTACCGGCAAAACGCAAGGGAGCAGTCGCACTAATCAGCAAACTCAAAGCCAGCGGCGTGCGGATCACGGCAGTGGGTTTGCAAAATCACAATCTTCCCGATTGGCCCTCGATCGGCGATGAAGACGCGACGATCCAGGCTTTCGCAAATCTCGGTTTGAAAGTCCACATCACCGAACTGGACGTCGACGTGCTGCCGCGCACCACCAAACCAGGTGCAGACTACGCGGTTGATATCGCACCGACACCCAAGTTAAATCCTTACACGACGAGCTTACCCGATTCCGTTCAGTATGCATTGGCTCGGCGCTACGCCGATCTGTTTCGCGTTTACGTGAAACACCGCGACGTCATTGAACGTGTGACGTTCTGGGGAGTCACCGACGGAGATTCGTGGTTGAACAACTGGCCCATCAAGGGAAGAACAAATTATCCGCTGCTATTCGATCGGTTGGGCCAACCTAAACCAGCGCTCGGGACGGTAATAGCAACGGCAAACTCGATCCGCAAAGACCCAGAAGACGCAAACAAGCGTTAGGGGCGAAAATGGCAGACAACAAGTATCAACCAAAGCCGGAACACAAGTTTACCTTTGGTCTATGGACCGTTGGTAACCGTGGCCGGGACCCGTTTGGCGACGCCACTCGCCCGAGTCTCAGTCCACTGACCATTTTGAAGCGATTGAGCGAGCTGGGAGCTTACGGCGTGAATCTGCACGACAACGATCTGGTGCCTATCGACGCCACGGCCGCAGAACGAGGTCGCATCGTTCGCGAGTTTAGGCAGGCAGTCGACGACTATGGCATGAAAGTGCCAATGGCCACCACGAATCTTTTTTACGATCCCGTTTTCAAAGACGGCGCATATACTTCCCACGATCCACGAGTGCGGCTGTATGCGTTACAGAAGACCATGCGATCGATTGATCTCGGCGCTGAACTAGGCGCTGGCATTTACGTTTTTTGGGGTGGTCGCGAAGGCGCGGAAGTGGACGCCGCGAAAGACCCGCGTGAAGCGCTGAAGTGGAATCGCGAGGCACTCAACTTCCTCTGCGAATACTCGATCGATCAGGGTTACAACTACCGCTTCGCGCTCGAAGCCAAACCCAACGAGCCTCGGGGCGACATCTATCTGCCGACGACGGGAGCGATGCTTGCGTTTATTGAGACTCTGGATCATCCGGAGATGGTTGGTGTCAATCCCGAAGTCGGACACGAACAGATGTCGGGGCTCAACTTCTATCACGTCGTGGCCCAGGCGATTGACGCCGGCAAGCTTTTTCATATCGATCTCAACGATCAGAAGGGCCCGCGTTTTGATCAAGACCTGCGCTTCGGTTCGGAGTCAATTAAGAACCTCTTCTTCCTCGTGAGATTGCTCGAGTCTGCCTACGATGGTCCACGTCACTTCGATGCGCACTCTTATCGCAGTGAGAACGAAGAGGGAGTCTGGGACTTTGCCGCAGGCTGCATGAGAAACTATTTGATCCTGAAAGAGAAAGCCCGGCAATTCGATGAAGACCCGGAGATTCAAGCACTGCTGGTGGGGATCCACAGCGGCGCCGGGGAGGATGTCGAACCGTTGGGCGGTTTTACGCCGGACAAGGCCAAACGCATAAAAGACCTGCCGCTCGATCGCGCCGAGTTGGCGCGCAAGCCTTTGCCGTATGAGCGCTTGGACCAGTTGACAGTCGATATCCTGCTTGGCGTGCGCTAGTCAGGTTCTACCTGTTATAGAAATTACTCGAACTAACGAGGCCGCCCAATGCAACCTGAGTTACTGACTCGGACTTTTCTCTTCGTCACGCTGCTGCTGTTGCCCGCTGCTTCTCAGGCGCAGTTGCTCGGCGATCCGGTGGACGTCAGCCAGGATTTTCAACGAATGGAGAACGTCTACTTTGTCGGTAGTCGCGTCACTTCTTTCGATGCGTCTACGGGTCAGGGCACGTTGCAGTGGGATCGTTACCTGCGAAACACGACCCTGTCGTTCAACAAGATCGACGTCGGGTTTACGCGGGGTCGCGCAACTGAGTTTCCTGGTACCGAATACGATCAAGATCCGACTCTGCCTTTTTCTGTTGCGTTCGTCAGTCCCCGCACGGTGCGGTTGCGCTTCTCCACCAGATCGGTGCGGCTAACCGATGGTCAGTCGCTTATGCTCGCCGGTGCCGTTCCAAAGGATACCTCATGGCGAGTCGAGCAGAACGAGAGAGAGATCGTCTACACGGGCGCACACGGTCGGGTGCGGATTGTTAAGCAGCCCTGGCACATCGAAATTTACGATCAGCGCGGACGTCTACTAACGCGCACGCAGAACATCGGCGATCCCGCAACGTTCTTCGCTCCAGTTCCATTCTCTTTCGTGCGTCGCTCCAGCGATCTCGCGCGTCGTATTGCCGCTACATTTGAACTCCAGCACAACGAGAAGATATTCGGCTGTGGCGAGTCGTTCACGCGATTCGACAAACGCGGACAACGCGTTTTGGTGTCGACGCGAGACGGTATGGGTATTCAGAGTGAATTAATGTACAAGCCGATACCGTTCTTTTTGAGCAGCAACGGTTACGGGATGTTCGTGCACACGAGTGCGCCGTTAACTTTCGATTTCGGCAAGTACTTTGACGCGCACAACGTAATCTATTCTGGCGACGAAGACCTCGACCTCTTCATTTTCCTGGGCGAACCGAAAGACATTCTTTCGGAGTACACAGCGTTGACTGGTCGCAGTCCGGTTCCGCCGCTGTGGTCATTCGGATTCTGGATGAGCCGCATCACCTACAACTCAGACGCGCAGGTGCGGCAGGTGGCCCAACAGTTGAGATCGCATCAAGTGCCCGCGGATGTAATTCACATCGATACCGGGTGGTTCGAAACTGATTGGCGCAACGATTACCGGTTTTCACCCTCACGTTTTCCCGACCCGGCAAAGATGATGGCGGATTTAAAGCAGTTAGGCTTTCGCATAACTCTTTGGCAGTACACGTATTTCACCGGTAAGAACGATCTGTGGAAGGAGATGGTCGACAAGGGTTATCACGTCAAGAACGATCGCGGCCAACTTCCTTCGGAGGACGCCACTATCGACTTCAGTAATCCAGAAGCGGTCACTTGGTATCAAGGCAAGATACGAGATCTGCTGAAGCTTGGTGTTGGCGCGATTAAGGTTGACTTCGGCGAGGGAGCTCCGATGACTGGTCAGTACGCATCGGGTCAGAGTGGATGGTACGAGCACAATCTCTATCCACTGCGGTACAACAAAGCAGTCGCGGAAGTTACTAAAGATACAACGGGCGAGGACGTAATCTGGGCCCGCAGTACCTGGGCCGGCAGCCAGCGTTATCCACTGCATTGGGGCGGCGACGCAGAAAATACCGACTCAGCGATGGCGGCCGAGTTGCGCGGCGGACTTTCCTTTGGTCTATCAGGCTTCACGTACTGGAGTCATGACGTCGGCGGGTTTGTACAGAAAGCACCGCGAGATCTTTACCGTCGTTGGCTGGCGTGGGGTGTGTTGTCGTCGCATACGCGAGCGCATGGAGCGCCTCCGCGAGAACCATGGGATTATGACGCTGCTTTGGTCGAGGATTTTCGCAATGCCCTCGGCCTGCGATATTCACTGATGCCTTACATCTACGCCCAGGCCAAAGATTCATCGGCGCGCGGTTTTCCGATGGTGCGCCCGCTCTTTTTCGAGTATCCAACCGATCGTGGTTCATGGACCATCGACGACCAGTACATGTTTGGGTCTGACTTGTTGGTAGCGCCGATGTTTACTAGCAGTGATCGGCGCATGGTTTATTTACCGCCAGGTACGTGGATTGACTATCAAAGCGGTCGCGTGTACGAAGGCACAAAGTGGCACGAGATTGCGGCCGGCAAGATTCCCGTGGTGCTGCTGGTCAGGAACCATTCGGTCTTGCCGCACATCAAGGTCGCGCAAAGCACGAAAGACCTGGATTGGAACAATGTCGAACTTCGTGTGTTCAGCACTGACAACGCGCCGGTGACCGGCCTCTTCACTCGTCCCAATAGCACCGTGCAACCGTTGTCCCTGGAGGCACGCGGACGCACGTTTGCGCTGCGTGAAAATCCCCAAGCCGGAAAAGTTAAGTGGAACGTCACGATGCCGGTGCTCGTGCGATAGCCGATGAGTCTAAAAATCACGCGGCGGAAATTCTTGTCGGCCGCAGGCGCCGGGGCCACGATTCCACTGGCAGCGCCGATCTTAAAAGCGTTTCCGAATGAATCAATTGCCGCGACTGATGAACCACTCCTGTTGTGGTACGACCGACCAGCTAACGAGTGGACCGACGCGTTGCCGATCGGAAACGGCCGCCTTGGGGCGATGATCTTCGGTGGCCCAGCCATCGAGCAGCTTCAGCTAAACGAAGACACGCTCTATGGCGGCGCTCCTTACGATCCGAACAATCCACACGCATTAGCCGCACTGCCCGAGGCGCGGCGGCTCATCTTCGCAGGCAATTACAAGGAAGCACACGATCTCGTCGGCGCCAAAATGATGGCGCAACCAATCAAGCAGATGCCGTATCAACCGGTCGGAGACCTCAAGCTGCGCTTTCCGGGCCACGAGAACGCCACGAACTATCGCCGCCAGCTCGATCTCGACACGGCCGTTGCAAAGGTCTCTTACACAGTTGGTCCAACTACCTTCACGCGCGAGATGTTTGCCACTCCTGTGGACCAGGCGATAGTGGTCCATCTGACTGCCGACCAACTCGGAAAGATTAGTTTTTCTGCTTACTGCGAAACACCTCAGAAGGCAACAGTTTTAACTGAAACGCCGCGGACTCTGATCTTGCGCGGAGTAAATGGTGACGCATTCGGAATCAAAGGCGGATTAAAATTTGAGGCGCGAGTGCTTGTGCTTGCGAGCGGTGGCAAAGCGGTGGCTGAGAAAGAACGAATCACAGTCAGTGGCGCCGACTCAGCATTGCTTTTGATCGTCGCCGCAACCAGTTACCGAAGCTATAAAGACGTAAGCGGAGATCCGAAGACGATAACGACGAGTCAGTTGCGGCAGGCCGGCCGCAAGTCGTTCGCGAGATTGCGTTCGCTGCACGTGCGCGAACATCAACGACTCTTTCAGCGCGTCAAACTCGACCTGGGAAGAACAGCGTCCGCCGATCTGCCAACTGATCAGCGGCCTGCCGAGTTTCTGAAAGGTCTTGATCCCCATTTGGCCACGCTCTATTTCCAATACGGTCGTTACCTGCTGATTTCGTCGTCGCGTGCCGGTTCCCAACCCGCCAACTTGCAGGGAATATGGAACCACTCGATGACGCCGCCCTGGGAAAGTAAGTACACCCTCAATATCAACACGGAGATGAACTACTGGCCGGCCGAAACGACCAATTTGTCTGAATGTCACGAGCCCCTGCTGCGAATGGTGTCGGAGTTAGTCGAGAACGGCGCACGCACGGCGCGTGTTCATTACGGAGCTCGCGGATGGGTCTGTCATCACAATACTGATCTTTGGCGACAGACCGCTCCGATCGATGGTCCGCTCTGGGGCTTCTGGCCCACCGGGGGCGCCTGGCTCTGCACACATCTCTGGGATCATTACGAATTCACCGGCGATAAACAGTTTCTTGCGCATGCATATCCGGTGATGAAAGGCGCCGCTGAGTTTTTTCTCGATAGTCTGGTTCCCGAACCGAAGCGCAAGTGGCTAGTGACGTGTCCTTCGATCTCACCAGAGAACAAACATCCGGCGAACGTCGCGATCTGCGCTGGACCAGCGATGGACACTCAGATCATTCGCGATCTGTTCGGCCAATGCGTCCGCGCCGCCGAACGGCTCGATATCGATAAGGCGTTCAGCGAGCGATTGGTCGAGGCGCAGCGACATTTAGCGCCAATGCAGGTAGGTAAAAGCGGCCAGCTTCAGGAATGGCTCGACGACTGGGACCTCGAAGCGCCCGAACGACAGCACCGCCATGTTTCGCATCTTTACGCACTCTTTCCGAGCAACCAGATCACTCGACGCCGCACTCCGGATCTCTTTGCCGCCGCAAGAAAGAGTTTGGAACTGCGTGGCGACTGGGGAACAGGTTGGAGTTTAGCGTGGAAGATCAACTTATGGGCCAGGTTGGGTGACGCCGACCGTTCTTATCAGTTATTGCAAAAAGCTCTGAGCCCGGTTTACGCGAAAGAATTCGCAGGCGGAGGCGGCGTCTATCGCAACCTGTTCGATGCCCACCCGCCATTTCAGATCGACGGCAATTTCGGCGCAACCTCAGGTATCACTGAAATGTTCTTGCAGAGTCACGCGGGCGAGGTCGAGCTGTTGCCAGCGTTGCCGTCCGCTTGGCCCAACGGATCGATTACTGGACTGCGCGCACGAGGCGGATTCGAAATCGATCTGACATGGAAAGATGGAAAGCTGAAGTACGCGAAAGTAAGAAGTATCAAGGGCAATCCGTGTACGGTCCGATATGGGCGCCACGTCATGCAGCTGCAAATTAAGGCAGGCACGTATCAGACATTAGAGCTGGACCGCTTTCAAACAGACTATTAAAACCCGGGCACTGCATTCCTTCACTTCTGAAACACGAGATTGTCTACCAGGACCATGCCGTGCTGCGGCGTGCATTGATTGCAGTAGGCGCTGATACTAATCGCGGTCAGTTTCCTCAACACCTCTTTCGTGTCAACGCGGTCCTCGGTTGAGACCCACGTAGGTTGCGATAACCCTTTCAGAGGGATCAGATACGTGTTGAGCCCGGGCTTGAGTCGGATTGGCAGTTGCGGAAAGCCGGCAGTTAGGTTGATGCCTTGTCCGTGACTGACAAATTCCACGCGCAACGAATCTACCCCAGTCGCATAGAGTTGAAGCGACAGTTGTTTGTAGCCGCTTACGTCGTCGGCCACCGGCTTTGCGTCTTTCATCGGACGCCCCTGAATTTCCAGCGTCACGTTGGCCCACTGGTTTGGACCAACCAGGTTGTACTCAAATGAGGCAAGATGGTTCTGTGGCGCGTCCTTCAGAACGATCAATTCCGGAGCGCCTGGAGTGGCGTTGGCGAGCCCTTTGTATTTAACGGGCGTAGACTCCTGCGCTGTGTAGATCTGGACTAACCCGCCTCCGTTGGCGACGGCTCGCCCGTTCTCCACCTTCTCGAAATCGGCGTAGACAAGCTTGTCGTCCTGCGTAAGCGGAGTAGCGGTGGCAAGCATTGAAAGTGAAAGCACGGCCATCAGGAAGGAAGTAGCGAGTTTCATGTGTTCGTCTCCTCTCAATTCCGGTGGTTGCTGAACGAAAGACCGCGTCGATCACGGCCATATTACTGATTGCGTCTTCAAGGGGGATGGTTGTTCGCTGTTCTCCTGGCCCGGGACGTTGAAAGTTTTCCTGTATTCCCAATCGGTCTTACCGATCCATTGTTGCTTTTTCTCGTTGTCGCGATAGAAGGGATCGTCGGTCATTTTGTTAGCGAGCAGGTCGGTGTGTACGCAACCCGGTACGGCCGCGGAGTGCCACTCTGTTTTCCCAATTCGCGGAACTGCCAACCGCCCTCGATTGGCACGACTGTTCTAAACGCTCGAGAGCCAACGCGAGCCGGTTGACTACTTGTCGTAGCCAGCGGAAGAACGATGAAAAGCGGGCAAAGCCACCGGGTGAGTTTTGTGCTCAAGGCGAACCTCTCCAAAACTTTATTTTGATTTCTGAATTCGCGCCTGATAAAAGATGCGAGTGCTGAAACGAAAACCATCGGTAATTCTACCGCTTCTGGCTCTCGCTATTTTGACCCATCTGTCAAATGTCGAGATCGCCGCAACCGTTTTTAGCATCTCCACGTCGCACTTGCCGCAAGAAAAACCGTTGAACCTGCCAGCGCGATTTGGACGTCTCCGTCGTGGGGTCAACCTCAGTCATTGGTTTTCCCAGGCGCCCGACTATTCAAAGACGCACCTCGAAACTCATACCACGTCGCAGGACATCGCGCTCATCAAGACCATGGGTTTCGACCACGTACGGTTGCCAATTGAGCCTGCATCGCTTCTTGGCGGAACACCGGATCCCTCGATTCTCAACAGCACTTATCTCCGATATGTCGACACTGCACTCGATATGATTCTGGCTACTGGTTTGGCAGTGGTCGTCGATATCCATCCGAGCGACGAGTTTAAGTTGCGGATGAATCGTGACGAGCGCGGCATTGAAGCATTTGGAAAATTCTGGCGGGCGTTCGCTTCACATTTGTCAAAGAGAAACCCAGACGCCCTCTTCCTCGAGGTGCTCAATGAGCCGATGGTTGAGGACGGTTTTCGCTGGCACGGCATACAGGCGAAACTCATTGCCTCGATCAGGGCCGGCGCGCCGAACCATACGATAATCGCCGGCGGACATCGCTGGTCTGGACTTTACGAGATGCTTTTCCTCGAACCGTATGCCGATCGGAACCTGATTTACAACTTCCATTATTACGAACCGTTCGCCTTTACTCACCAGGGCGCTACGTGGGCTGGTCCAAATCTCCCGTTTTACAAAAATGTACCGTACCCATCG
Organism: uncultured Acidobacteriota bacterium; assembly: GCA_963849585.1. GTDB lineage: Bacteria > Acidobacteriota > Blastocatellia > Pyrinomonadales > Pyrinomonadaceae > PSRF01. The sequence goes on along the minus strand of CAWKHZ010000007.1, from coordinate 37,580 downwards.
TCACCTGAAGCTGTAAAGCTCTTGCTGGATACTATTCCGGATGACCCGGCGAGATACAACCTGCTTCGGTATGGCGAAGATAATTGGGATGGGCAGCGCATAGAAAGAGAACTTGGTGCGGCCGCCTCATGGGCTGCGAAGCATCGTGTCTACATTACCTGTAATGAGTTTGGCGTCTTTCGAAAAGTTTCGAACCCTGCGGATCGGATTGCGTGGCTTCGTGACATGCGATTGGCTCTCGAGAAGCATGGCATCGGCTGGACGCTGTGGGACTACGCCGGCGGTTTCGCCGTCGTAAACAAAATCAGCGGTCAAGCAAAACAAGATCCGGAGCTGTTGAAGGCGCTGGGATTACCTTGAGCAAAACCATGAATTTGAAACGCGGCATCGTCAGTTCCTTCTGCTTAATCGTGTTGGCAACTTCAGTTTGCGTGGCTAATCCTCGACCAGGAAAGAGAATTTCTTTCAATCAGGATTGGCGCTTTCAACTTGGCGACGTCAAGGACGGGCAGAACACGCTGCTGAATGATTCTCATTGGCGACAACTGGACCTTCCGCATGATTGGAGCATTGAAGGTGAATTCAGTGAAAAACACCCTGCCGGCACGGGCGGGGGAGCATTGCCCGGAGGGCTGGCCTGGTATCGCAAGACCTTTACCGCCCCCGCAACTGCAAAGGGAAAATTGGTGTTCGTTGAATTTGACGGCGTCTATCGGAACAGCGAGGTTTGGATCAACGGTCACTATCTCGGAAAGCGCCCGTACGGGTATAGCTCTTTCCAATATGAACTGACGCCGCATCTGGTTTACGGGCCGAGGACAAACGTCATCGCCGTCAGGGTCGACAACTCACAACAACCAAACTCACGCTGGTATTCAGGTTCCGGCATCTATCGGAATGTTTGGTTGACGACAGTGGAACCGGTTCATGTTGACCAATGGGGCACTTTTATTACCACGCCCGAAGTCAGTGAACAGTCGGCGACAGTGGTAATCAAAACCAAGGTGCGTAACGACTCCGGGAGTGCGGCGCGGGTAAGTATCACGACCATTATCCAGGACGCGAACCGTAGAGAAATCGCACGGCAAACTGAGAAGGAGATTGGCCCGCCAGGTTCGAACGCTGAAGTGAGTCAGACGCTGCGGGTCTCAGCGCCGATGCTTTGGTCGGATGAGCGTCCGTACCTCTACAAAGTTGTATCGCAGTTACAACAGGGGCGGAGAATTCTCGATCGCTACGAGACGACGCTCGGCATTCGCACATTTCGCTTCGACATCGACAAGGGATTCTTCCTCAACGGTAAACCGGTAAAGATCCGTGGCGTTTGCAATCATCACGATCTCGGTTCTTTAGGCGCAGCTGTTAACACACGCGCCATGGAGCGGCAATTGGAGATGTTGAAAGCGATGGGTGTGAACGGTATTCGAACTTCGCACAATCCGCCGGCGCCGGAACTTCTCAATTTGACGGACCGCATGGGTTTTATCGTAATGGACGAAGCGTTCGACGTTTGGAAAAAAGAGAAGACGAAGTTTGATTACCACCTGGATTGGGATGAATGGCACAAACGAGATCTGGAAGACATGGTGCTTCGCGATCGGAACCATCCCAGTGTTTTCATCTGGAGCATCGGTAACGAAGTCGCTGAGCAATGGAACGATGGTCCGGATGCGGGCAGGATCAGCAAACAATTAGTCGCGATCGTCCGCAATCTTGACAAAACCCGGCCGGTCACCGCGGCGTGTAATAGTGTTCGGGAGCAAAACTCGTTGCTCACCGACGGCGATCTCGATCTCATCGGCACGAATTACGATCACAAGAAGATACCGCAACTGCAAAAGATGTTTCCCGGTAAACCGATTATCGGTACCGAAACAACTTCGGCACTCGCGACTCGTGGCAGTTACGACATGCCTTCAGATCAGATTCGTCGCTGGCCCAAGAAGTGGGATGAAGTTCTCAAAGACGGAAATCCCGACTACACATGTTCGGCCTACGACAACGTCAGTGCTCCCTGGGGCTCGACGCACGAGGAAACCTGGAAGATCGTGAAGAAGCACGACTTCTTCGCGGGAATGTTTATCTGGACCGGTTGGGACTACATCGGCGAACCAACTCCATATCCGTGGCCTTCCGTAACGTCGTATTTCGGCATTATCGATCTCGCAGGATTCCCAAAGGACACGTACTACATGTACCAGAGCGAATGGACCGACAAGCCGGTTTTGCATATCTTTCCGCACTGGAATTGGAAAACGGGCGACAAGGTCGATGTCGTCGCTTATTTCAACGCCGACGAAGTTGAGTTGTTTCTTAACGGACGTTCACAGGGAACCAGGAGAAAACAAGGCGATGAGGTGCAGGTATTTTGGCGGCTTCCTTACGAGCCCGGTGTTTTGAAAGGAGTGTCGCGAAAAAATGGCCGCGTCGTGCTAACGCGAGAGATACGAACTGCGTCAAAACCAGCAAGGATTGAATTGACACCGGATCGGAGGACACTGAAATCCGACGGTACGGACCTCTCATTCGTAACGGTCAAGATTGTCGACGCCAACGGAACGCTCGTGCCGTTTGCGGATCACCTCATCAAGTTTGAGGTGAGTGGCGAAGGGTCGATCGTTGGAGTCGATAACGGTTATCAGGCGAGTCACGAATCGTTCAAGGGGAAAACCCGAAAGGCCTATCACGGAATGGCACTCGCGATCGTTCAGACGAAACAAAAACCGGGCCTGATCGTCTTGAAAGCAAGTTCGGACCATCTGTCGCCCGCTTCGGTTGTGCTCCATTCTCGTTGATTCGTAGTATAGGCGTGGACCAACTTAATGCGTCGGATTAATCTCAAGAAAGCGAATGTTGCCAGAGCGGACACGATTCGTTATATCAACCGACAAATAGTGCTCAACTACGTGCGTGAGAAAGAGCCTATCTCGCGTGCAGAGATCTCGCATGAAACTGCTCTCCAGCGCTCAACCGTTTCGCTGATCGTTGATGAACTGAAAACGCGCGGATTGATTTACGAGATCGAAGGTGAATCCACGGGAGGCCGGCCACCGACGCTGCTTCGTTTGCAGGCTGGCGCGTGCATGGCCGTCGGCATCGACGTGGGTACGGCGCAAACAACCATGGCCGTTGCAGACCTCGTCGGACGAGTTGTCGATCGGGAAACGTTTCCTACCGATCCTGATGTAACAGCAACGTTTCGGAAAATAGTTTCAGTTGTACAGCGATTTACAAAGACCTACCAGAACATTGAGGGCATAGGCGTTTGCGTGCCGGGCCTCGTCGACCCTGAGACCGAAATTCCTTTGTTCATTCCGTACTTCAAATGGCGAAATTGGGCCGTGGCTTCCGAGCTGACGAAGATCACGGGGCTGCCGGTAACAGTCGACAACGACGCTAACGCAGCAGCCCTGGCGGAACTGTGGTTAGGTCGTCCGGAGATTCGTGATGTGCGCGACTTTATCCTCGTGCTCGTCGAAGACGGGTTGGGAACAGGAATCATCTTCGACGGGCAGGTCTATCAGGGAGTCGCGGGTGGGGCGGGTGAGTTTGGTCACATGACGATCGGCAAAGGGGCTCCAGTCGCGTGCGCTGCCGGGAGTGAAGAGTGTTGGGAAGCGTTCGCATCTGAACGCGCGGCTCTCGCTCGCTACAAGCTACGGCGCCGCAGGACGCAACGGGTTCGAACATCACATTCCTTCAGTTGATCGATAGGGCGTTTGCCGACGACAACGATGCGAAGGAGGCCTTAATCGAAACCGCTTACTACCTGGGGTTGGGAGTCTCAAATTTGACAAAAGGGTTAAGTCCTGAAGCCGTAATTGTCGCCGGTGACATTGCGCGCGCCTGGAGCATCATCTCCGGCGAACTTCGACGAACACTCGCGGCTAACAGTATCTGTAGCGGTTTACCTTCCACTCCTCTTTTCGCCTCGACTCTGGGTGACCACACTCGTTTGATGGGCGCGCTTAGTTTGGTGCTCGCCCGAAAATTCAGTCCCGTAGTGCCGGCTTAAATTAAAATTTTCGTATTCGTTCCTGAAAATCAAATTGTCTGCCGTGGGTACAAATTCTCGTCCCTCGCGATCTCCGCCGCCCGGTTATAAAAAGAATTTGCGTTTGCGATAAAAAACCCTTGACAAAGAATTCGGGAGGTAGTACTAAGCCTTCTGCCCGGTCGTGCAACAAACCCTCTATCGTCGTAATTTTTTGAATGAAAGCTTTTTTTTGAGTTTTTCTCTTGAACTCTTGACTCGTTGGTATGAAGCTTTTGCCTGATCGTCAAACAAAGTCCGAGTTTCGAATACGGGCGAGTTCAGCAACCTGCGGTAAGTAAGTAAGTCGACGTATTCGCGAACTTCCCTGAGGAGGTTCGCTTCACGCTTTGGTGTCGGGCTCCGAAATACGAAAGTGATCGTTTAGCTCTGAGTCGTTAAGTTCCGGGATTTCGCTCCGGCGGAGGTGATTATGACTCTACGAAGCATGCGCGGGTTTTATCCGACGCTCATCCTTTCTGTCTTTGTGTTTTCGCTGACAATGTGTGCGAGCGTGCACCCGGCGTTTTCTCAGACCACCGGCAGTGCCACCCTGCGCGGCACCGTAAAGGATCCGACAGGCGCAATCATTCGAGATGCCGTCGTTACGCTCATCAACGAGCGCAACAAAGATGAGCGCCAGACGAGGTCGAGCGAAGACGGCGCCTATACGTTCAGCGCCGTTGCGCCAGGCAGTTACACCGTCAAGACGGAAGCGCCCGGCTTCAAAACAAAAACGCAAACGGCCCTCGCGATTGAGACGAGCGACACCAAGGGCTTCGACATATCGATGGAGGTGGGCCAGCCCACTGAGACCGTCACTGTGACCGCCGGCCCCGATCAACTCCAAACCGAAACGGGTTCACGCGAAAATACGATCAGCGCGAGCCAGATCGAAAATCTATCGATCATCAGCCGTAGTGCGCTCGAGTTGCTCCGTATCCTTCCGGGTGTAGTCGCGCCGGATAACACCTCGATCGAGAGCATCGGTTTCGGCGACGGCGCAAATGCGAACTCCCGGTATAACGTTAACGGACTGCGTGGCGAACAGAACAACGTGACGATCGACGGCTCGCGCATGATCGACATCGGTTCGAACAACGGAACCGTCATCACCGCTAACCCGGACATGGTCCAGGAAGTCAAGGTTCAGACCAGCAACTACGCGGCTGAACACGGAACCAGTGCCGTGCAGATAAGCGCGACAACGAAAGGGGGCAGCAGCGAGTTCCATGGTTCGATCTACGATTACATGCGCCACCATCGTTTCCAGGCGAACGATCGCTCGAACACCATCAACAACGTTGCGCGACCATTAAGTAAGTACAACTATCCCGGCGGTAACGTCGGTGGTCCGATCCTGCTTCCGTGGAAAAGTTTCAACAACAAGACCAAGGACAAGCTGTTTTTCTTCGTCGGTTACGAACGCTACTACCAGCAGGTTGATGAGGGTTCGGGTCGCTTTCTCGTGCCGACGCTCAAGCAGCGCCAGGGCGACTTCAGTGAGTTCCCGGGCACAACCGTTCCGGCTGGTTGCACAGTGGGTGGCGTCGTCGGCAATCCCGGCAACAACAACGACGTCGCGCCCGGTGGCAATCTCGCTCCGTGCGCCCATCCGCTCGGCCGAGCGCTTTTGAACTTTTACCCGGAGCCAAACCTGGCAGCAGCGCCAGGCCAACCGAATTACATCTATAGCGTTCTGAGGCCCAACAACAGACAGCAGTTCACTTCTCGCTTTGATTATTCAATCAGCGAAAAAACAAAACTCTATGTTCGCTTTGCTCGCGAGTACGAAGAACAGGGCTTCCCGCGTGGTTTGTGGTGGAATTCGTCGAACTACGAACTGCCTGGCAACTTGACGAGTAAGAACCTTGGTCGTTCCGTCGTCGTGAACCTGACAAATATCATCTCGCCGACAATGACTAACGAGATTCTGTTCAGCGCCAGCAAGCTTAAGCTCAATTACGACTTCGCAGATCCGGATCGGGTTTCGTGGGAAGGTCTCGGTCTCGATCGAGTTGGCTTCTTCTCGCCAAACAATCCGAACATTCCCGCCAGCCTGGCTAACAACAATCCGTACGTGCCGTTGAGCGTCATAACCTGGGGTCAGGGTGATATGCATACCGCGTATGGTTTTCCAATCAGCGCGTGGAACGACAGTTTCGCGATCACTGATAACCTGGTGAAGGTGCAGAACACGCACACGTTGAAGTTCGGCGTGTTCTTCGAGCAAGCAAACAAGCGCCAGCAATCAAACAGCGACACAAACATCGTGACCGCTCAGTGGGGTCAGACGACCGCCACGCTGAATAACTTCGGCGACGTCTTCGTCGGCAAGCCAATTGAGTTTGCTCAAGCTACGACGCGTCCTCTGGATAACTTCCGTTACTACAATTACGAGTTCTACGCGCAAGACAGTTGGAAGATGCGTCCGAACCTGACGATCGAATATGGATTGCGCGCCGGTTACTACCCGCAGAACTTTGAGCGCAAAGGTCTCGGCGTGCTGTTCGATCCCGCCGCTTACGTCCGCGGCGGAGGCGCTTTCTTGAATGGTGATCGGACGCGGCCAAACGGCTTCAAGCTCGCAGCCCGAGGTGAGATTCCGAAGGGCGTCCTGGACAACGTGCCGATGCAATTTATGCCTCGATTGAACGTAGCGTGGGACGTCGGCGGCAAAGGCGATCTGGTGGTCCGCGCTGGTGCGGGTCTCTTCTACAACCGCGTGCAGGGTAACTACGATTACTACTCCAGCGGCCAGATGCCGAACACGTACAGCTCGACCGTGGATACGCCGTGGGCCTCCGCAAACGGTCTGAACTTCGGCGACCTGACTACTTTGAATCCGTTCACCAGCAACATTGGTGCTATCAACATCTCGTCTCGCGATCTCGACTCCAACGAAATACCAAGAGTCGCAAACATGAGTTTAACGATTGAAAAGCGACTGCCAATGAACAACATTTTGTCAGTCGCTTACGTTAGTACTCAGGGACGTCACCTGCCGCAGCAACGCAACGCCAACATCGTTCCGTTGGGAGCTCTGTCGAGCGGGATTATTCCTTTGAGCGCTCCAGTAAACGGAACCGATGCCAACGGAAACCCGAGGGTCTATACGCAACTCGATTTGAGCGTGCCGGTTCAAAGAGCCGGTTTGGCCGGCAATGTGCTCCGCAGTTTCAGGCCGTACGACGCGTTCAATTCAGTCGGCCTCTTCCAGTTCACCGGCACCTCGAGCTACCACTCGTTGCAGGCCACGTTGAGCCACTCGGGAAGAAACCTCCAGTACTTCGCTACTTACACCTTCGGCAAGGCGCTGGGGACCGTGGCGACTAACGAGAGCGACGGCGCGGCCTGGGCCGATCCGATCGACACGCGAAACAGAAGCTGGGGTGTGCTGCCATTCGATCGCACGCACGTCTTCAACCTGTCGTACAACTGGAGCGTGCCGGACATTGCTCGGGGTGGCTTCTCGAATGGCCTCACTGACGCGATCTTCAATGACTGGCAGATATCAGGCATCACCACGATCCAGAGTGGTATTCCAATCCGGCTGAGGTTCACCGGCGACATCGCGCAGGCGAGTCAGGCGGTTGGATGGTATGGCTCGGATGCATTCAATGGAACTAACGCCGGCGCGAGTCTCGGGGCGATTACGCCCGTCTATCTCGGCAATCCGGCAGTTGGCGGAACGGGACTTGGAGACAAGATCTTTGATCTCTCGAAGTTGGGGATTCCTACGTTCCCGAACACCGGACCGTCGCAACCGCCGTTCTACATTCGCAGTCCGGGTCGAAGCAATTTCGACATCTCCTTCTTCAAGAATTTCAACATTACTGAAGAGAAGAAGATTCAGTTCCGGACCGGATTGTTCAACGTATTCAATCAGGCGTACCCGACACAGTTTAATGTCACTAACACGACTCCTTTCGGAAGCGACATCTTCCTGGCGTTGGAAACGGTCTGTAATCGCAGGATCACGGTTCCGACCGGTGATGGCACGAACACAGCCAGCGTTTGCGATCCAACTGGCGGGTTCCGCTTCACGGATAACACGATCAACAATTTCGGCAAGATCCAGAATAAGCGCGGGCGCCGAATCGTCGAGTTCGCTTTGAAATTTACGTTCTAGGTTAACGTTCGAGCGTTTACCTAGGACGGCGGCGCGAGGAGCTTGCAGTTTGCTTCTCGCGCCGTTCTGATTTTTAATCAAACGCGAGGCGGTTTATGAGGCAACGTGTTCTGGCCACTTTCGGCTTGGCGCTTTCGCTGGTGCTCAGCGCAACCGCGCACGCGCAGGGCGAAACAGAGGCAAGATCCAAGGTCCCCGACACGAATAATGCCGTGATTCGCGGTCGAGTTACGCTTCCGTCAGGATTCAACGTCGAAGGTTACGCCCGGATCACCTTGCGTAACGATCAGAGCACTCTCTCTACTCTCTACACCAACAACACCGGCGAGTTTCAAATCAGAAATCTGAGCGAGGGCACGTACTACGTGCAAGCGGAGGTCTCGAGTACCAAGTTTGATCCGGTGGTGCACAGGGTTTCGCTCGGCCGCGGGCTGACGGTCGATCTGAACATGGAATTGAGAGAGAAGAAGGATCCGGAGGTAACTAAGCGCCTCCACAAAGTTGTGTCAGCCGCGGAGTTGCGGCAAGCCGTGCCGCCGGCGGCGAAAAAGCAATACGAGCTCGGATTGAAGTTTGTAAACAAAGGCAACTTTCAACAAGCTGCTACGCACTTCGGGGAAGCTTTGGTGATCTACCCGGAGTACCTCGCAGCACGTAACGATCTGGGTGCACAGTTCCTGAAACTGAAGCGAATAGATGAAGCGGAGAAACAATTCGAAATGGTGCTCCGCGACGATCCCAAAAACTTCAATGCGAAATTCAATATGGGGCTGGTCCATGTCGAGCGGCGGCAGTATCCGGAGGCACTTTCAGTTTTGAATCAGGCGGTGGCGATCGACAGCACGCGACCGGTGGCGCGCTTGTGGATAGGTATCGCGAAACTGGAGCTGGGCGATCTGGAGAGCGCGGAAGCTGAACTGACGCGCGCGTTGATCACGGGCGGAGATGAATGCATCGCCGCTAATTACCATCTCGCTCGTGTCTATCTCGATCGCGGCGATCTCGCGGAAGCGACGCGTTCAGTTAACGTTTATATTGATTCAGCCCCCCGCGGAGAATTGATCAAGGAAGCGAAAGAACTGGCGCGCAAGATTGAACAGAAGAGACAATAACGCAAATTAGTTGCCGAGACTGAAAGTTGTCGAGCGGCTTGCGCTCTTCACGCCATCACTCACAGTCACCTTCAACTCAAACATTCCAGGTGAAAACTTATCGAGCGGGAATGAGCTGGCGTACTTGATCTGTCCGCGATCGTCGGCCGGTGGCAGTTCGCCTGACGTTTTACCGATCACGCGATTGCTTTGCAGAATTTCCAGCGTTACTTGCAAAGGTTTGGTTGCGCCTTTACCTGGCCAGGCGGTGAAGAAGTAGGCGAGCTGTTTTGCGGCGTTGCGGTCGATCGTCTCGCCGAGATTCGGATAGACGAGCAGTTCGCCAAAGCGTAACGGCCGCTCCTGTTGTTGTTCATTAGGCGTCAACCGGTCGGCACGTTTAATTACGGCGACGCTGCTAAGGCGCGGTTTGCTTTCGTCCATGCTTTCGATTTCGAGAGGTGTCTCGCTGACGTTAGCCTGGTTAGTTGCCGTGTCGTAGGCGATAACCTGAACACGGTATTTTCCGGGCCCAAGCTGTGTTTCTCTGTAAAAAAGGACATTTCCCTTTTTGGCCGCCTCGAGGTCCTTCGTGGCACCAGTGAGAGAATAGTGTTGGCTCAGTTTTTGAACGATCTGTTCCGACTCATCGCGCACCAGGGCGACTATCGAAAACTCTGTGTTGTAAGTCTTGTTCTCGCCGGTGACCGATTTGAACGCACCTATCTGAGCTTCCGCAAGGATCAGCGTGAGTCCGTCCTTGGCGGACGACGGATAACTAAGTGCGGCGCTCCTGATGACGTTTTGCGTCGAGCCGGTTCTCCAATTTCGCGAGGCTGCGACTGCCGGTACTTCGTAGTCGAGCATCGAAAGTTGGCCCGTCGATTCAAGAGCGTAGTAACCCTGGCGTGACTGAACATCGATATTCCCACGGGCCACCTTGACGCTTATTCGTCGGAATCGACCGTCGTAGTCTTTGTTTTTAGGCGCGTAGGTAAGCAGGTAATAACCGTTCCTGTCGTCGTCGATCCGGCGAAGGCCGGTAACGAGATCGTTAGTGTTGTTAATCAGAAAGCCCCCGGTTTGGTCCGATAACGAGCCGAGGCCGCTGCGAGGATCGAAACGCAGCAGATCTTCATTGCGTTCGAGCGATCTCATGTAAGGACCGCTGCTGACGCGATCGCTGCTGCGAGCTTGTTGGGCCATGCGCGCAGCAGCGATTGAGTTGATCTCCCGTGCAGCTTCGGCGGTGCCGCTTTCGATGCGCAAGCCCGCGGCGTCGATTGAGTAGATGCTCACGTTAGCCCGGTTCGCTGCGTTGATTACTGCTGGGAACTTTTGCTGAACATTCGGTGGCAACTTCAAACCTTCAGAAAAGAAGATGATCGTTTTGCGTCCCGGCAACCTTTGCATCGGGCTGATCACCGCGAGGAGGCTGTTGATCGTCGCATGTCCTTCCTGGTCGCGCTCCAGAAGCTCGTACGCCTGCAACATACGAGTTTGCATCTCGACGAATTGCTGAGTGAGCATTGCCTGACCGCCGGCAGCCGCTGCCTCGGAAGCGCCTGCGTTATCGCGCGCAGCTCCGGCTGCGGCGACGCCACTCATCGAATCCGCCATTTGTTGGTCCAGGTTGCCGCTGCGCTCGATGTTCGCTCTCACCCTTGCTGCGTCCGCCCCAGACGATGAGATAGCGGTGCCGGTGGCATGCTCGACCGCGTCTTTAATTAATATCGCATCGTCGGTGAACGTTTGAAACGTGCGCAAAGCCTGATCGATTCCGAACACTCCGGTGAACCCCCCGCTCACCATCCCTTCCTGTGCATACGCAAGACCGGCTTTGCGTGCCAGCCCCCTGGCTTCGGGAGAGAGCCGGTCGAACACGAGCGCAGTAATCACCGGGGTGGAGCGCTTGACTGGAGGTGGAGTTGTCGCCGCCGGAGCGGTGGGGGTGGATGTTTCGTCTTTCGCCTTTGATCCAGTTGGCTCTCTCGTTACAAAGCGAAACAAATCAACTTTCTGGGCCACGCCGTCCTCAAAAACCTCAAAATCGCCCGCTTTGAGATCCCTAACCGGACGTCCTTTTTTATCCTTAACGACTACATCAAGTTGCACCAAATTACTACGAACACGAACGACGTCGGCCTGGTCCTGCGACGTGGTTGTTTGACCACATACGAGGGTTGGAGAAAACCCGACCATGACTGCCATGACGACGCTCAGAAGTGATTTCATTTCGACTCAGTATAGTTGAATGTTGCAGCCAGAAGAAGGGCAAAAATGGGGGCGAATACTGTATAATCGCCAGCATCTTAGGCTCCCCTGGATTTCATAAATGGCAATCAAAAAAGTACGTCGTAACGCGGCTCTATTTATCTTCATTTTTTGCTCAGGAGCGCTGTTGGCCGGCCACGTCAGGGCACAGTCTGCGGCCGTTGTGGAGCTGGAATTTGAGGCCGCCACTCGGTTGCACAAATCGGGAGATCTGCAGGCAGCGGTGCGCGCTTATGTAGCGATTCTGGACAAGCATCCCGCGCGAGTGGACGTCCGATCTAACCTCGGTGCAGCGTACTCCGCTTTGGGCCGATACGAACAAGCGATCGAACAGTACAAAAGAGCTCTCGTCATAGACAGCACAAACCCCGCGATTCGCTTCAACCTCGGCATGGCTTATTACAAAGCGGCCTGGTTCAACGAGTCGGCGACCGAATTGGAAAAATTTCTGACGGCCGTTCCGAATAGCCCGCAAACCACCAACGCGCAGTTGGTCCTCGCGGATTCCTACGTAAGACTCGGCGATTACAAGAAAGTCATTGAGAGACTTTCTCCACCGGCTGATACTGATCCGTCAAACCGCACGGTGGCTTATTTATTAGGCAGCGCACTGATCGGCGACGGTCAGCTCGACAAGGGGCAGGCGATTATCGATCGACTATTTCGCCACGAAGATTCCGCCGAAGCACACTTGTTAATGGCGTCAATTTTGTTACTCGCGGACGATGCTCAAAACGCGCTCAAAGAGGCGCGACGCGCGATCGAGTTGAATCCAAAACTCCCGGGACTACAAGCGTGGCACGGTCGCGTGTTGATGCGCCTTGGCGATACAGAAAACGCGAAAGCGGCATTCAGGACTGAACTGTCTGCGAATCCCAACGACTTCGAATCGCATCTCTATCTCGGAATGCTGCTGCGTCATGATAAAGAGACCGACGAAGCGCTCAGCCACTTGAAGCGCGCGATCCAACTGCGGCCAAGGGAACAATACGCTCGCTATCATCTCGCTGCGGTCTACGCTGCCGCGGGCAAGCCGGCCGACGCGCTGCCACTACTTGAAGGCGTTTTGAAAGAGCACGGTGATTTCGTCGAAGCGCGCGTCCTGTTGGCGTCAGTTTACTACCGGCTGAATCGAAAAGCGGACGGGGACCGGGAAAAGGCACTCATTCAAAAATCGAATGCCGCACAACAGGCTAAGCAACCTGGCGCGCACGTCGGAGAACCAGTTTCAACTCCTAAACCGCCGGCTAACGATAACAATCGACCACAGTGGTAATAATTAATCGTAATCGTTTGGGCGCCGTTCTTCTGTTAATGGCCGCGTTGGTTCTTGCAACGCCGGGCTTAGACCAGTCGATCTCGGCCCAGTCGCCTCGAAAATCAAGAGCAAAACAACCAGCGTCACAGCCGCGCACAGGAGCCGATTCGGAATTCGATCGGTCCGTGAAGCTCGCTGACGATGCGCGCCTGTCCGATCGCCTGGAGGAGGCAATCTCACTCTACGGCCAGGCTTTAAAGATTAAACCGAAGTGGCCAGAAGGGTGGTGGTATGTCGGCGCGATCTTTTATCAAAAGGACGTTTATCCGCAGGCCCGCGACGCGTTTCAGAATCTCGTCGCACTCGAACCGCAAAGAGGTCCGGCCTGGGCCATGCTCGGCCTGTGCCAGTTTCAAACTGGCGAACTGGAACGCGCGGCGGCGGCTTTAGAACGCAGTCGATCGCTGGGAGTAAACGATCACTCCGAGCTGGCGTCAGTGGTCCGCTATCACACCGCATTGCTCTACATTCGCTTCGAATACTTCGAGAACGCTTATGAGGTTCTCTCGGAGTTTACCGGTGTTGGTAACGAGAGTGCGAAAATAATCGAAGCGTTTGGGCTGGCGTTGTTGAGAATGCCGCTGTTGCCGAAGGAGATCCCTCCACCACAGCGTGAGAAGATTTTGATCGCGGGTCGGGCGGGATACAGCATGGCTGCCCGTCGTATGGAACCGGCGCGCGCCGCTTTTGACATGCTGCTGGCCCAATATCCGAACGATCCAAACGTGCACTACCCGTTCGGCGTCTACATGCTGGCGCAGGATTCCGATCTTGCGATGAAAGAGTTCAAGCGCGAGCTCGAGATCTCGCCGTTACATTATCCGGCGATGGTCCAGATGGCGTTCGAGTATCTGAAACGCGATCAATACGAAGACGCGTTGCCACTTGCGGAAAAGGCAGTGCAACTCGCGCCAAAACTGTACGCCGCTCGAAACGTGCTCGGTCGATTGCTGCTGGAAATGGGCGAGGTTGACAGGGCCGTCAAAGAGTTGGAAGAAGGAGTGAAGCTCGCGCCTTCCAGTCCGGAAATGCATTTTGCACTTGCGCGCGCTTACACCCGAGCCGGTAAAAAGCAGGAGGCCGCGCGCGAACGCGAGATCTTCAAGAGACTTCAGGACGAGTACAATCAGAAAAAACAGCTTGTTAAGCCGGACGCGGATCCCGATCAAACGCCGGAAAAACCGAGTAGTTCCCCGTAACAAATGAACCAAACTGTCAAACAGCACGCGCTGATAGTAGTTACGCTGGTGTTGACGCTTCTGGCGCTGGTACTTCTTATGTTCGGTCCGCTTTCAGTAAGCGCACAGGTGAACAGGCGTTGGAACCCGCGACGTGTGCCCGCCGGCACTGTCTTTCTCGGCGATCACGTGTGTTTGGACTGTCACAAGAAGTTCGCTTCGTTTGGTCACAGCGGTATGGCGATGGCGATGGAGCAGATTGTCGGATCAAAAATACTATCCGACAATCCGCAGCTAACGATGCGCGTCGGCGGTTACTCATATCAGATCAAGCGTGACGGCAAACAGAGCTTCTATTCAGTCACCGACGGAAAAGACACCATCTCGCTGCCGATTCTCTATGCATTCGGCCAGGGCAAAATGGGCCAGACTTATGTGCTGCAACACGAGGGAAAGTTCTACGAGAGTCTCGTGAGTTTTTACAACGAACCGAAGTCGCTGGACTTCACGATTGGCGCGCCACGACTCGAACCGACATCGTTGCTTGATGCCGTTGGCCGTGTGCTGACGCCGAACGACGTGTCGAACTGTTTCGGTTGCCATGCGACGGGCGCCGTCATGGGTTCGCAGCTTCGACTCGACAAGTTCGCGCACGGAGTTCGCTGTGAAAGTTGTCATGGACCAGGCGGGAAGCACGTCGCCGCCGTGAAAGAGGGTGAGCCCGGCGCAACGGGGATCTTCAATCCGAAGTTATTGAGTGGTGATGAGCTTACGCAGCAGTTTTGCGCATCATGTCATCGCGGCAGCGACGAGTTTGCCTTGTTGAAGAGCATGGAGATCAACAACGTCCGCTTTCAACCGTATCGCATTTTTCACAGCAAGTGTTATTCGGACGATCGCAAGATAAGCTGTACGGCATGTCATAACCCGCACGAACCGCTCAGAGAAGATCCTGCTTATTACGACAAGCGATGTCTTGAGTGTCATACGCTAAAGACGAAAACGGCGAAAGCGAGCGACGGCACAAGCTGTCCGGTGGCTGAGAAGAATTGTACGTCCTGCCACATGCCGAAGATTGAAGTGAAGGCGGCACACTTTAATTTTACCGACCATTACATTCGTGTGGTGAGGCCCGGCGAAAAGTTTCCGAACTAAAATAAGTCGATTCGCAAACAAACGAATGAAGTACTCTTGCTTTGGTGTCATTCTCGCTCTGCTCGTGTCCGGCGTCGGGCTTCAACCTCTCGCCGGTCATGCCACATCTAACGTCATTTCCGTGTCGCCGGTGACCTTTGTCGAAGTACTGTCCGCCCAAAGCAAGATCACCTGGGTTCACGACAACGGACGCTCCGAAATGAGACACCTTCCGGAAACGTGTGGCGGTGGTGGTCTCTTCTTCGACTTCGACAACGACGGGTGGATGGACATCTATCTAGTCAACAGCGGACCATCCGATTTTTACAATCCCAAAACGCCGATCAAGAATGCTTTGTATCGAAATAATGGAGACGGCACGTTCGCGGACGTTACCGACAAAGCCGGTGTCGCGTGTGGGAAAATGGGCCACTTCGGCATGGGCGCGGCAGCGTCCGATTACGACGGTGATGGTTGGCAGGACCTGTATGTAACTAATTACGGTTTAAACGTTCTCTTCCACAATAATGGTAACGGCACTTTTTCAAACGTAACCGACACGGCAGGTGTTGCGGCGCCGAATTGGTCCACCTGCGCGACGTGGTTCGATTACGACAACGACAGTAAGCTGGATCTTTTCGTTTCCAGTTTTGTGCAGTACAGCGGTACCGGCACCATCTTCTGCGGCGACAATCGCGCCGGCCGCCGTTACTACTGTGTGCCGCGCGTGTTCAAGCCTCGATCGAGTTTTCTCTTCCGTAATGAAGGAGGCGGCAAGTTTCTCGACGTCAGTAAAGACTCGGGAATCGCCGCAGCACAAGGCAAATCGTTTGGAGCAGTCGCGACTGACGTAAACAACGATGGTCTGATGGATCTATTCGTCGCGAACGATACGCTGGCGAACTTCCTGTTCGTAAATAAAGGGAAAGGAAAGTTTGAAGAAGCCGGATTACTGTCGGGCGTCGCATACAGCGATTCAGGCTCACCCCGATCGGGAATGGGAGTTGATGCTACGGATTACGATGGCGATGGTTGGCAGGATCTGTTCGTAGCGAACATCGACCAGGAGTTGTTCAGTTTGTACCACAACCAGAAGGACCTCACGTTCATTGATAAACCGGGCGAGATCGGACCAGCGACGCGGCTGCTCAGTGGTTGGGGTTTGCGCTTCTTTGATTACGACAACGACGGCGATCCCGATCTCATTTTGGCGAATGGCCATCCCGACGACATGGTCGAGATCCAGTCGTTGAAGGTGAAGTACAAAGAGCCGTTATTGATGTTCGAGAACGTGAAAGGAACGTACAAGAACGTCAGTTCGGTTTCCGGGGCGGCGTTCGCTAAAGACTTTCCTGCCAGGGGTTTATCGGCGGGTGACTACGACAACGACGGCGACCTCGACATGCTGATAATCAATAACGGTGAAGCTCCCTTGCTACTCAGAAACGAAGGCGGCAACCGCAACAACTGGGTCGGCCTGAATCTGGTCGCGACGAAGAGTAATCCGGCCGCAGTGGGAGCGATCATCACGTGGGAAGCCGGAGGAGTTAAATACAAACGACTGAAGACAGCCGGCGGCAGTTATCTCTCTTCACACGATCCGCGTGAGATTCTCGGCATCGGTGCGGCAACTAAAATCGACAGCATCGAAATCAAGTGGCCCAGTGGCCGTGTCGATAAGATCCCAAATCCTCCACTACGTAAATACATGAACGTTGTCGAGGGTGGCCAGCAATGATCATTGGCCCTCGCTTGTTGATCTTCTTGATGCTGGTCGTGAGTGCTGTTGCGATCCGATCGTCGCAGTCGCAATCGCAGACGCAGCACGGGCCGTATCCTTTCCAAAATCCGGATCTCCCGATCGAACAGCGAATCGACAACATTCTCTCCCTGATGACGATCGAAGAGAAGATCGAGTGTCTCGATACGAATCCGAGCGTTGCCAGGTTAGGCATAAAAGGTAGCGGACACGCCGAGGGCATTCACGGTCTGACGCAGGGTGGACCAGGTAAGTGGGGGCGACCACTCACCGTTCCTTCTACAACATTCTCACAGGGAATCGGCCTCGGCGAAACCTGGGACCAGGAGTTGCTGCGGCAGGTTGGGCAGGTTGAAGGATATGAGGCGCGCTATGTCTTTCAAAGTCCTAAGTACCACCAGGGCGGAATAGTGATCCGATCTCCTAATGCAGATCTCGGTCGCGATCCACGATGGGGGAGAACTGAAGAGTGTTACGGCGAGGACGCATACTTCAACGGCGCCATGGTCGTGGCGTTCACGACAGGCTTACAAGGTGATCACCCGACCTACTGGCAATCTGCCGCCTTGATGAAGCATTTCCTCGCGAACAGCAACGAGAACGATCGCGACAAATCAAGCTCCGATTTTGATGAACGGCTGTTTCACGAGTATTACGCGTTGCCGTTTCAAATGGGCGTAGTCGAGGGCGGGTCGCGAGCTTATATGGCAGCTTACAATGCAGTCAACAAGGTGCCGATGACGATCAATCCTGTCATGAAAACCATCACGCGCGAGAAGTGGGGTCAGGATGGAATCATCTGCACTGACGCGGGCGCGATGCGCAATCTCGTTACAGCTCACAAATACTATCGGGATTTCGAAACTGCAGCAGCCGCGACTGTTAAGGCGGGAATTGGGCAGTTTCTCGACGATTACCGCGAGCCCATCAGAGGAGCATTGAAGAGAGGCCTGGTTACTGAAGCTGACATCGATCGCGCACTGCGAGGAAACTTCAGGGTCATGATCCGGCTTGGCCTGCTCGATCCCGCGTCCCGTGTGCCTTACTCGTCCATCGGCCAGAATCCGACCGATCCCTGGCTAACAGATAAGCACAAAGCACTGGCGCTGCGTGCCGCCCAGGAATCGATCGTGCTGCTGAAAAACGCTGCCAATCTCTTGCCTCTTAACAAAGGGTCATTGAGATCGATCGCCGTGATTGGTCCAAGAGCAAATGAGGTGTTACTCGACTGGTACAGTGGTACTCCACCTTACATTATCTCGCCCCTGGAAGGAATCAGGAATGCCGTTGGCGAGTCGGTTAAGGTGAGCTACGCCGCAAGCAACGATGGCGGCGCGGCTGTAAAAATTGCGAGCGAGTCCGACGCAGCGATAGTCTTGGTCGGCAATCATCCGAATGGAGGTTTCGACAGCGTCTGGGCGAAAGTTTCAGTGCCGAGTGAAGGACGCGAAGCGGTAGATCGGCAGTCGATCACGTTGGAGCAGGAAGATCTGATCAAGGCCGTGTTTCAGATTAACCCAAAGACAGTCGTCGTCCTCAAATCGAGCTTTCCGTACGCGATCAATTGGACGCAGGACCATGTGCCGGCGATCGTGCACATGGCGCTCAACAGCCAGGAAGAGGGTAGAGCTCTCGCAACGGTGCTCTTCGGCGACTACAATCCCGCCGGACGTCTGGTCCAAACGTGGCCCAGGTCCCTCGATCAATTGCCACCGATGATGGACTACGACATACGTCGCGGCAGGACTTACATGTATTTTCGCGGTACGCCACTGTATCCGTTCGGCTACGGTTTGAGCTACACAACCTTTCAATATCGGGATTTGAAGACCAGCGCTTCTTCTCTTTCAAGCACGGGACGAATCGACTTCAGCTTCATTGTGAAGAACACCGGAAAGCGTGCCGGTGATGAAGTGGTCCAGTTGTACGTGAAGCATCTAAATTCCTCTGTTCAGCGTCCGTTCAAAGAGCTGAAGGATTTCACGCGCATTCATCTGGCTCCGCAGGAAGAAAAACGGTGAAGTTGTCTCTTCCCGCATCACGTCTTGCTTACTGGGACACGAACACAGACCGCTGGTTCGTCGAGAAGGACCGAATTGAGATTGCCGTCGGCGGATCGTCCACCGATGTGAGACTAAGAAAAACGATTCCGGTTCGATAGAAAGATATGAAAGCCTTAATCACACTCAGAGAAGACTTGAATATTGCCGTTGAGTTGCTGGAAAATTGGTGCCGTTCCAGCGTTCTACCTTCTTAAAAATTTAAGTACAGGCTGCTTGATGTTTACTCTCGTTCTAACGTTTTGCGTTCACCTTTTGCCCGGTCGTGCAACAAAGGCGTGGGGGCTCCTGCTCTTGATGTTTGCATTGACTGGTCCCGCGCGCGCAGAAGTGCGCTTGCCCGGCATCATCGGTGACAACATGGTCTTGCAGCAGGGCGTAAAGGTTCGAATCTGGGGCAACGCTGATCCGCGCGAAAAGGTAACCGTCATCTTCGAAAAGACTTCATTGCACACGGTTGCTGATACGAACGGCCGCTGGGAAGTATGGTTGCCACCACTCAAGGCCGGTGGACCATTCGAGTTGAAAATCAAAGGCGCCAACGTTCTGACGGTCAAGAACATTTTGGTTGGCGAGGTGTGGCTCTGCTCCGGTCAATCCAATATGGAATGGCCCCTGGTCAACACGCTGGACGCTGCGGAAGCAGTCAAAGAAGCAAACTACCCGCAGATCAGGCTCTTCACAGCAGCCAAGCAGACTTCGGCATCTCCGCTAGCCGATGTGGAAGGACGTTGGGTCGTCACCACTCCCGACGAGGCCGCGCATTTCTCCGCAGTGGGCTACTTCTTTGGTCGTGAACTTCACCAGCAACTGCAAGTACCGGTCGGTCTCATCGACAGTTCATGGGGCGGAACACCGGCGGAAGCGTGGACCAGTCACGAAGCACTCGTTTCAGTATCCGCACTTAGACCAATTCTCGATCGATACCGAAGTAGTTTGAACGCGCTGCCGATAACAAAAGAAACTTATGTGCGCGCTCTCGCCCAGTGGGAGGAGAAAAACCTTCACGTCGATCCCGGAAATAAAGGTGAGGCGGCGGGGTATGCAGATCCAGCAACCTCGACAGCCGAGTGGAGCAAGATCGATCTGCCCAAGCAGATCGAAACTGCGGGACTACTCATCGATGGAGCTATCTGGTTTCGGAGGGTAGTCGACGTACCCGAGTCCTGGTCTGGTAAAGACCTCGTCCTGAATCTGACGCCTATTGATGATCACGACATTACGTATTTCAACGGGACAAAGATCGGCTCAACCGGGAGGGAGACGGCAAACAGTTACATGGTCCCGCGGAGGTATGTTGTGCCGGGCTCCCTGGTCCATTCAGGACCAAACGTGATCGCTCTACGGGTATTCGATAGTGCAGGAGAGGGCGGCTTTAGTGGTGGGGGCGCAATGTCCATTGGACCAACCGGCAACGGCGTGTCTGACGTGATTTCTCTTCGTGGTACGTGGGACTACAAAGTCGAGCTGGAGCTCGAACCGAGGCGTCCGGATTGGAGTACACGGCCTGAAGCGGTAGGCGTAAGCAACCAAAACAATCCGAGCGTTCTTTACAATGCGCTGATTGCGCCACTTGTTCCCTTCGCGATTCGGGGTGTCATTTGGTATCAGGGCGAGAGTAACGCGGGACGCGCATTTCAATACCGCACCCTCTTTCCCGCCATGATTCGCGACTGGCGAAAAGCCTGGCGACGTGACTTCCCATTCTACTTCGTACAGCTTGCGAACTGGCGTGAACGCAAAGCTGACCCCAGCGAGAGTGATTGGGCGGAACTGCGCGAAGCCCAGTTGATGACGTTACGTGAGCCACAAACCGGAATGGCAGTGACGATCGACATCGGCGACGAAAACGACCTCCATCCGCGTAACAAGCTGGACGTAGGCCGCAGGTTGGGGGCGTGGGCGCTCGCCGAAACGTATGGCCGAAGCGTGGTCCCTTCTGGACCTCTTTTCTATCGATTCAGCATTGAAGGCAAGAAGGTGCTAATCAGGTTCAAACACGCTGCCGGACTAAAAACAATTGATGGTGGTCCAGTCAAAGGATTTGCTATCGCCGGAGCTGATCGACGATTTGTTTGGGCTGAGGCGCGCATTGAGGGCGAGACGGTAATTGTATCGAATCCTTCAGTCCCAAGGCCGGTGGCGGTGCGTTACGGTTGGGCCGACAACCCGATCGTGAATCTCTCCAACAAATCAGGCTTGCCGGCGTCACCGTTTCGCACGGATGACTGGCCGGGAGTTACGGCAACACAACGTTGAACTACCGCGAACTTATCGCGCGCAACGCGGTGGTATGAGCATTCCGAGGAAGTAAGCCGTTCCAAGCAAGTCAGCGAAGACACCTCCTGCGGGCGTGCGTCCAGCCACATCGAGGAGTGTCCATGAGCTTTGAGATACCTGTGCAGTTGTTGGGCTGACCAGAGGCCGGCCTGTAGTTTTTTTCTATTTCACACAACAGGACCATCTATGTATCGTCTACGAAAGTTGAATGTGTGCCTGCTGGCGTCGGGACTAATCGCGTTGGCACTCTGCCTTCCAACAAAGTCCGTGATGGCGCCCGCGCAGGCTCAATCATACACGGCTACGCTGGCGATCCGCTTGGACCAGCGAGGAGCAGTCATCAATCGCAACATTTACGGTCATTTCGCGGAACACCTCGGCCGCTTGATATACGAAGGCCTCTGGGTCGGCGAGGGCTCACCGATCCCAAACACGCGTGGCCTGCGCAACGATGTGATCGCCGCCCTCAAAGAACTGCGGATCCCGGTCTTGCGCTGGCCAGGTGGATGCTTCGCTGACGAGTATCACTGGCGCGATGGCATTGGTCCACGCGACAAGCGCCCACGCCGGCCGAACGCGAGCTGGGGCGGTGTGGACTCCAACGCGTTCGGAACGCATGAGTTTATGGACCTCTGCGAAACGTTGGGTGCCGATGCCTACGTTAATGGCAACGTTGGCACCGGAACGCCGCAGGAGATGATGGAGTGGATCGAGTACATGACGTCTGATTCCGACTCTGATCTCGCAAACCTGCGCCGGCGGAATGGACGCGATAAGCCGTGGAAGCTTCCATACTTCGGCGTCGGAAACGAAACGTGGGGTTGCGGCGGGCAGATGCGGCCGGAGTATTACGCAGATGTGTATCGCCAGTACGCCACCTTCATCAAGAACCATTCTGGTAACCGCATCCAGAGACTAGCTGTCGGCTCTCATGACGACAACTACAACTGGACAGAAGTGCTGATGGCACAAGCCGCCAGGCACATGGAAGGCCTGTCGCTACACTACTACACGTTGCCGACGAGTGATTGGTCCAAGAAGGGTTCAGCGACACAGTTTGACGAAAAGGAGTGGCATTCGACGCTCGTCAGGACGTTGCGGATGGATGAGTTTATCCAGAAGCACAGCGCAATCATGGACAAGTACGATCCGCAGAAGCGCGTTGGCCTGATGGTGGACGAGTGGGGAACGTGGTATGACGCCGAGCCGGGTCGCGATATGGGTGCGCTCTACCAGCAGAGCACGCTGCGCGACGCTGTAGTTGCGGGTGTCAACCTAAACATCTTTCACAAATACGCCGATCGGGTGCGGATGGCCAACATCGCGCAGATGGTTAACGTTCTTCAGGCCATGGTGTTGACTGATAAAGAGAAGATGGTGGTCACGCCGACATACCACGTGTTCAGGATGTACAGAGTGCATCAGGGAGCAACGATGATCCCTGTCGATGTTACTGCCCCGCAGTATAAGTTCGGCGATGCATCCTTTGTCGCTCTCAACGTCTCGGCTTCGCGCGACGATCAGGGACGCGTGCACTTATCGGTGGTAAATCTCGATCCAAACCGTGCCGCAGAGATCACGACCACGATTTCGGGAGGGGCGATTAGAACCACCACAGGGGAGATACTTACGGCTTCGGCCATGAATTCAATGAACATGTTCGATCGACCGAACACCGTCAAACCAGCACCCTACAGCGGCTACAAGCTTCAGGGTTCGCAGTTGAGCTTGAAGATACCGGCGAAATCGGTCGTGGTTTTGGAGCTCCAGTGATTCGCATATTAGCCAAGAACATCTGCGCGTCGATCGTCCGTGACCGCTATCTGCAATCGTAGGAGTCCGTGCAGTGCATGAAGCGTAAGGTGTCGTTGCTTTGAGTCGATCGTCCGCCCAGTCTTTTGTTCCGTGCGAATGGTCCATTGTTTAAAACTCAGATCATAGAAAAGAGGAATGTGACGATGGCAGCGTTTGTTAACGTTAGTAGTGTTGCGCTTGGTCAGGTGTCCCGCAGTTCCTTACAAACTGAGCACTTCAAGCACAACAGGCAACGCATGCACACGCGTTTGCTATTAGGCTTTTCTAGGTGTTCACAATCTTTTGCTCAATGTATTCGACCTTCAGAAGAAGCATTTTAATCTCGCATTAGAGGCTGAGTTGGAGCAGTGTACTAGAGATTACCGGAGGTTCTTAATTCAACTGGAGCTCATGATTCTCGAGAGACGGGTTAACGACCCATGAAGCTCAAACAGCTTTGGTCATCAATGCGATCTGCTCGCTTGCGCCAGCGGTAGAGCAGTCTTAATTTCTTATTGATGCACTATCTACAAGCGTAGCGAGAAGTGGAGCAGTGGCCCAGGTGTGGAAGGCAATTCCACGAGTGGAATTCTCTTGGCTAACCAAAATGGCCACGCCGGAGTTAACGCAGCCAGAAATTAATTGACTCTGTCGTGCGGTTGCCTAATCGATTCCAACCACTCCCAGTTCCGTGGATCAGCCCCACTAGGCAAGAACGCAGATTTCCCAGCCGCTGGGATCTACGCACAACGAGGAAGTATCAAGAGACAAACGCCTTGCTGGAAGTTTCGCGTATATAGGCACTCACGACCTTTGCGCTAATTGACACGCCTCGTCAATGCGCCTAACCAGGTCCAAAAACCGCGGCTCCGAGCGAAGGCTGTCGAGTCGTGCGTCTACCTTGATGAAGAGTAAACGATAGTTGCGTTCCTCGTAAGTCTTCTCAAGCCACGCAAGGGCCTGATTCTTCTCACCCATCTGCGCGTATAGTAGTGCGACCGAAAATGGTGAGATGTACCTCTGCAGTCTTGCGTGTTCCTTCATCTCCTCGACGCGCTTTTGCAAGTAGCCCTTCCAACCCGATACCGCATAAGCAGCTTTGAGCGCCGCTATCCTTTCTGCGGTATCACCAGCAAGAGTTCTACTCTTAAGATACGACGCGACGGCTTCATCCGTCATTCCCTTGATCTCATAAACGTAAGCAAGATTCGAGTCAGGCTGAAACGCTTCCGGGTGCAGATCGCGTATCTTCTCAAGGTGCCCGATCGCTTCATCGAATCGCCGCGCGTAGATGTACAACCCTCCCACGCCCATGTCGACAATCAACGAAAGCGGGTCGAGCTGTTGTGCCCGTTTTGTCTCCGCGAGAGCTTCTTCCGTCTGCCCTCGCGACACGAGCAACAACCCATACCACTGATGGGCGCTGGGGTAGCTCGGGTTAAGTTCAATGGCGCGCTTGAATTCTCGCTCCGCTCCCGGCAAGTCCCACTCGTAATCCATTTTAACAACGGCAAGCGAGGAGTGAGCTTCGGCCAGCGTCTCATCAATCTCCAGCGCTTTTGTAACTGCCGCTCTCGCTTTGGGGTAAGCCTCCTGAGGTCGAAGAAAGTTAAAACGCGCGAGCGTGTTATACGAATCAGCTATTCCCGCATAAGCCTGTGCGTAAGTCGGGTCCTTCTCTAAAGCCTCGCTGAAATACTCGATGCTTTTCTTGAGTCCGTCTTGCGTCCGCTTGTTCCAGTGGTAACGCCCCTTCAAATACGACTGATAAGCTTCGGCGTTAATCGTATGACGCTTAGATACGCGGCTGCGCTCCTCATCTGTCATCCGCAAATGCAGTTTTTCAGAGATCTCGCGTGAGATCTCCTCCTGCATCGTCACGACATCGGTGAGCTTTCGGTTGAATCGCTCTCCCCAAATTTGCGCGCCGCTTGATACGTCCACGAGATCTACCTGGATAACCAACGTATCAGCCAACTGCGTCACTCTACCCGTGACAACGGCATCAACGCCCAGGTCGCTCCCAACTTTTCGCGAGTCCAGATTTTGCCCGTTAAAACTAAATACTGTAGTACGCGCCATCACACGCAGTCGGGGAATTTGTGACAAGTTGTTGATCAAACTTTCCGTGATCCCCTCGCTCAAGTGTTCCGTGCTGGGATCAGACGTGGCATTTACGAATGGCAAGATAGCGAGCGAGTTGATGCTTTTCTTATTGCTTCTTGTGAAGTAGGCAATGCCGGCGATCGTCACGAGCAGCACTGCCACAGCCATCGCAGTCAGCCAATAAGGTTTGCCGATTCTAACGAAACTTCGGACGCTCGACGTGTGCGCGTTTGCAATCTCTTGTGTAGTGTTGGCCTTGACTCCTGAATCCAAATCCCGCTGGAGCATTCTAAGATCCACGAGCATGTCTTTTGTCGTCTGATATCGTTCCTCGGGATGTTTGTTAAGGGCCTTCATCAAGATCCGCTCGAGTTCAACGGGAACTTCTGGTCCTCGCACAAGCGGCGGAACCCGCTGCTCTACTATCGAGACGACGGTATGACTCGACGTTTTTCCTTTGAACGGCAACTGCCCGGTAAGCATTTCATAAAGCACTACGCCCAAACTCCAAATGTCGGTGCGCTCGTCAACTTTCAAACCCTGCGCCTGCTCCGGCGACATGTAGTGGGCCGTACCGACTATTAAACCAGGGGTTGTCTCAAACGACATGCCCATTGAAGGTGAGGGGCCTTCGGGCATCAGCTTGGCAATCCCAAAGTCCAGGACCTTCACGTAACCATCGCGCCTGAGCATTATGTTTTCCGGCTTGATGTCTCTGTGGACGATGCCCGCCACATGTGCGGCCGCTAAAGCGCTCGCGGTTTGCGTGGCAATATCGAGCGCTCTCACGAACTCGATGCGGTTGCGGGTTAGTAGAGCGCGGAGCGTTTCTCCCTCGATGAACTCGGTGACGATGTAATGAGTAGTCTCCGCTTCGCCGATCTCGTGGATAGTGATGATATTTGGATGATTCAGCGCTGAGGCCGCGCGAGCTTCTTGTCGAAAACGGCGCAGCCTGTCTTCATTTGTAACGAAGTGATCGGGTAGCAGTTTGAGAGCCACGCGACGGCCCAGTCTTGAGTCCTGGGCCAGGTAGACTTCACCCATTCCACCACTGCCGAGAAGTTCGAGAATTGTGTATGGGCCAAGAGACTTACCTGGCAACAAGTCGCACTGATCCTTGGTGAGCAGCTCGGCTGCAACTTCCAAAGCCGGTGCGTGAATAAACTCGCCAGCCTTTTCGTTAGAGGCAATGAGAGATTCCACTTCTCGAAGCAGTTCCTCATCACCAGCGCAAACCTGAGCAAGAAAGGCCACGCGCTGTTTTGGCCCGAGCTCCAGCGCCGAGTGATATATCTCTCCGATCTGTTGGTAACGCTCAGGAGTCATACGAGGATGAGTTTAGACTGACAACTTACTAATTACTGCTAACTGCTCTGTGGAGCCAGGCGCGAGCCAGATTCCAATCCCGTCTCACAGTGCCAATCGAAACCTTGAGTACCTCCGCAGTCTCTTCAAGACTCAAGCCACCGAAGAAACGCAGTTCCACTACCTGACTCTGTCGTGGTGACAACACCGCCAAAGAAGTCAGCGCCTCATCAAGAGCAACAATGTCAGTTCCGCGATCCGGTGAAACAACAGCGACTTCTTCAAGGTCGAGATGAGGCGCGCCGCCACCTCTCTTCGCGTAAGCGTTTGCACGTGCGAAATCCACCAGGATGCGACGCATCAACTGAGCGGAAACGGCAAAGAAATGTGCGCGGTTCTGCCACCGCACGTTCTTCCAGTCTATTAGGCGCAGATATGCTTCATTGACGAGCGCGGAAGTTTGCAAGGTGTGGCCGGAGCGCTCGCGGCCCATGTAGCGACGCGCGAGCCTGTGTAACTCCGCGTAAACCAGCGGCGTCAATTCCTCCAACGCCGCCTCATCGCCATTGTTCCAGGCTAGTAATAGACGTGTGATATCCCGGGGGGTGGATGTCATCTGTAACTCTCCTCTGCGCCGTGTGCCGCAATTTACCACGTTTAGACCGTGCGTCCTCTATTGATCGCCGACAAATCAAAATAATAATTCGTTGCCGTTAGCACTTTCGATCGCAGTTCACGCCTATAGCAATGGAAGACAACCTCGCAACAGGAGATGCATTAATTCACACATATAAGGAGACGTCATGATCAAGCACAAACTTTCCCTTAACACATTCAACCTGAGCAGGGGCATTTGCATGGTAGTCATGCTGCTGCTTTTACAGTCGACTTTCCTTGCCTTCTCAACTGTCAGGGCGGCATCGCTCGATGACGACGATGACAACAACGAACCACGTCCAGGTAACATTCAAGCCAGAGGCTGCTTTACCTGCGACTTCACAATCCCCGCTAATTCCCCCCTGAACGTGGCGCCCGACATCGAGCGCGACCGCATGTTCATGGCGGAGCGCCCCGGTATGCAGCGTAAGCAGATTCCGCTAGCCTTCGCTCCCAACGGCGATTTGCTAAGCGGGGGCCGCTACCTCTTCGAGTCGCGGCAACAAGCTGAGCAATACAAACACTGGATCCAGAACGAGTTTGTTCTCGACGGCATTCAGTTCTTTGACCGCTCTTATTTTCTCAACCCTGACTGCCACGCGTGGCGCCTAATCGGCGGACATAACTTTCAGGACGTGCAGCACCAGGTAGTGTTGCGGACGGAGCGTTGGAGCGTTCCGGATACCAATCAGCTAGACAACCTGAAACGAAGTTGGCCAAAAATGATGACAGCCGCTGCAGAGCGCGGTCTAACTGGCGCGTGGTTGCTCTACAATCGGGAAGAACAACTCGTGCAGATCGTCTACTTTGCGGATCGCATCGTCCCTCCACATCCGTTCATCCCTGACTTTGCGAGTCTCGGTGCGTTGGAATCAGCCCCCTCGCTCGGCTCCAGTCTGAACCCTCCAGCGGATTGGACCAAGACATTTGATCGCACGCAGTGGGTCTTGACCGTGTGGTTCCCCTTTGTCCTCGGCGACCATGGGCAACCGTCGCTTTGGCCCAACTCTCCGCCACTACCGGAAGCAAACGAGACCGACGGTGTTTGCGAAGTGAGTCGTGGCGAAACGAGCGTCACTGCCCCAATGGACTGTGGTCCACTTTGCGGCAACAAAGTCTGCGACCTGGGTGAAGACAATCAAAAGTGCCCGGGCGACTGCCGCGTGCCCTAATGCTATCGCGCCGGCGCGCGCGCCCAGTGCGAGTAGTGACCAGGCAATGATCGATATAAGTAAGCAGGTGGTCTCCTGGACCACCTGCTTTTTTATACTACAACAGAGCGGCGAACTAACCTTCGTGGTGCTGTCGGTACGCACTCATCCAAAGGGGCCACCACGAGATAGAATTTGTCGTTGATGAAGGGAAGCGGGGCGTTCAAATTAACCTCCTTATTTGTTATTTCCCTACGGCAACTATTGAGGCCAATGTATTCGCCCCATCTTCATGCCTTGTTGGATTCTGGATCTTAACTGTACGCGCCAGCTCGGCCCTCGTAGACTTCGCGGGCGCGCGACAACGCCGCCTCGACGTGTGGAAGCATGTTTGCCTCGCCGAGATACTGCAGAAAAGGAGACTGCTTCAACAACTGTTCCGGTTGGCTCCGGGCGCCACACAAAAGCAGCGTTCGGCCCGTCGCACGCAAACGCTCAGTGAGTCTCTCCAACTCGTGTAGCCCTGTCGCATCGATGGCCGTCATGTTCCTTAAGCGCAATACGATGATGGGTGGGAGCGAGTCTATATCGACCGTCGCCTCAGACAGCTTCTCGGTGGCCCCGAACAAAAACGGACCGTGTATGCGGAGCACCAGAACGTAGGGAGGCAGCAGTTTGTCTTGCAGCACATGCGGACGACCATCCTCGATATACTCCTCCGTCACCGGGGCTACTGTGGTTGTCTGCGAGACGCGGTAAATGTAAAGCAGTGCAGCAAAGAGCATCCCGATCTCGACCGCAACGGTTAGGTCGGCCAATACGGTTAGCGCGAAGGTCATGACCCACACCACTATGTCCGCTTTTGACAGCTTGAGTATGGTCCTTACTTCGCGCCATTCACTCATGTTGTAGGCCACCACGAAAAGGATGGCAGCCAGTGTAGCCAGCGGAATGAAACGCGCGAGCGGTGCGGCTACCAGTAAGATGACAAGCAGTGTCAGTGAATGGACCATTCCGGAAACGGGTGTGCGAGCGCCTGACCTGATATTGGTGGCCGTGCGCGCGATCGCTCCGGTGGCCGGTATACCTCCCACGAAAGGAACCGCGAGGTTGGCCATGCCCTGAGCGAGCAGTTCCACATTGGAGTTGTGCTTATCGCCGCTCATGCTGTCTGCGACTACGGCAGAAAGAAGACTTTCGATGGCAGCCAACATGGCTACAGTAACTGCGGCGGGCAGCAGCGGGACAATCAGATCGGGTCGAACGTCTGGTAAGTAAATTTGTGGTAAACCGGTTGGGATGCCGCCGAATTTACTGCCGATGGTCTCCACGGGAAGTCCAAAAGCAGCCACCGCTATCGTAGCGATCACCAGGGCGACGATTGAGCCAGGAACACGCTTCGTCAGTTTTGGTAACAGCAGAATGATGAGAAGTGAACCGATGGCAAGCAGAACTGCCGGCCAGCGTACGCCGCCAAGGTTATCTACCAGAAGGCGCATGCGCAATAGAAACTCGCCTGGTACTGCACCCGTCTCGAGACCCAGGAAGTCTTTGATCTGTGTCGAAGCGATCAAGATGGCGATACCATTCGTGAAGCCAATCGTGACCGGGCGAGGAATATACTTCACGGCCGAACCCAAACCAGTCACTGCCATGAGCACGAGGATTGCGCCTGCCATGATCGTGACGATTAACAGGCCAGAGACGCCGTGCGTCGCGACAATTCCTGCTACGATCACAACGAAGGCGCCGGTGGGGCCTCCGATCTGAAGACGCGAACCGCCCAAAGCAGATATCAGAAAGCCGGCGACGACTGCCGTGTAAATCCCCGCTTGCGGGGTGACACCAGAAGCTATCCCAAACGCCATAGCCAGCGGAAGAGCCACTAACCCGACGGTAACACCGGCGATCAGGTCCGAGATGAGGTCCTGCCTGGTGTAGCCCTTTCGCAAACACAAGAGCGATTTTGGAATCCATTTTTCAATCAGCGCTGTCACGATTGTTCTTTTAAACGGAGAAGAAACGTTCCCCGGGGTGCACTGGGTCAAACGCTACGCGGCCATCAGATCAATTCGTTGCCGACATGAAGGAGTGCGACACTGACACACCGTGGAATCCTCTGCGAAAGAGTTTAAATAGTCGACTGTGATCTCTTCTCCAGCCCTGATCTCCCGTAGCGCGAAAACGATCATGAATCTATCAATAATGAATACGTCGGCGTTTGGTTCGCAGGAGTGGTTGATATATTGAGTCTCGTTCCCCTCGACGCTTCCGTCGATGTAACAGTCCGCGCCTAGTTCACTGATGCGCTTGCCGTCGGGTCCTCTCATCCTCTGCATAGCTTCTGCGTGACAAATCCTTTCGCCGGAGTATTCGGCTATCGAGCTATGTTTTGGAAAGCGAACGGCCGCGAAACAGCCTGAGCCGTGGAGTGGTGACTTCATGACGAACAGGGCGCGCCTGCACCTTGAGATGGAACCTCGGTTCCTTTGGCGAGCGGTCAGTGATAACGACAAGTAGCCAAACTCCTCCTGTTGCGAGCAAAGTGCCGGCATGATCCTGACGCTCAGAAGGGAGTGGGGTGCGCGGACGGCGGGCGTGCGGGGCCGGACACGGATAACTGGCAGTATAGGAAACGCGAGCAGTTAGCACAGTTGATGAATCCACCTGCCTTCGCTGCCTGCTCTCGCGCGGTTGCAATTGTCACGTTGCAAGCTGAACAATGTCCATCGCGAACGGGAGCAAAGGCCAGGCCAGATCGCGCGACTAACCGCTTTAGCAATGGCTCAGATTGAGGTTGCTGGCGAAGCAATTGCTCACTGAGGGTCTCTACATCTTGCGTGTCGGCGAGCTCGTCTAAGTTCATCATAATCATTTGCTCAGGTGCGCCTTCTCTCTCGGTGAGCATTTTGTTCTCTTCTCTTGCGAGTTTTGCAATATCAGGTGGACCATGTCTAAGGTACGCGTTGGGACAAGTCATCGACGCGCGGCCTTACCTGGCAGGCCCCCGCCCATCTCTTCGAGCATGCTGCGCACGCCGGTCAACTGGTGGTTGAAAAACTCCTTTGCCGCATCAAGCACCTTGAATATGCTTTTGTCGCTTACGGAGTAATAAACGTTCGCACCCTCTTTGCGCGTGAGGACGATATTTCTGTTGCGTAATACGGCAAGTTGTTGCGAGGCGTTTGCCTGCTCAACATCAAAACGTTGGCTGATCTCGTTGACAGTTAGTTCGCCCTCCCGCAAAGCATCAAGAATAGATATTCTCAATGGGTGCGCCAGGGCTTTGAAAAACTCCGCTTTGAAGTCGCTCAATTGCTGTCTCATTCAGAAGCTCCGCATTCTTCAGTTGCTCGGGCACGCAGACATGCGCATCTGCACATTCTTGCATATTCTAGAGTCCTCTGTGCGTCCCGTCAAGCAGTCCGAATCGTCAGCCCGCCGTACTTCTTCTTGCAGCTGTTAGAAAGCGGCTCGGTCGTTCCAAGCAATAATCCCCTGTCCGTATCTCAACGGAAGCGTTGCGTGCTGATTCTGGTTGGCGAGGCGAACAGTTATTTTAACCCGGGCGGAAAGCACCCTCTTTTCTGCCGCACGCATTCGAGCTATTTTCGTCAATCGTATGGCGTTAACACGCGTGCACAATCTGGCATGGGCATTGGACTCTGGAGCAGCAATTGGCGCGGCGGCTGCTGACGATGAACGATTATATCGGGGATGAACTACGCCTGACTCACGATTTAATCGCACTTACACTAGGGGTGCGTCGGGCCGTATTACCGTCGCTGCGAACACTTTTAGTTGTCTGGGATTATTAAGTTTTACTAAGTGACAATTCAGCAGAACTACAAAAGGAGAAGAGTCATGCCATACGTTACAGTCGGGAAAGAAAACACAACCAACATCGAGCTTTACTATGAAGACCACGGCTCGGGTAAGCCCGTGGTTTTGATCCACGGATATCCATTGAGTGGCGCTTCGTGGGAAAAGCAGGTTCCGGTATTACTGGATGGTGGATATCGGGTCATCACCTATGACCGCAGAGGCTTCGGCAAATCCAGTCAGCCGACGGAGGGCTACAACTACGACACGTTCGCGAACGACCTCCGTGAATTGATCACTCAACTCAAACTGGAGGATTTTACGCTTGTTGGATTCTCAATGGGCGGCGGAGAAATAGCGCGTTACTTGGGAACCTACGGCTCAAACGGTGTGAGCAAAGCGGTAATTATTGGTGGCGTGCCTCCGTTTCTACTCAAGACTGACGATAATCCTGAAGGCGTGGACGCGAGTGTGTTCGAGGGCATTAAGAAAGCAGTGGCCGCTGACCGCTACGCATTCTTCACGGAGTTCTTCAAGAACTTCTACAACTCGGATCCATTACTCGGTAACCGCGTCAGCAAGGACGTCATGCACGCAAGTTGGAACCTTGC
Source organism: uncultured Acidobacteriota bacterium (assembly GCA_963849585.1). Lineage (GTDB taxonomy): Bacteria > Acidobacteriota > Blastocatellia > Pyrinomonadales > Pyrinomonadaceae > PSRF01. Next base: position 4,872 of record CAWKHZ010000007.1, on the reverse strand, counting down.
GGCCAGCGCATCGGCCACAGCCAGTCTGGCGTGCGTTTCAACCTGGATCGAAGACTTCCGGAAAGATGTCGCGCGCATCGATGTGCCGACACTGGTCATTCACGGCGACGAGGATCGCATTGTACCGCTTTCAGCAGCGGGACAGCGCACCGCGAAACTCATCAAAGGCGCTCGCCTGTTCGTGGTGAAAGGTGGGCCACACGCCATCACCTGGACGCACGCAGATGAAGTAAATGCCGAACTGTTGAGCTTTCTTGGCCAACCCGCGGCCAAAAGCAATGGCGGAGTGGCCTAGGAAAAAGTCACCGCCTAGCTAAAATCTGGCTACGCATTACGCAATCGTGCTCCGGCGAGTTTGCTTCTGCCGCCGCTTCGCCGATGATGCCGATGCCGAACCTGTCTTACCACTGTTGAAACGGCATGACGCTGCTGGTCCTAATCCTGATTCTCGTTGCGCCTTATCTGATACTTACTCTGGCTGGAAAGTGGAATTCCAATTTCCGGATCGTGCCAGCCATAAGAGCAAGAATCGGTCTTTCCCTCTTTTTCATCTTCACGGCCATCGGACATTTCATCCGGACTGAGGAAATGGCGGCGATGCTTCCGCCCGCTGTTCCATTTCGCATCGAGTTAATTTATTTCACCGGCGTCCTGGAGTTGCTGGGAGCTGTCGGCGTGTGGATTCCCGGACTGACTCGGCTTACGGGTTTGCTTCTGATCCTGATGCTGATTGGAATTTTGCCGGCGAATATTTATTCAGCTATCAATCGGATTGAGTTCGGCGGCCATGGCGCCGGCCCAGCTTATCTACTGATCAGAATTCCGTTTCAGTTGTTTGTGATTTGGTGGACGTACTTCGCGACCGAGCAGAGATGGCAACGTAAGCCGGCAGTACCTCGTACGCAATGGAGGAGGTGAGCTCATGAAATCAAAGCTGGCGAAGTGGTCATTGATTCTCTTGTGCTTCGCCGCACATAGTCTTTACCAGGTAGCGCCACAAACTATCGATAGTTCCAACGGTCTTCACATTAATACCCTTCGTATGTTTCTGCCATGGAAAGAGAACCGCCGCGTTAAGTTGTTCCCCAGTGCGGGATTTCCGAAACGTTCACGATTGGACACAAATCTTGAATAGGTTGGCTAATCATGGGAGGACCGACTAATTGATCGGCGCGGCCGTTACTCCACCGACGGGAGCGTCCACGACATGTTTCTAAACATGAATGGAGTGGACCTCATCGCGACAAACCCCAGCCTACTGTAGTACTGCTTTAGCTTTTTCGTCGAACCCTTTAAATCATGTGGCATCTCTCCGAGTCTAAGACGTTTCATCCAGGACGAATCACGCGAATGGTTCGGTTCGAACTGAAGTGGAAACGGCTTCATGCCCACGACGCCTGCACCTGCACCGAAGCGTTCCATTAGCGCAACGAGTACCTGCAGCCCAACTCCTTTGCCACGGTACTTCGGAAATATCTCTACACGGTCGAGAATCAGGAAATTAAAGTTCCAAATATCCCCAAGCAGTTTTTCCAATCGTGCCGAAAATGGTCCTTCAGCGGGGTGAAGGATTGCGTCGGCGTATTCAAGGGTATGCTGGTGTGTGTCGAGAACTTCGAAATTACTGACCCCATGATTTGCGGCTAGCTCGAAGTCAGCATAGTAGATTCGGAACCGGCCCACGATGCGATCCTTCTCGTCTTCAGCAGCGCAGAGAATCTTTCCCGACAACTCATGGATGAAGTCTTCTGGTTCTTCAGGCCTTAGTGGTGTGGGCCGCGTTGGATCGATTCGCAAACTCCAGAAAGAGTCATCAATTAGAGTCATAGGTCTCGCTCGCCGAAGAGGTGGTCGAACAGCCATGCCAAGGCAGTCGACAGGATCGTAGCATGCTTCGCAACTTTTTCCGGTGGCGCTCTCCAGAATGATCTGTGCTCGGTTGGGCCAGCACCTGGCCCCTCGGCACCAAATAAAAAGCAGATTTCGAATAAGTGCATTACGTCCTCCGGCCATAAATTGAAAACTCCTAGCCTCAAAATTGAGTAGTCTTCTGAAACGCGTTTCATGGGTAAGATCACCAGGAGGGCGCAGTTGGAAGATGAGAGTTCCGTCAAGGAAGCGTCGCGTACAATTTCCTCACCACTTGCTCTGAAATTCCCTGATCGTTTCTTCCGGGGAAAGTTGTCGTTAGCCGATCGTGGCCCAACAGTCTTGCAAGGAGGGGAGTGAGATTCCTTTTTGCACGGCCGTGACTGCAAACGTGTGACGAGTACGTGGGGTGATACCGGTCGGCTGATGCTTGCCTTGTTCGCAACGAATTTTATTTAACCGCTGAATTGTCCTGCCGCCAATCCGAACTTATCGTGCAGTGCTAAGTGTCCTTCTAAAGGGGCTGGACGCGAGGGGACAGGGGATGATGCGGCGCTTCGATTTCGTTCCGTATGGACCACTCTTGCCATAGATCATCAGTCGGTGCATTTGCCAATCGACATTTTCTTTCGTTAACTCTGCCAACTCAGAGACGCGCAGACCAGTGTCGAGCAGCGTTAATACGATTAATTTCTCCTGGTGGGTTGAGCAGGACTGGGCCAAACGGTTTCCTCCAGAAACCCGATCTTCCTCGGAATGAAGCTTACGCTTCTTGGCCTCTTCCTGGTTGTTCCAAATGCTTTGACGTTGGTTGCATTGGTCGTGGGCGTTGTATTGATTCAGATTCAGGTACGGCTCGAAGAAGAGTTTCTTGCCAGGACGCATGGTGAGGAGTACGAACAATACCGCCGACAGGTCCGCCGGTGGATTTAGCTGAAGCAGGTGAAATCATATGGTCATAACAAAATCGATCCTCTTTTTCTTTGCGGCTGGGTTGTGGAAATCGGGGGAGGCTATCTTGTGTGGCTTTGGCTCCGAGAAGGCAAAGTTGTGGCACGGGCTTGGCGGCGCGTTGGTTTTAATCCTCTATGGAGTCATCCCTACATTTCAGCCGCAAACTTCGGACGTGTATATGCGGCGTACGGAGGAGTATTCGTTGCCCTCTCGCTTTTGTGGGGCTGGCGAATTGATAAGGTCGTTCCGGAAGATTCGATATCATCGGTGGATTAGTCGCCTTGGTTGGAGTTTTCATCATCATGTATGCGCCCAGGAATTGAGACCATAGTGGGAAGGTTGCGGTCACTACCTTCAGGGTTCACTGTTCGAATCAAGCTTGACAGTCAAAGAACCCTAAAATGCGGCTATATATAATAAGGACAGGGAAGGCACCTCTAGCATGATTAATTCAGCAAAACGAGAACGGGAGTTTTAAAGGAACTTTGAATGGCCTTTTCCCCGGGTTTTCACCGCGAATCCAAAGTCTCATGTCTTCAGAATTCCACACGAAGGTAAGAGCTTTGTCCTTTTAAGTAAGGAGCCCTACCTTCAAGTTATCCAACATCAAGCGGAAAACAATCAGGCGGACCATGGGGTTTTCAGCCCCACGCTCTCACCAAATTTAGATCGAACCCGCTCTCAATTGAGCACTGCCATAATAGAGTTAACTAGTTCTGCCCGCAGTGGTTACATTCATGGGATGATTGGATGAGTTGCCGCGTGTGGCTCTGATTTTGCCGACCTGGGGCACCAAAAGTACTGAGTTTCAGTAGAAGTCTGGCAAAAGTCTGGCAAGCGCCTGAGAAGCGAAAATTTGCTAGAGAAAGGAAGAGCTAAACTATTGATTTTCATTGGTAGCGGGGGCGGGGCTCGAACCCGCGACCTTGGGGTTATGAATACTACTTCAAGCCCTGCATGCGTACCTTCCAAAGAAAAAACAACTATTTTCCGCGGGAATACAGTCGTTTGAGCAGAACATAACGCATACTGCTGTATATAGCGCAAGGAAGATTACAGCAACTTTACAACAAATCCCTCGGCTCTGTCCCTGCGGGCGGTCGCCACGAGCGACTGGTAAGCAGTTACGAGCGGCCTGGATAAGTAGGTCCGAATACCAAGGTGGTCGTTAGCTATACCCTACATGCGCGAGTTGTTTAAGTGCACGGAAATAGTCTTTGCGCTCAGTGTGACTGCCGTAATGTCATCATTCCAACGTGTTAGTGCCATTTCTATTTGTGAGTCCGGAAAATGATTTAAGATTAATCCGGCCTTCGCGAACTCTCGACGGATATTCACAAGCGCGCGCCGTTTTTTCCACGTCCCCAACATCTTGTACAATTTCCTTACCAACTTCCTATCCCTTTCCTTCACCGTTCAACCTTACAGACCGTGCGCTGTTAAAGAGCGCACTACTAAAACGGGACAGGGTGACTCTCTCAATACGCGGTCCGTGTTTGAACCAAAAAGAGTTCCTAATTGAAACCCTGACCATGTGCGCCTATTAAAGTTAGATCGATCTCTTGTTCAACTGCATAGGACACGATCTCTCGATGGGCTTTGCCTTCACGTACCACATGTGTTACGTCACTCCACAGGTGAGTCCCGCAGGAATGGATCGATGAAGTTGTCTTGCCGCCACGTGATATGGACCTTCGGCGCTTTGCGAGGTCCAGGCGAACTCTGCCTCCGTGGTCTTTGAGTCCGTCAAAACATGGAGCAAATGCAGTTCCGACTGATACTCCTGGCAGCGAGTCCGTAACGAAGTGCCAGCTCTGAGTCACTTGAGAAGTCGGACGCGACCAGCAACTTCTTGAATTCGAGCGCACGGACCGCGCCTCGCAGATGGCACCTTCCCCAGAACGAGTGACGAGGACAGGAGACGAAGCCGTCCGACGGGACTCTGCTGTGGATCCCGCAGGAACGCAGCGGCGTATGGCCGGCGACGCGAACTCATAACGATGAGATCGGCCTCCTGTTTTTCTGCTTCGAGCTTTATTGAATCTGCCG
>CAWKHZ010000006.1:0-98126 GCA_963849585.1 uncultured Acidobacteriota bacterium | reverse complement strand
CGAACCGCATTGTCCGATTCAGCATTTTGGCAGCAGTTTTGGGAATAATTGCGCTCCTGGTCTTGTTGGCGTATTGGCATACTCGTGCACGCAGTTTTTCTGTAGCGTATGAAAGAGTGCAGATAGGGGATACCAAGGATCAAGTGGCTAAACTATTTGGAGACAGACCGGACGAAGTTACTTCTTGTACTGATCCGCACGGTCAATTCCGGGGAAGATGTGGCGAGGTCTATTGGTATTTTTCCTTTTTTGGAAAGATGGGAAATCCTTTTTGACCGCGATGGAAGGGTGATTGATAAAGGCCATAACGTATTGTTCTAACCGACACGGTGGCGGCGGAATGAGAAGGCACGGAATTTCAAACATCACCGCTGATGCGGGAGGTATAGCGACTCACCTAAACGATGTCGGCCGCTTAACGCGAGTTGTAAACCAAGCACGGAAGCTGCCGGTGACAAGCACGCATTCCCTAGTAAGCTCTGCATCGACAACCTAGAACCAACTCAGATCGCGCGATGCATACCGTGGGCTTATTGTGTAATAATGCGCATGCTTTCCCAATGACTCTTAATCCAATTTCTGAGGAATATTTATGAAGCGCGTTGTTGCCATCGTCACCTTCTTGTTGGTTGGTCTATGTTCCGTCGCGTTGTCGCAGAACCGGACATACACGATTGGCGATCTAATGAAGGTTCGTCGCGTGGCTGATCCGCAACTGTCGCCAGATGGCACTCGTGTGGCGTTCACAATTGGCGACGTTAACTACGAGGCCAATCGAGTCGTAAACCAAATCTATGTCGTTTCGATCGATGGAGGCGGCCAGCTGAAACAACTCACCAATGGTAAGCTCATCATAGCGCCGCGCTGGTCGCCAGACGGAAAAAAAATCGCCTTTGTCACCGGTGGTCAGATTTGGAGGATGGAAAGAGACGGCGACGACAAAGAGCAAGTCACAAAGATCTCGACGGGCGCCGCTGGGCCAGTGTGGTCTCCTGACGGTAAGTGGATCGCTTTTACTTCCGATGTTCGTCCCGACTGCAATGACGACGATTGCAACAAGAAGCGTGACGAACAAGCGGAAGCAAGCAAAGTGAAAGCTCACATCACCACCAGACTGTTGTTCAAACACTGGGATGAATGGCGCGACATCAAGCGAACACATGTATTTGTCGTTTCCAGCAAAGGAGGTGTCGCTCGGGATCTAACTCCTGGTGATTTCGATGCGCCTCCGTATGGGGCGGCGACTGGTGTTGACTTCGCGTTTTCACCCGACTCGCAGGAGATCGCCTATCTACGAAATCCAGACAAAGTTGAAGCGATCTCGACGAACAGCGATATCTACGTAATGCCCATGGCCGGCGGGCAGGCGAAAAACATTACTGTCGGCAATCGTGGTTACGATGCTGGTCCAATCTACACTCGCGACGGACGACACATCATCTATCGATCTCAGGCAACCCCTGGTTTCGAAGCTGATCGCTGGCGGCTGATGACCTATGACCGAGCTTCCGGAGTCAGCAAGGGAGTTGCCAAAGGATTCGATCAGCAAGTTGAAGATGTTGCTCTTTCGCCTGACGGCAACACTGTCTTTTTCACGGCGGGTGAACGGGGCAAAGCTCCGATCTTCAGGGTCCCATCTGGCGGGGGTGTACCTCAGAAACTCGTGGCGAATGTTTTCGCGACGGGTCTAAGATTACATCTGATGGAAAGAAGTTGGTTTTTGCGCAAGCACCATGGCTTCACCCGCGGAAGTCTATTCCGCCAATGCAGACGGTAGCGGCGTTACCGCCTTGTCGTCAGCCAACACGCAAGTTCTAAGTCAGGCAAACCTAAAACCTGCGGAAGAAATCGAGTGGACTGGCGCGCTTGGTCGAGAAGATTCATGGATTCATCGTCAAGCCGAATAACTTCGACGCCAGCAAGAAGTACCCGCTCGTTGTATTGATTCACGGTGGACCACAAAGCGCGTGGAACGACAACTGGGGATATCGCTGGAATCCACAGGTGTTTGCAAATGCCGGCTACGTGGTGTTCGCACCTAACCCACGCGGTTCAACCGGATACGGTCAACAGTTTGTGAATGAGATCAGTGGCGATTGGGGCGGTAAGGTTTTTGTCGATCTGATGAATGGTGTGGCAGACGTTCTGCGACGCAGTCCATTCATCGATCGCAATCGTATCGGCGCCGCCGGAGCAAGTTATGGCGGCTACATGGTCAACTGGATTCAGGGCCACAACAACGATCCGCGTTTCCGTTTCAAAGTGCTCGTTTCGCACGACGGTGTTTACAACCTTAAAAGCATGTACGGAGCAACTGAAGAACTCTGGTTTACTGATTGGGAGTTCAAGGGAACACCTTGGACCAACCCGGCGATGTACGATCGCTGGTCACCGCATAAGTTCGTCAACAACTTCAAAACACCGATGCTGATCATCCACGGGGAGTTGGATTATCGCGTGCCGATTGGTGAAGGGTTGCAGTTGTTCACCGCGGTGCAACGGAGAGGGATCGACTCCAAATTGCTGGTCTTTCCTGATGAAGGACACTGGGTCTTGAAACCGCAAAACTCAAACCTCTGGTTCAATACAGTTTTGGATTGGGTGGATAAGTATTTGCAGCCATCGTCGCGGGCCACGGAGTGACAAACTGCTCTCGGCGCACTCAGCGGCCCTCAGCGACCTCTGCGTTAAACCTAGTTTCAACCCAGAGCCGCCGAGAGAAATGCAGAGGGCCGCAGAGAAGAAGTCAAGAAATGTTTCTCAAGAAAACAAGATTCTGCGATCTTGCTACGCGCAGTGGTCCACCTTCCGCGGCATACTTATCAAGCGCTCCGTCCTCACTCCACAAAAACCAGGATGGCACCTGATTGAAGTGCCCCTTTTGCCCTCTTGACTTGGGTAGGAGACGGGAGTATACAGGCGAAGATCACGGCCACCTTACTCTCAGACATGCAGTGCCGGTAAGGGCGCCTAAATGCTCAACCTACCTTCCAAGGAGGACACATGAGGTCCCTGAGAACCTACTTCCTCGTTGCGATTCTGCCTCTTTGCCTGGGGATCTTTGTCTCAATCAAAACATCGCCATCTCAAACCACTCAGCAGCCAGCTGACATCAAGTTAACCAATAAGACTAATCTTCAGGTGATCAAAGCAAAGCGCGAAAAAAAGGGCCTATTGCTCACCTTCCAAAATAACTACGCGAAACGAATCACGGCATTTGCTGTTACCATCGGCCAGTTCCGATTCACTGAGGATTTTGTTTCTAACGAAGTGTCTGATGACTTCGGTATCAACCCCAATGGTTCCCTTGAACGACGCATCCCCATTCTTTCCTCAAACCAAAATGACTCCGTAATACACGCTACACTCCAAGCAGTTATCTTTGACGATAAATCTGGCGACGGAGACCCAATTATCTTCGAGGATATGAGGGATGATCGACTTGGCCAGGCTGTACAGATTAGGCGCTCATTGAAGATTCTGGAGAGATACGTTCATCTCGAAAAGTTCGATACCTCGCAATTAAATAGCGAACTCGAATCGGCATGGGCCGCCCCTGAAACTGAAACAGTTGCTGAGCTACGTGAGTTGCGTCCGCTCGGTACGATCAACCGAAAGGGTGACGGCCCGCTGTCTGCCTACGTTAAGACTGGTCTCGAAGAGGCAAAAGCTGATGCAAAGAGGCGCTTTGACGAAGCTGCTCAGTCATCCTCAAAAAGGGATAGTCTTCTAAAGATAAAAGCTCATTACGAGCGACTGCTAAAAAGACTGTAATTTAATTCCTCTAACTCACCTTACGGGAGATACTCCGATGAGAAACTACACCCTACTCGTGTTTGTGATCGCACTCCTCGCCACTGTTAGTCTCTTGCTTCTAAAACCGTCTCCGGTGGGAGCGGGCTGCCTTCCGAATGGAACTAATCAAGGTGAAGAATACCAGCCCTGCGTTCACCTCAGGAAGGAAGCTAACTGGTTTATTTCATGGCCCTGCTCGTCGAATCCAATACACAATAGCGACATTGACCTCGAAGGTGCGGGCTTTTGTTCGTCGGGTACTGTTTGCTGTGATTCCACACAAAGAGTGACCGAATGCTGGCCCCTGTTCAATTCGCCGGTAACGCAAAATGGCAAATGGAGCGTGACTGTAAATAACCGGGCTACAAATGCAACACAAACTCAGTGTAACGGCGGATGCTCAACAGCGTCGGTCATAAGTTGCATCACTGTCAGTACACAGGTTTTCGAAGTTCTCCATGATGAGAATTGCAATCACGAATGCGTGCTTGAAATGTGTGAAGCAGGATGTGGGTGGGACTGTGATGCGGGACAATGCGTCGGATCAGGCTGCGGCAGTCCGGTCCTGATAGATGTTGCAGGTAATGGCTTCGATTTAACTCACTCTACCGGAGGAGTTACATTCGACCTGAATACCGATGGCGATAAGGAAAAAATCGCCTGGACCGCGACAGCATCCGATGACGCTTGGCTTATCCTCGACCGCAACGGTAACGGAACTGTTGATAACGGCGCAGAGCTTTTTGGCAACTACACTCCGCAAACAACAGCAGGTAAAAAGAACGGCTTCCTGGCCCTTGCGGAATTCGATAAGCAAGCGAACGGCGGAAATCACGACGGAGTGATCAACGCGTCAGACTCGATTTTTTCGTTACTTAGATTGTGGCAAGACACAAATCATAACGGCATATCAGAGTCCTCGGAATTGAAGAACCTCGAAACGCTTGGTCTAGTCTCCATCGACCTCGCGTATTCGACGGCGCGAAAGATTGATGAGTATGGGAACCGCTTTCTTTACCGAACAAAGGTTGCGGACCATCGACGTTCAAAATTAGGTCGTTGGGCATGGGACGTTTTTCTTGTTGAAGCGCCGTAACGCCGCGTGAGGCGGTCGTCGAGTCGAGTGGTATGCGAGAATTCAGAAGAGTTCCCGTTGTTCTTCCCTGCACCGAACCGCGACGTTACGGCAACGACCTGATGTCAGTGGTTGCACCCGCTAATCCCGCAACTGTGAGCTTAGAACTTTGTAACTTGTTCTCTTTGTTCCATGAGCCATGCTCCCTGACAACTACTACAAAGCACCAAGAACAAAGCTCCAAGCTCAAAAATCTGCGGAGAACCTCATTCAAGGTGCAACTGCTCGATAGTCATTTCGCCTGCCTCAACGCGGCGCACCAGTTGACCCAGGTGCGGATCCTTTCCTTCCAATGCGTACCGGATCAGCGATCGGGTTTGTGTTGGTATGGAACCGTTGGTTATGAGTAATCGAGCGCGGCGTTTGAGAGAAGCATCGATGTTGTGAGATTTTTCTTCGCGCGGTGTTGCGCTAGTATCATGAGCCATGATCTTCATCCTTTCTTAGGAAGGTTGAGGGTCTAGGGCCGACTTTGTGTTGGTAGCACAAGTCGGTCCGCTTCTTTTTGGAGCAGTTTTTCGGGTGGGTCACGCCACTCTAGCGCATAGATTTTCGCTTGTCATCGAGTAATTTGCCTTCGATTATGACGTCGAAATAGTGCTGAGAGACAGACCCAACTCCGAGCGCGGAGGCCGAATCCGTCAACGGCCGTTTGTGCTACGAGCTTTTCAGGCACTTGAGCACTCGGTATCCGAGCAAGCAGTAAGCCTTGACAGTCCTTTTTGACTAACCGTATATTCCGACTCCGAATCCGTGATGTTTGGACACTCGAATTTCCTCACCGCCAAGGGCCTCAAGCAGCTTTTGTTAGAGCCAGGTCGTTACCTTCTCCTTGCGCCCCATGGAATCTGAGAGACAAACACGAAAACAAAGAATCGATCCGCTCTTAAAGAGTCTGGGTTGGAATGTAGTTCCGTTCGACGAGACCAGCCCGCTTGACCAACTTTCAAACTGCGCGATTGAAGAATACGAAACAGAGAACGGTCCTGCGGATTACGTCCTCTGTGTCGACGGAAAGATCGTCGCGGTTGTTGAGGCGAAGAAACTTACGCTCGGACCGCAAAATGTACTAACGCAAGCTGAACGTTATTCACGCGGTGTCGCCGCAAGCAAACTGAACTTCGATGGCTTTCGAGTTCCCTTCCTTTATTCAACCAATGGCGCCGTAATCTGGTTCCATGACGTGCGTCACAGGTTAAGTCGCTCGCGGCCGGTTGCTAGGTTCCATTCGCCCGGAGCACTGAGGGAGTTGTTGGAGCGCGAGACGGATAGCGCAATCAACTGGCTAGAAACAAATCCGAACGATCATTCAAAGCTCCGGCCATATCAGATCGAAGCGAACCAGGCTGTGGAGAAAGCTATTGCCGACCGGAAACGGCAGATGCTTGTTGCGATGGCAACAGGGACCGGTAAGACCTTCACGCTGGTGAATCAGGCTTATCGGTTGATGAAATCGGGTGCTGGGCAACGAATTCTGTTTCTGGTGGACCGTCGCGCACTGGCTGCTCAAGCAGTCCGTGCGTTTGCTTCTTTCGAACCGGAACCCGGCTTAAAGTTCAACAAGATTTACGAGGTCTACAGCCAACGATTTCAGCGCGAGGATTTCGGCGAAGAGGATAAGTTCGATCCTAAGGTGTTACCTCAGTCCTATCTCACTAAGCCGAAGCAAGGTGATGCTTTCGTTTACGTCTCAACCATTCAGCGGATGACAATCAACCTCATGGGTCGCGACGTGATCTTCAGCGCCGGCGACGAAGAAATTGACGATGATGCGGAAAAGTTCGACATTCCGATTCACGCTTTCGACGTGATCATCGCAGACGAGTGCCACAGAGGTTACTCAACTGGCGAGATCTCGGTCTGGCGTAAGACGCTCGATCATTTCGACGCCATCAAGATCGGCCTCACTGCAACTCCTGCGGCACACACTAAGGCCTATTTTAAAGACGTCGTCTTTCGGTACGAGTATCAGCGCGCTGTTCAGGAGGGATATCTCGTTGATTACGATGTGGTGACCCTGAAGTCAGATGTGCGTATGAATGGCGTCTTTTTGAATGAGGGTGAGCAGATCGGAATCGTCGATCCTAGTTAGCGGAACTGAACTGCTGGACCAGGTTGAGGATGAACGGCAGTTTGATGCCAGCGAGGTCGAACAGAAAGTAACCGCGCCTGATTCAAACAAAAAGATCCTCGAAGAGATTAAGAAGTTACGGACTAGAGCATCAGGAACAATATGGGAGATTTCCGAAGACCTTAATTTTTGCGGTCAACGATCTGCCACATACTTCCCATGCCGATAGTCTGGTTGATATTGCTCGAGACGTGTTTGGCTACGGCGATGCTTTGTTCAGAAGATAACGGGGCGCGTTGATCGACCGCTTCAGCGGATTCGTGAATTTCGCAATCGGCCAGAGCCTCATGTGATTGTGACAGTCGATATGTTAACGACGGGCGTCGATATCCCTGATCTGGAATACATCGTGTTTCTCCGACCAGTGAAGTCACGCATCCTATTTGAACAGATGCTGGGTCGCGGGACCCGTAAAGGTGAAAAGTATCCTGACAAGTCCCACTTCACTGTCTTCGATTGCTTTGATGGGACACTGCTCGAGTACTTCCGGAAAGCCACCGCAATCACTGCCGAACCTCCGGAGAGAGAAACGCGGAACAATCAAACAGATCATCGATGACATCTGGGACAATCGCGATCGCGATTACAACATCCGTTGTTTGGTGCGGCGCTTCAGCGGATCGAGAAAGAGATGTCGGGAGAAGCCCGTGAAATGTTCGCTGCCTATATTCCAAACGGCGATATGGGCAAGTTATGCACGGAACCTTAACAGGTAAGCTTCCGCGAGCTTTACCGAGACGATGACGTTATTCCGTAATGCGGATTTTCAGCGACCTGCTGGTCCACTATCAACGTGCGCCCAAACGACTTCGTTAAAGCGATTGAAACCGAAGATACCGTGACATCGGAATGGTTGGTTCGTGGACTGGATGGAAGGGAATACAAGCCCGAAGATTACTTGACTGCCTTTGCACGATTTGTGAAAGACAATCCGGCTAAGGTTGAGGCGATTGGGATTCTGCTCGATCGTCCACAGGAATGGAGCACGGAAGCGTCTAGATGAACTACGGAAGAAACTAAGCGCTACATCCGAACGCTTTACAGTCGACAACTTGCAAAAGGCACATCAAGTTCACTATCACAAAGCGCTCGTCGACATCATCTCGATGGTGAAGCACGCAGCTCATGAGCAAGAGCCGCTCTACACGGCGGAAGAAGAGTTAAGAATGCGTTTGAAAAGTTGACGATCGGCAAGAGCTTTAGACCGATCAACTCAATGGCTGGATCGGATTCGCGAGCACCTGATCGCCAATCTATCGATTGATAAAGACGATTTCGAAGTCATTCCTATCTTTACGCAATACGGCGGCTGGGGACGAGCAAATCGTGTGTTCAACAATCGGCTTGACGACATCATTCTGAGATCTTAACGAAGCAATCGCAGCATGATCGACGTTGTACAAAAACTCTGGGGCTTCTGTCACACGCTTCGTCATGATGGAATCGACTATGGCGACTACATCGAGCAATTCACTTACCTTCTCTTCTTGAAGATGGCCGACGAACGCGGCATTAAGTTACCAAAAAACTGCGATTGGCCAACGCTCTACAAACAATCCGGAACAGACCTAACCGATCATTACGTTGATGTTCTCCGCACTCTAGCTAAGCAAAAAGGTTTGCTGGGAGACATCTTCGCTGGAGCGCAATCTCGGTTCAACAATCCGGTTAACCTCAAACGCATGATCTCGCTGATCGACGAGACGGAATGGACGTCGCTCTAACGTCGACGTTAAAGCTCAGGCATTCGAAGGATTGTTGGAGAAAGCAGCGAGCGAAGGCAAGAAGGGCGCGGGCCAATACTTCACACCACGCGTTTTGATCCAATCGATTGTTCGCGTGCATGAAACCCGACCCACGAACGCATAAGGATTTCACGATTGGCGACCCGGCGTGTGGCACGGGAGGTTTTCTGGTTTGCGCTTACGAATGGCTTATCGAACAGACGAAAGGCGGAGCAATTGATCGCGGTTGGCCAAACGGCTTAAGAGTTCGACTTACTTCGGACAGGATCTGGTTGAGCGACCACGGCGGCTCGCGTTGATGAACCTGTATCTTCACGGATTCGAACCGGAAATTGCTTAGGAGATGCGATCTACGAAGTGCCGAGCAGTCGTCGCTACGATGTGGTGCTTACCAATCCACCATTTGGAACAAAAGGCGCGAACCAGGCTCCCGATCGTGAAGACTTCACGATTGAGACCTCAAACAAACAATTAAACTTTCTTCAACATGTTGTTCAGATTCTTAAGCCCGGCGGTCGTGCAGCAATTGTCCTTCCTGATAACTGCCTGTTTGAAGGTAAAGCTGGCGAAGTTTTCGAAACTCGTGATGGAAGACTGCAACGTCCACACAATCTTGCGCCTACCTCGCGGCACGTTCTCACCTTACAGCCAGGGCGTAAAAGCAAATGTCGTCTTCTTTCAAAAAGGCTTCCCGACCGAGAACCTTTGGATCTTCGACGCCCGCTCTAACGTTCCGGGAATTACGAAAAAGGAACGTCCTTTATACCGGCACATTTTGCTGAATTTGAAAAATGCTACGGCGACGATCCGAACGGCGGCAGCAAACGAAAGGACCTTGGTGAGCAAGGCCGCTTTCGTAAATTTCATCTCAGCGAAATTAAGAACGCGATTACAAACTCGACATCACCTGGCTGAAAGACGAATCACTCGAAGATGCTGAAGATCTTACCAGAACCGCAGGACCTCGCCGCTGAAGCTATCACCGAGCTTGAAGCGGTCGTCGATGACTTAAGAGAGATTTTGAGCTTGATTGAAAAAGAGGAAACAGTCGCCGCATGAGTGAGCTACCAGCAGGTTGGGTGCGTTGCAAACTTGACGACGTGATACTCGATTATCAGCCGGGCTTTGCTTCTGGCAAGAAAGATGTCGCGGATGGGCTCAAACATCTGCGCATGAACAACATTAGTGTTGACGGCAAGCTCAACCTCGACTTAGTTCGTACGGTACCTCGACCTTTGGCGAGTCAGAGACATTTCTTGAGAAAGGGAGACGTTTTGATTTGTACGACGAACAGCGGAAAGCTTGTCGGAAAATCCACTCTAATGGACATAGATGGAGAGTTCGCATTCAGTAATCACTTAACAAGATTGCGAGCCAACACGACTGTAGAAGGTAAATTCCTTCAGTATCAGTTGTGGCTTCAATGGAAGGAAGGAGCATTTGAACACAAATGTAAACATTGGGTAAACCAGTCAACATTACCTAAGGTGGAGCTTCTTTCAACAGATTTCTTGACTGGCACCCAGGAACGAACAACGTCGCATCGTGTCGAAGTTGGAAAAGCTCTTGAGCCGCGTAAATGCGGCTCAAGAGCGACTCGGTACCATCCCCCGTATCCTCAAACGCTTCCGCCAATCCGTCCTCGCCGCCGCCTGTTCCGGCAGATTAACGGCCGACTGGCGACAGGCCAAACTGAACAGGATGGTCTTCTATTGCCTTTTTGAAAAAGGTCAACGACGAACGTATCCGGCTACTGGCTCAACAAGGTAAGAAAACATCAAAGCCTGTGGAACTAAATTTGGCGATCCTCGGAGAGTTACCTTACGAATGGTCTTGGGCAAGTGTCGATCAGCTTTCTACAAAGGTCGTGGATGGAGTCCATAAAAAACCAGATTATGTGGATTCCGGAATTCCGTTTCTGACGGTACGTAACCTTACAGCCGGACCAGGAATTTCTTTTAATCGTACGAGCTTCGTCGCCGAAAAAGATCACTTAGAATTCATTAAACGTGCTAATCCAGAGAACGGTGACATCCTAATAACAAAAGACGGAACGCTGGGAGTTGTTCGCCTGATTCAAACAGACCGCATTTTCTCAATCTTTGTTAGCCTGGCTATGATCAAGCCCGTAATTCGGACATTTGGCCCGTATCTAGCACTGGTGCTTGCGGCACCTCAGGTTCACCAAAGCATCGTCAAAACGGGGACCGGCTTACAACACATTCATCTTCGAGATTTGCGTGCAACTGCGGTGCCAATTCCCCCTGAATGTGAACAACAAGAGATTGTCCGTCGCGTCGAAGCACTATCCAAAACCGCCGACGCGCTGGAAGCTCGCTACTTCAAAGCCAAAGCGCACGTAGACAAACTCACGCAGTCTATTCTCGCCAAAGCCTTCCGCGGCGAACTCGTCCCCCAAGACCCCACCGACGAACCTGCATCAGGCTTGCTGGAACGGATTCAACAGAGTCGGAACGGAAACGAAGCGTCCAAAAGGAGAACACGCAAATGAGTCTTCCCGGTGCTAAGAATGCTATGCATCGCGCCATTGAGGCTCTTTATTGTCGTCCCTTGAATAAGTATGAGAAGGAGCGCATCTGGGAATACTTTCGTTCGCGGTGTGCATACTGTGACAAAGGTATTGATCGTGAACATAGACACGGCCACATGGATCACCTCGAATGTAGTACCAGTGGCGGAACCAACTATATTCGCAATCGTGTACTTGCGTGTAAGGAATGCAACGGAAACGAGAAGCGTGAAAAGTGCTGGCAGGATTTCCTCAAATCTAAATGCCCGGACTCGAGAACGTTTCGCTTGCGAAGGAAACGGATTGCGGCGTGGCAATCACAGTTTCCGGTACTTGCCCCAATTGTGCTTAGCACCCAGGCCAGGAAATCAAGAGAGGCCCTACTGAACGCCGTCTTGCTCTTTGAGCAGGAGTTCAAAAACTTCAGATCATTTCTGCTGAAACGACCGATTCCTCACCTTTAGAGCACCGCTCACCGCACCTGATTGCTCTGTTTGCACAGCTGCGTCATGCAAACCATCTGCAGTTCCCTCACCCGCTCAGGAGACAGCTTCCACGACTTGCCGTGTACCAACGCCCAAACGAGTTCGCGTTCGATTCGGCCCTGGTGTTGCGCGTCCTTCCGCCACTCTTTTTCCCCACTCCTCCTGCGCCGTTCCAGCAACACTTGCTCCAAGGCGATCGCGATTTCATCCGGAGTGAATGAGCGTCCTTCGCGACCTTCTTTTCGTGGGTTAGCAATTTTTTACCAAGGATCAATGCGATTAACGTTCTCTTAGTTTTGCTTTGGGCCTTTCGATATTCTGATCCGGCCGCCTCTCACTGTGATGATCGCCGCATCTTGAAGTTCGGCTTCGTAGCGCGTTAATAGATCCTGCATGATCAACTGGCGTTCGCGGGCGGGAACATCCGGTAGGCGGACGAGACCAGCGTGCGAAAGATTTTCGACGTAGATTAACTCACCAAAGTCAGTGTCAATCGTAATGAGAATTCTTGTCTCTTTGGCTGCCCAATCGAGTAACCCCCGATCCCCGGGGTCAGGCCCGAGTTCACGAGACTCAACCACGTCATGTCCTTGCTTGCGGAGCCAGTCAGCGATGAGGCGCCCGGCGCAACGGTCTATTAAGAATCTCATTAGCCTGAGATATGGACGGAGTCGAGCTTGTCGTGCGCAATTACGGCATGAGCATAAGCCAGACAGGCTCTGAGGTCATCAGGTTCCAAATCAGGGTAGTCCGTGAGGATTGTCTCAGGAGTTTCCCCTTGAGCAAGCAAACTGAGAATGAGTTCGACGGAGATGCGCATGCCGCGAATGATGGGTTTACCACCAAAAATTTCGGGGTGCACGGTTATGCGTCCTAAAAGTGTCTCGTCGATCACGGCTATTGGTTCTCTCCGTTGTTCGTTGTAGCGAACATTGCCTTCGCTAGCACATTGTAGATTCAAAGGGGGCTCGTAGGTCACGCTATCGAGGTACAGCTACAGCATTGCGTCCAACGCTTTTCTTCGGCATCCTTCGGATAAAGGGTCGAAAGGCATTCGCGAGACGACTCGTCCGATGGTGAGGTAGAACCGGCGTAACGCGTCCGCTCGCGCTGGCGTGTCAGTATGCGGACGAGTCGTCCACGATGCAACGCACACCTCACCGCACCTGATTACTCTGTTTGCACAGCTGCGTAATGCAACTCATCTGCAGTTCCCTCACCCGCTCAGGAGACAGCTTCCACGACTTGCCGTGTACCAACGCCCATATGATTTCGCGCTCGATTTGACCCTGGTGTTGCGCGTCCGCGTCTGCCACTCGGTTTCCCCACTCGTCCCGCCACCGCTTTAGTCGCGCTTCCAGCACCTGTTGGTCATCCGCGGATCCATGCAGCCCGATCAGATACGCCGCCCTACTCGCTGCTGCGCGATCGTCCGTCGCCAAAAGCCGCTTCACCAAAACGCCTATCGCCTCTGAGTAATACAACGCAGTCAGATCGCGAAGCACAGCAAGATTCTGGTCTGGCTTCAACTTAGACAGTGCTTGCTCTATCAGCGGAATAGCTTCTCGTTCATTTTGCTTTGCGAAATAAGCGAGCAAACCTGCACGGCCGTCTGGATGTAGCTTCTCTCCCACTGTTCGATAGAGCTCCATCAACTCTTGATAGATCCCGGCAGTCCCGAATCGCACCAGAAGAGATGTTTTTTGTTTCAGATGAACAAAACCGCGATTATCCCGTGTGGTGGCAAAGCGTCGAATCTGTTCGAGCAAAACTGCATCGGTTTCCGGCAGCGATTTAGCCTCGATACTGCCCAACAACTTCACATCGACAAACGAATTAGGATCGCGTATTTCCGCGACAACGAATGGACGTACTTCATCCGGCGCCACCTCAATCAATAACTTCAGCGCGGCCTCGTGGAGGGGCCTCTGACCGGTACCAGGACCAGTCGAAAGCGCCCGCTTGAAAACAGGAATCATGGAACGATCGCGCAACTCCACCCAGTCCTGCCTTAAAAGCCAGTCCTGATCGTATTGATGTAACGTGTCGTACTCTTGCATGAGTATGCGTCGCGCCTCACGCGAACCAGCGCTCGCCGCCTGAGGATCTTTCGGCGGATTGGAGACGATGGTTATGGCCGTGGTTGTCAAAGCCTTGTCTTTTCGTTTGGCCAGGCCCGATGACAACTCGACGACATACGCATCGCGAATTTCACGAGCACGAGGATCTTCCTCCGACGGGCTCAGCATGGAAGTCACAACGACAGGTTTATCTCTCACGCCGTCTGTGACTAACAATCGCAGCTTTGTTACCGCGTGGAGCAATCGCGAACTCACGGCCGTGATAGGATCGCGCAAACCGGCTTCAAGGAGTTTCAGGACCAACTGACGATTGCGAGCGATAAACAATCCGTACCAAATGTGCGACTGGTAGTTTCCACCTTGCTGTTCCGGGTTAAGGAAACGCCGCACTTTCTCGCGAGTCGACGGATCACCGGTAAGAAACGACAACTGCTTCGCAGTTTCCTCGTCAGTCTGCCAGTTGTGACTCGCAGCCAGCAGATCTGAAAGACGCTTTAATTCTGCGGCCTCATCAGCCTCACTCATTGGCTCAACTTCGAAAGTGATCGCATTCGTTGTGACGCGAAATTGTCGAGCAGATGAGCGTTTCGAAACTCGGCGAGTTGTTACACTGACTGTGTAACGACCAGCAGTATCGAATCTCAAAGTATCGTTGAGAATGAGCTCAACCCGCTGCGGTACGTTAGACAGATCCTGTGTGGAAAAAAAGTCCCTGGCGTATCGACTTCCAGCCGTCATTTCATCAAGCCAATGTGAGACACCAAACTCAGGTGAAATAACAACCGTATCCTGCCCCGGCTCTTTAGCGTCCGGCAGGATCTCAACGATATAGCCTTCGCGGTCGGCAGTGAACTCCATTATGAGCTTAATTGGCTCGCCCATTCGGTAGACGCTCTTCGCATTCGCGAGACTTAGTTTTACGTGAACGTCAGAAGGAGCGGAAGTTTGTGCAAACGCTGAGGTGACGAGAAGTAGCAACAAGCAAAGGGCTAAGGAGTTGACTGTCACAGTTGTGGTCGTCTGTGCTGGCATGGAACCTCCTGCTTCTCGGCGCACTCCAGCGGTCGTCGGCGATCTCTGCGGTCCTCTGCGGTCCTCCGCGATCTCTGCGGTAAAGTCAGTTTCAACGCAGAGCCGCCGAGAGATACGCAGAGGGCCGCAGAGAAGAAGTCAAGAAAAGTCTCTCAAGAAAACAAGATTCTGCGATCTTGCTACGCAGAGACCGCCGAGTTACTCAGAGCACACTTGGCAAACTAAGACACTACTAATCCGTGGCTTTGTTTGACGGCCCAAACTAGCTTTCCCCAACAAGCCCACGCACCGACTCGATCAACTTCGCGGGGTCGTAACCTATGCCGTCCTTGAAAACCATCTGTACCTCGCGAATGGCGGCGATGTTTGACGCGGGGTTGCCGCGAACGATAACGATATCCGCCTGTTTGCCTGCTCCGAGCGTGCCTATGCGATCGCCTTCACCGAGAAATGTCGCGCCATTAAATGTACCGATACGAATAGCTTCTTCAGAAGTGAAACCCGCTTTTACCAGAAGTTCCAACCCGCGTTGATCGCCAAAGCCCGCGATGACGCCGCCCCACCCCGTCGGATCAACTCCCGTCATCAACAAGCCACCCGCTTTGACGAACTCGCGTTCAAACTGCATCTCCTTCTTCAGCACGACTTCCCAAACTCTGGACCAACGCGGATCCCTTTTGTATTCAGCCAAACGAGAAACGCACTTAGCATAGGCATCTTCAGTAAGAACATCCTTCATCCTCGAATCGAGCTCGAAACTCTCGCCGACGAAGGTTTCGAAAATGGCGAGCGTCGAGGTGACAGCAACTCGCTGCTGGACCAGTTCTCGAATCATGTCCTGCACCGGTTCGCTCATCACATCAAGGGATGCCAAATGCGGCAACCACTCACTACTAGGCGGGCACGCGTCAGCTTTCTTTTTTGGAAAGAACTCGGTATCCGCCGCGAGTCCGTGCTCGAGGTTGTCGATGCCGGCCCGCGCAGCTTCGCGGAAACCGATGGCGCACGTATGCCCGGTAACTTTGAGTCCTCTCTTATGAGCAGCATCGACGACAGACCTAAGCTCTGCGAGAGTGATGTTCTCGTAGATCTTGAATGAGGTTACACCCTGATCGGCCCAATCATTGACCGCTTTAGTCAGTGTTTCGGGCGTCAGAACCTTGCCGCCGACCTGGTCGATATAAGGACTGGTGACATGAATCTTTGGACCCGCCAACTCATCGTTCTCAACTGATCTCTTCACCTCCAGGTCATTGCTGAGCGTAAGTGCGCCGGCCGTTCTAATTGTTGTAACTCCCGCTGCGAGATAGAGTGGCGCAAAACTCTCAGGTGCATTGACGTAATTCGTGCCAAAGCCTGTTTCATAAAAAAGGTGGTTGTGCATTCCGACGAGGCCGGGTATTGCGGTATGGCCACTAAGATCGAGCGAAGTAGCCGATGCTGGAACGGAGACGTCTGCTGTTGGACCAATGGAAGTAATACGTCCTGACTCAATGATGATCGTTTGGTCCTCCCTGGCCGGACCGCCGGTTCCATCTATTACGCGAATGTGCGTGAGCGCAACGATGGGAGCTTTCACCGAAATAAACTCCGCAATGCTGCGTTGCTTACAGGAGACCAGAAAAAGAATTATGAGTAATAGAGCAAACCGACGATATCGGAAAATTCTCATATGAGCGTTTACTCCGGGCGTTCGGGTGGTGGAGCGACGGCGACGAAGTCGTCCGCGAAACGTTGAGAATAAGACGAGAGGAGATCGTTGACGCGGGCCAGTTGAGGGGAGCGGACGATAAGGCCTGCGTGGTAGCGCTTCTTGACGCGATACGTGATCTCTGCGTCGACGTAAGACGACGTGTCGGGTTGTTCCTGTTTGGCAAGTGAGAGGATGATGCCGGCGTATTCCTTGTGCGTTGGGCGGATCTTTGTCGAGGGTTTTCCGTCTGAAAGTTCCAACCTGGCCCACTCGCGCCACAGGTTCACACCGCTAGCAGCCTCGAGCACTTCCGCGATGTACGCGCCACCAACGCGAGCTGCAATCTCGAGAAAATAGAACTTGCCGTCGTCGTCGCTCTTGATGAATTCGGCGTGCGTGGCGCCACGTTCCAACCCGAGCGCTTTCACGAGTTTCTTATTCGCGTCGAGCAGTGCTCGCTCATCAGCCGAACCGCGTTCCAGCGTTCGCGAAATGTAAGCTCCGCCCTGATGGGCCACCTGCATCGGCGGTCGTCCGTACTGGTTCGTCCCCGCAAACACGACCTTCCCATCATTAACTACGGAATCAACGTGAAACACCTCACCAGCAACAAACCGCGCCAACAAATAGTAAGACGCACGCTCGCGCAGGTTCTCGCGCTCGTTCATCTCATCCATCGTGCGCATGACGTCGCCAGCCTCAGACACCTTGCGAATGCCAATGGCCGACACATCCGACCGCGGTTTAATGATCCACGGCGCGGGCACGCGGTCCATGAAGTCAGTCACTTCCTCGCGATTCACGAGGGGCACAAATTCCGGCACATTGATCCCCGCACTCGACGCATGCACTGCCATCGAAAGTTTGTCGCGAAAAACTTTCGACCGCGAACTACTCAATCCCGGCAAACAAAGATGCTCGCGCATCAACGCCGCCGTTACAACGTCAAACTCTTCGAGCGCCACTACACGATCGATCCGGCGATTGCGCGCCAAAAACGCGAGCAGATCGATAAACAACGCCGGACCCGCATCGTTCGGCACGGCGATCAAGTCGTCGAGACTCTCGCGCGGCCAGTCCTCGCGCAGCATCTTCTCTTTTGTAACCAGGACTACATGACACCCGTGGGCCTTGCATTCGCGAATAAAGTCGGCGCCTTTGAAATAGGTCGCCAGGCAGACAATGTTGAGCGGCCGAGTCATGCGAATATGTATTTCATACTGGTTCACAGATTACAAGGATCTGTGTAATCTGTACCACCGAATCATTGGTCATTGGTCATTGGTCATTTGACATTTTTCATTTGTCATTTGTGCTAACCTAAGCTTCAAGCTCGTCTCCACATAGCCAATGGCAAATGACCGATGGAAAACAAATGACCAATGACAAATGACATGATAATCAAAGGCCCCTACCCGGATGTCGAGATCCCCGAGACCGCTCTGACGCCTCTGGTTCTCCGCAGAGTTAACGAACTTCCTGATAAGCCAGCGCTCATCGATGGTCCGTCGGGCCGGACGATTACTTATTCGCAACTGGCGGATTCAATCGCCATCGTCGCTTACAACCTGAAGCAACGTGGCTTCAAGAAAGGCGAAGTCTTCGGAATATTGAGCCCGAACTGCCCGGACTATGGGGTCGTCTTTCATGCTGTCGCTACGCTCGGCGGAATCGTAACGCCAATCAACCCGCTCTACACCAAACACGAGATCACGCATCAACTGAAAGACGCCGGCGCACGCTTCCTCGTCACGATCCCGATGTTCATGCAGAAAGCGAGCGAAGCCGCAGACGACGCCGGCATCGAAGAACTGTTCGTGTTCGGCGAAGCGGAGGGTGCGACGCCATACTCTTCGCTGCTTGTCGACAACGGGCGCGCCGAACAAGTCGAGATCGATCCGCACGAAGATCTTGTCACCCTACCCTACTCGAGCGGCACCACGGGCTTGCCAAAAGGCGTGATGCTCACTCATCACAACCTGGTCGCCAACATCCGTCAAATGGAAGGTCTTTGTTACTTCTTCGAGACGGACACTCTGATCTGCGTCTTGCCGTTGTTCCACATTTACGGACTCGTCGTAGTGCTGAACATGGGGCTTTACACCGGCGCGACCATCGTGACGATGCCGCGCTTCGAGTTGGAGTCGTTCCTCAAAACCGCGCAGGACTACGACGTCAGTCTCGCGCACCTCGTACCGCCGATCGTGCTCGCACTTAGTAAACATCCTGTCGTAGACAACTACCGGCTGCCGAAGTTGCGCACGATATTCTCCGGCGCCGCGCCACTCGGCGAAGATTTAACTAAAGCCTGCATGGAACGTCTCGGTTGCAGCGTGCGACAGGGTTACGGCATGACGGAAACAAGCCCCGTAACTCATTCGTCTCCAGCGCCGCCACACATTATCAAGTTTGGTTCAGTCGGCGTGCCCGCACCGAACACCGAATGCAAGATCATTGATCTCGAAAATGGTGAAACGCTTCCAACCGGACAGCGAGGCGAGGTGTGTGTGCGTGGTCCACAAATCATGAAGGGCTATCTAAACAACCCGGAAGCGACCGCGGATACGATCGACGCCGATGGTTGGCTGCACACGGGCGACATCGGTTATGCAGACGAAGACGGGCACTTCTTTATCGTCGATCGCGCCAAGGAGCTGATTAAGTACAAGGGTTTGCAGGTGGCGCCGGCGGAATTGGAAGCCGTGTTGGTGACTCATCCGTGCGTTGCGGACGCTGCGGTAATTCCCTGCCCTGACGAAGAAGCTGGTGAAGTACCCGAAGGCAATCATCGTGTTGCGACAGGCTTCAGCGCCCGAGGCGATTATGGAATTTGTCGCGGAACGGGTCGCGCCGTACAAGCGGATTCGATATGTAGAATTTGTCGATACGATCCCGAAATCTGCATCCGGGAAGATTTTGCGGCGAGTTCTCGTGGAAACTGATAGAGCCAAATCGGTCAGTGGTCAGTAGCCAGTTGTCAGTGGTCAGTCGATTAATTGCACAACTGACAACGGACTACTGACTACTGACCATAACGACGCTTGACAGCCCCGCGAGGCGCAGACTAGAGTCCAAAAACGGATTAACTTTCCACGTGGTCAAACGCTAAAACCTGAGGAGGTAAATGACATGTATTTCCGTCGTCTACATTGGGCGCTTGCCGTCGTCATGCTGGCAGCGTTCGCAGTGTCCGGACAGGTAAAAAAAAGCGCCGGTGACTGGGCCGAATGGGAAACGATCAGTCCCGAAGGCGAAGAATTCACCGTTTCGATGCCCAAAAACCCGACCACAGAAACCACAAAGTTTCCGTATCACAAGATGGAATTGAATGCGCGCTCGTATCTCGCGACGAAAGCAGGCGGACCGGTGTTCGCGATTGTTTCGCTGAGCGGCATCAAGTCGACACCGGGACAGTACTCCGACTTCGCCCGCTTTAATTCTTACATCGATGCGTTCAAAGACTACTTTCCGCCGAAGGTGCGAACGAAAGATACCGCGTTAACGAAACTTGTTTTGGTGAGTAGCCGCCCGTTTCACGGTCACACCGGACGACAGTACAAAGTATCGATCGGCGAGCTTAGCGGTACCGCGCACGCTTTTGCGACGCGAAAGCGCTTTTACGTTGTCGTCTCGTTGAATCCGAAGGACGAAGAGATGCAAGAGAAGTTTTTCACCTCGTTCGTACTTCCGGAGCGACAGGTTGAACAACCGAAGATCGCCGCGGCCGGAGAGCAGCCGAATGCTCAAGGACAGACCGGAGAGAACGCGCAGGAAAAAACTCTAGATCCAAACGCTCCCGCGGGAAGCGAAGGCAACACCGAAAACCCAACAGGCAGCGCGGGCAACAACGCGAACAACACCAACAAGCCCGAAGGTAAGCAGCCGGAGGGTAAGAAGCCAATCAATGGCGGCATGCTGAACGGAAAAGCGATATATCTGCCGCAACCTGAAGTCGCCTCAGCCGAGGCGACCGGAGTGGTGTTGGTCCAGGTCCTGATTGACGAAAACGGAGCGGTGATCGACGCCAAAGCCGTATCCGGTCCGCAACACCTGCAAGCTGCGGCCGTCAGTGCCGCGCGGCTGGCAAGGTTCTCTCCAACGACACTGATGGGCGAACCGGTCAAGGTTGCAGGAACGCTAAGCTACAATTTCACTAAGTCAAATTAAGACAACAGTTCATACATAAACCATTCACCGATGACACAGATCAGCACTGATATGGCTATCTCGTGTCCTGCCTGGTCCATCTCCGGTTACCTGGAGGTGCGCGATGGCCATTTAAATATCAATGGCGCCGATGCATTGGACCTCGTAGGACAATTCGATTCCCCTCTTTTTGTGTTCTCCGAACCACGTATCCGCGACAACATTGCGCGCCTGCAATACGGAGCCAGCGTCGTCGATCGGCCCATCAAGTTTTGCTACGCCTCAAAAGCCAACTCGAACATGGCGATCCTGAAGACCGTGCTCGACGCGGGCATCGACGTCGAGGTCAACAGCGGCGGCGAGCTCTTCAAAGCGCTGCGCGTCGGCTTTCATCCGGATCAGATCATCTTCAACGGCACCAGTAAGTCAGATCAAGAAATCGACGACGCGGTGCGCGCCGGGATCTACGCGATCAACGTCGATTCGATTTACGAGATCGATCTCGTTGACGCCTCAGTAAAACGTTTACGAGCGCAAGGCGAAGACGTGCCACCAGCGCGCGTCACGCTGCGGCTCGTACCAGAGATCGGAACACGTTCGCATCTCGGTTTGCAGACCGCGTTGTTGACGTCGAAGTTTGGCATCTCGTCAAGTGAAGTACTCGACGCGTTTCGTCGTGGACTTGAAAAACAAGACACGATTCACGTCTGCGGCATTCACATTCACGTCGGCTCGCAAACACCGGACGTCGAACCGTTTGCCGAAGCATTTCGCAGCATGTGGGAACACCTCGTCGCGATCCACAACGAGACCGGACACACGCTCGAACACATCAATCTCGGCGGCGGGATTCCCGTGAATTACCTGCGCGATCGCACGCAGGCAGACCAGCTTCCCGAACACGAACGCGACATGCTGGGCGCGGAGCTCGAGCCTGCTGCGGTGCTGAAAGAAGCGCTTCGAGTCGCGCGTGAATCCGCGCGGGCGGCGAATGCCGAACATCTGCTCGATAAGGTTACGATCGTTCTAGAGCCGGGACGCAGTGTAATCGCCGATGCCGGCCTCGTGCTCACGACTGTGCGCAACATCAAGAGCCGTCCGGAAACCGGCGACGTTTGGTTACTGACCGACGCCGGTTACAACATCATGCTCTCGATGAACAACTACAAGTGGTACTACCATCTGATTTCAGCGTCGCGTGCCGGTGAGCCTTATGCTCGCGATTACAAGGTGGCTGGTCCATTGTGTGATTCCGGCGACGTCTATTTCGATATCGAGCGCGAAGGTCGTTTACCTGACTATCGCAAGCTGCCTGAGGACGTGGCGCCGGGTGAAGTCCTGGCGTTGCTAAACTGCGGCGCATATTCATTGGCCCAGATGTTTCACTATAATGGGCGACCTCTCCCCGCAGCAGTCTTGATTCGGCAGAACGGCAAGGCCGAACTGATTAGACGACGAGACAATTACGAAGATCTGATCACGAGCGACGTTGGTTATTAACTTTGTCAGTAGTCAGTTGTCAGTAGTCAGTTGTAAGTCGTTTTACGACTGCTACTACGGACCACTGACCACTGACCACTGACTAACACTGTGCAAACTGAACACACTCAATTGATCCGCGGTCTCGGACTGATCGCGGCCATCTCCGTCAACGTCGCCAACATCATTGGCACGGGCGTTTTTCTGAAAGCGCGAGTGGTTACGTGTAACGTCGGCAGCCCTGGAAAAGCATTGGCGATCTGGGTGTTCGCAGGCTTGCTGTCGATTGCGGGAGCGCTCACTTACGCGGAGTTACTGGCGATGATGCCGCGCGCTGCCGGTGAGTACGGCATCATTCGCGACGCTTATGGCCGTGCGATGGGGTTTGTTTACGGTTGGACCCAGTTCTTTCTCGCACGCACAGCTTCAGCGGCCGCACTCGCGGTGGGCTTCGCGATCTTCCTCAACGATCTGATTCGCGGCGGACTCAGAACTCCGTTCCTGGAAGTGCCGTTACCGTGGGGTACTGTTCTTACTTTTGAATACCTACAGCTCGTGGCGGTGGGCGCGATCATTATTACGACGATCATCAACTGCGCTGCGGTTAGTTTCAGCGGCAGTGTCGCGTCCGTACTGACCGGATTGAAGATTCTGCTATTGCTCGCCGTTGGTTTTGGCGCGTTCTTTTATACGGGCGGTGACTGGGGCAACTTGTCGCTCGTCAACTCGGGTGGCACCTGTGAAAACGTTTCGGTGACGACCGGGGGCCTCGCCGGGTTCGCGGCAGGAATGATCGGCGCGCTCTGGGCCTACGACGGTTGGAACAACATCACGTTCATGGCCGGCGAGGTGAAGAACCCGGGACGCAATCTGCCGCTCGCGTTGATCGGTGGCATGTTGCTGGTGATGGCGCTGTATCTGTTCGTCAACCTCAGCTACTACCACGTGCTCACGCCGACTGAGATTGCCAGCGTGCCCGAATCGTCATCGGTAGCGGCGGAGGTCGTGGGACGATTGTTAGGCGCTGTCGTACTGACACTCATGGCGGCCGCGATGATGACTTCGTCGTTTGGCGCTTTGCACGCTTCGATACTGGCAACCGCCCGGCTGCCATACGCATTGGCGCGTGATGGTTTGTTTTTTAAGGGTCTGGCGGAAGTTTCGCCCCGTACGCACGTCCCCCTGAAATCGCTGATCGTGCTGGCGTTTTGGGCCAGCGTCCTCGCGCTCTCCGGTTCATTCGACACGTTGACTGACTACGCGATTTTCGCGCTCACGTTGTTTTATGCACTCGTCGCCGCGTCGGTCTTCATCTTCCGCAAACGTTTGCCGGACGCCGAGCGCACCTATCGCGTGTGGGGATATCCATACGTGCCGATCATCTTCCTCGTCGTGTCGGCATGGCTGATCGTGCAAACGATCTCGAACCATCCGCGACAATCAGGCATTGGTCTGGGGCTGATCCTGCTGGGACTGCCGATTTACTGGCTGTTGACGAGACGCAATTCGACCTGAATTAGTGGCGGGCGTTTTCCTTCGCTCGTAGCCAATAATGCTTTGCCGTCGGCGCGATACGCGATCGCCTCACCTTGTTCGCGCGTTCCCAACCTGAACGCGGTAAATGTCTGCTTCCATAAGTCATTGAAGTTTTTGCTCGCCCGAGGCAGCACCGCTTCGTAACCCTGTAGATAGTCGCAAAGCGCAACGCGACGCCCGTCGGGGGAAATACTGCCACCCGTTAGCACGCCGCCGATCAGACTTGGCACTTTGATATCACCAATGCGCTTCAGCGTAATCACTTTTCCGGCAACGAGTGGTGCGGGTGCTTCGTACACGGTCGCATTCTTGAGCATCACTTTTGTAACGATGTAAAGATTACCGCTGGTGGGATGGACCATCAGTGTCTCGGCGTCGAACTTGCCATCCGGATATCGCAGACGAATCGCGTCGCTCGCTGCGGTTGTTTGCGGGAAACGTCTGCTCGAATCCTTGTCAGCCGCCGTGGGCTTCGGTTCGGGAACGCGATAGACCACGATTTCCGAGCGCTTTTGGTCGTTGTCGCCGATATCGCCGAGGTAGAGATACGATTGACCGCGTCGAGGTCCTGGTCCAACAGCCATGTCTTCCCAATCACGCGCCTGGGCGCCTGTAATACGAAAGACCCCGCGCGATTCACCAGTTGCGTCGAACGCGTAGACGAATGGTTCATCGCCGGAATCATTGTGCGTCCAGTAAATGCCAGGATTCGATCGGGAAGCAGCTAAACCGCTGCTTTCGTTGATGCCGAGATTCTTTATGTTCGCGATCGTTGTTGGTGTTCCGTATAACTGAAAAACCGATACAACGATCAAAGCCAGGATGTGCACTGATTAGCCTCTTTGCGCCAGTGCGTTTCTGGCAACTTCCTTGTCGTCGAAGTGAAACACTTCACGACCGATGATTTGATAGTCTTCGTGGCCCTTGCCCGCGATCAGAACAAGATCGCCGCTTCGAGCTTCGGAAATCGCCTGGTTGATGGCTTCGGTGCGATCGGCGATCTTCCGGTACGGTTTGCCGGTTTTCTGAATTCCCTCTTCAGCATCGCAGAGGATCTGTTCGGGATCTTCAGTGCGCGGGTTGTCCGAAGTAAGAATTACAACGTCGCTCAAACTGCCCGCCGCCTCGCCCATCGGAGCGCGCTTCGAGCGATCGCGATCGCCGCCACAGCCAAACACGGTAATGATCTTTCCCTGGACCACTTGGCGCGCTGTGCGCAATACGTTCAAAAGCGCGTCGTCACTGTGCGCGTAGTCAACTACGACTGAGAAGTCGCCATTGTGGGCCACGCGTTCGAAACGACCGGGCGCGCCGGTGCAACTCTCGAGCGCGGTTGCGATCACATCGAGCGAGTAACCCAATGCGAGCCCGCTCGCAACCGCCGCGAGGGTGTTGTAAATGTGTGGTGGACCGACGAGCGGTGAACGAAAGTCGCGCTCACCGGCGGGAGTCTTCAGTCGAAAGCGCATGCCAGTCAACGAAAACTCCGCGTCGTGCGCAGATACGTCGGCCGCAGCGTTAACGGCGTAGCGAATGACTCTTAGTCCGTCTCGTTCGAGTGAAGTTGCGAGCTCAACGCCGTAAGGATCGTCGACATTGATCACTGAATTGCGTGGGCGAGTGCCGAGACGTCCGTCGAACAGCCGCTGTTTCGCGTACCAGTAGTTTTCCATCGTCTGGTGATAGTCGAGGTGGTCGCGCGTGAGGTTTGTAAACACCGCGACTGCATACTCAAGTTCGTCACACCGATGAAAATCCATTGCCTGCGATGAACATTCCATCACCGCAGTGCGACAGCCGATCGTTACCGCTTGACGGAGCAGTCGCTGCATGTCAGGCGCTTCCGGCGTGGTGCGATCGGCTTTGAATCTCTCTTTACCGAGCCGGTATTCGACCGTGCCTGTCATCGCGACCAGCTCGCCGGCTGCTTCGGGAATCGAGGCGATTAGATACGCCGTCGTGGTTTTTCCATTGGTGCCAGTGATGCCCGCGAGTTGAAGCTCGCGGGAGGGGTGATGTTGAACTTCAACCGCAACGAGCGCCATCGCGCGTCGGATGTTTTCGACTTGCAGCCACACGCCCGAGAAGTCTTCCGGCGCGGGGCGTTCAGACAACACGCCGGCCGCGCCTTGTGACATGACTTGCGGAACGAACTTGTGCGCATCGAACACCGCGCCCGAGACTGCGGCGAACAGAGCACCCGCGCCCGCCCGGCGCGAATCGTGACTCACGTCGGTGACGACGATCGTTTCGTCGCCGGTCAACTTCGCCTGCGTTAACGTCGCAAGTTGTTTGGTGGTAACTGGTTTTTGATCCATGGTTAGTCAGTGGTCAGTTGTTCGTAGTCAGTAGTCCGTCGATGCTCAGCGAATTACCACTGACAACTGACTACTGACAATCAGCACTAAATTACTTTACCACCACCGCGGGAATATTTTGATCGCGCACCAGTTGATTGAACGCCGCGACGTCTGTCTTCATCACTTGCGCGAGTTTTTGTAACTGCGCGTCGATCTGCGTCACCAGTTCGTCGTAAACCGCATACGACTGCGCAGTCGGCGCCGCTTCCGCACTACCGACGACACCTCCCAGTGCTGCCAGTTTGTTGTTGAGCCGGATCGGATAGTTCAACGGATCCTGGTTGCTCTGGTTCTTCGTCTGATATAGCGTTTCCTCGATCGCCGTCAGATTCTTATTCAACGTAGTACCTGCATCGTTCACCGTTTTGAACTGCGGCTGACCGGCAACGCGTTTTAACAAGTCTTCGACCTGCCTTCGCACCTCGCGAATCTGTACGATTGCGTTGTGCGTTTCAGTCAACTTGTCGCGGATCTTCAAACCGAGTTCGGTCTGCTTCGCATAGTCCGCGGCGGTAATGTTCAAACGCGGATCGGTTTTTATTTCGAAGTTCTGCGTCAGCGTTTGACCGTCGACCTTCAAATTCACCTTATAAGTGCCGGGCGACAGCTTTGGACCACGCATCTCGCCTGCCCACAAGATCAGGTTCGGGAACCGAGCGGCATCGGCGTATCTCGTGTCCCAAACAAAACGATTGAGTCCGACATTCGTCGGCGGTGGCGGTGTGCCCGGTGGACCAAAACCTCCGCCGCCGGGAGCAGCCGCCGGCGCCGCTGTTGCCCCCTCACCTGGCTTGGGTAATCTGGCCGTATATTTCTGAATCGATTTACCGGCCGTGTCGAGGAATTCGAGCTCGAGATCAGTCGTCGGCTTCGCCTTCAACGAATAGTAGACGACAACTCCATTCGGCGGGTTACTGCCGACGGTCGCAGAAGCAGGCAGCGGAAACCCACCACCGCCCTGCGTGCGATAACTGTCTTTCGGTTTGAAGAGTTGCGTCTTGGAGACGGAGTTGAATCCACCCGCATCCACGATTTGATGCAACAGCGCCAGATCGTCGAGGATCCAGAACGATCTTCCCTGCGTCGCGACCACGAGCTCTTTCTCGCGCTTATGGACCACGAGATCCGTGATTGGCACAACCGGCAGATTGAGTTGCAACGACTGCCAGCGGTCACCGTTATCAAACGACACGTACATTCCGGTTTCCGTTCCCGCATAAAGCAGCCCGCGCTTATTTGGGTCTTCGCGGATGACGCGCGTGAAAGCGGTGTCGGGAATGCCGTTGGTAATTTTCTTCCACGTCTTGCCGTAATCGCTCGTGCGATAGAGATACGGTTTGTTGTCGTCCCACTTGTACATCGTGCCGGCGAGATATGCCGTGCCCGGATCGTGTGGCGACGCTTCGAGCGAATTAATCTGGATCCACTCGGGCATCATGCTCTCCGGCGGAGTCACCTTTGACCAGTTCTTACCGCCGTCGCGCGATAGATGGACCAGTCCATCGTCGCTGCCTGCCCAAATGATTCCCGCCTGCACCGGCGACTCCATCAGCGCAAAGATCGTCGCGTAGTACTCGACGCTCGTGTTGTCTTTCGTAATTGGACCACCGGACGCACCCTGTTTAGATTTGTCGTTGCGCGTGAGATCAGGACTAATGATCTGCCAGCTACCGCCTTCGTCCGTAGTTTTGAAAAGCACATTCGCGGCGGCGTAAAGCGTGTTGGGATCGTGAGGTGAAAAGACAATCGGGAAGTTCCACTGAAAGCGATACTTCAAAGCGTCAGCGCCTGAACCCATCGGGTTGTTCGGATAGGGACTGACGTTGCGCTCCTGACGCGTACGGTGATCGTAGCGCGTCGTAAGCCCGCCGTAGGAACCCGCAAAAACGATATTTGAGTCTTTTGGCGACGGCGCAATCCACCCTGATTCACCGCCACCGACGTCATGCCAGTCGCTCGTGTCGATTCCGTTGCCCATCGTGCGGCTCGGCGATCTTCATTGTCGAGTTGTCCTGCTGCGCGCCGTAGATGTTGTAAGGAAAATCGTTGTCGATCGCGACGCGATAAAACTGCGCGGTTGGCTGGTCCTGTTCGGTCCAACTGCGGCCGCCGTTGAACGACACGTTCGCGCCGCCGTCGTTACTTTGGACCATGCGGTTCGGATCTTCGGGCGCGATCCAGAGATCGTGATTGTCGCCGTGCGGAACACCGATCGTGCTGTAAGTCCGTCCACCATCGTTCGAACGGAAGAACTGAACGTTCAGAACGTAAACAGTGTCGGCGTTTTTGGTGTCGGCGTAGATGCGCGTGTAGTACCAGGCACGCTGGCGCAGCCGGCGTTCGTCGTTAACCCTGGTCCATGTGCGCCCCGCGTTGTCTGAACGAAACACGCCGCCGTCTTCCGCTTCGACGATGGCCCACACGCGTTCGGGATTCGCAGGAGAAACAGTGATACCGACTTTACCTACCATGCCGCGCGGCAAACCGGGATTACGCGTCAACTCGGCCCACGTGTCGCCGCCGTCAACTGACTTGAAGATGCCGCTGCCTGGTCCACCACTCTCCAGCGTCCATGGCTTTCGATAAACCTCCCAGAAACCCGCGTACATCGTGTTCGGGTTCGACGGGTCGAGAACCAGATCGATCGCGCCGGCTTTGTTGCCGCGCGTGAAGATCTTGTCCCACGTTTTGCCACCATCTTTGGAACGAAACACGCCGCGCTGATCGTTTGGTCCAAAGATATGGCCCAACGCTGCAACGTAAACCAGGTCCGGGTTCTTCGGGTGGATGCGAATGCGCGGGATCTGCCGCGAGTCTTCCAAACCGACACGCTTCCACGTCTTGCCGGCATCAGTTGATTTGTAAACTCCGTCGCCGTGCGAAACGTTTCCGCGAATCGGCGACTCGCCCATGCCGACGTAAATCACATTCGGCTCGGATTCAGACACGGCGATGGCGCCTACGGAGCCGGTGCCGAATACCGAGCCGTCGCTGATGGGTTCCCAGTTGATACCGCCGTCTGTAGTTTTCCAAACGCCGCCACCGGTTCCGCCGTAGTAATAAACGAACGGTTGCGACGGAACTCCCGCCACCGCGGCTGAACGACCGCCGCGATATGGTCCAATGCTGCGATACTGGAAAGCCCGCAGTAAATCGGACTCGGAGGGTGGCGTTGTTGGGTTCTGTGCGTATACCGAAATCGCGGAAAGAACGAACAGGCAGAGGATCACACTCTTACGAGACGCGCACCACGTCTTGAACATTTGGGTAGGCTCCTTTACTTTTGACACTGAGTGGACGCTGGCTAGCGCGTGCGAATATAGAAAATGCAGATCGGAACCGTCAAACAAATTTGGCGTTACGCCGTGAAAACGATGGGCGGCGAACAGCTCGAGTCGTGTAGTGTCGGCCCTCTCGGCCTTCGCGCCGACCGTGGGTGGGCGATTCGCGACGAAACGACGGGCGAGGTTACCAACGGCAAGTACATTCCGCTGTTGATGCAGTGCGAAGCGCGATATCGCGAGTCGCCGAGTGACGGCGCGATTCCTCACGTCGTGATGCGTTTTCCGGATGGTGTCGAATTGACGAGTGACTCGACTGACGTGAACGCGCGTCTTTCCGAGATGCTTGGGAGATCGGTCTCACTTTGGCCTCGCCAACCCGCGACGAATCTCGAATTCTACCGGCGTAGATCAAAGCTGGCGCAGGTGTTTGGGAAGCTAGCTCGGTACCGCGCGTTTCGTGCAGCGATGCCGGCGCTAACGAGCTTCGGAAAGGCGAACGCTGAGTTGCGCGAAGCGTTCAGTCGTGAACCCGGCGAACCGATTCCTGATATCTCGACGTTGCCGCCCGAAATACTCGAGTTCACCTCGCCACCCGGCACCTACTTCGGTGCGTTTCCGATTCATGCGCTGACTACGTCGTCGCTTGAAGTCATGCGCAACGTAAACCCGGCGGCGACCTGGGACGTGCGACGCTTTCGGCCAAACTTTCTCATTGAAACTGAACCACAGATTAAAGGCTTGATTGAAAGCGAATGGGGCGGGCGGAAGGTCCGGCTTGGAAGTGTTGAAATACGGTGCGAGATTCCGACTGTGCGGTGTGGGATGACGATCCAGGCGCAGAAGAATTTGCCGAAGGACGCAAGCATCCTGCGTTCGATCGTGAAAGATGCAAAGCAGAATTTTGGTATCTATGCGAATGTTGTGACGCCGGGTGAAGTGCGCGTCGGTGATGTAGTTGAGATGGTGTAGAAAGCAGAAAGTCATTGGTCATATATCATTTGACATTTGTCATTTGTCATTTTATTACGGCGACCGTGACGCTTTCAAAATGAGAAATGACAAATGTCAAATGATATATGACCAATGATCATGCTTCTTCACGCAACGGGCGGCTCATCAACTCCGAAACAGCATCGTGCACGGATTTTCCGTCGTAAAGCACGGCTTTTACTTCATTTGTAATTGGCATTTCGAGGCCCGCGCGATCGGCCAGTTGCTTCACTGCCAATGTTGTCTTGATCCCTTCGGCGACTTCGTTCATGCCGGCTGAAATCTCATCCAACGAAGTTCCCTTCCCGAGTTGCTCGCCAACGAATCGATTGCGCGAAAGACTTCCTGTGCACGTCAAAACGAGATCGCCGAGGCCGGCGAGTCCCATCAAAGTTTCCATTTGTGCGCCTTCGCGACGGGCTAAGCGCGTGATCTCCGCGAGTCCGCGCGTGATGAGGGCCGCAACGCTGTTTGAGCCGAGTCCTGAGCCCGTCGTCATGCCTGCCGCAATTGCCATTACGTTTTTGACGGAACCGCCAAGCTCGGTGCCGACAACATCGGCGTTTGTGTAGATTCGCAGGTTCTCAAAACTCAGATCGGCCTGCACTGTTCGCGCTGCAGCCGCGTCCTTGCTCGCCGCGACGACTGCCGTCGGCTGACCTATTACCACCTCCTTCGCGAACGATGGACCAGAAAGACAAACGAACGGGTGCTCGTCACCAACGGTCTCTTTCGCGATCTCTGAAATTCGTTTGCCGGTTTCGATCTCGATACCTTTTGAAACGCTCACGATGATCGCCGACTCATCAAGCGCTGGTGACATCTGCGTGAGAAGCTCGCGAGCAGCGTGTGAAGGAGCGGCAAGTAACACGAGCGATGATTTGTGAAGGGCAGCGTCAATGTCGTTTGTTGCGTTGACTCCATCGGGGATTGAGGCTGACGTGAGGTAACGGGAGTTGACGCGCTGTTTGTTAATCGAATGCACGACCTGAGGATCGCGCGACCAAATCGTCACCTCATGACCGGCGCGGGCGGCGATAATCGCGAGCGCCGTGCCCCAACTTCCGGCGCCGATGATGGCTATTCGCTTCGTCATCGTTTCAGATCCGAAATGCGCGGCTCAGTACCGTTCAATAATCGCGCGATGTTTCCGCGATGCGCGAACACAATCAACAACGCACCCGTAATCGACGCCGCCAGCACCGGTTTCAAATCGACTTCCAGGGCAAACAACCACACGAACAATGGGATCGTCGCTGCCGCGAGGATCGATCCAAGCGAAACGTATTTTGTCAGCGCAACAATCGCGACGAATATCACGCCGGCAACACAGAACTGCCAATGGAGCCAGCATTAGAAAAACACCAACGCCCGTCGCCACGCCTTTGCCGCCGCGGAATCTGAGCCACACCGGAAATACATGGCCCACGATCACGGCAATCGCTGCTGCGGCCGGCAGCCACGTCGGGTCGTCCCCTTTCAACATTAATTGCGCGATGATCACCGCGATCGCACCTTTAAGAGCGTCGAGTATTAGCGTGACCACGCCCAACGCTTTACCTGCACGCCGCGAGACGTTTGTCGCACCAGTGCCGCCAGAACCGGTGTCGCGCACATCGCCGCCGCCTTTGGCGCGCACGATCAGGTAACCAAACGGAATCGATCCGATCAGGTATGCAATAATGACTACCAGCAAGAGTCGCAATTGAGATCGCACCTTGAGATTTGTGAATGGCAGATCACGTTATCACATGCGGGAAGCAAGTCCGAACGAGAAAACGATAGTCAAGGGCAAGCGTGTGGTGCTGCGTCTGCCGGTCGAAAGCGACGGCGCGGAGTTTCTCGCTGTGAACCGTCGCAGCGCGAAGCTTAATCGCGGGCTCGCGTCGCCGCCGACGACGATGAAACAGTTCGAAGCGTTTATGAATAGGAATTCGAAACCGGATGGCGCGTGTTTTCTGATCTGCCGTGCGCAGGATGGTGCGGTGATGGGATCGATCGCATTGAGCCAGATCTTTCATGGTGGGTTTCGGAGTGCGTATGTCGGTTATCACATCGGAGAGGAGTTCTCGCGACAGGGGTACATGACTGAGGCGTTGCAACTCATGCTGCGTTACGCCTTCGTTAAGCTAAAACTCCATCGACTGGAAGCAAACATCCAACCGGACAACACGCCGTCAATTGCACTCGTGAAACGCGCAGGCTTTGTAAAGGAAGGCTACTCGCGACGTTATCTGAAGGTTTCCGGCCGCTGGCGCGACCATGAACGGTGGGCCATCCTCGTCGAAGACTGGCGCAAACAGAGGGCATAGCCCAAAGATAACAAACCGACTCTCGGCGAGGCATAGCCGTCGCCGCACATCAGGCGGCGAAGCCGCTGCGAGCGCGCCACATTATCTCGATTCGCACATCCCGACGCGAAACTGCGCATACCCGGCTATGCCGCCCGATGTGCGGCAGGGCTTTGCCCTGCCGTCGAGAAGCATTACAACCATGGGCTTCGCCCTTGGTCCGGGCTATGCCCTAACGTTTTCAACTCAATCGTCTGCGTAACATGTCCAGTGCAGCTTGAGAGGCGCGCCAGCGGATGAGGTGGCGGTCGCCGGGCAGGTGGAGTTTGCGATGTTCGAGTCTGAATTTCATCGGACAAGGCGATGAAGACTGTTCCGACCGGCTTTTCATCAGTTCCACCACCAGGTCCGGCGATCCCGGTGATCGATAACCCGAAATCCGTCTCAGCACGTTTGCGAATACCCTCCGCCATCGCTTCCGCAACTGGCGCACTCACCGCCCCATGCTCCATCAACAGCATCGGCTCGACGCCGAGCGACCGCGTCTTCGCATCGTTCGCATAAGTAACCACACCTTCAATGAAGTACTTCGACGAACCCGGAACTTCGGTCAAACGCTGCGCAAGCAATCCTCCAGTGCAACTCTCAGCAACCGCCAATGTGTAACCACCAACCGACAACTTCAACCCAACAACCTCTTCCATCGTTTCGCCCGCAAACGAAAAGATCGCATTACCCAAACGCTCCTCAATCTGTTCGGTCAACCGATCGAGCAGGTCCGTAGCTTCCTTCTCCGTGCGTCCTCGCGCCGTCAGATGAATCTCGATCTCACTCTGATTGAACAGAATCGTCGTCACCGGATTGGCGTACTGCGTGTAAACAGGCGCGATCTTTTCGTCAACCGCCGACTCCCCCATTCCCGCAACACGCAACATCCGCCGCACTACACGCAAACTCCCCGCGCGCCCGGCGAGTCTCTCACTCACGTGATTCTCAAACATCGGACGCATCTCACGCGGCGGCCCTGGCAACAACACGATCGCCGTCCCCTGGTGATCGATAAACATTCCGGGCGCTGTGCCATTTGGGTTCGGCAACACTTCAGCGTTTTCGATCACCATTGCCTGACGCGAGTTTCGCTCGGGCATCGTCACGCCAAAACTCTGAAACCGCTGCCGGATCTCAGCGAGCACAACTTCGTCGAGCAACAGTCGTCGCCCAAGCGCGCGGGCGGTGATCTTGCGTGTGATGTCGTCTTCGGTTGGTCCAAGACCTCCGGTCGTGATCACGACTTTCGATCGTCGAACAGCATCTTTGATAGCTTCTTCGAGGCGGGCGTCGTCGTCGCCGACGATCGTCTTAAGTTTGACTTCGATGCCGAGTCGGTTGAGTTTCTCGGTGAGCCAGAGACTGTTGGTGTCGGTGCGATCGGGCGCGAGGAGTTCCGACCCGATCGCGATGATTTCGGCTGTCAGGGTTTCAAACAAGCGACACTCGCGGGGGCGAAATGTTAATTCGTAACCGACGTCTCTTCCGGATAGACGTCGTGCAGCACTGTCGAAATCGGCGGTGGCGGCGAGATAAAACTCAACGGCACCGATGGCGCAAACTTCGTCTCAATCGCGGTCGGCTCGTGCTTCTCCGAAGCTGCGACTTCGATTCGAGGTGGCGCAACGGTTTGCTTTTCGTTCTCGAGTAAACCACGGCTCTCCATCAGTAGTTTACCGGCTGTCTTCTGTCGCGCGCGTTCGAGACTTCTGACAGCCGCCAGTGTTTGCGGCGCAGTTGACGGGTGATATTCGATCTGACGCAACATCGAAACGTAACGACGCAATTGCGGTGACGGAGCGTGCGATGTGCCTCGTCGTAACTTTCGTCTTCCACCAACCGCGACAAATATTCGACCGTCGCCTGGTGATTGCCGATGCGATGATACAGCGCGCCGATGACGAAGTGATTCAACGGCGGCGCGTCGGGCATCATTTCGAGCAGGCTTTCGCCTTGTTCGATGACCTCTGCAATCTCGAACCCGTACCAGCGTCGCTCTTCTTCGCGAAGGATCGCGTCCGCCGCGACGTAAAAATCGAAAATTCGTTCGACTTCGCGAGTTTGTGTGTGGCGGGCAACGATCCAGATCACCAAGATTACTCCAAAGAAGAACACCATTATTACCGGCGAAAGGCCCACCGCCCCCAGCATCGCTACTATCACAATTACTGCGATCGCTTTCGTCGTGAGTTTTCCCGGTACTCGTCATAACACCTCCACTTCTATTGCTCTCGTGAATGGGTTCGTTAAGTAATCAAACGCCGAACGCGTTTCGACAACTCTCGAACAGACACACTTCACTTTTATTGCTGCCCAAGGCGCGCGATAATCGCCGCGCCCGCTTGTTCTGTAGAAAGTTCCCCGCCGAAATCTCGCGTCGTCTCGTTGGCCGAGACTGCGGTCCGCACCGCTTCTTCAACTTCATCTCTCAACTTTTGGAAACCCAGATATTCTAGCATCATCGCCAAAGTCAGAATAGATCCAATTGGATTCGCAATTCCCTTTCCCGCAAGCGGCGGCGCACTGCCATGAACTGGCTCGAAACAGGGACACTTTCCCTGGATGAATGTTGCCTGAAGCAGCGAGCCCGAGTCCGCCCTGAATTGCCGCGCCGAGTCGGTCAAAATGTCTCCAAACAAATTGTTACTGACGATCACCTGGTACTGCGACGGATCGAGCACCATGTGCATCGCCATCGCATCGACGTATTGATGGTTCGCCGTGATCTCCGGATAACCTGCGGCGATTTCCTTGAATACGCGCTGCCACAGATCGCCGCCGAAACGCTGCACGTTCGACTTGTCAGCCATCGTCACGCTTTTTGCGGCCGTTTGCGCGCGCGTACTCGAACGCCGCGACGATGATTCGCTCGACTCCGCGTCGCGTGTTGATCTCATCCTGGAGCGCGATCTCGTCCGCAGTTCCGTGTTTCAAGAAATCCACCGGCGGCGCAATACGCGCCTTCCGTGTTTTCACGAAAGACGACAAAATCGATCTCTTTAGGCTTGCGATTGATGAGCGGTGTTAGTCGTTCGTGAAGCAAACGCACGGGACGCAGGTTGATGTAAAGATCGAGTCCGCGACGCATGCCGAGCAGGATGTCTTCCGCATGTTTGTTTGTCGGAACGCGTGGATCGCCGAAAGCGCCCGCGAGAATCGCGTGAAACTCGTTCGACAACATTTCGAGTGCGCCGTCTGGTAGCGTCACGCCTTCGCTGCAGAAATTTGTCGGCGCCCCAGTCGAAATCGACTAACTCGACTTCGAGGCCTCTTGTTTGTTGAAGATGCTGGATTACGCGAACAGCTTCGCGCACGACTTCCGGCCCGATTCCGTCACCGGGGATTACTGCGATTCTTTTCATCTGTCTCTTTCGTTATATGCGCCACGATCTTAGGCAGACTCGCCAAAACCGTGTCGCCGACGATCTTCATACTTTGCGCTGAAATCTTGTCGATTGTGTCGTCGGCCTTGTGCCAGTGTGGATAGCTACTCAATTGAATGATATCGACTGCATCTACTCCGGCGCGGATAAACGGCTCGTGATCGTCTCCGCCGACGCCCTCTTCGCGATCGACGAAGATCTTCGCGTGGCCGAGTTCGCGTCCGGTTTCCCAGATGATGTCTTGTAACCAGCGGGTGCTCGTTGGGTCGCGGCCGAGTTCGAGTTTTTATAACCGATCATGTCGAGCAGGATCATCGCGGCGGTGTCTCTCGACTTCTTTTTCGCCTGCAACTGCGACACGTAATGACGGCTGCCATAGGTGTTGTCAGGATTTTGCCGGTTGCCACAATCGTCCCACCTTCGCAAAAAGCCTCCTCGCCGTCGAAGAACACGAATTTCGACCGTGAGCTTTGGTTTCTCGCGCAGGCTGCCGATGACGCGTGCGATTTCGAGTAACGTGCCGACCGACGCCGCTGGATCGTTGGCGCCGACAAACGCATGTCCTTGTAAAACTTCGTATCGTAATGACTGGCGATCAGGATCGTCGTTTTAGTCTCACCGGGAATTTCGCCGGTGATGTTTGCCATTTTCTTTTCACCTTGCGGAGTCTTTGCGGTGAACTCGTCGACGGTGACGGTCAAACGATACGATTTCAACTCGTCGACGATGTAAGCGCGGGCTTTTCGAGTTCCGGACTGCCTGGCGGACGTGGACCAAATTCGATCTGTTTGCGGGCGTGGTCAACGCTCGTTCGCCGTTGAATGCTGTTGGGATCGGCGGCAGCCGCGTTCGATGACGAGCCTGTCGTCATCCCGACGCGTGGTTGTCGCGGCGGTTTCTGGTTCTTTGGACAAGCCGCAAAGAGAATGGACGAGCAGAACGCAGCTGCACGCACGAGTGAGAGTGTTTCGTGCGTATGCCGGGAATGATCGCGGGACTTGCCGTTGGTCATTGTGGAGTACTGATTACTTTTTAATGTTCTTTGCACGCGCTTTGTTGATGAGCGCGTCCATTGTCTTCGCGCCGAAAGCGAGCGGCTTTTCGATCGCGGAGTCGAACGCCTCGGACATCGTGATCGCTTCGAGCTGCAACGAGTGTCGCGATCTTTTGGCTGAAGCGGCAGTGCGCCGAACTCTCTTGCGCAACTCCGACGCTGTATCGCGTTGCGCCCCGCCCGGGTTTACCGCACTGGCATCACTACAACTTCGCCGGGATTTTCGAGTTTGACCTGGCAAGCGAGCCGCAGCGATTGGTCCAACTGTTCGTCGCTCAGTCTCGTTTCAGTTCGGCGGCGCTTGGCGGCGGAGAGCAATGTTGGCGCCGGACTTTACTGACACGAGGCACGACGGGCACTCGCTTTTCCGATCGTGCAGCCTTCTCCCAAGAGACGCCCATTCGTCGCGCGGCATCAATGAGATAAGTTCCTTGAGCAACAACTCCGTTAGTCCCGACGGTTCAAACGTGATCGAAACACTCATCGTACTAATCCCCCGTGTTGGCAGTGCTGTATCAACCTGAAATTACACCTTTAGTTGAGGGAAAGGCAAAGGGAGTTGTTTTGGGTGGTGCCCTGATTTCAACTCCGCGTATCTCCGCGATCCCCTGCGACTCTGCGGTTAATACTCTTTACTTCATATTTACCGCCCAGACGCAGAGATACGCAGAGATACGCAGAGGGGATTTGCAAAGTAGGGAGGGGGGCTCAGGACGCCTGAGATTGTGCGTTCTGTTTCAGGGCGCGTCTACAGTCGGCACAGATCCCAATAATCCTCAATAGATGTTGAGTGATCTGAAACCGGTGCTTGGCGGCCATCGCGTCCTGGATGGCTTCAAGTTCAGCGGAGTAGAACTCGATGATCTTGCCGCACTCGGAACAGATCATGTGGTCGTGGTGCTGATGTTTGTAGTTATGCTCGTAATGCGTGCGTCCATCGCCGAACCGGACTTCGCGCGCCAGTCCTGCTTCAGTCAGGAGTTTCAGTGTGCGATAAACGGTCGTTTGCCCTACCCCGGGATCTTCTTTTTGCACGAGCCGGTAGAGGTCTTCGTTGGAGAGATGTTCTTCGGTGCGTAGAAAAACGTCGAGAATCAGGTCACGCTGGGAGGTGCGCTTGAGGCCTTTCTTCTGAATGTGTTTGAGGAAGACTTCCTGCTCCTCCGAAATTGGCTCCGCGGTCGTCATCAGTGGAAAGATTTTAGCATTCTGCGAGAGTAGGCGAAAGAGAGCGGCGAATGCGTCTTTTAACTTTTTCGGTGACGAATGCCCCTGTCTTTTACATTACATTTGAATGACTAGAATTTCGATATTTGACTTTAGTTCCGATCAGGCATAGTTTCGCTTCGTTCTTGATCTGAAGGTTGACCCCCGAGCCTCTGCAATCCTCTCGTCTCGTTGAATCAA
Source organism: uncultured Acidobacteriota bacterium (assembly GCA_963849585.1). Classification (GTDB taxonomy): domain Bacteria; phylum Acidobacteriota; class Blastocatellia; order Pyrinomonadales; family Pyrinomonadaceae; genus PSRF01. Next base: position 59,521 of record CAWKHZ010000006.1, on the reverse strand, counting down.
GCCTTCCCTTTCAGGCACCGACCCCGGATTCGTGAGTAGTGCCTCGCCTTGCGTTTTGATCGTATCCCGCTATCGCGCAAGCGTGTCTGGTCCATCACTGGAGATTTGCGTGCATGATTCATTCATAAGCTCCTCCAAAAGAATGAACGAGCTTCGGGAGTACATCCCAAAAGTAGCTCGGTCGGACGCCAATGTGCTCATCGTCGGAGAAACCGGTACCGGCAAAGAGCGCGTGGCGGAGCTAATCCACTATGCGAGTCAACGCAGCACGCAGCCTTTTGTATGTATCAACTGTGCGGCCATACCCGACTCCCTGATAGAAAGTGAACTCTTTGGATATGAACGCGGCGCCTTTACCGGCGCACAGGAGGGATATCTCGGAAAAATGAGATTGGCCGCGGGTGGAACGATCTTCCTCGATGAAATTGGCGACTTGAGTTTAGCGGCCCAGGCCAAGCTGCTGAGAGCGATTGAGAGCCGTGAGGTGTTTCCGCTCGGAGGCCGAAGAGTTGTAAACATTAACGCCAGGTTCATCGCGGCCGCAAATCGGGATCTCGAACCGTTGATTGCCGAAAACCGGTTCCGCAGTGATCTGTACTATCGCCTGAACGTTGCTCGATTATTCCTTCCCCCATTGAAACAACGCAAAGAGGAAATCCCACACCTGCTCTATCACTTTCTGGATCAGTTCAACGAAAAGCTGAGCGTGCGCGTGGGCAGGCCAAGCGAGGAACTACTGCAATGTCTGATGAGTTACGACTGGCCTGGTAACATACGCGAGTTGCGAAACCTGGTCGAGGCCCTCTTCATCGACCCGCCGGATGGTCCAATTGTCCTGGAAGATCTGCCGGAGTCGTTCCGTCAAATCTTTGCCGGTTATGTGGTGAAAACCGTTCCCGAGAAAGACCGCCTTGTTTCAACCTTGTCTGAGACAAATTGGAATAAGAGTAAAGCTGCGGCCCAGTTGAATTGGTCGCGGATGACGCTCTATCGGAAGCTCGCCAAATACAAGATCACGCAACCAGCCTTGGGCTTGGGCACATCCGAATGACGATGTCACATCGCATCCTGAAGTTACAATAACTGTAACAAACGCTCTCAGCGCGCATCGTATCCTGATCACTACTCCGCATTATTCCTTCCGCAAATCTGACTGTAACAGGCACATGTTACACCTCTTCAGATTGAACTCGGATTACCTAAGTTTTACGTGTGATAAGGGGATGTCCTTGTGGCTTTGAAGTTGCTCTAGCTCGCAGCGAGGAGATTTAGACATCGAGATGCCTGGTTCGAAACGCACCAAGTCCGGAAGCACGGCCAAAAATCTTGAGGCACGCTACACCAACTATTTCGAGGTCGGACACAATGCCTTTGAATTCATTTTCGACTTCGGCCAATACCACCCGGAAAATGCAGAGGCGCGAATGCATAGCCGCATTATCACCGGTCCGGTTTATGCAAAGTTACTCTCGGAGTTGTTGGACGACGCGGTGCAGAGGTTTGAATCAGAGCACGGCCCGATCCAGCAAGTTGATGATGAGTTAGATCCCATCGAAATGGTAAAGCAGTCAATCGCCAATTACGACCACCGTTTTAATAGTCTGCGTAAACAGCCGGCAGGCGAATCCGGAGAATAATCACACTGTCTGAGGTTTTGTTTCCAAGGAGACCGCAATGCCAAGTCAAATACGACCCAATCGCCCCGATGTAAACGACCGATTCCCGATGCTCGGATTCACAATTAAGACGGATGGCGAGAAAAAGCGTTATGAAGTAGCAGTCGCTGCCGATGTTTCCTTATTCCGCCCGGAAGCAAAATCAAGAAGATCCCGCAGTAACTTTTACTCAAGCCGGACAGGTGGGCTGCAACCGATCTCAAGCGGCGAAGCGGTGTACGTTTTGCCGGCCGAAGTACTGGCACGCTTTGTCGGACAACAAAAGATGTATTACGCACTGGTCACGTACCCGAATGGAGCTTCGAACCCGGAGATCTCGACACTGCCATCCGAAGGCAGCGCCTATGTGAACCTTTCCGGCTTGACCGGCCGCAGCCTCAAACGTGTTCGTGTGCTGCCCACCCGGCAGGGCGCGGGCGATGGCTACAGTGGTGGTAGCGATATGAATTGGGGTGGCGATGTTTCAATGCCCGGCAGCCAGCCAATCGCCGATGCGCGAACCAACGGAGGATCGAACGGCAATCCGGCGAGCGCCTCAACTCCGGTGGTTGACTACAAGGACGGGTTTGGTCCATTGCCGGCACCATCCACAGAAACGCCTGTGACTGCTCAGGCCGCATCATTTGTGAATCCGCTCGAAGTGGTCCAACTGGATTACGTACCAGGTAACGCGCTGGACGCTCTGCGCATGCAGCTCGACTTTCAAAACCGGTACAACCAGTGGATAGCCGGCGTTCCAAACACCAGTTTCTTTCCACATTCGGCCATCTGCCAAATCGTGCGCGATGATGGTGGGGCCGGTACGGGCTTCTACATCGGCCCTAACCACCTGCTGACGGCAGCGCATGTAGTCGAAGGCGCGACTTCGCTGACAGTAATTCCCGGTAAGAATGGCGGTGCGGATTTAAGCGGACCGTTCGGCAATTACCGGGTTTGGTCTTCCAACTGGACCATTCACCCATCGCGAACGGTAGGCAGCCAAGACTTCGACCTGGCAGTGATCTCAGTTCCCGACCGGCCCCCTGCGGGGTATTACTTCGGAATCCTCGAAGAGCTGCGGCAATCCCTTCCGAGTTCGATAATCGTTTGCGGTTACTCCGCAGAGTCGAAGACACATCCGCATGTGAACACCACAATCGACCCGAATCGGCAACACCTCGATGGCGATCGCATCCGCCTGGTAGATGACGAGACCTTCCAGTACAACCTGCAAACGCTCGCAGGCGCCAGCGGCGGGCCGGTTTACTACGCTTGGGCACGTGAAGATGAGCAGCGGCAAATGTCAGTCGTTGAGCTCCACCTTGTCGGTGTTCACGTAGCGGCTTTCAGCGGCACACTTAACAATGGCTGCCGCCTAACCGATGCAAAGATCCGCTGGATCCGATCAGTCATGGGCCCCACGTTATCGCTGGGAACGGAACCGCAACCAGCCCGCGCAAGAGCGCAGTCCAATGAATCCTATTCGATCAACTGGGATGAGGTTGAAGCGATCCCCCAGCCCACCGGCAAGTCGTGCTGGGCAGCATCAGGAGCGATGGTAGTCGGTTGGAGAGACCGGGTGTCTCTTAATCCTGAAACCGTTGCGCGGATTGCCGGTTCCACCACCGCAACGGGCCTCAATCCTGCCGAAGTAGGAAAGTTCGCCAACGACCTCGGACTCGTTTTCGAAAATCCACAGTGTTACACGATAGAAGGATTTCGCCAGTTGCTCGACAGTTCGGGACCGTTGTGGGTAGCCGCAGAGGTACCAGGCCTGCACGCGATAGTCGTTACGGGCATGTACAGCGACGGCGCCCCCGATGGCTCGGATACCTTCGTGCGGATTACTGATCCGTGGGATCGAATCACGGGCACCCCCGGTGCACCGGGCGCCTATCTTCCTACCCACAACACCGGTAGTCGTTACATCCTCAGTTGGCAGGATTTCCTGAGAGAGTATGAAGGAGCCGGCAGCCGATCCTACATAAATCTGCAAATCCTTCACGCCGGAGGCACAAACGGCCGTCAACCGAGTCGCAGTGGAGCCACAGGTTATGCGATGGAGGCTCCGGCTGAATACGAAGACGATGGGCCGGGGATCGAAGGCGGTATTCCTGACGACGAAACTGGTACCGCATCCGCGCAGGCTTACTCACGCGCGTTGAATGAAACACCGGAGTATCCGCAGGCCAGCCGTTTCGCCCCCGCAGCGCCTGTGAATTATCGCCGCTGGAACACCACGCGAACCATCAGGCGAGTCGTGATCCACATTAATGACGGCGGAACAAAGGTCAGCGGTACTGTGGGTTGGTTCCAAAATCCAAATCAACGCAACAGGCGAAACGAACCTATTACTGTCAGCGCACACTACGTCGTGGGCCAGGACGGCGAAGTAGTACAGATGGTTCGCCATAACGATCAGGCCTGGCATGCCGGTTCCGCTAACCGCGACAGCATCGGCATCGAGCACATCGCTAACCCGCGAGGTCTGGTGCCGAGCGAGGCCGAATACTGCGCATCTGCCGCCCTCGTGCGATGGTTGTGCGATACCTACAACATTCCGATCGATCGCACTCACATCCTGGGTCATTCAGAAGCCGATACGCGGACGACGCATACAGACTGTCCTAATTCAGTTTGGAATTGGGACCACTACATGCAGCTTGTTCAGTCGGCAACAAGCGCGCCTCAAGCGCAGGCCGCGGCCCTCGCTGAAGACACGCCTGCTCCGGAGTTACCTCCGCCACCACCGCCGCGCGCTCGCGCATTGGACGGTGGCGCAACTGCGACAGTCGTTACCTTTGTCGCCGGTGTGGCTATCGACAAGATCACCAATAACAAGGGAGACATTAGTTGGATCCTTGATCAATTCAATGGGTTGAAGCACCCGAATGACGTTGTACCGAATCCCATGCCCCCATTCCGTAATGCGCAGAACATTCGATTGGAGGGTTGGCCCTGGATTGAGAATCTCCTCACCGATCGCATCAGTGCGGCCTTTGAGGTGAATTGGCAATACAACGGCTCATCACTTGGCAACATCCGGATCGCCAACGTCGGAACCAACGATGCTTTCGGTTTGGGACTGGATGTTGAGGCTCGCATTATGAACGACAGCATCGTCCACCCGGGGGGTATGGCCGGGTTACTGATCACGTTCAATCACCGTTTCTCTCGCCCCATAGGATCGGATGCCATTGCGGTTACGGAGCTGCACCTGTTTGGCGATGGCACTTACTCAAGTACAAGCCGCTGGGAACAATAGTCAGGGCCCATGAAAGATACACTTCCACCACCACCTCCAGACATGCAACGCGGGAACCCACCCGCCGCGCAAAGCCTCGGCACGCCGCTCGACCTGCGTCGACGTGCCGGACAGGTTGGGAGTAACGGCGAAAGTGAACCGGATTCGATTGGGACTCAATCGCAGACTTCCGGGCCGCGAAAAGCCGCGACCGAAACGCTGGCCCAACGGGCGGGCGCGCTCAGCGATGAAATCGATTTTCCTGACTTCGTCGCCAGCCTCGTGCATGGCACGTTTGACGCGATCGTCGATGCGTCGATTCGCCAAATGGAAGCCTATGCAGATTTGGTCAGCGCGGTGTCTAAAAGCGCCGATCAATTTACCGATGACAACGTGACTCTCAACCAGGCGCGCGATTGGCTGGTCCAACAATACCCACAGGATCTCGTTCTGGACTTATCAGGATCACCAAAGCTGCTGCCAAGGCCGGCCGAAGGAGACGATGCCGATCAACCTCGCTCTCCGGCGTGGCTTAGAGAGTTTCAGATGGAGGGTGAAGAACTGACACCCGAAATAATTGAAGAGCAACTTGTCCCAATGGCCCGCTCACGAGTAGGACAGGGCCGGCAACAAATGCTCGCGACTATGGTGCTCCTTGGTCTGAATCGCGTGGCGGTGCGAGACGGTTCGATCTCCGCGCGGTTGCGCTTTCGAGCGGCGGCCTCTGATCGAACTAAAGTCGACTACGCCGTCGCTGACGATCCTTCGCGAACTTCGAATTGGGGCGTCCGAGGAAATGCAGGGTATGCGTTGCCCTCGACGAAGGTTTCCACCGTCGGCGTGAATGTGCAGTCCGACACTGCTTTGAATGCCGAGATGTTTGGCGAGGTGAAAATTAATTTTGTCAGCGAAACGTTGCCTCTGGATCGTTTCACCGACGAAGCGAAACGCACTCTATTGGAACGACGTGCGAGGCCCTCGCAAGTTGCGGCCGGGCCGGCACGTCAGGATGTTCCCGCACCGAGCACAACGGCAACTCCGGCACCAGCCGCGTCTCCGGTGACAACACCTCCGGCAGGTGGACCGACGACGCCGGCTACTTGATGAGGAAGGACGCTCATGTGGCATCGACCATTATCGGAAATGCTCATTGACGTGTTTGCGTCGATCGAAATTTTGGCCACCGCCGATTTCCACGTTAGGGCCCGACAAGTCGATCTCGACTTGCCAATCGAAACCCAGCTGATCGACGAGAAAGGTGAGCTGACTTTCATTGCCGACTTACCTGTTTGGAGATGGCGCACTGACTTCGATCAACCAACGAGCCGATTACGGATTAGCTACGAAGAGAGACAAACATGAGTAACGGAGACACCGGCGTGCCGATCGAAGAGTTCATCCAGGCTCTGCAAACGCAGCTTGACCGCGCGCAGACAGCGATGGCTATGAAGGCCGAAAACCTTGATCTGCCGTTGACCTTTGCCGTTAAGGACCTGTCGTTGGATCTGCGCACTCACGTCGAGGTGGTGAGAAGTGAGATACGGATACGCCCCGCCAGCGCCGGAGACCGCGACGCCAGCAATCTTCACCTGGCATTAACCACAATCACGCGTCCGATGATCAAAGAGAACGCCAAGCCGATGAGCGTGGTACCGGATGAGCCTAGTCTGAAGGAAGCCGTTGGCGATCAGTTGACTGATGAAGAACAGAAGCGGCTTGAATGGGCGGGTGTCCACACCGTGGCCCAACTTCGGAAACTTACAGATTCAGGCGCCGGCAAGGAAGTCGAGCGCGTTGCGAACCTTCCCGTCGATCGACTCCGTCAAGCCCTGGTGCGCGCATCGCATCCTTTTGTAGCGAGCGTTGAATCGGATCCGAACTCCAATGCGGATCAGGTCACGACCGATCCGCTCGTTCGGATCAGAGGAAGAAACTTGCTGGGCAGAGGTCTCCCGCGGGTTTCGATTGGCGGCCAACAGGTGAACGTCCTCAAGGCGACGGACCGCGAGATTCTCATTGCGCCGGAGTCGCATCATCGCCTGAGCGGAATGCTTTCGATTGAGACCGAGCCGGGCCGAGTGGCTGAGAAGGCCATCGACTTACCGCCTGCTTTAGTTTGGAGTCAGCAGAACGTTAACACCGAGACTCCGGAAGAAGGAGGGCAACCGTGATCGCGGAACGTCTTGCCACTCCATGGACACCCGGCGCCGGACTGTACAGTTTACCCGGCAGCCTAACCGTGACCCTGCGTTTGGGCGAAGCGCCCGAAGAGATCCCGAGCCAAATAGACGTGCGCCGTCGCGCCGTTGCGCCCGCCGTTAAATTCGGTTGCGGTCAGATTGATCGAATGATTCGAAATTTTGCGAACGGCGCGCTTATCTCACGCGTTCACGCAGCTTCGGCTTCGCTCGGCCAGCACGGAGAGAGCCATCGGAAGTTCAACGATCAGGAAGTGATGACTGGCCTTTCGAGAACGTTCCGACTCGACGTCGATCCAGGCACGCCGATTGGCCGATTGATCTCCGCACTCAATGAAGTGCCGATCGTTGAGCACGCGAGTCCAAACTATCTCACTAGTGCTCCGTTCGAAGCGCCGTCCGGCGTAACGCCCGCCACTACGCCGCCCGCGCCGCCGTTCTCGATCGAGCAAGCGTGGGAAAGCCGCGACTTACTCTTCGCTCGAGAAGCAATGGCTTATGAGACCGGCGACTCGGGAACCATCGTTGCGATCCTTGATTGCGGTATCTCACCTTCTCATCCCGAGATGACCAGTCGCTTTCGGGCCGGTTACGACACGGTCCAACTCGGCGTCAGCGATTTCGCAACGGGAGTGAAACTCCTGGGCGACGTGGCCCATGCCGACAATAAACCCATCGATCGATTTGTGGGACACGGGATGGGTTGCGCGGGAATCATCGGCGCAATCGGTAGTGAGATTCCGCCGGGTTTGGCCGGCGACTGCCCCTTGCTTCCAATTCGCGTCCTCGGTGCGGCGCAGTTACCGGGAAAGCGAACGCCGGTAGGACTCGGCGCGATCAGCGACATCGACATGGGACTAAAGATGGCAGTCGATCTTGGGGCTACGATTTTGAACCTGAGTTTTGGTACGGCTGAAAGTGCCCTCGAACCAGGAGCTCCCAAACCCCACGCGAATGTCGTGCGTTACGCCCTCGATCGCGGTTGCATATTCGTTGCTGCGAGCGGCAATTCCGGACAGGAAGAAGTTTATTGGCCCGCGGCTTACGAGGGTGTCATCGCAGTAGGTTCGGTCGGCGCTGATGGCAAGCCCTCCCATTTCAGCACGCGAGGGAGTCATGTGGCGTTGTCCGCCACCGGCGAACGCGTCGTGACCTGCTCCCTTAACGGTTATCAACTGGCAACGGGCACAAGTTTCGCTGCTCCATTTGTGAGCGCCGCCGCAGCCCTGTTGGTAAGCCGCGCCCGCCGCCGCTCTTACGCGCTCGGCAGTGAAGGAGTTCGCCGTCTGCTTTGTGAGACCGCGACACCGTGGCCCAACAAAGAAACGAGGGGCTATGGATCAGGAATTCTAAACGCCGCCGCGGCGCTCGCGGCTCTTGATCGGGAGGTTGATTCTTCACCACCCGCGGAACTTGAACCCGACGCTCCGGAATTCTTGCAATGACAAACCGGGCGCCTTGGTCGAAAAGAACGCCTGCAAATCAGCAGGGCACAAGAAGGAGATAATCATGGCCAAACAACTTATTTTCGGCGATCTTAAGGACCGGGATGCCAGGGAGCAGACAAAGCTGAAGGCTCGGGCCCAAGTATTAGAACTGATCAAAGTAAAGCGTGGGTTAACGGAAGCAGAAGAGACTGAGCAGGTCGAGATCGCCGCCAAGCTCGCCGTGGCAACGAGTGGCGCCGTCGATCCACTCGCAAAGGCAATTCTAAAAGACCTCAACCTCGCCATTGATCACCAGGAAGGACTCTTACCGTCTCAGCAAATTCCCGGAACCCCTCTCACCGAGCCAGAGAAAGTTCTGACAGGCGTGTTTGGTCTGCTCCAGTTGGACCGCGTAGCGCCGCCACCATTTCACCCGGATGGAGTGGAGCCAACTTTCGATCCTGACGAGGACAGACGCAAGCAATCGTTTGGCAAAGCGGTTTTTACCGCTCAGGGTGAATACCAGACCAATAAGCCGCTCTTCGATAAGGTGCTTGAAATTCTGACCGATGTCGGCGGCGCACAGGCTACCTCCGCCGAAGTGAATGCGGTCGAGTGGGCGAGCGTGGTGCGAAAACTTATCGCAAAGGGCATCGATGAGGACGAACCGCAACTCGCCCGCCGCGTCGACGACGCCCTTGATTCAATTCAGAGAGCGGATGACGAGGGCCCACCTTCAGACATTATCATCGACCTCCCCAGCCTGGACGACGAGGTGACCGGCGACAACGAAATCGTCGGTGACAATATTAAGGCGCTACAGCCGGCTTACTTCTCGGCGATGTTCGAAGAAATGAAGGTGTTTCAGGTTGTCGATAAGCTCGTCGAACTGTTCCAGAACGGTGTTCTACCGATCGGTCGCGGTGAAGCTGGAAACAATCTGTTCAAGTACTGGAAAGAAACCGCCACTCGCATGTCGGAAACTGAGCGACGGAATTTCTACGCCCGCTCGCTGGGAATACCAGGCGGCGATGACAACGGCATGCCGAACCGCGAGTTTAACGATCTGTTCCTCCGCTTCGTTTCAGCAGTTTCGTCCTTCATTCGTCAAAACAGTCTGGACGAACTGCTTCAGGCCAAGATCCCCGGCTCGATCAGCCAGCAGAAAATCCGCAAGGCTGCGCGCGATTTAGCCATGAATCTGTCGCTACATGGCTACGGAATGGCTTACTTCATGGCCACGGATTTGCAAAAGCAGATCAGGGACGCCATCAAGGTCCTCTCGGACCCTGATATCAAGAACGCATATGGGGCAAGAGATATGTGGCAAGTAATTGATCAGGTAGCGGCGCTTGAACTTGGTGGAGCAAGAAACAGCGTTCGTTATCGGACAATGGCCGCGGCGGGCACAATCATCCTTGCCTGGCTCGCGAAGAATTCGCGCGAACTTTCGAGGTCCTCGTTTGGCCCCATCCTTAACGTTGACGAAATTCGAAATCCCACTCCGCGGCAACCGAATACCAAGGCGACCGTCGATCCGACTGACTTTGACCTCGTCAACGCCTGCGATCAGTGGTTGGCCGTCACCGCAACTCAAGACATCGATGTCGAAGCCTATGCGCAACCGCGCGAGTCGCCGAACATGACTTCGAGGCCGATTCAGATTCCTGACATGGCGCGTGAGACTCTGGAATCAGTCGGCATTCCGGCGTTGGGTTATTCAGGAAACGGACGCAAATATTGAGTGGGCTAACTCCGGAAACTTGATCGGAAAGCGCTAGCAAGGAACCCGAATGGAGGAGTCATGACTGAACAGCCAATGTCAGTGGCCGTGGAGCGGCGTCTTAGTACCGCGGCCTACAAGCTGGGAACCGCTGACCCGGTCCAAATCATTAAGCCGCTGCTGGACCGCACATTTTCTCTGCCTCAGGGAGACACTCGATACGCACGAAACTCCCTGACGCCAGGAGCCGCACCGTTTGAGCCTTCGTTTTCTGAGGCCGAACCGCAGTCGCTGCGTTTCACAGTCGAGCCGTTGGGTCCGGAAGCATCCGGCGTCGATCGCCGCGACGAATCGACGCGAGAAATGCGACGCCTGGTCAAACACTTCTTCGGCAGAGAAGCACTTCACTGGTTCGATCAGAAGAGCGAGGAATGGCGTGGCACAGGTTCAGGCGCGGGACTGAACTACGGCGCATTCTTCGGAACGGCTTATGATCCGCAGGGACTCTACACTTCAAAGGTGTACTACGAAACGAGTCCTCAACAGATCAATGCACTTCCCCGCTCGCTTTTCGGTTTGGTCTCAACCGCACTGCGAAATTTGCCCAATCTCGTTCCCTTGTTCACCACGATTGCGTGCAAACGAGAGATGGGAGTGCAGCGAGTCACTTTCCTCCATCGTGGTCCATTGCGTCTCGGAGAGATGGCCCCGATGCTTAACGAGTTGGGACTCGGGCAACAACTCCCGGGCCTGATGCAGATCTTTGGTCTGGCTTTGGGTGGCAGGTTTGAACTGCCTGAAGACTCAGTGCTGCTCGCTCTTGGTGAGGGAAGACGCGGTCCGGAGTTAGAAGTCTATGCCTTGCTGGGAATGATCCCGGATGTTCCGCCAAACTTTCTGGATCTGTTGTCGATGGGGTTAGGCGAGCGGCCGCGCGAGCTACAGGCGATGTTGCGCTGGCTGAATGCGTTTACTCCAGAAAGCGAAGATTGGCCAGGCAACTTCTCAGTGCTTAGTGTGCGAATTGCTCCGCGGTCTGCCGCCAAAGTCAGTTTGTACCTTAGACCAGTCGAATTCGAAATGGTCGATCGCGTGACCGGAAACGGCACCGGCACGATCCTACAAGCGGCTTGAGGATCCCCAGCGGTGAGAAGGTAGGAGGAGAGACAATGAGTGCTACCGCCATGCCAAACTCAAACACCCAACCGGCAAGGATTCCCGGCCCCGAAGTGCGTGAGGCGGTCAAGAACGTCTTGACGCGCTGTGCTGCTTTTGCAGAGTTACCACCTGAGCGTCAGCAGCAGATTGCCCATGACACCACGCGCATCGCGGACTACCTCGCCTCTCCTGAAGGGATCTCAGGAGCGCAGCTACCAACGGCTAAAGCCCTAGCCGAAGAGAGCACCTTTGAGCAACGCATGGCCCAAGTCAACAAAGTGGGCGGCGAGTTCAATGCGGCCGGAGCTCGCGAAGGTGCGGAAGTAGCCGGCATGCTATTGCAGAAAGTTAACTTTCCGACCTTCGTTTCAAGTTTGATCGAAGGTGTCTTCCACGCGATCGTCAAAGCCTCAATCGAACAGATGGAAGCGTACGGGCAACTTGTCGCCAGCGTGGCTAAGTCGCTTAACACCTTCCGCGATGAGAATGTCAGCGTGAACCAGGGCCGCGATCATCTTGTCGATCAGTTTCCCGATCTATTTCAGATCAGGATGGGTGATGAGGGCGGCTTCGGCGGCGGCTTCGGCGGGGGCAGCGAAGGACCACGCGTGAAACTCCAGGATGGCGTCGATGAAGATAAGGCTCTTAGTCGCGTGAATGAAAGTTTGCCCATGGAGGGCGGACCGCTCAAGAGTCTCGACCTTGACGATGACGAGACCGAGCAAAGGCTGGTCCAGGCGGCGCGCACACAACTCGCCACCAGCAGACAGCAGCTGCTGGCCACGATGGTGCTGATGGGAATCAATCGCATCGTGGTTACTGATGGCAAGATCCAGGCGAAAATCCTTTACGACTTCCAGGCCCGCGACAACATGCGTCGCCAACGCAGCGCAGCCGCCTTTGACTATGCGCGCGACGACTACGGAAACATTCAGAAGTCGCGTGGCTATGAAGCAACGCACGAAGGATCGAGAGAGGGTGGCGAGACAAAGGGCGCCCGCGGCACGGACAGCTATGAGCAGCGCAATGCGAACTATTACTCAAAGGGCACCTATAAGTATGCCGAGCAACCCATCATGACGGCGATGAGTACCGCCGCGGAAGTTTCGGACGCTGCCTTAACAACGCGTGCACAGTTGGCGGGGAACGTCGACATCAACTTCAAGAGCGATTACTTCCCGCTGGAGAAGATGGCCGACTCGTTCCAGATCGCGCAGATCCAAAACGTATCGAAGCCCGGCGCCGCAGCACGAGCCGCCGCTCCGACTTCACCCGGTCAAACAGCCGCCGGAACTCCACCAGCAGCGGCGCCTGCGGCGAACCCTCCGGCGACGCCGGCTAAATAGAGGACATCCATGTCTGACTCACCAATGAACCCCGGTGCTAAGTGGCAGGACGACGAAACTCTCGGCGTGGTCCGGCCAATGGTGCGTGACATGCTGCTTGGAGTACCGGCGTTTCGCCAACTCAGTCCCGAAGAGCAGCAGCAGATTGCCGGACAGATGGTCCAAGTGGCGTCGTACCTTGCCAATCCCGATGGTGTAATAACTGAGTCGATGGATAACGCCGTGCCCACTGGACCCGTCGCGCGCGCCCAGGCCGATGATCCGGTCGACGCTACCAAGCGGAGATTGTCACAAGCTCCCGGCCAAGTCGGAAAAGGTTTCGAAGCCGGAGCAGTCAGTGAAGGTGTCGAGCAGTTCGGCGCGCTGGTCCAAAAAGTCGACTTCCCTCAGTTTGTAGGGGGACTCATCAAAAATGTGTTTCAGGCAATAGTCGATTCATCGATCCAACAGATGCAGGCTTATGGTGAGTTGTTGGCCAACGTGGCTAAGACCGTGGACCAATATGCGCGGGACAATATCTCGGAAAACAATTCGCGCGATTGGCTCGCTAACAAATATCCGGATGCACTTGGCGTAGACATTGAGAGCATGAGCGGCGAGCTTGCAGATGGTTCGGACGGCGCTCCGCAACAAAATGCCAAACTAACTACTACTGGCGACAATCCTGAAGAGGCGTTGACGAGAATTTCTCAAGATCTCGCCCACCTCTTGCCAAGACCGGTAACCGATCTCTCCGATCCCGCTGAGGAAGCGCGGCTCGTTCAGGCGGCGCGATTGGAAATCGCACGCGGGCGCCAGCAGTTACTGGCCTCGATGGTGATGCTCGGCATCAACCGAATCGTAATCACGGATGGACTGATTCATGCGAAAGTTATTTTTGATATGCGGGCCTCCGACACTGCCGCGCGACGCGCGCGCGCTTCAATGGTTGATCAGAACAAGGACTCCGTAAAGACCGACACCCAACTGAGATACGGTGGGTGGTTCACGCCGTACAAGGCGTCAGTCGGAATTCAAACGTCGCACGAACACATGGCCACGGTTCAGTCGTCAGTAGACGATACTTCGGAATCGAAAGCGGAAGTGAAGGCAAAACTGTCGGGCGAGGTACGTGTGAACTTCAAGAGCGATTATTTCCCGATGGACAAGATGGCCAGCCCAGAAATGATCGCCGCAATTCAAGGGAACGCTAAACCACCCGAGAAGGCTGTCACCGGCGTGTGAGGAGGCCCGCTCTATGTCAGTAGCAGCCCGCGAGGTCGAGCGAAAATTTCCGCCTGAGACTCCTCCCGACGCAGTTGGGTTACTCGCTGCAATTGCCCACGGACTGTCACTGGCTGAGTCTGCCCATGCCACCGGCCTTAGCTTTGCTCTAAACGAACTCGGAGACATCGAACTCCCGAATGTTGCCCCTGCCACTAAGGACGATCAGGCCCAAATCCGTGCGATTGCACCTCTGTATTTGGCCGCACAACTCGAGGAAACGGGTCTACTATCCGCCGTTGAAACACTAAGTGGTTTGGCGATCAGTGGCGCTCTGAGGGGAGATCTTGGAAGCGCTGCGCAACTCATCGAAAATTTTTGGCAGGGACGCAACGATCGTTTTCATGAGAAAGAGCGACGCGCGCTCTTCGTCAGACTGTTTGGCGCAGAGCACCCGGAGGACGCCGCCTATTTGCCGGCTAAACAAGGCGCCAACGCGTCCTTTGAAAGCCTGATGATTGACTTGACCGAATCGCTTTACAAGCTCGATGAGCAATCCCTTGGTGGTCGGTACGGCAACATTCACTCGCAGAATCGGCTTGCAATAGCCGCACGCATGCTTGCTGAAAACCTCCTTCACCGGGGTGGCGGCATGACCGCGTTTGCAGCAAAAGAAATACTCACCACGATCCAGGATGCCGTACGCATCCTTCAGCAACCTCCTGTGCAGCGCGCATTCGGCGCTCGCTCGATGTGGTCTGCCGTTAGAGTGATCAGCACGCGCTATCTTCGTCTCAACCCTGAGGTTTCATCGCTGGTTACCCGCGGCAAGTCGGGCCTTGTGATTTTGACCTGGCTGGCCGAGTCTCTGCCTCACCTTAACCTTACTCATACGCTGGAAGCTCCTGATCATTCCGTGGTTGGAGCCGCAATCGAGTGGCTGCAAGCCAGTCTGTCTATTCGCGAAGCCGTAGGCCAATCAGGAGGCTAAGCGATGGCGGCAGCCGAAGAAGTCCTGGATCAGCTGAAGGATGACAGCGCTCAACCCCTGCCGATAATCCGCGAGACTGTGCGCGATCTGCTGCTCTCCTCGGTGGCCTATCACAAACTTGATCCGGATAAGCGGCAGGAGGTCGCTCAATCTCTCGTCCGGGTCTGTCACACCGCCGTTTCGCTGATCAAAGAAGAAGAGAAGAGCGATCGTCTGGTGGCTGCTCAGTCGTTCTCAACTCACGACGCAGAACCAGACTCATCAGCGAAGCAGCCGTTTGCCGTTGCTCAGACCGCCGGACAAGACTTTAGCGGCGTTTCGGCTGAACGTGTTGCCGGAACGACGCGCGCAATTCTCAACGCAGTTTCGTTTCCACGATTTGTGACTGAACTGATCAATGGCGTATTCAAGGCGTTAATTGATTCAAACCAGCAACAGATGAACGCATATGTCGAGTTGATAAAAAATGTATCAGCGAGTACGGAAGGATTTGCGGATGCGAACCTCGCGCCCGGACGTGCGCGCGAATGGTTGGCGGAAACTTTTCCCGGCTCCTTTGCAATTCAAGGTGGACCAGACGAGGATACTGATCCTCGCGACGTCGAAGAAGAAAGGCAGGAGAGCAGGCTCAGACTCGTCGAAGGCGGCTCAATGCCCTCAGAAGAAGCGTTACGCACAACACTCGGTATAGCACCGGGCGAATCAGTTCCGAGTGGTGATCCAGAGACATCGATAGTACCGTTTGCGCGCCGCGCTTTAGCGAGGCAACGACAGCAAATGCTGGCCACGATGGTAATGCTCGGTATGCAGCGCATCGTAATTGAAAGCGGGCGGTTGAATGCCTCGATGCGCTTTCACATTGATACGCGCAGTGTTGCACAGTCAGATGCGGGCAGCCGGTTGGACGCTCAAACATCACTCGAAGCGAGTGGGAGTTTTGGTTACGGGCCCTGGGGGGCGTCGGCTAAGATGTCAAACACAATCGGATACGTCTCTACTCAACGAAGCCAGACAACCGAAGAGATGAATACAGATCTCGATCTGAATTCATCAGTTGAGTTGTATTTCAAAACGGACTATGTGCCGCTCGATCGATTAGCTGGAGCGACGCAAGTGGATCGGATTAAGGTCAACACGCTCAATCCTAGTGCAGAAGAGAACGCGGCGGCCGCAGCTCGCGCGGCACGCGTGACTGCGGCCCGCGCTGCGGATGCTCTGCGTTCGACGAGCACACAGGACGCTCTGCGACATCAATCTACTCGCGAAACACCACCAACCGGAGGTTCCAACTCGGCGGCGAGACAAGATACACAAACCCAACGCGGTCAACCGACTCAAACTGGTAGTCAGCAAACGGGTGGCCCGCAAACGGGTGGCCCGTCAACGGTGGCCCGCAGACAGGTGGCCCGCAAACAGGTGGCCCGTCAGCAAACAGCTGGTCAGCAAACCGCTGGTCAGCAAACCGCTGGCCAGCAAACACTGGCCAGCAAACGGGTGGTCAGCAAACCGCTGGCCAGCAAACCGGCAAGTTAAAGTATGTTTATCACTGAGCAATTAGTGTAGAGTAATGGTTGGCAACCAGCCGCCACAGCCCGGCCTGTTTTATCCATACTCTAGTAAAACGATTGTCACGTGGAACAGCTTTCCCTTTGTCTTGCCCAATCATGGTTGAGATGCCAGTCTCCACGGCTGTATTGTCGTAGACCCGCACTCGAACGTCCTCGGTGGTAATAGACTGAAATTTCAAATCACCCGACGTGAAGTCTGAAATAACCTGCGGTTTGGTTCTTACTGTGCCGCTTGGTCCTATGCCGATAAAATCATCGGCGTAGATGCGGTTAAGGGCCACCGCATTAGCACCGATTTGCGCTTGAATGCGTTCATGATCCAGTTGTCTTATGACCTGCTCAACGCTCTTGTTCTGATTCTGTTTGCGCACTTTGCTCTTGCGCGAGGGCGATAGAGGCTGATGCTGTAAAAACCAGAACCGCTATGACTAGTGTTTGTCTCATGGAGAGTTGTCCTTATAAATGATGCTGCCAACCGGTCCTCAGCCCAACGGTGGTCAGCCAGGCTCATCTGGTACGCAAGACTCATTTCGTCAGCGAAGCTAATCGGGTCAGTTACACGGCCCACCCGGCGACCATCTGCGCCGCTAGCACCATGCGAACCTTCACGCCTGAGTTCCTGTTAACGAAAGAGGAGCCTTGGTAGAATCACCGGCAGCTTCGGCGGCATTAGAAACTGTACCCTCAGCTGCTAGCGTCGCGATGAACTGCTTTTTTTGACTGTCACGTTTGTCACGCATGGAAGTCACGATACTCAGGATATTCTTCCCAAGATTCGGATGCACATAACAACGCCGATTACAAAGAGAGGACCAGTGACGCGAATAATAATATTGTAACTACAATTCGACCAGCCGGATTAAGCCCGTATCCTTGTAAGGTTTCCACTTCTTTCTTGTTGAGGAAGAACTCGACCACTTGTGTCGTTATGTTATTAGTAGCGGCAGCGGCCACGGACATGAGTGGAAGATACACTAACGATGCCACAGAGGCGCCCACAAGGAACACTATCATCGGGGTCTTCAATTGGATCACTTGTTGGTTGTTGCGAACTAATGCGCCCATAAAAGTGGCAAGTAACGCTATGCCGGTCCCATTTCCCAACATGAGTAACCGGTAGAACTGCTGAGTGTATTGTTGTTCCTTTTCAGTTCTTACCGTAAGGGCGGTAATAAACAGGCTCCCGAATGCCTCTTGCTGTGGTTTATCCATCTCTTCAATTTTCATTTGTTCGTCCTTAAAGATGCTTTGAATTAACCAACGATGCGCTGCGGGTGGTCGCCCACGCAACTTAACAAAGGGCCCGCTTACGGTGAGTCCGCTGGGAGCGCTTGTTAGACGCCGGGCGTAATACCGTAGCGCTTTTGCAACTCGCCAAAATCAAAGAATCTCAATTCAATCGGTATGGCTCCTTTCAACGCTCTGTCAAACTCTTTTCTAATCAGAACGAAGGAGTCCGGGTCAAGATTCTTGGCTAACGATTGCCACAAGTAGCTTCATGTTTGACGCTGAGCCGAATGCGGCAATTTTTTCGGCTAGAGCCGAAATTTCGCTCAACCTCCTGTGAATGTTTTTTCTAATAGTTGCCTCCGAAATGAATTTGACCTCTATCGCAATGAGTTTTCCGTCGTCGTAAAGAAAACCATCTAACTCAGCTCGTTCGCCATCCTTCTTAAGCGCCACTTGTCGTCGAATCGGAGCACCATATTCGGCTTCGAGTTGGCGGAAAGGCAAGTCTTCAGCGAGCACCACATCTGCGCGAATGCGATCAACAGATTGGCCCTCCTGACCGATATGTACATTTCTCGTTTCTTTGTTGTCTAGAGATTTCGGTGGTGACGGACTTACGTCTGCCACTTCCTTTTCAAGACGTTGACGTTGACCTTCTGGGCTCAGTGCCTGAAGAAAAGCATCGTCACTCTTAAGTCGCTCGGTGCGTATAGTTTTTTATGGTGTCTGCTTACTAGCCAGCTAAATACTCCAAGCACAACGAAAGGGAAAATCACGACAAACCACACCAAAGGCAGACGTTCTGATGCCTCAAGCTTCGTAGCGGATACGCCTAATACTAGGCCCGCGATCGCATAGAGAAGCACGATAAACAAAGCGATAATACCCAAGGGATTTCTTGCAAGGCTTTGTGCTGTTTTCCCGAACTCCACAAGTTGACTCATAGCTTCTCCACAAGTAGGCGTCCAACACTGCGCTCAGCGGCTCGCCCACTCACCAAGAAAGCCTGTTACCGGCCCGTACCGCTGCACGCGTTTGTTTAGCCAAGGGCTGATCGACCATATAGCGCTGACAGAATGTTGTACGTCGCCAGAATTACCTTCCTAGCATCTCCACGATAAGGTTCTATAAGATAATGTCTTGAACTGCGAAGATGAATACCGCGTTCCGTCCCGCCTCGGATTGCAAGGTGAGGATCGGAATGTTCAAAAAGTGCATGAGCCCGATTATTTCTCGGCTCAAGCATCGATTGGGCAAGATCCAATATGTCCCGCGAGACCACTCCCGCACATGCACCGATACATCTTCCAAGAGTCCAGTGTGAACCCGACGGTAATGGTCCACTTGCCTTTTCATATTCAAGTTTAAGACAGCGCTCAACGATTGCTCCGCAGGTCAAAATGCACGATTGAAATTCTCCGAATATGTAACACTCGGTGGCTTCGCACCAAAGTAGGATTATCGACCAGCGTAATGCATCTTTGGGGTTGTCACTATCAAAAGAGAGTTTCAAGCCGGAAATTCTTTGAGTGAATCTCCGCCCCCTGATTGAGCAATCTCTGATAGTTCTTTCAGATTCTCAGTTTGTCGAGCCTGTTTCCACCCAAATCTTTCCTCAAACTCTTGCTCATAACCTGTCCTTTTTTCGTTTTCCATTTAATCAACCAGGTCTAGGAATCAAACCAAAGCGCTTAAGCCTGCCCTTATCTGCTACGCCAATCTGGCAAAGAACCGTTTCACCGCCGAGTGAACTTGCAAGTGTCTTCTGTGCGAGTCGCGAGGTTGAGGCAGTCTATTTGGCTTTTCGCTTTGAGGCAAGTTTGCGTTGCAACTCACAAAACCGCCTTTTTGTTTTTTGACTCGCGTATGTTTGACGCTGCCTGTAACTCTCACAGCAGAAGATCGAACTCCCGGTATGGGGGGTTGGTGTGCCGATAGTGTGCCAACTCTGCGAAACTCAACTTAACTGAGCCAGACTGTGAGACTATCGAAGGCGTGAGAATGCGAAGTAATCAGCATCAATCCATACACAGGGAAACGCACAAAAACTCACGTTGCGAGACTTAAAATCCGTTGTCCGAAAGGACGTGCGGGTTCGACTCCCGCCCTCGGCACCACTAGTGATCTCACTGTTTTCACGTCTTCCATCAACTTAGCCCTGGGAACGATCTCAACCCCCACAAGTGAAGATGGGGCTAACATGATGAAACTTTCAACGAGCTTTTCTTGACTTGGATCACAGCGCCTCGCGGTCCTGCGAGTCCTGTTGACCGCGTCTCGAAGAAAGACCGGCCGAACACTCCGAGAAGTAACCCTGGAGTTTAGATTTTACATTGATTGGTTCGATTATTGTTCTTCGCTGAATCACAAGAGTCCGACTCTGCGCAGAAGATTGCGTTCAAGTTCACCCTCAATGTCCAATTCTCGTCTGAGATTTTTCAGATCAAGAGCGAGATCCTTAACGGTTTGATATCTTTCCTCTCTGTCCTTAGCTAACCTTTCTTCACAATTCGTTCGAGTTGTAACGGCACTGCCGCGGCGTGTCTCCCGAGGGGCGCAGGCTCTCTTTCAGCAATCGAGATGATCGCGTCGGTCGGCGTCGCGGCGGCAAACGGCGCGCATCCGGCAACCATTTCGTAGAGCACGACGCCCAGACTCCAGATGTCTGTGCGCGCGTCAACGGCAAGACCGCGGGCCTGCTCCCGCGACATACAGGCGACGGTTCCCATAACAACTCCGGCGTCGGTATTAACCATGGTTGTCGCTTCCGAATCGCCAGACTGATGTTCCGTCAGCTTGGCCAAGCCAAAATCAAACAGCTTCATATAACCATCGCGGCGCGCCATAATGTTCTCGGGCTTGACGTCTCGATGCACGATACCGGCAGCGTAGGCAGCAGACAGAGCACCAGCTACTTGAATGGCCACATCAACGCCTCGGTAAGCTTCATCCGCGTCTTCGAAATGCGGGCGCGCAATGTTTCGCCGTCTATGAACTCTGTAGCAATGAGGTCGACGGAGTCTGCCTTTCCGATTTCGTAGATTGTGAGGATGTTGGGATGGTTCAAACTGGAAGCGGCCTTTGCTTCCTGGATAAAGCGACGCATGCGTTGGACATCAGAAGCAATCTCGGAATGAGAGAACCGTTAAAGAACAATTTAGAGTCTGCAAGGCGGCGCACCAATACGAGCACCCATATTCGCAAATAGTGCGGACAGTCTCCCTTAAGGCACGTGCCAGGCTTGCCTAAGCGCGCGCAAACCCCGACAAGAGACTCACAATAAACAACCGCTAAGCTGGTGGAAAGGCCCAAAACTTTAGTGTTCTCGTATAACCTTAGGACCATTTGGACCAGTCCCATGTACCGCGGTTAATTTCTCCACACAACTCGGCACAGCGATTGATACTAGATCCAGCGCCCTGAAAGTAAGTCTCACGTTAAACAAACATCCCAAGTCAGATCGCGAAGGGGTAAAGCTTATGAAGCTTGTAACTTTTAGGAACTTTCTCATGGTTGGAGGGCTGGCATTTTTGGTCCTCATGGGCGCATTGAACGAGGCTCGAGCCCAGGGGCGTGGTCAGCGCGAGTCCAACCGGGACAAGAAATGCGCTAAGTTTGTGAACTGTCACGACGCCAGCGAGGGTCGTTTGGATGGACGTGGACCACGCAGAGGAACCGATTCTGACAACTGGAGATCGAGACGCTTCCGTCACGATCGGGACTCTGACGAATTTAGTGATCATCAGAGATATCGGAGGCGTCACCGCGACCGCAATTTTGACCGGAACGATTACTGGCGACATCGCAATAGAAACCTGGACCGCGATAGAACCTGGAGTCGCCGCGGCCGCTAGGCGTTCGCACTCGTAGTTGCACCGCGCCTTAAATTCTGATCGATCGAGGCCAGGCCCCAAGGCTGTAATGCCGATCATGCGGTGCAACTACGAGCTTACCAGGAAACGCTTGAGGGCAGTTGATAGTGGGTGCCCCCAGGTGCGATTCCAGAGATCTTCCTAACTATCTATCGCCGCACGGTGGCAGACTGTTCCTGGAGTAGGGGCGCTGGTGCTCGCGCTGTATTATGACTGCTAACTTTTGATGATGATCTTCAGTTGGGCACACGATCTTGTCGGCCTTTATGATCGTGTCTACTCCCTGCAGCCGAAAATTATTAACCACCTCGTCATTGACAACATCGCGGATCCAGATTTCGCGCACACGTGATCCAAACAATTCCCGAATACGACGATAGACTTCCACATCCAACTCCCCGGAATCTCCAACCAGGATGAACTCTCTGCCAGGAAACCTTTCTAACAGTCGGGTAATCTGTTCAAGTTTGTGGTCGTAAGTCCTGCCGAGCGAGCCGCAAATGGAATCTATCAACAACGAGCGCGTATTCTCCGACAGAAAGTTCTTCGGAAAATAGTTCAAGTGAAAAGTCCCAACCGGGAATCCTGCATCACCCAGGAAATCGGATAGAGGCTGGTAAAGTTGCCAGGGACCACCGGAAACATAATGAAACGTGGCGTTCTGTAAAGCCTTATACCTCTCACTCATTTCGGGTACGGAAATGAAATCGCGACAAAAAGTATTTTTGAGGACTACATCTCTGTCGCCGGGCACTTCCGTCACTTTGATAGTGTCGTCAATATCGGATACAACGGACAATCCATGTGGTTCGATGAGATTTACACTGCCTTTTCCTGTGTGACCATCAGACACAACGCTAAAGCGTAACCAGTTGCTTGCAGCGTTCTGCTGCGCGAACAACGCTTGAGCTTTGGCTACCGGTAGTCTCACAGTCATTTCAATTAAACCGTTAAGATCGCTCGTCTGAAAACTGTACCGTTCGTTATCAGTGTCGAATTGGATAGTGACGGATTGTCTGGACCGACTATCATCCGAAAAAGCATCGAACCGTGAACCGAAGTTACTGATCTGCGAGTCATCGCAGTGGATAGTGACCTGCGCCAGTTCATTAATCAGATGGTCCGGTAATCGACGATCCTGGTGAACCCAGCCACGTAAAGGAATGACCCAGTGGTCATCTTGTAAAAATCCATAACTCGGATAAATCGTGACTTCCACGTCCCCGTCATGGAAGACACTATTCAAGCGGGCTGCGAGTTTTTTCTTTAGTATATCGAGCATGGCAACTCCCGTTCGTAAAAGCTAAGATCGTTGAAACGGTACAAAACCTATCCAGTAATAATGATTTCCTGGGGAATTTCGTTTCGTCATTTTGGGCCGAGCTGGCAATTTAGTGATATGGACGAAACGTTTCATCACACATCTTCATTCTAGTGTGGCTCTGTATGAGAGGGCTTTCTCCATCAACAACCGTTTAGGTCACAGCGAAACACGATAGGAGTTGATCAAATGTCTACCGATCCTGGACCAACGCTCAGATACTGCGACATCGTAATGAAAGGTGGAATCACCAGCGGCGTGGTTTATCCGCCAGCCGTCGTCGCGTTATCGAAAAAGTTTTCCTTCCGAAATATTGGCGGAACTTCGGCGGGCGCAATCGCGGCAGCAGTTACGGCGGCGGCCGAATTTGGACGTCAAAACAATGCCGAAGGGTTCTCCAGGCTCGCAAGCTTGCCAACGGATTTGGGCGCTCCCGTCTCCAAGGGAGGCGACTCGCTTTTGTTGTCGTTGTTTCGACCTCAGAAGCAAACGAATGCTCTATTTCGGATTCTTGTGGCGGGCCTCGGAAACAAGCGCTTCAAGCCGATCAAGATACTTCTGGCTGCAATTCGAAATTTCATTGGTTGGGCTTTGCTCGGCGCACATTCCCGGATTGCTGTTCAGCTTCCTCGCTATTTGCTGTGCGAAAGGCATCTTCTTTTGGGTTAGTCTTGTTTTCGGTGTGATTCTGATCATTCTTGGCGTCCTCATATCGGTAGCAATTGGTCTTTACCGAAAGGTGACCAATGCAATACCTGACAATCATTACGGATTGTGTAGAGGCTTAATCGAAGGCCCCAATAACTTTCCGGTGCTTACGCCGTGGCTCTCGAGACTGATCAACGAGACAGCGGGAATCGATCCCAATGGGAAGCCGCTTACTTTTGGTGACCTCTGGGGACCTGATAAAAACAATCAGGAACGCCGGATCAACTTGCAGATGATGACGACTAACCTGACAACTGGTCGTCCTCATCGCCTCCCATTCACGCAGAGCACCTTTTACTTCGATCCATCCGAATGGAATAAGTTTTTTCCTGCAAACGTAATGGACTGGCTATTGTCAAAGTCTGGAGATCCAGAAGCTCTGGAATTCGCGCCATTACGTCAATTACCACCCGCAGAGGATTTTCCGGTAGTTGTTGCGACGCGTATGAGTTTGAGTTTCCCAATCTTGTTAAGTGCTGTTCCGGTTTACGCCAGAGATTTCGGACGAACGAGAGAGGAAGATCGGAGGCCGCAGAAATGTTGGTTTTCAGACGGCGGAATTTGCAGCAACTTCCCGGTCCACTTTTTCGATTCACCCTTGCCTCGCTGGCCCACCTTCGCAATTAACCTGCGGGCATTTCATCCCGATCATCCGAACGATCCGGTTTTTATGCCCGACAAGAATATTGGCGGGATTACCGAGTCGTTTACTAATTTCGATCAGGGTAGTGGACGGAATCGGCTGTTCGGTTTTTTTGGCGCGCTGGTTAATACTTTGCAGAACTGGACGGACAATATGCAGACGCGTCTTCCGGGCTATCGAGATCGTATCGTCCATGTCAGTCTGAACGATGAAACAGAAGGCGGTCTGAATCTCAACATGCCACGGGAACTGATCATTGGGTTGGGAGAGCGTGGTGAGCAGGCGGCCAAGCTTCTTATGGAACATTTCACCTTGCCGGCAGACGAGATTGAATTGTCCTGGGACAACCACCGCTGGGTAAGATATCGCTCAATGATGGGACTCTTGGAAGAGATGCTGAAAGAGATCGAGTTTGCGATCAAAAATCCCGCACCGGGCGACCGGGGCTATGAAGATTTGCTGTTGCGTGAGTTTGATGAGGCTCCTAATAGCTATGAGTGGAAAAACAAAAGCCAGCGAACGTTTGCGCATAAGGCTACTGGAGAATTAATAGATCTCATAGCAAAGTGGCAATCACTAAGAGCAATCGATCCCAGTGCAACTTTCACAACAGGTACTCCAAGACCGCAACCCGAACTCCGAGTAAAGCCTGACGTATAGGTGAGGATCTTTGTAAGGCCGTAACTTTCGTCGCAACGGCCGCCTTTATTACTTAGGTACACCTTAGAGTCTTCGAATATTGCGCGACGGCGTAAACGTTCGCCCTGGTGAAGACATAAACGGACTAAGGATAGTGCTGGGCGCCGGCAGCAGCGTTCTGCGAGGAGATGTGAAGATTGAAGGAGGTTTACTAGAGGGTGTAAATCTTTATGTAATGTATCGACCGACAAACGGCGATACAAATAGGTTCTATCGCGCAGAACTCGACGCGCGTCGACACTTCGTGATCAAAGGTCTGACACCCGGCGAATATGAGCTAGTGATTGGACCTATGAGTGTAGAAATCTCGGGTGAGAGAGGAAGCCGCATGATGAATCGGATGCCGACTGTGAGACAAACTGTCGCGGTCGGAGCGGCAGCAGACGCGGAAGTGACTCTCGTTATGACTTTAAAACCCGAACCACCCTCTCCACCTCAGAGATAGAGTTAAGTTCGCAAATTTGTGGCGTGAATAATGGCAAAAAGGTATAAATGGCTGTTGCTAAATGTATCCAGTTCAGTTGCAACCTGCGTAAAATGTTAATCGATCGTTAAGAAGCTGTTGGTCGATAACACTGCTCAACTACCCGGGGGCGATTTCTCGGTCTATGGGAGGCGGAACGCTTACGCTCTAGTCCCGGACCCTTCAGCAATCCTTCCTTCTAAACAAGGAGTTGAAATGAAAAAACTAATCCTGATCGTTGCACTCATTCTCATCGCGACATCCTTCGTTTGCGCCCAGGACAACCCGCTGCTGATGCGCACGCCGACGCTGAACAAAACGCACATCGTTTTTTCTTACGCCGGCGATTTGTGGACTGTGGCACGTGATGGCGGAGAGGCTAGTCGCCTGACAACAGGTGTGGGCCGGGAATTCAGTCCCCTTTTCTCGCCAAACGGCCAGTGGATCGCTTTCACGGGTGAATACGACGGCAACGTTGACGTTTATGTCATGCCGGCGGCAGGCGGCGTGCCGAGGCGTTTGACCTATCATCCGGGCGCAGATCAACTGGCGGGCTGGACGCCCGATGGACAACCAGGTGCTCTTGGTCTCAGGCCGCAGCGCCGAAACCGGCCGCACGGCGCAGCTCTTCACGATGGCAGTTGATGGCGTTCATCCGACGCCGGTGCCGCTGCCGATGGCTTACGAGGGTTCATACTCGCCGGACGGCGCGCGGCTGGCCTACGTGCCGCTACCGCGCTCGTTTAATGCCTGGAAGCGTTATCGTGGCGGCACGGCGACTCCCGTTTTCATCGCTAACCTGAGCGATTCGAGCGTTGAAAAGATCCCGCGCACTGACTCAAACGACTTTAACCCGATGTGGCCCGCGGGAGAGAGCCGCAAGGTCTATTTCCTGTCTGACCGCGACGGCGCAATTACGCTCTTCGCCTACGACACCGGGTCGAAGAAGGTATCGCAGGCAATCGACAATCAGGGCCTGGACATCAAGTCGGCTTCCGCTTCTACCGGAGGCGGGCCAGACACGATCGTTTACGAGCAATTCGGATCGCTCAATCTTTACGATGTAAATTCGGGTAGGACCAAGCGGGTCGTCGTCACCATCAACGCGGATATCCCCTCGGTGCGGCCAAAGTACGAGAAGGTCGGCGAACGCATCTTGAACTCGGCCCTCTCTCCCACCGGCGCGCGCGCTCTCTTTGAAGCCCGCGGCGAAATTATCACCGTGCCTGCCGAGAAAGGTGACGTGCGCAACCTGACCAACACGACCGGCGTAGCCGACCGTGACCCGGCGTGGTCGCCGGACGGTAAATGGATCGCGTACTTCTCGGACGAGTCAGGCGAGTACGCGCTGCACCTGAGACAGCAAAGCGGCATGGGCGAGGTCAAGAAGATCAACCTTGGCAGTCCACCGTCGTTCTTCTACGCTCCCACCTGGTCACCCGATAGCAAAAAGATTGCCTTCGCGGACAAGCGGCTCAACCTGTGGTACGTGGATATCGATAAGGGTACGCCGATCAAAGTTGACACTTCTAAGCGCGGCTTCGGGTTCAACGCCAGTTGGTCGCCGGATAGCCGCTGGATCGCTTACACCAAACCGGTCGAGTCGTGGTACAGCGCGGTCTTCATCTATTCGATTGGAGGAAGCGAAGTCCCAGCAGGTGACTGACGGCCTGAGTGATGCGAGTTCTGCCGTCCTTCGACAAGAATGGCAAGCACCTCTATTTCATGGCGAGCACCGACATTGGTCCAAAGCTCTCCGGCTTCGATATGTCGAGCTATCCGCATCAACCGACGCGCAGCGTCTACGTGGTGGTACTGAAAAAGACCGACCCTTCACCGCTCGCACCGGAAAGCGATGAAGAGAAAATCGCCGACGAAAAGAAGCGTGAAGCACCGAGCAACAAGCCCGCGGAAAGTGATCCGAAAGCCGATCCGGCAACGGCCGCTGCTCAACCCAGCCCTAAGCCCGATGATAAAAAAGCGCCGCCGCGAGTAACAATTGATTTCGACCGTATCAGCCAGCGCATCCTTGCTTTGCCTATCCCGGCCCGCAACTTCGTCGGACTGGCCACGGCCAAAGCCAATACGATCTTCCTTTTTGAACAACTGCCGCCTTCACCAGGTGTGACAGGGGTCACGCTGCATAAGTTCGACATGGAAAAGCGCAAGCTCGAAAAAGTGCTTGACGGTCATCCGCAGCTTTGACCTTTCGGCCAACGGTGAAAAGATGCTCTTCCGCCAAGCCGCGCCCCCCACTACACAACAGGCGACAATTGGTTCATCGCTTCCACCACACAGCCGCTCAAGCCCGGCGAAGGGAAAATCAAGACCGAAGACATGGAGGTCTATGTCGACCCGAAAGCCGAGTGGCAACAGATGTACCGCGAGGCCTGGCGCATTCAGCGTGACTTCTTCTATGACCCGAACCATCACGGCCTCGACCTGAAGGCCACGGCCAGGAAGTACGAACCCTACCTGGCGGCGCTCACTCACCGCGCTGACCTGAGTTATCTCTTTCAGGAAATGTTTGGCGAGCTGACGGTGGGCCATCTCTACGTGCAGGGTGGCGACATGGCCGATCCGAAGCGCGTGCCGGGAGGATTGCTGGGAGCCGACTATGCGATTGAGAACGGTCGCTATCGATTCGCCAAAATATACGACGGTGAAAATTGGAACCCGCAACTGCGCGCTCCACTGACGCAACCGGGAGTCAACGTGCAAGCAGGCGAGTACCTGCTCGCGGTGAATGGTCGCAATCTTACGGCTAATGAGAACGTCTACAGTTTCTTTCAGAACACGGCCAACAAGCAGATCGTGATCCGCGTCGGACCCAACCCGGACGGCGCCGGCTCGCGCGAAGTCACGGTCGTGCCGGTGGCGAATGAAGGCGGCTTGCGCACGCTCGCCTGGATCGAAGGGAATCGCCGCAAAGTGGACCAGATGACCGGCGGCAAGCTGGCCTACGTCTGGCTGCCTGACACTGCCGGGGGCGGCTACACCAATTTCAACCGTTACTACTTTGCGCAGCTTCACAAACAGGGGGCGGTAATTGACGAGCGCTTCAATGGCGGCGGCCACGCGGCAGACTACATCATCGATTACCTTAGAAAGCCGCTCAACAGCTACTGGGCAGTGCGCGACGGCGAGGATTTCCGCCAACCGTTCGGTACGCTTCCCGGTCCGAAAGTGATGATCATCAACGAGTATGCCGGCAGTGGCGGCGATTACATGCCCTGGATGTTCCGACGGCACAGCATCGGCCCGCTCATCGGAAAGCGGACCTGGGGCGGGCTGGTTGGCATCGGCGGTTATCCGGTGCTGATAGACGGTGGCTCGGTGACTGCGCCGCACTTTGCCTTCTACAGTCCTGAAGGCGAGTGGGAAGTTGAGAACCGCGGTGTCTCGCCCGACATCGAGGTGGAGATGGACCCGAAGGCCTGGCGCCAGGGACGCGATCCGCAACTTGAAAAGGCGATTGAAGTGGCGATGGCAGCACTTCAGAAGAACCCGCCAAAACCGACGAAGCGGCCGGCCTACCCGAACTACCACAACGGAACCAACCGGCAGGATACAAGCGGTCAGAGCGCGTGGCAACCGCGCGCCATAGTCTGAGTTTGCTGAAGCAAGCGAGGACGCTGGAGCGCAAGCGTCCTCGCTTGCACTTTGTCGCACAGAATATTGAGTCCCCTACTACGGCAACCTTTGCCGAACCCGGCCATCTTAATACTGGCGTTGTCCCGACCTCTCGTACAAGTAAAACCAAAAGGTACTTCGAAATGAAGATCGCACGCGCATCCAAAGGTCACTTAGCCGGTTTCTACTTTCTCCTAGTCGGTATTCTCTTCGTCCAAAGCTTGGCGACGTATGGACAGTCGTTTAACACGGCTACAGTAAGAATTGAGAATTTCGGAAAGGTAAATGATAACTACTACCGCGGTTCCCAGCCGCTCGCCGATCAATTTACCCAACTAAAAGCACTAGGTATCAAAACGGTCATCGACCTGCGGCAAGACAGTGTTAAGCAAGCATCTGAATGGGCGCGCGCTGCTGGTCTGCACTACGTAAATATCCCTTTGACGACTAAACGGGCCGCAAGTGAGGAGCAAACAAAATCCTTTCTGGAGTTAGTGAACGATCAAGCCAATTGGCCCGTGTATGTTCACTGTAAGGGCGGTCGCCATCGGACAGGAGAGATGACAGCGATCTATCGCATCAGTCGCGATGGGTGGTCGGCCGATCAGGCTTATGAAGAGATGAAAAGATATGATTTTGAGGATAGCTTCTTTTATCCTCGAACCCTCAAGAAATACGTCTATTCATATTACAAGCAGTTCACGTCAGAGAAGTCTTTAACGCCTTAACCTTCAACTCAGTTCAGTCTTAACTTTGACCCAACCTTGCTGAATGCATTGCCGACATTCGTCCGAACCTGTTTGACAGCTCGAGAGTTGAATCGAGTAACCCTTTCCGCCACGCCTTCGGATCGTTGTCGTCGCGCCGGCGCTCCAGAGCGTAAGTGACTAAGCTGGTTTATGCGTTCGCGAAGGGCAGCGACATAACTGTTCTGAACACCTTCCGAATATCCCGCCGCGCGGAACGCATCTCGAAGCTGCTCATCCGATAATTGATTAAGCAGTGATCCAATCCACCGGGCATGGGCAACCGGAATACCGCGCATGGCCTTTTCCTTGTTGACTTCATGTCGATAATAAAACGGATGAAGTACAGATAAGTGACCGAGCCCGCGTGGTCTCGTGTCATAGTCGAACTCAACTACGCGATCCCGCTCGTCGACGCCACGCACAAACTTCGTCGAAAGAAAATCCGCGAGATCGTTTTTCGTTCGAGTGCCACCCAATCCCCCCGCACGCCCGAGTGTCGCCCCGAGATCGGTTACGTAATAACGTGCCTCCTTACCGCGAGGACCATTGACGTAAATGATGCGATTGTTGGCGGAACGCGCGTCGAAATTGTTAAGCAGGATCATGAGTACCTTTAATCCGCTCAACTCTCGCGTGTCCTCAAAAGGATTTTTGCGCCAGTCCCAATTTGGTCCTGAGATCATAGTTGCTCGTTCCGGTTCAAAGCGTGCGCCATGCACGATGTCCGCGGTTACATAGTCGCGCCCACGTGACAGCATTGGGAGATCATTTATTCGGACCTCATCGAAGTAATATGCTTCTTCAGCGAAGTAGCCGACGGCCCAAACTAATCTTGTTGATACAGTTTCTGCCTGTGCTTCTGGTCCAAGTTTCACGGTCCACTCATCGCCTCGCGCATCCCGAACCACAAACTTTGGAGACTCCCCGCCTTTATCTTCTTTAACAAAAGTGAAAGGCGCTACAGGTGCCAAGTCCGGCGAACCTGGACCATAAAGCAGATTGCGGCTGGAGATGTTGCCTGGATTTCGCCACAGAATCGGTGCACTTGCCAGGTTGTTTGAATTTCTGGCTCGTTTGGCTTGTGGTGATGCAGGCTGAGAAACTAATAGACTAAACACAATCAGGAGGAGGCCCTGATAGCAGAGTGTTGGTTTACGCATGGTTCACCCCCAGATTTAATCGAGAAAGAGCTTTTGGCGGACATGATCCATGCGCAAGTTGTGCCACTGTAGCAAAAAAGTGATGAAAATTGACCAACACACGTGGTTTAAATGTCGCCCTTTAGGTTTACCCAGTTCTGGGGCCCATATCTTTATCGTATGGCGATGGTACAGTTATGATCGAGAATGCTTCAGGATGAGATGGATAAATCCTGACTGTAAGATCATCTGTCTGTTAGGCCAACCGAACTTGAGGCTTCGATGATCATTACCGCCGTCGTTTCCGCCTTTGAGGCCCGTAGTGCCCGTTACGCCTCGCCAATCTAAAATCAAGATTTCTACACGACTTCTCAACTGCTCTCGCTTACAAACTCTTGTTCCTCCCGAGCTGTTGGTCAGAGCTTTTTTCCCCCTGGCGCTTTTCTGTCTCTCAACGGGGAAACTGTCGAATGCGATTTGGGGGCAGGGCGGTACTCTTCACTTTCATTTTTCTCTTTCTTCTTTCAATTCCCTCTTGCGGACGCAGGCCTGCATCGCTTGAGGCAGTTGATTACATCGACCGACGCACCAATGTGCCAATGGTCGAGCCTGTGACTCGCGATCTTGCTCAGATTCGCGAACGCGGATCAATCACCGTAGTCGCTCCTTACAATTCCACCACCTACTTCATCTACCAGGGGGAACCGCTCGGGTACGAATACGAGTTGCTGGCTGCTTTTGCGAAGGATTTGGGAGTCGCACTTAAGATCGTCGTAGTAACAGATCCGAAGAGTCTCATACCGGCGCTCAACGAGGGTGAAGGCGACATTGTGGCGGCGCGGTTGATCCCCAATCCAGACAATCAAGAATCGGCAGCGTTCACGGACGCGCTTTACCACACGGATCCAGTTTTGGTCCAACAGGATGAGCCACCATCCGAAGCTGGTAAAGGAACCGAGAAGGCGATCAAGCCTGGACCAGCGGACCCCTTACCGGAGGTTGATATCCAAGCCAGGTTAATAACTCAACCGGCTCAGCTGGCGGGAAAGAGAGTTGATCTCCCCGAGCAATCTCCCTATCGGCGAACGCTGATGGAGCTATCGGACGACATCTCCGGAGACATTTACGTCGTTGAAGTGGGCGGTAAGATCCCGGATGAGGCGTTAGCCCAGAAGGTGGCTCGCGGTGAAGTTCAATTCACTGTAATGCAGAAGAACCTCGCCGACTTAAAAGAAGCTGAATTCAAGAATTTGAAAGTGCGGCCAATTCTGGGACACACGCAGAAAGTCGCTTGGGCTGTTAGAAAGAACTCGCCGGAGCTGTTGGCCACACTTAATAGCTGGATTGCAGAAAAGAAGAAGACGCCGCTACTTAACAGTCTTTATCAAAAATATTTTATCGATCGCCGTCGACATCTTGAACGAGTGACGAGTGAATATCTTTCCTCCACCACAGGAAGGCTGAGCGAGTACGATGCGCTGCTCAAACAGTATGCGGTCGAGCTGAATTGGGACTGGCGACTTCTCGCGTCGCAGGCATTTCAAGAATCTCGCTTCAAGCCTTCGGCGAAGTCCTGGGCCGGCGCGACCGGACTGTTGCAACTAATGCCTAAAACCGCAAAGGAGCATGGAGTCACCAATCCGCTTGATCCGGTGGACAACGTGCAGGGTGCGATTAGGTTCTTGAAATGGCTACAGCAATACTGGGCGAAGCGAATCGAGGATGAAAACGAGCGGCTTAAATTCATCCTCGCTTCATACAACGCGGGGGCGGGACATGTTGAGGACGCACAGCGTTTGACCGAGAAGTATGGTGGCAATCCCGAGGTATGGGAGGACGTGGCATACTGGTTATTGCAAAAATCGACGCAGCAGTATTCAAGCGACTCAGTTGTGAAGTTTGGCTTTTGCCGCGGGCTGGAACCAGTGAACTATGTCAGCCACATACTCGAACGGTTTGAACATTACCAGCAGTTCGTCGTGGCGTAGATGGTGCATTGCTGACGATCGCGGCGGGAGCTAAACTCGGTCGCTACGTTGTTCAGAGAAACATCATAAGTAACGAGGTTAATTTGAACGCTCCGCTTCCATTCGTCGAAGGAGTTGGACCAAGCCGCCAATGGCTTCCAGCAGGTCCGTGGAAAACTGTCATCGACTTTTTCAAAGAACAATATCCGCAGGTGCACCCTACGACCTGGAAGGCACGGATGGAGAAGGGTCAAGTAAGGGATGAAACCGGACGCCGCGTCGACGCGGAGACTGCTTTTCGAGTTGGCGCTTGCATTTTCTATTACCGCGAGCTCGAAAATGAAAAAACCGTGCCCTTTAAAGAGCGGGTGCTCTATCAGGATGAACACATCCTGGTTGCAGATAAACCGCATTTCTTGCCAGTGATTCCCTCGGGCAAATTTCTCCACGAAACACTTCTGGTCAGACTGCGAAAGCAACGAGCAACGGAAGACCTGGTGCCCATCCATCGTCTCGATCGGGAAACTGCCGGAGTGGTATTGTTTTCCCTTAATCGGAAAACAAGAGGCCACTACACCTCATTGTTTCGGAATCGAAAGGTTCGAAAAGTATATGAGGCTCTGGCGCCAAGTCTGGAAGAGTCAAACTTCCGCACGACTCGGCGTAGTCGGGTTGTTCGGGGAGACCCGTTCTTTCGCATGAAGGAAGTTCCGGGTGAGGCAAACTCCGAGACTGACATCAGTGTCATCAGCAATCTTGGAAGCCTCAGTCTATATCAGTTGCTGCCCATCACCGGCAGGAAACACCAACTTCGTCTCCACCTTGCGGCCTTAGGAATTCCTGTCATCAATGACAAACTCTATCCAGTGTGGACTCCTTCAGAGACGGATGATTTTTCCAGGCCGCTGAAGCTCCTGGCGAAATCGATTTCGTTTCGGGATCCATTGAGCGGACGGGAACACTATTTTGAGAGTGGCACAAGACTATGAGCACCCCTCTTAACATGCATGCGGCGCGTATGGCACTCAACCGCGACCCGGAACTTCGTCAGTGGGTAGAACAATGGTTAAAGAGTAGAGAGCGAACTGTAACTGCAACCATGACCGATGAGGAGTTTGAAAAGCACTGGCTCTACGTTAGGCCTGAGAGAATGCACGAGGGCGCTCTGGAAGCACTGAGTGCGTACCAACAGGACCACGAAGGGTAGTTCGCCCGCGCCCTGGGAGCTTCTGACTGCACGCCGCGGAACAAGCGGTTGCAGCGGACTCGCCGATGAGTAGTTTTTAGGTGGTGTATTAGTTTCCTCTGCGTATCTCTGCGGCCCTCTGCGACTCTGCGGTAAAAGAACCGCAAAAACATATAAACCGCAGAGACGCAGAGGGCCGCAGAGATACGCAGAGAATGCCGGCAAGCTAAGCACCACCAGTCTCTATTCTCAGTTGCGTGGGCGAGCCGATCAAGCGCAACATAGCCAGGCAGGGTCTTGAGCAAAGAGACTAAGGGAAGGCCGGAGGTCAAACGATGTCTTATCTTGCAGTGATCGTTGTCGTTGGTCTCGTGATAGCGATTCACGAGTGTGGTCACTTGCTGGCCGCGAAGATGTGCGGGATTCCGATCCAGCGATTCTCCGTGGGGTTTGGACCAAAACTGGTCGGATTCAAGTTGGGAGAGACATCCTATTGGCTGTCGGCGATTCCGTTGGGAGGGTATGTCTTGCCGACGCTCGATGAGAGCGAGGCTCGTAGTCTGCCACTCCACAAGAGTATTCTGTTTGCCGTGGGTGGGCCCGTCGCGAATATGGTTACCGCGTATCTTGGCCTCATAGTTCTCGGCCGCCTGCACTTCGGCTTATCAGCAGTCGATATGTTGTCGTTTGCGACGACACAGCTGTGGATAGACCTGCAGCAGATGGCTCAAGCAATCCCCATGCTTTTTACAGGCGTCGGTGAGATTAGTGGCATCGTTGGAATTGTTGCGATTGGGGGTTCTCAGTTTGGGTCCACGCTGGCTGGTCTACTGGCGTTTTCGGTTGCGATAAACCTGAACCTCGCGATCTTCAATCTATTGCCTTTCCCACCGCTCGATGGTGGACGTATTGCTTTCGCCGTTCTTGAAAAGATCTATCGGCCTATCTTTCGGATTCAGGCTCCAGTCACTCTGGCCGGATGGGTGATCATGCTTGGACTGATGGTCTATGCCACGGTTAATGACCTCGGGCGGATCGGTCTGAGCGTTCTAGCCTAGGGTTGTGTCGCCACATATCAAGTGCCGCGTAAGGACCGCAGATCCTCAGTTAAGTGAGACCGGTCAGCCAACGTCTTCAGCATTGGACCATTGGAGGTAAACTCCACCATGCTAACTGCCCCTACGGGACAAGCCAGCCTATAACGAAAGAGTCCAACATCGATTCCCAAAAGGCTGCAAAGAATAATCCTTATAGTTGCTTTATGTGAGACTATCAAAACGTTCCCACTGGTAAACCGTTTTTGGATTTGCTCGATCACCTGTAAACCACGCTGTGCAATTACCACGGCCGGTTCTCCGTCGGTTGGCGCATGCCAAGCCGGGTCCGCCAACCAGTTAGTGTAATCATCCGTGAAATTCTTTACTGACCTGTTCTTTCGTCAGACCCTCCCACCTGCCATAAGCAATCTCATTTAACTCAGCGCGTACTTGTAAGTTGATTCCCAGGGCATCGCAGAGAGGCTGCGCGGTCGTAATGCTTCGGCGCAAGCTACTGGAGTAAACTGCCTGCCATTCGGTTTCGTGGTAAGCCTTTGCGAAAGCATGAGCCATCTCCATACCTTCAGGAGTGAGTTCCGGATCCAATCCTGATCCGCAAAAGACATCCTCGCGGCTGAGCGCCGTTTGTCCGTGCCGAAGAAAATAGAGAATCAGGCCCATCTTTCTTTTCACTTAATGGAAAGGACCGCCACTTTTATTTTAATAGGATGCCAACTCTTTAAACCAGCTACCCAATACGTGAACAAAAGCTCGATCTTTTCGAACGCCTCCGGCACAAAACGCGCCAGTAGAATCATTGACTTAGAAGGAGTGTTTTTGATTAATGTAGTGACGAACTGGGCTGCACGCTTTAATTGATGACGATCGCGGCGGGAACTAGACTCGGTCGCTACGAAATTCGCTCCAAGCTCGGTGAGGGCGGCATGGGTGAAGTTTACCTCGCGTTGGACACGGAGTTGAATCGAACCGTTGCGATCAAGACCCTTCCCGACGATCTGGCTTCGAATGAACATCGACTACGCCGCTTCATTCAGGAAGCGCAGGCTGCCTCCGCGTTGAATCACCCGCACATCCTCACGATTCATGAAATAGGCAACGCGAACAGTACTCGATTTATGGCGACCGAGTTCATCGACGGAGACACGTTAAAACAGTGGATTCGCAGCGGCTCTCGGAAACTCAATGAGATTCTGGAGATTGCGATTCAAACAACGAGTGCTTTGGCTGCCGCTCACGCAGCGGGGATTATTCACCGCGATATCAAGCCTGACAACATCATGGTGCGGCGGGATGGATACGTGAAGGTGGTTGATTTTGGTCTCGCAAAACTGAGTGCGCCTTCGTCCACCACCTCTGACTCTGACGCCCCAACAAGGGCACTGGTAAACACTCGCGAAGGCGTGGTCATGGGCACGGCTAGCTATATGTCGCCGGAACAAGCAAAAGGAATCGACTTGGACGCGCGAACCGACTTATGGAGTCTTGGGGTCGTGCTTTACGAGATGATTACTGGACGAGGACCTTTCGAGGGCGACACCGCTGCCGACTTAATCTCTGTGATTCTTCAGAAAGATCCCGTTCCGCTCACACGTTACGCACCGGATGTACCGTCCGAATTAGAGCGCATTGTGACGAAGGCTTTAACGAAAGACCGTGAAGAGCGATATCAAACAGCAAAGGACCTTCTAATCGATCTGCGCACATTGAAGCGCAAGCTTGAAGTAAATGCCGAGATGGATCGCACAGCTTCCCCTGAATCGCGTAGCTCGGTTGCGACAGCACCAGATTCAGTTGAGACAACCGCTTCCGCGTCTTCCGCTGGCGAGCGTTCCCCATCAAGCGCGGAGTTTATTCTCTCCACAATGAAGCAACACAGAGTTGGCGCAGCAATGGCCGCGCTGGTTCTAGTCGCGGCCATCGTGGGTATTGTTCTTTTCGTTCGTGCAGGAACCACCACCGAACTCGCGATTGAGTCGATCGCCGTATTGCCATTCCAGAACAGAAGCACCGAAACGGATACGGAATACCTGTCTGATGGCCTGTCAGAATCGCTCATCTATCGTCTTTCACAGCTACCAAATCTAAGGGTTAGTCCTACAAGCTCGGTTTTTAACTACAAGAACAAGGAAGTAGATCCGATTAAGATCGGAACCGAACTCGGGGTACATGCGGTGTTATCGGGCCGTATCGTGCAACGGGGGGAGAATCTAACAATCAGCGCCGAATTGGTGGACGTGCGTTACAACAAACTGCTCTGGGGTGAGCAGTATGAACGCAAAATGTCGGAAGTTTTGCAGACGCAGCGTGAGATTGCGCGAGAAATTGTGGACAAGCTGAAGTTGAAAGTTTCAGGCGACGAGAAAGGACTCGCTAAACACTACACTGAGAACAATGAAGCTTATCAGCTCTACATGAAGGGGCGATTCTATTGGAATAAGCGAAATCCGGAGGCACTTCATAAGGCGGTTGACTGCTTTAACGAAGCCATTCAGCTAGATCCAACATTTGCACTCGCATACAGCGGCCTGGCCGACAGCTATTCGCTGCTCGGTGGGCCAGAAGCGGGTGGAGATATGTCGCCAAATGAGGCGCTGCCGAAAGCCAAAGCCGCTGCTCTGAAGGCTGTCGAAACCGATGATTCGTTAGCTGAGGGACATGTTGGGTTGGCCCACGTCAAGTATTTTTATGATCGAGATTTTGCCGGCGCTGAGCGTGAATTCAAGCGGGCCATTGAACTCAATCCAAACTATGCACAAGCTCACCACTGGTACGCGATCTATCTCTCCATTATTCCGGAAAGAATGCAGGAGGCCCTGGCGGAGATTAGAAGAGCAAAGGAACTTGACCCGACATCGTTGGTTATTAACGCCTGGTATGGCCGCATTCTGCTTCTGGCCGGCCAAGTCGATCAGTCGATCGACCAGCTGAAGAGAACGTTGGAGCTTGATTCGGGGTTTATTCTGGCTCGCTATCGCCTGGGCCAATCATACGTCGAAAAGCAGATGTACAACGAGGCCATCCAGGAATTCAATCAGCTATTAAAGCTCCCGCGAGCCAGAGCACTTGGTTTGATGGGCCTTGCTCATGCGCACGCTATGGCGGGCAAACGAGAGGAAGCAGAAAAAGATCTTGGTGAATTGCTCGAGTTGAGAAAGGACCAATATATATCACCGGGCCAACTCGCAATTATCTATATAGGGCTCGGTGAAAAGGATAAGGCGTTCGAATATCTCGAGGAAGCCAACAAGATGCACGACCTGAATATAATGCGGCTAAAGGTTGAGCGAAGATTTGATCCGCTGCGTTCCGATCCGCGCTTTGCAGATCTCGTCCGCCGCATCGGAATTCCATAAGCCGCTCAAGGCATTGTTGACCGCTTACAAGTCTATGAGTGAGTGGCAGCGCTACTGGTGCGATGGATGCGTTGCGTAAGAATGACATCGGGGCACTCATCAATATTCACCACGCGTACAACGATTCCTTCTTGATGTATGGGGAGGTTTTCGATGACGAGTAGCGTGCCGCCTAACAAACGCACGTGACGCGCCTCGCCGCTGAGTAGTTTTTATCTGCAACGGGCGTATTTCTTTACAGGAGTTTAGACAGCATGAAGTCAATTCGATTCCTGGTTCTCGCAACCACTTTTATGCTGTTGTCATTCGACTCGGTCTCAGCCTGCTGGTGTCGACGGGAAGTAGAAGATACAGAAGCAAAGTTTCGCGCAGCGATATCTGAAGCCGTCAAGGAATCAAATGCCGTGTTCGTCGGCGAGATCATTGAGCAAACCCGGTCACGATTGCGAGTTAAGGTTGAAAAAGTGTGGAAAGGAGAAGTTGGCGATCAGATCATCTTAATTACGCACAATTGGGACGATGGCGATGTTGGTTCAATAGATAGCTGTGCCTATCCTTTTAAGGTGGGCACCAAATATCTAATTTATGCGGATAAGGTCAAAGGTGAACTCGTTACTTCAAAGTGTTCACGCACCCGGCCGGCAAATGAAGCCGAGCGAGATTTGAATGAGTTGGATCGATCAGGACCCAGAGGTCAGGAGCGGCCCTGTCCGGTTGATCTTCCGTGTGGTGGAATACCGAGGTTCGCTGAGTACGGCAATATTCGAGCTAGTGACGAACGCGCAGTGCTTGATCATTTAGCGAAACAGCTTCTTATGTCGCCAGACGAGATTGCTTACGTTCTGATTTATGCGGGTCAGGAAGCCTGTACTAACGAAGCAAGGCTGAGATTGGTAAGGATCAAGAACTATCTAGTCGAGAAGCATGCGATTGCGTCGGACCGTATAGTTCTAAAAGACGGTGGCTTCAGGGCTGATCTTTCCACCCAGCTTTGGCTTCTGCCCTCGCGAACCAGCAATTTACCGGAAGCGTCTCCCAACTTACCTCGTGCGAACAAACTTCTTGGAAAGTGCAAACTATCAGCTTTGAGTTCACGCTGAATGTTCATGCCGCACCAAATAGTTAGCTTCCTATCTATGTGAGTAGTTAATTTCCTCTGCGTACCTCTGCGGTCCTCCGCGTCTCTCTGAGCGCCCTTCCAAAAGGTGGCCCAGTGAAGTTAAGGTAGTCCGTCTTCCCGAGGAAACACAATTAATGGAAGAGCCCGGAAAACATAATGATCCGGCGCGATCACATCGTGAAAGTTCTCGACTTTGGTCTTGCGAAGCCAGGCATTCGAAGAGTTGGAAAAAGCATATATCGCTCGCGACTGGGGTATCGCCCGGTTAAGTGTTGACCCTTTCGTGGATCCGCTCAGGGACGACCCTCGCTTTAAAGATTTAGTAAGACGAATGAAGTTGCTGGAGTAACAAAAGATGAAGTGTACAGCATGTGGAAGTGCAGCGCTGGTTGAAGGCACAGTTAAGGATACGAACGGTGCAAGCGTTTCATTTTCCCTGAACGACGTGCCAACTCTTAAAGCTATTTTTGGTGTTGGCAACAGAAAAGTTCAAGCGTATGGATGCATCCGCTGTCATAACTTACAATTCTCTGTTGCGTTCAGTGAAAAGGATTTCGAGCGTTACCAGCAGTTTGAAGGCGAGCAGCCGGATGTGTTGGAGAGAATAAACTCAGATCCGAAGAAGTTGAAAGGCTGACGCCGAAGATGTGACCGAATTCCAGCCACAACGATGTCTCGCGTCCGGATCGAGTTGAGCTCGATCAAACTCGTCATGACGGGAACTCTCACCGGCGACGAAATCGAAGGAGAGGCCGAGGTACCCGGGACCAAAGCTCGCTTTCATCTCTTGCGCACCGTCAAGGTCGCGCCGGAAGTGTTGTCGCGCTATTTCGGCGTGTTCCCACACCCGATACCTGACACCTGCCACCGGCGCTTCTATTCACCGTTTACCATTTACGACTCAGCATCTAACATAAGGCTTCTTTTTAACTGATAGCCCCTACGGCTGTAAGTTGTGCCATTTTTCATTATTGCCTTCGTTGGATTCGGCATTGATGTTGGTTGAGTCGGCAATCACTTTAAAGGTTGTGTCTTTGAGGTTGACAGCGTTGGGCAGAATACTCGTCGCGTCTACCGGAATTTTCACGAACTTGCCCGGTTGTATAACTGGGATTCTCGCTGTCTTCACTCGGCCCACGGCGCTGTCACCGATTTTGCGAACAGTCAACTCGAGAACGCAGGGCTTTGATGGCTTATCACCGTTGTTGGAAACATAAACGTTCACCGCTTTATTCCCGACGAATTCGAACTCATTTCCCCTGACGATTAAATCCGGCATTGGCGGATTAGCACTCGTGGCGACTCTGTTTTGTTCGGCGTTGTCATTGAATCCCAAATTGCTCGCTGGAGTGGTCAGCAAGGCACAGACGGCGAAGAGACTCAAGCAAATGATTGTCTTCATTTCATTCTCCTTTTCTTTTATGGGCAATTAGTTTCCCGCAGCATCCGGACTGTCTACATTTCGCTCCAAGCGGAGCGAAGACAATATCATGCTGTCCCGCGTCTATAAACATTTAACGTCTCCGGAATGAAGACAAACTTCTGACACCCAAAATTACTTTCCTACCGTCACCCGAAACTGTTCGAGTTTGCTTTGCCTAAAAGTCGGGATACAGCCCGCTTAACACGTCAACGCGATGTGTTAAAAAACGAGAGATTTTTTAACACGTTCCGGGAACATGTCGCCGTCTTTAACATCTCGGCCCGCTTCGACGTTCACAGCAACGGGTCGTGAGCATCTACAATCGAGATCGCTAAGTGAGTTTCAAACAGAGGTTTAGTAATAGATGACGCTGTTATTCGCATTTCTAATTGGACTCTTCGCCGGGTTGCGCTCGCTTACGCCTCCTGCGGCTGTCGCGTGGGCCGTGTACCTGGGTTGGCTCAAACTTGCGCGGCCACTGTCTCTCATCGGCTCGCTTCCTGCCGTAATAATTCTGAGCGTATTAGCCATCACAGAACTCATTTTCGATAAGCTGCCAAATACTCCGAACCGAACTGCTCCTTTAGGACTTATCGCACGCATCGTGACAGGTGGCTTCACGGGCGCATGCGTTTCTCTTGGCGGTGGACAGTCGGCTTTCGTTGGTGCTGGGCTGGGATTGATCGGCGGAGTCGTCGGTTGTTTCGCCGGCTATCACGCTCGCGCTTGGCTTGTGAGGTCCCTGCGCCAGTCAGATTTCAATGTTGCTTTGCTCGAGGACCTGGTTGCGATCGGTGGCAGTCTGTTTATCGTTTCGCGATTCTAATGCGGCGGCTCAGCGGCGGTTTTTATCGACATTCCTCTCACCACAGAGAACACAGAGACACAGAGGTGTTTGAATCTGAATGCGAGTACTGCGGAACCTGACTTACATCGGCTCGTCAGCCGAAGGTCCATAAATCGAGGGAACCTTCCCTCCCATCGGTCGTAGATACGCACTTAACTGCCCACGATGATGGATCGCATCGAACATGAAGTCCCAAAGAAACTCTGCCAATGGTTTCTCCATGACGACTTGGCCCTGGTAAAGAAACTGAGCGTTGCGCTCCTGGGAAGCATCATCCAGTTTGGCAACCTTGTCGAGTAACTCAGTCGACCACTTCTCATACTTTCCGATCATCTCGTCCAAGCCTGGTGGAGTAATGTTTTGCCATTCACATTTGCCAGTTTCGACTACATCAATCAACGCTTTCATTTCATAAGTGATGGTCCACGCTAACTGTTCGGCCGAAGGTGAACGCTCGTCTGGTTTGTAGCTCAGGTCCGAGGGCAACGCCCTGAATACCTTTAGAAAAACTGGAAACTCTGCCTTTGCACGTTTTAAATAGAAATCCCGAAGCGTCATTTTGTTTCCTCCTGAGTGCAGTCTAACACTACCCGCGCCCATTATTAGCTGGCTCGCTGAGTCCCTCACCGGATCACCACCATCGTCCCTTCCGGGATTTGATCGTAAAGCTTTTGAATGTCGTACAGGTGCATCACGACGCAGCCCCAGGAAAGATGACGTGGGCCGCTATTGTCCCACTCGCTGATCCAGCCGTGAAAACCGATGCCCCCGCCGAGCTTCGTGGTTTCGACTGTTGCGACTCGCTTTTCCCAGGCAGCCGTAATGGTGGATTGCTGCTGTCGCGAGATCATCTGTTGCGCTACGGCTCGGTCCGCATCGTATTTGTTTGGGTAGTTGATCTTGATCCAGTGCCCACCGTAATACGCACCGTATGGTCCATCGAAATTGCCGCGATGTTTCTTAATCACGAAGTACATACCCTTCGGAGTCTTGTTGTCTCCTTCGACGAGCTTCTGACCTTTGCCCTGACCAAAACTCACGTCGTACTCCTGATTCAAGACACCCGCCTGATAAAACCTCGCTTTGTAACTTTCCTGATCGACAACGATCAGCTTCGCCTCTTTATGCGGCACGAAGAGTTTGCGATGCTCGTTAATGAACCCGCTGGGACTCGCATAATGTTCCTTGACCCATGCCTGGTCCTTGCCGTTTGACGACGGCCAGTAAGTTGGCGAGAGGCTGTCGTCCCAACGCAGTTCCAGGTGCAGATGCGCAGCGAAAAGTTTTTCGGGATCCTGGCCGATGGTTGCGATTACCTGCCGGCGCTGTACGACGGCGCCTTCCTTTACCTTGATCTCGTTTAGGTGAGCGTAAAGTGAAATTATCTTGCGACGCTCGTGGTTTTCGTAGAAGTGATGTTCGATGGTTATGACATTGCCCCACAAGCGGCCGCAGTTTTGAGCAAACGTGACGCGACCGTTCGCGACAGCATGAACGTCCTGGCCCAGATCGGTGTTGCCGCCGCCGTTGCCATTCCAGTCCTCGCCAGTGTGAATGCCGAGTTCATAGTTTTCTGCAAACTGAGTAGCGATGCGCCAGCCCTGATATCCGATCCCGGTCGCGATGTCCTTGTATGGACCACTGGCATTAGCGTCGCCCACGGGAAAATCGAAACCGTCAGCCGGCGGGATGTCAGTTTCAAGATAGGCGTCGAAGACGTTGGGCGAAGTTTGTTGCTGATGTGATGGGTTACTGTTAGTGAGAGTGGGGCGCTGGCACGCTTGAACGCAGACAATGACGACAATCAGAACGGCCGGTGATAAATGTTTGAATCTCGTCATTGGAGCGTGAGACGCTTTGATACTTGCACTGTCCTGCTGATTATACTTCTCGTCGCGTCTATCACAGGTCGCGAATCTTTCGTCGCCGTTGCTCGCTCTCCTTTATCATTTCGCTTATATCCGCAATCGGTCGTATCTCAACTGGTCCAAGTCCATACTTAAAGCCCGGAAGCTGTGAGATAAGCTGAACTGCGTGATTGAGGTCTCGGGCCTCAATGATTTGAATGCCGCCGAGCTGTTCCTTGGTTTCCGCATAGGGACCGTCGGTGGTCGCGACTTTGCCGTTTTTCCAATACAAGGTTAACGCTGTCTCAGGAGGTT
Organism: uncultured Acidobacteriota bacterium; assembly: GCA_963849585.1. GTDB lineage: Bacteria > Acidobacteriota > Blastocatellia > Pyrinomonadales > Pyrinomonadaceae > PSRF01. The sequence continues at coordinate 15,435 of CAWKHZ010000006.1, read as the reverse complement.
GAAGAGGTAATTCGGTAGCAAGATGTCCGTTGGCGCGCAGATGATCGTTGTACTCAAAGCACTCGTCGAGCACTGCGTTTCGCTCGTCGTCGGTCATGCCTTCGAATTTTCCCGGCTCGATGTATCCCAAACAGATGTATTTCATTGTTCTACTGTTTCAAGTAACGAAGCGCAACGCATCCCGATTTAAAAACCTTTGACTCAACAAGTTTTACTTCCAATCTCTCCGGCAGGCTAACATCATCCAACAACCGTCTCCCTTCTCCAGCAATGACTGGCCCAACGACAAACCGATACTCATCAACCAGACCAAGCTGGATCAGCTGTGAAGGGACACTCACGCCACCGAGCAGAATATTCTTTCCTTGTTCTTGTTTCAGTTTGAGTATTTCGTCCCCGAGATCACTCCGAACTATTCTTGTATTTCTATCTTCAGCGCTATCTAACGTTCGCGAAAAGACAACTTTCTTGATGGAGTCGAATACTCGCGCAAATTCGTTCGATGTCTTTGACATGGACTGGGTCTTTGCGACTTCAGGCCAAAAAGGAACCATCAATTGATAGGTGATACGCCCAAAGACGAGCAGGTCAACCTCTCGCAGGAGGTCCGTAAAATATTCATGTGTCTCGTCATCAGCAAATCCCTTGGTGTGGTCGACGCAGCCATCCAGGGTAGTGTTGATTGCGAAGATTAGCTTTCTCATTTGAGTTCTGTCCTCTGCTCAGACTATTCCGTTACTCCCTTCGGGTCCGGGTAGAAAAGAAGCTCGCGCACTTCGCCGGGCACATCGCAGGTGATGGCAGCCTTCTTCGCCCATGCAAGTGCCTCATCCAGATTGGCGGCTTCCAAAATCCAAAAACCACCCATGTGCTCCTTGGTCTCGGTGTACGGTCCGTCGGTGACGAGCACTCTGCCGTCGGGCTGCTTCCGCACCGTCTTCGCGTTGGCGGCCGGTGAAATGCCGCAAGCGAACTTCCTGGCGCCGGCAGCAATCAATTCGCGGTTGAGCGCGTGGATCTCTTCGATCATCTCTTCGGTTACGGTGGACGGGTCGAAGTTGTCGGGGATGTAGTTACTAACCAGATACTGTGGCATGACTGTTTCTCCTTGTTTCCTGTAGCTTGTTTCCGATGACTCGTTTTCTGCTCACTACGGAACCGTAGCTCATCGGTTCTTTCGTCCTATAGTCGTTGGATAGACGAAAAATCGACAGCCAAAGCAAACTTTTTTATTTCAATTCCGCAAGCCGCCTTGTGAGGAAGCGGCGGTCTGGTTCCTGACTCGCCAGTGCAAGCGCTTTCTTATACGAAGCACGAGCCTCCGGAATCCGCCCTAACCTGCGACATAGATCGGCACGGGCAGAGTGCGCGAGGTGATACTTAGAAAGGTTCTCGACGCGCCAGCAAGTCATCGATAAGACGAAGCCCCTGCTCCGGTCCTTCGCACATAGCAACAGCCACCGCACGATTGAGTTCGACAACCGGGGATGGATGAATGCGAAGCAACCGATCGTAGAGCAGCGTGATCTCGCGCCAGTCCGTGGATGTCGCGGATGAACTGTCGGCGTGAACGGCAGCAATCGCCGCCTGCAAAGTGTAGGCACCGAAGCGACGCGATCGAAGAGCGCTTTCGGTGAGCGCAATGCCTTCGGCGATCTGGTCCTTGTTCCACAACGACCGATCCTGTTGCTCCAGTAGGATCAAATCTCCCTCGGGAGAGATTCTGGCGGCGCGACGCGACTCCTGAAGCAGCATTAGTCCCAACAGACCCATCACCTCTGGTTCCTGAATTGAGTGAAGTTGGAGCAGGTCGAGCAGGAGTCTGCCCAGGCGGATCGCCTCGCGGCTGAGTTCAGCGCCTGTCGTTTCGGCCGAATACCCTTCGTTGAAAATCAGGTAAACGACTTGAAGGACAGCTCCCAACCGCGGTGATAATTCTTCGGAGACTGGCACCTGGTAAGGAATTGCCTTATCACGGATGATCGCCTTCGCGCGCACGATGCGTTGGGCCAACGTCGCCGGCGTAACGAGAAATGCACGCGCAATTTCCTCCGTGCTCAGGCCGCAGATTTCGCGCAGCGTGAGCGCCACCTGTCCTTCCGGAGGCAGAGCAGGATGGCAGCAGGTGAAGATCAGACGGAGGCGATCATCTTCGATCTCCTCGTCATTGAGGGAAGCTTCGTTGACGCGCGCTTCCAGGTAGGCAGCAAGATCTCTTTGTGCGTCGTCGAAGCGCGCGCGCCGTCGCATCCCGTCGATGGCCTTGAAGCGTGCTGTCGAAATCAGCCAGGGACGCGGGCTATCCGGAATAAGAGTCCTGGGCCAGGACTCCAGAGCAGCGGCGAATGCCTCATGCATTGCCTCTTCGGCGAGATCCAGATCTCCGAGGAGGCGCACGAGCGTCGCCAGAACCCGGCCCGATTCCGATCGGTAAAGAGTCTCAATGGTTTTGCTGAGCTGTTCGGATACTGGCGGCATCTACGGCTTTGAAATCGGTGGCAGTCGACGGTACAGCATTATGCGCGCATTGCCGATCCGCATCAAAGATACTGGCGAGATCAGGACCACACGGGATCGTCCAACTATTAAAGATAAAGCATCGCGATAGACGACAAGATTCGCCAAAGGAAACTTGTTGACAGCGTTTCCCATTGGTGATAAATAGCACGCCGCAGTAACCCCCTTTAACATCGCATTGCTCTCAAGTTTCCCGACGCTTGAGTTTTTGCCAAGTGTTGAGCTTGGACACTCCCGGCCCCAGAGCTGCGAGAGAGCCGTCTTCACTTTCGACTTCTCTCATTCCTGTTAGCTAGGTTCCTAATGTGGGCCATAGTGAGCCTGCATTCCAGTCGAAACCATCTCTGAGCTGCGTCAGCACAACCAGAGGACTTTACCCGCGAGCGGTGACGCAACTCTCACACTCGGATCAGATTACCTATAGCTAAATGGTAAGGAGGGAGCTATGAAGAAAAGAGCTCAACTAGCTGTAATCGCTCTTCTTGTGGCGTTCGTGGTGCCGATGGTTCTGTCGAGCGGCGAAGCGTCATCAGACTCAGAACTGCTACGCACTGGGACCACCAGTGCTGATTATCTTCTCGCCGACTACAAAGCGTGGGAGGCAAAGTACCTGGAGAATGGCGGAGACCGGAACGTGGTCATGTCGATGGGCTACATGAAAGGTCTCTCTACTGAAAAGATGAATGCCGCTGGGCAGGTTACGCTGAATCTCATAGACGGTACCGTCTCGGTCCAGGCCGAAGGGCTCTCCAAGCGCGAGGCTTGGGACTTCTGGCTGATCGACAACGGTCCAGGAAGCAGTGTGTCACCCGACGCGGAGGACGCGATGGTCCGCGTTGGTAGCTTGAAGCACCGGGGCAAGTTTGCAAAGCTTGAAGCCAACCTTGGACGCGAAGTCTTCGTCAAGTTCGACCCTGACCTTTACGTCGTAACAAGAGCCGGCAAGAATCCGGCAGACGAACGTATTTTGGTGGGAACGACAACGCTTTTTCACCGTCTCTATCGGAGCGGCCAGCGCGGGCAGTTTGGGCAACTCGCCGATATGGACTTGCCCCGTCCCGCTCCTGCGGAGCCCGCCAAGGACACCAAGGACAGCCTGGTGACTAGCCTGGTCGAGAGCCTGATCCCGACGGCGCACGCGGCAATCGGGGTGATCCCGGATGGTGGGGGCGGAGGTGAAGGTGGATCACTGACTAACCTTGACCTCCTGATAAACCAGGGAAGGACCCTCTTTTTCGCTGAACTATTCAACGGAAACGGCAGGACTTGCGGCACCTGCCACCGTGAGGACGAGAACCTCGCCATAAGTCCGGAGTTCATCGCGACACTGCCGCCCAACGATGCGCTCTTTGTTGCTGAATTCGACCCGAACCTTTCAGCGAGTGCGTGTCCCGGCGGGACACCATGTTTCGAGAATCCCGTGCTAATGCGGAAGTTTGGGTTGATACTGGAGAACCTCGACGGGTTCGGCGACCTCCAGAACACTTTTGTTATGCGCGGCGTTCCTCACACACTCGCTCTGCTCCAAAACACTCTGACGCCAGCCCCGGATGGAACGAGCATCCCGCCGAATGAGAGGACCGGATGGGGCGGCGATGGCGCCCCCGTCGGTAAGTTCATCCTTGGCAATGGAGTCGTCCATGAGGCCAGGGGGTTCCTTAGGGATTTCCCCATAGGGGCGGTTATCCAACATTTCACGAAGACATTGCTCCGTCGAAACGGCATTGATTTCCGTCTGCCGACCAACGCCGAGTTGGATGCCATGAATGCCTTCATGAGATCCACCGGACGACGGGCCGATCTTATTCTGGCTGGACCGGGGGCGCTCAGCCTGAAAGGAGAAGTGCCAAGGGAAGGTCAGCGGATCTTCAATAACGGGGGAGCGGGCTTCCCAGGCGGTCGCGGAATCCCACCAGGCACAGCCAACGGGGCAGGTAAATGCTTTTTCTGCCATTTCAACGCTGGCGCAAGCGACTTTTTCTTCCCCGACCAGAACGCTAATTTCAACACCAACATCGAGCAGCTCCCGTCTCAGCCAGCCGATCTGGTCATCCCTGCCCAGAAGAATCCGGCTGACGGAGGCTTCGGAACAGGCACTCCGCCCGAGGGTGTTTTTGGGATCGGGGACGGCACATTCAACACGCCGGTGCTGGTCGAGGCCGCCGACACGGCGCCGTTCTTCCACAGCAACGTGGTGAACACGATCGAAGAGGCTGTAAACTTTTACAACAGCGACCAGTTTAACAACCCTCCGGGCTTCGGCGGCGTGGCAAATGTTCAAATAAACCTCCAAGCCACCGAGGTCTCGGCGGTCGCCGCGTTCCTCCGCGTCATCAACGCGCTCGAGAACATCCGCTCGTCCATCGAAATTGAGACTCGCGCTAGAAACGCGAAGTTCCTCAACGATTCGGTGGACTTGATCAAGCTGTCGATCTCTGAACTCCAGGACGCGGTTGATGTCTTACACGGCGGGGGTTTGCACCCGGAAGCTCAACAGAAGCTGCGTCGAGCCATAGAACTTGATCAGCAGGCAATGACAACCAACAGCCGTTCAGCAAGGCAAGCCCTGCTCGACCAGGCTATTGCATTGAAGATCGGCGCGCGCACCGATATGCGCAATTAATCCATCTCTCGAAGAGCAGTCTGCGTTGTCGCCCAAAGCGAACCTAAAGCGCATGCTGACACTAGGGAGAGCACCATCGCTAGGGGCGCACAGCAGTGCGCCCCTGGTCGAGATCCGTGGGCCATATCTCGCCTACTCCCAAATCCTGTCAACTATCCTCACTATGATTGAACTCCGCGAATAAGCTGGCACTCAAAGTCCAGTTGAGCAATACTTCGGACGCGACAGTCACTGGTCCAATCACGTTGCGCGTTTAAGGCTGGCTTCGGAGGCTTGATTATCTTTTCTGTCCTGGTGGCATGGGCCTACTGGATAAACCGCCTGCGCGCGGCACGATCGTCATAAAGGAGAAAAAATGCCAAGCGTTTACAGCAGGCGTTGGTTTGTCGGCCGCGTCGGCCTATTTGGTTGCGCGCTGCCATTGACAGTTCACGCTCGACACCCGCAAGCGCGCGGCGTCAGACGCATCGGTTTTCTTAGCGGCGCGGTGCCGACATTAATCAAAGCGTTCGAGGACGAGTTGCGCAGACTAAAGTATGTGGAGCAGGAAAACCTCATAATCGAAAGACGCATCTCCCGGCCCAACACGTCGGACACGGCCGTGCACGCTGCCGAGCTCGCGAAGATGGACCTTGAATTGATCGTCGCGGCGGCGCTACCGCAAGCGCTCGAATTGCGCAAGGCCAATCCTGCAATGCCGATGGTAATCGCCACCTGCCCCGGCATGGTCAGCAATGGTTTCGCCAAAAGCCTCAAGCGCCCCGGCGGAATCTACACAGGGATGGACGAACTTCCGCCCGGCGTCACGGCGAAACGGCTGCGGCTCCTGAAGACTGCCGCACCTAAAGTGTCGCTTGTCGCGCTGCTCTCAACAACGCCGGGGCGCGGAGGTCATGAGACGCAACTCGCCGATGCCGAGAAGGTTGCTAAGTCGCTACGCCTGACGGTGAAACCTTACAGAGCAACATCATTGACGGAGTTGGAAACAGGCCTCGCCTCGATTGCTTCTGACGGTATGGATGGCCTTGCGAATTTCCAGGGAGGACTATCGCTCGCGAATCGTCAGCTGATCGTGGACTTTGCGGCGAAGAACAATCTGCCTGCCGTATACCAGGCGACGTTCTTCGTCGAAGCCGGAGGGCTAATGGCGTGGGCGCCGGACCAGGAGGAGCAATACCGCGAGGCCGCGCGCCTGGTTGATCGAATCCTTAAAGGCGCGAACCCAGGTGACCTGCCGATCCATTACCCGCGTCGCTACTATTTGAACATCAACAAAGGCGCCGCTGAGCGCCTGGGCCTTGCCTTGCCACAATCGCTACTCGCTCAGGCTGATCGGGTGTTCCCTTAATTTTGCGTCCCTAGACCTTGTACTTCTTGTTAACAATCACACGGCGCAGCAAGAGTGTTTTTAGATTGTGGCGTTCCTTCTTGTAAGGCCGCACTTTTTTACCCTCCACCATGTCTCCCCAATCACCCTCCCTGTAGAACCCGAGAACAACTGTGTCGCCATTGTTTGCGATTAATTGAACCCACCTGCGAAAGAAAACCTCGCCTCGCCAGGGATCAACCACAGCAAGATAGGAAGCACCTAAACCACCGTCTTCCATCGTGACAAGTAGAGCTCGTTTCTTGTTGCTTGTAATAACCTCTTTGACAGTCTTGACCATGAAATAGTGGGACATTATCCGCTTGTGATTTCCTGTCTTCACGTCGTAAAGATGCAAGCTCTGACCTTCGTTCTCATAACCACCGGCACCCTCACTTGAGGAATACACAACGTGTCGCCCACCGTTGATGATCCACGCCTGCTGCGCCTGGTCCGTTACCTTATTCTCCGTTCCCGCGATCGTGACAAACAGCGCCCCGTATATGTCCTGGTCCCGCAAGGCAACTCGTACTTTCGTTGCCCCCGGTTCTGATCTTTGCGCATTCGCCGGCTCATAAACGGCTGAAACAATCAGGAGAGCAACTATCGCGATCATCATTTCGATTCTCTTGCAGTTTTGCATGTTTGATTTTCTCTTTGTGACGCTTCCCTGGTAGCTCTCTATACAATAAACACCAGAACGAAACAAAGGAAAACTTCCGCGGTTTCCTAATTTGCCAGCATTCTCTGCGTACCTCTGCGGTTCTCCGCGACTCTGCGTTAAAAGAACCGCAAAACAGACAACCGCGGAGACGCGGAGGACCGCAGAGGTACGCAGAGGAAATTAAGATACCTCCAAAACTTCTGCGCCCTCCAACTTTGCCCAGCCTGATGGCATCCGCTCTAGAAGTTCGGGCGCGGAATGATTTTGGAGATGTCGTAGCTGATTGCGAAAGCGGGTTTCCACACGTATCGATCCACTGTTATTACATCCTGCGATCTACTCAGCGCTTGGCCTTCGAAGAAGCTACCGCCTAACACCTTTTGTCTTCCGATGAACGTTCCGAACGTGAGAAAGACTTTTCGCCGGTAAATGTTTACCGATCCTCCCAACAAGTACTCAACATCGAAGTCGTCATCGGTCTTCTTACCTGTTATGCCCGTCGTGAAGTAAAAGTCATAGGCGCCAAAGTTAGTCAATCTGCTGTGCAGCAGTGCAATTGGCGTCATGCGATAGTTCGAACTGGAACTCAAGCCCACAATGCGCGCGAGGTTTTGACCATCGGTGAGATTGCCCTGCCGGTCCCGAGCTAATCCGGCTATCTCGTCATACGTTCGCTGTTCCAGTGACGTGACGGCAAGACCAAACGCGAGATTGAACGGAATGGTGCCGATCCGAATCTCGTTTTTCAGGTCATTGGCAGCAGCAGCTGCGCCACTTGTCGCTACCGCAGCGGTTCCTTTCTTTTCCCGTGACAAGCTGTAACTAAAAGAGAACCCGGGTTTCCACGTCAGGCCCTTGCGGAAGAATTCAGCATTGCCGAGGGCATCCGGAATCACCTGGCCTAGTCTGACGTCACTGACGAGATTCTGTGTCATGCCGCCGTAAGCTCCGAACGTGAACAACGCACGATCGTTCAAGAAGCTCACTGATGGACCAATTAAATACTCGAGGTCTACGTTGTTGTCCTTCTTACCTGTGATTCCAAACGAGAAATACAGACTGCCTGACTCGTAATCCAGGAGGCGTGAGTTCAGAAACAACATAGGCAATAGCCGGCGCGGTGAGTTTTGCTGAAATCCGACAACAGTCGCGCCGCTGTTCCCGATTGGGTTTCCCTGTGCGTCGAGCTCGAACCCGCTAACTTTTTTGAAAATGCGGCGTGGCAGAGCCGAATAGACCAGGCCGCCGGAAAGCTTGAACCTCGGCCGGCCGATTTGAACGACTTCATTAACATCTCCTACCAGGGGAGTAGCACCGGCAGGTTGGTTACCGGCATTTGATGGAGTGGGCGGCGGTGCGCCGCCTTGCAGGCCAGATGGATCAAAAGGCTGACCGAATTCATTTTTCACGCTCCCCTCGCTGCCGGCAGCGGGACTGGGCGTGGGTTGTGCTCCGGCAGATCCTTCTGAGCCCACAGATCCTTCCGAGCCGGGAGATCCAGCTGAACGCGGCGAACCACTTTGTGGTGTGCCGGACTGTGGTGTGCCACTCTGTGGTGTGCCCACCGTATTTGCCTGCTGCTCCTGGATCACTCTGGTGCGCCCAACGGTGATCGTCGCCTGACTCAATTCGAATTTCGAATCGATCGTGAAGCTGCGCGCGAAGACGCCCTTCCGTTCTCGCAGTTGTTCGGTGAAGAGGAACGTCTTTTGCATTTCCTGCGCCTTTTCACGTAAGCCGGTCAGCTTTTGCTGATGATCCTCAAGGGCGTCGTTCGCGGCCTCGGCATATTGCGAAATTTGCTTGAGACAGCTGAAACCGTTGCAGCGAAACAGGACTTTGTTTAGCAGATCATCGTCGGTGTATTCCTTCATTAACTGCTTGAGATCGTCGATCAGCGATACCAGACGGCTGATCTCCGCCTGTGTTGCATTGAGGTCATTGAAGTGCTCGTCAAATTTGTTTTTACGCAACTCGTCATTAAGCTTCTCGGCTCGGTCGCAAGTTGCCCACGTGTCCAATTGCTCGTCCCGAAGACCCGTCAGGATCTTGCTGTAGCTTAAAAACTCGGCTGGGATTGTTGATGAATTAAGCCTTACTAGCCGTGAATCGTCGGGTGGTGAGGTAACTCCGGCTTTGAGTTTTCCTACAATCTTATACATCTCACCCATCGCGTCACATGCGACCGGATTCAGTGTGCACTTCGTCCGATCGAATGTGCCTAATCGCTCTTCAAGCAGACTCAACTTATCGCCAACACGTTTTTCCGTCGCGGGCCCAACTGTTCCGGATTGCAAACCCAAGAACGAGGTTTGACTTTGAGGCAAAAGGATTTTCAGAAAATCCGATAGGGCCGTACTGACCAACTCTTGTTGGGCGACGGAAATCCTGTAACTGTAAACGAAGGGGTTCATGTGAACCACGGACACGTCCGCGGTCTTTCCGGTATACAACAGTTTCCCTTTCGATTGATTGATCGCGAAGGGCCGTGCATCCAACACCAAATGCTTTTTCTCTTCTTGCGCGATCCAGTCATTAATCGTAGTCCGCGTGGAGCATTGCTTGATCGTGACGTCGTTGAGTGACGACTGCGCGATGGCTCGGTTGTAACTGCACATTGACATGAGTAATGCGAACAGGACAAGGACTAAGCTTTTCATGACTGTAAACCTCCAACGTTACTGAGACTCAGCGATCCAAGTGTTAAGTTGAGCTATCACCGATGCATTTATGCGAACGCCGCTGTTGAATGGTGAATTATTCAAGTGCCCAAAATTGTGAATGCCACAAGCAATCTGCCCCTGGCTGTTGCCGAAGAAGAGTGGACTGCCGCTTTGCCCGCCGATAGTAAAGATGTCGTACGAGAGCCGGCGGGGAGTGACTTCTCGAATGGGATTGGTTTCCAACCACTGCGTTCCCTCGGGAACGTTGTCGGGATAACCAGCCAAACTTGCTGTTGCTCCATTCAAACTCTCGTCAGGAAAATCCCGAAAACCAAAGAAGCCAACCTTGTTGCCGAGTGGTTTATCGGGCGGCAAAATAATCGCGCCGAAATCAAAATCGATGTCTCCGTTCTGCAACCAGCGCTCATGAACACGTAGGTTCTCGCGTCCAACCTCAACCCAACCGACAAAGGAATTGGAGGGATGGGTTTCGCCATCTCTCGCAGGCATCACGAGAATTTTCCTGACGATGCCGTGTGCCGGTGTGTGGGGTCGGAAGACTGCGACGCAGTGTCCCGCTGTGACAACCAGGCGCGGAGCAATAAACCATCCGGTACCGCTGTGAAGAGAGCCGCCTGAAGCGGTGATAAGCAGATCACAAATTTTGCGGTGCGGAGATTCGTGGGTGTCAGATACCTGCCTGCGGTCCGCAGTGTTGGCAGCAAGCTCAAGTTCCCCAGCGCCGGCGGCCGGCGTTCGAGGTTTCTTTCTGATTGCCTTTTTACCAAACGACAAGAACCCAATGTCACGCAGCCCGCGTTTCGGCAAACGCGGCATTTTCGGCTCGTCGGAAACTCGAACTTCAGCCTTGGCTTTGGGCGTTCGCTTTTTGCTTTTCGCCGCATCAGCCGCGCGTTTGACTGGTTTCTTCGCCACGCGACGCTTTGGCTTGGCTCGTGTGGTCTTCTTTGTTCCCTTCTTCGCGGTACGTTTTGTCGTCATGGGGGTTGGTGTCGCAAAATCCGTTAGAAACTTCGACCTCACCCTTAATGAAAAAAGGCAAACATTCGTTTCAGAGGATTTTTGGACAGATCGACCCACCGCGCTTTAAACTCCACGCATGGCCCAGCGATACTTTTTAATGTATTACCGGTAAGAGGGTAAGAGCTTAATTTCTGGTTCTCTCGCGTTGCTATGAAAAGACAATTAATCGCTGCCGCTGCATTGGCTTTGCTCTTGCAGACGCCTCTGACTTCGCAAACCCGTCAGGACCGGCGCCCACTCAAGAAAAACACGAATCAAGTGTCGCGTACCGGGCACGCTTCGCAAAAATCCAAACCTCGGCCGAATCTTGCGACTGAGCCCACGCTGTATGTAGTCGGCTACGCACATCTCGATACCGAATGGCGTTGGGAATATCCGCAAACTATTAACGAGTATCTCCCTAAGACCCTGCGAAACAACTTCGCATTCTTCGAGAAGTACCCGAATTATATTTTCAATTTCACCGGCGCTAATCGCTATCGGTTGATCAAGGAGTATTACCCTGCCGATTTTGAAAGACTCAAACAATACGTTGCCGCGGGCCGCTGGTTTCCCGCCGGTTCGTCAATGGAAGAGGGAGACGTTAATTCTCCCAGCGCCGAATCTATCATTCGACAAATCCTGTACGGCAACAATTGGTTTCGTAAAGAGTTTGGCATGGCCAGCGAGGAGTACATGCTACCCGACTGTTTCGGCTTTCCCGCTTCCCTTCCCAGCATACTTGCCCATGCCGGCATCAAAGGTTTCTCGACCCAGAAACTTTCATCGGCGTGGCAGCCGGCGCCTCATGTCGGCGGGCCGGATTCGCCGCAACAAACTCCGATCGGCATTCCTTTTAATGTCGGATTGTGGGAAGGACCAGACGGTCAAACCGTAATTGCGGCATTGAACCCGCTGAGCTATGGCAGCCAGGTGACTTACGACATCAGCAAATCTCCTTCTGCGTCCGCGGCTGCCTCGCGCGGTAGACCACAGGAGGATTGGGTCAAACGAATCCAGATCAATGGCAACTTGACGGGTGTATTTACCGACTATCACTACGTCGGCACTGGCGACGTCGGCGGCTCGCCGAACGAAAACTCAGTGCGGCTGATGGAGGCGATCACCACCAAACGCAAAGCGTCTCTGCCGCAAGCCGGGCCTCCTTCTGCAACGAATACTGATGCGATGGTCCAGGTTGGAGATGGTCCTGTTAATGTCATCTGGTCCAGGGCCGATCAAATGTTTCTCGATCTTTTGCGGTGCTGCAAAACCACGAAGCTGCCGCGATACAAGGGCGATTTGGAGTTAATCAACCACTCTGCCGGTTCGCTTACATCGCAGGCCTATCAAAAACGTTGGAACCGCAAAAATGAATTGCTGGCTGATGCGGCTGAGAAGGCTTCGCTGGCTGCTGAATGGTTAGGCGTCCGTTCATATCCGCGCGAGAGACTAAACGATGCCTGGACGCTGGTAATGGGAGGCCAGTTCCATGATCTCTTACCGGGAACTTCCACGCCTAAGGCATTCCAGTTTGCATGGAACGATCAGGTCCTCGCGATGAACCAATTCGCTGGTGTCTTAACGAGCGCGACACAAGCGGTCGTCTCCGGACTTGATACCCAGGTCGAGGGCACGGCCATTGCGGTCTACAATCCATTGAACGTTGAGCGAGAAGATGTAGTTGAAGCAAATGTGACCTGGCCCAATGGACCACCGCCGGGAGTTCGTGTGTTGGGGCCCGATGGCCAGGAGGTGCCGGCACAGTTGAGCAATGGAAAAGTGCTGTTTCTGGCCAAGGTTCGCTCGGTCGGTTATGCCATCTACGATGTACAGGAGTCAGATACGCAGTCATCATCCACAGAACTTAAGGTCACTGAGTCGTCGCTGGAGAATGCTCGCTATCGCGTTCAGATTGATCAGAACGGCGACGTCTCGAGCATATTTGACAAGAAAGTCGATCGTGAACTCCTGGCCGCTCCACACCGTCTGGCACTTTCTACAGACAATCCTCGTCAATGGCCCGCATGGAACATGGATTTCGAAGACGTGCAGCGCGCGCCCCGCGCTTTTGTCAGCGGGCCGGCAAAGATTCGAGTCGTGGAAAAAGGCCCTGTGCGCGTTTCTTTGGAAGTCACACGCGAGACGGACGACTCTCGCTTTTCGCAAGTTATTAGCCTTGCTGCCGGCGACGCAGGCAATCGTGTGGAATTCGGTAACGTCATCGACTGGAAAACCAAACAGACCAATCTCAAAGCCACGTTCAACTTAACCGCGCAAAACAAGCTCGCGACGTATAACTGGGATATCGGCACGATTCAACGTCCCAATGCATACGACCGGCAGTTTGAAGTTGCCACTCATCAATGGATCGATCTTACGGATCAAAGTAGCTCTTACGGAACAACTGTGCTTACGGATTGTAAATTTGGTTCCGATAAACCCGATGACCATACACTCCGATTAACCCTGGTGCGCACGCCGGGAACTCGAGGAGGTTATGCCGATCAGGGCACACAGGATTGGGGACGGCATGAGTTCACCTACGGTCTTGCCGGGCACGGAGGTGATTGGCGCGCGGCACAGACCGACTGGCACGCGTACCGGCTAAACCAGCCGCTGATTGCATTTGAAACTTCCAAACATCCAGGGCCACTCGGCAAAGACTTCTCCTTGCTTCGAATCAGCAACCCGCGTGTGAGAGTACTGGCTACAAAGAAGGCAGAAAACAGTGACGAGTGGATTGTTCGGCTCGTGGAGATTGACGGTAAAAGAGTTGATAATGTTCGCGTCTCTTTTGCTGGTCCAATCTCTACCGCGCGGGAGGTCAATGGTCAGGAGCAGCCATTAACTTCAGCCACTGTAACTAAAGGCGAGTTGGTTACCTCCTTCACGCCTTATCAAGTGCGCAGTTTTGCGATAAAGCTGGCGGCCTCACCTACCAACCTAACGGCTTCACAGTCACAACCCGTATCTCTCGAATATGATTTATCAGTTTCATCGCGTGATGGCCGGCCCGCGGATGGCAGCTTCGATGCGTGGCCTAACAACCAGAACGCGTCGCAGGGCAAAGCGCTACCGGCCGAGCTGCTACCGCGCGAGATCGTTTATGCGGGAATACGTTTTAGCCTCGCGCCCGGCGGCGCCGGCAGACCCAATGCTGTTGTCCCGCGTGGACAATGCATCTTTCTCCCGCAGGGAAAACACAACCGGATATATCTGCTCGCAGCTGCGGCCAATGGCGATCAGAAAGCTACCTTTAACGTAGGCGACAAATCGTTTTCGTTGACGATTCAGGATTGGGGCGGCTTCATCGGTCAATGGGATGATCGCAGATGGGCCTCAAGAGAGGTTCAAATACCACCGCGAACGCCGCCGCCCGGAACTCCGCCCGACATTGCGGCGCAAATGCAAAGAACAAGAACGAGGATCGATCCTTATGCGGAAATGACAGGGATCGTCCCGGGCTTTATCAAACGTACGCCGGTGGCCTGGTTCGCTTCGCATCGGCATTCTTCTGATGGCGCGAATGAACCCTACGCCTATTCTTATCTATTTGCTTATTCGCTTGAGGTACCTGCCGGCGCGAGAACGCTGGTCCTCCCGAACAACGACAGAATTCGTATCCTTGCTATAACAGTAGCCAACGACTTCGGAGATGTGCGCCCTGCGCAGCCCTTATATGACACGTTGGAACGGTAAATTCTTACATGCAATTGTAGTGACCTTGAGTCTGATTTCAATCGCTCAGGCTCAGGTAACTGTCACTATCGATCACAATCCAACAGGAACCGGCAATTTTAATTTCACTAAGGTCCCAGCACCTGTAAAGGACGATGCCGGCGCCGGGGCAAAGTGGCTGCTGCTCGTAGGTGAGTTAGACGCAAAATGGCGCCGGCTTTAATGCCTTGAGTGATGGCGTCCTTCCCGCGCGTCAAGATCAACCCGCCGCTAACTTCTTCTTCATCGCAGGCACCAGCGGCGGACGTTTCCGTTTGGATCTGGGCCAGGTGCTGGAAATTGCCCAAGTCAACTCTTACTCGTGGCATCCCAACTCGCGCGGACCGCAGGTGTACTTGCTTTATGCCAGCGATGGCGCTGATCCAAAATTCAATGCCGAACCGAAAGGTTATGTCGACCCAACCACTGCCGGGTGGAAACTCCTGACAATCGTCGACACACGAGAGAAGTATGGCCGTATGGGAGGGCAATACGGTGTAAGCGTCCGCGCAGCTAGTGGCGCCTTAGGCAAGTACCGTTACCTTCTCTTCGACACTGTCGCTACCGAAACAGACGACGACTGGGGCAACACGTTTTATAGCGAGATAGACGTAATCACTGCATCAAAAACACTCCATTAGGCTAAAAGAATCATCGCCATTCCCACCTGGAATTAACCTTCTTCACCTCCCTGCCTCGCAACCTTGGCCCAATCATCTGGCCGCCAAATTGCGAGTGGTAGCGACAAAATTCGGGTTCGTGAGAGTCCAAAAGATGCGGTTTTCAGCCAGATGCACGCTCCTGGGCCATAAAGTCGATCACACGCGAATTACCAGAAAACCCTGCACGCCTTGTACTC
>CAWKHZ010000005.1:652500-654503 GCA_963849585.1 uncultured Acidobacteriota bacterium | reverse complement strand
ACCTGCGAGTCATGGTTGTATACGGATCCCGATGTTCGCCGCTCGCGAGGTAAGCGTGCGATTACCGCTGGGAACGATCGTCCTGGTTTACGATAGGGTGTCGTTTGTTTCGGCGAAGGCTTGGGTTGAGAACCCAAAACTCAGGAAGCAGCGCTGGCCAACGGCGCGTTGCAGTAACGTCAAGCTTTAGTTCGCGGCCCACAACGCGATTAGCCCTGGCACGATTAGCCACAGTAGTCCCTTCACGAGAAAGAACATAAATCCCCAAAAACCGAAACGTTTTATCCAGGTAGAGACCTTCATATCCAGATACGCGTGATTGTGACCGAGAAAGGTCAATAAGAAAAGTCCGTTCGACGTAAAATTTATAGATGCCCGAAGGCCCGGAGGTAAGGAAGTATGCAGATGCGCTCGACCGAGCGCTAAGCGGACGCGCCGTTGTTTCCCTCGAAGCACGCACAAAAGACGCGCGGAAGTGGCTGCATGAAAACGAGCAACGCATTCGCGGCCGGAAAGTTGAGCGCGTCGTCTCTCACGGGAAACATCTGTTAGGCTACATCGAAGGCGGCTTCTTCTTTCACTCACACCTCATGATGTGGGGACGCTGGCTGACGTTTGGTCCAAACAAGGGACGGGGTAAATCAAAACCAATTGAAGTGCCGGAGAAAGACCGTCGCGAACGCGCGCGCGTCGTGGTGCAAGGTGCAGCTGCGATCCTGTTTTCCGCGCCGATATTCGACGCTGGCGAAGGTGATCCGTACGACAAGATTGAGATTCTTGCCACACTCGGTCCCGATGCGTTGCCGTATCGCGGTCGATTCGACCGGAAAGAGTTTCTGCGCCGGCTACATGAACACAACAACGAAAGCATTGGAGCAGCGTTACTAAACCAGCAGATCGTCGCCGGACTCGGAAATTATTTGCGGGCGGAAGTGCTCTTCAACTGCAAGTTGAATCCGTGGCTCACTGTCGGCGACCTCACGCCACGCAACCTCGGTTGTTTATCGAAAGCAATCCCGCGGTTGACACGAGACGCATACGAACGAGGAGCAACGGCCGCTGACGAGGATCGGAAACGAATGGCGAGCGATCCGTCGCTGGTCTATCAGCCCGGCCGTGAATACGGAACACGCCATCTAGTTTTTCGCCGAACTAACCTGCCGTGTTTGCGTTGTGGAGAGAAGATTCGACAACTCAGGCAAAAGACGATTCAGAGTCAGGACGATGAAGAAGAACGAACCCGCATCGTTTACTTTTGCGCAAGGTGTCAGAAAGTCGAAGTTGCAGGAGGTTAAGAGTGGTAAATAGAAAGCCCGCGAGAACAAAATGCTCTCGCGGGCTTCTCTTAAAATAATCCCGGCGACTTCCTACTCTCCCACGCAGTTACCCGCGCAGTACCATCGGCTCCAGCAGGCTTAACTTCCGTGTTCGGGATGGGAACGGGTGTGACCCTGCCGACAAAATCACCGGAAAACTTGATACTTAGTCAGTTGATCAGTTGTCCGTAGTCTGTTGTTCACAATCGAATCAAAGACAACTGATCAAAGACACTAAAGCTCAGAAAATCGAATAGCGACTGAGTCTAAGGCAAGTTTCGCGCAAGCGCGAATGCTTGTTGCTTGAGTAAATTTTATGGTCAAGCCAAGGGACTGATTAGTAGTGGTCAACTGAGCACATTACTGCACTTACATATCCACCCTATCAACCTCGTGGTCTACGAGGAGTCTCACTGGCAGAATTAATCTTGGGTCTGGCTTCACGCTTAGATGCATTCAGCGTTTATCCATGCTCCACATAGCTACCGAGCGCTACGGCTGGCGCCATAACTCGTACACTAGAGGTGGATCCATCCCGGTCCTCTCGTACTAAGGACAGATTCCCTCAATTCTGCTCCGCCCACACCAGATAGGGACCGAACTGTCTCGCGACGTTCTAAACCCAGCTCACGTACCGCTTTAATTGGCGAACAGCCAAACCCTTGGGACCTTCTTCAGCCCCAGGAT
>CAWKHZ010000005.1:0-647500 GCA_963849585.1 uncultured Acidobacteriota bacterium | reverse complement strand
GTAGATTACCTACGTGTTACTCACCCGTGCGCCACTCTACTTGCTCCCCGAAGGGAGCTTTCGCGTTCGACTTGCATGTCTGAGGCACGCCGCCAGCGTTGATTCTGAGCCAGGATCAAACTCTCGTTATAAGTTTGTTCTCTGGAACATCATCAGATACTGGTTACTTTCGTATTCAGTTTCGATAATGACTCTTTCGAGTTTTGGACGCGAACTTTATCGTTCGCGTTTGACTCTCAAAGATCTTGAAACGGACACGCTCTATCTAGTTTTCAAAGATCGATTCCAAATTGTCTTTGGATTGCCTTACAGACGACTCGAACTCGCCCCAAGCAAACGGGGATATTAACCAACGAGTCTAACTCTGTCAAGCGGCCATAAAGCTTTCTCCAGCATTTATTTCCCGGAGACTAAAAAGCACCGCATCCCCATGTCAAACCCACGGGAAAAGCGGCACTCGCTCTTGGCGCCTAATCCTAAATCCCCGTAACGCCCTCTCAAAGAGGAATGGGCATTATAGGGACAAAAATCTTCTTGTCAATAACCGAATCGGGTTTTACCGACTTCGTGCCCCTCAGTGAAAGACCTTCTCAAGTAACTTATCAAATCCGGAAGCTCGTCATAGATGTTCGTCACGTAGATCGGGGTTGCTCTCTCGACAACTTTTTTCGCCGACTTTTTGATCCGATTGTCGTCGGCGCGTTTCACCATAAACATGCAATCTGGATTTACGAATTCCGCAAAACTGTTTCCTTCGACAAACACAATTGGAGAAATAACCCTTGTGATCGCCTGTTGAATTCCCTTTCCCAGTTGTTCGTCTGTCGCGATGACCCAGTGCACATTCGCCGCTCCAGCCTCCCAGTAACGGCCCGTATCTTTGCGCGGTTCGTAAGTCTCTTTTCTACCGGAGCGAACCAGTGGCTCTTCACCCAGCAAATGACTCACACAACATGCGTGCGGATCCTTGCCGCACGATCGATAGTGACCCCGCGTTGTCTTGATTGCCTCACTGCCCGGAAAGGCGCGCAGCAACTCGCACAGCAAAGTCGTTTTTCCAACCTCGCTGGTAAATCCACCAATACCGATAACTATCGGGCGAGTCATTTTCTCTAACGGCGTCGCTTTGCGGGGGCAACCTGCGGCGCGTTGATCTTCAACACGCCCCGCGCATCTTTGTACAAACTGTAGCGAAACTCTTTCGGTGGTCCATTGTCGTCTTCCATTAAACGCAGGGTGAACGTTTTATTATCGCCCTGTCCTTCGATCCTCGCGGGTAGATACCCTCGCAAATCCGGACTGCGATAAGCCGTGTAATGTTCCTGATTGCGTTTGTCGTAACCGAGGACGTAGATGCGATCGAAATCAGGTTCGTCCAGTGTGCGCGGCTGATTCGAACTACTCTTCTCGAGAATTAACCAGCTTCCGGGTCTGGCTTCGCGCCCGTCATCTTTTTCAGAAGCGCTCTTATCTTTGTTCTCGCCGTCGAGTCGTTGCCAGCCGACAAATTCGCGACCCGTGCGATAGAAAATGATGTCGCTGGGAACGGCCAGTTCCACCTGTTTTCCGTAAATCCAACCAGCGGGAGCTGGTGATGCAGTTTCGGGAAGTCGGACCTTGTACCAGAGCTCGTTTTCATCTTCGGGCTCCTTTTCTTCGTCGGCCTGGCGTCCTGGTCTCGCGTTGCCCCGCTGCGCGCTACCTGCTTTCGGGGCCACGTCCGTTTCGATCGTTTCGGAAGACTTCGGCTTAGGTACACGCTTCCAGCTCACGATGTCGAAAGTAGAACCACTGTCCAATCGCATCATGATGTTTTCATTCCCACCGCGATCAGGCGTGAGCCGCAGGTTCGAGCTCGCACGAAGCTGACCCGTAGCCTGTGCGGGAACATCCTTATCTTCATCGCGGAGCTTTTTCGAGGCATCGAGAACATCCGCAGGCATGACGTTACGTGCCTCGATCCATCCTTCAGTCGCGTCTTCATCGCGCGCTTTTACTCGCAGCCATCGTTCTTTTCTTGTGTTGTCGCTCGGATCGTTAACGTCCGTCGAATCGAGGATGTCGACCTCGTCGCCACGATTAACCTCCAGGAGGTCGGCTGCAACCACGGCTGTCGAGCTGCGGATCTGCGCGCGTTGAACGATCACTCCCGTGCTGCTATTCGTGGCGAGCGTCTGGCAGCCGGCCAGTAACAAAGGAACGACAAGAATAACCAGCGTCTTAATTAATCGCATCCTTACTCCTAATACTCAGTAACCCAGTGACTTCAACAACCGTTTCTGATTTTCGTCGAGTTTATTATTGACGCCTAACCGCGAACTTTTCCCACTCCTATCCAGAACCAATCCGTACGATGCGAGATGCCGATCGAGTTCGAGATCCTTCTTGCCTGAGATGTAGGCCGTAGCGAGATCGGCTGTTTCAGGAGTCGAACTCAGCATCTTGATTATAACGTCATTTCCATCTGCCCCATCAGCCGCGCCCGAGCTAAACAGCTCCCGGTAAAGACCCAACAAGGTATTCTTTCCGGCGGACTGCTTCCGCAAGACCAGATCATACAAAAAAGCCACTAACATTCCCCTGTCGTAAACCACAGGCCATGGGTGTGTCCAACGACGTTCCGAGGCCTCGATCAGCGAAAGAACGTTTGGGTAGGAAATGTACGAGTCGTATACGCGAGCGAGTGTGGCGAGGTACTCCTGGAAATCTATGGCCTCCAACTCCAACGCGGTAAGCAGCGCCGTGTATAAGGTGAAACCTTCGAAGAACCAAACGTAATCGCCTCGCAGGCGCAACGCGTTGGGCACCCAAAGGTGCAGCAACTCATGCGTGAAGATGATCTCGAGCTGTCCTTTCCACTTCGCAACCTGCGCCTGCGGATCCATGAGGAGTAAAACCGTCGAGCCGCGAGTTTGGGCCCGCCACTTTGTCACACCAGTCGCCACGGGAAGCGGGGCGATCATCACAACCGGCCGAGCAGGTAATGGGAATCCAGTCAGCTCCAAATATTCCTTCATCACACGCGCCGCTGCCTTCACCGCCACCGAATCTTTGAACGGCCACGTTCCAGTTACAAAGCTGTCCAACTCTTTTTGCGACGACCTGCGAATCGAGCGACCTAGAAAGAAGATCGCATCATCAGGTTCTGAAACCTGATATTTGCCGTCAGTGTCAGGAGCAATCGTCGATTGAATCGTCCATCCCTTCGGAGCCTCAAACTCGACTGAAATTGCTTCCATTCCCTGGGGTAGCAGGTCGGCAAACATCAGGAACCCGTGGTCTTCATTCAGCCACGAAATATGGGCCACGTCAGCAGGCGTGGGACGCCGCAAACGCACGACGTAATCGATCTCAGTAGCGGCGACGTCGGAACGGAACTCACCCATCGCAATCATCCGCACATAAACGCCGTTCGCCCGGAAACGATCGATTCGCTCGGCTATTCCCAACACACCGGCGTGAGCATTTCTAAACGACCATAGGCGAGACGGTGAGAACAGATGCGCGTGAACGACAACCTCTTGAGGTGAAGCGACAGTGATCTTGACGCGAGTTTGAACCTGCGACCGGCCTTCGATGGACGCGAGGCAGATAAAAACCGCACAAAGTCCCAAAATCACAATGCTGGATTGCGTTTTACCGACGTGCCTCAGTACAATTTCCTCCGCTCCCGAAGTTAACACATCCGATATTGACTGGCATGCCCATCACACCGCTTCAGTTCCGCAGCGCAAGCTTTTCACGTTGGCTCGGACTGTTGCTGATTGCCTTCATCTTTTATGGCACGACGATCGAAGCCGCACACCGGCACGGCCGAGTGCTCTCGGAAACCAGCGATGTCGCTTCCCTATCTCAATCGGATGGATCGGGAAACCTTTCAGGCACACAGACAGGATGTGGCGACTGCCTCATCTGCCAGTTACACCAGAACTTCAGCACAACCTTAATCACTTTCCGACTGAACGATCCGCCCACTCGCGTTCTGTACAAAAGAAGGACGATCGTCGCGCCGGATCTTCTTTCCCGCATAATCAGCCCGCTCGCCGGGCGCGCGCCCCCGTTTATCTCCTAATTCAATTCGCCGCCACCACCGTCGCCAGCTCCATTCATAGCCGTAGCTGAAACCGCGAGACGTGTGAATTGAGCGGGCACCCTAATTGGACCAACAAGGGAGATAACCAATGATTTTTCGGCGCATTCTTTTTAGTTTCGTCGTTATCGTAATAGTCAATATATCCGCACTCGCACAATCAGCAGGAACAACAACGCTGCGAGGAACTGTCACTCTCGGCGGAAGCGGCAAGCCTGTTCACAATGTCATGATCACGATCCTGCAACTCAAACGGACCGTGACTACTGGCGACGATGGTCGCTATGAGATCCCGAATTTGCCGCGTGGTAAGTACGACGTGGTGGCCCAACTCGATCGCGTTCCAGACGTCGTTCGCAGCGCAGATCTAACAAGTGGCGAGGCAACGCTCGATTTTCACATCGAGCTCTCCAGCCTGCGCGAAGAAGTCACGATCACTGCGACTGGGAACGAACAATCCGTTAGCACTTCAATTCAATCAGTCGAAGTGCTTGGTTCAATCGAGCTCGCTAAGAAGAGTCCGGTTTCACTGGGCGAAGCACTTGACGGAGAACTCGGAGTTGCGAAGCGAAGCTTTGGGCCAGGCACGGCACGCCCCGTGATTCGAGGTCAAACTGGTAATCGCGTTTCGGTTTTACAGGATGGTTCGCAGGTCGGAGGTCTTGGTTTTCAATCAGGCGATCACGCAGAGCCGATCGACGTTCTAACAGTTGAGAGAATCGAGATAGTCAAAGGTCCGGCAACGCTTCTCTACGGCAGCAGTGCTATAGGAGGCGTCGTCAACGCTATCTCCGGACACGATTCACCGCACAAAGGCATGACCGGATATTTAACCGGCGTCGGCGGAACGAACGGAGGCCAGGGTGGCGGCAGTGCAGGTTTTGAGTTTGGTTCCGAGCGATGGCTGGTGTGGGGCAACGCGGGCGGTCAGCGATCGGGTGACTACAAAACGCCGCTCGGAGTTGTCGAAAACTCCTTCTCCCGTGAGGGCAGCGCAGCCGCAGGCTTTGGCTTTTATCCAACTAAGGGTTTCTTTAGTTTCAACTACAACTTCAACAAGCGACGCTACGGCATTCCAGTTAATCCCGACGATCTCGAGGCCGAAGTCGTTGAACTGAATCCGCGGCGTCACAGCATCGAGTTTCGAGGTGGCTTTCGTGAGAATTCGTCGTTCGTCAGCGCCGGCACGTTCTCGGTCCAGTACAGCGATTACAAGCACGCAGAGATCGAATCTGAGACGGGCGAGATTGGAACGCAGTTCAAGAACAACACTTTTCTATATCAGGGAATGTTTGACCAGCGAAAGTACGGTCGACTCTCGGGGCGTTTTGGTTTCTGGGGGATGCACCGCGATTTCGCGGCGACCGGTGAAGAAGCGCTTGCTCCACCAACGAAGCACAACGCGTTCGCCGTGTTTGGTCTCGAGACGCTGGACTTCGAACCCGTTTCGATTCAGTTTGGCGGCCGCGTCGAAACGAATCGTTACCGTCCCGAAGCAACTGACGCTCGTGGAATTCTTCCCGACCGAACCTTTACCGGAATCTCAGGCGCCGCCGGCATACGCGTTCGCACCTGGGAAGGCGGAGCATTCGTTTCAAACTACACCCACTCCTATCGCGCGCCGACACTCGAAGAACTCTATAACCTTGGACCACACCGCGGAAACCTGGCGTTTGAAATCGGCAACCCGAATCTGACTCGAGAACGAACAGACGGCGTTGATTTCGGACTTCGACATTCGTCGAAACGCGTTCGCTTTGAAGCGAATGGCTTCTATTACCACATGCGCGACTTCGTGTTTCTCGCCCCCACGGGAGACTTTGAAGAGGGCCTCACTGTTGCCAATTACGATCAGGCAACAGCACGATTCGTCGGCACCGAAGCACGTTTTGAAACAGAACTGCATCCGGCCATCTGGCTTAACCTCGGTCTTGACTACGTGAACGCCGAACTCACATCCGACGGCACACCGTTGCCGCAAATCCCGCCGTTGCGCGGCCGCGCGGGGGTTGAGATCCGTTACAAGGGCCTGCTGTTGAACCCGGAAATTGTCATGGCGAATAAGCAAGACCGTTTATTCGAAAATGAGACGCGAACCGCGGGATACGCCGTGGCTAATCTCTCGGGGTCATACCTGTTCTCCCACGGGCACACGGCGCATATCGTCTCGTTTAACTTTTTCAACATGGGCGATACGCTGTATCGTAATCACCTCTCGTTTATTAAGGCTTTTGCGCCGGAAATGGGGCGCGGGTTGAGGGTTACGTATACACTTAGGTTCTTTTAGGCTTTTATCTTTGCGCCTCTGCGCCTTTGCGGGAATCATCTCCCGCAAAGCCGCAAAGGCGCAAAGGAGAGGCTTTAGTAGAACAAGTGAAAGCCTTCAACAGATTTTGTGAACTGGCTTGTACTGGCATACGTATGACAAACTGCGCGTGCGAATTGTTTGTCCCTAAACACGAAGGAATTCGCCATGAGCCTGGTCAAGATTATCGTCATTACCATCATCGTGCTGCTGAGTCTGCTGTTTTTCGGCCGTTTTTTCGTCTGACGGCACGGCTGGCACGTACTCGGACTGCTCTTGCCTTTGCCTTAGTCTGTCTCTGTTTCTCCCTTCCCCCATTCACTGCCAAAGCTCAGGACAGCGCGGACGACGATGACGTCGTCCGCATAAATACCGAACTGCTGCTGTTCCCGATTCGGATTCGCGACAAGAAAGGCGCGGGCAGTCGCGGGGCTGACCGAACAGGACCTGACGCTTAAAGATCAAGGACAAAGTCACCACCGGAATTTATTTCGCTCCCGGCTCCGACCGTGTCGCCATGCTGTTCGCGCTGGACCAGTCCGGGAGTCTCCAACAAATCATTTCTCAACAGCGTGACGCCGCACTCGCACTCTTCTCGCGCTTCAGCGACCGGTCGAGTGTGGCCGTACTTCGTTTCTCCGGAAACTTCTTCGCTGGCACTTCCCTTCACCAAAGATACTGAATCCGCGCGATCCGCGTTCCGATTTTAGGCCGGACAAAACCGTCAGACTGCTATCTTCGACGCTGCCATCGGATGCGCTTAAGGCTTTCGAAGATCTGCCCGTCGTTCGCGCAGAACGCCGAATTGTCGTGCTTATCAGCGACGGCCTCGACAATCGCAGTGCGAGGAGTGCAGACAGCGTTATCGAAGTCGCTGTCGAAAAACGCGTTTCGTACTACGTGATTCATCTGCCACTTTTCGAACCACGCGACGGCAGACTCGAAGTGCGCCGACCAGCGAAAGGGTTCCGTGAGCTTGCCGAGAAGACTGGCGGGAAATATTTTCTCGTCGGCGATCGAGAGTCGGCGCTCATGCCGAAAGAAAATGATTTAACGCCGATCTTTCAAGCTATCGAAGAGGATTTGAAAAGTCAGTATCTTCTGGGTTTCTATATAGCCGAGTCAGCGTAGAGATAATCGACGACACTTTTTTTCGGTGGCCTTAAACCCTGAAGGCGTTCAGTATTCAATCCGGGGGCGTCGCTTTTCGCGCTCGCACGAATTCACGATCAATCTGCCTCGACCCAAATGAGACCAATCAGACGCGCCTTAATCAGTGTTTCCGACAAAACGGGAATCATCGACTTCGCACTCACGTTGAAACAGTTCGGCGTCGAGATCATCAGCACGGGTGGAACTGCGAGATCGCTACGGGAAGCGGGTCTCGACGTGCTCGACGTCTCCGACATAACAGGTTTTCCCGAGATGATGGATGGACGGGTCAAGACTTTGCATCCACGAGTCCACGGCGGACTGCTCGCGCTGCGCGACAACCCGGAACATTTGGCAGCGATGGAGCGGAACGGCATCCAGCCAATCGATATGGTGGTGGTGAATCTCTATCCGTTTGCTGAAACAATCGCCCGCGAAGGAGTCACACGCGAGGAGGCGATCGAGCAGATCGACATTGGTGGTCCAGCGATGATTCGCTCGGCGGCGAAGAACGGAAGAGACGTCGCTGTTGTCGTCACAACGAACTACGACGGCTTGATCGAGGAGCTTTTAAAAAACAACGGCTCGTTATCGCTTGAGACGCGCGATCGCCTGGCCCAGGAAGCGTTCCTGCTAACCGCGCGATATGACTCGATTGTTAGTGCTTACCTCGGTGGCGCCGATCTATTCCCGGTCTTCGATCGATCAGTCGATTTGAGATACGGCGAGAATCCACATCAATCAGCCACGATGTATCCGGGCGGTGAAGGCGGAGTCGCCAATGCCGACCTGCTGTCCGGCAAAGAGATGTCGTACAACAACTACGTTGACGCTGATGCGGCGTGGCAACTCGTTTGCGATTTCGAAGCGACGACCTGTGCGATCATCAAACACACGAATCCTGCCGGAGTTGGACAAGGGGAGACTGTCGCGGTTGCTTATCAAAAAGCACTTGCAACCGATCCGGTTTCAGCATTCGGCGGCATCGTCGCGATCAACCGCCCCGTAGATGCGGCTGCCGCACAGGAGATCGCGAAGATATTTACCGAAGTTGTGATTGCACCGGGTTATGACTCCGATGCGCTTCAAATACTGCAGGCTAAAAAAAACCTGCGCGTTTTGCGGATGGCGTCAGTTGAGCCAATGAAAGGCCCTGAGTACAAACAGATCAGCGGCGGCATGCTGGTCCAAACACGCGATCAGCATCAACTCAAAAGAGAAGATTTGAAGGTCGTCTCAGCACGCCAACCAACTGAAGACGAAATCCGCGCTCTACTTTTCGCGTGGACAGTCTGCAAGCACACGAAATCCAACGCCATCGTCTACGCGCGCGACGGTCAGACAGTCGGCGTCGGCGCCGGACAGATGTCGCGTGTCGATTCAGTCCGCATCGGAGCAATGCGCGCGCAACTACCAGTCGCCGGATCCGTTCTGGCGTCTGACGCTTTTTTCCCCTTTCGCGACGGCCTCGACGAGGCAGCGCGCAACGGCATCACGGCTGTAATCCAACCGGGTGGTTCAGTTCGCGACGACGAGGTGATCGCCGCTGCAAACGAGTATGGCCTGGCGATGGTCTTTACAGGTGTGAGGCATTTCAAACACTGATATTATGAGCACCAACATGGCTGACAATGAGAATTCCATACGTTGCCGTTACTGCGGGCAGCGTAATCAAGTGCGAACAGACTCGGGCGATGCGCGCTGTGGACGCTGCCGGTTACCGCTGTCAGATGAGCCGCATAAGAAATTTGCCCGGCTCGATAAGGACCAGTACATCCATCCCGACGATCGCCGCGCACTGGCCGCCCTGCGTGCGATTCCCGGGATCGACTCAGCGCTCAAGAAACTTCTCGCCGTCACTGGCGAGTCTGCAATTCGCGTGATCTTCACGGCGAGTGCGGTGAAAGTTACGCCGACGCAATGTCCCGATTTGTACGCCAAGCTCCAGATCGCATGCACCACGCTCGGCGTGGACATGCCGGAGCTTTTCGTCCAACAGAACCCGATCGTCAACGCATTCACAGGAGGCGTCGAGCGTCCGATCATCGTGCTTTACTCGCAACTCATCGAACGTTTGAGTGACGAGGAAGTTCTCGCGGTCGTGGCCCATGAGGTGGGCCACATTCATTCCGAACATGTGCTGTACCTGACGGCGGCGCGTTTGATCGAGTTCCTGGCAAAGAGCGCTGTGATGGCGTCGCCGTTGACGTTCATCGTCAAGGAACTACTGACGATGAGTATGCGGGCAGCACTGCTCGCGTGGGCGCGTCGTGCCGAACTGTCATGCGACCGCGCAGCGCTGCTTGTTACGCAGGACTCGAACATCATTGGCCGCACGATGATGAAACTTGCCGGCGGCACCTTTGCATCCCGCGTCGATTACGATCAGTTTCTCGCCCAAGCCCGTGACTTCCAGAAAAACTACGACGAAAAGGCTCTCGATCGGTTCTGGGCCGACGTGATCACCTCCGGGTTGAGCCATCCATTTCCGGTATGGCGAGTAGCGGAGATCCTGCAATGGGTTGAAAGTGGTGAATACAAGGCGCTTATCAACGCGCCGGAAAGCGCAGCCGCGTAAACACAAAAGGCACAAGAGAAGACGCGAAGAGGCACAAAGAAAACCCAAAACATGCTGGAAAATAAAAAAGGAATCATCTTCGGAGTTGCCAACAAGCGTTCGATTGCCTGGGCCACCGCACAAGCATTACACGAAGCCGGCGCCGAACTCGCATTCACTTATCAGGGCGATCGCTTGAAGGAAAACGTCGAAAGCCTGACAGGCGAAACGATGCCGAAGTCACTCCTGCTATCGTGCGACGTAACGAAGCAGGAAGAAGTTGACGAGACGTTCCGCAGTGTTGGCGAGAGATTTGGCAAACTCGATTTTCTGATTCACAGCATCGCCTTTGCGCCACGCGAGGCGCTCGGCGGTGAATATCTCAGCACCACTCGCGACGCATTCGTCACCGCCCTCGAAATCAGCGCCTACTCGCTTCCGCAACTCGCCCGCGCCGCTGCGCCGCTTATGACCGAAGGCGGCAGCATTGTTTGCATGTCTTACTACGGCGCCGAGAAAGTTGTCTCCGGTTACAACGTGATGGGCGTCGCCAAAGCGGCACTCGAAGCCAGCACTCGTTACCTCGCCAAAGACCTTGGCCCGCGCAACATCCGAGTCAACGCGATCAGCGCTGGTCCAATTCAGACGTTGTCTGCTCGCGGCGTCGCCGATTTTAGCTCCATGTTGAAACATCACGCCGAACACGCCCCGCTCGGCCGTAACGTCGATCCGCGCGAGGTTGGAAACACCGCCGTTTTCCTATGTAGCTCGATGTCTTCCGGGATCACCGGCGAAGTGATCTACGTCGACTGCGGCTACAACATCATGGGTATATAAATGGCGAAGAAGGGCGACGAAGAAACCACCAATCGCGGGCCTCTGGAAAGAACAACGCAGGACGAACAACTACTCGAAAGTCCGCGGCCTGACGAGTTTACCCACACGGATCCCTGGCGTGTTTTCCGAATCATGGGCGAGTTTGTCGAGGGCTTTGACGAACTTGCGACGCTGAACCGCGGCATCTCGATCTTCGGTTCCGCCCGTTCGAAACCTGACGATCCTGATTACAAAGCCGCGGAAGAAACTGCGGCATTGCTGGTGGCTGAAGGATTTGCCGTGATTACGGGCGGTGGACCAGGCGTCATGGAAGCCGCGAACAAAGGCGCATTCGAAGCCGGCGGACTTTCCGTCGGATGCAACATCGAGTTGCCATTCGAGCAACGGCCCAACGCATATCAGACGAAGAGTCTCACGTTCAAATACTTCTTCGTCCGAAAAATGATGTTCGTGAAGTACAGCCTGGGGTTCATCATCTTTCCCGGCGGTTTCGGAACCTTCGACGAACTATTCGAAGCGTTGACGCTGATTCAAACTAAGAAGATTCGCAACTTCCCGATAATCCTCTTTGGTTCGAGTTACTGGAATGGATTACTGAAGTGGCTACACGACGTAGTTATGGCGGAAGGCAAAATCAGCGATATTGACTTCCGAATGATTCAAATCGCCGATTCTCCCGCGGAGGTTGTCGAGATAGTGGTTCGCAGTCAGAGTTCCCTGGCCGAACTCGCCTCCGACGACATCGGGATCCTCGGTTAAGCTGACGGAGTTTTGACGGCGGCGGTGAGCCACTCCAGGTAAGGCGTGGAACCAGCAACGATCGGCAGCGCGATGATCTCCGGCGTATCGTAGCTGTGCAAGGCGCGGACTTCTCTTTCCAACTCTGCAAATCTCGATCGTGTTGTTTTAGCGAGTAACAGAATCTCAGCCTGGCGCTCGATCTTTCCTTCCCAGCGATAGACTGATTCCATCTCAGGGAGTATTTGAACGCAGGCGGCGAGGTGGGCGCCGATCAGCAGGTCGGCAAGCCGGGCGGCTTCTTCGCCGTTTGCGGCCGTCAATAAAACTACGATGGCCTCGTCAGCAGCGGAGGACACAAAAACTACTCCTCACCCGGGATCTCATCTTCGATCAAACCACCGGTCAACGGCGTCGTATCGCGGCCGAAGAATGAGTTGTAAATCTCGAGGCCTCGCTCGAAATCTCGCTCGTCCACGAAGATTTCCGCGCCCTCTGACGTTGCGGAGAGGAGCGGTGAAAACGCGTCGGCGCCGCCGGCTTTAACGATTGAGCGAATCCCATTCTGCATCAGCAGATCATTCACCATCTCAGCTTCCGCAGGCGAACCCAGTTTATGCAGTGAGACGAACCGCGCCTCGCTGAGATCGTGAAGCGTGTTTTCGGGGGTCAGTTGTTCGACTAACGCCGTATTGTCATCCGGACATTGCGTAATCCCCGGTTCGTACTCCGCCTCACAAACGGGACAAAACATATAAACCTCCCGGCGTACTTAGTACTTTGTTCTTTGATCTTTGTTCGCAACTCCAACAGCGTTGCTATCACTCAAACGTTACGATAGCGAACAAAGTACAAAGCACCAAGCACTAAGATCGCGCAGCCTCAAAAGGTATTTCATCAAAATGCGTCATGCGCTTAAACGCGCGGAAACGATCGTTGATCTCCGAATGCGTCAGCCGGCGCACGCGTTCAGTACCAAACTCTTCGACGTTGAACGACGCCATCACCGAGCCGAAGATCATCGCGCGGCGCATCGAGTCTTCATTCAACGTTTCCTGGCTCGCCAGGTAACCCATGAATCCGCCGGCAAACGTGTCGCCCGCGCCGGTGGGATCGAAAACTGACTCCAACGGGTACGCGGGAATCGCAAAATAGCTATCGTGCGTAAATAACGCCGCGCCGTACTCGCCGCGCTTGATGATCAGCGCCTTTGGTCCCCAGCTCAGGATCTCGCGCGCAGCCTTGATCAAATTCGGAATGCCGGTTAACTGTCGCGCCTCCGCATCGTTGATGATCACCACGTCTACAACTTTGATCGTACGGACCAACGAATCGCGCGTGTGCTCGATCCAAAGATTCATCGTGTCGAGCGCGACCAGTTCGACGTCCGGCATCTGCTCCCGCACGCCTCGCTGAAGATCCGGTTGAATGTTGCCGAGAAATAACAACCGGGAGCGTTTCGATTCCTCTGAAACCTTCGGTTGAAAGTCGGCGAACACGTTCAAGTCCGTGAACATTGTGTGCGCCACGTTCAGATCGTATTCGTAACGACCGCCCCAGCGAAACGTCTTGCCATCTTCGATACGCTCGAGATCGCGCGTGCCGATACCGCGAGTTTCAAACACCTCTTGTTCGGCGAAGTCACCGCCGACAACGCCGACGATGCTTACGTTCGTAAAAAAATTGGCCGCGATCGAGAAGTGCGAGGCTGAACCGCCAAGCATCTTCTCGCATTTTCCGAAGGGGGTTTCTACAGTGTCATAGGCGACAGAGCCAACAACTAAAAGGGACATATTTGGGTTACGGGCCTTTGGTCTTTCTATTGGTCATATGTCATTTGACATTTCTCATTTGTCATTTGCCAGGCCTCGCTGCTCGTTTGCATCAAGTTTCATCTTAAGTAGACGAAATGACAAATGAGAAATGTCAAATGACATATGACCAATGACTAAGTTTCTACTGCTTGGACGCTGCTTCGAGCGCACGCAACTCCTCCTGCGCCTGCTTCGCATAAGAGCCGTTCGGGTACTCAGTAATCAGCTTGTTGAGGTACGCCTTGCCCATAGCGAGGAACTGTTCCGACGTGAGCGTGCGCTTCTCGCCGCCTTCAAAGCTTACATACTGTTCCGGCTTCTGCTTCCCTTTGCTTTGTGACAGCCAGATACTGCTCTGCCCGGCCATCAACAACACTTCTTCAATCTTCGCGAAGTTTGGGTTGCCGGCGATGATCTCCTCACAACGCTTCAACGCCGCAACATAGGCCTTCTTCAATTTGAAGTAGTTCTTGGCAACTTCGAGGTTGTGATGCGAGTCGCGCTCCAAATCAGGATCACGAATCGTCGAAGGATCCGGGCCACTGCGCACGCCCTGCGCATAGCTCGGAGGCGCCGAAATCAGAAGCGCAAACAAAAACACGAATAAAAGCCGTAGTTTCATAATTCACCTCACTGACGATACTTTTTGATGATCGCATCCAACTTCTTTGTTGTCGCCTCTGGCCAAAGATTAGGCGCCGTGAAGATCGCGTGCTGCAACGCGGAACCGCACTTACAGCCACGCTCGCCGGTCTGCAATCGTTTCACCGTCTCCCGCAAAATGATCTGCGCATTGCGCACGTTCTTGTTCAAGTACTCGACAACAGTATCAATACTCACCGCTTCGTGGCCCGGATGCCAGCAATCGTAATCGGTCACGAGCGCGAGGGTCGCATAGCAAATCTCTGCCTCGCGGGCGAGCTTCGCTTCCTGCAAGTTGGTCATGCCGATGATGTCCATGCCCCACGAGCGATAGACATTCGACTCGGCGACAGTTGAAAACGCCGGTCCCTCCATGCAGAGATACGTGCCTCCGCGATGAACTTTCACGTCAGCAACGCGACACGCCTGTTCCAGCACGTCGCCAAGCGCACCGCACACCGGATGCGCAAACGAGACGTGGGCCACAATTCCCTCGCCAAAGAACGTCGACTCCTTAACGCGCCCGCGCGTCCGATCGAAAAACTGATCGGGAATCACCATGTCGAGCGGCGCATATTGTTCCTGCAACGATCCTACAGCCGACGCCGAAAGGATTCGTTCGACGCCCAGCAATTTCATCGCGTAGACGTTCGCGCGGAAAGGCACTTCGGTCGGCGTGAGAAGATGTCCGCGACCGTGCCGCGGCAGAAACGCGACCCGCTGTCCTTCGAGTGTGCCGATAATGAAGGCGTCTGAAGGATCGCCAAAGGGCGTGTCGACGTTCACTTCTTCGATATCGGTCAGCTCAGGCATCTGGTACAGCCCGCTGCCACCGATGATGCCCATCAGAACTCGCGGAAGACTGCTCATGAAAGCGTTTCCTCCTCGCGATACGGGACCGGCATGAAGCCTTTTTCTCCTTCAACCAACCGGCAGACCGGCTCGTCAGCATCGTGATAGAACAAGCAAAGCCATCCTTCTTTAGCAGCCTGCGGAATCAATCGCTTCTTCGCCTCCAGAGTCTCAACCGGATAAAGATCGTAGCCCATGATCCAGGGAAAGCGGACGTGCGCTCGCAACGGTACGAGATCCGCGAACCCAAACATCGTCTGACCACCACGATTCAACTGCCAGCACTGCATCGAACGATTGTGCCCGGCAATCGTCTGCATCGTTAGACCAGGCGCTACCTCATACGCCGCCGGCTTCCCTTCAAGTTGCCCCGATTCGAGCAACGGACGCCAGTTTTCGGCGAGGTAACTCGCGCGATCGCGTTCAGTCGGACTTTCGGCGTGGTCCAACTCTGCCTGCGAAACAAAGTAACGCGCGTTTGGAAACGCTGGAACTACATTTCCCGCAGCGTCGAGTTTCGTGTTGCCACCGGCGTGATCGAAATGCAGGTGAGTGTTCACGACGATAGTGATCTCATCTGCTGAAACTCCGGTCTTCGTTTTTACGGTCTCGGCCAACGGACGCACGCGATCGATTCCATATCTCGACGCATGTTTCTCGGGCCACTTCTCGCCGATGCCCGTTTCGATCAGAATCTTTTCCCTGCCCGTATCGACGAACACGCAGTTCATGTTCATGCGAATGCGGTTTTCCTCGTCGGGCGGACAAACCTGCGACCACAGTTGACGAGGAACGACGCCGAACATCGCCCCTCCATCGAGACGAAATTCGGCGTCCTGAATCACCGCAACGGAGTAGTCGCCTATCTGCATCGCGCTTTATTACGACGCGGGGATCAGGAGACGGGTTGACCAGGAGACGGGGACAAGGAGACACGGTGACGCGGAGAAATCACCCCATCTCCGTGTCACACCATCTCGGTATCACCCCAATTTCCATATCACCCATCTCCGCGCGTCACCCCATCTTCGCGTCACCGCGTCACCGCGTCTCCTTGTCCCCGCTTCGCCCCGTCACTCGTCTCCGTGTCACTTCTTCTGCGGCTTGGCCTGACCCTTCTTCGCCGGCGACTCCTGGGGTTGAGGAGCCTGCGGTTGTTGTTGACCCGCTGGCGGCGGTGCAAAGCTCGGCGGCAAGCCTTGCGACGGCTGCTGCTCGGGTGGCTTCACCGAGTAATTCTCAGCGACCTTGACGTGCGAACGACTCAAAATCTCCTCGAGCAGCTTGTCGCCCTTTTCCTTTTCAATCGCCATTCTTGCCTTGTCGGCGGGCGTTTGAGGTTGTCCCATCGGATTGCTGTTTGGGTCGCGGAAGAGGATGTGACGCGCGTGGACCATCTCCTTCGGCTTACCTTCAACAGTCTCGGTCTTTCGGGCTTCGAGCTTAATAATGTGTACCCCGTAAGGAGTCTCCACCAGTTCACTGACCTCGCCGGGCTTCAAGGCGTACGCGGCCTTTTCGAAATCCGGGTGCATCTGACCGGGGCCAAACCAACCTAAGTCACCACCCTTGTCACGGGTTCCGTCGCTACCAAACTCCTGCGCGAGCTTAGCGAAGTCTTCGCCGCCGCGGATGCGTTTGAGTACTTCCTCCGCCTTTGCGCGGTTCTCCTTGCCGGTGTCAGGTTGCGGATGCTTTTCCATGTACTCTTTTATCTCAGCTTCACTGGCCTCGATTTTTTTTGACAACGTGTCAGTCGCATACTTCTGGACCAGCATGCGCGCGTGCTGAAACATCAACTGCAACCTAACCTTCGGTTTCTTCTCGAGACCCTGTTCGGCGGCCTTTTTCTCCATCAGGTAGACGCGGCCCACATCCTGCTTGATTTCCTTTAGCCGTTCCTCGGAAAGCTCCGCGCTCATCATGGGATTCCGGCGCTTCACGGCTTCGACCAACTGATCGAACTTGTACTTATTAACAGGTTGACTGAAATAATCATCAACGTCTTTGTCCGTGATGTTCACGGCGTTCTCACCTTGTTCTTCGGCATAGAACTGCGCGAGCAGCTGTGACCGTTGATATTCGAGCTCACGCTTGAAATCCGGATCTTTGTCGACGCCGTGCGCCTGCGCATCCTCAGCTACGGCAAAGAGCCGCCGCAGATCCTGCGCGAAGTTCTTGCGTGCCGTTTCATCGGTCGCGAGGCGCTGTCTGATTTGCGGTGCCTGGTTTTCCGCGAGCACCGTCATGTCGTCGGCGGTCAGTTCCACCGGACCGGTTTTGCGCGCCTTGACCTGCCAAAAGATCAACCCACCCGCAAAAACAACGGCAACGGCAGCTGCAATCAGCGCTTTCTTTGTTGAGTTCAAAATACTTTCCTTTCCTATTGGTGCTGCACTAATTCGAGCAGCACTCCATTTGTAGACGACGGATGAATAAAAGCTACGAGACAACCACCGGCGCCTACCCGCGGTGTTTCATCAATCAAGCGCGCCCCTCGGCTCTTCAGCTCCGCCAGCGACCCGCGAATATCCTTTACCTCAATCGCAATGTGATGCATGCCCGGACCGCGTCTCGCTAAAAACTTCCCCACCGACGTGTCGGGACCAAGCGGTTCGAGGAGCTCGACGTGGGTATCGCCCACGGCAAGCATGCAGACTTTTACGCCTTGTTCAGCCACTTCTTCGGTCGAATGAATTTCCAGGCCGAGGGCATCACGCCAAACGGCCAGACCTTCTTCGATGCTCTTTGTGGCTATCCCGATATGATCAACTTTCATACGTATTGAGCTTTGTCACTTTGTGCTTTGTACTTTGTTCGCTGGTTTACGTCTCGACTTCAAAAGAGCGTTTTGCATCATAAACAAAGTACAAAGGACCAAGAACTAAGCTCTACTATTGCCCCGCAACAGTTCCTCCACCGCAGAATAAGGGTCTCTCCGCCGGGTTGCAACTTCGTCTGCGAGGCGATTAAGCATAGCAACCGACGCGTCAGAGTCCAAAACGCGGGCGAGCAGGTTTTCACGCAACAATTCGACGATTCGCCAACGGGCGATGGCGCGGCGGCGGTCGCTGCCGAGCGCCGTGTCACGTTGAGTTTGACGAAAACGGTCGATTGCGTCGGCCAGGATCTCAAGACCCTGATTTTCCGTGGCTACTGTCTTTACGATCGGCGGCTCCCAGTTGTCATCACGGGAAGCAAGCGACAACAGCAATTCGAGCTCTTTTTCCGTGGCATAGACGCCGTCGCGGTCGGCCTTGTTGATGACGAAGACATCGCCGATCTCCATGATTCCGGCTTTGATAGCCTGAATGTCGTCGCCCATGCCGGGAACAAGAACCACAACCGAAACATCCGCCGCCTTCACGATCTCGACTTCGTCCTGTCCGACGCCGACTGTTTCGACGATTATCTTTTCATAACCGGCGGCGTCGAGAATCGCCACAGCGTCCACCGTTGCGCGCGCGAGTCCACCGAGATTGCCGCGAGTGGCCATCGAACGAATGAAAACGCCTTCGTCCAGGCCAAGTGCCTGCATGCGAATGCGATCGCCGAGAATTGCGCCGCCGGAAAATGGACTAGACGGATCGACCGCGACGATCCCGACGCGTTCGCCGCGTTGGCGATAAAGCAGCGCGAGTTTATCGACAAGCGATGACTTCCCCGCTCCCGGTGCTCCCGTGATGCCGATTACCAGTCCGCCGCGCGAGTGTTGATAGATCTGTTTCATCAACGCCGCGGCGCCTTCTGAACCGTCTTCGATCTTCGAGATCGCACGCGCGACGGCCGCAGCCTCGCCCCGGCTCACACGCTCACTAAGACTATTAGTCTCCGCCGGCATTATTTAGACTTGTTTTAAAACTTCGCGCGCGATGATCAGTCGTTGGATCTCGGAAGTGCCTTCGCCGATCGTGCACAGCTTCGAATCGCGCCAGTACTTCTCAGGCGGATAATCTTTTGTGTACCCGTATCCACCGTGCACCTGAATCGCCTCTTCACAAACGTTGACGCTGATTTCGGAAGCAAACAACTTCGCCATCGACGACTCCTTCGTCGTCTTCTTCCCGTTGTCCTTCATCCACGCTGCCCGATACATCAACAGTCTCGCAGCGTCGATCTGCATCGCCATGTTGGCCAACTTAAACTGGATTGCCTGAAACTCCGAAATCGGTTTACCAAACTGATGTCGCTCCTGCGAATAATGCACGGCCGACTCAAACGCGCCCTGGGCGATGCCGACGGCGAGCGCGGCGATCGAGATACGTCCACCGTCGAGGATCTCCATCGAGTTGACGAAACCCATTCCTTCCTCGCCGAGTAGTTGACCATCAGGAACGAGGCAGTCTTCGAACACGACGCTCGCCGTTTCAGAAGCGCGCAATCCGAGTTTGTTCTCCTTCTTCGACGGCGAAAAACCGTTCATCCCTTTTTCGAAAATGAACGCCGAGATGCCCTTGCTACGTTTGCTTTTGTCAGTAACGGCCATTGCCACGCAGGTGTCAGCATGAATCGCGTGTGTGATGAAGTTCTTTGATCCGTTGACGAGCCAACCACCGTCAGACTTCACCGCCGTCGATTTGGTTCCGGAAGCGTCTGAGCCTGCGCTTGGTTCAGTTAGCCCCCACGCGCCAAGATGCTTGCCACTCGCAAGCGGCACCAGGTACTTCTGAAGCTGTTCTTCAGTGCCGTATTTGTAGATGTGATTCGAACAGAGCGAATTGTGAGCGGCGACCGAGATACCAACTGATCCATCAACGCGCGAGAGTTCCTCGATGATCGTCGCGTATTCGACATAGCCCATACCCGCGCCGCCATACTCTTCCGGAAAAATGACACCCATCAGTCCCAACTCGGCGAGCTTTGGTTGCAACTCGACGGGAAAGTGTTGCGACTCGTCCCATTCCATCACGTGCGGCGCCATTTCCGATTCGGCAAACTCGCGCACGCTCATCTTCACCTGTTGTTGTTCTTCGCTTAACTCAAATTCCATGTTCGTTTATACCCGTCTCTTCTTCTCCGACGACTTCGGCGATTTCCGTCCTTGGCCCGGGGACTTGGCCCTGGACTTAGTTAGCCGCGCCGCCTCCGCGGGCGACAAGTGTCGCCAATAACCTGGCTTTAAATTGTCGTCTGTCAGGGAGCCAATCCGCACGCGTCTCAACTTCAACACAGAATGACCGATCAATTCAAACATGCGTCGCACTTGTTGGTTGCGACCCTGGTGAAGCAGGACCTCGTACCACGCGTTCGTCTTCGTTTCGTCGAGCTTGTTGATCTTTGCGGGCGCTGTCCGCGTTCCGTCTTCGAGCTTTATGCCACGTCGCAGTCTTTCAATCGCACCATCCGGCGGCACGCCTTTCACTTTGACTTCGTAAACCTTGTCGACGCGGTTTCGCGCGGATGTGATGAAGTTGGTGAAGTCGCCGTCGTTCGTGAGGAGCAACAGTCCTTCAGTGTTGAAGTCGAGGCGGCCCACCGGATAAAGACGTCCGAGCGAACGCGGCAACAGTTCCGTCACCAGCGGGCGGCCTTCCGGATCGGAAACGCTCGAGAGATAACCTTTCGGTTTGTTGAGCAGTACGTAAACTTTTTCGCGTGACTTAAGCTGAGGATTGATCAGCTTGCCGTTTACTTTGATGTGATCTTTGTCAGGATCGGCCTTGGTGCCGAGTTCTTTAATGACCTCGCCATTGACCGTTACGCGACCGGCGGCGATAAGTTCTTCCGCGTGCCGGCGTGAGGCCACTCCCGCGGCCGCGATCAGTTTTTGCAAGCGCTCCTGCATATCTCAGCCGGCAAAGAGTGTTCCCGCAAAGGCGCAAAGACGCAAAGGAAGCGATAAACTTTCATGCCTTCGCGTCGTTTTCGCTTTTTCTTTGCGTCTTTGCGCCTTTGCGGGAAACTCAAGTTCCACCACTTAGGTCATGGAAGTCTTCAACACTCGGCAACTCTGACAAATCTTTCAACCCAAACTGAAGCAGGAACTCCTTCGACGTTCCATACATCATCGGCCGTCCCACCGTTTCCTTGCGACCCTTCGCCACGATCAACTTCTTATCGAGCAAAGTCTTGATTGAAGACGGCGATTGCACGCCGCGAATCTCGAGGATCTCAGGAACTGTCACCGGCTGTCGGTACGCTATCACCGCTAACGTTTCGAGCGAGGCGATCGTCAGCTTTGCGCTCGGCCGCGTTTTCAGAAATGCGCGCACATGCTCGTGATACTCAGGCCGCGTCGCAAACTGCCAACCACCTGCGACTTCGCGCAGTTGCAGTCCACTATTGCGAGCGTTGAACTCTTCGGAAAGTGCGGCGAGTGTTTGATTGATGACGTCCTTATCTTCCTTCAACACGTCGGCAATGTGCTTCGCACTCAGCGGCTCTTCCGAAACATAGATCAAAGCCTCGATCACAGCCGCTCGTTCCGCCTGGCTCTGGGGCGAAGCTAGTGGTCCATCGTCGGGAGTCTCGGCATCCATCGCGGCCGCCGACTCCTCTTCCGCGACCATCGCCGCGAGCTCACGACTCGCTTCTTCGTTTAGCGCCGCTTCGTCGTCTCCGTTTGGAGTTACGTTCTGTTCTTCAGTCGCCATTTGTTTAAGTCACCACGCGAGCAATGATATCGCCGAAGGTTTCGCGCTGAAACAGCTTCACTTCGGTGGTGCGCACCAGTTCCAGCACCGACAAAAAAGCGAGGACCAGTTCTCGCCTCGACCGCGCACGTTCAAAAAAGACGCGCAGGTTAAGCTCGCCGGTCGACATCACCATGTTGCGCAAACGTTCGAGCATCTCGGCCATCGAAGTCTCTTCACGTTCGATCTCCAGCAACACCTCTTCTTTGTGTCGCGCGAGAATATCCTGAAAGACCTTGAGTAGATCGAATAGACCAACCGCAACTTCCGGATTGTTCTTGTCAGTCTCGATCTCAGCACGTTTGAAGACCGCCTGCTCTACCGTCGCGCGCGACCAGAGCATCTGCGCCGCTGCTTTGTATTTCTGGTACTCGAGTAACTGATTGACGAGGTCGCTGCGCGGATCCTCTTCTTCCTCAACGACACCCGAAGGATCGCGCGGCAGCAACATTTTGGTCTTGAGCTCGATCAGCGTCGCGGCCATGACGAGAAAGTCGCCCGCAACGGCGATGTCCATCTCCTGCATCACGCGCAGGTAGCGCAAATACTCGTCAGTTATTCGCGCGACAGGTATGTCGTAAATGCTGACTTGCTCCTGACGAATCAGGTGCAACAAAAGATCGAGCGGACCTTCAAACTCACCGAGCAGGATCTTCAGATCGTCAGTGACGTCGTCCGAAACAATGTGCGGTGTCGCGCCGGCGACTTTGAGTGGCGCAGGCTGCTCCTCGACTGGTTCCGCTACGGTCTCGGGAGTTTGGTCGTTCATAGTTAACGCGCGATACCGATTCGTTGATAAACAGTTGCCAGTGTCTCACCGGCGATCTTGCTCGCTTTGTCTCGACCCTGTTCGAGCAGCTGGTCCAGCCGTTCGTCGGTAATCTCTTTAACGCGCTGCTGAAAAGGACGCAGGAACTCGATTGTCGCGTCAGCCAATTCGCCTTTTAGCTGCGCGTACCCCTTGCCCGCAAAATTCTCTTCCACTTCCGGCTGCGACTTGCCGGTGATGAGATGGTAGATCTCAAGCAGGTTGTTGATTGCCGGACGCGACTCATCGAAACGAATTTCAGTGCCGGAGTCGGTGACGGCTCGTTTGAACTTGCGTAGGACCGTGTCGGCATCGTCCGTCAACAGAATGCGACTGTTCGCATCGTCATCAGATTTCGACATCTTCTTCAGTGGATCTGATAACGACATTATGCGCGCGCCCATCTTCGGAATAAAAGCGTCGGGCACCTTGAATGTCTCGCCGTAGTCGCGATTGAATCGTATTGCGATGTCGCGCGTCAGCTCGAGATGTTGCTTTTGATCGTGGCCCACCGGAACAAGGTCGGTGTGGTAAAGCAAAATGTCGGCGGCCATCAACACCGGGTACTCAAGCAGACCGACGTTGACGTTCTCCTGCTGCTTCTTCGCCTTCTCTTTGTACTGCGTCATCCTTTCGAGCTCCGACACTCGCGCGACGCAGTTCAAGACCCACGTTAGCTCCGTATGCTCAGGCACGTCTGACTGAATGAAGATCGTTGAAACCTGCGGATCGATTCCCACCGCAAGATAAACTCTAGCGAGGTCACGGGTCTTCTCGAGCAGCAGTTTCGGATCCTGCGGGACGGTGAGGGCGTGCAGATTGACGATGCAGAAAAAGCTTTCGTATTCGTGTTGCAGCGCAACCCAGTTTTTCAGCGCACCAAGGTAATTACCCAGATGTAGATTGCCGGTAGGTTGAGTACCACTAAAGATTCGCTTGTTCATGTTCTCGGCAATGGCCGCAGTGGAACGGCCCAGCTGCTAAACTCCCAGCAAGAGTAGGTACCATACGAAGTCCATTACGGGTCTCATGATCGCCCTGGTGAAACCAACGTAGATCAAAATCATCATGATGATGTAGCCGTGCTGTTCGAGTATCTCCAGTACGGGCTGCGCACTCGCTGGCAAAAACGTTTCCAGAACTTTACTGCCGTCAAGCGGAGGAAACGGCAGAAGGTTAAAGACAGCAAGCGAAACGTTCATGAAGAGCAGATACAGCAGAAACAGCAGGATCGGATCATTTTCCATTTCCCGCAGCACTGCGCCACCGCTGTTCATGATCATGACTTTCAAGATCAAAAACCCGATCGAGGCGATAACGAGATTCGCGAGAATCCCGGCGAGTGAAACCATCACGTTGGCGAGGTCCTTGTTTCGCCAACGCAGTGGATTTACCGGCGTTGGCTTGCCCCAGCCAATTAGTGGGACGAAGAGTCCGGCACTGCCGAAAATAAACGTAACGATCGGAATCAACAGCGTGCCGATCGGATCGGTGTGCGCAACCGGGTTGAGCGTAATGCGTCCCAACAGCCGCGCCGTATCATCGCCAAACTTGTAAGACATCCACGCGTGCGCCGCCTCGTGTGCCGAAATCGCCAGCAGCAGCACCACCATGTAAATTACGAGCCTGGGAATTATCTCTTCAGGATTCAAGGAATCACTCGTTTAAAAGTCGTTGGGCGCTAAAGCGGTCAACTTAGCATTCCGCTCAATAGGTGTCAAAACCCTATATAAGTTTTACTTAGCTCGACAAAAGCGTGCCTTTTATCTGCGTCGGCACACTGTAGACCGAATCGATCGACACGACTGCCATTTCGCCTGCTGCACTAAACGCGAGCCCAATCAAATTGACTCCAGCGACAGCCAGTTCAGCTTTCTCACCGTCGGGCGAGATGCGCACGATACCACGCCGGCCGCGCATTGAAGCAGCCACATAAAGATTGCCCTCGTTGTCAAACGCCAGCCCCTGCGGACGGCCCAATCCTTTGAAGAAGACATCGACTTCACCGTCCGGGTTTATTCTCCAGATGCAGTCAAAACTGGTCACGGTCGGCCCGGAGACGTAGAGCGAATCATCTGGCCCAAACGCCAGATGAAACGCGGATACAGAAGGCTCGATCTGCGTCCACGCTCGTTCCTCGCCGATGCCGTTAACCTTGAAGATCGTACCCGTACGATCTCCGACGTGCATCACGCCTTCTTGATCGAATGCTACGCCTGTAGCGACGCCGAGGTTCCTCGCAAATGCAACTGCTTCCTTGAACGGTGTGACCTTGTAGACAACACCTTCGAGACGGCTGGTGACAAACATTGAGCCGTCAGGACCAAACACGATCCCGGTCGGGTTAGGAATATCTCCCGAGTACTCTGAAACGTCGCCGCTGATGTCGATGCGAAACAGCGTCACCGGCAACTCTTCACCACGCGATCCTGAACGGGTCACGAACAACGCTCCGTCGTCAGGATCGTAAGCTGGATTCGCGACCGGATGAAGATCGCTCGCAAGTTTACGACCGACTGAAATGTACGCGGGCGCACTGAGTTCGCCGCCGCTCAGCAACTGCACCTCAACTTGACCGCCTTTTGTTTCAGGCACGATCGCGAGAACACGGTTCGGTCCAAGGGCCACGATCGGCGCCGTCGAGTCGTCGACGAGAACGGCGCAGAGGGCCGGATCGCTCGTATCAAACCCAACGCATTCGATCACGATCTCGCCGCCTGCGATGGCGTAAGGCGGATCTATCCTTAAGATTTTCCCAGCACTGGCCATAAAAGCCGTTCATCATACGATGAGGCTAAGTTGATGTCTAATTAAGGGTTTCCCGCAAAGGCCCAAAGACGCAAAGGATCTTCAGTTTCGATGGAGTCCGCGCTCTTGTCTTTCTTTGCGTCTTTGCGCCTTTGCGGGAAACCCGTGACCGAGGCCTATGTTATAATCGGCCCCCGGATAGGAAGGAAAAAGCCATTACCAGCGTTCTAGGTAACACCCTCGGATTAAAACCCAATCAGTTGCGGCGCATCGAAAAGCTGTATACCCGGCGCATACCTCCTAATGAAATCGTCACACCTGAATTCGCGCGACAGTTGAGTGAACTCTCGCATGAAACACGCCGGCAGATCGGCGCGCTGATCGATCGCAAGGGCCACGTCCAGTATGTGATGGTCGGCGACAACAAAGGAATCGAGCTGCCCGACTTCAAACGCGTGCGCGTCGCTTCAGGTAGATTTCGCGGACTGCGCTGCGTCCACACGCACCTGCGTGGTGAACCTCTTACGCAGGACGACTTAACCGACCTCGCGCTGTTGCGTCTCGATTTAATGGCGGCGATCGACGTCGACAATAGTTCCGGATTGCCTGGCATGGTGCGCGCCGCGCACCTACTTCCATTACACGCGGGCGAATTGGACAATGCCGCGACTCCTGAGTCTTACGCGTTTCTCGAACCAAAGATCCCGTCGCAACTCGACTCCGACTTTCTTGAGTTGATCGACTCACTCGAAGAAGAAATGGCGCGAAACCGTCGCGTCGCGCGACGCGCCGAAATGCGTGACCGAACGATCCTCGTCGGCGTCGCAACGGGCTCTCTCGCTGACGCTGAAGAGTCAATGGCCGAACTCGCCGAGCTTGCAAACTCTGCCGGCGTTGTCGTTCAGGATCAAATCATACAGCGTCGATCCGCGATCGATCCGCGCACGGTGTTGGGCCGCGGCAAGTTGGATGAACTGATCATTCGCGCTCTACAACTCGGCGCGGACATGCTCGTCTTCGACAGCGAGCTCTCGCCGGCACAAGTACGTTCTTTGTCCGAAGCAACGGATCTGAAAGTCATTGACCGCTCGCAGTTGATTCTCGACATCTTCGCGCAACGCGCACAGTCGAAAGAAGGAAAGATTCAGGTCGAGCTGGCCCAGTTGAAATACCTGTTGCCGCGATTGATTGCCGGTCAGGATTCGGCATTTTCACGTCTTGCGGGCGGCATCGGTGGACGAGGTCCGGGTGAAACCAAACTCGAAACGGATCGACGCCGCGTCCGCGATCGCATCAATCGCCTCGACCGTGAGATCGAAACGCAGCGACAACGTCGACAGGAGCGGCGCAAGGGTCGAACTAAACAGGGCCTGCCGATCATCTCAATCGTCGGCTACACCAACGCCGGCAAATCGACTCTGCTCAACGCGTTGACGCAAAGCGCCGTGCACGCAGAACAACGCATGTTCGCGACGCTCGATCCGACTTCGCGGCGCCTTCGTTTGCCGCGCGAGCAGGAAGTGATCATTAACGACACCGTCGGTTTCATTCGCGCGTTGCCGCCGGACTTGCTGTCGGCTTTTCGCGCGACGCTTGAAGAGATCGTCGACAGCAATCTGCTGATTCACGCGGTGGATGTATCGAATCCTCGCTGGGTGCAGCAGATTCAGTCAGTAAAAAGAATCCTCTCAGAACTCAAGTTGTCAGAGATTCCTTCGATTCTGGCACTTAACAAGGCCGACCTGGTCGAACCCGAGATTTTAGAAGCAGCAGTACGCCAGGCCCGGCAAATGGATAGCGGTGAAACCGTGGTGATCTCGGCCATCAAACCGGCGACGCTCGGCGTGTTACTCGAAAAGGCCGGTGCGGTGTTGGCGCGAAATCTGAACGCTCAACCGTCAAGGG
Organism: uncultured Acidobacteriota bacterium; assembly: GCA_963849585.1. Classification (GTDB taxonomy): domain Bacteria; phylum Acidobacteriota; class Blastocatellia; order Pyrinomonadales; family Pyrinomonadaceae; genus PSRF01. The sequence goes on along the minus strand of CAWKHZ010000005.1, from coordinate 620,420 downwards.
ACGGCGAGCGCCGATCCGAGGCTCTGTCTCGCATCGCATAAATGGGACTCCGTCCACGTTTCAAAACTCCGTTTAGTCAGGCGCGCGACCAACTGATCGTCTACGCGATGCGCCCGCTGAGGATGTTCAAGCCGCGCACGCGATTCCTCATCGCGTGCAGTGCGCTGGTCCTGCTGACAACACTTCTACTCATCAATCCCAACTCATCAAGTGTCAACGAGAATTACAAAGAAGGTGATGTTCTAACTCGAACGATAGTCGTCCCGGCCGACATCACGGCAATCGATCTCGCGGAAACTGAAAGTCGCAAAACAGCAGCGCGCGAAAACACGCCGCCTGTTTTTAATTTCGACTCGAGTCGCACCGAGACCTCGGTGCAGAGTTTTAGAGCCGGTTGGGAAGAACTAAAGGAACAGGTCGCGCCGAACCAGAATGTCAGCGAAACTGAGATCGAGCGCCTGTCGTCGATTGTTCGTAGCGTCGGTGAGGGTCATATCTACGACGATGCCGACGCCGAACGATTGCAAAACGAAATCGTTCTAATCGACGTACGAAATCCCAGGACCCCGTTTAACGTGCCCGTGCCGCGCACAAGCATGGTTCCGCTCTCGACCACCCGCCGCAATCTTGAAACCAGAATATTAAATCTCAGCGGATGGACGTCTGGGCAAAAAGCGAAGCTTGCTTCGGCTTTGGCAACGCTTATCCGGCCGAATGTCGTGTTGGACCAGGCGGCGACGACTATTGCGCGCGAAAGAGCGGCGAGCCAGGTTCCGGCAGTTGTAATCTCGTTGAAGCGTGGCCAATTTCTCGCTCGTGAAGGCGACACGGTTACTCCCGAAATTCTCGCGCAAATCGCAGCGATCAAAACCACTGGTCACGCCGGTCGTCCCTGGCAGAACTTCTTTGGCCTGTTGCTGATCGTCGCCGCGGTTTACTGGGCCGCGTGGAAGTTTGCGGAGCACAGGAGCGGCGGCAGCGCTCTGAGTCTCAGCAAGCATAAGGCTTTTGCGCTCGTCGGATCGGCGATTCTGGTCCAAACCGCGTTGATGAAGATCGGCTTCATTTTTGGGGAAAGCGTTGCCGCCAGAATGCAGCCGCCATTTAACGATCCAGTCATCTGGAATTTTGCAATTCCATTCGCGGCCGCAGCTCTGCTCGTCGCGATGCTCGTCGACACACAACTGGCTTTTCTGACCGGCATGATCACGGCGTTATTCGCCGGTTTGCTGGCGCCGACGGGAATGCAGAAGGCTTTGTTTGCGATGGTGTCGTGCTCGGCGGCAGTTTACGGAACGGGACGCTATCGCGAGCGACAGTCTGTGACGGTCGCTGGGTTGCTGGTCGGCGGCGTAAACGTCGTGATGGCTGTTGCGCTGATCGCCTATTCGCAACAGCCACTGACTTGGAAAACCGTGTTGATGGCGATGGGCTGCGGCATGGCTGGTGGACTTTTGACGGCTATTTTCGCCGCAGGTGGCTTGCCGATCAACGAATCGATGTTCGGCATTCTGACAGACGTAAAACTACTTGAACTATCAAACGCCGACCTGCCGGTGTTGGGCCAACTCGCGTTGCGCGCACCGGGAACTAACCAACATTCGCACGCCGTTGGACAACTTGCGGAAGACGCGTGTCGCGCCGTCGGCGCCAATCCCCTGCTCGCGCGCATTGGTGCGTTGTATCACGACATCGGCAAACTCGCCGCGCCGGAGTATTTTGTCGAGAACCAGCAGGGGGTTAATCCGCACGATCGACTGCGGCCGTATCAGAGCGCCAAGATCATTACGAGCCACGTCACCTACGGCGCGCGTCTCGCAAAAGAGATTGGCCTGCCACAGAAAATCGCGGACTTCATTCCGCAGCATCACGGCACCAGAACGCTGCACTACTTCCTGCGCAAGGCCCAGGCACAGGCAAAACCAAACGAAAAGATCGACGAAGCAGACTTTCGCTATCCCGGACCAAAGCCACAATTCAAAGAAGCAGCGATCATGATGCTCGCCGACTCGTGTGAAGCCGCGGCGCGTTCACTGGCCCGTCCGGATCCTGAAAGCATTCGCACGATCGTCGTTAAGATCGTCGACGCGATCATCAGCGACGGCCAGTTAGACGAGTGCGACATCACTTTGCAGGAGTTGACGACGATCCGCGAAGCGATGATCAGCGCGTTGACCGCGATTTACCATGCGCGTATCGATTATCCCGGGTTCAATCCTCCACCGACTGGTCCAATGCCAACCTTGCCTGCCGGAGATCTCGACAGCGAAGAGCGCGGAGTCACTTACAGCAAGCCTTCCGACATTCCCATCAGCCGCGGCGGCGAAGTCGAAGACGAAGCCATCCCAAGAAAAGTAGGTAACCGGTAGCCAGCGGGAAAAGAGAAGGGGGAAAGGGAGAAGCGGGGACACGGGGAAACCGTACTCGCCGCTTCTCCGTTTCTCCCCGTCCCCGTTTCTCCCCGTCCCCGCTTCTCCCCTTCTCCGCCTCTTTTGTGGCTAAAACTTAGGACGTAATTTGGAGTAGGTAGTTGTGAGGTCTTCCGGGAGAACGCGTGTCTCGCCGACTGTCGTCATGAAATTAGTGTCGCCTCCCCATCGAGGGAGCACGTGAATGTGAATGTGATCGGCCACCCCCGCACCTGCCGCGGCGCCGAGGTTCATGCCGATATTGAAACCAGCAGGTAAATAGACCTCACGCAACGCCGCCTGACCACGCTTCGTCAGGTCCATCATCTCGTCCGTGATCTCTTTCGGCGTCGAGTCAAACTCGGCCGTGTGCAGGTAAGGCACGATCATCAAATGCCCGCTGATGTAGGGATAGAGATTCAGGACCACAAACGCAAGCGGACCGCGATGGAGCACAAGGTTCTCTTCATCATGCTCGGAATCGCGAGCGATACGGCAGAAGACGCACTCATCCCCCTGTGAATCCACCCCAGACGCGATGTACCGGGCACGCCAGGGACTCCACAATCTGTCCAATCAAGACTCCTCGATCTGTTTGCAGGTTAAAGGATGGGCGGCTGACGGTTCTCTCCTGCCAGAGACGGCGACGAGTTCGGCCTCGCCCCGTGGGAGTTGTCGTCGTTGATGAGTTCTTTCAGTTCCTTGCCTGGCTTGAAGTAAGGGACCCGCTTCGCGGGGATACTGACCGGGTCGCCAGTCTTCGGGTTTCTGCCGCGACGCGCACCACGTTCACGCACACGAAAACTGCCAAACCCGCGCAGCTCAATCTTCTCTCCCTGGTTCAGGGTTTCAATGATGCTTTCAAAGACAATTTCGACTAAACGCTCGGCGTCTTTCTTGGTCAGTTCAGCGGCCCGAGCAACGTCTTCGACGAGTTCTGCTTTTGTCATGCATCACCTCGGTTTTGAGCAAAGAAGTTTTTATAACGTCTTGATAATGGCGAGGTTAAGTTAACGGTACACTAACAGAAACGTAGCGTGTCGGGCAAGACTCAGCCGCACAAAGTCAGACAGATTAAGAACATGGTGACCAGTGACTAGTTACTCGTCACTGGTATCGGGCTTACTGAGTCCGAAATCGGCCAGTTCACCCAGTGAGGCCATTCCGCCGCCCGCCTCTGAAGAATAGATCTTCGTATCGATAATCGGTTCGTCCTTGCCCACGGCACGGGCAGAAAGACCGATCTTCTTCGTGTCGGGATCGATGCGCAGGATCTTGAAGTCCATCTCCTGTCCTAACTGCACCACGTCCTCGGGCTTGGCAATTCGTTCTTCCGACAACTCGGAGATGTGACAAAGGCCTTCGAGATTGTCGTCGAGCTCGATAAAAGCGCCGAAGTTCGCAAACCGGGCCACTTTGCCATGCACCACGTCGCCGGGTTTGTGCTCGTTGGTGAACTTCTCCCAGGCGTTTGGTTCAAGGTCTTTGATGGACAGCGACAGACGACGATTGTCACTGTCGATACTCGTGATGACCGCGTCGATCTCCTGACCTTTCTTCAAGACCTCGCTCGGATGCTTGATCCGGCGCGACCAGGAAATATCGGAAACGTGCACCAATCCATCAACCCCGTCTTCAATCTCAATGAAGGCGCCAAAATCGGTCAGGTTACGGACGCGACCATGCACCCGCGTACCGACGTGATAACGCTCATGCAACGTCTGCCACGGATTCTCCTGCACCTGCTTCATGCCGAGACTGATGCGGCGTGCGCGCGGATCGACGCTCAGCACTTCAACTTCTACGGCGTCGCCTGGATTGACCACCTTGCTCGGATGCTTGACGCGCTTGGACCAGCTCATTTCCGAAACATGGACCAAACCTTCCACACCGTTCTCGAGTTCGACGAACGCGCCGTAATCAGCCACGCTGGCGACTTTTCCGTTCACGCGCGTACCGATCGGGAAACGCTCTTCGACACTGGACCACGGGTCCGGGAGCAGTTGCTTGTAACCAAGCGAGACGCGCTCGCGCTCGCGATCAAACTTAAGGACCTTGACCTGAATGTTATCGCCAACTCTGAACAACTCATTTGGATTCTGCAGCCGGCCCCACGACATGTCTGTCACGTGCAGCAAACCATCGACGCCGCCGAGATCCACAAATGCGCCGTAGTCCGTTAGGTTCTTAATCTGACCCTCGACCACGATGTCTTCTTCAATCTGCAGAAGTGTTTGATCTTTGCGTCCGGTGTTTTCCTGCTCGATCACAGACTTGCGAGACAGGACCACGTTCGAGCGTTTGCGATTGAGCTTGATCACCTTCGCTTCGATAATCTGGTTGCGCAGGCTGTCGAGATTTCGTACTGGCCGAACGTCGACTTGCGATCCCGGGAGGAACGCGGCGATACCGTCGATGTCCACACGCAAGCCGCCCTTGATCCGATCGATGACGCGTCCTTTGACACTTGAACCGTCGCGATAAGCCTTCTCAAGATCGTCCCACGCCTTCATGCGCACTGCGTCGGCGCGTGAGAGAACGGGTAGACCATCAGCAGTCTCCATGCTCTTCACAAGCACTTCAACTTCGTCGCCGGCTTTGACGGTTAGTTGACCGTTCTCAGTAAACTCGGCCGGGTTAACGATGCCCTCTGACTTGTAGCCGAAATCGATTACTACACCTCGCTCGCTCAGACCAACGACGGTGCCGCGAACGACTTCGCCTTCTTCAAGAGTCGCTTGCTCTTGTTCGAACTGATCGAGAAGTTGCCCGAAATCAACATCGCCGGCGGCGCGCGATTCATCGTTTTCATCAACTTCGGGGGTATGGGTTGCTGGTGCAGGTTGAGAAGCCATGACGTTCTGTTGCGGCGGAGTCTGCGACTCGCCGGAGGTTGAATTGTTAGCCTCGCTGTTGTTCAGCTTGGGTTGTTCACTAGACATGAATACTCCTGTAGTTCCCGATGCCTCTGAGCGCGTGTAAGATCTTATCGCGCTTCACTGAACCGGAACAATCAGCGCAGGTCTTCGCTGAATGCCAGACAGTGTCCAGCGGCGCTTTGCATGATTGACCTTGGCGTTGTCGGGAATTGAAGCTGGCGAGGAAGCGAGCCGTTTGGATTTGGAAATGTCAGTTTAATCTGTTTCGATACCGCCCTGCCGTTATTACCCCGCTTGGTCCGACAAACACCCGCCGCCTTCTTTACCGGGTAGGGCGGCAATTTACACGGCAGGGTGAGCTATGTCAAGGCAACAGAAGAGGTTTCTGTGACTCTGACACACAACGGAGTCACAGAAACCAAAATGTTCTAGAGATGTAACTATTGAGCGGAAGAAAGTGCGTCGGGCATGCGCGGAACGACATACACACCTGCCGAGTGCGAACCAACGAACAGCACATTCTGATCGTGCGCGTCGAACGCCAACGCCCAGATACGCTGACTAGGTAATCGTCTGCCCTTCGGATCGATGCGAGCCCACGTCATGCCGCCATCGGTTGTGCGGAAGACGCCGCCACCGTTCTCGCTCGTTTGATAAGCGTTTCCGGCAAAGACCTCATCACCGTTACGCGGATTGACGAGGATGCTGGTGAAGTCTCCAAACGGCAGATTGCCACCACGACGGCTCCAGGTAGCGCCGCCATCGTGCGACATAAACAGCGCCTGCTTCGTACCGACAAAAACGCGATCGGGTCGTGTGGGATCCTGCGCGATCACGTTGATAGGAACGTCTCGCGGAACACCCTCGACAGCTTTCCATGTCTTGCCGCTGTCGCGTGAAACAAGCACGCCCGATTGTGGAGTGCCCACCCAAATCGTGTCGGCTTGACGAGCAGTAGTAGCGATGCAAGTGGTGCGCGGATCGCCAGTACCGTAAAAAAGTTTCTGCCAACCCTTCGCCGGGTCGAGACTACGGTAGAGACCGTTATTGGTTGCAGCCAGAAATCCCGGTTGTCCTGAAGCGCCATCGACCATGTGGACCAGCGTATGAACGGCATCCGCCAGAATCAAATCAGCCTTTTCTGTTTCAGCAGGACCGGCTCCGGTGCTAACGCCTAGCGCCGCGAGCGTGATCGAATCGAGCCTGCCTGTAACCGGTAAATGACGATCGGTCTGGAAACGCTTCACAGCCGCGGTCGTGGCGGCGCCTGCCTTTCCATCGGGTGTGCCGAGATTGTAACCAAGCCCAGCTAGTGCTTCCTGAGCGTGAAGAATCGTTTCGTCGGGTTGACCGCGGGGCGTTTTGGGTCGTGCGACTGGCGCAGCTGTTCGCTTTGTTCCTTTTTTCGGAGCTGCCTTTTTAACGGGCGTGCTGGGTGCCCACACGGGCGCCCATGTATTACCACGATCGATCGAGCGATAGACGCCGAGGTTTGTTCCCAGATAGATCAGGTTTGCATCGCGCGTGTCCTGAACGATCGCGTACGTGATCAAACGCGAAGGCATGCTGCGCATCGCTGGACGCCAGCTCTCGCCGTTGTCGTTGCTAACGAAGAAGAAGCCGCCGCCTGTGGCCGTATTGATCGTCGACGCGTAAATACGGTTGGGCGTTTCCCGGTCGGCGAGAATCGAGTTTGCGAAGCGACCGCTAAAACCGAGGTTGGTTGGCGTGAACGTCTTGCCCGCATCGTTTGAGATCATCACGCCATAGTTGTTAGTTCCGATGTAGATTTGATCCGGACGCGAAGGATGCACTGCGATCGAGTTGATCTCGAGTTGGCGCGACGTCGTCACCATCCACGAGTCCGGATCGCCACCTTTATCTGATCTCCAGAACCCTTCAGTGGTGCCGGCCAGAATGAGACCCGCAACTGACGGATGCTGAAGAATCGCGCGCGTGCGTCGCGACTGCGATGGTATGCCCTGAACCTTGCGCCACGTCTCGGCGCCATTCTTACTTTCGTAAATGCCACTGCAGGCTGACATGAAGACGTGGTTTGGATCGCGTGGATCGATGTCGATCGCGAAGATATCCGAGTCGTCGATCATTCCCTCGCGAATGATCTTCCAGGTCTGACCACCGTCGAGGGACTTGTACGGCAGATACCAGGTGCCCGCGTAGATTGTCTTACTCGTACGCGGATCGAACGCTAACGACTCAACGTGATGTAAGCCCTCGAGTTGCTTCGTCGGCAACTGTTTCCATGATTCGCCGGCGTCTTCAGAAAGAAAGATCGTGTTAAAAGTCCCTGCGATTAATGTATTTGGATCGGATTCCGACTGAGCGAGCGAGTGAATCGCTTCGTTCTTTAGCTGCGCACTTTCGCGCCAGGTCTGACCGCCGTCAGTTGACTTGAAAAAGCCGCCGGGCAGGTCATGCCGGTGCGCACCCACGTACAACACCTTCGGATTGCGGGGGTCGACAATGATGTGATCGACGAAAAGCCGGGGTTTACCCAGATTGTGAAGCAGTTGCCAGTGTTTGCCGGCATCGGACGACGTGTAAATCTGCCCGTCGAGAGTGCCAAAGTAAAAACGATCGGGATTAGAAGGATCTATGACGAGTGCGCGAACGTCGCCGCCCGGAGGTCCGGTGGTGCGCCAATCGTTCGAATACAGTGCAGGATCCGCCGGATCGCCTGCTGCGAACATCACAGCGGCATTGGGCGCGAGGCTGAGACAGAGCAGCGCCACGACAAACAGGGGGAGACGCGTAGAAAGTTTTCTCATCGTTAGTTCATCCAGGGTTAATGCATCCGGAGCACGTCGCTCACCTTGCGCGACTAGTTTATTACAGATCCCTCACTTTGTGTCTTAAAAGCTGGGGGCGACCCTAAGATGCCGGGAAAATCTGGCGCAGTTGCATAAATTCAGAACGGCCATAGCGAGGCCGGCGGAAAGGGGGTCGGTAAAAAAGACGACGGGCGACGCTTGGTAGCGTCGCCCGCGTGTTTGTTAGGGTCTTGGTAAAACCAAAACCGCTATTTGTTACTCCTCATCACCCCGGCCACGGCGTCCGCGAGGTTGTCTGCGGCACTGTGGACACGGCGAGATGGCTCCCGTGGTATCAACCTGAGGCTGGTTAGCGCCTTGCGGCACCACCCACAACTGCACCGTCAGGTCTGCACGGCATCCACCGTCAACTACTGTGATGCGGCTCGCTTCGATTCCGCGAGTATTAACGAGGTAGTCCTTAGCACGATCGCCGCGGGTCTGTCCTTCACCGGCACAAGTACCGTAGGCAATGATCGTTGCGGTCGAACCCGGCTCGTTCTGGAGCTGGATGGCGAAGTTGTCGAGTCTGGCCTTCTCATCGTTGAAGCGGATGTTGCCATACTCGTCGAATCTTCGTGGCTCGGGTGGCGGCGGCTTCACTGACGTAGTGCAGGACGCCGTGTTCGAGCACGAAGGATCTGCGCCACCGATGCTGACTGTGGCAGTTACCGACTGTCCGCCCAGCCCAGAGGTATCAACCTGGATAGTTGAAGTTCCCTGGCCGCCGGTGATTGTTCCGGCCGACACTGACCAGTTGTAGGTCGGTGCGAAGCCTTCACCACCACCACTGACGGAAGCCGTGAACGTAATCGGCTGATTAAGTTCGACTGAATCCGGGCAGCTTACGGAAATCTGCGGGCACGGTGGTTTCGGCACTTCGCAGCCCGTGCAGTCAGCAACCGTTACGGTCGCCGTACCATTAGCTGTGTGCTGATTACCATCGTTGACCTCAACGGTCGCGGTGTAACTTCCGTTCGCCACACCCGTGAGATCCCAGTTTACCGTTCGGCCTTCGCCGCTCAATCGACCACCGGTGACTGACCAGGTGTAAAGCAATTGGTCATTATCCGGATCGGTCGCATTCGCGGTTAGCTGCACTTCGCTGCCTGTCGGCGTACAACTCGTCGACGTGCTTGGCGGTGGGCAGGGCCGCAGGATCGAACTCATCGATGCCGAAACGCTGACCGATGGCGCCTGATTTGGCGGCGGCGGTGGAGTGCGCTCGTTACGACGTCCAATCCAGAACTGAGTGATAAAGCCGTGCTCGTCTTCGGAGAAGTTGAACCCAATCGGGAATCCCTGCGATGTAACGGCGCGGGAAGTACCGGGAACAACCACAAGACCTCGGTTCACCACGTTCACGTTGGTGATCTGCTGGATGGGAATGTTGAATTCGGCAGGTTCAAAGTGATCCTGATCCTGCGGGTTCAAGTGACGGCGATAAGCGAAGCCGAAACCGAACCAGCGACGCGGATAGATCTTAACGCCGCCGAGTGCTTCAACTGGATTGTTATTGAACGCGTTGGGCGTGCGGCCCGCGACGTACTGCGTTGAACGAACTTCGAAGATTGGCTGGAAGTGTTCGTTGACCGGGAAGTCGAAACCGACACCGGCAAGAATCTCATCCGGACGGTCCAACAACACGAAATCACCACCCAAGCCCTTCGGATTGCTGTTCAGGATGTAACCAAAGTTGGCAGACAGGTTAACGTGTTTGCCAAGGCGTCCATCAACAACACCGACGACACCGAAGTCGCCGAGGTCGCCACCTGGACCAGCGCCGCGCTGCATTTGGTTGAAGCCTGAGAAGTCGTCGGCTTTGTCTGGATACCAGCGATAGAAACCGACCAAACCAACCCCGAGCGGATTGTTCGGTCCAGTGAAACGAACCTTCGCGCCCACCACGAAGTTAGTGAAGCTACTCTCGCCGTAGAGCCGGTTGATAAACGGCGCATCAGCCAGGTAGGTCGGCGCGACGGTGAACGTGATCGGTATCCGAATCGGCAGCGTCAAATTGGTTGCCGGAAGGACCGTGGTTGCGAGCACAACGCCCGGCAGGATGCTTCCTACTGGCGAGCCGATGCCCGGGAAGTTGTCGGCGGAACCAAAAGTGCCGCTGTTCGGCTGGACCACTGGTGGTCCCAGCTGCGCGTTGAAACCCGGGAAGCCAAACTGCTGTCCGATTTGACCCGGTGTCAAACCGAAGGTACCTGCCGAGCCGCCCGTGAATGGAAACTGTACGAACGGTTGATTGTTCGTCGGTCGAAACACCGCTGTGTTGACTAGCGTGCCCACTAGTGGTCCAGACGGCGAAAGCACAACTGCCGGTCCGCTGCAAAGCACGGTGCCGCAGAAGAGCTGCGAATTGGGCAGGTAAAATCCGGACAGGTTTTGCGGATTGTTTACTTTTATCCCGCGATATCCGTTTGTCTTGAAAAAGATTTCCAGGTGGTCGTTGACGCCAACGTTGAAGCTCAACGGGATGTCGACAATGTCTGCGTTTCCTGGATCACGATCATAATTGCTATAGGCGATGCTGAACGTGAATTCACCCCGACGCAGAGTAGAACCGTCGTAGATAGTAAAAAGACCGGTTGGTCCACCCTCAGGACCACCGGTGCCAACTGCCGGAGACTGATTGCGCGGGTCGTTAGGCGACCGCAAAGTCTGTGCTGATACTGCGGCACACAGCACCAACGAAACGAGCGCAGCTATAAGCGCCCTATGTGCGAGTCTCATCGCATTCCTCCTGCGAAATGAGTAATAAAGAATTCGATGTAATAGCGCCGCCGACCCGAACAAAGCCCATACCGCACGATGTCCCCCCGGTGGCCCCAACTACACTCTGTCAATCGACTTAAGACCGCTTGGACCAACTTCGTCCTGCGGCGCTCGGATGCGACGCAAAAGAGTACTTCGACCTTTCTCGCCGTACTCCTATTCAGCTAATTCGCTTTGCCCGAGTTGTTCCTGCTTTGTCCATTTCTTATAGGAAATGAACTACCCTTGTCATTGATTTCGTCTCTCAAACCGTGTCTTAAGTCTTGAAAAATCGTAACGCTGGTCCGAGTCCTAAATCAGCCAGACCATACTCTACCTTAGAAGGGAAATCAAGCCTTTTTCATGACTTAGCGCCCATATGTTTATGTTTTTTCGGTCACGCATAGAAGCCTCTCATGCGTGTGTCATAGGCCACGCGGTCTATCGCCAACATGTATGCCGCGGTCCTTGTATCGACCGAGTGCGAGGCGGCATAACGACACAGATCGTTGAAGCTCGCGACCATCTTGTCCTGTAGTCTCTCGTTGACGACATCCTCACGCCAGAAATAGCCCATTCTGTCCTGCACCCACTCAAAATATGAAACCGTCACGCCACCCGCGTTCGCCAGAATGTCGGGAATGACAAACACGCCTTTGCTGTGAAGTATCTCATCCGCGCCGGCCGTTGTGGGTCCATTCGCCCCTTCAGCCAGGACCTTGCACTTGATCCGATCCGCGTTCTGCGAGGTGATCTGGTTCTCAGTAGCGGCTGGGACCAGGACGTCACACTCCAGCTCGAGCAGCTCCTGATTTGACACGAACTCAACGCCTTCGTAGCCCTCGAAGGAGCGGGTGGTCCGTAAGTACTCAAGCACCTCGGGAATGTTGAGCCCCTTTTCGTTGTAAATGCCGCCGTGGATGTCCGATATCGCTACAACCTTGTAGCCGGCTTCATGAAAAAGACTCGCGCCGATGCCACCCACGTTTCCTGAGCCTTGAACCACTACGCGCGTTTCCGTCGGCGTCATCTTGAACCGCTTAATAGCCTCGTTGACAACAAACAATATGCCGCGTCCGGTCGCCTCTCTTCTTCCACTCGACCCGCCCAAATCTATTGGCTTGCCGGTCACAACCGCCGTCACCGTGTGGCGGGCGTGCATCGAGTACGTGTCCATAATCCACGCCATCGTTTGCTCGTTCGTATTCATGTCCGGCGCGGGCACATCCTTCTCTGGCCCAATGAAGTCGAGGAGTTCTGCGGCATATCGCCGCGTCATGCGCTCGATCTCGCCAATCGACATCTGTTGCGGATCGCAGATGATTCCGCCCTTCGCGCCGCCGAACGGAACGTTGACCACCGCGCATTTCCATGTCATCCACGCGGCCAGCGCGCGCACCTCATCGAGATTGACGTCGGGCGCATAACGGATGCCGCCCTTTGCTGGACCACGCGCGAAGTTGTGCTGGACGCGGAATCCTTCGAAGACCTGAATGCGGCCTGAGTCCATGCGCGTCGGGATGTAAACCTTCAACTCGCGATTAGGAACTCGCAAGACGGCGTAAAGATCCGGATCGAGGTTCAATAGTTGGGCCGCGCGGTCGAAACGCGACATCATCGACTCAAACGGGTTCTCTTCTTTTATCTCTCGGATATCGTCTACGTATACTGTGCTTGGCATGCTAACCATTTGGCCCTCACGATCCGCGGGTCTTGCGCAATGAGTTTAATCAAGGGCGATTGATTGTGATTGGTAAGGCTTCGTTCATCGAACCACTCCGAAATCCATGCAGGTCGAGAGTGACGTATTTAAAACCCAGCTCTCGAAACCGCGCCGCCAGTTGATCGATCACTTCTTTCTGCAACACACGGTCCATTTCCGACGGCGAGATCTCGAGACGGACCAGCGTGTCGTGATGACGAACTCTGAACTCGCGAAATCCGAACTCTCTCAGGATTTCTTCGCCACGATCCACGTTCTGAAGTCGCTCGATCGTGACCGTGGTCCCATACGCAATGCGCGACGACAAACAGGGACTTGCTGGTTTGTCCCACGTCGGCAACGTCGCGCGACGGCTCAACTCGCGCACCTCATTCTTATTCAGACCGACTTCAATCAGCGGACTGCGTACCGCGTGCTGCTTTGCGGCCTGGCGTCCGGGACGATAATCGTCCAGATCATCGACGGTTGAACCATCGAAGATGCATTCAATGCCGCGGCTGCGCGCGACGGATTCGAGCTTGCCATACAACTCGTCCTTGCAGAAGAAACAACGGTCTCCGTTGTTCGCGCGATAACCCGGAAGCTGCAACTCGTCAGTATTAATAACTTCGTGATTGAAACCGAAGTTCTTAACGACGCGATCGATCTCTGCGTTTTGATAAGAAGGCAAGCTCGCCGATTGACCTGTGATGCAAACCGCACGCGTTCCCAGTTCAGCATTTGCGACGTAAGCGACGTAGCTGCTGTCGACACCGCCTGAGTAAGCGACGATCACTGACTCCAGTCCACGAAACAACTCGCGCAGTCGTTCTTCCTTGGCAATTACACTCATGTATTCGGTGACCGGCATGTTAGCTCATGCATCAACGGCAAAGCAACCAGCATGTCGCAGCATCTTAATGGCGCGATCTCTGCGTAATCGCGAGGGTTGTGCTAACATCAAAACCTCCCCGGATCGTTCTTCAATGCAGCGACTGAATACCTCATTTTTGAAGAGATTTCTACTGATCGCGACCTGCTTCGGTTTGCTGTTCACCGGTTCAACTCTACGCGCAACTGCACAGACTGACGAGTTCGGAGACAACGCCGCGGATCCAATTAAGCTGTTCGAGCGCGGACAAAGCGCTCACGCGCGCGGCGATCTCGTGAAAGCACTCGAATTCTACGAGCAGGCGCTCAAAGTAAAACCTGAATTCCCGGAAGCTGAGTTTCAGCGTGGCAATGCGCTCGCAACATTAGGCAAGCTCACGGAAGCAGAAGCCGCTTACCGGCGCGCGATCTCTCAGAAGAAGAATTGGTCGTTACCTCATTCCGCACTCGGGGCGTTGCTGATGCGCAGCCAGCGTGACTCCGACGCCGAGCACTCGTTTCGTTCAGCATTAAAGATCGACGTCAACGACGGCGTCGCCTTGCGTATGCTGTCAGAAATTCGTTTGCGTGCCGGCGATAAGAAAGAAGCATTGGATCTGGCGAAACGTGCCACGGCTATTCCGGACGCGCCTGCGTCAGCGTGGGTCGTGCTCGCAGTCGCGGAAAAAACAAATGGAGATACGGTCGCGGCGAAAGCAACACTCGATCGGATCCTCGGAGACGAACCAGCCAACGTCGCTGCGCTGCTCGAGCGCGCAGATCTTTTGACTGACGAGAAAAACTTTGACGCCGCAATCACGGATCTACGGGCAGCAGCGAAAGTAAAACCAGGCGAGAAGACGATCATGTCGCGACTGGCCTACGTTCTTCAGCAGGCAGGCCGCAATGAAGAGGCGGCGGAAGTAGCCGAAGTCTGCCGGACTCGAAGTGCAGAATTCCGGTGGTGACAGCAAGGGTGGAGTCGTCGGAACGCCGGAGGAGATCGAAGCGGCAAACAGCGAGGACCCGGCCGTCGCGCGCAAAGCTCTCGAAAAACTTCTCGAAAAGAATCCGAGCAACGCAACGCTGCTCGGCCGGCTTGGTGCGTCGTATCGCAAGGACGATCCGGCGCGATCGCTCGATTTCTACCGTCGAGCGTCACAGCTCCAACCGCAAGCCGCGGAATACGCGATCGGTTATGCCGCGGCGTTGGTTCAGGCACGTCGCTTCAACGACGCAGTGCAGATCTTGCGGCAGGTGGTCCGCCTGGAGCCCCAAAATTATGCGGCCCGCGCGAATCTCGCCACGGCTCTGTATGAATCGAAGCGATATTGTCGAAGCGATTCCGGAGTACCAGTGGATACTTGAAGCAAAACCAGAAATTGTCATCGCGCATTATTTCATTGCCTCAGCGCACGATTATCTTGGAGAATATCCGGAAGCACTCGCATCTTATGAGAAGTTTCTAACCGCAGCTGATGCAAAAGCCAATCAGCTCGAGATAGATAAAGTGAAACTAAGGCTGCCGTCTCTGCGGCGCCAGATTCAATTGGGTGAGGGCGCAAAAAAGAACAAACCGTGAAGAAATTGCCGATTGCCAATTGCCGACTGCCGATTTTCGTTTCAGCGAACCGATCTGAATTCGCTCGAACGTCGTCAAAATCAGCAATTGGCAATCGGCAATTGGCAATGCGTTTCTGCCTGGGACTGTTCATGGCTGTGTTTGTTTGCGTACCCGCAGTCAACGCGCAGGAACCTGAGCAGTTACCCACAGAACGACCCTCGCCGACACCGCTCACGGCGCCGCCGCCGATCAAGATCATCAGCAGAGACGAGCGTGCGCAGATCGAACAGGCCGGTGACTCGAAGGCTCGCATTCGGGCCACGATGGATCTCGCCGCTATGCGCATCACCCGCGCTGAACAACTTGCTAAAGACGGCAAGTACGACGACGCTCTCACCGAAGTGGGCAGTTATGAAGCGTTGATTCAAGACACACTTGATTTCCTTAAGGCAATGAAGCGCGACAGCAACAAGACGCGCGATTTATGCAAACGTGTCGACATCGCGTTGCGCGCCCATGGTCCACGTTTGACGACGATGCGTCGGGAGACGCCGCTTGAATTTGCAGTCTGGATTAAGAAGGTCGAAGAGTTTGCTCGCGCCGCGCGCACAGAAGTGCTCAACACGTTCTACGGCCACACTGTCGTTCGCGAGCCGGAAAAAACCAAGACCGACAAAAGCCAGGCCAAACCGACACAAAGCCCAACTCCAACCCCAAAAGAGTAGCAGCCATGATTAATCGTACCCTGACCGCCCTTTCCTTCGTTCTTCTCCTGATTGTTCCATGCATCGACCCAGTTCGGGCTTCCGCTCAGAAACGAGATCATCTCACGCCGCAGGAAGTGGATCTGGTTAAGGCGAATCAGGTTCTCGACAAGCGGATCGAAGTGTTCATCAAAGCCGCTGAAAGAAGGTTGATCGTCATCAACGGCACGGCAGCAACGAACGCGAAGCAGTTAAAGAAGGATGCTGAGAAGTGGGGTGAACTGCCCTCGGGAACGCGCTCCGAGCTTGTCGGCGACATTACACGCATCCTCGATGAAGCGATCACGAATATCGACGACGTCAGTGGGCGTGATGAACGAAACCCGTTGATTCCGAAGGCGCTGAGAAAGTTGGCGGCCTCAACGACGAGCATCATGGACCAACTCAAGACTGTTCGCGCTGAAGCAAAATCCGAGGCGGATATTTCAAGTCTCGAATCGTTGAGCGAATACGCGCAGTCGATCCTCGAAGCCGCAAACAAGTTACCGGCCGAGGTCGATAAGAAAGCCGCGAAGAAGAATAAGAACTAGTTTTGTGCCTCTAGTGGCACTAATCGTGCGCTTGTTTTAGCGTGTTCGTCGCGCGCTTGATCGCCTGCACGATTTTTTCCAGCGACTCTTTCGCATTTGCTCCGTTGCGATCGTCGAGCGCCTGGCGGAAGTCGGTCAGCGGTTGCGCGGCGTATCCGGTATAAAAGCCCGGCGCATAGATCTGGTGTTTGTACCAGACACGCCCGCGTAGACCACGAGGGTCGATAAACTGTCGCTCCGTCAGCATCAACGCATCGTTGATCCGCGAGAGCTTCGCACGATCCGAATCACGCACCGCATCCTGTCGCAGGTTGTTTACTCGCTCCGCTTCTTTTACGAAATCATCGAGCGCCTCTTTCATCGACTTCTCGTCAAATGAACCTGCGAGTTTCCGGCGACCGGCGAGAAAAACCGTTTCTGCGAAGTAGTTTTGAATCTGTTTCGCGTAATCGACGTAATCGAACGGCAGCGCGTCGGCCTCGACCAGCCGCAACGTGAGCATGCCCCACACTTGCGCCGCCGCTACGTGATAAACAAACCCCGGATCGCCAAACTTGTCCATCCAGTGAAACGAATCGTACGCCGAGTGGTAGACACCGTAATCTCCACCGAATCCCATGTCGGTTGAAGCAATGCCGAGATGCTGGAGAAACGGCGTATAGTCGGATCCGGAACCAAGTGGTCCAATACGCGCCTCAGCCGTATCGCCTTCAGGACGACTCTCACGTGCACGATCCTGCCATTGTTGATAGACACTCTTACCGGTCTTCGGATCCTTGACGTCGACGGTCGCAGCACGCATCACTTTCCACAACGACGGTACTGACGAAGCACCGAAGTGTGGACCGGAAACCGCCGAGTCGAGATTCAAATAAGCGACAGCCTTCTCTTTTAATTCAGGCGCAAGCTCTTCGGCCCATTCCGTCGAACCGATCAATCCATACTCCTCGGCATCCCAGCTCCCAAAGATGATCGTGCGTCGCGGTTTCCAACCTTGTTTCAACAATTCGCCAAAGCCGCGACCCACTTCGAGCATCGCCGACGTGCCGCTGTTTGGATCGACGGCGCCAAACACCCACGCATCGCGATGATTGCCGAGAATTACCCAGCGATCCTTTTCTTCGTTGCCGTCGATACGCGCCATGACGTTCCAGATCTTTCGGATCTTGTAGTCCATGTCTGTCTTCAGACGGAGCTTGACGTCATCGGTGCCGCCGAGGTGATAAGCGAACGGCAAGACCGCCCTGGAATCCACGTGGTCTAACTGGCCCCTTCAAGACTGAAAGAATCGCTCTTGCAGCGTCGTAAGAGATCGGTTGCACCGGGATGCGCGTGAGATCTGTTGCTTCTTCCGGTTTCAACCGGGGCACACCCGGAATCGCGGGACGGCCCGGTGTTAATGGGTCACCGGGATAGTCGAAGAGATATTGGACCGATCCACGTTGGCCCGACTCACCCGGGCGCCATGGACCTTTCGGATAAATGTCTCCCTGCATGTAACCGTCGTCAGCCGGATCGGAATAGATGATGCAACCAATCGCGCCGTGATCTTCAGCGACTTTCGCTTTCACGCCACGGAACGAGTTGCCGTAACGCACGATCACAATCTTCCCTTTGACGTCGATGCCCGCTTTCTTCAAGTCGTCGTAATCGTTGGGCAGACCATAGTTCGCGTAGACGACGGGTGCGGTCACGTCGCCGCTCGCGGCGTAGCCGTTGAATAACGGAGTGATATTCGGATGCGATGTGCTGGGATCTCCGGGAATGACTGGTTCCTGGATGTTTAGTCGCTGCCGACGCGACGCAATCAGTTCGACGATGCTTGGTGAGTTTGGATAGTTGAGCCAAACATCGTATTCCTTCAGTTCGGCTGCGATTCCGTAACTCCTAAGTTGGTCGCGCACGTAGATCGCAGTGTCGTAGTCGGCTTTGGTCCCGGCGATGTGCGGTTCGCGCGTCAGGATGCGCAAGTGCTCACGTGCCGAGTTCGGCGTCGGCACGGCGCGGAATCGTTCTTCCCAACGACGTTGGGTTTGGGCGCGCTCGGCACTGAATCCGTCGATCCCGGTCTGCGCCGCGGCCAGAGGCGACGCGAGCAAAAGACTGAAAATGAGCGATAGAGTTAGAACAAGTTTCATATTAGTATCGTTTACGATGAGCGAGACCGCAGCGAAAGGAAGCCGCTATCAATGGACAGTAGATACTACCCGAATGTAGAAGCCGACGTTTCTCAGCTGACTGCGGAACTACGCAGCCTATTTGACAGCGAATATGAAGTGCAAACATTCCAGGTTTCCAGCACGAGCATCGTTCAAGCGCGAAAGTCCAACACTCTGCGCGACCTGACCGGCCTTTCGTCTGCGCTGACGATCAAGATCACACCCGAGCCAGGCGGCACGCGCGTAGAGATCGGAATGCAGAAGTGGTTCGACAAGGCTGCGGTGGCCGCGGTCGGCGCGATTGTGTTCGCGCCGCTTCTGGCGCTTGCCGCGCTGGGTGCGTACTGGCAATACAGACTAACGGAAGACGCGTGGAAGATAATCGAAGATCACATCTCGCGCAAAGCGGGTGGTTACGTGCCACCGTTGCCTGGTCGGTGCGGAACGTGCGGTGCCGCGAATGTTGCGGGATCGGATTTCTGTTCGGCGTGCGGCGCGAATTTGAAAGTGGGCCGCGGCTGCCCATCATGCGGAGCAGCGCAGAAAGATATCTCCGCGCGCTTCTGTAATCGCTGCGGCACCGCGCTCTCGGGTTGATACGAGTAATCAACGTCCTGTCGATCCTCTGTTTCAATGGTAGTGTATAATCTGCGGCGTCTCGTCAGACCCCTGTAGCTCTACTTACGTCGTCTCACCAACGGAAAAATCGCGATGTACACTCTCATTGCATTCGCAACACAGTGGGGAAGCAAATACGGAGGAATAAACAGCTTCAATGCTGACTTCCTGACTGCCTTTGGTGTTGCGTATCACCAGCACGCTCAAATTGTATGCATCGTTACTGAAGCCAGCCCTAAAGCCATTGAGGAAGCAGCAAGAGCACATGTAAAGTTAGTGCCGTTGCCGTATGTTCCTGTGGCCAAGACTTTCGATTCTGCGATTGGTGAAAACGGCCTTGATCTAATTACGAAGTCCGAAATCAAGCTCAGTGCAGACAAGACTATTTGGCTTGGTCACGATTTGATCACGGGTGAAGCGGCTATTGCAGCAGCCAAAGCCGCTGGGGGACGAGCCGCTGTAATTCATCACATGAGTTACAGCCACTACGAGCCTTATGCAGAAGACTCCCGATCCGCGTTAACCAAAACACAACGTCAGACAGCAGTTCTTGAGCAAGCAGATTTGGTCTTAGCGATCGGTCCATTGCTGCGTGACGCTGCGATCGATCGGTTGGGTGCGTCGAAACCAGTCCGCATGCTTATTCCGGGCCTACCCGAAATTGATCCGCAAGAGACACCAAAGACCTTTGTTGCTTTTCTCAGCGGACGTCTCAGTGCCGATGCCGCGCGGGTCAAACAAGGACATCTCGGTATCGCCGCATTTGCCGAAGCGGAGCGGGAGGCCCGCATCAATGGCGTTCCCGATGCGTTGCGGAAAGAACCGCAATTGCTTTTACGAGGCGTCGACTTTGAAAACAAGTTCTCACGACTTTCGCCGACCGATGTCGAAACGGACTTAAAAAAGTTTGCTGAAGAGCAGGCCAAGGCTGTTATCAACCTGCATGCGCTTCCCTACACTGAAGATCGACAACAACTCTATCGTGAACTAAGTCGCTCGACAGTCGCGTTGATGCCATCGTGGCATGAGGGTTTTGGACTTGTAGCTTGGGAGGCGATCGCTGCTGGCGTGCCACTGATTGTAGGCCAGAATAGCGGCGTATATCGCTACCTTGAGGAGGAATACACGGGAGCGGAAACGGGTTATGTTCAATCCGTCGACATAAAGGGAAAGATCGATTTCCCATTCTTTCGTGATGAAGATCTTGAGGCAACGGTTAGTGCGCTTAGAAGCATTGCTGCCGATACGGCCAAGGCTCGCAAGAAAGCAAGCAGCTTGAGAAATCTGCTACTTGAAGAGAATAGCTGGGTCTCATGTTGCGAAGATGTAGTAGCTGCGTTCGAGTGGGATTTACAACGAGGCAGTCTCACTGACCGGTCCAGCGCGATAGTTCAACAGACAACTGAATCCATCCATTCTTCAACACCTCCGATCGATGTCCAAACGGAGCTGCTGAAGATACCGCAGAAACAATGGCGCGCCGGCAAGGGAATGGCGGACAGTCAGTTGCTGCGTGCGGAAGAAGCCCTACTGCCATTCGATCCAGGTCGTGAAGGCGATGTCCAAAAACTAAGAGAGTGGATAAACGATACTACGTGGCCCCTCACGGTACGGCTGATCACCGGTCCTGGTGGTCAAGGAAAGACGCGACTGGCGATTCACCTCTGCGAACAAATGAGGACTTCTGGGTGGTGCGCTGGGTTTCTCGATACCAATCTAGATCCTGGCGTGTTGAACTCGCTGTGGGCGGGCCTTCGCTCACTTAATCAGCCCATTCTACTCGTCGTGGATTACGCCGAGACGCGTCAAGCCACTTTTCTCGCACTGCTCAAATTGGCGTTACGGAATTCTCTGAGCCAACCAGTACGAATGTTGTTGCTGGCGCGCGATAGCGGAGAATGGTGGGATAACCTTCCGAGTAGAGATCCTGATTGCGAAGCGTTGCTCATCGGCAGTGCGACGACCGGTCCGTTCCCGCTTGCTGCGTTGTACACAACACAGCTACAACGTCAGAGCGCTTTCGACAAGGCGCTGCGAGCGTTTGCCAATATCCTCGAAGTTGGCAAACCTAACCTGATGCCTGATCTCGCGGGCGATCAATTTGAACGTCCATTATTTGTGCAAATGGCAGCTCTGTTGGCTCTCTACGGCGAGAACCCGGTAACGTCCCAGGGACTAACAAGGGCACTGCTCAATCACGAGCGACGCTACTGGGTGCGCCTCCTTGAGCCATTGAATTGGCCCGATGCTGGACGACGGGCAGAACAAATACTGGCACTTGCCACCCTAGCCGGCGGGTTTCCTACCGCAAGAATAGCCGAGCCATTTTGGACCGCAGCAAAAGGAAGCGTGCTCACTACCGGTGAGTTCAACTCGTTATTTAGGAGTATGGCAACGCTATACCCGGGAACTCAAGGTTTACAGGCTCTTCGTCCTGATTTACTTGGTGAGGCCCTGGTCGCACAAGCTCTACTCCGACCCGAGGGCGACGTGCTGCTGGACGCAGTACTAGCCAGTTCAGCCTCTCAGTTGATTCGACGTAACGCGTTAACTGTTGTATCGCGATTAACGAACGAGCGTGTTGACGTAGACGAAGTAATAGTCACGGGCTTATTGCGCCAGTTTTCAAGTTCGGCCGCAGAAGTCGTAGAAGTTGCCGTTGAGACCGTTAGCCGCTTACCCGAGCTTGCCGGCATGGCTTTTGAACAGATGGTTCCAGCGATCAAAAACCAGTTAGTCGGCTCATTGGTTCGTTGGCTTCCTGAACAATCCATACAGCTTGCTGCTTTGAGTTGTTTGGTGTTTGGCCATCTGGCAGAACGGGCTCGGGAAAAACTCGCGAACAAACCAGCTAACGTTGATCGAATGTTAGACCGCGCGCTAGCGTTGGATCGGTACCTTGTTTCTTTGATCTATATCGGCAGTTACTCAAAAGCATGCGAGACCGGCGAAGAAGGTGTGAATCTCTTTCGGCGTTTACTTTCGAAGGATCGCAATCGTTTCGAGTCTACATACGCAGGTGTGCTGGGTAACTATTCAAACTGCCTGTATCGAAGTGGGCGTTTCGACGAAGCGATCGCGGCAGAAGGCGAGGTGTTGGAGATTTATGAGCGGCTCAACAAAAAAGACCCGAAACGATTCGCACAGGAATACGCAACAATCCTCAACAATTGCGCGATTAGTTTATCCGACGTGGGCCAGACGAAAGAAGCTTTATCTCACTCGCACGCAGCACTGCAGATTCTGAAACCACTGACAGTGAAGGCACCGGATCGCTACGAGCCTAATTACGCAAAATTGTTAGACGTTCATGCCACTCTCTGGGATGATACGGGGAACCTCGAACAGGCGATTGATTACTCGACTCAGGCCCTAGACATCCGTAACCGCCTGGCACTAAGAACTCCAGACCGCTTTGAGCCTGATTACGCCTTCTCTTTGAACAATCACGCCTACTTCCTTGCTAACGTGGGTCAATACGGGAAGGCCCTTACGTATGCGAGAGAAGCGCTCCAGATCCGCCGACGATTGGTCCAAAGAATCCCGCAGGCATTCGCTCGCGATTTTCTGAGCAGTAAGATCCTGTTTGATTTCCTTGAATGGTTGGACCGGGAAGATGGAACTGAAACGAATGATGATCTCGAGGCAAGTGCCCTTGCGGAACTGCCAGCGCACCACCAGACCCTAATACAGTTTTTCTTGAACTTTGTTAGAGGGTGCAAAGCAAGCGATTCTGGCGTTCGCGAGAACTGCTTTGTCTATATACTCTCAATATGGTCGGGCCTATCGCTCAGCAACATGAGCTTGTTAGAGCCATATCGATTGTGCGCCGCTGCGTGGTGTGCCAAGTTTGCACAAGTAGTAGACGATAGTTGGCAAGAGGACTGGCAAAGGTATTCGACTGAACGCGGCGGTAACGTACCTAGATGGATGTTTGAGGTTGCACGGCGCTTAGACTTTCAGTTCCCAATTGGTGCATAGTAAACCACTATTGTTAGTCGTGTCTTAGTGCACGAACAGGGTCAATGCGCGCGGCGCGTGCGGCGGGGTACAAGGCTGCAATGATTGAGATTAAGAGCGCGAAAAGAATGGCGCCAATCCACAGGTAGGGTGGAATCGAGAAGAAGTCGACGAACGAGGCACCCTGCGGCTTCAAAATAAAACGATATGCGAGCCGATTGGCGAGGCCGTCTATTCCCCACGCCAGCAACACGCCGATCACGCCGCCGGTTAATCCGATCACCGCTGCTTCCACGAAAAAGATCAATTTGATCTCGCGATCCTCAGCGCCGATCGCTTTCATGATTCCAATCTCACGCGTGCGTTCGAGGATCGACATGATCATCGTGTTCGCGATGCCAAACGACGCAACGAGCAACGAGATCCCGCCGAGAAGTCCCAGCACAGAGTCGATGATCAGAAACACCAGACGGATCTGATCCAGCTCGTCGACAATCGAAAAGCTCCCAAATCCCAGTTCAGTGATCTTCGCACGTACTTCCGTTAAGTGCTTCGGATCGGTTACACGAACTACGGCCGCATCGTATCCCTCGTTCTGTCCCTGCGCGAGATTTCCCTGTTCACGGGCCAACGCCAACGCCACCTGACTCATTGGACCACGATGCGTGAGCGTCCACTTGTGGGCCACATCAAGCGGAATGTAGACTCGCGCTCCCGGCATCATGCCGCGAAGACCGCCCTGCGCAGCGCCTTCCTTCGCCTCGCCCAAAACACCGGCGATCGTGAACTTCCGAACCTCGACGGCGGTCGACTCGTCGAGACCTGGATCGTCCAGAGGTATTCCGAAGAAGTTCGGTGTCTCTTCTTCCTCTTCCTTATTATCTCGGCGGCGCCAGCAGTTCGAGAGTCTTTCCGACGGCGTCTGCTGGATTTGTGTATCCGAAGTCGCGAATGAAACGTTCGGTTACGACAGCTTCATCCGCGTTCGGTGACGAGATCATTCGTCCGGCGGCAAAATGGAGGAAACGCGCGGAATAGTTGGGGATGTTCGTTCCACCGACGGTCTGAGTGAGCACCTTCTCATTTGTTCGCACGAAAGCACCGAACGCCACGCTCGGTTCGACGTAAAGGACATTCGGTATTGCCGCGATCTCCTTGATCCCTTTATCGTCGAGAATGCGAGTCGCCGTTCGCTCGCGACGACTGCTGCGGTCGCCTTCGTCGCGCGGACCGCGACCGATCAAACTACTGAGTCCCTGTCCGAAGACCTGAACCTCGTTGAACAAGTCCAGCGCCTTGAACCGATCGAGCATGTTGCTCTGCAAACCAAGACCGAAAGAGACCATCGTCACGATCACCGAGACGCCGACAATCACGCCCATCGTCGTCAACGTCGCGCGCAGTTTGGCCTGTCGCAGGTTTCGCAATGCGAGATGAAGTATGTCCCAGAAGCTCATGAAGTTCTTTGTACTTAGTTCTTTGTACTTTGTCAGTGGTCAGTGGTCAGTGGTCGGCATTCGGAAGTCTAACTAACAACTGACAACTGACCACTGACAAAGAACTAAGCTCCATAAACCAGGTTCACGGCCTCGGCATTCCAGTCGGCTAAACTGGCCGTCACTATATCAGCGCCGGCTGCACGCAAGGCCTCCGCGGAAACAGTGTTGGTAACGCCGAGTGTCCGCATGCCGGCTGCGCGCGCCGACTGAATTCCCGGCGGCGAGTCTTCGATCGCCAAACATTCCGCCGGCAACAACGGCAACAACCGTTCGCGCTGCCTTTTAGCATTCAGCTTTTGCAGACCAGTCGAGTAACACATCGGATCGGGTTTACACGCCGAGGCGTCTTCAGCGGTGACGATCACCGAAAAGAGCGGCGTCAGGTTCGCACGTTGAAAAACGTAGCCCACCTCGACTTTATTCGCCATGCTCACGAGGCCAAGTGAAAAGTGGCGCGAGGCGTTTTTGAGAAACGTGAGCACGCCGGGAAACAACGGCAGTTGATCTTGAATTGCTTCGCGATGCGCGTCGGTCTTCGCCGCCAGAACTGATTGCCATACCTGATCCGTCAAAGGCTTCTTCGCTCGCTCGAACATTGCTCGCACGAAGGTCCGATCGTCCATACCGAGCGCCTCAAAATACCATTCCTCGGTGAGATCGATGTCGTGCCCGCGCAAGACCTCCTGGTAAGCCTTCATTTGAATCGTCTCGTCGTCAATAATGACGCCGTTGAAGTCGAAGAAGATTGCTTTGATCATCGGGTTCTACTTTTCCGCCTACTTTTCCCCTACTTTTCCATCGCCACTCTAAGATCATCCACAATCTTCGGTAACCGTTCGCTTTCGAGCACGTCCAGACGGCGCAACACTTCCGAGAGCGAGAGTTCGTTTTTCAGGTTCACCTGGTAATCGAGATCGGCGCGAAGTCGATCTTTTTCCCCCTGCCGGTTTTGCGACATCATGATAATTGGCGCCTGCATGCCGGCGATGATCGCGAGCGCGAGATTCAGCATTGCGTAGGGAGCCGGATCGAATCCGCGCGCCAACAAAACCGAGTTGAAGATAATCCAAAAAATGATCAGACCGATCGAGACGCCGATAAACTTCCAACTGCCGCCAAATTCCGCAATGAGGTCGGCAGCGCGATCGGACAGCGTCAGTCGCGCGCGATCCTCTTCGTTGGCGTTACGCGACACTCTCGATCGCAACAACTCGTCTGTTCGTCGCAGCCGGTCGGTCAGAGCACTAAGCATTTCGAGCGCTACGTCGGAATTGGTCCGCACGAATCGGAGGAAGTCATCGCGCGAGAGCACCGCCAACCGCGCCTCTTCGAGCACGCGCGCATCGGCCGATCGCTGCCGTCCATCGATAATCGACATCTCACCGAAAAAGTCACCCTGGGCCAACTCCGCCAGAGTCAGTTCGTGCTCTTCTTCGTCGCGAATACTGATTCGTACACGCCCGCTTTCGATCAGGTACATCGCGTTGCCCTTGTCGCCCTGATTAAAGAGAGCAGTGTTCGGCGGCACTACTTTCTCCCTCAACAGGCTGCGCAACTCTTTGGCGGCGTCGTCGTCCAGCGAAGCAAACAGCGGCACTGACCGCAGCGCTTCAAGCGTCATTTGACTGGCCGGGTAGGGCATGGGAACCTCCAAACCTAATTTCGAATTTCGAAATTCGAATTTCGAATTCCTTAAACCACCTTTCCGTCCTTCATAAACACAATGCGATCGGCGAAGCTGGTAGCCAGTTCGTGATCGTGCGTAACCATCAGGATCGTCAACGAATCCTGGTCCACCATCTCACGCAACAGCCCGAGTAGCTCATGGGCGCGAATTGAATCGAGATTTCCGGTCGGCTCGTCCGCCAGTAACACTTTCGGATTGTTCGCCAGTGCCCGCGCGATCGCGACGCGCTGCTGCTCGCCACCCGACAATTCCGACGGCTTGTGCGTCAGACGATCGCCGAGACCAACACGCGCCAGCAATTCACTTGATCGCGTGCGACGCTGCTGCCCGCGCAGTCCTCCGAACGCGAGTGCAAGCGCGACGTTCTCGCGCGCGGTCATCGTTGGAATGAGGTTGAAGTTCTGGAAGATCATTCCGACCGAAAAACGGCGGTAACGCGCCATCTCTTTTTTCGAGAATGGACCCAACGGCTTGGAAGCGAAGAACACTTCGCCTTTGGACGGATGATCGAGCCCGCCGAGCATGTTCAGCAACGTCGACTTACCCGAACCCGACGTTCCCTGAATTGCGACGAACTCACCTTCGCCGATCTCGAGCGAGACGTTGTCGAGGGCAGTCACGCTGTTGCTGCCCATTTGATAGATTTTTGAAACTTCCTGCGCTGCCAGTATCGGGGTCATTCGTGTTTCGAACTAACTCTCCACAAAGCAAAGCGCTCGTCTTCAAAACCTTTCAGCGCCATATCAAATTCAACTGCGGATAAACTCCGCGACTCGATCAGTTTGCGAACCCTGGGGTCGTCGTATACCGCGCCCGAGATTATCACGTCGGAACCGTTCGATAGTCCTTCAAGTCGCGCGGCCATGTTGACAGTCGAACCAAAATAGTCGAGCCGATCGTTCAGCGTCACTGCGATGCACGGCCCGGTGTGCAGGCCTGCTTTTAGTGTTAGCGGCATCGTTCCTTCCGGTGGCTCGGCGAGCTTCTTTTGCGCTTCGAGCATTGCGCTCAATGCGTCGGCAGCGCTGCGAAACACAGCCATGACGGCGTCGCCGATCGTTTTCACAATCGCGCCGTCGTTTTCCGTGATTTCCTTTCGTAACACATCGAAATGAGTCATCACGCGCCCGAATGCAGTCGCATCGCCAATCTCGCGATAAAGCTGTGTCGAGTGACGTAAATCGGTAAACAGAACTGTCAATGTGCCAACGCTTATCTGTTCGCCGGGACGCAAAGCTTCGCTCGAAAACAGATCGCGAAACATTTGCAACGCTGTCACCTCAGCGGCAGTCGTTGCCTGATCCGTCCAGGCCATTCGCTCGAGCATCAACAGTTGTTCCGCATTTGTCTGGTTTTCGATTCGGAGTTCGAAGTTCTCCGTAACGTGCAGCGGTGTGTTGCTCAAGCCTTGATTTGATACTACGACCTCGGCGGAGTTTTCGCCTTCCGGTGAAACATCGAGATCCTGCGCGCCTGGCAACTCCAGTGTGCGCAACCGGTAACGGCCCTCTTCAAGCGGCAACGTCAGAACGCGCTTGTCGCCCGCTGTCAGAAGCTGTTGCGCTACAACGTGCGGCGTTAACTGTGGACTGCCAACGCAGTAAGACGTTACCTCCACACGCCGCACCGCCGGGTTCGGACGAAACGTCAACTCGACGTAGCGATCGAAATCGACTGTGAAATCGATTTTGCACGCCTCGCAATGCGAGTGTTGATTGACGTCCTTCAACGAAAGTGGCGACTCTTGTGGACCACGACACAACGGGCACAGCAGGTCCCACTGGAAATCGAGCAAGCCGACTCGCACAGCGCGCAAACATACCTCGAGAACAAGACGTCGCGGTTCGCGCCAGTCATCGGCCAGTTTGTACGCGCGAATGCGACCGACGTCAAAATCGTCACCGTGTTCGACAAAGTTTGCCAGTCGATCGGCGATCGCGTGCTTCTGTTCAACCAGTTCCGTACCCGCAATCGATTCGGTCAACTTTTGATGAAGCGATTGCAACCGCGACACATCAAACGAAGAGAGCGATGTGTTTGCCTCGCGCGGAGCCATTGCGGCACTGTCGACCGCGGACTTGTCATACTCCTGAATCGCAGCCCGAAACTTTGGCTCGATTATGAGTTTGACTTGTGACGGTATAGCGACCCTGCCCACAACGTTGCGCGGTGTGGCCCACAATTCATAAATGAGGTGAGTCCCACCGTCAGACTTCTCGCTTAATTCCGCACGCACGCGCAAGCGGGCCATTGGTCCTTTACTGTAAACACGCTCGATGCCGAACCGCACCGGTTTCACCCACTCAAACGGCTGCTCTTCCCATTCAACCGGCATTCCGTAAATCGACAAACGCACTTTGCGACGTGCATTCGGCCGTCGTTTCCCGTCCTTCTCAACCTGGATCTTGGGAACGCCAGTGTCGCGATTGAAACGATTGGTATCGGCAATGAACGGCCATAGCCGCTCGGGGCTCGATTTGAGGTCAAACGTCCATCGATAGTGAAACTCGCTCACACTTCTTTGTACTCGGAGTCGACATCTTCGTGGGAAAGCGCGACGCGGTAGTTTTTCGACTGTAGCTGTTTCGTGATTAGCAGATCATCTTTGGTCTTGAGGAGATCTGCGCGACTGTACACCGAGAGCTCGAAATTGTAACCGTGCGTGATTGCGTCTTTCGGACACGCCTCGACGCAGTATCCGCAAAATATGCAACGCCCGTAATCAATGTTGTAGACGGAGGCATATCGTTCGTCGACGCCAATCCGCTGATCGGGTGGCCGCGGATCGTCGGCGGCCACGATGTAGATACATTCAGACGGACAGGCAGCGGCGCAAAGATAACAAGCGACGCATTTCTCGCGACCCAATTCGTCGACATGCAGCAGGTGTTGCCCGCGATAACGCGGCTGCACCGTAACAGGTTCGTCAGGGTATTCGACGGTCCACTTGCGTTTCGGAATATAGGACAACGTCACGCCCATACCCTGGATGATTGCTTTCGTTGATTCGATTACGTCGGTGATGATTGACATTTGTTTTGTGATTACTAAGTTGGAGACATTTCCGATCCCGTCGCCTGCCAGCGGCCGTTACGCCAGACAAACTTGTCAGTGAAATTATAATCTTCCTGCTGACCGCCGCCGTAGAACGTGATCCTTCCGGTGAGCGTTGCGCGATCTCCAGACAGGTCAACTTTCAAGTCCGTGAATTCCCATCTTTCGGTAACGAGGTCGCGCGTTATCCGATCCAGGTATTCCCTCTTACCCTGTAAACCGCGTTCAGGCAATGGCGCCTGGCCGACGTACTCATCAGCCAGTATGCGATCGAGCTTCTTCTTGTCGGCGTTGATGTTGGCGACGGTCCACTCATTCTCGATCTGCGTCAACTGTGCCAGCACTTGCTGTTCGTCGGTCGGCGCCGGAGCATCGGGATTGTCTGGTTGATCCGGTTCATTTGTCGTGACGACCGGCAGGTCGCCTTGCCGCGATCTCACCATTCGCGGGACTAATATCGCCGCCGCGATCGAGATGCCAATCGCACCGAGCACAAAAGCACCAATCAGACCGACGACCCATGGCCACGCTCGGCGCTGTTTGTCCGGAGGCATCGTGCCTGGCGGAACATAGGTTGAAGGCGGACGATATGGCGCCTCGTCGTCAAACTCGGTCGTTAACGGAGTACCATCGTCAATGCAGTAACTCAGGTTCGGATCCGTGTACGTCCGATTGCAGGTTTGGCAGCGTTTCATTCGCGATGATTCTAAACCACCGCGCAACGTCACCCAAACAGAAGCGACAAGATAAACCAGAGTATCCCAAACGCGAAGAAGGCGAGGTTGACGCCGCCCATCACAATTCCGGCGATAGCCAAGCCGCGCCCCGTCGGATTGGGAGCCGTCTTCATCTGACGGAGTGCGGTAATTCCGAGGATTATCGCGATGATTCCGGGAACCGGCATGGCGCAAACAAGACCGAACATCACACCGATGAGACCGATTACCAACGAAGCGATTGCAATTCCCGGCGGTCCGGGTGTGACATTTCGCTGCGGCAGAGGTGGGGCCGGTGGTTGCCACGGACGTTCGATCGGACCACGCTCAATTGGACCACGCTCGTCAGGCGGCATCCAACCACCACTGCGCTGAGTATCGTGAGGCATCCACTCAGTGGCGCGTTCCGTTGGGTCGTCGTACTGCGTCGGGCGAATGCGCGGGTCCCAGTTCGGATCAGCGGGTGGCGTCAGTTCGTCACGCAGCAGACTGCCGTCATCCGTGCAGAAGGTTATCCAGGTATCAGTAAACTGTTTGCTGCACTGCGGGCAATACTTCATCTGAAAACACTAAACTAGTTCGAGACGGCTGAAGAAATACGAGACCTCAATCGTCGCGTTTTCGTCGGAGTCGGATCCGTGTACGGCGTTTTCGCCGACTGAGCCGCCGAACTCTTTGCGAAGCGTTCCGTCGTCGGCCTTCGCAGGATCCGTCGCCCCCATCAAATCGCGCCATGCTTTAACTGCGTTCTCTTTTTCGAGGGCCATGACGACGCATGGTCCACTCGACATGAACTCGACAAGGCCGGCGAAGAATGGCCGCTCGCGGTGAACGGCGTAGAAGCCTTCGCCCTGCTGACGCGTCATGTGGATGAGTTTTAGTCCGCGGATTTTGAATCCGGTGTCGAGAATGCGTTGAATGATCGAGCCGGTGTGACCGGCGCGTACTGCGTCTGGTTTGATGATTCCGAATGTTAGGTTGGACATTTTTTTGTTTTTTGTACTTTGTGCTTTGTCAGTTGTTAGTGGTCAGTGGTCAGTTGTTAGGCGACTACCACGGACCACTGACAACTGACTACTGACAAAGAACAAAGCTCCAAGGTCTTTACAGCGCTTCCTTCATTGCTTTTCCAATATCGGCGGGTGACTTGACGACGTGAATTCCGGCCTCGGCAAGTGCCTTCATCTTTTCCGCGGCGGTGCCTTTACCGCCGGCGATGATTGCGCCTGCATGGCCCATACGTCTTCCGGGGGGCGCTGTTTGTCCGGCGATGAACGCGACGATCGGCTTGGTTACGTTTTCTTTCGCAAACGCGGCGGCTTCTTCTTCGGCCGAGCCGCCAATCTCGCCGATCATCACGATGCCCGTAGTCTCGTTGTCAGCTTGAAAGAGTCGCAACGCGTCGACGTGCGTCGTGCCCACAATCGGATCGCCGCCGATGCCGATCGCCGACGATTGTCCGAGGCCTAACGCCGTCAATTGTCCGACTGCTTCGTACGTCAGTGTCCCGGAGCGAGAAACGACGCCGATTGGACCTTCGCGATGAATGTGTCCGGGCATGATTCCGATCTTGCACTTGCCCGGCGAAATGATGCCGGGGCAGTTTGGACCAATCAAACGCGTCGATTTGTCTTTCAAGTACTCTTTGACTTTCACCATGTCGAGCGTCGGGATGCCTTCGGTAATACAGACGACAACAGGAATACCTGCGTCCGTCGCTTCCATGACTGCGTCCGCCGCGAATGACGGCGGCACGTAGATAACGCTCGCATTCGCGCCGGCCTCTTTCACCGCGTCAGCGACAGTATTAAAGACGGGAATTCCTTCATGCGTCGTTCCGCCCTTCCCCGGCGTTACACCTCCGACGACGTTCGTCCCATACTCCACCATCTGCTTCGTATGGAACGTCCCTTCCTTCCCCGTAATTCCCTGCACGACAAGGCGGGTAGATTTATCAACTAGCACACTCAACGATCATTGCTCCTCTGACTCAGGCTTAGGTTGGAAAAGCGGGAGTATAGCAACCACGAGGAACTGGACAAAGCGAGGAGTAAAAACTGTATTCGATGAGAAGGAAAGCAGTTACAGATGGCAAATGATGCTTGTTCGATTTAACTCTATGAAATCAAACGTCTCAAACGACTCGGATAACTGATCAACATTCAAATGAAATATCCGCAGCAGTTCATCGTTTCCGATATTGCCCGTGGATACAAGCAACAACTTCCAAGGTTCATGCCTCAACAAGAACGACTCCACGAAATCAGAATCCTTCGTAATGACGACGTAATGTTCAGTTAGGGAAAACTTGATTAATATCTGATCGGTGGTACGGTTGCCTTGCGGAAGATCGAGAGTGTGGATTGTTTCATATCCCGCAGTGCGTAGCTGGTGAGCGAGCCGTCGTGGCAGCTGAGCGTCGATGAGAAACTTCATGCCACGATGGGCTCAATCCGCTTTATCTGGCTGAGTTGCCTGGCGAAGTCTAATGCTGCGAGGATGTCATCGCGTTCGAGATCCTCGTAGTCAGCCAAAATTTCTTCAACAGCCATTCCAGAGCTCAACAATTCGAGAATAGACTCAACCGTATACCTGAGACCGCGAATCGTGGGCTTCCCGTGACAAATCTGGGGATCCATTGTAATGCGTTCATTTAAATTCATGTGTGTACCCGACAAAATTCTAACACAGCCGAGTGGTGTGCAGGTCTGTGGAGGTGCATCCTAGGTCGATCATTTTCTATCACACCAACTCGACGCGCTCGCCGTACTGCGGAACGTGGACGTTCCAGCCGAAGCGATCCTTGATGTGGCCGGCCATGGCGTTCGCGGCTTCGGGTTCGCCGTGGGTCAGGAAGGTGCGACTGGGGATGCCGGACTCCATCCCCTCCAACCACTTCAATACTTCGTTGTAGTCAGCGTGCGCAGAGAAGCCGCCAATCTTTGCCATGCGACAACGAACCGGTACCCATTGGCCCAGGATCTTCACTTCCGGTTCGCCGTCCATTATGCGTCGTCCAGTCGTGCCCGCGGCCTGAAAACCGACAAACACGATCGTCGCCTCTGGATTCGGGACCAATCGCAGCGCATGGTGCAACACGCGACCACCAGTCATCATTCCTGATGCGCTGATGATCACACGCGCTCCCTCCGCATCGTTCAACTTCTTCGACTCCTGTCGCGAAGACGCAGTGGTCATCGAACGCGTGCGCAAAGGATGCTTCTGCTGCAGCAAAACACTGGCGTACTCTTCGTCGTGTTCCTCGGTACGACGCACATACGCAGCGGTTGTAGCTGCAGCCATCGGCGAGTCGACAGTCACCGGTAAAACGGGGATCGCTTTCTCGTCTTCCAATTCGCGGATTAGATAAACAATCTCCTGCGTACGGCCAACAGCAAACGCCGGTATCAACACCGGCGCATTACGCTCGGCAGCGTCGTTGATAATCCGCGCGAGCGCGACCTTCGGATCTTCCGGATCGTGCAGTCGATCACCGTAAGTCGATTCGACAAGCAGATAATCACACGGCGGCGGCGCGACTGGATCACGAATAATCGGTTGATCGTAGTGGCCTAAGTCTCCGGAAAAGAGCACGCGCCGTCCCCGTCCATCCGCGCCCGCCTGGTCCAACTCGAGCAGCACCAGACTCGATCCCAGAATATGTCCCGCAACGCGAAACCCCGCGCGAATTCCGGGCGCCACTTCAATCGGTTCGCCCGTGTTCGCCACCGGCTCCAACAGCTCCAGCGACGCATACGCATCTTTCTCGGTGTAAAGCGGCAAGGCGGGTTTGTGCTTGCTCAGATTGTGACGATTGCGAAAGTCGGCATCTTCTTCCTGAAGCCTCCCGGAATCAGGCAACATTATCTTCAACAGATCGGCTGTGCCACGCGAGCAGTAGACTGGGCCATGAAAGCCCTGCTTGACGAGCCGCGGTAAATAACCCGTGTGGTCTATGTGCGCGTGTGTTATGAGGACCGCGTTCAACGAACGCGGATCAAAGGGCGGCTCCTGCCAGTTGCGTTCGCGCAGTTCCTTCAATCCCTGGAAAAGCCCGCAATCAACCAGCACGCGCGATTTACCCCATTCAACCAGATACTTCGATCCAGTTACCGTTCCGACACCGCCCCAAAACTCAATACTTGCCACTAGAGCCTCCGATGGATTTACGCAGCCAGGCGAACAACTTTCTCCGCCGCATCCTGCATTCCTGTCGCGACTGTAAAATTAAGATCCGATTCGCGTATCACTCGCTGACCTTCTTCGACGTTCGTGCCTTCGAGCCGCACCACCACCGGAACTTTAATCTTCAAATTCCGCGCCGCCTCGACCACGCCACGCGCCACCATGTCGCAACGCACAATGCCGCCAAAGATATTGATCAAAACAGCTTTGACATTCTCGTCAGCCAACAGAATCCGAAATGCAGCTTCGACACGTTCCTGCGACGCGCCACCGCCGACATCGAGAAAGTTCGCCGGCTCACCGCCCGCAAGCTTGATGATGTCCATCGTCGCCATCGCCAACCCCGCGCCGTTCACCATACATGCGATGTTGCCGTCGAGCTTGATGTAGTTGAGATCAAACTTCGACGCCTCGATCTCGAGAGGCTCCTCTTCATTCAGATCGCGCAGGTCGAGAAACTCCTTGTGACGAAAGAGCGCGTTATCGTCGAAGTTGACCTTCGCGTCGAGCGCAATCAGGCGATTGTCTTTCGTGAGCAGAAACGGATTGATCTCCATCAACGAAGCATCCATCTGTTCGTAAGCCGAATAGAGCGCCTGCATGAACTTCACTGCCTGACCGACAAGCGTCGCCGGCAGTCCGAGTCCAAAAGCAAGTTTGCGCGCCTGGAATGATTGGAAACCTACGGCGGGA
This sequence comes from uncultured Acidobacteriota bacterium, assembly GCA_963849585.1. GTDB lineage: Bacteria > Acidobacteriota > Blastocatellia > Pyrinomonadales > Pyrinomonadaceae > PSRF01. The sequence continues at coordinate 585,538 of CAWKHZ010000005.1, read as the reverse complement.
TCAATCGTCTCCTTGAGAATCTTTTCCGGCGTCTTCGCCGCGACTTCCTCGATGTCCATGCCGCCGGCCGACGACGCCATAAACACCTGCCGCCCCGAAGCACGATCGAGCACGATACCAAGGTAGAATTCCTTGTCGATCGGCAAACCTTCTTCGATCAACAGCACCCTGACTTCCCTTCCTTCAGGACCAGTTTGATGTGTGACAAGGTTCATGCCCAATATCTTCGAAGCGGTCTCGCGCGCCTCGTCTGCGCTGCGCGCCAACTTCACGCCACCGCCTTTGCCGCGGCCACCCGCGTGAATCTGCGCTTTCACCACCACCATTTCGCCGCCCAACTCCTTCGCAGCGTGATACGCCTCTTCCGGCGAGCGCGCCACAATGCCACGCGGCACCGGCACGCCATACTTTCTCAGAAGTTCTTTTCCCTGATACTCATGAATCTTCATGCAACAGCCTCAAACAAATTTTGATTAGAATTACTCACTGAAATCGTGTTGAATGGAACGCACGGCAGTGTAGCCGCGCGCAAGGTCGACCGCAAGCGACATCACAGGAGTAACTATTCATGAGCGAAGTTGTTGTTACGTCTCAAAAGAATTTACAGCACGAAGTGCGATACGGAGTTGGGCAAGCGTTCATAACCGACGAGCCGCGCGCGGCGGGCGGCGACGATGCCGGTCCTGATCCGTACACGCTGATACTGGGCGCGCTTGGCAGTTGCATTTCGATGACGGTGCAACTTTACGCTCGACGAAAGCAGTGGCCCGTCGAGAGTGTCACCGTGCGATTACGACAGAACCGCATCCACGCCAAAGACTGTCAGGATTGTAAAGACCAGGAAGGTTTCATCCATCGCATCGAACGGTCGGTGAGTGTCACCGGTGATTTATCAGACGAACAACACGCACGTCTCCAGGAGATCGCACACAAGTGCCCGGTGCATAAGACACTCACTTCCAAGATCGTGATCACGGATATGAAAGAAGAAGTGTTAGAGAGTAGCGAACCCGGTGAATTTTTTGGATAAACTCACTTTACAGAAACTTGGATCGCGTTCGATTCTAGGCTCACGCCCTTATTCCGTTGATTTAAGTAGCTTTCATTGGTCCTGGCGTGCGTCTTCTCGCCGCTGCGCAATGTGCCACAAAACGCCTGATGGGTCGACAACATAGACGACACGAAGTCCCCAGGGTTGCATCGCGGGAGCCTTCGGTTCTGGCACGCCGAATCGTTTCGAAAGTTCCAACGATTCAATGTGGGCCCACCACGCGTCAAGATCGTCGACCATCAGTTGCATCATGAAGTTTCCGGCCCAGTCTTCCTGATAGTATCGCTGCAGAATGAACCCACTTGAGCCTGCATTGAAGATCGCGACCTCGCTGTCGAGGACCTTTTCGAAGCCGAGAGCTTCGTAGAACTGCTTCGATAAATCGAAATCCTTCGCGGGCATAAACGGCCGCGCCAACTCTGTTCCAGTGGGAATGCTGTTCATTGTCCAATCCTTGCTCAATTAGCGAATAGCTCGGAAACCGTCGGGTCTTTTGGATGAAATTGTAAAGCCGTGATTCGAAAAGGCGTCGCGCAAACTCTTCGTTGCACGCGTGCCAAAGACTTCAATCGAATCGATTGGTGGAAACTGCGAATACTCGCCATGATGCAGTAAAACCTGCGGAAGGATGGTTCGACACCATTCCGCGACGTCGTCACCGACTACGCGAAAGGTCGTAATCTTCGAGTCCGCACGCGACCATAACGATTCAGCGGCGGTTCGATTCGTTGGTGTATCAGCGATCCACACGGGCATTTGATCGAGCGACGAAAGGCGGTCGCCAAAATCTGGATCGACGACTATCGAAACGGTTGTGCATGGTTCAATTCTCATTCAAGTCCCCGGTTTTTCTTCAAAATCCAGCATGTCGCTGTAGAAAGCGAGTGTGGCCGGGACGTTGGCGACGATAAAGAAAGGTGAGATGCCGGAGATCGTAGCTCGTGTCATTCGTGACGCTCCGTTACAGATCTGCTCAGAAGAGCGCAGTATCCCGCCTTATTTGTGTACTTCCGCCCAGTTGTAACAGCGCCACAGGATCTTCTTAACGGGATAATCGACGTTACTTCTAATTCGAACTTTCTTGTAAGTAACATCTTTCGGCAAACCTTTGAAACTCAAACTTCGAGAGGTGATCCGTAAGTCACCAGTCATTCTCTCAGAAAGTCCTGGCGATGGTTGATAGGTTACCTCGTTAGTTCCAAGTAGCTCAGCCTCGAGGGTGGCGGGAAGACCGTTTGCGGGAATGAGATTCTTGTCGAATACCATCTGAATCGGTGGATCAGGGTACAAGACAATGTCCTGATGACTACGCTCAACATTCAGAGGCTTAATCGGAATAATCTCCAACCATTCCTTATTAAGTGTTGCAGGCCCACACAACTCACGATCGATGTATCGATTTCGACGAAATACGCGTACTGCAGGAGTCAAAATATCGCCTAGCAGATTTGCGAGCCACTCAATCATCGGTTCTTTGTCTAGTGTTGAGGCCCTGGCGAGCATCTCACATCAAAGCTGAAGACACTGAATGTCTTACGAAAGCTGCTAAGCGCTCGGAGGCTAATAAGAAATTCATTCCAAACATCAACAACCAGATAACGACCGGAAGTATGAACGCGACAACTGACACTCCGCCGATCGCAAAGAGGAACACCGCCAGCGAGCCGGCCAGAACGGTCACGAACGTGAGCATCTGAACACACGAGAAGCTATATTTCACGACGGCCGGGCTTCCAGGAACAATTTCAATCTCTCCGGAGCCAACGTCATTAAGCACATTCCGCCTGCTAACAAGCCGGACGAGGCCGCCTTTGAAGGAGACCTTATTTCCACTACGACGAACGTCGAGCGCTCCTGCAGCCCGAAGCTTGCATTCAATTCTGCGCAAGAGTACCTCAATCGCTCGATACTCTACAGCGACAACTTCAAATTCACCGCTAAATCCGGTTGGGAACATTTACCTCCTCGTCGAACGTTCGAGGTGAGGCGCCGTTGGGCCTCGCCTCGACCGAGGGATTAGGCCGCACTCGCGGCAAGCGGGAACTCGAGAACAACCTCACCGTCCTCGACCTTGCCGTTGGGCTGGAAGCCCAGCTGCCGATAAAACGGCTCCGGGCATCCTGGTCCAGGAACGTACGAGAGTTCCAGCTTGGAGTACAGACCCTTGGCTCGGACGTGTTCAATGACTTGCAGCAGCGCCGCTTTGCCGATGCCTTGACCTTGAAATCGTCTATCAACCATGAGACGCCAAACTCCGACCTTTGGGTGTGCGGGCGGTGCAGGGCGGAGAGCCTCGTCGTACAGCATGACGAAACCGACCGGTTCGTCGCCGCAGTAGATGGCTCGATACCATGCCTCGGGAGAAAAGAGGGCCTGAGCCAATGAGACAGCGTTGCTCGCGACGAAGTTCTTCTGGTCTTCTGCGACCTCCAACTTGATGATGGCTCGCACGGTCTCCGCGCTGATCTCGCGGAGCGTGATGAGCGGTGAATTCGTTCTCATGCGTCCTAACGATTAGAGAAATCTATAAGACTGCTAACCTTGCGCTTGTTCGACACTGATCTCCGAGGCAAACCGAATCGATCATTATGGTGCCTCTTGTGCGCTAGCGGCCCTTTCGCTTGGCAACCTCTTTTGTGTTTGACTACGGATCAATCCACCAAGCCAGTCCGGCGACGTTGAACACGACGCTGAACCAATATTTGACCCGGAAGGTGACCTTTTTCGTTTTGTGTCTAAATCCGTGTCGCGCGACGAGTGCTCCCGGCCAACCTCCGATCAATCCCAACACGATTAGTGTCCACTCGCTTATTCGCCACGCGTCAACCTGTCCGGCCTCCTTATCGCGCTTGTACGCGTAGAACGCCACCATGCTCGTTACGATGTAGACACAAAGAACCGGCCACCACAGGCGTCCGAAGATCGTCAGCATCGCGACGACTCCGAAAAACGCCGCTGCCACACAACTGGCGATCAATTGCGACTTGCTCGCTTGAGTCCTTAGCACAGACCGCTTTGCGTGGCGCACGGCATAGTTGACTTCTGTTGCGCACTGGCGACCGCGTTCATCGGTGGCGAGTGTGTAGGAGACGAACTCGCCCTCGGTCGGACGTCGGTTTCCAGATGGAAAAGCCGAGACGTGAACAAACACTTCGTTCGCCGCCATCGAGATCCGAGATAAACCCGAACCCGCGAACATCGTTCCAATCAGTGATTCTGCCTTTAATTAACATGTCGGCTGAGCGGTCGAACGTTTGCGCTTGAGCGGCTCACCCACGCAATAAAGCAAAACGGCCGCCAGAAATGGCCGCCGATGATGATCGATGATCGATAAAATGGTGGGGACGACTGGTTTCGGACCAGCGACCTATTTTGCAAAGCGATTCTCGACCCAGTCCGCTGAACACGGTCGTTATGCAGCTCGGACTTCAACGTACTCCACACTCGACGAGGGTTCCGGAACTGGCTCGCCATCCTCTTTCAAACCCTCGATATGAAACTGTATTGCTTCCTGGATCAGTTTTAAAACCTCCACCTTGGTACCAGCCACAGCAACACAACCGGGCAAATCGGGCACATGAGCACCAAAGCTAGTTTCACCCTCTTCAACAATCACAGCGTACCTCATTGCTTACTTTTGCTCCTTCAAGCCAGCTTGCTTCAAAATGCTGTTCAACGTTCCGCGCGGAACATCAATACTCAGCTTTCCTGATACCGTAACGGCACCTGCCTTAGTACCATGTTTGAATTGACGATGACTACCCTTCGTCCTCGCAAGATACCACCCATCATCCTCAAGAAGTTTGATAACCTCCTAGTCATCGTCGTCGTTTTCGCCGACAACTCTTTTATTCAGTTCATCCAAATCTGACAATCGGTTTTTCGCCTGCTTGGTCCATTCGCTATTGCCAACAATGATCGCGAGATCGGCATGACAGTCATTCGCATAGTCGTTTGCGGGAAAAGCAACATACAAGAATTGCCATAGTGCTTCATCCAGATTTTCGTGCGCATACCACATGGTGATGATGACCGAATCATCTGTTTCATCCGGGTTATCTTCAACTATTACCGAATCAAACAAGTCATGCACTCGTTCGCAATCGTTGCCCCACGAACAGAAATACCTCATGCCTTGAGCAATCAGTGATCGCGCGAGATTCAAAACAACTGCGTCTTTAAGATTATGCGCATCACAAGCGAGCAGCACGCCGAAATATTTGCTTGAGAGGTTTAGTTTACCTGGCACGTCGAGGACGCTAGGCAGACTGAGGAAAAATAGATCCCGCTCGGTTACATCGTTTCTACCGACTAGTTCCGGCTGGGGCATGAGTGTAACTCACAAAGCAAAACGGCCGCCAGCAAATGGCAGCCGTTGATGATCGAAAGAAATGGTCGGGACGGCGAGATTCGAACTCGCGACCTCACGCACCCCAAGCGTGCGCGCTACCAGGCTGCGCCACGTCCCGTCTCCCTGACTTACTATCCTGACAAAGAACAATTGTCAAACATGGATCCATTCAATCCGTGTTCACTACTTTGCGCGGCCTTTATTTTCCTGCTCGAGTATCGCAAGCAGTTCGCGCAACTCAGACGCTATCTGTTTCAAACCTTGTCTCTCTTCCGCCGAACGTCGAGCAACGTTGTGCCCATCATTCGCCGGCGGCGGCTGCACCGCTTCATTAGCTCTGTCCATATGCGCAGCGGAATCGGAAGCGGTATCTTCATTTCCATTGGTCTTAAGTTTTCCGCCACTGCGCAACTCGCTCGTCAACCGCTTCTTCGCACCAGCGATCGTGTACTGGTCTTCGTAAAGCAGCTCTTTGATCCGCAACGCCATCTCGACGTCGCGCTTACGATACACGCGTTGTCCGGCGCGATTTTTCTGCGGCGCGAGCATCGGAAACTCCGACTCCCAGTAGCGCAACACGTGCGCCTGGACGCCCGCGAGTTCGCAAACTTCGCCGATTTTGAAGAAGAGCTTTTCGGGTATGGCTACAGCGGAACGACTCATTCGCTTAACTGCCGAAATTTGAAAATTACTTAGCTGGCTTTCTCTGTCGGGCGTTGCGAAAGTTGGAATGACTCAATGGCGAGTTTGCCAGCAGCCTGCGACGACAACCGCATGTTACCCGCGCTGAAGTTACGCGTGTCAATACTTACACTTAGCTGCCCTCAGTTAAAACTTTTTCTTAAAGGTATCGCTTTAGTACCTTATTCTTAGTTCTTGGTCCTTTGTCTGCGTCGCCAATCTTGCCTCCCAGGTCGCGAGCGGCTTTGCGAATAGCGAACAAAGTACAAAGTACCAAACACAAAGCTCCCTGATTCGCTCGTTGGACTGCATCCTAATCGCCACGCTATAATCCGCTGTCCCGCGCACAAACCGGAAGGAAACGATCCAAACAGTGACAACCTCGCCAACGGTGCTTCGCCTGGCTTCACGACTCGACGAAGTCGGATTTTCAGACATTGTTAAGCTGCGCAACCGCATTATGGAACTGCGCAACCAGGGCGCAACGGTTTACCAGTTCGAAGGTGGCGAACCGTTCATGTCGACCCCGGAACCAATTCGCGAAGCTATGAAACGCGCGCTCGACGAGAACAAGACTCGTTACGCGCCGTCATCAGGTATTCCGGAACTCCGCGCAGCCATCGCTGAAAAGCTGCGCAACAAAAACCAGATTCCTACCGACGATCGCGACGTGCTCGTCGTCAACGGCGGCATGCAGGGACTGTTCGGCGCGTTTCAATCGGTTGTAAATCCCGGCGACGAAGTAATTCTCTTCTCGCCTTACTGGACGCCGATCAAAGATCTCATCTCTCACTGCCAGGGACGCAGCGTTTTCGTTCCCACGCGCGAAGCCCGCGCTGAAGGTTTTCAGAAAACGTTGGCGCGTTACACAACCGAACGCACGAAAGCGATCTACTACAACACGCCACAAAATCCGACCGGTGTTGTCTTCACACCTGATGAAGCACGAGCTGTCGCGACCTTTGCGCAGGATCGCGATCTCGTAGTGATCGCCGACGAAGCATATGAAGATCTCGTTTACGACGGCGTGCATTTCTCGATCGCATCACTCGAAGGAATGTATCGAACGCACGATCACGTCGTTCACGTTTTCGAAATCATATGCGATGACAGGGTGTCGTCTCGGCTACGCAGTCGCACCTGAACCATGGATGACGGGCCTCAAGAAAGCGACGCTCTATTCTTCGAATGGAGTATCGACGCCAACGCAGTGGGGAGGACTCGCCGCTTTCGAGATCGACGCATCGAGTCAGGAAAAGATTACGGCCGAATATCGCCTCCGTCGCGACCTGCTTTTGTCAGGACTAAACGAACTCGGTTTCACATGCGACCCACCCGCGGGCGCCTTCTACGCGTTTCCCGACGCAAGCCGCATCAGCCGCGACAGTCGGGAAGCCGCAGACATCCTGCTGAACCAGGCAAAGGTGGCAACCGTACCTGGCATCGTCTTTGGACCAGACGGACAAAGCCACTTGCGATTTTCTTTCTCGACTTCAATCGAGACCATCGAAGCAGGTCTCGATTCACTTCGTCGCCAACCTCTAATGAAAGACGAATTCGAGTTTATCGAGACGCTGCGACAACGTGCGTCCGCTTCGTCGTCCGTCATCGGTATCGGCGACGATGCGGCAGTATTTCAAACCACTGCGGGCAAAGAAACAGTTGTCACTACCGATCTCTTGATCGAAGATGTCGACTTTCGTCGCACGACGATTCCACCCTACCTGCTGGGCCATAAAGCACTCGCAGTTTCACTTTCGGATATCGCAGCGATGGGCGCACGTCCGCGCTGGTCTCTCACTTCGATCGGTGTTCCGGAGTGATGTTTGGCAAACCGATTTCGGCGATCATTTTTACAGCGGACTCTTCGAGCTCGCGAACCGTTACGACGTGCAGTTGATCGGCGGCGACACGTCGCGGACGAAGGAAAAGATCGTGATCGACTCGATTGTGATTGGCGAATGTTTCGCGGGCCAGGCGGTTAAGCGGTCAGGAGCGAAGGTCGGCGATCAGATCTTCGTGACGGGTGCACTCGGCGGCGCCGCTGCCGGATTGCGACTTGATGGAACGCGGTGCGCATTTAGCAGAACAGAACCTCGGCGATGAGGATTCGAAGAAACTCGATCATGTGCTCTTGCGACAACTCCGGCCCGAACCCCGTGTCGGCTGGGGAATCGTGCTGGGCGATGAAAAGCTCGCGACATCGATGATCGATATCAGCGACGGTCTTTCGTCGGATCTGAATCACTTGTGTTCGGCGAGTGGCGTTGGCGCACTGATTGAGTCATCGTTTTTACCCATCGATCATCAAGTTGTTGAACTATGCGGTCGCCGAGCTTTCGATCCGCTACAACTCGCATTGCATGGGGGTGAAGATTTCGAGTTGTTGTTTACCGTAAGGTCAAGTGATGTTGCACGCCTGCCGCGTAGGGTTGATGGAACACAGATTACACGGATCGGTGAAATAACAAATCAGCATGAAGGCGTTCAAATTCGTGAAGGCGCGCGCGTCTGGGATCTCAATCCGGGCGGCTGGAAACACTTTTAAGATTGCTGAGTTAGTTGCTTCCATTGATTCGACGTACCATGTTGAAATTTCGATAACACACTCATCAGGCCTGTGATTCGAAGAGCTTCCGGCCGCTGAAGATTCGCAAGGCGAGGTACGTTTCTATTACTGTGGTCCAACCGTCTGGGACTACGGTCATATCGGTAACTTTCGCAGCGCCGTTGCCGCCGACATCCTGCGGCGCTACCTCAAGTTCAAAGGTTACAGAGTCATTCACGTGATGAACATCACGGACGTCGAAGATCGCATCATCGCAAAGTCACAGGAAGCGGGCTTAAGCATCGACGATTACACCGCGAAATACATCGACGCACTGTGGGAAGACTTCGACGCGCTTGGCAACGAACGCCCCGACGTCGTACCGCGCGCCACGCGTCACATTCCCGAAATGGTTTCGCTGATCGAAAAGCTGTTGGATAACGACCACGCCTATCGCTCCGAAGGATCGATCTATTACCGCATCTCTTCGTTTCCCGAGTACGGAAAACTTTCGAAGATCAACTTTGAAGGCAACATCGCCGGCGCCAGCGAACGAATCTTAACGGACAAGTACGAGAAAGAAGACGCGCGCGATTTCGCACTTTGGAAGGAAAAAGGCCAGCGAGAATGAACCGTCGTGGGACACCACGATCGGAAACGGCCGCCCGGGTTGGCACATCGAGTGCTCCGCGATGTCGATGAAGTATCTCGGCGAGACATTCGACATTCACGCCGGTGGCATCGATCTCGTCTTTCCGCATCACGAGAACGAGATCGCGCAAAGTGAAGGCGCGACTGGAAAAGAGTTTGTGCGCTACTGGATTCACTTCGAACATCTGAAAGTCGAAGGCGAAACGATGTCGAAGTCGAAAGGAAACTACTACACGTTTCGCGACATTGCCGCGAAAGGTTTTTCGCCGCCGGCAATTCGTTACTTCCTGTTGAGCGTTCCCTACAACAAGCAGCTCAACTTCACGTTTGATGCACTCGCGGGCGCCGAGAAAACAGTCCAAAGCCTGCGCGACTTTCGCGCCCGTTTGAGTGAAGCCAAAACAGAACCGGGCAGCAACGAAAAGCTGCACGAAGCGGCGACGCGTGCGTCGCGAGAGTTTGAAGAGGCGATGGACAACGATCTGAACACGTCCGTCGCGCTCGCCGCAATCCATAATCTGTCTCGCGAAGTAAACACTGCGCTCGCACGCAAGCAAGTCAAAGCAGACAACCAGCGCGAACTGCTCGAAGCCATCAATCGTATAGATTCAGTGCTGAACATTTTCGGCGAGCAACAACGCGAGATGCTCGACAGCGAGATCCAGGCGTTAATCGACGAACGACAGGAAGCGCGACGACGTCGCGACTTCGGACGCGCCGATGAGATTCGTCGCGAACTTGCCGACCGCAGCATCATTCTCGAAGATACTAAAGACGGCGTGCGCTGGAAACGCGGCCACAAATCCTCCGAATGAAGAATCGGTATCTGTTGCTGATGATTTTGTTGAGCTGTCTGAGCGCAGCTGGCCTGGCCCAACGGTCAAGCAAACAAGTGGCTGAACGCGAGTGGCGAGAGATGGTGGGCACCAGTCTCGCCAAAAAAGATTGCCAGCCCGTATTCGGTGAGAACGACGATGGAAGTCGAATCTGCAAAGGTGTCGAAGGCTACTCGCTGCTATTAAAGGGTGATGAAGAGAGACCGCGGATCTTTCTGATCACGCCTAATGGAACACGACATCCAATCCATTACTGGGATCCGGAGGATTCTGGCTATCGCGGCATGCATGCCGGCGTACTCTGGGTTGTAGTAAACGCCCCGAAGAAGACGATCTCGCTTGAGTTCTATCTCGAGATCGAGCCGCGGCAGGACTACGCGCAATGGGACCGTTACGAAGTAATCGCCAGGGTCAGTCCGGGGCCGGCTTGCGTGGTCGGCAGTGTCCCATCGGGTCGAAGCTCGACGATGGAAAGCATTGCTATCGCGAGTAACCCAAGCAAACGCCCGTGCCTTGGTTTCCCCGAGATGCAGAAACGTGATTGGTTTCTGACTGCGCGACGTCTCGCCGGCGAAGGAAAGGTTCAGGAAGCGCAGTCGGCGCTAAAGCACGTGGAAGGATCCACTCGCTTCATCATCTACCGCGAGATATCCAACGCACAATTCCAGGCCGGCGATCGCGAAGCAGCGCGACGAACGCTAATGACAGCGCGGTCTGAGGCGATTAAGAAGTCGCACGTTGAGGAGCTGAGGTTCACGCTGATTCACGTGGTGGAAGGCCTAGCAGAAGCCGGGTTTTACGAAGCCGCAAAAGCCGACGTGCACCTTTTCCCTGAGAATAAGAGACTGGGCGTGCATTTGTCGATCGCCTCGGTCCAGGCCGAAAGAAACGATCTCGCGGCAGCTAAAACTACCTTCCGCGAGATCATTGAATTGGAAATGAGCAGAACTCCACGACCAGCACTGGACTGGAACCTGGCCCGCATTTGTGAGTCACAAGCACGTTTGCGACTCTTTGACGAAGTGAAACGCACCGCTTCGCTGATTCACGATCCCGACGCAAAAAGAGTAGCGGAAGACCGTTTACCGAAGTAACCGTGAACAACATCCAACTCGAAACCGATCGTCTCATCATGCGCCAGTGGCGCAATGACGACTTCGAACCGTATCTGGAGCTCTGCTCCGACGCGGAAGTCATGCGCTTTCTCGGGGGCGGCATGACTCTCGACCGAGTTGAATGCTGGCGTCACCTCGCGTTCATGGCCGGCCATTGGCAACTGCTTGGCTTTGGTCCATGGGCCATTGAAGAGAAAGCAAGCGGTAATTTTGTTGGACGCGTTGGTTTCCTCAACCCTGAAGGTTGGCCCGGGTTCGAACTCGGCTGGACTTTGTCGCGCAAATTCTGGGGCCACGGTTATGCTACTGAAGCCGCGCGTCGCGCGTTGGCTTACGCTTTCGACGAGATGGACAAACATCACGTCATCAGCTTGATCGATCCGCTGAACACAAACTCAATCAAGGTCGCCGAACGTCTCGGCGAAAAAGTTGAAGGCAAAACTGATTTGCTTGGTCGCGAAGTTTTAATCTATGGAATCGACCGACCAGTCAACTCCCGAAGCTAAGCTGATACATATCCTGCAACTCGCTTACTCCGGCGAGCTTGCTGCCGGCTACGCGTATCGCGGGCACTGGCACTCATTGAGCGACCCTGACGACCGAACGCAAGTTAAAAAGATCGAAGAAGAAGAGTGGCATCATCGCAAACTGGTTGGCGAGATGCTGCAAAGTCTCGGCGCTGGACCAAACAAACGGCGCGAGCTGCGCGCAATAGTGGTTGGCCGAACGCTTGGCCTGTTGTGTCACGTTTCCGGCTGGTTTGCGCCGATGTACGGCGCGGGCCGGCTTGAAAGTCGAAACATTGTCGAGTATGAAACGGCCGCTCGTTACGCGCGCGATTGCGGCCGGACGGACCTGATCGATTGTCTGCTGACGATGGCCGAAGTCGAATGGGAACACGAACATTACTTTCGTTCGTGCGTGTTGCGTCACCGATGGTCCAGGCGATTTACAATCTGGGCTGAACCACCGCCAAAGGACAGTATTAGAAACCACAGATGACACGAATACTTTCAATTCTCTTTCTGATCGTACTGCCTCCTCTTTCGTTATCGGCGCAACAACCAAACCGGAGGCTCGCGGCGGAAGTTAAAGCCGAGTTCATGCATGCCTGGAATGGTTACAAGAAACACGCGTGGGGACACGACGATCTGAAACCGCTCTCAAAGACGCATCACGACTGGTATCCGCAACCGCTGCTGATGACGCCCGTCGATTCGCTCGACACGATGATCATAATGGACCTCGACGAAGAGGCCGCGACCACGCGCGCTTACATTCTCGACAATCTGTCGTTCGACAAAGACATCGACGTTCAAAACTTTGAGATCACGATTAGGCTTCTCGGCGGCCTCATCACTAGCTATCAACTTACAAATGACAAACGTTTCCTGAATCTCGCTGAAGACCTGGGCCGCCGGCTACTACCGGTTTTCGACTCGCCGACCGGAATGCCCTATCGCTACGTCAATCTGAAAACCGGCAAAGTCCGCAATCCGGTGAGTAACCCAGCGGAAACAGGAACGCTGCTGCTCGAGTTTGGTGCGCTCAGCAAACTGACGGGCAATCCAGTCTATTACGACAAAGCCAAACGTGCTCTCGTGGAGACCTACAATCGACGTTCGAAGATCGGTCTCGTGGGTGAGTGGATCAACGTCGAGACGGGCCAATGGACCAACACTGACAGTCACATCAGCGGCGCCATCGATAGTTATTACGAATACCTTCTGAAGTGCGATTTGCTGTTTGGTGATCAGGATTGCAAGCGTATGTGGACTGACAGCATCGCCGCGATCAACAAGTACCTCGCCGACGAGATCAAAACCGACTTCGGTGTCGAGTTGTGGTACGGGCATGCGGACATGAACACGGGTGCACGCACCGATTCGACATACGGCGCGCTCGACGCGTTCTTCCCCGCCGTGCTTGCGCTGTCAGGCGATCTTAAGCGCGCCAGGCGTTTGCAGGACTCGTCATTCAAGATGTGGCGACACTCTGATATCGAACCGGAAGTGTTTGACTACCGCACGAAGACGGTGAGATCCGCGGGCTATCCGCTCCGGCCTGAAATCGTCGAGTCAACTTACTATCTCTATCACTACACGAAAGATGAGAAGTACATGCGCATGGGCTGGCAGATGTGGAAGGATTTTGTGAAGCACTGCCGGACCGACGAGGGTTATGCGGCGCTAAAGAGTGTGGTCACGAAGGAGAAGGCTGACTCGATGCAGAGTTTTTTGTTTGCGGAGACTTTCAAGTATTTCTATCTGCTGTTCGCACCGCCGGAGACGCTTGATTTCAAGAACGTGATCTTCAATACCGAGGCGCATCCTATCCGGCGCACGTGGTCCACGAACCAACCAGGCCAGAAGCGATAGTGACCGGCACTAATCAGAAGAGTTTCCCGCAAAGGCGCAAAGACGCAAAGTTTTTTATAAACAAGGTCTCGTTTCCTATGTCGTTTGATCTCTTTGCCTTCCTTTGCGTCTTTGCGCCTTTGCGGGATCACTTCTTCAAAGACTGGGGATGGACTGGTCATCGATATTCACCTTCCCCTGCAGGCCTGATCGGGTGTACTCTGTGCCCAAATGAAAGTGCTCTTCCTTACCGTTCTGCTTGCTTTGACTCCTGTTCTTCAACAACAGCAGCCATCGGTCGTGGAACGCGAAGAGCCTGACCTCGTCGTGCTCAAATTCAACTGGAACAAGATCCGCCTGAACAATGACCTGATCCATAGCGCGCTCGATCCAGGCCCACCAATGAACGAGCCGATATCGATCAAACCGGCACCGCCGCGAAATGAGTCACAGGACATCAAGAACAGACGAGACATGAACGAGCGGCGTGCGGAAATGAAGGCGACCCGTGAAGCGGCCCGACAGGCGCCGAACAGGAACGCCGATCAGTACCTGCTGCAACTCCAGGTAAAGAACGTCGGCGAAAACGTAATCAAAACGATTGTGTGGGAATACCAGCCGACCGCCCAGGCCGCAGAATACGATCTGCGCCAATACGTCTGCAACGTGAAAGCAAAGCCCAACGAGAGCAAGAAGTTTGAATTGTTGAGCCCGTCGAATCCGGTGAAAGTGATCCAGGCAGACGTAGAAACAGGAAAGACGAAAGACGGTAAGGTGGTTATAAACAGGATCGACTACGCCGACGGGTCCGTTTGGAAACGGAAGGGATGGTCGGTGCTCATCCCTCCCGAAACGATCACTGGTCTTGGCAATGGCAAGTGTCTGATGTTTTAGCAGTACCTGGTTCTTTGTGCTTTGTACTTTTGTGTCTGGTAGTTGCGAAAACAAAGTACCAGCCGAATAGCACTAATCCTTCTTACTTGTAATCCACTCCCAACTGCTCAAACAGAAACGCATAAATGTCGCGCGTCTGCTCGATCGACTTGGTCGTGTTGCTGGCGCCGTGCGCTGACTTCGTGTCGATGCGAATCAGAATGGGAAGGTCGACCGCCCTGCCCGGCCTGCAACGCCGCTGCATATTTGTAGTTATGCGCCGGCACCACGCGATCGTCGTGATCGGCAGTCGTGATCAAGGTCGCGGGATACTTCGCGCCTTGCTTGATGTTGTGAATCGGCGAGTAGGCGTACAACGCTTTGAACTCCGCCTCATTCGCTTCGGCTGAACCGTAATCCGCGATCCAGTTCCAACCAATCGTGAACTTCTGAAACCGCAGCATGTCCATCACGCCGGCCTGCTCGACCACTGCGCGAAACAACTCGGGACGCTGGTTCGCGACCGCGCCGACAAGCAAACCGCCATTCGACGCGCCCTGAATCGCCAGCTTGTTTGACGATGTGTACTTGTTGGCGATTAGCCATTCCGCTGCGGCGATGAAATCGTCGAATACGTTCTGCTTCTTCAGCTTCATGCCACCTTCGTGCCACTTCTCGCCGTATTCACCGCCGCCACGCATGTTTGCCGAAGCGTAGACCACGCCCTGTTCGAGGAGCGCCATGCGGGTTGAGCTAAACGAAGGCGCGGTGACGACGTTAAAGCCACCATAGCCGTAAAGCAAAGTCGGATTGTTGCCGTCGAGCTTCAGGCCTTTCTTGTAGACCAGGAACATCGGCACGCGTGTGCCGTCCTTGCTGTTGTAGAAGACTTGTTTGGTTTCGTAGTTCCCAGGTTTGAAACCGGGAATGTCGACCGTGCGAAAGATTGTCGATTTCTTCGTAGCGATGTCGTACTTGTAAATCGTCGGCGGGAAATTGAACGACGTGAAATTATAGAAGACGTGCTTATCGTCGCTGAGTCCGCCGAAACCACCCGCGGTACCAACACCCGGAAGTTGAATTTCATTCTCCAGCTTGCCGTCCAAGCTGAAAACATACGCGCGTGTCGCGACGTCCTTGCGCCACGAAGCGAAAAGTTTTCCGCCGGCAGTGCCGGAGCCCTGCAACGGTTCACTCCTTTCGGGAAGAACGTCTTTCCAATTCTTTTCATCAGGGTTCTTTGGATCGACAAGCACGACGCGTCCATTCGGGGCGTTCTTGTTTGTGCGCATCAGAAACTTGTCGCCCACGTTATCGATCACACCAAAACTGTCGTTGCCAATCTCGGCAACGATGGGTGAGAACCTCGTGTCGCCTGCCTTGAGATCTTTATAGAAGAGCGCGTTTCCGTTCTTGCCTTTGCCGCGTTCGGAAATCGAGAGAATCGCGAAACGTTCATCTTCCGTCGTGCCCACGCCCTGAAAACGTTCCGGATGTTCCTTGTCTTCATAGATCACGACGTCAGCTGACTGCGGGGTCCCCACCTTGTGGAAGTAGACGGTTTGAAACTCATTCTTACTCGTGAGTTCGCGTCCTTTTTCGGGTTCGGGATAACGGCTGTAAAAGAAACCGTCTCCTTGCCACGAGACGCCGGACGCCTTCATCCATTTCACTTCGTCGTCGAGCTTCTTGCGTGTCGCGACTTCCATAACACTCAACGTCACCCAGTCAGAGCCGCCCTTTGCGATTCCGTAAGCAACATACTTCCCGTCTTTCGACAACGAAAAGCCGCGCATGACTGACGTGCCGTCGGCGGAGAACTTGTTCGGATCGATAAAAACTTCGGGAGTGCCGTTGACGCCTTTTTGAATGTAATAGACGCTCTGGTTTTGCAGACCGTCGTTCTTCGTAAAGAAGTATGTGTCACCACGACGGAACGGAGCTGAGATGCGCGGGTAGTCGTAAAGCTCGGTCAAGCGCGTCTTCAGTTTTTCGCGATACGGAATCCTGTCGAGGTAGCCGAAGGTGACTTTGTTCTGCGCTTCGATCCATGTTTGGACTTCAGGTTTGCGGTCGTCTTCAAGCCACCGATAGGGATCGGCGACTTTGGTACCGAAATAGTCGTCTACCTGATCGACCTTCTTGCTCTCGGGATAGACGAGCTTGGGATCTTTCGACGTGGCAGCGCCGGTGGCCGACGTGCCGTTCGGCGCAACGCTCTGCGCCCACGACCGACTGGCGATCGGCGCAATCGCGGCCGCACCCAACAGGGCTGTTACCAGCAAAAACGCAAACAGGCTTCGCCTCACACTGATAGCGGTTTCTTGTTGCTTCTTCTTCATTTTCTTATCTCCGCAGGCAGGATCCGAATTTGGACGAATACTGTAATGGACTTACGAAAAAAGTTCAAAGCCTCAGCCAGGTTAGAAGAAAAATGCATCAAAGGGGCGAGGATCGATATTCGTCACTTCTAATATTTCCTTCAGAACGTTCAGAGCAAGAATTAAAAACCCTCGGCCGCATAGCAAGTCGACTACGTCCCACATCGCGTCATGATTAACAAGCAGTGGTACTTGATCCCGTCCACACAGAAGGTCTCACTCGGCAAGCGTGTGCAGTTAAGAGCGTCTGGTCCAAAAGAAGGTAAGGTCGCGGCGTTAGTTGGGGGAAAGGTTGCTCGTCAGCAGGTGATAGTAGAAGGATTAGGCCGGACTGATATCGATGTTATCGGAAAGGCAGGAGAGTATATTGCTGTAGGAAGCCCCGCCAAGACTGCCAGCGACGTTGGTCGACAGCTCCAGATTCTTAACGGAGCAGGCTGGAGTTAAAGCCGTCGCCTCTTTTGCAAAGGGAACGCCTGAGGAGGTGCTCAAAGTGGCGAGAAGAAGACTTGGAGCGGAGAACGTTCATATTTTCGAGGATGTTAAATGAGCGACAGATTCGCCAAGTTCTATCAACCCGTAGACGGGTTCGACTTTCGCGCCATTGTGCAGGATTGGTGCTCTCAAGGCGCGACGCTGGAGAATCCCGCGACCCACCGATTCACCTCGATATCCGAGGAGGGTGATCAAGTGGAAACTTCGCTGGAATTGTTGGAGGCAGAGGTGTCGGACCGCCTTCCGGTAATATTCCAGCTATGGCTGAGCGATGATACCGATATCGTTTGTGGCATTCGGTTTCTAGGCGATAACCGCCTGGTCGAGGAATACCCGATGGATGGCCTTAGTCAGAGTCAAATCGATGGAGTTTTTGAAGTGCTTGTCAAGAAATTTAGGATGAAGGCGGTCGAGAACGCGAATCTGTTTCTCGTAGCAGATCGTGAGGGATACACGTTCGAGCTGAATTGGGATCAACTATCCGTCACTGGTCGGTACGATGACACTTGTCCTGATGTTCTTGGCATTCCGTTGGAGAGGTTGGTGGATTTCGAAAGGTGCAGTGACTACCGTGCTGTTCGGTTTGGCGAGTATCTGATCCTGGCAAGAAATGTTATGGCCTAAATACTCACTTGTCCGCCATTGAGTTCAAGAGGCGATCATCCTGGATGGTGAGCTCACTGACTGTGTGATCGGAATAGTACGGCTTGCCAACCTACAGCGATTCGAAACCCCGTTTTTATCCTCATTCTGGCATTTACATAGCGTTAACTCTGTAAACGCCATGTCGCAATTCGATCCTTTGACAACTTGCAGCCGTTCGCAGGCTCGAACGATCCCCGCGAACGTCCAGCTGGGAACTCCCGCGGTCCACAAACTCGTGAAGATCGATTCGAAGAAAGCCACTCAAACGGATCACACTTCGAGAGTAAGGTCATGTCAGATTATACAGGTTGGTGGGAACAGCCGGTGGAGCAAATAGGACCTACCCGAATTCCTAACTCCCAAGAAAGAATAGTTAGTTTCGTGTATTCAACGGTCTCTTATGATGTAATCTACAAGAACAACACAATTCTGGGGGTCACTAAACATGAAAAACGAAAGCCGAGGTAAACTCAAGCGCTTGTGTTTGTTGCCGCTGTGTTTTGCAATGATTGTCAGTAGCTGTCAGCTAGCAAGGACCCAATCTGCATCAAACGACACACTCATGTTCGAGGGCACCCTAGAAAAGCTCGGGGCAGACCCGGGAACGGTCAGTGGTCGGCTCGCTATTTATAGGTTAGCAAAGTACCGCGTTGAAAAAGTCTGTGCTGGAGAGTATGAGCATGAGGAAATCGTCGTCGACCATCTAATCTTCACCGGTAAGGAATTTGGCAACATTAAGATCGGTGAACGAGTCTGTGTGAAGGTCAAAGTCTCAAGGGAAATCAACGTAAGGAACAACGCGGAAGGAATTCGCACGCCAAACGAGACCGTCAACATCTTTTATGTTGCTAGCGAAGCTCCAGTACGTCTTTCTGATGATACAGAGTGTTGTGTAACGGGCGAGCCTGCAAAATCTCACTAATCTTCGCGATTTCGCGTGCGGCTGATTCTGGGAATCGATGTGTTATCGTTGGCCAACGCGATCTCGAGCGATTCCTAACCAGTAAGATGGGACTGCCGAACCGCACACTCGACCGGCGGCCACGCAACCGGCTCGGCAGTCAGATACGGCCTCATATTGATGGCTGGTGTCTTTGAGTTCATGATGCGAAACTCGCCGCCTACCTAATTTCACAAAGCTTGTCGGCCTAATCCCCGGCTGGTAGAATCCAACCGCAATGTTCAACCCGCAACCATTACACTTTCGCCCACTTGAGTCGCGCGCGAACCTCTTCGCCGACTAGTTCTTATTGTCCGCAATCCTAAGCTACTTAAACCTCGGAGACTGAATAGTTTCCGGTTGTAGTCGTCGTCCCGGCTCCACAAGCGGAGCCAAAGAAAACAAGGAGTTTCAGCAGATGTCGACCAGCGTAATCGCACCACCCAGGCGGCCTGAGGTCAAGACCCCGCTGCCTGGACCAAACGGCAAGAAGATCGTCGAAGCCGATGCCAAATTCGTAAATCCAGCCTACCCGCGTCCGTCATTCAAGCTCGTCGCCGAACGCGCGAGCGGAGTGTGGGTTGAAGACGTCGACGGCAACATTTTTCTCGACTGCAACGCCGGCGTAGCCGTGTGTTCGACCGGACATTGTCATCCGGAAGTCGTGAAAGCGATCCAGGAGCAGGCGGCACAACTGATCCACATGTGCGGCACCGACTACTACTATCGCCACATGCCCGCACTCGCCGAAAAGCTCGACGCGATCGTTCCAATCAAGTCGCCGACCCGAACTCACTTCGCCAACAGCGGCACCGAAGCAGTCGAGACGGCGTTGAAACTCGCGATGCACGCAACCGGACGCGAAAAGTTCATCGCCTTCTTCAACAGCTTCCACGGACGCACCCTCGGTTCACTCTCGTTGACCTCGTCAAAGGCCGCACAGCGACGCGGCTTCAAACGCCAGGCGCTCGACGTGGTCCATGTGCCTTATCCAAACGAGTTTCGCAATCCGTTCAGCCCGGCTGATTGCGGCGACGGCGGAGCGGGACAAGGCGCGCTCAATTGGATTGAAGAACGATTGTTCAAAACTACGACGCCGCCGGAAGAAGTTGCAGGCATCGTCGTCGAAGCCGTTCAGGGCGAGGGCGGTTACGTTCCGGCGCCAAAGAATTTTCTAAAAGGACTTCGTCGCATCTGCGATCAGTACGGGATCATCTTGATTGTCGACGAAGTGCAGTCAGGCATGGGCCGCACGGGCAAGATGTTCGCGTGCGAACACTACGACGTCGAAGCTGACGTGGTCTGCATCGCGAAAGGCATCGGCTCGGGTCTGCCGATCGGCGCGTGTGTTGCGCGCGCGGATCTGATGGATTGGAAGCCCGGCGCGCACGCGTCGACATTCGGCGGCAACCCGGTGTGCATCGCGGCAGCTTTGAAGACAATCGAACTGCTCGAAGGTGGTTTGGTTGATAACGCGGCTGAAGTCGGTGCTTACCTGAAAGCGGGCCTTGAAAAACTACAAGCGAAGTTCGACTGCATCGGCGATGTTCGCGGTATGGGAATGATGCTCGGCGTCGAGTTTGTGGAAGACAAGACGTCGTTGAAACCAGCGCCGGAGCTGCGCGATCGCATCGAGGTCGCCTGTTTCGACCGAGGCCTAATCATTCTCGGCGCGGGTACAAACACGATTCGCTGGTCGCCGCCGTTGGTGTTGACGAAAGAGAACGTCGACGTCGCCCTCGAGATCTTTGACGAGGCGATCACCGCGTCGCTTTCATAGCTTTCCACTGATTTCTTTCATTCGCGCGTGTAGGCGTTCCTCGTCAACGCCTACGACGCGCCCATCGCGAAACACTTCACGTCCGGCAACCACAGTCAGAACCACATCGCGACCAGACGATGCGAAGATCGCTGTCGCTGCCGGATCGTAGTTTGGCGTCTGGTGTGCTCCGTTCAACGAGAGAACTGCAAGATCCGCCTGCGCGCCTTCGCTCAGCTCTCCGATTTGGCCGGCCAGATCCATACAACGTGCGCCACCGAGTGTTGCCGTCGCCAATGCGTCGGGCGCCGAGATCAGAGTGTCGCCTTCACCCGCGCGCGAAAGCAAGACTGCGAATCGCGCTTCTTCGAGGATGTCGCACGTGTTGTTACTCGCGACGGAGTCACTACCGAATCCAACCACCACGCCTGCATTAAGAAACTTCGCGAACGGCGCTCGTCCATGGCCCAGCTTCGCATTCGACTTCGGGCAGTGCGCGACCTTCGAGCGTGTCTCGCGCAACGTTTCGATGTCTGCGTCATCAACACGAATGCAATGGGCCAACAACGGCTGCGTGTCGAGTATGCCGACCTGTTTCAAGTATTGAATCGTCGATAACCGCGGCGCTTTCCATTCGATCCCTCGTTTAGCTAAACCATCAGCAAAAATTCCCCGACCCTCACGCACAAACAACTCTTCAGCGTGCGATTCAGCAGCGTGCATCATCAACGGCAGCCGTTCGTCGCGAACAAATCGCGCTATGCGTTCAAGCTGCGGTCCGCAAACTGTGTACGGCGCGTGCGGAGAAACTCCAACGCGCACAAGACTCGGTTTCGACAGCACGCAGCTCAGCCACCTTGTCTTTGAGCTTTCCAAAGTTCTCCTGCACTAAAAGCGGATCCGGACCAAACGATTCCTGAAACACGATGCCACGCAGTCCGACGTCATTCAATGCCAGCATGCTCATCATCGCCGCATCGCTTGCGTCGCCAACACACGTAATGCCTGCTCGCACGGCTTCGCACGCGCCCCACGTTGCCGACACGCGCAGGTCGTCCGGCGTCATCTTCTCCAGCCGCGCGAGCGTAGCTTTCTGAGCCACGCAAAAAAATCGCTCTCTTCGTTTTCGAGATAACCGCGCAACGCGGTGAGTTCGAGATGTGTATGTGTGTTAACTAAACCCGGAAGGATCAGCGCTTCGCCGAAATCCTCAATTTCAAAATGAGGAAATCGATTGATAATTTCAGATCGACTTCCCGTGCCGACGATCCGTGCTCCACTGACTGCTACCGCGGATTGCGCACAATAGATTTTTGAAGACACGGATGACACGGATTATTCCTGAGGAGCCTTCGCGTTCTTAAGTTCGCGATAACGTTCCATGATCGAAATCACGTAAGCCTTCGTTGACGGAATGTCAATGCGCGTGATGAACTCCGCACCACTCTGCGACTTCCCTTCCTCGACGCGACTCCATTCCACCGCCCGGCTTGGCCCAGCGTTGTACGCGGCAATCATTCGCGGCTCAACGTCCCGCACATCCTGAAACTGCTCCCAGATCTTCTCGAGATACCAGCAACCGATCTGAATATTTCGTTCCGGATCGCGCAACAGGCTCTCGGGGTCGGTCGCCATCTGTCGTTCAAGCTCACGCATCCCCGTCTCAGTGGCCCACTCGCGCCCAACTGTCGGTGTTACCTGCATCAAACCGATCTCACCGTCCTGTCCCTTCTTCCACGGACTGAAGTACGTCTCCTCGTAAATGATGCTCCACACGAGATCGGGATCGACGCGATAGATCGCTGACTGGCGCGCGATCATCGCGTCGAAGCGGTGCGTCCAATAATTATTGAATAGGAAAGCCGCGCCCGTCAGTGTGAGGATGATGATACCAGCAACGACGAGCGCGCGTTTCATTAATGAAAAGCGTCAGTTTCTTACGACGCAGAGCAGACCAGAAACTCGCGCGTGAACAAGCGTAGTCGACACCTTCGTAACGCGATCGCAGCGCATGTTCGTCGAGCACGTGGCCCTGAAGCCAAACTTCCGCGTCGAGCGTCGCGCCGACTGTCAATGAATCACCGCGCAACGCGCGTTGGTTGACCAGAACTTCGAGCTTGATGCGTTCGAGGTCGAGATGAATCCACACGAGGTCCTCACCCGAAAGTGGATTGCGCAAAGGTTTGAACGCGATAACGCGGCCGGACAAACTCCAGTCGTTCTCGTGGGCGGCGCGCGCGGGAGCCGCTTTTTCCAACGGCAACCAGCGCGTCTTTGCTTTTCCGCGCCTCACGCGAGCACGATAAGCGAGACCGCAAAGTCCGATGTGCAATTCCTGCGCGCCGAATCCGGTTGGGCCAACTTCGGTAAGATTTTGCAATTCAAACAAGACTTCGCAGTCGGTGCCTTCACGATAACCGTGAATCACCGCTTCGCCTTCTTCGTCATATTCAGTGAGCGCCCACGGTGCGATGGTTTGAATGTATCGAGCGCGAAAGCCGGGACGACAATCGGCGTAGAACAGATCGCCGCTGCCTGATTCATAAAGCACGGTCCAAACTTCGAGACCTTCTCCGAGTTTCCAACAACGACCGTGCAACACAGCGCCGCGGCGGTTGAGTTGCGTCGGTTCACCCTGATCCCCCGCCTGTTCCGCCAGATAGTTAAAAGCCTTCTCGCTCGAAACCTCTAAACCGATCGTCTCAAAAGTAGGATTCATAATTCCGCAGTGTTACGAGTCGTATCAAAATTCGACTTGCGAATTGCGAATTGCGAATTGTAGTGACTTGCCCAAAGCAAATTCGAAATTCGAATCCGCAATTCGAAATTTCCCAACTCATTATTGCGCGCCTCGCTTACGCTGTCTATGCTTAACGGTCTTTCCGTTCTTCGCTTCTGCACGCGGCGCGCGAGTTCTGAAACCGCGAATCACTCGCTGCGGACCATGCGATGGCCGCACTCCCGAGCGAACCATCTCCGCAAACAGGTCAACATCGTAATCCGCTTCGCGCGACATTTCTTCCCGAATCGCGTGCAGCACTTCCAAAAACTTTGGGCGACGATACATCGGCAATTGATTTTGTTCTTTGTACTTTGGCTTTGTTCGCCATTTAAACCTAACAGAAGCAGGAAGAACTAAGATCAGCAAAGATCAAAGTTCATCCGACTCTTTCCGTTGCCTCCGAAACCAAAAACTCCGGCGTCACGATCATCGGCACATAAAATCCGGCAGCCGTGTTGAAAAGCCTGATGCGTGCCTGTCGTCGCACGTTTGCCAGGTGACCGAAGTTCCACGTTACCAAATAATCAATCTTGTGACAACGACGCAATCGCTACGTGCAGCGCGTCGGCGATGTATTTGCGATGAAAAATGCCGCGCGAGATGTAGCCTTCCGCGAGTATCGCCGCTTCTTCAGTCAGATCAACCTGCTCGAGATTCTCGAATCAGTTTCAGATAAGAAGTGCGATGCGGCTCGCTCACGCGCTTCAATTCCGATGACACCAGCGGCGAAATCTACCGTGCGGTAGTCGGGCATCTCGTGCTCCCACCAGCGGATCGTCAAGTCGCGGCGAAACGGCTCGCCGTTGTCGAGATACGCGCCGATCACTGATGTTTCCAGATAAAGACCTTGCTTCATGGAGTCGATGATACTGTTTCCGGGTTGATGTTTTCACGCTCTTCGGCTTTATTCAACGACTCAAGCCGCATCGAGCCGCGCGCGAAGTCGAAATAAACGCGGAAGTGCCGCAGAAAGTTTCCGCCGAGAATTCCCGCCTGCGTAAATCCCGCCGTTTCGTTCACGGGTTCCATATCAAGCACCGCCGCATTGATGCGTTCGAGAGTCGTCACACCCAGACTCAATCTCGGCAACTGCAACAGCTTCACATCTTCAGTCACTCCCGCCGCGCCAAACACGCGCATGCGCGAAGGCTGCAACAGCTCGAGTAACTGTTCTTCCTGCGAAAGTTTTTCCGAAACGACGGTGATGCTCGCCGCAGTGTCGATGATAAAGTTCACTGTTTTTTCGAAACCCTCGAGCCCGACTTCGCCACTCAAAAACCCGCTCGAGGTGGTACGCAGAGGAACTTCTACAGTGCCGTCGTTAGGCGTAACAGGCGCGAGCGCCAGAATTCCTTCCGGACTACGAACCGTCCACGATTCAACGATCTGCGTCTGGTTTTGCCGAACCAACGACATGCGACGCGTGCCGTAGTCGATTGAAGTTAAATACTTCGCGACGACTGACAACCCTAGATAACCATCGACAGGAACATCGTTGTCGAAAAACTTTCGGATGTAGACGGGAATGTTTTCGATCCTCGCGCCACCGATGTCCAGCGAGTTGATGTAGCCGTAGACGATCTCAAACCTGCCGCCGCCTCCGACCGCGCGCGCGAGACCGCCTCTCGCCACGGGCTTGATGCCGAGCTTCTTCGCGGTTTCTTCAGAGATGACTGACATTCCCGATCCGGTGTCGAGCACGAAACGCATTGGCTGTTTCTGACCGTTGACACGGACCGGTAATACGGGACGATTGTCCGTTGCTTCGAAAGGAACTGAAGTGCGGTGCTCGCCCTGCGTGACGTAGAGTGAACCTTGCCGGCCGAGATAACGCAGGAAGTCGATCAAACCGACGATGCGTGCGCGGCGATCGATATCGGTCTTCGGAGCGACCATCAGAAATCTCTCATACGCGTCGGCAGCTTCTTTATATCGTTCACTTCTCGCCGCCGCCTGGCCCAGGTTGAAAACAAAGTCCGGCTCCTCGGGATCGAGGCTAACTGCGCGACGCAAACCCGGCATCGCCAGCTGTCAACCGATTCTCATAAAAGTCGACCATCGCCAGCCCGGCGACAGCCAATGCTTCGTTTTCGTTGAGCGCCAACGCAGTGCGAAACTCTTCCACCGAAAGACGAAACTCACCTGCGGCGAGGATTGCCGAGCCGAGCAACGCGTGTCCGCGCGCTGACAACGGATCGAGCATGATCACGCGTGCGGCGTTGTCGTAAGCACCTTGCAAGCTGCGCTGTTTCAGTAGCGTGAAACTCAAACCGAGACGCGCTTCGATGTCCTTCGCGTTCTTACCGAGAATGTCGCGGAAGATCTTTTCCGCCTGCGGATAGTCGCCCTTGCGGATTGCCTTGTAGCCTTTTTGATAGGCCTTCTTGTCGGAGAATCCGTAGGCGTCAGGCGCCGTTCCGGCGAGGGCAAAACAAAACACGAAAGCGGCCACACTGAGGGCCGCTATCCGGGAGAAACTCGTCTTGCTGTTACGCGCATGATTGACTACTTTCTACTTCAGTATTTCACCTGTCTTCATCGACCAAAGAACGAGATCGAGTTCGTCGAAGTCGACTTTGATCTCTCGCGCGAAGCGAATCAGTTCCTGTTCAACTGCCAGATACTTCTTGCGCGTCGACGGCGGCTTCGGCAGCGTCGACGACGCCAACTTCGCAGAGGCAACGCATCACGTGCTTATCAAGTATCGCGTGTCCTTTGACGCCGATGTTGCGAAGGAAGTGACTGGCTTCCTTGTAACCCAGGCCTTTGACTTGTTTCTCCTGGGCCAACCAATCGCGTCGCTCAAACGGATCTGAAAAACTGCGTAGACGCCGCCGCAGTTTCATGTCGAACTCCGCGCGAAAATAATTCCGCGTGACGACGATGTACTGTGGCCTCGCGACCGGAAACCGATGTGCGCCGGCTTTCTTCAAAGCCTTGGTCATCGCTTCCGGTGCGCCGTCGAGCAACAACGATCTTACCGCGTCAACCGAATCGAGTCCCATACGAGCCGAAGCACCCGCAGTGAAAATGCAGTAGGCGAGTTCTTCCCAAAGCCGGGCGTCAGATCCTTTACGCCAAACTTGCTGAAACTCACCGAGCCGTTTTCGAATCTCTTTGCGTCGCGCCCGGTGAGTGGCAATCACTCTTTCGACTGTGACGGGTTCTTGATTGCGTTGCACTGTAGTTTGTCAATACGGCGATTCTATGAGCCTGCCTGAAACATTGTCAACGAAATGCTTTGTAGAAGCCCGTGTACGAAAGTGCACACCACACGACTTGGATCGGTGCTATCATAGAGGCGCGCATCCTCATTCAGATCCGGCGCATCAAAGCTTGCTCTCTCACCAATCCCATGACGTTGATGTGGAGTTTACTTAAACAACAAATCCTGACTTGGCGAATCAGTGTCGGTCTGTCGTGCGTAATCCTGTTTGCGTTGTCCGCGACTGCGGTCGGACAGGAACCACTCCCATTGCCGTACGGCCGTCGCCATCGCCATCACCGTCGCCCGATGCGAGCGAAACGACGCGGCCGCTTTATGGACTTCAGGGCGTGCTGGTCGAGACTCTCGACGGCAAGATCGTTTCCAGTCAAAACGAGAATCGAACAGTTCAATCCCGCTTCGACGCTGAAACTCGCGACTGCGCTAGTCGCGCTGCAAACACTTGGCCCGTCGCATCGTTTTGCCACGGGCGTCTGGACCGATGGCACCATCGACAAAAGCACCGGCGTCCTGACGGGAAATCTCTACATCTCCGGTCGCGATCCGTCATTCCACTACGAACACGCAGTGTTGCTCGCGAAGGAACTGAACGGTCTGGGTATCAAAGAGGTAAGCGGCAATCTCATTGTAGCGCCCGGGTTTACGATGAACTTCAGCCCGTCAGCAGCCCGCTCCGGCAATCAGCTTTACGACACTCTCGATTCGACGCTGCGCTACGCGGAAGCCGTGCGCGCCTGGAATTACGAACGCACGCTGCTTAACGATCGCGAGAGTCTTGAGAAGGTTCCGAGTGTGGCGGTCATGGGCGAAGTGTCGGTCGGTCCGGTTGCGAACTTCGGCGAAGCTGTTGTTAACGCAGCGATCCAGCAAGCTGGTTGACATACTCAAGGTGCTGTTGTGCTACTCGAACAACTTCATGGCGGATCGCATCGGCGACGCACTGGGTGGCCCTGAAGCCGTGCGACAAAGGTTGATCAGCGAACTACAACTCGCTCCCGACGACCTGAAGATCTCGCGGTTGAGCGGGCTCGGCGTGAATCGCGCTTCGCCACGAACGATGATGAAGGTTTATCGCGCGCTTCGTGCGGAGTTGAATAAATCAGGACTGACTCCGGCAGCGATCATGCCCGTTGCGGGGATCGATCCGGGTACGCTGGAAGATCGGTTTACGGGAATGGCGTGGCGCGGCAGCGTGATTGCCAAGACCGGCACACTGTTGAGAACTGACGGTGGCGCGAGTTCGCTCGTCGGCCAGATGCGCGCCGCGAACGGCGAAGTACTGCTGTTTGTGATCATGAATCAGCGTGGCAGTGTCAGCCGTTTTCGCGATAACCAGGACTACCTTGTGATGCTGGTCCAAAACACGCGCGGCGGACCAAAAGCCTTCGATTACACGCCACTGATGTTGACTATGAAACTGTCGCAGACGGAAAGCACTGTAGCCGGCGCCGACGAGTTCGAACCACCTTCGAAGTCTAACTGAAGAGAGACAGGGAGAAGGGGGACGCGGGGACCTGGTGACGCGGAGATACGGGGACGGGGTGACGGGGTGACGGGGAGACACGGGAACGAAGAGAAACACAGGGATCGATCTCCGCGTCCCCGCTTCTCCGCGTCCCCGCTTCTCCGCGTCCCCGCTTCTCCGCGTCCCCGCTTCTCCGCGTCCCCGCTTCTCCCCGTCCTTTTTTCTCTGTGGCCAGGTAAGAATTACAGACCACCAGGTAATAATTGCGCCCCGGCGATCCAAAGATCGCCGGGGCGCTTTGTCGTCCAACTGCGTCGCGGCGTGCGGCACCGCTGTCACAGCGGACGATTCTTTTAATTCCCCACCAAACTCGTTCGCGCCGAAAGAACCGGTCGCTCTCTACTTAAAGGCGTAATCGCGCCTGATTCCGCAGAAATCGTTCAAAGCGCCGCTTAGGTAACTTCCTTCTCATCAGCGTTACCTTTGGTAACAACCGGACCACCCCGCCCAAGAATCTGCGCGAGAAACTGCAGGATTTGCGAGCGATCCGCGGGTGGCATAGTCGTTGCACCTTGGACCACGGGAATTTTTGTCGACCGCCTAGTCCCCGCACCGGAGGAGTGATGAGCACGCCAATAGGAACTATCAGCCTAACCAAGCGAAAGCCGAAACCAACGTCCGAACGCGGCTTCTCGATGATGCAACTGCTCGTCACCCTCGCCGTCGCGAGTGTCGTTTCCGGACTGGCCTTCATGGGCATCACGTCCGCCCGGCAACGCATCCGCCTGACGAACTCTTCGCGCTTACTTGCCAGTTATGCGGAAAAGGCGCGTGTCGACTCCGTGCGACGTCATCCGACCGACCCGAACTTAATGGCCGGTATCGAAGTCCTGAATAAGACTACTTATCGCGTGAAGATGGATTTTGACGGTGACGGAACTGTTGAAACGAAGGACATCACTCTTGATGACGGCGTGGTTTTCGCTACCGATCCGATCGCTCTTGTTTTTGATTGGCGTGGACGGCTTGGTCGACCTGGAGACAACTGACATCAAAGTCAGTATCGCTTTGCAGTGGGGTGACGATGAGAACGATCAACGCATCGTCGACATAACTCGATCAGGCGACGTCACGCTCGACAGCGACGTCTATCTCGACGACGTTCCGAACGTCAATATCAACGACGGGCCTGACCGCGCATCGATGGTGGATCAACTCTCAACGCCAATAATACTCCTAACCCATCGCCAACACCGACTCCGACGCCAAACGACGACAACTCACCATCGCCAACTCCGACGCCGGAAGTCGTCGATCTTGAGCCGACACCAACACCGTCACCGGGAGGGGATCCGGAGCCATCACCTGATCCCGATCCGAGTCCGGGTGCCAAGTCCATCGCCATCGCCATCGCCATCAGGAACTCCGGTGGTTGATCCAAATCCGACACCGACGCCGTGCGTGGTTACGGTGTCCACTAGTCCGAGCCCGCTGACGTTCTCGAAACACAGCGGTGGAACCATCAGCTTTACCGTTAACCCGAGCGGAACAGTCGCCTTCACCGAAGGGGCGAACAATCTTTCGGTGACGAGGCTTTCAGGAAACACCTTCACAGGTCGCATCACTGAACAACACGCGCGGCAACTTCACGCTCGCTTTCGAAACGCCTTGTGGTACCAAACGTGAGCTTTGAGCGTCACCAACTAAATGGAGAATTGACATGCGCGGTCAGTTAGCTCACGCGGAAAGAAACGTCGGCAGGAAAGAGGCTTCACCCTGGTGGAGACAACCTCGGCTCTGCTCGTGATGATGATCGGCGGCCTGGGCATCTGCGCAGTATTCGCCTTCGCAATCAAGAACAACACCGGCTCGCGCGATCGCGCTGCTGGCGCTCGCAGTCGCACAGCAGGAGATGGAACGTTATCGACAGATGAAGTTCCTGATCCGGTTGACGGCTCATGCCGCGACCAGCAAGACGGTCACCAGTGGTGACGATCGAACTTACACGGTCGCGAACCACTATTACCGACACCACCACTTCGCTAAAGACCATCAAGATCCAGGTAACGCCGCTGCTGAGCACCGACGATGGGCGCGCGGCACCGTGGAGATCAGCGTGCAACGTGTCCGCATTTGCGCTCGGCCCTTATCGGTGGGCTCCTAAGGACGACGAGAAATGAACAAGAACTCAAATTCTCAACGTGGTTTTTCGCTTATCGAGCTGCTGATCGCGATGACGGTAACGATCGTCATCGCGGGTATTGCGAGCACGCTGGTCGCCCAGTCGTTTCGTATGCGCACCCGTGAGGATGCTCGCTCCGACGCGATCGCCGACGCTCATCGCGCACTCAACATCGTCTCGCGCGAGATTGCCAACTCCGGTTTCGGCCTGCCCGATAACGGCATCGTGACGGGCGACACTGGGCCATCCTCGATTAGATTTCGTGCGAACCTGAATGCTTACACTACGGAAGCCGGAGCCAGTTCGGTTCGATTTCGCGATCCTGACGAGGACATTAAGTACTCGATGTATCACGACGACGCCGCGGATCGTCATTATCTCGTTCGTTACGATGTCACCAGACCGGACCGTGAGGGCATAACTGTTCTCGCAAACAGGCTCGATACTTTTTCGCTCACCTACTACGACATGGACGGAAATACGGTCGATGTGCTGGCAAACACCACCAACGTGAGTCTTGTCTGGAAGGTCATGATAGAGGTGGGTGTGACGCTGCCGGCCATCGGTGTGGCTGGTTCTGCCGGGTTACCAACCGATGCGACCGTTGACTCTCCGTTCGGAAGTCGTATTAAGAAACGCCAGTCAGATCACTTACTAACTCGTTTAGGGACATCACAAATGACGCGTCAGACAAAAAGAATCTCCGATCGTCACGGTGAAAAGGGCGCGGCGCTCGTCATCAGCTATCCTGATCGCAACGTTGCTGCTGGCGGTTGCCGGAACCGTGATTTTCACAACCGGCATGTCTGCCACTACGTCGATCGAGGCGCACAGCGGAGTTGCAGGCGTATTATGGCGCGGAGAGCGGACTGGAAGACGCGCTGAACATTATCCGCGGGCATGTTGCCCCGCACGGGATACCGGCACGACACGCATGGACTTTCTTAACGCCGTCGATCCCGAGACGTCGAATCATTCGATGACGATCCTTCAACGGTCGGACGGCTAACAGCCTGGCTCGATTACGACAGCGACGACTGGCGCGTCACCCCAACCGGCGGAAACTACTCATACAGCGTCGTCGTGATCGATCCCGACGACCCGAACGGCGACGACTCGTAACACAGACGCTACTTACCGGCCCAGACGAATTCAGGTGCAATCAACCGGGTATGGTCCAAACGGCTCAATCAAGCACATGGAGATGATCGTTGAGAAGACCAACTTCGAGTTTGATCCCAACGCTATGTTGGTAATGCGGGGATCAGACGCCGGCATCGGGATGACGTTCGACGTTGGCACAAGTGCGGCAAAATTTTACACCGGACACGACAATGCCACCGCGGAACCTAATTTGCCGACGTTCGGCGTTACCCACGCGGCGGATAAGTAATTGCCGACGACGCGATTACCAAAGGCGCCACGGTCGAGGAAGTATCAGACGCAGTAGTAGCCATCAATGACCTGCCTTCGTGGCTGCAAACGGCCGACAAGGCGCGAACGTTTCTGAAGACATGCAGCTGGTGGCACGCAGCATGGGCCGTTTCTTCACCAGCCTCGACGGGTTGCCGGAA
The DNA here is from genome assembly GCA_963849585.1 of uncultured Acidobacteriota bacterium. Classification (GTDB taxonomy): domain Bacteria; phylum Acidobacteriota; class Blastocatellia; order Pyrinomonadales; family Pyrinomonadaceae; genus PSRF01. The sequence continues at coordinate 553,626 of CAWKHZ010000005.1, read as the reverse complement.
CTGAAGCTACTCCAGATTTCACTTTTGTAAATGGTAACGTGAATTTGGATGGCGGCGCCGGACTTTTGATTGTCACCGGCAACCTGACGTCTGAACGGCAATGCAACGTTCAATGGAATCATTCTTGTGCTCGGAGAAGGCAAGATTTTGCGCGACGGCGGCGGCAATGGCACCATCTCGGGTCGATCTACGTCGCTAGATTTGCACGTTCGTGGCCCTCTAGTCAGAAAACGGACTATCACATCCTTTTCTTGCGCCTAGTTTAACACCGGCGGCGGCGGCACCGCAAACTTGAAGTACGATTCCGTGTGGGTGTCAAAAGCGAAGAGACGCGCTCGGCGACATCGTTCGCGACATTCGCGAGTATTAGACAGTTGTCAATTGTCAGTTGTCGATTGCCGAGTTGAACTGCAGATCAAGTATCAGCAATTGACCACTGACCATTGGCCACGATCGGACAATTGACTACTGACCACCTGACCACTGACACTGAAATAAGCCGTGATATGCCTCTCACGGATGGCCGATATCCTACTTGTCGAAGACAAAGACAGCCTGCGCCGCGTACTCCGATTGACTCTCGAGAATGCCGGCTACAGTGTTACGGAAGCCGTCGACGCCTCTCGCCGCACTCAACGAAATCGCCACCACTCGCCATCGACTCGTACTTACAGATCTGCGCATGCCCAACGGTTCAGGTCTCGACGTCCTGCGCTCCGCGCGCAACGCCGACGCCGATGTGCCCGTCATCGTCATGACTGCCTTCGGCTCGATCGACGAAGCGGTCCAGGCCATGAAAGACGGCGCACACGACTTTCTTCAAAAGCCTGTCGATTCAAACCATCTGCTGCTGCTCGTCGAACGAGCACTGGAACAGGCGAGACTGCGAACCGAGAACGTGTTGCTGCGCGAAGAGTGGTCGCGCCGCTACGGCTTTCCGCGCATCCTTGGCGAATCCGAAGCGCTGAAACGTTCAGTGGGCGAAACGCAGCGTGTGGCGCAAACAGAAGCCACGGTGTTGTTGCTTGGTGAATCGGGCACCGGCAAAGAATTCTTTGCGCGCGCGGTCCATCATCTTTCGTCTCGCCGCGATAAACCATTTGTCGCGATCAACTGCGCCGCAATTCCGGAAACACTGATCGAAAACGAATTGTTCGGCCACGAGCGCGGCGCGTTCACCGGCGCGAGCGATCGCCGGCAAGGGTAAGTTTGAACTGGCTACGGGCGGAACAGTGTTTCTCGACGAGATCGGTGAGTTGCCGCTGGCGGTCCAGGGAAAACTGCTGCGCGCGATTGAAGAGAAAGTCGTCGATCGCATTGGTGGACGCGCGCCCGTTACGGTTGATGTTCGCGTTGTAGCTGCCACTAACAAAGACTTGAAGGCCGCAGTCGAGAATAGACGAGTTTCGAGGCGACCTGTTTTTTCGTCTGGCAGTGTTTCCGATCGAGATACCGCCACTGCGCGATCGCGGCGATGACGTGCTGCTGCTTGCGCGTCATTTCGCAGCCCGAGATCGGCAAGGATTTGCGAGGGCGCGAGGCGCAGCTCAGCGCTGAAGCGGAGATGGCGTTACACGAGCACCGTTGGCCGGGAAATGTTCGCGAACTCGAGAACGCGATTGAGCGTGCCTGCATCTTGTCTGACACGATGATTCTCGAACCTCACGATCTCGGCTTAGGGCGCGCGTCAGACGCCGGCGATGAGGAAGTGTTTCAACAACTCGATCTCTCCGGCACACTCTCCGACGTGGCCCATCGCGCCTTGCGCCTCGTCGAACGCCGCAAAATCGTGCACGTGCTCGAAGCGAATCTCGGCAACAAAAGTAAAACCGCCGAAGATCTCGGTGTCAGCTATAAAACACTTCTCAACAAGATGAAGGAATACGCTCTCTGACACGAGACCGCGAAATTACCACCGATGAATCCCCTGCCGCCGGCACTGCCGCCGGTGAAACTGTCGAACAGGTGGGCGCCGCAGTACCGGAACCCGCTTCTCCCGCGAAACCAGCACCGCCCAGCACCGGTCGTTCGGCTTTCTTGGTCGGCGCGGGAATTCTTATCAGCCGCATCGTCGGCTTAGTTCGCCAACGTATCTTTGCGCACTACTTCGGCACGTTCAGCGGAAGGCGACGCTTTCAGTGCCGCGTTTCGCATTCCCAACTTTCTTCAGAACGTCTTCGGCGAAGGCGCGCTGTCAGCTTCATTCATTCCGGTTTATGCAAAGCTGTTGGCCCAGGATGACGAGAAAGAAGCAGCGCGAGTCGCGAATGCGATCTTCGGCATCCTCGCGTTGGTTACGGCGATCGTGGTGCTGATCGGCGTGCTCACCACTCCGTATATCGTCACGATAATCGCCGCCGGCTTCGAAGAAGAACGACGAGACCTTGCGATCACGCTCGTGCGCATCCTGTTTCCAGGAGCGGGCATGCTGGTCCTTTCAGCATGGTGTCTCGGAGTTCTGAACAGCCATCATCGTTTCTTTATTTCCTACACTGCGCCGGTCGCCTGGAACGCGGCGATCATCACCGCGCTCATTTACTACGGATAACCGAGTCGATCTCGCGACGCTCGCGGCAATGACGGCGTGGGGTTCGGTTGTCGGCAGCGTGCTTCAGTTTGGCGTGCAACTGCCGACGGTCCTGCGACTGATTGAAGCGCTTCCGTCCTGAGCTGACTCTCGCGAGTGCGCACGTGCGACAAGTGCTGCACAGTTTCTTTCCCGTGTTTATGAGTCGCGGCGTGGTCCAGATCAGCGCGTTTGTTGATGCGGCGCTCGCGAGTTTCCTCGGGCAGGGCGCGCTCGTCGCTCTCAATTACGCACAGAGTCTTTACACGCTTCCCGTTAGTTTGTTTGGAATGTCGGTCTCGGCGGCGGAGCTGCCGGCGATGTCGAAGACGTTGGGAACCGAGAGTGTTGTCGCTGAAACACTGCGGCACCGGCTTGAAGAAGGACTGAAGAGAATCAGTTTCTTCATCGTACCTTCGGCAGTGGCGTTTCTGGCGCTCGGCGATGTGATTGCCGCAGTTCTATATCAAACCGGAAAATTCACGCAGCGACGACGCCGTGTTTGTTTGGACCATCCTCGCCGGCTCCGCCATCGGTCTGCTCGCTTCGACAATGGGCCGGCTTTACTCGTCAACGTATTACGCTTTGAGGGACACACGCACTCCCCTGCGCTACGCAGTGTTGCGAGTCGCGCTGGGTGGCGCGCTTGGTTACTTCTTTTCCCTGCACTTGCCGCGATTGCTTGGTATCGATGCGAACCTTGGAGCGGCGGGAATCACCGTCGCTTCCGGAATTGCCGGTTGGGCCGAGTTCGTACTGTTGCGCAGAAGCCTTAACACACGAATCGGACGCACGGGTCTACCATTTTCCTACGCCGCGAAACTCTGGGTGGGAGCTTTACTGGGTGCCGCACTCGGCTGGGGATTGAAGCTCGTGGTCACCGGCTGGCACCCGATTCCTCTGGCGATCGTCGTCCTGGGCGTTTACGGCACCTGCTATTTCGCGGTGGGTTATCTCTTTGGCCTGCCCCCTGCCCGCGCCGTCATCGGGCGTATCTTCAAGTTTCTCCCGCAAAGGCGCAAAGGCGCCAAGTGACGGTAATGTTCTTTTTTCCCTGGCGTCTTTGCGCCTTTGCGGGAGACTTTGCCACACGTCGTCAACCTTCGATCACTGCGCACTAACTGGAACCCTCGTTCGATTAGCACTTTCTTTTCTATGGTTTAGTAATCGACACAGTAGGAGTTCCAACAATGCCCCGGATTTTTATCCCCCAACGCCTCGTGCTCTCCCTGGCGGCGGCCCTCGTGATGATGGCAGCCTCGTCCACCGCATGGGCGGATCCGATCACAATTACCGTCGGAAACCCTGGCAATCTGGGTACTGACAACGTGCTTTTCAACAACGGCTCCTCTGAGTCACTCGGGTACCCTCGTGCAGGGCGACTTTAACGGCGCGGGTGCTGGTTTTATCGTCGATTTCACGTCGGCTTCCGGCAACGGCAACCTCGGCGTTAGCGGCGGTCAGGCGGTGCTGGTCGGTGGGACCGGTAACGTACCTTTCTCAAACGTCACCGTGCAGCTCGAAAACGGCGCCACCTTTACAAAACTAATTCTGAACATCGACGTTACCAATGGCTTGCCTCCTCCGACGCAGGTACAGTTCACAGTTAACTACACGCTTCTCGGCGGACAAGTTTTCGATCAGGTATTCACTGTCGACACCAACGGCCAGAACTTCTTCGGCATTGAGGCTTTTGAAGGCGCGGTAATCAATAGCGTTACCGTTCAGGGTTTGAACGGCACGACCTTCTCCGAGATCAATCAGTGGCGGCTGGGCGGTTTTGCTCCGGCAACCAACGAAGTTCCAGAACCGGCGAGCTTGTTCCTGCTGGGCAGCGGACTCGCTGGAACGGCCGGCATGGTCCGTCGCAGGTTGAAAAATCGACAGCAGAAATGATATCCATCTCCTGCGAAACGTTCTTTGAGGCCCCCAAGGAGATAAACACATGTATACACAGCCGATGATTCTTCCATTGGACGGGAGTGGCCGAATCTATGTGCTGCAGGATGCGAATGGACAGGTGGTCGGGACGGGCTCGCGGGAAGTCTGCGAGACGCTGATGTACCTGATGGGCGCCGGTCTGGCGCCGGCCACGGATAAAACCCCGGCAGTGGCGCACAACAACGTGCGGGCTGCGATTACGATCTAGCAGGGATTAGGCGACGAAAAGAGATTCTGGAACAGAAGTGCTCCCTGTTCCAGAATCTTTTTTCATTTTTTTCTGGAGTGCATGGTTTATTAGATATTTAAGTTAAGTATCCTGGAAAAACGGACGGTTGGTGCAGCGGCAAGCAAGGCGGGGGGCCTTGGCTGGCCTTTTTGTTTTGGGCCCATTCCTCTAATTGGTGCGTCTGATATCATCCCCACGTGCTTCCCGTAGTTTCAGCCGAACAAATGCGTGAGATTGACCGTCTCACCACTGAAAAGTACGGCGTCCCGTCCCTGCTTCTGATGGATTCTGCTAGTGCCTCGTGCCGCGCAGCCATCAGGGCCCGCTACGAGGGGGATGTGGCCGGTCTAGAGGTTCTGATCCTGTGTGGCAAGGGCAACAACGGCGGCGACGGCGCGGGACTCGCCCTATTACTCGCCGACGAGGGCGCGGAGTGCACGGTCCTGCTGTTTGGATTGCTGTCCGAGACGCGAGGAGATGCCCGGACAAACTTCGACCAGGTTACAGGCCGTGCGGACTCGGGACAGTTGAACTTCATTGAATGTGACGACACTTCAACCTGGGACGAGCTCCCCGACGTTGATCGCGAATACGACGTGATTGTCGACGCCCTGTTCGGAACAGGATTGACGCGAGCGGTCGACGGTGTCCACCGAAAAGTAATCGAGCATCTCACCTCGCTGCGCGAAGCTCGTGAGAGCGCGGGTCAAGATCGACCGTGGATCCTGTCCGTCGATCTTCCTTCCGGTCTTAACGCGGATCTACCAGAACCGATCGGACCTACCGTTACCGCAGATACGACGGTTACATTCACTGCTCCTAAGACTGCCAACGTGCTTCCGCCGGCTTGTGATTACGGCGGCACGTTGATAGTTGAGGACATCGGATCTCCGCGATCGTTGGTGGACGAATCAGTGCAGCCGCGGTTGTTTCTGGTTGAAGCGGAAGACGTGAGGCAATGGCTTGTCAGCACACGCTACGTTCCAGGGTCTTACAAGAACTCGCATGGCAATGTGCTCATCGCCGCAGGCTCGCGCGGTTACTCGGGCGCCGCGGCACTGTGCGCTAACTCGGCGATGCGTTCGGGGGCAGGGTTGGTAACCGTGGCCACGCCGGCGTCAGCGCAGCCTCTCGTTGCGAGTGGCTCGATGCCGGAAGTGATGACGAGAGCGCTCGCAGAGACTGATCGCGGCGCGGTTAGTGACGAAGCAGTCGATCATTTTCTGAAGCTCGCAGAGAAAAAGAGCACCGTTGTGGCCGTCGGACCCGGACTTACTTCCGACGACGATCGGACCCGTAAATTCGTCCGGACGATCGTGGAGCGGCGATCGACAGCATGCGTGATCGATGCCGACGGATTGAACTGTCTCGCTCCGTGGCCGTCGGGTCTGAAAGGCTCCGCGAAACATCCCCTCGTATTGACGCCACATCCGGGCGAGATGGCTCGACTGATCGGCGCGTCTGGTGAGATCAAGGACCGAGTCGCGGTGGCGCGCGACTTTGCGACGACGAATCAGGTAATTTTAGTTTTGAAGGGTTCGCGCTCGATTGTCGCTGCGCCGGACGGTCGCATCTTTATCAATCCTACCGGCAATCCCGGGCTTGGCAGGGCGGGCTCCGGCGACACGCTTACCGGTCTTATCGCCGGATTCCTCACGCAATCGTTTGCGACGTTGAAAGACAAAGCGGATCCGCTCGCGGCGGTAATCGCGGCGCTGTACGTCGGAGGACTCGCGGGCGACTTTGCGGCACGCAAACTCGGCCTGCGCACAATGGTCGCCTCTGATATTCGCGATCACTTCAGTGAAGCAATTCGCTTTCTCGATCCTCACGGAGAGCAACCCGTAACGCAAGTTCAACAACCTCGACCGCACGGCGATGACGAGTAAGACACGCGAACATATTCCCGTTGGCACTTTCCGCAGCTTTTCGACGGCGGAGACCTTCAATTACGGACATCAACTCGGCGCGCGGCTCGAAGGCGGCGAGATTCTGCTACTGAGTGGTCCGCTCGGCGCAGGGAAGACGCTCTTCGTCAAAGGAATCGGGGCTGCTCTGGGAATCGACGAGGAGGACGTCACCAGTCCCTCGTTCACGCTCGTCAACCCGTATATGGGGCGGCTGCGTTTGTATCACATCGATCTGTATCGTCTCGACGAAGGCGCGAGCGCCGCCCACGCCGTCGATCTTGATGAGTTGCTCATCGATGAGCAGGCAGTGATCGTCATCGAATGGCCGGAACGAATGGGCAACTACCCGTTGCCTTCAGACGTCTGGCGCATCAACATAGCAGGCGACGGCGATGCACCACGAACCGTTTCGATCAGTTAGAATGAACCAAAACACGAAGGAGATTCAATAAATGCCATATCCTGAAATCATGATTCGCCCGATGCGTGAAGATTTGACGCGTTTAGGTGTAGAGGAGTTGAGATCGGCCGAAGAGGTCGACAGCGCCGTCAAGAGCAGCAAAGGGACGCTGATGGTGGTTGTAAACTCGATTTGTGGCTGTGCGGCGGGAAAGGCGCGCCCCGGCGTGGCGCTCGCTCTGCAACACGGCGTCAAACCTGACAAAGTCGCGACCGTGTTCGCAGGCGCTGATATCGAGGCCACCGAACGAGCGCGCAGCTACTTCACCGGTTATGGACCGTCGTCGCCGTCAATCGCCATTCTGAAAGACGGCGAGCTCGTCTACATGCTGGAACGGTTTCAAATCGAGGGCCGTGACGCGAGCCAGATCGCCAACGAGCTCACAAGCGCTTTTGAACAACATTGCGCTTCTTAATAAAGGAGAGAAATCAGTGCTTTCTGCCTCCCGACTTCCCCTTTTTCTTCTCGGACTCCTTTTGGTCTCCTCGTTTAGCGCCTACGCACAGGAACCGATCGACCTTTGGAAGAATTTCGACTTCAGCGAAAACGCGATCAGGCAGGCGGACGTTCAGAAGCTCACGATCTGGGATCTGAAACTGATGCGCGGGTTGGTGTTTGGACGTCATGGCCGCATCTTTAAAGACGCGGACATCAAGAACTATCTCGAATCGCAGTCGTGGTACCAGCCGAACGCCGAGTTTAAAAACTCGATGCTCAATGACACGGAGCGGCGCAACCTGGATGTGATCCGCATCGCGGAAGCTTCGAAGCACGATACGATCCAGCCGGGCGACATGCGTTACTGGCGCGATCGTCCGATCACCGCGAGGAAGTTAGGCCAGCACAGCGGCGCCGAGTGGAAGGTATTGCAAGCGGAGATCGAGGCGATTCACGGCAAGCGTTTCGACGACGAACCGTGGTTGCAACAGTATTTCGAGGAGCGCTACTGGTATCGCCCCAACGACAAGTACGATTCGAAGAAGCTCACCGCTACCGAACGCAAGAACCTCGCGTTGCTGAGTACGGCGCAGAAGAAGCAACGCAAGGTCGCGCTCCTTCCCGGTGATATGGAGCTCTTCGAAAGCAAGGCGATTACAGAACAGATGTTGCACGGATTGAGTCTGCACGAGCTGCGCCTGCTGCGGAACGAAGTTTACGCGCGACACGGTCGCATGTTTCGCGCTGAGTGGTTGCAACAATACTTCTATACTCAACCGTGGTACACGCCCGACGAGAATTTCAAGGATGAGAGTCTCTCGGGCAATGACAAGCTCAACGTCGAAGCGATCGTCAAATACGAGAACCGCATTCACCAGGAGTTAGGTACGAAGCCGATCGCGCGTGCGCTGCTGGAGGGGTTGTTCATCGAAGACGCAAGCCAGATGCGACACGAGATCTATGCGCGACACGGTAAGGTGTTCAAGGAGCCGTGGCTGCAAAATTACTTTTCGAGTTTTGATTGGTACAAAGCGGATCCAAACTTCAGTGATGCAGCGTTGAGTGAGGTGGAAAAGAAGAACATCGCGACCATTGCGGCTTACGAAAAACGTGCCGTAACAGCGATGAGCACGATAGAGGGTTGATAAGGCTCAACCCAGGTCTCGCGTGACGAGACCAAGACAGGTCATTGGTCATATATCATTTGACATTTCTCATTTGTCATTTGGGTTTTCGACGTTGCCTCTGAACAGTGCACGTCTCCTGAAGAGCGACACAGGGAAAAAATGACAAATGAGAAATGTCAAATGATATATGACCAATGATTCCTTCCTAAGACTACAAACGATACCGGACGCCGGCGCGCTTAGCGGCTTCTTCCTCGAGATCGAGGTTTTGGAGACGCAGAGTGACGTCGGCGTTCATGTCGAGACTGCCACGTTCGCCGGCTATCAGCTTCACGGTTCCTGCGGCGGCGATCATCGCGGCGTTGTCGGTCGAGAGGTGTGGCGACGGGAAGTAAACCGGCAGATTTAACGACGACGCCGTCTCTCGCGCAACCTCACGCAACTTTCCATTGCACGCAACACCACCTGCGATGATCAGCGTTTTCGGATAGTACTCATCCGCGATCCGCTCCATTGTCTTCACCAGCGACTGCACCACCACGTGCTGAAAACTCGCAGCAAGATCTTTGATCTCCTGCGACGGCTCACCGCCATTCTCAACCGGCGACAACCCGGTCTCACGCACATGCTTTGTCACCGCAGTCTTGAGCCCGCTAAAACTGAAGTCCGGCAAACCGTCACCCATTCGGGGAATTGAAAACGGCACCGCGTGCGGATCCCCTTCGCGCGCCAATCGTTCAATCACCGGCCCACCCGGATAACCCAGCCCAAGCATCTTTGCGACTTTGTCAAACGCTTCTCCCGCGGCGTCGTCACGCGTGCGCGAAACGACCTTGTACTTGCCAGGCTCAGGTATGAAAAAGATGTTCGTATGCCCACCGGAAACGATCAACGCCTCCGCCGGATACTCAATCGGCGGGTTTTCAAATGCGACCGAATAGATGTGCCCCTCGATGTGATTGACGCCGACGAACGGTTTCTTGAGTGCATACGCCATCGCCTTCGCGTACGACACGCCGACCAGCAGCGAGCCCACTAGCCCCGGTCCAACAGTCACGGCAATACCGTCGATATCAGCGGCCGTCACTTGTGCCCGTTCAAAAGCTTCACTTACGACGGGAACGATCTTGTCGAGGTGTTCGCGTGAAGCGAGCTCCGGCACAACGCCGCCGTAGCGTTTATGAACAGGAACTTGAGACGAAATCACTGACGACACGATCTCGCGTCCGTCACGCACAACGGCGGCGGCAGTTTCGTCACAGGATGTTTCAATGCCGAGAACTAACATTAGTCACAAAAAGGCACAAAAGAATTTCCGAGTTATTCTAACCTTCGTAGAAGCTGAGTGACGAATCGCCTTGTTTGAGAACCCGTGTTTTAGTCAGCTTACCGATTGTTTCAGGCAAGATGTTTTTATGATGATGTTCTACGATCAGCAAACCTTCGTAATTACCGATCAGATCGAGCGTGCGTAAGTAGTCTTCTTTGTAAGGCGGATCGAAAAATATGATGTCCCATGGAAAGGTCTTCGACTGACGCAGGAAATCTTCCGCCGTCGTGCAGTAGATCTCGTTTTGCTCCTCGGTGATCCGGCACAGCGCAACATTCGACTCGATCAACTGGCAACTCCTCCGCGAACGATCAACGAACGTCACATAACTCGCCCCGCGCGACAGCGCTTCAATACCCACCGCGCCCGATCCGGCACACAAATCCAGAAATCGCGCGTCTTCAATTCGCGGCGCGATGATGTTGAACAACGTCTCGCGTAACCGATCCGACGTCGGCCGCACCTGCATCGACGGCGGGCTCTTGAGGTTACGTCCCTTGTATGCGCCAGCAATAACTCGCATGTTGTTAACGTATCACCCGACAGCGGCGAGTCCCAGCCGCGCATCTTTCATCACGTGTTCGACCATTTTGATCGTCGCCGCCGACTTCTCACGACTCAGATAAGACTCCGCCTCGCGGCGCGCCTGTTCCAGCAGTTCCTGATCGCGAACGAGGTTGCCAATGCGAAACTCCGGCAACCCTGACTGCCTCGTCCCCAGCAACTCACCTGGACCACGCAACTCCAGATCCTTTTCAGCGATCAAAAACCCGTTGCTCGTCTTCGCCATAATGCCCAAACGTTCCTCGGCGATCGCCGTTCGCTTATCACTCGTGAGCAACACGCAGTAACTCTTCTCTGCCCCACGACCGACCCGCCCGCGCAGTTGATGTAGCTGCGACAATCCAAACCGTTCCGCATGTTCGACGATCATTACAGACGCATTCGGCACGTCGACGCCGACCTCAATTACGCTCGTCGAAACCAGTATCTTGATCTTTCCGGCGACAAACTCATTCATCACCTGCTCTTTTTCAGCCGGCTTCATCTTTCCGTGCAATAGTCCGACAGGCAGTCTCGGAAAGACGGTGTCGCGCAGGTATTCGTAACGTTGCTTCGCATCGCGCAAGTCGATCTTCTCCGACTCCTCGACGAGCGGATACACAACGTAAACCTGCCGTCCCGCGCTTACTTCGCGCTTTATCAACTTCTTTACTTCCTGCCGGTGATCCTCGCCGACGACCATCGTCTCGATCGGCGTGCGTCCGGGTGGCAGTTCATCAATCACTGAAACGTCGAGATCGCCGTACACGGTCATCGCGAGCGATCGCGGAATCGGCGTTGCCGTCATCACGAGCACTTCGGGATTCAAGCCGCGCGCGCGCAACTCCGCGCGTTGCATCACGCCGAAGCGATGCTGCTCATCGATGACCACCAGCCCAAGACGGGCGAACGACACTTTTTCCTGGATCAGGGCCTGCGTGCCGATGACAGCGTTAATCTCGCCTTCGTGCAATGCTGTTAGCAGACGCCGTTTCTCCGCGGAACGCACCGACCCAGTCAACAGCTCAACGCGATAAGGTGTTTTCGCGAGAAGGCGTTTGAGGTTTCGCGAATGCTGTTCAGCAAGAATCTCAGTGGGCGCCATCAGCGCTGCTTGCAGACCGTTTTCGATCGCCGCGATCATCGCGATCAAAGCAACGATCGTCTTACCGCTGCCGACATCACCCTGAAGCAGGCGATTCATTGGCGCGGTTGATTTCATGTCGTTGAAGATGTCCGCAACCACTTTTCGCTGCGCTTTTGTCAGCTTGAAAGGCATGACCGACTTCACCGCGTCGTTTACCGACTTGTCAATGCGGATCGTGACTTCCTTGGTCTCCTTAACTCGACGCCCGCGTTTGAAACCGAGTGCGAACGTGAGCCAGAAGAAATCTTCGAAGATGAGCCGCAAATGCGCCGGACTTCGCGACTGCTCGTAATCAGACAACGCTACGTCCGGAGGCGGAAAGTGAATCTCACGCAACGCGTGGGCACGACCGATCAGCCGTGCTCGCTTTTGCAGGTCCGGAGGAAGCGTTTCCTCGATCGTGGCATCGTCGAGCCGGGCCAACGCAGCATGCATGATTTCGCGAATGCGCTTTGAATTGAAGTCGCCGAGTTTCCGATAAACGGGAACGCGCCGCGCAACGTGAATCGCAGCCACCGCCGGATCGGGATCTGATTCGATTTGTTCGATGTCTCATGGAGACGCGGGGACGTGGGAGAATGCGGCTGATCCGGAAGCGCAATAATCTCGAGTTCGTCGGCTGGACGTTGTAGACGCAGTTTATAAGCGCCGCGGCGAGGCTCCAGTTCCCAACGCCCAAACGTAATGAAGCGCGTGCCCGGAACCATGCGCGCCGTGTAGTACTTGATGATGTCGTAAGCACGACGACCCGAGACAAACCACCAGACAACTACGTCCCGTCCGGTCTTTCCTGCATCGCTGGCCGCCACTTCGAAGATAAACAGGCGGGCTTTGCCGAAGCCAGCCTTGCCACGCACTGGATAACCGTGCGCATGAGTTACAGTCAGATCGAGCGATGCTTCGAGTCCGTCCTGAAGATCTCGAATCGCCGCAGTGCGAGACCGGTCCTCGTAACGCATGGGTAGATACGTCAATAAATCTTCGACAGTGACTTCGGAGCGGTTTCGCTTATGAACCTGGCTTGCGAGTGCGGACGCGAGTTTGCGTGAAGGATTCTCGCCTAGTCGAGCAATGCGAAACTTGTGAAGATCCTCGACTGGCGTGTCGAGGGAGATGGCGCTGGGCATCGCCGGGATCATAAGCTATTTTTCCCGGGGTTAGAAGAAACACGGATAGGGGTGGTGTCTTAGTTTCCTCTGCGTATCTCTGCGGCCCTCCGCGCCTCTGCGGTTTATTCGGTTTGCGGTTCTTTTACCGCAGAGTCGCAGAGGACCGCCGAGGTACGCAGAGAATGCTGGCAAACTAAGGCACCACCGGATAAGGGGACGGGGTATGGCAGACGAACTGGTGTCGGAGATCACGCGTGACGAGTTGAAGCAGTTGCGTCAGGGACTGTTGCGATTGCACAAAACGCTGCTCGAATTGGAGCGGCGCGGATACGAGCGGGCACGGGGACAGATCAGCAACAGTTATGAGTTTTTGCAGTTGGTGCTAAAGGATCCGTGGTTTGACTGGCTGCACCGTCTGTCAGAGCTCATCGTGCAGATCGACGAGACTTTAGACAGTCGCGATCCCGAGCAGCCGACGACTGAAGAAGACGCGAAAGCGCTACTCTCGCGCGCGAAGGGCTTGCTCGCGCCGGCGGAATCGGGAACCGAGTTTCAAAAGAATTATTTTCTCGCGTTGCAGCAGTCACCTGACGTGGTGCTGCTGCATGCGGAGATTATGAGGTTGTTAGGAAAGTGAGACCACGGATTTCAATTATCCAAAGATATCTCTCACTTTATCGACCAGTTTTTTATCAGCCAAATCCGTGGTTTCCACTTCGGCTAACTGTTCAAGCAGCTTGCGCTGTTCGCGCGTCAAACTTGTCGGCGTCATTACAGTAACAGAGACAAACAAATCGCCACGACCGCGACCGCCAAGTGCCGGCATTCCCTTCCCGCGAAGTCGAAACACGGTGCCGGTTTGAGTACCCATTGGAATCTTCAGTTTCTCTTCACCGTCGAGTGTCTTCACCATCAGCTCAGAGCCGAGCGCGGCTTGAGTGAAACTGATGGGCACCGCTTCGTAGAGATTGTTTCCCTGCCGTTCAAACTGCTCGTGTTCGGCAACGTGAATCACCACGTAAAGATCACCTGCGACGCCGCCATTTGTCCCGGCTTCGCCTTCACCAGGCACGCGGAGTCGCGAACCAGTTTCGACTCCAGCCGGAATCTTGACTTCCATCTGCTTCTCGCGTTCGACGCGACCCGCACCGTTACACTGCGTACACGGAGTCTTAACTACGCGACCCGCGCCACGACACACGTGACACGTCCGCGCGACTGAGAAGAAGCCTTGTTGATAACGAACCTGGCCCGTGCCGTTACAGGTGTTGCAATTCTCGGGTTGTGTACCCGGCGCTGCGCCCGTGCTATTGCAAGCTGTGCAACCCTCGAGACGCGGAATACGCAACTGCGCGGTCATGCCGTTCGCAGCGTCTTCGAGTGTGATTTCGAGGTCGTAACGAAGATCGGCGCCACGTTGGGCCGCCGACCGTCGCGAGCCACCTCGCCCGCCGCCAAATACATCACCGAATCCAAACAGGTCGCCGAGAATGTCTTCGAGGCCACCAAAACCCGGAGCGCCCCACGCCCCAGCACCGGCACTGCTCGAAACGCCCGCGTGACCGAACCGGTCGTAGCGCTTTCGCTGGTCGGCATTCGACAACACACTGTAGGCCTCGGCGGCTTCCTTAAACTTCTCTTCCGCCGCGGCATCGTTCGGGTTTTTATCGGGGTGGAACTTGACCGCGAGACGCCGGTACGCAGTCTTCAACTCCTGGTCGGTGGCCGTGCGACTCACGCCAAGTACTTCGTAATAATCACGCTTACTCATTCAGTCCTGTCCATTGGTCATGATCATTTGACATTTGACTTCTGTCATTTAGGTTTTCGCCGTGCTTCTGAACTCACGGCGTTGTTAGACATGAGGACATTCCGATACCGAAAAACGACAAATGACAAATGTCAAATGACCAATGACACTCTTTCCTTCCTCTAAACTTCGCTTGTGGTCGCGTCGTGTGTGGGGTTCAGCATGGCGGTGGTGAGTTGCCCTGCGACGCGCTCCAGTTTGTTCAATACGACGTTAATCTCTTCAGTCTTTTCTGCGTGGCCCGCCTCTTCAGCTTCCTTGAAAACCGCTTCGGCCGTTTCCTGATCGATCTCGGAAAGCAGCCCGCCATATTCTACAAACGACTTCTTCGTATTCCTAAGCAGCGCCTCGACTTTGGTTTTCAACACGAGAACCTCTTTCGCGGTCCGATCGCTGTCGGCAAATTCTTCAGCCTCGCGGATGAGTCTGTCAATCTCTTCGGGCGCCAGTCCGGACGTTGGGGTGATGCGAATCTGTTGTTCGCGTCCGGTCGCTTTATCCTGCGCGGACACCGATACGATGCCGTTGCCGTCAACTTCAAACGAAACCTCGACCTGCGGCACGCCTCGGGGACTCGGCGGAATTCCGACCAGCTCGAATTTACCCAACGAACGATTGGCTTTCGCGATCTCACGTTCGCCCTGCAAAACGTGAATCTCAACCGATGATTGATTGTCCACAACGGTTGTAAATGTTCGGCTTTCGCGTAACGGAATCGTCGAGTTGCGCTCGATGATCTTGGTAAACAGACCGCCACGCGTCTCCAATCCGAGACTCAAAGGCAGCACATCCAGGAGCACGATGTCTTTAACATCGCCTGAAAGAACACCACCTTGTATGGCCGCGCCCATCGCCACCACTTCGTCCGGATTGATCTCCGCCGATGGTTTGCGGCCGAAGATCTTCTCGACTGTGCGCGCGACGATCGGGGAACGCGTCTGTCCGCCAACGAGGATCACCTTGTGAACGTCAGCCGGTTGCAGTTTCGCGTCGTTGAGCGCGGTCTGACATGGTTCGACAGTTTGCTCGACGAGGTCGTTGACCAGCGATTCAAACTGTTGCCGCGTCAGCGTCTTGTTGAAATGTTTCGGACCCGTCGCGTCCGCGGCGATAAACGGCAGGTTGATCGTGGTTTCCAGTTGCGTGGATAGATCGCACTTCGCTCGTTCGGCAACCTCTTTCAAACGCTGCAAGGCGAGACGGTCCTGGCGCAGATCGATGCCCGTGTCGGCGTGAAACTGGTCCGCCATCCAGTTCATGATGCGCTCGTCGAAGTCTTCGCCACCGAGGAAGGTATTTCCCGAGGTCGACAGCACTTCGAAAACGCCGTCGTTCATTTCGAGAATCGAGATGTCGAACGTGCCCCCGCCGAGATCGTAAACCGCGATCCGTTCCGAGTCTGATTTTCCGAGACCGTACGCCAGCGCGGCCGCGGTCGGCTCGTTGATGATTCGTTCGATTTTCAACCCGGCGATCTTGCCCGCGTCTTTTGTGGCCTGACGCTGCGTGTCGTCGAAATAAGCGGGGACTGTGATAATGGCGTCAGTAACTGACTCGCCGAGAAACTCTTCCGCAGCGGCTTTCAAACGCTGCAAAACTATGCCTGACAATTCCGGCGGGCTGTAGTTTCGTCCTTGAACACGCACGCGAGCGTCGCCATTTGTCGAGTCGACAATATCGAACGCCGAGGTCGCGCGCATCCGTTCGACTTCCCGCGAGCTGAACTTCCGCCCGATCAAACGTTTAACCGCATAAACTGTATTGGCGGCGTTAGTGACCGCCTGGCGCTTGGCGATCTGACCAACGAGCCGCTCACCTTTATCGGTGAAACCGACGACGGTCGGCGTGGTGCGGCCGCCTTCCTTATTCGGCACGATCTGCAAGGCGCCGCCCTCGAGAGCGGCGACGCAGCAATTCGTCGTACCTAAATCTATGCCAATCGATTTGCCCATCTTGGTTTTATCTGCTCTGCGAACTCTGCGTTTCTCTCTATCCTCAGCGTGAAATATTCCTACGTTAGCTTTTACGCAGAGGAAACAGAGATACGCAGAGTTCGCAGAGCATACAGCTACTTTCGCGTAGAAACTTTTACGAGCGCCGGGCGGATTAGTTTGTCGCCGAGTCGATAGCCGCTACGGATCTCCTGAACGACTGTGTCAGGCTCGTATTCATCTGTCGCTTCGGTAACGACTGCCTCATGGATGTGCGGGTTGAATTTTTCTCCAACTGCGGAAATCGGTTTTACGCCGAGCGCGTCGAGAACGCCGGTCAGTTGTTTCCAGATAAGATCGACACCACTAAGAAAATGGCGAAACTCGTCTGACTCGGCGGCTTCAACGGAAGCTTCCGCTTCGAGTGCGCGTTTCAGATTGTCTGAAACTGGTAACAGTTTCTCAGCGACGTCGGCGACTACACGGTTGTACGTCTCGTTTCGCTCGCGATCCATCCGCTTGCGATAGTTTTCAAAGTCAGCCTGACGGCGAGCGAGACTGTTTTTCAGGTCGGCGTTTTCGCCCTCGATTCGCTTCAATTCGGCCCGCGTGGCGATAAGTTCGGCTTTATCAGGCCCGCCAAGATCCTCGGCGGTTAAGTCGTCGAGCCCCAGCGCTTCGTCTGCGGTCAGTTCATCGCCGGCCTCGGACGGAACATCGTGTGTCGGTGTTGGGATTAAAGTCGGGGTCTAGTCTATCCATCTCGGATGGTCTGCCGCTCGGAGAGCCACTGTCATCTTCAGCGTCTCTGAACCTGATTGGGATACGGAACCTCCGCTTGTCTTTCCTGTCAGATGTCATTAGGGAGGTCGGAATCTCCGCGAGTTAACGTGCGGTTTGCTCTCCGAGGCGATGCTCAATCAACCGCGCCATGTAGTTTACCATAGCCATTATCCGTGCATATTCGATTCTCATCGGACCAACGACGCCGAGTGTGCCGATGTTTTCGTTTGATCCGACGCGATACGGCGCGGTGATCAGAGCACAGTCGCGCATCGAGCTCGCCAGGTGTTCGCGGCCGATGGTTACGTGCACGTCGCCGGGATAAGTAGGGGCCTCATGAACGCATTCGTTCAGAATCTTGATCAAACGCGACTTCTCCTCAAACATGCGGAAAAGATCGCGCATCCGTTCGACGTCGTCGAAATCAGGCTTGGTAAGAATGTTGGAAGCGCCGTCGACGTAAACTTCTCCCGTTGTTTCCTCGCCTTCCAAACTTCGCTCGCATAACAGCACTGCGTTTTGCAGCAGGCGATCGTAAAGCGCCTTCTCTTCTTTCATCAGTTCGACGATTTCGGTTCGGATGGTTGCAAGGCTCTTGCCGTGAAACTCGATATTCAAATAGCTGGCAGTGCGATCAAGCTCGTCCTGGGAAAACTCGTCGGCTACTCGGATCACCTTGTTGTGAATGATTCCGGAAATCGAAACCAGCACGACGAGAATTCGCTTGTCCGGAAGCTGCACGAATTCGATGTGTTTCAGACGGTTCTCCGCCAGCGACGGTGAGATTACGATCCCGACGTTCTGCGATAGCGCGGAAAGCACGTGCGAAGCAGTCTCCATTAAACGATCCGGAGACGAAGCACCGTCGATGTCGTGGGCGGCGAACAGGTGATCGATGGCTTTCAGGTCGCTGCGTGAGAGCCTTGCCTCGCCCAACATGTTGTCGACGTAGTAGCGATAGCCTTTATCGGTGGGTACGCGGCCGGCGGACGTATGAGGCTGGTCGACGAATCCGGCCTCCTCGAGGTTTCCCATGACGTTGCGAATCGTCGCCGGGCTCCAACCGTAGCCGTGTGAGAACCGATCCGATAGCACGCGCGAGCCAACCGCCTCGCCGGTCACCAAATGTTCCTTGATCAGGGCGGCAAGCAGCACTTCAGCCCGCGGATCCAACGGGCTTTTTTCGTTATGTTGAAGGTTTGAGGCTCGCCTGGGCATAAAACTAAATGAGTGGGCAGTATAAGCGTTTTATCCACAGATTGCACAGATCGCCTGTAAATTCATGTAAAAACAGCACTTATGGTGACCTGCCCGCGCCGGGTTGACGGCTTGGTTTGACCGTACTTAAGATTGAGCCTCCTTTCGGGTCGGGGTTACTCACATGAAGGAAACAGAAAAGTATTTCGCAGACGCATTTCGTCATATGGGTGGCAACCGTGGTGTGCCATCGATCGAAGTGCGCTTCTACCCCTACGCCGGCCTGCGACACACTATTCGACTTCGATCTGGACGCGTTTATGTGCGTCTTTCCGATATCTGCAAAGACTCGCCACCGGACGTCTTGCGTGCGTTAGCGTGGATTCTGGTAGCGCGCCTGCTCGGAAAGCGAGTGCCGACCATCCATGACCGCGTTTATCGAGATTATTCATTGACTCCAACCGTGATGCGGTCATCTGATCTGGCGCGACGCGGCCGCGGACGCAAAATGATCTCGACCTCCCACGGCGAGGTTTACGATCTCGAACGGATGTTCAGCAAATTGAACCGGCGCTACTTCGACGGGCAAGTGGAAAAGCCCACGTTAACCTGGTCACAGCGTCGCACGCGCAGCATCCTCGGTCACCATGACCACATCTACGACAGCATCACGATCAGTAAGACACTCGATTCAAAAGACGTTCCGGAATGGTTTGTCGAGTACATCCTCTATCACGAGATGCTTCACATTAAACATCCGGCGCGGTTAATTAAAGGACGGCGCTACTACCACACCAGCGCGTTCCGTCAGGACGAGCGGCGATTTCCGCATTACGAAGAGGCCCAGCGATGGCTCGAACGGCTGGCGCGCCTGCGACGAGTGCCTCGCGCTCGTGCCGCCTGAGTTCTTGGAACTAACCCAGACCACAAGCGTTTATCAAACCGAGGTAGGTGGGCTCCTCAAGAGAGGGCGGTCTGGCGAGGGGGTGACTCCAAACCGGCCGCCCTTTTTCATTCGCTCTTGAGCACCCC
Source organism: uncultured Acidobacteriota bacterium (assembly GCA_963849585.1). Taxonomy (GTDB): domain Bacteria; phylum Acidobacteriota; class Blastocatellia; order Pyrinomonadales; family Pyrinomonadaceae; genus PSRF01. Next base: position 534,073 of record CAWKHZ010000005.1, on the reverse strand, counting down.
GCAGTCGTTTCTAATCCAAAATTATTGACGGCGAAACGTCAGGCGGCGTAACATGCTCTCCAACCTGTAAGTCAAAGCCCCTTTTGAAAATGCCCGACGACCAAGGAGGGATTATATGCCCAGACGTCTTCAGCTCTCCCTGATGAAGTCTCTTCAAGTGTTTGCAGTTGTAGCTTTCTGTCTCGTTGCCTTCGCTACAGTCCAAGCCGATCCGATAGTTGTCAGTGGAACTGCCGTCGTGGTCAACGGACCAACTTTTGGCCCTACGATTGGATTTAATCTGACAGGTCAAAACTTCTCGGCGAGTCTCAACTTTAACAACGACCCCGCCAGTATTATGCATTTCGGTATCTGGCCGTGCAGCAGGACCGGCGGAGGTTTGCTTGGACCATGTACGACCGCGAACAACGGCTATACCGGTCAGTCCGAACTCCTGGGAACCTTTACATTCAATGGACAGACCTTTCAGGCCAGTAGTGCGGTCAATCCCGTGAATGTTCTGCTAACGAGCCCGATTTTCGTCATCCCGCCGGAATTCCTGGATGACGCGGCGGTCGTGGTGTTAGCTCCATTCAGCTTCGTGGGCGCGATAGCGATCGACGCAACCGGTGAAAAGATAGACCTTGAAGGTATGGGAACGGTGCGGCTTCTCCTGACCAGACAAACCGTTGGTACAATCACCGGCCTGTTTCTCGACCGTGCGGATTACACCTTCGGTCCGACCGTCGATGGAGTGACGATCGAGTCCGTACCTGAGCCGGCGACACTGGTTCTCCTTTTCAGTGGTTTAGCCGGCGTCGCCGCCCGTGTCAGACACCGCTCACGGCGTCGCGGTTAGCGGATTCGGCCACTAGACAACGCCTTAGCAGCCTCGTTAGACTACGCACTTTGCACTTCGCAAAGTGCGTACCTCTATCTACGGAGACTTCTGCTTTATGGCAATTCCTGCAACCCAGATTCGACGCGGCATGGTGATCGTTTTCGAAGGCCAACCCTGCAAGGTCGTCGAATTCCGCCACCATACCCCCGGCAATCTGCGTGCGATGGTGCAAACCAAGCTGCGAAATATTCGTACCGGATCTTCTTTTGAACACCGCTTTCGTTCCGCTGATACCGTGGACCGCGCGTCGCTCGAACAGCACGAGATGGAGTATCTCTACTCTGACGGCTCGCACCACCATTTCATGAATACCGAAAACTACGAACAGACAGCCCTGAGCGAAGACGACCTCGGCGACGCCGCGCAGTGGCTCACGCCGGGACTCAAGCTTCAGGCCGAGTTTTATGAAGGCTCGCCGATTGGAATCGACCTGCCGCCGTCGATGGAACTGATAGTGACGCAAACAGAACCGACGCTGAAAAGCGCGACGGTCTCGAACGTGAACAAACCCGCGACACTCGAAAATGGCGTGACGATTACCGTACCGCCATTCATCAACGAAGGTGACCGCATTCGCGTCGATCCAACCGAAGGACGTTATATAGAGCGAGCAAAATAAGATGTTTGTGCTTTGTCAGTTGTCAGTAGTCAGTAGTCGGTAGTTAGTCGGAAGTTATCGAGCAAAGACAAAGCACCAAGCACATTTGATCACAACTGACCACTGACGACTGACCACTGAACACTAACAAATCAATGCACCTGGCTTACAGCCTTCTGTTGTCGGTCGGTCTTCTCTTCTCAGCCCCTTATTTCCTTTATCAAGCGTTGGCGCACGGTAAGTACCTCGAAGGTCTGCGCCAACGCCTGGGTCAGCTCCCGGCATTCAGTAAAAGCCCGACGATCTGGCTGCACTGTGTTTCAGTCGGCGAGACGCAGGCGGCACGGCCGTTAGTCGACCGGCTTCGTAAAGAGTTTCCGGATCATGCGCTGGTCGTTTCGACGATTACGCGCACCGGGCAGAAACTGGCCCAGGACGTTTTCGCTCGTGAGGCGGAAGCCGTCTTCTACTTTCCGTTCGACTGGCGCTGGTGTGTACGTCGCGCGCTGCGGGCGGTGAATCCATCGGTGGTGCTTCTGATGGAAACGGAGTTGTGGCCGAATTTCTTGCGTGAATGCAGCACGCGCGAGATTCCGGTGGCGCTGGTTAACGGGCGGATCTCACGGCAATCGTACGGGCGCTATGCGTGGATCAAGGTTTTTCTGGGGCGGGTGCTGGAGTCGTTGAGCATTGCGGTGATGCAGTCTGAAGCGGACGCGCAAAGATTACAGAGTCTCGGCATGGATTCCGATCGGATTCGAACGGCAGGCAATCTGAAGTTCGACGCGCGGGCGGTTCCGTCAGCGGGTGAAAAAACGGCTGAGATTCGCGATCGATTCGGACTCAACTCCGCAGCGACCGTTATCCTCGCCGCCAGTACACATGCTCCTGAAGAGAAGATTATTCTGGAAAGCTTCAAACAGGTGAGTGCCACGCAGCCGGTGCGACTGATGCTCGCGCCGCGTCATCCTGAACGTTTCGCGGAAGTCGCGTCGTTAATACAGAGCTCGGGATTTAGTTGGGCCAGAAGAACCAACGCCCCTGATGGCGGAGATGTCGATGCGGCAGTGCTTCTGCTCGACACGATTGGCGAATTACCGTCGACGTATGCGCTTGCTTCGGTCGTGTTTGTAGGCGGAAGCATCGTCGATCGCGGTGGCCACAACGTGCTGGAACCTGCGGCAGCGGGCGTGCCGGTGGTGACAGGCGCACACACGCATAACTTTCATGCGATCGTAGGTCTATTGAACGAGGCGGGGGCAATCGTTCAACTGCCGCCAGTTGATGGTGATGCTGCTTCCACGGAACTCGCAGGGGTCTTGAACGAATTGCTCGCGAATCCACAACGTCGCCGCGAACTCGCGGAACGAGCAAAGCAACTCATCGCTGTCAACCAGGGTGCGGCTGAACGCACTATCAAACTGATTGCTCCATTGTTGTCGACAAAACGTCGCGACAACTCCCACTCAAACTCCGTCCTCGCGCCGAAACCGCAGACTTCATGAAGTCGCTGATCCTCCCGCCTTTGAGTGTTCTGTACGGCGCCGTCACACGAACGCGCCTTTCGCTATATCGCCGCGGAACCTTTCACTCCACCAAACTGGATCGCCCGGTTATCAGCATCGGCAACATCACGGCCGGCGGAACAGGCAAGACACCGCTCGTCGAATGGGTGTCGCGCACCCTCGCGGCCGCGGGACAAAAGGTCTGCATACTCACGCGCGGTTACGGCCGGGATAATCCGGACCGAATGATAATCGTCTCCGACGGCCAGACGGTTTACTCAAACCCGTCAGAAGCCGGCGACGAGCCGTTTCTTTTGGCGACAAGCCTGGTCGGGCAAGCAGCGGTAATCAGCAGCGCGGATCGAGTGGCGGCCGGGAACGAAGCGATCAGACAGTTCGATACCGATTGCTTTGTCTTAGACGATGGCTTTCAGCACCTGCGTCTCGAACGTGACTTGAACTTATTGACGATCGACGCGACGAGTCCGTGGGGAGGCGGACACTTACTTCCGTACGGACGCTTGCGCGAACCGTTGAGCGGTCTCAGCCGCGCAGACTGCATCGTCATTACACGCACCGATCAGGTTAACAATCTCGACGCGCTCCAAACTGAGATCCGCAAGTTCGCCCCTGACGTACCCATATTTCGGTCGCGAATGAATACCTCACAGATCGTGTCGCTTGAAGGTTCCTCAGAAGCTCTCGTCCCGCCGGTGGCGGCGTTCTGCGCGGTGGGCAATCCGCGTTCATTCTTCGACGCAGTCACGCACGAAGTCGTTTTAAAGAAGGTGTTCACTGATCACCATCGCTACTCGCAATCTGATATCGACTCCCTTATCGACGCCGCTAAACGCGCAGGCGCTAACAGCCTCATCACAACGGCAAAAGACGCCGTGAAGCTCCGTTCGCTTTCGTTCTCGCTGCGCTGCTACGTACAGGAAATCGAGCCGTTGATCGAAAACGCGGACGAACTGATTCGACTAATAAAATCGGTATTACGGTGAAGGAGTTGGCGCTGGCGGCTTGGTTGCCGCGGGCGACGGTGGCGGAACATTGGGCGGCACTACGCTGCGGGTAGGCTCCGGCAACGGTGTGGCTTTGTTGGAGTTTGAATTGGTGTTGCTGTTCGCGTTGGCATTCGCGTTAGCAGTCGGACTGACATCCGCGATTGGCGTCTGAATCTCGTCGGCGTTCACGTTGGGCGAGGCATTAACATTCGCCGCAGGCTTGGTTGCGCCTCCAGACGGAAGGCCCTCTTCGGCCTTACCGGTTGGTGGTTGCGCGGGTTGCACCGGCTGGCTGTTCGGATCGGGGGTGAGTGTTTGTGTCTGCTGGTTAGTGTTCGTGCTGCTGCTGGCAGGAGAGAACTTGGTCCATGCGTAAACCGCCCCAAAGATAACCAGCAACGCGACACCTGCCGGCACCAAAACCTTCCACGGATTGAAACCACTAGACGCGGCCGCCGGGGGCTGTTGGACTTGCACCATTACCGGCGCTCGGCGCTGGCCACTCGGCTGCTGCTCCACGACGGGCGGATACTGCTCACGCGCCCTCACCACGGTCACTTCATCCGGATCGTTGCTCACCGCTGAAGCGCCAGCAGTCGTATTCGCCTTGTTCGCTGCGGGCGCGACAGGCACCGGCATGATCATTCCCGATGCTATCGTCAAATCCTCAATCAACTCGCTGACACTCTGGTAGCGATTGCCGGGCACCTTCGCCATGGCCCGCGCCACCACTCGCCCAATCGGCGGCGGCACGTCGTTGCGCTCATCCAGCACCGACGGCACAGCCTCCTGCAAATGCTTCATCATCACGATCGTCGCCGAGTCGCCGGAAAACGGGACGTGACCGACCAGCATCTCGTAAAGAATCACACCCAACGAATAGATGTCCGAACGCGAATCGATCTCGGAATCCTGCGAGCACTGCTCCGGCGACATGTACTGCGGGGTGCCAATCACAAGGTTCGGGCGCAGTCAAGCCAGCGTCAAACTCACCGTCAGGTTCGTTGATTTTGGCGATACCGAAATCGAGCACCTTCGCGTGATCGCCGACACTCGTTGTATCGAGCAACATGATGTTGTCGCTCTTCAGATCGCGATGCACGACTCCCTGCGCGTGCGCGGCGCCGAGTGCGTCGCCGACCTGACGCATGATGTCGACGATCCGCGGCAGCGGCAACGGTCCTTCCTCGCGGATCACGTGCTTGAGCGTCTTACCGCTCAAAAACTCCATCACGAGAAATACTGTCCCGTTTGGTCTTCGCCAAAATCGGTGACACTGAGAGCGTTGGGATGTGAGATGCGTGATGCGGCGCGGGCCTCGCGCGAGAACCGCGCGACGATCTTCTCGTCGGCGGCAAGCGATGGACGCAACACTTTGATCGCCACAGTCTTGTCCATCAGCACGTGCGTTCCGCGTGTAAACACTGCCCATGCCGCCTTCGTTAAGACGTGCGTCGATGCGATATTTTCCGGCGAGCGTGGTGCCGATCAGTGAGTCGTCAGTAGTTTCGAGGGCAATGCCGTCCGCGGGACAAAGCGTCGTCGTGTCAGGATATTCAACCCCGCACTTCGGACATCTTTTCATTTGCAGTTGGCCTCGATTATTCCATCCAGCCTATCAACTTGCGGTCAACAAAGAGCCGGGCGAGAGAAAACGATCTCTCGCCCGCTCTGAGAAACACTTTGATTCGTGTTTGTCCGCTTAGGTTGGCGATCCGGTTCCTTTGACTACCGCGAAGACCACCAGCAGCGCAAACAGCACCAACGACTCGATCAGCGCCAAACCAAGAATCATCATGGTTTGAATACGACCGGCCGCACCTGGATTTCGGGCCGCGCCTTCGCATGCTGCCGCGCCGATACGCGACTGTCCGAGCGCTCCGCCAATCACCGCAATCGCGAAACCGATACCCGCCGCGAGTGCGCGATACTTGCTCACCGAACACGCATTGTCAGCAGCACCAGCAGCGGCTTCGACTTGCGCAAACACGGTCATGGCGCTGAAAAGAATACCGACCACCGCGAACAGCAACATTCTGAATTTGCTCATGTTCCTCCTTTGATCTACTTCTAGACTGCATCGCCGCCACGAAGCCTTACACCAAGACGTTATATAATTTCGCCTGCATCCGGTATCCACCGCCCCTCTTACAACGGCGCTCCTGCGAGACAGACATACTTGCTTCAAAAAACCGAAGCTATGACTTGCCCGGTGTTTACGAATCGTGACTGGAAGCAATCTGTTCAACTTGCGACGGCAACGTGTGCTGACGCTATTGCTCGCATCGCTCACCGCGCGCTTGGATAAAGCCATTAAGTTAAGAACTGGTGCGATTAGCTCGTCGTCCTCGTCCTCATCATGCGCGCCGTGCTCGGCGTGCTCTTCATGCGGGCATGCGAGACCTCACTGAGATACAACTGCGAGAGCAATATGAAAACGAACGTCTGAATCAAAGCCACGAACACGCTCAACGGCATCAGCGAAAATCGGCGCGAACCACGTGATCGGCGGCGCCAGATCAGCGACAGTCTGCATCACCTTCTCGTCCGCAAACAAGTTACCGAACAGACGGATGCCGAGCGAAAACGGACGAATCAAATTACTGATCAACTCGATCGGGAAGATCAGCGGCGCGATCCACCAGATTGGACCGGCAAGGTGCTTCAAGTGATTGAATATGCCGTTCTCGCTGATGCCGATGTAGTTGTAATAAAGAAACGAACTCAAGCCGAGCGCGAAAGTGACGCTCGTCGCCGCCGTCGGACTCATGAACAACGGGAACAGTCCCATCAGGTTCGACACCAGGATCAGCACCGCGAAAGTCATCACCACCGGGAAGTATTTCAAACCGTGTGGACCAATGATGTCCTGGAGCATGTTGCGCACGGCCAGCACGCTGACCTCGAGCGTTTGTTGTCCGCCGCCCGGTTCCGACTCGGACAGCTTTCCTTTGAAAATCCAGATGATCACCACGCTCAGAATGCACGCGATGAAGAACATCACCGTGTACCACGGAATCGCGTTCTCCGCCGTGTATGGACCAAACGCAGCTTCCGGCGTGGTGCCAAACTTAGCCGAGCACCTTGTCCCAGATCGGTTTGGTGTACTTCAGCTGAAATTTCGAGCGCGGCTTCGCCGAACCAATGGTTCACAAGCTCGCACGATGATGGGTGTGTGGTGTGCAGCTTCTTCCGCGTGCTCTGCCGCTTCGAGCGGCTTCAGCCAACCAGAACATCAACTAATTTCCTCTCGCTCGATAATTGCGAAATAGAACTCTCTTAAAGCTTCAACCATCATTGCGACTACAAAACTGCACAAGCCCGCAAGCACCGCCGGCAACGAAACAAGATCCAACGTCGTGCAGTCGCAAAAACGACGGCCCGCGATCACGAGATAACGCAGCAGAAACTGCGCGAGCCTGAATTGCGGCGCCGCCCACCGGTAAGGCAACGGACATTCAATTGCTGCGGCGGCTGAGTTTTTCAACCAGCGATGACTGAACAACGCCAGCAATCCGCCGACCAGCAAACCCGTGGTTACGCGCCATGGGCCAAACAGCGCTGACACAGCCACACTCAGCGCCGGTGGCAATAGCCATCGTGCGGAAAATCCTCAGATTGATAGCATTGCTTGCTGAGTCGGATATGTGCAAAGCCGCCGATTTTAATTTAATACGTCTTTGAACTCAAACGAACAAACTGGAATAGCCCGACCGCCGAGCCGAGCACGATCCCGCCAACGAGACACCACGGCTGCGTGCCGAGCCACCTGTCGAGCAGCTATCCGAGGCCGCAAAAGGCGGCGACCGAGGCAAACAACGTCAGGCCCGCGGCGTAGGCGAAACCGGCTCTTTCGGTTCTCGTCGGTCGAGTCTTGACGATCTCGCTGCTCAGGCATGGGTTACCAACTCTCGCGAGTCAGAAAGTTTTTGGGAACTTCGTAAAGCAATGCGCGACGTGAGTGGCGCATCGAGTCGTGAATAAAACAGACGTGCGTGCACCAGCATGATTTGCCGCCGTCGATTGTCGCGAGTTCAGCTGTCGCGCGCTTGCGTGGCCCACAGCGCGCCGAAGTCGTAATCGAAGTCGGCGAGCGTCGCAAACTTCTCGCGCAACTCGCACGCACGCACGTCGCCGTTGTAATCGATCACTGCGGTTGTCTCGCCCGCCGTGCACGGGAAATGGCCACGGAGTTGATTGTTGGAAGTTCGCGTGTTGCGTGCGGTAGTGCGTCGTGATTGTGCCAACGTAAGCGGCGTTTTTAACGAAGCGTTTGCTCGCGTCGTCGTCGGCGAACATGCGATCGCCGTAACGTTTTGTGAGCTTCGCGACGTTCGCGTACATCGCCGGCAACACTTCCGGCGGCACTTGTTTGATCTGGTCGCCGACGAGTGTTTCACCGCGAACGATGTTGAAGTACTGGCCGTCGAGTCGGTAGTTCTGCCACATGAACTCCGAGAGCATTTCGATCTCGGTGTAGTTCGCGGCGCAGACGACGGTGTTCACGTTCAGGCGGAAGCGATCGGTGTATTTCGTCTTTCAGCGGGTAGAGCGACTCGATGCAGTCGAGCGTCTTTGCCAGTTGCCGGGAACGCCGCGGATGCGATCGTGCGTTTCGCCGTAGCCGTCGAGCGCGATGTTCAGGTAAAGATCGATGACGGATTATTTGCGAGAGCGCGATCGACGATCTCGAACACACGGGACTTGATTAGACCGTTTGTCGGAATGATGATTCGATTGACGCCGTTGTTCGCGACGAACATATCGATGATCTCAGGAACGTCGCGGCGCAGTGTGGCTCGCCGCCGGAGAGCCAGAGGTCTGTGATCGGCGGCATCGTTTGCGAGACTTTCTCGATCTGCGCGAACGTCATGTCGCCGGGATGATTCAACTCTTCGTGATAGAAACAGGTCTGGCAAAAGGCATTGCAACGCGAGGTGACAAACAGGATCACCGTGCCGAGACGTTTCTCGCGCTTGGACGATCGTAACAGTTGCACAAATTGGACCGCTTTGCCCATCATTTAATCAAGGTCATGCAGGTTCGCGAGAGATAATGACAGCTTCAGTAGGTGATTTCAATTCATAGGTAATGCCGCGCCAGTTGATGCGACGTGAGAAGGCGGCGACGATGGCGTTGTAGAGATATAGCAGCGACGCGAACGGCCAGAGAACAACGTGCGCGCCAGAGATCGCTGACGCAGTTTCAATCGATATTCGGCGAGCGGGATCTTACTGCTCGCCAACGGATGAAACCTTTGCCGCGCCAAGCACGAAACACAAGTAGCAAGGCAATAACGAGAAGACTGGCAGTGAACCAGCGACAAACCAACAACAGCAATCCCACCGAAAAACCGATCGCAAAACAACGCCGATCCGAGCAACAGCGGCAACCAAAGATGCGGCGCATAAACGCGCGTGATCTTCATCTGTCGCGTCGTGAACTCCAGCAGCTCGTCGCAAATCGCAGTCGCCGACCGAAGGCACCAGGCAGTTCGGCGTGAAATGTATCGGGAGCTTCGCTTCCTTTAACACTCGCGTGATCGTGAAATCATCCGATACTGTTCCGCGCCAATGCTCCGCAACTTGCAATCGTTCAAAAGTTGAGCGGCGAATCGCAGTCGAACCACCCCAGCAGAAATTTTTCGTCGTGTCCGCCGCCGAGCGCGGACGCGACCGACGCGTTCCAAACGCCACGCAAGCGCGAAGCCAATCCGCCACGTTCCGGTACAAACCAGCGATATCCACTCGACGCGCCAATCTGCTCATCAACCAAGCGGCGCAACGAGTTGTCGCAACCAATTCTTATCCCGGCCGCGCATCTGTGTCGACGAAAACGATCACTTCGCACCGCGGATCGATCTGGTTCACGGCGACGATCAGATTGTGAACCTTCTGCCCGGTGTCGGTTGCTGGACCAGCTGATTACGATTTTGCCGCCTAACTCGTTCGACCACTCTAAGACGAAGATCATCGGCATTGTCAAAAACAAACAGCACCTCATATGCCGGGTAATTCTGTTCAACAGCGGTCTCACGTTGTCGGCAAACCCGGTTCGAATCCACGGGTCGGCGCGATCACCGACACAAACGGGTAAAACTCCGGCAGCGCACGGCTCGTCTCGCGCCGCACGTAAGCCGCGTATCGCAGCCCACCCAGCAGCGATTGAATGCCGAACCAAACAGCAAGGCGGCGAGGAAATAATAGACGTACACTAACTAATAACAATTGCCGAACCATCGCCAACGATCAAATCCTGCGACAGTTTGATCATCGGCTGCGGATAGACACCGACGACAGTCACTCCGATCACGGAGATAACGAGTGCGGTTTGTAGCGCCGGTGAAAGCGCGAGCGGTTTGTTGTCGGCGATGCGATCGCCGAGATACATCACCTTGATAAAGCGGAAGTAGTAGTAGAAGGAAACGACGGTATTGATGATGGCCCAAACCGCCAGCCAGTAGTACCAGCTCTTTCCGTCGGCAGCGCCGCGCTGAATCAGACCACCAAACAGAAAGTACTTGCCGATGAATCCTCCGGTGATCGGCAGGCCGCCGAGTGACAACATGAAGACCGCCATCATCGCCGCCATGCCCGGCGCTTTCTGGCCTAGTCCGGTTATATCGTCGACGTTGTCGCCGATGATGCCGCGGCGGCGCAGACTGATGATGATGCCAAACGCGCCCATGTTCATCAGCGTGTAGACGAACAGGTAAATGACCAGTCCGATGTAGCCGTAGAGATTGTTCGGCGACGAGCCGAGCAACAAATAACCGGCGTTGGAGATGGAAGAATAAGCGAGCAGCCGCTTGGAGTTTTCCTGCGTGACCGCGGCCCAGTTGCCAACCATGATCGTGATCGCGGCAACGAGACCGAGAAGCGGCGCCCAGTCATCGCGCATGCCGCCGAGCGCTTCGATGAAGATGCGCGCGTAGAGTGCAAAACTTGCGGCTTTTGAACCGGTTGAAAGAAACGCCGTGACCGAAGTCGGTGCGCCTTCGTAAACGTCCGGCGCCCACATGTGAAACGGCACTGCCGCAACCTTGAAGAACAAACCGGCGCCAAGCGCAATCATTCCCAGCAACATCAGCGGCCGCAAACTTGCGATCGCGTCCATGAATTGCCTCCGATTTGCGGTCGCCAAATCGCGTTTTGAATCTCGCGGCACGAGCTCGTCCGATCGCTGCTGCCGATCTCTCCGAGGTTTGTTGAGCCCGCGATCCCGTAACAGCAACGACATGCCGTAAAGCAGCACGCCCGACGAAAACGCGCCGAGCAGAAAGTACTTCATCGCCGCTTCGTTCGATCTTTTTCTCGCGCTTGGTGAACGCGACCAGCACGTAGAACGTCAACGCCATCAGTTCGAGACTGATGTAAAGCATGATGAGATCGTAGCCGCAGGCAAGGAACATCATGCCGACGGTCGCAAACAGCACGAGTGCGTAGTACTCGCCATGTTGTTCGCCTTCGATATCGAGATAACGCGTTGAAATGCCGATGGCTAGAGCTGCGGCGACGAGAAAATCGCTTTGAAGAGAAGCGCGAACCCATCGATGCGGACCATGCCGTAGAAACCGTCGAACGGCAGCGACGTGCGCATGGTCCACCACTGCAGCCGAGCGAGACAAAAGCCAGCGCGACGCCGATGAGCGAGAAGTAAGCGGTGAGCTTGCTCTTGCGGTACGGAAGTATGACTTCCATGACCAGCGCCACGCACGCGCACGCCGTCAGGATCAACTCCGGCGCGATCAGCTGCAGATCCGCAACGTTGATGAGAGACGTGGTATTGGCTTGCAGTAGAAACATGTTTGTATGTCTTGAGTTCAGTGGTCATTGTCCGTATCAGTAGTTATGGCCTATTGCTGGACTACAATCCGCTGACACTGACCACTGACTCTAGCTCTCCGCGCGTTCCGTTGCGCGGCGTCGGCTGCATTCCCGGAATCTGATAATCGGGCCGCACCTGCTTCACAACCGCGTTCACGGGTTGCTGAATGTATTCAAGAAACGGTTTCGGGTAGACGCCGATCCACAGCGACAGGATCATCAGCGGCACCATGTAAGCCCACTCGCGAACATTCAGATCCGTAAGTTGTTCGTTCTTCGGATTTTCAATGTTGCCGAAAAACATTCGCTGATAGAGCCACAGGAAGTATCCGGCGTTCAGAATGATTCCGAGCGCGGCCCAGCGCGGCCCAGTACGGATTCGCTTCAAACGCGCCGCGCAGCGCCAGAAACTCGGAAATGAAAACGGCGAGCAGCGGCAGCCCGATCGCAGTCATCACCATGCCGAGAAAGATTGCGGCGTAACCCGGCATCACATGCGACAGACCGCCAAACTCCGCGACGTTACGTGTGTGGCGCCGCTCGTAAATGATTCCGACGAGTAAGAACAACGCCCCTGAGTAAATGCCGTGATTGATCATCTGCATCACGCCGCCGTTCACGCCGTTTGGGTTTATCGCAAACAGCCCGAGCATCACCATGCCCATCGACGACACTGACGAGTAAGCGACGAGCTTCTTCACGTCGCCGTCTTTCTTAACGACGAAGTACATCGCCGCGAGGGCGCCGTAGATGATGCTGACGATCGCCAGAAACACCACCACGCTGCGCACGCCAAAAGTTCCAAAGCTCGTGACCCAGCTTGACTGGTCCATCGACGCTTTCGGAAACATCGGCAGGTTGAAACGAAAGAACCCGTACGTTCCCAGCTTCAGCAGAATGCCGGCGAGAATTACCGAACCCGCAGTGGGAGCTTCGACGTGTGCGTCCGGCAGCCACGTGTGAAACGGAAACATCGGCACCTTGATCGCAAAGCCCAGCGCAAACGCGACGAACAAAAGGATCTGCATCGTGCCCATCGGCATCACCGATCCCACCGCTTGCAGGTAGAGGATATTGAACGTGCCGGTGCCGTTGCCGGCTGCTGCCTGCAAACTGTTAGCGACCATTTGGGCCGCTTCATTGTTACCTGCCAGCAACTGGACCGTTTCGTGCGTGATCTGACTCGTTAACGATGTGTCCTGCGTCAGGAAGTACATCTTCAAAACGCCGAACAACATCACTACCGATCCAACCAGCGTATACAGGAAGAATTTGATCGCCGCGTACAGCCTGTTCTCACCACCCCAAACGCCAATCAGGAAGTACATCGGCACGAGCGACACTTCGAAAAACAGGTAGAACAGAAATAAATCCATCGACGAGAACACGCCGATCACCGCCGTCTGCAACAGCAGCAGCAATACGTAATACTCTTTCTCGCGCTTCTTAATGTATTCCCACGACGAAAGCGCCGCGATCGCACCGAGTAACGTCGTCAAAACGATCAGCAGCACAGCGACGCCGTCGACGCCCATCTGGTAACGCGCACCGATGACCGGTATCCACTGGTGGTCTTCGAGAAACTGCATGCCACCGGCGCTGCGGTTGTATTTCAACAACCAGAGCGAAGCGATGAAGTCGAGACCAAACCAGGCGGTGGCGAACTTCTTAATCAGGTTTCCCTGATCTTTTTTCATTGCCGCCAGTATGAGGATGGCGCCAAGGGCCGGTAGCCAGGTGATAATGGAGAGAATATGCAGGTTACTCATTTGAATTTGGCGAAAACTTTCAGTCTATGATCCGGTCAACATCAGGCGCAGCATTGTTGCGATATCGCGCGCGAAGAAAATTGCGACGGCGATCATCAATCCCAACACCATCACGAGCGCGTAGTTTTGCGTGAACCCGGTTTGCGCCGCACGCAGTAACGGGGACATCAACCGCTTGACGAACGCCGCGATCGCATTGACGATGCCGTCGACGAAATACTTATCCACTGCGCCGACGACGAGGCTAATGCCGCGGCTCACGGCGGCGAGTCCGTTAACGATTCCGTCGACAATTCGCGAGTCGAAGGCGTAGACGCCGCGCGCCGAATCCATCACGCGGCGGGTGATGGCCCAACCGTAAAACTCGTCAACCCAAAACTTGTTGTAGCTCGCGTTGTAAAGCGGCCGCAGTCTTTGCGCCCAGATGTCTGGGAGTTGTGGACTCTTAACGTAGAACAGCAGCCCGAGACCGATGCCGATACCGGCGACGATCAGCGAGATGATGATGAATATCCACTCCGTCACCAGTGATTGTGCAGCACGTTGTCGACGGCGTGGGCCAGGTTAAACCAGTGCGTCTCCGCGTGTGCCGTTTCCGGAGCTGAAGCCGGAGGTGCTGTTTCGGGTGCGGGAGCGGGTGCAGCATGTTCGGCAACAGCTCCGTGAGCCCCAGCCTTCGGAAACTCGCCGGTTACCGGATCCCAGATGATCGGATCCAGCCAATTGACGATGTTCAAATTGCCGCCGGGATGTTTTGCACCTGTGAGCTTCGAACGCCGGTCCAATGCCAACAAACCCACCGATCGTCGCCAGCACTGCCAGCACAACCAGCGGCATCCACATCGACCGCGGCGATTCGTGTGGCACGTGCGCGGCATGTCCATGCTCGCCGTGGATGTCATGAGTCTCGGCTTTCTCGCGGAACCGTTCCTTGCCCCAGAACGTCATCGCCATCAAACGCGTCATGTAGAACGCCGTGCACGTTGCGGCGATCGTGCCGACCAGCCACACGAGCCAACCCAGTGGAATGTACGTCGTCGAAGCAGCGTTCCAGAGAATCTCGTCCTTGGACCAGAAGCCGCTAAACGGAATGATGCCGCAGATCGCCAGCCACCCGGCAAAGAACGTCCAATACGTGTAGGGCATGTACTTCTTCAACCCGCCCATGCGACGCATGTCCTGTTCGTGATGCATGCCGTGAATCACACTGCCTGCGCCCAGGAACATCAGCGCTTTAAAGAAGGCATGTGTCATCACGTGGAAGATCGAAATGGCAAATGCGCCGACACCGGCTGCCATGAACATGAAGCCAAGCTGGGAGACAGTTGAATACGCAAGTACCTTCTTGATGTCGTTTTGCGTGATACCGATGATCGCAGCAAAGATCGCCGTGCCCATGCCGACGAGCGCGACTACGAGCAGCATCGTCTGCGAATGTTGGAAGATGACGTTGGTGCGCGTCACCATGTAAAGCCCCGCGGTCACCATCGTCGCTGCGTGAATCAACGCGGATACGGGCGTCGGCCCCGCCATCGCGTCCGGCAACCACACGTGCAGCGGCAGTTGTGCCGACTTACCACACGCGCCGATGAACAGTCCAAGCGCGATCCATGAAAGGATGCCCCAGTGGCCCAGTAGCTCAACTGGATACGATTTCGCCTGATTGAAGACGTCAGTGTATTGCGCGCTGCCAAACGTCGCGATGATGCCGAAGATCGCCAGGGCAAAACCGAAGTCGCCGACACGGTTGGTTATAAATGCCTTGCGCGAGGCGTTCGCTGCCTCCTGACGATCGAAGTAGTAACCGATCAGCAGATACGAACAGAGACCCACCCCTTCCCAACCAACAAACATCATCAGGAAGTTTGAGCCCATCACGAGCACGAGCATCGCGAACATAAACAGGCCCATGTAGGCAAAGAAGCGATAGAAGCCTGTCTCGCCGTGCATGTACCCGGTCGCGAAGATGAAGATGCACAACCCGACGCCCGTCACGATCAACATGAAGATCGCAGACAACGGATCGAGCTGGTAACTCCACTCTATGTTCAGCAGTTCGTAACGGTTTGCTTCAGTCCCGTGATTGACGCTCACGGCGCCGCCGGGAATCCAGTCGAAACTAAAACCGTCCTGACTTGTGAGATACGGATTGGGCCAATGCGGGTGACCGCCGAAGCCATACGAATACACGGCCGCAACGCTGATGAGGAAAGCCAGCGCCACGGATCCGACTGCAATTCCACCGATCAATTTTTCTGAAAAGCGTAACCGCCGGCCAAGTAAGCCGTTAATCGCGGCGCCGATCAGTGGTAGCAGGGGAACTAACCAGATGTATTTATACATGTCAGTGGTCAGTTGTCAGTGGTCCGTTGTTGCTCTAACTGACAACGGACAACTGACTACGGACAAAGAATCACCACTTCAACAAATCAATCTCGTCAACCCAAATCGTTTCCTTGTTCCGATAAAGCGCGATCACGATTCCCAAACCGATCGCCGCTTCAGCCGCCGCCACCACGATCACAAACACTGTAAAGATCTGGCCCGCCACTGCATTAACGTTTCCCGTCTCCTGCAAGTAGCGCGAGAAGGCGATGAAGTTGAGGTTCGCGGCGTTGAGTATCAACTCGATCGACATGAAGATTACGATGATGTTTCGCCGCGTCAAAACTCCCGCAACGCCGATGATGAAAAGTAGCGCGCCGATTACGAGAAACTTCGCGAGATCGGGATGCGTTGCCGCCTCCCACGTCTGAGACAGACGGCTCCCTGACGCTTGTTGAAACAAGAACGCCAGTGTTGGGATGAAAAAGTTGAGCATGTTATTCCGAGCGTGGCTCCAACTTCGCGAGTTCGGGATCGAGCGCTTCCTCTTCCTGCAAAGTTTCGGGGTCGACGTCGTCCGCCGATACTTCCTGTTTCAGCGTGCGCGCCAACATCACCGAACCAATAATCGCTACGAGCAGCAACACGCTCGCGATTTCAAACGGCAACGCCGCGTATCGATAAAGACTACTTCCGACTTTCTCGGTGTCGTCAGTAATGCGGCTCGTGCGAGTCGCTCCCACGGCAAGTGATCGATCCCGTTGCGCTTGTTGCGCCGCAATCAGTTCGGGAGCAGTAGTATTGCGCGCCTGCATCCCCTTGTAACCCTCGCTTACGGCGTACAGCACTCCGGCGACTAACAGAAAACAGAAGATCAAACTCGCAGCTACCTGCTTCTGTTTATTGAAGATCTCTTCCCGGCCCCTTTCTTCCGCGCCGACGTTGACGAGCATGATCACGAACAAAAACAGGACCATCACGCCGCCGACATAGACCAGGATCTGCACTCCCGCGATAAACTCGGCGCCCGCCAGCACAAACAGCGCAGCCACCGAAACCAGAGACGAGATCAGAAACAGCGCACTGTGGACAGCATTGCGCGCCATCACGGTCAACAACCCCGCGAAGATCGCGGCCAGCGCGAAGATCCAGAAGAAGAGGGCTTCGTAGCCGGAAAGTCTCATGATCGTTTGTACTTAGTGCTTTGTACTTAGTGCTTGGTTCTTTGTTTTGTCAGTGGTCAGTTGTCCGTAGTCAGTGGTTGCCGTGAATGCTGAAACTACCACTGACAACGGACAACTGACCACTGACAAAACAAAGAACCAAGGACAAAGTTCTAACTTGTGTACTTAACAGTCTCGCGTCCCTGCTCGAGCATTTCGCGGTTCCAGACGAAGCCTGCGCGCGAGTAGGTCGCCAATTCGAAGTCCTGCGTCAACTCCAGGCACGACGTTGGACACGCTTCCTGGCACAGCGCACAGAACATGCACCGCGAAGTATCGAAGATAAACTCGTCGAGCACTTTCTTTCGGCGCGGCTTGCCGGCAACGACGATCTCGACATCCATCGCAATCACATCGATGCAGTCTTCCGGACAAGCGATCGCGCACAGATTGCACGCAATACAGAGCGTGTCGTGCGTCTCCGGATCCATATTCAACCGCGGCGCGCCATGAAATCGCGGCGCCACATCGGGACGGACTTTCGGATACTGTTCGGTATAAATTCCCTTACCCGCGACGGCATCCTTGTCGGTGATCGCGCCGAGGTTGTACTTCAGCGTCAGCCCCATCCCCTTCAGGAGATCAACCATGAAGAAGCGTTTGAGCTTCTGCGCGAACGTCGGTTTCGGGGTTTTAACTAAAGCCATAAATACCTCTCAAATTCACGCCCGTGCGGGTTTACCCTTCGGCACATTCACCAATCGAATGTTGCGACGCTGCGTCTTCAAGTTAAAGTCGCGTGAGCGCCAGTTGATTCTCGCGAGCAACACTGCCGTTATGAAAAGCCCGGCAATCCCAAAGGCGATCATCACTCCTTTACCCGTAGCGGTCAGATTCAACCCGCGATCGAGCGCTTCGATCGTTTGGATGCCTCGCCAACCATTTAAAGCCTGCACGACAAAGACTGCAATCGTGGAGAGCACGATGTTTATAAGTGCCGACGGTATCAGCCACTTCCAGCCGATGTCCATCAACTGATCGTATCGAAAACGCGGCAACGTCCAGCGCAACCAGAAATAGATGTAAAGAATGATCGACGCTTTGACCAAAAAGACGAGCACACTCACCAGCACGTACAGATTGTGATAACCGGCGGCCTCGAGGCGATAAACAAACGGGAAGTACCAGCCGCCGAGATATACTGTCGTCGCCACGGCCGTCACCACAACCATCGCCGCGTACTCGGCCATAAAGAACAGCGACCAGCGCATGCCTGAGTATTCAGTGTGAAATCCGGCTACCAGTTCCGACTCCGCCTCAGGCAAATCAAACGGCGCGCGATTGTTTTCGGCGATGCCGCTGATCAGGAAAATCAAAAAACCTGCGGGTTGATAAACGATGTACCAGATCGCATCCGATCCTTGAGCAGCGACCATTCCGGACAGCGAGAGGGTTCGCGAAAACATCAACGCGCCGATCAGCGACAATCCCATCGCCACTTCGTATGAAACCATCTGCGCGCTCGAACGCAATCCACCCAACAACGCGTACTTCGAATTTGACGACCAGCCCGCGAGAATCAAAGCGAGCACGCCCACACTCGACACCGCCAAAACCAGCAGCAGCCCGATGTTGACGTCGGCAATCACGGCCCAGTCTGGTCCAAACGGAATCACCGAAAAGACAATAAACGCCGAAGCAACCGCGATATACGGCGCGAAAAAGAAGATCCAGCGATCTGCCTTCTCAGGAATGAAGTCTTCTTTAGTTAAGAGCTTCAAACCATCGGCGATTGGTTGCAGCAGTCCCCATGGTCCAACACGCATCGGACCGAGTCGTGCCTGAATAAATGCTGAAATCTTGCGCTCGAGATACGTTGCGTAAGCGACCCACAGCGCAACCAAAGTCACAACGAGGCCGATCTGAATCAGCGGCCAGAGAAAATAGTTCACCGTTTCGGCGCTGAAAAACCTCAGCAGCAGCTCGTTCAGTACATCAACCGGGGCCAGTAGCAACATTTGTTCTTTGGTACTTCGTTCTTTGTACTTGGTGCTTTGTTCTTTGTTTGTCAGTGGTCAGTTGTCCGTAGTCAGTGGTTCTGCCTGAATGCGGACGCTACCAACTGACTACGGACAACTGACCACTGACAAAGAACCAGGTACAAAGCACAAAGCGCTAAGTTCAACGCCCTTTACCGATCAATCTCTCCTAACACAATGTCGAGCGTTCCGATAATTGCGACCACGTCGGCGACGAGGTGTCCGATGGACATCTGCCTCAACGCCTGAAGATTAATGAATGACGGCGGCCGCACGCGGACGCGCCACGGCTGCGCGGTGCCGTCAGAAACGAGGTAACACCCGATCTCGCCTTTTGGTCCTTCGATCGAGTGATAGTAATCGCCCACAGGCGGCTTCACGATTTTGGGTAACTTCGCGTTGACTGGTCCATCGGGAAGGTTTTCCAAAGCCTGATCGATGATGCGTCGCGACTGGCGCATCTCTTCAAGCCGCACAAGATATCGATCGTATGTATCGCCGTTCTCGCCAAGTGGAATATCAAAATCCATGTCAGCGTAGGCAGCGTAGGGCCGCGACTTCCGCACGTCCCAGGCAACACCGGAACCACGTAGCGCCGGACCTGACAGACCGATCGCGATGGCTTCTTCCGCGGAGATGATGCCGATGCCGACTGTGCGGCTCAACCAAATGCGATTTTCGGAAAGAACGGTTTCGTATTCGTCGATGCGCTTCGGAAAATTGTTAACGAACTGTTTGACGTCTTTATAGAAATCGTCGTAGGCGTCGTTTGGCATGCCGCCGACACGCCAGGCGTGACATGTCAAACGCGCGCCGAACTGTCGTTCGAAAATCTTGAGAATCTCTTCGCGTTCGCGGAGCGCCCAGAGCAGTACGGTGACTGCGCCGATGTCGAGTGCGTGTGTTGCGAGCCAGAGCAGGTGCGACGCGATGCGGTTTAGTTCAGTCAGGATCGTTCGCAGGTAATGTGCGCGGACCGGGACGTCGAGTCCCATCATTTGTTCGACCGTTTCAACCCAGACGAGACCGTTCGAGACGGCGGCGATGTAATCGAGGCGGTCCCAGTAAGGCGCGATCATCGTGTACATGCGGTTTTCGGCGATCTTCTCCATTCCGCGATGGAGGTAGCCGATGTCGCAATCGAGATCGATAACCGTCTCGCCGTCGAGCCGGAGAACAACGCGCAGCACGCCGTGCGTTGACGGGTGTTGCGGGCCCATGTTCAGCACCATCTCTGGGCTGTCGAGCAATGTCTCTTGAGTTGTCGCGATTTCTACCTGATGCATTTGATCTAATTCGTATGATTCGTAGCTTTATAACAACCCGTGACGCGCCACGGTTCGATCACCAAACCAATCTCTTCCACCTCGCCTCGCTTCTTTGCGTCGCTCAGCTTCAACACGATCGCACTCGCGGCGCTCGCTTTGTTCCAAACGTTTCGCGGTTCAGCAGTTTCGCCTAAAACGAATCCGGCGCCAGTCGCCGCGTCCGGCGAATCGAATACTTTGGCGTCGTAATGGGCGGCGATCTCTTTCGGAGTCATTTCTCGTTGGTGAGTAGTCAGTGGTCAGTAGTCAGTGGTTTTGACACAACTAACTACGGACAACTGGCCACTGACGAATTACTTGTCCTTTGGCATCACTTCCTTGCCGCCCCGAAAGATGTCGCGCATCATTCGTTCCTGCGGCACTGACAAAAGCTCGAGCCCGTAAGCGCGTCGTTGGTGCAACTGCTCCATCTGCACGTCCGTCATCTCCGGCAGATGTTGTTCGGTCCACGCATTCTCGACAAACTCCAACGGAAAATCTTTGCGCAGCGGGTACCCTTCCCAGTCCGGCGGTAGTAAAAGACGTCGCAGGTCTGGATGGTTCGCGAAGCGAATCCCAAACAGATCGTAAACCTCGCGTTCGAGCCAGTTCGCCGCCGGCCACACGCCGGTTACGCTCTCGATGGCGTCATCCTCGCTGGTTTTTGCTTTCAGCCGAACGCGCTCGTTAGCGGAAATCGAAAACAGGTTGTAGACGACTTCGAAGGAAACGTCGCCGCGGTCGGGATAGTGAACGCAGGTCAGGTCAGAAAGATAATCAAACGGCGTTTTCTCGTCGCGCTTCAGAAAGTCGCAGACCTCGACTATTCGTTCGCGATCGACGTAAACGGAAAGTTGACCGATAAACTCGGAAGCATCTCCGATAGCCTCTCCGAATTTCGCTTTCAGATGCTTTACGAGCGGATGATTGGAAGCGTCAGTCGGTTTCGGGCCTTCTTCTTTCTTCTTTACTGGAGGCTTGGGTGCGCCCTGTCCAGTCGCCTCGGCTGGTTTTTCCGAGGCCAGCGATTCTTTGACGGCAGCGACGCGCGATTTAGCCTGTTCGACCATCGCCGCCTTTTCGGCGTCAGCGCCTGCGAGTTCACCTGCTGGTGGAATAGCGGAGGGAGAGGGCGTCCCGGACGAATCGGATATCGTTCCGTCGTCCGGCCGGATAGGCCCTTCAGAGCCAGGCTGTTTGGTGTCCTCCGACATAGGCAGTGGCGCGTTCACACTTACACTGCGATCTCAGTGATCATCGCCCCTCAATGTCATAAAAGTCTCAGACGGGTTCGACGATCGCACTGATAAAGCACACAGTGTTACTGCTAATGAGAGAAAGCTTTGACCGACGGGGCGGATTATAGCAAGCGATCTTAATACGCGCCACGGGGTAATCCTTTTATTCGTAAAATCCGTGTTCTCATTGGTTAACTTGACGGTTTTACACACCGAACCCTATCATGACTTGTTTGAAATCGCGGCCTAATGCCGCTATCAGAGAGTGATCACTAAATGAAACCAGGAATTCATCCGGAATACGTAGAAATTACCGTTAGCTGCGCTTGCGGCGAGACGTTCAAGACTCGCTCGACCAAAAAAGGCGACCTGCACGTCGAAATCTGCTCGGCTTGCCACCCCTTCTTTACCGGTAAGCAAAAACTGGTCGACACCGCGGGACGCGTGGATCGGTTCAACAAGCGCTATGGCAAGAAAACCGCAACCGAGGGCGCAACCAGCGCCCAGTAATCGGAGTGCCGCTACCGCTCAGTAAACTGCTTTATCCAATGGTTTTGCGCAACCAGCATTAGCTACAGCAACTCTTAATCGCCGGCGTAGTTTGGTCGGTCGTTTCTCCTGCATTCTGAAGAAGCGACTTCCAGCAACCGCCGGCGTTAGTGTTTTCGCGGCTGATTCAGGATTCCAAATATGAGCACACCGGAACGAGATCTGATTGTCGGCGGCCAGG
Source organism: uncultured Acidobacteriota bacterium (assembly GCA_963849585.1). Taxonomy (GTDB): domain Bacteria; phylum Acidobacteriota; class Blastocatellia; order Pyrinomonadales; family Pyrinomonadaceae; genus PSRF01. The sequence goes on along the minus strand of CAWKHZ010000005.1, from coordinate 511,686 downwards.
CCGTTATCGAAGGCGTGATGATGCGAACTCCCAACGCCTATGCGATTGCCGTGCGTAAAACGGACGGCACGATCGTCAACATTGCGGCGCCGCTGCCCAAGTGGAGCGACAAGTATCCGCTACTGAAACTACCCGTATTGCGTGGTGGCGCCGTGCTCATCCAGTCGATGGGTCTCGGAATTAAGGCCCTGAACTATTCCGCGAACGTCGCTTTCGCTGAAGCCGAAGAAGCTGAGGAGAAGGAAGTTAAGGTCGCATTGTCACCGGCAGTGATTGAGGGTGAAGGCGACTTTGCCGGATTGACTGGCGCAGTGCCGGGCTTGTTCCCGGTCCCGACGGAGCGAAAACCGAAGGACGAGTTGAAAACAGGAACGACGGCCGCCGCGGCTGGTTCGATCGTGTTCGCGCTCATCTTCAACATCCTGCTCTTCGTCGCCGCGCCGTTGTTACTGACGAACGCGCTGTTCATCGCTGCCGGTTGGGCCGCGGCGCCTCCGGCTCCGGCGGTGAGCACGGCTACTCCAGGACCCAGTTCGGATGCTGTTGCCAATCCCGTCGCTACTGAACCGGCATGGTACACACGCACATGGACCAGCGTTCGAACATATCTTCATCCGGTCCGCCCGTCGGTCGGCTTCAACCTGATCGACGGAATGATCCGCATGACGTTCTTTCTGATCATGATCGTCACTTTCTCGCTGTTGAAGGACATCAGGCGCGTCTTTCAATATCACGGCGCGGAACATAAAACGGTCTTCACGTGGGAAGCGGGTCTGCCGCTCACGGTCGACAACGCACGGCCACAGCCGCGTCAGCATCCGCGTTGCGGCACGAGTTTTCTGATGGTCGTGATGCTGGTCGCGATCGTGTTGTTCTCGGTAATCAAGTTTGATTCGTTGTTGCTGAATTTTCTGATCCGGTTGGCGTTGATGCCGCTGGTTGCCGGTCTCTCGTACGAGATCATCCGTTTGTCGGCGAAGAAGGAAAGCAGCTGGTTCTTCAAGTTCATGACGCGACCAGGCGTGTGGCTCCAGAACATCACCACGAAGGAGCCGGACGATCAGCAACTGGAAGTCGCGATCGAGGCTCTCAAAGAGTCGTTGAAACTTGAGCCGCGGAATGCCGAACCGCAGCCGGCACCGCTTTCATAACGTGGGCGTGAGGTTCTTGTATGTTGGATAAGCTGGAACAAATCGAAAATCGTTACGCCGAGTTGACGCAGGAAATGTCATCTCCCGAATTGCTGTCGAATCCTTCTGCGTATGGCAAAGCGGCGAAACAACATCGCACGCTTGGAGAAGTCGTACATAAGTTTCAACAGTGGAAGGGTCTGAAGAGCGAGCTGGACGGCGCTCGCGAGTTGTTTGATACGTCTGACGACGAAGAGATGCGCGAGATGGCGCGGCTCGAACTGGAGAGTCTGCAAACGCGACTCGACGACGCGGATCGCGAACTCAAACTCCTGCTGATCCCGACCGATCCGAACGACGAGAAGAACGTGATTCTCGAAATCAGGGCCGGAACGGGTGGTGACGAAGCAACGCTGTTCGCCGCGGAGATGGTCCGGATGTATTCGCGTTACGCGGAGAAGCAGCGCTGGAAGTTTGAAGTGTTGGAAGCGTCTGAATCCGGAATCGGAGGTTTGAAAGAAGCGATCGTCCTGATTGAAGGCGACAAAGTGTACTCGCGGTTGAAACACGAATCCGGAGTTCATCGCGTACAGCGTGTGCCGCAAACGGAAGCGAGTGGACGCATTCACACGTCAGCGATCACGGTTGCCGTGCTTCCTGAGGCTGAAGAGGTCGACGTCAAGATCGATCCGAAAGATCTGCGTATCGATACGTTCTGTTCGTCTGGTCCAGGTGGGCAGTCAGTAAACACAACGTACTCGGCGGTGCGTATGACGCACTTGCCGACCGGCGTCGTTGTTTCGATGCAGGATGAGAAGTCGCAGATCAAGAACCGCGACAAAGCGTTGCGCGTGCTGCGAGCCCGCTTGCAGGAGTTGGAAGAGCAGAAGCAGCACGATGCCCTCGCGAGCGAGCGTCGTTCGATGGTCGGTTCCGGCGATCGCTCAGAAAAGATTCGCACGTACAACTTCAAGGACAATCGCGTTAGCGATCATCGCATCGGTTTGACGATTCACCAGTTGGACCTGGTGATGGAGGGCTACCTCGACCCCTTCATCGAAGCGCTGACGGCTCATTATCAGGCCGAGAAGTTGAAGGCAGACGCCGAGACTACTGAAGACTCGCATGTAACCGTTTAGCGTACTTAGTACTTGGTGCTTTGTACTTCGAGTTTTTGTCAGTTGTCAGTTGTCCGTAGTCAGTGGTTCTACGTGAATGTGGAACTACTACTGACCACTGACAACTGACTAACAAAGAACCAAGCACTAAGGGCAAAGCTCATCTTGTTAATGGCCCAGTCAACGTACGTCCTATTGATCCGCCACGGCCAATCGCAAGGAAACGCTGAGCGAAGATTCGGTGGCCACACAGCAACACCGCTCTCACCGCGTGGACGAAAACAAGCAACCGCAACCGCCGAAGTCCTCAAAAACGATTCGATAACGGCGATCTACTCGAGCGACCTCGCGCGTGCTGTCGAAACGGCCCGTCCACTGGCGACCTTAACGCATCTACCGATTAACACCACCGACGCGTTTCGCGAACGCAGCGTGGGTGTGATGGAAGGTCTAACTTTCGAAGACGCCGCACAACAGCACCCGGACGAGTACGCTGCACTCCTTCGCCGCGACTTTGAACATGTTCTCGCCGGCGGCGAGAGTTATCGCCAACTCCTGGACCGCGCGCGTAACAAGCTCGACGAAATCATCTTGGCAAACCGGGGTGGACGCATCGTCGTCTTCAGTCACACCGGAACGATCTGCATCCTCGCCCTCCACCTGATGGGCGCCCTCGACGCCCCCGACCTCAAACCCGTGTGGATCTCGAGTTCAAATTGCGGGATTACGAGATTTGAATTGCGAGCGGATGGGTTTGTGAGGGTGTTAAATGTAAACGATACGAGTCATCTCTAGCGTACGCGTACGCGTTCGCGTTCCGCGGCGGCCCAATCGCAAATCACTTTCTTGTCTTCGGCACTTAGCTTCGCATCGGGATGCAGCGGTAGGTAGGAAGGGAGCGGCATCCAGTCTTCAGTGACCAGTTCGCAGAATTGGCCCAGGTGCGTTTTCTTCTCTTCCGCCGTGTACGTGCCCCACTCGGAAAAATTCATATGACTACGGCCCTCGTCCACGTGATCGATCACGAACCATGATATCGGCGCTACGTTCGCATACCATGGCCAGCGGGTCTTGTTGGAGTGACAATCATTACAAGAACGATCGAGAATCGCGGCTATTTTCGGATCGAGCTGCATGTGCGCCTCGAGCGCCTGCGCGGAATCGATCGCCGGATTTGTCTTCGCTGGCCGCTTGAATTGCGCGAGCACAAACAAACACGCCACGACGATCAAAACCCACTTAACGATCTTGAGCAGCCGCGCTTTCATTTCTTCTTCTCCGAATCTTTCAACTTCAGATCAAACCAACTCTTTAGCGACTTCTTGTCGCCTTTCGGAAGTCCTTTGCCACCGCCGTTAAGTATCCAACCTCCCTCAAGCGAAACTCGCCATATCTCGATCATATTCTGGTCCAACTTCAACACGCCGTCACGCGTAACGCCGGGCGGAGGTGCAGCAAAGCCTTCCATTTTCTCGTAAACGAGTACGCGGTCGCTGTCATTAACACGCGGCAGCAGATGCCACAGTGTAAGCGTGTCTTGCTTGCGCGAGTGGTCCAACATCGACTTCAACGCCGCCGTCCGGTTTGCCGGATCGTTGTCGAAATCGACCTTGTTTAGCGCTTGTTGAAATTCGAGGGTCGAGTCGTCGAAGTACGGCGTGCCCGGCCCGGTGCCGAGTCGCGTTTCGCATGACGCGCCGGCCGGCACGATCGACTCACGCTCCTTCGCCTGCAACGCTACCCAACCCGACGTAACGCTCAAACGTCCATCGCCTTTATCGTCAACCGACAACGTGTACGCGCAACCAAGATCTGCTGCAACCGCCGACGGCGTATCGACAAAGAATAACCGTGGCGGCGCCCAAATCTGCGCACTCATCTTTCCACGCGCCAGCTCAAGTCGATGCTCTGTCGGCTGCGTCTCCAAAAGTCTGACGCGAGTGTTCTCATCGATCTCAACATTGCCGATCGTTCCCACAGCGATCTGCGCGCGTGAACTTCCGTCTGTCTCCAACCACTCGCCGACTGATAGCGAACCACGCGAAGAAATACTTTCAGATCCGATCTTCGGCGTACCACCCAGCCGCGTTACCAGCCACGCTTTGCCGGAACCACTTTGCGGACCCGGTTGAGTGTTATAGAGCCACACACCAAGAACCAGAGCGACAAGCACCATCGCCGCCACCGCCATTCGCAGACGCCATGACGATGCTGGCCTCACTGACACAACACGGGCCGGCGCTTCATCGCGACCAAGCGCCGACTCAACCTCATGCCACAACGAATCGGGCGCGGTCAGTTGCGGCAGTTGTTCGGCCAACTTGATCCCTAATTTGATTTCTTCAAACTTTGTTCTACATCTGACACACGAAATAATATGCTCTGCAAACTGCTTCGAAGCTTCAGTCGAAAGCTCTCCATGACAATAAGCTGAAATATCTTTTGTTACGTGTTTCGAAAACATTACTCACCCCATAACGCCGGATTGTTCAAGTGCGACAATCGCTTCGCCAACTGGCTGTGACCGCGATTCAGTCGCGACGCCACAGTCCCCTTCGAACATCCCATCACTGCCGCAATCTCCTCGTACGACAAACCTTCGATGTACTTCAACAAGATCGGTAAACGAAACTTCGGCTTCAACTCTTCAATCGCATGCCTCACCGCCTCTGCTACTTCGAGCCGCGCGTACTGTCGCTCCTGCGGTTTCTTCTCGCTCACTTGATTCATCGCGACCGTCGTTTGCGTTGTGTCCCATGGCAGCCAGCGCCTGCGCTTGCGCCGCTCGTCAAGACACGCGTTGACCACCAGGCGGTACAGCCACGTCGTAAACTCCGAGTCTCCCCGAAACTGGCGAATGGCTGTGAACAACTTCAAAAAGACCTGTTGGGTGACGTCTTCGGCGAGCGTTCGATCGCCACCGGAAGAATAGACGGCAATGGAGAAGACCTTGTCTTTGTAAGCTTCAAACAGGCACTGAAAGGCGTCGCGGTCGCCCTGCTGGCAGGCTTCAATAACCTGTCCGTTTATAAGCTGCTCAGCCATTGCCGCGCGCCGCTCCATTTGGTCCCCCACTAATCACACCCGTAATCTTAGACGCGGTTGGAGTGGTGTTTCTTCCGCTTGCCGGAAAAAGACGCGGGGAAGGGGAGACGCGGAGACGCGGAGAATCTTCTCCGTGTCCCCGCGTCTCCCCTTCCCCGCGTCGTTCAAATTCGGCCTAATCGAGATTACCGGGTTACGTGGACCAGCATCTCCGTGCCCGACTCGATCTTCAACTCCTTGCTTCCCTGCACGGCCAGCGAACCCGCGCCGCCGGCGCCACCGACGATCAAACCGATCGCCGCGCCTTTGCCTCCGCCGGCGATGCCGCCGATGATCGCGCCGACGCCTGCGCCAATTCCGCTTCGTTTAATCGTCTGATTAGTCCGGCTGCCTGACTCGATGCCACCTTCGTTATCTGCTTTTCCAGAGTCATCGCCATAAACCCGCGTCACGAAGCCATGCAACACGCCCTTGCGACCATCACGCAACTCGATACTATCGAATGCGAGATTCATGCTCGTCCGGCCCTTGACCTTGCCTGACTTCTTAATCGAGCTGACGTGTCCGAAGACTTTCGCTTCGTCGAAACGACTGGGGTCGACCACGGTCGCGGTAAAACGATCGCCGATGCGTGAATCCTTGCTGGAAAGAGTGTCGTTGATACGAACTTTTAGATCAGTTCCGACCGGGACCAGCGGTACGACTCGTCTCGTCGTCGTAGTCCGTCTCTTGGTTTGTGCGCTTGCGACGGTCGATGTACCGACAAACGCAGTGACGGCCAGAACGGCCATCGATATAACGTGTATTTTTCTCATATTTATGCTCCTCAAAAAACCCCTACTTAGAAAAGTACTCGGAACAGAAATAATGATCAAGAATTACTTCACAATCTCGAAGTCTACCCATTGTGTCATCGTGGACTGCTTGGCTCTTGTCGCTTTGTCGGTAATCACGACCTGAAGATAGTAGTCGCCGGGCTCGAGTGCCGAATTCAAACGAAGCGAGCCGTTAACGAACAGGCGCGAAAGGTCTGCCTGATTCTTAAGGTCGAGCGGGATCTCCGACGATGGCCCGACGACATTGCCGTCGCGAACTAGTTTAGTCTCTATCGTCAGGTTTGGTAACTGCGTCGCCTGGTTGAGTGCGGCGTTGTAAATTACAAACCCAAAGTAGAGATCGGAGTTGACGACAAAACGTCTGGCAGAAGGATTCGCCAGCACGGCAGTTGGCGTACTAGCCTGACTAACACCGCGCAATACAATGCCCGACACAGCTGGTCGCTGATCATTCAGATTAGGCACGGCCACGAACTGGCCTGCTGATCCAATCTTCGTCGACGTTCGATCGCGCACTGCAATTCGGACTTGATAGGAGCCTGGCTTTTTCACGGGGATGTCGAACCGGAGTCGCACTGCGTCAGGCAGGTTGTCGCGGATCGCCTGTTGGAATTGGGCCTCGCCCATGCTCAGCACGATGTCGCGTTTGACACGATCGATAACGGCCCCATTGTCGCCGAATACTGCACCGTGTATCTCGAGCACTGTTTCGCGCTGACCATTGACAGAGGTGAAGCTAAGATCCGCCGCGTTGAGATAAATAAACGAGCGAATCATTGAACCGTCATTCTTTCCATTCGCAAAGAAAGAGTTCAGAGCAAACTCGAGATCCTGCGCGCCGAAGGGAGAGAGCAACGCGAGGTTTATTGGGTCCCTGATAACCGGACGCCCGCTGTTTGCCTCTTCTTCGCTAACGCCAAAGAAACCGGCGCGCGTTCGCAGTGTCATTCCGGATCGTTTTACTTTTGCTTTGATCTGATGGAATTTACGGTTGAAAGTTTCCTCAGTGGGCCGGTAACCGAGCAGATAGTAACCACCCTGATCTTCGTAAATGCGGTCGAGTTGAAAGCCGTTAGAATTGCGAACCTGGAAGCCTCCCGTTCGCTGTGCGATTCTGTAAACTACCCTCAGCGCGCGAAATCAGGGTTCGTGAGCGTGCGGAGATCATACCCAGTTGCGCTGAACGTGCCGGGACATCGTTGGTGCCCGCGATGCCCGGGACATTGCCCATACCGCGGAGCCCATCAGCAGCGGTGATCCCGGTGTACTGCAGACCTTGCGTGTCAACCGAGTAGATCACGACCGACGAACGGATCGCTGTTTCAGCAATCTTCTGCAACCAGCCGCCGTAATTTCTGACGTCACCACCGAGCATCACGGACTCTGCTCCTTCAGTGTTGCGCTCCTCTCGTCGAATGGGTAGATCGTCAGTCATGAGGATCATCGACTTGCGGCCGGGAAGACGGCCCATCGCATCGAGGATGAAGCGCAAACCTCTTAGCGTCCGCTCGGGAGTGTTACCAATGCAACCTGGTGTCTAGCTGCTCGCCGCGGATCAAAGTCGCTAATCCGAGACGGCTGCAAGGGTTCCAGCGCAGCAGCTCTATTGCGCGGTTCAGCACTCGCTTGTCGTTTGTGAACTGTTGCAGGGCGCCCATCTCGCCGGCGGTCCGGATAATAGCTACAAGATCATTTGGTTGGACCTCTTCAGCAATGAACTTGCGTATCTGGCGACGAACGTGAGCCATGCTCTCCGCCGACATACCCAGGTCGTCAACAACGATCGCTACCGTTCGCCTCGCGACGTCACGTTGTATCGGACCGGCCGGAGGAACGCCTGCTGTGTTTGCAGCAGTCGGCGAAACAGGACGCGGAGCATTGGGAAGATTTGAAATGAAAGCGAAGTTAGTAATTGTTTGCTTACGCCCGTCTTCGTAAATCTCGAAATCTTCAGCCTTCAGATCGCGAACAGGTTTACCATCCTTCGTCACGACGGCGTCGATTTGCACGAGATTGGTGGTGATTCGGACTACGTCGTCCTGATTGCCGGCAGATGTCGTTTGTCCCACCACCTGCAGGAATGTACAGAATGACAATAGCAAGGCGAGGATTACTCTGTTATTCAACGTGTTGTCTCCTTTACGACTTCGCGTTTGGAGAGAGAGAGTATTTGGGGTGAAAGTCAGGCTGTTAAGGCAGCCTCTTCGTCTTCGAATTGACGTTGCCGGTGGACGGCACCGTCGCTATCAAAGATATACGCTGACGGCGCTTCGCGCATGATGATGTCCTGCAAACGCATCAGGCCATAGAGGAGCGCTTCGGGCCGCGGCGGACAACCTGGAATATAAACGTCGACCGGAATACACCGATCGACACCTTGCATGGTGGAATACGAGTCGAATGGTCCGCCGGTCGAAGCGCAAGCGCCCATGGCGATGGCCCATTTCGGCTCGGGCATCTGGTCGTACACGCGACGGACGACCGGGCCCATCTTCAAAGTAACCGTGCCGGCGATTATGATCAAGTCACTTTGTCGCGGGCTCGGACGAAACACGCCCGCACCGAAGCGGTCGATGTCGAAGCGTCCCGCACCGGTCGCGATCATCTCGATGGCGCAACAGGCGAGACCAAAAGTCATGGGCCAAAGCGCTGACTTGCGCGCCCAGTTGACCACCGGCGCCGCGAGATCAACCGTCTTCGCGCCGACGCTGCGCCGAATCGAGTTCATGATCGAATCGACGGTGGTTAGTACAAATCCCTCTTCGTGTTCAGCCATAAATTAAGGCGGGTCACGCCCACTCGAGCGCGCCCTTGCGCCACGCGTAATAATAACCAACTACCAGGATTCCAATGAATACAAACATCTCGATCAGCGCAAACTTCGTGAACGAGAAGTCGTCGCCCATGAAGATTATCGCCCACGGCAGCAGGAAAATCGTCTCGACATCGAAAATCAAAAAAAGCATCGCTACGATGTAGTAGCGCACAGTGAATCGCTCGTGCGCTTCGGTGGTCGGATCGATGCCGCACTCGTACGGCCGCATCTTGTCTTTTCCGTAATTGATTGGCCGCAGGAACCGTCCAAGCACAATGGGCAAAACCGGAAAGATAATGGCCACAAAGAAGAAGACCATTACCGGCCAATAGGCTGTAATAGGGCTGCCGACAGTCTGTGTTGTTACGGTCGTAACTTCCTGAAGAAGCATCGTTTCGTATGCAGGAAGAGCAGGAAGAAGATTTACTGAACGCAAAAATAGTAAGCGCCGCTGAAGATTATTGTCAACGACGAGTCACAAAGAGGCCTTTTCGCGGCTCCTGTTCACATCGTTGTAATGTAGCAGCAAGACAAAGTTAAGACTGGCGTCATATCCTACGGCGTTCTTAGAACCAACCAACCAAACCGAGGATTCCAATGATGAAATCCGTGTTACTGATCGTCATGATCGTGTTTGCCTCGCAGCCTGCCCTGGCACAGGAACAAATCAAGCCCACGGATCCATCCGATCCGACTGTCAACGAGCGCATTCGAGTCCTCGAGAGTGAACTGGAACGCCAAAACGCCAAATTAGATCAATTACAAAAGACGATTTCCGAGCAACAACAGGCAATTCAGGCGTTACTGGAAAAGCTATCCGTTCAACCGGTGAAAGAAATTGAGTCGACTAAGGTGGTTGCCGCCGAGCCGCAAGCGACAACCGTTGAACAGCGTCTTGCCAAAGTCGAAGGCGACGTCAAGAAGATCGGACCGATTCGACTCAGCGGCGACTTTCGCCTGCGCCTCGACGGCATCTTCCGCGAATCAACACGGCCGCCGGATCCACCGCTCGACCACGTGCAGAACGCCCGAGTTCGTTATCGTTTCCGCCTTAATTTAGACGCCGACATTTACGAAAACCTGAAATTCCACGCGCAACTTGCCACCGGCCCTGTTAACAATCCGTTGTCAACGAACCAGGATTTCGCGTCGCTTGGCGCACGACCACCGTTTTCGCTGAGCGAGATCTGGATCGAGTATCGTCCAACTAAACAGCTTCAACTTCACGCCGGTCGCGTGCCCAACGTCTTCGCCGATAACTCGCGATTTCTTTTCGACGACGACATTCGCTTCAATGGCTTCAACGAGCGATACACGCTCTCGCTAAAAAAGAACCCGCTGCGAATCGCGAACCTTGACTTCCGCGCCGGACAATACATTCTCACAAACCCAGTCGTCGCTGTTGTTCAACCCAACAGCCCGCTGGCGAGGGCCGGCGCCGTGATCGGCTCGACCGGTCGATCCGCAAACCTGTTTCATCAGGGATTGCTGGTGAACCAAACGTTCAACGAGCGATGGTCCAGTCAAGTCGGCGGCGACATTCAAATCTATCGCCAACCCAATCAGATCCAACTCGCTTCAACTCAGGATGGCCTGGTACTGCTGGTCCAACCAGGACTCGGGCTCGCTCTTTCCGGCCCGCTTACAGGCACCGGCAACGCTACGACAACCCCCGGCGGCGCGATCTACACTGCGCCCGGTTTCCAGGTTGCCCGCGTCACTTATCGCCTGAATTACGCCGGCTTCAAACATGGCGACCACGATTATCCCGTGCAGTTCAATCTGCATTTCGCGCGAAACGTCGCAACCGGTATCAACGAGCGCGACGCGATGCTCACGTCGCTGCAAGTTGGCCGGATCACTAAACGCGGCGACATGTTGTTCCGTACGTCTTCGCGATCAAAGGCGCGAATGCGCTGATCTCACAGTTGACAGATGACGACCTCGGAACAAACACCGGCGTCAACATCCGCACACACCACTTTCGGTTTGATTACGGTATCTCTCGGAGAGTGACTTTCCAGAACCTGATCTACATACAGAACTCGTTGCGGCGAAGCGGACAGTTTCCAAACTTCTTCGTGCCGCTCGGCGACTTTGCGCCAACGACTTATCGCTGGCAACCGCAACTCGTGTTCACCTTCTAGAGGCCGACGCGCTTAGCAAATGACTTGAAGCCGAGATCTTTTTGCCGGTTCGCATTCGCTGGCGAGCTTGACGGTCAGTCTTTGGAGGGTGGCGAGCGTTGCAGTAACCATGCGGCTGGCTGCCGTTGGAATAAGTCATTCGCGTTTTCAACGGACAGTCGGGTGTTGCGAGTAAACCAGTTGCGGATCGATTACGACCGTCACGGTTGCAAGCGGCCAATCGACGGACGTCAGGTGTAGCTAGTCTAGCGCTGGCCTCTTCGACGGATCCGACGGCTTTCGATTTGATCGGTTCGAGAAGCAGTCTCGGTCGAGTCAGGAGCGGTAGACTTGTTCAGCGTTTTCAAGCTGGCGATCTCTATGTCGCGCGAGCACGGTTTCGACGAGTTCCGAAGCAAGAGCACTGATGGTCACCGCGAACACCGCCATAAACATCAGAACGCGCCAGTCCAGACCCATGCGAGCGGCGATGCTCGCACTGACGCCGTGCCACTGGCGGTTGCGTCGCGTAGGTGGCGGTCGGCGCGGGTCTTCGCGCGTCGCTTTCCGTGAGATCAACTGCTCGTAAGCCTCGTTGATCTCTTTCAACTTCTCCTGCGCCTTTTGCTGTAGACGCGGGTCGTGAAGGAACCGATCGGGATGCCAAACCTTGGCGAGGTCACGATGTGCCGCTTTCAATTCCCGAACTGAAACACCGGGCTTTACTCCCAGCACCTCGTAGGCCTTACCAAACTCCGTGCTCAATCGTTTTCCTCTTATGACAGGATTTTTGCCAATTTCGACAGTCCGTTAAGCAGGTCATGCGGCATCGGGCACGGGCACACCCATGTAGTGCATGACCGAAACGACAACAACACCCAACATCGATGCTTGTGACCACAGCTCTTACCATGCTGCTCCAGCCAATCCATTCAACGAATGTCGACACAGTAACGAACGGCTCGTCGGATTCGCATAATCTTTCTCCCCAGACGCTAGTCTGTTTTCTTAACGACTAACTGGTGAGTAGTTCTTGAGGTCTTCTGGGGGCGTCGGGGACTTGACCGGAGGGCAAGAAATCGGCAGACGCATTATGGCAAACACCGGCCCGGCTGACAACATTGTTTTACGCCTGTTGGTGCGGTGCAAAAATCGAGCAGTTTTTTAGCGTTTTGGCAGGTGGATCGTAAAAATCGTGCCTTTTCCGAGCTCAGAATTGACGGTCACCTCGCCGCCATGCAGCAGCGCCAGGTGCTTCACGATCGCCAGCCCGAGTCCGGTGCCGCCCATGTCGCGCGAGCGGGCCCGGTCAACCCGGTAAAAACGCTCGAAAAGCCGCTCCAGATGCTGCGCCGGAATGCCGTCGCCGTTGTCCTCGACGAAGATCTGATCGCGCGTTCCCGATTCATGACGGATCGTCACGGTGCCACCGTCGCGACTGAACTTGATGCCGTTGTCGATCAGATTCGTGAGCATCTGTTCGAGCCGGCGCGCAGTCTGCGTAGACCGTTGTGTCCGGCTCGACCTGTTTGCGAGCGTGACATTCTGAGCCGCGGCTTTCGCCGCGAGCGACGCGCAGACCTCCGTCAACCAATTCATGCAGATCAACGGTCGCAGCGCGCAACGTCACGTTGCCGCCTTCAATCGCCGTGAGCTCGAGAATGTCGTCGATCAGACCATGCATTCGCGACGCGTTTTTGCGAATGATCGAAAGGAACCGTTGCGCAACTTTCCGGATCTTCCATCGCACCGTTTTCGAGTGTTTCGACAAACGCGATGATCGCGGTGAGTGGCGTGCGCAGTTCGTGCGAAACGTTTGAAAGAAATTCCTGCCGGACGAGTCTCGAGCCGTTCGGTGCGGGTGATGTCGAAGAAAACGCCGAGCGCGCCTTCAGGTCCCTTTCCGTTTCCCTGCCGATCGGAACCACGCGAAGATCGAACACCTGGCGTTCTGGTCCATGCGTTTGCACTTTGACGCCGCTGCGTTCGACGCCTTTTAGACCATCGAGAAACGCGCTGTAGATCGCCGGGTTGCGAGTCAACTCCGTCAGGCGTTGCGAGTTCAGCTTCGGCAGTGAAGGGTTGAAAAGTCTATGGGCGGCAGGATTCGACGCAATCACGCGCATGTCTTTATCGACGACCAGGAGACCCTCGCGCATGCCGCCCATCGTCGCTTCAAACAACGAGCCGACGGCCAAACTCTCCGGCGAGTGGGTGAGATCCTGAGTTTGAGCTCGGGTATTCCGTCTTGCCGGCGATTCAAAAGGATGATCGCGGCGGTCAACAAGACCAACACGGCAAAGACGACACGGATAGAAAAGGTGGAGACACTAAAGCAAGAACGGTAAGAATAACGCAGGCCGCTACCAGTATAGACCGGCCACGGGCACTAGTTAACATTGCCTGAACAACCGACGAAGCGATAACCAACGCCAACCACTGTCTCGATGCAATCGCCGCACTTGTCGAGTTTCTGACGCAACCGGCGAATGTGCACATCGAGCGTGCGCGCATCGCCATAATAACTGTAGCCCCAAACGCTATCCAGCAACTGCTGACGTGTCACGACGCGATCCGCGCTCTTTGCAAGCACGGAAAACAAGGTGAATTCTTTGTTTGTCAGTTTGACTCGTTGCCGTCGCAAACGACGCGGATATCGTCGAAGTCGATCGTCAGATGATCGTCTTCGTACGTCTTGCCCATGTTCTCGTCTGCGCGGCGCATGACTGCGCGGACGCGCGCCAGTAGCTCACGCACGGAAAACGGCTTGGTGATGTAGTCGTCAGCGCCGAGGTCCAGACCGGTGACACGATCCGATTCGGAGGCCTTCGCCGTCAGCATGATGATCGGCGTGCGTCTCGTGGCTGGTTCGCGTCTGCAGACGACGGCACAACTCGATCCCGCTCATTCCCGGAAGCATCAAGTCGAGAATTATCAGTTGCGGTGGTTCGCGTTCGTTCAGCGCGGCCGCGAGTCCCGCTTCGCCCGTGGGCGCAGTCACAGCCGCCAATCCTTCACGTTCGAAGTTGTACTTCAAACTCTCGGAGATGTCGGCATCATCCTCAATGATCAGGATTGGACGAGTCATAACTACGTTGTGTGCTTGATAAAAGCGGCTTCCGCCATGTAGACCGTCAGTTCACAAATATCGGTGACGTAATCGCCGATGCGTTCGAGATGTTTGGCGACGAACAACAGGCGCGCGTCACGCGTGGCAGTCGCGGGTTCAGTGACCATCAGTTCGATCAACCGGTGAAAAGTGTGGTTGTAGAGATCGTTGATCTCGCTGTCGCTCTTGATGACTTCGCGCGCCGCCATGGCGTCGTTAGACGTGAACGCATCGAGCGCGGCGCGCAACATCTTCAGCGCATGCTCGGACATCCGGTTCAAGTCGATGCACCGACTTCAGTTCCGGTTCGTTGTTCAGATCGATTGCCGCGCGGGCGATATTGCACGCGTGATCGGCGATGCGTTCAAGAACCGGCGCCATTTTCGCGACCGAAATCACGAAGCGCAGATCGCGCGCGGCGGGCTGACGCAAGGCGATGATGTCGATGCACTGGCGATCGATCTCCACTTCGAGCTGATCGACCTGATCGTCATGTTCCAGCACCTGGCGCGCGACCTCGCTGTCGCGTTCACTCAAGCGCGATACATGGCGCGCGCCAGCGCCTGCTCCGCCTCGCCGCCCAGCAGCAAGACGCGATCGCGTAAGGAACTCAGTTCGTCGTCAAGATGACGGTGTAAATCCATAGTTAGTTAGTACTTGGTGCTTGGTGCTTTGTACTTTGCTCGCTTTGTACTAGACTTGTTAGAAAACCAAGTACTAAGTACCAAGCACCAAGTTACCCAAATCTTCCAGTAATGTAATCTTCAGTCAACTTTCTCATTGGGGGCAGTGAACATCTTCTCAGTCGAATTCACTTCGATCAACTTACCAAGCAAAAAAAATGCGGTGGTGTCAGAAACGCGCGCCGCCTGCTGCATGTTGTGCGTCACGATCACGATCGTGTACTGCTTCTTCAGATCGAAAATCAGCTCTTCGATCTTGGAAGTCGCGATTGGATCAAGCGCCGAAGCGGGTTCGTCCATCAATAGTACTTCAGGACGAATCGCGAGGGCTCGCGCGATGCACAAGTCGTTGCTGTTGTCCTCCGGACAGACTCAGCGCCGAATCTTCAATCGATCTTTAACTTCATTCCAGAGCGCAGCGTCTTTCTAGAGCTTCCTCAACGCGGTCTACCAATTCAGACTTGCTGTTCGTCAGTCGATTGATTTTCAAACCGTACGCAACGTTGTCGAAAATCGACTTCGGAAACGGATTCGACTTCTGAAACACCATTCCGACTTTACGCCGCAAGTCGACGACGTCAGTTCGAGGTGCATAGATGTCCTGCCCATCAATCAGCACCTGACCATCGACGCGCGTCCCGGCAATGACATCGTTCATCCGGTTGAGTGTGCGTATGAACGTTGATTTACCGCATCCCGATGGTCCAATGAAGGCGGTGACAATTCGTTCCTTGATCTCCAGCGAGATGTCAGTTCAGCGCGCTGATGAGTTCCGTAATAAAAATTCAAGTTGCGGACGATAATTTTGACGGCGCGATCCGCTGCGCCAACCGTGTCAGGTCGGGCTAGCGCCGCCGATACTGAAATCCAACTGTGATGCCTGGGCGGACATAGTCAATCAACCAAAATGGCCCGTGATGTAATCCTCAGTTAATTTATTGCTCGGGTTCTCAAACATTTTCTTGGTTGGCGAAACTTCAATCAGTTCTCCCAAATACATGAATGCCGTGAAATCCGAAACGCGTGCCGCTTGTTGCATGTTATGCGTAACGATAATGACCGTGACGCGACTCTTTAACTCAAAAATCAGGTCTTCGATCTTTGCAGTTGCTATCGGATCCAACGCCGATGTCGGTTCATCAAATAAGCAGCATCTCCGGATCCGTTGCTAAAGCACGAGCGATGCAAAGTCGCTGCTGTTGACCACCTGACAAGGTATAAGCCGACTGCTTCAAGCGATCTTTTACTTCGTCCCACAGTGCCGCCAGACGAAGTGATTGCTCAACCTGTTCCTGGAGTTCCCTGCCTCTGACTCCTCGCAATCGCAGTCCAAACGCAACGTTCTCAAAGATCGATTTTGGGAAAGCATTTGGCTTCTGAAAAACCATGCTCATCCGCATGCGCATTTCAAGTGGATCCGTCTCGGGTCCAATCAGGTTGATTCCACTCGGCTGCAAAATAATCTTTCCCTCATAACGCGTTTCCGGATAAAGATCGTGAATACGGTTAAAGCACCGCAGCAACGTTGACTTGCCGCAACCGGATGGACCAATGATCGCCCCCACCTGGTGCGCCGGGAACAAGAGATTGATGTTCTTGAGTGCTTGTGCGCTGACCGTAAAAAAATTCAGACCTGGCAACTTCAGCCTTGATTTGCCTGCGTTTCGCGCGGTTTCCACTGTTTGTTCGCTTGGAACCACCTTTTCCGTGACATGTACTGCTACCACTTGATTCGTTTTCGCACCCTGTATCGGATGATTATCGCGACCGCGTTCAGTGACAAAGTCACTATGATCAGCACTAATCCTGCGGCAGCGGCGTTGACCACGAACTCCTGATCCGGTCGCGACACCCAGTTGAACATCTGAATCGGCAGCACCGAAAACGGCGACCACACCCAGTCAGCAGAAAGAAAAGGTCGCGATGCCTGAATTGGCGGAGGCGGTAGGAATGCGATGAACGTCAATGCTCCGATGGTAATGAGCGGCGCCGTTTCTCCAATTGCTCGCGAAAGAGCAATGATGATTCCCGTCATTGTTCCGCCAACTGAATAAGGCAGAAGATGGTGCCGCACGACCTGCCACTTCGTAGATCCCAATGCGTAAGCCGACTCGCGAATTCCCTGTGGAATGGTGCGTAAAGCCTCTCGAGTTGCAACGATGACAATCGGCAGGATTAGAAACGCGAGGGTCAAACCGCCGGTCAAAACACTCTGTCCTAAACGAAACTTATAAACCAGCAATCCCAACGCCATAAGCCCGTAAATGATCGACGGTACGCCGGCTAAGTTGGCGATGTTGATCTCGATGAGATTTGTAAGCCAATTCTTTCCGGCATACTCCTCGAGATAAACACCCGCAGCCACGCCAAGCGGCACAGCTGTAAACGCAGTCACGATCATGATCAGCAGCGTGCCAACCCACGACGAAAGAATTCCAGCTCTTTCGGCGAATCGCGACGGAAACGAAGTCAGAAATGACAGATCGAGCCGCGCAATGCCGTCGGCAATCAGATCAACGAGCAGTGCTCCAAGAGTTACGATCCCGACCAAAGTGCAAAGTATGCCGATCAGGTTGAAGACAAGATCCTGTCGCTTTCGTTTCGCAATGATGCGTTTGAAGTCGCTCACCTAATAAGCCTCCCTGAAACGCTTGCGTAGAATGTAGCCAATGATGTTGAAGGCGAGCGTCATGACGAACAGAGTGATACCTGCGGCAAAGATCGATTGGTAACCGATGCTTCCATGCGGCAGGTCACCGAGGCTTACTTGAACGATAAAGGCAGTGATCGTCGCTGCTGGCTCTCGTGGATCGAATGTCAAATTCGGCTGCATTCCCGCCGCGATCGCGACAATCATCGTTTCACCAATTGCGCGTGAAATCGCGAGTATGTAAGAAGCAACGATGCCGGACAGCGCTGACGGATAGACCACTTTGAGAGCAGTGATAATGCGGTTCGCGCCCAGCGCATAAGCGCCTTCCCGCAGCGCCATCGGCACAGCGCGCATCGCGTCTTCGCTGAGTGAACTGACATAGGGAATGATCATGATTCCCATCACCATGCCTGCGCTCAGCATGTTGAATGTCGGCAAACCAGGAATCAGCTTCTGAAGAAGCGGCCCCATAAACTGCAACGCGAAATAGCCATACACCACCGTCGGCACGGCACTGAGAAGTTCCAGAGCCGGTTTCAAAACTTCCCGCACCACCGACGGAGCAAACTCACTCAAATAAATGGCTACGATTGTTCCGATAGGCAGGGCGACTGAAAGAGCCACAGCGGTCGTAACAAGCGTTCCCGCAACCAACGGCATGATGCCAAAGCGCGGTGACGCGAAAAGCGGAGTCCAAAGTGTGTCGGTTAGGAAAGTTCCGAGTGGGACGTGGGCGAAGAATGTCGATGACTCGTAAATGAGAGTCCCGACGATGCCCAACGTGATCGCAACTGACGAAAGCGCCGCCAGCAGCAGTATCGATTCAATGATGCGTTCTTTAATTCGTGACAGCCGCCGTGCTCGAGCAGACGCGCCGGCAGCCGGCGGCTGAACTGAAGTGTCAGCAGCCAGAGCAGCGGGCTGCTCGATCATGGACAAGTCTTTCATCGACCGTTTACGCGAACCCAGCCCTTACGCAAGTACTCACGCCTTTGGTGGTCTTTTCAAAATCTCTTCGACCGGCAGGCCAACTTCGGGAACCCCGCCAAAGCCCGTTCCGGTTTGCAGCGAGCTAACTCGCGCGATTGCCATCTGGTAAGCGGTTTCAGGGAGTGGCAGATACTTCACTTCCTTCGAGAGCACGGCGACATGCTTGAGGTAGAAATCGACAAACTCTTTTACCGCCGGTTTATCCATTGACTTACGACTGACGTAAATGAACAACGGCCGTGATAACGGATTGTAAGTTCCCGCAAGAACATTCTCGGGGCTCGGCGAAACCGGACCCTTAACCTTGTTCTTCTCCCAGTCGATCCCGACCGCTTTCATCCTGCTACTGTGCGGTGCAAAGTAGGCGTAAGGGATATAGCCGAGCGCGAACTTGTTACCTTCAACTCCCTGGACCAATACGTTGTCGTCTTCACTCGCGGTGTAATCACCACGACTCGCCTTCGGTTTTCCGCAAATTGCTTCCGTAAAATAATCGAAGGTTCCGGAGTCAGAGCCCGCGCCAAAAAGCGCGATCTTTTCATTGGGCCATTCGGGCCGAATCTGGTTCCAATGCGTGATCTTTCCTTGCGCCTCCGGTTCCCAAATCTTCTTCAACTCAGCGACGGTCATCGACGTGACCCAATCGTTTTGCGGGTTCACGACAACGGTAAGCGCGTCGAATGCGATTGGCAGTTCGATGTACTCAACACCGTTTGCCTTCGCCTGGGCCATCTCTTCGGTAAGGATTGGACGCGAAGCATCCGCGACATCAATTTCGCCGCGAACGAACTTCTTGAACCCGCCACCCGTTCCGGAGATTCCGACGGTAACATTCACCTTCCCCGCTTGTTCCCGTTGAAACTCTTCTGCGACTGCTTCAGTAATCGGGAATACTGTGCTCGAGCCATCTATCTTGATGACCGCGGCCTCTCCTGACGCGGAGTTCGTACCACCTCTCCCTCCACACGCGGATCCCAGGACCGCGCAGATTGCGATTGCAGCGACCGCTAATTTGAAAGCAGGTGCCATGGTTTCTCCTGATCGGTTTGAATTAACAGATGGAAGATCGTAGAAGCCGGGTGTTACATCCAACTGAACTAAGCCTGAACTCTGAGTTAACAGATGGGCCGAACAGTGGTTTTTTACTGGGTTTTGGAGGTGATCAGCCGGTATCCGACGTTCACCATCGTCTCGATTTGCAGGCCAAACTCTGAAAGCTTGGCCCGCAAACGATAGATGTAAACGTGGAGACTTTCGGAATTGAGCGGCTTGTCGCCTCCCCAAACTGAACTCCAGAGATCCTCAGCGGTAACGATGCGATTCGGGGTTCGCGCCAGCCGCGAGAAGATCAGGAATTCAGTGCGAGGAAGTTTCAGCGGTGTGCCGCCGCACGCGACGTAATAGTTGCGGTGCTCAACACGGAGAAAACCGTCGTCGAACGTGTCTTCCGGCAACTGAGTTTCTCCTTTCAGTTCAGCAATCGTCATCTCGTTAAGCGACATGATTCTAATCCTCCCTGGCCTAAAAACTTCGAACTCCTCTCTGCGATCTCGGCGTATCTTTGTGTGCTCTGCGTAAAACCTTCGTACCTGATACCGGTAACACAGAGCAAACGACACGCGGAGATTGCCGAGAAGCCGGCTACTTTAAAACTTCAACTTCGCTTTGAACTGCATCACGCGTGGTCCACCAACAGTGGTAACGATCCGGCCGAAATCGGGGCTCCCTAATTCGTAGTCAGGAGCAGCGAAGTTGGCGCGGTTGAAAACGTTGAAGATGTCCCAGCCGAATTCCAAAGCGACTGTTTCAGTTAATTTCGTGCTCTTCATGATTCCAAAGTCGAAACGCGACTGCGAAGGCGCGCGCAGAACGTTGCGTCCGAGGCTGCCGTTTTGTCCGAATGGCGAACAAAGGACCGAGCCGTTGAAAGCATCTTCCGTGATGTCCGATCCCTGTTGGCGCAGCTCGTCGAGCGAACCGCACAGACCCGGTCTGCCAAAGCCGAGACGATAGAGGCCACCCGAACCACGCACGAGGTCGGCATACTGCGGTGCAGTCTGTACTTCCGGTTCCGGTGAGAAGATGCTGAACGGTGTTCCGGTTTGTGCCTGGAAGAATCCCGACATCTGCCAACCTTTGAAGAACTTGCTGGTCGATCCGAAGCTCGGTAGGTCGTAGACAAAACTCAGACTAAAACGATGCGTACGATCGAAGTCTGACACCGCACGATTAGCTTCGAGGTTACGAAGATCACCCTGGACCACGAAGCCAGTGTTTGGCACGTCGGGTTTACCACCACCTGCTGTGCTTCCGGGATCGCTCGAGCTCGTGTCGATCGACTTGGACCATGTGTACGAAGCGTTGAAGTGTAGACCGCGCGAGAGACGCTGAGTCAAACCAAACTGAGCACCGTGATAGGACGACTCCCCATTCGATCTCAGAATCAGCGCTTCCGGAACGTTGAAGCCGAGAATTGGCACGCGGGACTCGAAGTTGATGACCTGACCACCACCAAGCGTGCTGCCGGAACAGGTGATAGCATTCGCGAGATTCAGATCGAGAGGAGAGCCCGCGACGCCACCGAGCACTCCTCCCACGCACGTCGCCGAACCACCAACACGAAACGGATTAGCAAAACCGAACGCTTTTCCGAGTCCGCGATCCCGCGCGCTCGTACCGGCGTTCAATGGACCATTCGGAGCACCCGCGGCCAGGTACGCCTGATTGAATCGCTCGTAGATGTGATCCGGCGTTGACAGATCGTTCAGGTCGAATCCCTGGTTGAACGCAAGCGACTGAAGCAGGTTCTGTCCTCGCGTGTGAACGTAACGAGCTTCGAACATCAGGTTCTTGGTCAACTCATACTGAACACCCAGGTTGAACTGCTGCACGTAAGGCGTTTTCAGGTCCCGATCGATAGCGCGAAACTCAAACGTCTCGGCGATGTTGCCTGCCGGCGTGACGTTGAGTCGCGGATCCCGCGTGACGCCCGTGTTATCGCGAATCACGTAGGTGCCCGCGGCACCTGCCGTACGCGTCAAGCGGAACGGTAGCCACGAACTCAGGGGCAACGAAGTGTTCTGTTGACTGAACGCGGTCGTAATCGGCACGTTGCCTGACGGCACCGTGATCTCGATCTCACGCAGGAACGGATAGTTACTGAAGATGGTGTTGATAAATGCGGCCGACGGACGATCGTAGAAGACACCGTATCCGCCGCGGATAACCATCCGGTTATCGCTGAGTGGCGAGTACGCGAAACCAAAGCGAGGGGCGAAATTATTTCTATCCTGACCGTTGAGAGTGTGGTTGTTGGCGGCACGAGCCGTCGCCGCGATGGCCCCGTCAACGTTTGTTAGCCCCGTTGTTTGAACGTTCGAGGGAATGATGAATCCCGGCGACGGGTTGTCGCAGACTCCAAGCGAGCCGCCAGACTGCGTGAAGCACGGATCGAAATTGGCGAAGTCAAAGTTACCAATGCGACCATCTTTCTCCTCGGGCCACATAAACAGCTCGTAACGCAGGCCGAGGTTCAAGGTCAGCTTCTTCGTAACTTTCCAGTCGTCTGCGATGTAGCCCGCGTAATCGCGGAAGCGAAAACTCTTTTGGGTGATACCAAACTGCGTATCGGCTTCGGTGGCGTTGCCGGTGAGAAGCTGCGTGATGCTGTCGAACTTCTCAAATTCAGTTGCCTGTTCCTCCGGCAAACTCGAGTCGTATCGATGACGTTTGAAGTCGCCGCCAAAACGGAACGTGTGGTTGCCTTTAATCAATGTGACGTTGTTCGCGAAGCTGAACGTCTTTTGGTCGCGAAGATTGAAGGAGTCGTTTGGTCCACCAAAGGAAAACTGTGTCAGGTTCGTGCCGGGCCGGCCGATAAAGTGGCCCAGGCGTAACGTGCCGGGGCTGCTGTCGAACTGCACGGCCGGGTTGATGATGCCGGCCGCCTCATTACCCAACTCCGGAGTCAGGAAGGGCTCGTCAAGCGATCGTGTGTTGTTGAGCGAAAAGTAACCGAAGACAAATTCGTTAATGAGCGTCGGACTGAAGATATGCTGATCCGAAATCGCGAGCGTACGATTGCGGTCGGCGCGACGCAGCACAAAGGGCGAGATCAGGCTTGACGGATCGGGAAACGAGTCGAGCGCCGGGAAGTTACTGAAGAAGAAAGTTCCGCTCAGCGTGTTGTTGCTGGTCAATCGACCATCGAGACGCGTGGTGAACTGGTTTTGTTCAAACTCCGATGGACGAACGTTCAACTGCTGGATCAACGGGTTGTCCTCGAAGAGTGCGCGGTTCGTTACCGGCGCGTTGCCAAACTGGAACGCGCGAGTTGTGATCAAACCACCTGTCCTGTTGGCGCGATCGACACCGATGATGCGGCCATTCGCGCGAGGTGATGCGAACACGAAATCACCGGTCGCCGGGTTTCGCAAATTCAGTAGGTGAACGGCGACTGGCGCTATATCAGCTGCGGTCAAGCATCCTGCCGGCGGTGGGTTGCCGCCGCAGACAGCCGGAAGGTTCTGGGTCGCGCGAAACTGATCGCGCGCGAGGTTAAAGGCGTTTGCGATTGCCTGCGCCGATCGGTCCGCTCCGAGCAAGGTGAGGGCGAGCGGAGTCACGGACAGGCTTCGCGCGGTTGGCACGAAGCCCGTGATTGCGTTTGTATATTGATAGCCGCCGAAGAAGAAGAACCGGTCTTTGATGATCGCGCCGCCGACAGTGAAACCGCCCTCGTTCCTGCGCGCCTTCGGTCTGTCGATTCCTTCCTTGTTGAAGAAGTAATCGTTCGCATTTAGTTTTTCGTTCTGAAGATAGTAGTAAACGTTGCCGCTGAATCTATTCGCGCCTGTTTTAGTGACCAACTGAAAGTTGCCGCCACCGGAGCGACCCGTCGATGCGTCGTAGAGACTTGTCTGCAACTTCACTTCTTGCAGTGTCTCGGGCGCCGGCGCGATGTTGTCATTCAGCGAACCTTCGTTAGTCGTTATGTTCGTTGCGTCCACACCGTTGAAGAAGAGGCTCGTACTCGTCGTGCGCGTACCGTTAACTGAAGGCGACTGATTACCGTTGCCGTTTGTCAGTACTGGTGAGAGCTCGGTGTTGACGCCTGCTTCAGTTGATAAGAGCTGCGTGAAGCTGCGCGTTGAGGTGGGAACTTCGACTAGTTGTTCGGAGGAGAGCTGGCGCGCGACGGCGGATGTTTCAGGAGTAATGAGTGCCGCGCCTTCTGTGATGTTGATGACCGCTCCGATCTCACCGATCTCGAGCTTGTCTTCGAGCGTACGCGGCACACTCGCTTCAACTTCAACCCGATCTCGTACGAGTCGTTTGAAGCCGGTGATCTCGTAGGAGACTTCGTAAGTTCCCACCGGCAGGCCGGGCAGGGTCCAGTGCCCGTCGCCGTTCGTGATTGCCGTGCGTGTAGCCTCGGTCGCGAGGTTCTTCACGACGACGCTGACACCCGGAAGATTCGCGCCGTTCGGATCCTTGACCACCCCTGTCAACGTGCCGACGGTACCCGTCTGGGCCATCGCGACCGGAGCGGCGAAACAAAGGAATGTGAGTGTTAGCAGTAAAAAGATCCGGCGGTGGACCACAATGGTAAACAAGTTCATATGAGTCTCCTGTAGATAAACTGGGACGGTAGTTGCTATGCGTGTAAATCGTTTTCCGGTGTTCGGATGGACACGCTACTGCCCGAAGGTTAAAGGGCGGTGAATATCGCCTTAAATGTTTGTTAAGGAGGGTTTCTGAGGCGGGGCCGCGTTAATTAACAAGGATTTAACATCGACGTAACACGTGAAATCTAGGATCGCTACTCCTTCAAAAAACCATCATGGCTATTTCCAACGAACTCAGCAGCGATATAGCTGCCGCAATCCTGGCTGAAAAGAAAACCCCGCAAGAACTCAACCAGCTAAAAGACGTCATCCTGAGGGTGCATACGGCACTGCAAAAAATGTCGGAAGACGCCCGAGCGAGACGGTTCAAGACCCACTCCCGGTCAGCGACGAACAGCGGCGACCGCCATTCGTCGTGATCTGTTTCGGGTGTAAGATTCCCGCCATCGATCAATCACGGCTTCATCCATGATCAGAATTGGAGGCTAAGTCGATGGCAACCCATCTCGTACTTCAAGCTAGTGGAGCGATGTTTGACACGCTTCAGCCAAAAGGTTGGACCTTCTGTTTCGGAGTTTTTGTATGTGATAACGAAGGAGCGCCGGTCGAGGGACTTAAGAAGGCAAACTTCTCTGTCTGGAATTTAACCACCGTAGGAGAGCCCACGCTTCAAATGGTGACGGAGTTGGGCGCTGAGCTTCCTTCTTCAAAAATGGAAGGCATCTATCGCCTGCAAACGAAGATTGCACTCGGCATTGGGGCGCCGCACCCGCAGCAGTTTGTGTTTGCCATTCGCGCGAGTGTCACCACCCAGAGACGGCCAGTAGCAACCATAAAGGGTTTCACCACCGTGCCGATTACTTATCTCGGCGGGCATTAACAAACACGCGATACGGGGCCAAGCGAGGAAAGCGGGCTAATCCCAGCACAGGAATGCTGATGCTGGTTCATCCAACACACCTTGCAGTAGAAACTCGTCGCACTTTGTTTTGATTCTTAGGTTTGAATGATTGCCAAGCGAAAATTGGACAGTTAAGTTGCGCGAATGAGTGCTGTCGGGTTTGCGCCTTCAACGACCGAAGATTCTGAGTTGGAACAGCTAAGAGAAGTGTGTGAACGGTTGAACTTCGCGATTCGAGGCATTAAAGAAGCTCAGGCGTCTCTGAGCAAAATGAACCTCGGTCAGACACGTGAGCGCCTGAACAACGCACAGTGGCAAGCGAGAGAAGCGAAGAAGATCCTGGCCCAGATTGGCGCGGCCAAGAAAAGGAAGACCGCGATCAATGCCGGACCAGAGCGACGATCAAAGCGATAAGCAGTCCGGATTTAGACCACCGACGATAGCCGCATCCCAGATCAACCAGTAACGTTTTCTCTTGCTCGAACTGTTGTTTACGTGATCGAAGCCAAGACGGACAAATCGGCTCACGAGATTCGCATCGTTTTTCACCGGTAGAAAACTGAAGAAGTAACTGTTACGCGTCGGCAATCCAAGCTCGCGTCGCATTTGGTTGATGTGCGTTTCACAGTCACCGAGCGAGGTGTCGTGATCGGGATCGCGCGAGTCTTCGACGACATGGTCTATCTCGTGCAGTACGGCCCAGCCGACGTCAAACGCCGCCCGCGCTTGCTTGTCACCACTGACCTGGCGAAAGTCGTCGAAGTCGATCAGGACAATGTTGACTTCAGACTCTCCGGTTGTCTCCCGCATCAACTTTCCGAGAACGACACGACAGAAAACGACGTCCTTCCGCGAACTCGCATCTTCAAACAGGATCGCGCGATTACCTGAGACTGCCCGACTGATAAGATCGCGCGCGCTGCTTGAACCGCTCTCAATGCCCTCACCAATTCTCAACGCGCCGTCATCGGCGAACGCCAGTTCACTCCAGCCGGTGATCGCGCGGAGTCGATCCACAAGTTCGTCGCGATGTTCCGCCGAAACACTTTCACGGACCACAACTCTATCGCTCGTCGAAGCAACAACGGGAAGTGCCGTGAGGATCAGGATGGTAACTACTTTGAACACGGCCAAAGACTCCTTTGAACATGGCCCAGGACCCTTCGCGTCGCCGATGTTACCAAAATGTTAACTGCCCGAGCATTGAAAAAAGTTTCGCTTTTCCACTTGCCTGAAGTCCGCATGAACGTGAACTGAATTCTTAACGAACATTTAAGTCCGCAGACAGGAAGGCGTAACGTCGAGCCTCTATGCTCGGATAAACAAATTTAGTTAGAAAGGAGATAAAGCGATGGACCGCAGACCTAATGACAGAGAAAACACGTTCCTCGTGGAGTGCGTCTGGTGTGGTTCGAAGATTCGCGACGACAAGCAGGAAAACACTTCCGCCGTTTGTCTTCAGTGCTTCTATCAGATTCTGAGCAATCACCTGAGCGCGCAGAAGCGAAGCGCGTATGGCGATTTTGTGAGCGACCGATAGACTCAGTCTTCAAAATCTTTCGGCGTAACAAATAATTCGAGCCGTCCCGTCTCCTCCGACAACTCACTCCAACTCGCCGCATCAAATTCGATCCTTGCCAAAGCGCAAGTTGGCATGTGGCGATTGTCGCTTGTGAAATATGACAACAGGTTCTCGAACCCAGGATTGTGGCCCACCAGCATCGCCGTCGCCGATGAATCAGGTATCGACCGCGCGACTTCCAGCAGCGTACGCACGTCAGCCTCGTAGATGCGTTCGTCGAAATGCGGCTTAATCTTGAATTCGCCGCTTTCCAGAACTAATTCAGTCGTTTCACGCGCGCGCACCGCCGGAGAGCTGATCACCAGCAACGATTTCGGTTTTTCTTCCGCTAAAACCTGGCCCATCCGCTCTGATGCCCGGCGTCCGCGGCCTTTCAGCGGACGGTCGAAGTCGCGCAACGTTTCATCTTTCCAACTTGATTTGGCATGCCGTAAAAGGTACAAAATTCGCATAGATCCCCGTAATATATGTTGGCGTTTTACACTGCTGTAACACAGATAACCTAGTCTCGTGCGCCGATGATTTCATACGGACAACATCAATTTCCCGGCAAACTCTTCGTTGTCGAAGGCACTGACGGCAGCGGTAAATCGACACAACTCGCCCTGCTGCACCAATGGCTCAAGGCTGAAGGGTATCCCGTGTTCTTCTCCGAATGGAACTCCTCGCCGCTCGTCAAGGATACGACAAAACGCGCCAAGAAACGTCACCTGTTCACGCCCGCGACTTTTTCGTTGCTGCACGCGACCGATTTCGCCGACCGCACCGAGCGCGACATCATTCCGCCGTTGAAAGCCGGCGCGATCGTGCTCGCCGATCGTTACATCTACACGGCGTATGCTCGCGACGTCGTTCGCGGTTGTGATCGTGGTTGGGTGCGTGACGTTTATTCGTTCGCCGTAAAACCCACGGTCGCTTTCTTCTTCAGAGCGCCGCTGGACGTCGCGATCGATCGTATCGTTTCCGGTAGACCCAGTCTCAAGCACTACGAGGCGGGCATGGACCTCGGTTGGTCCGACGATCCGGAAGAGAGTTTCAAGATCTTTCAGGGCCGCATCCTCGAAGAGTACGATCGGATGGTTTCGGAGTTTGGATTGACGGTGATCGACGCGAGCCGCTCGATTGAAAGACAACAACGCGAGATGCGCATGTTGATTAGTCCACATCTCAAGAGAAGGCGGTCAAGGTCCCATTAACCAGAAACATTCATATGGAACACCGCTGCCGGGCGTAGAGCACGAAGAGTACAGCGGCAAGTTGATCGTTATCGAAGGCACCGACGGTGTGGGACGCTCGACGCATATCGCGCTGCTTCGAACCTGGCTCGAATCACGCGGGCATGCCGTACTCGATACAGGCATGACGCGGTCTGTGCTTGCCGGACGCGGGATCAAAGAGGCGAAGACCGGTCACACGCTCGGCCGCCTCACGATGCAACTCTTCTACGCCACCGACTTTATTGATCGACTTGAAAACGAAATGTTGCCTGCGTTGCGTTCGGGGTTCGTCGTTCTCACCGATCGTTATATCTTCTCTGCCATGGCCCGCGCTGAAGTGCGAGGCATCGACTCCGGCTGGATCAGATCGATCTACAGTATGGCGCTTGTTCCCGACGCCGTGTTCTACCTGCGCATCTCATCACCACAGCAACTCGTCGAGCGCGTACTCACGTCGGGCCGCGGCTTTGACTACTGGGAATCGGGAATGGACCTGAGCCTTGGCGGAGACTTTTACGACAGCTTCATCGAGTATCAAACGCGCATGTTGAAGGTATTCGATCGGATGAGCAGTGAATACGGATTTCACGTACTGAATGCTTCGCGATCCGTCCGCTCGGTGGCCGCCGATCTGCGTCGCGCCGTGATGAAAATCGTAGACGACCGAGCGGCGTCGGAGGACAACGTCAGTCCGTTACAACCGCTGCGAGAAAAAACAACACCTCCTGCCAAAACGCCTGTAAACTTGGTTGACCTCAACAAGAAGGTCCTGCCTTGAAGTTTGCGGCCATCGACATCGGATCAAACTCCATCAAGCTCGTGGTGGTTGACGCAGCCGCCCGTGATTCTTTCGCCGTGCTCGCTCGCAAGCGCGAAATTGTGCGACTAGGCCACGAGACGTTGCTGAAGGGTTACATCAGCCGCGACGCGATACGGCGCGCTGCCAAGTGCATCAGGAGACTGCGCGCAGTCGCCGATGCGCGTGGTGCTGAATCGATCGTGGCGATTGCGACCGCGTCGGTACGCGAAGCGAATAATTCCGAGCGCTTCATTCAGAAAATGGAAAAGAAAACCGGCGTGCGCGTGGCGGTGTTGTCAGGAACTGAAGAGGCGCGTCTAATCGGCCTCGCTGCGTCGCAGGGTTGCAGCAACAGAGGCGTAGCGACTCTAAACATCGACATCGGCGGCGGCTCCACCGAGATCTCGATCTTTCGCAAAGGTAAACCGCTGAGGCTGCTTTCGATGAAACTCGGTGCTGTTGGACTGACGGAGCGATTCCTTACTTCCGATCCGCCGAGCTTGGGCCAATTGGACCAGCTTCGCAGGGAGATCCGGAAAGCGATCGAGCGGCCCGCGCGAGAACTACACGAACATAATTGGGACGCCGCAACCGGAACGTCCGGGACGATTCTCGCGGTGAACGCTGCATTGCGTTTCCAAGCGGTCGGAGGCAACGGTGAATCCGATAAGCGGAAGTCGGTCATCAAACTCAAAGACCTTAAGAAGTTGAATGCGATGCTCGCCGTTATGAACACGAGTCAGCGGCATTCCTACGGGCTCTCGACGCGACGCGCGGAGATCATCGTTGCAGGCGCAACAGTGTTGGAGGAAACGATGCGGGCGCTCGGCATTGACTCGTTGCGCACGTGCGCATGGTCGCTGCGTGAGGGAGTGATCATCGATCACCTGCGGTCACGAGTTTACGGTTGAGTTTTCCCGCAAAGGCGGGAAACCTCGCTTTAGTGCTGTGTTTTACCGGCGAGGAGATCGACTGCATGTGAGAGCACCGGCTTAATCACTGCGAAACTCTCTTTGACAGCTTTCGGCGACCCTGGGAGGTTGACGATCAGTGTCCCGCCGCAAACACCACAAACGCCACGCGATATCATCGCCATCGGCGTAACCTTCAACGACTCCGCACGCATCGCCTCCGCAACGCCCGGCGCCTCGCGCTCGATCACTTTCAAGGTTGCTTCCGGAGTGTTGTCGCGTGGTCCAAGACCAGTGCCGCCGGTGGTGACAATCAAATTCACGTCGCCGCGGTCGCAGATCTCTCGCAGTGTGCGTGTGAGGGGATCGAGATCATCCGAGAGGATTCTCTTTTCGGCAATTTCAGCGCCGAGGTCGTTTAGCAGTTCTACCAGTGCCTGGCCGGACGTGTCTGCGCGATGACCACTCGCGCAAGCGTCGCTCACAGTAATAACCACGGCCCGGATCTGCGTGCTCATAAACTACCTGCTGTTCCTGATGTGCTCTTTCAACCAGCACCGATCCATTACCACCAGTAATCCTGCGTCTAACGCTCGTTGCGCTGCGTCGCCGTCGATCACACCTTCCTGCAACCAGACTGCTTTCGCGCCGACGGCGATCGCCTGGTCCACCGCTTTTCCTGCTTCGTCAGAACGGCGAAACACGTCCACAAGGTCGATCTTTTCCGCCACGGCAAACAGATCAGCATACGCCTTCTCGCCAAACACTTCGGTTTCGTTGGGATTTACTGCGATGACTTTGTACCCGCGAGCACGCATGTAATTGGAAACGCCGTGCGAGGGGCGCGAAGAGTCAGAGGACAAACCAACAACAGCGATCGTTCGACATTCGTCGAGTATCCGGCGAATTGTTTCTTCAGAATTGATGCCCACCTTGTTCTAGTCTCCCACTGATGAAACCGCGTCTACCGTGTCGCGCTTCGCGTGTAACTCTTGAAGCGAGCGCACGTTTGGAGTCGCGTGCGATTCCTCTGCCGCAATTGCTTCAACGAGAGCGCGCGCACCCGTCATCGTCGTCACACAGGGCACGTTGTATTGCAGTGCCGCGCGACGAATCGCCTGTTCGTCGAAACGCGACACACGGCCCAGGGGCGTGTTGATGATTAGCGATATGTCGCCGCTCTTGATGTGGTCAGCGATGTTCGGTCTGCCTTCGTTGACTTTAAAAACGTCCTCGACCTCCAGTCCAACTTCGCGCAGCCGCGCGGCGGTGCCAAGTGTGGCAACAACCTCAAACCCCAGGCGGTTCAACTTCCGCGCCAACAGCACCGCCGTGCCCTTGTCGCTGTCCTTTACGCTCAGAAACGCTTTTCCTTTTCGCGGCAAACTCACGCCGGCGCCCGTCATCGCTTTGCCGTACGCCTCGCCGAACGTGTCGCCGATGCCCATCACTTCGCCCGTCGAGTGCATCTCCGGACTCAAGATCGGATCGACGCCGGGGAACTTTGCAAATGGGAACACCGGCGACTTGATGAAGAACCGGCTGACCGTAAGTTCCTCCGGCAAGTTAAAGCTTGCGAGCTTCTGTCCGGCCATCACGAGTGCCGCGATACGCGCGATCGGAACTCCCGTCGCTTTCGAAACAAACGGCACCGTGCGCGACGCACGCGGGTTAACTTCCAGCACGTAAACGCGATGGTCCTTGATCGCAAACTGGATGTTCATCAACCCGCTAACCGAGAGTGCCTGCGCCAGTCTGCGCGTGTAATGACGCATTGTCTCGAGGTGTTCGGGATCGATCCGCACAGGAGGCAAAACGCACGACGAGTCCCCGGAATGAATCCCCGCTTCTTCGATGTGCTCCTGGATGCCCGCGATCACGACCGCCGTGTCGTCGGCCAGCGCGTCGACGTCAAATTCCGCCGCCTGTTCGAGGAACTTGTCGATCAACACAGGACGATCCGGCGTGAAACCGACCGCATTGAGGACGTACTGGTCCAACTGTTCCTGGTCGTAAACGATCGCCATCGCGCGTCCGCCAAGAACGTAACTCGGACGCACCAGCACCGGGTATCCGATCCGGGCCGCAACTTCGCGCGCGTCTTCTATTGACGCCGCCATTCCGTTGTCTGGCTGCGGTATGCCGAGTTCCTGCAACAACGTACCGAAGCGCTTACGATCTTCCGCGAGGTCGATCGAATCGGGCGACGTGCCGATCACTTTCACACCCGCATGATGCAGCCGCATCGCGAGATTTAAGGGAGTCTGACCGCCGAACTGGACGATCACTCCTTCAGGCTTCTCGACGTCGACGATGTTCATTACGTCTTCGAACGTTAGCGGCTCAAAGTAAAGACGATCGGACGTGTCGTAGTCGGTCGAGACAGTCTCGGGATTGCAGTTGACCATGATCGTCTCGAATCCTGCCTCGTGCAGCGCGAATGACGCGTGACAACAACAGTAATCGAACTCAATTCCCTGCCCGATGCGGTTGGGGCCGGAGCCGAGGATCATGATCTTCCGGCAATTCGTCGGTTGCGCTTCGTCTTCCTCTTCGTATGTCGAGTAAAGATATGGCGTGTGCGATTCAAACTCGGCGCCGCATGTATCCACACGTTTGTAAACCGGAACGATTCCGAGACGCTTGCGGTAAGCGCGCACGTCGTCTTCCGAACGCTCGGTTAGATACGCGAGACGCCGGTCAGATAAGGCGACTTCCTTAAACGCGCGCAACTCCTCCGCCGAAATGTCTTCTAGCTTCCTACCTTCGATGCCGTCCTGGATCTCCATCACTTGTTTCAACTGATCGAGAAACCACGGATCGATCTTCGAGAGACGATAAATCTCGGAAATGGGCCAGTCGTGTTGCAGCGCATACGTGATGTAAGAGAACCGGTGCGAGTTAGGTCGCGCGAGTTTGCGTTGCAACTCGTCGTTGGAGATGTCTTCAAGACGAAGCGGCTTCACCGCTTCGAGCGATCGTAGTCCTTTGAACAGCGCCTCTTTGAACGTCCGGCCGATGGCCATCACTTCACCCACTGATTTCATCTGCGTGCCGAGCACGTCTTCCGCTTCGCGAAACTTCTCGAAGTCCCACTTCGGAATTTTCGCGACGACATAATCGATCGTGGGTTCAAATGAAGCCGGCGTCTTCCGCGTGATGTCGTTGGGGATCTCGTCGAGTGTGTAACCGACGGCAAGTTTCGCCGCCATCTTCGCAATCGGAAAGCCAGTCGCTTTCGAAGCCAGCGCTGACGAGCGCGACACGCGCGGATTCATTTCGATGATGCGAATGTCGCCGTTCTCGGGATCCACTCCAAACTGAATATTCGATCCACCTGTTTCGACACCGACTTTGCGAATGACGCGAATCGCGAGGTCGCGCATCAGTTGATACTCGCGATCGGTAAGTGTTTGCGCAGGCGCGACCGTGATCGAGTCGCCGGTGTGCACACCCATCGGATCGAAGTTCTCGATCGAACAGATAATCACGACGTTGTCCGCGAGGTCGCGCATCACCTCGAGTTCAAACTCTTTCCAACCAAGGATCGATTCTTCGATCAACACTTCATGTATCGGCGAGGCTGCGAGGCCGCCGCGAATGATCTCTTCAAATTCCTCGGGGTTGTAAGCTATGCCGCCGCCTGTGCCACCGAGCGTGAATGAAGGACGGATGATCGCCGGATAACCGGTGTGTTGGACGATCTCATTCGCTTCGTCCAATGACTTCGCAAAGCCGCCCCGCGGCATTTCGAGTCCCGCTTCGTCCATCGCCTGTTTGAACAAGAGGCGGTTCTCGGCGACTTTGATCGCATCGCGATTCGCGCCGATCATTTCGACGCCGTACTCCTCCAACACGCCCGCGTCGGAAAGTGCAATCGCGAGGTTTAGTGCCGTTTGGCCGCCAACTGTCGGCAACAACGCATCAGGCTTTTCGCGACGAATAATCTCGGTAACAGCTGCGACTGTGAGTGGCTCGATGTAAGTGATGTCGGCTGTTTCCGGGTCGGTCATGATCGTGGCCGGATTCGAGTTGACCAGCACGATCTCGTAGCCTTCCTGGCGCAGCGCTTTGCAGGCTTGCGTCCCCGAATAGTCAAACTCGCAGGCCTGACCGATAACGATCGGTCCGGAACCGATGATCAGAATCTTGTGAATATCAGTGCGTTTGGGCATCTATCAAAAGTCCGGCCGACGACGCCGGTAGTCTTCTCCATCAATCACCACGTTGGTGCACATTTCAAACAGACGGCTGCGCAGTCGGTACGTGATTCGCTCCTCGAGTTCCTTGTTCTTATCAGAGTAGTTGGTGGTGAAGATGGTCAGTTTGTTGTCGTTGTAACGTTTGTTGATGATCTGATACATCGTGTCGCGCACCCAGTCCGTCGGGACCGTGGCGCCGAGCTCGTCCAGCACCAGCACGTCGGTCTGGAAGACGGGCGCGAGCACTTTCAACTCCGATGATTTCGAGATGGGGTTGTAGGAATCCTGTATTTCCTTGAGGAGCGATCCGAATTCATAGAACAGTCCGGCAAAGCCTTTCTCGATCAGATCTCTGATGATTGAAACTGCGAGGTGGGTCTTGCCGACGCCGGCCGGCCCTATGAACAACAGGCCGCGTTCGACCGCCGGATATTCGTTCGCAAACTTATGCGCGTGAAGCAGTGCGTTATCCTGCGACGTGCCGGGGATGCTGCTGAAATTCGCGAATGCACACCTCTCGTAACGGCGAGGGATACGCGCTGCGGCGATCAGTTTGCGGAAGCGATCAGACCTACGACATGGGCAAGGAAGCGCCCCTTTCACCGGATCGATCTTCGTGCCGGTGCCAAAGCATTGTTCGCAAACGTCCGTACTCTCCGCTTTGCGGAGTTCGCTTCCATTTATCATGTAGACTGAGGTGACCCTAAACCAAAAGTCACCTTAGAATACCTTATACTCGGCGTGCGCCGTAATCGGCGACGGCGTTTTAGCGTTTTATCAGGGGAACCGAAGAATTCATATGAGTTTGTGGCAGTCGTTGCTGAGAAAACTTGGTATCAGCTCCGTGCGCGCGGAGCGACATCCGATTCGTGTGTTTCTGCTGGACGATGATGAGCGAAGGCATCGCTGGTTTACGACACGCTTCAAAGGCGATTTTATCGACATCGCCAGCAACGTCAGCGAAGCGCAAAAACTGTTGAGCGCTGGATCGTACGACGCCATTTTTCTCGACCACGATCTCCATCCCGAACACTACCACGCTGACTCCACCGACGACGAACGAACCGGCTACGCGATTGCCGCCTGGCTCTGTTCGAATCCACAACTCCAACGCGCCTCGACGATCCTGGTCCACACTCGCAACGCCGACGGCGCGATGCGCATGGTCGGCGAACTTCGCCGCGCCGGCCGCAGCGCCGACTACGTGCCGTTTCCGCTACTGGCGGAACGAATCAAGAGTTATTGGCAGCGGTAAGTATTCGCGCCGAAGGAAAATGATTGGCCCAGCACTGATTCGCGACTGCATAAGAATCGCTTTTCCTGATTCGGAAATCTCTGCCACTGCACCCCTTTCGGGCGGTTTAATCAATACAAATATCAAGGTCGAATTCGGCTCACGCCAGCCACCGGTTGTTTTGCGAATTTATCGAAGCGATGGCGCAACATGTTTGAAGGAAAGTGCGGTTCTTCAATTGGTACGCCCAACGGTACCGGTCCCGGCAGTGATTCACGCTGAGCCAAATGGCATCGCTGGTTCTCCGCCGTTCTCGATTCTCGAATTCGTAAACGGCGTGACTTTTCAACAACTAAAACGGACTAACGACCTTGATGCAATTCATCAGGCCGCAGCATCAGTCGGCGAAACATTGGCACGCATCGGTAAATTCCAATTCCCAAAACCGGGTCGACTAGAGATGGACAACGATCTATCGGTTGGCGCTCGTTATATGGAAGGTCCTGATCCAATCCCGCGTCTACTCGATTCCTTTTTAGAATCCAAACACTTACAACAGCGAATCGACGTCTCACTTCAGCATCAACTACACAACTTCATCTGGTCATGGGCCGATCGACTGCGAGCGTTCGATAACGATAGCTACCTGGTCCATTGTGACTTTGGCAACCGAAACATTCTTGTGGATTGCGTAAACGGACGTTGGCAAATTGCGGCCGTGCTTGATTGGGAGTTTGCACTCTCAGGCCCGCCGTTGATAGACGTTGGGAACTTCCTGCGATACGAGCCGGAAGACACGCCTTTGCGCGAGCCATACTTCTCGCGTGCATTTGTCGAATCCGGAGGCTTCCTTCCTGATGATTGGCGCCGGGTCTGCCGGGTACTCGACCTCACCGCACTCGTTGAGTGCCTGACACACGACCGTCTTCCAGAAGATGTCGCCGATGAGATTCTTGGGTTGATCAATTCGACGCTACGCGATTAGCTGTCACAATCGTAGCGCGCGAGGTGTTCTCTTAATAACTACTGCCAAGCTACATAAAAAATGCGAAGCCTGCTTTATTCACTGAATGGAGACAAGGTATGACGAGTGCATCACAGGACGTGCGCTACAGCTTCCGCATGCTGCTAAAGCATAAGAGTTTTACAGTGGTTTCGGCGCTCACGCTGGCATTGGGTATTGGCATAAATACCGCAATGTTTAGTGTGCTGAATACGTTTCTATTTGGCGCGCTGCCGTACCCGCAGTCCGAACGTTTGGTGCGCGTATGGCGCACCTCGCCACACTCTCAAAGCTGGCCGCATTCCGCCGGGAATTTTTTCGATCAGCGCGACAAGAATTCGGTCTTCGAGAAGATGGCGGCTTACAACTTCACCACGCGTAATCTCGCCGAACCTGGTCAAACCGCCGAACGGCTGCGCAGCCTCGCTGCAACCGCCGATTTCTTTCCAATGTTGGAAGTTGCGCCCGCGCGCGGCCGTTTATTCAAGCCCGAAGAATTCGAGCCCGGCGCTGAGAACGTGATCGTCCTGACCGACAGCTTTTGGACCCGCCGTTTTGGCAGCGATCCAAACATTGTCGGACGAAGAATTCAGCTCGATGGAAAAACGGTGGAGATAGTCGGCGTGATGCCGCCCGGATTTGAACATCCGATCCTCTGGGGACCGTTGGATATGTGGCAGCCAATGTCCTTCACTCCGGAACGGAAAACAAACCGCGGTAGCAACTATCTGTCATCCTTTGGTCGACTCAAGCCTGGCGTCTCAATCCAGCAAGCTGAGCAAAGCATGATTACTTTGGCCGCTAACATCGGCCAGCAAAACTCGTCTAATCCTGGCGAAAGCGTGCGACTCGAGCCGCTTCAGCGATCGATGTCGGACAGTATCGGTCGAACTGTCATGTGGTTCACATTTGGACTCGCGGGATTTGTGTTGCTGATTGCGTGCGCAAACCTGGCTAACCTTCAGCTCGTTCGCACGGCAACGCGAGCGCGCGAACTCGCTGTGCGCGCCGCCCTTGGTGCGGGTCGGTGGCGACTGCTGCGACACTCCTTTATCGAGAGCATCCTTCTTGCGCTAATCGGAGGAGTAATAAGTCTGCTCGTGGCACTTGGTGCTGTTCGTTTCATCAGCGCGCGCCTGTTCGCGGATTTGCCCGGAGCAAGCGTGCAACTCGATTACAAAGTGTTTGGCTTTGCACTGCTGTGCTCACTGTTTACTGGAATTCTGTTTGGGACTGTTCCTGCCTGGTTAGCATCGCGGGCCAACGTGAACCTGACGCTGCGGGAGAACTCACGCGGATCAACCGCAGGACGATCTCAGCACCGATTGCGGCACATGCTGATCGTGGGTGAAGTTGCGTTTGCGATGGTATTGCTTGCGGCAGCAGGATTGTTCCTGCGTGGCTTGCAACGCTTCATCAATTCAGACCCGGGCTGGCAGGTTGATGGATTGGTGATTGCGCAGATAAGTCTTCGCGGAGAGAAGTATGCGACTGATAAGCAACGGCTTGTTTTCCTGACGGAACTGGAGAATCGATTGCGCGCGTTGCCCGGTATGCAGCACGTCGGCATTGGCGGCTCGCATCCGGTGTTTGGTTTCAACAGCAGTAGTTCGTTTCTGGTTGAAGGACGACCCGAACCTCCGCCGGATAAGTATCCGGAAATGTTTTTCGAACCGGTGAATGGCGAATACTTCGAAACGTTGGGTGCTCGTTTGCTACAGGGTCGTACCTTCAACACATCGGATACACCCGATCACTCGAACGTGGTGGTCATCAACGAAACCGCCGCTCGTACTTTTTGGCCCAACGAGAATCCGATCGGAAAACGCATAAGCGGTACTGGTCAAGAGAGGGAGTTTTACGAAATCGTGGGCGTAGTTAATGACGTTGCTTTTCCGGGTAGCCTGCGAGAGCCCTATACACGGTTTGCGGCGTTTGTGCCTGTGACGCAAGCTGCTCCCGATTATCTCACGCTTGTTCTTCGCACGCCGTCAAGTGCGGAAACAATTGCTAATAGTTTGCGCGGCTCGATTGCCGGAATAGATCCCGAGCTACCGGTTCACAGGATTCGCACGGCGCGAGACGCGGTCAATCAGGGACTTGGGAGCATATCGCTGCTGGGGAGTTTGCTGGGAGCGTTTGCGACAGTTGGTTTAGTTCTGGCTGCGATTGGAATCTACGGTGTTGTTTCGTACACGGTGGTCCAACGTACCGGAGAATTCGGAGTTCGCATGGCGCTCGGCGCGCAGTCTCGCGATGTTTTGCGGTTGGTGTTGGGTAAAGGCGCTATCCTCGTGATGACTGGAGTGTTGTTGGGAGGCGCAGGTGCGTACGGCGTGTCGAAATTATTGATCAGCCTGATCCCGTCATTGCCAACACGTGATCCGCTAATTCTGCCGATAGCGGCTGTTACTCTCGTCGTCGTAGCGCTGGTGGCTTGTTACATCCCAGCTCGTCGGGCGACGAGAGTCGATCCACTGGTAGCTTTGCGATCGGAGTGAGTTCAAGTCGAAGTGCGGTCTTTGCGGGGTTAAGACTCAAAAACCCAAGACTGCACTTGCACTATCTACATCAGGCGGTTTCAACACTCCAGTCCAAACGCCGTCTGCTTTACCGTCGCTGGAAACAACCAGCGTTGTCGGAGTCGATGCTGAACTTATATTTCTGCCTTACTTCCTCAGGAATGAGAGCAACAGTAAAGGACTTTGAATCGGCGGGACAACCCATCGAGCTCAGGTAGGTGGCTAGCTTTGATTTGTCCTCAGAGATTCATAGCTACTGCTATCACTTGAAAGCCTCTAACCGGCGCCATATCAATGATTCGTTTCCAATAGTCGAACTGCTCACGGCAGTACGGACAATCAGATGAGAGAAACAGTAACACTCGTCTTGGTGCATCACTCGTAAAGTCTATCGCGATATTCTCACCATGTAGGCCGAGTGCAGAAAATGATTCCAGTTTGTCTCCCGCTTTGAGTTGATTCGGTTCGAACTTCTTCAACAGGTTCCGGAGTTGCAAGTTCTGCCTCAGCAGAAGAACATTTGATACAGCAAGAATGATCACCATACCCCAAAGGGCAAAACCGTAGTATTTGCTTTCAGTGTTGCCAAATCTCATGATTTTGTCGCACGTCTACTCGGTACGGCACCCTTAGGTTTTGCCTACGGTGAGGATTCCTTTTGCCGCCCCCAAACCACGCCGCAGTCCGCAACTCTATCCCGTTGAATCTTCTCGACAAAATTCAACGCTCCGAGTTCGTCCCATTGCACTAAAGCTTCAAAGCTCGGCATTGTGTTCCACACAACTGCCATGAAAGTCCTTTTGGTGGGCTCAGACTGAGGTTTCTCATTCTGCGGATCAAATTGAAGTGCATTAAGTGCCTTTATTGTCTCTTCTGCGACATCAGGGACCATTGCCTGATCCACCCGCGCGACCACTCTAAGACTCTTTAGAAGCGCTATTGCTTTTTCAGGCGTGTTATCTGAACCCCTGATTAGCTTTAAGCTCTCAACCAGCGACTCTCTCGCCTTCCAGAGATCTTTCAGGTTAAAGAACAGCAACGCCAATCTCTGCAAGGCTTCTGCGCGCGCCAAGGGCATTTCGATTTTCGACGCGATGGCGAAGCCCAACTTGGCATCCTTATTCTCAACTGCACCTCTGACCAACTCGCTCAGAAACTGTTCCCGCCAAGTCTTACTTCTTATCGTCAGAGGATGGTGACATTGCGAGGTCGAATGCGAGTTGTACCTTTCCCTTGGTAAGTGCGAATTGGGCAGCCTGTATGAGTAGATCGTTTTTGAGAGACGGACTCGTCGCTGAATTAGCCTCTGTAATCATCTGGCTCA
Source organism: uncultured Acidobacteriota bacterium (assembly GCA_963849585.1). Classification (GTDB taxonomy): domain Bacteria; phylum Acidobacteriota; class Blastocatellia; order Pyrinomonadales; family Pyrinomonadaceae; genus PSRF01. The sequence goes on along the minus strand of CAWKHZ010000005.1, from coordinate 471,859 downwards.
GCGTATCTTCACTCTGCCTGATTCGCTCTGCGATAGCTGAGCGTTCGACCGTTTCATTCGGCAAACGCGCCCTCACAGTTGCGAACTGAGCGGCGGCCTGTGGGTATAACGCAGGAACAAGTGTTTGTATTAGCGGAACCGTTACTCGCAGCAGGTTAAACGCATCCGTCAGTTGCCCAGAGTCGGACCATTGGTAACTTTCAGCCGTTGCCGCAACTGTAACCGAGAGGAAGCGTCGTTTTATTTCGTCCCGATTGTTCCGCCATACGTAGGGTTCCAGCAGCCAAAACAACATTTCGACCGATAAAGTTCCGGGCCGTCGTTCTTGCTGTGACAAAATGTCTGAAAGGACCTGCGGCATCAGTGAGGGCTGTTGCCTTTGTAGCTCACTCAGAAAGTAGCTGACGGTCATGGTGGGAGCTTCACCACCACTGAGAGCACGAATAAACGTCTGAACCGCGAGTGCCGCTTGACCCTTAGTGCGTAACATCGAATACGCAACATCATATGGGTTTCCCGGTGTGACCTTCTCAGTATTACCGGGACCAGTTCTATATCGCGCAGCCAAATCAGGCGCATGGACTTCAAGCAACGCGAGTAGGTCTTCACGAAATGACTCTGCGTACAGCGGCACCAAATCCGAGCGGTGTTCATCCAAATACTGCAAACTGCTCTGCGTGAGTTCACGGGCTCGATCGCGCGAGTGTTCGGATAACTCAGACCAATGGAACGTAGCAAGACGAAGCTGTAAGAATACTCTTACCGTAGCATCGTCAACTTTCTTGATCTGAGCCGGCAGATCCTCGATGAGTTCAGTTGCTCTTTGCCTTGCGAACGAAGTCTCGTCTTGAATACTTTGAGCAAGACACACTTGTCCCATCGTTAGTAGCAGCAAAAACGCGCACCAATATCTCACCATGACGTGTAAACTTTTTTTTATAAGCGCCCGGAAATTAACGGCTGGCTCATGATGAGACGTCACTGAATTTCCATCTCCGCAACGATCGCACTTCTTCTCGTATTCCTGGCCTCCTGACATGTATTTGCAGCCTTTAAAGTCCTCCGCTGAACATTCGCTGCCAGTGCAACTCACTGAGCCTGTCCGACACTGCGCAGTGCAAGTAGCTGCGTAAGCTGTTACCGGCGTAATCAGGACAACCAGACTCGCTACACACAGCGTCACGGATAGCACGCATGTAGAAACGATCGCCGTTTTCTTCATAGGATTTCCATTTCCTTGTTGCAGTCGAGCGCAATAATCAAAGTTCCGTTCTGGTCCCACGACCTGCATCCCTCATTGTCCTTTCCTGTGCACTTGTGGCCATAACAAGTGACGCTGCCACCACCTCGACAATTGGCACTACAGGACTCAGCAAAGACGGGTCTGATTAACACTGAAACTGTGCAAAGCAACATTGCAACAGAGAGAGTGAGACCAGCGACAACACTCATTCTCTTCATTGAAACTTCCTCCTTCGTTCAATTCACGTAGGGTTAGGTACACACTAAGAGTGTGGGTTTAGGGAGATTCAACAACTGATGGAGCGCGAGGTAGCGTTACCTAGCTTGTGAGAGCCGAGCGGTTAGTCATGCCTTATACGCCTAGTCTCTCCGTTCGACAATAGGTAAAAACCTGACCCCAGCGCTTTCCTGCACGAGGCGTATTGTCTGGTGATTGATCGTATGCGCGAGGAGTTGACGACTGGCGCCAAAAGTTGAATGTGGGCACGGGGGTTCGGACTGATCGAACTTACAGTCGGCTTTGAAGCCTGCGGAGCGAAGGTGAACCGTGGTAGTTCAAGTTACTTTTTGGGCTATTGCATATGCGGCAAAAAGCCGCTGCTAGTACCTACTCTCACTGCGATTGCTGTTGTCTGTCTCGGCCCTAAGCACTCTAATTTTTGGGTTGTTAGCAAATGAAGATGTGCTAACGACAAGCACTCTAATTTTTATTGACAGTGTTGCAGAAGGAGTGTAGGGTGCCGCGTGTTAACTCGTTCTCATTGTCGGTTCTCGCGCGACTCCTCGCAAAAGCCTCGCTGGAACGAACACAGGCTGAAAATCACACTGAAGCTTGGTGCTGGTTGGCTCTGGGTTACGAGCTTTTCGTAGCTGCCATTGCGCTCATTGCTTCTCTTTCGGACACTGACAATTCCCCCCGCCTTCCAATCGGTCGGCGTCAATTGGAAATTGACGGCGCTTCCACATCTGTATCCAGTTAGCAAAGGAGAAGTGTTATGTCTGGATCTTCATTTGATCTGCTGGAGTTGTTGAAGACCCTTCCAGCCGACCAACTCGCCGAAATGGGAAATCTGATCGATCAGGCAAAGAAAAAAGTTTCTGACAGTTCAAAAATTCCTGTGCAGGTCGACCTGCACATTGATGTTAACGATACCGCTTCGGACCCCAAAGAACTTCACGCTGCACTCTCAAAAGCGTCGCGAGGACAGTCATTACCAATTACAATAGAGGACCTGGCGCAGTTGCAAAAAGCGCAGCCAGCGCTGCTTAAGTGGATTGGCGCCTCAAAGGAGAATGCCGCATTGTTTGCGGCTGATCCGATCCGTGCACTGAGCAAAGCGGATGTGCCCCTCAACAACACGCTGCTGAAAAAACTGGAACACATGAATCGGGGCTTACCTGGCTTCACCACGTTTGCGGGGATTCCTATTAAGAGCGTCGTTCTTCAAACCAAACCCTCTGCTGCTGCGCCGGTAGAGAAGAATCAAGAGTCCCCGCAGGGTCCCAAATACAAAGACGACAAGAAGGGAGGCAAGTGATGTCCGGCAGACAAACACAAGGTTGGGATTTCGTACTTGAACTTAACGAAAATGCGCTGAACCGGCAGTTGGCTGTGGGCTTACCAGGAGTGATCCCCAGCATGTTACTGGGGCCGGGCTCGACACTGTCTCTGGGTACTCTGTCTGGTCCAACCAGAACAGCCAGCGCAGCTTTGAGTATCCCAAACATCCGTGTGCGATTTGTCCCGGGGCGTGCCGATCGTCTCAGCTTGTCAGTCACTATTTTGTTCAATGGAGCCGATGTGCCCTATATTACGGACGCTGAACCGGGACAGATCGAAACTACCAACGCTGATTCCTTTAACGGACTGGCAGTGCTCAACCTCGAGCGGGCGGATCTGCAACTCGATCCGATCACGATTCGCGCCGTTGACCCCGATTGGCTAATGACTCTGGCCACTGCCGGTTTGACTGAAGACGACGTGCGTGGATTTGCTGGTCCCGTCATGGACGCGATCAAGCGCGTGCTCCGATCGTTCAGTCCGCCACCACCGCGAGCACTTCTCCCACTATCAGCCCCGTTGTCGTCGGCTCTTCGATTGGCCGCACGCGTAATCACGAGCAACGATCCTGCCCGGATGGATGAGCGAGCTTTCAGCTTCTTCTTTTCAGAACGGACTGTTTCGCCGCCATTGGAAGACAGGGGCCCGATCCATCTTCAAGGACCGGCAGCAGATCGTACTGCTCTCGTCGTCAACAATTCTTTTTTTCTGAACCGCGTACTTCGTCCCGCATTGAACGCCAACCCGCTGTTCATGCCTTCACCAGGTCTGGTGTTCGACGGGATCGGCCGGCTGGACTCCACGGTGCGGCCTTTCAGAATAGCCGGCACGCCTGCTTTCCTAAGCATGACGGCACTTGCAGTGACGATAAACGACGCCACTGAAGCTTTTGTAATGACAGCGAGCTTCGACATCCTCGGGGTGGGCATTGTGATCGCGAGTGGTACGGCAGTAATGCGCTTTGGGGTGCGCTGGGACAACCCCAGACAAACTATCGTGATTGGCGGTGTGCCTGCTACTCAAAACGAACCTGGCGTGGACGTTCATGTAGATCTCAGTGCCCTAATGTACATCCTGTCGGCAATCGCTTTCTCTCTGCTGTTCGGGGCAATCGGTTTTGTGGGTGGCCCTGTAGGTGCGGTCATCGGTGCGGTTGTAGGAGCCGGGTTCGGGCTGGCAGCAGCAAGTGTAACCTCCGTGATTCTCTCCATCATCGCAAGCGGTCCCGTAACCTCTACGGCGCGCGGACTTGTCGGCACAGCCTTTCCAATTCGGCTGCCGTTGCTCGCTCCGGTGGCGCTGCAAACTCAAGGCGTGCGCCTGGACGATCTGGCGATTACCGCGCGGCCTGTAACTCCCATCCTGGTAATAGAAGGGTCGGGTTTGCACGTTACACGCCGCACGACCGTCAGCTCTAACGGGTTGAGCACGCTCATGCGTCTGACGTGGGCAGGAGATTTCACGGCGCGGGCCACGATCCTACAGGAGCCGCTTCGTTACTTTTGGACTCTGGGTGATCGTCTGCTGGACGGTGTGGGGGAAGTGTCTCTGATCCGTGGCTCAGTTTTCTTTAGTGTGGATGGTTCTCATTGTCACCTGACGACGGCGCACGGATCCTTTCTCCGGGAGCGCTTGTGCGTCATGGTGCAGGACGCGAGTGGCTTCCGAATGAGCAGCTGTAGACTGCTTGAAGCCCAGGGCGAACGCAACGAAATCGATGAGCTCTTCATAGCCCCGGACATACCTTTGAGTTTCTTCAATCTGCCTCCCGGCATAATTCCTGATCCGCCTATCGATCTTTCAATCGATCCTGAGGCGATGGCACAAGCCAGGAAGCAGTACGTCGAGGCTATCGAGCGAGGTATGGGAGTGATTATTCCGAAGGTCCAGACCTAAATTCATAAACCTTCTCAACTGCACGCTGATCGCGAGCCGATGGCGATTAGGGAGGCGAGGTCGGCGCTCATCAAAGGTAAGGTGGTTATCGCTAAGTTATTGAAATTATTGGTGGCCAGGGACGGAATCGAACCGCCGACGCCGGCCTTTTCAGGGCCGCCTACCGAATCGCGGAAGTGGTTTGAAATCAACGGATATCACTACGGGTAAAGAGGTTATTCCGTAGGTGCTTTAGGATGGCGTAGGATGATTTGGTCTATTTTCGGCTTCTCGATGTACGCGTATTGTACGCGCACGTCCGTTGGCTTCTTCGCGCAAAGGTCATCCGGGCTCTACGCCGAAGTTTGATTTCAGAGGTTTGGGTCTTCCTCCGGTAGGACCATGTCAACAATTCGTTGTTGAAGCGATCGCTGCTGATGGATTGCCAGGCGCGTGTGGATTTGGAGTCCAAAGCCCTACCGTGTCAACGCGACGCTTTACCCCTACGAACCCCAATAATAATAGAGCCTCTTCTTTCTTTTCCACTTCTTTCCGACCATTTACCCGACCAATTCTTTGAGGGAAACTGAGGAATAACAAAGGTGATCTGGCAGAGAAACTGAGGGCGGCTGTGCTTTGGCCCTCAGCCAGATGGTAGAATGACGTGAAAGCATCGGAGGCTGATGATGACTGTCTTGGAACATGTTAAGCACTTGGTTGTTGGTTTAACGGCTCAAGAGAAACTGGATCTCGCCAGTTACTTATCGGAGCCTGAGCCGACTGTTCAGAAGCCTGAGTCGCTGCGTGGCGATTGGAGTAGTGCGTTTGCCTATGGCGAGAATTTAGACACTGACCTAAGAGAAATTCGCGGTGATTGGCAAAAAGAGTGGCGCTCAGACGAGTTTGTAGGATAACTGTCTTTAAGTATTGTCGGATAGTTCTGCCTCACATTTCTGTCGTTCGCTCTACTCTACTGAAACTCACACCAACGAAAGAGTAGCCTATGAATGATGTCGGTGTGCAAAATAAGCATAAACAATCTAATCAGTCACGATCAGCATTCAGTACGCTCGAATCGGTGATCCGACAAGCTGAGAGTCTTTCTCCGACAGAAAGGCTCAGTCTTGTGGCAACACTTGGCGCAACTTCCTGACAGCGGCATCGAATCAACTCCCGATGTGCGGCCGCTGATCCGCGATCATTGGATGTGCTTGAAAACGACTTCCACATCGCCGCCCAAGATCAGGAATGGGAGCAACTCGGTTTCTTCGGTCTTCAGCGTAAAGGCAATACCGTAATTGCTACCATCGACGGCGTAGAGGTGCTTCGGGTAGCGTTTAAGCCTAAGGTCTTCGCAGAGCATCTTTTTCAGACTCTGCCGGTCAAACCACCAACAGACGAACTTAAAGAAAGAGTACGCTCGATTCTCAAACAGATCGGTGCCGAAAAGAGTGACGCCGATATTGAGCAGCTCTGGAGCAGAGCGCGCAGCAAGTGCAGGAAGTTGTAATAGAGGCGAAGAGGAGTCACATCGCCGCGCGCTTCACTGAGAAACTGCCGTTTATTGTTGGTATGATCCTGGACAACCTAATTCGGGCGTTCGCCCTTGAGGGCTCGAACATGTTGTTCGAGTAGGCCGGAAAGGGAAAAAAGTTTTCAGCAGAAGAAATACAGGAAATGGTCTTCCGTCATGACTGGGCCCATCTGAAGCCGATACTGGCTATCAGACGTGGTGCTCCGGAGGGCCGAAGAGCCTACTCGCCAGCCGAACGAGAGGCGTTTGTCCTACGGGCACTCGCAGCTGTCGAGATACTTCGGACGACGAAGGCCTCGATCAAGAAGACCGATCTTGCTAGGAGACTCTTCGAACGGCATGCGAACCCGCTTCGGGAACTGAATCGCCAACTGAAGAAATACCAAATCGATTTTCAGAAAGTTACCCACTGACCAAATATTTCAAGTGGAATTAATGGTCACCAAAATTGCCCGAGCCAAGTCTATGATCCTGATGCTCGCAAAGGCGAGTGCAGTTTTGATTCTGAGGAGCGGTTTTAGATATGAATTTTTACGTGACCGATACGCACGCTTTGTTTTGGTATTTGATTAATTCACGGTTGCTGGGTGCTGGGGCAAGCGGCGCCTTCGATGAAGCCGATAACGGTCAGGCCTTGATCTATATTCCGGCTATAGTGCTCGCGGAGCTATATTTCCTAAATGAGAAGAAACAGCATCCGATAGATTTTGGTGCAAAATACCAGCGACTTGAGCAGAGTCGACAGTTCGTTCTATTGCCGTTTTTTCCGGCAACCATGCTGGATTTCGATACTTGCAAGAGCGTAATTGAAATGCATGACCGCATGATTGTCGCTGATGCGCGTCGACTGAATGCCACTTTGATCACGCGCGATCATGAGATCACCGCGAGTGGTTTGGTGCAGACTATCTGGTGATGAAGCTCGCCTCAAACGAATCATTCGATATGCCTGACCTGACTAAGAGGTTGCTGGCGATGCCACAGGTGCTGAAAGTCGGCATTGAGAACCTTAACTATGATATTCGCTACGACTCAGAGGCCAAGCAAATTCAAGTCACTTATGAATTCACGTGCGGCATCCCTCACATAAGCGGGACCACGACTGTGGACTATGAGATCCCTAATGAAGATCAGGCGGCCCGACTAACCAGAAGAGCTCTTAGAGTTTTTTCGGCGCGACTGGGTGATGCGATTGAAAGGGCCATTCGCCAATTGATGTATCAAGCGCTATTTGAAGCCGGAGTCGACCTCACCGACAGCCGGACCAAATGGCGGGCGCGATGAGTGCGGATTTCCGACGTGAACTCGCTGCCGAATTGGAGGTGCGCCGCGGGCGACCGAAAGGAAAAGGAAGCGTTGACCAGGCGACTGTGGCGAAATTCAAGAAGGATGTCCACACGGTTCTCACTAAGCTGAGACGGGAGGGCTCAAAACCGATAAAGTCAGCCGTAGCTAAAAGCCTTTAAGATCGACATGCGAATCCGATTCGGGAGTTTAATCGGAGACTTAAAGCGTACAGTCTAACATTTGAGGAACTCCGGGATTAGGTTATATCAGTCTCTAGATGACCGAGAGCTAGGCAGTCTCATAAATTGTGAGGTATGCGAGCAAACACTAACGTTGAAGGCGAGGGCGCCGATGGTTCATCGACCAAATATTCATTAAGGATTGTGTTTCGTCTGATGCCCTTTGGAGTCCTACCGTGTCAAGGTAGTGCTCTACGGTTTAGTAACTCTTTTCAAATCAACAAGCACTCCACTCAGTAAAAATCGCACAGCATGCACTGCAACCATGCTCCAACTGCTCGTTCAGCACATTTTTGTGTGCAAAACTGGGTGCGACATTTTTGCGATCCCAAATCCTAAGACTCACTCACACAAAACCTCCTTTGTTGAACTGCAAATAATCTAGTCATTGAACACTAATCTTGTCATATGAAGATTTTTTACTGCTTAGATCAACTGAGCACACACATTCGCGCCCCAGAGACGCTCAGTATTACAATGAACTTTGATCGAACAAAGTGGCTTGACTAGATCTGGTTTACATGACGGAGCCAAAGACTATCAAGTAACTCTTCAGGAAAACGGCTACGATGGTCAACTCAAAATCATCATCGCTTCCGTCTTTACGAAGTGGATAGCAAAGCGCAGGCTGACCCGAAACGGCAGGCCACCCGTTGTTGAACCCCTGGCGCGGATTAGGATCCCTTCGCCGGGAAATCTGGTTCCTTTGTCTTGCCATCCTTGTAAACCGTGCAGGGACTATGGTCCTGCCGTTTCTCACCCTTTATCTGACTGTCGATAGACGTCTTCCTGCATCCACCGCTGGCCTGGCTATCACTATCTACGGAATTAGCGCGATCGTCATTGCGCCATTGTCTGGACGTTTGTCTGATCGTCTGGGTGGACTGCGGATCATGAAAACGTCGTTGGTCCTATCCGGCATGGTGCTGTTGATTTTTTCCTTTGTTCATTCCCTGTCCGGAATCTTCGCAGTCACGGCGGTTTGGGCGATCACCAGCGAAGCTTTTCGTCCTCCAAGTATGGCCATCATTGGTGAGCTGGCAGGACCACAGCAGCGAAAGGCTGCGTTTGCTCTCACCCGTTTAGCGATAAACCTTGGAATGAGCATTGGCCCGGTGGTCGGTGGTTTTCTGGCAATGCATTCCTTCAAATTATTGTTTTACGTCGACGGCGCAACTTCCCTCCTTGCCGGTGCCCTGATCGCGATTTTGCCGTGGCGCCAGTTTAATCCGCAGTCATTGGAAAAAGACGTTGTTCAAAAAACCAATGACGAGATAATTCCTCACCGCCGGTATTCCGACGTGCTGCGCAATCGACTGTTTATCTATTTCCTACTCGCAATGATCCCTATCGAATTAGTCTTTTTTCAACCTTTGGCAGCAATGCCGTTGTTTCTGGTTCGCGATCTTCACATGACGGAAGCTGGCTTCGGCGCGTTGCTGGCGATCAATACGGTCATCATCATTCTGGTGGAAGTTGCTTTAAATGCAGCAATGGCAGACTGGACTCATCGCTATGCAATCTCGTTCGGCGCTCTTTTGGTCGGTACCGGTTTTGGTGCGTTGATTTTCGTCAATAGTGTTTCCGCGGTAGGCGCTACTGTCGTGATCTGGACTTTTGGAGAGATGATTCTGCTGCCGGCGAGTTCTGCTTTCGTCTCAGATATCGCCCCAAGCAAACAAGCAGGTGCGTACATGGGACTTTATACGATGGGCTTTAGCGTGGCTGTCGCAATTGGGCCATGGTTGGGAACCCAAATCCTCGAACATTATGGTTCCGACGCGGTTTGGATCGGCACTTTTGTCTGCGGTTGCGTGACGACCGCAATGATTTGGTTTCTACCTGCAATTGCTCGTAACGATCGAACATCGGGTCAGTACAAAGCGTAGCTTGTCGAAGGTATTGTCAGGTTAACTGGCGAAGATGCGATTAAGCTACTGACGCTGCATACTGCACTGATGCGCTCTTGAGTCATTGGGCCGACAGCACGCGGGGCTGCCTCAAACTCTCAAAAACCCTGCTTATGTAATGTGGCGATCTTTACGAGCTTGGCAAAGATCCTCGACCACTCGAATATTAAAATGACAGAACGTTATGCGAAGTTGGCGCAGCAACACATTGTCAGAACCAGCAACACGGTGCGGGAAACGTGGGAGTCCTTGAACGTGCGGCGCCAAAAGTGAAATATGAAATAACGAATGTACGCGTATTGTGCGCGCGAGAATTTGTTACTCGCTTTTTTGGTGTCGCTAAGTTGTTGAAATTATTGGTGGCCAGGGACGGAATCGAACCGCCGACGCCGGCCTTTTCAGGGCCGCGCTCTACCAACTGAGCTACCTGGCCAGTGAGAGCAAAAAGAGGCGTAGTATAGGTACTCGCGCAAATGCCTGTCAACTTGAGGACCGACGCGATTTGTAACGGACGTGTGACGGCGGTTTTGTCGGATTCGTCACAAAAAGTCGTTGACTGATTCCTTGCGGGGTGTATAATTCGGGACGTTGCGGGTGGCGCTGATGCCCAAACGTCAGCTAGGTTCAAAAGACGGCCATCCAATTCAAAATTGATAGTGCCCGCCAGTGCCAGCTCGGCCGCCGATCGCGCCCCCCGCAGTCGCTACCTTCGAGCTGGCACAGCTATTTTCAGGCCCTTTTAACCAGCTCTTTCGCTTCCGCATTCGCCTTTTCCACAGTCTCTCGCTCATCAATCGTTAGCAGTTTCCGGTCTCGCATTACCAGCTGCCCGTCGATCACCACCGTATCAACATCGCTCGCCTGGGTTGAGTAAACAAGCGACGAAACGAGCTCCGCCGCCGGTGTCGCATGCAAACCACCCATGCGGATGACCGCCACGTCGGCCCGCTTCCCTGCTTCCAAACTTCCTATTTCCGCGTCCAGCCCCATCGCCCGCGCTCCGTCGATCGTCGCCATCCGCAGCACTCGACGCGCGGTCAACACTTCAGGACCGTGCATAGCCTTCTGCAACAGCGCAGCCGTACGCATTTCAGTAAACATGTCGAGCCGGTTATTACATGCTGCACCATCAGCGCCGAGCGATACTGAAATGTTACGGTCCAACAGTTTTGTAACAGGCGCAATGCCGGATCCGAGCTTCAAGTTTGAAGACGGACAGTGGACGACGTTGGTCCTGGTGCGCTCGAGCGTGTCGATCTCGTCGTCACTTAGATGGACACAATGGGCCAACGCTACGTGCGATCCGGTCAGGCCCAGACTATCGAGATAGTTAACATTTCGCAGGCCAGTTTCACTTTCCACCATCGCGCATTCGGTCGTGTTTTCAGAAGCGTGAGTATGGACCATCACGCCACGCTCGCGCGCCAAACGTGCAACTCTCTCCAACAACTCGCGAGTGCAACTCACCGCGAACCGCGGCGCGAAACAATATCGAATCCTGCCATCATCTTTACCGTGCCACGACTCAAGCAGGGCAATCGACTCATCGATCGACGCAGCCGTCTGTTCATGCAAGGCGTCAGGAACTTCATCGCCCTTGTCCATCATGCACTTGCCGACCGTAGCGCGGAACCCTGACTCCTCGACAACTTTAAAAACCTCATTCGTGTGATTGACCGTCTCCATCGTCAGTGCGCAGGTGGTTCCGCCTTTGATGAGTTCGGCGATGCCTAGTCGCGCTGAGGCAGTAATCGAGCTGGCGGAGTGCGCCGCCTCCATGGGCCACACGCGTTTCTTCAACCAGTCGATTAGCGAGAGGTCATCTGCGGCGCCACGAAAGATTGTTTGGCATAGGTGAATGTGGGTCTGGATAAAACCGGGTATGACAGCGCAGCCGTCAGCGTCAATAACAACATCCGCGGAGCGTCCGCGCGCGCCAACGTCAGCGATCTTGCCGTCAACAATCAACAGCTCGCCCTGAACGATGGAGTTGGATTGGTCCATCGTCACGAGCGAGCCGTTTTTTATGAGTATCGAAGCCACGGATGACACGATTTTACACGTGTCAGTTTACTTCTTCTCGGCAGCCGTCGCAGCCTTCGCGTCAACTTCGCGAACCGGCATGCCAAGCTTAAGTTTGACTTCCCTTTCGATCCGCTTCAGCACTTCCGGGTTGTCCTTCAACAACTGCTTGGCGTTCTCGCGGCCCTGGCCCAGCCGTTCGCCCTTGTACGAGAACCAGGCGCCACTCTTTTCCACCACTCGCTGCACGGTTGCGAGATCGAGCAAGTCACCCTCGCGGGAAATGCCTTCGCCGTACATGATGTCAAATTCGCACTCGCGAAACGGCGGCGCGACTTTGTTCTTCGCGACCTTCACCTTCGTGCGATTACCCACGACGCGATCGCCGTCCTTGATGGCGCCAATTCGGCGAATGTCGAGTCGCAGCGACGAGTAGAACTTGAGAGCGCGTCCTCCGGTAGTCGTTTCGGGGTTGCCGAACATGACCCCGATCTTCTCGCGGATCTGGTTGATGAAAATAAAGCAGGTGTTTGACTGGGCGACTATCGCCGTCAGCTTGCGGAGGGCCTGCGACATCAAACGCGCTTGCAAACCAGGCAGCGAGTCACCCATTTCGCCGTCGAGCTCGGCGCGTGGGACGAGGGCGGCAACGGAGTCGATCACGATAACGTCGACGCCATTGGAACGAACCAGCGCTTCGGCGATTTCGAGTGCCTGTTCGCCGGAGTCAGGTTGAGAGATGAGAAGCTGGTCGATGTCGACGCCGAGTTTTCCCGCGTAGTCGGCATCCATGGCATGCTCGGCGTCGATGTACGCCGCGACGCCGCCCGCTTTCTGCGCTTCGGCAACGATATGCAGGGCCAGAGTAGTTTTGCCTGAACTTTCAGGACCATAGATTTCGACGATGCGACCGCGGGGAACGCCGCCGACGCCGACGGCCGCATCGAGACTGAGCGACGTAGTGGAGATCGCCGGAATGTCTGAAATCTCGCGTTCGCCCAACCGCATAATCGACCCCTTGCCAAACCTCTTTTCAATATTTGCCAATGCGGCTTCAATTGCCTTGCCGCGGTCCGCGCTTAATCGGTCATCTGCCATGGCATACATCTCTTTCTTCGCTCCTCTTCTCAATTTGCATATGCTGGTCCTCCCTCGAAGGGCGAAAATATAGCACATCCAAAGCGAGAATGGAACAGTGTTTCACACTTGCAACAACTAATTTTTTCCTGAGGGTGAGGTTCGGAAACGACCCGTCGCAGCCCTCTCTGCGACAACGTGAGATTGTGCGCGGAAAGCATAACACAAATCTCACTGATTCAGTTCGCGAGCGAATTCTCCGATCTTTTGTGCGAGGTCGGGAGCGTTTGTAAGCCGCTCCATCTCAGCGACAATCGCTGAGCCGACGACAACCGCATCAGCATATCGCTGCACGTCCCTCACCTGCTCCACCGTAGAAATGCCGAAGCCAACAGCTATCGGAAGCGATGTAAACTCCCGCATACGCTTCACCAGTTTTTCTGCTTCCGCGCTTACTTTCTCGCGCGTTCCGGTCACACCGGCCCTCGAAACGGCGTAGACAAATCCGCTTGCGTGTTCGGCGACGAGTTTCAAGCGTTCGTCGGTGGAGGTCGGCGCTACGAGGAAGATCATATCCAGATCGTGAGCGCGTAATTCCGCTTCGATTTCACCTGATTCTTCCGGCGTCAGATCGGTGACCAAGACGCCGTCGATGCCGGAGGCTTTCGCTGTTTGCGCCAGCCGCCTTATACCAAACTGAAGCAGCGGATTGAAGTAGCTGAAGAGAATGATTGGTGTGTCGATCTGTTTGCGTGCGCGCGCGACCATTTCGAGCAGGTCATTCAAACCGAAACTGTTTTTGAGCGCCCGTTCGGAAGCGCGTTGAATGACGGGGCCATCGGCCATCGGATCGCTGAACGGCACGCCAAGCTCGATCACGGTCGCTCCAGCCTGGGCCAGTTCGATCAAGATTTGCTCGGTGGTTGTGAGGTCGGGGTCGCCTGCGGTGATAAATGGGATGAAGCCTTTGTTGCCTTGCTCTTTGAGACTAGTGAACACTTCCTGAATACGGCCCACTATTTATGCTCCAACTGTCCGCGCACGGAATCCACATCTTTATCGCCGCGACCCGAAAGATTTACCACGACGATCTGATCGCGTTTCATCTCGCCTGCCTTTTTAATCGCGTAGGCAACTGCGTGAGCCGATTCGAGCGCGGGAATGATTCCTTCAAGTTTCGACAACAGTTGAAACGCCACGAGCGCCTCGTCATCCGAAACCGAATCGTATTCAACGCGTCCTTCGTCGTGTAGAAACGCGTGTTCCGGTCCGATCGATGGATAATCCAGGCCCGCGGAGATGGAATGAGTGGAAGCGACTTGCCCATTCTTATCCTGCAAGACGTAGCTCATCGTCCCCTGGAGCACGCCCGGACGACCTCCGCCGCCAGCGTTGAATCGCGCAGCGTGTTGGCCCAGTTCCGATCCGGAGCCTCCCGCTTCGACACCGATCATCTTCACCAACGAATCGGCAAGAAACGGATGAAACAATCCGATCGAGTTTGACCCGCCACCGACACACGCGATCAGCACGTCCGGCAGCCGGCCTTCCTGCTCCACGATCTGCGCCCGCGCCTCGCGACCAATCACACTTTGAAAATCGCGCACCATCAGCGGGTAAGGATGTGGACCAAGCGCGCTGCCCAGCAGGTAATAAGTATCGCCGACATTGGTGACCCAGTCGCGCAGCGCTTCGTTGATCGCGTCTTTCAGCGTGCGCGATCCGGCGTTCACTTCACGCACTTCCGCGCCGAGCAATTGCATGCGAAAGACGTTCAACGCCTGGCGTCGCATGTCTTCGGCGCCCATGTAAACGACGCAATTTAAACCAAACAGCGCGCAGACGGTCGCAGTTGCAACACCGTGCTGACCAGCGCCCGTTTCCGCGATGATGCGTTGTTTGTTCATGCGCCGCGCGAGCAGCACCTGGCCGAGTGTGTTGTTGATCTTGTGAGCGCCGGTGTGCAGTAGATCTTCGCGTTTAAGATAGATCTTCGCGCCGCCGCTGTGTTCTGTCAGCCGGGAAGCGTAGAACAGTGGCGTTGGACGACCGGCGTAGTTCTGTAAGAGGCTTTGAAGTTCTGATTGAAACGACTCGTCGTCGCGGCTGGCGAGATAAGCGGCCGTCAATTCTTCCAGCGGGGCCATCAACGTTTCGGGGACGAAGCGGCCGCCATACTTTCCCCAATGGCCAAGTGAATCGGGTTGTGGAATCGGCGAGGTCATCTTTTTGTACTTCTGCTTTGTGCTTAGAACTTGGGCTTTGTCTTTCTCACCGATCTCTGGGTGTCTCTGCGTATCTCCGCGTTAACCGCAATCGTAAGAATTATTACGCAGAGATCGCAGAGATACGCAGAGATCTCAAACGCCGGGCAGTTTCTCCTGAAGTGGTGGCGCAACCGATACTCGATCTCGGCCCGAATTCTTCGACACATAAAGCGCGCGGTCGCTCGCGGAATACAGCGTTCGTTCTGTCGTCGCGTTCTCGGGACAACCGGCCACTCCAATACTGACCGTCACAGTGCCCACCCCTTCAAACCGTTTCGTACTCAGTACGGCGCGCAGACGATTCGCTGCCGCAGCCGCCTTCTCGAGATCCACGCCTGCGAGTAACAAACCAAACTCTTCACCGCCGAGACGCGCTGCGGTGTCGTTGTCGCGCGAAACTTCCTTCAACGTTTGCGCGATCTGTCGAATCACGACGTCACCGGCGGGATGACCAAAGCGGTCGTTGATCGACTTCAGATGATCGATATCGAGCATCAGCAACGCACACGGGATACGATAGCGACGCCAGCGTTCGACCTCGCGCACAAGCGCCACGCGAAAGCGACGACGATTTGCGAGGCCCGTTAATGCATCGAGGTCTGCGTCGGCGCGCAGTTGATCGATCTTCTGTCGCAACAGCACCAACTGGTGTGTGCGTTCGACCAGCAATTCGATTTCGGCCGGAAATTCGAAATAGTCGAAGGCTCCGTTCTGTAGCGCAGCACGCCGGGCAGAGAGCGTCGCTCGCTCCGACCCAACCAACACGAGCGGAATGCCGTCGTCCGATTGGGCCAACATCTTGCCGAGCTCACGCATTCTTAGGCCGCGTGCTGTGATGTCGGCGACAACGAGCTGCGGGCGCGATCGTTGCAGTGACACGAGTGCGGCGGCTCCGTTCGACACACCGACAACGTCGATGCCCTTCTCGGCGATCGCCTCGATGAACTGCGACTGATCGTCGTCGGTAATCAGGAGTACACGGCCACGCGACCGGTCACCCGCTTTTGGTTTGTGTTTCGTTTCTGCCCGTGCAGTCATAATCAGACCCGGAGAGGTCGACAATTCAAACAAACTTGTTCGGGGAGGACAATCTGATAGTTTCTGACCTTGGGGCAAGGACAAGGATACTCCGCGAGTGTAGGGCAGCGTCAAGGTTTAACACTCCGTATCGCTTTCAAGAAGGCGCGCATGCGTTCGTGGCTCTTTTTACCGGGCGTTTCTTCGAGGGCGCTGCACGCATCGACGGCGAAAGGATCCACGGAATTGATTGCGTCTTCAATATTTTCGATGCCGAGACCGCCCGCAAGATAGAGTTTTGGTATCGCGCGCCGCGCTTCTATCGCAATCGACCAATCGAAGACGCGGCCAGTGCCGCCGCGCAAGGTATGGTGCTTGGCGTCGAGCAGAATTGCGTCGACGTCGTAATCCAGCGCAGTCTGCATATCGAAGTCCGCTCCCGCGGCGAGAGCTTTGATGACGTAACGGTTCTCGATAGCACTGCAATAGTCGGGCGATTCGTCGCCGTGTAGTTGGATTGCAGTAACAGATGCGCGGCGCGCTAGATCTTCCACCGATTGAGGCGATTGTTCGTTAACGAATACGCCGACCGTCAGGATTGTTGTCGGGAGACGACTGACTATGTCGCGAGCGACATCAGGGTCGATATAACGCGGGCTCGGTTTGTAGAAGTTGAAGCCCAGCGCGTCCGCGCCTGCGTCAACTGCCGCGAGCGCGTCGTCGAGATTAGTGATACCGCAAATCTTGACGAAGGTCATGGCGTGCTCAGTAGATCGCGAAGCGCAGCTCCGGGGTTTTCTGAACGCATCAGCGATTCGCCCATTAAGAAGCCGTGATAGCCGGCGTCGCGGAGTCGGGCGAGATCGGTTGAATTGTTGAGACCGCTTTCGCTGATGAGCACTGCGCCCCGTGGTGCTTCCTTCGCCAGTGACAGAGATGTTTCGAGTGATACTTCGAACGTATGCAGGTTCCGGTTGTTGACACCAATCAGATTAGCGCCACATGCGATTGCGCGTTGTATTTCTTCACGCGTGTGAACCTCCACGAGTGCATCGAGACCCAAATTGTCTTCCGCCAAGCGCCTCAACGACACGAGTTTTTCATCATCGAGCGCAGCGACGATCAACAGCACTGCATCCGCGCCGGCCGCTGCCGATTCATAAATTTGATATTCATCAAAGATGAAGTCTTTTCGCAGCGCCGGTAGGTCCACGGATTCTTTAACTTGTCGCAAGTCGTCGAGTGAACCAGAGAAATAATCTTCTTCGGTGAGTACGGAGATCGCAGCCGCCCCACCTGCTTCGTAGCTCTTCGCGATCTGTTTTAAATCCGCGTCGGCACGAATCACACCTTTCGATGGTGAGCGACGCTTGAACTCCGCGATGATATTGACGCGGTCACGAATCAACGCCGCACGGAACCGACGTGAGTTTAAGCGTATCTCGAAGCTCTCACGTGGAACGATCTGTTTCAGCGTCTCGACTCGTTGCCGCTTCCGCTCGATGATCTCCGATAGAAAACTCATGTGAGTTTAGAGTTCCCGCAAAGGCGCAAAGACGCAAAGAAAACCAGGAATTGAAAACTTGCCCCTTTGCGGGATCAACTGTTCGTCGCTTTAATCAACATTTTTAACTTCGACTCAGCGGCGCCACTATCGATCGCCTTCGTTGCCAGCGCTGTGCCGTCACGAAGGTCTCGCGCACTGCCGCCCAACATCAACGCCGCCGCGGCATTCATGATCACTAGCGCGCGTGCTTCATCCCGGCGCGATCCATCGAGGACGCTGCGCACGATGAGCGCGTTCGCCTCGGTGTCGCCACCGCGCAAATGATCGAGTGCGGCCGATTCGAAACCAAAGTCCCCTGGTGCGATCTCAAACGTCCTGACCTGTCCGTCATGGGCTTCCGCTACATGCGTCTTGCCTTCGAGAGTGATCTCGTCCAGACCGTCTTCACCATGGACCACCCAGGCGCGCTCCGTGCCAAGCGCCGCGAGCACACTCGCCATTCGCTCCGCCAGATCCTTTCGAAACACACCTACGATCTGTCGTGGCGCGGCGGCTGGATTGCTCAATGGTCCAAGCAGGTTGAAGGTGGTGTGTATGCCCAACTGCCGACGGATGCCCGCCACCCTCGCGGTCGCTCCGTGATATAGCGGCGCGAACATGAAACAGATCCCGATCTCGTTTAGTGACGACTCAGATACCGACGGTATCGCGGAAACATTCACGCCCAACGCCGTCAATAGATCCGCACTGCCTGACTTGCTGCTCGCAGCGCGGTTGCCATGTTTTGCGACGGGCAGTCCCGCGCCCGCGATCACAAACGCCGCGGCCGTGGAGATGTTGAAAGTCTTAGCGGGACTCGAGCCCGTCCCCGCGGTGTCGATGAAACACGAATGTCTCGAGTTCACCCGCACAGCTCGCGAACGCAACCCTTGGACCAACCCTGTCAATTCTTCAACCGTTTCACCTTTCGCGGCGAGAGCCACGAGTGCCGCGGCAATCTGCGCATCCGTCGCCTCTGGATCGAGCAGCGCTTCGAGTAATTGTTCCGCTTCTTCGCGGTTCAGATCCTCGCGGCGCACCAGGCGCGATAAGAATTCCGTTAATCGGTGGTTCGACATGTGAGTCAGAGCTTTAGAAAGTTACTAAGCAGTTGTTTGCCTTGCGGGGTCAGAATCGATTCGGGATGAAACTGCACGCCTTCGATTTTCCACTCGCGATGACGCAACCCCATGATCACACCGTCGGGCGTCGACGCGGAAACTTCGAGACACTTCGGCAGCGACTCTTTTTCCACAATCAACGAATGATACCGGCCGGCAATAAACGTATCGTCCAGCCCGACAAATATGGTCCGGCCGTCGTGATTGACTTCCGACGCCTTGCCATGCATCAACTCCGGAGCGCGCACCACACGCCCGCCAAATGCCTGACCAATCGCCTGATGCCCGAGGCAAACACCCAGCAACGGAATCTTCCCCGCAAAACGATCGATCACTTCAAGCGAGACCCCGGCATCGTCCGGCGTGCCCGGTCCCGGTGAAATCACGATTCGTTCCGGACGCAAGCTCGACTCAATCTCGTCGGGTGTAACTTGATTGTTGCGACGCACCTCGACTGTTTGGCCCAGCTCACCGAGATACTGGACCAGGTTGTAAGTAAACGAATCGTAGTTGTCGATTACGAGCAACATTAGCCACAAAAAGGCACAAAAAACACAAAAGGCACAACAGGCAGAGAGAACAGAACGAACGTCACTTATTCAACAGTCTAACAACGCTTTCTCGCTTGTTCTTAATGGCCCAATCGCGCGCGGTCATGCCGTCGTTGTCTTTCAACGAAGGATCGGCGCCATGTTTGAGCAACCGGCCCGCGGCCTCTTCATTACCAAAGACGGCGGCCCACATTAGCGGCGTGCCGCCTTCCTTGTTCTTCAAATTCGGGTTGGCAGCTTTCGCGAGCAGCATATCGACGATTTCAACATTGCCGGTCTCGGCTGCGCCATGCAGCGCCACATCACCATCGTTGTCCTGCGCGTTCACGTCGGCGCCGAGATCCAACAGTCTTCGCACCGCATCCTTCTGATCGCGCCAGGCGTAACTAATCAACGCCGTCACGCCGTTCAAACCCCTCGCGTTTGGATCGAGTTTCGGCTGATTCAAAAGGACGAGCTCAACTTCATCATAACCGGCTTCGAGCGCGTGAAAGAGTGCCGTGTATCCTTGCTTGTCCTTGATGTTGACGTCCGCGCCACGCTGGAGCAGCCGATTCACAACTTCGAGATCGCCGCGCGCAGCAGCCGAGATCAACGTCGTACGACCATCGGATTCGCTTTGCGCGTTTACATTGATACCACCGTCGATAAACGCAGTGATCGCCATCAAGTCACCAGCCCGGGCGGCCGCGTGGAAACTCTTCTCGTCAAACTCGTAACCGCGCAGTTTCAATAACTGCTGCGCCGCCTCTGGTCGCGTCTTCCTGTCCGGCAGTTCGTCGGTGCACGCACTAGAAGCAAGCACTAAAAGAATCGTGAGAAACGTTCCGCGATGCTTCCTCATTTCTTGCATGGACTCACAACCGCGCGATTAATCTTCACTGCCTTTTCCGGTTTCTCTCCTTCGACCGGCGCCTGGTTGATTGCATCCGCCACTTCCATCCCCTTCGTCACCGTGCCAAACGCAGCAAACTTGCTGTCGAGATGCGCGCCTCGTCCAACGAGAATGAAGAAGTGCGTTGTGGCGCTATTTGGTTCATCGCCGCGCGCCATCGACACGATGCCACGAACGTGTTTGATAATTCCGGGTTCATCCGGCAGCCGGCGCGACATTCGCTTCGCCGTTTCTGCGTTCCATTTTTCACCTGTCGAAAGGTTTCCACCCTGAATGACAAACCCCTTTACAACGCGGCTGAACGTCGTGGAATCGAGTAAACCGATCGCCGAAAGATTCAGAAAGTTTCGGACAGACTCCGGAGCGACTTCCGGCATCATCGCGATCTCGATTGCGCCAACTTCGGTTTCGAGGGTCACACATTGCGCCGCCATCTTCTCGACCGACGCACCGTCAAAAGGTTCGGCAACGACTTCGGTCGCGGCATCGCGCGCATTAGCCTTTTTCGCCGGCTCTTGCTCTTGCGCCACAAATAAACAAACCACGGATAAAAACAGAACTAATAATTTCACAACCCCTTCTCCGCCATTTCAATTGCGCGAAACATCGCACGCGCCTTGTTCACCGTTTCCGCATACTCGTGCTCGGGAACCGAATCGGCCACGATACCCGCTCCGGCCTGGACCATCGCCTGTCCTTCGCGCAAGACGATCGTTCGGATGGCGATGCATGAATCGAGATTGTCAGCGTAGTCCATGTATAACACCGAGCCCGCATAGATTCCACGACGATCCGGTTCGAGCTCGCGAATGATCTCCATCGCGCGAATCTTTGGCGCGCCGGTGACTGTGCCCGCGGGAAAACACGCCGCGAGGGCGTCGAAGCGATCGAGATCGTCTCGCAGCCGCGACCGCAGACTCGTTTCCAGGTGCTGAACGTGCGAATACTTTTCGACCGACATCAGGTCTTCAACCTTCACGGAACCATAATCGGAAACACGGCCCAGATCGTTGCGGCCAAGATCGACGAGCATCATGTGTTCCGCAACTTCCTTCTCGTCTGACTTCAAGTCCTCGCTCAACATCCAGTCTTCCGTTTCAGTAGCGCCGCGCTTTCGCGTGCCGGCTATTGGACGATAGTCGAGTCGTTGACCGTGACACCGGACGAGCATCTCGGGTGACGCACCGATCACCGTTTCGTCTCCGACACGCAGGAAAAACATGTAAGGCGACGGGTTGATGGCGCGTAATGCGCGATAGATCTGAAGCGGCTCGCCGTGAAAGTTCGCTGAGAACCGTTGCGAAAGGACGGCCTGGTAACAATCGCCGGCCGCGATGAAGTCCTTGACGCGCCGCACGCCGTCCTCAAAAGCGCGGCGCGGCCAGTTCGACTGCAACGTAAAGTTTGGTGAGCCGTGGTGGTGGGATTGTTCTTTGACGGGCCGCGGCTCGGTTTCGAATATTCTGTGTTCAATCTCTCGCGTGCGCGCAACTGCGGCGTCGTAGAGTTCACGCAGTCGCTCGTGGCTGCCACCTGCCTCCTCGGTAAAGACGATAGACACGATCTCGAGCCGCTGTTTGACGCGATCGAAGGCGATCACAGTGCGAAAGAACATCCAGAGCGCGTCGGTTGGACCAGTCAACGGTTGGGTCGCGTCGTTTCTCAGCGCCGGTTCAAACCACTGAGCCGCGTCGTAGGAAAGATAACCAACGGCGCCACCCGCGAATGGGACCAGTCCCGGTCGACGAGCCAGTGACTTGCCGCGGAAGTAATCGCGCACCCATTCTGTCGCAACGCCGGGATACGATTCCGTTTGCCCGTTCTTTTCTACGAACGTTTGCAGCCCCTGCCCGCGAACGATCATCTCCGGATCCGCGCCGAGAAACGAATAGCGCGCGATTCGTTCACCGCCCTCGACCGACTCCAGCAGAAAGGCATAACGCGAATCACCCGCAATGCGCATGAACGTTCCGACCGGCGTATGCAGATCGCCCAACACGGAACGCACGACAGGCACCACATTGCCCTGCCCCGCCTCGCGTTCAAACGCTTCGAAAGATGAAGGTTGCAGGTCCAGCATGTCTTCTTGTCTTACCGCAAATTGGCTTTCCGGTTCGGCTCTGCCGTCTGATGTGCGGCGGGGCTTTGCCCCGCCGCAAGCAGGACTTAACCAGCCAACTCAACCGGCGGGGCGAAGCCCCGCCCCACATCAGGGCGGCGAAGCCGCTCCTTATGCGCTTCCCACTGTGCGATTGGCGGATAACCAGTGGCCCCCGTCGACAACCAACACAGCACCATTAATAAAACTTGCCGCATCGGAACAAATAAACACAGCCGCCTTTTCGATATCAGCGATCTTGCCAAACCGGCCGAGTGGAACGGCCTTCTTGAGCCGCTCTTTGATCGGCTCCGGCACGAGACGCGTCATCCCTTCAGTGTCTTCGATTGGACCAGGCGCGATCGCGTTGACACGTATTCCAAATCGTCCCCACTCAACCGCGAGATTCCGCGTCAACGCGTCGACACCGGCTTTCGCTGCGGACACGTGAAGCTGCATCGGCGTGCCGAGATAATGAAGCGTCGCACTGATATTGAGTATCCGGCCGCGATGTTCTTTCAGTTGAGCAAACGCAGCCCGGCAAACGTTGAACGTTCCTTTTAGATCGATGTCGATAACCGTGCCAAACCCGTTCGGCGACAACTCTTCGGCCTTGACGAGAAAGTTTCCCGCCGCCCCGTTGATAACAATGTCGATCTTTCCGAGCTGCTCGACAGTGGCCCTGACCGCCTCCTCAACCGCTTCCGGTTGACGAACGTCAGCCACAACTGCGATCGCCTTTCCGCCGTTCTCATTGATCGCATCCGCAGCGGGTTGCAAGTGGTCCATGTTACGACTGACCAGCGCAACAGCAGCGCCGGCTTCGGCAAACGCGCGAGCGACGCCGCCCGTAATACCGGTCCCACCGCCAGTCACGAATGCAACATGACCGTTCAATATTCCATCAGCAAAAATCGATTCGCTCATAAGTTTATCGCGTCTTCAAGTTTGAATTTTTGTTCGTACAGTGCCTTGCCAACGATAACACTATCCAGAAGCGGTTCGCGCGTGTCGCGCAAACGTCGAATATCGTCGAGACTGGAAACACCACCAGAAGCGGTGACGTGAATCTGCGCAGCGCGAGCAACGGCTACAGTCTGTTCGACGTTTGGTCCAGTAAGCATGCCGTCACGAGCGATATCAGTGTAAATAATCCGTTCAACACCATAACCGGCAACTCGTTGAGCGAGATCTACTGCAGAAATCCGTGTTTCTGACTCCCAGCCGCGTGTCATCACCATTCCGTTGCGTGCATCGATCCCGACACAGATCTTTTCCGCAAACCGTGCCGCCAGCCCTTGTAATAGCTCCGGTGATTCGACAGCAATCGTACCCAATACGATTCTCGACACACCTGCATCGCAAAGCTGCTCCACGTCGTCAATCGTCCGAACACCACCGCCGAATTCGATCGGCACATCGACCGCTGCGACGATCTTCTTCACGACGGCCCGGTTCGGCGATTCACCTCCGATGAACGCACCGTCGAGATCGACCACATGAATCATCTGCGCCCCGGCCCGCGCAAACTGCTTCGCCACCTCAACGGGATTCTCGTCGTAAACCGTGACGTCCGTCTTGCGTCCCTGAACCAGCCGCACGCACGAGCCGTTTTTAAGATCGATTGCCGGAATGACGAGCATTATCGTGACACCAGCCGCATCACCTCAGCAAACAACAATCCGTTTGTGGCAATCGAGTTGCCGCCCGACGCCGTTCGCACACCGGCCCAATCGGTAAACGTGCCGCCTGCTTCCTCCATGATTGGTAACAACGCCGCGCAATCCCACAGGTTCATCACCGGATCCAGCATAATGTCAGCCCGACCCGTAGCGACAAGAACGTAGCCGTAACAGTCGCCCCACGTGCGGCTTGTCTTCGCACGAGCTTGCAGCAACTCCGCCGCCTTACCGAACCCGTAACGCTCGCACGCGGAAAAGTCGGTCGACAACAGCAACGCGTCTTCCAGTCTTTTGGTTTGCGACACGCGCGCCGGTTCACCATTCAAGAAACAACCGACGCCCTTCGCGGCGGAGACCAGTTCGTCCAGTGCAGGAATATTGATTACTCCCAAACTCATCTCGCCGTCTATTTCCACTCCGATCAGCACACCATAAAACGGAACGCCATGAACGAAAGCAAATGTGCCGTCGATCGGATCGATTATCCACCGGCGCCCGGATCGTCCATGTGTCTCACCTTCTTCTTCGCCGAGAATGCCATCGTCAGGAAAATGCGCGATGATCTCTAGTCGCATGTACGCTTCAGCTTCGCGATCGGCGATCGTCACGTAACTGCCGTCGGTTTTCGTCGTCGTTTCCGGCGTCTTACGAAAGTATTTCAGCGTGATATCGCCGGCCCCGCGCGCGAGTTCGACTGCAAAGGACAGTAGCTCTTCCATTTGGTTTTTCATTTTCTTCGCAGTACGAGTTCTTCACGAACCTGATCGAGACTGACGCCGCGCGCAACCAGCAAAACGAGCAGGTGGTAGATCAAGTCAGACACTTCACTCACCAACGGCGTCGTTTCCTCATTCTTGGCCGCGATTATTGTTTCCGCTGACTCCTCGCCGACTTTTTTCAGAATCTTATCAATGCCTTGATCGAACAGGTACGTCGTGTATGAACCCTCGGGACGCTCTCGTTCACGACTTTCAATCAGTTTGTAAAGCTGTGTCAGCACGCCAGCGAGATCCTCATCCTGCTTCAGATCGAAACACGACCTCGCACCGGTATGACACGCAGGACCGGCTGGTGTGACGAGAACGACGATCGCATCGTCATCGCAATCGGCAACGAGATCGACAACCTGCTGAGTGTTACCTGAGGTTTCGCCTTTGTGCCACAGTTCGTTCCGCGAGCGCGACCAGAACCACGTTTCACGCGTCTCGATCGTGCGCGCAAGACTTTCGCGATTCATGTAAGCAAGCGTCAACACTTCGCGCGTGCTCGCGTCTTGCACGATGGCAGGTATTAGGCCTTTTCCGTCGAATTTTAGGTCGTCGAATTTTAGTTCCGCCGTATTCATCTGACCTCTACACCACGCGATCGCAAGTAGCTTTTAACGTCGCCAATCGAAAGCTCCCCAAAGTGAAACAACGACGCCGCTAACACCGCGCTCGCGCCCCCATCCACGAGCGCGTCGTAAAAGTGCTCGACCTTCCCCGCCCCTCCGGACGCGATGACTGGAATACGTACCGCATCCGAAACAGCTCGCGTCAACTCGATATCGTAACCGTCGCGGGTGCCGTCGCAATCCATACTCGTCAACAGGATTTCGCCCGCGCCGAGGTTCTGCGCACGCACGGCCCACTCAAGCGCATCGAGCCCGACGGCTCGCCGGCCGCCGTGCGTAAACACTTCCCATCCGTCACCCGAAACCCTGCGACGTGCATCCACCGCCACGACGATACACTGGCTGCCAAACGTCTCCGCGCAATCGGCAATCAGTCGCGGGTTCTCGATCGCCGCCGTGTTAAGCGTGATCTTGTCAGCGCCCGCGCGCAGAATCGCGCGAATATCTTCGACCGAGCGCAATCCTCCGCCGACCGTAAGAGGAATAAACACTTCATCGGCCACTCGCCGCACGAGATCGGTCACGATCGCGCGTTTGTCGGACGACGCCGTGATGTCCAGGAACGTCAACTCGTCCGCGCCTTCAGCGTCGTAACGCTTCCCCTGTTCCACCGGATCGCCCGCGTCAGTCAGCGAGACAAACCGAATCCCTTTGACCACGCGGCCGTTGTCGACGTCGAGACACGGAATGATTCGCTTAGCTAACACAGGTCACAAAAAGGCACAAAAGGCACAAAAACAGTCAGAACAGACAGAAGTTCTTCAGCATTCGCAAACCGACATGCTGACTTTTTTCCGGATGAAACTGCACGCCACAGATATTGTCGCGAGCCACGACCGAAGCGTACTTCACACCATATTCAGTCTCTCCGACCGAAAGATCCGCGTCACGAGGTTCGCAATAGAACGAATGCACGAAGTAACAAAACGACCCGTCAGCCACTCCTTCGAACAATCCGTGTCGCTGTTTTTGGTGAATGCGGTTCCAACCAACCTGTGGCACCACCAGATCGTTTTCAAACCTCCGCACGCGCCCCCGCAATAATCCAAGACCTTCCGTGGTTCCAAACTCATCAGACACTTCAAACAACATCTGCATACCGACACAGATCCCCAGCAACGGCGTGCCCTTGGCGGCGCGCTCCTGGACCACCGAATCAAAACCACGTTCACGCAAGCCCTTCATACACGAAGCAAACGCCCCGACACCCGGCAACACCAATCGTTCCGCAGTCCGCAAGACCCGCTCATCATCACTTACAACCGCGTCGCAACCCATCGCCGCAAATGCCTTCTCAACGGAACGCAAGTTACCAACACCATAGTCGATGATTGCGACGCGACTCACAGCGATCCCTTCGTGCTCGGCACGCCACTAACGCGGCTGTTCAGTTCCACCGCTTGTCGCAGCGCGCGCGCGGAAGCTTTAAACGTACCTTCAAGAATGTGATGCGTGTTGCGCCCACGCAAACAGTCGATGTGCAGGTTGAACTTCGCAGTCTCGGAAAACGAACGCCAAAAATGTTCGGCCAGCTCGACCGAGAAGTTTCCAATCTTCTGTCGTTTCACCTGCACCTCGTAAACCAGATAGAACCGGCCGGAAAGATCGACCACTGAACGACAGAGTGCTTCGTCCATCGGCACCACCGCTTCGCCATAGCGATTGATTCCCTTCTTGTCGCCCAGCGCCTGGACCAACGCCTGGCCCAACGTGATGGCGATGTCCTCAACCGAATGATGATCGTCAATTTCGAGATCGCCTTTGCAGCTCACTTGCAGATCAAAGAGGCCGTGCTTGGCAAACAGTTCGAGCATGTGCTCCAGAAACGGGACTCCGATCGTGACCTTCGATCGGCCGCTACCGTCCAGCGACAGCTTCACGCGCACGTCGGTCTCCTTCGTCTTGCGACGAACGTCGGCTGAACGAGAATTCCGTGTCTTGTTATTCACCGCAGATCTCCCGCAATCCAGCTAGCAATTCGTCGTTCTCCTCCGGCCGCCCGACGCTGACTCGGAAATATTTCTTCAGCATTGGGTAGCCGCTAACGTCGCGAACCAACACATCGCGCAGCAATAGCTCTTCAAACATCACCTTCGGTTCGATCTCGGTCTTAACGAGCATGAAATTTCCTTTCGACGACACGGGTGTGAGGCCTTTGATCCCCGACAGTTGTGAAAAGAGTCGCTGACGTTCATTGATGATTCGTTTCACGAGCGGAAGCAGATCGCTTTCGTACCTGTCTATGGCCATCTCAGCCGCCATTTGCGAAAAGGAATTGAGGTTGTAAGGCAACACGGCCTTACGAATCTCGCGCACGAGATCCGGCTCGGCCATCAAATAACCAACCCGTAAAGCCGCGAGCGCCATCGCCTTTGAAAACGTTCGCAAGACGACGAGATTGTCGTGATTCTCCAACAGAGGTACGACCGAATGTTCCGCAAACTCGTGATACGCCTCGTCGATCACAACCAACCCGCGGGCGATGCCAAGCAGTTTGACGAGATCTTCATTGTCGATGACGCAGCCGCTTGGATTGTTCGGCGAACAGATGATTGTGACGTCGGGTTGGCGCTCCTCGACGACACTCAGCAGCAGCGCGCTGTTGTATTGCAGTGTGTTCGTCAGCGCGATACTTTCCACGTCGCCGCCGAGCACCGTCGCAACTTGCCTGTATAGAGCGAACGTCGGTTCGCAGATGAGCACACGTTTCTTTGGTCCAACGGTGACCATCAACACGGCCTGGATAAGCTCGTTTGAGCCGTTGCCGGCGATGATCTGATCCGCCCTTACTCCGGCAAATTCAGCCAGGTTTTCATGCAAACTCGCGGGAATAAACTCCGGGTATCGCGACCACCGCATCTCCTCAAACCGGTTCAGGATCTCCTGTCTGAGGGCAAGCGGCATGTCCCACGCGTTCTCATTTTGATTGAGCTTCACCTGCGCGCGGTGCGGCGAAAGCGAATACGCTCGCAACGCACGTACGGCAGGTTTGATGATGTGCAGACGATTTGTCATTTCACTGTTTGACCGAAGTGGTTTCCCGCAAAGACGCAAAGATGCAAAGGTGTTGGCGTGCAGCGCTAATTTCAGGACCCTTTCTTTGCGTCTTTGCGCCTTTGCGGGAAACCTGTCTTACTTCTAATCGAAGCGGATCTCGCGTGCGCGACAAGTCCTTCGCACTCCGCAAGGACCGTGATCGAATCCGCTACTTTACTAAACGCCTCAGACGAATAGCGCAACAGGCTGGTGCGCTTCACAAAATCATAAACTCCCAACGCTGACGAGAAACGTGCGGTCCGTCCGGTGGGCAGCACGTGGTTTGGTCCGGCGAGATAATCGCCGACTGCTTCCGGCGTGTGTTCCCCGAAAAAGATCGCGCCCGCGTGCCGGATCTCGGCCGCCACCGCTTCATCGTCTTTGGTAACCAGTTGCAGATGCTCGGGAGCGATCCAGTTCGTGATCGCGCACACTTCCACCATGGAGTTAAGGACGACAATTGCGCCGTAGTTTTTCAACGATGTGGCCGCAATCGTGCGACGCGGAAGTGATTCGATCTGACGCTCAATCTCCTGGTTAACCGCATGAGCAAACGCTTCACTTGTCGTCATGAGAATCGCCGCCGCATCTTCGCCGTGTTCGGCCTGGGCCAATAGATCCGCAGCGACGAAATCGGCGCGCGCCGTGTCGTCGGCAATGATAACCACTTCGCTTGGACCAGCGATCGCATCGATACCCACAACCCCGAACACCAGTTTCTTCGCGGCAGCGACGTATTTGTTTCCCGGGCCGGTGATTTTATCGACGCGCGCCACGGTCTGCGTGCCAAAGGCGAGGGCCGCAATCGCTTGCGCGCCTCCAACGGCGTAGATTTCGGTGACGTTTAACTCACGCAACGCAGCGGCGACAGCCGGACTTTCCAACAACGTGCGCGGTGGAGTCGCGACGACGAGTCTCTCGACACCTGCCACTTGCGCTGGAACAACATTCATTACGACTGACGACGGATACGCAGCGGTACCGCCGGGAACGTACAAGCCGACGCGCTCGATAGGAGTGATGCGTTGGCCCAGTCGAACTCCGTCCGCAGGCGTGATTTCCCACGATTGTTCAAGCTGATGCTCGTGAAAAGCGCGGACGTTCTTGATGGCCTCGCGCAAGGATGCGAGCACGCGCGTGTCAACTTTGTCCGCGGCCGCATTGAGCGTGTGTTTGTCGATTCGAAGGTCCGCCGGTCTCTGTTCGATACGATCAAATCGTGCAGCGTAATCGATCAACGCAGCGTCACCGTGAGCGCGCACGTCGTCAATAATCATTGAAACCGTGCGCATCAACTCCGGATCAAACGCGACGGCGCGAGCTTCGAGACGCTTCAGCATCTCGTCGAGCAGATCGCGTTCGCTTTCACGGATGACCCGGATCACGATGATTCGCCTCCATTCAACGCCGATCGCAACGCGTTTACGAGTTGGCCCACCGCTTTCGCCTTCAACTGATAACTCGCGCGATTTACTACCAGTCGTCCAGTCGACTCCGCAATCTCGTCGACGACGGTCAATCCATTTTCACGCAGCGTTCTTCCGGTCTCAACCAGGTCAACAATTAGATCTGCCAGTCCGAGTGCCGGCGCTAGTTCCACCGATCCCGACAGCTTAATGATCTCGACCGGCATCCCGCGTGATCCAAAGTGCGCCGCGGCGATCTGCGAATATTTTGTCGCCACGCGCAGCATGCCAACCGCTCGCGTCATCACCTCGGGATCCGCCGCCGCGACAACGATCCGGCAACGCGCAATGCCGAGATCGAGCGGCAACAACAGATCCGCTTCCGACTCCATCAGCACGTCGCGCCCGACCATGCCGCAATCCGCAATTCCATGCTCAACGTAAACCGGCACATCGGCAGGTTTCACGAAAAGGAACCGGTACCTGCCGGTTTCATCCGTGATTGCAAGCCTTCGCGAGTTGATTTCGTCAGCGCTCACTCGAATGCCCGCGCGCACGAGCAACGCTAGCGCGCCGTCCTGCATTCGACCTTTTGCAATTGCGATCGTGATCATGACTTTTGCGACATGCGGCGCCCGACCACCTCCGTGAGCGCATCCAGATTGAGCACAAAACCGATCGCCGGCTCGGCGCGTCCAAAGTTGCCGGTCAATCCATCGTACCGCCCGCCACGACCAACACTCGCGCCGGCGCCATGCACGAAGACCTTCAACGTGAGACCAGTGTAGTAGTCGAGACTCGGCACATCGCCGAGATCGATCTCGAAATCGTTCTGCAAACCACACGACTCGATCTCGGACCACAGAGCTTCAAGAGCGTTCAACGCTGCAAGAGATCGATCGTTGTGGATCACTTCGCGCGCCGCTTGCAGTACGTTGCGCTTACCGGTCAGTTGTGCGAGTTGCGAAAACGCACGACCGTCGGCCCCGGAATAATTTTGCAGGAAACGATTTAATTCGGCACTTTCGCGCGTGTCGATCAGGCGGCGGAGTTGTTCTCGCGCGGGCGTGTCGAGCTCCAATTGCGCCGCAATCCCGTTGAAAATCTCGACGTGATTGATCGTGATGCAATAGTTAGATTGCAGATCCAGTCGCGATAGTATGTCCGCCGCCAGTCGCAAGACTTCGAGATCCGCGTTCACGCCGTTGCTCCCGATCAATTCGCAACCGAGCTGCGTATTCTCGCGACGCCACTCCGCATGCGACTGAGGTTGTTGTTTAAAAACAGGCGCCGCGTAGCAGAAACGCAGCGGACGCGGTCGATCGACGAGTAATGTGGCGGCAATTCGGGCCACGGAAGAGGTGACGTCGGGACGCAACGCAAGCAAACGCCCGTCGTTGTCGGTAAACCGAAAGCCACGCTGCGCTTCCGCTTGGCCCATGCCTTGTTCGAACAGGTCGTAGTAATCAACCGACGGCGTGATCACCTCTTCATACGACCAGCTTTCGAACACGGACATCGCCGCGTCTTCAATCAGGCGGCGAAGGCGGGCTTCCGCCCCGATGTAGTAACGCATTCCGGCTGGAATTCGAGAAACCATGGCTACAAAAGTAAAAACCCGCCGCCAGCTTCGGGTTGGCAGCGGGTTTTGGAATCGTCTTTGCGCTGGTTCGAGTTTAGTTCAGCGCCTGCAACACGATCGCCGGCCCGCCACCGGTGTGGTGGTGATGCCAGTATCCATGATGGTGGCGACCTGTGCTGAACATTGCCCGGGCCTTATACCTGACGAGTCGACGCCTGTCAATTTCTTCGGGATCGGTGTCTAACTCTCTTGCGTATCTCTGCGTACCTCTGCGTACCTCTGCGGTTAATTTCTTATTCCATAGTTACCGCAGAGTCGCAGAGGTACGAGAGATACGCAGAGGAAATTTAAGCCTCCGGGAATAGCTGGTTAGCTGCCCGGCACGAATGGCCGTGCCTGGACGATGTAAATCTGCCCTTTCATGTACGCCCACTCGATATCCTGCTCGCGATTGCCGAAGACACGTTTGATTTCGAGGGCCGCGCGAACCAGCCGGCGTATCACGTCGTCAGTCAACACGACGCGATCGCCTTCTATCGGGACTTCCTTAACGCCGCCTTTTTCGTCAAACGTCAACAGACTGTCTTCCGCCGACCGCGTCAACACCTGGACTGCGTTCGTTCGCGGTCGGAAAATGATCTGTTCCGCGATTCGTTGTCCTTCGACCACTTTGATCCCGAGCCCGCGTTTCGCGCTGATGTAGATCGCCGCCCGGTTTTCCGGATCGAAAGGGTCGGTGCTGATCATCACGCCGGAGCTTTCGGAGTTGATTCCCTCTTGCAACAACACGGCCATGTAGATCTTTGAGTGGTCCACACCGGACCGCTCGCGCGCTTCGTAGGCTTCGAAGTTCCAGAGCGACGCCCACACCTTGCGGATCGCGTCGATTAGCTCCTGATCGCCGCGGACGTTTGGCACGGTCGTATACAAACCAGCGCCACTGAAGTTCGGCAGGTCTTCCGAGTTCGAAGAACTGCGCACAAACAAACCTTTGCCGGAGTATTCGCGTGCGGCCTTTGTCAGCACCTTCTCACGCAGCGCCGGATCGAAATTCGCCTTCTCAATTTGTTGGCGTAACCCGACCAGCTTCTCGCGACGGTAAGCGGGATCGTGAACGAACTTCTGGTCGTTGAGTAAACCAAAGATCACGTCGTCGAGCTGATTGTCCTTGATGAACTCGTCGTAATAATGAAAAGGAATCGTGAATCCGTTCGGAACAACGATGCCGGGCAATTTTGCGAACATCACCTCGCCGAGATTCGCCGACTTGCCGCCAAACGCGATACTCGATCGGGCACGTTGCTGGCTCAGATCCAGCAAACGCGTCTCGGTCAAACTGGAACGCGGCTTCATCAGGTCGAGACGTTGTGACTGGCGGCGCTGGTATTCGCGCAACTGGTCCATGTCGGCGCGTTTGATCGAGTAGTTCTCGCGCAGCGTTTCAAACGACACCCACCAGCCGTCGTACTGCTTCAACAACTCCTTCGCGTTTTTGATGTAGGCGTTGGGAATGCCCCAACCCTTCGCCAGCAGGTTGATGTGCGAGAGTGGGGTCGATGGTTGTGAAGTAATGATGCCCGCGACCGGCGGAAGTTGAATCGGAACCTCGTCGAGCACGAGTATTTCGTTGATCCGATCTCTACGTGATCGTCGAGCTTCCTAATGATGTGAATGCGCCCTAGTCCTTTGGCGATATTGAGCGCCTGGTACGCCTGCTCTTTCGCGATGTCGCTTTGCAGCACGCGCTGTATGCCTGTCAGCGCGACCGTTGCTTCGTCCTGGCGCAACGAGTTGGGTTTAAATGCGACCGGCATAAAGAACGTTTTATTAATCACTTCGTAGGCCAGTTGGATCAAATCCGTGGTTACCAGATCGCCTTCCCAGAATTCGAACGTCCAACGGCGTATCGGAGTTTGATAAGCGAGTGTGCCGAGAATGAAGCGCCGGTTCGGTTTCAGATAATTGTTGATGAAAAACTCGCGGCCGCGTTCGAGCGACAGGTAATTGCCGTTAACGAAATCTTTGTGAAAGCTGTAGCGCTTTTTGTTGACGTAGTAGATTTTGTTGTTGTCCTTGCGATCGATCACAATCATCACGTGCGGCAGGGCGTAAGGCGTGTTCGGATCGTACGTGACGGATAATTTGTCGAAATCGGCTTGCGATTTGATCGCCGGCAGAGATTTCTGGGCTACAGCAGGAACACAGATCAAAACAAGTAGTAAAAGCAGGTGTAGAAGTTTCATAACTCCAATGCTGCCCTTTCAATCTGTGTTACGAGTTGGTCCACGTGGCGCTGTTCGGTGAGAAAACTATTGATGTTGACTCGCAACGCGCGTTTACCATGCAACACGGTAGTCGTGAGCCACACTTCGCCATCACGCTCAATTCTCTGTTGCAGTTGCTGCTGAACAAGATCCGACCCGGACTTGTGACGAAAACAACAGACCGCGGTCTCGACTTCGCCCACGCGTTCGAAATCCGAAAGCGAATCGATCCTGCTTGCGAGATACTGGGTGAGATCGATCTGGCGTTCAACCGTGCGGGCGTAACCCTCACGGCCCATGAACTTAATCGCCATCCATAGTTTCAGTGAGTTAAAGCGACGCGTGCCCATTTGGCCGTAACGAAAGAAATCAAACTCGACGTCTGCACCGCCGCGATCCTCGCTCAAATACTCCGGCGTCATATCAAACGAATCGCGCAACACACGTCCGCCTTCGCGCATCAACACAGCACCACACGAGAAAGGAACAAACATCCACTTGTGCGGGTCGAACGTAATCGAATCAGCGAGTTCGATGCTTTGAAGTTTTGCCTTGTGCTTCGGTGAGAAAGCGAGTGGGCCACCATACGCGGCGTCCACGTGATACCAACAATTGTTCTCACGAGCGATGGCGGCGAGATCCTCGAGCGAATCGATGACGCCGGACGACGTCGTGCCGGCGACCCCGACGATACAAGCAGGCACGTGACCTTCATCACGATCTCGCCCGATCTGTTCACGCAGAGCGTCAACACGAATGTGAAACCGATCGTCGGTCGGAATCTTTCGCAGGCTCTGACGACCCATGCCGAGAATATCGACACTCTTATCGATCGAATAGTGACATTGTTCGGACGCGTAAACCACGAGATCGCCAGAGACAGATCGCACGCCGAGATCCTTAATCGTCGTCGCGGCGTTATCTCGAGCGCACTTCAACGCGATCAGGTTCGCTTCGGAGCCGCCACTGGCGAGTGTGCCGAAACTGTTTGGTCCATAGTTCAAGAGATCGCACAGCCAGCGAATCACGCGGGCCTCGATCATCGCTGACGTTGGACCATTGCGCCACGCGCCGGCGTTCTGGTTGAGCATTGACGTAAACACGTCGGCCCAGACGCCGATTGGCAACGGAGTCGGGTTAAACTGGCCGAAGTAACGCGGACTCGGTACGCCCATAGCGTTCGGCGCGATGTCCTCGCGAAACCGTGCGAGTATGTCGTCGATCGGCATACCTTTTTCCGGGAGCGGCTCGTCGAACAGCTTCTCCAACTGTGCGGGCGTTGCTTCCGGTGTGACGCGGCGGTCCGTGAGTCCGGAGATGTGCTCATTAACAATTTCGGAAACGGCTTTCCCCAACCGGCGGTGTTGCTCAACAAAATCGTCAAACATATTCTTTATCAGAATGACATTCGAGGAAGCTTTAGAATCAAACCAATCACTGTTTCAGGTTGAACTGTCGTCAGACGCCCGGACCAGGCTCAGCGCCTACTACAGTTTACTCACTCGCTGGAACGCGCGTCTTCATTTGGTCGCGCCCTGTTCGCCCGAGGAGTTTGCCACGCGACACGTGCTTGAATCGTTAATGCTACTCAAACACCTACCCGAAGGGGCAAAGATAGCAGACATCGGCTCCGGCGCCGGACTCCCGATCATCCCCTGCCTGATCGCCCGCCCCGACTTACACGCCACACTAATCGAATCCTCGCAGAAAAAATCCGTCTTTCTGCGCGAGGCTCTCAACACAGTGGGCCTTACAGCCGCGATCATCGCCCGCCCCTTCGAAGAAGTCCCGACCCCGGACGTCTCCTTCATCACCTGCCGTGCTCTGGATCAATTTATTGAAAAAGTGCCGGATATAATCCAATGGGCGCCACCTGGAACCTCGCTATTATTTTTTGGTGGGGAGGCGCTGCGCGCAGGGCTCAGCAAAGAAACTCACGAATACAAGATTCCACTTTCGGAAAGACGCTTCCTTTTCGTAACCAGCATTTAGAGCAATAACACGGATTAAGCTGGTTCTTCGCGCACGACCTCAGTTGGTTTCTTGTCCTCGCGGAGTCCCTGGAAGGACGGGTGGCGGATGATGCCCTCGTCGGTCCATTCGGTGAATGCGACCTCGCCCACTAACGCCGGTTCGGCCCAAACGGCGCGGCGCAGTCCAGGGTCGTTCGGTATCTCGGCAAACGGTCGTGTCTTGCGCGCTAACTTGTCCAGCGTCTTCTTTAAATCAACACGCATCTGATTACTGAATCCGGTTCCGGCACGGCCCGCATAAATCAGTTTCCCCTTTTCGTAAACGCCAAGGACCAGCGAGCTGAATGGAATCCCCTTGTCAGACAACGTGTAACCCGCAATCACAAATTCCTGTCGCCGCAAACATTTAATCTTCAACCAGTTTCGACTGCGCGTAGATTCATAAACCGAATCCGCCAGTTTCGAAACAATCCCTTCCAACCCGAACTTGCACGCCTCTTTGAGAAACTGTGCGCCACTCCCCTCGATGTGATCGCTAAACCGCAGCGGACTCTTCTCATCAACTCGCTCAAACAACTCCGCCAGCACTTGCTTTCGCTCACGCAGCGGACAACGCGTCAGCAGAAACCCATCAAGGTAGACAAGATCAAAGACATGAAACATCAAACCAGCAGCGGAATTCTTGTTAATTTGTTGTTGTAGCTTTTGAAAACTCGCTCGACCCGTTGCGTCCAACGCCACGACTTCCCCATCAAGGATCGCGCTCTTTAATCGCAACGCTTTAACAGCCTTACCCAAGACAGGAAATTTCGCGGTCCAATCTTTTCGGTTGCGCGTCCAGAATCTCACCTGACCGCGATCGACATGACATAACAACCGGTATCCATCAAGTTTCAGTTCATGAAACCACGCCTCACCGGCCGGCGGTTTATCAACCAGGGTTGCGAGCTGCGGTGGTATGAATTCGGGCAGTGGGGCCTTTCGGGCACCGGGCAGGAGTTTGAGATCTTTCTGATTCATCTGGGCTTACGGATTGTACTTTGTCCGGCATCATGATTGCAGCACCTTAGTGAAGGATGTATGCGATTAGAACAATCAATGAGATCTATCATCTAGTCACGCGCGGCGGACATGATACGCTATGCGGATTGCGCGTCAGTCGCATCGCCTCTGATCACTCTGGTAACAGATTGCAGTTAGTGCAGGATCTGCCGAGTGAAAGGATGATATGCAAACATTGCGAACGCATTAGGAATCACGACGGGGACGAGTAAGACCAGACTATCGACACATGCTAAATGGCCCGCTGAGTCAATCGACGCAGCGGGCCATTGGTCTATGGGTGAAAATACCTCAGTTACTCTTCGGGTTCAGGAGCAGCGACGACGTCGCCATCAGTTGCCGCCGACGGAACCACGATGGGCTCGCGCGGAGGCAGCACGATGTCGTGACCACCGACGATGTCCGGAAACTCATCGAGGTCGCGATCGCGCGCCTGATCGATCGTCTCATCACGTTCGATGTCGACGTTGCGGTAGTACTCCATACCGGTACCGGCAGGAATCAACCGCCCCATGATCACGTTCTCCTTCAGGCCGCGCAGGTAGTCGACACGACCGGAGATCGCCGCTTCGGTAAGTACACGCGTCGTCTCCTGGAACGATGCCGCCGAGATGAACGAATCGGTCGAGAGCGACGCTTTAGTGATACCCAACAGCAGCGGCTCGGCCTGGGCCACTTCGCCGTCATCCTGCCGGACGCGCTCGTTCTCGTCCTGGAAGCGGAACCGATCGACCTGCTCTTCCAGCAGGAACTCGGTATCGCCGACTTCCTTGATCTTCACCCAGCGCAACATCTGACGAACAATCACTTCGATGTGCTTGTCGTTGATGTTCACACCCTGCAGACGATAGACCTCCTGAATTTCGTTTACGAGGTATTCCTGCAAGCGGCTCATACCGAGTACGCGCAGGATATCGTGCGGATTCAGTGGTCCATCCATCAACGCTTCGCCGGCACGAACACGATCGCCGTCCTGCACGTTGATGTGCGTACCGCGCGGGATGTCGTACTCGCGCTCCTCACCGTCGTCGCCGGTGATTATTAGCTTGCGCTTACCTTTCGAAATAGCACCGAGCGTAACCGTACCGTCGATTTCAGACATGACGGCGGTTTCCGCCGGACGCCTTGCTTCAAATAGTTCGACTACACGCGGGAGACCACCCGTTATGTCCTTGGTCTTTGTAGTTTCGCGCGGGATCTTCGCGATGATGTCGCCGGGCTCGACTACGTCGCCGTCGGATACCATCAGGTTCGCCCGCACCGGCATCTGGTAAGTCTTCAGCACCTTGTTGCTGGCGCTACGCATTTCCAGACGCGGCTGTTTCTTTTCGTCCGGCGAGTCTTTCACGACCACGCGCGACTGACCGGTCACTTCGTCCACTTCTTCGTCGAACGTCACGCCTTCCTTCAAGTCCTGGAATTTAACGTGACCAGCCACTTCAGTCAGGATGGCGAACGTGAACGGGTCCCACGTAGCTATCAGTTGGTCCTGCGTGACGCGGGCGCCGTCTTCGACGAGAATGTGTGCGCCGTAAACGATCTGGTAACGCGCGGCTTCACGGCCGCGATCGTCGATGATAATCACGGAACCGTTGCGGTTCATCGCGATGCGCTCGCCCTTGCGGCTCTTGACCGTTTGCAGGTCGAGGTACTTGATTGTGCCGTCCTGACGAGCTTCGTGCTTCGACGACTCTTCGAGACGCGCTGTACCACCGATGTGGAACGTGCGCATCGTCAACTGCGTGCCCGGTTCGCCGATGGACTGCGCGGCAATGACGCCGACAGCCTCGCCGATCTCGACCGGACGGCCGGTTGCGAGATTGCGTCCGTAGCACTTAATGCAGCAACCACGACGCGACTCGCAGGTCAACACGGAACGGATTCGGACGCGCTGGACGCCTGACCGTTGAATCTCGGAGGAAAGGTCTTCATCGATCTCGTTATTGGCCTCGACGATTGGGTTACCTTCGATGGGATCGACGACCTCTTCGAGTGCCGTACGACCCACAATGCGGTCACGCAGCGACTCGATTTCCTCACCGCCTTCAATGATGGCACTGGCGGGAATACCGCGAAGAGTACCGCAATCGTCTTCACTGATGATCACGTCCTGAGCCACGTCAACCAGTCGCCGCGTCAAATAACCCGAGTCCGCAGTTTTTAGCGCAGTGTCAGCCAAACCTTTGCGAGCGCCGTGTGTCGAGATGAAGTACTGCAACACGTTCAAACCCTCGCGGAAATTTGCCTGAATCGGAGTTTCAATAATTTCGCCTGAAGGACGGGCCATTAGACCGCGCATTCCGGCGAGCTGGCGAATTTGCTGTGCGCTACCTCTCGCGCCTGAATCGCTCATCACCAGGATTGGATTCAATTCACCAGATGACTTCTCCCGATCATCCATCGCCTTGAACATTTCCTTGGCCACTTTGTCGGTGACTTCAGACCAGATGGCGATGACTTTGTTGTAACGTTCACCATTTGTGATAACGCCGTCGAGATACTGCTGTTCCACGGCGATAACGTCCTTGTCAGCCTTGTCGACAAGACCCTTCTTCAAAGGTGGAGTTACCAGATCGTCGATGCCGATAGAGATGCCGGCCTTCGTCGCGTACAGGAAGCCGAGGGTCTTGAGATCGTCAAGCATCTTGACGGTCATCTCATGGCCCAGACGGATGTGCGAATAGTTAACGAGCGACTGGAGTCCCTTCTTTTTCAACGTGCCGTTGATGAATGGGAGTCCAGCAGGTATTGAGTCGTTGAAAATTACGCGGCCAACCGTAGTGTTGATAACGCGTCGCACATCGTCCTGAACAACGGCACGCAGGATATCCTGCGGGTCGTGCTCCTGGACCAGGTCGATCAAGTCGCCCATGATGCGCAGTTTGATCGGCGTTTGAGTTGTGACTTCGCCGGCGTCGAGTGCGAGCAGCACTTCTTCCAGCGAAGCAAACACGCGACCCTCGCCCTTTGCGCCCGGACGATCGCGAGTCAGGTAGTAAATACCGAGCACGATGTCCTGCGAAGGAACGGCGATCGGCTGTCCGCTCGCGGGACTTAGAATGTTGTTACTCGAAAGCATCAACACCGCCGCTTCAATCTGCGCTTCCGGACTCAGGGGAATGTGCACCGCCATCTGGTCGCCGTCGAAGTCCGCGTTGAATGCTGTACAAACGAGCGGATGGATCTTGATGGCCTTGCCTTCGACAAGCACCGGTTCAAAAGCCTGGATACCGAGCCTGTGCAACGTGGGAGCGCGATTCAGAAGCACTGGATGCTCCCGAATTACCTCTTCCAGGATGTCCCACACGACTGGTTCCTGGCGTTCCACCATCTCGCGCGCCTGCTTGATCGTGGCGGCATGCCCCTGTTTCTCGAGTTGGTTGTAGATGAACGGCTTGAACAGTTCGAGCGCCATCTTCTTCGGCAACCCGCACTGATGCAGTTTCAGTTCCGGGCCGACGACAATAACTGATCGCCCCGAATAGTCGACGCGCTTGCCCAACAGGTTCTGACGGAAACGTCCCTGCTTGCCTTTCAACGTTCCGCTCAAAGACTTGAGCGGGCGATTGTTCACACCGCGCAGCACACGTCCGCGACGGCCATTATCGAACAACGCATCGACCGCTTCCTGAAGCATGCGCTTTTCGTTGCGCACGATAACTTCAGGCGCACGCAGCTCCATCAGCTTCTTGAGACGGTTGTTGCGGTTGATTACACGCCGATACAGATCGTTCAGGTCAGAAGTAGCGAAACGGCCGCCGTCCAACGGTACGAGCGGACGCAACTCAGGTGGAATCACCGGAATCACGTCGAGGATCATCCAGTCAGGCCGGTTTCCGGATTTCAGGAAACTGGTCGCGACTTTCAACCGCTTCGAGTACTTGAGTTTCTTCTGTTGCGAGGTCTCTTCCTTCATCCGCTTGCGCAGATCGGTTGCCAGCTCCTCGACGTCGACCATCGCGAGCAGTTCCTTGATCGCTTCCGCGCCCATCTTCGCGACAAACTGCGCGGGATAATCGCGCACTAGTTCGCGATAGCGCTCGTCGCTGACAAGCTCTCGCTCTTTCAAACCCGGGACGTCACCAGGATCGATCACGATGTACGACTCGAAGTAAAGCACCTTCTCGAGTTCGCGCAGCGGTATGTCGAGCAAGTGGCCAATACGGCTGGGCAGGCCTTTGAAAAACCAGACGTGCGAACACGGACTGGCAAGGTCGATATGGCCCAATCGCTCGCGGCGCACTTTCGCCTGAGTAACTTCCACGCCGCACTTGTCGCAGATCACTCCGCGGTGCTTCATGCGTTTGTATTTACCGCAGAGGCACTCCCAATCCGCTACCGGTCCAAAAATTCGCGCGCAGAAGAGTCCGTCGCGCTCGGGTTTGAACGTCCGGTAGTTGATTGTTTCTGGCTTGGTCACCTCACCATGCGACCATTGCCGGATTTTTTCCGGTGACGCAAGTGAGATACGAATAGCTTCAAAGTCAGGAGCCAGTTGCGTCTTTTCTTGTTGGAATCGAAACATATTTCTCCCATTTCGGATTTCGAAATTCGAATTCGAAATTCGAATTTCGCAATTCTTATTTACGCTTCCACGGCACTCGTAACGATCGCTTCGCCGACACCTTCTTCAGCGCCGTCGCCCGCAGCCTTCTTGTTAATCAGTTCGACGTCGAGACAAAGCGACTGAAGTTCACGCACCAGCACATTGAACGATTCGGGTAGACCCGGATCGAAGTCCGCTTCGCCTTTCACGATTGCCTCATAGATCTTGGAACGTCCGGCAACGTCGTCAGACTTCGCAGTCAGTAACTCCTGAAGAATGTGCGCCGCGCCATAGGCTTCAAGCGCCCAAACCTCCATTTCTCCAAAGCGCTGTCCGCCGAACTGCGCCTTGCCGCCGAGCGGTTGTTGCGTGATCAAGCTGTAAGGTCCAATCGAACGAGCGTGAATCTTGTCGTCAACCAGGTGCGACAGTTTCAACATGTAGATGTAGCCGACTGTCACCTTCTGCTCGAACGGATCGCCGCTTAGTCCGTCGTACAACACAGCCTTGCCTGACTCGTTAACGATCTCGGGAAGTCCCAGATCGGTGGCGCGGCTCCCGGCTTGCTGCAGCTTCTTCTTGATCTCAACTTCGCTGGCGCCGTCAAACACCGGCGTCGCGAAATGCAGACCAAGCACACGTGCGGCCCAGCCGAGGTGCGTCTCGAGGATCTGGCCCACGTTCATGCGCGACGGCACGCCCAGAGGGTTCAGCACGATCTCGACCGGCGTTCCATCAGGCAGGTAAGGCATGTCTTCTTCCGGAAGGATCCGGGCGATGACGCCTTTGTTACCGTGACGTCCGGCCATTTTGTCGCCGACTGAAAGTTTGCGCTTCATGGCGATGAACACTTTCACCATCTTGATTACGCCCGGTGAAAGTTCGTCGCCCTGCCGCAGCTTCGCGATCTTCTCTTCGTAGATGTCGGAGAGAATCTTGATCTGACGTTCAGTTCGATCTTCGTATTCCTTGATCTCGGCGCCGATGTCGATTCGCGCAGAAGCGAGCTGCACTTTACGCAGCGCCTTCGGCTCGACCGCCTTCAACATCTCGCGCGTGATCGGGACGTTCTTCTCTATTAATACTTCTCTGTTGGCAGTTAGATCGGCTGACAACTTGCGACCTTCGAGCAGTTCGTAGATTCGCTCGTCTCGCTGTTCGCGAAGGATACGAATCTCGTCTTCAAGGTCGCGTCGCAGACGATCTTCTTCGTCCTGTTCGATCGACAGTGAGCGCTGATCTTTTTCCTGACCCTTGCGAGTGAAGACCTGCACGTCGACAACTGTGCCGTCAATACCCGGCGGACTGACGAGTGACGCATCTTTAACGTCGCCCGCCTTCTCACCGAAGATCGCGCGAAGCAGTTTCTCTTCCGCGGTCAGTTGCGTCTCGCCTTTCGGCGTGACTTTGCCGACCAGAATCGATCCCGGCTTCACCTGGGCGCCGATGCGAATGATGCCGCTCTCGTCGAGATCGCGGAGCATGTTTTCGCCGACGTTCGGGATGTCGCGAGTGATCTCTTCGGGACCGAGTTTCGTATCGCGCGCTTCGATTTCGAGCTCTTCAATGTGAATCGAGGTGTAGTAGTCCTCTTTCACCAGCCGCTCGGAAACGAGGATCGCGTCTTCGAAGTTGTAACCGCGCCACGGCATGAACGCCACGAGCACATTGCGTCCGAGCGCGAGCTCACCGCGATCCGTGCATGGACCATCGGCGATTACCTGGCCTTTTTCGACTCGCTCGCCGACGTGAACAATCGGACGTTGATTGATACAGGTGTTCTGGTTCGAACGCTTGAACTTAATCAACGTGTAGATGTCCGCCGTCACTTCGCGGGAAATCGTGCCGTCGACATTGTGATCGGCCTTGACGATGATGCGTTCCGAATCGACGTAGTCGACCACGCCGTCGCGCTTAGCGACGACGACCGCGCCCGAGTCACGCGCTGTGACTTTCTCCATGCCGGTGCCGATGTACGGCGCTTCGGCACGGAGCAACGGTACTGACTGGCGTTGCATGTTTGAACCCATCAACGCGCGGTTCGCGTCGTCGTTCTCGAGGAACGGAATCAACGAAGCGGCCACGGACACGAGTTGTTTCGGCGAAACGTCGACATACTCGATGTCCTTGCGCAGCGCGAGGATGAACTCGCCTGCTTTCCGCGCGGCATTGCGCTCATTGACGATATGGCCATCCGCGTCGAGTTCGATGTTGGCCTGACCGACTACGTGTTTGTCTTCCTCCCACGCGGTCAGGTAGAACGGCCATGGTTCGGACTCGGCCCTGCGTGATTCGCCGCTCAATTTCTTGTTGGCTTTCTCGACGTCCTCGACCGGAACGTGATCGCCGGGTTTGAACTTCGTATCGCCGCCGTTGATCACGCGCACGTACTCGACGACGCGTCCGTCACTTACCTTGCGATACGGAGCTTCGATAAACCCGAACTCGTTGATGCGCGCGAAGCACGACAGACTCGAAATCAAACCAATGTTCGGACCTTCAGGCGTCTCAATCGGACAGATACGGCCGTAGTGAGTCGGGTGTACGTCGCGGACTTCGAACCCCGCGCGTTCACGCGATAGACCACCCGGTCCAAGTGCCGAAAGACGTCGCTTGTGCGTGATTTCGGAAAGCGGATTCGTCTGGTCCATGAATTGCGACAACTGGCTCGATCCGAAGAATTCGCGCACCGCAGCCGTCACCGGCTTCGCGTTGATCAGATCGCGCGGCATTGTCGTCTGCATTTCCTGATGGATCGACATCTTCTCCTTGATCGCGCGCTCCATTCGTTCCAGACCGATGCGGAACTGGTTCTCGAGGAGCTCACCAACCGCGCGCACGCGGCGATTGCCAAGGTGATCGATGTCGTCCGCCTGGAATTCAGACGGGTTCTTGCGCATCTTCAGCACATAGCCGACGACTTCGTAGAAGTCGTGTGCCGAGAGCAGTGGATCATCGATGCGATTGAGCTCGGGCTTGCCCATCTTGATGTTGAACTTGAGACGGCCGACGCGCGAGAAGTCAAACTTCCGCGGATCGAAGAACATCGCTTCGAGCAGACGATAGGCAGTCTGTACAGTCGGCGGATCGCCGGGACGCATCTTGCGGTAAATCTCCAGCAGCGCGTCGACGGGTTTCGTGATCACGTCTTTCTTCAACGTCAACGACAACACTGGACCGACGTCGTCGCGTTCGGGGAAGAAAACTGAAAACTCCTTGATGCCTGTTTCGATGATCTCCTGCAATTTCGCCGGCGTGATTTCGTTATTCGCTTCGAGAATAATCTCGCCGCTCTCGGTGTTCACGATGTCGCCGAGTGCGAACGAGCCTTCGAGCTGCGACGAGTCGATCTCGACTTCACCCGTGTTCGTCTTGCGCATCGCTTCGAGCGATGACGATGTGACCTTCTTGCCACTGCGCACGATCGGATCACCGCCACGGCCCTTGATGTCGTAATCGACCTTCATGCCGATCAAATGCGTGGATCCCTGTTCCGGCACCTGCACGTGCAGCCGGCCTTCTTCAATGCGAATCGTGTCGGTAGTGTAAACGGCGCGCAGCATGTCTTCGTCACTGAAAGAAGCATTCTTGACGGCCTCTTCCAACATCGAATCGGTGCGGAGTCCTTTCAGATCGACTTTCTGGTTGAACCAGAGGCCGAGCGCGCGCAGGAAGATCGACGCGAGAAACT
This sequence comes from uncultured Acidobacteriota bacterium, assembly GCA_963849585.1. Lineage (GTDB taxonomy): Bacteria > Acidobacteriota > Blastocatellia > Pyrinomonadales > Pyrinomonadaceae > PSRF01. Next base: position 426,982 of record CAWKHZ010000005.1, on the reverse strand, counting down.
TGCGCTTGCCGACGCGCACGTAAAGCAGATTTTTCTGGTCGTATTCAAACTCGACCCACGAACCGCGATATGGAATGATCTTCGCAACGTAGATCGCGCCGCGTTTGAAGAAGACTCCTGGCGAACGATGAAGCTGCGAAACGATGACGCGCTCCGTGCCGTTGATGATGAAAGTGCCGTTATCGGTCATCAACGGAATTTCGCCAAAGAACACTTCCTCTTCTTTAATGTCGCGGATCGACAACACCTCGGTGTCGGGATCCTTATCGAAGACAGTGAGCCGGATCTTTACCTTCAGCGGCACGCTGTAACTCATTCCGCGTTCCTGGCACTCCTGCTGGTCGTGCTTATGCTTGAGGCCGACTGGTTCGCCGCAGTTCTCGCACAACTGCGGGCGTACGAAGTTGAACGTACCGCAGCGGTGACACAGAGTTTCGCCGGCGGCGAGCGGGTTTACCTTGATCGTCGAACCGCAGTTCTTACAGTTCGAGCGCAGGTAGTTGAGACCTTCGAGACGTCCGCATTTGCACTGCCAGTTACCAATCTGATACTCGACGAAGTCGAGCGTAGCGGTACCGCGAAAGTCGGAGATCGGAAACACCGACTGGAAGACTGCCTGTAGACCGGTCTTCTCGCGCTCTTCGGGCAGCAGATCCATTTGCAGGAACCGGTTGTACGATTCGCGTTGGATCTCGATCAGGTTGGGAATGCGAACGGCTGTCGCGATCTTTGAAAAGTCGACTCGATCGGGAGCCTGACTGGTTCGTCGTCCTAATCCTGTATTTGTTGCTTGAAGCAGATTTGCTGACATGAGTGAGATTCCTTAATCGATTGCCAATACTAAATAACGTAGAGACGCCGAAAGGCGGTCAGAGCGCACAAGGCCCTGACCGCTTCTTCGCAAAAGCGGCTAATCTAACCATCAATTTTTTTGGGAGTAACGCCAGCGCCTCCAATACTCCCTTAACTTAGCCAACGAACGATTTAACTGTCAAGCCGACTCGCAGATAACACAGATTCAAGAAATTTGTGTTACTTAACCTCAACGGTCGCGCCCGCATCGGACAGCTTCTGCTTGATGGTTTCGGCTTCTTCCTTCGAAACGCCTTCCTTCACTGCCTTGGGGGCCGCTTCGACCAGATCCTTGGCCTCTTTCAAACCAAGCGCAGTAACCTCGCGGACGACCTTAATCACGTTGATCTTATTGCCGCCAATGGCCTGCAGGATCACGTCAAACTCGGTCTTTTCTTCCGCTGCGGCCGCTGCTTCACCGCCACCGCCTCCAGCTGCCGGAGCCGCCGCCACTGCCGCGGCTGCCGCCGAAACGCCGAAGGTCTCTTCCAACTCTTTCACGAGTTGCGAAGCTTCCAGAAGCGTCATGTTCTTCAAAAATTCAATTACGTCTTCGCGTGTTGCTGCCATGATTAACCTTCCGTCCTCCTAAATAAATTGCGAAATGCGGAATTGCGAATTTCGAAATTTGAAAGCATTTTAAATCCGCAATTCGAAATTCCAATTTCGCAATTCTCCTTACTTTTGTTCACCGATCTGTTTGACAACTATCGCCAGATTGCGTGGCACCGCCGAGATAACCGTGACCAAACGCTGCGCCTGGCAGTTGATAAGAAACATTACTTTTGAAATCAACTCTTCCTTCGACGGAAGACTCGCAATGGCTTCCACCTCGTTCAGAGCTACAACCTTGCCTTCGACGATACCGGCCTTGAACGTAAAGATGTCCGGATTGGCCTTGGCGAATTTTGAGATCGCCTTGGATAGCCCCACCGGATCGCCATTGCTCAGCGCCACTGCCGTCACTCCCTTGAAATGCTCGCTCGCGGGCTCGAGGGCCGTGCCTTCGGAAGCGCGGCGCGCCAAAGTGTTCTTCACGACCTCGTACGAAACACCAGCTTCGCGCAACTGATTGCGAAGCTCCTGATCTTTCGCGACGGTCATTTTCTGAAAACCAACCAGCATCGCCGCCTGGGCATTCTTGAATGCTTCGGTGAGTTGATCGAGATCCTGCTGTTTTCGTGCTTTATTCTTCATCGTTCGTTCACCCTCGCTAAATACTCACTTCGCATAAGCTGCTTCGTCGAGCAAAACTCCGGGACTCATCGTCGAGGCCAGGTTAACTTTCTTCACATACTTGCCCTTCGCCGTCGCCGGTTTCGCTTTCACCACTGCGTCGAGCAACGCTTTCGCATTTTCGCGAAGCTTGTCGTTGTCGAATGAAACTTTGCCGACGCCAACGTGAATCACGCCCGTCTTATCGACGCGATACTCGACCTTACCAGCTTTCGTTTCCTTAACTGCTGTAGCCACATCGGGCGTCACCGTGCCAGTCTTCGGATTGGGCATCAGGCCTCGTGGTCCAAGCACTTTTCCGAGACCGCCGACGAGTCGCATCATGTCGGGTGTGGCGATAACCGCGTCGAAGTCGGTCCAGCCAGTCTTAATGCGGTTGACAATGTCTTCACCGCCGACGATATCCGCTCCGGCTTCTTCTGCTTCCCTGACCTTGTCGCCCTGAGCGATTACGACGACGGTTTTCGATTTGCCGAGACCGTGCGGCAACACGAGCGTTCCGCGCACAAGCTGATCGGCTTTGCGTGGATCCACGCCGAGCCACACTGTCAGTTCAACTGTTTCGTCGAATTTCGCGAAGGCAATCTCTTTGACTTTCGCGACGCCGGTCGCGAGATCATACTTCTTCCCCGCCTCGAGTTTTTCGAGCGCAGCGCGATACTTCTTCCCGTGTTTCTTCATTATTACTCCTGAGGTGCTAACGAAACGATTTCGAATTTCGGATTGCGAATTTGAAACGCAGTCCGTGTCGTTTCTCCCTCTCTCTGGCGCATTCCGATTGCAATTTCGCAATTCGAAATTCGCAATTCGAAATGCCTCACTCGACGGTGAGGCCCATTTGTCTGGCGGTACCTTCGATAGTTCGAATAGCCGATTCGAGACTCGTGGTGTTTAGATCCTGCAACTTCGTTTTTGCAATCTCTTCAATCTTTGCTTTTGAGATCGAGCCTACCTTTTCGCGATTCGGCTTGCCCGAACCCTTCGGAATCCCTGCGGCTTTCTTAAGCAGGTCGGCAGCCGGCGGCGTCTTGGTCTCAAACGTAAACGAACGATCGGCGAAGACAGTGATCACGACGGGAATCTTCAGGTCGGGATCCATCTGGGCAGTTTTGGCGTTGAACGCCTTGCAAAACTCCATGATGTTTACGCCGTGCTGACCCAGCGCGGGTCCGATTGGGGGCGCCGGATTGGCCTTGCCTGCCGGAACCTGTAGTTTTATATAACCAGTTATCTTCTTTGCCATAAACTACTCTTCTTCTGCAAAAGTGACCTTCTCTACATCGAGAAAGTTCAATTCGACGGGCGTCGATCGCCCGAAGATCGTCACGGTCACTTTCAATGTCGACTTATCTTCATTAACTTCTTCAACTTTGCCGGTAAAACTCTGGAACGGACCGGACTTGATACGCACCGTCTCGCCGGCAGCGTAAGAGAACTTCGGTTTCGGCTTTTCGGCTGCTTCCGTCACATTGTGGACGATCTGATCGACTTCCTGCGGCGTCAGCGGCGTCGGATTGTGCCCGCCGACGAAACCCGTCACCTTCGGCGTCGACTTGATCATGTGGAACACGTTGTCCGGAATGTGTCCACGCTCGTCGCACTCGATCTGCACCAGCACATAACCGGGATAAAACATACGCGACGATTCGATGCGCTTGTTGCCGCGCATTTCGACAACCGTCTCAGTCGGCACCAGCACCTCGATGATCTCATTCTGGAGATCCGTATCGCGGATGCGGGCCTTAAGACTATCGCGCACCTTTTTCTCGTGTCCCGAGTACGTATGAAGGATAAACCACTGCTGCATCAGAAAACTCTTTTCATCAAGCGAGGCCTAACAACCTTGCTATTCTCTCTATCAACCATTCCAGTCCGGGAATGATGGCTCGTGACAACGCCTGATCGATACCCCATAAATAGATGGCGAAGAATGCGACCGCGGCGAGCGTGATCAGCGTTGTGTTTTGCACGTGCTGGAGCGTCGGCCACGAAACGCGCTTTAACTCCGTGCGTACGTCGTGCAAAAACTGTCCGATCCGGCCAATGGGTCCCGTTTGATGTCCGGTATGGCCGCGCTCGCGACGCGCGACTTTGCCTTCCGGTCCTTCACCAAAACGCGTCGCGCGTGGCGCCACGATTGGTGCTTCTGGATTTTCTGTCTCAGCCATAACTTCCTGACTACTGTCTACGCCAAATCCGTGTTTTGCCGCTTCACTTGGCAGGGGTACCAGGATTCGAACCCGGACTTTCGGTTTTGGAGACCGACGTGCTAACCGTTGACACTATACCCCTCCGGTACTATGACGCGGGGAAAGGGGACGCGGAGTCGCGGTGATCTTCTCCGTGTCACCGCGTCGCCCCGTCTCCGTGTCACTTCTCATTTCGTCTCTTTGTGACCCGTGTGTCGACGGCAACGGCGACAGAATTTGCTGAATTCCAACCGGTCCGGAGTCGTTTTCTTGTTCTTCGTCGTAACGTAGTTTCGACTCTTACACTCGTTACACTGAAGTACGATATTGTCGCGTGGCATAACTTAAATCCTTGTACGTTGTCCGTGGTCAGTTGTTCGTAGTTCGCGCCTATGCAACTGACAACGGACCACTGACTATTCGATCACTTCTGAAACTGTTCCGGCGCCAACCGTGCGACCGCCTTCACGAATTGCGAAGCGCAGTCCCTTCTCCATCGCGATGGGTGCGATCAACTCGATCGACATCGCCACGTTGTCGCCTGGCATCACCATCTCCACTCCTTCGGGCAGGTGCGCCACTCCAGTCACGTCCGTCGTGCGGAAGTAAAACTGCGGCCGGTAACCCGTGAAGAACGGCGTGTGACGTCCACCTTCTTCCTTCGTCAGCACATACGCTTCCGCCTTGAACTTCGTGTGCGGCGTGATCGAGCCCGGCTTCGAGATCACCTGGCCGCGCTCGATGTCCTTGCGCTCAATACCGCGCAGCAGCAGTCCGACGTTGTCGCCCGCTGTGCCTTCGTCCAACAGCTTCTTGAACATCTCCACGCCCGTCACCACCGTCTTTGTTGTCGGGCGAATGCCAACGATCTCCACCGTCTCGTTCACCTTCACCTTGCCGCGCTCCACTCTCCCCGTCGCCACTGTGCCGCGGCCTTGAATCGTGAAGATGTCTTCCACCGGCATCAAAAACGGCTTCTCGATGTCGCGCTCCGGCGTCGGTATGTAGCTGTCCACCGCATCCATCAGTTCTTCTACCGTCTTTTCCCACTCGGGGTCGCCTTCCAAAGCCTTCAACGCCGAACCCTTGATCACTGGAATGTCGTCGCCAGGAAACTCATACGCACTCAATAGCTCGCGTACTTCCAGTTCCACCAGCTCCAGCAGTTCCGGATCGTCAACCGCGTCGGCCTTGTTCATGAACACGACCATCGCCGGCACGCCTACCTGACGAGCAAGCAGAATGTGCTCGCGCGTTTGCGGCATCGGCCCGTCAGTAGCAGCCACCACCAGGATCGCCCCGTCCATCTGCGCCGCGCCTGTGATCATGTTCTTCACGTAGTCGGCGTGTCCCGGACAGTCCACGTGCGCGTAGTGACGGTTCTTCGTCTCATACTCCACGTGCGCCGTTGCGATCGTGATCCCGCGCGCTTTCTCTTCCGGCGCCTTGTCGATCTGATCGAAGGCCACAAACTGCACTTTCGGATTGTTCTTCCCCAACACTTTCGTGATCGCCGCTGTCAGCGTCGTCTTCCCGTGGTCCACGTGCCCAATCGTCCCGATGTTCACGTGCGGCTTCGAACGGTCAAATTTTTCCTTCGACATCTCTTTTAGCCTTTAGCCTCTTCTCTCTTAAATAAATGCCAATCGGTTAGCGCTGGAGCCCGCGATGAGATTTGAACTCATGACCTCCTCCTTACCAAGGAGGCGCTCTACCCCTGAGCTACGCGGGCGCGAATTCTCAAGCGTCAAGGAAACTGGAGCGGGCGACGAGATTCGAACTCGCGACCCTCAGCTTGGAAGGCTGATGCTCTACCAACTGAGCTACACCCGCTCAAAATTGCGAAATTTTCGAATTGCGAAATTTCGAATTTGAAACCTCGGTCCTTCTGGAATTTCGCAATTCGAAATCCCGCAATTCCGCAATTCTCACCTGGTGCAGGGGGTAGGATTCGAACCTACGTAGGGCGTGAGCCCGCCGGGTTTACAGCCCGGTGCCATTAACCACTCGACCACCCCTGCATCCTTTTTAGTCTGCCGTGGAGCCGGCGAAGGGACTTGAACCCCCGACCCTCTGATTACAAATCAGATGCTCTACCAACTGAGCTACGCCGGCCCGCTATAGAGTAGTTATAGCGACATTCCGACAAAATGCGGATACTACCAAGCAGGTTTCAAAAACGCAAGTAGCGGCTACACTTGCGGATAAGTGACCTATTTTCGTGTTAATCATGTTACACTCATACCCGCCTCACTCACGTCACCAGCCCCAATCCGTGACTCAGAACCTAAAGGAGACTAGAGATGAAACTGCTGCTGTTCTCGTTCGCTTGCCTGCTCGCGCTGCCGCTTGCCGCGAACGCCCAAACCCCCGCCCCCACACCCCGCATGATCCTGCCGACCTCGGCTCAACCCGCTCGCGTGGCCGGTGAATCCAGCCTTTTTTGCGCCGGGTATATCCGTTATCAACGGTTTGGACAGACTCCCGAAATCGTCGGCGCCGAAGAAGAACAGGAACAACGGACGTACGCCGACGGCGATATCGTCTACGTCAATGCCGGATCGCGCCAGGGCATTAAAGAAGGCCAGAGCTTCCAGATCATCCGTCCGCGCGGCGACGTAAAGGGCGTCCATCGCAAGAAAATCGGCTTTTTAGGGACTTACGTTCAGGAAGTCGGCCAGTTGCAAGTGTTCAAAGTGCGTGAAGAGACGTCAGCCGCGAAGATCACGTTTACCTGCCACGCAGCGCTACTTGGTGACCTCCTCGTGGACATTCCTGTTCGCGAATCTCCACTCCAGCGTGCCGAAGGCAACCTCGACCGGTTCGCCGATCCCAGCAACAAACAAGTCGGACGGCTGATGATGGCCAAAGACAACCGCGAATTACTTACCAAGAACGATATCGTCTATATCGATCTCGGTGGCGAAGACAACGTCAAACGCGGCGACTACTTGACCATTTACCGTCCGCTCGGAACCGGCAACTTAACTCGCGTCGACAACGAAGAAATGGCGCGCAATCGAGCGACCGGTTTTCAGAGCGACCGATATCGCGGTGGTGGCATGGGAAACCAGGCGTCGCGCGCGAAAGACGAGACGGCCTTCGTGGATGCAAATGGACGCTATCGATATCGTCCGATCACGTCGCGTGAAGTGAAGAAGGACCGACCCGTAATGCCGCGGAAGATCGTCGGCGAGATGGTGATTATCGAAGTGCAGTCACGCACGGCAACTGCGATCATTACGCGTGTTGCGAGTGAAGTTCACACCGGCGATTGGGTTGAAATTCAGTAGCCGCAAAAAGGCACAAAAGAAGAGTCACAGAAAGCACAAAAAGGCCCCACTCCTTCAGGTGGTTCTAACTTGTGCCTTTTGTGGCTCCTTTTGTGCTTCTTTGTGGTTAACCATCGCACGGTAGAACGAACTGAAGTAGCTGTACATCGAAGCGCAAGCCGAAACAACTACCAGCCACAGTAGCGCCCTGCCTGCCGTATAAAGAAGCACCTGCCAGTCGTTGCCGGTTGTTGGTCCACCTGCGACGAGGTGTTGCCACGCCATCCGTACTTCCGGCACCGACCAGAACTCGATCGTTGGAAACGGCTTGCCAAAGTTTGCCACCGGCGGCTGCCCGCCCACACTCGACACAATCAACAAAGCAACGGTAACGACCTGGGCCAGCATTTTGAACTTGCCCATCTTCGACGCCGATATCACTACTCCCTCAACCGCCGCGATCGATCTCAATCCGGTGACGGCAAACTCGCGTCCGATGATGATCACAACGGCCCAGGCGGGCGCGAGTTGATTCTCGACGAGCGAGATCAGCGCGGCCGAGATCAGTAACTTGTCGGCGATCGGATCGAGCAGTTGACCCAGACGCGTCACCTGTCCACGACTGCGGGCCAATCGACCGTCCAGAAAATCGGTCAACGCTGCTCCCAAAAACATCACGACACCCAGGACGTGACGCGGCACGCCAAACCAGTTCTCCGAAAACGGTGTCAGGAGGACGACAACCAGCAGCGGCACGATGAAGATGCGCAGCAAAGTTAGCGTGTTCGGAAGGTTCACGGTGCTCGAAGTGTAGCACGGATCATTTTTAATGGAACTTTCCACACGCCTCATGTGAATACGAGACATGAAGAAAATATTTCCCCTTCTAATCGTGTCTCTTATCACCGCATCGGCTGTTTTCGCCAACGACTCGCGCGCGGAGGAAGTTCTCAAACAAGCGCGCGAGGCAATGGGCGGCGAACGGCTGCAAAAGATTGCTGGTCTTTATATCAACGGGCAATACCGACGCACCTTCGGAGATCGCCAGATGGCCGGCGATCGCGAGATCAGTATTTCGCTTCCGGACAAGTATCTGATCGAAGATTCGATGAACCCCGGAGGCATGAGCACGTCGATCGTTAATACGCGCGGACTCAACGGTGAACGCGCGTGGAGCGGATCAAGTGGTGGTGGCGGCATGATTATTCGTATGGGTGGACCAGGAGGCGCTCAACTTACTCCCGAACAAATGGAAGCCGCTCAGCGACGCATGTATCAGGCTGAATTCTCGCGCTACTTGCTCGCGATGATCCTGATGCCGCCGTCGTCGATGCAAGTGGAGTTTAAGTACGCGGGAGAATCGGACGTCGAAGATCTGCCCGCGGACGTAGTCGACGTTGTTGGTCCAGACCGATTCTCGGTGCGACTATTTTTCGACAAGAAAACGCATCTTCCGTTGTTGTTGAGTTATCGTGGTCCAAAACCAAGAGTGTTGACAATGACTCGCCAGGGAGGCGAAAGAAATCCCGACGACATTAAGAAAGCCCGGGAAGAAGCCGAGAAAAAGATGAGAGAAGAAGGACCGGCTGTCCCTGAAGAAGTCGACTTCTTCATTCGCTTGACCGATCACAAAAAAGTCGACGGCGTGATGCTGCCGCACAAGTTCACGTTTCTTACCGAGAGCGAGGTTTCAGAGGAGTTTGAAATCTCGAAGTATCAGGTCAACCCGCAGTTCAAAGCAGACAAGTTTCAGAAAAACTGAAGGAGCGTAATTTCCGATGCGAGTGCTTGTCATCCTGCTATTGATCTGTCTTCCGTGTGCTGCGCAAACCAGCACGTCGCTTGAGTTGGTTGTGAAGGATCCGTCAGGCGCGTTGATTAATAAAGCGCAAGTGCAGTTGATCAAGAATGGAAAGGTTCAATCGGCGACCCAATCAAATCAAAGAGGCGAAGCGCGGTTTAATAAATTAGTTCCAGGCCCTTACCAACTTCGCATCGAGGCCGCGGGATTCCGTGCTCATGATGCTGACGTCGATTTAACCGGACCGATCCGCAAGGAAATTTCACTCGAGATCGACCCGATTAAAGTAGACGTCGATGTTGAAGAAGACGCACAGGTTCGCGCCACAAATCCGAACGCTGCCACCTTCAGCAACGTCATGACCGCTGACCAGATCGCTCAACTACCCGACGATCCCGAAGAATTCGAAAATGCGATCAATCAACTCGCCGGACCCGGCGCGCAAATGCGCGTCAACGGGTTTCGCGGCGGGAAACTTCCGCCGAAATCGCAGATTCGCGAGATCCGCTTTCGTCTGAATCCATACGCTCCTGAAAACCACGATGCCGGCTTCGGACTGGTCGACATAATCACCAAACCCGGCGTCAATTCATGGCACGGCTCGTTTAACTTCGGCTTTCGCGATGAAGCGATGAACGGCCGGCAGGTATTCGCACCGTTTCGCGGTCCGGAACAACAACGTCGCTTCGGTTTGTCGCTCGATGGTCCACTTTGGAAGAACCACACGTCGTTGTTTCTCAACATGGATGGTTCGCTATTTTTCGACGCGCGACCGATCTTTGCCACGCTGCCCACAGGCACGTTCTCTGATCTCGCTTACCGCCCGTCACGACGCCTGAACCTCGATGCTCGTGTCGAACATGTACTGACGAAAACACACACCGCGCGTTTTCAATTTCAACGGAACGCAGGTGTGCAGAACAATCTCGGCGTCGGCGATTTCGATCTGCCTTCGCGTGGTTACGCGCAGGACCAGACTGAGTACATTGCACGTTTCGCCGACTCCGGCGTCATCGGGAAGAAATACTTCAACGAACTGCGTGTCCAGGCGCGATGGGTCGATACTGAAACTCGTTCGTCGAGTCTTGGACGAACGATTCTCATTCCCGGCTCCTTCAACGACGGCAGCGCGCAACGCACGGGCGGAAGACACCAATTCGATCTGGAGATTGCAGACAACGTCGATTACGCGCTCGAAAAACATGGCATTCGTTTTGGCGGGCAGTTCGAAGCTGCACGTTACCGAAGCAACGAATTCAACAACGCTTTTGGAACTTTTCAGTTCGCAAACCTTGCGGCATACGAAGCCGGTCTGCCGACGCAGTACACGCAACGCATTGGCGATCCCCTCGTCGAGTATCCGCATTACCAGTTCGGCTGGTACGTGCAGGACGACTTTCGCGTGCAGAAGAACCTGACGCTGAGCTACGGCGTGCGTCACGAGTTACAGAATCACGTTTCGGGTAAATTCAATGTCGCGCCACGCTTTGGTTTCGTTTATTCTCCAAAGAAAGATGGCACGATCACGTTTCGCGGCGGCGCCGGAATTTTCTATGATTGGTTCGCCGCCCAGGTCTATGAACAAACGCTGCGCGTCGATGGTCAGCGACAGCGCGAGTTCGTAATTGTCAAACCGAGTTATCCCGATCCCTTCAGCTCCGGAGGCCAGTCAGCTCCGCCTCCGAGCCGTATTCAGGCCGATCCAAATCTCCAGATCCCGTACATCATTCAGGCTTCATTTGGAATGGAGACACAGCCGTTCAAACTATTTGCGCTGCGGATGAACTATCAATACCAACGTGGGGTTCATCTGCTGCGCGGTCGCAACTTGAACGCGCCATTACCTGGATTCGACCTGCGGCCGGATCCGACCGTCGGTAACATTACGAACATCGAGTCGTCGGCGTATTCTTCGGGTCATCGTTTAATGGTAAACGTCGGCCCCGCGAAGTTTGTCCAGGGGCTGTTTTGGAGTATCAATTATCTGTTGATGAAGAACACGAATGAAGCAGACAGCCCGTTCAGCTTGCCGACTGACAACTTCAATCTCCGTGCCGATCGCGGACCCGCGGCGAGCGATCTTCGCCATCTGATTTCCGGTTTCGTGAGCAAGCGGCTACCAATGGGCTTCAACATCTCGACCATATTTCAAGCGACGTCGGCGTTGCCGTACAACATCACGACCGGGATCGACGACAACAGGGACACCGCCATTAACGATCGACCTCCCGGTGTTGGTCGCAACAGCGCCCGCGGTGCGTCTCGCTGGGAAATCGGATCGAGGTTGAGTTGGGGATTGGACTTCGGACCCGATGCACAAGCCAGTGCGGGGCCGCAGGTGCGTATGGTTCGCATCGGTGGCGGGGATGGTGCGGCACCACCTTCGATTTCAACCGGCCCGACGAAGAAGTATCGAGTTGAGTTCTACGTCCAGGCTTTCAATCTTCTGAACCGCGCCAATCTCGGTGCGTTCACAGGCATACAGACGTCACGCGTCTTTGGTGAAGCCACTTCGGCGCAGCCGCCGCGCCGACTGGAAGTCGGCACACGCTTCAATTTTTGAACTTTGTGCTTGGAACTTTGTACTTTGTTCGCGTTGCTGACCACTTACTCCTAACAAAGAATCAAGTACAAAGCTCACCCTCCTGCTTGCCGCGCGAAAACCCGTCCGCTAGAATGATTGGTTTTCGCTATGGCCATTGATCGCATCAGTGTTAGGGGCGCCCGCCAGCACAACCTAAAGAACATCAACGTCGACATCCCTCGCGATCGGTTCACCGTAATCACCGGATTGTCAGGATCCGGGAAATCCTCACTCGCTTTCGACACAATCTACGCCGAGGGCCAGCGGCGTTACGTCGAATCTTTGTCAGCCTACGCCCGCCAGTTTCTCGACCAACTCGAAAAGCCCGATGTGGATTCAGTCGACGGTCTCTCGCCCGCGATCTCAATCGAACAGAAGACCGTTTCGCGCAGCCCGCGCTCAACAGTTGGCACCGTAACCGAGATTTACGACTACATGCGCCTCCTGTTTTCCTCGATTGGAATACCGCATTGCCACATGTGCGGCGCGCCAATTACGCGTCAAAGCGTCGAACAGATCGTCCAGAATGTTCTTGGACTCCCCGAAGGCGAACGCGTGATGGTGCTGGCACCCCTTGTGCGCGGACGCAAGGGCGAATTTAAAAAGGAGCTGGAGAAACTCGCGAAAGACGGGTTCCTGCGCGCGCGCATCGACGGCGAACTTCTGTCACTGGACGAAGAAATCCGGCTCGACAAACGACGAAACCATACGATCGAAGCGGTCGTCGATCGACTGCTCATCAAGCCCGGCATTCGTGAACGACTGACCGATTCGATCCGGACGGCTTTGAAGTTAACCAGCGGCGCGGTGCTCATCTCGATCGTCGACGGCGAAGAAAAACTCTACTCGGAACGGATGGCCTGCGTTAACTGCGGCATCAACGTCCCACCGCTCGAGCCACGCTCGTTCTCGTTCAACTCCGCTTACGGCGCGTGCAAACGATGTCACGGTCTGGGAACTGTGATGGAGATCGACTCGCTGAAATTGATTCCCGACTCGCGCCAGACGCCCGAACGTCTCGGCTACATGGGCACGCAGGACAAACAGGGTTCGGCGTATCTACGTAGCGCGCTGCTCGCAATCTGCAAACATTTCAACGCCGATCCCAAAACGGCGTTTGCCGACCTGGCTAAGGATGTCCGCGAAGCATTTCTCAATGGGCTGAACGCGAGAATAACTTTCACCCAGGGTCTTTACTCTTATCAGAACGATTGGAAAGGCGCGCTCAAGTGGCTCCACGAGCGGCTGAATGAGGCGCCGTCGGAAAAGGTAAGGTCCGCGCTCGAGGAACTGGTGTCGCCGACAGTTTGTAGCGAGTGCAAAGGTCAGCGACTACGTTCGGATTCGCTCTCAGTGCGGGTTGGTAGACGCGGAATTGCGGAGTACACCGCGTTGCCGATCGACGATGCGGTCGCGGCGTTTGAGCAAGTTGAATTGAACGCGCGTGAACAACAAATCGCCGGTTCGATACTGCGCGAAATCAGGAACCGTCTTCGCTTCCTCAAGACCGTCGGGCTTGGGTATCTCACTCTCGATCGTTCTTCGTCGACCTTGTCCGGTGGCGAAGGCCAGCGCATCCGGCTCGCCACACAGATCGGATCACAACTCCGTGGCGTTCTTTACGTGCTCGACGAACCGTCGATCGGACTTCATCCGCGCGACAATCAAAAACTGTTGGAAACGCTTTCAGCGCTGCGCGATCTCGGCAACACGGTGCTGGTTGTCGAACATGATGAAGAGACCATTCGCCGTGCTGATTATGTAGTGGATCTGGGTCCCGGTGCAGGCGCGCACGGCGGAAAGGTTGTCGCGGTTGGCTCAGCAGCAGAGGTCTCTGAGAATCCCGAGTCGGTCACCGGACTCTACATTCGCGGCGCGCGTAAGATCGAAGTTCCGCCCGAACGCCGTGCGCCGAATGGAAAATATCTGACCATCCGCGGCGCGTACGCAAACAACCTGAAAGAGATCGACGTCTCGTTTCCACTAGGCCTGCTGACGGTCGTCACCGGTGTTTCCGGATCGGGTAAGTCAACGCTGGTTGAAGACATTCTGTACTACGCGTTAGCCCAGCATCTTTATGGCTCGCACACGGAACCAGGTCCATACCGATCAATCGAAGGTCTCGAACACATCGATAAGGTAATCGAGATCGATCAGTCGCCCATCGGCCGCACACCGCGATCGAATCCCGCGACGTACACCGGCCTATTCACGCCATTGCGCGAGCTTTACGCGATGCTGCCGGACTCGCGGGAACGCGGCTACAAACCAGGGCGCTTCTCTTTCAACGTCAAAGGTGGACGATGCGAGGCCTGCGAAGGAGACGGCATGAAACGCATCGAGATGAACTTCCTTCCCGATGTGTACGTGCTGTGTGACGTGTGCCGGGGCGCGCGTTATAACCGTGAGACAATGGCCGTCAAATATAAAGGCAAGTCTATTGCGGACCTGCTTGATACAACGGTCGAGGAAGCGGCGCCATTACTGCAAAATATTCCGCAGATCAATCAGAAGATTCAAACGTTGCTTGACGTCGGACTCGGTTACATCAAGCTCGGGCAGTCAGCCACAACGCTTTCGGGTGGCGAGGCCCAGCGAATCAAGCTCGCGAAGGAACTTTCGAAACGAGCCACCGGACGAACCATCTACATCCTCGACGAGCCAACCACGGGACTGCACTTCGCAGACGTTCACAAGTTGCTCGACGTACTGCAACGACTCGTCTCGCTTGGTAACACCGTGCTAGTGATCGAACACAATCTGGACGTGATCAAGTCGGCTGACTACATCATCGATCTTGGTCCGGAAGGTGGTGAGCACGGCGGACGCGTAGTAGCGCAGGGCACACCGGAGGAAGTTGCGCGTTCGAAACGTTCCCACACGGGCCAGGTCTTACGACCACTACTCAACGGACATCTCATCCGCAACGGCAACGGCAAGAAAGTCCCGCCCACGACTTGACCTCTACCTCGATTCTGAAATATCCTGCGTGGGCTGAAATTGAAATCGATTTTCAATTTCGCGCTTTTTATTCACACAGCAAGGAAACCAAAATGCCGGCGCCGCAAAGGAAAAAGCAGCGGACCCACAAACGTCGTGGGCCAAGATATTGGATCGTTGCCATTACTGCGATGGGGGCACTCGTCGCCTATTGCCCGGGCAAAAGCCGTAATATCGTTCTCGGCAAAACGCCCCTCCGCGACACACCAGTCGCAAGCGAACAGCAACGACAACTACAGTTCAACATAGCTGCCGACACGCTCGAAGCTGTACTTACCAGGTTTCAGAAAACAGCAGATATCCAGGTCATCATTCCAAACGACGCGATGCGTTCGCTCGCCTCCCCGGGTGTCGCCGGACTCTTTTCACCCGAACAAGCCCTGCGCGAAATACTTCGCGGCACAGGTGTGAGTTATCGATTTACCGACAAGAAGACCGTGATCCTCGAGATCCACGCGAATGCAGAAACTGTCGAAGTTCGCGACGAGTCTCGACCGGTGGTTTCGTCTCCCAAGTTCACTCAACCGATTCTCGACACACCGCAGACGATCACAGTCATCTCGAAAGAGGTAATGGAGGAACAGGGAGCAACGACGCTGCGCGACGTTTTGCGGAACGTTCCGGGTTTGACGATCACCGCCGGTGAAGGCGGCAATCCGGCCGGTGACAATCTCACCCTCCGAGGCTTTGCTGCGCGCAATGATATCTTCATCGACGGCGTGCGCGATCTCAGTCCGCAGGCGAGAGATCCTTTCAACCTCGAGCAAGTCGACGTCGTGAAAGGACCTGGCTCCGCGTACACAGGGCGTGGTTCGACCGGTGGTTCGATCAACCTGATAAATAAAACTCCCGGAATCCGCCGCATCCTTGCGGGCACACTCGACTTCGGTACCGACAGCACTCGTCGCGCTACGGCAGACATTAATCTTCCGATTGGCGACAGCGTCGCTTTTCGTTTGAACCTGCTGGCACACCATTCAGGCGTGGCAGGGCGCGACGTCGTTGAATTCGATCGCTGGGGCGTCGCGCCGTCGCTAACCTTAGGAGTGGGAAAACCCACGCGCCTCACAGTCAGCTATTACAAACTTAAGCAGGACAATATCTCCGACTACGGTATTCCCTGGGTCCCCAACACGAACAACGTGCTGGTGGATTTTCGTGACCGCCCGGCGCCCGTGCCGCGCGACACCTTCTACGGCTTCAGAGATCGCGACTTTGAAAAGTTAGATTCCGACCTCGTCACTTTGAAGTTCGAAAAAGATTTCAATGACGGCTTGTCACTGCGAAATCAATTTCGTTACGCGAACTCGTCGCGCGATTCGATGGCCACGCCGCCGCGTTTCGCGAGTATTGACTCGACCGTGATCAATCGCGAAATGCGTTCGTGGATAACGGAAGACAAGGTCTGGGACAACCAGACAGACTTCGTCGCCCGTTTCTCGACCGGCAAAATCGAGCACGCACTTGTTACGGGAGTCAACTTTACACGTGAGAACAACACACGCGTGACACGCACTGCCGGGAACTCGCCTACGACGCTCTTGAATCCGAATCCGGACGACGTCTTCACCGGCGTGATCACCGTCAGCCCCATCGTCGGCGACATCACCGCAAACTCCCAGGCGCTTTACATCTTCGACACCGCCAAACTCGGCAGCAAATGGGAACTGAACGGCGGACTGCGTTGGGATCGCTTCGATGCTGAAGGCATCGTGACGCAGACGGGCGCTCCCGTTTCTCGCGTCGATCGGATGCTCAGCGGGCGCGCGGGAGTAGTTTTCAAGCCGATGTCGCAAGGCGCCATTTACGCTTCGTACGGAACATCGCTTAACCCGTCGCTCGAGGGCTTGTCGTACAACACTGCAACCACCGTAATCGATCCGGAAAAGACCTACACATTGGAAGCGGGCAGCAAATGGGACTTTTTCAGCGGGCGCGTGTTGTTGAGCGGAGCAGTCTTCCGCGTCGAGAAATTCAACGCGCGAGTGCCGGGCCTGCCCAATGAACCAGCGCAGGTATTGGAGGGAAAACAGCGCGTAGATGGAATCGAGCTGAGCGTGGAAGGCAGTCTGACCAAAGCGTGGAACGTGCTCGCGGGTTATACATTGCTCGACAGCGCTACGGTCGAATCACGCAACTCCAGCGAACTCGGAAAAGCGCTAGTGAACACACCGCGGAACTCTTTCAACCTGTGGTCCACGTACACGCTGCGTAACGGTTTTCATTTCGGCGGCGGCGCGCGTTTTGTCGATCGCCGTTTTGGCAACACCATCAATACGCGTTTCGTCGATGCCTATTGGACCTTCGACCTGATGGCTTCGTATCCGATCTCGCGCCATCTGGACCTCAAGCTGAATATCTACAACCTGAGCGACAAGTTCTACTTCGATCGGATCGGAGGCGGCCACATCGTACCCGGACCAGGAAGATCGGCGATGTTGAGCACCAGTTTCAGGTTCTAGGCATGCTGCTTCAGGTTCCAGATGTTTTGACTGCCGAGCAGGTAGTAAGCTGCCGCAAAACGCTCGAGGCTGCTGAATGGGTCGACGGACGAATCACCGCCGGGCATCAGTCGGCGCGTGCCAAAGACAATCTCCAACTCCGTGAAGATCTTGCCGAGGCGAAACAACTCGGTGACGTTGTTCTCGCCGCGCTCGAACGTAATCCTTTATTCATGTCGGCGGCGTTACCGTTGAAGGTGTTTCCACCGCTGTTTAATCGCTACCAGGACGGACAGTCGTTCGGAAACCATGTGGACAACGCGATCCGCCAGGTGACCGGCACGCCGCACCGCGTCCGCACGGATCTTTCCGCAACACTGTTTTTCAGCAGTCCCGACGAGTACGACGGCGGCGAACTGGTTGTCGAAGATACTTACGGCGTTCATTCAGTAAAGCTGCCTGCCGGTCACCTGATTCTGTATCCATCGAGCAGCGTGCATCACGTGCGTCCCGTTACGCACGGCGCGCGCTTCGCATCGTTCTTCTGGATTCAAAGCATGGTGCGCGACGATGGCGAACGGACGATGCTTTTCGATCTTGACGTCGCGATTCAGCGATTGATGGACGATGTTCCAGATCATCGTTCGGTCGTCGAACTTACTTCGCTCTACCACAATCTGCTACGCCGCTGGGCAGACGTCTAATTTCCAAGGCTCAAAATGAAAAGACTGCGCAAGATAATCTTTTGGTGTCACTTACCGGTCGGTGTAGTAGCCGGCATCGTCATACTCATCATGTGTGTAACCGGCGTGTTGCTCGCGTATGAGAAGCAGATCATCTCCTGGGCCGACACGCGCGCTTATCGTTCTGCGCCGCCCACTGCCGAAGCACGCCATCTTCCGACCGAGACGCTTGTGGCGAAGGCTCGCGAAGCACGTGGGACCAACCCAACGGCCATCACATTGAAATCAGATTCGTCGGCGCCTGCTGAAGTCGCGTTTGGTCGCGAGACGACGCTGTTCCTCAATCCTTACTCCGCACAGGTCCTCGGCGAGGGTTCGCCGGGCGTCAGGAGTTTCTTCCGAACCGTTACGGATTGGCACCGCTGGCTCGGCGCAAAAGGCGATAACCGCAACGTCGCGCGTGCAATTACCGGCGCGTCTAATCTGGGTTTCTTGTTTCTCGTGATAAGTGGTTTCTATTTGTGGTGGCCCAGGAACTGGAACTTGAAGGCAGTTAGAAATGTCATTTGGTTTCGTCGCGGACTCCCCGCAAAAGGGCGCGACTTCAACTGGCATAACACAATCGGGTTTTGGTGCGCTCCTGCTTTGTTTCTTGTTGTGATCTCCGCAGTGGTGATCTCGTACACGTGGGCAGGAAATCTCGTCTACCGCATCGTCGGCGAAACACCGCCGGCGCCACGCGCAGCGCAGCCAGCCACCGGCAACAACCTTGCGCCTGCCGCAGACGCATTGACCAAACTCGACGGCGCATGGTCCATCGCGGAACAGCAGGTTAGTGATTGGCGGACCATCAGTCTGCAACTGCCAACGTCAGCCTCCGCGCCTCTCACTTTCAATATCGATCGAGGCACGGGCGGCCAGCCACAAAAGCGCGGACAACTCGTGCTCGATCGGACTACAGGCGCGGTCACTAAATGGGAGCCATTTTCATCGTACACTCGCGGCCGTCAACTCCGCTCTATCTTGCGTTTCACGCACACGGGAGAGGTCGCTGGAATCGCGGGGCAGACTATCGCCGCGATCGTTTCTCTCGGCGGCGCCTTCCTTACTTTCACAGGTTTGGCTCTTGCATTCAGACGCCTTTATGCGTGGTTCACAAAACGCGCATCACGACGGGCAGCAGTCGGAATGGAAACGGCGAAAGACACCCCGTAGCAACGTGTTATACTCGGCTTCTTTCAAACGCCGGCGGATAACACGGGTTTCCTTTGCCATCCATCTACGACGATCAACTTCGACCTCTGGATCTTGGTGACGTAAAGACCTATCCGCTCGCTTCACGCACCAGCAAAGTCAAACTCAGCGACTTCGGGAGCCCGGTAAGTAACGACGCGTCGTTGCGCACGTTCCTCTCGAGTTTGCCCGACGTACTGGCCGTCCAATCTCTTCACCAGCTGACCGCTCGCATTACTCGCGCGCGTGAGTCGAACAAGCCAATCATCTGGGGCATCGGTGGACACGTAATCAAGACCGGGCTCGCACCGTTACTGATCGATCTTATGAAGCGCGGTTTTGTTTCAGCGTTCGCGTCAAACGGATCGGTGCTGGTCCATGACGCCGAGATCGCAATGATTGGCTCAACATCGGAAGACGTTGACGCGACTCTTTCGGAAGGTGTATTCGGCGGTGCGGACGAAACCGGACAACTCCTCAACAGTGCCGCCGTGGATGGAGCGCGAGACCAAATTGGTTTGGGTGAAGCTGTCGGCCGCGCATTGACCGCGCGAAGTCCGCAACATCGCGACCATTCACTTCTGTGCAATGCTTACGAAGCGAAGATTCCTTTCACCGCGCATGTAACCATCGGCGGCGACATCGCCCACTTTCATCCGAAGGCCGACGGTGCTTCTCTGGGCGCTACCACACACACAGACTTCAGGTTGCTTGCGGCGATGGTGAAGGAGATGGACGGCGGCGGCGTTTATCTCAACGTTGGATCGGCGGTCGTGCTGCCGGAGGTGTTTTTAAAGTGCGTGACGCTGGTCCGTAATCTCGGCAACTCACTAACAGACATCACCACCGCAAACTTCGATTTCATTCAATCGTACCGTCCGCTGACAAACGTCGTTCGACGTCCAACCGAAAAGGGCGCCGGCCAGGGATACTCGATCACCGGTCATCATGAATTGACCATTCCCCTGCTCGCCGCAATGCTCATTTGCCAATAAAAATGGAGGCCGCAACTGCTAGCCTCCTCAATCTGATCTTATGAATTGAGCCGCGTTTACGGCTTCTTGCCGCCCCTATCCTTAGGCGGCTTGGGCGGGGGGTCGGGCGGTCTGCTGTCACCCTTCTTACCGTCGATGACCTTCACGGGTTTCTTATCCGGTCGTTTGTCCCCGCCTCTCCCTCGGCCCTGGGCAAACGCGCCGGTCGACACCAGTGTCGCAATCACCAACGCCGCCATTATTTCTCGTAACTTTTTGCTCATTTTCAACCGAGCCTCCTCATGCAGTGTTCCCGCGCATGGGAGGGAGAAAGAGATGCGCCAATCCGGGTGGCTGCAAGCGAGGTGCCAGAAGATGAAAGCGCCAGCCGGGCGCATTTTGCGCGAAAAGTTTAGCAGGAGACCCAAAAATCCGCACGGTTTCGAGTTGCCTCGCACCTTATCGTGCAAGCCCACACCCTGAGGATCCGTGAGTTTTCTAACGCCGGACCGTCACGCTCAGGGTGCCGATGTTACCGCTACTGTCGAAAGATCGAAGCGAGATGGTGTGCTCGCCGGGCGCCAGGGAGCCGAAGTCCACGGTGTAAGTCTCGTGTCCGCTATCGGCAATTCCGTCGTCGGGAAACACTGGCGCCCAAGCCGCGCCGTCGATACTCGCGTCCGCTTTTTTCACTTTTCCGGTCGCGTCGTCAATCGGCGAAAACCACGCGTACCGATTGGCCCGTGACCTGCGGTTGGCCCACCACTTTCACGACCGGCGGCGTGTTGTCGATGTCGACCGGTTCGCTCAGTCGTTCGCCGCTGAGTCGCTGGCCCGGCGGATTGTCAGGAGCATCGGAAACAATGACTTTGATGACGTAACGTCCATCGGCAAGAGTCGCGCCGTCGATCGTGTAGAAGTTGTCGCGCAACTTGTCTTTCAACAACCTGAACGTCTGATCGTTAAGCGCGCGATAGTAAATCGCATACTCCAACGTGTCGGCATTGCGATCCTCAGCCAGCCACTGAAACGAGCGCGCACCGCGTTGATAGAAACGCCGCGGCGGCACCTGGGCCACTGGCCCAAACAACGCCGGATCCAAACCTGATGATTCTACATTCGGATCGACCGCGACCTGCACCATCTGCTGCAAGCCAACGCCGATCGGCAATACACTGATTGACAAAACTTCCGGTGCAACGTTGCGCGGTAAGTAAGCCACGCTTACGTCTTCAATCGACGATTGACCGCCTGAACCCGCACCGCGCACGGTCGCACGCCACTGGATGAACCGCGCTCTCGGACTCGAGATCTGATTGCCTTCGGGATTCTTGTACGGAGCACTCCAGTCGCTCCACGTCGCATCAGGCCGTTCGCCGTTTCCAGTGCGTGTTTGTACCTCGACTGCACCGGCGCCACGCCACCAGATACGACCCCACGCGGCAGTCAGCTTCGCGTCTCTCACCGGCGATTCGTACGTGCCTTCACCAATCAGTTCACTGCCGAAGCGAAACAGTTTTCCCTGGTTACTTGACGCCGCGTAGATTTGATTGTTTCTCACCAGCAGCGAAGAGATCTGTCCTTCCGGAGACTGCAAGAGCAACGTGTCGCGCCCATCGTTAGTGACCGAATAGATGCGGCCTTTGTCAGCTGTTCCGATCAGCACGCTGCCAGGTTGCAACCCGGGCGCGATCGAAAAAGCAGTCACGTTTGGCGAACTCCAAACGACGTCCGTCGCGCCGTCGGGCAGTATGCGAAATACGGCGCTGCGTGCATTCGAAACGTCGCTACGGCTGCGTGTTGATGACGCTTGCGCCGAAAGTGGCACGCCTGATTCATCGATCGCCGTGATCGTTACCGATGTGCTTACGCCACCAGCGCCCTCAGAAGGTTGCGGCGTCGCAGCGGGAGTTCCCGGCGGACGTGCTGTAGCCGCGGCATCGCTCAACGCAAGCGCGTAGATCGAGCCGTCGGCTGCGGGCGCTAGCGCATGAATCTCGCGAAGGTTCGTATCGAAGAGTGCGAAAGTTTTTCCTTCGGGCGACACGCGGAGCACGAGTCCACCCGAATCTGTCCCGGCAATCAGATCACCCTGCGACGTAACTGCGAGCGAGATCACGTGTGTTTGATTCGTGCTGACCAGCAAAGACGATTCAGGATTAGCTCCCGCCGCGCGTACGCGATACAGCTTACCGTTGTCACCTGTTCCAACCGCGAGCGAACCATCGTTCATGACTGCGAGTGACCAGATGTATTTGTCGCCCGGATCGAAGTAGACTTCCGCTTTTCCATCTGACGCAATTCTATAGACCTTGCCGTCCGGCGATGTGCCGGCAAACACAACTCCATCGCGACCGATCGCAAGTGCCGTCACGTCCAGCTCAGCAGCGTCGTACAACAACGAACCGCTACCAGCGGCAGTGACTCGAAACGTTTTTCCGTCGTGGCCGGTGCCGAGATAAACGTTGCCCTGGTTATCAACCGCGCTGGACCAGATGTAAGTCTGTTGAGTGTTGAAGACTTCGTTGAGTTTCGGCGCCAGCATCAAAACACCCGTGTCGCTGATTGACACGCCGCGAGCGTCTCCTTTCAACAACTCCGCGCGGCCGCTCGTTTCCCAAATAGCGGGTTGTCCGGCCTGCACTCCGATGAATGAAACGAGCAAAACAAGAAGGGTTGTGATGACGGTGATACGACGGGTCTGTTTGCTGATCATCGTTTGGTCAGTTTCCTATGTACTTAGCGTAGAGTGAGCGAGCGGTTGCGATCTCGTTTGTGCCTCGAATAATTGAGCGAGCGTCTTTGAAAACGGTGAGCTCGAAGTTTCCTGTCCGGAAGCGCAGGAGATATTCATTAAACTTCACTTCCCCGGCGCGGCGAAGTCGTTCAGCAAGTGATGCGAAGTTAACGCGCGTGGGTTGCGAGGGTGAAATCTGAATCGCGTCGCGGCCACACAGCACCGCCGCTGCTTCATGCGACTCCGGTGCGAGCGCTTCGTAAGTTCCCAATCCGCAGACAGGACAGTCAGTGCGCGGCGAGCCGGGACCTATCTTTCTCCACTCATTGCGCCACACGTCAAACTGCATCAACGAACCGTGCAAATCCTCGACGTGTCCCGTCAACAGTTTCAACGCCTCACTTACCTGCACCGCGGCAACGACGTTGATGATTGGCATGATCACGCCTGCGGTGTCGCACGTGGGAGCGCTGGCAGCCGGCGGAGTCTCTTCAAACACGCATCGCAAACACGGAGTCTGATGCGGACGAATCGTCATCGTCACGCCGTAAGAACCAACCGCGGCGCCGTAGATCCAGTTGACGTTGTGTTTCACGCAGGCTTCGTTGATCAGATAGCGCGTGGCGAAGTTGTCAGTGCCATCGAGGACCACATCGCAATCCGCGATCAACTGTTCAATGTTCGAATGATTGACATCGGCGATGTGAGGTTCGATTTCGATCTCGGAGTTGATCTCCCGAAGGTGACTGTCAGCGGCGATTGCCTTGGGCAGACGATTTTCGGCGTCGCTCTCGGTGAACATCGTCTGTCGCTGAAGATTTGAAGGCTCGACGAAGTCGCGATCGACGAGGCGCAGACGTCCAACGCCGGCGCGGCACAGGCTCTCTGCCTGCGCTGTTCCCAGCGCCCCGCAGCCGACAATCAAGGCGCGCGCCGACTGCAAGCGGCGCTGACCTTCTTCGCCAATCGGGTCGAAAAGTATCTGTCGGCTGTAGCGACCGTTCACTGCGGCGTTCACTGCGTTTCAGTATAGCAGTGAACGACCGATTACACGGATTAGGCCTGCGGTTGGAAAGTCGGGTTGATGTTGTAGCGCTTAATCTTGGCGTTCAGTGTGGTTGGTTTGAGACCAAGGAGTTTGGCCGCGCGGATTTGGCTCCCGGACGTGCGCCCCAGGGCGGTCCGAATAAGGGTCACTTCAAATTGCCGAACTTCGTCGGAGAAACGCGCGCCGCGCTTGATGTCGACCGGTCGGGAGATAGCGAGCGTTTCAACCTCTTCGAGTAGTTGCAGCACGGTTTCCCGTAACGTGTTTAATCTGACGTCCACTGATTCACTTTTGGTTTCGGTTGCTAATTCCGTATTCATTGACTTCACCTCTTCATGCGTAAAAGACGCCTGGGGTGATTGAATATTCTCAAAGATGACCAAAACAGGAGATCAGTCATGTGACGGAACGGCTAAATCTTGTGACGGATCGGCCACGATGGATGACAAACCATGATTCTAGAGGGCGTTTCCGACTGCTTCCTGCAAATTAGAGCGATAATTGCGGCTCAACGCGAGCTGCTTCCCGTTCTCCATGATGATGCGATACTCACCATGAAACCACGGTTGCATCTCCTTGATCCGATCGATCTTCACGATAGCCGAACGGTGAATTCGCAGAAACTGTTTCGGGTCGAGTTGCTCTTCCAGACTGCTGATCGTCTCGCGTAACAAGTAGCCTTTCTGGTTGTCGTAGACGCGGACGTAATTCCCTTCCGCCTCGATGCAGTAAACGTCCTGGACGTGCAGGAAGAAGACGCGACCGCCGTTTTTGATCACGAGTCGTTCGAGAAAGCGGGGTCCAGCCTTGAGCTCTTCGAGCAACGCGATGATGTCCTGATCGCGACGGCTGGTGCGGTTAAGTTTGATTTGCGCTTTCGCGCGTTGCCACGCACCTTCGAAACGTTCGCGATCAAACGGCTTGAGTAGATAGTCGAGCGCATGGACCTCAAACGCTCGCACGGCATACTGATCGTACGCCGTCACAAAGATCACATACGGGTGTGCATTCGGATCGAGTGATTCGAGTACTTCGAAGCCACCGATCTCGGGCATTTGAATGTCGAGAAAAACGATGTCCGGCGCACACGACTTGATCGCTTCGACTGCCTCAAGTCCGTTTACGCACTCACCTACAATCTCAACTTCGGAATCGCTCTCAAGCATCTCGCTAATCATGGCGCGTGCGAGTGGTTCGTCGTCGACGACCAACGCTCGAATACGAGTTGCGTCCGTCATCCTGGGCCCCCAAAAGAACCTTTCGAATTAAACACGTATACGCGTGAAGGTGAGTTTCACACGTAACAGATAAACACCGCAGTTGAATCGGTTATGGCGCAAATGAGCGCCAATGAGATTCACTCGTTCTTACGATCAACGTCGCAGTTATGTTTCTGTTAACAGGTGGCGTGAAGTCAACGAGAAAATGGAGTGACGTGCAACTTCATGAACACTTTGTTAGCGAGGGATCTCGATCGAGACAACCAAGCCTCCCGAAGGACGATTCGTCATCTCAAAACGTGCGGCAGTTCCGTAAAGACCAACGAGTCGCGCCTGAGTGTTCGCGAGACCGAGACCCTTGGCGCGTCGCACTTCGAGTGTGCGATCGACCGGCAATCCAGGCCCGTTATCTTTCACTTCGATATGCACTGCACCGTTTCGCGGTACGGCAGTGATCTCAACGTGACCGGAACGGCTGTTCACGACTGCGTGTTTCATCGCGTTCTCGACGATCGGTTGGAGGATCAGGTTTGGAACGCGAGCTTCGAGGACGGTGGGATCGATCTGGATGTCGGTTGTAAGACGATCCTGGAATCGGATTCGCTCAATCTCCAAATAACCGTTCAGGAATTCAATTTCCTGGCGCAGTGTGACCTCCATCGAACCGGAGTTTTCCAGTGTCAGGCGAAGGAAGTCGCCCAGGCGCGTGATCATCTTTCGCGCGCCTTCAGTGTCTTTGCTCAACAACGCTGAGATCGAATGTAGCGTGTTGAAGAGGAAGTGCGGTTGTACCTGCATTTTCAAAGCTTCGAGCTGCGACTGCACAAGCTGCGTGCGAAGTTGCGACGCTTTTAGTTCGCCTTTGCGGTAACTGTTGTAGTAGTTGAAGGCGTGACTCATCAGCAGGATTAACCAGTAAACAAGCAGCCAGCGGTCGAGATTGGGATATAGGTATCCCGCCAATCGCAACGGCGTAATAGCGCTCGCTTGTCCAGCCAGAAACATGTAGACGACGAAGTGAAGCGAGATCAGCACGCTCACCAGCACGAGACTGAAGAGAAAGTGCAGCGCCATTTTCCGGATCCACCGGTTGCGATCGATGCAAAAGCGGCGAGCGAGCCAGAGCACGAGCGGGGTAACGAGCGCCCACAAGTAGCAGGCTGAAAACTGAACGAGGAAGGCCCTTTTATATGGAATAGGCTGGCGCTCTGAGTAGTACATCATGAAAACCTGGGTACTAAAAAAGAGCGCTACGATCGTCCACATTCCCCAGATAATTCCGAGGCGCGCCAGTCGCTTCATGAAAGTTCGCCGGCGAGGGTGATCGTCAGAAACGGTCTTGTCACACGAGGCGGAAAGATTGTAGTCCAAACTGACAGGCGTCGACGTCATACAGCTTCACTGTCTTCTTGATGCACAAAGTGGGCACGGGAGGTAACTGGTGCAATCCCGAGCGTATACCGTCTTATTAACACCAGCGCGCCATGTTTTGTGACCAACGGGACTAGCTTCCCCACCAAACGGCCTTCGAGCCGACGGCAAGGCAAAGCCTCGCCGCACATCAGGCGGCGCAGCCGAACCTGGCAAGCGAGTCAAAGCATGACCGTCAAAGCGCCTCACGGTAACGTTGCGAGTTGAGCCACAGTGGTGAGAGGTTCTTCGAGTTGTTGGGCGACGGTCATTCGCGTGACTGATTCGATTTCGTCGCGGCAAACATCAACGACGTACTTCGTATTTTTAGCGCTAAGTTCGAGATCATGCCCGTCATCGGAAAGCAGCCACTGTTTGTCGGCGCCGCGAACGAGATGTCCCAGCTCATGCAATAGCAAAGTGACGCGAGTTTGCCGAGTGTTAGGTCGGAAATTGGCAATCGACGGTACTCGCTGCTGAGACGGGGCATTGCCGCGATAGAACGATCCTTCCTTATTGATCTCTGCTTTCTCGAACATGCGAAACGAGAATCCGGTATTGGCATTCCGGTAGGCCGTGGTGGGTCCGCTCATGCGCACCGCAATATGCCGGTCGAGATACGACGAACGAACAACGCGCATCAACTCATTCAACGCCTCGATCGCCGCCGGCCCGCCATACAAACGACTGCACGCATTGTCGTCACGCAGGATCGTGAACGCGTCCAGATAAGCTTTATCAAGATCGTTGAGCTTGCGGTCATCCTTCGAAACGATCGCCATGGCGATACGAGGCGTGACCCGGAGATTGGCCGGTGGAGATCCGGCGAACGCGATCGGGGCGGTTAACAGGACGACGAGAATAAGGATCGTTCTCTTCACGATTGCACCTCAGTTGCTTGTGCGAAAATCAAAAGCCGTTGGAGCAACGGAAGCAACGTTGGCGTGAATGTACGTCTACGTTAGCGAGTGTCAGTTGAGTTTGTGATGGAGAGGTGAGCTTTTGTGACGGGGCGGCTTGGAAGGAATACTAAAAATCAATGGTCCAACGCAGCGATCGCCGCGTCCGACATTACGTTCATCGAAGGTGTTTGTCCGGTCCACAATTCGAACTGATTTTTAGCTTGAGCAATCAACATTTCGAGTCCGCGCAGGGTCTTGCAACCTGCCTTGCTAGCTTCCTGCAGAAAGCGAGTCTCGATCGGATTGTAGACAAGATCGTAAGCGATGCGAACGCCGTCGAGTTGTTCTGCGGTGACAGGAACTTGATCGATCAACTCGCCTGAACCGAGAGGCGTGGCATTGATTACGAGATCGTAGCCGGCAAACGAAGCAGACGAGAGTGGTTCGTACGAAACGTCGAACGCCTGTCCAAGCGAGCGAGCCTTGGCAACATCGCGTGCGAAGAGCGTTACCGTCGCTTGCTGTTTCAACAGCGCCCACACGGCGGCTCTCGCAGCGCCGCCTGCGCCAATCACCGCCACACGCAGCCCACTCAGAGAGTCAATCACCTTGAACAAAGGATCTAAGAAGCCCGCGGCATCCGTGTTGAACCCGCGCAGCTTGTCGTCGTCGACGACGATCGTATTGACAGCTCCGATCGCTTGCGCGGTTGGATCGATCCAGTCGAGGAACTCCATCACGGCCGACTTGTGCGGAGCGGTGACGCTTAACCCGCGCAAGTTCCAATCCACCTCTCTCGTACGCGGATGGACCATGCGTTCGACGAACGTCTTCACGTCGTGCACTTCGAGTGGGAGGTAAACGCCGTTAATTCCTGCGGTGCGAAAGCCAGCGTTATGCATGTGCGGCGAGACGGAGTGCATCACTGGCCGTCCAACCAGGCCACAGATCATCGTTTCGCGATCGATCTGCTCGACGTTGTAAACGGATCGAAGTTTTTGAGCGGTGATCTGTCCGGGTGCGGTCGCGCTTTCTTCTTCCAACGCCGCGTAAGTCAGGAACGCTCCGCGTGACGGACCGAGAATGCGAGTCGCCAGTCCTGCGTTGCCCATCGCTATCGCGATAATGTCTCGACCTTCACTTCGCGCGCGATCGAGCAGTTGAAAAACAGGAATGCAATCAACAATGTCATTCGCCTGTACGGCAATTTTCACAACGGCTGCGGGCGTCGCGGCAAGTTGTTCATAGATCTGCGTAATGTCTTCCGGAACGCCGGAGAAATCGTGATGCGAAATGATTATGCGAGACCAATCGGTTTCAAGTGCGAGGTCCGATTCGATGTCCCACCACGCGGTCTGCGGTGCGGAGTTCCAGAACAACTTCCGCGCCTGATGGTCCAACACGCGCTGTCCGCCTTGTTCATCAGGACGAAACGTAAGAATGACTGGACACGAGATACGGTTCAGTACCGGCTCTACGTCTTCCAGTCGTGTAAGACAATCAATACGCAATTCGACGATGTCAGCGGACTCGCTGGCCCGAACAGCTGCACTCTCGAGCGCGTCTATGGTCTTTTCACAAACGGAGACACAGATCCGCGTCATCTGTGTTCTGAAGGCTTCGAACTGAGGTGGCGGGTGGTTCCCTCGGTGACACTCGCTGGCGGTGACATAAGCTGATCTGTCGCGCGCACCGTTGGAGGCTGTAACGCTGGCATTGGCATTGGTCGATTCTGTTGTTCTCGAATGCGAATGTATTGGGCGATGCCTGTGCCCATCAGTGAGAATGCGGGTATCAGCATCCAAAACCACCAGCCTGCGCCAATGGACCGAGAAAGGGCAATGGCGATTAATAGAAAAGCAACGCCCATGAACACACTTCTAAATGCACTATCCAACGTGAGTGGCGCGGCGGCGACTTGCCCGGCACGGCACACGCACTCTCGTCTGTGAGAGCAGTCTCGTTCGCTCGGACGTGCGAGTTGTCCCGTCAGGGCTTGCGGCACGAGACTGATATTGGCGCCGCATGAGCGACAAAAACTGGCGCCGTCTGTATTCGGTGTTGCGCATTTAGGACAAAACATTCTTCTTCTCGCCTCAACTTTGTTTGCGCTTGCCCGCTTCGCTGGCGGCGCGCCTCATAAAGCAAAACGCCCGCGGCTACGGAAACGTTCAATGAATCCAACTTGCCGCTGATCGGAATGCGAACCAGCGTGTCGCAGTGTTCCCGAACCAAACGATGCAGACCGTGTCCCTCACTGCCGAGAAAGATCGCCGCGGGCAGCGTCCAGTCCCAATCCGTGTAAGACTGGCTGGCGTCACCGGCCGCACCTACAACCCAAATGTTACGTGCTTTCAACTGCTCTATCAAACGAACGAGATTCGTGACGCGCGCAACGGGAACATACTCCAAAGCTCCAGCGGCGACCTTGGCAACAGCGCCCGTCAAACCAACCGCGCGTCGTTCGGCGATGAAGACACCGTGAACCCCCGCGCATTCAGACGTCCGCAGAATGGAACCCATGTTGCGCGGGTCTTCGATCGCGTCCAATCCCAGGACCAGGGGCGGATCTGAACTACCGATCTTAGCTTCGAGCGTGTCGAGCAGATCGTCCGCGTCGGCATAACGCGCGGCCGCGATGCGGGCGACGACTCCCTGGTGTCTCACCTCGCCCAACGTCCGATCAAGATCGAGTCGCGGAACACGATGGACCGGCACACCGTTTTGACGCGCGAGTTCAATCAACGACTTCAGACGATCCGGCCTCGCACTTTCGAGGATCGTGACCGACTCGACCTGTCGCGTGCCGGCGCGCAACGCTTCGACAACTGCATTCACGCCATAGATCAAATTCGATGATTCAGGCATTGAGATGAAAATACCGCTGCAACCGCGAGTAGCGTGTGAATTGAATTTCGTTATTGTTGATCGTAGAGAGTCCGACGCTCAACTTTCCTGGCCGCTCTCTACGCCAGCCACTCGATTGAGTCTCTTGTTGCGAAGCCCAAACGAGATCGAGCGTCTGACGTAGCCTTTTGTACGAGTCGTCGACCTTCGCTTGTGGCGCGTTCGCGGCGATGAACTGTTGGAGACGCGAGATGTTCTCGTTTGCGATCAGCGTCTTCTGATTACCGAGACACGAGAAGTCGAAACGGTTCGCATTGATGCGCCACGTTTGCGGGTGCGTTGACGTGTAGAAGTCGATGACCGCTTCATCATTCGAGAACTCGCTCGACTGAACAATCTCGCTCTCGGCGCGACGCGATTTTCGTTCCTGAATCTCGACGCGTTTTGTAAATAATCGTCCCGTCACGATCAAAACGATGTCACGCCAGCGAACCTCGATCTGTTCTTTCGTTCCAGCCTGTTGAAGTGTCGCGTACTCATCGTCAACATTCATCGACTTGATGCGTTTGAGTGACGCTTCAGACGCGCCCAACTCGTCATCACTCAAAACGATCGTCTGCAAACCTACATCGCGCAACCTGTTTAAAACCAGCTCGGCTTCTTCGCGAGAAGCGGTGCACGCCACGGGCAAAAAAATCTGCTCAGCGATGATCCGCTTCAGGTTTTCAGTGCTCAGTTTCAAGAGATCAGCACCCTGCGCAAGGTCTTCGTCAGGCACGTCTCGCTTACCTGGCAACAGTATGTTGTTATAGGCAGTCTGATGTTTCTCCGGCGGTTTCAGGACCGGCTTGCGAAGTCGCGCAGACTCCTCCGTCATGGGCAAAGGAGCGCTACAGTACAAACAAGCAACACGCGTTGGAGGGTTGGCTCGCAAACACTCATCGCAACGAATCATCTGGTCGGGTGTAAACCCCTGCGGCTCAGAAGGTTCAATTGGACCAGTAAACGGTAGACGAATGTTTTCGTTATCTTTAGGCAACACGTCCTCCAAGTTTTTGGATTATACGACGACGGGGAAATTGTGAGGCCAGATAATGTTTTCGAGTAGTGTCATGCCTTCGATAAGTCAATACAAGCGAAACTTCCTTTGCGCCTTTGCGCCTTTGCGGGAAATACATTTTCGCACCAGCTCAGGCATTGGCTCACATCTTATCTCCCGCAAAGGCGCAAAGGCGCAAAGGATTTCCCAAAGGAAGAATGTGTCTTTAACTGTGATCATCGCGTTCGCGTTGCTGAGCGGAGCGTGTGCCGCGTTGAGACCACCCGATACGAGCGGTCCGCGAGCTGACGTTCGACTCTATCCCGTCGGCCTTGTAGATACCGCCGCCCGTCTGGAAGAAGCATCACTTGCCTGGTACCAGATCTCGCAACAATACGGCTTACAACACCGGACCGAAGCGAACCTGGATCCCTTCACTGCAACGTTGCAAAGTTTGCCTACCGACTTAGCGGCAACAATCCAACTCCCAAAGGTTGGCGACGCGCAACCAACAGAAGAACAACTACGCGAATCGTTGCGACGATTCATCGCCGAATGGCAACGACTCATCGGCGCCGCCCCTCAGGAGTTGTCGCTCGTCGAACGAACCGACGAAGCCGGAGGGACCAAACTCGCGCGCTACGAACAACGACCGTTTCGTTATCCGCTGCGTGGTGGCTATGGCAACCTGATGATTCGATTTCGCGACGACGGCAAGCTCATCGCGCTGTCGAGCAACTGCCTGCCCAATGCGGAGCGTCTTCAGTCGGCACTTAACCAAGTCAGCCCGGGCGTGACCAGAGAAGAAGCCGTCGCCAGAGTTAAAGCACAACCGATTACCGTTTCAAATACGACCGGACAGCAAACAATAACGCTGCCCGACAATGCTGTTTTAGACCCCGGGCAGTTAGTTGTTTACGCCCTTCCTGTCCCCGGCCAATCTACCGGCCTGGAACTACATTTAGCCTGGGAAATTAGTGTCACAAATGGCCCCATTAAGACGATCTATTTCGATGCTGTAACGAGTCAGGTAATTGCGGCCACATGATCGCGCGTCATTGGACCGTTAACTTGACCAACGAACAGCAAATAAGCATTCTAAGGATTAGACAAGAGGGTGAGTTTAGTTATGAACAGTTATGATCCCACTACCAACATTTCATGGCAGCTCGGACATCGGGGAAGAGTAGCGGTTTTTATTGACGGAAATAACCTTTTCCATGCAGCACGGTTTCATAACATCGACATCGATTACAACAAGTTATTGCGAGTGTTGTTAGGTGATGGCCGGCTTCTGAGAGCTTTCTTTTACACGGGTGTCGACGTTGGAGCGGAACGGCAACAGGGGTTTTTGTTGTGGATGCGCCGGAACGGTTTTCGCGTCATTCAAAAAGAGTTGAAAACTTTTTACGACGGCACGAGAAAAGCTAATCTCGACGTCGAGATCGCGGTCGACATGCTTTCACTCGCAGGACGCTACGACACCGCCGTCCTCGTTTCCGGTGACGAAGATTTTGTCTACGCGGTTAACGCTGTCGCTTACAAGGGTTGCCGCGTCGAGATCGCCGGCTTCCGTTCGAACACAGCGCCAAAGCTGATCGACGTTGCAGACTATTTCATCGACCTCGGCGACATCGCGGACAAAGTGCGGAAGGAAATCTCGCACGGAACGCGGTATGATGAGCGCGAACTGCACGAGCCGATGCCGGCGCCATACCTGGAGGATCAATGCCTCCCCAAACAAGCGGAGAGTTTTCAGGCGGCCATGCGGGTAGTGCTCGAAACGGACATAGAAGAGGATGCGGCTGAATTTGAAGCAGCGACGGAATTCATCAGGGTTACCGACGATCACTGACGGCTGTCCAAGGCGCTTCAACAGATGAAGATATTCACACTCCAGGAAGCAAATGCGTTGCTTCCCAACGTAAAAACGATTCTCGCCCGGATTCAGCGGGCCCATCGAGGACTCAGCAAGTACCGCGACGACGCCAGAAAAGCTGCCGAAGCAGCCGAACAGGGCGGTGGCGGAATCGAGGACGGTGTCGCGTACGCCATTATTTTGACGGAGATGACGTCGCAGATGAGTGAACTGGACGCTCTCGGCGTGCAGTTGAAAGACTTCGAGCGCGGACTGATCGATTTTCCATCACTTCGGGACGGACGGGTCGTTCTGCTCTGCTGGCAAATGGGCGAAGGCGACGAGCTTGAGTGGTGGCACGACGTCGATGCAGGGTTCGCCGGACGTACGCCCCTCTGATCCGCGACACCCAAACCTCACGATCGACAAACGCACAACCTCAATCCCTGCTTTATTTTCTCATTGACCACTTAAAGTTATTCCTGATAGGATGCGTCGCGATCGCGAGAGGTCGATTCGCCTGACGACGCGAAAATGGAACCAACCAGCGATACTCCAACTCAATCCCAGGACAGAAAATCGACGCTGATTAATTTTCCAGGCGTCACGCGCAACTCCGTGCCCGAATGGCGGAAAGAATTGAGCGAGCGAGTCCGGGAAGTCCAGGAAAGGCGAGCCCGGGAAGCCGCCCGTGAGGCCGCGGAAGCCGAGCGACGCCGGGTGGAAGCAGCTGTCAATTCGCCGCAGCTGGAGTTACTGCCGCCGACAGAGATGCCGACGGTTAATCCCCTGGTCGCTGCGGCTCTCAAGCGTATAGAGCGCGCACATCAGCCGACTCCCACCGAAACTTGCCAAACGCGATCCAACCTCGCGACGGCCATAGCATACGCCCCCGCACGAGAAGAAAACGAAATGAACGAAACAGTTGGTCATCCGACGACGCAACTCACGTTCGAGCCGGAAATCGAAGTTGAAGAGCCGGCGCCCGCTGTGGAAAAGACTCACCTGGTTGTCGTGCCACCAAGTGAACCGGCGCCCGCGCCTGTGCCTCGCTCTCCGAAACGTTTGATTCGAGACGATCCAAACGATCCCGCGCTCAACTATCTCGACCACATCTCGCGAAATCTACGAGTAGACGACAGTCCAGCGCAGTCAGCAGGGGCGTTTCGGCGTCTGATCTCCGCGATCTTCGACCTCGTATTTTGCGCGATGCTCGCCTCGCCGATTGCTTTTGCGGCGCAGTGGACGGGAAACAATTTGCTGGACACGCGCGTCATCGCGGTGCTTGCAGGCAGCTTTGTCGTCATGGCCTTTGTCTATCTCACATTGACGACGGCGCTGACAGGCCGGACCTTGGCCATGCGTCTGTTGTCGCTGAAAGTGATCGACACCAAGACGAGGCTTATTCCCACCGGCGGCCAGTCGATCGGGCGTTCGTTCATTTATTTGATCTCGCTAGCAACTGTGCTCGGGGTACTTTCTGCTCTATTTAGCCGCGAAGGCTATACGGCTCACGATCGCATTACTCGCACAGCAGTCGTTCGTGTTTGAGCCACGGATTTTCTGATAATCTCCGTGGACAAATATGCATGACGAACTGATCCGTCGTGTCGTCGAAGAGCTGCGCGACAGTCTAAGCGGACGATTCCTCGGAAAAATTTATCAACTTACGCCGCTTTCGTTTGCGTTCGATTTCGGACTGCGCGGGAGTTTTCTGTTCGTCAGTGTTGAGCCGTCGAGTCCGCGGCTGTACCTCATCGAGAGGCGTGCCCGCGATTTACAGAAGGCATCCATTCAACTCGCGCATTTTGGGCAGTTGCTGCGCGCCAGGACGAATGGCGGCGCGCTTGTCGGCATTGAAAAAGATCCAACGGACCGCGTAGTGCGATTTGTTTTCCGATGTGAGGACGTGGCGGAAGAGATCCAGCTCCGCAAGTTGATTGTTCATTTAACCGGCCGCAAGGCAAATCTCTACCTGCTTGACGAGACAAACCAGATTCTCGCCGTGCTGCGAGGTCAAGGTGCGCAGCTGCCCGGCGAGATCTATTCGCCACCGGAGCCACGCGTCGACCGCGACGACATCGCGCAAATACCCGATGGTTCACCATCCGCGTATGCTGATGCTCTTTACACCGCAATTGATGCGGAAAAGGCTTTTGACTCGCGCGCGGGCGCGTTGCGTTCACGGCTCCGAACCTCCCTTCAGCGACAACGGAAGTTGAAGGAACATCTACACAGAGACCTTGCCGGCCACGGCGATCCTGAGGAACACAAAAAAGCCGGCGACCTGTTACTCGCCAATGTCGCGACGGCTACGCGCAATGGCAACAAGGTGGTTCTGACCGACTACTACTCTGACGGCACTCCGCAGATCGAGCTTGAGATCGACGAGAACACCTCGCTGCAAGACGAAGCTGCACGTCGTTTTCGTCTGTATACGAAAGCGAAAAGAGCGCGCGAAGAGATCGCGGTCAGACTGAGCGGCGTCGATCGCGAAATCGAGCAACTCGAATCCCGCAATCAGGAACTCGAACGTATCGTCGAGCGACGAGACACAGCGGCGCTCGAAAGTTTCGACAAGGCCGCGGCGCCACCTTCCCCAAAAACACCCAAGGGCAAGCCTGCTGCCGCCACGAAGAGCATCCCCGGCGTGCGTCGCTATCTTTCAACCGACGGTTACGAGATCCTCGTCGGACGCACTTCCCGCGACAACGACACGCTCACGTTTCGTCTCGCGCACCCAAATGATCTCTGGATGCACGCCGGCGACTATCCCGGATCGCACGTAGTCGTGCGCAATCCGACACGGAAAGAGATCCCGCACCGAACGATCATCGAGGCAGCCCAACTCGCGGGACGCTTCAGCCAGGCGAGCGAAGACGCAAAAGTCGTGATCCATTACACCGAGCGGAAGTTTCTTTCGAAGCCAAAAGGCGCCGCGCCCGGTCTCGTGCGACTTTCGCGCTTTCGCTCCCTAACGGTCGAACCGAAGGAAGCCGTGAGTAGACTATAATCAGCCAACACACATGCAATCGAAATCAGAACAATTATTCGCGACCGCGATCGATTTGATTCCCGGCGGCGTCAATTCGCCGGTACGGGCGTTTCGGGGCGTGGGCGGCACTCCGGTGTTTATCAAGTCGGCGAAAGGCGCAAAGATCACCGACGTCGACGGCAACAGCTACATCGACTATGTCGGCTCATGGGGTCCGATGATCCTGGGCCATGCTGATGACGAGGTCATCGCCGCGGTTCAGGAAGTCGCAGCCAACGGCACGAGTTTCGGAGCGCCAACCGAGCTCGAGGTCCAACTCGCGCAAGAAGTAATTGATGCCGTTCCATCGATCGAGATGGTCCGGATGGTAAGCAGCGGTACTGAAGCGACAATGTCAGCGATCCGGCTCGCGCGCGGTGTAACCGGACGAGACCGGATCGTGAAGTTCGAAGGCTGTTATCACGGTCACGGTGACAGTTTGCTGGTGAAAGCGGGATCCGGCGTAGCGACGCTCGGCTTGCCGGACAGTCCCGGCGTTCCGTCCGTGCTCGCGGAGAATACGATCACGCTTCCGTTCAACGACGCTGAAGCGCTCGAGCATGCGTTCGCGAAACACGCCCGTATCGCGGCGGTGATTATCGAACCGGTCGTGGGAAACATGGGCTGTGTGCCGCCGCGATCGGGATACCTGGAGGCTGTTCGTTCGCTGACAACGAAGCACGGCGCATTGCTGATCTTCGATGAAGTGATGACCGGCTTTCGTCTGGCTCGTGGAGGTGCACAGGAACTCTACGGGATCAATCCGGACATCACGACGCTGGGAAAGATCATCGGCGGCGGACTTCCTGTCGGCGCTTACGGCAGCAGTCGAGAGATCATGAACTACACCGCTCCGGCGGGACCGGTCTACCAGGCCGGTACGTTGTCAGGAAATCCGTTATCGATGACTGCGGGACTCGTTACGCTCCGTCGACTGCGCGACAAAACAGTCTACGAACGATTGGAAAACTCCTCTCGTCGTCTCTGCGACGGTCTCTCGCGCGCAGCCCAAAACGCAGGAACGACAACTATCACCAATCGCGCCGGTTCAATGTGGACCAGCTTCTTCACCAGCGATCCCGTTGTCGATTGGAGCAGCGCGAACAAATGCAACCGCGAAACGTACGGCCGGTTCTTTCACGCGATGTTGCAGGCGGGGGTTTATCTCGCGCCCTCACAGTTTGAAGCGGCGTTCGTGAGTCTCGCGCATACTGACGAAATTATCGATCAGACGATCGAGGCAGCACGGCAGGCGTTTTCAACGCTCTAGACAGGTAAATCAATACTGAAGCGCGAACCTTTTCCGACTTCGCTGGCGACACTGATCCTGCCGCCATGTTGCTCGACGATCTGCTTCACGATCGCCAAACCCAGTCCGGTTCCTCGTTTCTTCGTCGAAAAGAACGGTTCGAAGATTCGCTCACGAGTCACCTGGTCCATTCCCTTCCCTTGATCCGCAATAATCACGCGCGCATAGACTTTCGCTGCCTGACCGTTACCCTCCAACGACGGTGCGATCAGTTCAGTTGAAATCCGCACGACCGCACCTTCCTGGCTCGCGTCCACCGCATTTGCGATCACGTTAACGAATACCTGGCGCAACTGGTACGCGTCCCATTGCCCCGTAATCATACCTTCGGCGAAGTCCTTTTCGACGGTGGCGTTCTTCTCCTGAATCCGTTCACTGACGAGATCGAGACTGCGTTCGAGTGACTCGTGCAGATCGACTGACGAGCGTTCGAGTTCCTTCTGCCGCGAAAACTGCGTCACGTCGACGACGAGTTTGTTGAGGTGTTTAATACCGCGCTCGACGAGCTCGATCGTGTTCAGCGCGTCCTCATCATTGACGCTGTCACGCAACATCGAGACGCCGAGTCGAATGCTGCCCAACGGATTGCGAATCTCGTGAGCCACTTGCGTCGTCGCCTGGCCAACCGCCGCCAGCGATTCGCTGCGACGCAGTGTGCGCTCAGATTCTGCCGCTTCGGTGGCATCGACGAGCGTGACAATCTGGCCGCGATCGCCATTGATCGCCAGCGGCGCGGAATAGACGTCGAAAGCCTTGTCGCTTTCTTCCACCTGGGCCACCAGCCGCCCGTGATACGTTGCCTTATTCACACGCACGGACGTGACGGTGTCGAGAATCTTCATCACATCGTCAGGCGCGAATCGTTCCA
This sequence comes from uncultured Acidobacteriota bacterium, assembly GCA_963849585.1. GTDB lineage: Bacteria > Acidobacteriota > Blastocatellia > Pyrinomonadales > Pyrinomonadaceae > PSRF01. The sequence goes on along the minus strand of CAWKHZ010000005.1, from coordinate 388,445 downwards.
ACACTGACGCACCGATGCTGGCTTTGGGAAAGATACGAAAGAACGCTGCATTCGCGCTGCGAATGCGATCCTCTTCGTCGATCGCGGCGACCGCGCTGACCATTCCTTCGAGTAGTTGAGTGGTGAACGTGCGCTCGCGCCGCGTTTCGAACATACTGTGTTGCATCTCGCGGAACTGACGCTGTACCTGCCAGATGGTTCCGACTGCTACCAGCGCGCCGACAAAAAGCGCTAGCAGAATCCACCTAATAATCGACTTTCGCGACTCATCCCGCACTTTCTGCGCTTTACCGTCGACTTCATCCTGATAAGTTTGCTCCCTGGTAAACAGCTCACTGATTTTGCCAAGCACGTTACGGAATCTTTCAAAACCGTAGCGACTGTAGTTTCTCACGTCCATCGTTGACTGAACGTAAGACTGAAGCTCGGTCCGCAGCTCTTTCCACACTTTCTCTTCAGAGAGTGGTGGCACCTCAAGGCGTCGGAGCGCTGCCGCGACGTCGTCTCGAGCATTGTTGAGCCGCCCCTCAAATGGTGGTAACAGTTCACGTCGCTCTTGTTCAGGTCCAGATTCTGTGCGTGCGCGAAGGCGGGCCTCATTATCAAGCTGCGTCACTTTTAATCGCAGGTCATACAGCAATTGCAGGCGGGCGAGACGTTGTGAGCTGACATCGTCGGCCTGGAAAGTGACATTCCTCATCTCCCGGAGGGCCAAATAACCCAGACCATAAATCAGCCCGAGCAGCAACAGAAAACCAACGATCAGCGGTGCGAGCGCCGGCGCAAACCCTTGTAATCGCGAGAGGGTAGACCTGACGCGTCTCCTGTCGTCAGCAGAAGGCGTCTTGCGGTAAACGACTTCAGGATGTTTATCTGCGGGTTGCATTAAAAATTTCGAATTTCGAATTTCGCAATTCTTCTAAGGTTTGGCGTCCATCCAATTCTCGCCCACACCGACATCAGCCACCAGAGGAATATCAAGCTCTACAGCCGTTTCCATCTCGCGCTTCAGTATCTCCGTTACTTTGTCGACTTCCGTATTGGGGACTTCCACCAGCAACTCGTCATGCACCTGCATCAGCAGGCGCGCTTCGAGACCGTTACGCTTGAACTCTTCATCGACGTGCAACATCGCGATCTTGACGATGTCGCTGGCGGTTCCCTGAATTGGCATGTTGATCGCTTCGCGTTCGGCCGCTTTACGAATGTTCGCGTTACGATCAGCAATTCCCGGCAACGGGCGAATACGTCCATAAATAGACCGCACGTAACCGTGCTCACGGGCACGCAACGGCACCTCTTCCATGTAACGCCGCACGCCTTTGTAAGTGTTGTAGTAATCCTCGATGACCTTCTTTGCTTCCTGCCGCGAGATGCCGACGCGCTGCGAGAGTCCCCACGGTTCGATCGCATAGGCAATCGCGAAATTCACGATCTTCGCAAAGCGACGTGCTTCTTTTAACTCCGCATCGGTCTTCGCACCGAAGACGAGCCGCGCTGTGCGCGCGTGAATATCTTCGCCTTTTTGAAACGCTTCCAGCATCACGGGATCCTGCGTGATGTGTGCGAGCAGACGCAATTCGAGCTGAGAATAATCCGCGGAAATGATCTTATTGCCCTTCTCGGCAACAAAAGCGCGCCGAATCCGGCGGCCCATCTCACTGCGAATCGGAATGTTCTGCAGGTTCGGATCGCTGGACGATAAACGTCCGGTCGCAGCCACTGTCTGGTTCAATTGACAATGAATCCGTCCGTCGGTGGCTATCTGATGCGGCAACGCGTCAGTATAGACGCTCTTCAACTTGTCGAGCTCACGATATTCGATGATCAAACGCGGCAGCTCAAACTGTTGGGCCAACTCCTCCAACACCGCTTTGCTCGTGGAAATACGACCGGTCGAAGTCTTTCTACCGATGTCGATGTTCATATCGGAAAGTACTTCGCCCACCTGCTTTGGCGAACCGATATTGAACTCACGTCCCGCTAGTTCATAGATCCTGATGGTGAGTTTGTGCAGCTCCTGTCCAATATAACTCGACAGATCGGCAAGCACTTTCTTGTCGACTTTCAGTCCCGCGCGTTCCATTCGATAAAGTAGCGGTGCGAGGGGCAGTTCGACTTCGGAATAGATCGTCTCGAGCTTTCTGTCGAGAATACGAGCGTAAAGCACGCTAGCTGTCTGCGCAGTTAAGTCAGCAGCAGCCGCGGTCGCCCACGCAGATTCGGACCAGTTTGCCGGAGGCTTGTTTCCGTTTTCGACATTCAGCGCATCTTTGGCCAGGTCGCTAAGTTCATACTTGCTGCGCGTCGGGTCGAGCAGGTACGCCGCCAAATAAGTGTCGTGCTTGACGCCTTCGAGCGTGATGTTGAAGTGGTCGAGCAGACCGACCGCTCGTTTCATATCGTGAACGGTCTTCTCGACGAGGCCGTTTGCCAGCACTTCGCGCAATGGTCCAATCGCCGCCGCGACTCCGCCCTGAAATTTTTCCAGATCTACATAGGCCGAGACTCCGGCGTTCGTAGAAAATGCAATACCGCGCGTAGTTTGGAGTTCGGCGAAACACTCCTGCTCGCCCGTGCCGGCCGGGGTTGAATCGGCGACGGCGATGCCGACGCTCTCGGCATCGAAAAGCGTGCGCACCAGGTTGTCGAGATCTGATTTCGTTTGAACGACGCGATAGTTGCGCTCAGTTGTAGCGGTTGCGGGCCGCTCGACTGCCGCGTCGGCATACTCGCGAGTAAGGTTCGAAAACTCCAGCTTATGGAACAACTGGTACGCCGCCGAGCGATCCGGTGGCCGCGTCTTGATCTCGTCGAGTTTCAGTTCGACATCTATATCGGTGCGGATGCGCGCCAGTTCGCGCGACTTTCTGATCAGTTCCGCGTTGTCGCGCAACGACTCACGATACCTCTTGTGTTTGACTGACTCCCAACTCTCCAGCGCGGCTTCAATCGATCCGAACTGCTGAATGATCTGTACGGCGCCTTTTGAACCGATCCCAGGCGCACCCGGTATGTCGTCAATCGAATCGCCCATCAGGCCGAGGAGATCGACGAGCTTATCGGCCGTAACACCAAACTTCTTCTCGACCCAGGCTTCGTCGCACCACTCAACCGGCGGCACGGGCTCTTTTCGCTTCACGACCTGAGAATTCTGCCGCATGCAGACGATCCACGGATCGCGCACGAGCTGGCACATATCTTTATCGTTCGACACGACGACCGTCTGAAGTTTTTTCGCTGCCACCTGGCTTGCGAGCGCTCCGATCACGTCGTCAGCCTCGTAACCCGGCACGTTGATCATGGGAATGTTCAGCACTTCGCAAAGCTGAAAAATGTACGGCATCTGCGAAGCAAGGTCATCAGGCATCGCGAGACGGTTCGCTTTGTAGTCAGGAAACATCTCGTGCCGAAACGTCTTTTCGCGCGATTCGAAAACGGCGGCGATGTATTCCGGTTTCTCTTCACGCAGCAACTTGAGCAGCATGTTCGTGAAGATGTAAACGGCCTGCGTCACCTGGCCCTGCGACGTAGCGAGGGGCGCCGCGCGATTCTGCATCGGGGCAAAGAAGGCCCGAAAGATGTGCGACATCGAGTCGATCAGGAAAACACGTTCAGGCCGGTCGTTACTGACTAAAGACTGTGCGGCAGGCATGTGAAGTGATCATAGGAAGGTGGTTTAAGAGTGTCAAACGCTACTACTCTTTGCGGCTTTGCGCCTTTGCGGGAAATGCTTTTGAAGTGAGAATGAATCTCCCGCAAAGGCGCAAAGACGCAAAGGAAAACGCTGATATCAGGTTGCGACGTTAATTTTCCGCACTCAGTTCACGCACGTGAGCGCGCACCGTGCCGCCGAGCGTTGCGAGGTTGTAACCGCCCTCAAGACACGAAATCACTCGTCCCTGACAACTGCTGTCAGCCCATTGCTTCACCGCTCTTGTCATAGCGACGAAGTCGTCATCCTTAAGCAGCAACTGACCCAGCGGATCGTGAAGATGCGAATCGAATCCCGCTGAGATGATAATCAGGTCAGGAGTAAAACTCGCAGACATCTCGTCCAGCGCCGCTTCAAAACCGCGCTTCTGATCCGCAGCCGGAGTCGCTGCGCGCAACGGTAGATTCAGCGTATAACCCAGACCGCGACCGGTTCCCTTTTCGCCTCGCGTGCCCGTTCCCGGATACCACGGATACTGATGTGACGAGAAAAAGTAGACCGTCGGATCGTCGTAGAAGATTCCCTGTGTACCGTTTCCGTGATGGACGTCCCAATCGATGATCGCGACCTTCTCGATCTCCGAATATTTCCGTTGCGCGTAACGCGCGGCGACGGCGACGTTGTTAAAAAGGCAAAACCCCATCGCACGTTCTTCCGTCGCGTGATGTCCGGGTGGACGCACGGGCACGAAAGCATTCTTTACCTCGCCGCTCATGATCAGATCGACGGCCTGACACGGCGCGCCAGCTCCGCGCTTCGCGGCGTCGAGCGAACGCATCGAGACGACCGTGTCGGCGTCGAGATAGCCGGTGCCTTCACTCACTACACGTTCGATCAGTTTGTAAAGCTGCGGTGAATGTGCCGCCTGAATGTCGCCGCGGGGAGCTTCGGTCGCCTCGACCTCGCGCAGTTTGGACCAAAGCTCCTCATCGCCTCGCAACGCTTCCATGATCACCGTATAGCGCGAAGGCATTTCAGGATGACCGGGTCCGGTGTCGTGTTCTTTGAAAATTGGATGATGAATGATGGCAGTTGTCATTGTATTGATCCATACATTGATCGGTTTACGTTGTTTCGAAAAACGTACGATAACAAAACGACCAATCCGTGTTCCAGTTGTGAACCCTCGTATTTGCACGGTTTGGCTGTGCGGAATGGCGTTTGCCCCACCGATAGCGGGGAAAAGATGAATCGAGGAGCGGTTTATGGAGGTTCGCTTATGATGAGGCTCATCGCCTTCATATTAGTTTTGAGTTTGTTGGTTCTTACCGGAACTTTGGTTTCGGCAAATGTATAACAACGGAGGCAACTGATGGCATACGATGAAGAAGAAGCAACACGACGGCGTGTAGTGGTGGAGACACCGAATGAGAGGCGCGAGGTGGTCCATACGCAGTCGGTCCGCGACAACAGCGGCATCTCGGCAGGCATGGTCGGCGTGCTCGCGGTTGTGGCTATCGCGCTGATCACGATGTTGGTGCTTTTCTGGATGAACAGTCAGCCGACGACCGATGAAACGGCTCTGACGCCCGCGCAGCAACCGACTGTGATTCAGCAACCCGCACCGGCGCAACAGCCTCCGGTCATCATTCAGCAACCGGCAGCGCCTGCAACGCAACCCATTATTGTTACGCCACCGGCCGGCGGTTCGACGACTTCCGCTGCTACGGACAGCATCAACCTCGATTCGAGCATTCAGCTCGCGATCGACAAACGCTTGACGGAAGATCCGGCATTCTCGTCGCTGGGTATCACTGCAAGCGTTATTAACCAGAAAGTAATGCTCGTCGGCACGGTCAAGACCGAAGCTGTGAAGGCCGACATCGAGAGAATGGTGAAACAGATCAAGGGAGTGAAGGTAGTCGACAACCAGATTATTGTGAGTGGCTAGTTGTTTTTGGCCAGCAACGGAATAACGCCGCGAGTCCAGCGGAAGTTGGACCGCGGCGTTGTTCTTTTAACTGACCTGTACGTCGCGCGTAGTGAATGAGGTTTCAAGCGTGAGTGTTGTCGTTTCGCAGTTCAGAACGAGGCGCCTGCCGTCTTCTGATTGAAATAGATCAACGGATTGAATAGGTGACGGCTCCGCCACGGGTTCCCAGCGCCTAAGACCCTCATCAAGGTCCAACTCAGCGAGGGCGACCGTTTCGGGTAGCAGGCCCATCTCGGCGTCGAGGTAGATGTTCCAAATGAAGCCGATATCCAGCAGCAGGTAGGCCGTTTCGTCCCACACGAGGTAGCGCAGCACACTCGCGCCGATAACGTGCGCGATCACGTGGTCCTGGTGCGTGTTTGTTTCCCCTCGTTCCCACATCAGACTTCAAAATCCATCAGACTTTTCGACTTCAACGCAGCGACAGCCGAAGACGCGATCGATCCGAGTCCACCGATCACAACGGATAACGGCGTACCAATCGCTGCCGCGAGCAATCCGGCTTCGAGTTCACCAAGCTGCGGACCACCCATGAAGAACATCATGTTGATTGACGTCATGCGCCCGCGGAGATGGTTCGGCGTCACTAACTGCCGGATCGTTTGTCGCAACACGGTGCTGACGGTGTCGGCGGCGCCAGTCACGGCGAGCATCAGCAACGAAAACCAGAACACAGTCGAGAGGCCAAACGCCGCTGTCGCCAAGCCAAAGATCGCAACAGACACGACCACCAAACGACCTTGCTTACTAAAACTGCCGGCACGCGCCATGACAAGCGCGGTTATCACCGACCCAACAGCCGGCGCCGCGGCAAGAAAACCGTAGCCTCGCGCATCAACGTGCAACCGTTCGCTTGCGAAGATCGGAAGTAACAACGTCGCTGAAGCAAAAAACGTCGCAGCAAAGTCGAGCGTCATCGTCTGCACAATGATCGGGGTGTTCCGGACAAACCGGAACCCCTCTTTAAGAGCAGCAAAGCTCAGCGCGCTTCCGCGATCGCCATGGCGCTCGGGATCTCCGCTCGTCCGCATCGCAATTAAAGCGGCGATTACCGCCAGAAACGAGAGCGCATTGACTCCGTAAATCAACGCGGGTCCAGTTTCAGCGAGCATGAATCCCGCGATCGCCGGTCCCGCAATCGTCGCGACATTGAAAACGATCAAACCGAGACTAACCGCGTTCGGAAAAACTTCAGTTGGAACGAGGGCCGGCATGAGCGACTGCCGCGCGGGAATGTCAAAAGCATTTGCTGCCGAGGCCAACCCGCTAAGCACATAAATCGGCCAAACACTGTCGAGTCCCGCGATGGTGAATGCCGCTAACAGCGCTGCGCTAATCAGCATTACCACCTGCGTCACCACCAACAATTTGCGTCGATCGACCGCGTCTGCGACCACGCCTCCTGCGAGGGAACACACAATTATCGGTACACCTCGAAACAGTCCGACCAATCCCAGCGCTAGAGGTGATTTTGTAAGCAGGTAAACGTGCCAGTTGATCGCGACAAACTGCATCTGCGATCCGGTCACAGAGACAATCTGGCCCAACCAAAGTAGACGAAAATCGCGATATCGAAGGGCAGCGAACGAAGAATGAGCTGAGGGACTCACGTGTCGCCGTAGGATTCGTTCAACTTGCGGAAGTGATAAGCCATCGCTGCGTGGCGCAGCAACTCAGTCATGCGATCGTGATGAGTGCGCACGGCTTCGAGAAAAAAGCGCCAGAACTCACGGCGCTCCGCATCGAGCACACCGAGTTTGAACGCAATACGCAGAAACGCTTTGACCGCCTTGATTCCGTGATACTGGTGGGCCTCGGGCATATCCTGCGGTACCCGTTGCAGCGAATCGAGCGCGCGACGATAGTATTCACTCGGTTTGTAGATCGTGCGCATGATGCGTTGATAACCCGCGATGAGCGTATCGACGTCCATCTTCGGAATGAAGTTGACTGTGGCGATCGTGTTGTTACCAGTCGCGTCAGCGCCCAGCAGACGGCCTTCTTTCTCGAGTCGTTTCCAGAGTTGCGTATCCGGCAACGCATTCAACATCCCGACCATGGCCATCGGAATCGCACTCTCGCGAATGAACTCGATTTGACGCTCGAAGATGTCTTCCGGATCGTTATCAAAGCCGACGATAAACCCGGCCATCACTTCCATGCCGTGGCTCTGTATCCTGCGCACCGACTCAAGCAGGTTGCCGCGGTTCTGCGACTTCTGCGCTTCCTTGAGACTCTCCTCCACCGGCGTCTCGATACCGAGAAACACGCGACGGAACCCAGCTTCCTTCATCGCCGACAGCAGATCGTCGTCGTCAGCCAGATTCACACTCGCTTCGGTCAGCAATGAGAATGGATAGCCATTCTTCTTCTGCCACTCGATCAACGCGGGCAGCAACAGCCGCACGTTCTTCTTGTTGCCGATAAAATTGTCGTCAACGATGAACAGTGGACCACGCCAGCCCAGGCGCTTCAGTTCGTTGAACTCCGCAATGACTTGCTGGTTGCTTTTTGTGCGCGGGATGCGGCCGTAGATCTCGATGATGTCGCAAAACTCACATGAGAAAGGACAACCACGCGAGTATTGCACGGACATGCAACTGTACTCCTTCATGTTGACTAGTCCGAAATCAGCGATAGGCGCGAGTGACATTGGCGGCCGCTCGGGCGCTTTGTACGTCCGTTTTGCGGTGCCGCGTTCAAGGTCCTCGAAAAACTGGGGCAACGTCGTTTCGGCCTCGCCCTGGAAGATGTGATCGGCGTAAGGCAGTTCTTCGATCGTACTGGTCACGTATGGACCACCGAGCACGATCCGTTTGCCGAGCTTCCGGCATCGTTGAACGATCTCGTGCAGCGATTCCTTCTGCGCGAGCATGCCCGTGATGAAGACCATGTCAGCCCACTCGATCTGCGACGTCTTCAGTGGTTCGATTTCAAGATCGACAAGTCGTCTCTCGACGGAACGCGGCAGTAGTCCGGAGACCGTCAGCAGTCCGAGCGGCGGGAAAACTGATCGTTTTCCTTCGAACGGTAGGGCGTGTCGAAAACTCCAATATGTCTCGGGAAATTTAGGATTGACCAGCAACACTTTCATCGTGCGCATAATCATAGACTCGATTCTTGTTCGAGGCGAGTAATACTTGTGTAAACCCTCAAACCGTGTGATTCGTGGCCGCTTGTGCTATAAAGTAGCTCCCCGCTCACTCGGAAATAAACGAAAGGCTATCGCATTATGAAGAAACAACTTTCACGAATCCTTGCCACAATTTTGATTACTCTGTTCGCCCTGTCACCCGCCTGGGCCACTTGCGGCGGCGGTGGCGGTGGCGGGACAGGTGGTGTCGGCGGCGGCAATAGCAGCATGGGTCCGGCGCCAACAGTTTACAAGGTACCGTGGAAGTTGTGGGAATCCAGAACTGCGGCGCAGAAAGGTCTGGTTCTTTACTGGTTTCCAGCGAGCAATGATGAAGTCAAAAAGTCTCCACTGCTCACTTCTCGCGTTCTGACTCTGTACTCTGCACAGTGCGTGACAATGAGCGTCGGCGATGCGGGTCTGCCGGAGCTGAAGAACATCATTGGCGACTCTGCCCTGCCGGTCGCTGTGCTGGCGACGCACGACGGCACGCCCATTAAAAAGGTCGATAGCAACGCCGGCAAACTGAAGGTGGCCGACGTTGAAAAGGCAGTTGAAGCGGAAATGAAGCAGCGCGAGTCAGCACTCGACGCGCAGCTAAAGAGCGGTAAAGAGAAAGCGAAAGCCGGCGACAACGATGGCGCAATCGCTGATCTGAAACCCGTCGCCGCCGAGCGATGTCTTTTCCCGAAGAAAGCCAAAGACGCGGCCGGTCAACTCAAGAAGCTCGGAGTAGAAGAGATCGGCAGTATTCCCGACTCGCCGATATTCGATCGCGCTCAAGGCGCCCGCATCGAAGCAACCATGCGTAGCGGCCTGCGCGCCGAGATTGCCGAACAATACGTCACGGCGCTGAAGTTCTACCAGCAGGCGCACAAAATGGATCCTGCGGACCCAACGCCGCTTCGTTATCTCGGCGAGCTCTATCGTCACCACACAGGCGAGTGGGACAAAGCCCGTGAAGTCTTCAATAAGATCCTGAACATGCCCGCCGATGCTGTCGCGCGCGCGGTCGCACTGCACGGGCTCGGCAAGATGACCATTCACGACGGTGAGTTTAAGAAGGGTTTGAAGTTGATGGAGCAATCCGCGGAAGAGTTTCCGCTCGCGTTGACGTATCGCAATCTCGCCGTTTACTGGCACTCCGAAGGCGACTTGGCCCAGGGCAATGCATACACGAAGAAAGCGCTCGCGCTCGATCCGAAAGACCCGTACAACCTCGTGTTCGCGGCAGTGTTCATTGCGGCTTCGGGAAACACCGATGAGGCGTTGAAGATTGCGCGAGAGAATCATAACCTGTTGCCCGCGTCGTACAACCTGGCCGCGATTTATGCGCAAGCAGGCCAGAAGAAGAAGGCACTCGCGTTACTGCGTCGTCACTTCTTCCAGTACGAACGCTATGAAGCGGTGCGCGCGAAGGAGATGATGGAAGCGCGGGTCGATGCGGTGTTCGATTCGATTCGTTACGACTCGTCATTCCTCGCGCTGACCAGCGGCGCCGACGGCAAGCTCCAGATGCCTATGCGCGGCATGCCGGGAATGCAAAACCGCTAAAACCAGTCGATGTCCCATCAGTGGCATTTTCGTGAAGTGCCACTGATGGGATCCTAATCATGGCCCAACAAACTCTCGCCTCGTCCACCACAGATCAAGTTCACAGCTATAGCATCTGGAAAGTAATCACGGCATCAGCAGTCGGCACCATGATCGAATGGTACGACTTCTACATCTTCGGCAGTCTCGCCGTAACTATCGCGCCGCTTTTTTATCCTGAAGGCAATGACACATGGGCGTTGATCGCGTATTTATCGACCTTCGCGGTCGGCTTTGTTGTCCGTCCGTTTGGCGCGCTGTTCTTTGGACGCATTGGCGATCTGGTTGGACGCAAATACGCTTTTCTCGTCACGTTGCTAATCATGGGTGGAGCAACCGCACTGATCGGATTCCTGCCGACCTACGCAACAATCGGCATCGCCGCCCCGATCATTCTCCTTCTGATCCGGGTGCTTCAAGGACTTGCGCTTGGCGGTGAGTATGGCGGAGCCGCAGTTTACGTGGCCGAGCACGTGCCGGATGAGCGACGGGGGTTCTACACTAGTTTTATTCAGATCACCGCAACGCTGGGACTCTTCATGTCGCTAGTGGTCATTCTGCTGGTCCAGAATACGCTGTCGCGCGAGGCATTCAACGCATGGGGCTGGCGTGTACCGTTCATCATCTCGATCTTCCTCGTGGGCATCTCGTTTTACATTCGGATGCGGATGAAAGAGTCACCGATCTTTCAACAGATCAAGACCGCCGGGATGACATCGAGCAAACCACTGGTCGAGGCATTTACGAAGTGGGAAAACCTGAAGCGTGTGCTTATCTCACTGTTCGGCGCGACCGCGGGCCAGGGCGTCGTCTGGTACACGGGACAGTTCTACGCGCTGTTCTACCTGCAAACTGTACTAAAGGTGAATGGCCGGTCAGCGCAGTACATCATCGCTATCGCACTGTTGTTGGCGATGCCGCTGTTTGTGGTGATGGGCGCGTTGTCTGATCGGATTGGGCGCAAGTGGATCATGATGGCTGGTTGTTTGCTCGCCGCAGTTTCCTACATGCCGATTTATTATGCGATGCAACGCGCCGCGGGCTCTGAAGTCGTGACGGTGTCTTCACAAGCAAACAAGGTAACCGGCGCTATCAGTTTGACGCCGCAGACGGCGGTTAACGGCACACTACAACCGGCTAAAGAAGTCTTGCCTTACGCGAACTTCGAATCGTTCATCCGCAACCCTGTAGCGTGGAAACTGATCCTGCTCGTTTTTATTCAGGTGTTTTTCGTGACGATGGTCTATGGACCAATCGCCGCGTATCTTGTGGAAGCATTTCCCGCGAAGATCCGTTACACAGCGCTTTCGCTGCCGTATCACATCGGCAACGGAGTGTTTGGCGGCTTGTTGCCACTAATCGGACTATACGTCGTCGCGAACACCGGGAATATTTACGCGGGACTCTACTATCCGATCATCGTCGCAAGCGTAACATTCATCGTCGGATCGCTGTTGCTGAAAGAAACGAAGCACACGCTGATCTGGGACGAGGTTAAGTAGGAAGTTTCCCGCAAAGGCGCTAAGGCGCTAAGGGAGATTTAGATTTCTTTGCGTCTTTGCGTCTCTGCGGGAACTTTCTTTTCGAAACCTCACGGCGCTTGCTGTTTGAAGATCACGCCGTTCTTCATCACAAACACAACTTTCTCCGTCGCGCGGATGTCTCGGAGCGGATCTCCAGGAACGGCGATGATGTCGGCCCACTTACCCGGCGTTAACGAACCCGCGTTCTTCTCCCAACCCAACAACTTCGCTGCGCTCGACGTCGCGGCAACGATCGCGTCCATATTGCTCATGCCACCCCACTCGACCAGCAACTGAAACTCGTGCGCATTCGTTCCGTGCGGAACCACACCGGCATCGGTGCCAAATGCGATCGGGACTTTGTTCGCAACTGCGAGTTTGATCGCGTTGCGAACCGCCGCTGCGGCAGCGATTGCCTTCTCCGCGCGCAGTCCTTTCAACACTCCGGTCTTTGCCGCGCGTTCGACGCCTTCCGCGGCTGACAACGTTGGCACCAGGTACGTTCCGTTCGTCTTCATCAAGCGCGCGCCTTCCTCATCCATGAAAGATCCATGCTCGATCGAGGCTACGCCCGCGCGCGAAGCGATCTTGATGCCCTCGGTGCCGTGCGCATGAGCTGCGACCTTGCGTCCGAGTTTTGTTGCCTCGTCAACCATCGCCTTCAGCTCTTCATACGTGTACTGCGTCACACCAACTGCGGAGCTTCCTTCGGAAAGCACACCGGCGGTCGCGCAAGTTTTGATCACGTCGGCGCCGTACTTGATCTGATAGCGCACCGCGGCGCGCACCTGATCCGGACCATCCGCGATACCGTCCTCAATTCCCGGGTCAAACATTCCTGGGCGATATCCGTTGTCGTCACAGTGTCCACCGCGAATTCCGAGCGAATGTCCAGCAGTGACGATCCTTGGGCCTTCGGTCCAGCCTTCGTCGATCGCCTTACGCAACGCTAAGTCATGAAACGGTCCGTCTGCACCAACGTTTCGCACGGTCGTAAAACCCGCCATCAACGTTTCGCGTGCATGCTTCACGCCGAGAATCGCTCCGAACGATGCGTAGTCCCGCACGAGCGCGTTTTCGCCGGCGGGATCGCCAAGCACGCGCCCGATCAAATGCGTGTGCATGTCGATGAAGCCCGGCATTAACGTGACGTCGCCAAGATCGATCACTTTCGCATTCACCGGAATGTTTACCGATCCTGCACGCCCTGCCGCAGTGATTCTGTTGTCGTCAATAACAACGACGGCGTTAGTGATCGCCGGGGCACCAGTGCCGTCGATCAGGCGCGCCGCTTTCAGAACCACGACGCCTTTTCCGATTGGCGGTTCGGGCGTTAATCGGGGCGGAGTTTGCGAAACAGCGAGCGTCCACACCGAGAGCATCAGCGTCAGCAGTGAAAGTAGTCTGAAGTTTTTCAATGGTGTCCTCTGGTTTTGATTTTTAGCACGTCAGTGGAATGTTCGTTCCGAAAGCTGCATTAACCGCCGCGAGAAAACCTTGTGCTGAAGGTATGTCGAGCCGGTAATCGACATTCGTCGAGCGACAGACGGAGTCGCCGGTGATGGTAATGGCAACGAGAGTTTGTTTGCCGTTAACTGTTAGAAAGTTTGGACCGCCCGAGTCGCCAAAACACGTGCCGCTGTTTCCGGTCGACTGGTTTTGCGAGAGACGAAGATAGCCTCCGTTAAGCGAGTTGAAACTGGAAAACGCAAACATCCGCGGGATCGGATTCAGATCCTGAAAGAAGGGCACGCCGCCGCCTACGACGCGATTCTGCACACCATAGCCAACCGGAGTAAATATCGCCGACTTCAAACCATTCTGCGCTGCGAGTTGGTCCAACAATCCGCAGGCGGGGAGCGTCGCCGGCGTAACGCCGCGAACGTCTTTCTGCAAGATCAGAACGCCGATGTCTCCGGAATCACTTTGGGCCGGATTGAAGTTTGGATTGGTCACGACGTGAGCGACGGGCAGCAGTTGCGTTTTGTTACTTGTGAGTGGTCCAAACGGTATCGAGCCATCGAGACTCACGTAAGCGACAAGTCCCTCCGGCGCGAGATCCTGCGCGAAAAACAGCGTGCAATGGCCCGCCGTAAGAAAAACGTTTGGGGTGATCATCGTGCCCGAACAAATTGGGAAAATCTCTCCCGTCGTCGGTGATTTAGCTATGAACGCTCCCGTGTTCGCGAAGGTATTCGTGGAATCGACGAATCCGTACGTGATTGCCGCGGTTTTCGGCGAGAGAACAAGCGAACCTGCCACGACGGCCAACATCAGCACAAACAGACAGAGGTTTCGTTTCATTATGAAGTCTCCTCGATATTTACAGGTTTGTCGGGAAGGTATTTCGACAGGCGGATTCTACATCGTGGTTGCCTCAGCGCAAACCGTTAAGCTACGCTCACATTGCTCCTGGTCTAAACTTCAGTTCCCGCATTCTGCCGAGGCCATGAAAAAAACTCGCCGAGAATTCAACTATGCACTGCTTCTGAGTCTGTGTTCGGTGACGTTTCGTCACTCGAGCGCGCAACCGCAATTACGCGTCAACGGCGATCGCATCATGAAACATCATTCACGCGCTGGCGGAGTTTGGGAAGAACCCGCAAGGTGGCGCCAGTCGCGTTGCGTATAGCGACGCCGACAAACAAGGGCGCGAATATGTTCTCGGGCTACTTCGCGACGCGAAGCTCGACGTCTCGGTCGATGCGGCTGGAAATTTACTCGGACGACGGACGGGAAGCGCAAGCGATCTCAAACCGTTGTTGATCGGATCACATATCGACACTGTTCCGGACGGTGGAAACTATGACGGAGTCGTCGGCTCGATGGGCGCGATTGAAGTCGCGCAAACGTTGGCGGAGAAGAACGTCAGTTTGCGTCATCCACTCGAGGTCGTGATCTTTCAGAACGAAGAAGGCGGGCTGATCGGCAGCCGTGCGATGGATGGCGAACTCACCGAACGCGAACTCGATCTCGTCAGTCGCAGCGGCAAAACAATTCGCGAGGGAATCAAGTTCATCGGCGGAGATCCCACCAAACTCGCCGAAGTTCGTCGCCAGAAAGGCGACATCGCGGCGTATCTCGAGCTGCACATCGAACAGGGTGCTCATCTCGATAACGAGAAGATCAAGATCGGGGTTGTGGAAGGCATCGTAGGGATCAACTGGTGGGACGTGACGATCGAAGGTTTTGCGAATCACGCGGGCACGACCGCGATGAATAATCGGCAGGATGCACTGCTTGCGGCAGCGAAGTTTATTGAAGCTGTCAATCGCGTCGTCACGAGTATTCCGGGTCGGCAAGTGGGCACCGTTGGCCGGATCAATGCCTTGCCGGGCGCGCCAAACGTCATACCCGGTAAGGTCGTGCTCAGTCTCGAGCTTCGCGATCTCGACGCGGCGAAGATCAACATGCTCTACGAGAGAATTCGCACTGAAGCGCAACAGATCGCCACGGCCAGTAAGACTAAGTTTGACTTTAAAGAGATCAACGTCAACATTCCCGCGCCGACTGACACTCGCATTCGCTCCTTAATCACCGACGCGGCACGCGAACTGGGTCTATCGACGAAACTAATGCCGTCGGGCGCCGGGCATGACGCACAGGACATGGCCCAGCTTGGTCCAGTTGGTATGATCTTCGTCCCGAGCGTCGGTGGTATCAGTCACTCTCCGCGCGAGTTTTCACATCCGGACGACATTGCCAACGGCGCGAACGTCTTGCTGCACACGTTATTAAAGCTCGACCGAACTTAAAGAGAGCCTCGCTCTGTGTAATCTCCGCGTCCTCTGCGTTTCTGCGGTAAATATATCGTTAGGCGATTTACACCGCAAAGGCCACAGAGAAACGCAGAGTTTGCGCGGAGTAAAGAAGAGTTATGGACCAGGACATTGTGAGATTTGGTTTTACGGCTTTCGTGACGCTGCTCGTGGTGGTTGATCCACCCGGCGTCGTACCGATATTTGTCGCGCTAACCCAAAATCAGCAAGATCGTCGTCGAGCGATACTGACGCGCGCGGTGCTAATCGCATTTGGCGTGGCTTTGTTTTTTCTGATTGCGGGACGCGCGGTGCTTTCCTTTCTTGGCGTCACAGTTCATGCGTTCTCGATCAGCGGAGGCGCATTGCTGTTTATCGCGGCGTTGCCGATGCTGTTTGGCGAACGCGGCGGGCTTCAGTCGCCGCAAGCCGGGGAATGTGACCCCGCTGCCGACGACATCTCTGTGTTTCCGCTCGCGATGCCTCTACTTTCCGGCCCGGGAACGATCGCCACGATTCTGCTCTTAACCTCTCAAGCCGGTAACGACATGAGAAGGCTGGTCGCAATAGGCGTGGCGATCGCGATCGTCTTTATCGTCTCGTTTATTTCGCTGTATCTCGGATCGCGCTTGATGAGACTACTCGGCGAAGGCGGCGTGAACATCGCAACGCGCGTGATGGGCATCGTTCTGGCAGCGCTCGCGGTGCAGTACGTGCTGAACGGAATTACAGGCTACTACGAACTACTCTCCCGTCGTTGAACGATTCACTCGTATCGCAAAGCAATAATCGGATCGACTTTCGTCGCGCGACGCGCGGGTATATAACTCGCGATCGCCGCGACGAGAATCAGCAACACTGAGATCACCCCGAACGTCATCGGATCCGTTGCTGTGACTCCGAAAAGCAGTGTCGACATCACACGTGTTAATGCAAACGCGGCGATCAGACCAATGCCGACGCCCGCGACTACGAGCTTCAAACCGTAACCGACAGCGAGCTTAAGCACCGCGCTCGTCTGTGCGCCGAGAGCCATGCGTATGCCGATCTCGTGCGTGCGTTGGGCCACCGAGTAGCTCATCACGCCGTAAATTCCGACCGCCGCGAGTATCAAGGCCACGCCTGCGAAGATTGCGAGCAACAACATGCTGAAGCGCTGCCGTGCGATTGAGTCGAGCAGTATCTCCTCCATCGTGCGGATGTTAGAGACCGGCTGGTCCTTGTCGATCTCCCACACGGCCTTGCGGACGGTTGCGGCCAGGCTCGCAGGATCGACTTCCGTCTTCACCACCAGATCTCGCGGTTCGAAAAAGCCTCTTTGTTTGTAAGGTAAGTACATTTGAGGCTTCGGATCCGCCATCAACTCTAACTGGCGCACGTCTTTGACGACGCCCACGACTTGTGTCCAATCTTCCGGTCGCTCGATTTTTCCAACACCGATGCGTTTTCCGATAGGGTCCTGACCGGGCCAGTAAAGTCGGGCCATCGTTTCGCCGATTACCGCCACGCGCGGAGTATTAGGCGCGTCTTGATCGCTAAACACCCTGCCGCTCAGCAACGGAATGCTCATGGTGTCAAAGTAGCCCGGGCTAACGACTCGCGTAAATACTACGTTTTCCTGTCCGGGTGGCAGCGGAGGCTGGCCTTCGATGCTTATGCCGATCGAGTTCCCCTGACGATATAACGGAAGGTTCGTCGTCACCGCTGCTGACTCGACGCCGGCGATTGCTTCCACGCGCTGGATTAGGTCGGTATAAAACGCTGAACGTTGTTCGAACTGAGCGTACTTTGGTACCGGCAACACAAACTTCATCGTCAACAGATTGTCAGCGCGAAATCCCGGGTCGACGTTTCGCAACCGCAGGAAGCTGTTAATCAGCAACCCTGCGCTGATCAGCAAGACGAGTGACACGGCAACTTCAGCCATCACCAGCAAACCACGAATCCGTTTGCCGCCGCTGCCTGTTGCCGAATCGCGGCCGCCTTCTTTCAACGTTTCAGTTTGATTGAAACGAGCAGCCTGAATCGCGGGCGCCAATCCGAAGATCAGGCCAGTGAGCATCGCAACCAGAAACGTAAAACCAAGCACCTTAAGATCGATCGAAATCTCGCGCGCTTGCGCGATGTTCTCGGGTATGAATGCTCGGAGTAACAACAGTCCACCATACGCTATTGCTAAGCCCATCACGCCGCCGATCGTCGCCAGTAGAACACTCTCCGTCAGGAATTGCCGGATCAAGCGCCAGCGTCTCGCGCCAAGCGCGACGCGTACTGCTATCTCTTTTTGTCTTACTGCGGCGCGTGCGAGTAAGAGGTTAGCGACGTTTGCGCACGCGATCAGTAGGACTAGTCCGACCGCGCCGAGCAGGATCAGCAATGCGGGCTTGATGTCGCCGACGAGATGTTCGTGCAACGAAGTCACGACAGCGCCAAGATCGGTGTTCGAGTCAGGATACTGTTGTGCGAGGCGAGCGGCGATGGTGTGCATCTCCGCCTGCGCTTGTTCGAGACTCGTGCCGGGTTTTAATCGCGCCAGCACCTGCAAGTAGTGACGCTCGCGATTAACCTTCTGCTCAGGAGTAAAACCCATCGGCACCCAGAAAGCATCATCACTCGTCGGAAACTGAAAACGCGCGGGCATCACGCCCACGACCGTAAAAGTCTCGCCGTTAAGACTGATCGGCTTGCCGACGATACTGTTGTCGCCACCGAATCTTCGTTGCCACAGTGCGTAACTCAGCAGGACGACGTAGTCAAAACCGGGTCGGTCTTCGTAATCCGTGAAGATGCGTCCAATGTGTGCATCGGCCCCAAGCAGCGGGAAGAGGCTTGCCGTAACTGCGCGTCCCTCGAGTCGTTCGGGATCGCCTGCGCCAGTTAAGTTGAAACTCACGTCGGCAATGGCGGCCATGCCTTCGAAGACTGTGTTTTGATCGCGCCAATCGATGAAGTTTGCAGCAGCAGGCGTCTCCTGCGGGAAGCCATGCTTGCTCCCGTCTTCCCAGACCATCACGAGTCGCTCGGGATCTTTGTAAGGCAGCGGGCGCAGCAGAACTGAGTTGACGACGCTGAAGATCGCGGTGTTAGCGCCGATGCCGAGAGCGAGAGCGATTACGGCGACGATCGTGAAAGCTGGGTTCTTCAACTGCACGCGCGCGGCGTAACGTAAGTCTTGAATGAGATCTGTGAGCAAGTTGGACCTCCCTGTGCCACCCAGCACGGGTGCTTCATGGAATGGTTTGTGAAGGCGCTTCAGTTCGTTGGAGAGGAGACTATTGTCCGCGAGTTCTTCAAGTGCCGCACGCCTGGCTTCCTGCTCAGACAGTCCGTTTGCGATCGAACGCTGATAGACGTCGTCGAGGTGCTGGGCCAACTCCTCGACGATCTCCGTCTCCTGCGCCGGTTCTAGTTGCAACGAGGCGAGTCGTCGTTCGATTTCTTCGCGCCAATCAGGCATTTTCTTGTGCTTACGCGTGCTTAATTCCGGTTATGCGGCTGATCGCCTCGACAAACTCGCGCCAACTGTTGCGTTGCGCTGCGAGCACTTTCTTGCCTTCGGCGGTCAAGCGGTAGTATCGCCGGCGTCGCTGCCCGGCCTTCTCAACCCACCGCCCCTGAATCCACCCGCGCTTTTCGAGTCGATACAGCAAGGGGTACAACGACGCGACATTGAACTTTAACGTCCCACGCGATCGCCGCTCGATCAAAGTTCCGATGTCATACCCGTGCCGTGGCTGATCTTCTACGAGCGAGAGTATGAGTAACTCCGCACTCCCCTTCTTCAACTCCCTATCCAGCATTCGCGAACCTATATGTGGCATAGCGATATATTATTGAGCCGCATATCGTACGTCAACACAGGAATTCTCGTGCGCCCGATCCGGTTTTTGCGTGGTTAATTGGCTGGGAAGCGGAAATGCGCTGAAAGATCAACGTCCAGCGCATTCGAAGAAGAAGGCGACGTCCGAAGTACTTACTTGCACTTGCTGTAGCCGCAGTCGCGACAGAAATCGCAGCCGCTGGCGTGCTCCAGCTGCCCGTGGCACTCGGGGCAGATGCCGATCATGTTGGACATGATGGCGCCGGTGACGGGCTTTTGTTGGGGGTGAATTTGAGAGGCGTGTTTGCTCACCGCGCGTGCTGAGTCAGGGAGGTCCTGGACGCGGCGCACCGTGATCATGATGCACTCTGCGACTGCTTGCTCAGGCGAAGTCAATAAGCGTTCGTTGAACCAGACGGCATGCGTGCCGGTGACTTTGTTGAGACTGTAAGCGACTTCCGCTGCATCGAAACCGCCACGCAACATCTTCGACGCCAACAGACCCACACCACCACTGATCGGACCAGTCGCAAAAACTTCCTGGATCATCTTGCCATCATGATTAACCGTGACGTAAAGATTCTGACCATCGAACGGAATCTGCCAGGTCGCGCCCCGCAGCTCGCGCGGACGCTCAATGCGAATCGCAGTCACAGCCGGAACGGGAATCGTATCCGAATGTTCGCGCGCGATCGCTTCCTGTCGCGCTGATGCATCGTCAGCAGCCACCGTTTCAGCATGGCTTACGGCTTCGGAAACCGGCTCTACGACGGCTTCCGGATTGCACGCAATCTCACCTTTTGGTTCTTCCGCTTTCATCGACGTGAGTACCTGATTGTCACGCGATCCATCTCGATAGTAACTAACAGCCTTGCACCCAAGCAGCCTACCAAGGCGATACAACGCATCGACCGACTCAACCGTATCGTTCACCGCGCCATTGCACGTCTTCGACACGCTGTTATCGACGTTGCGCTGAGCAGCCGCGAGCACATGAACGTGCTGCTCAGCGCTTATATTCATCGCCGAGATAAAATGTGGCGGCAACTCACGTTCGTGTTCAACGACGTAAGCTGCAGCCGCATCTATCGATTCCTGATCGCACTGGTCCACGTCGATACCGAGCGCTTGCGCAGCGAGAGTATGCACGTAAGTCCGCGTACCAAGTGTGTCTTTGCGTACATAAGCCCACGAGAAGTTGGGCTCGATTCCAGACGAAGTTTCCGCGACGAGCGAAATCGTTCCCGTAGGCGCGATCGTGGTCACTTCATAGTTGCGCGGCGTAAGCGGGGTATCTTTCGGAATACCAATCTGGTTGTAAAGAAAATCGGTGTAGGCTTCGCGGTTCGGCTCAAATTCCGGAAACGCGCCCTTCTCCGCGCCCAGCCGGTTGCTCTCCATCCACGATTCGCGACGCACGAATCCCATCACTTCATCCATCAGAGCGATCGACGCCGGCGAACCGTAAGTGACGCTCAAATTCAAACAAAGATCGGCAAATCCCATGATGCCCAAACCGACGGGCCGCGTGCGATGGACCACGTCGTTGATCTCGGGCAGCGGCCAGGCACAGGTATCGATCACGTTGTCGAGAAAACGCGTGCACAGGTGAGTGACTTCACGCAGCCGGTCCCAGTCAATGCCCTTTTCCGGATCGTAAAACTTGGCGAGATCGATCGAACCGAGGTTGCACGAGTTCGAGAAGTGCAGGAACTGTTCGCCGCATGGGTTGCACGAGTAGATCGGTCCCATCGAGTTCATCATGTGATTGTGACGATTCACTTCATCGATGAACGCGATTCCCGGCTCTGCATACTTGTGCGCACTCGCAATGATCCGGTTCCAGATATCGGGTGCGAAGATCATTCCCGGCATCGGTGGTTCTTCAACCGTGCAAGTCGAGAGATCCGCGTTTAGAAAAGCCTGGCGATCGCAGAACGTTACAGTCGATCCGTCCGCTCGTCGATAAACAAAGTAGTCGCCATCACGTACTGGATCGTAAATCGTTTCTTTCCATGGTTCGCCCTTGAACTCCAACTGGAACCACTCGTTGTTATCGACCGCTTTCAAAAACTTGTCGGTAACGTTGACAGAAATATTGAAGTTGGTAAGCGAGTGCTGGTCGTTTTTCGCGTGAATGAAACGCAGCACATCCGGATGCGTCACACGCATCATGCCCATGTTAGCGCCGCGCCGCACGCCGCCCTGTTTCACCACATCGGTGACCTGGTTGACGATGTTCATGAACGACACGGGACCGGAAGCGACACCAGTTGCGGAGCTGACCACCGCGCCGTGCGGACGCAAAAACTCGTAAGTCATGCCCGTGCCGCCGCCGGTTTGATGAATGGTCGCGGCAGCCTTGGCGTGATCCATGATGCCGGTAATTGAGTCGGGTACGTCAAGCACAAAACACGCCGCCAGTTGACCGTTGGCTTTACCCGCATTCACGAGGCACGGCGTGTTGGGGATGAATTCGCGCTTGAGCATTACGTCGCTCATAGCGGCAAAAAACTTGTCTCTTTTTCGCCAGTTTCCGCGGCAGAAACGTGGCCGACCACGCGACGGACGATATCGGTCCACTCCTCGATGGGCCGGCCTTTCAGGTCCTTCATCGAATAGCGCTTGCTAATTACTTTTTTGGCATTCAGTCCTAACTCCTGCGACTTTCGACGCGAAGACACACTGGGAGAACCGACGGGAGTGCGTCCGACTGTTTTGCCGATAGCTGCGCTCATTAATATCTGCCTTTCTTACGGGGAGCCCGAAAAGTAAATCGAGTTTTAAAAACACGTCGGCCAGGCGTAATTGCTACGCAGGCTTTAACTTAGACTGTTGAGCGGGTATTCCGGTTGGCTATTACTATTACCATCACCAGCGCGCAGCAATATACTCCTCTACCGGCGGGCTGTCAACGATATCTTGTGGTAATTTTTCGAGCGACAGCTACAGAGTGGGGTTTACGCGAATTTGGCCGTTATTTGCCGGTTCCCGTGTTTGAAACCAGCAACTCATAGTTCCCGATGTCGCGATTGTGGCTGTCGAGGGCGGCAAACGTGTCCGATGTTTCCTCGAGCATTTGTTTCGTCATTGCAATCGAATCGCTAAGTTGCTCGAAGTCCAGGGATGAGACGCGTTCCGGCGTCGGCAAGGTAACAACCTGATCGTTGACGAGCCCGAAGAAGTTTTCTATCGACTGCAACTGCCCTTCCACTAACTTCACCGATCGTTCGATGTCCATGAACGCCGCGACGCGCCGCTTGAGAATCTCGACGTTCGCTTGCTGAATACGTCGCTCACGTTCATCCTTCGCTGATTGGACCGATCGTTCCGCCTGAGTCAACTGGTTCTGCACAGACTGA
This sequence comes from uncultured Acidobacteriota bacterium, assembly GCA_963849585.1. GTDB lineage: Bacteria > Acidobacteriota > Blastocatellia > Pyrinomonadales > Pyrinomonadaceae > PSRF01. The sequence goes on along the minus strand of CAWKHZ010000005.1, from coordinate 365,608 downwards.
CGATTGATTCCGCGAAGATGATGTTTGCGACGACGATAAACGTCTAACAGATCGACGAAGTCTTCCCAGCGTTGGTCCAGGCTCTGAATGTTGTGCGGAACCTGCTTCGTGTTGGTGAACTTCTTGTAGTTCGAATAGATCTGGTTCTTCATCCAGCGCAGATATTCGACTGCCTCACGCTCACGCGGATCGAATAATTTGATCTGCGCTTCGCGCTGCTGATCTCGCAATTTCAACAGTCGTTGTTTCTCTCGTCGATCTACGAGGCGGCGATACATCGTACTCGCGGGCACGGTGGCTAGATAAAGTGTCTCAGTTACTAACGCAGCGGCGAGCGGTGTAATGTCCTGGACGTAAGCAGCGGCAACTGCAAACCCGGCCATCCCCCAAAAGTTTATGGGTTCTTTGAAGGCTTCTTTCAGATACTTGACGTCAAACTTGGGAAACTCGGCCATAAACTTATTGAAACGGGCGTTACAAATCATTCTGCAAAATCGGCTGCGATACTAGTTCACATCGAACGGCCCTCACCAGTTCCATTCTGACCGCTGGTGGTGGTGGTTTCGCCTTCAGCCGGAAGAGCCTGGGGCGCTGCACCGGCACCCGAGCCGAGTAATCCCATATCGCGTTTGTACGCGAGCAACTTGTCTGCCAATTGCATGTCCAGCGCCTCACGCTCGATCTCCTGCATTTGCGTGTCGACGTTAGAAGCACCGAGTTGCATTTTCGCTTCGGCAGCGGCGGCACGGCGATCGATCTTGTCGCGCATCTCGTTGAATGTCGATGCGTCGTCGCCGAGCTGGAATGACTCCATCGTCTGCGCAAGCTGTTCCTGCAACTTCGCCTGCTTCGACTGATTTATCAATTGCATTGCCTCGGCTGTGCGCCGTTGCATTTGCAGCACGTAATTGTCGCGCGCCTTAAGTGCCTGTTTCGATGCGAGGTTCGCGTGCTCCAGTTGCTGCGACGTTTTCTGGAGGTCGATCTGCGCCTGTTGCAACTGGCCGATGTAAGCGGTGGCGATATCGTCGCGGCCCATTTTTACCGACGCGCGAATCTTCGAGTCGAGATCGACGACCGCTGTTTCCAGCCGTTCTTTATTCTTCGCGAGGAGCTTTTCAGTGGCCATGACCTGTGCGACCGAATTGTTAAGCTCGGGCACGCGGTCGCGCATGTCGCGGATGGTTTGCTGAAGAATGAGTTCGGGGTCTTCAGTCTTTTCGATAATCCCCCCAAAGATGGCGCGCACGGTGCGCTTCATTCTTGTCCAAAGTCCCATGTTCCGCTCATCCTCCGGCAGCGAAATGTGAAAGTCTCATGGCTGGTTTAGGCGGCCCCAAAACCGGGAATTTCGGCCGGGGCGCGACGTTTTGATGTACGACGTATACGCTCAGGCGGTTTCAATTCCAGCGAAAACTGGTTCGGAGTATAGCAGTACTACGGAACGCCCTCCAAAAAGGTTAGGCAATCAGCGCTCGTCACGTGGTGAGCGACCGATATCGGTGCGAAATTGCACTCCCGGCCAATGAATCTTCGTCAATGCGCCATAACACAGATCCAAAGCGCCACGCAGAGTATCGTCGGCCGCGGTTAGTCCCAGGACCCGCCCACCTGTAGCAATAAACTTGCCATTCGCCGTCAACGAAGTGCCGGCATGAAATACCTGAACGCGAGCTTGATCGACGTCGTCGAGTCCCTCGATTTCCGCACCTGTTTCGTACTTTCCGGGATAACCTCGATTCGCAGCCACGACGCACGCGGAAGCCCCCTCGGCCCATTCGAGACCGACCTCACCGAGCGTCCCGTTGCGGATCGAATCAAATATCGACGACAAATCAGTCTTCAGTCGGATCAATATGGCCTGCGTCTCCGGGTCGCCAAAGCGAACGTTGTATTCGAGCAGTTTCGGCCCGTCAGACGTAAGCATTAGACCCAGGAAAAGGATACCCTTGAAAGGAAAACCCTCGTCGCCCGCGCCAGTCAGTGTCGGCTCGACAATCTCGCGTATAGCACGGTCCAACGTAGACGGATCGAGAACTGAAGCGTCAGTAATGCTGCCCATTCCGCCAGTGTTCGGACCAGTGTCGTTGTCATCGATGCGTTTATGGTCACGCGCGGGCGGCATCAACGCGTAGTCTCGACCATCGGAGAACAGTAGCAACGAAGCCTCGGTGCCGGTCAGCGCCTCTTCAATCACCACACGTTCCGCCGCATCCGCGCCTGCGACGTGACGAACCATCAAGTCGTCCACTGCCGTTTCCGCTTCCTCGCGTGTTGCGGCGACTACAACACCTTTTCCCGCCGCGAGGCCATCTGCTTTGATAACGACAGGCGAATCGGCACCGCCAAACGCGCCGCTACGCAGAAACGCAATCGCCTGCTCCGGTGAATCCGCGACCCGATATACGGCCGTCGGTATTCCATGCCGCGCCATGAAGTCTTTCGCGAATATCTTGCTTCCTTCAAGTCGTGAGGCAGCGGCGGATGGTCCAACTATCGGCAGACCTCTATGCTCAAAGGCGTCGACGAGCCCCACCGTCAACGGTGTTTCTGGCCCAACGAAGGTGAGATCGATACTATTTGTCTCGGCAAATTGGACCAGTCCCGTGGGATCGTTAACAGAAATGTTGACGAGTTGGGCCAATTGGCCTATACCTGCATTTCCGGGCGCACAAAACAATTCGACTGGAACCGGTGATGTATTGCGCAGGGCCCACACGATGGCGTGCTCACGCCCACCGGAGCCAATGACGAGTATTCTTTTCATGGTTTGACGGCGGATGCTGCCACCCGCCCGGAAAGAATGTCAAGACTCAGTAGTTTTACGCCGGATTTACCTTGACACAATTTCGTCATAGTTATATACAAATCCCCCAATGGCGGCCCGTACGGCTGATATCTAAACCTCAACTGGTGGACAACCGAATAGCGTTTTCGCCTTTCACGCGTTGTTCTTTACTCGCCCGCCGGAATCAGGTGTAGTTAGGGATACGACCCAGGGAGTGGATCATGGCACAAACAGAAGCGGCTCACGTATTGGAAACAACCCCCCACAGCGAATATCAGGATAGACCAATCAGGTGTGTCGATTGTAACGAGAACTTTATCTGGACCGCTGGAGAACAGGTATTCTTTCACGACAAGGGACTCAAGAACGAACCTAAGCGGTGCAAGCCATGCAAGCAGGCCAAGAACGAACGGCTCGCGGCAATTGCGGCGGCACAGTCATCGGGAGTGCGACAACGAATCGAAGTCTCAGTACAGTGCGCGCAATGCGGACAACAAACTACCGTTCCCTTTTATCCATCTCAGGGACGTCCGGTCTTTTGTCGCTCGTGTTTCCTTGCCGGCAAGACCGCAACCGTTGAATCGGGACAGATATAATTTCTCAACCACGCAGCGTTTCCGCGGCCCATGGAAACGCGACTTAACCTCGCACAATTAGCCGCCCACATGGACAATAGGTCGCCTGTTGGGGTCTTTCTCTGCCTTGCGTAAAACCTCATGCGTCACGGGCGCCGTATCGCCTTCGCCGAATGCAATGTACTTCAACAAGTACGAGATCGGATTGCCCTCGCTCCACCCAAAATACACGTGCGGCAACTTACCCATTTCATCGCGCAGGTATAACAGAAACGCGGCGATCGCATTAGGCACCGCCGCGGATTCAGTTCGTAGTATTCGATAATCCCCAACCGTCTCGCCGCAGATCGCGAGCTTTCCCGCAAATTCAGAGGCATCACCCGGAGTTACTTCGAAAAACAGAATTGGCTCAGCGGGCGGAATGTGATTGCTGGTCCGCTTCTCCTGTTCCTTTTGCGCGTACTCGTCAGCATCACCCTTGTCGCGACGATTGGTGATGATGCGGATCGTTCCTCTTGCAGCGTCTTTGATGAACTGCCGCGCCTGGTCGTCAAGCTCGATCTGTTCGACTCGCAATTCAGTCGAACGGTAAACGCGAGAGAATAGCGACGCAAGGATGATCGTAAGAATGAAGAACGAAGCGATCTTGATGCCTTCGGGTCGTTCGTGAATGTTCTGGATGGTGGTATAGACGAATACCAGTGCGATCAAGAGGTAGACTTGCCACTTTCCACCTTGCCGTCGCGACGCGAGAGTTACAGCAATCGCCGCCGAAGTCATCAGCACGAGTACGCCGGTCGCATAAGCACCACCCTGCGCGTCTACGTCTGCGCGGAAGATAACGGTGACTGCGAATGCGATCAGGGTAATGACGAGGACCAGCGGTCGCGCGGCCCTGGCCCATTCAGGCGCCATGCCGTAACGCGGTAGATATCGCGGCACGATGCTCAACAGACCAGCCATCGCCGATGCACCGGCAAACCACAGAATGAAGATCGTGCTGAGATCGTAAACAGTCCCGAAGATGTTGCCGAAATAGTGGTGGGCCAGGTAAGCGATCGCCCGTCCATTAGCTTCACCGCCTTCAACAAACGCTTCGGGTGGTATGAGAAGTGCGGTCGCAAAACTGCTGCTGATCAACATCACACACATGATCAGCGCCGCCGTACGTAACAGCTTTTTCGTGTTATGAATGCGGCCTCGGAGCAGTTCCTGGACCTTGCGTTCGTCACCGCGACCCGCGCGTGTCGAATGAATACTGTCCCAGTCTCGATCGGTTAGATTCTTCTCACCCTTTACGAGCGGCATCACCGCCACTCCGGTTTCAAAACCAGAGAGCCCCAGCGCCAGGCGCGGAAAAAGAATCAGTGATACCAACAGGATCATCCACGGGGCGCCATTCACTCGCGGATGCGTCAAGTAGCGCCTGTCTCCATTCCGGAAAGTGATAAGGATGCGTAGCCAGTTCATACAATCCGTAACCAATCACAACGACGTTAAGTACGAGGTAAACGGCTACAAGCGCAACTGCGATCCCGATCGCTTCCTTAAAACCCTTGAGAAAGATCGCGCCCAGCACCGCGATCAGCGCGATAGTCACGCCGATCTGATGTTTTAGTAACGGCGGCGTAAAAGGGTTTTCGATGATGTGAGCAGTGGCGTCCGCGGCGGAGAGAGTTATCGTGATCACAAAGTCCGTCGCGACGAATCCTAGCAACACCAGAACGAAAAGTTTCCCCTTCCAACGTGAAAGCAGGTGTTCGAGCATCGAGATCGAGCCTTCACCGTGCGGGCTCTCTTCGGCGACTCGGTTATAGATCGGTAACGCACCAAACAGCGTCAGCAACACGAGTACGAGCGTCGCAATCGGTGAAAGATGTTGAGCCGCAAGGAATGCAATGCCTGGCTGGTATCCCAGAGTCGAAAAGTAATCGACTCCGGTTAAGCACATGACTTGCCACCAGGGATGTTCTTTATGTAAAGAAGCTTGAGTGGTTTCTTTTGTGGGAGCGGCGCCTCTGTATAACCAAAGTTTGAGACGTCGTCCGACGGATGGACTGACTAAGCGATTTATCATCTTCCCTTAAGCCTACGAGGTTAGCTGTCGGGCTCGAACTGGAAGTGTTCGTCGTTTGCGCAAATCATGCGGCAAACGATTAGCCCCGAAATCGTGGTTCCCCCGTGTTGCGCTCCTGCGCAACTTCGGCAGACATATTCAGTTGTCAAACCGTTTTGATGTTACTCCTCGAAGAACACAGAAGCAACAAAGAGTTCCCGCAAAGGCGCCAAGGCGCAAAGACCAGAAAGTTCATTCACCCATAAGGTTAAAGCTTGGCTCTTACCTTTGCGCCTTTGCGCCTTTGCGGGAAACTTCTATCCTCCGACGTGCACGATCGGCCGTTGATCGGGATCCTTTTCCGCCTGTCGTAACACTTCATGCGTGACCGGCGCCGTATCGCCTTCACCAAACGCGATGTACTTCAACAGGTACGAAACCGGATTGCCTTCGCTCCACCCAAAGTAAACGTGCGGCAGTTTTCCAGTCTCGTTGCGAAGGAACAACAGAAACGCCGCGATCGCATTCGGCACCGCCGGAGATGTGGTCCGCAGTATCTGAAAGCGATCGACAGTCTCGCCGCAAATCTTCAAGACACCAGAAAATTCAGACGCGTCACCCGGCGTGACTTCAAAGAAAAGAATCGGTTCGCCCGCGGGAATGTGATTGTCCATTCGCTTTTCTTTTTCTTTGGCTTCGTACTCGGCGGCGTCACCACGATCGACTCGGTTCGTAATGATCCGCACCGTGCCCTTCGCTGCACGGCGAAGAAACTCGCGCGCCGCATCGTCGAGCTCGATTCGATCCACGCGCAACTCAGTCGAGCGCCAAACACGCGAGAAGAGCGAAGTAAGCACGATCACGACGATAAAGATCGACGCGATCTTGATGCCTTCCGGCTGCTCGACGATATTGACGATTGTCGTGTAGATAAACACTAGCGAGATCGCCATGAAGATCCACTGTTTGCTTTCGCCGTGGCGACGCGCTGACAGCGTTACCGCAATCGCCGCTGAAGTCATCAGCGCAAGCACACCCGTCGCATAGGCCCCGCCTTGAGCATCGACGTCTGCTTTGAAGAGTATCGTGACGATGAAACACATAACCGTAAACACCACGACCAGCGGCCTGACTGCGCGAGCCCACTCAGGCGCCATTCCATATCGCGGTAAATAACGCGGCACGATATTCAACAAACCGGCGAGCGCTGACGATCCGGCGAACCAGAGGATCGAGATCGTGCTTAAGTCGTAAATGGTTCCAAAAACATCGCCGAGATAGTGATGGGCCAGGTATGCGAGCGCGCGACCGTTCGCGTTGCCGGCTTCCTGCGTCGCTGTTTCCGCCCGGAACTCTTCGGCCGGAATCAACATCGATGTCACGATGCTGCTGGCGAAGAGTAAGACGCTCATGATCAACGCCGCGCCTGTTAGCAGCTTGCGAGTGTTGTGAATACGGCCTGCAAGTTCTGCCGGCGATTCACCACCGCGAGTGAGATGCGGGTTCTCCTTGATCTTGTAATTACCCGGATCGCCATCGCCTTTTACGAGCGGCATTACGACGACGCCCGTTTCGAAACCTGATAGACCAAGCGCGAGTTTTGGAAAGATGATCAGCGCCGTTCCTATCATGAAGAGCGGGTTCGGGTATGTGGTAAACAGCACGTTCTTCCAGTTCGCGAGCACGCTAGGGTGTGTCGCAATCTCGTAAAAACCAACGGCAACTACGGTAAAGTTGAGCACCAGGTAGATCGCCACCAGAAACACTGCGATGCCGATCGCTTCCTTAAAACCGCGCAGGAAAACCGCGCCCAACGCGGCAATCAAGACGAGGGTTACGAAGATGCGATGGTGCAGAAAATGAAGATGAGTCGAGAACAAACGGGTTCTCGATGATGTGCGCGGTTGCGTCAGCGGCTGAGAGCGTGATCGTTATAATGAAACTGGTGGTGGCAAACCCGAGCAACGCGAGGACAAACAACTTTCCCTTTCCAACGCGACAGCAGGTTTTCAAGCATCGAGATCGAGCCGTCGCCGTGTGGACTCTCGGCAGCCACACGCTTGTACATCGGCAGCGCGCCAAACAAAGTGAGAAAGATCAGCACTAACGTTGCGATCGGCGACAGCGCGCCTGCCGCGAGAAAGGCGATGCCTGGTTGGTAACCGAGAGTCGAGAAATAATCGACGCCGGTCAAACACATGACCTGCCACCAGGAATGTTGCTTGTGTGGAGTAGAGGAGTCTTGCGCGGAGCCGCCGCGTTTCTTGCCCTCAAAAAGCCAGAGCTGGAACTTGCGTCGTGATCTCTGGAAGAACCCCATCGCGATGTCAGCCGTTCAGGACGTCTTGATTCGATCTCGCCGATAAATAATCGGAGCCTAGAGCTTCTAGGCCAACAAGAACAGTAGAGAGTACCGTCGCCTGACCGGATATCAAAAAGGGCGGACAAAAAAAGCGGGCGGGGACCTCCCACAGCCCCCACCCTAAGGCCACGTGTCCTCACCCCACGCGACCACTTCGTCCACCGGGGAGGTGAACGCAGGCGAATTATGCAATAGTCCGCTTAAAGTTTCAACCCGCTTAATGTTTTTCACGTAGCCGAAATTTCGTCATTGCCGCGACGGTCTTTCGCTGCAAAAACTTATAGACCACATAAACAACTTCGATTGTGATCGAGGGGGCAAGCGCTGCTAGAGATACTTCACTTCAGGCCCGCTGCAACATTTGTTTCATTTTGCTCTACCTGCAACACCTGCTGCATCGCCTGTCTGGCCCACCTGCTGACCGGGGTCTTCGTGCTTCAATTCAGAAAATGCGACGACCAGCAGCAGCGCAGTGACACCCAGCGTACAGAGGATATAGAGGATGGCGGTCTTCTCGAAATAAATCAGAAGAATCACCACGAGGGAAAGAGCAAGCGCCCAAAGCACTGTAATGAGTTTTCGTCGCCGGCGATCGCCGGCCAGCGTTTTTCGATTCATTCTTTATGACTCTTAACTATTAGATCGATTTACCAATTTTATTTTGTTACCAACCGTTTAGTAGATGACGCGGTTCGGCAAATACATTCCGGTGTTTGTAATTGCGCGATGAAAGACCCCCGGTAATCGCACCTACAAGGTCGACCAATACGGCTCGACGAGAACATGCCCGCCTCAGGCACTTCGATAACGTCGTAAGCCTGAAGCAGAAAGTCGGGTTTCTGATTCTTCTTGATCGCTGCCACGTCAACACTAATGACTTCCTGGTTCGAGGAGCCCGGAACCTGACGATAGATGCGGACTTCCGTCAGTTTCGCTTCTTTTCGCGCGCCGCCGACCATGGCGAGTGCACGGCTCAGCATCAAATCTTCGCGGAGATAAATGCCGCCCGGTGACAGCACGCTGCCGGTGATGTAAACAGGCTCGGCTTCGGTCACCAGCACGTAGTCGCCAGGACGAATGACCGGATTGGCTTCCAGCTTTTCCTGAACGAAGATCGGCAATCTTGATGATGTTGAGTGGAATCCTCGTGCCGTCGATCGGAGCTGCCAGATTTTCTTCGCCCGGCTCCGGACACATCAACGGCTCAGTATGAAGTATCTGAATCGTGCCGGAAGCGCGCTCCGTGAATCCGCCTGAAACAGCCATCAACTCGTTCAAGCGAACTTTACGCTTCATCTCAACGCGCGTTGGTTGACGCACGGCGCCAAACACTGTCGCCGGTTGCCGGCTGTTTCGTTCGGAAATGCGAACACTCACTTGGGGATTGTTGATGAACTTCGAGTACGCGGCGGCGATGTCCTTTTGAACGTCCTTGTCCGTGCGACACTTTGCGATAATCGGCTTTTCCAGAAACGGTAACGAACTGAGGTTGCCATCGCTGTCGACCTGCACGCTGCTGATAATTCCGGCTGTCCAAAAACACGAATGTCGAGCACGTCGCCTGGACCAAGCAGATACGATTTGATCCCCTGCACGTCCAGCGACGACGGACGCCTGCGGCGCCGGCGGTGGACTCTGCTGTTGTTGCTGTTCCTGTGCCGTAGGCGAACATCCCCACGCTAAACACAAACGCAACTCGACGATCAACGATAACTTCACCTTCATCTTTCGAACCTCATCTCAAAAATTTCAGTCGTCAGGGGATCGGCAACGGCGTGCTTCTCATATGAAAATACCGGCCAGGACTTTCAGCACATTTCCACCTTCCCAAAAGCCCGTGTCGGTTACTTCAATCACGTCGTACGGTTGCAGAAAAATGTCGGGGTTCTTGATTCTTCTTCACTGCCTCAAAATCGACTTTGAGGTCTTGCTGCTGGCGCGTTTCCCTTTTGCCGGTAGATCCTGATCTCCGACAACTTCGCTTCCTTTCGCGTGCCACCGACCATGCCCAGCGCTCTACTCAGCGTGAGTTGATCAGTCAACATGACGCTCCCGGTGAAACCACGCTGCCGGTAATGTAAACCGGTTCGGCTTCAGTCACCAAAACCAGATCGCCCGATCGGATTATCGGATTTACCGATCCGGCTTGAAGATCCGAAATCTTTACTATCTGAAGCGGAATCGCTGTGCCGGCAACGGGCAACGCTTCGACCTCTTCACCGGCCCAGGACACAGCAACGATTCAGTGTGCAGTATCTGGATCGTGCCCGCAGCTTTTTCAGTGACTCCACCTGACGCGGCGATCAGTTCGTTGAGACGCAGCTTGCGTTGCGTCGGCACCTTTCCCGGCGTGCGCACAGCGCCGGAAACCTGAGCCGGTTGTCGGCTCTTGCGATCCATGACGCTTACGCTTACTTGCGGATCTTTGATTAACCGGCTGTAAGCGACGGCAATGTCTTTCTGCACTTGTTTTTCGGTGCGACACTTGGCGGAGATCGCATCAAGAAACGGCAACGAACTCAGATTCCCGTCACCATCCACCTGCGCAGTGGCGTTGAGATCCGGCTGACCAAAAACCTTGACTTCCACCACATCGCCGGGTCCAAGCACATAAGTCTGCTGCTGAGCCACTGGCCCATGCCAATTGCAATGCACAGATACCAGGAATGGCAAGGATCGTGAACGGTCATTTTGGGCTCATCTTGAGATGACCTCGAGCTCGGTGGCTTTCAGTTTCTTGTGCCGGCGATGTTTTCTCCGGCGGTGCAAGGTTCCGGGCACTACAAAACCGGTGAAAAGTAAGTTGCAATATCGCACAAAAGGTGATAGATGCCAACCAGCCGCATCGGCAGGGGCGTGCGCTTGTAACCCTTACGAATGCGGGAACTTCCGCATTGTGGACACTTCGGACCAATCATTGTTCCTTTCGCGAAACTCCGCGTCATGGCGCGGCGAGCTGATCGGCTTCAACCGCGACTGCAACTTCGCAATCTGGCGCTCGATTTTTTCAGTGCCGGCCGTCCTGACTTCTTCCTTCACCACATCCTGATTGAGATAGAAAAGCGCGTCGCGATAACGATCGATCGCGCGTCGATAGTGTCCCTTGAACGCAGAACGTTCAGCCAACTCGACCCAATGGGCCACTTTTACCGACGCGACAAACTCGCCGATCGCAACTTTCGATTCTTCGAGTTCCGGTTCGTTTGGATACACGCGCATTACGGAGTCGATGCACTCGAGCGCCTTGTTCGCAGTTTCGATCTTGTCAAACGTGCGCGCGCGTTGCTGCGCCTCGTACAAGAGCGCGCGCGAGTGTCCCCTAGCCCACGTCAACAGATGATGTTTGTGCAGGGCGCGTACGCGTTCCTGACCGGCACGTATCGCAATACCTTTCTCACTCCCCAGGCTTCCGGATCTCATCGCTTCGTCTGTGCTCGATAGATAATCGTGACACAGATGGGCAACTTCGAGATGAGCTTCGGGAGTTGAGCCCGGCAGGTCAGCAGCGGTTGACTGTTTCTGGATCGCGCGCAAAGCGGCGGAGTGAAGCGATGCGGAGAAACCTTTCTTCTGACTGGAACTGCGGCTACTCGAGCGTGACGAGTGACTCGGCGTGTGTTTCTGATTAATGCCGTTGTCGAGAAGGTAACGGTTCCACGCTCGACGCATCACGACCTCGCGGGCCGATAACGCCACGAGCAGGACCACGCTTGCGGCTAGTCCTGCCGGCAGCCACGGTGCTTCGTCGCCACTGCGTACAAGCATCCACCAAAGCAGAAAAAACAACCCGGCCGCAATCACGATCGCCGCCGTCAGGTATCCTGCGCTTGACGGCATGCGAGCACGCGCGTGACGGCCACGAAAGTCGTCACTCGAGCGCGATCGCGAACTCTGATGAAAGAGGTGATCTGCCGAGTTTTGTCCCAACAAGCGCCTCCAGGTTGGGTTTAGCCAACCACACAGGACCCCAAAACCGCTATTGTTAAGCGCGTTGTGCCGGGGGGAATGGCCTCACAAGGCTCTCAAAGCCATAATAGTCGGCTTTTTGGGATCGCCCTGTCAATATATGATCACGTCGAACATGGAAATCCGTAAGCACTCACAAGGAACAGACAAGATGAGCGAGAAAAAATTCAGCGGCAAGGTGGCGGTAGTAACTGGAGCGACGTCCGGTATTGGACACGCGTGCGCGCTCGCCTTTGCGAACGAAGGCGCGAAGATCGTCTGCGTCGGACGCAAGGACGAGGCCCTGAAAGAAGTGGCGGAGGAGATTCGCAACACCGGCGCGGAAGCATTGACGGTCCGAGCTGATCTATCGAACGAAACTGAAGCGGATCACGTCATCGATGAAGCACTGAACACTTTCGGTGGAGTCGATGTTTTAGTAAATGCCGCCGGGTTTCTCAGCACGGGCACGATCGAGAACACGTCGCAGGCAGCCTGGGACGAAATGATGAACGTCAACGTGCGCGCCGTGTTTCGACTCATGCAAAAAGCTTGCCGAGTTTGATCGACCGTCGCGGAAACATCGTGAACGTGTCCAGTGTCACTGGCCTACGTTCCTTTCCCGGCGTCCTTGCGTACTGCGTTTCGAAAGCGGCAGTGGACCAACTGACTCGCTGTGCCGCATTGGAACTGGCGGCGAAAGGCGTTCGGGTGAACGCCGTAATCCCGGTGTTGTAGTTACAGAGATTCACAAGCGCGGCGGGATGAACGCCGAGGCTTACGCAGCGTTTCTCGAGCATTCGAAGAGCACGCATCCAATCGGTCGCACCGGTCGTCCCGAAGAGATTGCCGCGCTCGTACTGTTTCTCGCTTCCGATGAAGCTGCGTGGATCACCGGTGGAACTTACTCGATTGACGGCGGTCGCGCATTGACCTGCGCTCGCTAAAAAGGCTGTCGTTCGCACGATGACTTTTCCAAACCCGCAAAATCCGAACTTCACACCAGTCGCGATCCAGAGGTCGCCACAAATCAGCGCGATCAAAATCGCACTGGCGATCCTGGCGATACTGATCGCTTCGATCCTCGGTTTGCTCGTGCTGTTGGTGATCGGCATCGAGACTGGGCCAATTGGTCTGATTGCTTGGCCTACTCGCAGCAATGATACCAGTGCCGCTATATGTCGTGCTGGTGTTGTGGATCGATCGGTACGAAGGCGAACCGTTTGGATGTTGAGCACCGCGTTTTTCTGGGGCGCGTTAGTGGCCGCGTTCTTCGCGTTTCTCTTTAATACGATTTTTGGTGCGACTGTGAGCATGCTCGCGCAAGACCCAAACGCGGGCGAGGCTTCGGCGGCGGTGATCTCCGCGCCGATCGTTGAAGAGATCGGCAAGTCGTTAATCCTGTTCATCTTCTTTTTCGCGAAGAAAGACGAGTTTGACGGCATTGTGGATGGGATTGTTTATGCGTCGATGGCGGGGCTGGGATTCGCCATGACTGAGAACATTCTTTATTACGGCAACGCTGCGGCACAGAGCGGGGGCATCTTGACTGCGACTGTCATCGTGCGTGGATTCTTCGCGCCGTTCTCACACCCGCTGTTTACAAGTCTTGCTGGAATCGGTCTAGGCTTGGCGCGTCAATCGAACAACACTGCGGTAAAACTAGTAACGCCGCTCCTTGGTCTGTTAATGGCGATCTTCATGCACAGTCTCTGGAACGCTTCAGCCGTGTTGGGTGGAGGCGCAGCGTTTTTTACTTATATACATTGTCGTGATGGTCCCGGCGTTTTTGATTGTCCTTGTTGTGATCGCGTTGTCGCTACGACGCGAGGGCCAGGTGGTCCGACAATTTCTCGTCACTGACATCGAAGGCGGTCTTTTCACTCGCGAAGAATATGAGCAACTCGGATCGATCAGTGGTCGGATGGGTTCGTCGTTCGACGCCTTATCCAGGACGGGCATGAAAGGCTGGCGCACCCGCAGGCGTTTTAATCAACTGGCGAGCGAACTCGCGTTTCACCGGAGTCGCGTTTCCCGTGGCCTTCACTCGCGCAGGCATGACCCTGCTGCACAGGAAGCAGCGTACTTGCACGCGTTGCGGGCATTAGTCGACGAGTTAAGGCTGCGCTAGCTTGAAACGTCGATTACTATTTAGTCCTCGCTGGGGTTTCGTTTCTGGCTTATACTTGGCTCCGGCTGCGCAGTCGTTTATCAGAGCCGGTAGCTCGTGAGAATCCAACTCTTACCCAGTACGTTTGACGCGAAGGTCACGCAACGCAGGAACAACGTCTGACCTGCTTTCTAATCGACGACTGTGTTGCGGTCGATGCCGGCAGTATCGCGATTGCCCTCACAAACGACCAACGGTACAAAGTCAGGGACATCATCGTTACGCACCCTCACATGGACCACATCGCCAGCCTCCCGATCTTCATCGACGATCTCTATCCCACGTTGCAACAACCGATGCGCGTCTACGCGACGCCGGAAGTTATCCGGCTGATGGAGCGCGACGTGTTCAACTGGAACGTCTATCCGCGGTTTTCCGATCTTGAAGAACGACTATGGTCCAGTGATGGAATACGTGCCGATTCCTGTGGGCCAACCGTTTCCGGTCGCCCATCTGACGGTCAACGCCGTACCCGTAATCACATTGTGCCGACCGTTGGTTGATCGTTTCGGATGGGAAGAAGAGTGTGGCGTTTAGTTCGGACACTGCGGAGACGGAAGAGTTTTGGACGCTGCTGAATAACGCACCAAGCACGTTGATGCATTGCTAATCGAGGCGTCGTTTCCGAACCGGATGGCCCAACTCGCAGAGGTCTCACGGCACTTCACGCCTGCTTCACTCGGCGAGGAGTTGAAGAAACTCAATCACAACGGTCTCGACATCATGGCCGTCCACATCAAGCCCACCTATCGCGATGAGATCATCGAACAACTCAACGCATTGCGGATTCCGAATTTGAGAGTAATGGAGCCGGGTAAGACTTATAACTGGTAGATCTTGTCAGGTGGTCCGTGGCGGGAACTCGCCGGTTTTTTCAAGCGGCCGATCCAGGTCGATTCGTTCAAACTCCTTCTCGGCGTGTTCACCGTCAACGCCATGCAGTGAAACACGGCCGCTTGGGAGCAACTCTTTGACGCGAAACGTGCGACTGCGACCATCGCGTCCGGGCATCAGTTCGGCCCGGAACGTTACCAGCATTCCTGGCCGAGCCCATACATCAATTCGTTTCGGTTGCCCTTTCTTCTTCTTCAATAAGGCGCTGGCTGCACCTGACAGCTCCGGCACCAATCGCCAGACCACCCACAAGCCACTTTGTGCGCCTTTTCATCAGTTGCCTACTCGCAAAGCGGATCGAGTCGGGCGCTGATTGTCGGTAGTCCGCTTAGCGAGCGCTCGGCGTTTAGTGGAGTAAAGCTAGTCCACTCCGCGGGAACTGAGGCTTCGGCAAATATCGCTTCAACCGGACATTCGGGAACGCACGCATCGCAGTCGATACACGTTTCAGGATTGATCACGAGCATGTCGTCGTCGAGGTGAAATGCATCGACGGGGCAAACGAGGGCACAGTCAGTATAGCGACAGTTGACGCAAGGTTCGGCAACGACATAGGTCATTGAGATTCTGCTCCTTGGGCGTAAGAGTAACTTTATGAAAGCTCCGGCTGGGAATCCCACTCACCGGATGCGGCTATATTAAACACGGACTTCCAATCGCAATCAACTCCAACGATGCACCGGCACGCCGTTTTCAGAAACCATAGAAGCGCAGATCTGTTGCTGTGAGAATCTTGGTTAGCATGATGATCTGACCGGTGTGCATCGAGAAGTGCTCGGTTACGTGGAAGATGCGCTCCAAAACCTCGACTTCGCTCCCTTGGATCGTTCGCTTCTGAAGCAGCGTTGAAGGCGGAAGATTACGCAGCACGGATTCGACGTCCGCTATCGTCATCTGATCAACTGAAGTAACTCGGCACGGGCGACAGGGTCGCGTTGAGCGAATTCCGAGTCCCGCTTGCGAGTGTCCGGTTCCGAGCCAAGCCCGCACACGATCCACTGTCGCGCATTACCACAAAGGTGCAGCACCAGGTTTCCAATACTGTTGGATTCCTCGTTCGCGCGCCACCAGATCTGTTCGTCGTTCAACTGTTCGAGGCAGCGTTCAATTTTTGGTAGGTACTCGCCGGTGAGAAAGCCAATCGCACGATCAATAAATGCAGATCCGACATCTTGCGCGTTTTCGGGGTCGTCATGATTCTTCGTCGCCCGAGGTCTCCGGCCGGCGCTTGTGCTTGGCTTTTCGCATTGCGGGCCTTGCGACGTCGTCAGGTTTCGCTCGCGAGAGCGGATGCCCTGGCGGCGCGTTCGGTTTGCGGATGCTGTCGAAAACAGGCCTGGCGATCTGTTTCTTCGATTTTCGTGGAGAACTCTTTCTCGCCATGTTCAGCCTCCACTCACGATTATTCGGAACGGTGCCGATGCTATCGCCACGCCGGATGGGAGTCAAACAAATCCTAAACAAGACACACCCCGGTTTTTTTTGAGGTAAAGCCGGGGTCACACCTTTATAGTTGCTTTGACTACTTCTGGGGAGGGCTAAGCTTCACTGCCACGCGGCGTCTTCGAAAGGATTCTCAGCGCATTCGTGGTCTCAGTACGGCGGCGTTGCTGGAACTCGTTGACCCAGTTGGTCACGGTGTCAACCATATCGCGCGCCGTCTCACGTGCCGTATTAGTCTTAGCCTTGGCTGAAGGCGGACGGACCTGCTTTTCACCCTTTTTGACTATTCGAATTGTTTTCTTCTCAGACATTGCTGTTTTTTTTCGAGCTTCCCGTTGGAATCTATATCGTATCGAACGAATTTCTTGCCTCGCAGTTCCCAAATTAACTGTAGAACGTTGGACGCCGATTACGCTTGCAAAGAAGAGGCCACATCCGCTAACGCGCAAGCCACCAACAAAAAGGGCCACTTTTCCAGAAAAAGTTTTTCCGAGTAGACGAGAACGGGAGTTTCGCCCGTAAACCGTACACAAAATGGTGAAACGCTCTGACACGGAAACAAGACAGACGCAATGGCGGGTGTCGTCAGTCGGTCACAACGGCGTCTTTCTGCTTCATGTCGAGAGCCCAGATGACTTTGTGCGTCCGGTAAACCATTAGCGCGAGACCAATCGCGGCGCCGATGTTCACGTACTTGAGCCCGTTAACCATCGTCCGGGTGCCATACTGAACCAGCAAACCATTGATTACGATTAGCGCCAGTCTAAACTCGGTCGGGCCGAACTTCAGATAGCTAATCTTCAGCCGGTCCGTCGCAGCGAACGCCAGAAACGTGCTCACTTCGTAACCGGCAAAGATTGCGAGCATGATCAGGATCTGGAAACGCGAGCGTTCGGGCAGAATGAACGAATAACCGATGATCACGGAGCAGAGGAAGAGATAGTCGAGCAGGTGATCCATGTAATAACCCCACCTGACGAGGCCCGTCCCGCGATACTTTCCGATCTTGCCGTCGTAGTGGTCAGTCACGTACTGCATCGCTACCATTGCCGATACGCCCCATAGCCAGCGAAGGTCGTTCTTCGCGAGATACGAAAAGAAGAGAATGAGACCCGACCAAACGAGCGTCAGCATCGTCAGGTGATAGGTCTCCAGCCAGGCCGGAATTCGCGGCAGCACGCGAATCGCCAGACGTCGTTCCAAGGGGGTCAAGAAGGAAGTGTTTGTTTTTGTCGCACCTGCGAACTGTTGAGTTTCAATCATGGTTTATACGGCCGAGGGCCCGCGGACAGAAGTGCAACAAGCGAGCCAGTCGTGAAGCGAGGATCTTGAAGGGTTTTTAAGGTGGGAGGCTAAAGGTCTGTCCGACGAATGTCGGGTTTTTACTTGAACCAGCGTCCAACGGAACCGCCGCTAGATGAAGACGACAGTCTGTGAGCTCGGAATGTCAAACCGGCGGCGGCAACGCGCATTCCGGCAGGCCAACATGTCGTCAATCCTGACGAGATAGTCGCGCGACTTTTGAAACCGCGCCCGGTCCAACTCGTTCATGCCTCTGGGCGGTTGGTTCTTCTTCGTCCGCTTCAACCAGCGGACATCGTACTCGCCGCGTTCGCGACAGTGGGGACAACTGTAGGTCGCCTTCTTGACCTCTTCCTTCTCGTTAAAAAAATCTCGTTCGTTCATTGGGCTACTTCCTTGCTAGCTGCCGCTCTGAGTTTGCTCGCAGAGCTCACGCAGATAGCGAAAACTGTAAATTCCTGTTTCATGGCCGTCGCTCCAGCGAAAGTTGAGCGCGTAACGGCCCACTAAGCTCAGATCGTTGATCTCGAGCTCCTCCGAAATATTGGCGGCGTTCAGCATGCGCTCGCCGGTCCATTCGTTGACGCATTGAGCACAGGGACAGGCGCGTCGCAGATCAGCCGCACGGAAACGACATTGCCGGTCGTCGGCCCAGGTAATGCGCAACGTGAAATCGTCTTCCTGCTTGATCTCACGCGGCTCGATCGCCGGTCCTCGTGGTTCGGACATCATCCTTAAGCGTTCGACTTTAAAGCGCGCGAAACTGAATCCACCGTGACATCGAAGTGCGAAGCGTCCCAAACCGCCTTTCCGTCGCGAAGCAATATCACTTGAGGCGTTTCGTGTCTGACGCCGGTCAGATTTTCAACTTCGCGCGAGAGCTCGGGAACAACCTGGACCTCCAGCAGATTTACCTGGCCCTCAAGCTTCTCCAGCTCCCGATAAGCACGCGCGCTAATTCCACAAGCGTTGCTGTGCTTAAAAACCAGGACCGTCTTCTGCTTTGAATCTGAGATCAGACCGTTGAGAGTTGCCCGGTCGTCGATCCTGGAAAACTGTTTACCCATGTTCTCGCGCCCCCTTAGAGATGTAAGTTATAACTTATTTCAGCCTTGTGTAGAAACACGGGGTTTTCTGGGAGGTGTCTTAGTTTGCCTTCTCTGCGTGCCGCGGCGGTCCTCTGCGGCTATGCGTTAAAAGAACCGCAAGAACATATAAACCGCAGAGACGCGGAGGACCGCTGAGATACGCAGAGGAAATTAACACACCACCGTTTCCTGTTGACGACCGAAAGGAATCAGACTATTGTGCGTGCGTTACCGAGAAAGCTTTGGCTGTCCTCAGAGCCGAGCCCCTAACTGAAAAGCCTCACGAGTCTCTAAAAGATTCTCCTGCTTTCTTCGATTGCGGCACTTTTGTGTCTACAAACCTCATCAAGGAGAACGTGTATGCCAATGAACCTGAAGCGCCGTCTTACCCGGCGACTTTCTTTCAACATCATCAGTGCGGTCCTGTTGCTATTCCTCGCTTCGCAAGCAACGCGGGCAAATGAAATAGCAATTTGGAATTTCAACGACTCAAATTTGGTCGTCGATCACGGGACGGGCGTCCTCACAACCGATTTCATCGTGGCAAATATCCTATTTGCCGCGGGCACAACCAACAACGCGCGGCTGGGGAACCCTGCCGGGCAATCGCTTTCGCTGCAGGGAGGTTCGGGGACCGCCAACAATGGTCGTCACATCACCTTCAACGTGAGCACGCTCGGTTTCTCGAACATCGTCGTGAGTTTTGCGACGCAGGGGACAAGTACCGGCTTCAACAACAACCAGTTCCAGTACAGTCTCGATGGAATAACGTTCGTGGATTTTGGTCCCGCTTACACACCGGCAACGGCGTTTGGATCCGTGCCGCTCGTCTTTACTCTGACGAGTATCGCCGGTCTGAACGATAACGCGAGCGCGGCGTTTCGAATCGTATTCAACGGGGCTTCGTCAGCGACGGGCACGAACCGCATCGACAACTTCGTCGTCGAAGGTTCGCCGTCGGGAGTTCCGGAGCCGGCGACGGTCGTGTTGTTGGTGAGTGGATTGAGCGGTCTTTACGGACTTAGGAAACGACGAAAACAAAAAGTAATTGGGGGCGACTAATTCCAGTCGCCCACCAACACAAATGGCGCCCAGAAAAACGGAGCGCTGTATTTCTTGCCGGAGATCATGGCTAACTGCGCGCCGCGTAGCGCGCTGGAGGCGGTGGTAGTGTCGCCTGCCGTCAGCAACCGTTTGTAAAAGTCGGTCATCAGGTCGGCGGTGGATTTATCTGCCACCGACCAGAGGCTGACGCCGACGGTCGGAGCGCCGGCATACATAAACGCTCGCGTCAGGCCCATGACGCCTTCGCCTCGTTTCTCTTTGCCTAGACCTGTTTCGCAGGCCGAGAGCATCACGAGCGGCGAACCGAGACGAAGGTTGAAAACTTCGTCAGTGCGGACAAAGCCGTCGTGTGTCTTGTTGCCGACGAGTGAAAGAACCACGCCGGTGAACTGTGGACGCTCGGCGTTCAGTAGTCCGTGTGTGGCGACGTGGATGACGCGGTACTTGCTGACGTCTCGCGTGACGACGTTCTCTTCATTTGCGTCGAGATCGAGCCACACGTCGGCTTGACCGCCCGAGGCTTTTGCGAGCTTCGAGATCTGATCGGCTTCGAGGCGCGTTCCGTTCAAACGGGCGAGGGGCAGTCCTTCCATCGCTGCTCCTGGCGCGGCGGGCGTCGTCGTGCCTGCAACGTCGGTAAGCGATGCCTGAATGCCAAGACCGCGGAGCTCCGCATCGTTAGCGGCCGGAGCGGTGCCTTTCTTGGCGCGTGCGTCGTTTGAATTGAAGACCGGGTCTGCGATGATCAGCATCGCGCGGCTCGTTGATTTCGTGCGCTGCTGTTTGATAGCGCCGACAACCGATGCCGACGGTGCGTAGATGACTTCATTCGTCTTAACCAAATAGCCAAGCGAAGAGAAATCACCGGCGTCAGCAGATTTGAGCAACACTTCAAACGGAATGTAGTTGAGAGCGCCGTCGGCAACGACCATAAGGCGTTTCTCACCGACCATCGCAGCTGCCGGTTCCAACACGGCTTTGTAAAGCCCGTTCGAAGCAGCGATAAACGGAGCGGAATCTTCAGGAGCGGATGAAGCAACTCCCAATCCGCGGTTCGCCTCGACAACATCAATGCCGACGATCCTGCGTTGCAGTTTTGCCGGAATTAATTGTGCGCGCAGATCAGTTGCGAGCTTATCGATGTTTGCGCGTGCGGGAAGCTTGAACAGACTCACCGTACTTTTGCTCACGGCAAACAGGTAGGAGTCATCGGCCTGCAGCGCGTACTCGACCAATACTGTTTGATCGTCGAGCACCTTCTGCTGCACCTCCGCAAGCGTCAACGGCTTGTTCGCCGTTAGCATCGCATAGCGCGGGCTCGCCGTCCGAATCTGGTTTTCAATCTCTTCATACTCCGCCTGGAGCTTCTCGAGTTCCTCGTCGAGCTCCGCCGGTTTCTTTTTCATCTCCTCGGTGGAAATGTTTACACCGGTAAGGATGTCGGCAATATCCTGCTGGCGGTCAAAATTATCCTGCTTGCGTTTCAATAACTCAGCCGGAACACCTTCTGTGATCGCCGCATTCGTTTCGCTCAACATGTCCAGCAGCGAACGAGCGCGCGACTGTTCGTTGACCTTAAACGACTCGCCAGCGTACTCCAGCGACTTCCCACTCAGCGGAGCGCCGGCAGACGGATTCTCGAGCAACGCCATCGCGGCATAAGCACTCGCGGCCTCATCGAACACGTCTTTGATCGAGGCGAGGAACGTGGTGCGCGATTCGTCCGCGCGCAAACTGCCCTGTCTCAATGTCTCGATCGTCGCGAGTGACTCTCGATAGTTGGCCACCGCCTGTTCACGCAGCGCCATCGACTTCTTCGCGTCTTTCTCCTGCGCCGCCTGGAGCCACAGACTTCGTCCGAGACCACGTTGTGCGGGCCATATCAGATCCAGACGTTTGTCGTCCGTCGCACCTTTTTTGGCCTCGTTGTAATACTTGGTCGCGTCTTTATATTTGCCTTGTCGCAACGCGACGTCGCCGAGACTCGTGCGCGACGCGGCGCGAAAACGTCTGACCTGACCCAGCTTCGCGACTCCGGCGAGACTGCTGCCGGCGGCTTCGAGCGCGAGCTCGAAATGCTTCTTCGCACCTTCAAGATCGTTACTCTCGTAAGCTAAACGGCCCATGCCAAGTTGATAACTCGAATAGACGATCGAATTGCGATACTCGTCGAGCTCCTTCTTCGCTTCGAGCGCCATCGTCACCGCACTGGTAGGCGCGGCAACACTTACTCTTCCGGTTGAAATTCCGCCGGTGATCGCACTGAGTCCGCCAAACCTGCGACCAACTTTCGACGCGGCGCCTTCAGGTTTCTTCACGACCATGCGACTGTATGCCGCTCTTGAGTCAGCGATCCTTGCAAGACGGAAGTTCACTTCGCCGATCTTCGCGAGCATCAGGTTGGCGTTGAACTTGTCGTCGCCCAAGCCGGTCATCGCTTCAGCCGCTGCTTTTGCCGGATCAAACGCGAGGAAACCATCGAGGGCTTTCTGATAGTTCTCGAGCGCGATCTGGTACTGGCCCTGACGCATATAAAGATTGCCGAGCTCGTTGTGCGTCGCGGCGATACCACTGTTGTTCTTCGCCGACGTGTAAAAATTGAGAGCGGTGCGGAATTGGATTAACGCCTGATCGGCGCGCCCGCGTTTCAGCAATCGCTTTCCTTCGCGCAACGCGGCGCCGGCTTGATCGGTTTGTTGCACAACCGGCGCGTTGGCGTGCGCGGGTTGCGTGAGCGGCGCACACAACATGCCAACACACAAAAGCAAAGCAATAAATTTCGAATAACTCATCAAATCCCTCCGGGTAAACAGCTACTACTTATGAATGAGTTCAAGCGTCGCAACCAGCGTCGGTTTGCGCGACGACGTCATCATGATCAACGACGGTTGCGGATCGTCCTTCGCGAGTCCAAGACCACGAGTAGACGCGTCCTTCTCGGCGGTCGACTGTGCGCCGCCGAAGCGGTCGTTGCGATCGGTTTTGAGTGTCTCCGTCATTTGCGCCGCCACGACATCCCAAACTCCAGTCGCCACCGGCCATGGACATTTGCCGTTGCGACAGAACGCGAGCAAATCATCTTCGATCGGAACGTCCTTCAACGGCTCGCGAGTGAAGACAAAGATTACTTTCTCGGTGCCGGTGTTTTCATCAAACGCAAACCAGCGCAACCGTTCCTCAGCAGCGTCGGGAGCGGGAATTTCAAACGGCACGTGCGCTTGAATGTAGTTGCCGCCTTCGTCGAGCTCTGCGTTTGGATAGATCATGACCGGCGCTCCATCGTCGGTTCGGTTGAAGATGTAGAGATAGCCGTCGCTGTTTGTCTCCAGCAGGATGCGCACGCGATCGCCTTTTTGAAACACGCGGCCCGGATCGACGCGGACTGCGAGTCCGTTTGAATCACGAGAGAACAGAGTAAGACCTATACCGAGACGCGGAACATTGACTGGTTTCGAATCAATTTTCGCCGTCGTACCAGTTGTTGCGTTTGATCCTGTGGAGGCTGTTGCGCCCTCGGTTGTCTTTTCGCCGGGAGTTTTCGCTGGCGTCGTTGCCTTGGGGCGTTTTCTAATCGGCCTGGTAGAACTCGTGTTCGCCTTCTTCTCCTTCGGCCGCGAAGTAAGAAACGCGCCGCGCACGTCTTCACCATCCTGCGGTGGCACTGCGACCGCGAGGGCGGCGCACATGAAAACTAACCCGAAAAGAATCGCACTCAATCGCATCACGAAGTCTCCTCCTCCAGAACCCGCCCGGGGGCCTAGTTGTGCTGAATACGGATATCAAAGACGATCGGATTGCCGGTCTGGTCAGGCGGCACTTTGACGCGCACGGACGGTGCGCCCTCGGTCGAATCGTCATGCTCGGTAAGCGGCGGTTTTTCCTTGTATTTGGCGGCAAAGGCTTTCAATTCGGCCTGCTGCGCGGCGGACAATGGCTCGCCGTTGACAGGTGCGGTCAGGAACGCCGGCGTGGTTAATAGGGTTTTCGAAAAGATCACAGTGAAAACATCTGTACCGGGATTCTTATCCAGCGTTAGATCGTTGCCTTCGCCTTTAGGAAAACTGAAATCACGTCCCTGGACCACCTTATTGCTCGTGACGCCGGAATCCGGCGACGGCTTCGTTGTCAGGAACGCCGTAGGCTGATTACCAACCGGGCCCGGTCCGAATATATACAGATACCCTTCTTCAGTGAAAACAAAGTGAAACTTCAACGCCGTCCCCGAAGCGATGGGAACGAGTGCGGCAACTCGCGCAGATTTCCCACCGGCGGCTGTCGGGGCCAGTTCAATCCAGTAGCTGGTTAGCTCGCGCGGGGGAGCGGGAGGTGCGTTTGGATTGGTTGCCGGTCCGGTCGTCGCAACCGTATTTGATTTCGACTTGTTCCAGATCAGGAATCCCGCGACGCCACCTCCGAGAAGAAGCACAACCAACACAGCCGCAACGACAAACAATCCCGCCTTGCTCTTCGACGGCGCCGCGGGAGCGACTTGCGGAATTTCCCCCGTACGTTTCGGCATCTGCGGAACCGTCGCCACCGACGGAATCGGGGCGGATTCAGCTACGGTCGCGGCGGGCATGCTCGGCGGCGGTTTGGGTGCGGAAACCGGTGGCGGTGGAGCGGGTTCGAAAACAGTGGCTGCGTTCGTCGCTGCGGGCCGATCGGCCTGCACGGATGTTGCCGACGCGCCCTCCATCGTGATCATCGTCGGCGCGTTGACGTCCGACTGCGTTCCTGAGTCGCCTCGGCTGATCGCCACTGTCTCCATGAGCGCCGGTGCCTGGCCACCGCTTTGGAGCGCGGGTGCGGAGTCCAACGCCGTGCGCAACTCGCTGGCAAGCATTTCCGCCGTCGCTTGTCTGTCCGCGCGGTCTTTTGCGGTCGCGCGTTCGATAGCATCGCTGAAAGCACGCGGTACTTCGGGTGCGACTTCACGCAACGGCTTCGGTGTTGTGGCGACGTGTTCGCGTCGCAGTTCATGCAACGTGTTTCCCGAAAAACAGCGACGCCCCAGAATCATCTCGTAGAACACTAAGCCGAGACTGTAAATATCAGCGCGCCCGTCAATCTCTACGTTGCCATCGCGCGGGATCTCGCCCCACTGTTCAGGCGACATGTAATAAGGAGTGCCAAGCACCTGCCCGGCCATCGTCAGCGCCGTGTTCCCGCTGTTTTCATCGCCGGCAATTTCGCGCAACTTCGCGATGCCTAAGTCGAGCAGTTTGACTGCCGGAGGACCGTTCTCAGCCTTGCCGATCATGATGTTTTCGGGTTTGAGGTCACGATGCACGACGCCCATCGAGTGGGCGGTGTCGAGCACGCTCATGATTGGCGTGAGAACTTCAAAGGCTTCGGCGGCTGAAAACCGTCCGCGCGTTTTGATGGCGTGGTCGAGAGTATGTCCTTCAACATATTCCATCACCATGTAGATCGTGCCGTCGGCAGCGGTGCGAAGATCGTAAACCGTGACCGCATTCGCATGACGAAAGCGGCGGGCTGCTTGCCCTTCCCGCCTGAATCTTCGCAGCCATTCTGCGTTGTTCCGGACTTCCGGAGGGAGAACTTTGATCGCGACGCGGTCGCCAAGCAGGATGTGCCGCGCACGATAAACTGCACCCATACCGCCTTTACCCAACAGCGCTTCCATCTGGTATTGCCCGTCGAGCACGGTATTGACGATCGACGCCGGATCGGCTTCGAGGACCTCTCCGTCTAAGGCACAGAAGCTCACGCTGTCTTCGTATTTTGTGTTGCAGGCGGTGCAGTATTTCATTCGGGACTTAGCAGCTCAGTACAGAGGGCGGTGTAGTTTATCACGCGTAAATCTTGCGGGCATACTCTTCGACCATGCGATTACTATTGAACTGCGGCGCGAGCGTCAGGATTGCCCGTCTCATCATTGCGATCCACTGGCGCGGAAGGCCCTGCTCGCGATTGTAGTATAGCGGCACGACCTCCTGCTCCAACACGCGATAGAGCGACTCCGCATCAGCCGCGTCAATTTGATCAACCTCGCCGCCCTCGATCCCATTCCCAATAGCAAACCCATTCGTCCTATCGTAACCCTCCATCCACCAACCATCGAGAATCGAAAGGTTCAATCCGCCATTGATCGCAACCTTTTCACCGCTCGTACCCGACGCCTCCTGCGGACGCCGTGGCACGTTCAACCACACGTCAACCGATTGGACCAACTGGCGTGCGATCTCCTGATCGTAGTCTTCAAGAAACACCGCGCGACGGCTTACAGCCGGATCGTATTTCCATTGGGCCAACTGTTGCAGCACTCTTTTCGAACTCTCGTCCTGCGGGTGAGCTTTTCCGGCAAATATGAACTGGACCGGCCGCTCTTCATTACTCATCAGCCGCAGCAACCGTTGCCTATCCGTCAGCAACAGCGCCCACCGCTTATAACCCGCAACACGACGAGCAAACCCGATTGTCAGCGCCGATGGGTTCAACGAAGTTTGCGGCGCGCGGGTTTGAACAAAAGCGACTAACCGCTCTTTCAACTGCGAATGAACAAACCACAGGTCTTCATCAGTGATCCGCGCCACCGCATCACTCCACGCACCCTGGTCCAGCAGCTTCGCGTCCCAGTCCTCGCCCATGTACTTCTCGAACACCCAACGCAGTAACGGCGAGATCCACGTCGGCACATGAACGCCGTTGGTAACGTGCGTAATCGGAACGTCAGACACAGTCTTTCCCGGAAACAACTTCTGCCACAACGCGCGCGAAACTTCGCCGTGCTTGCGGCTGACACCGTTCGTCGAGCGGCACATACGAATCGCAAGCGGCGTCAATCCGTATCGCTCAGTGTTGTTGTTGGGATCGACGCGTCCCAGCGCGAGGAACTCCTCCTCGGTCAGCCCCAGATCACGTGCGTACGAAGCTCCAAACACGCGCGTCACGAGCGCCGCGTCGAACTCGTCATTTCCAGCCGCAACCGGCGTGTGCGTTGTGAAAACACACTGCCGGCGAACAACGTCCACCGCTTCTGACCAACCGCGTCGTTCAGACTGGATAACTTCGCGCGCCAACTCCAACGTCAAAAACGCGGAATGACCTTCATTCAGATGAAACACATGCGGAGTGACGCCAAGCTTTCGCAACAGACGAACGCCGCCGATACCGAGCAACATCTCCTGAACAATGCGCGTCTCGCGATCACCACCGTAAAGATGACCCGTGACCCAACGATCCGTCTCAACATTCTCCGGAATGTTTGTGTCCAGCAGATAAAGCGTGACTCTACCAACGGCCGCACGCCACACCTGGGCCAACACATTACGCTCGCGAATCAACACCTCGATCCGCAGCGGCTTATCGTCGTCACTTTTCACTAACGTGAGTGGTAGATCGTTCGGGTGTGTCTCGCCGTAGTGTTCTTCCTGCCAGCCATCGTTGCGAAGCCGCTGGCGAAAGTAGCCGTAACGGTAAAGCAAACCAACAGCAACCAGCGGCAGGTTGAGATCGCTTGCCGACTTCAAGTGATCGCCGGCCAGGATACCGAGACCCCCGGAGTAAAGTGGTAACGAGTTGTGTATACCAAACTCGGCACAAAAGTAAGCGACTGGATGTTCGCGTGTGATCGCGGTTGTCGAAGCTGGCGCCGCGCTCATGTAAGTGTCGAAACGTTGAGCCAGCCGTTGAACGCGTTCCAGATAAACTGGGTCGCTAGATATCTCTGCTAGTCGATAAGGAGAAACCCTCGCCAACAGTTCTCGTGGATTGTGTTCGTATTCTTCCCAAAGCTCCGGATCAAGATCGCGAAAAACGGCAGCGCCGTCCGGCGCCCAACTCCACCAATAATTCCAGGCTAAAGGTTCAAGCGGCAAAAGTGACATTCGTGATTATTAGGTTTGCGTAGGATGTAGAAAACAAAACGAGAGAGTCTACTCGAATTTCTGGTACTGCAGAAATACCCGCGCGTCGCGGGGTTGAAAAAAGACCAGCCGCACTTCCTGTATGTGGTTGTCGGCGCTGAGGAAATCCTTAATTGACTGGGACGCAATCGCGGCGGCTTCGGGCTTGGGATATCCGTACGCGCCCGTGGAGATTGAGGGAAAAGCGATGGACGAAATTGCGTACTGGCGCCCGAGCCGCAAAGAGTTTTGATAACACGCGGCGAGCAGTTCCGCTTCACGCGCAGGGTTCCGGCCGTAAATAGGCCCGACGGTGTGAATCACGTACTGCGCTGAAAGATTTCCGCCGGTGGTGATCACGGCCTCGCCGGTTGGCAAACCGTTGGGATGAGTGGTTTCCCGAATCTGTTTACACTCGGCGAGGATCTGTGGACCACCGGTCCTGTGAATCGCGCCGTCCACGCCACCGCCGCCGAGCAACGTTGAGTTGGCAGCGTTTACGATCGCAGTTACGTCGTGAGTTGTAATGTCGCCGGTGAGAATCCGAACGCGATCGCCAAGGAACGTCGGAAACGAGTCAGCCATTACAACTACGCTTCCTCACGTGGCTCGGTCGTGATCTCGTCGAACATGTCCTGACGCCGCAACGCTTCGGCAACACCTTTGGCGGTATGTTCCGTCAGTGGATGGTCAGGATCGGTGCTGGCAATCTCAAATACGCGATCGTCGAGCATGACGATACCGAGCTGTCCGAGAGTCACGCCCGGCGTGATCAGGATCTCGTCCATGTTGTGAAGGCGGAAACGGCCGGTTTGCTCAACCCAGTCTTCGATGAACGGGTCGCGCAGAGCATGCTCAGCCTCAGATTCGGAAAGATAGGCGCCTTCGACGATGAGACAATATTCGCGCACTGATGTTTGGGCGTTTGTGATGTGGGCCGACCGCCATTAACTCTACCACCGTACCTTCTCGCCGCCAAGCAAAAGATTAAATCCGTGTTCGTCGATTAAACGAACACGGATTCAATGGGGGATGGACTAAGTTTTAGCGCGCTCGAGCGTACTGACGGTTCAACTGCTCGCGCAGCCGATCGAAGTATGAATCGAACGTGACGAACCCAGTGGTACCCTGAAAGAACGCCCGGCCACCAGTCTCGTTACTGATCCTGTTGAGCGAACTCTGTCCGTAGCTCGCGGCCAAACGGCTGCGGCTCGTCAAACCAACTGACGGCGCGTAGAAGCTGAACACTGCGACGCGGAGCTCGTTGGCTCGCTTAATCGCGCGCTCGATATCGAGCGTGTGTCCCGCCGCGGTTGAGTCGAATCCTCGCGACGTATCCAGACCATCAGAGATCAGTAGTATGGCGTTCGCGTTGGTAGATCCTTCGTTCTTGAACTTCTTCAACGCTTCGATCACTTCAACATACGGATTGTACGGCGAAGCAGTCGTGCTGCCGATCGGTACGCGCAACGATCGCGCGGCCTTATCGAGGTCCGTCGTAAAAGATTGCCTGACCTGAAGTGAACCCGAAGTTATGTAACCAACCATAACTTGCGATCCCTTCGGCAGTGAACGAATGAACTCGCGTGTTACACCGAGTTCGCTGCCCACTTGCGGCACCAAGTCGTCCTGGATCAGGACCGCGAGGTTCAGCGGCTCGATTGTTTGCAAAGTTTCACTATCACTATTTGATTCGGCAGAAGCTACTCCGAGCGTCGCAATCGCAATCACGAGCGCCACCGCCAACGACAAAAACTTCCGGTTATACATGACTTTCCTTCCACTCCTATTCCGACAGTTTCAGATGCGATTTGCAGGCCAAAAGATGGCTGAACACCCCTCGAACACGGATTTGCAACCGAATAACAGTCAACTTGATTTGCTTGTGTCGGTTGGTTAAATTACTGGCCTAAATTCACGGAAAACATCGCCAAAATTCCCATGCCTGAAAGGAATCAAACGTTATGAAAGTCTATCCGACTGAAGCCATTCGCAACCTTGCTGTCATTGGACATGGCGACGCAGGGAAGACGCAGTTGGTAAGTTCGCTTCTCTACGTCGCCGGAGCCACACCGCGCTGGGGTAAGGTGGATGAAGGCACCACAGTCACGGATCATGAAGAAGATTCCATTGCTCGTAAGATCACACTCAATACTTCACTCGCACATCTCGAACATCGCGAAACAAAGCTCAATTTTATCGACACGCCTGGTTACGCAGCCTTCGTTTCCCATGCGCGACCCGCGCTGCGCGTAGCAGATTGCGCGATCGTCGTCGTCGACGGCGTCAAGGGCGTGGAAGTGCAAACAGAAAAGACGTGGGCCTATGCGAACGAGTTCATGGTCCCGCGCGTCATGGTGATCACCAAGCTCGATAAAGAACATGCGGACTTCGGCTCCGCACTCCAGACCGCGCAAAATACTTTCAGTAGAGCAATCATTCCTTTTACGTTACCCATCGGGAAGGAGAAGGATTTTCGCGGCGTCGTCGATGTGGTCCACATGAAAGCCTACGAGCTGGGCGCGGACGGGCAAGCGAAAGAGATCGATATTCCAAGCGAAGGACGCGACATCGTTGACAAGACGCGCGAGCGGCTCGTCGAACTGGTTGCCGAGTCGAACGATCAACTGATGGAGAAGTATTTCGAAAACGGCACGCTCGACGAAGAAGACATTCTCCCGAACATCAACAATGCGATCGCGCAGAGCAAACTCTGCCCGGTGTTTGCTGTTTCGAGCATCACTCAGGTCGGACTACGCGCGTTGCTAAATGGCCTCGTCGATTACGCTCCGGATCCGGCGCACCACGAACAGGAATGGGGCAAGCAGGTCGATGCGCGTCCGGACGCCGAACGCATCGGACGCAAGTACAGCGACAGCGAACCGTTTTCGGCTTATTGCTTCCGCACGATCGCGGATCCGTTTGCGGGCCGCATCAACGTTTTCAAGGTCATCAGTGGCCACGTGCAGACCGACGCCAACACGTTCAACTCGACGCGCGGCGTCATGGAAAGACTCGGGGCGCTGCACACAGTGCAGGGCAAACAACTCGACAAGGTGGCTGAAGTTCATGCCGGCGACATCATCGCCTGTGTGAAGTTGAAAGAAACCCAAACGGGCGACACGATGTCCGACAAACAGGCGCAGATCGTTTACGACCCGGTTGAGTATCCGGAAGCGGCAATCGCCTTTGCGATCGAGCCGAAGTCGCGGCAGGACGAAGAGAAGATCAGCGTCGCGTTGCACAAGATTCTTGAAGAAGATCAGGCGCTGCATTTCAGTCGCGATGCGCAGACGAAGGAGTTTCTGCTTTCCGGTTCGGGACAACTGCACGTCGAAACAGTTGTCGAGAAACTAAAGAAGCGTTACAGCGTGGAGGTGACCCTGCATCCGCCGAAAGTTCCGTACAAGGAAACGATCACACAGCGCGCGGAAGTTCAGGGTCGTCACAAGAAACAGACCGGCGGCCGCGGGCAGTTTGGCGACTGCAAGTGCGTGTTCGAGCCGATGCCGCGTGGCGGTGGCTTTGTGTTTGAAGACAAGATCTTCGGCGGTTCGGTGCCGCAGCAGTTTCGTCCGGCGATTGAGAAAGGAATCGTCGAGGCGGCACAATCGGGCGCGATTGCCGGTTATCCGCTAGTCGATTTTAAAGTGCAACTCGTGGATGGTTCGTTCCACCCGGTCGACTCTGACGAACACTCGTTCCGCGCGGCAGGACGCAAGGCGTTTCGTGCGGCGATGGAGAAAGTGAAACCGTCACTGCTGGAGCCGATAATGGACGTCGATATCGCCGCGCCGCAGGAGTACAGCGGCGACATCATGGGCGATCTCAATTCACGTCGCGGACGCGTGCAGGGAATGGAAACGATGGGCAAGCAACAGGTGATCAAAGCGCAGGTGCCGATGGCGGAGATGTTGAACTACCAATCGACGCTGAACTCGATCACTGCCGCACGCGGTTCGTTTCACATGCAGTTTTCACACTACGATCCGGTTCCCGGTCAGTTGGCCCAAAAGATTGTGGAGCAGTCGCGGGCTGAGGGAAGAATAAAAGGTGGTGAAGAAGAGGAGTAGGTCATTTTACATTGCTCATTGGTCATTTCTCATTTTTCATTTAAATGAGAAATGACCGATGGCAAATGATATATGACCAATGACCGGGTCACTCCGGCCTGGTCAGCTTGCGGACGCGCGGAACAAGAGGCCCGCCGCCGATGTGAAGACTATCTTTGACGGTGTAATCAGATGGTACTTCGAAGAGAGTCCTGGCCGGTTCACTGCGATTAATGTTCGTGAGTTTGTAGGTCGTCTCACCCGACCTCGGATCGCTCGTACGAGTCATCACCACCAACTGCAACTCCGGTGAATACCACTGTTCGCTGACGACCTCTATCGCACGCTCGTTGCCAATCTCACCGGCTGGAATAGTGATCGTGGTTCGTTTCCCTTCAGCTTCAACGCCTTCGATAATCTGTTTGCCAAGTTCTTGCGTGACTTTGCTGGCGTTTGGTACCGGCTGAGTCCGCTGGAAGGAGTAGCTGGCGCCGGCGCTCCCTGAGGCAACATTGATCTGTTCCGTTCGTTGAACCTGAATCCGCGCTTCAGGCGGTGGCGCGGGCGAGCCCGCTGGCGAAGTAATGATCATCGTCCCGGTGTTTCCGTTGGGCGGCGCGATTTTGAATTCGAAATGACGGCCTTCAACATCAGCGCCGGTCGCCCCCTTCGGTCCTAACTCGAGCTTGAACGGAACGCTCTTGATCGCGGTGCGTGAGCGTGAATCGAGCGAGTAAGTAACGCCCGCAACCGGATCGTTGATCAAGATGATTTGCAACGGCTCTTGTCCGTTTCCAAGCATGTTATTCAGACCCTTAAGTGTCTGCTCTCGCCGCGTGCGGCCCTCGCCGTCGCGATAAACCGCGCTGGCGAACCTGTTGACGATGCGATTGCCGTCGGCGAGCACTCGAACGTGCTCCGTCACAGCTTCCCCTGAATAAGGAGCTCCCTTTACGACCTTGCCCTCAAAACCTTCGGCTGCGACGAATAAGAAATTACCGTCCGGCATAGGAGGCAACGGCGCTCCTGGAGGACCCTGAACACGCGTTTGCTGGATCACGACATCCTGCGCCGTCTGCGCGAACGCCGTCGTCCCAGCCAACAGCAAAACTGCAAACGTTACGAATACTTTTCTCATCTCGGTCATTCCTTTCGATCCGGCATCGCCGGATCACCTTATTGAACAAAACGTATGGCGTGGGCCAACCCATCGGCCCCTAATAAGACATCGGCTTTTACTTTCTCGTGATAACGGTTCATGTTTACCGGCAAGCCGAAGTTCACCAGTGACGAGCGCGGGAGCTCGACGCGAATGATCTGTCCGCCGTCCTCCAGCGTCGCTGGATTGAGATATCCGAGCGGCATGAAGTCGGTGGCGATCTCGCGATTCACATGGTTCGCGATTGCGTTGTTTGCAGGCCGGCGTACCGTGCGACGGCGTGGTTTCTGCGCGACGACTTCCTCCACTTTTGGTGTTTCGAGAACCGGGCGCGGTTCTTCCTTTTGGATCTGTGCAGGAGCTGTCTGTTGAGCGTTCATTGGTTTTGGTGGACCAGTGCGAGACCGAAGCGCAATAACACTGATTGCAATCAAAATCATCGCCGCGATTGCCGCCGCCCAATAACGCGTGTATTTCCGCGTAACCGGCATCGGCACAACCACCGCGCGAGCGCGAAACGCCTCGCGTAACTTCTGTTCGATTTCCGGAGGCGCGTCATGCGACGCCATCTCTTCGGCGAGCAACTGCAAGCCACTCGTCAATATTTCTTCATCTGATCTTTGAGAGTTCATGCGAAACACCCCGCTGACTTCAATGTCGCTGAAGTCGCATCATCAACCTGTTCTGACCGCCGCAACTTTGCAAGCAACAACGCGCGCGCGCGATGTAGACGCGAACGAACGGTACCGATCGCACAACCAAGAATCTCGGCCGCTTCTCCATAACTCACATCCTGGAGTTCGCATAACACAACCACTTCACGATACTTCGCCGGTAAACTGAGCACGGCTTTGCGGACTAGCTCGATCGTCTCCGCCCGCGCCAGATCCTCGATTGGACGCAAGGCTGTTTCCAGTACTGCGACACTCACTTCCGTCTCGTCATCGTCGCCGATCGGAGTCAAGAAATGGTCAACGCGCATCCGGCGCAACACATGATTTCGCGCCACACCCAGCAGGAATGCATTCAGCGTCCCGCGCGCGGGATCGAATACATGTCCTTCGCGCATCAGGAACAGAAACACTTCCTGCGTGACGTCTTCCGCGATCGGTTTTGAGCCGCTCATCTGCAAAGCGAACCGGTAGACGCTTCCCTGCCGCCGTCGATACAGGAGAGCGAGGGCCTCCTCATCTCCGGCCAGCATTGACCGCAGCAGTTCGCTATCACCAGGTTCGCTTTTCAGATTCATGTGCCCAAATGCGATTGACAGACATGGGTATTCGCTGGGCATGCGATAAAAGTTCCAAAATGTGGGCGGGGAAACGCTTTACGAGCCGAATAACTGAATGAACTCGTGGGTATTTCGGCGCAGTTCGAACCAATCGTCAAAAATCGCCGGATTTTGCAGCCAGACCGTCAGCCACTGGCCTATTTCCCGGGCGAGTTGGCGGTCCTTTTGCCTGCTCCGCTCACTGGCTACTACCGATTCAAGCTCGCGCTTGAGACTCAGCACGGCCGGACGCAGTTGTTCGTGATCCGGGCGACGACTCAGGTTATTCATCCAGTCCACCGCTGCCGCCGGAGTCTCGAAGTTCAGTTCTTCCGCGGTAAACAGCCTTTCCGAACGCCAGCGAACGTCTGCGTCCAGAACATCCGGATGCGTTAGTTGAGCGCCGTCGTCCGCCTGTGTTCGGGCTATTGCCGCAGGACTTTGCGAGGCTTCATTTGCCACGGATCTTTTTCATGATCCGCAGCGCGTGATTGCGCGCGATCAAGGGAATGCGTTCTTCGGTGCTGAGTTCCTTTAGCAAGGGCAGCAACTGTTCCGGATCGGAAAGACCATTGCGCTTCATCAGCGACTCCATCACTTCCATCAACTTTGGCGCATTCAGCGGCTGGTTCTCGCGCGAGACCGAGATGTCGAAAATAAGGATGGCCTGATCGGCGGCACGTCGATACTCGTTGATCAGAATTTCCGCGTTAGTGTTGTTGGTCCAATTAAACTCCGCGACACGTTTTCGCGTTCCCTGCTCCATGCCGATGCGCATCGTGCCGAGATGCGGAAACTGCTTATCGGCTTGATAGTCTGTGTTGGAGTCCAAAAACTGAAGCCCCTGCCACGCGGCGTTGATGCGCGCAAGCGCTGCGGTTGAAAGTGCGAGCGGCTCGACGATTGGGGTGTCTTCGTTCATGCGTTCGAACTTAACGGTGCCGCGCCCGTTCGCATCGTGTTCCAGCACGATGTGTTTGATGACGAACTTCGGCTGAGAGAACTCATACGAGTATTTGACAGCCTCGGTCTTGCTCTCCGTCACCGCATCCGGAGTCGTTGCCGTTTGTGTCGGCCGCGTATTGTGCTTCGTCGGTCCTGGATTTTGCGCGTAAGTAAAAATCGCCGCGCCCAAAATCAGGAGCGCGGCGGGGAGGCCTTGCGTAATTGATTTTCGTTTATTCACTCAAATTTTACCGACACTAACTTCGAAACGCCTACCTCCTCCATCGTTACGCCGTAAAGCGCGCGCGCCATCTCCATCGTCCGTTTATTGTGAGTGATCACGATAAACTGCGTGTCGGCGGCCATCTGAAGGACCTTATCAGTAAAGCGTCCTACGTTCGCTTCGTCAAGTGGCGCGTCGACTTCGTCCAGCAGACAGAACGGCGCGGGCCGATAGTGGAAAATACCCAACACGAGCGCGAGCGCGGCCATCGCCTTCTCGCCACCCGAAAGTAGAAGCACGTTCTGCAAGCGTTTGCCCGGTGGTTGGGCCACCACGTCGATGCCCGACTCCAACACGTCGTCCGCATCGATCAAGCTCATCTCGCCACGGCCGCCACCGAACAGCTCCTGGAACAGGACGCTGAAGTTCTTGTTGATCTGTTCGAACGCGTGACGGAAACGTTCGCGTGAGCGACGTTTGATCTCGCGCAGCGCTTCTTCGGTCGCCGAGATGCCTTCGATGATGTCCTGCCGTTGGACGGTAAGGAACAACAAACGTTCTTCCGCTTCCGCGAGCTCTTCGAGCGCCATCATGTTGACGCCGCCAAAACCCTCGAGCCGCGTGCGCAGTTCTTCAACTCGCTTGTGACTCATGTCGAGATCGAACTCGTCGGCGAGGGTGAGTTCGCGTGCGAGATCTTCGAGCGACTGGCCCAACTCGGTCTGACAGTTTTCGTGAACGAACGTTTGCCGAGCGTGCGCTTCGGCGCGTTGCACTTCAAGGCCCGCACGTGAATCGCGAACTTCCGCTGCCTGGCGGTTTAGCTCTGAAAGTTCGGTCGAGCATTCGTCTGCCTGCCGTCGCGCTTGTTGCAAACGATTGGAAAGATCGGTGATCTGCTCTTCTTCGCGAGCGCGATCGCTTTCAACGGTACTCGCCTTGAACTCGAGATCCGAGATGGAAACTTTTAGTTCCTCGGCGCGGCCGTTCATTTCCGCGAGGTCCATGCGATAACGTTGCACGCGGGCGGCGAAGTCGGCGAGTTCGCCTTCGATGCGCCGCAATTCGGCGGTTGTGCTGCGACGTCGTTCGGCGGCAGCGGCGGCGCTTGCACGTTGACCCGCAAGCGATTCGCTTTCGAGTTCCGCTTCGCGACGCAGGTCGGCCAACAATGCTGACGCGCGAATCACGTTGTCGGCCGCTGCTTCGCGCGCGGCTTCCGCGGTTTCCGCTTCGGCCAAGGCGTTCGCTCGTCGTTGCTCGATTTCGATCCGTTCCTCTTCGACGCGCAGCGAGTCCTGGCCCACCACGCGCATGTGGCGCTCGGCTCGTTCG
The DNA here is from genome assembly GCA_963849585.1 of uncultured Acidobacteriota bacterium. Taxonomy (GTDB): domain Bacteria; phylum Acidobacteriota; class Blastocatellia; order Pyrinomonadales; family Pyrinomonadaceae; genus PSRF01. The sequence continues at coordinate 329,068 of CAWKHZ010000005.1, read as the reverse complement.
ACTTCCTGTTCGAGACCGCTAACCGTATGTTGCTGCTGGATCGCTTCGCGCTCTTCGCGACCGATGGCTTCGTTCAGAGTAACGACGGAGTCTTCCAGGCCGACTAGCCGCGAGCGTGCTTCTCTGGCAGCCGTAGCCGCCAAATCAACTTCTCCCGCGAGCGTGTGCGCACGCATTTCCAGTTCACGCAATTCGCGTTTGAACGCGAGTAGTCCTGCCCCTTCCTCGAGGTCGCGTGCGTGGCCGGCGCTAACAAACTGTCCGCTCGAGATCCAATCGCCGTTCAACGTAACGTACGTCTCACCGGTGGCGATCGACTGAAGCATTGCGTCGTCGAGATTGGCCGCAAGTCTCGCGTTCATCCTTTGCGGCATCGTCCGCTTCAGGACCGTAACGAGTTGCTGTGGCGCGCCGAGCAGATCGGAGATGCGAAGATCTTCGCGGAAGTGTTCGGTTTGGCCGTTCGCAAGTGCAGGACGTTCTTCGAGACGGCAAGCGAGCGTAGTTGTTAGAACCGCTTCGGCTTCATCACTACCACCGTGCAGACCGGCGACCAGGAAACTCGCTCGGCCACCATTGTTCTCTCGTAACCATTGCGCCGCGCGCACCGCGTCGTCAGGCGTCGGCACAACGACCGACTGCAAGGACGAACCGAGCACGCCTTCAACTGCGCGTTCCCACTTCGCGTCGACATTCAATGCATCTGCGAGTGTGCCGATGAAATGAAAATTACGTGGTGTGTCGTCAGAAGAGAAAACGAGCTGAACCGCGGGCGAGTAATAAGCACGCCGGTGGTCCAACTCTCTTCAGACTTTCGAGCCGGTGACTGGCGCGCGAGTGTTCGTCGCGCACGTGCGTCAGTTGGGCTTCTGTATCGCTGACGGCTTCGTGTCCACGAACCACGGCTTCGACCGCTGTTTCGCGTTCGACCTGAAGACGCGTCACGCGCGCGCGAGCGTCGCCGAGTTCGCGTGCGAGCGACTCAGCTTCGAGCTTTCGTTCCGCGTGTTGGCTGGCGGCGCGATCACCTTCCCGGGCTAAACCTTCAGCTTGTTGCCCGAGACGCTCGAGCGTGCTTTCGAGTTGGCGTGCAATCTCGCGAACTCGCTCGGCGATTGCGGTTTGCGAAAGCAGCTCGGCGCGAGCATTTTCGATTTCGGATTCGGCTGACGTCGCTCCGGCGAGTTTCCCGGCGTATGACTCTTCAGCCGTTCGCAGTTCGGAGGCGCTGCGGTCAGACTCCTCACGCAACCGGGCGTCTTCCTGTTGCAGCCGCAAACATTCGGCTTCAATCAACACGAGGCGCGACGTCAAACCTTCAATCTCACCCGTAACTTCCCCACGCCGCTTTTCGATCTCGCTCAGTTGCTCCTGTTGATAGACGCACTCGCGAGCCTGGCGATCGCGTTGCAACACGGCTTCAGCAGCCGCGGCGCGCACCGTCGCTAATTCATCCTCGAGATTTCGAGCTTCCTGCGTTGCCGATCGGGCTGCTTCTTCACGTTTCGTGAGATCGCCCGCGATGGCGAGTTCGAGTTCCGTGACTTCGGAGAGCTTCGAATCCGTGTCTTCAAGTACTGCGGCGAGCTTGCGATCTTCCGCGACGTAAACGTGCCGCAGCAACTCGCGCAATTCTTCGCGCAACACGCCATAACGACGGGCCTTCGCGGCCTGACGGCGCAAACTGTTCACCTGCCGATCGATCTCGGAGACGATGTCCGAAATGCGCGAGAGATTGGAGCGGGCATTCTCGAGCCGCGCCTCGGTGGCTCGTTGCCGCACCCGAAACTTCGTAATCCCTGCTGCCTCTTCGATGATCGTGCGACGATCCATCGGCTTGGCCGAAAGAATCTGACCGATGCGTCCCTGTTCGATGATGGCGTAGTGACCACCGGAGAGTCCGGTGCCGGAGAAGAGATCCTGAATGTCACGCAGACGACAGATTTTGTCGTTCAGTAGGTACTCGCTCTCGCCGGAGCGATAGAGCCGGCGCGTAACGGAGACCGCTTCACCCGGTGCGAATTCGAGGGCCAAATTTCGGCGGCGCCAGTGTCGTTTGTGTGGCGTCTTTGGAGCGGCAGCCGCAACCGGCGCAGCATCGGTGCTTTCCGCCGGTACAGTAGCTTCTGGGTCCGGCGCGAGTTCTTGCGCGAGGACAGGATCGATGGTTACCAGCCGATCGTCGATCTTCTCCAACGTCGAATCGATATCTTCAATATCGGGCTCGGGTGTATCGACTTCGTCTCGGACCAGGTGCATGACGACTTCCGACATGCCGCTGGGAGGACGGTTACGGGAGCCCTGGAAGATGACGTCTTTCATCTCGCCGCCGCGCAGGTGCTTAACGCGCTGCTCGCCGAGGACCCAGGCAATCGCGTCCGCGACATTGCTCTTACCGCAGCCGTTAGGGCCGACGATGGCGGTGATTCCGTCCCCTGTGAAGACTATTTCAGTGTAATCGGCGAAGGATTTGAACCCAGTGATTTCCAGGCGTTGCAGTTTGAACATTAGGTCTAAACAGCTCTGTTTCGGGCCAGCTCGGGACCTCGAGCGCGAGATTCCGAAGAGCGTACGACGGGTGAGCCACTATAAGTGCGACACGCTTAGAATGTCAACCACAACATGAAGTGCGCTGTTGTTATTGAAGTGAGAAGCAAGGTTAGTTACGAGTGCTTAAGACCGGAGTTTTGCTTCGGTCCTAGAGACGGTTTCGCCGGACGTAGAGAAGCAACCGAACGCCGGGGCGCAACTCGAAGGCTCCGTCCGAATCGTTCGAGGGGACGTGGCGATAGAGTTCCCCGAAATTCGCTTCCATCTCGGCCTTCTGGATGTCCTTCGCGATGATGAGGGGCTCGGTCGACGGGGCCATCTGTGCGAAGTAAGCCGTGCGCTTGTAATCGCGCAGATACCACGGGAGTGGCCAGTAGTCTGGGCTCACAATCGTGATGCCCGTTTGCTCGCCGTCTCTTTCCTTCGCGATCTGCTCGACGTTTCTTACGAGGTCCAACATCCCCCGCCGCGTATGCGCGTAAACATAGACGTAATAAGTATCGTCGTTGTCGTAGTTTATGAAGTTCAGATCGATGCTCTGAAACGTGCTCACACCCACGGCGATGAACAACACCATCGCGACAATTCGAAAGTGAGGACGCTCGAATTCCCAGATCTGCTGGATCACGTAACCGGCGATCAACGCGAGCGGCGGGATAAAGTTCAACGACCAGCCAGGGTGTCTTGTAGGGGATCAAAGAATACGCCGCAATCAGCCCAAATGCCCAAAGCGCCGAAAACAGGGCGAGGGTATTCTTCGGTTTCAACACGATCACGAACGCGCCCATGACTCCAAGCAACAACAGCGGCGACTCCTGTCGAAACAGCCACAAAAAATACGTCATCAGCGGATGCACGTGCGCCGTTTGGCCGGTCTTGGTCCAGATCTGAAATGTCTTTAGTGCGTCGCTAATTCCCTGCGCGTTTTTAAAGAACGACGAGTAAAACAGAATGTTGAGAAACAGAAAAACTGCGATCGCAATCGCGGCTGAGATCAGGAGGTTCGTTCTCCCAAACTCGTCGAAGAACGTTCTGAACGCACTTTCCTGCTGCGCGCCATATCTCCGACTTTTGCCAGATGGCAGAAGTGCTTTGCCAAAAAAGTGGAGGTAGATGTGTGTCAAACCGAAGGCGATAAGCAACACGCCCATCGAAATCATCGCGGTCTCTTTTGTCGCAAACAGCAGCGCCGCCGACGCACTCGCCAGCACTAACCAGGTCGGATTGCGCGTGTCGTAGAAACGAAGACCCGCGACGACTATGCCGAGGGTAAAGAAAGCAAACTGCGTCTCGTGAATAAAGTAACGCGACAAATAAACCGCACCGGGAGAAACAGCCAACAGCATCGCTGCCGACAACGTCGCGATCGTTCCCAGCCGGCGACGCAGCGGAAATACGAGACCGATAGTCGCAAGACCAAACAGCGCAGGTACACAACGGATTGTGATCGTCGTCAGTCCGTAATGATCGCGTGCAGCGGTGCCGAACAGTAACCGCGTCAACCAGGGAAACCAGGCGGCAAAGTAATAGAGGGTTGGGCCGTGATAGTTTTCCGGATCGTATTTGTACGCGCCTTCGCGCACGAGCTTCACCAGGAAGTTTCCATTAACGCCTTCGTCGTGATGCAACGGAACGAGATTGAGATCGTAGAACCTGAGGACCGCCGCGATGAGCAGGATCGCAATCACACTAATCTGCCAAACGCGTTCAGGAATATCGGAGGAAACACCTGCGGAAGGCGCGGGCGCGGCGGACTTGTTTCCAACCGCGGTTTGCTGCTTCCCTTTTTTCTTACCTGATTTTGTAGAGGCTGTATTCGCCAACTTGTTCTACCTTCTCGAAGCGCAAAAAGAACTGTTCGTTCGGCGGAGTCACGATGCGCTCCTGTGGTCCAATCACAGCATAATCCACACCGTAATTGTTGAGTAGCTGTAGTGCGTCAGGCGAACCAAGATAGATGCGTTTGATTTCGCCCTCGCGTTGCACGAACTCGAGTCCGTGAGTCCAGATGTGTCCGGGATAACCCATGAGCGACCGCCGGCCGGTGAGAAAAACTGGCGTGTTGTGCACCGGCGCATGAATTATCAACGACCGTGGTTGAGTTATTTGCTTTACTCGCTCCGCGAATTGCACACCCGCAGCGTCAAAGATGCCGTACTTAACGTCGCGAAATGCGATTCCCACGACATCGAGCGCGCCAGCAAGAGTGACGACTACAAAGAGCAGCACCGAAGCCGCGCGCAGGTATCGACCGCGTCGCCAAAGCCACGCCAACAGCAATGCGACCACCGGCGCCGACGCGAGCCACCAGTAATAAAGGACCTTGATGTTGTCCCAAATCCAAGGCGCCATCTTAAGAAAATTTGGGACGATGAAGCAGAGCGTAAACGGCAAATAAAAGAGCAGAATTCGTTTTCCAACGAGATAGCCGTTCGTCTTCAACAGTATTGCCGCCACGATCAATGGAATGAACAACCCGGTGTTCATGAACCAGAACACGACAGGGTTTTCCGGGCCGTGGTCCCAACCCAACTCGAACGCGAAGAACGTACTCGCGTCGACAGCGCTGTTCAATGTGGACCAGAGTAGCTGCGGAATCGCGATCGCCGAGGCAACGGCGAAAAAAGTAAACCATTCGCGCCAGCGGATATGGATCAATGCCAGGCATGCTGCCATGCCCATCACAACGATGAAGCTGTGAGCATGGACCAACGGCAACAGGCCCGCCGCAACTCCCGCGGCGATCATGCGTCGCGTGCGCAGAGGAAAACGCGAGTCAAACGGTTCAGGTACAGGCATCGGCCGGCGTAGTTTCGTCTTCTTCGCTTCGGCTTCACGCTTTTGCGCGTCGCTATCTTTTTCGAGTGCGAGCCACCATTGAGTAAACGCGATGACGGCGAGCGGTAGTCCCATCAGAAATCCACGCTGCGGAACGAGGAGCGCGGAGATCGCGTTGCCCCAACGCCAGGTTGTCTCGGGAATTACCGTGAAGGAAGGTGGGAGGTCCATCAACACGCCCCACAGACCACCCTCTCCAGTTGCCGCCTTTTCAAATAACAGGTACCAGCCGAAGCCTCCATTCAACAGCACGATCAAAGGTGTAATGATCGCCGCGAGTTTGTCGCGAAGCATCACCAGCGCCCACCGGTGCAGCAAACCAACGAATGCTACTGCCAGTATGAAGCTTACGATGAACGTCGCTTCGCGCAGACTCGCGCCACAGCGTACGAAGATCGCAGAGGCAAAATCAGAGAGAAATGGGTAAGTAAAACTGACACCAGCGTACGTGGGATCTTCGGGTGGGTAGTTATTTCCGTACGCAAAACTGGTAATGACACTGAGATGGAATGGCAGATCGCCGAAGTTGTTTAGCAGCCCGGTGCTTATGCCCCCGGCTTCTTCGATGACCGCACGGCTGAATACCTTCCACAGAATGAAGATCGTCCCCGCATAAAAAAGAAAGTAGCCGACTGTTTCCTTCTCAGGCCGCAGAAACACGTGCCGGGCGAAGGTGGTCGCCGCGTCGAGATCGTGTTTCAAACGTTTCGTCGTAGCGGGATCGATCAGGAGCGCCAACGGGCTGCAAGTGATCGCAGTGCTGATGATGATCGCGGCGCCGGTCAGTCCGACGATGGACGCAACGAGGAAACCGAGCAGGCTAAAGACCGTCAGTCCGAGACAAGCTCCCGCACACACGCGCGCGCCTAACGATGCGTTTTCATCGTAGAGGTAAGTCGCAAGGGTACCGCTAAAGGTAACCAGTAAGGCCAGTGCAAAAGAGGCAATCATTATTCGGACTGGGAATTATACCGGGATCGACAACTCCAGCAAGATAGGTTAGCTTTCGTGCGAGGCAAATAATGTTACGAGCAGGTATTGTGGGTCTGCCCAACGTGGGCAAATCGACCCTCTTCAACGCGCTCACGGCGCAGACGGCTGCACTTGCGGCGAACTATCCTTTCGCGACAATCGAACCGAATGTCGGCGTCGTTTCCGTTCCTGATGAACGCCTCGAACCGTTGGCGCGTCTGGTGAAAACGGAAGTGATCGTGCCTGCGACTGTCGAGTTTCTTGACATCGCAGGATTGGTGCGTGGTGCATCGAAGGGTGAAGGTTTGGGCAATCAGTTTCTCGCTAATATTCGCGAGACGGATACGGTGGTCCAGGTGGTTCGTTGTTTTGAAGATGAGAGCGTGATTCACGTTGAAGGATCGGTCGATCCGGTGCGTGACATTGAGACGATTCAGATTGAACTCGCGTTAGCGGATCTGGCGACAGTTGAACGACGTCGTGAGAAGGCGCAGAAGACTTTGAAGGGTGGAGACAAGGTCGCGCGAGCGGAGTTGGAAGTTCTCGATAAGATTCAACCGGCGCTGGAGCAAGGGCGATCGGCGCGGACCGTCGAACTGACAGCGGATGAACGCGCTGTTGCGCGCAACTTTTTCTTGTTAACTACGAAGCCGACAATCTACGCCGCGAATGTAGACGAAGCGTCGCTCGCGAATCTGGAGGGGAACAAGTTTGTTGGTGCTGTGCGCGAGATTGCTGAGCGAGAAGCGGCGGAGTGTGTCGTCATCTGTGCTCAACTCGAGGCTGAGCTCGTAGCGCTGCCACCGGAAGAGCGGCTTGACTATTTGAAAAGCCTCAAAGTCTCAACGAGCGGCGTCGACCAGCTGATCAAGGGCGCCTATCATCTGCTTGGGTTGATGTCGTTTCTCACCGCCGGCGAAAAGGAAGTCCGGGCGTGGACGATCCCGCAGGGGACACGCGCCCAAACCGCCGCCGGCACGATCCATTCCGACATCGAGCGCGGCTTCATCCGTGCGGAAGTCATCACCTACAACGACCTGCTCGCCGCCGGCTCCTACGCCACCGCCCGCGATAAAGGATTACTACGACTGGAAGGCAAAGACTACATCATGCAGGAAGGCGATGTGGTTCACTTCCGGTTTAATGTTTAGAGTCGTCCTCAGAAGGATCCGCAGGACGTCTCTTTCGGCGCCTTTTCCACCTTTCATAGTCATCCATCATCTCCTGCTCCAACGTCCGGCCGGATCGACGACGTTCCCTTCGTCGCACATTGTCGGCCTCAATGCACTTCGTTAACAAGCGTTCCAGCCGGTCGAGGTACCGATCCATCGATGTACGCTCCGACATTGCCTCTGACTCCATGCACATGCTCCGATTAGTCAGGGGACTTCCCGTTTCGCCCCTTGTTGAGACCGTTGAGGAAGCGCTCAAGAGCTTGATCAGTCTTTGCCTGACTGGCAGCTAAGCGATCCAGTGCTTGCTCAGTCTTTGCCTGACTGGCAGCTAAGCGATCCAGTGCTTGCTCAGTTTTTGCCTGACTCGCAGTTAAAGCTTCGATTTGCTGGTCAGTCCTCTTTAGTTGTTCGTCAGTCGCAATCTGAGCGCTGATGAGGATGTTGATCTTTTCGTCCATCGCGCGATGACGGGCGCGCCATTCATCGTTGTCTCTCATCTGTGTGTGTATGAGGATCTGAATATCCTCGCGAAATTGTTTGCGATAGTGACGTCCTCTTCTTACAAACATTTTCAGTACCCGTTCGGCGCGAGCGATGCGCTGCTCCAGCGTCATTTAAAGCCTTCCTTTCAGGTGAGGTGAAATCGACGGGATAATCGCACAGGCTGTTGTTAGCGGTCAACTAAAGACATAAACAGTTGGGAGGGGACATGAAACGCGAAAACGGGCAATCGGAAGAAGGAGCTTGAACTCCCGATTGCCCGTTCGACTAACACCTAACGTGGCGCAGCAAACCTAACGCAGCAGGGCGCGAATACCGACGAGGATCAAATAACCAATTGCCAGAACAACCGCCACCTTGATTAACAGCACCGCTAGTCCAATCAGAAATGAAATGATGCCTGTGGCTATCCCCGCCACGGTCAGAACTATCGGCATGCCCACTGCGAAAACGAACACTCCCAGGAGGATCATTCCCACAATCCTCAAAACGTCTTTTGCGTCTTTCATCGTCTACTCTCCAATCACGCTTACAGGGCTCTCACGCACGCCAAGTATACGCACATTCCGCCAAATGCGTTCCCTTGAAGATCCTGCATATTTCGCCCATAAAATTGGCCGTTCCGGCTGGTCGCGTCTTTAATTCGTTTCGGCGATAATTATACATCCTTTTGGAGGCCATGGACCGCTGGAATTCTACAAGAAGTTTGTTCGGTGACGACGCGCCCGAGGTCGTCCCACTCGACGGTGCACCGCTCGCCGAACGAATGCGCCCACGCTCGTTGGCGGAATTTGTCGGCCAGAAACACCTCGTCGGCGAGGGACGCATCCTGCGAAGACTAGTCGAACGAGGCGCCGGTCTGCCTTCGCTGATCCTGTGGGGCGCACCGGGAACCGGCAAGACAACACTCGCGCGATTGCTCGCGGAGAATAGCGGCCTACGCTTTATTGCTCTGTCGGCCGTTTTCTCGGGTGTTAAGGATCTGCGCGACGCCATCCAACAAGCAAAGACCGAAGTGAGTTACGGCAAACGCACCGTACTCTTCATCGACGAAATCCATCGTTTCAACAAAGCTCAGCAGGACGCGTTGTTGCATGCGGTCGAAAACGGCACCCTTACACTCATCGGCGCCACCACCGAAAACCCGTCATTCGAAGTCACCAGCGCACTCCTGTCGCGTTGCCGCGTGCTCGTTCTCAATCAACTGGCGGAAGACGAGATCAAGATCGTCTTGCAACGCGCGCTTGACGACGCCGATCGTGGTCTCGCGAGTTACAACCCGTCTATTCCAGAAACACTACTCGGACGAATCGCACATTCAGCAGGCGGCGATGCCCGCGTCGCACTCACCGCGCTCGACGCCGCAGTTGAATCAACCAGTCCCGACGACGACGGCACCCGAACCATAACCGAGCAAACAGTAATCGAAGCACTCGGCCGAGCGCATTACGCCTACGACAAAGGCGGCGAAGAACACTACAACCTGGTCTCCGCGCTCATCAAATCGTTGCGCAACTCCGACGTTGACGCGTCCCTCTACTGGCTCGCACGCATGATCGAAGGCGGCGCCGATCCGATCTACATCGCGCGCCGGCTGTGCATCCTCGCCTCGGAAGACATCGGACTCGCAGATCCGCAGGCAATGGTCCAGGCCGCAGCCGCAGCCGACATCGTTCAGCTCATCGGACTTCCGGAAGGCCTGTTCCCGCTGTCGCAGGCGGTGATCTACCTCGCGCAGGCGCCGAAATCGAACGCCATTAAGTCCGCGTACTTCGCGGCAGCAATTGACGCGGCTGAAACTTCGCGGGAGCCTGTCCCCCTGCACCTTAGAAACGCGGTTACACCACTGATGAAGCAGATCGGCTACGGGAAAGACTACCGGTACGTGCACAACGATCCGGAAGCGAAGGAAGAGATGGAATGCTTGCCGGCTCAATTGCGCGGGAGAAAATACTTCGAAAAAAATGAACAAGAGGACGAGAACTAGTGAACACGGGTAACAGAAAATCGGATAAGGAACTGGCGTTCCTGCAAGACTTATTCATCGCGCCCGACTGGGGCGAACGATTCGCGGAATTAATCGACGCACACGTCAAGCTGCCGGACGAAGGCAAAGCATTGTACGTGGCGGCCGGAACCGCCGGACACGCAATGGCGCTTCAGGAACGCGCCGCCAGGAAGCTCGAAATGTTGTGCGTTGACGAGAACGCCGAGTGCCTCGAACTCGCCCAGGCCAAAGCGACCGCCACCAGCGAGGACATTCAATTCAGTCAGAGCCGTTTGGATTCACTTGCACTGCCGGACAACCAGTTCGATCTCGTGATTGGGAACGCGTCGCTGATCTCAACTAAACGCGTGCGCAGGATGTTTGCGGAGATGGTCCGAGTTGCTGGTCCAGGCGCGACGATCGCACTGGCACTCCCGACTTCATCCAGCTTTGGCGAATTCTTTTCCATTTACTGGGAGGCGTTGCACAACACCGGCCTCACCGATCACGAAGTCGCCGTCGAACATTTGATCACCGAATTGCCGACGATTTCGGAAGTTGAGCAGATGGCGGCAGACGAGGGACTTCGCGACGTGACCTCGTGGACACGTGTCGAAGAATTTGATTACGACTCGGGAGAACAGTTTTTGAATTCGCCGCTGGTGGCTGAGTTTCTGATGCCTGCCTGGCTCGCGCTCGTGCCGGAAGATATGAGAGCAGATCTATCCCGCGAAATTTCTCGCTTGATTAACGAAGAAAGGCATGAGGCGGAGTTTGCGCTTTCGGTGAAAGCGACGTTAGTCGTTGGGCAAAAGGCTCACAGTCACTGATGAGTAGGAACTTTGTGCTTTGTACTTGGTACTTTGTAAAGAAATCCAAGTACAAAGCTCCAAGAACAAAGATCTAAAAACAAAGTCCAAAGACGATCTTCACTACTCCTTAATCTCTTTGGTCGTTGGCTCTCGTTCGCCCTCGTCGAGCCCGTCCTTGAATGCGCGCTTGCTTTGGCCCAACGCTTTTGCGAGCTGCGGCAGCTTGGTCGCGCCGAAGAGCAAGACGATAGCTAGCACGATTACTATAAGCTCCGTGGGTCCCAGCCCCGCGATCGCCAACATTGTTGCACTCATAATGTCCTCTTTCTAAGTGGGTCCAGTTATTCTCGATTCGATTCGTAAAACAGGTATTTCCGCCAGGTCTCGTCTGCCCTGCCAAGGTATCGCATGATTTGTCGATTGACGTGCAGCGAGAACCCACGTGGCCTGCGCAGCAGGTGCATACCCGATTCCTCGGGCGTGCGGTTACCTTTCTTATGATTGCAGCGCTTGCAGCAGGCAACCAGATTATCCCATGCCGACTCACCTCCGCGCGAGCGCGGCTGGACGTGATCGAGTGTTAACTCCGAAGGCGGGTATTGCTTTCCGCAATACTGGCAGGTCGAGTGGTCGCGCAGGAGAATGTTTTTTCGGGACAGCGACCGGCGCTCAAACGGAATGTGAATGTACTCGGTCAGGCGAATCACGGACGGCGCGTGGATGGCCAGTTTTTGTGAGTGAAGCATGTGGCCGTTGTGCTCTTCCACGCGAGCTACCCCCTTAAAGATCATCACCACGGCGCGCCTCTCGGTGCACACGTTGATGGGCTCAAAAGAGGTGTTCAGGACTAAAACCCTGCCGTTCATAGTACGGCTGATATTACGCGAGCGTTGAAGAGGGTGTCAAAAAAGATTAGTGTCTGGCCTTCGCCAGAGCGAAAATAAGCACGGAATTCGCGCCCGCCTCGATGAGAGCCTCCTGACACGCCTCGACCGTCGCGCCGGTGGTAAAAACATCGTCAACCAGCAGGACGTCCTCGCCGTTAATTAGCCTCGGACGCCGCACTACAAACGACTTTGCGACCGAGTCCCGACGGCCTTTCGCGTCAAGGCCGGTACGGTGTTTTTCGGAGAAGGTGACACGTACGAGGCTCACCTCGTCGAGGGGAACCGCCAGAGCCCGCGACAGTTCACGGCCAATGATTGCCGCCTGATTGAAACCTCTCGACCGCAACCGCTCCTTGTGCAACGGCACTGGAACAACCCGGGTGACGCCCGCGAAAGACTTACTTGTTTCCACCAACAACGCCAACAAGATGCGGCGGCAGATACGGTTGACGTTTTAGTAATAAAACCGTCTCGCGTAGGGCGCCTTCATACAATCCAAGCGCAAACCGGTCTGCACAGAGCTGTGTTTTCTTCCAACACTCTTCACACGCAACGCCAAACCGGCGTCGCTCGACACTGCCGCCACAGATCGGACACGACTGCGGATAAAGAACTGCGAGCAAGGCATCGGTGAGGTACATGCGATCTATTACCCGAACGCTATTACCCAAACGGTAAACCAAAACGGCCTCCCCGATGATCCGAGGAGGCCGCAAATGTATTTCAATCAGTAGCGCTTTTTAATCTTCGTCTTCGCCGAGCAACCCACGCTCCTGCAAATCCTGGCAACGAACGCAATGTCGCGCCCATGGCACCGCATCGAGGCGCTTCTCCGGCAATGCCTCGCCGCAGTGAACACACTTGCCATAACCAGAGGTTTCGATCCGCTCGAGTGCTTCATCAATCAGATTCAGCATCCGGCGATCGTTGTCAGACATCGACACCAGCAACTCTTTTGTATACGCATTTGCAGCCATGTCGGCCGGATCCTGCGTCGCCTCGGCATCGCGTTCGCGACTATACATCTCCGCCGCCTGGACCTGCCCAACCAGACCCTCGCGTCGACCCAATAATTTGTCCCGGAAAACCTTAGTGCGCCTCTTATCCATTGTCGTTTTAATCCTCCAAACCCTACTTGATAGTGCCGCGGCTCAGCGCGGGAAAGATTTACTTCTGGTACGGCAGACCGTGAAGGATCGTGTACGCCCGGTACAACTGCTCCAGCAACAGCACTCGCGCCATCTCGTGCGTCAGCGTCAATCGTGAAAGCGACCAACGCTTATCAACTCTAGCTATCAACTCAGGCGCGACGCCGTGCGGTCCACCAACAACAAACGCCACTTCCTTGATCCCGTTTGCCTTCCCAACTACTGACCTGCTCGGCCAGTTGTTGCGACGTCCACTCCGTACCCTCCGGATCCAGCAGCACGGTTATCGCACCGGGACGGAGTCCGTCTGAGATGCGCTTGGTCTCTTTATCGATGCCCGTTTTGTCAACGCGGCCCAGTTCCTTCAGTTCCGTTACTTCACAACGGACGAAATGCGACAACCGGCCGGAATAATCTTCAATTAACGCGCGCAACCGGGCATCTTTTGTCTTCCCTGGCCAAATGATCCGGAAGCGCATCAATTTAGCTCGTAGCGCGCAATCTTCTCGTAAAGGTTCTTGCGGCTGATGCCGAGTATGCGCGCGCACTCGGTCTTGTTTCCGCGAGTCGCAGCCAGCATCTGCGCGATGTACGCCGCTTCCATCTCCGCGAGGCTCAACGGCTTTTCATTCTGTCGCCGCGCATTTACTGCGGCGCTCAAGCCTGACGGGAAATCCTGTTCTTCAATCGACTTCCCGGTCGCGACGATCACAGCGCGTTCAATGATGTTCGACAATTCGCGCGCGTTACCCGGATACTCATACGACTGAAGCAGATTCAACGCCGGCGGCGCCACTCGTTCGACCTTTCGTCCGTGTTTCGTCGCGTACAGCTTCGCGAAGTACTGAATCAATTTAGAAAGATCTTCCTTGCGTTCACGCAAAGGCGGCACCGTGATGTGAATCACGTTCAACCGGTAAAAGAGATCTTCGCGAAACCGTCGCAACCTGACGGCGCCATCCAGATCGACGTTGGTCAACGCAATTAACCGCGCGTCGAGCTTGATCGTCCTACGTCCACCTAATCTTTCAAATTCGCGTTCTTCGATCACGCGCAGTAACTTCGCCTGTGAATCGGTGGAAAGATGCGCGATCTCGTCGAGTACGATCGTGCCTTTGCCGGCGGCCTCGAAGCGACCGGGCTTGGCTTCGTTAGCTCCCGTAAACGCGCCGCGTTCGTAACCAAAGAGTTCGGCTTCAAGCAACGCGCCCGGCAACGTCGCGCAATCGATCTTAACGAACGGTCGCGCGGCCCGCATCGACTTCGCATGAATGAACGACGCGATCACGTCCTTGCCGCTGCCCGACTCTCCCGTGATCAGAACGTTCGAATCAGTGCGACTCACACGTTCCGCGAGACTAATCGCCTCACGCATTCCGGGTGAGCGCGCAAAAATCTCAATCACTATTCGGTTCTCAAAGAACGCGGATTATCGTCGCGGAACTCCGCGGGTAGTTCGACGCGCTTTGATTCGCGCCACAACCTTTCCAGGTCGTAGAACTGCCGCGCCTTCTGTTCAAACACGTGTACGACGAAGTCGCCGTAGTCGAGCAGGATCCATTCGGCCGTCTTATAACCCTCGACCCTTGCTGCCGTTTCACCCGACTTCTTCAATTGCTCGTAGATCTCGTCGGAAATCGCCTGCACCTGTCGCTCGTTCTGGCCGCTGACGATCACGAAGTAATCAGTGAAACTCGCGATCTCGCGCAAATCGAGGACCACGGGCTCGATCGCTTTCTTCTCGCCGGCAGCGTGAAGCGCGGCGCAGATGCGCTCGTCGAGAACAGTCTCGCAGGTCTCGGCTTGAGGCTTGGACCGCACGGCAGGTTGCGGGTTGAGTGATTGTTCCTTAACTGTTGAGTTCTGTTTCATTCGTCTATCTATAAAGCTCGTACTTCCTGATGTATTCAGCCACCGGTTCGGGGACCAGTTGGTCCAACTCCCCAACGCGTCCTTCAGCGGCTGCCTTGCGAATGCTGGTAGCGGAGACGTCTTTCATGACCGCATCGGTAAAAAACACTTGCGCGTCCGGCACCGGCAACGTTTGGTCAACTTCGTGGCCCGGCCGAGTGACGACGATGTGGTTGATCATCTTCAACAATCGTTCCCACTCGCGCCACGTTGTTATCTCCGACCATGAGTCGGCACCCATGATGAAAAAGAGCTCGGCTGAGCCGGCGAACTTCGTCCGGAAATGCTCAACCGTATCGACTGTGTACCGCCGATCCGGAGCCTCAAGTTCAAACGTCGAAATCGACAACCGCGGATCGTTCTGCGTCGCCAGCGCCAGCATCGCATAGCGATGTATCGGTTCAGTTACAGGCCGCCCGACTTTATGCGGCGCCACCTGCGCCGGGATAAACAGTACTTTTTCAATCTCAAACAGCTCTGAAACTTTGCGCGCGATCTCGAGATGACCTGAATGGACCGGATCGAATGTGCCGCCATACAAGGCGATCCGTTTCTTTGCGTCCATCTTCTACAAGGCCAACTCGACGGTGTCGTTGCGACTTGCGGTATTCAACTCGTCGAGCTTCGCTGACACCGCATTTATCAGTTCTCGAACGCCTTCATTAGTCGCCGACGAGATCGCAAAAAACTGCTTCCCCTCGTTATCAGCCCGTTCACGCAACGACTCGAGCCGTTGCGGATCGTCAAGCGCATCGATCTTTGTCGCCACTACAAACTGCGGCCTCGCTGCCAGATCTTCGTTGTACGAAGCGAGTTCGCGATTTACGGTCTCGTAAGCAACGGCCGGTTCCTGTTGCGGCAGCGAGGAAACGTCGACGAGATGAAGCAACAATTTCGTGCGCTCGATGTGTCGCAGAAAGCGATCACCCAAACCGGCGCCCGTGTGTGCACCTTCAATCAAACCGGGCACGTCCGCGATGACAAATGTCCGGAAGTCGCCCATGTCCACTACTCCAAGGTGCGGTTCCAGCGTCGTGAACGGATAGTCAGCGATCTTCGGACGCGCGGCCGACACCGTCGAGATGAAGGTCGACTTTCCTGCGTTTGGAAAACCGACGAGACCGACGTCCGCCAGTAACTTCAGTTCGAGTTGTAACTCGCGCTCTTCGCCTTTGCTGCCACTCTGATGGTAACGCGGCGCACGATTGGTCGACGTCGCAAAGCGTGCGTTACCAAAACCGCCGCGACCGCCGCGCGCTGCCAGCCAGCGGGCGTCGTCGTGACTGAGGTCGTGCAACAACTCATTCGTGTCGGCGTCAAAGATCTGCGTTCCTACCGGAACTCGAACAATCAAATCTTCACCGGTGTGGCCGGAACGATTCGAGCCTTCACCGTGTAACCCGCGATTGGCAACGTGACGCGGGTTGTAGCGCAGGTGCAGCAGCGTGTTGAGCGACGCATCGGCCACCAGGACCACGTCGCCGCCGCGTCCGCCATCACCGCCTGATGGACCACCGCGCGGCACAAATTTTTCGCGCCGGAAAGCAGTAACTCCGTTGCCTCCGTCTCCCCCTTGCACGTGGATCTTGGCGCGATCAATAAACATCTAAATTGAAAACGACGCCCGGTAGCGCATTCTCTGCTGCTCAGGCGTCGCGATCTTGCTACGGATCTTTTCTAAGCAGCAGTTTGCTCCATGGGGTAAACGCTGATGAACTTGCCGGAGCGGCCTTTGTCTTCAAACTTCACGACACCATCGATTAACGCGAAAAGCGTGTCATCTTTCCCTCGCCCAACATTGTTGCCGGGTTTCCACTTGGTGCCGCGCTGGCGCGCAATAATATTGCCGCCGAGTACACGCTCGCCACCGAATTTCTTCAATCCTAGCCGTTGCGCCTGCGAGTCGCGCCCGTTTCGAGATGAGCCAACGCCCTTTTTATGTGCCATAAACTTCTCCCCGATCGTTCACTGATCATTGGCCATTGACCAATGACTCTACCCAATCGAATCAATCTTCAAAGTCGTAAAACCCTGGCGATGACCACGGGTGCGCTTGTACTGTTTGCGCCGCTTCTTCTTGAACACCACGATCTTCTGATCCTTGCCATGAGCTACGACGGTCGCCGAAACCTTCTTGTCGCCGGTGGTCAACAACGTTTCCAGCTCAACCGAGCTACCAGCTTCGGCTTCCATCGAGGGGACTCGAATCGTCTGGCCTTCTTTGACCAGGTACTGTTTACCGCCAGCTCTTACAATTCCATGTGACATTATCGTTTACCTCTCAGACGACCTAAATCGCCATAGAAAAGTCGGATATTATAGGGAACGCCAACTAATTCGGCAACCGCGCATCCTGCCAATCCAGTCTTAAGCGCGCTGTACGCCCACCTTGCTGTTACGCGCCAGAAAATACTCCATAAAGTCAGTTCCGATCTCCCCGCGCCGGAACTTCGGGTCGTCCATAATCTTCTGGTGCAACGGGATCGTGGTTTTAATGCCCTCGATCACCATCATGTCCAACGCTCGCTTCATGCGGGCTATCGCAAGGTCTCGCGTGCGCGCGTGGACAATTACCTTCGCAATCAGCGAATCGTAAAACGGCGAAACACGGTAGCCGGCATAGACGAACGTATCCACTCGAACCCCTGGCCCGCCTGGCAGGTTGAACGCGGTGATCGTTCCCGGCGACGGCGCAAACGTTTCCGGATTCTCCGCGTTGATGCGGCACTCTATCGCGTGCCCGACGATCATCAGATCGTCCTGCGTGTAGCCGAGCGGCTCGCCTTCTGCAATCCGCACCTGGTTACGCACGATGTCCGCCAGCGTCACCATTTCAGTCACGGGATGCTCGACCTGGATGCGCGTGTTCATCTCCATGAAGTAGTAGTTGCCCTGCGAATCCAGCAGAAACTCGACCGTGCCGGCGCTTGAATAACCGAGCTTCTTACACGCGTTAACAGCCGCTTCACCCATGGTCTTGCGCAACTCCGGAGTCAACACAGTCGACGGAGCTTCCTCCATCAACTTCTGATGCCGCCGTTGGATTGAACACTCGCGTTCGCCGAGATGGATGCATTCACCGTACTCGTCGGCCAGCACCTGGATCTCGATGTGCCGCGGATGATCGATGTAACGCTCGATGTAGACACTGCCGTCATTGAATGCCGCAGCCGCTTCAGTCGACGCGGTTTCCAGCGCTTTCCCAAGCTCGTTTTCCGATCGCACGATGCGCATGCCGCGACCACCACCACCGGCGGAGGCTTTAACCATCAACGGGTAACCAATCTCGCGCGCGAGTCTACGTCCCTCCTCTTCGGACGTAATTGCGGCTTCACTTCCCGGCACGACCGGCAAGCCCGCTTCCTTCATCACACGGCGCGCCTCGATCTTGTCGCCCATCAAACGAATAACGTTCGCGCTTGGTCCAATGAACTTGATGTTACACGCTTCGCAAATCTCGGCGAAGTAAGCCGACTCTGCGAGGAAGCCATAGCCCGGGTGAATCGCGTCGACGTTGAAAATCTCGGCGGTGCTGATGATGCTGGGAATGTTGAGATAACTCTGTGCGGACGGTGCTGGTCCAATGCAGGCAGCTTCATCGGCGAAACGCACGTGAAGCGAATCGCGATCGACGTCGCTATGGACCGCGACGGTCTTGATGCCCATCTCCTTGCAGGTCCAGATGATGCGACACGCGATCTCGCCACGATTCGCGATCAGGATTTTCTTAAACTTGCGCGGATTAAAGGCCATTTACAAAAAAGCACAAATGAATGAACTCATTTGTGCCCAAATAAAGTTTATTCCGTTTAGCTACGAATGCCGAACAGCGGTTGCCCGTACTCGACCGGTTGGCCGTTCTCGACGTAAACCTTTACTACTTCGCCAGACGTCTCAGCTTGAATCTCGTTCATGAGTTTCATCGCTTCGATGATGCACACCACAGTGTCCGCCTCGACGTTGCTGCCAATCTTCACAAACGCATCGGCACTAGGTGACGGCGACCGATAGAACGTGCCAACTATCGGAGAAGGAATGATGTGCAGGTCCTGATCCTGCTGCTCGTCAGCCTTTTTCGTTTCGGCCGGCCGTGGCGCTGAGCCATCCGGGGCGCGAAGCACTGGATCGATAATCGGTACCGGAATCGCAGGCTGATCCGCCACCACGTTCGGGGCGTTCCCGCCTTCCCGACGGAGCCGCACGCGGAAGTCTTCGCGCTCGAGCTCAAGCTCCGCCAGCCCGTTGTCACGCAGCAACGCGATCAATTCGCGCAGCTCGTCCATGTTTACGGAAGCTTTTGCTGCGGGTTCGTTCTGTTCTTTGCGTGCAGCCATTTTTTCTCAGCCCGGCCACGGAGCAGGCCTATTCTTCAGTTTCCTCGGCGGTTTCCGTGGTTTCGCTCTTGGCTGCTTTCTTCGATCCCTTCTTCTTCGCACTGGCGGCTTTCGCCCGCTTCTTCTCGGCTTCAACAGCCGCGATCTCGCGCGGATTGTCTACCAGCTCGATGATCGCGAGTTCCGCATCGTCGCCGTCACGATGGCCCAGTTTGAGAATGCGCGTGTAGCCGCCACGACGGTCTTTGTAACGCTCGCCGAGTTCATCAAACAAACGCCTGAGTGCTGCAACCCCGGCAGTACGCTCCGGCTTTAACTGACCTCGTTTTCCGGTCGCCGGACTCATCGCGGTGTTACCTGCGTGAAAGAAGCCAGCGGCTTGGCGTCGCAGATGCAATGCACGAGAATCAGAGCCTTCGTCAGAGAAAGCTCGAGCGCGGCGCGAAAGCGTGATGGCGCGTTCGACAAACGGACGCAGCTCTTTTGCTTTCGGCAGCGTAGTGGTGATTCGCTCGTCGCGAGAATTGATAAGGGACGTCGCCAGGTTGCGCAGCATCGAGTGACGATGCTCGCTGGTGCGACCGAGTTTTCGATGTGCCTTTAGATGTCGCATACTGCCGCCTTACTGGTCCTCTTCACCTTCGAAATCTGACAGGTCAGCGCCATCGCGGCCGCCCGTGCCCGGAATCGGGTTACCCTGCTCGTCAAACTCCATGCCGAAGTCGAGACCCATGCCGTTCAGGATCTCCTTGATCTCGTTCAGCGACTTCTTGCCGAAGTTTTTGGTCGCCAGCATCTCGCGCTCGGTGCGCTGCACCAGATCGCGAATCGTGCGAATGTCGGCATTCTTCAGACAGTTGTAAGAACGAACCGACAGCTCAAGCTCGTCGACTGAGCGATCCAACTGATCGTTACGCGGCAGCGGCGGACGTTCCATCTTCGCGTAAGCGTAGTCGTCAGTGTCTTCCTCGAAGTTGATGAAGATGGACATGTGGTCCTTGATCAACTTCGCCGCAAGACCGATCGAGTCTTCCGGTTTAACGGAACCGTCCGTCCAAACTTCGATCGTCAGCTTGTCGAATTCCGTGTTCTGGCCGAGACGCGCGGCTTCGACGTTGTAGTTCACCTTTTTAACTGGTGTGTGAACCGAGTCGATCGGGATGTAACCGAGCGACAGGTCTTCGTCGAAGTTGCGATCGGCGGAGACGTAACCGCGGCCGCGCTTGAGACGCATCTCGATACGTAACGATCCGGCGTCGCTGACGGTCGCGATATGCACTGAAGGATCGAGAATCTCAACGTCGCCGTCCGCCTCGATATCCGCGGCGGTGACTTCCCCTGCGGCTTCCTTGTTGATTCTGAGCGTCTTCGCCTCGGTGCTGTGCAGCTTAAAAGGTACTTGCTTGAGGTTCAGAATAACGTCGGTGGCATCTTCCACCACGCCTTTGATCGACGAGAACTCGTGTTCTACGCCCTCGATCTTAACTGCGGTGATAGCCGCGCCTTCGATTGAGGAAAGAAGTGCGCGACGAAGCGAATTACCGACGGTGGTGCCAAAGCCGCGCTCGAATGGCTGGGCCGAGAACCGGCCGTAACGTTCCGTCAGCGTCTCCGCATCTGCCGCAAGCCGCCGCGGCATCTGAAATCCGGTCCAAAGATTATTTTGATCCATAGCCATAACGTTTCCAGGTCCTCAGAAAAATGCAAACTGGGCGGACCACGACGAGGTGCGCCGCAGTCTGCCAGCGTTAATTACTTGCTATAAAGTTCGACGATTAGCTGCTCGTTGATCATTCGATCGATGTCGTCGCGCACCGGCGTTCCCGAAATGCGTGCCGACATATCGCCGCCGTCAGCCGAGATCCACGAGGGACGTCCGCGGCCAGACGCGGTTTGCCAGGCACCCTCAATGTGAGGGTTCTTTCTGCTCGCCTCTCGCACACTGATGGCGTCGCCTGGCTTTACTTGATAAGAGGGAATATCTACTTTGCGGTCATTCACCTGAATGTGACCGTGATTCACGAGTTGCCTCGCCTGCCGGCGCGAAGTGGAAAAACCGGCGCGATAGACCGCGTTATCCAGTCGCCGCTCGAGCAGGAACAGAAGGTTTTCACCGGTAATGCCCTTCATGCGGGCAGCGCGTTCGAAGTAGTTGCGAAACTGTCCTTCGAGGATGAAATAGATGCGCTTTACCTTCTGCTTCTCGCGCAACTGTTGGCCGTAGCCAACGAGAGCTTTTCCGCGCCGCAGCGAGTTGCCGTGCTGTCCGGGCGGTTGCGTTCCGCGTTTCTCAATTGGGCAAGCGGGTTTGTAACAACGATCGCCCTTCAAAAAGAGCTTTGCGCCTTCGCGTCTGCAAAGGCGACACACTGCACTTCTATACCTAGCCAACTAATTTGCCTCCAGTCTAAAGGTTAGACGGAAAAGTTTACAGATCAGCGATGCCGATCCTTCATCCTTTGGGTTTATTAATTACTAACTAAACTCTACGCCGCTTCGGCGGTCTGCAACCGTTGTGCGGAATCGGCGTCGTGTCACGAATCGTCATGACTCTGATACCAGCATTGGCAATTGCTCGAATCGCCGACTCACGGCCGCCGCCCGGCCCTTTCACTCTCACTTCGCACTGGTGCATGCCGGCTTCGTGGGCCTTCTTGGCCGCTTCGTAAGCTGCTTGCTGCGCAGCGAATGGAGTGCCCTTGCGCGAACCGCGAAATCCACGAGCGCCCGCCGATGATTGCGCGATCAGGTTTCCTTCCAGATCGGTGATCGAGATCATCGTGTTGTTGAACGACGCCGCGATATGGACGATACCGTTCGGAACGTTCTTCTTTTCTTTCTTACGAAAGACTTTTTTCTTTCCGCCTGCTTTTGCCATAAATTCCGTTACTAGTCAGTGGTCAGTGGTCAGTGGTCAGTGGTCATCACGGACAACTGACTACGGACAACTGACAGATTCTATTTCTTACCGGGCGCCTTCTTCTTGGCGATCGTTGCGCGACGTGGACCTTTCCGCGTACGAGCGTTGGTGTGCGTGCGTTGTCCGCGCACTGGAAGCGCGCGACGATGCCGCAGACCGCGATAGCAACCGATATCCATCAGGCGCTTGATGTCCATCTGGACGCGCTTGCGCAGATCGCCTTCGATCTCGCCCTGCGCTTCGAGAATGGCGCGAATGCGGCTCAACTCGTCTTCATTCAGATCGCGAACGCGAGTGTCGACGTTGACGCCGGCTTCCTTCAACACCGAGCTCGAACGCGAGCGGCCGATGCCATAGATGTAAGTGAGGCCAACCTCGGCTCTCTTGTTGGGCGGTAGATCTACTCCAGCTACACGTGCCATCTTTCCCGATTATCCTTGTCTCTGTTTATGTTTCGGATTTACACAAATCACCCGCACCACGCCTTTGCGGTGGATGACTTTGCACTTGTCGCACATCTTCTTGACCGACGCACGGACTTTCATCGACGTAACCTCTGTCTATTTATAGCGGTATGTAATTCGGCCGCGATTGAGATCGTAAGGCGAAAGCTCCACCAGAACACGATCACCCGGAAGAATGCGAATAAAATGTTTCCGCATCTTTCCTGAAATGTGAGCCAGCACCTGATGCTGACTATCCTCTAATTCAACCCGGAACATAGCGTTAGGCAAAGTCTCCAGGACTCTAGCCATGACTTCTATCGCCTCTTCCTTCGCCATACCCTCTCTGGTTGATTTAAATCCGCCGCAGCCGACAAACTGCGAATAATACCATCGGCCCCTCCGGTTTTACAAATCCGTGTGCGAGTTGGAGAAAACACGGATTAGACGGGTACCGCCTGAGGGGTGCCTGACGAGACCAATGTCAGCACTTCCGGGCCCTCTTCCGTAATCGCAATGGTGTGCTCCACGTGCGCACTCGGCTGACCGTCGAGCGTCACGACCGTCCAGCCGTCCGACAGGAGCTTCGTATAATGGGACCCAAGATTCACCATCGGCTCAATCGCAAAAACGTACCCGGCCTTGATTTTCGGCCCCAAACCCGGACGCCCGTAATTCGGAATCTGCGGATCCTCGTGCATTCGGCGGCCAATCCCATGCCCGACATAGTCCCGGACGACGGAATAACCATGTGCTTCGGCATGTTCCTGGACCGCCCACCCGATATCGCCCAGATGGTTCCCGGGCCGGCAGTGCTGGATCGCTCGATCGAGACATTCCTCAGTGACGCGGATCAACTTGAGCCACTCTTCATGCACCTTGCCCACCGGAACCGTAGTCGCCGAGTCGCCGACGAAACCCTCCAGGGTCGCGCCGCAGTCGATCGAAAAGATGTCGCCGTCCTTTAGCTTGTAATCCGAAGGAAACCCGTGAACGATCTGCTCGTTGACCGAAGCGCAGATCGAATAAGGAAATCCGTTGTAACCTAAAAAGGTCGGCAGTGCGCCCGCGTCGCGAATCATTTTCTCCGCCACGCGATTCAGCTCCATCGTGGTAATACCCGGCTCCACCATGTCCCGAAGAGTTTGCAGGACTTTGCCGACAAGCTGTCCCGCCGCCCGCATCTTCTCGAGTTCTCGTTTTGATTTACCGATAATCATGTAACACCCGCCGAAACTTCTTCTCCCTCGTCACTCACGACTGCCGCGATGTCCTGATAGATGCTCTCACGTTTGCGATTGCCATCCACGACGCGAAGCAAGTTCTTCGACGCGTAATAGTCGAGCAAAGGACGAGTTTGTTGCTCATAGGTCGCAAGTCTCTTGCGAACGGTTTCCAGATTGTCGTCACCGCGATGCACGAGTTGCGCTTCGGGGTGAAAGTCGCAAACGTTGTCGTGTCGCGGCGGCTTGAAATAGATGTTGTAAATCTCGTTGCACACCGGACAGTTTCGCCTGCCAGTCATCCGCTTTTCAAGTAGATCGTAGGGGACATCGATCTGGATCGCCAGGATGTGTTTGTCCTGTTCGGTCGCGAGCTTCTCAAGACTCTCCGCCTGTGCGGGCGTACGAGGAAAACCGTCGAGAATGTAACCCTCTTGCGCATCGTCCCTGGAAGTGCGCTCTTTGACGAGCTGGATCGTCAACTCGTCGGGAACAAGTTGGCCCCGCTCCATGATCTCCCTGACTTCCTGCGCCAGCGGCGTCTGCGCACTCTTGAGCGAACGAAAAATATCTCCCGTCGAAATCTGCGGGAGATGCAAGCGCTCTTGAAGCAAGCGCGCCTGCGTGCCTTTACCGGCACCAGGCGCACCCATCAGGACGATGATTTTCGACATAACGGGAAGTTCTTCTATTCTTCAGAAACTTTCCCGCCAAGGCGCCAGGGCGCAAAGAAAGGTGAACATTCCCCTTTGCGTCTTTGCGCCTTTGCGGGAAAACTCTTGATCGCGATCAAAAAAACTTCACGATCGCCGGCCACGCAATCTTCCGCCGCCGCCGAGGAACCCTTCGTAGTTGCGCATCACGAGTTGGGCCTCAATCTGGGCGACGGTGTCCATCGCGACACCGACAAGAATCAGCAGCGACGTACCGCCGAAGTAGAACTGGTAGTCCATCCCGTTCGGGATCCAGCCAAGGCCGGGCGTAGTAGTGACGAACGCATCGAGCCACGGACCGATAAACGGCAGCCGGCCAACTTTGAAACCGCTCAACATGAACTGCGGGATAAACGCGACGAGGGCCAGGTAGATGGCGCCAACAATGGTTAATCGCGTAAGGATCGTATTGAGGTACTCCGCGGTCGCGCGTCCGGGACGAATGCCCGGCATAAACCCGCCGTGCTTGCGCAGGTTGTCAGCCACTTCTTCAACGTTGAATACGATCGAAACGTAGAAGAACGTAAAGAAGATAATGAGACTGAGAAAGATGAGCTCGTAATATGGATCGCTGGCGTGGAACGTCTGGAAAAAGGTCCATATCGAGGCCCACCAACCTTTGTCGTTCGCCTCAGGGGGAAACGCCGCGAATAAGCTCTGCGGCATCGACAACACAGACGAAGCAAAGATGACGGGAATCACGCCGCCCATGTTGAGCTTCAACGGCATGGTCGTTTGCTGTCCGCCGACCACCTGGCGGCCGACGTGTCGCTTCGCGTAACTAACAGGGATCTTGCGACGCGCGGATTCCACGTAGACGATGAAAGCGATAATCAACACCATCGCTACCAGCATCGCGAACACGCCGATCGTCGCCATCGTGTCGCCGCCGCGCAGGCGATTGAACACTTGCTCGGCGCCGTTCGGCAGACCGATGACGATACCGGCGAAGATCAGCAGCGAAATGCCGTTGCCGACGCCGCGTTCGGTGATCTGCTCGCCGAGCCACATGACGAAGATCGTTCCAGTGGTCAACGTGAGCACGGTGCTCAAACGGAAGCCCCAACCGGGAGCGCCGACGCCGTTGACCTGGAGCCAGTGGGCCACAAACGACGTCTGAATCGCCGCGAGAACGACGGTCAGGTACCGGGTCCACTGGTTGATCTTCTGACGGCCCATCTCGCCCTCTTCCTGCAGCTTCTTGAGCGTAGGATAGACGACGGTCATCAGTTGCAGGATGATCGAGGCGGTGATGTAGGGAGTGACCCCGAGTGCGAATACAGAGATGGTGCGGAAGTTTCCGCCGGAGAAGAGATCGAGAACGCCGAGCAGCGTTCCGGCAACGTCACGCCAAACTTCTTCGAGTCGTAACCGATCAATGCCAGGCGTAGTAACGTGCGCGCCCAGACGATAAACCGCGAGTAGACCCAGCGTAAAGAAAATGCGCCGGCGTAGATCCGGCACATTGAACATATTGCGAACGGCGGCTAAAAACTTCTCCATCCTGATTCCCTTTCTCTAAGATCCGCCATTATCCGCCAATCTGATTTACTGCACCACCCGCCTTCTCAATCTTTTCGCGGGCGCTTTTCGTGAAGCGGTGCGCAGAGACGCGCAACGGCTTTGAAACTTCGCCGTTCCCGAGCACCACGACGTCGTACCTGGCTTTCTTGATCAATCCGCGATCGTGCAGTACTTCCGGAGTGATCTCCGCGTCGGCTTCAAAATGCTGTTCGAGTGACGCGAGACTGATCTCGACCCATCGCTTCTTGAAGATGTTGGTGAAACCGCGCTTTGGCAGACGACGATGAAGGGGCATCTGGCCGCCTTCGAAACCGATCTTGGCCGAATAACCCGACCGCGACTTCTGTCCCTTTTCACCACGGCCGG
Organism: uncultured Acidobacteriota bacterium; assembly: GCA_963849585.1. Classification (GTDB taxonomy): domain Bacteria; phylum Acidobacteriota; class Blastocatellia; order Pyrinomonadales; family Pyrinomonadaceae; genus PSRF01. Next base: position 302,764 of record CAWKHZ010000005.1, on the reverse strand, counting down.
CGGTCTTACCCAAACCGGAGCCCGGTCCACGACCGACGCGCTTCTTCTTGTGGGTCGATCCTTTAGCCGGCTTAAGTGTGTTTAGACTGATTCCCATTTTCTCTGTCTTTCTTGCGGCTTTGCTTTCTTGCAGCTTTGCTTTCTTGTGCCTTTTTGCGTCCGCTTTGTGCCTTTTGTGGCTACTACTCCACTATCCGCAGCAAGTGAGGAACTTTCGCGACGGCGCCGCGCATCGCGTCCGTGTCCGGACGCTCGACAACCTGGTTCAACTTTCGCAGACCCAGACTGCGCACGATTGTCTTGTGTGTCTTCGGCGCGGCAATAAAGCTGCGATAGTACTGAATGCGAATCTTCGACCCGGATTCGTTTGTATTAGTTTTGCGAGCGGGCATCCTCTACATCTCCTCGACTTGCTTACCACGCAACCGCGCCAACTCCATCGGATCTTTCATCCGTAATAAGGCATCGAACGTGGCGCGCACGACGTTGTGCGGATTCGTGGAACCCAAAACTTTCGTCCGCACGTCTCTCACGCCGACTGCCTGCATGACGGCACGCACCGCGCCACCCGCGATCACGCCCGTACCTTCCGACGCCGGCTTAACAAGCACACGGCCCGCGCCATACTCGCCAATCAACTGGTGCGGCAACGTGTTGTTGATGAGCGGGACGCGAATCAGGTTCTTCTTCGCCGACTCGATTCCTTTTTTGATCGCCAGCGGCACTTCGCGCGCCTTGCCGGTGCCAAAACCGACGTGTCCACCTTCGTCGCCAACTACAACGAGCGCCGCGAACGAAAGGTTCTTGCCGCCCTTAACCACTTTGGTGACGCGATTGATGGAGATCACCTGGTCTTTCAGGTCGAGTCCCTGGGCCGGAATGCGTTGCTTGGGTTGTCTCATAGTCTATTCTTTTTTCTTCTTCGACTTCTTTTCCTTGGGCTCTTCGGCTGGTGCAGCTTCCGGCTCACCGTTAGCTTCCGCAACCGCTTCGTTCTTGTTCAAGCCGGCGGCGCGGGCCGCGTCAGTCAGGGCCTTCACGCGCCCGTGATAAAGATAACCACCGCGATCGAACACCACTTGTTCGATTCCCTTCGCGATCGCGCGCTCGGCGATAGCGGTGCCGATGCGGCGGGCAGCGTCAAGATTGCCGCCGGACGGGCCCCGCAGGTCTTTCTCGGTTGTGGAGGCGGAAACGAGTGTTTTGCCGAGACGATCGTCGATCACCTGCGCGTAAATGTGGTTCAGACTGCGATAGATCGCGAGTCGCGGTCGCTCCGTCTGGCCTTTAACTTTCCGGCGAATCCGCGAATGAATCGCCGTTCGGATTTCTGCTCTATTCGTGTTTGCCATCTCGCTTCTATTTCCCTGGCTTATTTACCGGTCTTGCCGGGCTTCAACTTGATCGGCACGTCGGCGTAGCGCACGCCTTTGCCTTTGTAGGCGTCTGGCTTGCGCAGCTTGTGCATCTCAGCGGCGACCTGACCGAGCTTCTGCTTGTCGATACTCGTCAACGTCAACGTGGTCTGATACTGCTGGATGCTGCCTTTGGTCGTCATTCGTTCCGCCTTGGCTTCAACTTCGGGCGGCAACGGAAACTCGATCGGATGCGAGTAGCCGAGGGAGAAGACGATCTTCTTCGCCTGCACGTCGGCTTTGTAACCGACGCCGACGACGTCCATCTGTTTGCTGAAACCTGTGGTCACACCCACGATGGCGTTGTTTGCCAGCGCGCGTGCCAAACCATGCAAGGCTGCGTGTTCATCAGAAGTACGCTCAGCGCGCAGCTCTTCGCCTTCGAGCTTGAAACTTATCCCCGAGGGAATAGGCGTCTTCAGCGTACCTTTTGGTCCTTTGACTTCGAGCTCACGCTCGTGGACCGTGATAGTCACGCCCTTGGGCACCGCGATCACTTTTTTTCCAATTCGAGACATATGCTTATTTCCAATTTCGAATTTCGAAATTCGCAATCAACTAATAGATCTGGGCCAACAGCTCACCGCCGATGTTTTCGCGGCGCGCGGCTTTGCCGCTCATCAGACCTTTCGAGGTCGAAACGATATTGATGCCGTAGCCTCCCAGCACTTTCGGAATATCACTCGAGCCAACGTAAACGCGACGGCCGGGAGTTGAGACGCGCTGGAGGTGGGTAATCGAAGACGTACCGCGCGCATCGTAGCGAAGAAAGATGCGGATGGTGCGCTTGAGCCCCTCGCCTTTGACGACGAAATTGTTGATGTAGCCCTCTTCCTTGAGAATGCGGGCGATCTCGAGTTTGAGCTTTGAAGCCGGAACGTCGACGCGCGAGTGCTTCGCCGCGATGGCGTTGCGGATCCGCGTCAACATATCGGCAATGGGATCAGTCATGAAGTAACTCCGTCTCTCAATTTCGAATTTCGAATTGCGGAATTGCGAATTTTCAGAACTCCGAAATTCGCATTTCGAAATTCCGAATTCGAAATCTTTTTCTTACCAGCTAGACTTAACAACTCCGGGGATCTGACCCTGGAGCGCCAACTCGCGAAAACAGATGCGGCACAAATTGAACTTCCGCAAATAACCTCGCGGCCGTCCACAGCGTTTACAGCGAGTGTAAGCCCGGACCGAAAACTTCGGTTTGCGTGCAGCCTTCGCAATTAGTGATTTCTTTGCCATACGTTCTTCAGTTCGTTAATCGTTTACGTCCGGAAGGGCATTCCTAAACCCTTCAACAATGCTCGTGCGTGCTCGTCAGTTCGCGCGGTCGTAACGATCGAGATGTTCATCCCGCGCAGCTTGTCAACCTTGTTGAAATCGATCTCAGGGAAGATCAGTTGTTCGCGAATGCCGATGGTGTAGTTGCCGCGGCCGTCGAATGCCTTCGGCGACACGCCGCGGAAGTCTCTTACGCGCGGCAGCGCGACTGATACCAGCCGATCGAAAAACTCGTACATGCGATCGCCACGCAATGTGACCACGACGCCAATCGGCATGTTTTGTCGCAACTTGAACGATGCGATCGATTTCTTCGCTTTCGTGATCACCGGCTTCTGCCCCGTGATCGCCCGTAACTCGTCGGCGGCCGTGTCGAGAATCTTCGCGTTGGCGATGGCTTCTCCCATCCCCATGTTGAGTACGATCTTCTCGAGTTTCGGGATGCCCATCGGGTTTTTGATGCCAAACTCGCGGGCAATCTGCGGCGCCACGTCTTTCTGATATCGCTCTTTTAACCTTGCAGCCATTTCAGGTCCTCTAAACATTGCCGATTGGCAATCAGTAAATCTTAGTTAAAGCTCACTTTTCTAATGAGTGTCCGCTCTTCGCCGCCATGCGCGTCTTCGCACCGTTGCTCTCGACGTGATACTTCACGCGCGTCGGTTTACCTGACTGCGGATCGATGAGCTGAACGTTCGAGATGTCGATGAACGACTCCTTGTCGATGATGCCGCCCGCTTTGTTCGCCTGCGGGTTCGCCTTCTGGTGGCGTTTGATCATCCCGATGCCTTCAACGCGAATCTTTCCTTTAGCCGGCGCCACTTCCAGCACGCGTCCACGCCGGCCTTTGTCGCGCCCGGCTATGATCGCCACCTGATCGTTTTTCCGGATCTTGGAGCGCTTTATTGCTGCCATGTCGTTAAATCACCTCCGGCGCGAGCGAAACTATCTTCATGAAGTTCTTATCGCGCAGTTCGCGCGCGACCGGACCAAATACGCGAGTGCCGATCGGCGTTCCATCTTCTTTGATCAAGACGGCCGCGTTCTGATCGAACCGGACGTAAGTACCGTCGGCCCGACGCACTTCCTTGCGAGTGCGCACGATGACGGCGTCCTGCACCGTGCCCTTCTTGATGGTGCCGTCGGGAGAAGCCTCTTTGACCGTCACTTTAATCCGGTCGCCCAGGCTCGCAATTTTTCCCGTGGATCCGCCAATCGGCATGATCATCTCCACGCGGCGAGCCCCCGAATTGTCAGCAACCTCCAACGAGGTTTGCATCTGAATCATAGTTAAATCCTCACTTCGAAATACATTTCGAAATTCGAATTTCGAAATTCGAAATTATTTCGCGGCCTTTTGAACGATCTCAATCACGCGCCAGCGCTTGCGGGCGGACATCGGTCGCGTTTCCACGATGCGCACCTTGTCGCCAATGCTCGCACCCAACTCATCGTGCGCCATGAACTTCGACGTGCGCCGCACGTAACGGCGATACTTGCGATGACGGACTAACCGGTCCACACGGACGATCACGGTGTTGGTCATCTTGTCTGACGCAACGGTACCGACCTTTTGCGAACGTTTGGCCCGGCTCGCCTTGGCTTGCCCTGCGTCGCTCGCGGCAGGCGGTGCCTGTTCCGCTGCGCTTTGGGTGATGTTTTCTTGATTCTCTGCCATTCTCTTCTCTTTAAGTCTTAAGTAGTGGCTTTCGCACGCTGCTGTGTAAGCGTCTCGATGCGCGCCAGCGATTTCTTTTCCTGCCGAATGCGCTTGACGGCGTCAACCTCGCCCAAGGCCAATTTGAAGTTCAGACGAAACAGCGACTCACGCAGACGCGCAGCTTCTGCTCGCAATTCGTCGTCGCCCAGGTCACGCAGCTTGTCGAGTTCTTCTCGCTTTTTCATTGCTAGATCGCGCCCCCTTCCTGATCGGCGCGGGTCACAAACTTGGTCTTGATCGGAAGCTTCTGAGCGGCAAGGCGCATCGCGTCGCGCGCGGTGGCCTCGTCAACGCCTTCGATCTCGTAAAGAATCCTGCCGGGTTTGACTACGGCTACCCAGTATTCCGGCGCGCCCTTGCCTTTGCCCATACGAGTTTCCGCCGGCTTCTTGGTCACCGGTTTATCGGGAAACATGCGGATCCAGATCTTGCCGCCGCGTTTGATATGGCGCGTCATGGCGATACGAGCAGCTTCAATCTGGCGATCCGTGATCCACGCTGGCTCGAGGCACTTGAGCCCGTACTCTCCGAAGCTGATCTCGCTGCCACGAGTCGCGACGCCGGTCATGCGTCCGCGCATCTGCTTCCGGTGCTTAACTTTCTTCGGCATCAACATGATGTTCAGTATTTCGAATTGCGAGATTGCGAAAGTGCGAAATTTTAAAACTTCCTAAATTCCGCAATCGCGCAATTTCGCAATTCGCAATCTCCTATTGGTTCTCACCCCGTGGTCTACGTCCGTCTGGACTACCTTCGCGACCTTCACGTTCGCGGCGTGTACGTGGACGTCGCTCACGTTCGCCGACGCGCGTTTCGTTGATCGGATCCGATCCGGTGCCACGGGCCATCGCCGCTTTCGGATCAAGAATCTCGCCGCGATAGATCCAAACCTTGACGCCAATCTGTCCGAACGTTGTTCGCGCTTCGGCCAGACCGTAATCGATGTCGGCACGCAACGTGTGCAACGGCAGTTGACCCTGCAAGTGCCACTCGCTGCGGGCAATTTCAGCGCCGTTCAATCGGCCACTGACTTTCACCTTGATCCCCTGCGCGCCAAAGCGAAGCGACTCCTCGACAGCCTTTCGCATCGCGCGACGAAAAGCGATGCGCTTCTCGAGCTGCGCGGCAATCTTTTCGGCCTGGAGTTGCGCGTTCAGTTCCGGCTTGTGAATCTCCTGGATGGAGACAAGTACTTCGCGGCCGGTCTTCATCGAGAGATCGCTCTTCAGCTTGTCGATCTCAGCGCCCTTGCGGCCGATGATGATGCCCGGACGCGAGGTGTAGATGATGATCTTCAAACGATTGGCGGCGCGCTCGATATCAACGTGCGAAACGCCGGCGCCGGCAAAGCGCTGTTTTAGATCGCGCTTCAACTTCAGATCTTCAAGCAAAAACTCTCCAAACTGTTTCTTGGCGAACCAGTGAGAGTGCCAGTCTTTGTTGTAGCCGAGTCGAAAACCGTATGGATGAACTTTTTGACCCACAATTTTCTCCTGGAAATTTCGAAGTTCGAATTTCGAAATTCGAAATTTATTCCTTCTTCTTCTTCGAAGCCTTCTTGGCGGCGGGCTTTTCGGCCGCAGCTTCGGCCTCTGCCTTCTTCGTGGCTGCGCGTTTCGCTCGGGGAGCGGCGGCAGCGCCACCACGTTTGCGACCCTTGCTTTCCGCAAGTTTCGCTGGTTTCGCTTCCGCTTGTTCAGCCGTTGCCTTGCCGTTTGGTTCCGGCCGCGCGTCGTTACTTAACGAGATCGTGACGTGACAGAAGTGACGCTGTTCGCGATAGGCGCGTCCCTGCGGAGCGGGCCGAACGCGGCGCATGTTCTTCGTTGGTCCAATATTGACGAACGCGGTGCGCACCCACAGATCGTCCGGATCGATCGAGATGTTGGCTTTCTCCGCGGCCTCGTTCGCGTTGGCGATCGCCGAACGCATGCACTTCTCGATATGTGCTGCTGCGCGCTTGCGCGTAAAGCGCAGGATCGCCAGCGCCTGGTTCACGTCTTTGCCGCGGATCATGTCCACGACCAAACGCGCCTTCTGCGCCGAACCTCGCAAATACTTTGCACTCGCTGTTGCTTCCATCCTCTTCCCCTTCGGGGATCTCAGATCTCAGATCTGAGATCTCAGATTTACTTGGGCGGTGCTCCCGCAACCTTGCTCGCCTTCTCGACCTTCGTGCCCGAGTGGCCTTTGAACGTGCGCGTCGGCGCAAACTCGCCCAGCTTGTGGCCCACCATGTTTTCCGTGACGTAGATCGGCAGATGGCGTTTTCCGTTATGGACGCCAAATGTCAGACCGACCATGTCCGGAGTGATCGTCGAACGACGCGACCACGTCTTGATGACTGGCGGCCTCTGGCTCCCCGCCCGCGCCTTCTCCACGGCCTTAACGATGCCCTTGTCGATGAATGGTCCCTTTTTAACTGAACGAGCCATATCTCTCCATTTCGAAATTCGAATTTCGAAATTCGAATTTTATTTTAGTCCTGCGATCCTTCAGGATCATCTTCTGCGTGCGCTTGTTGCTGCGCGTCTTGTAACCGCGAGTCGGCTGGCCCCACGGCGTCACCGGATTACGGCCGCCGGAAGTCTTACCTTCACCGCCGCCGTGCGGATGGTCCACCGGGTTCATCGCCACGCCGCGAACTTTCGGTCGCAAACCTTTCCAACGCGAACGACCGGCCTTACCAAGCGAAACGTTTTCGTGTTCGATGTTTCCAACCTGCCCCACTGTCGCTTTGCAAACCAGCGGTACGCGTCGCACTTCACCCGACGGCATACGCAACTGCGCGTGTTCGCCTTCCTTTGCGACGAGCTGCGCGAACGTGCCTGCCGAGCGCGCCATCTGTCCGCCTTTGCCGGGACGCAACTCGATATTGTGAATCTGCGTTCCCAACGGGATGTTGATCAGCGGCAGCGTGTTGCCGGGAAGGATGTCAGCGTCGGCGCCGCTCATGATCGTCTTGCCGACTTCGAGCCCGATCGGCGACAGGATGTAACGCTTCTCGCCGTCGATATAGGTGATGAGCGCGATGTGGGCCGATCGATTCGGATCGTATTCGATCTGCGTCACGCGTCCGGGCACCCCGTCTTTGTCGCGCTTGAAATCGACGATGCGATAGAAACGCTTGTGACCGCCGCCACGACGACGCACAGTGATCCGGCCGTCGTTGTTGCGACCGGAAATGCGCTTCTTGGGTTCCAGTAACGACTTCTCGGGAATCGCGCCAACCGTCAACTCATCGCGCGTCAGATACGTCTGGTAACGTCGCGCTGCCGATGTCGGTGTAAGTTTCTTTATACCCATAGCCTTAGAATTTCGAATTGCGAATTTTGAATTGCGAATTTCGGAATCGCGGAGCGTCTTCTAAATCCGCAATTCGAAATTTCGCATTTCGCAATTTAGATAGCCTCGCCGTAATCAACCGGCTTCTCGCCCTGCTTGAGAGTTACGTATGCTTTCTTCCAGGAAGGCTTACGGCCAACGTATCGTCCACGGCGCGCCTCTTTGCCCATGTAGTTGATGGTGCGAATGTGATCGACCTTCACCTGGAAGATAGTCTCCACTGCCGATTTGATCTCCGGCTTCGTTGCCCTGCGATCGACCCGAAAGGTCAACAACTGGTGCGAGTCCTGCGACTCTTCCTTGGCAGCGAGCGCCTTCTCGGTAATCACCGGCGACTTGATGATGTCCCAAACCGTTCTCATCGTTAGGCCGCCTCCTCGTTCTTCGGTTTACGTGTGCGCTTTGGCTTGGCCGGCGCTTCTTCCGCGGCTTCCGGTTCAGTCGAGCCTTCGCCCTCGCCTTTTGTAACGTGGGGTGAACCGAGCAACTGCTCGAGTTCCTGCGCGGCCGACCGCGATAGCACGAGATGATCGTGATAAAGCAGGTCGTAGATATTCAGACCAAAGCTGTTGACCACTTTCGCGCGACGCATATTGCGCGCGGAGAGCAACAGGTTGTCGTTGTCGAACGAATCGACGATGAGCGTCTTGCCTTCCAGTCCGAGCGTACCTAACGACGTCGGCGAAGTCTTTTGTTTTCGGCTTGTCGAACGACCAGCCGTCGATCACGGAAACATTTCCCTCACGCACCCGCTCCGACAACGCCGAACGCAACGCACCCTGGCGCATCTTCTTCGGCATGTTGTAAGACCAGTCGCGAGGCTGCGGTCCGTGCACGTTACCGCCGCCTTTCCACAATGGCGAACGGAGCGACGCAATACGCGCGCGACCCGTGCCTTTTTGCTTCCAGAGCTTGCGACCCGCACCCGAGACATCGCCGCGCGTCTTGGTCGCTGACGTTCCCTGCCGCGCGTTGGCCATGAAGTTTCGCACCGCCGCGTGGATCAGTCCTTCGTTCAGCGGCGCGCCAAACACAACGTCAGACAACTGCAGCTCGCCAACCTCTTCGTTCTTGATATTGCGCACCTTTACAGTCGGCATAATCTCTCCATCGCGATGCATGCGATTTGAATTTCGATTCAATTCGCAATTCGCATACTAGTCCTTCTTCGACGCCTTGCGAATGATCACCACGCTGCCATTCGCTCCCGGCACCGCGCCACGAATCATCAACAGATTGTTTTCAGCATCTACACGCGCAACCGTCAGGCCTTTGGTCGTGATCCGCGCGTCGCCCATGTGACCCGACGACCGGGTGCCCTTGATAACGCGCGAGGGATAAGCGGATGCGCCAATCGAACCCGGCGCGCGCACGTTCATCGAACCATGCGACTCCGGACCGCGATTGAAGTGGTGACGCTTGATCGTGCCCGCGAAACCGCGACCCTTCGACCGTCCAATCACGTCGACCATCTCGCCGTCAGCAAACTGATCGACGAGCACTTTGTCGCCAACGTCCGGATTCTCGCCGCCGTCGAGCAGACGAAACTCTTTCAACATGCGCGTCGGCGGAATGCCGCCGCCGGTCTTCTCGAAGTGGCCGCGCATGGGCCTGGTGACGTTCTTCAACTTTGGCGGCCTGTCGTCGACTAGGCCGAGCTGCACCGCATCGTAGCCGTCTGGCCCTGCCGAAGATTTCTTTTGCACGACCACACATGGCCCAGCTTTGATCACGGTCACAGGAGTAACCGTGCCATCTGCGGCAAAAATCTGCGTCATGCCAATTTTTCTTCCGATGATCCCGTTAATCATTGTCGATTCTGCTCTATTGCCGGCCGAAAAGCCTTGATCTCCACGTCGACGCCGGCCGGGAGATCGAGCTTCATGAGCGCGTCAACCGTTTGTGGCGTCGGATCGAGAATGTCCATCAGCCGCTTGTGCGTGCGAATCTCAAACTGCTCGCGCGACTTTTTGTCGACGTGCGGCGAACGCAGCACGGTCCACTTGTTCTTCACCGTCGGTAAAGGAATCGGACCGGCAACCCGAGCACCGGTGCGTTTCGCAGTCTCGACGATTTCCGTCGTCGACTGGTCCAACACGCGGTGGTCGTAAGCTTTCAGGCGAATGCGAATCTTTTCGTTCATTAGTATTTTGTCCGTTGTCCGTGGTCAGTTGTCCGTAGCTCGCTGTCGTCTATAACAACTGACAACGGACCACTGACTACTGACTATTCGATCACTTCTGAAACTGTTCCGGCGCCAACCGTGCGACCGCCTTCACGAATTGCGAAGCGCAGCCCCTTCTCCATCGCGATGGGTGCGATCAACTCGATCGACATCGCCACGTTGTCGCCAGGCATCACCATCTCCACTCCTTCGGGCAGGTGCGCCACTCCAGTCACGTCCGTCGTGCGGAAGTAAAACTGCGGCCGGTAACCCGTGAAGAACGGCGTGTGACGTCCGCCTTCTTCCTTCGTCAGCACATACGCTTCCGCCTTGAACTTCGTGTGCGGCGTGATCGAGCCCGGCTTCGAGATCACCTGGCCGCGCTCGATGTCCTTGCGCTCAATACCGCGCAGCAGCAGTCCGACGTTGTCGCCCGCCGTGCCTTCGTCCAACAGCTTCTTGAACATCTCCACGCCCGTCACCACCGTCTTTGTTGTCGGGCGAATGCCAACGATCTCCACCGTCTCGTTCACCTTCACCTTGCCGCGCTCCACTCTCCCCGTGGCCACTGTGCCGCGGCCCTGAATCGTGAAGATGTCTTCCACCGGCATCAAAAACGGCTTCTCGATGTCGCGCTCCGGCGTCGGTATGTAGCTGTCCACCGCCTCCATCAGTTCTTCTACCGTCTTTTCCCACTCGGGGTCGCCTTCCAAAGCCTTCAACGCCGAACCCTTGATCACCGGAATGTCGTCGCCGGGAAACTCATACGCGCTCAACAGCTCGCGCACTTCCAGTTCCACCAGTTCCAGCAGTTCCGGATCGTCAACCGCGTCGGCCTTGTTCATGAACACCACCATCGCCGGCACGCCTACCTGACGAGCAAGCAGAATGTGCTCGCGCGTTTGCGGCATCGGCCCGTCAGTAGCAGCCACCACCAGGATCGCCCCGTCCATCTGCGCCGCGCCTGTGATCATGTTCTTCACGTAGTCGGCGTGTCCCGGACAGTCCACGTGCGCGTAGTGACGGTTCTTCGTCTCATACTCCACGTGCGCCGTTGCGATCGTGATCCCGCGCGCTTTCTCTTCCGGCGCCTTGTCGATCTGATCGAAGGCCACAAACTGCACTTTCGGATTGTTCTTCCCCAACACTTTCGTGATCGCCGCTGTCAGCGTCGTCTTCCCGTGGTCCACGTGCCCAATCGTCCCGATGTTCACGTGCGGCTTCGAACGGTCAAATTTTTCCTTCGACATCACCCCTCCTTAAAATTGCGAATTTCGAATGTCGAATTGCGAATTTGAAGAAACCTTTTAGTCTGAGTCAAATTTCGCAATCCGAAATTCGAAATCCGCAATTCTTACTTTGCTACCCCTTGGACCCTCGCGATAATCTCTTCCGCAACATTCTTCGGCGCTCGATCATAACGCTCGAAGTGCATTGTTGAAGTGGCTCGGCCCTGGGTTGCCGATCGCAAGTCGGTCGTGTAACCAAACATTTCGGAAAGGGGCACGAATGCAGTAATTACTTGCGCACCACCAGGTCGAGGTTCGGTCTTTTCGATTTGTCCGCGCCTGCGTCTCAAGTCACCATTAACAGCCCCCATGTACTCGTCAGGGGTCACAACCTCAATTCGCATGATCGGCTCGAGCAGTACCGGCTTGGCCTTTCGCACTGCGTCCTGAAAAGCGAGCGAACCCGCAATATGAAACGAGCGCTCATCCGAATCGACCTCGTGGTAGTTGCCAAATACCAGGCGCACCCTGATGTCCACCAACTCATAGCCAGCGAGAAAACCACGCTCCATCGCGTCTCGAATCCCGCTCTCGACGGGCTTGATGTACTCCTTGGGAATAGCGCCGCCAGTAATCTTGTTTTCGAAAACAAACCCCTCACCCGGAGCAGGTTCGATTTCGATCTCCACATGCCCAAACTGGCCACGACCGCCGGTCTGCTTTTTATAGATCTCTTTGCCGGGCGCTGGTTGCGTGATGGTTTCGCGATAGGCCACCTGCGGCTTGCCCACATTAGCCTCAACGCTAAATTCGCGCTTCATTCGGTCGACAATAATCTCGAGGTGCAACTCACCCATACCGGCGATAATCGTCTGCCCGGTTTCGGAATCGGTTGAAACATTAAAGGACGGGTCTTCCTGGGCGAGCCGGTTTAGCGCAACACCAAGTTTGTCCTGGTCCTGTCGCGTCTTTGGCTCGACGGCTACACGAATAACCGGAGCGGGAAACTCCATCTTCTCGAGGATGATGGGCTTGTTGTCGTCGCAAACCGTGTCACCGGTTGTAACCTGCTTCATGCCGCCAATAGCGATGATCTCACCGGCGCTGGCGTCTTCGATATCTTCGCGCTTGTTGGCGTGCATCCGCATGAGCCTACCTACACGTTCCTTACTACCCTTGACTGGGTTGTACGCATAGGAACCGGCCTTGATCGATCCGCTATAGATACGCACAAAAGACAATTGGCCCAGGTGCTTGTCGGCCATTATCTTGAAGACCAGGCCGGCGAACGGTGCCGCAGCATCTGGAAGACGAGTTTCAACCGCATCCGTTTTCGGATTGATTCCTTCAACCGGAGGCACGTCAAGAGGCGACGGCAGATAGTCGACGACTGCGTCGAGCAACGTCTGCACGCCTTTGTTCTTGAATGCCGACCCGGTAACAACCGGAACGAGCTTCAGCTCGATCGTTCCCTTGCGGAGGCCCGCGCGAATCTCGTTTTCGCTGATCTCTTCGCCTTCGAGGTACTTATGCATCAGGTCGTCGTCAATGCTGGCGACGGCCTCGACCAGTTTTTCGCGCGCGGCGACGGCGGCGTCCTTAAGATCTTCGGGAATGTCGACGACTTCGTACTCAGCACCCTTGGACTCGTCCTTCCAGATCAATCCTTTCATCATCACTAGATCGACAACGCCTTTAAGTTGATCTTCGAGACCGATAGGAATCTGAATCGCTACGGGATTCGCACCCAGCCGCGTGATGATCGATTCGAATGAACGATCGAACGACGCGCCGGCGCGATCGAGTTTGTTGATAAAGCAGATGCGGGGAACGCCATACTTGTCGGCCTGACGCCAGACAGTTTCCGACTGCGGCTCAACACCGGCGACACCGTCAAACACCGCGACGGCGCCGTCGAGCACACGCAGCGAACGCTCAACTTCCATCGTGAAATCGACGTGGCCCGGGGTGTCGATAATGTTGATGCGATGATCGACGCCCTCTCTTTCCCAGAAACAGGTGGTTGCCGCGCTGGTAATGGTGATACCGCGCTCCTGCTCCTGCTCCATCCAGTCCATGGTCGCCGTACCCTCGTGCACCTCGCCGATTTTGTGCGTGATGCCCGTGTAATAAAGGATACGTTCCGTGGTGGTGGTCTTACCGGCATCGATGTGGGCCATGATGCCGATGTTCCTGAACTTGCTTAGGTCGTACTTAGCCATTGCTTTTTTGGTCAGTGGTCAGTAGTCCGTTGTCAGTTGCCAGGTCGTCTCAAAGGACCACTGACTACTGACCACTGACTATCACCACTTGTAATGCGCGAACGCCTTGTTCGCATCAGCCATGCGATGCGTGTCTTCTTTCTTCTTCACCGCGTTGCCGCGATTGTTGGCAGCATCCAGAATCTCGGCCGCCAATCGATCCATCATTGTCTTCTCGCCGCGACCACGCGCGTACGAAACTATCCAGCGAATTGCCAGGGCACCGCGCCGCTCCTGGTGTACTTCAATCGGAACCTGATAAGTGGAACCGCCGACGCGCCGCGACTTCACTTCCACCGTCGGCTTCACGTTGTCGATAGCGCGCTTGAAGACCTTGAGTGGCTCTTCGCCGGTCTTGTCGCCAATCTGGCGCATCGCATTGTAAAAAATGCTCTCCGCTACCGACTTCTTGCCTCCCCACATCACGCCGCTGATGAACTTGGTCACCAGTGGGCTGCTATAGACAGGATCCGGAAGCACTTCGCGTCGTTCCGCTACTCGTCGTCTTGGCATATCTCTCTTTATCTCGTCGTTCGGTTGCGTTGATTACTTGGCACTCGCTTTGGGTCGCTTCGCGCCGTACTTCGAACGTCCCTGCTTGCGATCGGCAACGCCGACTGAGTCCAGCGTGCCGCGAATCACGTGATAACGGACACCGGGCAGGTCCTTAACGCGGCCGCCTCGGATGAGCACGATCGAGTGCTCCTGGAGGTTGTGGCCAACGCCCGGGATGTAGGTTGTCACCTCGATACCGTTGGTAAGTCTGACGCGCGCTACCTTGCGCAGGGCCGAGTTCGGTTTTTTCGGCGTCTGGGTGTAAACGCGAGTACAAACGCCACGCTTCTGAGGCGAACTCTGAAGCGCGGGGCTGGCCGTCTTGTATTTGACCTGTTGGCGGCCTTTGCGAACGAGCTGATTAATCGTCGGCACTGTTTCCCTCTTTGATACCCTGTGCGCGCGACGCGCAAAAAGGGGCCATGCCTGCCTCTTTCCGGAACCAGTCCGGCAGTCAGCGCAGGCTACTGCCCTGTTAAAAATTAGTTTGTTAGGGACGTTCTGATTTTTCGCTATTCGCGGCGGGCGTGGATCGTGGCTTCCCTTAAGCCGAAACTTTTCTGTGGCGTCGCTTTATATGGGCGAGAAGCGTGAACTTCGCGCGAGCACGCGAGGGGACGACCGCAGGTCGTAACGCGTACCATTTACGCCACAATAATTGTCAACGGCCGATATTACTGGCCGAGCAACGCCTCCACACCGACAGAACCAACTTGGACGTTGCTTTTTACTTCAGACCCCCGTGTCCGAAACGGCAGACTATACGTACGGGAACCAACTATGTCAAGCGCACCAGCCTGTTATTGTCCCTAGAACAGCCACTTAACCAAATACCAGATGCCAAAACCCGCGGCTCCGAGGACCGCAATCAGCGCCAGGCTCAAAACCACCATCAAGAGCTTGAATTTGCGATACCGGTTCTTGTCCGGCGGTGCCAGTGAAGTCTGCGGAAAATACGGCGGCGGTGTGTAGGTGGCCATGCTGCTTAACCCTTTGGAGTCGGCGAGGGCACGGTTAGACCGGCCTTTTTCAACTCGTCTTCCTTCTGTTTCTTTAACAACGCTTCCTGATGTCTCTTGCCGGCGCGGATCCGCTTAACACCTTCTCGCGCTTCATCAAGCGCATCCTGCGCGCGGTAATACTCCGGATCGATCTCCAACGACTTTGAAAAAGCGGCAGCAGCCTGGTCGTATTGAGCCAGCTTTGTGTGTGCGACACCCAGGTCGTAGAAGATGTCGGGATCGTCGGTTTTCAACCTCGTCGCCTGACGATATGAGCGGATTGCTTCGCTGTAATTACCCAGATTCGCGTACGTTTGACCGAGATTATAGTGCGCCTCGGCGTCGTCGGGATTTGCGTCGAGATGCTTTTTATAGGCTTCGACGGCTTTTTTGTATTGCGACTCGGCGTCTTCGCGTTTCTCTAGCGCTTCGTAGCTGAGTCCGAGACGAAAATAAGCTTCGGCGAGGTCCGGATCCAGCGCGACCGCCTGCTGGAACGCCGCAACCGCTTCCGTGTCCTGATCGTCGCGGTATAACTGTTTGCCCTTGTCGAGCAGGGATTTCGCCTGCGACCGATTGCCGTTTAAACCGTTGGACACTTCTGCCGTTCCGGCACTATTATTCGTGGACTGCTGACCGCTACGATTGCAACCAATTGCAAAAACCAGTAAACACACGGAGCAGAATAAGAGAATTAGTCTCATCGCGCAGGAAACTCAGCCGCTCGTTGAATAGCCCTTTAGGGTTGGGGAAAGAAGCGCTCGTTATCTAACGCCAATTCCGGCGTGGAGTCAACCAAGCAAACACGAGCCTCCCGACTGGAAAACAGGTTCCGTTGTTAATTTCTTTAGGAGTGCCAATGTCCAAGAACCAACGCCCCCAAATGATTAGGTTCATGGCGCCAATTGCCCTGGTGACCATGCTTCTTTCGCAACAAGCACTCGCTCAAAAAGCGACCGTTGTTAAATCGGTCAACGCTCCGTTGACGCTTAGTCTTTCTTCCAACTCCACGACTGTGAGCGCGTGCACTGAGGACGGTGGTCCGAAAGTGCAACTAACCGCCAAGGCAGTTTCGCCGGGCGGCAATCCGATCAAATACCGCTGGACGACGTCGGGCGGCACGGTTGCCGGCGAAGGTCCAAATGTCACGTGGGACCTGACGGGCCTGAAACCCGGTTACCACAAAGCGTCTCTGGATATTCAAACAAACGGCGTCGACGGCGAGTGTCATGCGTTTTCATCTGTTAGCGTGCTCGTAAGTCCATGCCCTGTAATTCCGCCTGTTTGTCCAACTATCGAGATCGTTTGTCCAACCAATATCGGCATTGATCAGCCGCTCACTTTCACTTCGCGGGCCAATGGAGGCACACCGTCGATTCCGGCCGTCTACAACTGGACCGTCTCCGCAGGCAGCATCATCGAAGGCCAGGGAACCAACACGATCAAGGTCGACACGTCGGGCCTCGCGGGTCAAACCGTCCGCGCGTATCTGACGATGCCTGGATACGGCACGCTGAATTGTTCCGCCGATTGCGGTGTTTCGATTCCAGTACCTCGTATCACCAGCCGCAAGTTTGACGAGTTTCCCGATATCCAGCG
This sequence comes from uncultured Acidobacteriota bacterium, assembly GCA_963849585.1. Taxonomy (GTDB): domain Bacteria; phylum Acidobacteriota; class Blastocatellia; order Pyrinomonadales; family Pyrinomonadaceae; genus PSRF01. Next base: position 286,197 of record CAWKHZ010000005.1, on the reverse strand, counting down.
CAACGACGAGAAAGCCCGGCTCGATAACTTTGTTATCGAGATGCAGAACGATCCGTCGGCGACGGCTTATGTCGTGATTTATCCCGGCCGCGCGGGCAAGCGTGGCGACGTGCAGCATCATGCGAGTCGCATCGTCGATTACATGGTCAACTCACGCGGGATCGATCAGAGTCGCATAGTGACTCTCGTGGGCACTGCGCGAGACGAGTTGTTCGTCGAACTGTGGGTCACACCACGGGGCGCGACTCCACCAAATCCGTAAGTATTTGTGCTTGGTTCTTTGCACTTTGTTTGCAGTCAGTGGTCCGTGGCTCATACTACAACTGACTACGGACAACTGACCGCGGACAAACAAAAAACCAAGTACGAAGATCCATAACTCCACAGCGTGTCACGGTATTGCTGTTGCCTACTATTGAGGTGACTGACACCTTTGTCTGTTTTTGTGCGCGTTAACAAGACGGAGACTGTTTCGGTCTTGTATCAGAAACTTACAGCGTGGAGAAAATCAATGTTCCGTACCAGATCTGAATATTGGCGCGTCCTTTTCCTGGCCTTGATGTTGGCCCTGCCATTTTCCGCAGCGGCGCAAGACGATAAGGCGAAAAAAGAGAAGAAAGTACCGACCGGAACACCGGTTTTCTGGGTAGCACCTTCAAACGTCGGGTCAATGAATCTGTTACTTGGCGCGGGCGGTGAAGAAATGAAGCCCGACATCAGCAAGGTAACGTTCGTCGAACAAAAAACGGGTGGCTACTCGACGAAGTACGAGGTGCGCGACGCCAAGGGCAACAAGTGGGTCGCGAAGATTGGAAAAGAAGCTCAAACTGACACTGCCGCCAACCGTTTGGTCTGGGCCCTGGGATACCCGTCAGAGATCGCCTACCTCATTCCCAAGTTGAAGATTGAAGGCAAGGGCGAATTTGAGAACGTTCGCCTCGAAGCGCGGCCAAAAGGCGTCGACCGGGTCGGAAACTGGATGTGGGAAAACAATCCGTTTCAAGACACGCCTGAGTTTCGTGGCCTCAAGATCTTGATGGTGATGATCGGCAACTGGGACATGAAAGACGACAACAACGAGATCCTCGCGATGCGCAACGCGAACACCGGGGAGGCTGAGTTGCGCTACATCATCAGCGATTTAGGTGGCACGTTTGGCAAGACCGGCGGCTTCTTTTCGCGCAGCCGCAACGAGCCGAAAGATTTCGTCAAAGCCGACTTCATCAAAGCGGTGAAGGGCGACGTAATCGATTTTAATTACGGCGGAAAGAACCAGAAGCTGTTCGAAGGAATCACAGTCGCGGACGCTCGCTGGCTGAGCGAACGTTTCAAAGGCTTGAGTGACGAGCAGCTCAAAGACGCGTTTCGCGCGGCGAACTACACACCGGAGGAAGTCGATATGCTGACCGCGGCGCTCAAAGCTCGCATCGCAGCGTTGGAGAATCCGGCAGGCGCCGTGGCGAAGGATAACTAGTAGTAAGGCAGGTTGAAAAGTTTGTCCGGCGCACTCGAGCGTGTCGACTTGCGGATAGCAAGCTAAACGACAACTGGAGTTCGCCGGACATTCGTTTTTGAACTATCTCACCACGTCAATCGCGATGAGTTGTTGCCCCGAGATCACAAACTCAGCGGGTGGCAACTCCATCTCATAAACCGGAGACAACACAGTCGGCGTATAACCGCCGGAAGTGCGATCGCTGTTGAGCGTCGCGACCATAGACGGCGGCAGACTCGGCAGTTCACTCGTCCCGATCACCGCGCCGTTCGTGATGCGAAACAGCTTCACATACAACCGATCGCTCTTCTTCACCGTGTTGATAGCTCGCACTAGCTGACTCAGATCCTGCGGCACAAATGACTTCGCCGGCGAGCCTTCCTGCAACGCGCCACCATCGCCGACAAACACCAGCAACTGTCCCAACGCGGCGTCTTCAGGAATCTGCACGGGAATCCGCTGCACGAACTGTTTTCCTGATTCAGTCCGCACATAAGCCTGAACTTCTACCTTTTCACCACGGCGAACTTCAGTGCGATCTAGCGTGATCCGCTCGAGTGTACCGGCGTACTTCGTTTCCGAAGACGAAATATCGAGCGTAATCCCGTCGAGCTGCACGTCGTCAAAACCGCTGGTCAACAGCGACGCAACCGGCGCGGCAATCGAACCCGCAGCTTGAACGAGCGAATTGTTAGCGGAGAAGCGACGGTCAATCTGGATCGGCTCGTGGCCTTTCACTTTGATCTCGCCCTTGAGGGTGATCGTCGATTCCCCGAGCACACGCTCGCTGGAGGTAATGGTGTTGAAAATCGTGATGTTCAGCAGTATCGGCGTCAGGAACGAATCACTTACAACTTCGTAGGAGTACGTTTCAGTGCGATCTCGGCTAGTGTGAAGGTTTACCTTCACCGGAATCATCTTCGGCGCACGCTTCAACAAACCATAAATTCCCGACGCGCGGTCCTGCGCTATCGATCCAACCATCTGCCCTGGAACAGCGAGCTTGAACGAGTTGTTCATGTTCGCGATGACGGTAACGACGGACGACTCCGTCATCGGCATATCGGACGCGCCTAGACTCAAAAACGGGTGACCAAAAGCGTAAATGCGATCACCGTCGCGCATTGTGACGGTGCCTGCGGCCGCCAGCGAGTAATCGCCGCGCACGAGTTGCACACTGATCGAGCTGCCCGGCGGGAACGTGTTTCCATTGACTTCCGCCATCGGCGTGATCGCCGCGGATCCCCCGACACCCGAAACCGGCAACAGTCCGTTCGCGACGAGCTGCGGCGCAAACATCGACAACGATTCCTGACTGATACCACTAAAAACGAGCGGCGTCGCGATCGGCGTCATCTGTTGACCAATCAACGGCAACAACGGCGAGCCTGCGGACACCGGCGCCAGAAGTGAAACGGACGAAACCGCGGGTTTTGGAAGATTCGGTTTCCAGTCAGTACCCGCGAGTTGTGCGAACGAAACCGGGCGCGGTTCCTTTGGTCTGCCTTTATCGTTTTCAGCGCCCTGGTTGAAGATGTCGATCATCTGCTTGATCGGCGTGATTCCCGCGATCGGCTCCTTGGAAAACGGAAAGCTGAACGCGATCGCGCCGACGATCTTGCCGTCGATATAAACAGGGGAGCCTGACATGCCGGCAAAAACGCCGGTCTTCTCGACGTTTGATCCACTCAGTTTGCCGATGATGGCCGACTGGCGCGGTCCTGGAAAACCGGGCAACACGCCAAGAATCTCGACGTTGAACTCCTGCGTGTCCGACCCGCTGAAGACCGTTCGCGCGGTTCCCTTCATGCCGGCCCGAATGTCTTCCAGAGGGAAAACCGCGATAGTCGTTATCTTCGGCCCGAGGACGGGCTGCTGAGCCGTCTGCTGAACCTTCTGTTGACCCAGGGCCAAACTCGTCGTTGCGGCGACGAGCAGTAATGCGCTGATAATGGAGGCAAATCTCTTCATCGTTAAAGGACTATAAGCTTCGCCTGAGAAGGCGGTCAAGATTAAGATGGTTAGCAGGTTGCAAACACCTATTACACAAGTTGAAGCGTTCATTCTCGCGGGTGGAGCGTCGAGCAGAATGGGGACTGACAAATCCCAACTGCTGCTCGAAGACCAAACGTTTGTAGAACGCATCGCGGACACACTTCTGACGGTCACAGACTCAATTAGGTTGGTCGGCGGAGGCGAGAATTCCAAATTCGTCACCGTCACCGACGTTTATCCGCAATGGGGAGCGCTCGGCGGACTGCACGCCGCGCTCTCCGCATGTCGCCGCGATTGGGCCATCGTCGTTGCCTGCGATCTTCCCTTCGTCACTTCGGAACTCTTTCGTGGTCTCGCTTTGAAGCGCGGCGATCATGATGCCGTCGTTCCGATGCAACCGGATGGACGGCCGCAACCGCTCGCAGCTCTCTACCGGGCAAACCCGTGCGCGCGATGGGCCACCGAGTTGATCGAAGCGGGCCGGCGACGCCCGTTGGACCTTTTGCAAAGCGTTAACACATGTTGGGTTGACTTCGCCGAAATCGCGAATCTGGATCACGCGGAAAGGTTTTTTGTTAACATCAACACGCCGGACGACTATTATGGCATCATCCGCGCTCTGAACACGGATCATTGATCACTAATTCTCATGCCGCCTAAAAGAAGATTTGGTAAAAGGCTCATCAAGTCTTTACTGCCAATTGTGTTCGTCATTGGGCTGGCCTTCGTCGCTTCGCTCTCGTTCATCGTTTACTGCGTCACGCGCCCCACGCGACGGCCATACGTCGTCACGCCGGAATCGTTCGCAAGCATCAGCGGGCGCGCGATCAAAGTCACGGACGAAACATGGACCAACCGCGACGGGCGTCCTGCGCGTGGCTGGGTGCTGAAGGGCGCGGAAGGCGCACCCGCAGTTGTACTGCTTCATCGTTACGGTGGCGATCGTTCCTGGTTGTTCAATCTCGGCGTCAAGATCAACGAAACTACGGGCTTCACCATTCTGTGGCCCGAATTGCGTGGCCACGGCGAGGACCCATTGGTCGGTTGGACCAGCCTCGGCGCGCGCGAAGGCGACGATCTGCTGGCCGCTATCGAGTATCTTCAGACACTCAAATCCGAAAACCAAAAAAAGCTGGTGGGCGACAGTTTCGGTGTTTACGGTGTGGAACTCGGCGCTTACGCGGCGTTGAAAGCGGCATCGCAGGACAGTCGCATCAAGGTCCTGGGGCTCGATTCGATCGCCAGTTCGCCTGATGAACTTTTGAATACGGCAGTTTCAGCCTGTGTCGGGATCGACAACGGCTTCGTACATTCACTCTCACGCATGGCGATGAAAATCTATATGCTGGGCCGATATGACAATATTCCCGGATGCGATCTGGCGAAGTCAGTTCGCGATCAGCGCGTGCTACTGCTTTCGGGTGCGGAAGCTGGGCGGCTTAGGGATTCGACCGCCGCGCTGCAAAGCTGTTTCGCAAATCCAGCGAACGTGGAAGCGCGGATTGATCTACCGCTCAGCGGGTTCAGTTTGCCGTCGGCCACAGGTGAACAAGGTGAGGCCTACGATCGCGTCGTGATCGAGTTCTTCGATCGCAATCTGCGTTAACCACAAAAGGGACAAAACACACAGAAGGCACAAAAGGTACAAGTCAGACCTGCCGAACTTCAGCAGTTGAGGGGTTTTGTGCCTTATCGTGTCTGTTCTTGTGCTTTTTGTGGTTGCACTTTTTGTGGTTCCCAGCCGAGAATCGCCGTCCGTCCGTTGTCGCCGATCACCTCAATGCCACGCGCGTTTCGGAAGTGATCCACGTACTCGACCTGAATCAGGACCAACAACTTCCCACCGAGCGCCTTCGCTTTATCAACCGTAACTTCGTCGAACGGAATCACCTCGCCCTCGTCGTTATAGACCACGCGATCGTGCGCGTAGAATTGCGGGGAACGATCGTCGTTGCGTTGCGCGATGACCGGCGCGTTTGCATAGCCGCGCGCGTCGGCGAGCTTGAGCAAGTCACGAACTGATTCACGGTTTGCGACAGGCCCCGCCGCGCACATCAGCAGCCACACTACGAGCACGAAAATGCCGGCAGGAACGATCGGCGCAGCCAGGTCGGCACGTAACGCAAACGAAGCAATCGCGACAACAACCATTGGCACCGCGGCGAAGACAGCACAACTCAGCGCCACATAACCAGTTTGCGCGGCATAAACAATTCCACCGATGCCCAGCACCAGGCAGATGATCCCCGTCGCTCCAAACGTCCACTTCGAAGGCGACTTCAATCTCTCAGCGATCAGGAAAGCGGCCGCCGGCAGCACAGGCAGGACGTAACCCGGCAATTTCGATCCGGAAAACGAAAAGAACACGATCGGCAACAGCAGCCACGCGGCGGAGAAAACACGAACGATGTTGAGAGGGTCGTCACCCCGCCAATTCCACTTTCTGACTTTCGCAACCGCATCAATCAAGTACGCGGTCCACGGCAACGTCAGCATTAGAACGATCGCGGGGAAAAAATAAATTGGTTGCGGATGCTTGTATTTGTTCGACGTGTATCGCGCGAAGTGATGCTGCACGAAAAACTCGTCAACAAAACTCCATCCGTGTTTCGCGATCACTGGTCCATACCAAACTGCGGAAACTGCCACCGCCAGCGGCAATCCCCAAACAAGACTCACAAAAACTTGCCGCTCGGGCCACCTTCGTCGTAACAAGTAATAAAAGCCGACGACACCAAACGGCAGAACAACTCCCACGAGTCCCTTCGCCAGCAACGACAACCCGACAAAGAAGTAAAATCCCCCGAGGTGCCACCGCTTTCTCGACAACTCATGCATAAGAAAAAACGCGAGCGACCACGTGGTCGTCATCGTTATCACCACGTCAAAACTGGCCGCGCGCGAAAATACGATCAGTCCCAGACAACTCGCCGTTACTAGCGCTGACCAAATCCCGAAATCCGCTACGCCGCTCGAGCGCTCCGTCTCACGTCCAACCCAGTAAACAGCCGCAATCGTCAACAACCCGCAAATCGCGGGACCCAGCCGTGCCGACCATTCATTCATTCCGATAACTTTCGCGGCCGCGATCATCAGCCAGTAAAGCAGCGGGGGTTTCTCAAACCAGGTGTGACCGCCCAGCGTCGGAGTGATCGGATCGCCACGCAACAGCATCTCGCGCGCGACTTGCGCGTAGCGCGGCTCATCCGGACCCAGCAGCGGCAAATAGCCGAGGCCGAAAAGATAAACCGCGACGATGATCATGAAAGTGACGATGTAGGGTCGCTTGGCAGGCGCGGAAGGTTGCAAGTATATTCGGCTCCGATTCGATTTATCCGTGGTCTAAATTAACAAAAATCCATGTCGTTACGTACAGCAGTCATTGGTGCAGGTAGTCTTGGGCGTCAACATGCGCGCATTCACAGCGTGCTTGCGACCGAAGGTTCATCGCAATTTGTCGCCGTTTGCGATATCAACGAAGAGACGGCGCGATCGGTCAGCGCTGAGCGAAACAGCGATTGGACCACCGATTGGCGCACGCTGATCGGAAACGTCGACGCCGTCAGTCTTGCCGTCCCCACTGAAGTTCACTGCGAGATCGGCTGCGGACTACTCGAAGCGGGCATTCACGTCCTCGTAGAGAAACCGATCTCGCGCACACTCGACGAAGCGGACCGAATGATAAACGCCGCCGAGCATGGAAAAGCCGTGCTTCAGGTCGGACATCTCGAACGCTTCAATCCCGCGATGGTCGCGCTGCGTCCGCACGTTCGCCATCCGGTCTACTTTGAAATTCATCGCATCGGCGAGTTCACCGCGCGTTCGCTCGATATCGACGTCGTGCTCGATCTGATGATTCACGATCTTGATATCGTGCAATGGCTTGTGGGTGAGGACGTCGAAGTTACGAGTATTCACGCCGTGGGTATTCCGATCCTGACGGACAAAGTGGATGCAGCTAATGCACGACTCGAATTTGCGTCAGGCGCCGTGGCGAATATAACCGCGTCGCGCGTCGGCACGGAGAAGATCCGGAAGATGCGCTTCTTCCAGCCTCATGACTATGTCGCCATCGATTACACGACGAAACACGCTTCGATTAGCAGTCTGGCACCGCCCCGCGCGCCTGGTTCATGGCCGGTTGTCAATGCGCAGCGCCTGGAGATAGTTGACGTCGAACCGCTGCGTGCGGAGATCGTGTCGTTTCTCGATGCGGCAGAGAATAGATCACCGGTCGCCATTTCGGGATCGGATGGGCGGAATGCGTTAAGCTTAGCGTTGCGAACACTGGAACGAATCAAGGGCCATTCTGAGCAGCTAAATGTTAAACGCGGATGACACGACTAGAAACCCCGAAATCACGAACCTGCTTGAAGAGCACATCCGGGCGGGCGACTTCCCTTCCGCCGTCTATCTCATCGGCGAAAGAGATCGAATAGTTTTCACCGACTCTCTTGGCCATTCCGCCGTCGAACCGTACCGAATTACGAACAAGTTGGACACGATTTACGATCTCGCGTCGTTAACGAAACCTCTAATTACCGGTTTACTGTGCGCGCGCCGGATCGAGCTTGGCGAGTTGACGCTCGACAGTTCCGTCTCTCACTACTTGCCCGAGTTCGATCGCACAGACAAATCGATGATCACGGTGCGCGAGCTGTTAACGCACACCGCGGGACTACCCGCGTGGCGACCACTTTATCTGCTCGCGGAAGACGAGCCTGAACGCGCGGCTGGCGCGATTGCCAATCTCGACCTCGAGTACAAACCAGGCACACGAGTGGTCTACAGCGATCTCGGATTCATCGCCCTCGGAATTCTGTTGGCGCGTATGACCGCGCATTCGCTCGCGGACATGGCGCGCACAGAAATTTTCGAGCCGCTGGAATTGCGGCAAACGTTCTTCAATCCCGAAGAAGCTTTACAGACCGGCATTGCGGCGTGTGAAACCGGAAACGCGTACGAGCGCGACATGGTCGAGCAGAGCGGCGCCGGAGCGTATCAGAATTGTCGTCAACGATTGATCTGGGGCGAAGTGCACGACGGCAATGCTTATTTTCTTGGGGGCGCTGCCGGTCACGCTGGGCTGTTCTCAAGCGCGTCTGACACGTTCGTGTTGGCCCAACAATTTCTGGCAGAGTCGAGCAAGCTACTGAAAAGACAAACTTGCGATTTGTTTCGCACCAACATGACGCCGGGATTGGAGGAATCACGCTCGCTCGCGTGGCAACTCGCCGAGACGAGCGAATCAACCGCCGGACTCGATCTGCCGCGCGATAGTTTTGGTCACAACGGATTCACGGGAACTTCGGTGTGGATCGATCCGGAAGAACAACGCGTGTTCATTCTGCTCACCAACCGCACACACGCGCGCCAGCTTCCATTCGCGAACATCAACGCCGTCAGGCGCCAGTTCCACAGTCTTGCCGTCGCTGCTTTGGGCTAGTGCCTTTTGTCTTTTTGTGCCTTTTTGTGGCTAAAGACGAAACCGCAATGTGGTGCCGATGACATTCAGGTCTCCGGGGACGCTGACACCATCGTTCTGTCGCAGGTAATAAAAGTCCTGGGTGAAATGTTTATTAAACACTTTGCTCCCGCCCACGGAAAAACGATTTCGCACCCATCGATCGACGGTCCAGTCATAAAACACTTCATCGGCGATAAACAGCGACAACGCGAGCTTGTCGGAACCGATCGGATGTTCGACCTGAAAACGGTTGCGATAGCGGGTTGAACGGACTCCGGAGTTTCGTATGCGACGTTCAAACTGGTTACGGTCGCTGAGTCTGAACTGGCCCACATTGAACCGAAGCTGGACCGGAAACGTCAGCCGGTTTTCCCAAATTCTCCTGCCCGCGAAAGGTTGCATGCCGATATGTAAGTAGTTGGGTGAGACGGTGACGTATTTATTGACTCTAAACGTGAATCCAACACCCACTCGCTCATCAACCGGATGCGTGATGTCTCGGCCCAATCGCAACGTGCCCAGTAGATTGAAATCGAATTGCGTCGTAACGGGAATGGCTAACTGAACGTCGGTCCATTGCTGGTTATCAGTCTGGTCCAACTGCGCAGAAACCGGTATGAGTAGGAGCAGCGAGACACAGATCAATCGGATCACACCCATCATTTTGACGGTGGCAGCACGGTGAAGGAGGCTAGTGCCACCGTAACGCGATCTCCGATCTGAAGTTTTGTCGCCGCAGCTTCGGGCTTCGGCCGCGTTGCGATAATGGCTTTTGTCGACTGGCTTTCTGGTGTGTCAGTCGTGAGGTAATAAGGCGTCTCGTCTGTGCGACATTCATCGGCACCACGGTCCAGGCGAAGGCGCACCCGTTCATACGCGCCGACGAAACTGATCTCTTCGATCCGTGCGGCTGAGATCTTAGAAGCTCCATTGCGGGGAATGTCGCCTTTACTCAACACAACGTCTTCGGGACGGAATACGATCTTGACGCAATCGCCGTCGTGAAAGCGTTCCCCGTCCAACGGTTCCGGCAAACGCACGCCACCGATTTCCAGCGCGCCGTTCTTCACCGTGGCCTCGAGTATGTTCGCCGCCCCGAGGAAAGTCGCAACGTATTCAGTCGCCGGGTGACTGTAGATGTCGTAAGGCGTTCCCAGTTGTTCGATGCGCCCCTGATTCAGGACCGCAACGCGATCGCCAAGCTCGAGCGCTTCTTCCTGATCGTGCGTGATGAAGATCGCCGGCACGTTCACTTTTCTGAGCAGCGCGCGAATCTCTCGCCGCAGGTGAACGCGCGTTTGCGTGTCGAGCGCGCCGAATGGCTCGTCGAACAATAGCACTTCCGGTTTGTAGGCGAGAGTTCTCGCGATCGCTACCCGCTGCTGCTGGCCGCCGGAGAGCTGCGATGGATACTTTTTGCGGTGCTCTTCGAGTTGAACCAGCTTGAGCAACTCCTTGACAGTCTCGCGAATCTCCTTGCGTTTCCGCTTCCTGATGCGCAGGCCGTAACCAATGTTCTTCTCGACCGTCATCTTCGGAAATAGCGCGTAAGACTGGAAGATGACACCAACGCCACGTTCGCGAGCTGGTAGTTCAGTCACGTCCTTGCCGTGCAGAATCACCTTTCCGGTGTAAGGCATTTCCAGTCCGGCGATGATTCTCAAAATCGTCGTCTTGCCGCTGCCCGACGCGCCGAGCAACACAAGCACCTCGCCCTCGGCGACGTCGAAGCTGATGTTTTCCAGCACGCTCGTCTTTCCGAAACTCTTACTGAGACCAATCACACTGGCCGCAGCCGGCGAGGGGTCGGCCAGTGCCGGCGTCGTTTCCGCCGGTTTCGGGATAAATGTTTCTCTGGCTTTCACCATCTTCTCAATTTCGAATTTCGAATTGCGGGTTCTAATTTCGCATTTCGAAATTCGAATTTCGCAATCTTTTAGTCGACGTCCAGCCAATCGCGTGCGAAGAACAACACGCTGAAGATCAGAAACGAGAAGAGCGCGAGCACGATCGCGATCGCGTTCGCGGCTTCGATCTGTCCTTCGTTGAATTTTGCAAAGATGTAGAGAGGGGCTGTTTGAGTGCGTCCGGCAAGGTTTCCGGAAACGAGAATTGTCGAACCAAACTCGCCGACTGCGCGAGCAAAAGTCAGGAGCGCGCCGGAGACAATCGCACCGCGCAACGATGGCAGCGTAACGTGCCAGAACGTTTGCCAGCGCGTGGCGCCAATTGTCGCGGAGGCTTCTTCGAGCGAACGACTCATCGTGTCGAAGACTGGTTTGATCACGCCGAAAGCGAGCGGGAACGTGACGAAGATGTTCGCCAGGATGATCGCGAACGCCGTGAACATGATTTCGAAGTTCGGCGTCATAAAACGGCCCAGCGTGCCGTAAGGTCCCCAAAGCAGGAGCAAAGCAAAGCCGGCGACGGCAGTTGGAATCGCTGTCGGCAAAGAGATCGTGACGATCAGCGCGTTGCGGCCCCAGAAGTTGTAACGTGAGAGGACGTAAGCGGCGAAGAGACCAAAGATCACATTGAAGACGGTGGCCCAAAAGCTCGTGGCCATCGAGAGTTTGAGGGCGAAGATGGCCTCGGGCGCCATTAACGCGCCCCAGAATTTGTCGAGCCCGGTTCTGGTGCCGAAGATGAAGATCGATGCGAGCGGAAGAAAGACGAGTGGCAGCATCATGAAAACAAGCATGCCGATGCTGAGAGGCCGCACGACGTCGAAGCCTCGAACGTGACGCATTGCTGGAATGACGGTGCTCATACGATTTGGATCAGTTTGTCCGTAGTGCAGTAGTCAGTGGTTAATTGCAACTGACAACTGACCACTGACAAAGAACTAAATACTAAATACTAAGCTCTCACTTCCCCTGCACTTGATGGAGGAAAATCTTCTCAATCACTTCCGGATACGCCCTATCCCAGCCGCCGAAATAATCGATCGTTAATGGCAACTCGATGCGGCCGAAGCCCGTGTTCGCCTGATTAAACGCATCGTTCGTCGTCGAATAAAAATGAAACTTCACAAACGCCTGTTGCGCCTCGTCGCTCCAAAGGTATTGGATAAACGCATCGATAATCTGACGCTTATCGCCGGAAATATTCTTGTCTATAACAACCGCCGGATGCTCGCTGAAGATTGTCGAGCGCGGCACGACGATCTCGATGGGCGCGTTTGCTTCCTTCATCAATAGCCCTTCGAGTTCGTAAGTTATCAGCGCGTCGCCGTTGCCGAGCTCGAACGTTGTGCGTGCCTCGCGCGCCGAGCCGGGCGTCGCTTTTACATTCCTCCAGATCGACTTCAGTGTTTGCAGCGCGCGCGCTTTGTCCTGTTCCTCCGATTCGACTTCACTCTTCTTCAACTCCGATCCGTAGATCGCCAGAATCGACCATTGCGCGCCGCCAGAGCTCACTGGATCGGGATGAATCAACTGGACGCCCGGCTTTCCAAGATCCGCAAAGTCGCGAATTCCTTTGGGGTTTCCCTTCCGCACGATAATTATGAAAGGGGTCTTGTTGACGAATCCCCGACTGGGATACGAGTGCCAGTCGCTGGTAGTGAAGCCACCATTCTTCAGTCGCTGCGCATCACGCTCGATCGAAAGTATGGCCACCTCAGCAGGCGCGCCCTGCAAAATCTGGTTCGTGACTGTTTCCGATCCGGCGAAGGAAGATTGAAAGCGGACTTCCTGGCCGTGAAGTTGTTTCCATCGGGCTGCGAAACCGGGGATGATCGCCTTCTCCAGCGACTCTTTCATGATCGAAAAGCCGTAGAGCGTGATCGTGATGTCGCCGCCTTCAGCCGGTGGTTTGGGCAGGCAACTCGCCGCCACGAGCGCCACACAGAAACACGCTGTAATAACGAACGCGCCGTTTTGGGATGTAGTCTTCCTCATGAGGGTTCTCGGGACCTCTCATTCGTTTGACAGCCCAAATCCCGCTGCCGTTAAACAGTTCGCTATCGGGGGTTGCTCGTCTATACCACAGATTTGGGGTTTTGGAAATCAGCGAATCCTCTAGTGTCGTTAGCACATGATGTGTCCGGTGAAATTAGCAAATGAAGTGTCCGATCTGAGCGGCACGCTCAGCAGCAGCATGACAGGATGCGGTCATGAGGCAACTGAGCGCGGCCGCAGTGGAGCGGGCGATGAAACTACAGGACGTCATGTTGCGGGCGATGGCCAAGCGGATCACCTGGTTTCAGGCGGCGGAGATCCTGGGCCTCAGTTGCCGGCAGAGGCAACGATGGAAGACACGCTTCAAGCTGGAAGGTTACGAAGGCTTGTTCGATCGCCGTCGTGGCATTCCTTCGCCGAAGCGCGTGCCGTTGCCGACCGTCGAGACAGTGCTGCGCTTGTATCAGGAGCAGTACTTTGACTTCAACCTGCGCCACTTTCACGAGAAGCTGAGGAGCGAGCACGATATCCATTTGAGTTACACCTGGGTGAAGCAGGCCTTGCAAGGTGCGGGTCTGGTGAAGACCAGGCGCAAACGTGGCAAACATCGCAAGCGGCGGCCGCGTCGCCCACTGCCGGGAATGCTATTGCACATCGATGGCAGCCAGCACCGCTGGTTCTGTGACGAGCGCTGGTACGACTTGCTGGTGATCATGGACGACGCCACCAGCGAGATCTACTACGCGCAATTGGTGGAGGAAGAATCAACCCGCACCGTGATGACGGCACTGCGTGAGGTGATTGAGCAGAAAGGCTTGTTTTGCGCACTTTATAGCGATCGCGCGAGCCATTTCTTTGTTACCCCAAAGACTGGTGAGCCGGTGGACCACAACCGTTTGACGCAGGTGGGTCGAGCTTTACGCGAGCTCGGCATCCAACTCATTCCCGCTTATTCACCACAGGCGCGCGGTCGCAGTGAGCGCGGGTTCGGCACTTGGCAAGGACGCTTACCACAGGAGTTGCGCTTGCGTGGCCTGACGACGATCGCCACTGCTAATCAGTTTCTGCGCGAGCAGTACCTCAGTGAGTTCAACCAGTGCTTCATGGTCAAAGCAGCAGAACGCGGCACGGCCTTAACACCGCTCAGATACTGTGTTGGTAGTCAAGCCGATTGTGCATGATTAGGGTCGAACGGGTGGCCTGACTTCAACACTCCGTAAGCGATATGAATAAGTTTACGCATCACCGCTCCGATGACACTCATTTTAGTTTTTCCTCGTTGCCGTAAGCCGTTGGCCCACTGCTGAAAGAATTCACTACAGCGCAGCGCAGTGATGGCGGGAAAGTAAAGTGCTTTCCGCAAACGTGAGTTGCCGATCTTTGAGAGTCGCACCCGTCCTTTGAGGGAACTGCCTGACTGTCGCTCGCGGGGCACTAGTCCGGCAAAGGCGGCAACCTGCCGGGCGCTGCGGTATTGTTTGATATCCGGTACTTCCGCCAACAACACGGCCGCAGTGGTGTCAGCGATGCCTGGAATTGAGCTCAACAACTCGCGCTGTTGTTTCAAGCCAGGATGCCTATCGATGTGCTGACGAATCAGTTTCTTAGTGCGCGCGATTTGTTCTTTGAGGTGAGTGATCATTTCCTCGACACTGGTCCTGACGGCCGGCACCGTTAACCCGGCTGAGAGCCGATTCTCTTCGGCCACTCGCATCTCGATCAACGCCTCGAGCCGACGCACAAGTGCCTGCAACTCCCGCTGTTCTGGAACTGGAGGAGTCCATGCCGGAGGTTGCTGCGCGAGACAAAAGCGGGCGATTAATTCGGCATCCACCCGGTCAGTCTTGGTGCGTGAGAGCCGGCTGGCAGCAAAGGCTTTGATGGCGGCTGGATTGACCACACTAACCGTCTGACCGCCGCTGTGCAGATACAACGACAATGCCTCACCGTAATTGCCGGTGGCTTCCAGGCAAGCATGTACCTGCTTAGCTCCTTGTGTTAACAACCACGAACTTAATTGCTCAAACCCTGCCTCACTGTTGGGAAAAACTTTATGCTTGAGTTTGCCGTTTAGTTGGAGTAGACAAACATTGAATTTTGCTTTTGCTATGTCAATGCCAAGATTGGGTAACTTCATCGATACACTCCGTGAGCAATGCGGCGCTGGACCAGCCTTGTGACATGCAAGCTCTGCTTTCGTTTGAAGCGGCTTTAGATACTGTCCGGTCTCGCTAGCGCTCGCAAACTGTGGCACCGGGAGCTTAATCTGAGCGACAGACTCTGGCGTCTAAAGCGCAGCACAGCTTCTCCGGTACCATTGGGCTGAAGCAATACTTGCTGCTTCAACCAGCATTGGTCAACATACAAAGCGCAAAGACCTGGACCTGGTTTTCTCACTGCAGCACGAGCGCCTGGTGGGGCGTGATAACACGGTCAGCTTTGCCAATCGCAGTTGGCAAATAGAGCGCACCAAACTACGCGGCACGCTGGCTGGTTGCAGGGTGACCGTCCATGAACATTTGGACGACAGGCTCTCGATCACTTTTGGCCCACACGTGGTGGGCCGTTATCAAACGGGCGAGGCCGTGGAAGCCACTACTGCTGGATAGATATTTGGAAATGGTCAAACCAAAACCGGACATTTCACTTGCTAAAAAGACCGGACATTTTAATTTGCTAACAACACCATTTCTGGGTCAGTGAATCCTTTTTTAGGCCTTTCGTAGTACTATGCTGCGGCAATGCGTAGTTCCCTCGTGCGGAGAGCAATCACTTTACTGCTCACCCAGTCGTTGTTACTGACAGTTACCGTCGGCCAGCAGGAGACGCGGCCGCGGCGAACACAGCCCTCGTGGCCGGCACCCACGGCCTCCGCTCCCATCGTACCCACGCCTAATCTGGCAGTTCTTACGGGACCAGAACCGACGATCCGGGTCGCGCTGACCACCAGCGCGCGGTCCGCTGTGATCTCGACCACGACGGGCCAACTGATGAACGCCAGTGACGGCGGTTCGAAACTGGTTGCGCTCGACACTTCGCGTGTACGCGTCGATGCTCGGCTGCTCTCGCCGATGCCGGCTAACAATGATGACGGTTTGTATCGCGTGGTAGTCGCCCGCGCGGCGTCGCGCGAAGAAGCGGAGGAGAACGAAAAGGAAATCCAGAAGATCAGCGGCGACGATGCGCACGTCGCTTACGACACCGAAACTAAAACGTGGTCACTGTTCCTCGAAAACAAACTTCCCCGCGAAGAAGCGGAAGAAATGGTCGCGCGGCTCGAGTCAGCGGGTGTCGACGCGACGATCGAAGGCCCGCCTTCGTCTTCCGAAAAGAACGCACAGATTTCGGGTTCGTCGTCATCTTCCAGCGGAAACAATGTGCGACTCACTTCATCCTCACGAATGCCGTCGCGCGAAGTTGTCGCTTCATCGTCCAGTGGATCGACGTTTAGTTCCAGCGCGCCGGTCTCGTTTGCTTCCGACGACGAAACCAAGTCGCCGGTGCGTTTCAACGATCGGCCATATCGCGGACGCATCGAAGTCTTCACAAACTTGCGCGGCTCTTTGACGGTCGTGAATGAGCTGGGTCTCGAGGATTACGTGCGCGGCGTTGTCGCCAACGAACTGTCAGCCGGTGGTTTTCCGGCGATCGAAGCCCACAAAGCACAGGCGATCGCCGCGCGCACTTACGCGTTGAAGAATCGCGGCCAATTCATGTCGCAGGGTTTCGACATCCTCCCCACCACGCGATCGCAGGTTTATCGCGGTCTTAGTTCGGAAAATCCGTTGTCGACTCGCGCAGTCGACGAAACGCGCGGCATCGTTGCGACCTACGACGGCGAACCAATCAACGCACTTTACACGTCGACGTGCGGCGGTCGAACTGAAGACTCCGAAAACATTTTCAACCAGGCGGTTCCCTATTTGCGCGGACGTGAGTGCGCTGGTCAACACTTTTCAACCCTCGAGCAATTCGTGTTGAAGACTACGCGCGCCGTCGCTGAGTTACGCGACGACAGCAACGTTTCCCTCGTGCGAGATGTGGCGCTGCTCGCAACGCAAAACGTTGGGTCACTGCCGGCACGAGTTTCGGATGCGTGGCTGGCGGCTGAGGCTTCAACGGCGGAAGTGCGCAACTGGATAACGCACGCTTCCAGAATCGCACGCCAACCCGCGCCCCAAACCGGTGACGACGTAAATCGTCCCCCAGCCTTTGCGACCGCGCTGGCGACAGCGGTGCTGGGTGAGAGTCGGACCAGCACGCTCTTAAACGACGCGGATGCCAGTTATTTTCTTGCGGTCCGCGACGCGGAAGCGGTGCCTGAAGGGAACCGGGCGGACCTCGGTATGCTCGTGCGCGATGGTCACCTGACGGTCTATCCCGACGCCACGTTGCGGCCACGCGAGCCGTTGAATCGGGGTCGCGTGATACACGCCATTTCTCGACTCCTCGAGGCGCGCAATCTATTGCAACTCCAAAAGGGGAGCGCTCGCCTCTCGGGCATGGGCCAGGTGGTTCTTCGTCCCGCGAAAGGTAAAGACCAGACGCTCAAACTCAACGACGATGCGTTTCTTTTTCGTCATATCGGCGAGCGCGCGTATGCAGTTGCGTCGCTGGTGCTGATGAGTGGCGAGCCGGTTACTTATCACGTCGCCCAGAATGGACAGGTCGATTACCTGGAAGTGAAACCCGCACCGAACGGAGCTGCCGCCGATCGTTTCTCGCCGTTTTCAAATTGGACCAAGTCCATGAGCGTCGGTCAGGTGCAGGGACGTTTGGCGCGCGCCGCGCGAGGTATTGGACCAATCGTCGATCTGCGCGTCGTCTCGCGCGGATCTTCACATCGCGTAACCGACCTCGAGATCGTAGGCGCCAACGGTACCGCTCACGTGCGCGGCGGCCGCATCCGTTCCGTGCTCGGCTTGCGTGAACAACTTTTCGTCATCGATCGCGAGTACGACGAGACAGGTCGCGTCACCGAATTTAATTTCGTGGGCCGCGGTTGGGGCCATGGCGTCGGCATGTGCCAGGTCGGCGCTTACGGTCTCGCCAAACAGGGCTGGTCCGCAGAGCAAATTCTCAAGGCGTACTACTCAGGTATAGAACTCACGCGCTTGTATTGATCGCGCACGATCGTTCTCTTTTTTGAACCCCAGGCAGAAAGGAAACGCAACCTTGTCACAAGAACAAAACGAAGCCCCTTTCGTACCTCCACCACCGCCACAGCCTTCGATCGGAAGTTCCCTTTACCCGCCACACGTTCTCGAGCAAAAGGCGAAAGAAGTCTCAGACAACATCCGCACAGGATTCATTCTCGGCGGCATCGGAGTGCTTTGCTTTGGTTTCATATTGGGCTATCTCGCGTATCGACGCGGGAGCGACGCGATGCAAACCATCGACATCTATGAAGTGGCAAAAGACAAGCGCAGCCTCGCGATGGCCGTCAAGATAATCGGGATCGTCGACATCGTCGGCTGGGCCATCGGGCTGATAATAAGGTTTGCGGCGCCCGAAGTATTTAATTGGTGAGTTTGTAAGTTGCGGTTCTCACGTAATCAGATCATCGGCGGGTTGCTACTACTCTTCCTCATGTGGGTGGTGGTGGTTTTCCGCATGCTATCCTCTGGCGCGTGAGCGACGGCGAAACTCAGAAACCTGTCATCGCGATTGTTGGTCCAACCGCGTCTGGCAAGAGCACGCTTGGAATCGAAGTCGCGCTCGCACTCGACGGCGAGATCATCAACTGCGACTCCGTTCAGATTTACCAGGAAATCCAGATCGCCACTGCGAAAGTGCCAATCGAGGAACGTAAACGCGTTCCTCATCACTTGATCGACTTCGTATCACCCGCGATCAACTACACGGCTGTCGAATGGGCGGAGGAAGCAGCACGCAAAATCGACGAGATTGAAAGTCGCAGCCGCGTTCCTTTGCTCGTTGGCGGAACGGGCTTCTACCTGCGTGCACTACGACAACCTTTCTTCGTCAGTCCACAAACAGACGAAACATTGCGCCAGCGCCTCACTTCGATCCGCGACCGCCACGGCCCCGAACATCTTCATCGACTCCTGGGCCGGCTGGATCCCAAAGCCGCCACGCAGTTCTACCCGCGTGACTGGCCTCGCGTGCAACGAGCCATCGAGGTCTACTTGCAAACCGGACGCTCAATCATGGACCAAAAAGACGACCGTCCGGACCCACACGAAAGCTCGCGGCGCCTGCGCATTTTGGCGCTCAACCCGCCCCGGTCCGAGCTTTACCGTCGCATCAACATGCGCACTGAAGCACACTTCGACGCCGGGCTTGTGGCCGAAGTGCAACAACTCCTCGACCGCGGCTTCTCCCCTCGCTCGAACGCGCTCGGCGCCCACGGTTACCGGCGGGTCGTTGAGTATCTCCAGGGCCAACGCGACCTCGCCAGCGCGGTGGAACAGACGAAACTCGACGTCCGTCACTACGCCAAACGCCAGTTGACATGGTTTCGCCATGAAGCGGGGGTCGAATGGTTCGACGGTTTTGGTGAAGAAAACGACACTTTGCAATCGGTCATGGCGGCTCTTGCTGCCGGCCTGCGGTCCAAATAATCATCTTTCCGTCACATCTTTTGCTATCTCTTGTCCAGTCGCATAATCCGTGTTGTAATCAAATTGCAAACCGCGCGCTTTCTTTCCGGGTTCAGCACCATGTCCGACGGCAAACAGGCACCGCAGAATATCCAGGACGCTTTTCTAAACACCGTCCGTCGCGAGAAGACCGCCGTCGTCGTCTACCTGCTCAACGGGGCCAAACTAACCGGACGAATTCGGAGTTTCGATAAGTTTTCGGTGCTGTTGGAATCCGGCTCGCAGGAACAACTCATCTTCAAACACGCCATCTCCACTATCTCTCAGTCGCGGCGGGGCACCGGTGAACTCCATTCGCAGACCGGCGCCGAAGCCCATGCCCGAGACGTTCGCGATGCCAACTCGCCTGAGGCGTGACATTCGTTTAAACTCTCGCGGACATTTTGCAAACAAACTCAGGGGACTTTCGTGCCTGGAACTTTCGTTACCTTCGAAGGTATTGACGGCAGTGGGAAATCTACACAACTGCGGTTACTCAACAACTTCCTGCGAGCTAATGGCTTTGACCCGCTCATAACTCGCGAACCCGGCGGCACGCCCGTAGGCTTGCGACTTCGCGCCGCGCTGCTCGACGCAACGGAAGAGGTCGATCCACTTACAGAACTACTCGTCTTCGCCGCCGACCGCGCTCAACACGTGCGACGCGTGATACGGCCTGCGCTCGAGTCCGGACAGGTCGTGATTTCAGATCGCTACGCCGATGCGACAGTCGCTTACCAGGGAGCGGGACGCGGTTTCCCGCCCGAGTTGATTGCGGAGATCGTCCAACTGGCAACTGAAGGGTTGAAGCCGGATCTGACAGTGCTTTTCGACGTCGAGATCGAAGAATCAACCAGCCGCACCACACGACGATCGACGGGGAAGAGTTCATCAGCCAAGACGGGCCGCGATCGGCTCGACATCGAAAACGCTGAGTTTCATTCACGTGTGCGTGATGCGTACCTGGAGCTCGCGCGCGGCGAACCCGAGCGGATAAAGATCGTCGATTCGAGTGGCCCAGTCGAACACACGCAGGAACGTGTGAAAGAAGTGGTTGTTTCTTTCTTGAAAGGTCGTGGACACCTTTGAGCTTTGTTCTTTGTTCTTTGTGCTTTGTTAAGGCCCCTTAGAACAGCAAACAAAGTACAAAGACCAAAGCACAAAGTTCCAAAACTATGTTCGATCAAATCGCGGGAAACGCACGAGTCAAAGAAGTTCTGAAACGGATGCTGGAATCCGGCCGGCTTCCGGGTGCATTGCTGTTTGCGGGCGAAGAAGGCGTCGGTAAGAAACTCTTCGCGCAGGAAGTCGCACGCTGGTTGAACTGCCGCACGCCACGAAATAACGAAGCTTGCGGCGAATGCTCCGCCTGCAAGCGCATCACCAAAATTAACTATCCCGAACGAGACGACGCCGACGAATGGAACCAGATACTCTGGACGGACCATCCCGACGTCGGACTAGTCGTCGCACCACGGCGCGTGCTGCGGGTCGAACAAATGCGACAGATTGAAAAGGAAGCGAACTTTCGTCCGTTCGAAGGCAAAGCGCGCGTGTTTCTGATCGACGAAGCTGACAAGCTCAACGACGCTTCCGCCAACGCCCTACTGAAAGTTCTCGAAGAACCACCGCGTACCTCGCACCTGATTCTAATCACCGCGCGGCCCGCGATGTTGTTACCGACAATTCTCTCGCGTTGCCAGATGATTCGCTTCGCACCGCTGACGCCGGACGAGATCGAAACTCACTTGACGAAAAACAAACTCGTCGATAACAAGACCGCTCGCATTCGAGCACGCGCGGCAGGCGGCAGCATGGGCCGCGCGCTGTCAGGCGATCTCGTGACGTTCACTTCGCAACGAAAAGCGATGCTCAAAGTGCTCAACGCTCTGGTCCTGAGCGGCAATCGCGCTGATCTGCTTCGCTCCGCGGAACAACTCAACGAGGCGCAGTACAAAGACGAGTTTGAAGAGCGGCTTGATGTGCTGGAAACGTTGATTCGCGACGCGTGGATGTTGTCGCTCGGCGTCAAACCGTCGCAGTTGGTAAATGAAGATTTGCTGGCGGAACTTCAACCGATCAGCGACAAACTCGATGCGAGCCGGGCCGGCAATTGGATCCTGCAAATTGAAGACTTGCGCGAACAGTTAATCGTCAACGTCAACCGCAAGGTGACCACGGATGCGATGTTTTTGACGATGGCGGGCGACGTCGCAGCTCAAAAACGACCGAAGGTCCGTTGAGTTGTCAGCGTATTCTTTGCGTCTTTGCGCCTTTGCGGGATTGATTCCTGGGTCAAGCAAGTCTCCCGCAAAGGCGCAAAGACGCAAAGGAAGAACTTATTTACTAATGGTGACGAGTTCGGGTTCGGCGTTGATTGGTTTGGCTGAGGCGCCTTCCGCAAGCAGCTTTTCAGTTTCCATTACGAAAGCGTCCACGATGTTTTCACCCGCGACTTTCCGCATCGGGACACCGTCTTTGAAGATCATTCCCACACCACGACCAAACGTGATGCCGAGTTGAGAGTCGTGCGCTTCGCCTGGTCCATTGACCGCGCAGCCCATGATCGAAAGATGCAACGGCTCTTCGATGTGGGCCAAACGTCGTTCGATCTCAGTAACGATCTCGACGAAGTTATCGACGTCGAGTCGCCCGCAGGTCGGACACGCAACAACGGTAACTCCGCGCGTGCGCAAGCCGAGTGACTTCACAATCTCCCACGCAACTCGCACTTCTTCCTGCGGCTCCGCTGCGAGTGAAACGCGGATCGTGTCGCCAATTCCTTCGTGAAGAAGAATGCCTAAACCGATGGACGACTTAACGGTGCCGCTAAACGAGGTACCGGCCTCAGTTACGCCGAGATGAAATGGATAGTCGACCTTTTGGGCCAGCAGACGATACGCGCCAACGGTGCGATGCACGTCGGAAGCTTTCAGCGAAATAATGATGTCGGTAAAGTCGAGTTCTTCAAGGATCCGAATGTGACGAAGCGCCGACTCGACCATCGCTTCAGGAGTCGCAGTGCCGTACTTCTTCAGCAAATCCTTCTCGAGAGAACCGCCGTTCACACCGATGCGGATCGGAACCTTCTGCGCTTGAGCTGCACGCACCACCTGCCGGATACGATCATGCGCGCCGATGTTTCCGGGATTAAGCCGCAGCTTGTCGATGCCGGCTTCCAACGCTATCAACGCGAGTTTGTAGTGGAAATGAATATCGGCGACGAGGGGAACGTCGGGTACGCGCTTGCGGATCTCTTTTAGCGCGACTGCCGCGTCGTTATCTGGAACGGCAAGCCGCACGATTTCACAACCGGCACGCACCATCTCCTCGATCTGCGCGACGGTTGCACCGACGTCGGCGGTGTCCGTCTTCGTCATCGACTGAATCGAGACGGGTGCACCACCGCCGACCTGAACGTGCCTGACCTGTACTGGACGAGACTGGCGCATTCCCATTTACTTAGTGGCAGGCGCCGGCGAAGACGCCGCCGGAGGTGCTCGCTCCGGTTGCTGCTTGCTGCCTCCAAACATCTTCACGAAGTCGTTGCCGATCACAAAGACCATCAACAACAGGACCATCACGAATCCCACCTGCTGTATACGATCGCGAATGGCCGCCGAGATCGATAAACCTACCAGGGACAGCAGCCCTTCAATCAGCAGCAGGAAGATCGCGCCTCCATCAAGTACCGGAATCGGGAGCAAATTGAAGATGCCGAGGTTCAGGCTCAGAAATCCAAGCATGCCGAACACGCCGTCCCAACCGAGGCGTTCCACCGAAGTTTTTGCCGCTTGATAAATGCCGATTGGACCGGAAAGCGTGTTTCGTACGGACCGCTGTCCGGTAAAAACCTGTCCGAGCGCCTTACCCGTCAAGCGAAGAATCTGAATGTTTGTGTCCCACGCATACTTGAACGCGGAAGCGACCGTCGCATCGTGAAGCGGAAACTGTTCACCAATGCCAACTCCCAACTTGCCGGTATCGAGTCGCCGTTCAGGGGACGTGAGCTGCACTGTCTGGCCGTCTCGCTGGACGGTGATTGGGATTTGTCCGGTGTGACTCCGAATGTACTCGGTCACCTGTGCGGCGCTCTTTACGTCTTCGTTTCCGACCTTCAAAAGCCTATCGCCGCCCTTAAGACCGGCTTCCTCCGCCGGAGAACCTGAAACGATTTCGCCGACCATGACCGGCAACCCGCCATAGTCAGGCAAAAAGTCCAAAGAACCGGCTTGCTCTCCGTTTTCAGTGCGGACGGTGGGAGTGATTGTTAACGAAACTTCAGCACCGTTGCGAGTTACGACCAACGGCATTGATTTACCTGGGCCGAGCAGTGCGTCGCCGTTGATGCTGTCCCACGAAGGATGCTCTACGCCGTTGAACGAAATGATCCGATCGCCTGGTTGCAGACCGGCCTGAGCGGCCGCGCCTCCCGGTCGAACGTCATAAACAACTGGCGCTGGTGTCGCAGGAACGCCGTACATCATCGCGCCGACAAAAGGGACTGCGAGAGCCGTAATGATGTTCATCACTGGTCCGGCAAGAGCGACGAGGATTCGCTGCCATCGCGGGCGCAAATTGAACATTTCTTCGGGTGGAATATCCTGCGCGCTGTTGCCTTCGAGTGGCGCGTTTGATTCGTCGCCGCCGAGTTTTACGTAACCGCCGAGCGGAATCGCCGACACGCGGTAATCAGTGTGGCCCCATTTTCTTCCGAACAGACGTGGACCAAAACCGACGGAGAAGGTCTCCACTCGAATCCGAAACAGTTTGGCGACGAGAAAATGGCCAAATTCGTGAAGAACAACCGCGGATCCGAGTATGAAAATGAAAGCGAGCGGAACGATTAAAAAATCCATTAACAACCTTTTCCCAAAGAATTAGCCCGAAACAACGACGATTAGACTCGACCGCGATCGAGCCGGGTTGCACTCCGAGTTTACGCGCCGCGTAGTAGTCCGTCAAACAAATCGTCTTCGCAAGAAAGTAGTTACTCTTTTCAACGTGAGGTCTCCCGCAAAGGCGCAAAGACGCTAAGAAATCCTCCGACCATTGCGTCTTTGCGCCTTTGCGGGAAACTTCATTACACACTGATTAAACCGTCGCTTTTGTTCGTTTTTCGATTTCTGTCAGCGCCAGAAGACGCGCTGCTCGGTCGGCTTCAAGGATACTTTCGATGTCGCGGGCCTGTTGGTTAGTGTGGGCATCCATCACGGACTCGATAACGAGCGGAATCTCCGTCAAACAAATGCGCTCGTCAATAAAAGCGCAAACAGCCTCTTCGTTTGCCGCATTCATCGCGGCGGGCAATGTGCCGCCTTCTTGTAGTGCGCGATACGCCAGCGCGATGCACGGAAAACGATCCAAATCCGGTGCTTCAAAGTGCAACCCTGAGATCGACGTCAGATCGAGCGGCGGCAACTGACATTCGTGTCGTTCAGGATACGTCAGCGCATACTGAATTGCGTGCCGCATATCAGTAATACCCATCTGAGCGATCACCGATCCATCGAT
Organism: uncultured Acidobacteriota bacterium; assembly: GCA_963849585.1. Lineage (GTDB taxonomy): Bacteria > Acidobacteriota > Blastocatellia > Pyrinomonadales > Pyrinomonadaceae > PSRF01. The sequence continues at coordinate 261,222 of CAWKHZ010000005.1, read as the reverse complement.
CATTTCGATCATCGAATGCACCACCGATTCCGGATGCACGAGGATATCGATCTGTTCAGGACCAAAACCAAACAACCAGTGCGCTTCAATAACTTCGAGCCCCTTGTTCATTAGCGTCGCCGAATCGATCGTGATCTTCGCGCCCATGTTCCAGGTTGGGTGGCGCATGGCTTCGGCAACCGTTGCCTGCTTCATTTCGACTTTGTTCTTTGTCCGGAACGGTCCGCCGGACGCAGTGAGAACGATGCGCCGAACTTCTTCCGGTCGCTCGCCGCGCAAACACTGGTGTAACGCATTGTGTTCCGAGTCGATCGGCAGGAGCTCAGCGCCTGACTTTCTCGCCGCGCTCGTCATCAACTCTCCCGCCATCACCAACGTTTCTTTATTCGCGAGTGCAACGCGCTTCCCTGCTTCGAGCGCCCGTAACGTCGGCACGAAACCAACCGCGCCCACGGTCGCGGAAATCACGCAGTCCGCCTGTGGATGCGTCGCGATCTCGACCAATCCCGCCTCACCTGTAATGATCCGCGGCAGATCGATGTCTCTTTCGAAAAGCCGTGCGCGAAGATCGTGCGCCGCCGTTTCACTGTCGACGGAAACTACTTCCGGCAAGTGCGTGGCGATCTGATCCGCGAGCCGTTCGACGTTGCTGCCCGCGGCTAGTCCAACCACGCGCATGTTTCGTTCACTTAACGATTCGATGACGCGGAGACTATTGCAGCCGATGGAACCGGTTGAGCCAAGGATGGCGACGCCTGTGGTTTGCATGCAAACTATTAAGCGATCAGGAGCGGGACAGGTATTTTTGTATCGTAGGGGTCGAGGAGATTGATTGTTTGACCGTCTTTATCAACATACGACGCACTGGTGACGCGCCATTCACCTCCATGGACGTAAACAAGATTAACAGATGCATTGACGGTCTCTTCAGCGCCGATCACTTTCAGATTCAGCGTCGCCTGGCCACTGCCGCTCGAAACGTTCACACTGCCGGTAATAATACTGCCAAAGTCTTTTACTTCGCCGATGTCCTGATTCAACTTCACGCTGGTGCGGAGAAAGTCTTTAGCTTCCGCCGCCGCCTCGCTATTTCCAACACTATACAGCGCGAGGCCGACAATGCCGCCGACAAACACGGCAACGATGAGTACCAGCGCGATAACCACTCCACCAACTATCAAAAGAATCTTTTTCGTGGTCATCGGCTTAACACTGGAGCCGTATCAGACGTTGAAATAAAAGGCAGCGAAATAGTAGATGAGCGGTGCATTGAAGAGCAAGCTATCCAACCGGTCGAGTAAACCACCGTGACCGGGCAGGATGTTTGCCGCATCTTTTGCGGAAGCACTTCGTTTCAACGCACTCTCCACGAGGTCACCGAAGATGCCGACGAGGCTCATCGTCAGCGCCAGTGGCAATGCCCATTTCAGCGGGAGTTCGCGGAAGAACCAATAATGGGCTAGCACCGCCATCGCGAGTGCGGCGGCGATGCCGCCAACTGCGCCTTCCCAGGTCTTACCGGGACTAATAGACGGCGCCAGTTTGTGTTTTCCTATCGCGCGGCCGACGTAATACGCGCCGGCATCAGAACCCATCAACACGAGAAAGAAGAACGAAAGCAGGTGCGCGGATAGTTGGGGCGGGAATCCAACGCGAATCAGCACCAAATGCGTCCCGAGTAGCGCAATGTAGAGGACGCCGAGAATTGTCGCGCCGGATGAGGCGATCATCTTGTCAAACGGTGCGCCCTTTAACATCGCGCGGATCAGCGTAACGATCACGAGTGCAATGACAACAAAGAGGAAAAGCAGGTAGTTGAAGTGCAGCGATATCTCGTTGAGCGGGATCGTCAGCAGCGCGGCGCTTGCGACGAAACCTGTAGCGGCATCAGGTTTGAGTTGAAGTCGTTTACAGAGAACGTAAAACTCCCAGAGCGCCAGGACCATCGACACGACTGCGAGTGCTACGAATAACCACCATAACCAGGAAACAAGAATTGATGCGATCAGAAAAGGAAGGACGATGACCGCCGTTAGGATCCGTTTCATCCGTGGTCCCTGTTAACCACGAGTTTCAAACCACCAAACCTGCGGTCTCTTCGTTGATAATCCACGACTGCTTCCAACAGATGCACGCGACGGAAGTCGGGCCACAGCGTCTCGGTGACGTAAATCTCAGCGTACGCACTCTGCCACAGTAGAAAATTTGAAATTCGAAGCTCACCACTGGTTCGAACCAGCAGATCGAGTTCGGGCAAGTTTCGCGTGTAAAGCTCGTTCGCGATTCGTTCTTCGGTGATCTCGTCAGGACGAATGCCTTCGTCGAGCAGACGTCTGATCGCGGCGCGAGTGGCATCGACGATCTCCGCGCGTCCGCCGTAATTGAGTGCGACGGTGAGGATCATTCCTTTGTTGCGTGCGGTTTGCTCGGTTGCGCGCTGGATCTCTTTTCGGACGTTGTCGGGGAGCGCGCCGATGCGTCCGATGGTTTGAAACTTGATGTTCTGCCGGTCGATCTCGTCGAGTTCGAGACGCAGGTAACGACGCAACATGCGCATCAGCGCGTCGACTTCGAAACGTGGGCGCTTCCAGTTCTCGGTGGAAAAGGCGAATAGGGTAAGTCCGCCCAAACCGAGTCTCGCGCCGGTGTCGACTGCGGCACGGACGGCTTCGACGCCTGCTTTGTGACCCGCGATACGTGGCTGCCCTCGTTGCGCCGCCCAGCGACCATTGCCATCCATGATGACGGCGACGTGTCGCGGCAGCCGGTCCCAGGCCACAGCAGCCAGTAGCGCTTCTTCGCGCGTTCCCTTCTGAACTACTCCTGTGAAATCAGCCAGCATAATGTCGTGCCGCCGTCATTAAAGCAGGTTCCCGCAAAGGCGCAAAGACGCAAAGGAGATTTGAGCATTTAACAACCGCCGGGACGTGGTTACTCGCCGAATATTTTGCGCCTTTGCGAACTACACTCTTCTCACGAATAGCGAACTGAAACCAACGTCAGACCACACGCCGGAGCGGTGGTGGCAGGCAGGGGGCGGCGGCCGGTCGAGATTGCCTCCGAGATGGAATCGTTGTCGAGTTCGTTTCGCGCGGCAGCCATCAGTGTTCCGGCGATGGTGCGTACCATGTAACGCAGGAAGCCGTCGGCGGTAACACGAATTTCGATGATTGACTCGCGGGCGCGCTCATCGTAATGTTCGTCAATATCGAGGCCGCGTTATGTTCGCACGCGATCTTCCACGTCGGATTGCGCTGCGGAGAAAGCCGTCCAGTCATGCTCGCCCAGGAACAACTGCGCCGCCGAACGCATACGATCGAGATCCAGTTGGCGCGCCTCCTGATACGTGTAGCGTGACCAAAACGGCGAGACTACGTGGGCATTGACGATCCGGTAAACGTAAGTCTTCTCGACTGCTGAATAGCGCGCATGAAACTCGGGATCGACGACCTCGACGTTCAATACTCTGACGTCCCTGCCTGTGTTCGCATTAACGGCCGCCCGCAGTTTCTCCGGCGTGATCTCCCGCTGAATCTCGCAACTCGCCACCTGCCCCTCAGCATGAACACCCGCATCCGTGCGGCCCGAACCATGAACACTAACGCTCCGCCCGTCGATCAAACTGAGCGCACTAGTTAACTCCCCTTGCACCGTCCTCAGATTTTCCTGAATCTGCCATCCATGAAAATCAGTGCCGTCGTACTGTAGGAGCAATTTGTAGTTCCTAACATTTGTCATTTTCCATTTCTCATTTCTCATTTCTCATTTGGTCTAAATGAAAAATGACAAATGTCGAATGACCAATGACAAATGATTACTTCTTCCGACTTCCCGGCTTTACCACCGGCTCTCCCAGTTTGCACGCATCACAAACGTCAGCTTCCACTGACGCGACTTTCAGCGACGCCAAAGCGGTCCGCGGCACGCCAACGTCCGCAACTCCCGCCGATCGATCGATGATCGACGCGGCCGCAACAACGTCCGCGCCAGCCAACACCAAAGCATCGATCGTTTCGCGAGTTGAACCGCCAGTCGTGATCACATCCTCGACGACCAGCGTCTTCTCACCAGGCGCAACCGTAAATCCGCGGCGCAACGTCATCTGCCCTGCTTCGCGCTCTGTCCAGATAAATCGCGCTCCCACTGCACGCGCGACTTCGTGCCCGATCACTATCCCGCCAATCGCCGGCGAGGCGACCAACTCAATTCCCTGCCCGGCAAAATGCTGAGCGATAGCTTCACCAAACGCCGCGGCCTTTTCGGGAAACTGAAGCACCAGCGCACACTGAAGATAGACCGTGCTGTGCAAACCACTCGAGAGTTGGAAGTGACCTTCCAGCAACGCTCCCGTCTCTTTGAATTGATTTATCACTTCATCAGCGTTCAATTGTTCACCTCGTCGCCGGGAGGCGTGCTACAATTCGAGCCCGAATGCCGCCTTACCCCAATTTAGTTTCTGACTCGACGCTCGTTCAAGACACAATCGATCTTCTTACCGGCTCAGGTGGACGCGCCGCCGCCACCGAGATTGTCGACGCAGTCTTCAAACTGTCTCACGTCGATGACGAGCTGGCTGGTCTACTCGTCGCCGATCTCATCCGAAACGATCGCCGTTTCAAAATCGAGAATCACACAGTCGAACTGTTGCGGGACGATCGACAGTCGCGCCTTTTGAAGGATCTTGATTTCGTCGTCGTAGACGTTGAAGCGACCGGCGCGAAGACGCCGCCAAATCGTCTCATCGAACTCGGCGCTTATCGCATTCGCGACGGACGCATAGTCGACAAGTTTCAATCGTTGGTCAATCCCGAAATTCCGATTCCGCGCTTCGTAGCATCGCTGACTGGTATCTCAAACGATATGGTGAAACGCGCGCCTATGTTTGCCGACCTGGCGCCGCAGTGGCTCGACTTCGTAAGCGATTCGGTGCTGATCGCGCACAACTCAAACTTCGACACCAACTTTCTCAACCACGAGATCTCGCGAGTCTATCCCGGGCATCGCATGGTTAACCCACATCTCTGCACGGTAAAACTCTGTCGCCGCGTGTTACCGGAACTGCTCAACCACCGGCTCGACACAATCGCCGAACACTTCTCGATCCCAATCGTCAGCAGACATCGCGCCGGTTGCGACGCACTTGCCACCGCCGAGATTTTTATTCAACTGCTGCCGAAACTCGAAGAGACTCACGGCGTCAAAGATCTCGCCGATCTGTGTTTTCTTAACGACTTCGAAGACACCCAGATCAAAATCGCAAACGCCAGTCCCAATCCAATCCAGGGATAATAACGAGCCAGTATTTCCTTCGCCTGGTCGCCAAAACGCACCGCGAAATACCCTTCCAGCAAAAACCGAAATGCGCGACCCACAACGATCGCGATCATGAAACGCACGAGACTGAAACGAAACACGCCCGCGGTAACGACGAACAACTTGAACGGAAACGGCGGCGGCAGCAACGTTGCGACCAACACCGCCGCCATGTCGTAACGTTCAATCAACTCCTTAACGCGTTTCTGTTTTGCTTCTGAAAACCGGCGAAGGGCGCGTGCTCCAGCGCGTCGCGAAATCAAATAAAGGATCCAGCAACCAAGCGCGGATCCGGCCGTCGCCATGAATGCGTAAAGCAACATCCAGCGTGGATGTGCAGCCGTAAGCAGCAGCATCAATGCGTCCGCACTGCTCGGCAACGGCACGAACGTCGAGTCAAGCAAGGCGACGGCAAACAGGCCAAACGCTCCGAATGTGATCAGGTATTCGGATACGCGTGTGAGGCCTTTTGTTACGGGATCAAGAAAAGATTTCAATCAACCGACCCTTTCGGAGGAATCAACGGGTTCTTCAACGTCGCTTTCCTCATCCGCCACGCGCCCAATCTCCGGTTGCGGCGATTAACTATCAGATAAACAATCAGGGCCGACAAGCACAAGCGACCCGACGATGCTGACAATCACCAACCCGTTATCTTTCATAAACAGCAACACTCGGCGGCCATAGAACACCGCGAGTATGCCTTCGACGTAATAACGGAACGAGCGCGCGATCATTACCGTCAACAAAAACTTCCAACGCGGATACTCGAGCGCTCCCGCAGTTGCGACGAATATCTTGAACGGCAACGGCGGCGGAAGTATCGCCGGAATTCCGATCGCCAGAAATCCAAACCGTTCGTACGCTCTTTCGACGCGCTTGATCTGACTCAGCTTAAAACGCTTGCGCAGCACGGCTTGTCCACCGCGCCGCACGATCGTGTAAAGCAGATTGCAACCGATCACAGAACCCGCGGCGGCGAAGAGTGGAAAGTAAAAAGCGGCAGTCGGATATTTGTAACAACGTCCGACGACGAGATAGTCGTTGATTTCAGGTAGTGAGAGCAGCGAAGAATCGAGCGCGCCGATGATCACCATCGCGGGCGCCGCGATGTATAAAGGCATACTGATGACGTTTACTTCCAGCCATTGTGCAATCCGCCATAACCAGTCAACCATATGAATTCCGTGGTTACTTAACAGGGGCGAAGACTGCCGGTGTGTCGTAAGTAACGCCAACCGTGAATCCTGAATTTGGACTGAAGCTGGTGAGCCCCTTGATGCCCGCGAAATCGAAACGCAGTCCCGAGGCGCGAATCTGCATGCCCAGACGCGCTTCTGCTTGCGACTCGGTGCCCAGTGGGCCATTGCCGGGACGCGTGTTGGCGCGTCCGTTGACTTCGCCGGCGATGCTGAACTGTTTGTTGAGGCGAAAGATTCCGGCGAGCCCGTAAGTGATCACGTCGTTTTGCGAGAACAGTTCGGTCGGCGCGGTCAGAATCGCCATGCCGAGATTGCCGAACGTATTGAATCGCCCGTCCGGGACCAAACTTCTTGCCGACGAGGATCGATCCGAAGGCGTTGGTTTGATTGAGTCCGATGCCGCGTCCCTGGCTCGAGTTTGGCAGTTGCACTCCGAAACGAAAACCGAGTGATGGACCACGGCGCGTTTCGTTACGGAGTTTGAACTTGGCCGCGAGCGTGAAATCGCCGGTATCGTTTGTTGAATTCGCGCCGGGCAGCGAGTTCGAGCGGAATCGCTGACGGGCCGCGCGAATTGATGCTGAGATAATTCTGCGCGACGCCTTCGATCTGAAACTCGACGTTCGGGCCCATGCCAAAGTTGATTCCGATTACGCCGACGCGCGTCAGGTCGCCGCGGATTCCGGAGACGGGATATTTCGCGCCCTGCATGAAATCGATGCCCGCTTCGATCCGGATCGAGCCGGGCGGAATGATGTCGACGTCTTCGGTGATCAGCGGCCGCTGCTGCGCGGTGGCGCAACCGAGCGAAGAACAAGACGGCAAATGCAGTGCGATACGAATCATCGGGCGCGATTCTAAGTCGCGGGGTTGCAAAGCGTCAATGTGTTAGTATTTCGCCGCACTATGCGACGCATCCTGATTATTCACTCTTCATTTGTGTTTCGGCGTTCGTTCCCCTTCAGCTGAAGCCAGCAGCCAAAATCCAGACTTCAAGGGATTAAGGCATCGCGTCACGATCAGCGTGACGAACGCGGCATTCCTTACGTCGAGGCGCAGAACGACGAGGACCTCTACTTCGGACAAGGCTATGCCACCGCCGCGGATCGACTGTGGCAAATGGATCTGTTCGTCGCACCGCGCGCGGTGAACTCGCGGAGATCTTGGGCGCGGGACCAGACAATGTCGCTTTGGACCAGGACAAACTGCACCGCACGTACGGCTTCATCCAGGCAGCCGAAGCGGAATTCGCCAACGCTGTCGCCAAAATCACGCGCATTGCTGGAAGCTTATGCTCGCGGCGTAAACGCTTATGCCTCATCGCTCGATCGCCAAATCGACGTCCGCCCGAGTTTCAAATCCTGCAATTACGACTTCCGTCCCTGGACTCCGCCGGATTCATTCCTCAGTCGTCAAGACTCTTCTTCGAAGCACTTTCAGACACGTGGCGGCTCGATCTTATGCGTCAGGCGTTGCCGTCGTTGCCGGTTGAAAAACAAGACGCGCTGCTGCCGGAGATTTCGCCGATTGACGTGCTGGTTGTCGGCAAAGACGCTCAGGCGAAACCACGCCGCGCGCGATCAACCGGCGCAGTCGTCAGTCCTCTCGCGCCGACTCGCATAAAGCGCTCGCGCACAAGCAATCAGATCGCCGCGGCCGCGCTCGAACGCATCGGTCTTCATACCGACGCGCTGGCCGCGAGTAATAACTGGGTCATCAGCGGCAATCGAACGGTCACCGGTAAACCGCTACTCGCGAACGATCCGCACCTGCGCCCTCGGCGCCTTCGATCTGGCACATGGTCCACCTGAGCGCGCCCGGCGTTCGCGTCGCCGGTGTCGACCTCGCCGGACTGCCGGGCGTGATCATCGGTCATAACGAACGCATCGCGTGGGGTTTCACCAATGTCGGACCAGACGTGCAGGATCTCTACATCGAGAAGTTTGATCCGGCGAACCCGAAACGTTATCAAACGCCATCAGGGCTGGCAGGATGCCGTCATTCGCCAGGAACAGATCAAAGTCCGAAAAGGATTTACTAGCGCCGAATACGACGTCGTCACCATGAAGTAACCGTGACGCGTCATGGGCCAATCATCTTCGAGGGCGACGGCAAACGTTATGCGCTTCGCTGGACCGCGCTTGATTCGCCAAACGAACGACTCGATCTCAACTAGTCTTGAATCGCGCGCGCAATTGGAACGAGTTCAACACCGCGCTCAAGTCATTCACGGCGCCCACGCAGAACATCGTTTACGCGGACGTCGATGGCCACATCGGTTATCACGCAGCGGGCGTGGTGCCGATTCAGGAAATCAGGCGACGGCAGCGTGCCTTACGACGGCTCGACAGACGCCGGCGAGTGGACCAGCTACATACCCGTCGCCAAACTCCCGACGCTCTACGATCCGCCGTCGGGAATCATCGTCACTGCCAATCAACGCATCGTCGGCACTGACTATCCTTACTTTCTGACGCATTCGTGGGCCCAGCCTTATCGCGCGCGGCGCATCTTCGATCTGCTGAATGAAAAACCGAAGCATTCGACCGACGACTTCCGCCGTATTCTGGGCGATGTTTATTCGATCGCCGGCAAGTTGTTCGCGCAGGAAGCAGTCAAATTATTGCGACCCAAACTGACTGCGGCTGACGAGAAACTACGCGCAACACTCGAGGCCTTTGAGAAATGGGACGGACGCGTCAATGCCGAATCAACCGTCGCGCCGATTCTCGGGCAAATGCGTCTCGCGTTTCGTTCGAAGATCCTCGCGAGCGCGCTTGGTCCGGACCTGGTGCGGAATTTTCAATGGAGCAATTTCGATACGACACTCGATCGCGTCATTAAGGACCAACCTGCTGAGTGGCTGCCGAAAGAATTTCCGAGCTACGCCGATTTGATGCGCGCGTCTTTCGACGAAGCGCGTGCGACGCTCACGCGAAACTCTCGGCGCTGATGAAACAAAATGGACGTGGGGCGAGATGGTCGAAAGCGCGTTTCCCGCATCCGCTTGGCCGCGGCGCCGCTGATCGGCGCCCAGTTCACCGTGCCGCCGTTTCCGCAAAACGGAACCGGCGGTTTCTTCGGCGCCACGGTTAATGTCGGCGCGGGGGTTTCGATGAGCTTGATTGCGGATCCGAGCGATTGGGACAAGACTCAACATGGGCATCGCTTTGGGCCAGTCGGGCTTGCCGAAGAGTCCGCACTGGAGCGATCAACTGGCAGACTGGCGCGCCGTTACGCCGCGTGAGTTTCCGTTTACAGCTGCCGCAGTTGCGAAAGCGACGAAGTCAACCCTCGTGCTGGAACCGGCAAAATGAAAGGGTGACGCGGTGACGGGGTGACACGGACAGAAGGAGAACGAACCAATGCTCGAATCCCCGCGTCCCCGCATCTCCCTGTCGCCGCGTCCGTTTCAACGTGGCGTACGTTCTGTGCAATCGAACTCTCACATCAAGTGCAGGAACGACTTGCAGAACACGCTCAGCAGCTACGCAAGAACAATCCGGAGGCAAGCGCGAGTTGGAGCAAGCCGGAGAACGTTCATCTCACGCTAAAGTTTTTCGGCAACGTTCCTACGGAAAACCTGTCAAAGATTTCCGCTGCTGCTTCGCGTGTAGCCAAGGACTTTTCATCCTTTCAGATCAGAATCGGCGGCACAGGAGTGTTTCCGAGACGCAGCCGACCGCAGGTGTTATGGATCGGCGTCGAGGATTCATCCGGCCGCCTGTCAGATTTGCAACAACGATTGGAAGAAGAATTCGCGCGCGAGGGTTTCGCGAAAGAAGATCGCGGATATCGACCACACCTAACGATTGCTCGTCTTCGTAGACCGGAAGACGCTCGACAACTCGCCGAAGCTCACATTCAAACGAAGTTTAGTTTTATTGAGGTCCCGGTAAACGAGTTCGTGCTGTTTCGCAGCGAGTTATCTTCAAAGGGATCTACTTACACGGTCATTTCAAAACACGCGCTTATCTAGGCAGCTCGCGTGGGCGCGGCGGCGGCGGTGGAGTCTTGTCGTCACCCGTCTCGCCGGTCTGCGAAAGCACTTCCTTGATCGCCCCAAGACTCGACAGCATGGCCGACGTCTCAACCGGCATGAAGATCACTTTCGAATTGTTGGTCCGCGTCATGTCGCGCAGGCTGTCGATGTAGCGCACCGTGATGAGGTATTGACCGGGATCGCCACCGGGGATCGAGCGAGCAATTCGATCGATCGCTTCCGACTCAGCTTCCGCATTGCGTAAGCGTGCCTGGGCGGCGCCCTCCGCAGCAAGAATTGCCGATTGCTTTTCGCCCTCGGCGCGCGTGACCGCGGCCTGTTTCTCACCTTCCGCGCGCGTGATCGCGGCCTGACGATCGCCTTCCGCCTGCAATACCAGCGCGCGCCGGTTGCGTTCGGCGGTCATCTGCTTCTCCATTGTGATGCGCACGTCTTCGGGCGGATTGATGTTTTTGACGTCCACGCGAGTGACCTTCACGCCCCACTTATCCGTTGCTTCGTCAAGAATCAATCGTAGCTTGGAGTTGATCTGATCGCGTTGGGAGAGTGTATGGTCGAGATCCATATCGCCCATGACTGCGCGCATGCCGGTAATCGTCAACTGCACGATGCCGCCAACCAAATCGTTCATTTCGTAAACTGCTTTTATCGGGTCTGTCACTTGCCAGTAGACAACTGAGTCGACGTGTATCGTCACGTTGTCGCGCGTGATCACGGGCTGCGGCGGCAGATCGATGTACTGTTCCCGAAGATCGATAGACGTCATGCCCGGCCGCGAATTGGTCCAGTAGACGGCTCTTGGTTTGTCCAGAAACGGCACCAGAATGTTGAGGCCACTCGAGGCGACCTTGTCGAACTTTCCGAGACGCTCGACCAACATCACCGTCGCCTGCGGCACGATGCGGATCGTCTTCACCGCAATCACCAGCAGCACGAGCGCGACAAAACCGAAGAACAGAAAAGCCAGAGCTGAAGTAAATGGTTCCATTAGCCACTCCTAGTCGTAACGAAAGATTACGCTGGAAAGTGCTTGTTCCACAATCTCCGCAACCGCCAAAACCATTTCTTCTTCATGCGGACGGCCCACAATCTGCACGCCGATCGGCAAATCGCCAGCCGAGCGACCTGCCGGGACTGTCACTACAGGCAAATCAAAAACATTGAACGTTTGCGCGTAGCTGAACGCGCGAAAGGTGCCGAAAGTGTCACCATGAACGGTGACCTTAAGCGTGTCGTGTTCGTAGGCGGGCGTAGCGCCGACCGGGGCGATGATGATGGGCGTCGTCTCCATCCAGCGCAACAACTCCTCGCGCAAACGGTCCCGTTGCATCCAATTGGCGATGTATTCGTCTAACGTCGGTGGCGCCGTTTGATCAGCAGTTGCAAGCCGCCAACTTACGAACGAACCGCCCTCATTTTCGCGACCAGCGTAAACCTGTCGCAGTTGGACCACCGACGCTCGCGAAAACAATTTCAACCAAAGCTCGTTTCCGCGTTCGACATGTGGCGGACGCGTTCTTCAACATCTAACCCGGCCTCCGTCAACGCCGTCGCCGCGGAGCTAACTGCCGCGGCAGTCTCATCCGTAACCGGAACAACACCATCTTCTGCGTACCATGCCACGCGCAGGCCTTTCAATTCCACTCGCGGTGCCGATTTCGTTGGCCAGTACCACTCGAAACAACCAACGCAAGTCGCCAACACTGCGCGCCATTGGTCCAATAACTGCGCCAAGCCCATATGGACCAGTGCTTGGCGGAAACTGTCCTTCACCTGGCACGCGACCAGTTGTTGGTTTCAAACCCGCAATGCCGCAGAAGTGCGCTGGGATACGGACCGATCCCGCAAGATCGCTGCCGATACCACCCGGTGACATTCCCGTCGCGATCGCCACTGCTTCTCCGCCACTCGATCCGCCCGGAGTCAACGCGGGATCATGCGGATGATTCGTTCGGCCAAAAACCGGATTGTCCGAGGTGTAGTCCATTGCCATCTCAGCCGCATTCGTCTTTCCGAGAATGATCGCGCCGGCGGCTTTTAAACGTGCAACTGCGGGCGCATCAGTTGCCGGAACAAAGTCAGCACGAATCTTCGAGCCGCTGGTCGTTCGCAGACCTGCCGTTTCAATTGTGTCTTTAACTGTCAACGGCACACCGTGCAATGGACCGAGCCAGTTACCACGAATCCACGCCTGCTCCGCAGCGAGTGCCCGCTCCATAACGTCAGGCGCAACCGTCACAATCGCATTCAACGCCGGATTGAGTTTCTCGATACGGTCCAAACACTTCTGCGCAACTTCAACCGGCGACACTTTGCGCTCCCTGATCAATTCAACCAATTTCGTTAAGTTAGGGCTCATTCTGAGATCCGTGGGTACTTGATCTATACTTACAAGCGATGACCCTCAAGTTTCTTGATAAAGGAGCCCATTCTTGGCTATCCGTTTGAGCAGGACTTTCGTCCTGCGCAAGCTCCACCAGCTTTCCGGTATTTTTCCACTCGGTATTTTTCTTTTAGAACACTTTTACACGAACTCAAAGGCGCTGTCGGGCGCGGCCGATTTTAACAACGCCGTACGCGATCTCCAGTCGATCCCGTACATTCTCTTCGTCGAGATCGGCGGCATCTTTATACCGCTCATCTATCACGCAGTCTACGGTCTGGTGATCACGATGGAAGCGCGGCCCAACAATCTTGCCTATCCGTATCCGCGCAACTGGTTCTACCTGGTGCAACGAATCACGGGCGTGATCCTGTTCTTCTTTATCATTTTCCACGTGCTGAATTTCAGGTTCGGCATGATTCCGGGCTTGAACACGACCTCCGTTGCACACGCGCCGGATCAGGCTTTCCAAATCGTCTCCAACGAGTTTCGCATGTGGTGGATTTTCCTGATCTACATGGTCGGGATCACCGCCACCGTTTGGCATCTCGCGAACGGCATCTGGCTATTTCTCGTCGACTGGGGCATCACGATCGGAGAACGCGCTCAACGACTGACCGGATACGCGTGTATCGCTTTTGGCGCGTTGCTGCTGTTGGTTGGCATTAACGCCGCGGTTGCTTTCATCCGTCCGGGCGGACTCTTAGGAGGACTCATTCATTAATGGCGAGTAACGGTCTGAAAATCGCGGTTGTCGGCGGCGGCCTTGCCGGACTCGCGGCGGCAATGAAGATCGCCGAAGCCGGCCACGCGGTCGACCTCTTTTCAGTCGTACCCGTGAAACGGTCGCATTCAGTGTGCGCGCAGGGTGGTATCAACGGCGCCGTCAACACGAAAGGCGAAGGCGATTCAACCTGGGAACACTTTGACGACACGGTTTACGGCGGCGACTTTCTCGCCAATCAACCTCCCGCGAAAGCGATGTGTGAAATGGCGCCCGCGATTATCTACCTGTTCGATCGCATGGGCGTTCCTTTCTCGCGAACCAAAGAAGGTCTACTCGACTTCCGTCGCTTCGGTGGCACCAAGCACCATCGCACCGCGTTCGCCGGCGCCTCAACGGGACAACAGTTGCTCTACGCGCTCGACGAGCAAGTGCGGCGTTTCGAAGTCAGCGGCAAAGTGAGGAAGTTTGAGCATTGGGAGATGCTGTCCCTCGTGCTCGACGATCATCAGGTCTGTCGCGGACTGATCGCGATGAACTTGCAGACCCTCGAACTTAAAGCGTTTCCCGCAGATGCTGTGATTATAGCGACCGGGGGTCCAGGTTTGATCTTCGGCAAGTCGACAAACTCGATGGTCTGCACTGGCAGCGCCGTCTCCGCTGCGTATCAGCAGGGCGCGAAGTACGCCAACGGCGAGTTTATTCAAGTTCATCCGACGTCGATTCCGGGCGAAGACAAGCTGCGCCTGATGTCGGAATCAGCGCGTGGGGAAGGCGGACGCGTTTGGGTGCCGCGCAAGCAGGGCGATACACGGTCGCCATCGTCGATTCCCGAGAACGAGCGTCTGTACTTCCTCGAAGAGAAGTATCCCGCGTACGGCAACCTTGTTCCGCGCGACATCGCGACGCGCGAGATCTTTCAGGTTTGCATTGAAGGCATGGGCGTCGGCGGCGAGAACCAGGTCTATCTCGATCTCACGCATATTCCGGCCGCAACCCTGGATCGAAAACTCGGCGCGATCCTGGAAATCTACGAGATGTTCGTTGGCGATGACCCGCGTCACGTGCCGATGCGCATCTTCCCAGGCGTGCATTATTCGATGGGCGGACTGTGGGTCGATTTCAACCAGCGAACGAACGTTCCCGGACTACTCGCTGCGGGCGAATGCGATTACTCGATTCACGGCGCAAATCGTCTCGGCGCTAACTCGCTCGTCAGTTGCGTCTATGGCGGTTTCGTCGCTGCGCCCGCGGCCATTGAGTACGCTAAGAACGTTGAACGAAACGGCGCCGACGGCTCGCGCATTTACGATCAGGAGCTGAAACTTCAAACAGAAATCAACGAACGGCTGATCAAACAAAGCGGAAACGAGAATCAGTACGTGCTGCACCACGAGATGGGCAAGTGGATGACTGATAACGTCACCGTTGTTCGTTACAACGAGAAGCTGAAGGCGACTGACAATAAACTCCTCGAGCTGATGGACCGCTACAAGCGAATCTCGATTAACGATTCGAACCTGTGGGCCACGATGGCATTGCCGCACGCCCGCCATCTCGCAAACATGCTCGAGCTCGCGCGCGTCATCACGCTCGGTGCTTTGAATCGCAACGAGTCGCGCGGCGCTCATTACAAACCGGAGTTTCCGGATCGCGACGATGAAAACTTCTTGAAGACGACTATCGCCGAGTATTCCGGCGAAGGCCCTGTCTTTTCGTGGGATCCGGTGGATATCTCTTTGATTCAACCCCGCAAGCGCGACTACAGTAAAGGTAAGAAAGAAGCAGCAAAGGTCTAACTATCCGTGGCAAACAACTCTGGAACGGTCGAGATCCACATTCGCCGTCGCGCTAATCCCGACGCGTCGCCCTACTGGGAACAGTTTGTAATCCCGTATCGTCCGAATCTCAACATCATCTCGTGTCTGATGGAGATTCAGAAGAACCCGGTTAATAAAGCGGGCGAACGGACCACGCCGGTCGTCTGGTCGATGAACTGTTTGGAACAGGTATGCGGCATCTGCACGATGGTGATCAACGGACGGGCGCGCCAATCGTGTTCGGCGCTCGTCGACAACCTTGAACAGCCGATCAAGCTCGAGCCGATGTCGAAGTTTCCAAACATTCGCGACCTCGTTGTCGATCGTGCGCAGATGTTCGATCACTTACGGCGCGTTCACGCGTGGATCGAACTTGACGGCACTCACGATCTCGGGCCTGGGCCACGCATGGACCAGGAAGAGGTGCAGGAACGTTACGCTTACTCGCGCTGCATGACTTGCGGTTGTTGTCTGGAGGCGTGTCCGCAGTATGAGGGCGATAACTACATCGGGCCGCAGGCTATCGCGCAGGTGCGATTATTCAACATGCATCCATCGGGAAAGATGAACCGCAAGGAACGGCTGGAAGGGATCATGGGAACAGACGGAATCACCAACTGCGGCAATGCGCAAAACTGCGTGCAGGCTTGTCCGATGGGTATTCCGCTGACGCGCGCGATTTACGAAGAAAACCGCGAGACAGTGCTCCACGGATTGTTAGGTTGGTTAAAGGGATAAAGCAATTCGAATTTTCGAAATTCGAATTTAATTTATATTCCTAACACATCGACCAACTCCTGCACGGCCGACGCACTCTTGTGAAGCGCGATTCTCTCTTCGGCAGTCAGGTTGATCTCAACGATCTGTTCCAACCCACGTGCGCCGAGTTTGCACGGCACGCCGACGTAAAGCCCGTTGATCCCGTACTCACCTTCGAGATAAGCAGCACACGGAAGAATCTTCTTTTTGTCTTTAAGGATCGACTCGGTCATCTCCACAGCAGCCGCCGACGGCGCGTAATACGCCGAACCGGTTTTCAACAAACCAACGATCTCAGCGCCACCACCTGCGGTCCGCTTAACGATCGCGTCGATCTGATCTTTCGACAGCAACTCGGTGATCGGAATTCCGGCGCAGGTTGAGTAACGCGGGAGCGGCACCATCGTGTCGCCGTGTCCGCCAAGAACAAACGCCGTTACGTTTTCGACCGAGACATTGAGTGCTTCGGCAAGGAAGCAGCGCATGCGCGCGGAGTCGAGCACACCGGCCATTCCGATCACGCGATGTTTCGGAAAACCGGATCGTTTCAACGCAACCTGGCACATTGCGTCGAGCGGATTAGAGACGATGATCAGAATCGAGTTTGGCGAGCGTTTCACACATTCGTCGACGACTTGCGAAACGATGCCGGCGTTGGTCCTTAACAGATCGTCGCGGCTCATTCCCGGTTTGCGCGCGAGTCCGGCGGTTATGATTACGACGTCCGAATTTGCGGTTTCGTCGTAAGTGTTAGCGCCGATCATCCGCACGTCGAAACCTTCGATGGGTGCAGCTTGAGCGAGGTCCAAAGCCTTACCTTGCGGCACTCCTTCGATGATGTCGACGAGCACTACGTCGCCGAGTTCTTTCGCGGCTAACCAATGTGCCGCTGTTGCACCGACGTTGCCGCCGCCGACCACAGTAATCTTCTTTCGCGCACCCATTTCGCTTTATTCCTTTGATTAAGAATGTCGAATTGAAAGAGCGCGAGTTTACAAATCACTTCGAGAAGGTGTCAAATCCGTGGTTGTATGGAAAACCCGTTTCCTGAACCGGTCGAGATCGAGATCACGGATGTATTCGACCTCCACACCATCCCTCCACGTGATGTCCAGCGCGTAGTCGAAGAGTATTTGCAGCTCGCTTACGAGAAGGGATTCTGGTCCGTGCGGATCATTCACGGTAAAGGCATCGGCGTCCAACGCGAAATGGTCCGCTCAATTCTCGCCCGAACGCCGTTCGTCGCAGATTGGACCGACGCCCCACCCAGCGCCGGAGGACTCGGCGCTACCATCGTCCACTTCGCAACAAAAACCGGCTCGATCGCTTCGTTACTCCCGAGCTGATTCATGGGCTACAAACTGAGAGTTTGTGATCGCCTGCCGCATAAATGTCTGCGAAATCACGACTAAACCCAACGCTCCCACCATTAGTGCTACGCTAAAGATGAGTACCAGTGAGGCGCGGATTAAGGATTCGTATAAGACCAGCTTGTCGTCGTTCATAACAACCTTCCCACTGTGAAGATCCATGTCACAGGAAGAAGTTGCTGAAGAGAGCGGTTTATTACTACGCAAAAATTAAGGTGCGGCGTCGAAGTACTTCTTTAGGTACCTGCCATAGATGAGTTCTTTCTTCACCGGCCCCCAAAGACGGGAATCGCTCGAGTTGTCACGGTTATCGCCAAGGACGTAATAGTTATCTGCCGGGAGTCTTAATGGTGCAGCACTACGGCCGGTCAGATTGAGCCTCGGATCGACGTACGGTTCGTCGAGAGGTTTTCCATTCACCAGAGTTTTGCCTTCGTCGATCTCAATGACTTCGTGCGGCAAGCCGACGATTCGCTTGATGTAACTCTTCGTCTGATCCTGAGGAAATAGAAAGACGATGATGTCGCCGCGTTCGAGCTTCTGTGGATTGCGTTCGATAACGATTCGGTCACCATCGCTGAGAGCAGGCAGCATCGCTGTTCCGTGAACTTTCACCGGTTGGACGGGAATGACAGCAGTGCAGGCGGTCGAAATTACTATCAAGCTGCTGAGAATGATGGAGGGAAGTTTCATGGTTTGGGTTTTATCTCGCGACGCTTCCGCGTTGTCAACCACCGCGCGAGCCTGGGCCTGGGACGTCTTCCTGGTTAACCAATAAGCCTGAAGCTTCAGACATTCGGCGCTGGAAGTTCTCCGACTGCGGTTTTCGTTTTTGGGTTAGACTGGGCGGCGCACTAAATACTGCTCGCTCATTGGAGAACTTCTAGTGACCGAAATCGAGATCTCGGCACAGGATGAAACCAGCGACGCCCGTCGACGATCACCAATACCATTTCGCGCATGCGTGTTGATTGGGCTTGGTGGTCTGTTCGCCGGCGTTACGGGACCATTACTCAGCACGTTCATCCCGCCACTCGTACGCGATGCTGTCGGCGACAACCGTACAACCATCGGCGCGATCATGGCGATTGACAACGTCCTGTTGCTGCTCCTGGTGCCGTTGACAGGACCAGCATCCGATCGCGCCAGCGCTCGTGGCCGCGGCCGGTTGCCACTTGTTCTCGCGGGCTACGTGCTGTCGGCGGCCGGCATGGCCCTGCTTCCCTTCTCATCTGGATTCGGTCTGGCATTTCTTGTCGGCGCGATAATCGTGCTGCATACCGGGATCAATTCTCAGAAGTCACCCTTCCAGGCACTGGTTGCCGATATCGTGCCGTCGCGGCATCGATCTCTCGCAACCAGCTCGATCACATTCCAGATGTGCGTCGGAGCGATCGCGTTTCTGATGCTGGGCCGCGTACTCGGAATGCGGCCGGCATTTTTGATAGCGAGTGTGAGTGTCCTCGTTATTGCGGCCGCGTTCACTCTCGGGTTACGCGAGCCCAAAGTGGTCCAATCGCAGGCAGCGGAGGTAACTTTTCGATCGCTCGTCGATGCAGCATGGTCAGCCGTGCGTGGCGTGGTCCCTGGCATGCGGCCCATCTTCGTCGCCGTACTTCTGTTGCAGTTAACTTTTCAAACATTCACCACCTGGTATGCGTTGCACGCGGTCGAGCGCTTCGGTATTCGACCGCAAGACGTGACGATAGGATTTATAGCGTGGGCTATTGGCGGAGTAATTGGAGCACTGCCGGCGGGTGTCATCGGAGTTCGCATTGGACGGCGGAACACGATTCTGCTTGGCTTCGCGACGATGGGGGCGTGTATGTTTGCGCTCGATCGGGTTACGCAAATGAATATGGCGATTCCGCTGATCGCGCTTGCATCGGCTGGTTGGGCGCTGCCGACAGTGAATGCTTACCCGCTCTTTGTCGAGCTCGTTCCACGTCACATTCGAGGAGTGTTTGCAGCGCTGTACTTACTCTGTGCGGCATTGGGTGGCGCGATCGGCGATCCCTGGAACGGCGGTCTCTTCGATCTTCTTAACAGCTATCGCGCCATGTTTCTGATAATGGCTTGCTACATAGCGCTGGCGTTCGTGACGGTCCTCTTTTTCATTCCAAGGGGCGTTGGCGAAGCGGACACCGGCAGAGCTGATTCCTAACATGAAAGGTCCACGTGAATTTTCGATCCTCACGCTGATAGCTGTCGCAGTTGTCCTTGGTCTCACCATTTTAGTCCTGGAGTTAACCAACCGCTTTTACTACGACCCCATCTGCCAACGTCATGCCGAATCTCGACAACTGAGCTTTCATAAATCTTCAGCGGGATGGGTCAAAAGAAACCGGCCCGCCGAATGCTTCTTTCGTGATAAGCGTGGAAACCTCACGCGCGTTGAGATCGCGGACCTTCCCCTAACAACTATGGATTGGCTGAGACGCGTACTCAGCTGGCTAGCGATGATCGGAGGCGTCGGCGGTTCCGTCTGGTTAGCTTCAGTTATTAGTGGCCATAAAGTGCGGCGACACGGCCGCAAACACCGCATACATGATTCGTAAAGCTAACGCGCTCTCAACGGAGATCCAGGGGACGACCTGTCATTCCTGCAGCTGCGCGTTTTTGAAGAACCTCATCGGTTTGTGCTCGAAGTTCCTAAAGAGCCCGAGCTGATCCATGAAATGTGGATCGAACGCGAAGCTCGCCGGCAAGACCAACTGCAAAAACCCACTTTGGCCCAAAGTAAAAATACTCTCGCCGGTTATCGCGGGACGGCCGAGCACGATGATCTGTCCATATGTGGCGCGATTTGAGTTTGGGACGCTCGCTACGACACCGAGGAGCGGATGGGAGAATGTAATCGAGCCCCGCGGTGCGGTCCATACTCCGGGGTTGGATCCCTGTGCTGCTGCGAGCACGGCCAATGTCTGATCAAACGCGGCTGACATAACGACTTTCGGATTAATTCCGTTGAAGTAGTCTCGACTTGGAGGAACACCCGAATCGCCTGTAAGCGCAAAATCGAGCGTGTGGATCAGCATGTTCGAACTTGCTTCGCCAACCCTGGCACCTAGCTCGTCGCCGAAGGTATTAGTCAGCATCAGGCTTAGCCACGTTGAGAAGATGACTTCGCCGGAATGAAGACTGGTGCTAGTCACTGCGTCGGCAAATGCGTTGCCGTCCCACGCTTCGATGATTGACTTGGCTTGAGCACCGAGCGGATGTGCCGGGGGCACATCGGATAGCGCCATAAGGAGATATGGCTTTAGAAAGCGCGCCTCGCGACCGAGGGCTTTCACTCTCGCAATATCTTTCGGAATGTCTCGCATGTCTTCAAGCGAAATAACTCCTGTAGCCAGTCGATCGTCAATGTCCAAATTGCGAAACTGCTTGCCGAAGATTTGATTGTCGGCGTTGTCGTAATCAACGGACGGCTTGTTGTTCCAGTTCGCTAAATAACCCTGCGCGGGATTGATCGAGGTTGGTATGGGCAGTATGCCACCGGGCCACTCCGCGCTTCCGTTTCCTGGAAAAGGTAATCGGGCATCAAACCCGGCGGGTCGCAACGGGACTTGACCTGCCTGCCAGTAGGCAATGTTGCCGGTCTTATCGGCATAGATGAAGTTGTGCGAAGTAGGAATCAGGTTTACGGCGGCTTCAAATTGCTGAATGTTGCGCGCGCGATCGAATCCTATGAACGCGTGTACGCTTTCGAGTTCTCGCTGCCAGTGCGACCGCTTCTGAGTAATTAGACTAGTTCCACTGCTGCCAACAACGGGTCCGTGAATGCTCCTCAGGACAGTGAGGATTACCGGGCTCGCGCCGCGAACATTGATGGTTTCAACACGCGCCTCGAACGGTTGGCACGCCCCGTTGAACAAATAGCCGGAACCTGGTCCACCACCGGCGTTGCAAGTGGTTTCTATGTAGTGGTCCAGGTTATCTCCGGTGGCAGTCGTCGAGGTCCAGGCGATATGTTCGTTGCGGCCGATAAGAACGGGAGGAACACCTGCGAAAGCCATTCCCGCAACGTTGAAGCCATTGCCACCCTTCAACTGAACTTCGTGCAGTACCTCCGGAACACTGAACCCCATCTGTGGACCACCGTAAAGCATCGCGAATCCGCTGGCGCTACGAGCAGCGCTGACTGCCCAAGCGTAGCTGCCAAGTTTCGTCGGCACACCCAGGGACTGCCAGATCGTGCGAGCGTCGTCTTCCGACATGTTCAGACTGTGAGGAGAACCAATTTGTAGTTGCGCGCTGCTCAAACTTGCGGGCTTCTGACGTTTCCCGATCGCTCCCGTCGTCGGCACGGTGACGGGAGAATCAGGATCGTTGATCCATCTTACGTCGTTGAAGATGGCGAAACCGTTCGCTGGACCATGAGTAGCGATGAGACTGTCGAGCACCGAAAGATTGGTCAATTCACGTCCGCCGATTTCACCGAATCGACGCACCATGAAAGCCCCGAAAGCGACGGAATCGCGTCTGGTCCATGGTTGCGGGAAGAAGCCCAACGCGTGGAACTCAAAAGGCAACTTTGTTATCGGATTGAGAGCCACCTCGGCTAGGTAACGGTTAATTCCGCTGAGGTAGGCGTCGAAAATCTCTTGTTCCTCGGCGGTCAGCGTAGCGAATTGCGCGTCGAGCTCTGCGTCTGTGTAACCAACAATGCGCGCGGCACGGTCGGCGTTTACCGTAGAAGGCCCGAAGATTTCGGCGAGCCGGCCTCTCGCGGCGCGACGGTTCAACTCCAGCTGCCATAGCCGATCTTGAGCCACCGTGTAACCGTATGCTTCAAACAGGCCTCGATTCGTATCAGCGAAAACGTGCGGAATGCCGAAGTCGTCACGATAAATCTTGACGGTTTCTCCGTTCACGTTAAGCGTTGTAAACCCTGTATGGCTTGCACTCGCCGTGATGGAAGCACTGACGAAGATGGTGATTAACGTGAAAGCTATGGCGTTGAATGATACGAGGCGTTTGAGCATAGCGGCTCCTTTGGAACGCGAACTTAAATTCACTGGCTGTTTTGAAATGCGGGGGAGGGTGCAACGGCACACTAGTACTAACAAAAAGAAAAGTCAACGCGATGATTGAGTGAGGAAAGCCTCGATCATCCGTCGATCGTTTTCTTCTTTAATCCTGGTGAACAGTCGTGTGCCGAGTTTTCTGATCGTGTCAGGTTTATCGAACGGCAAGCGGTCGTACATCTGTCCGCCTTCGAAGTGACATGGCATGCAGTTGGTTTTAAGGATTGGTTTTACTTGAGTATCGAAATCGACTCGTTCCTTCGTAGCTGAAGAGGTGAGAACGGGTGCCGGCTCCGCAACGTAAGCCATCGCGACCGGCCTGGCTCCGCCACCCGATTCGACCAACAACAAACCCGCCGCAATCAAGACCAGCACGACTCGCATGATCTAATCTCCGTTTGCACAACAGTATAGGGATTTAGCACGCAAATACAATGCTGATCTAACCATCATCATTTCGAATGACGACGTAACACGCTACTTTTTGCAACGATCTTCCCTTGACTGTCTAGGGAATGGACTGTACTCTACTCCCTAGATAATCTAGGGAGATTCTTTCGATGGCAAAAGACCGGACAGATTTGATGCAGGGCACGCTTGAGCTCTTGATTCTCAAAACCCTGTCGCATGACACCATGCACGGTTATGGCATCGCACAGCGGATACATCAGTCCGTCGATGATCTGCTGAAAATCGAGGACGGCTCACTATACCCGGCACTCTATCGCATGGAAGAACGCGGCTGGATCGCGTCCGAGTGGGGCGTTTCAGAAAACAATCGTCGCGCCAAGTTCTACAAACTAACCCGAGCCGGTCGTAAACATCTTGACGCGGAACGCGCTAACTGGGACCGCATCTCTCGCGCCGTTACAAAAGTTCTGCAAACTGCTTAAAGAGGACCACGATGAAAGATCTAAAACGCAGATTGTTTAGTCCTATCGGCAGCGAAACGATTGAGCGCGAGGTCGAGGAAGAGTTGCAGTTTCATCTCGACTTGTTGACGGAGCAACATCTTCAGCACGCTGATACATTTGAAGAAGCGAGAGCTTCCGCATTAAGTCGCTTTGGCGACGTCGAGCAAGTGAAAGATGAGTGTGTCGAAATCAGTAAAAGGAGTCGCGCGTTCATGCGCGCACTGAAATCTTTCTTTATTCTGATCTTTCTCGCCGGCATTTTGGTGCGCATTTTCAGCGATGAACTTCATGTCGACCGTGTGGGCCAGATGCTGATTGCAATTGGTGTCATGGGTCGTTTGTTTTTGTATGTGCGCGGCTTAAAGCCGGCGGTCTTCCGGCAGAAATCTGACACATCGTCGCCCTTGATGTTGAACAGCACGTATAAGACGCCAACCAGTCTTTTCGACGCAGACAATCTTTAACCAGAAGTAAAACCTAAACAGTCGGTCTTATTCGGAGTCGCTTATAACCGTGTCTTCGCGGACAAACTATGCTCACGATTAGGGAGTTGACCAAAACGTACGGTGGCGGCATTCAGGCGCTAAAAGGAGTCAGCCTTGATGTCTCTCCAGGAGTGTTCGGACTGCTTGGGCCTAACGGCGCCGGCAAAACAACGTTGATGAAGATACTGGCGACGTTGCTTGAACCCGACGCCGGCACTGTTGAGATGAATGGCTTCGACTTAATCAATCGAAAGGACAAGGCGCGGAGAGTCCTCGGCTACTTGCCGCAGGACTTTGGTCTATATCCCACTTTAACGGCCGAGCAGATGCTCAACTACTTCGCGAAACTCAAGGGGGTCACGGATGCGAAAGAACGCAAAACTTTGATCGATGCTCTGTTCGAACGAGTCAATCTTTCAAGCGCCCGCAACCAGCGACTCGGAGGATTCTCAGGTGGGATGCGCCAGCGTTTAGGAATCGCACAGGCCCTGATCG
This sequence comes from uncultured Acidobacteriota bacterium, assembly GCA_963849585.1. Taxonomy (GTDB): domain Bacteria; phylum Acidobacteriota; class Blastocatellia; order Pyrinomonadales; family Pyrinomonadaceae; genus PSRF01. The sequence continues at coordinate 236,724 of CAWKHZ010000005.1, read as the reverse complement.
GTCAACCGCAACTGATCATTGTCGATGAACCCACCGCGGGCCTGGACCCCGAAGAACGAAATCGTTTTCATAATCTGCTGGCTGAAACTGCGGGCGAAGATGCAGTGGTTATTCTCTCAACTCATATTGTCTCTGATGTCTCGAGCCTTTGCAGTCAAATGGCGGTCATTCGCCGGGGTTCAATCCTCGCGTCTATCACTCCGCAACAAGCAGTCGATCAACTTAAGGATTCAGTGTGGGAAGCTACTGTGCCGCGCGAACAGGTCGCGGCTTTGAAGTCTCGATACCAGGTGATCTCTTCGCAGATGATTCGGCGGACAGGCGCGCCTGAGAGTGATCGCAAACGGAGTGCGACCGAGCGAAGAATTCACGCCGGCAACTCCAGTTCTCGAAGACTATTACTTCAATCTAGTCAACCAGCCGTAACGAGCGAGTTGAGCATGAGAAACCTCGCTCCGGTCGCTGTTTCGTCACGTCTTTCAGAACGAAGTGCTGCTCAACTCGAAGCGCGTCGCTCCTTATGCGTTGATGATTCTGTTTGCGGCGTAATGCCGTGCTGTGGTGGAGCTCGGACCGGCCGTCAAATTTGGGTGGGCCACAAACAGCGACTGGTACATTGTCCGTAACCTCCTGGCTTTCTCTTTCCTTTTGGGACTTCCGATCTTCAACGCAGTCATCATGGCTGACCCGGTAATCAGAGACTTCCGCTACGGGAGTTGATCCGCTCATCTTTTCCAAGCCGGTCACTCGCGCCCAGTATCTTCTCGGAAAATTCTTTGGCAAACTTCTTTGTGCTCGTGTGCTGTCAGGCTGTTTTCCGCTTACGCAACTGGTGCTGCAAGCATTTCCTACGTCGCGAATGATTGTCCTGCCGGTTCGAGTGCTACCTTATTTCAAACACTTCTTTTTTTTCCTCGTCATCACGCACTTAGTTCTCGCAGCCTTCTACTTCACCGTCGGGACGCTTACCCGTAACAGCAAAATCGTTTACGGGTTGGCGGCCTGCTTCTATCCGCTTTTTATCGCTTATGGACTTCTCGTACTCAGGCCGCTGCCATTCCGTTGGCAACTCATGCTCGATCCGATGCTGCTCGGTGCAAGTCTTAAGGCAACGGCTTTCTGCACAGCGCAGAGTTTCTCAATCAGTATGTCGTGCGTTACACCGCGGACATGATCGCGAACTCTAATGTCTTAACAGTCTATAACTTGACCCTCTCTCTGCTGGTCCATGTAAGACCGCTATCCTGTCCGCTCAATTAGAGTCAGGATCTAAGGTCTGATGTACCGCTCTCGAATTGGATGGAGTTCTTCCCATGTGACGGTTTCTAGGGCATCAGACTGAACAAAATAAGAAATAAGCCGGGTGGTTAGACACGAGGTCCGGAGCGATGATCCGTTTCACACACTCGCAAAGTAGGACCGGCGATTAAGTCACTTCGAGACTTCAGCCTTGGGACATAAGACACGAGCCGCAGGCGAGTGCAGCGCCGTACGCACACGTCCCTTTAATTAACTGCGAACGTCGGAAATCAAAAAGAAATAGAAGGCGAGGCGTATGATAACAGCGATTATGTTCGGGGCTTTGGGGAGAACAGGAGAAATAATCCGCTGTTATCAGACGACCGTCCTTATTGAACGTGTTGCGCAGCTCCTAATAGTGGCCTACCTCAGCAATTTAGCTACGACGAACTTCACCTGACCTTGAATTCTGCTACTGCAGCTTCTTACGGAGCCGTTGCGGCGTCTAGGACTTCGGCAATTACACTGTAGCCTACGCCTAGGCACACGAGCAGCTCCGACAATGTTAAAGCTCAATTCTTACTCGAAAGCACTTCCGCAACCGCTAAGCATCCTCGGGTGGCCTAAGTTGACAAGCATCGCATGAAGATGTCCATTGCGGCGAAGCGATTAAGCATAACTGCTACTCCAAGAGTAATCTTGATAGCAAGAGCTTTAAGCCAAGGATCGTCGGTATTATCAAAGAGAATTTGCATTTTCGTCCCAACATATTCACCGTATGCGTAACCACGTTCACCGATTATGACTCTATCGCAAAGTAGTATTCATCAAGAACTCCTTGATCTGAGTGGAAATGTTTCTGGCCATTACTATCAAAAGCTCATCAGGTAGCCGCTCAAATTGCTTTGTCAGCATATCTGGGTCCTCGCGAAACCTGATTAACGCTGCTGCCAACGATTCCAAATTGTCTTCTCGGTAGTTACCCGCCTTCAACAGAGATGCAGCCTCTTCAAATGCAGCCTCGAATTCTTCGTACGGGCTGGCATCAGGAGACTTCGCGCGAACATAAGTCTCTAAAGCGTCCATCAAAACCCCGACCGATTGTATCGCTGATCTGGAATCTGGCGCGTCGCGCGATCAATTATGTAAGCCAAACCGGTCGGCACTTTTGTTGTATCGATGAGCCCCGGAGGCTTTCCTGTGAGCATTTCATAAAGAGTCTTTCCCAGTTGGTATACATCGGTTCTCGCATCAGCATCGCGCGCGCCGCCCAGCTGTTCAGGTGCGCAATAAATCCTGGTGCCCACAATGCGACCGTCTGCGTCAACGTCGTAGAGTCTCGTGGATCAAATTTTACGAGTCCCATATCAGACACAACGATCATGCCGTTCTCCAACCTTATACAGTTGTCGGCTTGATATCGCGATGCGTACCATTAGAGTTGTGAATGGCCTGAAACCCCAAGACATACCTCCTTAAACGTGGCAATGGCCTCCTCGGTACACGGCGATCTCCCTTGCTAGTGAACTGTTCGCAATCGGCATTGTGAAGTACGGCGGGTCGTAGCCGAGATTCGAATGAAGCACAGGCATAACGTGCTCGTGCTCAATGATCTCCATGCACCGGACTTCACGAGCAAAGCGACGGCGAGATATGACGTCAGTGTCATTACAGAATTTCAGAGCTGCTAAGTCGCCAGAGCTTTGATCCCGCACCCGCAAAACTACTCCCATCCCTCCGCGACCAATTTCGTCAATCACTTCATATGTTCCATCCACGATGTCCCCTGGATTCATCCCTTGTTCGACCTCCCCATGCAAAAATTTCTACCACCCGACAGATGAAAACTAACGTTAGGATGAAGAAGTCGTTTTCTTGCGCTCTAGCTCTAGTGGGTAATGATACCATGTGACCATAGTCCAATCAGTTGCCGTCTGGTTGGCACGTAAAGCTTTGTTCACTCGTGATGATGGTGGCCTTTCAACATCCGCTCGGTACCGACAGACACTCAATCGTGGCGGTGTTTCAATCTCAAGGCAACATTTCCAAGAGAGACCAAGAAAGTGTTCACCGTTGCGCCAACTGCGCCCGCTTAGACCGAGCACCGATGCCAGAGGTGATACACCGAGATGTTGGTGGCCGGTCCTTTCCCGTGGGGCCATGGAAAGTCACGTCGATGCTGGCTGATGTGGACGGCCTCAGCTTCGGAACAAGCTGCGGCGCCAGTTGCAATGACAACCTTCGGGAATCTTGATGGTGGCAAGTGATGTCTTGCGAGTTCGCTTCGGTTATTGCGGGAATCAAATGTCCGGCGATGGTTCTGCCGTCGCGGGTGTAGGCGAGCATCATGGCTTCCTGCATCGCCCAAGCATAGTCGCCGCGGACGAAACGGATGAGGCCATCGTCGCAGTACTTACTGCCAACGGGATGAGTCGAATCCACGGGCTTGCTTCGACGAATAAGCCCTTCGAACTCGGATAGAACTGGGCGCGGTTCAGATTCGTCGTCGCGGAGTTTGAAAAATAGGTCTGGTGCCTTCGTGAGGAGCGTACCGTCGTAGTTGTCCCACTGGCCCTGACGTATGACGGTCTTGAACTGTCGCTTGTTGAAGCCAGATACTTCACCGCTCTGCGCGCAGATTATTTTCAATCGTGCTGCGGAGTGCGGCGGTGACTTGGTCTTCGGTGGCGGCAGCGAGGTTGTATATTCTGTTCACGCAGTAACTCAAAGGCGCGGAGCAGAACTCGGCGAATGAGCAGGATGACGGGGAGACCGAGGCGTGGATGGGGAAGATGGTAACGCTCGGCTGGAACGCCGAGCGTGAAGAAGCCCGCTGTGTTTGCTGGACTCATGCGTGCTCGGGGAGACCACATGCTCCGAGTCGTTCGCGGATGATGTGTTGTGCGCAGAGCCGGGCGCGGGTGACTGTCCACCAGCGTCGCTGATTGAGAAGGCCAATCAGGAAGCCACGCTTGCCGGGCACATGGACGATGATTCGGCCGCATCCGCGCCGATCGGCCGCTCTCCATCGCTTTCCGCATCAGGCTGGACATTGACTGGTCACCGAGTCGGCCTCCCGGGAAACTGCGAGGAAGAACCACGGCTCACGCCAAGTGTCCGGCTGAAATTCCGCCTCTCGCACGGCAGCGTGTTCGCCGCAGACATCGAAATACGGCTCCAGTTCGTCGACGCAATGTCTGCATGAATGCCCTCGCGCGTTTCGCGTGTTGTCCGGTCAAACGCTGCCTTGCCGGCCTTGCGATATGAGGCGGCGGCGAACAGAGTATCTGTCGTTGACCTGTACAGAGTCCGCATCGAGTCCATAGAGGCCAAAGATAAAATCGTTTATCTCTTTCCACGGCTTCCTTGTGTCGTGCTGCAAGCGATGTGCAAGGCTACGGATAATGCGCCTCTCGTTGCGGCGGGAAGCGTTCTGTAAGTCTGGAAAAGGCAAGTGCATCAGATATCGCGCTTCGTCAGAATATCATTGATCGATACCAGGGATGAGCTGGACATTAAACGCGAAATAGCGGAATAGCGGGCTATGCGCACCAACAAGATAAATGTAGCGAAGCAGAGTGAATCTTCGTCCGAGTGCCTGCGCATGAATAGCCATAATAGGCTTTGGAGAAAGCCAGAGGCTGATCGGCAAGATACGCTTGGGCACCGCATCTTGGTTGTCGCCTGGAGCTTTGGGAACGATTACGACAGCGGAGGCTGGTACAGCTCTTTCCGCCGTGGCATGTTTGCGGAGACTTCCCCTTTCGTGTTCGTTGCCGTAGTGTTCCCCGTACGTTTGTAGCGTTTCGTAATCGATTTGATAAGCCTTCTCTGGAGGCTCTTTGAAGACGAGTAGGTCGGCAAGGAATCCACGCACTTCTGTCGTGAACCCAGGGCTCGATTATATCCTTCGTCCAGTCTTGATTCCCGTTTTGTCCCACTCAGAGCCAATGACTTCCAGAGGTCTTAGTTTGTGGTATTCTTAAGCGCCTCCATTACCTCGACATCCAGCCATGTTCCGAGTGATAACGTCTTGAGTAGCCACGGCTGTTTCTCCACCCGTTCGACGCTGATAGGCTGGGCAGACTTCGTAATCTATGCGGAAGCGTCCACGCCGTTGAGTTCCGGCTCGTAGCTAGGTGCTGAGTAGTGAAAACGATGGTCCGGGCCAGGCTTCACATTGCGTGCGAAGAATATGCAAAAGGGCATATCTATGCCGTCCCACACAGCTGTTTTCCGTGAGATCTGCCCGTTAATTAGCCCTGTCACCTCGACGCTTCGCAGCACCGCACCACGCTTCGAAGCCATTTCCCGACGTGCGTCCAAAAGCCGAGCAGGCATGGCTAAGGCGATTACGCCGTCGTCTTTCGCCCACTCCATCGCTCGCCACAGGAAAGGTAGATCAGGATTCTTGTCGGGATTTTTGAAGCGTTTGGCCAAGTCGTCCAAGCCGCGCGCGGCGAGCACGCGACGGCCAATGGCGGTGAACTCTTTGTTCAGTTCATCCGTGGCAGACCTCGTCGCCTTTTTATCCGCTCGTCGTTCTTATCTTTTTTGTCGCGTAGTCGGGTCCACGGCGGGTTGCCGATGACGATGTCGAACATCTTGTTGAAATCCGGTGGGACTTCCGGGCCGAGACTACCAAGCGGAAATGTCTGGTTCCTCTTCGGGTTCTGCGCTCCCAAATTGATGGAGCACTTCGCCGCGTAAGTTTCGTGGGAACTTCAGTGCCTGAGGTGGACGCGGGCTGGCGTTCAGTTCGATAGCGGTGATGTAGAGCGCAAGTGCGGCGAGGCGCAGAGCGGATTCGCTGATGTCGAAGCCTCGTACCTGCTTGTAGAGAATGTCCTGGATGACTGATGTCTTGGGCCGTTCACCGCCACTCCATCGTTCACGGACGAGGCGGCGGAAAGCAAGTACGAGAAAAATGCCGGCACCACATGAGCTATCGAGTACCGTTGCACCTGCCTTGTTCTTTGTGGCGGCGAACGCTTCCTCGACCATCAGACCGGCTATTGTCCGCGGCGTATAGTGGACGCTCGTATCACGCGCCGTGAGAGGATCGGCACGATGACTGAAGCTTTCATACACCTGACTGAGGACGCCAACAGGGATGTGAGCGAAGTCTAGGTTGCCCCAGTCGAGTTCGAGCTTGGAGTGTGTCTCCAGCGGCACGCCAACCGCGAAGAATCGCTTCGAGATGGGTGAAGATTCGCTTTCCAACCAGATTTTCTGTTCGCTTGAAGAAGCGGAAATATTCCGCCTCGCGAGCATCGCGGCTGTGGGCTGGAATGGATTCATCGATGAGTGGAAGGAAGTCGCCGTTGAAGGTCGCGTCGAGCCAAGCAGAAGTTTGGGCGGCTTTCTCCGCCGTAGAGAAAGCGTCCTTGAGTTCGCTCGCAGCCGGACAGATTTCGTCACACTCGTTTTCCAGCACGATGTGACGGTCGATGAGAAAGCGAAAAAACAGCGCGCGGCCCGCCATCGAGAACTTCGAGCGCGTCCAATTGTCCGTTGCCTTCCTTCGGAACGAACTCGTTGGTCGTGCGTGTAAGTAGGTCAAATATTTTCTGAAAGACGTAATCGGTGCCGCGCAATTGATGGTTTTCCTCAAAGGTGCCATGTACGAGGCTTTGGAAGAACATTGGAGCCGTTGCGCTGCGTTCCTCAATCGTTCTGACTGGGCCATACTCAGCAGTCTCGTGGAAACCGATCGGGAAAATTTCCAGTGAACCGGGGCGCACCACGCCGAGCCACGCCGGATCGCTACGGTTCGCCAATTGACGGCGCACCACGGCCAGCGAATCCGCGTCGCTCTTTACATCGCTACTCGCATCCAGAAGATACAGTAGCGCCGTCCCTTGATACGCGGCGACGGCTGTGAGCATGGGCGTTCGTCTACTCAGCTTCGGCAGTAGATCGAGGTAGTCCAGTTGACCGGGAGTGGAGAGTTTTTCATCCAGCCGGATGATGTGCGTGCAACCGTAGGCAGCGAGGCGCTGAGCCAGCGGCCGGGGGTCAGCGTTGGAAGGTGAGACCGGCACTCTACGTCAGTTCCCTCCTCGCTGCTTAGAACCAATTGGTGCTGTAATCCACCAAGCATGTTTTTTCGCAGATTGAGTCCTATCGATCATCAATGTTTGGCTCCGAGCAAGAATTATCCTCAGCTTTTAGCGGTGTAAACCCTTTGCTGTTTTTTCCTCCTCGAGTCCGCGGTGTATTCCAGTACGGGCTGTGGCAGTTCGGGCACACCTTGGGCAACAGCCCATCACTTTTGTTCCTGGGTGCCCACTCGTGCCTACAACGGTTACAAACACAGATCGTGACACTCTTGGTGGATATTGGCACCCTCGCGTTGTATCAACCAAGTTAATTCATGTCAATACAGATATCGGCGGTATCTGACTTGCAGTCACATTTTACTTCATTGTTGAGTGAATCCTACACGTGCAGCCTTTGTGCTGTCTATGAAACGCAGTATTTAACGGACTTGAAGGGATTCAATGTGAACCTGTTGTTTGGCTAGAGGTTGGAGCTTGTTTGCAGGCTTGGGGATTTGTTCTTTATGTACGGGATCTCTAAAGGGGAAGGGTTGATTCTCATTGAGTGCTGAACAGCTCAATGCTGCCGTGGACCGCCATTGAATTCATTGCTGGTCCTATCCTCATCTTCCCACGCGCCCACAGTTTTCCCCAGAACCGCTCATCACGATCCCACAACTGCTCAAGCTGATTTGCTGAAACATAGTTGCGTGAATCGTTACAGTGCGAAACGCGCATTTTCGTCCCATCAAGATTGCAAACATGAGAATGTCTATGTTCGGGGAGAGTATAAAGTTTAACCGAAATTGTAGGTTTGCTCTAGGACTGCTCCGACACAGGTTCTCCTGCTTTCACCAATATTTCTTCAATCTTGTTGTATTCTTCTACCTCGGATAGTTTGGGATGCGTTTGGATTGCTTCTCGAAGGTCCTGGATAGCCACATATATTAGAGCCGTGCATGCGGCATAGACAATAGTCTTTCTGCCGAAGAAGCCTGATACTTTCTTCGTACGCCTTCAGTGCTTCGGGATATTGACCAGTGCACAGGAACACGATCCCCAGATCAAAGTAGTCGGATATTGGAATACAGGATCAGAGGCAATCACCTGCTTCAAATATTTCCTTGGCCGTTTCGTATCTCCCCAACTGGTAATAACACAGGCCAAAAGCGAACAGAAGCACTGGTCGCGCACCTTCTTTTTCAATCTGATCAGCTACCCATTGGTATTTGGCATTGGCCTTTTCTCTATCTCCTCCCACCCTTCAGAAGATCGGCCATAGACCTATGCACCCACCAGTCTTTTGTCGATAAAGCTCGATCGCCTTTTCATATGCCTGTCTTGCTTCTTCAGTGTTGTCTTTGCCTAGTCTTTCAAGCGCCCAGCCTTTGCCGGCGTAGGCATTGGGATTGCGATCGGCTTCGATGGCCAGCTCATACATCTGGAGCGCGGACGCATATTGTGCCAATTCGGAAAGGGCTCTGGCCCGCTCCAGTAAAATGCTCACCGCTAGTTGTTTGTTGCCAATTCGATTTGAAATATTGAGTGCACGGTTGAACGCCTCTTCCGCTTCGTCGTTATGGCCTAAAGACAGATGAAGCACGGAAATTTTTGAAAGCGTCTCTGCTTCTGACGACAAACGAAGGTTTTTTGTGATATGACTCCAATACTTGATTGAGATAACCGAATGCGCTTTCGTAGTCGCCTCTGGTTGTTGCCACAACCGAAAGTTTCAAACGGCACCTCAATTGATCCGAAAGAGCATGTAGTTGTTCGTAAATAACTAACGCCTTGCTGAAGCACTCTTCCGCCCCAGCGATTTGATTTCTGTCAACGTATAGTTCGCCGAGTGTGAGTAGTGTAGACGCCTCGCCTTCTCGATTGTTAGCCTGATGGAACAACTCCAGGGCGCTGGAAAAACCTTTGGCAGCCAAATCATAGTCCTTATTCGACCAGCTCAACCGAGCCAAGCCATCCAAACACGTTGCCCTTTCATTTCTCAGATTCAATGACTCAGCCAATGAATATGCTTTTTCAAACGTCGCTTGAGCTTCTTCGTATTTATCCTTGTCGAGTTCCAGACCGGCTTGATTCATCAAACACAGCAGTTTGCTCTTTGGTCTTTGCGAGCGACCGCCTTGCTCAACAGTTCATGTTGGAATTCGCCCATGCTCTTAACGTATTCAAGATCACCAAGGTTTGCCCCCAGCGTCTGCAAAAGCTGCACTGCCTGTTGCGCACCTGACAAATCATCAAGGTCAATAAACATTTGGCCGGCAAGACGCGCGCAGGAAGCAGCTAAGTCATATTTGTCTAAAGCATGGTTCAAGTGTCCGAAGCGCAGCCATAAGGTTGCCAGCAAACCGTCAAGTTCTATTGGCCACTCATACCTCCATGGTTCATCTTCGCTTCCATTCTCAATTCCTAACTCGTTCATATCGAAACCGATAAAGTACATGACCGCGGCCGGAGATGTGTTATCCGCGGCCCGGGGTGAAGCTGTCTCTTGATCTTCAGTCTCAATTACCGGATACAATTCGCGGCGTTGCCACGCTTCAGGCTCGAAAACGCGCAACGGCGTATCGCTGCCGAACTCAGAGTCTTCGGAAGTGGGTATACAGTCGTTGTTGGACTCGCAAGTACAATGCCTCGGCAAAATAATCACCTGCCTCTTTATAGTTTTCCGTATAGAATTCTACGTTTCCGAGTCCGACTAAAGCACTAAGTACTCCACCTCCGTATTGGACCTTTTGGCACTGGCTTCGATTCTCTTCAAAATATTGCCTCGCCTCATCGTAGCGCGAAGCCATAGCTAAACTGTCGGCTAAACTGTAAGTAGCCTCCGCTATTAAGTCAGGATTGATGCTCTCATCGGGCGACTCGAGTAATTTACGAGCAAGGCTCTCACATTGAACGAAGTCGTAGTTAGCCTTAGCTTCGTTAATTCGCCACAGCTTCGATCCAAAACTTCGAGTCTTGAGAGATGCGATCTGCTTTTGCGTGTTCCGAAGCAGCCTGTATGACAGCGTGATAAGTTCCGAGTGCACGTTGCTCAAGGAGGTCTTCGAGGTACGAATCTATGACTGCAACCGCCTTTTGTTCATCCTCAACGAAGGAATGGTAGGCGATTTCCACCATGAGGTCGCAATCTACCTGACTCGAATCAATTTCACCACGCTCACTTTGCTCGATTTGTGTGTTCAACAGACTTTGAAAATGCTCGGCTGCCTTGGCGCTCACGTGGCGGTAGAAGTCGTCTTCTGCCACAAATAAGTCAGAATCAGTTTTCTACGTCAGGTCGTGAAAACTGTAACCACGATCAGGATACTCCTCAGCAAATTTAAGTGTTCGAAGTTGCTCGACCAAATCCGCCGGCGTCGTCGTTCCTGCTTGCGCAACGTTGTCCAGACCTGATATGGCGGCTACTCCTAATACGCTTTGCAAAGTTTCTGCGTTGAACCATCTCAGGATCGCGCACCGGAAGGCCGCATCCGCGACTTCGGGCGCGAAAGAAAAAAGGTAACGTACTGTTGCATCAACTAGGACATCCCGATCGCTAAGCCTCTTCAGCCGATTCATTAATTCTTCACTGCTCATTGTCTTATACCTCCAAGAGCGTCAGGACAAGCTGTTGCAAATCAAAAGGGCGGCCTTTGGCATGCTTTGTTATGTAGGTCACCAGTTCTTCGTTCTGCGTGTACTTTACTTTTTGAATATATTCCCTTGAATGTTCGTCTGAGAGGCGCTGCAGCCGTGCTGCAAACGCCAACTCTTCCTTCCGCGGCAATACGAGGAGTTTGCTGACCAGCAATGACACAAACCAGCCACGGATAAGCGCGAATACCCATGATCAACTGTTCGGCTATCCAGGTTTTGGTGGGGTCATTCGCGTTCTCGTAGACGTCTAAAAACATCACAATCGGATGGTTAGTCGTCTGGTGCATGGTCTCCAGATCTGCAAGGAAAGCATCTGTTATTACCTGCTGGTAGGCTCTTCGGTCCTCAGCGGCCATTTTGTTCAATTGCGCATCGAGCTTCGAGCAGATTAACGCTGGATGCGCGGTGTCACTACCAAACTGAGAGAGTAAACTACGGCATTCCGAATGAAATGTTGTGAATGACTGTTGTCCATATTGGTCACGCATTCCTCCGAGAATTTGTCCCAGCGTAAAACTGGCGTTCTTCAAACTTGAGCGCCTTTGAACTCTCTGCTTATCTCCCAAAATTGATCTATCAGGATTGTCTTACCCATACCTGACTCGGCCTCGATCAGCAGGATGTTGATCTCCGTCTTGCCATGAATCATGTCGCGAAACAGCTCTTTTTCTTCATCGCGATCCACGTAAACTTTTAGGGCATCTGTTGGAGATGACAGACGCGAGGCGCCTTTATCTTCCGTTGTAGTACTCGACAATTCAGCTAAACGACTTTGCTTTGCTTTCAGTTGATTTTGAATCCGCCCCTGGTTCTTAATGAGGTCAGCGGGATAGTAGTTCTGTCGACATATTCACTTATGCGCGTTTCAATGAACAGTAGACTATCTTCCAACTCCAAGATTTGCTTTTGAAGATATTCCAATTCATCCATAGCGTTTCATCTCCCAAGTAACCGGGCTTCTAGTTCTCCAATTTTCACCTCAGTTTGTCGCTTGGTCTTTACCAACTGCACGGGAATGTCTGTGAAGCCCACGTACTCACTCATCCGTTCCTCAATCAAAAGGAGGTTGTCGCGGTAGTTCGCGAGCATACGTCGCCAATTAACGACTTGAGCATCGTCGTAAACAGTTCGGACGGCAGATGAGGTGGCCAACCAAGGCAGCCCTTTTGGCGTCTTGCTACCACCTGCGTACCAGGCAACAGCAAAGTTATCCTGAAGGTTACTTACTTTGATGATAAGGTGTTGCTTGTCCCCGGTCCTTTCCGGCACAAAACGTCCCACATGTAATGCAAGATTAAGCACTTGGGCAAACCCGTCTCGCTCAAAGGCTCCAAATCCTGCCAGTGCTTCAAGCGTGGCCATTGTGAATTGGCTGTACGGCTGTCCTGTCCATGAAACTTCATCCTTGCGGATGAGGCGATTACGACACGACCGCTACTCTGACCAAGTTCCTCAAGGACGGCAGCGGGCATCGGTGATTTTAGGAAATCTTTTGCTTCAGCCTGACCGCCCGCGTGACAGCAATCCAACAGGACGAGAAGCCTCTGAGCCTTAATCGAACGTAGAAGTTCCGTAAACTCTCCACCCGATATTGCTGTGCCCTTTAGGTCTTTCCAGCTAAAGCCATGTGGAACCAAGTGGAAGCCGGGACTCTCTACACCATGGCCCGAGAAGTAGACGATCGCTGTATCGCCTTGGCCTGCGGAGCTTGCTAGCCAAGTCAGGGCCGACACACAATCTCCTGACGCCGCGCACTTTCTCCCGTCAGGAGTCGGACGTGATCGGTTTCATATGAACACCGCGATGGGTCGACCAGGGCATCTGAAATTGCAGTGGCATCCTTGATTGTCACGGGCAAATCTGCGCCGACACCAACAACCACTCCATACCCATGTGGAAATGACTGAGACATGCCAGGACTAGCCTTTCGCTAGGTGTTTCCATCTTCAATGGTGTACTCGACCGATGCTAAGAGGCTTGCGGAACTATCGAGTCCGATCCCTGTGTAGTAGGGCCTTAATCCGCTAGCTTGGATTCATATTATTGTTTTTTCTTGAAGCTTCATCCTTCGTGGCCGCACCCCTTTTTAATCCCTCAGTTAAGGCGACGTTAGGAATGAGATGCCGCCACATTCTTGATATCTTCGTTTGCGAATCCAGAATCGTCTTTTCAAACAAGAGGCCAAGCGACAGACTCAGGCCCGCTGCACGCCGACCACAGCAACCCTCGCAAACAGTATGAGAATCGTCGCAAGCAGCGTTGCGCGCGGATGTTCGACGTTGGCGCGACTCACGATCTCGATGTCAGTTTGAATCGATTTGGGTTGGTCACCGGATGAAGATCGACTCAAAGCGGTTATTTCTGGATTACGGATGTGCGCTCTGACGGCAACCCTCAAACTGGAAACTTAATAAACTGGTATCTTAGGTCGGCAAGAGTTCGAATCCGGGAAGGAACTCCTGAGTACGGACGGAAGAGGAAGCCAGTTCAACTCTGCGTGAGCGCAGCATACATACATTAAGCAGGGTATACGCGTCAATAGCGCTATGGCTTTGCTAGAAGCATGGGATTTCGCTTGCTTTCCGCACTTATACACGGCAAAGGCATTACGGCGAGTTGTGCGACTACGTAAGATTGCGGAGGAGGGCGCAATCGTACGTTTGGCAACGTCCCCGTCTGGTCTGCGAACAGACATAGCGTGGCGTAAGTCTCAGTCCTTCACAAAGTACAAACTACTAATGTTTTAGGATTTAACCGACCAATACGTGGCCAAAAAATTCAGCACGCGAAATATACGCGACGGTAAGGAATGGGAAAGAACCGAAACCTAGCCCACCGGCGCCGATCTTGGAAATAATTGTGTAGTGCCCGAGCGTCGTGTTCGGGTTATGGTCATGTCAGTGAGTGCGGGTAGGACTTGTTATTGGCCCAGCTTTTTCAACTTCTCTCGGCCATTCTCATTCTGCGGATTCAGCTCCAGTGACTTCTTGTAATTTGTAATCGCCAGATCCTTCTCGCCATTCGCCGCATATGCGTCAGCCAGACTGTCGTATACGTTCCATGCCTTTGGATAAAACTCCACATTGAGTTTAAAAAGCGCAATCGCTTCCGGCACTTTCTTCTGCTCGAGAAGACGATAACCGAGAACATTCAGTCGATTTTCTGACACGGTTACGTTGCGGGGTGTTTCTTGGAAAATCTTCCGGTAACCTTCAATCGCTTCCGAGATCTTTCCAGCCAACAGCATTTCGAATGGCACTAGCTGCTCAGCGGTTAGACGCTTCGTTGGTGTTGGTCCCGCCTGGCCGACTACTTCCATGTCAGCAGGTGGAGCGGATCCGTTTGTCGCTGCGCCGGCCGGACGAACAAAATTGTATTTAACATTCGCATCGCGCCTGATAAAAGTTGTCTCTGAAATTGGCAGTAGTTCGAAAGCGGGATCGCCGGTTGGTTTTGCCTGCAAGACAGTTTTTGAGTTCGCGGTGATGGGTGTGATTGTTAGTACACGATCAGGATTGACCTGGAAGCGGCCGGCAAAATCTGCAACCTTCGTGGCGTCTAATGAGATGATTTCTACAGGCGCCGGCAAAAACTCATCCCAACCATACTCACGTGCAACACCGCGAATAACCTCTCGCAGTATCTGACCATTATCAGAATTGACCATCACTGCGACGCCGTAACCTTTGTCTCTACTCACAACCAACTCTGCGCGGAAGCCTTCATCGGCGCCACCATGGCCGAAATAGAGTGCGTTGCCGTGTCGTTCGATGAAAAACCCGAGGCCAACATCATCCTTGTAAGACGTGGTCATCGTTTCAACCGACTGTTTTGTTAGAACTTTGTTCGACTTACCAGCCAGGGACAGTTGCAGCTCAATAGCAAATTTCGCAAGGTCCGTCGGCGTGGTCCACAAACCCGCGGCCGCCATCTCGGGATAGATGTGGATTTTCCCTTCGACTTCTGATCCGTTGCCGCGGTAACCAGTTGCTGCTTTCTTTCTCCAATCAGCCGGTAGCGGTTGGCTATAGGTGCTGTTGCTCATGCCGAGTGGGGCAAGCACAGTTTCTTTCGCGATGTCAGGATACGGTTTCTTTTCGATATCCATGATTGCGAGTTGCGAGATGGTCGTGCCGCCACCGGAATAACGAAAGCGGCTGCCCGGCTCAAAGTCTACTCGCACGGCCGCAGTATTGGCGGGCGCAGTTCCATCGAGGATCTGTTGCAGAGTCGGGACCTTCTCAGTCACCGCGTAGCCGGGAAAACCGTGGACCGTCGTCCCAGCGGTGTGGCTCAGCAGATTGCGTAAGGTGACCTTCTTTTTGGCGGTGAATTCGTTGTCAGGGAGTTTCCATGAAGTAAGTTTGGCGTTGATGTCCTCGTCGAGTGAGATTCGCCCTTGCTCGACCTTCTTCATCGCCACCATCGCATTAACAGATTTGCTGATGGAGCCTGCTTGAAACAACGTTTCTGTGGTCACGGGTTCGCCAGTCTCGAGATCTTTCAGACCGTACGCCTTCGCCCACTCAAGCTTGAAATCTTTAATGACCGCGATACTCAAAGCCGGAGCCTTGTGAAACTTCATCCGCTCGGCAATGGACCAGCTTGGATCACTCTTAATTAGTACGACCGGCAACAGACCCTGCTCGACACGTTTGATTTGGGCGTCAGTGGTCGTCTGAGCGAAAGTGCTAAGGGGTAAGAAGTTGACGATGAGAAGAAGCGCGGCGAGTAATCGTTTCATGGCGTCCTCAGGAACCGTGGTTTTATAGGACTTAAGAAGAGTAGTCCTTATACTATTCCTCGCTAAGTACCACAAGAACATTGAGGACAGTAAGTGAGTCTAAAAAATAGAAAGGAGAGCGTATGCGCGTTGCGGTTCTTGGCAGCTGGACAGAGGTTGAAAAGAAGAAATGGAAACTGCGCGAGACTCCGGAGGCGTTCCAGGCAGCCTGTCGGCGCGTCGGCCGTGAGCTGATCGAGCGGGGACATGCTCTCATCGTCGGCACCGAATCCGAAAACGCCGTGAACGGTTACGCCGTCCTGGGTGCCATCGACGCTTTGAAGACGACCAAGACGGTCGAATCACCCAGGATCATGTTGGTTGGCAAGGCGTCGTCTGACGAATCTCGCCCTTTCGCTCGATTGCGGGAATCGACACCCGGCGTCTTCGTCGAGCACACAGTCGATGCAGAGTCGTGGGCCGTGGTCAAGTTGGTCCAGACGCGCTTAGCGGACGCCCTTATTCTGATCGGTGGCGCCGCAAAGACGGAGCAGGCGGGGCTGACCGCCGCCGTGAGCGCGAAACCGCTTGCCTGCATCGGCTCTTTTGGCGGAGCGGCGGCCGCGCTCAACGACCGTTTCGTGGCTTCCCCCACGTCATGGGGATACGAACCGTATCAAACGAGAAGATTTCCGCAGTTGCAGGAACCATTCAGCGACTTTGTCTTGAAAGCGGCATTGGAGACTGCATGGATCGAAGGCGCACCCAAGCTCATGATCATTCATGGCCGCAGTACGGATCGCGACGTCTTAAAAGAGTACCTGCTTAAACATGTCGGCCGGGTTATCGTTCTGACGGACGAATTCGCCAACACCGATCCGATACCTCTCAAGTTTGAGCGATTCGCGTCATCTGTCGATGGAGCGATTGCGCTTCTGACTCCCGATGATCTAGGGGGGCTGGCGGGTGATCCCGCTGCTGCCGCCCCAAGGGCGCGAGAAAATGTTTGGGTTGAGGTCGGCTGGTTCTGGGGTCGCCGTAACCGCTCGAAGCTGTTGCTTTTAAAGAAGGGCGCTGTGACGATCCCGTCCGATCTTGGCAACGTCGAGAGTTATGAGTACACGTCCAGCCCTGAAGAACGGGAGCACGAGATCCAGAAATTCATTTCAAAGCTGCGCTCCGCCAGTGAGGTCGAGTCCTATGGTGATTGATTCGGGCAGCGTGCTGAAATGTATTCTTGATTAGTAACCAACCGTGAACATAAGAGCGGCTAACTTACGCGACGTAAACGTTCGGCGTGAAGTGCCTTCATTTACGTCGCGTCAGCGTCCATTATTCGCTTCGCAAAGCCACCATCGGATCAATTCGCGTGGTCTAGAATGTACGCGAGGTGAATCCTTCTAGTAATAGGTGATCGTTCGGTGATCGACACGTGCCGCCGCATAAGAGGACTTGCCATCTTTCGTCACCAATCTTGAAGTAGTTCGCTTGATCCAGTTACCCCTGGCATCGAACTCATAGGTATAGGAATGCTTGTCGCGAATCGAACCGGTTTTGGTTTCAAAACTCGTCTGCTCGGTTTCGTTACCCTTCTGGTCAAAGATCGAAACGTAATGCTGATTAAGGGAGCCATCCGACGCGTAAACAAATTCTTCTCGCTTATCTCCCGAATACTTGTAGACGTAGCGGATTGAAAGTTTCCCGTTATTTAAGAACCAGGACTTTTCAATCAATCGCTTTTTATCGTCGTATTGAAAGGTAAACTTGTTTGAGTAACGCGGATCAGAGTTGGGACGCGGTGTGCCGGGAGGCGAAGAAATGATCATCGGCGGCGGATCGTATTCGCGCTTGATGATCTTTCTGCTAGCCACTCTCGCTCCGTCGAGGTACCCGTAGACCAGAATCTCAAATAGATTTCCCTTGTAGTCGTAGGACTCTCTCTTCGTAAGGTTTCCTCGCTCGTTGTAGTACTCCTTCGCGGCCGGCTTTCTCCCTTGAACGGTCCATGTGCCGGAAAGATCCTCAGCATCACGAAAGACTGTCTTGACTTTACCGCGTAGACCGTAGTCCGCAGCATCTGACCCAACTCGCGAAACTATAGGTTCTTGCGGCAGAGAACTTGGTTCCGCTTCCGCTGCCTCTTTTTTCAGCGCCGCAGCGACTTCAGCGTCGGAGAGCACTCTGAAGGAGTCGAGTACCTTTAAGGCTAAGGTTTCATATGGCCGTTGGTCCGTCGTCAGTGAGAGACTAGCTTGATAAAGCCTGCGCGAGACGAGATAGTAACGTTGCCAGGTAACATGCTCAGGAAGTTCAAGTCTGACTTCCAATGCAGGATGGCCATCCTGATCAAATTGCTTGTGGTTAACGAGCTTCCCGTTTTGAGAACGCACCCAGGAATCCATTCCATTGCGTATGCTTTCAAAGACCTGCTTACTCATCTCAGGTTCGTCGAAGCGCTGCGGCGCCTCGACGTAACCCGCTATGAAAAAACCCTCTTTCATCTTCCAATTGTAAGCATCACCGGCAGCGCGCCCGGCAAACGTGTCGAAGGCGAGCGGTCTGAACCCATGCGTACCTTGTGGCAAGGCAATCGTAAACCGCGCACTAAGCGAAACAAACGTGCCAGCTCCGACAACCGTTGGCGCTGTTTTGCTTTCAACACTGAAGCCTTGAGCAATAACAGGCCTGATATCTGTCAGTACCGTAGCGAGAAGAAATACCGCAATGACGATGCATTTGTGGGTCTTCATGATCGATCTCGACCCTCACCTGCACTACAGGCGGGCCATGGTTGTTGAGTGTTGGAGGCTTTCGGTGGTAACGAAAATGGCGCTGGGCGAGGATTCGCTTCATCGTCCTCAACCCAGGTCAACGGCGAGGAAGAGAGACCAATAAAACCATCTTCTCGTAATTGCATCAGTCCGAAAAGGCAGGCTTTTTCAGCTGGAATTCCATCCAGTTCGATATCGAGGAGCAGGAACTCCTGAACAATTTCAGCCACCGTGCGTTGGCCGTCACACAAACGCAAAAGCGTGCCCGCGAGAGGCGGCAATTGCCAGACTTTTAATTCGTCGTCTTCATTACTAAAGACAACTGTGGCGTCGCAGGAAGACACTTGACTGAGATCTTTCTTGCCTCTCAAGCTCGCGATCAACTCTTTGTAGTCAACCTCAACGTTAGTAACAAACAACGTTTCGAGCTTATAAGGAACTGAACTTCCCTGGAGACTCTCAGTTTCGTTTACGACTGGCTTGCGTTCATCCCTTGCCGGCATCGACTCGGTACGAGCTATGGCAGCAATCGCTGCTTTAGCGTTTGCCATTTCCGGCACATAATAACTCTGCACAAACTCAACGAACTCGTTGTGGAAGCGTCGATGAGAGTAGTAAGGCGTCCAGGCGAGAACTTCGTCTGACTCGTTGGGTCTTCTTTCCATCCGCCATTTTTGCCAGCGCTCGAAAACCTTCAAAAAGTCGCCACTGTCCTGGAGGATGGCGAGCGGCAGCCAACGAGACCACGTAGCCAGATAGGTGACGAAATCGATCACTTCCTTCACGTAGCGACGATCAAGCACATCAGTTGGAATCGCGTAAAAGTTAGGAAAGATATCCGGATGGGCCTTGATCATCTCTATCTCCACCGGATCCTGTTGCCAGCTTTGATTAGACATGTCCGAGAAGATCTCATCGAAGATCAAGTGATGTTTGTGTTGATCGTAAACCGGGGTCGCAGCGAGGGGCGCCAACAGAGAACACTGCGGTTCCGCATGATCGAAGCGAAGCGCATCGATGAAGAAATGGATAGTGTCGCGCAGATCATCAAGCGTCTCTTCCGGAAAGCCTGCGATTAATGCGACCGTCGTCTTGATCCCGTTCCGATCAGCACATTCAATCCGCTGCCAGGCCTCAGCCAGGTCTAACTTCTTGTTGATGACGTGTTGCAATCGCTGAGAACCCGTCTCGATACCAAAAAAGATTCCGGTGCATCCGGCGCTGGCCATCAGTTCCAACAGCTCATCATCGATGCAATCGGTGCGAGCGCTGCAACCCCAGGTGAATTTTTGTCCACTAGCCAGTATGGCCTCACAGAATGCCACGACCTTCTTGCGGTCGATGGTGTACATGTCGTGGACCAGGCTGAAATAGTTGAGTCCGTACTCCTTCTTAATCGACGCAATGTCAGCGATCATGGTCGCCGCCGACTTCAAGCGAAAGTTGCGCCTGAAAAAGTCGTTAGTTGAACAAAACGTGCAAGCAAAGGGACATCCTCTGCCAATTTCAAGATGAATCCCGCCACGGTCTCTGATTCTCAAATCGAGATCGAATGCAGGCAGTGGCAGGCGGTCGAGGTTCTCGACTATCGGAGCATTCGGGTTCCGAATCACTTCATTCTCGCGCCTGAAAGTTATTCCGTGAATACGCTGCCAGGCAGGGTCGTCGCTTTCCAGAAGTGGCAACAATTTAGGGAAGGTGTCGTCGGCTTCACCGCGAACGATGACATCTATACTCGAGTAGGCTTGCATCGTCGCAACGTCTACGACCGACGCCTGTGGACCACCGAGAATAATCTTCGCCCGCGGGTTTCTCCGGCGGATTTCTTCTGCCAGCCGCAAGGTGAGCGGGTATGAGCTGCAAATCGAACTTAAGCCGAAGATGTCAAAGGAATCCGTGGGAAGATGGCTGGCGGCGAATGGAAAAAACAAATCCGAAACCTTCTGGCCAGGCTCGAAATCGGGCGGCGTCCTGATTGAACGCTTTTGTCCTTTGCCTTGAACCGACGGCCGGCTTTTGTCCTGACGAACAAAATCAAAGAAAAGATCATCGAGATTGATGATTTGAGGGTTGTAGCCTTGTTGACGCAGCAGGGCCGCCAAAGTCAGAACACCGAGTTGGGCTCCAGTGTTCGCATGAGTATCGACAATTAGATCCGGATCTATGAAATCCGCAACGGTCAACGCAGTTATGAAACAGATTGACGGTGGGCCAGACAGTCCACTCCCGCGCGCGTTGCGACCGTCAGCCGCATTGGAGTTGGGCCCGTTCATAAAACAAAACCACTAATGGACTGACTCGCGAAATGTCTAATGACGCAAGTCACACAACCTGGTTCTTCGGCTTGGCGAGAACATCAACTACGATCCGCTTGGATTTTGCTTTTGCGGCCTTCTGGTTTGCCTTCAACGTGTCGACGAGCTGTTTTTTGAAACTCTTTGTGAGATCGCTCATCTGCTTCTTAGTGAGACCCAGGTCTGAGGGAATTTGCAGTTCAACTTTTGCCATCGGATGTTACCTCCGTGTGATCAGTAAGGTTGTCCTGATGTGGATTGAGACGCGGGCAGTTTACCTCTGAGCTAAATGGGAGACAAGAAAATTTGCTTAGCGAAAGTCGCGGATCAAAATCACGTCGCTCGTCTCCGTGCCGCGCGAAAGTACGAGTTGCTTGCCGTCGCGCGAGACGGCGAACCAGAAGATTCGGTCGGTCTTGAAGTCGGTAAGCTGGACAGGTTTTCCACCGGCCAGGGGCAGCGACCAGATGTTGGAGGCGCCGCCTGTCGTGTCCACGTAGGTGAGGGCGCGCCCGTCCGATGTCCAGCGCAGGCCGGCATTGTTCTGTCGGTAGCTTTGCGGGAGGTCGAGCACCTTGATGGGGTCACCACCCGCGAAGGGGATGATGGCGATCTTACTTTTGAGCCCGTTCGGCTGAATCTCGAGATAGACGCAGGCGATCTGGCTTCCGTCGGGCGAGACAGTCGGGTTGTTCATGAGCTCGTCGGACAGTTGCACAGGCTCACCACCGTCAATCGAGACCTTCCACACCCTGGGTTCGCCGGAGCGGTTGGACCAAAAGACGACCCAACGACCGTCGGGGGAAGATTGTGGCAAAATATCTCCTGGCCCTTCGGTCAGCCGCTTAAGATTGCCGCCATCCGGGTCCATGCGCCAGATACTCCTCCTTAAGAGTTCTCGCGTGGAAGTGAAGACAATGTATTGACCGTCGGGCGTGACCCAAGGGTGGACGTTATTAGCTGCATTGGCCGTCAACTGCTTCTGATTCTTTCCGTCTCCGTCCATGATCCAGATGTCATTTTGGCCGCCCTCTCGGGAGACGTAAACTATTCTGCCGTCGGGCATCAGTGACAAACCCGTCTGTCCGTCGTATCTACCGAAAGAAAGCTGTTTAGCTCGGCTCGCGTCTCTTGGCGGCGAGACCCAAACGCTTGACGAGCCCTCGGTCTTGACTGTGACCAGCGCGCTGGAATCCGCGGTGAGGCTCAGCCGGTTATAGTTATTGAGATCGTTGGTGATTTTACGCACCTCGCCGTCAGGATAGGAGACGTGCCAAATCTGATTCGTTGGCGTCCCTGCCTCGTTCGCGATTGCGGCCAAGCCATTCCCGTCAGCAAGCCACACGACCTGACCGAGGGGCGGCGGCCACGTGTGAGAAGTTATGGACCTTTCCGTCCCGCTCTCTACCTGCACTTCTACCACCGTCGCCGCTGCTTTGCGCGTGTTGGGATCAAAATTAATAACGCCCGATGCAAGGAGTTTCCCGTCAGGCGACCAGGACGGCCCGGCACCGCTGAACTGTGCGGGCATCTTCCGCATGGCAACCTGCCGCTCGCCCGTACCGTCTGCGTTCGCCACGATCAGTGCGGTTTCTCCGCTGATTTGATTTACGCGCGTGAACACCAGGCGCGTCCCATCCGGCGAAAGAGAGACGGGAGAAGTGACGTTTGTCACCTTCCGCGAAGCGCCGCCGAGCACGGGTACCTGGTAAAGCGTGCGAAAAGGATTATTAGGCTCGCCCAGGACGTAATACAGGTAGTTACCGTCCTTCGAGAAGGTGATTCCGTTATAGCGTTGGATGGAGGGCGGAACGATTTGCTTATCACTTGTCGTCACCACCTGCCTGAGCCAAAGGCTCTGCTGTCCAGCGTCATTCTTGACGTGCGCTACCCACTTTCCGTCAGGCGAAATTGCTGCATCTGAGGCGTTGCCTGAAGTCGTCAGTGACTGAAGCTTCGGCGCTACAACCGAACGCTCCGGTTTTTTCGAAGTACTGAAAGCCTTGTACATCCAGATCCCAACGCCAGCTACTGCCAACAGCAGCACAGCACTGAACAGTGCTGCTGCACCCTTGTGCTGCCTGATTCCGCTGACGATGTATTCAGCACTCGACTGATGTGTTGAAGGCGCGGATGGCGAAAGACTTGTCGACACAGCAGTAGCGCGCGAACCATCAGAGTCAATCGCTTCAACTGTGGAACCTGTCCTTGCTGGTGGTGGAACTGTAGTGTCAGTTTCTGCGCCCGCTCGTAACTCGCCCCGTAACTCCTTTAACTCAATCGCCACGTCTTTGATCGATTGATATCTCTCGTCGGGATCTTTTGCGAGACAACGCCGGACGATCTTTTGCAGATCGTACGGCACTTCAGGATTGAGTTTAGCGATAGGCGTCGGTTGCTCGCGAATGATCTTATTGAGCGAATCTATTGCGTCCCTTCCTTCGAAGGCTTTGCGCCGCGTGATGGCCTCATAAAGAATGCATCCGAAGGAAAAAATGTCGGAGCGGTGATCGATTTCCTGCACCTGGCCCTGTGCTTGTTCTGGTGACATGTAACCAACAGTTCCAACTATTGTGCCGGGCATCGAGTGAGGTTGTATTAATGCCGTCGCCAAATCGCTCATGCCTTGGGCCGTTGTTTGTGAGGTTTGCTGCTCGATCAATTTAGCTAGCCCAAAATCCAGGATCTTCGCGTGACCTTCGCGCGTCACCATAATGTTGTCGGGCTTCAGATCTCGATGCACGATTCCCGCAGCGTGCGCTTTCGCCAAGCCTTCAGCGACGTGCTGCAGATGACGTAAGAGTTTGGGTAGCTCTGTCTTTCGCTGGTGAATGAGTTGTCGCAAAGTGAGGCCGTCAACGAACTCCATCGCAATAAAGTTCGTTCCCTCGCGCTCGCCAATCTCATATATATGCGCGATGTTCGGATGATTAAGTGCGGCTGCTGCGGTGGCTTCCTGTTTGAATCGCCGCATCCGATCGTGATTTGAGGAAACGTCAGAAGGCAAAACTTTCAATGCGACGTTGCGATGGAGCTCGCTGTCTTCTGCGAGATACACCTCACCCATTCCACCGGCACCGATCTTCGAGCGGATCTCATAACGGCCGAGTTTTGTACCGTTGATAAGTGTCATCGATGATGTCTTAGAACCCTGCACTCAATGTTCGTCCGATCGCCTGTTCGATTCATTCCGAGCAGCGCAGACGAACGTGCGCAGCAACTCACTTCTTCAAGTCTGCCGTCCAGTTTAAGATAACGTTGATCTGCTGGCGCTCGGGTACTTCCGGTAGTGAAGGCACGAGGAAGCGGCTGCCGTTGCGCGTCGGCGTGTAATAGCCATTGCCGGGAAAGCTTTGGTCGATGCTTCCGAAGACGCGGATGTCAAACAGTGGCCGCGCAGTTCCCACTGTAAATGTTGGGCCATCACCGTTCACTTCCACCGCCATTAGTTTTCGGCTGGGCGCATAGTAATAAAGCTCCCGACCATCTGCACGCCATTGCGGTTGGGACCCACCGCCGATCGAGACCAACAACTTACTTCCGGCAATCGGAAATGTTTGGATGTAAACCTCAAACTGCCCGGTCTCGTTCGATATGTACGCCACCCAGCGACCGTTCGGTGAAACGCGAGGCTGAGCCTCAATGAAACTTGTTTGCCAAAAAGGCTCAACCTTTTTGTCACTAGTAGATACCAGGTACAAATCGGTATTCGTTTTCGGATTGAGTTGAGCGTAGATGATGAACTTCCCGTCCGGTGAAAACGTTGGGTTCCACTTCAGCTCAGCGGACGAAACAAGTGGTTGTTCGACTGCTGACCCGTTCGACAATTTTACATAAATGCTCGTCTGCCCATTACGGGTGGATGCGAAGGTGATACGGTCGCTCGCGGGTGACCAGGACGGAAAAATGTCGCCCGCAGGATCGTCGGTGAGCCGTATCTGTGTACCGCGCTCAAGATTGATCAGCCAGATGTCGAAAGCTGTCCCAGCCAGCAAGTCTACGCGACTGACGGCGACAGTCTTCTCGTCGGGAGAAAGCGCCGGCATGTTGTAACCACCAGGCGCCGTAATAGGACCGAGTGGTTTGCCCGCGCGGTCGAACCAGATCATCTGGGCGTTATTATTAATGCCTCCGGAGCGCATGACGAGTACTCCGTTTTCGGAGACGGAGAACATGGCGCGGCCAATGATTGGGTTCCGACTGGTCTGTTCTGCAACCGGGAATGCGTCACCTTTAAGCTCTACCGTGTCGGCATCGAATGGTTGCGCCATTAGCGTGGTGTCACGCACAAAGAGAAGGTAGCCCGGCGGGGCATATACCGTGCTCGAATGGACTTGCAACAGTGACTTCGTTTCTTTTGAATCGAGCGAACCAACGTAAATCGAACTATTCTCCGGCTGCACGTTACGCACGAGATAGATGAAGTGCCGACCGTCAGGCAGAAAGTAAGGCCATAGATGTTCGATCTCGTTGCGTGACGCGTCAACGTACGTGAGTTGAATGGGTGTCCCGCCGGCCGCAGGGACACGGTACAAACCGCTGGCGATACCACGAGAGAAGATAATTGTGCCGTCACGACCCCACGCACCACTCATATTCGACGGTGCGTCGCAGACTGTTTGAGGAGCACCGCCCGAAATGTCCATCCGTCTGAGTTTAGTGTTGGCGAAAAAACCCACCGAGCGACTATCCGGCGACCAGAACGGCTGAGTTGCCCCCTCGGTTCCAGCTAGAGGCCGCGTGTCGAATGAGCCGAGTGCGCGCACCCAGAGCAGCTCTTTACCGTCTTCAGTATTGAGGCGATATACGATTCGTCGCCCATCTGGAGAGATGACGGGAGGACCGATTACGAGTCCTTTATCGGGCATGGGAATAGTGAAGCGCATCGCCTCAGCGACCTCGCCCGGCTGGGAATGTCGAAAGTATTGCCACGCAAAACTAGCAGCGACAAGAAGAACGGCAGTTCCCGCTATGGTCCAAGGCAACCAACCACCTCGCTGCCGTGAAGCAGGCAGAGCCGCAGCCATCGCTGTTTCGCTGGAAGTGGTGGAGCCTGATAAAGCTTCAAGCGCAAATGCGATATCACGGGCTGAATGAAAACGTCCCTCGGGATTCTTCTCCAGACAATGACTTACGATTCGTTCCAAAGCAGGCGAGACAGTTTTGTTTGTGTCGGTCAACTCCGGCGGATCTTCTTTCAAGATTGCGCTCATCGTCTCCGCCACTGACTCGCGATGGAACGCACGACGGCCTGAGAGCATCTCGTAAAGAATCGCGCCGAAGGAGAAGAGGTCGGAACGCTGATCGACTGCCTTTCCTTTCAACTGCTCCGGTGACATGTAACCAACTGTCCCCATCACTACGCCTGGATCGGTATCGACACGACGAGTGGGGATGTCTGTTTGGGCTTGGTCGCCATCGACCTGCGTCAACTTCGCCAGACCAAAGTCCAGAATTTTTAGTCGTCCATCGTTGGTAATGAAGATGTTGTCTGGTTTCAGATCGCGGTGAATGATCCCTTTCTCGTGTGCAGCCGCAAGTCCGTTCGCGATCTGCAATGCGTAGTCGATTGCCCGTCGCTGGGCTACTGGTGTACCACCGATGCGATTGCGCAACGTCTCACCTTCAAGTAATTCGGAAACAACGTATGGAGCGCCCTCGCATGCGCCTATGTCATGCACGATCAGAACATTGGGATGATTTAACGCACCTGCCGCACACGCTTCCTGCTGAAACCGTTGGAGCCGAGTCGCATCAACAGAAAAGCTGGATGGCAGAACTTTGACGGCGACGTCACGACCAAGCTCCAGGTCGCGAGCCCGATACACCTCACCCATTCCACCGGCGCCAATCTTCGAGCGGATTTCATAACGACCCAGTTTTGTACCGGTTTGGATCATGGGATCGTACTCTGCGAGTTGATTACGGCAGCGCACAACGCGCTTCTTCAATTCCTCACGGCGCGAGTCGTGGATCAGTTGTACCTATCGCCGTGGGCTACTTGAGTTCAAGATCTCGGGCGTTCACAAAAATGCTCGCGTGTTCGCGCTAGTAGACGCCCCGAAGGATAAACCATTCAAAGCTCCAACGGGACTGAATGTTCAAACAGTTCTGAGAAACGACCTCTACTTCCGCTGACCCTGAGTGATCGTCATAACCGTATCGACCGCGGGGACGCTAAATACTTCCGTGCTTCCATCGGCCCACCTGATTTCGAGTTTATCGACCTTCATCGCACTGCCCAAACCAAAGTGCAGCGTCATGTCGTTCTGCGAACAATAAATTGCTCCACTAAAGACATCCCTGCGCTGCCGAACCTTTCCCGCCGTCAGATAAACCACACTGCCAATCGCATCCCGTGGACCTTTCTTCGCGAGATTCCCGATCAATCGCAAACCCAACCAGTGTCCTGTTCGAGCAGCAACGTTCCGCAACAGCGCCGGCTTTGCATCGAGATTATTGATTACGAGGTCGAGTCGGCCGTCACCATCGAGATCACCAACCGCTAGTCCTCGTCCCGGCCAGGCACTCGCGAGCGCACTGCCCGGTGGCGCACCAACTCGCTCAAACTTCCCTTTGACGTTGCGAAACAGCAGCGCCTGCTGCGCGTAACTCGTTCCCCACTGGTGCGCATCAACAAGCGGATAAACATGTCCGTTTACCACGAACAAGTCCTGCCAGCCGTCGTTGTCAAAATCGAGAAAGCTTGTGCCCCAACCGAGAAACGGAATGGATACTTCGCCCAGGCCAACCGGAAACGTCAAGTCAGTGAAGTTGTTATCGCCATCGTTGTGATAGAGCACATTGGAATCATCGGAAAAGTTGGTGATGTGAAAATCAACACGCCCGTCGTTATCGTAGTCACCAACAGCGAGGCCCATGCCGGCCTGCTCGCGTCCGTTTTCGTTGAGCGCCGTGCCTGACGGATAACCGATCTCTTCAAACGTGCCATCGCCCTTGTTGATGTAAAGCTGATTCGGCGTCGAATCATTTACGACGAAAAGATCAATCAGGTTATCGTCGTTAGCATGAACAAAGACAGACGTGAAACCATAATACTTTTCCGGATCCTGAACACCTGACTTAACACTTACGTCTTCAAACGTTCCGTCAGCCTTTTGACGATAGAGCGTGTCGCCTTCGCCGGGCAATCCACGTGGACCACACATCACCGGAACGCCACGAAACTGGCAGAAGGTTTGTCCGCTGGCGGATCCTACCGCTTCGCTCGGGTTCGCAGGAAGACTGTTGAAATCGATCTGCACGTAGCCAGGAACAAAGAGATCAAGCCGCCCATCACGGTCGTAATCGCCCCAGCTTGCCCCGGTACTCCATCCTTTGCGAGCGACGCCAAGTTTGTCAGCAACGTCTGTGAACGTGCCGTCGCCGTTGTTTTGGTAAAGACGAGCGACGCCCAAGTTGCCGACAAACAAGTCAGGACGTCCATCGTTGTTGTAATCGCCAACCGCGACCCCAAAACCCCAGCGTTCGTTAGCGATACCTGCTTTGTCGGTGACGTCTTCAAACTTCCAATTGCCGAGATTTCGATAGAGCGCAGCGCGCGGGGGTTTTTCTTTGCCTTGCATGGCGGCACGTGTCGATCCGTTCACGAGGTAGATGTCAGGCCGGCCATCGGAGTCGTAATCAAAGATCGCAGCACCGCCTGAAGGAGTATCAAAGATGTAATTCCTCGACGCTTCTCCTGAACGGTGACGAAAATTCGCGAGAGGCGTCTTGTCGGTGACGTCTTCAAAGATTACCGGCGCGTTTGGATCGGTGATGCCAACGGTTCGGCGCGAAGTGTACGTCGCCGGTGCGCCGGTCGAAGCGCCGCCCATTGGCTGCTGAGGCTCCTGCTTCTTTGGTGGTGTTTGCGCCAGCAGCGCAAACGGAACTAAGAACCAAATGCAAACTGACGACAGAAACTTTTCACTTCGCAACGATGACCACATAGTTCATGCCATTATACAACCGCATGCGGCCGGGTCCGCCGTCATCAATGGACCGGTGGTGTCATAATGTCAACTCTGCGTATCTCCGCGTATCTCTGCGTATCTCCGAGGTCTCTGCGTATCTCAGCGGTCTCTGCGGTGAACTTAGGCGCGAAAGCAAGTACAACGCAGAGGCCGCAGAGATACGCAGAGACCGCAGAGGTACGCAAAAATAACGCGACTTGACGTGTGACTACTTTGATTAAGTTAAGACATAATAGCCGAGTTGAAGAAGTTGCTGAGAACCACCGCGAAGCTGCGTATACCATCACGACGTGTGCTGTCTTTCATCACTGTAGGACTGCTCATTTGCGCCCATGCACAGGCCCAACAACCGAAGCCGTCGCCCACACGCACCGGACGCGCCTACTCCACTCCCAATCTGCCCAAAACGCCGCCTCCACCTGGACCACAAGCTCCTTCTCCCGTGACCTTCTCTGATATCGCTAGTCAGGCCGGCATCGCATTCAAACACGCAGCGTCAAAAACCTCGCTGAAATATTTGCTGGAGACAATGGGCAGTGGAGTGGCGCTTTTCGATTACGACAACGACGGAAAACTCGATCTGTTCTTTACTAATGGAGCTTTACTGAACGATCCAATGCCGCGCGAACAGGCCCCTGATAAGAGTGCACCGAAATTCTGGAACCGGCTCTACCAACAAAAAACGGACGGGACATTTGTCGACGTCACCGAACGCGCAGGGATCAAGGGCAATAGCTACAGCATGGGCGCGGCAACTGCTGACTACGACAACGATGGTTACGTCGATCTGCTTGTTACCGGCTACGGAGCCAATCAGCTTTATCACAATAATGGCGACGGTACGTTTAGCAATGTCAGCAACAAACTTCCGATCAACAGCGGATGGTCCACCAGCGCCGGCTGGTTTGACTACGACCTCGACGGTCGTCTGGATCTCTTTTTAGTGCGTTACATGGAGTGGGACTTTGAGAGTGGTTCGATGTTTTGCGGCGGACCGGCACTGACGTTGCGCGCGTATTGCCATCCTGACAACTTCAAAGGCGCCACGAATATTCTGCTTCACCAGAAGTCGGACGGCTCCTTCGAAGATGTAACCACCAGCGCCCATATCGCTGATCCCGCAGGCAAAGGTCTCGGAGTCGCATTCGCAGACTTTGATAACGATGGTTGGACCGACGTTTTTGTCGCGAACGACAGCGTTCGCCAGTCACTGTACAGAAACAAAGGCAACGGTTCCTTCGAGGACATCGCCGTCATGTCGGGCGCGGCATATGATGATAACGGTAGAACCTTTGCCGGCATGGGTGTCGACTGTGCCGATTATGACAACGACGGTTACAGCGATGTCTTTATCACCACTCTTTCAAACGAGAGGTATGCCCTTTATCGCAACAACGGCGATCTGAGTTTCACTTACGTGACGAATAGTTCAGGAGTCGGCCAGATCACGTTGCTCTATTCCGGCTGGGGAACGCGTTTTGTCGATGTAGACAACGATGGATTGCGCGATCTCTTCGTCGCGCAGGGGCACGTACTCGACACCGTGGAAAAGTCAACAGCTTATTTGAAATACGAGCAACCGCTGCTGTTGATGCGTAACACAGGCAAGGGCTTCGTGAATGTGTCGGCGACTGCCGGAGCGCCATTCAAGAATCCGATTGCCGCACGTGGGGCAGCTTTCGGTGATCTAAATAACGATGGTCAGTTAGATATCGTCATCGGCGTGCTCGACAGTGGTCCGTTGGTACTTCGCAACACCGGCACGCGGAATCACTGGCTTGGAGTATCCTTGACCGGGTCAAAATCCAATCGTCAGGGGCTCGGTGCGCGTGTGACAGTCACGGACAGTTCAGGCAGAAAACAATTTTTTGAAGTGACTACAGCTGGCAGTTATATCTCGGCGAACGATCCGCGCATTCTCGTCGGGCTTGGCGGTGCGAAGGGTGTACGGTTAGTAGAAGTACGCTGGCCCAGCGGACGCGTTCAAACTCTCACGAACCCGTCGATCGATCGATACATCGTTATCAAAGAATCGGACTAAGCTGCTTTGCCCCGAGAGTGACCGACGCAAAGGAAGAGTCTCCCGCGAAGGCGCAAAGGCGCAAAGAAAATCCTGTAGAAACGCGGCAGCGCTTTGCGCCTTTGCGCCTCTGCGGGAAACACAGTCAAAAACGGACTCTCCGGCACAGTCTCTTATCGTGTGTTTAGCGCGATCACCGTGACGGAATGTTTTGGTAAGGTCAGGACAAACGGACGCCTGACGGGCGACGTTGTCTCCTTAATTAAAACCGCGTCCGGGTGCGAAAAATCATTGAAGGATTTCAGCGAAGGAGCAGAAACAGTTTTTACCTCTGCGCGCTGGCCTAAACTCACGCCTTGAACGTTGATCGTTGTCGTGATCGAGGCGGTGCGATGTGTGTTCACCGCTTTTATGAAAATCCTTGAAGCTGCACGATTCACCACCACGTCGAGATATGGAACGTTGCGGCCTTCCTTGCTCGTGTCGAATGTTGGACCATTAACAGTCACGGCCAGGCGCTCGCTCCCGCGATGTTCGTTGTAAAGCCGATTGACGAGATATATCGGAGACACGAACACTCCGTGGCGACCTGCCTGTATGATCCCACCTGGCCATCCGTTAACGAGATCCGAAACAGCGCTCATTTCGACGATTTCTCCAGATCGTTCGAAAACGTTCATCAACCGCGCGGCGTACAGCGCTGAATCGAGGGAGTATTGCTGCTGTGTCGAGAGGTCGAGTCCCCACTCGTTTATCGCGAGCTTAATCTTTCGGCCAGGTACAAGCTCTCGCATGGTCTGTTCCAACTGCCGGTAAAAACGCTCGAAGAATAAAGGACGCGCCATCAGGTT
Source organism: uncultured Acidobacteriota bacterium (assembly GCA_963849585.1). Taxonomy (GTDB): domain Bacteria; phylum Acidobacteriota; class Blastocatellia; order Pyrinomonadales; family Pyrinomonadaceae; genus PSRF01. Next base: position 205,152 of record CAWKHZ010000005.1, on the reverse strand, counting down.
TAGCGCATCGCCATCCATCTCTCGGCGCCCGTAATAATGGTGCACTGCGAGATAGTCGATCTCTTTCCCCGCAATGCGCAGCACGGTCTGGTTCCACTTCATGTCGTTATCACCGACTGCTATGAGCTTGATCGACGGATCGACGGCACGCATCGCTTTTGCATAGCGAAGATAGTTGCGCGCGTAAGTTTCTGCATCTGAGTGGCCGCGTACCCAATTGCCCCAGATCTCGTTACCGATTTCCCAATACTTCACGCCGAAGGACTGCTGGTGACCGTTTGCAGATCGCCTCGCACCATGCTTTGAATTTGCCGGTCCGTTGCAGTATTCGACCCAGGCAGCCGCCTCTTCGACTGTTGCGCCGCGACCTTCAACATTGACTGTGATTGAAGGTTCCGCTCCCAGCGCGCGAGAAAGCAAAATGAATTCGTCGGTACCAAAGTCGCTCGGCTCCGGTTCGTTCTTCCAGGAGAGATTGGACCAGGTGACACGAGCGTCCCGTGGTCCAACACCCCACAGCCAACGATAGTCTTGCGCCACATTTCCCCCCGGCCACCGAATGAAAGCCGGCCTCAACGCTTTTATCTTTTCAAACACGTCACGGCGCACGCCACCAGGCATTGCATCACCGGGCATTAAGGAGACCTGGTCGATCCAGATTGTTCCTTTGCCTGGAAAAAGGATCGCAAAGCGAGCGAGCGGATCGGTCTTCGGTGATGCCAAAGTAAACTCATACTTCCGCCAGTCACCCCGAATCACATTGACTTCGGTTGAGGCGTAGACGACGCCCTGTTGCGCTTCAGATTCGAGAGCAAGTGTAACGGCGCCAACGTAATCACTCGTCTTCATCCAGAGATAACCTTGATATGTGACGCCGGCTTTGATGGGAATGCCAGATTGGTGAAGTCCATGCCGGTCGATTACGCCGTCGCCTGCCTGGACACGTGTTGAATGTTGCTTTGTCTCGCGTTCGCCAGTCTCAACCTTTAACTGCTGTTGCGGGTACGACACCTCTTCATCCCAGCGAAAAGCAAGGGCGTAATCGTCGTTTCGATCGTCAGGATATCGCTCCCAGTAACGGGAAAGTCCGGTAATGTTTGGCGGTTCTTCGAAGCTGCGGTTGCGAATCAGCTCGGCATGTATGCCGCGCTTGATTCCCTCATACATGAATTCCAGAAACTGCCCGTAGAGTAAGGGGCTAATTTGGTTTTCGACTTTGCGCGCGTCGATGGTGACTGTGGCGGTTTGAGTTGTTTGCGCGTTGATGAGAGGAACGCGTATGACCGTGACGACGCACAGTATCGCCGTCATTAGAGAGACCGCTCGACGACGTCTAACTTTGTATTTAGGTCTTGGCAAAATGTCGTTAGTTTGCCAGCTTTCTCTGCGGACCTCTGCGGTCCTTGCGACTCTGCGGTAAAATGAACCGCAAAAAAATATAAACCGCAGAGACGCGGAGGGCCGCAGAGATACGCAGAGGAAACCAATACACTACGTATTTAGCTCGCCTTGCACAAAAAGTCGCATACCTATTAGTCTCTCTGCGGCGCTTTGCGTATCTTTGCGGCCTCTGCGCGAAATGGCCGTTAAACGGGTCATGACTTGCTACGCAGAGATACGCGGAGGACCGCAGAGAAGACTCCCTCCCAACCCCTCTTTTTGTGGAAAGCCATTTAGCGTAGCGCAAGCCGAATCACTGTTAGCGATTGTGGCGTAAGTGTAAACGGAAACTGATTTCCGGAGACTGTAATCTGCCCTTCAACTGGTGCAACTCTTGTCGGATTGTCGAGACTGTTCTCCGCTTTCAGGTCAGAACTCGCCAGCACAAAAGTGTTGACCGTTTTTCCAACTCGCTTCGGACCAGCAATGTCTATTGTGATCGGTTTTGCAGTTGCCGAAGTGTTGACAACTTTGAGAATCACCTCACGCGCAGGTTCATCCAATGAGGCGGTTGCGTAAACTTCGCCCTGCCCGTTTTTGTTCGAACCATCCAACAGCACTGGCAGCAGTCTGGTCCCGCGATTCACGCTGAACAACCTCTGCACGTAATAGTTTGGTGTTCCGTACGAACGCAGGTTGTCGAACCAGATCATGTTTGGCGTCCACTGCCATGCGTCAACGTGTCCAAACAGGGGTGCGTAGGAAGTCATTGCAACCACATCCGCATTGCGTTCGAGACCGGTAATAAATGCCGCTTCTGAGAGTGCGCATTCCCAATTATTTTTGTTGTCCGGACTCGCAATGCCGACGCTCTGCGCCGCGTACTCACCGGCAAAAACTTTCGGTCCGGTGCGCGGGTAATTGTCATAACGTCCGGCGTTCTCGCGGAACCATTTCGGCGCCATGTAGTAGTGTTCGTCGATAAGGTCCGCGTTCAGTGCGCGTAGCTTTTCCCATAAGAAGTCGAAACGTTCCCCGTCCGGCGACGGTCCGGCACTGGAAACCAGTTGCACATTCGGATACTTCTGCTTCAGTACCTTAGCGAAGACCTCGTATCGCTCAACGTACTGCGGTCCCCACTGCTCATTGCCAATGCCGATCATTTTCAAATTGAAAGGCTGCGGATGGCCCATCTGCGCGCGCTTTCGACCCCATTCCGTATTTTCGGGCGCATTCGCAAATTCGATCAGATCGATCGCGTCCTGAATGTAGTGGTCCAGGTCTTCGAGCGGCGCCAGTTCGCTGGAATTAAACTGGCAAGCCATGCCGCAGTTCAAAATCGGCAATGGTTCCGCACCGATGTCTTCGCTCAACAGGAAATATTCGTAGTAGCCAAGGCCAAAGGATTGGTAGTAATCGGGTGTCAAACGCCAGTTGAATTCTGTGTTCCAACGGTTGATGATCAGCCGGCGTTCATCAAGATCGCCGATCGTCGTTTTCCATTGATAGCGTTGATCGAGATACCGGCCTTCGACGATGCAACCGCCCGGAAATCTAAGAAAGCCAGGCTTCATGTCCTTCAACAAGGTCACCAGATCCTTGCGCAAGCCATTAGGCCGGTTCTGATATGTGTCTTTCGGATAAAGCGAGACCATATCGATATCAACTGTACCTTCCCCCTCCAGTAGTACAGTCAATTGTGCTTTGCTGCTTGTGTCAGAAGCACGGAGTGTCGCGGTATGGGTTTTCCAGTCCTTTGTAAAATTAGCAACGCGCGCTTCGCCCAACAAGCGGTCGCCTTCGTTAATCTCGACACGTAAATTCCTTGCGGGACCATCGACGCGACGGACCATGATGGAAAACGTGTACTCAGCGCCTTTCTCGACACCAATGCCACGGAAGCCTTCATTTGCTACGCCGGAACCTTTATTGCCTGCCGGCGCCTTGATACGCACGTAATGAGAATTCGCCGTGTCCTTAATCGAACCCTGGTCAAAGACGTGAAGCTGCGCCTTAGGTTCGCTGCGATCGACTTTGGTCCAGCCCATCATCGGGTTAGGAAATTCAAACGAACGGTTCTTGACTCGCTCAGGATAAAGGCCGCCATCCGCGCCGAAGTTAATGTCTTCAAAGAACAGGCCAAAGAGAGTTTTAGGGACCGGCGCGCCCGGCTTATCAACCTGCACCGAGATGTTCGCCTGTGCCAACGTAACCTGCGTTAGCAGACCGATTACGCAGATGAGGCCCAGGAGCCTGGTCCAAACAGATGATTCAGTTCGAGTTTTCATTTCTTTGCTCGTTGTGATTGTTTGTGGCTTCAATTGTTCTTCACTTTGCCCGTCATTCGCTTGATGAAGTCAACCTCCTCACGAAGATATGGCTTGCCGTCGTTACGGAAGACCTCGTGAAACCATACTGACGGCTCGCGATCTGTGTACGGGCGTTGCCACGAATCCCATGGCAGGTGAGTTTGAGACTTGCCCTGAACGAGACCCCAGTTGATCATGCCGACGTTGTGGACCTTGCCGACCAGGAGTGCCCCAAAGAAAAAACTGCCATTGCCGCGCGCCATGTATTCAGTACAAATCATGGGCCGGTTGTATCGCTTCAGCCAGTTTATGCGCTTCTCCAGTTCGGTAGGCGAGTCGTAGTTGTGAAAGGTGACGACGTCAGATAGTTCGATTTGCAAGCGGTCCATCGGAGTCATTTTTTCCGGTGTGGACCAATCACCTTTCCATACGCCCGAGGTCAGCGGCTGCTGCACTTCAACTTCACGCGCCCACGCAAATGTTTTTGGAAGCAGGGCCAAAACCAGTTCGATTTTGTTCTTCGGCTCGAGTTGGTTGTAGCTGCCATGGTTTTCATTATCCGGCTCATTCCAGAGGTCCCACGCCAGGACGCGTGGATCTTTGCCAAATGCACCGACTACACCTTTCACATACGCTTCCAGATGCGAATACTCAGCAGGCGCCTGCAATCGCGCTCTGCTTGGACTTTGCACCCAACCCGAATTGTGTACACCGGGTCGAGGCGCACGCTGCTTACCTAATCGCGGATCCGGATCCCACACCGAATCGAAAAGCACGAAGATCGGTTTGATTCCATGTCTCGAACTGATGGCAAGAAACTCATTGAGACGGCGTTTGAAACCCTCAGCGTCCTGCTGCCAGAGGAGGTCGTGCAAGTAAACTCGCATCGTATTCATGCCCAGCTCTGCAGCCCAACCCAACTCGAGATCAATTCGCTTGGGATCGAAAGACTCCGCCTGCCACATCTCCAGTTGATTGATCGCTGAAGCCGGGTTGTAGTTGCTGCCAACCAACCACGGTTGACTCGCGTACCACTCGCGCGCTTTTTGCTCCGACCACTTCTCAACCGGCGCGGCAACAACCGCTATAGACAACAGAATTAGAGCAACAAACGCGTGCAGTATCTTTCGCATTGTTATCATCGACAAAAAGCCTCCTACGATCTGACGTTACTCCGGTCGAACGATGCGCAGTCCATAAAACCCTCCAGCCATGTTTCCTGGTAACGCCTGGAAGCGAATGGTGATCTTCGTTTTATTGCGAGTCAGATCGAGCGGTATCTTGTAGGTTTGGTCAAAGAATTGGCCCGGCCTGTTGTTTCTTAACGATTGATCGGCAATCTTCACGCCGTCTACCAGGATGGCGAAATTTCGCTCACCAGTTTCACCACCCCAGTATGTGGAGACCAGCGAAACCGGTTGATCGGGCAGGACCTTCAGCTCAAAAGAAATCCAACCACCATTTAAGGCGTGGCGCCATTTACGACCCAAATGTTCTCCGGTCTCGATCTGCTCGCCACGCATGTTGTGGTCGCGCTCGGGTTGCATCTCACCCGGCTGCACAAAATCAACCGTCATTGCCTCCAACCGGCGTGCGCGTTCCAGCTCTTTTCGATAATCGGATTCGCGTTCTACCCACTGCTGCGCCGTGAACAGATCCCAGTAGACCACGTAGCGGCGATGATGCAGGCGATAAAAAGGAGAAAGCTGCACGTCCCGCGGTCGTCCCGCGCTTATCGTGCGGAAGGCTGCAGGCTCTGAAACGGGCTTGAGCCAGTCGGTAATGGAAGGATTGTCGGTAACGAGCGCGGGAACGAGCATCAGACCTTGAACACCTGATTCGTCTGCTGGTCCAAGCTCTCCCGCCAACACAGTTGGACCGTACAGGATCGCCGCGCGTTGCGGATTGTCAGGCAGTGCTTCCATTCGCAGCGACATCGGGATAGTTAACTGAACTCGATCGCCATTCTTCCAGGAGCGTCTTATCTCCACGAAACTGCCTGGCTGACCGGCAACGGTTTCTGGCTTTCCGTTAACAGCCACAGCAATGCCCTGACTGGCCCAGCCCGGATACCGCAAGCGCAACCCAAGATTCACCGGTCGTCGCGTTTTGAACGTCAGCGTCGTCGAGTTCGAGTTCGGATAATCCGTATCCTGCGTGACCGTTAAATTCTTTTTACGCCAAGTCAGTTCCGATGGGATAAAGAGGTTCACCCACAATTTATCGTCGTTATGAAAGTAAACTGCCTCGCCATACTTCGCATGGTTCTCCATTCCCGTGCCGACACAGCACCAGAAACTGTCAAAGGGAGTCGAATAAGTTTTTCGCGAACCTGACTTTAGCGGCACGAAATAACAAACCATGCCATCGTCCGGGTTTTGCGAAGCAAGTATGTGATTGTAGAGGGCGCGTTCGTAATAGTCTGCATACTCAACCGATGCACGCCACTGGAACAGTTGGCGAGTGAGCCTGAGCATGTTGTAGGTGTTGCAGGTCTCCGTAGTGTTCTCGGTCAGACGATCATTGAGTTTGTCTGGTGGTCCAAAATGCTCACCTTCGCTATTGCCGCCGATAACGTAGGAGTGGTGATGAACAACACGGTCCCAGAAGAATTCGGCTGACGTTTTCTCGCTGGCGTCTCCAGTTAATTCGTACCGGCGTGCCAGCCCGATTACTTTTGGAATCTGTGTGTTGGCATGCAGCCCGCGCAAACGATCCTCTCGCCGCGCTAGTGGGTCCAAAACGGCTTTGTGATGAAAGCGCCGGGAAAGCTTTAGATACTTTTCGTCACCGGTGCGTGCGTACAATTCCGCCAGAGATTCGTTCATCCCGCCGTGTTCGCACGCCAGCATGCGCTGAAACTGTTCGTCCGTTAGTCCACCCACGGTGGACTCAGTCCAGTTCGCAAGTTTGACGGCAATACGCAGCGCCTGTGGATCTCGGCAATAGCGATTAGCGTCGAGCAGACCGGCAAACAGCTTGTGCAACGTATACCAGGGAACCCAACCACCGTTCAGATCGAAACCCTGCGAACGGATCTGCCCAGACGCAACCTCCGCAAAAAGCTTTTTACCGTTCGGAATAGCGGCTACATAACCGTTACCGTGGGCGCGTTGAATAAGGTCAAGCTCATTCACGATATAACTAACGCGTTGACGAAAGCGCGCATCACCCGTGGAGGCAAACATCATTGCGCAGGCAGAGAGATAGTGACCAAGCGAGTGACCGGCAATACCTCTCGCTTCCCAACCTCCGTAGACTTCACCTTTCGGCGTGAGTCCCGCTTCTTTTCTGAACCAACTGAGTAATCGATCGGGTTCGAGACGCAACAGATACTCTGCGTCGAGCATCATGGCGCGCTTAAACGGGCTTTCGCGTAGTCGCACTTCGTCCAAGTCAAACGCTTTTGCTTCGCGCTGAATTCGATCACCGACTACAGGTTTCTGCTGCCCGTTGGCCGAGACGACACTCAACAACAGACACACAGCAACCGGCGCTCGATACAGGATTGCGGTCGTTGAAGTGCGGTTCACCTGACTCCTAACAGAATGTCCATCGTGAGTTGATCGAGCCGCTCATAGTTCAGGCCACGACTTGCCAACCCGGTGCGATCGAAAGTAACGGACAACAACTCGCTCGCATGTTGCGTCGAGAACTTGTTTCCCCGTCCATCGCCAGCCGTCTCAGAGATCTCCGCGAGCAACCCCTTGATTTCCGTATCGTTGTTCCACTGCGCGGCTTTCTCCTTCAGGATCAAATACGTGCGCATGCAACCGCGAGCGAATTCCTTCACGCCTTCGTAGTCTTCAGTGCGATATGCGTGCGCGTCGAAGTGACGGGGTCCCGTATAACCTACGTCTTCGAGAAACTTGACAAGCCAGAACGCTGCCCTGGGATTCGCCGATCCAAAACGCAAGTCCTGATCGTATCGGCCCGGAATCTGATCATTGAGATCGATGTGAAAAAGTTTGCCGGACTCCCAGGCCTGGGCCACGGCATGCGTCATATTGAGCCCTGCCATGTGTTCGTGTGCGACTTCCGGATTGACCCCAACCATTTCCGGCCGGTCCAGCGTAGAAATCAGAGCGAGATACGCGCCGGTAGTAGGCATGTAGATGTCGGCGCGCGGCTCGTTTGGTTTCGCTTCGAGAGCGAATTTGTACTCGTACTGTCTGTCGAGTGAATACTCACACAGATAATTCAGCGCATCTCTTAATCTCTTAACCGCATCGTCGGGGCGACGGCAGGCGTCGGTTTCGACACCTTCACGCCCGCCCCACAACACGAAAATTTTTGCGCCACACTCAGCACCCAAATCCATCGCTCGCATAGTCTTTTGCAGCGCGTAGGCCCGCACGGATTTGTCGTTAGCGGTGAAGGCGCCGTCACGGAAAACGGGATCGTAAAACAGATTTACAGTGGCCATCGGCACCACCACACCGTTTTCTTCACACGCTCGACGAAACTCATTTACGATCCGATCACGCTCCTGAGGCGTGGCATCAATTGGAACTAGATCGTTATCGTGAAAGTTGACGCCGTAGGCGCCAATCTCGCCCAGCATTCGCACCGCCTCCACCGGCGTGAGCGTGGGCCGAACCGCATCGCCAAATGGATCGCGGCCACGATTACCAACCGTCCAAAGGCCAAAACTGAATTTATGCTCGGGGCGCGGTGTGTACTTTTCGTTTGGCATCTCTCACTCCATTAGTTACCGTCCGCGGAGTTAATTAATTTTCTTTGTGAACTCCTCGACCGTGTGTTTCTTGACTACGAGAGTAGGTATGAATACCCGTCGCTGTGTGCCATCGCCACGCTGACTCGACGATCGCATTAAGGTCGGCATGCTGCGGCTGCCAACCAAGAACCGACTGCGCACGCGACGAGTCCGCAACAAGATGCGACGGGTCACCCGGACGACGTTCCTGCATCCGGACCTGGATTTCTGCGCCGGTAACCTGGCGAGCTGTTTCAATCACATCAAGGACTGAGTAGCCTTGTCCGTTGCCGAGATTAATTGCGGTGGACGGATTGCCGGCGCGCAGGTAGTGCAACGCGAGTAAGTGCGCCTCAGCGAGATCAAGCACGTGAATGTAGTCACGGACACACGTGCCATCTCTAGTTGGGTAGTCGTTACCGAAGACGGCAATGTGATCGACTTTTCCCTGCGCGGTTTTCAGCACGAGTGGAATGAGGTGCGTTTCGGGATCGTGATGTTCACCGCGGTCTGAGGTGGCTCCGGACGCGTTGAAGTAGCGAAGTGCAACGAACTTCAGTCCATAGGCATGATCGTAGTCGGCCATCATGCGCTCGAGAAAAAGTTTGGACCATCCGTACGGGTTCGTGGGCAGCTGCGGATGCTCCTCATCGATTGGAATACGTTGCGGTTCACCATAGGTCGCGCACGTCGAAGAGAACACGAGATGGCGAATTCCTGATTCAACGAGGCCCCCTAGCAGCCGAAGGCCTTGTTCGACATTGTTCTCATAATAAAGAGCCGGGTTGCTTACCGATTCCCCGACGTAGGCGAAGGCTGCGAAATGGATGCACGCTTCGATCTCATGAGTACGCGCGATCGTGGCGACCAGCTCGCGGTCGCCGACGTTGCCTTCGTAAAAAGGAACGTCAGAAGCAACCGCGCCGCGATGGCCGCGCGACAGGTTATCCAGAACAACCACTTGCTCGCCGCGCGCACGCAAAAACTGAGTAGTAACACTCCCTATATAGCCGGCTCCACCGGTAACGAGAATCGTCATTGCAATTTCAACGTCTACGTTTCTGACAAGGTAGTTTCCCGCAAAGGCGCAAAGACGCAAAGGATCCAGGATTCACTCTTCTTTGCGCCTTTGCGCCTTTGCGGGAGAAAACTCTCAGCTATGTCTCAACACAAGATGTCCAAATGCCGCGCTACCGGGGGATGAACCGCTGAATATATATGGGTGATAGCCACTCAACTCGTAAAAGCGCTGCGCAACATCTCTAACAGCTGCGAACGCATCTCGATTTCCGAGTACTGCGACCGTCCCACCGCTTCCACCCCCGGTGATCTTTGCACCGTACAGTCCCTGATCCACTCCGGCGGTTCTCACTAACTCGACCAGCATATCTGTGGCCGGCGAACCCAGGCCGCAAGCGGAATAACTTGCATGCGACTCGTACATCAATTGACCGAGCGCTGCTTTCTCCCGCGTGGAAAACGATTCGCGTCTTTCGCGCAGTAGGTTTGCAAAAGTGTTAACGCGTGAATTCTCGTAGACTGCATGAACCACCGGTGCGCGAATCGGATACGCCTGTTCGGGCTTAACGTTTGTAACTGTATCTGTCGTTCCGCCATAACGCGCAGCAAACGCTTCTCCGATCATTGTTTCAGGCAACTTCTTCGCGAACCGTTCCTCGAACTCTTCCGGCGTGAGATTAGCGAGATATCCATTCCAATTCGGGTCCTCAATTAAAACCTTCTGGTCGTCGGCAATAACTCGCAAGCCAGCCACGTCCGCAATGATTCGATAACCCATGAAAGTTCCGGCCCGAGCCGATCCGTAATCCCCGCCGCCAACCGAATGCCGCACACCCGAGTCAATTCCCCAGACCGCGAGATCTCGAGGTAGCTCGATCGTTCCAAGCAGCTCCGCAGGTTGACAGCGCATCTCGAGCAATTGGTTTTCTTCACCGCAAACGGAGGTCATCTGGTCCATCACGCCGCAGGGTGCGCCAACAACCAGGTTCTCAACTCGCTGGCACAGCAGCGCCAACTGTCGCGGTGAAATATCGACGTTGAAAGCGGTTGCTACTGCCGACATCGTCGCGACTTCGAGCGCCGCGGACGAACTAACACCTTTGCCCTCAGGAACACGCGACGAAATAAACAAACGGGCGCCCTGATTGAAGCGTGTACCCAACTCACGCATCAGCATGAGGAAAACACCCGCTACGTAAGCTGCCCAATGTTCGCTTACGTCCGTACTGAAATATCGCTGCGCATCGTCGTAACCAATCGGCTTGCCACCTTGCTCCAACTGCTCCAAAGGCATGGCGAATGTCAGCATTCGCGTCGTGTCGCCCAACAAACTAATGATGCGCAGGTTACGCAGAATCGTCTTTTTGCAACGCCACGAAGGTTGCTTCAGCGATCGGCAACTCTAGCACGAGCGAGCCGGAGTAGTCGGCAATGCCGCCCATTACGTCGAGTCGACCCGGAGCACGGGCGACAGTCAGCTCTGACTTCGAGTCAAAGAACGCGCGCAGTTCCGGGATGCGCATCTAGACTATTCAGGACCGCAATGAACTCGGCCACATCAGCACGGTGAGACGCATTACCGTGGATAACTTCGTAACCCATACTCGCTAAGTTTTCTCTGCGTATCTCTGCGATCTCTGCGTTGAATCAGCTACCGCGATTACAGTTAACCGCAGAGATACGCAGAGGTACGCGGAGATACGCAAAGAAGAATCAATAGTGACTCAGGCCTCGCTTCTTCAACGCCGCCTGCAACAGCGGTTCTATCTCGCGACGAATTGCCTCGTTCGCATATCCCACCCACGCAACATCGGCATCGATCGTAAGTGGCGCGCTCAAGGCCCGGCCATGCTCATCGGTGACGATCACGCCGGCCTCACGCGCAATTAGTTCCGTACAAACATCGTACGGATGGCAGCAGATTCCGAGCGCCAGTCCTCGTCGTTCCAGGAACGATTCAACCAGTGGACGCAAGTCGGCAACAAAGCGATCATGGCCCATCATCAGTTCGTAGAGCTGTCCACCAGAAGACAAATACTGGTCCTCAAAGCAGTGCGCCTTGCCGGACTCGACCGGCCCCAACGCGCCAAACACGATCTCTTCATCAATTGCCGCCAGCTCATCCCGCGCGCCTGGGAAAAAACGTGCGACCATCGCAAAACCGTGGCGAATCGTCTTCGCCTTTGTAGGTCGCAATGCCAGCGGTTGCCGAGCTTGTGTCAGACGATTAAATCTCTCGGCAGACGGACCTTCGCCGCGAATGGCCCAAAGCACGTCACTCAAGTGCTGCTTCAGCAAGGGTATTTCCGTCTGCACGGCTAACTCTACATCGCCGAGGTTTGTATCTTTGCCGCGATTTTTGGCAACGCCGGTCAACACCCACGCACTTCTTTTCTGATACATCAAGCCACGTGTCCCGTCGATTGGATCTACGACGACACGCCAAATCGCATCGCTTTCCGAGGCGCCACGCGGCAACACCAATTCCCCGCCCTCGATCCCTTCGGCAACCAGCACAAGAGGCGCCAAACTGGCGACCTCCTTCTGAAAAAGATCGACCAGAACGTCTTCGCTGATGCGATCGATTGCGTAGATAGTATCGCCCTCCATCGTGTCATCGGCGACTGCCGCAAGTTGGTCCAACTCACTCTTCTGACACGCGGCCACGACTTCGTCTCGAACGCGTTCATGAATGAGACGAATCGGGGCGAGCAACTGCCTCGCATCTAGTGCAGGGCTGGTCATGATTGTTCCTGCACCGTGTGTTTGTAATGGATTTCGGATTGGGAGCGAAGTTCTTCTGCTTTTTCTTCGGGCGCCGTGTCAGAGAGGAAGTTACCACCGCCGATTTCCGGTCCCGCCAGATACTTAAGCAGACTTGGACGGCGCAGTGGCGGATGAAACTCGATATGAAAGTGAAAACTCGAATAGTCACCGCCATCGGTTGGCGCCTGGTGCAACGGCATCACGTAAGGAAAGGGCATCTGCCAAAGGTTATCGAACCTGACGAGAACTTGTTTCAACAGTGCCGCAAAGTCGCGGAGTTCATCTCCGGATAAGGTAGCGATGCTGCCATGGGTAGTTTTTGGCGCCACGAAAACCTCATATGCGTAGCGCGCGAAGTAAGGGATGAAGGCGATGGTTGACTCGTTCTCGCAAATGATGCGACGACCATCTTCTTTCTCGGCGCGAATCACGTCCTGGAAAAGCACCCGCCCGGTTTCTGCAAAATGCTTTTGACTTGCGCGCGCTTCGTTCTCAATTGTTTTAAAGACAAAGTTGGTCGCGTAGATTTGACAGTGCGGATGTGGATTGGAAACTCCTACTGCTTCACCTTTGTTTTCAAAGATCAATACGTGCTTAATCTCTTTTCGAATGCTTAGTTCTCGATACTGGTGCTGCCAAACTCCCAAAAGATTTTCAATTTCAAACGGCTCGAGTTCCGCCAACGCCAAACTGTGATTTGGGCTATAACAGACGACTCGCGCGATGCCGTTCGCAGCTTGATTGCGGTAAATGCCGGGTGGTTTCTGGAGAATCTGGGGGGCATCGTCGCCAACGCAGGGATGATCGTTGTCAAAAATAAAGGTGCTTGTGTAGTTGTCATTGCGCGCCCCGCTGACACGCAAGTTGCCGGGGCACAGGTAACAGTCCTCAACGTAGGCGGGCAATTGCTCTCCATTGTGTTCAATCGTCTCACCGCTCCACGGACGATTCTGACGGTGGGCGGCAATGATGACCCACTCTTCGCGCAACGGATGCCAACGCTCTTCCCAGTACATATTCTTTTATGACGCTCAGGCTACGGTGATCTGCAGGCGCGTTACCGAAGCAGGCGGAAACCGATAAGAAATCGTGCCACCGGTCAACGCGGCTGTTTCGTTGCGCGGTTGGACCACACCAGGATTCTCGAAAGTGTTATGCGCATGAACGTCAGGCATTGCCAGCACTCGCACCTGCACCGCAGTCGGCCGTGCGCCGCGAACAGCGATTTCGGCGTCGCGAATTTCACTGAGGTGCGGGTTGGTCACAGTCAACGTCAATTGCTTCCCGTTGAGAGACGCCGAGCCTGACAACCCCCAAAATTTCGCCGGCTTGTCGACACGCATGTATTGAACTTCCGGCGCGCTAAAGACTGCACGGACCGCCTTCGCGCCCATATGCGGCATGAACATTTCGAAAACATGAAAGGTCGGCGTAACGATGAACTTGTCTTCATGCGCCAAAAACAGCGAATGAAGACAGTTGATCAACTGGGCCACATTCGCCATCGATACTTTGTCGGAGTGACGATTAAACGTGTCGAGCGTGAGGCTCGCCAGAAGCGCGTCACGCATCGTCGACTGCTGGCCCAGCAAGTGTGTCGGAGACACCTCCGATCCGGGCTTGTACCACGCTCCCCACTCATCGACTACCAGCTTGACCCGATGTTGCCGATCGTATTCACCCATGATGGTCCAATGCTGGTTGATCAGCGACTCCATGCGATCGGCTTCGCGGAGCAATTCGTAGTATTCCGCGTCGTTGAACTTAACAGCGTCTCCTTTGGCGGCAAACCAGTCGCTGGTCCTGCCCAGGCCAAGATTCCAGGCGTAATGATGCAAACCCCAACCGTAGATACTGTTGAACAGGCCGCGATTTTTTTCTGCTGTCCTTGAAAAGAAGCCGCGCGTCCAATTGTAATCGTCCACGTTTGCGCCGGACGCAATGAACTTAAGGTCAACTCCGTAACGCGGCACGGCCGCCGTAAACCTTCGGTATTCCGTGGCGTACTCTTCCGGAGTCAGGTTGCCACCGCAACCCCAGGTTTCATTACCGACTCCCCAGAAACGAACCCGAAAGGGTTCGCGACTCGGACTCTCACCGCTCGCGCGCCGCTCAGCGGGAGTCGTTGAACCAGCCGGTGAGTTGCAGTACTCAATCCACTCGTAAAATTCCTGCGCCCCGAGACCCCGAACGTTCACGGCGAGGTAGCCCTCCGCTCCGGACATCTGGCAGAAGCGAAGAAACTCGTTAGTGCCGAAATGATTCGTGTCAAACTTCCAGGGACCATTCGGAGCGTTCTTGGGCCATTCGGGTGCATCGGCCCAGAAGTTTGTACGCCTTGGCCGCTTACTACGCGGCCCGGTCCCATCGCGCCAATCGTAACTGTCTGCGAAGCAGCCTCCGGGCCAACGTATGACGGGAGCTTTGATTCGTTTCAGCGCGTCGACCAGAGCGTTACGAATCCCGCCTGTATTTGGGACCTTCGAATTCTCGCCAACCCAGATACCGTCGTAAACCACGCCGCCAAGGTGTTCCGCAAAATGCCCGTAGATGCTTGGGTTGATCGTCGCGATCTCCTCGCCCACAAGCACCTCAATACGAGAATCGGGAGCAGCGGACGAGTACGTTAGCCCACCAGCGCGTTCCAGTAGTACCGCCGAGCTGATTGCTAACCCACCGTGTAAGAATTGACGTCTTTTCACTGTTTTAGAGTTTGGACCGCGACTGACTCCCAGTTGTTTTCGGAAGAACCAAAACCGTAAACCATCACTTTGAAATCCAACGACAGGCCACGGGCCGAGCTCTCGAGACCAACTTCACGGTTGAGCATGAAATAGATTTTTTCGCCGCGACGCGCGATGCCTAACAGCGGAGTCTGCTCCTTTGTTGCCAGATTGCCTTTGTCAAGACGTGTGAGCCGGCCGTCGAAGCTTTGCCACGCTTCCAGAATCCCGTCGCTTCTCAACAACCATTCAACACGGTAGTTCGGATTACCATCGAACAGCACAGTCACAATCGCATATCCCGGTGGAAAGGAAGCCTCGCCCGGCTGGGGCACTCGTGGTCCAACTTTGGCGAGCGCTCCTTCGACATAAAAGCGATCGCCGTGAAAAGCTTGCTTCGTGCGTACACCTGAGCGCGAAACACCCGCGCCTCGCATCTTCAGTTGCTTGTTCCTGACCTCAATTTTCCCGCCGCTGCCGCCTTCAAAAGTAAAAGGGTCCCATTTGGCTTCGTCGAGCTTGTCGCCGTCGAAGTCGTCTCTCCATTCGATAACTGGAGGCGGCGCGGTCTGAGCTGGAGCATTAGGCTGCTGCTGCGCCGCGACAGCGCCCGCTAAAAACATCAATAAGAAGATCGCGATTGAATACACTATTTCTACGGCTGTGTTTCTTTGTACTGGATCTGATCTTCAGAAACGCACATCAGCAAGCCGGCGAACTATTTCGCGCACTTCATCACGTTCCTGCGTTCGCCGCGATTCGTTTAGCCGCTTGAACGTGGCCATCGTTGCCTGCGCCTGTTCGGTACGTTTCAAACGGGAATACACCAGGCCTAGCTGGTAGTAAGCTCCTGCCAATTGAGGATCCAGCTTGATCACCTGTTCAAGCTCACTCTCGGCTTGAGTGAAGCGACCAGTACGAAAGTAAAACTTACCTAAAGACAAGCGAGCCGCCGCGAACGATGGTTCCAACTCAACGGCTCGTTTCAAATTCTGCTCGATGCGTGTTTCATTCGATCCGCCAAGTCCGAGCAACGCTTCCGCCAACAGATAGTTTACGACGCCGAGCTTGTCGTTGACCGTCAGCGCTTGTTCGTATGTCTTGACCGCTTCGGCGTAATTACCAACTTCGACACTCGTCATTCCCAGATACGCATATGCGGGCGCGTAATTTGGGTCCAACTCAAGGGAACGTTTGAAAGCTTTAACGGCCTCAGCATTGTTGCCGGCTTTAAAGTGAGCGATACCGAGACCGAGCCAAAGTCTGGGAGACTTGGGATACAGCTCGATCGCCTCTGTGACACGAATTACTGCGGCCTTAGGCGCCATAGCATTCGTCAACAGCATGCCATACGCGAAGCGGTAATTTTCGGACTGCGGATCTCGTTCGATAGCCAGCCGCATCGCGGGAATCGCGTTTTCAATGTGACCACTCTGCTCGTAAACCGACGCAAGCATCGCATACACAGGAGCCGCTTCAACACCTCGGGCGACTGCTCCTTCAAGAGTCCGTCCGGCGGCGGGTAAATCCTTGCGTGCAATGTAGACACGTGCCAGACGGAGAATCGACGGCTGGTCCATCGGCGACATCTTTACTGCGGCGGACAACTCCACTTCAGCTTCCTGCAACATGCCGGCTTCGAATAACGCGGCTCCGAGTTCGCTTCGATTGGTAAATGTTCCAACCGCCGTGTTACCAGCCAGTTGGTCGGAGTACTGGCGATAGTATTTCGCTGCTGCTTCGCGATCACTCAGTCGTAACGAAACAACCACCAGCGAACGCGCAATCTCTGCATCAGGCGCGATCGCCTGAACCTGTTCGAACATTTCGCGAGCGGCAAGTAATTCGGCTGTAGTGCCGGACGCGAAGCGAATCTGGGCGAGATTAAAAAGAGCTTGCGATTGGTTCTTATTCAACCGCAAAGACGCCTCGAACTGCTCCGCTGCCTGTTTTGTCAAGCCACGTTTGAGTAAAACGGCGCCAAGATTATTTCTAGCGGACGGCGAAGTTGGTTCCGCGGAAACAGCAGCTTCGAAATGAGTTTGGGCTGCCGCCAAATCACCAGCCGTATCTGCCATTACCCCGAGGAAAGTATGCGCCGCTGCATGATGCGGTTTCAGTGCAAGCACTTGTTGGAAGAGCTTGCTTGCCGCAGCAGTATCATTGCGTTCGAGGGCGACGACACCCTCGGCCACCAGGCGAGTTATCTGTTCTTCGGAAGAAGAAGTACCGGGTGGTCTAACATTCGCGGAAGTCTGCGCCACACAGGTAAGAGCGCCCATACTCATGACCACGACGAGCAGGTAAGGAAAACTTTTTAACGCCGTGCCGGTCATGCGCATATCAACCCGGGGAAAGGGTACGCCAAGTACCGCTAAAAGATGAACCGGGCGCCCAACTGAATTCGACGCGGCTGCTCCGGATCATTAGCTCGGCTTGTGATCCCGAAGATCGCGGTGTTGTTGAAATCCATGTTCGGCAGCGTGAACCGTCCTCTATTGAACAGATTGAAGAAGTCTACTCGCAACTCCAGCGTGGTAGTTTCTGAGAGGCGCGTCTTCTTCAAGATGTTGAGATCCTCCGCATAGAAAGAATGCGTGCGCAAGTCGCTATAAGTCGGTGCTGCGTTCCCGAAGAACCTGTTCGGGTCCGAATAAAAAGCAGCATAAGCCGGATTCACTGTGTTATCCGGAAGCAGGAACCCCGGCGACGCATTGTATGCAGGCGGTCGTGAAAAGGCGGCCGGGTTTAGATACAGAAAATTTATTCCGCCGGCCGAATTGTTCGTGTAAAAAGGCTGGCCTGTTAAGTTAGGCCTCAAGTTGCCGGTGAAACCGACCAGGTCAAGGAAGTCTCGAGCGCCTCCCGCTATAAAGGGCACAAGTAAAGATCCACTGCGATAACGCTGTACGGCAGAGATCTGCCAACCTCCGACCAATCGATCCGTGAAGCCTCCTCCATTCAGGTATCGCTTACCTTTTCCGAAAGGCAGTTCTGCAAGGTAATTCACGACAAACGAGTGGGGCACAACGTTCGGTGAAGCACTGCGCAAGGCACGCCGATCGTGCGGATTCTGAATCACACCGCCAATCGGCGTGTCCCCAAATAGATCTTCAGCAGCGTCCGTTAACAGCTTTGCGAAAGTGTAGGACGCGCCAAGCTGAAATCCCCGGGAGAAGCGACGTTGCAGATTCAGCTTGAAGGCGTTGTAAAAACTCTGCCCCTCGCTTTCCATGTGTTCGGTGATGCGCCCGTAATGTGGGAACGGTCTAAGTGCCTGCGCTACGTTACCGTTGAATCCGGGAAATACCGCGTTGTTCGAAGCAGGTAGTTGTACGCCCACACTGTTGGCGAAAGCAACCAAGTTGGGATTGCCGAGCACTGTAGCTAAAGGCGTTTGCAGAAACGCCTGGCCCAGCCGGAGTGCCTCAAATGGCAAAGCATTTGGCGGACTGAAGTTTGAGCGCAGGCGCGTTCCTTTACTGCCGACATAAGAGACCGACGCCGCAAAGTCCCAGGGCAATTCGCGTTGCAGATCGAGGCTGTATTGGGCGGTGCGGCCGATCTTGAAATTGCGATCGAAACCTTCAACGTCGGCGCCAATGAACTGACTTGTGGGATCGGGTGATGGAAGCGCCGGATACGTACTCAATCGTAGAAGTGCGTCGAAGCCGAAGTTGATGTTCGCTCCGCCCTGGACTGAAAAGCCGGCCTGACCGCCACGGCCGAAATCGTTGTAAAGCAAGGGTGCGTAGTACAGACCATAGCCGCCGCGCACCACCGTCTTGCTGTTTACGCTGTAGGCAAATCCAAATCGCGGCGAGAAGTTGGAATAGTCCGGCTTGATCAGACCTCTGTACGGCGATGTGGGACCAAAGTTTGTTCCCGGTGGACCAACCAATGCGCCTAACCGCCCACCAGCGGCTGGATTAGGAACAAGCCTGTCGAACCCGCGGTACTTGTCCAGGTGTTCGACACGCGGATACGGGATGTCATAACGAACTCCGACGTTGAGAGTCAGCCGGGGAGTGACTTTGATGTCGTCCTGGAGGAAGACCGTCGGCTCGAAGAAACGGAAGCCAGGATCGATCGATTGCACAGTGGCAAACGAGAACTCCGGCGCGCCGGTAATCAGACTGGCTATGGGCCAACCCTGGTTGAATCCGTTGCCGTTTCCGGTTTGATTACTGATGAAGTTGAAATTACCGCCGAGGTCGAAGTGATTTGAATCGTTCAACTGCTGCCAGCGAACTTCACCGCCTGCCTTGAGCGTGTGGCGACCACGTATCACGGTCACGAAGTCGCTGATCTGGACCGCATTGTCACCATCCTGGTTGTCAAAAAATGTCGAACCGCCGGGTTGATACGCGCGCGGATCCGGCGATGTCACTGGATCGCCCACCAGCGGAAAACCAATCAGTGGCAAAGCAAGATTTTGCGTGGCATTTGCCGGGAACCCAAGAGTTGTCGGACTCATTCCCCGGGTAAAGTTTCTGTTCTGAACGAACGAGCGCGTAAACCCCGCGTTGAAGTGATTAAGGACACTCGGGCTAATGGTGTAATCGTGTTGCAGGCGGTAGTACTGCGTGTGAAATACCTGGCGAAACGATCCCTGCCCAACCCAGGGCTCGGGGAATCGCGGGAACGCTCCCTGGATTTTCGTTTGGCTGCGGTAAGTGGAGCTAAACGACAGTTGTTGTCGATCCGTAAGCGTAAAGCTGAGCTTCTGTGCGTAGTAATCTGTTGTCGTCGGCCTGCTGCTATTTGCGGTGTAATTGCGAAAAACACCGGACGTCGTCGGCAATGGAAATAGTTGATTGATGATATTGAAACCAACCGGGTCAATGATCGATCTGCCTTGAGCGTTGACGTACAAGTCCAGTCGATTGCCTGGGATCGCTGGTCGATTACAGCATGCTACTGTGTTATCGAAAATCTGAACCGGCCCACCGAAGAATCCGAGCACGTATGGATCGGTAAGCAGTTCTCCGAAATCACCGGAGCGCATTCTTAAAGTTGGCACGCCAACGTTGACAGTTTCCGTTTGGTCCAACTGATAATGTCCATAGTTAAAGAAGAAGAAGGCGCGGTTCTTTAGACTCCTTAGGATGGGTCCGCCTTCACCAAAGTTTGGAAGATAAATCGGACCGCCAATTGAGAAACCATAATCGTGTTGCCGATCGAGCGGTCGCTTGATCTCACAATTAGGATCGTTTGCCGGACACGGGTTGCCGCCGTTCAACCGGTTGAAATCGATGTTGGCGTTTAATGATTCATTGCGAAGGAACTCGTAGGCCTCGCCATGAAAATCGTTACCACCGGTTTTGATTGTAAAGTTGACTACACCGCCTGAAGAATTGCCGAACTCCGCGGAGAATTGTGCGGTGCTAACCGTAAACTCCTGGAACGCATTAGGACCAGGAGCAACCTCAGTGAAGAAGGTGCCGTTCTCTGCGCGCCGCGTTCCGGCACCATCGATCAATATTTCCGTTCCCAGACCCTGACCACCGTTGACTCGGAAATTATTTCCCAAAGTGCCACTCGCGCGCGCCGCTGCGTTTTGATCGCCCACGCCACCACCTGACATCACACTGCTGTCGAGAAAAATAAAGGCCAGCGGTGAACGTCCTGCGGTTTCACCTCCGATCTGAAGCGGCAACTCTCGCATCTGCTTTTCGGTGACGTTGAGTTGCTGCGTAGGTGTTTCGCTTTGGATGATGGGAACGTCGCGGGACGAGATCGTGACACTGTCGGTGACCTGGCCAACTTGTAGGGTTATATCGACGGTGGAAGTAACCTGCACGGCAACCTTGACGTCTTCAACGACGGCAAGCTTAAAGCCGGCTGCTTCAGCCTTGATCGTGTAAACCGAAGCAGACAGCTGCGGGATCGTGAAGTTCCCTTCATCGTTCGTCGTCGCTTCGCGTGCCTCGTTAGTTTGCACGTTGGTCGCGGTGACCTTCGCGTTGGGAACCACCGCGCCGGCCTGGTCCTTAACCCTTCCCGTTATCGAGCCTCGATCGCTCTGGGCAAACACTGGCGACACGCAAAGCAGGAACAAGCCTAAAACGGCAGTTAGACGACGAGGATTCATTGCGACCTCCCTGAGATTTCGACACGCGTCTTCAGTTGTAAATAGGGTAGAATGCCCTCCGCGATGAATAAGACCGCTTAATTCACACACGAATTGTGCTCATTTACACCACAAATGAGCACAAGTCAAGAAGAATTTGCCAGAAGCACAGATAAAAATGTTAATGCGGAGAGACTTACGATTGTTCGTGAAATTTTGCCTGGCTCTCGCAGTCGCTTCCTCAGTTTGGGCGCAGACGCCCACCCGAAAAACCGAGGCGCTTCAGGGAGATATCCGGCAGGTTCACGATCCAACCGTTATTAAAGAGGGCGGCACCTTCTATCTATTCTCAACCCGGGCGGGAATTGCGATCCGCTGTTCACAAGATCTCGTCCAGTGGCGGCTGTGTGGCGATGTCTTTGCACATCTACCGGCCTGGGCGGTGAAAGATGTGCCCGGCTTGCGGGGAATATGGGCGCCGGACATCTCTTACTTCAACGGTAAATATCACCTCTATTACTCCGTCTCGACGTTTGGCAGTAATCGTTCCAGCATCGGTCTGGTGACGAATGCGACGTTGGATCCCGCGAGTGAGAAGTACAGATGGCAGGATCAAGGAAAGATAGTCAGCTCCAACAACACTGACGATTGGAATGCGATTGATCCAAACATCGTACTGGACGAAGTGGGCGAGCCATGGCTTTCGTTTGGAAGTTTTTGGAGTGGAATCAAGCTGCAGAAGATTGATATTGCCACCGGTCGACTTTCACAAAAGGACACGAAGCTTTATTCACTGGCAAGCCGTCCGCGGTCACCGCAGTTGCCTGGTGCGATCGAAGCTCCGGCAATAATTCGAAGAAGCGGCTACTACTATCTGTTCGTTTCTTTTGACTTCTGCTGTCGCGGAGTCGAAAGCACCTACAACCTTCGTGTGGGACGTTCCAAAGCTGTATCTGGTCCGTACGTCGATCGTGAAGGCAAATCAATGATGGAAGACGGAGGCACGCTCGTATTGAAGGGCGGTACGCGTTGGCGCGGGCCCGGACATTGCGCAATCTTGCAGGACAAAGGCGGCGAGCGGTTGGTGTATCACGCCTATGATGCGGAGGCGCGCGGCGCTTCTACGTTGAGGATCGCCCCACTGACCTGGGACGCTGACGGATGGCCCACTGTGAAGGAGCAATAGGACCTCTACGCTCGGCGAACGTCGACTCCCTTCGCGACGAAAGGAGCGATGGATTCATTCGACGCTCCTTCGTCAGTGATCAGATAGTCGACATCATCGATAGGACCGATCAATGCTGATCCTACTTTTCCGATTTTTCTGTTATCTGCAACTATGATTCGCTGACGTGCCTGACGCATCATCACGCGATGAACGGCTGCCTGTTCCGGGTAATTTGTGGTCAGGCCGCGTTCGGCGTGAATCCCATCGACTCCGATAAACACTTTGTCGACAAACATCTCGCTGGCGTTCTGAATCGCTGCCGCTCCGACGAGGGCAAACCAGTCGCCACTCAGAAACCCGCCAGTTACAAAAACCTTCAAGTCGTCTCGCTGACTGAGCTCCATCGCGACATTCACGGCGTTCGTCAGTACCGTGATGCCTTTGTGTAAACAGACACTGCGTGCGACCTGCGTCGCGGTTGTGCCTGCGCCGATAGCAATGATGTCGCCATCTCTTACCAGTTCCGCGGCAACCAATCCGATCCGTCGTTTCTCCGCGCCATGTTGTCGCTCCTGTTCGTGAAAAGATGAGATGTGACGAAAGGGTTCGTAAAGCAGTGGTTGAATTGGCACCGCGCCGCCATGGCTACGGCGCAGAAGGCCACGTTGCTCGAGGTCTGCAAGGTCTCGCCGGATCGTACTCGGCGAAACCTTCAACCGTTTGGCTAAGCTGGCGACGGATATTTTTTCGGCGCGTAGCAGTTGCTGAAGGATGAGTTGCGCGCGTCGATCAGCCGCGGACATCTCATCGTCGACTAACTTGAGTTCGACAGTCACAAGATTTCCCTCGCCATCAAACTCTCAGTATCTCTCCATCAGTTTGGTGGGTCAATTAACTTTAGAATGACACTTTCTTCGTTGCGCTGGCGGCTGCGCAGATCGTCAGCGCGAGCAAACATCCTCTTCGCCGCTTCTTTTTCGCCGAGCTTCGAGTAGACCAGTCCAAGTTGATAGTGGGCGCGCAGGTCATTTGCCTGGAGTTCAACCGCGCGTTCGAGCGCGACCCGCGCTTCAGTATAGCTACCGTCTTCCCGATACGCAGTACCGAGGGCCGAGAATGCAGCGGCGTGGTCCGGCCGCGCTCGAATGACTTGCCTGAAGATCTCGATCGCCGCGGCACGGTCTCCCAGTTTATCCAGAGCGACCGCGAGCAAATATTCGGTGTCCGGATCTCTTTTAAGAATAAGACTTCGTTCCAGCGTCGCTTTCGCCTGGGGAAATTGATCCTGCTGTAGCAATGCAGCGCCGAGCAGGTAAAAACCCGCGGCATCACGTGGTCGCGAGGCTACGTACTTCTTCATTAACCGTGTCGTCTCGACGGTTTCACCTTTCTTCCAACGCACGGCTGCGAGTGCGTAGAGATACGCAGGTTCATTTGCGTAGTCGCGATGTAGTTGTTCAAACACCGGCAGAGCATCAAGCAGCAGGTCCATTTCAAAGGTCGTCACGCCAAACTCGTAAAGGACCGCCGCAACCTTTGGCGCCAGACGACGTGCTTCTACAAGATGCGACAGAGACTTTTCAAGATTACCTTTGGCCCGCGCGATTCTGGCCAGCGCGCGCAAGGTAGCGACGTCGTCGGGTTTTACCTTGATTGCTGCGGTGAGATGTTCTTCGGCCGTGTCGTATCGCTTGAGATTTGCGTTTATTATTCCGAGTCCGTAGCGGACGGCAAATGATCCCGGTTCGTTCTGTTGTGCCGTTTCTAAAATCTTCAGACCTTCATCGTCGAGCCCACTCCTTGCGAGCAGCATCGCGAATTCTGCGTGTGACTGCGTGTCACCGACGCCTGATTGAATAAAGTTGCGCGTCAGGCTACGCGCGTCTTCGATCTGCTTGAGGCCTAGTAAGGTTTTCAACTTCACGAGGAAGTAATCACTGTTGGCTGCTTCGCGAGGCAGAAGCTCCAGGTAATGGAGTGCCTGTTTGTACTCTGCTTTATCGGCGTAAAGCGTTGCGAGATTTAAATTGATCTCGATGCGCTCGGGAGCGAGTTTATGCGCTTCGAGTAAGACGCTTCGGGCTTGCTCGTCGCGATTTGTTGTGATCAACAACTCACTGAGATTGATCCGCGCACCGAGGTGTTTCGGAGCGTGCACGATCGCCCGGCGAAATAGCTTTTCCGCCTCGACTGGACGGCCCTGTTTCGCACGGACTACGCCGAGCAAATTGTTTGCGTCTCCATCGTTCGGAACGGTCGCGAGAACAGAGTTAAGGAGGTTCTCCGCTTCTTGAAATTGCTGCTGATCGATTGCTTTAACAGCTTGTACTAAGCGGTTTAGAGTTACGTCTGACTTAGTGTTCTGAGCTTGAAGGTGTTCGCACCTGACGGTCAAGACCAACAAAGTGTAAAGGGCCAGCCTGGTTAGATGTGAGATCGCTGAAATTGTCCTTCGACGAGGCATACAAATTAGCCGCACTCAACGTGGTTGCGAATTGGCGACAAAGGCTGGGCCCGGATCTTATCCGAAAGAGCTTAACAAAACCGCATCTGCATACTTTGCATATTGTGCTTGAAGTCCACCGTTTGTAAAGAACTGCGGGACAAACTTGGACCAAGCGCAACGATACTCAAGTTAACAAAAAATTTCGGCCGGAATGGAACGAAGTGGAATGGAAGCCCAGTCCTTAATTTGCCTTTTAAGCGGTAGCTCATACAATCGCCATTCTATCCTCGCGCTTTTTCATTCTATTAGGAGCTGTGGTTATGGTACTTCGCATAACAATTATTGCAGTAATTCTAGTATTGATTCCGTCGACATTTATCGCATCCCAAGACATTGTAGGTGAGGCGGCGAAGATTTTCGGAAGGCCCCGTGATCCAGAGATCAGGCAAAGCGCGCCGATGCGCTCTCGTTCGTCTAACCGTGCTGATCTATCGGAAGCATTTGAAGATGCGCTACAGCTCGGCAATTCAGCGCGACACGCGAAGCCCCCACGTTTTCGAGACGCAGAAATTGCCTACGGAATTGCTACCAGGATTAACCCGTCGGATCCCAGGCCGCTTAGGGGTCTAGGAAACATCTGGTACGACCAAAACCAGTTTTCAGCGGCTGCAAAAATGTACCAACAGGCACTGGCATTGATCTCGCAATCGAAAGGTGAAGCCATGGGAGGAAGATTGCGCGGGCAGTACTCTGTCGAGCAACTTCGTAACATGGCCCAAGTCCATGCGTATTTGGGTGTAGCGCTATTAGGAACACAGGATCTAACAGCCGCGCAGGCAGAATTTCAAAAAGCCATCTTGCGAGAAGGAACCAATGCGGAATGGCATGCACTTAAAGGCTATAGTCTGTTAAAGCAAGGAAAGCGCACTGAAGCACTGGCTGCCCTAAACGAGGCGTTGAAACTTGCCCCGAAGAACGCCGACTACCAGATTCTTTTGCAACAAGCGCAACAGCCGTAGCGATCGCCGATTATTGCCAATTACCGATCAGGATAAAGGGCGCCCAAAAGAATGGGTGACTGTAGTCTACGCGAGCCTCATTGGTGCCTGTTGATAACTTAATGCTGCGATGTGAGCTCGGTCGTCCTCTTCCCGACAATAACTGAAGTTGAGCTTGCCTCAGAGCTTCTGCCTTTGAAACACGCGCCGTGCTGGTACGCAAACGATAGAACTCTTGCATTAACAGCCGTGTGCTATTGTCTGCGACAGGCCACAGACTTGCCATAACCGACTTTGCGCCTTGACGCTGGGCCAATACGGCAAATCCTTCGACTTCTTTCCCATTTGCATCTGCACCACCCGTCGCTGTGTCACATGCAGACAACGTTAAGAGTTCGACGCCATGAAACATCGTAACTGCTCGTTTGATTTCTGACAGGGTCAAATGTTCTCCATTCCCTAACAAGAGGAAAGAGTCGTTTTCGTTCCCCGGCTTAAACAGAAAATGGCTCGCAATATGGACCAGCCGGTAATTTCGCCGAAGTTCCGAACGCATTGCGCTGCGCGTGAACGCATCATCCAGCAGTACTTTCCCCGGAACCAGGCCGAGCGGTATTTGGCTGATGGTTCTCTGTAAACCGGGCGCGCGAATAATCGAGCGCAGCTCTACCGGCACGCCCTCTAATGGAGGGAAATTTTCGACGGCTTTCGACACTCCCAACCCCAGCCCGGTCCAGTGTGGCCTCGGACGATCCTTTAAACGCGCATTGCTCGCTGGTGTGAAGACAACTGATTGATATTGCTCCACAAGGTAAGACGAGCCGTCGTGTAAAGCGGCGACTGGCAAATAGCGTAACGAGCCGTCGAGAGACCACATCAATGTTTTTGCCTGAGTCTGTTTGAGGTCGCTGACGATAGGACCTATAAGGACTTTATACAGTTCTTGGGCCAGCGGACGCGGATCGATGTCAGGCCTCTGTAACGTTTGCCTGAAGTCAAAAACCTTCTGATTAAGTTCTGCGGCTTTGATCGGGTACTCTCGCGCAAGCTGCGTATCGGGAGTTACCAGAATGACGCTGTACTTTTCATCTGATACGACTGTGAAAAGAGCGACCGTTCCTTTTCCAAGGTCGCGAAGGTCAGTTTGCAGCGCCTGAGCATCGCGTAACGCCGTCAATCGAAGTGTTGATGCTGAGGTGTTGCCGAATGTCGCCGAAAGTTCATCCAAAAAACTCTGGAAACGTTGATTTGCAACTTCCAGATCTTTCTCCAAAGCTATCAGTCGCTGCTCCTCTAAAGGTGTGCGCCTCAGCTTCTCTCTCAGCTTGCCACGTTCGTGGCCAATCGAGGCGATACGATTTGAAATTTCGTTGTATCGCTTTGACCACTCGGCTTCTTCTGGCGTAAGGGTCACCCCTTCATTAGGCTTATCTGTAGCAGACGAACCTCGAATAAATTTGAAATACTCCTCCTCCTTCAAGAGTCGTAACACCTGCTGGGCCTCCGCTAATCGGCCTTGAGAGATCAAAAGATTAACTAGTTCGCGATAAACCTTCTCCTTAGAGGTGAGGTAACTTGCCTGGAGCTCTTGCTCTAAGCGACTGATTCGGTTGCGCGTTAGCTGAAATCGGTTGATTGCTTGTTTGCCGTACAAAACGGCGAGTCGCGGTTGCTGAAACCTCTGCCACGCAAACATTAAATTTGCCAGTGTGTTTCCCTCACCGGGAACCTCATTCAAAGCGCGTTTCAAACTCAGCGCGCGAGTCAAGGTGTCAAGTGCTTGCTGACGCTGTTGTTTCGAAACATATAGAGTGCCGAGATTGTCCAAAACTTGTGCTTCGCCATGTTGATTCTTGATTTCTCGCATCATTGCGAGTGCCTCGAGGTACGTGCGCTCAGCAGTTGCAAGATCGCCACCATCACTCTGAAGGATCGCCATGTTGTTCAAGTAATAAGCCTGCCGGCGATGGTCACCGGTACTCTTGGCAAGCTCCAGCGCGCGGCTGATGTTGTCACTTGCAAGTTGACGAGCGCCGAGTGCAAGGTGGCACTTCCCGATGTTGTTAAGCACCTGACTCTGTAATGAACGATTTCCTAACTGCTCGAACAATGGAAGTGCTTGACTGTATGTGTCGAGAGCTTTTTGCAGACTTCCTAAACCAAAATGGACGTTCCCCATGCTTACGAGAGCGTAGGCTTCACCTCGTTTGTCACCAATCTGACGTAGGAGTTTCAATGCCTCGGACGTTTTACTAATCGCAGCTTCGTAGTCCCCAAGATTCTCATAGACCACGCTAAGGTTCGTAAGGAGAGTGGCCGCTTCACTTGTTTCGCCAATACGTTGGAAGAATTTTAGAGAGCTGTTGAAAAGACCAAGCGCCTGAAGGTAATTGCCCAAAGAAACATTTAGGCGTCCAATGTTAGCGAGCGTGTTGGCAACTTCCCGCTTGTCGCCGAGTGTCCGAAACAGCCGCAGCGATTCCTTGTAATAATTGAGAGACCTTTCTTTTTGTCCTAAATCGTCGGCGACGAGTCCCAGGCTATTTAAAGTGTTAGCACGAGCGCTTAGCTCGGTTGTTAATCGCCAAAGTTGAGATGAGTTTTTAAAGTCTTCGAACGCCTTTGCGTTATCGCCTAAGCTCTGATTAGTTGCAGCTCGACCGTACAAGGAAATTGCCGCACCCCTACTGTCGTTTAAAGAGGAATAAAGCGTGTATGCGGCATCATACTTTGCAAGCGCCTCCTTAGCGCCTGCCGCCTCACCCTTGTTGCGCAATTCTTCGGCTTCGGAAAATATCTGTTGAGCATTAAAACGTGAGCGGTCAGCGGCAGTGGCCGTACGCAAGTCGGCGACTGATAGTGTGTAAGAGCCGGTGATAGCCTCCGCTTCGAGCTTCCGCACCTCAAGGCGATAGACATCTGTCCTGGTCGAAATAAAGCAGAGCGGCTCTGTGCCGTAAGCTCCATTAGGACTATCCATTTCCGCTTGTTCGGCGCCGGCAGAGTCAAACAGACGCACGATTAGATCTACGCCACTTTGTTGCGCGACTATTTGAACGTATTGGTCGTTTCTAACCAGCAGGTTGTATGAGTGACTCTCAGCGTCGCGGATCTTTCGCTTAACCGTCTGACCAACCGCCAAAGTGATTATTTTATTTGTCTCTTGAAAAGAAGCTGTGTTTGCTCGCGAAGGCTTGGTAAGCAACAGCGAAAACACTGAGAGTAGAATGAGGAGTCGAACTAGTATGAACGGACCACGTTTCTTCGGGTACATGTTTTACAAATCGAACGACCTGACAACGCATGCGTAAAACTATGCGTTAGATGAGTCTTACAAGTTGGGAAATGTGGAAGATTATCGAGGCTCGCCGGCTAGGACACCCGTTTGTCCCTTCCCAATGGGGTCGCTGCCGAGGAAGCACGTTCTCGTCGAGTCATCAGTGCGCATGTACGTGCGACGTTCTACCTCCTCGAGTGTCAATCCTTGGAAATTACCTGCGATACAAAACTCAGCACTAACTTCGCCAGGACCTACGCCGTTTCTAGAGTTACCGTGAGAGAATTGTCCACCAGACAACAAACCAAAGCTCAACGGAATGTTATCAAAATCGTCGATTGAACCTGGATTCTTCGCTAACCGCAGATGCTGTTTAAATGGTTGAGGTGAAGGATTAACGAACATTAACTCGAAAGAATTTGTGAAGCCAGTAAGATCCAACCCAAGACCGGTTACGATTTCAGTGGAAATATTGATAATAATCAAACATTGTTCGGTATCGGTTGAGCGCGTGAACGCTACCAACACGTCCTCAGTTTCGTTGTTTCGATCGACACAGCGAAGGCTTACATTAGGGGAAAATGTAACGAAGAGATTATGTGCGATATCATCCGCCGATTCCGCAGCCAAACCAGCTAGGCAAATGGTGGTGCTCGCACCCGGGGGTACCGTAGCCATGACCAGAACAAAGGACATCGGAACGCCGTTTAGTGTGTGATCAACTAAAAAACTCTCGACCAGAAAACCAGGTCCAGGAAGGTCTGTTTGAGAGGTGATAGATACGAACGCTTCGGCTCCCAAGTCAGCTCCGATTCCGTTAATTGGAAGCGACGAAGTATTTGTCAGCGTGAAACAAAAGTTCTGTTGAGAGTCGAAATGATAGTCGGATACTTCGGCAGAGTATCCGTGAATAGAGGTTAGTTTGATTACCGGTACCTCGTTCAGGTTATTGACCTTTGATTGCGTAACTGACGGGAAGCTGAACGTGATCACAAGGATGAAAACGACGAATGAGGCTATACCTGTTCTAGTTGCGTCGGGGCGCATGGGATCTCCTTTTGAGCGAAGGAATTTACCTAAACATGATGTTACGCTTAATTGAAGGCTAAGCCAGAGTCGCGAGGATTGGTGCGCCCACGGTCAGCCGGTTGAATTCTAGGTGGGCGACTCTACATCCCATGGGAAGGTTCCGTCAATAGCTCGAATACGATTCGAGTGGGTTTTGCGTGAACCATCGTGTAGCTCGAATTGACTTACGAAAAACCCATTTCGAGATTGTCGTAGTAAGTGAGTCTGGCAAGGTGCTCCGTGCGCTTACCGCGCCTCTGTCCTTAAATGCTCGTCGTGAGATTTTTCATGTCCGCCTCCGCCACGTTCCACGGCGCGTGCGACAGGCTCAGGAAAAATTGCGCGACAAAGCCGCAAAAGTGGCGCAAAGCCAAAGACAGAACAACCGTTTATCGTCTTTGAGTCTTTGCGCCCCTTTACTGAAAAAACTTCTAGTACTGTCTAATTGGCTGCCGTCACAGAAACGGAATTGCTTCCGAAGTTGGGCACCCAAACTCTCGTTCCGTCAAAGGCGATCGAAAACGGGCCTTTGCCGGTGTTATAGGTTGCAATGACCACACCATCGGATGGATTGAGTTTCATCACAGTGCTGTCGCCATTGTTAACGACCCAAATACTTCGGCCGTCAAAAGCTATTCCCGAAGCTCCATCGCCGACTTTGAATGTGCCGAGAGTTGAACCCGTCACTGGCGCGAAGTTTGGTAACGTTTTGTCGAAGTAGTTGGTGACCCAAACGTTTTCGCCCTCAGCAGCGACCCCGAAAGGTCCTCTGCCAACTTCGTATTTACCCAACACTGCTCCCGTTGTGCTTAAACGGTACACCATGTTGCTGAAATTGGCCGCCACCCAAATGCTATTTGCATTGAAGGCCAAACCGATCGGTCGGTTGCCAACTGCAAAAGTCCCGAGAACTTTACCGGCAGTGCTTAGTTTTGTGACGTTGTTGCTGTGCCGGTTTGCGACCCAGATATTGGTGCCGTCAAACGCCAGCCCACCTGGCCCATCGGCGACGTTGTAAGTAGCGGCAATGGCTCCTGTTGATGGCGTCACTTTCGTCACGGTGTTGCCGAGCAAGTTCGCACACCAGATATATCCAGCCGCATAGAGCAACGCCACCGGCCGTTTACCGACGACGAATGTTCCAGCGACTGTGCTGTCGCTGACTCTGATTCGGGTTATCGAGTTCGTGAATTGTGTAGCTACCCAAACATACGTGCCGTCAAAGGCTACTGCCTCGGGACCGGCAGTGTTGCCGTGACGGTGTACGTACTACCGCCCGTATCGGCGACCGGGGGGTGTCGGCAAAATCCGGTTTGGGCTGCGGCTCCGCCGCTGCTAGTGCCGCCGAGCGGAATTTCAGTCATCGCGGTTTGCGCCTTGATACTCGGCATTGTTAATGCAACTGCCAGTAACAACACCAGCTTGAAAACTCTCCATTTAAGAAGAATCATTTGGCACCTCCATTCGCCTGTGGTTTCGCTGTCGCCGTGTCCTTGGGCCAATCAACCCAGCTAAGCGTTTTTGCGATCCATTCCGGCGACTGCATTCCCGGGCATCCGCCCCATCGTTCGAGCGGTTCGTTGCCGTATTTAATCACCCCGATGTGATTGGACCTGTCTTTATCGACTTCGGGATCGGGATCTACATAGCCGAGTTTGCGCCGCAACGTCTCCATGTCGTCCACCGAGTCCGGTGAGAAACAGCCAGCCCGGTTTCACTTTATGCATTTGAGCATAATGCTTGAGGGCTGACACGGTGTCCTCTTTCGGCTTGAGCGTAAACGAGTACATGAATATGTCTTTGCCGACGCGACTGCCCAGTATGTTCTGAAGCCTCACCAGGTTCCTGGTGATCGGCGTACAGATGCCTTCGCACTGCGCGTAGAACATGTTGAAGATCACGATCTTGTCTTTCACGAGATCGTCGTAGAACTTCAACTTGCGGCCATTCTGATCGGTTAGAACAAGGTTCGGAAAATATCTTTGCCTGGTCCTTTCTCGCGAAGGTATTTGTTTGAACCTCGGGTTTGAGTCCGGCGCTTGCGCGTGGCCGAGCAACGGCACTGCAAACGGCGCCGCCCCGAGCGCTGCTACCAAACTTCTGCGTTTTAAGTCCGTCATAAGAATTCCTTTCTTCAGGTTAGTGAGTCCAGGTTTCCAGCGCGCCATAACTTGCGCGGGAATACCACCGAGGCGGCTAGGGTTGCGTCCTGTTGTCCCCGACATCGTCGATTGCGCCGAGCACCATCATGGCGTGGTCTTCGTGGACCACGTTGTGACAGTGCAGCGGAATTCTCCCGACGAAATCGCGGAAACGGAAATAGACCACCGCTTCCATGTTGTGCTCCAACCTGAAAACGTCTTTCCTGCCCCTCGTAATCAACCCTGTGCCTGACGGCGCATTGCCGTTGATCGAAAGGGTCTGGAACTCTTCGAAGTGCATGTGGATCGGATGCTGCCAACCGCCGGAGTTGTTTTGGAAGATCCATTTCTCCACGGTGTTGCGTTTAATTCTGAACCGCGGCGCGGCGTCGCAACCACCCACAAGCTGCCCGTTGACTTGCCACTGACCATTGCCTCGCTCGAACCGGAAGGTGCGAGTAATGCGCGGTGCATCGTTGGTGTTCGGGAAGCCGTAGAAATAGGTGCCCGCTGGAATAGTCGCCGGATTGACGCTGTTGTCGGGTACAACCGGACCATCGACGACGATCTTGAGGATCTTGTCTCCCTGACCGGCACCGAGAACGTTCCCCGTTGGACCACGTCCGTCTTCCTGTTCCAGACGATTCTCCAGGAAGAAAGTCTTCCCGGCGTCCGCGGTGAAGTCGACGATCACGTCCACACGCTCGGCCACCGAGAAGCGCGAGCTGTTTACCTGAACGGGCCTTTCCAACAGATTTCCATCGGTCGAGATCTGCCAGAACGACTTGGTTGAGTTGTTTGGACCAAGGACGAATAACTGATAGAAACGCGATGGTCCCGTATTCAACCAGCGGAAGCGATAACGGCGTGGGCTTACGTGCAACACAGGCTGGATCTTTCCGTTGACCAGGAACTTGTCGCCGAGAATTCCGTCTGTATCGAATAGATCGAACTTCAACAGACCGGTCTGGTTATCGAAGACCTTGTCGTTGATGACCATGTAAATGTCGAAACTGGTAAGTGGGTTTTGTCCATCGCCGAAGCTCGGCAGGCGGAAACCCGTGTTTTCGTTGCCAGTGTCAAATTCGTTGAAGAGGATGTAGGCGCCGGCGAGACCTTTGTAGGTGTTCTCGGCGGTGTGATCGATGCGATGATCGTGGTACCACAACGTGTGCATCGCTTCTTTAATGTCGCCCGTACCGGGATGCGTCGAGTTAATGCCGGCATAGACGTTCGGATAATGGTGATCGTAGAACTGGCCTCGTTCCATAAAGAAGCAAGGAAATCCGTCGCTCTCGAGTGGCGTGTGGCCATTGTGCAAGTGCTCTGTAACTGACGGAAGACCAAATCCTCCATTGTCGGCCGGAAGGTTGTTGCGCAGGCGCAGTAACACCGACCCGGCACCGGGGTTGCCGAGGTTTCCGTATCGCTCGACGATTAGTGGACCAGGCGTCCGGCCGTTAAAGCCCCAGATCGTTTGCGGTGGCAACTCGCCTGCAGGGGCCATAAGTGCAGTCCCGGCTTGCTCCGACATTTCATAGAATCTTTGCGGAGGGAATTGCGCAAACGCCTGGTGTGCAACTGTTCGCGCCTCACCGGCCGCAGTATTCGGCGCGATTGTTGGCGCCGGAGTTAGCGCAGCAACCGGCTGAAGCACCGGCAGTCGCGGCATCAATTCCTGGAAAGGTGTGGTTGGTGGGCTGTTTGGTTCGTCATCGTCGTAAGAACCACGCGTGTTTAGCGGGCGGGCGCTCAGTCCTTTTTTCGGTATCAGAATACCGGCGCTGGTGAGCAATCCCATCTTCAGCAGATCGCGCCGCTTAAAGCCGGCGGCAATCAGCTCGCGACGATTGTCCGCTGCTGTCTGCTTTTCCTTTTGTTTTCTTAAGTTCCTTTTGGAGATGTACGCCATCGGTAAACTCCTCCTATTGGCCTGGGTTGAACGGCGGACCAGGCATCGAATGCTTCTGTTGATGTGATTGAGAATTTCCGACACGTATTTCGGGGCGGAAAAACTCGGTGCCTTTGGTGTTACTCGGCACACCTCTACTCAACCGTCATTGCTGCGGATCCAGTAAAGCGTGCGAAAAAGATTGCGAAGAAAGTAGCCCGTTAATTCTCTAACTTGCTTACTTTTTTCGGTGGTCAGCGGAGTTAGGAGAGGAACAACCACCGACGCGAATAGCCAGTAAAGGCACAGTACTCTGTGAGTGAAACATATTTGTCCAATGTCTGGGCTTGGGGGTGACATTCAGGACAAATGCAGTTGTGAATGACAAACAAAACCTCTCGAAAACTTTTCCCGTTTTTCAAATTCCTACTTCAGTACGACGGTTGCCGTAGCAACACCTCCGAGGCTACTGCGCACCGTGATGTTCTGCGGATTCGTCGAGACGCTCAGCTCAGCCCTGTACTGTCCGCCGCCGTTATTCGATAGCGTACCGAGAAGCGCTCCCGTCGAACTGACGAACACTCGCAACGTCGCACTGCTGCTGGTGCTCGTTGCCTCGATGCGTAACACGCGCTTGTCGGTCTCATACTCAGCGCGCGTGATTCTCACGGTATCAGTAGTCGGAGATGTATTCGGATTGATT
The DNA here is from genome assembly GCA_963849585.1 of uncultured Acidobacteriota bacterium. Classification (GTDB taxonomy): domain Bacteria; phylum Acidobacteriota; class Blastocatellia; order Pyrinomonadales; family Pyrinomonadaceae; genus PSRF01. The sequence goes on along the minus strand of CAWKHZ010000005.1, from coordinate 170,472 downwards.
GAAAGCGTCGCACTGCGCGTAATACCGTTCAACGTACCGCTGACAGTCGCACTCGTCGTTGCACTGACGGCTGTAGTGTTGACAATGAAGCTCGCGGAACTTGCGCCCGCCGAAACCGTCACGCTCGCAGGTACGGAAGCTGCCGCGTTACTACTTGCAAGTGCAACCACCGTTGCAGACGGAGCAGCCGCGCTCAGCGTGACTGTACCTTGAACCGAATTTCCGCCCACTACTGACGACGAGGCCAAAGTGATCGACGACAAGCTAACCGTCACAGGCGTGGGTGTCGGTGTCGGAATTGGCGTCGGTGTCGGTGTCGGTGTCGGCGTTGGAGTTGGAGTCGGTGTAGGTGTAGGTGTTGGCGTTGGAGTTGCCCGAGTTACGGTGACCGTCAGGTCTCTGCGTCCGAGTTGGTTATTGCGGATCCTGATCCTGACGTCCTGAGTTAACGTGACATTTCTCGCGGTCGCAGTAAATCTCACATTCGACGCGCCCGCGGGCATGAAGACACTCGACGGCACCGGCAGGACTGTCGAATTGCTGCTCGATACTGAGAACGTAAAGCCATTCGAAGGCGCCACTGCGCCGCTAACGAGACTGATTCTGATTTCAGTCGACGAGCCTGAAGGTATCGTTGAGGGCGTTGCCGTAATGCTGCCGTAGGCAGGAGCAACGGAGACCGATCCAGTTGAATTAACCAAACCTAGCAGACCTGGATTCGCTCCAGTGATTGGCAGCGCGATATCCGGACGGCCATCGCGATTGAAGTCGCCCGTGACTATCGTTCCGCCGCCAATACTCGATAACGCCGGCGGCGCCGCGTACAACTGAGGCGCACCGAATGTGCCATCGCCATTGCCGCGCAAAATTTCAAACAAACCTTCCGTTCCGTTCGCCAGAGAGAGCGCCAGATCGAGGAACCCGTCGCGATTGAAGTCGGCAATCACCTGATACTGCGGCACGCGCAACCGCGGCTCAGTGATGATGCGCGCCGGCTGGAACGTGCCATCGTTGTTGCCGAGCATGATCGCCGTGCGGCTGCCGTTAAGTGCTATCGCAACGACTAAATCCTGAATCGTATCGCCATTGAGATCGGCGACGTCGATGTCGGTCCCGTCAACGCCGATCGTGCCTGAAGTCAGCAGGTTGATCGTCGGCTGTTTCAGAAATGATCCATTGCCGATGCCCAGAAGAACATAGACCTGCGCTTGATCTCCCGCGATTCCGAGGTCTTTGATTCCATCGCTGTTGAAGTCACCAACCGCGATGCGCGACATCCCGGTGCCGACGTCGATCTCGAAAGGGGTCTGAAACGTACCATCGCCGAAACCAAGCATCACCGTGATGGTCCGCGCCGCGACGCAGGGACTAACAAAGCACGACAACATGTGGGCCAACACGACGTCGAGGCGCCCGTCATTGTCGAGATCGGTAGCGACAAGCGCGGGCGAATCATCCTGCGCTGCTGTGTTGTCGAAAGTTACAGGCGCATTGAAAGTGCCGTCGCCATTACCGCTAAGTAGACCGAGACTGAACTCAGCATTGATCAGTGAGACTGCAAGATCCACTCTTCCGTCGCTATTGAAATCGCCGGCCGCGAGGTCCTGCGACTGACCGCCCGCTGGGAAGTTAACTCTGGGCTGAAACGTCCCGTCACCATTACCCAACATGATCCCGACTCCGACGGAGCCCGTCGCAGCAAGATCCAGAATGCTGTCGCCGTTCAAGTCAGCGACGATGTGATTATTTCCCAGAATCGGATAATCGGTTCGAGTGAAGGTTGCCGATTGTGCCGAGGCAGTGATTTGAGAAAAGAAAATTGCTGAAGAAATCAGGGCAAATGAAACCGCTTGTTGCAAACACCGCTTGCTGTTTGTACTCATCTACGAGTCCTTCCTTGTTCGCTCACACACCGCTAGATAAAAGAATGCGCCGAAAATGATCAGGGGATTACGTCGGGATGTTGGGGGAGACTGTCCGTCACACCAACAGTGCAGGCAGACTTATGAAAAATACATCCGGGTGAGGAAAGTTGAGGGACGCCCCTCTGATCTCGATCAGTGGCGCCCTCGCTTGGTTTTTGTTGGAGTCGGTGTTGGACTTGGAGTCGGAGTTGGGGTCGAAGTGGGACTGGGACTTGGAGTCGGGTCCGGCGCACTTTCGGGCAATCTGGTAAGCGCGATCCCAACGTCAATTCGATATTGAACATCTCCATCCAACTCGACAGACATCCGCTGCACGTGGCGAGCGACGTCCTTATTAGATAAATACGGGAACGTCGCACGAACCAACGCCGCTTCCGCGGCAACGATCGGCGTCGCCATCGACGTTCCGCTCCACGTCGCGTATAGACTGCCAGGTACAATACTTAGAATTCCCTGGCCGGGTGCCGCCACCTGAACCCAGGAACCTCTGCTCGAAAAAGACGCCAGATTGTCATCTTTAGTAGAGGCCCCAACGGAAATCAGTCCGTCCACGTTTTCGGCCGCCGGGTACTGTTTAGTGCTATCACCCGCGTTGCCGGCGGCGGCCACTACCACGAGATTCGGATTTACCGAAATCGGAAAATCCGCGTCGTCGCTCGACCCACTGCCACACGCTTTTGCTATTAGATTACCTATAAGTCTCGTCTCTCTGAGAGTGGCCAGACTTAGATTAATAACGTCAGCGCCGTCTGCAGTCGCCGGATCGCCATCCGGATCAACTGCATACGCCAGAGCCTCGGCCAACACCCAAATATTTCCCACGCCTCGTTCGTCGAGGATTCTAATCGGAATGATTTTCGCTTCGGGCGCGACGAGCGCAATTAGTCCGGCAACATGTGTGCCGTGTCCATATGGGCCTGTCTGCTGATCACCTACTTCACTGGGATCATTATCACCATCGACGAAATCCCATCCGGGCAACAGATGTCCCGCAAGTGCGGGATGATTCGTGTCAACGCCGGTATCCAGAACGGCAATTCTGATGGGACCGTTTGGCCCGGTTCCTCTGTTGATCTGGTGAGCTAAAGACAACTGGATAGTTTGCGTCGCCCACTGGGATTGGATTGCGTCATCGCCGCCGACGCTCCATGTATTGCCGACACTCCAGGTGTTGCCGACGCTCCAAGTGTTGCCACCACCCTCGGGCGGCGTTGCAATGAAGTTGGGCTCGACGAAAACGACCCGCGAGTCACCCGATAATTCGTTTACTCGATTCTCGACGGAAGCATGATCCGTAATCCGCAACCTATAGATGGGCCTGTTGCCAAACTGATCGATGGGAGTCGGATCGAGCGAGTACCGCGCAGCAACCGCGGGCAGATCTCCGGCGCTGGCCAGTTTGACAACGACTTCCGCCGCAACAAACTCTTCATCACCCCCGCTGGTCGCCTGCGAAACACTGGGCCATCGCAAGTCCACGAACAGGCAGACGGTAACCAGCAACAAAGTCAGAAATGTTAGACCTCGACGCACAGATCAGCCCTCTTTTTTAGTAGCGGTTTGCGGGGGAAGATGTCGGGGAGAGCGTCCGATAAAATAACTAAAATCTATTCGGTTGCCAATCACCATCGGCCAACGACAACGAAAGGCGACCAAAAAAACGGATGCGGTTTTTCCTTCAGCAGCTTCGTTTGCGCGGTACGCAGCGCGGTTGCTGGTGACTTCGTCCGGGCAAGTTCAGAGTAGAACCACATCATAAGCTTAGTCGTCGCTTCATCATCAATCGTCCACAAACTCATCAAGACTGTTGGCGATCCGGCGGAAAAGAAACCGCGTGCAATACCCATAAGCTCATCGCCGGGAGCAACGGCATTCATGCCCGTTTCACAGGCACTGAGTGTTACCAGTCCGCAATTCAGTTTCAGTGCATAGGCGTCCCGCGCCGTAAACCATCCATCGCCTAACCTCAAGGCAGAAAAGAGTGGATTGTCAGACCGAAACTGCGCGTGACAAGCCAGATGAATCACGTCGGCGTGGTCAGCGTCCGCGCGCAACACTTCCGTTGTGGCCGCTTCGTCTGAATATTGCTTGATTTCGCCGAAGATCTGGTCAAGAGCGTGGAGCTCCTGATACACACCAGGAATCCGTTCATCAGCCACTCCGAGAAGTAACGCGGTGGAAAACTGCGGTTCCGATCGAGCAAGACACTGCTGCAAAACTACGGCGCTGGGCGCGAAGGAGACTTCCCGTCGTTCGATCAGATAACTGTCACCGTCGTGCAACGCCTGGAACGGCAGATAATAAAGTCCCCGATGCGGCACGATCACAAGGTGGCGCTCACCGATCTTGGGTTCGATCTGACGCAACAGTCGATCATAGAGAGAACGCAGGTGTTTCTGAGTGCGTTGCGTGAGAGTCGGCAAATGGTTTCGCACTCGTGTTGATCCAAAACGCAAGGCATCTATTTGAAACCGGCATCTCTCGATCTCCGCTACAACCTCCGCTTCAGTTCCGAGGTCCCGCACGACTTCGATGTGCTCGCTCGTGACGACGAACGCGACCAGTTTGTCGTCGACCGTGGTGTACTCAATCAGAGCGCGATCAGTACCGAGTGCCATTTGCAGCCGAGTAAGAGACAAAAGATCTTCGTGCTGACCTGTCTTGCCGTTGCCGCTACGATGCTGAAGCTGGCGTGTGATTTCCAGTAGCTTTCGTTCGCGTTCAAGGAGCTCGTGTTCCAGTGCGGAGTTCGCTTCCTGCATTTGAATTGCGCCACGTACCGAGCGATGCATCTGGTTGTAGAGATAGTTCAGTTCTTCCCGTACCTGTGCAGCTTGCGCTTGGAGGTGTGCTTGGAAATCGTCGTGTGCGTTCGTGGTGAATGTGATTCTTCCCGCCAAAGTATCGGCGAGCGCTCGGGATTTAGCGCTTTCTACGAAACCGAGTGCTTCAGCGGCTCGCGTGTCGCCATCGGCGAGACAGAGTTTGGCCAGCTCGTGGTACGGAGACATTCGATTGGAGAAGAAAGCGGTGCGAAATTCCTCGCCTGGAATGGGTGCACGCAACTGTTCCGTTAAATCGATTGCCTGTTTGAAGTACCTTTCCGCAATCTTGAAATCTCTTTCAAGCAACGCGAGCGCGCCGAGTGAGCTAAAACAACGCTCGGAGATCTGCGGTTGTCCGTGGAGTTCGGCGTTGCGGGCTGTTTCTTCCAGTAACTTACGAGCGGGCGCAAGATTTCCGAGCGCGCGCTCGGCTTCACCGCGCAACCAACGCGCGAGCAACAGTCGCTGCCAGCTTCCGGAAATCAATAACGCGGGCTCCGCCTGCGCCGCCATCATCCTCGCTCCCTCAAACTTGCCTTCCCTGTAAAGGAGTTGGGCATGCGTCAAGGCAACTAACGCCGCACCGACCGGATTTTCTTCTGCCACGTAAAGCCGTTGTGCTTCATCGAGCCAGCGCTGTGCCTCTTTCGTTCGCCCGAGCAGCATTAGCGCACGGCCTCTATAGGCCTGTGCCCGCGCCTGTTCAGCACGCATTCCATGTTCAACAAACACGGGGATTACTCGCTCGTAGATTGCGAGCGCCTCAGGCGCGAGGTTGAGTTCGAGATAGGTGTCAGCGATTTCGTGCTCCGCCAGGATCGATTGAATAGTGAGGCCAAGGGCGGTGTAACGCTGGCGCGAGCGTTCCAGAAAATCCAGCGCCCGATCGTAACGACCTTGCAGCAGTGCGAATAGTCCGATGTTGCCTTCGATTCCGGCGAGAGTTACAGGCTGTCCACATGCCTCAGCTTGTTGTAGCGCCTCCTCAAAAAGCTCTTCTGCGGATTTGAACTTGTGTAGCAAAGCGTGAGTGTTGGCCAGACAGTTGTTTACAGTCGCAAGCTGTTTCTGATCATTGAGCGCGGCAAAGCGTGTGCGAGCGGAGCTTTGAAAGATCTCAGCATCGTGATAGCGGTCACGCCGAAAGTGTAGGTTGCCGATGTTGTGTTCGATCTTGCCTGCCGCCTGAAAGTCGTTGTAGGCGAGGAAAACTTCTCGCGCTTCAAGTCCGCATGCGATCGCCTCCTCGTAACGTCCTAATATTGACAGGGCGATGAGTTTGCTGACCCGGGTCGCTGCGGCAATGTGCTTTTTCCCCAAATTCAGAAAGCGCCTCTCAGAGTCTTCGAGCGTAGAAATCGCTAATTCCATTTGTCCGCCGACGAGTGCCTGGAGGCCCGCAGCCCACGCGGATAGGGCTTTAATTTCCGGATGAGATCGAATTTCCGAAAGTAGTTGGAGTGAGGCTGCGGCGCCTAGCGCTTGGGCAGGATGGGTACTCCAACCCTCGAGACAGATGTCTTTCAATTGATAGGCAAGCTCTACATCCGCCAGGACGGCATTTTCCCCGAGCAATGTTTCTCGGGTTGCATCGCTGGAGTTAACGAGACGTGTCGCAAGTTCCGCATGCTGCATTGATCGGTTAAACCTTGAGCTCTAGCTCGGGAATTTCAATTTCACGATCGTCCATCCTTATTATGAGGGAATAGTTGCCCGCCGGAACTGGCGGAAGCGTGAATTCACATACGTCATTTAAAGTGGCTTCCGATTTTCCCGTCACACCTGAAATCTCAACATGGCCTTCCGCGCAACTCCCGCCTATTACTTGACCGGCGAGAACACACTCGTCGTTCTGCATAGTAATACGCAAGTCCAGGTCGGTCTCTTCTGCGGAATAGAGCAACTGCCGGGAGGCGCCGGGAAGCGAGCGCAGACCGAAGGCCGGACCCGCGGTGCGACTGTCGAAGGTCAGCAGTGCGACGATACGCCGCAATGGCGAAGGCTTCTCCTGTGAAAAGATATTTATGACCGAAGTCAACACGTCGCGCGGCGCATCAATCGTGCTGTCACTTCTCGTCATGAGGATCAGTTGTTGAAGTGCACCAAGCGTGTCGTGGCAAGTCGAACATATGGAGATATGGGCCATCGCCGCTGCCTGCGCTTCGGCGGTCGCCCTGCCATCGGCGATGTTCGCCAGCGTTTCAACCGGAATGTGAGTTGAGGTAGTCATAACTAAGGTGTCCACCGCCTTACAACTCGACAGAGGCTCGTAACGGTAAAAAAATACATTTCGGTTATTTTTTCAACAGTCGCAGCAGCTTGGCCAAACAACGGGCACGCGTTGGTCCGATACTGCCTTCCGGAACTCCCAGCGTAGCAGCAATGTCAGCGTACGAAGGCGGCTCGGCCGCGTAAAACAGCATTTCCAGCAGTGTTCGACAGCGCTCGTCCATTGACGTAAGCGCGAGCCGAATGCGGTGTTGCTCTTCCAGAATCAGTAACTGTTCGTCCGGCAAAGGCGCTTCATCCAAGATTGATGTCGCCAGGTCCGCTGGTTCATCGGTGGTCACATGTGATTGTTGCCGAACGAGCACTTTGGAGACCGCGTGTAAAGTCTTGCGGCGGGTGGTGGTAACCAACCAGGCATGCAGCTTTGCCGGTTGCTCAATATCGTTCAGCTTTACGAAGAGCGTTGCGAACACGTCCTGAAAGATTTCGGCAGCGTGATCCTCGTCGAGCCCTGCTCGAAGCGGAATGGCGTATATGAGACGTTGATAACGCCGTATGAGTTTCTCCCACGCCAGCTGATCACCGCGTCGGCAGGCCAATACCAACTGCAGGTCACTATCTTCCATTTGTATAAGGGTCCTGGGCGAGACCAGAATAGGGTGTCAGTAGTTGGTTGTCCAGATGCGCGTTCTAACTCGCTGCCCCGCGGATGCGGTCAGCGGTGCGCGGCGCAATGGCTCGATAGTCAATGAGGGATTTACTCCCGTCGAAGCCGGAAAGACCGATCCATTACATGCGGGACGAAGCCTGCAAAAAGGGGGAGCGAGGTTCTAATTTCCTTACGGAAAAATGGTGCCCCCGGCGCGATTCCAACGCGCGACCTTCCGCTTAGGAGGCGGACGCTCTATGCAGCTGAGCTACGGGAGCACAAGAGCCGACATTAACACAGATTAGCTCTGATATTTAATGAGGGACCTCACGTCGTAACCCGTCAACTTCTCACGCCCGGGAAGGAATGAGAGTTCGACTACGAACACCAACCCAACGACAGTTCCGCCAAGTTGTTCAACCAGATCCACAACCGCCCGCGCCGTCCCGCCAGTCGCCAGCAAGTCGTCGGCGATGATCACGCGGTGGCCGTCGCCGACTGCGTCTCGATGGATCTGAAGCGTATCTTGCCCGTACTCGAGATCGTATGAGATCTCAGCGCATTCGGCCGGAAGTTTGCGCGGCTTGCGCACCGGGACGAATCCGGCGCCAAGGTGATACGCCAGCGCCGGCGCGAAAATGAAGCCACGCGCTTCGACACCTATCACCGAGTCGATCTTCTCGCCCTCGAACTCATTGGCTAGCGCATCGACTGTGCTGCGCAAGCCGTCAGGATTCTTCAAAAGCGTGGTGATGTCGTAGAAATTGATGCCGGGCTTGGGAAAGTCCGGCACTTCGCGGATTAGAGATTTGAGATGGTCCATGTTGAGTTAGTTGAAGCCACGAATTCTATCTTTCAATGCGAAACGCAGAATAGGTGCCCGTTGGATCCAGGTTTATTTCTTCGACTTGATTTACTGCCGCCCATTGCGGGCCAGTCGCAAGATCCTGCTTGAACGCTTCCACGCTGTTTGCCGGCCCTTCAGCCAATGCTTCTACTGTTCCGTCGGAGCAGTTGCGAACGTAGCCGACAACCTGATGTCGCGCAGCAGCGCGTTGCGCGAAGAAACGATACCCAACTCCCTGCACTTCTCCCTTTATGAAAAACTTTCGCGCTACCTGCACTTAAAAAGCTCTCCCTGCTTGCCCTTCTCGAGCGTAAACGTCTCGTCTTCTGAACCTTCAAGCTTGAGGGTCAACGTCATCTTGTTGCCAATGATCGATCCTACATAGTTCGCCGGATGCGATCGCGGCTGCTCGTCGGCGCGAATTGGCCCACCGCGCTCGGGCGTGTGCGTCCCGCGCAACTTGAACCGGCCGTTCGCATCAACCGCGAGCGGTCCTTCAATCACTCCGTGCGCACAATCGTACTCAATCGACGCTGACTTCTCTGCGACTTCGATATTTATATGCTCGCCGCCCCAAACACCGATCGGAATTCGTTGCATGTCAGCCGTGCCCGCACACGAAATCAGGAAGAAAACAACAAAAATACGTACACCGCGCATTTCGTCGCGCATTGTAGCTTAGATCGAAACTTTGTTTATACTGAGCGCGTAACACCTCAATTCTGCGTAGCTCACCTCAACACCGATCAGACAAAAGCGAGGACGCCCATACATGCGACGATTTGTAGCAACAACCATTGCCGTGGTCCTTTTGGCAACCACCGCCTTCGCCACCACGACTCCGAAACCGCTGAACGTGCCGGTCGTCTATTACAAACTTCCCAACGGACTTAAAGTAGTCATCTCGGAAGATCACATGGCGCCGGTTGTGACGGTCGCCGTTTATTACAACGTCGGCTTTCGTCTCGAACCCAAAGGCCGCACCGGCTTCGCCCACCTGTTCGAGCACATGATGTTTCAGGGCTCGGCGAACGTGAAGAAGTTCGAACATGCCAAGTTTGTCGAAGCAAACGGCGGCAGTTTGAACGGCCACACCGATTTCGACTACACGAACTATTACCAAACGCTACCCAGCAATCGCGTCGAGCTCGGCCTGTGGCTCGAATCAGATCGCATGCGCTCACTCGACATCAGCGAAGAGAACCTGAAGAACCAGCAAGCCGTCGTCAGCGAAGAGGTGCGCGTCAACGTGCTCAACCAGCCGTACCAATTGTTCGAATGGATCAGTCTGTGGGAGAACGCATTCACCAACTGGAACAACTCGCACAACGGTTACGGCGAACTGGCGGAGATCAACGCCGCAACGATCGAAGACGTGCGCAGCTTCTTCAAAACTTACTACGCGCCGAACAACGCAGTGCTAACAGTCGTCGGCGACGTCGATGTAAACGAAGTGAAGAAGATGGTCGAGAAGTACTACGCGAGCATTCCCGCGCAACCGGCGCCGAAGCGCGCAGACCTTTCCGAACCTCCCCAGACAAAAGAGAAGCGCGTTGCGCAAACGGACAAACTCGCGAATCTCCCGGCACTCGCAACCGGATATCACCTGCCGCCGCAGAACTCACCCGACTTTCCGGCGATGGCTTTGCTGGTCCAGATTCTTCAAGCCGGAGAAGGCTCGCGCTGGTATCAACGGCTTGTGAAAGAAAAAGAGTTGACTCTCGATCTCAGCGGTGGCCTCAACTACTTCGGTAACGAGTTTGACTACACCGGGCCAATGATCATGACAACACGCACGACTTATAAGCCGGGCCACACTGCCGACGATGTCCTGCGCGAGATGGATGCGGTCATCGCTGACATCGCAACGAAAGGCATAACCGACAAAGAACTCGCGAACGCGAAAGTACAGTATCGTTCAAGCTTCTACAGTCAACTCGAGGGCAGCTTCGGCAAGGCGCATCTTCTCTCCGCACTCGCACTCTTCCGCGACGATCCGCAGCAGATCAACTCGCTGTTAATGCCGTTTGAGAACGTCACCGCCGCGCAAGTTAAATCAGCCGCGGCGAAGTATCTCGTGCCGACGAATCGCACAGTGATCGATCGCGTCCCTGAGAAGAAAGGCACAAACTAATGAAGATCACACTTGCACTAATTACGCTTACGCTCGCGCTTACGCCAGCACTCGCGCAAAAGACTCCGCCACCGCCAGGTCCGGCCAGGCCGTTGAACCTGCCAAAGATTACCGAAAAGAAACTCCCGAACGGTTTGACTATCGTTCTCGCGCCGTTGCCAAACGTACCGAAGATCTCGTCGATCCTGACGTTTCGCTCGGCGACAACCGCGAGCGATCGAAAAGCACGTCCCGGTATCGCGCAGATCGCCGCGAGCGTAGCCAACGAAGGCACCGACACACGCACCAGCAAGCAACTCAAGGAAGAGCTACGGTCGATCGGTGGCAGTCTCTTCCTCGGCAGTGACGCTGACTCGACGACGATGTCGGCTTCGTCACTCTCCGAGTTCTCTACGAAGCTGTTTGAACTGATGAGCGACGTGGCCCAACATCCTTCATTCCCGGAGAGTGAGGTGAAGTTGGCCCAGGGGAACACGATTCAGCAGATCCGCGCAGGACGCGCAGAACCCGGTTTCCTGGTTAACGAACGTTTTCAGAAAGCTATCTACGGCGATCACCCGTACAGCTTTGTCGTTCCTGACGAGAAATCGATCAGCGCGTTAACGCCTGCTGACTTGCGTGCGTTTGTCGCGAAGTACTACATCCCGAACACGTCGCACCTGATCGTCGTGGGTGACATCGACGTCGACAAGACGTTCGCAGAGATCGAGAAAGCGTTCGGTGGCTGGAAGAGCGGTGATGCGCCGCCGGACGAAAACCCACCAGTGCCGAAACGAGACAAACGGCAGATCTATTTCGTGAACCGTCCAGGCTCGATCCAGTCAGCGATCTACATCGGCAACGTAAGCATTCCGCGAAAGGACAAAGACTACTTCGCGCTTCGCACCGCCGACACGATTTACGGCGGCTCTTTTTACTCGCGTCTGACACGCAACATTCGCGAGACCAAGGGCTACACCTATTCGCCGTTCAGCTCATCGAACACACGCGCGAAAACGGGCGCGTTTCTCGCAGGCGCTTTCGTGCGCAACGAAGTCACTGGTCCAACCCTGCTCGAGATCTTCTACGAGCTCGATCGCATGCGTGTACTGCCAGTCACGGATGAAGAACTGAGCGCTGCGAAGGAATACAGCACGGGCAATTTCTCCGTGGAACTGGCGAGCCAATTTGGTCTAGCCGGCCGCATCAACACCGTCTACACCTTCGATCTGGACAAGAGTTTCATCGACGATTTCCGGCCGAGGATCGAGGCGTTAACCGCGGCTGACATTCAAAAAGCTGCGGCCAAATACTTCGACACCTATCGCGCGGCGATCGTGATCGTCGGCGACTGGGACAGGGTCAAGGACCAGGTCACGCCGTTCGGTGAGGTCACCATTTACGACGCCGAAGGCAACATCATTAACAAAATGGGCTCCACAGATTGAGCGGATCTGTGTAATCTTTCGGGCAATGCGCGACGACGACGTCACTCTATGGCTTCTACACTTCACTTGGAGGCCAATCGCCGTTTGGCAACAGGCTCCTTTAAGTAAGAATGCGAAATTGCGAGATTGCGAAATTGCGGAATTGGGAAGGGCTGCGGAACCTCAGGAAGTCAAAATTCGCAAGATCCCGCAATCTCGCAATCCCGCAATTTCGCAATTTCGCAATTTCGCATTTACGATACCAGCCACCTCACGTAGTTGCTGACCTGATCGATCAATATCCCGCCGTCTCTCATGAAGCCTGTAAAAATCGGAATCAACCGATCGCCGAGCAGGAACGGCGTCAGCGCCACGGAGACCGAGGAGAAAATCAGGATGTTGGAAGTAGCTTCTGACAATTCATTCTTCTTCATAGTTTCAACCTCGGGGCGGGTATTGTGAGTCTTGGCGCGCTCGATTAGGAGAGCTCCCTACCCTCTCACACAGCAAGCAACATGCCGTCATAGGCGCGGAAACGCATTCCTAACAAAACCCCTTTCAGGCGTGTGGTTTACAAAAATACGGCGCAAGAATGGACCTCAGAAGAGTCGGTCAAGCAACAGTCAGGCTGATGAAAGTGATGACTTCTCCTTCCAAACTGACGAGGCCTCACTCGCTTTCTAAGCCTTCATGCATTTTGACTTCGCCGTAAATGAATTTGGGCCAATCTGATTGATCTTCAGTCAAGCTGTCCTCATTCACCGCAGAAAGCGTGTGATTTTCTTTGAGAGAAGCTTTGTGGCACCACGCTTGCTCAAGGGGCCGCGATGGTCAGTGAGATTGGACCACCGCAATTTTGATTAGACAACAAATGATGGACGTGCAAATGACAAAAGCCCCCTCGAAAATGCGCCGGCATAACGGCTTCACCACTGTCGAGATCCTGATCATGATGACGATCCTTGTGATCGTTACCGCGTTCGGACTCATCGGTATCACAAACGCTCGCGCTTCTGTTCGACTCTCCGGCGCCGCACGCGAGTATGCGAGCTACATCGAAAAGGCGCGCATGCACTCGATCCGCAATCACGCCGACGATGAAGCCAAACGCGCGAATGTCGCCATCAACGAATCAAAGACCTCTTACAACGTAACGATGGATCTCGACAGCGATGGCACGATGGATACAAAGACCATCCAGTTGCCCGAGCGACGTCAGCTTCGAAACGGTCGAAACGATCGCGTTCGACTGGCGCGGCCGCACGTTGAGTATCGTCGACGAAATTACAAGCAATAACGCCCAGGTCTCGATCACGTTGAAGAATGGCTCCGACTCCGTGTCGGTAGACGTCACCGGTTCAGGCGACATCACGGTCGACAGCAAGGTATTTGATGATTCAGTACCGAATGTGAATTTGCGTGTTGGTGACCTCGCTTCAGGTTCGACCTCCAGTTCGACGACGCCATCAGTTAGTGAAACACCAAGTTCGACTCCACCGGTTATCGATGGAACAGTCCCGTCAGAATCGCCGTCGCCGGAGGGAGACGTTCCAGCGACTGAGCCAGATCTCGGTGGCGGAACGCCAACCCCGACCCCAACGCCGACCCCGTCGCCCTCGCCATCACCGTCACCTTCACCATCGCCAGTCACCTTCGCCGTCGCCGGTCATTCCGTGCACGATCACAACTGATCCGACGACGAGCTTGATGATAGGCATACTCGGTCGAAGACGATTAAGGTCAGCCACGATAGCAGCAGTCCAGTCACTATCACCGGAAGCTCGAGCAAGCCCTCCGAACTTCAAGTGACGCCAGGTAGCGTTACTACTGTCGGCGCCGGCGGTGTTTCGACGTTCACGCTCAAGTCGAAGAGCATACTCGGCACTTACAACGTAACCTTTAATTCCGGCTGCGGTTCGAAAACTGTGTCTGTAGTCGTTCTCTTTCCCTTTTATAAAGAAATCGAAGAGGAGGCTGTAATGAAAACCAACCGAACAAACAAAACCGCACGGCACGACAAACAGGGCGAACGCGGATTCACGCTGATCGAAACCAGCATCTCGATGGTCGTGATGATGATTGCGGGCCTCGCAGTATCTTCGCTATTCGTCTTCTCGGTGCAGAACAACGTGGGCGGCGGTGAACGCGCCCTGGCGATGGCTGTGGCCCAACAGCAGTTGGAACAACTCAGAAGCGTCGAGTACGACGACACTACGCTGAGCGTCGGCACCACCACTGCAACAGTGACGAGTGGCGGCCGAGATTACAGCGTTGCCAAAACGATCGCGTTAGAAACCAACGACGATACCTCGTCCAAAGCGCTTAAAAAGATAACGCTTGTCGTGACGCCGCTTGATGGCGCACAGGCCTGGACACGAACCTCCGTCACTCTTGCCACCCTCCGCTCCAGCCTCGCGTCCGGTAATTACGCAGTTCAATAAATCTCAAAGGCACAGTCATGCAAACCAAACGTTCAAACAACGAAGCAGGCTTCTCCCTAATCGAGTTGATCATTGCGATGGGCATCACGGTCACGATCATGACGCTTTCGTGCAGCCTGCTCGCCGCCGGCTTCAATATGCGCTCCCGCGAAGACCGTAAGTCAGACGCGATTGCCGACGTGCAGCGCGCGCTCAATATTATGACGCGCGAGATCAGCAACTCCGGCTTGAAACTCCCATCAGGCCTTCCGGCCATCGCCGCAACGGCATCGTCACCAACGACAGCGACGCCGACGAGCTGCGCATCGTTTCCAACCTGAACGGTATGCCTGACACAGCCAACGCATTCGCAGAAGACACAGATGTAACCGACGCTGACGAAGACCTGAAGTTTCTGATGTACGTCGATGCCGATCTCGGCCAGCGCTACATCGTGCGTTACGAAAAGAATGGAACGAACCAGACCACAGTTCTGGCGAACCGCGTCGATTCTTTGGTCTTCCGTTATTACGACGAGAAGGTCACGTATGACACGACCGTTACTTCCGACGGAACGTGCGATATCACCAACGTGGTCAATGCGTCAGGCACTGCTAAAAGTGAAGTCTCCCCGAGTGCCGCCAAATTTATCGTGATTGCCGTCGGCGTGACGCTGCCGGCAGTCGGTAGTCACGGTTCAGATGGTTATCAGCCCCAGTCCCAGATCCAACTCACATCCGACGTAGTTCTACGCAACTCAATTGTTTACTAAGGAGCTGATTAAGAGTAATGAGACGCCAAACGAAAATGGAAACAAGCCGCCACCGCCCTTCGAACCCCGGAGGTAACAAAGGTGAACGAGGCGCCGCCTTAGTAACGATGTTGCTCGTCACGGTGCTCATGTTGGGCGCTGGCGGCGCATTGATCATGACGACGGCAATGTCGTCGACGACCGCGATTGGTTCGACTGCCGAAATGCAGGCGTACTACGTGGCTGAATCAGGAATGCAGTCGGCACTTAACGTGCTCCGCGGACACGCGAAGCCACTCGTCACTGCCACCGATCGCATGAGTTTTCGCACTGCGATCATCGACGATATCTCGAATGGACCAGACAACACCGGCAGCCTGCGTCTTGCTGGTTGGCTTCCTTATAAGGATCGCCTGGATCCGGATAGCCTCGTGCCGGTGACTATCGGTGCGTTTACCGGTGGTTATCGTGTAACGGTCGAGAATCTCGATCCGCTCAGTCACATCGTCACCTTCGAAACTTCCGGCTCGATTGAAGGCAGCGACGTCGCCACACCGTTTTCGAGAACTTTCAACGCCGGCGGCACTCAAGAAGTCACCATTCGTTATACGTCGCAGTCGGCTACTACGCTGACGCCGAATCCGCATACGTTTCCTTTGACACTCGACTCCTCGTTGGGAAGTTTTGTTATCGAACGACCTGCCGGCAGTACAGACAACGATGTCGTGATCCCCAAGACAGATTTTGAATTGACAATCACGCAAACCGCTCCGTGGGCTGCGACGACGACTCTTGAAGGATCGTTTGAGGGCGAGGTCGATGTGGCTGGGACGACGCTGAAAGTCACCTTTGATGAACCTAACGTTAATGTCGATGGCACGAACTTCGTGCTGAATCTTCCGAGCGGCACGCAGGTGCTTGATCTGACGTTTGCGTCGTCACCCGCGACTACCGGAATTCCGATGAGAGTAACGTCTCCGGATCCGAAGCGTTTGATCCTTAAGGCTTATGGCTTTGGACCACAGGGCTCCCAGAAGCGCCTCGAAATGATGGTCAACAAGGAAAACCTCCAGTTCGAATCGCCGGCGGGTACGATGATTAAGGGCTCTGACGATTGCTCGCCGATGACCCTCGATACCGGAAGCAGCGGCGCGAAGTGGTATTCCGGCATTGACTACTCCGGAGTCGAGCCGCAACGGCCGTCGTTTGCAGTTTCGCCTTGCGATGAAGCGACGGCTACTGCCGGTATCATTAAACACGACACCGTCGTCGATCCCGAGATCGGATTCCTGATGGACGATGCCGAAGGCAGCAACAACGTGGAACAACCATCGTTCCTCGACACCGCGGCTAAGGCTCGCGCTTACCTGAACTCGTTGCAGAGCAAGGCGCAAACGATCGGTCGTTATTTCGACCCCGGCACTGGCGCGACAACGATCAACGATTCAGTGAACGCTCCGCAGTTCACCTTCGTTGATGGTGACGCCACGCTTACGAGTGGATCGGGAATGCTCGTCGTGACTGGCAGGTTGACGATGAGAGGCAATACGAATTTCAAAGGTGTGATTCTCGTCCTAGGCGAGGGCGAGCTGGAACGCGACGGTGGCGGTAACGGCGAGATACTCGGCGGCATCACCATCGCAAAATTCGGTCGCACCTCGGGCGGTTTCCTGGCCCCATTGTTTACTACAAACGGTGGCGGTAACTCGAACGTTCAATACGACTCAGGATCGATTGCCAACGCCCTGGGCTCAGCGACGAACGTGTCAGGCATCCGCGAGTTTTAATCGGGTGAAGGTTTGCATAAATGAAGGCTTTCGATGAGGCTCGCGCGAGTTCGAAAGCCTCGATGCTATACTCCGTTTCGTGGACTTTGAGTGGGATGAACAAAAGGCGGCAGGTAATCTTGAGAAACACGGAGTAACTTTTGAAGAGGCTGTCAGCGTCTTCCGTGACCCACTCTATATTGATTTTTATGACCCGGACCATTCCATTGACGAGCATCGATACCTTATCATCGGGCAATCAGTAGCTGGACGTTTGTTGATTGTTTCATATACGGAAAGAGATCAGGGCGTTCGGTTGATTAGTGCGCGAGAGGCGACCTCGCCTGAAAGAAGAGCTTATGAAGAAGGATGAATCCGAATCGGTAGATGAACTTCGGCCCGAATATGATTTATCGACGCTTCGAGTCCGCAAGCTCGGGCCCGGGCGGAAGAGTTTCGGCGATGTAATCAAACTGGAGCCTGACGTGGCCGATGCGTTTCCTGATGCGGATGCCGTGAACCAGGCATTGCGGTTTCTTATTAGGGTTACGAAGGAGAATCGAAATAATCTCCCTTCAACGAACCGCAATACGTAATTTGGTTTTTTCGCAGCTCTCATCAGTTGTTCCGCAGTGTGCCTTTGAGCTTTCTTGCGGCCCTGAAAAGTAAAGGCTATTGTTCTCTCAAATCAACTCCGTCACTCCTGAGGCTCCAGCTCAGACCGCATGATAAACCTGCAACTGAAATCAAGACAGTTTCCTCTAACGGGCTTCCATGACCGCAGTCTTTAGTTCCCGCACGGAAGCAGCCACTATTGCGAATGACGGGGGGTCGGGTAGATAGACCTCAATTCTTGTTCGCTCGAGCAGTCGCAAGGAACCGCTCCTTTCGCTGAGCAAACTGTTTCATCCGCTTCAGGGCTTCGTCTTTTGAAACTGTCGCGCGGCGAGGGCGTTCAGTTTTTGTTTGGTTTTTGAGGTTTTGGATTTCTTCATAGATGCATTTTCATACACGTTTGTAGTTGTCAATCACTCCGCCAAACTTAGTAACGAGAAAGGGTTCACTAGCGCTCAGAAATGCCTTTCTCAGCGAACAGTTCCCTGAAGAACTTTTCTGCCGGCTTGCCATTCCGTTTCATACTGTCTAGTCCACGACTGATACCCTGAATTGCTTCCATCCGCTCCTTCGCTTTAAGCAGTTTCTGATAACTTGCGGCGTCCTGGACTACGAGTTCAGCCTTGCCATTAACTGTTAGGACCATCGGCTGTCCTGTCTTCTTTAGTTGCCGCACGATCTTCGCCGTGTCGCGTTTAAATGTGCTAAGGCTCTGAATGTCGCGCGTGAGTTTCATCGACCTGCTCCGTTGCTAAATCTGCACTGAATTTCGCGCCGAGTGTAACATGATTTTGATTGACAAACGAAAATCGCAACGCTATAGATTTGAAGCATCCCACAAAAAACGAAGCGGACCGACCTTGTGCCGTAAACACAAAGCCGGTCCTTGACCCTCAACCTTCTATCGAAAGGATGAAGATCATGTCTAATCTTACCAGCGCGCGGTTGCGCGAAGAAACAGCTCACATCAGCGATGCGGTAAAACGCCGCGCTCAATCAATCATCACCGACAGTTCGATCGATGGTCAAACACGAGCGGTCATCCGCTACGGTTTGGAAATAAATGACCCGTGGCTTCCTCAACTCGTGCGCTGCGTCGACGACGGTGAACCTATCATTGAAAACCTGTACGTTCAGTCGAGCAAGGAGAAGATCGAAGCTCTGGTAGATCTGATCTGCCGCGGCGGTGACGAACCCACTGTAGCTTTGCTAGTTCTGCTGGCAACACTCGAAAACTCCGCGCACCCCAAAGCTCTTGCGAACACTGCGAAACATCTGGTCTTCACTCGCTGCGGTGAATTGAACCTATACGACATTGTCGACGCGCACATTGTGACCCTCGAGAACGAGCTGTTCAATCGAAAGTCGCCGACGTCCTGAGCGCCTCATAAATCCGGAACCCACCGCCGGCTTATTGCCCCACTGGAACTCAATGTAAAACATGGCATAATGCGTCGCACCAAACCTCACGAAAGGACCTCACATGAGTAATACCAATCTCATTCTGCTAAAAGAAATCGAAAAATCTATTTACTTGATTCGCGGCGAGAAAGTGATGCTGGATCGCGATCTGGCTAAACTGTATGGAGTGCCTACTGGAGCCGTGAACCAGGCAGTGCGACGAAATCGCGAACGATTTCCGAAAGATTTCATGTTTCAGTTGACGTCGGCTGAAGTTGTCCAACTGAACCTATCACAAATTGTGATAGGTTCGGAGAAGCATCGCGACCCTCGTCTTCGACCTTTCGCATTTACCGAATAAAGCGTCGCTATGCTGTCGAGTGTCTTACGAAGCAAGTGCGCGATAACCGTAAACATCGAAATCATGCGCGCATTTGTAAAGCTCCGACAGATGCTTGCGTCCAACACTGAGCTTGCTCAACGTCTGGACGAACTCGAAAGCAGATACGACAAAGAGTTTAAAGCTGTCTTTGCCGCTATTCGACAATTGATGGCAACGCCTGTTCAAGATCGTAAAGAGATCGGATTCCGTTCCCGCTCTACGAAGAAATGAGTTTTGAGGGGGAATCAAAAGGCTGTTCCAGCACTATAGGTTCCACTCAGCGCAGTGATGTGACGATGAGGCCAAACTAATTCCCAATCGGACTCTTACGACGCCCATTGGCTTTGTGATGCTTCAATGAACGCTTTAGAAGAAGTCGCACTTCTTTATCCTTTCCGCCAATTCCTTGACCGCGTGGGGTGAAAGTCTCGGAAAGAGTTGTTCGCCTATAGACACGTTGAATCCAAACTTGCCGTTCGTATCCCAGTTAGCGGTATTAGCGTTTAATCCGCACCAAAAAGCCGCAAGAGCTTTATCGCAGGTACATAACGAAAAAGGTTCGCGTTGCATGCCAAGCCCGGCCAAAAAGAATTCCAAGGCCCTTAAATCACAAACCGCGTTGTAGGCCATCTGTGGGAAGTAGGCTTTTTTGGGCTTTATGATTCGCCTCGCGGCTTTGAATCCTAAGCCATTTGGATTTTCGTACAGGCAAGACAGCATCGCGAGAACGCAAAGTGACCGTACCTTCAACTTTAGTTTTTTAGCCGCGTCAAGAATTTGCGACTCGATCTCTTCGAGCCGTGAGGTTCTCACTCTGTCAACAACTTTTGGTGCAGTGGCTGTTAAGAACTCTACCTCCGCTTTCTGACGCTGCAGAGAATCAGTTACTACGGCATAGATCGCCTCATAATATTTTGGCTCAAATTCGACAAGGTTTGCCTTCGGAAAGAAGCTCCTGATCTCGGCTGCACCTTCATCAAGCGCACTTAGGAACTCCCCAAATGAAGGCGTTCTTTGATTGCAACCCTCAAAAGCATACAAAACTGGGTTGATTAATATGGGGAATTGATCCATTGCCTGAAGCCACCAATGAGTCGGTGGTCCGCAGCGCCTGCGGTGGCAACGCAGCGAGTGGCGTTGCGCTGCGTGGGGTTGGTGAAGAGATTTACGGATGTGACGGCGGTTAATGGGGTCGACCTCGAGGTGTTTGTCGGCGAGTGTTTTGGGCTGCTTGGGCCGAATGGGGCCGGGAAGACGACGACGGTTGAGATACTTGAGGGGCTGACGCCAGCGAATGAAGGATCGGTCGAGTTGTTGGGCCAGCGGTGGAATGGCGGCGACGATCGCGCGTTGCGGGAACGCATCGGCGTCCAACTACAGGAAACGCAGTTGGCGGAAAAAGTGACCGTTGTCGAGACGTTGCGCCTCTTTCGCAGTTTCTATCAACGCGGTCACAGCGTCGAGGATGTGATTCGAACAGTCGCGCTCGAAGAAAAACGAAACGCCAGAGTCGGAAAACTCTCAGGTGGACAGAAGCAGCGGCTCGCAGTTGCGTGCGCGCTCGTCAGCGATCCGGAACTATTGTTTCTGGACGAACCGACCACCGGCCTCGATCCGCAAGCGC
Source organism: uncultured Acidobacteriota bacterium (assembly GCA_963849585.1). GTDB lineage: Bacteria > Acidobacteriota > Blastocatellia > Pyrinomonadales > Pyrinomonadaceae > PSRF01. The sequence continues at coordinate 149,498 of CAWKHZ010000005.1, read as the reverse complement.
GTCTTTCGTTGTGGGACATCGTCGAAAAATTCCGGACTCGCGGCGGCACCATTCTCCTAACCACCCATTACATGGAAGAGGCGACACGTTTGTGCGACCGCGTTGCGATCATGGACCATGGAAAGGTAATCGCCCTCGGCACACCAGCGGAACTAATCGCCTCACTCGGTGCTGACCAGGTCATCGAATTCAGCGTCACGAACGCACTGTCAGACGATGCGTTGACCAGTCTTCCGGCGGTCAGGCACCTGCACAAACGAGGTGAGGTGTATGCCCTGACGGTGTCGGAGATAGGAGTCGCTTTGCCTGCGTTGCTTGCCGAAATTAAGAAACAACAATCGGAAGTCGTCACACTCACTACGCACCAGGCAACGCTCGAAGATGTGTTTGTCAGTTTGACGGGGAGAATGCTGCGCGATGGCTGAGGAAAGAGTGGGGGTTTCGCCCGCAAAGGCGCAAAGCCGCGAAGAAGAACCAGGGACGATCGGTACTGTGAAGTCAGAGTCACTTCACCCGTTGTTAGAGCTGACCGCGATGCGCGTCCGCGAATTCCTGCGCGAAAAAGAAGCGGTGTTCTGGGTCTTCATCTTTCCGGTGCTGATGACGTTTGCGTTGGGCATAGCATTTCGCAACACCGCGCCCGATAAAACTCCAGTAGCCATCGAAGCCACGAACCAGGCAAAGGCAAACGAGGTGGCCCAAACGTTGTCTGCTTCATCTGAAATCACAGCAACAGTGATGAGCGAGAGCGAAGCCGCACAGGCTTTGCGAAGCGGAAAGGTTTCGATCGTCGTCAGACCGCACGATGACTCTTACGAATATCGTTTCGATCCAACACGTCCCGAGAGTCGTACCGCGCGGCTCATGGTTGACGACGCACTGCAACGTGGTCGAGGACGCGCTGACGTAACAAAGGTCGGCGAAGAACGGATCACTGAACCCGGCGCACGTTACGTCGATTTTCTCGTTCCCGGTTTGATTGGAATGAACCTGATGGGCAGCGGCTTGTGGGGACTGGGATTCACGGTAGTCATCGCGCGCTCGCGAAAAATTCTGAAACGCTTTGCAGCAACACCGATGCGGCGTTCGCATTACCTGTTTTCATTCATGCTGTCGCGTCTTGTGTTTCTCGTGCTCGAGGTGGCGGCGGTCGTCGTCTTCGCCTGGCTGGTTTTTGACTTTTCAGTACGTGGGTCGTGGCTGAGCGTTACGTTGATCACGATGCTTGGCGGCTTCACGTTCTCCGGTCTCGGCTTGCTCGTCGCTGCGCGACCAACAACGATCGAAGGAGTGTCGGGCTTGATGAACTTCATCATGCTGCCGATGTGGTTGTTGTCCGGCACCTTCTTCTCGTCCGAGCGATTTCCACAAGTGCTGCAACCGTTCATCCAGGCCCTGCCACTCACTGCGCTGAACTCCGCGCTAAGATCCGTGATGAACGAAGGCGCGGCACTTTCATCAAACTGGATCCAGATCAGTATTCTGCTTGCCTGGTGCGTCGTCAGTTTTATCGTGGCATTGAAGATCTTTAAGTGGCAGTGACTGACGACAGCCTCTCCTCCGCGGCGGCGACGAACGTTTCGCGCAACTTCTCGTCAGCCACATTCGCGGCGATCAATTTCACGATCTCCAAAGCGTTTGACGCTGCTTCCATCCCACCATAAACGTCACCGGTGGCAGTTTTCGCGCGCGCTGCACCAGCATATGTTTTCCACGCAACAAGCGGCGCCGGGTAGTCTTGCAGTTCAGCAAGCGCGGCGTTGAAATGTTCATCCGCGGCGTTCGGATCGCCACTCGCGATCGATATCTCTCCCAGCAGCCGATGGGCCACCGCTTTGTATTTATGGACCTCATGCTCCGTCGCAGTCTCCATCAGCCGGTTTACAAACTCACGTGCCTTGTCGAGATCGCCTTGAAGCAGCCAATGCTCCGCGGTCGCGGCATACAGACGGATCTCGTAACGCCAGCGAAACCACGCGTCGCGCGCGAAAATGTCATGGACATCCTTGAACGCGGCGTTGGTACACGCGTGATCGCCGTCACGAATGCAATCAATGCTGCGGTTGATCAGTGAATTAGCTTCTGCTTCGAGAACGTGATGCCGCCGCGCTACTTCAATGCCGTCATCGTTATGCCGTCGCGCGGATTCGAAGTCATGCAACTCCCGGTAAATCCACCCGATGCAGTTCGGCAAGCGCGGGTACCAAAAAAGATCGCCGTTGCGTTTGGCAATGTCGATCGCCTCGTGAAGCGTTTTGAGCGACGCAGACATCTTGCCCTGGTTTCCTTGCGAGAGTCCGATGAAGAAGAGCGACGTTAACATCAAAAACCCATCTCGTAACTCAGAAGCTAACCGCCGTCCCTCTGTCGCTTTTTCAACCGCATCCTCGTATTCCGACTGGAAGAAATGCAGGCACGATCGCCACGTCACTCCGCCCATGAGCGCTGCTTTGTGGTTCAACCGGCGCGAGTTTGTGACAACGTCGTCCAGCGCGACCTTAGCTTCCTTGAGTTCGCCGTAACAGAGGTGCTTGAGTCCGATCAGCAGCGTCGTCTCAACGCGTAACATCTCGTTGCCTGCCTGTTCGGCGACTTCGAGCGCTTCTTTCGCGCGCGCGACGCACTCGTCGAGTCGATGCGAGAAGAAGAGCGTCATCGTCAACGCGTTAAGCGCGGCTGACTGAAGCTCCAGCGATCCCATCGCCCGCGCCTGGTCCAACATGTTGCTCAAATCCAAAGCAGCTTGCGTGAAATTGCTGAGCGCGTGATTCACTGTGCCGCGCTTTTGATAAAGCGTCGCGAGCGTTTCCACCTGTGAATCGGCGGGTAGCTTGTCGACGAGACTGAGCGCCTTTGAATAATGCTTCTCGGCTTCGGCGTAACCGTAAAGTTTTGCGGCGTGGTCGCCGGCGTGAATCAGGTATTCGACAGCACGCGCGAAATCGCGACCGCGTTCGAAGTGCAGCGCAAGCTGCGTCGCCAACTGAGGCGCACGCTTGCCGTAATGAAGCACCAGTTGTTCACCGGCCTGCTGGTGAAGTGCAACGCGTCGTTTCGGAACCAGGTCACCGTACAGAAAGTTCTGATAAAGCGCGTGAGCGAATCGATAACGAGTGGTCAGCGAACCGTCGGGCAGTTCTTCTTCGCCAAGTGTTTCGATCAGGCGGTGAGTTTTTTCAATCCGCGAGAGCGACTCCTCGAGATCGATTTCATCGACGCCGAGAAGTTTCGCGTTGACAGTGGAAAGGAACTCCGTACCTTCAACACTCGCATACTGCAACGCGCGACGCTCTTCAGTTGAAAGCGCGTCAATTTTCTTGCTGATCATCGCGCGCACACTCTCGGGCGCTTCGAGCTGCATCTCCGAAAGCGGCCGCGCTAACGACCACACACCGCTGCTCCGCGAAAAGTCCCCGCGCTCGCCGAGATATTGAATCAGGTTAGTGGCAAACAACGGATGGCCTTCGGTCTTGTCGTGAACGAGCGACGCCAGTTCCGAGGGAAAATCGTTTGGCACATAGGTCGCGTCGAGATAGGCGGCGACATGTTCGAGACTAAGCGACTTCAACGCGATCTCTTCGCACAGGTTGTGGGCCTGCATTTCGACTTTGTAACTCTTCAGCGGATGGCCCGTACGTTCGAGATCTTCAGGCCGGAACGTACCGGCAATCATCATCCGTTGCGCCCCGATGCGCTGACACAAGTGACGCAGCAGATCGACGCTCGACGGATCGGCCCAGTGCAGATCTTCAAACAACAGGACCACCGGCGAAGTAGTTGACAGCATGCCCAGCGCGTCGCCCATTTCGCGCATCATGCGTTCCTTGGTCGCGCCGATCGTCTCCTGCTGTAGCTTTTCGAGTGATCCACTCGAGGCGAATGCGGTGGGCAGCTCCATGCACCACGTCGGCGCATACGTTCGCAGGATCGCGGCGATACGTTCGCGGCCCGGTCCCTGTAATAACTCGCCCATCGCATCGAGGAACGGCAAATACGCTTCGCCGGTGCCGTATTGCTCAACGCAACGGCCACGCGCGATGAGCAGACCAGCTTGTTGCTTGCGTACGCGGCGAAGAAACTCATCGGACAGCGACGTCTTGCCGATGCCGGGTTCGCCCGTGATGAAGACAACGCGGCCCGTGCCTTCGACTGCCTGTTTCAGAAAACCTTCGAGCTTGCGCATCTCCGGTTCGCGTCCGACAAACGACGGCAACGATCGATCGATGAGATCCGGATCGAAAACGATCGGAAAGCCCGACCAGGTTCCACTCAGCGAAGCGCGCAAACTGCGCAAGGCGGTCGCCAGCTCACCCGCGGTCGAGTAACGCATCAGCTTGTCTTTCGCGAGGGCGCGTTCGAGGATCACGTCAAACTCGCGTGGCAGCTCGGGCCGCAACTTACTCGGAGGCGCCGGATCGATCGCGGCGATCGAGTGCATCACAGTCAATACACTTGGACCAGTAAACGCGCGCGTGCGTGTCGCGGCTTCGTAAAGCACGCTCCCCAGCGAAAAGATGTCGGTGCGGTTATCGAGCTGTTCGCCACGCGTCTGTTCGGGCGACATGTAGCCCGTCGTTCCGAGGATCATGCCTGGTCCAGTGAGATTGGCTGCGAGTGTTTGCGCCTCGCGGTCCACCTCTTCCGTGTTCACACGCAGCATTTTCGCAAGGCCAAAGTCAGCGACCTTTGCGACACCCTTCGGAGTGATCAGAATGTTAGACGGTTTAATGTCGCGGTGGATGAGTCCGATTGAATGCGCGGCCTCTAGTGCGTCGGCGACCTGAATGCCGATGTCGAGCAGGTTTGTTAACGGCAACGCTCCATGAAGTGTCAGGTGTGAGGTCAACGTGTCGCCCTCGACGAACTCCATCACGATGAAGTTTAGATCGTCCTGCTCTTCGATCGTGTAGATCGTGACGACGTTCGGATGATTGAGAACCGAGGCCGACTGCGCTTCGGCAAGCAAACGGCGCCGCGCTATCGTATCCTTCGTGGAGTCTGGCGATAGTAACTTGATCGCAACGTGTCGCCCGAGCCTCGTGTCTTCGGCTCTGAAGACCTGGCCCATGCCGCCTTCGCCGACCTTGTTGATGATGCGATAGTGCAGTAGCTGTCGTTCCGGATCCGGGGAACTCATCTGGGCGTCTCCGAGGGTTCGTTTGCGGGGGAATCAGGCCGGATAATATAGTGCAAAACGAGCCGGCAATGCTAACAACTCTCGCAATCGCCAATTACCGTTCGCTGCGCAACGTAATTATTCCGCTTCAGCGGCTGAACCTGATCACTGGTCCGAATGGTAGCGGCAAATCGAACGTATACCGCGCGCTACGACTGCTGGCGGAAACAGCGCAAGGCAGCGTAATTCCATCGCTGGCGCGTGAAGGCGGGTTGCAGTCGACACTCTGGGCCGGACCGGAAAACACCGGGCGCTCGGTGAAGCGAGGTCAATATAAAGTCGAAGGCACCGTGCGAAAAGAACGCACCAATTTACGTCTCGGCTTCGCGGGCGATGACTTTGGTTACGCGATCGATCTCGGTTTACCTGAACCGAGTCGTTCCGCGTTTGCCCTCGATCCGGAAATCAAAACCGAAACTATTTGGGCCGGTGCCATACTGCGTCCGGCGGCACTACTCATCGATCGTCATGGTTCGGTAGTTCGTTCCAAAGGCGAGGACGGCGAGTGGCAAGTGCTCGCTTATCAGCTCTCGAGCTTCGACAGCATGATGACGCAGTTTGCCGATCCGAAAAATGCACCCGAGATGCTCAGACTGCGTGAGCAGATTCGATCGTGGCGTTTCTACGATCACTTCCGCACCGACTCGCAAGCCCCGGCGCGCCTGCCGCAGATCGGCACTCACACACCAATACTCGGAAACGATGGCGCTGATATGGCCGCCGCACTGCAAACCATCCAGGAAATTGGCGACGCCGACGAGCTCGCGGATGCTGTTAACGATGCCTTCCCCGGATCGTCGATTTCGGTGTTGAATACTGAGGGACGTTTCGAGATCGCGATGCACCAGCACGGACTATTGCGTCCGTTGAAAGCGGCTGAACTATCTGACGGCACTCTGCGTTATCTGCTATGGATAGCAGCCTTATTGACTCCGCGGCCTCCGGAGTTGCTCGTATTGAATGAACCGGAAACCAGCTTGCATCCCGATCTGCTGCCTGCTCTGGGACGCTTGATCGCGAGTGCTGCCGAACGATCGCAGGTATTGGTCGTGACGCACGCGCCGCATTTGATTGCCAGCCTGCAAAAACAGCCAGACTGCAATTCGATCACCTTGGAAAAGGACTTTGGCGAGACTAAGATTGTCGGCGCTGATCGACTCGATATTCCTGTTTGGCGTTGGGCTTCGAGGTAACACCCATGATCACTAAACACTTTCTCTTCCGTTTCAGCTTTGTGGTTCTGCTGGGTCTGTTCGCATCGCTTCAAAATGGCAGCGTCGCGCACCAGAACGGTGACGCAGTCACGTTGAAACCGTGTGAGCCCCGCGGCATCCCTGGACCAGCGAAGTGCGGCACGTTCGAGGTCTTCGAAAACCGTGCGACTCGCAAAGGAAGAAAGATCAGTCTCAACATCCTTGTTCTGCCCGCCACCGGCGACAAGCGTGAACCGGATCCGTTTTTTTACTTCGCTGGTGGACCAGGTTCCGGCGCGTCGGAAGATGCGCCCGGCATCGCGCAAGCATTCGCGAAGATACGCGAGCATCGCGACCTGGTGTTCGTGGACCAACGCGGCACCGGACAATCGCATGCGCTCGATTGCACGTTTTTCGATCCGAAGAATCCGCAGAGTTATTTTGAGCACTTCTTCCCGCTGGAAGACGTACGCAAGTGTCGCGCAGAACTCGAAACCAAAGCCGAGCTTACGCTCTACACAACCACGATCGCGATGGACGATATCGATGAGGTGCGGGCCGCTCTCGGATACGACAAGATCAACCTCTTTGGCGCTTCCTACGGTACTCGCGCAGCGATGGTCTATCTTCGGCAGCATCCGAAAAGCGTGCGGACTGTGATGCTTCAGGGCGTGTCGCCGACAAACATGTACCTGCCGAGTGACTATCCCGTGCAAACCGAACGCGCGCTCCAAGGCGTGCTTGCTGAGTGCGCAGCGGACGAGGCTTGTAACAAAGCGTTCCCGAACATTAAGAGCGAAGCCCAGGCCGTGCTCGCACGACTCATTAAGGGACCGGTGGATACTGAGTTCCAATTGTCAGGCGTCCCAGGGGGTCCGATCAAGGTGACGCTGTCGCGAAATCTAGCTGCGGAGGCAGTTCGATACATGCTTTACAACCCGGGCGGTGCGTCGCGCGTTCCGTTGTTCCTCCATCAGGCGGCGGAAGGAAACTTCGCGTCGTTGGCGCAGACGGCGTTCCGCTTTCGCAGGACACTTGTCGGCACGGGAAGTAACGGAATGTATCTGACGGTGACCTGCGCGGAAGACATTCCGTGGGTCAAACGAAGCGAAGGCGAAAGCAAGAATTTCAAGCTGAACACGTTTCTTGGCGACTATCGTTGGGAGCAACAGCGAGAGGCATGTGCGTTGTGGCCGCGCGCTACGGTCGACGCTGACTATTTCAAACCTGTCCGTTCAGATGTGCCGGTTTTGATACTCACCGGCGAGTGGGATCCAGTGACGCCGCCTGGGAACGGAGAGTTCGTTGCTCGCACGTTTCCAAATAGTCTTCAGGTCGTGGTGCCGCACGGAGCGCATGGTCTCGGCGGACTCGACGGCATGGACTGCATCGAACGCCTGAGTACCGACTTTGTTGCGGGTGGCACGACGAAAGGCCTCGACACGTTGTGCGTGAAGAACATCCGGCGAAAAGGTTTTGTGCTGCAATAGATCTAAAGATCTGGATTAGATCCATTAACCGGTAGAACTAGACCACCGCCCTGGGTAAATCTTCTTGACTCGTCCTTACGACGATTCTATGCTCACGCTCACGCGAAACTAGTCAAAAGCTCTCCCCTTTTTAACGTCTCTCGTACGTCGACGAAGGAGCCCACGATGTCACGTCTTACACTAATCTGCCTAATTTTAGTCTTACTCGTCTTCGCCGGATGCCAGGTCGAACCAAACAAAACGGCACCAGCGTCATCTACCACCAGCGATGGAAAGATCGCAGTGACAACCACGTCCGAAGAAGCGCGCAAAGAATTTCTCGCCGGACGCGATCTATCTGAAAAACTTCGCCTCACGGATTCGATTCAACACTTTGACAAAGCCCTCTCTCTCGATCCGAATTTCGCGCTGGCCCATCTGAACCGCGCGAACGTTTCTCCCACTGGAAAAGAATTCTTCGAACATCTGAAACATGCCGTTACCCATGCTGATAAAGCATCCGACGGCGAGCGCATGTTGATCCAGGCCGCCGAAGCGGGCGCAAATGCAAACCCGACGAAACAAAAGGAGATTCTGGACAAGCTTGTCGCCGCGTATCCAAACGACGAACGTGCCCACTTCACTCTCGGCGGCTACCACTTTGGACAACAGAACTACACGCAAGCGATCAGTCACTACAAGAAAGCCACCGAACTCGCGCCGACGTACTCGACTGCTTTCAACATTCTCGGTTACGCGTATCGTCAGAACGAGCAGTATGCGGAGGCTGAAACCGCGTTCAAGAAGTACATCGAGCTCATTCCAAACGATCCGAATCCCTACGACTCGTATGCAGAACTGCTGCTGAAGACCGGGAGGTTCGATGAAGCGATCACGCAGTACAACAAAGCGCTGGCCATCGAACCAACCTTCCTTAATTCTTACTTTGGCATCGCAGCCGCGTTGACTTACAAAGGTAAGGCTTCTGACGCCGCAGCGGAGTTGCAAAAGATCACCGCTAAAGCGCGTACCGACGGCGAACGCCGTACGGCGTTGTTCGGGCAGATGGTGGTTGCGGCTGACGGCGGGAAGTTGGACCAGGCGCTGGCCGAAGTCGAAAAGCAGTATGCGTTGGGGCAGAAAACCAACGACATACCGGCTATGGCCGGCGATCTGCAATTGAAAGGAAATATCCTGCTCGAGATGGGTCGTTACGACGATGCGAAGAAAGCCTACGAGGAAGCAGTTCGTATAACAACCGAGTCAAGCCTCTCACAGGAAGTTAAAGACAACACCGCGCTGTTTCATCACTACAACCTTGCGCGCGTGGGTATCGGGAAGAAGGATTTCGCCACTGCGAAGACAGAAACTGAAGCTTTCAAACGCGGAGCCGAGGCGGCGAAGAACGAGAACCAGATCAAACAGGCGCATGAACTGATAGGTATAACCGCGCTCGCAGAGAAGAACTACGATCAGGCAATCGCCGAGCTGCTGCAGGCAAATCAGCAAAACCCGAAAAATCTTTATCTCCTGGGTGAGGCGTATCAGGGAAAGGGAGACGACGCGAAGGCGAAAGAGTCGTTTACTAAGGCAGCGAAGTTCAATTCGTTGCCGCTACTGAACTATGCGTTTGTTCGTGCTAAGGCTGAGAAAGCGATCGCGAGTTAAGGAAAGAGATCGTCCGTAGTCAGTTGTCCGTAGTCAGTTGTTAGTTGCAACTGACACGGACGACTGACCACTGACAACTGAACCATGACCTTGTTGTCTTAGTTCAACGTGAATCCCAGGATACCTTCGAGGATTGCTCCCAGGATGCTGCCGCTGCCGTTTGAGTAACGGCCGTATTGCGAGCGGCTGTGGTAGCCGTCTTCGTAACCGCGGCGGAAACCTTCACGGAAGTAATGCTGATACTCGCTCAGGTCGACGTAGTAACCGTCGTATCCGTAGCTCGCGTCCTGATAGCCGTACGCTTCCTGAGGATTGAAACCCCAGCCGTCCTGCCTGTCGGCTTGTCCGGCCTGGTAGCCTTCGCGGTATCCATCGTTAACCGCACGTCGCAACATGTCGGCACCATACTGGTTGGTGTTGTAATAGCTGTTGCCGCGTCGATAGCGATAGTTGTACGGTCCGTAGTCGTTATAGCGCCACTGCTGCAAGCGCAACTGATCGCGCCGCAGTTGGTCGAGATAGCGTTGCTGATAACGCAACTGTGCGATACGGCGTTGCTGTTCCAGCAGACGCTGACGCTGCGAAATGTAGCTCTGGCGTCGCTGCCATTCCTGACGATAGCGCAAGTTGCGCTGCTCCTGCTCCGACCGCCAGTTGCGATTACGCCCGTCGTTGTCACGGTCTCGATCGAATCGACCGTCGTTATTGCGATCACGGTCGCGGTCCCATCTGACCGTCGTTGTTGTTGCGGTCACGATCGCGGTCCCATCGTCCGTCGTTGCGATCGCGGTCGCCTTGTCGCTGACGCAGTTGTTCCTGCTGTTGACGCTGAATCTGTTGTTGGCGCTGGGCTTCCTGTTGTCGCTGGTTCTGCTGTTGGCGCTGCTGCTGCCAACGTTCTTCGCGTTCGCGCGACTGCTGTACCTGCTGCTGACGCTGTTGTTCCCAACGTTGCTGCTGTTCGCGTGAGCGATTGATCTGTTCCTGGCTGCGATTCTGTTGCTCCCAACGTTGCTGGCGTTCGCGCGATTGCTCGACTTGCTGCTGTCGCTGCTGTTCCCAACGTTGCTGACGTTCAGCGCTGTTCTGCTGTTGTTCCTGACGTCGCTGCTCGGAACGCTGTGGCTGCTGGGCTTGCTGTTCGTTCCTGCGGCTTTCGCGTTCAGTGCGGCGAGTTTCGCGTTCCTGTTGCCGCTGCTCGCGCCCGGCCTGGTTCTGCTGCTGCCGCTGCTCGCGCTCGGCCTGGTTTTCCTGTCTCCGCTCTTCTCCCCGACCGCGCCTGCCTTGAGCATTCGCTAAATCACTTGCTCCGATCAGCGAGGCGGTTATCGCTAGAGACAACCCGATCTGTTTTACGTATCTCACTTCTTTCGTTTCCTTTCAGTACTGACAAGCGGAGAGAGGTCGACACTCGGAGTTATCAGCAACCTGCGTTCCATGCGGATGCGCCACGAAATTGCAAGAAAACCGCCAGAATCTGTGTATTTGTACGAAACGATATGAGTGCATCACTCACGATATGGGTTAGATATGAGCCGCAAAACCGCCTGTTTCCTTATGGCATGGTCCTTGCCGAACAACAGTGAAACAAAAATGCAGGGGGCAGATATGAAGAATCTAAAAGTGTGGCCGCATCTCACCATCATTGCGATCCTTGTCGCGGTGGTGGCGGGTGTTGGCGTTGCGTGGTGGATGAAACGTGAACCCACGGCATCCGCCAAAGAAGTGCCGTATGCGGCGCGGATTCAGCGTGTCGACGGCGATGTCGCGCTAAGCAATACTCAGGATACGAATGCCGCGAACGCAGGTAGCGAGCAGTGGATCGCCGCCACAGCGAACCAACCGTTTTCTGTCGGCGATCGGATTTACACGCGCGAGAATTCGCGTGCGAGTCTCGCCTTTACCGGACGAAACTTCGCGCGGCTCAATCCAAACACTTCGCTTGACGTTCTTTCGCTGAGCGATCAACGCACGCAGTTGGCGCTGCGTGATGGCTCGGCGGTGTTTGACGTTGGTTATCTGGACGACGGGGATCTATTTGAAGTGGCCACTCCGTACGGTGCGGTCGACTTCGAGCAACCCGGTCTCTACAACGTCGGCATCGACAACGGACAAGTGCTCGTGTCGGTTTTGAGCGGACTCGCGCAGGTGGTTGGTCTCGGCGGCAGCGGACAGATCAGCAAAGGTGAAATGCTGACGCTGATCGGACAAACCGCAGCCGATGTCGTGCTTTCGCAAATCGACGGGCGCGATGCGGGATATCTGGTGGACGACTATTACGGTTATCAGTATCCGCAGTATTACGACGGCCGTTATCGCGATTACAACACTTACGTGAACGATCCTTATTACTTCGATCCGTATCGACGTAACACCAGCTACCAGTATGTGAATTCATACGTCCCCGGCCTGTATGACCTTGACTACTACGGCGACTGGCAAAATGTGAACGGCTATGGCTATGCGTGGTCGCCGCGCGTCGACGCGGGTTGGGCGCCGTATCATGATGGTTACTGGATGACAGACTATCCGTATGGTCCAACATGGGTTTCAAATGAACCCTGGGGCTATGCGCCGTATCACTACGGTCGTTGGGCGTTTGTTGGCGACCGCTGGTACTGGGTGCCTGACAGCGTAAACACAGTACCGAGCTATTCACCTGCGCTGGTCTCGTTTATTCCGTTCGGTAATAACGATATCGGCTGGGTGGCGCTTGGACCGGGCGACACTTACGTGCCGCATTACTACAACGCCGGTTGGCAGCCGTACTACCTGACCAACGACAATCTGTATTACCGTGGCGTGAATCTCGACGTGCCGGGCGCGGTATTGGTCGTGCCGGTTGACGACTTCACACGCGGATTCGATTGGCGCAACGCACGGAGGGCCGATCGCAACCTGTTGGCCGGAGTGAATCCGGTGCTCGATCCGTTGCTGTACACGCCGCTGCGTAATGCAGTTGCTGAATTCAGCATGGGGTCGAGGCAAGAAAGATATTCCTCCGGGAATCGCGAAGAAGCTGGACGACACGTTTGTGGTTACGAGCACAGCGCCGTTGGCCACAACGTTCCGGCCTGAATTGCGACGATCGTTGCGCGTTGAAACCGTGTCCGATCGTGGCAAGGGTCAGAAGTTCAACGTGAGGGATGAACGAGGACGTGGAAATGGTCGAGCCGCGCAAAGCGTGGAAAGACCTGGACAGCCTGAGCAGCGCCCTGCCGAAATCAATCGCGGTCAGGGTAACGAACGCGGTCAAGGTCAGGAACGACGAGAGGCTGCGCCACAGCGGCAAGTTGTTCAAGAGCCGCGCGTGAATCCCGGACAGGAAAGACGCCAGGAACGACGGCAATCCGCGCCACAACGGCAAGTTGTTCAGGAGCCCGCTCGGGTGAACCCTTCGCAGGAACGACGCCAGGAAAGGCGACAGGCCGCGCCACAGCGACCGTCGCCACAACGGCAGGTTGTGCAACAGCCGAATCGTGGTCAGGAAAGACGTCAGGCGCCGCAAGCCGAGCGTCCGGCGAGACAGCAGCAACAGCAGCAACCGAGAGGTGAACGCGTCGCTCAGCCACAACCTAAGGCTCAGCCTAAGGCGGAGAGACCTCAGCCCCAACCGAAAGCCAAGGCCCCTGCACAGGGTCAAGGTGCTGGTAAGGCCAGAGGCAAAAAACCGTAACCTCGTTGGGAACACGGATTGGAATATCTAATCCGTGTTCCCATTTTTTCTTCCTCAACTCACCTCATCTGTGATAAAAATTCGCGCACTTCTCCCCTATTGGCTCTTTATATCCTTTAGGTCCGACATTCCCATCAGAAAGGCAGGTTCCCCCTGTGCAATCCAACAGACGTGCGTTTCTCGGCGGCGTCAGCGCCGCTACTCTCGCTGCCGGTGTCATCGGCGTCGAGCCGTTACTGCAAAACGAAAGCTCCCACGTACAGGCTGCAACCGGATCAAATCAACGCGCCAATCAGTGCGCCAAATTACGCCGCGATGCTGCCACGACCGGTCTTCAGGCCACACCGCAAAACCTCCAGCATCCCGACAACAACGACGAAGAACTCTATCCAGATAAACTCGGCAGCTACTCAAAAGGATTACCGCACAACGACGACGGAACAGTCGTCGCCAGTGCCTACGCCGCACTACTGACAGCGATCAACAGCGGCCGCCCCGCCGACTTCGACGCGATTCCACTCGGCGGCACCACCGGGCTAACCAATCCGCAAGCGGGTCTTGCGTTCGATATGGAAGGTCCCGACGCACACGCGCTGGTTCAACCACCGGCGCCGGCTTTCGCAAGCCGCGCACAAGCCGCGGAGATCTCAGAAAACTACTGGATGGCTTTGCTGCGAGACCTTCCCTACTCGCAGTATTCGGCAAACGCTATCGCCAATGCGGCTGCCGCGGATCTCACTTTGTATGGCAACGACTTCAACGGACCGAAAAACGGTGGCGCAGTTACGACATCCACGCTTTTTCGCGGCCTGACGCCGGGCGATCTGCTTGGACCATACCTCTCACAGTTCTTCTATCAGGACTGCAACTTCGGCGCGAACAAGCTCGAACAGAAGATCACCACCACCGCTCCCGGCATTAACTACATGACCGACTTCGACACCTGGCTCGCGGTCCAACGTGGCATCAGCCAACCGCCCGACGTGTTTGACCCAGTGCCGCGTTACATGCGCAACGGTCGCGACATCGGACAATGGGTTCACATCGACGTTCTGTTCCAGGGTTACTTTCATGCCTTCCTCGTTCTCGCAGGAGCGGGCGCCCCGTTTGACAACGGCAATCCCTACAACGGCAATCCGAGCCAGATCGGCTTTGGCACTTTCGGTGGTCCACACATCGCGACGCTGCTGTGCGAAGTGTCCACGCGCGCTTTGAAAGCGGTTTGGTTTCAGAAGTGGTTCGTGCATCGCCGTTTGCGTCCCGAAGTCCAGGCTGAACGAGTGCATCGAACGCTCTTCGACGGCGCAAATTATCCGGTGAATCCGGAGATCCTGAATTCATTCTCCGACAACAACCGTCTCAAAGGATTCATGCCGGCTGGTAATGCCCTGCTGCCGATGGCGTTTCCGGAAGGATCGCCAACACATCCCGCGTATGGCGCAGGACACGCCACAGTTGCCGGCGCGTGCGTCACGATTTTGAAGGCATGGTTCAACGAAACCACCCGGCTGGTAGACATTGGCCTCGATCCTGTGCAACCGACCGATGACGGTCTGAGCCTGGTTCCTTATCTTGGCGCGGATGCGGGCGATCTAACAGTCGGCGGCGAGCTAAATAAGATTGCCGCGAACGTCGCGCTGGGGAGAAACACTGCGGGTGTTCACTGGCGTTCAGATGCGACCGAGTCGCTAAAGCTCGGCGAGCAGATCGCGATCGGCATCCTGCGAGACCAGCGGGCTTGTTACAACGAGGTTTTCAATGGATTCAGTTTGACGAAGTTTGATGGCACGACGGTGACGGTCTAACACTCGGTCACGGTCTGGCACGAATTTCGATCACGGCAATTCCGCCGGGCGCGACTAAAACTGTCAGAGGATCAGTAGGGTAAAGATGATCGTCGATCCAGTTGCTCGCGCCAAGAATTCTTCCGTTGCGTAAACTCAACGTTACGTTGACGTGCGAACGGCCGCTGTGATCGACCTCAGCGAGACCCTGCTGCGGTTTGAACACACCGTTGTTATTGATCAGCGTTACGACCCAGCCGTTTGCCGTGCGATTGATCAGGTATTCAACGTCGCCCGACACTTTCACCGGCGTCGCTTCCGCGAAAAGATGGGCCAACATGTGCGCCGCAAACGGCGTCATTCGTTCGTCAACGCCCAGCAGATCGGGCACAGATGAAAAAATCACGCTTCCCTTTCCGACTTTGTTCACCGTCACCAACGGATCGCCATTCGGCGCTGTCATCAATGCCGTCGCACCCTTGAGCTCAACCTTTTCGTAACGGAAAATCTGCCCGCTCAGATCCTGTCGCTCTTCATTGGACGCGAGACACCGCGCGCTATCAGCTTCACGCATCTCATTCGTTAATCGAACGCCGAGTAACTGCGCGGACACCCCTTTGATCTGTGCGGCATTCAGCACAACTGTCCCGCCGTTGCGTACATAATCAGCGACCTTCTGAGTCCACTCCGCCGACCATTCAATTCGTCCGCCGACGACCACCGCGCGATACGCGCCGAGAGCTGCAGAAGGACGGGGCGATGCGGAGAGGCGGCGATCCGGTGATCTGCCCGTCCCCGCGTCGCCCTGTCTCCCCGTCGCCCCTTCTCCCGGTCCTGCATTTTCATCGGTCGCCGTCAACACATCGAAAACGTCACCAAACACGCCCGAAACAAATGCCTGCCTGTCAGCCATCGCGGGTTCTCCCTCGACCACGAGCGCCGGATAGTACGCCACTCCAAACAACTCGCGCAGCGCTCGATCTCCGCGATCGATCTGCGACACTTCAAACGGCCACTGCGGATAGTCCGTCATCTCAAAGCCGTGCGCCGGATCAAGTAGAAACGCGATCGGTGTGTACGGTGTCCCGCGATCAGGATGCTTCTCGGCAAAGCGAACAAACTCGTCGGTGATTCGCCCCAGTGGATTGAGTTGAAACGGATGATCGCCCGGTCCGGGTTTGAAAAACTGATCGTGTCCCTGCTCGAGATAGATCGCCGACGCGCCCGACATGTAATACAGAAAATAATTCTTGCGATACCACGACATCGATGGACCCATCGTTGCGCCATAACGCGAGTGATAAAAGTGGTCCGGGCCAGCAAAGTTTTGCGCGCGAGTAAACGTCGTCGCAGTGTCGCCGAAGTTCGGCGCGTGATAGTAAGAAAACGCGCCACCAAACTGCCGCGCCGCTCCGCGCGTGAACGCGATACGCATGCCGGTCATCGGCATCACAGCGGCGGTTTCCATACCGAGCAACTTCACGCCCCAGTTCGTCAGCGCATGCGCAAACGAGATGCTCGAAGTCGATTGCGCGGGAATCAGCTTGTCCCACATGGGACCTGTCTCGGTATGAAACGTCTCGCGCCACTTGCGCGATAGCGCCTGCGAGTAGAAATCTTTGTGCGCGTCGAGTAGTTGCCGGCGCGTCATGGCCGGCGAGATCTTCAGCTCCGCCGGCGCGGAGTCCCATACGTACCCAACGCTCTCGCCCGATATCCAACCGAGAAACTGATCCTTGAGCTCTCCATTGAGCAATTGCCACGCAGCCTTGCCCTGCTCTGCATTCATCGTGGCAGCGCCGTAGTTGATCAGAATTCCGAAAGGCACTTTCGTTTCGCGCAGATACCGGAGAAACTGCACTTCCCTCTTTCAGGTATTCGGGAACGTTGTTGATATAAATGACGGGAACGACGAGCTTCGACTGAAACAGCGGCACGTCGCGCGCGCCTTTGTACTTCGCGACAAACTCCTCGATCGGTTCGGCGTTGAACGGATAGAGCGGCCGTTCTTCAGCGGGTTTGTCCAACAACGGCCAGAACTCCTTCGCGATGTTCCACGGCATGAGGAAATCGCGTCCTGCCACTTTCGGACGCAGCCATTGATCGGGAGCAGTCAGTGGTGCGTCGCTGGTCAGCCACGAAGCGAGTGGTGTGCGCGACTCGGACCACGTGCGCAGATAACGTTGAGCGGCAAAGTCCGGTTTTTCCCGGCCCTCGGGTACGTAGTTGAAATCAGTAGTGAGTAGAAAACAATCGACGTGTCTACGCGCGGTGGCGGCCTTCTCGACGTTGATGGAAACCCGAGCTGGTCCTTTCTTCAACGTCATGTCGACAAAGTTCCAGGTGAAAGCCCAACCCCAGTACAAGTTGGTTTCGTCGTTCGCGTTCGACAGTATCGCCCTCGCCAAACTCGCGCAGAGACATTTGCCGCCCATCCTGCGCGATCGTGACCGTGAAGTGTTCATTCTTCCTGGCCCAATCAGCGTAACGAATCCAGAGCCTGTACTCGCCGGCGCGTGGAATTTCAAGATCCTGATAAATAGTCGCCTTCGTTTCGTCAGCACTCGCCGCCGCTGAGTTCCACTCACTCTCGCCACCCTGGGTCCACTCTGCCGACACACCTGGACCATTCATTCCCCAACCCGGCGCCTTTGCACGTGGCAGGTTCAAATAAGACGGATTGAGCGTTGGTGCGCCGAGCTTCCCGGTCGTAAACCCTCGCATGTTCTCAGCTTCGTACCAGAGATATTCCGCGGACCGGTTTAGTTTGTGAGTAGAGATGTTGTTGCGAAAACGAGAAGTGCGATCAGACTGATCCCTGAATTACGCAAAAACGCGCAACTGGACCATCTGTTTATCCGAGGGCTTCGAGACATTCACTAAGCGTGCGTTGACGGCAAGTAAACATCGGGGTGTCGCGAAGGGTGAAAGAACTCGCTTTCGTTTCTCTCAGCTCCTGGACCAGATCCAGGAAGTCAGACGGATAATCGGTCTCAAATGCGACGACAAATTCCTGATCGTCGAGACCAAACGAGTACGTCGTGTGAAGTTTGACTGAACGATACTTGGAACCGATGCGGATGTGTTCGTCCATCATCTCCTGTCGCTTCTCGCCAGGCTGCGAGTACCACTCTCGCGTTTTCACAAACGGATAAACGAAAAGATACTGCGACTTGCCGGGAATGATGTGCAGCCGATCTTCCACGTGTTCGGGATTGTCTTTGTCGATGTACATCGAGCGCTTGGTCATCGAAAGAAACGACTGCGACGGTTCGATGTACTTCGCCATCTCCGTTCGATTCAAATGAGACGTCATCTCCTGAATCGGTTCGAGATCGTAACCGATGCGCCAGATCATGAAATCCACGTTGGTGCGCAATCCGATTGTCGAATAGGAATGAATCAAGAGGGAGGATCGAAACTCTTCGACTGTCTTTACAAAAGCTTCGCGGGAACGTTGCTTGTCCGCATCCGAAAGCAACCGCCACTCCGGTCGCGCTTTATAGAAAGTGAAATTGACGAACTGTCGGGGAAGCTTGGCTTTTTCTACTTCTACTTCTGTATGACTGGGGGCAAGACGAAGAGAACCACGAGTGGCATTACCTGGATCCTTATCGCTAACCATGTTGAGTTTACCTCTGAAAAAAGACTGACCCTGGATAGATGTGGCGATGCGAAGTTATTCTGCCCAGTCTGGTGGCCGATTGCAACCGGGGAAGAAAGCCTGGCGCTGGCGCGTCTATATAGCGCTCTATGCTAATCTGTGGCCGCAAAACAAAAAACGGAGAAACTGTCTAATGAAACTAATCTCGCTTGTGCTAACGTGTGCCGCGATCGCATTGTTTGGTATTGCTTGTACTGAAACTGCAACACCGACAAACACCTCAACCGCGACCAGGACTGCTTCACCCGCAGCTGCAACATCCCCAGCGCCGGTAGACGCGTCAGCCAGAGCGCAGACAAACTTCACGAAAAACTGCGAGACCTGCCATGGTCCAAGCGGTGAAGGTGGAACGGTGACAGTTGAAGGCAAGCGGCTTCGAGTTCCTTCGCTGAAGGCCGCTCATGCAGTCAAGCACACTGACGACGAGCTGATCAAGATCGTTACCGGCGGCGAAGAAGAGATGCCCGCGTTCAAAGACAAACTATCCGCCGAAGAAATAGCGGAACTGGTCGCCTTCGTACGCAAGAACTTCCAGGGCAAGTAAGCACGCATTACACAGATTCGTAGATCTGTGGTTAAATTAGCCGTCATGCAGGCGTAGCTCAGTTGGATAGAGCGTCTGACTTCGAATCAGAAGGTCGCAGGTTCGAGCCCTGCCGCCTGTACCATCTTAGTTCCCCGGATCATCCCAAATCCATGCCAAACAAACTTGCCCTGCTCGGAATTCGTTACGACGAGAACTCGTCATTCACCAAAGGCGCCGCCGACGCGCCGCCGCAAATTCGCGCCGCGCTTCGTTCAGACGCGTGGAACCTGTTCAGCGAGAACGGCACCGACCTCTCTGACGATTCCACCTTCTTCGACGCCGGCGACATCGAACCCGTCTCAGGCAGTAACATGCACACTCTGATCGAGAACTCGGTGCACACGCTAATCGCCGACGGTCTCGCGCCGATCTCGCTTGGAGGCGATCATTCGGTCACGTATCCGATTGTTCGTGCGTTCGCGCAAAAGTATAAAGACCTCAGCATCCTTCACTTCGACGCGCATCCCGATCTCTACGACAACTACCAGGGCAATCGTAATTCGCACGCGAGTCCATTTGCGCGTGTCATGGAAGACAAGCTGGTGAAGCGACTGGTCCAGGTTGGAATTCGCACCTTCAATACGCACCAGCGCGAACAGGTGAAGAAGTTTGGCGTGGAAGTAATCGAGATGCACCAGTTGCGCGATAATCTGCAACTCGTGTTTGACTCGCCGGTCTACATCTCATTCGACATCGATGCGCTGGATCCGGCGTTCGCGCCTGGCGTGTCGCATCGTGAACCAGGTGGGATGTCCACTCGCCAGGCAATCGACTTGATTCAACGCATGAAGGGGAACGTGGTCGGCGCGGACATTGTGGAATTCAATCCGCGCATGGATCCGCTTCACATCACCGGGACAGTTTGCGCGAAGCTTTTGAAAGAGATCGCCGCGCGCATGCTCGAGTAAGCCACAAAAGGAGCAGGGCTTTTTTTGTGCCTCTTTGTGGTTACTATTTCCTCTCGGTTAAGCGGCACGTAATCTCTCGTGCCATGGCCCAGGTAAACCTGCCGCGGCCGCGCGATCTTCTGTTCCTCATCCTCCAGCAACTCGACCCACTGCGCCAGCCAGCCCGACGTGCGCGGAATCGCAAACATCACCGGAAACATGTCCACCGGGAAACGCATCGCCTGGTAAATGATTCCCGAGTAGAAATCTACATTCGGATACAGCCGTCGTTTGACGAAGTATTCGTCCTCAAGCGCGATCCGTTCCAACTCGAGAGCGATATCCAGTAACGGATCTTTGCCTGTGACTTCGAACACTTCGTAAGCCACCTGCTTGATGATGCGCGCGCGCGGATCGTAGTTCTTGTAGACGCGATGACCGAAGCCCATCAGACGAAACTCGCCGGCTTTCACGCGGTCGATGTACTCGGGAACCTTGTTGACTGACCCAATCTCTTTCAACATGCGCAGCACCATCTCGTTTGCGCCGCCATGCAGTGGGCCATACAGCGCTGCCGCGGCTCCCGCGAGTGACGAAAACGGATCGGTGTGCGCGCTGCCGATACTACGCATCGCATTCGTACTACAGTTCTGTTCGTGATCCGCGTGCAGGATGTAAAGAACAGTGAGCGCTCGTTCCAAAACCGGATTGGGTTGATATTTCAGCTCCGTCGTCTTGAACATCATGTTGAGGAAGTTGCCTTCGTAACTCAGATCGTTATCAGGATACGAGTACTGCATGCCGATGCGGTGACGAAACGCGAACGCCGCGATCGTCGGCACTTTCGCGATGAGCCGGTAGATCTGCTTCCAGCGAGACTCCACGTTAAAAATGTCTTTTGCGTCAGGATAGAAAGTCGACAGCGCACCGAGGGTCGCTTCAAACATGCCCATCGGGTGCGCGTTGTAGTGGAAACCGTCGATCACCTTCTTGATGCTTTCGTTGATGAAGGTGTGATACGTGATGTTCCTAGTCCACTCTTTGAGTTGCGAGTCGTTCGGTAGTTCGCCGTGAAGCAGCAGGTAAGCAACTTCCAGGTACGTGCTCTTTTCCGCCAGTTGATCGATCGGGTAACCGCGATACTCGAGAATACCTTTGTCGCCATCGATGAAAGTGATGCGGCTTTTGCATGAAGCGGTATTCATGAATGCGGGGTCGTAAGTCATTAGACCAAAGTCGTCATCAGCGACCTTGATCTGGCGCAGATCCATCGCGCGGATCGTGCCGTTCTCGATCGGCAGGTCATACTGTTTGCCGGTTCGATTATCAGTAATTGTTACGGTGTTCTGGCTCATGTGAGGAGATTAACGTGAAATGCGAAAATGCGGAATTGCGAAATGCGAAATGCGAAATTTTCGCAATCCCGCATTTTTCGCATTTCCGAAATTCCCTACTTCATCTTGCGCGCTTCTTTAAGTTCTCGCTCCACTTGCTTGCGCGCATCATTTGATTCGCGGTCGTTCAAACCGAGATCCTGCAACGTTTGACCGAGACTTCTTCCTGACGCTAGTCCGTTGAGAATCGCAGTGCGGGTGATGTTTGGATGTCGGCTGCCAAGATTCTGCGAGAGCCGAGTCGCTGAAACGTAATTGCCAAACTTGAGGTCCGGATTTGTCACCAGCGCTGCCTGGTAGCCCGCACGGAGATCGTTCGCGTTCGTGCGCAGCGTCCGCGGAATGCCTGGATGATCGCGAAGATCGTCGTCCGCGCGGCGCAGGTTGTCGTTAGCGCGACGGGCACGTTCAAGTCCTTCGTCGGATCGGCCCTTCGACTTAGTAGAGGCATTGCCCAGTCCGTCATCCGAGCGTCCCTTGGAACGTTCTGACGCGTTGCCGAGTCCACGATCGACGCCGGCTCCGGTCGGTGGTCCACCTCCGCGACCGCTGCCACCGCCTTGACCGCCCCCTCCTCCTTTACTTTTGCCTTGCGCGAAGGCGCCGGTCGCCAGGACCAGCACAAGTAGGGACAAGAATGCGGCGTATGTCGCTTTCTGAATGAATTTGCTCATGGCATGCTCCTTAATAGAAATTCAGCTGAGGGGACAAGAGGAGAGAGCAGATCAAATCTACTACAGGCGCCTTGCAGGAGGCGACTAGAAATTGAAAACACAATATTAGTGCAATGTTTCTCTTACTTAACGCCGACGAGCTCGACGTCGAAAAGGAGCGTGGAATTGGGTGGAATTTTGGGAGGACGGCCCACGGGTCCGTAAGCGAGATCACTGGGAATCGTGAACTTCCGTTTTCCACCGACTTTCATCGTCATCAGACCTTCGTCCCAACCCTTAATCACAGCTCCCACGCCAAGACGAAATTCGGCCGGTATCCGGCCTTTTGGTGCTGTCAAACTCCATTCCATTTTCCAGCGTGCCCCTGTAAAAGACGGACACGGTCTGGCCTGGCTTGGGACTTGGACCATCCCCGACTTTCAAATCTACATATTTGAGTCCGGAATCAGTCGTAACTTCCGCTGCGGCAGGATTCGCGCGCCGCGTGATGACGTAGATCACCGCCGACCCGGCGACCAATAAGACCAGGGTAATCGCGCCGAGGCGAAGATATTGATTTCGCGTGTTCTGTGCCTTCGCGGCTGGACTTGGAGGTGCGTTTGGATTTCGCGGTCGCTTGCGCGCCCGGTTGATTTTTCGATGACGACTCTGTGGCACGGAGCTTCTTATACAGATATTATGTCCTCCGTTCAAGTGAGGCCTATAAATGCCAATTGTCGCCGTTATTCCTGAACCAAACAGTCCTGTCGAGCTGCGAGAAGTTGACGAGCCGGATCTCGAAAGGGATTTCGGCACTGCTCGAAGTCGAGTTGTCGGAGGTCTGCGGAACTGATGTTTATTTGCAACGCGGCCATCTCGCAGGTGTGCCGTATCCACTCGTCCCCGGTCACGTTTCAGTGGGCCGGCTACAGAAGATTCGCGGCGAAGTGCTCGACATCGATGGCAAACCGTTTCGCGAAGGCGATCGCGTGACGTTTCTCGATGTCCATCGCACCTGCAATGCGTGTTGGTACTGCCTGGTCGCAAAAGCTTCGACTCGCTGCCCGCAGCGAAAAGTGTATGGCATCACCTACGGGCTCGATGATGGACTATGCGGTGGTTGGGCCACTCACATCTATTTGAAACCCGGAACACGCTGCATCAGACTCGACGCTACGCCGGAAACATTCATGGCCGGCGGTTGTGCGTTACCTACTTCACTGCACGCGATTGAACGCGGCGACATCCGAATCGGCGATACAGTTCTCGTCCTTGGCTCCGGTCCTGTAGGCGTGAATGCCGTCCTCATGGCGCGCATGCGCGGTGCACTACGTGTCCTTTGTATCGGTGCACCGGAGGCCCGCCTCGACGCAGCAAAACAAGCGGGCGCCACAGGGACGCTGAACATCGAAACGCATAATGCGGATGAACGTTTAAGCTGGGTGCGCGAACGAACAAGTGGACGCGGCGCGGACGTGACGATCGAAGCCACTGGCGCGCCGGAAGCCGTCGCCCAGGCCATGCGCTTCACGCGCGATGCGGGCACCCTTGTCGTCGTGGGCCAGTACACAGACCACGGTGAGACTTCATTCAATCCTCATCTCGATCTAAACAAGAAGCATCTGGACGTGCGTGGGTGCTGGGGTTCCGACTTCTCTCACTTCTATCGAAGCGCGCAGCTTGCGTCAGAGAAGTCGGAGATGTGGGCGGAATTTAGATTAGATTCTTATCATTTAGAAGCCGCGAACGAAGCGCTCGCTGCTGTGTCCGAAGGTCGCGTTCTGAAGGCGATCATTAAACCCTAATCATTGGTCATATATCATTTGACATTTCTCATTTGTCATTTACGAAACGGAGGACGCAAGGCGTAACAGGCCTCTTAAATGACAAATGAGAAATGTCAAATGACCAATGATAAATGCCTAGGGTCGATCGCCGCGTGGACCACCTGGACCACCACGACCTCGCCGTCCGCGCATCTCCTGTCGCTCTTTTTGAAACTGTTGCCACTGCTCGGGCGTCAACACTTCCTGCAAACGCGTGTCTGCCTGCCGGCGAATCTCGTCAAACTTCGGTTCCGATTCACGACGGAGCGCTCGTAACTGCTCTCTCGTGTCGCTGAGAATCTGTTGGACCTTGGTCTTCTGATCCGCGTTGAGATTCAGACGTTCCGCCATTTGCTCAAATCGATCGCGCGATCCGGGCCGCCTGCTACGCCCCGATAGACGTTGAGCGCGAGGATACCGGCCGCAAAACCAAGCACGAAGATAATCAGCAGCCGCACCGCGAACCTGCCATCTGTTCTTAGTGATCGTTGTCCATGATTACCTCGCGTCGTCACCTTCTTCGTAAATCGTAGCGAGCACCTGCTCGTAAGTTAACTGTTCATCGGCTCCTGACCGAAGATTACCGCCTCCGCAGCGTCCACCGACGCTAGCTGTTCAGTCACCGCGGTCGCTGGATCGGGATAAACATAAAACTCAGCACTGCGAGTGCGACCGTCGCCAGTGCCATTGAGGAAACCAGCGCACTCGCCGACTTCCACAACCGCGCGAACGCAGGCACGCTTTCCACTTTCTGGCGCTCCCGCAACGCCGCCAGCACCTCTCGTGTGAAAAAACGGCGACGGCTCGATCTTAACCTGCGCGCGCTGCTTAATAACCAATGCTGAGAGCTGTGCTGCCTCGAAGGCGGCTTCGCACGTCGCACAATCCCGCGCATGTGCCTTCAATTCGTCGAGCTCTCTCTGCGAAAGGCTCGCCAATGCCACGCTATCCATGACTTCAGTGATGTGATGCTCTTTCATCTGCTCACCTCTCTCAGCTGTCGTTACCTTTATGACTCAATAACCTCTCCATCGCTTCTCGAACCTTCTTCCGTGCGCGAAACGCTCTGACCTTCACTTTCGACTCCGACCATCCCGTCGCTTCCGCCACTTCCTTAATCGACGCCTTCTCACCATCGATCATCAACAACGTCTGCTGATCTTCCGGCGACAACATACCGAACAATCTATCCGCCAAATCCGCCGCAACCATACTGTTTTCAACCGATC
Source organism: uncultured Acidobacteriota bacterium (assembly GCA_963849585.1). Classification (GTDB taxonomy): domain Bacteria; phylum Acidobacteriota; class Blastocatellia; order Pyrinomonadales; family Pyrinomonadaceae; genus PSRF01. The sequence goes on along the minus strand of CAWKHZ010000005.1, from coordinate 124,293 downwards.
ATTTACTCCGGATCCGAAGTTGCTGGTCCATCCAGCTCGTCTTCGTCTTCACTAGATCCGAAACCGTCAACTCGGGCCGCCGTTTCGATCCCCTCATCATATTCAAACAAGTGTTGGTGGCGATTCGTGTCAACCAACCCTCCATCGAGCCGCGTCCTTCAAAACTCCCGAGCTGCGTAAACGCTTTCAAAAAAACTTCCTGCGCCGCTTCTTCCACCTAACTTCGCTCCGAAAAAACCGGCTCGCGTCGCTAAACACTCGCGGGCTATAACGTCTGACTATTTCCGCAAAGGCAGACTCGTCGCCGTCCTGCGCTTGTCGCGCCAGGTCGAGATCCAAGGCCTGTTCGAGCCCACTCGTCAGTTGCGGTCCTCATCTTTTACACTTCTCTGGAGTGCGGTCGATTGTCACTGCTCTAACCAAGTCGCCGACAAACGGCGCACTCCAAAGAAGCGGGGGGAGACGCTTACTGCTTGTCTGGCGTCCGCGCCTTTCGCCACGCTGAGCTTTCCGCTGTTCGCGTTTCTCTGAACTGCGCTTTCGCCTGTTCCAACTGGGCTTTCTGCTCAGCTGTCAAAACGGAAAGCATCTCCTGATGGAGCTTGTTCCGCTCACCCATCAGCTTGGCCTGGAGGCGAGCCATTTCCGTCAGTTTCTGAGTAGCCAGTGCTTCATTGAACGTACCGCCTTCGCTCGCCTGACGCAACTCCTGCCGTTTGGCGTGAAGCTGTTCGCGCAACGGCTTGTTGGTCTGGGCAAAGCTCTCGCGGATCTGTTTCATCTTTGCTTTCTGGTCGTCAGTTAAATTCAGGCCTCTGAAGAACCCGCCATCGCGCATTCCTCTCACTGCCTTTGTGATCGCCTCGACGGCCACGCCATTCGCGACGTTGACCTTGTGTTCGATTGTTGTTCTGGGTGTAACCGTCTGGGCAACAGCAATCGAAGCAGCTAAAGCAATGGCCGAGAGAGTAGCGATTGCAAGTGTCTTAAACCGTCCTGGTTTGTTCATTTCGATTTTCTTACTCCTAGTGTCCTTTAACTTAATTCCAGGGGAGTGTCCCGACTGGTAAGACACCTCGTTTCCCGAATCGGTTACATTCCCGTGTAACCAATCCGTGTAAATCAGTGTCTTTCACAGAGTGAAGAAGATATTCGTACTCGCAGCCATTATTTTTCTCGGTTCCGCGGCTACCTTTGCCCAGGAGACCGATATCGACAAACTTACTAAAAACACGGATTTACTACGCCAGCTCTATTCAGAGGGATTAATTGCGCGAATTGAACTCGAGAAAGCCGAGCAGGTATTAACTGCTGCAAAGACGCGAGTTGAAGAGATCAAGAAAGCACAGGATCTCGCGGCAAAAGCGGAACAACTGGAGAAAGCTACACCCGTTGTCAAGACACTCGTCAAGCCAACCCTCATGATGCGTTCAACCGCCGGAAGCTGGTCGCTCGGTAACCTCGGCATGGTGCAGCAGTTTTTCTCTAAGACTTTCGGACGTGCACTACCAACCAGCACGATCGGTCAAAGTGCAACTCACAACCGTATGGGTTGGGATCACCGTCACGCAGTTGATGTTGGGCTTCATCCCGACAGCAACGAGGGACGCGCGTTAATCGCCTATTTGCAAAACGCCGGCATTCCGTTTCTCGCTTTCAGAGGTGCGATTCCGGGCGTTTCTACCGGCCCGCATATTCATATAGGCAGCCCGTCGCATCGCCTTTAAAAATCAACGTTTTAACTGTAACCAACTGATGCTGGACGGTGTCTGGCTTGTTGAGGTAGGAACCGAATGTCGACACAAACTTTCAAGAATCAACCGCTTGTCACTGGCCTGAGCACCGGTGTGAATGCCGCGTTGCTGCGACGTTTTTGGACCAGGTTGCTTGCGGGTAAAAAGAAACTTTTTATCGGCGGCGGCATGATGGCCGCTGTGATGCTCGCCGGCTTCTTTTTCTGGGGCAGCGACGCGAGCACGCCGCAATACATGACCGCGCGCGTAGACCGCGGCAACTTGCGCAACACAGTCACCGCAACTGGCGCATTGCAAGCTGTGACGACCGTTCAGGTCGGCAGCCAGGCATCGGGAACTATCTCCGCGCTTTATGCTGACTTCAATTCAGTCGTTAAAAAAGGACAGGTCGTGGCGCAGCTCGATCCGTCAACCGCAAAAGCACAGGTTGATCAGGCAAGAGCAAACCTCCAGCAGGCACAGGCGAGTTTGGCAAACGCCCGCGCCGCGGTGGTTAATGCGCGTGCAGGCGTGAGTGACGCGCAGGCGAGAGGTTTGGCCGCGCGATCGACAGTACAAAACAATCAAGCCGGTGTTTCCGGCGCACAGGCGAACGTCGCAGTGTTGAAGGCACAGCAGGACGACGCGCTGAGTTTGTTGAAACAACAGGAATCGCTACTTAAAGCGGGCGTGATCGCGCAGCGCGATTACGACGTGGCAGTGACCACGTACAAAACCGCGGAAGCAAGATACAACCAGGCTGTTTCGCAGTTGGACCAGGCAAAGCTCGCCGAGCAATCGGCTTCGAGCGCCGGTATCGCGCAATCGCAGGCGGCAGTAGCACAGTCGCAGGCGCAGGTTGAACAGTCTCAGGCACAGGTACAACAAGCCGCCGCTCAGGTGCAGCAAGCCCAGGCTGCACTCAGTTTGTCGGAAGTAAATCTCAGTCACACGACAATCACGTCGCCGATTGATGGCGTCGTTGTTTCGCGTGACGTGAACGTTGGTCAAACCGTGGCGGCGAGTTTGTCTGCGCCGACGCTTTTCACGATCGCGAACGACCTGACGCAGATGCAGGTCATCGCGAACATCGACCAGGCCGATATTGGTTTGGTTGAGCAGGCGAAGTCGGTGAAGTTCACGGTCGACGCGTTTCCGGGCAAGGATTTCGACGGCAAGATTGCCGAGATGCGGTTGAATCCGGTTAACGTGCAGAACGTCGTTACTTATAACGTCGTGATTAACGTCGAGAATCCCGCGCAGAAGTTGAAGCCGGGTATGACGGCGAACCTGACGATCACTATCGACGAGCGCAATGATGTGTTGAAGGTGCCGAACTCGGCGCTCCGGTTTACCCCGCAGGACGGTACGCGACAGCGCACTCGTAACGCGAGTGGAACGCAGGGCGAGGGGCCAAGGACAGGGCCAGGGTCAGCGACGTCAACGTCAGCAAGGAGACAACAGTAATTTCGCGCCGGCTTCAGCACCGGTACTTGAAGGTCAAACACGGATTGTTTGGATATTGGGCCAAGACGGCCAACTGGAAAGAAAACGGATCAAAGTCGGATTAAGCGATGGTGCTGCGACGGAGGTTGTTGAGGGAGATTTGAAGGAAGGCGATATGGTCATTACCGGCCAGACTGTCTCCGGATCGACTGCTTCTTCGCAGAATAATCAGTCGCGTCCGCCGGGATTTGGTAACGCGCCGCGCGTTGGCGGTGGTGGTCGCGGAAGATAAATTCGTGTTAATCCGTGTGAGGAACATAATGTATAACTTTGTAACAACACAAGTCCAACACGTCGAATCCGGCGCTGCTCGCAACGTGCCAGAAGCGCGGCCGGTGATCCAGTTGGACCACATTCACAAGACCTATACGATGGGCGATGTAGATGTGCACGCGCTGCGCGGAGTATCACTGACCATTCGCGAAGGCGAGTTTGTGGCAATTATGGGTGCGTCGGGTTCGGGTAAGTCGACGACCATGAATATCATCGGTTGTTTGGACCGCCCAACGCGCGGCACTTACATCCTTGACGGCGAAGACGTTTCGCAGATGTCGAAAGACGAGCGCGCCGACATTCGCTGCCAGAAGATTGGTTTCGTGTTTCAGGGTTTTAACCTGCTTTCGCGCACATCGGCGCTTGAGAATGTTGAATTGCCGATGCTGTATCTAGGTGTTGATGCAGCGCAGCGTCGACAGCGGGCTACGGAGGCATTAGCTGCGGTTGGGCTCGCGGGGCGCGAGCAAAACCACCCGAATCAGTTATCGGGAGGTCAGCAACAGCGTGTCGCCGTCGCCCGCTCCCTGGTTAACAATCCCGCGTTGATTCTCGCCGACGAGCCGACGGGTAATCTCGATTCGCGCACGTCGGTTGAAGTGATGGAAATCTTCCAGCGCTTGAATCGTGAACGCGGCATCACGCTCGTGCTCGTTACGCACGAGCCGGACATCGCGCAGTTCGCCGATCGCGTGATCGTATTTAAGGACGGAAAGATCAAGAGCGACTATAGAGTCGAAAACAAACGCGACGCTGCTGAGGAACTGAAGAACATGCCCGTCATCGACGACGAGGACGAGGAAGAAGATCACGAGTAACCAATGAACCTCTTAATGATCATTCGTGTCGCGTTTCGTGCTCTTGTTCGCAACAAGATGCGCGCGGCTTTGACGATGCTTGGAATCATCATCGGCGTTTCGGCGGTGATTGCGATGGTTAGCATCGGACAGGGCGCGTCGGCGTCTGTTCAGGCGCAGATCGACAGCATCGGCACGAACCTGCTTTTCGTCAGCGCGGGATCGCAGAACGTTGGCGGCGTGCGCAGTGGCACGGGCGATACCGGCAACAACGTGCTGACAGTTGACGATCTCGAGGCTATCAAACGCGAAGTTCCGAGTGTGTCGATGGTGACGCCGTCAGTGAACACGCGAGCGCAGCTTATCGCCGGCAACATGAACTGGAACACTTCGCTCCAGGGCGTCAGCGAACAGTATCCCGACATTCGCAAGTGGTCGATTCAAAGCGGAGCATTCTTTACTGACTCAGATGTGCGCACGGCAGCGCGCGTGATCGTCATCGGTCAAACGTTGGCTGACACGCTTTACGCAGGCGGTGACCCGGTGGGCCAAACGATTCGCGTCTCGAATCTGCCGTTCCGTGTTGTAGGAGTTATGGCCGGGAAGGGACAGGATCCGCAGGGCCGTGATCAGGACGACATCGCGTTTGCTCCATACACGACCGTGCAAAAGAAAGTGCTTGGGCGCGATCGTGTTCAGATTGCTTACGTTTCTGCGATTTCACAGGACGCGACTTACACCGCGCAATCGCAGATCACCGAATTGCTGCGTCAGCGTCACAAACTGACCGCCAGCGAACCGGATGATTTTACCGTCCGCAATATGACGGACGTCGCGGAAGCCGCTAACGAAACCAGCCGCACGATGACGATCCTGCTGGCGTGCATCGCCGGTGTTTCGCTGCTCGTCGGCGGCATCGGGATCATGAACATCATGCTCGTGTCAGTCACCGAGCGTACGCGCGAGATCGGCATTCGCATGGCGATCGGCGCGCGTTCGTCGGCGGTTCGGAGTCAGTTTTTGATCGAGTCGATCGTGCTGAGCCTGACGGGTGGAACGATGGGCATCATTCTCGGCGTCGGCTTATCGCTGGCCATACCGGCGATGCTGGGCTGGCCCACGCTTGTGTCGATGATGGCAATCGTCGGTTCGGTGATCTTCTCCGCGGCAGTGGGAATCTTCTTCGGCTACTACCCGGCTCGGAAAGCGGCGGCGTTGGATCCGATTGACGCGCTGCGTTACGAATAAACGGGTTTTACCGCCGAGTCGCGGAGGACCGCAGAGGTAACGCAGAGAATGCCGGCAAATTAAGACACCTCTTTTCGCGTCTCACGTTTTTTACTCGCGTTCGGTTAACATGCGCCACATGAATCTGCGTCGCGTGTTTCGCCAAACACTCGCTCTTTCTCTGTTGCTGGTTCTCGTTGTCATCTCATCAGGCCAACGGCGGCCACAACCTGAAAACACCAGATCAAAGCGGCCGCGACTGGTGCTGCTAATCGTCGTGGACCAGTTTCGTTACGACTACCTCGAACGCTTCGGCGATCTCTTCGTAGCCAACGGCTTGCGACGGTTAATGCGCGAAGGCGCGTCCTGGACGCAATCAAACTACGATCACTTCCCTACTTACACCGCGCCCGGTCACGGCACGATGATGACCGGTGCTTACCCGGCGGAGACTGGCATCGTGGGCAACGACTGGCCCGATCGCTTCACCGGTAACCGCGTATCGAGCGTTTCTGATACTTCGGAAAAACTGCTCGGCGGCAAGCCGGACGATCGAGGTTCAAGCCCGCGCCGGTTGATGAGTTCGACCGTCGGCGACGAACTTCGGTTGGTCACTAATGATCGTTCGAAGGTGATCGGCGTTTCAATTAAGGATCGTTCAGCTATTCTTCCTGCGGGCCGCAATGCGAATGCAGCGTACTGGTTCAGCATCACGTCGGGCACGATGGTGTCCTCGACTTATTACTTCGATCAGCTTCCGGCCTGGGTCAGCAACTTCAACAACCCGCGTCCGGCAGATCAGTATTTCGGAAAAAAATGGGAACGTTTGCTGTCCGAGAGCGAGTACATAAAACGGGCCGGGCCTGATTCGCCGACGTGGGAAACAGTTACCGCGGCCGGCGACACGAACTCGTTTCCGCACACGGTCACCGGCGGAGCGAGCGCGCCCGGTCCCGCTTTCTACAACGCCTTCGACCACTCGCCATTCAGTAACGAACTGATTCTCTCATTCGCTCAACAGACGATCTCAAACGAACAACTAGGTCAGGACGATGACACCGACGTGCTCACCGTCAGTTTTTCAGGAAACGACTACGTGGGCCATCGCTACGGACCATACAGTCACGAAGCAATGGACGTCGCGTTGCATACGGATCGTCAGATCGCGACGCTGCTTGATTTCGTCCAGAGCAAAGTGGGACTCGCGAACACGCTGATCGCGTTCACGGCCGATCACGGTGTGGCTCCGATTCCCGAGCACGCCGGCGCGATCGGTCTCGGCGGCGCACGGATAAAAACCACGGACCTACTCAATGCCATTCGCGCTGCAATCAAAGCGAAATATAACCCGAACGGAACCTCACCCGATCCGACTGTAGATTACATTTACAAGTTCAACGACAACGGCGTAGCGCGCGATGGTTTCATGAACGGAAACATCTATTTCAACTATGCTGCGTTGGAGCGCGATAAAGTTAATGCCGAAGAGTTGGCGCAAGTGGTGGGAACGGCGGCGCTGACGGTGACGGGCGTCGCGCGATACTTCACGCGAGCGCAACTGCTGCGTGGCGCCACGTCGATCACGGATCCGATCGAGCGCCGTGTGTTGCATGGTTTTTATCCGTCGCGCAGTGGCGACGTCGTGCTCATTGCCGAACCGTTCAAGTACCTCGGCGACACAATCACAGCCACGCATGGCTCAGCGTATTCTTACGACACGCATGTGCCGACGATCATCATGGGCGCGGGCGTGATTCCCGGTCGTTACCTCGAACCGGCAACTCCCGCGGACATCGCGCCCACACTAGCGGCCCTTCTCCGCATAACGAGGCCCTCGAGTGCAACCGGACGCGTGCTGATTGAAGCAATTAAGAGGTAGTCATTGGTCATATATCATTTGACATTTGTCATTTGTCATTTGAAGAAGGACAGCGCGATCTAAGCGGAGAATGGTGACAAATGACCAATGATATATGACCAATGACAAATGACCAATGATCATCGTTTGTAGTTTTTAGCGTAATCAGGGACCGGAGTGCCCTCCGGTAAACGCGGATCGTTCACAGGTTCACCGGCACTGAGTTTCAAGGGAACGACGCCGGCCCACATCGGCAGACTGTAATCTTCTTCGTCGTCGAGTGGTGGACCAGTGCGGATCTTCGCCGATGCCTCTTCGAGTGTTAACGACAGCACAGTCGTCTGTTTCATCTCCAACTCAGTCGGCTCACGCACATCGTTCCACCGTCCGCGAATGATGTGTTCCGACAGCGCAACCAGCGCAGACATCTTCTCCTCCGGATCTTCAACGAGCGTCGCACGTCCAAACACAACCACCGATCGATAGTTCATCGAATGATGAAAAGCTGATCGCGCCAGCACGAGACCGTCAAGCAGCGTCACTGTCACACACGCGTCGAGTCCACCGGCGAGCGTGCGCAACATGCGGCTCGCCTGCGAACCGTGAATGTAAAGCTTGTCCTCAACACGCGCATAGCCGGTCGGTATCACGACCGGACGCTCGTCAACTACAAAACCGATATGACAAATGAAACCTTCGTCCAGAATTCCGTAGACAGTTTCGCGATCGAAGTGGCCGCGTTTCGGGAGACGTTTAAGTTTGGTGCGATCTGTTAGGGGAAATGTCATAATTGCGCCCCAGACTACCACGAATTTCACTGATTAGGAGAACACCATGCGCTTTCGTTTCCCCTTTGCCGTCATCTGTTTGGTCGCTTGCGTGATCAACGTCGCCGCGCAGAACGGCGCGCAACCGAAGTCACCGTTGGAAACAGCTTTTTCGCGACTCGAGTGGCGCAGCATTGGACCGGCGATCATGGGCGGACGCATCGCCGACGTTGAAGGCGTGCCCGGCGATCCGAACGTGGTTTATGTCGCGAGTGCTTCCGGCGGTTTGTGGAAGACGACAAACGGCGGTGTGAGGTGGACCCCGATCTTTGAACGCCAGGGAACGATCTCGATTGGCGACATCGCGCTCGCGCCGAGTAATCCTGATGTGGTCTGGGTCGGCACCGGCGAGTCAAACACGCGCAACAGCGTCTCGTTCGGCGATGGTGTTTACAAGTCGAATGACGGCGGCAAGACGTGGCAGCACATGGGTCTCAAAGAATCCGAACGCATTTCCGCCATCGCGATTCATCCGCAAAATCCCGACATCGTGTATATCGGCGCGCTCGGACACGCGTTTGGTCCAAACGAAGAACGCGGTGTGTTCATGACAACCGACGGCGGCAAGACATGGACTAAGACGCTCTATATCGACAACCAGCACGGCGTCGCCGACCTCGACATCGATCTCGCCAACCCAAACATTCTTTACGCCGGCATGTGGAGTTTTGAGCGCAAACCGTGGACGCATCGCAGTGGCAGCGAGAAAGGCGGCGTGTATAAATCGATCGACGGCGGGCGCACGTGGAAAAAACTGGAGAACGGATTGCCGAAACTGATGGGCCGCATCGGCATTCGCGTCGCGCCGAGTAATACGAATGTCGTCTACGCGATCGTCGAAGCGAAAGACGGCACGCTTTATCGTTCGGACGATCGCGGCGAGACGTTTCGCAACGTCTCGAAGCAGGAGTCGATCGTCTCGCGTGGTTTCTATTACACGACCGTGCGCGTCGATCCGACGAACGAAAACCGCGTCTTCGCCGTGGCGTCGACGTTGTTCGTCTCGATCGATGGCGGCAGGACATTTCGGTCGATCACGAGCCGCAGTCACATCGACTTTCACGCACTCTGGATCGATCCGAAGAACCCGAAACGGATGTGGCACGGTCAGGACGGCGGCATCGGCGTCACCTACGACGGCGGTGAATCGTGGGAGGCTGTTTACAACATGCCGCTGGGCCAGTTTTACCAGGTCCACGCCGACAATCGACAACCGTTCTACTACGTGATGGGCGGCCTTCAAGACAACGGTTCGTGGACCGGACCGAGCCGCACGCGCGAACCGTCCGGCATCATGAACGACGATTGGCGCATGGTCAGTTTCGGCGACGGCTTTTACGTCATCAATCATCCGGATAATCCGGACATTTATCTATCTGAATCGCAGGGCGGCAACATTATTTGGACCGACTTTCGCACACGCGAGCAGCAATTAGTGAATCCGTGGGGCCGCGGCAGCGGCGGTGGACCAGCGGCGGGACAGAAATTTCGCTGGAACTGGAACGCGCCCATCGTCTTTTCACCACACGACAAGACGACGGTTTATTTTGGCGGCAACGTTCTCTTCAAAACGCCTGATTTCGGCAAGACCTGGGAACAGATCAGCCCGGATCTCACTACAAACGATCCCGAAAAACTAAAAGACGCCGGCGGACCTATCGCTATCGAAAACTCAACCGCCGAGTATCACTCGACGATCATCACCATCGGTGAATCGCCAGTTCAAAAAGGACAGATCTGGGTCGGCACTGACGACGGTAACCTGCAAGTGACCACCGACGGCGGTAAGAACTGGGCCAACCTCGTCAAGAATGTCTCCGGTCTCGCGGCTAACTCGCCCGTTTCGCACGTCGAGCCATCACGGACGAATGCAAACACCGCCTACGTCTCGTTCGAACGTCACATGTTCGACGACTTTCGCCCGTACATTTTTAAAACCACTGACGGCGGAAAGAGTTGGACCAACATCGCAGGCAATCTTCCCGCGAAGGCATACGTGCAGATCGTTCGGGAGGATCCGAAGAATACGAAGCTGATCTACGCCGGCACCGAGATCGGTCTGTTTGCCACGTATGACAACGGTCGCAACTGGCTCCCCTTAAATCTCAAAAACCTGCCGAACGTGGCGATCCACGACATCGTCGTGCATCCACGCGAGAACGATCTGATCCTCGCAACACACGGGCGCAGCATCTGGATCTTCGACGACGCGACGGTAATTCAGCAGATGACGCCACAGATTCTGGACAGCAGTGCGCATCTGTTTCCCGTGCGTCCGGGTTTGAGGTTCGCCAGCACCTTCACGCGCTACGGCATCGGCGACAAAGTGTTCACCGGTCCAAATCCCGCCGCGGGCGCAACGATCACCTACTACCTCAAAGAAAAGCTCGACGAGAAAGCTGAATTCAAGATGGAGGTGTTCGATCGCGACGGGAAGCTCGTGCAGGACATTGAGCGGCCTTCGCGAGAGAAAGGATTGAATCGCATTACGTGGAACCTGCGGTTCGGTGGTCCGGAAATACGCCGTCCGCCAACGCCGGAGCAAGTCGCCTTCGGCTTTGGACCGCGTGGTCCACTAGCGCTGCCTGGAACCTACACCTTGAAGATGACTGTCGGCGGTAAGGTCTACGAGCAGCCCGTGGAAGTCAGGCTCGATCCCGGCGTCACCACGCCGATCGCCGAACTGCAAGAATCGCTCGAAATGCAGATCAAGCTGCGCGACATGCAGACGGTGGTGAACACGTCGTTGCGTTTTCTCGACAATATCAAGGAGCAACTCAAGCAAGCGCAGACTACGATGAAGAACCTCGCGAAAGAGCCCGACAAGGATTTGATGAAGGCGCTCGAGGATTACATCAAGGAAGTGGACGCGCTTCAGGACAAACTCGCGGCGCGCGAAGAAGGTCTCGGTTTCGCCGGGAAGGACCAGGTCGCCGACGACATCGGTAGCCTGTTCGTCGCTCTCGGTGGGAACTTTGGTCCAACACGCGGACAGCGCGAATACTTTGCCGAGATCCAACCCGCGTATCGCACACGAATGGGCGACGTGAACAAGTTTCTGAGTCAAACGTTGCCGCAGTGGAATGAAAAGCTGCGCGGCTGGAATGCGCCGACACTGACGACACGAAAACCGTTCGAGTTCTAGAAGGTCAATTGGTTTTTAAAAACCGTGTTCCGTAGGAGATACCTATGCGTAGACGAGAGCGTTCGGTAGCCCTTCTCTTACTTTTTCTTGCCGTCGTCGCGTTTGCGCAACGCCCACCAAAGGAAGCAGGCACTTTTCGCGAACGATAGGAAAGAGTATCCGATACAGAACATTCCGTTCTCGAAGATCAAATAGAGCCACAAAAAGGCACAAAAGGCACAAAAAAGGAACCCGGTCACAGACTATCTAGTTGCGAGTTCCCTTTTGTGCCTTTTGTGCCTTTTTGTGGCTACTGTTTCTGGTCTCTAGTTACCCGCAGCGGCTGGTGCTACCGCTTTCTCCGCTTTCGTCAGACGGATGTTGCCATTAATGCCTTTCGCGGTGATCGGGCTGCCACCGTTGCCGATGCGCGCCGAGTAATATCCGTGCTTGGGTTCGTCAACCGAAACCCACGGCACATCCGAAACAACCCTTCCATTCATGCCCTTCGCCTCGAGACTAGCGTTCACGTTCTCGGGCAACTGCAACTCGATGTTGCCATTGATGCCCTTCAACGCGATGCCGTCCGAATCGAGCCGCGTGAGTGCGACCTGAATGTTACCGTTGACACCCGTGAAGCTTGCGGTACCGGCGGCACTCGCAATCTCCACTCGACCGTTGATCCCAGCCACGTCGACCGATCCATCAACTGAGCCGACGTTCACGTTGCCGTTTATGCCTTTGATGTAGAGCGAGATTTGCCGAGGCAGCTTCAAGGTAACTTTTTCATGCGCTTCCGAACCAAAGAACCGCGAGAAGAAACCGCTATTGCGTTTCTCGCCTTTAATGGTCAAACGGTTCGCGGTCGCTTCGATGACGATCTGGCGCCGGTTCAGGGCTTCGTCGTCCGAGGCAAAGCGTTCGATGTTGACCTCGGCAGTTTTGGTGTCGGAAGTCTCAACCTTGACTGACCCGTTCAGGCCAAGCAGTTCCACCGTGGCACCGGGCGCAAGTTCATATTTCTCACGGATTTCCTTGCGCACCTCGCCTTGCTCTTTAGACGAGACGAATTCGCGTATCTCGCTACGGGTAGCAGCGGAACGGGCCACGATGCCGGCGATGGCCGCGAGACCCACCAAAGCAACTAGAATCAATATGCGTTTCATGATCTGCCTCAAAATAGGAGTGAAAATTGACGTTCGGGGTCATTAACGATGACCGCCGGAAATTTGTTTCGCCTGATTGTCTTTGAAAGGGCTTTTAGATTAGGTCATTCCGTGTTTCAATTCAAACTCCATGGCAGAGCGCGATGCGAGAGACCTCAAGGTGTTGCTGGTCGAGGACGTCGAGGATACGCGTCATTTCATGCGTCTCGCGCTGGAGGACCAGGGCTTCATCGTGTTTGAAGCCGAAGACGGTCACGCAGCGGTCGCCAGCGCCGTCCGTGACACGCCCGACGTCATTCTCATGGACTTGACCCTGCCGCGCATGGACGGTTTCGCGGCTGCAAAACTGATACGGCAGAAACGCGAACTCAAAAACGTCCCCATCATCGCCGTCACGGCCCATCAGGAAACTGGTTTTCGTACTGACGCAAAAGCCTCGGGCTTTGACGCGTACGTAACCAAACCCATCGACATCAATTGGCTCAAAGAACTGATCACCGGACTCATCTAAATGCACGGCTCCCAAATGAGCGGCCACCTGCGTATCACTCCCAAAACCATCGTTATCCGCGACATCGAGACCCTCGACGAAATGCACGAGGTGGAAAATCTTCAGCGTGAGATCTGGGGCTCGTCGGACCTCGACGTGCTGCCCGTGCTCGCGTTGCGGCCGCAAAAAGAGGTGGGGGCGATTTTGATCGGCGCGTTCGCGGAAGGCCGGATGGTTGGATTTGTGTTTGGGTTTCCGGGAATACTGAACGGCGAAACGATCATTCATTCAGACATGCTCGGCGTGACCAAAGAGTACCGCTCGCAGAATGTTGGTTACTTGTTGAAGCTGGCGCAGCGTTCTGCCGCCTTGGCGCTGGGTGTAAAACGAATTACCTGGACGTTTGATCCGTTGCAGTCGCGCAACGCGCATTTGAATTTCAACAAGCTGGGCGTGATCGCCGATCGGTACCTCATCAATTACTACGGTGAGACGTCGAGCTTTTTGCACCGCGCAGGCACGGATCGTTTATGGGTTTCGTGGTTGCTCGATCGTGAGCGTGTTGAGTCTGGTATGCCGGAAGCGCCTGCGTTAGTGCGAGTGGGCCAAAATGGTGAGCCAGTTGTAGACACAGATAAAACGGATGAAAGCCAAGTTGTAATCGAGATTCCGGGTGAACCGAATCCGGAACTCTGGCGCGACCCAACTCGCGCTGCTTTCACTGGCGCGCTCAACGCCGGTTACACCGTTGAGAACTTTTACGTAGTCGAACGAGACGATCGAAAGGTCGGAGTTTATCTTTTGGTCAGATCATAGTCCCTACGGTTCCGGACTTGCACTTGGGCTTGGTGGTCGATTTGTTCTCCGCGGATTGTTGGCGATGATGTAGTCTCGCAGTCTCTGGGCCTCAGGGTATTCCGGCCTCTTCTTCAAAAACTCGTTGTACTCGATCGCCGCCAGGTTTTTGTGTCCCGCGAGGTTGTAGAGAGTGGCTAAACGCAGATGCGCGTTCGCCATGCCATTCGGATCCAGCTTTATCGCCTGGTTCAGATACTCGATTGCGACTGAACCTTTTTTCAGAGCAAGATAAGCCTCTCCGAGGAAGTAGTTGGCTGTCGCTGACCTCGGGTCCGCTTTCAGTGCATCCTCCAGGATCTTAATCGCGCCTTCGTTGTTCTTTTGCGCGAGCCGCACACGCCCCAGGCTAACGAGCGATGTAACGCTGTCAGGTTTTAGTTCGATAGCCTTGCCGTAGCTACTCTCTGCGCCGCCAAAATTCTTCTGGATGAAATAAACCATCCCCAACTCGTTCCACGCCTGAAAGTCTTTCGGGTCTGCCTCGACGAGCGACCGGAGTGTTGCTGTCGCCTTAACCAAATCACTTTTATTGATCTCCTTCATCGCTCTCTCGTAAAGCTCGCGGTTTTGATTCGTGCGAGTGTAGGAGTTCTGCGCCGGCACAATGCCGAGTGTGTTTCGCAGGGTCGAAGTCCATTCCAACTCTATATCCTGTCTGATGGGCTCAAGCTTTTTCTGCGATATCAACATCGCCACGCGCGCGATTTCGACGTTGTTGTACTCAACCGCCATGAGGTAGTTGCCCTCGGGAATGTTGTTGAAACGATAGCGGCCACCCCTGGCGACGCGCTGACGGGCGACGGCCTCATTTCCGTTACGCGGATAAAGAATGAGATCGAAGAATGTGTTCGACGGCGCAGAGCCATCCAATACGAACATCTGGAGGTCACCATACACGGTGAACATGCGACCTGACCCCACACCTACACCAGGCTGCGAAGACGGTTCTTGAAATTTCGCGAATGCCGCGGTGTGAAGTACGACCATTGCTCCAATGAACAGGATGATGCGTTGTCGACGTGTCATAAATGAAAACCTCCGAGCGATATAAAACGATACTCACCTTCTAGTTGCGTCGTAAAGGTCTGCCGGGGCGGCGGCCGGTGACGCTGCCGTCGGTCCAAACTTCCTCGCCGTTCACAAACACGCGTTTCACGCCTTCAGAGATCAACTGTGGGTCTCGAAACGTTGCCCGGTCGACGATCCGATCCGAATCAAACAACACTAGATCCGCTTTGTAGCCGGCACGAATCAACCCACGGTCGCGCAATTTGAATCGCCGCGCCGGCAGCGACGTCATTTTCCTGATCGCTTCATTCAACGTTAGCCAGCGAAGCTCGCGAACGTATCGCCCAAGCACACGCGGATATGAACCAGCACCGCGCGGATGGCGCGATCCGATACCGCCATCGCTGCTCACCATCACCCATGGTTGGCGATAGAAAACCTCAATGTCGCGCTCTTTCATTGTGTGCCCGACAACTCCGGCGCCGCCATCGCGCACGATTTTCATGTAAAGTTCCACCGGAGTGATCTTTTCCTGTTTTGCGATCTGGTCCATCGTCTTGAACTCATACTCGGGATGTGCGCGGCAACTGACGATAGTGACATTCTCCGGCCCTCCGACATCCGCCAGTCCACGCGCGACGTCGCTTGGATCTTCGTGACGTCCACTCGGAATTAAGACTCTAATCGTCGAACTCCACGCCTCGTAAGGATAACAATCGGCAGTCACGTCCTGACCGCGTGATCGCGCCTTGTTGATCAGAGTTACGACGTCCTTCGCTTTACCCCAAACTTTCACCGTTCCGAGTTTGATGTGCGAGATCTGAACCGGAATCTGCGCTTCGCGGCCAATCTGAATGGCCTCGGCGAGTGCTTCGAAACTCTTGTCTGCCTCATCGCGAATGTGACTGATGTAGATGCCTCCGTAGGCGCCGGCTGCTTTGGCGAGTGTGATCACTTCTTCCGTGGAAGCAGGTTTACCGGTTTCGTACTCGAGTCCGGTCGACAAGCCCATCGCACCTTCGCGCATCGCCTGCTCGACAAGCCCGCGCATCTTTTCGATCTCAGCAGCGCTTGCCTTTCGATTAGTGTCTTCACCCATCACACGAGATCTAACCGTTGCATGGCCCACAAACGTGAGCACGTTCAATGCGATTGGGTTCTTTTCCAGACTGGAGAGAAAGTCACTAACCGGAAACGGCGAGCCGCCGTCCTGACCGACGACGACAGTCGTAATGCCTTGCGAGACCTGTGACGCTGCTGAAGGGTCAGTCGTGAAGCCCCGATCGGAATGATTGTGCGCATCGATGAAGCCGGGCGCGACGACGAGTCCACGCGCTTCGATTACGCGCGCGCCCGCAGGAACCTGGACTCGGCCGTTTTGTCCTGCCGCGACGATCGAGTCACCCTTCAGAATGACCACAGAATTCACGAGCGGGGCGCGTCCTGAACCATCGATGAGGGTCGCGCCGACGATCGCGGTCGTATCGTTTGCAGCCTGCGACGCCAACAAGGTCGCCGCTAATATGAGCAAAAGCACTAAAAAACCAACTAGATAATTGGGCTTCATGGATTAAAAGGATCGGAAGCGCTGGAGCAGTTACTTACTTGACGCCAACCCTTCAGCCAGGGTGGCTGACAACTGTGACATTAATAAATAGGCGGGATTGTCTACCGACCACATCGTTTCCGGCATATCGTCGCAAGAGAGCGCCATCGCGATCTTCCCTTTCTTCGTATAGAGAATCCCTACCGCACTTCTGAGGCGGTCGAGTGCGCCGTACTTGCTGGCCATCGGCACGTTCCAAAGAGAGCGACCGATCGCGTTACGTCCCTGCTCGCGTTTCATGAGGTCGATCATCTCTTTCGATGCGGCGGCACTGATGACCTCGCCGCGTTCCAGTTTCTCCATCACGAGAACCATCTCGCGCGGTGTCGCCATGCCGAGCCCGTACTTTTTGTTTTCGGGATCTTTTCCAGCGGCGCTCTCGCCACCGCTGCCGATGCGGCGCATGATCTTGATGTTTTTGAAACCGAGTGACTCCATGCGCGCGTTCACAGCGTCCGTCGTCAGCACATCCAGAACAAGGTTTGTCGCAGTGTTGTCGCTGAGGATCATCATCAGGTTGACGGCGTCACGCAGCGTCAGACGCAGACCGTCGGTGAGTTCGGTGAGGATGCCGGATCCGGAGACTTTCTTCTCTTTCGTGAGCACCACTTCGTCGGTCCATTTGATCTTCCCTTCGGCAACGCGCGCGAACGCTTCGATCATGACTGCTATCTTGATCGTGCTGGCGGTGCGAACACGGTCGTCCGCGTTGAACGCGTAGGTTTCACCGGTGTCGAGATTCTTGGCGAAGAGACTGACTTTGCCCTTGAACGAACCGACGAGTGTTTTGACGTCGTTGTCTAGAGATTTTTGGGCAGAAGCTGAAACACAGATTAAGAAAATAAGCAGGAGTGATTTGATCTTCATAGTTCGCCCAGGGCGACCAGGAGTTCGGCGTTGAGAATCGCTGCGCCGGCGGCGCCGCGAATGGTGTTATGACTGAGAGCAACGAAGCGATAGTCGAGCACGGAATCGGGTTTGATTCTGCCCGCGGTGATCGTCATGCCTTTGCCGGCGTCGCGATCCAGTCTTGGTTGCGGTCGATTTTCTTCGTCGCGAATAACAATCGGTGTAGCCGGTGCGGAGTATAGTCCCAGCTCCTGCGGCAACGAACGAAACGACGTTAACGCGTCGCGTAAGTCGTTGAGCGATGGTTTGCGAGCGAACTTCACGCGCACTGCCGCCATGTGTCCATCCGCGACGTTCACGCGATTACACTGAGCGCTGACAGCCATCGGTGCGGGGTCGATCTTCGACTCGTTGAAGCGCCCGAGTATTTTGACAGTCTCAGTTTCGATCTTTTCTTCTTCACCGCCAATAAACGGCAATACGTTGTCGATGATGTCGAGCGACGCAACGCCCGGGTAACCCGCGCCGGAAAGCGCTTGCAGCGTCGTGGCCACGCACGATTCGACGCCAAATGCCGCATGCAACGGGGCGAGCGCAAGCGCAATCATGATGGTGGAACAGTTTGGATTCGTAACGATGAAACCGCCCTTCGAATACTTGTTGCGTTGCTGCTTAAGCAATCCGATGTGCTCGTAATTCACTTCCGGAATCAACAGCGGCACGTCTTCGTCCATGCGAAACGCGGACGAGTTACTGATCACCGGATAACCGGCGGCCGCAAAACCTCCTTCGGTTTCGCGCGCAATCTCGCCCGGTAAACTCGAAAACACGAGATCGCAATCGAGTGGCGGAGCCGGCGGTTGAACGGGAAGTGAGCGAACAGCCGCGGGCATGTCACCGCTTAAGCGCCACGTACACGCTTCACCAAAGGTTTTCCCCTGCGATCGATCCGACGCGGCCACGGCTGTTACTTCAAATTGTGGATGGCCCACCAGCAGCTCAATGAAGCGCTGTCCGACCATTCCGGTCGCGCCCAGAATTCCGACTCGATACTTACGGCTCATCGTAATTGCAAACCTCGCTTTATCCGCTGCACTCCTTCAGCGAGCGTGTCGTGATCCGCGCAGAACGACACTCGCAAAAACCCTTCACTCTCGCTGCCAAACGCCGCGCCCGGAACCGTGATCACGCCGGCTTCGAGCAACGCTTCCGCCACTTTCATCGATGGTCCAAACCTGCTGACGTCGATCATCGTGTAGAACGCACCGTCGGGCGTCACCGCTTGCAATCCCAACTCGTCGCGGAACATTTTCAACAGGTGATCGCGTCGCGACCGGAACGTCTCGCGAAATCCTGCACGCGCAGCTTCCGCTTCATCGCTCCACGACACGAGGGACGCTTTTTGTGAAACCGCCGAGGCGCACGTCGTCACATAACCATGTAACACGAGCGCAGCTTTCACGACGTCTTCATCGCCCGCGAGCCAGCCCAGTCGCCAGCCAGTCATGCTCATCGACTTCGACAACCCGCTAATCACGATCGTGCGATTGTAAAACGACGACAACGATTCGGGACGGTCAGTCGTGTAATAAAGATCGCGATAGATCTCATCGCTGATCAGGTACGCGTCGTGATCTCGCAAAGCGTCGGCGATGCTGACGAGATCGTCGCGCGATAGCGTGCGTCCCGTCGGGTTCGACGGGCTGATGCAAACGACGACTTTCGTTTTCGGCGTTAACGCGCGACGAAACTCCTGCGTATCGAACCCGAAATCTCGCTCGCGCGGCATGCGATAAAAAGTCGCAACGCCGCCGGCCATCTGCACGATTGTCGGATACGCGACAAAACCCGGATTCGGAAGTAACACTTCGTCGCCGTCGTCAACCAGCGTCAACAGCGCGAGGTACAAAGCCTCCTGCGATCCGGCGGTAATGACAACACGTTCGGGATTGTCATTCAGATATGGATAGTCGCCCGCGACTTTCTTCCGCAACTCCGGCAAACCCGCGTGCGACGTGTAACCGTTTTGCTGTTCCGTGATGACGCGAACCGCAGCCTCGCGAATTACGTTCGGCGTCGGCAAATCAGGCTCGCCCAAGCCGAGGTTGATGCTGCCCGGGGCGCGCGCGATCGAACACCTGCCGGATGACGCTCTTCTGAATCCCTTGCAACCGCGCTGGTAGGGCGAAACTCTTCAACGCAAATAGTCCTCTAATTGCACGGAGGATTCCGTCTTCTCATCACGATATTTAACGATCACGGCTGCATACAGCGAAAGTCCCCAGTTTCGACCGCGCTCGTTGTTTACTGCGCGTGCGCCCGGAACAACCACCGCGCCTGCGGGCACCTCGAGTGGTCCATCCGCGGATCGTTGATAGATTTCGCCCCGAACAAGATCGTAGACCGGCGTCGAGCCGGTCAACACAGTTCCCGAAGCAAGCACCGCGCGCTCCCGCACAATCGTGCCTTCGTAGACGCCACAGTTTCCGCCGACGAGAACGTCGTCTTCGATGATCACCGGCACCGCGCCGACAGGTTCGAGCACGCCACCGATCTGCGCCGCCGCTGAAATGTGGACGCGTTTTCCGATCTGCGCGCACGAGCCGACGAGCGCGTGACTGTCGATCATCGTGCCTTCATCGACGTAAGCGCCGGCATTCACAAACATCGGCGGCATGCAGACGACACCGGGAGCAACATAAGCGCCATCGCGAATCGTGGATCCTCCCGGAACGATGCGAACATTATCTTCGATCGTCGTCGGGCGAGCGGGATACGTGTCTTTGTCGAAGAATTTGAAACTGTCGCCGGTAGACATGTCGAGCAGCGAGCCCATGCGAAAGCCGAGCAACAGTCCCTGCTTGACCCACGCGTTGACCATCCATTTGCCGCTAACGTCTCTTTCTGCCGCGCGCACTTCGCCGCGATTCAGCGCGCGTTTAAGTTCTTCGAAAACGGCGCGATCAGCATCGGTGAATTCACTGCTTGATTTCGACGCTAGCGCCTCGATCTGTTCACGCAGTGGCATGCGACGTTTCCTTCAACAGGCCCAGCTCGTCCAAAACCTCTTGAAGTCGCGCGCGAGTCTTCTCCTGGACCGGGACGAGCGGCAAACGCAAGTTTTCCTCGAGCAGTCCCATCAACGCCATTGCGGCCTTCACTGGTCCAGGGCTCGATTCGATGAAGTTCGCTTCCATCAACGGCAACAGTCGATAGTGCAGCTTGCGCGCGTCGTCCCAATTGCCCGCGAGAGCGAGATCGTTTAGTTCGGACATCAACGCCGGCGCTTCGTTTGACGCCACCGAGATCAGTCCTTCGCCGCCAAGCGCGATCAAAGCGAGCGTCAACGCGTCGTCGCCCGAGATCACGCGAAAGCCTTGAGGGCGGCTGCGAAGTATCTCCATGATCTGGCTCAGGTTTCCGGAAGCTTCTTTGACGGCGACGATGTTTTCCACGTCGCGCGCCAGACGCAGCGTTGTTTCGGCGGAAATGTTTGATGAGGTGCGACCGGGAACGTTGTAGATCACGACCGGAAGACCTTCGACCGCTTCGGCAATCGCGCGGAAGTGTGCGTAGAGTCCATCCTGCGTTGGCTTGTTGTAATAAGGAGCGACGGTCAAAACGCCGTCCACACCGAGGCCCCGCGCCGCTTTTGAACGTTGAATCGTAACGGCCGTCGAATTGCTGCCGGTGCCGGCAATCACTTTCGCACGCCCGCGAGAGACTTCGACAGTCGTACGAATGACGAGTTTGTTTTCGTCCTCCGTCATCGTGACGCTCTCCCCCGTTGTCCCGCACGGCACGAGCACGCGCACGTTGCCAGCGATCTGATACTCGATCAGCTCGCGCAAACATTTCTCGTCAACCGAGCCATCAGCGGTGAAAGGAGTAGCAAGGGCCGTCGCACAACCGCGCAGCCAGTCGAGTTGCAATGTCATGGTGACCTCCGTTTCAAAATTTCATCGATTAGTTCGGTAAACTCAAACGTCCCTGTTCGTCCAACGATCCAGTGCGCCGCCACCAACGCTCCGGACGCAAAACCCTGACGCGAACGCGCGGTGTGCGTCAGCAGCACCTGGTCGGGCTCAGAATCAAAACCAACTCGATGTGTGCCGGGGATGTGGCCTGCGCGCGTGGACGAAGTCGAAATGTTGCCCGCGAGATGTTCTGACATTATGTCGCGCAGCTTCAATGCCGTTCCGGAAGGCGCGTCTTTCTTGCGATTGTGATGCGCCTCTTCGATAAACGATTCGTAACCTTCAACCGCGGCGAACAGTTTTGCAGCGTGTTCGGTCAGACGGTAGAAGAGATTGACTCCGATCGAGAAGTTCGCGCCGTAGACGAGAGCGCCGTTGTGTTCGGCGACGATCTGTTTCGCTTGCGACTCTTTGTCTTTCCAACCCGTCGTACCTTCGACGAGCGGCACTTTGGCGCGCGCGCACGCTTCGACGTTCTTCAGCACGGCATCGCCGACGGAAAAATCGATCGCCGCATCGTGACCGCGCAGTTTCTCCGCGAGTTGATCGATCGTGAGATCTTTATCGGCGCTTCGAATGACCGTACCGATCTCGTCGCCGCGCTTGCGCACTTCGGCAGTGACCATATGGCCCATCGCACCGTTTCCGATCAATGCCAGTTTCATGACTGAAGTTTATTTGCCAGTTCCACGTACAGATCCACGGATCGTTTCAACTCGCGTTTTGAAATGCGTTCGTGGTCAGTGTGCGCGTCGAGAATCGATCCGGGACCAAGCAAAAAAGCTTTCCCCCAATTCGACAGGTACGGAATGTCCGTCGTAAAACGCACCACCGTCTCTTCAAAACCGGGCATCGAAAAGAGTCGCACCGGATTATGCGCTGACTCATACTCGACGTTGCCGCGCCCACCAACTGCTCGTTCTACAATTCTTTTGACCTGCTCTATATCGATCCCGAGGCGAATTTGCAATTGCGCACGAGCATGATCGGGGATGACGTTCGGACGCGTGCCACCTTCGAGCACGCCGATGTTGCACGTCGTGGAGCCGAAGAAACTGTCTTCGGGCCACTGAATCGCGCGAATGTCCTCCAAAATATCGAGCAGTTTCTCGATTGCCGACTCGCCGAATTCGGGATAAGCCGAGTGGCCAGCGCGGCCTGACGTTGTGATGATCAATCGCACGGATCCCTTCGTTCCAATCGCGATTCGATTGTCTGTCGGTTCGCCGTTGATTAAGTATCTGCACTCACGCGCGAGCGGATGATCGTTCGCAGCCTTTGCGCCGTCGCTGCCAAGTTCTTCGTCAACTGTAAACAATAAACCAACGTTGTTCCGTCCGCGTTTGCGTAAGCGTTCCGCTGCGCAAATCTGCGCCGCGATAATACCCTTGGCATCGCAAGATCCACGGCCATGAATGTAGTCGCCATCTTCACTCGCGTCGATGAACGGCGGAACAGTGTCCATGTGCGTCGAGAATACGACGTGTGGCGGTCCATCAGTCGTGGCCAGTACATTGAACCGGCCGGGCGCGACCTGCTGCGCCTCAACTCGATATCCCAAACTGTCCAACCACATCGCCAGAAATGAGCCGACAGCACCTTCGTCGCCGGTCAGCGATGGAATCTCGATGAGTCTACGAGTGAGAGCAAATAACATCGCTAATCAGTAGTCCCGAAAAACTCCGAGTGTAGCCGTCTCACCGCTTCTTCGACACGCTCCTCTTCGATCGCGAACGTGAAGTTTATACTCGACGCGCCCTGCGAGATGAGCGTCACGTTGATGTTGCTAATCGCACTGAAGACACGCGCTGCGATTCCCGGCGTCCCGCGCAATCCCTCGCCGACAACGCACACGATCGCGCAACCTTTTTCCACCCGCACTGTCCCAAGCTGTTCCAACTCGGTGACGATCACCGGCAGCGCACTCGCATCGTCGAGCGAAAGCGAAACGCTGACTTCCGACGTCGCGACCACGTCAACCACGGTCTTATGCCGCTCAAACACTTCGAACAGCGCGCGCAGAAAACCGTATGCGCCGAGCATGCGCGCCGACGATACCTGCACTGTCGTAACGCCACTCTTGTGCGCGATGGCTTTGATTGTTCGATCAGTCGTTTCGGTTTGTGGGCCAACGAGCGTCCCGACCTGTTCAGGCGCGCGTGAGTTACAAATCCGGACTGGAATACTGCCTTCGATCGCCGGCTGAATCGTCTTCGGATGCAAGCACTTTTGCGCCAAAGTACGCGAGTTCTGAAGCTTCCGCATACGACAGCCGTTCAACCGTTTGCGCAGCGGCGACAACTCGCGGATCCGCAGTCAACACGCCGGTTACATCCGTCCAGATCTGAATCTCGTCGGCAGGCAGTGCGGCGCCGATCAGGGCGGCAGTGTAGTCGGAACCGCCGCGGCCGAGTGTTGTCGTTGTGCCTTCCGCGGTCGAGGCGATGAAACCGCCAAGCACCGGCACGAGACCGTTTTCGAGTACAGGCGCTAAAACGTCGTGTGCTTTGAATAACGTGTCGGGCATCAACGGCAGCGCACACGTGTATTCGTCGTCGGTGAGAATGCAACGGCGTGCATCGACGTGTTGCGCGTTGGTCCCGCGTTCGTTCAGGAGCGCGGCGAGCAGTTCGCTGGAGAGCATTTCGCCGTAGGCAAGTACGGCATCCTGAGTGGGACGGCGTCGCAACGGATTGTCGGCGCTCGTGCTGAGCAACTCCTTGATCTGATGAGCGGCGTTGTCGACTTGTTTGGCAAATGCGGCAGCCGCTGACGGCGTGAGAAATTCCGCGGCGGTTTTATGATGACGTTGAAAGGTCGGTTCGAGTGACGCGATCGCTTCGTCAGCGCGTCCTTCGCCCGCGGCAATCGTTGCCGCGAGCAAAGCGTCGGTCACGCCACTCATCGCCGACACAACGACGACGGGTGCGGCGTCGCGTTGCGAACCGACGATCCGAGCGACGTTTTCGAAAGCCTGCGCGTCAGCGACTGACGTGCCGCCGAACTTCATGACTGTGGGCATAAGTTACAGGCCCACAGATTACACGGATCTGTTTCTTCTGCCTACTTCGATATTTGCGGCGACACGTAACGCACGAATTCGAGTTCCGGTAGCAGCGCAAGTTTTTCGATCGGGATTCGTCCGATCATGAGATTCGAACTAGCGTGATCGAGCACGACCTCGAATCCCAGTTCTTTCAGTTTCGCTTTTGTCAGCTCTGACTTGTCAGTCAACCACAACTGCACTTCCGCTTTTCCATCACGTATGAAGCCACCGTAGTTGACGTTTCCGGGCTGCTGCGTTTGCCCGAGGCGCTGAACGACCATAAGAAGCGTTGGTTGCAACTTCGTGCGCAGTCGAACGGCTTTCTCTTCTTCTGGTGAGCGTGGCTCGCCTCGTAGCGAACCTGACGGCCGCAGATCTGACGCCGTCACGCTAACAGTCGGCGGCGCGTTCGGCGGTGGTGCTGCTCCGGCTCCTCCGCCCGTATTAACGGCCGAACCGCCACCAATACCACGACCCTCACCAACTCCGGAAGCTTTTACATTCCCACGCGATCTCCCTGCGGGCGGTACTGGCGTTGCGCTGGCCCTTCCCGAAAATGC
Source organism: uncultured Acidobacteriota bacterium (assembly GCA_963849585.1). Lineage (GTDB taxonomy): Bacteria > Acidobacteriota > Blastocatellia > Pyrinomonadales > Pyrinomonadaceae > PSRF01. The sequence goes on along the minus strand of CAWKHZ010000005.1, from coordinate 99,388 downwards.
GTATGCTTGCGCTGTCTGCTTAGCGCCGTAAACGGTAAACAGACCTGTTGGACTTCCTCCCATACCGCTGGCGATCAGCCAATTGCGGTCCATACCTTCCGGCACATCCACTGGCACGTCGATTCGTCTCAGCGTTCCGCCATCAGCTACGCTGATCTCCTCGACTGCAACGAACGATGTGAACTGCGTCATCAACCTGAACTCGATACTGAGTTGGGTAATCGTCTCTCCCAACTCATCTCGCATTCTTCCATTGAGAGCGCCCAGGTAGTCTTCACTCATTAAACTGTCGATTCGCGCCCGCGCCCACAATGGCGCCAACACGTCGTGCAGCGCCATCGTCTCGGGCAGCGCGACTTGAATTTCGCGCGTGAACGGGTTGCCGGCCATGTTTCCTTTCAGCTTGATGGTCCCGCTGCCTGGTCCGGTGTAACGTCCGGTCAGGAACACCGGCTTTGCGCCGAATAGATCCGGAATGCGTTTCGGATAGATGTCCGCAACTGGCAGACCACCCCAGTCAATCGAAATGTCGGTCAGCAGTGGATTGCGCACGCGTTGATGAAAACGTTTCGCGGCCGCGGAGCCGTCGTCGTTCAAGCCAACGTACTCGACTTCGCCGCGTCCGGCAGTGGCCATGTTGTCGAGCAGGAAGCGGTTCACGGAACTGCCGACACCGAAAGCGAAGACGCGTGCGTTCTTGTACTTCTGCACCTCAGCGATGATCTGCATATCGTTGCCGACGAAACCGTCAGTCATAAAACAGACGATGCGCACGTGCGACTGATTCTCAGACGGTTCGAGCGCGGCTTTGATCGCGCTCATCATTTCGGTGCCTCCGAACCCGGAGGTCGACGCAAGAAAATCCTGCGCCCGCTTTAAGTTCCGTTTGGTCGCGCGTACCGGTTGATCGAACAGTATGCGCGTGTCGCCGGAAAAGGTGATGAGGTTGAATGTATCGTCGGGGTAAAGACTGTCGAGCGCGAGACTCATCGTCTCTTTCGCCTTCTCGATCGGAAAGCCGGCCATCGATCCGGATGTGTCGAGAACGAAGACAAGTTCCTTAGGCGTGACGTCGTCTGCGCCAATGCGCTCCGGTGGTTGCAGCATCAGGGTGAAGAAGCCGCCCTTGTCGGAGCGATGAGTCAACACTGCGTCTTGAATAGTCTTTCCGGCAACGTCGTAACGAAGAATGAAATCCTTGTTGGGAATGGTCGCGCCTCCTCTGAGTCTCACGTGCGCGCGTGTGGGACCTGGCCGGTCGATGTCAACCGGATGTGTTTTGGTTTCAAGGTTGTCGACAATTAGACCAGCGTCTAACGAAATTTCGAACGAAATGTCGTGACCGCTTCGCTCGGCCGCCGCCACTGGTGGGGCGATACGCGCCGCATCGGGAACGTTGCGGGGGATGTACCGCGGTCCGACAACCATCGGGAACACAAACTCGTATGTACCGTCTTCGTAACGAAGTGTTTCGACGTAGCTGATCGTGATCGTTACCTGGTTGCCGGGGAGAATGTTTGCGACCGACTGTGTGAAGATGTTGGGCCGTTCCTGATCGAGCAAACTCGCGGTGTACCCTCGCGCCTTCGCTCCTTCGTAAACAGCCTGGGCCTGCTCGCGCGGCAAAATCTTTCCGCGAATCGTTCGGTCGCCAACAATCATCGTCATGTCGTCGACGGCCGCGTTCTGCGGCAACGGAAACGTATAAACGGCCTCGATCCGCTCGGTGAAGGGATTTTCAAACTGCTGGGTCACCACCACGCGCGAGATGGAACCACTGATTTCCGCTTTAACGTTAGTGTGTTTTAGAGGACACGGTAACTTCGTTTTGCTCTCGCCAACTACCGCCATCAGTGACCCCGGAGTCTCCGGTGCTTGGGCGGAAGCGGTGTTTTCCGATGCTAAATGAGCGATCAGTACCGGAAGTACTACAACGACGATGAGTGGAAGAAAGATCATCGCTCTACGGATGCAGACCATGGCGTGTCCTCCTGGTGGTTTGTGAGTTGTACTTTGTTCTTTGTTTTGTATGCGTTAATGCCTAGATGGCAAGAACCCAGTCCGATTACACGAAGAACCAGGTACAAAGTTCCAAGCACTAAGCTTAATAAAGATTGAAGTTGTATTCCAACTGCATGTGGACTGACACCGGGCGCCCGCCTTTCATCGCGGGAACGAACTTGATCTGACGAGCAGCGGCGATCGCTCGCTCAGTTAGACCAAAAGGCAGCGTTCGCAGCGCGTTTATTTGAACAACTTCGCCCGAGCTTGCAAAGACCACACGCAACATCACCGTTCCGCTTACCTGGTTGCGTCGAGCTTCTTCAGTGTAGTGTGGCTCCGGTTTCGACAACAGTCGCGCTCTTTGTTCAACTTCCCGGTTGGTGAACGTTGCATCGGATCCACGACCAGCGCCTGGTCCACAACAACCATCCTGAGCATCGCCTCCGCCCATGTTTCTTTGATTGCCTTGGCCATAGCCATTACCGTTGCCCGGACCGATTCCGAGTCCTTTATTAGTACCGATGCCTCCGTCCTCGCCTGGTCCGTGCGACGGGATGTTCGAATTTGAGCGCGGATCGCCGTAAACGGGCGCTTTCAAATCTTTCCAAAGCGCCGGGTCGATATCGATACCGGCCGCGGGAAGACTCGGCTGAATGGGTGGCGCTTTCGGTATGACGGCGACGATCGATGACGGCGGCGGGAGCTTGCCAGCTTGAGGAGGCACTGGGTTGCGATCACCGCCGCCGCCACCACCGCGGGCCAATTTGGGGGTGGCCCCGGAACCTTCACCTGTGCTGCTGTTAAAACCGACTCGTCCCTTGCCGTCTTTGCCGATGCTCGAGTCGGGCTTAACTTCCGGTTTCGACACGGGCTGATTAGAGAGATCGACCATAACGATGTCAGGTTTTGCCAGGTTCGTCTATTGCTGCGCTCGTTTCAGTTTTTCTGCGGTCGATGAGGAGGGCCATGGTTACGATTAGACCAACGACAATGAGCGCGATCGAGGTTGCTGGTATTGCGTGGATAATGGCGCGTGATCGTTTGAAAAAATCGTGGATTGCTTGTTTTGTAAACTGTTTCGGGTGCTCCTGGAACTCGATCCAGGCGCGTTTTAGTTCGGTTCTGAGAAAGTCGATCTGGACAGCAAGTCGACTAAGAAGAAGTCCGCTTTCGATTATTGTTGGCTGATATTCGTTGACAGTCTTTGCAGTAGAGTGGCGTACGTTCATAAGACCTCGCTTTCAGATGGACAGACGAAACGAGAGTTGGCCGGAACGTGGGGAGCCTCTATTGCTTATTACCGCAACCAGTGAAAAGGTGACGCACTGAGGAGCGCTGTTCGCGCCTTGTGATGAGCGAGGGCGCGGTTGGGATGTCTCGGATACGTCCGGTTTTCGGAGTTGGTCTTACTTAATTTGGTTGAAAAGCTTGGTCGCGCGCGCCGGGTCGATGCGTTGCAGGACTCGATACTGCTCCAGCGCTCCGTTTCGATTGCGCAATGCGATGTGCGACATGCCGAGGTTGTAATGCGCCGACGCATAGTCAGTCTTGTTACGGATCGCTGACTGGTACGCCTGCACCGCTTCGACATAGCGGCTCAACTGGTGCAATGCATAGCCCATCTCGTTGTAGGCTTCAGCGTAGTTGGACCGCAGACTAACTGCCTTCTTCAATTGTTCGATCGCTTCCGGGTAGCGTTCGAGATCGTTGTAGCACCAGCCGAGATTGTAGAGTGCGGTGATGTTGTCGGGCCGGAAACGCAAACCTTCCTTGTACGACCTTGCTGCGTCGGCGTACTGCTTGAGGTTGTAGTAGTAAACGTCGGCGAGGCCGTAGTGAGCGAGACCGAAATCCGGTTTGATGCGAATGGCTTCCTGATATTCCTGAAGGGCCTCGTTGTTGCGACCGAGGTAGCGCAACGCGTAACCCATCTCGTTGCGTGCTTCGGCGTAGTCAGTCCGATACTGCAATGCAAGCCTTAAGCTACTGATCGCTCCGTTGTAGTTTTTCAGATCGTTCTGGATCCAACCGATCTCGTAATGAGCCGACGCGTAATCGGCCTTCGCGCGTACGCACTGTTGAAACGCCGCGAGTGCTTCGTTGAAACGTTCGAGTTTCTTGAGGGCGTAGCCGAGTTCGAAATGGGCCGCGGCGTAGTTGGGTTGGAGCGAGACGGCGCGCTGCAACGGATCGATAGCGTCTGCGTATTCTTCGAGGTCGTTATGAATCCAACCGATGCGGTAGAAAGCGGAACTCATCGACGGGTTAAGTTCGCTGGCTCGTACGTATGGGTCGAGCGCCTCGCGATACTTTTTCGCGTTATAGAGTGCTTCGCCTTGTTGGTAGTAGTAGTCGGCTGTGGCGGTTGAGGTTCCGGTGTTTGGTCTATTTGATCCCGCTGGGAGATTTGTCGTTGACGTCGCTCCCGGTTTCTTTGTTGTGGTCGTAACGGGCGGCTTCTTCCTCGTTGTTGTTGTCGAGGCTGGCTTGGTCGCTGGTTTGGTTGTCGGCCGCGACGTGCTGCCGCCGATCATTCCCCCACCCGTCACACCGCCCTCATGTTGCGCCAACGCCACGCTCGCGCAGGCAAATAGGAATAGCGCTGTGAATACAAATCGGAATCGAGGGGTATGCGGGGTAGTCATTGGTATTCTCCGGTCTAAAGCAAGGTCGGAAACGGCGGACGGATTATAATGCGGGAACAGTTAGACGCGTAACAATATTCGTGCTGGTTCGTGTTATTACTGGTCAGACATCTGGGTTGTTTCGGGTTGCGAGGCGTGCGTTTGACACCCGGCAATTCACTACGGTAACGTAACGCGCTTGCCGTAACGCACGAACACCCTACCATGCGTCCCGTTCGTCTAGCGGCCTAGGACACCGCCCTTTCACGGCGGCGACACGGGTTCGATTCCCGTACGGGACGCCAGCAATCGCACTAATGAATTGACGACGGTTGAATTCTGACTGGCAGCGGATGTTAGATCGTGAGCTGAACGACCTCAAAGCTGGTACGCAGGACCACAAAACAGAAATCTAATCTCTGTTTTGTGGTCCTTTGGGAGGCGGCGAAGATTGGCACGATTTCTCTTATGGTGTCGGAGGCATGAGGCTTAGTTCGGGCACAAACCTGGTGATCGAACGCTCAAGATGGACCACTGCACCAGCCGGCATTTTCTGCATTAGTTTCTGTGCTCCTTCTTCTCCGAGCGCCTGAACGTGGACAGGCCCTTTATCGAGATCCGCAAAGCTGTCGCGCATAGTGAGCGTAATGTATTCGTTGCCATTTCCTCCAAAGATCGTCTGAGATACCAGGTAAGTGACGCCAGCCTGTTTCATTACCGGGACAAAATCGGCCTTCAGGAAGTTCTCATATTCGTTGGTTCGATTCGGAGCAACGTGGACCATGTGCACGACTGCCAGTTTCGGTGCTCCCGTGCGTTGACCCGCAAAGCTCAAATCGGGTCGTGTCCGGATGATGAACCTGCGAACGCTGTTTACGAGAGCGCCTGCTTTAGTTTGCCACGCGGGCAAACCTTGGGGCCCTAAGCCCTTTTCGAGAGCGCTCGGTCCATCAAACTCTGCGAGTTTCACTACTGGAGACACGATCACGTACTCAAACGCGTCTCCGGCCGCCCCTGTAGTCTGCCAAACCTCACGCCACTTCAGCCCTCCCTTCTTGAGTGCAGGGTTAGTGGTATTTTTCATGAAATTCTGAAACTCGACCATCATCTCGGGCTTGACGCTGACCACAGTGATCGCCAGAAATTCCGGTGTGGGCGCCGCTTGTGGTGTTGGAGTGGGAGTTTGGGCGCGCATTTGTTGGGAGTGCGCAGCCATTAGTAGCAGCGTCGCGCCGCAGAAGGCGCGTAGCAGTGTCATAGGTATGTGCTTCATGAGCGTTTCCTTCTTTCTGGGGAAAAAGGTTTTTTGGGAGTGACATGACTTACACTGCGAATCAAGATAGTTCTTGAGTTCGAGATGTGATGCGTCACTAAAAAGCGACTGCTCTTCAGAAGAGATCTTACACCGGCGCATCAGCGCGCGTGGTTGAATCCGCGTTGATTCAGGACACCTGTGGGCCGGATGCTATACCAGGTGACATCGGCAATCAAGGACTTCGTTGGCAGAGATAAACTGACTCCGGATACTCACCTCGCGGTGCTCAGCCTGCCGCCTCCGAATCCTTCGCTACCGATACTGTGCAAGTCGGTACAGCTGTTAGCGACTGTGCTGTTCGGACGCGCGGGGTGTGCGTATCGATCTTGAATGGAAAGAGATGCTTGACGCGCGTCCATTAAGGGTCCAATAACGATCCCTTAGCGTACCTTTGACTACCTTACCGTGCTATCCATGCCGCAGGTTTCCTTTGAATTCCTGTAAATCGCTTCTCTTTCACGGCGGCGACACGGGTTCGATTCCCGTACGGGACGCCAAACTGAATCCCCTTCTCATATTGGCTGTTGTGTTTGGGCGATCTCAGGTTCACTGCTAATGGAGCTACTTCGCCTTAACCTACGAACCTCCGCAAAATGCGGCCGGTCAGGACCCTCGCTCAATCCGACGTTGAGCTTGAGTGGCTCATCGAAAACGATGTTGAAGTCGCTCACTTCTTCCGCTTCCACGGCCCTGCCGTGAGCCCCTCTGAACGTCCCGAACAGTTATCTTCCACTTTGCTCAACGTCAGCGTCTCTGCTTCATACTTCCACGCATACGTGGCGTTTTTCATGCCCTCGCCGGTGCAGGCGAGACGCCCCCGCTTATCCGTCAAAACCATCTGGTCCCCTTTGACCGTGTACTCGCCTTCAACTACGAGCTCTTCGCCTGTGCTCACGCGGAACTGCCCTTTATCAGCAAAGACGATCGTGTACTCACCGGACGTGTATGTACCTTGAGGAAAATCTGCCCCGTATAAGTTCGTTACGACCGCCAACACCCAGAACATAGTGAACAGCACTTTGGCCTGTGTCATCATGACCATTCCTCCGAATTTGGTTGTGCGCGCCATCGATGCAGGTGCAAGCACCCCCTCCTCAAGAAAGAGTAGACGGCGACGTTGCGCCGAAATTAGCAAAATTATTTTTCGATTCGAACAATATAATCGACGCCACGTCGGGCCAACTGACTTTGCGGAAATTGTTCCAAGGCTCTTTCATAATACTTCAACGCTAAAACCCGCTCATCAAGCTGAGCATGTGAATAAGCAATATTGCACAACGCCATTTCTCGATAAGACATCGCGCTGGAGTCAAGCATTGTGATGAAGCGGTATTTGTCCAGCCATGGGTGCTTTTGCAGGAATTCGTAACTACTCTGGAATCTACTAATGGCTTCGCGAAATGCTTTGAGCTTTGCGAAATGCATGCCTTCTCGATGATATTTGAGCAGAACGGATTTCGATCCAAACGAATACAGGAGGTAAACAACAGCGGCGTAAGCCCCGGCGATGCTCAAGCTTGTTGGAAATGCTTTCCAGAAGAAAAGAGTTAGCAACAACAACAAGATTAGTTGGGGCACCAAATAGGTCCACGCGGTCCTCCTAACAACCGGTACGTCTATTTTCATTATTGAAAGCAACCCAACGTAGGGCACAACCTGCGGTTCTGGAGCGAATGGCTCGAATGAATTGGTCGAACACAATCTACAGGCGGGGTCCAGAGTGAGAGTTAGATGATGCTACTTGGCGAAGTGTTTTCATGTCACGCAGCCACGCCACCATTTGGTTCTATGTCGGAGTGCTTTTAGGACGCCAAACTCAAAATAGCGACTAGCGAATGTGAATGGCTTGATCACTTACACGACGACGACCTGATACAGCTATAGGTTCGACTTTACGGAAAGCGAAAGCCGTCTACCTTCTCTTTCGCAACTGCTTACCAATCCAAAGAGGGTCGCGCCGCATATCTAGAATGGCATAAACGTAGGCTACGTCGTCTTCCAGCTCATAATAGATGCCGAAAGGAAATCGCTTCGACAGCATCCGATGGAATCCAAAGTAGATTGGATGAACACCGGCAAAAAGAATTAGAGAGTCAAGATCGGAAAGAAGTGAGTCGAGAAAGTAATCGCCAACTCCCGTTGCGCACGATTCATAGAATTGTGCACCCGACTCGAGGTCTTCGGCAGCGGCCTCGACTATTACTACGTTCATGGTTCAGAGCTTCGTAGACGGGACCTAAGTTGGTCCAGAGACAGAAACTTTGCTTCTCCGCGTTGGGCTCGCGCCTTCCTGTCAGCCAAAACCTCTTGATGCCAGTCCGGCGAAGGGATCTCGTCGCCGTCGCGAGTGAGGGAGTCCCAAAGCTGGTCCATCGCCTGAAGCCGTTCGGTCACTGACATCCTCTCTATTTGTGATGATTCAATCATATCGTCAAACTACCACCTCGACGCTGTGGCTGCAATACGCAACTCCCGAAGAATGTTGATGTGACTTTCGGTTTACCTCAGCCACGCGTCCATTAAGGGTCCAATAACAATTCCTTAGAGTACCTTTGCCTACCTTACGGTGCTATCCATGCCGCAGGTTTCCTTTGAATTCCTATAAATCGCTTCTCTTTCACGGCGGCGACACGGGTTCGATTCCCGTACGGGACGCCAAAGCTATTAGTTACTAAGAACTCTCATCACCGAGCGTCCAATGGACGTCCATTAAGTTAACGCGCGGCCTACGGATTGAAGTTTCGAAACGCCAGATCACCGGCCGTGAACAGGACTCGCGTGAGAGAAACGGCTTGCCATTGGCTTGCGCGCCGCACAAACGTGTCGGTGAACCGTATACAACATCATAGCCATTATCTTCTAACTCCCCGACCCCGTGAGTACGGCCCATAACAACTGCGGCATCACCAAACAGACGAACCTTTACGTCTTCAACGTTGAGACCGAGGATCTTGTGCACCTGTCTGGACAACTTAGGCCAGCACTGTAGCCTGTCGGTCATGTGACCGTCTGGATAAGTGCTCATCCATTCGGGTGCGATGATGCGCTCGACCATGGCCCGATCACGGTTCAACCAAGCTTTGGCCCGACATGATTAGTCCATCCCCAATCGACATTTCGCCGTGAGAGAGCCTCCCATCGGAAGACCTGAAACGAGCTGTCTCTGTAAATCCAAACACTTCGGCCAGCCAATCCAGGGCGGCGATGCCGTTTTCGTAGGTCAGAAAAGGAACCACGTCTGGCATCTTGTTCTCCTTTCGCCATGGTATGGAGACCTTGAACACCAACCACGCACGATCCACGCCCAAATATCAACTGCGTGGCGCAATATAACTGCGTCGGGCTTTGATAACCAATTTTCCTTGCGATTTCTGTCGAGCGGGATCGAGGTCGAGTTTCAATTTACGCCTCGTCCCATCCCGCTGCTTGTTCGTGGAGACAAACGCCAGGTTGTATCGGCTGCGCAGGTGATCGATCAGTGTCTGAAAAGTCGTGTCGAGCTTTGCAGGTTTGTTCGCGAGTACTTCACCGCCGGTTTCGTTCGCCAAATATTCCAGGTCCATGTATCTGGCAGCGACAACCTTGTTCACGCGCGTAGCAACCGTCTGGACAGCATTTTCCACTCGTTGGATGAAGACTTTAGGAATGATGGCGCAAACGACGGCGCCTGATTCGTAAATCGCGGCGCTGGCTGCTCGATTGGAGGGGCCATTCGAGCAATCGAAAAGACGCGTCATGGACGTAATCACTATTATGACTCGACGCCCAGCTGGATTGCTTGCCTTGAGCATGTACTCCGCGGCGTCGGCAAACATGAGATTGAAGCAATGTGCGACGTTCGTGGTTTTCGCCGGTGGCGGAATGTTATTGAACGCGTGCTCGATCATCATCCGGTTGCGCGTGAACGGCTGCATCAGCTTGGCGGAATCGGTGAAGGTCATCACTGCGATCTCGTCGACAAGCTTGAGACTGTCGATTGCTTCACGGGCGGCGCGATGTGCTTCGTGGCTCCAGACATCAAGCGGGTACGGGCATGCCGGACCCCGATCAATAGCCACCACCACAGACAGCGGTAGCTGATCCTGGCTGAAGTGGGTGATCTCCTGTTTGATCCCATCTTCGTAAAGCAGGAAATCTTCTTTCTGCAAACCCCCGACGATGCGCGCCGTGTTCTTCTGCAGCACCAACGCATCGATTTTGACGAGATCGACATCGACCTTGACGACTTCCAGTGATGACTCGGGTGTAGGCGTTGGCGGAAGTTGGGTCGCCTTTTGACTCGCGCGTCCGATGTTCGCATTCAAGTTCTGATTGGGTGTCTGCGAAGTGACCGGGCTTGCTGAGTAGAAGAGCAGGGCCGCAAGGACGATCGAGGTGAGTAGAAAAAGAGACCGCAGGATGGACCGTTGATGTCTCATAGCTCCGTCATTAAGATGCATGTAAGCCGCATAACGTAAAGCTTAGGCGCGGCCGGACGCCGTTACCTGGAGCGCAATGTTAGACCTGCTGCCACTCATACGAGAGCAACTCCTGTGGGATTCGATCGCACGAGGTGCGCCACCCCCCGTGAGCTCCAGTACTGCCAACCATGCCTACCTACGCGAGGCGTCCAAACCGGTACCGCAGAACGGGACAATGGGATATGACAAGCAACTCGCCGACGGTTGGCAAATTAGACCGTACTCATTGAACACAGGCGACCAGTACAGCCGTTTGTCGGATGCAGCGCCCTCTTGAAAGAAGGCAGATTGACCTGCCATGTCATTTGCTCACAGCAATGCACACGCTCAGTTCTTGGTTCGTCGACGAGGACGAGAGCAAAAGTCATAGAGTCTAACAGCTCATTAGATCGGAAACAGTCGTGTTGTAATACTACCTTTTACAATATAACACTCACCGAGCAGCTAAAAACCTAGACTCTGAAAGGGTGTTTCCGGTTGGCGTCAAAGATGTCGATTTTGGCTACAAGCACGTAATCGTCAGAAATGCCGGTGCACTGGATCGTCGCAAGCGTTTCCGATCCATTCGCGATCACAAACAGAGGAAACTGGAAATCGGCGCGTCCGTCGCACTGAACGGGTACGACCTTTGCAATCCGTGGCGATCCACTCTTTCGGAGAACGCCGCATGAGTCGTAGGGGCGAAACTGAGCGGAGTTGAAGTTCGAGGATCTCGCCCTCAGAGATAACGCTACATCATCAGATTGCGTAACCCGAAAGCGGTACTGAGTGCCCTCGCTCATTAGCTGGCTATGTTACTGGGTTCCACTCAACTTAGGGAAATTATATACTTGACTAACCACGAGAATCGGCGTATATTCTCAGCATGGAAACGCCGAAAACCTTACAGTCAGCAATCGTCTTCTTTTCCAATCCTGATAACTGCCAGCAGTACATGGTAGCGGTTCGTTGGCCGGACGGTAAAGTTACTTGTCCGACGTGCGGATCTGAGAAGGTCACGTACCTCGCCAAGCAACGCCGCTGGAAGTGCTACGGCAAGCACCCCAAGCCGCAATTCTCCGTTAAGGTCGGAACCATCTTCGAGGACTCGTCACTTGGCCTCGACAAGTGGATGATGGCCATGTGGATGATCGCAAACTGCAAGAACGGCGTTAGCTCATGCGAGATAGCGCGAGACTTGGGCATCACTCAAAAGTCCGCGTGGCACATGCTACAGCGAATCCGGTTAGCAATGCGTGTTGGTTCGTTTGAGAAGCTAGGCGGTCACGTCGAAGTCGATGAGACGTTCATCGGCGGCAAGGCTCGCAATATGCACCGCGCGGATCGCGCTCGCAAGATTCACGGTACAGGCGGCATGGGCAAGGTTGCCGTGATGGGCCTACTCGAACGACACGGCGAAGTGCGAACGATGGTTGTGGCGAACGTCAAACGCAAGTCGCTACGCCGCGAGATAAATACGCACGTCGAACCCGGATCGATGGTCTATAGCGACGCGCTCAAGTCCTACAACGATCTGAACTACGATTACATTCACAACGTGATCAACCACGCCGAGAAGTACGTTGACGGTCAGATTTACACGAACGGGATCGAAAGCTTTTGGGCGCTTCTCAAGCGCGGTCTAGCTGGCACGTATATCAGCGTCGAACCTTTTCATTTATTCCGCTATTTGGATGAGCAATCGTTCCGTTTCAATAACCGCAAGCTGACGGACAGTGAGAGATTTTCAATCGTTGCCGGAAGGGTGATCGGTCGCCGTCTCACCTATGCTGAACTCACTGGCAAATCCAACCCTACCGAATCGGAGGTGTTTTGAGTATCGAAAGAAGCGACTCGGACGTGGGAAGCGCCGCAAGTCTTAGGTGCGGTTTTTGGCTGGATCCGTAATCCCATTGTCTGTATACTCGCGGCGATGAAAATTCGCGTATACAAGTCAGCGGCTCCCGCAGTTCGCTCCTTAAACAACGGCACGCCTACAGTATTATACTTCGGAGATTGCATGGAGCTTATCAGTCGCCTGCCTGATAACTCTGTTGACCTTACGATTACATCCCCCAACTACTGCATGGGTAAAGAATATGAAACGTCTCGTTCGGTTGAGGATTTCATAGCAGCTCACAAAGTGATCTTGCCGGAGATCGTTCGAATCACTAAAGAGGGGGGGAGTATTTGCTGGCAAGTTGGTTATCACGTTAGAAGTCGTTGTGTATATCCGTTGGACTATGCCGTGTTTTCAATTCTGGCGGACATAGAGGGCGTAGTTTTACGGAATCGGGTTATCTGGACGTTTGGACACGGAATGCATGGGTTTGGTCGTTTCAGCGGCAGGCACGAAACGGCGTTGTGGTTTACCAAGGGCTCGGATTACCACTTCGACCTAGACGCTGTACGCGTGCCGCAAAAATATCCAGGTAAGAGACATTTTCGGGGGCCGCGCAAGGGTGAACTTAGCGGCAACCCAAAGGGCAAGAACCCCGGCGACGTTTGGGAAATTCCCAACGTGAAGGCTAGTCATATCGAAAAGCTCGATCATCCCTGTCAGTTTCCCGTTGGACTTGCAGATCGATTCGTGCGTGCGCTATGCCCTCAAGACGGAATCGTTTTTGATCCTCATATGGGGACATCATCAACGGGAGTTGGAGCGATTATTAACGGTCGCCGTTTTCTGGGAGCAGAACTTAACCAGAAGTACGAACCGATCGCCCATTCCAGACTGCTAAAGGCCTATGATGGCACAGTGCCCGTTCGCCCCGTTGATCAACCTCTCTACGTTCCTAGCGCCGGAGATTCAGTAGCGCGTCGCCCGAAGCACTTCGCGATGGAGGAGGCTCAAGCGTGAGCACAAAAAAGACTTCACAGAAAAAACCGACAAAGAAGACGCAGGCCGAAAAGCATACCGGACACTTGGGAAGGGCTTTAAAACTTAAGGCCATCGAAATAGAGCAGTTTGGACAAAAGTTTTACGTCTTCAAAGCTAAAGCATCGGTGTTGTTTGCCGCATTCTCGATCAATCGTCGGGTTGAGGATAAGAATGAAGGTTATCAGCGCGTCTTGTCGCCATCTCGCGTTCAAGCCATAACCCAATACATTTTTCAGAAACGGCCCATACCTACCGCGATCGTAATATCTATTGACAACGCGACTTTCAACGCCAGTAAGAACGAACTCCGTGTGCCCGCAGGCACGAACGTTGGCTGGATCATTGATGGTCAGCACCGATTGGCGGGCGCTGATATTGCCGCAAGGAGAGGGATAGATATTGAAATGCCGGTTGTGGCTTTTAATGGGCTGAGCACCGACAGCCAAGTTGCCCAGTTCGTCACCATTAACAGAGAAGCAAAAAATGTTCCTACTTCTCTGTACCTTGATTTATTAGGGAAGCTTCCCAACAAAAGTGCCGCAGACGCGGCGAAGGAGCGCGCTGCCGACCTAGCAACACAACTTCGCCAAAGTGAAGATTCTCCATTCTTTGACAAGATTGTTGTCACAATCCCGCCGAAAAAGGGACAGTTATCATTAACCAACTTTGTCCGAAAAATTGCGCCTGTCGTAACGCAGGATAAAGGAATTCTAGGAGGTAATTCGGCGCGAGAGCAGCGCGCCGTCATCTCCAATTACTACAAAGGGTTTAGCCAGGTTTTTCCGCAGGAGTTTGACGCCAGAGAGAGCATTTTTTTCAAGACTATCGGCTTTGGCGCTCTCTGGAATACGTTTCCCACCTTCTTTCAGTTAGCACTGAATCATCAGAAGGGATTTGAAGTGAAGGATGTGGTAGCAATTCTCAAGCGCATTGATAGTTTTGATTTCTCAGCATGGAAACAGTTTGGTTCGGGGAACGCTGCCGAGAATCTCGCAGGCGATGATCTAAAAACTAGTTTACTCATCGCGTTTACTGCGGAAGACGGGACGACCGGCGCGCTCCGGGTTTGATTATCCCTCCACGCCTATGCCTTACACAGCCAAGTGGCAAAAGCTCTGCGAGCGACGGTGGGATGAAATACGCGATGCGTGGTTGGCAGACGTTCCGAACTTTCCGTCGGTGGGCGCCCCACCGGATCCTGATCTCGAACACCTCTCCACTCTTCGTGCGGTTGAATTGCCGGATGCGAACCCCGGACACAAATTGGTGCCAGATGTACAAGGCATTCGACGAACCGTGCTCTGGGAGGCGGTTTTTTTATTTCACAAATGCTCACACACAAATCTCGCCGCTCAGCGTCTTGGTCAGTTAGGTATGCACAGTTGGTGCATGTTCAATGCGTACCATTCAGCCTATTTGGGCGCTCGCGGAATTATGGCTCTTCTTGGTGTTGCGCTGCCCCATGTGGGGACACAAATAGCCATCGACCTATTCGCCCAACCGGACTCAAGAACTCAGCAGAAGGCGCAGCAGACACGACGCATGAGGGGTTTGCCCCAATTCGAACAATTTCGGATAGTCCGGATACCAGGTGTGGTTGGACAAACCGATCTCTGGGAAGCATTTCAGCGAGTACTAAAAAAGTCCGCGGCTCCGTGCTTGGATACGGGTATTCGACGAGAGTTGCTCAATGTGGATCATGAGAGTATCTCACCGCCTAGAAATTCTTTTCTTTATGAGGCACACTTTTGGCCTTTGGGCGATTTGATGTCGGACGCCACTGTAGAAGAGATGGATAGTTTGATCGGCACTGAACTGAGCGCGGGAGATGACGGCTTCTTACTACGGTTAAGTTTTTGCGTCTATCGTTTGTTTGAACAATTGATGAGCGATCTTTCAGAGCACTCGCCGGTCATTAAGACTCAGTTCGATGGATCTCGTTCTTGGGCCGAATCGGCCCAACCGGAGTTTGGCCGTTATAGGTCATTCTTGTCTCAGATAACATCAGAAGCGAGGGCGATCAATTGAAACGACCAGCGCCCGCACCACCCACGCCCGATAGCACTCCGTTTGAGAACTTCGACAGATTGTTTCGCGCTGTCGTTGCCGTTCCTAAATCGGAAGTTGAAAAAGAGGAACGGAAGGAGCGGATCAAGAACCAAAGGAAGCGGGCGAAAAAGAAATCCACAAAGAAGTAACGCTAGTCGAATCTCAACTCTGCCTCATCGTCCACCAGATCGTTTATCGAAACGCCTGACACTTTCGAGTAAGCCAAAAGCGTGAGCACGGTTGGTTGACGCTTGCCCAACTCATAATCCGATATGCGACCGTAATCGCCTTTGAAGTTGAGCAGGCGTTTCATTTCCGTCTGACTGACGCCAAGGTGCTTTCGGATAGTCCGCAGCTTTGGAGCGAGGCGCTTTGGCCTTTCGTGTACGCGGCTAGTCATTCCGGCGGGGCTTTCTTCACAGTAGACTTCGCCCTCGATGCCCACTAACAAGATTCGCCCTAGTAACTCAGCCACGGAGACGCCTAAGACTTTGGCCCATCGCTCAAGGTAGTCCCGGTGACAGTCTGTGAGTTTTGAATCGTCAACTTCGATCATGTTACCCTGCTAAAGAAATGAACTTGCGAGGCTCAACGAGTTAATGGCCAAGGCCCGGATGCGTGACTTCCGGGCAAAGCAAACAGCAAGCCGCATTCTATATACGATCGTATATAGCGTCAGGGTATCCGGGCGCGTCCCGTCAGGAGATAGCGCCTGATGGGTAGACGCCAACCTAAGAAACTTGCTCGCAAATTGTTGACGATCCGGCAGAGGCTAGGTGTCAGTCAAACGGAGATGGCAAAGTTGCTGAAGCTGGAAATCAGTTACACGGCGGTTTCAGCCTACGAGTTAGGAACGCAGTGAACCGGATCTGCTAACGCTCTTGCAGTATGCTCGCATAGCGGGGATCTCAACTGATGCTTTGATCGATGATAAGCTTAACGTCTAGCGGGGATGGTAGGGTATGTTCAAAGTAATCCTGTTTGCGTGCGGAGCGTTCGCGGGTTTCGTCTTGGGCGTGGCTCTGCAACACTACGGAATACTGCCACAGAGTTTCGATGCGCGTTGGGTCGTGGTTGTTGGTGCCTTGCTCGGAGGATTCATCGGTCACCAGATAGACAGCAAACGAGAGGACGCGCGTATCGCCCGCGAGCTTGAACAAGACCGGATCACCGCAGAGCGCGAATCCAAGCCGCGTGGTTAGTCAAATATATTTCTCCCAACTTAGGGAGAATAACAGCTTTCAAGAGAGGAAGGATCAAGCTTGACTTTTAACAGTCATTCAGTGCTTTGATGCAAGGAGTTCATTTCATTTAGCCATGAAAGAATCTGGTTCCAAGTCGGAATGCTTTGGGACGCCAACAATATATTGAGTTCGTTGTGATTGACGTTCAGCTTCCACAAGCCTTCTCGTCCCACCATGGAATAGCAACTGCTACGATAAGACGGTTGATTTCATCAACAATTTCGGAAGGTGCCAAGGGTCCACCACGGAACTCGCCATAACTCGTTCTTCCGAATGAAAACCACTTGTCTCTAAAGTGGTTCCCCGAACCGAGCCGAACGCGAACTGTCGTTTGAGACGCCTTCAGTTTCTTTGGTTCAGTTTCTTTCCTGAAGTAAACATTTTCTCTGGCCTTATCCGCGTAAGAGATATTTACACAAAAGCTGCCACCGGAACGGAAGAACTGAAAATTGATCAAACTGACAAAGCCGTCGATATCGCGGTACAAATCTGGAAAACTGCCCTTGAAACCCCGTTTCCTAAGGAAGGAAACACAGTTTTTCTTCAGCTGTTCTTCCATTTCCGCACGTTCGGTAGTCATAAAATGAAAGCTACTAGCATCATGATTCCAATCAATTATGGGATGATTGGTTCCGACTCAATTTCCCATATTTGGCGGCAAACGTGAGACGTCAGGGAGCATTTTGCGGAGACTTTCCATTTCCCTTAGCCAGAGAATAATCTGGTTCGAAGTCGGAATGCTTTGGGACGCCAAGTTTTGACTAACTGCCCATCTTCGCTCCAAGCGCGTGTCATGTTGACAGCGGAGGTGGCTTGCTCGTTACAAACCGACGACGAGTTTTATCCCACTGCACATAAGACACTTCTCGCGAACCGTCATCATTGTAGTCTGCCACCATCAAATTTCCTGATCCCGTCCAGACCACACTTTTAGAGAGATCACGGTTTTGATAAAGCCGGGTTTATAACTCCCGTCGCCATCTTGCGCAGCGCTGAAAATCACCAGGCCAAATCGATGAGAATCGTTCCGACTGGTATCCACCACAATGGCGGCCAAATGGTTCTTCACAGAATTATATCCAAGCTTACCCCAACAATAGACCGATCCTTGATTTCCAACGCTCATTAAACCGCAACAGGTAGGATTCTGTGATCTCGTTTGCAGGTTTGGTTGTGGACTACAAAATCAAAGCAACAGATTACGGAGGTTTGTCCGACCACGTAACGAACGAGCGCAACTCGGAATGCTTTGGGACGCCAAACTTTAGTATCCCAAACGGGTTAAGATTCTTCTTTTCCCTGAGTGTCCTTTTCAGGCAGCTTATCTCACCACAGTCAGAACATAGACATCACGCGCCTGCACGACTCCTTTGGTCGTGGTCGCATTGGCTCGATAAGCAAAGGAGTTTCCCCACCGATCCTGTGCAGCGGCATCCTGATAATTGAGACTGATACTGATGACTCCGGCTTCAGCCAGTGTCGATAGCTCGCCGGCATTCGTGATACCGTCGCGCGGACTGTCGTCTTTCCAAAGCCGCAGAACCGTGTACGCCCAGTCATGGTTACTGATCTTCCCGTCGCCATTGCCGCCCTGCGCCGCTTTGTCGTACTCCGCCAGCGCCAGGAAGCCATTCTTTCTCGCTCCGCCTGTTGGCTCAGGCTGTGGTGTGAAGTTGCCAAACAGTTCCGTGCCGTCGTCGATTACTCCGTTTTCGTTGCGGTCCAGTGCCAGCCACGCCGCCTCACCGGCTACTGGCCAGGAATGTTGCTCTTTTGTGCCTTTGCCGGGTATGTCAAACCAGACTCCGTTAGTCGCGGCGGTCATGGAGTTCTCGATGCCCAAACCGGAAGGCTTGAGGGGGATAAGGATCGGTGATGAGCAGGCGTCGTCACAACCAGTTACCATCTCGGTGTCGAGCCAAGAAATCAGACACGAGCTTTGAGGGGTATTGCCTTCGCAGAGTCTTACACTCCAGAAACGGTACACTGTAGGGAAGGTCTTGCAGCCAGATTCTTCTATGGTGTAGGGGTCAGCGGGGTTAGAGCAGTTTACCGCACTGCTAATAACTCTCACCAAAGTATAGTCTATCGCGGTCGGCGTCCCGTCCTTAAACGCTATGTTCGTATCTTTAAAGTAGGTGAACTGGGATTTGGTCTGGCAATCGACGTTGCGCCAACTTTCCCAACCTATTTCTTGTTTCCATAGCCTGCAGTTTCCACCCTCGGCTTTGGTTTGGGCCATAGTTAGCACGGTGCCGGGAATTTCCGGGACAGGAGCTAAAGCGACAAATAGCAAAAGGCAGAAGTAGCCAAGTAGAACAAGAATTGGTAGTAGCTTTCGGGTTTTCATTTGGGGTCCTTTCGTGCTGTTTGCACCCATTTTTGAGTACGATTCAATTCGAGCTGGTCGGTTCAGCTTGAGATCGGGCGGTTACTGGCGCTCAGCAAATTGCAGAGTGGGGAGTCGCCATCGCTGAGTAGTTAGATGAGAAGCGACGGCAATTTACGCCTGACATAGGCCACTGTCAACATCCATTATTGGAGACATGACAATTAAAAGAAAGACGGCTTTTTACAACGTCTACAATGAGGCGGCATTTTGACGCAGAGTCTCCATTTCTTGAAGCCAGGAGATGATCATTTCGCGACCTTTGCGTCTTTAAAAAAATGGTTTATAGTCCCCCAGTCGGGACAGCCTAAACGAGCTACTTCTCACGATTCTCATTGCCTTAACAGACCCAGTTTAAGTTCAAGCAAAGGAAATACAGCATGAACTCCCACTACTCGCGCTCCAATTACTCCCCTACATGCGAAAACTCCTTGAAAGTAATTTCTTTTGTCATTTTCCTGGCGCTGCTCTTTGCCGCAGTGTTCACATCATATTCGAGTGAGGCTTCGATACGACTGTCCAATACTCCACCCTCTACAACATCCACCTCTGACCGTGACACGTCGATAAAGCCGCCGGATGCATATGGCCGTTTGCCGCTAAGCTTTGAACTTAATCAGGGACAGACCGACTCGCGCGTTAAGTTTCTGGCGCACGGTCAGGGTTATGGTGTCTTTCTAACCGACAGCGGTGCTGTGTTCTCGCTTATTGGTCACTCGACGCCGCTACAAATGCGCCTCGAAGGCGTGGCAACGTCGCCTCGAATCAGTGGCGTCGATCAATTGCCCGGCAAGGTGAATTATCTCCTCGGCAATCAAGCAGAGAATTGGCGCACGAACATTCCAACCTACGCGCGAGTTCGCTACGAACAGGTCTATCCGGGTGTAGATCTTATTTATTACGGAAACCAAAGGCAGCTTGAATATGACTTTGTAATCGAACCGGGCGCGAGTTTTAAGCAGATACGAATGGCGTTCGATGGCGCAGGCAAGCTGAGTCTCAACCGGCAGGGAGATCTGATACTGAAATCCGGCGACCGCAAAGTTACCCTGCTTCGGCCAAAGGCCTATCAGGAGATTGGTGAAAAGAAACGAGAAATCTCCGTCAGGTATTTGCTCAAACCACGCGGTCAAGTGGCGTTTCAGATCGGCAACTACGACAAGAGTCGAGAGTTGATAATCGATCCGGTGCTTGTTTACTCAACATACCTCGGCGGTTTCGACTTTGAGCTAGGCAATAGCATCGCCGTTGACTCATCCGGCAATGCTTATATCACGGGCCAGACCTTTTCCCCGGACTTTCCGACTGGCGGCTCGTTACAGCCGGTAATGCGTGGTTTATCTGACGCTTTCATTTCAAAGTTGAACGCCGCCGGCAACGCAATTGTTTATTCGACTTACCTTGGCGGAAGCGATCTCGAAAATGGCTTAAGCATAGCGGTTGATAACGCCGGCAACGCTTACGTAACAGGTCAAACGACTTCCAGCGATTTTCCGGTAGTGAATGCGTTGCAGCCGACCTTGGCCGGTTCCGCTGATGCCTTCGTCGCTAAGCTGAGCACTTCCGGCTCTGCTCTTGTCTACTCGACATATCTCGGCGGCCGCAGTAGTGAGATTGGGAATTCAATTGCTGTTGATAGTCTGGGGAATGCTTATTTAACCGGCTCTACCTCGTCGCGTGACTTTCCTACAACCAACCCTATTCAATCAAACCGATCCGGTAACTCGATATTTAAGAGCACCAACAGCGCCAATGATTGGGCCGCGAGTGATTCAGGTTTATTGGCTTCATCAGTCGGTCAACTCGCCTTTCAACCCGGCAACTCCTCGATAATCTATGCCGCCAGTGATACGGGCGTATTCAAAACAACGGACGGCGGCGCTAACTGGACGTTACTGAGTGGGCAAACTCCGCTTCCGGTTAACAGAGTCGCAATCGATCCGACCAACACCAACATCATCTATGCGGCGACCAGCGGAGGTGTGTTTAAAAGCACCGATGGCGGCAGTAACTTTACGGCAATCAATAATGGGTTTAATCCGGCGTTCGCCCGAAGCATAGTGGTAGATCCCATTACCCCTGGCACTCTTTATGCGCTGAGTGTCAGCAACTTAGTATTCAAGTCTACGGATGGCGGAGCAATCTGGACCCAGAACTTCATTAACGGCGTCGCCTTAGTCAACAATTTGACGATAGACCCAAACACACCGACTACGCTCTATGCATCCACCAACCGCGGGATTTTCAAGAGCACAGACTCCAACGTTACCTGGACCGCGCGTAATACGGGTTTTCCCTTCACTCTGACGGCTAATAATGTCGTAATCGATAAAACAAACAACCTGCTCTATGCAGCAACAAGCGCCGGGATTTTTAAAAGCGCGGATGGCGCCAATAACTGGACCAACATCAGCGGTAACATAAGTTTTCTCGCTGTTTCTGCCGTCGCCTTTGATCCATCAAATACTTCGATAATTTACGTTGGTACAGCTCCTGGACCGCAGAAAACCACCGATGGTGGCGCAACCTGGACCCTGAGCGGTAACGGATACCCAGGCACCACCGTGAGTTCTCTGGTTGTTAATCCGACGCAGCCTTCAACTCTGTACATTGGAACAACAAGTGGCGCCGACGCCTTCGTCACGAAGTTAAACGCCGCCGGATCCGCGACGGTCTACTCGACCTTCCTGGGTGGCAGTGCGGCAGACGCAGGCAACGGTATCTCTTTGGACGCGTCCGGCAATGCTTATCTCACTGGCTCGACCAACTCGAGCGATTTTCCTACTGCAAATGCGCTGCAAGCCACCAAAGGACCCGGTTCCGATGCGTTTGTAACAAAGCTTAATGCAACTGGTTCTGCTCACGTATATTCAACTTTTCTCGGTGGCGACAGCACGGATCTCGGCCGGGCCATCGCCGTGGATGCAAGTGGCAATGCATATATCGGAGGCAGGACTTCATCACAGAATTTCCCAACTGCAAACGCCTTTCAAGGAGCTAATGCAGGATTCGGAAACGATGCTTTCGTCACCAAAATAAACACCGCCGGTTCTTCGCTCGTCTACTCCACGTACCTGGGAGGCGATGCCGATGACGACTGTCTTGGCATTGCTGTGGATACGGGAGGTAACGCGTACGTAACCGGGAGTACCAGTTCTAACACCTTTCCTACACTTGGAGCACTACAATCGACGAGAAACGGATTCAACTCCGACGCATTCGTCACCAAGCTGGCGCCAAGCGGTTCGGCTTTGATTTTTTCGACGTACCTCGGCGGGACAGGTTCCGATATTGGATTAGGTTTAACGCTTGATTCATCACAACACACTTACATCGTTGGCCGAACAACCTCCGAAAACTTTCCCACGGTGAATCCTTTACAACCTGGCCTCGGAGGCGATACGGATGTCTTCATTGCCAAGCTGCGTCCGGCGCCGGAGGTGGAAGTAACCATCACGGACTCACCCGATCCGGTGAACTTCGGCAGTAATCTGACTTATACGATCAATGTAAAGAACAATGGAGAAGTTGCGGCTACCGGCGTCATTCTCACTGACACATTACCGGCAGGCGCGGTTCTCGTTTCAGCAACTTCAACAGCCGGTGTATGTACCGGAACAACTACAATTAGCTGCGGACTCGGCGCCCTGAATCCTGGAGCGACGGCCACGGTCACCATCGTTGCCACGCCTCCGGCAGTAAGAACGATCGTCAATACCGCTACTGCCACGCTCAGCGAAACTGATGCCGTTCCCGCCAACAACACTGCGACGGCTGAGACGCTCGTGAATTTCGCTAACCTGTCGATTTCAAAGACAGCGGCCCAGAGTCTTGTTTCACCCGGAGGCGGCTTAACTTTCTCGCTGATCGTGAAAAACGGAGGTGCAGTTCCCGCAACAGTAACTGTGACGGACAATCTTCCAGCCGGTACATCGTTAATCAGCTGCAGGGCGACTGGGAATGGCGTGTGCGGAGGAACCGGTAACAACGTCAGTGTTACTTTTTCAGAACTTGCGGTGGATGCCTCGGAAGCGATTCTTTTAACTGTCGGAGTCAGCGCCTCGGCAACTGTCGGTGCAGTCATCAACAACAGCGCCTCCGTGAGTTCGCCGATTCCAGATCCCAACACATTAAATAACTCGGCCACAGCAAGCGTCACAATCGCTGCCGTTTCGGTGCTTCAGAAATCTAATGGCGTCATCGCCTTTTCTACGCTTCGCGATATCACGCAACCGAGTGGCGTATACACAGTGAAGCCCGATGGAACTGATGAGAAGGTGTTTCCAAACATTCCTGCCCAGGCCAGAAGACCAACGTGGTCACCTGACGGTACGAGGCTGGCCTTCCAGTTCACAAATTTTTCGGGATTCAATCCGGTTAACGAGATCAGCATCGTCAATGCCAACGGAACCGGACTCTTGAAAGTCGCGAACAATGTTTCAGACTTCAGTCGCGGCCTTACGTGGTCGCCCAACGGATCTCAAATCGCATACATCGGTAACGGTGATTCGGGCAATATTAACAGCATACGGACCGTACACATCGCCAACACGGACGGAAGTGGCTCCTATAGGCTGCCAGGCAGTCCCTCGTTCATATCTTCAGTCGATTGGTCGCCCGATGGAACGAAGTTCGTGTACTCGGATGACACCGAGATCTTCCTGATGAACGCAGATGCTACTGGGCAGACAAAACTAACAACCAGTCAGCAGACTACCGACGGAAGTACTAGGGATGCGGATCCGCGCTGGTCACCCGACGGAAAGAGGATCCTACTGAGGCGCTCCACCACCAATTCCAGCACTATCTACGTGATGAACGCCGATGGATCTAATCTCAGGAAGCTCTTCAATTTTAACGCCCAGGCTTTTTCCTGGTCGGCTGATGGCCTGGCGGTCGTGGTGGAGCAAGCCAACGAGATCTGCACTGTCAATCTGGACCACACTAACTTCCAATGCCTGACGGACAACGACTTCTTCGATGCGTCACCCAACTGGCAAAGGTTGCCAAATCCCAGTCCCACACCGACACCCACACCCGCGTCAACGTTTTCACTTTCAGGACGGGTCACCGACGGCACGCAAGGTCTGTTCTTGCAGATAAATCTTACCGGACCAGTAAATGTTACGGTGTTAAGCGACAGCACCAACGGCAATTATGAGATCGTCAACCTGCCGGCTGGCCAATATACGCTGACACCCATCAGCATTTTTCACGGTTTCAATCCGGTCAGCCGTACCGTTACTATCACCAACGCGAATATCACTGGCCTGGACTTCGTCGGTACTTTCATGCCGGCTAACATCACCGGTCATGTGAAAGACAACCAGGGCAACCCACTGCCTGGAATTAGAATTCAGTCGTTGGGGGGCTTCCCTGAAGGGACTACTCTCACAGATGCAAACGGCTTTTATTCTTTCCCGAACGTACAACGACACCGTACCTATTTCATCTCTCCCGATCCGTTCACACCTTACGATTTCGTACCGTCATCCAGGACGATTTCTGATCTGACTGGGAGCGAAGTCGTAGACTTTGTCGGCACAAGACAACCGACGAATATAATAGCTGGACGCGTTGTGGAGGCGATCACTGGTCAGGGTATCGGAGGACTTCAGATAAGTCTGGGCCAGGACACCAACGCCGCCGGGTCAACCTTTACTGATGCAAACGGAGCCTTCAGCTTCGGCGAGAGAAAGTCGAACCATTCTTTCTCGGTTTCCGTTTCTGACAACCTGACCTATATTTTTAGCCCGAAGATAAATCCAACTTTGCAATTTGCTCAGATTCAGATACCGCTCTTGACGACTGATCAGAATCTCACCGTCACAGGTGCGCGGCGCAACACTTTTCAATTCAGCGCGGCGACGTCTTCTGTTGATGAGGGTAGCGGGTCCAAAGAATTTCTTGTCAGCCGCACAGGCGACGTCACTGAGGCGGCTACCGTCAACTTCACTACCGCCGACACAGCCGGACTGGTTGCCTGTAGTGTCGTTAACGGCAAGGCCTCGGAAAGATGTGATTACGAAACAACCGCCGGCACGCTTCGTTTTGCCGCCGGCGAAGTGAATAAGTCGTTTGTAGTTCCGATCGTCAACGACGTTCATGTGGAAGGCAATGAGTCGTTCACCATTTCTTTAGCAGAGGCGGTGGGAGCCCAGATAAGTGCGGTTTCCACCATCACCACGACGATCACGGATAACGACTCAACGCCTGCCACGCAGAATCCGATCGATGGCGTGGAACCCTTCGTGACGCAACAGTATCTGGATTTTCTCGGGCGTTTACCTGACAGCATCGGGCTCGCCAATTGGATGGCAACTCTGAACGGTTGTCCCAACGGAGGCTTTGGGGAAGATCTTAATCCTACCTGCGACAGAGTACACGTTTCGGCCGGCTTCTTCCTGTCAGACGAGTTTCGCGGCCGTGGTTACTGGGCCTACCGTTTTTACGAAGTCGGTTTTGATCGCAGACCACTCTATGCGGAATTTGTACCTGACATGGCCCAGGTAGGAGGCGCGCAGTCGCCTGCCTCAGAGCTGCTGAGTAAGGCGGCTTACACCGATGCGTTTGTGCTGCGCAACGAATTTACCAATCGCTTTAACGGTCTGACGAATGCAGCGTACGTCAACACGCTGGAGCAAAATGCAGAAATTACGCTGAGCAATAAAGCTGCTTTAGTGGCCGCACTTGATGGCAATCAGAAGACCCGCGCGGAGGTGTTGCGTGAGATAGTGGAACTCAAGGCGGTGGAAGATCGGTTCTTCATCAGAGCCTTTGTAGCGATGCAGTATTTTGGCTACTTGCGCCGCGATCCGGACACGATTGGCTACAACAACTGGGTCGCTACGCTTACTGCTGAGCCGAGCAATTTCAGGCACATGATCTTTGGCTTCCTCTTTTCAACCGAATACAGAGGAAGGTTTGGGCCATAGAAATACAAACAAGAATGGCCAGGTCGGCTCTCCCCTGGGTCCATTAAGGGTCCAATAACGATCCCTTAGTACCTTTGACTACCTTACGGTGCTATCCATGCCGCAGGTCTCCTTTGAATTCCTGTAAATCGCTTCTCTTTCACGGCGGCGACACGGGTTCGATTCCCGTACGGGACGCCATCTTGAATCCATCGTTGGAAACCCTTCTAAACGTTTGAATGCTAAGCCAAGTATTGCGGTTCGAAAACTTTGGCTGTCAAAGCGCAGAGCATTCTCGACAACCATCAGTTCCGCAACAGGACACAAAAGAGCAGTTCGCGATGTAATGAAGTTCGTATCCCAATGAAGGATGGCGAGCTAAGCGTTTTTATGGTCGGGCCGCAAACTTTCTCCAGACGATCCGAATCGTACTGAGCTTAGTTGGCGTCGCCTGGCGTCTGCTTCCCGCTTAACGCATTTATCATAGTACTCCAGTTCGAGCCTACTCACGGGCGCATCGATAAGCAGATCACGCCAGCCTTCGCCGTTTGGGTCCCAGGCTTCAGCAGTCTGATCCCATGAAGCCTCGACTCCGAACACGGCAAATCGGTAGTGCTTCCCGGATTCTATATACCGTTGGACCTCTTCTCTTGTCGCCCAGACGGATCCTCCCGGAAAGGGTTTCATGTAGTAGGGCGTCCCGAAAAAGCAGTCCTCAGCTGCCATCTGCCGGCGGCCGAGTTTCATCACCCGTTGGCCGGAGACTTCCTTGCAATTTAAGGCAATCAAATAAACCCGCGTGCGACCGATTGTGTAAATCATTACGAGTTCCAATGCTTTGCACACATGCCACGTTCACGATATGGCCCCGACATGATAAGAGCTTCTATTCTTGTAAATGACATATTGCCGAAATCGACCCATTCGGCCCCGGCTCCGCGGTCCAGCTATCCTTGTCATTGCAGTTGGCGTCGCCCCATGTCGCCATTCCGGTTATAAGACTAGGGAGGATTGCGGAGACGAACTCACCCACACCCATTTCGGCGCTGGCCTTGAGCCCCCAGGTGAAGCCGCCAGTCCTAATAGCATCCCAATTTCGCGCGATCCACAGGTCACGACCTTGTTTGCCAAAGGGCATGGTTTCATCGTCAGACAGTTCATCGGTTTCAACAAAAAGTAAGACCTTACCGGATGAGTCCATAAATTTCGGGATCATGACAAATGCAAAGGTAGCTCCCTCACCGGAATCATGTACCTCGCCGCTGAACTTCCAAGAGCCAGTGCTGGTCAATCGTAGGTGCCCATTCGCCGTCACCAATTCACCAGAACCTACGGAACCAGTATCCCAATCCAGCGTCTCTGGCTTGAGTAGCCTCGCCACGCGTAATAGTGATATCGGAGGCTGCAGGCCGAACTTCTCGGCTACTGCCCGAATCTTTGTCGTCGGTGGAGTTTGAAACTGCGCTTTCGCAATTCCTTCCCGTAGGCTCGCCATGGTCCATCCTCCTTCTTATCGCTGCAGGTCGTTTGACCTGGTAACGCATGATCATTCGAACCGAAGTCATGGTCCATTACTGTAACGCCACAAGGATGGGTATGAGTCCCTGCCCGCTCGGGAGACACGTGAGAGCCTTTCCGATTACGGCCCCGAAAGCCTTGAAGGGGTCGCTGGCCTTCATCGCATGACCTGCTGTTGGCGAGGTGGTCAACAAGTCTCCGACCTCAATCGCTGAAAAATCGGCATCCGCCTGGCAGTAAACCTTGCCGACCAACGCTACAGGTAGCCTATGGTTCAAGGTGTTCTTTTTGTCTAGAGTAATGCCGGGTTTGAAATCGCCCGCGCCGGATAGAACACCCGCGACTCGTTTATCATAGGCCTTCAAACTCTGCCGTAATTTACCTTCCTCATCAATCACCATTACGGTTCCGGGAATGACTTTCTCTGATTCGGCGATATCGAAATACTCGGCGCAATCGGCGTTCTCCAAAACGATATCGCCGGAGCCTCCATCCAAGAATATTTTCGCTTTGCCCGCGCTGTCGTTGAGCCTGATAATGCCGCCGTTGCCGTCCAGGATCATTGCGGCTTTGGTGGTATCGGTGATGTTGTCTGCATTTTTCGGAAATAGTACTAAGAGGCCGCCGTGCAAACCGCCGCCGAGCCAAGCGTGGCCGGCACTATTCAGTCGCATTTTTGCTACACCGTCAGCGTCGTTGAGCACAAGGTCACCGTCCTTGCCGTTACCACCGACTAAGACATTTGCTTCCGCCGGTTCAAGACGGATTCTCGGTGCTCCCTGGCCGGGAACGTTAACACCTCGCAGGATGACTTCACCCGTATCACCATCAACGCCGAAAACTTGGACCATGGCAGCGCTTCTGGCCGTTATCGATCCAGTCTGCCCGTCCAAACGAATCCTCTCGGTGCCGTTGACATTTCTAACAATCAAGTCACCGTCTCTGCCGCTAGCTCCCGCAGAAATATCACCGGTGTCTCCGTTCAGCGTAATTGTAATGTTGTTAAGAGTGTCTTTAACTTCAACCTTTGGCATGTTCGCCTCCCGTTAATTTGAAAGTAGATGGGGAACGCGCGCTCGCCAAAAGACAAGTAAGGCTGCCCACCTCTGTCCGAAAGTATCGATTGACTCGTTGCAACTCTCGCAACGAGAAAGCAGGTTACGGAAAGTCACCTTTCCCTTCGGCAAGATCGGGGAAATAATGTCAGCGACTTAAATTGCTAGTCACAAACACATACCGGCAATCCGGGAGTCCGTTTCAGTAAGCCACACCATAAGTTTGGCGCTGCGGTCTGAGGATATATAACTTATACCAGCCAGTATGTGTGGTAGCGCACAATGTATGAAACAGCTTGAAGTGTCTACTCGCTTTCGTCATAAAATATTAGGAAGGTGAGCTAATCTTCGAGTCTCTGCATCCCTCGCATCTCGTAATTCCAGGCTTTCCTCTTAGTTCCGACTCCACTGGGTCCATTCAGGTAAGAAAAGGAAGTGTAGGGATGTTCTAACTCACAGGCTGTTACTCGCATTGTTGGTTTTTGTCATGGTTGGGCTCGCTTCCGGTTACGAGGCGAGTTTGCGCGTCAGGACTTCACGATTGTCGTAGAGCGCCTGAGGCAAGATTGAGCCGGCTAGCAAAACTTTCCGCATAGAAGATTCCTTTCTTTCACGGAGCCGCGAGGATTTGCAGGAAATTAAGACTGAGTCATTAAACGTTGCCTAAGTCTTCGCGTTGGCCGTCAGCATTCGTTTTAATCCCCGAAACCAGCGCGACCGAAGGGCGCGCGCACCAACATGGCGGCGCTTAGGGCAGCTTTTCATTTCACCAATGAGTAATGAGAGTACCAGAAGTAACGTGAAGGTTACCGCTGTTAGACCAGAGGACAGCAACAGACAAATCACAATGCTGCGAGGCGAGCATCGAGTCGATCAAAGACAAGCGGCGAAAATGCTGCTGTGAGAGCGTGCTGGGAAGACGAGAGGTTAACGAATAGAGGTTAGGACGACGAAGGTCAGCTAAAGCCTGTTGATGTATAATGAGCAACGCGGCGCGCCACAACAGACTCCCGATATCTTACGCCCTCCTCACGACAAAGGAGTACAGCCATGCCAGAGAAATTCCGCTTCCTCTTAAAGGGTAAGGAAGTTGACGCAGAAAATGCCCGCAACTATGAAATCATCGCAACCGGGGACGTGACCGAAGCGGATACCGCCTACGTATTCGAGTCGCAGGAGGCTTTCAATGACTGGGTCAAGGGTACCCAGTACGCTGATCGGTGTGCTCGATTGCAACAACTAACCGGTGAAGCCAGAAAGCAACAGGGCCGAGACGTATCAGAAGCCCGCAAACGGCAGAAAAAAACGGCCGACAGAATTAAGCAAGACCTCGAAGAATTGTCAGCGCGCACGGGTTTAGCCTACGGGTCTAAAGAATTGTTTCTGAGGGCAACGACAGAGAGCGACCTTCTCGAGGGCCCCCTGTTTGACCCCACGATCCTCTACGACGGGATAAATGCCTCGGGGCAATCGTTCATTTCTTGGGGTGGCTTTTTTCCGGATCTCGGGTGGCACAATTTTGATAACAGGGCGAGCAGTGTACAGATGGTCTTTGACCTCGCGACCTTGTACGACCTTCCCTGGTTCCAAGGTGTAACCACTTGGCTCTTCGGGTTGCTGCCCTTCTACCAATTGAACCTCTCCAGTTTAAACTTCGACAACAGAACGTCGTCGTTTGTGGGAGGCTCGTTGCAGTTCCGGCTTTGGTAGGAATCTAAGAGATAGACGCCCTTCGCGAACGGCGGGCAACGGGAAATCATTCGGCAGGATAACAATCTCGAACGAAGTGCGAGCCGCGTTGCTTAGTGCGTGTGTGTCGCAAAGTTCAGCGCGGCTTCTCGAAAGAGGTTCAAATATTCGCGCTTTGGTTGGACCACTATGCAGAAGCGTCTTCAGAATTGGATTGAATTTAAGTTCTTCGCCAATGCGATAACTGCACTAAGGCTTAAGACGTTGTTTTCGCTCACGGGAAACGGAATGTGACCACGAGGCATGAACGCGGATCAACTTCGATAGTAAACATAAGTAAGCGTAGAGAGAAAAGCTTTGCAAGATTGGGTGTTATATGAGTGAGGCATTTATATCACTTTGTCCGCTATATGTGTGTTGCCGCACGGACTCGCCTGATCTTCGTTGATAGAGTCGCTACTCGTTGTCCTAACCTGAAGCGGACTTGTCATCCCGAGTTGCGACGCCGCGAGGCACCGCCGGGCCGTCTCCCCCTGACCAGCCTATTTTCTTGCCAAGCAGCACTTTGGTTGTTTTGTCAAACCACTTGGCTAACAAGTTTACTGTCGAACGGAGGCCGTATGAAACGTTTTGCTTTGACCATCGTCTTGTCTTTGCTGTCTGCAAGCGCGGCGTTTGCTCAAACGAAATCCCCGGTTGAAGGCGTGTGGAAGGTTGCGGAAGTGGTGCCGGCTAGTAGCAACACCACTGAAAAGCCGACGCCTATAACAAACCCTCAACCAGGTTTGTTAGTTTTCACAAAGGGCTATTACAGCATTGTGGTCGTGACCGGGCAAAACCCGAGAGCTGCGGTGGAGGCCAAAGACCGTCAGAACTTGACCGACGCCGAGAAGATTGCTTTGTATGAGCAATGGAGAGCCTTCGCTGCAAACTCTGGCACTTATGAAGTCAAGGGTTCGACTATAACCAGGCGCGCCAGCGTGGCTAAGAACGTAGGTGTGATGACCAGGCAAGAGTCACTTTCTTCGGAGTTCAAAATGGACGGGCCGAACACGCTCTGGATAATGCCGCCAGCGGATCGCCCGAATGATCCACGGATTAAGTGGACCAGAGTGGAGTGACTTGGGCCAACTTGATCATGTCGTTCTATCTCGCCAAACAATTGACACTCGGTGAAGCGCCGCTGAAGCTGTCCGCCGCTGGATCGGAGAAACGGCCCGTTAATACCGCGTGCAGGTCCGACGAGTCTTACTGATCACCGTGATCTTGTTTCCGTCTAATACAAAAGCACGCTGGCGACATTCTTCACGACCATGCAAATCAACGTGATATTGCGCAATAAGCAATTTGCTGTTGGCGCGAGTGATCAGATCGGTGACGTATGGATATCCATCGCGCGTCTTCGGCGCCAGTTCCCGAGGGTCGAAGTCTCTCAAGAGATCAAGATCCAAGCCAGAAGATAAATCAGTCAATGTGTAGTACCGGCAGGCGGTTCCGCAACTGTGAACTGCGATAAAGTATTTTCCCGCAAAATTGACTTCGGGCGGGTCAGCGAGTTTGCCCAAATTGTCTCTCCATTCACCATCAACATGGCGAATCCCTCTGGGCTGATGAATTTTTCCGCTGTAAACCGGCATCGGATAATCCCCAAATCGAGGAACGTTTTGCGCAGATGACGCTGCCGTGATGAGAAACAGCAGCAATAAGGGGATCGCGGCTCTATACGACTTCCGGATGAAGACACGTTCGTATTCCATCAGTCTGGCTCCGCGAGAGTGTGTTAACCAGCAGCGATCACCAATGAGACGAAGCGGGAGAATCCGAAATTCCTTAGCCACGTGAACATTAATTAAACCAGCAAGCTCCGATCATAAGTAATCGAAGGCTAAACAGGTTGCTCTGCTCAAAAAACGGTTCCTTCAATTTTCATCGCGGACAAGGAGCTCGGGGACGCCGAAGCTATAGGAAGTGTCCGCGTTTGCAGAAGACTAATCAGGATTGCAACTACTCATTGAGACCGCTTATCAGGACAAGGTCGTTCAACCATCCGCCGCGATTGAGCGCGAATGACCGGCCATCCGGGGAATAACCAAAGTCAAAAAGTTCGTCAGTATCAAGGTTCAAAGGCTCCTCAGTTAAACCACCGTTCAGCGATTGCTTTATGAGCGCTCTCCGCCCCTCGCGCTCACCTGCATAAATCACTGCCTTGCCATCCTTCATCCACTGTATCCTCGAGAGCCAGCCGAAAAAATCCGTTTCCTTAACAGGAGCACCACCGTTAATCGGCAGAATCAACAGCCGGCGTTTTGATTCGTTTCGGCCAATGCAGGCAATCACTTTTCCGTCTGGAGAAACTTCGGGTGCACTGGCGACAAAGTCGGTAAGCTCCGATGGCTCGCCACCATCAACGGAAACTTTCCACAAATGCCAATTATCGGTTGAGTTGTAAAGAACCCATTTACCATCAGGCGTGATTGTCGGATAGGTTTTAGCGGAACCATAGGTGAGTTGTGTTTGGTTCAACCCGTCGATGTTCATGCGCCAAACTTGAAATGAGCCAGTGCGATTGGAAACAAACACGATGTAGCGGTTGTCGGAAGTTGTGGCCGGTGAACCATTGACGCCGGCGTTAACGGTCAGTTGTCTTTGCTCAGTACCGTCCGGCTGCATGATCCAAATGTCTGTATTGCCGCTTGCAGTTGATGAGTAGACAAGTTGTCCGCCCGGCGTCCAACAAAAATTGTCCAGCGCCGGAGTTATCTTTTTCAGACTTTGAAGATCGCGGCTGGAACCAACCCAAATATGCGATTCGCGGATTGACTGCGAAGCGGCGGCATGATCTGCGTTGGCGGCTATGCTGAGATCCGAATATGAAATCAATCCTTCGGTGATCTGGCTTATCTCCATACCTGGATAGGAGACGCGAAACAGTTGATTCGCATCGCCGGGATTCTTTCTTGCCGACATTACTAGTCCAGTCTTATCAGCCAACCAGCCCATCTTTTTAATCAAGAAGAATCGAGACGAGGATAGATCCTTTTTCATCCCACTGTTGACTTCAACTGAAACGAGACTCACTTCCTGTCCACCAGCGGCGGAGTTTCCATAAGCGCATATGATCGATTTGGTATCCGGAGACCATAGAGGTACGTCCAACTTGTCAGGATGCGCGCTTACCATTAAAGTGCGCTCGTTGCTGCCGTCAGAGTTTACAACGAGTAAAGAATATTCTCTTTGTCCTTCCCGATTGATAACTTCCCGAATAAAAGCAATCTGACTGTCGTCGGCGGAAATTGAAAACTTGCCCTCTGGACGATCGACTATCTTTGTCGGTACGCCACCCAATAACGAAACCCGATAGAGCGCGCTCGGATCGCCCTTGACGAAGTAAAGCGACTCACCGCTGTTTGCAAACATCAATCCGGCGATTCGGTCTGCGTGGACGATCTCTACGTTTGTGTTGGTGGCCAGTTGCCGCACCCAGATACCAAGCGAGTCTCCCGAGCCGCGCGTATAAGCGACATACTTGCCATCAGGTGAAATAGCGACGTGTTGGCTTTGACCAGTTGCCGTTAATCTTTCCAACTTCAAAGCCCTTGCCGAAGCGGCCTTGCCGTTACCTTCGTGATTTTCTGTTGGGCGCTTGCCGCGGTTTCCGATTCCCCACGAAATTAATGCGAGTCCAGTAACGGTCACGCTGATTACTGCGAGAATAGCGGTGGGCCTCGTGCGTATCAGCGGCAACTTAACCTGTGGAGGCGTGGAGACGTCTTCGGCGATCTGGAAGCTCGTGTTTCTTGAACTTCGCCCGTCGTCGCTCGAGACGGGCTCGACCGCGGCAATAAAGCGATAACCGCGACGCGCAATCGTTTGAATGTAAATTGGGCTGCGGGCGTTATCACCCAAGGACTTCCGGAGTTGCTGAATATTAAAGGTCAGGTTCGCCTCTTCAACAAACGTGTCGGGCCAAAGGCGCTTCATCAATTCTTCTTTCAGGACAATCCGGCCATGGTTCTCAATTAGCACCAGGAGCGTCTCAAAAACCTTCGGCGCCAACGCTACGGGCACTCCCTCACGCAGCAGGACCTTTTGATCGGTATCGATCGTGAAGTCTTTGAATTGAAGAATATGGCCGCTATTGGAAGACATTGGTGCCCTTTGAACTTCCTTATAACTTCCTTATGAACTCCTCAGGACTTTTCAGGGCCGGATTCATAGGCTTAGCCCACAGACAGGAACGAGAAATTTGAAAGCGAATCTTATCAGCCAGCCTCAGTGCACACCACCTCAACGGAAGGTATTCATTTCGTATGAAACACATCAAAGTTAATAGCAATTCTGTTACTTACCACCTTATGTGCAATCGCAGTTATTCGTCAGCGTTCAGCTTTTGCCCAAATGAATGACCGCACGCAAAATCCCAATGTTGCCGGCTTTGGAATTGCCAAATCGCTGACCGAGCAAATCGGTAACGGAACTGGGGATTGGTCCACTCCTGATTCCTCGTCGTTTATCATTGCTAGAGATCCATTTCGAGCGATTCGACGAGGGCGTCAACTCTTCCAGAGGAAGTTTCTTCGTAGCCAGGGACAAGGCCCGCTGGACGCCGACGGCGTCGGCGACATCAATACCAAGCTATCGCTCGGCGCCGGTGTCAGCGACAGTTGCGCCGGATGTCATGGACGACCGAGAGGCTCGGCAGGCGTGGGCGGCGACGTGGTAACCAGACCAGATAGCCGTGATGCACCACACCTGTTTGGTATAGGTTTGAAGGAAATGCTGGCTGATGAGATCACCAACGATCTGCGTTCGATCCGTGCACAAGTTATGAACGAATGGCGCCAAACGCATCGCGCCACCAGCAAGGTACTCACGAGCAAAGGTATCGAATACGGCACAATCACGATTCGTGACGACGGTCAGATCGACACTTCGCAAGTGCGCGGGTCAATCCCGATTTGCGAGTCCGTCCATTCTTCGCTCACGGAGCTAAGATCTCGATTCGCGAATCTGCGATTGGTGCATTCAATGAAGAGATGGGGTTGCAGTCAGTCGATCCGGAACTGATGCAAGCACACAATGGCGCCCGCGTTACCACGCGCTCCGGTATGCAACTGGATGGCTCGACTGATCAGATAGAGGCTCCTCCAACCGACGTCGCAGCAGACGATCTCGATCGTGACGGGATCACGAATGAAATTCCCGCCAGTCTGGTCGATTTCATGGAGTTTTACTTGCTCAACTACTTCAAACCGGCGCTCTATCAACAAACCCCGCAGACCGAACACGGCCGGCGACTGTTTGTAAAAGCAGGCTGTGCGGGCTGCCATATTGCAGATCTCCAAATCAATCGGGACCGGCGTGTCGCCGACGTTGAAACCGTGTTTGATCAGGAACGTGGTATTTTTAATAACCTCTTCGCGACCGCGAGTCCCCTGTTCGACACTGTGGATGATCATCTTGGGTTCCCTGCACTAAAGCAACCCAGGCTGCAACCATTCCTGGTCCAAAACATCTTCGCGGATCTCAAGCGTCACGATCTTGGACCAAACTTTTATGAACGAAACTTCGACGGCACCATGAGGACAGAGTTTCTGACAATGCCACTTTGGGGCGTCGGCTCAACTGGACCATATGGTCACGATGGACGCAGCATTACTTTGAGAGAAGTCATTTTGCGCCATGGTGGTGAAGCTCAGGCAGCTCGGAACGCTTTTGCAGGACTCTCACCTGAACAACAGGATCGCGTCATCTCATTTCTTAACTCGCTGGTGATCTTTCCTCCGGACGACACAGCCTCGAATCTCGATCCTGGCAATCGCAGGGCCTTCAACTTTCCGCAGTTCGGGCACGGGAGCATCAAGCTAAGCGCGCTATTCAACAATCCAAACGATCCTGAATAGGGGAGAAACCGGAGTCCATTAAGGGTCCAACAACGCGGGGTGGAGAGTAGAACCCGATAGGCCATCCGCTACAACCATTAGCCCTAAAGGCTTCCGTGTTACCGCCGTTCCTGCGGCGGTACCACGGGCCATCCGAGAATTAAGCCAACTCCCGCCGAACCATGTGAGGCTCCTTGATCTCCAACGAAGATCACAGCGACTGGCGGATCGTGCTGTGGTCGACTATCAGCTCACGTCGTCAGACAAACCGCCTTTCGACGGCGTTAGAGAAACGCGCGCAACGTGAACCGCGCCGGTGTGTCGACTCACAGCTCTGGCTGTGCGAGCCCGCAATAACCTTTGCGAGCGTTGTTGACCCAGTTCTGCTGTATCAACCAATCGCGTTGCCCAATTTTCATGTTAGCGCGTGCGCCGTGGGTGGTTGTGTAGGTCTCACCAAGGTACCCTGCACATTTGGTTGAGTTCTCGAGACCATATCTATCGAACCAACCGGTACCTTTGGCTTCCTTACGGTCGCTTAGAGTACGGCGGCCAGCGTCGAAGCAATGCCATCGGCAACGAAATCCCCGTTCGGCGTCGGAACACCCACCAACTTGAGGCGCCGCTATGGTTGGACAGCGGAGAGGGTTGCCGATGAATGCATACTTAACACTCGTTCCTAAATACGTGAGTGTACCGTGATGCGGCGGCGTGTTAGGTGTGCAGAAGCCCTGTGGAGTTAGAGCTGATGTCGGGCGAGGCGAAGACGACGTAGATGCCCGCAGGATCTAGTGGCAACTGAACTCCGGTTATCGCATCTGTAACTATTCCCGAATAGCAAGAGGGTTCAATTCGTTTCCGTGCGAGTACGATCTCTCGGTAGATTGTACCACCGTAAATCAGGCCGCCGCTCGGACTACCACCCCCCGCATTGGTATAGGAAGTATTGATCTTGAAATAAGGCGACGAACCAATATTCCCTACCAAATCCGTCAGGGGAGATATGGCATAAACGCCACCCCAGTCGCCGTACCAGATTAGGTAAAGGTTTGATGTACCGGTCATAACAGGTCCGTTGTGGTACAGGATTCTTGTATTGGTTTTCAGTGTGCTGTTGCCACCCTGAGCCAAGGTTGATACCGCTTACAGTACCATGCTCACCACCAGGGTTACGGCAAATGCTTATCAACATTGATGTTCGGGTTTTCATCTCATGTGTCCTTTCATGTATGAAGACGGTCCTCCACTGACAACCCAGATCGGTCTTGACCAGGGCTGCGGCATTAATTAGTTGGCTCGATTGATCAGGAGATAACTTCTTGCCTGATTAACCTGACATTCGTTATGAATGCCGCGAGAGAATCGCTGGTAGTCGCAGTGTCAGAAACATTTATCGCCGCGAGCGCGTCCTGCAACTTCGTTAAGAGACTTTTGGCTGTTCCCGGAGTCAGATTGAAACTTTGGACCAGCTCGATGAGATCCTCGACCTGATTAGGAGTTGCACTCGGAGGCTGGAATGTGAAGGCGTAGATGTCGAACTCATCGCCTGGAACCGCATAGACGATGCGCCCAATGCCATTACAGATTGCGATATCGCTTAACGTCTCGTTAACGGGCGTGCTCGTGACCTGGTAGAGATTCCCGGCGCTAACGTCATATACAAATATGTCGTACTGCGTAACGCTTCCGAGTTGGACTTCCGACTCGAAGGCGATCAGGTTCTCAAAGATGCTGACGCCGCGTTGGTTGCCGGGGATGGGTACGTGTATTTCCGTTCCCCCTTGCAATGGCTGGTAATAAATGTCGTTCTCGCCGCTCTTATCGGAGAGGTAGGCAGCAATCTCACCGTTGGTATCCGGACTGCTGTCTTCCCCAGCACCGGTAAGGGCTCGTATTTCGAACGTGGCTATTCGCAATCCTGACCGTCGAATAGATGTCGCAGCCGTAATTGAGAGTCTGGCACTTCTCCCACACTACTGCGTTACCAGTGGGACTGACGGCAGGGTTCCTGTCGAACAGGTCGTCAATAGTGAGCGTGGCCTTTATTTCAGAGCTGGGATCATATACGCGTATCTCGGCCGGCGTATTGATTGAGCTCGCGTTGTCCGAGAAGCTACGATCCTCGTAGGCCACCGTGTTTCCCCCCAGTCCTGATCTTCTGTGCCAGAAACCTGGAACGACGCTGCGTGTCTGCGTGGCGGTATCGAAGATACCGATTTGCGGACCGGATAGCGTCCCCTCTGTAAACGGATACGCCCGTTGGATTCATCGCACAGCGAGTTTGCTCCGTTTCCTGGGTACAATGTGATCCGTGTTCGTTGCAATGTCGAAGTATTGGATTCTGTAAGGTGCCCTGATTATCGTCGTTAGTGTACGACACCATTTCGCAGCTGACGTGCGGGTCCGTTTGCCATCCGGGTCCATTGTTGATCGGCTGCGCGGTGCCAGCGAGCATTGGTACTGTCGTGGTTTGGAAGACAGCAGACTGTGTGGCTGTGCTTCGGGCGGTGACCGAGCGTGGGCCGCTATCGATGGCTACCAGCGCCACTACGATCAACAAGACAATCAGCGTCCGCGTTTGCTTGAGCGGACGACGATTTTGAAAAACACTGTGTGGGGTTCTCATAACATTCTCCTTTAATATTCCGACTTCAATTAAACGGTTGGCGCTTTGGAGACACACAGACTCCTGTCGCAAAATCGTAATGTTTGCGGTCTCAATTACGGTCGTCTGTGTGGAATTCTTCCGTGACAAGACCGATGTGACTCGGTAATCAGGTCAGCCGGTTCGAGTCTCTTTAGCGCCTTCCGTTCATAGTGGCGGCGGACGAGAAAACATCACATCGACGACTCATCGGTGCTTGTTGCATTAATGGAATTGACAGGACAGGAAAGGTTGGCGGTGTCTTAATTTCCGCTGCGTATCTCTGAGATCCTCCCGCGTCTCTGCGGTTTACATGTTTTTGTGTTTCCTTTACCGCAGAGTCGCAGCGCAGTAGAGCCGAAACCAAAGAAATCTGCTCGCGCAAAGGTGCTAAGGCGCAAAGGAAGGTTTAAAATTCGCGGCAGCGCTTTGCGTCTTTGCGCCTTTGCGCGAGAAATCTTCTCAAGAAAACAAGAAGTTACGAACTTGCTAGGCAGAGCATCGCCGAGGTACGCAGAGAGAATGCTGGCAA
This sequence comes from uncultured Acidobacteriota bacterium, assembly GCA_963849585.1. Taxonomy (GTDB): domain Bacteria; phylum Acidobacteriota; class Blastocatellia; order Pyrinomonadales; family Pyrinomonadaceae; genus PSRF01. The sequence continues at coordinate 60,209 of CAWKHZ010000005.1, read as the reverse complement.
ACTTTGAGAACATTTGCGATGGGTTCCGTCACGTTGATTTCTATCTCCACTCACCCTGCAATGTGAAAGCTGCCCAAAAGCGAGGTTCGCGCCAACGGTTATCTTTCCACATTGACAGCTGCGCATTTCTCAAGGCTGCGGCGGGGCTTAGATTATCTTCTAGTAGTCCTTTATAGAACCGGCTCATCAGTGTGGCCGTCGCGCGATCGTCAGTTTGCCAGAGACTGGCCACGACTCGTGTTGCCCCAGCATACATAAAGGAGCGTGTCAGTCCTATCAGGCCCTCACCTTTGATGTCTTTCCCTAAAGCCGTCTTGCAGGCGGAAATTACTACAAGGTCAGCATTGAGACTCAGATTGTAAATGTCGTAAAGCCTTAGAAATCCATCTTGTGCCTGGCCCTTTTCATTTACTAAAGAGAGTACGATGCCTGACAACTCAATGTGCTCATCATCGATCAATCCGTGTGTAGCAAAGTGCACAATGCGATAATGTCGTAACTCGGGGCCGATAGCCGTTCCGCGGTTTGCCGCGAAGTCTAAAGCCTCGAAACTCTTGTCCTTTGAATCAAGCCGCACAATCGATTCGGCCTCCTGACGACTGAACCGCAATCTTGGAAAGGTGTTGAGGCCTGTTTTTTGTTCCGACCTGTTGATTTCAATTCCTTGTGATCCCTGGTTGCTTTCACTGAGGCCGCGTTTGGCCAACGCAACCCTGACATCACCGGAGTCGAAGACCGGATCTGCGAACACAGCCACAGTTTTCGGTCGGTCTTCGCGTCCCCTCGCATCTCGCCGTAAGACTCCCAAAACTGAGGCAGAGGGAAGAGTTATTACTTCGTGACTGACAACAAGCGGCGTAATGCTGTCCGGTGTGGTCGCTTGCCTTCTTATTTGCTTTTTCGTACATGAGGTGTTTGCTCTCGGCGAAGTGTTGCCGGGCTTAGGTTGTGGCATAAGGCTCTTGTAATGCTGAAAAGGGTATGTACTGCAGGAGACCTTCACTCACTATTAAAAGTCGCTTGCTCCTTATTTCAGAAGCAATTGGGTCCAACAACATGCGGCCCAAAGCGGCAACGGCCTTTGTATATTCGGCATCGGCAAGAGCGCCGTCTGGAATCACATGATGCGAAGCAGTAATCAGGTCATAGACCCGGCGGGCCGCGGCTTCGATTTCCGCGCGCCTGGGCAACTCGAGACTACTTATAGAAGTCGGCGTTACGGCCCACACGAAACTTCTGTCTTGGCCAAGGGCATACTCGAGTAGAACAGTATCTTTATCAAGTAGCTCCGATTGAATCTGTTTCAAACTCAACGGCACCGGTTGCGTGAGTGCAGCGTAACGCGGGCTGGTTTGGCGAATTTGCGCCTGTACCTGCTCATATTCAATTACAAGAGCATTGATCTTCTTTGCAGCCGCCGAGCCTTCGTCCTCTGTGTGCTTACCGCTAAGGAGACGCATCTGGCTGTTCGCCATATCAGCGATCGACTGTCGCAAGAATCGCTCGCGTTCAATCAATGAAGGATCAATGCCTTGTTTGATTTGAGCATTGGCTTCGTGGAGCAATTCGAGTAGAGATCTCGCGCGGCCTTTTTCGCTCGCCTGCAGAGCAGCGGCATCAAATCCTTCCGTTGGACGCTGTTTGTGCAGCTGCATCAAAATATCTATGTGGAATTCGTAATATTGTCTAACCGAAGCTAGAAACGACGCGCGGAGTCGTTCACTCTTGACATTAATCCGTAACGACTCAACCGCAACGAGTGCTCCCTCGATGTGCTCACGCGCCTCCACAAAATTGCCGCGATCACGTTCGAGCCGAGCCAGTCCAGAAAGCGTCGCTGCTTCGCCACTACGGTCACCGATGGTTTGGCGCAGCACCAGTGCCTGGCGGAGGTTGGCGTTTGCTCTATCATGGTCGCCCAGCTCCAGGTACAGTGCGCCGATATTGTGGACGGTGGTTGCGGTGTAGAAGGCATTTCCAAGAAATGGCATGAAGATGAGCGCCTGGCCGTAATAATCAAGGGCCTTCGCTTTCTTTCCCAGGTGCTGATAACAATTTGCAATATTGTTGAGGGTGATGGCCTGTCCGGCTTGGTCACCTCGAGCACGACGAATGGCGATAACTTGCAGGTGCGCATCGAGCGCCTTTTGATACTGTCCTAACTTTGCATACTCGGCTCCGATATTACTCAGTTTGATAGGTTCGCCGGAATGATCACCAACGGCTCTCGTCTCCTTGAGGGCCTCTTCATAGAAGTCAATCGCCTTCTGATGCTCGCCCAGGTCGCTGTAAAGGTAGCCAATGTTATTGAGCGCCCGAGCGTGGCCGCGCACGTCACCGATCGCCTTGTAGATCGCGAGTGCTTTCGTATTCGAATCAAGGGCCTTTTGGTACTCACCTAAATCGCCATAGATCACTCCCATCTCAAAAAGGTGGTAAGCCTCCATTGTGCGATCGCCCAGGATCCGCCACAGTGAAAGTGCCTCCTGATACTTCTCTATCGCTTTGTGGAAAGTCGCTACTGTTTTCTGATCACGTAGTGACTTTGCTTCGGTATAAGTCTTCAGTGCGGTGATGCGGCTTTCGTCTCGCGGGGTACTGGGTCGCAACTGCTGAATGCGAATCTCGTACCGGCCTCTGGTCGCATACCTGTTTGGTGATCGCACTTCCAGTCGATAATTGCTCGAGGCGTTCGCCACCAACGAGAGTGGCTCTGGCCCATTCACGTCGTTTGGGCTGTCAATCTGAACTAGTTTTTGGCCATCTGGACCATAGAACGCGACAATTACATCGATCCCTCTCTGATCCACAACAACATCGCAGAACTGTCCTGCAGCGAGTTTGACTTGGTACGAGTGCGACTCCCCACCTGCCAGCTCTCGCTCAATCGGCTTGCCAGGTGCAAGGAAGTCAGTCCGTGAGTCGCTTTGAGCTACCGTGTGGTCCCTGAATGCATACTGCGCGCCGAGCTGCTGAGAGAAGAACGTACGCGCAACTGTTGACGGCTTTGGCGAAAGTACTCCCAGCAGAACTAATGCAAGCATATAGCTCAGATGAATTGAATCGAACTTCTTAGTTGACAGGTCGGTGGGCCGGGTCATACAACCTCCAAAGGCTGGATCAAGTTGACGAGGCGCCGAATTATACACCCCGAGTCATAGAATTCTTCGGTGTGCAAGAGATCCGATCGTTTTTTGGCATCGCGGCTCCGATTTCAAAGCAACTGCATTAGCCCAACGGGGCGTGCATGTAGAGTAGAGGTGAAGCTGGCGCGTAGCGCAATGGACACTTCTGATCAAATGAATGTTGGCGTTGATTCAGCAGCCAGATCGCCCGTTTCTACCGCAAACGAGAAATGGAGTTTAACGGAAGAGACATTCGACAACCTTCTGGGGTCATTTGGAACCGATCGAGAAAGCGCTGCGGTGAAATATCTTGAGATTCGCGCCAACTTAACACGGTTCTTCGAGTGGCGAGGCTGCCCATTTCCGGAAGAACACGCAGACGAAACCTTTAACCGCATGGCAAGAAAAGTTTCGCAAGGAGAGGAGATTCGGAACCCTGCCGCTTATGTGATCGGTGTTGCTCGACTGCTTGTTTTAGAGATCATAAAGGCACAGTCCAGACAGAGGGAAGTATTCGGAGAATACGAAGCCTCACGGATAGAACAAGATGATGCTTCTGATTCAGAAGCCCGGATCCAGTGCTTGCAGCATTGTTTACAGGGGATGTCTCCGGACAATCGCCAATTAATAATTGAGTATTATGAGGGCGATAAAGGCGTAAAGATCGAGAACAGAAGAAAACTAGGAGTTCGTCTGGGCCTTGCTATCAACACCTTGAGAATGAGGGCCCAGCGCGTGCGGGAGAGACTCCAAGTCTGCGTGGAGGAGTGCCTAAACCCAAAATAATATTCATTTCCAGATGTGATCAAAACGGTTTCTCAGCCACTCCTATATGAGGAGAATTCTTGAACGTCACTTCCACTCGCTTTAGCGAAGACTCCATAAGGAAGTTTTTGCTTGGCGACCTTTCAGACAAAGAGCAGGTTGAAATTGAAGACCGCGCATTTAGCGATCGGCAATTCCTGGGCCAAGTACTGGCAGTTGAACAGGATTTGATTGACGAATACGTGCGAGGCGAAATACCTGCGGACCGCTTGCAAAGGTTTCAGTCCCACTTTCTTGCTTCGCCCGAGCGGCGAAAGAAGGTGACCTTTGCCAAGGCGTTAGCAACCGTACTGTCGGATTCTGCCGCCTCAGAAAAACTTCAACGGCAAGATGCTCTGGCGGCGCCTTCATTTCGTGAGGTACTGTCCTCGTTTCTTCGTCAACTGAACCCGGCTGGTGCACTTTCTCTCGCAGCCGCTTCTTTGGCTCTAGTGTTTGTCAGCGCATGGTTGGTGATTGACTACATAAGGGTACGTTCGGAGCTCGCGCAACTTAGCTCAACGCAAGAAGCGCAAACTACCCAACAGCGTAAACTCGAAGAACAAATCGTAACCGAACAAGCACACAGCCAGGATCTGGCTGAACAACTTGGGCGTGCCCGTCAGGAGGAGTTGAATCGTGAGTCTCAACCCGAGCCTCAACCATCACCCTTGTCGACCTCACCAACCGTCGTGGCGCTCGCGCTGCTGCCCGGCATTTCACGAGCCAGCGATACGCAGCCACAACTGAGATTGCCAGCCGGAACTCGAACCGTCCGCCTCAACGTGGGGATTGATCCACGCGATAACTACCCGCGCTTTCGGGTCGAGTTGAAGAACGAGCAAGGCAAACAGATCTTGTCTCAGAATAACGTGGCTTCCCGAACCACCCGCTCCGGTCGCACCATCACTTTGAATGCAGCCGGACGGCTTTTTTCACCAGGGCGTTATGAACTGGCTCTTACTGGAGTAACCGCGGATGGAACCGCTGAAGAAGTCGGTTTTTACTATTTTGAGGTCTTACCTAAATGACTTTCTCTCGCTGCACCGCAGTTTAGCCGAAAGGCGTGCATTGCTTTTAGCCGCCTCACAGTCCTTTTACAAACGTTAATAGCCCTGCGAACGATTCTGCGTAGAACTCGGCGGGAAAACGCTGCCGCAAATTTGAATCGCGGAAAGCCTCCCCACCCAGTACCGTTGTGCCACTGATCTTCTCCATGATTTTGCGTAATTGTGCATACTCTGTCGTTGCCCGATCCAAATCAACAATTGATCTTGCGGAGATACAGACAAGGTCCGGTTTTTTTTGGGCCACCATATCGCGCAGTGTAAACAGCGGGGTGTTTGGTCCAAGATTCGAGATGTCCCAGCCTTCACTTTCAAATATTATCTCAGCGAGATGAATAGGCAGCTCATGCAAGTCTCCTTCGATGCCACAACTTACAGCCTTCAAACCGGTCGCCTGTCCCGGCACAACGATGTTTCGTAGTTTCTGCAGCGTGTTAAGCATTACTCGAGTCGCCAAATGTTCGTCAGCTATCGTTATTGTTCCGTTGAACCAGAGATCACCCACTCGGTGCATGGCCTTAGTTACCGTCGTATCGAAGAGGGTGGCGAGCGCATGACTCTTTAAGTAAGCATCAATGAGTTGGGCAGTGGCTTCCGCTTCATTGTCACTCAACAACGCCTCGGAAAAATTTTCTGCCGAAGGCAACTCGGCAGAAGCTATCTTTTTCCCGACTCGTTTCGTCGGGGACTGAGAAACGGGCGCGATGCCTTGCTCGCGCCGCAATCGCGCGACGCTCTGAATACTAAATCGTCTGTGACCACCTACCGTCTTCTCTGGCAGTAACAGACCATTGTCAGCCCAGCGCTTCACAGTCGCTTCACTCACGAGCAACAGCCTGGCAACGTCCCTGGTTGTCAGATTCGCAGCGGCCATTCGTTTCCCTTCTTCGTCACGCTCGTAAACATATCAAAAATCGCTTATTTCGTGCAAGCGGTGGGCTCTAGAGCTCTTCTGCTTGACAGGGGGGACGATTCGAGTTAAATTGAAACCGCTCAAATCGCTCATTCGAGAATTTGGAGCCGTAGATAACCAGGATCAGGGACCTGAGTTCGAAAAACAAAACACAGCTCCTGGGAGGGAGTTACAACAAGGGGAGAGAGAGTAACAATGAAGCTTAGTAAATCGATTGGAAGAATGATCATCGCTCGTGGCGCATTGCTGTCGATGCTTGCAGTTTTTGGAGCCCAGCCGCTTTCGGCGAAAGTGGAAGTTCCAGGAGAAACTGTCAAGCCGGCCAACATCGTGGAGACTGCGGTCGCAGCGGGTCAGTTCAAAACTTTGGCAGCTGCGCTGGAGGCGGCCGGACTAATTGACGCTTTGACGGGTGAAGGCCCCTTCACAGTCTTCGCGCCAACAGATGAGGCTTTTGCAAAACTACCGGCTGGCACTGTCGAATCTCTGCTTAAACCAGAGAACAAAGAGAAGCTTAAAGCCATACTTCTCTATCACGTCGTACCTGGAAATGTTACCGCAAAGCAAGTGATGAAATTGAACGGCCGTACCGTGAAAACGCTTGAGGGCGGGTCGGTCAAAGTCAGCACAAAGCATGGCGTAACGGTTGACGATGCTCGCGTGACGAAGACGGATATCCAGGCTTCAAATGGTGTCATACACGTTATCGACACGGTGCTGATGCCAAAGATGTAAAAGTTTCGAGCAAGGGGGGATGAGATGGAGTGGGGGCAAAGGGCTTCCACTCTTTCTCATCGGGTTGTTTGTACCGAATTCTCGGACCGCGCCGCAGATCCAGATGCCATAAACCTCTAGACTACGTCGTCGTCCGCCGGCTTTGCCTCAAAAGTCTATTCAAGTCGGCCCAAAAAAGACTCTGTGTATATTGCGGACTAGGGTAACGACAATCTTCTTTCACGCTCCTCATTCTATTGGGACTCCCGCGGCGTCTGAATCCTTGGGAAGTAGCGAACCACGAAGAACAGGTACACGAGCCAGAAGGCGAGCCAGACAGATGCGACGGCCCAAAGCCCAATCAGGAAGAGGACCAGACTCGGTGCCAGAAACATAGTGGTGTAACCCAGAAGCCAGAAGCGGTCGGCTCGCCGGGCGTGCAGCGTTCTTTCGGTGTCACTCATCGGTCCGCCAAGCGAACACCGGTAGTAGTGTAACGTCGCGAAAACGAGAGAGAAGGTTGCGACCCCCATCGCAATCAGCGTAGCCTGGAACACGAGTGGATTAATTTTTCCGCTCTCAAACCTTGGGTACAGAAAGAACAGCATGAAAGTGAAGATCGCGATGTTCGAAGCGGCTAGCGTATACGTGCGGGTGACATTAACGGCTGCAAGATCTTCTCTCATCAAATGCCTCCATTGTGATGACATGCAAGCTGACCGGCGGCAAGCAGGCGCGCGGCGGCGCGGCTAACGCGGTTCCAAGTCGGAATGCTAGCACTGTGCAAAGTGCCACAACCCTCCGTAAAGTAAGTCGTTCTCATCTTATAAAAGTTGTGCACGCTTGGACTCTCGAAAATCGCGAATGCCCTCGCCGAACATACATTATTGGAGGTGCAGATAAATGAAAACCAAACATTTGGCTAAGTTGGTGGTGGTTTTCACGATTGTTGGCTCGCTCAATTCCGCTCCCGGATCATTTGGTCAGTCTTCTAAAAGAGATGATTCTTTGAAACCTTTTACCACCTGCGAGCTTGATAATGGGTTAAGAATTGTGCAAGTTGACCGCTTGCCGAAGAATGTCAAATCCCGCACCGTCACAACCAGTAAAGGTGAACAAGCGATTTCGCTTGCCGATGGATACCGCGTGATGGTCGCGTACAACGATGATAGAGACTGGTTCGCTAACATAAAAGCTGAAAAATCAGTTACGACAGAGTACGAACGGGACAAAGAGAGTGTCATTGAGAATCTCAAATGGGCTGCGTCGACGAGTAAGGATCTGGAAAGCCAAGAACCTGTGAAGGTATCGTTCGGTGAATACGAAGGTTACGGAACAAGCAAGCGAACATTAGTAGGAGATATGCTCGGGATCTATGCGCTTTTTTCCGACGTTAACCACACCATCACCACGTTTTACTTCATTAACCAGAATCCGAAGAGAAAACGATTCCAGACCATCGAAGAATGGCGGGTCTTACGGGATGAATTTCTTAAGACTTACACCACCTGCTCCAGCGTGACGAAACGCTAAGCGGACTTAACCACGCCCACTCCTGCATGGCTCAGTTGTGAGTAAAGGAAAAACATGGTGTCCGGGCACACCTTGACCAAAACCGTCCACTCAGAGCGATTTCAGGTATTCGACCAAATCGCGCTTTTGTTTCGAGCTGAGCCCAAGCCTGAACAAGCTGTCGTAATGATTAACGACGGCGTCCAGATCGGGAGCGCTTCCGTCATGGAAGTAAGGTGGATGCTGCCACAATGCGCGCAGCGGAGTCGTGCGGTACTTCTTTGTCGCACTTCGTTGCGCGTAACTCGGATCCATGCCCACCTCTGAAGCCTCATGCAACAACGGCACGTTCGGATCCGGTCCACTTAACACGTCGGTAAATGTCGGCGGGATGTGACATGAAGCGCATCCGGCTTTGCCTTTGAAAAGCCCTTCGCCGCGTTTCGCCGCGTTTTGATCGAAAGAACCGGCCGGCGCCGCAGGAGCTGCCAGACTCAATTGATATCGAAGCAATTCCGGGAGCTTCGGCGTTACTTGATCGGGTTCCTGAACAATGCTAATTCCGAGTCGAGGATCTGAAAAACTGCCATGACCACCCATTTCCAACACGGCAACATAATTGTTCCAGTATGAGATTGGACCATCGCCGGTATATGTTTCAAAACCCGACGCCTCTCAGCCCGAACGCCGGAGGGGATCAAGACCGGCCCATTGATGCCATCTACATTAAAGCGGGGATCAAAACGTCCTGGACCCCATGAGTTGAAGACTGCTTTTTGCGCCGCTGTGAGCGTAGGCGACAGCGCAATGATCGCTCCTGGATTAAGATCTCGGTTCGGCCAACCGTCGAGTCGATTGCCGATACCAGCCCCAACTGAGTTGTCGACTGTCGAATGACAAAGGCACACGTAATGCCGACGGACTTGAGCTGAGTTCCCCTCACGTTGCCGACTACGCCGACAACAGCGTTGAGTTTGATCAGTTCGACTGTGGTGGCGGGACTGTTCAAGTCATGCGTGGCAAGAAAGTTCGCTGGCAGTGCGGCCGCATCCACCTTCAGTCCGACAGCAAGTGCGGTCGCTGGACTCACCGAGGACTGAATTACCTCGTGTAGCCGCAGGTTGTCAGTCCATAGCTGTTCGTCACCGAACGTATCAAACCGAAAGATTTGCTGCCCTTGATTCCCCTGCCCTTGCGCGCTCTGGCTGATGACAAGCGCAACAACGAACAGCACTGCTATTGCTGTCTTAAGTACCGCGACTTTACCCATGTTCGTAACCCTCTCATTTTTGATCGTTCCGACCGCCGCACCGGAAATGGGGGGCAAAGAACAATTCCATCAGAATATGTCGGGTTATTCGTGGGGAGGAGGGTTGATAAATGGGTTCTACCAGGGTTTTTGAGGGAGTATTAGGGTACATCCTAAATCCAAATCGGGCAAGTCTTGGTCCAAATAAGGTGATAGGACTAGGAGAACCAGGAACGTGATAGCTAGTAGTTTCATATAAGCACCACGGAGGGCTATTGTTCAGTAATCAGGTCCGCTGCTTTTTCGGCGAAGGCGCCCACTATTATGTAATCGTAACTGCTCGAGTTAGTCATCGGAGGGTTCTGAGATGACTCCAATTTGATGGTGGGGACATCAGTTACCTGGAAGTGATCATTTCCGCGTCACAACTTCGCCCCGCAATACTTGCAGCAGATCGCGTCCGGGTCATGGCCCTCAGCTGCGCATGAAGGACAAGACTGACCCGTAACTTTCTTGTCTCGCACGGCTTGTGCGAGTTCCACCGACACGATGCCGGTTGGGACTGCGATGATGCCGTAGCCGATGATCATCACGATCGAGGCCACGCATTTGACCCAATGATGTGCGTGGCGAGAGATCACCGTAGCCCGACCGTTGTCAGAGTAACAATTGCCCAGTAGATGCTTCTCGGAATGCTCGTGAAACCATTTGCTTCGCCTTCAATGACGTACATTAGCGCGCCGATGATGACAACCAGGAGCACTACGGCTGAAATAAAGACACTGATTTTGCGTCTGCTCGCACGAAGAGCATGCCGAAGTATGTCGGCCTCCGTAACGTATTCAGAGAGTTTCAGCAAGCGAAACACTCGGAGCAAACGGAGTATGCGAATCACCAGCAGGTACTGGCTGCCGGGCACGAAGATACTCAGGTACGTGGGAACGATGGCGAGTAAATCAACAACGCCGAAGAAACTCGTTGCATAACGCATTGGATGGCGCACGCTCAATAGTCGAAGGAAGTATTCAACCGTGAATAATAATGTGAACAACCATTCGAGTGCGTAAAGCAGTGTGCCATATTGCCCTCTGACTTCGCGGACGCTTTCCAGAACAACTGTTGCAACGCTAAGAAGAATCAGCCAGGTCAGCGTGAGATCGAAGTAGCGGCCGGCACGAGTATCCGATTCAAAAATGACTTCGTGCAGCCGGGCACGCCGCCTGGTAGAGGGGCGTTCCGCAGCCGGGACTCGTTCGTGTGCCTCTCGGCTCATTCAGCATTCATAGCTTAAGTGGTGCCCGCGTGTCGAGTTTGAATGTCTTGTTGATGTTGCTGTTACTGCTCGGTATCTAGTGCCAGGTCTTTTGGTCAAACACTGGCGAAAGACTTTGAAGGTTCGTGGCGGTCAATGGAGAAGGATCTCAAGCAGCAACGTTGATCTCCCGCGCTACGCGATTGCCCGATTCGAGTGCGCCCTGCATCCAGCCGTCAATCCACACTGAAGTATGTTCACCTGCAAAGTAAATTCTCCCTTCAGGGCGTGCAACGTGAGGCAACAGCGAAGTAAATTGGCCGGGCTTATAGTAGGCGCTGGCTCCGCGCGCCCACTTGTCCTCATCCCAGCATTTGCTTAGGCCGCCCTCGAAGTGTTTGCGGACACCAGGGTGGATCATTTCGATTTGCTGAAGTGCTGAGTTCACCCGCGCCTCCTCCGCCATTGCGGTCATCCGTCGTGAGGACAAACTGATTGGGAATGCCTGCAGTATTCCGCGCTTTCCCGGCTGTTTATAAGATGCGTCCCAAACTTCTCGGATGGGCAGATCAGTCGTCGCAAAGCCGCTCTGCCCGTCATTCATCCAGAACCTCTCTTTGGTCTGCACAAAGATTTTGGAGGCTGAGAGGTATGGTAACTGCTCAATGGCTCTTTGCTTCTCAACCGAAAACGGAGGGAGAACCTCGATGTTTCTTTGCAGCGTAAAAGGAACAGCGCAAATCAAATAGTCACCAGTTAACCTGTGACGTGATGTTCCTTTAAGGAAGACGGCTGTGACGTTCTGTTTAGTTTGTTCGATACGAACTACCGGTGCCGCATAATGAATCTTTTCAGATAGCCGAGAAGCGAAGGACTTGGGAAGTAAGTCATTTCCGCCCCTGATTTTGTAATACCTCTCGAATCTCCGATTGAGCGCCTGGTTGCGCAGCATGAATAAAGTAGACCACGGTTCAACTCGATCATCGATGCCTCCCAAACTCAGCAAAGAAACCGCCTCCGGTGACGCACCTCGGGCGCGCCAGAAATCAGATCGGTTAACATGATCATACTTTCTTAGTATGTCCGGAGGCGGCCAACTCGGATTCGTTACGTCACCAAGTTCACCCAGCATGGACCACACGTATTTCTGCCGCATGCCTCGCAAGCCTAGCGCACGCTCTTCCGCAGTAAGATCGTGGGGCCATGGCACCGGTTGACCTGGCGTTACCTGAATCCTCTTGCCACGCACGTAGTAGATTGATCGCGAGTTGGACGGCTCGAAGGGATCAAGGACGAGGCCAAAAATCTCTGTGTACTTCAAAGTGAAGTCATGATGGTTCCCTATGCGCGCAGCGCCAGCTTCGGCGTAGAGTCCGTCCGAAAATGCATCGCGTAAGGTGTGAACGCGGCCGCCAGGGCGCATGCGAGCTTCAAAAACAGTAACGTCGTGCCCTAGCTCGGTTAACTCGTACGCAGCTGACAAACCGGCTAGTCCGGCGCCTATGATAATTACTTTTTTCGGACTACCTCTCGGTTGCAGGCTAGCTCGGATCGACCCACAAAAGTTAGGCAGCGATATTGACAGGCCTGCCGCGGTAACACTCTGTTTAAGAAACTCCCTGCGCTTCATGCTCTGAAAACTAGCTATGGTCCGACCGCATACCCTACTTCGGCGGCAAGGCCACGTTGAGAGGGATAGTCTGAGATTTACCTCTTTCTCCTGTGGTTCCCCAATGAAGAACGACTTCCCCGTCTGCTTCCCAAGCTTCCCAGTACAGAACCTCAACAGGTTCAAATTTGTAGAGCTTTATCATGGCCTCTGTAGCAAGCTGGCTTGGTTTCTTACAACCACTACGTTCCTAGCTCGACAACGCAACTACAAATACAGCCCTCGCTGGTCACTCCACTGCACGCACTTTTAAGTGCGGCGTTGACAGGGTGTCCACGTGGCGCGTGGCTCTGGTGGGGACAACCCCTCAGTCAACAAGTAAAGCTCGATCTCTGGTTTAACTCGGTAACCACCGTCAATTAACTTTATGCGCTTGGGCGGAACTGCTCGCGTCTGCAGTACATGGCGCATAATCGATCTCTTGTATGCCGACATCCGCTTTGAGCCCACCTCACGACCGTTATATAAGACGATGTAGCCGGTCCAGCGCTTCTCGTTAACCAAGGCAATTATGTAGTTGTCCAACCGAGCCAGTGCATCGTCAACAGACCCCAGTTGAAATTCATCGAAAGATTTGGATCGCTGAATACTTTCATCAAGCCGTGGAAAACACGGACATCGCAGTGCAAAGTCGTTGCTGGACGGAACGTAACTAACTACTTCAACCATACCATCCCAAGAAACCGTGTACTCTACTCCGTCAGCTCGACTTGAGTAGTACCTGGTGAAGGTATCGTCGGCGGCCTTATAAAATTTACTCTCTATAAGCTGAAGATCAGTAAACTTTGCGGGCTTGTTTGGCCGAACATCCAGCGTCAGAACCTTGTCAGCTGAAACGTTCCACCCTGATGGGTATCCGACACACGGCGCTTTGGAATACTCAACTCTAATGGTTTCACTTCCTGTATCGTAAAAACATTTACATTCTCCGGTAGGTGCCCCCAACAACCTCTCAACGTCAGCTCGATCAGAATGCAAAGGTACAATACCCTTCCAGCCTTTAGCATCGACTCCGCTAAACGAAACAAGAATCAACATCACAGTGAAGGTTATCTTCATAAATATTTAAGGCGAGCAATCATATAAGCGACACTCTAAGGCCTCTACACTCCGGTGACCTGCCGCGATTTTTCTTGCACGTCGTAACGAAGCTCCACTATGCCACTGTTGTAGGCTTTGATCTCCCTCAGGTGGAGGGCGACGTCGCTGCCGAGCTTCTCGAAAAATCGTATCCCATCGCCGATCAAGATCGGCAGGATCGAATAACGAATTTCGTCGGCCAGTCCACGGCGAAGACATTCGCCGGAGACGGCCCCACCTCCCACAAACCAGATGTTGCTGAACGCAGGCCGCAGTCGCTCATTCACGAACTGCGCGAGATCGCCTGAGTAGAACTCGACGGTTTCGCGAATGCGCGGCAGATTGCGACTCGTGAGGACGAAGGTAGGCTTGTCGCCGTAGGCCCAGCCCAGGCCCTTGGTCTCGAAATTTAACGCGGTCTCATAAGTTCGCGATCCCATGACATAGCAGTCGATCGTCTTGAGGAAAGCCTCGACATCGCTTGGATCAAGAGAATCACCACCAATGAACTCGTCTGAAGTCTCGAGCCAGTCAACGCGCCCGTCTTTTCGAGCGATGAAGCCGTCAAGACTCGCCGCCATATGAATAGTTACACGCGAAGTCCCTGACTTCATGCCTGATTGCCTCCACATGCTTGACGGTTACCTGCCTTATGAACTAAAACCGCCTTAGATTCAACGATCCAACTCGGCAGAGCAAGCGAAAAGGCTCCAAGTCACACAGTTGGACCGTGTGTAACATGCCCAGACGTCATTTCAGTTTTCCAACCCCCTAACTCAGCAGCTCACGCCGCTGAAGGAGAAAACGATTGCGAAAAACACTTTTAATCTCCCTGACCTTACTACTCGTCTGCTCGGCCGTCATGGGCCAACAGGCACAACCGCAACCACAACCACTCACGTTCTTCTACTCGTACACCGTCAACACAGGAAAAGAAGAAGAGTTCATGAACCTGATTAAAACTGTCGGGGCACCAGTCCGCGACAAGTTGATGGCCGAGGGTGTCGTTGAGGCCTGGGGCATGGAGACTCCAGTCTTACGTTATCCCGGTGGGCCAACACATCTCATCTGGTTCACTGTCGGTAATTGGTCCGGCGTTGAGAAGGTGCTCACCGCTATGGAGGCACAACTGCAAAAGTTGGCCGTTGAGGAGGCCAAACGCACCGAATCCGCGCATGCCTCCAAGCAAAAGCCGGCACCAACCACAGCAGAGCGAACGAGAGAAGTATTTGATATGACCAAGACGCGGGACTACTTGTCGCGCGATATTCTTTCTAACTTTGGACCGCAGCCGGCGCCAGGCGTATTGCCGATGACCCGCTACAACTTCGTAAAAGTGAAACCAGGGAAAGCGGCAGAGTATCGACGAGCGTGGGAGAAATACAACAAACCTGTTTACGATAAGTTGATTGCAGATGGAGTGGTGTTGGCCTATGGTCTGGCGGTCGAGGAAGTGAAGACTGACGGTGACTTCACTCACTTTATCTGGATTGGTACGAAAGACATGTCAGGATTTGACAAAATCGGACCAGCATTTGCGGCAGATAGAGCACGGCGTTCGGAAGAGGAACGAACCACAATCATGGAACTTTTCGCAAGCTTGACGGAACCAGACAAAGCGCGTTCCGTCGTCACCAGGTCCAGGATTTTTCGGATACCACCCGCGAAGTAGTTCCTTGAAGGTGACATGGTCCAACAATGCCCTCCCGGTCGGCGCACGATCGGGAGGGCAGATCAAAATAGGGGCTTCACTTCACGTGCACTCGGTTGCCTATTCAAGGGTACCACTTGCTTGGGACGTTTCCTCGTCATGATCTCACAGAAGTCTCGGTCAATACGGTTAAGCTTTCAATGTATTTTTTCAAGTAGCACGATCGGAACCTCGATGCGCCCCGACCATTCAGAAGCAAGATATCCATATTCATCTCGCAACCTGGACCGATCTACTTTGCCGTGTGGGTTGAGCAAGCGCCGCTTTACCTCGCTCTCCCAAAATTCATAGCACTTGTCGACAGGAATTCGCTTCAACGGTGCGCCGAGATCGGCGACGATGAATTCCACAGGATGAATCTTCAGCATTTCCGTTAGGTCGGTGGCAGTGAGATATCTTTCGCGGGAGGCCTCGATCTGTTCTTCATCTGTCCAGATCGACTCCAGGGGAATCGTTGTCACTATCCGTTCTCTGATTTGAGTCACCCAAAACGGCACGACTGGCGGCTGGGTTCCGGACACGGCGGCCGGACTTCCAGCAGTATCAAACTGAGAACTTACGACTAGTAGCCGATTCTTATAGCGCGCCACCGAAGTTGGGAACGCGAAAGTGGGGTGGTTGATGGTGCGCTGAAGCTCGGCCTGCGAAAAGTCAGATGAGAGCTTTACGACCGCGATGGACTTGGGCAAATTTTGCGCGACGTAGAGCGTGTTTCCTTCCAGGAACAAACCGTCGGGCGTATTCAACATTCCGGCAGGCATGTTCACAGGGACGATCTCTCGAGAATTGAGGTTAACCCGAAAGAGCATGTTCTCGTTGCGCTTGCCGATGATGAGATAGCGACCATCCGAGGTGGCTACAATTCCGTTGACGTTGATCCCCGCAGCGCCGGGCGCATTCACATACGTCACCGGCGTGCCATCAAACTTCAAAAACTCCTGGAGTTCATACTGTCCCGTCCTGGTCTGAGCAATACGATAGAGTACAGGGTTAACGGAGTCAGTCACATAGGCACTGCCATCTGGTGCGAAGGTGGTGTCGTTCAGGAAGGTCAGGCCTGCGCTGAGACCATTATCCAGCTTCGAAATGAGACGACCGTTTTTGGTGTTGTAGACAAAGATCAAGCCGGTTTGCCGCCCTACTACCACGAGGCGGTTGTTGGCGAAGAACATTCCCGTCGCAATGCTGCGACCATCCGCACCGCCGGGCGAGAACACCTCAAGACTGGGCCGGGCTATCTTGCCTTTGTAGATCGTGCCCTCTTTCACGGAGCCTACAAAAAAATCTCCACTCGACTGATCCACAGTCACGCTTTCGGGGTACACATTCGCGCTGTCGAGAAACGAGTGCAGGATGGGTGAAGCATGCGGGCGGAGCGTCTCTTGCGCGCTGCTGCCCGCCGCCAACGTGAATAACGTCACGATGGCCAAACCGAGACTCGTGGCCGAAAGGGACAAAAGCAGTTTCCAGCGTTTGTGCATCGTGTGTGCTTCCGACGCCCTTTTCAGTTCAGTGAGATTTCCAGGCGGTAATTGGCGACTTTATAAGTTGAATGAACTCCGATTTCGCAGTGGCCGTTAAACTCCGGTGGCATTGTGCCTGACCACGATTTTGTTTCGTTCGCAACTGGCTCGACATCTAATCCGTGATTTAAAGAAACGGAAAAATCCGCGTCTCGGCCGGTGATTTTGATGGTTACTTTTTGCCCGGCGCGGGCTCTGAAACGGTAGACGACTTCCTCCCCGTCACGTACTGCGCCCGTTACAACCAGCTTCCTCCCTTTGACGACCCTAATATTCTTTTCACTGACGCGGTTATAAGATTGGGCCGAAACCTCGTCGCTCATAAGCCATGCCGATAAACAAATGGCGAATAGAAACAAGCCTGTCTTTCTCATTGGCGTTTCACCCTACTTTGGAAATCTTTTCTGCGTATCTCTGCGTGCCTCTGCGACTCTGCGGTTGATGCTTTTACTCCATATTTACCGCCGAGAGGCAGAGGCACGCAGAGAATACACAGAGTGAAAATTAGGGCACCACCCATCCCGTCAGACTCTAAAAGACCCATTCAAAGTCAGCACACTTCAATCCTTTTCTTACTTCTTGTCGACTGACGATTTCAGCAACCGGTCCATGTCCTGCTTCATCCCTTCAACTATTTTGGCTGCGGCGGGCTGACGAATGATGTTCCTCATTTCGTACGGGTCGGCTTTGAGATCGTACAGTTCGTCCATCCCCTCGAGTTCGAAATAGTGAATGTATTTCCAGCGTTCGTTGCGAACAGCCTTGTAACCCATCTGATGAACTCGCGGGAATACTTTGTCGGAGTAATACTCGATTAAGAACGACTTACGCCACTCAGTCTTTGCGCCTTTCAGCAGTGGCACAAGCGAACGTCCTTCCATCGTGATCGAGGAAGAAACACCAGCTAGTTCAAGAAGAGTCGGAGCGAGATCTATATTCAGTGCAAACTCATCGCGCACTATGCCGCCCTTAACTGCTTTTGGATAGCGAATCAGAAGCGGCATGCGGATAGACTCCTCATAAGCCAACCGCCGTTCGACGCTCAGGCCGTGTTCACCATAGAAGTAACCGTTGTCACTGGTAAAAACGATCACTGTGTTATCCAGCTGCCCTGTCTCTTTCAGAGCTTTTAGGATCTCCCCGACTCCTTCTTCAACCGCCATTAATGAACGGAGCCGTCCCAGCACGGCTTCGTCGCTCGTCGCCGTTTTGGCGCCCAATGGAGGCAGATCACCTATCTTTCGTTCGAGAGCACGTTTGCCAGTTGGAGGTCGCATGGCGTTGCGGCGCCGCGGAATCTTTTTCCCAATAAATAAATTCCGATGCCTTTGCGCAGGTATGAACTGTTCAGAGTGGGCCAGGTTGACGCTACCGTCATCATGCTGCATGACTTCCGGATGAATAGCCTTGTGCGCAAGATAAACCAGAAAAGGTTTGTCGTGCCGCCGCTTTATGAATTCAACGGCGTATCCGGTGAGAAGATCGGTTATGTACACGCCAGGTTTCACATCTTTGCCATCATCATTGATCTCGGGATTAAGGTAAGACCCCTGTCCTTTAAAACTCACCCACCGATCGAAACCGGGGCGACGGGAGTCGTCGTTTCCCATGTGCCACTTGCCTATGAAAGCGGTTGTGTAACCCGATTGGCGCAACAGAAAAGGAAACGTAATGAGTTGATGGCTGGCGGCTGAACGGTTGACGTTATCAGTGATCCCGTGAGTGTGTGGATACTGGCCAGTCAGAAAACTGGCGCGCGAAGGCGAGCAAAGCGGGTCGGTAATGAATGCATTTCGAAAAAGTGCGCCTTCGTTGCCAATGCGATCGATGTTGGGAGTCTTGACGAATGGGTGACCGGCCACGCCGATATCATCCCAGCGCAGGTCATCGACGAGAATAAAAACAATATTAGGCGGTCGTTGTTGTTGACGATCGGATTGCGCCGTACACACCAACGCAAAGATCATCAACAGCATTACACCTGAAACAAATACAAGCTTCCGCATCTCTATAAAAATTCGGTTCGGCGTGTTATGCGTGCGCGAATCGAGCAATAAGACTTGTGCATTCAGCGCGCACAGCTTCAATGGCCCAAGCTTTACCGCGTATGACCAACTTTGGAACGCAAAGATTTCTTGGGAGCTGCCTCATCGGGATCGCTTCGGCGATATAGAAAGATCCGACCTCCTAAGCCACCGATCATATAGATATTAAGCCGAGTAAACGCGGTTTCATTGAAGCCTCCATCGATAAGAAGCAGCCGTTCAGGCTCAAGTCCGCGTTCCCTGGTTAAGTAACTCTTACCCCTGGCCGCACGTTTCATTTGATTCTGCCTATCTTTTTTCGAAGGACCGAGTATCTCGATAACGCCCCTTGCGAACATTGCGGTCATGTTGATCACTAAATTATCCAGGCGTGCTTTCTCTTTGCTAAAAGACGTTTCTTCATATTCATCAAATCGCGTTCGAAAATGGAAGCAACAGTTGTCAATTTTTGGGCAATGCAATTTGTCCTGGCTCGCTTCCGGGGAGTAGTCAACCAACGTCACAACATTTTTATAGGTTTCAATATTCAAACCCGCGGCGTTATCCGAATAATAAATTAAACCACCACCTTCATCTTGAACGTTTACGTTACTCCCCGATAAGTATTCCTCTTTACGATGCACGCCTTTGGGAATAACGCCAATGCCATCTACGGTGTCGGGTGGCACATTCCAAGTAAAGCCGAATCTGTCACCTTCACATGTGCCGACCTTGAAGTGAAACACAACTATTTCGTTCGCTAAGTTGTAATAGGCGAGTCCCTCAGAGGGTTTCTTCGGAAGTCCAAAGAGTCGTTCGACATCTTGCCGAGTTGACTTGAGCGGTACGATTCCGCGCCACTCTTTAGCAGTGACCTCGGTTCCTGCGACCAAAAGTAAAACTGTGCCGAACGAAATGTTCCGAAGCATGTTGTTCATGACGAACTCCGATTATAATGGACACCGATCCAAAGGAATTAAAAACATGCGACGTTTTGCACCGAGGTTACTGGTTGCGCTGCTAACCTTCTCTCTTGGCGTTCTGGTTTCTGCGGTGCGAAATGATCTTCGTTTCCGCGAGTCGTCGTGGACTTGTGCCAGCGATCAGCTTCGACCAGCTACTCGTAAAACTTCGGCGCGCGGTCAATCTTTGCGGTGGTGTCCTTGTCGTGGCCTATCCAGAGCTGAGCCTTGTGCTGTGAGACCAACTTGACGACGCGCTCGATTGAAGCCAACGATTGGTCCTTGTTGAAGTTGAAGGGCGGTACGATCCTGTTGTCCCACATGTACTGGAAATGCACGAGGTCGCCGGTGAGGATTATTGCGCCCGTGTTTTTTAACCTTACGAGCAGCGACTGGTGCCCAGGTGTGTGCCCCGGCGTCGAGACGATAGTGACACTGCCGTCGCCGAACACATCGTGGTCACCTGAAAGCATTTCGACCTTCTGATCGTCGCCGAGCGGCTTCGACGTACCCTTCATCGCAAACTCGTACTCCAGCTTCTGCATCAGGATCTTCGACTTCGCAAAAACTCGCGCGTTGCCAACGTGGTCGGCGTGGGTGTGTGACATAGCGACGTGAGTGATGTCGTCAAGTTTGACGCCGAGGCTCTCTAGTTGGCTCGCAAGTGTCTTGTCGCGGAACCAGACGATGGCACCGTTGGGCGATGTAACCCCGTCCTTCTGCTCAACAACCGAATCGGGCACGCCCGTCTCCCACAACAGCGTGCCGCGTTCATGCTGCAACAAATAGCAGTTGTTCGAGAGTTCGCGTGGCTGTCCCACATTGATACCTGGTGTCCAGCGCGACTGGTCCTTCGCAGTAAGACGTCCGCAATCAAGGACGTACATACGCTTCAAGCCGTTGGTGTCTGCGACGCCGCCGGTCGCGAAAGCCGCAATAAACATCGTAGCGGCGAAGCTGAGCATTATCTTCATAGCGATTTCATCAACTCGCGTGGTTTCCATTCATGCTAACACGCTAACCAGCTTTGACTACTTTATTACTGTCGCCTGGGACCAAACGACTTGCCATCGCCCATTACGCTTTTCGTAAGCATTGGTGTGCCAATGTCGCCGTAGACCCAGGTTCTGCCCTTGAACGACAACTTCCAGTTGTGATTGGTAGCGAATTATTGCCGCCTCCCCATAGATGCGCACTTCAATCACCTCTGGCTCCCATCTTAAGTAGTCGAGTTCACCCGACGCCACGGCATCGAGGTACTGTTCCTTCGATGACGGCTCACCCACGGGATTGATTAACTGGAAGTCGTCGGCGTGCAGCGCACGCGCCACTTCAATGTTTGCCTCTACCAATGCCTTGAGGCGTTCGCGTTCCGTTTCACGAATTACCTCAGCTTCCGCTGACGCATTGGATGGAGGTCTGCATGCCGTCGAGGCCGCGAGAGCAACAGCCAAGATCACGCGAGCGGTTCGCCAGAAACATAGTTTTGGGTACATTATCTACCGGTAATTTTAAACGAAAAATTCCCAAACCTCCGCTACTTGGCTGCGCTGAATGTTGAACACGCACCAGTCACCTTTCAGAACCGAACTGCGCCATCTAATACATGAGTTGGCAGGAGCTTTTCTGTTCGGAATGCCATTTCTCTACACGATGGAAATCTGGTGGCGCGGAAATACCGCCGGGCCGCCTCGAATGCTTTGTGCGCTCGCGCTAACGTTCACTGCACTCGTGCTACTCGAAAGAGCAGCAACGGGGCGATCGAATCGAAGCGTCCCCTGGCTTCGCACTCTGATTGAGGCAACCCAAGCGCTCGCTACTGGACTAGTCGCCGCCGCTGTTGGCCTTTTCTTAATTGGCTTTCTCCAAGTTGACGCGGGCTTGCATGCTATCGTCGGTCGTCTCTGCATGGAAGGCCTGCCATTCAGCCTCGGCGTCGGGCTCGCGGATTTCCTGCTTGGCGAAAAGGAGGAGGGACACGAAAAAGGCGGAGACGGAAGAATTGCCGAACCCAGGGAAAACCGTGATATGCGTGATCGTATCATCGTGCGCTCGGGCGCCACCGCGCTTGGAGCGACGGTCATCGCTCTAACGCTCGCACCAACTTATGAGATACCACTAATAGCCATTGGCCTCGGCTATCCGCAGTTGCTGGGCATGGTTGGTGCCTCGCTCGTGATCTCTTACATGATCGTATTCGCCTCAAACTTCGTGGCAACGGAGGCGCGGCAAGAGCACCGTGGCGGTTTCAATGCGCCTCTCATGGAGACCACTATCGCTTACATGATCTCACTCGTCATGGCTGCAGGCATGCTTTGGTTATACCAACTGATTGATCTCAACGACTCACCTGACCTATGGGTCAGCTACATCGTCGTTCTGGGGCTACCTGCCAGCGTTGGCGGAGCGGCCGGGAGGTTGGCGGTATGAGCAAGACTGGAAAAATCGAAGCTGCGGCGCCCCGTTCGAGTGCTGAGTGGGTCTCACTCGCTGTTTCGCTCATCATATTGCTCGGGTTTGTTGCGGCCATTCTTTGGTTGTGGGTCCATCAGCCAACTGGACCGCCGCAGTTCACGATTGTGCGAGGTGTCATTCGCAACGAGACAGAGCTCTTCCACCTTCCACTGACGGTCATAAATGTTGGTGGTTCAGCAGTTGGGCAAGTGAGGGTGGAGGGAAAGCTGAATAACCAAGGGCGCGAGGAGATTGCAGTGACGACTATAGACTTTCTTCCGGTGCGCGCGCAGGAGGAAATAGTATTGGTATTTCGAAGCGAACCTTCTGGGGCGGTGGTACACGTCGTGAGCTACAGCCAGCCCTGATCCCGCAGTTTCCTTTTTAGCCAAGCTCTGCGAATCGCATTCTTCAGTCTTAACATCGGTATTGTCACCTCTTTCTGGACATCCCTTTAGGTAACGAAACCATCTTTTCCTCTGAACAAACTTGATCGCTCGAGCCATCAGGATATTTCTTGAACCGTTCAGCATAAGCATCTGGACTAAAATCAATTTTATGCGCAGAAAATATTCGTTTAGCTGTTTCCTAATTCTCTTGCTTGCTTTTTCTGCGGTTGCGTTCGCCCAGGAGTTTCAAAAAGCGAAGAGCCGTGACGTGCTGGTCCAGGAGGCAATCGCAAACCTGGATTCAAACGATATTAAAGTCGCTGCCCAGGCCGCGACGCATCTAGGCAAGTACAAGGCGACCGAGGCTGTTCCAAAGTTGCTTCAGGTATTACAAAGCTCTCGCTTGCTGCAAACATCAGAGCATGTTATTGCGAAGGACAAAAACGGCCTGAGCCACTGGGTAAGCACAGACGTAAGAGCCGAGATCGTAACCTCGCTCGGTCTAATCGGTGACAAACGAGCGGTCCCCATACTGAAAAAATATTTGAAGAGGCCGCTCAGCAACGACGATGTGTTTACCGGAAATGTCGCTCATGCTTTATACCTGATAACCGGGAAGTCGCATGTGTACAAAGACTACGACGGAGTGGAGATACTTTATAAGCCCAGTCCTCTCGACGAGGAAGAGTTTCGAAAACGGACCCGGCCAGATCTGAAGTCGACGGCAGGTCTGATCGCATCGTTAGAGATTGAAGGCCACGATCCGAGCGGAGCGTACTGGACGGCACATCGTCCGCTGAATATCAGTTTAGTTATTACAAATCAGAGTAACCGCGTTATCGAGATTGATGCTTCTAAAGACAATTTCGAATTTTCTTCGGTCGCAGGTGATGGGAAACGTAGAGTCACGTCTGCGAGCTTGCTACCCTCACCTGAGCCGCGCGACGCGAGTGTGACGGCACTAGCGCCTGGTCAGAAATTAAAGCTAACCTGGATAATTGACTTAAAGGATTCGCCGTTGTCGCGTGAGTGGAGTAGCTACGTAAACATTAAATGCGTCTACACCAATCCTCGAAAGAACAAGCAGGGCAACGCGTGGCGAGGCGAACAGCTTATTTCGAATTCGGTAGAGAGGTATTACTACGGAGTCGAAAAGTAACCATACTTTAATGCCCAAATTCATACCTGGCCTCAAACTTTGTGAACTCTTCTATAAAAACCAGGTAAGGCCAATCTTAAACAAAGAATTCCCAAATCTCCGCTACTCCGCTGCCGTCATCGGCTGGGGTTCGGAAGTGCTGGGATTCGATACCCAGATATCTCGCGATCATCATTGGGGACCGCGTGTGCTTCTATTCCTGACGCCGCAGGATTATTCAAAACTCAAAAACAAAATTAACCTAAGCTTATCGAATAATTTGCCTTATGAGTTCATGGGATATTCGACGAGCTTCAGTAAGCCACAGCCAAACGGCGTCAGGCTTCCCGTCAAGATCGAACGTGGTCCTGTCAACCACATGGTCCAGATATTTACGTTGAAGTCGTTCTTTCAAGCACGGCTGAATTTTGATCCCGCAAAGAAGATCGAAGTGACTGACTGGTTAACCTTTCCGCAGCAAAGGCTTTTAGAAGTCGTGAGTGGCAAGGTTTACCATGACGGCTTGGGCGAGCTTCAGAAGATCCGCGCAAAGCTTGAGTTTTATCCGAGAGACGTCTGGCTATATCTGCTGGCAGCGCAGTGGACAAAAATTTCCCAGGAGGAAGCGTTTGTTGGACGCACAGGGGACGTCGGCGACGAGCTCGGTTCTCAGGTAGTTGCGGCCCGCGCGGTGCGTGAAATTATGAAGCTGGCATTCCTGATGGAAAAGAAGTATGCGCCTTACAGCAAATGGCTTGGAACCGCGTTCGGCAAACTGAAGATCGGCGACAAACTTACGCCCGTCCTGCGAGATGCACTACTAGCGAAAACATGGAAAACGAGAGAACGAACAACTGGCGCTGGCATATTCAATTGTGGCCCGGCAGCACAACGCTTTGAAAATCACCAAACCACTGCCTACCGGGGTTACGAAGTATTTCGGCAGACCGTACCTGGTAATTCACGGCGACGCATTTGCGAGTGCTATAAGAGAAGCTATTAAAGATCCCAAGGTGAAAAGCATTACACCAAATGTTGGTTCGATCGATCAGTTTGTCGACAGCACTGATGTACTTGAGCAGTTGTCCATAGTGAGACGACTCAGAGTGGTCTATAAAACAACTCGATGAAAACCTTACAAAAAGGCTTATATGAAACTCAAAGAAACACTCGCAGAGCTTAAGTCAAAGGGAAATGAGAAGGTGCGTGCGCACAACCAGAAGTATGGCGGCGCCAATTTGGATCAATGAAATGGTACGCCGGCAAGCTTGAACCACATGGAGAAAGCGCGATGAAACTTACACGTCGAAAATTCGTCCAAAGCCTTGCCGCCGGCACCGCGGTCTGGGGTGACCAGCTTAGCTCGGTTGCACGAGGACAGATGGTTCAGCGCTCGTCCGGTGCAGAAGAATCTCGCCCAAACATAATCTTCATTCTCGCTGACGACCTGGGTTGGGGCGATCTCAGTTGTTACGGTCGACCCGACTACCGCACGCCCCACATCGATTCGCTTGCGTTACATGGCACCAGATTCACCGATGCTTATTCGGCTTCAGCCGTTTGCACACCGACGCGATGCGGATACATCACGGGTCGATATCCGGCGCGGTTCAGAATTGGTTTGGAAGAACCCCTAAAGGCCACGAACCTGGACGTCGGCCTGGAGCCAGGCCATCCGACAATTGCCTCATTGCTTAAACAGGGCGGTTATGACACCGCGCTGATCGGAAAGTGGCATCTCGGGTTTCGTCCTGAGTGGGGTCCGAATGCGCACGGATTCGATGAATTCTTTGGAATCCTCGCTGGTGCCGGAGACTATTTTCTACACAAGAACGGTCTCGGCCAGCCCGACTTGTACGAGAATGTGACCCCCGTGACTCGCAATGGTTATCTCACCGATCTCCTGACCGAGCGTGCAGTAAATTATGTGAAGAAACGTCGACGTGCTCCTTTTTTCCTGAGCCTGCATTACACAGCTCCGCATTGGCCCTGGCAGGGACCAAAAGGCGGAGAGACAGTCGCCTTCTCAGATAAAACAATCGAGCCCGTAAAGATGGGTGCTGGCGGTTCTCTGAAGTTGTATGCGGAAATGATGAAAAGCTTAGATGATGGCGTTGGTCGGGTAATGCAATCATTAAGAGCCGCCGGAATTGATAGAAGAACTTTGGTGATTTTCACAAGTGATAACGGTGGTGAGCGGTTCTCATATCAATGGCCATTTTCGGGAGAGAAAGGCGATCTGCTTGAGGGCGGAATTCGTGTGCCGGCTATTGTTCGTTGGCCCGGCGTGGTCCCCGGTAATCGCGTGACAAAACAGATGGCGATATCAATGGATTGGACCGCCACAATTCTCGCCGCCGCTAATAGAGATGCCGATGCTGGTCGTTCTCTTGATGGAATTGATCTGCTTCCCGTACTCAAAGGCGCGAGTCCGGTAATTGATCGCACTTTCTTTTGGCGCATCTATACGCAAGACGCGGTGAGACAAGGGAAATGGAAATTCTTTCGTGATGGCGATGTGCGCCGGCTCTTCGATCTATCTGTCGATCAGCGTGAGCAAGCAGATTTTAGTAAAAAGCTGCCCGCGGTACTGGAGCGACTGATGAGCGAATTCGATAAATGGAATGAACAGATGCTGCCGCGGCTTAACGCGTAGTGATTCCGAAAAACTGCTCTCAATCATCCGCGCAAAAACTTACGGCTCAACCTGGCCCAGCAGTTCCGCGTTGCCGGCGCCGCGGATGACACGCACGCGCTGACCATCGTTGGTCGAGTCGCTGCTTTCGAGCATAAACACAGAATCACCAAACGTCGCGACCGCCGTCACACGCCAACCACCAACGCTCCTGTCAACCACGTGTTGCGAGCCGTCGGGATCAAGGCGAACGACATGACCGATATCGGGCAGTGCCATATAGATTCGTTTTTGGTCGTCGATCGCAATACTCCAAACCCGCGGCGCACCTGTAGAGTTCCAGATCTTCGGTTCGATTAACTTGCCGTCGATTCGCGCTACCAACCGCACCACGCCGTCGCTGCCGACGCGTCGAAGATGGCCGCCGTCAGAGAGGTAAAGAGTTCCATCGGTGGCCCAACTATAGGCGATGACCTGCTGCAACGGTGGCTGGCCTTGCGCGACATCACCCACGCCTCGGAACCGCGTCACCTTTCCGCCGCGGGTCCGTTCCATAATCTGCGATCCCTTCTGAAAGATGATTTCACCGTGCTTGCCGACGGCAAAAACTAAAGTGGCGATATCCGATTCTTCGGCAACTTTGACGTGCTTGCCGGTGTCGAGATCGATGCGAAAAGCGGCGCCGCCGATCTCCTGAAACGATTCTGAGTAGATTTGGCCGTCCAGACCGCGAGTGGTCCAATGCGCGTGAAAGTTCTTAACCAGCGCTTGCGGCTTCTTGCCCTTCTCGAGTCGCCAAATGGAGTTGTACATCGAATCCCCGAAAATCACCGTATTTGCATCCAAGGCGATAAGCCCGCCCCCTGGATGAGCTGCTGCAGCAACTGGAATAATAAGGATGAGGAGTGCACTGATAACCTTCTTCATTTGATCACCTCGCGTGCATCTGCGTCGACTTCGGCATAATACTTTCTCTTGGTTAATCCGCGGTACTCGCCGCATTCGGGTCGTGCTAAAGTGCACCCTCTGGACTTGGGTTCGATCCACGGGAGCTTTACATGAATAGTAAGAAAATCGTTACCAGCGTTTTAACGATTTCGCTGGTTATCACCGCCGCTTTGGGGCAGGATCCGCGACCGGCTAATGACGACCCCATACGCATTACTACAGAGCTCGTACAAACCAGCGTCGTGGTTCTCGACAAACAAGGCCGCTTTGTCGAGGGACTAAAGCCCGAAGAATTCTTACTCAAGGTTGATGGTCGCCCAGTCACGCCTTCGTTCTTCGAACGCGTGATCGCCGGAACTGTTCGTGAAGAAAAGTTAGAGAAGTCTGCTGCCAAGACCGCCGCTGCGGTTCCGATGACACCAACCGCCACGACGTATCGCGGTCGCACAATCATCTTCTTCATCGACGATCTACATCTCAGCGCCGCGAGTGTTCAGCGAACTCGTAAAGCAATTCTGGAGTTCGTCGATCGCGAGATGTCGATCGAGGATCAGGTCGCGATCGCCACACCTAGCGGCCAGCTCGGTTTCCTGCAAAGGTTTTCAGATCACAAGTCGGTAGTCCGCGCGGCTGCCGGTCGTCTAAACCACAGGCCATACACGGTTCGCGACACTGAACAGATTCCAATGACTGAATACCAGGCGATGCGAATCGAACAAGGCGATCAGTCCGCCTTGAGCTACTTCGCGACGGAGTTGATGAAAGCCAACAACATCAGAGTTCCGGGCGGCATCGGACCGCCAAGCGGTGGTCCTGTGGCAGCGCGCGTGCGCGGCGGGAAATCTACCTCAGGGATGACTGGTGAGGGGGCGCAACGTGTTGTTAAGGATCGTGCGCACATGCTCATGAGGCAGAGTGAGTCGGTTACGTCCGCGACGCTGACTGTGCTCGAGAGCCTGATGCGTTCGGCTGGTCAAATGTCCGGTCGTAAACTCGTGTTCTTCGTTTCTGATGGATTCTTCCTGCACGACAGGAGCACGGGATACAGCAACAAGATAAGTCGCATTGCTGATGCCGCTGTGCGCGGCAATTTAGTGATCTACTCGATCGACGCGCGCGACCTGGCCGCGTCGATTGACGCTGGTAGCAATCGAGTTGACCCGGACGGGAGACTAGCGCGAACGAATGTAGGCGAATTACAAGCGTCGCAAGACGGCTTGAATGCGCTGGCAGCGGATACCGGCGGAAAAGCGTTCTTCAACACGGGAGCTGTCAACGCTGCTATCAACGAGGCGTTGCGCGAAACTTCCAGCTACTATCTGCTCGCCTGGCGACCGAACAGCGAAGACCACAAATCACCAAACTTCAAACGACTCGAGATCAGTATTCCAAGCCGGCCCGAATTGTCCGTGCGCATTGCGCGTGGGTTCTTTTCAACCGAACCAAAGCCGGAAGCAGGCGAAGCGAACAAACCGGCAACCGATACCACCGCCACTGACACTCCTTCAAATGTGGGTGGCGCATTAATGTCCGCACTCGCGGCTCCTTCGGCGCGCACCAATCTTTCTACGAAACTCTCGGTCAGTTTTGTTGACGTTCCTGGCTCGGGTCCGGTGATGACGGCGGCGACGCAGATGTCGACGGAAGGCCTCGGTTATGGTGCCGATGGTAAACAGCCGGCCGCGATTGATCTCGCGGGAGTCGTGCTCAACGATCAGGGCAAACAGGCTGGTAGTTTCAAAACCCGAATCAATGTGAATCCTGTGACAGCAACGGCATTTAGAGATCCGTCAGTTGTGTATAGTCACAAGCTGCCGCTGAAACCGGGCATTTATCAGGTGCGTGTTGCTGCTCGCGACGACAAAACTGGAAGTGTCGGCAGCGCGGCCCGGTGGATCGACATTCCGGATCTGAGTTCGAAGAAACTAACGCTGAGTTCTTTGTTGCTCGGCGGACACATCTCGAACTCCATTCAGGACAAGAAAGCCGGCGGCGATCAGGCGCTGTTCAGCGTGGACCATCGCTTTGCGCGCGAATCGACGCTAACGTTCTTTACGATCATCTACAACGCAGCTACATCGGCCGCGCCAAAACTCGACGCGCAAATTGAAATTCAACGAGGAGGCGGGCAGCGTGTGGTCGTCAGTCCGGTGCTGCCGGTGGTGGTAGAACCGAACGCGGATCTAGCTCGAATACCTTACGGCGCGAACGTTGGACTGAAGACGCTCGCTCCAGGCCGGTACATCCTGAAAGTTACGGTGACGGATCGCACCGCAAATACCAGTGCGACGAATCAAGTCATCTTCGATGTCGAGTGAGCAGCGTTTGCGATCTATTTCTTGGTCAATGAGACTTCTTGGTTGCGTGTCAACGTGCCAGGAACGCGTTTCCGCGACGACGACATAAGTCACCACTCCTATCAACAATCGACACGAACATCTGATCGGCGGGGTATTATGATCCAGATACTCCAATCTCCGGGAGCCAGGATCGGATGACTTTAAGGCGCGAGTTGATGTGAACCGCGATATCGCGTGGGCGCCAGGTTGGGGAGTTGATCGTTCGTCGAAAAGTCCTTCGCTGTTTCACTGGGGCGATGGTCCAGGTTTCAAGAATTTCTGTTGGGTACAACCGGCAAGAAAGTCAGCCTTGGTGTTTTTCACCAACGGTGATTCGGGAGCCGCACTGTATGCGTGGCTATTCAGGCAACTGATGAACGAAGATCCTTCTGTGTTCTATTGGATCTAAGGTTGGGCCACACTCATGGTTCACTTGCCATCGCCCCACCTGTTATAGGTCGACGTATGTTCATGAGGTTGTCGTGGCCGGAGGCTGATGATGTCGGCGTCGTCGAATTCATGTTTCTCTTCCGCCTCAATGTCTCGCCCATGGTCCTTACGCCATTTGAGAATGTAGGCGTTCAACGCGGTCATTGGAACTAGCAGCAGCGGCACGACGATCATTGCTGCGATTATCGGTGAGACAAACCCAACTAATGGAAGGCGAATGCCCATCGAGGACGCGAACCATCTGAGTAGGTAGACTGTCGCGACCCCAACAATGAAGCAGACACTGAGTAGCGTTTTCTTTCTCATCCGTTCAATTGAACATTAGACCACACACGCAGTTAATGGAACAATCTGTTTCACCATGAGTGGTAAATCCAATGACATCCAGGCGAGCAGTAGCGCGACGTGTTCTTGTTTACGCTTCTAAGGCAATCGTTGCATTGCTGTCTACGTTCGCCCTCGGTGTCTTAATCTCGCCAATTGGGTTTTATCTGAACAGCATGGCCCGAGGCAGGGTGAAGGATGAGAGCGGCTTCTTTTCTGTTCACCACTACACGTCAACCTATTTCATCAACGTCTGGTTCTCTTCTTCTCAATTTCACTCACCAGAGAGGGCTAATGAAGTGCTTGCTGAAGACTTGAAATCCGTGGTCAAAGTCATTGAGATAGGTCCCAAGCACGATCGGGAAGGCCGCTTAGTTGGACAGAGAGCTGTCGCTATCGTGTTGGATCGCCTTACGAACAAATATTGCGCAGCAGTTTTCTGGACCGACGGCCGATACCTTTTCGCGATCGCGTCGAGTTCGGCGACTCATGTGATGCAGTTTGAGCGATATCGAGCTCCGTCACTTGTAGGCAGCACAAGGTGATTTATCGAGACTCACGACCATCGCCAGAGCAAGCCTGTAGGCTAGGTAAACACTTAACGGGTTTATCTTAGAAGCTTGATCGTTCCCGCTGTGCAGTATCTTCGGCCATTCATTACTCATGCCGTGGATAGTTACGGCCGGTATATTCTTCTCGACGAACGGAACCGAGTCTGACGTGGCTTCCGGAATGCTGGCACGCCCGAACGGCATCTTCATCTCTTTAGCCACATCCTCGGTGAACTGAGCCAGCTTGCTGCTCGACATGTTATCAGCCACCTGCGGCGCGCTTAGTCCTAAACTATCGATATTGATCATCGCGCAGTACTCAGCGGCCTGCTCTTTGCCGAAAGCATTCGTCATCGCTCGTGACCCAATCAGACCTTTCTCTTCCTTGCCGAAGGCGACTATCACCAAAGTCTTCTTGAGCGGAATGTCTTTAAGTGTCCGGTACAGGTGAGACAGAGTGACTACACCAGTCCAATTATCTACAGCACCACAACCATCCGCCCACTTGTCATAATGAGCCCCGAGGACGATCTTCTCTGAAGATTCACCCTTCCTGGTCCAGACTAAGTTCTCCACCTCCTTGTACTTATCAATTTTGATCTCAGAAGACGGGACGCCAGCCCGCTCAAAAAGAGACCTGACGGCTTCCAATCGTTTCTTATCCTCACACGGGACCGTGGTGAAATCTTCTTTTATCTCTTCGGGTGTGGAGACTTTGAAGTTGGCTTCTTGGGCGCTTGTCGGAATTGCGGCTATAAACAAAACGACAACGGCGAGGCGCGATGTCAGACGCAAGCTGGAGAAAATTTTGAGAACAATCATCACAACGGTCCTTCTTCTTTCGTGGCTGTGTTGGGTCGCATCAAACCCCGGTCTATGAAGTTTAGTTCGGAACGATCGACAAATCCGGCCAGCGCACTGCCATAGCTTGATCCACTTCAAGCTTAGACCAATGAGAACTCAAGCGATCCAGATGTCCGCAGATTTCGTCCAGCTTCTTTTTGTTCAATCCACGCAATTCCGTCGCCCCGGCAGAGTCTTTGACTTGCTCTGCGTTTTTAACCATTCCCTGCGCGCGTTTTTTCAGTTCGCTTGATCGAGAACGGGCCAGCCATTCGTACCAGCAAATGTAAGTGGCTCGTTCGGAGCGCGCTGATTCGTCTCGTCCTTCTTTTAACAGTTTCGCGCCGCGCGCTTTTATACGAGTTCTGGCACGAGCTGTTTCTCGTGCGCTTTGGTCTTGCTGCAAAGGAAGATGAAAAGTGCCGGCATCGCCGCCTTGTGCCAACTGTCCAAATACACCGAGAGTGAGTCCAAGCTGCGCCTCGACCACTAAATGCATCATGTCGTGCGGCAGAAACTGGTCGTAACCTGGCGCGGGATTCATCACAACGGGAGGAAACCCTGGGCGTTGCGCCTCGATTGCATACCTTCTCTGACCAGTGCGTTGAAATACAACTATCATTTAACCCTTTGATGCAAGGACGATGCTGGTCCCGATACTAGCCAAATGCCTCTTTTACAAGCCAGACAAACGGAGAATACGGACGAAGGAGCGTTATTCACAACAGATCTCTTCCAGTGGTATAAGGCCCTCATATTCTCCTACTCTTTATGGCTTTGCGTGGTAGGATTGGCAGTCCTTTTCTCGGAAGATCATGTCCAGGAAATGTCCACAATGCGGTCTTGTTAACTGGGAGCATGACGAGGCGTGTAAGCGATGCGGCGCCTTCCTCAACCAGGCCGCCCCTCCGGTCTACAAATGGTACGTCGTTTACTGCGTCTGCATGGCGTTGCTGTATTTGCTGACGCTGATAATTGGAGTCGTGTTTCTGTTCGTCGAACCTGACCAGGAGATGAGCGAGGCGGAAGCAAGAATAATGGGCGGCGTCTTTATTGTTCTCGGGCTGGTGCTGGCCGTTCCTTTTGCGGCAGCGCCATTCCTGCCGCGTCAGAGCTGGGTCTGGGTCTTTGGACTGGTGCTCATTTGCCTCGGCTTAACCAGCACCTGCTGTTTACCCGTATGTATTCCCCTATTGATCCACTGGTTGAAGCCCGAGATGAAGGCCTTCTATGGCAGAAACGTGACGCCCGCCACCCCTCCTCCACCGCCTCAATGGAGCTGAGCACCGGTTAGTTACTTCAGCCGAACGTAGATTTGAGCATTTGGCGATTTATCGGTCGCAGGGACTTTCTTCACTTTAAGATAAGTCTGACGGCGAACAAGTTCGCCAAGCAATCAGAAGCTCGACATCTTCTACAACAACGTCGCGCGGTCTCAGACCAAGGTCGAAAGAAATTGCTCGACATCACCGAGGAGGAGGCCGTTAAATCACTCCAACGGTTTTGCTCCGGCGCTCAAACAGTAAAGTGTCACGCCAGTTGCCGTTCAGTTTTCCGATCCGCTCACGTCTACCGACTTCTCTGAAGCCGCAACGCAGATGCAATTTCACGCTCGCGGTGTTCTCAGGAAATATCGCTGCCTGTAGCGTCCAGATCCCGTTCTTCTCTGATTCCTCGATCAGTGCTTCAAGCAAAGCGCGTCCGATTCCCTGCCCTCTGCTTTCTTCCGTTATAGAAACACTCAGTTCCGCCACTCCCCGATACGCATCTCGTTTCGACACAGGACTCAGAGCGGCCCAACCCAAAACCTTATCTCCCCTTCGCGCCACAAGCCGCCCGACTTCGAGATGGCCCACGTCCCATTTCTCCCACGACGGAGCGTCAGTTTCGAACGTCGTGTAGCCGGTCGCAATGCCCTCACGAAAAATTAAGGAAACCTGCTCCCAATCTTCGCGTTTCATTTGATCAATGACATAGTCCATATAAACAATAAGAGCTGGAGCCCATTTTTGCTTAAACTTATACTACTATCCGCACTCGCGTTAAGCCTGAGTGGTTGTTCCGAAAACCCATCGCTCACAGGCTCCTGGGCCGGAGCAGCGACGTTTCGCGGCGCAGAACTGCCGACGACTGTTCGCTTCGTCCACAATGCGGAGACAATTAGCGCCACCATCAGCACTCCCGATGCTTATCAACTGAACGCGCCGTTAAGAAACGTTCGGTACGAGCACCCAAACTTACATTTTGAAGTTGAAGAAGCCGGCGAGCGTTTGATCTTTGAAGGAACGCGAGATGGTGAAACTATCACCGGCACGGTTCAAGGTGGCGAACTGCGAGCAGAGTTCAAACTCAAGCGAACGACAGCCGAGCCACCCGCCAATTACTCGTCGGAAGAAGTCAGCTTCCAAAATTCAAATACTAAACTCAACGGAACACTTTTCATTCCGGCGCGTTCCGGAAAACATCCGGCCGTCATATTCATTCACGGATCCGGTCCTCGCACCCGCGATGACTACCGCTTCTACGCCGACCTCTTCGCACGCCACGGAATCGCTGCGCTCATTTACGATAAGCGACAGGTTGGTGGAACAGGCAGCAACGACGAACAATCGGATGTGCGTGATCTCGCCGGCGACGCAGTGGCCGCGATCGAGTTTTTGAAAACCCGCAACGACATTAATGGAAAACAGATCGGTCTGTGGGGATTGAGTCAGGGCGGGTGGGTCGCGCCGCTGGCCGTCACGCTAAGTCCGGATGTGGCTTTCCTGATCATCGTCTCAGGACCAGGAGTGAAGGTCGCTGACGTACATCTTTACGCCGGACAGATGAGGCTTCGCGAACGCGGCTTCTCGGAAGCCGAGATAAACGAAGCGCTCACAACATTGAAACATGTGGATGAGTTTGTACGCACCGGCGGCGACAGCAACGCGGTCCAATCTCTACTCGATCAGTCATGGACCAAGCGCTGGGCTGCTTCGACGATCCTCCCGCGAACCGTGCCGACAGCAACCGACCAGTCAAGACTCTTCCGCTGGCGCAATCTTGATTTCGATCCGGGGCCAGTGTGGTCGCAAATCAAAATTCCGGTGCTGGCTTTCTTTGGCGAGAGAGATAATGTCGTTCCCGTGCAACAGAGCGTCGCGCGTATAGACCAGGCGCTGAAGCAGGCTAAGAACGCAGACGTGACGATCAAGGTCTACCCAAACGCCGATCACATCATCAAGCTTCCGTTCGGACAGCGGCCCGATACAGGCGGTAGGTTCGACTGGGCTCGGCCTGTGCCCGGATACCTCGACATGATGATCGACTGGACACTGCGTCGAGTCGACGTGGTGCAATAGACGAGAAGAAGTTTTTCAGCGGGTCATTTCCCACAGTTTGATCGCGCCAAGAATGATCAAGGTGACCACTACTAATGCGATCGCGCCGCACGCCAACCACGCGCCAACGTCTTTTCCCGTTCGCGGCTGGATGACCCTGTCATTCTTATCTTTCAAGACTTCGGGAAACTTCATCTCTCTGAGCGCGCGGGCGACCTCGTCGGGATAATCGGACAAAGTCCGGAGTCGTGCGCTGCGAGGAAGAAGATGGATGAAGTCATGCGGCGCTGTTCGACTGTACCTGGAAAGAAAAATCTCGATCGCCTCAAGATACTCGGGCTGTCTTGCACCCGAAAGAAACAGAAACCTGCCGGCCTCAGGCAGGTCGCCCATTCTCAGTAACACTGTTCCCATCATTTCAAACAACTGAACGTCATAGCTCTCGCCGCCGCCTATCGCGCCTTGCAGAATCTCCTTGGCGCGCCACAGATTTCCGTTCTCTATCTCGCGTTGAGCTTTGTCTAGTGTGCGATTTGTCACATCAACAACTTCGCTTCATGATTTATCCGAGAGCGCGATGATCGACCATGAGGCACCGATCTTGAACGACTTTGATTCCTGCTTTGGCGAGCGTTTCGGCCGCGGCGTCATTGCGTATCCCTGATTGCAACCAAACAGCCTTCGGCATCTTCGCCAGAATGTCTTCAACGTGAGGCGGAACGTCCTGAGATCGTCGGAACACGTTGACGAGGTCAATATCGATTGGAATGTCTACGAGCCTTCGAAAAACGGGTTCGCCGAGTATCTGCGTTACTGACGGGTAGTAAACAGGTACCGGAACAATCTGAAATCCGGCCCTCTTTAGATAACTTGGGACATAGAATGCCGGTTGGCTTGCTTGTGTCTCAGTTTTTATTCCGAGCACGGCAATTGTCTTCGTCGCATTCAGCAGATCCCTAATCTCGTAAGGCCTCGTAAGTATGTTTTGCCGCCAACTCATGAGCTGAGTATAGAACACAAGTTAGCGCCGTCGCTGCATGCTGTATGATGTGAACTCAATTGGCTCCATATCGCTATTCTGGTAAACCTCTAACAGCTTCTTGCGACGCTGGATCTCTGAATCATCTACGTCCGGTTCCTCGATGAGCCGGCGAAGATCGGCCTCGACCTGATCTCGCGTCTCGTTCTTGAGACACAGGAGCGTCAAGCCAGTAAACGGAAAGCGCTCGAAGTTCTCGAGGAGGAATTCTCGCAACGCCGGGCTGCGACGGAGGTGAAACATGATGATTCGATCGACGCCGCGAACTGGATACTCCGGGAAGGCTGCTGAGTGCATCAACGCCGAAGCGAAGTTGTTGAGGATCAACTCGGCCATCGCTTTGATTTCGTCCAGCGAGACCTCGTCACCGGGCCTCCACTCGGCTTCGCTGTAAAAATACGGTCGCAGTTGCGGGTGCTGGACGAAGAGCCGGAGATGGTTCGACGTCTCAGTAACGGCCCGCGGGATCAGGTACAGATCAGGCTGCTTCTGTGCAATCTCCAACTGCCGCACCGCAGTATCGATTTGTTCCTTGGCAATCCGAAGCTGTTTCCGGAAGATAGAGAAGTTCAACAAGCCCACTATCACGAGCAGCAGCGTAGCCGTGAAACCAAGCACGCCGATCAGCGCCTCGATCCCCATTCTTTTTCTCCTCGGACGGATTGTAGCAAACGGTTGTGAATGAGAAGTTTATCCTGGAAAATAAACCTGCAAGTGGCGCCGGGCTCTCACGTTCTTTCTTTGAACTCTGCAATGAACACAGCGAAAGGATCTAAGACGATGCCGCATTTCGTTCTCAAATCGTCCCTCAAAGCTCATTCTAAGAAGGCGCTTCTTGCCATTCTTCTAGCATTGATCGTGTGCTCGAACGTCCCTCTGACCGCAGGATCAAAAAGCCAGGTTGACACTCGATTGACTTCGGCCAGCTCCAGGTTCGCGTTAAAGCTTTACGACCGGATCCGGAAGGGAGACACGAGGAAGAATACGTTTGTTTCTCCCACGAGCATCATGCTGGCTTTGGCAATGACTTATAACGGTGCGAATGGAACGACCCGCCAGGCGATGGCACGAGCTCTGGAAATTGACGGAATGAGCCTCGAAGAAGCCAACCGGGCTTTTGCCGATCTCAAATCGGTCCTGGCTCCAACGGATCCCAAGATACAACTGAAAATCGCCAACTCACTCTGGTCGAGAAAAGGATTCGGCATAAAGCCGGCATTTCTTGAGCGCAACAAGCAGTATTACGGAGCTGAAGTCGCGAGCCTCGATTTTGGGGATTCTTCAGCAGTGCAGACTATCAACTCATGGGTCAGCAAAAACACTGAGGGCAAGATCGACAAAATCATCAGTGAGATTCGCGATGGCGACATTCTGTTTCTAATCAACGCAATTTATTTCAAAGGCGAATGGCAGAACGAATTCGATAAAAAGAAGACGAAACCTGACGTGTTTACCCTTGCCGGCGGGGAGGTAAAGCAGCTTCCAATGATGTCGCAATCCGAAAGCTACTTCTACTACAAAGGCAAGAATTTTCAATCAGCCGCACTGCCCTACGGTAAAGGCAGCGTAAGCATGTACGTTTTCTTACCTGACGAACAGACAAGCTTGGACCAGTTTGAGCAAGACCTTACACCTGAGAACTGGGACGGTTGGATGAAGAGTTTTGGCTTCAGACCTGGCCATGTGACGTTGCCGCGTTTTAAGGTCGAGTGGGAGGCGAATTTAAACGAAACGCTGGCGGGCTTAGGAATGGCAGAAGCTTTTGATGGACGCGCCGATTTTTCTCAAATAGCGGAACCGGTCGGCGGCGAAAGAATCTACATCTCTGAGGTTATGCACAAGAGTTTCTGTGAAGTAAACGAGGAAGGTACGGTGGCTGCCGCTGCGACGTCCGCGAGAATGGGCGTCACGTCGATGCCGCCGCCACCGTTTGTTATTAAGGTAGATCGTCCGTTCTTCTTTGCTATTCGAGATAATAAGACTGGACTAATTCTGTTTATGGGTTCCGTAAGAAACCCTGCATAAGCTGGCTGTCAGGTAACAATACCTAACAGATCCCACGTGTTTGAGCGCCACCATCACATACTGCTGGTTTGACGATCAGCCACGTTGTGACTGTGCCTGCTGCGATGCCACCTATGATTAGCCAGGTCTTTGTGCTGACGCCATCACCGGCCTTGCTAATGCTCTCGACCTCGGAATAAGCGATCGACTGAGTAGTTCCATTCTTCGGATCTCTTAACGTGAAATTCAGCGGCTCCACTGCCTCGATGTAACCCTTGAGTTTCGTGCGATCGCGGAACTTCACTTGAACTTGCGAATTTTTGCTCGCTGAAAGTGTATGCACCTTGGACCGGATCTTATCGGCCTCCGAATTCGATTGAGCTTTCGCGGTTAGCGGTAGACCAAAACTCATTACCGTTATAACTACGGAAAGCGCTAATGCTAAATGCGTTTTAATCACAAGCAAATCTCCTCTCTAATCAGACCGGATGCTTTTTAGCAACCGCTGTTCCGAAGAGATTCCTATCGATCTGAAAGCTTCAATTGGATGCTACTGCAAGAAAAATCCGCCACCTGTCCTTTGGACTTCACTTAGGTGTTCGCATCGTCCCGTGTCCGGCCAACTCCGTAGCGAAAAACCAGTTCACCACCGAGCCAGCCTGAGATCGAGATCAGAATCACACCGACGAGCGAAAGCAAAAACGGAATCGTAAGCTTGCGACCGACTAGATCACTGTAGCGACCCATTCGCAGGAAGAAACTGATCGCAAAGATCACCAGCGCTGCCACGTTGAGCCGGGCGTGCCAGTTTGCGACTTTCTTCACTTCGCCATCCGTGATCGACAGCCAATCGATGAAGCCGGCTACCGCCGCCGCGAGCGCGCCAATGCAACCTGCCGCAAGCATAAACTTTGCGATTACGAGCAGCGTCGGATGCCGAAAAAAATAGAAGAGGATGTCGACTACAAATGACGTGGTCCAAAGAGCAAGCGGAAATGGAATTAACATTGGGTGGACCGGATGACCGGCCAACGTGGCTTTACTCTTCATTGAACCTCCAATCGACGTGTCTCGTCACTTCTCTTTGACGGGCAGAAAATATTTTTGCATCCGATCGAATCTGTTGTATTCGACGGCGTGGCGTCTCATCAGATAACCGCCCCGCCAGATGACATCAGGCTGGTTTTCGAAACACACCCTCTCAATGTAAAAGGGCGCCGTATCAAAATCACTTGAAACTTTCGCCTGCGCAAGCACATAAAGGAAAGAATCGTAATTCTCTTTCGTGAGCACTAACTCCTTAGTTTCCCCGGGCTGAATGCTCGGTGGTGGAGGTCCTCTCCTGATTTCACCGTGATTGATTCCATAGCGCATCGCTGATGCGGAAACAAAGCCATTCGGCATCTGGAACGCAAAATGGACGTTCAGATAGGATATAGGCTCATCGGAGATATTCTTTATCTTGAAAGTAAGACCCTTTAACCAGTTTTCATCTCCCTTAATCTTCTCGCCCGGACGAATCTCGTTCCCATTCAAAATGATGGAGAGTATTTCGATCGGCATTTGAACGGTTGAGTAGTCGTAAGCCCATGTCAGTTGGCGGTCTTTAAGTTCCTGCGCCTCAGTCGAAAATGAAGCTGCGGTAACAATCGTGAGTATTACCGCGACCTGAGCGAGAGTTCGTGGAAAGCGTGGCATAAGTGGAACCTCCTACCTTAATCCTGATTGCTCAGGGCTTTCACGCCGACAATCTAAACTGGTTGCGCAATTAAGTAAACAATTAGCGAACATGGTGAGCGCCGCAGGTTTCAATGTGGCGATCCACATTGGCGAACCATTCAAACTCGATAAGATGCCGGCATGCGAAGGTTTCTATTACGAGCAATGGTTGGTTACCGGATCGAATCCTCTCCGAGTTGTGTGCAATTGCAGTCGGCAGTGATGCGACTAAGAAGAAGTGGTTGAAGGAATACCTTGAAAACTGTGAGAGCAGCAGCGGTGTAAAGCGCGAGTTATTGTCGTTGCTTCGTTAATGCCGGGGAGTGCATGCAGCGGGGTCGCGAGTGGCCCCGCTGCGAATCAGTGACGCACTTATCTCAGGTGATTGAAAACAGCTTCGTAGTAGATCTCACCACGTGTACCGTCTCGCCGCGTCAGGAAAAGATTGAACTCGCCTAATGCACCATGTCTGACCGGGTGAATGCTCGAAAAGATTGGCAACTCGCCCTCGGCGCTGAAAACCAACCGGAACGCGTCGGTCGCGATTGTTCTCGGTCTTGGTACGAAAGCCTCGACCTTCACGAGTTTCATGGCGATCATCTGCCCGCGTGCGCCTGGCACTTCAAAGTAACCGCCCACATACGGTTCAAAAGTTTCTTTCCTAAAACTGAAAACCGGATCTCGCAATACCTCAGCCGGCAGTTGGTCACCGAGCTTCAGTGTTTGGGCCAACACTGACCGCGCGTTCCAAAACAAAGCCGTTGAAGCCGTAAAAAGTAAGCCCGATTGAACAAACTTGCGGCGCGCTAAAACCATTTTTATTTGACTCTCCTTGGGAGCTTAATTGTTGCAACAGTCCTGCGGACTGCTGGTCCAAGCCAATCTTGGCGGGCTAAGTACTGATGTTTAAGCGTGTTCCACTGGTCCAATCCTATGGGCCATCTTCGGCTGTCCCGTTAACAGCAAAATTTCGCCCGATTGACACGCGGAAAAAACAGCTGAAGTGGGCCACTCAGCGGAAAAATAGTTTTGCGGCTTGTACGGTGACGAACCGTCGCAGCGTTATCTAACGGCTCGATGTTGGGTTGGTTGGGCGACGCGGAGGATGCGTTGGTTTCTTGCTATTGAGGCGTTGAAATGCGTTTCCAGGTGATCGTACAACTCTCATTCGACTTCAGTTCCTCAACCCTAACGAGAGCGTAGTAATCGAACAGAGCGTCCGGCGAAAGCGGTTCAGAACGACGTCTTTCTCTCTGCCGGTGAATGACGTACATGTGCCCGACGATGGGTTTGGCAATGTGAGGATTCAACTCTTCGTCCTGGATCTTCTTCCCGGATTGAGGTGGCGGGATGTGAATACGGCCACACGGCTGATCTGCACGACATGGCAGAATGGGCAGAACCGGGACGTTGATGTCGTCAGACCAATCCATCTCTCCCAGGTCTCTAATGCGGCTCCAACTGTGTTTGTCGCAATTGACCTTGAGCCAGTTGGCATCGCCGTTGTGGCTGAGACCGCCGTAGAGCAGGTCCCACTCGTTCTGCGGTTCTTTCGAACCGTCGTAAACTTCTTTGGGCCGAAAACTGACGATAGCTTTTTCCCAGCTATCACGCGCGGGCGTTTTCAGCAACAGAGTGACACGCCGCCCCGGTTTGGTTCCGACACTTTCGGAACGCGCCGGTACCAAACCGATACAAAGCAGCGCTATTGAGACACCAATCGCTATTCGCTTTATTGTTATGACGAGGCGCTATTCTTTTCCCGTCGCAGCTACGTCGCGGGAAGCGATGTCGATCGTGATCATGAAGCCGTTCGTTCCCTTGTATTCGAATGCCTTGTCACCCACACGATAAGCCTCGACCTCGTTCGGCATCATTATGAAACCATCGTTGCGTGGCACGCCGAAGTATTTCAGGTTTTTAATCACGACTGGACCATCTGTCATAGCGGACGCTTCGGGATGTCGCAGCACGACCTCGGCTACCTTCCCGCCGCCCAAACGCGCATGGGCCTTTCGCGACTCGGCTACCCATTCCATGTCCGCGTCCTTGGCGATCGTAAACGAGTTCCACTTGACCGGATACACATGACCAAGGATGCGCCCGATCGCGTCACGTTGGTCTTTAGTGACCGACGGATCAAACGTTAGCACCGCCCAATCCATCTGACCTTTCGAAAAGTCTCCGCCAAGATCGCCGGCAACCCAAAACTTTGCGCCATCCAATTTGACGGTACCTGACTGTCCCTTGTTCACCTTGAACGCATTGTTAAACTTGCAGAAATGGTTGCTGCCGCCGCCGGCGTGACCGTGATGCGCCGCGGGTTGCATGTTGAAATAACACTGGCAAAACATCGGGCAACTGCACGCTTCAATAATCGTGGCGTTGAAGTCCCAGTCACCTGTCGTCTTTGCTTCCTGCGACTTCGGCGCAGTCATCTGGCTCGAACTTGTGATTGCGATTGTTAGAAGCAGCAAACCTGCTGCTAAGAAATAAAACTTCCTGGGGTTTCTCATGTGGTCCTCCATTGAATCTTGGGAATGAAACCAATGGTGTGGCTGTCTCGGGCAAACTAACCGATGAATCGGGGGAATTGCTGTCGCCACTTTTAGACCTAAGCGCGTTGCAAGTCAAGATCGGAAAAGCGTCTGTGGTGTCTTAATCTGCCAGCATTCTCTGCGTAGCTCAGCGGTCCGCCGCGACTCTGCGGTAAAAAACTGCAAAACAGATACACCGCAGAGTCGCAGAGAAACCTGCAGAGCTACGCAGAGATACACAGAGGAAAATCAAGACACCACCAGCGTCTGACTAGGCCTGATCGAGTCGATTCAGCTTCTTGTTCTCACCAAGCTCGACCTGCTTGCCGGTGATGATCGCCGACACAAAACTGACTGCCTGCGCGATCGTGCTTGATGGTCCATCCCAGTATTCGGCTTTCTTTAGATTGACCTTGAGTAACGCAACGTCAGCTTGTTCAGGGCCATCAGGGAACCATGCCTTCAACACTGGTTTCCAAAGCTCCTTTATCTTTTGTCGATCGCGTATAAGCTCGGCCATACCCGAGATTGAGACGTAATGCTGTTTGCTGGTGTCGATAAAACTGACATTTACATTTGGCGTTCGTTCGATCTCACTAGCCTTGTGTGAATTTGAAGAAGTGAAGAACCAGAGATTTCCTTCCTCATCGACGTCGCCATTGACTGACATCGGACGGCTGTGCAGATCGTTGCTTTCGTCGACAGTTGTCAACATACAGAGATCGATGTCTTTCATCATTTCCCGCAATTTTTCGAAGTCCGATTCGCCCGACATATTTCCCCTCCGTGTTTGATCGTTAAAAGCGGATAGTCAAGGCGGGAAATCACAAATGCTTGTCGCGGATGAGAAGAAAGAGTATTCGCTTACTGTTCCGCTAGTGTAGAATACCCCGCAAACCGGTCAAGTCTTGCAGGCTTTACTCACTAGCCATGACGAAACTCTTTATCTCCCACAGCTCCCGCGACGACGCATTTGTGCGCGATCTGCGCGCGGCACTCGCAGATCTCGGACAAGGTGGATGGATTGACTCGCGCGAGTTGCGCGGGGGCGATCCGCTGTTGACTGAGATCCAGAAGGCCATCGACGACGCGTCGGCGTACGCAATCGTGGTCAGTACTGATGCCTTGCAGTCGAAGTGGGTCGGTAAAGAGTTGAAATACGCGCTAAAGATCCAGGAACAGCGTGGCAAGGATAAGTTCCCCGTTATACCACTCTCGTTAAACGACACGAAACTCGGCGTCCTGGAAGAGTTCTTCGACGAGGAACCGATTTACATCGCCGTGAGCAGCCAGGCAGGCGGAGTTGAAGCTGCGATGAATTCGCTGCTCGTCGCGATGGGGGTGCGACTTGCGGCGGACGTTCCAGTAGCCGTGCAACCCAAAGCGGAGCCATTGGAGGAACTGGTCCTCGAATTGACCGACTTGAAATTCCGCGAGCAGGACGGTGAACGTCGAGCTTCTGCTCGCGCTCGTCTGGTCTATGAGCCGGCGAGCGAGAGCCAGCGCGAAGTGGCGAGCGAGCAATCCTGGCGCTTCATCGCGCCGATTGGTCCCAACGAGATGGAGGAACTACGCTGGTATCTGGAGAAATATGCTACCTGGCCCAGCGAATATTTTCGTGCCCGCGCGCGAAAGGTGGAGGAGAACCTCGTCAAGTGGGGACAACTCCTGCACAAGAAAGCAATACACGCGGACCACACGGCGAATGTCATTAATGCCTGGTCCA
Organism: uncultured Acidobacteriota bacterium; assembly: GCA_963849585.1. GTDB lineage: Bacteria > Acidobacteriota > Blastocatellia > Pyrinomonadales > Pyrinomonadaceae > PSRF01. The sequence goes on along the minus strand of CAWKHZ010000005.1, from coordinate 16,188 downwards.
AGATCGCCGGCGATGCCGACCGTCGTTTTTCTGTCTACGTCGACGCGACTCTCGAAGCCGGCGCACCTGAAACTGAGATCACCTCCGCCAGAGAGGCAGCCACACTGATCCTTGGGTTGCCCTGGGAATTGCTTCACGACGGCGAGTCTTACTTGTTTCAAGGCGCAAAGCCCATGCGCGTGCGCCGCCGCCTCCCGAACACGAAGGTGCTCGACATCCCGGTCGTTGCGACACCGATTCGCATTCTGCTCGTGACTGCACGACCTGAGGACGACGAGTGCGATTTTCTCGATCACCGTACAAGTGCCTTGCCGCTCGTTGAGGCGATGGAGTCTCTGCCGGGCTTCGTGAAGATCCACATTCTCAGTCCGCCAACGTTACCAGCGCTGCGCGCGGAACTCGATCGGGCCCGCACTGAAAATAAGCCCTATCACGTGGTTCACTTCGATGGCTACGGCGCCTTCGATCGTGAACTTGGAATCGGCGGATTGTGCTTCGAGAATCCTGAAGATACAGGCAAGCTGGAGAACCGCGGCCACGTAACGGTTTTTACAAACGAGCTCGGCCCGTTGCTACGCGATCATCGCATTCCGCTCGTCTTCCTCGAAGCAAGCCAGACGGCGCAGGCCGAGAAGGCGTCGGAGTCTGTCGCTTCAGAGTTCCTTAAGGTTGGTGTGGCGTCAGTGGTAGCGATGAGCCACAACCTCCTGCTCGAGACTACAGCGCGGTTCGTTAAGGCTTTTTACCAGACGCTCGCTGATGGCGAACGCGTGGGTGATGCAATGCTCGCCGGTCAGCGCGAACTCAAAGACAACACGTTTCGTGGAAGAATTCTCGGTGCCGGTGAGCTACGGCTTGAAGACTGGTTTGTGCCTGTGCTCTACCAGGAAAAAGACGATCCCGTGCTCTTTAAGACCACACCGGCGAAGCAAACGCAGGAGGACTTCCGGGCGGCACTCGCTGCACGTCTGGGCGATCTTCCGCCGGTCCCTGAGATCGGGTTCATCGGTCGCAGCCGTGAATTGCTCACGCTTCAGCGGCTCCTGCGCGAAGGAAAATACGCAGTCGTGCGTGGCCAGGGCGGTGAAGGTATGACTGCACTTGCCGCTGAGTTCGCGCGTTGGATGGTCCGTTCACAACGAATGCGCCGCGCCGCGTTTGTCTCGGTCGAGACGCACGGCAATCAGCGTGCGGTTGTCGAGGCGCTTGGAAAGCAGTTGGTGCAGAAAGACTTTTCTGCGGCAGGTGATCTCGAGGATGCAATTCAACAAGTCGAACGCGCGTTGCGCGAACAACCAGCACTCCTGGTGTTAGACAACATGGAGAGCATCCTGCCGCCGCCGTTCATGGAACGCGAGACGCCGGAAGCTCTTTCAGAAGACGCACGCAAGGACTTGAAAGAGATTCTCGCGCTGTGCGAACGGCTGCTGAACGCCGGCGACACGCGAGTCGTCTTCACAAGCCGCCAGGCGCTGCCCGCGCCGTTCGATGCCGAGCTGCACCGCCGCGAGCTGTTCCAACTCGATGATGACGAGGCGGTAAAGCTGGTCGAGCGCGCGTTGAACGCAGCCGGCGATACCGCTGGATCTTCCAGCGACGTCGCGCGCGAGGAGATTGAGCAACTCGTGGAAGCCGTCCACTCTCACGCCCGCACGCTGGCGCTACTCGCCCCATCATTGCGCGAGTACGGCGTCGAGGCGACCCGTAAATCGCTCGCCGAGTTAATGGCAGAGATGGAGAAGAAGTTCTCGGGGATCCGGGAGAAGTCAGTGTTCGCAAGTGTCGAGGTCTCACTTCGGCGCATGTCGGAAGCAAATCGTAACCGAGCGCGCGTGTTAAGTGTGTTTCAGGGCGGAGTTCAACTTGGCGTGCTTCGCAACATGATGCAATGGGAAGAAGCCGACGTTTTTTCCCTCGCAGGCGAATTGATCGAGACGGGCCTCGCGACGCCAAATGAGCATGAGCATCTCACGCTCAATCCCGCCCTCTGCCCTTATTTGCGCAGTGGAATGGATGCGGCGGAGCTCAAGTCGCTTACCACTCCCTGGCTCGAGGAGATGTGTTCGTATGTAAAGTTCCTCGATCGCGAGCAAAACCTGAATCCGGAAATGGCAGCAACGCTGACGATGCTGGAGGTACCAAACCTCTTCGCACTCCTGGACGTGGCGCAGGATCAGTTTGAGGCGCAGGAAACCATTGCTCTCGCTACTTTTCTGTACGGGATGTTGGAATTCGCCGGCAAACCGCGGCTGTTGGAGCGAGTAGGCCAGGTACGAGATGCCGCGACAGCGTCGCTGACAGATAAGTGGAACCACGCCCAGTTTTCGGCCGCAGGGACCAGAATAGAGCAACAGCTTGCGGCCGGACGATTACGCGAGGCGCTTGAGGCAGCTCAAAAGTTGCACCAGCGCGCGATGGAGACCGGAGAGCAGGCATATCCCGACGCCGATTACGATATGGCTGGGGCTTGCTGGCTCCTCGCTCGTGTGCTGAAAAATATCGGCAGTCCGGAACAGGCTTTACCACTGCTGGACAAGTCCCGTCAGCGCTTCGAGACCCTCGCCGCCGACGGTCTCGACGAGAACGCGGAAGCGATGGCGGCGAAATGCTTTTTGGAACAGGGCGATTGTCTCAGGGATTTGGGGCGGCTCGACGAAGCGGTAGCCGCCTATGAAGAGCGTATTCGCCGCGGTGAGAAAATGGACGATTACCGAGGAATCGCTGTCGGCAAAGCTCAGATTGGTTCGATCCGTATGGACCAGGGCCTTTATGCGGAGGCGCTACAGGCTTTTGAAGAGGCCCGTGAGCGGTTCACAGAGTTGGACGAACCGGAGATGGTCGCAGGAAGCTGGGCTCAGCTAGGCACGGTGTATCAGAGAAAGGGTGAACCAGAAGCGGCGGAAGATGCCCATCGGGAATGCCTTGCAATCGCGGTCCGACTCGGAAATGTTACGGCGCAAGCGAAAACGTTGAACCAACTGGGAATCTTGTATGCGGATATTGGACGATTAGAAGAAGCAGCCGGCTTTTATCAACAGGCGGTGGACAAATCGGTTGACACGCGGCGACAAATCAGCTGAAGGGCTTTATCGAAACAATCTCGCAAATACACTGCGGCTGATGAAACAACTCGATAAAGCTCGTGAGGAGATCCTTCGCGCGATCGAGTGCGGGTCGCAGTTCGGCCACGCATCCAGCGTGTGGACGAGTTGGGATTGTTTAGCCGCGATTGAGACGGAAACCGGCAACCTTGAAGCGGCAGCGAACGCGAAGCGCAAGGCGGTAGAAAGCTTCGCCGCGTACCGTCGTGACGGCGGCCAGAACCTCGGCATCGAGGGTCGCATCATCCTCGAAGTAATCAAACCTTTACGCGCTGGCGACGACGCGACGGCAACATCCTTTCTCCAGAAAATTGCCGCTGAGCCGGAAGCGACGGGACCCATCGCCACCTTTATCAGCGCGTTACAAGCCATCGTCGGCGGAAGCCGAGATCGTAGGCTTGCCGACGCCCCTGATTTGGGCTATGGAATGAGCGCCGAAATTCTCTTCCTGATCGAAACCCTCGATAATGAGAACGCTAAATCACCTTGACTCGCGTGGGATGTCTCCGTAAATTCATCGCGCGAACCCATCACTGATCGCAAGGAGTTCAGATCGTGTACGCAAGATTATTGAGTTCTCTCCTGCTGCTTGCTCTCTTCAGCATCGGCAGCATCGCCGGGCTGGCCCAACAACCAGCCGCCCAACCAAAACCTCCGACTAAAACACATTTGAAGGTCGGCGATCCGGCGCCTGACTTCACGCTTCGAGCCACTGACGGGAAGAGCTACAAGCTGAGCGATTTCAAAGGCAATAAAAACGTCGTGCTGGCGATCTACGTGCTGGCATTTACCGGTGGTTGAACGAAGGAACTAAAAGCGTATCAGGCTGATATCGCTAAATTCGAATCAACCAACACTCAGGTTTTTGGAATGAGTGTTGACAGCATTCCCGCCAACCGCGAATTCGCCAAACAAATTGGAATTACCTTTCCGATCCTCAGCGATTTCAAACGCACCGTCGTAAAAGATTACGGCGTGTTCAACGAGGAGCAGGGCTTTGGCAATCGCGCCACCTTCCTGATCGATAAGGAAGGAATCATTCGACACATCGACGAAGGAAACGTTGCGATCGATCCGACCACCGTGGTCGAAGCGTGCAACGTGCTTCAACGTAAGAAGGAAACTTCAACGCCTTAGAACTGCGAAACAATACTCAATGATGGGGCTTCTAAAACAACCGAAGCCCCTTCATACCCTCGAACAACACCTCACCTCTTTTGGCTGTTGCCGTCCCCGCAAGAGAGTGTCAGCCTATGCCAAGTCTCACCAACTAACACCTCATGGGAGACGGATAATCGCCAGTCGCGCCTGTATATAGTCATTGCCTCCGAGCCACCTAGAGCATCTAAGGCGTTTTCTTCCTCGTCAGAAAGGACAATTGCAATCCTTAGCCTGTGAGGTTTGCCCTCTTGCGACCCGTTGAGATCATCGTAACTGAAAGCAGCATTAATAGTACGATCTGTCCCTTCAAGCTTGATCGATTTCTCGGTCCGTTCGCCGGCGAAAAATGCGCGGAACTGGCGTTCAAGATGTTTGCTTGTTGCTATCCGTTTGCTCGGATTGAAGTGGGAGGTAAGTATATTGCAAACAGCAAACTGTCGTTGGTCATAATCCGGCGGTTTACGCTCAATCGACTGAACATTCATCACCACTTCCGTGTAGTGATGACCCGTGTGAGCCTGAAATAACAATCCGGTCACAACCACCTGTTTCCCGATTAACTTCTTGTGTGACGTTTCGCTGGCGTCAAACGCCAATTGAATCTGTCTCACATTGTTAATAGTTTCGGAATGCTTGCCATCCTCATGGTTGTCGGTAACAACGACTTGCTGGCTGAGCAAAAGAACCGGAACTCGAACCTTCTGGTCCGTCTTTGGCTGCTCGCCGAAGTTTGGTGGTCCATACTTCGACTGGACGACGAGTTGTCCATCGAGTTCTACGACCTCGGGTTCGTACGACAGGAAACGCTGAGCGTGGGTCGGCCCAGCACATGCAAATGCGACTAAGAGAGTCAGGATCAGTGTCGTTAATGTGTGTTTCATAGGGGTATCCAAGTACATTTCGGCAACAATTTTGTAACAGCGTCGCAACCCTTGCCAACGGTTCGTTCGGTTAGTCTCTCCGCGTCTGAGCAGTAAGCCTTTCTAAACCAAATACATAACCCGATAACCCGATGATGCTGAAACCAACAGCTCTACCTATTTTTGCATTCATAAGACGGAGTTCGAATGTCTATTTCCCCAGTCTGTGCTGTTCCGGGCCACAGTGGTGCGCCGAGGATACTTAATGTCGTCATTTCACTTTTAATCCTACTGATATCTGCTTCGATTGCTTCCGCGGCAACTCTCGTTGTCCCCGCAGGCGGTGATCTGCAAGCAGCCATCAATAGCGCCGTCTCCGGAGACACGATCGTTCTCGCAGCAGGCGCGACTTACCGCGGTCCTTTCTGGTTGCACAAGAAGACAGGCGATGCATACATCACGATCCAGTCTTCAAGAGCCGCTGAAATTGTCGGGCGCGTTACGCCGGCGCAGAGTGGACTGCTGGCAAAGCTGCGTTCGAGTGTGCCCGCCGATCCAATAATTACAGTTCTGCCAGGCGCTCATCACTACAAGCTGATCGGTCTAGATGTTTCTACATTTAACGCGACCGATTTTATCTACGATCTCATCCGGCTGGGTGACGGCTCTTCCGCTCAGAACTCGCTCGATCTGGTGCCGCATCACCTGATACTCGATCGTTTGTGGATCCACGGATTTCCCACTCAGCCGGTGCAGCGTGGAATCAGTTTGAATAGCGCGGAGACGTCGATCATTAACTCTTACATTTCCGATATCCACATGCTTGGCATCGACACGCAAGCGATATGTGGATGGAACGGTCCCGGTCCATATCAGATCATCAACAACTATCTTGAAGCTGCCGGTGAAAACATCATGTTTGGCGGCGCCGACCCGTCGATTGCGGGACTGATTCCCTCTGACATCGTCATTCGCCAGAACCACTTCAATAAACCGCTCAGTTGGAAGGTAGGCCATCCGACTTATGCCGGAGTGCGCTGGACCATTAAGAACCTGTTCGAAACCAAGAACGCGCGTCGCGTCCTCGTCGACGGCAATCTCTTCGAAAACAACTGGGCTGACGCACAGGTAGGCTTTGCCATTTTGCTGAAATCAAACAATCAGGACAACACCGCGCCCTGGTCAGTCACCGAGGATTTAACCTTTAGCAATAACATCATTCGCAACGTCGAACATGGCTTGACGATTCTCGCAGTCGAAGTACCGCCCAAAGTGGCCGCCGTAGCTAACCGCATCCGCATCATTAACAACCTTTGGGACGTGCAGAAGATCTGGTATCAGGGTTCGAACGGCGTTCAGCAACTGAGTTTCGAGCACAATACTTTCTTCTCCCGCGACGGAAACACGGCCAACTTTTACGGTTTGGTGACGCAGGGGTTTGTGTTTCGCAACAACCTTGGTGTGCGCGCCGGTTACGGCATGAAAGGCGACGGCACGGGTGAAGGCACGGCCGCTCTGAACGCCTTCTGTCCTGGCTGGATCTTCGAAAAGAATGTGATCGTGGGCGCGAGCGCCAGTGCTTATCCACAGAACAACTTCTATCCCGGTTTGCTCAGCGACGTTGGGTTCGTGGACCTCAATGGCGGCAATTACCGGCTGAACACTTCCAGTCCTTATCGCAATGCCGGAACCGATGGTAAGGATATCGGCGTTGACTTCAACGCGTTGCAAGCGGCGATGAACGGCACTGTTCCGAGTCCAACTCCGACGCCCACACCGACGCCGACTGCGACACCAACTCCAACGCCGACTCCAACTCCGACACCTGTTCCAACACCAACGCCGGCGCCTGTTGGTGTGATCCAGTTCAGCTCATCGTCTTACAGTGTCAACGAAAGTGCTGGTTCGATAACGATCACCGTGACTCGGACCGGCAGTACTGCAACAACTGCGACTGTTCAGTACTCCTCTTCTGATGCAACCGCGCTTAGCTCCAGTGATTACGTCGCCGTTGCAGGAACACTGACGTTCGCACCAGGGGAGTCGTCGAAGAGTTTCACGGTTTTCATCGCCAACGATGGCACGAGGGAATCAACTGAAGCATTCAACGTGAGATTAAGTAGCCCTTCAAACGCCAGTTTGGGTACTCCAGCGCTCGCCACCGTCAATATCGTCAATAACGGCAAACGCCCGCGCGGCCCGCGTAGCTCAACGCAAGACCTCGACGCTCCGCGCAAGAAGATTTTATTGATGGACGTCTCGCTAAATTAAGACTTGCTGAATCAACGTCGGCATCAGATGCCGCCGAGCGTCACTTCATCGACAATTCCCGCTTGCCCTCGTGCCTTTCCTCATAGTGAACGAGGGCAAGCCTCTCAGGGCCTTTTCCCCGGTAACTATTAGCGTTTCGTCGTCTTCATTTTTGTTGACTCCAGCCCAAGCCTGGGAGCATATTACAAGCCGCTCACACTTCAACCGTAATCCCAGAGGCCGCTTTAACACTCCCAAACTCCCCCGGTGCCGGTTTTCCGTCAACCGGACGATGCCCATTTTTACTCTAGCTCGAAGGAGGAAAAACCATGAGTCACTTAACACGACTTCTCTCAGGGTTTGGATCGGCTGTGTTGGCGAGTTTTCTATTTGCATTTCCAGTTGCTGCTCAGGTGACTACCGCCGACATTACCGGCCGAGTGCTTGATCAAAACGGCGCAGCCGTCGCAAGCGCGACAATCACTGCCCGCAACATCGGCACCGGTCAGGAGCGTACCGTTCAATCCGACCAAAACGGAAACTACACGCTCTCCGAACTGCCGCCTGGTACTTACGACATCACCGTCGAAGCACCCAACTTCAGTAAGGCCGTTGTCAAAGCTCGCGAACTTAACGTGGGCACGACGGCGACGCTTAACTTCGATCTCAAGCCCGGACAAATAACCGAGATCGTCAACGTTACCGCCGACGCTATGACCATCGAGACGACGCGTTCGGATCTCGGCGGCGTAGTGACACCGGTGCAGGTCGAAAATCTGCCCTTGCTCAATCGGACCTTCGCAGCGCTCTCCATAATCATGCCGGAAGCGCGACCGGTAGGTAATTTCGATCCGACGAAGACGCGCGTCGGCAACGTTGCTTTCAACGGCGGCGACGGTCGCCAGGTCGATGTGAACGTCGACGGCGGCGACAACAAAGACAACGTCGTGGGCAGTCTGCTACAGAACTTCTCCTACGAATCGATCCAGGAGTTTCAGGTACTGCAACATCGTTGGACCGCTGAACAAGGCAGAGCCGTAGGCGGAGTAGTCAACGTCATCACCAAGTCGGGAGCGAACGAATTTCACGGATCGTTCTTCGCTAACTTCCGTGATGAAGCATTCAGAAAATTCGACTTCTTTGAGAGCCAATCAAGAGAAACCAACCCAGCCCTCGAGAAACCGAGTTTCAGCCGGCAAGAGATCGGCGGATCGATCGGTGGACCAATCGCCAGAGACGATCTCTTCTTTTTCTTTGCGCTCGAGCGCTTTCGTGAGCGACAAAACATTAGCGTGCGATCAGACGCTGCCATTGAAATACCGCTGATGCCTGGGAGTAATTTCGTTCCCGAGATTCCGACCCCCTACGATGACACGTTGCTAACAGCAAGGGTTGATCACAACCTGACCGATCGACAAAGCATGTTCTACCGGTTTGCTTATCAGAAGAACAACTCGCCGAACGATCAGATAGCGAATCCAGCAACGACGGACTTGTCCGGAGGCAACACCAACGACAACAAGCTCTACAGCTTTGTCGCTAATCACTCCTGGACGTTGAGCCCAACGAAACTCAATCAGTTTTCGTTTCACTTCCAGGATTTCAGCAATGCGATTCTCGGAGTCACAACCGAACCGCAGTTGATCTTCCCGGGCCCCATCACCATCGGCGCGAACACGAACGTGCCGCAGGCGACCACCGAGCGGAAGTATCAGTTTCGAAACGATTTCTCGTGGACGGCGGGAAATCACGGCATGAAGTTCGGCGTGAACTACATCAACACCGAATTGGGCGGTTTTTTCTTCTTCGGATCGAAGGGCTACACGATCACGTTTTTCGAGTTACCGTCGGTGATCACTACCAACGCACTAAGGTACCCGCAGGGATTTGCCACGCCGGGGGCCGTTCAGAACATTACTTTCGCGGACGGTGAAGGCACGCACGATCAGAAGATTCACCAGTTGGCGTTCTATTTCCAGGACGACTACAAAGTCACGCGAAATCTCACCCTGAACCTCGGCTTGCGTTGGGATGCAAACATTGACAACCTTCCGGATCAAACAAACAACCGGACAATTCAGATCCTGCAACAACTCAACCACCCTCGGGCGCGCGCGATCACCGGCGATCCGGAGAAGCTCAGCCGCACGACGCCGAGTTGGACCGAGTTTCAACCGCGTTTCGGCTTCGCGTGGGATCCGAGAGGAACAGGAAGAACAGTGGTTCGTGGCGGCTACGGCATCTTCTACGATCAACTCTTCCAAAACCTGACGTTGTTCTCGTTGACACAATCGAATCCGGTGCTCTACCAGACGATTCTTAGTCTGACAAACAGTGTACTCGGAGTGGGCCAGTTGGCGACGTTCCGCTTTGGCGTTGATCCGCTGCCGCCACCGCCGCCAGGTTTTTCGATTGCCAATCTTGCGGTGGGCGGTTTTGGCCGCATCAACGATCCGGACGCATCCGAACCGTACGTGCAGAAGTTTTCGCTCGGGTTCGAAACGCAACTCGGCGATGGGCTGACGTTATCGAGTGACTACGTGCACACGCTGGGACTTAATGAACCGCGCGTGCAGGTGATCAATCCGCGTATCGAGAACATCTGTAACCCGGCGTTTCCGGGATCCACTCCCGCGTCGCCGCTATGCGTGCGTGGCGTCAATAGCCGGGTGTTTGATCGCGCGTTTGTGGATGCCGGATTTCCGGCGAATCGCATCGAGCAGATCAACATGATCGGAACAACGAACAGATCGCTATTTGATAGTTGGACCACGACGCTCAAGTGGCGGACGCGGAAGTATCTGGTCTCGGGCAGCTACGTTTTCGCCAGTTCGCGGTCATGGGGCGGTCAACCAGTTGCCTCGTACAGCGGAAACGGTATCGCTACGACTCCGGAAAATCAGTTCAAGCCGGAAGAGTTTGGTCCAACGCGTTTGGATGAACGGCATCGGGTGGTCGTCAACGGAATCTTCGACTTCCCCTGGGGCTTTCAGCTTGCCCCGATTCTTCAGCTTGCGAGCTCGCGTCCGTACTCGGCCAATGCCGGCTTCGACCTTGATGGCGACGGGCTGGCCACAAACGACAGGCTCTGTGCAGGCGTCGATCCGGGAGCTGTATTTCAGGTGCGGGGAAATTTACCAGCCATCCAGGCTCTCAATCCGCGTGGCTGCGTTCAGGCTAGGGTTAACGATATCCGCACCGGCAGGATCGTTGAACCTTCAGGCGACGTTCTCGTCGACCAGAGCGGCCGCTTCTTTAACGTCGATCTGCGAATTAGCAAGATGTTCCGGTTTACCGAAACGCTGGGCCTGAGCGCCTACATCGACCTGTACAACGTAACCAATACAGACAATCTCTCGTATGCGTCGCGTCTCGCGTTGAGCACGGCTACGTCGAGGGTAACTTTTCTGCAACCGGCTTCGCTGTACGGTCCGGGCTTCGGTCCGCCTGTCGGTCGACCGCTGACCGCTCAGTTTGGTGCCCGCTTTACTTTCTAATGAACAGAGGGGATGGAGGCGCGAGTTTCCATCCCCTCTCCATCCCACCAAACCGCTTCTTTGTGATATAACCGTCGTCGCCCGCCACAACTCAAAGGAGCAACAGACGGTTGAAAACGTCCCTTCTCTTCGTCGCACTCTTCCTATTCGCCACTTCCGGACATTCGCAGGAAATGCATCCGCACAAGCATGACCCTTCAGAAAGCGTCGGCGTGGTGCGTTTTCCGGTCTCCTGTAAGCCGCAGGCGCAGAAGCAATTCAATCGCGCGGTTGCGTGGCTTCATTCGTTTGAATACGAAGAAGCGGAGAAAGCATTCACCGAGGTCACGGTCACTGACCCGCAGTGCGCCATGGGCTACTGGGGTGTCGCGATGAGCAACTATCACCCACTCTGGGCGCCGCCAACTCCGGCGCAACTGAAGACGGGGTGGGACGCGGTTGAAAAAGCGAAAGCCGCGGGTGCGCGGACTCCGCGTGAACAGGGATACATCGCGGCGATGGAGGCCTTCTATGGGGATCATGACAAGCTCGATCATAGGAAGCGCGCTTTTGCTTACAGCGATGCGATGAAACAACACTCCGCGAGTAATTCATCAGACCGCGAAGCCTCTGTTTTCTATGCGCTGTCGTTAATTGCCACCGGAATGATGTCGAACGACAAGACGTATGTTCGCGAGAAACAAGCGGCTGAGATCTTGAATCGCGTTGCGATGCGCGAGCCGAGGCATCCGGGAGTTACGCACTACTTGATCCACAGTTACGACTCTCCTGCGTTGGCCCAATTGGCCCTGCCGGCGGCGCGTAGTTACGCGAAGATCGCGCCGGCGTCGGCGCATGCGCAGCACATGCCCTCGCACATCTTCACGCGCATGGGTTTGTGGTCTGACGCGATCACCTCGAACCTTGATGCTCATCGCTCCGCGAAGAACTTTGCAGTGCGAAATCACTTGTCAGGTGCGTGGGATGAACAACTCCATGCGATGGATTATCTGGCGTACGCTTACCTACAGCGTGCGCAGGATAAACGCGCTGCCGGCGTGCTTGATGAGTTGAATCAGATTCAAAGAGTGGACCCGCAAACTTTCAAGGTAGCTTACGCGGTCACTGCGATACCCGCGCGATATGCGCTCGAAAGACGGCAGTGGAAAGAGGCGGCCAATCTCGCGCTGGGTTCCGGACCGTTGAGAGACTCATTGTTGCAACAGTTCCCATGGGCCAAAGCGCACCTTCACTATGCGCGTGCGATCGGTGCGGCGCGAAGTGGTGATGCTGCTTCCGCACGACGCGAGACTGAAGAGTTAAGCAAGATCAAACAGGCCTTGACCGAGGTCAAGGGTGATTACGACTGGGCCAAGCAAGTCGACATCATGCGTCAGGTTGCGTCAGCGTGGTTGGCGTTTGCGGAAGGTAAGCACGACGAGTCGGTTAAATTGCTTCGCGCTGCGGCCGACTTGGATGATGCGACCGACAAGCATCCCGTAACTCCAGGAGCGCTTCTCCCGGCGCGCGAGCAGCTTGCCGACTTGTTATTGGAACTCAAACAACCCGCAGCAGCGTTGCGGGAATTCGAAGTCTCCTTTCGCAGCACTCCGAATCGATTCAACGGCCTCTACGGCGCTGCCCGCGCCGCAAACCTGGCCGGAAACAAAAAAGCCGCGCACCTCTACTATGGAAAACTAGTGGCTCTCGCCCGCGACACCGACATCCCCCGCCCCGAGATCGCCGAAGCACGGGCTTTCATCGGCGCGAGAAAAAACGTGCGTTGAAAAGAACATGGTCTAGGAGGCTTTGCACGAGAAGTCCTCTTTTTCAGACTTATGTCTCCCGCAAAGACGCAAAGGCGCAAAGCGCTACCGCGTTTTTAAAACGATTTCTTTGCGCCTTGGCGCCTTTGCGGGAGACGATCTCCTCCGCAGATGTACTTTTCGTGCAAAGCTGGTCTAGGGGGCTTTGCACGAATAGTCGCTAAAAACTCCGACTTATCGTGCACCGTCTGAACATTTCGTGCAACAATCATTTTGAAAGAAAAAGGAGGGGCGCTATCAAATGTCACCCACACAAATAGCGCCCCTGTCGGTATTGCCGCATTCCTAAACCTCTCGTTAAAGGATTCCAGCAACACCTGTCGCCCGCCTCATCGGGCGATTTCGCGGATCGTTTCTTCATCGTCGGGTTTGAGATTTCCGGCTACTGCCAACCGATAGACCGTGCGGCCTGCGTCGCGGTAATTCGTGTGCGGCATAAGACTCTCAATCGCACGATCTAGTCCTGTGACCGCCTCTACGCCGTGTCCGTGCTCAATTAATTCTTTCACGTGGTTAAAATGCTGTGCGAGGATAAAGGCGAGGATCGGATATTCGGCATACACGCGAAACACGATCTGCCAGTCCTCCGCGTCCATTACTGGACTGTCATTCTCAGGATTCTCAGGCATGGTTTCTCCGTGTTATCTTTGGGCCATGAGGTACGGGACACATTAGATGTTTCCCGTCGCTTGGATTCTCAACCGAGCGGCCAAGCAATTACACGGCGATAGCTTATTGCTATATAGCAAAATCCGCAAGCTGTCAGGAGGTAGATCCTGATGGCGCGGTATAAGCGGAAGTCACCAAAGAAACTAGCGGGAAAATTGCGCGAGATTCGCTTGCGGATGGAAATGACTCAACAGGAAGTCGCGGATCGTGTTGGAACCGATGTTAGTTCGATCTCGCGTTTCGAGCGTGGTATCCGCGAACCTTCATTGCTAGAGATTTTGGAATACTCATACATGAGCGGCATGGGAGTCGAGATCCTGATTGACGACAGAAAGAGCCTTGCTAAGAAACGGTTCTAACGTCTAGCGGGCGAGATTGGCGCGCCATGTCCACTATTGCGACAAGACCGCTAATATGGTAATTTCGCAGCGGCGACCGCTGTAATAGCGCGCCAACAGAGGCTTTTTCGGAACTCAGATGAGTCTTTGACCCGTAATTATCTGCTTACTCTCTTGACCCCGTTCAGGCATCGTCTAACCCGTTCCTGCGCTCTAACTCGTTTGAGGTTGGCTTAATGGCATCGTTCCGAATCCCACCAGCGCATCGCGACGGCTTAAGCGATCTCCTTGCCTTGGATGAGGATTCCAAGCAAAAACTCTTATCGGCGCTTGGCGACACGGGTGCGGTCTCAAAGCCGGACGATTTGTCCAAGCGGGCAAGCTCTTTGTCAAATCTTCCACTGGAAACTGTTAGTAGCATTGTTACGGTTTTAGTCTCCTTGAACGCACTCCGAACGCAAGTAGGCAGAACAGCCGACGAGGTTGCTGGTCAGGTCTGTGACGCAATAGTCCAGAGTGGTGACAAAGAACTTACCTTAACGTCAGAAAACCGCGAACAATTTTGCGGATATTTAGCCAAGCTCTTGGAGGCGCGGTCCCTCGCTGTTTCTTCTAAGGTGGTAGATGTTTGGTCTGAGCATGAACATGCGTTCTGTAGTGCTCGCGTCTTTACAGACCTTCGCCCCGTATTCGGGGGAGAGCAGGATGATACGTTGGTAGCAACTGGCGTCGTGCACATGTTAAAGCTGAGCTATCACGAACCGAACGCAATAAAGGAAATTTACGTCGCTCTTGATGATGATGACATCGAAGACTTGAGAGACGCCTTAGACAAAGCAAGTATCAGGAGTGAAGGACTAAGAGCGCTCTTGCAAGAAGCAAAGATAAGTTACTTTGAATGAGCTGTAAAGATGCCTAGTACGTCCACAGAGTTCACGTTTGCTGACGAATGGCTTGAGTCAGAGTACGACCCGTCTCCCGGTGTAGAGAAAGGGATTTACGGTTCTCTCGGTCGTGCTATCCGTGACCGAGTGAGAGCGATCTCATCATGCTATCGCTGGGAGGATTGGGGACTGCTTTCACATAAAGGCGTCGCAGTTCATACCACTGTTCATTATAAACACAAGCGACAGGTGAAAGGGCTCATCGTATACACAAACGGCGTTTGCGACCTAGCCTCAACCATGTTGCAAGAGAGCCGAGCGAGACTAAATAAGCCATCTAAGTCCACCGCTCAGCGGATCTTAAATAACTCCGTCGTTTTGGAACGCATTCGTCAGAAGCTCGACGTGATGTTACAAGAGGAAGATGAGCCTGACTTTTTGAATAAGCCAAATGAGTTTGCTAACAACAAATTCCGAGCATTTATAGAGAGTGCTTACACGCACCATGTGGGCCAGAGCCCCGTTCCTGCTATCGCTCCTGACGGAGACGGCGGAGTAGTTGCTGAATGGAAATCTGGACAGAGTATAGTTCGTCTAATCGTGGCTCGCGACGATGTCGGAAAGACTTACATTTATCGAAAAGGAAATCAGGAATCAGCCATTGACCATAGTCCCTCAGGACTTCTGTTGGCTCAGCGACTTACCAGTATTTTTGGCGATTAGTCTCCTTGCACATGCCGGATGTTTCCCCCTCAGAACACCCGTTGCTATATCGGGCCTTAAAGACAGCTTGGCTAGAGTTACCTAGCCAAGCTTTCAGACTTCGCCCGACAGAAACCTATTTATCGGTCCTTCTGTGGGCTAATTGTACGAAGGTTTTTTGCCAAGCGAATAGACAGAGATGTGCAGGTGAATTTGTTCTTGAGACTGTTCAAGTTGCAGCTAAATGGAGAGTAAGATCAGAGGGTGAGAACCATGCAGGTATTCACGATCTGCCTTTGCACGGCGATGCTGAACTTGCTATTGAAGATGCCGCGACTGAACTAGAGAGCCTCATAGTGGAAGTCCGACGCCGCTAAAGTCCTTACGAACGACGAATTGTCATAGCCCGCTTAGAAGCTCCAACCTTTCTCTGTCTTGGCTTGTTCCAATAAGGACTCTTGCAACCTGGGCATTGTTTAGGCTCGGTGTTTACGTCACGCGGGAGCCATTCATTGCCACAACGCTCACAGACCCAAAGCCAAACAGCTCTTTTTTACTTTAGCCACGCGCAATATACTACCTGAAGTAATATATGAGTACAAGGAACATTTAACTTGCGCCTTGGTGTTATCTGAGATATTATAAGCGCACGTCGCAGAGGCCTAGCGGCGCTAACCATAAGGCCCTTTTTGAAAACAGACGCGATTGCTCGCACTGAGTCCAGCAAATTCATTGTGAGCCAATCGCCGAACGAAAGGCAAGGACACAATGGGAACTCAAATACCCAGCGAATGCGAACAAAAGGCCGTAGCGATAGCCGGCCACACAGAGCTAACTTGCAAAGGTGGCCTGTGGTTGGTGCCGTCACAGTCAGGGCCAAACAAGAGCACGGTCAATTCAGATCCACAGAGCACCAAGATG
>CAWKHZ010000004.1:0-1309211 GCA_963849585.1 uncultured Acidobacteriota bacterium | reverse complement strand
TGGTACGGCCTTTGGCCCATGAAAGGGGAAGCCCGGACCAAGGGCGCAGCCCAACATGTAGTCGCGGGTCACCGGCGAGGCAAGCCTCGCCTCACATTCGGCGGCGGAGCCGCTTCAAAATAGACTTTTTGCGGAAAGCGTCCAGCACGAGGCCGCTGGCCGCTCGGTCAAACAGAAAACGCGATCTTGGTCCAATTGTTTAGTCTGCGCGTGCGGTCGATTTTTTAATTCATCCAGACTACGGAGAAGCTTTTCGGCAAGTTTTGCCGTGCTTCTGGCTCGAGTTTTAGTGCCTCGGTCTCAACTTGCTCAATCGTCATCGTTGTATGTCCTCCGCCAATAATAGACACTTCACTCCGTCGCGCGCGACGAGGCTGCAGTACTTGTCGACCCAGTCCAGAATTGTGTTGAACCAGAGTTGGAGGTTCTGGGGTTTGAGGACCCAGTGTCCCTCGTCCGGGAAGATCAGGATCTTGGAGTCGATTCCTTTGCGCTGCACTGCGGTGAAGAGTTGCATGCCTTCGCCGATCGGGACACGGTAGTCCAGCTCACCGTGAATCAGGAGTATCGGCGTGTTGAAGTTCTGCACGAACTTATGTGGCGACCAGCGGTTGTACATCGCCGGGTTGGTCCAGGGCGTTCCTTTGAACTCCCACTCCGGAAACCACAACTCTTCCGTGCCACCGTACATGCTCTCAAGGTTGTAAACACCGTCGTGTGAGACGAGCACTTTGAAGCGGAAACGCGGATCGTTGTTGTGGCCCAGGATCCAGTTGACCATGTAGCCACCGTAACTCGCGCCAGCAGCCCCGACCGATTGCGATCCAGATACGGATTGCGACGAAGCACGTCAGCAACGCCATTCATGATGTCGACGTAAACTTTCCCCGCCCAGTCGCCGCTGATCTCGTTCACAAACTGTTGCCCGTATCCGATCGATCCGCGTGGGTTCGGCGCAAAAACCACGTAACCGGCATTGGCAAACACCTGCGGGTTCCAGCGATAGCTCCAGTTGTCGTACCACGCGCTCTGTGGTCCACCGTGAATTAACACCAGCAACGGATACTTTTTCGATGGATCAAATCCCGCCGGCTTCACGATAAACCCGTGGACCTTCTTGCCCATCGCTCCGGTCCATTCAACATCTTCAGCGGCTTTCAGGTTTTCCGGACCGAGCAACTCCTTATTTACAGTCGTCAGCGCCATCAATCCGCTACCATCCGTGTTCACGGAATAAACTCCCGGCGCCGCGATCATCGAACTGCCAAGAAACACCAGTTTGCGTCCATCCGCCGTGATGCGAAGACCTGAAGCAAAAACGTTGGGCACGAGGCGAACAGGCACACCGCCGCCGGACGCTACGCGGAAGATCGGATGTTTGCCATGTTCACCGGCGGTGAAATAAATCTGACTCCCATCCGGCGACATGACAACATCTTCAACCTGCTGATCGAATCGTTGTGTTAACTCAACACTCGCGCCCGTAGCACGGTTGTATTGCATCAGCCGCCAGCGGTCAGCTTCGAACCCCGCCGTCGCCTGCGATCGATAAATGATGTACTTGCCATCGCGTGTGTAGATTGGACCAGCATCGTAACCACGATTGCGAATAGTGATGTTTTTCTCTGCGCCGCCTGACAGCGGCATTATGAAGATGTCGCTGTTCGTGGAGATGGCTTCAACCTTGTCGGGATTGCGGAGAAACGCGATCTCCGTCGAGTCAGGCGAGAACGCATAGTCAACCCCTGTCGACGCCGCATACGGAGGCGAATCAAAATCGCCGGTCGTGATCTGACGAGCCGTTCCGCCATTGCTCGAAACAACAAACACATGCGTACGTTTGACGTCACGCCATTCATCCCAATGTTTGTAGAGCAGTCGCGTGACGATGTGCGCTTTGACTTTGCTCCCTTCAGCCTGCTCGTCTTTCTTCTTGTTGCACTCGTCGTCCTTGCAGTCCGGATAAACATCTGATGTGAACGCGATCCACTTACTGTCTGGGGACCACACCGGGCCGCCCGCTCCGGTCGAGATCTTTGTCACCTGCTCTTTATCACCACCGTCATCGCTGTCCATCGTCCACACTTGCCCGCCGGTCACGAAAGCAATCTTCTTCCCATCAGGCGACCATCGCGGCGCTGACGACGACGTCTTTCCATCCGTCAACCGCTTCAGTTCGCCGCCACCGTCGACCGAAGCGACATAGATCTGGTTCACGACTCGATTGTCGGCGAAGTTGACGTCACCAATCGTGAATGCGACGCGTTTTCCGTCAGGAGAGAGCTGCGGATCTGCGACGCGGCGGACCTTCAACAGATCGTCAACCGTGTAGCTCCGGTTCTGCGACAACGCGACGGAACATAGACCAACCAACAAGAAGGTGACGATGGCAACAACGCGCTTCATAAACATTCCTCGGGAATTGGATTAAGAGTCATCAGGGAAAGCATGCTCATTATTACACAATAAGCCCACGGGTCGCATCGCGCGATCTGAGTTGGTTCTCAGGTTGTCGATGCAGAGCTTACTAGGAATGCGTGCTTGTCACCGGCAGCTTCCGTGCTTGGTTTACAACTCGCGTTAAGCGGCCGACAATCGTTTAGGTGAGTCGCTATTCCTCCTCCGCATCAGCGGTGATGTTTGAAATTCCGGTGCCTTCTCATTCCGCCGCCACCGTGTCGGTTAGAACAATACGTTATGGCCTTTATCAATCACCCTTCCATCGCGGTCAAAAAGGATTTCCCATCTTTCCAAAAAGGAAAAATACCAATAGACCTCGCCACATCTTCCCCGGAATTGACCGTGCGGATCAGTACAAGAAGTAACTTCGTCCGGTCTGTCTCCAAATAGTTTAGCCACTTATCCTTGGTATCCCCTATCTGCACTCTTTCATACGCTACAGAAAAACTGCGTGCACGAGTATGCCAATACGCCAACAAGACCAGGAGCGCAATTATTCCCAAAACTGCTGCCAAAATGCTGAATCGGACAATGCGGTTCGCCATCTTATTAGTCAGGCTTCTTCATCGGTCGGTCGGGCGGCTCAAAGCTTTCTATCATCAACTGCTCGGCACCCTTTAGGTGCGATACGCTCGTTCCTTGCGGTATTGAGATCACTGTAACCGGAAGACCAGAAAGCATCGCCCGGGTTCCGGCGCTGCCGGGCTGATGTGGGATGGGGGCGTCGATGGGCAGCACCAACTCACCACCAGCTTTATCCAAGGCTTCATTCACCCGAGTAGAACAATTGTCAGTTAGTAGAAGCGTCCTTTTCTCTCGAGAGATATCCGTTTTGAGTGCGCTTGCTCTGCCATAGAGTTTATGATCGCAGTATCCTGCTCTGGTGTGGTTTTGACGATGTAAATAGTTGTATCTCTCCTCGGCGCTTCGCGATCAAGGTAGTCTGAGACGCCTCCGCCAATAATGTTGTTCTTCTTGTCTTTGTGATCATAGCGCGTGGTCGTTTCGCCATTTCCCATACTGAAAACCCCGCGTCCAGTTACCGCAATAGCCGTATGGCCTAGTGGATTACCTTTAGTCGGACCATTCTCAATGATCATAATGTCAAGACCCGTTTTGTCAGTGAAAACCAAGGGGGAATTGACTGCATATGCGAAGCGATTCCAACGATGTGGATCGCCAATGATTGCATAAACGCAGAATGCGTCTTCAGAATCATTAGGCGAACTCTGTCGCAGTTGAATGATGCTGAATGGATCAGCGCTGGTGAACCGTCCTTGCACGCTCGCGTAATATCGAGCGCCAAAGTAATCAAGTCCCGTCTCAACATCCCGTTCCTTCGAGCTGAACTTTTGCCTGAGACCGTCGGATGTGCCGGGGAAGCCCATGCCGGTGGTGCGACCTCCGACACCTGCGCCGAGTTCTTCGCCAAAGGGCTTGTAGTCGTGGCGGCTCACAACGCCGGCGCTGGAATTTGTAACCACACGCGGGGAGCCTAGATGATCGGCGGTGGTGTAGCGGGTGCCGTTGGAGTTCAGCGCGGTTGGTTCGATGGTAGCGAGCAGTCCGCCAGCGCCGTAGACGTACTCTTTCGTTAACGCACCTGTTGAACCGCTGAACTCCATGATCAACTGGCCGCCGATGCCGTAAACGAAGCGCAGATTCTCACCCAATAACTTCCGCACACGTTGGCCCTCACCGTCGTAGACATAAGCATTGACGTTGTCGACCTTGGTGATCTTGTTCTCGGCGTTGTAGGTGTAACCATGCGTTCCGTCGTTGAGCAGATTGCCGGCTGCGTCGTAGCTCGAGCCAGTGATGCGATTGTTGCTGGCAGTGAAATAGAGACTCTGATTACCACCGCCGAGATCGATCCAGCGATTGCCGTAACGATCGTAGCCGTTGGTTTGCGACCAGTTGGCGCCACTATTCTCGTTAGACGTGGTGAGCCGGTTCAAAGGGTCATAACCAAAGCTCTGGGTGTAACTCAAACCACCGCCAGCGTAGGTGATGGATTGTACATTGCCGTTGTTATTCGTCGTGCCATAGTTATAGGCAATGGAAACGACCGAGGCCGGATTGCCGCCCGTTCCGAGCTTGATCTCACTCGTTTGCAGACGGCTGTTATAAGTGACCGCATGAATGAGGCTGTTGCCATAGGTTTCACTGCTCAACGTCCCGGGTGCGGTGTAGCTTATGCTGCTGACGCTGGCCGCCGGTGCATAGGTGGTGGCGGCCGCGCTTAGCGATGTTATGCGGCCCGCGTTGTCGGGAGTGTAAGTGATCGTGCGACGATCTCCGGCACCAGGCACGGACGGATACGTTTCGGTATGTAGCGAGCCGCTCAGACGATAGGTCGCTTCCGTCAGATAGTTGACCGAGTCAGTTTGCTGGTACTGCCGCACCACAAGGCCACGAGCGTCATAACCGCGATAAGTACCGGCACTGCCGCCGCTGTAGGTGACAGCAACGAGTCTGCCTTTTGCATGTCCACGATCGAAGGTCGGCGCACCTGTGGGCATCGATTGCGTGTCGTAGAAGTAGTCTATGCGCGGCGTGCCGTCGCTGTAGGTTTTGGCAGTCGGACGGTTGATCGCATCGTAGGAGATAGTTGTCGTTATTGATCGTGAATCCTGCCTCGTGATCAAGTTGCCGCTATCGTCGTAGTTATAAGTAATCGTACCAGCTTCCGGATTGGTGGCGCTCCTGAGCCGGGAAAGGGAGTCGTAAGAGAAAGTACGTGTCTGTGCCCCCTGGCTTACGGTCACCAGATTGCCGAGCACGTTATAGGAGTAACTCGTCGGTTGTACGGGTGAAGCAGTAGTGCCCAAACTGTTGCTCGCATCAGGTTCGTCAACGCGAATAAGCCGGCCGAGCGCGTCAACCATACTGCGACGAAGCTTGCCTGCCTGATCCGTTACGGTGGCGAAGTTTGCTTCGTAGGCCGTTGTAACGCTGCCGGTCCAATTCGCGTTCGTTCCGGTAGACGGTGGTTGCGCGGCGCCGCTGAAACTGGCTACTTCAACAATCCGGCCCGCCGTATCAAGCGTGGTCCTGGACCAGCCATCAGTCGAAGCTGCGCTGCTGCGCTTCGGGTTCGATGAAAACGTTATCTTACCCATTTGCTGGTACACATTGGCAGCAGAGATGGTGTAATTGGTACCGTCTTCTGTTTGCTCTGTCAGTGTTACCCGGCCCAGTTGATCGCTGCTAGTTCGGGTCTTCAGCAATTTGTCGTTTTCGGCACTAAGGTCTGTTGCCACAATTGTCTGCCGGGCATTATCGAGGTAAGTGGTCGTGACCCGGTGACGCTGCCCGGAGATGGTTGGTCCATAAGTTATTCCCGGCCGGCCAAATGGATCCACTGCCGAGAGCAGTTGGTTGGTGTAATCGATCGTAGTGACGTTGTTGTTGGTATCCGTCTGATTGGTAACCAGCCCTGTAGAGAAATCAAAAGCTGTCGTGACGGTTTGCGTTCCCGTACCGTTCTGTGGATCCACAACCACGCGAGTCGGCATTGCGTGTGTTGAATCGTCGTAGAAAAACTGAGTGATTTTGCCCCGCGGATCGGTTTTGGTAGTGATGTTGCCGTAAGCGTTGTAGGTTTGCGAACTCGTGATCCATTTACTATCAAGATCGTCCCAAACCCTCTGGCTGGTTACGTTGCCGATCGTGGGTGCTGTGCCATAGGCCTGACTGTCGTAACTGAGTTGCGTGACGCTGGGACCGGTAGTTGATTGTTGGACTGCATTCAAGATCAACGGTGTAGCGGTGGTGATGTTGCGCTTGGCATAAACGTTTCCCGACGTCGAAGTAGGGGCCGCGTTGTAATAGCTGTGGCTAGTGGTCCTTAGAACTACGGCACTTCCTGGAACGCCAGTGGGCACGCCCAGTGAGTCACGCGATACCAGCGCCGGATCAAACCAGTCGTATTCCGTGGTCTGCGTAAGGTTGCCGTTGTAGTCATACTGGTACGCCTTCGCCGACATTTTCAGGTTATTGCCGCTGGCGTCCGTCAGCGTGGTGTATTCGAAGTCGACCACACTATTGAAGTCCACGTTTCCGTTGGGAGATTCGAGACTCGCGCCGCTGAACACCTTATTAGTCCAGTGGCGCTCGGTTTTGGAGAAGGGGCGTGTCGTTCTGTAGGCGAGACGTCTCTTCATGTATTTTTGCTCGAATATCGTACTGCCATCTGGATTTGTTACCTGCGACAAGCTATCAAAGATGGAATAAGTCCATGTGTCGATGGTCGAATTGTGATCCAGTTTCTTTTCCGCGATGCTCACATCGGCAAGGTCATCGGGTTTATTCGTCAGGTGAAAGACGTTGAGTCCAAACTTGTAATCGATCTTTGCGCCGGATGGTGTTTCAACTCGACTGAGAAAGCCCCAACCCTTCGATGTGGTCCTAACGAAAGTCTCTCCCGGGCTGTCACAGGTCCAGGCGACCGTGTTGCTCGCTGTTTCCGTACTATCAGCATCATAAGTGAAGGTGAATTTACGCGTCACACCCGGTTCGCTTTGTGGCAAGACAATCTCACGGATCACGGGAACCGCAGTATCAATTAACTCATGCCGCTTGCAGGGATTGAAGTTGAACTGAAACGGAATCCAGTCGTTGATGCGAATAATTTTGCCCTGCACATGCGTCTCACCGAAGTTAACGGCGACGTATTTCTCAACATTGCCGACTGTCTTGTAATAAACGCGGCCCTGATTACCAGCTTCTAATTTGTAGCGTATCTCTCGTCCGGTTTGCTCATCCTGATAATGAGTGCCGTTGGCGTCGCTATAGATCTTTATCTTGTTGCCGTTAGTGTCCTGTATGCGCTGAATTCCGTCTGACGTCTGCACCACCTTAGTGCCATCGGGCAAATAGACGGCCCAGCTCCCATCGCCGTTGATGGTTGCGAACAAATAGCTGCCATCGAACGAGTAATAGCGCATCGTGCCGTGCGTGAACGGTATCTGGCTGTAGTAACCAAACAGGAACTCTTTACCGCCCCCAAAAGGAGAATAATCCATTGGCCGCAACTCGTGCTCGGCTCCATCCGGCATGCGTAACAGCACGCGGTACCAGTTGTTGTTGAGCATCAGAGAGTAGTCGGGTTCATCGGCCACAGGCGGAAACTGATACGCGAAATCCAATGTGGCGTCGCGAATATCGATTTCATATTGACCGCTGATGCGCCAGCTACCTTGCTCGCTGAGTTCTGGGACATCAACGACATAGTAGATATTCGATCCGTCGGAGCGCTGGCCAATCATCTGCTGGCGATTGACATTCCAGATCTTGCTGTTGTAATGCGCATTGATGGTCCAGGAGAGTTTACCGCCGGCGATTGGCGGCAGGCTCGCAAGCGGAATCCTCAAACCAACATTGCCGTTTGATAGATTGATCTGCTCTATATCTGAAATAGCGTAAGAGCTATTTGGCATCAGTCCGCGATCAGGCCGTGCCGCAGTCGTCTGCGCGTTTACGACAGCAGAGAAGAGGTTAAGCAAGAAGAAAGCAGAAGCGAGGAATAGGCCGGCGTGCTGTTTCGAATTAGTGAGGTTCATGGGTTCTCCTTATCTGGCACTCGAACGCTCAAAGTTAATAATCTTGAATTCCATGATCTGTCGGCCGCCCATGCTCCAGCGGATGAGGGTAGGAAACGTCTCTCCCTTCTGGTTGGTCCAACCCCCCAGGGTTGCCTCAACCTCGTCACCATTTATTTCTGAAATGACCTTATCAACTAGTCCAGTTCGCGAATCGATGTAGTACACGCGCGCTATGCTCTCCGGTTTTGCTTCGATGTCGGCACTTGCATGACTTACGCGTACGACGGTCCATAGGGGGCCGTCGTAGTTGTCTGAGCCACCGAGATCCGCCCTCACGTTCTTGCCGCTGACTTGATAACTTGCGCCTCGCAACTGCGCCAGAACGAAGGCATCCGCACTATCAAACACCAATCGTTCCACCAGCGAACGGTCGGAATCAGTTATCGGCCTATCACCATTTGCTCCGGAGGAGGCGCTCCAGCCGAGCGCCCTTCCGTTGGCGCTGATCTCAACCGACTCTCCTCGCTTGTCCTGTTTCCGCACCATGCGTACCGGCAGTCGCGTTTCGCCCGATGTCACCTCGCCGATCAACACCGACACGCCGGACTCAGAGCCGATGAATCTCTGGCCCAGTCTCCTGCTCAACTTGGCAGCTTCTGGTTGGAGCGACAGGTTGCGGAAACGTGACGTGGCCCGCGCTGGCCCAGTCAGCGATTCGCTCAGCTCCGATTGCAGGGGTTGAATGTCCTGAGCGTTTCGCCGCGCGGCAAGCACTGCCAGACCACCCAGGACGACTACTAACAGCAGAGAAGTTACAAGCCAGATAGAAAGAGGTCGGCGGATGAACATGAGACGAACTCCTTTGCGATGCTTAACCCTGGACTTGGGAGTTAGCTTGAGCGAGGTCAGGTGGTGAGCGGATCCTATGCAGTACCTGTTCGTCTGTCAACGATTTTGCGATCCGAGATGGGACCGGAAGAATTAAAGCTATATTATCCTCAGACTACCCGGATGATACGTCGCGTCATAGTCGCCCTTCTGAAAGTCGCGCTGCGGATTTATTTCCAGCGCATCGAAGTTACCGGTCTGGAACACGTCCCGCTCAACACGCCGGTCATCTTCGTCCTGAACCATCCGAACGCTCTCGTCGATCCGGTGTTTCTACTCTGCCTCGCCCCAAGACGTGTTTCGTTTCTCGCGAAAGCGCCGCTGTTTCACATGCCGGTCATCGGTTACCTCGTGAAGGCAATGGATTCGTTACCGGTCTACCGGCAGCAGGACGAAGGTTCCGACACGCGAAAGAACCAGGAGACTTTTATCGAAGCGCGAAAGCTGCTCGCGCGCGGTGGGACGATCGGCATTTGTCCCGAAGGTGTTTCGCACGACGCTCCCGGACTCAAACCGATCAAAACCGGCGCAGCGCGCATCTCGCTGGCGGCAGTCTCAACCGGCGAAGTCTCAGATCTCAAGATCGTTCCAGCGGGACTCTACTACACATCCAAGACGAGCTTTCGCAGTGAGGCGCTGCTCTACTTCGGAAACCCGATCAAAGTCGAGCCAGTCAAACTCGATCCCGAGGGCAATCCGCCTCGCGATGCGGTGCGCCAGTTGTCGGACCAGATCGAAAAGGCACTGCGAAACGTGATCCTCGACGCGCAACACGAAGAGGAGTTGTTGACCACCGCGCGCGCCGAACGGATCTTTTCATCCGCAAACAACGACAACGACGACAGCCTCAAAGACGAGCTCAGACTACAACAACGATTCATCAAAGCTTATCCAGTCTTGCAAAAGCTTCAACCCGATCGACTGCGCAAACTCGAGATCCGAATGATGCGCTTTGAACAAGAGTTGGAGCAGGCAGGCGTCGATACGGAAGAACTCTCGCCGCCATCGTCGACGCGAAGCGTCTTCTTCACGATCCTGAAACGATCGGTATTGTTTCTGTTGATGCTTGGACCGGCGCTGTTGGGTACGGTCACTCACTACCCCGCGTATAAACTCGGCGGCTATCTTGCGACGAGGTTCTCCGCCGACTCGGAAGACGTAATCTCGACGGTCAAGATCATCTCCGCGATGCTGTTGTTTCCGTTGACCTGGTTGATCCTGGCGACCTTGGCTTACTTCATGGTCGGCCCCACATTCGGTTGGGTCGGGGCGGTGCTGGCGTTAATCGTAATCCCGATTTGCGGATACCTCGCGATCGTCTTCTTTGAAAAACTTGATAGATCGATCGCGGGTATACGGGTATTGATGTTTTTCCTTGTAAAAAGGCGCTTTTTTGTGAGGTTACTAGCAGAGCGAAACGCAATTAGAAATGAGATCATTTCGCTCGGCAAAGAAACCCCGATTGCCAGTGACTGACTTTCGTCGGACCTGGCAAACTTGGTCTATAAAAGGACTCATTCCGTTGGGATCTGGACCATACTATTTCTTGCGTGACTTCTTGGTCGACTTAGTCGCGGACTTCTTCCTGGTCCCACCCCCGCTGCCGCTCTTCACGCTTCTACCTCGCCGGCCTTCACTTCTCAGCTTTCCTGCATCCATCAGTTGTTCGTAGGCACCGCGAACAACATTGCGGGCCACCTTCAAAGTGTTTGCTAGCTCACGCTCGCTGGGAAGAAGACTTCCCGCAGCCAACGTACCGGCCTCAATTAGATTGTCCAGTTGTTCCCGAATCTGCCGGGTCATAGACTCCGGTCGTTTTCGGTTGACACGAACATTCAGCTTCGTCGCCACCTTCTTGCTCCTTCTGCATTCGAGTTGTCGCTTGGGGGTTACGCGAGAATTCTAAGCAGCGAACATGCGAGTGTCAAACACTTTTCGGACCAGTATGAAAAGGTTAGACCACCGTGAACTTGTTGTGATAAGCGAATTAGCGCGAGACGGTAAGTAGACCATGTTTTCGTAGGATCTCCAGCGTACGGTCCATAGGCAGTGATTCCACTGTTCGGCCCCTTCCGCTGATGGTCGTGGCCCTGAACATCGAGTTGTAAATCGCTTCCTCAGTTGCTTCGATCACGGCGAGAAAGAGTGGGGACATAGCATCGTTCGTAACTGTTTTGAGATCTCTCGTGGGACTTGTGTCGCGCTGGTTGGTTAGGCGAATGCGAACCTCGGGCGCGCTTGAAAACGCGATGACGTAGTCGCCACTGCCGTTGCTGGCGGAGCCACCGGTACGGCCCATGCCTATCATGGCCCGTGAGGCGAGACGCCGCAGATTGCGCGCGTCGAGTGGGGCATCGGTAGCAACAACCATGATGATCGACCCGTCGGGAGTCGATGGTTGAGTGGCCGGTGGGTTGAGTTCGTCCTTTAAATAATAGCGGCCGAGTTCCTGTCCGACCGGCGCGCCGTTGATCGTTAAAACACCACCAAAATTTGATTGGACTAACACACCCACCGTATAGCCCCCGAATCGCGCCGGCACTTTCCGCGACGCAGTGCCGATTCCGCCTTTGAATCCAAAGGCGACGGTGCCGGTGCCCGCTCCCACGGAACCTTCTTCAACTGCGCCGGTTTTTGCTCCCTTAATGGCCCCGAAAACGTCGTCGCGGGAAATATGGCGGCCGCGAATGTCGTTGAGGTAGCCATCGTTCGTCTCCGCGACGAGTGGATTGATTGACTGGACTTGCTCGTTTCCCGGCAATGCCAGCATGTAGTCGATCAGATAATCGGCGACGCGAGGAACGGCGAGGGTAGAAGTCAGCAGTATCGGCGTTTCGATCTCGCCCAGCTCATTCACCTGAGTCGAGCCGGCAAGCTTGCCAAACCCGTTACCGACAAACACCGCGCCCGGGACTTTCTCGCGAAACAGATTTCCGTTGTGTGGGAGGATGGCAGTAACACCGGTACGAATGTTCTCGCCGCGGATCAGCGTCGTGTGACCGACAAGAACGCCTTGAACATCGGTGATAGCGTTCAGCGCGCCGGTCGGCAGGACGCCCACTTTAACTCCGGCCTCACGTGCGCGTGGTCTGTTTTGAGCGATTAGATTCATGTCCGCAGTGGTCCCAAGGAGAACTAATACAACAAACGTTGCAAAGAGTGATCGTTGCCGTCTCAGCACTTTGCGCCTTTGCGCCTTTGCGTGAGACATCTTCGCATCAGCACAATCCAGCCTCGAACTGATTTCCCGCAAAGGCGCAAAGGCGCAAAGGAAAGACTTTAATGAATTCAACTTGTGACGTCCCTCCATGAATTATCGGATTGTCCGATTGTCTGGATCTGTGTAAGCTGTCGGATAATACGCTCTTTGGTGGTTATCCAAAAACTGGAGAATCAACACCATGAAGCTGGTTACTATCGACTGGTTGATCATCGCGGCGTACTTTGTCTTGTCGCTGATGATTGGCCTTTATTACGCCCGCAGAGCAGGCCGATCGACTGAAGAGTACTTCCTTTCCGATCGTTCTATGCCCTGGTGGCTGGCGGGCACGTCGATGGTGGCGACGACCTTTGCGGCCGATACACCGTTGGCTGTTACCGAGATGGTGGCCCGCAATGGAGTCGCCGGTAACTGGCTCTGGTGGTCTATGCTGGCGAGCGGCATGCTCACGGTCTTTTTCTTTGCGCGACTATGGCGACGAGCTCGCGTGATGACCGACGTAGAGTTTGTTGAACTTCGATACTCAGGTAAGCCAGCCGCTTTTCTCCGCGGTTTTCGTGCTCTTTATTTAGGCCTGCCAATCAACCTGATCATTATGGGTTGGGTGAATCTCGGGATGGCGAAGGTGCTCAGTGGGACTTTGGGTCTTGCTAAGTGGCAGGCGCTGGCTCTTTGTCTCGGCATCACGTTTCTTTACTCGATCCTCTCGGGCTTTTGGGGAGTGGTGGTCACTGATGCTGTCCAGTTTGTAATTGCGATGGTGGGCTCCATCGCACTCGCTGTTTTTGCTGTGCAAGCCGTCGGTGGGTTGGATAACTTGAAAGCGCGTCTTGCCGGCGTTACACCTATCGGTTCATCGCAACCGTTTGGAGAGGGTGGGGCAATCCAGTTACTGCCCGACGGTTCGGCCGTGTGGATGTTGCCGTTGCTGACGCTGGTGGTCTATCTCGGTGTGAACTGGTGGGCCTCGTGGTATCCCGGCGCTGAACCGGGCGGTGGCGGCTACGTTGCGCAAAGAATCTTCTCCGCGAAGAACGAGAAACACGGTCTCCTCGCGACGCTTTGGTTCAACATCGCGCATTACGCTCTGCGGCCATGGCCGTGGATCATCGTGGCGCTATGTTCTCTAGTTCTTTACAACGGAACCACACCAAACCCCGAAACCGGAAAACCGGATGCAGCGTTTGGTTACGTGCAGGTAATGAACGATTACTTGCCGGTAGGCTTTCGCGGATTGCTGTTGGCTTCGTTCGCCGCTGCTTACATGAGCACGATCTGCGACGCAGATGAACTGGGGCGCGAGCTACATCATCAACGACTTCTACCGTCGATTCGTGAAGACTGAAGCCAGCGAGAAGCATTACGTGTTTGCCTCGCGAATGGCGACGTTGATTATCGTGTTGCTTTCGATCGTCGTCACTTATTTCATGAACCGCATTACGAGCGGTTGGGAACTCGTACTCGCTCTCGGCGCGGGAACAGGTCTGGTCTACATTCTGCGGTGGTACTGGTGGCGCGTGAACGCATGGTCAGAGATAGCGGCGATGGCGTCTGCGCTGATTGTTTCCCTCGGTCTGCGGCAGTTTGAAATATTTGACTCTTCAACGCCGGAGGGTTTTGCGCGGCAGATACTGGTCACGGTTGGAGTCACAACCCTGGTCTGGTTGGTCGCGACGTTTGTGACGTCTCCCGAGCCGAAAGAAAAACTGGTGAGTTTCTATCGCACGGTTTATCCGGCAGGTCCGGGTTGGCGGCCAGTGGCTCGCGCCGCGGGAATCCCGGAAAAGACCGGCGAGGTTTGGCCCAACTTTGTTAATTGGATCCTCGGAATCCTCCTGGTCTATTCGACCCTCTTTGGCATTGGTGAACTCCTATTTGGTACCTGGCCCAGAGTCTTGTTGTTTGTAGTTATCGCGGCTGCATCAGGTGCTTTAATGATTTGGAATCTCAATCGAACCGGCTGGGCAGGGCTGTCTGAATCTGCAGAGCCGCGGACTGGCGACGTGGCTGCGGAAGGCGCCGATTAGCCGTCAACTCCCGAGATCGCTGATCGTGACCGATTCGTTGAATGTTAGTTCAAAACTTGTTTTTGCCGTTGACCTCGGAGGAACACACCTGCGAGCGGCATTAGTTGACAGCACCGGCAGAATCCACGCCCAAGTAAAACAACACACACCAAAGGACGACTCTCCGGATGTTGTCGTCGAAGCCCTCGCAAGCGTCGCCGGCGAATGGCGCCGTGACAATCCCGGTCGAATAGTCAGTGCGTCGGTAATGGTGCCGGGGGCCGTCGATCGTGCGCAGGCAGTAGTGCTGTCCGCCCCAAACCTTCCTTCTTTGATCAACTTCGGATTGAAAGAGGTGTTGCAGAAGCGCCTGGGTTGGCCCGTGTTTCTGGAAAACGATGCGAACGCAGCGGCGACGGGTGAAATGTGGCTCGGCGCTGCACGCGGGTGTCGCGACGTCGTCAGCGTGACGTTGGGAACGGGCGTTGGCGGTGGAATAGTTCTTGGTGGAAAAGTCTGGCGCGGCGCGCACGGGGCCGCGGGAGAGATCGGGCATACAACGGTCGATCCGTTCTCTGATTTGAAATGCAAGTGCGGCAATACTGGTTGTCTCGAACTGTTTGCGTCCGCGACAGCGATCGTGCGCATGGCGCGTGAGAGTTTGTCGCAGTTTCCACAGGCAACGTTGAGCGCTGAAAATTTGACCGCGGAGAAAGTTTACGACGCCGGTCGTCAGGGTGATGAACTTGCGCTGTCGGTGTTCAGGCGTGCCGGGAAGTACCTGGGCATCGGGTTGGCTAACCTGACGAGTCTAATTGATCCGGAGATTATCGTGATCAATGGCGGCGTGGTTAACGGGTGGGATCTCTTTGCAGCGGACATGTACCAGGAAGTCGAAGCGCGAGGGTTTCAGGCGACGGCGAAACAGGTAAAGATCGCGCGGGCGGAATGTGGTGACAATGCGGGCTTGCTCGGAGCGGCGCGGTTGGCGTTTGATGAGATGGCACGCTGACGAGTCCGATTATTGGTCGAGTCATTGTCAGTCATTGGCATCATATATCATTTGACATTTCTCATTTGTCATTTTTTCAAAGCCAACCCCTGCTTCGCGGCCCTCGTTGAAAACGCAGCAGACACAATGCGTGCAAGCCGAAAAATGACAATGAGAAATGTCAAATGATATATGACCAATGATTTGCTTCCGCTGTTATGACAGCTTTAATAATTCACGGCCATTTTTATCAGCCTCCGCGCGAGAATCCATGGACCGGCGAAGTTGAGCGCGAGGTTAGCGCCGCGCCGTATCACGATTGGAACGAACGCATTCACGCTGAATGTTACGCGCCAAATGCGGCCGCGCCAGTCGGTTCGCAGATTGTCAATAATTACGCTCACATCAGTTTTAACTTTGGTCCAACCCTCTTGTCGTGGTTGGAAAAACATCATCCCGAAACTTATCTGAAGATCATCGAAGCTGATCGGTCGAGCGTTCGCGAACGATCGGGCCATGGTAATGCGATCGCGCAGGCATACGGTCACGCGATTTTGCCGCTGTGTAACGAGCGTGATCGGTTGACGCAGGTCGTCTGGGGAATCGCCGACTTTCGGCATCGTTTCGGGCGCGAACCGGAGTCGCTTTGGCTGCCGGAGACGGCCGTCAATGATGCGACGCTCGATTTGTTGATTGAGCAAGGTTTGCGTTATGTGATCCTGGCTCCATCGCAGGCCGAAGGTTTGATCGACACGAGCCGCGCGTATAGATATTTGCATCGAGACGGCAGCGGCCGATCCATCGCGATCTTTTTCTATGAGGGGGAACTTGCCCGGGCGATAGCGTTCGAGAAGGCGCTGACCTCAAGTGAGCGACTGGTGCGAATGATTGAGTCGGCTTCTGCGGGAAGGTCGATGGTCAACGTCGCCACCGACGGCGAGACGTACGGGCATCATTTCAAGTTTGGCGATCTCTGCCTGGCGCATGTGTTGACTGTCGAGGCGCCGCGCGAGGGTTTCTGGATCACGAACTACGGGGAATACCTCGAACGTTATCAGCCTGAGTACGAAGTTTCGATTAAAAGTGGACCACAGGAAGAAGGCACTTCGTGGAGTTGCGAACACGGCGTGAGTCGTTGGATTCGCGACTGCGGTTGTCAAACCGGCGGAGAGCCGGGGTGGAACCAGCAATGGCGTGGACCCCTGCGTTCTGCCTTGAACTTCTTGCGCGATCGCTCGGCTGAAGGGTTCGAGGAACTTGGCAACAAGTTGTTCACGGATCCGTGGGACGCGCGCAATGCGTACATCGATGTTTTGTTGAAGCGAATTTCACCCAGTGACTTCCTCGCGCAACATGCCCGCCAACAATTGTCTCCGGCAGATGAGGTGCGCGTGTTTCTGTTGCTCGAAATGCAACGACACGCGTTGTTGATGTTTACGAGTTGCGGCTGGTTCTTCTACGACATTTCCGGGATCGAGACAATCCAGGTGATGAAGTATGCCGCGCGTGTGATTGAGTTGTCGGACCAACTCGGCCTTCCGTCACACCGAAAAGCGTTTTTGGATATGCTAGCCGAGGCACGGAGTAACGTTGCCGAGAAGGGAACCGGAGCGGACATCTATGTGCTCCATGCCGAACCATCAGATCCTTGGCCCTCATCTGAAGGACGACGGTCTGACAATTCGTGTCTTCCGGCCTGACGCTGAGCAAGTCGAAGCTGTCATCGGACGTCGAGCACCGCTGCCGATGGCGAAGATCGATCCGGCTGGGTTATTTGAACTCCAGGTTTCGCGCGTCAAGAAAGTTCCCTCTTACAAACTCAAGCTTCATCACCTGGGAGGCGAAATAAACACCATTCGCGATCCGTATAGCTTTCCGTCTGTCATCAGCGACCTGGATCTGCACTTATTTGGCGAGGGCAAACACGAACAGATCTACAACAAGCTCGGCGCGCATGTGACGAAGGTCGGAACGGTGAAGGGTGTTGCGTTCGCGGTGTGGGCGCCGCAGGCCTCCGGTGTAAGCGTAGTCGGCGACTTCAACAACTGGGACGGGCGCATTCATCAGATGCGCACGTTGGGCAGTTCCGGAGTTTGGGAGTTGTTTATTCCCGATCTCACCGCGGGCAAGCTTTACAAGTTTGAGATTCACCCGCCGCGAAATCTTCCGTTCCTGAAAGCCGATCCGTATGCGCAACACACTGAAGTCCCGCCCGATACTTCCTCAGTCGTTTATCAATCGACTTACAAGTTTCGCGACGCGAAGTGGATGAAGCAACGCGCGTCGCTCGAGCATTTTCGTCTCCCGCTTTCAATTTACGAAGTGCACTTCGGATCGTGGCGGCGAAAGATCGAGGAGGACAATCAGCCGTTCACTTATCGCGAGATGGCGGAGCCGCTCGCTAACTACGTCACGCAGATGGGTTTCACGCATGTCGAGTTCTTGCCCTTGAAAGAACATCCGTATGGTCCATCGTGGGGTTATCAGGTCAGTTACTATTACGCTCCTTCCGCGCGCTATGGAAGTCCCGACGACTTTCGTTACCTGGTCGACTACCTGCACCAGCGCGGCGTTGGCGTGATCATGGACTGGGTACCGGCGCACTTTCCGAAAGACGCGTTCGCGCTCGGGCGCTTCGACGGCTCCGCCTTGTACGAACATCTCGATCCGCGAAAAGGAGAGCATCCCGATTGGGGCACGTACATCTTCAACTACGGCCGCAACGAGGTGCGCAACTTTCTGCTGGCCAACGCACTTTACTGGTTCAAGGAGTTTCACCTCGATGGACTGCGAGTGGACGCGGTGGCGTCGATGCTTTATCTCGACTACAGCCGGAACGAAGGCGAGTGGGAGCCGAATGCCTTTGGCGGCCGCGAGAACCTTGACGCGATCTCTTTATTAAAAGAGTTGAATGAGACCACGCATCGCGAGTGTCCGGGAACGATGATGATCGCCGAGGAGTCGACCGCGTGGCCGGCTGTCAGTCATCCGGTCTACGCGGGAGGGCTCGGGTTTGATTTCAAGTGGAACATGGGTTGGATGCACGACACGCTCAAGTACTTTCAAACCGATCCGCTGTTTCGCGCGGGGAACCATAACTCGCTCACGTTTGGGTTGGTCTATGCGTGGAGTGAGAACTTCGTGTTGCCTTTTTCGCATGATGAAGTTGTGCACATGAAGGGTTCGCTGCTGAACAAGATGCCTGGCACGGAGGAGCAGAAGTTTGCGACGTTGCGGGCGCTGTATGCGTATATGTGGGCGCATCCGGGGAAGAAGTTATTGTTTATGGGAGGTGAATTCGGTCAGTGGCGGGAGTGGACCGAAACCGAAAGTCTCGATTGGCACTTGTTGGACCAACCGTTGCACAGTGGGGTTCAGACGTTGGTCCGTGATCTGAATCGACTGTATCGCGATCGCGAGGCCTTATGGACCGCCGACGGTGACGCCGCGGGCTTTGAATGGATCGACGTCGACAACGCCGCTCAAAATATTGTCGCTTTCATTCGCCGTTCGCCGCAGTCGGAAAGAGATTTGATCTGTGTAGCAAACTTTTCCGCCGTACCGCGCGAAGCGTATCGCTTAGGTGTTCCTCACGAGGGTCATTACAAACTTCTTGTTAACACGGATGAAGAAGAATACGGCGGCCGCAGTGGCTCTCGGATTCGCGATTTAAATTCCGAACCCGTCGCTTCCCACGGCCGCGCGCATTCAGTTCAAATAGATCTTCCACCCCTTACCACCATCTGGTTGGGGTAGTTCATTTACTCCTTCTGTAACTGCTTGCCCCTGCCGGATGCAGGCGAAACGGTACCGTCGTCGGCTACGATCAGCGGAATCGTGTACCTGTTGCTCTTTGCCGGAAAGACAGTCACGTCAATAGCAACCGCGTTAGTCCCTGCCGGCTCTGCCCGATACGTGTAAATAGCTGCCACGTCGAGCGGATCAACGGGAGGACTTGTTGGAAGCGCTGTAAAGAACACCTCGAGGATGACAAACCCCTCGATGTAAGGAGGAATCACGTCCACCTGAGGCGGGATTGCGATGTTCAGGTGCCTATAGATGTCTTTACACACAACTTCCATCGCCCAGTCAGGCTTCAATGCCTCAAATACTTTGAACTGAGGTTCGATCGGTACCTGCCCACCTTTAAGCTGGATGATCTTCTTGCGAAAGTTGATGGTGATACCGGTGTTGTTGTGGACGTTGACTTTGGTTGAGTAGTGACCGGCCTGCGCGTCAGGCGCGGACTTGATGGAGGCGTCCGGCTGAACGCCGCAGATGAATTTCGCCGCATAGCTGTTGGTAACAGTTGCCTGTGCGGGTGCAATTGTGGCTGTGGGTACGGGTTCAGGCTCTTGAGCCAGCACTGGTGGGGCCGTAATCAGCAAGCCGATGACCCAGGCGAATCCGAGGATAAGGGTTTTCTTCGCAATACTTTTCATTTTCTCTCCTTTACGTTCACTTTGCGTGAAGAAAAAAAAGCGCTGCGCCATAACGCTGGCATTCAGCGCTGGGCGCAACGCAAACTAAAAGCGAGATTCAGGAGATCTGCTGGCGAGTCGGAGGGGGAGAACGTAAGGAGGTGTCTCGTTCACCCTTGGTTTTCCAGTCAGGAATCACGCGCGGTCGAACTTCTTGGGCGTGACGTTTATTGATCCACATTGTGGATGGCGCGGAATAATATTCGCCAGTGAGAGAACTGTCAACGCGAATCTAATACTGGTGGTGTCTTAATTTGCCAGCATTCTCTGCGTACCTCTGCGGTCCTCCGCGACTCTCCGGTAAAAGAACCGCAAAACCAGATAAACCGCAGAGACGCGGAGGACCGCCGAGGTACGCTGAGAGGAAATTAAGACACCACCCACGAAGATTTTCATTGACGCATTCGGTTGTTACGGTCAGAATTTCCTCAGTTGCCATTTCTCATACCGCCCAATTATGTATGAGAAGTTTAAGGAGCTGGACGGCACGCATCCGTGGCGGAACGTGAGTCCCGATGGTTATATTGATTATCGGGCGCGTTACCGTCCGCAGGGCCGTGTTCTCTTTTTCAACTTCCCACTCGCTAAAGAGATGGGACTCATCCCCGACGATCACCCGTCAAGCATCAACAAAGATCTCGAACAAGCCATCCTCGATACTTTCTCGCTCCGCATCATCAACGAGTACGACCTCGAGCACGGAACGAAGTTTCCCCCCGAAAGCGTGCGGCCGAAACCGTTCATGGCCACGCGCTATCTACAGACTCAACATCGCAACAAGCAAGGCAAAACGTCGGGCGATGGAAGAAGCATCTGGAACGGTTATCTTCGAAACCACAATCTGACATTCGACATTTCGAGTCGCGGCACCGGCGCGACGATCCTCAGCCCCGGCGCTGTTGAAGCGAACACAGTTGTCGCGACGGGCGACACGACCTACGGCTACTCGTCAGGTCTCGCCGAGTTGGACGAAATGTTAGGCAGTGCGGTGATGTCGGAGATCTTTTATCGCCAGGGAATTCCAACCGAACGATGTCTTGCCGTCATCGGTTTTCCTGATGGAACAGCGATCGGTGTGAGGAGCGCGCCGAACTTAATCAGGCCTGCACACATCTTTCGTTACCTCAAACAAAACCGGCACGCCGAGCTAAAAGCCTCAGTGGATTACTTCATCGATCGCGAGATCGAAAACGGCACCTGGACCTTCAGCGGCGATCCTGCGCAACGTTACGCAACCGCGCTCGACTACTTCGCGCGTAACTACGCAAAACTCGCCGCCCTGCTCGAAGAGGAGTACATCTTCAACTGGCTCTCGTGGGACGGCGACAACATGCTCGCGAGTGGCGCGATTCTCGATTACGGATCGATTCGCCAGTTTGCCGCCAAGCATGACAAGTATCGTTTCAAAGACGTCGATCGTTACTCGGCTTCACTGGCGGAGCAACGCGGTTGGGCCAGAACGTTGGTCCAGGTTTTCGCTCAGACGATGGACTTTCTCGAAACCGGTGAAAAGAAGAACCTGAATAGTTTTAAAAACGCCGAGTGTCTGCGCGTCTTCGACGAAGCGTTCGCGAGCGAACGCGATCAGCGGATGCTCTGGCGGATGGGTTTCACTGGGGAGCAGATCAGCCACCTGATGGCTAACGCGCGAAAGGAGATTCGCGACTTCGATCGCGGCCTCAGCTACTTCGAGGATCGAAAAGTCTCGAAGGGTATCGAAAAACTGCCCGACGGCTTTACGCACAATCCAGTCTTTCTGATCCGCAACCTGCTGAGAACATTACCCGGTTACTACCTCTCGCACGCTATCACGCGCGCAGACGACGAAAGCGTGCACATGCCGAACGAGATTTTTTTGCAAACGATGGCGGCGTCGTATGTCGGCAAGAAAGACCTCAAACTTACGGATACGCGCGTTGCACAGATCCGAGCTTTTCAGGAATCGTACCTGCGACTTGTCGCCGCTCTTGGTGGACCACTTGACCTCGTCCTGCAAACACTTCAGGAACGATCGGCGGTGATCAATCACCGTCATCGCATCACCGGCGACGCTGTTACGTGGATCATCGAAGAGGTAATAGCGATGAAAGGCAAGATCAAAATCGACGGGTTACAGGAAGCGATCGATGCATTTATCGACTCACAAGTGCTGATACCTGGAAAGTGGCGACCCGTTTCACCGTCCCACCTAAAGTCAAACACTCTGAAGTCGCGCTTGCTGCAAAAGATTCAGGAGAATTTGGAAGCGTACAAGGAATCGATATAAGCTCCCTCACATGACCCAATGGCGCGACATTCGCGAGCAGTTTCCAGTAACTGCCAACTACATCTATCTCAACGCCGCCGCTGCGGGCCCGCTCGCGCGCGCAACTGCACAAGCCGGAGTCAGTTATTACGAGCAGATGAAGAACGACGGCGATCTGCACTGGGACGACTGGCTGGCGCGCCGCGAAGAAGTGCGTGCGAACGTTGCGGCGTTCATCAACGCCGAGCCTGACGAGATTGGACTGACGACAAACACCTCCAGCGGCATGAACATCATCGTCGACGCGCTGGAGAAACACGGCGAAGTGATCTCGTGCGATCTCGAGTTTCCTGTCACGACGATTCCGTGGATGAACCGGCGTATTCCGGTCCATCTCGTTAAGTCGGTCGATGGGGTGGTGCGTCCCGAAGATGTGCGCGCCGCGATGAACACCCGCACAGGCATCATCTCGATGAGTTACGTGCAGTACTCGAACGGCTTTCGATCGGATCTAGCCGCGCTAGGCGAGATAAAAGGCGCGCACGCGCTCGTCGTCAACGCGAGCCAGGCTGCGGGCGCGTTTGAGATCGACGTGAAACAAATGAAGATCGACGCTTTATGCTCGACCGGACATAAGTGGATGTTGTCCGGTTACGGTTCTGGTTTTGTTTACCTCAGCAGGGAACTACAGGCGAACTCTCATCCGCGTTCGATCGGTTGGCTCAGCGTGCAGGATCCGTACGGCGGGAAAAACGACGAGATCCACTTGCGACGCGACGTTTCTGCGCGTGCCGAACTGGGATGTCCGCATTTCGCCGGGATTTTCGCGCTCGGTGCTTCGGTTGAGTTCATGCAGTCGATCGGAATGAAAAACATCGAGGCCCGCGCACTTGAATTGAATCGACTATTGACCGATCGCTTGCAGGAAGCGGGTTGGCGAGTGCTTTCGCCACTTGGTGAAGAACAATTTCGTTCCGCTGAAACGTTGGTGGCTGCAGAGAGCCCGGCGCGGGTGGTCGCGGCGCTCGCCGCAAACAAGATCATCGTCACTGAAAAGCCGGAAGGCATTCGCGTCTCCACTGACTTTTTCAACAACGAAGACGATATCGCGCAACTAGTCGATCATCTACATGATCTTCGGAACTAACGCGTTGCAGCACGAGCTTTTTGTTCTAACGGCCTCAATGTTTCGTAGATAAGCGCATGAGTTGGAGCCCCTAAGCCCGATTCACGCGCGAGGCGTACGACGGCTCCATTTTGTGACTCGAGCTCCGACGGCCTTCCCGCGGCGATGTCACGTTGCATTGAACTCGTCGCATCCTCAGGCAACGCGTTCACCGCCGCCATCGCTGTATCGATCGAGTTTGACGGCAGGTTGATTCCACGCGCCAGGGCCAACGAGTAAATCTCTTCCATTGCTTCGAGCATCTGCTTGCGCCAGTTTGGATTTGAGCGAAGAACTCCAGCGGGCGCGTTGGCTATTGAGCCGACACCACTGAACGACGCAATGAAAAGAAATTTCG
Source organism: uncultured Acidobacteriota bacterium (assembly GCA_963849585.1). Lineage (GTDB taxonomy): Bacteria > Acidobacteriota > Blastocatellia > Pyrinomonadales > Pyrinomonadaceae > PSRF01. Next base: position 1,285,851 of record CAWKHZ010000004.1, on the reverse strand, counting down.
CCCACAGTGCAGCCTGAATGTCTGGCGCGACTGTTATTTCAACGCCGGCCCGCTTGAACATCTGTTCGATCCCCGTGACGCGATCGGTCTTTCGATTGTCGATTTCTCCGATCACAATCGATGGCGTGAATCCGGCATGTTTGATGTGACCCGGTGCGACGACGAAGCTAACAATTCTGCATAGCCCACCGATTACTTTGTCAGGACCTAGTTCCTGAACAAGCTGCGACACGGCATCAACGCCATTTTGCAATGGCAGCACAGTCGTGCCCGATCCGACGAGCGGTTTCATCGTGCGAGCTGCCTCCGAAACTTGCCATGCTTTAACGCCTACAATCACGAGATCAACTTCGCCGACTTCGCTAACCTCATCGCTCGCCTTGGCGGGCAAGACGACAAAGTTCCCTAGGTTACTGTCGACGACCAGCCCGTTGCCTTTGATCGCGCGCAGGTGTTCACCGCGGGCAATAAACGTAACGTCTTCGCCTGCATGCGCCAGACGTCCACCGAAGTAACCTCCGACTCCGCCTGTTCCAAAAACGGCTATTCTCATGATTTAGCGACGTGACTTGCGAACAGGTTTCTTCTTTGCAGCTTTGCTGCCGTCCGGTGTAAACATCGCGCGCGAGAGACGGATGAATGTTTGCATGATCGGAGATTCATAGCCGCCGGTTAGTTGCGCGATTCCGAGTTCCCAATTGATCTGCGCGCCTTCAATCCACCAACGGACCAGCGTCCCGTTCTCCACTTCATCAATCACCGATTGCAGCGGCACGATGCCGACGCCCATGTCGGCTTCGACCATGCGTCGAATCGCCTGCTGGCGGCTCAGTTCCATCGCGACGTGAAGCGTGGCGCCGGCCTGCGCGAAGAACTGATCGATCAATCGCCGAGTGTTGCCGCCGCGCTCGCCCAGAATCAATCGTTCACCCGCCAGCGTGTACGCACTGATCGTCCTTTGTTTGGCGAGCTTGTGGCGTGGCGAGGCGATCGCGACGAGCTGGTCTTCGCTAAGCCGTTCAGTCTTGATACCGCGCACGTCGACCGGAAGCGAAACGAAAGCGATGTCGGTGTCGCCGGCGAGGATCTGGTCCACCAGTACTTCGCTGGTCCCGGACGTGACGCTGATGTCGGCTCGGGGATGCTGCGCGCGCAGTTCGGCAAGTATCGACGGCAACTGGTCCGTCAGGACCATCGCCGACGCACTGCCGATTCGCAAGCGCCCACGCTCGGCTCCGGCGAGTTCGGCAATCTCGTCCACGGCCGCGTCGTGCTCTCGCAAGATGTGCCTGGCGCGCCGCAAAAGCTGTTCGCCGGCTTCGGTCAGGATCACGTGTCGCGGCGCGCGCACGAAGACTTTCGCGCCGAGTTCGTTCTCCAACTGGCGGATCTGCATGCTGATCGCAGCCTGCGTCACGTGTACCCGCAAAGCCCCAGCCGTGAACGTTCCCGACTCGGCGATAGCCACAAAGGCTCTTAATTGTCGAATTTCCATGCCTCGCTCCACATATCAAGATGCATTATCGGAATAATAAAATCTTTTAGTTTGGATTATAAGTCCACGACCCCTAGAATAATCAACACGCTACATCGTGCCGTGGTCTATTCGGCCCCCGTAGCTATCATTGTGAGCACTGAACGACGAACAGCAGATCTCTCTCCAGCCAAACGCTTGCACACGCAGAATTCGGTGGTGGGTGTCGACGGCGGTGGCACCAAAACGGAAGCGGTGATCATGGACGCCAACTTCCGTGTGATCGGTGAAGGCCTGGCTGGACCATCCAATCCCTTGCGAGTCGGAATCGCCGGCGCGGCCACAGCCGTGCGCGAGGCGATCGATAGTGCTTGTGCAATGGCTAAACTGCGGCGCAACGATTTGGTCGCGGCACAAGTCGGGCTCGCCGGTGCACGGCGGCGGGAGTTGCGCGAACGCATGCGTGAAACGTTGACGCGCCTCGACATGGGCGAACTTGAAGTGGTCACCGATGCCGATATCGCGCTCTATGGCGCGACTGATGGGGCGCCGGGTTTGGTCGTCATCGCGGGCACCGGTTCAGTCTGTTGCGGCATCAATTCGCGTGGCAAACGATGCTGCGCTGGTGGTTGGGGACCGATTGCGGGTGACGAAGGTAGTGGCGCATGGCTCGCGCGCCGCGCGTTGCGCGCAATAGCGCATGCGTCGGACGGACGTGGACCACAAACGGCGCTGACCGAGTTAGCGTGCGCTTATTTTCATGTCACCACGGCCGACGATCTGAACACCGCGATCTACGCGCCGACGATTACCAATGAACGCCTGGCGGGCCTCGGCCGCGATGTGGTAAACGCGGCGAAAATGAAGGATCCGATCGCGCTGCAAATCGTCGCCGACGGCGGTACCGAGCTGGGCCACGCGGCGGTGGCTGTTATTCGTCATCTTCAAATGGAGCACGACCGTTTTCAGATCGCGTATGTGGGTGGCGTTTTCCGATCGGCGGGCGATTTGATGCTGAACACGCTGCGTGCGGAAGTTAAGCGGGTCGCTCCGCGCGCGTACTTCGAACCGCCGCATTTCGCTCCGGCCGTGGCTGCCGCTAGAATGGCTCGCGAACGCATCAATCACATTGCTCTCGCAGTCTGAAGGTTTCTGCGTAGATTCTCTGCGTGCTCTGCGCCTCTGCGGTCAATATGTTGTGAAAGCAGGTACACCGCAGAGCACGCAGAGGTACGCAGAGATACGCAGAGATACGCAGAGAGAGCCGATTACAACGGATGAGTACTGAAACGGGCATCTCGCTTCCGATCACCGAACAAGACAATCCACGTTCTGCGAATCTCAGCTCGCAATCTGCGGCCGAGATCGTCGCACTCATGAATGCGGAAGACGCGACGGTTGCGGCCGCGGTGCAACAGGTACTTGGCGACGTCGCAGCGGCTGTTGACGCGATTGTCGAGCGGTTGAAAAAGGGCGGGAGACTTTTCTATATCGGAACTGGAACTTCAGGACGCCTCGGCGTGCTTGACGCGTCGGAGTGTCCGCCGACGTTTGGCGTCTCTCCGGAGTTGGTCCAGGGCGTGATCGCCGGTGGATACGACGCGTGTCATCGCGCGGTTGAAGCTTCAGAAGACGACGCTGACGCAAGCAGCGCAGACTTGCGCGCGCGAGATTTCAATCGCGATGACGTTTTAGTCGGAATCGCAGCATCGGGACGGACGCCATACACGGTCGGCGCTATCTCTTTCGCGCGTTCATTGGGCGCTTTTACCGTTGGCCTGACGTGCGTTCCGGGTTCGCCGATAACGAAGGCAGCGGAGTTGAGCATCGTTCCGGTTGTTGGACCGGAAGTCGTGACGGGATCGAGCCGGCTCAAAGCGGGCACGGCGCAAAAGATGGTGCTAAACATGCTCTCGACCGCGACGATGGTCCAACTCGGTTACGTGAGCGGCAATCGCATGTCGCACCTGAAGCCTGGCAATACAAAGTTACGCGAACGAGCAGCGCGGATCGTGATGGCGGAAACCGATTTGGACCAGGTGCAGGCGGTGAAAGCGCTTGAAGAGAACGGCTGGGTTATTAGAGAAGCGGTAAAGCGGTGTCAAGAGTTTCCCGCAAAGGCGCAAAGACGCAAAGAATGAAAAACCTAAAAACCAGCAATTCTCTTTGCGTCTTTGCGCCTTTGCGGGAAAACATCGGTCACACGGTATGAAACCCCTCGATCTGTTCATCATTTTTGCGTACCTGATCGGGATTGTTCTGTTCGGCACCTGGTTCGGCCGCAAGCAGAAGACCACCAGCGCATACTTTCTCGGTAACAGATCGGTGCCGTGGTGGGCCGTCGCCTTTTCCATCGTAGCCACTGAAACATCAACCATCACCTTCATCTCCGTACCGGGAATCGCCTTTGCGCGCGGCGGAAACTTTCAGTTTCTTCAACTCGTCTTCGGCTATCTGCTCGGGCGCATTGTCATTTCATTACTCTTCATCCCATCGTACTTTCGCGGCGATCTCTTGACCGTTTACCAGCTACTCGATCGTCGTTTTGGCGGGAAGATCAAAATGCTCGCGGCGTCGCTGTTCGTTGTCATGCGAAACATCGCCGACGGAATTCGTTTGTTGCTGACGGCGATCGTGCTGTCGGCGGTTTACGTTGCGTTTCAACCGCAGGGAAACGTCGAGATGATCACGATCGCGTCGATCGTTCTGATCGGCGCCGCGATGGTCATCTTCACTTACTTCGGCGGCATGGAAGCGGTGATTTGGGTCGAAGTGGTCCAACTCGGGATTTACATCGCGGGTGCAATCGCCGCGGGTGTGATCCTGTTGACGTCGATCGACGGCGGCTTCGGCACAGTCAGTTCGTTCGCGACGCAGTTTGGCAAGTATTCAGTATTTGATTTTGCTTTCGACCATACAAAGACATACACGTTCTGGTCGGGATTGATCGGCGGTTGCTTCCTGACGATGAGCACGCACGGCACGGACCAGTATCTGGTGCAGCGTTATCTCTGCACAGATCGTCCTCGGAAAGCGACCGTGGCACTGTTGACGAGCGGCGCGATTGTGTTGGCCCAGTTCATCGGATTTCTATTTATCGGCGTGCTGTTGTTCGCGTTCTACCAGCCCTTTGCAGATCCGGGTTATGCGACTGCCGCTTCGACAGCGTTTCCTTTCACGGGCGGCGACCGTGTGTTTCCCGACTTCATTACGAAATTCATGCCGAGTGGACTATCGGGTTTGGTAGTGGCCGCGATCTTTGCGGCGGCGATGTCGTCGTCGTTGAATGCAATCGCAGCGACGGCGGTCAACGATCTTTACAAGCCATTCAAGCCAAATCAGGACGACAAGCACTATTTGAAAGTTTCGCACCTGCTGACGCTGGTTTGGGGCGTGGTCCAGATCGGTGTGGCGCTTGCCATGCGCAATCAGCCGGGATCGGCATTGAGTCAGGCGTTGTCGATTGCGTCACTAATTAATGGTCCGATACTAGGCGTGTTTTTAGTGGGCACGCTGTTGCGGCGCGTGAGCCAGCCGCCGGCGTTGATCGGCATGCTTGTAAGTATCGGTTCAATGCTTTACATCTACCTCGCGACCACGATCGCGTGGACGTGGTACGTGTTTATCGGGAGCCTGATCACGTTCGTCGTGGCGTGGCTTGCGAGTTTCGCCTGGCAAGCGGAAGTCTCCCGCAAAGACGCAAAGAAAGCCTGTGAGTCGAAGCATCAGGCATGAAAAGCAAGATGAATTCTTTATGGCTTTCTTTGCGCCTTTGCGGGAGAACTTCGAACGTTAAGGAAAAGCTGCATGTTTAAAAAACTCCACCAGTGTCTTAGCGTAGTCCTGTTGCTGATGTTGCTGGCATCGTCTGTGTTGCCGGCCAACCAGGCTATGAAGGTCGCTGCCTTCAAGCGCGACCCCAGCTCGGCGGCGTTGAAGTGGGCCAACGAAGAACTCCGGAAGATGTCGCTGGAAGAGAAGGTGGGCCAACTGATCTCCGTCGGCGTCAATGCGACCTTTTTGAATCAGGAGTCCGATGCGTATCGCACGCTCAAACGCAACGTCGAAGAGCATAAAATCGGCGGCATCATTCTTTTCCGTGGGCCGGTTTACGAATCGGTGATCCTTGTGAACCGCATGCAGCAACTATCACGTCACCCGTTGCTCATATCGGCTGATTTGGAAGCTGGCGCGGGCATGCGTTTCGAAGACACGGTCAACTTTCCGTGGAACATGGCAGTGGCTGCGACCGGCAATCCTGACTTCGCGCGGCGCCAGGGTGAGATCACTGCGCGAGAAGCGCGGGCGCTCGGAGTTCAGCAGATCTTCGCGCCGGTGGTGGATGTGAATAACAACGCCGCGAATCCGGTGATCAATGTTAGGTCGTATGGCGAAGACCCGGCGGAGGTCGCGCGTTTCGCGGCCGCGTTCACTGAAGGCGCACAGGCCGCGGGCGTGATTGCTACTGCGAAGCACTTTCCCGGTCACGGCGACACGGCGGTCGATTCGCATCGCGGCTTGCCGGAGATAAACGTCTCGCGAGATCGTTTGAATTCGGTCGAATTCGTTCCGTTCCAGGCAAGCGTCAACGCGGGCGTCGGATCGGTGATGGTGGGCCACATCGCCCTCCCGCAGATCGACGCGACCGCGATCAAGCCATTGCCACGCAATGTCAAATCCAAACCCATCGACACAGATGAAGCGGGTGAGATCGTCGAAGAGAAATCCACGATACCCGCAACGCTGTCGCCGGTGATGGGACGCATTCTACGAAACGATATGAAGTTTCCGGGAATGATTGTAACGGACGCGTTGAGCATGAGCGGCTTGACGATCTATTTCACTCCGGAAGAGTCGGCTGTTCGTGCACTGGAGGCTGGGGCAGACATGCTGTTGAAGCCCGCGGACGTCGATGCGACTTTTCGTGGAGTTCGCGAAGCGGTGAAGAGTGGACGCATCACGGAGCAACGCATTGAGGAATCGGTTCGCAAGTTACTCGCGTGGAAATACGATCTGGGCCTGGTGGAGCAGCGTCTGACGCCGGTTGACACGATCGATCGCGTCGTCGGCAGTCCTGACGTACACAAACTCGCCGGTGAGATCGCTGAACGTGCGGTCACCCTCGTCCGTGACGAAGACAAATTGTTGCCGCTGAAAAACCTGAAAGCCGATTCGCGCGTCTTCAATCTCGCCATCACAAACGGCGAAGATCGCAATTGGATCACGAACCCGTTCGTCGCGAAGTTGAATCGTTCCGGTTTGAAGGTCGAGACGATCGTGTTGGACGAGAGGTCGAGCGAGCAGGACGTGCAGAAAGCGATCGAGCGCGCGAAGTCAGCCGAGTTTGTTTTCGTATCGATGTACGGTCGAGTGCGATCGGGCCAGGCGTCGAGTGTCGGACTGCCAAATGCCGGCTCCCGCGCGCTGAACGCTCTGATTGATGCGAAAACGCCGGTGATTGGGATCAGCTTTGGCAACCCGTATCTGCTGCAAAACTATCCCGGACTTCGCACCTACCTTGTGGCGTATGGCGACATGCCGAGTTTGCAACAGGCAGTTGCGCGCGCGCTGCTCGGCGAGATCGAAATCGCAGGGAAACTTCCGATTTCGTTGCCGGGGTTATACCCCCGCGGAACGGGAATCCAGTTGAAGGCGGCGAAATAATCGTATGCTTCGCTTAACACGAATCGTATTAGTTCTGACGCTCGTTGCGCAGCCGATTCTTGCGCAACTTCCTGTTGCGAAACCGGAATCAGTATCGGTATCCGCATCGCGTCTCGAGGCGATGGATTCAGTCATCACTGACGAAATCTCGAAAGGCCGCCTGCCCGGCGCGGTGGTGTTCGCTGGTCGCAAGGGTCGTCTGGTTTGGCAGAAGGTTTACGGCTCGCGCGCAGTCGATCCATCGCGTGAAGCGATGACGATGGACACGATCTTTGATGTGGCCAGTCTCACGAAAGTCGTTGCGACTGCGACGAGCATCATGATCCTCGTCCAGCGTGGGAAGGTGCGCTTAAACGATCCAGTGTCGCGCCACATTCCTGAGTTGAAAGGTGAAGGCCGCGAGCGGATTACGATCGAGCAGCTATTGACGCATGTTTCCGGTTACGCTCCTGATTTCGATTTGCGTGAACGTTGGACGGGACACGACGAAGCGATCAAGCGACTGATCACCGAGCCACTTCGCAACCCGCCCGGAACGCGCTTCACGTACAGCGACATTGGGTTCATCGCGCTGGGCGAAGTCGTCGGCCGCGTGAGTGGAATGCCGCTCGATCAGTTTGCGAAGAAAAACATTTTCGAACCGTTGAAGATGCGCGATACGGGTTTCCGTCCGGATGCAAGTTTGCAATCGCGGATTGCACCGACAGAAAAACGTCGCGGGCAGCTTAGTTATCTTGGCGACACTGCGGCGAACATTGGTGCGGAAGGTGAAGTATGGTTGCGCGGCCAGGTGCACGACCCCACATCGTATCGGATGAACGGAGTCGCGGGACACGCGGGACTGTTTTCAACGGCGAGTGATCTGGCTATCTACTGTCAGATGATCCTCAACTACGGAGAGTACGGTGGTGTGCGAATACTCAGTCCGCTATCAGTTAATGAAATGACTCGCCCGCGGATCATTAACAGTACCGGCGGTACGCGCGGGCTTGGTTGGGACATCAACACGAGCTTCTCGAGTAACCGCGGCGAGCTTTTCCCGCTCGGCTCGTTTGGTCACACGGGTTTTACCGGCACGTCGATTTGGATTGATGATGTAACTGAGATGTTCGTCGTGTTTCTGAGTAACCGCGTGCATCCGGATGGGAAGGGAGATGTTGGACCATTGCGCGGCCGCGTCTCGTCGATCGTAGCCGGTTCCGTTACGGACCCTACGGTGGGCAAGCGCGCGCGCGAGCACACGAACCACTACTACGAAATGGTCGAATACCAGCGACAGTACGCGTCACACCTCAATTCGTCGGCGGCTGCGGCAAGGGTGTTGACGGGTATCGACGTGCTCGAACGCGACGGCTTCAAACAACTCGCCGGTCTGAAGATCGGTCTCGTCACAAATCATACCGGGCGCAATCGCGAAGGCCGCGCGACAATCGACGTGCTGAACAAAGCTCCCGGCGTTCGGCTCGTGGCGCTGTTTTCTCCCGAACACGGCATTCGCGGACTGGCCGACGAAAAAATCTCCGACTCGAAAGACGAGGCCACCGGACTACCGATCTACTCGTTGTACGGCGAGACACGGCGACCGAAGCGTGAACAACTAAAAGATCTCGACGCCCTCGTGTATGACATCCAGGACGTCGGCGCCCGCTTTTACACGTACATCTCAACGCTCGGCCACATCATGGAAGAGGCAGCGAAGACAAAAATCCCGGTGTTCGTGCTCGATCGTCCGAATCCAATCGGCGGCATTGACGTCGAGGGTCCAACTGCCGATAACGATAAACTCTCGTTCATCTCCTATCACACGATTCCCACTCGTCACGGGCTGACTGTCGGCGAGCTGGCCCAACTCTTCAATCGTCAACGCAAGATTGGCGCGGACCTGCGCGTGATCAAGATGGACGGCTGGCGGCGGTCGATGTGGTTTGACGAAACGAATCTCATGTGGATCAATCCGTCACCCAACATGCGCAGCTTGACGGAGGCGACACTCTATCCAGGTGTTGGTCTACTCGAAACCACGAACGTCTCCGTTGGACGCGGTACCGATACGCCGTTCGAGATCGTCGGCGCGCCATGGATCCAGGGCGACAAGCTTGCCGATTACTTGAACCAACGAACGATCCCGGGGGTACGTTTCGTGCCCCTTCGTTTCACGCCGAAGGCTTCGGTCTTCAAAGACGAGCAATGCGGTGGCGTGAATATCATCATCACAGATCGAGGCGCCTTTCGTCCGTTGCTCACCGGAATTGAAATGGCGCTCGCGTTGCGAAAGTTGTATCCAAACGATTGGCAGGTCGATAAATACCTGCGGCTGCTGGTCAATGCCGACACGCTCGAACGGATCAAACGTGGCGAAGCGGCGAGAGAGATCGTCAACTCATGGAACAGCTCGTTACAGGAGTTTCGACAGGCGCGCGCGGAGATCTTGTTATACAACTGAGTTCCCGCAAAGGCGCAAAGGCGCAAAGGAAGACGCGGGGATGGGGAGATGCGGGGATGGGGAGACGCGGGGACGGGGAGACGCGGGGACGGGGAGACGCGGGGATGGGGAGACGCGGGGATGGGGAGACGCGGGGACACGGAGACGCAGGGACACGGAGACACGGAGACGCGGAGACGCGGAGACGCGGAGACGCGGAGACGCGGAGACAAGTTGAAAATCCGTTACGGAAGCAATGTGACTAACTTCACCGCGTCCCCGCGTCTCCCCATCTCCGCGTCTCCCCATCTCCGCGTCCCCGCGTCCCCGCGTCTCCCCTTTGCGCCTTAGCGCCTTTGCGGGAGATCTTTTCTCACGCTCAGAAACCGGCTCTTCACCAAACACTCTTCATACTCCTCAGCGCCGGTTGAGTCGATCGTGATCCCGCCACCCACACTGCACGTCGCAAGGTTTGTCTCCGTATCAAGCACGACGGTGCGAATCGCAACGTTGAACGTGCAATCACCGCCCGGACGCAATAGCCCGATCGTCCCCGTGTAAGCGCCGCGCGGAAAGCGCTCGAGCTCACGGATGATCTGCATTGTGCGAATCTTCGGCGCTCCGGTAACCGATCCACACGGGAACAGCGCGCCAATCAAATCCACGAGACTCGTTCCATGCTTAAGAGTCGCTTCGACAGTTGAGGTCATCTGCCAAACCGTCTCAAACCCCTCGAGATCGAATAGTGAAGTCACGTCAACGCCGCCCGGTACCGACACCTTTCCAAGATCGTTGCGAAGGAGATCGACAATCATCACGTTCTCAGCGCGGTTCTTGATCGAGTTTTGTAACCAGCGCTCCAACTCCTCGTCCTCGTCGGCGGTGCGTCCACGTTTGGCAGTTCCTTTCATCGGTTTCGTGCGAACGTGATCGCCGTGGCGCTCGAAGAACAGTTCAGGTGATAGCGAAAGAATCTTGTAGCGTCCGAGATCGACGTAGGCTGAGTACTTTGCGCGTTGACCCCCGCGTAACCCGTGGAACCACGCCAAAGAGTCGCCGATAAATGGCGACGTCAAAGGAAATGAATAGTTGACCTGATAGGTATCACCGGCCGCGATCAGCTCTTGAATTCGTCTGACACATTCGTTGTATTCGTCTTTTGTAACTTTAGGTAACCACGGATTTGAAGAAACAGTAGAACGAATCTCGATGGGATCCGACGGCTCTGAAAAGACTCCCACCCATGCGAGAGGAAAGTCATCTGGCTTATGAGTACACAACGCTGAATCAAACGCCGGCGCCGCTTCGTAACTCAGCATCACCATGACGTAAGCGCCGGCCCGCGCGCGCATTTCCGCGAGCTCCAGAATGTGTGTTACTTCACCAAAGCTGTGCGCAGTAACCGTCTCGATTGGGTCTAAAAAAGCGAGCGAATCAAAAATTGCTGACATCAGTAATTTTTATGAAAAGAATAACAATATTTAGCTAGCATTATTCCTGAACGGATATATAATCCGTCCGAATTTTCGCAGTTTCAACCTTACTTCAAACAGCCAATTGAGTTGAGATGGCCCCGTGTATTTTGCCGGGAGCCAACTCAGTATTGAGAGGAAGCCCATGAGAAAACCAATTCTTGCGTTCTTGCTCCTGACTGTCTGTCTCTCGGCGGTCGCGCTGGGACAGGGTACCGCGTCGCGTGTCACCGGCACCGTCGTCGACGAAAAAGGATCGGTAGTTCCGGGTGCCGTCGTGACGCTTACCAACGAAGCCACTCAGAGTGTGCTCACTACTGAGACGTCGAGTGGCGGAACTTATGTCTTCGATTCGATACAAGTAGGAAAGTATACGGTCTCCGTCGAGAAGCAGGGTTTCAAGAAAGCGGTTTCCGTTGGCAACACCGCGAACATCAACCAACCGTTGACCGTCGATGTCACACTTGAGATTGGTGGTTTGTCCGAGACAGTGCAAGTCGCCGCCACCCAGGAAGCGGTACAGACGAGTAGCTCCGGTAACATCGGCAACACCGTTGAGCAACGCACCCTCGTGACGTTACCGATCGTCGGCAATCGCGGCCGCAATCCTCTCGAGTTCATCAACTTTCAGCCCGGCGTGGTGACCGGCGCGAACACCGGGGGCGGCATTCACGTCCACGGCTCCCGCGATCGCGCATTCAATTTCACGCTCGACGGCATCGACATCAATGAGACCAGCGCCGGCGGATCAAACTTTACTCCGATCCGCACGAATCCTGATTCGTTACAGGAGTTCCAGGTGGTGACTGGTAACTTCACCGCCGATCTCGGACGCAGCAGCGGCGCGCAGGTCACCCTCGTCACGAAGTCTGGTTCGAACGACTTTCATGGATCGCTGTTCGAGTTTTATCAAACGCCGCGCTTTCACGCGAACGAATACAACAACCTGATCAACAAGGCGCAGCGGCCCCAGTTTTTGCAGCACATCTTCGGTGGATCGCTTGGTGGACCGGTTTACCTGCCGCGCTTCGGCGAAGGTGGTCCAACGCACTACAGCGGAAAGAACAAGACATTCTTCTTTACCAACCTCCAGTTCCTGCGCACCAGCCAGGCCTTTTTTGTGAACCGCACTGTTTACACGCAACAGGCGCGCAACGGCATCTATCGTTACGTTGTGGGCGGCACGAACGCCAATGTGACGCAGACCAACCCGTCAGTCGATGCGAACGGCAATCCCAGGCCAGGCTTAACCATTGGCTCCTATAACGTTTTTCCGAACCCGCTCGGTCTCGGACCCGATCCGACCACGCAGTTCATCATCGGGTTCACTCCGCTGCCTAACAACTTCAACGTCGGCGATGGTCTGAACGTCGCCGGTTTCAGTTTCGTTGCGCCGCAGACCGAACGCCAGTACGACTTCACTACCAAGATCGATCACTACTTCAACGATCGGCATTCGATGTACGTGCGCTGGGCCCACGGCGCCCAGAATACGCTCGGCGACAACGTCAACGGGGGACTGCAAAAGTTTCCGGGCATTCCAAACTTTGTTGACACCTATCGCACGCCACGAAACCTGGCGGTTAACTATCGTTGGACCTTGTCGCCCACAGTTGTGAATGAATTCATCGCGGGCTTCAACCGGTTCACCTTTAGCTTCAACAATCCTGACCCGCAGGAGAACCCGCCTGTCATTCTCAACGTGCCTAACGATCCGCTTAATCTGGAAGAGCCGGTTAACAACCTGCGCACGATCACGACGTGGCAGTTCGCCGATAATCTGTCCTGGATTCACAACACGCATGCTTTCAAATTCGGCACCAACCTGCGTTTCCAGAAGCACGTTGATGATCGCAGCGCAGTCGCGGGCGTGTTAACGCGCGCACGAATCTTCCTGGGCACTGGCACCAATCCAGTGCCATCGTCATTCAGAACACAGTCGGGGCAAAACACATTGGCTCCCGGCATCGCCAACGCCGATCGGGCTCGTCTCGATAGTTGGATAAACGACATCCTTGGACGCGTTGGCACGATCAACCAGGCCTTCGTGGCAATTAGCGATAACGAGTTTGGTCCCGGTCGCACGCGCTTCCTCTACTCAGCCGAATATCCTGAGTACGATTTCTTCGCCCAGGATACGTGGAAGCTGCGTCGCAATCTCACGCTTGACCTCGGTATTCGCTGGGAGATGAGATTGTCGCCGCGCGCTCCGGACAACATCGTCCTTCGTCCGGAACAACGGCTGGCAATCGGCGAACCGGCAACGAACGCGTTCCGCTTCGGTGAAGGAAAGTTGTACGACGATTCACTTTACTTGTTTGCTCCCACCGTCGGAGTGGCGTGGGATCCGAAAGGGGACGGCAAGAGCTCCATTCGCGCAAACTACCGGCTTGCCTACGATCGCACCAACACGTTCCTCTTTTCGTCGTTCATATTTCAAAGCGCTCCCGGCCTGACGCGCGCCGTGACCAACAACTCGTTCGGACAGAACGGTGGTCTGCTGCGGCAGGGTGTACCAACGCTCAACTCAAACGACGTTACGCCGCTCCAGTTTCGACAACCTCCCTCGTTCTCAGTGAACTCGTTGAACGTCGTCGATCCGGAGCTGAGTAACCCGAAAACGCACCAGTACTCCGTGAGTTTCCAGCGTGAAATTGGTTGGAAGAATGTACTCGAGATCAATTACATCGGACGTCAGGGCCGCAATCTCTATAGCGGGTACGACGTGAACCAGGTAGACATTCGCAATAACGGCTTCCTGGCGGCGTTCGAGCAGTTAAGGACCACCGGTAACAGTCAACTAATCAACGATCTGCTCGCAGGACACTCCGGACTAGGTTTCTTACCCAACACCACTATCCGCGAAAATGGTTCGCAGTTCCTTTTGCGACAGACGCTGGCGGCACCAGTTCGATTACCTAACGGATCATTGAACAGTGGCCTCGTCGCTGCTGGAGCGGTGGCACAGGCCGCGTTCATAATCGCCCAGAGTGTTCAAGGCACGTTTTCCGGCAAGACCGGCCCAACGCTAATCGCGAACGGGTTTGGTCCTTTCTTCTTCCAACCGTACCCGCAATTCACGGGCGCAGTGAACGTGATCGATAACCACGATCGTTCGCGCTACAACGCGCTCGAAATTCAGGTGAGCCGGCGCTCGTCGAAAGGACTCGCGTTCCAGGCGAGCTACACGCTCGCGAAGTCGGAAGACACGCGCTCTTTCGATCCGGCTTTCACGCTCATTACGCGAGGTGGCACGGGACAATCGGCGGCGAACACTCCGTTCGATATCAATAATCGCGATTTGAATTACGCGCGATCAGATTTTGATCGTCGCCACGCGCTTCAAGGCTACGTGCTTTACGAACTTCCGTTCGGGAAGGGAAGACGGTTTGGTACCGGTTGGGGCCCAACCGCAGACTTCCTGCTCGGCGGTTTCAACGTCGCGGGCGTGATGCGTCGATATTCGGGACGTCCGTTCACGGTCTTCTCAGGCGCCGGCACTCTTTCGCAGGTTGTGTTCACGCCGGCAAGTTGTAACGACTGCACACCGGACCTCGGCAGCGTCGTCCTCGAAAATGGCCGTAACGTTTTCTTCACTGCCGAGCAGCGCGCGAAGTTCTTCGTTCCGTCCGCCGGTGAATTCAGCAACGTAGGTAGAAACTTCTTCAACGGTCCATCGTTCTTCAACCTCGACATGACTGTCGGTAAGAAATTCCGGTTCTCGGAGTCGCAGGATCTCGAGATTCGTGTCGAAGCGCAGAACGTAACCAACACTCCATCATTCGCGGTGCCCGATGGCAATTTGATTCTGACCGCCGGTGGTTCCTTTGGTCAGATTCTGGGAAATACGACCAGTACTTCTCGGAAAATTCAGTTCGTGGCGAAGTTCAACTTTTAGCCGCAAAAAGGCGCAAAAGAAGAGTCACAAAAGGCACAAAGGAAGAAGTACCACCCAATGAAAGGCAGGTTCGGGCTCAACCACCCGGACCTGCCTTTCCCCTTTTCTTTTTTTGTGCCTCTGGTGCGTTTTTGTGCCTCTTGTGGTTATCGATTTAGCATCAACCAAACTTATCGATTGAATAAGAATCTTTAGCTTCTATTATTCCTCCGTTTCATCTATAATCCGGCTTCTTCCGCTTTACTACACAACAGTGACGACGAGTCTCTTCAAGTCTTTTTTAGCCTTGATTGCGCTGGCGCTTGGAAGCCTGATCTTCGGCCAGCTGGACCATCGTGTCACTGCGCAGGCACCAGCTTACGATCTCGTAATCACCAACGCGCGCATCGTCGACGGCAGCGGCAATCCCTGGTATCGCGGCGACGTCGCAATCAGGAACGGCCGCATCGTCCGCATCGGTCGCATCGCGCCTCAGACTGCCGCAAAGACGATCGACGCGCGAGGTCAGATAGTCGCGCCGGGCTTCATCGACGTCCACACACACGTCGAGTCGATCTACAGCCTGCCCACAGCCGAGAACTTCGTGCGCATGGGTGTAACTTCACTCGTCACCGGCAACTGCGGATCGTCCGCGACGGACGTGGGCCAGTTCCTCGGTCGCGTGAACGAGAAACCACTCTCAGTCAATCTCGCCACATTGATCGGTCATGGTTCGGTACGTCGTCAGGTGATGGGCGCCGACGATCGCCCGCCAACTGCCGATGAGCTCGCGAAAATGGAAGCGCTCGTCGAGCAGGGAATGAAAGATGGCGCGGTTGGTCTGTCAACCGGATTGATCTACGTTCCGGGAACGTTTGCGAAAACTGATGAGATCGTCGCACTTGCTCGCGTGGCCGGCCGTCATGGTGGCTTGTATGCGACGCACATGCGAAGCGAGGGCGACAAGGTTGCCGACGCGATTCGCGAAAGCATTTTGATTGGCGAACAAGCCGGACTGCCCGTCGAGATCTCACACTTCAAGATCAGCAACAAGAAACTCTGGGGCGAAACACCGATGACGCTCGGCCTCGTGCGTGAAGCTCGTGCGCGCGGACTCAGCGTTACAGTCGATCAATATGCTTACACAGCAAGCTCGACTTCACTTTCTTCTCGATTGCCGAGCTGGCTGCACGCCGGTGGTTTTGAAGAAGCTAAAAAGCGACTTGCCGATAAGGCAACGCGTGAGCGCGTGATCAAGGACACGAAAGAGGCGCTCAAGCGCAGCGGTTTTAAAGACTACTCATTCGCCGTTGTCGCCTCTTACGGTCCTGACAAATCCTTCAACGGAAAGTCGATCGCCGAGATCACCAGGCAGGTCCGCAACAAGAAAGACGTTGAGAGCCAGATCGAGCAGATGCTCGCGATGTACGAAGCGGGCGGCGCGAGCATGGTCTATCACAGTATGGGTGAAGACGACGTGAAACGGATCATGCAGGAGCCGTTCACGATGATCGCTTCCGACGCCGGTGTTCGGCAGGTTGACGACAGCGTTCCGCACCCGCGTGGTTACGGCAACAACGCGCGCGTGCTCGGCCAGTACGTTCGCAATCTAAAACTTATCTCGTTGGAAGACGCGATCCGAAAAATGACGTCGCTGCCGGCGCAGACCTTCGGATTTCGCGACCGCGGCATGATTCGCGAAGGGTTCGCGGCTGACATCGTCATCTTCGATGAAAAAATGATCATGGACCAGGCGACATTTGATCAGCCGCACCAGTATCCGTTGGGCATCAGTTACGTTCTCGTGAATGGCGTGGTCGTCATGACAAACAACCAAATGACAGAGGCGCGTCCAGGCGTCGCGTTGCGCGGCGCGGGTTCGGCGTTAACTCATAAAGAGACCTCGATTCGATGAAATAAGGAGGAGCCCCATGTTCTACTCCAATCGCCAATTTTTCTTTCTCACACTTTTTTGCGCGGTGTTGTTTTTGTTACCCGCGACAGCATCTGCACAAACAGTCACCGGAACATTGCAAGGCAGTGTTAGTGACGCGAAAGGTGCAGTAATACCGGGCGCAGAGGTCGTCATCCGCAACATGGATACGGGCCAGGAGCGCACGTTGCAGACGAACAGTGAGGGAGCTTATGTCGCCTCGTTTCTCCCTCTGGGCCGTTACACCGTGACGGCCTCAAGTACGGGGTTCAGCAAAGTGTCTCAGGAGAGCATCGAGGTCACTTTGAACCAGACCCGAGTGGTCAATTTTACTTTGAATCCGAGTACTGTTACTGAAGCCGTGGTGGTTACAACCGAAGCTGCGCCAATCAACACGACCAACGCGGAGATAAAAGGGTCACTGAACTCCCAGGAGATCCTCGACAAGCCGACTCTCAACCAGGGCAGCTTTCTGTCGCTGGCGGAAACCTTCGCCGGGTTTCAGGAGAACCCGACGTCAGGACAAAACAATCCGACGGCGTCATCCGGCTCGTCGATAAACTTCAACGGCACCGGCACGCGCGGCGCGACGTTCCAGATCAACGGCGTCAACAACGACGACTCTTCCGAGAACCAGAACCGCCAAGGCGCTTCGTTATCGACGATCAAAGAGTTTCAGGTGATCACCAATAACTTCACCGCGGAATTCGGACGTGGTTACGGCGCAGTGGTTTTGGTCCAAACCAAGTCAGGAACAAATCAACTTCACGGCGACGTCTACTGGTATCACAACGACAGCGCATTGAACTCGACGAACAACGTCTTTGCTCCCGGAGTGAGAAAAGGCGTCACACGTCGCAACCAATTTGGATTCACGTCAGGCTTTCCACTGTTCAAGGACAAACTTTTCAGTTTCGTGAGTCTGGACCACACGGAGAACACAGGCGCAAACAACTTCAATCGCGATGTCTTTACTCTCGCGGAGCGCAATCCGGCGAATTGGTTCCTAACGACGCCGGCGAACAACACACCGGCGAACCGCGCTTTCGTTCAGGACATGATCGATCGGTTTGCCAATGCTGTGCCGAACGATCCGGCGGCTGGTCCAAGAGTCTTTCGTGGGCAACAGGGATTTGATTTCCCGGCGCGCGATTATTCCGGCCGGCTCGATTGGAATCCCCAGTCGCAAGACAACATCAGTGCGCGCTGGCATTACACGCGCCAGCGATTCGTCGCCGACGACATCATTATCGGCGAACGTGCCGATCAAAATCACAAGCAACAGAACTTCGGTCTGACCTGGACGCATCTGTTCTCGGCAAAGTCTGTCGGCGAATTTCGCTATGGTCTTGGTTTAAGAACGACGCTCGTCAACATCGCGGCAGGCAACGACACTCCGATCATTCGTTTCTTCAATCCCAGCCCGATTACGACGCAAACTAGCATCGGCAGTGCCGGTAACTTTCCGATTCAGAGATACCAAACCGATAACCAGTTTGTTTACAACTTCACGACTCTCTTTAGTAAGCACTACCTCAAACTGGGGACAGATATTCGCCGTCAGAACCTTGACGACCTGGCAGACAACTTCTCGCGTGGTTTTTACAGCAGCACCGTTGCCACGTGTAACGGCGTAAATTACGGCAACGGCTTCAACCAGCTCATCAACGGCTGCACGCCCAACTTTCAGAAGGGCTTTGGGCCATTCTTTCTGGAGAACCGTAATAGCGAGGCAAACTTCTACGCCGAAGATAACTGGAGAATCAGTCCACACCTCACTCTCAACCTCGGGTTGAGGTATGAATATGTTTCCGCGCCGGAGGAAGCCGCGGATCGGATCGCCTACGGCATCAGCGCCGATAAAGACAACTGGGAGCCGCGAATTGGGTTTGCGTGGAGTCCGGATTTTCAGACTGGCTTCCTGCACAGCTTGTTTGGCAGCGCAGGCGACTCCTCGTTACGTGGCGGTTACGGCATTTACCACGGCCGCATCTTTCAATCGGTCTTCTCGCAGGGTGGCGCAACCGTAAGGTTCAACCCGCCGAACGCTTTCTTCTACAACCAGTCAGGCGTCGCGACGCCTACTTTCAATCCAATCAATCTCGCCGACCCGACGAACGGTTTTGTTTTCACACCAGGACCACAAACGGCGCGTCATACGATCACGGCGATCGATCCGGGACTGGAAATGCCGTACACGCAGCAATGGAATTTCACGATTGAGCGTCAGATGCCGTTTGCTTCCGCTTTTCGTGCCAGCTACACCGGAAATCGCGGCATTGGATTGTTGAAGTACGCGCTCGACAATTTGCCTTTGCACGACGCCGTTAACGGCGTGCTCGTTGCGAATCATCCAAACAATCCGGCGAACCTGCGCGGTCAAGTGATCCGGCTTGCGAGTGATTTTCTTTGCGCCGGCACGGCCGGAACCACGGCGATACCTTTCACTGCGCAGTGCCCGGTGGTCGTACCGATTGGCGCGTTCGAATACAGCTTCCGCGTTCCGCGCACGAATGAACGCAGGCCAAACGGTCTTTTCGGGACTAACGTCGCGGTATCGAATGCCGCCTGGAGTTACTACCACGCGATGCAGCTCGAATGGGTCAAGCGTTTGAGCAGCAATCTCAATTTCCAGGCGACCTACACGTGGAGCAAGGCGATCGACACTACCTCGGAAGCCACATTCGTCGGGGCTGGTGACAGCAACCAGAATGGAAACGACGCTCGTGCGGCGCGTAGTCTTTCACGTTTCCACACGCCGCATCGATTCACGATGTACGGAACTTACCGGTTGCCATTCTTCGCTACTGACAAAGGCTTATTGGGCCAGGTGCTGGGAGGCTGGCAGTTCTCCGCCGTCCTCAAGCTCGCGAAGGGCACGCCGTTCACCGTGACGACTACGGCGGTCGATTTGAATTTCGACGGCTTCAGCGAAAGCAGGCCAGTGCTTCTCGATTCATCAGTGCTCGGTAACAGTGTGAATCATCCCGGTAACTCTACTAGTTCGCTTCCGCGATCCGCGTTTCGAGCACTTACGATTGCCGACTTCAATACGCCGATACTCGGACGCAACACGTTCTTCATCGATGGCACGAAGACGCTCGATTTCGGTCTCATGAAATCGTTCTCAATGCCATGGGAAGGACATAAGCTGGTCGTACGTGCTGACATGTTCAATTCTTTGAACCATGTTCAGTATGGTATTCCAAGCGCCTCCATCGCCAACACGAACTTTGGCGCGATCACGGGCGCAGCGACGCTCTATCAGCCGCGAAACATTCAGGTTTCGCTGCGATACCAGTACTGATTTAATGAGACTACGAAGTTGTTTCGTGGCAATTTGCGATCTGGTTCGTGCTGGTTTGCGCGTTACCGGCATTACCAGGTCCATCATTTGCGAATGTTTCGGGGAACGAGGAAGTGCGCGCACTGTGGGTTGTGCGCACGACCTTAACTTCACCCGAGAAGATTCGGCAGATGGTGAATTCCGCCGCTGACAACGGCTTCAACACTCTCATCGTTCAGATTCGCGGTCGTGGCGACGCGTATTACAAATCACGAGTCGAACCGCGCGCCGCTGAACTGAAGGATCAACCACCTGAATTCGATCCGTTTGCTTTCACGTTAGCCGAAGCACACAAACGAGGACTCAAGGTTCACGCGTGGCTGAACACCAGCTTGCTCGCGAACCTTGATGCTTTACCCGCCGATCCGAGTCACGTCTACAACAAGCATCCGGAATGGCTTGCGGTGCCTAAACCAGTCGCCAGTGAGCTTTATCAGATGTCGCCCAGTGATGCTGCGTACCGGCAAAAGATAGTGGAGTGGTCGAAGGCCAATCGCGCGGAGCTGGAGGGCATTTACACCGGGCCTGCTAATCCAAAAGTGCGCGACCATATCTACAAGATCTGGATGGATGTGCTGAAGCATTATCCGGTTGACGGTCTGCACTTCGATTACGTTCGTTTCGCCAGCCCGGACTTCGACTACAGCCGCACGTCGCTCACAAATTTTGAAAAGTGGTTGAAGCCGCAACTCACGAAAGATGAGTGGCGCGACTTAAAAGCGTCGCTGAAACAGGATCCACTCGCGGCGCCAGAAAAGTTTCCGGCGAAATTTGCCGATTTCCAACGCGCACAGGTAACAGCACTCGTCGAGCGGATCTATCACGCAGTCAAAAAGCGAAACCCTGACGTGTTGGTATCAGCAGCCGTCTTCGCCAACGACGAAAACGCGTTTACGCGTCGCTTTCAGGATTGGCGGCGGTGGCTTCAGATGGGAATTCTCGACGTAGCCTGTCCTATGGCTTACAGCACTGACACGGCTGTCTTTCAGAAACAGATCGAGATCGCGGCGACGACTGCCCATGGCGCGAAGCGTCGAGTATGGGCGGGCATCGGCGCTTACCGGATTCCATCAGACTCGGCAGTCGAGAAGATCAATGTAGCTCGGTCGTTGAAGACCGAAGGTTTTATCCTGTTCTCGTACGACTTTACGGCGCGACCTAGTGAGTTAAATCCGGATGGTGCATATCTCGAACGCATCCGGAGAACGGCGTTCTGAAAAGGTGCCCAGGCATCCTGGAGTCAGTATAAATCCGGGTTATCGGGACGTTACTGAAATGTTGCACCTAAATGAACTGTTATGTAAGAATAACTGCACTCGTGTACGAGTTGTTTTCTTCTTTCCAAACGACAATTGCGTTGCCTGAAAACCGTACTAAAAACCCGGTGTATTGCGGTTCTCCCCGTTGGCTTGTCCGATTGGTGGGCACCCGTCCACTCCAACAATCATGAAGAGGATTATCCCCATGAAATCTCATTTTGAATTGAGAGCTGTCCTGTTCACGCTGGCTCTGATATTCGCGTTCAGTGGCTCCGCATTTGGCCAGGAGGAGATCATGGCCTCCATCAGCGGACAAGTCACTGACTCTACTGGCGCGATCGTACAGAACGCCAGTGTTTCAATCGTCAATGACGAGACCAAAGCTGAGCGAAAAGCAACCACTAACGAAGACGGCAATTACACAATCACCAATCTCGTGCCGGGAACTTACACGCTCACCGTCGAGATCGCGAACTTCAAGCGGTACGTACAGACGGCCCTGGTCCTGAATGCGCGTGACCGTCGTTCCATCAATGTGGCAATGGAAGCGGGTACGATTGGCGAGATGGTGACGGTGACCAGTCAGGAAGCCGGTGTGCTCGACAGTCCGACGACGCAGGCGCTTGTTTCGAACGCCCAAATCGTCGAGCTCCCACTCAACAATCGAAACTTCATTCGACTGCTTGAAGCGGGCATTCCCGGAGTCAGCTCGGATCTTTCCGATGAGACAGGTTTCGGTTTGACCAGCGTTGCCAGCATTTCGATCAACGGCATGCGCCGGAACGCTGTTAACTATTTCGTCGACGGCGTTCAGAACACCGACGTCGGATCGAACATCACGCTGTTGTCCACACCGACGATTGACTCGATTCGCGAATTCAAAGTTCTCAGTTCAAACTACACTGCTGAAATCGGACGCTCGGGCGGCGGAGCAGTCACGATCGTGACGCGCGGCGGCGCCAACGACTTTCACGGCACGCTTTATGAATTTGTCCGCAACGACCGCTTCAACGCCAACAACTTTTTCAACAATCGCCAGGGGCGACGCGCTGATGGATCGCTCGTCGCGCCGGTTCCGAAGCTTCGTTACAACAATTACGGCTTCACGTTCAGTGGTCCAGTGATGTTGCCGCGGTTCGGTGAGGGCGGCAAGACACACTGGAGCGGAAAGGGCAAAACATTCTTCTTCTTTTCCGAGGAAGTGCGTCGTATCACTCGTGGCCAACCGGACGCCAGCGGCACGGTTCCCAGCCTCGCACAACGTGGTTTCAACGGCGGCGACTTTGATTACTCCGCTACTTTGGGATTGCCGCTCTTCCGCACGCCCGCTGGAGCGTTTGTTACAACCGCAACGGGAAATACTCCCGTGATGGTAACGGCCACCAACGGCTCTCTCATCCAGGCACGCCAAAATCAGATCTTCCGGCCGTCCGACAATCGCGCCTACGTAAACAACATCATTCCTCGTGCCGACGTCGACTTCCGCGCGATCGCGCTATTGAACGCTTACCCACTGCCGAACAGTGTGTCGAACCCGAATGGTTTCATCTTCAGCCGCATCGACGTGCTCAACACGCGCCAGGAAACGATCCGCATCGATCACAACTTCAACGACAAACATTCACTCGTCGGCAGATACACGCACGATCTGAGTGAAACAGTTGAACCGCTCGGCTTGTTCTTCGGTGCCGGCTTCCCAGGCATCCCGACCAGCGAGACTCGCGTTCCGGGTCAGGTGTTTGCGGTTTCATTTACAAGCTTGCTCTCGCCATCGATGGTTAACGAGGCGACCTTCAACTTCTCTTCGAACTTGATTGCTTCCGCAAACGTTGGCCGCGTGCGCAGCAGCGACTATCCGGGTTCGGACCAGATCGCAGAGGTCTTTCCCGAGAACCTTCAGGACATCATCCCGCGCATGAACACGCGCTTTACTCTGATCGGCGCCACCCAGGGCTTCAACATCGAGTACAAGAACTGGCTGGCGCGCGACGTCGTTACCTGGACGCGCAATAATCACACGTTCAAGTTCGGCGGCGAAATTTCGTTTGAGACGAAGGGCGAAAACGGAAGTAACAACACCCAGGGGACGTTTGACTTCAGTGCCGTGCAGACGCAGGGCCTGGTTGGCACGTCCGCAATCACCGGCACCGGTGATTCATTCGCCTCGTTCCTGCTTGGACGCGCGAATGCGTACACCGAAGCTGAGCGCGATGTAACCCTGAATCTGAAGTTCGGAAGGCGTGAGTTTTTCTTCCAGGATACCTGGAAAATCAGGCCAAACCTGACATTGGACTTCGGCGTGAGGTATCAGTACTACGTGCCGCCGATCGACGAGAACGACATCTACGCTTCGTTCGATGCGGCGTTGTTCAATCCGGCGAGGGTTGTCTGCACCACTGCGGCTTGCACCTCGTTCAACCTGGCGCAGACCGATCCGCTCAACGGTATCGGCATCGCCGGTCAGACTTCACGTTTTGGTCGTAAGATCAATCCGGCTGACAAGAACAATTTCAGCCCGCGCCTCGGACTCGCCTGGTCGCCGCATTACACCAGCGGTATCGGCAAGTTCCTGTTCGGTGAAGCAAACAAGAGCGTGGTTCGCGCTGGTTATGGCTTCTACTACGATCAGCCCCTGGTCGGTATCTTCGAACAGGCTGCGTTTACATCGCCTCCGTTCAGTCAGCTTCCGACCTTCGCCAGCACACCGACAAGCGTGATCACGTTCTCGAATCCGGGCGCTGGTGCCCCGCCGGGAACGCTTGCTCCGCGAGCGTTGATCGCGATCGCCAACGACTTCAAGACGCCCGAAACGCAACAGTGGTCGTTTGGCATCCAGCGCGAGATGTTCCGCAATGCCGTAATTGACGTCGCGTACGTCGGAACGAAAGGCGACTCTCTGATTCGGCGTCGCAACATCAATTTCC
This sequence comes from uncultured Acidobacteriota bacterium, assembly GCA_963849585.1. Taxonomy (GTDB): domain Bacteria; phylum Acidobacteriota; class Blastocatellia; order Pyrinomonadales; family Pyrinomonadaceae; genus PSRF01. Next base: position 1,261,480 of record CAWKHZ010000004.1, on the reverse strand, counting down.
AGGAACCAGACGACATCGTTCGTGTTGGTACTGCCAATGCGGGAACGTTGCGTCCGTTCCTCGGTTACGCTGCGATCACCTACATCGAAACGAGCGCTCGCTCGCGTTATCACGGGTTGCTCTCGTCGTTCAACTACCGGCTCAGCGATCGGCTGACGTTTACGGCGGCGTACACGTTCAGCAAGAATATGACCGACTCGACGAACGATCGCGACGCGATCGACGATCCGCAGAATCCGTTCGACACGTCGACTGAATATGCCGAGGCGCGCACTTCGCGTCCGCACATTTTCAGCGCCAGCTATGTGTACGAGTTGCCGTGGTTCAGCAAGAGCTCGAGCTCGGCCAAGCGGTTGTTGCTAGGCGGATACCAGATTTCTGGTATCACGAACTTAGAGTCGGGTGCTCCGATCCCGCGCGTCGCGGTGAGCGATTCGCTGGCTGGTCAACGCGGCACGTATCCAAACCGGGTTTCGGATGTCGGTGGTGGTCTTGCAGGCACAATCGATCCGCGCACCACGTTGCCGTTCATCTTCGATCCGAATGCGTTCTCAGTGAATGCGATCGGAACTTACGGAAACGCTGGACGTTCGTTTGCGCGTCTGCCCGGAAGAAACCAGACAAATTTGTCGTTGGTGAAGAACATTTACTTCAACACCGAGAGGACGTTCTACTTGCAGCTTCGTGCGGAGGCGTTCAACGTCTTCAATCACACGCAGTTCTTGATGGCAGCGGGTGCCGCGACGACGTTCCCGGTGACGGGAAATCCGGCCGATACACTTAGCTTTGCGCGTCCGACCGGAACACGGCCGCCGCGTGAATGGCAGTTTGCCGGCAAGCTGTATTTCTAACCGTAAGTAAATCCAAATCCCTTAAATCCGTGTTCCCGAACGTTTCGGGAACACGGATTTCGTTATGAACTCGCTAATCCTAAACAACGCGCGCGTGGTGTTGCCTGACCGCGTAATAGATTCCGGCTCTGTCGCGATTGAGTCGGGGCGAATTGCTTCTGTTTTTGAGGAAGCGACTACGACGGGCTTGGATCTTTCGGGAATGGTGCTGTTACCGGGATTTATCGACGTTCATATTCACGGTTCGGCGGGGATCGACGTGATGGATGCGACGCCGGAACAGTTGTCTGAGATTTCTGTTTTTCTGGCCTCAAAAGGTGTGACCGGTTGGGTGCCGACGTTCGTACCCGCAGCGGATGAAGTTTATGCGAGCGCTGTTGCGGCGATTGCGAAAGCCGCGGAGAACTCGAACGGTGCGCGTGTGCTTGGCGTTCACTACGAAGGACCATTTGTTAATTCAGCGCAGTGCGGCGCGTTGCACACTGAGTACTTTAAATCGTATTCCGGTCCCGCGGATCTCGATGCACTGCCTGTACCGGATGGCTTAGTACGCATGACAACGCTTGCGCCGGAGATTGATGGTGGAGTTGAGCTGGTGCGCGAGTTGAAGTCTCGCGGTTGGGTGATTTCAATCGGACACACGCGCGCGTCTCTTGAAGTGCTGGATGCGGCTTTAGCCGCAGGCGCGCGGCACATGACGCATTTTATGAACGCAATGGCGCCGTTGCATCATCGCGCTCCTGGTCCAATCGCGTGGGGACTATCACACGACGACGTTACCTGCGACGTTATCGCCGATGGTATTCATCTCGATCCATTCATGCTTCGTTTACTGCTGAAGGTGAAGAGCGAACGTGGCATCAGCTTGATTAGCGACGCCATTGCCGCCGCCGGCAAAGGAGATGGCGATTATCGGATTTGGGGCGAGACAATCAGTGTGAAGAGCGGGCGCACGAGCAACGCCGCGGGGAGCATCGCTGGATCGGTGATCTCGATGCTCGACGCGGTGCGGCTGATGCACTCGCTTGATATGTCGTATGTTCAATTGGCTCAACTGGCTGCGTCGAACCCAGCGCACTTACTTGGTCTCGATCATTGGTGCGGATCGATCGAAATTGGAAAAAGTGCCGACCTCGTTGCGTTGGACGAAAATGGCAGCGTCCGTCTAACGCTGATCGGTGGTCAGGTGGCGTTTCGCGGTTGATTCCTTCCACTTCCAAATTCCGTAACCGCCAATAATCACGAGGGCGAAGCCGAGAATGACATGGACCACGTCGTCTACGTAGGTCCACAGGAAATACTGGATTGGAGTCAGGCCGACGACGCTGGCCACCACCTGGTAAAGATCGATCAAACCGAAACCGAAGTTGAACACACTTGCCACGAGATTGCTGTTTGCAGAAATCAACACCAGCCCGAGCGCGCCGAAGATCAGGTGAAACATGTTGTAGGGCGGTTCGCCACTCATCAGGCTGTACTGCTGCGGGATCAGGAAGCCGGCGATGCCGGTCAGTATCAGCAGCGGTGCGAGGACCATCAGCGTCTTTTGGTTAAACGTCTTGTTTTCCATCTTCGTAAAACCCGGCGCGAGCGTACGACTGGTCGACGAGTTCGATTGGGTGACAGACTTGCACGTCCATGTGGGCCAACTTACTGCCGGCGCCGATCTGCATCTGACAACCGGCGTTGCCGGTGACTACGATATCGGCTTCGATCATGTCGATGGCATCGAGCTTTTCCTTTAATACTTGCTGCGAGAGCTTCGGCTGAAGCATGTTGTAAACACCTGCCGCGCCGCAACATCGCTCAGCTCCGGGGAGTTCAGCAAAGTTCAAGCCGGGAATGCTGCGTACCATCTTCAGCGACGCGTCGCCTGCCTTTTGGCCATACAACAGATGACAAGATAGATCGCACGCAACGCGCGCGTCGTTGTTTACCGGCGATTCGCCTACGCGGATTTCGCGAGTGGCCAATTGCTGACTCACGTCACGCACGCGGGCGCTGAACTGACGCGCCGGTTCGGCGAAGTTTGGATCATTCGCGAGGAGGTGTCCGTAGGTGATCAGCATCGCACCGCATCCGCCGGCGTTCGTGATGATTGGTGCTTCCGATTCGGCAAACGCTTCCAGGTTCTTTCTCGCGAGTTCACGTGCTCCTTCGAGATCGCCTGCGTGCGCGTGCAGCGCTCCGCAACAGCCCTGATTAGCTGGTGCCACAACCTCATAGTCATTTGCTTGCAGGACACGCTTCGTCGCTCGGTTGACGCGAGCGAAAAGTCCTTCTCCAACGCACCCTTCGAACAACAATACAGTTTCGGAATTCGAATTGGATTTAATCCGTGTTTCCGCCTGTGTTGAAAAGATCGGACGAGAGCTTTCGAGTAACGCCATCCCGAACTCAGCTCTGTGTGATATCAACCGTGCAATGCCCGATTTCAACGCCAGTTTCGACAAGCGAAGGTCGCGAAACAACCTCGTAGCCCCAAAAAACAAACGCAAGCGCCCCGGCGACAACCAAACGTGCCGCAACACAAAGCGCAGCAACCTGCTGGTCAAATCCGTCCCTGGCTGGGCGTGCAACAACTCCTCGCGACTTGCTTCGAGCAACTGTCCGTACCCAACACTCGCGGGGCACGCCTGTTCGCACGCCCGGCAACCAAGACAACGATCGATGTGCGTGCGAAACGCCGTCGACGTGTTCTCCAATCGTCCCTCAGCTACAGCACGCATGAGATAAATCCGCCCACGTGGTCCATCATTCTCGTTTCCGGTAGCCACATACGTCGGACACGCCTCCAGGCACAACCCGCAATGAATACACGCGAGCAGTTCCTGCTCTTGGGCCGCGAGCGCCGTTACGATGTTCGGGATAGGGGTAATCTGTGTTGCCAATCTAATAGCCGATGGCCAGGCCATCGCTGCGTCGGGGATCTGTGGCGCCGAGGCGTACGCCAGTTTTTTCCTCGATCATGATTCCTTCCGCGTCACCCAAAGTGCGTTGTTTCGCGAGTGCGTGACCGCGCACAGTCAGCGCGCGTTGCGTGTCGCCGGAAAGACCGTAAGGCTCGCTGGTTATTTCATCCGGCAGCCATTGATGATGAATGCGTGGCGCGTCGATCGCCTGTTGGATATTCATGTCGTAGTCGATCACGTTGGTGATGACGCACAAGACGGTGTTAATGATCGTTGGACCACCTGGACTCCCAATCGTAAACCAAAGACTGCCATCTTTCCGCAGCACGATCGTCGGCGTCATTGCTGAAAGCGGTCGCTTGCGCGGCGCGATTGCGTTTCGCTCGCCCTGAATCAGCCCGTACATATTTGGCGTTCCGGGTTTGGAGGCGAAGTCGTCCATTTCGTTGTTCAGCAGAATACCGACGCCTTTGACCATCGCGGAGGAGCCGTACGAGTCGTTTAGCGTGTAAGTATTTGCGACCGCGTTGCCTTCCGCGTCGACAACGGCGAAGTGCGTCGTGTCTTCCGATTCGTAACCGGCCGGACGTCCGGCGCGGACTTCAGCGCTGGTTGAGGCGCGATCCGGTTTGATAGTCGAGCGCAAGGTTGTTGCATACGACTTGTCGGTCAGACCAGCGATCGGGACTTTTACAAAGTCAGTATCGCCCATGTACTCGGCACGGTCAGCAAACGCGCGGCGCATCGCTTCGGCCATCAGGTGATAGCGGTCGGAAGAACTTGCCTCGAGCTTGCGCAGGTCAAAGCCTTCGAGGATGTTGAGCATCTCGATCAGCACCGCACCACCCGAGGACGGCGGCGGAGCGGAGATGATTTCGTGGCCGCGATAATTCCCACGAAGCGGAGTGCGTTCTTTGGCGACGTAGCCGCGCAGGTCTTCCATGGTCATCAGACCGTTGTTGCGTTTCATATCGGCGACAATCAACTGCGCCGTCTCGCCTTCGTAAAACTCATTTGGTCCAAATCGTTGCAGACGAGCGAAAGTGGCCGCCAGTTCAGGCTGGCGAAAGAGCTCGCCTTCGTTGTAGAGCGCGCCGCCTTTTAGATAGATCCGTTTCGTCTCAGCGTAGGTCGAAAGATAGTCCCTGCTGTTGCGCAGCCAGCGAGAGAGGGAATGGGTGACGGTGAAACCATTTGCGGCCAGCCGCCGGGCGGGCTCGACGAGTTGTGACCAAGTCAATTTTCCCGAGCCGTACTTCTTCAGAGCGAGTTCCATCCCGCGCACGGTTCCCGGTACACCCGCGGCGCGATAACCGACGAGCGAGCCGCCCTCGCCTTTGATTGGCTCCCGGTTCTTGTCGAGATAAACGTCGCGATGCGCAAGCAACGGCGCCATCTCGCGATAATCGATAAAAGTCGTCCGGCCATCCTTGAGGCGAATCATCATAAACCCGCCGCCGCCGAGATTGCCCGCGGGTGGATGCGTCACCGCGAGAGCAAACGCGACCGCGATCGCTGCATCAACCGCATTACCCCCGCGCTTCATGATCTCCACGCCCACACGGGAAGCTACCTCGTTGGTCGAGGCGACGATGCCGTTTTTGGCGCGCACTGGTTCGCGCGCCACTATCATGTTGCAGAGCAACGCGAGCGCTAAAAGGATTGGTCCAATCTTGCGAAGTGTGTTCATCGGTACACTCCAAATTTATTCGTCGGGTCTAGTTGCTGTTTCACGCGGTCCATTAAAAAACCGGCGTTGCCACGATCCGTGACCGGATTCTTGACCTTATCGTCCAGCATTCTAATTCGTCCGTCTGCTGCGCCAATTTGCCATATTGCGTCAGGTACGTCGATGTCTTTGCAAAGGGCATCGAGTTCGGTTGGGAGCACGCTTGCATACCAGCCTGATGAGTATTGTAAAGGCGCGGCTGCAATCTGTTGCCAGACTTGCGCGTCCTCAGTAATGACATCGCATCCTTCACTCAAAGCGAGAGTACGTTCGATCTGATATTTAACCGCAACTTCATTGCCCGCAAAGCGAACTAGCATCACCGGCCTATTCGTGGCGATGCCAATCAGCGAGGCGAATGCCGGTGAAACGATTTCCGCCGCAACCGGAAACAGTCCGGAAGCGATGATCGATCTTGCTTTCGCGGGCAGCTCGCCGATAGGACCATCAACGATGACTGTGCGTTCGCATTCGGGTCTCGGCCGTAGTTTGAAATTCAACTCGACGATAATTCCTAACGTGCCATAGCTGCCGGTAAACAACTTGCATAGATCGTAACCCGCGACGTTCTTCACCACACGCCCGCCCATTTTGATCACGCTGCCGTCCGCGAGCACGACTTTCATTCCGATAACCGAACCTCGCGGCCGGCCGTAACCAAACTGTTGCGCACCGCCGAGACCTGTTGCCACGACGCCGCCGAGTGTCGCGCGGCCGTCGTCGGGTGGATCTAGTGGCAACCACTGGCCGTTTTCCGCAAGTTTCGCGTTGAAGTCGTTCAGCGTCACACCAGCCTGCGCGACGGCAATCAAATCCGCGGGTTCATGTTCGATGATTTGATTGAGATGAGCCGTACTAACGATTTGATCTGTGGATCCGTGGTCCGGGAGCCACGACATACCTCCTGCCGGCAAAACTTTGGAAGCACTCCTCACTACCTCCGACAGTTCTTCAATCGATGGTCTCAATGCATCTTTACGAGGTGATGCGAGCGACTTGCCGTTCCGATGTCTCCGCTACCGCTCTTCCTTCGCCACACCCACGCAGCATCGGCACGATCTTTCCCGGATTACAAATCCCCAACGGATCAAACGCCGCGCGCACGCTCAACATCGCGTTCATGTCCGTATCCGAAAACACGAGGGGCAACAACTCGCGCTTGTCCAACCCGACGCCATGCTCGCCTGTGATCGTCCCACCCGCGTTAACGCAAACTTCCATCAATTCGCGTCCTGCTTCTCGCACTCTCAACACCTGGTCTGCGAAGCGTGAATCGAAACAGATTAGCGGGTGGAGGTTTCCGTCACCGGCGTGAAAGACATTCGCGATTCGTAATTGATATCGAGCGGCGATGTCGTAAGCAGCGCCGAGCACTTCAGGAAGACGCGAACGCGGCACCACCGCGTCCTGGATCATCGAATCAGGCGAGATGCGACCGATCGCGCCGAACGCACCTTTGCGAGCGGCCCAAAGCTGCTTGCGCTCAGCTTCATCACGCGCGTTACGACAACTGCGCGCGCCGTACTCCAAACAGATCGATCTCACGCGCTCGGCTTCCAGGTCGATGCCCGCTTCGATCCCGTCCAGCTCGATCAGCAAGGCCGCGCCGGCATCAGCTGGCAGTCCGGCGGCAAAGGAGCTCGCCTCAACGGCGCGAATGATTTCACGGTCCATCATCTCCAGTGCGGCGGGCATAACTCCGGCGGCGATGATCGCCGAGACAGCGTGACTCGCGTCGTTGACCTCGCCAAACTCCGCCAGCAGCGTCCGCACCGCCGGTGGAATGCGCGACAACCTGAGCGTTGCTTCAGTCGCAATGCCGAAAGTTCCTTCAGAGCCAACAAACGTTCCGAGCAGATCGTAACCGGGCACTTCAACCCCAGCGCCTCCGAGATCAACCACGTCGCCACCCGCCAGCACCACGCGACAACCAAGAACGTGGTCCGTTGTCGTCCCATACTTCAAACAATGAATGCCACCAGCACTCTCGGCGATGTTTCCGCCAATCGTGCACGAGGGCTGGCTCGATGGATCGGGAACGTAATACAAACCTTGCGCCGCCACTGCTCGCGACACGTGCAAGTTAACTACACCGGGCTGCACGACTGCCAAAAGATTCTCGGCATCGATCCGCAGAATCTTGCGCATGCGTGCCATCTCGATCACGACTCCGGAATCGAGTGCCAGCGCACCGCCGGACAGATCCCGTGCCGGCGCCGCGCGGTGTGAACGGCACCATCGCTCGCGAAAGCTCGCGCATCACCGCGGACGTTTCTTCGGTCGAAGAAGGGAACACGACTGCCCGCGGGCGGTGCTTGTGATGCGGCAGACCGTCGCATTCATAGACCATGAGTTCGTCGGGTTTCGAGAGAACGTTCTCGCGGCCTAAGATCGCTGCCAGATTGTCGATTAGTTTATCCACGTCAACAGTTTAGCCGACAGTGTACCGCAGGCACGGTGGTAGACTATAGTCATGATCCGACTACTAATTCTGATCTGTGTTTTAACACTGATTCTCATGAATCTTCCCGTGCGAAGTGAGGCGCTTGTCGCAGACACGATCGTAGTGAACGCAACGGTGCACACAATGGACCCCGCTCGACCAACCGTCGAAGCGGTCGCGATCCTTGGCAATCGCATCGTGGCGATCGGTTCCAACAGGGAAATCAAGAAGCTGGCCGGATCGCGAACGCGCACAATCGACGCTAACAAGCGTCTCGTGCTACCTGGTTTCAACGACGCCCACACGCATTTTCTAAGCGGCGGTTTTCAGCTAGCGAGCGTCGACCTGCGCGACGCCGATACGCCACAGGAGTTTGCTTCGCGCATTCGCACCTACGCTGCAAGCCTGCCAAAGGGACGTTGGGTAACCGGTGGCGACTGGGATCACGAGCGCTGGCCCGATGCGAAGTTACCCACCAAAGAACTGATCGACAGTTTCACCGGTGACAGGCCGGTGTTTGTCAGTCGTCTCGACGGTCACATGGCGCTCGCGAACAGTGCCGCACTCAAACTTGCGGGCGTCACACGCCAGACGCTGGATCCACCAGGCGGCGTGATTGTTCGCGACAAGAACGGAGAACCAACCGGCGTTCTGAAAGACGCGGCGATGAGTTTTGTTTGGAAAGTGAAGCCGCCCGAAAGCTTTGAAGAAAAAATGACTGCCGCGCGCGCCGCTACGCATCATGCCGCGAAACTCGGTGTCACGAGCATTCAGGATATGTCGGCCGGCGTGGACGTTGGCGTCTACCAGGCACTGCTCGATCGCGGTGAACTCCACACACGAATTTACGCCGTCGCGCCACTGCCCGCGTGGGAACGTCTGGCCCAAACAGGCGTACGAGCGCATTTCGGCAGTGAGATGCTGCGTGTTGGTGGTCTCAAGGGATTTTCAGATGGCAGTTTGGGATCGACGACAGCGCTCTTTTATGAACCGTATCGCGACGAACCGTCTACCAGCGGCATCGCAACTGATGAGATGTATCCCGAGGGCTCGATGCTCAAGCGCGTGGTCGAAGCGGACCGTGCTGGTCTACAGATCATGATTCACGCGATCGGCGATCGCGCGAACGATCTTATCTTGAGCATCTACGAACAGGTTGAACGTGAGAACGGCGCGCGCGATCGACGTTTTCGCATCGAACACGCACAACACCTGCGCGCTCAGGACATTCCTCGCTTTGCGCGCGATCGCGTTATCGCGTCGATGCAACCTTATCACGCGATCGACGATGGTCGTTGGGCCGAAAAGCGCATCGGAAAGGACCGCGCAAAAACGACCTACGCTTTTCGTTCGTTGCTCGACGCCGGAGCGACGCTCGCTTTCGGCACTGACTGGACCGTTGCGCCACTCGATCCGATGTTGACGATCTACGCCGCAGTCACTCGTCGCACTATCGACGGCAAGAACTCAAAGGGTTGGGTGCCGGAACAGAAGATCTCCGTCGAAGAGACTGTGCGCGCCTACACGCTGGGTTCGGCCTATGCGGAGTTTCAGGAGAACGCGAAGGGAAGCATCACACCAGGAAAGCTGGCGGACCTCGTGATTCTCTCGCGCGACATCTTCAAGATCGATCCGAACGAGATTGAGAAGGTTAAAGTGGTGTTGACGATGGTTGACGGTCGCGTGGTTTTCGAACAAAACGGGAATATATCCAGTAAGTAATGTAGATCAACAATCCTACGCCCGCGGCTTTGGCTGTCGCTTTTGCTTCCGCCAACGTGCTGTGCGCGAGCAGCCAGACAATCAGCAACAGCGAGAGAAGCGCGATCAACGTCCCGGCAGGCAATCGAAACGCGGCCGGCGGTGTGTCGCGACGTCTGCGGAAGAGCGGGAGTGCAAGACAGGTCGCGCCGTACGTTACGAGTCGCGCGAGAGTGCTGATCGTCAATGCTTCTAAAAACGAACTCTTCAACGTGAGAAACATCATCAGTGCGGCGGTGATCAGTATCGCGATGTAAGGCGTGAAAAACCGTTTGTGAATACTGCCGACGAGTTGGGGTAACTGTTTCTGCTCGGCCATCGCAAACGGCAGCCGCGAACCTGACAACAAGAGGATATTCAAGTTACCGGTGATCGAAATAACAGCGCCCGCGGAGATGATCGCACCACCCGGTGTTCCTAAAAAGTGCGCACCGGCGTCGGCCAATGGCTTTGTCGACTGGGCCAAGCCGGGTAGTGTCCCGACACAAACGATCTGCACCAGTATGTAGATAGTCGCGACGACGAGGATCGCGATGAGCAACGCGCGCGGAAGATTCCGTTGCGGATCGCGTATTTCGCCGGCGGGAATCGTCGCCATTTCAAATCCCGTAAACGCGTACACCAGCACCAGCACGGATTTTGAAAAAGCGTCGGATGCGGGCGCCGGTCCGAGTTCGAAGGCCTGCGGATTCAAGAAGAACAGCCCGGCGGCGATGAAAATGATCAGCGGCACCAGTTTGCCGATCGTGAATGCGTTGCTGACGATTGCCGCTTGTCTGATGCCCACCAGATTAATGATCGCTAAGACAGTAACGACGAAAACAATGATCGACGCGCGCCAAACGGTCGTGGTCGCACCAGACCAGAAAAAGCTCAGGTAGTTGATCAGGAGATTGCAGTTGGCGGCGAACGCAGTGACACGCGCGAGCCAGATCAACCAACCGATCTCGAAAGCGACTGCGGGTTGATACGCTTCGCGTGCGTAGAGATATGGCCCACCGGTTTCTTCAAAACGGCTGCTGACTTCTGCGAAGCAAAAGATGATTAGCGCGACGACGAGTGCGCACACGATGAAGGCGATGATGCTGTAAGTCCCGATTAGTGAGTAAACGCGGGAAGGAAGTCCGAAGATTCCCGCGCCGATGATTCCGTTGACTGCAATTGCGACCAGGTCCCAACGCCTGATGCCGCGAACCAGACCCCCGTCATCGTCGCCAGGTTTGTTCAGCACGCGCGCGGTTATAACACATCTTGCGCGTATCCGTTAGATCCGTGTTAATTTGACAACCTATGCAGATCAAAAGCCTTCCGGCGCTTTGCGCGTTGATTTTGTTCTCCGTTTACCAGGCCCCCAGCCAGCAAGTGGCCCAACAAAGTTCGCTTCAGGATCTCGTGAACCGGGCCGCAAGGACCACCATCGATCGCTTCGCGGCGCAGAAGCTCGAAGACAAGCATCTTTCGATCACTTTGATCGATGTTCGTGACCCTGAACGTCCGGTCACGGCGAGCTTTCGCGGCAACGAACGAATCTATCCCGCGAGTGTTTCCAAGCTCTTCTATCTCGTGGCCGCTCATCGCTGGCTTGAAGAAAAGAAGATCGAGTTGACACCGGAGCTGACGCGTGCGCTCCGCGACATGATCGTCGATTCGTCGAATGAAGCGACGCAATACGTTGTCGATGTCATCACCCACACCACTTCCGGTTATGAGTTGCCGCCAAAGGAAATGGAAGAGTGGCAATACAAACGCAACGCCGTGAATCGCTACTTTACGGAGCTCGGTTACACGAACATCAACATCAACCAGAAAACGTTTTGCGAAGACGCGTACGGGCGCGAGCGCGTGTCGCGTGGTCCAAACGGCGAGAATCGCAACAAGCTCACAACCGACGCCACGGCGCGTCTGATGATGGAGATTGTCAGGGGTAAGGTTGCAAATCCTGCGCGCACAGCGCAGATGATGGACCTCTTGAAACGCGACTACAACGGCAAAACCAGCGACACCGACGATCAGGGAACCGGTTTCACGGGCATGGCGCTGAAAGGTCGTGAAGGATATCGTGTGTGGTCCAAAGCCGGATGGACCAGCACCACGCGTCACGACGTCGCATACATTGAAATGCCGGACGGCGGAAAGTTTGTGTTGGCGACGTTCACGACTGATCATTCACGCAACCGCGAGATCATTCCCGCGGTGGCGCGCGTCGTGATTGAGGGGCTCAAGGAAGTGAAGTAATACCTTTGCGTCTTTGCGCCTTTGCGGGCAAAAAGTTCCGCGCATAAGGCCTCCCGCAAAGGCGCAAAGGCGCAAAGGAAAGCCAGGATTGAAGAAAAGGCGCGATGAAGAACGAACTGGAAACTAAAGTCGAGGAGATCAAGAAGGACGCTGACGTTCAGCGCGCGCTCAAGCAGGCGACGACTGTCGAGCCGGAGGAAGAGCCGACGCGGGCGCGGTTGCGCGATAAGTTGGTTATCGGCACGCATGTGGTGCTGTTGGTGGTGCTCGGCGTGGTCCATCAGATCATCTAGCTTCGGTTTCGGATCTTTACGAGCCAATACCCGCTAATTCAGAAGCTCATCATCGCGGTAGCTGTTGCGGTTGTGTGCCTGATGATCCTTCGCCTGATCGAAGTGTATTTCATTGGGCGCGTGGCGAATACGGTCTATCAAGTACAATCTGGGCCGAGTGCGAGGCTGGTTGTTTGGCTCGTGATTGCGTTCTTCGTCCTCACCATACTGTTTCAAAACTGGTACACGGCAGTCGTCTCGTTCGGTCTGATCTCGTTGATCCTGGGCTTCGCGTTGCAGACGCCGATCACGAGTTTTATCGGTTGGGTCTACATCCTTGTGCGCGAGCCGTACCGCGTCGGAGATCGAATTCGCATCGGGACGGCGACCGGCGACGTGATCGACGTCGGATATCTCGACACGACGTTGTGGGAGTTTGGCGGCGACTACCTTTCGACCGAACACCCGAGCGGACGAGTGATCAAGTTTCCCAATTCCAGCGTATTGAGTACCCCTGTTTACAACTACACGTGGCCGCTGTTTCCCTACATCTGGAACGAGATCAAATTTCCCATCGCCTTCAACTCCGATCTCGACTTTGTGGCCACGACAATGCAGGAGGTCGCATCGCAGGAAGTGGGCGAAGCGATGATGAAGCACGTGCGCGTGTTTCGTGAGTTGCTGGCCCAGACACCGGTGAACCAGCTCGAAGTGCAGGAGCGGCCGGTGGTGATGTTTCGCGTTGCCGAGAACAGTTGGCTCGAAGTGATCGTGCGTTATCTGGTGCCGCCGAAGGAAGCTGGTCGCGTGAAGAACAGGCTGATTAAGAAACTCCTCATCAGGTTGAACGCTGAACCCGATCGCGTGAAGTTTCCCAAAGGCGACGCGCGTTGATCGTATTAAGCGGGAACCTTTTGGCTTTACGGCGTGTCTAAATTCGTAATTCGGGAGGAACGCCGATGAAACGGATCAAAGACTCAACGCCGCCGCCGTTTATCAACGTCACGCCGCTAATCGACGTTCTGCTGGTGCTGCTGATCATTTTCATGGTGGCCGTGCCGCTCAACCCGTCGCGCTTCATGGCGCAAGTGCCATCGCACCGCCCCCATGTGAGGATCTCAGGAATCTAACCCAACCCCCACACGCTTGTTGTATCTATCGAGCCTGATCGCACACTCAAGCTCAATCACGACGCGGATATGGGCACGGTCGGACGATCTGTCGAAGCTGACGACTAAACTATCGTCAGTTTTCGACGGACCGAACTCGGAACGGATGCGTACCGCTACGAGACATGATCAACCGGTTCGATTTACCCGATGACGTTCGCGTCGAGAAGACAGTTTTCATCAAAGCCCCACGCAACCATCGCTTACGGCGAAGTCGCGAAAGTAATTGATGGTCTAAAAGGCGCGGGCGCCTCTCCGATCGGTCTGCAGCTCGACGATTTGAAGTAAATCTCTGCGGCCCTTTGCGTTTCTCCGCGCCCTCTGCGTTGAATGGCTTTCACCGCAGAGAGCGCCGAGATACGCCGAGCGCCCCTGCAAGAAAAGGGTGGTTTCGCGTTCCGGTCTTGTGTAAGCGGGTAGAAATGAGTTGTAATCTGCCGCTGAGGAGATTTGGTAATGAGAAACCCCCTTGTCTGGTTGTTTGGGACGGCTCTGGCCCTGGCTTTAACACTCCCCTTCGGAATCGACACTTTAGCGCAGGATATTACCGGTGGCGGCGTTTTGCGCGATATCACCGGCGGAGCGGCTCTAATCTTTCGCACCCCGCAGAATCCCACGGTACACATGAGTGGCGGTCAGGGAACGTTGGGCGGCGGTAAGATCAAGCCGAAACCGAAGCCTCCGGTCCGGCAACAAGACAAGATCATCGCGAGGGCAAACGCCGCACGCAGCGCTTCGAAGCCGAATGAGGCTGAAGAGCAATACAAACTTGCAGCGAAGATTGCGCCCGACGATGCGCGCGCGTTCGCGGGTTTGGGCAACGTTTATGTCGATCAGGGCCGCTTCGCCGACGCCGTTAACAACTTACCAACAAGCGATCAAACTAAAACCCGACTACAGCGCGGCTTATCTGCCGCTCGCGTTTTCTCTCGCACGACTTAATCGCTACCCGGAGTCGATCGACGTTTATCAACAGACGCTGACAGTTCGATCCGACTAGTCCCGAAGTCTTTAATAACCTCAGCTTTGCCTACAACCATACCAGCCGTTTTCAGGAAGCGATTGACACGAGTACGAAGGCGATTCAACTGCTCGGCGAAACCGGCGAGGCTTTCAAACTCGGATTTCAGGAGCGAAACGAGATTCGCTCATACGCTTACAAGAACCTCGGCAATGCGTACAACGGCATGAAGCGTTACGACGAAGCCGCCAATGCACTGAAGAAGGCGGCGGAGATCGAGCCCAAAAATGCTTCGGCCCATTTCAATCTCGGACTCACGCTCTACAATGCCCAGCGTTATTCGGAAGCAATCGAGTCGTACAAAGAGGTCATCAAGCTTAGACCAGGCCTGGCCCAGGCGTATTTCAACCTTGGCATAACCTACTACGCCGTCAGTGACAAGAAAGGCGCAATGGCCCAGTACGAAGCGTTGAAAGGCATTGACGCCGAGATGGCCCGGCAGCTCTACGACGCGATTAAGCATTAATACTCCCCATCATTTTCTAATTCCTATTGGCCCATTTGCTGGCTGAAATACGCGTTTCAGAAAGAGACCGGCCGACATAACACCTTGTCAGCCGCTTCATTGAGGAGGGCCAACGATGACGGTGATTCATGTCTTAATCGCAGCAATCTCGCTGTTTGTATCGACTACCGTCCTCGCGGTTCCGCCTCAAAAGCAGGCTACGCCTGCGAATGATCAAATCGAGATCGCAAGCAACTACCTAAAACTCGGTGATCGCGCGAAGGCGCTTGCCGTCATCGAAGCCGCGGTCAAAGCGGATCCAAAGCCTTATGCACTCAGTCGCTACCTTCACGCAGCGATCCAGGCCGGCAACACCGATCACTTTGCGGTGCTGGTCGAGGCTGGTGCGCAAGTCGGTAAAAACTACGATGAGTTTCTGCTGTACGTGATTAGTCAGAGAGAGACGCCGACCGTTGGAATGGTGGCGCTGCTGATCGAAAAAGGCGCGCGTGTGAATCAACAAAGCGTGCGATACCACACGGCTCTCATGCACGCTGCAAGTGAAGACCATTTAGACATCGCAAAGTTTCTCCTCGCTAAAGGTGCGGAAGTCAACGCCCAGACTGATGAAGGCACTGCGTTGATGAATGCTGTCAACCGCGGCAATCCCGAAATGGTGAAACTCCTGCTTGATCACGGTGCGAACCTCAACGCGAAACACAGGTCGGGTAACACGCCGCTGATCATGTCGGCTGATCGAAGTTTCGTGGAGATGAATGCAAAGGCAGGCGGTCCACCGCCGGTTGCGTCGTCTGAAATCATGCGATTGTTGTTGGCAAAAGGTGCGAATCCAAACGAGGTCGGACAGTACGGACGCACGGCTTTAATGGAGGCGAGTTCGGCGTCCAAGGTCACGCTGTTGTTGGCGCGGGGAGCGCAGCTGAACACAAAAGACGAAGAAGGAGGGACGGCGTTGACGCGTGCCGTTGACCGCGGTGACTTGGCAGTTGTGGAAGCGTTGTTGAAAGCGGGAGCGGAAGGGCTAAATGCGCAGAACACAGATGGTGAAACGTTGTTGATGCGGGCGGTGCGGGAAGACCGCACGGATCTTGCCAAATCACTTCTCACTCACGGTGCAGACCCCAACCTCGTCGATGTCCTTGGAGAAACTGTTTTAGTTTTGGCCTACGAGAAAGATGTGATTGGGATTGAGGCGTTGTCGCGCAGCGTGGATCCCGGGAAGGTGACTCCCGCTGAGCGAAACGCGTGGTTGCGTGCGGCCATCGCGAAAAAAGACGAGTTGAAGGTTAAGGAACTTCTGGCGGCGGGTGCCGACGCAAACCATAAGTACGCAATTGGATACCGTCATCCGAACATTAAGAGTACCGTCCTGATCGACGCTGTGAACGTGGGCCACGCCGGGATCGTGCAGTTACTGCTCGCACGCGGCGCGGATCCGTCCGTTGAGGGCCTGCTTCATGGGAGTGAGCATGGGTTGAAGTATGGCACCGCGCTGGATGCTGCTGAGTCGGCAAAGAATGCGGAGATCATTGCGTTATTGCGAAACGCGGTTACGGCGCGAAAGTAAGATAACAGTTCGCGCAAAGGCGCCAAGGCGCAAAGAAAAAAGTTCTACGGTTCCGTCTTTGCGCCTTTGCGAGAATCTTATATTTCGTCCAGCGTGTGAATGATCTGAAATCGATCGGAGTTAGGTTGGGGTTGATTGCCGGGCCGGATCGATAACCTTGTCTTCATTCCCGCCTCGTTTGCGGCTTCAAGTTCTGTCACTACATCTGAAATAAAGAGGATTTCCTTTGGCGCGAGATTCATCCTCATTGCGATGCGACGATAACTTTCAGCGTCACCTTTTGCGCCGACATTCGTGTCGAAGTAATCGCTGATGAACATTGTAAGATCGCCGTTCTCCGTGTGAGCGAAGAGAAGTTGTTGAGCCAAAGCGCTGCCGGAAGAAAAGATGCTGATACGCGTTCCTGCCTCGTGCCAACGCTCGAACGCCGGACGCACGTCGTCGAAAACCTGCGCCTTTAGAGATCCGCTTGTATAACCTTCGCGCCAGATTTTCCCCTGAAGAGACTTCAAACCGGTCGACTTGCGATCGCGATCGATGAGCCAGTGGACGTAGCTTGCGATTGAATCGGGGTCGTCTGTGAGTACTGGCGGTTGCGCACCGCTGCTGGTGTCGCGTGTGTGTTCGTCGCGAAGTAGCGCGATGTCGTCAGTTAGCGTGTTTGAATGTTGGACCAAATAATTTCGTACGTGTTGTCGCGCGTACGTGAACAGCACGTCGTGAACGAAGGCGATCGGCGTTGTCGTGCCTTCGATGTCCAGCAGGATGCCGCGAATGCCGCTGCTTGAGAGACTTTCTGTCACGATTCAAAGCGATGTTGACTTGGGAATGTGCGAAACGCCGAAGCAGAGCGGCATGAAGCCTTCGTCGACGTGACTTTCGGTGTAATGTGGCGTCCAACCGGCGGTGTCCTGGAACAGACGGATCGCGCGGATGCGGCGATCGGCGCAGAGGTTGAACCAGTGAAGGGTTCCACGCGGGACGCGAAGGAGATCACCTGCTGAGACTTCGATTGATAGGACGTTGCCAGTCTTTGAGTGAATGTGGAAGAGGCCGCGGCCGGCGATGATGAAGCGGACCTCGTCTTCGTCGTGCCAGTGTTCGCGATTGAACTTTGCGAGCATGTCGTCGAGGCCGGGTGTCGTAGGGCTAACGTCAATTACGTCGGCGGTCACGTAACCGCCGCGCGCTTTTAGTTGTTCAATTTCATTTGCGTAAGCGCGCAGGATCTCTTCGGCTGGGGCGTCGTCAGGTACCGGATGCCCCGGTTGCCAACGTTCGTAGTCGATGCCGTGTTGGGCCAGACCCGAAGTTATCTCTTCCGGCGTTCTAAGGGTTCGTTGTTCGTCGACGATTGTCACTAAAGCCATCGTTTATCCCCGCTTTATCATCGCTGTTCGTCCCATAGTTTCCAAAAGGAATTCAAGGATTTCAACGTGACGTTTCGCTTCGGTAAGGGTGTCGCCCCAGGCATAAAGCCCGTGACGTCTGATCAGAAACCCATGCGCGGACTTGTGTTGGTTTAGGGTTTTGCTGATCGTGTTCGCCAATGTGGGCATGTCCTGGGAGTTTTCTACGATCGGCAACCACTCGGAATGATCGTGTGTGCGCACACCGGCGAGTCCTTTCAACATTTCGTAACCTTCGATTCGTAGCCCGCCCTCCTCAGCGTGAAGATCGGAGAAGATCGTATTCCAAATGGAGTGCGTATGAAGAACCGCTCCCGCGCCGCGCTCCTTTACGATGCGCACGTGCAGCAGACTCTCATCTGACGGTTTCTTGGACGACGTCGATTTGCTCTTTGAATTTGGTTTACTCGTAAAGCCGGGTCGACTCCTCGCGCCACTCAACACTTGCACGTTCTCATCAACGAGCAGCACTTGCTCAGGCTTCAACTCACCCTTATCGACACCACTCGCAGTGATCGCCAAGCGCAACGGCTCGCGCTCCACAACCGCACTAAGATTCCCGCTCGTCCCCATCAACCACCCGCGCGCATAAAACCCCCGCGCCACCGAAACCAACCCCCCAACAATCTGCCTCACGTTCTCAGACATGAATATCAATCTATTAGAAAACAGTCTGCGGTGCTACTTGCGGCGGGAGGAGCGGTGGCGGAGGCCATGGTAGTTGACGTTTCCCGGAAGTTTGGTGGGGAGGTCCAGGTCGTCGCTCACGATGTCTTCGAGATGTACGCCGGCGACATGCGCGTAGGAAAGCAAAGTCATCAATGTCGGTTCGCGTTCATCGTTCTCATACTGAGAGATGCGCCCGTAGTGCATCGTGTCAGCGAGGCCAAGGCGCGCCAGCATCTGGCTTTGCGAAAGGCCCAGCCCTTCTCGAATCGCGAGCAGCTTACTCGCCATGCGTCGCGGCCGCGGGCGCGGGTTTCCCATCAGGAGTTACCTCCTGACGGCGAGCAACCAACGACTAAAATTTTTCGCTTGCGTAAACTCCCAGATGGGAGTAGCATGCGTTCGCTTTTGATGTCCGCCGCGAGTTTCAGTCTTAACTGCTCGCCGGCGATGCTCATCACTCGTTGCTGTGGGAGCTTGAGCTGCGCATGGCTCGTAGCTGAATTGTCAAAGACGAGTGCATCGTAAAGCGTTATTGCAAAATCGTAAATAGAAAAAACTCACTCGGGTGGCCTGGTAGGGGGGCCAGGTTGGGTCCGCGGAAGATCCGAGGCGCTTCTGCGGACTCGGGGGGTTGATTTCTGTGATGAACCTCCACGAACTGATCGAACGCGATCCGAAGCGAGCGGGCGGCGTGGCAGTGTTTACCGGAACACTCATTCCGGTCGCGTTTTTGTTCGAGTTTCTGAACGACGATCAGACTATGGAGACGTTCCTGGACCAGTTTCCCGCGGTCAGCCGCGATCAGGCGCGTGGCGTACTGGGCGTCTCACGCGATCTTTTGCTGATTTTGCAGAAGAATTTGAAGTCTTGACGTGGCCTTGGGTGAGGGGGCCACACTGAGTCCGCGGGAGCCGGCGGGCGCGCCCAGATAGCTCTCGCGGACTCGCTTTTGAAAAATCCATGTCTTTACTTCTTTCCTAAATTACGTAGCAAGGTAGTAGTTGGGATCGTTTCCGGCGGAAAACATTCCGCCCGAGCGTTTCGCCCGCCTTATACAGTCATAACATCTGATTTTGGAGTTGACTTGCTACGCTGCGTGGCGTAAAAGAAAGGCCTCTCAAGTCGTCGGTCGCTAACTTAGCAGGACAACCCCAATCATTGATCCGCGATAGTTGGAGACATCAGCCCAGTAACTTAATAAAAGGAGATTGAAAACAGTGAGAGCTCGAACCTGTCTTATTGTCCTTACTGTCTTGGGGATTGTGGTTGCTGGTTCTCTGGCGCCCAGTCTTGCTGATAATGGCCCGAATCACCGCGTTCGCAACCAGCGTTTTGGCGTATCCGGAGGTAATGTCAACGACCGCACAAGCCGGTTCTGCTGTAGCGGCACACTTGGTGCCCTCGTCACTGACGGTACAACGAATTACATTCTCAGCAACAACCACGTTCTGGGACGAAGCGACCAAGCCGTCGCGGATGAAGATGTTTCGCAACCCGGCTTGATTGATAGCAACTGCAACGTCACAACCGTCGTTGCCGATTTCACCGCCTTTTCCCCGTTCGGTTCGAACGTTGATGCGGCGATTGCGCAATTGAGAACGGGCACGATGGATGCAAGTGGGGCAATCGAAGACATTGGTATCCCGAGCAGGTCTGTAGTAGCGCCAACTGTTGGCATGTCAGTCGCCAAGAGTGGACGCACCACCGGCTTCACTACCGGCACCATCTCTTCGATAAACACGAGCGTTAACGTTCAGTATCAGCGAAACTGCGGTAGCGGCAAGAAGTTTACGGTCGGTTACACGAACCAGATCGTGATTGGTCCTGGTTCTTTCAGCGCTGGCGGCGATTCGGGATCGCTGATCGTTACTAACAACTCGGCCCACAACCCTGTTGGCTTGTTGTACGCGGGCAGCAGCAGCGCAACCATTGCGAACCGGGCCAGCGAGGTGTTGACGAGACTGAGCACGGTCATCGGCCGCTCGCTGACCTTCGTCGGTTCAGGCACTGCGAGTCCAACGATTCTGTCATCGCAAGAGAGCGACGTAACACCTTTCATTCGTGGACGAGGACAGATGCGACAACTACCTGAACAAGCTGCTGATCGCGCGACGGCAGTGCTCGAACTGTACCGTGCTAACCTGATGGCGACACCTGGTGTGATCGGCGCCGGCGTTGGCGCAACAGCTGACGACGAAACTGAGCCTGCGATCGTTATTTATGTCGATCGAACAGCGCCGGGACGTCCGCAGTTTGCGCAATCGATGGACGGCATCGCGGTCAGGGTTGTGTTGACCGATCCGTTCGTTGCTTTCTAACCCAAGCCCGAACCTCGAGATCCGTGTTTCTTAATAAGGGGCACGGATCTCATTGTCTTCGGGGGAGGTAACTGCGGTGTATCCAGGCGCCACTGTAACCGGCGTCGCGACTCTCGAAGAACAAAGCGTCCTCCGTCTCGCGTCTCACTGACTCCGTTCGAAATCGAACCGCGCTTATAGCTGCAAGACCGGATAGGTGTTCGCCTACAGTCACCACCGTCTCCGTTCCCAATTCGCTATTCACCAGAAACGCACCGACGGTTTCGATCGGCAGCGCGTTTGGCGCGCGCTTGATCCCCGGCGTCGCTATGGCTTCAATCGACGCCGCTTTCAGCAGCCTGGGCCATAGTCGCTTGAACATTACGTTTGACGAGTAGACGTCGGCGCCTACGATTTGGTCGTTAATCGCAAAAGCAACGCCGATCACGTCGTTCCAGCGATGCGGCACGGATGAGAGGTTGTTAATGTAGGTCGCTGTCGACTCCTGCACGGCTTCGTTCTCGAGAGCCAATGGCAAACTGGTTGGCGATACTTCGGAACGAACGCTCCTTGCCACACCTGCACCGATCTTCTCGCTAGCGGAGTTAACCTCGGCCCATACGCCGGACTGGGTCGCGACGTCTTTGATTACTTGTCTCAACGAGTAATTCGCCACCATTTCCGTCATGCTGAAATGGTCTGCTGATTCACCACCACGTGCTTGCCAGCGCGACTGTTCGACGCAAAACGCGGAGATCGGAACCGGTCCTGATTTCGCAGGCAGGATAAGGTCAACTGACAATACTCGATCCTGTCTTCCGCCCTTCACGATGTCGCCCGCCTGAACGAAGACTTCGTCGGTCGCCGACACATTTTCAATCGCCAGCTCATTCACGTTGCTCGTCTCGTGCACGATCACGATCTGGCGCGCCATTGCGTCTTGTAATGACGTGTACAGACGTCTGTCAGGCGAGTCTGGACCATGAATGAGGAAGATCGAGAGATCCTCGAATTCATATGGTCCGGACAACCGGTAGTTGCTTAGTTGGACGTCTTTGATAACAACAGGCGGCGGGGTTTTGAACAGATTTGGTAGCGATAGTTTTGCTAACACGACGCCGACGGTGAAGGTGATCACGGCGGCAAGAAGCGCGAAAGTGCGTTTATTCATGGCAACCTCCCGAGCATGAAAATTAGACGCGCCATTGCGGGAAAAGTTCCGGGACTTCGTTTGGTTGTCGCGTAATGGCATCAACCGCCGGGTTGCGAATAAGATGGACGGCATGCAGCTTCCCGTTAATCCGCCAGTTTTGCCGATGCTGGCAAAGCGCGTCACCGAACTGCCTGCGGCAGGTAATTGGATTTTTGAACCGAAGTGGGATGGCTTTCGTGCGCTGATTTTCCGCGACGGTAAAGAGATCTTCATTCAGAGTCGTGATGGAAAGCCGCTGAATCGCTACTTTCCGGAATTGATCGATCCGCTGCTTAAGCACTTGCCGGCGCGGTGTGTGCTCGACGGCGAAATTGTGATTGCTCAGGACGGCGCGCTTGATTTTGACGCGTTGCAACTTCGTCTTCATCCCGCGGCGTCGAGGGCAAAAATGCTCTCCGAAAAGATTCCGTCATCCGTTGTGTTTTTCGATCTGCTCGCGCATGGCGCGCGCGACATGCGAAACGTTCCGTTTGAACAACGCCGGGTGAAGCTGCAGTCGATACTCGCGAAGGCGAAGCCCCCGCTTCATCTAACGCCCGCGACAACAGATTTCGCGACCGCGTCAGACTGGTTTCGCCGTTTTGAAGGTGCGGGACTCGATGGCGTTGTGGCGAAACCGACGTCGGGAGTCTATGAGTCGAACAAGCGGGTAATGCTCAAGATCAAACACGAGCGCGATTGCGACTGCGTTGTGGCGGGTTTTCGCTGGCATAAAAAAGGAGAGCGCACGAGGTTGGGATCACTGCTGCTTGGGCTCTTCGACGAGAGTGGAAGACTTCATCACGTCGGCGTCTGTGCGAGTTTCACCGATCAGAAGCGACTGGAGTTAGTGAAGTTTCTCGAGCCGTATCGCAAGAACGCTTTGGAGAATCATCCGTGGAAAGAGTGGGCCATCGCCGAGGGTGTTGAGGCCGGTCGCATGCCGGGAGGACAGAGTCGTTGGAGTCAGGGCAAGGACCTGTCGTGGGAACCGTTGCGGCCTGAACTAGTGGTCGAGGTTGCTTACGAGCACATGCAAGGCGATCGCTTTCGTCACATGTCCCGATTCCGCCGCTGGCGCACGGACAAGAAACCCTCAGACTGCACCTTCGCGCAACTCGAAGTAGTCCCACCTCACGAACTGGAAACAATCTTCGCCACCGGGCGCTAATCGGGGGCACAGCCCCCAATTTTTTTGACGGCTTGGCGGCGGGGCAAGCCCCGCCTCACATCCGGCGGCAAAGCCGTGATGAAACACCCCCAGACTCGTCGGAGTCGGAACCGCAAACTTCGCAGACGAGTGACGAGATATCGGCGAGACAAGCGCAGACGATGACGGCGGGGCACAGATGCGGCAGAGTCGAGACGCAGAAGTCGCATAGGAGTGACAGAGAGCGGAACGGAATCAGTGACACAGACGTGACGGAGATGTTGGATACGTGTGGGCGCAGAGGTGGCGCGCAGAGGTGACGCGCAGAGGTGACGCGCAGAGGTGGCACGCAGAGGTGACGCGCAGAGGTGGCGCGCAGAGGTGACGCGCAGAGGTGGCGCACAGAGGTGACGCGCAGAGGTGGCGCGCAGAGGTGACGCACAGAGGTGACGCGCAGAGGTGACGCACAGAGGTGACGCACAGAGGTGACGCACAGAGGTGACGCACAGAGGTGACGCACAGAGGTGACGCAGACGTGCGTGCAGACGTTAGCCGGAGACGTTAAAAGAGTACACGTAGTGGGACCGGGCATATAGGTGGGAGACAGGGCAAAGACGTGACAGAGTCAGGCGGGCGCGGAGATACAACCGCGCGAACAGAAGAGCGAAGTTTGTGACAAGCGAAGCGACTCGGTACGGCTTTGCCGCCTGATGTGAGGCGGGGCTTCGCCCCGCCGTCAGCATGCCAAAGATTTGGGGCTATGCCCCTGGTTCGGGCTCCGCCCTTTACAGTGCTTAAGTTCGCCCTTAGTCTCAACTCAGTTCTATACCTCACGCAAAGGAGCAACCTCATGGCTCATCGATTTCTGATCTCACAAGACTCTCCCGTCTTATACATAACCATCGTCACCAAAAACAGACTGCCAGTTTTTCAAACTGACAAAATGAGGGAACTGGTGTGTCGCGCAATTGATGAAGCGCGAACATCGGCGAGGTTTTTACTTTTCGCTTATGTTGTTATGTTGGACCACCTTCATCTGATCGCCAGTAGACCATCCACCACTTCCAATCTTCTGCGGGTAATAAAAGGGATCACTGCTCGGAGAATTATCGACTACCTGAAAGTGAACAGTTATGAGAGTTCACTCGCCAAGCTTCAACATCAGGAGCGGGATCGGAAGTACAGGCACTCATTATGGCAGACAGAAAAGAATGTCTTGCCGGTATTTAGTGAGGGGATGTTTATGGAGAAGGTTAATTACATTCACGAGAACCCCGTGCGGGCCGGGCTGGTTGACCACGCTGCCGAATACCGATGGTCGAGTGCGCGAGTTTGGCAGGGGCGACCGGTGGAGGATGAGCCGCTGCTGTTGAATCATGATCTGATTCAATGGCGACCTGTTAGGAAGCGATAGGGCATAGCCCGAACCAGGGGCATAGCCCCTATTCTTTTGCGGGGCTTACGGCGGGGCAGAGCCCCGCCTCACATCAGGCGGCGAAGCCGCGACGTAGGAGCTCTGCCTGCCCGCGAATCGAGTTCCGCACGAATCGGCTGCAGACTAAACCGATCCGCCAAGTGGAATCGATAACTTGATCTGCGATATAGGGACTGCCAGTTGGAACTTTGATCCGCGTTCAAGCCGGATCGATCCGCTACCAGGAGTTAGTCCCGATCCGCGAGCAGGAGTCAGCACTGATTTGCAAGTAGGAATCAGCACCGATCTGCGAGTAGGAGTGGATACCGATTGCGATAAGTCAGCACCGATCTGCGAGTAGGAGTCGATACCGATTGCGATAAGTCGGTACGGATTTGCGAGTAGAAAGTCAAAACGGATCCGCGAGTGGGAGTTGATACCTATCGAGTGCGGGTTGGTCCGACGGTCGGTGGGTGGGTAACGTGTGGTTGGTTGAGTCGACGGCTTCGCCGCCGGATGTGAGGCGGGGCTTTGCCCCGCCGTCAGCATGCCAAAGATTTGGGGGCTATGCCCCTGGTTCGGGCTTCGCCCTGCGATATTCGCGCCACTCGCGGGTGGGGTCGTCGTCGGGGTCGGGGGGTTCCGCGGGTGGGCGGAGGTCTTCGGGCACGTTGCGGAGGTTTACGCGGATGCGTGTCCAGGTGGAGGAGCGACCCCGCATCGAGTCGACTAAAACATCTTCCACTTTGATCAACTTCGCGATCTTTCGGTGTTTCTTTTTCCAGCGTTCCAGACCGGCCAATGCGGCTTCCTTATCCGGCGAGTTTGCGACGACGATCAGTGGCATCTTGATGCGCGGCTTTTTCGCCGGCTTCTTCGCGGATTTCGTCGATCCAGCAGAACGTGCGCGTGAAGGCGCGACGCGCGTCGCCTCACCCGCCATCTTGCGGAAGTGCGGCGGCCACGGCGCATCACCCAGCCCAGACTCCTGATCACGATCCGCAAGCTCAAGCAACTTCTCGAGCGAACCAGCCGCCTGGTCCATCTCCGCATGCGGATCGCCAATCTCCGCGAACCGCTGCGGCGCCGTCAGGATCGTGAAATCTGCCGGGTCACACTCCATCACCTCATCCCAACGCAAAGGCATCGACACACGCGCATCAGGCAGCGGCCGCACCGAATACGCCGAGCACGTCGTACGGTCCTTCGCGTTCTGGTTGTAATCGAGAAACACCCCGTGCCGTTCTTCCTTCCACCACTTCGAACTCGCCAGCTTCGGCACTCGTCGCTCGATCTCCCGTGACAACGCCACCGCCGCACGTCGCACTTCGCTGAACGTCCAGCGCGGTTCAATCCTGACGTTGACGTGCATACCACGCGAACCACTGGTCTTGGGCCAACCGCGCAAGCCCATCTCCTCGAGCAGCGCTTTCACTTCCATCGAGACGCGGCGAACAGCGTCCCACTTAACTCCCGGACCAGGATCAAGATCGACGCGCAACTCGTCAGGATGGTCCAGATCGCCGGCGCGAACAGGGTGCGGATGCAGCTCGACACAACCGAGATTGACGATCCACGCGAGACCCGCAGCATCGTCAACCACGACTTCTTCCGCTTCGCGTCCTGAAGGAAAAAAGAGTGTGACAGTGCGCAACCACTCCGGCCGATTCTCCGGCGCGCGCTTTTGATAAAACGGCTGACCCTCCGCGCCGTCTACAAACCGCTTCAACACGATCGGCCGATCGCGAATGCCATTGAGCGCCCCCGGTGCGATCGCCAGGTAATAACGAACGAGATCGAGCTTTGTGACTTTGACTTGCTTAGTGAAGTACGGCTTATCCGGGTGAGTTATGCGGACCTCGCGTCCTTCGATCGAGAGCGTCTCGGTTGTATCGTCCTTTTTCGGAGCCACTGATTCACCACTCCAGCTTCATAGCGATTTCGCCATCGTGATGAAATGACACGGTTGCTTCGTTTGCACTTCAGGCGGGAAGGGAAGCGTTCCAGTTTCCACATAGCCACGTCGTTGGTAAAACGGCGTGAGCTCCGTCCGAAGATTCACAATCCAGATATCCATGACGCGACACCCCCTCTCGCGACAGTGTTTTTCAGCCTCCGTCATCAGCAACGAACCAAGCCCGCTTTGCTGCTGTGAAGGATCGACTGAAAGCAGCCCCAGGTACGACCGATCGCCATCTTTAAGCTCGACGTAAACGCATCCGACTAGTACTCTGTCACTCTCGGCGACCAGAAACGAGCCGGTAGTGAAGAGTCGTTCGACCTCTTCCAGCGTGATCCGATCCTCAAAACAGAAGAATTCCTCCGCCACCTTAAAGGCGGAGTTGATAACGGCCATTATCTGCCTTGCATCCGAGGCTTCGGCAATCCTGATGTGCACAGGTTGGCTCATGATTTTATCAACCCAAACAGAGGCGAATCATATATGACGACACCCCTGGTAGTCGAAACCGTCGCTCCGGAATCGCGATCGCCAGAAGCACGTTCCGGACTCGATCCGTGGCGCATCGACGAGTTGCCACCAGCGCCAACTCCGCGTGGACTCGGTTGGTTCAGCGCGATTGGACCAGGCGTGATCGCACTCGGAGTTTCGATCGGCAGCGGTGAATTTCTGCTTGGCCCGGCGGCGTTCGTGAAGTATGGACTCTCGCTACTGTGGATCGTCGGTGTCGCTGCGCTACTGCAAACGCTACTGAACGTCGAAGTGATGCGTTACACGTTAGCGACGGGCGAACCTGTCTTCACCGGATTCATGCGCACGCGTCCACACTCAACGTTTTGGGCGTGGTTCTATTCGATTCTGTTCTTCCTGCAAATGGGCTGGCCGGGTTGGGCAGGCGCGGCGGCGGGCGCAGTTTTCTTTCTTTGGGCGCAACGTCTTCCGGGCGCAGCTGAAACGGGAACGGTTTACCTGATCGGCGTCGGGCTTTTCCTGATGTGTGCGGCCGTGTTGATGGTCGGTCGTCGCATTGAACGCACGCTCGAATACTTAAACTGGATCATGGTCGCGGCGATTATCGGCGGACTTGGTTTGCTCGCGGTAATGTTTGTTCCAGGACATAACTGGGCCGCCGGCGTCGCTGGTTTTGCGGGCTTCGATCTGAATACTGGCAATTTTCAATTCGTCCCTGCGGGGGCCGATTTCTTTCTGCTCGGCGCTTTCGCCGCATACGCAGGCGGCGGCGGTGTTGCCAATCTAACCTTGAGCAACTGGGCACGCGACAAAGGCTATGGCATGAGTAGTATCGTCGGCTTTATTCCCGCCGCCGTCGGAGGAAAGAAGGTCTCGCTGGCTCACTCGGGCAGCACGTTCAAGCCGGATCGCGCGGCGCTGGAGCGCTGGAAGGGTTGGTGGCGGCTCGTGCGTGTGGATCAGTGGGGCGTCTACTTCACAGGCGCGATACTCGGTATGGCGTTGCCGGCATTACTCTACGTAACGTTCGTACCTGCCGGCAGCGAAATTCGCGGACTCGGGATTGCCGCTGCGCTGGCACAGGCGGTCGGTGCTCAGAAAGGCGCCTTTTTTGGTCTGACGATCGCTTTCCTGGGCGTTTGGATCCTCTTCAAGACACAACTCGATATCCTCGACGCCATGACACGTGCGATCACCGACATTCTTTGGACGGGTAGTGCACGCATACGCGCATGGCGCGGCGGGGACGTGCGCGTGGTGTATTACGTTACGCTCGCAGTGATCTCGTTGTGGGGGATTATTGCGATGCGTCTAACTCAACCCATCGTCCTGCTTGCATTGGGCGCGAACATGGCGGGAATCGTTTTCATCATCAGTTCGCTTCATCTGCTTTACGTCAACACTCGCTTGCTTCCGATTGAACTGCGGCCGCCGATGTGGCGTCGTGCCGCACTTGTCGCACTCGCGATTTTCTACGGGTTCTTTTTAACCATGTGGGTCTGGAGCAGCATCTCCGGCCCATCATGATTCTTGATGGTAGTCACAGGCATTTCTTATGCGATGGGTGACGGTTGCATTTGCCGGCGACCCCGGCTATAGTCTGGGGCAATTAGGATGGTTGGTGAATCCTTCCATCCCAGTGGTTGTCGGGGTGAGGACGATGACCACATTTAGATTAGGCGCGGCAGCCCAAAACTGTCGCGCCTTTTCGCAATTTACTCACTCTCAGCTCTCTTTCTAAACACATTATGCGGATCAAATTCTTCACACTCATTTCCTTGCTACTGACAACTCCGTTTGCCCATGTTTGCGCGCAGCAGACTAAAACAACAGCCCCGAAGCCTGCCGCGACTCCGCAGACGTTCACCGCCGAAGGAATCTCGGTCGAATTCAGCGTGCAGCCCGTGCGTTCTGCCGAGCCGATCGCAAACGAAGAAGCGACGGTGAGGTTCAAGATTTCCGGCACGAATGGCCGCGTGCCGCTTAGCAACCTGCGACCGGTCGCATGGGTCGATCAGCGTGCGTCACAACAGATCTCCGACGTACGCGCGTGTCGCGAGAAGGTGCAATCGTTTTTACAGTCGTCGTTCACAAAACGCCCGACAGTTGATTTGAACGCCTATTTCATCCTGGCGTTGAACAACGAACCAAACATTTCAGTAATCGATCCTTTGAGCGGTTTTGGCGGCAGCAAACTCTACACGCTGATTGTGTTGAAGAGTCCGGGTGAAGACTGGGTATTGAGCCGCGACAACAAACGGCTGTACGTATCGATGCCGGCGGTGAATCAGGTCGCGGTAATCGACGTTCCGACGTGGAAAGTGATCGCGAACGTCGACGCCGGTGTGAAACCAAGCCGGCTTGTGTTGCAGCATGACGGGCGCTACTTGTGGGTTGGGAACAACGGCGACGCTATGAATGAGAGCGGCGTTACAGTGATCGATACCGTTGCAAACAAGGCGCTCGGTCACATCAGGACCGGCCTCGGTCACCATGAAATAGCCCTGAACGACGACGACACGTTCGCCTTTGTCACAAACAAGGACAGCGAATATGTTTCTGTCATCGAGGTTCGCAAGCTTGACGAAGTCAAACGAATCCCAATCGGGACACAAGCGACCGCAATTGCATACTCCTCGTTGGGCAAGACGTTCTACATAGTCGACGAAGGTGGATCGATCGCTGCGATCGGGGGTGCGAAACATGACGTACTGGCGCGACTCGCGGGCGAGCCGGGTTTGCGTTCCATTCGCATCTCGCCCGACGGGCGTTACGGATTTGCACTCAACACTCGCTCGAGCACAGTGCACGTGATCGATCTCTCGTCGAACCGCGTGATTCATAACATCGCGGCGGGTCAAGGCGCCGACCAGATCACCTTCAGCAGGCAATTTGCGTATATTCGATCCGCGGCAAGTGAATTCGTCTCGATGATCAGGATTGCCGATCTCGGCAAAGAAGCGTCGATCACAAAGTTTCCCGCCGGACAAAAAGCACCTTCAGAATCGCGCTCCACTTCGCTGGCTGACGCGATCGTTCCCGCGCCTGAAGATGGTGCTGTGCTGGTCGCAAATCCCGCCGACAAGATGATCTACTACTACACCGAAGGCATGGCCGCACCGATGGGAAGTTTTCAAAACTACAAACGCGATCCGCGCGCGTTGCTCGTCCTCGATAACAGTCTGCGCGAAACAGAGCGAGGCGTTTACACAACGACGCTGCGGCTGACGGGCGCTGGTTACTACGACGTCGCGTTTCTCCTCGACTCGCCGCGGATCGTGAACTGTTTCAACCTCACGATCGCTGAAAATCCAGCGGCGCCAAAGCAATCCGAGACTGCATACAAGATCGACCCGTTAGCGAAACGAGCACTAGCGAAGGTCGGGGAACGCTTTGATCTGCGTTTCCGATTACTCGAAACGAAGACCGGCAAGCCAAGAATGGATCTCGACGACGTGCGGGTGCTGGTGTTTCTCGCTCCGGGCATCTGGCAGCATCGCGAAGACGCGAAGTCCGTTGGCGATGGCGTTTACGAAATGAGCTTTGTGCCACCAAACCCCGGCGTATACTATGTTTTCGTCCAAAGTGCTTCACTGGGACTTGAGTTCAACCAGTCAACTCCGCTAACGCTCTCAGCCGTAAAGTGAGATCAAAATGACGAAATTCTTACTGCCCCTGGTTCTGCTTCTCGCGTTTGTTTCAGCCAGTGCGCAAGTACAACAAGCCGAACAGTCGTCCGCGCAGAAATACTTCAGCGACATTCAATTGGTGAACCAGGACGGCGAAAAGATGCGCTTCTACAGCGATCTGCTTCAGGGAAAGACGGTCATCATCAACTCTTTTTTCGCGACCTGCCAGGGAAGTTGTTTGCCGCTCATGCGCAACATGCAAAAGGTGCAGGAAGCACTCGCCGATCGACTCGGCAAAGACGCGCTGATCATTTCGATCAGCGTTGATCCGACCGTCGACACGCCTACAGCCTTGAAAGCGTATGCGAAGAAACTTCAGGCGAAAGACGGCTGGTATTTTCTGACTGGCGACAAAGCGAGCGTTGAGTTTGCGCTCAAGAAACTCGGTCAGTTTGTCGAAGCTAAAGAGTCGCACGTCAACATATTCATCATCGGCAACGAACGCACCGGTCTGTGGAAGAAAGCGTTTGGACTCGCGAAGAGCGAAGAGATAGTCAAGGTTGTCGAAAGCGTCGTCAACGATCAAGCACCTGCCAAGCCCTAATTCTTCAAACCGCTTTGCACGAAAAGCAGCTATACCGAAAAGTTTTGGCACGCAAAGGCGCAAAGGCGCAAAGCGCTACAGTCTTTCCGAGGACTATCTTTGCGTCTTTGTGCCTTTGCGCGAGAGTTTTTTCTTACCACAGGTTTCTGAGCGCTGTCTCTATTGGGATCCTGGCGTTTATCGCCAGTCAAACAACGCCGGCCCAACAGCCGCTCACGCCCCAGGAAATCCGCGGCAAGCAAATCTACCTCCAGGGCACGAGTCCATCCGGGAAAGACATACGCGCTTACGTCGGCGACGCAGCGCTCGAACTTTCAGGCGATGTGGTGCCGTGCGCAAACTGCCATGGCCTTGCAGGGCAGGGAAAAGTTGAAGGCGGGATCAGTCCGTCGAATGTGAAGTGGGAAGCACTCACAAAGCCTTACGGCGTCACGCACGTCAATGGACGCAAGCATCCGCCCTACACGGCTCGTGGGATCGAATTGGCGATTACTCGCGGGCTGATCCCGGCCGGAAACAAACTGCTTTACGTGATGCCTCGGTATCAGATGTCGAAAGAAGATCTCGACGATCTGGTTGTCTATCTCAAGCGTTTGGGGACAGACGTCGATCCGGGTGTCACTGAAAACAAGATCGTGATCGGCATGGCATTTCCGACTGTTGGTCCAGTCGGTGAGTTGTCGCTGGCAACAAGAGACGTCATAGCCGCAGCGTTTGCTGAAATAAATTCGCAGGGCGGCGTTTACAGTCGCCGGCTTGAACTCAAGACGGTCGCAGTTGATACGAACGCGATCACGCGCGCAGACGTCGAAAAGTTGATCAAGAACGAGCAGGTTTTCGCGCTAGCGGGACTAATGATCGCCGGCGTCGAAAAGGAGATCGTGCCATTTTTGGCAGAGCAGGAAGTGCCCCTCATTGGACCGATCACGCTCGATCCGAAGATCGGCGCGCCGCTCAATCGTCAGATTTTTTATGTGCTGTCCGGCGCTGCGACACAGGCGCGGGCGCTGATCAGTTTCGTGTTGAAGAAGCCGGAGTCGAAATCGTTGAGGCTGGGCGCCGTGCATTCCGGCGGTGATCTGGCGACTAGCGTTATTGACGCACTAAAAGATGAGAGTCAGAAAGAAAAGTTAACGGCGCCGCACGTCGTGGCCTACTCGGCGGGAAGTTTCGCCGCAGCGGAAACAGTCACGCGTTTGAAGCAGGCGAATGTTAACGGTGTATTCTTTATGGGAAGTGCGACCGATTTGTCGGCGATGATGAAGGAAGCCGCCAGCGTTAACTGGTTTCCCCAGATCTTCGTGCAAAGCGGAACCGCAAGTCAGGCGCTATTCGACGCGCCCGCCGGGTTCGAAGGAAAAGTCTTCTGCACGTTCCCGACCGGTCCCGCCGATCAAAGTGAAGAAGCGATAAGAGAGTTCCGTTTGCTGGGAGAAAAGTATAAGTTAGCGCCGAAACATCTTGCGGCTCAGGTTTCGGCTTTCAGTTCCGCCAGGATCTTGATTGAGGCTTTGAAACGAACGGGCAAGGACTTGAGCCGTGAGAGACTTATCCAGGCGCTCGAAGGCTTTTACAACTTTCAGACCGGCCTGACGCCTCCAATCACCTACGGTCCAAATCGTCGCGTCGGGGCGATGGGCGCGTACATCGTCATGGTCGATCTGAAAGAAAAGAAATTCGTGCCGGTGAGTGGCTGGGTCGGGATAAATCAATGAAGCGACTGTTGATTCTATTAATCTTGTTCACTCTGACCTTGGCGACGTTCGGGATCATGACGCACGCCGAAGTCAGGAGTGTTCAGGATGAAAGGGCGAAAGGCTGGCGCGGGTTGGTGCCGTTGCAGGCCACTCGTCGCGACGTTGAAGGACTCCTTGGAGTGTCAAACCCTCCCGGCGGGTCAACTTACGAACGGGACAAGCAGTATATTCGTGTTGAGTACTCGGATGGACCTTGCGAAAAGGGATGGCCTTACGGATGGAACGTCGAAAAGGACACCGTCACAAGCATCTGGGTTACTGCCAAAGAGAATGTCTTTCTGGCCGATCTGAAAATCGACGAGAGCAAGTATCAGAAATATACTGACGGTCACATACAGAATCGAGTTCATTACGTTAATTACGAGGAAGGGTTCGGCATTCTCGTCGATGACACGACGTTCAAAATCGTAAAAGGCTTTTATTACATGCCAACGACGTCTGATGAAAAGCTGCGTTGTCCCGACGCAAAAAACCGGCTGCCAGTAGGACGCAAGCAGGCCGACTCATTTGGTAAGTTCGACGAATATGGCGACCTTAAACCAACACACGAACGCTACCGGCTCGACAGCGCGGCCTCGCATGCGGTTTCAGTTACTGACTCCGAAATCTACATCATTGCGTATGCAGGCCGCGAAGCTCATCCGGGTGAAGCGGAGACGCGTGCATCATGTGCCCGGGAATACTTGATCAGGGAACATAAGATCAGCGCCGAAAGAATTCGTGCAATCGATGGAGGTTATCGCGAGCAACGCATAGTTGAGATCTATGTGGAACCGAAAGACGGAGACATTCCGCTGGCAAGACCAACACTTCGACCAAGTAAGGTTAAGATTGTCCAGCAGAAAAACTCGGCGCGATGTCAGTTGACGACGTCAGCGTGAAGAGCAGATCGAGGGGAGGTTACAGTGAAGAAAGCAACAGGGATCGTTTTATTAGTCATCGCGACTTTATTCACCGCTGGGTACGAGGCCACGGCCCAAACGAGCAAGACGACGAAAACGCAAACGAAAGTCGTTTACGCGTGTCCGATGCATCCGGACGTCACGTCGACGAAGCGTGGCGCGAAGTGCCGGAAGTGTGGGATGGATTTACGTCGAACCAAGACTGAGGTCGCGGATGTGCCGCCCGAGATTAACCCCGTCGACCCTGCCGCTGACCCTTCTATTCCCAAAACCGAAAGCTATTCTTTCAGCGCAGCGAAAATCCCACACGCTCGCGTGCTCGATCAAAACGGGAAGCAACTCAACTTCTACAACGATCTAATCAAAGGAAAAAGCGTCGCGATCAATTTCGTCTTTACCACGTGCACTGCTATCTGCCCCTCGTTAGCCGCGACGTTTCGCCGAGTGCAGCAGGAAGCCCGCACGCGCGGACTCGATGTGCAACTGATCTCGATCAGCGTCGATCCGACGGTCGATACTCCCGAACGATTGCAGGCTTTCGCGAAAAAGTTCAAAGCCGAACCGGGTTGGACCTTCGTCACCGGCGACAAATCCGAGATCGATTCGTTGCTCCAGGCGCTGGGAGCCGGCGTCACCAACAAAAACGATCACACGCCGATGGTTCTGATCGGCAATGAAGCCGCTGACCAGTGGACACGAGCGTACGGATTGTCGTCACCGGCGAAGATTCTCGATCTCATTCAGTCCGCTTCGTCTCGCAAGTAACCGACGCGTAGCTAAAGTGTTTCTAAAAACGATCTTGCAAGTTATTTTGCTTGACAGGAAAGTTAAAGGAAACTACGCTTCGGCTGTCATATCTCAGGGTCGTCCTGTTCTTCTCACTGCTGGTAAAACCGCACTCTGAAACCAGCGTAAACTAATGTTTCCTCCCCCGAAACCAGCCCGTGTTCACTTGGCTTCTCGATCTACTTGTGTCCGCCATTCTGGAGAGTTCACAAAGGAGAGTTAGACATGCTCGGTTTCAGATCCCCCGTTGCCGTTGTTACCTCATTAACAATGCTTGGCCTCAGTTTGTTTGCTGTAACTGCGGCACGTGCGCAAACGCCGAACGTCACAGTCGAGAAACCAGTTGTTGAAGCGAGCACGCCCGTAACCGCATCCACTGCGAAGGTCGCGGCGAAAACTTCCGGCGTGACGGAAGCGAAACCCGCTGAAACTAACGTCGCAAAAACTGACGCCGCACCAGCGACGCCGGCGACTGCCCAGGCAACGCCGACGCCACCGCCATGCCCGGCGGGTACGCGCTTAGTGAAAGCCGACGTCGTCGCAATACCCAAAGCGATCATGCTTAATCGCCTCGGCGCGACGATCCCGAATGCATTCATCTTCGCATTGAGAAGAGACACGACCGGCACCGGAACCAATCTTCAAATGCGCCCGGGCAAACGACCGCGACCGATCGTATTGCGAGCAAACGTTAACGACTGCCTGCAAGTAACGTTTACAAACGCGATTCCACCGTCGGCTTTTCAAGCTTCCACTCCGCAGAACCCTCCGGTTGGCACTCAGGAAGTTTCACTTCACATTCAGGGACAGGAGTGGGCAGTCAGCAGCGCTGACGACGGTTCGTTTGTTGGCCGCAACAGCTCAAGTCTCGCGAGCGCAACCCCGGCGCCAAGTCCGATGCCGCCGCCAACGCAGATCTACACGCTCTACGTGAGGAATGAAGGAACGTACCTGTTGTATTCAATGGGTGACAACGAAGCCGCACCACTCGGGCAGGTCAGTCGTGGCTTGTTCGGCGCATTGAACGTGCAGCCGGAGAAGGCCGAGTGGTATCGCAGCCAGGTCACTCAGAAGGAGCTCGCACTCGCTACGAAAAAGGACGGCAGCGGAAATCCGATCAAAACCGCCGGCGGTCAACCCGTGATCGATTACAACGCAGTCTATCCCGCGGGTTCGACGTGGTCCGATGGCACGCCCATTCCTGCCGACACGCCGATCCTTAAAATGCTCGATACGAACGGCAATCTCGTCTACACGGATCTGACGGCGATCATCACCGGTCCCAACGCGCGGACGTTTCGAGGGCACAACCGGAGCTAACAATCCGGAGCCGCCCTGCAACGCTGCAAACAACGGCAGCGGCGCCAGTCCGCTATTCTGTGCGAACCCGGCCGCGCCCGATCGCAAACAGCCGTATCGTGAAGTGACGATCATCTATCACGAAGTTGGACAGATCGCGACGCAGGCGTTTCCCGTCTTCACCGACCCGCAGATGGCGAGCACGGTCAATGCCGGTTTCGACGGTTTCGCGATCAACTTTGGCACGGGTGGTATCGGTGCTGAGGTTTACGCGAACCGCATCGGTGTTGGACCGATGGGTGGTTGCGTCGATTGCAAATTTGAAGAGTTCTTCCTGAGTGCATGGTCAGTTGGCGATCCGGCGATGCTGGTCGATCGACCTGCGAATTCGAGCGTGTTGCCTCCGTTCGCGAGTTTGCCGCCATCGCCTCCGGTTCCGTCGAATCCTCCGTCACCACCCGCGCCGCCGCCAGTGCTTTGCACGAGCGCGCAACTCGGCGATAGCGGAACTCCGGATCCAAGCTGCGCGAATGCGCGAGTGCCGACGACCGGTACCGCATACACGCTCGCGCCGCTCGTGAAAGCGACAAAGGCTTACTACCCGGACGATCCGTCGAACGTCTATCACAGTTACATCAACGATCACATCAAGTTCCGAATTCATCACGGCGGCACTGTCGCGACGCACGTGCATCACCAGCACGCGCATCAGTGGCTGCAATCGCCCAACAGCGACGAGAGCGCGTACCTCGATAGCCAGATGATCAGTCCCGGCGCGAGCTACACGTTGGAAATGACGTTCAACGGCAGCGGTAATCGCAACAAGGTTGTCGGCGACTCGATTTTCCACTGTCACTTTTATCCGCACTTCGCGGCGGGCATGTGGGCCATGTGGCGCACGCATGACACGTTCGAAGAAGGATCGACATTAGACTCGAATGGTGTGCCGGTGGCAGGGACACGCGCGCTTCCCGACGGCGAGATCAAAGCAGGGACACCGAATCCCGCGCTCGTGCCGATGCCCACCATACCGATGGCGCCGATGCCTTCGCCGGTGTTCATCCAAAACGGAAACATCGTCTTTGGCACTCCCGCGGCACCCGATCCGACCGGCGCGAACGTAACAGTCAATCCTGGTTTTCCGTTCTTCATTCCGGGCGTAGCAGGCATGCGCGCACCGCATCCGCCGTTTGATTTCGCTCCTGACGGTTCAGGTGGATTCCTGGATGGTGGACTGCCGCGCCACGTCGTCACCGGCGGCAGCATCGCTTACGAGAAGCACGATCAGTTTGACTGGAGCAAAGACTTCGCGACCATCGCCGCGAAACAGCTTCCCGAAAAAGGCACCAACGTTGAGAACGTTGCGATCAAGTTCTTCAGCCAGCGTTGCTATTCATCATTTTTACCGGACGGCACCGCGGGTTCATGCCCGTCAACTCCCGTTGGCGCGCCCCACATGACGCAGAATATACCGCCGACCGGATTCATCGTGAACGGCTTGCCGCTTGGTCCACAACTCGGCGCGCCGTTCGCGGATCCCGCTGTGGACGACAATGGCAAAGCCATCAACGTCGATCCGGTCACCAGCAAGCAGATTCTGCGTCGCTACAAAGCAGCGGCGATCCAGCTCAACGTCACACTCAACAAGGCGGGCTGGCACTACCCGCAGCAACGAATGCTTACATTGTGGAACGACGTTAAGCCGACGCTGCAATACACACCGGGCGGTTCCGGGCGCGCGCCTGAGCCACTCTTCTTCCGTGGAAACTCCGGCGACATCGTCGAGTACTGGCATACGAACCTCGTGCCGAATTACTACCTCGTCGACGACTTTCAGGTGCGCACTCCGACCGACGTCCTCGGTCAGCACATTCACCTCGTGAAGTTTGACGTTACCTCGTCAGACGGCGCCGGCAACGGCTTCAACTACGAAGACGGAACGTTCAGTCCCGACGAAGTGCGCGAGATACTTCATGCGATCAACAGCGGCGGTTCGTGGACGGCGTGCCCTGGTTGTCCTGCGACTACCTTGACTCCGAAAGCGCCGCCGGCTGAGATCTGCGCTGGTCCGAACCCGCCCGCGCAGTGCGCGAACGCGTGGATGGGCGCGCAAACGACGGTGCAACGCTGGTATCTCGATCCGGTCGTCAACAGTCAGGACGTCGATCGCACACTCCGCACCGTGTTCACGCACGATCACTTTGGTCCATCGACGCACCAGCAGGTAGGTCTGTACGCAGGACTGGTAGTAGAACCGAAGGACTCACTGTGGAAGAGTTCAATCGACGGTAGCCCGATGGGCGGTGGAACAATCAACACGCCACCGGTCCGTCCTGATGGTGGTCCAACAAGCTGGCAGGCCCAAATCATCACCACGAATCCACAGGATAGTTATCGCGAGTTCATGCTGGAGTTCCAGGATCTGCAACTCGCCTACGACGCCGCATCAAAGACTGCGCCGAATCCGGCGAAGAACATCGGCTGGCGCGATCCGAACCACGCTATCAACGCCACTGTCTTTCCGGAGTTCAATGAAGTAAGGCCCCGGCTCGTGAGCACCGGCAACATTACTCCAATCACCGGCACACAATCGGTGAACTACTACAACGAGCCACTGCCGTTCCGCGTCGGCGCGTCGCAGGATCTGTCCTACGCCTACGACAACGCCTCGGCCAAGATCGCAAATCCGAATTTTGCTCCTGATCCGATTACTCCTCTGTTGCGCGCGTACCAGAACGACAACGTTCAGATCCGCACGCTTGTCGGCGCGCATGTTTTTGCTCACCAGTTCAACCTGATGGGACCAACGTGGTTTGCCGAGCCGTCATGGCAGAATTCGGGTTATCGCAGTAACCAGCCGATGGGTCTGTCAGAACACTTTGAATTGCTGTTCAAGGTGCCGGCGTCGTCTGCGCCGAACCCGATTGCTCCGGCAACTTCGGTTCGGAAGTGTCCGGACGGTATGTCGAACGCTAACTGCGTCGATTATCTATACAGTCCGAGTCTTGACGAAAACGGGTTGGCTCAGGGACTCTGGGGCATATTCCGCTCGTACGATCCAACTACATCGGCGACGAGATTGGCGCCGCTGCCAAACAATCCCGTTGGCCCAACCGCGCCAGTTATTTACTCGACGTGCCTGGCGAACCTGCCGGCATCGCAGCGACGCGTTTTCAACGTGACTGCTGTGACTTCGCAGCGGGCGCTGTCGAACCAGCCCCAAGCTGCGGGTCAATTGGTCTTCAACAATCGCGGACCACAGTCAGGCTGGATTAGCACGCTCAATGGCATCATGTACGTGCGTTCAGAAGACCTGAACGCGAACGGTAGGCTCAAAACAGGCGTACCAATCGAACCGTTGATCCTGCGTGCGAATGCGGGTGATTGCATCGAGGTTAATTTGACGAACGCAATCAATCCGAACTCGCGGATCTTCGACAAGACTTTCCGCTGGCCGTCGCCCTACACGAACAAGTTCAACTCGAAAGCGTCGAAGTCTGTCGGTTTGCATCCGCAGCTCCTTAGTTACGACGCGTTCACCAGCCAGGGCATGAACGTCGGCTGGAACAGGCAGGGAGGCACGGATCAGGTTGTGGGTTTCGGCAAGACGATCAAATACACGTGGTACGCGGGCAAGATCGATCGCAAAGCGGATGGCGGGTTGACACATACTCCGGTGGAGTTTGGCGCGTTGAATCTGTTTGCGTCGGACCCGATGTTCCAGCACCCGAATGGATTGTTTGGACAGATGATCATCGAGCCTGCGGGATCTACCTGGCAGTGCGGTGAAGCTGGAAACCTGCGCTCGTGCGATCCGTCCGGTGGACCACCGGCGACATCTCGCGCGTCAGCAACGGTAACAGCGGGAAGCGACAGCTTCCGAGAGTTCTCGGTGATGATCAGCGATGCGTTGATTACGTCGTCTACTTCCAGCGCGATCAACTACCGTACTGAACCCAGGAGCCAGCGTTACCTGAGCTCGGCTAAAGACTTCTCGTGTATGACGTCGAACCTGCTGGTCCAGCCGGGATCGAGTCCATCAGTAGCGATTGGCGAACCGAAGACTCCGATCTTCACTGCGGGCATCGGCGACAAAGTGCGGTTCCGCATGACCCATCCGATGGGCACGGGCGACTCGCAGGTTTTCACAATCCATGGTCACCAGTGGCAACGAAATCCTTATCAGAACAATTCGACGATCATTGGTAACAACAATCTTTCGCAATGGCTTGGATCGCGCGATAACCACGGCTCGAGCGATCACTTCGATCTCGTGATCGACAAAGCCGGAGGCCAGTTCGGAAAGGCCGGCGACTACCTCTACACCGCCTATTTGCCCGACCAGGCATTACTTGGCGCATGGGGACTGTTCCGAGTTGGTAATCCCGGAAGCCCGTCGCCAAATGCGGTTTGCGGCAATCAACAGGCGGCTCCGGGAGTCTCGGCGCCCGCGCGGGCGCCAGTTCTGAACTTGAACCAGCGGTTCCGCCGCGCACCGCTTAATCCGAGCAGTCGACAGTAAGGCGCAACACGTTACGCGCGACTAGACAGAGATTCTTCACCCTAAGGAGGAAGTTATGGCCGGCAAGACAACCGCCAAAGGTGGCCCACGCGGCGGCACACTGAAAGGCAAGGACAAGCCTCAGCCCGGAGGCAAAGGCAGTAAAGACGGCAAAGGCAAAGAGGACAAAGGCAAGAAAGACAAGAAGGGTAAAGGCAAGGACAAAGGCGATCAATATTGGTCAGACACCGTCGCTATCATCCTGAAACGAGATTGCGCCGAAGCTCTGTACGCCGCGCTCGTCGTTGCCCTCGGCACGTTGCCCACGCCGAAGAAGAAGAAAAAGAAAGACAAGAAGAAAGACAAGGACAAAGATAAAGGTAAGGACAAGGGCAAGGACAAAGGCAAAGATAAAGGCAAAGACAAGGGCAAACCCAAGCCCAAGCCGAAGCCTAAGGGTAAGATTTAGCGAGCACAGGGCGAAACTATCTTGATGAAATCCGTGTCTGCTGTGTCCTCGAGGGGAGGACACAGTTTCACTATAGATCTCGTTGACGAATTCCTCGCTCATCGCACCTACCAACATGCGTTTTGTCTGAAGCTCTTCGAGCTGGGACGGAATCCGTCCGTGTCGTGGGACACTCGCCGGCTGGCGATTCTCATGGCAGAAAACCAGATCCTTCAGCTTCAGCCCGACAACCTCGCAGAGTTCGACGTGTTGCTTAGCGAGTTGCGTCTCAAGCAACCGGGGTTGAACAACCCGATCGCGTCGTCGGTGTTGAAAGAGGGTTACTCGACGACGGAGCTTCGCAAGTTCATCGTCGAGTTCCGTCGGCGGCTCGCGCGAATGGACCGAGTGCATCGAACTATTCGCGGGTCTAAGACGACAGGTGGTGCGGTTCAGGAGTTCATTGAGCACTCGCGCCGTGATTGCAAGCTGACTCTCGCCCGCTACTTGTTCACGCCGGATGACGTCATGCGCGAGGTGCTCCGGCATGTGACGGTGACGGAAGGCGTGCGCGACGTTGACGTGTCGCAGCCGGCATTCCTCGGCGCCGAGATCAGGCACAACTTGAGCATGTTGCCGGATTATGAGGCGGGAATCCTGCAACGGTTGTGTACCGCGTCGAAGATCTACTGGGTTGCTTCGGGTACGAGCACAGCGATTAATTCGCTCGTTGAGTATCCGCTCTCGACCGTCGTGTTGGTGATCAAACCTCCGGGAAGTGATGTTGAGTTTGAGCTGAAGCGTGCGGGGCGTAAGGGCAGTAATGCGCTGAGCGTTGTTTTCAAACGGAATGGACGCAACGTACCGGCGTCGCACCGGCTGGATGGCGGCAGTATGCAGTGGCTGTTGCGCTACGAGGCGCGCAGCGGATCGAAGATGAGTTCGATCTTTCGGCTGGTCCATCGAGTTGATGCGCCGATGCCGGGCTACATGGCACGGAACACGGTGTATTCGATTCCGGCGCTAAATGGTGGCGGACCTGCTCCGACTTTTCGTTACTTCACGGAGCCGCATGCGTTTGGCGAGGAACGTTTTCGTGAGATGCGTGCGGCGATGAAGGAAGCCGTCAAGGTCTTCGAACGTGATGAGGGTGAGAATCTGCCCGTAACCGGTGGTGAGATGGGGTTGACGGCAGAGTTTCTGAGCCACGTCGCGCCGGCGCAGGCAATTTTGTGTGGGACCAGTTCGTTTCGCGTCGATAAGGTGGCGACGTATTTGTCGAATGACGGCGCGGAGAAGTATTTCCGGGAGTATCAGGACGTTGATTATTCCGCAGACGACGCGGTCAGGTTTGCGGATGAGCTGCTCGATGAAGTGCTGGGCGTTTACGTTCCGCCTTCTGTGGCTTTTAAGGGCTATGGGCGGTATGTCGATACCGCGTTGGCGGTACCAGCGAATCGCGAGCGCGCGAATCAGATCTTTTTGTCGTTAGTGCGGCAGATCGCGGAGTTGTGGGGAACGGTGTTGGGCGTTCGCGGTCAGTCACGCGGTGAGTCGTTTGTTGGGCGGAATGTTGGGTTGCGAAGCGTTTGGGTCGATGGGCAATGGCGAGTGAAGCTAATCTTCATGGACCACGATGCGTTGACGCTGCCGGATCTGGAGATTGGACACTTCTTCGCGCAGAACGCGCTACCGGGCATGTTGCTCGACGAGCGTCACATCTGGGGTAAAGCAAACCCGGCACTGTTCCCGACGAGTCTGGTCGGATATCTGTTGAGCATCTATCGCATCGACTCTCGTTTGGAAACCGAAGCTCAATGCATTGCAGAAAACGAGTTACTGCGCGCTTATAAAAAAACGCAGCAGTCGGTTTTGAATGATGGCAAGTTGCGCGCGTTCGTGAATGAAGTGTTTGTTGAAAGGTTGTTGGACTGGGATCAGTTCGTGGCCGGCTATCTCAGTGGAAAGAACGGTTGGAAATCACGGATGAAACGGATCTTCAAGGAGAAAGGCTACGAACGCGACGCTTTTGAGTATTACGCAGAAGCCTGTGAAAAATACCGCGGTTTCATTGAACGCAACTCGGTTCTTTACTTGCAATGATCGATCTGTTTGAAGAGCAGGGAATCGTGTTTCCGATACGCGTGCTTTCGGATCAGGAGGTGCGGGAGTTTCGGGACGAGCTTGAAGTGGTGGCAGGGGACAGCCCGAGGCGGATGGACCAGTTGCATATGCGCTACGAGTGGGCGTACCGGCTGGCGAGTCATGAGAACGTGCTGGATGCGGTGGAGAAACTGATTGGGCCGGAGATACTGATTGATGGAAATCTGGTTTTCTATAAGCCGCCGCACGATGAGGGTTATGCGTCGTGGCATCAGGACAGCGTCTACTCGGGTTGGCATCTTACGCCGTCAGTTTCGGCGTGGATTGCGCTAACGGTGAGTGAGCCCTGCGAATGGATGTATGCGCGTGATTCCGGGTTCTCACAAGCAAGGGCTTCTCGAACACGAGAATGTCCAGGATCCGAATTTGCTGAACAAGCGTGGTGAACGTCTGCGAATGGACGTCGACGAGTCGCAGGCAGTCGATGTCGTTTTAAAGCCCGGTGAGATGTCGTTGCACCACACAAACATCGTTCACGGTTCAAATCCGAATACGTCCGATGGACCACGCATCGGGTTCATCGTGCGCTTCGTTACCAACCTGAACACTAATCGCGATCGGCAGGTGATGCGAGTACGGGGCAAAGCGGATTGCAGTCACCTTCGACTGGTCGAACCGCCGAATAGACGTAGCGCGTGATTAGGTGATTGGAAGATTTTTGTTGCCGGCCTTCGCGTTAGAAAGTGACACCGATCGTTCTTTGAAAAGGAATTATCACGGAGATCGATCCCGCGAGTGATGCGTGTCCGACGTAGATCGTCTGTCTGTTCGGGTGTGAGTTCGATGACCTTCGAGAATCCCGTCGCAGCATCGTACTCTTCGCACATCAACAGATTCGCTCGGATGTCCATCGCTTCGAGGTAGATCCGCTCGTCCAACATCACGCGGAACTCTCTTGTGAAATCCGGGTTGCCGATTTCGATTGAAACGAATGGAGCGAAGTACTCGCGATAGTACTCGACCAGGAAGTCGAGATTCGCATTATCGTGAGCGATGACGATCTGGGTCTGACTCAAGACCCGGTCCATGTGGCTGCCAAACAGCACGAGCGATTTTTCGAGATACCAGTGGTTCTCCAGACGATTCTGAACATCGGAGTATTCGGATTCGACCCAGACC
Organism: uncultured Acidobacteriota bacterium; assembly: GCA_963849585.1. GTDB lineage: Bacteria > Acidobacteriota > Blastocatellia > Pyrinomonadales > Pyrinomonadaceae > PSRF01. The sequence continues at coordinate 1,217,284 of CAWKHZ010000004.1, read as the reverse complement.
AGATTCGGCATGAAGCAATAGCAGTTGAAACGCTCTTGCAACACGTAGCTGTTCATGTCCAACACGTGTTCGGCTCGACTGTTCAAATCGATGAAAGCATCGAACACCGTGTTCCTGATTGCATAAGCGAACGTGGAATTCGCTTTCGTAATGCGAGCAACATGTTCAGAAACGACGACCGGCTCGTCCTTGTGCAGCGCCCCGAGGAATAGCATGTCCCAATCGGCGGGCAGCTCCTGAATGAAGCTCGCAAACTTTTCTTTGAACTGAGGATCGAAAACGACGTCATCCTCGAATATCAAAACGCTTGCCGCGCCAGCGTCGCGCGCTTCGCGAACAACTTGCACGTGACTGAGCAGGCATCCATACGCACCGGCGCTGTGAATCCAGTCGTGCGGAAGCGCGACATCGTTTCCATCGGTCGCAGAAAAGCGTTGAACCGATTCAATGCCATGAGCGGTGAAGGCGCGTTGTATTCGCTGCCACCGTTCAGGCCGGCGATCGAGGTTAATGCAGACCTTCGACGGGAATAACAACATGGAGTATTCGGATTGTAGCGATTTTATTGACCCTTGGGGAACCGTCTTCTAAACTGCTCCCCATCCCTCTAGACGGACAAGAAAATGGCCTCCGTTCTCACTCACGCACAGTTGGCTGATTACGAGGAGTTAGGGTTCCTGCACTCGATCCCGATTCTCTCGCCGGAGGAAGTGCTGCGTTTTCGCGCCGACGTCGAGCAGACGTGTGACGCGATTGGGGGGCGGGTCACGCGACTCGATGGTCCGCATCTTTACTTTCGTTGGGCCTGGGAGTTGAGCACTCATCCTCGCGTCCTCGATTGCATGGAACAACTGATTGGGCCAAACATTCTGCTCAAGTCGACGCGCTTGTTTTACAAGTTCGGACAGAGTTCTTCATTTGTGGGTTGGCACCAGGACGGTATCACGGAGCGAGTGGACCAGGCGTTTGTGCCGGCGATTTGGCTTGGACTGACGGAGGCAACCGCTGAGAACGGTTGTTTGCGCGTGGTGCCGCGATCGCATCGACTCGGTCTGGTGCCGCATGCCAATCGTCCCAATCCGAACAACCTCACGACGCAGGGTTTAACGGCGCAGGTGGAGATCGAATCGCCGCACGACATCGTGATGCGTGAGGGCGAGATGAGTCTTCATCATCCGTTGATCCTGCACGCGTCGAACCCGAATCAATCCGAGGAGTCGCGTATTGGGTTTTCGGCGACGTACTCGACGCCCGCGTTGACCGCAAGCAGGACGGCAGTGTCGTGGGTGCGCGGCGATGGACCAAAGGATTGCTTCACGGTGATCGACGAGCCGCGCGAGCGCTCGTTGGAGGATGCGATCGCTGCTTATCGGGCGGGCGACCATCAGATGCTTTTTGCATGAAGTTGAGTGTGATCATACCTACCTGGAACCGAGCGCAACTTGTGTGCGAGGCGATCAATAGCGCCCTGAATCAGCGGCCGGGTGACGTCGAGGTAATCGTTGTTGACGATGCGTCAACTGATAACACAGAGGAATGTGTTACACGGATTTATGGTGATTGCGTTCGGTTGATGAGTTTAAGCGAGCGATCAGGTGCGGGAGCAGCGCGCAACGCCGGCGTCCCACTCGCTCGTGGCGAGTTTGTTGGCTTTCTGGATTCCGACGATGTCTGGTTGCCAGGGAAGTTCGACGCCGAGTTAAAGGTGTTCGAACGGTTTCCGGATGCCGAGGCTGTGGTGTCTGACAGTCAAAACTTTTACGAGCACCAGGCGGACGCGGCTAGTCGCTTCGCACAGAACGGGTTGCTCGCGGCCACAGGGGGCGACGTGCGTTGGGCGAGCGAGTGCGATTGGTTATGGACCAACAGCACGAACACCGCTCACACATGTTCAGTCACCGTGCGCCGTGAAGCGCTGGCCCGCCTTGGCCCGACGCTGTTCGCCGAAGACCTCGACTGTTGCGAAGACTGGGAGTTTCAAATGCGCGTTTGTCATCTTTGCCGCGTAGTCGTGTTGCCAAAAGTACTCGCGCACGTACGTCGCTTCGACGACAACTCGCGTAACGGACGCGGCATTCCCGGAGAAACGAAAACCAGAGAACAGGAAATGATCCTGTTGCGCGATCGACTCACAGTGATCAAGCGGGCGACGTGGTTAAAAGATCTCCAGCCGCCATTGGCGGCTGAATTGGAACGTTTCAGAAGCGAAACCGAACGCGGATTACACGGATGATGATCGAAGAAGTTCACGTCTGGCGCGGTTCTCCCGAGCAACGGGCAATGCGTGCCGAGGCCGTTAAGGCGACGCAATTCGCTTACTTCGACGCGCAACTGGACCATCCCGATTGGTCAAATAAACGGGTACTCGACTTCGGGGGCAACCGGGGCGGTATCCTGTACGATCCAGCTTGTGAGATTCGTCAACAAAACTATTACTGCGTCGATGTGATCCGTGATGCGATTGAGGAAGGCCGCACGTCGTTTCCGGATGCTCATTGGTTTCATTACGACCGCTACAACTGTTCGTTCAATCCGGCGGGCATCGCCGGTCTTGCGATTCCCGATCTCGCAACCGAATTCGACATCGTACTTGCGTATTCAGTTTTTACGCACACGACGCTCGAGGAAATGCATGACCTCGTCTCGCAGTTGGAAACAAGGCTGGCGTCCAACGGACGGTTGGCGTTCACCTTTATCGATCCGCACTGGCAAGAGAATCTTAAGTGGCGTCTTGAGCGGTCGAGAAAAAGCGAAGCGGCGCTGGATCTTAGCCGCGACGCGCGCTGGTGTTCGCTTGTAAACGGCGAGTTGTTCATCGAGGACAATGGGCGATGGTCCAACGAGGCGGAATCATGCCTGACGTATCACATCTTTTATACGGAAGAATTCATGCGTGAACAGTTTCCACACGCGACGATCCTCCCCCCGGTTAATAGCGAGATGCAACACTGCTGCATAATTAGCCACGAAAAGGCACAAGAAGCACAAAAGGCACAAAAGACTTTTCCATTTCAGTGATCGCTTTTCCAGACAATGCCAGGGTAAACGTCGCCGACACACTCGCGCGCGATCTGCTGCGTGCCGCGGAGAGTTTGCCGGACTATGACAATCAAGAGTTTTACTCGACGTCGTTGCAGGCATCAGTGCTTGAAAACGTGCGTGCCGCAGCACCCGTCGCCTTTGATGCGCTAATCAATGACATCAAGGATCGAATCGCGCAGTGGCCATATTGCGCTTTGATCCGTGGTCTCATATTTGATGAGGGCAATAAAGTGTTCGTGGCGGTGAATCGCGCTTTTGGAGAACTGGTCGCCCGCCCATATGAAAAGCCACGCGCTCAGCTCGTCCACTACATTCAGCCTTCGACTGACCTATTGTCGGCTCGCGGCGGACACGAGAGCGAGCGACTCCACACCGACACGGCCGACTGGGACCCGCCCGTCGAGTTGATCTCGATGGTCTGTGTGCGCGCCGATCCTGACGGCGGTGGCCGCTCGCGAATTCTCGACGTCGATTCCATCCGCAGCGAGGTAAATGAACAATTAGGAAGCGGGACGCTGGAGCAGTTGGAAACGGAGCGTGTGCCGTGGCAGTTGGCGAGTTACTGCGGCGGCGGCGTTCAATGGCGCACGATACTGACTGAGACGAGTATTTGCTGGCGTCGTTACACTATCGATCTCGCGCTCGACTCGACCGGAGAAAAACTCTCCGAAGACATGCTGCGTTCGCTGGAACATTTCGAAGATCTGATCTCGAAAACGCCGCGAACGCTCGACTTCCTGATGCGCGAAGGCGAGCTTTTGTTCTCCGACAACCGTCGCACAATTCATGCTCGCACGCCGATCGCCGCGGGACCCGCTTCAGATCGTTTGATGATTCGCAGTTGGATAAGAACCACGGAACAAGAAAATGAAGTTCGCACAAATCTCTGATCAAGTAGCAACACAGAATGCCGAGATCAGTCGAACGGCACTGCTCGGCACCTGGATCAATTCAAATCTCGACACGAACAGTATCGCGCGCGTCAGGATTTCTGAAACGGACGGCAAACTCCAGCTTCAGGTATTCGCGATGGGACCAGACGGTCTGATCGACTGGGGTCCAAGCGAGGCCCGTGTCTTTGCCGGTGGACCAGCGTCTCACGCCGGCGTCGGTTTCACCTGCAACTACGACTTTGGGTTTGCTGAGGCACGCCTTCAGGCCATGATCATGAAAGGCTTGCTTGTTTTGGCCCAATTCCACCTTTTCAAAGACGACAGCGGCCGCGCGGACTATTTCCTGCGCGAGTATTTCGCGCTCAGTCACGACCGTTTCTAAAAACATGACCCAAGCCGCCTTCAAACAAAGCAGCCACCTGAATCCGGAGCTACAAACAGCCACGCCGAACCTTGAGAAACTGTTCGGACGCTGGTTGAACACCAATCGCGAAACGCGCGGCATTGCTGAATGCACGATCACACCGGACAAAGACCAAATTAAGGTCAGCATCGTCGGCGTCGGTGAAGATGGTCCAATCGCATGGCCCACGGCATCCGCGCATGCGGTGGCGAACCTCGAAGAAGAAGCCGGCCAGCGCACGGGCGCGTTGATGGCTACGTTCGACTTCGGGTTCATGCGCGCTGACACGCACATCAGGATCAATAAAGGCGTGCTGGTCATCGTGTTGTTCGCCACGTTTCTCGACGACAGCAGCCGCTCCAATTATCTGAATCGCGAGTTTTTCTATAGTGCTTAATGGCGTTTCTTTCAAAGAAGACGGGCCAATTTACGTATTTCTCTCTGCAATTGGGTGAAAGCGACTGGCGTGGCAAGTATGTTCTCGACTTCGGCGGAAACATTGGCAACATGCTGCGCGATCCGAAGTCGACGATCGACGAAGATCGTTACTGGTGCATCGACGTCGTCCGGGAGTCGATTGAGCGCGGAAAGGCGACGTTTCCGAAGGCGCACTGGGTCTTTTACGATCGCTATTGTTTCTTTTTCAACCCGGAGGGAATTCCGCAACTAAAACTCCCTGAGTTATCTCAGCCATTTAATTACATTGTCGCCTATTCGGTGTTTACGAATACGTCGCGCTCGGACATGCTCGACCTGGTCCAACAACTTAAGAGCAATTTGACTGACGGTGGCGCGTTGGCGTTCACATTTATCGACCCGCATTACTACTCGTGGCCCGGTCGATACGACGGCAACAATCTTCGCTGGCGACTCGAGCGCGAAATCTTTCTCGAAAGCGAGAAGGGCAACACATTGAATATCGACGTAGATGATCTGATTACGCGCGCGTGCCAGGCCCCCTGGTTTGTGCTGGTGAATGGCGAGGATCTTTTTCTCGAAAGCGAAGTTACGCGCGTTTATGAGCCCGATCAACAGCGGACTTATCATACGTTCTATTCCGTCGAGTACATGAAATCGTTGTTTCCAGAGGCAACGATTCTGCCGCCGGTTAACGATGAGATGCAACATTGTTGTGTGATTAGAAGAGGTCTCCCGCAAAGGCGCCAAGGCGCGAAGGAAGACGCGGGGAAGGGGTGACGCGGTGACGCGGGGAAGATAACTGAGGAACCAATCTTTGCGCCCTTCCTTTGCGCTCTTTGCGCCTTTGCGGGAACAAACTATATGGACTTTGTGCAACTCAGTGCGGAACAGCGAAAGGCGTTCAAGGACGATGGCTTTCTGGTCGTCCGCAATGCGTTGGATGCTGATGCGATCGCACGGCTCGTCGATGAATCGGATCGTCTTGCTGAAGCGTTTCTGCGCAAGCCGGTAATTTCCGGCAAACCGGAATACAACCATCTCGATCTCCGTCGCGGCTTGCTCAGGGAAAAAGCGCTGCTCGGACTTGTCTCAAACTCGACAACCGTGCCGCTCCTCGTCCAATTGCTAAGTCCGAACATCCATCTCCACTCAACGACGATCATTTATAAACGTCCGGAAAACGCGGAGGATCCGCCGTTTCGTCGCGGCTGGCATCGCGACATTCGCATACCGAAAGATCTGGGCCATGAGCAGTTGCCGCTGGTTGGTATCAAAGTCTGTTACTGCCTGACGGATTTCCAGCAACCCAACTGCGGTATGACGTTGATGGCCCGGGGGTCGCATCGTTTGCCTGGTCCATTGAACATACCGAAAGGAGATGTCGATCCGGTCGATGTCGAAGTTTGCGACCTGCAACTCAACGCCGGCGATGCACTGTTTTTTGAGAACCGGATCTATCACACCGCGGCGCCGAACCAGAGCGATCGCGTTTCGAAGGTGGTGATTTACGGTTACGCATATCGTTGGATGAAACCCGAGGTATACCTCGAAAACCCTGATGAGCAGCAACTACTGGCAACTGATCCGATCACGCGTCAGTTACTGGGCGGGTATCGCGACGTCGACACTGTTCCGTGGGCCATCGAGCGTTGGGCCAAACATCACGGTCTGACACGAGACACCGTGTCGTGGACCGTGGAAGTTTGAAGAGAGGGCAAGATTTCGCATGTCACTGCATGATGACGAACGACTGATGGATGGCGCGAAACGTTTGTTCGCGAGCACGCGTTCGTTTTCGTGGAACCTCGTCTCGACCCGGCTGACACAGTTTCCATACTTCGACGAGCTGCTTGGGCGGCCGGTTTGGAAGGGCCGCAAAATACTCGATTTTGGCGGCAACGTCGGCACATTTCTCGCCAGCGCGGGTGACAACGCCAATCATGAAGACTACTGGTGTATCGACATCAACCCGGCGGTTGTCGAACATGGACGCCAGGCTTATCCACGCGCGCACTTCGTGCATTTCAATCGTTACAGCCCGCAATACAATCCGTACGGCAAACGCAATCAGCCGATACCCGATTGTGGCGTTAAGTTTGACATCATCCTTGCGTTTTCGGTTTTCACGCACGTCGATAAGAAAGAGATGGTGCGAGTCGGTTGCGGCTTTGCGGCGCATGCTCGCGCCGGACGGCGTACTGGCGTTTACGTTTTTCGACCCGCGGTTTGATCGATCGCTGTCGGATCCGAAGTTGCCGAGAGGATCGACAGTGCTCAGCAATCTTGGACCACGCGGGCAGATCGAGGTGGTCAAACGAGCGCGGTGGCTGGCCGTAATTGAAGACACGTTGTACGTGGAACCGGATGACGCGTTGCATCACCAGACGCGTAAGGGTAAACCGCACGAATCGTATTGCTCTTACTTCACCACGGAGCTGGTGAAATCACATTTTCCGGACGCGATTATCCGTGAGCCTGTCTGCGGCGAGTGGCAACACTGCTGCATTATCAAGAGCCAATGACTTTGCGATTTCACTGGATGCTTCCGAAGGGCGGCGAGGTCGCATTAGGCACGCCGCAAACGCCGCGTGAAGCAGCGCGCTACCGAATCGAGTCGATGCGTGCCGACTCGCTAGCGCCGCGGCCCGACCTGACCGGCTGGACTCACTTTGCGCGACAGGCCGAGGAGTCGGGCATCGAGTCGGTGCTCATCTCGTTCAGCCGTTACGAGCCGGATCCATTCGTCGTGGCGTGTGCCCTGGGCCAGGAAGTGAAGAAACTCAAGTTCATCATCGCGTATCGGTCGGGTCTGATGCAGCCGACAACATTCGTGCAGCAGATGAACACTGTGTCCGCGCTGACTCACGGTCGTGTGTCGTTCAACATCGTCGCCGGCAGCTCTAGTGAAGAACAACGCGGGTATGGCGATTTTCTTTCGCACGACGAGCGCTACGAACGGGCGGAAGAGTTTCTGGCAGTTTGCAATGCGTTTTGGCGTGGTGACGGCGACGTGAACTTCGCGGGTAAACACTATCAGGTCGAGCAGGGAAAACTGGCGACGCCGTTTGTTTCGCCGGATCGACAGTCGCCCGAGATCTACGTTTCCGGCCACTCGGAACCATCGGAGCAACTCGCTTATTCGCAGGGAACCTGTTGGCTGCGCGTCGCGGAAGATCCCGCAAAGATCGCGCCCGTCGTTGCTCGCGCGCGTGAGCGGGGAATCGGAGTTTGTTTGCGTTTGTGTCTGCTCTGCCGGCCGACTCGCGGCGAAGCGATCGCAGTCGCGGAGAGTTTGTTGCCGCACGACAAAAAGGAAAGCACTACTACTCTGAAAGACGACTCGCAGATGTATCGAGAAGGCGGCCAGGGCAACGGTTCGCACTGGCTGAACCGTTCGCTGTGGACCGGGCTCGTGCCGCATTACGGTCCGGTATGGACCACGTTGCTGGGATCGCCGCAGGAACTAGCCGAGGTGTTTCTTGAATATGAGCGAATCGGCGTAACGGAGTTCATCATGTCAGGTTGGCCCGAAGTCGATACTGTGAACGTCTTCGGACGTGAGGTGTTACCACTCATAAGGCGACGATGAACCTAAGATTTCACTGGATGCTTCCGAAAGGCGGCGAGGTCGGCATGAAAACCGCGCAGGAAACTTCGCGTGTCGCCACCACGAAGGCCGGTTCCGCCGCTGCGCTGCCCGACATGGAGGGTTGGGTGCGCTTTGCGCGTTGCGCGGAAGAAGCGGGGATTGAGTCGGTGTTGCTTTCGTTCAGTCGTTACGAGCCTGACACGATCTTTGTCGCGTGCGCGGTGGGCCAGGCGACGAGGAAGCTGAAGTTTATCGTCGCGTACCGGCTCGGATTGATGCAGCCGGCGACGTTCGTTCAACAGATCAATACCCTCTCGGGTGTGATTGGCGGACGCGTGAGTTTGAACATCGTCGCGGGCAGCTCCACGTTAGAACAGCGCGGCTACGGCGACTTTTTGGAGCATGACGAACGGTACGCCCGCGCCGAAGAGTTTCTGAGCGTGTGCCGCTCGTTCTGGGCCAACAATGGTGACGTGAATTTCGCGGGCAAGTATTGCCGGATCGAACATGGAAAACTTTTCACGCCGTTTCTCGCGCCGGATCGGACCATGCCGGAAATCTACGTGTCGGGCCATTCTGATCAGGCGCAGCATCTCGCGCTTACGCAGGGTTCGTGCTACTTGCGGTTAATCGATACGCCGGAAAAGCTTGAACCTGTCGTGAAGCGCTTTCGGGAAAATGGGGTTGAGGTTTGTCTGCGGCTTTGCGTGGTCTGCCGGCCGACGCATGAAGAGGCAGTGGCCGCGGCCGAAGCGTTGTTGCCGCCGGAAGAGGTTGGCCGGCAGGAGCGACGCATCCTGTCCAGCAGCGATTCGAAGACGCTGAAAGACGCCCTCGCGGCAGCGGATGATGTTGGTTGGATGAATCGAAATTTGTGGGCGGGTCTGGTGCCGTATTACGGGTCATCGGCGATCACGCTTGTCGGATCGCCGGACGATCTGGCTGAAGCTTTTTTGGACTACAAGAAAATCGGCGTAACACAATTCATCATCGCCGGTTGGCCCAAGCTGGATGAGATGATGATTTTTGGGCGCGAAGTCATTCCGCGCGTGCGTGAGGCGGAGTCGCATGAATAGGCTTCTGGAACATTTTGTTGCTCGTTTAGGCAGCGCGAAAGTCGTGTCTGACCCGTTTCCGCACTACCTTCTCGAGCACGTTTTTCCTGAGGATTACTATCGCGAGTTGTTACTTAACCTGCCTGACAGCACCGTTTACGAGAACCTTTACGAAGTCACGGATTTGAAACTGGATCATTTCCGGCATCGAGACCAGCGCGACATGGACCAGGGATGGACCGACCGGTTGCCCAGCGCGCAGAAGAGTTTTTGGGAGTCGTTCAACGAGTGGTTTTTGAGTGACGAACTCGCGCACGCGGTGATGAGATCGTTTGGACGCGAATCATTATCGGAGCTGTCGGTCGAGTCGCAGTTTATTCGTCACCGGGCCGGATACTTTCTTGGACCACACTCGGACCTCTACACGAAGCTGGTCGTCCTGCTGCTTTATCTCGCGCCTGATGACAGCGCCGAGCATCTCGGCACCTCGCTTTACCGTCCGAAGCAGCGTGGGTTCAGTTGTCCGGACAGCAAGCACTACGAGTTTTCAGACTTCATCCGGGTGAAGACGGCGCCTTACCGGCCCAACTCGTTGCTTGCCTTTGTGCGCTCAGACATTTCGTTCCATGGGTTGGAGCCATTGACGGAACGCGACGTCGCGACAACGGCGGGGCGCGATGTGATTCAGTACGTCATACACGACAAAGCGGCGCGTGAAGCACAGCTCAAGGCACGACGGCTCGCAGCGCAGGAGGCGAGCGCATGAACACTCGGCAAATCCTATTTGTGTGTAGCAAGCTTGCCGGGGAGGCGTTGCGCTGTGCACGAGCGATTGAGGATCTTGATGACGTTACATTGGTGACTATCTATGTAGAGGACGTTGACGATGTAGAAAAGTTGATCGACGCTGCGAAGAGTCTCGGCGATGTACACAGGATCGTCACCGCTCAAGAAACTCTGCTTCTATCCGTCGCGAAAGCAAACGAGGCGCTGGGTCTTGAAGCGATGAGTTCGGAACTCGTCGCACGCATGCTCGACAAGTCGAAGCTGAAAGCAACATTGAAGAGCGCAGGAATATCAACGCCGCAGGATCAGATTGTTAGAGAGCGATGAAGATGCGCGACGATTTGCGCATGATGTCGGATTTCCGATCGTGCTGAAGCCACTTAACGGCAGCGGCGCACTCACGACGTTTCGCATAACGAGTGAAGAGCAACTCGCGCAAGTGCTGAATCTCGTAAAACCACCGGCGATCGCTGAAACACACGTGCATGGTCAGGAGCTTTGCTTCGACACCGTAACCATCGGCAATGAGCCTCAGTGTTACTCAGTTTGTTGCTACGATCCACCGATTATCGAGGCGGTCGAAGATCCATCAAGACAGTGGCGCTGCGTGATGCCGCGCGATCCCGATGCTTACAAGTCATTCATAGAGCAAGGTTTAGCGGCAGTGCGAGCATTGCGCGTTGGAAACGCGATGACGCACATGGAGGGATTCATCAACGAGTCCGGACCTGCCGGCATTATCGACGCGACACTCAGACCAGCCGGCGCGCGAATCGGACCGATGTTTGGTTCTGCGCATGACGTCGATCCGTATCGTGTTTGGGCCAGGGTCGCAGTCGACGATGCTTTCGATGGACCTCTGGAACGCAAGTACGCCGTCGGAACGATCTTTCTTCGTGGCCCTGGGTCTGGATCTGTGGAAATCGTCGACGGCATCGAGCAAGTCCAACACGAACTCAACGACCTAATCGTCGAATCACGCTGGCCCAGAATCGGTGGTCCAAAGTCAGCCACTTATACCGGCGACGGATTTATCACCGTTCGTCATCCGCAGACATCAGTGGTCCAGGATGCACTCGACTTCATCGAGCACACAGTTCGCATCACCTACAGCAGTCCACAGTCAGCCGAGACTGCATGGAGTGAGCGCATTGACAACTTCAAGGAACTCAACAGGCCGGCCTGGGATTTTGAGGTCGTTAAATAAAGAGGCAATCGTGACAGCAGAAGCACCCCGAGCCTTCAATCGCGAGATGTACCACGACCATCCGGAGAATGTTTTTTACGGCACCGATGACGGTTACCAGGATGGTTCGTTTGGCGAGTTTGCGGAGATCAAGGCGCACTATGACAACGTCGCACCCGAGCGTCACAAGGACATCCACATGATCAGCGTCGTAGGTGGTCTGTATGGTCTTAATCTGATCCCGTTGTGGCGTCCAACGCGATTGACCATCTTCGACATCAACCCCACGGCCGTCACGTATTTCAACATCATCCGGCGCGTGTTCATCAGCAGCCGCGACGTGGACCATTTTCTGCAACGGCTTACAGACGGTGATTACGAGATCGCCAACGAACGCGAGCAGTTTGTACGCGAAAACATTTGCATGAAGCAGCGCGGCACGCTGCCACGCGAGCGCGGCTCGACAAAACGACCGTACGAGCAGAGCTGGCAGCATGCGTTCGAACATTTCGAGTTAACGAAACAGATACTGACCGAAGTGCCGCTCGAGATTCGTACCGAACCGATGGAGAGTGAAGGCTTCCGCAGTTGGATTCGCGAACAGAACAATCTCTGGATCTATTCTTCGAACATCACGGAGTTTCACTATTTCGATCTCGAGTTTGCCGACACGAGTAACGTCGTGCTTTTGCAGATCATTTTCCCCGGTCAGGTGCAGCTACTGGATCTCGCACCGTTAAGCGGTGGATCGGTGAAAGTGAATTTTGAAATACCGTTGCGGGCAGAAAGGTTCTCGTTGGATGGTTAACAAAACGCGAATTAAAACCGACGCGGCGCCTCCGGCACTCGGCACTTATTCACAGGCGATTCGCACTGGCGATCTGGTTTTTGTGACTGCGCAGACGGGACGCGATCCCGACACCGGGAAGCTTGAGGAGGGTCTCGAAGCGCAAACACGTCGCATGCTTTCGAACATCGACGCGATCCTCAACGCCGCCGGTTGTTCGGCTGCCGACATCGTGAAGGTCACGCTACTGCTGGCGGACATCAGAGACTTCAAAGCAGTGGACCAGATCTACGCAGCCTGGCTGCCCGGTCTCGGCATCACCCCACTGCCCGCGCGCACTGCGTTTGCCGTCGCCGCGCTTCCGGCGGGCGCGCTAGTCATGCTCGACGTAGTCGCCGCTTACCCCGTCGAATGAGAACCACGGATAGGCACGGATGTTGAGCGATGCGCGTCACGCTCGTTATTGCCGGACTTGGAGGTGGCGGCGCTGAGCGCGTTTGCATCAACCTTGCGAACGCTTGGGCCACGCGTGGCAAGCACGCGACAATCCTCACCATCTCGCAAAACAAACGCACTCCGGCGTACACGATCGATCCCCGCGTCGAACTACGCGATCTCGGTTTGCCTCGCCCGGCGCGAACAGATGAGCTCAGCGACGTCAACACTGCTCCGATTCATCGTTTGCTTGAGAGCGCACGCTGTCCGCAACTAATTCCCGACGTTTCGAATCTGGCGATGCTGCGTCACGCGATAGTGGCGAGCAGACCTGATGTCGTCGTTTCGTTTATCGATCGAACGAACGTGCGCGTAGTGGCTGCGATGGCTGAGACAGACGTGCCTGTTTTTGTTTGTGAGCAGACTGACGCGCGTCGCATATCGCTGGGTCGATTGCAGGGCGCGCGTGAGGAGTTATATCGACACGCGGCAGCGGTAATTGCACCTGATCCGGTGATCGCACGATGGTTCGCAGCCAAGGGTGCACGGGCGCAGGCTATTCCCAACCCATTGATCGCCCCTCCAAAGAGCGAATACAGGTTCGAAAATGGACGGCGAAGGGCCGTCACCCTCTCGCGCTTAGCGGCTGAAAAGCGGCCGGAGTTTCTGGTGAGATCGTTTGCCAGTATCGCGCATGATTTTCCCGCCTGGGACCTCGAGATTTATGGCGATGGTCCACAACGAAACATGCTCGAGCACCTGATCGAGAAACTGGCGCCGAACCAAATTCGCCTTCGCTGGCTTCTCAAACGATCCTTACGGCGTACTGGCTCGGGCAGATCTGTTTGTCTCGGCGTCGTGGATTGAAGGTTTCGGGAACGCGATTTGGGAAGCGCTGGCGTGCGGCGTGCCGGTTGTCGCGATGGACGCTGGACCACCGGTGCGAACTCTGGTCAGGCATGGTATCGACGGTGAGATCGTGAGTCAGAACACTATGGCCGCACTGGCTGAGGCGCTGGCGAAATTGATGAGTGATGACGACGAACGCGCGCGTTATGCTTCGCGGGCGCCGGAAGTGCGTGGAAAGATTTCCGTTTGAATCGGCACTCGAGCAGTGGGAGGAGTTGTTCCGCGCGATCTCTTTTTCATACTCGGCGAGATAATCGCGCGTCATTCTCAGGTAGTGATACTCGCGCATCGCTTTCTCGCGACACGCGCGCGATGAAATGCTGCCGGCGCGTTTGATAGCGGCTACGTAATCGCGATCGTCGCGGCACACGAAGCCAACATCGGGAGAGATGATTTCCGGACACGCGCCTTTGTCGCTGCAAATCACAGGCGTGCCCGACATCAGCGCTTCGACCATTCCCAGGCCGAACGCTTCGGCAACGCGCGTCGGGAAGAGAAACGCGCGCGCTCCCGCCAGTAGTTCAGCCTTTCGTTTACCTCTGACGTCGCCGACGTAAGCGGCGCCAATCTGCTTGCACAGACCGGCAATTCTGACGATGCGCTTGTAGTTGTTTGCCGTTCCGGCAACGACCAGCTTGGCGCGCATGCGAACCGCGAGCGAGATCGCAATGTCGAGCCCCTTCTTCATTTCCCAGTCCATTGACGACATGAACAGGAAATAATCGCGTTTCGATTCGGAGTAGATACACGCGCCGGGATCGACGCCGTTCAGCACGACTCGTTGGCGGCGATGGCGACGCGCGAGTGTACGCGAGACAAAAATCCAGTTCTCGGTAGTTGGTCGTTGGGCCAGGCCGCGCGTGCTCATATCGATGTGACACGTCGACACCCACGGCCGGCCGCGCGACTGCCACTCACGGGTTAATTCGCTGTCGTGATCGGAGATGGTATGCAGGATGTCGGCGTCCCAAACAGGTCGAGCAACGGGATGCACGCCCGGCGGCAACGGCTTCGCTGCGCCTCGTCGCAGAAGATAGAAGACTTCGTGGCCCAACTCCGCGAGTCCGCGCGCGAGCAGGTCGTGAATCCAGTAACCCGAGGCTGACGGGTAGGCCTTTGGATGTGGACCAACGCCGACGTCTTCAAACGCCGGATAACGATGCTCGGATGAAAGGAGGATGCGCATGTGTTAGCAGAGATGTACGCCAAGCCGTCCGTCTACGCAGGCGATCCACTGGCCATTGTCTTCTCGATGTGCGTCGACGTGATGCATTCCCATCGCGTTCCAACCCTCCCCGGTCGGTAACAGCAGCGGGCTGTTCGGGTGCTCGACTTCCACGTAAGTCTCACGTGTTAAATCTTTGATTTCAAAAGCTCTAACGCGCGTTCCGTAGTCGGGAAGGCAGTCCTGCGCGAAGCGGATCACATGATGGTCGACTTGCAGGACCCGCCCAGCTGGACGCGCGCGAGACTTGTCGTTCGTGATGATCGGACTGCGCGGATGTTCTTTCCATGGTCCACAAAGATCGCGCGCGAAATAGAGTCGCAGAATATCGTGACCGTATGGCTCGGTGCACGTAAACAGCCACCACAGATCGTTGAAACGCACCACCGACGGATCGGCATACGAGCCTTTCATCAATCTTTGCTGAAGGGACCATCGCGTTGGGAAGTCGTCGGCCTTGTAGAGACACAACGCGGACGCGCCGAGTGTTTCCGGAATCATGTAGTAATCACCTTGCCACTCGAATATGTATGGATAAGAAAGGTGAAAGGGTTCCTCGAGCACTACTTGTTCGTAAGTCCAGGTGTAGGCGTCGTCACTGTTCGCGAGTGCTATCACACCCCGCTGCGACTCACGATTCAAGACTTCGAAGAACATGTACCAGCGCCCATCGTGACGCAGCATGAAAGGATCGGCAACGAATTCGGCGGGAATATCGGTTACGTCGGCGGCAGTTATCACCGGGTTGGCTCTGTTTGCTGGTGCGCGAAGGTGAAACGGCGAGTCGCCGGTGTAAATGCCGATGGACCACATTAGATCATTCGCAGCAGATCGTGACGATCGGGAATGGCGAAAGTATATGCGCCCTGGGCCAATAGACGATCGAGGTTGCGCAGCGAACGTGCGACCCGGCTGTCGATAGCATCGCGAATTATCTCGCTGTTGCCGGTCGATTTGTACTCGGCGATCGCTCGGTTGAGGTCTTCGTATAACTTGGAACAGTAAAGCGCGTCAATCGGTGCGTTTTCAAACTCTGCGCGAGCGATGATCGATTGTTTGTGTTCTGCACAGGCGGTCATCAACTCACGATATGTTCCAGCGAATTTGCGGACTAAGCCTGCAACTTTCTCCTTCTTGCTGGCGACTTGAAAGCGGTTGCCTTTGTAGATGGGCTGCAGGTGCTTCAGGTAACGCGCATTTCCGGAAAAAAGATCACGCGGCGCTCTGCGGAGAAGGTTGAAGACATCAAGCACGGATACATTCTCCACGACGCGTCGTGCCACGAACGCCGAACCTTGATTCTTCAAAGCCGCCATTTCAAGCAGCAAATCCGTAAAGTCTTGCGCCAGCGCGGATCGATCACTGCAAATCTGCTTTGCAATCTGTGGCTTCAAACCAGCGGCGCCGAGCAAAGTTACCCGCAAGTGTTTTCGATACGCGCGATCCATTTCGTTGGAAACGTTGACCCACTTTGCATTGAAACGCTCGCGAAGTGCTGGGTCGGTAGCTTTGAGCAATCGCCGGTACATCTCGGCGAGATAGTAACCACGATACTTGTGCTCAGTGCCGAAGTGGGAGTGAACGTAATCGAGGCTGAAGATCGGCGCCGTCCGCGGCTGTGTCGATTGCGTGGGAAGATCGAGCATCGCGCCGCTCAGGTCCATATTCGACGGGCTCAACGCGCCGTGGATCATTCGCCAGCGGAACGATTCGGCCGCCGCTCGTGCGTGATCGTCGATGACGCGCAACATGGTGGCACTGATGTCAGGAACACCATTGTTGACGAGTTGGTCTGTCGCGCTCGTCATGTGGACAAACATCTCGAGCGGCGTTTGACTGCCACGCGCGCGTCTTGCCAGCAAATGTCCGGGACGCAATTGTGGACCAACGCGAACGGCGAGCGCGATGTGACGTTGTCGACCGGAAGGTTCAGTCACGTGCATCCCCTGATCGATTACCGCGACGATGCGCGTCGAGCCGAGGGTAAACAAGTTGTGGTTCACCTCGCCGAAAATTGCTTCAGACAGGCAGTCTTCGAAGTGCACACCGCCGTGCGAGTGAACGAAATCGTCCTTGTCGTTGTGGCGAAACAACGGCGTGAAGCCGATGCCTTTCACGTACGTGTTGCCATCGGAGAGAAAACCTGCGCGTCCCGCGCCGAGCGCCGGACTCACACCGTCGCCGCCGTATTTATCGGCGTACATCGGAACCACGGATGTCATATTGCCGTTGATCTCGGCGGGAGCGATTGCTCTTAGCGAAAAGGAAGCGATTAGCTGTTCGTGTAGTTCTGGCGTGAGTTGATTGTTGGATGGAACGTCGAAGCCCAGTTCGCGAGTGAGAGTGAAATTGCACCAAACCACCGTGCCGGGATATCTGATTGCGGGAAACTCGGCAAACGACGCTGCACCCAGCACCTTGATGACGTCCGACTTCAACACTTCATTACTTACGTGGCTAAGCCGATCTCGTTGAATCGCAATTGGACCGCGGCCCGGATGCTGCGCGCACATGCGATGTACGCCCCGATTCCTTTGCCAATCGGATCTTCGACGTCTTGCTGAAGATCGAGGCAGTAGGTCTTGCCGGCTACGGAGGGTAGCATCTCGTTCACTTTCTGACGATGTTCGCGGGTCATGCAAAAGATCAGTTCCGCGCGCTCGGCGAGCTCGAGTGTCAGACTGCGAGCGGCGTGCGGTTTGACTGGCACATTAAATGAGCGCAGCACTTCCTCCGCTTCAGGTGTCATTGGCTCGCCAACTCGCGCCGACACGCCGGCACTGAGCGCGCGCACATTCACCGTCTCGAGTGATTTGAAAGGTATCCCCAGTCGTTGCGCGATCTCTGCGTTCGCTATCGCTGCGGCCATTGGCGAACGACAAGTGTTACCGCTACAGACGAACAGAAACAGTCGCTCAGGTTGTAAGACAGGTACGCGGCGCGGTTTGAGAAACGGTACATAACGATCGATGTGATGCAACGGCGAAAGGAACAGCAGCGCCAGGACGATCAGACCCGCACCAGTTAGTTGTGCGGCACTTGGCATTGTCTGTCCGAATAGCAGACCAAGACCAATTGTAGCGACGAGACCCGCCAGCAAACTCGAAGCACGATTCAACGGAACACAGAATGTGTTTTCGCGGCAGTCGAGATAGATGCGCGTGCCGAAGCAATAGAGACCGGCGTAAAGCGCACCAATGAGCATCGCCGGGATTGTCACGGGGCTGGCGAACATGTCGACGAAACCGCGTCGCAGTTCCAACATGATCTCGCCATTGCCGATTAGTGCGAGCATTGCGGGAACTGTAACCAGGAATAGGAGTGCGACGATCGATTCGTCGACGAAGTAACGATGCGTGATCTCCTCGTCATCTTGTTTGGCGAGACTGGTGAGGCAGGGAAGTCGCAGCAAGTAACCGCAGAGATACGCGCCGATCGTGACTGCTGCCACTGTGGTGAGGCGGTAGTTGTTGACGTCTAACAAAGCAATCAAGAGCGCGGGTAGGGTGAGTCCGAGGGCGACCCACGAGAACCAGCGCACTCGACGTCGGAATAAAAGATCGACGCTTGGCGCGATGAGCAGAACGCCGCCGCGCATCAAGAGCAGCGCAAAGAGTATCGAGATGCCGGTAAACGCGAACGACAGTGTCGTTGTGCCGATGATCGTTGCGGTGCCGATACCTGACAGCACTAACAGTGCCGGTGGAAAAGGCATGCTACGTCCGAAGAACTGTCGACACGACGCATATTTCCACCAGCCTGCGAACGTGATGATTGCCAGCAGGACGACGGCAGTCGCGACAGCAACCGCGGGCAGAATGCGAAAACCTGAGACTGGCCCATCTACTCCGGGCCATAACGGTGTCGTAAGGATTTTTACCAGGAAGCTGTAAGGAACGTAGAAAGCGAAGTAGCCAAACGCGAGCCACCAGATTCTGAGTTTGAAGCGTCGCCGATGAGGAGTCGTTTGCATGTTCAACCCTTGCTGAAGACAGGGTCATTGCTCCTATCATTGGTCATATGTCATTTGCCATTTCTCATTTGCCATTTTGCAAAGAATCTGCTTGCCAAGTCGCGAGTTATTTTTGGAGCACACAATTGAATATGCGAAATGGCAAATGACATATGACGAATGGCAAGAGCAATAACTCCGGATTCAAGGTTTGTAGAAAGAAGGATCGTGAGTAAGTCCCAAAACTGACTTACCGATCATTGCCAGAATGTGATCGTCGTTATCGTGTCGAACGTAGAAAGAAAGATCGCGATAAATACGTTCGAGCGTACTCGGTCGAATCAGGCAACGAGCTCCGCAAGCGCGAATGCAATCCTTCACCGTCGATTCGGCCAGATGTTCAACGACGTGTCGCGCACGGCTGCCAGACAGTTGCGCTTCGAGATAGCGTCCGGTCTCCCAGAGACGCGCTACGTGACGAAGCCACAGATGCGCCGTCTCAACATTCACCGACATCTGACCGATGTGATGTTGGACGTATGGATCCTCGATCTTGTTTTGCGACGTGACGTAGTCCATCGCGTAGTCGTACGCAGCTTCGGCGGCACCGAGAAAAGTCGCGGCGTAATGCGGAATGAAACAGGTCTGCCACCCTTCCTTGAGATACTGCCCGGCATAGCCGATGACGTCCGACTCGGGAATGAACGTACGCTTGAAATGGACCAAATGGCTGACAGTCGCGCGCATCCCGATCGGATCCCACCACGCCGTATCGATCTCGACCGATGGATCGGAAAGATTGCACGCCATCATCAACTGCGTATCGAGTGATCCAGCTTCCGCGTGACGTACACCGCCCGGTCCAGCCGTATTCACAAGCAGGATCGCCCACTGCGCACCGCCGGCACTAGTCGCAAACGCTTTATTGCCTTCGATGATGTAACCGTCATCGACTTTCTCAACGCTCGTTCCAAACCTGACCGGCTCGCCGGGCTTACGCGCCTGCGGCTCACCACTCCACGCGACCCACTTTTCACCGCGCTCGACGACACCCTTAAACCACCGCGCCTTCTGTTCTTCAGTGGACATACCGTCCAGCAGCACGAGTGAATTGACGTGACCTTCCCAGCAACGTGCGAGTGAAAGATCTACGCGCGCGATCTCCTTGGTCATCATCCACAATGTGAAGACATCACCGGCGTATGGACCAAGCCCGAGTCCGCCATACTCTTTCGGGACCACCGGAGCGTGAAGTCCGGCGCGGAAGAGATCGTCAAAATCCTCAAACGGAAACGTAGCGGTGCGATCGTATTCGGCGGCGCGCGGAGCGAAGTTCTCGCGGGCCAGGACGCTGACGCGGTTGATCAGGTCCTGCTGCTCGCTGGTTAGTTCGAGCTGGCTATAAGTGTCGTTTGTGTCGGTAGTTAGCATTTAGACGGAGATTGCTTCGGGCATCTCGCGACCAGTCATCATTTGAAACTGGTGTCGCACCTGCGTCAACAGCACGTCGCGACCGTCGATCGCGACCTGGCTACGCGCTCGCGTTCCGCCGATCAATGGTGTCGGCCGCGAACCGTAAACGAGATCGATCACGACGGCCTCATTATTTAACCGCTCGATCTTAAAAGGAATCTCGTCAGTGTCGCGTCCGACCGGAGTGGCGTTAACTACGATGTCGTAACCATGCGCGTCAAAATCAGGCAACGGAATGTAACGCAGACCGAGCAGGGAAGCCGCATGTTCACCACGTTCGGCGCCTCGATTGATCAAAGTGACGCCGGCGCCTGACTCAATCAGCGCTGCGGCTATTGCACGACCTGCACCGCCACAGCCAATGACCGCCGCGCGTTTTTCACGAACATTGACACTGCGTTGCTTGCTTGCGGCGTAGACCACGTCCGGATCGGTCGTATCAGCATTCCACCAACCGTTGTTTCTGACAAGGATATTTGCGGCCTCGGCCTGTCGCGCCATTGCGCTGGCATTCGTCGCTGCTTGCAATGCCTCTTCCTTGTGCGGTGAAGCGACAGTCATACCGTTGATTGGAAAGCCGAGTGAATCGAGTGTTTTCGAAATGACAAACTCGCGCCAGAACTCTTCGAACGAGTCGACGTGCAACGGCACAAAGAGCGCCGGATAACCCATCGCGCGATACGACGCATTGTGAAGTCGCGGCGACAGCGAATGAAACACCGGGTTGCCGATGATGGCGAACAACTGTGTGACCGGTCTTACCTGTGGCAGGCCATAATCGTCGATCAGCTTATTCACAGTTGGCTCGGAAACAGCGGTCGGAGTTGCAGCGCCGAAGATCGCAGGCGCTCCGAGTTGTAAACCGAGCAGCCGGTTCCAGAAACCGAGTGTGCCTTGCGAATACGCGACGGTGTCCGTGCGCCGTAAAGACTTGAGCAACCACAGCGGCAGGAACTCTTCGTTAATGCGTTCAGACGTCGTTACGACTTTATACAGACTCGCCGGAACGGATGAAACGTGATCGAATCGCTCCCGCAACTCTGACGAGTTGTTAACCCGTCCGTACCATGCGACGAGCCGGTTTTCTTGAGGCACCAACTCCAACAGTTCAGTGGTGAAATCTCGCTCGGCCTGGAGTTCGACGCGATCGTAACGTTCAGCGGCGGCTGCAAGGCGTTCGTGCCGATCTACGCAATCGTCTTTGAATGAATAAATGAGGCGGCCGCGGAAGTGATCGCGTAACCAATCCGGATCGAGTTCACCCGTCAGTTCGGCGCGTACTTCGAGCCACTGCACCGAAGCAGACAGCGCGGACAACTCGACGCCATTCGTCGATGGCGGAGCTGACAGGGTAGCGATGACCGAAGTCTCAGCCATAACAAAATTGCGCTAACGGGAGTTAACGTTTGGAATCGTAAAACTACTGGCTGGATTAGCGAGCCGGGCGTCGTACTTCTCGTGAGAATTCAGCCGTAGACATTTAGAGCGGCGTAACTATACTTGGCTTAATGGTATAGTTCAATAAAAATGTAGAGTCAGCAAAGATCAAAGTTTGGGAGACGCTTCAATGGACACCACCTTCGCATTGTTGCCGCCTGCGCCTGCACATAATCCGATCAAGCAGGCCACCGCGCGGGCCAATGAGCTCGGCGAGAAATCGATCGCGACAACATTGGGTTACTTCGCCACCATGCCGGCATCGACCGGAATCATCGCCAATCCGGTCTTATATCATCAGCCCGTTGACTGTAACGGGACCACGATCACGCTCGACATCAGGTCATTCACAATACGTGGCGTCATACCCGAAGCCGACATCGTGCGCGGCACCGCGGGACCGATCGACGTCATTTTTGTCGGTCTTTTCAGCGGTGCGGGTGAACCTCTCGATTCAACCTACACGAAAGAGAAGCTTGCGGGCTTTATCGATCACCAGTTCTTCGAGAGCCTGGGAAAACGCGAAGACGGCAGTTTTCGAGGAGGATCACTGCTCGGGGAACTAGCTGCTTTCGTTAAGAAGTATCCGGGCAACGGGCCGGAAGTAGCAATCCAATATTTGGCGGCGCTCGAAAAGGCTCGCCTGGTGCATGCCGAACCGCAGGACCACGGCGTGCACGACGATCGCGATCCGGTATCGCTACTGGTGGAAATGATCAGTCTTCACATGCGGAACGTCGCGGTTGGTGGTGTCTCTGCGTATCTGAACTACCTGCTGGCGGAAAATCCGCAAGCGACTGAACGCGATCTGGCCGCCGCGGCGAACGAGTTTATCTCCGCTGAAGTTGCTGATGGAAGAAACGCATTCGAGATCTCCTACAGTCTCATCCTTGGTCGTCGCGCGAATGAACACGAGCGTTTGATACTTGAACGCATGGGAACAATCCAGATCCATCACGGGTCGGCGGGTTCGAGCATGGTCGCGCGCTACATGGCGACGTTGCACACACTCTCTGCTTCCGACTTTTTCGTCGCTTCACAAATGGCGCTCGACGGTGCGCGTCACTTCGGTGCCATTCACGACATGTCTGATTTTGTCCAGGAACTTGAAGCGCTACCAGCGGACAAACGTGCCGATCAGATTCGTAAAAAAATGTTGGGTGGGGGACTGCCGACCTTCGGGCATCCTGAGATTTCAGCCGCCGGAAGAGGAAACCAGGTCCAACAAGATCCACGGCCAGCCATCTATATCGATCCTGTTTTCAACGCGATCGACGCCGGCAAGTTGACGATCTCCCCACGCCAACGCGAGCGACTCGCAATCGCGCGACTCATTTATCTAACTGCGTTTGTGAACGGGGTGCTGAAAGCTGACAGGCAGGACGAACCGCCTTTGCGACTCACGGCGAACACTGACTTCGGCGCGTGGTGTGTGCAGGAAGCACTCGGAATCGAAGAAGAGGACCGCACGTTGTTGACGTATATCTTCCGCGGTTTTGGGTGGATGATGGATGCTCGCGAACAATTGCAACAGAAAATGATTCGTCCGGTTATTGCACCGGATCCACAGATCGTTCCCAAGCCCAACGACGATTCAACGATTCCGACGTTAGTCGAGCGTGTTCATCGTCGATTGACTACAGCGGACCCGTTCAGTGCTCAGTAGCTAGCGCGCGGGGCGTAACGCTTTGCACAAAAATTCGCATCCCTGATTCGTTTTCTCTGCGGCCTCTGAATATCTTCGCGGCGTCTGCGTTGAAAATGGCCGTTAAACGCAGAGAACGCAAAGATACACTGAGGACCGCAGAGAAGACTTCCTTCCAAAAAGTTTTCTTTTGTGCAAGCCGGCGTTACATGCCGATTCCCTTGAGGTGGTAGCGTCCGGTGTCATAGTAGCGTTCGACGTCGACGATGTTGATGGTGCCCTGGACCATTGCGATGTCGACGAGTGAAAGCTCGTACGCGGGCGCAACACCGCGCACCGAAACCATCTTACCGAACTCTTTCGCTGCGACTGCCTCCGCTGCACGCGCACCAAACAGCATTCCCATGACCCGGTCGATCGGACTTGGTTGTCCACCACGTTGCGGGTGGCCCAACACGACTGCCCGCGCTTCATACGGCGTCTCGCTTGCGATTCTTCTGGCCAGTACTTCGCCGATCCCGCCAAGTCGGACGTGGCCAAACGCATCATGCCGATCGTCGATTGTGACGATCTCGCCGTCCTCGGCTCGCGCGCCCTCCGCGACGACGATTACTGAGTAGCGCGGGCGCTGATCAAGACCTCGGCTTAGATCCGATTCGCCCAAACGTTCGCGTAGTAAATGAAACACTCGCTCATAGCGAAAGGGATGTTCGGGGATCAATATCAGGTGCGCCTGTCCGGCGACTCCAGACCACAGCGCCAGATGACCAGCATGCCGGCCCATCACTTCCACGATCTGCACCCAGCCATGCGATCCTGCGGGCGTGCGCGATCGTTCGATCACTTCCGAGACGTTTCTTAGCGCGGTGTCGAAACCGAGTGTGTAGTCGGTGCCGTTGAGATCCTTGTCGATCGTTTTTGGAATCCCGACGATGTTCACGCCACTCGGCGCGAGGTTCGCCGCAACGCCCAGCGTGTCTTCACCGCCGCAAACAACGAGCGCATCAAGTTTCAGTGCTTCGATGTTCTCGAGCACTTCGTGCGATCGATTAATCGATTCGCCTTCTTCGTTCACCTGGCGAAACGGATTGGTGCGCGAAGAGCCGAGATTGGTGCCGCCGTCGCGGTCCCAGCGACGAACCGTCTCGCGATTCAGTTTCAGCACGCTTGGCGCGGGATTCATCAGGCTGCGCCAACCGTCAAACAATCCGACGACTTCGAGTCCGAGTTCAGACCCGCGATAAACAAGACCTTTTATAGCGGGGTTTAATCCGGGCGCATCTCCGCCGCCCGTCAAGACCCCGACGCGCATCTCAGCCATCTCTTTTCGTTTTTTCCTCTTGCCTTAAATGAACTCTGCGTTCAGAGTATGACGCGATAGCAGAACCCGCAACTCCATATTCAAACAATTTTGAGGATGACGTTCATGAAACACTGGCAAAAGCATATTTTTGTGACCGCGACCCTGTTGGCGCTCACCGGTACGATCGTGTTTGGTTCTGTGGTCCAGGACAAGCCAATAATTGTAACTGGCGCGGACCTGACGCGGCTCGTGCCGAATAGTTTCTATTTCAAGGGCCAGAGCGCGCCCACGCAGACCCGCAATACGGCCGCCGCAAGGTTCGGCGCCGATCGATTTGTCATTGTCGGATTGGTTGACACTTCGGGCTACTCAGCCGAGGTTCGCGCCAAATATGAAGGTTTCTTCATCACCGACTCGCCGATCAAAGTGAATGGAGAGGCGCTGCCGACTGGAGCTTACGGGTTTGGTTTTTCAAATGACGGAAAGATGAACGTCATGGACCTTTCGGGAAAAGACGTCCTCTCGGTATCGTCAACTAACGACAAGGCACTCCGGCGCCCGCGTCCGTTAATGATGACAAGGTCGGACGATGAAATCCGTTTTTACAGTCGCCGCGATTATGTCGTGATCACAGCCAATTGATTTTGTGAGTCGATCAAGCGGTATCCTGCTCCATCCGACCTCCTTCCCGAGCCGTTTTGGTATCGGCGATCTCGGACCGGAGGCTTACAAGTTCGTCGATTTCCTCGTCGAGGCCGGTCAGACTTTGTGGCAGGTATTGCCGCTGGGACCGACCGGCTACGGCGACTCGCCTTACGCTTCTTATTCCGCATTCGCGGGCAATACGCTGCTGATCAGTCCGGAACGTCTGGTGGATGAGGGATTATTGGACCACGGTGGTCTGGAAGAAGCCCCGGTTGGTCCAGTCGACTACGGTTACGCTCATCAACTCAAAGACAAGTTCCTCGCGAGCGCTTATCAAAATTTCGTTCAAGCGAATGACACGACTCTTCGATCCGAGTTTGAAGCGTTTGTGCAGCAACGGTCCTACTGGATCGACAACTATGCACTCTTCCGAGCGTTGAAAGACCAGCATGGCGGCGCTGCCTGGATCGAGTGGGACACTGGCTCGGATTCGCGCGAGCAACTCAAACCTCAAATCGAAGCACACCAGTTCTACCAGTTTCTCTTCTTCCGGCAATGGTCAGCGTTGCGGAGTTACTGCCACAAACGAGGCATCAAGATCATCGGCGACTTTCCCATCTTCGTCGCCCACGATTCAGCCGACGTCTGGATCAATCCCGAGCAGTTCAAGCTGGATAAAAATGGCAAGCCGACTGTCGTCGCCGGTGTGCCACCTGACTATTTCAGCGCGACGGGCCAGCTCTGGGGGAACCCGCTGTATGACTGGGAGCGAATGCAGTCTGACGGGTTCAAATGGTGGATTGAACGCGTCCGAGCGCTTCTGGCGATCGTCGATATCGCACGCGTGGATCATTTTCGAGGCTTCGTCGCGTGCTGGGAGATACCGGGAGGCGACACGACCGCCGAACGCGGTGCGTGGGTCAAGACTCCGGGTCGCGAGTTGTTCAACACGATTCGCCAGGTGCTCGGCGAACTACCGATCATTGCCGAAGATCTCGGTGTTATTACGGCTGAAGTTAATGAGTTGCGTGACGAGTTGGGGTTTCCGGGAATGCGAGTGCTTCAGTTTGGTTTTGGCGGCGATTCAACGAGCGTCAATCTGCC
Source organism: uncultured Acidobacteriota bacterium (assembly GCA_963849585.1). Lineage (GTDB taxonomy): Bacteria > Acidobacteriota > Blastocatellia > Pyrinomonadales > Pyrinomonadaceae > PSRF01. Next base: position 1,190,995 of record CAWKHZ010000004.1, on the reverse strand, counting down.
GCATAACTACGTACCAAACGTCGTCGCTTATACCGGCACACACGACAACGACACCGCGGTCGGTTGGTTTAACAGTGTCGCCGGCGAAGGTTCCCTCAGAACAGCCGACCAGATCGGCGAACAGCGTCAGTTTTGTCTCGATTACCTGGACACGAGCGGCGAAGAGATTAACTGGGATTTTATTCGCGCGGTGTGGGCGTCCGTAGCAAACAGGGCAATTGCGCCGTTGCAGGATGTTCTGGGATTGGGCAGCGAGGCACGAATGAACCTTCCAAACAGCAACCAAGGGAATTGGATTTGGCGTTACAAACCCGACATTCTCACTAAAGACCTAGCGCTGCGCCTGCGGAGTCTGACTCGTCTGTACGGTCGAGAACTCTCTAGCCGCTAACTCCATCACGAATCTGTCACATATTTAGAAAAAGAATCGAATGTGCGGTTCCGCACAAGAAGTTTAACCAGTTATGTGTTATTAAACGCCCTCTCCTAAAACAACCCCCTTTAGTGCGGCAACAATTTAACGGAATAGGGACTGATCCCGAAGGATCACAGTATGCTTAAAGCAAGAACGTGGGCTGCTTGTGTAGGTGTTTTGTATTTACTCACACTCACCGTTTCATCCGCTCGTGCGGATTCGTTTTCAGCCGGCCACCTGGTGAAGCTGAACAATAGCGAAGGCCACCACCTGAACGTTCGCGACGAAGTCCGAGCCGCCATGCCTTCTCTTTTTGCTGAGTTTTTTGAGGGCAACAACGGATTACACCTCGGATTGTTGAAGAACAACGCGCAGGATCTCGTATTCGAAAACAGCAACAGCGGAAAGCACGTCGGATTTAGTGTGGCGACGGCAAACCGGGGAAACAGATTTGGGCTCTTCAGGGGTCCGGCCTCGTCAGGAGGCGGTAGCGGTGAGGTTGGCGGTAGCGCCATTCCGAATCCAGAGCCGACAGCGGTATTGCTGCTGGGTACTGGACTGGTGGCAGCCGGGGCGTACGCACGAAGGCGTTTCCGGAAACCTGGTCGCTAGTTAGTGACCTATTCGATTTGTTGAGATAAGTATTGCTGGCGCGGTGCGGGCCGCTGGCCCAATAGTTCTATTGCCAGATCAAGAAAGCGGTCGCGGCCCAACATCCTTCCGGGTTACGAAGGCGTGTTGGGCCGTAGTCTTTGCTCCCGCCGTATCTGAAGCCGGCGTGAACCGAAATAAAGCGGCAGGACCGGTTGGACCTATGGTAAACTTTGGCCCTTGTAATTTTGCTCAGGTCTGACACAGTTTTGTGGCAAACTTAGGCCAAATGATTGTTGACACAAGGATTGTATTAGTGTAATAAATCCTAAGTGTTACCGCCTTTCCGGGCCGTAATTTTTCATGCATTAAGGGCTTTGGACGGGTTTAGAAGTTTGCCGAGTGTATTCCCACGACTGTGAGGGCCGTCGCGGTACGCAATAAAGACCTTTGTGTTTCACTATACGGGAGGAAAGTTAATGACTAGCAAATCTTGGAGCCGCAAGTCCATCGCGACTGTTGTGGCTGTTGCCGTTTTGAGTGTTTACTCAATGGTGGCATTGGCCGGAGCAGGCGCCAAGGCCTCAGGCGAGTTGTCGGTCTCCGGGCAGGTTACGGTGAACGGCCAAAAGATGATTTCCGGTGGCACGGTATTCACCAATTCAACGATCAGCACTGCTCCCCAAAGCAGCGCATCAGTAAGCATCGCGAAGGTGGGCCGAGTTGAACTCTCCGCCAATAGCAATCTCCAACTCAGTTTCTCGGAGAGCAGCATCACGGCAATGCTCGAAACCGGAAGCGCCCAGGTATCAACGTTAGAGGGAACGACAGTCAATCTGACAACCAAAGACGGTACTGTTGTTGTCGACGGTAAAGAAGCCACCAGCTTTACGGTGAGCGCCTCCCGTGGTCGCACCTCAATGACGACTCTCTCAGGCGTAGTAGAGTTCCGCACCGGAACCACCGCCAAGACGGTCGCCGCTGGTGAAAGCGCCATGGCAGGTGTCCCGAATCCGCAGACTGACGATGATGACGACGACATGAGTGGTGGCGCACTCGCCGTGTTGTTGCTGGCCGTTGGCGGCGCCGTGGCAGCCGTTCTTTATGCCACGCTTCATGACAACGATCTTAACTTCGGCGGCTCCGTGACAGTAGTCAGCCCGACCAAGTAAGTTCTCGTCCGGTTTGCACAAAAATACTGTGGCACTGGACACCAGCGCTGCGGTCACCTAATTTGAACCTTGCGGGTCACGCGATGATTCTCGCGCGTGGCCCGCAAGGTTTTGATTGTTAGAAAGACGGATTTGAACGAATGCATATTGCGGTTATCGGTACGGGTTACGTCGGACTCGTGACCGGAGCTTGTTTTGCAGAGTTTGGAGTCGACGTTATCTGCGTCGACGTCGATGAGCAAAAAATAGCTGATCTCAATAAAGGCGTGATGCCCATCTACGAGCCTGGGCTCGAGCAGTTGGTAGCGAAGAATACCCAGGCCGGACGTCTCAAATTCACCACCGACGCCGGTCACGCCGTTCAACAATCTCTCGTCATCTTTCTAGCAGTCGGCACTCCACCAAAATCTGACGGTTCACCGGATCTGACTTTCGTCGAAGCAGCCGCAGGCTCCGTGGCGGATCACATGAACGACTACAAGGTCGTTGTCACCAAGTCGACAGTCCCGATCGGCACCGGTGAACGCATTCGAGAAATCATCCACGCACGCAAGAAAACCAGGGCGAACTTCGGCGTCGTCTCGAATCCCGAGTTTCTTCGCGAAGGCGCAGCGATTAACGACTTCATGCGCCCGGACCGCGTTGTCATCGGTAGTCGCGACGAAGAAGCGATTGCGATCATGAAGGATCTTTATCGTCCGCTTTACCTGATCGAAGCACCGTTTGTGATCACGTCGCTCGAAGCAGCCGAACTGACGAAGTACGCCGCAAATGCATTTCTCGCCACGAAAGTTTCTTTCATAAACGAAATCGCCAACCTATGCGACAAGATCGGTTGCGATGTGCACGACGTCGCCCGCGCCATTGGCATGGACAAGCGCATCGGCAGCAAGTTTCTCCATCCTGGCCCAGGCTTTGGCGGTTCGTGCTTCCCGAAAGATACGAGGGCGCTCGCTTCCGTCGCGCGACATTACGATTGCTCGTCGCGCATCGTCGACGCGGTGATTGAGGTTAACCAGAACCAAGCCGAAAAGATGATGGTCAAGATCCGCAAACTGGTCGGTACATTAAAAGGAAAGACGATCGCTGTGCTGGGTCTCGCGTTCAAACCCGAAACCGACGATATGCGCGAAGCGCCGGCCGTAGGCATCATCAAAAACCTGATCGAGGATGGCGCGACAGTACGCGCCTACGATCCGGTGGCGAGGTTGGAAGCAATGAAGATTCTGCCTGACATCGTTTATGCCGACGATGAATACGCCGCGGTAACTGGAGCCGACGCGCTTGTGTTCGTCACTGAATGGAACCAGTTTCGCGCGCTCGACATGGTCCGGATCCGCGATCTGATGAAATCGCCGAAGGTCGCTGACCTGCGAAACATTTACGAACCGGAAGATATGCGTGAGATAGGATTCGAATACGTGGGGGTGGGAAGATAATGGCCCTGTCAGGAATCGCAGTGGTTACTGGTGGCGCAGGTTTTATCGGTTCGCATATAGCCGGCGCATTGGCATCAAGCGGAGCGCGCGTTCGGGTGCTTGACGATCTGTCGACGGGCCATCGCGAGAACTTAGACGAGATTGGCGGCGACATCGATTTCGTTCAAGGCAGCGTCGCTGACGAACAACTGTTGTCGAAAGCGCTGGAGAACGTTGAGCTGATATTTCATGAAGCGGCGATTCCTTCGGTGCCGCGATCAGTGGAGGCGCCGCGAAACACCCATATCGCTTCCGTCGACGGAACGTTTTCACTGTTGCTGGCTGCGAAGGAAGCAGGCGTGAGACGCGTGGTCTACGCGGCGTCGAGTTCGGCGTATGGCGATCAGCCGACGTTGCCGAAAGTTGAACAGATGGCTCCGGATCCGCTGTCGCCTTATGCGGTGGCGAAGCTGGTGGGTGAGTATTACTGTCGCGTGTTCACGCGAGTCTACGGTCTTGAAACCGTCTCGCTGCGTTACTTCAACGTGTTTGGACCACGCCAGGATCCAGGTTCGCAATACTCCGGGGTCGTTTCGCGATTCATCAGCGCGCTGTTGAGCGACGAACGTCCGGTGATCTTTGGAGACGGCGAACAGTCGCGAGATTTCACCTACATCGAAAATGTTGTCGCGGCAAACCTCAGCGCCGCGTCCGCGCCTAAGGCAGCAGGCAATGTGATTAACGTCGCGAATGGCGAGCGAATCACGCTGAATGAGCTCCTCAACGAATTGAAACAATTAACCGGACGAACAGATGTCACCGCTGAGTATCGCGATTCTCGCGTCGGCGACGTTCGTCACAGTCTCGCAGACATCACCATGGCGCGCGAACTGCTGGGGTACGAATCGAAAGTAGACCTCCGCGAGGGCCTGAAACGCACGCTCGATTGGTGGAAAACCAGCCGTTTCGCTACGCAACAGACTTAAAATCCGTTGTCCGAAAGGACGTGCGGGTTCGACTCCCGCCCTCGGCATCAGAAGAACAATGTAACTGCTCTATTTAACTGACTTGCTCGCACTCGCGCTTGGCCTGTCACATCTACGTCACAAGGTTAAAGGGTACAACGCCCTTTACTTGGGTTTCGTCTGAGCCTTTCTAGTTCTTGGGCCGATCCTTACTTTTTGACGTGTCACCCCTCTCAACGTTCTTGGCCGGTGTGGTAAATTGTGAGCAAGGCAGGAACAGCAATGTCGACAGAAGCACTCAACAGGATCATCAAAGAAGTTAACGCACTCACACCACAAGAACGCCGTGAGTTGATCGACCGGTTGGCCCACGAAGAGCAAAACTCACTGGCTGGGAAACTATTCTCCCGTAAGTTGATTTGTCCTCAGTCTCAACTATTTCGTTCACCGAATCGCAAAGCTGCCTGTCACAACTAAGGCACAACGGAGTGCCGCAAGTGCACAACGTGCAGACCATACTGCGCTTCCATTCCTGTGACTCTGTTCTGTCATTCACTCCGGCGCGTATTGCTCAGGTCATAAATCTGTGCGTCGTTATCTTGATACAAGGGTGATCCGAGAACCGGGACAATATTCATATCCCGCGGGATAATCAGATAGCGGAAGCCGTGTTCCCGATAAAGCTTGTCGTAATCTGCCATCTCAAAGGTCTGTCGCAACTCTCTGCTCTTAGCATCGACACTCGTCGGAGTTCTGCTGATATAACCAAAGGCCATCGGTCTTTGATGAACGGTCTGATAATAAAGTGCATGAAATTTAGTGCTGCGCACGTCGTAGATGGCACCCTCCGGCAACTTTTTTAGTTCTCTTACAAAGTCGGGCAACGGGTTTTCCCTTGCGGGCAAAGGCCCGGGCAAATATTCAAACGTCAGAACCGCCAGGAGTATTGCCACAAAAGCTACCCACCGGGCCGACGAACGTGCGCGATGCAGCAATTCAGCGAAACCAACCGCAGCGAGAACGGAGGCGGCCAGGATCGTCATCACAACCATACGCACCGGCATCCCCGCAAGTGACATTCCCGGAATGATTTTCGCGAGTACGGTATAAGGCATCAGAGGAAAGCGAATTTGATAACCACCCAAATGAAATACTGGTCCAAGTGCCAATACCGCAAAAACAATCAAAACGAGAAACCATAAACTCACAGCTTCGTGCATGTCCTTACGCCTTATCCAGACGTAAGCGAGAACTGACAACACAGCGAAGCCTAAATGCAGAGACTTTTCTACCGGATCATTCAGTTCACTCCAATAAACAGAGGTGAGCCCCGCAAATCGCCAGTGACGACCCGGTATGATTAGGCCCAATAGATCAAGAGAGAACGAGGCTGGGTCGTGTGCTCCTATCAAAGGATCACGCACAAACAAGATCAGCAGCGAAGCCACCAGTGGTCCGACGGTAATAAGCGTCACGAGCAGGAACGCTCCAAACGCGCGCGGATAGTTCGAACGCAGAAAGAAAACCCAGTCCCTGCTTCTAATCCAGTGCCAAATAAAGATCAGCAGGCCGATAAGCACACAGTAAAAGAAATAGTAGTAGTCGCACAGCAACACCAGGAACAGGACCACGGCCGAGCAAAGACCGGTGACGACGCGTGGTTTCCTAATCAACCTGTACCAGCACAACACGAATAAGGGAATCCATTCCATTGATAGCAGGTTCAGATGGCCCTGTGCATGAGAGAAATGATATTCAGAGAACGAGAATATGAAGCCGGCAAGTAAGCAGGCAGGATACGATTTTGTGAATTCCCGTGCGAGGACGAAAGCCGTCAAGCCGCTAGCCACAAAAGTAAAAATGACGATGAAGTTATGGGCTTGGACCTGGCTCATAAACCTCATCAGGACCAGTGCCATTAATCCGTTGAATGGATTTAGAGTGTGTGCGATTAGAGAAGTGCCGTAAGGAAAGTGCAGGAACGTTGTTTGCCAGGGAGACTGATGTAACTCCGTTATTGCTTTATTGGTCCACCAAAGGTTCCAGATGTTACCGAGGCCATCGCCTTCATCGGTAAAGTAGTGCGTCGAGAACTGATGCAATTGCGGATAGGTGAGTAGGTAGAAACAGACCAGGTAGACAAGCAACGGAACGACAATCAGTTCTACCGAAGCAGCTATCGTTTGTGGCGCACCAGATTGTTGTGCCATTCCACTTTAGGAACACGTGCTCTGGGTCTCTGCGGTGGTTTATGCGTACAAGTCATTAACCACAGAGCACAGAGGTTGCAGAGAAATCCGGATTAAAGACACGTCTCCGAAGCCAACTATTGCCGTGGAAAACTCACGGCCCGAAGCGTTGGCGGTATTCGTTGGAAAACAGGAAGCCGAAGATCATGTGCCGGAAGTTGCTGGGGTCTGCCGTCAGCGTGTTGACCCAGTTGTCAAAGCCAATCGTGTCCGGGTCTCGCCGCAGATAGCCGAAGTACTGCATGGCCACAAACGCGCGGATGAAGAAACGGTCCGTCACCGCCTGTAACTCCACCACCTCCCGCAGCACCTGCGCTCGCGTCTTCTGATTGCCATCCAGCGCCGCGACTAACGCGGCCTTGTTCGCCAGCGTCACTTCCGCGTTCGTTTCCAGCGCGTTCACATACGCGCTATTCGTCAACGCATCGTAGCGGTTCTTGAATTCCGGCCGCTGCACAAACGCATCCGTGTAGGCCGCTTTGCTCAACACTTCGGAGTCCGGCGATTGTGCTCCGCCCACCTGGGCCATGTCCGGCACAAACTCCACATACATCGGCCGTCTATCAAATCCCACTTCATAGAACTTGTACGCAAAGTACCCGCGGCCTCGGAACTCTTCTGATAAAAAGAACCCTGACGACACGTGCACCCGATCACAAGTTGGATTATCAAACTCCCCAAATCCGCCGTTCGGACAGTTCCCCAAAGTCGCCGTCCAGTTCGCGAATCCTACCGAGTCAGGCAGGCGCCCAAGGAAGTCGATGTACTGCTGCGTCACGAAGAACCCCACCCCGTCGATAGGATTCTGCGTGGCCGGTGTCGTGTTGTTGTCCACAATCGTCACGGTGGCGGTAGCGGCTGCGCCAAGCAGCGCACCACTCGGTGATTGCAAATTCACCGTTAAAGTCTCATCGCCTTCCACCAGCGCATCATCCACGACGGGCACGATAAACGATTTCGAAGTCTCGCCTATCGCGAATTGCAATCTGCCTACCGCCGTCGCGTAATCGCAGCGCTCAGACGCTTTGTTGTTTGCAGTTGTGCAACTCTGCAAGCCCGCGGTATCGCTCGTCGAGAAAACCACTGTCGCCGCCCGCGACGTATCTCCCACTCTAGTAACGGTCACGCTCGCAAACCCTGCGGTTTCATTCACGTTCAACGCTGTGTCACTCAGTTGCACCGTTGCGTCATCATTGTCAATGATCACGGGCACGGCTGAGCTGGCCAGGAACGAGACGTTTGTGGCATTGCTCAGGTTTATAGTGAACGTTTCATTCGGTTCAACCGTCGTGTCTCCATTGATTGTGATGTTCGTTGTGGCTGATGTAGTTCCGGCCGGTATGGTGAGCGTGCCGGACGACGTAACATAGTCACTTCCCGCCGTGGCGGTGCCATTCGTAGTTGCAAAATCAACGGTCACAACCTGCACCGTCGGGTTATTCAGACTCACTCGAAAAGTGAGACTCGTCGTACCAGCGTTACCCTCGGGTAGGCGGTGGAAACTGGAAGATGAGAAAACAGCAGGTTGGAAGTCGTTATCGAAAATCGTTATGGTCGCCGTCGTAGGCGTCTGGAGCAGGGCGGAGTTAGTCGGGTTACTCAAAGTAAGACTGAAAGTCTCGTTCGCATTTTCGAACAGGTTATCGTTAATGATGGGGATCGTAATGGTCTTCGTCAACTCGCCTGCCGCGAAGGTAAGCGTGCCGCTGGTGGCGGTGTAATCCGACCCCGCGGTTGCGGTCCCGTTGCTGGTGGCAAAGTTAACTGAAACCGGGCCTGCGTCGTCCCCAGTTCGCGTAACCTTCACTTGTATCTCCGGGACGCCTTCGACGTTCGAAAATTGGTCGCGCTCAAGCTCGAATGCGATCGGGATCGACCCTGCGTCAGACACCAATTCAGTCTGCACCAGGTAGACCCGACTTGGTTCTGTGAAACCAAAAGGCGGCACGGTATTGAATGCAAGACCATTTACTCCCCACCGCACCAGATTCACCGGTGTATTGGTAATACCCGGCACGGTGATCGTGCCAACAGGCAGAAATGTGTTCGTATCGAAAGCGCGTATGATTACTCCACCCGAAAACGAACCCGTCGGCGCCGCAAAATACACTCGGTTGTTCGCAGTATCGACGGTCATCACTTGAAAACCACCAACGTTGAACCTTCCGCGCCACGTCTTTGCTTCCGGATCGACCACTCGACCTGAGCCCGCATACAAGAGCCCATTTGCAAACTCCATAGGTACGTCGAAGTTGGTGATCAGATTTTGTGTAACAGTTGAGTTTGTCACACCGGACGAATCAACGAGGTACTTCACTAAATCAAAACTGGTGCTGAATCCGTTGTAGCCATACAAAACTGAAGGGCTGGCGCCAAACTCGATTGGACCAACAGACGGCGATGTATTCCCGATGTTCGGTCGTTTGACGCCGTCGTCATAAATCGCCACACCACCACCGGATTGTCCCATGCTCAGTGCCACTGACTGCGGGCTTCCCGGAACAACTTCCATATCCGTGGGACGTACCGGGCTGGTCGTAAATTGCAACCCGGCGGTTCCAGTCAATACGTCGAACCGCCGCGCGGCATTGGCGCCGTTCAAGTGTGCCCAGATGGTTTGGCCGTCATTGGAAATGGCCATCCTGTCTGGCTCACTGCCCATGAAGACCGATGGTCCTATAGCTCCAGTTGTAGGATTGACGCTTGTTATGCTGTTGCCGTTCGCGGGTGCGCTACCTGGCACGCTGGCATAAAGAGCTTGCGTCGCCTGGCTGAAAACAAGATTGTTAGCCCGCAAATCTACTCGTCTGACAAATGTCGGAATGTACGGCGGAGATGGCGACGGCGTCGGGGATGGAGTCGGGGTCGGACTTGCAACAGGCACGCTCGCATTGACGAGAGCGGTCTGAACGAGGACCACCTGACGACTTTCCGTGCGGAATGCCAAGCCATTGGTGCCCCATCTAACCAGATTGCGGGGAGTACCAATTACGCCTGGGATATTCACAAAGCCGAGCGGTAGAAACGTGTTGATATCGTAAGCCTGAATTTGAACACTCGAACCGGTAAGTACCAGGAAGAAAACGCGGTTGTTGGCGGTATCGACGGCGTGAATTGCGCCAGACAGGAAAGGACCGGTGAACGTGCCGATCAACTCACCTGTCGAAGGATTAATCACGCGACCAGAGGCACCGTACAGCCGGCCATTCGCGAGAACGATTCCATTTACGGAAAAGAAATTACTCAGACTGGTAACCGTTATCCCGGAGTTATCGACAGCCATCGTAGTGAGGCCCGTGAGAGAATTCGTTCCGTAAAGAACGGACGGTGAAGCAAAAGTAATAAACCGGCTTCCCTCTAAATGTCCTGGGCCGGTATTTGGACGCTGTACGCCATTATCAAAGATCGCCACACCCGCCTCCGACGGCGAGACGTTGCGCTTCTGTCGGGCCACTGCGATGACAAGCGGGTTACCGGGCATTACAGCAATGTCGCTGAATGAGTAAGGACCATCAGAGTTGTCTCGGCCGACGTTGAACTGGGATCCGACGTCGTGGCTGATCATGTTGTAACGGCGTATCGAGGCCGAGCCATCCAGCCCGACGTAAAGTGTGCCGTCCTCCGCGGGAGCCAACTCTGTCGGTTCACTTCCGATGAATGTTCGATTGGTGATCGTGCCCAATAGCGGGTCGATAGCCGCGATGCTGTTGCCGGTGCTGCCGTCACTGCTCGGCACGCTCGCAAACAGTTTTTGTGTTCCCTCGTTGAAGATCAGATCGTTAGTGCCCAACGGAATCGTCCGCACAAACGCGGCTGCTTGCGGTGAAGGCGATGGAGATGGAACCGGCGACGGTGTTGGAGTGGGAGTCGGTACGGGTTCTGCTGATGGAACCAGTGACGTTTGGATAATGAACAATTCGTTATCAGTGCGAAAAGCCAGACCATTCGCTCCCCAACGAATAAGCGATGTATTAAGAAACCCTGGAACGTTCGGTATGGTGACTGTGCCAAGCAATACAAAAGTATTCGTGTCGAATGCTTTGAGGTTGAGAGTGTTAAAGGTTGGACCGGGAGTTAGATAGTATGCGCGGCCAGCCGACGTGTCGACTACAAAGCTGTTCGTGTTGGTGCCTGCGAAAGTACCGATCAATGTGTTGGTATCAGGATTGATGACCTGGCCTGACGAGGTGAAGATTAATCCATTACCAAACTCGATGCGCGAACTGGCGCCGAGCGCGTTGTTCGAGGTTACCGTAACACCCGACGCGTCAACGGTCATCGTTTGAAGACCAAAGAATCCCGAGCCATACAACTTCGAAGCGGAAGCGGAGTAGGCGAGCACGTTGGAGCCATTTGAGTTGGTCGGCCCAACGGTAGGACGGATGACGCCATTGTCGAATATTGCGACTCCGGCCGGCGAACTGGTGTTACTGAACCCGCGCGCTACTGCCAACACATTCGGATCACCTGGAGCAACAGCGAAGTCGTTGACCAGGAAACGACCATTCAGCGGGTGCTGTCCCATATTGAACTGAAGACCGGCCGTATTCGTCTGGGCATCGAAGCGCCGGATCGCAGCTGAACCATCAAGCCAAACATACATGCTGTGACCATCATCCGAGAGCGCGAGGTGGTTTGGCTCGCTACCGATGAATGTTGAACTCTCAATGGCGCCGCTGCCTGGATTGATCGTCATCACGCTATTGCCGCTACTTCCGGCACTGCTCGGCACGCTGGCGTAGATCTTTCCGGTCGTCTGGCTATAGACCAAATCGTTCGCGGGCAGCGCGATGCGTCTGATGAATACCGTTGGATCGTCGAAAGGAGTAAGAGGTGCGGCATCGACTCTCGTTCCGATCTCTAAGAAGGAGAGCGGAGACAGTGCAAGGTTAATGAAACTGACGAGAAGGAGGATAGAGAGCCTCGTCCGCCGGTTCTGGGCGCGTTGATTAATTCTCATTGGGGGTATGTAATCCTTGTAGTTTTTTAGTTCTCTCAATGCTCCGTTCACGGCCCGAAGCGTTGGCGGTATTCGTTGGAAAACAGGAAGCCGAAGATCATGTGCCGGAAGTTGCTCGGATCCGCCGTCAGTGTGTTGACCCAGTTGTCAAAGCCAATCGTGTCCGGATCTCGCCGCAGATAGCCGAAGTACTGCATCGCCACAAACGCGCGGATGAAGAAACGGTCCGTCACCGCCTGTAACTCCACCACCTCCCGCAGCACCTGCGCTCGCGTCTTCTGATTGCCATCCAGCGCCGCTATTAACGCGGCCTTGTTCGCCAGCGTCACTTCCGCGTTCGTTTCCAGCGCGTTCACATACGCGCTATTCGTCAGCGCATCGTAGCGGTTCTTGAATTCCGGCCGCTGCACAAACGCATCCGTGTAGGCCGCTTTGCTCAACACTTCGGAGTCCGGCGATTGTGCTCCGCCCACCTGGGCCATGTCCGGCACAAATTCCACATACGTCGGCCGTCTATCAAATCCCACTTCATAGAACTTGTACGCAAAGTACCCGCGGCCGCGGAACTCTTCTGATAAAAAGAACCCCGACGACACGTGCACCCGATCACAAGTTGGATTATCAAACTCTCCAAAACCGCCGTTCGGACAGTTCCCCAAAGTCGCGGTCCAGTTCGCGAATCCTACCGAGTCAGGCAGGCGCCCAAGGAAGTCGATGTACTGCTGCGTCACGAAGGGATTTACGCCGTCGATCGGGTTCTGGGTGGCCGGTGTCGTGTCGTTGTCCACAATCGTCACAGTGGCGGTAGCGGTTGCGCCAAGAAACGCTTCTGTGGGTGACGACAAATTCACTGTTAAAGTCTCATTGCCCTCCACCAGAGCATCATCCACGATGGGTACGATAAATGTCTTCGAAGTCTCTCCGAGAGAGAACCTTATACTTCCCACTGCCGTCGCGTAATCGCAGCGCTCAGACGCTTTGTTGTTAGCGATCGAGCAGTTCTGCAAGCCCGCGGTATCGCTCGTCGAGAAAACCACCGTCGCCGCTCGCGACGCATCACCTATACGCGTAACCGTTATGGTCGCAAACCCTGCCGTCTCGTTCACACTGAAATCAGAGTTGCTCAATTGCAGCGAAGCATCGTCATTCAGAATCGTAACGGTTGAGGTAGGAGAAAGGACGAAGTTGACGTTTGCGGCATTACTCAAACCTACGGTAAATGTTTCATTCGGCTCGATGGTCGTATCGCCGTTTATTTCTACATTCACCGTTGCGGACGTTGATCCTGCCGGTATCGTCACACCAACAGACTTGGAAACGTAGTCACTTCCGGCCGTAGCCGTGGCGTCGGCAGTTGCAAGGTTAACGGTCACCGTCTGGACCGAAGGATTGGACAGCGTTAAGTTAACCGCAAAGTTCTTTGTTCCCGAATCACCTTCCGTGATGCGCAACGGCTGGGACACAGAAAGAAAAGGCGCGGAATCATTGTCAAAGATTGTGAGCGTCGCCGTACTGGGCGACGTGAGTATCGCGCCTGCGGTAGGACTGGTCAGAGTCAAATTGATAGTCTCGTTTGCATTCTCAAAAAGATTGTCGTTGGTGATCGGAATGCTGATGAACTTACTCAACTCCCCAGGTGCAAACGTTAGAGTCCCGCTGGTCGCGGTGTAATCCGATCCAGCGGTCGCCGTTCCGTTACTCGTTGCAAAGTTGACCGTGTTAGTGGCCGTGATGACTCCGGTTCGAATAACCTTCACCGACACCGACGAACTGGATTCAACCGCGGAGGGGTTGCCCGTCTCAAACTGAAGTCCGGTTGGCATCGGACCGCCGGCTGACACTAACTCCGTCTGGACGAGAAAGATTTGGCCCGGCTGAGAAGAACCACCGAAGGGAACCGTATTGAATGCGAGGCCGTTTGTGCCCCATCGCACGAGATTCAATGGTATGCCGGAGACTCCGGGCAGAGTCACTGATCCGATGGGCAAGAAAGTATTCGAATCGAAAGCCGATAACACGACATTCGTTCCGTCCTGCACAGCAAAGAACGTCCGGTGATTAGCACTGTCGACTACCATCGACGAAGAAACCTGGCCTTGAAAAGTTCCCTTCAGGACGGCGGTCTCCGGATCGGCCACCACACCTGAGCTGCCATACACGAGCCCATTTGAAAACTCGAACGTACTCACAAAGCCACGCCAAAAACCTGTAACGGCCGTTGATTGCGCGAATCCGGTAGCCGTCGATGACAAACTTTAAGAAATCGCCTCCCGATGCACCGTAAAGAACTGACGCGGTAGCGCCGAAATCGATGGATGCGGGGGTAGCATTGCCGCCGTTAGGGCGCTGCACGCCGTTGTCAAAAATGTCGAGGCCGCCGCCGGAGAAAGTTCTGCTCAAAACCAATGACTGTGGACTTCCCGGAATAACTTCCATGTCCAGCGGAGCGTCAGCGCCTGAGGTGAATTGGGTACCGGCAGTTTGAGTCGCAATGTCAAAACGGCGCACCGCATTTGCGCCATTCAGGTTCACCCAGATTGTTTGACCATCGCTGGAAAGAGCCATCTTGTTAGGCTCGCTACCGATGAAGACGGATGGTCCAACGACTCCCGTTCCGGGAGTGATCTTCGTTATGGTGTTACCGTTAACTCCGGCAGTACTCGGTACGCTCGCATAAAGAGCCTGGTTCGGGTCGCTAAACACGATATTGTTTGCCGGCAGATCTACTCGTCTCACAAATGTCGGAATGTGCTGTGGAGACGGCGATGGCGTTGGTGAAGGAGTCGGCGTCGGACTCGCAACAGGCACACTCGCATTCACCAGGGCAGTTTGGATCAGAAACACTTGTCGGTTATTCGTGCGAAATGCCAGCCCGTTGGTGCCCCACCTAACCAGATCACGCGGAGTGCCCGCTACGCCAGAGAGGTTGACGAAGCCAAGCGGTAGGAACGTATTGAGATCGAAAGCCCGAAGCTGCATCTCGGAGCCCTGTGAGACGAGGAAAAACGCGCGGCCGTTCGCAGTGTCAATCGCATGCGTGACGTCAAACGACGCGACGGGAAATGTGCCTACCACATTTCCAGTTGTCGGATTGAGTACCTGGCCCGAGGAACCATACATCAGATTGTTTGCGAGAATCATACGGGCTCCGGCACTGAACACAGCCTTGCCCGTCACGGTAACACCGGAGCTATCAATCGACATTGTGGCGAGCTCCTCGCTGTCGTTCCTGCCGTAAAGAACGGATGCAGAAGCGAAAGCAAGAAGATCACTTCCCTCCAGATGCCCCGGACCTGTCTTGGCACGCTGCACGCCATTGTCAAAAACCGCGACTCCCGCTCCCGGCGGCGAAAGGCCACGGAATTGCCGCGCTATAGCGACTACCAAAGGATCACTCGGAGAAACTGCGATGTCCGAGATTGAATATGGACCAAAGAAGTTGTCTCGCCCGACAAAGAACTGCTGGCCCGCAGTGTGGGTGAGAATGTTGTAACTGCGTATGGATGCGGCGCCATCCAGTCCGACGTACATTGTGGCGCCGTCGTTCGCTTGCGCCAAGTGTGTTGGTTCGCTGCCCACAAAGGTCTGATTGGTAATTGAACCCAGGGCGGGATCGATCTCCGCGACGCTGTTGCCGGTGCTGCCCTCGCTGCTCGGCACACTCGCATAGAGTTTTTGAGTTCCTTGATTGAAGACAAGATCGTTCGTAGCCAGGTTGATCTGTCTCACGAACGCGGCGGCTGCGGGCGAAGGCGACGGAGTGGGAGTTGGCGAAGGTGTCGGCGTGGGCGTTGGAATCGGTGTTGCTGAAGGAATGAGAGAGGTCTGAATAATGAATAGCTCGTTGTTGTTGGTACGAAAAGCAAGACCGTTCGCTCCCCACCGAAGCAGCGAAGTGGGAGTTCCATTAACGCCGTCTATCGTTAGTGAACCCAGCGGAAGAAAGTTATTTATGTCGAACGCTTTTAGGCTGACGGAGTTGAACGATGGACCGGAAGTTAAATAGTATGCGCGCCCAACTGCGGTATCGGGCACAAAGGTTTCCGAGTTCACCCCGCTGAATGTGCCCAACAGCGTTCCGGTATCCGGGTTGACGACCTGGCCCGACCCAGTGAAAAGCTTTCCTCCACTGAACTTGATCCTGCCTGCAAGCGACAGTGAGTTGTTCGTAGAGCTTAGGGTCGCACCCGATGCGTCAATCGTTATCGTATCCAGCCCGCCGAAACCTCCGGTGCCATAAAGCTTTGCAGCAGTAGCAGAGAAAGCTATGAAGTTAGGGCCACTACTAGTCGACGCAACGTTGGAGCGGCGCACACCGTTATCAAAGACTGCAACCCCTGCCGAACCGAAAAAATTAAATACCTGGGCGACGGCCAGTACGTCGGGATTTGCCGGAGCAACAGCGAAGTCTCTCACGGTCAAACGGCCGGAAAATAAGTCCTGACCCAAAAAAAACTGAACACCAGGCGTGTTTGTCGAGACGTCGAAGCGACGGACGGAAAATGAACCGTCAAGTGACACGTAGAGACTGTGACCGTCGTCCGATAGTGTGAGTTTGTTTGGCTCACTACCGATAAATGTCGGAGCGCCGATCACGCCAGTAGCCGGATCGATCGGAGTTATGCTGTTGCCGCCGCTGCCGGCGCTGGCCGGAATACTCGCGTAAATCTTTCCGGTACTGCTGCTATAAACCAAATCGTTCGTCGTCAGCGAAATGCGTCTGATGAAGTCCGACGGACCTTGAAACGGTTCAGGTGTGGCAGCATTAGCAATCGCAACGACTTCGAGTGACAGTGGGGAGGCGCCGAAATTGAGGAGACTTACGATGAGGAGGAGAGCGACTCTCCGCCTCAGATTCTGGGCAAAGTGTTTGTTCATGGGGG
Source organism: uncultured Acidobacteriota bacterium (assembly GCA_963849585.1). GTDB lineage: Bacteria > Acidobacteriota > Blastocatellia > Pyrinomonadales > Pyrinomonadaceae > PSRF01. The sequence goes on along the minus strand of CAWKHZ010000004.1, from coordinate 1,174,342 downwards.
TCCTTTTTTTCCGGTCACACTTTGGTAAAGCAGCAATACTCGTTTTATTGAGGAGACACTATCGGTATTTTTGAGGACTTAAGGACATAGACTCTCAAAGATTTAAGCCGTTGGACTCGCCGAGAATACCAGATCTGCTGGTTCGATTTCCACGGTTAATCTGCAGTTTGGGCAGCAAATCTTTGTAATCGACTCGTACATGAGGAGGGGTGGTTCGGGTTTCCAGCGGCGACGAAACATCAGGAGGTTTGCCGCCCGATCGTATTGAGTTCGAACAGCCGCGACTCGGAATACTCCATATATCCGCAGCGATTGGTACGACTGTGGACATTATTCCTCTCGGCATCTTGCTTGCCTTTTCTCTGTTGCGATGAGAGCAACAATGAGAAGCAAGCAACTACTTGCGATCGTGTGTGTGATTAGCGCCTGGATAGGCATAGCGCAAAGTCAAACGCCGGCGCCACCACCGCTGTCTCCCGCCGACAAGCAGATCGCTGAAGCATTTGAGAAGCGCGCAAAAGACTACTCGAAGATGCGTGAGGCGTTGGAAGAGAAAATGCCGAAGCTCTCGAAAGAGGCCAAGCCGGAAGAGATTCAAGCGCACAAAACACAATTCCAGGAACGAGTGCGAAATGCGCGTCTCAGTGCGAAACGTGGTGAAGTGTTCACGACCGACGCAATGACGTTGATTCGCAAAATGATCAAGGACGAATTCAAAGGCCGCGAGCGAGTTGAGTTCCGCGACACAGTGTTGAGAGAAGCGGAGAACAAGGCAGTTCCGCTGCGCGTCAACTATCCCTATCCGGAATCGCAGGAGTTGATCGAGATGCCACCAACACTTTTGCTGCGTCTACCACAACTGCCGAAACAGTTACGCTACCGCTTTGTTCGTAACAACCTGTTGCTCGTCGATCGCGAAAACGGACTGATTGTTGACTACATGACTAATGCGCTTCCGTAAACAAGGGAATGAAATCATGAAACGCACTTTTTCATCACTAATCCTGACAATTCTTTTAATCGTCGCGGGCGTCAACGCCCAGAACAATTCAACGCGCAAGAACGGAAACGCACGGGCCAACGCTCCAGTTTCGCTGACGTTGCCGAACAAAGAAGGTAACGTGCGCTTCCTCGTGATCGGCGACACCGGCACCGGCACTGACCAGCAAGAGGAACTCTCGCAGATAATGCTTCGTTACCGGCAGACGTTTCCGTACGAGTTCGCTTTGATGCTCGGCGACAACATGTACGGCAGCGAAAAAGCGGTTGACTACAAACAAAAGTTCGAAAACGTCTACAGATCATTACTCGATCAGAAAGTGAAATTTTACGCCGCTCTCGGCAATCACGACGAATCGAACCAACGTTTCTACGAGTTCTTCAACATGGAAGGCCAGGAGTACTACCGTTTCACAAAAGGTAAGGTCAGTTTCTACTCGCTGAACAGTAATTACATGGATAAGAAACAGGTCGATTGGTTCAATGAGAAACTCGCTGCAGACACGTCTACCTGGAAGATCGCCTTCTTCCATCATCCACCGTACTCCTCGGGTGGCGCGCATGGTTCAGACACAAAGCTCCGGCAAATCGTCGAACCGATATTCATCAAGCATGGCGTGAATGTTGTGTTCGCCGGTCACGAACACTTCTACGAACGCATTAAACCGCAGAAAGGCATTTACTACTTCATCTCGGGTTCAGGCGGAAAGTTAAGAAAGGGAGACGTGAAGCAAGGCTCGCCGTTGACGGCAAAGGCGTACGATGCGGACATGTCGTTCATGCTGGTTGAGGTCGACGACAACCAGATGCATTTTCAAGTGATTTCACGCAAGGGTGAGACTGTGGATTCAGGCATCATTGTTCATCAACGCCAGTCGAGTAAAGCTGCTTCAAGCTCTCAGTAAACGGCGGGCGTGCGACTCCCGCATCAGTAATGATCGCCGTGATCAGGTGGTTCGGCGTGACGTCAAATGCCGGATTGTGGACTGCGACCCCGTCAGGCGCGAGTTGATGTTCGCGAATATGAGTCACTTCCCTCGAATCGCGCTCTTCAATCGGTATTTGATCGCCTGAGGCAAGCGATAGGTCGAGTGTCGTTAACGGCGCAGCGACGTAAAACGGGATCTCGTGTTCGCGTGCGAGAACGGCGACCATGTACGTGCCGATCTTGTTTGCGGTATCGCCGTTGGCCGCAATTCGATCGGCGCCGACAACAACCGCGTCGACCTTGCCACTCTTCATAACGTGACCGGCCATGTTGTCGGTGATCACGGTCACCGGAATATCGTCTTTTGCGAGCTCCCATGCCGTGAGGCGGAGTCCCTGTAGAAATGGTCGAGTTTCATCGGCGATGACGGCGACTTTCTTACCCGCGTCTCGTGCACCACGAATGACGCCGAGCGCCGTGCCATAGTCTCCAGCTGTCGCGAGGGCGCCCGCATTGCAATGCGTGAGCACTGTGGCGCCGTCCGGAATCAGTGGACCACCATGTTTGCCGATTGCGCGGTTAGCGGCGATGTCTTCTTTAAATATCTTGAGTGCCTCATCGACGAGGGCTTTCTTCACTGACTCGACGTCGCCGAGTTGTTTATTTCGTTGAAAGGAGCCGCGCATTCGTTCGATGGCCCAGAACAGATTGACGGCGGTCGGCCTCGTCTTGCTCATCACGTCGCAGATGTAAAGCAGATCGTCTTCCAGATCGGCGACCGATGTTCCCACTGACTGACTCGCGCCGAGCGCGATTCCCATCGCGGCAGAGACGCCGATCGCCGGAGCGCCGCGCACAACCATCTTCCGGATCGCTTCGGCAACTTCGTCATAAGAACGCAACATCAGATAGGTTTCTTCAGACGGCAGTAGCCGCTGGTCCAACATACGTATCCCGTCTTTTGTCCACTCGACTGTTTTGATCATGTGCGAGCATCTTACTTTCGCTTAAAGCTGCGTGCAATCCGTGTCATCCGTGGTTTAGGTTTGACAGCCGTTGACACGCGTGTTAGTGTGCCGCGTTCGTAAACGCTGATCTTTGCACAGAAGAGTGTTTGGGTGCCCCGATGAGGGGAGAATAGGGAAGCGGGTGTGAATCCCGCGCGGTCGCGCCACTGTGATGAACACGCCTCGGCGATGTTCTTAGCCAGGAGACCTGCCTGAACACTTTGCTGCCTCTAAACACTTCGCGCAAAGGTGTTCAGGCCGCACGGGTTTTTCACGAGTCCCGCTGACGCCTGTTTTCCTTGCCGGAGGAAAATCGAGAGTCGGTGGGGCTTTTTTGTTAACACCTCTTTTTACAACTACGTCAATTCGTGCGTTGGTCCTAATCTGCCTGTTGCTCGCTTGCGCGTGCGATTCGGGCAGGCCCACTCGTGACAGCTCGATAGGAACACGCGAAATTACCGACGACGCGGACCGGCGAGTGTCACTCCCGGAGCGAGTCGATCGCGTAATCACACTCGCACCTAATCTGACCGAGATCGTATTTGCAATCGGCGGCGGTGATCGGCTCGTTGGAAATACTACGTACTGCGACTATCCAGCCGAAGCAAAAGCGATAACGAAGGTCGGCGACTCACTGCAACCGAGCCTCGAGCGAATCATCGCACTCCGGCCGCAAGTGGTCCTGATCTCAACAGCTTCGCAGCTCGAAGTTTTCACGCAGCAACTTCACAACCAGAACATTGCCGTATTCGTCACCGATCCGCACGACCTCGAAGGCATCTTTCGTTCGATCGAGCAGATTGGACAAATAGTCGGACGGGCCGAACAAGCAGGTGCGCTCGTAAAGCAACTACGAGCGCGAACAACTGCGGTCGAACAGGCGGTCCAAAACACAAAACCTGTTCCTGTGTTCTATCAAGTCTCGGGCGAACCACTCTACACGGTTGGTAAGGATGCGTACCTCACGGATCTGATCCGCCGCGCAGGAGGTGTTTCAGTTACCGCGGACGTTCCCGGTGCGTGGCCGAGATACAGCAACGAGTCGGCGCTTGCCGCGAGGCCGGAAGCGATCATTCTGCCAACAGGCGGGTCGATGGGTGCGGCGAATTCGTCGGTAACCGAGGCGTTGCGCAACTCGCCTGCCGTGCTCGCAGGTCGCGTTTACAAGATCAATGACGATCATCTCGCTCGTCCTGGTCCACGTCTAATCGATGGACTCGAAGAGATGGCCCGCGCGCTACATCCGGAGGCGTTCAACCAATGACTTCTCCCGCAAAGGCGCAAAGACGCCAAGTAACTCAAAGGTTCTTTTCTTTACTTTGCGCCTTCGCGCCTTTGCGGGAGATCGTACGACACAGGTATCTCGAGACAAGGTCCACACAATGACCGTAGCGCTTTCAAATCCAATTGCGTTGCGGCACAACCGCGTTACGTTGCGCAAGACGCTCGTCTCGTGCGTTCTGCTGGCGCTTGCGTTATTGCTGGCGGTGATCTTGTTGTCGCTCGTTGGAAGTGAACAGCTACCCGCCGGCTCTTCGTTGTGCGCACTCCTGTCGTTGGGGACGACACCGTGCGGCCTGAGCCAGGACCAGTTTGACATCCTGTTTCAGATTCGTTTGCCGCGCATTTTGTTGGCCGCCGCGGTTGGCGGATCACTCGCGACGGCAGGTGCAAGCTACCAGGCGCTGCTGCGAAACCCGCTCGCCGAACCGTATCTGCTGGGAATCTCAAACGGCGCGGCGGTGGGAACGATGGTCGCGCTCGTGTTCTTTGGCGCCAACGAGTGGAGCCGGCCGGCTCTTGCCTTCGCCGGTTCACTTCTCGCCACGTTCGCTGTTTATCGGCTCGCGCGTGGACGCGCCGGCGCATCGCCGGAACGTCTGATACTCGCCGGCGTCATCGTCACAACATTTCTATCGTCGGCGATCGTTTTCGTAACCACGCTCATGGACGCGACGCGGATTCGCTCGTTCACGTTCTGGCTGCTTGGCGATCTTTCCGGAACGAGCAAGTCGCTGCTGCCGGTCACGATTTCGATCGCCATCATAGGAGCAATAGCACTCACTCTCAACGCTCGTTCGCTCAACTTACTGATGCTTGGCGAACGCGACGCTTTTGATCTCGGCGTTGAAGTTGGGCGCGTGCGTATCGTGGTCTTCGTCGTCGCCAGTTTGTTGGTTGGAAGTTCCGTGGCGGCGAGTGGATCGGTTGGTTATGTCGGACTTGTAGTGCCGCATCTCGCAAGACTCTCACTCGGAAGTGATAACCGGATCAGCATTCCGGCCGCAGCACTTGGCGGGGCAGTGTTTGTGATCGTTGCCGACACGATCGCGCGCACGATCATCGCGCCGCGCGAACTTCCGGTCGGCGCGATTACGGCGCTTATCGGAGCGCCGTTGTTTATTTATCTGTTGAAGAGGGGCTGACGTGCTTGAAGCTCGCGACTTAACCATCAGTTACAACGAACGCGTTGCGGTATCGAACGTGACCTTGACGCTCGCGGCAGGTGAAATAATCGCGCTTGTTGGTCCAAACGGGGCAGGTAAGTCGACGTTGTTGCGAAGCTTGAACGGACAAGTCGCTCGCAGATCCGGCGAGGTTTTGTTGGACGGTCAACCCATCGAGAAATACAACCGCCGGACCATCGGTCGTCGTATTGCGGTCGTGGCCCAGGAGGCGGAGCTGCGGTTTCCCGTTACAGTGCTGGAGTTCGTGCTCGGCGGCCGTTTTGCGTGGGGACCGAACTCGGGTTGGGGCTGGGAAACTGAAACCGATCTACGTGTGGCCGCCCAAGTGCTGGCTGAAACGGAGCTCACGGAACTGAGCGGACGATTGATGAACGAGTTGTCCGGCGGTGAACGGCAACGTGCCGTTCTTACCCGAGCGCTCGCGACCGAGGCTTCGTTCCTGTTACTCGACGAACCGACCGCGAACCTCGATCTCTCGCATCAGTCGACGTTGCTTACGCTCGTACGCAATCGTTGTGACAACCGCCAGACCTCCGCGCTGGTGGTGACTCACGATCTGAATCTCGCGGCGCAATTCGCAGACAGGATTCTACTGATGAGAGACGGCAAGGTTGTTCGATTAGGAAAGCCTGCAGAAGTGCTGACGCCTCAATTGCTTAATGAAGTTTTCGAGGTGGAAGTTTTAGTTGACGCGCACCCGATCTCGGGCGCACCCCGTGTTACGCCGATTAGGAGGAACTAAATGAAGAGAATCGTTCTTATAACTGTAGTTACGCTGATCACTTCAGCAAATCTATTTGCGCAGAACGGCGGCACGATCCGCGGAATGGTGGCTGATGAAAACGGTGCGAAGGTGGCGGGCGCTCGCGTTGTCTTGAATTTGACGCCCGGCGTTCAGCTCACCACTCAAACCGATCAATCAGGAGTGTTTGAGTACAAGGGGCTGCGCGCCGGATCATATCTGGTTGAAGTAAAAGCCGGCGGATTTTCAGAGTTCACCTCAGAAGCGATCCAACTCGATCGCACAGAGACGAAAGAACTCTCGGTCCAACTCAGAGTGGCGGCGATCAACGCGAGTGTAGTCGTCACTGCCACGGGAACAGCGCAACGCGCCGATGAAGTCGCGAAGGTTGTTTCGACGCTCGATGCGGATGAGATCGAAGCAAAACATGAGTTGAGTCTCGCGGAAGCATTGCGGGGAACTCCGGGCGTGCGCGTCCAGCAACAAGGCTCGCCTGGCTCATTGACGACTGTGCGTCTTCGCGGCCAACGAAACTTCGACACCTCGCTGCTGCTTGATGGGTTGCGTATCCGCGACGCCAGCGACATCAACGGCTCTGCGCTTTCATTAATCACCGACCTCGTTCCTGTTGCGCTCGATCGGGTCGAGATTCTTCGCGGCGCGGGTTCCTCGATCTTCGGCACACACGCGATTGGCGGCGTGCTCAATGTGATACCCGCGGCCGGATCGGACGGCTTTCACGTCGCTGCGGGATTTGAAGGCGGCGGTTTGGGAACGTATCGCGAACGTTTGAACGTTACGGGCGGTGGCAAGTCGTTTGGTTATGAGCTCGGTGCGAATCGTATCGACGTACGCAACGGGATCGATGGCGATGACGCTTACGGCAACACAGGGTTCGCCGGACGTCTTCAGTTTCAACCAACTGAATCGATCGCGATTGCCGCAAATCTCTACGGCACGATTGCGAACGCACGTCTCAATGACAGCCCCTTCGCACTACCCGCAGCGTTTAGCAGTTCGCAACTATTTCCGGACGCAGTTCCCGGAGATACGTTTCAACCAGACTTCAACAATCCCGACCAGGGACGCCGCCAACGGCTGATCGTCGGTTCCGCAAGATTCACCCACGTCGCAAGCGATCGGATCTCTTACTCAGTTGCTTACCAGCGCGTGTCGAGTAACCGGCGCAACTACAATGGTCCAAATCTGGATCCGCAGTTCGCGTCATTTTTGCCCTTTGGCGACTTCGAGTTTCTCAACGTCAATCGTGGCAGCATCGACACCGTCGACGGTCGCGTGAACATTCGCTTTTCGCGATCGAACCTGGCGATGGCGGGAGTTGAGTTTGAACGTGAATCGTTTTTTCAGAGTTCACAACCTTCCTTCAATGCTTTCAACAACACAACTGATCGACAACGAACATTCGCCGTGTTTGGTCAGGATCAGCTTTCGTTTCTCGACGATCGACTGCGACTGTCGCTCGGTGTGCGGGGACAGTGGTACCGGATTCGTAGTGCTGATCGGCCCGGTACTTTACAGGGCACGCAGGCGGAAAGTTCCGCTACGGGCGATGGAGCGATTGCGTATTTCATTCGACGCAGCGGCACGAAGCTGCGCGCGCACGTCGGCAATGGCTTTCGCGCTGCTTCACTCTTCGAGCGCTTCGGCGAGGGAAATTTCAGCGGTGCTGGATTGACGCGGTTTGGTGATCCAACACTGCGCGCGGAACAGTCGATCAGCGTTGATGGTGGTTTTGATCAGCGACTCGCAAACGATCGGGTGATGTTTGGCGCCACGTACTTCTACACGCGCTTGCAGCGAGTGATTGCATTCACCGGTTTCGCGGTCGATCCGCTTGGGTTGGGCCGTTTCAGTGGATTTGAGAATCGCCCGGGTGGGCTTTCGCGAGGAGTGGAAACGTATCTAAACGCATCGCCTGTGAAGGGCATGGACCTTGGGGCTTCGTACACATTCACCAACAGCGATCGTTCTCTTGGTCCGCAAGGTCTGCAACCTGAATACGTGATTCCGAAGCACTTGTTGGGACTGACGTTACGCCAGCGTTATCGATCGTTGTTGTTCAGTGTCGACGTGAACCGCACCGGATCGTACATCGCGCCTGTTTTCGAAAACGGATTTCCGTTTCGCATGGCTGAGCTGACGTTCAGCGGGTACACGAAAGGCAGACGTCTTTGCGAGTTATGAAACGAGGCGAAGCGAACGAGTTGTGGTAGTGCTTTTCGGCGGAGTCGAAAACGTTTTCGATCGCGAGTATTACGAGAATGGTTTTCTGGCGCCGGGAGTGGTAGGACGCGGTGGATTCACCGTCAGGTTCTAATCACGAACATGGAAATCCGGGTTGCAAGGATTATGAGTTCTGGACGCTGGTGCGTCACTTACGAGACCCGTCCTTGCAACCCGGACGCTGAAGAACCTCAGGTTTTCTTTGTAAACAATCCCCCCGCGAGGAAGACTACGCCGAGCAGGACGTGAATGGCGTGGTCGGCCTGGCCAAAATGTAATAGCCCGGCGACGTTCCACATGCGGTCGGCACCGGTGCCAAGGGCCATGCCGAGAATTCCGAGCGCCAGGTAAACGACGCCGAACACGAGGCAGAACGTCTTTGCCGCTGACAAACTGCCGGCGAAGCCGAGGTAAAGAGCGATGGCGCCTGACACGATGTGGACGGCGTTATGCGCCCCCGTCAGATGCGCGCCGAGCAAATCCGGCTTCGCAAAACCAATCAGACCCAGTAAAACAAAGACGACCCCAAGAATCTTGCAGACGGTTTTTGCCATTTCTCAGCCGCTCCTTTTGAAAACGGTGGTAAAACTGGCGGTCATCGCCCGAGGCATTACCAGGCGTCCGCGTTTTTCTGAAACCCTGAGGGGATGGTCCGTTCGGTGCGCCGCATGTATATCAAAGAGAGCGGCTTGTTGCAAAGTATTTTACACTTTGGGTGGTGCCCTGATTTCAACTCCGCGTATCTCCGCGGTCCTCTGCGGCTCTGCGGTTAATACTCCTTACTTCATATTTACCGCCGAGAACGCGGAGATACGCAAAGATACGCAGAGAAAATTTGCAAAGTAGGGCACTACCACACTTTTGATTGCGCGGCTTGGTCTGGGATCGCGCATTTGGCGAGTGCTATACTTGGAAGCGACCCCTTCAGCAAATGCTTTAAATCAAGCGAGGTTTGTTATGTTTTTCCGCCGACTTTTGGTTGCAAGTTTTCTCCTCATTTTGACCGCGACAGCGGCAAGCGCGTACACGATCGTGATGCGCAACGGCCGGAGAGTTGAAATCCCGAATAGGTTCACGCTTACGAATTCGACGCTGACTTACGAGACAGCGCCTGGGATCCAGGTCACGATTCAGTTGACTGGCATCGACATCGCCACGACTGAACGCGTCAACGGCCAGGCAGCAGGTTCTTTCATGACCTCAGGTTCGAAACCGGAAACCCCCGCGCCGGTCGTCCAGATGCGACGACAGACGGCCACGAAATCGATAACGAACAAAGATCTCGAAGTCTATCGACGTGCGCGGCTCCAAAGTGAACGAGAGCGAGAAGAGTTAGGTTTGCCGTCTCTTGAAGATCGACGGCGCGAGGTCGCGGAGATCGACGACCGCACGCAGGAGCAGATCCGCGATATGCGTTCCCGCGAAGAACTCGATTTCTGGCGCAACCGCGCGATGACGCTCGAGACGCAAGTAACTGCAACGCAAAATCAAATGCGAGTTAACCAACTCGGTGATCAACCGTGGGCCTATCCGTATGGAATCGGCATCGTGACCAGTGGTTTTCCATTTGGGTTTGATGGGTTTCACAGATCTCACGGATTCAATAGATTCGGATCCAACAAATTTGGATTTAATTCGCGGTTTCCTGGACACTTCAGAGGCCGGTTACTATTTAGCTTTCCGAAATCGGGCGGACGGCGGCGATAGAACCAATGACCTGGGAAACAGTCATCGGACTCGAAATTCATGCGCAACTGAGCACCGATTCGAAGATCTTCTGCGGTTGCGCCACACGCTTCGGCGACCTACCTAACGCGAATACCTGTCCGGTCTGTCTTGGTCTGCCGGGCGCACTGCCTACTCTGAACCGGCGCGTCATTGAACTCGGCGCGCGCGCTGCACTCGCGCTTGGCCTGCACATCAACCAGCAATCGATCTTCGCGCGCAAGAACTACTTCTATCCCGATCTGCCGAAGGGCTATCAAATCTCGCAGTTCGATCAACCGTTCTCGGCCAACGGCGAACTCGAGATCATGACTGCTGAACGCGACGAGGCGGGTCATCCGCTTGAATGGCGGCCGAAGACAATCCGGATCACGCGCTTGCACCTTGAAGAGGACGCGGGCAAGAACGTCCACGAAGGTCTACCTGACGTCGATCGCTATTCCTATATCGATCTGAATCGCGCCGGCGTGCCGTTAGCTGAGATCGTCACCGAACCGGATTTCCGTTCGTCGTGGGAAGCTTACGATTACGTCAATCACGTGCGCCGTTCGTTGCAGTGGGTCGGCGCTTCGGAAGCCGACATGGAGAAGGGAAACCTTCGTTGCGAAGCGAACGTCTCCGTGCGGCGTGTTGGTGATGAGAAGTTTGGCACGAAGGTGGAACTGAAAAATCTGAACTCGGTCCGGTTTATGCAGCGCGCGATCGAGTTTGAAGTGGCGCGGCATATTAAGGTGCTTGAATCGGGTGGACGGTTGACGCAGGAGACGCGGCTTTGGGACGACCGCGCGTTGGAAACTCGCGTCATGCGTTCGAAAGAAGAGGCGCACGATTATCGCTACTTTCCCGAACCAGATCTGCCGCCATTGATCGTCTCGAGTGGGTTTATCGACCAGGTCCGCGACTCGATGCCCGAGCTGCCAGAGGAGCGCCGAAAGCGATTCAACGAGCAATATGGATTGAGTTTTTCCGACGCTTCGCAACTAGTAGCGGATCGCTCGTTGGCTGATTACTACGAGGAGACAGTCAAAGCCAGTGCAAATCCTCGCGCTGCTTCAAACTGGATCAGATCGGAGTTATTGCGCGAACTGGAAGCCGCCGGACTCTCAGCAGCGGACTCGCCTGTCACTCCGGCAAGTCTCGGGAAACTGATAAACCTGATCGACGACGGAACGATCAGCGGTAAACAAGCGAAGGACGTGCTGGTTGAAATGTTCAAAACCGGCAAAGGTGCTGAAGCCATCGTTGCCGAACAGGGTCTGGTCCAGGTCAGCGATACGGGCGAGATCGATGCGCTCATCGACGAAGTGATGTCGGCAAACCCGGACCAGGTGGCAGGTTTTCGCTCGGGCAAAGAAGCGCTGCTCGGATTCTTTGTGGGCCAGGTGATCAAGGCTTCCAAGGGCAAAGCAAATCCGAAGATTGTCAACGAACGGCTCCGGGAAAAGTTACAGGGCTAACAAGCTTTGCACGAGAAGTGCATCTGCGGAGGAGATCGTCTCCCGCAAAGACGCAAAGGCGCAAAGCGCTACCGCGTTTTTACAGAATTTCTTTGCGCCTTTGCGCCTTTGCGGGAGACAAAAGGACTTTTGGGCTAACAAGTAATGGATCTCAAAGGGAAGACTGCTGTCGTAACGGGCGGAACGAAGGGTATCGGCCGCGCGATTGCGGAGTCGCTTGTCAACGCAGGCGTCAATGTTTCGTTCAGCGCGAGACACGAACGCGACATCGAACGCATCGCTGCGGAGCTCAACGAAGCGGGTCCCGGGCGAGCCGCCGGCTTTTTCTGCGACGTTCGTGACGAAGCTCAGATCAAGGCGTTCTTCGCGCAGACTGTTGAAAAGTTTGGCGGCATTGATATCCTCGTCAACAATGCGGGTATCGGCATGTTCGCGACGGTCGAGTCGATGAGCGGCGACGATTTTCGCGCTGTGATCGAGACAAACCTCTGCGGTGTTTTCTACTGCTGTCACGAAGCAATTCCGTTGCTGAAGCAACGCGGCGGCGGATACATCATCAACATCTCGTCGCTGGCCGGAACGAATGCTCATCCGAAAATGGCTGCTTACAATGCTTCGAAGTTTGGTTTGAACGGATTCAGCGAGGCGCTCATGCAGGAAGTCAGGCACGATAACATCAAGGTTAGTTACATCATGCCGGGATCTGTGAACACAGAATTCGGGGGTGACGAACCAAGCGACGAAAAGAGTTGGCAACTTCAACCGGCAGACGTCGCGAACACAGTCATCAACCTGCTTTTATATCCTGACCGCGCACTGGCGAGCCGTATCGAACTCCGGCCCAGCCGTCCTCCAAAAAAATGAAACTACTTCCTCTTCTCTTTGCGAGTTTGCTCTGGTTCGTTCCCTCAGCTCGGCAGGATTCACCCGAACTTAAGGAAGCGGCTGACCTGACTGAATCAGTGGTGAAACTCATCGCTGAAAAAAGGTACAGCGACGCGTTGGCTCCTGCGAAGCGAGCTTTTGAAATAAGAGAAAAGCTTTTGCCTCGCGACGATGTGCGGATCGGCAATTCGTTGATCTACCTTGTTGATATCTACACCGCTAAACGAGACTTCGGCAAAGCGAAGGAAATGCTCCTGCGCCTGCTTCAACACCAGACAGAACGATTTGGCGCCGAAGATGTGAAACTCGCCCCTACACTGGAGCGATTGGGCGTGCACCATTTTCGAGACGGAGATAACAGCAAGGCTGAAGATGCTTATAAGCGGGCGCTGGCACTAAAAGAAAAGGAGTATGGAATCGACCACGTCGAGGTGGCCCATACGCTTTTTGGTCTCGCAGAGATTCATCGCGCGCAACGCGATTTTCGTCAGGCGCAGCCGTCGTTCAGTCGAGCGCTGAGGATTTACGGCAAGCAGCTAGGCGTAGCGAGTGCGGAGTTTCAGAGGACGAGCGAAACCTACAGTTGTTTGGGTTATGAGACCACGGAGTTTAACGTATTCGGCGAGATAAACTCGATTTGGCAAATACTTGCCAGCCCCGATGGCCCCCGCCAGGCTCCAGCTGGGACGATCTTAAATGGCAGAGCGATCAGTCTTCCGCAGCCTAAGTATCCCGAGGCTGCGCGAGAGCATCGACTGTCAGGCCGGGTAATTGTAAAGGTAACGATCGGCGAAACGGGTACAGTGGTCAGTGCCAAAGACATGTGCGGAGGACCACCATACTTAAGCGAGGCGTCGGTCAAGGCTGCGTACGCCGCGCGCTTCACGCCCACGAAGCTTTCCGGAAAACCTGTCCAGGTCTACGGAGTTATTCAGTACAATTTCGTTCGTAGATAGTTATCTCGGCATGCGAGCTGTTATTCAACGCGTAACTCGAGCGCGGGTCACTGTTGATGATCGCGTGGTCGGCGAGATCGGAAAAGGTCTCGTCGTTTTGTTGGGCGTCGCGCGAGACGACACAAAGAGCGACGCCGACTCTCTCGCGTCGAAGATCGTGGCGCTCAGGATCTTTGACGACGCTGACGGGAAGATGAACGTGTCGGTGAAAGACATTGGTGGCGGGTTGTTAGTCGTCTCGCAGTTTACGTTGTATGGCGATACGCGTCGTGGCTTGCGGCCATCATGGAGCGACGCCGCACCACCTGAAATTGCCGAACCTTTGTACGACTATTTTGTCGAGAGTTGTCGAAAGCTGATCCAACCGGTGGCGACCGGCAGCTTTCGCGCGATGATGCAGGTTGAGTTAGTTAATGACGGGCCAGTTACGTTAATACTTGACAGTGGTCAATAGTCAGTAGTCCGTGGTCAATGGTCAGTGGTCCGTTGTACGGGGTCGGCGTAGCACCACTGACAACTGACTACTGACCACTGACCACGGACTAGATCATATCGTCGGTGGCCTTCGAGCTTTCCTCCAATTCAAATCGATCGCGATCACGCTTTTCAATCTTGTCGATAATCTCGAGCTCTTCATTGTCTTCGTAAGTAACACCGATAGCCGCAGCGTTCTCTTCGACCAGCGACTGGTCCGGCGTAGGATTATCACCGCCGACGGTCTCGGAACCACTGTCGTTCACATCTTCCCAATTAGCATCCAGGTCACCACCGGCATCGGCCGGCGACGCGGCCGTGTTATTCCGCAACCGCTGAGCCAGCACGTCCGGATCTTTCGGTGCATGAGATATCTCGAGCTCCATAAATTCCTCAATCTCGGGATCGGGTACGTAATTAGGATCATTGGCGAGATACTCGAAATCTGTTGGGTGCTTCTTGGGCATGCAAGTCTCCCTTACCTGGTTCGTCAATTGTGGCGGGGGTTGTGTGCGCAAAATATAACACAGATCTTCCATTACAATCGTTTCAAACACCTTGCTTGACGATTGCTTAACGCGGCCCTTACACTTCAACTTGAACCATAAAACACAGCAAAATTCATTTCGCGAGCCGCGTCATGGCCTCGCTTTTCAGGAAAGAGTTTGAGCATCACTATGCCAGATAGCCCGTTCGATTCTTTGCAAACTTTCTCTTCCCCCGCTGGTCCCATCGGCAGCTTTTATTCGCTACCACAACTCGAAAAGAACGGCATTGGTCCGATTTCGAGGCTGCCGCACAGCATTCGCGTCGTGCTTGAGTCCGTGCTGCGCAATTGCGACGGTGCGAAGATCACCGAGGACGATGTTCGCGAACTCGCCAACTGGCAAGCAAACGGCAGACGCACTGAAGAGATCCCGTTCGTTGTAGCGCGCGTGTTGCTTCAGGATTTCACCGGCGTGCCGCTGCTGGTTGACCTCGCCGCCATGCGCTCTGCCGTGGCGCGTTTGCGCAAGAACACCGGTTTGATCGAACCACTGGTGCCAGTCGATCTGGTGATCGATCACTCGGTGCAGGTGGATCTTTCGAGTACGCGCGATGCGTTTGAAAAGAACATGGAAATGGAGTTCCGGCGCAACCGCTCGCGTTATCAGTTTTTGAAGTGGGGCACTCAGGCGTTCGACGGGTTTCGCGTCATTCCGCCGGGAATCGGCATCTGTCACCAGGTCAATCTCGAATATCTCGCGCGGAACGTTTGGGAGAAGAACGTTTACTTTCCGGATACCCTCGTCGGCACCGATTCACACACGACGATGATCAACGGACTCGGCATCGTCGGATGGGGCGTTGGTGGTATCGAAGCGGAAGCAGCGATGTTGGGCCAGCCGGTCTACTTCCTGACGCCGGACGTTGTCGGTGTTCATTTGAGCGGAAGTTTGCGTGAAGGAGTGACGGCGACCGATCTCGTATTGCGTGTCACGGAGATGATGCGCAAGGCGAAAGTGGTGGGCAAGTTTGTCGAGTTTCACGGTGAAGGCGCTTCGAATCTGTCTGTCGTGGATCGCGCCACGATCGCTAACATGGCGCCCGAGTACGGAGCGACGATGGGTTTCTTCCCGGTGGATGAAGAGACCTGCACATACCTGCTCGCCACCGGACGATCGGAAGAGCATGTCGATCTCGTGCGCAGTTACTACAAGGCGCAAGGCATGTTTGGCATGCCGCTAAAGGGCGAAGTTGACTACAGCGTCGTGTTCGATCTCGACATCGGATCGATTGGATCGAGTGTCGCTGGTCCAAAGCGACCTCAGGATCGAATCGACCTGGCGAAGTTAAAAGAACAGTTCACCGAACTGATGCTCAAGCCAGCCAGTGAGGGTGGTTACGGTAAGACGGAAGATGAACTTTGGACGCGTTATCACGTCAGAGTAGGTTCTGACAAACAGCGTTTGATTGCCGGTGGCGGCGAACAACGAACGGAAAGTATTCCGGCCACCGTTTCCGACCAGGTAAGCGCGAGAGACACCAGCGTCTGGACGGAAACTGAAATGGTCAACAACCGCCCGACGCCCGATCTGGTTGCGGAGATTCCTGAGGATGAGTTCACGACCGGCGATGAGCTGCTTGGCCACGGCGACGTACTGATCGCCGCCATCACATCGTGTACGAACACTTCGAATCCGAGCGTGATGCTGGCTGCCGGCTTACTCGCGAAGAAAGCGGTCGAACGGGGACTGAGTGTCAGTGCGAAAGTGAAGAACTCGCTTGCGCCGGGATCGCGAGTCGTCACCGAGTATCTTGAAAAAACTGGTCTGCAACCTTACTTGAACCAGCTGGGGTTCAATCTCGTCGGCTACGGCTGCACGACGTGCATCGGAAACTCCGGACCACTCGATCCCGCTCTTGAGCAGATCATTGGTGAACGCGACGTGATTGCGGCGTCGGTGCTTTCCGGCAATCGCAACTTCGAAGCGCGCGTGCATCAGAGTATCAAGGCGAACTTTCTGATGAGTCCGCCGCTCGTCGTCGCCTTCGCGTTGGCCGGACGGATCGATGTCGATATGACGAGCGAGCCACTCGGCACAGGCAACGACGGTCAGGACGTATTTCTCCGTGACATTTGGCCCAGCATGCAGGAGATCAAGGATCTGATGGGCGCCGCGTTCGATCCGGAAACCTATCGGCGACTCTACAGCAGCTTCGCCGAGCAGAACCCGCTTTGGAACGACATTCCATCCAGCAGCGGCAGTGTTTACGAATGGGAGCCTGAATCGACTTACATTCGCGAGCCTCCGTACTTCGATGGCTTCAGCAACGCACTCGAGTCATTGTCCGACGTTAACAACGCGCGGGCGCTCGCGGTCTTTGGTGACTCTGTTACCACCGACCACATCAGTCCTGCTGGAGCAATCAAGCCTTCGTCACCAGCGGGGTTGTATTTGCAGGAGCGCGGAGTCGACGTCAAAGACTTCAACAGCTATGGCGCGCGGCGAGGAAACCACGAAGTCATGGTGCGGGGAACGTTTGCCAACGTGCGCATCAAGAACCAGATGGTCCCGGGCGTCGAGGGTGGCGTAACGATTTATCAACCCGATGGCGATCGCATGAGCATCTACGACGCGTCGATGCGTTATCAGGAACAGGGCGTGCCGCTGGTGATCTTTGCCGGACAGGAATATGGCACAGGAAGCTCGCGCGACTGGGCGGCAAAAGGCACGCGGTTGCTGGGCGTCAAGGCCGTGATCGCGCAAAGTTTTGAACGCATTCATCGCAGCAATCTTGTAGGCATGGGCGTGTTGCCATGCCAGTTTAAGGACGACACGAATGCCGCTTCGTTGAAGCTCGACGGCACCGAGACGTTCGATCTGTTAGGCATCGAAGACGGAATCGAGCCGCTCGAGGAGATCACGCTCGTCATTCACCGCGCGAATGGTGAAACTGAACGAGTGCCGATCACGCTGCGCATCGATACGCCGATCGAAGTCGACTACTATCATCACGGTGGAATTCTTCCATTTGTGTTAAGGCAATTACTGGCGGGTACAACGGATTTCTAAAATGAATAAATACCAACTCTTTATCGACGGACAATGGGTGGACTCCCAGTCCGGAAAAACATTCTCGACACCAAACCCGGCGACAGGCGAGCCGCTGGCTGAAGTCGCGGAAGGCGACAAGGCTGACGTTGACAAGGCAGTCGCTGCTGCGCGACGCGCCTTCGAAGGCAAGTGGTCCAAGATGAGCGCGCGTGATCGTGGCCGTCTGCTCTACAAACTCTCGCAACTCATCGAACAGAACTCGTCACAACTCGCTGAGATCGAAACATCTGACAACGGTAAGCCGATCAAGGAATCGCTTTATGTCGACCTACCCCAGGTAGTAGAGAATTTCGAATACTTCGCCGGCTGGTCCACAAAGATCGAAGGGGAGACGATTCCGGTCCCCGGGCGCATGTTCAACTACACGTTGCGCGAGCCGATTGGCGTTTGCGGACAAATCATCCCGTGGAACTTTCCGCTGCTGATGGCGGCGTGGAAACTCGCGCCGGCCCTGGCGGCAGGTAATACAGTCGTGCTCAAGCCCGCGGAGCAGACGCCGGTTGGCGCGATGGAGCTTGGAAAGTTGATTCAGGAAGCGGGTTTTCCTGAGGGCGTGGTCAACATCGTTCCCGGTTACGGTGAGACGGCGGGCGCGGCGCTCGCTGCTCATCCGGGCATCGACAAGATCGCGTTCACCGGTTCGACCGAAGTTGGAAAAATAATCGCTAAGTCAGCCGCTAACAATTTGACCAAGGTCTCGTTGGAACTCGGGGGCAAGGCGCCAAACATCGTCTTCGCGGATTCGGATCTCGAACAAGCGGTCGCGGGAGCGATGATGGGAATCTTCTACAACCAGGGCCAGGTGTGTTGTGCGGGTTCGCGTTTGTTTGTTGAGGAGTCAGTCAAAGATGAATTTCTCGGTCAACTCAGCGAACGCGCAGGACGGATCGCCGTCGGCGATCCGATGAACAAGGCGACGCAGATGGGTCCGCAAGTTTCCGCAGAGCAATTGACCCGGATCAAAAGTTACGTCGACATCGCGCGCGAAGAAGGCGCGTCGGTGGTCGTGGGCGGCGGCTCGCCACGGTTGGATGCTCAATTTGAAAAGGGATACTTCTTCACGCCGACGATATTCGCCGACGTTAAGAACGATATGCGCGTGGCCCAGGAAGAGATCTTCGGACCGGTGGTGTCGGTGATCACCTTCAAGGATGAAGACGATCTAATCCGGCAGGCTAACGACACGATTTATGGACTATCGGCCGGCATCTGGACGCGCGACATCACACGCGCGCATCGTTTTGCGAGAGAGCTTAAGGCGGGCGTGATCTGGATTAATACCTTTAACATGTTCAATGCCGCGTCGCCGTTTGGTGGTTACAAACAGTCGGGTTACGGCCGCGAGATGGGTCGACACGCCCTCGATCTTTACACGCAGGTGAAGAGCGTTTGGGTCGATCTTTCGGGCCGGCCCATCGGCTGGTTCGGCAAGTGATGTTATTATTGCAACCTCTCCCGAAATGAACGCCAAAAACATTGAAGGAGACGTTATGCAAAGATCGAAAAAGGCCGCGGGTTTCCTGGCGCTTCTTTTGGGGACTGTACTACTTACCGCTTGCCCCAATCAGACGAACATCTCGAAGATAAACGCCGATCCCGATCGTTATCGCGGAAAAGAGGTGGGGATCGCCGGCAAGGTTACCAATAGTTACGGAGCGATGGGAGTCGGCGCTTACGAGATCGACGACGGCACCGGCAAGATCTGGGTGGCAACACGGCGCGGCGTTCCCTCGCGTGGATCTCAAATTGGGGCGAAAGGTTACGTCCGCAACGGTTTCAATTTTGACGGTCGCAGCTACGGCACTGTAGTAGAAGAGACCGATCGCCGGACGAGAGGAAGATAAATCCGTTAATTCTGTCGCCAACGCTCTGGATAGAGCTTTCGCCGATTCAATCGCCAGCTTGAAAGAGATCGTCAGAGCCGTCGATTCGGAGTTGCTCTACCGTCGAGTTGCCGATGTCTCATTTGGCGAGCAGATCCTGCGCAGTGCGGCGGTAATCGAGCAGACGTTTGGCGGGCTGACGTCGAATCTGTGGGACGATCCGTTCGAGTGGACGCTGCCGGAAACTCTATCCACGTCTGATCGGGTGATCGATCACTTGTCGGAGATCGACGCTCTGCGGCAAACTTTCTTTCGCTCGATTGCTGATGACGAGGCCTTAAGTAAGTACGTCTCCGTTCCGACCGGTGAGCCGAAAGCACTTATCGATTTGTTGCTGGAGACGCTCGTTCGGGCGAGTGATTATCGCGGCCGGGCAGTCGCTGTCCACGAAAACGCACAAAAGTAAGAGTCACAGAAGGCACAAGCGGAAACCTGGGAATTCATTGTGTAGGTTTTGGTGTCTTTTGTGCCTTTTTGTGGCTATTATCTAGCACGTCGTAATAGTCTGTTGACGAGGAACAACCTCCATGTTTTGTCCGCAATGCGGTCAGCAACAAGCTACTGGAGTTATCAGATTCTGTTCGCGGTGTGGTTTCCCGCTTGACGGCGTGATTCAACTGCTCGGGACCGGCGGAATGATCCCCGTATACCGTAATCCGGAAGAGCCTGTTCCGGTCTCTGCTCGGCGAAAAGGCGTGAAGCAGGGCGGCATGTTGCTCCTGCTGGGCGCTGTGCTCGTGCCCCTGCTCGGCGTAATCTCGGAGTTCAGCAACGCGGCCTTTCCCCAGATTCTGATGGCATTTGCGGCGATTATCTGTTTTATCGGTGGCCCGTTGCGAATGTTCTATGCGGCCGTGTTCGAGGAAGGAGCTCCAAAGCCCGTGCCGATGTACGGACCCCCGATTGCGCAGGCTCAGTTTGGACCACCCATGCAACATCAGGCGCTGCCACCGCCTCCGGTCCGTACACCGAGTGGCTGGCGGTCGCGACCGAATACCGCCGAGTTGGTAACCCCACCCAGCGTTACCGAAAACACCACGCGATTATTGGAGAAAGAAGATCGCACCGATCGATAACCCTTCACTCCCCGAGCGATTACGGGAACAAATTCGTCTTAGCGGGCCTATCACTTTTCACGATTGGATGAACGCGGCTCTCTACGACGAAGCCGGAGGTTACTATAAACGATCGGATTTGAAGCGCTGGGGGAGGGAAGGCGACTATCGCACCAGTCCCGAGCGTAGCCAACTCTTCGCCGCGACATTCGCTCGTTACTTCGCCAGGCTCTACGACGAACTCAAGCAACCTTCGCAATGGACCATCGTCGAAGCCGGCGGTGGACGCGGTGACTTTAAAGCCGGCGTGTTGCGAACTTTGCAGGAACAGTTTCCGCAGGTTTTTAGTGCAACGCGTTATATTCCGATTGAAACAGGCGAGGAGCTGGACCAGCTACCGTCGATCAAACCCGGAATCTTTTTTTCAAACGAACTACTCGACGCGTTTCCGGTTCATCGTTTGATTCAAACCGAAGACGGATTGGCGGAACTCTATGTCGCCGTTGACGTGAACGACAAATTCATCTGGTTGAACGGACAGGTGTCGACGCCGGCTTTGCTTGAATTCTGTCGCGAGTACTCGGTTGAACTCGAGGAAGGCCAGATTATCGAGGTGAATCTTGAGATCGATAATTGGGTGGGATCCGTCGCCACGAAACTTGAATCCGGTTATCTGATCACCGTCGACTATGGCGCCGAAAGTTGTGACCTTTACGAGATGTCGCTGCGACCACAGGGAACGTTACGCGCCTTCTCGCGTCATGATTTTATCGACGACGTTCTGGCCCAACCCGGAGACTACGACATCACTTCGAACGTGAACTGGTCGCAGGTGCAACGAGCCGGTGCGCGAATCGGTTTCACCACGGTCGAGTACGCGCAACAGGACCAGTTCCTTTTGAAAGCGGGCCTGCTTGATCAACTTATGCGCGAGATGAGTCGATTAACCTCTGAAGCCGACAAGCTTTCCTTGACTGCCGGCGCGCGCGACATGATTCTACCGGGCGGAATGGGAGCGAGTTTTCAGGTACTAGTACAGAAAAGGGGCTTAATCGGTGGTCAGTAGTCAGTAGTCAGTAGTCAGTGGTCTGTAGCACTCAACCGATAACTGACCACGGACAACTGACTACGGACCACTGACCACTGACTAATAACTATGCTTGTAGACCTTTCGCATACCGTCGAACACGGGATGATTACTTACAAAGGTTTGCCCGCGCCGGTCATTTCCGATTTCATGTCGCGCGAGGCATCGCGTAGCCATTACGAGGCGGGAACCGAGTTCAACATCGCAAAGATCGATATGGTGGCGAATACCGGAACGTATCTCGACAGTCCGTTCCACCGGTATGCGCGCGGGAAAGACCTGGCCCAACTCGCGCTGGAGTCGCTTGCGAACGTCGACGGCCTCGTTGTGCAGTGTTCCGAGCGAGCGATCAGCGAGGACGTGATCGCGGGCGTTGACGTAAAAGGGAAGGCGGTGTTGTTTCACACCGGCTGGGACGCGCACTGGCGCACCGAAACTTACTGGAACGGCGAGCATCCATTTCTCACCGAAAGTTGTGCGACGTATCTTGCGAAAAGCGGCGCCACAATCGTCGGCATCGACTCTTACAACATTGATTCGATTCTCGATGGAAAGCGGCCTGCGCATTCGGTTCTGCTGGGTCACGACATTCCCATCGTCGAACACCTTCGCGGACTCGGCGAACTGCCTGATTCAGGTTTCAAGTTTTTCGCTGTCCCGGTCAAGGTGCAAGAGTTCGGGACGTTTCCGGTTAGAGCTTTTGCGATAGTTTGAACACGGATCGTCTGGAGGCGCGACATGAAAGTGATTCTGTTTTTGTTGATTTGCGTCAGCGTAGCACACGCTCAACAAGCGCGACCGTATTTCAGTGAACCCTCGCTCTCACCGGATCGCAAAGAAATCGCATTTGTCTCCGGTGGTGATATTTGGACCGTCTCTTCGTCAGGCGGCGTCGCGGCCCTGCTGGTGTCGCATCCTGCAACGGAATCACGTCCGATGTTCTCACCGGACGGCACCAAGCTCGCTTTCATCTCAACACGAACGGGCAACGGCGATCTCTACGTGCTTACTCTCGCGAGTGGCGAACTCAAACGGCTCACGCATGACGACGGTCTGGATCAACTCGACGGCTGGTCGCGTGACGGTGCCTGGCTCTACTTCAGTTCGACCAGTCGCGACATTGGCGGATTGAATGATGTGTTCCGTATTAGTGCCGCGGGCGGCACTCCGATGCAGGTCAGTGCCGACCGTTATACAAATGAGTTTTTCAGTGCGCCGTCTCCCGATGGGAAGACGCTTGCTTTTAGCGCGCGTGGCATCGCGTCGGGTCAGTGGTGGCGCAGGGGACGTAGTCATATCGATGAAGCGGAAGTGTGGCTGTTGCGATCGTTTGATGATGGACCGGGGCTTACGAGCGTGTGACTGAAGCGGGCGGTGCGAAAGAGATGTGGCCCATGTGGAGCGCTGATGGACGTCGGCTCTACTACGTTTCAGATCGCGTTGATCCCGCCAACAAGCAAGGCGCGCAAAACATCTGGGTCGCCACACTAAGTAGGTCTGAGGGACGATCCGACTTTCGCCGCGTTTCAAACTTCACTGACGGCCGCGTGCTTTGGCCCAACATCTCTTACGACGGCCGCGAAGTAGTTTTTGAACGCAATTTCGGTATTTGGAAACTGGATACGGAGAGCGGCAAGTCCACCGAAATCTCAATCACGCGCCGCGGCGCATCGTCGGGTCCGGCGATTGAACGGTTGCGGCTGAGCGACCGCATCAGTGAGATGGAGTTGTCGCCGGACGGGAAGAAGGTTGCTTTCATCGTTCGTGGCGAAGTGTTCGCGGCGTCCGCGGCTGACGGTGGTGACGCGGCGCGCGTGTCAAAGAGTGTGGCCGAGGAGTATCAGGTGACCTGGGCGCCAGATAGTCGTCGCCTCGTCTACGTATCGGACCGCGACGGCACGCCACGACTTTTTCTTTACGACTTCAACAACAATACGGAAACGCAACTTACCAAAGACGCGGCCGACGATTCCACGCCGCGCTTTTCGCCTGACGGAAAGCTGCTTGCCTTCATTCGTGGCGCGAAGGAGTTGCGCCTGATGGACATGAGCGACATGAAAGAACGCGTGGTTGTAACCGCGTTCTTTGAACGACCGCCGATCATCGCTGACCGGCCGTTTGTCTGGTCGCCCGACAGTAAGTGGTTGGCGTACGTTCCCGTTGGTGAGAACCAGTTTAAGAACGTTCACATCGTGTCCGCAGCCGGTGGACCAGGGAAACCCGCGAGTTTTCTCGCAAACGTCTTCAGCAACACGCTTTCGTGGAGTCCTGATGGGACGTTTATATTGTTTGATTCCGGGCAGAGAACTGAAAGCACGCAACTCGCGCGCGTCGATCTCGTTCCGCGCACGCCGCGTTTTCGTGAAGACCAGTTTCGCGATCTTTTCAGAGAAGAAAACCCTCGCTCGCGACCGGAACCTCGTCCAACTCCAGCCGAAACTCCGGCAGCCCCGGTGGTTTCGCCAAGCCCGAGCCCGGCTGCAAGTCCTGCGGATGAACGTCGTGCTGCGCCAAAGCCGGTGCAGGTTGTGTTTGAAGACATTCGCCGGCGTTTGAGTCTGTTGCCGGTCGGTGTGGACGTGAACTTTCTGACCATCAGTCCCGACGGTAAATGGCTTGCGATGATTGCCAACTCCGGCAACCAGGGGAATGTTTATGTCTATTCACTCGATGAGTTGGCGCGCGAGCCGGCAGTCGCAAAACAATTAACGTCAACTGCGGCTACGAAGAACGGCGGCGTGCAGTTTACGCCCGACAGCAAAGAAATCTTCTATCTCGAAAATGGCCGGATCAACATCGTCAACCTCGAAGGACGATCGCGTGCGCTTGCTGTAACGGCCGAAATGGACGTCGATTTTTCACGCGAGAAGATCGAGGTGTTTCGCCAGGGGTGGTCGCTGCTGCGTGACAATTTTTACGACACCGGTTTTCACGGCGTGAACTGGGATCAGGTGCGAACTCAGTACGAGCCACTCATCGCCGGCGCTCAAACATCGGACGAAATGCGACGCTTGTTGAACTTGATGGTGGGCGAGTTGGATGCTTCGCACTTGGGAACATCGGCGCCGGGGGCCGGCAGTCTCGGACCGATAACGGGCCGTCTCGGTTTGCGTTTTGATCGACGTGAGTACGAAACGACCGGTCGACTGCGGATTACCGAAGTCATCAGTCTAAGTCCCGCTGCGATAGCTGGAACGATCAAACTAGGCGACCACCTGATCGCGGTTGACGGTCAAAATATTGATCGAAGTGCAAACCTTGACGAGTTGCTGAATCACAAAATCAACCGGCGTATCAGTTTGACAGTCAACACTCCTGGTGACACCGCGAACCGCGAAGTGATTGTTCGTCCGGTAAACGGAGGGACTGAACGCGGACTGCTTTACCGGCAGTGGGTGGAACGAAATCGTGAATACGTGACGCGGGCGAGTAACGGACGTCTCGGTTACGCACACATGGCGGACATGAGCTCTGCATCGCTGGCCCAGTTGTACGTGGACCTCGACGCGGAGAACTATGCCAAAGACGCAGTTGTGATTGACATCCGCAACAACAGCGGCGGCTTCGTCAATGTCTACGCCATCGACGTACTCGCTCGACGTGGTTACCTGACGATGTCGTTACGCGGGTTGAGTGGCACGCCGGCACGCACCGTCCTGGGCCAACGCGCGCTGCATCGACCAACGATCCTGGTCACCAATCAGCATTCGTTGTCTGACGCTGAGGACTTTACTGAAGGGTATCGCACGTTGCGTCTGGGCCAGGTTGTGGGTGAGCCGACCGCGGGATGGATTATCTACACGTGGGGCCAGACGTTAATCGACGGGACAGCATTCCGTCTGCCGCGCATGAAAGTGATGGCCAACGACGGCGCCGTCATGGAACGCAACCCACGCCCGGTGGACATCGAAATAACGCGTCCAATCGGCGAAACGTTAACGCCGCGCGACTCGCAGTTGGACGTCGCGGTGCGTGAGCTGCTGAAACAAATAGGTGCGGCGCGTTCGACGTCGCCGCGTTAGAAAGACCTAGAACAATTCAAACTTGATCGTCAAATACTTCCTCGGGTTTTGGCGGAAGTCGTAGAGCATCTTGACGCCTTCCGAGGAGAGTTGGTTGACGTTTGAATAGAGCGAGTCGTCGTGCAGTAGTTTGCCGACGGTGCCTTCGCCTCTTTGAGCAGCAGCGACGAGATTGTCGATGCGTTCGGCGGTGGTGTTGAAGCGCGCGATCGCGGCGCGGGCGTCGTTGTAGATCTGCTCGTCGCGGATCAATTTTCCGAGCGTGCCGCGACCGGCGTTGACCTCGGCGATCACGAGGTTGATCTGGTCCACTGACTTATCGAGTCGATCCGCAGTGCGATTGATGCGGTTGTAGAATTCGTCGTCGGTCAGTAGTTTGCCGGCAGTACCGCGTCCGGCGCGAATGTCTTCGGCAATGCCGCGCAGTTGGATGGCAATCTCACTCGCGTTGTTGTAGAGCGCGGGGTCGTTGATGAACCTGCCCGCCGAACCCTCACCGGAACGGACCTGTCGCATTACTTCTTCAGTCTCGCGAATGGTGGCGTTGAGGTTGTTGTAAATTGCCTCATCGCTGAAGAGCCGTCCAACTGTTCCTCTACCGTCTCTGACTTCTTTTACGATCAGACCAATCTCGTCGGAGAGTTTACTGAGTCGCTGGGCCAATTCGGTGCCGGAAGTCGCGAAGTCGTTCACCGTATTTGATGAAGAAGAAGGCAACACCGCACCGTCCGAGATGGGTTGGCCCATTGACGTGCCGGCAGTGATGTTGATGAGCATCTCGTTACCGAGCAGGCTTGGCGAACCCTGTTGAGCTTGTGAATCAGTGCGGATGCGTTCATTCGCCGGCTTGCCGTCAATCGTCGAGTCGATCACCATTTGCGCTTCAACTCGTGGCGCGGTGGTATCAGTCGATGGTTCCAGCAATACGATGCGCTCCACTTTGCCGACTCGCACACCAGCCAGACGTACCTCGGATCCCTCGCGCAAACCATTTGCGTCAGCGAAATGCGCTTTCAAATGCAGTTTGCTGCTGAACGGATTAATGTCGCCTGAAGCGTTCAGTACGAGGAAAACAAGGACAGCGATCGCGATCAGTACGAAAATACCGACACGCAGCTGGCCCAAAGTTACATTCTTCTTTGATGGAGGCATTGGTTCGTCCCTTCTGATAGATGCCGGTGCGATTAATGGCCGCGCAGAAATTTCTGGATATAAGGATCTTCCGACCGGCGTAAAGCTTCGTCTGTGCCGCTGAAAATGACCTTACCGGTGCGCATCATCATCACTTTACTGTTGATAAGGCAGAGCCGTTCTCCTTCACGTTCGAAAACCACTTTGCCGTCGTCGTCTACTACCGCGTACTCCGAACAGATGTAGTGCAAATTGTTCATCTCGTGCGTGACGAAGATCGACGAAACGTCTTCGAGGTCGCGGAGTTTCATCGCCAGCTCGCAGATGGTGCGCGCTGTTGGTGGATCGAGACCGGCCGTCGGCTCGTCAAACAAGACGATCTTCGGATCGCCGATCAGCGCCCTCGCGATTCCGACGCGCCGTCGCATACCGCCGGAGAGTTCGATCGGCATCTTATCGATCGCGTCTTCAAGATTGACGAACCGCAGCATGCGCCGAACTTCCGGTTCAACTTCTTCTTCCGGCACACCCTGTTCGTGCAGACGATAAGCGACGTTGTCGTACACGGAAAGGGAATCGAAGAGTGCGCCCTCCTGGAAGACCATGCCGATCTTCTTGCGAACGCTCATCATCTGTTCTTCGCTGTGCTCCGTGACGTCTTCACCGTCGACAAGGACCTGTCCTGAATCCGGTTTCAACAGTCCGAGCACGAGCTTGATGATGGTCGACTTTCCACCGCCGGATCCACCAAGGATGATCTTGGTTTCGCCCTTCATGACCTTGAAGCTGAGATTGTCGAGGATGACGCGTTCGTCGAACGCGAGCACGACATTGCGAAACTCAATCGCCGGAATCGCACGATCGCGATCGTCAACCTCGAAGAAAGTCGACTCCAGTGCGTCTTCGCTGACGGTGGGTGCAGTGGTATGGATTTCGGAAGTTGCCATTTCAGAGCAGTCAGGGATATTCAGGTCGTTCCTAGAATAACCTGAAGCGCTTTAGCGAGGAAATAGTCAGCAATAATAACCATGATCGAGGCCATAACTACTGCCCTCGTAGTGGAGCGCCCGACGCCGACAGTTCCACCCTCAGTACTAAGCCCTTGCCGGCATGCAATCGCGCCGATGATAAGCGAAAAAACGATTGGTTTAACTATTCCACCAATCAAGTCATCGGTCGTGATGCCGTCGCGCACGGCGGAGATAAACACGCTGGACGACACCGAATAAAGGAAGATGGCCGTGACCCAGCCGCCGAAAATTCCCAGCACGTCCGCCAGCACCGTCAACAATGGCAAGCTAACGAGTAAAGCAAACATGCGTGGCCAGACAAGCTTGCGGACCGGGTCGGTGCCGAGCGCCCGCATCGCGTCGATCTGTTGCGAGACCACCATCGAACCCAGTTCAGCGGAAATAGCGGAGCCGACGCGTCCGGTAACCATCAACGCACACAAGACAGGGCCCAACTCCCGCACGAGGGATACGGCGACGAGATATCCGGTCTGAGATTGCGCGCCGTAAGCTTTGAGCGTCGGAAACGTCTGGACAGTCAACACACCACCCGTAAAGAAACCCGTCAGGATGATGATGGTTAAAGAACCGACACCGATAGCGTCCATCTGATCGATGGTTTCCTGAATGTAACGGGGCCGCCGGAATATCCCGCGAAATGCGCGCGCGGCCAGCAAAGTTGTTTCCTGCAACTCGAGCAGGGCGCGCGTTGCGAAGTTCATGGAGAGCGATGTAGCCAGTCTTTTAACAAGAGCGGTCTATCATGCGCAAATTGTGTGTGAGGCGTCAAGGATCGAAAGTCGCATAGTGGTGCAGTTTTGTTAGGATCTCCCGCAAAGGCGCAAAGACGACAAGAGAATACATAGCACTGCAACTATTTTTTCTCTTCTTTGCGTCTTTGCGCCTTTGCGGGAGAAAGCGCTTTCAAACTGCGGCCAGTACCCTAAAGTCGTAACACCTAGGGACGGCGACGGGGGTTCGGACGAAATGCGTCCACATTCGGGCGTCGCGGGTTGTTTGGATTGTTTGGACGCTGTGGGTTCATCACGTCGCGGATCTGTAAGCGCAACCGGCGCAACGTTGCGATCTGTTCGGAGTTGAGAAGTCGCCGAACTCTCATTTCCATGTGGGCGCGCATCCGCGTTTGCGCGGCCTGAGCGGCGGCGACTTCGTTGATTCGTTGTTCGACTAGACTTTCGTCTATTTGATCGGCATCAAGTGCCTGATCGAGAGCGGCGTTCGCTTCGCGCAGGCGACGGTTTGTCGTTTGACGTTCGTCGCGAGTTTCGGCGGTGAGCCGCCGGATCTGTTGACGTTGTTCGGGACTCAGGTGTAGATGCTGAATCGGATCGGACGGTGGAGGCGCCGGTGGATCCTGGGCCACGGCTGAGATTGCCAGGCCAAACACTAAAACCGCTAATGAGATTGTTCTGAACGTCGTCATTACTTCTCCTCGTGATTGATGCGATCGCTAATCAAATCGAGTTCGTCGTCGGTTGGTAGCAACCTGAGATCGGCTGCGAGTTGTTCACGCTCGGCGCGTGAAAGCGGCCGGCGATTGGTCGACCGTTGCTTGTTAACAGATTTGTGCGGCGTTGGCGGCACTGTTATAGCAATGTTTGGAGCAGTCTCGACCGGGGGTTGTTGCTTCGCCAAAGCTTCTTTGACTAATCGATCAACATCCTGCTTCGTGTAACCACCACCGTTGTTGGTTGTCACTACGGTCTCAGGCTTTTTGAAGTTGACGAATGCGAGTGCAACGAGCACGCAAAAAGTTAGCACCGCAAAAGCAGCGGCGCCTTTGAGCCATAGCGGCGAGAGGTCGAAGAATTGTTTGAACGCAGCGATAGCGGATCGTCGCGTCGGCGTGGTTGTTGCCGGAACGAAGCCAGTCAGCACCTCGTCTCGCCACGCCACGATCGACTGGCGCACGTGTCCGAAAGACGCAGCTTCGTCGCGGCAGTTGCTGCACTGCTGCAAGTGCCATCCGAACTCGCGCGTCTCGCTCGCGTCCATTTCGTCGTAGAGGAACGCCATCAAGTCTGACGAACGTTCACACTCGGGAGAGTCCGTTCTGTAATTCATGCTAGTTTCCGCTTTCAAATCTCTGTAACCGCATCTGCAACTGTTTCATCGCCGTATATAGCCTGCTTTTGACTGTGCTCAGCGGCAAATCGAGCACGTCAGCAATCTCGCGAAACGTGAGCTCTTCAAACTCCTTCATGATCACAACCTGTCGTAACTCGAGCGGCAAACTGTTGATCGCTCGCCGGACCGCGACGGTTTCCTGCCGTCCTTCCACCACGCGTAACGGCGAATAATTAACAGGAGTCGCAAAACTGATCGCATCTTTCTCCTGTTCGTCCTCGAGCGCCGCCTCGCTTCTTACTCGCGCCTGTCGCTGTCGTGTGATGCACTGGTTGACCGCGATCCGGTGCAACCAGGACGAAACTTTGGCCTCGCCGCGGAAGCCGCGCAGGTTCCGAAAGGCGGCGAGAAAAGTCTCCTGGGTTGCGTCGCGGGCGTCCTCTTCGCGACCCAGCATCCCGTAGGCGAGCGCAAATATGCGCCGCTCCCAGCGCCGCACAATCTCGCCGAAAGCCTCGGCATCGCCGGTCAGAGCTCGCTGTACGATGATCTCGTCGGTGCCTGGGGTATTCATCGGCGCTCAACAATTTGGACGTTCGCCAACCACTTCCAGCCGAAAAATCTGCCGTAATTGCCATCTTCCGGAGTTAAACGATGGCAAATCTCGTTGACACATAAG
This sequence comes from uncultured Acidobacteriota bacterium, assembly GCA_963849585.1. Classification (GTDB taxonomy): domain Bacteria; phylum Acidobacteriota; class Blastocatellia; order Pyrinomonadales; family Pyrinomonadaceae; genus PSRF01. Next base: position 1,143,903 of record CAWKHZ010000004.1, on the reverse strand, counting down.
CAATTGGTCGACAATAATGGGTGCGCAAAGCCGGGTGAGCGTCTCCCGGCAACCCTGACAACCCGACAACCTTCCGCCGCAAACCTGCCGCGATTGTAACCGCCTGATTCCACGAATGCTCGAAAAGCTCGGACGCATCCGTCTCCTCTATATCGTTCTGGGAGTTCTGCTCCTGGTCGGTCTGCTTCCGCTCGCCTTCGCCGGTTTTCTCCTCTCCAACCGCAGCGCCAACGAACTCCGCGCGATCGAAGGCCGCTACCAGGCCCAGCTCGTGCAGGATAAAGCCCGCCAAATTGAACTTTACGGACAGCGATATCGCGACGTCGTCACCGGCCTCGCCCGCGGCTTCGAACTCACCGGCGGCATGCAGGGGTTGGCCGATCAGGGCTACGATCAGCGCCTTCAAGTCACCCTCCAGGACGACCCAAACCTTATTGCGCTCGCGCTCTGGCCCGTCGACGGCACGCTACACCGGGCGTTTCAACCCGAGGTCATCAAACTGGAAGAGGTCGACGCACGCGTAAGTGAAGTGCTGGCGCGCATGAGCGGGCGCGGCGCCGTCGTCAGCCGTCCCCAAGTCATTCGTTCCGGCCAGGAGATGGCGTTGACCATCGCTGAACCGGTACTCGGCGGCGCGAATAACCAGGAGGTTGTCGCTGCCGTAGTCGCTATCGTCTCTTTTCAGGAAGTTTTCGACGCAGTGCAACAACCGACTTCGAAGAGCGAACGCGAGCTCTTGAACGCAGGTCTGCCTGTAGTTTTCGTCGTCGATCAGAATGGACGCGCAGTCGCGCACCCGGAAGCGAGCGTCGCGTTTTCAGAGAAGCCGATGACGGACCTGAAAGTCGTTCAGGACTGGCAGGAATCCGGCGCGCAAGTTCAATCGGCACTCGCTCCGTTTACGGCAGTGCGCGACGGAAAGAACGTCGAAATGCTCGGGTCGTATGCAACTGCGGAGCTCGACAAGAATTCCCGTCTCGGCGTGATCGCGATCCAGAATGAAGCAGCCGCACTGGCGTCAGTAGCCGACATGCGCTGGCAGACGCTTTGGATAAGTCTGGTCGCTGCGCTGTTCACGATTCTGATTGGAATGTTTTTCGCCAAAAAGCTGACGACTCCTGTTCGCGAGCTGGCGGGCGGCGCTCATCGCATCGCATCCGGAGACTTCTCGCAACGGATCGAAGTTACCAGCCGCACTGAACTTGGCGACCTCGGCAATTCATTCAACCTGATGACCGATCAGGTCGAACGTTTTATCGGCGACTTGCAACGGTCAGCCGAGGAAAACCGCCAACTGTTTATCGGCACTGTTAAAGGACTCGCGGCCGCTATTGACGGAAAAGATCCGTACACGCGCGGTCATTCGGAACGCGTCTCCCGCTTCTCGATGGCGATTGCGCAGCGTTTGGGTCTGCCCGACGACGAGATCGAAAAGATCCGCATCAGCGCACTCCTGCACGACGTCGGCAAGATCGCGATTGACGACAACATCCTGAAGAAGCCCGCGGCGCTGACCGATGAAGAGTACGAGATCATGAAGGGACACCCGCAAAAGGGTTACAAGATCATGTCGCAAATTCCGGCGATGAAGGAATTCCTGCCCGGAATGTACATGCACCACGAAATGGTGAACGGCATGGGCTATCCGCAGGGTTTGAAGGGCGACGAAATACCACTGATGGGCAAGATTGTCGCCGTGGCCGATACGTTTGACGCAATGACGACAGACCGTCCGTATCAGAAGGCGATGAAGTTTGAAGACGCCCTCGCGCGTATAGAAAGTTTTGTTGGCACCCGCTATGACGCTGCGGTTGTCGGTGCGCTTTCCGACGCGTGCAAAGAAGGGCAGATTCGCCCCGGCGTCGTGAAGTTACGCAAGCCCGTCAAAACGACTCCCCAGCCGCCGGTACAAGCTTCGCAGGCGCCTCAGGTCGATAGCACCCTAGGTTGACACTCTTCTCTGCGTTTCTCCGCGCTTCTCTGCGACTCTGCGGTGCATTCACTTCTCCCGGCTGTTTACCGCAGAGTCGCAGAGAAGCGCAGAGAAACGCAGAGGTTGAATTGGACCTCAGGTGACCCAGATTTGAATCTCGGTGGTCTGCCGCTATAATCCATCCCTTCATGGGACTTTTTTGGCGACGCAAGAAGGAAGATCAGTTTGTCTCACTTCGTTTAAACGAAACTGCGGCGACAGCACCGACTTCCACCACACCACAACCGCAACCGGAACCTAAACCTGAACCGCCAGTCGAAGTAGCGGAGCCCGCTCCGGTACCTTCGCGTTCACCGTTTCAGACGTCAGTGCTTGGCCTCAACCTCTCGATGGAGGAATTGCAGGCCCAGGAAGCGGCGCTGGAACAGGAGTTTTCCGCGCGTTTCCGGCGCGCGGTGTCAGCCACGCGCGACTCGCTCTCCGACAAACTCGATACGGTCTTTGCCGGACGCAAGCAGATCGACGACGAGTTGTTAGACCAGCTCGAAGAAGTGCTGATCGCTGCCGACATCGGCGTGCCGACCACTCTCGACATTCTCGAGAAGGTGCGACGCGGCGTTGCGCGCAAGCAAATCAATGACATCGAGGCACTCAAGCTGGCGATCAAGACGGAACTGCTGAACATCCTGCAAGCTTCCGAACGTGAGGGCATTGCGTCGGAGACATCCGTGCCTGAGAGCGTAGCGCCCTACGTCATGATGATCGTCGGCGTGAACGGTGTCGGTAAGACGACGACGATTGGCAAGTTAGCCCAACGTATCAAGGCCGAAGGCAACGACGTTTTGATCTGCGCCGCCGACACGTTTCGTGCAGCAGCGTCGGACCAGCTTGCGATCTGGGCGGAGCGCACCGGAGTGCCGCTGATTCAACAGAAGCAGGGAACTGATCCCGCCGCCGTGCTCTTCGATTCGTTGAAAGCCGCGAAGGCGCGTGGCTCGGAAGTCTTGATCGTCGACACCGCCGGACGCCTGCACACGAAGTCGAACCTGATGGCGGAACTGGAGAAGATGAAACGTGTCGCGGCGCGGGAAGTCGAAGGCGCGCCGCACGAAACGCTGCTCGTCGTTGATGCGGTGACTGGTCAAAACGGGCTCGAACAGGCGCGGCAGTTTCTCAAAGTCGCCGGAGTCACCGGGATCGTGTTGACCAAGCTCGACGGCACCGCGAAGGGCGGTATCGCTGTGGCTATTGCGAAAGAATTGAACCTGCCGATACGCTACGCTGGCATTGGCGAGAAAGTTGACGACCTCGTCGTATTCGATCCGCAGCAGTACGTGAATGGGTTATTTGGGAATTGAAGGTTCCCGCAAAGGCGCAAAGACGCAAAGAAGAGGCCGCCAAGAGTGCAAGCAGACACACGTCAGCGAACTTGCTTTGCGTCTTTCGTTTGCGTCTTTCCTTTGCGCCTTTCCCTTTGCGGGAGATTTGAGTGCAGACCACGACAACAGCCACTGAATCAACAACCAGCTGGACCGACACTGATCGGCGCATGATGGCCCGCGCTCTTGAACTGGCGCGCAAGGGCATCGGTCAGGTGAGCCCAGGACCATTAGTGGGTTGTGTGATTGTTAGCCCAGCCGGCGAGATCGTTGGCGAGGGCTTCTATCTTTTTGAAGAGCTGAACCACGCTGAGACAATCGCGTTGGCCCAGGCGCGTGACAAAGCGCGCGGCGCCACTGCTTACGTTTCGCTCGAACCGCACGCCCACCACGGACGCACACCGCCTTGCACAGATGCATTGCTGGCCGCTGGTATCAAACGCGTCGTCGCGCCGATCGAAGATCTAAATCCAAAAGTTTCGGGTAAGGGTTTTGCGCATCTGCGTGCGGCTGGTGTGGACGTTCAGACCGGTTTACTCGCAGAGGAAGCGACTGAGATCAACGAAGCCTATCTGCACTTCATGCGGACCGGTTTGCCGTTCGTTCATTTAAAACTTGCTGTTTCGCTCGATGGAAAGATCGCGACGCGCACCGGAGATTCGCGTTGGGTTTCCGGACCGGAATCGCTCGCAAGAACACATGAACTGCGTCACGAGTACGATGCGATCATGATCGGAGCCGGAACCGCGGCGGTTGATAATCCGCTGCTGACCGATCGATCGGGACTGCCGCGGCGGCGCGCGCTGGTCCGAGTTGTCGTGGGCGACAGATCCCGTCTCTCACCAGACTCGCAACTGGCCAGAACGGCTGCGGAAGGTGCGCCGTTGTTAGTTCTGGGCGGCGAGCTAACGTCGATCTTAAAGGAGCTGTCGGACCGGTCGTTGCAAAGCGTGCTGATCGAAGGCGGTGCCGGCCTCGCGGGCGATTTTGTCGACGCCGGCCTGGTTAACAAAGTGACTTTCTTCGTTGCGCCGAAACTCGTTGGTGGAACGACCGCGCCGAGTGCTATTGGCGGTACAGGAGTCGAAAAGATGGCCGACGCGTTGGACCTCGAACGTTTGTCGGTGGTCCAACGAGGCAAAGACCTGGAGATCTCCGGTTATCCGCGATACGCAAAAGGATGAACCCTCATCCGCTAAAACGGCCCCTGAAACGGTTGGCCCAACATTTCCTGCGAGATCCGAGAACTGTTCAACGCATAGTCAACGCATTGGATCCTAAACCCGACGAAACAATCGTCGAGATTGGACCAGGCACAGGCGCGCTTACAGCGGCGCTGCTCGAGCGTGCAGGACGAGTCGTAGCAGTAGAGTTTGACGAAAAGCTCGAGCCGTTGCTGCGCGAACGCTTTGCGGATCGCGCGAATTTCAAACTCGTAATGGGCGACGCCCTGACGACCGACTTCTGCGCCGAGATCCAACCGGCCCCACGCGCGAGACTGGCAGCCAACTTGCCGTACAACATCTCCACCGCAATTCTCCAGCGACTGATTTCACAGCGCGAGTGTCTGACCGAGATGGTGGTGATGTTGCAGCGCGAAGTGGTCGAGCGAGTGCTGGCGCCTGCCGGATCAAGTGAGCGTGGATACTTGTCAGTGCTCGTCGAAGCGTACGCCGACACTGAGAAGCTGTTTGATGTTGCACCTGGTGCGTTTCGGCCACCGCCGAAAGTTTGGAGCAGTGTCATGCGGCTCATATTTAAGCCGGGGATCATCGAAAACGAAGAATTGTTTTGGGAAACGGTGAGTGCCGGTTTTGCACAGAAGAGAAAGACGATTCTCAACAATCTGCGGCACGCGTCGGGACATTTGCAGGACGTGCTTCAGCGAAACGGCGGCGCGAGTATCGTGTTGTGCAAGGCTGAGGTCGAACTACAACGCCGTGCGGAAACGTTAACGATCGACGAGTGGAGTCGAATCGTTGGCGCGATGCTGTGATCATTTGTCATTGGTCATTGGTCATTTGACATTTCTCATTTGTCATTTTGGGATTCGGAGGCGCCTTATGTCGGAAAACTGCTTGAAACAATGACAAATGAGAAATGTCAAATGACCAATGACAAATGATCACCGCTTCTCAACGAAGGCCTTGATCCCTTTCTTCGGACGCAGCGACAGCACCGGCAGCACCTCAACTTTTTCATCCGTAAGCGAAAACCTGAATCGCTGACCGATCGTCGCCAGTAACAAAACGATCTCCATCATCGCGAAGTAATTTCCGATACATTGCCGTGGTCCACCGCCGAAAGGGAAGTAGGCGTACTTCGGCACTTGTTCTCCCGCGCCGTTGGCCCATCGTTCCGGTTTGAACGCCGCCGGATCATCAAAGAAGCGCGGATCGCGATGGGTGGTCCACTGAAACGCAAACACCTGCGTGCCCTTCGGTACGTGAAAACCGCCTAACTCAGTGTCTTCGATCGCCTCGCGTCCGACCGCATACGCCGGTGGATAAAGTCGCATCGCCTCTTTCGCGATCATGTCCGTATATTTCAACTTCGGCAGGTCCGAGACGTCAGGCGTTCGCCCACCCAACACTTCATCCAATTCTGCGTGAAACTTCTTTTCCGCTTCCGGATTTTCGGCCAGCAGGTACCAACTCCACGACAGCGCGAGCGCCGTCGTTTCATGACCGGCGAGAAACAATGTCATGACTTCGTCACGGAGCTGCGCGTCGTTCATTTGCGAGCCGTCTTCGTCCTGCGCTTCGAGCAGCATCGATAAGAGATCGCCCTCATCGGAACCGCTGGCCCGACGCTCGCCAATGATGCGATAGACGATTCGATCGATTTCGCTGACGGCGTTGAAATAGCGGCGGTGACCCGGCGTTGGAAGACGATTATCGAGAATCCACTTGAGTGTCGCCTGAGAAGCAAATGGTTTTACGAGGCTGGTGAGAATTTGTCCGACATGGTCCGCGTCGCGAGAGACGTCGGAATTAAAAAGTGTCTTGACAACGATCTCGAGGGTGAGACGCGTCATATCGCGCGAGAGGTCGCGTTCTTCGCCGTCCTTCCACGTGTCCAGCATGCGTTGCGCGTACTGGACCATAATCTCCCCATACGAGCTGATGCGTTGGCGGTGAAAGGCCGGTTGGGCCAGGCGTCTTTGCCGTCGCCAGAACTCGCCCTCGCTGGTGACGAGCCCGTTGCCGACAAGCCGGTGAAAAAAAGGCGAGCGCAGCGACCCTGCTTTGCGGTAACTACGCGCGTTCGTTGTGAGGAGCGTTTCGATATCGCGCGGATTGTAAAGAAAGTAAGCGTGAACGTAGAGAAATCTCGTATGGACCACGTCTCCATACTCGCGACAGCGGTCAATAAACCCGAGAGTGTCGCGATTAAACTCGCGCATCACCCCCATGATCAGTTGGCCCTTCGGCCCCGGCGGTCTCTTCTGCGTCATCGTCTCGCGATTGTATCAAGACCACAGTATTATCCTTGTCAAAGAATCCCTTTTATCCGTGGTTCTTTTGAACTTTGGAGAAGCTCCCGTTCGAGCGGCCGTCGAACACGGATTAACGAATGCAAATCCACCACCTGATTCCATCGTTAAGGTTTTTTCTTGGTCTCGAGCACGCCGCGGCGAAGGCCTTTCGCGGAGCTGTCGATGAGATTGTCCAGGCGGCGGACGCGTGTCTCTTCTTTCTTCGCGCTCATGACCCAGAAGATGCACACCTTGCGAATTGAAGGTGGCTCGGATTGAAAGAACTCCCACGCGCGTTTGTTGGCGCGGAATTTCTTTTCGAACTCAGGTGAGAACTCGCGGGGTTTGTTTTCGAAGGCGTATATGCCGGTTCGTTTCGGATCGCGCAGCGCGTAAGCCTTGAGCCCGGCCTCCGCCATGCGTCCCTCTTTTTGCAAACGTTCGACGTGCCCGACGTTAACGTTACTCCAGATGCTCCGCGCTTTCCTGGGCGTGAACCGCTGCATGTAGCTGGTCTCGTCGATCGTCTTGCGCACGCCATCGATCCAACCAAAACACAGCGCCTCGTCGAGCGCTTCAGGGTAGGTGATGCTCTTTTTTCCGGAAGCCTTCTTGTAGAAACCAATGAACAACTCGGAGGTCTGGTCGTGGTTTTTCTCCAACCACTGACGAAACTGCTCAGGAGTACGAAAAAACTTTGGCTTCATCGTTGCGACTATTTAGCGTGTCGGCTTTTTCCCCGGCAACCAATCCGGACGGAAGTTTGAATTGGCGAGCCAGCGAATCGGCGCGACGAGCGAGTTTAGCGATCGCGTCATGAACGGGAAGTCGATTTTGCTGATGTCGTCACTCGGCCGGTGATAGTCAGTGTGCAAGCCATAGCTTGAAATTGTATGGGCCACCACACCGCGCAGGGCTAGCGTATAGTTGTCCGATCGTTGGAAGAAGTTCTGTTCGGGGTGAGGATCGGCAACGAGCGCCGCACCCTGTTTAGCCAGGGTTGGACCAAGGTCGGATCGATCGTAACCAGTCAGCCACAGCGTTGCCGGCGGAACCTTCGCGTCCGGCCTGCCGAGCATCTCGAAGTTGACGTTGGCGACGATGTCAGTCAGGGGAACTGGTGACTTTGCAATAAAGTAGCGCGAGCCGTAACCGCCTTGCTCCTCACTACCAAAACAGACGAAATAGATCGTGCGACGCGGCCGGCGACCGGCGGCGAAGACACGCGCCATCTCCAGCACAGCCACGCAACCGGAAGCATCGTCGTCAGCGCCATTGAAGATCTTGTCGCCGGTAGCAGCTTCGTTCATTCCGAGATGGTCCAGGTGGGCACTGAGCACGATCACCTGGCTGGCGGCTTTCGGATCCGAACCACGCAGAACGCCCACCGCGTTCCAGGTCGAGCGTGATTCACCAGTTTGGACTTGACCTGAGAATTCGGCCTTCGCACCGTTGCCAATCGCAGTCAGCGCATCGAGTGCCTGCTGGCTCAGATTAATAACGGCAAACGGCCGATCACCGTTTGTTTCGCCTGCAATTCGCCCCGGCAGCGACGGCAAACGTGCGTTTCCCGCTTCACGAGTGCGCCGGTTGTTCTCCGATTCCAACAACGCTACTGCGGCGGCGCCTGCTTCATAGGCCTTCATGATCGTTGGCTGTCGCTTCTGTGGATCACTGAGCGACTTGAAGACGACAACGGCGCCTTTTGCGGGCGTGCCTGCGTCGTCGATCACTTGTATATCGCCAGTGATCTTCGTCGCGCGCAGAAACGACACAAGAAAATCGCGACCGAATTGCCACGTTTGAGTGTTGGCGCCGGAAGTGACAGTGAATGACGGTGGCGCGCTAAACCTCGTCGACTCGAGCGTCACGCGTTGTACGAAGTCCTTATTGCCAGAGGCATCAGCATCGCCCCCGGGCTCAAGTCCAAACGAACGAAACTGCGCGCCGATGTATTCAGCCGCGAGCCGCTCGTTGTTCGTGCCGCTGCCACGCCCTTGCAGTGCGTCGCTCGCGAGAAAGCCAAGCTCGGCGCGAATATCGCGCTCGAGAATGAGCGCAGGTGCTGGTGCCGGACGAGCACGCCGGCCCTGAGCAGCGACAGGTAGCGGCGCAGTGATAAGCAGAAAGGTGACGAGCAGCGTTAGAGCGAGACGTTGAAGTTTCATTCTTGTGTTTCCCAGAGGGACGGAACTGTTTAGTGCTCTCAGCGATCCCTCTCTGCGTCACTCTGTGTCCTCTGTGTTGGTAATCGTCGTTCGGAGCTATTAAACGCAGAGAACACCGAGTTACGCAGAGATCGCTGAGAAGGTTCACCGGTTAGCGTGCGGTTGAAGTGCTCGATGGACCAGCGGCTTTCTTGATGTACTTGTCGTACCAGGCCAGGTATCGCTCCATCCGATCGCGTTGATAACTCGGCCGTTGGATGCCGTGGTTTTCGTTGGGATAGATGATGAGCTGGGTGTCGACACCCAGTGACTTGAGAGCCTGATACATCTGCTGGCTGCCTTCGATAGGTACGTTGAAATCGCGCTCGCCGCCGAGAAACAGCGTCGGCGTTTGAATGCGATCCGCGTGCAGGAATGGATAAGAGATCTTTACGTAGGTTTCCCAGGCCTTCGGGTTCCACGGTGGTCCAATTTCGTGATCGTATTGAATGATGTACTGGTCGGTACCATAAAACGCGATAGTGAAAGCGACGCCCGCGCCGCTCGTCGCCGCCTTGAAACGATTGTCGGTGGCGATTACGTAGTCAGTCAGAATACCGCCGTAACTCCAACCACCGATACCGAGTCGGTCCGGATCGGCAATGCCCATCTTGATCACATGGTCCACTCCGGCGAGCAAGTCCTGAACTTCGTAGTTGCCCCAGTCAGCAAAAATCGCTTTCGAGAACTTTGAGCCGCGACCAGCGCTGCCGCGATAGTTCACCGCCAACACGGCGTAACCGTGAGCTGCGAACATCTGTCGTTCGAGGCTGAACGAATGCTGATCCTGCGAGTTTGGTCCACCATGGATTCTCAACAACAGCGGCACTTTCGTTCCCTTTGACGTAGCCGACGGGATACGTCAGCAGCGCATTTACCTGCGTGCCGTCTTTGCTTTTGAAACCGACTTCTTCAGTGACGCCGAGATCGAGTTCTGCAAACAGCGCATCGTTTTGCGTCGTTAACTGGCGCAGCTTATCGCCTTCCGCGACGTAGATCTCAGTCGCTTTCGCGTTACCACCTGATAACAAAACCGTGTGCCGAGCGGCGGAATTCAGACTCGAAACGACGACCGGCGGCGACAGCAGTCGCTCCACTTTGCCGCCCGACAACTTTGCTCTTGCCGGATACACCGATCGATCGTCGACTACGAGAAAACGGATCCAATTGCCGTCCGGGCTAAACCGCGGCGCGCCAACGCCACGGTCCAGTTCTTCGGTTGCTTTAAATCGTTCTGGAGCTTTGCTGCCGTCGGTGGAGACCAGCATGAGGTGGTCCATGCTGTACGCGCCGAACTTCATCTCGTCGCCTTCGAGAAACGCGAGAGTCTTTCCATCCGGGCTCCACTCGGGGCGCGAGCGTCCGGCGCGAATGCCTGGCGGCGTCAACTGTTTTTCCGTCGAACCAGGCTTGGCGTCGACTACGTAAAGTTGCGCGGACGGATCGCGATCGGGATCGTCCGCGTGATTACTCATGAAAGCGATGCGCGCACCATCGGGCGACCACGCCGGCGAGCTCTCGTCCCACTTGCTCTTCGTTAGCCGGTCGAGTTTTTTCGTTTCAAGATCGAAAAGATAGATGTACGTATGACGACCGGACAGCAGATATCCCTGGCCGTCCTGCTTGAATCGATAACGATCGATCACGATCGGCTTCGGCACGCGCGGTGTCACTGTCGCACCAGGTTGCGGAGTTGGCGTAGGTTCAGATTCAGGATCCGGATCGCCGATGACCAGTGCCAGACGCTTCGAGTCGGGCGACCATTCGTGTCCTTGCAGGCGTCCTTTGATCTCGGTGAGTTGATAAGCCTCACCGCCGCTCCGATCGAGCAGCCACACTTGATTGCCGCGCGCTTTGCCGGGCCGCGACGAAGTAAACGAAAGATACTTGCCATCCGGGCTCCAGCGCGGCGAACTCTCGCTTTCATTACTGAACGTGATTTGCCGGTTGTTGCTGCCGTCGATGTTCACCATCCAAATGTGTGAATTTGAGCGGTCTGCTTTTTCGTCGATAGTGCTTACGACGTAGGCTACCCAATTACCATCTTGCGAGACTTGCGGATCGCTGACGTTGCGAAAGCGGCTGAAGTCTTCGACTTTAAGCGGACGTCTCGCGGTTTGGGCTGCTGTTACCGCAGCCAGCGCGAGCAGCAGGAACGGGATGATGAAAGACTGGCGTCTTCGGAGCATTGGGGTGGCCTCCTGAAAGGTAAACTGTTTTTAGTGCGATTACGGCAGCGCGCAGAGCGGGCAGTTTACCAAACAGGAAGCCGAGAGTCATTGGTCATTGGTCATTTGACATTTCTCATTTGCCATCTTCAGAAAATGACAAATGACAAATGTCAAATGATTTATGACCAATAATTACTCACCGCGTGTGATGTACTGACGACCGGGCGCATAGTTAACGCGACGCAGTTCCTTCATGCGGCCGTCGTCGAGCGTGCCTTCTACAATTTCGTAGCCGAGCAAGGCAAAGACCCGTCCGCGCAGGAACAACGGTCTCGCATTGCCGTACCAGTCAACGCACGACGCACGACATTTATCGTCGATCGCGTTTTCCGATTGCGCGCCGAGCTCTCCGACTTCGCGAAACTTCAGCGAGTCGTTGCGTAGGAAGAGAATCGCCGCCGAGTCTTCAAACAGATGCCGGTAACCCGCCCGACCTGGCAGGCTGATCGGAAGACCAAGAGTTCCCGAATCATCGCCATCCGGCTTGTAGAAGAATCCATGACTTCGCAATTCACCCTGCGATGCTCCTTTTCGCGTGTAACGCGAAGCGATCTCGGGCCAGTCTCCCAGCCGCAGGGATGTGAAGTGCAGATCCTTTCCATCGGTGCCGACAACAACTGCGTCGGAACCCATTTGTTCGATGCGATCCACGCCGTGCGGCAGAATCATCTGGTGCGAATTACCTCGCGCCCAATTGACCATGAAGAGGTTCGATTGAACTGCCTCTTTCGTTGGGCGACCCCAGCCGCTGCCGGTGCCGTAAATCAGATAGTCGTGCACAAAGCGATTCTGAAATGTGTAGCCCTCAGGCTTTTGCAATCGCCGGTAACGCGATGCGGGAACTGCCTCGCTGCCGTCTGTAAAACTTGAAACCGGAACACGCATCAAGGCGAGTGAGCCTTCAGCCAATTCAGCACCCCACATACCGTCGCCACTCGATTCGGATCGCACGAGGACGTTCAGATGCTGATCCTCACTTTGAAGGAACGAGAACTGGTCCACCGGGCTACCGGATGCGCGCAGGGCGCTGGGACCTGAACCATCAAGAGGCATGCGAAACACGATCGACGGCGATTTATCTTTCGCATGACGCGCCCATGAGCTGGTCCACACGTAGACCGCATCAGGTGATACATAGAACACGCGGCCCGCTGGTCCAAGCACGGATGTGCCCTGACAATCGAACCCGCCGTTTGCGAGATCGCATACGGTCACAGTGTGCATGGCCATGCCGTAGTCGGTGTCAAACTCTGTCTCCGGCCGGTAAACACTGGTTGCTGCGACGATGCGTCGAAACTCATTAGCACGCGCGCCACGATGCCAGCGGCGCACCGCCGGAAATGATGCAAACGGATCTTCCATACCCGGATACATATAGTGCGGCGCGTAAAAGATCAGCTTGTTGCCTACCAGGCGGCTCGCGTAGTTGCGTGAGGAGTAGTAGTCGTTTGACCGCAGGTGATAAGTCGAACGATATGAGAGTCGACCTTGTTCGTTGATATTGAATAAACCGACTTCCGTGCCGCCTCGATCGTAGCTGTAACCGATGACTACGACACTATCGCCCGAGACGAGCATCTCGTCATACCAGGTCGATTCGGGATTGATGTCCGGGGCAAACGCGTCGACGGCAGACACCGGTTTTAAGGAGTTATCGCCGATCTTCACGGTGAAAAGTCGGCCGCGGCGCAGAACGACGAGATGATCGCCATGGACCTTAACGATTCCGCCTTCATCGACACCGGCGTGCTGCGTATTAGTGACGGATTCTTCGTCGTTATCCTTGCCGGCTTCGGCCTTGGCCAGTGGTGCCGGCGCGCTGTTGGCGTCAGCTGCTCCCGCCGTCAAACTGTCGGCGCGGCGCTTGTCCCTTTGCTGCTTTTTGGCGAGGTCGCGGAAATAGCGCCTCAACTCCTGTTCAGAAGCGAAAGCACGCATCGTTTTTGTGGTCTGGAGCGTTGACGGGGAAACGGGCGGTATCGTTTCCGTTGGTCGCGGCCATATAGGCCACGAGACTGGAAGCGACTATCGCTGCAACAGCAAGCGGCAGGAACAGAAAGGATTTCATGACGGGTTTAACCTCGCGTTTTCAATCTCAAACTAGTGAGATGAACGCGGCGCGGGCGAAAACTTGCACGGCTAACGGTGGATAGTTAGCGCTGCCACTCGCGCTTGAGGAGGCCGTAGAAGAAGGCGTCCTGGAGTTCGCCACCGACGTGCCAGCGTTCGCGGAGGAAGCCTTCGCGCTGGAAGCCGAGGCGTTCCAGGGTGCGGATTGAGGCGTCGTTGCGAGGATCGACGTCGGCTTCGAGGCGACGAAAGTTCATCACGTCGAATGCATGGACGATCAACGCCTTGAGCGCTTCGTTCATGTATCCCTTGCCCCAGTAGGCGCTGCCCATCGCGTAGCCGATTTCAGCACGGCCGTTGCTAATACTCAGGTTGAAGAGCGTAACCGTGCCGATCAGTGTGTTCGTGTCGCGCAGTGCGAGGCCCCATTTCATTTGGGTGTCGCTCAGATTGTGCTGCACGATTTCACGCTGCATCGCGGCGGCGGCTTCTCGGTTCTGGAGTGGGCCAGAACTCCAGTAACGCATCACTTGTGGATCAGAGAAGATTTCATAGAACGCGTCGACATCATCTTCCGACGCCCAGCGCATTACGAGACGAGGTGTGGTGATTGTTGGTAACGAGTTTGAATCCATGGACGGCGATTGTAGCGAGGGGTGACCACGAAGGGCCACCCCTGAAGCAATCGCGAACTACTTGTCGTCGTCTGGTGGGATTGTCAGTTGCTGTCCGATCTGGATCTTGTCGGGATCGTTCAGCTTGTCGCGGTTCGCGTAAAAGATTCGCATGTACTCGTTCGCGTCGCCATAAAACTGCTTGCTGATCTTCGAAAGATTGTCGCCGCTCTTCACTTCGTATGTTTGACCCGCAGCGCCCTGACCGCCGCCGGCCGCCGCGCCGATCGCACGACTCGAATCGACGGTGATATCGGCGGTGATGTCGTCAGCATTCGGATTGGCGAGTTTGACCTGGTCCCAGAACTTACTCTTTGCCTCTTCCGAAGGCGCTATGCCGCGAATGAAGAGTTTGTTGTCCTGCACATGCAGGTTCAGAAACTGAATCTTTTCGCTGTCAGAAACTGTGAGCACAGTTTGATACTTTTGCTTGAGCTCATTAAATCGTTGTTGCGCGCCCTGTTGCTGCTCAGCGTCCGCAGCACCGCGTCCAAACATTTTGTCAAAGAGTCCCATAATGATTTCCTTTCGTTTACACACACCACATGGGGGAAGTTCAGGGGGATTTCTTTATTCGGTATGGAGGTTGTGCGAGGATGATACTACTTCTTGCCAGTAGCGCAAGCTGTCTTACCGTAATATTTCAGTCACGAGTTTATCGACGTGAATCCGGGTGGTGTCGAGGAGCAGGTATGTTGGAGGGACAGCAACATCGTTAATAGCGTCCCAAATAAACTGACAGGTTTAGTTCGCGCGCCTGCTTCTTCGCAGGTCGCTTCGACCAAGCGCATCGGCGAGTGCTGCTCGGCACCCCGAAAGCTCACCGGGCTGGTCTAATCCGAAATTTGGTTTTCTGTTTGGAGAAGAGTCTTTAAGCGCGGCTCCTGTTGAATGTCTTTCCAGGCGGCATCGAACTTGAGCCAGTTACGGACGCCGTTGTTATGCTTGACTGCTTCCTCAACGAGATGGAGCGCTTCTTCTTTATTTCCGTGTAAAGCATTCAGTCCTGCTAGGCCATATAGTGCCGATCCGTCATTAGTTTTTAAGCTTAAAGCTTTATTAAGAAGTGCTTTAGCAGCCGCAATTTCAGACTGCGCCTTATCTATCCCTTTGTGGCGAGCAGTCGCCACTGCAAGGTTATATCGAACATAGGTCGAATCAGTCTCTTGCAGTAATCTCTCGTACACTGCTATAGCCTCCAAATATCGGCCGCGTCGAGCAAGAAGAAGCCCGTAGCTGTTGCCGAAACTGGGGAAGAGATTTGCATCAGCCGTCGTCGCTTTTTCTAACTCTTCCAGCGCTTCATCGAAAAAACCCATTTCCATAAATGCTTGCGCACGGCTTGCAACCACTGAGGGTTTATAGCCATCAGGAATCCGCACCTGTTCAACACACGAAATTACTTGTTCTCTCGATACCAGCTCCGCGCAGATCTTCACAAGTTCGGACCAACAAGTGGGACAATCGGGTAGAGCAGTCAGCGACGCGGCAAAGGCGGCCTTCGCGTCTTTCGGACGCTTGAGCATTCGAAAAGCGGCCCCAATTCTTTGTTGGGCGACATGCGCCAAAGACGCGTCTAACTGTTGCGCTTTGTGAAAATCGGGAAGAGCCTCTGTTGGCTTTCGCATCTTTAGTAGAACGTCGCCTCAAAAGAAACCCATTGCTGTTTCAGTTTCAAAATCTAACAGATGGTTCAAATCTTTTACAGCGTCATCAAGTCGGCCCACTTCAATTAATGTTCTCGCCCTGGATTTCAGAGCGACGGTGTCATGATCATTGATGTTTATTGCGCGAGTTAAGTCAATCTAGTGCCGCGTCGACCAGTCCAACTCTTCGCAGCGCCTCTCCTCTATATGCGAGTAACGGTGTGTTACAGTTCTCCGATGGGAATGGCATGATGAACACGCTCGACTGCTCCCACAGTGTTCGTCGATGCTTTTAGTGACTGAACCAGCAAAGTCCAACAATCTATACAACGTGGGCCTGCGTCAACTGCTTTTATGAACGCGCTCGCGGCATCCTCGTGCTTCATTACTCTAACGAGAGCCTTTCCGATCTCTTTCTGTGCGACGTGTTCATACTCTGCATTCATCTGTGCCGCTCTCTCAAAGTCGTTGAGCGCCTCAGCCGTTCGGGCTCTTGCACCGAATACTCGTCCGCGCCCTAGAAGTGCCCACGCATAATTTGGTCGAAGCGTCAACGCTGTAGAAAAGTCGGCAAAGGCCTTCGAGATAGCCCCCATGTCGAACAGCGCGTGTCCGCGTCCCGTTAAAGCTCTTACTGACTTGGGCTTAAGAGTAATTGCCAAAGAGTAGTTGTCCACCGCGTTGTCATATCTCTTCATTCGACGATAAGTTTCACCTAGGTGCATTCGGTAATCCGCGTTTTCAGGATTCAACTCTGTCGCCCGTTTTTGATCTTCCAACGCTCTATCGTATTTCGCTGCTCGCCCAAAAAGAAAACCACGGTAATCTAATGAAGAGAGCGCGAAATATCGTCAATTCTTCCGTCATTTAGAAGGGTAGTAAACATGCCTGCCGCGTCTGTGTAGCGATCCTCATCAAATGCTCGGACTCCATCGATCAGTTTGGCCCCCCAGCTTTTAAGTTCAGGATTCTCAATATCTTCTCCCGCCTGACCAATTGCTTCCGCCCATTCTCTTGAGAAACGCCGAGAAGCCTCGAAAAAGACGAGGAACTGGTTCAATGCAGTTTCGACTCTCTTGTGTGGTGCTTGACAGAGTTGATGATACACAGTTTCCAAAGCATGTTTTTGCCAAATCGGGTCGACGTATTTCTTCGATGAGTTTATAGCGTGATCGTCACGCAGAAGTCGGTGATACTCGGCTAATTTGCCGTGCAAGTGAGCCCATCCTTGCGGTGAGTTTCTGAACTTGTATCGAAGAATCTGCGCCCTAACTACCGGGTGGTATTTTAACCCACCGTCACGGACGAACGGCATTTTCCGTAACCATTCATACAGTGCATGGGAGTCTTCGCTCACAATTACACCTACAATATCTTCGTTTATATATCGAGGTAATGCGGAATCAAGAGCCACTTGTCGTCGATTTGGATCGCCGACCCACTTTCAGAAATCGTTCAACCGCTGTTCCGCTGGGATCGCCCACCGTTTCGGGAGTGCTTGGACTTTCACTTGCCAATGTAGCAACGAGCAGGGGCAGTCTGCCCTGAGAGATGCGTAATAACATCAATAACCTGCTCGTTAACTATAGTCTTTCGCATTAAGTATTCGCGAACTTCGTCCGGAGTGAATAACTCGAGCGGGAAGCGCGCTAACAGACCCTCGTAAGGGGCCCACGCGTTTCGATCTAATTCAAGTTGGCCTGCAATGGAGATGACAATGTTGGTCGGCACAGCGCCATAACGTCCATTAATTACATTACGCAACCAGGGGTCTATATATTCAGACGTTCGTTCGTAGGTATCGAAAAAGAGACCGATCAGATTGTTTTCTGGCGCCTTATTTAACCCTTCAAAGAATAACGGGGTGAGAACTTCGACCGGCTCCCTGACCAGTTTGATTTCATCCTTGTTAGCGACCTTCTTTGCGATATAGGACATCCACTCTCCGGCTTGGGCAGCAAACGCCTCCTCGTCCACAAAGTCGAATGCGACTCCAACTGCTGGCGCACGGCGAGCGAGATGTACGCCTGTTTTCGCTAGGCTGCGCCCTAAAAAGCTCGCAAGACCTTCCGGTGCATCAGGGTCGCCCTCAAGTTCTTGGCGGCGTTGCCGATACACTTTGTATCGCTCCTTGAAGGACTTCATATCGGCGCCTTGGTCGTTTAATTCCAACGCCATCCGTTCCATTACCGCCGGAACTTCAGAGTCATTTTCGT
Organism: uncultured Acidobacteriota bacterium; assembly: GCA_963849585.1. GTDB lineage: Bacteria > Acidobacteriota > Blastocatellia > Pyrinomonadales > Pyrinomonadaceae > PSRF01. Next base: position 1,126,069 of record CAWKHZ010000004.1, on the reverse strand, counting down.
CCGACCATGCGGTAATCGATTTCGTTGCTTGCGTTAGCTGACGGAGAGCGACGCAGAAGCGATGTCTTTCCAACACCGCCTTGGCCAGAAACGTTGAAGATGAAGCGGCGGTGCTCAATTGACAGCGAAAGATTGCGCTCGTAGATCTCTAACTGCTCGTGTCGACCTACGAACTCTTCTTGCTGGCGTTGATTGAGTACGTCTTTGAGTGTTTTGTGGGAGGAAGTCATAGGGTTCGTCTGACCGGAGAGTTAAAAAAAGCGCGTCTAGCGTAGCATTACACAACTTAGTCAACAACTGTTGAGTAATCCTAGCCGCCTGACTTGTCGCATTCTGTTCAACCATTCTAACTAACGACATCTTTGATTAAGGTGGGTGTAGTTCGGAGTCATAGCAGCAGTTCGCGCACAAGTTTATCGACGTGAATCCGGGTGGTGTCGAGGAGGGGCATACCGTTGTGCTCCTCATCGCGAAGCAGGAGTGGCAACTCAGTGCCACCGAGGATTACGCCCTCGATGTTGTCGCGAAGTTTCATCTCGATTGCAATCTCAAGCAGACGCGCGCGCGTTTCCGGAAGGAAGATATTGTTCAGCAGTTCACCGAGATAAATACCGTGAATGTAATCCTGTTCCTCCTCGGCCGGCACAACTAACTTAAGCCCGGCGCGCGAGAACACCGCCGGGTAGAACGGCGCTTGCATCGTGAATCGCGTGCCGAATAAACCGACTGTCTTCAGTCCTCGCGCCTGTACCTCTTCGCACGTCGCTTCGACCATGCTGATCAACGGAATAGGCGAGCGCTGCTGAAGTTCATCGAAAACGATGTGCGCCGTGTTGGCGGTAAGTGCTCCGACATCCGCACCAGCCTTGTGAAGTCGTTCGAACTCGAAGGCGAGTCCATCGGCGACCGAGGCGAGATTCCCGGCCGTCATCCACTCGATCATCTGTTTGAGATCGATGCTCGTGATAATCAGCGGCGGCGAATGACCGTCTGCCTGTTCGCGATACTTTGCGACAAGCAGTCGGTAGTATTCGATCGTCGACTCCGGACCTGTGCCGCCAATCAAGCCCAGAGTTTTCATTGTTGAGTAGTCGTACTCTTCGTTATCTCACCGACATCGTACTCGGGTTTCGAAACGCCCATGATCCATTTATCAAACCAGCCGACGATGTGGTGCAAGCGTTCGATGCGATGCCATGGTTGGCCCGAGCGCGAGAGCTCGTGCGACTCGTTTGGAAAGCGCACCATCACCGTCGGTATCTTGCGATACTTCAACGCGCGAAACATCGCTTCGCCACCTGGACCAGTCGGCGTTCGCCAGTCAACCTCACCAAGAATCAACATCAACGGCGTCTGGATTTTGTTGACGTAAGTGATCGGCGATCGACGTCGATAATCTTCCGGATCTTCAAACGGCGGCGCCTTGAACCACGTCGGATGGAAGAGGGTGAAGTCTGCGGTGTACCACCAATCGGTCCAGCTCGCGATATCGCGTTGCGAGACTGCTGCCGCGAAGCGTGTTGTTTGACCGATGGTCCAGTTTGTTAAGAGACCGCCGCCACTGCCGCCAGTCACCGCGAGTTTCTTCTCGTCGATGTAACCGCGACGGATTAACTCGTCAACGCCCGCCATCAAATCTTTGTAATCGTCACCGGGATAGTTGTGCTGGATGATGTTGCCAAACTCCTGACCGTAGGTCGTGCTGCCGCGCGGGTTCGGATAAAGCACGACGTAGCCTTTTGCCGCCATCCACTGAAATTCGTGATCGAAGATGAAACCGTACGCAGCGTGTGGTCCACCATGAATATTCAGAATCAACGGATACTTCTTATTCGGATCGAAGTCGGGTGGTTTTTGTACCCACACCTGGATCTTCTTGCCGTCGAAACTGTTGTGCCAGATCTCTTCGGGTTCGGTCAGGTTCAGTTTTGAGAACAACTCGTCGTTGAGACGCGTGAGTTGTTTTGGTTGCGCCGCCTGCTTTGTCGAGCCAGTAAAGATCGCCGATGCGCGTCGGCGTGGAGATCAACAGTGCAAACTTCGATGCGTCGGGAACCGTGCGAAAATTGACAACCGCGTGATTGCCGGTCGTGATGTCTGAAAGCTTCCCACTCGTAGCATCAAACGATCCGACATTCGCTTTGCCTTCCTTCGCATACCCGATGATGACGCTCCGTCCGTCGGCTGACCAGACGGGCAGATTGCCGCCGCCGCTGCGCGGTGCGACGTTGTCGCCGGTCAATCCGCTGGCGATGTCATAGTCGAACGAAGCGGTGAGGTTTCGCGGTTTCGCATTGGCGGTCATGTCCATCACCCAGAGATCGGGTTGTGAATACGAACGAATTGGTTGACGAACGGAACCGATCATTGCGAGTTGTTTGCCGTCAGGGCTGAGGACGAACCCGCCTGCGCCCATGTCGAACGTCGTGAACTTCGACGGTGCGCCGCCGGTTGCGGCAACTGAGTAAAGTCGTGGTTGACGCGAGTTCGTAATATGGTTCGTCGATCTGATCCGATTTGAAATAGACCGTGAACTGTCCTTGGACCAGAATGCGCCGCCCTCATCGTAACGTCCGCTGGTCAGTTGCTTCGGCGTGACTTTTTCGTCGCCCGTCTTGGGAGCAGTGACGACCCAGATGTGTTGCGGATGTTTGAAGTCGACATACCCGGCGCCATTAGCACGATAAACGGCGCGAGTGATCACGCGCACGTCACTCTCGCGTTCGGACGGCGTGGGACTCGCTGCGGGAGCTCGGTGGATCGGTTGACTCGAAGGGGTGTTTTGACGCGCGGCTTTCGCGAGCTCTTCAGGCGTTGCGGAGTTGTAGAAGAGGATCAACTTTCCGTCCGGTGACCATTGTGGACCACCCGCGCCGCGGGGCAGTGTCGTGAACTGAAAAGGCTCGCCGCCGCCCATTGCCAACATGAACAACTGTGGCGGTTCCGTTCGACCGCTCACCTCCGGCGCGCGCGCGAAACAGTAGATACTTTCCGTCGGGCGACCAGCGCGGAGTTGTATCGCGTGGTCCATTCGTCAACTGGCGCGTCTCTCCGGTAGCCGTCGCGACAGTCCAGATCGCGGTGTTGTAACCGTCCTTCCGGTCGTTCACGGTGACGCGAACAAAAGCGACGCGCGATCCGTCGGGCGCAACCTGCGGGTCGCCGATCCACACGAAGTTAAAGAGATCCTTCTCGGTAATGTTTCGTTTCTGAGCAAACGCGGGCGCACCGAGGGAGACGACGATGATGACGACTGCGAGCAGCGAGACGCGAAAACGCATAAGGGCTTTCCTTTCGGCAAACGGGTGTGGTTGGCGACAGGTATTCTAATGAGTTCCCGCAAAGGCGCAAAGGCGCAAAGAACGTTTGCATTCAGAGATGGACTGCTTACTGTTCTTGCTTTGCTTTGCGCCTTTGCGGGAAACTTTCTCCTACGGCTTTCGGTAAACGTAATAGACGACGCCGGAGTGATCGTCAGTCACGAGAAACGCGTTCTTTCCGAAACTGAAAATGTCCGCAGGGCGGCCATTTATGTTTGTGCCGTCGAAGAAGCCGGTGATGAAGTCTTCGACTGCGCCGCTGGCGGATTCCATGAATCTTACCACTCTGATAACCTCGTCTCAGACTTCGCTTCGTCGAACCGTGCAGGGCGACGAGGAAGTATTGGGCAAAGCGGGATCGTTTGATGAGTCGAAGTATTCGAAGCCGAGCGGCGAGCTGTGGGCAGGAAACGAAGTGTAAGCCACCGGCACTTTTCGACAGTCGAACTTCGATTCCGCGGATTGAACTTCGGGTCGGGAAAGACTTTGGCGCCGGCTTGATAACAGTAAGGCCAGCCGTAATTCTTTTCCTCTTCGATCGCATAAAACGTGTCTGCGGGACGGTGGTCGCCGAGATGATCTGAACCCATGTTGGTGGCCCATAACCGATCCTTCACCCACTTGATTCCCACTGCGTTGCGGAGGCCGCGCGCGTAGTAACGCCGGTTCTTCCCGTCCGGATCCATCTCGACGATCGTTGCCCGCACTTCTTCCTTCTCTTCACACGCGTTACAACTGCTCCCGACGGCGACGTAAATCTTTCCGTTGCCGCCGACAACAACCGTGCGTGTGAGATGCCAGCCGCCGTACTTGTAACCCAGACCATAGTCCGGAAACGTTGCCAGCACTTCCGGCTCGCCCGAAGGCGCTTCACTGCCGGTTTCGTAACGATAACGAACGAGACGATCGGTTAGCGCGAGATAAAACCAGTTTGTGCCGATGCGATCAGTGTAAAAGGCGACGCTGTTGGGATTGCGCAAGTCGCTGAGATACTTCGTCAGCTTTTTGAACTGCCGGGTAGCGGGATCGAACTGGTCGAGAATGTAGACGACGCCACGCTTGTTGTCCGTGAGGTTATACATGTCCGTGACGAAAATGCGATCGTCAGGACTGCGAGCCATGAAGCGCACGCGCTTCAGTCCCTGCGCAGCGACGCTGATCCCGAAGCCGTCAGGAAGTGTTCAGGTCGAACGACTTTCCATTTGCGAGCTTGATGTGATGCTTCGTGGAGCTGCGAGAATGACAAGCAAATGGCCGCCGCTAGAGAGCTGACGACGATAAACAATGGACCAGATTACGGCGACGTTTCACGCGGGAGAAAATTTAGAGGCGACTGCTACAGATCTCAAAGCACTCGCATGAACGCTACGAAATCTTTCTTCTCCTGCGCCGTTAGCTTCAATTCCAGGACGAGATTGAAAAACTCAACCGTATCCTCGAGCGTCAACAAACGCCCATCATGCAGATATGGCGGCGACTCCTTGATGCCGCGCAACGGAAACGTCTTGATCGCTCCGTGCGCCGTGATCATCATTCCGCCTTCCATGCGCGGCTTGAAGAAACGTTCGACTGCGAGGTCGTGCATCTGGTTGTCGGTGTAGAACGGCGGCTGGTGACAAACGCTGCATTGCCCCTTCCCGAAGAACAAGTCTTCACCGCGAATCTCACTCTGCGACGCTCTTGCGCGATTCAGACGTCCAAGCACGTTCAGTTTTGGCGCCGGCGGAAAGTCGAGTAACGCCTGAAACTCTCCCATGAAGTGAACCTGCGAACCACGTTCGAGAATACTCACGCCTTTCTTCGTCGCGAGCACAGGATCGCCGTCGAAATAGGCCGCACGCTGTTCAAACTCCGTGAAGTCTTCAACGCTCTTTAGTGCGCGTTGCGATCCAAAAAGCCGTTGAATAAAGACACCACGCAACGATGGGGTTTCGATCCGGCGACGGTTCTCCTGCGGTCGAATATCGCCGACGAGGTGAAACGCCGCCGACGTGTGACCATTCACGTGACAATCAAAACAAGCGACGCCGAGCATGCCGTCCGCGCGCTCTGTTTTACGATCTGCGGTGGCATTGAACTGTTGTTGCGGAAACTGCGTGACCAGCAGACGCAAACCTTCGAGCTGTTTGGGATTCAGAATGCCATTGAACAAGTCGTAGAAATTATTAACTGTGATCAGTTGACCTTTTGACACGTCGCCGAGGTCTTTGCGCGATGTCAGAAACATCGCCGGTGGAAACTCCGCCAGAAAATGATCCGGCAGATCGAAATCCATGTCGAACCGTTCGACCCGCGGCAACAGTTTGATCTGCGCTTGAGAAAACACCATTCCGCCAGCTGGATGATTGACGTGTGGCAAGGGCAGGTAAGGGAAGGCATCCTGATCACGGATCGCATCCGGAGTCATCTGACCGAGCCGATCCCAAGTCAGGCCGGCTTTGAGTTTCGCAGTCGGCCCGACAGGAATCGGCTTACCGCGCGTCATACGCACGCTTTCATCGACGCGCCGGGTAAGATCGTAACGCTGTTCAAGTAAACGCTGGTGTGCGGCCGCGACTCCCGCTTTCGCGGCCTTGTCGCGCGCACGCACAACATCGAAAGGTTCTTCTATAACTGGTGAAAATGAAGACGGGCGCTGCTGTTGAGCGCGAGCTGCGTCGGTAACAATCAGAATCGCCGCGGTCGAGAGTACAAAGACCGCTAACAGGAGGACTTTCAGTCGCCGCGTAGTTTTCATGATTGGAATAACACGCGACTGGCGGGATTATTCCATGGAATTTTTCTGTGAGTTAAGTGTTAATCTAGAATGGCTACCCCGGCGGACGAAAACCATGGACGCCTCCGTTAACAATGCGGTCTTTTGTCAGGCGGCCCTCGCGCACATTGATGCGCTCTATGGATATGCCATGACTCTTACGCGCAATACCACGGAGGCCGAAGACCTGGTCCAGGAAACTTATTTGCGAGCGACGGGTGCGGCAAACCAACCGCAGCTTGACGGGAATCTGAAGGCGTGGCTGTTTGTCATTATGCGCAATGCGTGGCTCAATCAGCTGCGACACGACCAGAGTGGTCCAAGATTCGTCGAGCTTGAACCAAACGAGCAGACTGACGACGCTCGCGGCAACCCGCACGTTGTTTACCTGAGGAAGCTGGAGCGAGAACAGGTGCGAGCGGCGATCGAGAAACTTCCGGAAGCGTATCGAGAGATTGTGGTATTGCGCGATATTGAAGGTTTTAGTTATCAGGAGATTGCTATGGTGTTGGACTGTCCGGCCGGCACGGTGATGTCGCGGTTGGGACGCGCTCGTGCGAAGTTGCGAGCTTCGCTTTCGACGTGGCAGAGCAAGAGCCGCGCGCATGCAGTCTGATTTTTGCGAATGAACAATTGCGAAGACATTCGTCGACGTTTGAACCTGTATCTCGATAATGAGCTGCTGGGCGAGGATCGTGTCGTAGTCGAGACGCACCTGCGGGAGTGTCAGTCGTGCGCGGCGATTTTTGAACGTGAACAGTCGTTCATCAACGCGATTCGCGAATGCGGACCGTTGCATGTTGCTTCACCGTCGTTGCGCGCGAGAGTGCAGGAAACGGTGAGTGGATCGGAACGGGAGGCGACGAATGCGCCTGTGGTTTCGCGGTCGCGACTGACGTGGGGTCTCGCGATCGCCGCAGCGCTGCTCGTACTGCTTGTGCCAATCGTTGTCTGGCGCACGATGATTCGCTCCGATAAGCCGACGGCGTCGAGTTTTGCGTTAATGGCGGCGGACCATCATCTGCGCCGTACACGCGGTCAGTTGCCGCTGGAAGTCGAAACGGCCGCGCCGCATGTCATCTCAGACTGGTTCGCGAATAAAGTGAACTTCAGCGTCAAACTACCGAACTATCAGGAGTCGTCAGGACAGGAGAGGCTTTACGAGTTGGAAGGCGCGCGGCTGGTTGGATACAAGGATGATTACGCTGCTTATGTTGCCTACCGGATGAAACAACGTCCGATTAGTTTGGTAATTACTTCTGATTCAGTCGTTAAGCCGTCAGGCGGTGAAGAGATCGTCGCTCGCGGTCTGAAGTTTCACTACAACGCGATTCACGGATTGAAAGTCCTCACCTGGTCTGATCGCGGACTGACCTATGCGCTCGTCTCCGATCTCGAAGAGCGGGGTCAACAGTCCTGCATCGTCTGCCACCAGGGCACCAAAGACCAGGACCTCATCGACCCGCTCAAGCCGCGGTAATCCCCTATTTCGCTCGGTCGTCCACAAAGCTGGTTCTTGGTTTACATTTTTCGTACACTTACGTCCGCCAGAGCCCAGCTCCCCGTTTTAATCACAGATCTTCTAATTGTCTTATGTCCAGATACACCCTTACAGAAACCCTCAGAGTGAGAAACTGTCTGCTCGTCGCAATAGTGATCGCCGTTGTGTCGGTCGGTCTAAGCCACAGGTTCTTGGACCTTCAATCCAAGGCGAGCGCAGCGTCGACGTTTACAGTGACGAACGCCCAGGACTCCGGCCCGGGATCTTTGCGTCAGGCGATTCTCGACGCGAACGCGAACGCTGGTCCCGATGTGATCAACTTCAGCATCGGCTCTTCCCAGCAGACCATCGTTTTGGCTTCGCTGTTACCAGTTATTACGGATCCGGTGACTATTGACGGCTGGACCCAGCCGGGTTTTGCCGGGGTGCCGCTTATCGAAGTTCACCCCGCTCGCACGATCGTAGGCGACGGGTTCAAGATCACTGGCGGCACCAGCGTTTTGCGCGGGCTAGTCATCAACAGGTTTCGTGGGCACGCCGTCGTTCTCGAAACCGGCGGTGGCAATGTGATCGAAGGGAATTACATCGGCACTGACGTCAGCGGCACGGTCGCGGAAGCGAATTGGTCGAACGGCGTTTTCATCCTGTCTTCAAATAATCGAGTTGGAGGATTAACGAGTGCTGCACGAAATGTTATTTCCGGCAACTTCCAAAATGGCGTGCACATGGCGCTCGGCGCTTCCAACAACGTGGTGCAGGGAAACTACATCGGCGTGAGCGCGCAGGGTAATTCTGCTGTCCCAAACCTCAACCACGGAGTGCTCATTTTTAATAACGCTCCCAACAACACGATCGGTGGAACTACTGCGGCGGCGCGAAACGTCATTTCAGGAAACAGCAATGACGGCATTTCGATCGACTCTTCCAATGGCACAGTAATCCAGGGAAATTTCATCGGTACAAATGCTCAAGGCGACGCAGCCATAAACAACATAAGCGACAACCTGGCGGTTTCGAACAGCAGCAATACTCTTATTGGAGGTTCGACTGCGACAACTGGGACTGCGCCCGGGAACGTGGTCGTAAGTATGTTCATCTTTGGTGGCTCACAAACGTTGGTTCAGGGAAATCTCATCGGCACCAACGCTGCCGGCACGGCGAAAATCTCGAATTTTGGAATCGGCGTGACGATGTGGGGCGACGTGGTACTCGGAGGCTCGACGCCCGGTTTGCGCAACGTGATTTCTGGCTTTAACAGCGGGGTCATCCTTGCGAATTCGGGAAGCGGTTCGATACTTGGCAACTATATTGGTACTGACATCACTGGAACCACTGCGATCCCAAACTCGATCGGCATCGAGAATATAACTAACCCCAAAGATACAAAAATCGGTGGAATCAATCCGGGTGAAGGAAACGTGATCTCGGGAAACAGCATCGGCATACACCTTAAAAACAGCAGCTCCATTGTTAAAGGAAATTTCATTGGCACGCAGAAAGACGGCACAACATCCCTGCCGAATACTTCGCATGGCATTCAGATTACCGAACGTTCGAGTGAGAACGTCATCGGCGGAACAGAAGCTGGAGCAGCCAACACGATTGCTTTTAATGGTGCTGGCATTTTTATCCTCCCGCCCTCCGGTAATTCCAACTCGACAAGGAATCGAATTCGCGGAAATAAGATTCACTCCAACGGGGACCTCGGAATCGATCTAAACGCTGATGGCGTTACGCTGAACGACGCTGCCGACGCGGATAACGGCGCCAACGGACTACAGAATTATCCCAATGTACTTTCGGTTACGACAGGTGCTACGAGCACAATCGAAGGCACTCTCAACAGCGCGGCCAGCAGCTCGTTTGCTCTCGATTTCTACACCAGCGATGCTTGCGACCATTCTGGTTTCGGCGAGGGCGCGACTTTCATCGGCTCGGCACAAACGACTACCGATGCGAATGGCAATTCAGCTTTTTCCGTGCAGTTTCCGGTTTCGTTTTCGACAGGATCCGCTATTACTGCGACCGCGACGGACGCCGCCGGTAACACGTCAGAGTTTTCGGTGTGCCGGGTTGTGAATCAGCCGGGCAGCGTTCAGTTCATTGCCGTTTCGTACTTTGTAGAGGAACAGGCGAGCGTTGCAACCATTACCGTCTCCAGAACTCTGGGTACGGCGGACACCGCTTCGGTCGATTTCTCAACGAACAGCGGTACGGCCACACCGGGAATTGATTTTACCTCCAGCTCAGGTACGTTGACATTTGGACCAGGCGAAACAACTAAGACGTTTACGGTCCCAATTCTTGAGGACCAACTTGACGAGAACTTGGAATTCCTGGGCCTCGTACTCAGCAACCCAACCGGAGTTACTCTGGGCGTCGTTGGTTCCGCGTTGTTGAATGTGGGTGACAACGATCCAACGCCGACAATTTCGATTAGCGACGCCACGGTTGGCGAAGGAGATAGCGGTCTCACGGATATTCAGTTCACATTGAATCTGTCGCAGGCGAGCGGAAGAAATTTGAGTGTGCGCTTCAACACCTTTGGTGCAAGTGCGTTTGCCGGGTCGGATTTTCAAGCCCAGTTCGGTCAGACAGTCACTTTCAATCCAGGCGAAACAACCAAGCCGATCACCGTGAAAGTTGTAGGCGATACTTCAGTCGAGCAGGCCGAGACGTTCCTGGTTAGTCTCAATCTGCCGACTAATGTGACGATTTCAGATAATACTGCGGTGGGAACGATCATCGACGACGACTCGCTTCTCTTATTAACGGAAGAAGGTAGCCAGCAGGCCTTGAGTCTGGAATCCGTTTCCTTCGTACGGGATCCTTATCCAGTCGATAGCATCTTCAATCTGAGTAACGACGATCGCACGCGAATCATTCTCTTCGCAACCGGGCTTAAACTTGCGCCGGGTGAAGATGCCACAGCCGTCACGGCAGTCGCTCAGGATCCGAACGTTGGAGTTCATCCCGTGCAGGTTGAGTTTGTCGGTCCTGTGCCGTCGTTCAATTGGCTGACGCAGATTGTGGTGAGGCTTCCTGCCGGTCTCGCGGATAAACCTTCAGCTCTAATGTCGATCACTGTTCATGGCGTCACGAGCAATCAGGTGGTGATCACGATCAAAGCACCGTGAGATCCGTGGTTCAACTCTGCCGTGAGTACATTTTGATGACGCGCTCGATGGCGAGGCGGCAGACGCGGCAGAATTTGTCGGTGCGCGAGAACATGATGCAGTCGATCTCGGGACGGTAGTAGCCCCGCGCTTCGTAATTCGCACCTTCAAAGGCGCCAACCTGTCCGAAATGCTTCTCCGCCGCGAACATCTTCTTTTCGTGTTCCAACTCCTCACGGAAAAGCGCTTCCATCTCTTCCTCGGGCCGCCTGTCTTTGCGCAACTGCGCGCGCCGCTTTTGTATCTCGCGTGAGTAAGTCTCAAACGCTTCCTTGTTCCACGGCGTCGGAATCGGCGTGATGTTTGCGAATGGCGATACCAGGTTGCGCCACTTCAAAGTAGTGACGTCGAGAAGCGCCGTTACATTTGGCTCCCATGGCTCAACGCGATCTCCCGCCGCGGGCGCATAAGCGACCGATGACGTGTAGTACTCGTCCGCCAGTGCAGCAAAGTGATGACCAAACTCGTGTACGAAGACGTAATTCGCGAAAGCATTGTCAGACGCGACGGTGCTGTAGAGATTAAAGATCCCTCCGCCTCCGTACGTCCGGTTGTTGACCAGCACTTCGATGAACTCGTACGGCGCGTGTTGGGCCACCTCTCGCAGCGATCGATTATCAAACGTCAACACGTATCTTTCGGATCCGAACGCATCGTAAGTAGCGCCGATCGGCGAGTTACGATAAATGCCTGTCGAAGGACGCGAGACGCCCGACTCGGCTGCCGGTGGCGACATGGCCCAAACGTTGAAGTCTCTGCGATGCTCTTTGAACGGCGACGTCGAAAACAACACTTGGGTCAACCGTCGCGCATCAGTTTCAAACTTCTTCGCCTCGGCGGCCGTGTAACCGTCACCAAGGATAAGAAAGTCGACTTTCGCTTCCGGCTCACCTGCTTTCTGAATCGCGATCAACGGCGCCGGCGCGACGCGCTTCGAGCGGTCGACAAACATGTCGGCAGGATCGATCGTCGTGGTCCAAATGTCTTGAAAATTATTCCGCGCGTCCCGTTTCTTCAAAACAATGCTGACGGGCGCCGCCGGAGCAGGGAAGCGGAGTGATTCTTGAAATGTCCTCTTTATTGATTTTGCTTCATCCGTGGTTTCCCACTCGCCATAAATCGACGCGAAACCTCGTGAGTAAAGCAACTCCTTCGTCTTTACATCACGGACCTCGAATAAGTACTTACCGAGGTTGGAACTGTCGATTGCCTGCTTCAGATCTCCCGGCCAAGGCAGCGGTTCAACCACGATGCGATCGACGCTAAACACCTCTGACGACGCGTCGCCGGTGTGGTAATAGTCGAGGCGCATGGTCTGGGTGGCCGCACTGGCGGTCAACAGAAAACAGGAAAACGGCAACAAAGGCGGCAATTAGTCTGATCATACGGCGGATAATACAGATGGAGACAACGGTATGTCATCCGCGTTAAACTGTGGAACTTATGGCAAGTGTCCTCGAGATCATCCCACTCGGTGGTATCGGCGAGTTTGGAATGAATTGCATGGCTCTGCGCTACGGCGACGAGATGTTGATTCTCGACGCCGGCATGGGCTTTCCCGAGGAATCGGCTTACGGCGTCGACGTTTCAATCCCGAATTTCAACGTTCTCGACGAATATAAGGACGACATCACCGCCATCATCCTCACGCACGGTCACGAAGATCATCTCGGTGCGCTGCCCTACCTGCTCAAGAAATTCAACGTTCCCGTCTACTGTTCACATTTCACCGCCGGGCTAGCGGAAAGCAAACTGGAAGAGCATGAGCTGCTTAACGATGTGCTTATTCACCGCGTCGAACCACGCGACGTGGTCGACGTCGGATCGTTCTCCGTTGAGTTCATCCGCGTCTCGCATTCGCTGGTCGACTGTTTCTCACTCGGCATCAAGACGCCGGTCGGGACGATCATTCACACGGGCGATTACAAAGTTGACGAGACACCGGTGATCGGCGAACCGATCGATCTGCGGTCATTTCGTCGTTACGGTCAGGACGGCGTGCTCGCGTTGCTTTCCGACTCGACGAATGCGACGGTGCCGGGCCGCACGCCGTCTGAGCGCGCGGTGATACCGGCGTTTGAAGAGATCTTCTCGGAAGCGAAGGGAAGGATCATCGTCGCCGCGTTCGCTTCGTCGATCCACCGTTTGCAGATCGTGCTCGACGTGGCCCAACAGTTTAATCGTCATGTTTGCGTACTTGGCCGGTCGATGCAGAAGAATGTCGAAGTGGCGGAGCGGCTTGGTTATCTCGATATTCCCGATGGCCTGCTCGTTTCGCTGAACCAGACGAAGTTGATGAGCGACGATGAGATCGTTTTTCTGGTTACTGGTTCGCAGGGAGAATCGCGGGCGGCGCTGTCGCAAATGGCAATGCAGAGTTACAAGGGACTGATGATCGAGGAAGGCGACACCGTGGTCCTCTCCGCGCGAATCATTCCCGGCAACGAACGATTGATCTCACGCATGATCGGGTTCATCTACAAACGCGGTGCGAACATCATCGAAGAGAAGCGGCGCCTTGTCCATGTCAGCGGACACGCGTCGCAGGAAGACATTCGCATCATGACGGAAGCGGTGCGGCCGAAGTTTGTAGTTCCGATTCACGGCGAGTATCGCATGCTTTTCCGGCACAAGGAGTTTGTGAAAAACCATCTTGGTTACGCGGAAGAGAACATCATCCTGATCGAGAATGGCGACGTGCTCGAGCTCGACGGCGAACGTGCAGCAGTCGTGAATAAGAAGGAGATTGGCCGGACGTTCATCGACGAGAACGGGTTCGAAGAGATCGACAGCGAGACTGTGCGCGAACGAAAACAGTTGGCGTACGAGGGAACGATCACAGTCGTCCTGACGATCGATCAGGCGACAGGAGCATTGCAGGGCGAACCGCGAATCGTCGCGCGCGGCGTGCGCGGCATGAGCGCGAACGGGTTTGGACCAAACGGCGCGCCGGGTGGTTACCTGCTGGGCGATGCAAAGCAAGTGGTGGCGGCGTCGATCACCGGCGCTTCCCGCCAGACACTCGCCGACGAGACGCTCTTAAAAGAGCATGTTCGCGTGGAGTTGAAGCGCTTCATTCAAAAACAGACCGGATCGCGACCGGTGATCATGCCGGTTATAGTGATGGTTTAGTCATTGGTCATTGGTCATTTGACATTTCTCATTTGTCATTTTTCGGCTGTCAACCGTTCTAGAGTCTAACGGTTGAAAGTCTTAAGAATGACAAATGAGAAATGTCAAATAATATATGACCAATGATCCCTTCTGGACAGACAAGACTGTCATGATAACCGGCGCCTCTTCCGGGATCGGAAAAGGTCTGGCGCTGGAGATCGCGTCGCGTGGTGCGCGGCTCGGGTTGGTGGCGCGCCGGCAGAATTTGCTTGATGAGGTCGTCGACGCGGTTAAGGGTCGTGCTTTGGCGGTTACCGCTGATGTGCGCGATGCAGACGCGATGAAAGACGCGGCAGAGCGAATTCGCGCCGAACTTGGGCCAATCGATATTTTGATCGCGAATGCCGGCATCGGAACGTCGAGTCATATCTCGCAACTGGATCCGAATCACGTGGCAAACGTGATCGGAATCAATGTTCTCGGTTCGGCAAACAGCGTTGCCGCCGTTGTGCCGCAGATGGTCGAGCGCGGCCACGGACACCTGGTGGCGATTTCGAGTCTCGCTGCCTATCGGGGGTTGGCGAAGTCGGCGGCTTACTGTGCAAGTAAAGCGGCGATGTCGTCTTACTTCGAGAGCGTCAGGATCGATCTGCGTGGCACAGGCGTCGACGTCACGATCATTCATCCCGGTTTTATCAAAACGCCCTTGACTGCGGGACGCGAAGCACACATGCCGTATCTGATGGAGCTCGAGAATGCCATTCCGAAGATTGTGTCGGCGATTGAGAAGAGAAAGAAGAGCGTCGCGTTTCCGTGGCAACTCGCGACGGTCGTGCGCGCCGGAATGTTGATGCCAACGTTTATGTACGACTGGATCGCCGCGCGCAATTCGTTTCGTGAGTGAGTTGTTAAATCCATGTCTGCTTCGAAATCTACATGACCATTCTTCAAGCTATCGTGCTGGGCCTGGTCCAGGGCCTGACAGAGTTCATTCCCGTTAGTTCAACCGCACATCTCGTTTTTGCCGCTCGTGTCCTCAATCTCTATGGCGGTGTGGACAAGACGTTGCAGGCCGAGCAGACGACCGCGACGATCGCCGTCATTCAGTTGGGGACGTTGCTGGCCGTGTTCGTCTATTTCGCCCGCGACATTGCGAAGATTCTGCGTGCCTTCACCAGCGATCATTTGGCGCTGATGAAAGGCCGTTCAGTTCCGGGTCAACCGAAACTGTCGCACGATGCGTGGCTCGGATGGCTCGTGATCATTGGATCGATCCCGATCGGCACCGTTGGTCTTTTACTCAAGAAACAGATTGAAGGGCCATTCACGAAAAACCTCTGGGTGATTGCGACGATGATGATTGTCGTTGGTTTGTTGTTGGCAATTGCCGAGGCGGTCGGGAAAAGAGATCACGACATGTCTCAACTTCGCATTCGCGACGCATTGGCCGTCGGATTCGCGCAGGTCGTTTCGTTAATTCCCGGCTCGAGTAGATCCGGATCGACGATGATGGGTGGCTTGTTTTCCGGTCTGACCCGCGAGACCGCTGCACGTTTCTCGTTCTTACTCTCGATCCCTGCAATTTCCGCCAGTGGCTTGCTCGAGTTGCGCGAAGCGATTCACAAACTCCCGGACGGCAGTTACGCCGCACTCATCATCGCGACGATCGTCTCCGGCGCCATCGGCTACGCCTCGATCTGGTTCCTGCTGCGCTTTCTCCGCACACACTCAACCGGCGTCTTCATCGTCTATCGCGTAATCGTCGGCGGCTTGATTCTCGCCGCGCTCGCAGCGGGATATGTTTCGGCAAGTATTTGAACCCCAATGCTGGGAATCAGTGCTACACTACGTTGGCCCTCCTCATAAGCCACAGCACAAAAGGGCGGTGAAAGTATGACTGAGAAAGACCCGCAGGGTGAAGTCGCTTCTTCACAGCGGCCCAGAAGCCCACGAGTTCCCGTAGAGTTTCCCCTTGAAATCGAGGGGACCGACGTTTCCGGAAATCCTTTTCAAGCCAAGGCCCTGGCCACTAAAATCAGCCGCGGAGGCGCGACCATCGCGATCGACGTCGATGTCGCTGTCGGGACGGTTGTGAAACTGGTCCCACCGTTCGGCGGTAAGCTCGAGGCCGAGGTAAATGGTTCATGGACCGACGACATCGACGGCAATCGCCGCATCGGTGTTAAGCTGCTTGACGCGAACGGATGGTTCGCGGAGTGAAGCTAGAACCACAAAAGGCACAAAACGAAGACACGAAAAGGCACAAACAAAACCGCTGAACGGACGGAGACAGAACCCCTGAACGGATGGAGAAGAACGCCTGACTGGATGGAGAAGTTAGAAAGATGACAGCGCGATTGCCAGAGAAGGCGGCATTCTCAGGGAAAGCGGTGTTTTCTTTGTGCCTTTTTGTGTCTTCGTTTTGTGCCTTTTGTGGTTACCTCTTTGTGATGCAGCAATGAAAGCCAAACGCTGGATCGTGCGTGGGCATAATGCCGATGAGGCCGCCTCGCTCGCACGCGTACTGGGTGTCTCACCAATCCTGGCTGCACTGCTTATCAACCGCGGATACGCCGACGCGTCGTCCGCGCGGACTTTCCTGACCCCAAACTACAACCAGCTTCACGAACCATACTTGATGCTCGGCATGAAGGAAGCCGTGGCGCGTCTTCATCAAGCGATCGACGCTCAGGAACCGATCCTTATCTACGGCGATTATGACGTCGACGGCACGACCGGCACCGCGATTCTCCTGCGCGCACTAAAACTGCTCGGCGCCCGCGCCGGCTTCCACGTCCCGCACCGTTTCACCGAAGGCTACGGCATTCAGCAAGCCGCACTCGAAAAAGCATTCGCGGAAGGTTACAAACTGGTCGTCAGTGTCGACTGTGGCATCCGCGCTCACGCGCCGCTTCATTGGGCGCGCGACAACGGCCTGGACGTGATCATCACGGATCACCATCTCCCTGACGAAACCGACGGCGCGCCACCGGCATTTGCCGTCCTGAATCCCAACCAAAAAGGCTGCGAATACCCGGACAAGAACCTCGCCGGCGTCGGGGTCGCGTTCAAGCTTGTCCACGCGCTGTTTCGCGAACGCGGCCGGGAATCGCAGGTGCCTGCGTTCATGAAGGTTGTCGCGATCGGGACGGTCGCCGATGTCGCCAAACTGGTCGGTGAAAACCGTGCGATTGTCGCGATTGGTCTGAAGGATCTTGCCAAGGCCGCAAACCCCGGTTTACGGGCGTTAATCGACGTTGCCGGTTGCGGAGACGGCAAGGGCATGACAGCATACGATCTGGGTTTTCGACTCGGACCGCGGATTAACGCTGCCGGCCGCATGGATGCGGCCAGTGCGGTTGTTGAGCTCTTTGATACCCGCGATTCCGTTGAAGCGAGGCGACTGGCCGAACACCTGGACGCGCGAAATGAGGAGCGCAAGACCGTTCAGCAGCAGATAGTGGATCTGGCGGTTGCGGAACTTGCAGACGGAGAAAACGCCGGCGATTCGTTTGTTACCGTCGTAGCCGGGGAAGGTTGGCATCGCGGTGTGATCGGCATCGCCGCGTCGAAGATTGCGGAGCGTTTGAATCGCCCGTGCGTGGTGTTATCGGTTGATGGCGAGGTGGCGCACGGCTCTGGACGCAGCATCGAGGCGTATCACTTGTTGAACGGCCTGACTACGTGTTCGGATCTGTTTGAGAAGTTTGGCGGACACTCGCACGCGGCGGGTATCACGATTCGTCCCGAGCGAATCTCGGAGTTTCGGCGTCGACTAAACGAGCACGCCGCGTCGTGTTTGACGCCCGAAGATCTCGAGCATTCGGTGACGATAGACATCGAACTGCCCGCGGAAAGTGTCACATTCGCGCTCGCGAAAGATCTTCAGGCGTTGGAACCTTTCGGAGCAGGCAATGCGTGTCCGGTGTTCATGACGAGGAACTTGCGATGTTTATCTGAGCCCGTTGTACTGAAGGAGCAGCATTTGAAGTTGAGATTGGCGGGCCCGCAAAACAGACCGCTGGAGGCGATTTGGTTCAACTGCCTCGAAAAGGGAGGGCAAACGCCCAACCTGAACGGCAGCATCGAACTCGCCTACACGATCGAGCTAAGCGGCTGGAACAATGAATACCGGTTGCAGCTTAACGTTATTGATTTGAGAAGTAGTCAGTAGTCCGTGGTCAGTGGTCCGTTCGTACTTTCGCTGACAACTGACAACTGACAACTACAGACAACTGACAACTGACCACGGACTAAAATGCATGAACTAACGCGAAAACGAGCAATCGCAATTGGCCTACGGGCCAAGGTGCCGATGATTACGCGCCTGCTCGCTTTTGCGCTGGCGGTTTCAGGCATTGCGCTCGTCGGCGTCTCCTATTACAAGCTGCGCAACACCGAAAAGTTCAAACCGCGATCAGAGAAGCCTGAACTCTCGAAGCAAGTAACAGGCGTAGTGGAAGGTTACGAACAGCGCGTAACCAAAAACGATCGACTTTACCTGCTCGTCAAAGCGTCAAAGGACACAACGTTCTCGGATGGTCATCACGAACTCGATAACGTAAGCATGCAGGTGTTTCCCCCTGAGGGTGACGTGCCGGATCAGATTTCCGCCACCCAAGCAATCTACTTTCCTGATAACAACGTACTTTCGTTTTCCGGTAACGTCCGCATCGAGACGAAAGACAAACTGAAAGTCGGAACCGAGGCGCTGTCATTCGATCAGAACAGCGGCGTGGCCCAAACTGACGCCGCCGTAACTTTTGAACGTGAAAACGTAACCGGCAAATCGACCGGCGCTGTGGTCGAGCAAAAAGCAAAGCGTCTGGAATTGAAAAAGGACGTTGAGATTACGGTAACGCCGCAGGTTACAGCCGCGACTGCCGCGAAATCACCATCGCGTGCTCGACCGGTGCTGATCAAGTCGGCGCGTGGCGTATTCGAACAGGACGCGTTGAAATTCATTTTTTCCGGCGGCGCTACTTTCGAACAGGAACGCGACATTCTCAGTGCGGAAAATCTTTACGCTTTTCTTAACCAGGAGAAGCGACTCGAACGTGCCGAACTCCGCGGCAACTCTTACCTGCGAACTATGCAACCCGGACGTTCGGCGGAAGTGTCGTCAGTCGACATGGACTTCTTTCTCGACAAGGACCAGCGCCTGCAACGCGCCGTCGCTAACAACAACGTCGTTGCCCGTTCACTCGACGCCGACGCCGACATGCAACTCAGCGGCGCCAGCACGCTCGAAGTTTTATTTCAAGCAAGCGCCGACGGCAGTGTGCTCAAACAGATGCAGACCGGTCAGCGTTCGACGATCACGCTGAGTGCGCCGAAGTCGAAAGCAAATGACCCGCGCGCGGCGAACAAACGTCTTACCGCGGACTCGGTTCGGCTCGCGTGGCGCACCACCGGCCGCGATCTCGAGAAAGCGGAAGCGTCCGGAAACGCGGAGTTGTTTGTCGAACCTGTTGTCAGCAGCGCTCGCGCCGAACGCAAGACCCTGAACGCGCCCCGTTTTGACTGCGAGTTTTTCGACGCCGGCAATCTCGCGCGCGAATGCAAATCAACGGGTGGATCGAAAGCAACGATGGATCCGGTGCAACCGTCGCCAAAACGCGGCACACGCACGATCACTTCACAAAACATGACGGCGGTGTTCGTTAAAGACACGCAGGACATCGAACGCGTTGACGCGCAGGGCGACGGCAAGTTCAATGAACTCGATCGTAACGGTGTCGCCGCGACAGTTTCTTATGTCACTGCCGAGGAGATGGTCCGTCTCCGCGGCGGCGATCCAACCGTTTGGGATTCACGCGGACGGACGAAAGCAGTCGAACTCGATTCCGATTTGAAGAACCACATCTCCTACGCACGCGGCCGGACCACGACGACCTACTACAGTCAGGAACAGACCAACGGCGCTACACCTTTTTCGAAGACAAAAAGTCCGGTCTACATCGCGAGCGAACGAGGTGAGTTTCGTCACGAGAGCGGGCAGGCAGTCTATTCAGGCAACGCGCGCGCCTGGCAGGATGACAACTACGTCCGCGGCGACAAACTGGTCCTGTACGTCAACGACAAACGAATGGAAGCGTCGGGCCACGTTCAGACCACTATTTACAATTCGAAACGACGTGTTGAGAATCAAACTACAGTCGTGCCGGTGTTCGCATCCGCCGATTCGATGTTCTATTCCGATCCGGATCGCACGATTCACTATGAAGGCAACGTCGATATCAAGCAGGGAACCGATCGACTGACCAGCGATGTTGCGGACGTCTATCTCCAAAAGGAATCGAACGAGATGCAGAAGACGGTCGCGCAACGAAACGTTGTGTTGACCCAACCAGCACGTAAAGGAACCGGCGATTGGGTCGAGTACACCTCCGCCGATGAGGTCGCAATTCTGAAAGGAAATCCCGCGCGAGTTGAGGACGTTGAGCAAGGTAACACGGAAGGATCTCGTTTGACGGTCTCGCTCAAAGACAATAAAGTCACCGCCGACGATGCTCGTGGACCACTGTCGCCGGGACGCGTTCGCTCCAGCCACAAGGTCCGCAAGCCGTAACGCTGATGAATCATTGGTCATATATCATTTGACATTTTTCATTTGTCATTTAGAAAAACAGCAGTATATGGATCGTCCGACCTACTGACAACCGGTGTTTGCGGAAAATGACAAATGAAAAATGTCAAATGATATATGACCAATGATCCCTTCTTGAAACACCGTTGATGGATGCACTTCAATGCAAGAACCTTGTCAAGCATTACGGTAAGCGACGCGTCGTTGACGAAGTGAGTCTGCGCATGGAGCCAGGCGAGGTTGTTGGATTGTTGGGTGCAAACGGCGCGGGAAAAACAACGACGTTCTACATGATTGTTGGACTCGAGCGTCCTGACTCCGGCAGCGTTTTATTGGGCGATCAGGATCTGACGAAATTACCGATGTACCTGCGTGCGCGTTTGGGGATCGGCTACCTTCCGCAGGAGCCTTCGGTGTTTCGCAAGATGACTGCCGCGCAGAACATTCTCGCGGTGCTGGAAACTGTCGGTCTGCGTCGGCGCGAGCAGTTGAAGCGTTTGGAAGAGTTGTTGGAAGAGTTTGGGATCGCACACGTTCGCAACACGCGCGGCGACGCGCTCTCAGGCGGTGAGCGGCGGCGCACAGAGATTGCGCGAGCACTCGCAACGGAGCCTCACTACATTCTTTTGGACGAGCCGTTTGCCGGCATCGATCCTAAGGCCGTCGACGACATACAGAATGTAATACTCTACTTACGAAATCGTGGCATTGGTATTCTCAGTCACCGATCATAATGTGCGTGAAACGCTTGGCGTGACGGACCGCGCCTATATAATGGCCGAGGGCAGGATTTTTCGGTCGGGCCAACCGAAAGACTTGACAGATGACCCGGAAGTGCGCCGCTTATATCTTGGCGAAAAATTCCGCATGTGAAGATTCTGCTACGGAACAAATGGAGTTGCACAGACTAGGCCATTGATCGGTTATAATCCTCCCGTGCGGTTGAAGCCGCAATAACTACCAAAAATCTAGACGAGTTTTTTGGCAATCTGATCTGAAGGAATGTCTTTAAAGCTAACCACCAGCCTTTCCCAACGCCTCGTGCTGACGCCGCAGTTGCGTCAGCGGATCGAGATGTTGCAAATGACGACACTGGAACTGTCTGACCTCATTCAGCAACAGTTGTTGGAGAACCCTGTACTCGAGGAGGTGCCGAGTCAGGAAGAGGTGCAGGAGTTGGCGGAGAAGGTGCTCGATCATCTGGCCAGTTCGGATTCAGATGCATCGTTTGGCGAGGCGCCTGAGCCGGGTAGTCCGCCGACGAATGGTTCTGGAGACGCGGACGCCATCGCGTCTATCGCTGCTGCCCCCGACGGGGAGATTGGTGAAGCGGTCCCGGCGGGCGAAGAAGGCGACGGTGGAGTTGATGAGTCGCGCGACGCATTTGAAGAGATCGATTTTGGACGCGAGTTTCAGGACTATCTCGATCCCGGATACAAGACACAGGAGATCGAGTACAAAGAAGACGCTCCTACCTTCGAACAGTTTCTGACGCGTCCGCCGTCCCTCGCCGACCATCTCGAATGGCAATTGAACATGAGCACGCTCGACGCGGAGCTCCTCGATCCTGCAATCTGCGTTATCGGAAATCTGAACGCCGATGGCCGTCTCGGTGCGACTAACGAAGAGATGGCCGCGATGGAAAAAGTTTCCGAAGAGGTGATCGAGAAGGCGCGCCAGGTGGTCATGCGACTCGATCCGGTCGGTTGCGGCGCGCGCGACGTAAAGGAGTGTCTGCTGGTCCAACTGGAAGTGCTCGGCGAAAGCGATCGGCTCGCTTCCAAATTGATCAGCGAGCACTTTGCTGAGCTGCAACAACACAAGTTGCCGCACCTTTCGAAGCAGATCGGCGTTGAGGTCGAAGTCCTGCTCGAAGAGCTACAGTTTATTCGCACGCTGGATCCGTACCCCGGCCGGCGCTACTCGTCCGAAGAACCGATCCTGATCAGTCCGGAGATTTACATCGAGAAGCTCGAAGAAGGCGATGACGAATACGTGATCTACTTCGCCGACGATGGCAGTCCGCGGTTGCGAGTGAGCGCGCAGTATCAACAGATGCTGAGCCAGGGCGTCAGCAACGAGACGAAGAGTTTCATTCGCGAGAAGATGCGTTCGGCTGTCGACCTGTTGCGGAACATCGAACACCGCCGCCAGACTATCTACAAAGTCGTTGAATCGATAGTGCAACGGCAGAAAGACTTTCTCGATCACGGCGTACAGCACATCAAGCCAATGATGTTGAAAGACATCGCGGAAGACATTGGGATGCACCTCTCGACTGTTTCGCGAGTAGTGAATCGCAAGTACGCGCACACGCCTCAGGGCGTGATCGAGTTACGCCGCTTCTTCACCGAAGGCATGATGAATGAAGACGGCGAAGAGATTTCGACGCGGATTATTAAATTACAGATTAAGAAGCTTATCGAAGACGAAGATTCGCATAATCCGATTACGGACGATCAGGTAGTTAAGATACTTGCGAAGGACGGAATTAAACTATCGCGCAGAACAGTCGCGAAATATCGCGATCAAATGCAGATTCCAGGGTCACGCGAGCGTCGCGCCGTCGTTTAACCGCCCCTCTTATACGACGCGAAAAGTTTTAGTAGTAATCCGTAATTGTTGCGCTTAGCTGACTGTCATCAGTGGGCTGCGAGTGCGCATTAGTCTCTTTTACTACGTCGAGGAGGAAGCGACTGATGAAATTTGAATACACAGGACGGCACGTTGACGTTTCGCCGGCGATCCGGCGTCACGTCGAAGAACACTTCAAGAAGCTGGATCACGTTTTCAACGGCGATTCCACTTTAAGCACTCATGTAGTTATTGATGTTGAAAAGAACCGGCAGATAGGGGAGATCATCGTTCACTGGCGCGATCATACGTTGACCGCGAAAGACACGAGCGCCGACATGTACATGGCGCTCACGCGTGCCATGGCGAAGATTGAGAAGCAGGCAGTCAAACTCAAGAAGAAGATTATCGATCGCAAGCAGGGCGCAAAGCGGACGGCAGTGTCGCGCCCGAACCGGACGGACAGATCGAAGCCGCTGCCCGTCCACCACGAATCATCGCCGCGCGTCGTTATGCGGTGAAACCGATGACCGCCGAGGAGGCCGCAATGCGTCTCTCCGGCGAACCGGACCAGTTCCTCGTCTTTCGCGACGCCGACACCGACCGACTCGGCGTGATTTACAAACGCAGGGACGGCAACTACGGACTCATCGAACCCTAGGCATTGGTCATTGGTCATTGGACATTGGTCATTGGTCATTTGTCATTTGTCATTTGTCATTTGTCATGTTCGGCCGTACACGTGACCTTACGGTCCAGAAAGGTCTAACTGGCAAATGAAAAATGACAAATGTCAAATGACCAATGATCAATGATTTGCCTTCGTGGTATAACTGTCTCCCACCGAGATGGCCCGTAAAACCAAAAATCCCCCGCCTGTCGAGAAGAACAACGTACCAGACATCGTAATCATCACCGGCCTGAGCGGGTCGGGAATGTCCTCCGCCACGAACGCGTTTCAGGACCTTGGTTACTTCTGCGTCGATAATCTGCCAATAACGATGCTCCCGACGTTTGGACGCCTCGTCACCGCAGACGACGACGAGAAGGGAATCAGTCGCGCCGCGCTGGTGATTGATATTCGCGAGCGCGGGTTCCTCGGCGATTTCGATAAACAACTCGAAGCGTTGCGTGCGGAAGGATTGAAAGTCAGCGTCCTGTTCTTCGAAGCGTCCGACGACGTGTTGCAGTATCGGTTCAGCGAAACCCGACGTCCTCATCCGGCCGATCGCGGTCAGGGATTGCTGGGCGCAATTCGTGCCGAACGAAAGGCGATGGCGAAGATTCGATCGCTCGCCGATCAGATCATCGACACTTCCGAACACACGGTCCACTCGTTGCGCAGTTTTCTGCTGACGCGGTTTAGTCCTGACCGCAAAGGGACGCCGATGCGCGTCGAGGTGCGGAGTTTCGGCCACAAGTATGGCCCCCCGGGCGATCTGGAGTTATTGTTTGACGTGAGGCATTTGCCAAATCCGCACTTTTTGCGCGAGCTGAAGCCGTTGTCGGGTCACGATCCGCGAGTCGTGAGTTACTTGCGATCGCAGGATGAAGTGCAGGAGACACTGAAGCGTTTTACCGATCTGCTTTCGTACCTGTTGCCGCTCTACCGGCGTGAAGGCAAGTCGTACGTGACGGTCGGCATCGGTTGCACCGGCGGACGGCATCGCTCGGTGATGATCGCAAACGCCCTGGCGCGTGCGCTGCGCCGTCAAGGATTTGACGCGCGCGCCACACATCGAGACGTCCGCAAAGTTACGCGTGCGCCTCACAAGGCGAAAGTGTCGAAGCGTAAAAGAGTTTCCCGCAAAGGCGCAAAGGCGCAAAGATAAGGCGCTGGATTTGAGAGATCCGCTTATGAATCGAAACTTAGCGCCTTTGCGGGAGAGATCGTGAGAGGTAGCGATGAGTAGTACTTTACCGCCTGAGACAAAGCGAGTAGCAGGAGTGATCGTCACGCACGGTCATCTCGCCGGAGAGTTGCTTGCCGCCGCCGAGATGATCGTTGGTCCAATCTCGCACATCGCGGCAGTTTCGATCGGGTGGCACGACGACGTCGACGCCGCGCGTGAGGAAGTGCAGCGCGCCATCACGCGTGTCTCGCAGGGCATAGGCGTGCTTCTGCTCACCGACATGTTTGGCGGGACGCCGACCAATATCGCCTCGATGTTTCTGGAAGAGGGTTCTGTGGAAGTCGTGACCGGAGTAAACCTGCCGATGGTGATCAAGCTCGCTTCGTTTTCGACCGAAGAACCGCTCGCTGAGGTCGCGCGCAAAATCTGCGAACAGGGCCGGCAGGGCATTTACTTCGCCGGCGGATTACTCGCTCCCCCGACGAAATCCGGAGCCGATTGAGAGTGGCTGAACGCAGACTCCAGGTAACGGGCCGTCTCGGTTTACACGCTCGCGCTGCCGCCAACCTCGTGCGCGTCGCGGGCCGTTTCAAAAGCAGCCTCACGATCCATCGTCTCGACGGCGATCTCGAAGCCGACGCCAAATCGATTCTTAGCATCCTGACGCTCGCCGCCAGTCGCGGCACCGAACTGCGCGTGGTCGCCAACGGCGTCGACGAAGAAGAGGCGCTGGACGCCGTAGTCGGTCTTTTTTCGCGCGATTTTGATGAAACTGAGAGAGGCGACTTCGAATCGTCCGCTGCGCAGCAACTTCGTTGTCACGGACTGGGCGTGTCGGAAGGTGTGGTCGTCGGGCGTGTTTTGCGGTTGCAGGAAGGGACACACGAAGTCTATCGCGCGCAGATTGGCGATGCCGATGTGGAACGCGAGCGACGTCGTTTCCGAGCCGCGGTGAGATTGTCGCGGCGGCAACTGGAGGCGATCAAGGATCGAGCAGAGAAGGAACTCGGCCGCGGACATGCATACATCTTCGACGCGCATCTGCTGTTTCTGGAAGATGCCAAACTAACCCGCGACGTCGAAGACTACATCGTTAAAGAACGTTCGAACGCAGAATGGGCCGCAAAAGTCGTCGGCGATCGTCTGTTGTCGATCTATACGCAAATCAATGACGAGTATTTGCGTGAACGAGGCTCAGATATCGAAGACGTGATCCAACGTCTCCTGGCAAACCTCACCGGCGAAGGTCCAAAGTATCCGAACCTTTCCGAAGACGCGGTGATCGTCGCGCGTGATCTGTTGCCGTCGACGATCGCTGAACTCGATCTCAATCACGTGCGTGCGATTGCGACGGACACCGGTGGTTGGACCTCGCACATGGCCATCATCGCGCGTGGTCTTGGTCTGACGGCGGTGGTAGGTCTGCGGGATTTTTACCGGCGCACACGTACAGGCGATCAGATCATCGTCGATGCGCGTCGCGGCGAAGTAATTCTGCATCCGACGCCGGCGACAATCGAGGAGTATCAATTCGCGAGCGCAGCGCCTGAAGTTGCGACGACTGTGGCGAATGTTGTCGAGTCAGGACCAGTGATGACTCGCGATGGCGTGAGTATGGTTTTGCGCGCGAACGTCGAGTTGCCGACAGAGTTTCAGGCGGTGCGAGAGTTTGGCGCAAGCGGTGTAGGACTTTTCCGTTCGGAGTTTTTGTTATCGCGTCCCGGGCTGATGCATTCGGAGGAACAACAATACGAAGCGTACAAAGCACTGGGCGAGGCAGTGGGAAGCGATGGCGCGATTGTGCGACTGTTTGATGTTGGCGGTGAGGTCGGTGGCGAGATAAAGGAACGCGAGCGGAACCCGGCGCTAGGTTTACGCGCGGTACGTTTCAACCTGCGCCACCAGCAAGTGATGCGAACGCAGGTGCGCGCGATACTTCGCGCTGCCGCTGATGGAAAGTTGAGTCTCGTGATTCCGATGGTTAGCGACGTCGCGGATGTACGATCGGCCCGCGCGGTGATAGATGACGAACTCCGGAATCTGAACACTGCCGGAACGCTGTGTGCCAAAGTGCTGATCGGCGCGATGATCGAAGTACCGTCCGCTGTCCTGACTGCTGAGAAGATTGCCGCCGAAGTTGATTTTTTTGAACTGGGCACAAACGATCTGGTCCAATACACGCTAGCCGTCGATCGTGGTAACGACAAAGTATCCGACTGGTTTCGCACACTTCACCCGGCTGTGCTCTACGGAATCAAACGCACGCTGGAAGCAGCCGCGGCCGTGCAAATCCCCGTAATTGTTTGTGGGGAAATGGCTTCCACGCCCGCGTATGCCGTGTTACTTGCAGGACTCGGCGCCGTCGATCTCAGCATGACGCCCGCGATGATCCCGCGCGTTCGCTCGACGCTCGCGCTGATTGACACCCGGGAAGCACGGGAAATCGCATCGACGATGTCTCGAGTCGGCGACGGCTGATGAAGTCGAAGAGATCGTGCGGAACGAATTCAAAATACGCTGGCCGGATCTCTTTCACGCCACGCACGCTGCCAAAAGCACCTGAAGCTTCAGCATGAACAAACCTCAACTCGTCAACGTGCTGATCGGGAAGTCCATCGTTGAGACGATACTGGTTGGCGCCATCGCCGTCGGCGCGTACCTGAATGCGTTCCCGCCAACGTTTCATGGTTGGGGTGAAGCCGTTGTGGAGTCGCGATCGATTGCTGGTTGGGCCGTGAATGATGCCGATCCGTGGCAGCGAGTTCAGGTCGAACTTTTCATTGATGGAAAACCGAGCGGGGAACAGATCGCAAACCTCTCGCGCCCGGACGTTGTTGCTGGGGGATGGGCCAAAGATGAATGGCGCGGTTACAACTTCGCATTGCCTTCGTTGCCGGCTGGCAATCATGAGGCGCGAGTCTATGCGCGACACGCCAGCGGCGACGCAACGCGTTACACATCGCAGTTGTTAGGGGATCCGATCAGGTTTGTGGTGAACACGGATGGCAGTTGGAGAACGGTTAATTAGAACTGACGATCGAATGCTCGCGCTGTGGGAGATCGTTTCGGTTGTCGTTTCCTGCTTGATCGCCGAATGGGTCGTGCTGGCGTTCGTGGGCCGGAGCAAGTTGGCCCTGGCAATTCCGATCGGGTTGGCGTTGATGCTGATGATCGTTTCGCATCGCGCGTACGGTGAGACGTTGCGTGAGATCGGATTTCGTTGGGACAACTTTGCCGTCGCTGCGAAGCTGTTGATCCTGCCAACAGTCGCGGCGATCGCAATTATCGTTTTTTTTCCTCCAAGCGTGTCGCCAAAAGATCCACTGCGTTGGCGATTTGTGCTGGTTCCGGTGTGGGCCCTGTTTCAGCAGTATGTGTTGCAAGGATACATTAACCGTCGAGTTCAGATCGTGTTCGGTCGAGGTTGGACGAGCATCGTGATCGTTGGTCTACTATTTGGCCTCGTTCATCTGCCGAATCCAGTATTGTTTGGTCTCACATTTTTGGGTGGGGCGATCTGGGCATGGGTCTATCAACGCGCGCCAAACCTCTTTGCGCTCGCACTCTCGCACGCACTCGTCTCATTAACGGTCGTCCTTTTTTTTCCGCCATCGTGGATTAACAGCTTGCGCGTCGGATTCAAGTACTTTGGTTAGTTGCAATTACGCGCTGACTATACCCGTTGAACACTTGTTGGTATAATTACCCAGCCTTGCATGAGAACAGGTCGGGCGGTCGCTGCCGGCGAAAGCCGGGAGAGGAAAGTCCGAACACCACAGGGCAGCGAGCCCGCTAACGGCGGGGCGTCTGCGGTTGAAAATTGTGAGATTCGACACCGCGGGCGACGACAAGTGCAACAGAAAACAAACCAGCCCTTGAGATCTTAGATTTGAGATCTCAGATCTCAAAGGGTGATGGGTGAAATGGTGCGGTAAGAGCGCACCGGCGCGTGTGGTGACATACGCGGCCAGGCAAACTCCTCGCGGTGCAAGACCAAATAGGGAGGCGTCAACCAGGGCTGCCCGCCCGAAGCCTCTGAGATCTCAGATCTTAGTTTGAGATCCCAGAGCTACGACCTCCGGGTAGGTCGCTCGACCCAGCTGGCAACGGCTGGGCTAGATGAATGATCGCCACGTCACGCTCTGCGGAGCTTGACGTACAGAATTCGGCTTACAGACCTGTTCCGATATTGCAGGGTTAATCCCGACACTTGGAGAGGGCGATAGATGGCTAATAGGAAAGGTGTTTTCATAGGCGCGTACGTTCCCAACCACCTCAAGGAATCTCTCCGTCGCCGCGCGGCTGCCGAACATCGAACGCTCTCGCAGGAGATCACGCGGATTCTCGAAGAGGCAGTTCATGGGCGCGGTCTTCCGCCAGGTAGTCTTGACCGGCGGACGAAGGAGTCTCAACCGCGCCGTCGAGCTTCGGATCCGATGCCACGACGAAGAGCGAATGACGTTCCATACGGAGTCGCCGGCGGACGAGACGATTAAACACGTTGGGAATTGCGAAATGCGAGATTTCGAATTTCGCAAGTCGCAGTTCGAAATTTCGCAACTACCGTGAAATACCTGATAATCGGCACGATCATCAGTCTTGTCGCTGCCTTTGTTTACCTGCGCCTGCGCCCTTACCTCCAGTTGATTCGAAAAGTTGTGGGTGCGCTGAACGTGTCGGCGGAGGTCGCTACCGCGCCTCGCGAACGGTCGCCGTCGAAGAACAAGCTAGTGCGGTGTGATAGCTGTGGGACATGGGTGCCGGCGGATCGAGTGTTTCGACTCAACTCGGGTTTGGCGAACTATTGCTCGCGCGAGTGCCTCGCGAATAAAGCAGACGCAAAAGAGCAGAAGCTCGTCGGCTAGTCAGTGCTTGATTTCTTCCGGGGCAAGATGGCCCGCTTCGTGAATCCCTTTATCCGTGTCTGTGATCCAGAGCAGCACGAGCCCAATCACAAAAAAGAAGATCAACGATAGTAACGCCTGCCGGTAAGAGCCCGTGCTCGCGATTACGATGCTAAACAGCAGCGGGCCCATCCACGATGTTCCGCGTTCCGAAACCTCGTAAATTCCAAAGAACGCCGCCTCTCGACCCGGCGGGATCATTCGCGAATAGAGCGAGCGCGATAGCGCCTGCGATCCGCCAAGCACAATGGCAATCACGCCGGCCATAACCCATGCCTCGGGAACCGAATTGAGGAACTTGATACGCATAGATCACTACCCCCGACCAGATCACGAGCGATACGATGATTGCGTTCTTAGTGCGGATCAAATAGGCGAGCCGTTCGAACAGCAACGCGCCGCCGACGGCGACAAATTGGACCATCAAAAAGATCTGAAGTAAGAATTGCGGGTTGCCACCGGGAAACAGTTCCTGTTCGAGAAACGCGCTGGATGCGAAAACAACTGTCTGTATGCCGTCGTTGTAAATCAGATAAGCGATTAGATAACGCGTGGTGAGAGGCAAGTGCCTCAATTGTTTGAACGTCGCGAAGATCTCAGAGATTCCGGTCGCGAGGTAGCCCTTGCCGGGTGGCAGTTGCTTCTTCGATGGTCGTGACCTCAACAGGAAGAAAGTAATCAGCGCAAACCCGCCCCACCACACACCGGCCGAAAGAAGCGACAATCGCACTGCCAGCTCGGTCGAGATTCCTATCGCCTCCGCGCGAAGCACGAGCAGCAGGTTCAACGCCAGGAGGATCGCGCCGCCGAGGTAGCCATAGGCAAAACCACGGCTTGAGACTTTGTCCGCCTGATCTTCAGTAGTGATTTCGGGCAGAAACGCGTTGTAGAAAACCAGCGCGGCGCCGAAACAAACATTCGCGATGATGAACAGCACGCCGCCAAACAAATAAGCGCTGCCCTTGACGAAGAACATCAGGCAGTTAGCGATGACGGCGATGTAACAGAAAAACGCCATCAAGCGTTTCTTGAGATTCGAGTAGTCTCCGAGCGATCCCAGCACCGGCAACAGAAACACCTGAGCGCCGACTGAAATCGACACGCACAACGTGGGCAACGACTTCGCCGTAACAGCGCCTAATGGCCCAAGATCCAGCACGACGCCATTTTCGCCGACGGCCGACTGGGCCAACCGCGTGATGTAAGGACTGAAAAGCGTGCCGACGACTGTCGTGTAGAAGGCCGAGTTGGCCCAGTCGTACATCTTCCACCCGAACAGTTCGCGTGGATTGTTCTTATCCATTTGCGAGTTCGCTGACAATGGCTGGTGTGATGTCGGCTAGAGTTTGAATCCGGGCTGCGATTCGCTCACGGTGAGCGCCCCAGACGATCGTCGGTACCTGGTGCAGCGTGTGATTGCGCGACGTCAAATCTTCGATATTACCGTGGTCGCTGGTGAGTATAACGGTAGTGCGTTCCAGATCAATTCTGTTTAGTAGTTCGCGAATAAAATGGGCCAGGCTCGTCAACACGACCTTCGCGAGGGCCATGTCCTGAGCGTGACCGACTTTGTCGGTGATGAAGTATTCGTACAACGTGAAGCGGTTCTGCGCGACGATCGAGGCGAGCACAGTTGCTGCTTCTTCCTCGGTTCGTTCAAGGACGTCCTCGCCTTTTTCGATCAAGAAGCGGTTGGTGTAGTCCATGAAGACGGCGGCGCCTGCTTTAACGTCGTCAATCGTGCGGAAGTTCAGTCCGGCGGCCTCGACGGCAGCAGTCGTGGCTGAAATCCAACGAGGCCGTTCGACAAAGAAACGACGGCTGTAAGCATTCGCGAAGGTGATCGGCGCGACGCCGGCTTCGGTAAGCTGGCGAAAGATCGAATGCGTTTGGATGATGTCGCGCAGCGCCTGGTTTGGGAAACCCTGCTTGTGATAGCCGATCTGCGCGGGAGCGTTTACGCCAGTGAGAATCGTCGTCTGGCCCGAAGCACTCTGCGGCCGGCCCGGCACGCCAAGAGTCGGATCGGTCGGAACGACAATGCCGTCGAGGAAAGTTACTGGCTCCTCGTTTTGAAAAACGGCTAGCGGCGCGGAACCTTCCAGGTTGTCGAGTGGATTGTGAGGACCACGAGTGCCGATTCCTAAACCGTCGATGAAAAACAGCAGGACCGAAGCGTCATTAACCACAGTGTTGCCCTTACACGAAACGGCCGTTTAGCCACAAAAGGCGCAAAGAGAACAAAACAAAGTACTAAGTACAAAGTTCAAGAACCTAAGTGACTATTCGTCATGCAGCAGCCCACGCTCGCGATAAAGATTCAATTTGTTGTGCAGTGTCTTGAGGCTGATGCCTAGCAGTTCGGCGGCGCGCGTCTTGTTGTTCTTGGTCTTTTGCAGTGTGCGCATGATCATCTGCCGCTCGACCTCTTCGAGTGGCGTGCCGACAGGCACGGTCAACGTGTCTTCATGGCGTAAACGCTCGCGCTGTTCGATCGGATAGGGTGCGAAGTGGTGACGTTCAATCTGTTCTCCGGAACAGATAATCACCGCACGCTCGATCACATTTCGCAGTTCGCGCACGTTGCCTGGCCACGCATGAAACTGTAACGCCTGAAGTGCCGCCGGACTCATAAAGCGGGCGGGTCGTCCGTGTTTCTCCGCGAGCTGTTTGACGAGATGTTGCGCCAACAGTGGCAGGTCTTCTTTTCTTTCGCCCAGCGACGGCAGATGAATGCCGAAGACGTTGAGACGATACAACAGATCGCTCCGGAGATTGCCCTCGGCGACTGCCTGTTGCGGATGACGATTCGTCGCCGCGAGTAACCGGACGTCGACTTCGATCTCCTTGCGGCCACCGAGGCGTCTGACCGCACGCTCTTCGATCACGCGCAGGAGTTTTGCCTGAAGCAGCGGCGGCATTTCGCCGATCTCGTCGAGCAGCAGTGTGCCTGTGTCTGCGAGTTCGAAACAACCTTGCCGTCGTGAAGCGGCGCCGGTGAACGATCCCTTCTCGTGTCCAAACAGTTCTGATTCCATCAACGATTCGGGAATTGCCGAACAGTTGATCGCCACGAACGGTTTATCGCGGCGTGGGCTCATCTTGTGAATCGTTCGTGCGACCAGTTCTTTTCCGGTGCCGGATTCGCCGGTGATCAGTACGGACGCACTCGATGGCGCGACCTGTTCGATGAGCGTGTAGATCTTGCGAATCGATTCAGAGTTGCCGACGAGCTCGCCGAACGCCCCGCGGTCCTGAAGCTCGCGGCGAAGTCGTTCGTTTTCCTTCCTGGCGATATCCAGTTCAAGCGCGCGATCGATCAATCTCCGCAGCTTGAAGGGATCGACAGGTCTTTCAAGTGGAACGACAGAGAGATCGACGTTCTGTTCGCGAATCTGCTGGACCAACCCGGCGTCGTACTCCGGACCGCTGTCGAGAACGACGGCTGGTTTTAGTTCGTCGACGGCTTTGAGAGCGGCGGGAATGTCGTCGGCGACTATTGGAAGGTAGCCCCACGTCGCGACGAGATCGCGCAACGATGATCCACTGTGGGCGTCTCGATCGAAGATGAGCACACTGGGGGTCGACATCCGATGTTTAGTTTAGCACAAGCGTATAGGGTCGGTTTTAGAACCGGAATATTGGTCATATATCATTTGACATTTTTCATTTGCCATTGAGCTCCGCATTTACCACCTTCACAGGTTACCTGTTAAGGTTGCGTAAACCCGGAGCACAATGGCAAATGAAAAATGTCAAATGATATATGACCAATGACTCCGTTCTAACTTGAATAGTATTCGGCGATTGCGTTTGCGAGGGCGGCGGCTGTTGTTTCTTCCGGTTGGATATCAACGTGCAGGCCGTACTCTGCGGCGGTTGCAGCCGTGACGTCGCCGATGCAGGCGATGGTGAGACCTTTCACCTTCTCGCCTAGATCGTGTGTGTCGAACAGCATAGCGAGGTTCTTCACGCTGGATGAACTCATGAACGCGATGCAGTCGGCGCTGCCGGTGAGCATTGCGCTCAGTCGTCCGCGGTCGAGATTCTCGGGCAGGACGGTCCGATAGGCGGTGACGACGTCGACGCGCGCGCCTGCTTCTTCCAACGACTTTGGCAGGTAATCGCGGCCGGCGGCGGCGCGGGGAATCAGGATGTTGAGGCCGTGTAATTGTTCGGTGCCGCCGGCAAACTCACTCAACGCCGCAAAGACGCCTTCGGCTTTGGCTTGTGATGGTATGAGGTCGACGTGAACGTGCGCGTCGCGGAGTTTGTCGGCAGTGGCATCGCCGATAGCGCAAACTTTGAGTTCGTCGAGTTCTTCAACTCCAACGCCGCGAGTTTGCAAACGGCGCAGGAAGTATTCGACTCCGTTCGCGCTCGTGAAGACCAGCCAGTCGTAGCCGTATAGATGATCGATCGCTTCATCGAGACGCTCGTAACTCTCTGGTTCGGCGATTTCGATCGTGGGACAGGAGATGACGCTCGCGCCGTAACTCTCGAGCGCGGCTATAAACGCGCCTGCTTGCGAAGCGGCTCGAGTTACGACAACCGTCCGTCCTGCAAGCGGTTGATTCATGGATTGAGCAGGGAATTGGCGCCACGGGCAATCAGCTGCGCGGCGAGTGACGATCCGACAGCCTCCGCATCATCTGGTGATCCCGCGTGCTGAGCGCGCAGCATCTTCGTGCCGTCAGGTGTCGATACCAGTCCGTCAAGTTTCAAGATGCCCTCGTCAATGACTGCATGACCAGCAATGGGAAATTGGCAACCGCCACCCAGACTGCGAAGAAACGCCCGCTCCGCCAAACAACAAAGTCGCGTTTCCTCATGGTCCAACGCTAAAGTTATCTCAATCGTAAACTCGTCATCCGCGCGCGTTTCGATTGCGATCGCACCCTGGCCTACTGCGGGAACCATTTCTTCCGTCGAGATTGCTGCGTCAATCCTGTGCTCCAGCTCGAGCCGGCGCAAACCGGCGCACGCCAGAATCAACGCATCGTACTGCCCCTCGTCAAGCTTTCGCAGTCGCGTATCAACATTGCCGCGAACGTCCTTCACCACGACGTCCGCACGCAACGATTTCAGTTGCGCCACTCGACGCTGACTCGACGTACCGACCATTGCCTTTCCCGGCAAATTTAGAATCGAACCGCTACGCGCTTTTAGATCGTCACGAACGACTAACGCATCTCGCGGATCATCGCGTTCGCAAATCGCACTGACGATCAAACCGTGCGGCACCACGGTAGGCAAATCCTTCAACGAGTGCACCGCCAGATCGATCCGTCCATCCATCAGTGCATCTTCCAGTTCCTTCGTGAACACACCTTTCCCGCCAATCACCGACAACGGATCTGTTTTAACGTCTCCAGTCGTCTTGATTATTTCAACGCGAATATCTATCTCGGGATTGAGCGCCAAGAGGCGGGCCTTGGCTTGTTCCGCTTGCCACAGGGCGAGCTTCGAACCACGCGAACCGATGACGAGCGGGCGAGACATGCGTGGCTATTCCTCGGGATCAAACAGATCGTTCGGACCCGGAACACCGTCCGCGTCGTTTGTCCCGTAAAAGCGTCGCATCTGGTTGAGAATCGGATGAGAAAGCTTGTTGACAGTAGACATCAGCAGCGATTCAACAGCGGTTTCCTGCTCTTTCGTCAGCGGTCCCAACCGCTTTCGCTGTCGCGCAAGCTCGGCGCGCGCAATGTCCTGAAACTTCTCACGCAGCGCGCCGATACTCGGCCCGACGTCCATCAGTCGCAGCGATTGTTGAAACTGCATCACTTCCGACTGCACGATCAGTTCGGCGCGTTCCGCTTCACGTTCCCGCTCGCGAATGTTTGACGAAATGACTTGTTCGAGGTCGTCGATGTCAAACAGGAACACGTTCGGAACCTTGGCTACCGCTGGATCGATGTTTCGCGGCACGCTGATGTCGATGAGACAGGTGGGCCGACGGCGACGTCGGCGAATAACTTTGCGCAATTGCGCTTCAGTCACGACGTAGTCAGGCGCGCCGGTCGAACAGATCACCAGGTCCGCTTCGTGAAGATGCTCGCCGATTTGATCGAAAGGAACGGTAGTCGCGCTTTCGATCTGGTTCGCGAGTTGGCGTGCAGCGGCTTCGGTGCGATTCGCGATCATCACGCGCGAAGCGCCGGCGTTGACGAGGTGCTTCGCGGAGAGTTCCGCCATTTCACCGGCGCCGATTAGCATCACGGTGCTGTCCTTGAGCGAGGCGAAGATCTTCTTCCCGAGCTCGACTGCCATGTAACTGATCGAAACAGCACTCGCCGCGATACCGGTTTCGGTGCGTACTCGTTTCGCAACGTGAAAAGTGTGATGGACCAACCGGTTCAGAACTCTTCCCGCCGTGCCGGCTTCGACCGCCAGTGAGTACGCATGACGCACCTGGCCCAGCACCTGCGGCTCACCGACCACCATAGAATCCAACGACGAAGCCACTCGGAACAAATGCCTAACTGCATCTTCATCGGTGTGGCGGTAAAGATGGTCCTGAAGAAAACCCGGCGGCAAGTTTCCAGATGTATCGAGAAACTGCGTGACACGTCCGGCGCCCAAATCGATCTGATCGTTCGCCGTTGCGCTCAGGATTTCGACGCGATTGCACGTCGAGACGATCAATCCTTCACGCACGACTTGGCCATCAACGAGAGAACGCAGTCCGGCCGCGCACGCCGCGTCGTCAAACGCGAGGCGTTCGCGGATCTCGACCGGAGCTGTCTTGTGATTGACTCCGATCAGGATTATGGACATCGGTTGAGTATTTCAGGCACTTAAGTTAACTAAAACAAAAAACTTTCCCGCAAAGGCGCAAAGGCGCAAAGACGCGCTAGACGCAAAGACAGCAGTTGGAAAAAACAAACTTAGCGCCTTTGCGCCTTTGCGGGAAACATATTCAAATCCCCAAACTTACGCCAAACACGTGATAACTCCCAAACAGTGGCGCAGCCAGAAAAGTGCAGAGCACGAGAACGAACCCCAAAACGCCTAACCACGCTGCTCGTCGTCCGCGCCAGTTTGCCGTCGAACGATACATGGCGAGGCCAAAGTAGAGCGCCCATGTCAGTACTGCCAGGATTTCCTTTGGATCGTTACGCCACATTTTTCCGTGCAACGACCAGTTCCAGAACATACCCGCGACGAGTCCCAGCGAGAGCAGCGTCAAACCAATCGCAGCCGAGTGCGTCGCGATTTCGTTGACTGTCGACAGCGACGGCAGTCGATGAAAGAACGCGCTGAATGTTTTGAGTTTGAGTTCGCGTTCCTGAACTAAGTACATAACGCTGGCCATGAAGACGATAAAGAACGCGGCATAAGCGAAGACAAGCAGCGTGGTGTGGATCGGGAAGAGCCAGGTTGTTGAGAATGCTGCGGCCGATGGGTTACGACCCCGACCGCTCATCATGGCGACGAAAGTCAGAATACAAATCAGCGGTACGGCAAACGCGCCGACTGCCCGTGCCCCGTAGCGATAAAGCACGATCGCGTAACCCGCTACGAGCGCCCACGCCAGAAACGATAGTGTTTCGCGCGAACCAAACAGCGGATAGTGTCCGTCCACCACCCATTCGTCGATCAGCACGCCGGTGTGCAAGACCCAACCAACGGCCAGCGACCATTCGGCCACCTGCTGGAGCGAGCGTCGCTTGTTGACGAACGCCAGAATGGAATGGATCGCGGCGATTAGATACGCCGCCAAAACTGCGAGCAGCAAGGACCTCATTGGGGATAAACCGGACTCGCATTCTAGCCTAAATCCGTGTTTGTAAACCACGGATGACACAAATATTAGGAAACGTTATGCTTGTGCCGAACATCCTAGCGCCGACACAGCTTTCCTGCTTTTCGCTTCGAGTTTGAATCTGCCCGGTTTTGCGTGAGGAGTACCCAAATGCCTTCTTCTGCTTCACGTATCTTTTTTATATTCGTCCTAATTGGAATCGGCACCGTCGTATCCGTGGCTCAGGAAGTCGAAACGATCAAAACTGACACGAACTTAGTAACTGTCCCAGTAATCGTGACGTCAAGAAATGGCCTTTACATAACCGACCTGACTAAGGACGAATTCAAGATTTCGGAAGATGGCGTACCTCACGAGATCGCTTTTTTCGGCAAGGTCGCGGCGCCGTTTCACGTAATCCTGCTGCTAGATACCAGCGGCAGTACGAAGGACAAACTACGCCAAATCCAAAACGCAGCATTTGTGTTTGTCCAACAGTTGCAACCTGCTGACCGTGTCAAGATCATCACGTTCGACGATGAGATCCGCGACTTAAACGAATTTACGAGCAATCGGGAAACGCTGAGAACCGCAATCAACACCGCGCGATCGGGCAACGGAAGCAAAGTCTACGACGCATTTGAATCGGCATTGAATACCATCCGTCGCATTCAGGGACGCAAGGCGATCGTCCTTTTCAGCGACGCCGCGGACTGGCACAGTGATACGGCGACCTTTGACGGCACGCTGCGCAATCTCGACGAAGAAGGCGTGATCGTTTATCCGATTCGCTATGAAACTCGCGCCACCACCGAAGCAATCGCACGAAACCAGCAGGAACAGATCACGCCGACATTGCCGACAAGAGAAGTGATTCGGCGTCCCCCGAGCGGTACAACTCCGCCGACATTCCCTGGCGGCGACCCGATTCCAACCACAGGAACACGACCACAAACGGGACCGTTTGGCCTGCCGTTGCCCGAAGACATCATGCGTCGTCGTCGCGAAGCCGAACGAGATCGAGATCGAGATCGAGATCGACGTTATCCCGATCCAAACGATCCAAATCGACTTCCGGGTAGTCTTCCTCCTGATGACAGAATTCCTCCGGACCAGCGGCTGCCCGATCGTCGTCGCATCCCTGGCCAGACTGATCCAACGACGACAACCACGAGTGGACGAAGAGGTCCTGACGACGAGATCACCCGGATGCTCGATATGCTTTACTCCAAGGCAGACGACTACCTCAACGCACTTGCAGAAAAATCAGGCGGTCGCCTCCTCCGCGCTGACACACTCGACTATCTCCCTGAAGCGTTCGCTCAGATCGCCGCGGAACTTCGCACCCAATATCTGCTTGGCTACTATCCACTCAACAAAGAGCACGACGAGCGTTACCGCCGTATCAAGGTGGCAACCACGCGCAAGGATGTTATGATTCGCGCGCGCCCTGGTTATCTTGCTACCGGCGCCAAGTAATCATTTTCCATATATCATTTGCCATTTTTCATTTCTCATTTAATCCGCGTCGCGGCGATTCAGTGGGCGCGGTAATCCAAACAAATGACAAATGATCAATGTCAAATGACAAATGACCAATGAACCGAGCCGCAGCCTGGGAGTTGTTGTGTGAGTACACGAAGGGCGATAGCCTGCGTAAGCACGCAATTGCCGTTGAAACCGCAATGCGCGCCTGTGCGAAGCGTTACAACGACGGACCAGCCGACGAAGACGAGTGGGGCCTAGTCGGACTGCTTCACGATTTCGACTACGAGATGTTTCCTACTGCGGACCAGCATCCGTTTACCGGCGCTAACATTCTCTGTGGCCGTGGTTATTCCGAACGGATCATTCGCGCGATCATGGGCCACGCAACGTACACCGGCGTGCCGCGCGATACTGACATGGCCCGCGCGCTGTTTGCCACTGACGAGTTGTGCGGTTTTTTAGTAGCGTGCGCGTTAGTGCGGCCTTCGCGCAGTCTCGACGATATGGAAGTCTCGTCCGTGAAGAAAAAGTTGAAAGACAAGGCGTTCGCGCGATCGGTAAATCGTGACGATATCAAACAGGGCGTTGAAGAGTTGGGTGTGAATATCGACGAACATATTCGTTTCGTTATTGACGCGTTACGTCCGGTCCAGCGCGAGATCGGACTGAACAGTATCGAAGGTTAGGAAGCGATCTGTGGTCCTGGTAGATAAGGCTCGGGCGGGTTGACTCGAGAAGTTAAAGTCGAAGTGAGAATGAAAATCGAGATAGTGAGCAACGTTGCGAGCAGTGCCGTTAGAAACGCTTGTAGCTTTCGTCGTCTGGCGGTGTGTCGATAAACGAAGATTGAGGCGAAGACGATTGCCGCTATCGGCAGCAGATAGGTTGAAGCCGCCAGTAGTCCGGGGCTCGACAACGACTTCACGGCGAACACCCCCAACACGAGCGCGATACTGGCGCCGGCGCCTACCGCCGCCGCGAGCAGTGAAGCAATTATTACCAGCTTCAATCGCATCCCGCGCAGTTCCTTGTTTTAGTGGTGGTGTGCAATTATTCCTCCTCGGGTTGGAGAAAAACCCGCCAAGAATAGCACAACGAAGGTTGTCCGTGTTTTCTTGGACCGCTCAACACTGACTTTGCAGAAGGGTTTCGGGAACGCGGACTAGATGGTTACGAGAAGCGCGCTGATTTGGTTGTCGGGCCACGAAGGCCTTAAGGATTTTGCCGCTCGATTCAGCTTCTTTAAGAAACTAACCACTCGCTTCGTCGCCGGTGAGACGATCGACGAGGTCGTTCCCTACATTCGCGAGATCAATGCGGAGAACTGTACCGCTTCGTTCGATCATTTGAACGAATCGGTGGATAACGCTGGCGAAGCGAACAAGGAAGTTGAAGAGTATTTACAAATCTTGAAGCGGATCGATGAGACGCGCATTCGGTCCAATGTTTCGATCAAGCTGACGCAGTTTGGTCTCGATCTGGATCCTGAGCTCGCTTACAAAAACGCCAGACGTGT
Source organism: uncultured Acidobacteriota bacterium (assembly GCA_963849585.1). GTDB lineage: Bacteria > Acidobacteriota > Blastocatellia > Pyrinomonadales > Pyrinomonadaceae > PSRF01. Next base: position 1,085,532 of record CAWKHZ010000004.1, on the reverse strand, counting down.
AGTTCTCGATGCGCAGCAACGTGGCAACTTTGTGCGCGTCGACATGGAAGGTTCGAACGTCACGCAAACGACGATCGACATCTTCAAGCGCCTGCGCTCAGAATTTGGTCTGAACGACGTCGGGATCGTCTTGCAGTCGTACCTGCGGCGGACGTACGACGATGCGCAGGAGTTGGTGAAACTGCCGGCGCGCATACGCATCTGCAAGGGCGCGTACAGTGAACCGCCGGAAGTTGCTTTTCCTGACAAGAAGGACACTGACGACAACTACGTCAAGGTGATGCAACTTTTGTTGTTGAGCGGTGTCTATCACGGCATCGCCACGCACGATCCGAAGATGATCGATGCGACGATTGACTTCGCGACGCGCGAGGGCATTGGAAAAGAGAAGTTTGAGTTTCAGATGCTCTACGGGATCAGGCGCGATCTGCAACGGCAGTTAGCGCGCGATGGATACAACATGCGCGTCTATGTTCCATATGGGAAACACTGGTATCCTTACTTTATGCGGCGATTGGCCGAGCGTCCCGCGAACATCTGGTTTGTGATGAAGAACATGTTCAAGGGTTAACTTAAGTGGCTTTTTCACATTATGATCCGACGACGATGAGTGAATGGTTCTGGGTTCTGTGGGCAGTGCTGGCTGCGATATTGATCGTCGCAGAGGTCTTTACGTCCGGTTTCGTTCTGCTGTGGTTCGGCATCGGCGCACTCGCGGCTGCGTTCGCAGGCCTAATCGGCATCGACAGCCTGCTGGTCCAGTTCATGGTCTTCGCCGTTGTTTCAATCGGCCTCACCGCCGCTTCCCGCACGATCTTCATCAATTACTTCTCACGCGAAAAGACGGGTCAGTCACTCCGCAGTGGTGTCGACGCGCTTCCCGGAAAGATAGGGACCGTAGTTTCGTCCAGCAAAGGCGCACTGCACGAAGGCGCCGTAAAAGTGTTCGGCTCTACCTGGACCGCCTATCCCGCGCCCGGTGAACCGCCTCTCGAAGCCGGCGAGCGTGTTTGTGTCGAGAGCGTGGAAGGAGCCTCGATCTATGTGAAGCGAGTCGGCGGTGAGCCAGACTGGCGTCCGAAAGCTCTGCCCGAGAGTGAAGGTTAGAATCGGCAGCAAGGCTTGCCCCCTAATGAAAAGACAGTGACCTTTGGTGCAATGATGGCCAAGAGTCCGAAAGGGAGCAACCAGCCGACGAATTTCGACTTTACATGAACGACAAAGTGGAGTGAAAAAATGAGCTACGTCGATAAATCGAAATCTGCAACCATTCTGTACAAACTCTAGATGTCCAACCAAGCTGCTATAATCAAGGCGTGTTGCACCGTCATCTAAATCATTCCGACTGGACGCTTGCAGCGATTGACGACGTGATCGCTCGCGGGCGGCTGGATGATTGGAAGGAGCTTCGTGACGCTGCCGTAAGCCAGCAGGTCCGCGAGCGAATCCTTCGGGTGGCTAAACCTCACCTATCCGATCAATACGCGCAGCGGTATCACTTCTGGAACTTTTATGTCCGAAAGCAATTTGCCTGAATGGGAGCAACTCCTCTCGGCAGCGGCACACCTGCAAGAGATTTTGCCGGAAGCCACACTGGTGGGAGGAACCGCCGTAGCGATCTTTGCTCAACATCGTCTGTCGCGAGATGCCGATCACGTTCTGCCTAACCTTCGTCACACGTTCGACGATGTCTTGGCACAGCTCGAGGCTGTGGCGGGATGGCGTACCGCGCGAGTGAAAAGACCAGTCTTAATACTGGGTAGCCTCGATGGCATTGAGACTGGAGTGCGGCAGATGATTCGGGAGCAACCGTTGGAGACTCAGGAGGTCGCGATCGGCGGTGTGCGCTTGGCAGTGCCGACCGAGGAGGAATTGCTTCGCATCAAAGTCGTGTTGATTCTCAGACGTAATGCTACAAGGGATTACTTGGATTTTGCCGCGCTTGCGGAACGAATCGGACAAGCGCGAATCTCAGAAGCACTTGCTCGATTGGACCAACTGTACCCACAACCCAGCGGCGAGTCGGCCCTTCAGCAGTTGCAAGTTCAGTTGGCAAACCCAGTTCCGTTCGACTTGGAAAACACAGACTTAAGTGAATATCGGCGGTTGCATCCGAAATGGCATGACTGGAGTCGTGTCAAAGAGGTCTGCGCGACCATCGCGGTCGATCTTTTTAACATTCTGTAACTCTCTTTGCTTCACATCACAAATCACACGAAGTAGGGCACGACCTTCTGTTTTTAACAGTATACTTAACGGTCCATATATGCCACTATTCCCGCTTCTTCCGTATAAGCCTGTAATCACGACACAATGAGAATCTTACTCTATAACCCGGATAACGGGGTGACGCGCAATTTCATGCCTCACCTATGGATGTTTCTTCTAAAGTCACTCACTCCGCCCGAGCACGACGTGTTGTTGATCGACGGAAATGCAAAGCCGATGAACGAGCACCAACTCGTAGAGTTCGCTCGAGAGCAGCAGATCGGTCTCGTCGGTATCGGAGCAATGACGCGAATGGTCGCTCGCGCATACTCGGTTGCTGACGCTTTTCGTGCCGCCGGCATCCCCGTAGTCATGGGTGGACCGCACGTCACCGAATTGCCTGGCGAAGCGTTGGGCGCGGACGGCGGACCGCAGCACGCCGATGCCGTCGCACTCGGAGAAGCCGACGAGACGTGGCCCAGAATTGTTGCTGATGCTGCTCAGAATCGGTTGAAACAGGTGTATGAGCCTGTCGACGACTCCGGAAAAGAACGAAAGCCGAGCCTGCACGAATATCCCGTCATCCCCTGGGACACCATCGAGCTCGACCAGTTTAATCTGATCCCATCGCCGTTTCGTCGTTTCGCCGAACGTCAGGGATCGGGATGGAAATACTTGAACATGATGCCCATTGAATCGGGCCGCGGCTGTCCCTACGGTTGCGAGTTTTGCACGGTCACTGGCTTCTTCGGCGATTCTATCCGTTTTAGAACCAATGAAAGCGTTGTTAACGAACTCCTGTTGTTGAAGCGTCGCGCTCGCCGAGAACGGGGAAAAGTATCGGTCTTCTTCATTGATGATAACTTCGCGATCAATATAAAACGCACCAAGTCACTCCTCAGAGACATCATCGCCGCGAAAGCTCAGATACCCTGGACCGCACAGATCAGCGCTAATCTCTTGCGCGATGAAGAATTGGTGGATTTGATCGCCGCGTCCGGCGGTAAGTGGATTTTTATCGGAATGGAGTCACTCGATACCGCGAATCTGTCAGATGTAAACAAGAGTTTCAGCAAGCCGGCAGAATACGCGGACGTGCTGAACAGGCTCGCCAGGCGCAACATTTATGCGATCACTTCTTTTATTCTTGGTCTGGATAACGATACGCCGGGTATAGCGGACCGGACCCTCCAGGAAATAGAACAATGGCCGCCGGTGTTGCCGGTCTTCAGTACACTCACGCCATTACCTGGCACTCCGTTGTATTCGAGATTAGAAGCTGGAGGGCGTTTAACCAGGCCTAAGCACTGGTTAAACTTTGCTCGCTACAAGATGTCGCACGCACCGTTGAAGATGACTATTTCCGAAGCGCACGAAGAGCTTGACCAGGCGTGGCGAAAATCATATAGCGCGAAGCGAAACGAAAGTGTCATGGACCTGCTGAAACTGGACGGTCTGGACATTCGTGCCATGCACCTGCTGATGCGACTCTTCTTTCGCGGCATCTACGTGCCACAAATGACAAAAAGAGCATGGCTTAATGTTGTATTCCAAAACCGTCGCTCGATCTTCAAACTGGTCCGCGAAGGAATCGCAGAATACCGTCGGGTGAAACGTGGTCCAGTTGTCTCAGCGCCCTCGTTGCGGTCGAAACGAGCGGACTGAGCCTTTGTAAGCCCGACCAAACGGCACCACTGGTTTAGCCGCGCGCGCCGCCGCTACCTGCGCACCACCAAAACCATTGGGGACGATGCGTTTTACCGCTTGGCCGATAAGGCGCTCAATCGCTTTCATCGATAGCTCGTCAACCGGTGTGACGATCGTAATGGCCTTACCGTGTTTCCCGGCTCGACCCGTGCGCCCCACTCTGTGTACGTAGTCTTCGGGAACACTCGGCACGTCGTAATTGATGACATGCGACACGGCGTCGACATCCAGTCCACGAGCGGCGATATCTGTTGCGACCAAAACTCGCGTCCGGCCATCACGAAAACCGCGCAGGGCGGCTTCGCGTTGCGGCTGACTACGATCCGCGTGGATGCGATTTACGCTGTGATTGCGAGCTTTGAGAATGTGTGAGAGTCGTTCGGATCCACGTCGAGTGCGTGTGAAAACCAAAACCTTATCAAGCGATTCTCGTTCATTTTCGCGCTCGAGCAGGTCAAGCAGAAGCGCGGTTTTGCTTTCAGGCGCGACAGAATAGGCAGTTTGTTCAACCATCTGAGCCGCGCGGCCGCGTGGGCTTACCTCAACCAACTTCGGTTGTTTCATTGTGGATCGCGCGAGGCTCTCAATACTCTGAGACATCGTGGCTGAAAACAAAAGTGTTTGTCTCTGAGCCGGCAACATTGCGAGCACCTGCCTGATCGCCGGTAGAAAACCCATATCCAGCATGCGATCGGCCTCGTCAAGAACGAGTACTTCGATCGTAGAAAGATCGAGCGCACCACGTTCGCTGAGGTCGAGCAGGCGACCAGGTGTAGCGATGACAACGGTTGCTCGGCTGCGCAAATCGGCGATCTGCGATCTCATATTGGCGCCACCAATCACGAGGACGCTGGGATTGGCCTTAAGGTGATTAAGCTCGCGGTAGTTCTTTTGAATCTGAAGTGCCAGTTCACGCGTGGGCGCAAGTACCAGCACGCGAATGCCGGGACGTGTTCGGGCGCTGAGGTTCTGAATGATGGGAAGAAGAAATGCGGCGGTCTTGCCGGTGCCGGTTTCGGCACAGCCAATTACGTCGTCGCCTTTCAAAATCATCGGGATGGCTTTTGTTTGTATTGGTGTCGGATCGAGGTATCCGAGTGACTTGCAGACGCGCAACTGCGCGTCTGCTAATCCTAGCTGAGAAAAATTCATAGGTTCCTTTGTGTGTGTCGGGTTGTGGGTTGAGGGCATTGAGAATTACCAGCGCGGTTCAGAGCGTCGTCCAGAATTGCCGCCGTACCCGCCACCGCCTCCGCGGTTGCCGCCGCCGCCGAAGCCACGTCCACCACCGCCGCCGCTACGATTCTCGCGCGGTTTGGCTTCGTTGACTTTCAGCATTCGACCGCCAACGTCCTTGCCGTTGAACTGGTCAATCGCTGATGCTGCCTCTTCATTAGTAGACATTTCGACGAACGCAAAACCCTTCGATCGTCCCGTGTCGCGGTCTTCGATGATTTGCGCTGATTCGACAGTTCCAGCCTGCGAAAACAAGTCTTGGAGGTCCTGATTGGTGGTTTGGAAAGACAGGTTTCCAACATATAGTTTCTTTGTCATATAGATATACCTTTCCCTTATTTTAGGAAGAAAAGAAGCTGCGAATCGGATTTGACTTCGGCGAACGGTGGCGTTCGAAGGATCAGGTTCGGATGCTCTACAAGAGCGGCTTCGAAGTGTGAAACAAGCCTGCTCTCGAACCATCCAAACGACCGGCGCGAATCATTTTGTGCGCGGGCGCATCACCGTCGATGCGCGAGAGAAGGATTAACTGGCCCTATGATGCCTCGAAAACGGCCCAAGTTGCAAGCTCAAAAAGCAGAGTCAGTGGGGTTCGGTGTCGGCTTCGTAGTTGTCGTCGAGTGTTTTGTCTTCTTCGAGTGGTGGTAATTCGATGGTGATTCGATCGGTGGCGGGTGCCTCGAGATCTGCACCGTCAAATCTTGCGAGCACGACCGTAATGTTATCTTCACCACCGCGGTTGTTGGCTTCATCAATCAACAAATCGCACGCCTTCGACAGGTTCCCCTGACTCTCAACGACGATCTTTTGAATATCGTCTGATCTTAGTTTGCCGGAGAGCCCGTCGCTGCAAAGCAGCACGACGTCGCCCTGTCTCAAGCGAATTTTTCCCGTAACCGGATTGACGTCGCTTTGCGCACCCAGCGCCTGAAGTATCACATTGCGAAACATGTGCGTCTCAGCTTCCGACTCGCTGATCTGTCCCACATCCACAAGCTGTTGAACCAGTGACTGGTCCTTGGTGGCGAGACGAATGTGGTCCTTGCGAATGATGTAGCCGCGACTGTCGCCGACCTGCACCAAATCGAGGCTATCGCCTCGGATGGCGGCGCCGGTAAAGGTTGCGCCCATGCCGGCGCAACGTGAGTCTTCCTGGCTGCGGTGATGGATTGCGAGGTTGGCGTAGATGGTGGCGTTCTTCAAACACTCGACCAGGTCCAACTCGGGATCGCACGAGGCGTTACCCTCACCACCAATCAACATCTCCTTTACCGAGTCGACTGCCATGCGGCTCGCAACGTCGCCTGCGAGCGCGCCGCCCATGCCGTCTGAGACCACGAGCACGAGTCCTTTTTGCCCCAAATCAAAATGTGTCAGTTTGTCCGGCGGAGTCGCGCCGTCGGTGCCCGTCCATGTTTGTTCTGATGACAGATCGAGGACCAGGAAATTGTCCTCATTGCCGCGACGCACCCGGCCGACGTCTGTTTTGGCGAATAACTCTACGATCATAAGGAGAGCGTATCAGGGAGTCTGCTAAAGGTTGAGAACGGCGTAATTGTAACCCTATGTTGTTTAGCTGTCACTTCAGTATAAATAATGTACTTGGTACTTTGTGCTTTGTACTTTGTTAAGGCCTCCCTTTAATCTAAACGCGCGAAGACCCCGGACAAAGCACCAAGAACTAAGAACAAAACACTAGATTTTCGCCAGCGCCTGATCGAGGTCGGCGATTATATCGTCCGTGTCCTCGATGCCCACTGAGATTCGAACCAGTCCGTCTGTAATTCCGATTCGTTGCCGCTTCGCTTCGTCCACGGAGGCATGGGTCATTGTGGCCGGATGTGAAATCAGGCTCTCGACGCCGCCCAGGCTTTCCGCGAGAGTGCAAAGCTTAACAGACTCAAGCACCGTACGCGCGTTCGCTAGGGAACCAACGTCGAATGAGACCATGCCGCCGAATCCATGTTGTTGCCGGCGGGCCAACGCGTGCTGCGGGTGCGACGCCGAGCCGGGATAGTAAACCTTGTGCACTTTCGGATGCTCTTCGAGAAACGCTGCGACTGCGCGACCCGATTTGTCGTGCTGTTCCATGCGGAGGGCCAACGTTTTCGTGCCGCGCATCACAAGAAATGAATCGAACGGCGAAAGAATCGCGCCTGCGCTGTTCTGAACGAAACCGATCCAGTTCGCGTCCTCTTCGTCATTCAAAACCACGGCGCCGCCAACGCCATCAGAGTGGCCGTTGAGATACTTGGTGGTTGAATGGACCACAATGTCCACACCGAATTCGAGCGGTCGCTGAAGATAAGGCGACATGAAGGTGTTGTCGCAAACGACGCGCGCGCCGGCGCGATGGGCGATCTCGCTGACCTCTTTCAGATCCGTGACGACCATCACCGGATTGGTTGGCGTTTCGATAAACACCATCTTCGTGTTTGGCTTGATTGCTGCTTCGACGTTTAGTGGTTCAGACGTATCGACGTAATCGAAAGTGACGCCGTAGTTGGTGAGTATGCGATTGAAAAGACGAGCGGTGCCGCCGTATGTGTTGTCGGAAACGACTACGTGTTCGCCTGACTTGACGAGCCGCAAGGTGGCGTCGATTGCGGCCATGCCTGATGCGAAAGCAAATCCAAAGCGCCCGCCTTCGAGTGCGGCGATGTTACGTTCGACCGCCGAGCGCGTTGGGTTTTGAGTGCGCGCGTACTCGTAACCCTTGTTTTTACCGAGGCCGTCCTGGGCGTAGGTTGACGTTTGGTAGATCGGAACTGTGACTGAGCCTGTCGCTTCGTCAGGTTCCGATCCAGTGTGAATTGCTGTTGTTGCGAATCCCATAGGTTTAGTTCTTGGTGCTTTGTTCTTTGTACTTTGTTCTCTATCCGAGTCATCGTTCATAGTCACAAGTCTCGCTAGTGAACAAAGTACAAAGCACTAAGTACAAAGCTCATCGAAGATCCCCTGACTGCGATAACGTTCCGCTCCGTCGGGGAAAACTGTGACGACGTTCTTGCCGGCGCCGAGTCGTTCCGCAATCTTGTACGAGGCCGCTGCTGCCGCTCCACTGGACCACCCGCCGAGAAGACCCTCCAGGCGTGCGATCTTCCGAATCGCGTCGCAGACGTCTTCGTCCGATACCATCATGATCTCGTCGGCTAACGATGCGTCGTAGATCTTCGGAATGAAGTCACGCTGCCCGATACCTTCGACTTTCTTCGGACCCGGTGGCTTGCCGCCGTAAATCGAGCCTTCCGGTTCGACGAGAACGCACAGAACGTTCTTATTTATCTTCCGCACCGCGCGCGACACACCGACGAACGTTCCGGAAGTGCCGGCGCCAATCACAAGGGCGTCGATGCGGCCCTTCATCTGCTCGATAATTTCGCGTCCGGTGCTTCGCTCATGAAAACACGGGTTCGCCGTATTCTCAAATTGCTGCGGCACGAAGCTGTCCTGGATCGTTGCTGCGAGCTCGTGGCAACGTTCGATCGCGCCCTGCATACCCGCCTCGCTCGACACGTACTCGATTTCGCCGCCTAATGCCTGGATTAAGTTCATCTTCTCTTCGGCGAAACCGCGCGGGACGCAGAGGATAACACGGTAACCGCGTGCAACTCCCACGAGGGCGAGACCGATTCCGGTATTACCTGCGGTTGGCTCGATGATCGTTGCGCCCGGGCTAAGTAGTCCCTTCTCCTCGGCATCGAGAATCATTCCCAACGCCGCTCGATCTTTTATGGATCCACCCGGATTTAACCATTCAACTTTTGCATACACGCTGGCGAGTGGTGGCGGCGCGAAACGAGAGATATGAAGGAGAGGAGTTTGCCCGATGAGATCGATAACGCTTTCAGCTACGCGCATCATTTAAATCGGTGTGGATGGTAGCGTTGAGGTTCAGGCGTGTCAAACAGGTCCATAGATCGGTCACCTCGAGCGCTGACGGGGGTCGAGGTATTCGCGGAGGCCGTCGCCGATGAAGTTGAAGGCGAGCACGGTTAGGGCGATGGCGATTCCGGGAAAAATTAGGGCGTGCGGGGCGGCTTGCAGGGTCGAGAGGTCTCGGGCTTCTTCGATCATTACACCCCACGAGGGCGCCGGCGGTGGGACACCAAGACCAAGGAACGACAGAGCAGCTTCGGACAAAACAGCTCCGGCCATTCCGAGACTTGCTTGCACAATCAACGGTTGTATCGCGTTCGGAAGAATATGAATGAGAAGTATGCGAGCGTCGCTGGCGCCGAGCGCGCGTGCTGCCTGGACAAAGTCGTACTCGCGAACTTTCAGCACCTGGCCTCGAATCAATCTCGCGTATCCCACCCAGCCAATAATGCACAACGCGAGGATCAGTTTATTCAATCCGGCTCCGAGAAACGCAACCATCGCAATCGCCAGCAATAGACCCGGAAAGGCAAGAAAGACATTGAACAGGTAGCCAGAGACAATACGATCAACCCAACCACCGTAGTAACCTGACACCGCTCCCATCACAGTACCGATAAGCGCGGAAACAGCAACGACCACGAGCCCAACCTTTAACGAGATGCGGGCGCCAAACACGACGCGTGAAAAAATGTCGCGACCCGTCGAGTCTGTGCCAAACCAGTGCTCTGCGGAAGGCGGAAGATAACGCATCGCAAGATTTGTCGCGCTAATGTCGTACGGCGCGATCCAATGCGCAAACAGCGCTACAATCACGAGTATCGCGACGATTACGAATCCGATGATGGTCAGACGATTCATTTAGTAGTCAACTAACGCGGATTCGCGGATCAAGCCACCGGTAAACCATGTCTGTAAGTAAATTCGCGACGATGTACGTCATGCTGATCACGAGGACACATCCCTGGACAACGCGATAGTCGCGTCTCGCAATTCCGTCTTCGACAAGTAGCAGGCCCAAACCCGGCCAACCGAAAATCTTCTCGGTAATGATCGCGCCAGCGAGCAACACACCAAGCTGCAAACCCAGAATCGTAACTACGGGAATCAGTCCGTTCTTCAAGACGTGTTTGTAAACGACGGTGCGCTCGCTGAGTCCCTTCGCACGCGCGGTGCGCACGTAGTCTTCTCCTAACTCTTCAATTACCGATGAGCGAACCATGCGCGTCAGGATTGCCGACAACGCGGCACCGAGTGTGAATGCAGGCAGAATGATGTCGCTCCAATCAAAGCGTCCTGACGGAGCGAGCCAGCGAAGTTTGACGGCGAAAATGTAGACCAGCATCGGACCGATTACGAAACTCGGCAAACTGATACCCAATAACGCCACGACGGAAGCAGCGTTATCGATCAATGTCCCGCGATTTGTTCCGGCGATTACGCCGAGTGGAATCGCGATCGCCACCGCGATCAGCATTGCGAAGATCGCGAGCTCGATTGTCGCAGGATAGCGTTCGAGGATCAGACTGATTACGGGACGGTCATTGCGAAACGACAGGCCCATGTCGCCGCGCAGCAGCGCGCTCCAATAGTCCGTGTAGCGATTATCGGCGCCATGCCAGGCGAAATGGCGCTCGCCGTTTTGGTCGCGTGGAAAAGAGAAAAAGAAGGGAGGACGATCGAGTCCGTGTTTCTCGCGAAACTGCGCAAACTGTTCTGGAGTCGCTTGCTCGCCGAGAATTGCGACGGCCGGATCGCCTGGCACCAGCTCGATGAGCAGCGTCACGAGCGAGACGACGGTCCAGGCAACCAAAAGGAGAATGAGTAGGCGACGAAGACCGCCGAGGATGCTATGCCGGAGCTTGGTTTTCAATCGGCGGCGATTCTACCAGAAGTGAAACCATCGATTACACGGATGGGAAAATAAAAAACGTAGCCCGGGGTTGGTTCGAATACTCGCACAGCCCCGACAACCGCGCGCTTACCAAACCTTCCCCGTGACTACGTATCTGGTTGCACACTAGACGCTGCAACCAATCCTGAAAATCTATTCCAAAGGTCGTCTGCCCAAATGCAGAGCCGCGACCCCGCCTGTCAAGTTCTGATATTGAACCTGATCAAAACCTGCCTGCCGCATAAGGAGCGCGAGTTGTGCCTGGTCCGGAAACTTTTGCACCGACGCTGGTAAATACGTGTAGGCGCTCAGCGAACCGCTGATGGCGCCGCCCAGCAGGGGCAACACATTTCGGAAGTACAGGCCATACACAGCCCGGACGATCGCGTTTGAAGGTGTCGAAAACTCGAGCACTGCCACCCAGCCGCCCGGTTTCAAAACCCTGCACAGTTCCGCAAGACCGTCTTCGACGCTCGACAGATTTCGCAAACCAAAGGCGATCGTCGCCGCGTCAAACGAGCCACTTCGAAAGGGAAGCCGCAAGGCGTCACCTTCAATCAGTGGTACCTGACTGGAAGTCTTACCGGCCGCCACTGCCAACATTGGCCGGCAAAAGTCAGTGCCAACAACTCGTGCTCCTGTAGTTTCAAACAACGTGAGTGACAGATCACCAGTCCCACACGCGACGTCCAGTACGCATGCGCCGCTCGACGAAAGCTTATCGCGTACCTTGGCCGCTACTATCCGCCGCCATCGCTTATCGACGTTCGCGGAGAGCAGATGGTTTAAAAGATCGTACCGATTCGCGATGTTCGAGAACATCTCGCGAACGCGGCCCGCATGTTCGTTTGCGGCACTTCCGTTCTCAGGCACAGTTAAGCCAAATCTGATGGAGGTTTGGTTGCAAGACGCTTGCAAACGCTTTGTGATTAGCCGGGACCAGTTTTCGTTCCGGGTGTTGCCGCTGGTTTTGGAGCAGGAGTTGGAGTCGCAATCTCGCCTAAAACCTCGTACTGAAATCGTCCTTGAAGTGCCGCTTTCAACGGCAATGTGTCGCCCGCAATCACTGAAGCAAGCCGTGGTTCTTTGAACAGACGACTCGCAATGCGTTGTACGTCCTGTGCTGTTACAGACCGAAGCAAGGCGACCTGGTCCTGTAACGCAGATAAGTGATATGTCTCGACGTCAAGCCATGGATCGGGAAACGATTCCGGTTTCGAAAGTGTGCCGGAGATCTCGCCGACGGCTTCGGTTTTTGCGCGGTCCAGTTCAGCCTCGGTCGCAGGCGTCGCTATTAATGACTCCATTACTTTTCGCGCATTGGCGAGAGTATTCGCGGCGTGTTGCGGATCGATCGTAGCGCCCATCACGAAAGCACCCGGCAATGCGTGACTTTGACTTCTCGCAAACACTGGTTGCTTCACGAGTTCCGGCGTTATCCCCTGCCAGCGTTGCTCAGCGACCTTCGCGAGAATCTTCGCCGGGAAATAATCCGGATCAGTTCGGGAAACGCCTCGTACAGCCAAACGAACTTCTGCCGCGGTCCCGGGAACGTTGACGATCAACGTTCGCGCATCCGGAGCTTTTGGTTGACGAAACGTCGTGGGCACGATGTTTTCGCTCTTGCGCCATGGCCCGAGCAATTGACGAAGTGTTCTAAGCGCACGTGCTCGCGTTATGCCACCGACGATAGCCAGCGTCGCGTTGTTGGAGTTTAGAAACCTTTCGCGCGCGAGCATCAGATCGGCCCGCTCGACGCGTGTTAGATCTTCGGGCGTACCACTTATCAAACGGCCATAGGGAAAATCATCAAACAGTCGGGCCGCGATTGCCCGATCGGCGACGAGAGGCGGAGCGATGGCCGTGTCCTTGACTGACTTGATTCGGGCCTCGCGTATTCGCGCAATAACTTCCGGAGTTAACTGGGTCGCAAGCAGAGCGGCGCGCAGCGTGTCGACGATCTGTTCAAACTCCGACGTTTTTCCCACCATCGTGATCGTCGTTGAGTCGTAATTCACGACGACTTCGAGTTTCCCCTCCATCTCCTCACTGAAGTATTCGACCGTGTTCGCATCGGGAAACAACAGATCGCCGAGCAGCGCCATCTGACCTGACTTGCCGGCGAGGTCAAAGGCTGAGCCGCTATTTATTCGGAGTTTCAGCAAAACTTCGGAGGTGCCGGGTTTTTCCCACAGCAGCAGGCGCAGACCGTTGAGCAACTGCTCCCGTTGGGGCTCGTTTGTTGATTGGGCGGCTACCTGTGGGGCAACCAGTGGCAAGCAAAGGAGTAAAACACCTCCCGCAAAGGCGCAAAGGCGCAAAGAAAGATTTTTCACAGAAATGGGTATTAGCATCGGCCTCTTGGCGCCTTTGCGCCTTTGCGGGAAACTGGTCGACAGGGAGCAAAACATCTTAGATGCCGTGAGTTTACCCGTCAACCGTTTGGGCTTTTAACCGCAACCGTTTGGCGTTAAACCGCATCTCAAGCAACTGGTTAGCAACGCAATGACGGCGGTCTGACCCCGGGGATTTCAAAAGAGTTATGTACTTGCCGCCCTTGCGGGATTAATATTTCTTTCGCGCGCGCAAGTTTTTCCCGACCAGGCCGTAACTTTTAGCAAGGTTTTGGTAACTACAGTAGGAAGCAATTCCTGCAGGATCGAGTGCTTGATTGCCCGAGAGAACCACAGACGAGCTTTTGCTGCAAAAAGCAGGGAAGGGCGACCAGGCGGCTTTCTTAGAGTTGTACGATCGATACCGGGACCCGATTTTTCGTTTCGCTTATCGGCTCCTCGGTTCAGTTGACATTGCAGAAGACATCACGCACGACTGCTTTCTGAGCTTGATTCGCAGGCCAGAAGGCTATCGTCCCGAGCGTGCGGCGCTGCGAACGTATCTATTTGCGATCGCCAGAAACCTGGCGTTGAAGCATTTCAGGAATACGGGTCGCGAGACGGGGCTCGAAGAAATGACTGACGAGCCGGAAGTTTCGCCGAGGCATACGCCGTTGCGAAGGTTGCTTGATGAGGAGTTGGCGGCGCAGGTTAGAGACGCGGTCTTCAATTTGCCGGACCTGCAACGAGAAGCCCTGATCCTCTACGAGTATGAAGAGCTGAGTTTGAACGAGATCGCCGCCGTCGTAAACGCAGACGTAGGTGCCATAAAGGCCCGGCTTTACCGGGCACGCGAGAGACTTAAAAGAGTGCTGAGGCCCTATTTGAACAGCAATCAGGAATTGAATAGTGGTCGGGAAATTGTTACTTTGAAGGAGGCCTGAAATGGGCGTTGAGCCGGAAGATAAGTTTGATTCCGAGGACGAGCTCAAAGCTTTGCTCGAACGCTGGACCACGCCAGGGCCTTCGGGAGTTCTCGACAAGCGAATTGAAACAAGTTTTGCGAGAGAATTTTCTGGTGCAGGCAGGCTATCAGGATTCACAGAATCAGGATTCACAGAATCAGAGCCGGTATTGCATCCCCTAAGGCGAGAAGAGGTAGTGTCGATGAAGTTTTGTTCCAAGTGCCAAGAAGAGTTTGCTGACAAGTTCAGTTTCTGTCCGGTCGACGGGACGCCGCTAACCGCGGTAGTGCCGAACGTGGCGGACGATCCAAGTATTACGGTTAGCAGAAACGATCAGCCACCCGCTATTGAGGCGGCTGCGGCGTACAGCGAGACAGCGAACCCAACCGATCCTGTTCATAGGGATTCGGGTACGAATTGGGGCGCTGCATCCAGCGCTGCTTCGAGCACTTCTCAAGCGCTCGTCTTACGAGATGAATACCATCTCACATTCCTTGACGACGCGGGTCTCACTGCCCGTCTCACGCACGAACTAAAAGACGTGGCCCATGAGTATCAACTTACGTGGCCCGAGTTCAAACGCGATCCGTTTGGCTTTACCAAGCGGACCATCGTCGGCTATGGCGGCATGTTCCGAAAGTTTCTCGGCAAGCCGAATGTGTTAGTCGCGATGGGAGCGGCATTTCTCGGCATGGTCGCGCTGGTTGGCGCTGTTGCCTTGGTCGATCGTTCGCGTTCGTCTGGTGTTTCCAAAGGTGGCTTGATCGCCTTCTCGATATTGGCCGGCGGTTTGCTAATCGCTCTGTTCTCAACCTGGTTGGGACGTGAGCGTGGCGCGGCAGTGATGGGCGCGGAACCGTCTGACTCGAAGAGCGTTGTAGCGGCGATGGTCTCGTCGTTCGTGTTCCTGTTCGTAATTCTCGGCATCGTCGTCGCAATCGACCGTCGTGGCCAGGGGTTGCTGGCGATGGGTGAGAATCCAAATGAGGAACTGACCGTCGAGCAGATGCTCGATATCCCTAGCGAACAGCCAACACCTGACCCGGGTACTGCCGGATTTAACAAGGGAAGCGGCGGCGGTAGCAAGCCGAAGCAGGAGCGACCGGGCGGTGGTGGTGGCGGCGGCCGTGAAGATTCCAGACCAGCGTCATTTGGCAAGCTGCCGCAAGCCTCGTTGGATGCTCCACAGATCTTGCCGCCAAATCCGAATCCGCCGCCTATGCCTAAGAACCCTTCATTGCCAGTGGCGGCGACGGTTGTGGCGGATCCGCTTCTGGTTCCACCCGATGCTCGGGTGTTGCCGTACGGTGATTACAAATCCAAGAGCACTGATCCCTCATCTGGGCCGGGAACAAGAAGGGGTATTGGAACCGGAGACGGTACCGGTGTTGGTCCGGGTGACGGGTCGGCGGTGTCGGTCCGGGTCGCGATAAAAATATTGGCGGCGGCGACTTCAGAGCCGGTGGTGGTGGAGCCGGCGGTGGTGGCGGTGGCGATTACTCGCGCATCTTCCAGGGCAGAGACGTGACTACGAAAGCGCGTTTGCTTTCGAAGCCGGAACCGCAGTACACCGAAGAGGCTCGCAAGAACCAGGTCACCGGAACTGTGGTGTTGAAGGTGGTGTTCGCGTCGAGCGGGCAGATCACCAACATCCAAACGATGAGAGGTTTACCTTACGGATTAACCGAGAAAGCAATTGCTGCTGCGCGTAACATCAGATTTGAACCGGCCACCAAGGACGGGCATAAGGTCTCGATGTGGATGCAGCTCGAATACAACTTCAACCTTTACTAAACGACTCTGCAGTTAAAGTGTGGCCACGGCGTAACTGAAAATCAGTTATTCCGTGGTCACAAATTTTTTGATTCGCTTCACGCCTTCCTGAATTTGCTCCATCGACGTTGCATATGACATGCGTACGAAACCTTCGGTTCCGAAACCGGCGCCGTCTGTAACCACGACATGTTCTTTTTCGAGCAGTTGTTGAGCGAAGTCGCCTGATGTTTTAAGTCCATTCTTCAAGCAGCCACGCACGTCGGGAAACGCGTAGAACGCACCTTCCGGCTCGGAACACTTCATGCCCGGGAATCTCTTTTAGTGCTTCGAGTAGCCACGCTCGCCGGGCAGTGTATTCAGCGAGCATCGACGCGACAGAGTCCTGTGGTCCATTCAGCGCCGCCACCGCAGCCCACTGAGCGATTGAATTCGCGTTCGAGGTTGAGTGGCCCTGGACCTTCAACATTGCTTTGGTCCATTCCGTCGGCGCCAGCGCGTAACCAACACGCCATCCGGTCATCGCATAAGTCTTCGAAAACGAACCCGCGATGCACAAGCGCGCGCGAAGCTCGGTTGGCAGACTCGCCGCACTGAATACCTCACCCGGCGGATAGACGAAACGCAGATAACACTCGTCGGAAATCACGTAAATTCCGCGCTCGGCTGCGAGTTCCATGATGCGACGGAAGTCGGCAGGCGGAAGCACACGGCCCGATGGATTTGAAGGTGAGTTCAGGATCAGGAGTTTTGTTTTCGGAGTGATCGCTTGCTCGACTTGTTCCGCGGTTAACAGAAAATCAGTGGTCTCTGTTTCGATCAAGACCGGTGTGCCGCCTGCGAACACTACGACTTCCGGAAACGTCACCCAGTAAGGCTTTGGGATTAGCACTTCGTCGCCGGGATTTATCAAGGTGACGACCGCATTGAAGATCGCCTGTTTACCGCCGGCGGTGACCATCACTTCGCTCGGCTGGTATTCG
Source organism: uncultured Acidobacteriota bacterium (assembly GCA_963849585.1). Classification (GTDB taxonomy): domain Bacteria; phylum Acidobacteriota; class Blastocatellia; order Pyrinomonadales; family Pyrinomonadaceae; genus PSRF01. The sequence continues at coordinate 1,068,554 of CAWKHZ010000004.1, read as the reverse complement.
GTACCAAAATCGCGTTGATAGAAGTCGATAATAGCGCGTTGGATCTCGCGTATGCCGCCAGCGGCCGTGTACTTTGTGCGACCTGCACGCATTGCTTCAGCCGCGGCCTGCTTGATGTTTTCCGGCGTATCAAAATCCGGTTCGCCGGCGCCGAAGTCGCAGACGTTTACGCCGGAGGCGCGCAGTGCTTCCGCTGCTTGCGCCGCGGCCAAAGTGGCCGATGACTGCATGCGCGCAACGTTTTCAGAGACGGGAAATCGTGACATAGCGGGATATGTTTTCATCTGGGCTTAGCGAGTTTCTCTTTCATGCGGGTTTCGACGAACGGCGGAACGAGACCAGTAATCGTGCCGCCGAGTTGAAAGACTTCTTTTACGAGCCGTGAACTGACGTAGGAGTATGTTTCCGCGGGCATCATGAAGACAGTCTCGATGCCGGGTTCGAGGCGACGGTTCATCAGCGCCATTTGCAGCTCGTACTCGTAATCGGAAATAGCGCGAATGCCGCGCACGATCACGTTTGCCTGTTGGGCCACCGCATAATTGACGAGCAGTCCCCGAAATGAGTCGACGCGCACTGTGCATCCGCCTTTAGTAATGTCCGCGACGACTTCGGCCAGCATCTCGAGGCGTTCTTCGATCGTGAAGAACGGTTGCTTTTCCGGGTTGACAAGGATGCTGATGATGATTTCGTCGAACAGTTTGCAGCCGCGTTCGATGATGTCGAGGTGGCCGTTAGTGACTGGATCGAACGAACCGGGGTAGATGGCGCGTCGCATGAAGGCGAATGGTAACATTGACGCTGCACGGATCAAACCATCTTTGGCTTGACACTGTTTTATGCGCGGTGGTTCAATACGCTTTGACAAGTTGACGTGGTGAGTTAAGGCGACTTGCGGCCACGTAAAATAATCCGCTAAACAGCTCGGCGAGTCTAATTCAAAGCAGTTTTGAGGGCTCCGCGTTGTTAAGCGCGGGGCCTTTGTTATTGCTTATTCGAAATCAATGAGTTTCCTCGACACTTTAAAAGAACGAATCATCGTTTTCGACGGCGCGATGGGCACCAACCTTCAGGTGCAGAACCTGACGCCTCGACGATTTCGGCGGTCTGCGCTTTGAAGGTTGCAACGAGAACCTGCTCGTAACGCGTCCCGACGCAGTTGAAAAAGTACACGCCGGCTTTCTCGACGTCGGTTGCGACGTTATCGAGACCAATTCCTTCAACGGCACCCCCGTCGATTTCGACGAATACGGCATCGCCGACCAGGCGTACGACATGAACGTGCTGGCTGCGCGTCTTGCCAAGCGGATAGCGTCCGACTACGCCACCAAAGCCAAGCCGCGCTGGGTCGCCGGTTCGATGGGGCCGGGCCGCAAACTTCCGACCCTGGGCCATATCTCGTTCCAGGAACTCAAAGACGCTTACGCGGTTCAGGTGCGCGGGCTTCTCGACGGCGGCGCTGATCTTCTGATCGTCGAGACGTGTCAGGATCTGCTGCAAACCAAAGCGGCGCTGCGGCGCTATCTTCGCGCACTTCGCAGAGACACGCCGTCGCGTTCCCGGTGATCGCGCAGGTCACAATCGAAACCTTCGGCACGATGCTCAACGGCACGGAGATCGCCGCAGCATTAACTGCTCTCGCACCGTTTCCAATCGACGTGATCGGCACGAACTGCGGCACTGGTCCACGACACATGACCGAGACCGTTCGTTATCTCTGCGAGAACTCGCCGCTCCCAGTTTCATCGCTGCCAAACGCCGGATTGCCGTCAGTCGTCGAAGGCAAGATGCACTACGACGAGACGCCCGAGAGCTTCACGGCACAAGTGGTCCACTTCGCGAATGACTTCGGCGTGAACATCGTCGGCGGTTGTTGCGGCACCACCCCCGCGCATCTCAAGCTCCTGGTTGAAGCGGCACAGCGAATTACCCCGAAACAGCGCAACGCGAAACTGCGTCCCGCCGCATCGTCGATCTACTTCCAACAGCCGTACGTTCAAGACGCGTCGTTTCTCATCGTCGGCGAGCGCGTAAACGCGAGCGGCTCGAAGAAGATGCGCGATCTGCTAAACGCGGAAGACTGGGACGGTCTGGTCGCGCTCGGCAAAGGAACAGGAACGCGAGGGCGCGCATATTCTCGACGTCAACGTCGACTTCGTCGGCCGCGACGGCGTCGCCGACATGCACGAGCTCGCTTCGCGTCTCGTAACGAACGTCAAGATTCCGTTGATGTTCGACTCGACCGAGTGGGAGAAGATGGAAGCCGGGCTGCAACACGCCGGCGGTAAGTGCATTCTGAACTCGACTAACTACGAAGACGGAGTGCCGCGCTTTCTGAAAGTCATCGAGCTTGCAAAACAGTATGGCGCGAGCGTTGTGATCGGCACGATCGACGAAGACGGCATGGCCCGCACCGCCGACGGCAAAGTGAAGATTGCGAAACGCGCGTACGACCAGGCGACGAAAGAAGCCGGTCTGGCCGCGTCAGACGTCTTTTTCGATCCACTAGCGTTACCGATCTCTACCGGCATTGAAGAGGACCGTCGCAACGCGCTCGAAACGATCGATGCGATTCGTCGAATCAAGCAGGAGTGTCCAGGTGCGTTCACAATTCTAGGCGTCTCGAATATCTCGTTCGGTCTTTACGCCTGCCTCGAGAATCGTTCTCAATTCGGTGTTCCTTCACGACGCAGTTGAAGCAGGACTCGATTCCGCCATCGTCAACGCAAGCAAGATCGAACCCCTGAATCGCATCGGTGAACAAGAACTTAAAGTCGCGCGCGAGTTGATCTACGACCAGCGCCGGTTCGAAGGCGACGTTTGCGTTTACGATCCGCTCACCGAGTTCACGAAGTTGTTTGAAGGCGTGAAGGCGAAGAGCAAGAGCAAGGCGTCGAAGGGCGAAACGGTCGAAGAGCGACTGAAGAATCACATCATCGACGGCGAGAAGATTGGCCTGGAAGACGAATTGAAACGAGGCCTCGAGAAGCACTCGGCGCTCGACATCATCAACAACATCCTGCTGGACGGCATGAAAGTCGTCGGCGATCTGTTCGGCAGCGGCCAGATGCAACTACCGTTTGTGTTGCAATCCGCCGAGGCGATGAAGGCCGCCGTTCGCTTCCTCGAGCCGTACATGGAAAAGAAGGGTGGCGCAACCGCGAAGGGAACGATGGTGCTCGCGACCGTCAAAGGCGACGTGCACGACATCGGCAAGAACCTGGTCGATATCATTCTCACGAACAACGGCTACAAGGTCCACAATCTCGGAATCAAGCAGCCGATCGACAGCATTCTCAAGGCGTATGACGAACACGGCGCGGACGCGATCGGCATGAGCGGGTTGCTGGTGAAGTCGACGTTGATCATGAAAGAGAACCTGGAGTTGATGAATGAACGCGGCATCAAGGTCCCGGTGGTGCTCGGCGGCGCTGCGTTGACTCGCAAGTACGTCGAGGACGATCTGAAGTCGCTTTATCATGGTCAACTGTACTACGCGCGCGATGCGTTTGCGGGACTGCATACGATGGACCTGCTTGTCGGAGAAGACGGCAAGGCGGGAGCGGACGCGGAGAAGGAAAGACGCGGCGACGCGGTGAGCGAGACCGCTGACGATGTGGAAGATCTCGTCGGCGAGGAAGCGAAGCTTGGCATCCGAAAGACAGCGAAACCGCGTGTGATCGCGGATACAAGTCACACGACGCGTTCAAACGTCGACCCGAATGTTGCGATTCCAAAGGCGCCGTTTTATGGTTCGCGCATCGTCGACGACATCCATCTCGAAGATGTTTTCGCCTACGTGAACGAGACCGCACTGTTCAAAGGCCAGTGGCAATTCAAGCAGGGGAGAATGCCGGTTGACGAGTACAAGGCGCTCGTACGCGAGAAGGTGAAACCGATTTATGAGGAACTGAAAGAGCGTTCGATACGTGACGAGTTGCTTGTCCCGCGGATCGTCTACGGCTATTACCCCTGCCAGTCGGAAGGCAACGATCTGATCGTCTACGGCGAGGACCAAACCGAACGCGTGCGCTTCACATTTCCGCGACAACCCGCGGGCAAGCACCTGTGCCTGGCAGATTATTTCGCGTCACGAGAGTCGGGCCGCATGGATGTGGTCGCTTTTCATCTTGTGACCGTCGGACGCCGCGCAAGCGAGTACTCCCATCAGTTATTCAAAGCAGATAACTACACCGACTACCTTTACTTCCATGGATTAAGTGTGGAAACCGCCGAGGCCCTCGCGGAACTGTGGCACCAGTGTGTTCGTCAGGAGTTGGGCATTGCAGAACACGATGCTGGTGAGCTGACGCAGTTGTTTCGTCAGCAGTATCAAGGCTCACGTTTCAGTTTCGGTTATCCTGCGTGTCCAAACCTGGAGGACCAGCAAAAACTCTTCACCCTGCTGGAGCCGGGCCGGATCGACGTTTCGCTCACCGAAGAATTTCAGTTGGAGCCTGAACAATCGACATCGGCTATTATTGTTCATCATCCGGAGGCGAAATACTTCTCGATAGAGTAACAGTGATCTTTGTTCTTTGGGCTTTGATCTTTGTTCCTGTTTTCTGGAGTTGCAATTGAGAACTGTCGACGTAAGACCTACGACCCAAGTCCAAAGACCAGAGTCCAAAGATCCAAGCCGCCTGATTCCCGCCGCTGAAGAACTGCAAGTTCTATCCTCGTTCGAACGTTTCGCCCTTCGTCTTGTCGAACGGATGAACCGCGGTAGGTGGAAACGGTTTTGGACGTGGTGCCAGAGCACGATGGGTGCGGGTTGGATCCACCTTTCCACTTACAACATCATGAATGTGTATGGTCTCGAAAATGTCGAGGCTGTCTCGCACGAACGTCCCATCGTGCTGGTGGCAAACCACCGTTCGTTTTTCGACATGTACGCAGTCTCGACCGTGCTGTTTCGGAATACGAGCTGGCGTAAGCAGCTTTTTTTTCCGGTGCGCGGCCGGTTCTTCTACCAGAACCCGGCGGGACTGCTGGTGAACCTGATCATGGGTTGGTGGTCCATGTATCCGCCATTCTTTGCGACGGGCGATCATCCGTTGCCGGAGAAACGTCCGTTTGACAAGTACGCGTTTCGCATTCTGACGAATCTGGCGCGATTTGGACCAGGCAACATCATCGGCTTTCATCCGGAAGGGACACGCAACAAGGGAACTGATCCGTATTCATTTTTGCGGGCGCAACCGGGAGTCGGGAAGTTGATAATGGACGCGCAGCCGCAAGTGATTCCCGTTTTCATCGCGGGCCTTTGCAACAGCCTGCCGCGACAGGTCATGCGAAACTGGAATCGCGAGGAGGTCATTCGTATTCACTTCGGGCCGCAGCTCGATCTCTCAGAGCATTTCAACAAACCGGATCGACTGCGCACGCATAAAGAGATCGCCGACACCGTCATGCAAAAGATCGCCGAACTCGGCGAACAGGATCGAAAGTTGCTCAGAAAATAGAACGATGTCATTACCGCTGGTAATCGTGAATCCGACGTCGGCAGGTGGCAACACGGCGGACGTGTGGTCGCAAATCGCGAGCGATCTGCGTTCGCAATTTGGCGCGTTTCAAAACGTGTTCACAGAGGGCCCGGGACATGCGGTGACGTTGGCGAGCGAAGCGGCGCGGAAAGGCGTGAAGCTGATCATCGCCTGTGGTGGCGACGGGACGGTTTCAGAGGTTGCGAACGGCATTCTCACGTCCGGTAAAGACGTTGAACTGGGTATCGTGCCGAGTGGCACGGGTGGAGATTTCCGACGAACACTCGAAATTCCTGCGCAAAGCCGTGCGGCTGCGCGCGTGTTACGCACCGGGCAAACGCGACAAATCGACGTCGGTCGGGTTTCGTTCATCGATCATAACGGCGCCGAAGCGATGCGATATTTTTTAGGTGTCGCCTCTTGCGGTATGAGCACCAAGGTGATCGAGCGCGTGAAGGCCGGTACGCCCGACTGGCTTCCCGTCAACACGCCGAAAAGACTCGGCGGCCGCATCTCGTTTGGCGTTTCAATGTTTCAGACGGCGTTGCGTAACAAAGGCACGCGACTGGTCGTCCAACTCGACGACGAACACGAACGGAACCTTGTAGTAGCAAATCTCTGTATCGCCAACGCGCGTTTCTTTGGCGGTGGTATGAAGATCGCGCCGGACGCAAAATTGACAGACGGGCAGTTTGACGTCGTCGGTATCGGCGACCTGAGTGCGCTGAAGATCTTTACCAGTGCACCGCGCGTTTACCTCGGCGCGCACCTTTCAATGCCGGAAGTCAGTCATGCCCTGGCCCGAAAGGTTGTTGTTCGCCCGCCCGATAGCTCAACGGAAGTACATCTGGAGGTCGATGGAGAACTTCCTGGAAAGCTTCCAGCGACGTTCCAGATAATTCCTCAAGCGCTAAAAGTTCGCAGCGCAGTCTAAGAAAACTTCAAACAAGAAAAATTTCTTTTCTTCACCTCATCAAAAACCTATGATGCTTGAGTCATGGATGAGCGACGTGCGAAGCCACGTTTAAGCGTGCGTCTCGATGCGGTTTGGCAGGGTGGAGAGGAACGTCACTCCGCTCGCGTCACCGATCTTTCCGAAGGCGGATGCTACCTCGATACCGTGGGCGAGGTAATGAGCGGCGAAATTGTGGCCTTTCGCGTATTGCTTCCTGACGGGGACTGGCTATATCTGGAAGGTGAGGTGCGGCATCACCATCATGGGCTCGGATTTGGCGTTAGGTTTGTCGACTTGAATGAAGAACAGACGAAGAATTTGCACTTCTTGCTAAAGCTGGCGAGTGAAGCTGGACCAGAAGCTGTTATATCCGCTGATCTGGTCGAAGAGTGAGGAGTAACTAGTCATTGGTCATTGGTCATTTGACATTTATCATTTGTCATTTGTTCAGAGTCTGCGTCTCGCTCTACGACCGGAGTCCTGAAATGACAAATGATAAATGTCAAATGACCGATGACCAATGACCAACGCGAGTTCCCCCCAGAACCTCTCACCAAGCGTAGACACACGGCGGCAAGCGGTTTAAAACCAACACATAAATGGCGATTCAGGGCACGTTGAAAACGATGAGTCTGACTGACCTGCTCCAGTTTCTGGCGGCCGGCAGAAAGTCAGGCACACTCAAGTTCGATCGCGAAAACATCAGCAAGCAGGTCTATTTTGAAAACGGTCTGATCGTCGGATCCAAGTCAAACGATCCGCGAGAGTATTTGGGCCAGGTTCTGCTTCATTACGGAAAGGTTGACGAAGCGCAGTTACAAGCGGCCCGCGAGGCCCAGCGCAAGTCAGGCGCGAAACTCGGCGAGGTGCTGGTCCAACAGGGATTTCTGACCGAGGATGAAGTACTCGACATCCTCAAAACACGCACCCTCGACGCAATCTACGACCTGTTTGTCTGGAACGAAGGGGAGTTTGAGTTCTACGACGACGAGCCGCTGCCCGACGACTTGATTCTCATCGAGGTTGAGCCGACGACTGTGATCATGGAGGGAATTTACCGGCTCGACGAGTTGGCCCGCTACAAGACCCTGGTTCCGTCAGATCGAAGCATTGTGGAGCTTGGCGCCGGTTGGACCTCGTCGTTGAAACTGGGCAAGGAATATCGTCGCATTCTTTACTTCGTCGAGAAGCGCATGACCGTTGCCGAGATTTGTTATCACATGCATGCCTCGGCGTTTCATGTTTATGGTCAGCTTTATACCTTATTGGCGAGGGCGTTGCGCGCGTGGCCGGCGAACTGCCGGAAGAGAGCGCACCGAAGATTGCGAACGTTGAGGATCTACCGGAAAGCGTGACTGAAATGATCTGGTCCGCTCAGCGAAAGCTCGACAGCGATCCTGAAGCGGCGTTGCTGTTCGTGCAAAAGGCGTTGCAGCAGCAACCTAACAATGCCGACGCGCAGAGACTGTTGGTCGACGCTGAAGAAAAATATGTCAAGCACGTTTACGCGAATGATCTCTCGCCAAAGGCCGTGCCGCAGCTCCTGGTCGCGCCTTCCGACCTGACATTGCAACAGATCGATCCGCAAGAGGGATTTGTGCTGTCGCGAATCAACGGCTCATGGGATATCCAATCCATACTTTCGATCTGCCCATTTCGGGAAGCCGACTGCCTGCGCATGATCCGAGACCTGTTGAAGCGCGGGATTATCAGTTTGGGTTAATTCACGCGTTCTTTGGTTTGACCTGATTACGTAAAACCTTCGCGCCACCGGATGCGCGACGTTGCGCCAGCGCGACAACGACCGCTCGCTCACGATCTCAAACCCCGCCAGACTAAACGTTTTTCGCCATCCCTGTTCACGCTGAAACGTGCATGGACCAGTCCGCCCACGCCATTGTCGATCGTGGGACCAGCAGACCATCCGGTCCCACCACAGCGACGGAATGTCTTCGTAAATGATTGCCAAACCTCCTTCCCGCAACACTCGACTAACTTCGTTCAGCACGAGTACTGCGTCGTGCGCGTGATGAAGAACGTAACAAAGCAGCACCGCGTCAAAAGTTTGATCCTTCAAAGGGAAATGGCGGCCGTCGTAAGGCAGGTAATTGATGCGCGCTGATGGGCCGTTGCCGACGTCCAGTCCGACCACTGGCTTGCCCAGCAATCCGGTCAGATGATGTGCGATAAAACCGTTGCCGCAACCGACGTCGAGCACGTTGGCTCGAGGCGGTAACGTACGCGCCACTTCCAGCGCCATGTCGTAGGCACGGCCCACCTTCCGGCGTCTTCGCATGCGCTGGAAACGGCGCTTGATGAATGTGCGTAGACTCAGGTCATTTGCCATTGCTCATTTGACATTTCCCATTTGTCGTTTTGTCTTCTCTCGGGGAGTTATCTGTTAGTTCGGTCAATCGGCCACAGACAAATGACAAATGAGAAATGTCAAATGACCAATGACAATTGGAATGAGTGCAAGCGCGGTGCCTGACTTATGATCGCCGAAATTCTGTGGTAAACATCAGGTGCAATAAATATGCGTCGCAAATAATTGCCGACAATTGCTGCCGCAGTTTTGCTCAGTTTAGAATGCGGGCATGGCTAAACTTCTCATGACTGTCTTGTTACTAACGCAAACTCTTCCGGCGGGTTATTGGCCTCTCGAAAAGAGCCAACCCATCATCGATAAAACGCAGACGATCACTCTTTCACCGGATATTTCAAAACTGACCGAAGGTGAAAAGAAGGCCGTCGCTAAGTTGATCGAAGTGGGCCGCATTTTTCAAAAACTCTACGAAGAGCAGCGGCATCCGGAAGCGCTCTCCTCCTTTCGCGCGCTCGAACAACTCGACAAGAGCACCGGTTCGAAGCCCGCTACGCAAAACCTTTTGACGATCTATCGTCTCTTCCAGGGACCGATCGCCACCACGCTCGATAACAAGCGTGAACAGTTTCTGCCTGTGGAGCCGACGAAACCGGGGAAGAACGTGTATCCGTGGGGCATCACGAAGGAAGCAATCGATCAGAAACGGGCGATGTCTCCCGATCTGATCGACTTGCGGACCGTAGTTCGATCGCAGTTGAACCTTGCGCGCGACCTCGACACACTCAAAAAGTACCCCGTGTTGCAAACGTTACATCCGAAATTGATGAGCCAGCTTGCCGGTGCGAGGACCGGCGTGGACTTCCTGTACGCCGTGCCTTACTCAGTTGCCTATGCCGACGATCTGATGAAGGCGTATGGTCTATTGAACGAAGCGGCGGACGCGGTCGAAAAAGATGACTGGGAGTTTGCTCGTTTCCTGCGCAACCGCGCACGCGATCTGCTTACTAACGATTACGAGTCTGGTGACGCGAGTTGGGTTACCGGAAGATTCAAGAACCTCAACGCGCAGATCGGTTCCTACGAGACATACGACGACGAGCTCTTCGGCGTGAAAACTTTCTTTTCGTTCTGCCTGCTACAAAGCCGGCAACAGGAAACAGTCGCGTTGCGCCAGGCGATGAAGGGAATTCAGGCCCTCGAGGACTCGCTGCCTTACCAGCATCACAAGAAAGTTAAAGAAGACATACCAGTCGGTGTTTACGACGTCGTCGCCGACTTCGGACAATCGCGGGGCGGCAACACGGCGACGATACTTCCTAACGAGAGTTATCTCGGACGTCGTTACGGCCGCACGATACTCCTGCGCGCAAATATCATGCGCGACACGAGTATCTTTGAAGGCACCTCCAATACGTTTGCGGCCGCTGTCGGCGAAGAACAAGCGAAGGCGCTTACGCCTGACGGCAACTTCTACCGCACGCTGTGGCACGAAGTGGGCCACTACCTCGGGGTAGATAAGACCGGCGATGGCCGTGAGCTCGACGAAGCACTGCAAGACAACGCGAACACGATGGAGGAGATGAAAGCGGATCTGGTTTCGCTTTTCGTCGCCCAAGCGTTGCACAAACAGGGCTACTACACTGACGCGCAATTCCGCAGCGTTTACGCCGGTGGCATTCTGCGCGTTTTGCAGAACGTTCGGCCTCGTCGCGATCAGCCTTACCAGACGATGCAGCTCATGCAGTGGAACTTCTATCTCGAGAATGGTCTGTTGAGTTTCGATCCGGCGACAAAGACGTTGCGCATCAACTACGACAAGTACCACGAGGTCGTGGGCAAGATGCTCGAGCGAGTGTTGGCGGTGCAGTATGCGGGCAACAAGGCGGAGTCAGACAAGTTTATCGATCAGTACACGAAGTGGGATGAGAATCTCCACGGAGCGATCGCGGCGAACATTCGCGCGCAACAACGATATCGGTTCAGAGTCTTTAAGTACGCGGCGCTGGGAGAGTGACGGGGAGACGCGGAGACAGGGAGACGCGGAGACAGGGAGAAGATCACCGCGAGACCCGGCGACACGGAGTCCCCGCGTCACCGCGTCCCCGCGTCTCCGCATCCCCGCATCCCCGCGTCCCCGCATCCCCGCTTCTCCGCATCCCGCATCGCGGATCAGCGTTGGTTTTGAATAGCCTGTTGAGCGATATCGAGGTAGGCGCGCAGGCGGACTTCCGGAAGCCTGATCCGCTCAACCGCCAGCTTCGCGCGATCGAAATTGGTTAAAGCGATCGTGGCCAGCGCCGACGATAACTGGTTAGCGACATTGGCGATCACGTTGCCATTTTGCAGGTTCAGCTCTTCCTGTTCGTAGAACTCGCCAAGAAACCCATCCACCCCGCGCGCGGCGGCGCTGATTTCGTTGAACTGATCGATTAGTGGATCGACGATCTCGAACGCGCGCTTCGCATCGAAACGGGCATACGCTTTCGCGATCTCGAGCAGGGCCTGCATCTGCGCGTGGTCCTGGGCCTGTAGTGACGGTGGCAACAGACCACGTGCTTGATCCAGAAAGACAATCGCCGCAGCCCTCTTCTGCCCAGGTCCGAACTGGGTTACCAACTGTGACAGAGCCTGTGCGCGTTCCTGGATCGTCGGAAAGTTCGCCACGCTTCTGAGAGCATCCTCTACTTTTCCCTTCGACATTGCGCGATACATCTCTTGCAGGTCGAGATTGTAAAACGCTTGCTGCCGCTGGTAAGGAGTGGAGACGTGATCGTTTACGATCTGTCTCGCGCGGGCGATGTCGTTATTATTCTGAACACGGCCCGAGAGTTGAATGAAAAGTTGTTCTTTTAGTTGCTGCGGCGCCTTCGACAACACTTGAATGACCTCGTCGACAGGCATGTTCATATTGTTGATGGCGTCGTAGTATTCCTGCACTCCCGGCATCATTGAGTTGTTGATAGCTGCGAGTTCGGTAAACCTTTTATTGACGGCAGCCGAGTTTCCATTCTCCAACGTGTCAACCTCTGCTCCCAGCGACTGCAAACCCTGAAGTAGACCCATCGCGTAATGGCGATCCGATGTGTAGTGGATCGCTGGTGAAGGCTTGAAAGCGAGCGCCTCGTTCACCGCTTTCTGTATCAGCTCACGGCGCTGTTGATCCGACAGGAGCGCCGTACGCGGCGACGAGCCGTTGGTTTCGGCACCCTGGTTGGCGCCTGCCTGTCCGGACATTTGAATCAGGCCTATGACTAAGGAGGCGGCCTGCGAATTATTTGTTAAATTCTCTCCGAGTAGTTTGGTGGCGACGTCACCAGCCAGTTCAGCCGCCATTTCGGGATTCTTTTGTTTGAGTATAGTGATCGTATTGAGAAGCGCTGACGAGTATCGCGTCTTGAGATTCTCACGTGCGATTTCGAGCGTGCGTTTCGGATCTTTCGCGGCAATCTGATTTGCGATCTCGATTTCCATCGCAGCTTCGCTTGCTGCCAGATCGCGTTGATTGCCATAAGGATCAGGAAGCCCAGGTAGCGAGCGCAAAAAACTAAGCGCCATCTCAGGCCGCCGTGGTGTGAGAGCCTGAACTATCTCGAAGCGCAGATTCGTGATGATGTGATAGTTCTTGCTGTAATCGCGGGAAGCAGGATCGACGGAAGCCATCAACTCTTTGAACCCAGTTACCGCATCCGTGAAATACTTCAAAGCTCCCTTCTCATCCGACTCCCACAGCAGCAGAGCCGCTTGCATCTGAGCTTTGACACGTGTTTGCGGCAAGCGAATTTCCGTTATGGTCCCTTCCATCTCACTAAGCAAAGCAAGACCGCGAGCCTTTAGCATCTCCTGACTCTTGCTTTCTTTGATCTCCTGTTCGGTGGCGGGGCGCAATTCGGTCAGTTCGATCTTGTATTTACCGGCAGGAACCGGTTCACGGCCCAATGGAGTCACTTCTATCAGGTAGGGCGTTTTGCTCGCGGTGACAAAGGAAACGTCTTCCGCTCCATCGGTTCCAGTCGGTGAATCGTATTCAGAGGGTTTCTTACCGAGCGGATGATGGACGCGTACGACAACGTCGATGCCGCGTTGTTCGATTGTTATCTGAACCAGACTGTTCTCTTCGGCGACTACCTGGTAGGTGTGGGATTGTCCGGCGGAAAGCGTGCGCTCGAGCGGTGTGTTGAGCTGAAGCGTCGGTGCAGAAGGTTTCTGAGCCTCGACTACGCCAATCAACGCACAGACGAGAATTAGTGCCCTAATCCAGCCCATAAACGCTCCTTGTTATTGTCTGTCTTAAATGCCCGAGGTTGACGGTGTTAAGACGCCCCAGCCGGGTAAAGAGTTCCCCGAAGGTGGAAATTTATTTACCGAAGGCGTTGCCGCCAAGGAAGTTTTCTCGCAGGTAGACGACCGTCTCGTGCAGGGTTTCGCCGGGATCGCGAGGTTTGAAACTGAGCTCGCGCGCGGCTTTTGAACAGTTCAGGTACCAGTAATACTGGGCCATTTCGATAGCGCCAGGCTCAACGGGCGAGGCGAGGTCCCACTGTTTGAAAAACGAATCGACCAGTTGGGCTCCGGTGATTGCCAACGCGCGACGGCAGCGCCAGTTTTGGCGCCGACACTTTTGTTAGCCGCTCGAGGCGTCCGAAGAACTTGGAAAAGGTCCAGTTTGCCGCACCCAGCAGGTAACGCTCGCCATGACGTCCTTTCTTCATCGCTACCCGGAAACTTTGCGCCGCGTCGCGCGCATCGACGAAGCTGACGCCGCCCGTGGGCACTGCGCCGATCTTGCGGGCCATGAAGTCGAGGATCAGCTTAGTAGAACTGAGACGATCATCGCCGGGACCCAGGAGCAAACTCGGATTCATAATCACGAGCCGCAGTCCTTTGCCGCTGAATCGTTCGAGTGCCGCCATCTCCTGATAAGCCTTGCTGGCGTAGTACGGCCAGCGCGAGATGATGTCGAGCGGTTGCGTGAAGGTTTCGTCAGGAACAGTGTCGCCATCTTTCGTGACTGCGATCGTGCCGCTGGTTGAAGCGAGGACGATCGTCTTAACTCCGGCGGCTTTGGCGGCGTCACAAAGCAGGCGCGTGCCCTCGACGTGAATGTCGTACATTGAACGCGCGTCTTCGCGTTCGCGTGAGACTTTGCCGGCGAGGTGATAGATCTCGCTGATTCCTTCGACGGCGCGTTTCGTGTCGTCAGCGTTGGTAATCGATCCGGCGAATGTTTCGACGCCAAGATCGACGAGCCAATCAGGTATCGACGTGGCCATGACGCGAATGTCTTTCGCGCCGTCCTCGATCAGTTGTCGCACGAGGTGCGAACCAAGAAAGCCCGTGCCGCCGGTGATGAGCGTTACCGCGCGTTGTCGTTTCTCGATGGCCGCGCGGCGCTTGGTCCCGGTTGTAACCATGCGCGCGGTGCGTTTGCCGGGAGTCTTGGAGGGCATAAGGTGTTTGTGCTTTGTACTTTCTTTGCGTCTTTGCGCCTTTGCGGGAACTTAGGTGCTCGCACCGAAGTGTCTCCCGCAAAGGCACAAAGACGCAAAGAAAGTACTAAGTACTGAGTGCTGAAACTACAGGTTCCTCAGCTACATCAACTTGTAACTTGCGCTCGGCTCGCCATTGCTTGCGCAAGAGTTTTGGATCGAACGGGTGTCGGGTGCGATCGCGCAGGTTTACAACTTCGTGTCGCACACGCGCGGCGATCAGCCGGTACGCTTCGGCGCGCGCCATACCTTTGGTCATCTCTTCCAGTTCTTCAATCTCGAGCAAACGACCGATGCGTGCGCCGATGTTGCGGTTCTTGATGATTGTCGTTCCTTTTGGCATCGCCTCGTACGTGCCGTCGAGAAACATCGGCAAAATGCCGATGCGCGCGTGCAGCGCAAGGTAACCGACGACGGGCTTGTAGTCGGCCATGATGCCGGTCATCGAGCGCGTGCCTTCCGGGAAGATGAGCGCGTTGTAACCCTGATCGAGGAACGAGCGCGCGTGGCGCAACGACTGCCTGAGGGATCCAGTTCGTTCCATGGGCACGAGGTTCGTGAAGTTCTCCATCACGGCGCGTTTGTACTTCGTGTCGAAGAAGTAATCGGCAGCAGCAAGCGCGACCATGTCCTTACCCGCCTCGCCGAGCGCCATCTTCGTCAGGCCCATGTCGAGATGCGAACAATGGTTCGCGGCGACAATGAAGTTCGTGTGCGGTGGAATGTTTGAGCGTCCCTCGTAATAGGTCTTGAGAAACTGGTCGTAGAGGAAACGCTGGAGGAAGTCACCTGCTTTCGTTCCAGCTTTTTGCACAAACGATGGGATATGGATCTCCTCGTCTTTCTCACGATCGGAGGTTCGCACTTCCTCTTTTACTGCAGCGCCGCCACGACGGCTTACCACGCGTCGTCAACTCACGAATGTCCTGTATCTCGTTGAATCGCTCGGGCGCCGAGATCGAGCCGCCTGCGCCCTCGATCGCCGTTCCGAGTTCGACAAACATCAAGCTATCGAAACCGAGATCGCTCAACCGCGTGTCGATCGAAATTTCAGATCGCGGACGGTTTGCGACGTTCGCCACGAGCCCCATCAGCCACACCGAGTCCGTGTCAGCGACTTCGCGCGCCGTCGCCTTTCGACCGGACTTCTGCGTCTCTTCGAGCGACTCCATGATCTGGACCACTTCGCGCCGTTTCACTTTGCGAGTCGCGGTGCGCGGCAGTTCGATGTCAGTGAAGTGCATCACCTTGACGCGTTTGTAATAGGGCAGGGAAGCGGAGACCTCGCGGAAATGCTCTTCGACCTGGCGATGCAGCGCCGCGCGCGAAAGCGAAATGTCATATTCGTCGTCGGCAACTACCAGGCATGCGACCTTCTCCCCGATGCCATCCGGCAAACCAACGATACTGAGTTCTTTGACGTAAGGAGAGTTTAGGTAAAGCTCTTCCAGTTCGTCGGGATATACGTTCTTACCGTTCGTATCGACGATGATCTCTTTTGAGCGGCCCACGAGGTAGAGATTGCCGTCGTCGTCAACCCGTCCGAGATCTCCGGTGTAGAGCCAGCGTTCGACGAGCGTTTTCTTCGTCGCGGCTTCGTCTTCGTAGTAGCCCAACATGATGTTTGGACCACGCGCGATCACTTCGCCGACGCCGGTCGCGTCAGGTTCCGCAATGCGCACTTCAACGCCCGGTAAAGGCTTGCCGACTGTGCCGCTGAGCATACGATTCTCGGGACGCGTGACGGTCAACACGGGCGATGCTTCGGTCAGACCGTAACCTTCGAGGATCGTGAAGCCGAGACCGTAGAAATCGCGCTGAATCTTCTCGCTCAACGCCGAGCCGCCGCTGATGAAATAACGAATGCGGCCGCCGAGTCCTTCGTGAATCGGATAGAACAGAACTTGTCCTGCGTTCACGGCGGTCTTGTCGCGCAGCCAGGCGTTGGCGCGGATGAGGTTGTCGGCAGTTTTACCGATCCAGTCGCTGCGTTCGTAGAGCCGGTTTTTGATGCGGCGGTGAAGCAGTTCCCACAACGCCGGCACGCCGACCATGCCCGTTACGTGTCCGTTCTTGATCGCGCGTGCAAGCGCGTCGCTGGTGAGTTCCGGAAGATAGGTGATCTGCGCGCCGCGACTCAGCGGAGTAAGAAAACCGGTTGAAAACTCAAACGTGTGATGCAACGGAAGAACGGACAACACACCGTCGCTCGTGCTCATGTCGAATACTGACGAAAGCATCGACACCATACTCGACAGATTTCGATGCGAGAGCATTACGCCTTTCGGTTGACCCGTCGTTCCGGACGTAAAGATCAAGGAGGCAACACTTTGAGCATGTGCTTTTTGCGGCAGTAGTGCGATGCGTTCGTCTTCAGTTTGCTCGTCGGGTAATTCAAATACTTCGTCGTACCTCCAGAAACGAGTCAAACCTTGTTCTTTAAGCCGTTCTTGTAGATCCGGATGGTCGTCGACAATGGCTTGGCTGGTAATGATGCCGGCGGCGTTGCCGGCGCGAGCAAAGTTGAGTATCTCGGCGGTCGAGCTCTCCGGATCGCAGGGGATACACGTCGCACCTGCTTTCAGCACACCGAAATACGTCATGCCCCACTCGGGCGCGTTGCTGCTGACGAGCATCACGCGGTCGCCCTGCTTGATGCCGTGGCTTGCAAGGAACCCCGCCACGCGAGTCGCGAGCTCGCGCAGATCGGCGTAGGTGTATTGCTCCTTGCGACCGTCGCGTTCAATGCGCATCGCGACGCGTGTCGCGTGACGCTTCGTCGACGTTTCGAACAGTTCCAGCAGATCGCGATACGTGTAGACGCGCTTCGGTTTCGCCCGCATCTCGTCTTCGAGAGTTGGGAATACCCACTTCGTCAGTCCCGGTAAGTGAATGTTGAGCCAGTAGTCGTACCAGTCAAACTTTTCAGGGTTCCAGGTTAAAAAGGATCTTTCGTCTTCGCTGATGCGATCGAACAACGAACGCACGTTGTCGGAACGAAAGACATACGCGTTCTCGACTGTGAATGGCCGAAACATGTCGAATGCTTCGGTCGTTTCTCGCGTCAGCTCTTCAACGCGTTCGACGTTGGTTTTTACGAGATCGATTACCTCGCCGAAACGCCCGCCGCCCCAACGCGGTCGCACTCGGTCGAGCAACGACGAGGCTTTCTTCGCCGCGGAGTTGAACATCGGCACGGAAGTTCGTTCGTACTGCGACGTCGAAACGGGACGCGGTTCCATGCGCGCAGCGATCTGATTGAAAAACTTGACGCCGGTCTCTTTCTCCTGAAAGTGCTTGCGCTTGTCGAGACCGACCAGACCGATGATTCGCTCCATGTTGTTGGGATTCGAATCGCCAGTGGCTGCCTGGAAGACGAGTTGTGGCTCTTCAACACACGCCTGCGCGGAAACCGCGAGCATCACGGATGCGACTTGGTCGACCGGCGTGATGTCGAGGATCAGTTTATCGTTCGCGGGAATCTGCGTTTGGCCTTTGCGAATCAGGAAGATGATCGGCGCCGTAGTCGTGAAGCCTTCGTTCCAACCCGGGAACGGGTACGACATAGCCGACTCGACGATGCTGGGCCGCACTATGCTGCGAACGATGTCCGTCTCGGCGGCGACGAGTTGTTCGCCAAGCGACTTCGTGTAGGTGTAGATGTTGGGCCAACCCCAGTACGCCGCGCGTTCGACGCCCAGATCGGTTAGTCGCGTGCGCGTCCAGACTTTTCGCTCGCGAGCAACTGCCAGACCGAGTGCATCGGGATCGTCGACGTCGCGTCCTTCTTCCATCAGCCGTTTACGAGCAGATTCGCGAAAACGGGCGGCCATCATCGCGTCGCGCGCTTCGTCTCGAACGCGATCGGCGAGTTTCGCGCAGTCAGCGATCTCCTGTTCGACGGAGAACTGAACGCCCTTCATCTCGGGCTCGTTGTGACGCGGGAAGTAGCCGATTACGGGATCGTTCTCCCAAACGCGCTCCGGCTCGATTACCTGCGACGAAACAGGTCGACACATGGACCAGCGCCGGTCGCTTCATCCGTTTTGCGAAGGCGATCACGTTTTGCGTCCCGACGACGTTTGTGCGCAGGCCGCTTTCGAGTGTGGGGTTAAACGTTACGTTGCCGGCGGAATTGATGATGATGTCGATGTCGTCGGCAATCGCCTGCGCTTCTTCCTCGCTGTAACCGAAGTTGGTTTCGGCGATGTCGCCGCCGCGAACGACGACCTTATCGTTGACGAAACCCTCGAGCGCGCTGCCGTAGCGCTCGCGCAACGGATCGAACGGCGGCGCGGTGATGATGTTGTTCCAGAATCGTGTTTCGGACTCTTCCTGCGACCGCGCGCGCACCGTGAGATAGATCTTTCCGACGTTCGGAAAGCGATGCAGCAACATGCTGAGCGTCACCTTACCGAGGAAGCCCGTGCTTCCAATCAGGAAGATCTTGCGGTCGTTGTAGATCTCGGTCGGAGAGAGATTCATATAAAACCCCGGTCATTGGTCATATATCATTTGACATTTCTCATTTGTCATTTCAAGCCGTATCCGTTTCGTCTCGGGCGCGCGGCAACTCTGCCCAAATGACAAATGAGAAATGTCAAATGATATATGACCAATCTATTCCATATCTGCGACGGCGATCACTGGCTGATGCAGCATCGTGATCTGCGCTGAATTCCCCATATAACTTCGCGCCATGGCGATCGCTTCGGTCAGGTTGTCAGCGCGTTCCCAACCAAGCATCGCAGGCACGTGCGCATTTTCTGCACCGGCGGCGATCACGCGCCCGACGTGCTGGCGGCCATTCTCGCCCCAGTACCACATGAAAAACGGATGCGCGCCGTGATAGGCGTTGCCGCGTCGGTACATCTCGATATAACTCGGATTGTTTGCAAACTCGCGTTCGTATTTCTCGCGCAACGTGAAAGCGTCACGAGTCTCCGGCAGCAGACGATTGAAAAACTCGATGTAGCTCGGATGAAAGTCGTGATCGAACTCGTCGTAGCACGGATGATTGATGATCATCACGCCGCCCTTCTTCAACAGCGGCTTATTGCGATAGAAATTGAAGTGATAACCGAGCGCCATCACCTGGACCAGCAACGGATTCAAAATCGAATAAACGTTGTAAGGTGAGATGTCGGGAATGCCTGTGATCAGAATGTCGGCCTGACCACGGATCGGAATCGCGTACTGCTCAAAACCCTTTGCGACGATTCGCTCGTGTACCGGTTCAGTCTTTCCCGCGTGACACGCGATCATCTCGTATTGCGCCGGCCGCGAATGCAGCAGCTTCCGGCGCGCCTGACGCGGCAGTTTGTTCATCGTGTAGCGCATCGCTTCAAACTTCATGCGATCGAAAGCGCTGAAGTCGTCTTCGTTGCGCAACAGGAAATCCATGTCCGCGCCGTACATCCGGTTGTTGATGGCGGTTTCAATGTGGAAAACGTTTAGCGTCTCGTCGACGATCTTGCCGAGTTTAATGACCTTGTGATTCAACGCGGAACGAGCCGGATCCATGTAACTGTCTGAATCGCGGATCGTCTGCGGGTCGTGGTGCATGCGCAACGACTCGTAATCACAGAGGCCAACGGCGACTGACTTGTGACCACCATCCATCGGCACCAGATTAATGTTGACGTAAATCAGCAGATCGCTTTCGGCTGCACGGCGATTCAGTACAAGCGGATCTTTGTGACGTGTTTCGCCGATCTTGATGAGACCATCGGCCCACTCGGCATCGTGGTTGTAATAGCGGTCCGGGTAGTAATCGGCAAAGATTCGAGGCCCGGACATTCGCTTCATCTCCCACTCGGTCATCTTCCGGTGCAACGAGTTGGCGATGATGATGTGAACGTCGTCGACGCCATGACCGGCGAGCATGTCGCAAACGATTTCGAGAATTGTCTGGCGAATGTCGGGTGTAGCCATCGGCGGCAAGGGAAGACTGATGTCGTCGACGGCGATCGTGACGCGCATGCCGGGTTCGAGTTGCGCGAACAACGGATCGCAGCCATGCGGGTGATTAAGCGCGTAACGGATCGCGGCTTCTCGGTTCGGCAGTCCCTTGATCGACGGATTTGGATAAAGAACTCGAGTACCGATCGGTAAGTCTTCCAGAATGAAGTCTTCGCCGGACGGAATGATGCGCGGAGCGCTGTCGCGGTCGATGTAGACAACCGATTCGTGGGTTTTTCTTCTGAGTTGAAGCGCCATAAGTCTTTCCGGCCCTTGTGCCTTTTGTGGCCTCTTTTTTGTGCTTCTTGTGGCTCTATTTTAGGTTCAGTATCGGCCAGTCGTGATGAAGTGCGGTTTGCCGCAACCTCATGTCGGGATTGATCACAGCCGGATGACCGACGATCGACAACATAGGCAGGTCGCTCATGCTGTCGGTATAAGCGAATGAATCGCTCAGGCTGATGCCCTCACGTTCCGCGTAGGTCCTGATCCACGAGGCCTTCGTGGCTGCGGCCATCACAGGTGGCAAGAGCCGCCCCGTGGCCATGCCGTTCACGAATTCCAGCCGGTTTGTGACGTATTCAGTGATTCCCAGGTGCTCCATAAGCGGTTTGACCGACAGGTCGAGAGCGCCCGTTATCACGACTTGTCGCAGCCCCAGGCTGCGCGACTTATCAATCAGCTCGTAGGTGCCCGGAAAAACCGCGGGCTTGATTACATCCTCAAATAAATCCTGCGCGAAATACCGGAGCCGGTCTTCTGACTGGCCCTTATAACGCTTGAAATAGAGGTCGTTAAAGACTTTTCGGCTATACTGGTCCGTGACCGCGAACACCGGAAGGCTCAGGAACGTGGCCGCGCTCTTCTTGAAACTGGCCATCAGCCCCTGCTGGCGGCCTGCGTAGAACGAAAGGGTGTGCACCAGGTTGGTGCTCACCAGCGTGCCTTCAAGATCGTAGAATGCTGCCCCCGCCAAGCTCTCCTCCAGCGTTTAGGTGAGCCACTATACCGTAATTCGTTTGATTTTGAGCAACCGAAAGCAAAAGTATTACAAACTGTATAGCAATACTAGACAATCGGAGGTTCTTGAATGGTAAATCTTAAGAAAAGCCAGCAAAAACTGCGATCTGCACTTATCGGATGTGCTGTTTTTTCTATTGCTTTAACTGGTATTTCATGCGACCGAGGCGGTCCGGAAACGACCACCAGCCTCACTGGCAGCACCGACGCCAAAATGGCGGCCGACCGTCTTGCCGAAGCTGAGGCGCTGTGGGAGGGACGCGAAGATTTGGCAAAGGCGAGAGTGGCGGTAGCGGCGCTGCGGCAGGCCAGAACCGCGGATTACAGCAACTACGAGGCGGCGTGGAAACTGGCGCGGGCGAGCTTCTACGTTGGCGACCATACAGAGAACGACGATGAACGCGACAACATGTTTCGCGGCGGCACGGAGGCGGGAAAATCGGCCGTCAAACTCCAGGGGGATAAACCGGAAGGCCACTTCTGGCTTGGAGCAAATTACGGTGGCGCAGCGTCCCACAGCACGATCGCGAACCTCTCCAGCTTTAACGACATCAAGACCGAGATGGATGCGGTGCTGAAGATCGATGAGACTTATCAGGGCTACAGCGCGTACCTCGGTCTAGGCCGCCTTTACTTGCAAGCGCCACGCATGTTTGGCGGCGACACTTCAAAGGCGATTGAGTACCTTGAAAAGGGAGTGAAGTTCAATCCGAACCACTCACTGATGCGCTATCACCTCGCGCAGGCGTACGAATCGGACAATCGGGATGCGGACGCTAAGAAACAGATTGAGACGGTGATGGCTACGACACCCGATCCGAAATACGTGGCCGAACACAAAACCGCCGTGGAAAAGTCGAAGAAACTGTTGGAGAAGATCGAGGCGAACAGGCGTTGATTCAGTTATCGATTTAGTCTGCGAATCTCGTCGAGGGTGCGTTTGTGCTGCTCGAGTTTCTGACCGGCTTCGGCGAATTTTCCCTGCGCTAAAAGTTTTTGGTAATCGTCAAACTCCTGAATCGCGCGGTTGATTAACTGTTGCAGATTCTGAGCCGGCGTTGCTGACGGAGCCGGTTGTTGACCACCTTCCCGCGGTGCTTCCTGACCAGATGGAGGCGGCGGTTGCGCTACG
This sequence comes from uncultured Acidobacteriota bacterium, assembly GCA_963849585.1. Taxonomy (GTDB): domain Bacteria; phylum Acidobacteriota; class Blastocatellia; order Pyrinomonadales; family Pyrinomonadaceae; genus PSRF01. The sequence continues at coordinate 1,046,188 of CAWKHZ010000004.1, read as the reverse complement.
GCGGCTTCGCCGAAGAGATTGTTCATTGCTTCCCCGAACGTTTGACCGTACGCCAGCTTTTCCTGCGTCGCGAGCACTACCAAACGCAATTCAGGCATCGGACTCCTTTGCGCCTGCAAGTAGATCGGCTCGACGAAGATCAACGAGCGCCCGATCGGTATCACCAGCAGATGCCCGCGAATCACGCGCGATCCCTGCGCGTTCCACAGCGTAAACTGGCCTGACAGTTGCGCATTCTGATCGATACGTGCCTCGATCTGCGTTGGACCATCGATGAGTCGCGAGCTGGGGAAGTTGTAACCCACGAGCTTGCCGTAGTTTTCTCCATCGCTGCGACCCGCTATCCAACCGATCATGTTGTTCCGGCTTGCGGGCGTGAACGGCAGAATCAGCACAAACTCGTTCTTCTGCTGTTCACCCGGCAGCTGCATCAACACGAAATAAGGATCAATCGGCGCGGTTTGCTGCTTTCCTTCGTTATTGACAGTGACGTGCTGCGCGACGCTCCACACGTCTTCGCGCTGGAAAAACACTTTCGGGTTCTGCGTGTGGTAGAGGCTGTAGACCTCGCCCTGGGCGCGTATCAGTGTTTCCGGATAACGAACGTGCGTGCGCAGATCCGCCGGCATTTCATTCGCGTCGCGAAATAGTCCGGGAAAGATGCGTCTGTAGGCGACGAGTAATGGATCGGCGTTGTCGAAAACGTAAAAATGGACCGTCCCGTTATAAGCGTCGATGACTGCCTTCACGCTGTTACGGATGTAGTTGATCGAATCTCCGGCGACGTCGTGATGTGTCGAGTAAGGGAAGTAGGACGATTCCGTGTAGGCGTCCATCATCCAGAAGAGACGGCCTTCATTGCTGACGATGATGTAAGGATCTCGGTCGTAAGTCAGAAACGGCGCGACGCCGTTAACGATGTCGCGGATCGTTCGTCGCATCAGAACGCGGCTCTCGCTCGTAACGTCGTCAGAAAACGGCAACTTTGACAGGTCGCCAAGACCCCAGGCGAGCAACATACGGCGACCCCAGCCGCCGACGCGAATTCCTCCGGTGCCCTGGTAGTTCGTCGTGGCGTTCGTATCGCCCTGCGGATAGTCAAACTCCTGCTGCCGTGTGTTCACGTAAACATACCGGTCCGTCAGTTCACCAAAATAGATTTCCGGCCGCGTGATTTTGATCTCGGGTGCGGATGACTGCACCGGCATGTTTGAGAGGACAAAATGCGGCAGGCCTTCCGGAGTGAAGCCGTTGGCAGTGTTCATCGTGATGCCATAGCCGTGCGTGTAGATCAGTCGTTCATTGATCCAGTTGCGCGATTGCTGCGGCAGCTTTGAATCGTTGATCTCACGCGGCGCGGTCATCATTTGACGCGTGTGACCGCCAATGACATAACGATCGACGTCGACGTCTGGAAAGTCGTAGTAAGTGCGGATTGCCTGGACTTGTCGCAGTGCATCCTGGAGCGCGCGCCAGTCCCATAGCCTAATGTTCTCGAGCGTTTCGCGGTTGTTGTTAATGTCGATCGCGGCGGTGGACGGTTCCGGATCGAATTCGCGCGATTCGATCTGGTCTAGTCCGAAACCTCGGCGCGTCCATTCAATGTTGTGACTGATGTACGGCGCTTCGCGGTCGAGCTCATTGGGCTTAACGATGAAACTCTGGATGTACGACGGTATAAGGACCACGCCAACAAGATAGACCGCAACAGGAATCGCGATCGCGATCAATAACAAACTAAAACGGCGCGCAACGAACGCGTTCACGAGCGAGATGATCGCCGCGATTATGAGCGCTATCGAGACGAAGAGCAGTGCGGGAAGCGTGTAGTTCGCTTCGGTGTAGGTGACGCCGGAGAACGTAGCATGGTCCTGCCAGAGAAACGGAAAACGCGACAGGTAAGTACGCCAGCTTAACACCAGTAGAACCAGCGCCAGCGCGCAACAAACTGCGCGAAAAGCCGCGCCTGAAGACCAGCGAACGCTCGGCTTAAGTACCGTTTGCGGAAGCCCAAGCAGCGAATAGAGAATTGCGGCGATGAGAATGATGAACGTTACGCCGAGTAGCCATGAGCTGAGCGCGTCGTAGAGTGGTAATGAAAACAGATAGAAACCGAGCGACTTCCCGAAGATTGGATCGTGAAAAGTGGTTGCAGGCTGATGCCAGTAAAGCGCGAACTGACGCCAGTCGTCCTTGAGATCGAAACCGTAAATCAGACCAAACAAAATCGAGACGCCCCACCCGAGTGGGCGAATGAATTTCGCTGGTGAGAATTGAAACGGTTGATTGTTGAGGATGATTGTGCGGTTTTCGAAAGCGTAGGCGCCAAACAATCGTTGAAAGAGCAGGAAGGTCGCGCTCAGCAGTAAAGCGGTCAAAACTGTAAAGACTGCGAAGAGCGCGAGTTTGGTTTTGAATACGTACCAGTAGACTGACGAATAGCCGATCGACCCAAACCATAACGCGGAAAGATAAACAGAGACTATTCGTGAAAACGAAAAGAATAGAATGATGGCAGCGACAATAATCCAGATCCTCAGCCGTCGCCGTCTGGGTGGGCCAACATCGATTACTTCGACATTACTTTCGTTCACGCGCTGTAGGATACCTTATTGTTAATCAGAGCCGATTGGCTTTTGTGCTTGGTCCGCTTTGTCAGTACTTAGTTGTGCTTTGTATCTCTTGCGGGAGCATCACGTCAATCTGACCGGACTGAACCACTGAACACACGAAAGCAAGCCAAAGTACAGTCCAGTTCGTGTAGCGCGCGTGTATAATCGCCTCGTTTGCCCCGTTCGTGGTGTTTACCTACTAATGCTGACGCCAGAAACAATCCTGCAAGGCCGGTATCGCATCGTCCGTCAACTCGGGCAGGGCGGAATGGGCGCAGTTTACGAGGCCGTCGATCAACGACTCGATACGACAGTGGCGTTGAAAGAGACGTTGTTTGCCGATGAACGTTTGCGCAAGCAATTTGAACGTGAGGCACGACTTCTGGCGCGGTTGCATCATCCCGCGCTTCCGCGAGTCAGCGACCATTTTTCCGAGGGCGATGGTCAGTTTCTCGTCATGCAATTCATCCCTGGCGATGATCTCTCGGAGAAGATGGCGCGCAAGCGCGGACCGTTTCCGGCGGATCAGGTCCTGACCTGGGCGGATCAACTGCTCGATGCACTCGACTACCTCCACACGCAAGACCCGCAGATCGTTCACCGCGACATCAAGCCGCAGAACCTGAAACTGACGCCGCGCGGACAAATAATTCTGCTCGACTTCGGTCTCGCAAAAGGCCAGGCCGGTGACATCTCGCGCGTGACGACCTCGGCCAGCATTTTTGGCTACACGCCAAACTACGCGCCGCTCGAACAGATTCAAGCACTCGGCACCGACTCGCGCAGCGATCTTTATTCACTCGGTGCCACACTCTATCACTTGATGACGGGCGTGAAGCCGCCTGATGCATTGTCACGTGCGGCCGCAGTGGTTAACGGCCAACCGGATCCTTTGCAGATGGCAAGTGTTGCGAACGCGGCGGTCCCGCCTGACGTCGATACATTTCTAGCGAAGGCGATGGCGCAGAATCGCGATCAGCGATATGCCACGGCCGCTGACATGCAGAGAGATCTTCACTCAGCGAATCGCGTCGCCACTGTTGTCGATCGCGGTGAAGCGCAAACGGTGCTGTTTCCGCCTGCGGCGTCGAGCACGGTCGCGGCGATTCCAACCGAAACTGTCGCGGGACGACAGACGGTTCCAGTTGGCGAAACGACTGTCGTGAGGCCTGTGAACGAACGTAGACGCATCTTCCCCTGGATCGCTTCCGGGGCCGCTGTGATATTGCTCGCTTGCGGTGTCATGGCATTCTTCGCGATTCAGAATCGCAACGGCTCGGTGGTCCAAACGCCTGCGCCGGCAGAAACCTCTGCCACTGCGACGCCCAGTGTCGCGCCGACACCAGAAGATCAGGCGCAAGCACAAGCCGAGGAAGACGTGGCCGAAGAAGAAAAGTCCAGTGCGCCGGTTGCGAAAAAGCCGGAAAAAACAGACCGCGCAGACGCACAAAAGAAAGCACGTGAAGCTGACGCAGCACGCGCTGAGGCGGAAGCTGATGCGCCGGCGCACTCCGATCCGCAAGTCGATCCGCAGGTGCCGAACCCGCCCGAGGTGGGTGCTTTTCCGCGACCGCGCAAACCAACGACTCGAGTGTTGCCTGGCGGAGTCACTATTCGTAACTTCCCCGACGGATCGCAAATGATTTCCATGCCTGATGGAACTCGCGTGTTTGTAAATCCTGAAGGCAAGCGCACCGTACTGAATCCGCAACGTCAGCCGCGGCGGCAGCAGCCTCGTCAGCAACAACCGCCACCTACTCCAACGCCCTAGTCTGTCTTTATCGAGGGAGAAACAATGAAAGCGTTAAGAGCCACACGGATCGTTTTTGTAGTCCTCGCACTTTGTGTCGCTATCGTTGCACTCGTCGCGCCTGCCGGCGTGTCGGTGCGTGCGATCAATGAACGACGGGCAGCTCCAAACATCCGAGTCGCTCCCCCCGCGCCTGTCTTCAACGACAAAGATCGAGTTGCCGAGCTCGCGCAACGCCGTGAACGTGTGGCGCAGAGCGTCGGTTCGAAAGGGTTGCTGATTCTGTTCAGTACCGAACCGCGCAATTATGCAAACGACGTTGATTATCCGTATCGTCAGGAAAACAACCTTTACTACCTGACGAACCTGAAGCAAAAAAACGCAACGCTCGTGTTGTTGCCTGGTAACGCGAAACATAAAGAGATTCTGTTTCTGCCGCGACGGAGTCCGTTGAGTGAAACGTGGAACGGACACATGTATAGCGCCGAAGAGGCGCACCAGCTATCGGGTGTTCGCGAGATCTGGCAAAACACTGAGTTTCAGCCGTTCATCACGGCTTTGCGGAATCGGCAACCGTACCGTCCGAAACCGGAAAACATCTTCATGTCGGATTTGCCTCGCGACATGGCACTGAATAACGACCATGGTTTCGTCACATTGTTCGACGCAGCGGCCAAAGGCGAGGCTGGGTTGTACATGCTGATGCCGGGGAGTCGCGAAAGCCGCGAGTACAGGAACGAGCAACGTTTTGCTGCGGACTGGGGTACGACCGCTTCAGGCTATGGAATCCGCAATGCCTGGAACATCTTCACGGAGATGCGTTTGGTGAAGTCGCCGATGGAGTTGCGGATCATGCAGCATGCGATCGACATCAGTATCGAAGCGCACCAGCGCTCGTGGGTGTCGGCGATAAATGCGAAATGGGAATACGAGGTCGATGCCGAGGTCGCGTACACGTTCAAGCTTCGCAATGCAGACAACTGGGGTTACCCGGACATCGTCGGTTGTGGTCCAAACGCGACGACGCTTCACTACATTGAATCGCAAGGTCCGGTGAAAGCCGGAGACTTGATTCTGATGGACGTGGGCGCTGAGTACGATCACTACACGGCGGACATCACGCGCACGTTCCCGGTCAATGGAAAGTTCTCGCCTGCGCAGGCCGCGATCTATCAGATCGTGTACGACGCGCAGGAAGCAGTCGCCGTCGCTTCAAAACCCGGCGCAACGCTTTCTGACGTGAATCAGAGCGGGAACGGAAGTTATCAAGGACGGTCTGTTGAAGTTGGGATTGATTACCGATCGCAATTCGAACCAGCACCGGCTGTGGTTCATGCACGGAACGTCGCACTGGCTGGGTATGAACGTTCACGACGTTGGTGGCGGAGCGAGGTTTGTACCGGGAGTTGTCTTCACCAACGAGCCGGGCATATACGTGCGTCTTGACGCGTTGGACCAGATGCCGCCGGGTTTCACCCAATCTGAGTGGGAAAAATTCGTCGCTGCAGTGCGTCCGGCGTTTGAGAAGTACAAAGGGATCGGCGTCCGCATCGAAGACGACATGCTAATCACGGAGAACGGCGTCCGCTGGATGAGCGAAGCTCTCCCGCGGAAGCTCGCCGACGTCGAGGACTTCATCGCGAAGGCGCGACGCCAGTCAGAGTGAATTCATCCAATCCTACTTCGCACTCGCCAATGCGGCTTTGATGGCGCGGCGGGTGTGGACCTCGGCCAGGTGGCGGCGGTAGTCGCCGGAGGCGTAGAGGTCGGTGGTCGCGTTGATGTTGTCGCAGACTTTTGCTGCCGCTGCTGCGATGGTTTGATCGTCGAGCGTTGCGCCCGCGAGAGCGGATTCGACACCCTGCGCGCGGAAGGCTTTGGTCGATACACCTGTGACACCGACGCCAGCGCTGGAGCATGAGCCATCGGCGTTCAAGCTGATGTGGACGGCGACGCCGACCACGGCGTAACCCGACGCCGGATGCGGCACTTTTTGGTAAGCCTGTCCAAAACGTCCCGACGGTTTCTTGATACGAATCTCACGCAGGATCTCGCCAGGCTGAATATCCGTCGTTAACAGATCGATAAAGAACGAGTCGGCCTTCACAGTTCGTTCACCGTTTGGTCCTGTCAGCACGAGCTCTGCGCCAAGCGCGAGCGCCGCTGCCGGCCAATCGCCCGCCGGATCGGAGTGGGCCAGGCTCCCGCCGATCGTTCCCTTGTTCCGCACTTGAACGTCGCCAATGCTTCCCGCACACGCGGGTAACAACGGACAGATCTGCTTCAACAGATCCGACGACTCGAGTTGATAGTGCGTGGTCGTAGCGCCGATTAATATCTGATCGCCTTCTTCACGAATGTAGGCGAGCGACTTGATCCGCGCGATGTCGACCAGCAACTGTGGTTGCGCAAACCGGAGCTTCATCGCTGGGATGAGACTGTGACCGCCGGCAAGCACCTTTGCGCCATCCGGATCCGCTGCCAGCAACGAAACAGCTTCTTCGAGAGTCGCGGGCGCCTGATAATCGAATTGTGCGGGAATCATTTCATGCTCTCCTATCGTCAGTGGCCTTTGATAACGCGCCAAATGTTCTCGGGCTTGATCGGCATATCGAGATGCTTCACACCAAACGGCGCAAGCGCGTCGATGACTGCACCAACAATCGCAGGCGTAGCGCCGATCGTTCCCGCCTCGCCGACTCCCTTCACGCCAAGCGGATTAACCGGCGTTGGCGTCTCGGTGCGATCGAGTTCGAAGTTCGGAACATGCGACGCGCGTGGCACCGCGTAGTCCATTAACGTGCCCGTGACCAACTGTCCATCTTCGTTGTAAACAACTTCCTCGAACAGCGCCTGCCCGATCGACTGCACGATGCCGCCGTGCACCTGTCCATCTACGAGCAGCGGATTGATCACGCGGCCGCAATCGTCAACCGCGACGTAACGAAGAAACTCAATGTCGCCCGTTTCGCGATCGACTTCGACAACCGCGATGTGCGTCCCGAACGGGAACGTGAAGTTCTTCGGTTCGAAGAAGTAGGTGGCTGAGAGTCCGGGCTCGGTATCGGGCGGGAGATCTTTCGCGATATGTGCAGCAAGCGCGATCTCCTGAATCGTCACATTCGACCGGCCTTCAACTTCCGGTTCCGGCAGAGCGGCGGCGGGCGCCTGGCCGACCGGCACAACGGGTTCAGATACTCCAGTGGCCGCTGCGGCTGCCGCTTTCTGCAACGAATACTTCCCGCCTTCGAATGAGAGTCGCGTAGCATCAGCCTGCAACATGTGCGCGGCAATCTTGTCCGCTTTCTCTTTCAACTTCTGAATCGCGATAAAGACCGCTGTGCCACCGACAGCAGTTGCGCGGCTGCCAAAAGTGCCGATGCCGTATTGGACCACGCCTGTATCGCCGTGAATGACCGTGACGTCGTTGAGGTTGACGCCGAGTTCATCAGCGGCGATCTGCGCAAACGAAGTCTCCTGTCCCTGGCCGTGCGGAGAAGCACCGGTGAGGACTGTGACCTTGCCGGTCGGTTCGATACGGACCGTCGCGCTTTCCCAGCCACCTGCGGGCATCGCCTGTGATGGACCAAGCGCGCAGATCTCCACGTAAGTCGAAATACCGATGCCAATCAAACGTCCTTCTTCGCGAGCCTTCTTCTGATCTTCGCGGAGCTTGGTGTAACCGGCGATCTGTTGGGCTTTATCCAACGCTGCTTCGTAATCGCCGCTGTCGTAGTCGAGACCGGTAGCGGTGTGAAACGGGAACTCGTTTGAGGCAGGGAAGTTCTTGCGCCTTACTTCCGCGGGATCAACACCGAGATCCAAGGCTACGAGATCGAGGGCGCGTTCGACGATGTAGGTTGCTTCCGGACGGCCAGCGCCGCGATACGCGTCCGTGGCCATCTTGTTTGTGAAGCAGGCGGTGATGTTCATCTGAATCGCCGGGATCTTGTACGCGCCGGAGAGCATCAGCCCGGTCAACGTCGGAATCGCCGGTGTAAGCAGTTGATGATACGCACCGAGATCGGCAAACACGCTGTAGCGCAGACCAGTGATCGTCCCATCGTTCTTGAAAGCGATTTCAACCTCGCCGATCTGTCCGCGTCCGTGAATCGTGGCCTGGATGTTTTCGCGACGCGTCTCGATCCATTTAACTGGCTTGCCCAACTGCATCGAGATCCAACCAAGCAACGCCTCCTCCGCGTAGACGTTTAACTTGGATCCAAATCCGCCGCCGACTTCCGGTGTGATCACGCGCAACTTGTTTTCCGGAATTCCGATCATTAGCGCAACCTGCGTGCGCATCAGGTGCGGGATCTGTGTTGACGACCACAACGTCAACTCTTCTTCGCCTGGAAAGTAGCGCGCCAGAACGCCGCGAGGCTCCATCGCAATCGGTGCGAGCCGTTGATGCAGCACACGTTGTTTCACGGTGCGGTCGGCGGCTGAAAACGCGGCATCGATGTCGCCTTCGCCGGAGGTCAACCGGTACGCGATGTTGTCGCCGAAGCCGTCGTGGATGACCGGGCCGCCCGCCGCCGCTGCTTCTACATCGGTGACCACGGGCAGTTCGTCATAATCAACGACGACCTGTTCGCACGCATCTCGGGCGACGTAACGATCGGTCGCAACAACGGCGACGATCGGATGGCCCATGAAATAGACTTTGTCTTTCGCGAGCACGCGATGATCGGGAACTTTCAGATCCGGCAACGCGCCCGCGCAGGGAACTGGTCCAATCTTGTCCGCGACGTCCGCGCCCGTGTAGATAGCGACGACTCCGGGGGTAGCCAACGCGACCGACGTATCGATGGCCGTAATCTTTGCGTGGGCGTAAATTGAGCGCACGAACGCGACGTGCAAAGTCTTTGGCAGACTGATGTCGTCGACATAATGGGCCAGACCCTTGATCAGTCGAGGATCCTCAGTGCGTTTCACTCGTTGGCCGACGTATTTGTTTGCCATAACGACCTCCGGGATTTGTTCTTTGCTCTTTGTACTTTGTTCTTGGTTTTTGGTCTTTGTCAGTGGTCAGTTGTCAGTCGCGGAACCCGCTACAACACGGACTACTGACTACTGACTACTGACCACTGACTTTCTTCGCGGCGTACTCAACAGCTTCGATGATGTGCTGGTAACCGGTGCAGCGGCAGAGATTGCCTTCGAGCCCGTGGCAGATATCTTCGCGCGACGGATTGGCGTTGCGATCGAGCAACTGCGCGGCAGCGACGATCATTCCCGGCGTGCAATAGCCGCACTGCAATCCGTGTCGTTCCCAGAACCCTTCCTGGACCGGATGCAGCTCGCCATTTTTCGCAAACCCCTCGATTGTCGTCACCGACGATCCGTCCGCTTGCACGGCGAACATCGTGCACGACTTCACCGCCTGCCCGTCGAGCATCACGGTACACGCGCCGCATAGAGACGTCTCGCAACCGACGTGCGTTCCAGTGAGTTCCAGAACGTCACGCAGATAGTGAACGAGGAGCATGCGTGGTTCGACCTCGTCACTGTGAGAGACACCATTCACGTTGAGATTGATGGTCTTTTTCATGTTTCTACTCCGGATTCAACGAACAACGAGCTAAACGGTGGCTTTGTGAATGCGACGCTTCAACCGGTGGATAGTCCGGCGCACGACTTTGAGCTGCGCGTGATCGTGAGCGGTGAGCGCGGCTTCGCGCTCTGTTTTTAACTGACGAATGCGTGCCTTGATGCTGGCCTTGTCTACGCCTACAACTTCATGATGCTCGTGCTTAATGCCGAGCGCCTTGGCGAGTGCCGTGATCAGGTGCGGTTTGTTCAATTGCGTGTATCCCTGAACGGCCTCGTGTTCGATGCCTTTCGCGATCTCGCGCAAATCGGCGAGGGTTTTATGTTTAAGTTCCTCGATTGTGTATGCCATTGAAAGCTCCTATGACTAATTGGAATCCAGTGCAAAGATCTGATCGAGATGGTGCTTCATATGGACCAGGTAATCGCGAACGAAATAATCAAGTGTCGTCGGGTCGTCCTTATCAACAGGGCGCAGCGCAATCTGGTCCAGGTTATGGCGTATTCGTGCTCGCGTTAAAGTAGCTTTGGGAATCGCGGCAATCACGTGCAGCAGATGCAGGTTATAGGAACTCCATAGTTGGACCATGTCGCTCCACGCCTCGTCGTTATACTTCTGCGCGTTGACCCAATTCTCCTGTTCGTAACCCGGAAACACGAGGTCGTCGGTAAACTGCGCCCGCACAAAACGCTGGTGATTGTTGGCGGCCGAGTCGATTAAGTGACCCAGTACTTCCTTTATCGACCACTTGTCAGGCGACGATTTTCGGGCGCTTTGTTCCGCGAGAGATAGTTCGCAAACGCTCTGTCGCATTCACGACTGTTGAGCGAAAATCTCCCAGGAACTGCTCAAGGTTACTGGCTTGGGTTGTCATGGCGAATTTTGTGCCGGGATAATACCACGGATGTTAAATCAAGGCTGGACTAAGCGCCATCTTTTTGATTCACTGTAACGTTCGTGACAACACCGTTTTTCTCACGGACGAATTACTTTAACCTCGGAGATCCCTCAAATGAAGAATATCCCCTCCCTGCGTCCCCTTTTTTTGTTCGGGTGTATCGTACTTACCCTAATCCTCGGCTCTTCCAGCGCGTTTGCGCAGGATGCCGGATCGTCAGAAAAACAAACCTATAACCAACTGAAGAATTTCACCTTGAGCGGTGGTTCCGCCCAGGTGAACGCGTTGGTATTGAAGAAAGATCGCACCGAAATCTCGCTCACCGGCACTGTCTATTTCAGTGAACCGGTGAATGGTCAGACGACGGGCGCTGTGTTTATCGGTGAAGGAAGGTTCACCGCGGAAACGCCGCCAAACGAGTTCGAAAAAGACAACGTCAAACGCCTGCTCGGCGCCGAGAATATTGAATCCGACTTTAAGACCGCCGTATTCAGGTTCACTGACGATACGGCGCAGAAAATTGGCCAGGCAACACCCGGTCCGGCTAACGATCGCGCCCAAAAACTTGCGCTCGAGAACGACGCGCGCCAGTTACGCGAGACCGGCGCAAACTTGCCCGCACGTCTGGCAATCTCACTCGTGAATGGTGAGAAACCCGGCTTCTTCGCAGCGACGTTCGACGGCGGCAGGCGCGGGCGCTTTTCGATGCTCCTCGACTACCAGAACCGCATTCCAGTCGCCAACTTCGGTATCAACGCCGGCGAAAAAGGACTGATCTGGGCTTACAACACCGGAGTCTACGGGACTGAAGTTTGGCTCACGTTCTACGGACAGGAAGATTACAAGGCGGGTAAAGTTGAATACTCCGACGCGAACGACCAGATCGACATTGCCCATTACCGCATGGACATTGACCTGCGCGAGTCCAGCAAGCGTTTGCGAGTTTTGTCCCGCATGGTTGTCCAGGCGCTTCAGCCAAACGTGCGCGCCATCAGTTTTAATATCGGTGAGAGTTTGGGTGAATACGACAACATGCGCCTGAAAAAACAGATGCGCGTGAAGTCGGTTAAGGCAGGCGGCACGGATCTCGGCTTTATCCAGGAAGATTGGGAAGGCGGATTCACCGTTCTGCTGCCGCAAACATTGAAGGCCGGCGATCAACTCGAGTTGGACCTCGACGTTGAAGGCGACTTCATGATGGACACGGAGTTCTGTAAGGATTGCCATTATCCGCGATCCAACACCACGTGGTATCCGCGTCATGGCTATCTCGATCGCGCCACCTACGAGCTTACTTTCAGACATCCGAAAAAGTGGCGCGTCGCGAGCGTAGGAGCCCGTCTTTCCGAGGCGCTCGATCCGGAAGACAAGGATGCGGGCATCTCGAAATATGAAATGAAACAACCGGTGGCGTTGATAGTTTTCGCACTTGGACCATTCAAACGTCACAACGACACGGTCAAGTGGGAAAAAGGCGGCGATCCAACGCCGCTCGAGTTCAACTCGTTACCGGGAGACCTCGCCGCGATCAAGGAAGATTTCATCCTGGCCGAGCTCAACAACTCAGTCCGGTATTTCACGTCGTTGTTCGGCACTTACCCGTACCCTTCGTTCGGCGCGGCATTCCATCCATTCGGTTTTGGACAGGGATTCCCGTCGATGTTGATGATTCCGAACACGGATCGGGCCAGCAAGTACACCTACAGCTTCATCGCGCACGAAACAGCGCATCAATGGTGGGGCAACATCGTGGCCTGGCGCTCGTACCGCGATCAGTGGCTTAGCGAGGGTTTTGCTGAGTACTCCGGCATTCTTTACACGGGACTGCGCGACAGCCGTGGCGCCAGAGAAGATCTACTGGGCCAGTTGCGTTCGTCGCTCAAGGATCCGCCGGTAACTTTGACCGGCGTCGGCAAGGGCCGTCTCGTGGACGTTGGTCCAATCATCCTGGGCCATCGCCTCAATACCAGTAAAACGTTCGGCGCGTATCAAACGTTGATTTACAACAAAGGCGCGCTGGTCCTGCGCATGCTGCATTACATGATGAGCGATCCGGCCACTGGTCAAGGCCAGCCGTTTTTCGACATGATGACCGACTTCGTCGAGCGTCATCGAAATCGGACGGCATCGACTGATGATTTCCGAGCGGTCGTTAACGAACACTTCGCCAAGACCCCGATCGCGAAGAAATACGGCATGACGAATTTGAACTGGCTCTTCCGCCAGGCGGTTTATCAATCGGAACTCCCGTCATACGAAATGCAATACAAGATTGCGCCGGAAGGTGATGGAAAAGTCGTCGTTTCCGGAACGATCACACAGAAGAATGCGGGTGAGAACTGGGTGATGGTACTGCCGGTCAAGTTCGGTTTTGGCGGCAACCAGGCAGCAATGGGAACAGTGATCGTCCAGGGACCATCTACTCCGTTCCAGATCAGGTTGCCTGCATCCCCATCGAAGGTCGAGCTCGATCCGGACCGTTTCATCCTTGCGGAGAATGTTTCTACAAAGAAACTCTAATTTCTGATCCATTGTGATTGGGAACTAACCCGGCGGCATGTTCGTTTAGGACAACATGCCGCCGACGTTTATGCATCCCAGACTCACGATGAAACGGACGTGGAAAGCTTTCGGTGTTCTTGCCGCAGTGATCTTTTTACTTGTGGTGACCGGCGCGGGGGGCGCGCTGGCTGACACCGTAGTTTTCTACGCCCGCATCGCGAAACTCTCCACGCAGGAGCCTCACTCCAAAATCAAGATGCCGGTCGACGATGTGAACAAGCGCGAGATCGCCGACACCTGGGGCGCGCCTGCGTAGTGGTGGTCGAACGCACGAAGGTCAGGACATCTTTGCGCCGAAGGGAACAAAGATCCTTTCAGCAACGAATGGTTACGTATACAAGATCGGTGAGAACAATCTCGGTGGACAAACAGTCTCTGTGATTAGTTCCGGTGGGCGGATCTATTACTACGCTCACCTTGATGAGTATGCACCGAACTTGAAGGTTGGCGATCCTGTAACGACTCGAACAGTGTTGGGCTTTGTCGGCACAACCGGTAACGCACAGGGAACGCCGCCGCATCTTCACTTCGGCGTCTACACGTTCGGGTTTGGCAATGCGATCAATCCGCTGCCTTTGATTACTGACCGCGCCGCTCCATCTCCAGCTCCTACCATGACCAGAACGAAACCTGCGGAAAACCGCCCGCGGTCACGCATGGTCAGCCGCCGCGCCTAACCACAAGAGGCACAAAAGGCACAAGAGTCACAAAAACAAAAAGAGATAAAAGAAGGTCTTTCCCTCTCTTTGTCTCCTTCTTGTGCCTCTTGTGCCTTTCGTGCCTCTTGTGGTTAACTCTGTGCCTGTTCGCAGTTTCCAGGTCTGTATTCCACAACAAAAAGCCATTCGGAAGGAGTTCACGCATGCGTGCTCGATCTCGCGTTCTCTCTGTCTCGATTCTTGTCCTCGCATTCTTCGCAGCCGTTTTACTTCTGGCTCCACGCTCAGAAGCAAATAGCTCGTTTCAAGATCCGCCAGCGCCGCCCGCCGGCGGTGGTCAGGAGCAGCCGCAAGGCCCCATGGGCCGACCCACTCCGTCTGCTGATCCACGGCCATACGACCGCGTGATCACTAAAGACGCCAAGACCGATGAAGGTGTGTTCAAGGTTCACACCATCAAGGACAAGGTCTATTACGAGATCCCGAAGAGTGAACTCGACAAGGAGTTTCTCTGGGTCACCCAGATCGCGCGGACGACGCTCGGCGTTGGCTACGGCGGACAGGCCATGGGAAACCGGGTCGTCAAATGGGAACGGAAAGGCAATCGCGTTCTGTTACGCAACATCTCGTATGATGTGGTTGCCGATCCGAAACTGCCGGTGTCTCGCGCAGTCCAGGCAGCGAACAACGACACAATCATCATGGTGTTCAACGTCGAAGCGATCGGCAAGGACGACGCGGCCGTGATCGACGTCACCCGCCTGTTCACTTCCGAAGTGACTGAGTTCAGCGCGCGCACACGTCTACGCGCTCGCGGTTTCGATGCGTCGCGATCGTTCATCGAGAAGACGAAGTCGTTCCCGACCAACATCGAGGTCGAAGTTTCGCAAACGTACACGTCTCCGCCGGACCTGACTCCAGCTGGCGGTGGTGGACCACAGCCTGCGCCGAATCCGTTTGCGGCGGGAATGCGCGCCGGAACGAATGCGACTGTTGTCATGCACTACAGCATGGTCAAGCTTCCCGAGAAGCCGATGATGCCGCGCTTGTTTGATCAACGCGTCGGTTATTTCAGCATCCGCAAAGTATGACTATGGTATTGACGAACAGCGCGCCGCCGAACGGCGTTTCATCACTCGCTGGCGACTGGAGAAGAAAGATCCGAACGCTGCGATCTCCGAACCGGTGAAGCCGATCGTTTACTACGTCGATCCGGCGACGCCGGCCAAGTGGATTCCGTGGATCAAGAAGGGAATCGAAGATTGGCAGCCCGCATTCGAAGCCGCCGGCTTCAAGAATGCGATCATCGCGAAGGAAGCTCCGTCGAAGGAAGAAGATCCAAACTGGGATCCGGAAGATGCGCGGTATTCAGTTATTCGTTACCTGCCGTCGACCATTGAAAACGCATCCGGTCCGCACGTGAACGATCCGCGTACCGGTGAAATTCTCGAGTCGGACATTCAGTACTACCACAACGTGATGAACCTGCTGCGCAACTGGTCGTTCCTACAAATTGGACCACTCAATGCAGGTTTCAAGAAGCTCCCGCTGTCCGATGAGTTGATGGGACGTCTCGTCGAGTACGTCGTGGCGCATGAAGTCGGTCACACGCTCGGTTTTCAACACAACATGAAAGCCAGCGCGACTTATCCCGTCGACAAACTGCGCGACGTGCAGTGGCTGAAGACAATGAGCCACACGCCGACGCTGATGGACTATTCACGTTTCAACTACGTCGCGCAACCCGAAGACAACATCCCGCTTGAACAACTGATTCCACAGGTTGGTCCATACGACAAGTGGGCGACGATGTGGGGTTACAAGCCGATTCCGGGCGCAAAATCTTCTGACGACGAGAAGAAGATGCTCGATGAATGGGCGCGTGAACAGGACGCGAAAGCGTATCTCCGCTTCTCGACCGCGGAGTCGCTTGGTTCCGATCCCGGTGAGAACACCGAGGCCGTCGGCGATGGCGACGCGATCGCCGTCGACGGCGCTGGGTATCAAGAACCTGAAGCGCGTTGCCGATATGCTGTTGCCGGCGACGACGCAACCGGGTGAACCGTACGACGATCTAAATGAGCTTTACGCCCGCATGCTGGGCCAATGGGCCATTGAGTTGACTCACGTCACGGGCATTGTCGGCGGCTTCAACTCGCAGCAGAAACATGGCGGGCAGGACGGTGTTCGGTTCGTGATTGTCCCGCGAGAAAGGCAAGTGGCAGCCGTACGTTTTCTGAACGAGAACGCGTTCGCCACACCGTCGTGGGCGTTGAAGGCTGACATTCTCCGGCGCATCGAACCGTCGGGTGCGTTGGCCCGCGTGAACGTAGCTCAGGAGCGCGTTTTGAATTCGCTATTGAGCAACACTCGCTTCAATCGTTTGATCGAGCAGGAAGCGATTGACGGCGTTGCCGCGTACAAACCGGCTGATTTCATGACGGACGTGCGCCGGGGAATCTGGAGCGAGCTCGAAGGCGGACCAGTGAAGATCGACGTCTACCGGCGCAATCTTCAGAACTCGTACATCGATCTGCTGTCGACCAAGCTTAACGTGCGGCCGTCAGTGACTGACGACTATCGCGCGTTAATCAAAGCCGAGCTGCGTGATTTGGGTAACGCGATTGGAGCGGCGATGCCGCGTGCACTGGATCGACAGACACGCGCTCACCTCGCCGATGCGCGCGACCAGATCGCGAAAGCGCTGGATCCGAAGTTTGCGGCACCGGCTGCTCCGGCAACGATCGGTTTTCCTTTCGGGCTCGACGACGAGTTGCAGTTCAACTCGGATTCGAGTTCGATTGAGAATTTTGACTGGCGCAACTGCTGGCCGGATTACGCGATTCGCATCCGTCCCCGTGAGTAGTCGCGAGTAGTTAGTAATTGTGTTCCAGGAGGTTGGTAGTGCGCTCGGTAACGCTGCCGGGCGCAGGCACCGGCGTTGTTGTAGAAGCGCCCTCGGTGAGATCGCGAGGTGGAGCAACCGGTTGGTCCAACTCGAGGTTTTGCCGGGGGCGAACCATTAGGCCCGCCAGAATGTGTCCGACGCCGCTCAGCGTCGGCAGCAAACCTACAAGCCAGATAATTCTCACCACCGGTTCAATCTCAAAAGGAATTTTCTCGATGACATGTGGCGGGAGTTTCAACACGAGAACGCCGGATAAGAAATAAAGAAAGATCATCAGGCCGACGCCCGAGAACAACGAGACGATGCCGGTTGTGAGGTGCTTCTCTCGTCTTTCAGCGGGCGTTTTCTTTGAGCCCAACTGAATAAGCGGCCGCGGTATTTTCGTTGCCTTTGAGCAGTGTTTTGAAGTTTGCACCGCAGGCGCGACAAAACTGCCCATTCGCCTGAGATTCCGTGCCGCATTGGTAGCAGTACATGATTTTCGAGTCTCAACTAGCGAAACGTGTGCGACGCGAGTTTAGTTCGGAGAAATCCGTAGATGTCCTTCTAAGTTTCCCGCAAAGGCGCAAAGGCGCCAAGAAGACGGTAAATCTTTCGTTCTTTGCGTCTTTGCGTGACTTCCTCTTGCGCCTTTGCGCGAGTTATTCGTAGCTCAACGCCTCAACCGCATCCTGACGTGCCGCACGCAGCGCCGGGTACAACGCGCCGATACTACCGCCCACTAATCCTACCGCCAAAGCGATCAGCACCCATCGTGGCTCGATCTCGATCGTCAAACTGGTCGTGCGCTCACCGCCAGACGCGCCACCATCGTCAACCCAACACCAACCGCCACACCAAGAATACTGACGATAATCGCTTCCTGCTCGATCACCCACGCGATCGATGTCTTCGACATACCGAGCGACTTCAAAATCCCGATCTGCCGCGTGCGCTCAGTCACAGTCGTGTACATCGCCAGCAAGATCACCAGCATACTGATTGCCGCCGCAACCCCTACGACGACCTTGATGAATACATTCAACGCCGGAACGCCGCTGGCGTAGATCTCCGGAAGGTCGCGCGTGAAGATCGAGTTGATCGTCGGGGAAGCGCTGGAGAATGCTCGCCGCGACTTCGTCCTGTTTTGCAGGATCGTTGCATGCGATCAGAATCGCTGACGCGCGATTGGCGGCGCCTTCCTGTTCCTGCATCGTGGACAACGGGATCTTGATGCGCCCGCCGCCCGGCGGTTCGTAAACACCCACGATGCGAAACGGACGCTCGAAAAGTTCAACGGTGTCGCCGACCTTCGCGTTGCCGCGTTCCTTCCACTCGGGATCGACGATCGCTTCATCACCCGATTGCAATTCTCGCCCTTCCCGGATCGTGATGCGCGCGATGTTCGCGTACTCCGTCGTAGTTGATGCCGTCGATCAATCGTTGACCAAACCCGGAGTCACTCTTGTCGATGGTTTGTCCGACCGGCGTCGCGGCACGGACGCCGGGAATCGCCGCCAACTCAGCCGCGTGCGAAACGGGCAAACGAAACTCGGACGCGCCGAGACCAATCGTACCCGAAGCGCGGATCATGATCTCCGCGCCGATGTTTGATTCGCGCCGGCCGCGTTCGTGCAAAACTCCGCGCGACAGTCCGACTGTGAAAACGATGAGCATCACGCCGACTGCCGTTCCGAGAATGCTTACGGCAGTGCGCGCAGGTCGATGAGCAATATTTGAAAATACGAGGCTATCCATAAGACGTTGCAAACGCGGACTCGATCCAGAATTCGACGCCACGCTTTTGGCAGCGTGCGCCACGTGAGAACGAGCAGACCGAAAGATGTCCAGGAAACGATCGCCGCCTTGCGGACCAGGGCCAACGCGAGTCCGGCAGCGGGCTGCAAAACCCAAACCTTTTTGCAGAATGACTTCGGTGCCGCCTTCGTAGACGCCGATCGTGCCCGGCACGAAAGCAAACACGGCGTTAATGACTTTCGTGAGCGACTCGATGATGTAAGCCTGCGCCACGCCGTGTTTCGAAGCCTAGCATCTTGAGCGCGAGATAAACCTCGGCCACGCTTGCCACGTGGGCCAGCAGGTTGCAGGCGATCATTACGAAGAACGCCGCCGGATGATGTTTGTAGAAGTCGTAAACCTTCGACTCGAGGTGATAGATGTGATGGCGGCTTCTGAGTATCACCTTCGGGCTGAGTCGAAGTTGGGCCAGGCGATCGACGATCCAGGTCAACAACATCACGCGCCGCTTGGCGGCGATCGCCGCGATCAGGATTCCTGACGCCGCAACAGCTGCGATCACGAGCAGCACTATGTAGACTTCGCGCGGCAGCGGATACCTCACCAGCATCACAACCGCGCCGCTCAATATGAAAAAGACGACCGACAGGTTGTAAAGCAGATTGTCGACGACGAGTGCGGGCACGCCGTACGTCAACGGCACTCGTTTTCGCAGCAGTGCGACTTTCGTTGCTTCGCCGAGCAGTGGACCAGTGAAAGTGAGGAAACTGATCGCTTCGCCACCGAGCCGTGCGGCGAAGGCCTGGCGAAATGTGATTCGGCGATGTTCCGGCGGGCACTGCGGCGCGCATCGAGATGGTGCGCAAGACGTGACGCAGTCCACTGAGGCCGAGGATGACGAAGAAGCCGAAACCGATGCGCAGCAACGCGTCGAACAGCGGCTGCACGCCGACGCGATTGATGACGTAAATGAGCAGGCGAGACCTAAAAGGAAGGCGAGCGATTGCAGCCAGATGAGATGAGCGGCGAGAGGTGTTGGCGGGTGAAGCGTCAGGCGCTTCAGAGAGTTCTTCTTCAACTTCGGCGGTTTGCCAGTTCTTTGCCAGGTCTCTCGGTCGATTCACTCAAGGCGCCGCGTTCACCCCATTATGTCGTGGTGTGCTTGTTGTCCAGTCCGTTCGGCAGCAGCTCTTTCACGACGCGCCCGGGAAAACGTCTGAATCCCTTGTCCCAAAGTCTCGGAACGGGACTGTTATCATCGCGTAATTCGCCTGTTAGTGCCAGCAGCGTCGGCATGAAACTCAAACTATCGTAAGGTTCTTCGATCGTTAACGCCTGCGGAATCTTCGTGTTTGCGCCACCCGCGATCATAAAAACGGAATGCGTTGAGATGCGAAAGAACGAACCATGATTACCGCCCGGATTGAAACCGCGCACGTCGAAGTTCCAATGATCGTTTGCGACGATCAGCATGTCAGGCTTCGACCAGTTCACGTTTGCGCCGCGCGTAAGTGACGCATCAGTTTCTCGCCGTCGCTTAACCCCGGATCGTCCGGCGAGAGTCGCTCGTTGTGATGGCGCGCAAGTTCTTCATGCAAGACCGACGAAGCCGTTTGAATAATGTGTTCGATGCAACGCCTCGAGCCATTCAGTGTCGGTGTGCCACTGGCTGAGCCATGCGGCGCGATTGCTTCCCGGCACCGCCAGATTCGGATCTTCAAACATCTGTAACGGCAATCCGGCCTGCCAATCGATCGACTTGAATTGCAGCTTACCGTCCGCGTCCTGTCTCAAATTACTCACGGCAGATAACGAAAACTCAACTGACCGTCCGCGCCGCGGCGCGAAAGCAGCAACGCTTGCC
The DNA here is from genome assembly GCA_963849585.1 of uncultured Acidobacteriota bacterium. Lineage (GTDB taxonomy): Bacteria > Acidobacteriota > Blastocatellia > Pyrinomonadales > Pyrinomonadaceae > PSRF01. The sequence continues at coordinate 1,025,644 of CAWKHZ010000004.1, read as the reverse complement.
GATCGGCGCCGGCGCTGACCCAGATCACGTCTTCGTCGATGTCTCTGCTCGTCGATTAACGGCAGGACGAGATCGCGCGACAGCCGCGTCGCGATCAGATCGACCGGACGATTTGTGATGCCGCGCTGAACGTTGTTACGCACGGAAACCCCGTGAAGCATCGCGAAGTAGTCGAGGCGCAGGAAACTGCGCTGCGAAGTTCGAGCGAGCCGTCGCTGTTGAGCACGAGACCGTTAGGAGCAAGCACCGTAGACGTAGTTTTGAAGTTTGTAGATCGAATTGCGATCGCCCATCGACTCTTTCGGGATCACGTCGCGAATCTTGACCTTCGACGGCGTAAAAGCCTCCGATGAGAGCGAAAGCAGATTTTCATCGCCTGCACGTACTCGGTGTATTCACGTTGTTCGATGCTGCCAGCGATCGTGCTGCACGCAGATTCGTTTCGCGGCGTCGTCGAGCCCGGCGTTCTGTTGTTCTTTCGTGAACTTCTTCGGTTGCAACTCCCAGAGTTTGCGCTGCTGCTTCGATGGCGACATTGAGCGCGCCCAGTTCGTTGCGCAGCTCGATGAGCTTCTGTTTCCATTCGGCGCGTCGTCGGTCGATGACGGAAAAGAACGCTCGATCGCGGCTTTGCGGACTTCGGGACGCAGATCGTTGCGCTGGAGTTGTTGCAGCAGGATGTGCAACAGATTGAGATCGCTGTCGCGCAGGTGAACTGAGGCGCGTTCGTTACCGTCGAAATCGAGCATCGCGGTCGGATAGACGGTGCTTTCGCCTTTTAGATAGTAGGAATCGGGAGTTGTGGTAGTGATCAGCGGCACGAGGGGATTGACGCCTTTGATCGAGTAGTCGAGCATCAGACGGCGTTTCGTGATCACGTGATGACCGCCACCGGCGCTGCTGCCGAGCAGTTTCACGATGTTGTAGCCCTGGCTATAGATCTTGTCATCCGTGTTGAAGCCGTGATCCGACACCAGAATCAGCGCTGTTTCATTTGCGTACGGGCTCTTCTGAATTGCGGTCCACACCTGACCAATTACGGAGTCCATCTGCCTCAGCACGAAGATCTGCGACTCTTTGTCGTTGTTGTGATGCGCGATGTGATCGAAATCAGGCGATGAAGAGGTCCACGTACCGGAGCTTTGGGATTGGCCAGTTTTTGTAGCGTCTCCCTGAGAAGCTGGTCGGTTAAGGCATTCCTCAGCTCAAAGCCCATCGTCCATTCGTCAAAAAGTTCTTTGGGTGGTCTCATGAAATTTTTTTGGAGACCGCTCTGGAGCGTTGAGTAACGAGGACCGCGCAGAAACAGCGACATGGTCATGTAGCGTTCGTCGTGCGGCATAAGCGTCCACGAGCAGCGGCACACCAAGCGAGTCGAGTATCTCAACGGCCGGCATGTCTACACGCGCGCCGACGATGCCGCCGATATATAGCGGAAAGAAGTTCAGGTAATCGTAAGAACGAAGCGTATAGCGATCGAACTCGACGTTACCCTTGATCTGTAAATGTTGCCCGGTTTCAAGCAGTGACCATGAAGGCGCTGAAAGACTCATGCCGCGGACGTAGAAGTTCGAAAGCCGCGCACCGCGTTGGTAAAAGATGTGATCGATCCATGGCAATACACTCTTGCCCGACTGCGAGTCGTGCTGACGCGCCAGCTTGTCGACCATGTCGTAGGGCAGCCCGTCGCACTTAATTACGACGAGGCGCTGCGGCTGCGCGACGGCAGAGGTGTATGAAACCAGCAGAAGCACCAGAGCTAAAACGAGTGACGCGGGGAGACGGTGACACGGTGACACGGTGAACATCACTGCGTCATCGCGTCTGCGCGTTCCCGCGTCCCCCAGTCCCCGCGTCTCCGCGTCTCCGCGTGCACTATCCTGCATGATCAAGGCTGGCCGACTGCGATTGGCGTGCCGTTGCTGAGGGTGGTGACGGCGATTGGCTGGTCGCGTCGAACACCGCGCAAGTACTCGCTGGCGAGGTCGCGCAGAGTTTGATCGACATCAGTGTTTTTGGAAATGCGTAGCAGTTCGTTACGCGCTTTCGAGCTGCGGATACGCGACGAGACCGTCAAGACACGCCCGACGCGTCTCATCATCTTTCGTGCGCGCGAAGATTTTCGCAGACACGGCGGCGGCGGTTCCGTCCGCATGCTCGCCGTGTTCGGCGATGAATTGCAACGAACGTTTCACGTCGTTGAGGTTCCAGGTTATGTCCACTTCCGCACTTGATTTCGCAATCTGCTCCAGGAACTTGGTGTGATACTCAAGCCGCCGCGCGATATCGAGCCGGTGTTCCATGTCGCCCTCGCGTTCTTCACGATGAACATATTTGCCGAACGTCAGCACGTTTAGGAACGAAATGCGATCTGGGCTTTCGATCCGTGCTGTAGCGGCATCATCTCCGCGCGCCGGTCTTGTTCGATCTTCGCGGCCAAACCTTTCGGATCTTTAGCGAAAGCTACCAGCGCCGCATACTGCTCCAGCGCGATGTTCGCTTCGGCGTTGATGCCGTTCTCAAACGGGTTTACAGAAATAGTCTCGAGGCGCCCGCTCACTTCACTTCGCAGCGCGGGCTCCATTGAGTTGTTCAGGGCCAGCAACAATTTGAGTTGAGAATAGGTCGCGAGGCGCGATGGTTGATTGATGTCCATGCCGCGACGGCCGGTTACGAAGTCGAAAACAGTTTTGCCGAGGAAGTAAGGCATGTTGCCAAACTTCGAAACCGAAAGTACGTTGCGAGTCACATCGTTGATAACTCGTCGCGACATCTCGCGCTTCTTCGGATTGTAGTTGTCGCGAAAATCGACCAGCAACATCGGGATCTTGGGATTGTCGAGACCGTACAAGCCGAGCGGAATCATCTCGACAGCTTCGGCGCCCGGCGCGTCACTACCGACCGGCTGATTGTCGGCGTCGAAGTAGCGCGTTTCAACATAACCATCCCAATTCAACAGCCGCTTGTCAGTCCAGGGATTCGCGATGTTCAAAAAACGTCCACTGAAACGTGCACCTTGCTGTTTCAACAGGTCACGTTTCGCCACCCACAGAAACGCGTGCGTGGCGCTGCCGTCAGGCATTACGAGACGGTTCGAAATACAACGACTCCGCTTCAGCTCGTCTGTCGCAGCAGTTCCCAGTTATGACCACGCGCGTCTCTCGTTGCCGCGGTGCGCTTCGCGTAGTACTGCTGCAAGTTTGAATCGTCAACGAGACCGCCGAATGCTTTGTCAGTCAACATCAGGCGCGCCTGGATCGTTGCCATTTCGTCTCGCGAAAAAGCTGACTGCCCTTCGACCTCCTGATAAAGAGCAAGAACCGACAGCGCGCGAATGATGTGCGACTTGCGATAGTCGCTCGTGTTGCGACGATAAGAGCTGGTCGATGCTTTGATCGGCGTACCGTATGGATCGAGCAGGATGTTTTGCAGCGCGGCCCAGAAGATCTTGTTCCACACGTCGCGTTCGGGCGATGCGAGATCGAGCGCGGGAGGTGGCGTGCGCGTCGTGCGGTCCTTGTTGCCGACTCGGGCGTAGAAGAAGGGAATCGCAGCCGCGATTTTTTGTTTCAACGAAGGTCGAGTGTAAGTCAGCGGCCAGACGTAGCGAAGCCGGTTGTTCTCGACTGTGTTATCGCCGAGAGTGTCGCGCAAAATAGACACCAGCGGGACCCATTTGTCGTTGTTTGTTGATTCGAGCCCGTCGAGTCTGGCAAAGACAGTTATCAGCTCAGCGCCACCCTCGACCTCAATGCGTTCGAGTCGCATGATCTGCGCGAGCACAGCTGCCGGGTTGGTTTCGTCGACGGTGGGAGCAGCGGTGGGTGGGTCATTAAAACCCGACGCCCTGCTAATGGTCGAGAATATTGGCGAGATAACGAGCAGAAACGCGAATACTAAGCTCGCACTCCGTTGTCGGGGTCTAATCCTTTGGAAACTCATCCTTGTCTAATCGCACGCAATAATAGTTGGCAGATGGGGAGTTTGTATTGCATTCCGACCTACGGACTTCACAAAAAAACAAATACTTCGGTGGTCCGACCTCACCTTCTGCAACAGCTATGCCCTTCCGCGGGCCAATTTAATATACACGAGTCTGCATGCTGTTGAACCGATTTTCTGTCGAACGTATGACAGACCTTGCATTGTAACAATCCAAGTCTAAAGACGATTTTGGCAGCTGATCTGTTAATCGGATACTGTCAGTCTTACCAGTTCCGGCTATGAGATTACCTCGAGGCTGATTCGGTTGGATGCGAGGACTGGCCGGCTGTCTCGATGTCTTTTACTTCTTTCGGCGGAGACTGCCAGCCGTTTCGTTCGAGTAAGGTTAAGGCAAAACGTATCGGCACGGCGAAGTTTGAGGCTTGGTTCTCGGTGAAGACTGCGAAATTTACCCCAATGACGCGTCCGGTTGGGCCAAAAAGAGGCGCGCCAGATCCGCCTTCGGCAGTTCGTGCGTCATAAACGATGCGTCGAACGTCGAGATCCGTAATGCTGCCCTGCGTTGTTAACGGTTGAATACGTTTGGTCTCGGCGAGATATCCCAGTTGCGCCATTGGTGTTCCATATCGCTGCTGGATTCCGCGCGACTCCGCGTCGTCGAGCAAGGCCAATAACCGATCTGGACCAGACGGATAACCCATCATCACTACCGTCTTACCGACAGCAACCGCATCCGGATCAGTTTCGAGTGGCAGCACAGGAAGCTTTTCCGGCAGTTCAGGAAGATCGAGCAGGCAGACAGCGAGATCGTCCCGTTGTGCCGCCGCTTTGAACTTCAACGGAATCGCCTGCGCGTATTCGGGAAAATAAGCAATCAAGCGCTTGAGCCGCGGTTGCGCTTTCAAACTGATGCTCTGCGCGCGATCGTCGGCTATCCACGGTTGCACGATGTGACGGTTCGTCATCACGTAGCCGTTGCCGACGTGGAATCCGGTGCCGACGAATTCATACTCGGCAATCGCGGCATTGCCTTCCGGAGTCAACGACTCTGGTGCGCCACTCTGCACTGCGCTGCCACTGTCGTTCATCTGTGCTTCGGCGTAGCGAAGTGGACGGCCGGTGCCGGACTCAACGAAATAGAACGAACCTGCGATTAGGCAAACACCGGCGCCGTATTCGCTGCGCAGTTTCACTGCGAGCGAAAGACTGTCCGTCAACGCTTTAGTGCGGTCGCTAATGTTTGTGAGTTGATCGTTAGTGCGTGAGACTACATCTCTCATCTGACCAAGTTGCGCGCCCTGGTCCGCGATGAGCGCTCGGCTGCGACGAACCTCTTTGAACATCGCAAAGCCGAGATAGAGAACCCCGCCAACGAGAATCACGACTAGCGCGAGCGCGATCAGTTTGGTACTCGGTCTGATCTCTCGCACAAGCTCGCGCGTGAACTCACGCAGAAACACTTTCGCGTCGTCGCGGCGCGCAGTCGCGGCTGACTCGATTGCGGCTGCTTCGATAAACGGAGCTACGTGAGTTTCTCGCGATCCCGCTGGAATGACAGCGGGAAGAGCACGAACGGGATAAAAGTGAAGCACGAGATCGCCGTCGGCTACGCGCACCTCGTCACCATCGTGGATCTCCGCTCCCGTTGTAATCAATTCGCCGTTCAATGTCACCGGGACAGACTGTTCAAAACTCGCGACGCGGTAAGAGCCGTTCGCTCGAGTCAGTTCGAGCAGAACAGCATTCGCCAGCGCTTTAGGCAGACTCGAAGATCGTACCCTCAGGTCACAGTTGTCGCAGGCGCCAATGCGAATCTGATCGTTGGTGAGGATTTCGGTGTGCCGGTCGTCGCCCGAGGAGATGTGGATAACCAGGCCGGTAGCCATATATTTCTAACTTAAACCTCGATCATTAAAGCGGCGGCCGAATCAGGCCGCCTAACTGCTTCTTCCGCGGCTGTCTTCGGTCGCCCACGCCATGCATTCTACAGGAAGTCCAGCTAAAGGGTTAGCGGTAAAAGTGGGGTGTCCGTGATAGCATGAGGTCGAAGTGAGGTTGCACACCATTGGCTAATGTGGATTTCATCGACGACTGTGAACGGCTCATGGAATTGGCGCCGATCGCGTCTGCGAACATCCAGCGTCACGTGTTTGTTTGTACCGGGAAATCATGCTCTGGTAACGACAGTGTGGCGGTGAAAGAGGCGTTTGAACGCGAGTTAAAGTCGCGCGAGCTTCAGTATGGGAAAGTTTCGAAGGGTTGTAATCCGAATGGTTCGGTGGTGCTGACTGAATGCGGTTCGGTTGGGTTTTGCGCCGTGGGTGCGGCAGTGATGGTCTATCCGGACGGTGTGTGGTACGCGCAGGTGCGTGCTTCAGACGTACCGGAGATTATTGAGGAGCACATCATCAACAACCGGCCGGTCGAACGCCTCGCATTACTCCGAATTCCCGCCAAGTCTTAAATCCGGTTTTCTCAATTCTGCTTTGATCCGTGGTTACGGTTTCCAGCGGAGCACCGGCTTGCGTGCGGCGGCAGCTTCGTCGAGGCGGCCGATGCGGGTGCTGTGCGGAGCGTTGCGGACCAGCTCCGGATCCTCCAAAGCCTCATTCGCGATTGAACGCATCGCCGCGATGAACTGGTCCAACTCCTGGCGGCCGACTGATTCCGTCGGCTCAATCAGCATCGCTCCCTGCACAATCAACGGAAAGTAGATCGTCATCGGATGGAAGCCGTAATCGATTAAACGCTTCGCGATGTCGAGGGTGTGAACGCCTTTGCGACTCTGCCGCTTGTCTGTAAACACGACCTCGTGCATGGGTGGACTATTGAATGGCTTGTCGTAGTCGGAGGTAAGCCCGTTCGCGATGTAACGCGCGTTGAGCACGGCCGCTTCGGTCGCTTCACGCAGACCGTCGTTGCCGTGCGTCAGGATGTACGCGAGTGCGCGCAACATCATTCCGTAGTTTCCAAAAAACGCTTTCACACGGCCGATCGACTTCGGTCGATCGTATTCGAGCTTGAACGTTGGTTCGCCGACAGTCCAATCGGTCTTGACAATGCGCGGCACGGGGAGAAACGGCTCCAGCTCCTTCGTGCAACAGCAGGGTCCCGAGCCTGGTCCACCGCCGCCATGCGGCGTCGAAAACGTCTTGTGCAGGTTCAGGTGAATAACGTCAACACCCATGTCGCCGGGACGCGCGATGCCGACGAGCGCGTTCATATTCGCGCCGTCCATGTAGACTAGTCCGCCCGCCTCGTGCACGATTTCGCAGATCTGTTTGATGTTACGTTCGAAGAGACCCAGCGTGTTGGGATTGGTCAACATCAAGCCCGCGACGTCGCCGTGGGAGCAGAGTTCGCGGAGGTGGTCCAAGTCGGTAAGACCTTCGCTCGTGGAACGGATCGTCTTGACTGAAAAACCTGAAAGATGAGCAGAGGCTGGATTCGTTCCGTGGGCCGAATCGGGGATCAACATGGTGCGCCGGCCTGATGCTGCAGCGCCGTCGCGCGCGTCGAGAAACGCGCGAATGATCATGATGCCGGTCATTTCGCCGTGCGCGCCTGCGGCCGGCTGTAAAGAAACTCCAGGTAGACCGGTTATCTCCGCGAGATGTTGTTCGAGTTCGTAGATGACCTGCAACGCGCCTTGTGCATCTTGTTCTTCGGTGAGTGGATGAACGTTGGCAAACTCCGCGATGCGCGCGACTCGTTCGTTGAGCCGCGAATTGTACTTCATCGTGCACGAGCCCAACGGATACATGCCGAGGTCGATCGAATAGTTCCAGGTCGACATACGTACGAAGTGGCGAATCACGTCCACCTCACTGACTTCTGGCACGCCTTCGAGATCGTCGTCGCGTTGAAACTCTCGTGGAAGAAGATCGTTGACCGGCGACGCTTCCACATCCAGTGCAGGCAAGCGGTAACCGATACGTCCTTCTTGAGAGCGTTCAAAGATTAATTGCTCATTCGGACTTATATGCGAAGTAACTTTTGTGATTCCGTCGGTCATCTGTGTTACTGGTTGGACACGGATTGTAGGCCATCTACAAGTGAGTCGATCTCCTCGCGACTATTGATCTCAGTTACGCAAACAAGGAAATCGTTTGGCCGATCGGAGAAGAAGCGCCACAACGGTATACCGCCTTCGATCCCTTTCTCTTTACCGAGACGCGCGAGCAACTCGCCGGCATCGAGTGGACCACGCACGACGAACTCGTTGAAACGAGGCCCGGAGAAGGGAAGTGAAAATCCTTCGAGCGAAGCGATCCGGCCCGCAGCGTACGCAGCCTTTTGCAGACACTGATGCGCGGCTTCCTGAATGCCGCGCCGTCCCATTGTTTCCAGGTAGACAGTAGCGGCGAGTGCGATCAGGCCTTCGTTGGTGCAGATGTTTGACGTCGCTTTCTCACGTCGAATGTGTTGTTCGCGCGTCGCCAGGGTGAGCACGAAACCGCGATGTCCCTTTTTGTCGTAGGCCTCCCCGACGAGGCGGCCGGGAATCTGGCGCGCGTACTTGTCGCGCGTCGCAAAAAGCCCGACGTATGGTCCCCCAAACGACAACGGCACTCCGAACGATTGTCCTTCGGCGAGGACGATGTCGGCGCCGCACGCACCTGGCGACTTCAGCAGTCCGAGCGACATCGCTTCCGTCACCGCGACGACGAGTAACGCGCCTTTCGCGTGTGCAGCGTCTGCCAATGCTGAAAGATCCTCGACGCAGCCAAAAAAGTTTGGCGACTGGACCACAAGCGCCGCTGTGTGATCGTCCACGGCTTTCGCCAGCGCCGTAGCCGATTGACCAGTCTGCGCGTCGAACGGAACCACTTCCAGATCGATCCCCGCGTGTTGCACATAAGTGTGAACGACTTCGAGATACTGCGGATGTACCGAGCTCGTCGCGATCACTTTCGAACGTCGCGTCACGCGTTCCGCCATTAACACTGCTTCGGCGAGCGCTGTCGAACCGTCGTACATCGACGCGTTCGCCACTTCCATACCCGTCAGCTGGCAAACGAGAGTTTGAAACTCGAAGATCGTTTGCAGTGTGCCTTGTGAGATCTCGGGTTGGTACGGCGTGTATGCAGTGAAAAACTCGGAGCGCGAGATGATGTGATCTACGATCGTCGGAATGTAGTGAGAGTACGCGCCGCCGCCGAGAAAGCTCGGCCTGCGAGCGGCAGCGTTGCGTCTACCCATTTTTTCGAAACGATTGAGTAACTCGATCTCCGAGAGTGCGGCGGGTGTGTTGAGGGGCCGCTTCAGTAGCAAATCCTGAGGAATGGAATCGAATAAATCTTCAGCCGATTTGAGCCCGATGGCTTCAAGCATCTCTTTGCGCTCTTCCGGCGAGTTAGGAATGTAGCGCAAGTTTATTCGCTCTCAGCTTTCGTAAAATCTTCGTACTCCGCGGCGGTCAGCAGGCTGTCGACTTCACCCGAATTCGCCATGCGTAGTCGGACCATCCAACCCTCGCCGTAAGGGTCTGAGTTGACCTTTTCCGGTTCGTCCGCAAGCGATTCATTGATCCGTGAAACAGCGCCGGACACGGGCGTGAAGATTTCAGACACTGCCTTTACCGATTCAACTGATCCAAACGACTCACTGGCGCTGAACTCCTCGCCCGCTTTTGGCAACTCGACATACACCACGTCACCAAGTGAGTTTTGGGCGTAGTCGGTGATGCCGATGATGGCTTCCTCACCATCCACCCTGACCCATTCGTGGTCTTTACTGTAGTGCAGGTCTTCTGGAACGTTTGCCATGGTTCCTCCAACTGGTTTTGAGAATTATTTAATGCGTTTGTAAAACGGCGTCTTGACGATTTGCGCGCCAACAAGTTTGCCGCGAACGTCGATCTTGATCTCCTGTCCGACGGACGCGTGCTCAACCGGGACGTACGCCATGCCGATGTTCTTCTTCAGAAACGGCGCGGGACTACCCGACGTTACTTTTCCAACTTTTTCATCGTTGACGAGCACGTCTTGCTCATCTCGCGCGATGCCGCGTTCAGTTACTTCGAACCCGACCAGCTTGCGTTTGATTCCGGCTTGCTTTCTGTTGGGCCAGCGCTTCGCGTCCGACAAAGTCGCCTTTGTCGAGTTTGCAAATCCAACCGAGGTTTGCTTCGAGTAGCGTGGTGTTTTCGTCAATCTCGTGACCGTAAAGCGCCATTCCGGCTTCGAGTCGGAGTGTGTTGCGCGCCGCGAGTCCACAGGGAAGCACTCCGGTCGGCGCGCCTGTGTTTCCAGCGTCGAGAATCTTGTTCCACAGTTGTTCGGCGCGATCGGCGGATGCGTAGACTTCGAAACCGTCTTCGCCCGTGTAACCGGTGCGCGAGACGATGCCACTAACCCCGTCAACTGTGCCGGGACTGAAGTGGTAATACTTGATCTCCGAAAGCGGCAGATCAGTAAGTGGTTGAAGGATCGACTCGGCGTCGGGGCCTTGCAGTGCAAGCTGGCAATACTCAGCACTTGCATTGTGCAGCTCAACCGATTCACTGTTGTGGTGCGATTTGATCCAGTCCCAGTCTTTCTCAGTTGTTCCGGCATTCACAACGAGCAGCAAGTGATCATTGGCGAGACGATAGACCAGCAGATCGTCGATCACTGTTCCTGACGGCGTCGTGAGCGCGGAGTAATGGGCCTGACCGTCAACCAGTTTCGTAACGTCGTTCGAAGTCAGACGATTAACGAAAGCGATCGCGTCACTGCCGCGAACATCGATCTCGCCCATGTGCGACACATCGAAGAGACCGGCGTGTGTGCGCGTGCGCAGATGTTCTTCGATCGTACCGGCGGGATACTGGACGGGCATGTCCCAACCGCCGAAGTCGACCATGCGTCCGCCGAGTTGCCGGTGGGCGTTGTTGAGTGGGGTGCGTTTTAGTTGCGGCGCTGTTGCGGTCAAATTAGTCACTCGCGCGGCTTGCTTCGAGGCCTCACGCTGTTTTTATCAGTGAATAAAAGGTGAAGCCGCAAACTAGCATGCGACGTGCGGTGCGTCAAGCGAGGGGTCATTAATCGCGAGGTGTCAGAGTGCTTTGAATTTAGGGTAGTTGGGTTTCGTCACAGAACCCCCGAACCCGGACTTGAGTTCTTATAAGAGTGGGTTTAGGTAGAGGACCGCAGTCATCGCGGGATTTCAAATAAAGTTCGACTTTCCAATTCTCCCTGAACCCTCCGTCAACAGTCACCAGACGCGAATCTGGAATAGCATGGTTCTGAATAAGATACTGACGAGCACGTTTAGCCCGCCAATCGGATTCATATATACAAGCCTTCTGCCCGGCATAAAACACTATGTAAGCAATTGACTCGGAAGGTCCAGCCTTGAGACGTTTTGCCAGTCGATCCAAATATTTATGTTCCTCATCCCGTGCGATAACGCTGTACTGGTCGATCATTGGCGCCAAAGCACATTCAGAATTCACCGCCAATACGCATGACGCCTCGTATGTGAGAACTCTCGCGGTTTTCGGAAGTCAATACGTTTTTTCGTAAGAGCGAGAAGCGAAGGCGGTGCGTCGAGGTACAGCAGCGCTGACGTGAATAGAGCTACCTAGTTGAGATCAGTTGCGGCCGTCGACTTCGACTTTTTGCACGGCGCCGCCGCGACACCAGAAGACGACGCGCATTGTGTCGGGCCGGCCGTCGAGGGAGGCTTTGACGAAGGCGGCGTTCTGGCGCAGTGCGGATTCAAAGTCTTCCAGCATGCGCGGGTCGCGAGGTGGGTGCACCACATCCGCCAGCGATGCAGCACCATTAGTGAACACGTCCGCGACGACCAGCATGTCATCATCGGGCGTGTAATAATTCGAACCATGATGCGCGTAAGCGCGGGTCATCTTCGCGAGGGCGCCGTCGGGGTCGAGGCTCGGCGACTCGGTGCCGAAGGGGGAACGCGTGGCGGCAAGAGACTCGGGCGTGACCGGCTTGCTCAAATCGTAATAGCCAAGTGCTCTAAGATCCTGTTCTCCAAATTCACTGGTTCCGAGCATCAGCACTGCATGACGTTGAATCGCAGCCTCACGCAGCGCAACGAAATGCGGCCGCAGTGCGTTAAGCATTAGGAAGAACATGATCACCGACGCAAAAGTGCCGACGGTGTAAGGCATCACGCGTGGTCTAAGGAACCCCGCGAGACTGGTACCAAATGATGGACGCGGAGCCTGCCTGCGAGCGGCTGCTTCGATGTAAAGCGCGTTGGAAATTGAAATGGCCAGATCGGCGGGCGGTGTCGGGCGAGACAAAAGACCAAGGCCGCGAGTCAACGATCGCAGTTCTGCGGCCTCAGCTCGACACACCGGACAGCGATCCAAATGCTCATCGATCACCACCCGTGCCGGCAGAGATACACAATCGTCAACGTATAACGAAAGCGACTGTCTGGTTTCTTCGCACAACATAAGAGGACTTCTCATTCCATTGGCATTGCCAATGTTTGGATGGCTGACCGACCCCGGCTGCTCCCTTTTTGTCAAAAGAAGCAACTCCGACAAGTTTAGGGCAACCCCTTCAGGCTTGAGCGAGCGATGCAATCAAAACGGGTGTTGCTGGCCACGTTTTCAATACGCTCTCATCTTGCCACTTCGGAAGCCTTGACCCCGCCGTTTTTTCACTTCGACCCATTTGGCACCGAGTTTCGTGAGCCGGGGCGGGTCAGCCATCCTTTACAAAGATCCTTCCAGCTTGCGCCGGAGTTCCTGGCGTCCACGCGCCAGTCGAGATTTAACAGTTCCCACGCTGATGTCGAGTGCGACCGCTATCTCCTCGTACGCAAAACCTTCAATGTCGCGCAGCACTACTGCCTCTCGATAAACGCGCCGCAAACCACTTAACGCCTTCCTCAACGCCCGTTCTCGTTCGTGCGCGAGGGCGCCGTGCTCGGGGTTACTGGAGTTACCAGCCCTAAGCTGGGCCATCAGCGCCGAATTTCCTGCGGCATCCGCGGCATCAATTGAGACTGTCGAGTCTCGATGTCGCCGTCGCCACCACCGCCACCGGTTCCGTGCCTGATTAATGGCGATGCGATAAATCCAGGTCCGCAAATCTGACTCGCCACGAAACTGCCCGATGCTCTGAAATGCCCGCAGGAACGTTTCCTGAGTCAGGTCGCGAGCTTCTTCAGTATTCTCAGTCAGGCGGTAAAGAAGACCGTAGATCTCGCCGGAGCGCTCGTTTACCAGTTTTTCGAAGGCGGCCGGGTCGCTGCGCTTCAATCTTTCAATGAACTGATCTTCAACCGCTGGCCGAGCTTCGACCAAGGTCGCCGGTGCAACCTGCTCCATTTCCATTTGCCCGCGGAGGGCTATTGGCTCTCCGTAGCTCACCGATTACCCCCTGGGGCGGGAATCAGAGCAGTCCAAATAATTTGCCCTTTCCCGGACAGGCTGCCCTTTTGACACCGTGACCGGTCGATTTGTTCCCGAAGAAAATTCATCGGTATTTTAGATGCGTTTTTTGGACAAACCGAGATAGTTCGGTTGCCTTGACAACTTTTCATACGCGCCATTAGAGTGACGGTTTTCGCTATCATACACCCAAAACAAAGAACGCAGCCGACTCTGGTCGCTTGCGCGAGGAATATAAGTGGCAAAGTATAAAAAGAAGGTCGCCCGTAAACTTCAACAGGACAAGTTCCGCGACACAACAATGGGCCTGTTTGACCGGCTGGGCAACCTGCTCGAGGGCCGGGGACGGACGATTCTTTACGGACTCGGCGGATTAATCGTTGCCGGGTTGCTTATCCTTTTCTTTGTGAAGTGGAGCAACCGTAAAGCTGATGAGGCCCGGCAGGCGCTGGGACGCGCAATCACTATTTCCACCGCTAATGTCGGTGCCCCCATGCCCGGCATAAGCGAATCCGCGGTGACTTTCAACAGCGAGTCGGAACGTTCGCAGCGCGCCATTGAAGAGTTCGAGAAAGTGGCTGCCAAGTACGGCGATCCCTACCGGTCACAGGCCCGCTACTTCATCGCCTCCAACCGTCTCTCAGTCGACCGCCCGAAAGGCATCGCCGAACTGACAGATCTGCAGAACAACGGTGTCCCGGAAGTCGCAGCGTTGTCGAAGTTTGCCCTCGCGCAAGTGAAAGAAAGCGACGGTAAACTCGACGAAGCAGCCCAGATTTACAGCGATCTTGCGCGGTTGAACGGCGCGACGATCACTCAGGAAACAGCAAACCTCAAACTTGCCAAGGTCTACGAGAAGCAGGGAAAGACGAAGGAAGCGACTGACATTCTGTTCAATATCGTCGACGCTGCTCGCAAGGCCAAGGGCGCGGACAACCAGCCTGCTCCAGTTTCCGCCGCGGCCCGGGAAGCGGAGACTGAGTTGAAGAAACTCGATCCCGAGCGCCACAAACAGTTGCCATCTGAGGTCCCCGCCTCGTTAGTTGGTTGATTCCGCTACGCAAGTACCACGACGAGGATGGATAACCTAACTCATTCACTCGTCGGATTAACTGCGGCCAAAGCGGGTTTGGAAAGACTGTCTCCCGGGGCAAGTGCCCTCTGCGTCCTCGCCGCTAATGCTCCTGATTGCGATGTAGCCATTCTGCTCTTTGGAGATCGTTGGACGTATCTCCACCATCATCGCGGAATCACACACGCCATCGTCGGTGTCGCTTTTCTTTCCTTGTTCATACCGTTGGTCTTCTACGCAATCGATAGACTGTGGGCTCGGTTTCGCGGGCAACCCGCGAAGACGAAGTTGCGCGGCCTCATTGTGGCGTCGGTACTCGTCACGGCGACTCATCCGCTGCTCGATTGGACCAACAACTACGGCATTCGGTTCTTCCTGCCATGGAGCTCGAAGTGGTCCTACGGCGATCTCGTTTACATAATCGATCCGTATATATGGTTGTTGTTGGGTGGAGCGTGTTTCTTGTTGTCGGCTAAAACGATGGGTGGGAAGATCATTTGGGCGGCGGTGGCGGCGGTGCTGACTGGGCTCGTGATTTTTGCTCCTCGTGCTGCTGGTCTGCCGTTCTTTTTCGTTTGGTTTTGGGTTGCGGCGATCGTGATTTTGATTGTGTTGTTTGTACTTGGCGCTGGCCGGAGTTTTGGGAACAAGATCGCCATCGTCGCGCTTGCCATCGTACCCTGTTACTGGACTTTTCTTGGTTATGCACATTCACGAGCATTCGCAAGTGGATATCACCAGGCGACGAACATCGTGCTGCCGTCGGGTGAGCCGATTCGACGGCTGTCTGTCATGCCCACCCTTGCCAGTCCACTACACTGGGATTGCGTATTCGAAACTGATCGCGCGACCTACCGCTTCGGCTTGCGGCTGATGAGTGACAACTTTGCTCGAACGCGAGTCATTCGTTATGAAAAGCCTTCGGGGCCTTTGGCGGAAGTGATGGAGAACGTTTCGCAAGATAGATCGGTACAGATTTTTCTCGGTTTCGCACGATATCCGGTGGCGCGTCTCGCCGATCCTGGTTGCACTACCGAGACTCTACTTCAATTGGCGGACTTACGTTACACTGAGCCGGGCAGCCAGCGAGGTACTTTTACACTCGAACAACCGGTGGATTGTCCGACGAACGACGACGTAGCGAGATGAGCGAAACCAACGAGTTCTCAAAGGATTTCGAAACGCTGCCGGCACTTGCGGAAGTAAGCCAGCAAAGAGAACGCGCGCGTAAACAACCGACTATCGCCAGCGTACGTGTCTCGCCCGGTCCTTATATCACCGTCGCCGCTGTACTCACTTTCTTCGCCGCTCTGTTGCTGCGCATTCAATATGACGGTTGGGCTTTGCTGCTCGTCTCGGCCGCATGGTTGATCCTCCCTCTGCTCGCGTTCACGGATCGAATCGTTTTCGATGGTCTTTCACTGCGACGACAAGGACCAATCTCGTCGCTGCTTCATCTGCTCACTGGTTATCGCAAACAACTTTGGATCGACGATTTCGAGACTGTCGAAACGCACGCCGTGCGAACGTTGCGAAGTGGCGGACGAGTGCGGTACCGCTATCGCACGCAGATTAGCGGCAAGGGCAGGGAGTTTGTCATCGTTTCAGGTGGACGCGAGTATCGAAGACTCGTGCGCGAGCTATTCCCGCTTATTCACGAGAACAAGCTCGACAACCGCAGCCGTGATTTGCGCGATTATCTTCACGAACCGGGATTTCTGAATCGAAAAGCAGAGCTCTCGCAGCTCGCTTCATCGGCTCTACTCGATGTTACCGAGTCGGATTTCAAAGTCGGCGGCAAACTGCATCAGCGGCGCGAAACGGAGCAGACCGAACCCACTCCGGAAGACCTGGAAAGAGCACGATTGCTGCGTCGGTTAGGCAACGAACTGCGCGTCTCGGGACGTTTGCGTGAGGCGGGCGAAGCGTTTCGCCGCGCGCTCAACGTTAGACCACATGGTGCCTGGTTGATTTATGACTACGCGCGGCTCCTTCGTTCGCGGGCGAGTGCAAATGCGGATGCGCGGTTGTTAACGAGAGCGCGGGCCGCGTTACGACTCGCGAGTATTCGCGCGCGAAATGACGTGGTCCTGTTGCCGTTGATTGGCGAGAGCTTTCTCGAGTGCGGCGACGCGCGACAGGCGCGGCTCGCATTACAAAAAGCGATCGAGATGGACAGCGGGAACTTTAAAGCTCGTGTTGGTCTGGCGGATATTGCCTTACGGGAAGGGAAGTTGGCCCACGTCATTCACCATTACCATGAAGCCGCCCGCGATGCGTCCGAGCAAGCGCTTGCGCGCTATGCCCGGAACGAAGGTGAGTACTACATGCACCTCAACAACGACGACGACTACCTGGCAACGGAACTTCGCAGGATCAGTTGGCTTCAGAGCGTTACGCGCATCCGGCGTTTTGCTTTGCGAGTGACGAACGTCAGCGTTTTGATGGCGCTGATTGCCGGACTTGTCGACCCGGTCGCCGGGAGCTTCGCGTGGTCAATCGCTTCCTCCGCTCTTGCCGTCTGGCTCGTCTCACTACTCGGCACGCGAATGCTCTTCAGCCGTGCGAAATTCTCCTAAGACTTCTTCTTTTTAGACGGCGACTTCTTCGCGGCCGACGCTACATCAGGTTTCGGCATGATCGTGCGCGCTTGTTGTTCAGCCGCTGAGGCGACAGCAAATGCCTGCACCGGTTCAGGACTGAGCAACGCATCCCAACGATAACGAGATCGCTGCGCTGATTCGCTCAAACGCTTGAACACCAGTTCGATAACCGCGTTGGTGATCCAGTTGTGATAAAACTCGCCGACCGATGCGAGTTCCGCGTCCGGCGCCGGATTCATGAAATCGATCGCGTACGGCACGCCGTCCTTGATCGCAAACTCAACTGTGTTGATGTCGTAACCGAGCGCGGTGCACAACGTGCGCACGTCTCTACGCACGCGATCCGCAAGCTCGGGCGCAAGGTAATCTGGATCGTGTATGTACTGCTCGCCTGACAAGTACGGCTTGCGCGGATCGTAAGCCATGATCATCACTTCTTCCTGGCCCACGCAGTAACATCTGACGAACTGATCGAAATCGATTCCTTCCTGGAGCGTCATGCAGAGCGTTCCGGTCTTGTTGTACTCGGTCAGAAGCTCTTCGAGTGAGTTGACCTTCGAAACGTTTTTCCAACCACCGCCGTCGAACGGTTTCATGAACGCCGGCAGACCGACGTAATCGACGATGCCTTGCCAGTCCATCGGGAATGCGAGGTTGCGCAAGCTCTCGCTGACGATCCCCTCGATGTAATCCTTTTGCGGCAACAGCACGGTCTTGGGGATTGCGACGCCGAGCTTCTTGCCCAACGAATAGTTGAAAAACTTGTCGTCGGCTGACCACCAGAATGGATTGTTGATGATGATGGTGCCTTCGAGCGCCATTCGTTTCAGTGTGGCGCGATAAAACGGAACTTCGTGCGAGATACGATCGATGACTAGATCGTATTGCGGCGGCGCGTCGAAACGCACGCCGTCGAGCTTGATGTATTCGGCGACGACGTCACCCCGCCCTTTTTCATTAATTCCTTTGATTATGGCTTCCGGAAAAGTCTTTTCCCGGCCAACGAAAACTCCGACCCGCTTCATATGTATGGATTTTCCTTTCTGCGAAAAACAAAGGAACATACGCGGGCAGCCTTATCTTGTCAAACCTGATTCTAAGTCGAGGAACCCGTCGGTTTGTGGAGGAAATCCTTGTTAACGTGGATTCTTTGCAAATCCGTGGTTCATGTTACAATCCGCCTCTCCCTAATGTTTGGCCTGAATCCCAAGGAGACTCGTTAGTTTGCATCGTTTAATATTTGCCCTGATAGTCCTCTGCGCGATCTTACTTCCCGTCTCGGCACAGGACCCCAAGCCGGCCGAAACTCCCGCAAAAGAGACACCCGCGAAAGCGGCGAAACAGACTCCGGCGAAGGACAATAAGTCTAACGCGGACGTGAAGTTTACGGCCGAGCAGATCGTGGAATCTGTAATTCTGATGTACGGCACGCGTCCGGCGCTGGACCACATTAGGCGTAACGGTGCCGAGCGCGGAAAGATAATCCGCTACACCGCCGAGGGGAACGCTGAAGAAGCAAACTACGAGCGTCGCTTTATTCGAGGGGCTGACCTTAATAAAGACAAAATCCGGCTAGATCAGAAGATGTCGACGATGGAATATTCGCTCATCTTCGGCGAAGGAAAACTATTTGGATTGATTAATGGCGCCGCCTTTACGCCGCGGCAGGACGCCATGACGAGTTTCATTTCTCAGCATCACCACAGCATCGACTCGCTGCTGCGATATAAAGAGTGCGGCTCGACGCTCGCCGTCGTCGGCAAAGAGCAGCAGAAGGGGCTTGACCTGTTCGTCGTCGATCTCACGGACAAAGACCAGCGCAAGACCCGCTACTTCATTAGCTCGCGAACCTTGCGCATTCTCTGGTTGGAGTATCAAGAAGGTGTTCCCGGCGGACCCGCCGTGAAATACACAAAGAAATTCCTTGACTATCGCCCAGTCCAACAGACTTGGGTTCCTTACCGCACCATACTCTACGAGAACGGCCGTGAAGCGCAGGAAGTCCGCGTCTCCAACATCACCTACGGCATCAAGGTCAGCGACGCGATCTTCAAGGCTCCGGAAGCTTAACTCACTTAAAGAAACTCGCAGCCATACGCTTCAGATCGTCCATCGAGCTGCCGTCCTGGTTTTGGTCCAACATCGAGGAAAGCATTCCCATAGCATCCGGCGCATTCGTGCGAGCTTCCTCCTGTTGATTATTCAGCAGGTTGGATAGACCATCAGCGTCGAGTGCATTCTCATGCTGCGCTTTTCCAAGCGAACCCATAACAAGAGGTGCGAGCGTTTCCAGTAAGCCAGCCGCGGAGCCATGGTCCAGACCAGCCGCTTGCGCAAGATTGTTTTCAATCGCCGGTCGCTGACTACCAAAAACGTGTCCGAGAATTGCTGAACCATCTGCTGTTTGCGGGCTCTGGACATAACCAAGGACGTTATCCAGGATGCTGCCGTCATGGTCGGTTGCGACAGCCTGATGTATGTTCTGGGCCTCTTGAGGTTGCGAAGCATTCCGCGCCAGTGCGGCAAGGATGAGGGGTACTCCGATCTGAACGGCAGTGTTAGCCGCCGTTTCGCTGATACCGAATCGCTGAGCGATAGCGCGCGCCGCGCCTCCCCCTAATTGTTGTGTGATGATCTGTGTAATTGCATTCATTGCGATGTCTCCTTTATGGCGGGTCTGGTTTACGCAGCGGAGTTGGGGGTGCTCAGGTTTCTACTAAATCTCTGCGGTGGTAGGATCGTACGCCGCCCCCATGAACAATGCAAGAACGTTGTCGTGTCGATAACGCGGGAGAAGTCAATGAAGTTACAGCTCAGCATTAGTCTATTCTTGTCGATGTTAATGGCCTTTGCCCTTCTCTCAGCTTGCTACACAGCGAGTGAGCGTCAGGCGTCTACTCGTCGAGTTTCTCCGGACGATTTGCGTTTCGACCCAGCGAATAGCACTGCCGTGATCTCCAGTGCGCAAAAATTCATCATGCCTGTGCCAAAGTTGAACACGGGCGGAGAGCCGCTCGTCTATCCCGCAGGGCACGAGAAGGCTGGTCAACCGATCCTCGATTACGAAGGTAAGCAAATTGGCGATAAAGGACTGGTCTTTCTCAACGCAAAGGATCAGACGTGGCAAGCGGTTGCGGGCGATGGTGAGGGCGTAATCATCATCAACGAAGTAAATCAGGAGCAAGCGTCGCAGCTCGATCGAAAAGTAAAGGAGATGAACCAGGATCCAAATCAGCTGACGCTACCTCAATTAAAGCAGGTGCTCGACTACGCCCGGAATGAGCTCAAGCTGAGTGACATGTACAACTCCAATCGCGCGTTCGTCAAAACCAAGATGACTCCAGTAGCTGTTGAGGGCTCTGACGGCGGAGGTGCGAGCGTCGAAGCCTATGGACTAAAGAAGAGGGACGATCGAGATTTGTGTCAGGCGATCTATATTCCCGGAAAATTTACTTTCGAAGGACCGGCCGTGACCCCGCAAGTCTTCGAAAACGGAGGGGTGATCGTCAAACAAGGCAAAGAATTTCGAGGGGTGCAACCTGATATTTTTATGCGCACTTATCGACTTCAAAGTGGACAGCCAATCGCCTCCTTAACCAGCGACTTGAAGAGCTGGAACCCTTAATCAAGAACTCGTTCAATTGGGAAAAAGGAAAAGGCTCGGTTTTCGCCGAGCCTTTTCCTCTAATGCGTTCCGATGGAACTCTCCACCACTAGGGGCAGAGAATTCCGTTGTTATACCGATCCAGCGTCGTAGCAAGACTTAGTGCCAAAGCTCGCTGGGTCGCAAGGTTCTTTTGTTTCGACGTTAAATAGTCGCCGGAACCAGTAAAGTTAATCTGGTCCAACAAGTTCTGAGCGCTGACGACCGCAGTCTGAACTGCCCCGCATGTTTCAGCGCCTGCGGCAAGATTAAACCTCGCCGCCAGGAATTGAGCAGCAAGTTCATACGCAGCATCGCTGGACTTGCTCTTTGCAGCTTGATCCTGCTTGCTCAGTACTTTAATTGCCTGCAGACAGTTGACCACGTTGAAATCGCCGATGAGTTGAGGCAGTAGATCCTCGATTATGAAGAAGCCGGCAGCCGCGCCTCCGTTCTTCGCGGCGTTAGCGGCCTGTCCACCACCTGTACATCTGTTCCAGTTCTTCCAGTAACCAATTGTCCTTGGATCGCCGCCCGGGAAATCGTTATGCACTTCGAATTGCTTGGTTTGTCCCGGATTGACCGTAAAGTCAACGCATCTGATACCGACGTCACTAGGAATAGCATCATTAGCGTTGGGGTTATACGGAGTGGTGATGTTCCCTCCCACACTGAAACCGATCGTCCACAGTGACGTCCAACCTGCGGGTACCGGATTCTCACAGATCGTGTACGTCGTTCCGGGAACAAGCTTCTCAGCAAATTTTAGCAAGCCGTCAGCATCCCCGAGTGTGGTCAGCGTTTCGAGTTGAACGTCTGTCCCAGTCAAATCCGGATCGGCATCTGGGCCATCACGATAAAGTGTGAACCTAATGTCGAGTTGAGGATTCGCGGCTCCGTTGGTGATCTTAAGAACCTCCACGAGGCCTCGTTTCCGGTTGTTGAAAGTGCAGGTGACAGTCTCGCCGGCCTGCAGCGAAATGCTGCCTGCGGTTTCACTGTTGCCCTTGGAACTGACGCAGGGAGAACTGGTCAGATCCCAACCAGCCGGTACTGTCTCACTAACTGAATAAGTACCGGGGTTAAGATCGAGACTGTCGTTCTGCTCGCCGTCCTTCAAGCTAAAGCCGTCGGCGTCATAGCTGGCGGTGAAGCTGAAGCTCTGCGGATCGCCATCCGGGTCGGTTTGCTTGATGACCACGATGTTGGCGTCCTTCTGATTATAGAAGGTGCAGGTAACAGTCTCACCAGCCTGCAGCGAAATGCTGCCTGCGGTTTCACTGTTGCCCTTGGAACTGACGCAGGGAGAACTGGTCAGATCCCAACCACTCGGTACTGTCTCACTAACTGAGTAGGTGCCGGGATCGAGATCTCCGCTATTGTTCTGTCCACCGTCGATCAAGCTAAAGCCGTCGGCATCATAACTGGCCGTGAAGCTGAAGCTTTGTGGATCACCATCCGGGTCAGTCTGTTTAACGACAATGATCTTGGCGTCTTTCTCGTTGGTGAAGGTACAGGTGACAGTCTCACCGGCCTGCAACGAGATGCTGGCTGGGTCACTGCCGTCGTCGCAGGTGGCGCTTTCCAGATCCCAACCGTAAGGCACTGTCTCACTGACTGAGTAAGTACCCGGATCGATATCGCCACTATCGTTCTGTCCACCGTCGCTCAAGCTGAAGCCGTCATTGTCATAACTGGCGGTGAAGCTGAAGCTCTGTGGATCGCCATCCGGATCAGTCTGCTTAACGACTATGATCTTGGCGTCTTTCTCGTTGGTGAAGGTACAGGTAACAGTCTCACCGGCCTGCAAGGAGATGCTGGCTGGGTCACTGCCGTCGTCGCAGGTGGCGCTGTCCAGATCCCAACCACTCGGTACTGTTTCACTGACTGAGTAGGTGCCGGGATCGATATCGAGACTGTCGTTCTGCTCGCCGTCCTTCAAGCTAAAACCGTCATTGTCATAGCTGGCGGTGAAGCTGAAGCTTGTTGTGTCGCCGTCAGGGTTGGTTTCCTTAACGACCACAATGTTGGCATCCTTCTCGTTGGTGAAAGTACAGGTGACAGTTTCACCCGCCTGTAACGAGATGTTGGCCGGGTCGCTGCCGTCAGAACAAGTGGCGCTGTCGAGATCCCAACCAGCCGGCACAGTCTCGCTAACTGAGTAGGTGCCGGGATCGAGATCGAGACTGTCATTCTGCTCGCCGTCCTTCAGGCTAAAGCCGTCATTGTCATAACTGGCGGTGAAGCTGAAGCTCGTTGTATCGCCGTCAGGATTCGTTTCCTTAACGACCACAATGTTGGCGTCCTTCTCGTTGGTGAAAGTGCAGGTGACAGTTTCACCAGCCTGCAACGAGATGCTGGCCGGGTCGCTGTCGTCAGAACAGGTGGCACTGTCGAGATCCCAACCACTCGGCACCGTCTCACTAACTGAGTAGCTGCCTGGATCGAGATCGCCACTGTCGTTCTGTTCGCCGTCCTTCAAACTAAAGCCGTCATTGTCATAGCTGGCGGTGAAGTTGAAGCTCTGTGGATCACCATCCGGATCAGTCTGCTTAACGACTATGATCTTGGCGTCTTTCTCGTTGGTGAAGGTACAGGTGACAGTCTCACCGGCCTGCAACGAGATGCTGGCTGGATCGCTGCCGTCGTCGCAGGTGGCGCTTTCCAGATCCCAACCACTCGGCACTGTCTCGCTAACTGAGTAGGTGCCGGGATCGAGATCGAGACTGTCGTTCTGCTCGCCGTCCTTCAGGCTAAAGCCGTCATTGTCATAACTGGCAGTGAAGCTGAAGCTGGTTGTATCGCCGTCAGGATTCGTTTCCTTAACGACCACAATGTTGGCGTCCTTTTCGTTGGTGAAAGTACAGGTGACAGTTTCACCAGCCTGTAACGAGATGTTGGCTGGATCGCTGCCGTCGTCGCAGGTGGCGCTTTCCAGATCCCAACCAGCAGGCACTGTCTCACTAACTGAGTAAGTACCCGGATCGATATCGCCACTATCGTTCTGTCCACCGTCGCTCAAGCTGAAGCCGTCAGCGTCATAACTCGCGGTGAAGCTGAAACTCTGTGGATCACCATCGGGATCAGTCTGCTTAACGACAACGATGTTGGAGTCTTTCTGGTTAGTGAAAGTACAGATCGTTTCGAGACCGGTCTGAATGCTCAGTCCCGTTATCGCATTTCCAGCAAAGGTACCCGTCGAAGTTGGAACACCACTTTGGATCGTGCAACTCGCGGTGGTGAGATCCCATCCTGCCGGAACCACCTCAGATAGGTTATAAGTGCCCGGTGCGAATAAGACCTGGTTTGCGACTACGACATTTGTTTGAGATCCAGCAATGTTTGCCGAAAAATTGGACACACCACCGGCTGAAGGCGCACTGGTGTTGAAAGCAAATGCGGTAATGGCGTTGTCATTCGTTTCCGTCGTCTTCCTAATGGTCAAAAATCCTCGATCCGGATGGATGACGCAATCAGACGGATCAGAGTTTGGCTCCTCCGATGGAAAACTGCACACATTGAGAAGTCTGGCGTTAGCAGCGCCACCGACGTCGCTCAACTGTAATGTTACGTTTGCAACGGTGTCGTGAGTCAGACAGTTTGCATCGACGTCGCAATCGTTCCCAGCACTATGGTTGGGATGCGCGCTAAATGGATCGGAGTTTGGCACGACGCTCGCCGTGGATGTCGTTGTAAATGCTGGAATCAGGGTTGGTCCACCGCAGCGATCCGACCTTGTGTCATTGCAGGAATAGAATCTGTTGTCGATCTTAACTGCGGGATTACCGTCTACAGTTACACAAAAAGCAAAGTTCGCAAATCCGTCCTGGTCTGTGTCCACCAGGGTGCACGCGTCTCCCGTATTGCCACCTAGAGGACCGAACCCTGTATCATCCCAGTTCCACGTTATGCCGATGGCGGTTGCGCCGAGATCCGACGACATGGCGTTGAGATCCTTCTGACCTGGCTCATCGTCTGGTCCAGCGTCGTCGATGAAGCTGATTATGACATCTGTAAAGGTAGTAGTGGCGGTTAGACTTGAAGTCTTTCCAGTTGCCGTAAGTCGGAAGATGCTACTTTCCGAATCGTCCGGATGCACAAACCAACTCGCGGTGAGCCGTCCGTCAGCGTCTGCCGTTGCCTCGAACGGTTCATGCCCTGAGCCGAAGTTGTTTCCATTCGAATGTACAACTTGCAGCGTTACTACTTCATTCGCATAAAATCCCGCGCCAGTGAAGTTTGCGGTTTCTCCAGGCTGGTAGTCGTACTTATCGGTCTGAACGATGGCAATTCGACTAAACGTTGCAGTCGATGAAGCGCCCGATGTGTTACCGAGTGCTGTAACTACAAAGCCGTGCCCGCTGGAGTTATTGGGCAGGGACCAATTGGCTTCGAAAGTTCCATCAGCCGTGGCCGTCGCGCCAAAAGCTTCAGATACCGCCGAGCCATCCGCGTGCGTGACGCTCAAGGTTACGGCCTCATTTGGACCGAACGCGGTGCCAGTGATTCCGACCGCCTCTCCACCGAGGTAACCGGTCTTGTCAGTGACGATGGTTGGAACCGGATCCTGGACGGGGACTAGCTGTACGAGTGTTGATTGTGGGCTTTTAGCATGAACTTGCGGATCGAAGATTCCTTTGATCGTGCGAGAAACACTTCGGATGACGTTGGGAGTTGTTCCGGTGGCGACGTAACCTGCGGCGACTGCCACAACCAAAATTGTCGTCGTCAAAATACAGACGCGCCAGATTTTCAAATTAACAAAATGTGAAGACAGACCCTTGGTACGGGAGTGGTTGGAAGACATAACGGCTCCTTCTTGATTTATGCTTCGCAGATAAAGGCAGCTGCTGGGCTAAGAGTGTGTTGACAAGGAATGGCAAAGAGATCCATCCAATGTAGAGTGGGAGATTTGGATGTCTCGGGGCGACGAACGCTTGGGACGTTCGCATCACGAAACCGCAATACTCCGAAGTCTATAGAGCGCGCACGTAAGTTCCCGCGCTATCGGGTCCTATGAAACTTCTATTAACTGCGGAAACGATCTTTTGGATCGCAGTAGCTCGGCGGGGAAATTTGAGGACCGCGCCAGCACCTAGGCAGTCGAATTAATGGCAGTGCAACACCTTCACACTACTTTTGTTTTCAATTCGCAACAATGGAGCTTACTGCCTATTTAGGGTGGCAGGATCCTGCCGTTCGTATCCGTGTAGGGCAAACCTACCCGCCTTAAGCGCTGATTTCCCTGGAACCCACAGTAAAAGCGGGCGTGTATTCCTGTCGGGTAGCGGCGGGTGTGGGTATAATCAAGCCCCGGCGCAACTCTTTGTAGAGCCCGCGATACTTATCGTTCGAACCGAGGTCCTCTTTTGACGAGGTTTTCCTCGCTTTTTAACGCATGAGAGCCTGCCTGCCCTGATGAATACGCTGACGACCATCGACGCGCTGGCCTTCGCCCCACCACTCGAGCAGGAGGTGCTGGAGGACACAACTTCGGATCATGCGTTGTTGGAAGCGACCCGAACCGGCGATGAGGACGCATTTGCTGAATTGGTAAGTCGTTATCGAAACCAGATCACGAGTTACATCTATCGCATGACCAGCGATTATGACAACGCCGTCGATCTGGCTCAGGAGACTTTCGTGAGGGTCTACCGGGCGAGAGATAGATACCAGAGAAGTTACGCCTTCTCGACTTACATCTATCGCATCGCTACGAACCTCGCGATCAGCGAGTTGCGAAAACGAAAGCGCCGCAAACTCGTTTCCCTGACCGGGTTTTTCCAGTCCACCGACGGTTCGGAACCGAAGGAGTTGAATCCGCCGGACTGCCGCCCGTTGCAAGACTCGGAACTGGTCGATGCGGAACGGCGCAACGCAGTGCAACGCGCAATCGGAACGCTGCCCGAGAAATATCGCGCGCCGTTGATCCTGCGCGACGTCGATGGCCGAAGCTACGACGAGATTGCGAGAATCCTCGAAACGAGCGAGGGCACGGTCAAGTCGCGAATCAGCCGGGCGCGGGGATTCCTGCGAGAGAAGATGCGGGCTTATTTGTAGGTGAGAAAATTATGAGAGAAACAAAATGTGAAACAGTTCGTCACGAGCTCGAAGAGCTTATGCTGAACGATGAGTGCAGCATGTATGTGACCCAGCACATGCGCGAATGCGGCGACTGTCGCGTGTTTCACCAGAAGCAAACAAAACTTAGACAGATCGTCGGCAGTTTGGGCACGGTAGAAGCGCCGCCTGATTTCGACTTCCGCTTGCGCGCGCGCCTCGCGAATGAATCCAGCGGCAACGGCCTTCGTGTTATGCAGTGGTCCTTCGCGAGCAAGGGCTTTGCCGCGGCAACCATGATGCTGTTGTTTGTCGGCGGCGCGGTTTATGTGCGAACGATCTTGGATCAACCCGCTGAACAGAGAATTGCCCAGCAGAGAACTGAGCCGCCTCAACTACCTCCCAAGCCAGTTGTGAACGAAGCGCAGTTCGACAACGCACCGTCGGTGGTAGTTTCAGAATATGTTCCGCGGCCGGCTGCGAAAGAACGACGCGTGTCGTTGAGCAAGAAACCGACACTCGCGACTCTCGATCGCGCCAGCGAACGCCCGCCGTCGTTCGATGCGCAGCGGCACTCAGCGATTTTCCAGATTGATGCGTCGAATTCTCTCGAGCCATTCAAGGTCTCGCTCGACGATGGCCGCGGCAATGCGCGCACGATCTCGGTGCCGACTATCACATTCGGGTCGCAGCGAGTTATGCCAAACGCGAACCAGTCTGTACAAAAGGGTGGCCTTGTTTGGTAAAAACACAGGTTTCAGAGTTTTAATGATGAGAAGGCAAATCGCCACAATCACGAGTCTGTTGTTGGTTTATGCACTGACCTTCGTGCACGCTCCCGCGCAAACTCTCAAGAAAGGCGCGCCAACGCCACGCGTGACTCCTCGCGTGGACAGGAAAAAAACCGCGCCACAGGTCGTGACGATCGTTCATCGTTTGAACGGTCTGAAAATGTTTCGACTGTTGATGCGATCACAACAACAGACGTGGGCGGTTAACAGTCTTGATTCAGCTTTCAATCTGAAGGACTACGTTCACACGAACGTGATCGCCGGAGTCGCAATGGACGACGGTCAGACGATAGCCGCGTGGTTACCGGAAGCCGACGTCGAATTCGGATTCGCTGACTTTCCCGTACCTGACATTTCTTCAGTGCCGACAGTACCAAAAGTGCCAGCCGTCCCAGCGGTCCCAGGAGTTCCCGCGGTTCCTGCATTTGCATCCGATATGGCCAAAGCGTGGGAGGGATTCAGAGGCGGATTCTTCGGGCCTCCTGACGTGACTGTAATTGGCGCCGATGGAAAATCTCTCGTAGCCAAATACGTTGGACTCGATGCGGTCACGGGTCTCTCGATACTGAAGCTCGCCGATAAAAATCCTTCCGCTGCAAATACGATTAACGAGGAACCGGTTGACGTCGGCGAGAACGTTCGTTTGTTTGGTCCTGAACCAGTCGCAGGCCAGCGCGGACTACTAAACAGT
Source organism: uncultured Acidobacteriota bacterium (assembly GCA_963849585.1). GTDB lineage: Bacteria > Acidobacteriota > Blastocatellia > Pyrinomonadales > Pyrinomonadaceae > PSRF01. The sequence goes on along the minus strand of CAWKHZ010000004.1, from coordinate 997,481 downwards.
TCAAATCTCTATGTGCGCATCGCGGCGACGGAAGGACGAGTGTTTGATGTTCGTCGCGCGCCGTCAGGAGGCGTCGCGCAGTTCAAAGTGTCTTCGGCTCGACTGTCGCAAGCGATCGTCGGTGGTGTGGCAATCAACGATGCCGGTGAGACACTCGGAATCGTCAACGGTCTCGAGGGCGGTGAGGCGAGCGTGCTCCCAACCGCGATGATTCGACGTGCGGCGCAACGTGTGCTGGACCGACAGGCAAGTGTTCCGAAGCCGTACCTCGGCGTTAAGGGCGAAGCAGTTGCGGAGCTAAAAGTCGATCAGATACTCACTCACGGTTGGAAGCCCGACCGCGCCGCCGCACTCGCCTACGATCATCGCGGCATTATGGTAACGGCGATCGTGCCCGGCAGTCCTGCCGATCAGGCGGCATTGCGAGCTGGCGACGTGATCCTGAAAGTGAACGACTGGGTGATCGAGAACAGTCAGGACTTTACCTGGTTGTTGGAACAAGCTGGACCAAGCACTCAGGTGTCGTTCACAGTCGCGCGTCCGGATCGGGCCTTTGCAGAAGCACTCGAGGTGAAGTTGAGCGGCGTCCTCGATCCCGCGCGGAGTTTCAGAGCTCGTCTTCGCTCACGAGGAACTTCCGATGGCTTTGTTGCCCTCATGGACCAGGGAATCGAAACTATAACCTTGCGAGCGGGGGTTGCTTCACAACTTGGAACGACGGCGGGTCTCCTTGTCGTCTATGTCGAACCGTCGACGCCGGCGTTTGAAGCAGGTCTTAAACCGGGCGATGTTATCAAATCCATCAACGGTGAAGGCGTCTCACGCCGTCCTTTCCTGTCACCAAAAAATGAGAACGCGACGTACACGTTTGAGATTGTGCGTAACAACGAAAAACGCACGGTGACGGTGCCCGCCCAGCCAAAGAAAAAGCAGTAAAGAATTAGGGTCCCAATCTGGAAATACCCTCTGCGTATCTCTGCGGCCCTCTGTGTCTCTGCGGTTTACTTCTCGTGCGACCAAAGTTCACCACAGAGACACAGAGGGCCGCAGAGATACGCAGAGCTGGCTTACTCGGATACCACAGGCGTGTGATACCCTAACCGCCCATGTTTCCTGAGGCTGTCGCGCGGTATCACGAACTACTCGCAAATAACGATCTCGCTGAAGAATCCCGAGCGATGCTCGACGAAGGGCTCGAGCGAGCGAAGCTCATTTTTGGCGGTCGACGCTTGTCGCCGTACTTGCGGCCGCACTTTGTGTCAGAAACAGATTTCGCCCGCATCTGCCGTATTTGCGAAACCGTCTGGTCCGCGATTCAGAAAGTGAAGGACGCGGCGGTCGCGGACAGTAAGGTCATTGACGATCTGGGATTGACCAGCGTCGAGCGAGAACTGGTGGCGATCGATCCGGGTTACGCAGCAGTTTCTCCAACCTCGAGACTCGACTCTTTTCTTACTTCTGCAGCCTATAGTTTCGTCGAACTCAACGGCGAAAGTCCCGCGGGCATCGCGTACGCTGACGCTGCCTACGACATCTTTTCCAGTTTGCCTGTGATGAAGCGGTTCTCGGCAGACTACAACCTGCGTGCACTTTACGGCCGGCGTTTCATGTTGGACGTCCTGCTCGAATCGTATGAAGAGTATCTCGGACGCAAGCCGGAACGTCCGCCGCGTATCGCGATCGTGGATCTCGCCGGTGTGCCGACGGTGAAGGAGTTTGAACTGTTTCGCGAATTTTTCGAGGGTGCCGGTTATCCCTCGGTCATCTGCACTCCACAGGAACTGGAGTTCAAAGACAATCGTCTCAGTTTCGCCGGGCAGGAAATAGACATCGTTTACAAGCGCCTGCTGGTGAATGAGTACTTGCCGGTCATGAACGACTACCCGGCGTTGCTCGACGCGTACCGCGCGGGTGCGATCTGCATGGTAAACAGTTTTCGTTCGAAGCTGATTCACAAGAAGGCACTGTTCGCTGTGCTCACCAACCGGAAACACGCGCACCTGTTCACACAATCAGAACTCGACGCAATTCACTCGCACGTGCCCTGGACGCGCATCGTCAGAGACGAACAGTCAGAGTATCGAGATGGCACCGTAGAACTGCTCGAATTTATTCGTAACAACAGCGAGCGACTCGTACTAAAACCAAATGACGACTACGGCGGTCATGGGATCACAATCGGGTGGAACGCAGATCCAGCGGGTTGGGAGAAAGCGATTAAAAGTGCTCTAGCCGACGGCGACTATCTCGTCCAGGAGCGCGTTCCGACAGCGCGTGAGACCTTTCCGGCGCTCACCAACGACGGCCGCATCGAATTCGCGGAGCAACTGGTGGATCTTGACCCGCTGCTATTCAACGGCAAAGTCGGATCCGCGTTCACGCGATTGTCCGCGACCGAGCTCGCAAACGTCAGTTCCGGCGGAGGCATGGTGCCCACCTACATCATCAGCCAAAAGTAGCGAAAACGGGTACAATTCAAACGCCGGATCCTAGTTCCGGTAGAGGAGGAGCGCAGGCCGTGGCCGACGACGTCGAGGAAGGGTTTCAATCGCAGGACGAACGCAGGGCGCACGATCGTTCAAGACTGATCCTGGACATCTTTTTCGACGGCCAGGACGTGACCGGAGTCGCCAGCACGAAAGACATCAGTCCCGGCGGGCTCTATATGAACACGAAGGCAAGTATTCCCGAGGGCGCGTTTCTCATGGTGCGAATACCGTTTAGCAAAGAGCTGCAGGTCGTCTGCAACGCCGAAGTGATCTACAGCAACCCCGGGCAGGGTGTAGGACTGAAGTTTCATGATGTTCCCGACGACGTGCGTGCGACACTAGAGCGAGAAGTTTCCAGGAATGAGTAAACCTGCCGCGGCATTGAATCAGCTCAGCTGGCAGGATCTGACTGCCAGCACACGCGAACTCCTGCAAGGGAAGCTCGCGGGTCTGTGGGGCGCCACGTCTGATGCTGAGTCGTTCGACTCGTGGCCCATCGACAAGCAGCGGGCGATGTTGATGTTGTTGGACCGCATGGACGCGAAGGGACTCTGGCACGTCGTCAAGCGAGTGACGAATGTTTACGGTGAAGGCGGCGTGGGAATGCAATTTGAAGCCTGGCCCATGATCGAATCAACGCTGATCCGGCACCGCGACTTCACTCGGTTGATGGCCAATCACAAGGACACCACCGGCGGCTTTTACGAACGAAGACGAGGAGCGGCCGTTCTTCATTTCTTGTTTCAGGAAGGTGAACCGCGTATTTGGTACGTGCATTTCGATCTTTATAGTCCGGTCCATACACCTGGAAGCGCGTTCAGGCATTTTCGCCATGAGTTTATGGGCAAGGTCAAGCCAGACTGGCAAATGATCGCGAAACACCTGACCAACAGTTAGACTTGCTTCTCGGCGAGCTCTGCGTAACTCTGGTTTCTCTGCGTTGATGAGGCGTACGATTACAGATAACGCAAAGGACGCGGAGATACGCAAAGATACGCAGAGAGACTGAGAGGGCAAATGTTCGATCAATTCACGCTCGGCATCGAAGAGGAATTTCAGATCGTTGATCCGCAGACACGCGAGTTGCGCTCGCATGTCGCCGAGATACTCGAAGAAGGCAAGATGCTGCTCGGCGAGCAGATCAAACCGGAAATGATCCAATCGATGGTGGAAGTGGGTACCGGCATTTGCAAAAATATCCAGGAAGCGCGCGCCGACATCACGCGACTGCGCAGCATCATCGCCGGACTCGCGAAGAAGAACGGACTCGTAATCGTCGCAGCGTCCACGCACCCGATCTCACGTTGGCAGGACCAAAAGATATTCGACGACGAGCGTTACGAATTGCTGGTCCAGGAGCTTCAGACCGTTGCCCGCTCTTTACTGATCTTCGGACTGCACGTGCACGTCGGTATGGCCGACCGCGAGCGTGCGATTCACATCATGAACGCGGCGCGCTATTTCTTGCCGCACGTGCTCGCGCTTTCGACGTCATCGCCGTTCTGGATGAGCCACAACACCGGACTCAAATCCTATCGAACTGAAGTCTTCAAGCAGTTCCCACGCACGGATATTCCGGATCACTTCGACTCCTACGCCAATTTCCAACGCTACGTCGACTTGCTGATCAAGACTGGTTGCATTAACGACGGAAAGAAAATCTGGTGGGACCTTCGGCCGCATCCGTACTTCCCGACGTTGGAGTTTCGTGTTTGCGACATTCCGACGCGCGTTGACGATACCATTGCGATCGCGGCCCTGTTTCAGGCGATCGTGGCGAAGTTGAACAGCCTCATCGACAAGAACCTCGGCTTCCGGTTGTACCGGAGGATGTTGATCCAGGAGAACAAGTGGCGCGCCGTGCGTTACGGACTCGATGGCAAAATGATCGATCTTGGGAAGCAGACAGAAGTTCCGGTGCGCGATCTCGTGTTGGAGCTGCTCGAGTTTGTCGACGAAGTCGTCGACGAGCTCGGATCGCGAAACGAGATCAATCACATTCACACGATTCTCGAACGTGGAACGTCAGCAGACCGCCAGCTTCAGGTCTATCGTGAAACAAACGATCTGAAAGCTGTGGTCGACGACTTGGTCGAGTTGACGATGGAAAACGTTCCGGAAGCAAAGGTATCGGGAATGCCGATTGCCACAACGACAACGACTTCAACCATCGCGAAATGACTTCTTGCCGAGATAGTGTTGCCAAAGCATGCGCGCTGCGACCGCGCGATACGGCCGCCACCTCTCGGCGATCGTTTCGAGCTCTTCTGGGGTAGGCTTTCGTTCGAGACTCAGCAAGTCTTTGGCGGCAACAGCGAGAGCAAGATCACCCGCCGGCCAAATATCAGCACGCCGCATCGCCATTAGCAAATAAACATCAGCGCTCCACGATCCGATTCCTTTTATCCGTGTAAGCTTCATTCTGGCCAGATCATCAGACATCCGTGAAAGCCTCATGAGGCTCAATTCGTTGTTAAGGATGGACTCCGACAGGTGGAGCAAATACGCGGATTTTTGTCGTGTAACTCCTAAACTGCGCAGATGAGTCTCACCTAACTCAACAAAACGTTCGGGTCTGAAGGGATCGATCGCCGACTGAAGCCGCAGCAACATCGCCTTCGCGGACTTCAACGATACCTGTTGTTCAAGAATGATGTGTACGAGCGTGGGGAATCCGGTAGGGCGCCTCCACATCGGCGGCGCGCCATAGGTAGCGAGGATCCAGGCCAGCGTTTCGTCGCGAGCGGCTAATTCATGCGCAGCTTGAACCAGAGCTTGCGTTGTTAATCGAGTCAATCTTTGCGCCCTTGCGTCTTTGCGGGAATCTTCCATGCGCAGAAAGCAAGTCTCCCGCAAAGGCGCAAAGGCGCCAGGAAGCTACCGCGTAGCCATCAGCAGGAAGTTCTCGAATAGGATGCGGCCGTCGCGTGACTCGTTCGGGTGCTCCCAGCGCGTGCGGTTCTTGTTCCAGTCTTCGAACGATTTTTCGAGGTGGAACTGAACGGTGTAGATGAGTTGACCGTCACTGCGCTTCACCATCATCTGATTCCGGCAGAGATACGACGTCGCCAGTAGCTTGAAACCTTCGGGAACGCGATCCAGTTGCAAGCCGTGGTTTTGCCAGACGTGAAGAATGCGTGCACCTTTTGAATCACTGCCAGGTGTTTCGCTGGCAGACGGCTCGGTGCCCGGCTCACAATCGACGGCGATGTTCTCGAAGATCGGATCCTCAGGTTCGGTGATGCGAACGAAACGATACTGATACTCCTGAGGACGATCGAGACGTTGTTCGTGCTGCTCGAGTTTGTCGAGAGTAACCACGCGGGCGCCAAAGCTAAGTCCAACCAACTGGTGGCCGCCGCAGATCGCGAGCACCGGGATCTTGGTCTCTCGGATGAAGCGGCTGAAACTGTCGATTATCGATTGGTGGTAATAATCAAAATCGCGGAGCGTGCCGCTCACGACGATTGCAGCCGGTTTGAAACGCGCTGCCGCCTCCGCAACCTGAGACACGTGGGCCACTTCGGTGGCCGGCTCCTTAACGAGTCGCGAGATGTTGTTGAGAATGTTCTCGACAGCCAGGCCCGCAATAAAACGTTCGCGCCTCATTTGCGCGGCCATCGCCTGGCCCCACTCGTTGCGCGCCACGTCAGACAGATCGCCTTCGTCGCGCAATAGGCTATCTATTACGAGAACCCGGGCAGTTTGAATCCGTTGGGCGATCGGTTCATAGCGGCAAAAAGTTTGTTGAGTGAAGGGGAATGGAATAAGTTCTTGGCTCATCAGTCGTGTCGTTAATCTCTGTCCTTATGGGGATCTCTACTTCTTCTTAAATTCCGGCATTTTCGTTCCCGCACCCGCGGCCGCAATTTCCTCTCGAACCTTAGCAATTAGCAGGCCACGCAACCGGCTACGGACCCGAGGGCTCTCTTTGCCGGCTTCCTGTTCAACCAGCAGCAACATTCTATACCACGACGAGTCCAATTCGTCGGCAATATGCGAAATCTTTGTGATGTCGTAGGGCACGGCGACGTCCGCGGCGCCGATCCGGGCAAAGACCGACAGGTATCGGGCAGTTGCCAGGTCGGGACACAACAGCCGGCGGCGTCCGATTTTCAACTCGACCCCGAGCAGCGTGTGTTGAATAACGATGCGCGCCTTCGAGTTTACCGCGTCAAAATGGTAAGAGCGCGTACGCAGGCGCAGGATTCGCTCGCGATAGATTCGCGGCAGCCACGCTTCGCCGAGCTTTTCCTGAATTTGTTCGGCGTAGCTTTCGGCAGTCACACTGTTTTCTCCCGCAAAGGCGCAAAGGCGCAAAGAATGGCGAACGCAAAGTGCAGAGTTTTAGGCCAACGCTTTCTTTGCGTCTTTGCGCCTTTGCGGGAGATCTTCACTTCGTATTGGAGAGTTCCTTCGTAAAGAACTGAGTTTGAATCCGGGTCTGGAGACCGTTGATAACGCGGCCCGGGAAAATACCGAGATACAACACGCCCGCGACTGTGATGATCAACGCCAGTGCGATACTCGCGGGAATGCGCGGCGCGGTCCATGCGGTGGTCCGGTCGCCGAAAAACATGATGATGATCAGCCGCAGGTAGTAATAAGCGGAGACTGCGGTATTGAGCACGCCGATCACCACCAGCGGGTACATCCGCTGATCGATCGCCGCCCCAAACACCATTATCTTGCCCATGAATCCCGCGGTGAGCGGCATCCCCAGCAGACTCAGCATGAAGAGACTCAAAGAGAACGCGAGGACCGGCGACTGGAATCCGATCCCGCTGTAGTCTTCCATCGACGTCCGGCGGTCGCCGCTGCGCGCGATCAATTGCACGACGGCGAACGCGCCGATGTTCATCACGGCATAAGTCAAAAGGTAGAACATCACTGCGGTGATTGCCCGATTGCGTTGCGTCGGATCGCTGGCTGCCCCGGCCGCGATGCAGCCGATCAGCGCATAGCCTGCGTGAGCAATCGACGAATACGCGAGCATTCGCTTCACGTTGTTCTGAACGATCGCGACGACGTTGCCGAGCGTCATCGTCAGTATCGCCATGACGACGAGCGAGCCGACCCACGCCTGATGCAGATTGTCGCCGGCATTGCTGTACGACGACACGACCAGCGGCAACCCGAACACAAACACGCGCAGGAACGACGCGAAGCCCGCGGCCTTCGGTCCCGCCGCCATGAATGCGGTAACCGGCGTCGGCGCGCCTTCGTAAACATCGGGTGTCCAGATGTGAAACGGCGCCGTAGCAATCTTGAAACCAAAGCCGACAAGCATCATCGCCGCCCCGGCAAACAACAGCGCCGGATATTGCGCGTCGTTTAAGCGGCTCGCGAGTTCCGCGATGTTCGTGGTGCCCGGAACGATGCGAGTTAAGGTCCCGCCTGGTCCAGGCTCCGCGATCGAAGTCGCGCCATAAACCAGGGCGATGCCGTAAAGCAGAAATGCGGAAGAGAACGAACCGAGAATGAAGTACTTCAACGACGACTCGTTTGAACGAACGTCGGTGCGACGGAAGCCCGCCATCACGTAGGTTGCGATCGACAGGATTTCGAGGCCGAGAAATACGATCACCAAATCGTTACCCGAAGCCATCAACATCATGCCGACTGTCGCAAACAGCAGGAGTGAATGAAACTCACCGGCAGGAAGCTGTTCTCCGTCGACCCACACGTTTGAGATCAACAGCGTGAGAAACGAGACGAGCAAAAAGATCAATGTGAACCCGAGCCGCAACTCGTCGAGCACGATCATGCCGTTGAACGCATCGAACGAAGCGGTACCTGAGGCCCAGAGCCAAATAGTCGCGACGGCGGCGGCGAAAAGTCCGGCCATTGAAATGCCGCCTGTTATCCAACGCTGTGTAGGACGCCCAAATGCGTCGACAAGCATCACGATCACGGCAGCAGCGCAGACGATTACCTCCGGCGCGATCAGCGACCAGTTGATAATCGGCATAGTTGATTGCGCGAAAAACAGATTCATTCAGACCTGCGTTGAAGATTTGCGGTATCGATTGAGCCGCCCGCCGGCGACTTGATCAGATGTTCTCGGATGGCTACTACGGCTGCCCTGGAACGATCCAGAAACGGCCGCGGGTAAACACCCATGAAAAGCATCAACAGCATCAGCGGCATTATCAGTCCGAGCTCGCGAGTGTTGAGATCGCGGAGCCGCGCATTTTCAGGATTTGTAGTCTCGCCAAACAACACGCGCTGCAACATCCACAACATATAAACCGCCGCCCAGATGACACCCGTCGCGGCAAGCATCGTGACGATCCACGAACGACTGAAGGCCGAGGTCCACATTCCGGTCAGGATCAAAAATTCGCCCACAAACCCGTTCAGGAACGGCAGACCGATCGACGACAGCGACGCGATCACAAAAAGCGTCGCATACCACGGCATCGGCGTCGCCAGTCCGCCAAAATCGCTGATCATGCGCGTGTGTCTGCGCTCGTAGATGAAACCGACGAAAAGGAACAGAGCACCGGTGGAAACACCGTGATTCAGCATTTGATAAAGCGCGCCCTGCATGCCGAGCTCGGTGAATGAAAAGATACCAAGCACCACGAAACCCATATGACTAACGGAGGAATAGGCAACAAGCCGCTTAACGTCGGGTTGGACCATCGCGACGAGCGCGCCGTAAATGATTCCGATCACCGCCAGCGTTATTACATAAGGAGCCCAGGCCTGGGCCGCTTCCGGAAAAAGCGCGAGATTGAAACGCATCAGGCCGTACGTTCCCATCTTCAGCAACACGCCCGCGAGGATAACTGAGCCTGCGGTCGGCGCTTCGGTGTGGGCGTCGGGCAACCACGTGTGAAACGGAAAGAGCGGCACCTTAATGCAGAATGCGAGACCGAACGCGATAAACAACCAGTACGCCATACGTCCAGGCAGCGGGTTGGTCTGCATCGCTTCGAGGATCGTCGTGTAGTCAAACGATTGATAGATGAAATAAAGCGCGATGATCGCGACCAGCATCAACAAACTGCCGACGGCTGTGTAAATGAAAAATTTGACTGCTGCGTAAATACGACGCTCGCCGCCCCAGATTCCAATCAGGAAAAACATCGGCACCAGCGACGCTTCGAAGAACAAGTAGAAGAGCAGCAGGTCGAGCGAAACGAAAACGCCGATCATTGCCGACTCGAGGATCAGCAGAAAGACGTAGTACGAGAGTTGTCGCTTGTGGACCGCGGTCCAACTCGACAGGATCGCGATCGGCATCAGCAATGTCGTCAGCAGCACCAGCCACAAACTCAAGCCATCGACGCCAACGTGATAACGGGCGCCGATATACCCGATCCAACTGACATTTTCTTCGAAGCGGAATTCAGGGCCCCAGCCGGTTCCACGCAACAAGAGAAGCGAGACCACAAACGTCAGCCCCGTAGTACCGAGTGCGATCCACTTGTAATGTCCGTCGTCACGATTGCGGGCGACGATGCCGTAAACGACTGCGATCAGAGCGCCCGCGACTGGTAAAAGGATTAGCGTGGTAAGTAAGTAAGGCATTTGTTTACGGCCTTGCCCCCGGAAAACCTAGATACGCAAACAGGCCGATCAGGATCAGTGCGCCGATCAGAATGATCGCGGCGTAAGCGCGTACGAATCCGGCTTGCATGTATCGCGCAAGGCGGCCCAGTTCAGTTACGGACTGCCCGATTCCGTGCAACAGTCCATCGATCACGCCGATGTCGATTAGTTTCCAGAGACCTTCGCGTGAGCCCGAAACGATCGGGCGAATTAAAGTTGCGTCGTAGATCTCGTCGACGTAGTACTTGTTCTCGAGCACGCGCGGCATTTCCAGTGTTGGACGTTTCTTGAAAATCATCCAACCGATGCCGATTCCGATGAGCGCAATTATCACGGAGCCGAGCGCTAAGAGTCGTTCCTCGTTTAAGTGTGAATGATCTATGACCACCGGACCGAGATGCGCAATCACCGGCTCCAACGTGTGCTCGATAACGTTGATATCTCGATTTACAAAAGCATAAGGAATACCGATAAAACCACCGACTGTTGATAGCACCGCCAACACGATCAGCGGGATCGTCATGATCTTCGGTGATTCATGTGGATGATGGTGCGCTGCATCGAACCGCTCTTTACCCCAGAACGTCATGACCATCATCCGCGTCATGTAGATCGCGGTCAGCAGCGCAGTAATCGCACCGACGACCCACAGGATCTTGCTTGCGGAGCCGATCCCGTGCGCGCTCCACGCCTTAAAAAGAATTTCATCCTTCGAAAAGAACCCGGCAAAGATCGGAATGCCACTGATCGCCAGCCATCCGATGAACATCGTCACAAACGTCACGGGCATGTACTTTCGCAAGTTGCCCATGCGCCGCATGTCCTGTTCGTGATGCATGCCGTGAATCACAGAACCCGATCCGAGGAACAGCAATGCTTTGAAGAACGCGTGTGTGATGACGTGGAAAATTGCAGCAACGAAAGCGCCGACGCCGCAGGCCAAAAACATGTAACCAAGCTGAGAGACAGTCGAGTATGCGAGAACCTTCTTAATGTCGTTTTGCGCGAGGCCAATGGTTGCGGCAAACAACGCGGTGGCGGCGCCGACGATCGCCACGACGAACATCGCAGTCGGCGCGTGAATGAAGATCTCGGAACAACGGACGATCATGTAAACGCCCGCTGTTACCATCGTCGCTGCATGTATCAAGGCGGATACGGGCGTCGGTCCGGCCATCGCGTCCGGCAGCCAGACATAAAGTGGAATCTGCGCGCTTTTTCCGGCTGCGCCGATGAACAATAGCATTGCAATCGTCGTCGCACCCCCGGCAAAGATCGCTCCAAGTGTGAACGGTTCAACCGGTTGGTTTTTGAAAAACAACAGTGCCGTCTGCGCGGCTTCGCCTGCGGCTGGATTCGCGAAGAAACTAACGGAGCCGGTCACGAAAAAAGTCAGCATTACGCCCAACACGAATCCCCAGTCGCCGATGCGATTCGTAATGAACGCCTTCTTCGCCGCGTCGCCCGCTTCTTTTTTGTTGAAGTAGTAACCGATCAACAGGTACGAGCAGAGACCGACGCCTTCCCAACCGACAAACATCAATACGAAGTTGTCCGCTAGCACGAGCGTCAACATCGCGAACATGAACAGGTTCAGGTACGAGAAGAAGCGGTAGAAGCCCGCCTCGCCATGCATGTAACCGATCGCAAAGATGTGGATCAGCAGGCCGACAAAAGTGACGAAGAGCGCGTACGTTCCGCTCAGGCGATCCATCGCGAGGGCGAAGTCGGCGCGAAGCTGGCCCACCTGAAGCCAGGTCCAAATGTGATCGAGCAGAGGTTCCTCGCCGCGCAGGGCGCCGTGCGATTTAAACGCGAGATAGAATGCGACCAGAGTCGAGATCGCGATCGAGCTGCATGCGACCAATCCAATGAATCGCTCGTCGCGCACACGCCGCCCGACGAACCAATTGATCGCCGCCCCAAGCAAGGGCGCGAAGATGATCACGCTGAGCAGATTAGTTTCCATTTTGGATTAGTCAGTAGTCCGTTGTCAGTGGTCCGTGGGAGTTCCACTCTACTGACAACTGACCACTGACAACGGACTAAAACTTCAGAATACTCGCCTCATCCACGTCGAGCGTCTCGCGATTACGAAAGATCGCGATGATGATCCCGAGGCCTACTGCCGCTTCCGCCGCCGCCACCGTCATGACGATGAAGACGAACAGTTGTCCCGTAACGTCGTGAAAGAAACTCGAGAACGCCACGAACGTCAGGTTCACGGCATTCAGCATCAGCTCGATACACATGAACATCGCGATGACGTTGCGCTTGATAATCACTCCCGTCACGCCGATCGTGAACAGCACGGCGGATAGCGCGAGATACCAGGAGAGTTGTGGTTCCATAACGTTTACTCTTGCTTTGGTGGTTCTTGCACCCGATCGACGCCGAGCAAACGCGCTGCTTCCTGGGTTGTCTCAGCTTCAACCGCGAGCGTCGATTCGTGACCAACCGTCGGATCGATCAGCGACAACGGAATTTGAGTCGCGCCCGGAACGATGCGCGCGGTCGGCGAAAGCAGTCCTCCGCGCCGCGCGAGTGTCATTGCGCCAACGATCGCCATCAGTATTAGGATCGAAGTTATTTCAAACGGCAGCAGGTATCGGGTAAACAGCTCGGATCCGATTGAATGCGTCAGTCCCACTGACGAGCTGTCAGACACCGGCGTTACGCGCGACTCCTGCACTGTCACTAGAATGAATGCGACTTCCGCGATCAGCACAGCCGACAAAACCACCGCCGCCGGTACGAGAAACTTAAGACGCGGCCGCCGGCGTTCCTCTTCCTCGACGTTGAGCAACATGATCACAAACACAACGAGCACCATGATCGCGCCCGCGTAAACGATCACTTGCACCGCCGCAATGAATGGCGCCGCCAGCATCACATAAAGACACGCCAGCGAAATAAAGACACCTACCAGCGAGATCGCGCTGTAAAGCGGGTTGCGCTGCGCGACCACCGCCAGCGCACAACCAATCGCCATCCCGGCAAACAGAATGAAAAGCAGGACCGTCATCACAAACTCGGAAACAGGAAGATCAGCGTTGCGGTCAGAAAGATGCTGAACAGCGCAAAGGGCAACAGTATCTTCCAACCAAAGTTCATCAATTGATCGAACCGGAATCGCGGCAATGTCCCGCGCAGCCAGATATAAAGAAACAGAAAGAAGATGACTTTAAGTATGAAACCGATCGCGCTGACCAGCCCGAACAGAAACGTTCCTCGCCCGAAAATATCTTCCGCAAACGGCACGTTCCAGCCACCGAGAAACAGCGTGGTCGCGAGCATCGACACCGTGAACATGTTGATGTATTCGGCGAGGAAGAAGAGGGCAAACTTCATCGCGCTGTATTCAGTGTGAAAACCCGCGACGAGTTCTGTTTCCGCTTCCGGCAGGTCGAATGGAACACGGTTCGTCTCTGCAATCGCGGCGATCATGTAGATGACGAAGCCCAGCGGGTGAAAGAAGATGAACCACCGCGCACCGTGCCAGCCCGATTGTCTTTCGACGATCGTTCCGAGGTCCAACGAGCCGGCCAGCAGAATCACGCCGATCAGACTCAGCCCCAGCGCGAGCTCGTAAGAAATCATCTGCGCGGACGCGCGCAATCCACCCATCAAGCTGTATTTGTTATTCGACGACCAACCCGCAAGCATGATTCCGTAAACGCCTACGGACGTGACGCCCAAAACATAAAGCAAGCCCACGTCGAGACGCGCGATGGTCAGCGGCAACGAGATGTCGGTGAAGGGAATTCGGGTGTCTGGTCCAAAAGGATAGACGATCATCGTCATCAACGCGGCCATCGTGGCGACGATCGGCGCCAGAACGTAAACGAAGCGCGTCGATTTATCGGGAACGATGTCTTCTTTAAGTATGAACTTGAGCAGGTCGGCAAACGGTTGCAGGAGCCCGCCTGGGCCAACACGATTTGGACCAAGGCGCCCCTGGATGAATCCGAGTACGCGGCGTTCGGCCAGCACTGTGTAAGCCACAATCAGGAGGACGACCGTGAAAGCCACGGTGATGGCTACCAGCTTGAGGCCTATGTCGATCAGTGTCTGTGAATCCATGCAGTGCCGATTTCGAAATTCGAAATTCGAAATTCGAAATTACTTAACCGTTATCTGATACAAGGGCGATATCGCCGTCGTCTCGGGGCGCGGATTACCGGAGGCCAGCAGATGAAACTGCGGCACCTTGTCCGTCAGGTTTCCAATCCTGAACAACTCGTGCCCGACTTTCGGCGTTCCGTAAATCTTCTCGCCAGTGTCATCGAGCGCTTCGACAGCACTGCGAACGGCGGCCAGTTCCTCGCTAACGTCGGTTTGCCCAACGCGGTATTTCGCCTGAATCGGATTCGTCTCGTCTTTCAACAACGGATAGCGCATACCCGAATACGCCGGCACCTGCTCGCCAATCTCACGGAATACCGCGCCCGGCGAAAGTTCGAAGCCATAATCGAGTCCGAGTTCTTTCGCGAGCTGTGCGGTGATCATCCAGTCGGGCTTTGTCTGGTGGACCGGCGGAATCGACTGCCGCACTCGTTGGACCAACCCGTCGTTGTTAGTGAACGTGCCGTCCTGTTCGGCGTACGATGCCGCGGGCAGCACGACGTCGGCGTGTCTGGTTGTTTCAGTCTCGAAGAGTTCCTGGACCACAAGGAAGTCGAGCTTCGCGAGCGCGTCTTCGGCTGCTTCCAGGTGCTGCGGCAGGAAACTGCCGGCGACATACATCGCGCGAATCGCTTCACCGGAAGCTTTGAGCATCTCTGAAGGGGTCATCGCGCCGTTCATCATGCCCATGTCGTGCGCACCGATGCTGTTGTTGAATAACGGTAACGGATGGAACAACACTCGTCGGCTATCTGCCCCAAGCACGGTCGCGAGTTGGCCCACGACGGCTTGTGCTTCTCGACTGAGCTCTCCGCCAAACATCACGATGAGATCACCTTGCGTGTCGGCGATGATCTGGCGCACGTCGTCGATCTCGCTCGTTTCGATACCTGCCTTTTGTGAAGCCAGTGTGTCGGTGGACTTGTCGGTCAGCGCGAGCGCGATGGCGTCTTCAGTTCCCGGTCGGATGTGGAGAAACTTAGCCGCTTGTTCCACGAGACGAATGCGGACCGGATTTGCGATGATCAGTTTCGCGCCGCCGTTTCTAACTGCCTGGCGGATTTGTTTGCCGGTCAACGGCTGCAACTCTTCAGGCTCGCCGCCGATTAGCAGAATCGTCTTCGCATAACGGATGTCGCGATGCGTCGCCAACTGCCCGCCGAGGTTGTCGAAGAACGGCTTCAGCGTAAACGCGTCCGTTGTGGTGTAGTTATTTGTACCGACTAACTCAGCCGCAAACTTGCGCAGCACGTACAGCGCTTCGTTTGTCAGACGCGGACTGCCAACAACGCCAATCGAATCTCGTCCATGATCATTCGCGACCGCGTCGAGACGTTCGGCGACGTGACGAATCGCTTCATCCCACGTTGCGGGAATCAGCTTGCCGCCTTTCTTGTAGCGGATCATCGGCGTGCGAATGCGCGATTCATGATTAACGAAAGGATGCGCAAAACGTCCTTTCACGCACAGGAATTCACCGTTGATGCCATTGACGTAACGATCGCGCGCGACCACGCGCATCAACTCCCCGCCGCGTGAGCCAAGTGACATCTGGCAGCCGTCCGAGCAGAAGTTGCAGGTCGAGATTGTTTGGGCCAACTCCCACGGACGTGTCTGGTGACGATACGTCGCGTCGAGCAGCGTGCCCGTCGGGCAGACCTCGATACAGTTGCCGCACTGCGAACAGTCGAGCCAGCCGAGATACGTGCCGATCACGGTGTGCGCGCCGCGACCACCTGCTTCGATCGCGTCCTCGCCCATCCACTCGTCGCAGACGCGGGTGCATCGTTTGCAGAGAATGCAACGTTGCGAATCGTTCGCGACCATCGGCGAAAGAAATTTCTCGGCGTAGTAGTTTTTCTGTTCGGTGAATCGCTCTTCAAGACCGCCCCAGTCGAAGGTCATCTCCTGGAGTTCACACTCGCCGCCACGATCGCAGACTGGGCAATCGAGCGGATGGTTTGCCAGTAGAAACTCGGTCATGGCCCGCTGGGCCTTCTCGATCTCTTCGCTTTGCGTGGTGACGATCATGCCGTCGGTGCAGGTGATGGTGCACGAGGTCTGGAGCTTCGGCATCTTTTCGATGCGCACGAGGCACATGCGACACGAGGCTTGCAGCGCGAGGTCGGCGTAATAACAGAAAGACGGGATGTCGAATCCCTTGTCGCGGCACACGTCTATCAGCCGCGCGCCTTTGGGAACTTCAAACAACTTTCCGTTAATTGTGACTTTGACTAACTCAGTCGCCATTTCTGTACTTTGCCTTACTTAAATCTCATCCACCGTCAAGCCCTACTCTGCGTAACTCTGCGTGTCTCTGCGGCTCTGCGGTAAAGTACGGCAAAGGAGGTCAACCGCAGAGCCGCAGAGGCACGCAGAGTTACGCAGAGTGATCGCCATTTGACTGAAGCCGCCGTTTAAAGTCTTCCGGAAAGCGCTTGATAGCCGACTGGATGGGCCACGCGGCAGCATCACCCAAAGGACAGAACGACTTGCCTTCGATGTTGTCGCAAAGATCGAGCATCAGTTGCGCGTCTTCGGGACGCCCGCTGCCTTTATCGATGCGTTTGAAAACTTTCACGAGCCAGTCAGTGCCTTCACGACACGGCGTACACCAGCCACACGATTCGTGTTTGTAAAACTCAGTCAGGTTCTTCGTCGACTCGAACACGTCGACCGTTTCGTCCATGACGATAAAACCACCCGAGCCGACACTCGATCCCGCTGCGACGAGTCCTTCATAGTCCATGCGCACATCTTTCCCGATGATCTGGTCCGCGCGCATGATGTAGACGGAAGATCCACCGGGAATGACGGCTTTCAGTTTCTTGCCGCCGACGATACCGCCGCAGTCTTCCATGATGAACTTTTCCATATCGTCGTAGCCCATCGGCAGTTCGTAAACGCCAGGACTATTGACGTGACCGGAGACGGACCACACTTTCGTGCCACCGCTTTTCTCAGTTCCGAGTTTTTGATAAGCCTCGCCGCCCATCTTGATGATGTCCGGCACGGCCGTCAGAGTTTCGACGTTGTTCACAACCGTCGGACACGCATACAAACCTGAGACGGCAGGGAAGGGTGGCTTCATCCGCGGATGGCCGCGAAGTCCTTCGAGTGAACTGAGCAGCGCGGTCTCTTCACCGCAGATGTAAGCACCGGCGCCGGTGTGTGTGTGGATCTCGCAGGCGAAGTTCGTACCGAGAACCTTTGGACCAACAAGTCCCGCGGCGCGCGCTTCTTCGAGCGCGACGTCCATGATGTCGATCAAGTACTTGTACTCGCCGCGCGTGTAGATGTAATTGGTCTTTGCACCGAGCGCATAGGCGGCGATCAACATGCCTTCGATCAGCATGTGCGGGTCGCGTTCCATCAAATAGCGGTCTTTGAATGTGCCCGGCTCGGATTCGTCTGCGTTGCAAACAACGTATTTCGGTTTCGGCGAGTCTTTAGGAACGAAGCTCCACTTCATTCCGGTCGGAAAACCCGCGCCTCCACGACCGCGCAGGGCAGACTTCTTCACCTCGTTGATGACCTCGTCAGGCGACATCCCGTCGAGAACTTTCTTGAGCGCCTCGTAGCCTCCGTTTGCCCGATAGACATCCAGAGACCGCGAGTTCTCGAGATGAACTCTACGGAGTTGAAGTGGCTCACAGCCGATGGCTTCGATACGCATAAACTTCTAGGGCAACGAATCCAATACCTGATCGATTTTTTCCGGTGTCAGGTTTTCGTGATAGTCAAAATTGATCTGCATCATCGGCGCCGTGCCGCATGAGCCAAGACACTCGACTTCCCACAATGTAAAACGTCCATCGGCCGTCGTCTCGCCGACCTTGATGCCGAGTTTATTCGCGCAATGCTCGACGACTTTTCCGGCGCCCATGATCTTGCACGAGAGAGTGCGGCAGACCTGGATGTGGTACTTGCCGATCGGCTCCATGTGGAGCATCGAGTAGAACGTAGCGACTTCCCAGATGTCCGTGACGCGCAGCGCCAGACGGTTTGCGAGATACAACACGCCCGGCGGATCGAGATAACCGCGTTCACGTTGCACGATAAACATCAGCGGCAGGATCGCGGAGCGGGGGACCGGATACTTCGCGAGATGGCGATCTATTTCCGCTTCAACGTCCGGCGAGAACGTCGCCGGCTCAACCTCAAGCTCGACTGGTTGGGACAGCGGTTGGATCTGTGTCAACTGAGTACTCATTCTTGTTTTGTCCGTTGTCCGTTGTCAGTTGTCAGTTGTTAGTTGAAGTACCGAGCAACTGACCACTGACTACTGACCACTGACTAGCGATCGATTTCTCCCAGCACGATATCGAGCGATCCGATAATCGCCACAACGTCCGCCACCATCTCACCTTCCGACATCACCGGCAGCGCAGAGAGATTCACAAAACTCGGCCCACGGAAGTGCACGCGGCTCGGTCGTGGTCCACCATCCGACTTCATATACACACCGAGCTCGCCCTTGGAAGCCTCGATGGGGAAATAAACCTCACCCGCAGGAACGTCGAATCCTTCGGCGACGATCAGGAAGTGATGAATCAACGCGTCCATGTGACTTTTCATCGCTTCGCGATCGGGCAACACGACTTTCGGCGCGTCGGCCTTAACTGGACCAGGCCGCAGACGCGACAGTGCCTGCACTGCGATCTTGTGCGACTCCTTCATCTCGCGCATGCGCACCATGTAACGCGCCCAAACGTCGCCGTCCGGTTCGGTGGGAACTTCGAAATCGTACGTTTCATAACCGGTGTACGGGTTCGCGCGCCTGATGTCGAGATTGACGCCGCTGCCTCGCAAACATGGACCGGAAAGTCCCCAGTCGATTGCATCTTCGGCCGAGATTCAGTCCGATGCCCTGTGTTCGTCGCTGGAAAATCTTGTTGCCGCTCAGCAGCGTGTGAAACTCTGCGACCGAAGGAAGAAAACCATCGAGAAACTGTTTGCACCGGTTCTCGAAGCCCGCGGGAAGGTCCATCATCAATCCGCCGATACGAAAATAGGATGGCGTGAGTCGTCCACCGGAGGCGGCCTCGATAAGGTTCATTATCTTCTCGCGTTCGCGGAAGCAGTAGAAGAAAACGGTCATCGCGCCGATATCGAGCGCGTGCGTGCCAAGCCAGACGAGATGTGAGGCGATGCGCTGGATCTCGCACATCAGGACGCGAATAGTTTGCGCGCGCTCCGGAATCTCCAGCCCGAGCAGTTTTTCACCCGCCATTACGTAAGCAAGGTTGTTCCCGAGCGGATTCAGGTAGTCCATCCGGTCGGTGATGACGATCCCCTGCTGATATTTCTTGTACTCGAACAGCTTCTCCATGCCTGTGTGGAGATAGCCGATGTCGGGCGTTGCCTTGACCACCATCTCGCCGTCGAGCACGAGTTCCAGACGCAGCACGCCGTGTGTCGATGGGTGTTGCGGACCCATCGAAATCGTCATTTGCGTGTCGAGCGGTTGATCGACGATCTCAAACTGCGGCGGAATTGTCGGTGCGGAACTCATGTCTAAAAACCTATTTTCCATTGGTCATTGGCATTTCTCATTTCTCATTCTTAGAGCAAATGACAAATGAGAAATGACAAATGACCAATGATTATTTCAAGCTATACGGTTCATAACCGCGCAACGGAAAATCCTTACGCAACGCGTGTCCCTGCCAGTCGTCCGGCAACAGAATGCGACGCAGGTCCGGATGGCCGTCGAAAATCACTCCAAACAGATCGAACGTCTCGCGTTCATGCCAGTTCGCCGTCTTCCAGACACCGGTGACGGTCTCAACGTGAGTATCTTCCTCGTTCAATACGACTTTGAGTCGCACACGATGATGCTTTGTAGTCGAGAAGAGGTGATAGTTGACCTCGAAACGCGGCTCTTCTTCAGGGCCGCGATCCGCGCCGCAAATGTCGGCTAGAAAATTGAAGTGCGTTTCCGGCGAGGTCTTCAGGAACGAACAGGCGGCGACGATGTGTTCGCGAGGCACGACGACCGTATACTCGCCGAACGCAGCGATCACCTCGCCAACCCACTCCGGATGCTCACGTTGTAACGCCGCCACAAAAGGCGGAGTTGTCACTTCCAAGCTCTCGCTTGTCTGTGCCGCTGGCTCGCTGTTTTCCATCTATGCTTAGTACCTTTTACGAAGACCGGCGCCGCTCGTGTCTCGAGGCGATCGTGTATGGCCGTGATTCCGGCAACGTGTTCTGACGCGCAGTCGATCCGTCGGTGATGGGCAACGTGCCGGGCACGACTGCTTCGCGTGCTTCGGCCTCGGGAACGTCGCGTCGATCGCGCACGCTCTCCTTCATCACTTTCTCCTGTAACATCATCACTGCGTGAATCAACATTTCGGGCCGCGGAGGACAACCGGGAATATACACGTCGACGGGAACGATCTTGTCCACTCCCTGAACAATCGCGTAGTTGTCAAAAACGCCTCCGGACGTCGCGCACGCGCCCATCGAGATCACCCACTTCGGTTCCGGCATCTGATCGTAAATGCGGCGCAACACAGGCGCCATTTTTCGCGACACGCGTCCTGAAACGATCATCACGTCTGCCTGACGCGGGCTTGCGCGAAACACTTCAGAACCGAAGCGCGCCAGATCGTTTCGCGATGATGTCGCATTCATCATCTCAATCGCGCAGCAGGCGAGTCCGAATGTCGCCGGCCAGAGTGATGATTTACGCGCCCAGTTGATCAGCGAATCGAGCCGCGTCGTCAACACTTCCGGTAAAGCTTCGGCGATTTTGTTTTCCAGTCCCATTGCAAAAACCTTTATGCTGCCGGTCGTTGCTGTTTGAGGTGGCGCGCTTCGAGATCATGAAGGGCGCGCGCTTCGGCTTCAGCTTCACGACGCGCTTTCTCGCCCCAATCGAACGCGCCTTTCTTGACGACGTAGATATAACCGACCAGCAACAGACCAACAAAGACCATCATTTCCAGATACACAAACCAGCGCATCGCCGGTCCCTGTCCGGCGAGCGTCTTGAACACAGCCGCCCACGGCACCAGGAAAATCACCTCGATGTCGAAGAGGATGAACAGCATCCCGATCAAGTAGAACTTCACTGAGAACCGCTCACGAGCAGACCCTACGGGGTCTTTACCACACTCGTAAGGCATCAACTTTGTGCGCGTTCGCTTTCGTTGTCCGACTAGCTGCGAGAGCAGAACATTGCCGACAGCGAAGCCCGCCGCGACGATGAACATCAAAAGGATCGGCAGATAGTCGTAAAGACGAAACGTCATCTAAACACACATTGCCGCCTGCCGGAGATCGGTTTCGCACGAAAACCAATCTTGCGCGGCGAGTGGCACTCGATCACGAGATTGAGAATCATTGTACAAGCGTGATGCTAGACGAAGTGATCAAGGGTGTCAAGTAAGGTTTCTGCCCCGAAATTCCGCAAAAAAAATGCTGATTGACCGTGAAAAAATGCTTGTGTTACCGTTCAGCCAAAGCCGCTTTCAAGCGGCGCTTCGTTGAGGGACTTTCCTTTAGCTTGTGATTACTGGATTCAACACTGACATTGAACATGACGGCATCGTCTATCATGTGCAGACCGAGGACAAGGGGCTCGACTCACCGATCATCCTTTCACTCGTCTACACCGGCGGCACGATTTTGGCCAGCAAGCGTTCTCCTTATGCCGATCTTATCGAGCAGGGCTTCAGCGACGAGTTGCTCGCCGAACGCCTGAAACGCCAGCATCGATTGATCTGCGCCGCCATTCACTCCGGTCGAATCGGTGATCTTAAGAAGATGAGCGGACGCCCGACCGCAGCCGCCGAGGCGCCGGTAGAAATAGCTGAACCGGAGGCTTTGCCGCCGGAAGTCGAGACTGCGAGCGCGCCCCGCCAGCGACGGAGGAGTTTGAGTTCGATTATGAGATGACGCAGCAATGGACGCCTCCGCCGCCGAAAGAAGAGACGGAGACGGTTGAAGAGGAAGTTGCGGCAGAGGAGGAGCCGGCTGAAGAGCCAGCCTGGACCGCTGTCGAGGAAGAAGCAGTTCCGCAGGAAGAGCCGGTCGAACTTCAGGAAGCACTCCCGGACGGCCTCATTATCGACCTGCTCGACGACGAAGAGTTCTACTCAGGTCAGCCTTATACTCTGCGCGTACTCATCGCCAATCGTTCCGCGGGCGACGAGAAGCCGCTGGCGAACGCAGCCGTGTCAATCAAGATTCTCGGCACGACGTTCCGTCCATTGATCTATACGCTAAAAACGGAAAGCGACGGCGTGGCGACTGTCGCTACAGAGATTCCCCAGTTTTCTTCCGGGCGCGCGGCTGTGCTCGTGCGCGCTGTGGTGAAGGATCAGGCCGCCGAGCTTCGCCGCATCATCCACCCTGTCGCCGCCTGACGAGGCTTACCTTGCGCGTTTATGTAAACGGCGAAGCTCAAGAGTTCTCCAGTCCACTTTCCCTCGCTCAATTGATCACCGAGCTTGACCTGCCGCCTGCGCGGATTGCCGTCGAGTTGAATCGTGCCGTTGTGCGTCGCAACGACTGGAACACGACCGAGCTGCGCGACGACGATCGAATCGAGATCGTCCACTTCGTTGGTGGTGGTCAAAGCTAAATCCGTGTAAAGTTTCGAGTATGTCGACAGTGAAAGAGAAGGTTTCGAGTGAGAGTCTGATTATTGCCGGCCGCGTGTTTAATTCGCGTCTGATTATCGGCACGGGCAAGTATCGGAGTTATGAAGAGATGCGAGCGGCGCATGCTGCTTCAGGAGCGGAGATGGTTACTGTGGCGGTCAGACGCGTGCCGCTCGATCGCAGCAGCGAGTCGTTTCTCGATCATCTCGATCCGGCTTTGCAAATTCTGCCAAACACCGCCGGTTGTTATTCGGCGGAGGATGCGGTGCGCACCGCGCGTCTCGCACGCGAGGCACTGCAAACGGATCTCATTAAGCTTGAAGTGATCGGCGATCAGACGACGCTGTTTCCCGACAACGAACAAACACTTGAAGCCGCGCGCATACTGGTCAAGGAAGGTTTCGTGGTGCTGCCGTATTTCAATGATGACTTGATTATGGCGAAGAAGCTGATGGACGCCGGTTGCGCCGGGATCATGCCGCTGGCCGCTCCGATCGGGTCCGGACTGGGCGTACAGAATCCGGCGAACCTTCGCATCATGCGCGAACAACTGCCTGATGCGACGATTATCGTCGATGCGGGTGTTGGCACGGCGAGTGATGCTGCGATTGCGATGGAGCTCGGCGCCGATGGCGTATTGATGAACACTGCGATTGCGGAAGCTGTGGATCCGTCAAAGATGGGTGCGGCGATGAAGCTCGCGATCCAGGCCGGACGGCTTGCGTATCAGGCGGGTCGCATGCCGAAGCGGTTGTATGCGAGCGCGTCGAGTCCGTTGCAGGGCGTGATTAAGTAAGAAGTACGAAGGTTTCCCGCAAAGGCGCAAAGACGCAAAGGAAAAAGGATCTTCAAGAGGCCGGTCTCTTTATTGCTTTGCGTCTTTGCGCCTTTGCGGGAACTTTTGAAGCAGATCACGGAAGAGCTAATTCAACTTTCTCCTGTTCGCGCATTACGCGATCGCCGAGATCCGTGTTCGAGATCGTCGGATAAGCGCCTCCTTTTACCTTCAAACAGCCAGCAGAAATTAGCGCATCAATGTAAATTTGAATCTCGTCTTGCGGCATGTCCTTTAGTAAACCGTAGGTCGAGAGTTCGTTGAGCCCGGCGTTCATCACTTGCTTGGACGCCGAACCGCGTAACGTTGCCGCCAGGATCTTCTTTCCGAATCTTCCATTCATCCGTTTAGCGCAGGCGAGGATTTTGCGGACGCGGAGTAGTTCGTCGTCGCTGAGCGCGCGCGGGTCGGAGTTCGTTGGAATCGTTGTCTCCTCAACTTCGACCTGTTGAATGGATGGGGCGGTCTTCGGGCTGCAGTTGCCGCATGTTCCGCATTGCCGATCGTGATTGCGGTCGCCGAAGTAGTTAAGGATATGCGCCCGGTAGCAGTAATCGGTGTAACACAGATTGATCAGCTCGCGGAGCTTACGCCGTTCCAAATCTGCGCGGCCGAGGATCTGTCGCGCGTCGACGCGAAGGGCAGTTACGGCAACATTGTCGATCATCGCGATGGCCCGCGGCGTCCGCGTGCCTCGCTCGTTGCGCGCTGCGGCATGTCCTTCGCGTGAAATGTGTCCGGCCCGTTCGAGCAGATAAAGAGCAGACTGCACGGACATCTCGTTCTTTTCGCCTGCCAGTTTGCCGATCTGAGCCGTCGTCAACTCAATTTTTTTCAGACCTGTTCCAAGGAGCGCGCTGTAAACGTTCTTCACCGTACTGATGTCGGGATATGAACCTTCGATAAAGAAGTCGTGCGTGTTTTTGTCGGCGTAATTGAACAGCAGTACACAGGTTGACGGCAGCCCGTCGCGCCCGGCGCGTCCGATCTCCTGGTAATAAGCTTCGATCGATCCGGGAATTTGGTAGTGGGCAACGAAGCGGATGTCGGATTTGTCGATGCCCATGCCAAAGGCGTTCGTGGCGACGATCATCTGCGTCCGTCCGTTCATAAAATCTTCCTGAGCCTTAACACGCAGCCCATCGCTCATGCCGGCGTGGTAGGTTGAGACACTCAGGCCCGCGGTTTTTAGCTCGCGCCCGACTTGTTCCACTGCTTTGCGCGTTGACGCGTAGACGATTCCTGACCCACTCGTCTTCTGCGCGAGATGACGGATGCGGCTAATCTTCTCCTTTTCCTTCTCTGTGTGGACCACCTCGATCGACAGGTTCGGCCGATCGAAGCCGCTGACGAACGTCTGTGGCTGCGATAGTCCGAGTTGTTGAATGATGTCGGAGCGAACGTAAGGCGTTGCGGTCGCGGTGAGCGCGATCGTTTGAGTCCGGCCGAGCGAACGAATGACATGTTTTAGTCGAAGATAGTCAGGTCGGAAATCGTGTCCCCACATCGAAATGCAGTGCGCTTCGTCGACGGCGAACAACGAAACCGGGATCGACTGCAACGCTGACGTGAAGCGGCTGCTCCGAAAACGTTCGGGGGCGATATAGACGAGCTTATGTGCGCGACGACGCAGCGATTCAATGCGCGCGCGTTGTTCGGGTTCCGAGAGAGAGCTGTTGATGAAAGTCGCGGGAAGGCCGCGCGCCTGGAGCGCGTCAACCTGATCCTTCATCAGCGCGATCAGCGGCGACACGACGAGCGTGACTCCGTCGAGGATCATCGCGGGAAGCTGGTAACAGAGAGACTTACCGCTTCCCGTCGGCATGACTACGACGGCATCTTTGCCTTCGAGAATTGATCCCACAACTTCGCGCTGGCCTTCACGGAAATCGTCGAAGCCGAAGTGCTGGCGCAGAGTTGTGATTGCGTCGCTGAGCGAGGGCATCGGGAAAACAAGTTAACACGGATTCAGTGATCGGACATTGATTAAAAGGTGCGCCAGTGTTCCTCGGGTTCGGAGGCGCGAGTGTGAAGTCGCTCGCGTTGTTTCGCGTGTCAGTGCAGCCGTTTGCGTTTCGCGTCGCGGCGTTGGTGTTACTCGGAGCAGTTGCCGGGCCTGTGCCTCTGAAACAGTTTGCGGTGTTTCCGTAACCGACGAAATCGACGATGTTTGGATCAGTCGGACAGGCGCCGGTTAACGCCGTGGTACTTCTGACGAGTGCAACTTTGCCTGCGCCTGCCGCCATTGCAATCGTTCCGGTTGCGTCGGGTGTTGGGAGAGCGGCGCCGTTGTTACCGCCGGCTTGCTGGACCAGGTAACGCTGACCTGGCGAGAGTACAACCGACGTTAGAGGCGTAGTGGACCACGAGGACGCGGTAGCACTCGCATATTGCACGGACCAGCCGGCGAGGCTGACGGTAACGCTGCCGGCGTTGAAGATTTCGATGAAGTCATTGCGCAACGGTGCGCCTGAGTTTCCGCCACCGCCGTAGATTTGGCTGATTACGATTTTCTCTTGAGAAGGTTGTGGGGTCGGTGTGGGAGTTGGTGTAGGAGAAGGACTCGGTGTCGGAGTGGGCGTAGGAGAAGGGCTCGGCGTTGGAGTTGGCGTTGGCGTTGGTGTCGGAGTGGGTACAGTTCCTCCAATTATCACTGACACCGGATTGCTCGTTACTCCATCAGCTTGAACTCGCAGCGTCGAAATGCCCGCTCCGCTCAACTTTGCCGGCAACAAAATGTGAATCTCATCCAGTCCATCCAAGTCGGCACGAGCAACAGTCTCGACAATTGATGGTTGACCGCCGATAGTCACGGATACGGAAGTGGCATGCCTGACGCCCGTGGCGAAGATCGAAAGTCTTCGCTGACCGTTCGATGGATCGAATGGTCCAACTGTCAACAAATCCGCATCCAGAATAATTCCTTCGCCTTTTCCATCTCCGCTGATGGTAAACACCCCGGGCGCAGCAGAACCGATAATCACCTCCGCTCGTGACGAGAAGTCATCAGCATTCGTCACGATGATTTCACCCGGTCCAAGCGCCACGTTCTCCGGCACAACAAAGATGACTTCAGTCTCCGACGCGAAGTAAACCCTTGCCAATTGACCATTCACTGTCACTTTCGCTCCCAGCGCATCGCCACGAAAACTCACAATACTCCCTGGCGCAATCCGCGTTGCCGGTGAAGAACCTGGCGCTGCCGCGTTCAAAACAGTCCCGCTTCCAAACGCCGGCCGCGCCGCGATCGTTGCAACATAGATCTCGCTGTTGTTCGCGAAATCATCCTCGACTTCCGGCTCAGACAACACGCGCGGAAAGTTAAACGCAATGAGACTTCCATCGAAATTTAGCGACGCAACGACTTCCGCAGTCGCCCTCGACGACGCATTCGTAACCTGCTGCACTTGCCCTGTCGGCAAGTCGAGGACATAGAGTTCGACGCTTCCGTCGCTCGCGGTAGTCACTCTTCGTCTGGTCGCGAACGCCACACGCTTCCCATCGCCGCTGATTGTTGGCTGAAGCTTCACGTCCGTGACCCGCGATCCCAACTGCGTGAGTTGCCGGACGCTTTTCTCACGCGCATCAAACATGAACACCTGCGTTTGATTTGGTCCGACGCTCGCTGAATACACAAACCGCATCCCATCGTTACTAACAGCGCGGCCTTCAGACACGAAGAGATCAGGTATCGCGGGTTTTATTAAAGTTTCCGCCTGTGTTTCTCTATCAATTACAAAAAGATCGGTGTTTCTCTGGACGTAGATGCGCGACCCGTCACCACTAATCTTTCTGGCATTGAAAACAATCAACCGGCCATCCGAAGTGATCGATGGCCCAAAGTTGTTTTCGTTAAGAGTATGCGTGAACTGCTTCAGCACCGGACCTTCAAACACGAAGATCTCGGAATTGCGATCCTGATTCTCTCCCACCAGGTCTTCACGTGACGCAAACGCAACAACGTGCGCATCGTGCGACAGCGCCGCCGAAACCATGCGCCCCCGCGCGAGTTCCATAAACGTTCCATCAGCAACATCCGCGCGCACTCCATGAAACGAAGGCGAGCCGTGACCGTCCCCAAACACATCCGACGACGACTCGAAAACAACCGTGCGTCCGTCATCACTAAGAGACGGATTCAGATTCAACGCCTCGCGAGGCGTGTTCGTCAGTCGTTTGACTGTTGTTGCCGTTTCGGGACGTGGCAGTGCGATAAACAGGAAGGCCAAAAAGGCGATGAGGATACGAAGCATAGTGAGGTTGCTCCTTGCATAAATTTTTCAGCGCATTGTACACATCAAAGAAGAAAACTCAAGTCGAATCTGCTATAAGCTGTCGCCGGTGCACACAACAATGAAGATCCTCATCAGCGGTTCGAGCGGATTCGTCGGAAGCGCGCTTATCAAGTTGCTAACCAGGAACGGCCACGAGGTCATACGCCTCGTGCGTCACGCGCCGCACCACGGCCGGCTCGAGATCGGTTGGGACCCGAACCACGGTGTCATCGACAAAGAACATCTCGAAGGCATGGACGTCGTGGTCCATCTCGCCGGTGAAAACATCGGCGAAGGCCGTTGGACTGAGGAAAAGAAACGAGCCATTGTCGAGAGCCGTGTTAAAGGGACCACTCTGCTAAGCGAAACACTCGCGACACTGCGCCACCCACCCGCCGTTTTCCTGAGCGCTTCGGCGATTGGCTATTACGGCAACCGCGGCGATGAGTTGTTGACTGAAACCAGCGCGCCGGGAAACGACTTCCTGGCCCATGTTTGTCAGGAGTGGGAAAAAGCGGCGGCGCCAGCGGCGGAGAAGGGAATCCGCACCGTACTGACTCGCTTCGGCATCATTCTCGCCGAACACGGCGGCGCGCTCGCGAAAATGTTGACGCCGTTTCGTATGGGAATCGGCGGACGTATGGGCGACGGTAAACAATGGATGAGCTGGATCGCACTCGACGACGTCGTCGGCGCAATCCAGTTTATGATCCACGACGCTGCTGTGAGTGGGCCCGTAAACTTTGTCGCACCTATTCCAGTAACCAACGCTGAATTTACTAAAACACTCGGCAGTGTACTGTCGCGGCCGACGTTCCTACCCATGCCACGTTTCGGAGTTCGTCTCGCGTTTGGCGAAATGGGCGACGCGCTGCTTTTGGGAAGTCAGAGAGTTGAGCCGGCGGTGCTGAAGGCGCGCGGCTTTGCATTCAACTTCGTCAGGCTGGAGCCCACGTTGAAACATATTCTTCACAGGGAGTACCCATGAAACAGATCGCGTTGCTCTCGCTAATCTTGTTGCTGTTAGTCACCCCCGCTCAGGCCCAGCGACCTGCCGATCTCATCCTGCACAACGGCGTCGTCTATACCGTCGACCAAAGCAACTCGACCGCACAGGCCGTGGCAATCAAAGACGGCAAGTTTGTCGCCGTCGGCTCCAACAGTGACGTGTTGAAATTTCGTGGCCCATCGACCCGCGTGATCGACTTGCGCGGCCGCTTCGTCGTGCCTGGATTCAATGACAACCACGTCCACTTCGCGTCCGCCGCCCAGTTTCTCGAATTCAACATCATGCGCGCCGCTACGCAGGACCAGGTTGTCGCACGCGTGAAAGACGTCATCTCGCGGTTGCCGAAAGGTGAATGGATCGTCGGTGGTTACTGGGGCGCTTACGACGAGTGGGCAGCAGGTAGCGCCGGCAACCAACGACGCGAACCGTTTGCGCCCGACATGAGTCTCGTCAATGCAATCACGTCTGACTATCCGATGTTCATCCGGAAGTTTGACGATAGCCAGTTCGCGGCTAATGAAGCTGCATTTCGCGCGCTGAAGCTTGATCTCAACAATCCGCAAGCGCCTGACGTTGAGTTTTTGAAAGACAGTCAGGGCCGGCCCACGGGCCACATGCGTGGACGAGGCGCACCGCGTCTCTTCAATTCAGTTATCCCGCGAACCTTCTCGCGCGAGCGTCGCATCCAGCAGACAAAGAACGCCCTCGCCGAGATTCGTAAATACGGTGTGACGAACGTCAGCGATATGTCTGACGACGTGCAATTGGACATTTATCGCGAACTGCATCGCACCGGCGATCTCACAGTGCGCATTCACTTTCGTCCGGGACTCGATCGCTGGAAAGAGCTGGCCGACCGCGGCATCAAAGTGGGTTCGGGGGACGAATGGATTCGACTGGGCGCGCTCAAGGGCCACATCGACGGGATCATGGGCACAAGCAGCGCGCGTTTCTTCGAACCCTACTCACACGATCCGAACAACCGCGGCCGCTGGCGGCCATTGATGGTTAACGACAAAGGCGAGTTCGTTGAAGGGAAATTCCTTCGTTACATGCTTGACGCCGATCGCGCAGGACTCCAGCTTACGGTCCATGCCATCGGCGACGAAGCGAATAACGTCCTGCTCAACTATCTCGAAGAGCTTAATAAACAGAACGGTAAACGCGATCGCCGCTTCCGTCTGGTCCATGCGCAAGTGCTTGCGCCAGCGGACTTCAAACGTTTGGGCCAACTAGGCGTCGTCGCGGAAGTCCAACCGTTTCACTTGAGCGACGACATGCGTTGGATGGAAGAACGCATCGGCCGCGAGCGAACAAAAGGCGCGTACGCGTTCAAGAGTATTCAGTCGAGCGGCGCGGTGCTGTCGTTTGGTACCGACTGGCCCGGGACGTCGGCGTCTGAGTATCCGATTAATCCGATGTTGGGTCTCTTCGCGGCCGTGACGAGACAAACCGTTACAGGCAAGCCCGCCGAAGGTTGGTTTCCGGATGAGAGAATCTCGATTGCCGACGCGATCAAGGCTTACACCTACAACACGGCGTACGCGAATTTCGAAGAAACAACGAAAGGCTCGATTGAGGTCGGTAAGCTGGCGGATCTAACCGTTCTGTCGAAGAACTTGCTGAAGATTTCGCCGAGTGAGTATCTAACTACGGATGTTGTTTACACGATTGTCGGTGGCAAAGTTGTGTACTCGGTGCCTTAAGAAGTTTCCCGCAAAGGCGCAAAGGCGCAAAGATAAACAACAAGATAGTCGACTGTGGCGTTTTTCTCTTTGCGCCTTTGCGCCTTTGCGGGAACCTAATGTGCCGGCGATGCAAACTCGGGCAGCACTTCGAAGACTTCGAGCGCGTATTTGACGTTGCCGAACGGCGCCGAGACCTGCACACCCTGAATTTCGTCGCGCACTTCCAACAGCGACTCGCGCGCAATCTTCAATCCTTCTTCGCGGCCGGCTTCCTTACTGATTGCCGACGCGTTGCGCATGCGTTCCATGATCGTCGGCGTCACTCGCACGCCCGGAACTTCATTGTGCAAAAACTCCGCGTTGCGATAAGACACGAGCGGCCAGATCCCGGCAATGACCGGGATGCGCACGTGTTCGATGCGCTTCAAAAAATCGCGTAGTTGCTCGGTATCAAACACCGGTTGCGTGATCGCATACTGCGCACCTGCCTCGACCTTCCATTCGAAGCGTTTAATCTCTTCGTCGAGATTGATCGCCCCGGGATTGACACCGACGCCGACGCAGAAAGATGTCGGTTCGCCGATCGGATTGTTGCCGAGATCGAGTCCGTGGTTCAGCTTGTTGACCATGTTCGTCAATCCGATCGCGTCGATGTCGAAAACAGCGGTGGCGTCAGGATATGGTCCCATCTTCGGTGGATCGCCGGTGATCACGAGCAAGTTGCGCAACCCAAGCGCGGCGGCTCCCAGTAAGTCGGACATCATTCCCAACAGATTTCGATCGCGACAGCAGTAGTGCAACACCGACTCGATGCCGATCTGTTGTTCGACCAGCACTGCCGTAGCCAGCGCACTCATGCGCGATTGGGCACGCGCACCGTCGGGAATGTTCACCCCATCCACGCCCGCGTCTTTAAGTAAACGAATCGAGTCGAGCGTTTTCTTCGCGTCGACACCTTTCGGCGGTAGCACTTCAACGGAAGTTACAAACTCACCACGCGCGATCTTGCGTCCCCACTTCGATCGTTCTTCCGGCGGCACTACCTTGATGTCTGCCGGTGTGTTTTCAACTGCCGTCGGTGCGCCGGACGTAAAGGCGATGCGTTGAGCACGCGGAGATGCGGCGCGCACTGAATCGCTGATCAGTTTGATGTGCGACGGAGTTGTCCCGCAGCAACCGCCGATAAACTTCGCTCCAGCTTGAATGAACCGTTTCGCAAACTTCGACATGTACTCCGGCGAGCACATGTAAAACTGACGGCCCTGTACGTCACGCGGTAAGCCGGCGTTAGGTTGCGCGGATAACTTCTTCTTCGTCACCTCACGCATCTTCTCGAGCGCGTTGAGAATGATCGCTGGACCGACGCCGCAGTTTAGACCGATGACATCGGCGCCCCAGCTGTCGAGCCGTTCGGTGAAGAGTTCAGGCGTCGTGCCAAACAGCGTGTTGCCGTCCGTCATGATCGTCATCTGCGCGATGATCGGGAGATCGCAGAGTTCACGAATGGCCGCGATTGCCTGGCGAATTTCTGAGACATCGGAAAAAGTCTCGAGGCAGAAGAGATCGACTCCCCCTTCCAGCAATGCCACCGCCTGCTGCTTGAACAATTCCTTCGCTTCGTCGAACGAAGTTGGACCATAAGGCTCGATGCGCAGTCCGAGTGGTCCAATCGCTCCGGCGACGTACACGCGATCACCGGCGGCCTTACGAGCGATCTGCGCGGCGCGAGCGTTGATCTCGTGCATGTTTGCTTCGAGACCGTATTGCTGAAGTTTGTTAGCCGTAGCGCCGAAGGTGTTTGTTTCGATGATATCGGCACCGGCGCGTATATATTCCGTGTGAACCTCGCAAACTAAGTCGGGACTGCTGAGGTTGAGCTCGTCGTAGCAGCGATTTATGTAGACGCCTTTGGCGTACAGCATCGTCCCCATGGCGCCATCCACGACGTGGATGCGGTCGGAGTCGAGAACATTTCTGAAAGAATCCATCGTTAAATGAAAAAGCCCCGCGCTAAACAACGGGACTTCAAATAGGTTTTGAAGTTTTTCGGGCTTTCTCTTTCAGGCGCCCGAGCTGTTTAGCTGTTTATTTTACGTGGCCGCAAGTCGCCTTAACTCACCACGCTTTTCATCGCTGCTTATACGCCGCAGGAGCGGCGGCTGTCAAGTTTAAGGGCACCTACAGCTTCTTGTTTCGTCGCTCAGGTCCACACAACAACTCCCGTTGCTCAGGCGTCCCCCGATAAATAACGCTTAGAACTTCCTCGGAACCGTTGTTCAAAATTGCGTCGATTGTTATGCCGTCCTTCGAGTTTAAGTAATGAACCCAATTTTCGGGATGGTCATTCTTAATTCGCTTGAACTTTTTTCTGTCAAACTGTAGCCCTCTAACAAGGAGCACCCTCCTGGATGAGACTGAGACCTTGAACACGCGGTCGGCATTTGAAACTGATGGATTTTTCTCTTCAACTTTACACGGATTTGAAGAGTAAGAAACATCCACTTTGTTTTCGGGAGTTTCGTAGGTAAAGATTTCGCCAATTGACGTTATTGGAGGTCCAAGCAGTTTTTCCACATCGCCGCGAGTAGAACGCAAAGGAACAATACCCCGCCATGCGTTTACGGGTGCTGCGTGTGCTTGACTCGATATAAGAGCCGAACAATCGTTCCGTGACGGCAAGTAACTGATGTGAGTGACTGCTTCTTCTGACTCGAGAACCGTGTAAACGATCCCCGCTTTGAAATCGGCGTAGGTTGCCGTGGGTGGGTACGCAGAATCAACCGCAGTCCGTTCGTACTTCCTTTTCTGAATACCTAGTTTCGCCAGTTTTACTGCAGAATCGAGGGTAACAGATATCTTAAGAACTATGTCTTTCGCAACGAGGCACTCGCAATTGCCTTTTTTCAGAGCTTGATGTCTATCCTCGCAAGGACCTTCAGAGTACCAGATAATTGCTCTTTCGTTTTCAATTTCATAGCGACCCAGTTGGTTAGGTTGTCCCAGCAGACGTTCGACATCGCTCCTAGTAGACTTCAAGGGAATAATCCCTCGCCATTCACTTGCACGCATGTCGCTACAAAACAACATCAGCAGCAATAATCCAAACAGATTCTTGCTCATACGACGACGTCCTAGCAATGCCAGCTATCGCGCGATTACCCAATTGAACCACCGCTGTCACCATACACGAGAGTTCGAGTGAAAAAAGCTGGCACAGTGATATCGGGATCATCGCTATAGACGAACTCAGTCAGTAATCGCCCAAGAACAGTTGAATAAATGAAATAACTCGTGGTGGTAGTGTCCGTTTGCGTCTCTTGGTTCCACACAGCTTCGACGCTCTTAACTTTCCTGCCGTCTCCGTCCCAGGAAAGAGTAGCAATTCAGCTAGATGTTTACGAACAGGTGATTTCAGGGAGGTCAGTGAGCTTCGGTTGGAGAGTTCATTTCCTTTCAGGAACGAGGTAAAGCTCGAACGAGATCTTCTTAGCACTTCCGCCGATTCTCGTTTCAATGCGATCACTGGTAATCTGCCACTTCTTCATCAAGTAATCCTTCGCACGTTTCGTGCGGCCTGAAACTGCAGGTTCGCCGCCGTAGCCCAAGATGTAGGCCTTCGATTTTGGCTTATTTTGCAGGCGAATGGCAAAGTTATCCAAACGCGCATTTTCATCGTTTAGCGAGAGGTTTGAATATTCGTCAAACTTGTAATACTGCAGCTCCTCGTTATTTAAGGTACGGGGAATTGTGGGACAGCGTAAGTGGATCTCGCTTGCCTTAGGAAAATACTCCATCAAAAACACTTCATCTTTCGAGTTGGTGCTCACGCTGATGCCCCGTTCCTTACTGACGTACGAGATAGAATCACGGTTACGAGTATTGTCGAACTTTTCAAATCTGTTCAAGTCAAGTCGCAAATCCGACAGCATCACCTTTGTTTTCAGATATGCGCGAATGTTGATAACCCTGCCTGGCAAAACATTCCACTCCGCTCCGTGTTCACAACTCCCATCTGAATAGTCGACAGTCACACGTTCGTTTTTCAAATCGTAAGTGATTCCGTTTGCCATTGGTGGGCCAATCAGGCGTTCCACGTCCTCACGTGTTGAATGCAACGGCACGATCCCGCGCCATCCTTGCTCCAAGAAGCCCTGAGCTACTAGGAAACAGCAAACAGAGATGGCAATAGACAAGGTGTGCCTCATCTTCATTTCCTCGGACCGGGACAAACACTCCAAACTTTTGGATGCCAATAGCCGCTTGCGACCCCAACCTCTTCAGTGGTTTTATCAGAGAACACTTGTTTTGTATCCTGATTGTTTCTAACCAGTATCGTGTTCAACGCATTAGCCATATCAGCATCTGAGTACATTCGTTCTCGGCTACGTTATGCCACCCACCGGTCGTGATGGTCGTGCTGCCGATGGCGGTCGTATACTGATTGTGACTTTCGTATAGATCTAGCCGCAGTTTGCCTGTGTTCGTAATGGCAAACTCAGAGCCGCCGCCCGAGCCCGCCTGCCCCCCAACTCTCGCGAAAAACACAATATCCTGATAGTTGCCACCAGTTGCAATTTATGAACACTTATCTGTCCGGTTTTCTCTGTCATCCTGACGATGTAATTCAATATGACTGGTCCAATCGAACCGAATAAGTACATTTATTTTCAACTACTTACGAGCATAAAAATTTAATAAAAGGGCAACCGGCGTAACACTTGATCCATCTGAGTGACGGTCGTCGGTAACGACCTCCTGAACAGTTTCGAGAGTAACGCAGCCTCCCGAAGGTGAGGTCTGCCCGGCAGAAAGTCAGGTGCCTTTATGGTCCCCGTTAGCATGGAGATAATGACGAATGAAGTTGCCCCAGAAGTTTCCCCTGTTTCGCACCGTGAAGTATCCGACGTTTGCGCTCGTTTCGCTTTTCATCTTTACCAACGTCACTGGTGTTCTATTCAGTCGCGTCCTTGCGCCTGAAGCAGTTGCACACCCGGCGCTCAAACAGATTGCCGGCGACATTCCAACGTCCGGCAGTGAAAGTATCGATCGTTTAATCTTCGACGCCGGTGCGCGCGAAGGTGTTGACCCGCGCTTTATCCATGCGGTGATCTGGCAGGAATCGAAATACAAGACTGACGCGGAGTCCCGTGCAGGCGCGGTTGGATTGATGCAGTTGATGCCCGCTGCGGCGGAACGCTTCGGCTGCGCGGATCGCAACGATCCAGCCTCAAACATTGCTGCCGGTACAAAGTACCTGAGATGGCTGATTAAAAGATTTGACGGCAACGTTGAACTGGCTTTGGCTGGCTACAACGCCGGCGAAGGTTCGGTTGACAAGTACGACGGGATACCGCCGTACAAAGAGACCAAAAACTACGTGAAGGTCATCTCCGAGCGTTATGGAAAGACGTATCACCCCGTGCTTCCTCCGCCAGACGCAGCAGAGGCCTTTAACCTCTATTCCGAATCCGAAGTCGCGATGAGCGAGTAATCACCACCTCCAGTCCGTGTTATCTGGGAAGCCCAGATAACACGGATCCTCCTTGACACTACGCCCCGCCTTTTGGCTGAATGCATCCGGTCTTTCCCTAAAAACCTGCACGGCAAACAGAGGAATCCGTTCTATGAGCACAACTACAGAGGCGGGGGTACGTCCCACAGCCGCTGAAGATCGCAGCTTCTTTGGTCATCCCCGCGGATTATCGACGCTGTTTTTCACCGAGATGTGGGAGCGCTTCTCGTTTTACGGGATACGTCCGCTTCTGATCCTCTTCATGACGGCGGCCATCACCAGTGGTGGATTCGGTTTTGAACGAACCTACGCCAGTGCGATAGTCGGTATCTACGCCTCGAGCGTTTATCTCTCGTCTTTACCAGGTGGTTGGGTGGCAGACCGGTTGTTGGGCTTGCGCCGGGCAATCATGCTTGGTGCGATCCTGATCTCGTCTGGCCACATCTCCATCGGGCTCTCATCTTTCGCGCACTCAAAAGTACCGTTCTTTGTGGGTTTGGTTTTGATAGTCCTCGGAACTGGCCTTCTCAAGCCCAACATCTCCGCGATCGTCGGCGATCTGTATCCGGAAGGTGGTGCGCGTCGCGACGCTGGATTCTCAATCTTTTACATGGGCATCAACACCGGCGCCACCGGCGGATTTATCGCAACCGGGTTACTCGGCGAAAAGGTCGGCTGGCATTGGGGCTTTGGTATTGCCGGCGTCGGAATGCTACTGGGTCTCATCTGGTTTGCGCTGCGTGCTCGTCCAACTCTCGGTAACCTCGGCACGGAGATTACGCGTCATCCGGATCCGGTGAAACAGGCACGACAGCAACGGTTGATGTCACTGGGGCTGGCCGTCGGACTCGGCGTGCTCGCGCTAGTGGTAATCCTAGCTGGGACGGGAGCCATTACTCTTAATCCGGTGGTGATCGGTCAGTACATGTTGTATGTGCTGGTCGGAACAGCCGTCGTCTATTTCGGTGCTCTTTTTCTCTTCGGCGGTCTCACGATGGAGGAGAAAAAACGACTTGTCGTAATCGCGGTCCTTTTTGTGTTTGCTGCGGTGTTCTGGTCAGCCTTCGAGCAGGCCCCGACATCATTGAATCTCTTCGCTCAGGACTTCACCGATCGCTACGTGTTCGGATGGGAAGTTCCAATCATCTGGTTTCAAGCGGCCAACGGAATATTCATTGTCCTTTTTGCGCCGTTCTTCGCGTCACTGTGGCTCAACCTCGGAAAACGAGGAAAGAACCCGCCTAGCACCGCCAAGTTTGCACTTGGGCTTCTGAGTATCGGTGTTGGGTTTGCGATCATGATCCTGGCTGCCAATATCGTGGTCAACAGTGGCGGGTCAATTAAAGTGTCCCCGTTGTGGCTGATCGTCAGTTATTTGTTCCAGACTTTCGGCGAACTGTCTTTAAGTCCGGTGGGTCTCTCTTCGATGACCAAGCTGTCGCCGCGAAAGTATGTCGGGCAAATGATGGGGATCTGGTTTCTCGCCAGCTCGCTGGGAAATCTCATCGGCGGTCTCGTAGGCGGCCATGTCGATCCCGAAAAACTGGACCAGATGCCGAAGCTGTTCATCGCAACGACTATCACGCTCGTCGGTGCGGCTATAGTGCTCGGCCTGATGGTTCCATTCATTAAGAAGTTGATCCCGAACGAAGACAAACTCGTAGGAGATTAAACGTTGCTCAATCGTTTCTGCGTTGCGCTGGCGTTTGTGCTGGCGCTCACTCTTTCTGCCCACGCCCAACAAAAACTTCTTACGATCGACGACATTTTCGATCCCGCGAAGCGAGTCAACTTCAATGGAACCACGCCGACGGTTCGCTGGCTCAAAGATGGCAATCACTACCTCGTCACCAACGAAGCATCGCGACGCGACGTGCCGCGGTTGCAAAAAGTGAACGCCGCAACGGGTCAAGCCACGCCGTTTTTTGACGCGGCGAAAATGCAAGCTGCGTTTGCGGCATTGCCGGGTGTTAGTGATGCAGACGCGCGTCAACTTGCCGGGCGAGGGAACTACGACCTCAATCCAGCGGAAACCGCGGTGCTAATCAACTGGGCCAACGATCTTTTCTATTACGAGTTTGGCAGCGATCGCGCGATTCGACTCACCAGCAATCCAGAGCCGGAAGTCGGCGAAGGTTTCAGTCCCGATGGACGGATGGTCAGCTTTGTTCGTGAAAACAATCTTTACGTTGAAGATCTGAGCATGCAGCGCCGCGAACGCGCGCTAACGCGCGATGGCAGCGCGAAGATTCTGAACGGGCGTCTGGATTGGGTTTACCAGGAAGAGTTGTATGGACGCGGAAACTTCGGCGCGTACTGGTGGAGCCCTGATTCAACGACGATCGTGTTTCTGCGATTTGACGAGACGCCGGTGCCGGAGTTTACCGTCGTGGACCACATTCCGCTTTACCAGAACGTCGAGGTCACGCCTTATCCAAAGGCTGGTGCTCCGAATCCGATCGTCAAGTTGGGTGTGGTGAATGCTTCCGGAGGGGAGATTCGCTGGGTCGACACCTTTAAGTATCAGCCGGCCGATTTTTTGATCTCACGCGTCACGTGGACACCTGACAGCAAGAACGTCGTATTCCAGGCGCAGAATCGCGAGCAGACGTTTTTGGACGTCAACTTCGCCGATGCTCGAGACGGTAAGTCGAAAACGATTATTCACGAGAGCTCGAAAGCGTGGGTGGGAATCAATGAACAACCGATCTGGTTGAAAGACGGATCGTTTTTGTGGGCAAGCGAGCGCAATGGTTGGGAGCATTTGTATCACTACGCCGCTGATGGGAAGTTGTTGAAGCAGGTTACCGATGGCAAGTGGGAAGTGAGAACGATTGAAGGCGTCGACGAACAGAACGGGTTCATCTATTTCACGGGGACAAAGGATAGTCACATTGCGCCGAGCGGTTACCGGATCAAGCTTGACGGTTCAGGACTTACGCGTCTGACGACAAGCGAGGGAACGCATCGGATGGATGTGAGTCCCACATTCAACTATTTCATCAACGTCTGGAGTGATCTCAACACGCCGTCGCAGGTGCGCTTGTATGACGCCTCGGGAAAACTCGTTCGCGTGATTGCGGAGAACAAGGTTGACGCGCTGAACCAGTACAAGCTCGGAACGGCGGATTTGCTTCAGGTAAAGACGCGCGACGGCTTTGTGATGGAAGCAATGATGATCAAGCCGCCTGACTTCGATCCGACGAAGAAGTATCCGGTGATGAGTTTTACCTACGGTGGACCACATGCGCCGCAAGTCAGAAACGCTTGGGGTTCGACGACCTACATGTGGCATCAAATGCTCGCGCAGAAGGGTTACATCATTTGGGTCTGCGACAACCGCACTGCGAGTGGTAAGGGGCTCGAATCAACATGGCCCGTTTACAAGAATTTCGGCGAGCTGGAGTTGCGCGATATCGAGGATGGCCTCGCGTGGTTGAAAACGCAGCCTTATGTTGATGGTTCGCGAATCGGGATCTGGGGCTGGAGTTATGGCGGGTTCATGACCAGCTATGCACTGACGCACAGCCAGTCGTTCAAGATCGGAATCGCCGGCGGCAGCGTCACTGACTGGCGGGATTACGACAGCATCTACACCGAGCGCTACATGGGCACGCCGCAAAACAACCCGGAAGGCTACAAGAAAAGCTCTCCGGTCCACGCAGCAAAAAATCTGCACGGCAAGCTTTTATTAATCCACGGCGCCATCGACGACAACGTGCACATGCAGAACACGATGCAGTTCGTCTACGAGTTACAGAAGGCCGGTAAACAATTTGAACTCATGCTCTACCCGAAACAGCGTCACGGCGTCAACGACCCCGCGTTGCTCAAGCACATGCGCCAAATGATGACCGACTTTATCCTGAAGAACCTCTAGCAGAAATAGGGCAAAGCCGGTCAAAGATCATCCTTCGAAAGCTCGGCGAGCTTCATTAGGTGTCGCAGCAGGCCAACCTTTAGTGGCTGATTCCGGTGAATCGGCACACACAGACGGACATCACTGCCGCTCTTGCCGTAGATGTGGTGACTTCCTTGTACGCGTAACAGTACCCAACCTTTGCGTTCAAGGATTCTCGCTAGTTCCTTACCCGAGATAGTTTTCATAGACCTCGTGAGGTAGGTCTGCGGGAAAAGCGGAAGTTCTAAACGACGATTTCTACTACTCGATCTCGCGTTCCCGTCTTAATTCCTGAAACATCCACCGACAAACAACCTTCGACAGCTTCATAGAGGTTTTGAAGCAGATCTTCAAACGTTTCTCCTTGGGTTGCGCATCCGGGAATGGCGGGAACTTCGGCCCAATATCCACCCTCTTCAGCTTGATGCACAATGACCTTAATCTTCATGGCGGAATTATACAGCCAAAGAGTTATGGGTGGCACGGGCATTGCCAACGGGAAGGACGTAGGCCAGCGTGCGGCCGCATCCTCGACTGCACCTCTCTCTTGCCTCCAAGGAGGCCCTTGATGTCCACACCTCTCGCATCAATTACTCAAGTCACCCACATCGCCGCCGAACCTGAACCACAGCTACCACTCCTCTGCAACGAGGTCCAACTCGATACTCAAACCGAAGCTCAACGAGCCGTACAGGCCAACCTCCAAACCGAGATTGATGCCGTAATAACCCTCATCGAAAACCCTCAGTTGCGCGAGGTCTCAGAAACAGTCCTCTCCGAACTGGTCCGCTTTTTCGACTGGCTCGACCGCATCGAAAACAACCTTCACAAACTCGACACCCTACTCGAAAGCCTCTCTCTTCTCGAAGTCCTCGAATTCGAAGTACGCTCGCTAATTGATTACATCGAGAATAAGGCTATCAGAGCCGCGGCAGCCGCCGGACACGACCGCCTCAACGACGTGCTCGACGGCATTTCCTACGGAATTACCCACGATTTACGCCGGGTTTTTGAGCGAGAACTGGTCCGCGGCGTCACCGAACAATCGACCCCCATCGTTTACGGCAAGATCCTCCACGCTCACGGCCTGTTAACAAACTGCTTCCAGCAGTCGACTATCACGTTGCTCGCGGTCTTCAAACCAATGGACGCATCAGCGCTCTTTAACGACATCGAGCTGCGCCTGCAACAGTCGCTCGTGCTCTGCAAAGACCTGTCATCGCTGATGCGTTTTGTGCGTCTTTCTCAGGCGAACTCCGACCCGGACGTGCTGCGCACGGTGGCGGCGCGAATCCTCGAATTTCGCGACGGAAGCATGCAGTACCTGATGTACAAAGACTGGCGCGGCTATGAGACTCTGGCCCTGGAAGTTATCTCGGCAATCGAGAACAACCTCGACGCCAAACCGTTGCTGCACAAGTTCATCTGCTTCCTCGAATTGCTTTACGGACACGTGAAGATGCGCGCTGTATTGGCCG
This sequence comes from uncultured Acidobacteriota bacterium, assembly GCA_963849585.1. Classification (GTDB taxonomy): domain Bacteria; phylum Acidobacteriota; class Blastocatellia; order Pyrinomonadales; family Pyrinomonadaceae; genus PSRF01. The sequence goes on along the minus strand of CAWKHZ010000004.1, from coordinate 955,995 downwards.
AGAATTTCCCGTACTCCGGAGGAGAAGACGACTCCCAACACGACGCCCAGTTCTGACCCGCCACGCTTAGGTGCCGCAAACTGTTAACCCGCTGGTAACAGAAATTGTTACTTGGGGTACTTCACTCATGATCGGAGCCGTTTCCTGCAAAGGCGCAAAGGCGCAAAGAAGATAAACCCAACTAACAAGGGTCGTTCTTTGCGTGGTTGCCGGAAACTTCTTCATCGGCTGGGAGACACCAAAGGCGCGAACTTCATTGGCGGTGCGGCGGTCCTCGTAACCGTCACTTTATGACCGCGCATGAACTCCATCATGCCCTCCTTGATCTTCGGCGACGAGAGAAACAGCGGATCGCTGTGAACCGCTCCATCGATAATCAAATGCGTGCCGTTAGTGAAACCCTTCAGGTATTCCTCCGCATTGCTCACTGGTGTTCGGGCGTCCAATGTTCCGCTGATAAAGAGCACCGGCACGTTTGACTTCAAAGGTGAACGAAACTCATCACCGAGATCGGGCGCGTTCCACTCCTCACAGACTCCCGGGAAGGGAAAGTTGGACAAGTCCTCGAGCAACGTGTTTTTCGCTTCGCGCGCGATCAGTTCGCGTCGTGCGGTGGTTTGCCCTGAAGCGCAGTCCATCATAAAGCTCATCGCGGAACCGATTCCCTGGCGCGAGATGTTCAACCACACCTGGGCCAGATTCGTGAAGTCGCCTTTCGAGGCGCGATAAAAGAATGCCGGAAAGTTTGCCGTCACTGTCGTGCCGATATTGTTGCCGACGATGTACTGCATCACGAATTTATTAACTATGACGCGCACCTTTTGCTTCGTGCGAGCGTCAGTGATCTCTACCGTTTGCGGTTGAGCGTCCAGTTGATCAAAAACCGATTTCATTAGCCCTAAGAGATCCGGAATGTCTTTTCCGATCTGCGGGTCGGCTTTGACCAGGGCGGCGAGATCTTCCAGGTGCTGCTGAATGTTGGCGGGCGACTTGTACGTGTGGTCCGGCCCTTCAATGCCGGCGAGTATCGCGCGGCTGATACTTTGCGGGTGACGTCTAAGGGCAGCAAATGTGAGATGAGTACCGTAACTGATCCCCCAGAGACTTATCTTCGGAACTCCGAGTGCTTTTCTGAGATCTTCGAGATCGTCGGCGCTTTCGTTGCTGTTGTAACCTGTCAGATCAACTCGCTGGATGTCGCGCCAGTACGACGCGCAACTATTTGCATTGGCGCGTAGTTCTTTAAGAGCCATTTCCCGTGACGGTGGAACGTCGAGCGGCAGAGCCATACGATCATAACAACCGAGATTGGGTTTGGAGTGACCTGTTCCTCTCTGGTCGAAGGCGATCACGTCCGCGATTTCTCGAAACGCCATGAACAACGGGAAGCGCGAGCCGCGCGCTGCTTCGATTCCGGACCCGCCTGGTCCACCCGCGAGATAGACGATCGGCGGGCCGGGGTTCGTCGCAGTGCTCTTGAAGCGAACAAAGGCCAACTCGATCAGGTTGCTCTGCGGGTTGCTTCGGTTCTCCGGGACGAGAAGCGTTCCAAATTCAGCCGCGGTTTTCTCGCCTTTGATGTTCTCAAAGGTGTGCGGCTTGAGTTTTAAGGTGCCCGCTTTTTGTTGGGCCGCGACGGATACATGGAAAAACAAAACAACGATAAAAAGGACACACTTCGAGCCTGACATACGCATGCCTCCTTCAATAAGGACTTAAGTTTTAATTAATCTCAGCGATGGCCCAACTCGCCTTCGCACGGACTGCTGCTTCGGTGTCGTTTAGGGCTTGTTGCAGCGAGGGAAGAGCTGCGGCGCTTCTGATCTCGCCGAGCGCTTCAGCCGCTGCGCTACGGACCTCCGCGCGAGCATCAGCAATCAGCAAGTTACAAAGCGCCGCAACTGCCCGTTGCTCTCTCATCTCATTCAATGCCCACGCGGCGAGGCGACGAACGCGCCAGTCAGCGTCGGACAACGTCACGATCAGCGTCTCGCTTGCGCGACGATCCCGAACCTCGCCGATTGCGCGTGCGGCAGCCATGCGCACCCACGGATCTGTGTCGCGAAGTAGTGTAATCAGCTGCGGAACGGCTGCTGCACGCTGGCCCGGAATCATGTTCGTTAGTTCGCCGATCGCCCAGGCTGCGTTTCTACGCGCCACGGCATTTGAGTTGTCGAGTTGATCCAGAAGCGGACCTAAAGCATTAGGGCCCAGCGACGCTAATGCGAGCGCTGCCTGCTCGCCGGCTGAGGGACGTTTGAAAGTGTCGAGTGCGGGACTCCAGTTGCCGCGGGTATAGCATGCTATTGGCTCGATTTGTCGATCGTCACCCAGCATCGCAACGAGGGAAGGGATTGCTTCCACATCGCGCTTTCTTCCGGCGTCGCATGCAGCTTGAGCGCGTTCCTGTGCCGTCGTCGATTCGCGCTGGCTGACGACTGGAGCTGGATCTTGTTTGCGAGCGACACTAATCGTCATTGGTTCCGGCGATGGGATGACAGTTGCGGCGGGTGCGGGTGCCAATTCCGGTAACTCAATTGGCGTGCGCAAAGAGAAGCCAAATGCGGATCCCAAAACCGAAGACACGCAAATTGCAGTTAATACGACCGCGGTAATGATTCGTGCAGACCATTTGTTTGCAGAGAATTGCTTACGCATCAGTAAACGGATTCTCTCCTCGAGCATGCGACCGTCAAAAACGCTCAACATCATGGTCCTCCTTGCGGGAAGTATCGAAAGATCCGCCGCTCGCAACAGCGATCGCGCGTATGTCTCCGGTCGCAATACCTGTTGCGTCACTAACTCGTCACACGCGAGCTCCCGCTCGCGCTCGATCTGGCGTTTGATTAGAAAGGTAACCGGGTGAAAAGAGATTGGCAGTGAAACCAGTTCGCAAACCAGCTTCGTCAGAAAATCCCTGCGCCGCACGTGGGCCATTTCGTGTCCAATTACTGAGATCAGTGTTTCCTGATCGACGTCACCGCAGAATGAGTCGGGCAGCACGATCAGCGGACGTCTTATTCCCACGGTGCAGGGAACGCGAGCCGTTGCCGATCGTCCCAGTTGAACTCTTTCGATCCCGAACACGGTCTTGCAGCGTTTCAGCGCGATCTCAATCGGCGCGGTAAGCCCGGTTAAACTTACGGAGCGGCGCAGTTTTTCCTTCGTGCGCCACAGTCGCACGAACCTCAACGTGCACAATCCGAGAAACATGAAATATGCGGCCGCGACTAGCTGCATGTTTTGACGTTTCGTGTTGATCACTACTTGCGAACTTCGTCGCTTAGTGTGGTCAACCAAGGGTTCATCATCGGTCGTTGTGTTCGGCGGTTGAGATGCGGAGTAGGAACCCGGATTTATCGTCAACGCTGGAACTACCTGAGTCGCAGTGATCACCGGAACGCTCAGACACAAGAACAGCGCGGTGATCCACACAACGTGCCGATAGCGGGCGGAGGAATTTTTCAGCAGATAAGTTCCGACCGCAGCGAGCACACAGATCGCCGTGATCTGCCAGGCTGAATTCACCAGAAAGTTCAGTATGAATTCGTTATCCATTCGCTTCTTCCTTGTCCAGCAGCTCGTGCAGTGCCTTCAGCCGTTCTGGCGTCAGATGTTTTTCCTGGAGCAGGCTCACAACCAGCCCCTCAGCAGACCCGCCGAAGACACGATCGACAAATTCACGCAAAGCTTGTCCGGTGAACTTGTTGCGACTTACAGCCGCGCGATAAATGTATGCCTTGTCCTTCAGCACTCGCTTTACTCGTTTCTTGCGGTGCAAAACCGTCAGCATCGTCTGCACGGTCGTATAGGCAAGTTCCCGCTTCAGTTCTTTCTGGACGGTCTGAACGTTAGCGGGGCCTTTGTCCCACAAGACCTGCATGATCTCGAGTTCCAGTGGCGTCATCTGATCGCTTTTCTGTCGTGGCATCGCGTTTACCTACTAAGACTTTAGTTGGATATACCGCAATCCGGTACAGGCTGTCAACTAAAACTTTAGTTGGTGAAGTGTTTGAGTTTCCTCTCTGCGTATCTCGGCGGTCCTCTGCACCCTCTGCGTTAATAAGTTTTACGCCTCTTTTTACCGCAGAGACGCGGAGGATCGCAGAGTTCGCTGAGTAGAAATGCGCCTATCTTTTTTGACAGCGAGGACAGTAGTAGGTCGATCGACCGCCATGAACCACGCGTCTGATCTTCGTTCCGCAGTTGACGCACGGCTCACCCTCGCGTTCGTACACGCGCCAGAATCGCTCAGGAGCTTCGAAGTAGCTGCCATTGCCATCGGCGAGATCGATTCTCAACGTTGACCCCGCGTCGATCGCTTCACGCAACACGTCACGAATCGCCTGGTACAACTTGCGTGCGCGCGGCTTCGACAACGTATGAGCCGATTTCATCGGATTGATACCGGCAAGGAACAGCGCTTCGACGGCGTAAATATTTCCCAAACCAAGAATCCGTGTCTGGTCCAGCAGTAGTTGTTTCAGGCTGCGTCGGGAGCGGGACAGCGTGTCGATGAAATATTCTTCAGTGAAATCATCAGACAGCGGTTCGGGGGCGAGCGCCAACAACTCTTTCGGCAAACGCGCGGAGTTCGCGATCAGACGCATGCGACCAAACTGGCGCATGTCGCAGAAGACCAACCGCCGTTCGTCGTCGAGATGAAACACGACGTGCGCATACGGCGGTAGATTGTCGTCAGCAGTTAACGAGACAAACTTGCCCGTCATGCGCAGGTGAGTCGCCAGCACGCGATCTGACTCCAGCTCAAACAGGATGTACTTGCCGCGACGCCCGACCGCGGTGACGCGCGCGTTGCGCAGTTCGCGATCGAATGCGGGGCGGGAAATGTGGGGCGCGATTCGTTTGAGCTTTAACTCAGCGGCGAGAATACGTCGTCCGACGACCACGGGTCGCAAAGCACGGACGACGTGTTCTACCTCCGGAAGCTCAGGCATTTATGATCTTCTCGATCTCGGTCTTGATCTGATCGACAAGTCCGTCCTTGTGCGCTTCGATATTCAAACGAAGCAATGGCTCGGTGTTGGAAGGGCGAATGTTGAAGCGCCAGTCAGGAGTGTCCAGCGAGTAACCATCGGTGTAGTCTTCAGTACCCTGGCTGTGATACTTCTCCTTCACCGCCGCGATCACCTGTTCGATGTCCTTAACCTTGTAATTCAACTCTCCGGACATGTAGTGGCCGGACATGTACGGCGCCATCATTTCAGAGAACGACTTCCCGAGCTTCGAAAGGTGTTCGAGCACAAGTAGGAACGGAATGATTCCGTTGTCAGCGTAAAAATTGTCGCGGAAGTAGTAATGTGCGCTCATCTCGCCGGCAAACAACGCATTTTCATTTCGCATGCGGTCTTTCATGAACGCGTGGCCGCCTTTCGAGATGATCGCCCGCCCGCCTTTTTTCTCTACGACTGCCATCGTGGGCCAGATCACGCGCGGATCGAAGATGATCGCATTATCGTGACCGTATTTTTCGAGCAGGATGTCAGCCTGTAACGCCGTTACGTAAGCGCCGGAGATGAATCGTCCGCCTTCGTCGAAAAACATGACGCGGTCGGCATCGGCGTCCCACGCAACGCCGAAGTCGGTCTTCTCGTCTTTGACCATTTTTTCGATCTCGGTGCGGTTCTCGGGCAGCATCGGATCGGGTGGTCCTTTCGGAAACGAACCGTCAGGTTCAAAGTTCAAAGGTATAAGATCTTGATTGAGTTCCTGGACCAGCTTGGTCACGACGCGTGATACGTAACCAAAATTGCCGTTGCCGACAAAGCGAAAGCGTTTGATCGATGCGGTGTCGATAGATTTCAAAACATGGCGCAGATAGTCGTCGACGATGTCGCGTTCGGTAAGTGAGCCTTTCTTGTCGGAAGTCACACCAGCGTCTTTGCCTTCTTTAATAACGTCGCGAATGTCGAAAAGACCGGTATCGGAAGAGATCGCCGTGACTTTCTCACGCACAAGTTTCATGCCGTTGTACTGCTTGGGATTGTGCGACGCCGAGACGACGATTCCCCCCGAATAATCATATTCGCCGACGGCGAAGTAGAGCATGTCGGTAGTGACCTTGCCGATGTCCACGACGTCCACACCCGCATCGAGGAAACCATCGATGAGCGAGGCTTTCAGTGGCGGCGAAGAGAGACGAGCGTCCATCCCGACAACGACAGTCTTAGGTTTGAACAGGTAGACGTAAGCTTTCGCGATCCTGTAATAGCCTTCTTCGTCGATCTGCTCGGGATAAACTCCGCGAATGTCGTAAGCTTTAAAAACTGCCCAGTCCACAACTAATCCTCCTGGTAAACACTCTGTGTAATCTCTGCTGTTCTCTGCGTGTCGGCGGTTTTTGTTTTTGTTACTTCGACATTTACCGCAGAGAGACGCAGAGCAACGCAGTGACTCAGGTCAATGTGTAATCAGTCAACGACGACTTATCGCCGAGCACGCTGCCCGGTGTTACAACCGTCGAACGTCCGATGTGACAACCACGACCGATAACGGCGCCTGTAATCTGTGCGGTCGTCCCGATTCGCGTGTGCGGCCAGATAACTGAGTTCTCGACGCGCGCACGTTCCTCGACAAAACAACCCGGTCCCAACACTGAATTGATGATCTGCGCGCCCGGTTTGATCTGGCAGTCGTCGCCGATCATCGACAGATCGTCGATTTCCGCAACTGTAGCCGCGTCGAAATTTCCACGGCGCTCCTTAACGTGTATACGCGTCACCCGGTTCGCGAGAAGATCGAAATGGACCTGTAGATAACGTTCGGGAGTGCCGATATCGATCCAGTAAGTGCGCGAGGGAATGTGTGCGTAAAAAGCTTCTTTGCGATTCAGTAAATCGGGGAACAGTCCATACTCGAACGAGTAGTTCTCACCGGCGGGAAGATAATCGAGCACTTTGGGTTCGAGAATATAAGTGCCGGCGTTGATCGTGTTGCAGGTGATCTCGTCGCGCTTGGGTTTTTCGAGAAAGCGACGAATGGCGCCGTCGTTTTCAGTTTCAACGAGTCCGTAACTCTCAGGGTTTTCAACCGGCGTCAGCACGATCGTAGCAGTCGCCTTACGTTCATTGTGTTCGCGGATGACGGCTTTGAGATCGAGATCCGTCAAGATGTCACCGTTGAAAACTACAGTCGGTTCGCGAATCAGATCTTCAGCGAACTTGTAAGCGCCGGCAGTGCCCATCGGCTGTGGTTCGACTGTGTATTTCAGATTCACACCGCAGTCGGACCCATCGCCTAGCAGCTGTTCGATCTTGTTTGGTTGATACGAGAGTGACAGCGTGATGTCAGTGATACCGGCGCGGCGCAGAGTGTCGATTTGGTAGAGAAGAAACGGTCGATTGCAGATGGGAACGATTGGTTTCGGGGTATAAACCGTTAACGGGCGCAGGCGCGTGCCTTTGCCCCCCGCCAGAATGAGTGCTTGCATGCGCCCGGAAGTCTAACACGGATGACACTGATGATAAGAATCGGCTAGGATTGGTGCATGTCTGAATTAAATGAGGCTGTAATAATCAGTGCCGCACGAACGCCGGTGGGCAAGTTTTTAGGATCGTTGAAAGGCTTTACGGCGCCGGAACTCGGCGCGATCGCAGTGCGCGAGAGTGTGAAGCGCGCGGGAATCAAGCCGGAAGAAGTTGATGAAGTGATCATGGGTTGCGTGATCCAGGCTGGGTTGGGCCAAAACCCTGCGCGCCAGGCTGCGCTACGTGGTGGACTCTCGCCGTCTGTTGCTGCTGTAACCGTTAACAAGGTGTGCGGTTCCGGACTCAAAGCCGTGATGATGGCGGCGCAGGCAGTGAAACTCGGCGACTCGGAGATGGTTGTCGCGGGCGGTATGGAGTCGATGAGCAACGCACCTTATCTACTTCCGAAAGCGCGCGAAGGGTATCGTCTCGGCAATGGCGAACTGGTCGACTCGATGATTAACGACGGGCTATGGTGCGCCTTTGAAAACTATCACATGGGCTGCACCGGCGAACTCGTGGCCGATGAATACTCCGTCGGCAGAGCAGAGCAGGATGAATTCGCGACTAGTTCACATCGTAAAGCGGCGGCTGCGATCAAGGCTGGAAAATTCAAAGAAGAGATCGTCGCGGTGGAGATTCCGCAGAGAAAAGGACCCGCGATTATTTTCGACACGGATGAGACGGTTCGTGAAGATACGTCGGTAGACACGCTCGGCAAACTTAAGCCCGCGTTTAAGAAAGAGGGAACAGTTACGGCGGGCAATGCTCCGGGTGTGAACGATGGCGCATCGGCGGTGGTTGTTACGTCGCTGCGTCGCGCACAGGAGTTGGGCGTTGAGCCGATGGGAAGGATTGTTGCGCAGGCAGTTGCTGGCGTAGAACCGAAGTACGTGATGATGGCGCCTGTCGAAGCCGTGCGGAAGTTGTTTAAGAAGACTGGATGGTCAGCGAGTGAAGTCGATCTGATCGAGTTGAACGAAGCCTTTTCCGTTGCGGCACTTGCTGTGACGCGGGAACTAGGACTCGATCCTGAGCGTGTAAATGTGAACGGCGGCGCAGTAGCGCTGGGTCACGCGATCGGACAGTCGGGATCGCGTTTGTTGACCACGATCCTTTATGAACTGAAACGTCGTAATGCGCATCGCGGCGTCGTCGCTCTGTGTTTGGGCGGCGGTAATGCGGTCGCGATGGCGATTGAAAGGTAAGCGCGGTTTGAATAGGAGATTAGCTTGACCCCTGAACAGCACAATAAGTACCTCGGTTGGTCCCACATTGCGTACGCTGGGTTTTTTGCCCTGATCTTCGGACTCGTTTTGTTGTTGTTCGGAGCTGGGATGATTGGTGCGTTGGTATCGGAGCCAGGTCCAACCGGTCCTCCGGCGGTCATGTTCGTGTTCATGTTGTTGTTCATGGCGGTGATGTTTTCTCTGTTCACGCTGCCCTCGTTCATCGCCGGGTATGGATTGCTCAAAAGAAAAAAGTGGGCAAAAGTATGGGCCATAATCTCCGCAGTACTCGCCGGTGGGCAGTTTCCGATGGGCACTGCGGTCACTGTCTACACGTTCTGGTTTCTCTTCAGCGAACCGGGCAAACAACTGTTCGAACAGAACAACTATGCGCTGCCGCCAGGCAGGCAAACGTGGGCCAACCAGCAGTGGGAACACGACGCTCAGCGGCAACGCGAAGGACAATACACAGCACCACCGCCGCCGCCTGATTGGCGCTAAATCAAGGAGTCTCGACAAACGTGAGTGAAATCATCGGCGTAGTGGGCGCGGGCACCATGGGAAACGGAATCGCCCAGGTTGCCGCTCGTGCCGGCTACGCCGTAATCATGCGCGACTTAAGCGATGAGTTTCTCCAGCGTGGACTCGCCGCGATCGATAAGAGTCTTCAACGTGACGTCGACAAGCAAAGACTCGACGCGCCCGGCAAGCAGGCCATAGTCGAACGCATTCGCACGACGACCGAACTCGAAGCGTTGAGCGATGCTTCTTTTGTTATCGAAGCTGTTACTGAAAATCTGAAAGTAAAGACCGAACTGTTCGCCGCGATCGATAAAATCGCGCCGCCGCACGCCATTCTCGCTTCAAACACATCTTCAATTTCGATCACTAAACTTGGGGCCGCCACCGGACGCCCTGACAAAGTTATCGGCATGCACTTCATGAATCCCGTGCCGGTGATGAAACTGGTCGAGGTCATTCGCGGCATGGCAACGTCGGACGAGACTTACGAGCGCGTGAGGACACTCGCGGAGAAGATGGACAAAGTCTCGCTCGACTGTCAGGACTCGCCGGGATTCGTTTCAAATCGTGTGTTGATGCCAATGATCAACGAAGCGATCTTCACACTTTACGAAGGCGTAGCGAGTCGCGAGAGTATCGACGGCATTATGAAACTCGGCATGAATCATCCGATGGGACCGCTCACACTCGCCGATTTCATCGGTTTAGATGTATGCCTGGCCATCATGAATGTGTTATATGAGGGGCTCGGAGACCCCAAGTACCGGCCGTGCCCGCTGTTGAAGCGTTATGTCGACGCTGGTTGGCTCGGACGGAAAAGCGGCCGTGGGTTTTACGAGTACTGAGATCTAAGATCTCAGATCTGAGATTTAAGCGTGCGCCCCACCATCTCGCATTACTGTCAAAAGTGTCTAGCAGCGAATCCGCTGGGCCAGGAGTTCTGTGCCCGCTGTGGTACGCGGCTGATGATAATCGTCGAACCGTCGTCGTCGCGGTTTGAAGCCGGGACTACAGGACTCTCTACTGACGAACATCTGCTGGAACGCATCTCTGCGGCGGAAAACAGAGTGGCGCGTCTCGCGGAACGTTTGGAGCGCAGTCTCGATTTGCTTTTGCGTTATGCGCAGAATGCTTATTTCGATCGCTCGCTCGTCAGGGCGCTCGTTAACTTGCTCTCTGAAGACGGCGTGATCCAGACGGAGCGACTGGAGAAGTTGTGGAGCGAACGTTGTCAACGCGACGCGGTCGAGCAGGAAGAGAATGTCCATCGCGATGAGTTGCGTTTGAAAATTCTTGCGCGCCCCGACGAGGCGAACCAGCAAGTCCAGATGCTGGAGAAGAGAGCCTTTGAAGAGTTGGTGAACGAAGGTTTTCTGCTGATCGAAGATAAACAGGTTACGCAAGGCATCACGAAACTTCAGCAGGCTGCTGAGCTTTCCAATGAGAACGCCGCGCTGAATCTGTTTATTGGGGAGCATTTCTTCCGCCGGGGCAAGTCGAAGCTTGCGCGCACGTATCTCGCCAAAGCACACGCCGCGCTTCCAAATGATGTACGCATCTCGCTCTTGTTGGGATTGACTTGCGCCGATGATGGTGAGGTGGAGCTCGCGAAGGATCTGCTTAGTAACGCGAATGCGCAGGGCGGTTCGTCGTTCGCGGGCCATTACGGACTCGGCTGGTTGTTTGTTGCTGAGAAAAACTGGCGCCGCGCGCTGGGTGAGTTCAAACGAGCGCTAACCGTTCGTCCTTCGCCGGAGGCGCACTACGTCCTTGGCTGTCTCTACTACGAACTCAACCGCGACACCCTCGCCGTCCGTCACCTCCGCAAAGCCACGAAGATGGACGCCGCCTACACGGAAGCGTTTTACCTCCTCGCCCAGGCTTATGAAAGATCCGGCCAAAAGGAACTTGCTCAAGAAGCGCTGGAGAAGGCGGGTGTCGATCTTTCTGATGATTCTCCCATGAGAAATCGCCGGAACGCGCCCTTGTTTCAGGTCAGCAAGACCAAACGTCTGATATCGGGGATCGACCGGCGCCTCGCCCAAGCGCTCCGCGAAGATGCTTTACATGCATTTGTGAATCAGCAATCTAACTAACGACTCCGCGCTACTTTTTCGACCATTGCTTAATCCCGCCCTCAACATTCGGGTCACGCACGAAGATCTGATCATCGTAATCAACATTAATCAGGATGCTCGATGTAAGACCATGAATCTTTGACGGCATTTGAATTCCGTCAACATCTAAATAATTTCTAAAGTACCGGAGCTGTACATCATAAAGGGGAATGAGCCCCGCTTTCCCGTGCACCAGATCGACCGGTCGACCGAGATGCGCGCCTTTGCCGTGATCCGTGTACCAGAGATTAATGTCCCGGTCGTGGTCGTACATTCTTATACTCAACCCGAATATGCTTTTTCTCTGATCGTTCCATTCCCAATACTTACCAGGGAAAACGTATAAATCTTCTTGTATGTATGAGACGCGTCTTAATCCGTACCAGACCTTTTCGCGAATTGAGATTTGAAGATTACTTACGGCCTGCAAGCGCTCGCGACCACCTTTTGCGGCGATTGCTAACTCCCAAAGGCGTTCCGCTTCCTGTCTGTTGGCATCGTGGGAACTCTGTGTCCGTATGTGTTCAGCAGATAGAACCGGCCAGACGAGGCCACTCAACATTAGAAGCACAGTGACCAAGACCAGATTCAATAATGACCTATTCTTCATGGCCCGAACGCAAGCAAGACGAAGGCCGCACAGTTTAGGGGTATTTGCTCAAGGTTGGTGCTTGGAATCACAAGGACAACATGCCAGGTGCAATAGAAATATCTGAGATGATGAGCGGTGCGTTGACAGACCGGCTTTGGCAGCTATAATGGCCGTTTTGTGCGCATAGCGCCGAAAAGGACTATCGGCGGCAGTGCGGGGTGGTCATGCGGATTGAGCTCGAGAAGTTGCAGGGTGGGAAGGGCGGTTTCGCTCATGTTTATCAGCCTGAGGAGCTTAATCCGGTCGACGAGCGCGTCAGCTTAAGTGAACCGGCTGAAGTAAAGGGCAACGTGAAGCTGGCCGGAAACGAGGTGTTCGTCAGCGGGCAGGTCGAAACGCGCGCGCAACTCGAGTGCGATCGTTGTCTGAAGCCCATCGAACTACCTGTCAGCGTTGACTTTGCGCTCGAATACATTACTGGATCGGATTACGAATCCAGTTTAGCAGCGGCGCTCAGCGAAGAGGAAATGGCGGTCTCGGTGTTCGACGGCCAGTCGATCGACGTCGACGAGATCGTCAAAGAGCAGATTCTATTAGCCGTGCCGGCGCGCACGCTTTGCCGCGAGGATTGCAAAGGAATGTGCCCGGAGTGCGGAACTGACTTGAATGCCGGCCAGTGCAACTGCGCCGACGACGAAGTCGATCCGCGTTGGGCCGCGCTTAAGAGTTTGAAGAGTACAGATAATCCAAACACGGAGTAATTATGCCAAATCCAAAGCGACGCCATTCGAAAGCACGTCGAGACAAGCGCCGCGCGCACGATGCGCTGCGTACGCCGCAGACCACGCTTTGTCCGAATTGCCGTGAGCCCCGCATGCCCCACCGCGTATGCCCCAAGTGCGGCCATTACAAGGGTCGTGAAATAGTGCAGGTGGAACAATCCTAAGCTAAATCAGTGCGAAGTCAGTCGACGAATGAAGCCCACCTGACGGGCAAGGTCGTTCTCGACGCAATGGGTAGCGACCATGCGCCGTTTACCGAGATCGACGGTGCGCTTTCAGCGACCCGCGACTTCGGTGTGGGCGTGATCCTTGTGGGCCAACCGCAAAAGATCGAGCCTGAATTGCGACGCTGCGGTTGGCGTGGTGACGGCGACCACGGAATTGAGCTGGTCGAAGCCGCGGAAGTTATCGCGATGGACGAAGCCGTCGCGAACGCCGTGCGGCGCAAGAAGAAAAGTTCTTTGAGAATCGGGTCCAAGCTGGTGATCGAAGGCCGTGGCGATGGTTTTGTCTCAGCGGGAAATACTGGCGCTGCGATGGCAACCGCGAAGATGGTTATAGGCATGCTTCAAGGCGTGGATCGTCCGGCACTGGCCGCAATGATTCCTACGAAAGCAGCGAAACCAACGTTATTACTCGACGTCGGCGCCAACTCCGAGTGCAAACCGCACCACCTGGCCCAGTTTGCGATCATGGGCGACGCGTATTCACGTTCGGTGCTGGGAACGGTTAAGCCGTCAGTCGGATTGATGAGCATCGGCGAAGAAGAAGCGAAAGGAAACGACCTGACGAAAGAGGCTTTTCCGTTGTTACGACAGTTGAGCAACATCAACTTCGTCGGCAACGTTGAAGGACGCGACGTGTTTTCCGGCATGGTAGACGTGATCGTTACCGACGGATTCACGGGAAACGTCATGCTGAAACTGTCGGAAGGTCTGACGGAAGCGATGCTATCGATGCTGAAGCGCGAGTTGCGCGCGACGGCAGTGACGAAAGCAGGCGCGGTGCTGGCAAAACCCGCGTTTCGGAACATCAAGAAGCGGCTCGACTATACGGAATACGGCGGCGCACCGCTGCTGGGAGTTAACCGGATCGTGGTCATCGGGCATGGACGGTCTAATGCAAAAGCAATTCGCAACGCGATTCGTAGCGTTAAAGAGTTTTCTGAACACCGTACGAGTGAACGTATCGAAAAGGGAATTGGGGAGACGGCTGCGTTGCGGTCAGTCGCGGTTTGATCGGAACTTTGTGCCTGGTACTTAGTACTTTGTTCGCTAGCGAATCGTTAAGCTGGAATCAATCCGGTCCTAATGTGAACAAAGCACAAAGTACTAAGCACAAAGTACTAAGCACTAATCACGTTTGGCTTTTGTTTTGAGTCGATATATTCTGAGGCACTTAATGGCAAACCAACGCGCTGGAATTCTGGGTACCGGACACTCGTACCCTGAAGGCATTCTGACTAATGCCGATCTCGCCAAGATGGTTGAGACCTCGGACGAGTGGATCACTACCCGCACCGGCATCAAGCAACGCCGGAAAGCCGCGCCCGATGAATACACGTCGCTGTTTGCCGTGCGCGCTGTCCGCCAGGCGATCGAACGAGCACGGCTCGATCCGTCGGACATCGATCTGCTGATCTGCGCCACTGTTTCTCCAGATCAAATCCTTCCATCTACAGGTTGCATTATCCAGGCCGAAATCGGTGCTCATAACGCCGCGGCCATGGACGTTGTCGCTGCGTGTTCCGGTTTCTTATACGGAGTCTCGCTGGCTGATTCGATGATCCGAACGGGCCAGGTGCGATATGCGGTGGTCGTCGGGGCTGAGGTGCTTACGCAATACGTCGATTACACAGACCGTCAAACGTGCGTGTTGTTCGGCGACGGAGCGGGCGCGGCAGTGTTGGGAGCAGTAGAAGGAAACAGAGGCATCCTCGCGTCGAAGATAAAGTCCGACGGACGTTACGAAGAACAGCTTTTTTCTCCGGGCGGTGGCACGCGACGAAAGCCGTCGGCAGACACGCTTGCGGCCGGCGATCATTTCTTTAAGATGAAGGGCAATGAGCTGTTCAAAGTCGCGGTACGTTCGATGGCTGAGATCTCGCGCGACGTCCTTCAACAGGCGGGAATGAAAGCCGGACGACGTGGATCTCTTTATTCCGCACCAGGCGAACCAACGGATCACGGAAGCGGTGGCTGATCGATTGAATGTCGACATGTCGAAGGTCTATTCAAACATCGCGGTACACGGCAACACCTCCGCGGCGTCGATACCGATCGCGCTTGATGAATGCGTCGCAGCCGGGCGAGTCAAGGAAGGCGATCTGGTGTTGATGGCTTCGTTTGGCGGCGGCGTCACCTGGGGCTCCGTCTTGATGCGATGGTAAGGCAGATGTCATTGGTATATATCAATTGACATTTGTCATTTCTCATTTAGGATGGCACTGTCGGAACAATCGCAGCGCTTTCAAAATGTACAAATGACAAATGTCAAATGATATATGACCGAATGATTCGCTCCGACCAACATTATCGTTTCTCTTCCCGGGGCAGGGTTCGCAGGCCCCGGGAATGGGAAAAGATCTAGCCGATAAGTTTCCGGCGGCGCGACAGGTCTTTGAAGAAGCTGATGAAGCTTTGGGTTTTCGGACTCTCGAAGCTCTGTTTTGAAGGGCCGGCTGAGGATTTACAGCTAACCGAGAACACACAGCCTGCCATACTCGCTGTGTCGGTTGCCGCCTATCGAGCGCTCGAAAACGCGGGAGCACCGGCTCCGGCATTTGTCGCCGGACATAGTTTAGGTGAATACTCTGCGCTTGTTGCCTCCGGTGTGCTGGACCTGTCAGACGCGCTACGGACGGTGCGCGCCCGAGGACGTTACATGCAGGAAGCGGTGCCCGTCGGCACGGGTGCGATGGCCGCTGTGATTGGCGGCGAGTTGAATGAGGTTCAGCGCGTTTGCGCGGAGGCGAGTGGAGACGGCGTTTGCTCAGTAGCAAACATCAACTCGCCCGGCCAGGTGGTGATTGCCGGAAGCACTGCCGCCGTCGATCGCGCGATCGAGTTGCTGAAAGACGTAGCGCGACGGGTGATCAAGTTGAATGTCAGCGCGCCATTTCATTGTGCGCTGATGAAGCCGGCCCAGGACAGACTGGCGCCGGATCTCGAGCGGCTACAATTCGGTGAACCGAAGTTTCCGGTGGTTACAAACGTCGATGCGCGCATCACGACCGCGCCCGGTGAACTGCGCGATGCATTGGTCCGACAGGTGTCGGCGCCGGTTCGTTGGGTCGAGTCGATGCAGTTGCTTATTGAGAACGGCGTTGACAAAGTAGTCGAGGTTGGACCAGGAAAAGTTTTGTCAGGGCTCATGCGGCAGACGAGTCGCGACATAAAGTGTCTTAACGTGGAAGACGCAGCAAGTTTGGAAGCGACTAGCGCCGCACTTGCTGCCCCGGATGTATTAGTTTAATTAACTCACAGAGGAGAAAACGATGCCCGATCAAGAGATCGAGAACAAGGTAAAGCAGATTATCGTCGATGAGCTTGGTGTCGATGAGAACGAGGTCACGCCGAATGCGCGGTTTATCGACGACCTCGGCGCCGATTCGCTGGACACAGTCGAACTCGTGATGCGTTTTGAAGAAGAGTTTGGGATCGAGATTCCCGACGAAGACGCTGAGAAGATTCAAAGCGTTCGCGACGCCTATAATTACATCGACCAGCATAAGAAGTAATTGATCGGTGATTGAACATCACCCGTCATTGATCGCTTCTGCTGTTATCAAGGAGTTTAAATTTGACACGTCGTGTCGTGATCACGGGCCTCGGCCTCGTCACTCCCGTTGGCAACACTGTCGAAGAGACGTGGACTGCGCTGATGAATGGCCGCAGCGGCGCAGACTACATCAAGAAATTCGACGCTGAGAAGTTTTCAGTTAAATTTGCCTGCGAAGTTAAAAACTTCGACCCACTAACATTCATCGCAAAGAAAGAGGCGCGCAAGATGGGCGCCTTTATTCATTACGCGATTGCCGCGTCAGTCGAAGCGATGGCCGACAGCGGCATCAAGCTAACCGAGGCCGGGAAACTCCCGGATGACATCTCCGAGAACGTCGGCACTTACATCAGTAGCGGCATCGGAGACTTCTGGGCCATCGAGCGCGAGCATTCGAAGTTGCTTGACGATGGTCCCGACCGCGTGTCGCCGTTCTTTATCGTCTCGGCGATCGTCAATCTGGCGGCCGGACAGGTTTCAATTCGGTTCGGCGCGAAGGGACCAAACTCCGCGACCGCAACAGCCTGCGCCGCGGGCGCGCACGCTATTGGCGACAGTTTCAAGATCATTCAACGCGGCGACGCCGACATCATGATCTGCGGCGGCGCGGAGTCGGCCATTACACCGATGAGCGTGGCAGGCTTTTCCGCGATGCGCGCGTTGTCCACGAACAACGATGATCCGATTCATGCGTCGCGGCCGTTTGAGCGCGATCGCGATGGTTTTGTAATCGGCGAAGGCGCCGGACTCATGATCCTGGAAGAGTTGGAGTCAGCGAAACGTCGCGGCGCGAAGATTTACGGCGAGATCGTCGGCTATGGCGCTGCCGCTGATGCTTTCCATCTGACGATGCCTGATGAAACCGGGTCGGGTGCGCGGCGAGTCATGCAGCGAACTCTTAAAGATGCGGGTATCGCTCCCGACCAGGTCGGTTACATCAACGCGCATGGCACATCGACGCCGTACAACGACAAGTTTGAAACACTTGCGATTAAGGACACGTTTGGTGCGCATGCATACAAGCTGGCCGTCAGTTCGACGAAGTCGATGACGGGGCATTTGCTGGGCGCTGCGGGCGGAATCGAAGGTATCTTCTGCGTTCTGGCTCTGCATCACAACGTAATTCCGCCGACAATCAACTACGTCAATCCGGATCCCGAGTGCGACCTCGACTACGTTCCAAACGAACCGCGCGAGGCGCGCGTCGATTACGTGCTGTCGAACAGTTTTGGATTTGGTGGGACTAACGCGGCGTTGTTGTTTAAGAGATACGAGGAGTAGTCAGTTGTCAGTCGTCCGTGGTCAGTGGTTTGAACTACTGACAACTGACTACTGACCACTGACAGCAAAATCAATGAAGATCGTCGTAATGATGAAACAGGTCGCGAACAAGGATGCGATCCTGCGAATTAACAAAGACGCGACCTGGATCGAGGAAGCGGATCTATCGTTTGAAGTAAGCGAATCAGACGGCTATGCGCTCGAAGAAGCGCTGCGTGTTCGCGAGAAGCTGGGCGGGGAAGTGGTTGTCTGTTCTATGGGACCGCAGCGCGTAAAGAGCGTGATCAAAGACGCGCTTGCGCGCGGTGCTGATCGGGCGATTCACGTTGTCGGCGACAACCTGACGCATATCTCGCCGTTTGCGGCAGCGACTGTGCTGGCCGGTGCGATTCGTGATGAGAATCCTGATCTGGTCATGACTGGTTTGCAATCAGACGATCACGGTTACGGGCAAACCGGTGTGATCATGGCTGAACTGCTTGGGCTTCCGCACGCGACGATTGTGATTGAAGTTGACGCTGCCGCCGACAAGTTTCGCGTGAAACGAGAGCTCGAGAGCGGCTGGTATCAGTGGTACACGATGCCGTTGCCTGCGTTGCTGACGATCCAGTCGGGCATCAGCCAGATTCGTTACGCGACGTTGAAGGGCATCATGGCGGCGAAGAAGAAAGAGATCAAGGAAGTCACGCCGCCTGCTGAGATCGTTGACCGTCCTTCGCACCAGCGCATCGAGAAGATCTATCTACCGCAGAAGACGAAACAGACGCAGATGCTCGGGAATGGCGACGCAAAAGCCGGCGCCGCTGAACTCGCGCAGAAGCTGCATACTGAAGCGAGAGTTTATTGATTACGTTCTGATAGTCTCCCGCAAAGGCGCCAAGGCGCAAAGAAAACAGTCTGACTCTCTTTGCGTCTTTGCGCCTTTGCGGGAACTTCGTTCGGGGACTTATAGATGAGTAACGGAATACTTGTTTTTATAGAGAACAAAGGTGGGACTGCGAATCGCAGCTCATTCGAGGCGATCGCGGCGGCGCAGGCGTTTGGATCGCAATTGCAACAGCCGGTGAGTGCGGTTGTGCTTGGTGCTGACACCTCTTCGTTGGCCCAGGAGATCGCTGCGTATGACATCGCGCGCGTGATCACAGTTAACGATCCGAAACTGGCTGAATACACGCCCGATGCTTACGCCGACGCGCTTGAACAGGTCGTCAAACAAACGGATCCAAGTCTGGTTTTCCTGACGCACACTTATCAGGTGCGCGACTTCGCGCCGAAACTCGCCGCGCGGTTTCAGAAATCGTTGATCAGCGATTGCATCCGCGCCAAAGCGGACAGCGGCAAGATTGGTTTCACCAGACGCATCTTCCTCGGCAAGCTCGACGCTGACGTCTCGTCTGATGGAGAGGCCCCGGTATTTGCTACCTTCCAAACAGGCGCATATCGCCCGGACCAGGCGACCAAGGGCGGCTCGGCGACAGTCGAAAACATGACGGTGCAGATTGGCAACGTGCGAATGGTGCCCGAGCCGCCGTTCCAGGAAGCGAAACAGGCAGTCGATCTCACGAAAGCCGAAGTGATAATCGCCGTCGGTCGCGGCATTAAGAGTAAAGACAATCTAGTGCTGGCTGAGAAGCTCGCGGAAGTCTTAGGCGGTGATCTCGCAGCGTCGCGACCCATCTGTGACGCCGAGTGGCTTCCAATCGATCGCCAGATCGGATCGTCAGGTCAAACAGTAGCGCCGAAGCTTTATGTCGCGCTGGGTATTTCAGGCGCGATACAGCACCTCGTCGGCATGAAAAACTCCGGAACGATCGTGGCGATCAACAAAGATCCCGAAGCGCCGATCTTCGACATCTCCGATTACGGCATTGTCGGCGATTTGTTCGAAGCTGTGCCTGTCCTCACCGAGGAGATTAAGAAGATTAAGGGGCTGGCTTAGACACTATCTTTTTCAGCTCTGCGACGACGTCTTCGATCTTCCATTCATTGCCGGTGTAGACCTTCGCGACCTTCCCATCAGGGTTCACGATCACCGTCCTCAACGCGTGAATAATCTGATCTTTCTCGGGAAAGTACTGTAGACCAAAAAACTGCGCGATGTCCTTCACCTGATCGCCCGTCGCGAACTCCCAGTGCAGAAAAGTTTCATTCTCGTAGCGCTCAGTGTGCGCGGCGCCGTAGCTGCGCAGCACTTTCGGGTCATCGTAACCGGGATCGATCGTGATGCTGAGCAGGTGCGTTCTGGCATATAGCTCTGGATCCTGGCCCAACTGCCGCTCGATCTGCGCGAAGTTATTGCTCATCAGCGTGCATTGATCGGGTTCAGGGCAACGCGTGTAGATAAACGTCAACAGCAACGCTTTGCCGCGATAGTTCTTGATGCGAATTTGTTTGGCGTCCTGGTTCAGAAGTGTGTAGTTCGGAACCTCGTCACCTTCTTTCGCCTGGACCACCGCCGTTGTGGTCACGGGGGTACCCGCATCCTGCTTAACGACGACGAAGAGATTCTCGAGCCAGGAGTGCGAACCATCGACCACGAGCGTGGCAGTAAGCTCAGCGTTCGGGACAAGCATGTCAAAGTCAGACTGCTTGCGCACACTGAAGGGCATCGTCATCCCGGGCATATAACCCTTTACCTCTTCGTGCGCTATCGTCACTTGTTGCTTGTCATGATCGACGGATACCACCTTGCCTTTAAGGTCGTACCGCTTCTCATTTCCGGAGCTTCGGCTGCATGACGCACCAACTCCCCCAAGCGCGATGAGTATCAGTAATAGAGCGCGCTTCATTTGGCTGCCTGTGAAGTGGGATTGAGTTGAGCGTCGTAAAGTCTTTGGTAATTCCAATAGTTAGTCAGCACTTTGTAAACGTAGTCCTTAGTTTGGGAGAAGCCGATCTCGGGAACGTAGCGGTCCGCTTCGGTCGCACGTGAGCGGGCGATCCAACGCGCGAGATTGTCTTCGCCGCCGTTGTAAGAGCCGGCCACTGCCTGTGGTTGGTCCGGAAATAGTTTGAAGAGGTTCGCAAGGTATTGCGACCCAAATAGAATCGCTGTGTCAGGGCTGTAAAGTTCGTCCTGATCGAAATTTGTCAGCTTGAGTTCGCCAGCGATCTTGTTGGCCGTTGATGAAATGAACTGCATCATGCCGCGAGCAGCCGCAACGGATTTCGCATCGGCCTGAAAGCGCGACTCCTGCCGCGCGATCGACAGCACAAAACGCGGATCGACATTTCTCGGTGACGCATGCTTCAAAAGCGAGTCGCGATAGGGAACAGGATAAAACAGTTCGAGAAGATCGCGCGGCGCGACTTCGAGTACGTAGTCGGGCGGCATCGTCTTCCAAAGCGGCTCGGCAAAGCGGATGGCTCGATTTGGCAAACCAGCCTCTAATGCGAGCAGCGCGATCGAGTAGGCCTCGTTTGACTTTGAATCGACAGTTCCTCGCGCTGCCAGGTACTCGGGAAGCGCTTCGTCATATAGTTTGAGAGTAAAGAGCTCATTGACTAGTGGTCGATCTGTATGCCCAAGCGCTCGATCGAACTGCGGGAAGCGATAAGCGGGCAGCGCTTGATACGCTGTTTGCAAACGCTTCAGTATTTCGGCACGCGTTTTCGGATCGTTCGTAAGTCGCAATGCTGACGTTCCGGCCACTCTCGCTGCTTCGTACTGTTCGGACCTCGCTTCGTTCAGAAATGAATTCAAACGCATCTGCACGATCACGCGTGACTTGTCCGCGTTCGCAAGATTGAGCAAACGTTGCGTGGCGCGCATGCCGTAGTACTCGTTGCGCCCATCCGGAATGGACAAATAAGCGGCGACGGCTTCTTCCGTTCGGCCCATTTGTTCCAACGCAAACGCGCGCAGAAAATTGATCTCCGCAGGATTGGTTCCGCCCGGCACGCGCGTGCCACCGAGATCGGAAACCTTCGACAGTTCCTCCGCATCGCGCACCGCTGCGGGCCAATTCGATTGGGCGAGGTGAATGCGCAGTTGCGCAAACAAAGCGAGCGTGCCGCCAATGTCGTACTTGAAACGCGCGCGCGTTTGTTGCACCCAGTCGAGAGCTTCGTTGTGGCGTCCCGCTTCGTGGAAAACGTCGATCAAATTCAGATACGGGCGCTCCGGATTCGGCGCCTCGGGGAAACGAGCGATGAAGCGTTTATACGCGGCAACCGCGTCGTCGTAGCGCTTCATGCGCAGGTAAGTCGAACCCACAAAACTCAATGCCTCGCGAGCGCTCGTTGAATCGGGATAAGCATCAGCCACTTTCTGAAACGCCTTCAGTGCGTCGTCATACTTCACCTCCAGATAGAAACCGCGGGCCAGTTGAAAAATTGCGTTGGGAACTGTCGTGCTTTGCGGGTAGCGATCGATCAATGTTTGGTAATGAATCCGCGCACCGGCGAAGTCGCGATTGAACTGGTAGACGGAAGCACGCAGCAAGTGTTCCGCTTCCGGAAGTGGTGCGTTGTTGTCGAATGCATCGAGTTTCCGCACAGCTGCGAGCGCAAAGTCGTCCGGACGCGATGCATCGGGCATCTGCATCACGAGCCGCGTGAAGGCTTCGCGAGCCTCCGTGTTTTTGCCGGCGCGAGCGAGCGATTCAGCGATCAGCAACAACGCCTCGCGCGAGAGCGTTACGGTTTTAGACGCGATGAGCGGACGTGCACTATCAGCGGCGGATTGAAAATCGCCGCTCTCGAAAAAACTCCGGCTGAGTCTCAATGCAGCTGATTCAGCCAGAGTGCTCGACGGCGCGGTCGAAAGAAGTTGTCGCAATCGTTCGCGTTCGAGTGGCAGATCGCCTGTTGCGCGTGCGATGCGGGCCAGTCGCCACAACGCATATTCTTTCAGCACCGAATTTTGCGTAACGACTGCCTGATAGCTTGCGGTAGCTTTAGCGATGTCGCCCGACTTTTCGGCTTCGCGCCCGCGCCGGTAGTCGTCGTTCGATTGGGCCGCAACCGGTAACGCGAATAACGCTAATAGAAGAATCAGTCTTAGCAATGGCATGAGCGAATTATAATCTGTGTATACTATTGCTCAAACAATGGCAGCAGAAACACTTAAAGCAGGTCCATTAGCGGACCAGATCAAGCAGGATGTAAAGCTTAAAGTCGAAGACATGGTGAAAACGCACGATGTGCGACCGTGTCTGGCGGCCGTGCGCGTCGGCGACGATCCCGCTTCGGCCGTGTACGTTGGAAACAAGATCAAGGCGTGCGAAGAAGTCGGGATCCGATCGGAACATCACGCGTTGCCGGCGGCGACAACGACCGCTGAATTGCTCGATCTAATCGCGTCATTGAATTCGCGCGACGATGTAGACGGGATTCTTACTCAACTTCCGTTGCCCGTTGGGATTGAAGAGCGTGCGATTATCGAAGCGATCGATCCGGCGAAGGACGTCGACGGTTTTCATCCGGTTAACGTCGGAAATTTGGCGCTCGGCAGGCCGGCATTCGTGCCCTGCACACCGGCGGGGATCATTGAGTTGCTGGTGCACAGGGATGTCGAGATTCGCGGCGCTCGCGCGTGTGTCGTCGGGCGCAGTCAGATTGTCGGGCGTCCGATGGCCCAACTGCTTTTGCAGCGCGACGCTACCGTCACGATTTGCCACTCGCGGACACGCGATCTTGCTTCAGTGACTCGAGAAGCGGATCTGTTGATCGTTGCGATTGGCCGGACCGGGATGATAGGAGCCGAACACATTAAACCGGGCGCGACTGTCGTTGACGTCGGAATGAACAAGGTTACTGATGCGAATCAGGTGCGTGAACTGTTTGGGCCTGAAGCCGAAAAAAGACTCGACGTGTTGTCGAAACGTGGTTACACGCTCGTCGGGGACGTACACCCGGCTGAGGCCGCCGAGGTGGCCGGAAGACTGACCCCGGTTCCAGGCGGCGTCGGCCTGCTTACCGTCGCGATGTTGATGAAGAACACGTTGCGAGCTGCAGCGAGTAGGAAGAGCTAACGTTTGAACTTAGTACTTCGTTCTTTTGTACTTTGTTCACTATTGAACAGCACAAGTAGTATTAACCTGTTCGCTGGCGAACAAAGTACAAAGCACTAAGTTCAAAGTACATTTATCTCATGCTTCGTGTTGGTCTAACTGGATCGATCGCCGTCGGCAAATCGTTTGTGACATCGGTGTTTGCCGAGCTTGGTTGTCGCGTTCTGGATGCGGACCAAACGGCACGCGAAGTTGTCATGCCGGGCGCGGCCGGGTTAGAAGCAGTGGTCCAAAGCTTTGGCAAGGACGTTTTGGCGCGTGACGGCACGCTGGATCGCGCGCGAATGGCCTCGATCGTCTTCGCTGATGAAGAAAAGCGACTGCGTTTGAATCACATCCTGCATCCGTTCATCATCGCGCGACAGGACGAAATCCTGCGCGGTTGGGAACGTGAAGTTCCAAACGGGATCGCCATCGTCGACGCGGCGTTAATGATTGAGTCGGGGGGTTACAAGCGCTTCGACAAATTGATCGTGGTCCATTGCCGGCCAGAGGTTCAACTCGAGCGACTGATGTTGCGTGATAAGCTGACGCTCGCCGAAGCACAGCGACGCATCGCTTCGCAGATGCCGCAGGAAGAGAAACAACAATACGCGGACTATCTGATCGACACGTCCGACGGTTTTGAACTAACGCGAGAGCGAACTGCTGAAGTTTACAAAGAACTACGTAAACACGGATGAATAGTCACAAAAAGGCACAAAAAGCACAAAAGGCACATTCGAGGACAAGGGTGCTTGGCGCGCTGTTGCTCATACTGTGCCTGACGCACAGCGGCTGTTTCACCGGCGATGAGCCATCGACCTACTACGGCGGCAACGTCGTCGCGCCGCTCACGCAGGAATTTCGCTGGAGCGACGGCGGACTCCCGCAAACGTTTGACCCCGCATTCGCCGTTGCGCCACCCGACACCGACGCCGTCCGCGCGCTCTTTGAAGGTCTCACTGACTACGATCCGAAAACGCTGGCGCCAGTTCCGGCGGTCGCGACACGGTGGGAATCCTCCGGGGACGGCCGCGTCTGGACTTTTTATCTTCGAGACAATGCCCGCTGGTCCAATGGCGACCGAGTTACAGCCCGCGACTTTGTTCGTTCCTGGGAACGTACATTGAAGATTGGCCCGCTTGCGCCACATACAGAGTTGCTCTCGAACATCGAAGGCGCTGCGACTAAGAACGGCACGCAACCACAACCGCCACCAAACGAACAACCCGCCGGGCAACCGGCGACTTTAAACCCGCCGTTCGGTGCGCGCGCAGTAAACGATCAAGTTCTCGAGGTAACACTCGAACATGCGGATCATAGTTTTCCCGCGCTCGTTGCCCATCCGGTGTTTCGCCCAGTCAAGGTGGACCACCCGGATCACACGCAACGTCTCAACGCGCACGAGTTAATCTCCAACGGCGCGTTTCAGTTGTCCGCCAACGAAGCAGACCGCGTCAGTCTCGAACGAGCGAAAACCTACTGGGACGACGCGTCAGTCGCACTCGATCGCGTCACGTTCGTTAACACCGAAAACGCTGAAGACGCTCTTGCTGCTTATCGTGCCGGAAAGGTTGACGCCGTCACCAACGCGCCATTCGAGCCATTGGCACTGAAACTTCTGAAGCCATACAAAGACTTCCGCCGCTCGACTTTTGGCGCGGTTACGTTCTACGCCTTCAATACTTCGCGCGCACCGTTTGACGACGTTCGCGTCCGCGAAGCACTTGCGCTCGCGATCGACCGCGAACGTGTCAGCAGCGACGATCTCGGGGGCGCAACCGTACCCGCCGGAAAGTTTCTGCCCGAAGCGATGTCGGGTGAGAAACCGGTCGTTGACGAAACGGAGTTAATCAAACACGACGTGAACCGCGCGAAAGAACTGCTCGCCGAAGCCGGTTATGCCGACGGGGAAGGTTTTCCGTTAATCACACTGCTAATTAATCGGAACGAGCAACAACGCATCGTGGCCCAATCGATCGCGGCGATGTGGCGTTCTACGTTGAACATCGAGACGCAGATCTTGATCAAGCCCTGGGACGAGTACGAGGCCGCGATTCAAGCTGGTGACTACGATATCGTGCGGCGCGGAATGGTGATGCAAACCACCAGCGAATGGACCAACCTCCGCATGTTGTTCGATGGCGAATCGCCGGAATCAGAGACGCAGGCGTTGAAGGATCTAAAAGCGATGCCAATTTACTTCGCGTCGTCGTACGCAGTCGTCAAACCCTATGTCTCCGGATTCGATCCGAACGTTCTCGACGCACCAAATCTCAAGAACACACGAATCAACACAAGTTGGCGGCCATAATCAAACAAGGTGGGATAATCGCGTTTCGCACCGACACGTTTTACGGGCTGGGCGCGGATCCATTCAACGCTGTCGCGGTGGCGCAGATTAGAGCGTTGAAGGGCAGGGAAGACGATAAGCCGATCTTGCTGCTGATTTCAGACGCCGAAGAGATCGATCGTCTGATAGTCGAACCATCAAAACAGTTTCTGGAGATTGCTGAAAGGTTCTGGCCTGGTCCATTGACGATCATCGGCAAGGCGGTGGCGGAATTGCCGCCCGAAATTACAGCAGGAACAGGCACGGTCGGAATTAGGCTTCCGGCAGACCAGAGCGTGCGCGATCTGGTGCGCGAGTGTGGCGGCGTGTTGACTGCGACGAGTGCCAACCCTGCGGGCCGCGATCCTGCCCGTTCCGCTGAGGAAGTACGGAATTATTTTCCGGAAGGAATTGATCTGATAATCGACGGCGGACACGTGACAGCAGTCCAGCCTTCGACAGTGGTAGACGCTACTACCTTGTCGCCGCGTGTCGTGCGCGAAGGCGCGATACCCGCAAAACTCATTGACCTTCGCGAGTGAGATTCTTCACGAAGCCCCAGTCGCCGCTCGCATTAACCTGAATGTTCCCAACGTTCTTTCGTGCGATCACGATGTTCGACTGGTACCACAACGGAAACACGGGCACATCGCGACTCACCATGTCCTGAATCTGTTTGTAAAGCTCGCGGCCTTTCACGCGATCGAAAGTATTGACTGCCTCTTCTACCATTCGATCCAGTTCCGGATTGCTGTAGCGGCTACGGTTGCGCGAGATCTTGGTCTCGGTCGGAATCTCCGAAGTCGCAAACAGATCCTTGTAGAAGATCGGATCCTGGTTACCGCCGACCCATTGTGAGTAACCGATCTGAAAATTGCCTCGACGCATTTCATCAAACAGTGTAGTACCCTCGTACGTCTGAATCTCGACCGGGATACCGACTTCCTTGAGCTGGTTCTGAATCACTACAGCATAATTCCGTCCGGCAATACTGGTTCCCGACACGCCGTATCGAACCGGTTTGTCGAAACGCGCGCGTGGTCCATCGCCGTCGGGATCGCGAAAGCCAGCTTCGTCCAGAAGTCTCTTCGAAGCTGCC
Source organism: uncultured Acidobacteriota bacterium (assembly GCA_963849585.1). Lineage (GTDB taxonomy): Bacteria > Acidobacteriota > Blastocatellia > Pyrinomonadales > Pyrinomonadaceae > PSRF01. Next base: position 928,778 of record CAWKHZ010000004.1, on the reverse strand, counting down.
GGGTCGAAAGAATAGGTCTGGCCCGGAGTATAGGACCACGATTCTTCAGGAATGATCGAGTGGGCCACTTTGCCATAACCTCCGAGCAGCGTATTGATCATGGTCTGACGATCGATACCGTGAGCGATAGCCTGCCGAACCTTGACGTTGTCGAGTGGCGCCGAGGCAGTGTTGATTGTCAACAACACGACGTTCGAACCGTTGAAAACCTTGACCTGAAGGTTCGGATCCCGTTCGAGCCCTTTTACTGCGTCGGGTGAAAGACTTGTTGGCATCGGTGCGATATCGACGCGGCCTGCCTGAAGTTCGGCCTGCATCTGGTTCATGTCGGGCAGCACGCGCACTCTAACCGTCGGCAACTTAGGCGCACCTTCCCAGTAGTCGGCAAACGCTTCCAGGTCGACAAGTTGCTGCTGGTTATCGTAGTTGACGAACTTGAATGGTCCAGTGCCCATTGGACGAGTCTTCTGCGACTCGTAACTGTCTTTCGCGATGATCGGAATCGCGACGAGGTTGGAGAGCAGACCGACCCAGGGCCTGTTCAACGACACAACAAACGTTCTTGGATCCGGCGCCTCGACGGCCTTGATGTAACCGGTTTTCTGCTGGCCCGTACCTTCGAAAAAACTCGCGGACTTGGCGAAGGTGTTCGCCAGCAACAGATCGAGTGTGTACTTCGCATCGGCGGAACTGAAGACGCGCCCGTCGTGAAACTTCACCCCATCGCGCAACGTGAACGTGTAAGTCAGACCGTCGTCCGACCGTTTAATGTCCGACGCCAGCTCGCCCTCGTAATCAAACTGCGCGTTTTTCTTCACGAGTCTGTTGAAGATCAACGTACTCACGCGTTCGCTCGCAGCGTCAGTCGAAGGCGAACCGATCGGATCGATCGTGCGGATGTTGTCGCCCAGAGCGATGACAAACGCGTTGCTCCGGGTGCGGCAACCGATCGGCAGAATCATTAAAGCTGTCAAACAAAACAGCAGGATAAACGCACTTATCCTCACTTAATCGTGCCTCCGTAAACGTAGTTGAGCTTGCTGTTGAGCTGTTGAATGCTGTCGGAGAGAAACTTGAGCCGCTCGAGATCCAGTGGCAGCGGCGGTTCGACAATCGCCTTGGTCCGCGCGATTCGCTGCAACGACTCGCGAATGCGCTTCTCAGGCAGCCGTCCTTTATTCGCCGCTTCTAACAGCGCTTCATAGCCGCGCCGGATCTTGTCGGGCGACGCACAGATGAGCAGCATGTCCTCGCCGGCGAGTGCCGCGCGTAACGCTGCGTCGCCAATCTCACAGTGGCGCGCGATGGCGCCCATCTCGAGGTCGTCGGTGATAACTAGATGCTTGTATCCGAGTTCGTCGCGCAGGAGCTTGGTGACGATGTTGTAGTTGAGCGACGCCGGTTCGAGTAGTCCCCCTGTGACTTCCTCGCGGATGTCGATGTTTGGAAAACCGCCGTGACTGACCATCACGCAACGCACCCGATCGTCGCGGCGTTGGAACAGTTCGATGTACGGCGCGAGATCCTGCGCGATCAGATCGTCATGCGACAGCCGGACTACCGGCATTTCTTCATGCGAGTCGACTTCGCCCGCGCCGATTCCCGGGAAATGCTTCAGACAGCCAAGACAACCAGCGCCCTGAAGCCCGCGCATGTAAACCGTCGTGTAGCCAAGCACCTCACCCGGCGAACGTCCAAACGAGCGCGAATACAGACCGTTCGACAGCAGATCGCGATCGTCGGTCATGATCGACATCACGGGCGCGAAGTTGATGTTGAAACCCAGCATCCGCAATGTTTCGCCTGTGATGCGGCCGAGCGCGCGAGCCGCGGCGAGATCGCCGTGCTGGCGAATTGTGCGCGCGGAGGGCATCGGCGTGAAGATGCGTCGCAAGCGATCGACGAGTCCGCCTTCCTGATCGATGCCGAAGAGGAGAGGCGTTGGCACGAGTTCACGAACGCCGTCGAGCAAGCCGCGCAGTTGTTCTGCGCCGGCGACATTGCGGCCGAAGATGATCACGCCGCCGGGCCGCACGTCCGCAATCAGCGCGCGCGTTTCCGCATCGAGTTCCGTACCCGGAAGTCCGATGAAGAGAAATTGTCCGATTTGTTGTTCGCGGGGAAGTGAATAAAGATTATCAGGCACCATTGAAGACGAAAGTTTAGCATACGATCCGTTTGATCTGTGGTTTAATAAACAAACCTATGCCACGCGAAATCACCGATCGGGGTCGCGTCGTTGAAGCCGTCCAGAAGCTTTCTCTCACTGCCGAACTTTTCGAAGAACAAAATGGAAAACAGAAATACGGCACCGATCTTGAGGTGATCGTCCAGGGGCGCGACTACGGCAACGGCAAGCGCGTCGGTCCCTATGTGCGACTGCTCGCGTACGACTCCGGCGAAGAGATCATGCGTCAGGGTGAGTGGGGCGGAAACACTTTCTACATCGCCGTAGAAGGCTCGCTCGATGTCTACGTGCGTGAAGCGGATGGCCAAAAACGAATCGGCGAGCTTGAGCCGGGTGCCTGTTTTGGCGAGATGGCGTTGCTCGCCGGAATCGAACGGAATGCGACGGTGAAAGTTCCCGCGGATCAAACTGCGGTGGTCCTCGAAGTGACGCGCCCCGCGTTGCGCCTGTTACGCAAGCTTCCGAAGTTTGGCGTGAAACTCGACGAGACTTATCGTGCGCATGGATTCGGTCGGGTGCTCGAGGATCTGGCGCTGATTTCCGACAAACCCGTGGGCCAGGAGCTGGCGGCGGAACTTAAACGATCGGCGCGCTACATGGTCTACGGCAAGAACCATGTGATGTGTAAGGAAGGCCAGCCGATCGATCGACTGATCTTGATCAAGAGTGGTTGGGTGCGGCGCTCGCGCGGTGTGCCGTTCCATGCGACCGCGCCGGAAGTTGTAATGGGAGTTAATGAGAGCATCGGGGTCGACTTTCTCGGTGGTGGTAATTGTCTCGGACTAGAAGGCGTGCGACGTTCCGAAAGTTGGAAGTACAACGCGAGTTTGATGGCCCGTACGGAAGTGCTCGAAGTGCCGCTGACAGCGTTCTCGGCGGATCCGCAGCTTCGCGAACAACTACTCGCGACCTTTTCCGCGTTTTCAAACGCCGACGATTCGTTGCCGCTGACTATCGAGGCTGTTCCCGATCTCAACGTTTTGAAATCAGCCGAGCAGGAGATCGCGACCGGCATCGTCGACGGCGCGAACGTGCTGGTGATGGACATGGATTTGTGCGTGCGCTGCGGCAACTGCTCGCTGGCGTGTCATAAGGTGCACGGACAGTCGCGACTGTTACGTCGCGGGATTCAGATCGAACGGCCGGTGGCGATTGGCAAAAAGCGACTGCAACACGCACTTGTGCCGCAAGTGTGCATGCACTGCGCGGATCCGGAGTGTTTGACTGGATGTCCGACAGGTTCAATCTTTCGCGACGCGTTGGGCCATATCGACATCGACGCTCCGACTTGCATCGGTTGTTACGACTGCGCGACGCAGTGTCCGTACGATGCGATCTCTATGGTCCCGCGTGAAGCACCGCCGACGAATGGCGGCTTCGTTTCGATACTCCGGAGGGCCTTCAATTTCAAGATCGATCCGGCGGTAACGCCGGATCCGGGTGACGATGTAGTTGCGATCAAGTGCAATCTCTGCCAGGGCACAGGGCTGAATCCGCCGGGCGCACGTCGTAAGGCGTACTCGTGCGAAGAGAATTGTCCAACCGGCGCCCTCGTGCGGGTTAATCCAATCGAATACTTCACGGAGATCGGACCGACGCAGGGGATCCTGTTCAAAGACAAAACTCATGCGATCGGGCGCAACATTCATAAGAGCGATCCACTGGCGCGTGCGTGGCATATCTTCGGTGCGTTGTTGACGATACTCACCGTAGTCCTCGTGATATGGGGATTGGCGCGAAACGGTTTCGACGGAGTGCTGGCGGGCGCATGGCTCACGATGCGTTGGCTCACCGGGCTGGTCGGACTGTTTGGTGTAGCAATCGTGATGACGTACCCGCTGCGCAAACAGATCTATCGTCGCCGTGCGGGGGCTTTGCGTTACTGGATGCTCGCCCACATTTATATCGGCGCAACAGCCGGTGTTGTCCTTCTGCTGCATTCCGGTACGAACACTGGAGGCCCGCTCACGACGTTGCTATATATCGCCTTCGACGTAGTGATCCTGTCAGGAGTGCTTGGGGTCGTGTCGTACTACGTTGCGCCGCGAATTATGACGCGCATCGAAGGCGAGCCGCTGTTGATCGAAGATCTTCAGGAGCGGCGCGCGGAGTTGCAGCAAAAGTCAGAAGAGATACTTGCGCAGAGTCAGGGTTGGCTGAAGGACGAGATTCGCGACCGAGTCTATCCGCGCTTCTTCTCTCGCTCGTTTTTGTGGCGGCAACTGTCGCGGCGCGAGTCGTTGAAGGCGCTGATGGCCCAGGCGCGCGAGGAGTTCAAGGAACGCCTGACACGTCTCGCGACTGAAGAAGAACGAGATATATTGATTTCTGCGGTCGAAACAGCCGTCACCGCACGGCGTATCGACGCGCTGCTGCTGCTCCATCGATCACTCCGGGTTTGGATTCCGGCGCATGTCATTTCCACCGCACTTATGCTTGCATTGATGCTCGTTCACGTAGTTCAGGTAGTTTTTTTTATGGTCAGTAGTCAGTGATCAGTGGTCAGTGGTCAGTTGTCTTTGGTAACTCGTTCCTACAACTGACTACTGACTACTGACTACTGACTACTGACCACTGACAGAGTACAAGGCACATGCCTACGAAGAATCAATATATTGTAGTCCGTAGCGACCTCGCCATAGATCCGGTGACGATCATCTCGGATGGATTGTTGATCGGGCGGTTGCCGGAGTGCGAAGTGTTGCTGAATCATCCGGCTGTTTCGCGTGTGCAGGCGGGCATCAAGCAAGTTGACGATGGCTACTACCTGTTTCCGCTGCGTCCGCGCAATCCTGTGATTTTGAATGGGAAGCCGGTCGAAGAAAACGAGGCGCTTGCGTCAGGCGACGTCATCGATGTTGGACCGTTCCAGTTGGAGGTCGACATCTCCGACGAGGGGTTAGTGATTCGCGTTGAATTGCGGATCGGCATGGGGCCATCGGAGATCGACGTCAGCGATGCAGGTTTGAGCACCGCGAACCTCGTTATGCCAGAAGGCGGAAAGGCGAAGAAGCAGCGAGCGGCGCCGATCGCGAGCACGAAGGCGCTCGATATTTTCTGGGACAAGCGCATGCGCGACGTCGCGAAGATGGTGCGGCCGTCGCCGCTGTTTCCGCGCGCTCGGAGACGTTCGGGAAAGGCGCAATCGAATTGGACAGCGACGACGGATCTCGTATCGCGCTGGCCCGCGGCGTTTTTCGTCTGGGGAGTCCTTGGTGTCGCGTTGATCGCAATTGCTGGTGCTTACTGGTACACGCAGGCTTACGCTCCGGCGCCATTGGCGGATGCGCACGCACGAAGTGAGTTGGCGATGAAGCCCGCGATCGCGGTCGGTGCGAATAGCGGGTCGTGTACGACGTGTCACTCGTGGCGGGGAAACATGGAAGAGCGTTGCGCTTCGTGTCACAAGACGGACGCGTTTGTCGCCACCGTGATCAAACCACACGAGGCGGCGGGCATTGGCTGTGTTGACTGCCATGCTGAGCACAAGGGGGCTGAATTTAGTGCGAAGCAGGGCGCGCTCGCGTCATGTACTGAATGTCACACTGATAGTAATCAGCATGCCTATAACGGGCGGCGAGTCGGCACGCCGCACGGTGGAACGTTTGGTTATCCGGTGGTGAACGGTCAGTGGAGTGCGAAATCGATAAACGATGACGAGTGGGACTTGCGGAAGTTAGCAGTAGTACGTTTGCCAACGGACTCGGATCAGAAGTGGCGGAGCAATCAGTTTCACGCACTTCACGATCAGCGGGTCAAGGTAGTCGCGGGAATTCCAGGCAACGACGCTGGGCGGTTGTCTTGCAACAGTTGTCACAAGTCGTTCGACCCGATCGATCGTGACACTCCAAAAACTACGTGCGCCGCTTGTCACAGCGAACAAAACGGCCATCCAGCCTGCACGTCCTGCCACGTCCAACACATCCTGGATACAAGAAAGAGATTGACGCTCTAGGCAGCTCCAGTCTCGGTCTCGATTAACAATCCTTGATTGTTCTTATAGAATGTGAGCCGTTAAACCTCACGAAAGGAACTCCTTACATGGACGACAAAAGTCTCATTCCAGTCGAAAGAATTGAAGCAGCCATCTATCTAATTCGCGGAGAAAAGGTCATGCTGGACCGCGATCTTGCAAGCCTGTACGTGGTCTCAACAAAGGTATTTAATCAAGCCGTCAAACGTCACCGCCACAGATTTCCCACCGATTTCATGTTTCAACTCACAAAAGAAGAGGCACTTAAGTGGTGGTTGGCTGTTAACGCGAACCCTTTAAGGTCACAGACTGTGACCTTAAAGAGAGGTCAGCATCTGAAATACAAGCCTTACCGAACATGGAATCCTCATGTTGTCGTCGGTTTTGAACAGTGAACGCGCTATCGAAGTCAATATCGAAATCATGCGCGCCTTTGTGAGACTTCGACAGATGCTTTTGTCCGATGCACAACTCTCCAGGCGGTTAGACGAAGTGGAGAGGAAGTATGATCGTCAGTTCAAGGTCGTCTTCGACGCGATTCGAAAACTGATGTCTCCACCACTTGGTCCTGGCAAGGAGATAGGCTTCCGTTCGCGGTTGGTAAAAAAGTGACCTTCCAACGGCACGGCCCGACTCGGGATGTTGCTCGGAGAGACTAGCCCGCCGGTTTATGACAAGGCACGCAATCGTTTGAACCGGGAATCTTGCCTTTGAGCGCAGGGCGCGCGGCGATCGCTTTGTCGTGGCAGAGATTGCAGTTCATGTGATAGGCGACCTCGTTGGTGAGTTTCGTGGGCGCGGGTTTGTCCGGATACTGGATCGTCGGCATCGGCGCGCTATCGTCTCCGGCCTGAAGATGACAGGCGCGGCAATTCTTCACAGCTTTCGCATCCGCGGGAACCAGAATCTCGGCGGTCAACACGACATTTCGTTCAGAAGTTCTTAATGGCGGCTTCAGACTCGTGGCCGGTTGGTCCGTGTGGTGACACTCGACACAACTCAACACCGATGAGCCATCCGGGCTGTACTTTTTGAGCGAGTGCGTCTCGTGGTTGAAAGGCACTTCGCCATACTTGTCCGATTGGCTGTCTTTCCCGAGCGTGACTTCCTTCGGCTGGATCTTGCTTTCCTTTTGCTGGGTGAAAACGAGGGCCACACAACCGAATGTAAGCAGGAGGATAAGAAGTATCTTCATGGATCGAATCTTAAGTAGGCGGGCGACGGGCTGTCAATTTTTTTATCCGTGGCTACGGCATATTGAAGGTGGGACCAGTGTGGCAGCGACGACAGTCTTTGAACGCCAAATCGCCCCCGAAACTGCGTTTTCCATTGTGACAGGTCAAGCACGTCATTCCACGAGTCGTGACGAAATGTTCGGCGGGCGCGGGTGAACTCACCTGCCGCGTTTGCGGAGCGCCCGCGGTTAGACGGTGACAGTCGGTACAGGCGAGTCGCTCGCTTGGTCCATGGTCTCCATGGCTGAACGCATAGCGATACGAGCGTGCGTTAACTGGTGTGGGACGATAAGGCTTCTGATCGTGGCAAACACCACACGACGCGATCTCGCGCCCCGCTGAAGATTTGCTCGACGGTGTATGACAACTGTAGCAGCCGTTATGCGCCGCCAGATTCGCCGGAATCGAGAAAGCTACTCGGCGGTTAGTAGGCGTGTGACAGCCATTGCAACCCTGCGCCGGCCGTGCGTCACCTTTCATGTGCTGCGCATGATCGAACTTAACGTTGAAGCGTTCATTGAAAGCCGTCGGAAAATTCTTGAGCGGTGGGTTGCCGCTCTTCGTGTCGCTGTGGCAAATCAAACACATTGGAATTGCGGGCGTCGTGAACTGTCCACGATGGCAATCAGTGCACGCTTTGTGACCGGGGAAGCGCGGCGTGGCGGAGTTGTCGGTGCGTTCGTGACAGGACGTGCAGGCGAGGGAACTGTGTCGCTGGCTCGTGTGGAGAAACTTTGAGTAATCGATCTCGGGCCCTTGTGACGTCGCCGGCACGCAGAAGACCAGCGCAACAAGGCTTACACAGATGACACGGATGTGGTGACTCATTTGCGCTTCATAGGTTGCCGCTCGGCGATCAGGTAATGACTCGCCGGCGGATCGAGACTGCCGACCTTCGAATGGTGGCAGTAGGCGCAGACAAACGCTCGATTCTTATCGATCGCTGCCAGTTCTTTGCTGACATCCTGGCGCAGTCCGTCCTTGTTGTGACACTCGGTGCACGCCGTGATCGGAACATCGGGTTTGAGACCGTGTAGCGTCGCCGCTTTGGTGATGTTGATGTGACACGCGGTGCACTCGAGAACATGGTTCGCTTTTTCACCGCCGCCTTCGTGTATGAACTTTGCGGAAATCCGTGTTGGTCCAGCAGCAGCGTTGTACGGCGCGGATAATTTGTGACAACCCTTGCAATCAGTAGCGACCGGTGGTTGTGATTTCCAGTGACAGTTGAAACACGATCCGTGATCCGCTGGTGAAGCTTTGAATGTTGTCGTTTTCGTCGCGTGACAGATGGTGCAGTTGTTGTAGTTCTGCTGTGTTGCATGCGCGAGATCGGAGTGCCTCTTAAAAAGGCGAGCAATTACGTCTTGATGACGGTCGTGAGGAAACTCAATTGTGAACTGTAATCGTGAAGCCGGATTGCGAAACGCGTAACGAGCCTCGTCACGTGGGGAGGTCTTTGAATGACATACGGAACAGATCGGTGGGCGCGCGCCTCTGAAGAATTGACGCCGGTGACAACTAACACACGCATCATGGTCTGGATAATCTACGATATCGGGAAACTTCGACCAGTTTTTGCTGGGTACCACGTGACAGGTGTTACATTCAGCTTGATGTTTCTTCGTCGCATGAGAAAACTTGGTGTAGTCGATCCAGAGAGAAACACTGATGACACTGATTAAAATAATTGATTTCATCCGTGTTTACTCACAAGCCGGAAGCGGTTTCTCCACGCCCACACACTTAACGAGCCGGTCTTTCTTGTTTGAGATCAAATAAGGCTTCTCGGTCGCGAGATCGCCCTGCTTAACCTGAACCTCACAATTCCACGAGGCGGCGTTCTGGCCCAATTCTGTCGGAATGACGTTCGTCAACACGAAAGTTCCTGGTCCAAGGTCAGAGAAGAACGCCGTGCCGTTGCGGTCGGTCATGACGGAGATTACGCCCCCCGTTGCCGGCTTCAACAAGGTTGCGATCGCTGCTTGCCGGTCTTTGTAAAACCCGTCGCGAATGTTTGGAACTAGATTTGTCGATACCCACTTGCGCGCCGTTTCATCGCTGCCAAATTCCTTCTGACTAGCCGCAAAGGCTGTGGCAAATTCAGGAACGGCTTTCGGTCCGGCGACAAACTCCTGCTCGATCTCGCGACAATAGATGGATTCGCAATCGCCGGTTTTAAGCCAGTCGATAAGCGCCTGGCTCGCGCCGAGTTTGCGGTAGTAACAGTCGCGCGTGACGAGCGTCTGTCGCTCGATCGCGTCGATTAGCGTGCGATTCTGTTCGAGTGTGCCTGGGATCAGGAAGAAACGTTTTCGCGCGAGGCCGCGCAACGGCGACGCATCGTCAGCTTTTACGCGCACGCGGATGCGCAGCACGCCTGTCGGTGTTTGGGTCAGCGCGGTCGTTGCGGGCAGCGCGAGCAGCAACAGCACGACCACTGAGATCGCAAACTTCATTTTGTGCCTTTTGTGGTCACAGATTCGGACTACGCGGAAACTTCAAGAACGGCAGACGCACACCGCGCACAAAAATTTGGTCCGACCTGACGTTCACCGGCGGCGAAAAACCATTCGCTCCGGCAGCGCCAATTAGATCGTCCTGGTCGATGCCGTCGCCGCTGATGCCGATTGCACCAGCCAGCACGCCGTTTTTATAGAGCGGGACGCTGCCGGCGAAGATCTGAATCCCGTTTGGCAGACCCGGAATCGAAGTGCAGGGAACTGCTGGTCCACCTAAAGAAGCCAGGAACCCGGTTTGGACCAGATCGAGTTGCAACCCGACGTTGAACGGGCTCCACTCGTTGAGCGGGGCGCTCAATGGTCCCGCAGCGGTGTCGTTGATGCCATCCGGGAAGAACGGTCGATGCAGAAATCCAATCGCACGATCGCTGAAAGCAAACGCGCCATTGAAATTCAAACCATCCGCAGCTGCGCGATCCATGTAGGATCCAAAACCCGCCGCACGCAATTGCGTTGTGGCGGTTGAAGACGAAAAGAATGCAGCCGTACGCGCTTTTTGCACAGCCACGTCGAAACCAAACAGCGGGGCATCTTGTTGGCGGAACACGCCGAGCACAACGCCCGCCGTGTCAACCACCGCGATCGAAACCCGCGCGTTACTGCCAAGTGGTTGCCGGATGGCAGCGCGCGTGATGTTCGACTGTTGAGCCGCGCGCGAAATGATCGTCTGTACGTCGGCGGAGGTTAATGCATTAGAGCCAACTGGCGCGGTGCCGGCGATGAAGGGAAAGAAACGTGGACTGACTTCGCCGCTAATGCCACCGACAATTTGCGGCACAAACTCGGATGCCGGCGCCATCCCCCCGGGGAACGAAATGATCGCGCCCGCAATATTGGCAACGTTTGTGGGCGCGGGCGGGCTCGCGACATTTGAAAAAGGAAGACGGATGCCGTCTACGAGAATCTTGTCTCCAGTTATTCCGCTCGGCGCCTGAAAACCGCGCGTTCCCGACGCCGCGATCAACTCTTCAAACGGTTGATCGTTGTCGGTCGGAATGCGATCCACGGTGTAAAGTCCGTCACCTTCGATACCGATGCCACCTGCGGGCAGACCGTTCTTGTAAATCGGCAAACCACCCGGATCCGCTGACAAACCGAGTCGCGCCGAAGGTATTTTGATGTCGCTGCAAGGCAACGACGAAAACTGCACGCCGTAAAGTGGACCACCGGGGCGGAAGCTGGTTCCCGGCGGAAAATGTTCCTGAATGATGAAACCCGCGGTGCGGGTCGAGAACGCGTTGCCGGTCGTGCTGAAGAACGCTGCCGTCGCGGCTTTCGCTGTCGCGGCTTCGGCGGCGGGTACGACCGCGCCCTCGAGACCGCGCCCGAGTGTGCCGACGCTGCGAACGGTCGAAGTCGCCGGCGCGCCGGTCATCGCAAAAAAACCGAGCACGTTGGCCTCACGATCAGTGACGACGATGGTTACAGCGCGGTTCAACGATTCCGCAGCAGAGGCAGCTTGCTGAATGATCGTTTGAACATCGGTTGGTGTGAGGTTCGTGGCTGCGAGGTTTGTCGGCGGATCGAATGGCCCGGACAAACCGGGTGTGGGTATAGCGTTGATGTCATCAGGTGGTCCACCGCCGACGTGGCCAATACCCACACGCACACGATTACTCGCGATGCCACGATATTTAATCCGTACCAATACATCGCCCGTCTCCGGCAGATTGCTGTCCAACCGCACGACGATCGACGTGGCCCACGGTTGATCTTCTACCTTAGCGACGTTCTCAACCACGAGGGGATAGATGTTGTGCGCCGCGTCTTCGGCTTCCGCAGTAACAGCGGTTGCCGTGTCGCCTGGTTGTAGACTTAGATTCATCGCAAACAGCATGATGCGGGTTGCGTGATCAGTGCCAAACTTGATCTGCGTGGTCGTTGAAAAAGGTTCGCGACGGCGCGTGACGGAATCGAAAGAGATGGCGCGCGTCGAATCTGTGTGGCTGATTAGGATTGGGCCGCTCTGTTGCGCCCCCGCATAGACGGCGAAGAGCACACACGACACGAAGATCATTCGACGCCACATCGGCGCACAATGTATCACAAATTTTATCTGTGTAATCCCGCAGATCTGTGGTAAAAGGCGAATCGCGTGCGCCGTCGCTCACTGAGAACAACAGCACTCGGTTGCCTGATTCTGGCAAGTTGGCTACCTGTTGTGTCGGCGGTTGTGGCCCAGAGCTCCGGCAGACTTAAAGGCGTCGTTCGCTCCTCCACCGGAGAGCCGGTTGCCAACGCGGTCGTCATCGCTACGAATCAAGTCACTCGCCAAACAAGTCGCACTCGGACCGACTCGGACGGCAGCTACTCCTTACAACTTCGCGCCGGTGCGTATCGCCTTACGTTAGACCAACCCCACGTCGCGCTGTTTGAGAAAGACAAAAACTACGGCGATTTCGCGATCGTGCGCGGCGACACGCTTGAAAACGTCATCATCGAACCGGGCAAGGAAATCGTCATAGACATTCCTTTGGCGCCACCCGCACCCCCCGGCCAGGCGACATCTACGGGTGCCCCGCCGCAGCGACGCGAGACTCCCGATCGTTGGCGCGTCACGTTCCCGGAGTACGATCGTTACGGCGATCGCGGCGCGCGCGGCCGCGACATTCCGTTCAAACGAGGACGCTGGTGGGATCCTTACAACCAAAACGTCCTCAAAGGCGACTACCCAATCAAAGGCGACAAACTATTCCTGATTCTAACCGCGGTCAGCTCCACGAATGTCGAACAGCGACGCACACCGACGCCTTCCGACGTAAGCAGTGTCGATCCCGTGAGTGGTGAATTCTTTGGCCGGCCCGAACAGTTCGCCGCCTCAGAAACTCTCCAGTTCAGCTTTGAGCTCTTTCACGGCGACACGGTCTTCAAACCACGCAATTGGGCCATCAAGTTCTCCCCGACTTTCAGCGTACCAAATTATCTCGACGCACGTGAAAACGGAGTTGTGAACATCGACGTCCGTCGCGGCACGAACCGCACTGACTGGCATGCGTCACTCGAAGAGGCGTTCGGTGAAGTGAAGCTTGCCGACGTCAACGCAAACTACGATTTCGTTTCAGTCCGCGCGGGAATTCAACCGTTTGTTTCAGACTTTCGCGGCTTCATCTTCTCCGACAACAATCTCGGTGCACGCGTGTTTGGCGCGTTGGATAACAACCGCGTCCAGTTCAATGGCGCGTACTTCTCAATGCTCGAAAAGGACACGAACAGCGGTTTGAATCGCTTCGACACGCGCCATCAAAACGTTTACATCGCTAACGTCTTCCGGCAGGATTTCATCCGCAAGGGCTACACGATCCAGGGAAGTTTTCATTACAACGACGATCGCCGCACGGTTGAATTCGATCGCAACGGGTTTCTGGTCCGCCCGGCGTTGATTGGCGATGCGCGGCCGCACGCTGTGAAGGTTGGTTATCTCGGTTTCAGTGGCGACGGTCACCTGGGCCGGCTGAATCTTTCGCACTCCTACTACTTCGCCTTTGGACACGACGAGCACAACCCGATTGCCGGACGAAGAGTCGACGTACGCTCGCACATGGCAGCCGCCGAACTGTCGGTCGATCGCGACTATCTTCGTTTCAAAAGCTCGTTCTTCTTCGCGCAAGGCGACAGCAACGCGACTGACGATCGCGGAACTGGTTTTGACGCGATCTTCGACGATCCAAACTTTGTGGGTGGTCAGTTTTCATTCTGGGTGCGTAACGGAATTCGGCTGACGCAAACGGGGGTCGGCCTGGTCCAACCAAATAGCCTGTTACCGAGTTTGCGCAGCAGCAAAACTCAGGGTCAGGCAAACTTCGTGAATCCGGGAATCTTTATTTACAACGCGGGTGTAGATGTTGAATTAACACAGCGGATTAAGGCTATCTTCAACGCAAACTACCTTCGGTTTCATCGCACTGAACCGGTGGAGCTGGTGTTATTTCAAAACCGCATCCGGCACGACATCGGGTTTGATTACAGTTTAGGTGTGGCGTACCGGCCGTTTCTGATTAACAACTTCACGATGACGTTCGGGGCCGCGTCTCTGCAAACGGGGCGCGGGCTCCGCGATATTTTCACTGACGCGAATCGCAATTGTCCGCCCGGCGTTGAAGACTTCTGTCAGCCCGATGTGATCAGTCCGAAGAAGATGCTGTACTCGCTGTTTGCGCAAGTCAAACTAGTGTTTTAACCACAGATGACACAGATCTTCATTTCATTATTCATGCTTCTTGCGTTGGTCCAACAGCCAAAACAGGAGGGCTGTGTGTCTTGTCACGGCATGATCGAGCCGATGCACAAGTACGGCACCACCGAGACGCTCGAGAAATTGAAAGACGGCAAAGATGCGGTTGGTTTGAGTTGTACGGCTTGTCACGGTGGGAATCCGGCTTCGAACCTTAAAGTCGACGCGCACGTGCAGCCGCGGTTTCCGCGCGAGTGGCGGCGCGAAGGCAAGTACAGCGGAGCGAATCCTGAACGGTCCAACACGCTGCTGAATAGCGAGAGTTGGGAGTTTGTTCGTTTCATCAATCCCGCCGATCTGCGTGTCGCCGCCAGGACGTGCGGCAGTTCGTCGTGTCATGAAATCGAATCGAAGAACGTTCCGCGCAGCATGATGACGCACGGCGCGATGCTCTGGGGGGCGGCACTCTACAACAACGGCGGTTTCCATTTGAAAGACGCGCGTTTTGGCGAGAGCTACAGCGAAAACGGCGAACCGCAAACACTGCTGCAAACGACCACGGAAGAACAGCGTCGCATCAAGGGCCTGCTCGAGTTGATCGACCCGATCCCGCGTTGGGAGATATCACAACCCGGCAACGTGCTTCGCGTCTTTGAACGCGGCGGCAAGCGCCGGTTGGAGGTAGGGCTTCCAGACAAAGAAGAGGAGCCGGGAAAACCGGATAAGGGTCTGAGTCCGCGCGGTTTTGGCACTGCGAATCGGACCGATCCCGTGTTTCTCGGATTGCAGAAGACGCGTTTGCTCGATCCGACGTTGAACCATCTCGGCACAAACGATCACCCGGGCGACTATCGCTCGTCTGGTTGCTCTGCGTGTCATGTGATCTACGCCAACGATCGCGAGCCGGCGCATTCGGCTTTCTATCAACAGGCGGGAAATCTCGGCCGCTCACAAACTGCCGACGCGAGCATTCCGAAAAACGAATCGGGTCATCCGATCAAGCACCAGTTTACGAGCCAGATTCCGAGCTCGCAGTGCATGGTCTGCCACATGCATCCCGGCACGAACATGGTCGCCAGTTATATGGGCCTGACCTGGTGGGACAACGAGAGCGACGGCAAAAATCTTTATCCGACGAAGCAGCACAACCCGAGTCAGGACAAAGAGCAGGAGAAACTGAATCGCAATCCCGAAGGATCGAGCCTGCGCGGGTTATGGTCCAATCTTGATTTTCTGCAAAAGACCGGCACGGCGGATTTCAACTCGCTGCTGCGAAACACGCAATTTGGCGACTCACACGGTCACGGCTGGCTGTTTCGCAAGGTCTACAAACGCGATCGCAAGGGCAACCTGCTCGACGCGCAGGGAAGTATCGTCACGGCTGACGATCCAAAGAAGTTTGAGAAGGCGGTCCATCTCAACGACATTCACCTCGAACGCGGCATGCATTGCGTGGACTGTCACTTCCGTCAGGACTCACACGGTGACGGCAACCTTTACAACGAACCGCGCGCATCGATCGAAATAACCTGCGAAGACTGTCACGGGACGATCCAGAAGAGGGCAACGCTGTTTACTTCCGGTCCCGCAGCAGCCCCTGCGACGGGCGCGGCCGCTGAGCGTCGCAAAAACCAGAACCAGCCGTTGGTGGGCCAGGATCTGGCGCGTATACGTGTTCGCGATCAGGAAGGCACGCGCATTCCTCTGTTTCAACGCGTGACGCGCGATCGAAAACGAAAAGATGAAAAAGGCCAGGACATCGATCTAAAGAACGGCGACATCATGCAAAACTCGATGGTCGTCCCCGGCCGTTGGTGGCGAGTCCCGCAAACAGTCGACACCGTCACCCCCACCGCCCGCGACTACAACGAGAAATCGCGTTACGCAAAGACGATTCGCAAAGACAACACAACGTGGGGCGACGTTCCGTCCGACGCGAACCAACTTGCTCATCGCGATAACGACATGACTTGCGTCGCGTGTCATTCATCGTGGATGACGAGCTGTTTTGGTTGTCACCTGTCGATGCAGGCGAATCGCAAAATGCCGAACCGTCACAACGAAGGCGGCAACACGCGCAACTACACGCAGTACAACTTCCAGGTGCTGCGCGACGACGTTTTCATGCTCGGTCGCGATGGAACGGTGACCGGCAAGCGCGTGGCGCCGGTGCGTTCGTCGTCCGCCGTCCTCGTGAGTTCGCAGAACCAGAACCGAGAATGGATCTATTCGCAACAGCAGACGACATCCGCTGAAGGTTTCGCTGGTCAGGCGTTCAACACGCACGTGCCGCACACGGTGCGCTCAACTGAAACGAAGCAGTGTTCCGATTGTCACGTCTCGACGAAGAACGACAACAACGCGTGGCTAGCCCAATTGCTTTTGCAGGGCACAAACTTCGTCAACTTCATGGGACGATTCGTTTACGTCGCCGCCGATCACGCACTTGAAGTGGTCGTGGCGACTGAGCACACCGAACCGCAAGCCGTAATCGGAAGCACGTTGCAACAGATCGCATATCCGGCGAATTATGAGAAGTTCGTGCGCGGCGGCCGCGAGTTGAAGACGTTTTACGAACATGTCGGCAATCCGAAGGTGTTGCAGGTTCAACTACGAGGCGAATACGCATATGTCGCTGCGGGTGAAGGCGGCTTGCGTGTTTACGACGTCGCGCAGATCGATCAGAAAGGTTTTTCAGAGCGGATCGTGACCGCGCCGGTGTCGCGCTTCGGACAGAAGTTCTGGGTCAAGTCTAAATACGCAACCGCCGTGGCAGCCCCGACGACGCTCGCCGTCGATCCGGCGCGCACGCGTCGTCCCGAGAACGAAGAGCAACCGATACATCCGCTTTACGCTTACCTGTATGTCGTCGACAAGTACGAAGGGCTGATCCTCGTGAACGCAGCGACGTTGCTGGATGGAGATCCGCTGAATAATTACTTGAAACGCGCGCGTCCCGCGTTCAACCCCGATGGAGCGCTCAACGGTGCAAACAACATCGCCATTGCGGGAGTCCACGCCTACATCACCACCGATACGGCGCTTGTAGTTGTCAACATCAACGATCCGCTCAACCCTCAGATATATAAGAGAATTCCTTTGAAACACCCCAAAGCGGTGGCAATTCAATTTAGATATGGATTTGTGGTCGATGACGACGGGTTGAAGGTTATTAACGTGGGCGAAGCGCGTCTCGTTGAAGGCGCTTTTGTGGCATTAGAAGACGCGCACGATGTTTACGTCGCGCGAACTTACGCGTACGTCGCCAACGGAAAACACGGGATCGCGATTGTCGACGTCGAGCAGCCTGAACACCCGCGCTTAGAGCTACATTACAATGCGAACGGTGCGCTCAACGACGCGCATCAGGTGAAGATCGCGATGACAAACGCGAGTCTTTTCGCCTACGTCGCGGACGGCAAGAACGGCCTGCGGATATTGCAACTGACGTCACCAGAGACGATGCCGGAATACGCTGGTTTCAGTCCGCGGCCGCGACCCGAATTGATCGCGACGTTCAAGACGAAAGGCGAGGCGCTCGCGGTTTCCAAGGGTCTCGACCGCGATCGTGCAGTTGACGAGAGTGGAAACCAGGTTTCGGTGTTCGGCCGTCGTGGCGCGCGCCCGTTCACCTACGATGAGATGATGCGATTGCTGCGCACTAACGACGGGCGAGGGGATTGGTTTAGTGTTAGTGATGTACCGTCTACATCTCCGAGGCAGTAAGCGGTAACACGAATACGCCCGTTCGTGTCAGATTTGATACCGTTCACGTATTGCTCCTTGTCATTCACGCGCATCCGCGGTTACAAACTCGTCGAGGAGAAAACCCAATGATCCTGCGAATCTTTTTGCTGATTTTGCTCTTGTCAGTTTCTGTAGCGGCGCAGTCGCCAAGCGACGAGGTAAAGAAAGGCTTCATCGAAGTCAACGATTGGGTGGTCAAGTCGGCCGAGATGGTCCCGGCGGACAAGTACAACTACAAACCTACCGATGGTGTGCGTACTTTCGGCCAGTTGATAGCCCACATCACCGACTCGTACAACTATTTCTGTTTTGCCGCCGTTGGTAAACCGATCAAATGGGAAGATGCCGTTGTCGCTGAGAAGGGAAGTACTGACAAGGACACTCTGATGCCCAAACTGAAGGAAGCCGTCGGCCGCTGCACCGCCGCTTACGACGCAAAGAACTCTCAGTTTGGACCACTGTTTGGCAACGTGGGCCATACAAACCTGCACTACGGAAACATCATCACTTACATGCGCATGATGGGCTTAAAACCACCATCGAGCTGAGCTAAAACCGGCGTAATCAGTGTCTTTTTTAACGAAGATGGGGCTGAAACGGAGATTGCGTAGGAATACAAGATTCCTGCAATATTCCACGGCCCCTCATGCTTTTTTTCCTCGCCCTCATTTGCTAACCTGTTTGAGCCCCCACTGTTTTAATAATTAGCCCCGACACTATCAGTATTCAGGAGTGCGGCTAGTGCATTCCTACGAGGATTGAAGGAGCAAACTATGAGCTTTAACAGGTTTCGTCCATTCACCGCCGGTTGCGCGCTTGCCGTCCTAATGTTAGGTGCACCGTTGGTCGTGGGCCAGGTAACACCGACACAAACCAGCACAGCCACCAGGGAACGCAGCATCTCCGTGCGTTCAGTTCCCAGCGGCTCGAAGATGAAATTTAGAGGGGTCGTGATTGAACGCAACGCGGATATGTTTACGATTCGCGATCGCAGTCGCGCGGACTATCAGGTTGTCATTACCGACGATACCAGTATCAAAACTCACGGTGGATTCTTCCGCCGGGGTAAGAGCTATCCGGTCACCGACATCCTGCGAGGATTGATCGTAGAAGTTGAAGGACGCGGCGATAACCAGGGCGCGCTCGTAGCCGAGAAGATTCGCTTCAACGAATCAGACATGCGCGCCGCCATCACCAGCGACACGCGCGTGAGTCCGGTCGAAGCGAACCAGGAACGCATGGCAGGTCAGATGGATGAGCTCTATGCCGTGGCTGCGGAAGCTCGCGCCGAAGTAAAAGCCGTGAACGAACGCGTTTCGGCCCTTGACGATTTCGACGTACAGGAGTCAACGGCTGTAACATTCCGAACAAACAGTGCCGTATTGTCACCAGAAGCCAAGCAGCAGCTAGACGAGCTTGCGGCCAAGACCACTGGCGCGCGCGCGTTCATGATCGAAGTTGCCGGTCACACCGATTCGACGGGCAGCGATGCGAAGAACTTCCGGCTGAGTCGCCAACGTGCTGACGCCGTGATTCAGTATCTGGCTGTGCAGCACAAAATTCCCATGCGCCGCTTCGTGACTCCGATGGGTTATGGCAAGACGGAAGCGGTTGCGGATAACACGAGTCGCGAGGGACGCCAGCAGAACCGTCGCGTGGATGTGAAGATGATTATCAACCGTGGTATGAACGCCACGGGAACGACCACGGGCAGTGCGGCACCAACCCGGCCGTAGCTAGTGACAGTTGATCCAATCAAAACAGGTCTTCATCTGAAAAATCGGGTGAAGACCTGTTAGTGTGTCCGGCGAATGTCTAATTGGGGTTGTAACAAACGTGTTGTGATTAACTTGCTTAAATCTACATACGGGCAACCTTCCGTTTGAAACGAGTATACGGTTTCGCATCCTCAGACCCGTTTTCGCACATCGCCGCTGCCAAATATGTTGTCGCGACGCCAAAAACAGGCGTTTTCCGGGGGTTGTCTGTGGCCTCGCGATTGCTCTAACAATCCTGCTATGACAAATGCTGAAGTCTTCCCAATTGTGCACAGCGGCTTGGTCGCGAAGCCGAAATCGAAAACGCAGGAGCTTGCGCCGCAGTCGGACCATGCGCTGGCTATCAAGGCTGGTGAAGGTGACATGGGCGCGTTTGAACAACTTTACGAGCGACACAACCGTCGCGTGTATTCGTTGTGTCTGCGTATGACGCAGAACGCAGCGGAAGCGGAGGATCTCGCGCAGGAAGCTTTCATCCAGCTCTTTAGGAAGATTGGCAGCTTCCGTGGCGAGTCCGCGTTCACCACCTGGTTACACCGGCTTACCGTCAACCAGTGTTTGATGCACTTCCGCAAGAGAAGTGTGAAGCTGGAGAAAACTACCGAGGAAGGTGAGACTCCGATCCAGATCGTGCGCGGGACCGAAAACCCGAACGCGATGCCGGTTATAGATCGTATCGCGCTCGACAATGCGCTGAAACAGTTGCCGCCGGGATATCGCACGGTGTTCATGCTGCACGATATTGAAGGCCATGAACACGAAGAGATCGCGAGGATGCTCGGCGTGGCGGTCGGAACTTCGAAGTCTCAGTTACACAAGGCGCGCATGAAACTGCGCAAGATTCTCAGGTCGCGTAACGGCACGTCCAAGAACTAATTCAGGTCCGTTCTTCTCAGTTTGCCGCTTGCATTGTTCAGCCACTTGGTTGCATAAAGGCAAGCGGTTTTTTTTTTCGTTAACGGAGACAACTGAATGAGTGAACGCAATGTTACTTTCTACCGCTGGGACGACATGCCGAAGGAGAAGGTCAGCGAGACGTTGGACCGCCGGCTTATCACGGGCGACCGCATGATGATCTCGCACGTCTATCTCAAGAAGGGCTCGATCGTGCCGCGACATTCTCACGAAAACGAGCAGATCACGTACATTCTCGAGGGTGGGCTGCGTTTCTGGATTGGCCCGGATGAATCGCAAGTGATCGATGTACTTGCCGGCGAAGTGTTGCACATTCCTTCGATGGTCCAACACAAGGCTGAAGCTCTCGAAGACACGCTCGACGTCGACGTGTTTAGTCCGCCACGTGAGGACTGGCTCAACAAGACTGACGACTACCTGCGCCGATAGAAAGCGTTACTGATCATTGGTCATGCGCCCACAAGAGCGGTTGTGAACCATTGGCGGGAAAATGCTTCACGGCACAGGAAAGACTCAGCTTTGCGACATAAGAAACACAATAAAAATCTTGACACTCTCAACTCTGGTCCATAACATTTAGCTGCCCCCTCCCGGGTCGCCCAGACGTCTTTTACTGGTGATTTTTCGACGTAGCTAACTCCGCTGCGCTGCAGTAAACCTAAGGTTGTCTTGGCGATGATTGCATCCTTACATCCCATTCTCGAACGTGAATCTTCAGTCGCTTTTCCGTCTTCACTAGACCAGCGAAGAAATTGGCTTCTAGTTCAAAGAAGAAACGGTTGTCACAGAACACTGTGAGTTGGGATTGTAATTGAAAACCTAACGAGTGAAAGCGATCTAATGATTGCGCTCCGTGACAGCTTCTGCTTAAGAAGGCTTAAAACCTGGCTCCCTTGTAGCCTGCTCACGTTTGTTTGCCTGATACCACTCGGCGCCTACCAGCTTGCGCAGGGACAAACCCCCTCTGAAACCAGCATCCGTTCTCGCGGGCAGCTTTTTGGTTCTGAAGCAAAGATCTCGTTTCCAGAGAAGCTTGTCGTAACACCGTCTGGCAAGGCGTATTTACTCGATACCGACCTTTCGACGCTCTTCACCATAGACAATAAAGCTGGTCGGATTACCCGGATGTGTGGCTCCGAGGCCCTGGCGGCGCCGACGGACCTCAGTGTTGATCGAAAGGGAAATATCTGGGTCTTGAGTGTCCTCCATTCGAAGATCGTTAAGCTCAAATCAGACTGCCAGGCACAAACCGAGATCGTCACTCGTAGTATGCCACTGCGAATCGCGACTAATGCGTTCGGCGAACTCATCGTATTGAACGGCGTCGGAGAACACCTGCTTGAACTCTACGGACCAGACGGCAAGCTGTTGCGACGTTTTGGACAGAGAATCGATTACAAGGATGAGGCAACCAATCGCGAGTTAAGTGATGGTCGCATCGCACCTGATAATTCAGGCGGCTTCTTCTTTAGTTTTAATTATCCACCCTTGATTCGACATTACGCGCGCAACGGGACTCTGATTCGCGAATTCAAACCCGAATCCGAGATCCACATTGATCCTCCAAATGTTTCAGTCCGAAGACAAGGCAACTCCACTGTTGTCCGTGCGCGATATCAGATTCTCGTATTGGACATGGTTGCGGATGCCCGCGGGCGATTGTTCCTGTTGTTATCTGGTAAGAACAAGGTGCCCGCGCTTACCGAGGGCACACAAAAGCTAATGGTCCTATCTGACAATGGCCGTGTGTTGAAAAGAGCGCTTCTGGAAAACAACTTTCATCGCCTCGCAATCAGCAACGGCAGAATGTATCTGCTCCGAAACCGAACCCCCTTTCGTCTGGACGAATATCCACTGCTCTGACGAGCGTCTTATGTATGGAATGATTCAATCGTCATTCGTTGCAACGCGCTCTCTTCGCATTCGCAATTAGGCTGCGAAGGGGGTTTCAAGGAAACCTGATTTTTCTCACCGGAGGTGAACAAACGCATGCTCAAACAACTCTTACTTTCATGTCTCGCCGGAGTCGTGCTCACTGCCGTGGTTATGGCGGCGCCAACAGCTAATGCCGCCTGCCAGGGGTATTGTGCCGATAAGCACCTCGAAAACGGGTGCGAACTTGGTTACGCCGGCTGCACGATCTACTACGACGCGAACGATAAGCCAACCGACGTGGACTGTTTCTACACCGGCTCTTGCGATCCGCTAATACAATAAGCAGAGACGGGAAGAGCGGGCGGCGCGTTGACTTGCGCGTGACGTTGCCGCCCGTTCATCTCTGGGTCGGACAATGAAACGATTACTGAGAATCGCCTTCACTGTTGTCGCCTTCACTCTCGCGTCCGGCGCCACCTACTTAGCAATTCAGAGGTGGCGGGCTGTCGAGCCAAAACCAACGCCGAAGGCACTTATCACTACTAGCCAACAGGATATCCTCGACGGTGTTGACGGACTTACTGCCGGCGAAGTCGTTGCTTTGCCAAAACTCACGACGCTTGCTGGCGACATCGTAAACCTCGGCAATCTCGGAAAGGAACGCCTGCTCTGCGTCTTTATCAGCACTCGTTGTCCTGGTTGCACGAGAGACGCCGAACTGTGGCACGAGCTCGACCAGGAAGCTGCAAGACAAGACGCGGGCTTTTACCTGATCGACGTAAGCGATGAACGCGCGGAAGTTGAAAACTTCGTAACAGCTTATAACCTGCAGGGGCTTTCAATACTTTTCGATCCCACCCGCAAGGTTGGTCCGGCGTTAAAAGTCGGTTTCGTTCCTCAATACATCCTCTTTGATCGAAATGGCCAGGTGCTCCACCGCTGGGACGGTGTACGAAACTATGACAAGAGTGGTGGTTCGGAACAATTGACTGAGTTCTTCAAGCTTCATTAGCGAGTTTAAGCAGTTCATTCGACGGTAACGAAAGAAGGTGCTGAACTATGAAACCATGTTTGCTCCGAAAATTCGTTTCAGTGTTAATTGTGTCATTGCTATTGTTCTCTACAACTGCAGCGCAGTCGAAAAAAGGTGGCTCTAAAAATACTGCCGGCATTAATGAATTATCACTCAATCAACAAGATGCACTCGAACTGCTGAAAACTTTAGCCAGAAGCCTCAAGAATGAACGTGACAAACTGGCGGCGGCAGTACTCCAGGCACAAATAGCTGATGTGCTGTGGCAGTTTGATGAAGCTTTTGCCAGAGATGTGTTTCGGTGGTCCTTTGAAACGGTGAGGCAGCCCGCTCCTGGAGATTTGAGCGAGCCGGCTCGAGCGGCGTATACGGCACGACAGGCCTCCAGTATCAGACAAGTCCTGACGCGCATCGGCACCCACGATCGCCGTCAGGCCGAAGCTTTGTTGAAGAGTCTTCAGGAAGAAAAGCAATCTTCATCGATGTCCTCGAGCCCCAGCAATATTAATTCGGAGTTGCTGTTACAGATCGCGTTGGAACTTTCGGCGACTAACCCGGAGCAAGCGTTACAAATGGGCCTGGTCTCCTTATCCGGCACTTATATATCGCCTGAATTCGGCCGCTTGTTGTTCGCGATGAGTAATTCGAATAAGACTCTGGCGGACCGACTGTTTCGGGCGGCATTGATGACCTTGCGTCGTAATGAGTTTGCATATAACAGCGTTTTAATCTCCCTGGTGAATTATCTCTTTAGTTCAAATGGCACTTTGCACCCGGACGCGACTGTTGCCGATGCGCAACTGCTGGCTAACTACTTTGTCGATGCTGCCTGGCGGCAGGGGCGGGGCAACGAAGGCGGCGGTTTGCCCGATGCAAGCTCGATGTTTTACAGTCTGGTCCAAGTGCGTGGCCTGCCAATAGTTTCGAAGTACGCGCCCGAACGGTTCCCGGAGTTGCAGGGACAAATGCGTGAGCTCGCCTCAGGATTGACGGGCCCTCAAATGCAGCGCACGACGATCCTTCAAACGACGCAGCAACAGCAAAACACTATTGCCAATCGAAACGTCTATGACGTCGATGAACAGATTGAGCGAGCTAAAAAAGAGAAAGATCCTGACGTGCGTGACTCGTTGTTGAACAGCGTCGCCCACATCCTCATGAGGGAAGATAGCGAGCGCGCACTCAAGGTAGCTGCCATGATAGATGCCGCTGACGTCCGGCGCGATGCGGAAAACGATATCTATCTTGCACTCGTCCAAAGACTATTGCGCGCGGCCTCTTATGATGAGGCGAGGAAAACTGCGCGAAAGCTCGATCGTCCCGAGCTACAGGCGAAGATTTTAACTGAGCTGGCGAAAAAGGTTCTCTCCAGTCGCGATACGGTCCTGGGTCTGGAACTGCTTGCCGAAGCGTTCGAAGTTATCTCAAAGGTAGAAGCGACACCTGACAAAGCCATGGCCCTGTTAAGTATTGCGCAGGAGTTCACAAAAGTGGACAGCATCCGTGGCTTTGAAACACTCGCGAATGCCATCAAGATTATCAATTCATTAAAATCGGAGGAACCTGTACGCACGGTGCTTACCAAACCAAGACCACTGAGAATCAAGACATATACGGTCCTCAACGATAGTGAATTATCAACCAGTGATCGAGCAACACCTGAATCCATTAACTTCAGTCAGTTAGGCCCGTTTGTAGCGCAGGATTACATGCAGACAAGATTGCTGGCCAACAAGCTTGACCAACCATTGTGGCGAGCCAAATTCCTCACGGCAGTTGCCAGCGCGATGCTCGTAGCACAACAATCGCGTTCTGAGTCCGGAATGACGTCAAAGAGTGGAACCGTGTCGCCTTAACGGCGTGAACGCTGCCTTCAGTTCGAATCCCGCCTTTTGACGCACGCAAGTCAAAACGAGCGCTTTGGGTATACTCTATCCGAATCCTTCGTGGGCTCGTGTTCTGTTCGCGTGTGCTGCAACAAATTTCAACGTCATCTGATCAATAACTATGAACCTCGGACTCAAAGACAAAGTCGCACTCGTCGCCGCTGCGAGCCGTGGACTCGGACGCGCCGTAGCCGAGGAACTGGCGGCAGAAGGCGCCGGGCTCGTTCTCTGTGCGCGTGATCCCTCGACGCTGGCGGAAACGGCGGCGGCGATCGCGGACACTACCGGAGCGCATGTGTTGGCGGTGCCTGCGGACGTGACCGATGTGGACCAGGTGGCGCGGGTGGTCCAGTCAGGCAACGAACGATTCGGACGTATCGACATTCTGGTGACGAATGCGGGTGGTCCACCGGCGGGCCGGTTTGACCAGCTTAGCCGCGAGCAATGGGAACAGGCGTCGCGTCTGACGCTATTCAGCGCGATCGAGCTTGCGCGTCAGGTCCTGCCCGGCATGAAGGCGAGACATTGGGGACGAATACTCAACATCACCTCCATCGCCGTAAAACAACCCGTTGATAACCTGATGTTGTCGAACAGTTTGCGTGCCGGCTTGACAGGATTTGCGCGCACACTCGCGAACGAAGTCGCCGCAGATGGCGTGACAGTCAACAACATCCTGCCTGGTTACACTCGAACTGAACGCCTGGAAGAGTTAGCTGAAATGATGGCCGACAAACTCGGTATCAGCGCAGCAGAGTTTCGCGGCAAATGGGAACAAGAAATTCCGATGGGCCGCCTTGGCGAGCCGCGCGAGTTTGCAGCGCTCGCCGCATTTCTGGTTTCGGAACGCGCAAGCTACATCACCGGCACGTCGATCCAGGTCGACGGCGGCTGGATTCGATCGTTGGTCTGAGCAGATTTGCACGAAAAGTACGCTTGGGGGAGATCGTCTCCCGCAAAGGCGTCAAGGCGGAAAAGAAATCGTGAAAACGCGGCAACGCTTTGCGCCTTTGCGTCTTTGCGAGAGACACAAGTCAGAAAAAGAGGCATTTTCTTGCACGGCCGGTCTGAGCAATAATTCAACGTGAGGAAACAGAATATGATCAAATCAATTCGTGGCAGCACTAAGTGATAACTCGATAGACACGCCTTTGAAGAACTTATCGCCCCTTACCGGCGAAGGAGTGATCATCGATATCGGGACAGGCGACGGGCGCTTTGTGTACCAGTCTGCGCGTCAGAACCCGAACAAGTTCTACATCGGGATCGATCCGAACGTTCGTCCGCTGGAGAAGATCTCGGAGAAGATTCATCGGAAGCCGTCGAAGGGCGGTGCGCCGAACGTACTGTTCATTCAGGCGGCGGTTGAAGATCTGCCGCCGGAATTGGACGGCGTCGCCGATGAAGTGCACGTGCATTTTCCGTGGGGCAGTTTGTTGCGCGTCTTCGCTACTGGAGACGTCGATATTCTTCGGCACGTAAGACGGATCTGTTCAGCCGGTGCGTTGTTGGAAGTCGTGATTAACGACCATATTGCCGATCAACTCATTGAACGTTATCGATCTGCTGGATTTGAGGTTTTAGAACACGGATCTGTGCCTGCCGCTCAATGGTCGGAATTCGAAACCACGTGGGCCAGACGATTAAAGCAAAATGAACACAGATCCGTGTTCTACCTAGTCGCCCGTGCTGTTTAGAAACTCTGATCGTCCGCTGATGGGCCATAAAGTGCCGGGACTTTTGCGCCCATCAAACGCAGGTAAACCGTCATTTGCCCGCGATGGTGTGACCAGTGATTGATCGTGTCCTGGATCGCTTCTTCGCGCGTTGGTTCCCACACGACGTTTCCGCCAGCGAGCAGTTTCCACTTTGTCAGTAGATGTTCGTCAGACGTCTTTTCGAGTGCTGTACGAGCGCCGGCCGCGGTCTCGTCGAGCGCCTTGAGCAGCGCGTCCTTCGTTTCTTTCGGGGGTTGTTTCGTTCCTTCACCCTTGGCAGGCGCGATATCTAATTCGTCGCGGTCGATCTCCATTGTGATCCAACTCGGCATGGTTGCGATCATGTCGGCGAGATAACCGAAGATCATCGATTTGTCGTGCGGCTTCCAGTTGTAATGTTCGTTCGGGACCTGTTCGAGTGCTTTGCGTGAACGTTCCACTTCGCGATCGAGCTCTGCTCGGAAAAACTCTGTTAGTTTCATTTTCCCTCCGGCCTCGAAATATATCGCGGTTTCCACATTCGTGTATCATGACCGGCGACAACGCGAATGATCATCCAAGAAAACATCACACATTCGTTTCAATCTCCAATCGTCCGCATCCTTCTCGTCGTAATTGGCACGGGCCTCCTCTACGTGTTGTGGCGAGAAGTGCGCAAGATTCCGCCAAAGCTGCTCGTGCTCATGTTCACCGCGTTTCTCGACATGGTGGGCCTGTTGATGATCATTCCGCTCTTGCCGTTCTATGTGAAATCGCTGGGTGGCCAGGGCGTCAACATTCTCGGATTTCACTTCGGGATCGGCATCATCGTCGGCTTCATCATCGCGGCTTTCACCGTGGCCCAACTGTTCAGCGCGCCGATGTGGGGTCGTTTATCCGATCGCGTTGGACGGCGGCCGGTCGTGCTGATCGCATTAACTGCGTCGGGAATCGCTTATCTAATTTTCGGGTTCGCCGAGTCGCTGTTGATGTTGTTCATTTCGCGAATTGTGCAGGGCGCCGGCGGCGGAACGGTTGGTGTGATTCAGGCTTACGTGGCAGATACAACCGCGCCGCAGGATCGCGCTCGTGCGCTCGGTTGGTTATCCGCGACGACGAATCTGGGCGTCGCGCTTGGACCGGTGCTTGGTTCATTTGCGATCGCGCTGGGCAAGTACGACGTGGTGCCTGGGCCGGCGACGTGGCGGATGGGCCAGGCTGCGCCGGGAATCATCGCCGCAGGACTCTGTCTGCTGAACATCGCTTTTGCTTCGCGTTATCTGACGGAGTCGCGCGATCCTGCCGAGCACCAGTCGCCGGACGGACAACCGCGGCGAAAGTCGCGCGAAGTTATCTGGCGCGTGATCTCACACTCGGGTGAGCCGTCGTCGCGTTTGATCTGGACGTATGCGATCGCCATCGGCGCGTTTCAGGGAAGCTTTCGCAGTGCTGGCGCTCTTTCTGAACGCGCGCTTTCAGGTTACTGAGCTGACGATCGGATACTTCTTCATGTACATCGGATCGATCTCCGTTTTCACGCGCGTTCTGTTGCTCGGACGGATGGTTGATTGGCTGGGTGAGGCAAAACTCTCGCGACTCGGTTTGGTGTTGCTGGCGTCGGGCGTTGCCGGGATGCCGCTCGCGCATAATCTCTGGACGCTCGGCATTGCGGTCGCACTGATCCCACTTGGGACGGCTTTTACGTTTCCCTGTGTGACTTCGTTGTTATCGCGCGTGATCTCGCCACGGGAACGCGGGCTTTACATGGGAATGCAGCAGACGTATGGCGGCGTGGCGAGGATCATCGCGCCGCTATTCTTTGGCTGGTGCTTCGATACGCTCGGCATCTCCTCGCCCTACTTCTTCGCCTCCGCCTTCATCGTCGCGACGATCTTCCTCGGCCTCGGACTGGATAAGTACGCGAAACACGAAGAGCCGAAGCCGGAGATCGTCCCTGCGCCGGAGATCGCGCCAGTGGAACCGCCTGCACCGGTTGCTACCGCCGGATCAAAATAAGAATTCCGGCGACGATTGCCAGCACTCCTAAAGCCATCGCGACCGTTGAAGAGATCGGAACGTTAAGCAGCGGCAGCAGTCCGGTCAGAATCAACCACAGACCGAGTAGGACCACGCCGATGTTTCTGCCTGCTAGACCATTCGTCATAAGAACCTCACTTTGCAATGATCGGCGCTGAATCGTCGAAGTCGACCTTGTTGCGCGGATCGGGAATGTGGATCGGCGTCTGGACGACGTTTCCGTATCGGTTTGTGCCTTCGTCGAACGTCCCCGCGGTGTTGATTGAGACGCGCACCACGTAATCGCCTTCAGGAACGCCGGTGATGTCGATCCATTGGCCCGTTAATTGTTTGAAGTACCAGTCGCCCCAACCTGACGTGATCCCCTGGAAGCCACAGTTGTAACCGTTGCTCTTGCCGCCGTCGTATTTGAGCGAGTCTTCCATGCAGAAGCCTTGCTTGTGGCCCGCGACGACAACCGTGCCCGTCTCATCCAGCAATTCGTAAACAGAGAAGTCGCGAATGTGGAAGTGACCGTGGCACGGCGCAAACTCAAACCACTCGGCGAAAGGATTGTCGGGATCGCGGCGATCGCCAACGATCAGATCGGCGTCGCCACTGTTCATCACGACCGTATCGAAGCGAAGTACGCGCCGAACACCCGGCGCACCGACGACGCCTTCTTCAAGCGCGCACGGGTCTTTGTCGAAATCACGATCGACAATCTCCATCTGCGACACAAACCGTTGCGGATCGACGACGAGATCGGGTTTGCCGCCGTTGTTATAAACAGGAAATAGCTTGCTGACGCTGCTGCGTTGCGACAACGCCGAAGGCGTAAGAACTACGAGCAGAGCAATAGTTGCGATGAGAAGAGCTTTGACTTTGCGCATTGTGGGTCACCTCGTTTCGTGAAGCAACGAAAGTTATTCGTTGAGATTATCCATGCCGGTGAATTTCCAACCGGTCCTGGTTAGGTTGAAGTGATAAATCACGACCTCATTGCCCGCGGAGTCGGGACAGGCAACGGTGAAGTGTTTCGCATTGTCGGGATCTGCTTCGGGCTTGGCTTTGCTGAAGCAAGCCGTGGCGTTTGACTGCTCGGTGAAGACCTTGCGATAACGACGGCGCAAGTCGGCTTTCGTTTTCACGCTGGCAATGCCATACGACATGCCGATCGGAAAGCGTGAAAGCGTCGCGATGGCGTCGACGTTCTTATTCGCAACGGCGGTTTTGAACTGTTGCCAGAACGTGTCACGCGCGTCGTAACCGTTCAACAGCAACACCGATAGAAGTACAAGTGTTTTCATGATGATTTAGGACTTGCTTCCAATGTGGGTGCTGTGATTGGATGCGCACCATGCGAACGCCAATCAAAATCCGCCCGCTTATCCTAACACTGATCTGCGTGGCGATTGCGCCGATTATAAACGCGCAGTCGTTCACGATGGAACAGATCAAGAGCTATCCGTTTCCCAACGAGCTCACAGCGGCGGGAACGGGTTCGCGCATCGCCTGGGCCTTCAACGAGCGCGGTCTGCGGAACGTCTGGGTCGCCGAAGGACCAGACTTCAAAGCGCGCCGGCTGACGAACTACACCGTCGACGAAGGTCAAGAGTTAACCAGCGTTTCAATATCTGACGATGGGAAATATGTGGTCTACGTTCGTGGTGGCGATCATGGTTCAAACTTCGACAGTTCGGCGCCGGTCAATCCCGGTCTGTCGACGACGCAAACGCGCGTCCAGATCTGGAGCGTGCCGTTCGCGGGCGGCGAACCCAAAATGATTGGCGACGGCGACGAGCCGGTGATCTCGCCGAAGAGCGATCGCATAGCTTTCGTAAAAGAGCGCGCGATCTGGACCGTGCCGATCGACGGCTCGAATGCGGCGAAACGTTTGTTCTTCGCGCGCGGCGAGTGCGGATCGCCTGAATGGTCGCCTGATGGTTCGCGGCTCGCGTTTGTTTCCAGTCGCGGCGATCACTGGTTCATTGGTGTTTACACAAACGACTCGACACCGATCGTCTATCTCTCGCCATCGACTAGCCGCGATTCCAGTCCGCGCTGGTCGCCTGATGGAAAGCGCATCGCCTTCGTGCGACGACCGGGAACGGGCGGCGCGCCCGAACCGATCCTCGAACAGCGCCCGCAGGCATGGTCCATCTGGACCGCTGACGCAGCGACAGGCGAGGGAAATCAACTTTGGAAGAGCCCGTTCACGTTGCGCGGCTCGCCTCCGACAACGCATGGTGGAACGAACCTGCATTGGGCCGCAGCCGGACGTATCGTTTTTCTCTCGTATCTCGACGGCCAACCGCACCTTTACTCAATTCCCGAAAAGGGTGGCGAGCCGTTGCTGCTGACGCCCGGGAACTACATGGCCGAGTACATCTCGATCAGCGGCGATCGCAAATACATAGTGTTCGCCGGAAACGCTGGATCTGATCCGGATGACATTGATCGACGTCACATCGTAAGAGTCCCGGTCGACAAACCAGAACCAACAGTCCTAACGCCCGGTAAGGGACTCGAATGGACGCCGTTTGTCACTGGAGACGGCAAGTACATCGCATATCTCGCGGCCACGTCACAGCGTCCCCCGTTGCCAACCGTGATACCTGTCGCCGGCAGTGGCAAGCCGATGACGATCGCCGAAGATCGACTTCCTGCTGATTTCCCGTCGAGCCAACTGGTGGTGCCGAAGAAGGTGGTTTACAAGTCGCCGGACGGTCTCAACATTCACGCACAGTTGTTTGAAACCGCAGGCGGAGCCGCTAAAAAGCCCGCGATCATCTACGTGCACGGTGGTCCACCGCGCCAGATGCTGCTTGGCTGGCACTACTCCGACTACTACTCAAACGCTTACGCGCTGAATCAGTTTCTCGCCAGCCGCGGATACGTCGTGTTGTCAGTGAACTTCCGGCTGGGCATCGGTTACGGTCACGATTTTCATCGTCCACTAAACGCAGGCGTTCAGGGCGCGTCGGAATACCTGGACGTCAAAGCCGGTGGCGAGTACTTGCAACGGCTACCGCAGGTTGATGCGAAACGGATCGGGATCTACGGTGGTTCCTACGGTGGTTATCTCACGGCACTCGCTCTCGCACGTGACTCGAGACTTTTCGCAGCAGGCGTCGACATCCATGGCGTACACAACTGGACCGCCGAACGTGCCGCGCCACTACTCGAGAACCGCTACGAAAAACCGCCCGATGTTCAAAAAGCGCTCGACATCGCCTGGCAGTCGTCACCGGTCGCCTCGATATCGACGTGGAAGTCGCCAGTGCTCTTGATTCATGGCGACGACGATCGCAACGTTCGCTTCAGTCAAACCACGGATCTGGTCCGGCGACTGGAGAAAGCCGGCGTGACGTTTGAGGAGATTGTGATACCTGACGACACGCATCACTTCATGCGTCATGCAAACCTGCTGAAGGTCAACAATGCAACCGCAGCGTTCTTCGATCGGATCTTTGGCATGAGTCGCGGCAGCGAATGAGCGACGTGAAGATCGCTTGCACAAAAGCTCTCGGTTTGACCGATGCGGCTTCGCCGCCTGATGTGCGGCGAGGGCTGTGCCCCGCCGTCATAAAGCACTTTAAAACGGGCTTCGCCCTCGGTCCGGGCTATGCCCCAAGATTTTTGGGCCGAAGGCCGAACGAGCGGCACAGCCGCAAAGGCGGTACAGCCTTTTCGGCGAGGCATAGCCTTCGCCGCACATCAGGCGGCGAAGCCGCTGCGAACGGGACGGCGGCGAAGTCGTTGAAAACCGATTTTTTGTGCGAAGCAAAGTGAAGATCGTGGAGGCTGCGTCCGAAAGGGAGATCCATCAGTTTCCGTGCTCCTCGTGCGGAGCGGACCTGCTATACGAACCGCAGGACGGATTGCTGACATGTCCGTACTGCGGGCACAAAGAACCCGTCGCGCCCAGCACCGCCGAAGTTCAGGAACGTCCATTTGAACAATACATTGGCCTGCGGCCCGAACAGATGGGCCAACTGGCGGAAAATGCACTTGAAGTGCAATGCCAGAGTTGTGGGGCGAAGTCGTTGTTCGTGCCGCCGGAGGTAGCCGGGCGTTGCGAGTTCTGCGGCGTGCAGATCGTGGCCCAACCGAAGTCGGCGGATCCGATCCTCGCGCCCGAAGGATTGCTGCCGTTTCGGATTTCGCAAAAGCAGGCCGGCGAGGGTCTGCGCGAATGGCTGTCGTCGAGATGGTTTGCGCCGAATGGGCTGAAGCAGTTCGCGCAACCTGAAGCCATTCACGGCATTTACATTCCGTTTTGGATTTACTACACAAATACCACGACCCGCTACACCGGCCAGCGAGGCGATTACTACTACACAACTGAAACTTATTACGAACGTGATGCGCAAGGGCGGCAGGTCCAGCGCACGCGGCAGGTCCGTCACACGCGGTGGTCCGATGCCTCGGGAACTGTTCCCGGTTGGTTCGGCGATCTTTTGGTGCCGGCGACAAAGTCGTTGACGTCCGATCGTCTCCACGCGCTTGAGCCATGGGACCTGGACCGCCTGCAACCATACAATCCCGCGTTCCTCGCCGGGTTCAAAGCGCAACGTTATCAGGTGGATCTCGCCGACGGCTTTGAACGCGCGAAGGATCTGATGGCGCCGGTTATCGAGAGCGATGTGCGTAACGACATCGGAGGCGACGAGCAGCAAATCGATGAAATGGACACGGAGTATTTCAAGACCACGTTCAAGCACCTGCTGCTGCCGGTCTATGCCGGAGCGTATCAGTTCAACGGCAGAGTTTTTCAGATCGTCGTGAACGGCCGGACCGCCGAGATTCATGGCGACCGTCCGTACAGTGCTGCGAAGATCGCGCTGTTCGTGGCTTCACTCGTCGTACTGATTTTGATTGTAGTCGTCTTGTTTAGGACGTTTTAGAGAACCAAGAAAGGTGAATCCGATATGGCCCAGAGACAGCTGGTTGTCTTGATTTGTTTAGTAATTGCGTTTGCTCTTACTGGTTGTGCGAGGAAAGCTGCGCCGCCGACGAATGCATCGGCCGGCGACAGTGCCGATTCTCTTTACGAAGGCGAAGCGAAAGCGAAGCCTGCGCCGGGAACCGGAAACGTGCAAGGGAAGGTGCTGTACAACAACGCGCCCACCGAGAATATTGAAGTCAAATTGTGCGAAACGTTCAGCCGTTTTATGAGTGGTTGCGGTGGCAAGACTTACACGGCCAAAACCGACAAGGACGGCGATTTCGTGATCGCTAATGTCGAGCCGAAGGAGTACGAAGGTTTGACGGTCCGCATATTCGACACCGACTCAGTCATCTTCGCGACAACCGGCATCGCGGGCCTCAGTGCCGCCAAGTATCCCGTCGTCGCGGACAAGACGCTCTTCGTCAAGCCGACTCATCTGTTTAAGACTGATCTAAAAACAGTAAATCCCAAGGCGGGATCGACGTTGAGCGGGCAGGACCTCGAACTTCAATGGGACGCTTATCCGGATGCTGCGTACTACAAGTTCAGTCTTAATCATGACAATCACCTGGTCACGCCGCCGTACGTGAACGAAAAGGTTGAGGGAACGTCGTTCAAGGTGTCGAAGCCGCTCGAGAAGGGTGGATATCGCTGGAAGATCGAGGCCTACAACAGCGCCGACAAGAAGCTGTCGGAAAACGGTGACGGTACTAACTTCACCATCAACTAAAAAGAGAAACCACGGATTACGGGGATCTGAATCCGCGTAATCCGTGGTTGTTGTTCTGACCTACCGTCAACGTTTCGGAGTCTTCACGCTAATCGTGTTCGAGAACGCCGGAGTTTCCTGACGCGTTGAACGCCCGGACTCGATAGCGATACCAGGTATTGTTAGTTAACCCCGTGTTGTTGAAGCCCGTGACGTTTGGTCCTGTCTGCGCTATCTGCGCGAAGTTCGTGCAGTTGTTGCCGGTACAACGCTCAAGCCGGAACCCTTGTTCATTGTTGGAGTTGTCAGTCCATGTCAGATTGATCTGAGTTGGACCAACCGCATTTCCGCTCAGATTGACGGCGCGGTTGGCACCGGCGTTGGAGTCGGAGTCGGAGTAGGCGTCGGAGTTGGTGTCGGCGTAGGCGTTGGCGTCGGTGTCGGGGTTGGTGTAGGTGTTGGAGTTGGGGTTGGCGATCCTCCACCGCACGTCGGGAACTTGAACGACGCGATACGCGTGCGCCAGTTGAACTGGCTCGTCGTTACGTAATACTCGCTCGTGAACCAGAACGTGCAGTCGTCCACCGGATCGACCGTCAGCGCGCTGTAGTCACCCCACCGGCTGCCTGTACCGGTTTGACTTCCCGTTCCCGCAAACAGGTTCCTTCGCCCTGGCCCAGCGTGTTCACCGGATCAGTCGCCAGTCGTCCTGCGTAACGCAACTGCGGGAAGATCGTCGCGCTCGACGCGCTGTAACCAATTGCCAGATTACCGTCCTGGTCCATCGCAGCGCTGCCCATCCAACGCCACGTCGTGTCGGGCTGATAGGTGCTCTCCTGCGCGACCGTCACTGGTCCAGTCGTTACATTGCGCATCTCGAACCAGCGAATGCCGGCGACAGCTTCCGGAACTCACCGTGTAGTTACCTACGACTGATTCGTGCGTGCCGAAATTGCGATACGTGAGCCGGAACATCAGTCGATCGGCGATGCCGTCGAGTCTCGAAGTCGTTCCTGACTGTGGCACGCATGATCGAGTAAACGGACACAACGTGGTGAATCCCGCCGCGGGCGGAGTACTGAATAGCGTGAACGACGAATTCGCAGGCGTCACAAAATCGACGTCGAAGTGGAAGACGCGATACGTTCCCGCCGCTGGGAAACTCGACAAACACGCCCGGTGCGCCGGGTGGCGGCAGGTTTGATCCATCCAGATCGGCTGGAAGATAAGTCTCTTCGAGTGGACCATTCGTTATGCCCGTCGTGACGAAAGTCGCGGGCAGGCCCGCCAGCATCTTGGCGCGATCGAATGCGAATGGTTGAGGTCCGAGGAACGACGTGCCCGTGGAATTGAACACGTTCATGCTCATGTAATAAGCATCGGGCCATACGCTCAAGTGCGGATAGTCGAAGAAGTTTGAGCCGAGATGAAAGTCGTAACGATGATATGAGCCGGTTGCGTCGGCTGTCGCCGAAATCGCTACGCACTCATCAGTCGGGATCGACACGCCGGCAAACTGAGAGATCAGCCAGCGGTCGGCGAGTTGATCGTAAAGCACCACCGGATCGCCACGCGTGTTGAACTCACAGACGCCGCCGAAGCCGGACCACACAGTCGCGATGTTGGATGGGCCAAGCAAGCGAAGCGCCAGTCGCTTTATCAAAAACCTGGAATGCCTTTGTTCACCATCTGCACATACTGCGTGTCGCCGACTTCGCCATCCGTATCGGGCGGCGCGCAGTTGCAGGAGACGCCTGGAAACGGGATGCCGTCGAAGTTCTGGTCTACGCTCGGCATGGCGGCGATCGTGAACTCGTCTGCCGCAATGGTCTTTTGAACCACGCGATCAGGCGCGTCTTTGTGGAAATGGGAGATCTTCGGGTTGGTGTTCGCTTCGCGTTTGGGGCCGCCGTCGTACGGCTTCTGCTTCATCTCGCGCACGGGTATCGACGTGTCGTTGCGAATCGAGATGCCGCTGGCGACTTCCTGCTTGCGACCTTGCGCCGGAGCTGCGGCAACGGGTGTCGCGTTTGCTGCGGTGGCCTCCGAGTTGGACCACCTGGCCTCGATAATTCGTGGCAGGATTGAAAGCGCCATCAAGAACAGAACTACCGCGCCAAGGACTACTAGCTTGTTTCGTATTTTCATTTATCGGGTCTCCGGCAGAAGTTCGAACGGGGCGTCAAGAAGCCACAGCACGCTACCATAAGGACCAAAGATGACGCAAATAATTGTACGGGCGCTCGAAAAAACTGCGCCCCTAGATTCGGCATTTAATCTGTGTTATCAGTGTTACCGACATCCCCGGCAAGTCCACCAGAAATCGAGGAGCAGAAGAGATGAAAGTATTTCGTATTAGTGTTGCCGCCATCGTCTTTGCGGCATTTGGGATCCTGGCCTACACGCAAACGAGGCCGGGAGCGACGCCCGCGACGCCCGCGAACAGGCCAGCCGCTGCTCCAGGGAGTATTGCGGTAATCGACTCGGCGGCTTTCGGCAGCGAAAAGGCCGGCATTACTCGCGTGATGAACGCGATGAAGGTGCTCGAAACGAAGTTTCAGCCTCTGCGCACCGAACTCCGGGGAATGCGGGACCGGTTGACTGCGATGCGCGCGGACATCGAGAAGAAGCGCGCGATCCAGGATCAGCGCACGACTGCGCAACAGATCGAAGCCGCGGATCAGCTCGAGGTGCAGATCAAACGCAAGGCGGAAGACGCACAAGCGAGTTACCAGAAGGAGTCGCTGGCTGCGATGGAGCCGTTGCAAAAAGATATCTTTACTGCACTGACTACGTACTCACAGTCGAAAGGCATCTCGCTTCTGATCGACATTAATCGTGTGCCGGTTATCTATTCGGCGCCGACTATCGACATCACGAGAGACTTCATCGCCGATTACAACCGCACGCATCCGTAGCAGAGGCTCAGGTATGCGTCTTCGAACACTGCTTTGTGTGGCAGTTGTTGTTTTTGCGTTTTCGCCGGATCTGCGCGCGCAACAGTTAGACGTTCGTCTCGTGACCGATGAAGCTGACGCGGTGCTCGCTGTCCTGGCGAAAAAACGAGCGAACGAGCCGGTAACGGATGCTGATTGGGCGCGTGTGTTTTCGAGCGAAGGTTTCACGCGCTTGAAGAAACGTGAACTCGGCATGCAGCGACCGTTCGAGGACGCGGAGTTTCAGAAGTTTGTTCTTTCGGACGAGCTGGGCCAACGTGCAGCGGCACTCGAGGACACGCTAGCCAAATGGAAACGCGCCGAAGCGGCTGCCGCATACAATCGCAACGCAGGAAACTCTTTGGCGACGTGGTCCGACGCGCTCGTTAAACTCAAATAACCATGGACTACGAGGTCCGTCACGCTACGCTCGACGATCGCGACGCGATCACGCGATTGATTGCGGACTCCGCGCGGCATTTGAGTCGAGAGCATTATGATGATGTACAGATCGAAGCGGCGATCGCGTCAGTATTTGGTGTTGACAGCACTCTGATCGAGGACGGGACGTATTTCGTCGCAGAGCAGGATGGAACACTGATCGGTTGCGGCGGTTGGAGCAAACGCAAGACGCTTTTCGGCGGAGACCAGTTCTCGAACCGCGACACCGCCATGATCGACCCTGCTAGTGAACCATCCCGGATTCGCGCCTTCTTTGTGCATCCGGAACATGCGCGAAAGGGCGTCGCGCGGGCCATCCTCTCCGTGTGCGAAAGAGAAGCGAAGGCGCATGGCTTCGGCGCGTTGGAGTTACTTTCCACGCTGCCGGGCATTAGGTTCTACGAGGCCAATGGTTATTCGGCTATGGGAGATTTTGATCTTGAACTTCCTGGTGGTGTAAAACTCCAGTTTGTTCCCATGCGTAAACAGTTGTGAAACCAGGAAGGGTTGAATCATGACTACGGCCCCAGTGCCCACCGCAAAAGATAAACGCGAACTTCTGAGACACACTGTGGCGACGCTTTCCTACCGCGGTGGAAAAGCTATCAGCAACGCGCCGGAAGATTTTAAAGATTTCCGCGTAGCGGATGACTCGCGCACGCCGGGTGAGATCCTGGCCCATATTGGCGATCTGCTTGATTGGGCGTTATCGATTGCCGCCGGCAAACAAACGTGGCACAACTCAGCGCCGCTGCCCTGGGAGGATGAAACCGCTCGGTTCTATGCCGCGTTGAAGGCGTTTGATTCTTATCTCGCTTCCGATGAGCCGCTCGGCGCACCAGTTGAGAAACTGTTTCAAGGCCCAATAGCCGACGCGCTAACGCACGTCGGACAGATCGCAATGCTGAGGCGGATCGCGGGCGGTCCAATGAAAGGCGAGAATTACTTCAAAGCCGAGATCGAGTTGGGAAGAGTCGGCACCGAGCAGTCATCAAAACGCACAGAATTTGATTAACAATCAACCCCAGCATGACCACTGAAGACAAAAGAGCTTTACTGGGTCATTTTCTTGCTGCACTCGCTTATCGCACGCAAAAGGCTTTGCGCGATGCGCCTGCGAACTTCGGTTCGTTTCGCATGGAAGACGGTGTGCGCACGCCGGCGGAGCTTGTACGCCACATGACGAGCGTGCTCGGTTACGCTCGGACTCATTTCATTGGCGGGCATTATCGGCCCGAAGCGTTATCAACCTTCAACGAAGAGATCATTCGCTTCCACGAGATGCTCGGTACATTGGCCCAGCACCTGCGGAACGGCGACATTCTGCTCGACGGCATGACCGAAGAGCGGCTGTTGCAGGGACCGTTCTCGGACGCGATGACTCACGCCGGTCAACTGGCGTTGTTGCGACGATTGGCAGGCGCGCCAGTGCCGCCGGAAAACTTCATCGTCGCGGAAATCCGACCAGATCGTCTCGGGCCCGATCAAGCAGATCC
Source organism: uncultured Acidobacteriota bacterium (assembly GCA_963849585.1). GTDB lineage: Bacteria > Acidobacteriota > Blastocatellia > Pyrinomonadales > Pyrinomonadaceae > PSRF01. The sequence goes on along the minus strand of CAWKHZ010000004.1, from coordinate 889,206 downwards.
CGTCAGCCCCGATAAATTTTGGCCTGAAGCACCAACACCAATAAAAACAGAACCTGGAGAGAATCAGTGAAACTTATCTTCCTGCTAGCCCTTGGTCAGCGTTGTTCTGTTGTTCCTCAGGACGACTTCAAACCGATCACGGTTTACCTCGTTCGCCACGCCGAGCGTGCCGACGAGCCGCGCCAGGATCCACCGTTAACCGAGAAGGGAACTGCGCGAGCTCAGGAACTCGCCCGCATTCTTGGTAACGCAAATATCAAAGCGATCATCACGTCGCAGTACTCACGCACAAAACTGACCGCGGAGCCGCTCGCGAAACAAGCGAACATCACGGTCACGTCGATTAGTCTGAGTTTGAGTCCCTCCAACCCGCGCATGATCTCCGAACAGTCCACGGCGGAAGTTACCAACAAAATCCTCGAACGCTCCGGCGAGAGTGTGGTTGTAGTCGGACACAGCAACTCGATTCCCGACGTGATCAAAATGCTCGGCGGCGACGTCACTCCCGCGATCGACGAGAAAAAGTTTGACGATCTCTTTGTTGTGACGGTTTACGCGAAAGGAAAGGCAAAAGTGGCGCACATGAAGTACGGCAGCGCCCAATAACGCCACCCAACAGCAGCAAAATGAACCGTTAAGGCTCGCTTTTGCGCGTTAGGATTACAGGGGGCCTGTTTACAGTCAATGCCGGCGTCGTTGCCGGCAAGGAGAACATGAATGAAACACCTGTTTCTTGCGATTCTGCTGCTCTTACCGGTTACCGCTTTTTGCCAGCATGGTCATGCACCAGCAAAGGAAGCGGCGCCGGTAGCATTAACTGCCGGACTGGGCGACATCAATCACCCGGTTTCGACCAATAATCGCCGAGGCGCAAAAGTTTTTCAACCAGGGACTCGCGTATCTTTACGGCTTCAACCACGAAGAAGCCATGCGCTCTTTCAAACAGGCCGCGCAACTCGATCCACAACTCGCGATGGCCTATTGGGGCATCGCCGCTCGCACTCGGATCGAATTACAACGTGCAGGCCGAAGGTCCGTCACTTGTCCAGGCTTACTCGGAACTTGCAAAAAGCAATCGCATCTAGCGCCAAAAGCGTCAGAACACGAGCGCGCTTACATCGAAGCGCTTTGTCGAAGCGCTACTCGTCTGACCTTCAAGCCGATCAAACAGAAGCTCGCCGTCGATTACAAGAACGCGATGGGCGAACTCGCGAAACGTTATCCCGACGACCTGGACGCGGCCACGCTTTACGCCGAAAGCATGATGAACCTGCGACCGTGGAAACTTTGGACGCACGACGGCAAACCGGCGCCTGAAGGACGCTCGAGATCGTCGCCGTGCTCGAAGGTGTGCTGCGTCGCAATCCGAATCACACCGGCGCGAATCACTACTACATCCACGCCGTTGAAGCCTCGACGAATCCCGACGCGCGCTTTGCCTAGTGCCGCGCGTCTCGGAAAGGTCGCGCCGAAGGCGGGCCATCTGGTCCATATGCCTTCGCACATTTACATCCGCACCGGCGACTACGCGGAAGCAGCACAGTCAAATGTTGACGCGATTGTTGCCGATCGTGAGTACATCGCAGAAGACCGGCGCACAAGGTCTTTACACGATGATGTACTACAACCACAACATCCACTTCCTGGCCGCAGCAAATGCCATGAAGGGACGTTACGCCGACTCGATCAAATCGGCGCGCGAGCTCGAAGCGAACGTCAACACCGCATCTCAAAGCGATGCCGATGCTGGAGATGTTCGTGCCGTATTCGCATAGTGTCGCTCGTTCGCTTTGCGCGTTGGAATGACGTTTTTAATGAACCTAAGCCCGAGCCGGAGTTGAAAATCACTACCGCGTTCTGGCATTTCGCCCGTGGCAGTGCGTATGCAGCGACGAATCAGGTGCCAAGAGCTGAAGCGGAGCTGACTGCTTGCAAGCGTTAATTAAAAGCATTCCTGCGGACGCACCGATGGGAAACAGCGGCGCCGTCAATGTTTTGAAGGTTGCCGACCTGGCACTTGCCGGAAAAATCGCGTATGCGCGTGGAAACAAGGAAGCGGCCTTTGACCTGCTCAGTAAGGCCGTCGCCGCCGAAGACGCGACGAGTTATAACGAACCCTCAGATTGGGATCTTGCCCGTTCGCGAGTTCTTCGGCGGCGTGTTGCTGGCCAGTGGCGATTACGCCAGGGCTGAGAAAGTATTCCGTGCGGAGATTGAGAAACATTCGCGCAATGGCCGGGCGCTGTTTGGCCTGGCTGAGAGTTTGAGGAAGCAGGGTAAGGATTCATCGGCGCAGATGGTCCAAAGTGAATTTGAAAAAGCGTGGCAAAACGCTGATACGAAACTGACAGTTGAGAGTCTGATTGGTGTGCAGCCGGAAAGTTCGACCGCGAGCCTTCGCGATGTGCAGTTTTCCGACGTGACGCTCAAGACCGGTGTTCGTTTGCGTTATGGAGTACAGGGCGACCCAAAGGCGAACCAGTCATCCTGTTGCACGGTTACACCGATTCGTGGTTCTCGTACAGCACGGTGCTGCCTTTACTGGATCAAAAGTACCGCGTTTACGTTTTGGACCAGCGCGGTCACGGTGAATCAGATCGACCGGCGAACGCTTACGCTCTGTCACAATTTGCCGCGGACGTCCTCGCGTTTATGGATGTGATGAAGATTGATAAGGCGACGATCGTGGGCCACTCGATGGGAAGTTTTGTGGCGCAGCACGTCGCAGTCGCCGCGCCGGAACGCGTAAAGCGGATGGTGCTCTCCGGCTCGGCGACTACTATTCGCAACTCCGTAGTTACGGATCTTCAGCGTGAAGTGAATGCGCTTAAGGATCCCGTTCCGGAGAAGTTTGTGCGCGAGTTTCAGGTCAGCATGGCGTTTCAGCCGATGGCGGACGCTTTCGTAGCGGGCGTCGTCAAAGAGAGCCTGAACTTGCCGGCCCGAGTTTGGCGTGAAGTGATGACAGAAATGTTATCGCCGAAATCGCAAGTAGAACTCGCGAAGATCAAAGTACCGACCCTGATTCTTTGGGGCGACAAAGAAACCGTCTTTCCGCGGTCTGAACAGGATGCACTCCTTGCGGCCTTGCCAAATGCACGCTTAAAGGTCTATGAAGACACGGGACACGCCATGCACTGGGAGCGTCCCGAGCGATTTGCCAAAGACTTGCAGGAGTTTATGAACTGAGACAATTCCCTTTCACGATCCGTGTCGTCTGTGTTGTTATCTGTGGCGTGCTCTTGAGTAGTCACATCAGGACCACGGATTCTTTTGCGCAAAACGCTGGACGCTCCGTCGTTCGCGCGCAGAACGGCATGGTGGCGTCCAGCCAACCACTCGCTTCTTTAACCGGACTCGAAGTTCTCAAACGCGGCGGCAATGCGGTCGATGCAGCGATCGCAATGGCCGCCGTTCTTAATGTCACCGAACCGATGATGACCGGCGTCGGCGGGGATATGTTTGCACTCGTCTATTGGTCCAAGACAAAAGAGGTCAAAGGACTCAACGCGAGCGGCCGCGCCCCACGCGCGTTGAGTATCGATTACTTCGCGAAGAAGAACGTCAAGCAGATGCCGCAGTTTGGCATGGAGGCTGTCACAGTTCCTGGTGCGTTTGATGGCTGGGTCGCGCTGAACGAGAAGTACGGCACGATGAAGCTGGCAGACCTGCTCGCGCCGGCGATCGGTTACGCTGAAAACGGTTTCCCGGTGATGGAGAAGACTGCGGAAGACTGGGATGCCGAAGTTGATAAACTCAAACACAATGCAGCGGCTGCCGCAAATTATTTGGTTGATGGTCGCGCACCTCGCGCGGGTGAGATCTTCCGCCAACCCAACCTCGCACGGACGCTGCGCACACTTGCGAGCGGCGGGCGCGATGCGTTCTACAAAGGCGAAATCGCTAAGGCCATCGTCGATTACTGCGCAAAGAATGGCGGCTTCCTTACGATGGAAGATCTCGCCGCCACTAAACACGACTGGGTCGAACCCATCTCTACCAACTATCGTGGCCACACGGTCTACCAGATTCCGCCAAACGGGCAGGGAATTACTGCGCTTATCGCACTCAACATCCTCGAAGGCTTCGATCTGAAGAAACTAAGTGCGCAGCCCGAGCGCTACTATCACACCTTAATCGAAGCAACGAAGCTCGCGTTCGCCGATCGCAATCGTTACATCGCGGATCCGTCTTTCGCGAAAGTGCCGGTGGCCCAACTGCTTTCAAAAGACTATGCGGCCCGTCGTCGTGCGCTCATCAATCCGAACAAAGCACTCGACACGCCGCCGCCGGGCGACATCAATGTCGGCAGCGATACCACGTACCTCACAGTGGTCGACAAAGACGGCAACGCCGTGTCGTTCATCAACAGTATTTTTGATGCATTTGGTTCGGGCATCGTCGCGGGCGACACGGGTATCGTGCTGCAAAACCGCGGCACAGGTTTCTCGCTCAATCCGGATCATCCGAACCGTCTCGAACCTGGCAAACGGCCGTTTCACACGATCATTCCCGCGATGGTCCTGAAGGATGGCGAACTGTTCATGTCGTTTGGCGTGATGGGTGGTGCGATCCAACCGCAGGGACATGTGCAGGTGCTGGTGAACCTGATCGATCGGGGAATGAATCTGCAAGAGGCGATTGACGCCGCGCGTTATCGTTTCATGAGCGGACGCGGCGTGTTGATGGAGGACGGGTTAGGCACATCGGTGATCGAACGTCTGATCTCGATGGGCCATGTGCGCGCCAAACCTCCGGGTGTGTTGCGCTCGTCGATGGGTGGCGGACAGGCGATCATGATCGATCCGGTAAGTAAGACACTGATGGGCGCCTCCGATCCTCGTAAAGACGGCATGGCACTCGGATATTAAATCTTTATGAACGCCGAGTTAGCCCAAGAGATAGCCCAAGAGATAAATAGCCTGGTTAGCCAGGCTGACGCGATCGCGGACGATGCGCGACGAGTTTTTGGCGGCCTCACCAAAGAGCAGCTCAACTGGAAGCCAAGCGCGGAACGCTGGAGCGTGGCCCAGTGCTTCGATCACCTGATCACTACAAATAGCGGTTACCTGCCGATTGTTGACGATGTTTTGGCGGGTCAGAAGAAGTCGAGCGTTTGGCAGAAGCTGCCGTTTCTTCCCAGCCTCTGGGGAAAGATGCTCATCAAATCGCTCGATCCGGCGCAGACTCGCAAAATGAAGGCGCCCAAAAAATTCGAACCCGTGCAAAGTGATGTAAGTGGTTCGATAATTAACGATTTTGCGGCCCAGCAGGAAAAGATAATCGAAAAGATTAAAGCCACTGCGAACCTCGACCTCGAGCACATCGTAATAACATCTCCGGCAGCGAGTTTCGTCACCTATAGCTTGATGGACGCCTACCGGATCATAGTTGTTCACGAACGACGACACTTTCAACAGGCGCAACGCGTCAACGAAGAGAGCGGATTTCCAACCACCCTGTAACACCGATTTAACATGACACCGATCACCGGAAACGTAAGTGAGGTGACTCATCATGAATCCCTTCGATCTTCCCGGTCCACAATTCCTGCTGGTCTACATCATTTTTGCCGGTCTGGTTATTTCAGGCCTGGTCTTCGCTCGCCGGCGCGCTGAGTTGTCACCGTCGACGGCGCGGATCGATCTCTCCGATCCGTATCTGATCGCATTTCTGCGCGGTGGAGAGAAGGAAGTACTTCGAGTAGCGACCGTCACACTGATCCAGCGCGGCTTACTCGGCAGAGATGGAAAACAAATCCAACGTGCGGAGAACGCATCACCTAACTCCGTGCGCATACCTATCGAGCAGGCGTTGCTGAAGAAGTACGCACGCGCCGGCAAAGTATCGTGGATGTTTGAAGACGATGGCTTGAGCCTGGCGTGCGAACCATATGCCAGGACGCTGCAAAGAGCGCGTCTGCTACCCGACGATTACGTGCACCGCGGAAGACTTGTGCGATTGGTTATCGCGACTTTCCTGCTTACCGGCGTCGGGTTTACGAAAGTCATGATTGCGCTTGACGCCGGTCGGACAAATGTGGGCTTTCTGATCGTCTTGATCGTTGCGTCACTCGTGATTGCGGCGGCGATTTCGTTTCCGCGATTGACAGAGAGTGGAAAAGCAATGATTTTCGATGTGCAGACTCTTTATGGCGGATTGCGCCATCGTGCTTCGTCAATTAATGCCGGACCAGCTTCGGCAACGAACGCGGGAGGCGCAGGTGTTGAACCGATGATGTTGGCGGCCGTGTTCGGTGTGGGCGCGCTGGCGGGGTCCGGCTTATCGTTGGCAGACGGTTTGTTTCGCGGACGGGACAAGAGACGATCAAATTCATGCGCGAGTGATGGTGATTGTGGCAGCTCGTGCAGCACCAGCAGTTCCTCGTGCAGCAGCGTCAGTAGTAGTTCATCATGCAGTGGCGGTAGTGCATGCGGTGGCGGCGGGTGTGGTGGTTGTGGAGGATGATGACCGTGCGTGATCGATTTGGCCTGGATTGGCGTGCAAAACTGGCGCTCGGGATTCTTTCGAATCTCGATCGGATCGACATCGTCGAAGTTATTGGCGACGATTACTTCCGCGCGCCGCATCGCGAGCGCCGGGCGTTGCGGACGCTTGCAGCGCAAACCCCGGTCACGCTGCACGGCGTGTCGCTTGGTATGGCTTCGTCGGTGCCGGTCGAGACGAAGCGACTCGACCAGATGGCACGGCTTTGCGACGAAGTGAGACCTGTCTCCTGGTCGGAACATCTGGCGTTTGTGCGCGGTGGTGGGATTGAGATCGGACACCTTGCTGCGCCGCCGCGATCCGCTGCGACGGTCGACGGCGCCATCGCAAATCTTCGTCATGCACGACAGATCGTCGGTGTGGCGCCGCAAGTGGAAAACGTGGCGACTTTGATCGATCCGCCGGGAAGCAATCGCGACGAAGCAACGTGGGTTTCAGAAATCATTCTTCACTCCGAAAGCGATCTGCTGCTGGATTTACATAATCTTCACGCTAATTCGGTGAACTTCAATTTCGATCCGGTTGATTTCATAGCGCGCATTCCGCCGGAACGCATCGGCAGCATTCATCTCGCGGGCGGCAAGTGGATCGGACGTCCGGACGCACGGCGGCTACTCGACGACCACCTGCACGATGTTCCCGATCCCGTTTATCAGTTGCTTGAGGAAGTGGGCGCCCGTGCGACGCGTCCGCTGACAGTGATTCTCGAGCGCAGACGGCAACTTTCCACCCATCGAATGGTTAATCGAGCAGCTGGACCGTGCGCGACGCGCCGTGGCCCGCGGACGAGCACGACGGAGTGCAGTAGCGGCATGAACGATTCGCTACTCGAAACCTTTCTCGCCCGCATTTATGTCGATCGTGATGCGCGCGCGAAGTTTCTCGCAGACCCGCGCGGCGAAGCGACAAAAGCCGGTCTTGACGGCGCAGCAGGTTGAGGATGTGATAAAGATCGATCGCGACGGGCTCGAGCTTCTCGCTGACAGTCTCGAAAGGAAAAACTGCAACCACAAGAGGCACAGAATGAAGACGCAAGAAGGCACAAAATAGATGAAAGGCACAAAATAGATGAAAGGCCAAGCACTGTCGTAAATGATTAAATCGGTCACGAGCCGCGACAACTCGCTACTTCGGCTTGCGCGTGCGGTGCGCGACGACAAAGACACCGAGTACATCTTCGTGGAAGGTTTGCGGTTGTGCGAGGAGGCGCTTCGGTCTGCCCTGGAAGTCGAGGCGGTGATCGTCTCGGAAGAGTTGTTGCGAAAAGAGCGAGCCGCGACAGCGATTGCCGAGTTGGAACAGGCAGCACAACGCAGCGCGTCAGTCAGCGAAAAATTACTCGAATCGATCTCTTACACGAAGACGCCGCAAGGCATCGTCGTGCTCGCGCGGCGACCTGACTCTTCTGAAACCCGACTCGCCTCCGCTATCGACAACAACTCGCTAATCGTCGTACTGCATCAGATCAACAACCCGGTGAACGTAGGCGCTATCCTGCGCACCGCGGAAGCAGCCGGTGCGGACGGTGTCATCTCGACGCAGAACACGAGCGATCCGTTTTCACCAAAGTCGTTGCGCGGCGCGATGGGTTCGGCGTTCAGATTGCCGATTTGGAATGGTCCAACTTACGAGCAGATGAATGAGTGGTGTCGCAGGCGCGAGATCGCAACGGTTTGCGCGGATGCCGACGCGCCGCTAACCCACACGGAATTCGACTGGACCCGAGCGACGGCACTCATCATGGGACCCGAATCAACGGGACTCACCGACGTCGAAACGGCCAGCGCCACCCACATCGTGCGGATTCCCATGCATGGCGCCGTCGAAAGCCTCAACGTGTCCGTAGCCGCCGGAATTCTGTTGTTTGAAGCTGCACGCCAGCGATCGGTCAGGTAGCCGCAAAAAGGCACAAAAGGCACAAAAGAAGTACTCCTGAACTTCGGTGAAACCTCTTTTGTGCTTTTTGTGCCTTTTTGTGGCTCACTCTGCACGGATACAAACCTCAGTCGCCGGAAACGCTTTGCCTGCGCCGCGTTTGAGCCACGCAACTATCGTGTAAATACCGGGTTTGTCGTGAAAAAGCGTGACCGGCACGCTGAAGTTTCCATCGAGATCGATATCGACATCACCTCTCGTGCGGTCCAAATACATGAATGGCGGCGCCACCTTCGGACGCAGCACTTTCGAATTGTGCGGCAATTCATAAGACCGCGGTTCGTTGAGCCAGCTCTTCTCCGGCGCCTTCGGAAGCGGCTCGTAGAAAACCTCAACGTGATTGAGACTGTGACCTCGTTTCAACGTCTTCGCCGCAAATTGGACCACGCCCCTCGGTTTCGCAATCCGCGGCGTCGTTTCCACCTCGACATACCTCGCGACGAATATTTCAACCAGTCGCAATCGCAACTTTTCGACCGCGATGCCGAAGCCCACGTGCGTGTGTTGCGGCGCGAGGATCGCCTTTCGATGACCATCGTTAGGCGGTTGTTCCTGGTAGAGGCGCAGGTGTAAGTACGACGTATCCTGCTTCAAGTCGCTCATCTTGTTGGACCACGTATTGTCGGCAGCGGAAACATTTTCCTGCGTCGCTTCAGTCCCTCCGGCGAACGAATAGCGATGATAAGGTTTGAATCCGTCGCGGCCCCAGTGACTCGCAAACTCGTGCATCGCCATCTCGGTTGCGTGTTGCGTGGCGACTCGCGTCGCCAACGGATCCATCGCGAGCGGTTGCACTTTCGCAACCGCACGCTCCTCATTCACCATCTCGAGGAGGTTGGCGCGAAGATCCGCGAATTTTTCCAGATCAACTGTTTGTTGAGGTGAAGAAAGTGCAGAGTCGAACAGAACCAGGCCGAGGGGCGCACTCAATGACTGGAGAAACGCACGCCGTTGCATAAGTCAACTCAACGACGAAACCTGCGACGACGGAAAAAGATAAAGAAGCCCGCGACGACGAGTGACGCAGCGATAATGATGTAACCCAATTGCCTATCACTAAGTCCACCGGCGATGACAATGATACCGTCAGTCTCCGCCATCAGTTGCGGCGACAGGAGTGACATCAGCGTGCTAATAACCAGGCCCAGCACGGTAATCGACACGACTGCCAAAAACAACACAACCGATATCTTGAAGAGTTTTTGATACATTGCGAACGCTCCCGCCTTGACCCGGGCTTTAGTCGCGCCGTGGTATGGCAGCAGTCAGTCCTTCGGCGCAATCGATTGAAACACCCAGGTCGCGCAGCAAACCGTCCTCCAAACCATAAATCCAGCCATGGACCACCAGCTCCTGCCCGCGCTGCCATGCAGTCTGTACAATCGTTGTGCTCGCCACGTTCAGCACTTGTTCGACGACGTTCAGTTCGCAGAGCCTGTCCAACCGTTGCGTCTCGTCGGTGATGTGCATGAGCTCCGTTTCGTGATCGCGGATCACGTCCTGGACGTGCCGCAACCAGTTGTCGATCAAACCGAGTTGCGAATTGTCCATCGCGGCCTTCACGCCGCCACAGCCATGATGGCCACACACGATGATGTGCTCGACTCTCAACACGTCAACTGCATACTGCATGACCGACAGGCAGTTGAAATCGGTATGCACGACGACGTTCGCAACGTTCCGGTGCACAAACATCTCACCTGGAACCATACCGATGAGTTGCGTGGCCGGAACGCGACTGTCGGCACAGCCAATCCAAAGAAACTTCGGCGTCTGTTGTTTCGCTAAGGTCTGAAAAAACTCCGGATCGCTTGCCGTGATCGCTTCAGCCCATTCCCGGTTCTGGTCGAGAAGGCGTTTTAAATCTTTCATTTCTTTACAACGCTTATATGACCGTCTGATTCCATGTAGCTGGCTTTAACGTCTTTGATGTCTTCGACGCCCTGTTCGCGCAGCTCGCCAAGGAGTTCGTCTTCCGAGATCATCTCTTTGCGCAGGTTTCGCTTCTGTACCTTTCCGTCTTTAATCAGGGGCAATGGCCGCGGGCGAAGTATCAGTCTCAGAGAGGGAAATTGGAAGGCGAGCCAGTCGAAAAAATAATCCCAAGCCACAATTGTCAAAACAAGAACGGCACCTTCCGTGACCGATTCATACTTACTGCCCATCGCATTCTGCGCGGCATCCGCGATAACAACTACGACGAGCAAATCAGAAATCCCAATTGCACCCGCACTGCGTCGCAGGAAACGCAAGACGATAAACAGAAAGAGATAGACCAGCGTTCCACGAAGGATGATCTCAGGGATCGACGTAGAGGGCTTGAAAACAGCTTCCCAATCGATCAACAGCAGAGCGATCATGCGGTCTGTGTTTGGTACTGGACCTGCGGCGGAACGTATTCGATCGGCATGTCGCCGTTATCAGCCCGCAGGTGGTGCCAATCCTTCGGCTTCAATGAAGCGATGAGTTCTTTCCGGTTCTTCGTCTTGAGGGGCTTGCCGGGATAAATTTTTCCCATTCGCTGCAACGTCTTTTCAGGAATCGCGCCCGAGAACATCCACAACGGCCAGGTAAAGTTTGGACCATTAAGTCGGCGCAGCTTGTAGAGCCACATACCAATGGATCCGACGCGCCACGCCATCGGTCCCCACCAGCTATACTGGCCGGGCCGCAGGTTCATCTTCCAGCACTTCATCATCAGTTGCCATTGCAGCGGCGTCAGTTGACGCGTTTGCCGCACGCCTTCTTCTTTTTCCATGCGCGTGTCGTGCAAGGGCGTGAAGATCGACGGAATCAGAAACGCGAACAGCCCACGACGTTCCATTTCGTAAACGAGATCGATCGTCTCCATGACGTCCTGGTCCGTCTCGCCGGGATTGCCGACGATCAACGTCATCGCGGGGAACCAGTTGTTTTCGTTCAGCACGCGCAGTCCTTCGAGGACGACGCTGGGCCAGTCTTCGATCGAAAACGGAACTCCCTTGCTCGACATAATCTGCTTCGCGATGCGAAGAGAGCCGGTCTCCAAACCAATCAACGGCGCGAGTGCTTTCTTTTCCGGATGACTGCTGAGGTACGGGAAATGGATCGGACTCTTCGGCAGCAACAGATCGGAAAGTTGCTTGATGAGCAACGGATCGACGACGGCGGGCGCGATCGTGCAGTGGCTCAACACGTGCTGCTCGACACCCGGCGTGTTCACGATGTCAGAGTAAAGATCGACGAGGGCCTCGCGGTTGGGAAAGTAAAAAGGCGTATCGGTGTGGACCTGACCCCAGATGAACATGTCTTCGGTCGCGAGGGAGATCTGCTTGTTGCCGTTGCGCACGTTGGCGCGCACCGCTTCCAAGATCTTGTCTTTCGGTAGATCGATCTGCGGATTCAAATCGGGGACGCAGAACTTGCATCGCCGCCCGCAACCCGTGGTCATCTCGACGACACCGAACGTCGTGCGCGTATCGGGGAAAAGAATCGCGTCGCGCTCGACCGGGTGTTTTACGTCGACACGACGAGGCAGTGGTTCACCTTGAATGGCTTTACGAAAGAGTTCGAGCGTATCGGCTGACTCGCCTCGTCCTTCGACGACACAATCGACACTCAGTTCGTCGTACGTGTCCGTTTGAATAATCTGCCAGCCACCTGAGCCGCCGACGATCACTTTGAAGTTTTCCCGATAGGGACTTGCTTTGATCTTGGCGAATAGTTGCCGCGAGTAATGAGAGTTGATCGGCATCTTCGACGAGCCGAAGATCGACGTGTAAACACCGGCGGCAAATGTTACGCCGAGCGGATTGTGTGTCGACACGGCGACGACGCGCGTGCGTGGACCAACGAACTTGTCGAGGTCGTCAGGGAAGCAGGCGACGACGTCGTCGCTCCGGTATTCGCGCAGCAACGACTTCTCGACGACGCGCACGCCGGCGGGCATGTACCGCGCGGAACCGTCGGCGTTGTGTTCGACCTCGCGCCACTTCGGATACTTTCTATTGATGACGCCTTCCATCCAGATCGGTATTGACGCCATCGCCATTTGAATGAAGTAACCAGCGTGATCGATTGCCTCAGTCAGTGGTGCGGTAAGGACGATCAATCGACCGCCATCCGCAGGTCCATTTTGGGAACCCAGGGGAATCTGTGTCATGGGCGCTTACACTAATGAAATAAGTCGGGGTTTTCAAGAACTTTGTGCTTTGTGCTTGGTACTTTGTACTTTGTCTAGTAGTCCAGCGTAGTAAAAACACAAAGTACAGAGAACTAAACACCAAGATCTACCTCGACCCAGATAGGCCAATGATCTGAAACGTTAAGTGGTTTCGCGACACCCCAGCGCGCGATCTTCAGTCCGCGAGAAAAAATCCAGTCGGCATGCATCAGCAGGCCGCCACCACGCCAGGTCGATGTTCCAGTCGGGTAGGGCGTGGTGTAACCGCGTGACTCGAGGAATTGGCGGGTTACGATGCACTTTTGGGTGGAAAGCGTGTTGAAGTCACCGAGGATCAGGGTTGGGAGTGTACTTGATTCCGCATGCCCGGCGAGCACTTCGAGTTGCGCGAGTTGTCCGTCGCTGCCGGCATGCGGATCGACGTGCGCGTTAAGAATACGAACCTGATGTGGTCCGGCTGCAATCGTTGCGGCCATCGCCAGCCGCGGTCGCCACGGACACTCCTGCCACGGAAGATCGAGACGCACAACGTCAGTCATTGGCAAACGGCTCATCAGCGCGACACCCGTGTCGCCTTCATCGTGAAGATCGATCGGCTCTTCGAAGTCGAGCCACCATTGACGCTTCATTGGTTTGATGCCGCGCGGGATTCCCGCCGGAGCGTGGACCCAGTTCATGTTCAACTGCGAAGCGAGCTCGCAGGCGACGTGGTGACCGCCAGTGCGAAGGGTGCGTTTGTCTGCTTCCTGCAAGGCGAGGACGTCCACTGCGGGCAATAGTTTTCCGGTAGTGAATGCGCGTGCCGCAAGGGAGATCATATTGCCGATGTGTTGCGGGCGCCGCGCGAGGCTCATCAGGCCAAGCTTTCGCACGATGCCACCGGGAATTAGATACGGACCGCGGGCGTAACGAATGTTGTAGGAAGCGACAACGAGCTTTGATCGTTCGGAATCTGCCGCGCGATTGCTAGAATGACTGCTGGCATGGTTGCCGAACTCGAGTTTCTCAGCTTCAGATAACGGGGGAATTGCAGTGTCCATCGTACTGGCAATTGTAGACGACATGTTCTTCGCATCGAAAATCCGCGCGACGGCGGAGGCCGTTGGCGTCGAAATCAAGTTCGTGAGATCGATGGAGAAGTTGATTGAAACGGCGCGAGAAGTGAAGCCGGGTTTAGTGGTGGTTGACCTGCATAATACGAAGCTCGATCCGGTTGCTGTAGGCACCGAGCTGAAGTCGAATGAGGAGTTGCGGCAGGTCCGGTTGCTTGGTTTCTTCTCACACGTTCACGCGGATCTGCAACGGAATGCAATGGCTGCCGGCTACGATCAAGTAATACCGAGATCGGTGTTCGCGCGCGATCTCGGCCAGATACTCGCTACAGCGCAGCCGTGACCGGCGCGATCACTTCGTGAATCGACCTGACCTCACTCACCATCTGTTCGTACTGATCGAGTGTTAAGGCCTGGGCGCCGTCTGAAAGCGCGTGTTCTGGTTGGTCGTGAACTTCGACGATCAACCCATCAGCGCCGACCGCGACACCCGCGCGAGCGAGCGGCGTCACCATGAAGTTCTTTCCCGTTCCGTGTGAAGGATCGACGATCACCGGCAGGTGCGAAATGCGCCGGGCGGCGGTGACGGCTGCAAGGTCGAGAGTATTTCGCGTGTGTTGCGCAAAGGTGCGGATGCCTCGTTCGCAGAGCACGACCTGATAGTTGCCCTCGGCCATGATGTATTCGGCTGCCAGTAACCATTCGTCAAGCGTGGCCGATAGTCCGCGTTTCAGCAAGACGGGAATGCGGGCTTTGCCGGCGCGACGAAGGAGGGTGAAGTTTTGCATGTTGCGCGCGCCGATCTGAATCACGTCGCCGTAACGTTCTACGAGGTCTACACCCGCTTCGTCGAGTGCTTCAGTAACGATTTTCAAACCGTAGGTGTCGCGCACATCAGCGAGTATCTTGAGTCCCTCTTCGCCCAAACCCTGGAATGCGTAAGGTGAAGTTCGCGGTTTGTAGGCGCCGCCGCGGAAGAAACGAGCGCCACTGCGACGTACAGCTTCGGCGATCGCGAAAGCCTGTGTGCGACTCTCAATTGCGCATGGACCAGCAATGATCGCCAGTTCGTCGCCGCCGATCGTCGCGTCGCCGACGCGTACCACTGTTTTGTCCGGGCGCAAGTCGAGCGAGATCAGTTTGTAAGGTTTAGTGACACGAATCGCTTCCGCAACGCCGGCGAGGTTTTCAAAGTGCGACGGGTCGATTGCCGTGGGGTTGCCGGTGATGCCAATGGCTGTGCGGTTTGCTCCCGGCATCGGATGCGCTTTGAATCCGAGTTGTTCGATTACGCGCAGGACAGCATCCAATTGGCTGTCAGTGGCGTCGGCTTTCATTACGATTAGCATGGCTCTGTCCTTATATCCGTCAAATCCGTGTTGTTAAGCAACCACCTGGAACACGGATAAAAAACCAACAATGAACCGATAATCTCCTCACATCTGGTCGGGAACGTTGATACCCAGGATCCCCAGGGCAGCGGTCAAGCGAGCACGTACCACTTTCGTCACCGCTATCAATACTGCGCGCCGGACAACATCCTTCTCCGTGAGAATTCGATGATCGTGATAAAACCTGCTAAAGGTGCGCGCAAGCGAAAAAGTGTACTTCGCCAGGTTGGCAGGCTCAGCGGACTTACGGCACTGTACTATCACATCATCGAGTTGTTGCGTCAACATTAACAAAGACCAGATCTCCGTGCCGCTCTCGCCTGAAAGCACCTCGGTTGCTTTCCGCTGTACCTCGGCATCGTCCGCCAAGCTTTCTATTAACGAATCTGCTTCGTGAACAGTTTCACGACCTAGCTTCCGGAAGATGGAATTCGTCCGAACCGCTGCGTACTGGCAGTACGGTCCCGTTTCACCTTCGAACGAAAGTGCCTCCTTAAAATCGAAAGCAATGACTGTATTGCGCGTAAACTTGAGCAGAAAATAACGGAGCGCCGCGACGGCAACTTCGTGCGCGGTCGCATTCTTTTCTTCCTGTGATAGCTCCGGGTTGCGCTTCTCAACCTCCGCGAGCGCGCCCGCTTCGAGTTGATTGATCAGATCGTCGGCTTTGACTCCGAGTCCCTTACGACCGCTCATCTCGATGTAAGGCCGGGCGCGATCTTCTTCACTTAGTTCGATACCAAGCTCTTCGCAAGCAGCCGGCGACAGCGCGACCATTTCGTAACTGAAGTGGACGCTTGCGTCGTCGCCAATCTCCGGCACGACCGCGGCCACTCCGCGCGCAACAATATCCTGCGGATACGATTGTCGCGAATCGATCACGTTGTAGACCGTGACGCCACCACCGAAGTGTGGACGCCCTGGATTGCCGCCGCCCGCGCGTGTCTCCGCTTCCGAATCGCTCGTCGTGACCCAGAGCACGTGACCGTCGCGATAGTTGCGAAAGACGTTGTAATGAAAATCGAGCCCGAGCTTGCCTAGTTTCCAAAGTTGATAGGCGATGTCTTTGCCCGTGTAAGTGACGGTGCCGTTCGAGCGCACGATGATCTTGTCTGACTCGTGTTCATCAGTGCCGGTGTGCGATTCGAAAGGCATCACCCAGCAGCCTGCGTGGCGGCCTTCGGTCTCGTAACGAATGACGCCAGTATCTTTCATTAGCTGAAACGCGCGTTCCCAGAAATGCAAATGCAGGATGTCTGACTCGCGTGCGAGCAGGTCGTAACGGATTCCGAGCCGCTCCATTGTGTCGATAATGCATTCGACGTTTCGCGTCGCGACGTAGTCAGCCAGTTCCGCAATCGAATTATCGCCGGCTTCGACTGCGTGCAGGACGTCGGTACGGAGTTTTGTTTTTTCAGGATTGATGTCGGCGCCCGGATTGCCGTCGCGATAGAAGATTCCGACTTTGGTGTAAAGATCCCAGCAGTAGTAATCGAACGTATAGTCTTTCGATAGCGACGCCTCGAGGGCTTTGATTTGTTCGAGGTCCATCTTTTCGAGATGGATGAAACCGACAACGACGTCTGCGACTTGCACGCCGGTGTTGTCGATGTAGTTTTGGACCTCGACGCGATCGCCGGCAGCTTGCAGGATGCGCACAAACGTATCGCCGAGCACGGCGTTGCGCACGTGACCGATGTGCGCAGCTTTGTTTGGGTTGATGCTCGTGTGCTCGACCATTTTCTTCGGACGCTCATCGTCGGATTGGCGCGTTCGTCCGAGATCTGGCAAAGCGATAAGACTGAGCAGCTTCGCGCGATCGAAGAAGACGTTGATGTATCCGGCGCCGGCGATCTCAACGCGTGCGACTTCTTCGATATTTTCGAGCCGCGCTTTGAGCTGTTCCGCTATGGCGCGTGGGTTCTGTTTCTCGCCGGTCTTTTGTTTGACGAGTTTGGCAAGCTCAAAAGAGACAGGGAAGGCAAGATCGCCGAGTTCGGGCTTAGGTGGCTGATCCGCGTTGATCTGATCGAGTTCCACGCCGAAGAGCTCATGCGCAGACGACTTGATTAGATCTCTTAATTTTTGTTGCAGGTCGCGTAGGGTCATGTGTGCAAAAGGGCAGAGTATAGCGGATAACACGGATGATGCTACCGATCGCGCCCGTCATGCAAGTTTCGATTTCCGCCGAGCTGCGGCGTCGTTTCGCCGAGGCGCGCCGGGTGTTGGTGCTGACCGGGGCGGGTGTTTCCGCCGAGTCGGGTGTGCCGACGTTTCGTGGCGGTGGGAATACAGCCGTTTGGAAGGGAATGCCTTTTGACGTCATCTCTTCCGGACAGATGCTCGAGCGCAACTTGCCGGCTGTTTGGGAATGGTTCGATTACCGTCGCGGAGTGCTGGCGTCGCTGAATCCCAACCCGGCGCACTACGAGATCGCGCAGTGGCAGGATCGCTTTCCGGAGCTCACCCTCGTGACGCAGAACGTTGACGGGCTTCATCAGAAAGCCGGATCGCGCAATGTCGTCGAGCTGCACGGGAACGTTTGGCGCGCGCGATGCACCGTTTGCCGGTTGTACCATGACATGTCGCAGAGCGCGCGACCGGAAGCGTGTCCCGCATGTGCCAACGAGCTGAGGCCCGATGTTGTGTTGTTCGGAGAGATGTTGCCGCCGGGCGCGTTTGAACTCGCTTCCAGTAAAGCTGCGCAGTGCGATCTCTGTTTTGTCATAGGAACGTCGGCGCTGGTCTATCCGGCTGCCGGACTTCCTGGAATAGCGAAGTCGGCGGGCGCGTATCTTTGTGAAGTGAATCCGGAACGAACGCCGCTGTCGGATCTTTGTGACGAGGTGATAGCAGGGAGGGCGGGGGAGGTAGTGCCACAGATCGGTTTATGAGGACTCTGTATTTTGACTGTTTCGCGGGGGCAAGCGGCGACATGATACTCGGCGCGATGGTCGCGGCGGGCGTCGATCCTGACGCACTGCGACATCAGCTCTCGTTGCTCAATGTTGAGGGTTTCAAAATCGACTTTGAAACGGTCGATCGATCCGGATTGAGCGCGACGTACGCGCGGGTCGTAACCACGGATCAACACAAACACCGGCACTTATCAGATATTCGGCGAATAATAGAACATTCAGGCGTGACCGACGCGGCGAAAGAGCTTTCGATCCGGATCTTCACCCGACTCGCAGAAGCGGAAGCGCGCGTTCATAACGAGCCCGTAGAAAAGGTGCACTTTCACGAGGTCGGTGCGCTGGATGCGATTGTCGACGTCGTCGGCGCGGCGATTTGTTTCGATCTGATGAAGATCGATCGATTTGTCAGTTCGCCGCTGCACGTCGGTAGCGGAATGATTGAAATGGCCCACGGACGCTTTCCGGTGCCGCCGCCCGCCGTTACGGAATTGCTGCGTGGCGTGCCGTTCTACTCCGGTGAAATAAAAGGCGAACTGCTGACGCCCACGGGCGCCGCGATCATCACTACGGTCTGCCAGGAGTATGGACCAATCCCGCAGATCAAAACGGATCGAACAGGCTATGGCGCCGGAACGCGACAGTATGAAAATTTTCCAAACGTCCTGCGCGTGCTGGTTGGTGAAACCGATGATGCGCAAGTGGCGTCCGAACGTCTCTGGATGATCGAAACGAATCTCGACGACGCGTCGCCGCAGATCCTGGGCCACGTGATGGACCGCGTGTTCGAAGCGGGCGCGCTGGATTGCTACTTCACCCCCGTGCAGATGAAAAAGAACCGTCCGGGTGTGTTGTTGTCGGTGCTGTGTGGTGCGAGCGAAAAGGAACGAGTGATGACGTTGTTGTTTACCGAGACGACAACACTCGGTATTCGCAGTTACGAAGTCGAACGGCGCGCGTTGCGTCGCAGCGTCGTACAGGTCGAAACGCCGTATGGGCCAATATTTGTTAAAGTAGCGCACCTGAATGGTCGCGTTGTAAATGAAATGCCGGAGTTTGAGCAGTGTCGAGAGGCTGCCATCCGTGCAAATGTGCCGTTGAAAGTGGTGGAGGAGGCAGCGCGTGTCGCGCTAGCGAAGATCCGTGATTAACGATAAACAGCAAGATGCGCCGGCGGTCGATCTCGATCTGATCGCAGAGGGCGTGCGGATGATCATCGAAGGCATTGGCGAAGATCCGGATCGGCCCGGTCTGCACGGCACTCCGCGACGTGTCGCTGAGATGTATGCCGAGCTGACTTCCGGCATGCGAGAAGACCCGCAGCAACACGTCGTGCCCTTGCCGGGCGACAAGCATGACGAGATGGTGATCGTGAAAGACATCAGCATCGCCTCGCTTTGCGAGCATCACCTGGCGCCGTTTGTCGGCAAGTGTCACATCGCATACATACCGAAGGGCGGGCGCATTCTCGGCATCTCGAAGCTGGCCCGACTCGCGGAGACGTTCTCGCGTCGTCTTCAGCTCCAGGAACGTTTGACCACCGATATCGCCAACACTTTGTTCGAAGGTCTTAAGCCACTGGGAGTCATGGTGGTAATCGAAGCAGAACACACGTGCATGACGTTGCGCGGAGTGCGAAAAGCCGACGCAAAGACAGTAACGTCGGCAGTGCTGGGTGGTTTTCGCAGCGACCCGCGCACGCGCGCCGAAGCGATGGCGCTCATTAAAGGAAAGGATTGACCAGAAGCTTCGTTACAATCTGGGAGATGAGTTTGGCAAGAGACCTTAGGAGGAAGTTTCCCGCAAAGGCGCAAAGACGCAAAGAAGACTTCGCTCGAGTCCAGGATGCTGTTATCTTTGCGTCTTTGCGCCTTTGTGGGAAACCTGGTAAATGAAAACGTTCTACGTAACCACACCGATCTACTACGCCAACAGCCTGCCGCATCTCGGTCATCTCTACACGATGATCGTGTGCGACACGATCGCGCGCTCTAAGCGTCAGCGCGGCATCGACACCTATTTTCTCACCGGCACCGACGAACACGGCATTAACATCGAACGCGCAGCTCAGAAAGCAGGCCGCACGCCGCAGCAGCAGGCCGATTACGTAGTCGATTACTTTAAACAGATGACGCGCGAGTTTGGTCTCGATACTGAACACGGCGGGTACGATATTTTCATGCGTACTACGGCGCCGTTTCACTACCGGGGCGTCAGCGAGTTATGGCGTCGCTGCGCAAAAGCGAAGACGCCGAAAGGTAACGACGCGATCTACAAAGGTCATTACGAAGGCTGGTTTTGCGCGCCGTGTGCTGCTTACAAGACTGAAGATGAATACCGCGCGGCCGCGGATCCGAATGGCGTCCCGACGTGTTTGATTCACGACACGCCGCTCGATCGCGTATCGGAAGAAAGTTATTTCTTCCGACTTTCCGATTACGCCGAAGCGTTACTCGACGTCTATCAAACGCAACCGGATTTCGTTAGACCAGAGTCACGCAGAAATGAAGTCAGCAGCTTCGTGCGGGGTGGGCTTCAGGATCTTTCCGTCAGTCGATTGAAGACGTCCGTGAGCTGGGGCGTGCCGGTGCCAGACGATCCGAACCACACGATGTACGTCTGGTTTGACGCGTTGACGAACTACATAACCGCAATCGGCTTCGGTAACGAAGAGCGGGAGCGTGCCGTCGGTTTTGAAAAATACTGGCCCGCGCTGCATATGGTTGGCAAAGACATTCTGCGTTTTCACGCTGTCTATTGGCCGGCTTTCCTGATGGCTGCCGGGGTTGAGCTACCGCGGGCGATCGTGGCCCATGGCATGTGGCTGGATCCGAACGGCCGCAAGATGTCGAAGACGCTCGGCAACACAGTTGAGCTCGACGTGTTGCAGAAGCATTTTTCGATCGACGCGATTCGCTACTTCTGCTTGCGTGAGATGGTGTTCGGACAAGACGGGCGTTTCGGTTATGAAGGGCTGATCGATCGTGCCAATAGCGATCTTGCCAGTGGTTTAGGGAACCTTTCGAGCCGCACGTTGACGATGATCGCGCGTTATTGCGAGTCGCAAATTCCTTCGTCGCAGATTCCGGAAGAGAAGTTGTTGCTCGCGAAACGATCTGGAGTCGATACCGACGAGACGACTGTCGTCGGGTTCATCGAAACGGCGCGCGATCAGTTTTTGTTGCACTTCGAGAACCTCGCGTTCAGTCGTGCGCTTGAAGTGGCGTGGTCCGTCGTCGCTCGCGTTGACAAAATGATTACTGACGCGAAGCCGTGGGACCTCGCGAAAGATGAGAACCAGCGACACACACTCGGCGCCGTGCTTTATCGCGCCGCGGAAACGCTGCGTTGGTTGAGCGTGTTGTTATATCCCGTAATGCCTGAAGCGAGTCGCGCGATCGCGAAACAGCTTGGGCTGGACCAGCCACCCGACAAGATCGATCCGGCGGAACTTAAGTGGGGTGAGCTTCGCGAAGGTACGCCGATCGGCGAGGTGCAACCTGTATTTCCACGTCTCGACAAAGCTCAGATCATGTCTGTAATCCAAAACAAGGAAACGCAGGTCGTACCCGACGTCCCCAAGGAATTTGTGTTACCTGAAAACTTCATCGAGATCGACGATTTCGCGAAAGTCGATCTGCGTGTAGGAACGGTCTTGTCCGCGGAGCGGGTCCCGAAGGCTGACAAGCTGCTGTTGTTAAAGGTCGACCTGAACGAGGAACAACCGCGCCAGGTGCTGGCCGGGATCGCGCAGTATTACGAACCGGAGAAGCTGGTGGGTCGCAAGGTAGTCATCGTCGCTAATCTTAAACCACGAAAACTTCGCGGCTACGAGTCGCAGGGAATGGTGGTCGCGGCGTCATACGGCGAAGAAGGCCGCCCGGTCATCGCGACCTTCACTGAAGACGTGCCGAACGGCGCGCGCTTGAAGTGATAGAGAATTCGAATTTCGAAATTCGAATTTCGAAATTGATCTAATGTTTGTCGACTCGCATGCGCACATTGATGGACCTGAGTTCGATGCGGATCGCGAGGATATCATCCAGCGTGCACATGCAGCGGGCGTCTCGGCAATCCTGAACGTCGGTACGGGCGATCCGCACAGTGGCGCATTTGAGCGCGCGATCGAGCTCGGCAAGTCTCACCAAAGTGTTTACACCGCCATCGGCACGCATCCGCACGACGCTCGCTTCTACAACGATGAAGCTGAAGAGAAAACGCGCTCGTTGATCCAGAGCGGGGAACGCGTGGTCGCGTGGGGCGAGATCGGTCTCGACTTTCATTACGATAACTCACCGCGTGATGTGCAGGTGGATGTCTTTAGACGGCAGCTTCGCGCCGCGCGCGATCTTAATCTGCCGGTGATCATTCACACGCGCGAAGCAGAGACAGAAACGATCGAAATCCTCAAGAGCGATTATGACGGCGCGGATCGTCGCGGCGTCTTTCATTGCTTCAGCGGCAGTGAAGACCTTGCGAAACGGGCACTGGAGATCGGTTTTATGATCTCATTTTCCGGCATCGTCACTTTTAAGAAAGCGGAAGAGTTGCGTAACATCGCGCGTCAGGTTCCGTTGGACCATTTGCTGATCGAAACAGACTGTCCATATCTCACTCCGGTGCCGCATCGCGGTAAGCGAAATGAGCCGGCTTATGTTGTGGAAGTTGCGCGTTGTCTTGCGGGACTTCACGGTCTCGAGATCGAGGAGTTGGGCCATATCACGACAGAGAACTTTATGCGGTTTTTCAATTTGCCATAATGACGAATTTGCTAGCGTTTTTGAGTAAGAGATAAGTTTCACATGCGGCACCTTTGATGTTATTCTCAATGCCAACGGACATGATTTCTTCCAAACACTGAACACGCCCATGGCTCAACAAAACACTTTCGACATCGTCTCGCAGGTTGATGCGGCGGAGATCTCAAACGCGCTCAATCAGACGATCAAGGAAGTGCGCCAGCGGTTTGATTTCAAAGGCAGCGCGGCGAATGTGGTCATGGAAAAGACCGAGCTGGTGCTCAGCGCCGAAGACGAGACCAAGCTGCGCAACATGAACGACATCCTGCAACAGAAATTGGTGCGGCGCGGCGTCCCGTTGAAGGCGTTCAGTTACGGCAACATTGAACCTGCGGCAGGTGGTACCGTCCGGCAACGCGCGCAGATCCAACAGGGAATTCCACAGGAGAAGGCTAAAGAAGTCGTCAAGTTCATCAAAGACAGCAAGGCGAAGGTGCAGGCTTCAATTCAAGGCGACGTTGTGCGCGTGTCGGGACGCGATCGCGATACGTTGCAAGACATCATCGCGAAATTGAAGGACAAAGATTTCGGCATTCACATGCAGTTCACGAATTATCGGTCGAACTAAGTATCACAAGAGGCGCAAAACAGAGCCGCAAAAGGCAAGAATTCAAGAATGACTATTTCAGGCAACACACTGACACTCGACGCACAGGCGACGCTCTCGGCCCGGCGCATCTTCAGTGTGATCGGGAATGAGCTGCAACAGGTCGAGATTGAGTTCGAGCGACAGGCGCGTTCGAACGTGCAGGTGATTGCCTACCTCGGTGAATACCTCCGCGCGTCGGGCGGGAAACGCGTGCGGCCGGCGCTTACGATCCTTGCGAACTACGCCGTCGGCGGTGATGGCGCACGTTACAACTCGATTCGCATGGCCACCGTGATGGAATTTCTCCACACGGCGACGCTCGTGCACGACGACATCATCGACAAAGCCGACACGCGTCGTAACCGTCCCACTGTCAACTCGCTTTACGGAAACGAGACCGCGGTGCTCATGGGCGACTGGCTTTACATGTCGGCGTTCGAAACGAGTCTGGCGGAACGTTCGTTGCCGATTCTCGACATTCTCACGAGCGTCACGCGCAAGATGACCGAAGGTGAGTTGTTGCAGTTGACCCTCCTGGGCCATGCCGATATTTCCGAAGGGCAGTACCTCGATGTCCTGAAGCGCAAGACCGCGTATCTGTTCAGTGCGAGTTGTGAGATCGGCGCAATCCTCGGCGGCGGAGATGAAAAGCAACAGACCGCTTTGCGCGAATATGGACTAAGTCTTGGAACGGCATTTCAGTTGACGGATGATTTGCTGGATTTCACGTCGAGCGATGCGGCGCTGGGCAAGGCTGCGGGCGCGGACCTGCTGGACGGAAAAGTGACGTTGCCCTTGATATACCTCATGGCGGCTGATGCCAACGCTGTTTCGATGGTCCAGCGCGTGCTGCTCGACGGTAGCTACGTGAGCGTGAGCCAGGAAGATCTCCGCCAGGCCCTGGACCGTGCGGGCGCGTTGGAACAGGCACGAGCCCTGGCCGACCAATACGCCGAAAACGCACGTGCAGCCCTCGACGATCTGCCCGATTCCGAGTACTCCGACTCGTTACGCGCCCTCCCTATCTACGTGCTCAAGCGCGACCGCTGATTTCCAGCGGCCTGGAAATTTTCTCCACAATCCTGGAAACACGGATATAATCCCCGCGGATGGAGCGGCCGTATAACGAAAACCTGTTGGCCCGGTTCGAACAAAGCCTGCGGCAGTCGCGAGCGGCGCGAATGCATCTGGCGGCTCGTCTACGTGAGTTGGAAGCCGAGGCGGACAGCGTACGTGCCGAGCTCGCCGAAATGGATTTGTTAACCTCGCAGACCGAGGCCGCAATCTACAGGCTCCTCTCGTCCGTGATTGGTTCCGGCAACTTCTCAGCGGGCCTCCCGTCCGATGCTGAGCTCGAAGCTGCCATGCACCAGGCGAATCCGCCGGCGCGCAATCACATTCCCGTCGAACGCCGTCCACAGATTCCCACGGTGCGGAACAACGTCGAAGCACTCAGCGACCGGTTCATGGACCGCACGATTCCACAGGCTGTCACGCTGCTGCTGCGCGAAGAAGGTGGGGCACTGCACGTCAACGAGATCTACAACCGGCTGCTTGAGGGTGGGTTCAAATTCACAGGTCAAAACCCGACCATCAGCGTCGCCGTTTCGCTAAACCGCAATACACGCTTCCGCAAAGTCGCCCCCGGCACATTCGACCTCGTCATGCGCGACGCGTCGAAAGCCTCTTAATCAGTGTCACCCCTGGTGCGACCATGCGTGCGATAATTTTGTCCGCCGGTTACGGCACACGTCTCTGGCCACTTACCGAAGATCGCACCAAGCCCGCGATTCCAATTCTTGGCAAACCGCTTGTGGGTTACGTCGCCGAGTATCTGACCGCTTATGGTTTTGATGAGATTGTGGTCAACCTGCATCACCGGCCGGAGTCGGTGCGCAAGGCTCTCGGCGACGGCAGCCGCTTCGGAGTGAAGCTGCACTACGTTGAGGAACCGCAGATCCTCGGCACCAGTGGTGCGCTCGACAACACGCGTGAGTTCTTCGAGCGCGATACGTTTCTCGTCGTCAACGGAAAGATCATCACGGATATCGATCTGAAAGCAGCGCTCGACACGCACCGCAAAACCAACGCCTTGGCAACGCTGGTTCTGTTACCCAACACGCGGCGTGAGCGTTTCAGTGTTGTCGAAACTGAAGATGGACGCGTCACGCGCTTCGGTGGAATGCCTGATCCACAAGTCGGTGGTCCAGCGCCCTTGATGTTCACGGGCATTCACATCATGGAGCCGCGGATCTTCGACTACATCCCGCGCGAAATGTTTTCCGACTCCGTGACGCACGTTTACCCGCAGGCCATGGCGAACGGCGAGACCATTGCCGCGCATGTCGCGCAGGGAAAGTGGCGAGAGCTTTCGACCCTGAAGCGTTATCTAGACATCAGTCTCGAGATGCTGAACGACACTGGACAGTCGTCCACGAGCGGGGCGAACAGCGTTATCGCTCCAACGGCGGACGTGACGCAGTCGATCATCTGGGACAACGTTCAGGTAGGCGACGGCGCGAAGATTGATCGTTGTGTACTCGCGGATAACGTGACCATTCAAAGCGGTGAGCGAATCGAGAATTCAATCGTCGTGCGGCGGGATTTAGTGGAGGGCAAAAAGCGTCCAGATAAAGCACTTCCGGGCGATTTTCGGGGTGAAAACTTTGTCGTTCCGTTGTGATACAATCCGCCCGCCACCGGCATTTCGGTCAATTCACTAATGAGTTCCGCTAAACAGGTGATTTCCAACGCATTTGAGTCTTCCGCGTCAGATCGGCTTGCGAGATTCATCGCGCAGGAGGGAAATACCGGCAAGGAAGTCATTCCGCTCACGCCCGACGCCTCGACTCGCAAGTATTACCGCATCGGTTGGAAGAAAGGCATGGCAGTCGCCGCTGTCTATCAGGAACCATTCGATCCCGAGTTTCATCCATATCTCGACGTCACCCGGTTGTTTCTGGAATGCGATATTCCGGTGCCTGAGATCTATGCGGTCGACGGAAACGCCGGCATCATCGTGCAGGAAGATCTCGGCGACGCGCAGTTGTTTCAGGTCTACGAAGACGAGCCGGAAGAGAAGTGCGAGGAGTACAAGGAGCAGGCGATTTCGCTGATCGCAAGGATTCAAAAAGCCTCCGACAAAGCGTACGAGATGAATTCCATCGCGAGTCGGCTGGCTTTCGATGAGGCAAAGCTGTCGTGGGAGCTCGACTTCTTTTTCGATCACTACTTCGGCAGCCTTCGTAAGGAGACCTTGCGTCACGCCGAAACAGCGGAATTAAAAGCCGAACTCAACGACATAGCCGCGGAACTGGCAGCCGCGCCGCGTGTGCTCTGCCATCGTGATTATCACTCGGCCAATTTGATGATCGATCATAAGAAGCGCATGCGAGTTGTCGATCATCAGGATGCTCGCATGGGGCCCGCAAGTTACGACCTCGTCTCGTTTCTTCTGGATCGACAACCGTGTCCACCATCGCTCGCGGAGTTGCGCGCGCATCGCTTGTTCTTCCTCGAAGAGCGCCGGTTGTTAGGTCTCGGAGCGATCGATCCGGACGACTTCGCGCAGGAGTTCCGGTTGATGACTATTCAACGTGGTTTGAAAGCTACCGGAACTTTCTCGTGTCAAACCGCGGTGTACGGACGTGGCGCCGCTTACGAGCACTTTATTCAACCAACACTTCAGATCGTTTTGCAGGCGATCGACTGGCTCGAAAGATTCCCCACCCTGCGGCGCATGTTGAAGGAACGGATTAACTAACAAATGACATCCCTCGGGTTTCTTAGATGACGACGCAATCACTCGCAAGCACCACAACTAATCACGCTTACATCAACCAGCTTTCAAAACACGTCGGCCAGGAAGTTGTGCTCAAAGGCTGGCTCTACAACATGCGCTCGAGCGGTAAGATTCTGTTTCCGCAACTGCGTGATGGGTCGGGAGTTGTTCAATGTGTAGTGTTGAAGAACGCGATCGATCCGGAAACGTGGGAAGCGCTGAAAGGACTCGGACAGGAATCCGCGCTTGTGGTCAAAGGAACGGTGCGCGAAGACAGTCGTGCGCCCGGCGGTTTCGAGATCGATGTCACCGCCGCTGAGGTCTTACAACAAGTGCACGACTATCCGATCACTCCGAAAGAACACGGCACGGAGTTCCTCATGGATCACCGTCATCTGTGGCTGCGCTCAAGACGGCAGCACGCGGTGTTGAAGGTTCGTCACACTGTGGTCCAGGCAGTCAGAAATTTCCTCGACAACGATGGCTTTACGCTTTGTGATTCGCCGATATTTACTCCGGCGGCATGTGAAGGAACGACGACGCTGTTCGAAGTCGATTACTTTGACGGCGAGAAGGCGTATCTCACGCAGTCGGGCCAACTTTACAACGAAGCAACTGCTGCGGCGTTGGGTAAAGTCTATTGTTTTGGTCCCACTTTCCGGGCTGAAAAGTCGAAAACACGGCGGCATTTGACTGAGTTTTGGATGGTCGAGCCGGAGATGGCTTATGCGACGCTCGATGACGTAATGACGCTATCGGAACGCTTTCTTTCAAACATTGCCGCGCGTGTGCTTGAGGATCGGGTCGAAGAGTTGAAGGTGCTCGAACGCGACACTTCAAAACTCGAAGCGATTACCGCGCCGTTTCCGCGGGTGCATTACGACGATGCCGTGAAGATGTTGCAGGAAGGTTTTGACAAGGGCGCACTGGAAACGAAGTTTGAATGGGGCGGTGACTTCGGTGCGCCGGATGAAACTTACATCTCGAGCCAGTTCGACAAGCCGGTGATGGTCCATCACTATCCGGCTGCGGTGAAAGCGTTTTATATGGCGCGTGATCCTGAGCGTTCGGAGCTTGCGTTGGGTGTCGACGTGCTTGCGCCCGAAGGATACGGCGAAGTTATCGGTGGCGGCGAACGTGCGACCTCGCTTGAGTTTTTACTGGAACAGATCGCTTTGCACGAGCTGCCGGAAGACGCGTTTCAGTGGTATTTGGATCTGAGGCGATACGGGAGTGTTCCACACGCCGGATTCGGAATGGGCATCGAACGCTGCACCACATGGATGTGCGGCATCGAGCACATTCGCGAAACTATTCCGTTCCCGCGCATGCTCTATCGAATCAGACCATAAGCATTCAGATGAGGAGTCGAGTATGAACTGTCCGAAGTGTGGTGCTCAGCTGATGGCGAACGCGACGTTCTGCGGCGCGTGTGGTCATCGGCTGGCGCAGGCCGCGACGCAACCTATGAATCAAGGCGCTCACAGCATCAACATCGATCAGGACTCGCGCGGACAAGGACGAGGTTACACTTACGAAGTCCTGCATCAACCGTCGTTCTCGCTCGCGGTGTTGCAACTTCAGGCTGAGCAGGCGATCCAGGCTGAGGCGGGCGCGATGGTTTCGATGTCGGCGAACGTCGAACTACAGTCGCAGATGAAGGGCGGTCTGTTTGGTGCGATCAAACGCGCGGCCGGTGGGGAGTCGGCGTTTATTTCTACTTTCACTGCTCGCGGTGGTCCAGGTGAAGTGACACTCGCGCCGGGTGCCCCGGGGGACGTCGCTGCGATCGAACTGAGCGGCCAACCGTTCTTCGTACAGTCGACTTCATATCTCGCCGGTGATTCGAGTCTAACGGTTGATACGAAGTGGGGCGGCGCGAAGTCGTTCTTCTCAGGCGAGGGACTGTTTGTGTTGATGGTACAGGGACAGGGCTTGCTGCTTGTCTCTTCGTTTGGCGCGATTCATCGGAAGCGGCTTCAGGCTGGCGAGCGTTACGTTGTCGATACAGGGCATCTGGTAGCGTGGGAAGGCACGACGCAATACACGTTGCGCAAAGCGGCGTCCGGGTTCTTTCGCAGTATCATGAGTGGCGAGGGAATCGTCGCGGAGTTTACCGGACCGGGCGAGCTTTTGATTCAAACGCGCAATCTCGCGGCGCTCGCGGGTCTGCTCAAGCCGTTCTTCCCGAGTCAGGGCGGCGGTGGCGGCGGTTTCAATCTGGGTGGTTAAGAGTTTTACCGTGAGTACAAACGGGAACAAGACGGTTGCGATTCTCGGTGTGCCGCTGGGGTATGGCGCGAGCATGGCCGGGGTGGACATTGGCCCGGCAGCGTTGCGCGTCGCTCGTTTACAGCAGCGAATCGAACGGCTGGGTTATTCGATACGCGACCTCGGCGATATGCGACTCGAGCGGCCGCAATCGGTTCCGCTCGCCGATGAGAAGCTCAAGTACGTACGCGAAATCAGCAATGCCTGCGAACAGTTAGCGGACGAAGTTGAAGCAATACTTCAAGCCGAAGAACTCCCGCTTGTGGTCGGCGGCGATCATTCAATCGCGATCGGCTCGTTTTCCGGAGCAGCATCCTACTTCAAACAGCGTGACGAAACGCTCGGGCTGATCTGGTTCGACGCGCACGCCGATATGAACACTCCGGAGTCAACGCCCTCCGGCAACATTCACGGCATGCCGTTGGCCGCATTACTCGGTTACGGCACGTCGGAGTTAACGAACATCGCCGGCTTCACTCCTAAACTCGATCCTCGACTCTTAGTTCACGTCGGTGCTCGCGACATTGATGCCGGCGAAAGAGAGCTGATCCAGAAGCTCGGAATACGCTTCTTCACGATGAGAGAGATCGACGAACGCGGAATGTCCGCGTGCATGGACGAGGCGATCAAGATTGCTTCGCAAGCCACCGGCGGTTACGGAGTGACATTCGACGTCGACGCTTTGGATCCGGGCGATGCGCCTGGGTCGGGCACGCTCGTCCGCGGTGGGCTCACCTATCGTGAGGCGCACCTGGGGATGGAAAAGATCGCCGAAGCGGGCGGCATGCGCTATCTCGAGATCGTTGAGATCAACACAGCGCTCGATGTAAATAACAAGACTGCCGAACTCGGCGTGGAACTGATTCTGTCGGCGTTAGGCAAGACAATTTTGTAAAGGTTGGACCAACGAGAGTGCCAAAAAAGCTGCGCGTCGGCGTGATCTTCGGTGGACGATCGGGTGAGCATGAGGTCTCGATTCGATCCGCGCGAGCGATCGTCGAAAGTATCGACCAGCGGAAGTTTGAAGTAGTTCCGATCGCGATCACCAAGGAAGGGAAGTGGCTCGCTCCGGCGCAGTCAGTGCAACTGCTTCCTCCCGCGGTGCACGACCGAATGGCTGACGGATGGACCAGCCACGGGAGACGTTGCGTTGATCGGCGATCCTTCACATCGTGGACTCATCTCACTCGAAAGCGATTCACAATCGTTTGTCGCGGAAAAGCTCGACGTCGTGTTTCCAGCGCTGCATGGCACCTACGGTGAAGACGGCACACTTCAAGGATTACTTGAAATGGCTGACGTGCCCTACGTCGGCTGCGGCGTGCTC
Organism: uncultured Acidobacteriota bacterium; assembly: GCA_963849585.1. Lineage (GTDB taxonomy): Bacteria > Acidobacteriota > Blastocatellia > Pyrinomonadales > Pyrinomonadaceae > PSRF01. Next base: position 858,477 of record CAWKHZ010000004.1, on the reverse strand, counting down.
GCGTCCTCGTGCGGGATGGACAAGGTGACGATGAAGTCGCTCTTCGTTCAGGCAGGGTTGCCGATCTGCAAGTACCTCTGGTTTCTGCGATCGCAGTGGCGAAACGATCCAGCTAAAGTGATACGTAAGGTTGTTGCTGATATTGGCCTGCCGTGTTTTGTGAAACCAGCGAACCTCGGATCGTCGGTCGGCGTGTCGCGTGCGACTGACAAAAAATCCTTGACTGAAGCGATCGAACTCGCCGCGCAATACGATCGAAAGATTATTGTCGAGGAAGAGTTGATTGCGCGTGAGATTGAATGTGCCGTGTTGGGAAACGACGAACCGAAGGCCAGTTTGCCGGGTGAGTATGTGGTTCACGAGGAGGCGGCGAGGTTTCTCGACTACACCGAGAAGTACACGAGTACTGGTCGCGTGAGTTTTGTTGTTCCGGCGCCATTGTCAAAAGCGATGACCACGAAGATCCAGCGTATGGCTATCAAAGCGTTTCAATCGATTGACGGCGCTGGACTCGCGCGCGTTGATTTCTTTCTGCCGCGAAACGGTGGGGAACTGGTGATTAACGAATTGAATACGATGCCGGGTTTGACTGAAGTATCAGGTTATCCAAAGATGTGGGCCGCTTCAGGTCTTTCTTTTGGCCGTCTGCTTGAAACGCTTATCGAGCTTGCGTTCGAACGCCATCGCGAGAAATTGCTTACCAAGACCAGCCGCTAGTTATTTTTCATTGGTCATTTGACATTTCTCATTTGTCATTGAGGGAAGGAGCACGCAAAAAGTCCTCAAGCTCAAGCCGGTTCTTACGCAAACGGCTCTTAAATGACAAATGAGAAATGTCAAATGACCAATGAAAAATGATTACCGTTTGGGAACGCGAAAACCTTTCCGCGTTCGAACTTTCGCTTCTTCACGATTCACTTTAACTTCGATCGTGTGCCATTTGCCGTCGCGATTCTGATCGGTCGGCCGGTAGGAGAGCGTGTATTGATGACCGAGTTCGTCGGCAATGCCGGTGAACGCATCGCGCAATGCTGGACCACCCGGAGTAGCGACAAAACGCCCGCCAGTCTTATCCGCAAACGATTTCAACGAAGCGGCTCCTGATTGCCGTCTCGAACCGGCGACATCCATTTGCGCCATGTCGACAGCGTAGATAGTTGCTCCAACAGCGAGGGCTCGTTCGACTGCTTTATCACTCGAGGCTTTACTCTGCGTGTCCATGCCATCCGACAGGATGACGATCGCTTTGCGGTGTTCGCCGCGGGATGCGAGGGCTTCGGCAGCCTTCACGATCGCGTCATTCAACGTCGTCATTCCACTGGCGCGAATCGCATAAGCCGTCGGTGCGAGATCGCGTCCACCTGAAAAATCCTGCACTCGTTCGACCTTCGAATCGAACCGGTAAACAGCCGAAACATCTTCCGGCCTTAGTCCATCGAGAAACCTGATCGCCGCCGAGCGCGCTAACGAAAAGCGCTCCTCCATACTCCCGGAACTATCGAGCAGCAGAACCGCAGCGTAAGGCGCCTCCTGAAACGAGAACCCCGCGATCGTGCCTGGATCCACCTCGACTCCATCGACATAGACCTTAAAGTCGGAACGCTTGAGCTTCTTCACATACTGTCCAGCTTTATCGGTGACGGTCAGATTCAGCACGACCAGATCTGTGTTCATGCGAACGATGTCATCATCGTCCTGGGCGACTGCGACGGCTGTGCTGACGGTCAGGATGACGAGCAGGGAAAGGAGTCGAGTTCGTGTCATCTACGTTGATGCGACTAAGGCTTGGCTGAAAGCGTGCGCATTAGTTTTATGAGCTCAAGTAAAACATTAGCCTTTTCGATTACGGCAGCCGAAACGACTTGCCGCGGTGTGTTCTGAACTTCCTTGGACAGCGTTTCCGCGGCTTCGGAAACCAGGGCCATTGCTGATGGGAGATCGCTTGGCCGGTTCTTCAGCTCGACCTCCTGATCGTCACCACCTGCCTCGCCTCTGACTTTCCGCGTGAGCTTTTCGAGTCGCTCAATTTTCTTCTCAGAATCACGACTCATAAGCGGCGCGTTGCTGGCCGCTGCTTTTAGCTGTTTGCCTATGTTTGCAATTTCTTTTGCGCGATCAATGTTCTCCCGGTGTTCCTTTTCCGCGAACTTGATCGCTTGTTTAGCGCGCATTTCCTCCTCGGCCTCGGAAAGCGGGCGCTCGCGAGTACTTGAGGGATCCATTTGCGACGGCGCAGGCGCACTGGTTTGCGCCCTGGCAAGTGCCGGAACGAGAAGCACGCCGCAGATCAGAATGGAGAATGTCAGCTTATTCTTCATCGCTGGCTTACTCAGCATATACTGTGACGACAGCGAACGGCATCGCGTTGCACGGCCGGGCTCAGTAATCACACGAGCTTCATGCCTCATTTTACCGCCGGATTTCAGAGTTCACCTTAACCATCGGCACGCCGACCCTTAAACAATAACCTGAGCAGACTGTGGGTTTGGTTATCGAATGCGCCCTGGGTTGTCGGGTGTGTTGATGAACTCTCCCGGCTTGCCCGAACGTTTGACGACTACGATCTTCGGTTCGAATCGTTCAGGTGGTCGTTTCTTGCCTTGCGACGATGTGTAGGCGACGAGGGTCGATTGCGGTTCAGCTTTCACGCCCGCGAGACGAATCGACGCGAAGTCCTGCGCGGCCGCTTTCAATGAGAAGGCGCCTTCCTGCTGCGGTTGCAGTATCGGTGGCGTGACAGGTAAAGCGACGTCTTCGGTTCCGCCGTCTTTTCGTCGTCGCATCTCGATAACAACGAAAAGGTCAGATAAATCGCGGTCTGAAATGTTTTTGACTGCGCCGCCGATGACGGTGAAGCCCTTTTCCAATGTCGGTTCGTCGATGACGACGTGCGCTACCGGCGGCCCTTTCGGACCGGACTCGCTAACCGGCGGAGGAGGCGGATTCTCGGCGAGGATTCGTTGCGCGTGGTAGCGGCGAACAAAAGCGTAGCCGGCTACGAGTAACGCGGTAACAGCAACGGCGCAAACGATGCCGAGAAGTAAACGGCGGTTTGTATCATGTTGCTGCTCAACGGCGTCGTCCTGGTGAAAGGGGTTATTGATCATTCGAAAACTTTAGGTAACTTCTCAACTAATGCCGCTAAAACGGCTCAAGTATTACTTCACGGCATTAGTTCGGCTGGGGGATTCGGCCTGCGGGCGTTGCCCCGGTTACGGCGGTGACCAGGCCCTCTAAAAATTCGTCTTCAGCAAGGCCAGTACTTCGCAGTGTGGCCCACTCGGCGCCCGTTGGCCCGTCGGTGCGCCCTTCGATCTTTGCATTGACCACTATGTTCGCTGTCGTGCCATCGATCGGCTGAATCTCAACAGTCATCGTGTAACGTCCACGGGTCCACGCACGTGCCGCGGACTGTGGAACGTCAGCGTACCTGCTTAGTTCGCCCGCCGAAACAACCGCACCCTTCGTGAACGTGAACGGCTGGCTTACGATGATTCCGTCTGACAGTTTGGATGCAACCTCGTCCACCACCATCTTTCGATCGCGCATGAGGTCCTGAACGGCGGCAATGATCACGTCGCGCCGTCCGGTCAGTCGATACGGGTTTGGTAGCGGCGGTGTTTCAGGTGTGCGACCTCTGCCGAAATCCATTCCGCGCCCCGCGCCCGTGTCGGTCTTGTTGCCATTGTTACCGGGTTGTCGATCGGAGCCACTGTCTCGAACGCGCTCGTTCTGTTTATCGACGCCCTTCGCTGCTTGTGCAAAAGCGGGAAGAGAACAAACCATCAACATCAATAGGACGGCAATCATGCGTAAGCTAAACATTGCGACACCTTATTCTGTTACGAAAACAACTGATCCTGGGGCTCAACTTGAGAATAGATTAATGGTCATTCAAACACAAGGACGAACTTAGAGCTTTGTGCTTTGTACTTTGTCATTATAGCACGTAGCGCTTCCACGGCAACGTACAAAGCTCTAAGCACAAAGTACAAAGATCTATTGCGTGCCGTTTTCGCGTCGTTTGCGTGCCTCTTCCGCATCGCGTTCGCGTTCCCATTTGCGCAATGCCTGCACGCCCGTTTCGAAGTCACTTCCATTGCTATAGAAGTTGTGCGCACCGTCGTCTCGATCGGGATTGCGAACGTAGTAAAGATAATCTGTCTGCACCGGATTCAAGGCCGCGCTCAACGAACTCGCTCCCGGTGATGCGACTGGTCCAGGCGGCAGTCCCGCGTAGATGCGCGTGTTGTACGGTGAGCGTCGTTCAATATCGCTCTTGTAAACCTTCCCGTCGTAACGCCACTTTCCTTCCAGCTTCGATGCGTAAACGATGCTTGAGTCAACCGCGAGAGGAATGTTTTTTTCCAAGCGGTTGTAAATAACTGACGACACGATCGGACGCTCCTCGTCAAGCTTTGCTTCAGTTTCGATGATCGACGCGGTCGTAACGATCTGACGCGTGGTCATGTTCAGGCTCCGTGCCCGGTCGTTCCAATCCGGTTTCCAAACACCGCGAAACCGCTTCACCATCATCTCGATCAATTGAGCCGGGGTCGTGTCGTAAGCGAACTCATAGGTGTCGGGAAATAGATAACCTTCAAGGTTCTTCGCTTGCGGATCGAGATCGCTGACGAGGCTCACGTTATCCATTAACTCTAATGCTTGAGCTTCGCTTTCGAGTTTGAGTTCCGGAACCTGGACCATTGCTTTAGCGATGTCCCAACGCGTCCAGCCTTCGGGGATGGTTAGTCGAGCGAGTCGTCGTTGTCCCTGCTGGAGCTTTGCCAGCACCCCCATCGGCGAGACGGGTGATGGGAAGTCGTATTCGCCCGCTTTCAGTGTCGATCCGCGTCCGGTGGCTCGCAGATAAAGCTTGAGCGGCCACTCGCTTTTTAGAACGCCCTCGTCCGCAAGCTTCTTCACGATTGCGGACGGCGACGAACCTCGGGGAATCTCGATGTACTGCCCGCTTTTGTTGTGACTGATCGGCTGTCGCAGTTCCGAATAAACCCAGCCTGCCGAAGCCCCGCCGGCAACTAGTAGAACTGCGATGATCACAAGTATGAGTCGTTTCATTCGGCTGTCGTGTCCTGATCTCCTGTGGCTTCGACGAGAATTCGGTCCTGATCGGTGCGAAGAAAATCGCGCAGAATCAGTGCCGCCGCTTCGCCGTCGATAAGGGCAGGGATTTCCTGGCGCCGCTTGCCCTCTGCCTTTAAATTCTCCATCGCCTCGAACGATGTCAAGCGCTCGTCTTGCAGGAAGACTGGAAGCGATACGGATCGGGCTAGATTCCGGGCCAGTCGCTGGACCTTCATGCGCCGCCGTCGCCATGCGTTCCGTCGAGTGACAACGGCAAACCAATTACTATTGTTTTAACGTCAAAGCGTTCGATCAAGCTCAGCACGTCCTGAAGCAGTCGTTTCCAGTTGGAACGCTTAAGCGGCGGCAGTCGTTTGATAGTTATCAAGTTTTCGTCGCTAACGGCTGCTCCGACCAGCTTTTCGCCGGGATCGAGCGCGAGAATCGGCCCTGTCAGATTGCAGTCAACTTCAGGTTTTGTCACTTGATTTGTAGTAAAAGCTCAGGCTTGCGCAGGCTAAATACGGCCTGTATCATACGTTTCGATTCGCAAATCGTGCGATTGTCCCGGCTCTAACGTAATCGAAGAGGTAACTAAATGTCATTTCGTACCAAGTTTATCCTGATCCTGCTGTCGGCCAGTTTGACTCTTTACTCCGTGCTCGGCGGTTGGATTTCGACGAGCGCGCAGCAACCGGCGAACGATCCGAACGCACAGTTGCGCATTTTCGAGAGTGTGTTACAGCACATTCAGAACGATTACGTTGATGAGCCCAACATGGACAAGGTTCGAGCCGGCGCTTTGCGCGGACTCGCGTACGGACTGGATCCATACTCGACTTATCTCACGCCGGAGCAAGTTCGCGAGTATAACGCCGGAACCAAAGACAATCAGATCGGTATCGGCGCTGAACTGTCGCAGTACGCGTCGTATCTCTACGTCATCGCGCCGATGAAGGGTTCGCCGGCCGATCAGGCTGGTCTTCGAGCGGGCGACATTATCGAGTACATCGACAACAAAGCCACTCGCGACATCTCGCTTTACGACGCGAAGCAGTTGTTGAATGGACCGGCTGGTTCCGAAATAAAGCTTCGAGTTTTGCGAGCTAACTCGAGTCCGCTGACAGTGAGCGTGAAGCGTGGTACGAGCCGCGCCGCAGCTTCCGAAGCGCGCCTGGAAGCTGGAAAAATCGGCATTCTGCGAATCAACAGTTTCGTTGACGGTGAGGCGGCGGAGATTCGCACTCGTCTTCAGGATCTGATGAAGCTCGGCGCTCAGAAGATTGTCGTCGACCTCCGCGGGACCGCTGGTGGTTCGTTACCAGAAGCCGTGGCCGTCGCAAACATGTTCGTCAAAGACGGTGTAATCGCGCAGACTGTCGGCCGCGAAAACAAAGCTCTAAAAACGTTTAGTGCTGATCCGAAGTTGGCCTTGTTCGCGGGACCGGTGGTCGCGTTGATCGACGAGGGCACGGCTGGCGCCGCTGAAGTTGTTGCTTCTGCGCTGATCGACAGAGACCGTGGCCAGGTCGTTGGCGAACGGAGTTTTGGCGCCGGTACCGAGCAGCAACTGTTCACGCTGCGCGGTGGCGATGGTCTCCTGTTGACGACCATCAAATGGGCAACAGCCAACGGTAAGACGTTCCTCGGCGAAGATCGCGCGCACTCCGGTGTTGCGCCTTCTGTTGAGGTTAAGGTTCAGGAAACTGCTGACGCTGTCGATCCAGACGAGTTGACGGGCAACGACGACGATCCAGTTGCGAAGCCTGCTGAGCCGGGAACTGAAAGACCGTCAACTGCGACCCCGGCGCCGGCACCCGCACCGCAGGTGAAGCCAGCATCCGAGGATCTTCAGCTCAAGAAAGCACTCGAATTGCTCAAGGACAAACCGGTCGTGAAAGCCGCCTAATAGTAGACTCGGTGACACGGAGACGCGGCGAAACGGAGATCTTCGCCGCGTCTCCGCTTCTCCCCATCTCCGCGTCCCAGCTAACGTTATCGGTTACACCGGTTCCATATCGAATACCCGCTCTCCCTTACAGTTCAACTTTCCGCGTTACGATCGTTGGACTTAGTTTGTGATTTTCTTGCGATGGCCCGTTTTTTGGGCTTCATTGCTAGAATTTCGCTGAATCTGCATCAAATCCCCGAACACCCGACAAGAAGGAATAGCGCTTGCAGCGTAAGCAGCGTGCTTTCGCAGCACGGATCTTTTTGAGGAGAACAGAGCGATGATTATGACGAACAAGTTACTACCTGTTGCCTTGATTGCAGCGTTGATCGGTGGTTCGGTTGGCGCGCTGGTGATGAACCGGACGCAGTCAGCGACGGCCGAGACGACTAAGACCGCTACTCAGGATACGGCTCAGACAGCGACTCCTGTTGCTGCTGACCAAACGGAAATGGCCTTTAACACTGCGGGTGAGCAGACCGCTTACAAGACTGGCTTCGCCGATGGTTTTGCGGCAGCCAGCGAGCAGCAAGTTAAAGAAGTGAGCACGGTGCGACAGGCAGCGCCATCGCGCGTGGTTTATCGCAGCGGCACGAATACCGGCAGCCGCAGCTCGGCACGTCGCGTTTACTACGACTATCAGCCGAAGAAGCGCAGCTTCTGGGACAAGCACCGCGATAAGCTCACGGTGGCGATTGGTACCGGTGCTGGCGCGGCCGTCGGTGGATTGATCGGTGGTAAGAAGGGTGCTGCGATTGGTGCGCTCTCCGGTGCGGGTGGTTCCGCCCTGTGGACGTACAAGCTGCGCAATCGAGACCGGAGCTACTAATTGTCGAGGTCCGGAGTCGTGAGCAAAGCTAAACTTGCACTCGCTCTAAGTACTCTTGTGGCAACAGTTGTTTGGGCGGTACCCGGACTCGGGACCGCCCATCAACTTGTCCGGAGTACATCTGTTTCATCCGTCGAGCCAATTTCGTTACGTGATGATGAGGATCACGGACTGTTGGCAAAGGGATGGATCAATGGCGCAGGGCCGTTTGTGTTTGCGATAGACACAGGCGCGGGTGCTTCGATCATCAGTCAACGAGTCGTCGCTGAAGCGCGGTTGCAGGTGACGAAAGCGAGGACGCCGCTCGTCGGTGGTTTGAGTACGTCGCCTATTTCTTCCGATCAGGAAGCAGGAATTAACGGGTTGGCACTTGGGAAACCTGGTAACCGTTTGCCGGGGCGTGTCGTTGCCGCAGTGGTTCCGAATCTGCCGCGTGCGATCGATGGGATTCTTGATCCGACCGAAGCCTTTAGTCCGTTTGGGTTTTCAATCGATCTGCCACGCGAGAGTTGCGACTGTTCGATCCGTCGGTGAACGGTTTGACGCTGAATTATCAGCCTCGCGAAGGCGCCACGGTTCGTTGGGTTCGCCAGGCGGGGAGTCATCGCCCGTTTGTGAAACTTGGCGATGGAAGTGTTGCGTTGATCGATACTGGTTCGGGTTTTGGATTAGCTTTAAATGAGAATCAGGTTGTGAGTCGCAGGGCTGAGGATGCGAATCGCTCGCACTCGCGTGTGAATCAGGATCTTGGTGGCGGACGCGTTCAGTCTCGCCGCATTTCACCTCAGAAAGTAAACATTGGAGCGCTTGTTTTGAATGGCGTTCCGACCGACGTTCTCTCGGGCGTCGCCCGGGGCACGCCAATCATCCTCGGCCGCCGCGCCCTATTCCCATTCCGCATCACCTTCGATCCCAAGGCGCGTTTGATTTCCTTCGAACCAACCGAAGAGGATTGATCTTGCAAATTGCAAGATCAAAACGAGTCCTGACTTACCCGGGGCTACAACGGAATGTTGCCGTGTTTCTTTGGTGGGTTTGTGTCGCGTTTGTTTTCCAGCAGGGAAAGAGCGCGGATTAGTTTGGGGCGCGTTTGGGAGGGTTCGATTACTTCGTCGATGAAGCCGTGTTCCGCAGCTACGTAGGGATTGGCGAACTTCTCTTCAAGTTCAGTGATCTTCGCGCGACGTGCCGCTTCCTTGTCCTTCGCTTCGTTGAGTTCGCGGCGATAGAGAATACCGACCGCGCCCTCAGCCCCCATCACTGCAATCTCCGCCGAAGGCCACGCGAGATTCACATCCGTTCGAATGTGCTTAGACGACATGACGCAGTAGGCGCCGCCGTAAGCTTTCCGCGTGATGACCGTAACCTTCGGCACCGTCGCTTCCGCAAACGCATAAAGCAGCTTTGCACCTTGCGTGATGATCCCACCGTGCTCCTGCGACACGCCAGGCAGAAACCCCGGTACGTCTTCAAACGTCACGAGCGGAATGTTGAAGCAGTCGCAGAAACGAACAAACCGCGCGCCCTTCACTGAAGCCGAAATGTCGAGCACGCCCGCAAGAAACGCCGGCTGGTTCGCGACAATACCTACCGCTCGCCCACCTAACCGCGCAAAGCCGACCACGATGTTCTGCGCGAACAGTTGCTGCACTTCGAAGAAGTAACCATCGTCCACGACGTGATTGATAACGTCGCGCATGTCGTATGGTTGGTTCGACGCTTCGGGCACGATGTCATTCAACTTTGGTTCTACACGATCGATCGGATCGCTTACCGGCATCCGCGGCGGATCTTCAACATTGTTCGACGGAATAAACGAAAACAACTCGCGCACGATGCGCAGCGCATGTTCGTCTGACTCGGCTGCGAAGTGGGCCACACCGGAAATCGAATTGTGCGTTAGTGCACCGCCAAGAGTTTCTTTCGTTACTTCCTCATGTGTGACGGTCTTGATCACGTCTGGTCCAGTAATGAACATGTAAGACGTGTCTTTGACCATGATGTTGAAATCGGTGATCGCTGGACTGTAAACAGCGCCACCCGCACACGGGCCCATGATGCAACTGATCTGAGGCACAACCCCGCTCGCGAGGGTGTTGCGAAGAAAGATGTCTGAATAGCCGCCCAGACTGACGACACCTTCCTGAATCCGCGCGCCACCCGAATCATTCAATCCGATAATCGGCGCGCCGACTTTCATCGCGAGATCCATCACCTTGCAGATCTTTTCTGCGTGCGTCTCGGAAAGGGAACCGCCAAACACGGTGAAGTCCTGCGCGAAGACAAACACGGCCCGTCCGTCGATCAATCCGTGACCGGTGATGACGCCGTCTCCCGGATAGAGTTGTTTGTCGAGACCGAAATCTTTCGAGCGATGTACGACGAGCTTGTCGAACTCTTCAAACGATCCATCGTCGAGCAGAAACTCAATCCGTTCACGCGCCGTCATCTTTCCCGCTTCATGTTGTTTCTCAACACGCGCGGCGCCGCCGCCTTGCTCTGCCTGAGCGCTACGCTCACGCAATGCGTCCAGCTTCGATTTCGAATGTTTCGTCTTCTGTTGAGAGGCCATAAAGTTATTCGTCGAACGGGAACGATCGCGTTTTGATCAACTGGACCAGCTCTGCCAGCGCCGCATGCGCGTTCTCCTGGACCTCGGGCGAGTAATCATAAGTACGCGCATTGACTTCAAAGTCTTCGAGGTCGAGAACCTGGTAGGAAAAGTCAGGTCGTACCAACACATCGATATCAAGATCGACGTACTGTAGAACATGTCCGTCGAAACTCGGCGGCATATTTACGTTGCAGTAGAAGCTATTCAGCATACCGCTACGATCGCTGAAGCGAAACACGTTGTACCACCGATCGAGCCAATAGTATTCAGTGCTAATAGTTCCGCAGGCAATCGTTCCAATCAAATCGTGCTCGATCGCTTCGTCGAAAACCGCGTCGAGTATCAGTAGCGACTCCGTTTGCTTCGAGACACGCGCGGCCCAGGTTCGATGTTTGGTTCCGTCGTACTTCAGCACGCGAACCCGGATGCTATTACTTTCGCCCACTCTTGGCCCAATCCGCGAGGAACTGCGCCTGCCCCTTATCGGTCAACGGATGGTTGAAAAGTTGATCTATAACTTTAAAAGGCATGGTTGCGATGTCGGCACCCAGACGTGCCGCTTCGATCACATGAATCGGGTGGCGCAAGCTCGCAGCGAGCACTTCAGTCTTCCACGGATAGTTCTGATAGATCTCGATGATGCTCTGCAATAGATACAATCCGTTCTCGCCAATGTCATCAAGTCGGCCGAGAAACGGACTGATAAACGACGCACCTGCTTTCGCGGCGAGAATTGCCTGCGCGGACGAGAAGCACAAGGTCACGTTAATACTAATACCTTGATCGGAAAGTTCACGCGTCGCTTTAAGTCCATCTCTCGTCAACGGGCACTTGATCACGACGTTGGGAGCAATCTTCGAGTACTCCTTACCCTCGCGAACCATCCCGTCCTTGTCCTGGCTCGTCACCTCAGCCGAAACCGGACCCTGCACGATCTCACAGATCGCGGCGATGTGTTGCTTGAAATCGACGTCGCCTTCTTTCGCGATGAGTGATGGATTGGTGGTGACTCCGTCGGCGAACCCGTATGCCGCAGCTTCCCGGATCTCGTTGAGATTCGCGGTATCTAGAAAAAACTTCATAGCCGAACTCCTGTTTCTAATTTCGAATTGCGAAATGCGAATTTCGAATTTGCCAAACTGGCTTTAATCCCGCAATTCACAATTCCGCAATTCGCAATTTCTAATTGATTTGCCTTGGATCGTACACCTGATTTCTCAGAATACCGACTCCACCCACCTCAACCTCGACCGTATCGCCATGCTTCATGCGCGAAACGCCGGCCGGTGTTCCGGTTGCGATCAGGTCGCCGGGATACAGAGTCATGATCGCAGAGATGTACCGGATTAGAAAGGCGACATCAAATGCCATGTCACGAGTATTTCCGTTTTGTTTTACTTCGCCATTGAGGCGTGTTGTCACATTGATATTGGCGGGATCGAGATTGGTAACGATCCACGGCCCGACGGGACAGAACGTGTCGAATGATTTGCCGCGAGTGAATTGCACGTCTTTTCGTTGCAGGTCGCGGGCGGTGACGTCGTTAACGCACGTATAGCCGAACACGTAAGCATGCGCATCGGTCTCCCTGATGTTTCGCCCCTCGAATCCGATGACGACGCCGACCTCGCCTTCATGTTCGACTTGTTGCGACGCACTCGGGATCTCGATGCGATCGTCGGGGCCGATGACAGCCGACGGCGCTTTGAGAAAAAGCAAGGGTTCGTCAGGCATCTTGTTGCCCAACTCTGCCGCATGCTCGCGATAGTTTCGTCCGACACAAACGATTTTCGAAGGCCTAACCGGCGCGAGCAGTTTTACCTCGCTGAGTGCGAGCGGCGGATCCGGACTGTCAAAGGGAACGTCTTGGTAATTGAAGGTCGGCGGCAAAGGGTATACCGTCGAGTCGATGACCACTGCGAAACGCGGACCTTCAAGTGATGGATGAGCTATGCGGCAGTACGTCGTCATTTTGTTAAGGGACTTTCTCAGATGTGACCTCAGACGGAGGACTTACGTTTCCCGCCTGATCCACAGCCCTTAGGTAGTAGTAATAGGTCTTGCCTGATTCGACGCGGTCGTCCTGATAGGTCGTGCGTGTTAAGAGCGTCTGGTTAAGCTTGGTCCATTGATCCCTGGGAAGGCTGGGATCGGTCGAACGATAAAGATCGTAGCCGGCGACGTCCGGTTCTTTGTTAGGTGCAAAGAAGATCGCAAGCCGGCCGAATGATGGATCGGGGGCGATGCTCGGCCGTTCCGGCGCCGCCGGAGGAAATGTGTCGCGCGGGGCAACGGGAACTGCATTTGAATTCAAACTTTCAACCTGCGCGCCACCAGTGCCGAGCGAAACAGAGCGAACGATATAGCGATAGCTGTTACCAAACTGGAAGTTCTTGTCTGCATACTGCGTCCCCGAAACAAGGGCGGAATTGATCGGCGCCTGGTTCAGGTCACTCTGCGACTCATCCACGCGATACACGTTGTAGCCAAGTAAATTCACCGGAGTCGAGCCGTCGATGTTGGCGGTTGGCGCTTGCCACGTGAGCGTGATTGCGTCTTCCGAAAGTTTTGGTTCTGATGAGAGCGTCGGAGCTTGCGCGATGCGCGCGGCCGGTTCGATCGTCAGGAAGTTGGAAAATGCAGCGCGTTGACCTGATGCATTCACGTAACGGAGCGCGTAACGAAGACGCGTTGGCTGTCCGGCGAGCTCGAGGACATCGCGATACGTCAATGTATCGCCCGCGGTCTGGATTTGTTCGAACGTGACGGAACCGACGAGCGTTGAGCGTGCGGCAAACTCTTCTTCTGTGAGCGCCAGCGGCGTGCCGGGTTTCTCGGCGAGACGATAGACGTCGATGCGTCTGATGCTTTGCACGCTGCTGTCGGGCGCGTTGCGTTGCGGCGCAGGCCAACTAAGGATCACTTCATTTCCTTGTTGCGCACCGGAAAGGAGTTCCGTGCGTTGCAGAACGCGTTCGACGGGCGGCAGGGGAGGGCGGCGTTTTCCGCACCCAGAAAAGATAACAGCGGCCAGCAAGAGGATCCCGCAAAGGCGCAAAGGCGCAAAGAAAAAAGGCCCCAATGGCGTGAAGAACAACTTGCCAGGAGAGGTTTTGCTTTGCGCCTTTGCGCCTTTGCGGGAAACTCTCACAGAATGTAGCGACTCAGATCCTGATCCTTAACAGTCTCGGAGAGCATGCTTTCTACATAAGCCGCGTCGATACGCTGCTGCTTCGGTTCGAGGTCGGGACCCTCAAAGCTAATTTCCTCGAGCAGTTTTTCCATGATTGTCTGCAACCGGCGCGCACCGATGTCTTCAGTCTGCTGATTGACCTGCGCCGCGAAGTTGGCGATCGAGTCAATCGCGTCGGGCGTGAAATCGATTGTCACTCCTTCAGTGTCCATCATCGCCTGATACTGTTTGATCAGCGCATTGCGCGGTTCGGTCAGGATCCGTTTGAAGTCTTCGATCGTGAGCGACTCCAGTTCGACACGAATCGGGAAACGGCCCTGTAGCTCAGGAATTAGATCTGACGGCTTGGAAACGTGAAAAGCGCCGGCGGCGATGAACAGAATGTGGTCTGTGCGGACCATGCCGTAGCGACTGTTCACCGTCGTGCCTTCGACAATCGGCAGAATGTCGCGTTGCACGCCCTCGCGCGAGACGTCTGGACCATGACCTGACTCTCGTCCCGCAATCTTGTCGATCTCGTCGAGAAAGATGATGCCGGAATTTTCGACGCGCTCGATCGCTGCACGGGCCACCTGGTCCATGTCGATCAGGCGTTCCTCCTCTTCCTGCATCAAGTACTCCATCGCCTCGTCGACGCGCATCTTGCGTCGTTTGGTGCGTCCCTGAAACAGGTTGCCCAACATGTCTTTCATGTTGATGCCCATCTCTTCGACGCCTTGCGGGCCGGCCAGTTCGATCACCGGAAAGTTTCGCTCGCGAACATCGAGCTCGACGAGTCGATTGTCGAGTTTGCCACTACGAAGTTGCTGGCGCAGTTTCTCACGGGTTTTTTGCGACTGTTCGTCCTGTGCAGGAGTGTCGAGTTCGGTTGAGGATTCCTCGGCGGTGTCGGAATCAAAGTCGTAGAAACCAACAGTGCTACGTCGTGGCGGTAGCAATAGATCGAGAATTCGTTCTTCGACGTTGAGCTCGGCTTTCTCTGCGACTTCTTCGCTCTTTTCCTGTCGCGTCAACTCGACGGAGATCTCCGTCAGATCGCGAATCATGCTCTCGACGTCCCGACCGACGTAACCAACTTCCGTGAATTTAGAAGCTTCGACTTTCAGGAACGGCGAGTTCGACATCCGAGCGAGGCGGCGGGCGATCTCAGTCTTACCAATGCCCGTCGACCCGATCATGATGATGTTCTTGGGCATGACGTCGACGGCCATCTCAGGTGGCAGTTTTTGACGCCGCACACGATTACGCAACGCGACGGCCACCGCGCGTTTCGCATTGCGCTGTCCAACGACGTGCTTGTCGAGCTCGGTAACGATCTGACGCGGCGACATCTCGTCGAGCCGAGCTTCTTCATCAACTTCTCCAGCCAAATAAATAACCATTACAACTCTTCAACTACGATGTTTTGATTTGAATAGATGCAGATTTCGCCCGCGATGCGCAGCGCTTCGACTGCGATGTCGCGTGCGGAGAGATCCGTATGTTTGAGTAAGGCGCGTGCGGCGGCAAGCGCGTAGGAGCCACCTGAACCGATGGCCAGTACGCCTTCGTCGGGCGCGATCACGTCGCCATTGCCTGACAACAGAAACGACGACTTCTTGTCGGCGACAACAAGCAGTGCCTCGAGGTGGCGCAGCATTTTGTCGGTACGCCACTCCTTGCTCAACTCGATCGCCGCGCGTTCGAGATTGCCGTGATACTGTTCGAGCTTAGCTTCAAAGCGCGTGAGTAGCGAGAAGGCATCACCTGTTGCGCCTGCAAAACCGGCCACAATCTGATCGTTGTAGAGTCGCCTGACTTTTTTGGCGTTTGCTTTCATGACCGTCTCGCCGAGCGTCACTTGCCCGTCTCCAGCGAGTGCGACGTGAGCGTCTTTCCTGACAAGAAGGACAGTAGTGCTACGCACCCTATTATTTTCTTTCCGCATGTTTAGATATGAGCACTATAGGAACTCGTTTGAACCTAAGTCAAGCACGGTAGATTTACCATTTGTCATTGGACATTTTTCATTTTTCATTTGAAAAGAGAGGTGTTCGTAGCTCTTTGTCTCCTTTGGATCTGTACCGCTAGCCGTAAATGACAAATGAAAAATGTCCAATGACAAATGACAAATGACTTGGGTTATCATACGTGTATGTTGAAGCGACCACGCATCGGAATCCCGATGCGCATTGAATACCCTACCGACCGTTTTTACCTGTCACGACACTACAGCGAGGCCGTTGAAGCGGCCGGCGGAGCACCGGTGCACATCAGCCTGATTCCGCACACCGAGTACATCGACGCGGTGGTCGAAGGCCTTGAAGGAATTCTTTTGCCGGGCAGCAATTCAGACGTCGATCCGTTGCGGTACGGACAACAACCGCATCCCGCGCTGGGTGAAGTCCACAAGATCAAAGACGAAACGGATCTGCTGCTCATCGACGCCGCCGAGCGGAAGCAACTTCCACTTTTGGCGATCTGTTTCGGGATGCAGGTGTTGAATGTCTCTCGCGGCGGAACGTTGATCCAGGACATCAGATCTCAACTACCGGAGGCGCTCAAACACGAGCAGGGCGCGCCTCGCGATAGACCGTCGCATAGCGTTAAAGTTGGCGCGGGCAGCAAGCTGAACGAAATCATTAAGACTGAGGACCTGCTGGTCAACAGTCATCACCACCAGGCGATCGAAATGCTTGGCGCCGATCTCGTCGAGACAGCGTGGAGCCCTGATGGAGTGATCGAAGCGTTTGAAGATCCGCGTCCGGATCGATTTGTCGTGGCTGTTCAATGGCATCCTGAGCTTGGATGGCAGAGCGATCGATTTTCTCAACGACTGTTCAACTCTTTCGTGGCCCGCGCGCGTGAGGCGGTCGAGAATCTTTCTACGGCGAGCGTCTGAATTGGAAAAGGGAAGTGGGCACGGATACACAAGACCATCTTGGTTTAGCGGATCGAGTTGCGCTCGTGACTGGTGGCTCGCGCGGCATCGGCAAGGCTGTCGTTACACTCCTCGCTTCGTACGGTGCGAAGGTCGTTGTGAATTACCTGCGCGATGAACGTGCGGCTGCCGAGACCGTCGCCGAAGCGAAAGAGATGGGCGGCGACGTGGTAGCAATCCAGGCAGATGTTTCAAAGCTTGACGAAGGCGACCGACTCGTTAAGGAAACAGTTGAACGTTTCGGACGTGTTGATTTCCTGATCTGTAACGCCGGCATCTGGCAAGGCGCGGCAATTGAATCGATGCCGGAAGAGCTTTGGGATCGCACGATGGATATCAATCTCAAGGGCACATGGTCTGTGTGTCGCGTCGGCCGCTCCGGTTATGAAAAAGCAGGGATTCGGCCGCATCGTAATCGTCAGTTCCACAGCAGGGCAGCGCGGCGAAGAATTCTATTCAAACTACGCGGCATCAAAGGGCGGTCAGATCGCGTTTACCAAGTCGCTGTCGTCGGAACTGGCGCCGTCAGGGGTCAACGTCAATTCGGTCGCGCCCGGCTGGGTGATAACCGACATGACGTTGGACGTCTTTTCCGACGATGCCGCGGTTGCGTCAATCGGGAAGACGATCCCACGTGGTAAGGTTGCGACGCCCGAAGAAATAGCCGGGCCGATAGTGTTTCTTTGCTCCAGGTGGGCAGATAACATCACCGGCGAAATACTGAACGTCAACGGTGGATCGGTTTTATGCGGCTGAATCTCTAGTTGGGAGCTTCAAGTATGACTTTAACTATTGAGCAAGAGCGTGAAACGGAGAGCTTGAAAGGCGTGCGGCAGCCCGTGCGGGTTGGACTTGAAGTTTTACTTCAGGATGTTCCGCAGGTCATGCGTGGCAAGCGAGTCGGACTGATCTGCAATCAGTCGTCAGTCAATCACGAGTTTCAGCACGCTGCCGATCTCCTGCACGGTCATTCGGCGTTTAAGTTGACCGCGCTGTTCGGTCCGCAGCACGGGATTCGCGGCGACGTTCAGGACAACATGATCGAGACCGAGCACGGTATCGATCGCAAAACGGGTCTTCCGGTCCATTCACTCTACAGCGAAACCAGGGAACCGACCGAAAAGATGCTCGAAGATGTCGATGTGCTGGTCTTTGACATGCAGGACGTGGGCTGTCGCATCTACACGTTCGCATACACGTTGGCCAACTGCATGAGGATCGCGGGTCAACTGGGCAAGAGCGTGGTTGTTTGCGATCGTCCGAATCCGATTAATGGCGACGATACTTCAGGCAACATTCTCGAACCAGAGTTCGCTTCCTTTGTTGGCCTGTTTCCATTACCGACGCGGCATGGCATGACTATCGGTGAGTTGGCCCAGATGTTTAGCGATCGGTTCAATGCTCAATGTGATTTGCACATAGTCCCGATGGATGGATGGAAACGGCGATTCTGGCTAGACGAAACTGACGCGCCCTGGGTGATGCCGTCGCCAAACATGCCGACGCTTGATTCGGCTACTGTTTTCCCCGGCGCGGTTCATTTCGAAGGCACACAAGTCTCCGAGGGAAGAGGAACAACGAAGCCCTTTGAACTGATTGGCGCTCCGTACATCGATCCCGATGCTTACGCGGATGCCTTAACCGAGCTTCAGCTTCCCGGCGTTATCTTCAGAGCTTGCGCGTTTCAGCCGACCTTTCAAAAGCACGCGAAGGTAACCTGTGGCGGTGTTCAGACTCATGTTGTCGATCGCAACAAGTTTGATTCAGTGCTGGCCGGCGTCGCGATGGTTAAAGTGATTCATGACATGTACCCGAATGAATTTCGTTGGAAGGAAGATGCGTACGAATACGTATTCGACAAGAACCCATTCGACGTGATTAGCGGCACTGACAAGATCCGTAAAGCGTTCGAACAGGGAGTCGATCTGAAAACGATCCGGCAAGGATGGCAGGCGCCGCTCGCCGAGTTTGAAAACACAAGAGCGCCGTACCTGATCTATCGTTAAGGTTACGCGTTAAAGGTCTGCGCGCCGACGGTTCAAGTTGAGGGTTAAGAGCAAACAGGCAGTACGTTTGAACGACAAGCACGATTAAGGTAAAACTTTAATCGTGGCCCGAGCGAAGTGAGGGGTAGAATCGAAGCACCGCGGTAAGGGAGAAACGTTTTGGTCAAGTCTGAACGGTTACAAGCGGAGCCCGTTGAGGTGGCGCCGGGAATGGCGTGGTTAATCGGCCTCGCCGCCTGGTTTATTCCCGGTAGCGGACACCTGCTGCTCAAGCGGTGGGGACGCGCGGCGTTGATGGGCGGGGCTGTTTGGCTGAGTTTCTTTATTGGACTAGCAATGGGCGGTCACATGTTTGATCTCACGCCCGACGCCGCCACGGCTTCCGGATCAATCTTCGATTGGGCCACGATGATTCAGGTGCCGCCAATGATCGCGAACCTCGGAAGCGGCATCGCATATGTTGTTTGTTGGATGATGGACATTGGTTTTAGAGACGATCCGGTGCAGGCAGCGCGCACGACCTATGAATACGGCAACACGTTTCTTCTGATCGCGGGACTGATGAATTACCTAACGATGCTCGACGCTTTCGACGTGGCAGCAGGGAGGAAATCGTGAATCATTTCCTTGTGATGATGTTGTTTGCTGCCCTCGCTGCGATCGTATTTGGGGCCATTTCCAAAGACACAAACCGGGAGCGTTGGGTTTACGGGGTGAAGGTGTTTGCGGAGTTTATAGTCATTGGCCTGGTGCTCGGTTGGGTCCTCTACTTCATTCCGTGATCTTCCCAATGCTCCGGTTTTGACTGTCTAAGATGTCGCTATTCGAAACCGAAGCCCTGATCCTGCGCACGTACAACCTGGCGGAAGCGGACAAGATTGTCGTGTGTCTCAGCCGGTCCGCGGGATTGATTCGAGGCGTCGCAAAGAACTGTCGCAAACTCAAAAACCGCTTCGGTGCCTCACTCGAGCCTTTCACGCTTATCGATCTCACCTACTTCGAGAAGGAAAACAAGGAACTCGTCTCGTTTAGCCAGACTGAGATCCTGAGATCTCGCTTTAACTTATCCTCCGACGCGGCTGTCATGGCGGGATTCTCTTACATGGGCGATTTGCTCCTCGATTTCGCTGCGCCACGCCAGGCAAACGACAATCTCTATCGAATGACGCTTGCTTGCTTCGAAGCAGTGTCACAAACGCCGGCCGATCTGGAATGGGTGCTGCGTTACTTTGAAGTATGGTTGTTGAAGCTCGAAGGGTTTCTGCCTGACTTCCGGGCGTGCGCTGATTGTCAAAGCGGCTTCGAACGTGAGGAGCCGATCTATCTCGGCGCTGATTTGTCACTCAGATGTCTGAAATGCAGCGAGGCGCGTGGTCGCGCGATAGCGAAGAAGGTCCATCAACAAATAAGAACAACCGAGAAACTGTCGCCATCAAAATTTGCGGAAGAGGCGAGGGAAGTGCCAGTAGCGACAAGAAAAGAGCTCGCTCAGTTAACGTATCAGATTATCAGTCGAGTGCTTGAACGAATGCCGCGAGCCCGACCAACATTCGCCCAATAGTGTTAAGGAAAAACTTTAGCTTCAGAAATTCTCTGATACCTCGGTACATCATCGGGGCGATGGCACCCTACATGGTGCTGGCGCTGCTGATGCTCACCGCAATCCTTCTCGCTCAGCAGGCGAGCCGCCTTACAGACGTTCTCATTTACACTGATCTTCCGCTTTCGTTGCTGGGAAGCCTTGGCGCCTCGTTGTTGCCTGGCGTGTTAACTTTCTCAATTCCACTCGCAGCGCTCGCCGGAATCATCATCGGTTACTCGCGCATGGGCAGCGACAGCGAGATCGTCGCGATGCGATCGGCGGGCGTTGGGTCATGGACCATGATCTGGCCCGCGTTGTTGATCGGGCTGTTGCTGAGTGGCGCAACGACGTGGCTGCACCTCAAAGAAGCGCCCGAAGCAGCGCGAGATCTCGAACGCATCGCGTTGGAAGGAGCGCTGGCGAAACTCGACTCGCCAGTCGAGCCACGGACTTTCAGTACGTTGCCACGATATGTGATCTACGTTCGCGACGCTGATAAAGCGCTCGGTACGTGGGGTCGCGTGTTCATCTTCGCTCAGCGCGATAACACGGACCAGGTGTACACCGCGCGTTCGGGACGCATCGATTCATCGGGCGAACAGTCGGAACTGGTTTTGTCGGACGTTCTTGCAGCGAAGTTTCCGGTGGCCAATGAGGAAAAGGAAAATGCGCCACCAGCTCGCGATCCAGGTGGTCCATTGAATAACGACGGGCAGACGTCGTACGTCGTCGAGCGATTCGAGCAGTTGAGGTTTTCGATCAATACTGGGCGCGCGGACATCGTGCGGCGTCTCAATCAACGCGATACCAATGCGGATTCGATGGACTGGTCAGAACTGCGTGAACGAACAAAGACTGGCACCGAGGCGCAGCAGCGTGAAGCAGCAAGAGTTCTTAATCGCCGCGCGGCTCTATCAATCGCACCACTTGTATTTGCACTCATCGGCGCTGCGCTCGGATTGCGAGTGCGACGAGGCGGTAGAAGCGTTGGCGTGTTAATCAGCCTAATCGTCGTTATCGTCTATTACTTACTTTCGTTGCTTGGAGAGTCGCTCGCGCGAGCAGGCACCATGTCGCCATATGTTGGACCATGGCTCGCGACGGTGTTCATTGTCGGTTTGAGTTTGCTGTTCTTGTTAGTGCAGCGAATGCCGCTAATCAGGTTGCCGCACAGACGCACAAAAGCCACACGCGAATCCGCGCTGGAGCGAAGTAAAGCCTTGAGTACGACGGTTCGAGTCAAGAAAATGCTCGCATTTCCAAACCTGATGGATGCGACGCTACTGCGCTCGCTGCTGGTCAGTTTTGTTGTTTGTTTTGCTGCGCTCGCCGCGATCTTTAACATCTTCACGTTGTTTGAACTGTGGCGTTTCATTGCTGCCACGCAGGCGGGGGCAGGCCTTGTTGTTCGTTACTTGGTTTTCCTATTGCCACTCGTCGCGGTCGAGTTGTTTCCCGCGACGATGTTGATCTCCGTGCTTGTTACCTACGCTTTGCTCGCGCGGCGTCAGGAAGCGATCGCGTGGTGGGCATCGGGACAGAGCGTGTATCGATTGATGCTGCCCGGTTTCTTTTTTGCTCTCGTGATGGCGTTTGGTTCGTGGATGATCCAGGAACACGTCATGCCTGGCAGCAATCTCAAACAAGACGCGCTGCGCGCCAGGATCCGCGGTGGCGAAGGGCGCGCGATTACGCGCACGGGACGCCAGTGGCTCGCTTCGACCGACACGCGTCGTTTTTATTCCTACGAGTTTTCGGAAGATGGCAGCTTGATCGAGCCGACCGTTTACGAGCTCGATGCTGATGCTGTGCATCTCGCGCAGGTCGTTAGCGGCAAAAGCGCGTCGTGGGCCGATCCAACGCACCTAAAAATGATCGAGACTGAGAGTCTTGCGTTGAACGGCATGGAAGTCGTACGTCGCGCCGATGCGGAAACAGTTTTCGCCGGCGTTGAGTCGCCAGCAGTCTTCAAACCAACGATCGACAAACCATCACAACTCAGCTCAAGCGATTTGCAGCGTTATCTCGACGCGGCAAAGCGACGCGGAATGGATGTGTCGGCGATGGCAGTCGCGTTACAGCGGAAGTATGCCGGTCCATTCAGCATCATCATCATGGCAGTTATCGGAATGCCGTTGGCGGTGTCGTTTGGAAGGAAGGGAACTGTGATCGCGCTCTGTGTCGCGGTGGTTATCGGTATTGCTTATTGGGCGGTTGGCGGCGGGTTTCAGCAGCTCGGAAACCACGGCTTGCTGCGACCAACTGTGGCAGGCTGGTCCCCGCTACTGATCTTCGCGGCAGCGGGGACGTATTTTCTCTCGAGAGTGCGTACGTAGGGCTCGACGCGGAGACGCGAGGGGAGACGGTGAAGGGGAGACGCGGTGAAGGGGAGATGCGGTGAAGGGGAGACGCGGTGAACAGTGACGAGATGCGTGACGTCCCCGAGTCTTCGCGTCCCTGCGTCACCGGGTCCCCCCGTCCCCGCGTCGTTTAAGTACCCGTTTCCCAGCTCGAAATGTATTCGAGTTGTTCAGCGGTTAACGTATCTATATTAATTCCAAGCGCTCGCAACTTCAGACTCGCAATCTCGGTATCGACTTCCTTCGGCAGCAGGTGCACTCCGGGTGACAATGTTCCCTTGTTCTTCACGAGGTACTCGACGGATAACGCCTGATTCGCGAAGCTCATGTCCATCACGCTCGCCGGATGACCTTCAGCCGCCGCGAGATTGATTAACCGTCCTTCACCAAGAACGATCACTCGCCGTCCGCTCGACTTGACTGTGTACTCCTCGACGAACGGACGCATCGTCGCCGGGTCGCCAGCCATTTCGCGCAGTGCTACGAGATTGAGTTCGAGATCGAAGTGACCGCTGTTGCAGACGATCGCGCCGTCTTTCATTCGTGAAAAATGTTCAGCGTCGATCACGTGTCTGTTTCCAGTAACGGTCACGAAGATGTCGCCGATCGCCGATGCTTCTCCCATCGGCATCACGCGGAACCCATCCATCACGGCCTCAACTGCCTTGATCGGATCGACTTCCGTCACGATCACGTTCGCGCCCATTCCGCGGGCGCGAAGCGCAACGCCTTTACCGCACCAGCCGTAACCGACGACGACGAAGTTCCGACCGGCAAGGAGGATGTTCGTTGCGCGAATGATCCCGTCCAGCGTCGACTGTCCAGTGCCGTAACGATTGTCGAAGAAATGCTTTGTCTGCGCGTTGTTTACGGCAATGGACGGGAACGGCAAAACACCTGCCTTTTGCATGGCCTCGAGACGTTGAATGCCGGTGGTTGTTTCTTCCGTCGAGCCGATGATCTGTTTGATTTGATCGGCGCGTTCTTTCAAAAGCGTTGCGACCACATCTGATCCGTCGTCGATGATGATGTCAGGATGTGAATCGAGCGCGGTGCGCACATGACGATTGTAGGTTTCGGTCGACTCGCCTTTGATCGCGTAAACGGGGATGCCCCAATCGGAAACGAGCGCTGCTGCGACGTCGTCTTGCGTCGAGAGCGGATTGGAAGCGATCAGTATTGATTCCGCGCCGCCGGCCTGTAATGCGCGCGCGAGGTTAGCGGTTTCGGTCGTGATATGGGCGCAGGCGAGAAGCTTAACTCCAATCAGCGGTTTCTCTTCGGCGAAACGCTCGCGAATCAGCCGCAGCACAGGCATCTCGCGCTCGGCCCATTCGATGCGCTGCTTGCCATGATTTGCCAAACCAATATCTTTCACGTCGAATTCGACGGCAGGTGATGCACTCATACTTGATCTATTCCTTTATTAAATGAAGGTTTCAGATACCGGCGCTGGCCCGCAGCGTTTCGGCTTTGTCCGTCTTCTCCCAGGTAAAGCCGTCTTCGTTGCGACCGAAATGCCCGTAAGCCGCTGTGGCTTTGTAGATTGGCCGGCGCAGGTTCAGGTCCTGAATAATTCCTCGAGGTGTAAGTTCGAAATTGTCGCGTACCAACTTAGCGAGCGCTGTTTCGCTGATGCGTCCGGTGCCGGCAGTGTCGACCAGCACGGAAACGGGATCGGCGACGCCAATAGCATACGCAAGTTGGACCAGGCAACGATCGGCGAGTCCGGCAGCGACGATGTTCTTGGCGACGTAGCGGGCCATGTATGCAGCCGAGCGGTCGACCTTCGTCGGATCCTTTCCTGAAAAAGCACCGCCGCCGTGTGGCGCGTAACCGCCATACGTGTCGACGATGATCTTTCGGCCGGTGAGACCCGAATCGCCCTGTGGTCCACCAGTTACGAATCGGCCGGTTGGGTTGATGTGATACTTCGTGTCTTTGTCGAGTAGTTCCGACGACACGGTGTGCTTGATGACTTTCTCTTCGATCTCAGTACGCAGTTGTTCGTTGGTGACGTCGGGAGAATGCTGCGACGAGATCACCACTGCTTCAAGCCGAAACGGCCTGCCGTCGCGATATTCAACTGTTACTTGAGATTTTCCGTCAGGACGGAGGTAGGGCATTTCGCCCGACTTGCGCACTTCGGAAAGCCGTCGCGCCAGCAAATGTGCCAACTGAATCGGCAATGGCATTAACTCCGGCGTCTCATTACATGCAAATCCGAACATCAATCCCTGGTCGCCGGCGCCGCCGGTATCAACACCCATCGCGATATCGGGCGACTGGCGATCGAGAGCGGACAAAACGCTACACGTATCACAATCAAAACCGTACTTCGCACGCGTGTAACCAATTTCACGAATGGTTTCACGCGCGACTTTCGAGTAGTCGATTATGGCGTCGGTGGTGATTTCGCCTGCGACAACAACCAGGCCGGTTGTCACTAATGTCTCACAAGCGACACGCGCCGCCGGGTCTACAGCAAGGGCGGCGTCAAGTATCGCATCGGAGATTTGATCGGAAATCTTATCAGGATGGCCTTCAGTAACGGACTCGGAGGTGAACAGGTAACCGGATTCGCTAGTCAAAACAACTCCTTTTGTGCTTACAGACTTGAATTTAGTGCGGAAAAAGACCGCGTAATTTAACAGTCGCGGTTCAGGAGTGTCAAGGAACAGCCCTGGCGCATCGTCGTCTTAATCTATGAGATAAAACGGAAAACAGGCAGCGTGCATCTCAAAATCAGTAACCTCGCTCGCGCACGCATTGTCCATAAACCGGGGGACTCCCGCCCCTTATCCCGCAAATAAAGATGAGTTCAACGACGCAACAATCGTTGATGGAAGTTACCGGCGCACTGTCGAACTGCGCCGGAAGCGCGGGTTTCGACTTCGGCGCCGATACGGCGCTGGTAGCCGTGCAGCACATGCTTTCCCAAACGGTGGATCTGTTCGGGGCCGCAGGTCAAATTGGTCTTAGACCAGAAAACATCTTTTGTCTGGGGAAAATCTATTCGAACCGCGCTCCAGTGATCAGAGCGATCCGAAATATGGGCGTGACCGTCGTTGAAAGTACGTTTCCGACGCCAGGCGCGTTTGCGGAAGCGTTCGAACGAGACATCGAGCAACTATGGACACTCGTTGGCAAAAAACTGACGCAGGGCCGCATCAAGCGGATCATTGTTCTCGACGACGGCGGCAGATGTGTCATAAACATTCCACCTGAATTGCTTTCAAACTACGCCGTCGCCGGGGTGGAGCAAACGTCGATGGGTATGTTTCTCTTTGAGGATCACCCGCCGCCCTTTGCTGTTTTCTCCTGGGCCAGGTCTGCAGTGAAACTTCAAATCGGCGGGCACCTCTTTTCACACCGTTTGATCGATCGTTTACAAACCGAGTATCTCGGAGGCAGAGCGTTGAGTGATGCTGACGTCGGGATAATCGGTCTGGGAAGTATCGGCAGATCGCTGGCAGACATAGCTTTGCAGCAAGGCAACCGCGTGATGTTCTACGACCCGGATCCGGATGTGAGAGTTCCGCATTATCTTGAACGACGCATCGCCCGGCTGGATTCGCTGGAGGAACTGATGCTTGGTTCCGAATACGTGTTCGGGTCGTCAGGACGTAATCCATTCAAGGGTCAATGGCCCATGGCCCACCGGCCTGACGTCAAACTCTTTAGTGCTTCCAGCGGTGACCAGGAGTTTGGGCCCATCATTCGTTTTTTGCGACAACGTCCCGGTTTCAAAGTGGCCTGTGATACTTGGGACATTACTTCAGAGGCTGGACCATCTGGCGCAATTCACATCGCCTTTTTAGGTTTTCCCTACAATTTTGTTGGCCGCGCAGAAATGGCTGTGCCTACGCCGATTGTTCAACTCGAAACTGGCGGCCTGCTCACGGGATTAATTCAGGCCCGGGGTTATCTGAAGTTAATAGATGACGGTTACTCGCCGGACACACGCATCCATCGGATCTCACCTGACGCGCAAGGCTTCATTTACGACCTGTGGTGTAGTGCGATGAAAAGTCGCGGCATCGATATTCGATCGATCTACGGTTACGACGCGGCGTTACTCGCGGCAACACAACGCAATGACTGGTTCGCAGAACACACCGAACCGCGTCCGGTCGCGGGAAGAGGATCTGACGATCGCGTGGAAGAAGTGATGAGATCTATGTTGTACGCGGAATACCAACCGGTACACTGAAGCGAACTTCCGTTCCTGCCGTTAACTTCGAATCAATCTCGAGTACTCCACCGGCGGCGTGTGCGCGTTCCTGCATTCCCAACAGTCCCAACGTTGCCACGCGACGTGCGCGTTTGCGCAGCGTCGTGGGATCGAACCCGATGCCGTCATCGCGCACGACCATTTCGAGCGTGGCCGGCGTGCGACTTAGCTGCAACAAGACGTGCGTAGCGCGGGCGTGGCGGGCTACGTTGGTCAACGCTTCCTGGGCGATGCGGAAGCACGCTGTTTCGAGATCGCGCGAGAACCGCTCGTTTGCGTTTGGCAGTTCAATGACGACTTCAGTAGCTACACCTGCGCGTTTCTCATAACGATCGACGTACCAGCACAACGCGGTAGCGAGACCAAGATCGTCGAGCAATGGGGGCCGAAGGTCGACTGAGAGATCACGCACTAAACGAAGAGCTTCGTCAACGGCGTCGATATTGTCTTTGAGACAGTGCGCGGCTTCAGGCGCCTCAGAGTAACGCTGCACGGTGTAGAGGTTCATCTTGACCGCAGTGAGAGTTTGGCCGATCTGATCGTGGAGGTCTCTCGCGATGCGGCGTCGCTCGTCTTCCTGCGCCTCGATTAGCTGGCGCGAGAACATTCGCAATGTGTCCTGTGCTTGCTTGCGTTCAGTGATATCGCGCGCACTGCCTTGGACGCCGACAATCACGCCGTTTTCGTAAATCGCGCGGCTGCTGACCTCCACCGGAATGCGGCGGCCGTCTTTGGCGATCACGTCAACATGGTAGGTCGTTTCCCGTTGTTTTTCGAGCTTCGAAAGCAAACAGTCGCGCACCTGGTCGAGGTGTTCAGGCGCTACAAACTCGGTGAAATGGCGACCAAGAATTTCTTCACGACTGTACCCTGACAATTCCTCGGCCGCGCGGTTTACGGAAATGTATTTGCCATCGAGACCGTGGACGTAAATCGCGTCGCGGGCGTTCTCAAATAACTCACGATAACGTTCCTCGCTTTCACGCAGCGCTTCTTCCGCGCGTTTACGTTCGGCGATGCGCGCTTCCAGCTCAGCGACGTAGTGCTGGCTTTGGTGGAACAGTTGAGCATTCCGAATCGCACTAGCGGCCCGCGCTGCCAACGTTTCTGCCAAACGCGCATGCTCCGGTTTGAAAAACTCAGGCTCTGTTTTGTCGACTGAATACAACCCGATAACTCTGCCGGAAGCGACAAGCGGCACGCCCATCCAATTGCGCACGTGATCCGCACCGCTAACGAATTGCCATTCCGGCTCTTTTCTGGTGTCCGGCACGACCACGCTCTGCTTCGTCAAACAGATTCTCCGAATCAGCTGGTTCGTGTTGCTGTCGAATGTAATTGCGCGAGTGTTTTTAACGTCCTGAAAACCTTCGTAACGTCGCAGGGCGGTGACAAGAAAGAACTGCGAGTCTCCGCGCCGCAGCATAACGTTTGCGCTGTCGTAGGGAATGAGCTTGGTGAGGTAGTCGAGTAGCGTTTCGAGGATGCGTTCGAGACTGAGATGTTCGGTCAGAGCGATGTTCGCATCGCGGAGTATCTCAGTCTCACGAAGGACGGCTTCTTCACGGGTCAGCAGTCCGTCCAGCTCAGGAACCATGCCGGGGACCTCCCAGGTCGAATTCGTATCAGTTGACTTTATTGTAACGTGAGGTTACGGGAGGCACGTCACATGTAAACGAAGCAGGGCAATGTCTAGAGACATCGCCCCGATCCGGATTCTTGCGTCTTGTCAATTAGACGGGCGAGATTCTAACACGGCCACAGGAATAACTTGAGCAGGTTGCTCGGCGATGAGGTGTCACCTGCGCGATCTACTGCTTTGACCTCGAAGAGGTTGTCGCCATGATTGTTCGCATAGACGAAATCGATTGGCGAGTTTTGCTGCGGCTGAATGAACCTTGACAACAAGCGTTAACGGGAGTACTTGTTGCTCTCCCTCGCGACTCAAATTTGGGCTGGTCCTCCAGAGGCTGCTACCTCATCTCAGGCTCCAACCCTTTGCAGCGAAACCAAGCCTTCGGCTTTTCTAAGGAGTACGCACACATGCCTGAAAATAAATCCACCTCAAAAAAGTCAACGTCTGTTTCTGACCAGGGTACCGGTCGCGGCGATCTCGGTCGAGCAAGCTATCGAGCCGAACAAGCGCGAGATGCGGTTATCATTTTCGCCTTTGGTTGGCATCCGACGCCTGGCTATACAGACTTTTTCGAACAATCAATGATCGAAATCTTTCCCCCCGAATTCATATTCCACTCGATTCCGCCCGGCTGGATGGTCCCTCAGGTGCTAACGCCTTTCTCTATCTGGGTAATGTTTGGCGCCACTGAACCGATTAAGACAGTAACCGTGCACGATGCCGATGGTGCGCACGAAATCGACGTAGAGCAGACGGCCGACACTTTAGCCGCGGCGAATCAGCGCGCAACATGGGTCGTCGGACATGTTGTGCGAGGCGGTGGCATTGGCTCTCGCGCGAGCACTCTGGGTATCGGTGAGGAAGAACCTGGTCCAACCTGGTTCCAGGGAGAGGAGGATCTGCGCTTCGGCGGTGGCGTTGGCGCTCGTGCCAGCACGATGGGCATCGGTGAGGAAGAGCCTGGCCCAACGTGGGTCCAGGGAGAGGAAGACTTACGGTTCGGTCGTGGCCTTGGCACTCGGGCGACAACCATGGCAACTGGTGAAGAAGGCGGTGGTCCAACAACCATGGCCACCGGTGAAGAAGACATTACTGGGCCAACGACCATGGCGGTTGGTGAAGAAAGCGGCGGGCCAACAACCATGGCTACTGGTGAAGAGGAGGCGAGGGCCGGTGCGACATTCATTCCTCCCCCGATTACAACTATGGCGGTGGCAGAAGAAGCCGTTTTCACAACGCTTCGGCTCGGCGAAGAGAGCGGTGGGGGGACGACGGCTCTCGCCACCACACTCGATCTCGGTGAAGAGTCACAGACGTTTCGCCTGGCAAATACCACGATGGCGATTGGCGAAGAAGATCCAACGACCTTGGCTGTCGGTGAAGAGAATCCGACGACGCAGGCCGCTGGCGAAGAGGGAGGACCAACGACACTCGCCCTTGGTGAAGAGACAACCGTGGCTGTGCGTACCAATCCGTTCGGAACCTTTTAAGTGAACGAAGCCGACACACCGTTGCGCCGTTCGCTCCTGATCGTGGGCGGCGATGCCGATCCGAATATAACTGCGTTGCTCGCAGCCGCGGCGCGCAGCGGTGTGTCGTATCAACAGTTGCTGGTAGGAAAATCGTCCCATCCTTCGCTGACCTGGGACATTGCCAGCGGTAAGCTGATGCTCGACGACGAACCGTTGGAATGCCATGCGGCCTTTGTACGCCACGATGTCTTCACGGCTTTAAACGATGGGAAGCCGTCATCACAGTATCGAGCAATGGGGTGGCATACGGCTGTCACCGGCTGGCTCGCCGCACATCCGGAAGTGTTCATCTTTAATCGCCGTAATCTGAATCAGGTGACGAACAAACCACTGGTTTTGAAGTTGGCCCAGGACTGTGGTTTGGCGATTCCGCAAACGCTCATCACGAATGATCGCGAACGTCTGGCGGCTTTTCGATCGGGTGTGGTGAAACCGATTAACGGCGGTGGATATTGCGAACCGCTGTCGGAGGTGCTCGAGCGAACGCCTGTGAGGGATGGCCGCACGGCCGCGCCGGCCATTGTTCAGCAACGACTCGTACCGCCCGAACTCAGGCTCTACGCAGTTAGCGATCGTTACTTCGCCTTCAACGTGATCTCACCGGAGCTCGACTATCGATCGACTCAGAACTGCCGCGTCGAGCCGACGGAAGTCCCGAACCAGTTGATTGAGGGTTTTACCGCTTTGCTCGCGATGCTTGGACTTGATTTTGCTGCCGCCGATTTCAAAACCTGCCCGGACACTGGCGACTTGCTGTTTCTCGAAGTGAACAACGGTCCCATGTTTGCCGCATTCGATCTCGCGACAAGTGGGGAACTCTGCCACGCAATGATTCAGACGTTGATGAAGGGAAGTGATCGCGCAGCAGCATTCGCCAAAAGATAGCAAGAACGGCCTACGAAAAGCCTTTGAGATCGAACAATGTGGAAGACTAGTCTAACGCCCTCCCCACGGCCCACATTTTCAAATCTCCCTTAGCCCCAGCGTAGTGTAAGACTCCCAAGCCCAACATTTTGAATTCGCGATTGACGTCGCCGGATCGTTTGGCGGCTGATTGGACAGGGGTGAGCCCTTGGCGTTTCCGACAGTCAGCCTTACGAATGACCCGGCGCACGGCGCGCATCTTCGGGTGCGCGCCGTTTGCGGTTACAGACTTGACGGTCGTGGCTGGCGAACGAAACGCGGAATCGCGGTGTCTCTTTTGCCTTCTATGACCAACCGAGCGCCAGCCAGCACCAGGAACGCGATGGCGAAGCTGATGAGTCGGATCATCTCGTCAGTCTATTTTGATGGTGCAGGACGCAGTCGTCGTTGAGCATGACGGATCTGCGCCAGCTAGCGATGCGGTTGCCGTGAGTCCTCGCCGTTCGGTTTCGGAAGCGCTAATCGTTATTTTCGACGTTCCCTGACCGCTGATGATCTTTCCGGCCGTTAACGACCACGTTATATTAGTATTCGCGTCCGGCTCACCACCGGTGATGTTCGCTTCAAACGTTGGCTTATCTTTCTCAAGATCACTCGGACAGCTAACGGTAATAACGGGACAGGCAGTCGGCGGCCTTTCACACTCCTTACAGTTTGAAACTGCTACTGTGCTTGAGGCGTTAGAGGTGTGTTGGTGTCCATCATTTACCTCGACCGTTGCGGTATACACTCCCAATGGAACTCCGCTCAGGTCCCAGGTGATCCTATGGCCCTCGCCTCGGATGAGGCCAGCAGTAACGGACCATGTAAAGAGGAGTTCGGCGTTGTCAGGGACAGTTGCGGACGCAACTAATGTCACTTGGCTGCCGCTGGGACAATTCGACGATGAGATGGCCGTGTTTGTATTTGGACAGGGCAGTGTAATTGATGAGCTTGATGCTTGGACTGAAACCATGGGTGGCAGACTGCACCGGAATACAGCACGTCTTCTGAACGGTCGACTAATCCCCTGGATAATCCACGAAAAGAATCTCCGAACCGGATTCGGTGGCTTTTCATCACTATCAGGAAGACATGCAGGGGCCGCTGTGGGTGCAACCGTGGTTGTAGCAGCAAAGGCCAGTGCTCGAGATGCGAAATCCGCAGGCGTCAAACACAAAAGCGCACAGCAGAGAATTATCAGACGCCGTGAACGAGCAAAACACTTGTTACCCAACTGATACACCATATCAACGTCAACCAGATCACCGACGCTCATGAATCTTACACGTCAACGATTCATAAGCAAGAGGCGACCTTCCTGTCGCGTAACTAAGGGCCTGTGATAAGATTTGGGCTCCCCAGCACCCCCAAGCTAATCCCACGCCCAGACCAAGGGGGTTCCTATGTCTAAATTGTCCAGGTTCTTGTTTCTGCTTCCGCTTCTCTTACTCCCAGTACACGCTCAAGCCGATCCTGCGGTGCCAAATCTTACGATTATTGGTGGCACGATCACGGGTGGGAATATCTTTGGAGGCGGAGGCATCACATTTAATCTCATCGCCGTCGACCCGTCGACTGGCATTGTCCGAAACGTCCAAGGCGGCGGCGAAGGTCCATTTTCCGCCGATCCGGCTCTAGCAATAGCCGGGGACAGTGTCACTTTTTCTGCCAGCATTTCCGGTAATTTAGATTTGGGATTTGGGGAGGTTCAGGCTAATTTCGGCGGTACCTCGCCTTTTATTCCTGCTGATATCGTTGGGGACACTTTTGATCTTCAGGGCACAGCAGGCTTCACGATTGATGGAACGTTCTTCAATAACATAATTGGAGACCCGCTCTTTACGCTTAATCAAAACGTTGGCGGGACCGCGACGTTTCACTTTATCCGGCTGCAACCTGGCGATCCCCGATTTGAGCTAAAGAGCATCACTCTTACCATTTCTGAACCAGTTCCTGAGCCGGCTTCAGTGCTCTTGCTGCTGACATCGCTAGGGGGACTTGGTCTGTTGCGACGTCGAAAAACACGCTGAGTAAATGATTATTGTGCTGGGGGGCTGTGGACTCGCATGGTATCACTTCTATAGTTTGAACCGCGCAGAGTTCTTGCAGCGCTACCACAAGCGATCAAACGTCTAAACAACGTTCCACATGGCTTTGGCCCAGTCAACGACTCCTGACTTCGACCACTAGATTACCAACGGTCAGGTGTTTCGCGACCTCATCCAGCTTGCCCAGACAAGGATAGGAATACGTTGTTTCCTTACAAGCAAGCAGCTCATCGATATCTGACTTGGCCGGGGCAAAAATATATGCGAAGACAACTTGAATCTCCCAGCTCTCGAATTCGGACTTCGGATTGCCGGGAACCTTGGTTCCGTTGATTACCAGCTTCCCGGAGAAGGAGTGCCCTGGCAGGATTCTAATGAGGTCATTGTCATACCGATTCCACTCACTCTGATCCTTCACCGGTGATGAAATTGCAAGAAACCGCTTCTTCTCATCGACCTTCGGCTGAGGCGTAGGCTCAAGGACAAGATAGGCCACTTTTCTGCTGCTATTTGTAACGGTGTAATTGACGGGGATGTTCTGGTTCGGGCCATAGCTACTTTTCGGACTGTAGATCTTAAATGTGACCAGGTCCGCTGTTTTGCGAGCTGATAGTCGATACGTTTACTTTGTCCTGCGCCCTGGCGGTTAGAAAGCTTCCGCAGACAATCAGCAGGGCGCCTGAGAATAGAAGTCTCTGCAACATAGATCGACTAACGAGATCCCGCAAATCATCCTGTCGAAGATTACTTGACCGTTCATGGAAAGCAGCTATAGCACGCATCCAGCTGATACCGACACTGTCGATGGCAGATGTAGTATCCGGGTTCCCCCCAAGGCGGACAACTCGCGATGCACGCGTTATACTCAGCCTCACAGTCGCTAGGACACAGATTAGCGTGAACTGTTTTGCGAGTTACATCAGCGGATGTGAAAAGCAGGGCACTCACCAAAGTCGTTAAGATAAGCAGCCTGACGAACAATCTAGGCATAGTTCCTCTTAACATTTTGCACCTCCAAACGGACCCTCGCACCTGTGAAGTTATGTGAGACCGGCGAGAAGCCTCGCCGACAAAACTTCGTGAGTGGCCGAAGCATACTCCAGGTAAGCAGGCGAATCAATAAACCTCCTCTTACATGCGGACTGATCGAAACGGAACTTCGAATAGATTAAGTCAGCGCAGCAACTTTCGCTAATAAATAGCAATAAAGGGCCATGAATATAACTGGATGTAAATGTGATCTTGTATGAAAGTTTACATTCCGACAAGTTGAATCATTTCCCAGACAGTCAGAAAAATAGGTTTCCCAGACGATAGGCTGATCGTTTAGCGAAGGTCAATGCTCTCCAGACGGAGGCTTTTGACCAACCTGCCCGATCACGTTTTTCCCATCGCCGCATTTCACGCATTACCACTCCTTTCACGGGAGTCGTTCAATTCTACAATCCAACCTTGGCGTAAAGACCTTTGCCAAGCAATCTCAAAGGAGAGCCTATGGCCAACATTTCCAAGCGAAATCGGCGGCGAGAGAGAGAATTACGCAACGCTGCGAAAAACCGGCGCGAAATAATCGCAGCGCGCTTGAGCCGCCGAGACCTGATTAAAGCAGGTTTGTTAACGAGCGCCGGATACCTGATCCACAAAAACGGCTTGAGCGCTCGGGCTCAGTACAGCGGAGACGGCTGTGACGACGATCGTGATCGAGATGGCGGCAGCGGTACCCCACCGAGTCCGCCTACTGATCCATTCGTGGAGCCGATGCCAATTCCACCGGTCGCCCAGCCGGTTGCAGTACTTAGCCCCGCACCGACAGTAAATCCAAATACAGCAGCAGGCGAAGGTCGCACTCGGCCTCACCAGGCTTTCACTCAATTCGCGCCACAGAAGTTATACGAAGTCCATCAGCGCGAACAGTTGCTTAGCATGCATCCGGATCTGCCATTGCAAAGACTTTGGACGTTCAATGGCACCGTACCGGGTCAAACCTACGTTGCTCGTTACGGTGAACCGATTCTGGTGAGAAACTTTAACGAGCTGCCGAACGACAATGGAGGTTTCGGACTCCAGTCCGTGTCGACGCACTTGCACAATGGTCACACGCCATCCGAAAGCGATGGTTTCCCCTGCGACTTCTTCGCTCAGGGCAAGTTCTACGACCAGCACTATCCAAACGTTCTCGCTGGATTCTCGTCGAGCCATCAACCGAATGGCGATATACGCGAGTCGATGAGCACGCTTTGGTATCACGACCATCGCGTGGATTTCACCGCCCAGAATGTGTACAAGGGCCTGGCTGGTTTCTATCTTCTCTTTAACCAATTCGACACTGGTGATGAGACCACGGGCTTTCGCCTGCCGAGCTTCCCCAACTTCGACATCCCAATGATGTTCAATGACAAGAACTTCGACGAAGATGGAATTCTCGCCTTCGACCTCGCTAATCGCGACGGTATCCTGGGTGACAAGTTCCTTGTCAACGGAAAGATTCAACCCTTCTTCGAGGTCAAGCGGCGTCGTTATCGTTTTCGCTGGCTCAATGGCGGTCCGTCAAGGTTCTACAGGTTCTACCTGACGAAAGCGGACCGGACAAATCACCCGTTCTGGATTATCTCTAATGACGGGAACCTGCTCAGAAACCCAGTGAACACAACTAACGGTCTATTTATTGCGGTGGCCGAGCGCATGGATGTCATTGTTGACTTCTCGTCTTTTGCACCAGGCAGCATCATTCACATTGAGAATCGGCTGCAACAGTGCGATGGGGCCGGACCCGGCAACACCATTCTTCCAGCCGGACAAGGCGACAAAGTGCTGGAGTTCCGTGTGGTTTCCGACACTGTAACGGACAACAGCGTCAATCCTGCTACCAACCCCACCTTCTACGAGATGCCAACCCGAGTGACGGAGCGAATCCGACGTTGCTTCGAGTTTGACCGTGACGATGGACAGTGGGTAATCAACGATAAGATTTTTGATTGCAACGATGTTCGATTCAGGGTGAAGCGGAACACTGCCGAGATTTGGGAACTTAAAGGCGGGCGTGATTGGTCTCACCCGATCCACATTCACTTCGAGGAGCACCACGTTCTCAAGCGCAACGGCAACACTCCGACGTTAATCGAGAGAGGCCGCAAAGACGTCATCAGACTCGGAGAGGATGACGAGGTGGAGATTTACTTCCGCTTCCGCGACTTCACCGGACGCTACCCGATGCACTGTCACAACACGATTCACGAAGACCACGCGATGATGTTGCGGTTTGACATCGATGACGTGGGCAACAACAACGAAAACGATTGTGATCACCACTAATCGCCACCGACCAGGAAAGGAGATCAAAGAATGTCAGAGATAAGCAGACGAAAGATGCTCGCGGGCTTGGCAGTGGCTCCGGTCGGCGCAGTGATAGTCACGAAAGCCAATAGTCTGGATAAACTGTTACGTAAGGCAACAAGTTCATCCCGCGAAAAACTACAGGCTCGGCACTTTCCCAACTTCGAGTTAACTACCCACGAGGGCAAGAAAGTGAAATTCTACGACGATCTGATCAAGGACAAGATCGTTATAATCAACTTCATGTATGCCCAGTGCGAGGGAAAATGCTCGCCCATAACTCGGAACCTCAGGCAGGTGCAGAATCTTTTGGGTAAGCGCGTCGGTCGAGACATCTTCATGTATTCGATCACGCTGAAGCCCGAAGAAGACACTCCGGCTAAGCTGAGGCATTACATGCACATGCACAAACTCAAACCGGGTTGGACGTTTCTGACGGGAGAGCCCAAAGAGATCGACACCCTTCGTCGAAAGCTCGGTTTCAAAGACGGTAAAGCCGAGCTCGACAAGGATCTGACGAATCACATTGGCATGGTCCGGTACGGCAACGAAGCACGGCAATGGTGGGCCATGTGTCCGGGCAAAGCCAACCCGCCGTGGATCGTTGAATCCGTTCTCTGGATGGATCAAAACGAGAAGGACGTTCACACTCACAACACGAAGACAAAGACTCGTAAGGTGAGTTAAGCGGAATCTATCAACTACAGACAGGGGTGGCACAATGAGAAACAAAGAGAAATTAGTAAGACGTTTGCTGATCATCGTGTCGTCCCTGTTTATGGTTTGCTTTACGCTCGGGATATCTCCCGTAACCCGCGGCGAGCGGCAGGGAATCCCTCAGTCCATCGACTTTGAAGTAGGACGCCGGCCGGAAGCGTTGTTATTCGATGGTAGTCACATCTGGGTGGCGAACCAGCAGAGTGACAATCTCATGAAGTTACGCGCGGGCGATGGCCTGAACATGGGGACCTTCGAGACCGGCACGCGACCTGTAGCTCTCACTTACGACGGCACTCACGTTTGGGTCGCAAACAAAATGAGCAACAACGTGAT
Organism: uncultured Acidobacteriota bacterium; assembly: GCA_963849585.1. Taxonomy (GTDB): domain Bacteria; phylum Acidobacteriota; class Blastocatellia; order Pyrinomonadales; family Pyrinomonadaceae; genus PSRF01. The sequence goes on along the minus strand of CAWKHZ010000004.1, from coordinate 821,195 downwards.
GAAGTACCTCGCCAAGGATGGCTCATTGGTCGCCACCATAACTGTAGGCCAGCAACCAGAAGGATTGGCGTTCGACGGCAAGGATGTCTGGGTAGCCAATGGCGGGGATAACAGCGTAACTAAGTTGCGCTTGAGTGACGGTGCAAGTTGTACTTACATGGTGGGGAAAAGGCCGATAGGTTTGCTTGTTGACGGGACTAATATCTGGGTAGTGAACAACGATAGCGACAGCGTTACCAAGTTACGTACAACAGACGGCGTTAAGTTGGGAACGTATCGGGTGGGAAAGAGCCCGACGGGAATCGCATTCGACGGCTCGAACATTTGGGTAACGAATTTTTACGGCAACAGTGTCACGCAACTGCGAGCTTCGGATGGGCAGGTTTTAAATACTGTCTCTGTTGCGGATGGACCCGTAGGAGTAGCGTTTGGCAACGGCTACGTGTGGGTCGCGAATTACGGGAGTAGTTCTGTGATGCAGGTTGAGCCTAAACGTGGCGGCGTGATCAATACTGTCAAGGTTGGCAAGTCTCCAGCGAGTGTGATCTTCGATGGGACAAGTATTTGGGTAGCAAACGGAGGCAGTAATTCAGTTTCAAGGTTGATCCTGTAGTCTCACGCATCCCGTGGATGGTGGTCTGGCAGCCGCTCTCGCTTGAGTGAGGACTCAAAGCGACTTTTTTTAGCCATTCAATTTATAAACTCTAGCCCCCCGAACTCGACCCGAATCGAGCTGTGCCTCGATAGCGTGAAGTCTTTTGCGAAATACTTGTCCTCGCTGAAACACCCGTCCAACTCAGTCAAATTGATTTTTGGGGCAGAAATGGGTTTGCCCCAAAAGTCACCGAATAATCCGACTTTTGAGGCAAAGCCCACCACAACCCAACAACATAATATGTATTATCAGACGCCACGTATGCGATGATTTGTGAGTGCCTGTGGGTTGTTTGGTCGACTCGAGTGAATACGAACTCCAATCTTCCCTGTTGATGTCGAGTACTCTCAGAGCTGTTTTTTGAAGGCGACGCTGGCCAAGGTACTCAGATTTGCCAGGAGACGCCTCACCACGCGTGTCACATGAGAGTCATATTACGCTTCGGCCCTCAGAGATCATTCGAGCGACTGCAATGCGTCGCATGCGGCCGTGTTCCTTTAAGACAATCCGCTGAATGCGAACGCTGCACCTAACTCCACACCCCTAAATCCAAACGCATAACTCCTTCCGTATAGCTAGTGAAGGTTTGATCAAACCAACTAACCGAACAGCTTGGAAGGAAACACAAGAACATGAGAAAACCTCTGGCTAGAAGACTGCTGCTCGCTTTGTTACTCGTCGCACTGACTATCTCATCGTTACTAAGCCTAGAGCCCGGGAAATCGCTCGCTTCAAGTCATCGTGAAGCGCCCTTAATCGTCGCGGATCCTCTGGCTGACAACACAGACACGTATGCATTTAGAAGTACAGAACCGGGACGCAGTGGCTTTATTACTCTGATTGCAAACTGGATACCGTTTCAGGAACCTTCCGGTGGTCCACACTTCTACAAGTTCGACGACACCGTTCTCTACGAGATCTATATAGACAATACGGGCGATGGCGTAGAGGATATTACTTACCAGTTTCGGTTCAAGACCAGGTTCAAAAATCCTGATTCAGTTCTCGGCATGGCTGCACCCAATCAGGCGCTTGCTGGTACCGGAGGAATTGAACCGCTGATCACCTCGCTCGATGATCCTGATTACAACGAACCGCAAACCTACAGCGTCACGCGCATCGATCGACATACCGGAAAGCGAGGCGTAGTGATAGCTAACGGTTTGGTGACGCCACCAAACAACATCGGCGAACGAACAACTCCAAACTACGAAACAGCTTTGGGCCAAGCCGCTGTGTATCCGTTGCCAAATGGCGGGAGAGTCTTTGCAGGTCAACGCGACGAAGGTTTTTATATTGACGTTGGCGGCGTTTTCGATACGCTCAAACTCAAGTCAATCGGGATGACCGGTGGCGTGGATTCGACCGCCGGTTTCAACGTAAACACTATCGCCCTCGAGGTTCCGATCCAGGATCTAACCCGCAGTGGTGCTGTGCCAGTTGGTCCCACTGCACCGGACGCGGTAATCGGGGCCTGGGCCGTCTCCAGCCGGGAAAAGATTCGCGTATTAAGGCGTGACTTATTTGATGATAGCAACGACGACTCGTTGACCGTTGGACCATTTCAACAAGTCTCACGACTGGGTTCGCCACTTGTCAACGAGTTAATTGTCCCACTCAAACTGAAAGACAGGTTCAATGCTTCGAGTCCGGCAGATGACTCGCAGTTTGCGCAGTTTGTAGTTAATCCGCAGCTTGCTCAGTTGTTGAGTGCGGTGTTCAGCATTACGGTTCCGCAGGCGCCGCGAAACGATCTGGTGGCGATATTCGCGACTGGGATTCCAGTAAATAGCGTGACTGGTCCAAGCTTCACGACTTTCTTATCCGATGGACGGCCACACGAGATGCTGCGTCTCAATGTGGCGATTCCTCCGTCAGCAAACCCGAGTCGACTTGGTCTCCTCGGTGGCGACGTCGCCGGCTTTCCGAATGGGCGCCGGGTTTTCGACGACGTCGTGGATATTTCGCTGCGGGCTGTAGCAGGAGGAACTCCCTTCACACCGGCGACAAATATTGCTCCAAATAATACGCTCGGCGATGGAGTTGCAAACAACGATGTGCCCTTCTTAACTCGATTCCCTTACCTGGGCACACCGCAATCCGGAAACAGCACCACGGGCGCTCCACATCAACACCACGCCATCGACATCCTTGCGCCATTACCTTAAACGCGACACCTCACGCTAAGAAGAGTGCGGGCAGCACGCTCGCACTCTTTAAAACACAGGAGCAAAAAATGAGAACGATCAAGTTGGCAGCTCTTCTCTTAACTAGTGTTAGTGTTCTGGCGCTTGGTGTCATCGGTTTTAGATCTTCCTTTAACTCGCGAACAAATCCAGGCGTGAGTGCACCGGGATCACCGACTTCGGACAGAACAGACAAACGAATTCTTCGCGCCAGGCAGGTTATTAAACAGATGCCCGACAGGTCTGAGGGTTACAACCAACTTGCATCTGCTTACATGCAGAAGGCGAGAGAGACCGCTAAATTCGATCTCAATGCCGATGCCGACGAGGCGATTACGCGCTCACTTCGAGTCGAACCGGACAACTATGACGCCCTCAAGCTTCGTGCAAAACTCGAGTTGACTTACCACCGTTTTTCCGAGGCATTGGAAACGGCTCGTCGCGCGCAGACTGTTCGCCTTGACGATCACGATGTCTGGGGCCAGATTACAGATGCGCTGGTCGAGTTGGGTGACTATACCGGCGCAGTGAAGTCTGCTCAAAAAATGGTCGACCTGAGACCTGACAGTTCTTCATACGCGCGAGTTTCATATTTACGATCGTTGCATGGCGATACGCAGGGCGCCATCCAGGCGATGATGGCCGCGGTGAAGGCCGCTAATCCAACCGATCCCGAAGGCGTTGCATGGTGCCGCGTACAACTCGGAAACGAACTAATGAACGACGGAAGTTTGGATGCAGCCGAGCGTGAGTTTGATGAAGCGCTCCGGCTATTCCCGGATCACGCTCTGGCTTTACGTGGAAAAGCCCATGCTCGTCTGGCAGCGGGCGACATTCAAGGAGCCATTGTGCTTTGCAAACGCGAACCGAGCTCCGCCGATGCGGCGCAGATGCTTGGCGATCTCTACACACTCCTTGGTGATGAAGGCGCTGCTCGAAAGGAATATGAAAAGTTTGAAACTCTCGAACATGAAAATGCAGTTATCGAAAGATCCTGGCGGCACATGCTCAATTACTGGTTGGACCACGACCGTAATCTCGGAGAGTCGCTAACTCTTGCGAGGCGTGAATACGAAGTGCGCAAAGATATCTTTACTTGTGATTCCCTGTCCTGGGCACTTTTCAAAAACGGACTTCTGCCGGAAGCAAAGAAACTCATGAACGAGGCGCTTCGAACTGGTACCAAAGATGCGCGCATCAACTATCACGCAGGCGTAATCTACAAGACTCTGAACATTCGAGACAGAGCAATTCAGCATCTTCGTGTAGCCGCGGCGTTGAATTCAGCCTTTGATCCGGTTCAGGCCGAGACTGCAAGAAAGATGCTTGCCGAGTTAGACCGTCGTTAAGCGGTGGCTTACGGCTTCTGCGTGTAGGTGCGCAGGAGCTCGAGGAATGCGGCTACGGCTGGTGAGAGGTTGGTACAACGGCGATGTGCGACAAAGAGAGTTCGATTGTGCGTCAGTCCCCGCACCGGAACGCTCACCAGCGCGCCTCGCGCCAGCTCCTCGCGAACGCACATGCGAGGTACGAAAGCCAGTCCGACCCGCTTCTGGACAAATCGTTTAATCGTCTCAATGGTTGCCAGCTCGAGAGTGATATTTAGCGGTGTGTGCTGTCTGGCGAAAGTTTCGATCACTTTTGCGCGAGAGGTGGAATTAACATTGTGCGCCACGAACGGTTCGTTTGCCAGCTCCTTGACCTTTACTGCCGAACGCCCAGCGAGCGGATGCCTGGGACTCATTATCAAAACGAGTTCGTCCTTGAGAACTGGAAACGTCTCCAGTTCGCGATCGATCGGTTCGAAGGCCATCAACCCGAAGTCGATGCGGCGGTCCAGCAGCTCGAGTGGGAGGCGGCTTGACACGTGCCGATATATCTCCACCTTCACGCTCGGATATTGCTGCCTGAACGCAAGAATCAGTTCCGGGAGCAAATATAAGGATGTGCTTTCGTTCGCTCCCACGCGGACTCGACCGGATTTCAGGGTTTGCAGCTCTTGAATTGCCTGGCCCACCTCTTCACGCAAACCAAGAATCCGCCTGGCATAATCGTACATTACCTGCCCTGCTTCAGTGAGCACTGGTACTTTCTGTTCCCTCTCAAGCAGTGGTAACCCAATCTCCTCTTCCAGCCGGCGTATGGCGATGCTGATAGCGGGCTGCGTGCGAAACACCCGCGTGGCAGCTTTAGAAAAACTCTTCTCATCCACTACCGTCGTGAAATATTCCAATTGGGCCATTTCCATATTCGCCGGTTTTACCACAGTTTGCTCCACCCGTCTACGAACAGAATTTATGTTTCTGTAAAAACAATAAATTGTACAAACCATGTGGCAGAGCGCTAAATTCTTCGCCCGTGTTCAGAAACAGGATGATGACCGAAACATTAAATGCGAATATCGCGACCAGGCAGGCTCCGGTCGCGCCGGTAGCCGAAGGGGCCACAGGAGCTGAGATCCTGATTGACACGCTCACCTACGAAGGAGTCGATACGATCTTCGGCTACCCAGGTGGAGCGGTACTACACATCTATGATGAACTGTGGCGGGCCAGGGATCGAATCACTCATTATCTGGTCCGGCACGAACAGGGCGCTGTTCATATGGCGGAAGGTTACGCGCGTGTATCGGGGCGCGTCGGCGTTGCGCTTGTCACGTCAGGGCCGGGGGCTACCAACGCAGTGACTGGAATTGCCAATGCCTACATGGACTCCACGCCTCTCGTCGTGATAACCGGCCAGGTACCCAAACACCTGATTGGAACAGATGCATTTCAGGAGGTTGACACTGTCGGCATCACGCGGCCGTGCGTGAAACACAACTACCTCGTTCGCGAAGCAAGCGACATTGCCGGGATTGTTCGTGAAGCATTCTATCTTGCGCGTTCAGGCCGTCCTGGCCCAGTCGTCATTGACATTCCGAAGGACGTCAGCGCCGCGAAAACATCCTATTCGAGACTTGACCATGTTGGTTTTCCCTTCTCCGGCGAGGTATCGCCGATCGATCGAGCGTTGCTGGAGCGGGCGCTCGATGGCCTGCTGAATGCCAAACGGCCCGTACTATACGTGGGCGGCGGAATTGCGAACTCCGGCGCTCACGAATCGCTGCAAATGTTCGCGGAGACTTTCCGTTTACCAGTAGCACCGACATTAATGGGTCTCGGCGGGTTTCCGTCTGCTCATCCACTTTCGCTGGGCATGCTCGGGATGCACGGAACATACGCGGCAAACATGGCTGTGGCGCAAAGTGATCTGCTGTTTGCGGTGGGCGTGAGGTTTGACGATCGAGTGACCGGGAAGCTGGCGACATTTGCGCCGCAAGCACGAGTGATCCACATCGACATCGATCCCGCAAACATTGGAAAGAACGTTGCTCCCTGCCTGTCGATCGCCGCCGATGCGAGAGAGGCTCTGTTAAGCCTTCTGGCTGTAAGTCGAGAACAGGACCAACATGAACTTCAAAAAACTCTCGACGCAAGAGAAGTTTGGTGGGAACAGATCCGCGCGTGGCAGCAGTTACAACCGCTTCGCTTCACAGGCTCGCTACGTCAGATCAAACCACAAAAGGTCATCACCGAGCTGCATCGTTTGACTAACGGTGACGCGATAATTACGACCGACGTGGGGCAGCATCAAATGTGGGTGGCCCAATTCTATCCATTCAAGAGACCACGACAACTGATTACCAGTGGTGGCCTGGGAACGATGGGTTTCGGGCTGCCTGCCGCGATTGGGGCTCAAGTCGCATTTCCACATCAACCAATTGTGGCGGTCGTAGGTGACGGCGGCTTTCAGATGACGAATCAGGAATTGGCAACGGCGGTCCAATATGAGCTGCCGGTAAAGATTCTGATCATGAACAACGGCTATTTGGGTATGGTGCGGCAGTGGCAGGAAATGTTTTACGACCGCACCTATTCCGAAGTGGACATCTCTGTTGCTCCTGACTTTGTGAAATTGGCCGAAGCGTTTGGTGCGTTAGGCTTACGTGCCGAAAGGCCGGACGAGCTTCACGACGTGCTCGCCGCTGCACTCGCGCACAAAGGCGTGGTTGTAATCGATGTCGTTGTTTCAAAGGAGGAAAACGTTTTCCCGATAGTGCCGGCGGGTGCCAATTCGAGCGACATGATTTTACAGACGGAAGGCGTGTAAGAGCTCGAACACTCCATGCGTCACACACTCTCTATTATCGTTGCCGACCAGCCTGGCGAGCTTTCGCGGATTGTCGGTCTTTTTAGCGCCCGTGGCTTCAACATTGAAACTATCTCGGTAGGTGAAACACTGGACCCGCATTGGTCGCGGGTCACCATCGTTACGCGCGGCGACGATCGGACTGTGGAGCAGATCGTCAAACAGTGCGAACGCCTCGCACGCGTCCGCGAAGTTCACGATGTAACCACTCGACCTCATATCGAGCGAGAGATGGCGTTGATTACGGTGGATGCTTCGGCAGGCGTTGCGCGCCAGGAGGTTTTGAGTCTTGTCAGCGTGTTTCGCGCGAAGGTAGTTGATATTTCACACTCACAATTGATCGTCGAGGCGTCAGGGAATAAGGAGAAAGTCGACACCTTTATCGAGTTGCTACGCCCGATCGGGATAAGTGACATAACACGCACTGGACATATCGCTATTAACCGGCTTGCGGCCGGCGAGGAAAGGAATACGCATGAACATCTTTTACGATAAGGACGCGAGTCTTGAACTCTTGCGCAAGAAACAGATCGCGGTCATTGGATACGGCAGTCAGGGATTTGCGCAGGCGAATAACCTGAACGATTCCGGTTGCAATGTGGTTGTCGGTTTACGTACTGACAGCGCGTCCTGGAAAAAGGCGGAAAAGGCGGGCTTGAAGGTGTTGCCGATAGCGCAGGCCGCCGCCGAGGCGGATATCGTAATGATGCTTGTGCCGGATGAACTCGCGCCTGAGGTCTACGCACGAGAGGTCGCCGAGTCGATCACGCCGGGTAAATATCTCGCCTTCTCGCACGGTTTCTCCATTCATTACAGATTCATCGAGCCGCCCGCTGACGCAAACGTGTTCATGGTGGCGCCAAAGGGTCCGGGTCACCTCGTGCGGCATGAATACAAGCGCGGAGCGGGAGTTCCCTGCTTGCTTGCTGTGAATCAAGATCCAACTGGCGATACACGGCTGATCGGATTATCTTATGCCTCGGCGATCGGAGGAGGTCGCGCCGGTATCATCGAAACGACCTTTCGTGAAGAAACAGAAACCGATCTGTTCGGTGAACAGGCGGTGTTGTGTGGGGGACTGACCTCGCTCATCAAAGCAGGCTTCGATACGTTGACCGAGGCCGGCTATTCACCCGAAATGGCGTATTTCGAATGTTTGCATGAGATGAAACTCATAGTCGATCTGCTGTACGAAGGTGGCATCTCCGAAATGCGCTACTCGATTTCCAATACCGCGCAGTTTGGCGATATGACCCGCGGTCCAATCGTCGTCAACGACGAGACGAAACGTCGCATGCAAATGCTTCTTGCCGATATTCAGTCCGGCGCTTTCGCGAACGACTGGATGAAGGAAGCCGGAAATGGCCGGCAATTATTTAAACAACTCGACGACGAAGCTCGTGAACATCCAATTGAGCAAGTGGGCGCGAAGTTGCGCGAAATGATGCCGTGGTTATCAGAGGGACGTCTCGTCGACAAGAATACGAACTAGCTTTGCACGAAAAGTACATCTGCGGAAAGATTGTCTCCCGCAAAGGCGCCAAGGCGCAAAGAAATCCTTTAAAAACGCAGTAGCGCTTTGCGCCTTTGCGTCTTTGCGGGAGACTTAAGTCAGAAAAAGAGACTTTGTGCAAAGCCACACGACTGAAACGTAACTTCCTTGTCTAGTCCTTGCCAAAAGAGTTCGAACGCTCGTAGCCATGTCATTACTCGCGGCGTGGAGCGCAGTCCGAATCGCGCGATGCTCCGCGCTGTCGGCTTTGAAGATGCCGACTTTCAAAAACCGATCATCGCGGTTGCGAACGGCTACAGCACGATTACACCCTGCAACGCCGGTTTGAATCACCTCGCCGAGCGTGTGATTGAAGCGCTTCGGCAGTCGCAGACGATGCCGCAAGTATTCGGAACGATCACAGTTAGCGACGGTATCTCGCAGGGAACGGAAGGCATGAAATACTCGCTCGTTTCGCGCGAGGTGATTGCCGATTCGATTGAAACTGTTTGCCAGGCGCAGTCGGTGGATGGGTTGGTGGCGATCGGTGGCTGCGACAAGAACATGCCCGGTGCGATGATCGCGATCGCGCGTCTCAACATTCCTTCGATTTTCGTCTATGGCGGCACCATCAAACCGGGTCATTTCAACGGCGAAGATCTGACGGTAGTTAGCACCTTTGAAGCCGTCGGCCGGTACTGCGCGGGACAGATCAGCGAAGGCGAGCTGCTGGAGATCGAGCGTCGGGCGTGTCCGGGCGCCGGATCGTGCGGTGGGATGTACACGGCCAACACGATGTCGGCCGTGATCGAAGCGATGGGTTTAAGCTTGCCCTATTCGTCTACGATGGCTGCGACCGACGCGGAAACCGCAGAGAGCGCCGCTGAGTCGGCACGCACTCTCGCCCGGGCCGTTGAGCAACAAATTCTTCCTCGCCAACTTTTGACCCGTACAGCGTTTGAAAACGCGATAGCCGTCGTGATGGCTGTTGGTGGCTCCACTAATGCCGTGTTGCACCTTCTGGCAATCGCTCACGCTGCTAAGGTGAAACTAACTCTCGACGATTTTGAGGAACTCAGAAAACGAGTCCCGCTTGTTTGTGATCTAAAACCATCAGGCAAGTACGTCGCAACGGATCTGCACAAGGCGGGTGGGATTCCGCAGGTGATGAAGATGTTGTTGCATCGCGGCCTGCTTCATGGTGACGCGATGACGATCAATGGCAAGACGATCGAAGAGGTTCTGGCCAACGTCCCGGAGGACCCACGACGCGATCAGGATGTGATCCATCAGTGGGACGATGCGATCTATCCTGAGGGGCACCTCGCGATCCTGCGCGGCAACCTGGCCACGGACGGCGCGGTCGCGAAGATTTCCGGGATGAAGAATAAATCCATCACCGGACCTGCGCGGGTCTTCGATTCTGAAGAAGTATGTCTTCAGGCAATACTCTCGTCGCAGATCAAACCCGGAGACGTCGTCGTGATCCGTTATGAGGGTCCGAAGGGTGGACCCGGGATGCGTGAGATGCTTGCGCCCACGTCGGCAATAATCGGCGTAGGTCTCGGCGACTCGGTAGGGCTGATCACCGACGGGCGTTTTTCCGGTGCGACCCATGGTTTGGTCGTGGGGCATGTAGCGCCTGAAGCCGCCGTGGGTGGTGCGCTCGCGCTTGTCCGCGAAGGTGATTCGATTACGATCGACGCCGAACGCGGTTTATTGCAACTGAACGTTCCGGACGCAGAGTTAACCCACAGATTGGAAGAATGGCGTGCGCCAGCGCCACGGTACGAAAAAGGTGTGCTGGCGAAGTACGCCAAACTCGTCTCCAGCGCCAGTTTAGGCGCAGTCACTGACCTCACTTGACCCTCCGTCACCTTCCCTCTAAAGTGACTGACTCCAAATAGAATTCATCTGTTTACAGGAAACGATTATTGTGGCGATACGCATTGAGAACCAGTACGAAGGGAAACTGCCGAAAGGCGCGGTAGAACAGATCGAGCAAGCATTTGACAGTTTGCCGCGGGAACACACGCGCGGAATCGAGCGCATCAGGCTGGTGCCGTACATCACCGACCCGCGGATCAAGGGTCCCTTTCAGACCACGGAATTACCCGGACTCTATCATCCACGGCAGGGACCGAAGGGACCATGGTTCGAGATCGCCGTCAACGTCCTGTTGCCTGCCAACAAACCGTTTCACAAACGAATCGTTCCGCGGCTTTCATTCAAGAGCAACCTTGTTGCGCTCGTGTTTTCACTGGTCGGCCAACACTATCATTTGACGCTGCGTCACTCGCTCAAGAAGACACAGCTCGAGCCGGCGATTCGCATGTATACCGAAAAGCAGTTGAAGCAGTGGAACGAGAAGAAGCACAGCTTCCGTGCGAGGTTGTTCAAGCCGTTACAGCCCACGTTTGAGCGTTGGGCCAAAGCGTTACAGAAGCGTGCTGCGACTGAGAAAAAGAAGAGCCTGGCTTCGAAATAACGTAGCGGGCGCTTGGTTCTTTGTACTGTCAGTTCAGTATCAGTAGTCAGTGCAGTCAGTAGTCAGTAGTTGGACGTGATTACTCCACAGAACTGACAACGGACTACTGACCACTGACTAAGCACTAAGTTCTAAGTTTGAGCGGGTTCGTCGTCGATCTCGTCCGCGACAGCGCGCAGGATCAACGCTACTTCCGCATCACTCACCTGCGTCGCCTTAAAACGAACCTCGACATTGAAATCTCCGTCAGGTGAAGCGTATTTGAACGAGTAAGGTTTCGAGTCTGAGACCACGCGTGGTCCCATTTCCTGTCGACGCGCTTCCCTCGCGTCGTTACGTTTCAAACCCTGCGATGCGATCTGCTTCGCGAACCGTCGCATCGACTCATCATCGGGCTGGCGAACGATCTGAAGCAGTGACGATTTCGCGTTGATCTCAGCCGCGCGACAGACTTCACGCACGTCGTCCGGAATTTTCGCGATCGCAAGTGCCTCGGTAACCGTGCTCCTGCTCTTACCAACTTTGCGCGCTACGTCATCGTGCGTGTAACCAAATTTCTCGCACAACGCCAGTAATCCGTCCGCTTCTTCCCAGACCGTGAGGTCCTTGCGCTGCATGTTCTCGATGAGCGCGATTTCTGCCACTGTACCAGCGTCGACTTCCATCTCGACGCACGGCACTTCCTTCAGCCCCGCTCGCTGTGCCGAGCGCCAACGACGTTCGCCGGCGATGATCATCCAGCGTCCCGTCAGTCGATTTGGTTTGACGAGCAACGGTTCGAGTACACCCTTCTCGGCGATCGACGCCGTCAACTCCGTTAGGTCGCCAAATTCAGTGCGCGGCTGCTCGGGGTTCGGGTCCAACTTGTCCACAGGAATCATCCTGCCGATCTGTGCCGGCCGGTGCTGTGAAAGTTCCTCGACGTAATGCGCATCGTGGCGCATTTGCAGTCCTGTCGGAAGTCCCCTTTTAGACACGGCTAATTACCTCTTCACAAAGTTTTCCGTACTCAATTGCTCCGGACGAATTGGGTGCAAAACTAAAAATCGATTCCTTGTACGCGGGCGACTCTTCGAGCCTGACGCTCTTCGTGATCACTGTTTCGAACAACTTTGGACCAAAGACGTTGCGGATCTGTTCGTGGACCTCGCGCGCCAGCGTGGTGCGCTTGTCGTGCAGCGTGACCAGCACGCCGAGCAGTTCCAGATTAGGATTGGGCCGCGCTTTGACCTTCTCGATCGTCTCGAGCAGATCATCAGTACCTTCGAGCGCGAAATACGACGACTGAATCGGAATCAAAACGTGCGAAGCGGCGACGAGCGCGTTGACCGTGATCAAGCCGAGGGTTGGAGGCGTATCGATCACGATCACTTCATACTGCTGCTTAAACGGCTCAAGCCGATCTTTGAGACGAAACGGTGCGTCGAAGTCGCCGACCAGCTTTGACTCAAGCTTCGCCAGATTGATACGCGCAGGAACGACGTCGAGGTTCTTCACCGGCGTCGCGTAAACCGATTGCTCAACCGGAGCCAGGCCGTCCGTCATTAACTCGTAGACAGATCGGTCGACGTTGGCCGGATCGAGGAACGAGATTGAGCTGTTGGCTTGAGGATCGAGGTCGAGAAGTAGGACACGTTTTCCCTTGCGGGCGAAGGCGGCGGCCAAGTTGATGGCGGTAGTAGTCTTCCCTACCCCACCTTTTTGATTGGCGATGGCGATTACCATTCGCTGCACAGTGGCAATCTCATGCTCCAGTGGTTCATAAAACTAAGTTAGCCCAGGTTACATCGGCCCAAAACTACATAGGCAAATCGCCGGCTTCGCCGATCACGTCGGGCCATTCCTCTTCAGTCGAAGTCATTTCACTTTCTTCTGCATCGTCGGTAGGTATTGTGTTGCGCGACGCCTTGATCACTTCCATGTCAACGTAAATCGGACAATCAGCACGCAGGGCCAAAGCAATGGCGTCTGACGGACGTGAATCAAGCACCATGCGGTTCCCTTCACTGTTTCGCATCTCGATCACCGCAAAGAACGTGTTGTCACGCAGGCTCGTCACTACCACTCGTTCCACCTGGACGCCGAGCTGGACGATCAGGTTTCGCAACAGATCATGAGTCATCGGCCGCGGCGGCGCAATCTTTTCAATCTCCAAAGCGATGGCATTTGCTTCGTAAGCACCCACCCAGATCGGCAGCATCGTATCACTCTGCACATCTTTGAGGATGATAATCGGAGTTCCGCTGTTCGGATCCATCATCAAGGCTCGGATCTTTACTTCGATTTCCATACGTACCCCTTACACTACGCTGCCCGATCTACCAATTGCCCGTAAAGACTATTGATTTTTGCTCCAGTCACCAACACGTCCACGATTTCACCTTCCAGACTACGGTCGCCGGTGAAATTCACGACTTTGTGGCAGGTGGAATGTCCGGAGAGATCGCTTTCCGATCGCGAACTCTGTTTTTCCGCCAACACACTCAACGTGCGTCCAACGTATGAACGATAAATCTTGTCCTGAGTTCGTCGCTGAACCTTTTCGAGTTCAAGGAATCTGTCTTTCTTTTCTTTCTCCGATACGTTGTCGTCGAAATTGGCGGCCGGTGTGCCGGCGCGGCGCGAGTATTTGAAGATGTAAAGACTGTCGTACTCACATGCTTCGACGAGTTCGATCGTTTGGCGGAAGTCGTCATCAGTTTCGCCTGGAAAGCCGACAATGATGTCGCTCGTCAAAGCCAAACGACGATTGGAGCTCTTGATGCGATGGATCCGTTCCAGATAATCGTTGCGCTTGTGACCGCGACGCATCAGTTTCAGGACGCGATCGCTCCCTGACTGCACTGGAAGATGGATCCAGTCGCAGAGGTTCGTGTTCTCTTCGATCGCGGAAACGATGTCTGGGTGGAAATCGCGTGGAAACGATGTGGTGAACTTGATGCGCGGCATTCCGGTCGCCGCGACTGCCCGCAACAGACGGCAGAAAGGAGTAGCGCCCGGGAAACCTTCGAGGCCATCTTCGACGCGCGGGCGATAGCTGTTAACGTTCTGGCCGATCAGGTGAATCTCTTTGTATCCGAGTGACTGGAGTTTCTTTGTTTCGGCAACAATCTCGCTTGCCGGGCGGCTGCGTTCACGCCCGCGTGAATACGGAACGATACAGAACGAACAAAACTTGTTGCAGCCTTCGATGATCGGAATAAACGCGACGTGCGGCGAGTGTCGTTCGACGGGAGAAACGTCCCACGCCTCGTTCTCGTCTCGTTCGTTGAGATCGATGACTTTGCGTTCGCCTTCACGGGCGCGCTCGATCAATGACGAGATGCGATCGGTTGCACGAGTTCCGATCACCATGTTGACCGACGGTGCGCGTTCAAAGATCGAATCGCCTTCGAGTTGGGCCACGCAGCCCATCACGCCGACCAGCGGAAGCGACTTCCCTGCTTGCGGTGCGCGAATCTCACCGATCCGCGTGTAGACTTTTTGTTCAGCTTTCTCGCGTACGGAACAAGTGTTTAGAAGCACTACATCGGCATCGTCTGCCGAGTCGCAGAGATCGTAGCCGGAAGCGCGCAAACCGGTAGCTGCGCGTTCGGAGTCGGCTACGTTCATCTGGCAGCCGAATGTTTCGATATAGACTCGCGGCTTCATTCGCTTAAAAACCGATGCAACAATGCCGACAGTCTATCAGAAATCATTTGTCAAACGCGACAATTGAGATTCTCCCGCAAAGACGCCAAGACGCAAAGAAAAACCTTGAACGCCTACGATTTACTTTGCGTCTTTTGCGCCTTTGCGGGAAACCTGTCCGAGAGATTTAACGCACACGGAAAATGGGTTCGCTTGATTCTTCACTTCTCCCTTAGTAGTATCGAGCCGTTAGTAATCTCCCGAAAAAGAAAGGTTCCTCATGTCCTTTAACAAAGTAATTATCGTGGGAAATCTGGGTCGCGATCCTGAGTTGCGTTACACGGCGCAAGGTACCCCAGTTTGTACCTTCAGCCTGGCCACGAATGAGCGCCGCAAAGATCGAAATGGCGAGATGCAGGATCAAACTACATGGTTCCGCGTTACGCTGTGGAACCGCCAGGCGGAAACTGCCTCACAGTATCTGCAAAAAGGTCGTCAGGTTTACATCGAAGGACGCTTGCGCGTGGAAGAGTACGTCGATCGTGATGGAAAGCCGAGACAGTCGCTGGAAGTGACGGCTACGGATATGCAGTTCATCGGCGGTCGAGGCGATGAGCAGCAATCGGAACGCGCTGCATCAGCAACCGCCGGAGGAGGCCCCTCCGAACCACCAGGCGGCGACTTGTCCGACGACGACATTCCGTTTTAGAACGCTCGGAAGTGGATAAACGGTGGGTCGCGGTCGAATCCTCCGACGACGCAAGCCGACGGCCTCACCATACGAAGCCCCCATGTCTTATAGATGAACCTTCAATGAGACACCTCGCTCGGTCGAACCTTATTATCGGGTTCACTGTTCTAAATATTGTCATTGCGTTCGGTCAGAGACCCAGGCCCTCACCCGCGCAACCAAAGCCCTCACCAACTACCGAGCTTGAAAATGAGCAGAAGCAACCCGAAGGGCGACGTCAAGTCACGATCAACTTGAAATCTGGTGCCCCGGTTACTGGTCAGTTTATTCAGGCTGATGCGTCAGTCATTCAAATGGAAGTTGCCGGTAACTTGCTAAAAATCAAACTCGATGACGTAGTGAGTGTTGTCTTTGCACCAGAGTTTGTATCAAAACAGCTTGCGACACCCGAGCATTCGAAAGATGAAGACGCCAATCGCGCGCTTCGTTCATTAAGGAAATTAGCCGGTGCCACGGCCGTCGGCATCAACTTTCAAGAATACGGTTCGCGTCTGATTGACGTTAAAAATGAAGTCGACGAAGCGGTTTCGCGAATGCAATCGGGTGATCTTAAGATTGAATTAGTTTTAGCAATGGAAGCCTACGTCGATGCCGGGCAAGCTTGGAATCAAATGCTGCGCTACGACTTCATGCTTCCGACCGCCGAGCCTGGCTTAACGCTCATTAGGAAGTATTCGCTGCAACCGACCGAATTGGTTCCCGGCAACCGGAGCACGTTGGCACTGCCTCGGAGTTATGTATTGTCCACGTTGTGGGAGGCAGCGCGAGTTCATACGGATCGTGCGAGTTCCCTGTTAACGAACCCGAATTTGTCGGCTGAACCGAGAGCTTCGGAGGCGACGAACGCGTCAACCACTGACGAGACGTCCGCGAAGGCCGTCAATATAGTCGGCACTTGGTTGGTGACGCTGACGTTGCGAAGTCAGTCATCACAAACTAGGTTTCTGATCACATCGACAGGTAATCGGCTGACCGGCCAATTCAGGTCGCCTTACGGAACTACTCCTGTTAACAGAATTGATCTGAGCGGCAATACTATTAGCGCATCGTTTCAAGATGTAATTGATCGTCAACAAGTGACCATCGATCTCCTCGCTACAATTGACGGTGACAAAATGTCAGGGACAGCGCGTATAACGACCGCTAACGGCCAATCTGTCACGGTGCCTCTTGCGGGAATTAAGCAGTAGGCAACAAACTTGCTAGCCAGCAAGCTCTCCGCTATGGGGGCAATCCGTGCGAAGTGGCTGCTTAGTCCGAATCTTTTCGTAACGAGTGAGTCGCGACATGTAAATGCTCGGTGGCCCAGTAGCTATCAGCCGAACAGAGTCAGATTCTTCTGCAAATCCTCTTTCAGAGCGGCGATGTGACCTTGCAGCGCGGCTTCATGCGTAGCTTCGCTGTAATCTGAGACCTTCTGCGAATAGCTTGATCATTCAAACGCTTATGGTCCTCTTCGTACTCTCTTTTATTCACAGATTTGATTTGACCAGGCAGCGGACAGTAGGCGTATAATACCGACACGTATTGCGCGTGACCAAATAAGGCGGTGAGCGTTGACGCTTGATGCCCCACAGACACGCGATGTTTGCCGTTCAACCCGCCTTTTCCTCGCAATACGATTTGAATGTCTAGCAACGGATTGGGTTTTCACTTGGCCTGTTGCGGCCGGAGAGGAAAGAACTATGCAGAATGGTATCTATTCAGTCAAATTTAGCTCGCCAACTACCGGAGATTTAGGATCAGGAACGGCGATATTTTTCGACGGTCGAGTCTATGGAGGAGATCAATCGTATTTCTACAAAGGCTCAAGTAATGTGCAAGGTGAGACGGGAACTGCTCAAATGCAGGTCGTTCGCCATCAACAAGGCGAATCCATATTCGGGCCGTTACCAGAATTCAACCTTGAGTTATCTGGTAACGTGTCAGGCGATTCTTTCCAGCTTCAAGGAAAGATGGTCGAACAACCCAATATGCACATTAGGATTGAGGGCGTGAAAGTTAGCAACCTTTAAGGGCTCTCCGAGGCGACGCTAGAGCACTCGTTCACACTCTTGCGGGACATCGAACTCAAAGTAGAAGCTTGATCTGTGTGAGGCAGAACTGAAGCGAAGGTGCAGGACGAAAACAAACATCGGGATTTCTGTCACACCCTGGCGAAATCGCCGTGCAACCTTCCGGACTGATCGCCTAATAGATCGAGTTCTCAAGCATCAGCACCTGATCGCCGACACCGATCGCCAACGCTCCGCCGGATCCACCCTCACTGATAACGGTGACGATGATCGGGGCCTTATCTGCGCCATCTCGCGTAGGTTGGGTGGCTAATCTCCCGAAAAAGAAAGGTTCCTCATGTCCTTTAACAAAGTAATTATCGTGGGAAATCTGGGTCGCGATCCTGAGTTGCGTTACACGGCGCAAGGTACCCCAGTTTGTACCTTCAGCCTGGCCACGAATGAGCGCCGCAAAGATCGAAATGGCGAGATGCAGGATCAAACTACATGGTTCCGCGTTACGCTGTGGAACCGCCAGGCGGAAACTGCCTCACAGTATCTGCAAAAAGGTCGTCAGGTTTACATCGAAGGACGCTTGCGCGTGGAAGAGTACGTCGATCGTGATGGAAAGCCGAGACAGTCGCTGGAAGTGACGGCTACGGATATGCAGTTCATCGGCGGTCGAGGCGATGAGCAGCAATCGGAACGCGCTGCGTCAGCAACCGCCGGAGGCGGCCCCTCCGAACCACCGGGCGACTTGTCCGACGACGACATTCCGTTCTGACGCTGGGCCACCTCGTCTAACTTTCCGGTTCACAATCTGATCGGGTTGAATTTACGGCTTGCCACTCGGCTTCACCCGCTCGCTTGCGGTCCGTAATCCGGTCAAGACATCATTCCCGGCGATGAAGAGTGGCGACAGGGCATGTTGCCCACCAACCAACTCGTTTTCGTCGGCTTCGTCGGTGTAAACGCCTTCCCGTGTCAGCACGTAGAACTTTATGCGCCCGACCTGCGGGTACGGGAAAGATTTTGTCAACTTCATTCCCGCGAGATGCTTCGCCGCCTGTGCAACGAATCGTTTGGCCTCCTCGCGCGCGCTATAACCGCCAAGGACTCCGCCCCCGGTGCTCGTGTAGAGACTTGCCGTGCCATCCCCAATGGAAACTACGGTGCTAACGCCTGAGGGAAATGCGATTTCCATCAGGACGCCAAAGACTTTCGCCTTCGCGTCTTTCCCGCTGAGGCCCAGATCCTCCGCAGAAGACGTGAGGAGTTTTTCTCTCAACGCTTTCATCGCCTGCGCCGCCTGGGTGGCCTGAGCGGAAGATTCGGTGGCACTCGGCGTGGCCTGGCCTTTAGGGTTCTTGTCTTGCGAACTGACTCGACTCGGCGTGGAACAGCCGAGAACTATGACGAAAAACGCCGTGAGTAATGTGAGTTGCTTTTTCATGTGGTCTCCATCAGTGAAGAGGTGGTGCAGCCTAACTATGATCGGCCACAGAGTCATGATGTGAGTTAATGCTAGCCGGCTGGCGTCGCGACGTCGCTCGTGCCCCAGCGGCCGAAGCCGCGGAGTTTCTTGTAGCGACGACTTAATCTGTCCTCGGTTGAACAACTGACCGCTTCCGCCAATCGTTCACTCAATGCTGAATCGAGATAACGAGCTGTTTGATCGTAGTCGTTGTGGGCGCCGCCTTCAGGTTCGGGAATGATCTTGTCGATGAGTCCCGATTCGTAGAGATGTTGGGCTGTGAGGCGCAGACCTTCAGCTGCGCGATCCGCTTTAGTTGAATCTTTCCAGAGAATCGCCGCGCAACCTTCAGGACTAATCACCGAATAGATCGAGTTCTCGAGCATCAGCACCTGATCGCCTACGCCGATCGCCAACGCTCCGCCAGATCCACCCTCACCGATAACAGTAACGATGATTGGCACCTTGATCTTCGCCATCTCGCGCAGGTTGTAAGCGATTGCTTCCGCTTGTCCGCGTTCCTCCGCGTCGATCCCTGGATACGCGCCGGGCGTGTCGATGAAAGTAAAGATGGGCCGGCCAAACTTCTCCCCAAGCTTCATCACACGCAACGCCTTCCGATAGCCCTCGGGCTTCGGCATGCCGAAGTTTCGATAACTACGTTGCTTTGTGTCGCGTCCCTTCTGATGGCCCACGACGGCCACCGGCAAGCCATGAAAACGTGCGAGGCCGCAAACGATCGCCGGATCTTCAGCGAAGCGCTTGTCGCCATGGAGCTCGACGAAATCCTCAAATAGCCGCTCGATCAAATCGAGGGTGTAAGGCCGATCGGAATGCCGCGCGAGCTGCACACGTTCAAACGCCGTCCGCGTTTCAACCGGTTTTGGAGGCGCTTCTTCTTTGTCTTTCTTTCGCATCTTTGGGGAGCTCATCTTAGACTCTTACTCATCTGCGTCTCTTTTTCGAAACTGATAACACAGCCGATCTTCTTCAAGGCCTCTTCCAGTTCGTTACATCGCTTCACGCGTAAAGCGTTGTTGGCCTGGATGCGAACGACCAGCCCGTCGTCTGTCCTGGTCTCGATCGCAACATCGGTGTCACCGGGGTTCGTACTCAAGACGCTCAAAATGGAATCGTAGAGCGTTGAAATATCTTCGTCCCGCGGTGGCCGCAGGACCATGAACTCGTTCTGCCGCGCGGACGCGTCGATGCTTTGCACCTGATCGACAATGATCGTCGGCGGATTGTCTTCACTGAGTTCCAGCCGGCCCATGATTATTGCCGGGAGATCACTTTGCAGCAGCGCCGAGTGCTTCCGGTAAACCTCGGGCCATAACACGCACTTGGTGCCACCCGCCTCATCTTCCAAACGGAGCAGCGCAAACTTGTCGCCCTTCTTTGTGGTCCTCAATTGCACGTCGGCAATGATACCGCCACAGGTCACCCGAGTTCCGCTCGTGACGTTAGGCAGCTCCGAAGAAGGAACGGCTTTCAAGTTCTGCAACGTCTCGACGTAGCGCTCGAGTGGATGACCGGTGATGTAGAACCCAAGAGCCGCTTTCTCGGCGTTCAGCATTTCCATCGGAGTCCAGCCCAGCAGCGTTGCCGGGAGCTCGTTGGTGAAATCCACTTCTTCCGCCATCGAACCGAAGAGGCCGGTGCTGGCGCGGATCCGATCACGCTTTGCACCCTCCGCCCGCGCGAACGCAGCATCAATCGAACTCTGCAGACCTCCGCGCCACGCATGTACGGGCCGTCCGTCTTTCAGCGAGTCGAAGGCCCCCGCGCTTATCAGACTCTCCAGAACGCGCTTGTTCAAGGTAGCAGAGTCCACTCGCTCGGCAAAATCGAAGAACGAGCGGAACGGAGCGGGTCCGCGGGCCTCGCAAATCGCTTTAACCGCCGAGTTGCCCAGTCCCTTAATCGCGGTCAGACCATACCGGATCGCGCCGCTTAAAGGGGTAAAACCGGAGTTGCTCTCGTTGACGTCGGGTGGAAGCAGGACCACTCTTTGCGCCCTTAACTCCTTCGAGTACTTAAACACCTTAGCCGCGTCCTGGGCTTCGTTCGAGAGCACGGCCGCATAGAAATGCTCCGGATAGTGTGCCTTTAAATACGCGGTCTGAAAAGCTAGATAGGCGTAGGCGACGCTGTGGCTGCGGTTGAATCCGTAATCCGAAAACTGGGCCATCAGCGAGAAGATCTTCTCAGCCTTTTCTCGCTTGATGCCGCGCTCGACGGCGCCGGAAATGAACTTCTCTTCATGGACGGCCATCTCCTCGCGCTTCTTCTTCCCCATCGCGCGGCGCATGAGGTCGGCTTCGCTAAGTGTGTAGCCCGCAAGCTTCTGCGCGAGCTGCATGATCTGCTCCTGGTAGACAATGATGCCGTAGGTGTTGTTGAGAATCTCCTTCATCTCCGGCGTGATGTAGCGAACACTCTTCTTGCCGTGGTGCCGGAGAATGAACTCGTCGACCATACCTCCGTCGAGCGGGCCAGGACGGTAGAGCGCATTGAGCGCCGCGAGATCTTCGAGGCCTTTAGGCTTCAGCTTCCGGCAGATCTCCTGCATCCCTGACGACTCAAACTGGAAGACCGCTTCAGTCCTTCCTTCAGCAAAAACCGCTAAAGCTTTAGCATCGTTAAGCGCTATATCGGACCACTTAATCTCTTCCCCAAGCGACTGCTTAATGCTGATTAAGCAGTCATTTATAACAGTTAAAGCGGTAAGCGCTAAGAAATCCATCTTAAGCATGCCGGTCTTTTCGAGATCCGACATGACATATTGGGTAGTGAGTTCTTCCTTCCCTGAGACGGCGATCGGGATCAGTTCCTGGAGCGGCAGAGGAGAAATCACCACACCGGCGGCGTGAACTGACGAGTGACGAGCGCAGCCTTCGAGCCGCTGGGCGATCTCAAGTATTTCTTTAACCTGCGGATTGGTCTCAATCTCTTTGCGGAGTTCAGGTACTTGTTCAAGTGCCTGGCTGATGCTGACATTGCGCCCACGAACCGGAGGTGGAATCAGTTTGGCTATTCGTTCGACGTCCGCATAAGGCACTTCAAGGGCTCGGCCGACGTCCTTGATGGCAGCCTTCGAAGCGAGCGTCCCGAACGTGATGATCTGGCAGACGGAGTCGCGGCCGTAGAGATCAGCGACGTGGTTGATGACGTCGCCGCGGCCACGAACACAGAAGTCGATATCGATATCGGGCAGCGAGACGCGACCTGGGTTAAGAAAACGCTCGAACAGGAGGTCGTATTGCAGCGGATCGACGTCCGTGATCTCCAGACAGTAAGCGACGAGCGACCCTGCCGCGGAACCTCGTCCCGGTCCGACCGGGATCGCATGCTCTCTCGCGTAACGAACGAAGTCCCAGACGATGAGGAAGTAACCCGGAAATCCCATCTGCTTGATCATCTGGATCTCGCTCGTCAGTCGCGTCTGATAATCCGTTAGCGGTTGTTTCAGTTCCCCGCGCGCCGCGATTGGATCCCAGACCTGTTGGCGCCGGCGTTCAAAACCTTCGCGCACGACCTTCTCGAAGTAAGCATCCTCGGACAGTCCTTCTCCTGATTGCGGGATCGGATACTGCGGCAGATGGTTGATGTCCGTCGGCAACTTCAACTCGCATCGTTCGGCGATGTCGACCGTGCGCGTCAGCACCTCGGGCAGTTCGTCGCCGAAGATGCGCCACATCTCTTCCGCTGAGCGCACATAGAAGTTGGGAGTTCCATACTTGAGGCGATTAGTTTCGTTGACTGTCTTGCCTGACCCAATACATAGGAGCACATCGTGGGCGCGCGCATCGTCAGGCATCAAATAATGCGCATCGTTCGTAGCCACCAAAGGCACACCGGTGCGCTTCGAAAGCTCAACTAACGATTTGCGAATCCGGCGTTGAGGTTCGAGTCCGTGTTCCTGGATCTCGAGAAAGTAGTTCCCTTTTCCGAGTATCTCTTCAAACTCGATTGCCGCTTTAGCGGCTTCATCGCACTTGTCCTGAGCCAGCATCGCCGACGGCACGCCTGACATGCACGCCGAAAGACCGATCAATCCTTTGCTGTGTTCGGCAAGCAGCTCTTTGTCGATCCGCGGCTTGTAATAAAAGCCTTCCGTGTAAGCTTTCGACGTGAGGCGCACGAGGTTCTGATAGCCTTCGTAAGTCTGGGCCAACAGGATCAAATGAAAGTTTGCTTTTTCACCCGGCGCACTCGCGGCTTTTTCTCTCCGATTGCCGCGCGTGATGTAGGTCTCGCAACCGATGATCGGCTTCACGCCCTTGTTCTTCATGGCGTTGTAGAAAGAGATCGCGCCGAACATGTTTCCATGGTCCGTCATGGCACACGCCGGCATTCCCAATTCTTCAAGGCGATTGGAGAGGGGCTTTATTTGAATGGCGCCGTCAAGAAGACTGTAATCAGTATGAAGGTGTAGGTGTACGAATTGTTGGTCAGTCATTTGTTGCGTGTAGTCGTGGAAGAATCCCAATCATTGGTCATATATCATTTGACATTTTTCATTTGTCATTTCGTTGGACGAGGGACTCGATCTAAAGCTTGAACGAACTTAAAGCCGTCAACGTGCTAACAAATGACAAATGAAAAATGTCAAATGATATATGACCAATGACTGGGACCAATATCTACTCCCACTCGATCGTTGAAGGCGGTTTTGAGCTAATATCGTAAACAACCCTATTGACACCCCGGATTTCAGAAACCATTCGCCCGGAAACTCGCGCCAGCAGATCGTGCGGCAGGCGTGCCCAGTCGGCAGTCATGCCATCGACACTGGTGACAGCACGAATCGCAACAACGCGCTCGTAGGTTCGTTCATCACCCATGACACCGACAGTCGACACGGGCAACAAAACCGGAAAGGCCTGCCAGACTGAGTTGTACAACTCGGCGCGGCGCAACTCCTCGTCGAGAATCCTGTCGGCGGCCTGGACTAGACGAATCTTCTCTTCCGTAATATCACCAAGAATCCGAACGGCGAGCCCAGGACCGGGAAACGGATGTCGACCGAGAATGTCTTCCGGCACGCCAAGCTCTCTTCCGATCAATCGCACTTCGTCTTTAAACAGTTCGCGCAGCGGCTCGATCAGTTTCAGATTCATCTTCTCCGGCAGCCCGCCTACGTTGTGATGGCTCTTAATAACGGCTGACGGTCCACGCACTGAAACAGACTCGATCACGTCCGGGTACAAAGTTCCCTGGACCAGATAACCGACGTCGCCAAGTCGTCGTGCTTCTGATTCAAACACGTCGATGAAAACCTTACCGATGCGCTTTCGCTTCTCTTCCGGATCGGTCACGCCACGTAAAGCTTCGAGGAACAAATCCCCAGCGCGAACGCCGGCGATGTTCAACTTCATGCTCTGCCGCAACAGCGCAAGCGTCGACTCAAACTCACCTTCGCGCAACAATCCATTGTCGACAAATATGCACGTCTGACGATCGCCGACGGCGCGATGGACCAACGCAGCCGCCACCGTCGAATCAACACCACCAGACAACCCCGACACGACCCGTCCACTGTCGCCGAGCTGTTGGCGAATGCGCGCGACTTGTTCCTCGATCACAGCTTCGGGTGACCAGTCGCCGCGACAACCACAAACGGAGAACAGAAAGTTGCGCAACACCTGCGCGCCGAGCGGTGTGTGGGCAACCTCCGGATGAAACTGCACACCATAGATCCCGCGGCTCTCGTTCTCCATCGCGTTCAGCGCGTCGTCGGTCAACGCCGTCACATGAAAGCCTTCCGGAATTTCCGTCACGTGATCGCCATGACTCATCCAAACGTCCATCTCAGCAGGCAGACCTTGAAAGAGCCTGCTGGTGACGTCGAGGACTTTCAGACGCGCGTAACCAAACTCTCGATTAGGCGAAGCGACGACAGCACCGCCAAGCTCGCGTGCGAAGACCTGAAAGCCATAACAGATTCCGAGTGATGGACAGTCGATCGACTCGAGTAGTTGCGGATCCGGCTTTGGCGCACTCGCATCGTAAACAGATGAAGGCCCGCCGGAGAAGATTAAACCTCTGGGCGATCGCGCATTGATGGCTTCGATCGAAGCGTTGAACGGAAGGATCTCGCAATATACGCCGGCTTCGCGAACGCGCCGGGCTATTAGTTGTGTGTACTGTGATCCGAAGTCAAGTATTATTACTGTTTCGTGCTGCGGGACGTTACTCAAGAAAACCTCAGCGCCTGGTTTTGTTAACGTGGAATAAGAGAGTGGCTGATTATACACAAAGAAGAATCGATCCGAAAAAACTGGTGTTTCTTTCCGCCTTTGCGCCTTTGCGGGAGGCATCTTTTCGCGCTGGCACACGCACGCGTCCCAAACTTCTCTCCCGCAAAGGCGCAAAGGCGCAAAGGATAGTAGTTTTGGTTAGCCTGGTGTTTGCGCTCTTCGCAAACTTCGCAGTGCGCGCGGACTCGGGCGTGCTTTTGTCGGAGCCCTTGACGGTGCGTTGGCGATACCAGTCAAACACTACGTTGAACCTCACGCCCGCATTCGATAAAGAGCGCATCTACCTGCCGCTTGCAGGTGGAACGATCGTTGCGCTCACCGCGCGCGATGGTCAGCTTTACTGGCGTTCCGACATGGGCGGCGAACTCTCAGCATCTCCCATCGCAGACGACTCCGCAATCTACGTCGCATCGGAAACTACTGGAGCACCAACCGAACCACGTCGTCCCGGTGGAGCGTTACGAGCGCTGAGTCGCGAAGGTGGTGTTACTCAATGGATGACGCCACTCATCACGCCGGTGAAAGGCGCAATCGCTCTCGGTGGAGGCAAGGTGTTTGCCGGCGGCAGCGACGGCCGCGCCTACGCTTTCGATAAGCATACGGGCGGCGTTCTGTGGTCGATACCTTTCGCATCACCGTTCGCCGGCCAGCCAGTTCTGAAATCCGGCCGCGTCTACTTCGGCAGCGAGGACGGGTCGTTGCTCGCCCTCGAAGAAACAACTGGTCGACTGCTCTGGCGCTTTCGCACGAAGGGCGCGGTACGTGGACCAGTCGCGGTAGACCATGAAAACGTTTACTTCGGTTCTGGTGATGGTTATGTCTATGCCGTCAGCGCCGACAAAGGCCGGTTAAGATGGCGCAAGCGGACGGGAGCGGGTGTTGAAGCGGTCACACTCACAGGCGACATGCTGCTCGCCGCTTCCCTTGATAATTTTGCTTATCTCTTGAACGACAAAGGCGCGATGCTTTGGAAGAAGCAGTTACCGGGCCGAATCTCATCGCAGCCGTTGACCATCGCGGAAGCGGCGCTCTTTACGCCACTTTCAAGTACATCGGCGGTGGTGTTGTCGTTGAAAGACGGGAAGCAGGTTAATTCGCTTCCCACCGAGGAAGAATTGACCAGTTCAGCTTCGCCGATCCTGGTTGGCGACGCCGTGATCGTTACAACTGAACACGGATTACTCGCGTTCGCGCATCCATCAGGCTCAGCGGCAAAACCGCCGGCTGCAAAACCTTAGGATCGTCTTACCGGGTTCGCTTCAATCTTTGTTTCGGCAGAATCGCTGCGTCGCCAAAAGACGCCCACCACGCGCGACAGTAGTCCGTGCAGGATATACATCACCACGATCGCCAGCAGTACGTATTTCGAGTAAAGAAAGACGAGCACAAGCAACGCCAACGCGAAAATGATCGGACGCATGCTCCGCGTGTTAGTGCCTACTGTTTTGAAACTCGAAAAACGCAGCGTGCTGACCATCATTAAACTAAGCACACCCACCCACACCATCAGCAGTACCGCGTAGATCCTCGAACGCTCTGGTCCGAAATAGATGAGCGGCAAAGGTGAGAAATGCACGAGTGCGGCGATGAAACCGCCGGCGACTGGAATCGGCAAACCTACGAAGCTCTTCTTGTCGGTCTTTAACGCGCCTTCAGCCATGACTCGTGGCCGCGATGCCTGAACGTTAAAGCGCGCGAGACGAAACGCGCCGCACATCAAGTAAATAAACGACACAAACCAGGCGAGTTGGTGAAGCTCCTCTCCCTTCCCGAGAGTAATTCCGTAGCCCCAAACGTAAGCAAGGACCGCGGGCGCGAGGCCAAAAGTGACGACGTCGGCTATTGAGTCGAGTTGAATGCCGATTTCAGTGGTGGTCTTCGTGAGGCGCGCGATACGACCGTCGACCATATCAAACAGCAACGCGAAGCCGATCGCTATGGCAGCGGTGTTAAAGTGGGCCGAGGCAGCCCAAACGTCCGGATTCGCGCCACCTAGTAGTTGAAAACCGCGAAGCGACGACATCACGGAGAGAAAGCCCATGGCGATGTTCGCGGCCGTAAACGCCGAAGGAATCAAGTAGAGGCCCTTCTTCAATCCCCGTCGCGGCGGATTCGAACGCTCGTGGTCTAATTCCTCTGACTTGGCACTCATAAGATTCTCCCAATCACCGTTGTGCCCCCGCGCACGCGCGTACCTTCTGTAACGGTGACCTTTACGTTAGCCGGAAGCACCAGGTCGGTGCGCGAGCTGAACTTAATCATGCCAAAACGCTCGCCTAAGGCCAACGTGTCGCCAGCCTTTTTCCAGCAAACTACGCGCCGGGCAAGGATCCCGGCAATTTGTTTACAAACAACTGTGATCTCGCCGTGAATAGTTAGCGCATTCTGTTCGTTAACCAGACTCGCCATCTCATTCGTGGCCATCAGAAACTTCCCGCGCGTGTAAACCGAGTCTGTAATCGTCCCGGCAATCGGCGAGCGGTTGATATGCACGTCCAGCGGCGACAAGAAAATGCTGACAACTGTCGGAGATCCCGGTTCCGACGCCACCGGTTTAACGCGTGTGACGCGACCGTCAGCAGGCGCTACAACAACCTTCGGATCGTCGGGAGGAACACGATGAGGATCGCGAAAGAAGTACGCCATAAAGGCCGCTACGATGAGAAACAGCAGGCTGACGTACCACAATCCGAGGATTGCTGTCGCAATACTCACGAACAGTGGAACCAGGATGAAAGGAATACCTTCCCGAACGATACTCAAATGTAGAATAAGTCATTGGTCATTGGTCATTTGACATTTCTCATTTGCCATTTAGGAATCCTCTTGAGTAGATCATGGCCACAAAAGGAACTCCGAAAATGACAAATGAAAAATGTCAAATGACCAATGACCAATGCTCCCCCCTTTAACGTCAAAGGGGACGCGCAACTTTGGTTCCACGTCCCCTTCAATCCTAAATTCGGAGAAACCGCCAGTGGGCAGTTTCAGTGGCTCAGACTCTGTGCTTTTTGATATTGCGCCATCATCGAATACATCTGATCCTTGAGGGCCAGTTTCTTCTTCTTAAGCGTAATTTCCTCCAGTTGTTCCTCATCACTCGGATAGGAGAGAGCTGATAATTCACTAAGACGTTCTTCGTACTTATGATGTTCTCTTGCTAATTCCCGAAATTCGGGATCTCGATTTATCAACTCTTCTTTCAGACTATCCGTGGTTGCGATGTCCATGTTCGTGCATGTCTCCTTTCAGACAGATGGGAGTGGGCAGGATGGTTGCGGAGGTACCGGCCTGGAAACCTCCAGTTGGATTGTCTCGCACGCAAAAATGGTAGCCCATCGACTAAGGCAAATCAAGCGGGTAATTCACCCCACATTCATGTAATTGCAGCGCCCGCGATAATGGGGGAGATATTAGTGTTCGCCCAGCGTTAGGCTCATGACGACGGCGTCTTCCCTGGGGTCGGAATAGTAGTCCGGGCGGCGCGCAATCGCCTTAAATCCGGTCCTCTCATACAGTGCCTGGGCAGCCTGATTCCCGCTACGGACCTCGAGAAAAGCCACATGAACTTTGAGCCGTCGCGCTGTTTCCATGATTTGGCCCATTAACAAGCTGCCGATGCCGCGGCGCCGGTACTGTTCCCGCACGGCAACGTTGTTGATGTGCAGCTCGCCGGCTGATTCACGGGCGACGATGTAACCGGCAATTCGCTGGTGTTCGATGATCGGTGAACTGGCCATGCGCGCAATAAGCATCAGATCTCGATTCGTACCCTGGAGCTCGGCATAGTAGGCCGCCCATCCCCATCGACTCAGCCCCGAAGCCTCCTCTATTTCCACGACTTCGAGAAGGTCGTGCTCCGTCATGCGCGTGATGATGATTTGGGCCGGCGCTGATGTCATGGAGCCTTTAACTGCGCGTCCGCAGGCCGGACGTAGATCGCTCGAAGTTGCAAAGGGGTTCTCAAACTGATTGCGGGTGAACCTGGTGAAAGCGAGCCTTGCGACGTGCGTGGCGAGGTCGTTGCTCTGTGGCGCGATGGTCCAGTCTCGATTTTCCGACCAACTTAGGATCAATTCACGATTAGCGATTGATCCTTCGCCACACCAGGTTACGGTTTCGAGATCACCGTATCGCTCGAATAGTCGCGCGGGCGGAATGTGTGCTGCTTCGTCGAGTGCTTCAACTAAGTCAGATCCCAAAACAGAAAACAACTGCGCGAATACTTCGCCGCGTCCTGCCGGTAACAACGCCACCGACTCTGCTGATACACCACCGGACAGCGCAACTGCCTCGAGCGTCGGTATGCCCGCGGTCGGACGATCCAGAGTCGCAGCGAGCGCTTTTATCGTTGCGATGCCGATGCGAAGGCCCGTGAAACTTCCTGGACCGGTCGCGACCGCGAAAAGATCGATCTCCGGCAGAGTCGATCTTGTGTTTCGGTTAACAGCTTGTCGACGTCGGCGAGTAGAGTATTCGAATGCGAAATACCAGCATCGCCCGTGACGATGCCGAGTATCTCATCGCCGCGCGATACGGCGACACTGCCGGACATCGTCGCGGTCTCAACGCTGAGGATTAACGGTAGTGACATCTTCGATTACTAAATCGTCAAGCCATAACTCGCCGAAGATCGGACACGGATTACAGTCACCGGCAACTCGCATAAATTCTAATACGACGGCTTGCATTCCAAGTTTGGTAGTGAATTCAAAACTCATCGTTTGCCAGTTACTCGATGGTGTCGGAAACGTTTCGGATTGTCCTAGCCGTTCATTATTGACCGCATCCCTGATCGCAATCGCAGGTGGGCCACCCGTCACGATGTCTTTCGTTTTGACTCCGAAGCTGATGCGATAACGTCTTTCCGGTTCGATAACGATCGTTTGCGAGATCGTTTCGTGTGGCGCTTTCCAGTCGCCGTTGAAGCGTAGCCGGAGACTTTTCTTGCCGCTGCGCTTCTCTGATTCGTCTTGCTGGACTGCCGGCTCCGTCTTCGCGAAGACGTGCCAGCCGAATCCCCTATCAACAAACGGATGGCGTGGCAGTTCCTCGAACCCGCCGTCGAGTATTACCGGAAGTGCGACCCGCGTGTCAGTCCGCCAGAGCTCAAACGCCTTGCGAAAAGATTTCGCCCCGACGAGTTGTTGTATGAGTTCGTGTCTATTCTGCTCAGAAAGCGGCATGGCGAGCAAACGTACCTGTTCGACGCTTTCGTCACCCTTCCCTCTGCTGAGCAAGAAGTCGCGCGAACGCAAGCCGCTCATGATCGTTGTCGATGTGGATTAGTTGTTCGGCAGTCTTGACGTCATTGCGCGAGAGTCCCCACGCAAGGTCGACGAGGCTTGGCAGCAAACTGCTTTTGCTTGCGGCGGCAGCACGAAGATCGGCAAACGCTTCGTCGTGCCGGCCCATGCGCAACTTGAGGTTACCGCGCTGCCAGAGCGTGTGCGCATAGTGAGGCGCCCATTGGACCGCTTGATCGAATGCTGCCAACGCAGCCGCGGTGTCGCCGAGTCCGTCACGTGTGCTGCCTAGTTCAAGCCAGAGGTAATCGTCGCGATACCGCAAACGCGATGCGATCTCGAAACTCTTTCTTGCCTCGACGGGGAGTTGAAGACGATTGAAGACACGCGCGCGCGCCCGGTGGACTTCCGGATCCGCGGGCGCGAGCGAAACGGCCTTGTCAGCGGCCGCGATCGAATTTGCGGCGACGGCGTACTTGCCCAGCAGACGCGCGTAACCAAACTTCGCGGACGACAGCATCGCGAAGACGCAGACCACTATCGCGACGAGTGCAACGACGCTTCGTAGCAACACGATTTAGCTTTTATTGAGGTTAGTCCGAAGGACCGCTCGGGTTGTCCTGGAAAAAGAGCGGCGTCAGTCCAGCGGCCGTGCCGGCTGCGACGATCGCAACCGACATGCGCGAGCCCGAAGCTACCATCGTCTGATGATGGGATCTCACCACCCGCAGGCTTCGTGCAAACGCCTTGACCAATCACAGGAGCAGTGCCCGGTTTATAGCTGATTTCCAGCGCGCCACCGGTTGCGGGATCAGTCTTACCAGCGCTGCCCTGATCGGTTGCGACTTCGCCAGTGGCGTTCGTATTCGTAATGACTTTCACGCAACCAAACGCGACGACTGCTTTCACATTGCCCTGGTCGTCAAACGTAAGCACAACTCTGGTGTTAGGCGAGATCTCCACGGAACCAAGCGCGCCAAGGTTGACGGTCGCGGATTGATCGGCGCCGGTTTCAAGAGTCGCACCACTGACGATCGAGGCACCAGTGGCTGCACTATTACCGTTGACCTGGATCGGTTGATTGTTGCTGGTGGTTAATCTGCCGACTGCCTGAGGGAGGATCGGTGTCGCTGTGGTGGTCACAGTTGGTTCAGCAAGTCCTACCTGAAGACCAATCTGTGCGATGAAGAAAATTAGTAACGCCGCAATTGCTCTGGAACCATTACGTCGTTTCAGGTTCATCTAAAACATCCCTTCTCAAGAGAAACAACACAGCGACTTAAAACTCGCCCGTCCAATGGGTTAAGTCTACTGTTGTTGCAGGCTTGGGTCAATAACTTTCTTATTTATGGAAACGGTCGCGATTGCTATCAACACCATAAAGATGAGCGCATTGCTCATCATGTGGAGACCAAAATCGACGAGACTGTGGACCACGACTCCGGCGACCGCGAGTATCGCGCCGAAGCGCACCGCTCGAATGTGACTGCGATCGTGATGCAGGACTAATCTAATTCTGCGAATCACCATGACGGCAAACCACACCCCGATGGCTAATCCGATGACACCGCCGCTGGACAACAACTCGAGATACTCGTTGTGTGCTTCCTGCGGCGTGAGATTTCCCGACGCGTCGTGAAACGCGGTGATGGCGATCCAGTAACCACCTAGCCCCACACCCGCGATCGGATTTGCGGCAAACATCTTCAATGTTGCGCGCCAGATTTCGTTTCTGCTCGCGCCGTCGCGCGTCGAGTCGCCGCTGAAATCTGTTGTCGCTGACTCGATGTTGGTCGCCAACTTGTCGCCACCAACCCACAATGTACCCAGCAAAACCGCCACGACAATCGCCGCCAGTAGCGCCGCTCGCACGCCGGCGCGCGGCCGCACAAACCACAACGTCGCGATCAAAACCTGCGTCAGCATCGCCAGGATTCCGCCACGCGAATTGGACAAGACCAACGCAATCCAGATCGGAAACAGGAGGGCGACGTAGAGCATGATCGCGATCCGGTCTGACACCACGCGCGAGGATGACGCCGATCCCGAGTCCAAACGCCATCTCCATCAGATACGCGAAGTGGTTCTTGTTTATGAACTGTCCGTAACCCCGACCGGGTTTCAGCAGTGGCAACACGAACGCGGTGTTTGTCTGAGCTGTCTGCCGGAGCATGCCGAAAATCGCACTCGCAACAGCAACCGCGATCACAACGTGAATCAAGATCCAGATGTTAGCTTCATCACCGGCATACCGATACAACAATGCCAGGAACACTGTCAGTGCGAGGATTTGAAGTACAAAGAACCGGGTTTGGTATGGATCAGCGCTGATCGCGCTCCACGGCGGAGCTCCTGTTAGACCAGCGTCCGGAACCGACCCAAACGGAAGCGTCTGGATCGACGCCAACGCCGCGAGGGCCAGCAGCGGCAACAGAATCGACCATGGTCCAACATAAGTCGAGCCACTGATCGCGGCTTCTACTATTGCTACGATGCAGATCCCGAACACCGCACAGACAAACGCCGCTTTCCACCATGCTTCGAAGGTGCCATACGGAATCGCCGTCAGCGGAATCAAACAAACCAGTGCGAAGAAGATTATGCGGCGCAATTGTCGCGGACCTCATCCGGCGCCAGATCCCTATCGATTACGGTCGTGATCACTGGCAGTTCGTGCAACGTGAAGATTCTTGCGACTGCATCCGTAAACTCGCGCCGGAAAAGACCACTCAAGTAGTTCGTGTCAACCAGCAACGTTTCACCGTTCAGGCTGTGGTAGAAATTTAACCAACCCCACTCGACTCCGTTCTTGATCAACGGCAAACGGAAGCACCATTCGGAACGAGAACGGAACACATCGGCTGTGCCGGTGCCATTCGCCGACCATTCCGCCGACCACTCCCACGCGACGCGCCCATTGCGAAGTTCCAGACGGCTGTTGCGGATGTCGTGCAAGGCTCGCCATAAACGCGCGCTCGTTCATGTCGGCGCGTCCGGTCTCGCCAACCAGTGCGTTTGCAAAGGTAAACTCGCCGAAATCGAGCATGTGCCGCATCGCTTCAAACATTTCGTGCAGGTCGGAAGCTTTCGAAAGCGCACGCGCGGCGCGGCGGACGCGAATGTTGTTCGCGACTCGTAGCCGGCGATCGGCGACCGTTCGCCTCACGCCGGCGCGAATCTCGTCGACTTCGTGATAACGAAGGTGGCCCACCGCGATGATTACCGCCACCGAAATCACGAACAACATGAACCCTGTCAGTTTCGATCCGCTGGCGGGAAAGATGAGTGCGACGAGGCCAAAGAGTGCGCATACGCCATACAGCACCAGCACCGCGCGCCGTTGCGACCAGCCGCGCGCGAGTAGCATGTGATGAATGTGTTCGTTGTCGCCCGTGAAAATCGGGCTTGCGACTCACCGCTCGCCGCGCCATCGTCATTGCCGTATCGACGACGGGAAAACCAAACGCGAGAATCGGTACGACTATCGCGACCGCAGTCGTGGCCTTCTGTGTACCCAGCACTGACAACGCTGCCAGAATAAAACCGATAAACAGCGCTCCGGAGTCGCCGAGAAAGATCGACGCGGGATTGAAGTTGTAACGGAGAAATCCGGCGACGGCGCCGCAAAGCACGAGCGATACGACGATCATCAACGTTCGTTCCTGCGAAACCGACACGCCGAGAATCACGAGCGATGAGAACAGCGCGGCGCCTGACGCGAGACCGTCCATTCCGTCGATCAAGTTGAAGGCGTTGGTGATTCCAACTAGCCAGACCACAGTGATAACGAACGACAGCAGCGCGGGCAGTTGCACCGGACCAAACAGCGGAATCGATAACGCATCGATGCGGCCACCCATCGCGTAGAACAGCGTCGCGATCAATCCAAGCGCCGCAAACTTCACCACTGCGTTCGTGCCGCGCAAGTCGTCGTAAATACCGACCAGCAGCACGAGCGTCGCCGGAATCGCTAACATAAGAAACTCGCTCTTGAGTCCGCTCAGCGTTTCCGTCAGCAGGTTATCGACAAACGGTAACAACGACAGCGCCGATCAGACAGGAGAGATACAACGCCACGCCGCCGAGCCGTGGTATTGCTGTGTGATGGAGCCGCCGTCCATCGGCTGGCACGTCGAGCAGCTTGAGCCGTTGACACAGCCGCCGGATCAGCGGCGTGGTGACGAGCGAAGTGACAGTGGCGATCAGGAAAAGGGCGAAATATGTTTTCAAGTCGGAGTTACCTCGCGCACGAAGGAGGACTCATTGGTCATTTACCATTTGACATTTTTCATTTGTCATTTTCGGATCGTGACGAAGCGCGTGGTTAGAACTAGTAATGCCCGGGCAAGTTCGAACAAATGGCAAATGAGAAATGTCAAATGACATATGACCAATGCCCCCTGCTTCGAGTATGTCGATCAGCTCGGGCAGCAGAGTGTGTTTTGAAAACGCATTCAAAGGCCGGCGCTCCCACCCGCGACCATTAAGAATCCTGGCGACGATGCTCGCTGTGTCGCCGTGACGAGTAAAAAGGAACGGATAGTTACTGTTTGAGAGGTCTGTGATGTGACTGGTTTCTGGTCCAATGTAGAGGATTGGCGCGCCGACAGACATGATGTTGTAGACCTTGCACGGATGAACAATACCGACGAACCCTTCACCCATGACGACCACGTGCATGTCTGCGGCTGAAAGAGAATTTGAAAGCTCGTCCAGCGGTTGATACGGCAAACACATCACATTGGCGAGCTCGTGATGGGCCGCGAAGTCGCGCACTTTAGCGTGTTCGCTGCCGCCACCGATGAAACAGAAAACGATATCGTCGCGAGTCTTGAGTTCGACGGCCGCACTCATCAACGTGTCGAGCGGATGACAAGGACTGTGGTTGCCGGAGTACATCACGAGGAACTTGTCTGTCAGCCCGTGTCGCTGGCGAAACCCTTCCCTGCCCGCTGCTGAATACGCGACCGCATCGTCGTGCGACCACGGCCGAACGACTGCGACGCGTTGAGCGTCCGCGCCCTTCGCGAGCAGTCGCTCCTTCATGAAGCGATCCAGAACAATGGTCGTATCCGCGTTCATGAAGCTGTAACGAAGCATCCACTGGAGCAGTCGGGCGAGTGCGGAGTCTGGTCGGAGCCAGCCGGCGGCGATCGCTTCATCCGGGTTGAGGTCCATAACCCAAAAACAGAAGCGCCCGCCTTTTGACTTCACAAACAACGTAGCGAGAAAAGAGATCAGCGGCGGCGAAGTGAGCGCCACGACAACGTCGAATCGTGGCAGCGTGAGCAAGCGAACTCCGCAGCTCGCCAGAAAACTCGCGAAACCGAGAGCGCGACGCCATTTGCTTTGTTTGCCCAGAGACAGCGAAGGGACGCGAATTATGCGGACGTCCTTCCAGCGCTCGTTTCGCGGAAATCGCACTGTGGGATCGTCGTAACCACGATCGCCGGTCACTACGGTTACGTCATGGCCGCGAGCTGCCAGTTCTGTGGCGAGATCGGTGAGGTGTTGTGCCGTGGAGACCACATCGGGGTAGAAACACTGATTAAGAAGGAGAAACCTCAAGAACTAACTATTTGTCATTTTCCGTTTGTCATTTTCCATTTCTCATTTTTCATTTTCCCCCTGTGTGAGGTTCGCCAGGACTGCCAGCGCGTACTGCGCTCGTCACGCAGAACCAAAATGAAAAATGAGAAATGGAAGATGACAAACGGAAAATGATTACTTCACTCTCTCCTTGAAATCCGCAACTGTTTTTTCCAGTCCCTCGTGCAACGGTATCGTCGGATTCCAACCGAGCAGCGTTTGCGCTTTTGTGATGTCGGGCCTTCGTTGGCGCGGGTCGTCTGCCGGCAGCGGCAGATGCGTCAATCCTGATTTCGAACCGCAGATCTTAATCACTTCTTCCGCCAATTGTTTGATTGTGAACTCACTCGGGTTGCCGAGGTTGATCGGATCGTACAAACCGTCAGTGTTCATTAGCTTGATAAGACCACCGATCAGATCGTCGACGTAACAAAACGAACGCGTCTGCTCTCCTTCGCCGTAGAGCGTCAAGGGCTCGCCGCGCAACGCTTGCACGATGAAGTTGGAAACGACGCGTCCGTCGTCCTCCAGCATTCGTGGTCCATAGGTGTTGAAGATGCGAGCGATACGGATGTCTACCTTATTTTGGCGGTGATAGTCGGTCATCAACGTTTCGGCGATGCGTTTACCTTCGTCGTAACACGAACGGATGCCGATCGGATTGACGTGGCCCCAGTAGTCTTCCGTTTGCGGATGGATCAGCGGATCGCCGTAAACCTCCGATGTCGATGCCTGGAGGATGCGCGCGCGCACGCGTTTCGCGAGGCCCAGCATGTTGATGGCGCCCATCACGTTGGTCTTCACTGTTTTGACCGGGTTGTATTGGTAATGGACCGGGGACGCCGGACACGCGAGGTTGTAGATCTGGTCTACTTCGAGAAGGATCGGGAGCGTAACGTCGTGCCGGATCAGTTCGAAGTGCGGGTTGTCGAGTAGATGCAGGATGTTTTCGCGCCGGCCGGTGAAAAAGTTGTCGAGGCACAGTACTTCCTGGCCTTCGTCGAGCAGACGTTCGCACAAATGCGAACCGATAAATCCCGCGCCTCCCGTTACCAGAATCCTCATCCGTGAACTCCTTTAGCTACAAGAAGCACTTGTTTCTTGTGCCTTTTGTGGCTCAAGTTCTTCGCACTACATGGTTCCCAATATAAAGCGCATCCATCCGTGTTTTCAAAAAACAGTCGATGGCGTGGTCGGGCGTGCAGACAATCGGCTCGTTTTCGTTGAACGACGTGTTCAGGAGAACGGGAACGCCGGTCAGATCGGCAAAGTCAGCGATGAGTTGATAATAACGGGCGTTAACCTCGCGCGAGACGGTCTGCAATCGACCGGAGCCGTCGACATGCGTCACGGCAGGAATTTCAGCGCGTCGCTCAGCACGTACTTGATAGACCATTAGCATCGTGGGTGCTGGATGCGTCTGCTCGAAGTAATCACCGACGCGTTCTTCGAGGATCGACGGCGCGAATGGGCGAAAGGGTTCACGCTTCTTGATGCGATCGTTGAGGATGTCTTTCATTTCTGCACGGCGCGGATCGACCACGATCGATCGATTACCGAGTGCGCGTGGTCCAAACTCCATTTTGCCCTGAAACCATCCCACGACCATGCCTGAAGCGATGTCTCGCGCGGCGTGTTTGGTAACCTCGTCGTCGGTGTACGTAGTGAAGTTTAGCTTCGCGTTGATTAGCGCGTCACGAATCTCGTTGTTTGAAAACTCGGGACCGGTGTAGGCGTTGAGCATGTGCTCGCCGCGTTTGCAGATTTCATAACAGACGCCGACCGCAGTGCCGCTATCTCCCGCAGCCGGTTGGACGAACACACGTCGAAACGGTGTCTGCAACAGTATTTTTCCATTCATCACCGAGTTGTAAGCGACACCGCCTGCAAGCCCGAGATCGGTTAGTCCGGTTTGTTCGAACAAGCGATTCAACACGTGAAAGGCGACCTCTTCCAGACGCAGTTGCAAACTCGCTGCGATGTCGCGCTCACGATCGGAAAGCGCTGTGCCCGCCTCACGTGGTGCGCCAAAGGTTTCCGCGAAACGATCCGAGTAGATGCGGCCGATCTCCGGTGAGCCGCGGTCCCAGGTCATCTCTACACCTTCCGAGTGATGGCGGAAGTAGTCGAGATTCAAACGAAACTGCCCGTTCTCTTCCGTGCGCACGATCTCGCGAAACTCGTTGATAAAGCGCGGGTGGCCGTAAGGCGCGAGGCCCATGACTTTTCCTTCGTCACCGTAGTGCGGAAAGCCGAGAAACTGTGTCGTCGCGGTGTAGACGATTCCGATCGAATGTGGATATTCGACCTGTCCGAGTATCTCGACGTCGTTGCCGTGACCCGTGGCCCACATCGTCGAGATGAAGTCGCCGAAGCCGTCGATCGATAGCAGCGCCGCGCGTTCGAAAGGTGAGACGTAAAAACAGCTTGCGAGATGCGCGCGATGATGTTCGACGTTGTGAAATTGCGCTCGGATAGAGTTCTTCGGGACGTCAAAGGCACGCGCCAGTTCGGATTTTAGATCTCGAACCTTCGCAGCGTTGCCGAGCCGATCCTTGACCTGGTTAATTAAACCCGTTGCCTGTTTGGCTGCGCGCGATGCGGCGAACAGCACTTTTTTGGTCAGGTGCGCTGATGGATCGCGTGAGATGCCGACGTGGTCCAGATCTTCGAGACTGATGCCCGCCGCCTCTAGACAATAACGTATCGCTTGCTCTGGAAAACCGGCGCAGTGTTTGATGCGATTGAAGCGCTCCTCCTCGACGGCGGCGATTAGCTTGCCGTTGTGAACGATGGCTGCTGAAGCGTCGCCGTGGTAGGCGTTGATGCCAAGGACGTACATCAGTTGCTGCGACGGTTTTCGATCAGGTAAAGCGACAGCATCAATTCGGCAACCGTACGTTGGAAGGCGTAATAAAAGCCGGCCCACCCGTCAAAAATGCCGGCACGCACGATCAGGCAGTAGAACAATGCGAGCGGCGGGACGATCAAAGGCCAACGTCGCAGTCGATCCAGAAAGCTAAGCTCAGCTGGATGGGCGGCGCGCAATTTTTGTGCTTCGAGTTTTGTGTAACGCTTCTGTGATTCAAACCAGCGCCTTAAGGGTTTTCGATCGTCGTGCAGGATCGGCGAGCGCAGTTCTTCAATCCGCCCGTTGAGTGAGACTCGTTGTGTGTGTCCGTCCTGAATGTAGTCCGCTGCAGCAGCGCGATAGAGTACTGTAACCGGCGGATAGATGCCGCTGTGCAGTCGTTTACCTGAAATGCAGTAGATAAAGCTAGCGCGATAACCCATAGTTTCATCGCACGGTCTTAAATCCCGCATTTCATTGATTAAATCCGTGGTCACGATGTAGTCCGCGTCGAGCGCGAGCACCCATTCGGTGGTGATGCCGGTTTCTTTAAGTCCAAACTCCCACTGGTTGCGATGACAGTCGAAGGCGCGCATGATTACGCGCACGTTCGGAAACGACGCCGCGATTGTCGCCGTGTCGTCGGTGCTGAAGCTATCGACAACGAAAACCTCGCTGGCCCAACGCAGGCTGTCGAGCGAGCGTGCGATGTTCGGCGCTTCGTTGTAAGTCAAAATCAGCGGAGTGATCTGGTTGAGCATCTATTGAGCGGGTTTGCGAGCGTGGCAGATCATGTTTTTCCAGAGCCACGGTGCGCGCCCGTAAAATGTGAAACTGAGATCTCGAAACGAGTGTGCGGTCATCAGCTGCGACAGTGTTTTGACGCTGAAGAACTTGATATGCCCACCGTCGTGCATTGCTGAAAAATGTGAATCCATACGTCCGCTAAGGGCAAGCGCGAGGTTTTTCAGGTAACCGTGATAAGGGGTGCCGAGCAAGACATGACCGTCTGGTTTTAAGAGTGAGAACGCTGCTTCTACGAGGTCCGACGGACGATACAGGTGCTCGATCACATCACTCGAAATCACGAGGTCGAATGACTGCAGGTTCAGTTGGTCCAATCCACGGTCGATCATTGCTTCAATGAATTTGACTGCCGGGTAGGCATGTTGGGCGATACGGATACCGCTTCGCGAGGCGTCGATCCCGGTTACTTCATATCCAAGTGCGGCAAGACGTCCGGCGATGTGGCCGTTGCCGCAACCGAGGTCGCAGATGGATCGGACACCGTCGAGCTTCAGAACGAGACCGACGAACACCTCGGTAAGCTTCTCTCCGGACACGCCGTTGGCTGCCCGTTCCGTTTGCCATTCAAATTCAGTGTACGCTGGTGCTGCCATTCGTTATCCGCGAGTAAAGGTTAGCCAGGTCAGTTGCGACTCGTTCCCATGAATAGCGTTGCGACAGTAACTTCCCTGCGCTGCCACGTTTCGCAAGTTCATCTGGGTTGCTCATCAACCTCGCCAACGTTTCGGTCAATGTTTGGTGTTCGACTGGAGCAATCCAACCGGCGTTTGCCTCCTCAATTTCATCCGCTAAGTTTACGTGCGGGCTGAGTAGCACCGGCACAGACCGCGCCAGCGCTTCCATGACGCACAGACCAAAGTTCTCCTGGTACGACGGCAGCGCCAACAACGACGCGTTGCGCAGCATCTGCTCTTTTCGTTCACCATCGAGCCAGCCGGTAAACACGATTCGCTCTTGTACTGCAGCAGCTTTTCTCTTAAGCAAGTTTACATGGCCCGTTGGTCCATCACCGGCGATAACCAGCCGCCAGCGATCAAACTCCGCCCGTTGTGCGAGCGCGATGAAAGCGTCGATCAAAACTTCCAAGCCCTTTTTCGGATGAAGACGAGACAACACCAGCACGTATGGACTCAGCGACCGATCCCCACGTCCGTCATTCGCCGAATCGTCAATCGCCTCAATACCAAGAGGTATAACTTGCCCATGATTTACGCCGAGCAATTCTTCGGTGGCTGTCTGTTCCGCGCGTGACGTGTAGTGAACGGCTGCCGCGCCACTTAGCATCGATTCACCTGCGAGCGACCAGAAGAGTCGCTTGCGCAGTGACTTCTGCTTCATGCTCCACGGATCAAGTGTGCCCAGCGGCCTGATCACGTATGGAACACTTTGCTTCCGGCACTCTCGGGCTGCGGCCACTGATGAATGATTAAAGACGGCGTGAATGTGTGCTAACTCATACCCACTTACGTTTTGCTTAAGCCAGACCGATAGCGGTCGCGAATACTTGAACGACTCGCCTAACTGATTCGGAAAGAAGATCGCGGGCACGCCTTCGTAGTCAAGCGCCTGGCAAAACTCGAACTTTCGCATTGCAGCGTCGGTCGTAACCAGCACCACTTCGACACCGCGCTTCTGCAGCGCCCGGCACATCGGCATGATTGCCATACCTGGCCCACCAGATCGTTCCGACACCGAAGGTATGACGTGAAGAACTCTCACTCCGGTCTGACTCCATTGATCTCGCACCATCGCGCGAGAACGTACAACGACCACGGCCTCGACCATCCGATTGCGCGAGGCTTCCGCAAAAACCTACGCCACACATCCCGGGCGCTGTTTGCCGCAAGTCCCGAGGCGAGAAGTTGTCCGTCGTCTTCAAACACTGACTCAATCTCGGTTCGCAAACGACCCTGCATCCACTTCTCGAACGGGAGGGTGAAGCCCATCTTCGGACGCGCTAGCAGGTCTCGCGGCAGCAAATCGGCGACGGCGTCAGCCAGCAACGGCTTCGGTAGGCCATTCGCGCCGTTACCCAACTTCCATTTGCCCGGCAGCGAAAGCGCAAACTCGACGACCTTCATATCAACCAGCGGCACACGCACCTCGAGCGAGTGGGCCATGCTCATGGCATCCGTATCGCGCAACAACGTGTTCGTCATGTAACCGCGCAGCTCCAGCATAGAGATTTGGTTAATGACGTCGTGGTCCGAGGCGACAGACAGATAAGACGCATGGGGTTCGTGTCGCGTCAGTCGCCGCACATAATCCGGCGCGAAGAGTTGACGCGTGACTCGATAAACATCCGCCGGCGCAAAATCGCTCGCCGCCAGCTGCCAGAACTTGCTTCGCTGTGTCGAGCCATTCAACGCGAGCTTTCCAAATCCCGACGTCGCCCGCAAAAACCGTTTCGACAAAGGCGACATCGCGTCAACCTTCAGCGCGCGTTTGAAGCTCGGATAACCCGCGAACAACTCGTCGCCACCGAGTCCGGACAGCGCGACTGTAACGCCGGCGTTTTTGGCAGTCCTGGAAACGACGAACGTGTTGATACCGTCCATCGTCGGTTGGTCCAACGACACGAGCGATTGCGGCAACATGTCCAGCAGCTGATCTTCATTTAAGCGTGTTTCGGAATGGTCGGTGCGGAACTTCGCCGCGATCGTGCGCGCGTGAGGCGCTTCCGAGTAGGCGCGTTCGTCGAACACAACACTGAACGTTCGCGGCGGCTGGCCAACTATGCGGCTGGTCAACGCGACCATCGCACTGGAGTCGACACCACCGGAAAGAAATACACCCAGGGGCACGTCGCTGACGAGATGTAATCGAACAGACTCTTCCAGCTCCGATCTGAGTTGTGCGACGGCGTCCGCCCGGCTGCGCGGAATATCAAATTCGCGATGCGCGACCACGAAGTGATCGATTGTAACTTCGAGTTTTCCTTCCGCGACGGTCTGGACTTGCAGGTACTCTCCCGGCAGCAATTGTTTTACGCCGTCGACGATGGTCAATGGCGCTTCCACGGAACCATTCGCCAGATATGAGTCAAGACCTTCGCTGCACAGCTTTCGCGGCACGAGACCACTTGCAAGCAACGCCCGCACCTCAGATGCAAACACGAGTACGTGCTCGGTGCGATAGTAATAAAGCGGCTTGATCCCAAGCGGATCTCGAGCAAGCACCAACATCCGCCTGCTTTCGTCCCAGAGCCCGAGCGCAAACATGCCGCGCAAACGACGAAACGCATCGACTCCCCACTTCCGATACGCACGCAGAACGACTTCCGTATCGGAACTCGATCGCCAGCAGCGCGGATCACTATCGATTTCGCTGCGTAGTTGTTTGAAATTGTATGTCTCGCCGTTGTACGTGATCCAGTTACCGGTTTCCGGATCGCTCATTGGCTGGTGACCGGCGTGCGAAGTATCGAGTATCGCAAGACGCGTGTTTCCGAGACAGACGTCGCGGCAAACGGTGATCCCGTGATCGTCTGGACCACGATGCTTTAGCGCGGAGTTCATTCGCATTACTGCTTCCTTGTAAGAAGCAGGATCCACGGTGCTGAAGACTCCTGAAATGCTACACACCGATTGTCTCCCGCGCGAATCGAACAAAGCGCTCCGATCCGTGTTTCAGCGTGTGGTCCTTCACGCTCTCGCGAGCGCCTCGTGACAACACCAGAACCTGATCGTTCGTAAGCCGCATCGCCTCGCGCATCGCTCGCAGGATCGCCATCTCGTCACTTGCCGGAACTAGCCAGCCGTTAACTCCTGTTCGCACAAATTCCAACGCCGCACCCATTCGATCAGTTGCAATCACAGGCACTCCGGAAGCAAGTCCCTCAGGCACGACAAGTCCCCACCCGTCGTATCGCGATGGGACGCACAACACATCCGCCGACGCATACAACTCCGGCAGCTCATCCCAATTCTTAAAACCTGTGAACTCAACTCGCTCACTCA
The DNA here is from genome assembly GCA_963849585.1 of uncultured Acidobacteriota bacterium. Classification (GTDB taxonomy): domain Bacteria; phylum Acidobacteriota; class Blastocatellia; order Pyrinomonadales; family Pyrinomonadaceae; genus PSRF01. Next base: position 777,619 of record CAWKHZ010000004.1, on the reverse strand, counting down.
CAGGTTGCAACAACTGCGCCAGCGCTTGACGCAATTCCCCGTCGCCTGCGATCCGGAGTCGCACGTTATTAAACTCACACGCGAGCTGAACGAACGCGCGAGCGACGAGGTCAACACCTTTTCGAGCGATCAACGAGCCGCTGAATAAAAAAACGCGCTCATTTCTTCCGTTTCGAGTCTCTCTTTCAAATCGTTTGAGATCAGAAAAGTACGGCAAGTTGAAATACGGTCGCTGCGGTCCAAACTCTCGCCGGTATTCATCGATCGCAAACTTTCCAATCCCCCAGATCGGCACCGATGAATCGTGCAACCGCGCGAGCTTCCATCTCCGCAACAAGCGTCCACCCCAGGCGGCCCACGCCGGCTGACGAAACCCCGGACGTTCACCCCAAAAGCACCATGGCCCACCGCCCGCAGCGCGTTCGCCGATCAACTCCGTGGCGTGTGGGTGAAAGTAGTAGTTGAAAACAACCAGGTCCGATTCGCGTGCAGCTTCTCGTGCCCGCCGCATCTCACCGCCGCCGCAATCCAGATGAATGGCCTCGTGTAGCAACCGCGGTGGCGCCCACTGTCGCAGCGGATCGCGGCTCCGCAGGTAACCAACCCGCAACTGACAGTCGCCTTGTGTGGCAATCTCGTTGAAGAGTTCGACCTGATAAGGCGACGGCGAATCAGTTAGAACAAAAACTTTCACAGAGTTCGAGCGTGTCTTAACTTGATGAAGAGTTGCGCCAGTCCCACCCACGCAAGCACGACGTAGCTCACGAGGATCAACTCCAGGATCGAACGCATACCCGAAAACAACGCCATTACGATGATGCTGTAGATCACGAGCGCGCCCTGCGTCGTCGCGCGTTTAAGCAGACCACTCGCCAGCGCCGCTACACGACCGTAAAACCAGCCGCCAAGCGCGATTCCAAGTAAACCCAGCGACATGTAAAGTTCGCCGATAACCGAATAGGAATACGACACCCCTTCAACACCCAGTGCTGTCGGCAGGTCGAATCCCGGATCGACCGGCTTTTCCGGCCAGAACACGCGCGGCACCGGACGGACCATCACGTAAACCAGGTACCTGTGATAAACAAACGGATGCGTTTGTGGAATGAGCTGAATGATCTGACAGAGACGATAAAAGTTGTCGTCCACGCGGAGATGCTGCACTTCCAGAAACTGACTCTTTTCCCTCCGGCCACTGACTGACGTATCGGCGTTGCCTACAATCGCGCCGAGACCGACGTTTCGGTATTCGAGCATAATTTGCAACGTCACCAGCAGCGCAACGATCGCGAAGACTGTCGTGAACAGGTGTTTGATCCGGAGTTGCCGCTGGTCCAATACCCACAACACGAGGGCCATGCCCGCGACCACTCCGATTACTCTGCGGCTGCCGCTCTGCGCCAGAAATAACGTCATGACAATCGACATTGCGATGCAGATCAATGTTCGGGGACTACGCAGACCTGACCTTCTCGAAATCACAACTGTAAGAATCGGCAGCAGATATCCGAAGTACTGCAAGTGATCCAGAAATGCGTCCCAGCCGCCCAACTGCCCGCGGCCCCACGGCGCCGCCCAACGCTCCTGGCCCAGATAATGGACCATCTCAAACACGTTGAAGTTGCACGCGATCGCGAAGTTCAACATGCCGATCAGAAAACATGCGATCGCGAGAGCGAAATAAGTGTTGAGCGAAAACTCCTGCGAGACGGAGCGAATCAACGCGTTTGGCATCTTCCACGGACGGCGAATCGCACCGACCCAGACCATCGCGACAAACAGACCGATACCGATGAAAGCAAGCCGCACTTGTTCGGCCGTGATGTAATCCAACGAGTAAACGCCTTGCAGCAGATCGAGCAGGAGCCAGTAGATCGGCGCGAGTGCGACAAGCGATTCGCCACGCAGGATCGCTTTTGGTTGTCGCAGGGCTGCAGCAAATGGCGCGGTGGCAAGTCCGGCGGACAGAATGAGTGCCGGATAAAACAAAGCACCCGGCGCGGTCGGATCTTCCGGAATCAGCAAGACCGCGATGATCGTCCCCATGCCCGTGCTCAGAATTCCGAGCACAGTCGACCGCCAGGTCAATGAAGGAGCGGGCGCGATGACGAGCGGAAGGCGGTTCCAGGTGGCGGTCGATTGCATGTTTACAAGCTCGATAACGACGCCGCTAATGAGTGCAAACTAAACCGCTCGTCGACACGCGAGTTTTGTGACATGGCGTGGAGCGACTCGGGCGAATGCAGTAGTTGATGAAGTACGTTTGAAATCGTCGTGCCCGAAATATTTTCGAGCAGTAGTCCGTTGAATCCGTTTTCAACGACGTCGCCGCAATAACGTGACGCAATTACCGGCAACTTCCATGACTGTGCTTCGAGTTGCGTTAGACCAAAGCCGTCGGAGAACGTCGGGAGGATAAACACGTCGGCGTCCCGGTAATAACGAGAGACGTCGCTTCGCGGAGCGATGCCAAACCAGCGAATTTTGTCTTTTACTTCGTGCGGAATATCGACTTGAAGTGGTCCAACGAACCAGAACTCAACTGGTTCACCCGCCATTTGGCTCACTGCGTCGAATAATTGAATCGCGCCTTTGCGATAGTTGATCTGGCCAAGGAACAGGACGCGCAACGGCCGCTCGGTAGTGAACTTCTCGGGATAACTGCGAACGAAGGTCGTGGCTTCTGCTGTTGGCTCATAGGCCAATGGAATGACACGGATTTTTTCGCCGTCGATGCCTTCGCTCAAAAGCGCTTCACGTGACCAGCAGGAATTAACGACGATCTGATCCGCCAACTCGCACTCAGTGCGCCAGCGTTTCCAATACTCGGGCGGTGCAGGTTGCCAAGAGGTGTCACCAGGCGGTGTGAGTTCGGCAACGATCGCTTCCTCAGCCGGCCCTGGATCAATCTGGCCCAGCACCGTGCGCCAGCATCGCTTGCGCGCGACTTTCAAGATCTCCTCTGCTGCGTAACTGTAGGCAAACACGGTCAGGTCGGCGCCCGAATGATTACGCGTGAGTTGATTTACGACTGAACGTTGGAACCAGTCGTTGCGCTTCGTTATGACCCTCCAGCCGCTCGCGCCCATTGCGCCTAACTCGAATGTTAAAGCGCCAAGGTTCATCGCAGTGACGGGTGCCGACGACAGGCTCGGATGAAATCGTCCGGCCAGCCCGCTTCGCAACGACCGCAACATGGATCTGGGACGTATCCACAGATCGGTAATCAGTTCGTGCAACAAGCCTTTTTGTTCGAGAGCCCGCGGAATGGCGTAATGCTCGCGCGCACCGAGTTGGCAACACAGCCAGCCTTGATCTGTGTTCGTCATCCTGTGAGAACCAAACTCTCTGGTGCTCTCCGCAGTGCCAGATACGACCGTACTGCTCGAATCGTCAATGTACGGCGATACTGGTGATGTGCGAGCAAGTGTCCGGGAATCATCTTCAGTCCGCGCCAAATGCCACGGTGTCGTCCGTGCCTTAGCAGCCAGAGCACTCGGTTGGCGCATTGCCACGCGCCTATGGACCACAGTGAAACCGGGTAACGCAGATACGCAAGCAACGCGAGGTTCGCAATACTGCCCGCAGTGACTTGCGGCTCTGCATGTCGTTTCAGATCCGTATCGTGAAAGACGCGTAACCACGAGCTGGTCAAGATCTTGCCGCCACTGGGAATGGAGGCGAAGCGCGAGATCGACCTCCTCCATTCCATACGCAATCGGCAGCGGCACGTATCCACCGGCGTTGATAAAAGCGTCACGTCGATAGACGCAGGCGCCGCCCGAAAAATCTGCCGTCCACTGCGCTTTTCGCTCGTCGAGGGCGATCGCTTCGCCTGCGTGATACAGCGAAGCGCAGATGATCGACGCTTCGGGAAACCGATCGAAGAGTTGGACCACGCGGGCGAAGTAGTCAGAGTCGATGGGATAGGAATCGTCGTCGAAGCTGGCAACGAATTCGTGGTTCGCAGCAGCGACGAGCTTGTTTCGTCCGCCACCTGGACCAACACGTTCCGCACTTACGATGATCTTTACCTCTGGAAACGCAACGCGAATGGCCTTTTCACACTCGATCCTGTTTCCGTCGACGTGAACGAGGATCTCATCCGGTTTTGGATCGCAGGATTCGAGGATGCGAAGCGTGTTGAGTGTCTGATCGACTCGTTCGTAAGCAGTAACGATTGCCGAAATGTTTGTCATCCTTGAGGACACAAACGCGATCGAAGTATCTCCGCGAGCACCTGAGCGCCAGCGAGATTTGGATGAAATCCGTCGCGATAGAACAGTTGTTGATCCGCGGTTCGAGTTTTCAGCTCGGCGCCCCAATCGAAGAAGTCGACCCCTTCAGTTGCCGCGACCTGATTGAGCTTCCCATTAACTGACTCGAATGAGTCGGGTGAACCCGGGAACCGCGATTCATCCACCGGCAACAGCCCAAGGAGCAGCACGCGTGTCTTTAACTCTCGCAATCTACGGAGCAACGTTGTCATGTGCGCGGCGAATGGTTCCGCGTCAAGCAACGGACGACCAGCGCCGCGGCTGAGGAGTTTAAGTCGTGCCTTTTGTTTTGTTGCGTCGATCGACTGCTGTTTCGCCTTACGCCACCAGGTAGCGGAGAAATAACACCGCGGATCCATCGCAGCGTAACTTCTCCACGACGAAGGCACCCACCACGGCCATGTGCGATCGTGCAGCGCCGCCGGCCTGATAATGCTTTCCAAACTCCCGCGAAAGATCACCACGAACTCGGGTCTTAACGTGCTGATCAGCGGCAGCCACGCAAGATCCGACTCAATCATTTGTCCTTCCGACGCAAGGTTCCAACACCACAGATCCGAAGAATGACGGCTCTCGTCAACATCCATCTTTCCCGCAACGTTAAAATCAACAAATCCTCCCGGCTCAACGTGTCTCAATCGCAACTCGTGAACATTGATTCTTTCAGTCGATCTGATCTGCGTTACCAATTCGCTAACGTAACTGATCCTCTTCGATCCAACGCCCTCCGTCAGACTATCGCCAAGGAACACCCAGTTCATGTACTGATCAGGATGCGGCCGAACGCACGCAACCGCCCACTCAGGGGCGCCACGAAGCCGCGAAAGTTTAAGCGCCGCACGCAACCGAGAAACTGGCCCATCGTTTCCACGCCGAAATACAGCACGACCAGACCGAACGCCCGCAGAAAGTGGTTTCCCAGTGTTCGGCGAAGAATGAAATAACGATTGAACAGATCGTCTTCCGCGGCGACAAACTTCGTCACCCGCCCACCCGGTGCGTGATGATGGGCCATGCGCGCGTCGGGGCAGAACATGATGCGACCAGCACGACGAAGCTTGAGACCGAGATCTACGTCTTCATTGATCGTGCAACGGTGCAGAAAGAAATCTGAAAAGCCGCCAACACTCACGAAGGCCGAACGTCTCACCATGCTGCTTCCCGAACCGAGCCATTCCATCGGCTGCGGCCTTGACGGCACGGGGTTGAAACCGAATCGCAGTAATGGTCCAACAACCCTTCCCTGCCACTGGTCACGGTCCAACTTCAAAACATGCCGGAGATAGACCTGCCAGATTCGCGTCGGATCCGGCCAGGTTTGATTACTGAAATCAGCCGTAACCGCAACGACTTCCTGATCGGTTTCCAACAACGCGAGCAAGTGCTCCACGCAGCGAGGTTCGAGCACGACGTCGTCGTCGAGTAGCAGCAGGTTGTCGCCTCGGGCAATGTCGATCGCGGCCATGCGTTGGCGCACAGCGTTCGGTGGTGAAACTACGATGCACCGGACGGCGAGCCCTGCGTCCTGCCAGTTTGTGTTGTTAACGAGATCGCCTGTGCGTTGATCTGCGCTCGCAATGATCACCTCGTCCACGCCTCGAGTCTGCGCCGCGAGCGATTCCAATAACGCGTTCAGCGAATCGAGGCGGCCGATGGTTGGAACGATTGCGCTAATCATTCGTCTCGCGACGTCTGTAAAACCAGAAACTGGAACTTACAGTGTCACCGGTCAATAGTTCGTTGACGGCCGGAGCGTGATCAAGTGTCAACCAACGGTTCGCGAGGGCAACCTGAAATTCGTGATTAAACGACAGAAAGGCTTCCAGCAGATACTGCTCGTTGAGCGCGAGCCGGCGTTTGAGAATCCATTCGACGGGGTAATCATGCGGGAAGAAGATGTCGTGTACGTGCACCCACACACCGGGCCGAAGAACAGGCAACACGTCGAGAAACTCGTAACAGACGTCGCTGCCGAACTTCACCGTATGGCTCGAATCAATGAATAGAATGTCATTTGCTTCGAGTTGTGAAAAGAAATCGACTTCGATCTCCTCGACTCGCTTTTGAATCAGCTCGATGTTGAGCGCGTGACCGTTTAAGCGTTCTGGATTCGGCTCGATGCAAGTCAGTGTGGCGCCGTCGGCGTTTCGCGCTAGCGCTTGGCCGGCGATGCGCGTGGAGTATCCGCTGCCGATTTCGATCACGCGTCTCGGCTTCAGATGGCGAATCAGGGAGTAGTAAACGATCGCGTCAAGACCGCTGAAGTAATCGTTCGTGACATCGACTTCAGTCAATTCTGCGGCGTGAGGCTCGAGCTCGCGCAGCAAGCGCAGTTGATCGGCCCATTGAAAATCGATCGCTGCATAGTTTCGGCGCCGCTGGACCTGCTCTAGCGTAATCGCACGGAAATCAGGAAGTGGCTCGTAATAATGGATCGGCCGAATGTGATAGCCCCAACGATCGGCAAGTTCCGGGTGGCTCTGCGCGAGAAATAGCACGTGGTGCGCGGCGCGCACCGGAACAGTCCTGAACAATCCCAGAACAGTTTTATCGAAAAGCCATTTCAAGTCAGACTTACCGCACGGTCAAAAATTTGCTGCACCGCCTCGTGCGCGAAGTACTGGCGCCCGACTTCAAGCGCACGCCTTCCCAACTCGACTCGCCACAGCGGATCACGCGCGAGCCGCTCCAGCGCCTGACTAAGATCCACGCCTTCATCGGTGGTTACGACTTCTCCCACGCACGCATTCGCACGAGCCCACGCGGCTGCTGAACAGTACGGCGGGCCATAAATCAACAAAGGCAAGCCAACCGATGTGTAATCCGCCAACTTGCTGGGGAACGCCAGTTCCATGTTCGCGCGGTCCGCCGGCTCAAACGACATTGGCACAAACAACCCATGAGCTTCCTCGCGCAACTGCGTCATCAAATCACGCGCATTCAACATCCCGCGAACAATCGTGCGTGTTGAATCCAGCCCAACCCGCTGCGCCTCATTCGCAGTTAATGGTCCAAAGATCAGCAGCCGCCCGTCCACAGATTCCAAAGCGCGCTGTAACTTAACCAATGCTTTGACATAACCCCCTGAGTTGATGCTTCCCGCAAACGCGACAGTAAACTGCCCATCGTGACGACCAAGTCGTTCAGGCGGGTCCTCAAATGCGGGCAAGTCCGCGGCCCGCATCGGATAAATCACCTCAGCCCCGACGCCATAACGAGTCTGATATGCCGCTCGCATCGCGGGCGACACACAAATACGCGAACGCGCCTGTCGATAGACACTCGCAAACTTCCCGTCTATCCACTCACTAAACGCGGGCTTCACATTTGCGACGCGCGGCCAGTCGTCATGGATTATCAGGTGCAACGGGACATTTCTCTTCGCCGCCAAATCCGCCGCGGCGAGCCAACCAAAACCGTGCGCCACCGTCAATACACTCTCGCACTCAAATCCGTTCAGTAACGACGAGATCTGCGAACCGCGCCGCGTTGCGGTACGAGAAAACCACGCAACGGCATGAGGGTGAAAACGCGTGTTGAGCCAGCGTTGCTTTGCGAGCGGCCGCGAAAGATAGTTGACGTGAGGAAGACGCCGCGACGACAACGACGGCATGGCAGTTTCGATAACACTCAAGCGATCCGGAGGATAGTTCACGAGTAATCGGTGCAGGAGCGCCGATCCGTGGTACGAAGCTTCAACCGGCACATCACCAACGTAAAGTAAGCGCGGTAACATAAAAGCGCATTTATTTGCGAAGCACTTGTAGCCAGCCGGCGAGGTCATCCGGCTCGAGCCGCGCGCTGTTGGTTCTGATCAGTTTGTCCAACCCTTTGAAATCGTGCTGTGGCGTGGAGTTAAAAACGAGTCCGGTCTGCGGGTTGTAGCTTTTGAACGTGAAGCGATGTCTGAAGCCCGCAGCGGCGTTTTGATAATCAAACACCTCAAAGTCGTGAACTACAATCCAGGTTCGCTCTGTTCCCGCATCGAACACCGCTCGAATCGTAGCGGCCCGTTCGCTCGCGTCTTTCGAATCATCAATAAGCACCAGATCGAAAGACTCCAAGTCAAATCGCCCAACTACGTTGGAGATCGCACCACTCACAACGTTCATGACGCAACGCGCGTCACGACCGACAGCGCCGCGCATCTGGTCCGCCCAAGCCCTATCATTCTCGACTGACTGAAGCTCTCTTAGATTCGGAAACGCCGCGCGATTAAGAAACGTTTTCGTGCTGTAGTTCCCACAACCAAACTCCAGCACACGCTCAACTCGGCGCAACGCGGCGAGCCCAATCAACACCGGCACATGCGTCGCATAATCGTTTCGTGCCCGGAGAGGTAACGGATTCAGCACGGACTTGAGCTTGTGCCAACGAATCCGGGTACGCGTCGTTAATTGCTGCACCTTTGCACCTTCAAATCGTTTCGCGCCCCGCTTTAGGGCAACGCGCGTCGGCTGGTTCGATCTTAATCACGCTTCCTTCTCGTAATACTTCCGCCCGTAATAACTCTGGTAGTAGTAATAGTCGTGTGATTGCAGGTTCACGTTGTTCAGCACGACGCCGAGAACCTTTGCGCCAACGTCATTCAACAACTGTTTCGAACGCCGCACGATGTGTCGCGAGCTCTTGCCGCCGTGCACCACCAGCAACACGCCATCGACCATCGTCGAGATCAACACGCCATCGGTAAACGAACTGATCGGCGGCGAGTCGACGATCACGTGCGTGTAATGAGCTTGCAGCGCGGTCATCAGCCGTCGCATCTGATCCGAACCGAGCAGCTCCGCCGGGTTCGGCGGAATCGGACCGGAACTCATCACGCTCAGACCACTTGCTTCGTCAGTTTCAACCATCGCGAGCATGTCAGCTTCAGACGCGTCGCTTGAAAGCACCGTGCTCAAACCACCATTCATGTCGACGTTGAAGATCTGCTGCAACCGCGGCCGACGCATGTCAGCATCGATTATCACAACGCTCGCGCCGGTTTGCGCCAGACTGATAGCGGTATTGACTGCGGTGGTCGTCTTCCCTTCTCCAGGTAGACTAGACGTAATGAGCAACGACTTCGGCGCTCGGCCTGCGGTCGATAAGAGCACTGACGTTCGCAGGTGTCGATAGGATTCGGCGAGCGGCGAACGTCCATCGATATTTATCAACAACTCGCCGTGACCGTTTCCGTTGCCATTCCCGTTTTGCTTCTGCAGCGTATTTATTCCGGACAGCACCGGTCTGCGTCTTTCCGCACCGACAGACGGAATCACAGCCAGCGCCGGCAGATGCAATAGACGCTCGACTTCCTGAGTCGAATGAACGGTGTCGTCGAGATACTCGAGGAACAGCGCAAGGCCGACTCCCATCCCGATCGACAAAAAGAACGCCATGATTATCGTGCGACCGCGATTTGGTCCAACCGGAGTGTCAGGCGCGAGCGCGTAATCGACGATCGAGATGTTGTTCGGTTTTCCTGCGAGCACGACGTCGTTTTCCTTCGCGCCCTGGAGCAGTCCATTGAGCAGCGTGCGGTTTGTTTCGATCTCCTGCTGGATGATTCGGTAGTTGATCGCGGCTTCGTTTTGCGAAAGCGTTTGCGCGCGTTGCTGATCGAAAGACTTGCGTAACGCCTGTTCGCGTTGGATCGCCTGCTGGTAGCGCGTGTGCAGGTTCGTCAGCAGCGTCGCCGACTTGCGGGTCAGGAGATCTTTTAGCTGTCGATCAAGCTCACCGACCTGCTGGTCCACCTCTTTTACCTCCGGCGCTTCTTCAGTCGCATCAACCAGCAGCAGCGCGCGTTTTTGTCGGAGATCGAAGAGCTTCGATTCGATTTCGTTGGCTTGTTTGGCGTCGGCATCGGCGAGTGCGGTTGCAGCGCCCGGGGCTTTTGCTGCGTTGTACGCTGCTTCGGCAGTCTTACGTTCGTTTTCAGCTTCGAGCAGCTGGCGATTCAGTCCCGCCAGTCGCTCGACGACGGTGTTCTGATTCGGATCGAGCGAGATGATCTGATTGTTTCGCGCGTAATTGACGAGGCGCTCTTCACCGGTGCGAATCTGTTGCTGTAATTCGGCGATGCGTTTCTGGAGAAATCCTCCCGTAGTGCTGTTTGTTTCAGTCTTCTTTTCGAGGTTTGAGAAGACGTAAGTTTCGGCAATCGCGTTCACTACCTTCGACGCAACCTGCGGATCGGTGTGGCTGTATTTGACGTCGATCAACCGCGTCTCTTTGTAGTAGCCACGGCTTTCCTTAACCGGTTCGACTTTCAAGCCATTCACGATCATGCCGACGTACGGCGCGAGACGTTTCGCTTCGTTGAGATCTTCGCGAGCAGTCGCCTGCGCGACGGAATTCGTGAGTGGAAGTTGATCCGGCGGCTTCGCACCCCCGTCTTGCGACTCCTTTCCGAGTCCGGCCATGCGCATCAATCTTTGCCACGTCGATTGGCGTTGCGCTGGATTGCCTTTGAAGAAGTCGGGGTTGTGCTCGAGATCAAGCGTCCGGACAACGCGTCGCAAGAGTCCAGGACTCACGAGGATTTGAAGCTGCGTGTTGAAGTAAATCGGATCGTCAGTGGGTCCATATAAAGGACGCGTATTGTTAACGAGTGCGCCACTGTCTTCGAGATCGACTTGTACTCGCGCCTGCGCCTCGTAGAAGTCCGGTTTCCGCGCGACGTAGACGACCGCGAGCATCGTGATAAGGGCAACGATCCCGAGCACGAGCCACAGCCGTTTGCGGATGGCGCGCCAGTAGTCGAGCAGGTGGACTTCATTTTCGGCGTTTGGGTCGACGCCATAGTTGTAGGATTGAGGCGGATCTATCGGAGCGTCGAGAGAGTTAACCTCGGCCTCTCTCTTGACGAGTTCGCGGCTTGTTTTCATGTCTGCGTGATTTCGAATTTCGAATTTCGGATTGCGAATTGTTTATCGTTGCGGTGGGCCTTACTAGTGCGGCCGGCGCTAGTAAAAATGGCCAGTAACTCCTTTGACTCTTGCAGGAGCCACTCACGTAAGGCGCCCCTTCCAAAGCCGGCTTCCTGACATAACTCAAGCCAATAGAGACTCTCTGATGACTCCTTCTCAACAATTGCCAGCTTGTGAATAAAGTCGTTCCGCGATTCGGCGCGATTTGCCTCACGGTAGTTCGCTCCGACTGATGTACCAGCCTTTACAAGCTGGAACTCAATTACTTCACCGGTTTTGTTATTTGGAAGCGTTGAGACAAATTCGATGATTTTCAAAGCGAAACGCAATGTGCGTTTTTCCAAGTCGTTTTTGTTCATGTGAGGACTCCTCGTAAGGTAAAGGAGGCAAGAGTCTAAATTCGCAATTCGCAATCCGCAATCCGAAATTCTTAGGGGACCACTCTGACGGGCAGTTGGCCAACGCCGGGCACGACGCCCTGGACCAGACTGCGCAGGAAGCTCTTTCCGGCTGATGTGGGAACGTCGACGATATCGTTTGGCAGGAGTGCGAGATCCTCGGAGTGCTTCTTTTCGATGGCAGACAGGTCTACGGTAATCTCCTTGCGCGTGGTGGCGCCGGGTTCCTGACGCAGTACTCGGATCTTGTCTTTCTTCGTGTCCTGCTTGAGACCGCCGGCCATAGCGATAGCACGCGTGAGCGTGACGGGCTCCCGCAGGGAAATCGTGAGCGGCATGAAGACGTTTCCAACCACGTAGACTTGATCGGCTTCCGGCACCGTTACGATGTCGCCTGCTTCGAGGTACGGATTGGCGGCAGGATCACCGCGCAGGACGTCGCTCAGCTTGTAAGTTGAAAACAGAGATGCCACATCGGCGTTTTCATCCTGTTGTTTGCACGGTGAGGCAGCGGTTGAATGCACGATGTTGATTGTTTGTCCGGCTTTCGTTGATGGGCCTTTCGCGTAGGTCAGTAGTTCGAGCAAACGCACACGCCGTTGCAGTTTAAACCGGCTCTGATCGTTGACGGCGCCAATGATGGCCACCTGTTTCGAGTGATACTCCTTTATAAATACGTCAACCTGAAGATTGCGGTAGTACTTTGCGTACCGGGTTGCGATCTCCTTCGCCAGCTCGCCTTCCGTAAGACAGGCGGCCTGGATCTCGCTTTCGACGAGCGGCATGCGGATCATGCCGTTGCCTTCGACTCTTACTGCTTCACGTGATATTTGCGGACGATTATGAATCCGGATGTCCAGCACGTCGGAGGGGCCGATTCGATAACGATCGTCCTGTTGGGCAGCGGCTAGCGACGAGAATGTGAATAGGAATGTCAGGGCGATGGCAGATCGAAGCACGTCGGTTACCTCCCGGAGATTCCGAGTCGTCGCGAGAGCAATGCTTCGCGCATGTGGTTGGGGTGCGCCAGGTTCAGGACTGTGTTGCTCAGCAGCACAAGGAGTTCCTGATGCTCGCGTCGGAACAGTCCGGTTAGCGGTTGCTCACCGGTTTTAACCACGACGCCTTCTCTGACCCACTGCCAGAACTGCGCCTGGGTAGTCCAAAACTGTTTGCGATCGCGGCAAACCACGAGCGCCGTTTTCTTTTTGCGTTTTTTCTTCATTTAAATACACCTCGGCCCTTGCATGACTGCGAAGGTCACACAGGTACCCGGTAGGGAAGCCTCTCTTGCGAGGCAGCAGCTATTTGTCAAGAACCAAAAATTGCGCAATTGCGGAATTGCGCGATTGCGACTTCTAAACCCTCACCCACATCTCATTGCTGTGTGATCTCCCAGTCGACAAATCGCGCAATTCCGCAATCGCGCAATTCCGCAATTCTTCTTCTTTCGACGGGAATGTGACTCAGCAGTAGAAGTGAGTTAGTGGAGTAAAACTTGAATTTGAAAAGTCCGGGTAGTTCTTGAAAAAACATCAACGTCTCAGTGAATCACTCACGGCGACTCCGTCGGGAAGATCCGCGCAATCCAAAGGACCGATCCGTAATCAAAAACCTTACTCTGTCAGTGCGTTCAGACTAAATAGATCGCTCGCAGGTGTCAATGTTTTTATTCGATCTGATCAACCATTTCGCACCATAGATGACCGATCGTGATGTGCGCTTCCTGAATCCGCGATGTGCGACTCGATGGCACCGCGACTGTGAAGTCGCACATCGATCCGAGTGGATCAGACGAAGCGCCAGTCAAAGCGATCGTGCGACAGCCGAGTTCCCCCGCCCGCTCGACTGCTTTCAAGACATTTTTCGATCGTCCACTGGTGCTGATCGCGATCAGGATGTCGCCAGCCTGAGCGAGTCCTGCGAGTTGACGAGCGAACACTTGTTCGTAACCAAGATCGTTGCTTACCGCCGTTAACGCTGACGTGTCCGTGGTCAACGCAATCGCCGGCCATGAGCGGCGCTGTTTTTCGTAACAACCGACGAGTTCGGCCGCGATGTGTTGCGCATCGGCGGCGCTGCCGCCATTTCCGCACAGCAAAATTTTCCGGCCGGCGACGAGTACGTCGCAGATCATCTGCCCCGACTGTTCGATGTCATTAATATTGGAGCGAAGTAGCGATTGCAGGGTTTCCAGGTGTTCCTGGAGTGAATCCGTCAGCAGACTCGCGGCGCGTTTCGATGAATTGCTATCCACGTTGCTGAGGAAATTAGCATAGTTTATTATTCACCGCCATTTACCAAAGCATTACTCACTGATGACCAATTCAAATTCAACGCCAATGCTGCGGCAGTACCAGGAACTGAAGCAGCAACATCCCGGCACTCTATTGTTGTTTCGGCTCGGCGACTTTTACGAGCTTTTCTTTGACGACGCGGTTATCGGGTCTCGTGAGTTGCAAATCACGCTCACGGCGCGCCACAAAGACAGCGACAATCCGATTCCGATGTGCGGTGTGCCTCATCACTCCGCCGCCAATTACATAGCGCGCCTGGTTCGCAAAGGCTATCGAGTAGCGATTTGCGAGCAAACTGAAGACGCCGGAAAGACGAAGAAGCTCGTGCGACGTGAAGTCGTGCGCATCGTCACGCCCGGCACGCCGATCGATCCGCAATTACTCGATGCCCGTGAGTGCGTTTATCTCGCGGCGGTTTGCACGGCGGGTGAAACGATTGGCGCGGCGTTCCTGGATATTTCCACAGGCGAGTTTCGCGTGACTCAGGAGACCGGGCGCGACTCGTGGACGCGAATTCGCGCGGATCTCGAGTCGTATGGCCCGCGCGAGTTGTTGTTTCCCGCATCGTTGGGAGCGTTGATAAAGACCGGTTTGAGTGGACGAGCGCAAACCGCGCCGCTCCCGTTGCAGGATGGCGCTTCTTCCGCTTCGACTGAGATTTCAGCTAACGAGTATGGCTTTGATGCGACTTTAACAGCGCTCGATGATTGGCAGTGGCAACGAGACGATTGTTATTCACTTCTCGTCAATCATTTCAAGGTGCGCACGCTTGACGGGTACGGACTCGCGCGCAAAGACGAAGCGATCCGCGCTGCCGGGGCGTGTTTGCGTTATGCGCAGGAGACCCAACGCGCCGCAGCCGCGCATGTGACCGACCTTGTTTATTTTGAGCCGCAGGATCATTTGGTCCTCGACAGTGTAACGGTCCGCAATCTTGAGCTCGTCGAGTCGCTGGCGGGCGGCAGTGGGCGTTCGTTACTTCAAGTCATCGACGAAACAGTCACCGGCATGGGCGCGCGACTGCTTCGTTCGTGGTTGCTGCGTCCGTGTGTCAAACGTGGCGAGGTTGAAGCGCGGCTGTCGGCAGTCAAGGAGCTGTTTGCTTCGCAGATGCGGCGCGACAAGTTGCGGGCGCGTTTGAAAGAGGTGTCGGATCTCGAACGCGTGATCGGTCGCATCAGTCTTGGCTCTGCAACCCCACGCGACCTCGTAGCAATGTTGCGTTCGCTCGATCAGGTGCCTGCGATTCGCGAAGTGTTGACCGGGCTTCAATCCTCGCTCCTGGAAGTGCTTGCGGAAAACACCGACGAACTTCCCGATATTCGGGCGTTGATCGCTCGTTCGATCAACGACGATCCGCCGGTAAAAGTCGTCGACGGTGGTGTTATCCGCGATGGCTACTCGCCCGAGCTCGATGAGCTTCGTTCCATTAGTCGGAACGCCAAACAGATCATCGCTACGCTCGAAGCGACCGAGCGGGGACGCAGCGGAATCAACAATCTGCGGATTCGTTTCAACGGCGTCTTCGGATACTTCATCGAGGTGTCGAAAGCGAACGCCGCGCGAGTTCCGGTTGAATACGAACGACGCCAGACGCTCGCGAACTCCGAACGCTTCACAACGCCCGAGCTGCGTGACTGGGAAAAGAAAGTTCTCGGCGCGGAAGAACGTATCGTCCAACTCGAGACCGAACTGTTCACCGATGTTTGCCGCCAAATCGCGGCGGAAACGAAACGGATTCAGATGACGGCGCGCGCCCTGGCGGCCCTCGATGCGCTCGGTTCGTCGGCGGAGACTGCCGCGCGCCGCAGGTACGTTAGCCCCGAGCTTCACGACGGCGATGTTTTGGAGATCATTCAGGGCCGGCATCCGGTCATCGAAGCATTTCTCGACGAGCCGTTCGTGCCGAACAGTATCCATCTGAACAACTCGACCGATCGTTTGCTCATCATCACGGGACCAAACATGGGCGGCAAGAGCACCGTGTTACGCCAGACCGCGATCATCTGCATCCTTGCGCAGACGGGATGTTTCGTTCCTGCCGAACGCGCACGACTCCCCTTGCTCGATCGAATTTGGACACGCGTTGGCGCTTCCGACGATCTAACGCGCGGCCGTTCGACGTTCATGGTTGAAATGACAGAGACGGCGGCGATCCTGCATAGCGCAACGCCGCGGTCGCTCGTATTGCTTGACGAAATCGGTCGCGGCACGGCGACGTTCGACGGTTTGTCGATCGCATGGGCCGTAGCGGAGTACTTGCATGATTCCGCGGATCACGCGGCGAAGACGTTGTTCGCAACTCACTATCACGAACTAACCGAACTTGCGGAACGATTGCCGGGCGCGCAGAACTACCAGATCACTGCGACTGAGCGTGAAGGCGAAGTTGTGTTTCTCCATCGTCTAGAACGTGGACGCGCGTCGAAGTCTTATGGAATCGAAGTGGCGCGGCTGGCGGGTCTTCCGCCGGTCGTGCTGGCAAACGCGCGCGAAGTGCTGGAGCGGTTGGAGCGTTATGAATTAGACGTGTTTGCCGAAGAAGAGATAAGTGAGGAACCGGTTGCTGTCAAAGCGGCGACTGTGAACGGCGCTTTGGAAAAGGCAACAACCCGCGCCGGACGTCGGAAAGCCGCTGCACAGGCCTCCCTCTTTGACCTCGTGAATCAAAAAGTAATCGAAGAGATCCGTACCGCATCCACCTCTCTAACTCCAGAGGAAGCGCGCGAGCTGTTATTGAAACTCAAATCCCGTCTGATGTAACTACCGTTTCGGTCACGCCCCCAAAACACCTGCAATCGCATGAATCGGCGGCGCGAAGAAGTAGCCGCCACCGGTCGGTATCACCCATTCATCCTTTAAACGAATACGGCGCGGTCCTGCGGCCGTTGGAAAGTCGATGAAGCGTGTGCGTGCGCCCCGTTCGTCGCGCTGACCGATGATCGGATCGTGCCCGCCGAAGTTGGGCTGAATCGCTGAGTTTGCCCAGCGCCGAGTCAGGAGTTCGAACTGGTCTTCGATCGTACTCGCGTAACAGAGAAACATCAGCCCTCGTTCCTGCTTGATGAGTTTGGTCGACGGTTTCTTCACGCCGACGATTGGCGGTCCGAACGGAATACCGCGTCGAAGGATCATGCGCAGCATGCTGTCGTGGGGTTTTCCGAGATCGGTAGCGATGTCACGGGGATTTGATTTGCGAATGTGGGCGAAATGAGGGCAGACGGCACCAAGGATGTCCTGCGCTGCTTGTGGAAACGGATCCCCGCCGTATCCCGGTATCGGACGCAGCATCGACGGGAGTGTGTTGTCGTCGAAGATAAAGTGGTTGTTGGCCCACTCGTCGCCCGCAAGCGCAAAGTTGTCGGCTAGTGGAGTGCGCATGATTGGCGCGCCGCTGGGCCATCGTCCCACGAGCATTGACGCAAACTTCTCCGCGGGCATTCCGAATATCGCGGCGGCGCCGATCGCAAACTTCCAAAACGCAGGAACGTCTTGCCGTAACCTCCGGCAAACCAGATACGAACCCAACGCCGCCCAAGCGGGAAAATTGCTGCCGGCGGGAGCCGGGTTGAAGAGATGTTCGGTGTGTTGGCGCGGTTCCCCAAGCAGAATTTGTCCGGGCCAAATCAACAGTTGTCCGGGCTTCGCAAAGTAACGCGCGCGCGGATCGGCGTGATCGATGTAACGCGGGGTGATGTAGTCGCCGGGTGCGGCAGAGACTTTCCCGCGGACGCCAGGTTGCGACACACCGTCTTTGAACCCGAAGTGTTCGTGACCACGCAACCGGCCCGGCAACGTGTCGCCACGCTGCTCGAAGATGAGTCTTAAAGTCGCATCGTCGGCGCGGCGCTTGATCATGTTGACCAGGTTGACGAGATCTTCCGGATCGTCAGCGGCGACGATCACCATGATGTCGGCTTCGTTCTTTGGTCCACCGACGACCCATTTGTTTCGATGGCCGGGATGCGAGTTCCTCGTTGGATCGCCGAGATATGTCGACCGCGCCGCCAGACCTTGGCGAAAACTCTCTTCGCCAAAAGCTGCGGCATCGTCGCGACCCGCAAGGACCTCGATTGCGTGTTGCGAAAACGCTATGTTTACCCATGCCGAGCACATCGCCGGCTCGATACCGAGTCGTCGCCGTGCCGAGCGCAACGCGCGCACGAAGGCAATCACCTCTTCCATCGACGCTATTAGTGGCGCGATCCACTTCAGCCATCGCTTGGCGCGATCGACCTTGCGGATTCGGTAGAAAAGAAAGTGCTGGTGGTCTTTATTAAATCCGGGAATCGTGTTGCCCTGGATGTTGCCGCGTTGCTTTGGATTGTAAACCGGTTCAGGCGGCGCGTCTGGAAGCTCTTCGGCGGGATCGCCTCCAAGTGCCGGCGTAAAAATTCCTGCCGGCAGATTCGGTTCAAACTTCTCGAGTATTTCGAGCACGTTGTTGAACTTCGCGTTGAGCGCGGGAGAATCGATCGCGATCTCGAGCGGTTCGAGAATGTTGTCCTCTTTCTTTTTCATGCTCGCCCCCTCGCTCCGGCTGCGCCGACGACTGTGACTGTTAAGTGTTCTGCGATTTGTCCGCCCCACTCGATAGGCCGGCCACCAATGCGAATGTCGCCGACCACGAAGCCCTCGCCTGGCGGCACTTGATATTCAACTCGCAGGGCCAGGCCGCGAACACCGCGTACGATGGTCCAATAGTTACCAACGGGGGAGCCGTCGGGTTTGGTCCAACCCGTATCGTCAAAGCCGGTGATGTAGAGACCGATCGGTTCGCGCAGCGTGAGCGACAGCGGTTTACGAGCGAGGGCGCCGATGTCGAACTTCACGCGTGAATCGACACTCGTTCTGAGCGTCGTTGGCGGGAGAGTTTCGTAGTTGTCGCGGGCAGCGCCGGTACTAACGCTGCCTTCTGCGAGATTCATCGCTTGATCCAACGTGTTGATGGTTTGAATCAGGTGGACGATTCCGTCCGTCGTATTGAAGTTATTGAACTTGTTGTAGATGTGGCCCGCAACCGGCTCTTCGAGATCAGTCTCGGTGATGCCGGGGTTGTTGAGCAGTGTTCGATAAAGGTTGACGACCCCCGCTCGATCGAAGTTCCACAATCTCTGCCAGTACTCAGGCGATTCGGTAACGAAGGTGACCTTCGTAATCTTGCGGGCTTTATTACGCGTGACGTGCCACTCGCAATACTCGTTTTGCGGATCGCGACGGTCGGGATCGTCGTCGGCGAACTGGAAAGCCGCGCGACGATCATCGCGTCGATCGACGAGCACGTGTCGCGGGAATGCCATCCAGACAAGCGGTCGCTCGGCAGCGATCGTGATATCGAATTCGCTTGGGTCAACAAACTCGCCGACAGCCGTACCGGTTCCGGCCCTGGTATCCAGGGTTAACTCGATGAAATCGCTCCAGTCGTCGAAGAAAGCGGCGACGGTGGTGTCAATGATCGAAGCCGGTGTATCGAACCGCGTGATGGGCATTGGGTAGCTCCTCTAGCTCGTCGAGAGACGAGGGTGAGATTGAGAAAGACGGCACTTGCGAGGGCGCGGCAACGATATAACCGTTGTTGGTGGGTGTCAATGGGGGTCTACCGTTCCTTCTTACTCACGCGCCCAATATAGAAACCGGCCCCAAAAATCATGGTAAGTAGAATAAACACGGGAATCAGCATGATAAAGCTGTCCCAGATCTGTTGAATGAATGACATCCGGCACTCCTCCCCTGACGGGTTTTTTCAGCTGTTGTGAAGGAAGGGCTAGTTGACTAGTAATTTAGTTGATTGGCTTCGTCGAGGGCAAGATCTTTCAATATGGGGAGGTGTCTTAATTTCCTCACTGCGTACCTCAGCGGACCTCCGCGTCTCTGCGTTAATCTGGTTTTACGCTGCTTTTATTGCAGAGTCGCGGAGGATCGCCGAGGTGCGCAGAGAATGTGGCAAACTCAGACGCCGCGCCATCAACACGTGAATTCGAGCGGCGAATGAAGCTCGACGAGTCACCGGAGTTTCCAGACGCGTGAAGGTATGAAGCAGGCCATGAGAAATAGTATGACGCCGCCGATCAGCGTCGCGCGGTGTCTGCGCCGGGGCCAATACTGCTCATTGAGTCCACTGGGAGAACCATCCTTATAGTAGGCAGGTAACGACATGCCCGACGCCGAAGTAAAACATACCGTGGCTTCTTATGCCCACAGTCGGAACGACTGTCCATTGAACACAGTAGATGCCTGGTGACAGCTCAGGAGAAGCATTCACCCGCAGAGTTTTGCGTGAGGCCTCGTTCGGATCCGGACCGATGACAGCGTAGACCTTCTCGACTTTATAGTTCTCTTCACCGGATGGTGACCTGGTGATCATGGCAAGCACGTTCATTCTCGACTCCGCCGACAGCTCCCGGTTGAGGTTGACGGTTATGTTACGTGGCGATTCCGGCAAAACTGAATTGGGCTTTGGAGAAGAGTCAACATAACGAGAGCGCGGCGCCAGGTGGTACCACAAGCCGAAAATCAGCATGATCGAACCAAGAACAAGAAGTAAGGCTCGAATTATTTGGCCAAACACATTCATCATTTTTAAGATGACTTCCCCGTCCTTTCGTCAAGTCACGCTAGATACTACAATCTCTTCCACTATGAAGACCCAAATTTCCGTTCTCGCCCTAATCGCTACCGGACTACTGACTTCATTCAACGCCCCGGGTCAGCAGGCAAACTCGAGTGCGTCAGCGCCCAGGAGTGCTGTGAAGACGGTGCAAGTTTCTGTTCCAGTCAAAGAAGCTGAAGTTGGACAACAGGTGAAGTCACCGTCGTTGCGACGGATGCGTCAGGCAAAGTCGGTGAACGAAAAGCCGTCGACGTTACTTCGCTGGTCCATTCGATATCGCCGCGGTTGACGATGATGGGAACGTGAAGCTCTTCGGCACGGGTCAGGTCACGGTTGGCGCGATTGTCGGCGGCGTGCCCGGCTTGACGACTTTCATGGTCAAGCCGCCGGGCGTCAAAACCGATCGACGATGCACGCGATGAAGACGCCGCTGGTCATCGGCGGCAGTGTGCAGACTCGACGCTGTCACGCGTGTCTTCAATGGCGTTCCGCGCACCGGCGTGCCGATCAACTGGACCTCTGACAACGCGCAAGTCGCCACGGTCGATGCCGGCGGCGTTGTAACTGGCGTTGGACCAGGCAAAGCTACGATCACCGCTACCGTCCGGAACCGCGAGCACAACAACTACGATCAACGTCGTGAAAAGCAATCTTGCGCAGCCTGTCGGTAACAGCCGGCGCAAAGTCGCGCGCACTGGCGACGTGGTCCATTTCACCGCCAAAGGCGATCCGGCAAACGACGTCACGACGCGTTGGTCCGTCAGTGGCACCGGCGCGACTGTTGATGCAGACGGCGGATTTGTCGCCGAGTTGCCCGGGACATACATCGTCACGGCAAGCAGCGGAAACCATGTCGTCGAGCGCGTCGATCGTCGTCTCACCGCGCAATCTCGAACGAGAGGTCAAGATCGTCGGCCGAGCGCCGATCAAAGAATTTCAGGGCGCCGAACAGTGGATAATCGGCAACTACGCTTACTACTCGACGATCGCTGATCGCTTTTTTGTCTACGACATTTCCGATCCGGCAAATCCAAAGCTAACCGACACGATCAAAGTCGACGCGCGCCTGGTTAACGACATCATGACGACGGCTGATGGCAAGATCCTCGTGATCTCGCGTGAAGAACGCGTCTAATCGGAAAAACGGAATTGCTTTTTATGACACGTCTGATCCAGCGCACCCGAAACTGATTTCGGACTACACGGCCACCGTCACCGGCGGTGTTCACAGCGCTTTCGTTGACGGTCATTACGTTTACCTGACCGACGACGCCACCGGCTCGATGCGCGTGATCGATTTCGAAGACGTCAAGAACCCGAAAGAAGTTGCGCGCTGGCAAACCGAGAATCCGCATGGCGGGCATGATTCAGTACGAAGGAAGGCGAACAAGTCGTCGGGCGATACATTCACGATCTTCAGGTTAAAGATGGTCTTGCATATCTCGCGTACTGGCATGATGGTCTGGTCATTCTCGACGTCGGCGCGGGATTGAAAGGCGGCAGTCCCGAGAGTCCGCAGTTCGTCAGCCAATTTCGTTTCAATCACAACGAGCTCTACGGCAATGGCTGGCTCGCGGGTACGCACTCGGTCTATCGATATCAGCAACTACGTCTTTATCGGCGACGAAGTGTTCCCGGCTTTCTTCGACATTAAGTCGAACAAGCGGTTCCCGTGCGGGGCATCGTTCACGTCGTCGACGTTTCAGATATTTACAATCCGCGAAAAGTAGCGGAGTATCCGGTGCCTGAAGGCGGCGCGCATAACATGTGGGTTGAAAACGATGTGATGTACCTGGGTTATTACAGCGGCGGCGGGCGCGTCGTCGATGTCTCAGGCGAACTGCGCGGCGACCTTTATCGACAGGGACGTGAGATCGCGCGAGTATGGACTGGCGATGCCGACGCGTTTCGCGCGAACCTGCCGTTCACGTGGGGCGCGCAACCACATAAAGGGCTGATCTACTTCAACGATATTCACTCGGGTCTCTGGATCGTGAAGTTCGGAGAAAAGATCGACAAAGGATCGACGACCGCGCCTGGACCATAGCTTGGTTGTATTTTCTTGTTTCTTGAGAAGATTTCTCGCGCAAAGGCGCAAAGGCGCAAAGACGCAAAGACGCAAAGCGCTGCCCGAGACTTTTGAACTTTTCCTTTGCGCCTTTGCGCCTTTGCGCGAGCAGATTTCCTTCGCTTCGAAGCTTTATGGCTTCTTTGACGGTTCTGTTTTGAAGAAATCAATACCGGCAGCGGCCGGGCCCACGTCGACGGTGGCCACTGTTTTCAACGCCGTAAGATCAATCACCTCAACCGTGCCCGGCTCCGAACCGATTCCCTCTACAGTGACGAACGCATAGCGATCGTCGGGCGACACAACCACGCCGTGCAGCACCTTACGTTTCGTCGGCAGACGCGCCAGTTCCCTTCCACTCTTCAACTCATAAATCGAGACCGATTGGTCGCGCTTGTTCGTGGCGATCAGGCGTAGACCATCGCGCGTGTACGTCGAGGTTGTAAACACCGGCACGCGCGGGGATGCGACGCACGATCTGCCAATCGCGTGCGTTGATCTCAACAATCTCACTCGAGTTATTGCACGCAACGTAAACTGAAGATCCGTCAACTGAAGGCTCGGCCCACGTCGGCGAACACGATTTATCACCGGGCTTCGGCGGCTCACATGCCATGGCCGCCGCGTGTATGTGTTCGATGCTTCGGATGGCCAGTCAGCCCCTTCTGTTTTTGTGAGAGCAAACTGCTGCGTCACCTTCAGCGAACGCGTATCGATCTCGACCAGCATATCGTCCATCATGCAAGCGGAGTATTGTTTCGTTCCCTGCGGATTCAAACGTGAACCATGCGGCATCGTGCATGTCTTCATATCGCGCGACTTCAGTCATCGTCTGTGTCGAAACCACGGAGACTGATGACGGAACCATGTCGCCATGCAGATTGAAGTTCACGACAAAGAGAAACGCGCCGTCGGGCGAGATGTCGAGTGTGGCCGGGAAAATGACCGAGAGTAGTTTTGCCAATCAGCGCGTTGTCTTTGGTCGAATACTTCCAAACCGTTCCGAAAGGCCGGCCGTGGGCGATCGACACGTAATAGAACTGCCGATCGGGAGATATAACGATACCGTGTGGCCCATCGATGTCGATCGGCATATCGCCGGTATCGATCTGTCGATCGACGCGAGCGCCGTCAGGCCCGAAGCGAACGAGTGCGATCTTGTCGGCTGACTCTGAGAGGACGTAAACGAGATAGTCCTGATTCGGCTTTACTTGTGCGACTGATGAAGCCGCGGAAGATATCAGCAGGAGCAAAACCACAAGCGCAGGTCTCATGATCGAAAGTTTATGATCAATCGATTCCCAACACCATGCGAAAACTTTTTTCAGCTCAGGCCACCTTGCATACGAAAAACTGCATCAATAGCGTTAGCCAATAAGCAGTTCTCGCGCGGTCTCCCCCGCATGGTCCTAAGTTAGTTACTACTGAGACCTCAGTCTCCGGTCTCAACAAAGAAACAAATTGACTATGTACGAAGAAGCAATTCTGAAACGCGGATCTGTGTCTAATCATGGTTTACTTCTCAGATGCGCCTTATTAACCGCAATACTTTTTCTCGTTGCTCCGGCGATGATCGCGCAGGAGAGCCCGCAATCAAATACTGGCGCACTCCGGGCCTCAGACGCATCCGGCACACCGGTCGGTGAGTGCCCGCTCAAACACACGACCGTAAAAGCAGAAGTCAGCGGTTTTATCTCCCGCGTCACGGTCACTCAGGACTTTGAGAATCCTTTCACTGAGAAGATCGAAGCCGTCTACGTCTTCCCGCTCCCGCAAACAGCCGCCGTCGACGATCTCACGATGCTGATCGGCGAACGCACAATCAAAGGGAAGATCATGCGCCGTGAAGAGGCGCAAGCTACCTACGCCGCCGCAAAACAACTCGGCCAAGTTGCCGCGTTACTCGACCAGCAACGTCCCAACATCTTCAGTCAAGCAGTCGCCAACATCATGCCCGGTCAACAGATCCGTATTGTCATCAGCTACGTTGAGACGTTGAAGTATGAAGACGGTTCCTATGAGTGGTCGTTTCCGATGGTCGTTGGTCATCGTTACAACCCGGCAACGATGAATCAAGCGAATAATGCTCCCAGCGTCGCCGCGACTTACTCAGAGCGACCGGGACACGATATCTCGATCGACCTCACACTCGATGCCGGCGTTCCGATCGAAGCACTTAATTCCGAAACACATGAAACCGAAGTTGAACGTCCCGACGGACGACGCGCGATCGTGCGTCTCAAAGATCAAAAGACGATCCCAAACAAGGATTTCATTCTCAAGTATCAAACTGCCGGTCCTGCAATGAACGATGCCGTCCTCGCTCATCGCACAGAAAGGGGTGGCTTCTTCACTCTCATCTTACAGCCACCCCAGCGCGTATCTGCGGAAGACGTTACGCCGAAAGAACTCGTGTTCGTCGTCGATACCTCAGGCTCGATGTCGGGCTTTCCTCTTGCCAAGGCGAAGGAAACAGTGGATATCGCCCTCGACACGCTTTACCAACACGATACGTTCAACATCATCACATTCTCCGGCGACACTAATCTGCTCTTCCCCGAGCCGCGGCCCGCAACTCCCGAAAACGTCCGCGAGGCGAAGAAGTTTCTCGCATCGCACAGAGGGGGCGGTGGTACGGAGATGATGAAAGCAATCACCGCCGCACTCCAACCCACCGACTCGCAACAACACATGCGCATCACGTGCTTCCTGACTGACGGCTATGTCGGCAACGACATGGAGATCATCGCCGAGGTAAAGAAGTACAAGAACGCGCGCGTGTTTGCGATGGGCTTTGGCGTTGGACCGAATCGCTACCTGCTCGACAACATGGCCCAACACGGCCGTGGAGAAGTCGATTACGTGACAGAGTCCGGCGACACGTCCGCCGTTGCGCGTCGCTTTAACGAGCGGGTGCGCAATCCCTATTTGACGGATATTTCGATCGAGTGGCCTGCGGGCCTGTCAGTCGCCGACATTTATCCTCGGCAAATACCCGATATGTTTAGTGCGAAGCCCGTTGTTCTTTCCGGTCGTTATTCGCAGGGCGGGAGTGGGTCGATCGTGTTGAAAGGCAAAATTGCCGGTCAGGATTTTGTGCGCGAGATTCCGGTGGCGTTACCGGAGACGGAGGGTAGTCACGACGTTCTCGCTACGCTTTGGGCGCGGCGCAAGATCGACGACGTCATGGCCCAGGATTTGGGTGGAGCGCAATACGGCACCATGAAGCCTGAATTACGAGAAGAGATTGAACAGATCGGTCTGAAGTTCGAGCTGATGACGCAATTCACGTCCTTCGTCGCAGTTGATGAAACGACTTTTACTGGTCCTCAGCCTCCGCTCCAGGTCGGGGTGCCACAACATATGGGAGTGCTCGCGTTGAGTGGCGTTAACAACGCCGTGATGGTGACCAGTTCGAGCAGTCAGATGCTGAACACTACTTCGAGCGTAATCAATACTGATTCGAGTATCTCGAACCTACCAGTGAACGGCCGAAGTTTTGCGAATCTCATGGCGCTATTGCCCGGCACGGTCAGTGGGAGCACAGAGCAGTTCACCAATTCGCCTCTGCCGGCCGTCGCAACCAACGGGCAAAGAACACACACGAACATGTTCATCATAGACGGTGTGAGCGCAGACTTTGGTATCACACCCGGCGGACAAAGTCCTGGTTCATCAGCATCAGGCAACATGCTGGCGCTGACTGCGAGTGGCGGCGCTAATGGAGTTGCGGCGATCGATTCTATTCAGGAGATAACATTCCGAACGGGTCATACGCAGGCTGAACATGGTCGCGTTCCCGGTGCGCAGGTAGACGTAGTCACTCGCGCTGGGACGAATGAGTTTCACGGCAGTCTGTTTCACGCCTTTGGAAACGACGCAACGGACGCTAACGATTGGTTTGCGAATAGTCGTGGTCTGAACAAACCACCGCGCCGTGTAAATAATTTTGGCGGCACCTTTGCTGGTCCATTGGTGCGTGACAAGGCGTTCTTCTTTGGTTCGTACGAAGGCCTGCGACTGCGCAATCCAATGACGGGGATTACCGATGTGCCTTCTCTCGCTTCGAGAACAGCAGCGGCTCCGGAAATTCGACCGTTCCTCAACGCGTTCCCGTTGCCAACGGGCGAGGCAAGACCCGACGGTTTCGCCGAGTTCGCGTCAACCTTTGCGAACTCCGCGCGTCACGACGTGGGCAGCTTCCGTGTCGACTGGAACGCAACTGATACGACTCAATTCTCGGGTAGATACAGTTTCGCCGACTCTGATGCGGACACGCGTGGCGCCGGTGGTTTCTCGCTGAATACCATCAATCGAACCCGGAGCCAGGCACAAACAACGACAGGATCTTTTGTCTGGACTGCGTCGCCGACCGTGGTAGTCGATGCTCGCGCGAACTACAGCCGCTTACGTGTCGCGGGTTCGCAAGCGCTCGATTCGTTTGGCGGCGCGGTGGTCCCGTCGAATTTCGTTCCCGGTTTTGGCGAGTCGTTCAATTTCGATCTGAACGGACGTGGCGCTAACTTGATGACCGGCAGCGACGCTACAAACATTCAGCGTCAGTTCCATACGGTCGGGACGGTGATGTTCGTTTCCGGTAATCACGACTTTAAGTTTGGTGCTGATTACCGGCGCATGTCGCCGCATCTTGGTTTCCGCACGCACGAGACGACTGTACTTTTTGATGGTGTTGGCCAGGCGATCACTGGTATTCCGGCGCGCGTTGGTTTGTTCAATCGCGAGCCGTCCCAGTCGCCTGATTTCAACAACCTCTCGCTCTTTGCGCAGGACGAGTGGCGGAAGTCGTCACGGCTGACGTTGAACTACGGCGTGCGTTGGGAAGTTAATCCGGCGCCGTCGAACGACGGCACGCCGCCGCTTGCGGTGGATCAGGTTAACGATCCAACTCGACTTGCGGCTGCCGCTTCGGGAACGCCGTTGTGGAAAACGACTTACTTGAACTTCGCGCCTCGCGTTGGGGTTGCGTATCAGTTCCTGGGGAAGAACGATCCGGAGTTGATGCTGCGTGGCGGGTTTGCGGTGGTTTACGACCTGGGCCAGCACCGCGCCGGCGATGCTTTTGCCGATTCGATTCCGTTTGTAAGTGGATCTGGTGCACCCGCAATCGTGTTCGATCCGCAACTGAAACTGCCATACACATTGAATTGGAACGTATCGCTCGAACGCGCACTTGGATCGAAACAATCAATCTCCGGTACGTACGTCGGCACGGCCGGTCGAAGGTTGCTTCACACTCAAACGGTGTTTGACGAAAACCCGGCGTTCCCGTTTCTGCGACTGACAACGAATGCCGGCCGATCCGATTACCGCGCGTTACAAGTGGAGTTCGATCGACGTTTTTCGGACGGACTCAAATCGGCTTTCTTTTACACGTGGGCCAGATCGCTGGATAACGTGAGCGAGGACTCGGCGAGACATATTTTGATGACCAGCGCCAACCCCGCACTCGATCGTGGTCCATCCGATTTCGACGTCAGGCATCAATTCCACGGATACGTGCAGTACGATCTGCCGGCGTTGTTTTCCAACGGTGTCGGCAACAAGGTGTTTCGCAACTGGAGCGTCGGTTCAATCGTCAACTTCCGTTCAGCGAAACCGCTTAACGTTGTCTACCTGGTCCCGACGCCGTTTGGTGTTGCTTATTTCCGACCAAATGTTGTTTCGGGTGAACCGCTCTATATGTTCGATCCGACGCTTGCGGGTGGAAAGGCGATCAATCCGGCAGCGTTTGACGCGCTGTCAGATTTGGAACAGGGAGATGTCGGTCGTAATAGCCTGCGCGGATTTCCACTTCATCAAATCGATCTCGCGTTACGTCGTGCGTTCAACTTCAGCGAACAACTGAGCCTTCAATTTCGCGTCGACGTTTTCAATGTCTTCAATCATCCGAACTTCGCAGATCCGATCGGACGCGATCGCGTGATAGGCGGCGTGTTTCCGGGTCATACCTTCACCCCAAACTCGACCTTTGGCCGATCCTCCTCTCTCCTCGGCCAAAGCCTCTCTGACCCCGGCTTCGGAGCGTTCTACAACACCGGAGGTCCTCGCATGATGCGCTTCTCGCTGAAGCTGATCTTCTGATTTCTGCTAGAATAGCCAATCATGTGAAAACACGGATGACCCGAATCGTGGTCATCCGTGTAATGTTTTCCCGTGGTGAACCCCTTGGCGGAAAACTCGTATTGACTGTTCATGACTGACGACTTCGACTCGACAGGCAAAATCAAGGACGACGATAGCGAGAAGAAGCGGCGTGCCGACGCGCTGCCTGAACGCATCCTGCGTCGCGTGCTCGAAGGAATGGGCGATGTGGTCGATCGTCGTTTCGGTCGCACCGTCGAGCCGCGCAGCGGACTCACTACCTCCAAGCTCATCGAACGGATGAAGAAGCTGATCGACGAGCGCGTCAGAGACGAAGGCAAACGAGGACGGATCGCACCACATCATCTCGTCCTGAAAGTCGAATGGGGCACGCACTCCGAAGCGCCGCCGGAGATCCTGCACGATCTGAAAAACGAAGTTCTCGCCGCCGCCATCGATCACATCAACGACCATCGCTATCGCACGCTCGCAGCAGTCTCTGTCGAAGCGGAAGTCGACATTTTTACGACCGGCATCTCCGTCGATCCAACGTTCGGCGAATTTGAGGAAGACCTGCGACGCCAGGATGAAGAGCGACGCGCCGCGAAATTGGGCGTCCAGATTCCCTCCCTCGCGCCGACGATGCCGGACATCCAGGTGATCGCGCGCATTACCCTGCAAAACGGAACCCGAGAAATCCCTTTGATCTTCAAGCCGGGCGGCAAACGACTGAACGTCGGCCGCGCTTCCGATAATGAATTGACACTCAACGACGGTAGCGTGTCGAAGATCCACGCCGCACTGCTCATGACAGCCGAAGGCACTCTCCTCGTCGCTGATACCGGATCCACAAACGGTACCTACATCAATGGTCGTCGCATCGCCTATGGCGAGTCGCGACTGATTGAAGACGGCGACGTAATCGGTTTTGGAGATGTGGAAGTGCGACTGCGCAAAAGTGAGTAGAACTGGATGACCGTAAACACGTTACTCTTATTTCTTCTCCAAACTCCCTCACCTTCCCCGCTTCCGACTCCGCACGTCCCGGAACGAATGCCGGCGCTGTTCACGTTGATCTATGTCGGCGGGTTTGGTTTGGTGTTGCTGTTACTGCTGCTTGGCCTGGTTCGTAATCGCCGGCGACCCGTCGCCGCCGCAGCCGTTCCGGAAGATCTACCAAAATCGGTTCACAAACGACTGGGTTCGACGTCGACGAACCGTGGTCTGCGTGCGTTACGGTGGCTGTTTGTGTTGCTTGCGATCGGCATGTTTGGGTTTCACATTTACTGGGCGGGCTACGCGGCCGACCAGAACGAAAAGTTTCAGCAGCTTAGTTACAAAGACTTACGTGTGCGGCGGTTGTCGGAATCAACCCTGCGCGGGTGGATACTCGACCGGAGCGGCCGGTTGGACCAACCACTGGCTTACTACAAACGAACCGCGAGCGGCGAAATACGTCGCGAGTATCCGATGGATAAAGCCTTGTCGCACCTGTTTGGATCCGATCGCGGCGATCCGGGTTTGGAGCGAGCGTTGTTTGGTCTTCAAAGCGGTGCGCTTCCTGAAGCGTGGGAGGTTGTTAGGGGCCAGTCAGTCGAGTTCAAAGGCAATCAGGACGTCCGGCTCACAATCGATCGCACGCTACAACAAACCGCGGTTGATCTGATGAAGGGTAAGCACGGCGCGATCGTCGTGGTTAATCCGCAGAACGGCGAAGTGCTCGCGATGTATAGCGAACCTTCGTACAGCCTGAACGAGGTCAGCGACGAAACAAATTGGATTCGTCTCGACGCAAACGAGCGTGATAAGCCACTCGTAAGCCGCGCCCTCGGCGCGTACTACATTCCCGGTTCAACGTTTAAGACCGTGACGATGATCGCTGCGTATCTCGCCGGCGAACAGGACACGGAGTTCACCTGCAGTGGTAGTGGTTACTATGCGGCGCCGGGCGCAAACGTCATCTTCGACGACGCTGGTCCGGCGGAAGTACATGGAAGGATTGGGATCGATCACGCGTTCGAAGTGTCGTGCAACCAGTACTTCGCCCAGATGGGTGTAAAGCTCGGACAGGAACGTCTCAAACGCGCCGCGCAACTGTTGGGAATCGGTGCGTACGACACGCCGGCGGAAGCTCTGCGCGGCCGAAGGAAACCGGAGTTGTGGAACGGCAGCACCGACGCCGTGGAGCGAGCGCTTGCACCGCGTGAAGCGACGATTGTAACGGGTAAGCAAGTGACGAGATATGACCTCGCGTTGATTGGATACGGTCAGGGTTACGCCGGACAGATGACGCCATTCCAGATGGCGCTTGCTGCCGCGACGGTGGGCAACATGGAAGGCAAGTTGATGAAGCCCAGGATTGAATTCAACCTAGCGCCGCAGGCATTCAATCAAATCCTGACGCCGGGAGCGTCAGCCGAGTTGCGACGCATCATGGGTCTCGTTACGGGCGGCGCCAGCGGCACAGCGCGCGGTGTGTTCGCACCCGTCAAAGCAGCGGGGATCAACACCGGCGGCAAAACCGGCACGGCGCAGAAGGTCGTTCCTGTTTACGATCCGAAGACGGGCCAGCCAAAGACTCGACACCGCGTCGAGCGCGACAACCGCGGCAACATCATCCGCGAGTACGACGAAGTGATCATGGACGAAGAGAACCCGCGGATTGACGGGTGGTTTTTGTGTATCGCGCCGTTGGAGAAACCGCAACTGGCGATCGCAGTGATCGTCGAAGGCGGCGGTTATGGTTCGAGGTCCGCAGCGCCTATTGCGGCGGCGCTGGTTCTGAAAGCGAGAGACTTAGGGTATCTGAGAGTTAGATGATTTTGGTACTTAGTGCTTTGTACTTTGTCAGTGGTCAGTGGCCAGTGGTCAGCGGATGACATGCACCATACCTACTTAGCGGGAACTGATCACTGACAAAATACTAAGCACTAAAGTACAAAGTACAAAGTACAAAGAACATCAACATGAAGAACCGCGCTTCATCACATCTGTTGCTCATCCTCGTGATTATCGGGCTCGAGATCATGGGCTACATGGCCGTTCATCGCGGTGGGTTGCTGCGCGGTTATGAAACGTCTGTGATTGGCGCAGTGCGCGACCTGCTGATGTTCATTCCGGTGATGATGGCGGCCCTCTGGCTCTCGCGCACAAAACGCTTCTCAGGCAACTGGGTGCTGTTTACCACGGCGATTCTGCTCTTCGGATTCGGCATGCTGGTCCAGTACCGGCTCTACAGCGATCCCGAATACAACGCGCGCAACAAAGCCGCCGCACGCGAAGAAAAGATGGAAGCGCTGCGCATGCGCTACATCATGGAGAACTACGATCCCGTCAAGAAGCAGATGATGGGTTTGCCTCCCACGCCCGCGCAGCCAATCGACATCGCGCAACTGCCGAAGAAAGAGTCGAACTACTCGCTGTGGAATGCGCTCACTTCGAGTTATACCTGGATTCCGATCCTGTCGATTCTCGGTTTCGTGATTGCATACTCGTTCTGCGTGAGGGATGGGTTCCTGTTGCTGTTGCAGCGGAATAGTTTTCTGATCGTTTTATTGACGTTGTTACCTTTGGCAGCCGCTGTGGTGACATCGAGTGCCGGTAAAGCACTCGGCAACATGACGCCGTGGGAGCCTTCAAAGATCCCGTTCCTCGTCGGCTTCGCCGGCATCCTGACCGCACGTTACAAAGATCTCGCAGAAACCTACTGGGGCATCCCCCGCGCGCGCGACATCGTGCCGCTGCTGGTCATGGCGATGTTGCCGTTCGTTCCCTTCTTCGCGCTTAAAGACTTCGGCCAGATGTTGATCTTTAGTGGCGCGTACACGACGTTGTATCTCGTCGCAGTTCGTCGCTGGCCGCAACTGCTATTGTTCGTCGGATCAGTCATCCTGGTCATCGGCATTCTCGTCGTCGGCGCATTGCCGCGAGACATTCAGGAGAAGGTACCGCTGCTGCCGACGATTGCCCGTCCGATCAGCGCCGCACTTCCCGCTCGCATTCAACAGCGCTTTCATCTGTGGCTCGACGGTTTCGATCCGCCGTCGCCGGAAGTTTCATGGTGGAAACCTGAGTATGAAGACGCTCTGAACAAGAACCCGGAGCTGAAAGAGCTCGCAGCGCAGAGCCCTGCACTGCAAAGGACGGTGAACGTCGACGTGTGGTTCGACAAGTTTGCGTTCCAACCCGCGCAGGCGACGTGGGGAATATCTTCCGGAAAAAGCACCGGCCGCGGCCTGGGCCTTGGATTTCCGGAAGTGATCCCAATCGCCGATTCCGATTACATTTACGCGGCGATCGCCGAGGAAACTGGTTTAGCGGGTGGGGCCATAATCATCCTCGCGGTAATAATTTTTGTGATTGCTGGCGTTCGCACTTCGCTTGAGTCGCGTGATATGTTTACGAAGCTGTGCGCGGCTGGTCTGACGGCATTCATAGGATTTCAAGCGTTAGTGAATATTGGCGGTATTCTGCGGGCTTTGCCGATGACGGGCATCACGTTGCCCTTTGTCAGTCACGGCGGGTTTAGTTTGATTACGAGCTTCGCGATGCTGGGGATGTTGATGGCGTTTTCACATCGAAATGCGCGCGACAGAGTGATCGCGGAGATGCCCGAGACGAAGAGTTCCTCTCCAATTAAGCTGGAGGCAGTGCAATGAGTGAAGACAGGAAAACCTTCAAGGTCCAGTCCTCAGCGCTTTCCGACCGCGGTCTGAACGAACGTCGTCCCCTAAACGAAGACGCTTTTCTGCACGACCCGGCACGGAATGTGTTTGCGGTTGCCGATGGTGTTGGTGGCGCCGAGGCAGGCGAGGTCGCTTCGCAAACTGCGATCGAGGTTCTCGATGAAGCTTTTCGTCATCAGGTTGAAGGCGCTGACGTCGAAGACCTGATGGAGCTAGCCATCCAACGCGCGAATGCGTCGATCCACCAGATGGCCCAGGAACACGCCAAGTTCGCCATGATGGCGACCACGATCGTCGCGCTTCATCTCAAAGGCAACGTCGCAACGTTTGGTCACGTCGGCGACTCTCGTCTCTACCGTCTCACGCCCGACGGCATGCTGCATCGTGAAACTGAAGACCATTCGATCGTAGAAGAAGAAGTGCGTGCCGGACGCATGACGCCGGAACAGGCCGCGAACCATCCGAGCAAGAACGTCATCAGTCGTGCACTGGGCGCAGAACAAGGCGTCGAAGTCGATATGAAAACGATCGAAGTCGAAGACGGCACCGAATTTCTACTCTGCACTGACGGAATCACCCGTCACGTCTCCGACAACGAAATTCGCCAACTGCTGGTCATAAACGGAGATCTCGAGGGCGTTTGTAACGAACTGAAGCGGCGTTGTTACGAACGCGGTGCCGAAGACAATCTAACTGTCGTGATTGTGCGTGTGGGTCAACGACTTAACGCCGACGAACGACTGTCGGATCTCGAACCGACGATCTCGCCCGAGACGCAAACAGCCTACGCACCGCAACCCAACGGTCAACCCGTTGTGGCGACGGCGCAAAACGAAGGCAGCTTCATTCCGGCCTCGCGCATCGCCTTTCCCGGACCGGCGAGCGATGCCTCAGTGATCCAGGAGAGATTGAACGTGGCGGAACCTATCACGCGTCCCGGCGGCGGGAGTGTCGCGAAGTTTCTTGGTCTGCTATTGGTGCTCGCACTGATTGCGGGAGCGTTCTACGCAGGCGCCCGTTACAAAGAGCGAATTCCCTTCCTCGCGTCGAAAGTCCAACCGGCACAGCCGGCGGCTGTAAACACGGCCACGCCAAAACCGGAAGAACCCTTCGTGCAATTTGAGCGGACGCGGCGCCAGGTGGATCAGGATCCGCGTGCATGGCTCACGAACGACATCGGCAAGGAGTTGATTAATTCCGGCGTTCAGAACCCACTCGACTCGCCAAATCCTGAGTTTTTGTATCTTTACGGTCGCGCAAATTTGCTAACCGGCAACACTGAAGAGGCGGTCAAAGCCTTTGACGCCGCGATTAGCAAGGCCGACGCTGCTCCTTCGCCCTCAAGCAGCACAATCAAGAAGGAGGCAATTCTTGGCCTGGCGGCCCTTAGCTTCAAAACTAGTCGCGACCGATGGAAAACACTCAATCAATATGAAGAGTTGACGAAACCTCCCGCCAATTCGAACGCCCCGTAGCGTTGAACCTTGATCTGTTTCAATGCATCTAAGTAATGCGAAACGAAGTGTTGGCTCCGCGATCTCTGCGTATCTCTATGTGCTCGGCGTTGAAACATTTGCGACGAAGTAGATTAACGCAGAGGACACAGAGATACGGAGAGATTGCGCAGAGGCGTAACTAATGTCGGAACTTAAACTCCAGCAAAGCAGACTCGACGGCCGCTATGATATCGTCGAGTGCCTCGGCCGCGGCAGTTACGCCGAAATCTACGTCGCGAACGACAACGCCGCCGTCGATGGCGCGCCGCGCACGGTCGTTATTAAGGCACTGAACCTGTACTTGCAGGAGGACCCCGATACCGAACTCGAACGCACGCTCGTCTCCAATTTTCAAAACGAAGCCGTCGCGCTCGATCGCGTGCGACATCCCAACGTCATCAATCGTCTCGGACATGGCACCGCGATCGATCTCAACGGCACCACGTTTCATTACATCGTGCTCGAGTATCTTCCCGGCGGCGATATGTTTGCGCTGACGCGGACGCGGCCGTTGACGATCCAACGAGCGCTTCACTACCTCGAACAGGTCTGTTCCGGTCTGGCCCACGCACACAAGTGCGGCGTGATTCATCGCGACATCAAACCGCAGAATCTTTTGCTGACCGCCGACAAAGAGACCGTCAAGATTGCAGACTTCGGTGTCGCCCGCCTCGATGCGAACGAAGGCGCGATCACCCGCGTTGGCACCAACATCTATTCAGCGCCCGAGCACAATCCGTCGATGCACACCGGTCAGCTCATGACCACTGGTCTGAGAACACCGGCGGCCGATTACCTGACGCCTGCCGCGGACATCTATTCGCTTGCCAAGACGACGTATACGCTGCTCGCCGGTGAATCGCCGCGCCGTTTCGCGCAACACGCGATCAGTGATTTACCGGAGTCCGTGAAGGAAACTTTCTGGGCCAAACCTGTCCTGCGCGTGCTCGAGAAAGCGACGCAAAGCCGTCGCGAACTGCGTTACCAAACAGTCGAAGAGTTCTGGGACGAGATCGCCGACGCGAGTTTGCCACCTACCCGGCCGCTAACAATGGTGACGGCTGCCGCCGCTGAGCCGCGACGTAAACCCAGTGCGGATCTTTCAATAGAACCGGAAGACTTCACCGAGGCGGCGCCCCCGCGGCCACACTTCGCGATACCAGAACCGCGCGGCGCCGCGACCATGGACGACTCGATTCGCCGTCCGCGCATTGTCGTGCCGATTAGCGAGGAAGCGCGACGCCTGATGGAATTGCGTGAGCGCCAGCAGCGGGATGTCGAGAAGCACCTCGCGGATGCTCATCAGCCGAGAAAGACGACCGTTGCGTCAGTCTTGCCGCCGAGTCGCACCAAGCGAGCACTCGTCGCGGCAGGCTTGATACTCGCCTTCTCCGGAATGCTTTTGGCGACACACAAGTACGTAACAACGCGATGGAATCCGTTGGCGTCCATCCCGGGCACATCAGACATCATTATCGTCGGCCGGGAAGGCGTCACGACCACCGACGTAAACCTGCGTCCGGCCAGCGGCAGCGCCAACCAGCCGATTGGCTTGGCTGAATCCGGCTCCAAGGTTAGAGTTCTCAGCGCAAACAGCGACAATAACTGGGTTGAGGTGTTGGTCGTCGAACACGGCCGCCCGAAGTCCGATCCATATTCTTCCGATCGCGGGTGGGTCAATAAACGTTATATTAAGTTTGATTGATAAGAGACGGAGCTACCTGATTGGGCCTGCTTGAATCGATAAGAAAATGGATTGACGGTGAAACCGGCGAAGACCTGCTGGAAGCGGCTGACGAACATGCAAAGCCACGGCGCGTTTGGGAAGAGTTTTTGGTCAAGATCGCGCGCGAAGTCGAGGCCGCCATGCAGCGCGAGATGTTCACACCGCCCGGTGGTCCAACCTACATTCCTCGCGAGTACATCGTTTATCTCAGCGCGGATGACGACAAAGACTGGCAGGGCGACAAACGTCGTGGGCTGGAACAGGGCCTCTTTCACGTCTTGTCAGAACGCGCGCGTGAACTGAGTGGCACGACGCAACTCGCGGTCAAGTCGTTCGCAGTCGAGCTTCGCGTTGACGGTACGCTGAATAAAGGTGAGTTTCGCGTGCAGGCTGTTTGGGACGAGACCGAAAGCGGTCACACGATGGTCACGCCGCGTGTCTCGCAATCGCAATCGAGTCAACAATTCAATCCGAACGATACCGTTCTCGAACGAGCATCAGACGTTAGCGAAAACGAACAGACTGTGGTGCGGGCCAGGGCGTTGTACTCCGTGGAAGTTTGGCGAGACGGTGTTCGTGAAGCAGTGATACCAATCACAAAAAACGAGATCACGATCGGACGCGGTTCACGCAGCATTTCAGTCGACCTGCCGATCCAGGGTGATCCGGAAGTCAGCCGCGTTCACGCCGTGATGTCGCGCGATAACGAAGGTCGTTACTGGCTGGTGGCG
Source organism: uncultured Acidobacteriota bacterium (assembly GCA_963849585.1). Taxonomy (GTDB): domain Bacteria; phylum Acidobacteriota; class Blastocatellia; order Pyrinomonadales; family Pyrinomonadaceae; genus PSRF01. The sequence goes on along the minus strand of CAWKHZ010000004.1, from coordinate 740,312 downwards.
AAAGGAAGAAACCCGACACTCATAAACGGCCGCGAGATCATGCGTGAGGAACCAACCGAAGTCGCGCCTGATCAGAAGATCGCGATCTGTAACTTTGTTATTCGGATCCAGCCGAGGTAACGCGGGCTTTCGCGGGGTCTAATTCGGCAATCAAGTCAGCGAGCAGGGTTGGAACGTTTTCGCCTTCCAAATAACCCTTGCCAAGCAGTTTCGTAATTGGCCGTTTCTTCACTTCTCCGTTCACTTCTTTCAAGATCGCTCTTCCAAACGCAGCAACGACTTTCCCGTCAAACTGCGTACCGCTATTTTCGCGTAAGTCACGGATGACGTCTTCGAATGAGCGACGCCGGCGATAGGGTCGATCAGTCGTCATTGCGTCAAATGAATCCGCGAGGGAAACGATCTTGGCACCCAACGGGATTTGTTCGTCGGTTAGACCGTCAGGATAGCCGCGCCCGTCTAGACGTTCATGGTGATACTTGGCCATCAACGGAATGTCGGCATATGGGTGATTGATTGGCAGGAGAATCTCGTATCCCGCCGCGGGGTGACGGTTGAGATCGCTCGATTGTTTGGCGTCGATGTGATAGGGCGCGTTGATGATGTCGCGGTCCACGATCAACTTGCCGATGTCGTGCAAGTAGCCGGCGATCTGTATCCCCTCGACTTCTTCTTCGCTCCACCCCATTTCACGCGCGATGATCTCGCTGTAACGGCCGACGCGTTCTGAATGGCCCTGCGTGTACTTATCTTTGATGTCGATCGCCGCAGCGAATGCCCTGACAGTGTCGCGATAGATGGCGCGGAGTTCTTCGTACAAACGCCGGTTCTCTTCTGCGCGGTGGGCCACTTCTTCCAGCAGGCGATGTGTGTGAATCCCGACGCCGATGTGCCGGACCATCGCCTTGATTGTTTCAAAGTCGGCGTTTGAAAACTCTTCGCCGCTTGCCTTCCCTCCCAACAGAACTAAACCGGTTACCTTGCCGCGCACTATCATCGGCAGCACCAGTTCTATTCCGGCCTTACTTAGACCATCGTAGTTCCGGGTGATGAAGCCCTTTTCGCTGTACCTCACCAAGCCTTCAGAGGCTTGCGCATCGAGTAACTCCAGCCTCTCAGCTTCGGTGATGGTCCATTCGCGTAACAAATCCTCGCCAAGGCCCCATACCGTAACGCAATGAAGCGAATCCTCGTCAATGCATTCCGCAACCGCGCCGCGACGCAAAGCGAGGGTACCGAGCAGCAGGTGCAACGACGTGCGAACCATCACCGCGAACTCGGCGGCGCCGGCAATCTCCTGCCCGAGATCGGCAAGAGCACCGAACGTGTGAATGAGTTTCTGGGTGGACGGCTCCATTAAAATCAGTGGACTATATGCGACGCTTCATAATTGGAGAGATTAAGCAGCGCTTCGCGTTCGTCCTTCGCGAGTACGACGTGGCGGGTCAATCCGAGCATTTCAAACAATTCGATTGTCTGACGGTTCACTTCTGAAAACACAACACGAGCGCCGCTCTTTTCGGCGACGTCGATGATGCCGAGCAGGATAGAAATTCCGATACTGTTAACTAATTGTGTATCGCTGAAGTCAATAACCAGCGCCGCGACAACCCGAGTCGAGTTGCCGGCGGCATTCCCGTTCGATCTTTTCACCGGTTAGCTTGTTTAAATAATCGCTCGCGTAAACTACAGCGGTGGTGCCAACACAGTGAGAGCGAACCAACCTTCCACTTGGTTTATCCACTCGATGGGCGCCTCCTGCCTCGAGAAGTTTTGTATAAAGGCGACACGAAAACTGCGCCTGGGGTTTTTATTCCTGGTAAAGCTGGGCCGGAAGCGTCAGGAAGAACTTTGGCGAAGATATTTTGTCATACGCAGGCTGGTACCATCGTCGACCCGTTCGAACTCGACTTCGTCCATCAGAGTTCGGATCAGCTTTAGTCCCCAACCGCGTCGTTCTTCTGCCGCTTCTGAAGTCTCTAAACCGATACTCGCACCGTTAAGATTGGCCGGCACGATGCCGCGACTCGAAATAGTGACGACTAATCTATCACTTTCAAGCTGAAATCGTTGATAAATTTTTCGATCCGGGCTGAAACTGTGCTCCGACGCATTGATACAAGCCTCCACCACGGCTGTTTTGATCTGGTTAATCGCCTCGGGTCGGAACATTAATCGCCTGGCGATCTGTTCGGCCGTGCTGGCGGCGATGAGCTCGTTATCTTCACCCATCGGCACGACCATGAGAAACTCATTGGCCTCAGTAGTTTGCACGACAGGATCTGACACGCTTTCGCCCAGCCGTTCGGCAATTAAAGCCAGTTGATTACGGCTACAACTTAACGCTTTTCGGCGACTCAACAAGCGGCTCGCCTCATCCGTAAATCCCTCGTTTGAGATCAGCCAAATCTGATAACGGCTGAAACCGAGATGGGAGGCCATCGTTTCGAACCGTTCGCACCAGGCCCGCGCCACCTCAACGTCGACCTCGAGTTTCGATTCTATGTCCGCAGTCAACCAGATCACTTCCTGTGCGTCGGAGTAAGCCCCGTCTTCGAACGTGTGCGCGACGAGACATCGATCTTCGTCGCTGAGTTGCCGCATGTCGCTGTTGAAGGCGACGCAGCTTGCCAGGTGTACCGTCTGCGGTAGCTTGAGTAGATCAGGCTCAGCTTCGAGACCGGCCGCAATCGTGTCGCGCTCAGCGCCTTTGTACTTGCGGCTGAACGTCGCGTAGTCAAAAAGGACTGCTGGGACGCGTTGGCAATTGAAGCGGCTGATTAGGTCACGCAGCCCGCCACTGGCGATCTGTCTGTAGTGTCGCGCCATCGTGTGTGGCGCGCGTTTGAGTGAATCAGCCAGCGCGTCGGCGACTACTAATGCCCGAGGATCGTTGAGCACGTCTAGCCGGTACCGTACCTTCAGATAATCTTTCCACGGTTGGGGTCCAACGCCGGATTCGATCATTCCCTGGTCCCAATTTACAAACTCCTGCACGTGCAGGCGGTGAAGAATCTCCTGAAGCTCGCCCGCGGTTACGTGCAAACGCTTGCGCCAAACTTCGAAAGTAGAGATTTGGTCTTCACCCGCAACTGCTTCCCATAACACACGGATCAGCAAGTGACGCGTCTCTATTCGCGGTGTTATTTCTTCTAATAGCTCGGCGAAGTGGCGATGAAGATGTCCGCCTAAAAGCTCGTCGACGTACAGACGCTCACAGTCGAGATATGACGTTAGCGAAGTGTTCTTCTCGCGCGCTGCCTGGAGAAAGATGCTAATGAAAAACGGGTTGCCCGCGAATTGTTGGACCAGCAGATCGCGCGCCGCTTCGCTGATCGCGACATGTTGTCGCCTCGCTACGTGATCGACCAGCAAGGCCGCTTGTTCGGCGTCGAGTTGTTGCAGACGCAGGATATCGAGCAGTTCGAAATTGCACTTCGCTTCATGGGCCGCCGAGAGAATTTGCCGGCGCAACCCGGCGAGTACAAAAGTGAATCCGCCGCGTCCGAACACTCTCAGAACTTCCGTGCCCAGGACCACGACCCCGTTCATGTATTCGGCCAGTTGCGCGCCGTCGAGCATGATCAGCAGGCGACCACGGCCGCGAGGTACTCGTTGTGGCGCACCGAGACAGAACCGCACCAGCGCTTTGTCGTCGTTGCTGAATCGCAGTCGTGCGTATGATTCAACCAGTTGTTCGATCCATTCCAGATCGGCCGGCGGCGCAAGCTCAACGAGGTCTTGCAGGGTGAGTGTCGAGTGTGAAACGACCGGTTCGTCGCGACGATACGCGATGTATTGCTGGAGAAACGTGTTGAGAAATTCAATCGCAGCGCTGACGGCGGTCGTTTCATTGCGCGTGAAAGCGAAGTAGATCGGAATGACGTCGGTGCGTTTATTGAAAATCTGATCGTAAGCCTGCCGTAAAAGTTCAGAGACACCAGCGGAAGGTTCCATCAAGAGCAACAGCCCGCGCCCGGCATTCGCCGGTTCCGCGTGGGCCATAATCCGGTTCAATTCCTCGCTGCGCCCGACAAAGTCGTACTGCGTCACGCGGCCGAGGATGCGCCGAAAGTTCTCGCTGGAGCTGCGCTTGTTCATCTGCCCTGCTGGTGACTCCCACCGTCCTCGAAATAGAACTCAACGCGATCCTTGCCGAGGCTCTTCGCCTGGTAAAGAGCGCGGTCTGCCGCGGCAATGATGTTCTCCGACGTGTTAACCATTTGCGAAAACGTTGAGACGCCGACGCTGACAGTCACGCGTCCTAACGGCTGCGCCTTGCCATGCGGGTAGTGCGTACTGTTCACTCGCTGCCTGATGCGGTCTGCGATCGCGCCCGCTTCAACCATGCCGGTTTGCGGTAACAAGATGCAGAATTCTTCACCACCGTAACGCGATGGGATGTCGGCTGAACGAAGCGCGGCTTTCAAGCAGTGTCCGGTGATTTGGATAGCGAGATCGCCGGCCTGGTGACCGTTTTTATCGTTGTAAGCTTTGAAGTCGTCGATGTCGATCATCAAAAAGCTCATGGGATAGTCGTAACGCTTGGAGCGGTTCAACTCTTCCGCGAGGCGCTCCTCGAGATAACGTCGATTCGGCAAGCCGGTGAGCGAGTCGGTGATCGACATTAATTGAAACTCGGTGGCGCGCTCCTGCCACTCCGCGCGTTCCAATGCGACAGCCATTTGCGGTCCGATGATGTCCATCAGGCTCAGATCGATTTCGTCAAACCGGCGTCCACCTTTCTTGTCGGTGACATTGAGGACGCCGACTTTCCGCCCGCCGATAATGATCGGGTAACTGATAAATGAGTCTGTTTTGTAGGAACGTTCCGCCGGTGCCGGGCTACGACCGGAGCTGCGCAGATCGTGCACGACGATCGGCTTGCCGCTGTTGATCGCTTCGCCCGAAACTCCTTCACCAATTTGTATTGGACCAATCGACGCGGGATCGGTTGCGAAGCCGCTCGCTGCTTTGAGGATCAGTTCGTTGGAATCTTCCTTCAGCAGGAGCAGCGATGCTCGTTCCGATTCGAATAGTTCTATGGAGTTGGCGACGATCGACTCGTACGTATGCAACGGATCTGGCCCGCTGATCCTTTCGAGAAAATGATGAAGCGAGTCGGTAAAGCGCGAACGATATTCGAGCTCGTGACGGAGGCGCTGTACTTCTTTTTCAAGTTCGGGTTGTGGTCGGGGTTCTTCCGGCTTCGGCTTTTCTTCTCCACGCGCCTTTTCTTTTGTGGCCGGCTTGACGAGCGTAATCGCGGATCCGTTTGAGCCTGCGGCGTGGAGGCGATGCGCTGACTTATCCAGGCGTTCTGCCAGTTCGTTCAGACGTTGTTGTTCGGCGAAAAGAATGTTTGAGAAGAGATCGTCCGACGTTGCCAAACTTTGCAGGTCGCCCGAGCGAAAGCGCTCCATGAGGCGTTGATAGTCCGTGCTCTTCACAAAGGCCCGTCCGCCGATGACGGCCAGCTTTCGCTTGGCGTTGCCAATCTCGACGGGTTTGGCAATGCAGCGGAGACCGGCGTGACATTCGTATTCGATCGTTCCGCCGGCTTTTGTGGCTTTCGTGTGGGCCGCTCCGCAGTATGGATCACAGAGGGTCGCGTACTCCGAGGAGGTTTGAAACGCTTCGCAGATTGAGTTGTTGTTCGAGATCGCAATCGCTGGAGGTTGGTGCCCATCGACCAGCAGAAGCGCCAGCCCGCACTCGTCGGCGAGGCTGTCCTGAACCTCCAGCCAGGCGGGCGGAGCGTCTTCGCGGTGTTCCTGAGGATTCAGGGCAATGGGGGACCGTTTTGGCATCTATCTCGGGGCATCCTGCCTGGTTCGTTAACCATAGCAAGTATAGATTTCAACTCTGTGAGCTACAACGACTTAGCTAACGGTTCTCACGGTTCTGGGCAAATCCAACGTCCGCACGAGGAGTTCACCCTAGTCGTAAACGCTCAATAGGGGTGGTATTTCGAGGTCGGGGTATTACTTCAACCATCGGTTGCGCTGATGCCACTCTCGAGTCCGGGAGCGTCGCCGGGGGGGACGTTTTCAATATGAGGTTGCGAGGGGCTGATGCGGATGCAGGCGGCAAAGTGGGCCGGTTTGATCTGGACCAACTGTGGGACCACTTCCTTGCAAACATCAATTGCATACGGACACCGCGTGTGAAACGGACAGCCCGAAGGCGGATTGATCGGCGACGGCACGTCGCCTTCGAGAACGATTCGTTGTCGCGTCGCTTCAATTTGCGGGTCGGGCACGGGCACGGCGGAAATCAGCGCCTTCGTGTATGGCATCAACGGCTCGTGATAGATCGTCTTCGCATCCGCGAGCTCCACGATCTTGCCGAGATACATCACTGCCACCCGATCGGACACGTGTCGAATCGCGCGCAGATCGTGCGAGATGAAGAGGTACGTCAGATGTTTTTCGCGACGCAGCTTTTCGAGCAGGTTCATGATCTGCGCCTGGATCGAAACGTCCAACGCGGAGATCGGCTCATCGGCGACGATGAAATCCGGATCAACCGCAAGCGCCCGAGCGATACCGATGCGCTGCCGTTGTCCTCCGGAAAACTCATGCGGGTAACGCTTGATAAACCGCTTGCTCAATCCAACTGTCTCAAGCAACTCCTGCACGCGCTGTTCGGCTTCCCTGCCGCGCGCGAGTCCAAACGTTTCCAACGGCTCGCCGACAATCTGCCCTATCGTCATGCGAGGGTTAAGCGACGCATAAGGATCCTGGAAGATGATCTGCAAGTGCCGTCGCTGTTCACGCAGTTGCCGGGCCGAGAGGTGAGCCAAGTCGCGCTCGCCATAGAAAACCTGACCCGACGTCGGTTCAGTTAACCTCAGAATCGCTCGCCCAAGAGTCGACTTGCCACAACCTGATTCACCAACGAGTCCCAGAGTCTCGCCCTCTAAGATATCAAGCGAAACCCCATCAACCGCTTTAACAATACGTTTAACCGGACTGCCGCCGATCAACTTGTCGAGCGCACCGCCACCTCCGAGATCGAAATGTACTTTAAGATCTCGAATCGAAATCAGCGGCTCGCGATCAGTTTTTGATTCAACAGCACTCATGAAGGTCGACCGCCCCCTGACTCCGCATAAACTTCACGCGCAAAGTGGCACAACGAATAATGGTCAGCAGTGAGCTGCACAAAAGGCGGAAACTCCCGATGACAAATCTCCTGAACCTTTTCGCAACGCGGCGCAAATGGACATCCTGGCTTCAAGTGCGCCACATCCGGCGGCAATCCCGGAATTTGATAGAGCTTGCCCTGTTCAGCAGTCGGATCCGGCACGGAACGCAACAAGCCCTTCGTGTACGGGTTACCCGGCAGCGCAAACAATTCTGCCGTCTTCGCCTGCTCGAAAATCTTCCCGGCATACATGACGATGACATGATCCGTCATTCCGGCAACAACACCGAGGTCGTGTGTGATCAATATCACGCTTGTGCCAGTTTCTTGTTTGAGCTTCTTAATCAGTTCGAGGATCTGCGCCTGAATCGTGACGTCGAGCGCTGTGGTCGGTTCGTCTGCAATCAGCAGCTCAGGTTCACACGACAGCGCCATCGCAATCATCACGCGCTGCCGCATGCCGCCTGAGAACTCGTGTGGATAGCTGTCGGCGCGTGTACTCGCGTCGGGAATGCCGACCGTCTCGAGCATCTTGATCGCGTGCTCATGCGCCTGGGCTTTCGAGTGGCCCAGGTGAAGCTGGGTCATCTCCATCAACTGTTTGGAGATCTTCATGAACGGGTTGAGCGACGTCATCGGATCCTGAAAGATCATCGCGATGCGCCGGCCGCGAACCTTTCGAATCGCGTCGTTGCTGAGCAACAACAGATCCTGCCCGTTGAAGACAACTTCGCCGGAGACAATCTTTCCGGGAGGATTCGGAATGAGTCGAATGATCGCGAGGTTTGTGACTGACTTGCCGGAACCCGACTCCCCGACGATGCCCAACGTTTCGCCGCGCTTGAGTTGAAACGAAACGCCGTCGACGGCCTTGACGATGCCGTCATCAGTTTCGAAGTAAGTGCGAAGATCTTTTACCTCGAGGAGGTTATCATTGGTCATATATCATTTGACATTTCTCATTTGTCATTTGTTCAGACGTCACGCTTCTCATATTCACGCTCGAACTCATAACCAAATGACAAATGAGAAATGTCAAATGACAAATGATCAATGAGCTCTTTCTTCACGTCGTCCTCATCTGTGGGTCGAGGGCGTCGCGCAAGACCGTCACCCAAAAAGTTCAGCGAGAAAAGCGTCAGCGCCATCGTCACGCCCGGGAAGATCAACTGCCACGGAAAGATCGCGATGTTCTGAATGCCGTCCGACGCAAGACTGCCCCACGAAGCCAAGCGGCGCCTGCACGCCAAAGCCGAGGAACGACAAAAATGCTTCCGTCAACATGATCTGCGGAATCGTCAGCGTCGCGTAGACGATTACCGGGCCCAAAGTGTTCGGAACAATATGACGAAAAATAATACGCGGCGTCGAAACACCTGTGGCCTTCGCCGCCATCACAAACTCCTGGTTCTTCAACGACAACACCTGGCCGCGAACGATGCGCGCCATCGTCAACCACGAAACGGCTCCGAGGGCGACAAACAACAGGATGAGCTGTCCGCGCGCCGTCTGGCTGCGAAACATCGACAACAGGACGATCACCACAATCACGTAAGGCAGCGAATAAAGAATGTCGACGAGCCGCATCATGATGTTGTCGACTCGGCCACCCAAATAGCCCGCGATCGCACCGTAGCTAACGCCGATCAGCAACGAGACGAGCGTGGAAATAATTCCGACGAATAAAGAAATCTGCCCGCCCTGAAGTACGCGCGCGAGTTGATCGCGGCCGGCGTTGTCGGTGCCCATCGGGTGCGTCCAGGAAAACTCGCCATTAGGACCGGTGAACGGTGGAAACGATTTGATCAGCCGGGTGTCATTGGTTGGGATGTAATCAGGCGTGAAACCAGTCGCGCGTTTGATTACGGTTGGACCAAGCAGCGACGCGAGAGTGACGAACACGACGACAATCAGACCAAACACCGCGAGCTTGTTTTTCAACAGCCGACGCCACGCGTCGCGCCACAACGAAGTGCCATGCACGAACTCACCTTCGGTGATCGCCGTCTCCGGTGTAGCGTGAATCAGATCAGGTTCCGGAATCATCTCGTGTCTAATATCTCACGCGTGGATCGAGATACGCATAAGCGATATCGACGACCAGGTTCATCAACAACAACGTGATCGCGATAAACGCGACGATGCCGATGATCAGCGGCTCGTCACGATTCAGCGAAGCCTGAATGAAATAGTTTCCAAGGCCCGGCAGGGCGAAAATTCTTTCGACCACGACCGTGCCCGTCAGCAGAAACGCGAGCGCCGGACCGGTGTATGAAACCACCGGCATTAAGCCGCCGCGCAAGGCGTGTTTGATTACGACGTCCTTCTCGCTTAGTCCTTTCGCGCGTGCGGTGCGGATGTAGTCTGAGCGCAGCACCTCGAGCATGCCGGCGCGTGCGAGCCGCGCGATATACGCCATGTAGATCGCGGAAAGCGTGATTACCGGCAGGATCAGGTTTCGACTCGGAAACCCGCCCCATCGCGACGGCGGCAACCAGTAAAGACTGAGTGAAAACACAAGGACCAGGATTGGACCAAGCACAAAGTTCGGCACCGAGATGCCAAGCATTGCGAGCGTCATCGAACCGTAATCCCAACGCGAATTCTGTTTGAGCGCAGCAATCGATCCGGCGGTGACGCCGACGATCAGTGCGAGCAGATAAGCGATGATTCCTATGGCAGCCGAAACGGGCAACGAGCGCCGAATGATCGTGTTTACCGATTGGCCTTCAAAGCGGAGAGACGTACCGAAGTCACCGTGACGGACGATGCTCCACATCATCTTGCCGTATTGCGTGTACCACGGTTTATCGAGGCCGTACTTTTCGCGGATGCTCTTTTCGATGGCAGGTGGTAGGCGTTTCTCGCCGCTGTAAAAGCTACCGGGAGCGAGCTTGATGAGGCCCCACGTGATCGTGATCACGATGAGAATCGTTGGGATGGTGACCAGGAGTCGTCTGACTATGAAGCGAAGCATTTTATCGAATTGCGTAATTGCGGAAATGCTGAATTGCGAAATTTTCAGGCGCTGACGGGGTTCCTAATTCCGCAATCTCGCAATTTCGCAATCTCGCAATTTCTAATCCGCCGTCAAACTCGGAATGCCATAGTCCCACTTTGCCGGATCGCGTTCGATATACACGTACTTCCAGGGGAACAGCGAGCCCGCATTCGGATACATGCCCTTCACGTACGGTTTCTTCACCCAGTTAATGGCCGCGGTGTCTATCGGGATCATCGGCTGCGCATCAATCAAAAACTTCTCGGCCTGGGCCAACATTTGGTAGCGCTTCTTCGGATCGAGCGTTCGGTTTGCCTCGTCGAGCATCGCAGTGTACTTCGGATCCTCCCAACCCGAGCCGCTGTCGCCACCGGTGTAGAACAGACTCAGAAACGTGAACGGATCCATGTAATCCGCGGACCATGCGCCACGCGAGAAACCTTTGTATTCAAGCCTCGACCTCACGTTCAAAAACGTCTTCCAGTCCATATTCCGCAGGTTGACCGTGATGCCGAGGTTTTGCTTCCACTGTGCCTGCATCCACTCAGCCATCGCTTTGTTTGAATCCTGCGTGTTGTAGATGTACTCGACCTGGTCCACTGGAAACTTTGGACACGAATAACTGCCGTCGCCGCGTTTCGTAACCGGAAAGCCCGCTTCACCCAGAAGTCGACGCGCTTCATCCGGATTAAACTGGTCGCCCTCCGGTTGTGGATAGTCTTTGAAGATTCCTTCGGGCGTGAACGCCGTCAAAGGTTTTACGATCTTGCGCCATGAGGCCCAGGCGTTCTTGTCGATGGCGTAGTTGAACGCCTTTCGCACGCGCACGTCGTTCATTGGCGGCTGCGTGACGTTGATCAGTAGGTAGTTGATCGCAGCTTCCGGGCCGTCCATGTAATCCTGTTTCGCTCTGACGACTTCAAGCCACGCGTTCGGCACGGTGTGATTCAGCACCGCGTCGACTTCGCCGACTTTGTAAAGATTCATGATCGACGGGTTATCCGCCATCGGATAGAAATGGATCTCGTCGAGTTTGACAGTGGCGGTGTCCCAGTACATCGGATCGCGTTCAACCACCAGCTTGTCGTAAGGCTGCCAGGTTCTTACTTTGAATGGACCACAGGTGACGATGTTCTGCGGTTGCGTCCACACGGCGCCGTATTTTTCGACGACTTTCTGCGGCACGATACGGAACACCTGGTGGGCCAACAGGCCTACGAAGAAAGGTCCAGGCTGGGTCAGTGAAATCCGAACCATGTGATCGCCGATTGCTTCAACACCGATGTCCTCGGCTTTCACGGGGACAAACTCTTTGCCTGCGACTGCGGCTTTCAGCTTTGCGTCTGCGTCAAGCGCTTTGTTGCGCGCCTTAGGGTCACCGGACAGCGTCAGGCGCTGAGGCGTGTGCAGTTGTTTGTGGAACTCGGAATCGATCGGCTCGTGCGTCTCGACTTCCGGGATCGTGATACTCTCCCGGTCCAGAGTCGAGCGGGCTGCCGGAGAGTGGTTCGGCTGGAAGATGCTCGTCGAAGTCTTTTGCGTTAAGAAACTGACCCGTTTTCGGATCGCGAACGAAGACCTTCTGCTCGTTGAAAGCCTGTGCGTATTTTATGTAGTAAGCGAGATAGGCATTGCGCGACGCAGTCTCGTGCGCGAGCGCGCGGCGGAAGCTGTAAACAAAGTCCTGCGCCTTGATTGGATCGCCGTTGGACCAGCGTCCATTTTGACGTAGAAAAAACTTGAATTCGGATGAATCGTTGTTGGGCTCCCATCTTTCAGCGAGTGCTGGCTCGGGTTCCATCGTCTTCGGATGGTATTCGACCAGCCCCTGGTAGAGGGCCATGTAGATTCGTGCTTCGGGTTGTCCGGTGCTCACCACAGGATCGAGCGATTCGGGTTCGTCACCTGTGACGTAGCGAAAGATGTTTCGCTCCGGTGGGGTCGTTTTCCCGAAAAACGGCTCCTTACTTGAAGCAACGTTACAAGACAGCGCGGCGACGGCGATCGACGCAAGCAACAACAGCAAGCCAATCTGCTTTCGTTTGCTCATAAGGACACTCGCTTAAATGAGGGTGGGAGAATCTCACAAACGCCGAGAGAGACGAGAGGAACTTAGCACGCGGGCGAAGTTTTTATCAAGACGGTCCAGTCATTGGTCATATATCATTTGACATTTGTCATCTCTCATTTTTCTTAAAATGACAAATGAGAAATGGCCAATGACAAATGGAAAATGATTAACTAATTCTTCACGGCATACCCCAGACCATCACCGACGGAAAGGAGTACTGCACGCAACTGAGGATGGTTCATGAAATAATCATTGAACTCGCGCAGTGCGACTGTTGACGATTCTAAATCACCGGTGGCGACTTTTCCGCCCCAGAGTAAATTGTCGACGATTACCACGCCGCCACTGCGCAAGCGCTGCAATCCGAGATCGAGATACTTCTTGTACTCCTCTTTCAGTGCGTCAATGAACAGGAGATCAAAAGTGTCGTCGAGTTGCGGTATGACGTCCAGGGCTTTGCCGCGTTCGATACGAACGCGATCCGCGAGACCGGCCCGCTCGAAATAACCAGATGCCGCGTTGATCATCTCATCGCTCGGCTCAATCGTAACGATCCGACTTCCCTTGCCCATTCCGCGCGCGAGATGGACCACCGAGTAACCGATCGCCATTCCGATCTCGAGCGCCCGCTTCGCTCCGCACGCGCGCGCCGTGATCTCTATAAAGGCCGCGACCTCCCGGTCCGCGATCGGCACACGATGCTCCGCCGCATACGACTCCATCTCCGTGAGCAACTGGTCCCCTGCCGGGAGCAGTCGATCGAGGTACTCAGCCTGTTCGCGTTGGAGAATGGCGTCGACTCGCGCTTTCATTGTTTACCTTTCAACTGTCGGAATTATCCTGCGGTCGCCGCTGACCGAGACGTAGCGCCGGCCGAGGCCGAGTTGGCGCAGTTTGTGTTGGAGAGACTGGCGGTGCATGTCGAGAATTTCGGCCGCGCGGGTGACATTGCCCTGCGTGTGTTCGAGGCAGCGGGTGATGTAGCGGCGCTCGAACTCGCGTCGATCCTCGCGAAAATCGGCCGTAAACGGCACGCGCAGACCGTCGGTTTCGTCCTCAGATTCACCGATTGGGCCCCTGGGAATTCCGGCGGTTATCTCGTCAGGCAGGTCGCGCGGCGTGATCTCGTCGCCTTCGGCCATGATCACGGCGCGATCGATCGTGTTCTTCAGCTCCCGAACATTGCCGGGCCAGTTATACTCGACCAACCGTTTCAACGTGCCCTGGCTGAGCGCGCGCTGCGGCAGTTCGTAACGCTCGGCGGCGCCACGCAGGAAGGTCTCAGCCAATAGCGGAATATCCTCGCGACGGTCGCGCAAAGGAGCGATGTCGACCGTCACGACACGCAGTCGGTAGAACAGATCCGCGCGAAAGTTACCGTTTGTGATCTCCTGTTCGAGCGGCCGATGCGTAGCGCTCACGATACGCACATCAACCGGAATCGAGTCATTTCCTCCTAACCGTTCAATGCGTCTTTCTTCCAACGCGCGCAGCAACTTCGCCTGAACGTTGGAACTCATATCGCCGATCTCGTCGAGAAACAAAGTGCCGCCGTCTGCTTGTTCAAATTTCCCTTCCCGCTTTGCCGCCGCGCCCGTAAAAGCGCCTTTTTCGTGGCCAAATAGCTCGGATTCGATAAGCTCCGAAGGTAGGGCCGCGCAGTTCACGGCAACAAACGAACTATTGCGTCGCACGCTGTTTCGCTCGTGAAGCTCGCGGGCGACCAATTCTTTTCCTGTACCTGATTCGCCCCGGACCAGCACGGTCGCATCAGTTTCCGCGACCTTGTCGATCATGGAGCGCACACGTTGCATCGCCTCAGAATTTCCGATAAGGGCGCCGCGTTGCGACCGCTCAACCTCGATACGGCGGCGCAGTGAATAATTCTCGCGCCGGAGTTGAACTGTCTCAGCCGCGTTCTTGACTACGAGGCGAAGATCGTCAAGTTCGAAGGGTTTGGAAAGATAATCGTAAGCGCCAGCCTTGACTGCTTCGACCGCCATGCGTTCCGAGCCATGGGCCGTGATGATGATCACGAGCGGCGCATTGCCGTTGGCAGTCTTGAGTTCGCGAAGGAAATCGAGCCCGCTCATTCCCGGGAGGTTAACGTCCAGCAGGAGCAAGTCGGGCTCGTGTTGTTTCAGCAGGGCGCGGGCTGCTTCGGCAGACCCCGCTTCGGAGATGTTGTAGCCGAAGGTCGTAAGGGCTCGCCGCATGCCGTAGCGTGCGGCTTCCTCGTCGTCAACTATCATCAATCGCAATGCGTCTTTTCTCACTTCCGGTTAGTTTAGAACTCGTCCGGCAGATTTACTAGCGCATCGCGTGCCAAAGAACAGCGATGGGTTTACTTCGGTGCCCGCTTGGCCGAAACGACCAGGATGATGGCGTCGCCGGATGGGCCAACGTTGAGGGTCCCGACGATGACCGGTTCTGCCTCCTTCATGCTGATGTCGGTGCCCAGGCCAGTTTGCTCGTAATTGGTTGCCGGCCTGACTTCGCCATTCGCGGCGATTGCGCTCATCTGAATCGGAACGCGCGCTCCGAAACTGAAGCCGGCCATTTGGATCAGTTGTTGTCCTTCGCTGTCACGGACGAGTTTCACTTGCCGGATGTTGAAATGGCTGAAACTCGGCACCGTTGGCGCAGTAGAGGCAACGGACGTCATCGGTCCGCCCACCCAATTTAGTTTCAAACTTCCTTCATTCTTAACGCGATTGATGAGTGTCGACACGAGCCGGTAGTTCTTGAATGGCAGCGATGCGCGCAACTGTCTCACCACCGTATCAAGCGACGATGGAAGTTTGGAATCGCCAACTTCCTGATTGGAGGCGACGATCAAAAACAGATGCGTCTCGAGGTTGGTTTCGTCTTCGGTCTTTTGTGCGCTTTGCGGAGTGGCTGTTGTTTGCGCCCTGACATTGACACCCAAACACACCACTGCCAGCAAAACTGCGATCAGAAATTTCTTCATGCTATATCTCCTTACGAATAGGTAACGCTTGCAGCCACACCTATCACGCAGGATGCCCCTGAAAGTTCCCTGTGATTCAGAAAGCTGATTAATTAACTGGAATGCGAATATGAAACAGCGCGCCGTGCCCGCTGCGAGGTGTGCCCAGAGAAGCGGAACCGCCGACTTCCTGCACGCGCTTGCGAACGATCGCCAGACCAAGTCCGGTGCCGCGTTGGCGCGTGGTGAAGAACGGCTCCCAGATCTGTTCGCGCAACTCAGGAGGAACACCCGGCCCACTGTCCTGCACGTTCACCAGCAACTCGCCGTCAGACGCGGAAGCACTCAACCGAATTTCGCCTCCGGAAGGTGTCGCCTGCAATGCGTTCAGCAACAGGTTCGACAAACCATCACGCAACGCGGAAACAGATTTTCCTGAGAGCGTCGCATCAGTGGAGACGGTGTAGTTGAGATCGATGCCGTGCTCGCGCGCATTCGCGCGAAACAGATCTGCGGACGCCTGGACCAGCTCCGCAACGCTCAAAGGTTCGGCAGCAGGACTCTCTTTGCGCGCGAAACTCAGAAGCTGCGTGATGCTCTGGCTCAGTCGATCCGTTTCGCCGATGATCAAACTCAAATCGCGCTCGTACTCGTTCTTCAAACCCTCGTCTTCACGCATCACCTGCGCGATCGACTTAATCGCCGACAGTGGATTCTTGATCTCATGTGCAACAGTGGCAGCCATGCGACCGAGCGCAGCCAAACGTTCGCGCTCCGCCAGTTCTCGTTCGAGTCTCACGTTCTCTTCCACGAGGCGTGAATCGTCAATCGCGATCGCGACCTGGTTGGCGAGGATCTCCATCACCGAGCGTGCGTCTGGAGTCAAACTAGCCGCGGCTGCATCAACTGCCAACAACCCCTCGACGTTATCTTCGCGTCGCAACGGATACGCCAGCTTGAATCCTTGTTCGACCAGCACGGGATCGTCTTCGACCGGCAACCAACCATTCGCACGAGATTTTGCGAGGATCATTTCGCCCCACGGCTCGGGAAGTCTGCGATGACCGTTCACCTCACCTGCGACCGATCCGTCGATGAAGATCTTGAGTTGTCTCAGGCCGAGGGCCTTCGTAGTCCGTTCTTCGACAAACTGCAAAAGGTCAGATAGTTCTTTATACAAACCTGCATGCGAGCCAATGCGCGAAACTATCTCCTTGTACAGCGCCGCTTCACGTTCGAAGAGTTTGTGAAACCGCTGGGCCAGCCAGCCTCGGAGCGGCGCCGCCATCAACACGAGGGTGAGAATCAGCAACGCCTCGACCAACCCCGGACGCACTCCGTACCGCTGCGTCATCCAGTCGCCGATTGTCCGGATACCAAAGACGTAGACCGTCAGCACGACCGTGGCAAACGTCACCACGATCAAGCTCTCTTCGATGATGATTTCAAGATAACGATAACGGTAGATGTAGTAGGCCAGGAGAACTGATGGCAGCAAAGAACCGAGGTTTGCGATCGTCTTGAGATAAAGTCCGACCGTCGTGCCGGCGCCCAGTCCAAACGCCAGCGCCGCGAGGATCACTAGTCCAACGCCGATGAACGACGCGGCCAGGGTGCGCATGATTCGTCGCTCACTGGAGTTCTGCGTCCTTCTCGCAATCAGCCACTCAGTCAGCGCAATTAGTCCGAGGACATACGCAATCCAGAAGGCGAACGGGATCACGAAGAACGACAGCTTCGCGAACATCGGTGCGTAGTCGCCACTCCACAGTTGCGGAACGGCGATCACCAGAAAGACTGTCGGAAGGTAGGAAAGGTAGACGCGGAAACGTTCGCTGCGGTTCAGGTCGCGACCGTGTGATTGCGCCCAGAGATGCAGGTGAACATGAAGCAGAAACGAGTACGCGAACGTGATGCTCACCACCGCGACGGTATCTGCGACGCGCAGGAGCGTGGTCCAAGTGTCGAAGCCGAGATCGAAAAGTCCGTGGAGAGTGATGACGAGGTTGCTGGTATGCCAGCCGCCCATCGTCAAGGCGAGCGCCGCGAGGATTCGCTCGGTGGTAGTCAGTTTGGCGCGATGCTGGACGAGTTGCACCGCCATCCAAAGCGGTAACAACGCGCCGATGCTATAGCCGATGACCTGGAGTATTTCGAGTGGATCGAGTGGGGACATCTAATTGGTCCGTTGTCCGTGGTCCGTTGTCCGTAGTCAGCGCCGATTCACTGCAACTGACTACTGACCACGGACAACTGACCACTGTCTCAATTCACAGCCGTATTGCGCGGCGGCGAGAAAGTTATTTCAACGCGCCGGTTCTTTGTGCGACCCGCGACCGTAGTGTTCGGAGCCAGCGGGTTTGATGCTCCCATGCCGTTGGCCTGAATGCGCGTCGGTTCTACGCCCGCCGACTGAAAACGATCCGACAACACGCGTGCACGTTCCTGCGTGATCTGTTGCAACTCGACTTCATTACCCCGATTGTCTGTATAGGCTTCAATCAGGATCTGATAGTCAGGATTACTCGCAAGCAACGCGGCCAGCGGTTCAAGCTTGGCGGCTGACGCGGTTGACAACGTCGCTTTTCGGGCATTGACCCAGATGTTTTCCGGAAGAGTGAGCCGGAAGCCCGCGGCCGTCTCCTTAACTGTTCCATACTTCGCGAGTGTCTCTTTCAACGTCGCCTCGGCGTTACGTTTTTCGACTGCTAGTCGCTCAGCTTCGACACGTGCTGTCTCGGCAGCTTTTTCGCCTTCGAGTCGCGCGAGTTTTAGCTTGGCGCCGTCCGCGTCGGAGCGCAATACCTGATTTTCATCACGCAGACGCGCGATCTCAACGCGTTTCTCTCGCAATTGATCGTTCGCGGTTGCGGCGTCGCGTTCAGCCAGTTCGCGTGCACGTTGCTCTTTTTCGAGTGCGCCCCGTAGTTGGGCAACTTCCTGTTGCAACTCGTCGGCGGTGCGTTCTGCTGCGCGAACCGCTTCGTCGCGGCGTCGAATCTCTTCGCGTCGCAGACGGGCGGCTTTCCTCGTCGCCGCGATTTCTTCCGCATGCGCTCCCGAGCGTGTCGCTTGCCGCGCTTTGACGTCGACTTCCGCTTCGGGCTGGCTCAAGCGCCATGCTTGTTCAGCCGCCTGCAAATTCTCCTCGGCCGTGCGGAGTTCGTCAGGTGCATCCTGCGAAGCGCCGGCATACTTCGCCAGACCCACTGCCTGTCGCGCGCCGAGTAACGAGACTGGCGTTTGACGATAGTCGGCGGCGGCAATTTCCGGAACGCGAACATCACGGAAGTAGTCGCTGGAGTTTCCGATGTAACGAACATCGACGGTCTCGACTGTGCTGCCGTTGGGTCGTCGCGGTGGGAGGTTCTCCATCACGATCATCTTGCTCGGCACTTTCATCAGGAAGTGCGGCTCGGCAGTCAGGATCAGCGCAAACGACTGGAGCGGCGTGGTGACGTCGAGTTTCGAGTCGACGAAAGAACTGCCGCTGCGTTTGATCTCCCCGAGATTGTCAACGTGACCTTCAGGCGAGATGGCCCACAGGATGTAGGTCGTGTATGGACCACCAAGTTCTGAAGCGCGTGGCAGATCTTCGACGTTCAATTCGACGCGAGTGCCGCGACGTCCGGCACGCCTCACTTTTGCTTCGCCTTTCAGGCGCGGTAACAGAGTTGTGCCGCGAAACTTCACCGTGACTGTCTCGTCTAACGGATAGGTTACGGCGACGGTTTGTCGTTCAACGTCTCTCTGGGCAAACGAAATTGAAAAGGAGAGTAAGAAAGCGATAAGCACGAACGGGAGGCGTTGACCAATGCATTTAAATGTCATGGCAGAAGAACTCCTGGTCATTCATTAAACCTGTTGATGCTCCAAGGTGCACGCACTGTTGCCGCAATTACACAGATTTATCGCGAAACCTGTGTTCGTACCTGGTTTTGCGGTAAGCGGCTATTTCGACTATGAGCACGGTAATTCCGGAGAGCAACAGCAGATGGATCCAGCCTCGTTGTTGCGCAACGAGCAGGATTAACCAAAGCAGGATCAGGCCTGAACCAATCCACCAAAGCATCAGGGCACTTCGTTCAACTTGTAACCGACTCCCCGGACCGTTAGTACGTAACGCGGGTTCTTGGGATCGGTTTCAAGTTTTTTCCGCAGGCGATTGATATGCGGATCGATGTTGCGTTGATAGCCTTCGTAGTCGGTGCTCCAAACGCGATCGAGCAACGCGTTCCTGGACCACGCCCGGCCGGGCTCGGACGCCAGCAGTTCGAGAATCTGAAATTCGAGCGGCGTTAAGTCGACGCGATCGCCGTTGCGGATCACCTCGTGACGTCGTTTGTCGATCACGAGATCGCCAACCTCGATCCGTTCGCCATCAGGCTCGGGCGCCACGCCGCCACCACGCCGCAGCAATGCTTCCACCCGATACTCGAGTTCACGTGGACTGAACGGCTTGGCCAAATAGTCGTCCGCGCCTGCTTCGAAGCCGGCGACCTTGTCCGAGAGCGCGTCGTGCGCCGTCAGGAAAAGTGCCGGAGTCTGAATGCCTCGATCGCGGACCCGTTTGAGCAGGTCGAGCCCGGAAATGCCGGGCATCGAGACGTCGAAAATGAAACAATCAAACCTTCCCGCCAGTGCCGCTTCGAGGGCGGCCATTCCGTTTTCACGTTCATCTACCGTAAAACCGAGGCGCCGAAAATATTCGGCAAGGAGCAGACGCATATCCGTATCGTCGTCTGCGATCAGAAGGCGTTTACCTGCGTATTTGCTGTTTGTTGGTGCTTGCTGTGCCAAGTCTCTCTGATCCTGTCGGTAGGGATCTTTCTAAACGTGCTATCTTGCGGCAAAGTATACCCCAAGTCACGTAGACGAATCCGGTAAAGTTCGTGTGAGGTGAACTACGAACAATGTAGATTTGAGCAAAATCAGTCAGCCTTGACGCAAATTAAGTGGGGGTAAGTATAGTTTCGTTTTTAACTTTGGACCGCTTCCACCCTCCTTATAGCAACTGATCGGAGACTTTAGCAACCAGAATGCGTGATCTTCGCCGCTTGTTAAAGTACCTGAAACCTCACTGGCCGATCTTCACAGTAGCTACTTTCGCGATGTTGCTGGTGGGGATTCTGGAGAGCGCCACCGGTGGGCTTGTAGTGCCCATTTTCGATCAGGCCTTGTCACAAAACGAAGGTCCGCGCAGCTCGACGCTGTTCGGCCTCCAACATCTGATTCCCCAGGACCCGCTTGGCGCCTGGAAGATGATCGCGACACTGCTGATCATTTTCACGCTTACCAAAGGCATCGCGGAGTACTTCTCGACCTACCTCATGGCGCGGATCGGACAATCAGCCGTGCTTAAGCTGCGGCAGGATCTTTACAACCATCTACTCGCACAGTCCGCGACATTCTTCGAACGCCATCGCACGAACTATCTCGTGTCGCGGCTGGTATCGAGTGCCGCAGCTATCGAGACTGCGGTAACGAGTACGGTTCGCGACATGTTGCGCGAGAGTTTTACTTTGATCTTTTTTCTCGCGGCGGCTTTTTATTTTAGTTGGCGACTGACACTAGGCTCGTTGATCATTGCGCCAATCATCGCTTATCTCACGGTGAAGTTTGGCCGGGCGTTGCGAAATCTGGCGCGCGAGAGTTTTGAAGGCAGTAAAGAGCTGACAGATACCGCTCAGGAAGCACTTGCCAATCAGGGCATCGTAAAAGCCTATCGCGCGGAGAAGCGTGAGTCGGATCGTTTTACCGCAGTCGCCAAACGAATTGTCAGAGCGAATCTGCGTAGCGCGAGCATCGCGGGCGCCTCACCGCCGATTATAGAGATGATCGGTATTCTGTTCGTTGTTCTGCTGCTCTTCTTCGGTCAGCAGGAGATTGTGGCCCAGCGAATGACGACGGCGCAGTTCCTCGCGTTCATCGTGTCTTCTGTTCCGCAGTTATGATCCGATGCGGAAATTGTCGCGACTGCAAAACAGCCTCGAACAGGCGTTCGCCGCTGCACAGCACGTCTGGGAAGTGATGGACGAACACGCCGCGATCAAGGAAAAAGAGAACGCGCGCGAAGTCGCGCCGTTGAAGCACCAAATCGAGCTGCGCAACGTCTCATTTGGTTATGACAACGAAGCGCGGTCAGTGTTGCGAGAAGTCAATCTGCGGATCGAAGCAGGGACGATGGTTGCGCTGGTCGGCGAATCGGGCGGCGGAAAGTCGACGTTGACGAAGTTGCTGCCGCGTTTTCACGATCCGAGTTCCGGTTCAGTACTTTGGGACGGTGTCGACCTGCGCGACGTGAAACTCGCGAGCCTGCGACAGCAGATCGCTCTTGTCACGCAGGAGACGGTGCTGTTTAACGACACAGTCCGTCACAACATCGCTTACGGTAAGCCCGACGCAACGGACGCGGAGCTCCAGGAAGCAGCGAAAATCGCGCTGGCACACGACTTCATTCGCGAAATGCCTGACGGGTACGATACGATTGTCGGCGAGCGCGGTATCTTTCTTTCCGGTGGCCAACGACAACGGCTGGCCATTGCCCGCGCCATCCTGGTCAATGCCCCCGTGCTCGATTCTCGACGAGGCCACATCGGCCCTCGACGCAGAGTCGGAACGTCTGGTGCAGCGCGCGATCGCTAATCTGGTCCGCAATCGGACGACGATCGTCATCGCCCATCGTCTTTCGACGGTTCGTCGTGCCGACGTAATCGTAGTAATGGAAGCGGGCCGGATCATCGAAACAGGTACCCACACCGAATTGCTGGCGCGCGGTGGAAAATATCAAAAACTATACGAACTACAGTTTGCTGACGAGGAAGAGTTAACGGCCGCCGAGATTAGATGAGCTTTAGTTTTGGATTTTTGTCAGTGGTCAGTGGTCAGTTGTTGAGGGCCCACCGACTACGGACAACTGACTACTGATAACTGACAAACAGATGAAATCAATGACCGGATATGGCAAGGGCACGATAACGGGTGACGACTTCTCCGTCTCCGTTGACCTCAAGACCGTCAACAATCGTTTCCTGGACATTCATCTTCGTGCCGGATCCGAGCTCGCCGCGCTCGAGCCCGCGATTAAGAAACGGATCAGCTCGCGACTTTCGCGCGGCCGTGTTGACGTGACTATCAGTCTTGAACGAACGGCGCAACTCGCTTACGAACTCAATCGTCCGCTCATCGCCGGTTACATAAACGCGCTGAAACAACTACAACAAGATTTCAACATCGGCGGCGACCTCGACATCAACCTGCTCGCCCGCATTCCCGGCGCGCTGCAACCCGCACGCAATGGAATTGACGATCGAGTAATCAAAGCCCTGCACTCCGCGTTGGACCAGGCACTCGACGAACTCGAGAAGATGCGCGAGCAGGAAGGCGCGGCACTGAAAAACGAGTTGCACGACCGCGTGCAAAAGATCGAAGCACTCGTTCCGACTATCGAAGCAAGTGCCGAAGGCCTGGCCGATGCGTATCGTGTGCGGCTGCAAAAACGAATCGGAGAGTTATTGAATCGCGGGGGGCAGGTAGTGGAAATCGATCCGGCGAGACTGGCGCAGGAAGTCGCGTATCTCGCCGATCGCAGTGACGTCAGCGAGGAGATGGTCCGGTTGCGCAGCCACCTGGCACAGTTTCAGGAAGCACTTAATGCCCCGGGCGAAGCGGGAAAGATGCTCGATTTTCTTCTTCAGGAGCTGAACCGCGAAGCCAACACGACGCTATCTAAATCGACGGATCTGACGATTAAAGAGGCGGGACTGGCGATTAAGGCTGAAGTGGAGAAACTGCGCGAACAGGTTCAGAATGTCGAGTAAAGTGACGGAACTGCAAACGGCGCATGACGTTAACAACTCCGCGACGCGGGGCACGCTCTTTGTTGTGAGTTCTCCTTCAGGCGGAGGCAAAGGCACACTCGTGCGGGGCGTGCTGGAGGTTGTCGATAATCTTAGTTATTCTGTGTCGTACACTACTCGTGGCCCACGCGCGAATGAAGTCAATGGGCGCGAGTATTTTTTTGTAGACGTCCCGGCGTTCGAGGAGATGGTCGCCGACGGGGAGTTTCTCGAGTCGGCCTGCGTACACGGAAACTTTTACGGCACTTCAAAGCGGCAGATCGCTGAGAAGACGGCCGCCGGCATCGACATGATTCTGGAAGTGGACGTTCAAGGGGCGGCGAGCGTGCGGAAGTTGTTAATGGATTCAGTGAGCGTGTTTATCCTGCCGCCTTCGTTTGACGTGCTGAAGCAACGTCTGTGCGCGCGGGGAACAGACACGCCGGAGAACCTGGAGCTCCGGTTGCGCAATGCGCCGGAGGAGTTGAGCCAGGGTTTATTGTTTGATTACGTAATCATCAACGACGAGATCGAACGGGCCGTGAGCTTGCTGGCGTCGATAATTCATGCAGAACGAGCGAGGTGCGTAAGGCAAGAGAGCCTGGTACGCAGGGTGATTCAGGAATTCGGATCGTGTGGATAACGTGGCAACAAACAAACGTTAGGAGAATCGAGTGGCTACATCAGAGTTGGTTGATAATGAAGTGGATAGCAGCACTGGACAGGAAGTCGATTCGAAGTATCGATTAATAATCCTCGCCGCAAAGCGAAGTAAACAACTACAACGCGGAGCACAACCGCGTATCGAAATCGATCCTCAAAAACATAAGCCGACACGGATTGCGTTGGAAGAGGTGATCCGCGGTCGCGTGCACTTCGATATCAAAGAAAAAGAAGAAGAAGAGTGAGAACGGGTCATTGGTCATTGGTCATTTGACATTTCTCATTTGCCATTTAAGAAGGCTCAATCGAGTTCTGTTTTCAGGACTCGCACAAACCTAAAGCTTCAAGCCCAGAAGGACTTTTCGCAATCTTCTTGAATGACAAATGAGAAATGTCAAATGACCAATGACCAATGATGCTAAATCTTCACAGTCCCTTGTAATCCGGCCCGCCTCCTCCTTCGGGCGTCACCCAGTTGATGATCTGGTAGGGATCCATGATGTCGCACGTCTTGCAGTGGACGCAGTTTGAGAAGTTTATCTGCAAGCGGCGTTTTCCGTTCCCACCATCCTCAACCATTTCATAAACCGCAGCCGGACAGAACCGCTGGCACGGATTTCCATACTCTTCAGCACAGCGCGTGGAGCAGATGTTCGTGTCGAGCACGTGCAGATGTGCCGGCTGATCTTCGTCATGGCCCACTGCCGCGTGATAGACGTCGGTGACTTTGTTGAACGTCAACTTTCCATCGAAACGTAAGCCGTGTAACGCTGTTCGAGCTTGTCGCCGCGATAGCCATAGGCCGAGAGCTTTTTCATCTCTCCGTGACCGGCATGCGCCCGATCGCGATCGAGGATTCCCCACGCACGACCACCGGTGAAAAATTGCAAGCCGGTATTTACCAATCCCCAACCAACGACCGTGTTTGAAATCCGGTGTGGAAGTTTCGCACTTTGCGCAGCTCGGGAATGATCCAACTCTCGTTTACGAGCTTGTTCGTAACGTTGTAACTGTTTCGCGGAAAAGTCGCGCTGCCAACAAGCGCCTCGAAAATCGCTTCGGCCGCCAGCATGCCGCTCTTGATCGCGGAGTGAATTCCCTTCAAACGTTGCGAGTTAAGAAAACCTGCGCAATCGCCAGTCAGCAAGCACGCCGTCGGCATAAGTGCGTGGCATTGCGAAATAACCGCCGGCCGCGATCGTCTTAGCGCCGTAACGGATCATCTTGCCGCCTTCGAGCAGTTTCGCAATGTATGGATGTGTTTTGTACCGTTGAAACTCTGCGTGCGGATCGATCAGCGGATCTTTGTAATCGAGCCCTGTGACGTATCCGATGTTCAGCACGCGTTCTGCATGCCGTAGATCCAGCCGCCGCCGTACGTGTGTGAGTCAGACGGAAAACCGAGCGTGTGCGTAACGCGACCGGTCGGATAACGATCGTCCGGCAACTCCCACAACTCTTTCACGCCAATGCTGTAAACTTGCGGCTCGCGTCCTTCGTCGAGTCCCAGACGTTCGACCAGCTTGTTTCGTTAACGAACCGCGCGGGCCTTCGCCCGAGCACTGTGACTTTCGCGCGCAGATCGACGCCGGGTTCGTAATTGGCCTTCTGCTTCCCTTCCTTGTCGATACCTTTGTCGCCGGTACGCACGCCGAGCACGCGATCGTTTTCGTCGTAAAGGAGTCCGCGCCGGGAAACTCCGGAAAAATGTTGACTCCTGCTTCTTCACATTTCTCGCCAAGCCACGCAGTCAAACGATTTAGCGAAACGATGTAGTAGCCATGATTTTTCAGCGGCGGAGGAGTTATCGGTGAACGAATCGCGTGCTTCGGTGTGAGATAGAGAAAGAAATCTTCCTTAACCGGCGACTCGAGTGGTGCGCCCTGCTCTACGAAGTCAGGAATCAATTCGCGAAGCGCGCGTGGATCCATCACCGCGCCTGAAAGAATGTGCGCGCCAACCGTAGCGCCTTTTTCGATCACCGCGATTTCGATGTCGCCGAGTTTCTCAGCGCCGGCGGTTTCGTTGTGTTGTTTTACCAGTCGCGCGAGGTGTAATGCACCGCTCAAATTCGCTGGACCAGCGCCCACGAATACGACGTCGAATTCTAAAGTTTCTCGTTCTGTCATTTGCTCGCGAGTATATCAAAGCACCGATTGGTGGTGGTACACTGCCAGCATTTCAATATGCGATTCAGGGTAAGCAATAACCCATGGCTGTTGCTCGCGTTCGTGCTCATACCGATCTCGATCCTTGCGCTGCGTCCGAAGACTGCGTCGCCTTTGTCCGAGTTGCCACCCGTGATTATTTGGGCGTGGGAACGGCCCGAAAAACTCAACTTCATCAACACGGATCAGGTGGGCGTAGCGTTTCTAGCAAAGACTGTCAGGCTTGAAGGTGATCGTGTGGTGAGTAAACCGCGTCTTCAACCGTTGGAACTCACACCCGGAACAAAGCTGGTAGCAGTCGTCAGGATTGAATCAGACCACCCGACGCTGTCCTCGACACAACTTCAACGAACCGCTGGTGAAGTCGCGAGTGTGTCTGCGTTACCGAACGTGTCTGCGGTGCAAATTGACTTTGACGCAACTGTATCGGAAAGAAATTTTTATCGAGAGTTGTTGAATGAGCTGAAACCGCGAAGACTTTCACTATCGATCACCGCACTCGCTTCATGGTGCGCGGGAGACAACTGGATCTCGGATCTGCCGGTAGACGAAGCCGTTCCAATGCTGTTTCGAATGGGCATCGACCAGAAGCACTTCCAGACGCGCCCCCACTTCGAACCACCGATCTGCGCGAATTCAGCGGGTGTCTCAACGGACGAACCGCTCACGCCGCCCGATGTCGATCGTCTTTACATATTCAGCCCGAAACCCTGGACCCAAGCTTCTTTAAACAGCGCACTGGAGACATACAAGAGATGACCCTAACGCGCCGACTCATCGCCCTGTTTCTCGCACTCATTCTTTTAAACGGAACTACTGCGCTGGCGTGTGGTCCATTCACGCTCGAAGCAATTTTTATCTACACAGCCCATCCCGCGTTTCCGTTGCAGCAGTTCGCCGCCGGACGCATCGGCGTGGTCCAACCAAGTTACGCGCGTTCGTATCTTTATGTCGCCTACCGTCACCTGTCGGGATTGAACTTCAGTCCATCAGAACAGAAAGCTCTTGTCGATTTGTGGAGTGAGCGGCTCGGTTTAGGTCCCGATGACACTCAGGGAGGCCGAACGGACTGGAACGCGGCTTGGACCGAGGCGCGCAAGAAAGTTCCCGGCGTGCAGGACCGCGGCGAAATCGATGCTTATCGTTCGCGTGAAAAGCCGAACGAATATGAGTTTTACGTAAACTGCAACAACGATTCATTTGAGACGGCCGTGAAGACACTTGCGGATCGCACGCTGACGTACAAGAGCGACGCCGCACTGTTAACCTGGATCAGCGCGCAGGATCAGGTTTTCAGCAACTGTGGTTCGGGAAGTTCTATTCCGGATCCGCTACCCGCCGAGGCTCGTCCTCTCGAGCGCCAGGATCGCGCGTATCAGATCGCGGCTGGAAACTTCTACTCCGCCGACTTTGACGAAGCGAAAAAACGCTTCGAAGAGATCGCCGACGACGAGAACTCACCGTGGCACTTTGTCGCCGCTTATATGGTTGCGCGAACGTTGATCCGCAAAGCGAGTCTCGGCGCACCGGAACAGAAACAGGAATCGCTGCGCGTAGCGGAAAACCAGCTAGCGAAAATTCTCGCCGACAAGAAGTTCGCGCACCTGCACGCATCGGCGACGCGCCTCATGAATCTCATTCACCTGCGTCTGCGTCCACAAGAACGTGTCATTGAACTTGGGCGCGTGCTGACCAACAAGAAACAGAACGACAACCTCAAACAAGACCTTTGGGATTACACCACGCTGCTCGATCAAAACCTCGACACTCCCGAGAAAAAGTCTGCTGAGATCTTTAAAGCCGACGATCTCACCGACTGGATCGCAACGATTCAGTTACCGGAAACAGGCGGGCTCGATCACGCACTTGAACGCTGGCAAACAAAACGCACCGACCCATGGCTGGTTGCCGTGCTCAGCAAACTTGGCAGCCAGCAACCGAAAGCGAGCGAGATGATCTCGCAAGCACTGAATGTAAAGCTGACTGCCGCCGCATTTCACTCAGCACGGTTTCATGCCGCTCGCTTACTAATGGAGTCTGGCAAGTACGACGAAGCTCGGGCGCTGCTCGACCAGCTTTTGAAAAACAGTATCGCGCAACTCGACCAGTCGTCTTTCAACCTGATTACGAGCAGGAGAATGCTCGTCGCAACAACGCTTGACGATTTCCTCATCCATGTCGCGCGTAACCCTGCGGCTTACAGTTGGAATGACGATGGCCGTGAACTGCCGGTCGAAGACAAAACCAGCGCTGAAGTGAACGATCCCAAATTCAAAACCCGTTTTGATTATGACGCCGGCGATTCATTCAACCTCCTGTTCCCTCTGCCTGTTCTCAAACAAGCAGTTTTGAGCAACCGTTTGCCGGCGCCGTTGCGCGCCGACTTGGCCCAGGCCGTATGGTTGCGCGCCGTTCTGCTTGGTGATCTAAAAACGGCAGACGAAGTTGTTCCAACTTTGCGGACACTGCTGCCGGAGCTTTCTCCTCTGCTCGACGAATATGTTTCGGCCACGACTCCGCAGACGAAGAAGTTTTCCGCCTTTTACGCTTGGTTAAAGTCTCCCGGTCTCGAACCAGTGGTCGATATTGGTGTTGGTCGCACCACGAAGATCCAGGAACAGGAAACTTACCGGGACAACTGGTGGTGCCGCGCAGCGTTTCCACCAACCGAAGGCGAAGGCGAGAGCACGAACGATGCTCCTCTCTCTTTCACGTCGCGCGCCGTGCATCCTCTTCTCTTTCTCTCGAATGCCCAGAAGATCGCCGGCGAGCGGGAAGCGAATGCGCTGAATCAGCTGGGCGCCGCTCCTAACTACTTCGCCCGTGAAGCAATTCAATTCGCCAACCGTATGCCAAACGACCCGCGCATGCCGGAAGCTCTCCACCTGGCGGTTAAGACCACTCGTTACGGTTGCACCGACAAAGAAACCGGCCGCTGGTCCAAAGCCGCGTACGATCTGTTGCATCGCAAATATCCAAACTCGACGTGGGCCAAAAAGACCCCTTATTGGTTCAAGGATTAAATCAGAGATCAAGCAGGGAAACATGGAACAAAACGAGTTCACCAACCACCTGATTCACGAGACCAGTCCGTACCTACTCCAACACGCACACAATCCCGTCGATTGGTATCCGTGGGGTGAAGAAGCCTTCGCGAAGGCGCGCGCGGAAAACAAGCCCGTGCTGCTCAGCATCGGTTACTCCGCGTGTCACTGGTGCCACGTCATGGCCCACGAGTCGTTCGAAGACGAAGAGATCGCGCGCTTGATGAACGAAAACTTCGTCAACATCAAAGTCGATCGCGAGGAGCGGCCGGACCTCGATCAGATCTACATGAACGCGGTGCAGATGATGACGCATCACGGAGGTTGGCCCATGACTGTATTCCTAACGCCTGAAGGCGTCCCTTTTTATGGCGGGACTTACTTTCCGCCGCAGGATCGCTACAACATCCCGGGCTTTCCGCGCGTGCTGATCGGTGTCGCCGAAGCTTACAACCAACGGCGGGAGGACATTACAGAGACCGGCACGTCGCTGCTGAACGAGCTGCGGCGTTTGAGTCAAAGCGCGGCTTCTGATTCTCCTATCGAAAAGGAGCTGCTCGACGCTGCTTACGCCGGTATCGTCAGGAGTTTCGATTCGACAAACGGCGGCTTTGGTGGTGCTCCGAAGTTTCCCGCCGGCGATGACGCTCGAATTTCTGCTGCGCATGTACGAGCGAACCGGTGACGAGGATACGCTTAACATCGTCAACCTCACTTGCCGGAAAATGGCCGAGGGCGGGATCTACGATCAACTCGGCGGCGGATTTCATCGTTACTCGACCGACGCCCGTTGGCTCGTGCCTCACTTCGAAAAGATGCTTTACGACAACGCGCTGCTTTCGCGGTTGTATCTGCATCACTTTCAAGTCACGCAATCCGCGTCGTCGCGCGAAACGGTTGAAGGAGTGCTCGATTACGTTTTGCGTGAGATGACTGACGCGCAAGGCGGTTTCTACTCAACGCAGGACGCCGACTCGGAAGGTCATGAAGGAAAGTTCTTTGTTTGGGACATTACCGAGATCCGTACCGCGCTCGGCCAAACGGCAGCCGCTCTCTTTGACGACTATTACAACGTCACTGAAAAAGGAAACTTCGAAGACAAGAACATTCTTAACGTGACGCGCACGCTTGAGGACGTCGCTGTTTCGAA
Organism: uncultured Acidobacteriota bacterium; assembly: GCA_963849585.1. Taxonomy (GTDB): domain Bacteria; phylum Acidobacteriota; class Blastocatellia; order Pyrinomonadales; family Pyrinomonadaceae; genus PSRF01. The sequence goes on along the minus strand of CAWKHZ010000004.1, from coordinate 710,278 downwards.
CAACGTGACGATTGAGCAACTTGCAGAGTCTCTCGCAAACAGCAGGCGAACCTGTTTGAACTGCGTGAGAAACGCGTCAAACCCGATCGCGATGAGAAGATCATCACGGCCTGGAATGGTTTGATGCTCGCGAGCTTTGCTGAAGCGGGCGTGATCCTAAAACGCGCTGACTACACCGATGCTGCGCGACGAAACGCGGAGTTCGTTTTATCGAACCTGCGTCGCGAAGGACTGCTGTTGCGGACCTACAAGGATGCGCAGGCGAAGTTCAATGCTTACCTGGAAGACTACGCCTTTTTCATCGAAGGTCTGGTCACGTTGTATGAAACTACCGGGGAGTTTCGTTGGTTGAACGAAGCGCGAACGTTGACTGACCGGATGATCGAGGAGTTTTGGGATGACGAGAACGGCGGGTTCTACTTCACCGGAAACAGTCACGAGAACCTGATCGTGCGTTCGAAGGATTACTTCGACAATGCGACGCCTTCCGGAAACTCCGTTGCGGCCGGAGTTCTGTTGCGTCTAGCCGTACTTACCGGCAAGGACCAGTATCGAAATGTCGCCATGGCCGTTTTCCGCGAAGCCGCCGACGCGGCGCGTCGATATCCATCAGGTTTCGGATACCTGCTTTCAGCAATCGATTTCTTATTATCAACGCCGAAGGAAGTAGCGATCGTCGGCAGAGACAACACCGACATCCAGCCTTTGCTACAGGAAGTTTGGCGACGATACCTTCCGAACAAGGTCGTGGCACCTTCAACAACAGCCGGCGAAGTAAGCTCATCCTCGCTCCCGCTGCTTGAAAACCGCCCGCTCCAGGAAGGGCGCGCCACCGCCTACGTCTGCGAAAACTACACCTGCAAACAGCCGGTGACGAATCGTGCAGAACTCGCCGCCCAACTCGCAGCCGAAACTTGACGCCAACCGTAAGCGCAAGCTATAGTTACACCGTGCCCAACATTGTTGGCACCATGCCAAGCGGCGGAATACATACCTGAGCCGAGAACCCCTCCGAATTAGGAAGGATCGATCTTCACGAAATGCCGGAAACTAACTGGAAGAGCACAGCTCTCCTGGCGGGAATCTCAGTGCCCAGCACTGTCCTGCTCCTGTCGGCCGCACTCAACACAGTCAATCTCGCCTTCTTCAGCGTCCACCGCATCAATTCCTGGCTCGTCCTGCTGCTACTGACAGTCGCTGTCAGCCGTCTCACTGTGCTCGTCACGAGCACCGACGGAACGCAGCGCACCAGAGAATCCATTGCCGACGCATTCGTCTTCGTGGCGGTCATGATTTACGCCGCGCCGCCGGCAAATGCACCTGGTCCTGCCGTTCTGCTCGCGGCGCTCGTTGGCTTCGCGTCGAGTTATGGCATCACCCGGAACCGCCAGGTCGTGCTCAAAGTGGGCATGGCCGTGATCTCAACCACGATCGCTGCTTCGTTCTACGGTGTGCTTGTTGATTTCTTCGACGGCGACAGCACAGCGGTGGCCGACGGCAGTTTGCCGCTGGATACTTTTTTAATCCCGGTTCTCGTGCTGGCTGGACTCCAATATGTAATGAACACCGTGGTGACGAGCTGGTTTCTGAGCTTTGAAGCCGGCGGCGACCTCGTAATCATCCCTTCTCAGGAAACAATCGTCTGGACGCTGACGACAAAACTCGCCGGCGCCGCGTCCGCCGTTCTCTTCTACGCCGCGATCATGCGCAGGGGCGTCGCCTACGCCGTGCTCGGTTTGCTTCTTTCAGCGTTGGTCCACTTCCTGTATCGCTTCAACGAACGTCGCCTGCAAGAGGTGCGTCGTGCTGAAGCAGAGCAACGCCGTCATGTGGAGGAAATGGCTGAGATCCACATGAACACGATCGAGTCGCTGGCGATTGCGATCGACGCGAAAGACCAAACGACTCACGGTCACGTTCGTCGCACTCAGATCTATGCGACGGAAATGGGCAAACTGTTCAACGTCTCCCCGATGGAACTACAGGCGCTTCACGCCGGCGCGCTCCTCCACGACATCGGCAAGCTCGCAGTGCCGGAATACATCCTGAACAAGCCGGGTAAACTAACCGAAGCCGAGTTTGCGAAGATGAAGATCCACCCGACCGTTGGTGGCGACATTCTCAAACGCGTCAACTTCCCTTACCCGGTTGAAGACATCGTGCGTTATCACCATGAAAAATGGGACGGCAGCGGTTATCCGAAAGGTTTGAAAGCCGAAGCGATTCCACTTGTCGCGCGCATCATCTCGGTTGTTGATTTCTACGACGCCACGCGCTGCGATCGCCCGTATCGCAAGGGCATGAAGCGGGAAGATTCGCTGAACCTGCTGCGCGGGATGGTCGGGTCGTCGTTCGATCCGAAGGTCGTGGCAACGTTCATCAAGCACGTCGAAGAGTTTGACCGGATGATTGGTGCGATCGATATCCAGGAGCAGGTCGCGTCGACACCTTCCATCGACATGCAGACGGCTACTAAACCCGACGCGGGACTCGCATCAGACATTCTTGGCGCGCCCGACAATTCAGCCGGTTTCCGATCGATCAGCGAAGCCCAGCGCGAAGTGTTTGCGCTTCACGAGATCGCGCAGACGATTGGTTCGTCGCTAAATCTCAGCGACACCGTGACGCTCGTCGCGAACAAGTTGCGTGCGATCGTTCCATTCGACACTTGCGTCATATTTCTTGTGGACGATCGTTCGGGCAAAGCAGTCGCGATGCACTCTGTCGGTGAAGAATCGGAAATGTTTTCGCGGCGGCGCGTTAACATCGGCGAAGGCATTACGGGCTGGGTAATCGCAAACTCTCGCTCGATGGGCAACGCGAATCCCGAACTCGACATGGTCGGCATACCTGACGAAGTCGTGAAACGCTTCCGCGGAATACTGGTGTCGCCTTTGGTGCGTGAAGACGGAGCTTTTGGCGCGATCGCGCTTTACTCGCAAAGCCGGACGTCTTATACGTCGGAGCACGTGCGATTGCTGGAATCCGTTTGCCAGCACGCCTCGAGCGCGCTGAACAACGCGCTGACGCATGAAAAGACTCGTGAGAGTGCGCTCATCGATCCGTTAACCGAACTGCCCAATGCGCGCGGGTTCTACATGATGCTCGAACAGCGCATCGCCGAATGCCAGCGGATGAAGCACGAGTCGTTATCAGTAATCTGCATGGATATTGACGACTTCAAGATCATCAACGACAAATACGGCCACTCGACAGGCGACCGGTTGCTGGCCAGCGTTGCGGGTGTCATTCGACGCGAGCTCCGGCAAATGGACATCCTGACCCGGTATGCAGGCGATGAGTTCGTGGCGATTATGCCGATGGCTTCGAGCAAAATGGCCATTTCGATATGTGATCGTATCCGGAATGCGGTTGAGGAACATTTGTTCTCGGTTCGTGAAGGAACGTTAATTGGTTTGGGCGTCAGTGTCGGCGTCGCAAGTTTCCCGGATGACGGAGAAACGAGCGAAGAGTTACTGACAGCGTCCGCGCGCCGAATGCAGAGCGATAAACACGGTCGCAAAACGATCCTCGCCGTCGCCGGGGCCGGGCTCGCCGCGGTCGACATGCGGACTTAACACGCGTTTCCCCGCTTCTCAGGTGGTGTTTTAGTTTGCAAGCATTCTCTGCGTACCTCTGCGATCCTCCGCGTCTCTGCGGTTTATATGTTTTGGCGGTTCTTTTACCGCAGAGTCGCAGAGGACCGCAGAGATACGCAGAGGAGATCAAGACACCACCCACTTCTCACACCGATTTTGCGCGATCTCTCATCTCGCGTATAATTCGGCATTTCAACCCATGACTAAACAATCAGCAGCACCGCCCTCAAGAGCCGGAGCGGATGAGCAAAGTTCGACCGGCGTTATTGATCCACCCAAAGAGATCGACAAAAAGAAGCTCGCGCAAGAGCGAGATCAGGCCAAAGAACGCCAGAAGAACCGACTCGGCGGCCTCGAACAGCAGCAACTCATCGATCTCTACCGCCAGATGATTCTTATCCGGCGTTTCGAAGAGAAAGCAGCGGAGGTCTACGTCGCCGGCAAGATCGGCGGCTTTTGTCACCTTTACATCGGACAGGAAGCGGTCGCTGTTGGCTCGATCTCCGCCATTCGCAAAGACGACTACGTTCTCGGCAGTTACCGCGAACACGGTCAGGCACTGGCGAAAGGAATGTCAGCGAGATCGATCATGGCCGAGCTTTACGGCAAAGCAACCGGTTGTTCGAAAGGCAAAGGCGGGTCGATGCACATGTTCGATAAGGAACTGAATTTCCTTGGCGGACATGCGATCGTCGGCGGACAGATTCCACTGGCGACGGGAACTGCTTTTGCCTCGAAGTACCAGGGCACGGATCAGGTCACGCTTTGCTTCTTCGGCGAAGCCGCAGTAAATCAGGGCGCGTTTCACGAGTCGCTGAACATGGCCCAACTGTGGAAACTTCCCTGCATCTACATCTGCGAAAACAACCAGTACGGGATGGGCACGTCGGTCGAGCGGGCGATGTCGCTGCGTGACATCGCGCAAAAAGCTTGCGCCTATGAGATTGCGTCGGAGTTTGTCGACGGCATGGACGTGCTGGCCATTCGAGAAGCAACGTTGCGAGCGGTTGAACGCGGACGTAAGGAGTATTTGCCGACGCTGCTCGAGATCCGCACCTATCGTTTTATGGGCCACTCGATGTCCGATCCCGGAAAGTACCGCACGCGTGCGGAAATCGAGAAATACCAGGAGCGCGATCCAATCAAGCTGCTCGCCGCCAGCCTGATCGAAGAACAGATCACTGACGAGTCGACTCTCGAAAAACTCGACAAGGAAGTTCGTGAAGAAATTGAAGACGCCGTGAAATTTGCCGAGGAGAGTCCCTTCCCTTCACCAGAGGAGCTTTACACGGACGTCTACTCCAATCCGATCGAGACAGGCCAGAGCAGGACCATTCGTTAACAAAATGCCGACACTAACTATACGCGACGCGCTGAACCTGGCGATCAAGGAAGAATTGGCTCGCGATGAAAAAGTATTCATCATGGGCGAGGAAGTCGCCGAATACGACGGGGCTTACAAAGTTACCCGTGGACTGCTGAAAGAGTTTGGTCCAAAGAGAGTGATCGACACGCCGATCACGGAGCTCGGTTTTGCCGGGCTTGGAGTCGGCGCGGCGATGGCCGGCCTTAGGCCGATCGTCGAGTTCATGACGTTCAACTTCTCGATTCTCGCTACGGATCAGATCATCAACTCAGCCGCCAAGATGCTTTACATGTCCGGCGGACAGTTCAACATTCCGATTGTTTTTCGTGGTCCAGGCGGGACTGCTTTACAGGTTTCTTCCCAGCACTCTCAAGCGCTTGAATCCTGGTACGCCTACTTTCCTGGACTGAAGGTTGTCATGCCGTCAACGCCTGCTGATGCAAAGGGGCTGTTGAAGTCGTCGATCCGCGATAACGATCCGGTGATCTTCATCGAACAGGAACGCATGTATGGTCTCAAGGGCGAGGTGCCAGAGGATCCTGACTTCACGATCCCGCTCGGAGTCGCAGATGTAAAGCGCGAAGGAACTGATTGCACGATCGTCGCGCGTTCGCTGATGGTTCCTCTTGCGCTTGAAGCTGCCGAGAAGCTTCAGGAGCAGGGTGTTTCCTGCGAAGTGATCGATCCGCGCACTATCCGCCCGCTCGATATCGACACGATTATCGAATCAGTGAAGAAGACAAACCGCGTAGTGTTGGCGGAAGAGTCGCATCCGATCTGCGGCATTAATGCCGAGATCAGTCACGAGATCATGGAGCGAGCTTTTGACTATCTCGACGCGCCGGTGAAGCGAGTGTCCGGAGCCGACGTGCCGATGCCGTATGCGAAAAACCTCGAACAGCTTGCGGTGCCGGATGTGGAGAAGATTATCGCCGCAGTACGCGAAGTTGCATATCTTGATTAACAACAAATAGGGAGCCGAATGGCCAGCAAGGTAATCATGCCGAAACTCTCCCCCACGATGGAGGAGGGACAGATCGCGAGATGGTTGAAGAAAGAGGGAGACAAAGTCTCCATGGGCGAGCCACTCGCTGAGATCGACACTGACAAAGCGACGATGGAAATGCAGGCGCTGGCGAACGGCGTCCTGCGCAAGATTCTGATAAACGAGGGCGAGTCTGCGCCGCTAGGTCAGCTCATCGCCGTCATCGGCGAGCCAAACGAAGACATCGCATCGGTTCTCGCCGAAGCACCGGCAGCGGCAGCCGCACCGGCAAAGAAAGAAGCAGAACCTAAACAACCCGAAACGCCGAAGGCGGAAGAACCGCCACCACCTCCGCCAGCTCCGACCAATGGACGGCAAACTGTTAGCACAGATTCAGGTAGAATAATTGCTTCACCACTCGCTGCACGCATGGCCGCGGATTCAGGCTTGGATCTGCGTTCTATTCAAGGCTCTGGTCCAAACGGACGCATCGTTAAAAAAGACATCGAAGCTGCGTTAACTAAACCTAAAACTCAAGTTGCCCCTGGAGTGGCGTCAGCCTATCGTGACGAACCGGCAACCCAAATACGACAAACCATCGCCAAGCGTCTCGTTACGTCCATCGGCCCGGTACCGCACTTCTTCCTCACCATCGACATCGACATGGACCGCGCGGCCGAAATGCGCGAGAGTATCAAGGCGCTCGATCCCGATCTCAAAATCTCCGTCAACGACATCATCATCAAGTGCGCCGCCGCAGCGCTGATACAGCATCCGCAGGTGAACGCATCTTTTCAGGATAAGTTCATCCGGTATTACGAACACGCCGACATCGGCGTCGCAGTCGCGATTGAAGACGGCCTGATCACGCCCGTGATTCGTGGCGCGGATCAGAAGTCGTTGAGTCAGATCGCCACCGAAGTACGCGAGCTCGCCGAACGCGCCCGGTCGAAGAAACTGAAACCTGAAGAGTACACCGGCGCCACGTTCTCGATCAGCAACCTCGGCATGTTTGGTATCGACGAATTTACTGCCGTGATCAATCCACCCGAAGGCGCAATACTCGCCATTGGTGCGATGACGGCAAAGCCCGTCGTGCGCGATAACCAGGTTGTCGTCAAACAGATGATGCGCGTGACGATGTCGTGCGATCACCGCGTAATCGACGGCGCCACCGGTGCGAAGTTCCTGCAAACGTTCAAGAAGATTATGGAGAATCCGCTCTACCTCGTGGTATGAGCGAACGATTCAAGCCGCACCTCGCACTCATCACCGTCCAGATCCTGTTCGGGATTTGGCCCATCTTCGGCAAGATAGTTTTGCGCTCGATGTCGTCGACTAGCCTCGTCGCGTTGCGACTCGCCGGCGCCGCGGTGTTGTTCGCTGTCCTTCAACGCCGGTTCACACCACTGCTTCGAATGCCGCTAAAAGACATCGTCTTGTTGACGGCGTGCAGCCTGTTGGGGATCGTTGGTAACCAGTTTCTGTTCGTTAAGGGATTGTCGTTAACGACGGTCATCAACGTCGAAATCCTGAGCACGACTATTCCGGTTTACGCACTCGCGACCAGCATCCTGCTTGGTTACGAGCGCGGCTCGCGAAAGACATTGATCGGAGTTCTATTATCAGCGGCGGGCGTTCTTTATCTCGTGAATCCGCTGAACGCAAACCTCTCAGGCGTCTACGACGCTAGGCAACGTCCTAATCCTGACAAACTCGTTTCTCTACGCACTCTATCTGGTGATCTCGAAGAGCCTCATCGAACGCTATGGTGCGCTGAATGTGGTTACGTGGATCTTTCTGGTGGGCTCGTTGATAACGATCCCGGTGGGAATCTACTCCTTGCAGCGTGAGAACCTGGCGGCAATCAGTGCGACCACCTGGGTTGCGGTCGCGTTCATCATCATCTTCCCAACGGTGGTTGCCTATTACCTGAACGCGTGGGCGTTAACACGCGTTCCGCCGAGTCTGGTCGCGATTTACATTTACCTGCAACCGCTGATCGCGTTCGGCTTCGCACCACTTTTACTCGGTGAGAGTTGGAACTGGCGGACAATCGTCGCCGCGGTAATGATCTTCGGAGGCGTGGCGCTCGTGACCAGGGACACCGATCGTCGAATCCACGTCTCAGTGTAGCGGGCGGGAAAGGTTTAGTCTCCCGCAAAGGCGCAAGGCGCAAAGAAAAGAGCAAGACCCCTATTTCGGTCTTCATCTTCTTCTGCGCTTTGCGCCTTTGCGCCTTTGCGGGAGAATCTCTGTCTACGCCGCGCGAACGTCTTTACTGTTTCTGAAGCAGCTCAGAATCTCATCCGCATCAAGCGTGTCACGCTCCATCAACAGATCTACCAAACGTCCGATCGATTCACGTTCGGCGTCCACGATCTCTCGCGCACGCTCGAGTTGCTCGTTGATCAGTTCGTTGGTCGCTTCCTCGATGCGATCGAGCAGGCTTTGGCTGCGCGGCTGGTCGCTGTTGCCGAGATGAATCGGGCCGAGCCGGCTCATACCAAACTCGCTGACCATCTTTCGCGCAATCTCCACCGCGCGTTCGATATCGTTTGAAGCTCCGGCGGTCATCGTCGAAAGCAGAATCTGCTCGGCTGCACGACCACCCAACAGCAACGCAATCTGATCTTCGAGGTATTCACGTTTCTTCATGAAGCGATCGCGTTCAGGCAGCGACTGAGTTACGCCCAGCGCGCGTCCGCGCGGAAGAATAGAAACCTTATGGATCGGATCGCCATTCTCAACCGCTAGACCAACCGCGACGTGTCCCGCCTCGTGGACCGCAGTGGCGTAACGTTCGTCGTCGTCCATCATGAAGCCCTGCCGCTCCGCGCCCATCAGGATGCGATCACGCGCGATCTCAATGTGTTTGCGGCCAACGGCTTCGGCATCGTCACGCGTTGCTGCAATCGCAGCTTCGTTCATCAGGTTCGCCAGTTCGGCGCCTGAGAAACCCGGCGTGCCGCGCGCGATCCATTGCAGATCCAAGCCATCTTCGAGTTTTAAGTTGCGAGCATGAACTTTGAGAATCGCTTCCCTGCCGTTAACGTCCGCGAGATCAACCGCGATCTCACGATCAAATCGTCCGGGACGAGTCAGAGCTCGATCGAGAATGTCGGGCCGGTTCGTCGAAGCGATCACGACGACGGCGCTCGACTGATCAAATCCGTCCATCTCGACGAGCAATTGGTTGAGCGTTTGATCCTGATCGGCCGATGCTGAGTCGCCACCCCGACCACGCTGTCTGCCAAGCGCATCGACTTCGTCGATGAAGATGATGCACGGTGAGAGCTTTCTGCCTTTCGTGAACAGGTGCCTTACGCGTGCTGCGCCCAGTCCCGCAAACTTCTCCTGAAAACTTGATCCCGATGCGGCGAGAAACGCGACGCCGGCCTCTTTAGCCGCCGCTCGCGCGAGCAGTGTCTTACCGGTTCCCGGCGGCCCGTAAAGCAAAATTCCGCGGGGAACGCGTCCGCCGAGACGGCTGAATCGTTCCGGATTGCGAAGGAACTCGATCGTCTCACTTAGCTCAGCACGCGCTTCATCAACACCGGCGACATCGTCGAAGCCGACGTTCTGTTGACCCTGATGGTCCGTAAGTTCAAATGAACCTTTGCCGCTCATGCTCGCGTAGATTCTCCAACCCGCGAAGCCGATGAATGCGAGCGTGAGCACGGGCAACACCCAGTTCAGCGAGCTCACCAGAAAGCCGGGCTGCAGTGGCCGAAACTCCACCGGCACGTTCTGTTTGCGAAACAGTTGAACAATCTCGTGCTGCGCGGCCTCACCCGTGACGGTCGCTTCCTGGCGTGAACCGTCGCTCCTCGTGACGGTTAGCAATTCTCCCTCGACTTGCAAGGCAATAGCGCCACCAGTTTCAGCAAAACTGTAAAGCTGGGAGTAATTGATCGTCTCCACCGGCGGTTGCCGGCGCTGATAGGTGACGATCAACCCGGCAATTACAAAAGAAAGAGTAAAGACGGCCAACGTTACCAGGGCCACCTTGCGAGTGCGGACCGATACGCGTGGCGTGGGGGTGGGCATACAAAAAAACCTCCAAATTGCCGCCGGCAAAAGTCCGGAGGCAGTAAAAAATTTCAAAATAGCAAACAATCGGGAGTTGGAAAGCGACGGAACTTCTAAGGAAGGGTCGCGACCGTGGCGAACGCCGATGTTCACTTTAACAGCGACGAATATGTGAAGTCCAGAACAGATTCGTGAAATGTAACCACAGACATACGGATAACGGTCAATACTGGCATGTTTTGATACGCACATCTACATAGATCAGCAGAAAAACCCCCGAAATGCGGCGGCATACTCGTTGCTCATCTCCACCGCGATTGCTTTTGTTATAAGCGCAAACTTGGGGACGTGGTTGACAAAAGGAGGAAGACGAAATGCTTTGGACGATATTTGTAATCCTGTTGGTCTTGTGGTTACTCGGCGTAGTGAGCAGCTACACGGTCGGTGGGTTCATTCATCTGTTACTCGTGTTAGCACTCGTGGTGCTGCTAATCAACATAATCGGAGGACGACGTACTGTCGTTTAGCAAACTGCACACTGTTTGCCCTGCTCGCGACGCCCGACTTCGTTCGATTGGTCGGGCGTCTCTGATTTCAGACAAACGGTAGATCGAGAACACTAATGATTCGCCCTACTGGATAAAGATTCATCTGTGGATCCCAGTAGGGCGAACGTTTGTGAAAGAAGCGCAGCCGTTCATAAGGATTGGCGGCAAACTCGGCGTCGCTGGCGAGCAGCTGTTCAAACTCGCGCTTCAACGCGGGATCGTCTGCCATCATCTCGCGCGCCAACGCCTCGAGGACGTATGGCTCGCCGTACTCTTTCTCTTCGAAGATCGCGTTGAAGAAACCCCAGCGCGCAAATGAGTCCGGCGCTTGTGGTTCCAACAGGTTCAGCGCGACCCTCGCGAGTGGTTGGGCCACGGGTACAACGAGCGAGCCCGCGTGAAACGTGCGCGTCTGCGTAACTGGTTCGACGTCGAATCGCGGCATGTGCCGGCCTTCAAATGGTCCAGCGGGCCATATCACGTTTGTAAATCGATAACTCTCAACTTCGATCTCCGTTGCTTCAAAGAGCGTGTGCGTCTCCAGACCGTGCGCTTTCAATACTTCAATCACTTCGCTCCACTGCACCGGCACGATGTACGAAATCGGCGGCGCCACCGCGCGCGTGACGCGAAACGTCTGATACATCGGCACCGTTAAATCCAGGGGCTCGCGGCCGTAAACGACACGGAGATCGTTTGAGACTTCGCTCTGATCGGTTTCGTATTTATAGGCCCGCAACTGAAAAGGCGTCGGCTCATCCGTGAGTTCGAAGTCGAGTGGATAGCTGCTTGCCGGATCGTAATTGCTGCCGAGCGCGATTGCGCGTTTGTCTGCTTCGCGTCCGAGTTGTTTGAGACGCGCTGGTTCGTTGTTGACTTCAGTCAGTGCGGCGCGCAGGAAATCGTAAGTTCCTATAACGCGCGACCGGTAATCTTTGATCATGTGCGTCTCGATCAGGATTCCGGGACGGTTCCTGGCGGGTACGTAACCAGTGGAGAAGCGTGGTGAACCGTTGAAGTCTCTCGTGCCGCGCGGCAGATCCCGGTTGTCTATGAACTCGAGATACCACGAGATCACGTTGCCCGCTGCTTCAGTCGCAGGCGCGACGCGGCCGCCAAAGACGTCGCGTTCCCATTTCACAATCGCATCATCGACACCGGCGTGATGCTCGTGATGGTAGGTGATGTTGCAGCGATAGTCGGCGCCGTCAGTAACGTGACAATCGATGAAGAGATCCGGATTCCATTCGTTCCACAGGTTCAGCCACGCCCGTGTTTCCGGAGTGTCGGCTTTCAGGTAATCGCGGTTGAGATTTTGGTACGTGCTCGTCGTGCGCCAACCCATTTCCTCCGGACCGTTCTGGTTGATGCGATTGTAACGACTCGGGCGTTCGTGTCCGTCGGTGTTGTAGATCGGAATGAAGAGCAGCACGACGTTTTCGAGTATTCCGGCAACGGTCTTGGTGATCGCGATATCTCTAAGTAATGCGAAACCTGCGTCTTTGCCGTCTGGTTCGCCTGAATGGATGCACGCCTGAATCAGCACAACGGCTTTTCCCTGCGCTTGTGCGGCTTCCGGGGTAAAGGTGCCGGTTTCGGACGCGACGATGAGCGGCAGTTCACGACCCTGCCCGCTGTATCCGAAACCGCGATAATCGATTGATAGTGAAGCGTGGGCCAGACGTCGTGCGTAAGCAACAGTATCGTCGTAGCTGGGTGTTTCGCGATAGTCAGTATTTTCGGCGTGCGTGCGCCATTCAGGAGGTATCGATGTTGTCATGATGTTAAGGTTTCCCGCAAAGGCGGTCATTGGCCATATGTCATTTAGACATTTCTATATGACATTTTGATCGAAAGAGCCAGCTTTAGCTAGTTCGGAGAAAATGGCAAATGAAAATGTCAAATCTTATATGACTCAGGCCTTTGCGGAAAACTAAAGTCTTACCTGACAAGAACGGCACTCATCGCGACGTCGCGCATTCAGAGTGCCGCATGCTATACAACGAACGTACATCGTACGCGCAAACCAGTTCGTGATGAACGCGGCCCCGCCCAGAATTAGAATCAGGACGAGGGCGTTCAGCAGAAAGTCTCTCAATCGGTGCGCCTTTCACTATTCTTACTGTGATACGCCAGACCGCGTTCATACCCTTCGCGGAATGCGGTGTCAAGCTCGCCGCCATTGTAGGTCGCTTTCAGATCGTTCTCGACGTCCCTGTAACCCTTGCCTCGGAGACGTGGATGCAGAGCGGCCTGAAAACCGCGACGGTATGTAACTTCATCGCGATCGAAATCGCGCCCGTCCGTGTGGTAGTGAACCCTTTCGTCGTCTCTCAACTCTTCCCACCACTCTTCGCGAAGTGTTTCGATGTCCGCGGCGCCCGATTCCTCGATTGCGTCGCGCGCCTCGTCTGCACGATCGTCTTCAACGTACGCAATCACGATCGAACGTCCGTGACGCAGAGCGTCTTCGTAAAGAAAGACGTCTTCGTGCGGCACACCCTCGCCGAGCTGTTCTTCAAGCTGATCACCGATCGCGGCGCCGGCTGCGGCTCCCAATGTTCCGAGCAACGCCGCGCCAATCATCCCGAAAGCAATCACCGGCCCAACACCCGGAATCGCCAAAGACGCTGCCGCCAGGCCCAGAGTCGCGCCGCCCGCAGCTCCCATCGCGCCTCCAACCGCGGCGCCCATTGCACGCCCCATTCCTGGTTCTTCGGTGTCCGTAACCGGCACACCTCGCTCGATCGTCTCCGGCCGCGAGCCTGGCGCAAGCAACCCGATCTTCTCTGGCGCAACGCCTAGTTTTCGTAACTGATTTACTGCCCTCTCGGCGTCATCACGCGCTTCAAAAACACCTGTCACTACTTCCATGTTTGTTTCCTCCCGTGTCGGTCTCAGCTTAAGTTCTACGCGAGTAGCGTGAACGATCCAAGCCGGAACCCTAATCGACACAAATCATTGAGGAAAATCACAAAGCTATGTTAGAGTCGAACCACGATTTAGCAACCGGAACACGAGGCAAAAAGAATCGGATGTTCGATATCGTAGACAAACACTGGCCGATGTCTGAGGGCGACGGAAAAGCTACTCGCAAGAAGCGGCCGCGCATACTGGCGATCACCACGGACTGCTGCACGGGTTGCTCCGGATCGCCGGCGTGTATCGAGTATTGTCCGATCGAAGCCTGTATGTTCTGGGTGCCGGATGAGGACCATCCGCCTTTTGGACGTATCGAAGTTGATCCTTACCTCTGCATCGGCTGCCAAAAGTGCACCAGCAAAGGTCCTGACGGCGCGTTTCTTGATGGTTGTCCGTGGGACGCGATCGAGATGGTCCCAACCGACGACTGGGAATCACTGCACGGCATCACTCTTCCGGATGCGCCGCCCGCTCCACCTGCTTAACTGTCAGCCCCGCCTGTTCACGAACACGATTCGAAGAGCTATTTGTGTAACTCTGAATAAGCGGTAGATCTTCTTTCTTACCAATTAACGCCAGCGCCCGCAGCGCTTCGAACACACTGGCTTCATCGGAATTAATGTTCATCACTTCGTCACCCGCTGAAACCTGAGCGCCATTTGTTTTCAGGATCTTATTGATCTTCCCGGGCAGTGGTGATCGCAACTCAACCAGTTTTCCGTCAGGCTCCTGAATACGCGCCAGCAATGCGCTGCGCGCAACGTCCGATTCTTCCTTCAAACTGCTCGCGATGACACCGCCGGCAGGCGCTCGTACCGGATAGGGACTCGAGCATCGCCAGCACTTCAGGCGTCCACTCGGGTCATTAAACCGGACCAGCGCCAGCGCCGCGTTTCGACGTACCACGGGCGCGTCGTCCTGTACCAGCTTCTTCAGCGCTTCATGAAACTCCGGCGACTGGTTGTCGAAACCCATCACCCACGCCACTGTCAACCGAAACTCTGTTTCCGAATTTCCGCTTAGCGTTACGAGCTGCGGGTACCACGTCTTTGCGTTGACGTCGCGGCGTTCGATGCGTTGTTGAATCTGGGCCAGGGCGTGTTGGACGTGACGCGGGTTCTTGTCATCGTTCAGATACTTCGAGATGTCTGCATCGGAGAGTTCGCGTCCGAACCAGGTGAAGTACCAGGCGAGAAACGTAGCGATGACGAAGAGCACAGCGAGCGCGAGGATCCATCGCGAGCCTGGTGCGCGTTTGCGTTCCTCGACCGCACGAATCCCCGGATGATTGCCGTTCTTCAGTCATCGAAAAAAACTCAGGAAGGATAGATCTGGTAAAGCATAAGATAAACGATCACTCCGGTGACACACACGTAGAGCCACAGCGGAAGGGTGACCCGAGCGATTCGCCGGTGCCGCGTGAAATCGTTACGAAACGCGCGATAGAACGTCAGGATGACGAGAGGAACGATCACTATCGCCAGGATTGTGTGGCTCAGCAGAACAGTGAAATAGATCGGACGAACTATCCCGGTCCCCTGGAAACGCGTCGCACCGTGATGGAAGTGATATGTCAGATAAGAAGCGAGAAACAGGATCGAAATAGAGAGCGCTGCGATCTGGCACGTCCGGTGAGCGGCGACGTTGTGTTTTCGAATGAACGTGTAACCGGTGATTAGCAGCAGCGCGCTGGTACCGTTCAGGCAGGCATTGACGTGCGGCAGGTAAGAAATGAACTCAGGGGACAACACAGATGCTACTTTTGCGCCGCGGCTTGTTTGCCTTTTTCAGTCAACGAATAGAAGTCGTTTCCCTCTTCGTTCAGCAGACCTTCGCGAACCAACCTTTCGACAATATCAAACACGGCCGTGCGCGCATCGGGATCGTTTCCGCCGGCCTCAAACAACTCGTGCAGATCGAGCGTCTCCTTACGCCAGTGCGCGA
Organism: uncultured Acidobacteriota bacterium; assembly: GCA_963849585.1. Lineage (GTDB taxonomy): Bacteria > Acidobacteriota > Blastocatellia > Pyrinomonadales > Pyrinomonadaceae > PSRF01. The sequence continues at coordinate 694,882 of CAWKHZ010000004.1, read as the reverse complement.
AACTCCCTAAAACCTTCCTTGTTAGTTCATCCACGATCTTGCTCAAAGTAGCGATAAAAATCTTCTCGGCGTTCTCTGCGGTTCTCTGCGACTCTGCGGTGTAACAGTCTCCCAGTTATTCGGGCGGGAAGCCGCAGAGGCGCGTGCGCACAAATCACCGCGAGTCGAAATTAGCGTCACGAGCTTAATCCTTTACTTCAGCCTGGTTCATGCGGTTGACCATGGCTTTAACGTCGGGAGGAACGGCGCGGCCTTTGGCGTCCAGCATTGCCGGCGAAGTCGATTTGAGTTGACCCCAATCGCCCATGCCACCACCCGCGATCGCAGGCGAACGCTTAACAAACGGCAGCGGCAACTTGCCTTCAGATTTCAAATAGAGCAACGGGTTGACGGCAAACATCAACGCCATCACCAGACAAACCGTGATCACAAACAGGTTGTCGGTGGTGAAAAAGTCACCGGACAGAACGGCGCTGATAACGATGACCACCAGAAAACCCAGCGCCGCCAGGATGCAGACAAGATTCAGCAGTCCAAGTTCTTTGCTCATCAGGTGTGTTTATCAGTGTCGCGCTTTTCCAGCCGGCTTCTTTCGCTCGTTAACCTCTTCGTAGCCGCACCGTTCGCACTGCCAAATGGGAAACGCGCCTTCCGGATTCGCGGTCGCTTCATAGACCGCGCGGTTCGACGGGATGATCTTCCCGCCGCAACGCGGACACGCGCGCCCGCGCGTCGTCTGCTTTTCAACGTCGATGCCGAGCGGATTATCGTCAGCCATTTCCTCGATAACGCCTCAGCACTATAAAGATCGAACAGAAGATCGTAACCGGCGGCACCAGCAACACCAGCACGCCGAGATTAAGTCCACGAACGAGGCGACCATTAGCAGAGTTGGTCAGCGACGCGCGGCACATCGAACACTGCGCTTCCACGTCACCCGTGAAAAGCAGGACGATGCCCGCTGCCAAAACGACCAACGCTAACAATCGCCATCCGCGCAGATTCATCAAAACTCCTCAACCGGAGGTGGCGCGACCGGCGGCGGTTGCTTGAACTGGTACCGCAAACCAGCCGATCGCATACTGTCGGGGAAAAAGACAAACAACAAACAGATACAGACTACCAGCATCGGCACTATTGTCAGAATCAGGCTTAGCCGCTCAAACTTCAAGTGCATGAAGTAAGCCACGATCAGCGCCGCCTTGATGATCGACAAGCCGAGCAGGATCGTCAGCATGATCGCGGTGGACATCGGCCTGTACGCCAGAAAGATCTCTATAAGCGTCAGCACCACCAACCAGATCCAGATCGAGATGAACAACTTGTTGCTGCCGGCAAAATGTTCTTCCGCGTGTGCGTTCATTTTTCGCATTCCCTCCGTGGCCTAGTGCGGCAGATGTCCACCGATGTCAACCGACATGATGTAGATCAATGGGAAAACAAACATCCAGACGAGGTCGACGAAGTGCCAGTACAAGCCACTGATCTCGACGTCTTCATGTTTGAGTTTCTTGATGCGTGCCGTTACAACCAACAGGTAAATCACACCCGTAGCGACGTGAAACATGTGCAAGCCGGTGATCGCGAAGAACGTCGCCCCGAACAGCGGGCTCGGCGGCACACCGTTAGTCGTCGTAAACGCCTGCACCCAGGTTTCGGGCAGGTATAACGGGCCCAGTCCCTGGTGTATCAGGTGATTCCACTCGATCAAGTGGAGCACGATGAACGCCGTGCCGAAGACTATCGTCGCCAGGATCCACTTTCGCGCCTTCGCCTTGTCGCCTTTGCTCGAAGCCGACACGCCGAACACCATCGTCAAGCTCGACGACAGCAGGCAGAACGTCATCACCGAGGCAAAAACAATGCTCGGGTAGAACGGAAACGGCGTGGGCCACACGTTCGACGCGCGCAGGTAGCTGTAGCCGATGAGAAGCGCCGAAAACGTCAGCGAGTCGGAGACGATGAACAGCCACATCCCCAACTTGCGATGGCCGACTCGATACGGGAGGGTGCCGCCTTCCCAATCCGCTGCCGGAAAAAACTCTGCACGTGCTTCAGTGCTCACCTGTCACCTCCAAAGGAATAGGAGTAGGAATAGGTAGATCCAAAGAGCGTCCATGAAATGCCAGTAAATAGTCACTGCATCAGTCGAAGCCTGTCGTTTTGTCAGCACGGCGGCTTCGCTCGTGACTGATCGCGAACGCAGCCACAAGAAACTGAGCCCGAGTAAACCTCCAGCGAGGTGTACCGCGTGCGCGCCCGTCAACAGGTAGAAGAAAGAGCTGTGGGGATTACTCTGGAGATAAAGTCCCCACGACTTCAGTTGTTGCCAGGCGTATAGCTGCGAAGCAAGAAAGCCAATGCCGAGAATCACAGTGACGACGACCCACTGCGTGTACGCTTTCGTTAGAGACGCTTTCAACTTGCGCCGCGCCAGCTCAAGCGTGACGCTGCTCGCCAGGATCAATATGGTGCTGACGATCAGCACGCGCGGCATCGGCAACGAAGTCCAGTCGTTCGACGAGTTTGCGCGCACGATGTAAGCACTGCTCAGCGACGTGAACATCATCGTCACCGACGCAAGCGCCACCCACATGCCGATGCGATAACGATTGGCATGCGACTCCGGATCGCGGAAGCTGCCGCGTTTCGATCCGTTTCCGTTTGGTCCCGGGATTCCCGGGCCCGTGCCGGCGCCTTTCTTAACTGCCGGTGGTCTAGTGCTTGTGACCATTGTGGCCATTTTCGTCTGGCACCTCTGCTTCTATATCAGACTGCATCACGAAGTCTTTCGGCGCGCCAGGTACCGCAAACTCGTAGGGGCCGTGATAGACAGTTGGTAACACACCGGCGAAGTTGTCGTGCGGCGGCGGCGACGTTGTGTTCCATTCCAGCGTCGTCGCTTCCCACGGATTATCACCGGCCTTCTCGCCTTTGAACATGCTCCAAAAAACGTTGAAGTAGAAGAGGAACTGGACCGCGATGGTAATAATCGCCGCAATTGAAACCAGCAGCACCAGCGGGTCGACGTTCCTCAGAAATTCGTACTCAGCAAAACTTGAAAAGCGACGCGGCATGCCCCGGATTCCCATCGTATGGAACGGGACGAAGATCGCATAGACGCCGATGAACGTGAGCCAGAAGTGGATTCTGCCGAGACGTTCACTCATCATGCGTCCAAACATCTTCGGGAACCAGAAGTACGTGGCTGCAAACATACCGAAGATCGACGCCACGCCCATCACGAGGTGGAAGTGCGCTGTCACGAAATAGGAATCGTGCATCGCCAGATCCAGGGAGCTCTGTCCGAGCACCAACCCCGTGATACCGCCCGAAACAAACAGCGAAACAAAGCCGAGCGCAAACAGCATCGCCGTCGTGAAGCGAATCCTCGATCCCCACAATGTGCCTAGCCAGTTGAATGTTTTGACTGCGGAGGGCACGCCGATCGAAAGCGTCAGAATCGAGAACGCGATCGACGAATACGGGCTCATGCCGCTGATGAACATGTGATGGCCCCACACGAAGAAGCCGAGCAGGCCGATCGCGAAGATCGCGAAGACCATCGCGCGATAACCAAACACCGGTTTACGCGCGAAGGTCGAGAGAATGTGCGACGTCGCCCCCATGCCGGGCAGGATCGCGATGTACACCTCGGGGTGTCCGAAGAACCAGAACAGGTGCTGCCACAAGATCGGCGAACCGCCAGTGTGCAGCGGGAAGTTCGGATGGCTGCCTGAAAGAAGACCACTGACGTAAAGTCCGCCCGGAATAAAGAAACTGGTGTGTGCGATACGATCGAGCAGCAAGAGGATTCCGCCGCCAAGCAGCACCGGGAACGAGAGCAGCGCGAGCACCGCAGTCGTGAACCAGGCCCAGCAAGTGAGCGGCATGCGCATCAGCGACATGCCCTTCGTGCGCATGTTCAAAAGCGTGGTGATGAAGTTGAGCGCTCCGAGTAATGAACCGACGCAGAAGATCGCGATACTGATCACCCAGAGGTTCATGCCGGCGCCTTGTCCGGGACCGGCGATCTTTCCAAGCGCGCTGAGCGGCGCGTAACCAGTCCATCCGCCGATTGGCCCAACAGTACCGCTTCCGCCCGCGAATGAAGGCCCGAGCCCCGCGAACCACGCACCAACCGAGGTATTGCCCTCGACCACGATCGCCATCAGGATCACGATGAAGCCGACGAGCGTTACCCAGAACGACAACATGTTCAGATATGGGAACGCCATGTCTTCGGCGCCGATTTGAATCGGCAGAAAGTAATTGCCGAAGCCACCCTGTGGCGCAGTCGTGAGCACGAAGAACACCATGATCGTACCGTGCATCGTCACGAGCGACAGGTAAAACTCGGGCGTCATAATGCCGCCGGGCGCACCTGTGGGAAACAACGTTTCCAGAATGGGCCAACTGGTTCCCGGCCATGACAAGTTCAGGCGCATCAGCAGCGACATGACCATTCCCACAATGACCGCGGCCAGTGCCAGCATGATGTACTGAATGCCGATGACCTTATGGTCGATGCTGAAGATGTACTTGCGAATGAAGCCTGTTGGCGCCGGATGCCTGTGTACGCCCTCGTGAGTCTCAACTGACATCTGTCGTCTCTCCTCGCTAAGCTGTCGACTTAAGAGAACACGGATTTAAAGACTATTTAGCTGATAACTGATACTGGTTCAGCAGTTCCGCTACGCGCGCCTGGTACTGTTCCTGCGGCATCGCTTTAAGCGCAGTAATTTCCTGTTCCGGCAGCACCAGCATGTAACTCTTCATCTTGAAGTGCAGTTGGCCGCACAGCTCGGCGCAGGCCAATTCATACTTCCCTACCTTGTCGGCCTGGACCTGGAAATTGACCTTGATCTCCATGCCGGGAACGAGGTCCTGTTTGAAGCGGAGCTGCGGCACCCAGAAATTGTGAATGACGTCTTTCGATCGCAGAAGCAATTCCACCGGGCGGCCCGCTGGAATCACCAGCGCTGACGTTACCGAGTCGTCTCTGGAAGCGACGTCCTCGGGGTCGAGGCCGATGAAGTTCAATGCGCCATCGTCGATCAGGCTCGGATCGGTGCGGCCGAATTTGTTGTCGGCGCCGGAGTAATGGAAGTTCCATTGAAACTGCTGCGCTACAGCTTCGACGGTATACGATCCCGGCGGCGCATCATGCAGTCGCAACGAAGCCCACACGCTTTGTCCCATCACCGCCAGACCAATGAAGATAACCGCAGTGATAACCGTCCAGATCACTTCAAGCCGGTTGCTGCCGTGCGTGTAGACGGCGCGATCGCCGGGCTTCCCTGTGTCGCGAAACTTCCAAACGGCCCAGCCCAGGGCGACTTGTGCGGCCGCGAAAGAAATGCCGACAATCAGAATCGTGATCAAGAACTGGCGATCGTAGGCTGGCGTGTGTTGGGAAATCCCTTCGGGAAACCACCACTCTTTCTTCAAGAACAGGGCGACTGATAGTAGTGTGATGACCCAGATAATAACCGCAAGAACTCGTCCCATCGGTTACCTCTCCTTAGTTGGTGTCTGTCGGGGCAACTGCCCGGACATTACCTATTCAGAACCATTAAGATAAACAGAAGCGGCAAATAGAGAACCGATGCCAACAGCAACCTGCGCGCTTGTTGCCGTGACATTGAGAACGCCGCACGCAGACTGCTGTAGAGAAAGAGCAGTCCGAGTATCACGGCGCCGACAAGATAAATCCGGCCCGCCATTCCGAGCATTGTTGGTAACAGGCTGACTGGTAAGAGCATCAGCGTGTAAACCACGATCTGCTGCGCCGTCACACGACCGTCAGGTTCGACGACGGGCAGCATGAGAATTCCCGCGCGGCTGTAATCTTCGCGATACATCCACGCGATCGCCAGGAAATGCGGGAACTGCCACAGAAACAGAATCGCAAACAACACCCAGGCTTCAAGACTCAATGAGTCACGTGCTGCGGTCCAACCGATCAACGGCGGTACAGCGCCAGGAAAGGCACCCACCATCGTCGACAACGAGGTCCGAGTTTTCAACGGTGTGTAGGCGAAGACGTAACCGGCAATGACCGTTAGACCAAGTAGTGCGGTCAACGGGTTGACGAAAACGAGTAAATACATCTCGGCGGCGATCGTTATACCGGCGCCGAACGTCAGCGCCTCCCACGGCGCCAGCTTACCTGAAGGCAAGGGTCGGGTGGCCGTGCGGCGCATCAACCCGTCCAGATCTCGTTCCGCGTATTGGTTGAGTGTCGCGATTCCTGATGACAACAGACCAATACCGAACATCGCGCTGAGCATCGCCACGTAGTTGATGCTTCCTATTGAAGCGAGGGCGAAGCCGGCGGCGGCCGTCAACACGATCAAAAACGTGATTCGAGGTTTTGTGAGTTCGACGTAGGCGGAGACGCGTTCGCGGAACGACAAACGAGGCCGCTCAATCACCGCGACTGCCGGACTACGCAGATCGATTGCAAACTCTTCCATTCTTGAGCTACGACTCCTGAGGCCTGGCAGCCAATTCCATCGCCGCTTCCGAAGCCGGAAGCACTCTGTACGTCCTTAAAGTCAAAACAATAGTCGTCGCGAAAAGCAGCGCGCCACAGGCCACGTGCGCGACAGTAATTCCAATCATCGGATGTAACGGTTGCGGATCGCCCGGCGAACCCAGGCGCGTCAGGTACGCGGCCACGCCGAGAAACAGTTGGACCACCAGCAGCACGAGTGCGATCGTTGCCGGCCTGGTGAGAAACGTCACGCCTTGATGACGTCTTAGTACACTCCACGCAGTGCCGCCAAGTGCGACCGTGACGGCAAATGCGCCAACGATGTGCGCCACGATCAGTTGAACAGGTAGATGCTGGTCCCACTTTGCCGAATGACGTAGTGAGGCGCCAAGCACCAATTGCACAAGGATCATCACGAGGGCGATCGTGCACATGTGACGAAGCGGAGTACTTGCCTGCCCTTCCCGCAACGGGCGCGCTTCAATCCAGCTTCTGGAAGTAAAAACCGCCAGGCTGACTGTCGTGCAGAAAAACAGTTGTGCGAGTGTCGCGTGAGCGGCGGAAACACCAAGCGGAAGCATCATCTTAACCGTCAATCCGCCCAGTATCCCTTGGATGATGACGGCGAACAGGGCAAAGAACCCGAGCCGCCAAACCCAGAATCTCTTGTCGCCAAAGCGAATATAAATCGCTAGCCCGATCGTCAGCAGACCAACAGTCGTCGCGATCATGCGGTGGCCGTGTTCGTAAAACATGTTCCCGACCATCGGCGGAAGAAACTGGCCGTTCGACAGCGGCCAATCAGACGTCGCCAGTCCAGCGTCGTTGCTGGTGACGAGCGCTCCGGCGATGATCAGGAAAAAGGTCGCGCTTGCGACGAGAATGGCGAAACGATTAAGGCCTTTGCTCATGAAGCTTCTTAAAAACTGGCAGGTTCCCGCAAAGGCGCAAAGACGCAAAGAGTTGGATTTGAGCTAAACACTTTTCTTGTTGTCTTCTTCGCGTCTTTGCGCCTTTGCGGGAACCTCCTAAAACCAGCACTAAGTGGCTATTTGTGCAACATCGGGAACTCGATCGCCGGCATCATCGTCAGTGACGGCTTGGTTGAAGTCGTCGCCGGGCCTGAACCGAACGTAAAGTCAGCCTTGCCGGCACCGTTGGCGGGCACGGTCACTTCAAACGTTTTCTCTGTGCCGTTCGTGCCGCCTTCTCTCCACGCTACGACGGTGTACTTGCCTGGCGGTACGCCTTTGATTTCGTACGCGCCGTTAGTGCCGCTCACCGCGAAGAATGGCGTTCTCATCACGCCGATATAGGCTTTCATCCACGGGTGCTGGTTGCACTTCACGGGGATCACCACTTCCGGTCGAGTAAATGTCTTCTCGATTGCTGGTGCGCCATTGGGCTGCGACTGGTTCCATTCCGGGTTCCCTTTCGGAATCCAGTGAATGTTGTGCTGGGTTTGATCGCTGTTCGTGATGCTGATTTTCTGGTTGGTCTGAACACCGAATACGTGCGGCGAATAGTGGCAACCCTTTTGATCGAGCTGCACCACCGTCGCCGGAGTTGACCATGTATAGTCGGTAAGTTTCTTGCCGCCTTCCGCCGTTCCTTCCTTGATGTAAACGAACGTGTTGGCCAGTTTACCGTCCGTGACGAGCGTGTCGTCGGTCACGAGGTTAGGATTCGCTTTACCGCAAGCGGCATCCGCCGTCGTATCAATCTTCTTGGCAGCAGGCGGTGTTCCCTCGTAGCTAACCACGCCCGCGATTGTCCCGGTCGGACCGCTGTATGGCCCACCGGCTGACTCAGTGCCAGCGGCGGGAGGCTGATTTGTTCCGGAGTCCTTACCACCACCGCAGGCAGAGCCCAGCGCGAGGAGAGACAGTGCAATCGATAACACAAGCCAGACCTTTGTCTGCTTAATCATGATCAATTCCTCCAAAATAAGATGACTTTCGCGTTAACTGTAGCACGGAAGCCGCATGAAAGCGGAACGCGCCACAACTATTGAAATCCCGTTTGCTAAAAACCTATATCCCGCTTATCGCGCGCGCAGCACGACGGCCTAGCGCGGCCTGTCCGCGGTGTCGCCGATGGTGCTGACTCGATCTTCTTCTTTTCGCCCGCGCGTGGTTTTGTGTCGTCGCCGCAGGCGCCGCCGTTGTAGCAGGACCGGTGGCCGACAGAGCCCGTTGCTCTTCCGGCGTCATCAGAAACATGTAACGCACCAGAAGGCGCGCGTGATCGCCGTGATAAGCAGCCGCGGTGGCCGGTGGATTGGGCAGATTGACCACCCACCGTTCGCCGTCTTTCTTAAACAATCCACCCGGCATCGCTGTACCAGGACTGATCTGTAACGGATCGAGCAGCCAGCGGAACGTCCACTCGGGTTTAAGCCGCTCGCCCGCAATCAGGAAGTTCGGCGCGATCGCTCTTTCGTCGTGTGCCGCATCGCCCGTCATGTGACACTTCAAACACGGCGTTCCGGACGTGAACATGTCACGCGCGGCGATCCTCTCCTGCGCTGTCAATGGCGGCATCGGCTCCTTGATGTATGGATCCTGCTGGCCCGACATCGCCATGAAGAATCTCACCAGGATCTGCAACTCGTTGGGCGAAAAGTTGAACGTTGGCATGCGGAACTTCAGATACGGACGCACGCCGTTGCGATCGAGTCCCGGCTGGGGCCGCAATCGCATTGCCTGGTTCGCTGCTCCGGCGGCCGGACTCGCCGGCGACCCTGTCGGTTGCGCACCAGGTTGTGCAACTGCCTGCGCGCCTGCCTGCGCAGCAGCCGGCGGGTTCGGCGAAGCGACAGCATTAATCGCCTGCTGCTGGGCGGGTGTTTTCTCGCCGCTCAACGAAGGATCGCTCAGGAACTTCAACAACCACGTCGGATCTACACGCGCACCTTCGCTCGTCAACCGCGGCGGAAGTAGATCCTTTCCTTCCGGCGTCTGAAACAGCGGCAGGCTTTGCGCGACCGAACGCTCTCCAATTTGCAGCTGGTGACATCCCTGGCAGTTGTACTTCTTAATCACCCACCAGCCGTTTTGAACATCCTGACGCCGCTGGTCCTGTGGCGTGTAGAAAAGCGTGCTCGGTACGTTCGCGCCTTCCTGACCGACGCTACCTAACAGGAACGTCGTAAGCGCAACCCGCCATTCTTCGGTCAGGTATGGCTCAGGCATCCGCAACTTGTCTTTCGGATCCTTCTCCTTGCCGACGTCGTAGATCGACGGCTCTTCGATCTTTCGTTCGAAGAACCCTTTGTGGTTGTACCAGGGTTTTTCCGCCTGGTCCTTACGGAGATGTAATGGGTCGTGACCCTTTTCGGCGTTGTGCGTCTGAAGCGCGAAGTCGAGTCGTTCGATCGGCGTTGCGCCCTCAACCGTCAACTCTTTGCCGATGCGCTGCTCCTCTTCGAATCCTTTGATTTCGTGACAGCCCGCGCAGCCATACTGCTTGATCAGCACGCGGCCTTTCTCTTTCAGGTTCGTATCGTCCATGAAAGAGGCGTCGGCGTAACTCGGCGGTGACGAAAGCGAGAACAGATAGGTCGCGATGTCGCGTGCATCAGATTCCGAGAGACGGAAGTTTGGCATCACCGTCATGTTCTGCACCTGCAGTTCGGCGCCGTCGTTCGGGCAGCGTGAATGCAAGTCGTTGTCAAAAACATACGGCAGATTCTTCTTCGCGTAGTCTTCGGGAGTCAGGTCGCGCTTTTCTTTCGGGCAATAAGGAGCGACACGATCGCGCGGGTTATAGATCCAGCGCACGATGTAATCAAAATTAGCCTTCTCCCCGACTTTCTGAAGGTTTGCGGCGAAATCACCGCCCGCAGCACTACTGCCCTCACCGATCGAGTGGCAGGCCATACAACCTCGAGTTTCAAACAGCTCTTTTCCGTGACCGGCATTTCCGCGTGGCTGCGTTGGCAATGCGTTAGTGAAACTGTCCTGCCACAGATATGCGGAGATCGCTTTGATTTGATCGCCCGCGTCTTTGTCGCGCATGTCCGGACCTTCATCAGTGTGCGCGGCGAAGCGCCAGAACGTCGGCATTTTGGTACCAGGTCGAAATCCCTGTGGATTCTCGAGCCAAACCGGTAGCCACTCCTTGCGCAACTTCACGCGAACGTCTTTTAGATTTGGTCCGACCTTCTTCTGATCCTGCATCATGTACTTCGCCTGCAGGTTCAACTGGTCGATGCGCGCAGCAAGTAGACTGTTCGTAACGCGAACAGTGTCAGCCTGGGCCAGTAATCTTGTCGCTTCTTCGGCGCTGATACTCTCGTCGCCGGATTTCAGCGTGTCGGCCCGAATCTGTTTCTCGTTTGCGATGATCTGGTCCTGAAGCTGTCCGATCGTTTGGCGCGTGGCGGCCAACGAGTCGGTTTCGCGATCGAAACCTTCGTAACGATGACAACCAACGCAGCCACGCTCGACAAAAAGATCGCGTCCGAGGTTTAGCGTGTCGGCGCCCTGGGTAACGCGGTCGCGCGCGTGACACTGCTGGCATCCGGCCTCGGTGTTCTCTTTTTCAAACATCGGCCAGAGCCAGAAACGATGACGCCCGTGTCCCTTCGTGTCGCTCGTAGTGGCGCGGCCGTTACCCCAGTGACAACTAGCGCAGCCAAACTTCTCAGGATTGTGAATTCGCAGCACTTCGCGATCAGGGTGACTGACAAACGCACGCGCCAGACTGTCGGGCGTTTTACCTGGCCCATCGGGTGCGAGGTCCGCGGCAACCATATCTACTGGTTCGCGAATGCCGGCGTGACATACTTCGCAACGATCGACGATCTCGTACGCGCCGACGCTGATCTGGTGACCGAGAATCGAATAATCGTAGTTGCCAGCTTTCGCTTTTAGGCCGTCGATCGCGCTCGATGATGCGCCGATAAGATAATTGCGAAGATAGTCGTCGCGTTTCTTGGCAAGTTCGGCAGGGCCTTTCAGCAATTCCGCTTTTTCAGCGAGGTTGCGCGCCTTCTCTTCGCGCAGGTCGTCATACATTTTCTCCAGTGTTGCATAGTTAAAGCGCTGGGTTTGGGTCGACTTTCCGTCATCCGAAGGCATGTCGACCGTGATCATTTCGGCGCGTTTTTCATCTGCCTGACGCTGGTATTTCTGCTTTGCGGAACCTTCGTGAGTTTCGACGTAGTAGTTGATGACGGTCAGGCGGCCGCGCTGGTTTTGAAACGGCTCGGTGATCGCGTCAAGTTTGGCTTGAACGCGATTAACGGTCGCGTCGATCTCTTTTGAGCGTGGCTCGATTTCCTGCCGGGCGGCATTCGCTTCGTCGTTGAGTTGCTGGTACTCAGGGGTTTCCTTGACCTCCGCTTCGCTCTTGCCGGCTCTGGATTTAATGCTGTCGAGGTAGCGGGTGTAGCGGCTGACGAATTCGCGCTGCATCGACTTCCATGGTCGCTGTCCAAACGCTTCATCGTAGAGCGCCCAGATGATGGAGATCGTCATCAGCAGCGCGCAAACCAGCATCCAGCCGCTGCTGGAACGACTGACGATTGGATCCTGAGCGGGTAACGCTGGTTCCCTCTTGGCTAACGATTCACTGATCGGCGATTCGCCGATCGTCGATTCGCCAGGTGCTGGTGAATCCGCCACTACGATTCTTCCTCCAGAATTCTCAGATGTTGAACCACGGAGTTACCCAGACGTACTTGATCGTTAACGCTAGACGCAAAATCAACTTCACCGGCAACGCCAACAACACACTCACCGCAAAGAATTGAAATGTCAGGTACTGAAGCAAACTCGTTCGCGCCAGAAGCTTCTGTTCAAACTCATTCTTCGGAAACAGATTTTCTTTGAAAGGACGACGAAACCTGATCCGCTTGAAGTCGACTGTCATCAGCCAGTGGAAGAAGAGCGCGCCGACGATGAAAAACCCGCCGACCACGAGCAACCCGAAGATGAATTTTGCGGGATTGTGTGCCAGAAAGCCCAAACCAATCGCTTTTCCAACGGCACTCTGCGCGATCATGTCGTGCAAGTCGACGTTCTTATCGAACACGACCGCGTTGTGATCCCACGTCTGTCCCGGCCAGAACCAGATCCAACCCGGTCCACGAATAAACGTTCCAATCACGATCAGAACGATCCACTGAAGAAATCCGGCGCCGAACATCCACAACGCAAATCGTCGCTGCCGGAGCGTGTAGTAACCATTGCCCAACGGATTCGAATCGACGTACGGAAACACCATTAACCCGACCATGATGATCGACGGCATCACCACGCCCGCGATCCACGGGTCGAAGTAGACGAGCATCTCCTGAAGACCGAGGAAGTACCACGGCGCCTTCGAGGGATTCATCGTCAGGTTCGGATTGGCCGGTTCTTCAAGCGGCGCGTTGAGTGTGATGGACCAAACAAACAGAATTACCGTAACGATCACCGTGGCGAGAAATTCAACGCGCACGAGATATGGCCACACGTGAATCTCACGCGCCCATCCCGGCCGCCACGGTTCGACTTTGCGGTGATGCGCCTTCGCCGCCTTCGGATCTTTTTCGAGATCCACGATCAGCCGATCGTTCGCGACAGCCTGCTTGATGCCCATCCAGGTGAAGAATGGAACCAGAAACAGCATCGCCACGATCGGTACGTTGTCGGGCGCTGAAGAAATCTTCCAGAGCTGATGCCAGTCGTGAACGTTGATCGCCCAAATTGCGGCGATAACGAGAAGCGCGCCCCAAATCGTCCATTTGTTAATGAATCTTTTCATCAGAACCGAAGCCATCTCCCGCAAAGGCGCAAAGACGCAAAGCACAACCTGCTTCGACCAGGGCTTCTCTTTGCGCCTTGGCGTCTTTGCGGGAAATTTCTGTCAAAAACCCTTTACTTCTTCTTGGCCAGTGCTTTCATCTCGGATTCGAGCATCACCGGCGCAGGTCCCGAGATGCCGCCATCCTTCCGGATACGCCAGAAGTGGACCGCCATAAAGATCGACGCCACGAGCGGAATGCCGATGCAGTGCCAGATGTACGAACGCAGCAAGGCATTCGCGTCCACGATCGAACCGCCGAGTAAACCGAAACGCACGTCGTTATAAGCCGTCATGCCGAGCTGCGGGCCGAAAGGACCGTCGTGACCAACCATTGGCGTCGCGCGCGCCATGTTCGTTCCCACAGTCACCGCCCAGAAACCGAGCTGATCGTCCGGCAGCAGGTAACCCGTAAACGACAACAGCAGCGTCAGCACGAGCAGCACCACGCCGACGCACCAGTTAAATTCGCGCGGCCGCTTGTACGAGCCGGTCAGAACCACGCGAAACATGTGCAGCCAGGTCGTGATCACCATCAGGTGCGCTGCCCAGCGGTGCATGTTTCGCAGCAGTTTTCCGAATGGTACGTCGTGCTCGAGATAAAGAATGTCGCGGAAGGCGTCGGCTTTCGTCGGGTGGTAATAGAACATTAAGAGGACGCCGGTGAAGGTCAGCACGATAAACAGGTAGAACGTGATGCCGCCCATGCCCCACGTGAAAGGATAACGAACAGCGTCGCGGTTGATCTTCGCCGGATGCAGGTGCAGGAAGACGTTCGACAGGATCGCGAGGGAACGATTGCGCGGATCCGAGCGATCGTGAGAGACACGAAAGATCGACTTCCAGAGCTGCGTGTCCTGCGGATCGGAGTAGCCCTTCGCCTCGTCGATGGCGCGGTCCTTCAGCGCACCGGCGGTGTCCTTGACCTTCGCGACCAGGCTCTTGTCGCCGTCTTCACCCGCGGTCAGTTGCTTTGTCTCTTTTTCCTCAGGACTATCTGCCACTACGATTCATGCCTCGCACTAGACGCTGATATATGCGTTCTCTTCGTTAAACTCAGTCGGCTCACCTTTCGGCCACTTATAAAGAGTGCCGATGTCGACGACGATCTGTCCTTCCGGATCCAGCGTAACCTTCGCACGATCCATGGGACGCGGCGCCGGTCCTTCGAAGTTAATACCTTCGCTGTCGTAACCGCTGCCGTGGCACGGGCACTTGAACTTGTTTTCGCTGGCTTTCCAGTCGGGCGTGCAGCCGAGATGCGTACAAACGGCGTAGATCACAAACAAACGATCAGAAGTCCGGGTCACCCAGATTCGATACTGCTGCTGCCACTTCGTATCGACACCGAGCGCGTAGTCCGCCGGCGATCCAATCCGGAACAGCGGGGACGGTTCGAGAATAGACCGCGGCAGGAAGAACCGGACAAACATTAGAAAGAAGGTGGTGAGAGCACCGGCAATCGACGCCCAGACGATCCGGCGTCGCATCTTGTTGACCGGGGGGTCGGCGGATGCCTCTACAACTGACGCCGCTGCTGGTTTCGCCGGTGCAGACGCCCGCGGCGGGGCGCTGACCGCTGTCGCGCTTGCAGGCGTGATTTGATCGGCTTGACTATCCAAGTCGAGACCTCCGTCGATTCAAATCCAGATTGCTAGGCGTTGCGAACTTCCCGAGGGTACACTTCGACTTTACTTACAGAGAGCGGACTATACAACTCCCCGACGAACAGGGATCACTCTCTGCGCAGTGAAGCCAATTTTTTGCTTAAACATGAAGAGCGCCGCACCTATCTAACAAAATATAATGTGGTCGGCGTGCTATTTATAACCTGTTTCTCGATTAGCTGGCAAGAAGGTATTTACATTGGACATCCATTTTTCAAGGGAAATGGCAAGAAAAGATATTTGACTACCAATGACCAATGAAAAGACGGAGTTAATCAGTTGCGCAAAGCTCATGTGATCGTCTATTCACGCCCGGGTGTCACCTCTGCGACGAGGCAAAAGCGGCCATTGAAAAATCGAATTGCTCTGACCACTACACCCTCGAAGAATTAATATCGAATCTGATGGCGAGCTACTAAAGAAATATCAGTACGACATTCCCGTCGATCACAATCGACGGTGTGAAGCGTTTAAACACCGCGTTGACCCGGAAGTTCAAGATCCGAGTTACCCAAAATGAAGCTCGCTGCTTAGCACCTGGATCGATTCGAAATAACTTCTCACGCTCGTTTTCATTCGTGCGACTGCCGGTACGCCATTATCTGATCCTTGAGTTGTGCGAGCTCACGGTACAAGCCCGGCGTTTTCGATTGGCGGAGTTAGATACGAAATCAATTCCGCGTACGAGCGGCGCTTGGCAATCGATCCTTCGGAAGGATTGTTGACGCTGTAGACGTAGAAGTTTGGCAGTTCGCCGATCAGGCGATCCGGCCAGCATTCACTCTGAAAGCCCGATCTGTTTGCCCGGCATGAACTCGAGCGCGCCGTGGGTGCCGAAGTGAATCACGCCGTCGGCTTTGAACACTTGTGAGAGGTAAGTGTAGAAGGCCATGAACCCGTGATGCGGCGATCCGCTCCGCGCCATCATCAACCGCATCGGATCGCCTTCGAACCGAATGTCGGTTGCACGCCGATAAAGACGTTGCCGAGTGTAAGACCTGAATCAACAGGTCGCCAGAAAATGAGTTGATCGAACCCGGCGCGGCGCCCCAGTCTTTCTCGACGTCCCTTACGTACGGACACAGCCGCAGGTACTCGCTCGCGGTCATTCGATACGCGACGTTCGCTGCCGACGCCAAACTGTTCCGAGTTTCCGCCGAGTAATCGTTCACGTAGCTCTTCCGCAGTGTGCCTGGCACTTCGACTCGATAACCTTCGTTGCGCGAGATCGCTTCAACAA
Organism: uncultured Acidobacteriota bacterium; assembly: GCA_963849585.1. Lineage (GTDB taxonomy): Bacteria > Acidobacteriota > Blastocatellia > Pyrinomonadales > Pyrinomonadaceae > PSRF01. The sequence goes on along the minus strand of CAWKHZ010000004.1, from coordinate 678,684 downwards.
ATCCCACACGCTGGGAAACACGTCGAGGTCGGCGGCGGTGCCGATGTTTCCCTTGTTTGGCGGGAAGCAAAACAGCACGAGTCGCGAGTTTGATCTCGTCGCGGGGGCGGTGCGCAGGTTGTTCCAGCGTTTCAGCCGGCGGGCGAACCTCGAGCAGCGATCCTCCAGTGGCGTTGGGTTCCTGACCCCTGACGGGAATGCCGCCGTAGATAAACGGTTCGGTGGCGCCGTCGATCTCGGGAATCGCGATCTGCATTCCAGCCTGCACGGGATTTAACCCTGTAGGCGATTCAGCCACGCTTCGATCGTTTGCGTGTCGAGACTAACCGCCGATCGATACGGCACGTTCAGTTCGCGCAGAAATTCCGAGGCCGCGGCGCTGTCGTTCATCGCCGGACCGCCGACAAAACTGAATCCTGTTAGCGATACGATCTGACTGACGCGTGGTCGATCCGTTGCGGAAAAACCGTGTGACCGCTTCGCGGTTGTCCATCAACGTCGCGATCGCCGGAATCACGTCCAGACCTTCATCTTCAATTGCGCGGATCAGTGCGTCGTAATGTTTAGTGGTTTTACTAACGACTTGCGGTCGCATCAGCAGCAGCCCAAGAGTTGACTCGGGTGCGAGCGGCTTTCTTTTTGCTGCATACCACTTTTTATAGTCTTCGAATGTTTCGAACAGCTCCGTCGCGTCCGGGTGATAAATCGCCACGGACGGTACTTGCTGCGGCTGCGTGGTCTTAACGGATTTGAGTCGCTCGTCGCGCACGTAATGCTTCAACGCGTAAAGCAGCATCGACTGAATGTTCGCCGGCGTTGGTTGCAGGAAGTAACAGAAGATATACAGGTAGTGCTTGGCGTCCGTAAGCGCACCGGCTGTTGGAACAAACTTGAGAATGCCCGGCAAGCGATCGACCAACTTCAAATACTGATGGTGCCGATGTTTATTACCGCCCTTACCCTGCCTAACGTGGCTTTTGGAATAACGGGCCATCCAACCAGCAAACTTGCCCACGTCTAACTTGCCCATGCGAGTCAGTCGCATCAAGTCGGGCATGCAGTTGATCACGACCACTGCATCGTGATGATCTTTGTACCTCTCAAGAGCAGCAACGAGACGCGACGCGTTCTCGCCGTCCATCACGTGAATCACGAAGACGATATTCGACTCAGCAAGATCACGATCGACTTCCTGCCACTCGCGATCGCTTAGCGGCGAGCCGAAGTTGTAGGCCGCCACTTGCAGATCCAGACCATGCGCTCGGTTGATCTCGCGCTCCGCATTCTTTAGCGGCGCCAGCAAACTTGAACCCACGTATAAAGCTGTGATCCTCACTTAAACGACGCCCTCCAACTGGTCCTCCAGATCGCGACTGATCTCTCGTAACTTTTCCAGCACGTCTTCGTCAGTCTCCCAGTAACCGCGCCCGTTGGCCTCGAGCAGCCGTTGGACCAGCGAGTGCACCGAGTGTGGATTTAGATCCTTCAACCGCTCCAGCATCGACTCGTCAAACAAGAAACGTGTTTGCAACTTCCGAATAGATCCAGTCGTCGACCGCATCCGCCGTCGCGCTCCAACCAAACGTGTTCGACACGTGGTTCTCGATTTCGGCGACGCCTCGGAAGCCGTGCTGCAACATGCCTTCGTACCACTTCGGATTCAACGTCTTAGCGCGCGTCTCCAGTCGCACAGTCTCCTCCAGCGATCGAATCTTCACGTCACGCGAAAGACTGTCAGACAAATAAATCGCCGGACGTGCCCGTGCCCGCTTCTCAACCGCTTTTGAAACGCCACCGAGGTATTCGAAATAGTGGTCCACGTCGGTGAGTCCGATTTCAAACGTGTCGATGTTCTGATAGGTTGCTTCAACACGCGAGAGCGCGCGGTCCATGGCGATGCGCGCTTCCCTGCCCTCGATGGTCCGTCCTTTTGAATCGCGCCCATACGCGAAGCACTTGCGCGTCACGAACAGATCGCCCAGCGTATCTTCGCGTTCCCACTGCGAATCCATCACCATGAAATTGACGTTGGTGCCGTAATTGCCGGGCGCATTCGAAAAGACGCGGGTCGCAGCTTCGTCCGTATCGCAATTGTCCTGTGCGATCTGTTCGAGGACATGCTTGCGAACGTAGTTTGTATCCAAGGGCTCGTCGAGACTCGCCGCGAGGCGCACTGCTTTATCCAACAACTGCACGGTCGGACTGAACAGATCGCGAAAGATTCCCGACACCGTCATCACGACGTCGATGCGGGGACGGCCGAGTTCCTCAAGCGACATCGCTTCAACGCCTGTCGCGCGATTCAATGCGTCACGGACTGGACGCACGCCGAGCAGCCACAGCGCCTGCGCCACGCCTTCGCCTTGCGTCTTGATGTTGTCGAGTCCCCACAGAACGAGAGCCATTGCTTCAGGATAACCGCCCGTTTTCCTCTCTATAACGATCGAGGAGACTATTTGCGACGATCTTGCCGCGCGCAAAAGCGACGGCCGAAGGCACGCCGTACGGATTGATCGCGTGCGTGTTGCGACCGGTCGGCAGGATATCGGGGTTCTGAACGATGTCCGCGCCTGGTCCAGGCTCGATAAACTCGCCGCGCAGGGCGCGAACCAGCGCGTCGATTTCGGTATTTGTTTCGAGCTTCGTAGAAACTTGCTCAAGCATTGCAAACAACGGATGCGTCGCTTCCGCCTTCAATCCGTGTTGCTCGCAGATGTCGAACTGCAGCATCAGTTCCCTGCTCTACAAAGTCGCGGATTCGCTTCGTCGGCTAATTCTTCCGGCAATGCGCGCACCCCCGCTTCAGGACGATCGAACGACGCGATCATCTTCAACAAGTCGCCTCGTTCACGCGGCGGCGAGGGACGGCCAAAAACGTGCAGACCGGTCGGGATCAGCCGCTGCTCGATTTCAAGCAACTGCTCGTATAGTTCGAGCACTTTCTCGTCTCTAGTTTTAGCCACGTTTCGAGAATTGCGAAATTGCGGGAATGCGAAATTGCGCAATTCCGCAATTATCGCAGTTTCGCAATTCCTTTTAAGGAACAGCCGGGGTAAGTTTTACAAATTGCGCTTGCAGGATCTGCGCCAGCCTTCTTGTTTCCTGACTCGACTCAAACTCTTTCTGCGTATCGACGACAACAACCTGCGCCCGCGTCTGCTTGAGTTCCAACATCAGCTCGCGCAGTTCCATCTCGATCCGCAGGCGGCGCAGGACGCGCACGTTCACGCCGTTGCGACGCAGCGGCACATTCGAACGGCCGTCGGTAAACAGTAACACGACGTTTTCACCGTAACGATCGCCCACGAGTTTCAACAACTCGATCGTGCTCGCCAGGCCCGCGCTGAGCGGTGTGCTGCCGCCCATGCGCAACGAATCCAGTACACGTCGGGCGCGCAGAATACTCCGCGACGGCATCAAATCGACGTTCGCTGTCGTGCCGTGAAACGAAACGATCGCCACGCTGTCGCGATTGAGATATGACTTCTTGAGCAACTTCAGAATCGTGCTCTTCGCGCGGGCGATTCGATTCGCGGCCATACTGCCCGACGCGTCGATGGCAAAGACGAAGAGTGTTCCTCGTTTGTGTTTGAGCAGTTTGTAACGGAGCGCGCCTGACCGAAACACCGCGATGATTTGATGAGAGCATAGCGCGCAGCGTCGCATCAATTGCGATCCTTGCTCCCGAGCTCCTGAAACTGACCGCGCGCGTGTATCGCCCTCGCACCTGCGAACTTGCCGTCTTCGCTCCCGAAGCGCGCCTGCTGTGCGACTGCGACTTGTCACCGCGATTCGGCATCATCGCTCGCACTCGTTCTTCGAGAGGCGATTCGAGCGAACGATTCTCAACCGCGGGCGGCGACAAGGTATCGGCCGTGTTCGTTTTGCCTCCGCCTCCGGACGCCGCGGATCGCTGTCTTGGGCCATCCGGGTTCTTCGCCTTGCGCGGCGTGTCGGGTTGCGTTTTCGTCTCGCGTTTCTGATTGCCAGGCGGCTGCGGCGGTCGCGGAATAACCTCTTCCACTGCCTGCTCGATCTTCTCGCTTTTTGCCGTCTCGTCCAACACATCTCGCCGCAAACGGTGTCGCAACGACATTGCGGACACGCGCCGAACGTGGTTTTCATTGACCGACCGACGACCTTCAAACGCCGCCAGCGCTCGCGCGGCGCGCATGATAGTCAACTCGCCGCGATGCCCGTCTACTTTAAGATCCGCGCAGAGCTGCGCGATCTTCGACAACAGCGAACGATCCACTGACCTTGCGCAGTCTCGCACGCGCGCGTGTTATTTGTTTGCGCAGTTGTTCCTGGTCCTCGCCATACGATCTCGCGAACGCTTCCGGATCGCGATCGTATGCTTCGCGTCGCTCAATGATGTTCACGCGATTATCGAGATACTTCTCCGTGACGACTTCCGCGTGGAAGCCAAAACGATCCAACAACTGGGGTCTCAGCTCGCCTTCTTCCGGATTGCCGGAACCAACGAAACAAAGCTCGACGGATGCTCGATCGACACGCCTTCACGCTCGACCCGGTTTCGGCCGGTAGCCGCAACGTCCAATAGAAGATCGACGAGATGATCCTCCAGCAGGTTGACTTCGTCTATATAAAGGAATCCCCGGTTGGCTCGGGCGAGCAATCCAGGATCGAACGTTTTCCGGCCTTGCGTGAGCGCGCGTTCGATGTCGATCGTTCCGCAAACGCGATCTTCAGTTGCGCCCAACGGCAGCTCTACCACCGAACCGGCGCCGTTTTCGCCGGCAAGTCTGCCGTTCGCAGCACATTCGGCGCAGAGGTTTCGCTCATCCGCGGGATCGCAGTTGTAAGCGACAGCCTTCAACCACCGAAATCCGCGGCAACAGATCCGCCAGGGCGCGTACCGCAGTCGACTTGCCCGTGCCGCGATGACCCATGATCAAAACGCCGCCGATCGAGCGGATCGACGACGTTGAGAATCAACGCCAGTTTCATCTCTTCCTGGCCGACTATCGCTGTGAATGGAAATGCCATCCGCGCATACGAGAACGACAGATTACACTGATTTCCCCAGATTTCTATAATTCTCTTGACAAGCAAAAAGAACGGGACTAGAGTGCGGCCGACCTCCCGACTTAAATACATAAGCCCAGTTAATTGAATGTTTGCGAGCAGGGAGTTTTGCCAGCCTGCCCATCTCCTCTCACAACTAAGGCTCGAGCCTTAGCTGCTTCTTTGTGAGGGGACTCATCACTCTGGTCCACCCCCATAGGCTGGAGCTGCCTCTACAAGCCGGGTAACGCAGATTTACAAACTACGGGCAGGACCATAAGTTTGCTAACGCACGGGCGAACTCATCCCTTCCGTTTCCACCACGTGTTTTTGCAGCTCTAGGAGGTGAAGAGTTCACATGAGGAAAGTCCTACCTATCCTGACTCTGATTCTGTTTGCGGTCGCGCTCGCTCTTACCTCTAAGTTCACCGCAAACCGTCGAAGGTCAATCCGCAACCGAAGCACTGACCACCGACATGGACGCCAAAACTGATGACCTTTTCAACGGCTTTGGTGTCAAAGGCATACCTATCGATGAATGCGTAAATGAACCGGAACCGCCGACCGCTCGCGGCAATGGCCGGTTCGAAGACAACAAGTTCATCTTCTCAGAACGAGAGACGATCGAAGACGGACTTGGACCAACCTACAACGACGTAGGCTGTGTTGAATGCCACCAGTCGGTTGACGTCGGGGCCTTCGGGCAACAGATGGAATTCCGTGCGGGTCACATCTCCAACGGCGCTTTTGTCGACGCGCCCGGTGGTCAGTTAATCCACGCGCGTGCGACGGATGCCCGCATCGTCGAGCACATCTCGACGGCGGAGACGGTCAAAGCATTCCGCATCACTATCAGCACACTTGGCGACGGTTTTGTGGAATGCCTGTCAAACACGGCGCTTCAGAACAACGTAGCGGCACAGCCGCTGGCTCAACGCGGAACGCTCACGCAGGTGCCGGTAACAGAGGCCAACAACACGCTGCGCATCGGCCGCTTCGGTTGGAAAGCACAGCATGCGAGCCTCGTCTCCTTCTCCGGCGATGCCTATCTCAACGAGATGGGTATTACTAACCCGTTCGACGGCTTCGGCGGCCGCAGTTCGAGCGCACCCGACGCCGGAACTCACGAGAATCCGGCCACTACTCCGGACGGCGTCATTAACGTCACGTTCCCGTCAGCTTTTGATCCGGTTCCGGATCCTGAGGATGATGGGCTCGACGTGCTCGCGTTCGCCGACTTCATGGCCGCAACACGTGCTCCTCGTCGCGGGCCGATAACCGCGGCGGTGACACGAGGCGACCCGCTCTTTAATTCAGTCGGGTGCGCGGTTTGCCACACCCGAACTTTTGTCACTGCTGCTCCGGGCACCTTGATCAACGGCGGAGCTTTTGCAGTCCCGGCAGCTCTGGGCAACAAGATCATTCATCCCTTCAGTGATTTCGCCTTACACAACGTCGGCACTGGAGATGGCATTGTGCAGAACGCTGGTCAATCAACGGCCAACCAACTGCGTACGCCGGCTCTCTGGGGCATTCGCGCCCGCAACAGGCTGATGCATGAAGGTCTGAACATCACTATTTTCGATGCGATTCAACTGCACGCCGGCCAGGCAACGGCCGCCCGCAACAACTTCAATGCTTGACGGCCGCGCAGCGAAACGATCTCATTGCCTTCGTGTTGTCGTTATGATCTTCGGCGACAACACTGCCTGACGGGCACTATCCCCGAGGCTCGCTGGATCATCACGATCCGGCGAGCTTCGGTTTCCGACGAGGCGATTCATGGTCAAGTACTCGTTTTTCGTTTTAATTCTTTTCATATCTGGTTGCTCAACTGGCAACCGGCCAGCAGTTGAGCAGCCACCCACTCCGCAGGCTGCGGCACCCCCACCCGCCGCAACACCGATCGATGTTGACGTGGCCAACGCGCCAAGACTTCCCGAAGTACAGGACGCAATCAAACGAGTCTTTAAAGATTCGGTCGTTCTCGATCCCAACCACAATCCCAACTTTCTAGCCGGCGATTTCAACGGCGACCAGTCTCAGGATCTTGCGCTAATTCTGAAACCCGTTCCGGATAAAGTCTCGGAGATGAACCAGGAGTATCCGCCATGGCTGCTTCGCGATCCGCGATCTAATGGAACGACGAACAAACAACTCAGGATCGCAAAAGACGAGGTGCTGCTGGCGGTGATCCATGGCTACGGCGTGAATGACTGGCGTGATCCTGAAGCGACGCAAACGTTTCTTCTGAAGAACGTTGTCGGCAGCGATCTGCGAGTGCAAACAACAAAAGAATTTGTGGATGCAAATAGTGGGCGTAAGTTACCGCGACCGCAGGGCGACCTGATCGGAGAAACGTTGAACGGCACGCCCGGTTATCTCTATTACGCAGTTTCGACTTACTCGTGGTACGACCCCAAAACCTTCAGAGCACAACCGGAGAAGGGCATCTTTCATAAACCAAAATCGATGCGCGCTCCCGCCGAAAAACCGTTGCGTGCTCATGCCCAACGGCCGGCCGTCACGAGCATCACCGCCGAAGAGTTAAAGGCGAAGATGGACAACAACGATCCAGTGACAATCATCGACGTGCGCGGTGCTGAAGGGTATGCAGCAAGCCAGACGACGATCAAAGGCGCATTTCACTTCAAGCTGCGCAGGATCAAGAGTCGTTTGAAGTATGCGCCGTTGAAAGACCTGCCGAAAGATCGCGAGATCGTTACTTACTGCGCGTGTCCTGCTGATGAATCGAGTATCACCGCCGCGCAGACTCTTCAGGAAGCAGGATTCACGCGCGTGCGCGTCCTGAAGGGTGGCTGGACCGAATGGTTGAAAGCGAAGGGCCCGGTGCAATCAAAGTAGACCTTTCGCGGGTTATCAGTTATATCTGTGGCTCTGTGGTTGCACCGACACTTTTAGAAGTCAAACAGCTCGGATGTGTGCGCGGAGATCGAAGGCTTTTCAGAGGTCTCGATCTTTCGTTGCCTGCGGGAACTTATCTCCAGGTAACAGGACCAAACGGTAGCGGCAAGACGAGTTTGCTCCGGATTTTATGTGGACTGCTGGCGCCGGCCGAAGGTGAGATCAAGTGGCAAGGTGAGAATATTCGCTCACTCGCTGAGGATTATTTCACGTCAGTCACCTATCTCGGTCATCGTCACAACGTGAAAGACGAGCTGAGCGCGATTGAAAATCTCAGAATCTCCAACGCCCTGAACGGCATTGTCATAAGTAAAGAGCGGGCACGGGAGGTTCTCACACGGATCGGGCTGGCGGGACGCGAATCACTTCCGGCACGACTCTTGTCAGAAGGTCAAAGAAGAAGAGTCGCTCTGGCGCGTCTGCTAACCAGCGGCACGAAAATGTGGCTGCTCGACGAGGTAATGACCTCGTTGGATAAAGGCGCAGTGGCCTTGATTAGATCTTTGATTGAAGAGCACCTGGCAGGCGGCGGCATCGCGATCGTCGCAACGCATCAGGATTTATCGGTGGCGGCAGGATCGAGCCAGCGACTTGAACTCGCAACGTGAACTCTCCTTCGAGCTTATCGATGTTGCGCTGGATCGTTTGGCGCGATCTGGCGCTGGCGTGGCGTCGCCGAGCCGACATTCTGTCGACCGTCTTCTTTTTTATTATCGTCGTCAGCCTCTTCCCGCTGGGAATTGGACCGGAAACGCAGTTGTTGCGTTCGATCGCTCCGGGAGTTATCTGGGTCGCGGCCTTGCTGGCCTCGATGCTCTCGCTTAACCGGTTGTTTGCAAATGACCTTCAGGACGGTACCTCGAGCAGTTGCTGTTGACACCGCAGCCACTTTTTCTCGTGGTGCTGGGGAAGGTTTTAGCTCATTGGATCGTCTCAGAGATTCCGCTTGTTTTGATTGCGCCGCTGGTTGGGCTTCAGTTTGATATCCCCGGCGAGACGCTTTTGATTCTGGTGGTCAGTTTATTAATCGGGACGCCGGTGTTGAGTTTGATCGGATCCGTGGGAGCGGCACTCACGTTGGGTTTACGAGGCGGCGGCGTGTTGATATCGATTTTGGTTTTGCCATTGTATATCCCGGCACTCATCTTTGGGGCCGGAGCAGTTGAAGCGAGTATCATGGGAGCGTCTCCCGCGCCGCACCTTTATTTACTTGGAGCATTTGCGATCGTGTCGCTCATCTTCTCCCCGTGGGCAACCGCTGCTGCCCTCAGGATATCGATTGAGTAAGACACACAGGAACACGGATCAAAGCAATGAACTTTTATAAATACGCATCACCCGCAAACTTCTACCCGCTCGCGGGAAAGTTGATCCCGTGGTTTGCGATTCCTTCGGCGATCCTCTTCGCGGTCGGCATGTACGTTGGCTTTTTCATCGCCCCAACAGACTTTCAACAGGGCGACGCTTACCGGATCATCTTCATTCACGTACCCGCCGCCTGGATGGGCATGTTTCTGTATGTGTTGATGGCGATCTACGCCGGTATTGGTTGGGCGTTTAATGCGCGGCTGGCCTCGATGATGGCCTCAGCGATCGCGATCACAGGTGCGATGTTTACGTTGTTATCACTCGTAACTGGCGCGTTGTGGGGCAAACCAACGTGGGGCACCTACTGGGCATGGGACGCGCGCATGACCTCGACGTTGATCCTTCTGTTTCTTTACATCGGCTTTATTTCTTTGCAGTCAGCAATCGACGACACGCGTCGCGCCGATCGTGCCGGCGCAGTGCTCGCGCTGGTGGGCGTGATCAACGTGCCCATCATTTACTTTTCCGTGCAGTGGTGGAATACACTGCACCAGGGCGCATCCATTCGCATACTCGGCAAACCAACTATTGCCGCACCAATGCTGGCAGCGATGCTGATCGTGCTGGCGGCGTGTTGGCTTTACTCGGTTGCCGTCGTGCTCATCCGGCTGCGTTGCATTATTCTTGAACGAGAACAGAATGCTTCTCGCTTCGCGGAGGTGAACGCCTGATGAACTGGCCAGATCTCTCCATGGGCGGCTATGGTTTTTATGTTTGGGGATCATATATCTTTGCGCTGATCTTAATCGTATGGGAAGTCGTTAGCCTGAAGCAGCGCAGGAAAACACTCAGGCAACAGCAAAACGAGCAACAGCAAAGGTCGAGCTCTGTTTCTTCTTCGGTTTTAACTGGGAGCGCCAATGAAACGACGTCATAAAAGGATCGGAATCATTCTCGCCGGCGTGGCAGGGCTCAGCCTTGCGGCATTTCTCGCGTTAAGTGCTTTTCAGAATAATCTCGTCTTCTTTTTCAGTCCCACTCAAGTCGCCGCCAAGGAAGCTCCGGTCAACCGGACGTTTCGAATTGGCGGCCTCGTCGAGGAAGGCACACTCAAACGCGACGAGCGATGGTTTGACCGTGCGCTTCACCGTCACCGACACAGCGACGAGCATTCCCGTGGTTTACAAAGGCATACTTCCCGATCTTTTTAAGGAAGGACGCGGCTGCGTCGCGCAGGGACGGCTTGGAGACGACGGCGTGTTTCTGGCCGAAGAGGTGCTGGCCAAACACGACGAGAACTACATGCCCCCCGAGGCGGGCGAAGCGATCGACAAAGCGAAGCACGCCAAAGAAGCTTCGAAGTCTGTGGTTTACTAACTAGAACTTCCCGCAAAGTCGCAAAGGCAAGCTTCAGAAATGTATCTTTCCACGTTGACCATGAGACGCAATTGTCTTCGGGTCTTACCTCTGCGCCTTTGCGCCTTTGCGGGAGAACTTTCAAGAGCATGATTCCTGAGATTGGTCAGTTTGCACTCATCATCGCGTTGTTTCTTGCGTTGACGCAGGCGATACTGCCTCTTTACGGCACTTCAACGCGGCAACCGGACGTGGATGGCGCTCGCGGCGCCGCCTAGGACAAGCGCAGTTCATCTTCGTCGTGATCGCGTTCGGTTGTTTAGCCTATTCGTTCATCACTAACGACTTCTCAGTCCTCAACGTCGCGACGCAATTCAAATTCCCAACTGCCGTTGCACTATCGTCTCGCGGCATCGTGGGGATCGCACGAAGGCTCGCTGCTGCTGTGGACGTTGATGCTCGCGTTGTGGACCGTCGCAGTTTCGCTGTTCAGCCGTCATTTGCCGGAGGAGATGACCGCGCGTGTGTTGAGCGTGATGGGGATCATCAGCGTCGGGTTTTTGTTGTTCATGCTGCTGACCTCGAACCCGTTCACATCGCTCTGTTCCCGGTGCCTCCTGACGGACGCGATCTGAACCCGCTGCTTCAGGATCCGGCGATGGTTGCGCATCCTCCGATGCTTTACATGGGCTATGTCGGGTTCTCTGTTGCGTTTGCATTTGCGATCGCGGCGTTGATCAGGCGGACGGCTCGATGCGACGTGGGCGCGTTGGTCGCGTCCATGGACCACCGTCGCGTGGATGTTTCTTACGTGTGGCATCGCGCTCGGCAGTTTTTGGGCGTACTACGAACTCGGTTGGGGCGGCTGGTGGTTCTGGGATCCGGTTGAAAACGCTTCGTTCATGCCGTGGTTGGTCGGAACCGCGCTGATCCATTCGCTGGCGGTGACCGAGAAACGTGGTGGGTTCAAGAGTTGGACCGTGCTGCTTGCGATTGCGGCGTTTTCGTTAAGTTTGTTGGGAACTTTTTTGGTGCGTTCCGGTGTGCTGACTTCAGTGCACGCGTTTGCAATTGATCCTGAACGCGGTATTTTCATTCTTGTCTTCCTGGTGTTGTGATTGGCGGCTCGCTGATATTGTACGCGTGGCGCGCGAAGCAAGTAGGACTCGGTGGAAAGTTCGACGTCGTTTCGCGTGAATCGTTGTTACTCGCGAATAACGTTTTGCTGACGGTCGCAGCCGGTTCGGTCCTGCTCGGAACACTTTATCCGCTGATCGTCGACGCCCTCGGCGAAGGGGAAATTGTCAGTTGGTCCACCTTATTTCAATCTCGTCTTCGTGGCCTTGATGGCGCCGGCGATGTTCTTGATGGGTGTGGGACCGATCGCGCGTTGGAAGAAAGCGAGCGTGCCTGAACTCGCGGTCAGACTGCGCTGGGCGTTCGTCATCAGCGTCGCTTGTGCCGCAGTGCTGTCTTTTGTTCTCGGCGGGTGGAAGCCGCTGGTCAGTATCGGCTTGTTGCTGGCGATCTGGATCGTGGCGACGATCGGGGTGAACGTTTGGGAACGCGTGCGTGTGACTTCGGGCCAGGTGAGCACGTTCCAAAAGCTTCGCACGCAGAGTCGTAGTTACTACGGGATGCAACTCGCGCATCTTGGCGTCGCTGTTTTCATCGTCGGCGTAACGATGGTGACCGGTTATCAGTCGGAGCAGGACGTGCGCATGGAGCCCGGCAGCGCAATCAACGCCGGCGGTTACGAGTTTCGGTTTATATCCGTATCGGATGTGGCTGGGCCAAACTACGTGGCGTCGCGCGCTGAGATACTCGTCAGTCGCAACGGCAAAGAGATCGAACGAATGTATCCCGAGAAGCGAACTTACACTGCCCGCGGCGACGTGATGACCGAGACCGCGATCGACAGCGGGCTATTTCGCGATCTTTACGTTTCGCTTGGCGAGCCGGTTGCCGGGGGCGCCTGGAGCGTTCGCGTGTACTACAAACCGTTTGTGGGTTGGATCTGGGGCGGCGCAGTTTTGATGGCGCTCGGCGGCGGTCTCGCGCTAACCGATCGACGTTATGCATTGGCAAGGAAAAAGGCTGTGGGAAAAACAGAAACTTCCCGGCGCGGAACCCGAGCCCGCCGTTTCCATCCGTGCCATCTGTGGTTTGAAATTGTGCGTTACTTAATTCCACTTGGTCTATTTCTCGTTTTGATTGTCTTTCTGGCGATCGGGCTTACCCGTGATCCCAGCAAACTTCCGTCTGCTCTGCTCAACAAGCCTGCGCCAACGTTTCGTCTACCGCAGCTCAACGACCCGGACAAGACATTCTCCGCTGAAGACATGCGCGGGAAGGTTTGGATGTTGAATGTTTGGGCGTCGTGGTGTGTGGAGTGCCGCTATGAACATCCAGGCTTCTTCGAGATGGCGAAGACTGTCCCGATTTATGGACTCAACTACAGAGACAGACCCGAGGATGCACGCTCATGGTTGCAAGAACTGGGCGATCCTTACGTGTTGAGTGTTAGCGATTTCGAGGGACGTGTAGGGATGGATTACGGAGTTTACGGCGCGCCGGAAACGTATCTCATCGATAAAGGCGGCACGATTCGTTACAGACATGTCGGCGTGGTGACGCAGGAGGTTTGGTCCAAGAACTTTCTGCCACTGATCCAGGAATTGAATCGTCAGTGAAAAACCAGATGACTCGTTCGCTTTTGCTAGCATTATTACTGCTGGGCTGGTTGCCTTCGATGGCAACGGCGCAGGTGCCGATCGAAGACAAGCCAAGTGACGATCCCGTCGTCGAGCAACGACTCGCGAAACTGTCGCACGAACTTCGCTGTCTCAAGTGTCAGAATCAAACCCTCGCCGAGTCGCCCTCCGGCATCGCCGCCGATCTCCGTCGTGAGATACGCGAACAAATCAAAGCCGGTAAGAGTGACAAGGAGATCACCGCATTTCTCACACAGCGGTACGGCGACTTCATCCTCTATCGCCCCCGGGTAACGCCGATGACGTATCTCTTATGGTTTGGGCCGTTCCTGTTATTGATCGGTGGCTTGATAGTGCTATTCCGCTACGTCAAACAGCGGCGCGATGCGATCACTGAGCAGCCGCTGACTGCTGAAGAACGCAGGCGCGCGGAGGAGATGTTGCGGTCATGATTCTCTTCTGGCTCGTATGCGCACTACTGATTGTCATCGCGTTCGCATTCGTGTTGCCCACTGCGCTGCAACGCAACGAGAAATCGCAACGCGCAGTCGCCGACGAAAGAAAACTCGCGAACATCGCGATCTATCGCGATCAGCTTTCGGAACTGGAAGCTGACTTGAAAAACGGTATCGTCAGCCAGGAGCAATACGCGCAGGATCGCGACGAGATCGAACGGCGTCTGCTCGAAGATACAGATGGCGTGGCGCCCGCAAAAAGCAAGGGGGCAACTGCAACTGTTCCAGCCTCGAATCGAAACACGGCATACGCAATCGCCTTCGGACTGCCGCTCGCAGCCGTGATCCTTTATTTTCAAATCGGTGCTCCCGACAGCCTTACCGGAGCGCCGCGCGTTGAGTCGCCATCGCCGGCGGCGGCCCAAACCAATGAACCTACGCAGGAGCAGATCGAAGCGAGAGTGGCGGCGATGGCGAAACGATTGCAATCGAATCCCAACGACGTGGAGGGCTGGATCATGCTGGGCCGCTCGTATCGTTCAATGGAGCGATACGGCGAAGCTGCCGGGGCTTACGCGAAAGCGACGGAACTCAAGCCCGACGACGCTGACTTGATGGCCGACTATGCGTTTGTTAGTGCGATGGCGAATGATCAGCGACTGGCGGGCCAACCAACGGAACTAATAAATCAGGCGTTGAAACTTGATCCGGAAAACGTGAAGGCCCTGGAACTCGCGGGCCTCGCTGCGTTTCAGTCGAAGAATTACCCCAAGGCGATCGAGTATTGGCAACGGGCGTTGAAAAAGATTCCCCCCGACTCGGATGTTACAAGAGCGATTCAGTCAAGAATCGACGAAGCGAAAACCCTGGCCGGCAACAAATAACAGCAATCATGTCGAGAGAAAACATACTGTTTGGAATCATCGGAATATTGCTCGGTTTCATCGTGGGCTTCATGTTTGCGAGTTCAATGAGCCAGAGAATGCAAACGGCCTCAACGGTGTCGCAAAACATGCCGGCGGATCATCCAGCCGTTGGTTCACAGGCCGGTGGCGGCAACCCGGAAGAGGTGCGCGCGCAAGTCACCGCTGATATCGAGAAAGCCCGGAACGAGCCGAACAACTTCGACGCGCAGGTCAAAGCTGCGGAGCTCTTTTACCGTATCGGCCGCTTTGATCAGGCGATCGAGTTTCTGCTTAAGGCAAACCAGCTAAGGCCAACCGACTACGACACTGTCGTCAGTTTAGGGATTTGACCGGTCACTAGAGCTACATGCAAGCGCGGGCTACAATGAA
This sequence comes from uncultured Acidobacteriota bacterium, assembly GCA_963849585.1. Classification (GTDB taxonomy): domain Bacteria; phylum Acidobacteriota; class Blastocatellia; order Pyrinomonadales; family Pyrinomonadaceae; genus PSRF01. The sequence continues at coordinate 663,603 of CAWKHZ010000004.1, read as the reverse complement.
CCCGCCGAAAAATGGTTAACAGCCGCGCTCAAGATGAAGCCCGACGACGCGCAGGTTCGCGAGCAATTAGATAAGTTGAAGGCTAAATGAAACACGGATCCGTGTTTATGGTGCGATTGTCATCCTCACCACATTTATCAAGAGCACGCGACTGATCTTCCCGTCTTTGCCCGTCACAACGACCTGACCATTTTCGATATTTACTCGTTTGACTGTGCTCATCGAGCGATTGATCAAAGTTCCGTCGTTCGTTTCGATGATCAGTCGTGGTCCAGCCTCAACTTCAGGTTCGGAAGCAGGAGGCACGGGCTTTGGCTCTTCAGCAGCAGCGGGTTGAGTTTCTCTTGTTGGTGGTGGACGGCGTGATGCCGGACGGCGGCCGCGTGTGTTGCGCGCAGATGGACGCGGCGGAGCTTCCGCCTCAGCTGTCGATTTCTCAGCTTCGACTGGCTTGGGTATTTCGACTGCTTTCGCCTCAGGTGTTGGCTCCGGTGTTGGCTCCGGCGTTGGCGCTGCCGCAACTTCCTTCACCGGCGGTTCGGGTTCTTCAATCCGCGCGCCTACAGATGACACGCGTTTCGTGTTTCTCCCGGCCACGGTGGTGGGTTCTTTTTTTTCCGTTTCCGCTGATTCGGCTTCGGCAATATCCGGTCCGCCGGGAAGCGCCTCGAACGATCCACCAAAGTACAGACGATAAGTTCCCGGATCGTCATTCGGACTACGAGCCTCAACACGCAGGATCAGATCTTCACGCTTGCGTAAGTAGATACCTTTCGTAACCGGCGACGTACTCTCCGCGTACAAAGTCAGTTTCAACAACGGTCGCAGCGTGACCGCTGTGAACACGTCAAGATCCCCGTTCAAGTTACTACTCTGAATTGTGATCAGGAGGTCGCCGGGGGTGCCCGTGAAGGCGTAGTAGTGATCCGTCAGACGCGAGTCGCCGAGATCGCGCGCCGCAATTTTGCCGTTGACGCTATTCGAACGCACAGGTGTCGGCGAGCCGACGTCAACCGACTGCCCGAACGACACGGTGGCAGTCAGACACAGAAGCACAAAGAACATTCCCGCAAAGGCGCTAAGGCGCAAAGCTCCTAACTTTGGGTCGATTATCTTTGCGTCTTTGCGTCTTTGCGGGAGAAAACTCTGAAAAGCAGCAACCATTGCGCCGCAAAGCATACCAGATTTGGGTTATCCTAGTCGCATGAAGTTAAGTCGTACTGCTCTGCTTTTGCTGTCGTTCGTGTTGTTCTCTTCCCTGCCCGCTGTGGCGCAATCCTGGACGGCTAAACTCGACAAAGACGTTCGCTTTTATCAACCTACCGAGCTCGGAGTGGTTGTCGTGGGAACTGAGAAGTCGCTTTACGCGATCGACGGCTCGACTGGCGACACGCTCTGGCGTCGCAAAGACACCTCGCTCGACGAAACAGACGTCGCTCCGGTGCCGGCCACCGAGCTGCTGCTGCTCAATTTTGAGAAGAGTGAGAAGTCGCGGATTGAAGCCGTCGATCTGTTGACCGGAAACTCGATCTGGCGGAGCGAGAAGATCAAAGGTGCGGTGATGCAGATGACGGTCGATCCGGAGCGAAGTCTGCTGGCCGTAGTGCTGGTGAAGGATCCGAAGAACCGCGCTCGCGACGGGTTCAAGCGCCGTCCGCTGGTCCATGTTCTCGATCTGAAGTCGGGCGACGAGTTGTGGAAGTACGAGGTTGGCGAAGTGGAACTTATGCCGTCGCGCTGGCCGGAAGACGATGGCAAGGAAGTCGATTACACGCTCGACAATTATTATCCGCCGGTGTTCGTGGGCAATCGTCTTTACGTGTTCTACGAAGGCGCAACATCGTTCGAAGCCCGAGATGGCAAGGAACGTTTGCGCGAGAAGTATCGCGTCAATGAAGAAGGGCTCGCGCTGACTGAGGCGGAGCCGATCTTCGCTGAGAACGTTATTTATGTTTCAGGTCATGGACGCGTCCGTGCGATCTCGCGGCAAACAGGCGACACCGAGTGGGAAGCAAAAGATCTCGGACTCACGCCCGAGATGCTTCTCTTTAACGACATCCTCTACGTGCGCACTGGCGGACAGTTCACACGGATCAAGAATGGCGAGACGGTTGAGCGTGGTCCATACGGCGTAAGCGCGATCGACTCGCGTTCCGGAAAGGTTCTGTGGCGTTACAAAGGCGCCGACAAAGGCATCACCAATCTTCTGTTCCCCGCACGCAATACGATTGCGATCGCCGATCGCGACGACCTGATCATGATCGACGCCACGACGGGTAAACGCACGTCTCGTGTTTCACACAAGATCGAGCGCGCCGCGTTTGGTTTGATCAATGAAAACGGCGACATCGTAATCGGCGGGCAGTCCGAGATTGTCGCGTTCGACGCGAGTGGCAGCCGGCAAGTGTGGCGCGCACGGCACACGCCTCCGGGTCGCGGCATCTTCCGCACTGTAGCCGCGATCACCGCTCGCGCTGCTTCGCTATATTTCCGTTACGGAGGCACAGCGATGACCGCGTTTCGCGGCATTCAAGTGGCGCGCACGGTGAGCGGCTTGAGCTGGTCGCGCTCCTCGATCTCGAACCTGCAATCGCTGGCCACCACTTCATCGCGGCGAAACCGCAACTCGCGTTTCGAACGATTCGATCCATTAGTGAAACGAATCGATCCCGCACACCAACTCGAACGTCTCTCGCGCTTCTTCTGGCATCGTGAGCGACTTGCGGCGTTGCGCGGCCAGTGGATGTACTTCTACACCGACCTCAAAGGCCGTGATGGGAACGGACTGGCCGGGGTAAACGTCAACAACGGTCGAACCGAACGCGAAATACGCTTATCAGATCTCGACGATCGCTTCGTCACTGACGAAGTGTTCGGCGTGATGTACGTCGCCTCCGGTAGCCGGCTACTCGGTCACCGGCTGAACTAGTGTGGGGCTTTCGTTCGGTTAGTTTGTAACTTCCGTTCGCAGTGGCTTCGCCGGAGGAAGCGGAATGAAATAGTTATTTCTGGTGACTAAATCCGCGCGCTCCGCAGGCGCAAAGCGTTGGCGATCACGGATACGGAACTGAAGCTCATTGCGGCGGCGGCGATCATGGGGCTCAGCAGGAGGCCGAAGAACGGATACAACACACCGGCAGCGATCGGAACGCCGAGCGAGTTGTAGACGAAAGCGAAGAAGAGGTTCTGTTTGATGTTGCGCATTGTGGCGCGACTGAGCATCGCGCGCCCGGACGATGCCGCTCAAATCTCCTTTAACGAGCGTCACGTCCGCACTCATCATCGCGACGTCGGTGCCGGTGCCCATCGCGATTCCGACATCCGCCTGGGCCAACGCAGGCGCATCGTTGATTCCGTCGCCAGCCATCGCCACCACCCGCCCCTCGCTTTGAAATCGCTTCACCGCCGTCGACCTTTTCATCCGGCAACACTTCGGCGACGACCTCGTCAATCTCCAACTTTCGCGCCACCGCTTCGGCGGTTGTGCGACTGTCGCCAGTCAGCATGACAATGCGAATACCTTCGGCGTGAAGTTGTTTGATCGCGTCGGGCGTTGTTGCCTTGATCGGATCGGCGACACCGAGAAGCCCCGCCGTTTTGCCGTCGACTGCAACGAACATCACCGTTTGACTGTCGGCGCGTAACTCTTCAGCTTTCGCCGCCAACTCGCCCGGATCGATCTTGAGTTCGTCCAGCAGCGCGCGATTTCCAAGCAGCACGCTTCGGCCTTCAACCTCTCCACGCACGCCCTTGCCGGTGATCGAATCGAAACCAACAGCATCAACCAACTTCAGCGCCCCGCTCCTCCGCGCCCGACACAATCGCCGCGGCCAACGGATGTTCGCTGCTTCGTTCCAAACTCGCCGCGAGTCTCAACAACGTCGCTTCGTCAATTCCTGAGCCTTCCCCCGTCCGCGTCTCCCCTTCCCCCTGTCCCCTCGGCAGAGTCACAACGCTAACCAATTTCGGTTTGCCCTCCGTCAGCGTTCCAGTCTTATCGACGACCAGGGTATCGACCTTGCGCAGCACTTCAATCGCTTCCGCATTCTTGAACAGCACGCCGCTGTGCGCGCCCTTGCCAGTCGCCACCATGATCGACATCGGCGTCGCCAAACCAAGCGCGCACGGACACGCGATGATCAACACAGCAACCGCATTCACGAGCCCGTACGCCATCCGCGGCTCCGGTCCCCAGATGCTCCACACGATGAACGTAATCACCGCTATCAGCAACCACTGCCGGCACGAAATAACTCGAAACGACATCCGCCAGTTTCTGAATCGGCGCGCGACTCCGCTGCGCCTCCGCAACCATCTGCACGATCTGCGACAGCAACGTTTCCGACCCGACGCGCTCCGCCTGCATCACGAAACGCGCCGCGGCCATTCACCGTGCCGCCAACGACACGATCGCCTGCCCCTTTCTCCACCGGAATCGGTTCGCCTGTGACCATCGACTCGTCGATCGCGCTCGAGCCCTCAAGATCACTCCATCAACCGGAACCTTTTCACCGGGTCGCACGCGCAATCGATCGCCGACGTGAATGTGGTCCAACGGCACGTCCTCTTCGTGCCCGTCGGCGTTGATGCGTCGCGCTGTCTTCGGCGCGAGACCGAGTAAGGCGCGGATCGCGTTTCCTGTCTGGCTGCGCGCGCGCAGCTCCAGCACCTGGCCCAACAACACGAGCGTCGTGATCACCGCAGCTGCTTCGAAGTAAACCGGCACGGCGCCACCGTGACCACGAAACGATGGCGGAAACAGTTGCGGTGCGATCACGGCAATCACAGCTGAACACATAACGCCACCGCGACGCCGAGCCCGATCAACGTGAACATATTGAGACTGCGATTGACGATCGACTGCCACGCGCGCACGAAGAAAGGCCAACCGCCCCACAGCACAACCGGAGTAGCGAGCAGTAGTTGCACCCAGTTCAATGTCGATTGGCCGACGCGGTGTTGCAACGGTTGTCCAGGAATCAGATCGCTCATCCCGAGCGCAAACACCGGAATCGTCAACAACAAGCACACCCAGAACCGTCGATTCATGTCGACGAGTTCGGGGTTCTCTTCGTCTTCGAGTGAAACCGTAACGGGTTCGAGCGCCATGCCGCAGATCGGACAGCTTCCGGGTGCGTCCCGAACGATCTCCGGATGCATCGGGCAGGTGTATTTTTGACCTGGCTTTGATTCGATCTGGAACTTGCTGGCGCGCGATCTGAACAGGTGAGACGGATTTTTGCAGGAATTTTTCCGGGTCTTCGCGGAAACGATGCACGCAGTGTGTGCTACAGAAGTAGTACGTCTTGCCTTTGTATTCGTAAGACCCCGCGGCCCTATTCGGATCCACGGTCATGCCACAAACGGGATCCAACTCAAGACTCAAGCAGCAGTGCCTCCGGCGTATTGCAACAGGCGCGCGAAATCGGTTGCAGACTGCGGGCGCTCGTCGGGATCTTTCGAAAGCGCCTGCATGATCGCGGCTGAGATTCGACGCGGCAATCCCAGCGAGGCCGGCAATGGCGGCGGGTCTTCATACAGATGTTTGCTAATGACACCCGAAACGGTCTCTCCACCGAACGGCCGCTCGCCGGAAACCATCTCGTAGAACATCGCACCGAGACTGTAAACGTCCGAACGAGTGTCGAGCGGTTCACCCATGCATTGTTCCGGCGACATGTAGAACGGCGTTCCCAACACGACCCCACTTTTGTTTGCCGAGTCGGCATCCGCGAGCAACTTCGCCAGACCAAAATCGACTACGCGCACACTCTCAAATTCGTAATCGTCGTCAGGAGCAACGACCAGTATGTTCTCCGGCTTGAGATCGCGATGGACCACGCGCTGGCGGTGTGCCGCGCCGACTCCCGCACAGATGCCGCGCATCATGCGAATGGCGCGCTCGACCGGAAAGCGTCCTTCACCGCTTAACAGATCGCGCAGCGGCGTTCCTCTCACAAACTCCATCACAATAAACGCCGGCGCAAGCTCGTCGTCCGTCTCGCCAAAATCATGAATCGTGATCACGTTCGGATGATGCAGCATCGCGGCCGCTCGCGCTTCGCGACGGAACCGCGCCAGCGCAGCATCGTCCGTAACAAACTTGCCCAGCAGGATCTTGACCGCAACATCGTCGCCGATGCGCACGCGGCGCGCGCGATAGACCACGCTCATGCCGCCTTTGCCGAGTTGTGCCGTCAGTTCGTACTTGCCGTCGATGACTCGCCCGATCAAGCGGATCGGGATTCACGAGCCGGATTGTCGGCAACGAAGCCTGGTAATGGTTTTCGTAGTACGGATGCGGACCGGATGAATCAGGAAGACTTAGCGGTAAACCACACTCGGCACAAAACATTGCTTCCCGATTTAGAAACATCTCACACTGCGGGCAAAACGGATGCTTGCCGCGCAGCTCGTTCAGCAATTCATCCAGTTCGTCTTCGAGGCGCTCCAGACTCTTCCACGCCGCCGGATGAATAGCGCAGCGTGCCGTCGATGTCGAACAGAAAATACGCCGGCAAAGACTGTTGCTTCGTCACCGACCTCTGCGCGAATCTTGTGTTCGTTATCGAGCGCGCAGGGTTCGATCAGGTTGAATCTCTCCACAGCATCGCGCACTGCACGCTGCTTCTTTTCCGTCGCCGATTGCGGCGAGTGAACTGCGATCACGCGCAGACCTTCACGCTTGCGTTGGTCGCGCCAGTCGGCAATTTGCGTAAGGTTGGTCTGCGCAGTATCTGAGGTCAGCGACCAAAAATGGACCAGAATCGGCCGGCCTTTTGATTCACGCTTGAGAGCTTCGAGACGATCGTGGTTCGTCGCGTTGGGACGTTCGAGGTTCAGCCAATCTGTGGCTCCGGTAAATGAAGGCAGTTGTAACCCGACTTTCATTGGAGCCTGCATATTAGCATGACCTAATTCTCCGTCAGAGCGGACACGAATACCCGTAAACTTTTCAGGTACCGTCGCTCGCGGTCTCTCCAAATTGCTTGACACGAACCTTGCTGTACGCTTAAGTTCTCCCACCAAAAAGTTTCCCCGCCTCACTTGCGCCCAGAAAAACTTCAAACAGTGCACCCGGCAGCACCCTGCCTACATGCACGAATATTCTGACGGAGGACTGAAATGACGTAATTCACACAAAGCCAGAAGATCTCCGAGGCAGGGTTCTGGTTTCTCTGGGCTAAAGCTCGTGATCGCTATTTGCAGTGATCGCAGTTGTCGCAGCCGTAGTGTTTCTAACCGGCACCAAATCGTCGAATGCTTCTGAAAAGAAGTACAAGGCGACGCGCGAATTCGTCGATCGATCAAGGAAACCGGCCAACGCCGCATGCCCACACAGGAAGAGATCGACGAAATTATCATTAATCTCTCTCAACTCGCGAATCGACCTGAAAACTTGCCATCGACGGAAAGCGCCGGCGGCGGTGAGATCGTTGATTTGGGAGGCGGATACAACGGTGTTCTGGTGGGCCGCCCCGCATGACGATGGAAGTTTCGAAACCAAGTGCGTCTTCACCTTTGAAGAAGGCGCCGAGTTCCTTGGATTGGTTGAAGACATTTCCGCGGAATAAGGAGGTCCCGACAAAATGAGAACAGCATTCACTAAACTCACGCTAATCGTTTTCGCTTTCGCGATCGTCGGTCTTTCGCGCAAAACAGCTTTGCCGGACCGGCACAGATTCGTAATCGTCAACATTAACGCACCGGACGTCGGCTTCAACGATCCCAACGCCGGGGCGCCCGTCGGCGGAAATCCTGGCACTACGTTGGGCCAACAGCGGCTGATCAGCTTTCGAACATGCGGCCGCCATCTGGTCTGCGCGGCTCGACAGCAACGTGCCGATTCGCATTCGCGCACAGTTCGTCCCGCTTGGAGCGGGCGTGCTCGGTAGCGCGGGTCCGGTCAGCGTCGCGAGAAACTTCGCCGGCGCGCTGTTGCCGAACACCTGGTACCACATCGCTCTGGCAAATAAACTCGCGGGAGTCGATCTTAATCCTGCCAACGACGACATCACCGCCAGCTTCAGCACCAACTTCAATTTCTACCTCGGACTCGACAACAACCACGGCACGCAACCGGATCTCGTCAGCCGTGTTGCTGCACGAGTTTGCCCACGGACTCGGATTCAGCCAACTGGCAAACCTGACCACCGGCGCGTTGTTCAACGGCGGTCCGGATGCTTACAACACGCAGCTGTTCGACAACACGGTCGGCCTCTCCTGGCCGCAGATGACAAACGCGCAACGCGCTTTGTCAGCGATCCGGTTCGGCCGCGTCGTGTGGAATGGCAGCCGTCGTTACCGCGAATGCTCCGAATGTGCTCCAGTTTGGCATTGTGGAGGTGCGGGTAACGACGCCCGCGTCCATTGCCGGGCCTGTTCAATTTGGCACCGCCGCCTTTGGACCATCGGTCGCAACTGCGAATGTTTCGGCTCCAGTTGTAGTGGCGCTGGATCAAATTGAGGTAGGCGGAAATCAGATCGATGGATGCACTCCGTTTCACGAATGCGGCCGAGGTTGCTGGAAAGATCGCGTTGATTGAACGCGGCGGCGCCTGCGGGTTCGCGGTGAAAGCGAGAAATGCGACGGAGGCGGGAGCGGTCGCGGCGATTATTTACAACCAACCCGCGAACGGCGGTGCCGCACCACCGGGAATGGGTGACGACGGCATTAACGGCGCGTTCGTCACGATTCCGACGATCAGTCTGCGCCGACTTGATGGCGTCGATATCTTCAGCGCACTCCCGACCACAGTGACGGTTAACATCGGTAACAACCCGAACATTCGTGCCGGAGCCGATGAGTTGAATCGCGTGCGTGTATTCGGGATGTTCCCAATCGCCGGAGGCTCGTCGATTTCTCACTTCGATTCGGTTGCGCGCCGGAACCTGCTCATGGAGCCGGCGATCAACGCTGACCTGACTCACAAGTTGAAATCGCCGGATGATCTGACCTTTGAATTGATGCTCGACATAGGTTGGACATTCCCGGATGCCGACGGCGATGGTGTAGCTGACGATGAGGACTGCAATCAGAATTCGGATACATCACCGACGATCATCATCGGTGGCATCGATACGGGCGTGCCCAACACGCTCTTCCCGACTGGTTGCACGATGTCGGATCTGCTCTCGCTACTCAAGGCTGGTGCGGCAAACAACGGAGACTATGTTTCCGCGGTTGCGCATCTGACGAACCAGTGGGTGGCTGATGGTCTCACTACCGGCGCGCAAAAGGGCGAGATCGAGAATGCGGCCGCCAAGAACCACTGAGCGGTAATTACACTCACTCAAAAAACGAAAGGGTTGACGGTTTCTATGCCGTCAACCCTTTCGCTTTCCGGTGGACTGTTTTCTAAATCTGAGCCGACTTTATTCCTCTGAAGTCGTCGGATCGATAATCGTCTTAACCTGGGCCACGTGGTTTGCCGGAAAACCGCCGAGACGCGCGTGCTCCTGCACCAGCTCCTCGTTCGGCGCGATGTACACGCAATAGATCTTGTTGTCCGTTACGTAGCTATGAATCCATTGAATCTGCGGCCCCAGCTGATTGAGAACGTTGCACGACCGCTGGGACATCGTTTTCAGTTCCGCCGGCGACATCTTGCTCGCGCCAGGTACTACTCGCTCAATGACATACTTTGGCATTGCTTTTCTCCATTTATAGTGATGATTAGTGCCCCCTTAGATCTAACGCGTAATTTACTGGAGTTCCGGTACCAATTGCTGAAAGTCCGCGTCGTCGCGCAACGATTCGAAAGCGCTGTCAGTCTTCGCCCAGTGACCGACGGTGCGGAAACCGCTGTCATACGCGCGTCGCAGCAGGACCATCGCCGATGGCTTCTCGCCGAGCAGCGCATAAGCGCAGGCGCAGTTATAAACCGCCATTCCATCGTTCGGTTCCAGCTCCAGCACTCGTCTCAGCGTGGCATTCGCCTCTTCGCGTGCCGCCAAAACGTGCGTAAGCTTCCGCCAGACGGCTCATCACGATGATGTCGTCGAGACTGGCTTCCAGTTTTCGCGACGTGATCTCGATGACTTTCAGCATCGCCTTGTTAGCAGCATCGATGTTTCCGAACTTTCGATGTGCGCCCGCGAGATTGCGCCAGGAGTCTTCGTCGTAAGGTTTTAATTTCGCGGCGCGGCGGTAATGCTTCAACGCGCCTTCGAGATCGTTTGATAACTCGGCGATCATTCCGAGCCGCAGATAACCCGGATAGAACTCGGAGTTCTCTTTGAGAATCGCCTCGAGCGCGCGCTGCGACTCGGCGAAGCGGCGATGATGGAAATAGACCATCGCGATACCAAACTGCGCGTCCAGGAACGTCGGCTCCAGCGCCAGCGCCTTCTGGTTCATCTCGATCGCTTTGCTCAGCCATGTCGAGTTGCCGTCGTACCACTCGTACATTGCCGAGTACGCCTCGGCGAGTCCGGCGTAGGATGACGCAAAGTTCGGATCGATCGTGACCGCATTTTCAAACATTCCGATCGCGCTCTCGGTGTTTCGTCTGCCTTTCAGATACAGCAGTTCGCGCCCGCGCATGTAGAAATCGTAGGCGCGCAGATCGTCGGTCGGTTTCTGCGTCAGCAGTTGGCGCTCGGAGTCGGTAAGCGAAATCTTCAACGCGTCGACGATCTTTTGTGAGACCTCGTTTTGCAGATCGAAAATGTCTTCGACCTGACGATCGAAACGTTCGGCCCAGAGATGATAACCGTCGCGCACGTTGATCAATTGCGCGTTGATGCGGATGCGATTGCCAGCCGTCCGTACGCTTCCTTCGAGAATGTAGTTCACGCGCAAAGCTTCGCCGACCTGTCGAGTGTTCACCTCTTTGTTTCGGAACGGAAACACGTCGGCGCGCGAGACGACTTTCAGTTCTTTGATCTTTGAGAGGTCGGTGATGATGTCTTCGGTGATGCCGGCACAGAAGTAGTCGCTTTCTTCGCCGCGATTCATACTTTCGAAATAAAGCACGGCGATCGATTTCTCCGGCACGGCCGAGACTTCGCTCGAGATCGTTGTCGGAGCATGACGAAGTCGAAATCTTGTAAGACTGCGTGTCGATCTCACGTTTCAGATCTTTCAGATCGATCAGCAGATCTTTAACACTCTGATAGCGCTCTTCGCGGTCCTTGCGCAACGCGCGCGAAACGATGCGGTCGTACTCGCGTGGTCCTTCCGGCAAGTACGGCAGGAGCGAATTGGGTTCGCGACTCAGAATTCCCGACATCACGTCGACCTTCGTCGAGGCGTGAAACGGCTGCTGTCCGGCGATCATCTCGTAGAGCACACAGCCAAGGCTCCAGATATCGGTCCGAGCGTCGACTTCAAATCCGCGCGCCTGTTCGGGAGACATGTATTGCGCTGTGCCCAGCACCATGCCGACTTCGGTTTTGAAGAAGTGTTGAGTGGGCGCCATGGAATCGGTCTCGGTCGAAGTCTGGCGCTCCGGAGTCAGTTTGGCCAAACCGAAATCGAGGACTTTAACGATGCCGTCATGACGCAGCATGATGTTGTCTGGCTTGATGTCGCGATGGATGATCCCGACGGTGTGAGTGGCGCAAAGTGCGCTGGCGATCTGGATGCCGATGTCGAGCGCGTCGCGAGGTTCGAGGGCGCCCATTCTGATTCGGTCGCGCAGCGTGTAACCGTCGACGAATTCGGTGGCGATGAAATGTTCGGAATCGATCTCGTCGATCTCGTAGATCGTCAGAATGTTTGGATGGTTGAGCGCGGAAGCGGCCTTTGCTTCCTGCACAAACCGGCGTACGCGATCGGTCGAGCGACCAGACTTCGCTTCAACCATGTCGGCGGCAGTATTTTCAGTGCGACTTTGCGGTCGAGTTTGGTGTCGTTGGCGAGGTAGACCTCACCCATGCCGCCCGCGCCGAGGTGGGAGCAAATCTCATAACGACCAATTGTTTTACGCGCGGGAAACGACAAAGCTCCATCCGGGAACTACCTGGGGGTCCTGCGAAGGATCGCATTGTAGATTAGATTGCTGCGGTGGCGCTAGGCGCGCGCTTGATCGACAGTGACCCCTTGTTCGTGATAGAAAAAATCTCGTGCACTACGTTCAACGCCCCTATGTATTTCTCTTTATTCTACTCTTCACTTTCGGTGTCGCAGCGGCGCAGACGCAGAAACCGTCCGGTCAGAGCTGCCGGAGTTTTTGCGGACGGCCCTTCAGTTGTACCGCGAAGGCAAGATCGACGAAGCATTGGCGAAGTGTAAACAGTCGCTTGCGATCAACCCGAAAGAGTATCGCGCGCATGTGCTGCTCGGCTACATCTACGGCGCACAACAAAACTGGATCTCGCCTCGGCGTCGTTTGCCCAGGCGATCAAACTCGAACCAACAGACAAGGAAATCTACCTGGTGAAGTCGCAAGTCGACTTCTTTCGCAACAAAGAGGCCGAAGCTTTAGCGGCAGCGAAAAAAGCAGTCGCTCTTGATCCAAAGTACGGCGAAGCCAATTGATGGTGGGTGCGTTATTGAAAGACCGATCCCGAAGCGGCGGCCTGAAGCAATTGCTGCATTGCGAGCGGCAATCGATATTAATCCGAAGCTGGTCGCGGCCTACGACGATCTCGGAGATGTTCTAAAGGAGGCCAAACAACTTAAAGAAGCGGAAGCCGTGTATCGCCAGGGCATGTTGGCCGATCCGAAGAAGCATGGCGGGACGCTTTTCGCTTGGTCGCATGATCGTCGCTCAGGGACGTCTTCAGGAAGCACGCGAACTTTGGGAGGGCAGGACCACTGACGAAGACCGGTGATGCCGTCGTTCATCACGGTGCTAACGCGCGCTGAAAACATGAAGCGCGCCAGAGAAGCAATCGTCGCGAACCCCAACGACCCGGACGCTCTCATGGACATGGGCCTTGCCGTCATGGACGGAGATCATTGGGTCATGGACGATCGCCAGAAACGCGCGATCGTTCTCTTCAAGAAAGCACTCGACGCCAAACCCGACTATCCTCGCGCGCAACACGCACTCGTCAAAGCCTACATCCAACTCGCCGACTCCGACGCAACGGAGAATAAGAATGTAGACATCGAACTCGCCAAACTCCGCACACTCGATCCGAAACTAGCCGCCGAAATGGACCAGTACCGGAAAGATTACGTCGGCTGGGTTCATCACCACTCAAAAGCCGTAACGACGAGGTCAGCCCGGCCTCCGACGCAGTGAATATCTTTCAAGTGACCGCCGAACAGTTCCTCGTTTCGTCACGCGTAACCTCAAACAATCACTTAGATCGATCGGCATACCCCTTGCTCAGCCCTGGTTCATGGACCACGCGTCCGGGAGTCTAGTGCATGCTGAAGTATCTGCGCGCAATTGCGATCTGGCTGGCGCCCCCATTGGCAGTCGTTGCTCTTCCGACGGAAGCACCCGAACTCACATGTTTCGCCATGATCTATCTGTATCTCGGCGGGCTGGTTCTGGCACTCGCGTTCTTCATCATCTTTTTCGTTACACGCAGCAAACCGCACGCAGCAAACGCTTTGATCCTCGTCGTGGCGATCTGGCTATTCGTTTGGCACTACGGCTTCACCGCTGGAGCAAGAATCCATTTATTGGTCAACGAACGTCGATACATGGCGACGATCGGAGAACTAGGCCGTGCTAAATCAAACGAAGAGAAAGTCCGAATCTGCGGTGAAGCATGTGATCCCGGTTACGAACGATCCGTCGTCGTATTCCACTATTGTCATTGCTTCCTCAAGCTGGCCCGACCTCGTCTACGCCCCCAACAACGAGCTCGACGCAACCCGCGATGAACTCCAAAAGATCGACCTCTATCTCCACGGATCTGAGCGGTTATCCAAATTTTTGTATATTGGCTACTTCGGTGACTAAAAACCAAATCATCATTGACTTTCCCTCCGCGCGTTAGTAAAACTTCCGCACACTTTCGTCAGCTCGAGTCAGCCATTCCAATCAGGAGAACTGTCATGAGATCCCTACTTTCCGCTTCCCTTCTCGTCGTCGTTTTTGCCGGTGCAGCGTTTGCACAAACAACAGTCGAATGGAGTCCTGAGTTGCAAGTGAAACTCAAGACCGCCGGTACGCCACGCGTTTCTCCTGATGGCAAACGAGTGGTCTACACCGTGTCAGAGGCGGTGATGACGGCCGACAAGAGCGAGTTTGTGACGCAGATCTGGATGGCGACGATCGACGATAAGACGAAACCGAACGGCGCTCAATCGAGTCTTCCGCGCAGCGTGCAACTCACGTTCGGCGACAAGTCTTCAACGAACCCGAAGTGGTCACCTGACGGCAACTGGATCGCGTTCACGTCAAATCGCAAAGACAACAAGAACAACATCTATCTTCTGAATCTCAACGGCGGCGAAGCCGAGCCACTGACCGACGTGAAAACCGGCGTTACAAACTTTGCCTGGTCACCCGATGGACGCTCGATCGCTTTCCGCATGGCCGACGCAAAAACCGACGACGAAGAAAAGAACGACAAAGCGAAGAACGATTTCCGCTGGGTTGATGAAAACATCAAGTTCTCGCGCCTGTACGTGATCCCTTTGGAGAAAGAACGCAAACGGAAAACGCGAACCGCGCAAACTCACCGCTGAGAACTACAACGTAGACGAGTTTGACTGGTCCGCAGACGGATCGCGAATCGCCTTCGGTCATACGAAGTCGCCGGTTGCGAACGATTGGACCACGTCGGATGTTTCGATTGTCGAAGTTGCGAGCGGAAAAGTTACGCCGCTCGCAAACACACCCGCCGCCGAGAGTTCTCCTGTTTTCTCGCCAGACGGAAAATCGATCGCGGTGCTCGTGAGCGACAATCCACCGCGCTGGGCGCAGAGCGGCAACATCCAGATCTTTTCCGGCAGGCGGTGGCGCGCCGAAGAGTCATCGCCCTTTCGTACGATGCCCAACCCGGAATCGCCGGCTGGTCGGCCGACAGCAAACGCATCTATTTCGCTGAACCAAAAGGAACAGGTACGCAACTCTACGTCGTCGACGTCACCGCGAACCGCATTCGAAGAGATTAAGACCACGCACCGCGGTTTATGGCGCGATGAGTCTCGAATCTGTCCGGCACGATGTTTGGCTTTGTGCGCCAAACGTCCGACACTCCCGGCTGACGTTTTCGTCGCTTCCGCTACCGATTTCGCACCGGTTCAGATCTCGCGCGTGAATGGCGATATGAAGTTGCCCGCCGTAGGCCGCACCGAAGTCATCACGCTGGAAATCGAAAGATGGAAAACCGATTGAAGGATTGCTGACGTATCCCGTCGGTTATCAAGCCGGCCAGCGCGTGCCGTTGATTCTGAACATTCACGGTGGACCAGCGGGCGTGTTTCAACAATCGTTCCTCGGCGGGCGAGGTGCTTACCCGCTTGCGACTTTCTCGGCACGCGGCTATGCGATTCTGCGACCCAATCCGCGCGGATCGAGCGGTTACGGAACCGACTTCCGCCGCGCGAACATAAAAGACTGGGGCATGGGTGACTATCAGGACTTAATGACGGGTGTAGATTTTGTTATCCAGATCGGTGTCGCCGATCCGAATCGTCTAGGAGTGATGGGTTGGAGCTATGGCGGTTTCATGACGTCGTGGGTCGTCACACAAACGAAGCGCTTCAAAGCGGCATCGGCTGGTGCGCCAGTAACTAACCTGATGAGCTTTAATGGCACTGCTGACATTCCGGGTTTGTGCCTGACTATTTTGGCGGCCAGTCGTGGGACATCATCGACGTCTATCAAAAGCATTCGCCGATGTTCAATGTGAAGGGTGTCAGCACGCCGACGATGGTCCAACACGGAGAGGCTGACGTTCGTGTGCCGATCTCGCAGGGCTATGAGTTTTACAACGCGCTGAAGGCGCAGGGTGTGCCGTCACGCATGCTGGTGCTACCGCGGCAGCCTCATGGTCCAAACGAGCCGAAGATGCAACTGGCGGCGATGCAAGCGAACCTCGACTGGTTTGAAAAGTACATTGGTTCGAAGGCGGAAACGTCGCGGAACTAAGTAACGGGGCTATTTGGGGCGTGCTTGTTCCGCCCCACTTCTGGTCTTTTCGACTTAAATATCGGCTCTAGTACTGAATCAAACTTCCTTCGCGTTTCGCGCGACGGACGGCGCGAGAGAAGATCCAAAGCGACAGGGGAAGCAGCACAGCCAGGAAAATGAGCAGCGTGATGATCGGTCCACGCGCTTCATTCAATCCGTTGTTTTCGATTAGGACTCCGCGAATCGCGGACAAGCCATACGTAGCGGGAAGGATTTTCGAGACCTGTTGCATCGTGGAAGGTAGCAATTGCGGTGGAAAGAACACGCCCGAGAACACAGCCGTTCCCGTACCGAAGAGTAACGCCACTGGATCGGGCTTCTTGAACACCATCGCAAAACTCGCCGATAGAATTCCCAGCGATGCGAACACCATCGTCGTCAGGATCAGAATCAAAAACGCGAGCAGATAACTACCCTGGTACGTCACGCCAAAAAAGACCGCGCCGAAAACGAGATAGAGCAAGGAAAAAAGGGTTGCTTGAATAAAGTCCAGTGCCGAACTCGCGACAATCAAGCCCGGAACGCTGATCGGCGTCATCAACACACTCTCGAGCGTCCCCTGCAACTGCTCTGAGCGAATCGCGTTTGCGAGACTCGAGAAGTTCGTCATGAAGTAGTTTAAAACCGCCAGACCGGTGATCCACGCAGCCAGTGGATCCCGCCAATTACCGAACATCTTCAGCCCGGGCCATGAAAGTGCGCGAGATGTAGTAACAATCGTAACGAAGATCAGGATCGACAAAACGCGGAAAAAAAACGCGAGCCGGTAGCTGATCGCTAATTGGAAGTCGCGTATCACGAAAGCCCTGATACGATCCCACAATGCCAGTATCCGTTTCATCGATGGCCCTCTTCACCTCCTCCTCGCGTTCGTACGCTTCCAGAACTTCGAGCAGCGAGGCTCGTTCTGTTTCACACGAGACCACGCGCGTGCCGTTCGCGAGGATCGCGCGCAACCCGCGATCGAGTCGATCGTCACCTATTTCGCGTGAAAACGTTACAAGGGTACGTGGTCCATCCTGCGCGACTTCAACATCCGCAAAGGCGGGCGCGAGGACGTTCACTGCGCGATCGATTGAGATTCCTTCAAGCACGAGTCGGACGCGCTCGCGGGCCTTGTGAAGCGTACGGATGCGATCCGGCGTGTCGAGCTCACGAATGCGGCCATGGCTGATAATCGCAATCCGCTGGCACAGCTCTTCAATCTCATTCAGGTTGTGCGACGTGAGCAGGATCGTGACCGGCGGATCACCCGCCGCGAGTGAACCGATGAACGAACGCATGCGCGCGGCCGCAAGTGGGTCGAGTGATCGAGTCGGCTCGTCAAGCAAGAGAATCGGTGGCGTATTGAGCAACGCGCGCGCGATCGCCATCCGTTGTTTGTTTCCCGTTGAGAGTTCGCCGAATCGTTTGCTACGCGAGTGTTCGAGATCGAGTTGCGCTAACAACTCGTCGATTCGGGCTTGCGCTTGTCGCTTGGAAATACTGTAGAGCCGGGCGAAGAACATCAAGTTCTGCTCGACTGTGAGACGCCAGTAGAAGCTCCGCTCTTCAGCCGCGGCGAGACCGATTAATTTTCGCAGAGCTGCCGACTCGTTGACGCTGTCGAAGCCTTTGACGGTAACGGTGCCGGTTGTCGGTTGGACCAGCGTCGCGATTATCTTGGTCAACGTGGTCTTGCCCGCACCGTTTGGGCCGATGAGACCAAAGATCTCGCCCTCGTTTACGTCGAATGAGACGTCGCACAGCGCTTGCACGGGTTGCTTTCGCGGAGGGCGGCGCAGCAACGCGCGCAACTCAAACGCTCCCGGATACGACTTGCTGAGATTTCTGATTGCGATTGCAGCCGACAAGCGAAGTCCTCTTCAACACAGATTACTTCAGATCTTTCCAGCCTGGAAACTTGAACACTCGCACTGCGTTGTCATGAAAAACTGCCTTCCAATGTTCCTGCGGAATCGCCTTCTTGTATGCGTCGAGATACGGTTTCATCGACGTCAACGGCCAGTCAGTGCCGAACATTAGTTTGCGCGGATCCTCAAGATAACCGAACACCCACGCAATCGGTTTTGTCACATACGTCTCAACCTTTTCCTTTGGCATTTGATCGAGATTTCCGATCAGCATCGCGGAGCATTCCATGTAAACATTCGCGTTCTTGTATGTGACTTCGGCCGCGGACTCGATCCATGGGTTGCCGCAATGCGCAATCACAAACCTGACGCGCGGGTTGTCCACTGCTACTTCGTCGATCGTTAACGGGTCGGCGTACTTCACTTTCGCGCGCGCGGAGTAAGTGTCGCCAGTGTGAAAGACGACCGGTACGTCATACTTCTCCGCGAGTCGATAGATCGCGTTGTACGCTGGATCGTACGCGAAACGATGAACGTATCCGAGATAGATCTTGATGCAGCCGTACTTGCCTGACTTCAACCCTGCTTCAATGCCGGCGGCGTCAATGGTTATGCCAACACCGGCGCAATAAACTACGTTGCGGTTCTTCAAGTCGTGAAAGTTTGCACCAACGGGGCTCGTGTGGGCTACCGCGCCGACGACGTCCCGCTTCGCGCCACTCTTTAAAGTATTGAGCTTCTGTTTTGGCGATACTGCTGGTTCGTTCCGGCCCGCCGGAAAAATCAGTGTGGGTATGCGCGTCGATGATTGGCACGTCTGTCTGAGCGTGGTTTTGGAACACTGGTTGGGCAGAAGCCGTGTAGTACACGCAACACAGGGCGATGACGAGGGGGAAAAAGTGTTTCACTGTTGATTAGAGACCTTTCTCGAGACGCGCCGGATGATATCCGACCAATGTCCGGCGAACAACATCCTTACCGGGTGGTTTCTTAAATTTCCTCTGTGTATCTCTGCGGTCCTCCGCGTCTCTGCGGTTGTATGTTTTTGCGGTTCTTTTACCGCAGAGTCGCGGAGGACCGCAGAGGTACGCAGAGAATGCTGGCAAACCAAGACACCACCTCTTACCGCCGAACCTTTTCTCCAGTGCCGGATTATGAGAAACTGCGGCCAACTTAGCGCCCTGATCTTCTCGTCGATCAGAATTCAACCCGTAGGTCCTGTTATGAAAAAACTATTCCTGTTGCCCCTCATTGTTTTGGTCGCGGCGATTACGCTCTTTCCGCAATCGGGACGGCGCATCACGAATCCGCAGCCGACCTACACCGCTCCTGTCCAACCGCCAATCAACCCTGATCCGGCGCCGAAGACGACCGCAGCGCCCATTCCGTTGATGTTTCTGTCGGAGAGCTTGCGCGAGCGTAAGATCAAAGGCATCGACAAAGGCGATTTCAAGCTCGCCGATTTCGACGGCAAGGTTCTTGTGATCAATATTTGGGCGACGTGGTGTGGACCATGCCGTCGCGAGGTGCCGGATTACGAAAAGGTGCGCAAGAGTTACGAGGGTCAGGAAGTGGAGTTCGTCGCCTTAACCGCGGAGGATCCGAATGAAGCTGGCGACGCGGTGAAGAAGTTTGTGCGTCAATCCATCTGGGGTTTCCGTCTTGGTTGGGCCGATCGCGAGTTGGCCCGAACCTTGATGAACGGAAAAGCGGAATTCCGCAAACGATCGTCACCGACACCCAGGGCCGTATCGTAAAGCACTGGACGGGTTACGCAGCCGGGACGGAGTGCCGACAGGTTGAGAGACGCGATCGATCAAGCCCTGCCACAGAAAACTCAATAATTACTTCACATATTCCCAATGCCACGGCTCGTAGAAGTACGGGCGAAAACCGAAGCGTTCCGCGTTGCGCACAAGCCACTTGTAAGCCGGAGTGTTGACCTGGATCGCGCGATTGGCGTCCTTCGTGTCGACTGGATCGCCGCCAACGTAAAGATCCAATGCACGTCCGGTAAAGTGCGGACTGTTGTTGACCGCAAGACCTGCGCTTCCGGCGTTCGGTGATTTCCGACGCAACATCTTCCTGGTATTCGCGTGAACGAAACGCGGAGATGATCTTGAGATACCTGTCGTTCGAAGAGAGTTTCAGATCCTCTTTCGCGGCAGCGAGCATTTTTAAGTAAGCGTTATATGTTGCCTGCTCGACCTGACGGTGCTCTGCAGCTCGCGACGAATCGTAAAAGTCCGATGATGGTGCTGTGACGAATTGATCCGGCGTCGCACTCGCACGGTTTTTGAGTCGATTTCCCTGCCAGTGTGAGACCATCGCCATCCACGCGTTTTGATCGAGCATGCCGCTGCCGCTCAAACCTCTTCGCTTCTGCCACTTCGTAACTGCCTGAGCAAAGTCATCGCTGACGGGATCATCATTAGTATCGAGTGTCTCCGCTAACAACGCGTCGTAGAGATACCAACCACGCTGCTGTTTCCCGCCAAACGTCCAGGTTAGTTCGTTCCGGAAGATCTGGTTTCTGCGCCGCCGCGGCAGATGTCGCAGACGCCGTCGATTTCGGTTTCGGGACGTTCGTTGAGACGGTCGATTTGATTGCCGGTTTGCTCGTAGTCGACCGTGACTGATTGCCACTGCCACTTGCAGTAAAACCAACAACACTCGCGACGGCCACAATCAGACCAATAATTACAAGGAGATGAACTTTACGATTCTTCATAAGCGGTACTTAGTCCGATGCACGTGTCGCGCTTCGGGTTCGACAGTTTTGCCACAAAAGGCGCAAAAGAGTTAACGGCGCCGGCGCTTCGAGGTTGCCCGTGGCCGGCGAGATTTCGCAGTTTTTTTCGTGACTTTTTTGCTCTTTGCACGGGAGCTTTTCACGCGGCTGCGTGATGGGCTTGTTGCTGCGGCCCGCGCGCCTCTTCGAGCGAAGCGGCTATCAGGTCGTCACTTGGACGCGCACCGTTCATAAACGCAAAAACATGATAGTTCGCATTTCGTTCGCGAATGACTTCGATACGTCCCTCTCGCTTGAGACGAGCAAGCTCTTCCATTACGAACGCCTGTTCTGCGGCGCTCATGTAACGGATAATCGATATCGAACGCGAGTCCGGTTGAATGTGGCGGCGTGTCGATCATTATCGCGTTACGATTCACGCGTCTCAACGCACGTTGATACTGCTCGGGCCGGACAAGCGAACTCACCGGCAAACGTCGAGCGAACTGCCGGTGATACGCCGACGCCACCTCCTCCATTACCTTCAACGCTTGCGGCCGAAGCGAACTCAGCATACGTCATTTTAAGCGCATGTCGATCGGACTGAGTTGTTCAAATCATACGAGCGTCCGGCGAAATTCTTCGCCAGCGACTGTAACGACTCGTAATCGCGAAACATCCGCTGACGCGTCTCAGCATTACCGTAAACCTCGTCGAGCTCTGTTTTTTCTTTACTCGCTGCGCCCAACTCCGCTTCGCGCGCCGAAATCTGTTTTTGCAATTCACGTTGTTTGGTCTTTTCGCGTCTCGTTAACCTCCCGGCCTGACTTTTCAACGACGCAATGTCAGCCTGGAGTCGCGCTCGCTTTTCGTCGAGCTGTTTGTAAGCGTCGCCGAGTTGTGACTCGTTGTAGAGCTCAATGCTGCGATCGTCTGTGTAACGTGAAAACGCCTCCTCGGTCGCGCGCTGGCCGATACCGAACAAGATATAACTGTCGGTGAGGGCCGGCACGGTCACCATCTCACCACGTTCAATCATCGCGGCGAGGTCCATGTAATCCTGAACGGTTTGGACGCGATGTTCCGCGACCTCTGCCACCTGGGTAGCCAGGAACCAATGTCGTTCTTCGTAGTGCTTGAGTTCGGGTGGTGTCTCCACGCGCGCGCTAACACCCGCAGGCTCGCCGCGATCGGCTTTGACCTTTTCAGCCGCCTGATCCCATGTTTCAGCAATGTGTGCCGTAGCGATCTCAGCCGGTTGGCGGACCTGACGCGCATGCCATTTGGGCAGCACAAAACGAATCGCCGCCCAGGCGGTCACGCCCACAGCGGCGAATAAGAAAAGTATGAGAACGATTCGCTTTGTCATCGATTCGCGGTCGCTAACAAGTCACTCCATTATAGTGATTACTGGGCCGGGTATTTGGTTGCGAATATTTTGCAATTACCGGGCCTTAGTTGGTATTGTTATTAGCGACTATTGCCCCGCCCGACACTCATTCCCCCCGAATTTGAAAGTTTTACCGAAGGTTGAGGGGTTATTGTCGTGTCTGCGTTGCATAAATTGTCAGTAGCATTTCTTTTCGCCGTTGCCCTGCTTTTGCTTGGGCCTGGGGAAATTCTCGCCGGCCCACAACGGAAACGTGTGGTGAAGCGTCCACCGACGCTTACCGAGCGTAAGCAAGCGGAACGTCGTCTATCGGAGATGGGCTACAAGGCTGGTCCAGCCGACGGCGTGATCGACGAGGCCACGAAAAACGCGCTCGTCCTCTTTCAGAAATGGGAAGGACGCAAAGTTACCGGTCAACTCACTCGCGCCGAGTTTGACGCGATCATCGACGCAGAGTCTCCGCAACCACGCGACGCGGGTTACGCGCATGTTGAAGTCGACGTCGACAAACAGTTGCTGTTGTTAATCGATAGCGATGGCGCAGTAGAAAAGATTCTTCCCGTCTCCACCGGCAGTAACAAACAGTACAACGAAAAAGGCATCCGCGGTCTTGCCTACACGCCGCGAGGTCGTTTCCGGATCTACGCGAAGATCGCCGGGTGGAGAAAATCACCACTCGGACTGCTTTACTACCCCAACTACTTCAGCGACGGACTTGCGATTCATGGGAACCCATCCGTACCTCGGACTCCGCAGAGTCACGGTTGTGTTCGTATTCCGATGTCGGCTGCTGAAGAGATTAGCAAGCGCCTTCCAGTCGGAATGATCCTGCTGATCTATGACAGCCAGTCGTTCGTCTCCGCGAAAGACTGGGCTGAAGCGGATAAGCAAAAGCAGGAAGCGATCGTTCGCTAATTCGAATAACTACTGTGGAACAGCTTGCTCGCCGAAGTGGTTTGCCAGAGAGGTGAGATAGGAGTCGATGGTAGAAGTCTGTCCGAAGATGTAGCGCGACATGAAACGGAAGAGAATGTTTGAGACTTCGCCGTCTTCCCTGATCGTCACGCGCGTACCGCCGTTCTCCGCTGCCAATGTGTAGGTCCATTGGCCTCCATATCCTAGATCCGTATCGCGGATTTTCGTTACCATCCGCTGATTTGGAACGTCTTCGATCAATTCGTAGTTAACGGTGCCGTGCTTGCTATCCTCGCGAAAGTGTACTGGACCACCCGGCTGTGCTTCGACGTCAACCTTTTTTACATCGGATCGCCATTTCGACATCGACGCGAAGTCACGGATGACAGCGTACACGTCCTGTGGAGACTTGCGCAGGAAGATCGATCGCGAAGCGACGTGGTTCTTTGGCAGTCGTGAACCAATGAGCGCCATGATTCCGACCAGCAGGACCAGGGCTACAACCACCGCCACGACGATATAGATCAGGAGTCTCATGTTAGTCCTTTAGACGACGTGCGCCTTCCGCAAGTAATGCAAGACCGTTTACGGCGGCTTTTCTTTCAGCCGGCTTAAGCTTTTTCAACAGCGCCTGCACTCGTTCCGCATCGAGGACTGAGGTCGACGCGATCGCCTCCGCACCCCGCACCGTCAGACGAATTTCACGTTTGCGACGATCTGTTTTGCCCGGCTCATTCGTCAGATAACCCAGTTCCGACAAACGCGACAGGGCGGCGGATAGTGTCGAAGGCGCGACGCCGAGATGCGACGCGAGCGCACGTGGACTCATTCCGGACTCTCGATCCAGGTGAACCAGAATCGACGCATCCTGTGACGAGATGCGCCACTTGGTAGACGCCGCACGCACGTGGTCCGTATGGCACGCGAGATAGATCTGGGGATACAGCCGCTGGACTTCAAATACGTCTTCATCGATCATCGGTGAGGATTATAGATAGGCAGAGATAGTTCGTCAAATCGAACTATTTCGCTGTTTGGATTCGCTGATTCAGTTGATGCTGAGCGCCTTCTGCCGAATCAGCGCGTAGATCTCGTCGAGGCCGGCCGGTGCGCCTGCTGTCATGTTTATCAGCACCGGTCGGCGTAATCAATACCGTGTCTTCCAGTCGCATGTGAATCTTCTTGTCCGGAAGCTCGAGCAACGGCTCAACGTTGAAAACGACGCCCGCTACGAGTGGACGGTTTCGATCACGCATCTCAACATCGTGCACGGAGATGTCCGATCGTGTGGCCAATATAACGTCCGAGCTCCAGAAACTCTTTCTCGAATCCATGCTTCTTATAAACTTCGCCGGCGACGTCTCTTAGCTGATTGATCGTTACGCCGGGTTTCATTGCGGCGATGATCGCGTCTCGCGCTTCGAGAATGCAGCGATACATTTTTTCCTGCTCGGGAGTGAAGCGACCGTTGACTGGCCACGTCCGCGTGATGTCGGACGTGTAGTATTCGTAATCGGCGCCGTAGTCCATGTAGACGACGTCGCCGTCCATCATCTGACGATTGTTTGTCGAGTAGTGGAGGATCAGAGTGTTTGGTCCTGATGCGACGATTGGCCGGAACGCGTCACCGCGTGCGCCGCGCTTAGTGTAGATGTAGCGGGCGGCGGCTTCGATCTCGTACTCATACATTCCGGGTCGGGTTCCCTTCATCGCCTCTTTCACACCTTCGGCGCCGATCTCGGAGCTCTTCTTGATTAACTCGATCTCGTAAGCCGACTTGACCCAGCGCATCTCGTCGAGCAACTGGTCCAGCGGCTGAAGGCAAGCTGTGGGAGGATCTGTCGGACCACGCCGGCCGCTTTCATCGAATCAGGCACGCCGCCGAGGCCTGATTGCGTCGTTTCCAGTAGTTCGTAGTAATCGAGTTCTTCGCGTGCGTTTTGGACGTTGCCCTGCGAACCGCTGAACATGTAGAGCTTTTTGACGCGCGGGGCCCAGAACGGAAGCATCGAGAAAAATTCGTCGATTGGATGTACTCGTGTGAGTCCGTAAACTTCTTCTCGTTTATCCAACTGCCAGATGCCGGGACCGTCTGCGCGTATCTGGGGTTGGCTGCGTTGGGGTGCGAACAAGAACGACGCCCTTGGTTGGTCCTAGCATGACCAGGACTGCGCCCGGTTCTTCGATTCCTGTGAGGTAGTAAAAGTCGGGTGACTGTCGAAACTTAACGGGATAGTGCTGGCCTCTTGGCCGCGAAGACGATCGCGATACCGTCGGGGATCTTCTCAAACAGCTTCGCGCGCCGTGCGACAAACTCGGCCTTGTTGAATGGTCGCTGCGCGAATGTTGGCGCTGCTAGTGCGAACAGAATGAGTGTAGTGATGAATTGACGGTGATAGAGAGTTTGCGCATGAGGGTACGGTCCTTTATTTGGTATTGAAATTTAACGCGTCGCGAGGTACTTGTAATCGCTGCCCGGATGCGGGGTGATAGTACCACCAGTGTGGGGCGAATGAAAAGCTATCGGAAAGAATTGTGGTTCAGTGTGCCGGGGCGGCGGGCGTTTATCAACATCACGCCGCAGGTTGAGGACTGCTTACGAGAGAGTGGTGTTGTCGAAGGGTTGGTGTTGGTGAATGCGATGCACATCACGGCGTCGGTTTTCATTAACGACGATGAAAGCGGGCTGCATCACGATTATGAAACATGGCTCGAGCAGCTCGCCCCGCACGAACCCATTAGTCGTTATCATCACAACAAGACCGGAGAAGACAACGCCGACGCTCACATCAAAAGACAAATAATGGGCCGCGAAGTCGTCGTCGCCATCACCAAGGCTCGCCTCGACTTCGGCCCCTGGGAGCAGATCTTTTATGGTGAGTTTGATGGCGGGCGAAGGAAACGCGTACTCGTGAAGATCATAGGTGAATGATGCAGACTCGAAATTTGGTTCCGATGGTGTTTGTGGCGGATGTGGAGCGTTCGATGGCATTTTACAGACATCTTGGGTTTGAGGTGGGGAATACGTTCCCGGAGGAGGGGGCGACGAAGCCGACGTGGGCGTGGTTGCACTGTGGCGAGGCGCAGCTAATGTTGGCGGCGGCCAATGAAGAGATTGTGGCTGATCAGCAGCGGGTGTTGTTCTACCTTTACACTGATGACGTCGCTGCGGCGCGTGAGTCGCTCGTCGAAGCTGGCCTCAATCCAAGTGAGATCTCAAATCCATTCTATTCACCACGCGGCGAGTTCGAGGTAAAAGATCCGGACGGATTCGTGTTGATGATCACGCACACTGAGATTCAACGATGAGTGAAAATCGTTACGTCGCGCTGCTCCGCGGTATCAATGTCGGCGGTAACAACCTGATCAAGATGATCGAGTTGCGAAGCAGCTTCGCCAAAATGGGATTCGGCGACGTCCAGACCTACATCCAGAGCGGCAACGTTATCTTCTCCTCAAAGCAAACGAACAAAGCAAAGCTCACGTCGTTGATCGAAGAGGCGTTGAGCGATGCGTTTAACTATGAATCAAAAGTGGTCGTTGTATCGGGCAGCGAGATGGAGCGAGTAGTTGCCCAGGCGCCAAAAGGATTCGGCAACGACCCGGAGCAGTACCGCTACGACGTGCTCTTCGTCAAAGAACCGTTAAAGACGAGCGAGGCCCTGAAAGACGTCCCAACTGCACCCGGCATCGATACAGTCGCCGCCGGCGATCACGCACTCTACTTCCGCAGGCTCGTCAGCAAAGCCACGCAAAGTAAGTTGAACAAACTCGTGCAGCGACCCGTCTACAAGAACCTCACCATCCGCAACTGGAACACTACGATGAAGCTACATCAAATGGTAAAGCCAGCTCCTTAATTCAATTGCTTACGAAAACCCCACGTGCCCACGCCCATCAAAATGATCGTAAACACCAGAGTCGGCTTGTAGACCACGGTAATCCCCACGCCTTTTAATGATCGCGCGACGCGGCAACTTTGTGCCACGGTGGTGGAAAGATGGACCTTGCGATATTCTTTTTGCCGGTGAAACTGATCCTGCTAATCACGCGTTATTGAGTCTGAGCACAACCGCGCGTGCCTTTGAGCTAAAGGACGTCGGAAGACGTATCAGGAAAACTCAACGGAAGCAGCGACAGTGTTCGACAGCATGCTCGACGCTGTGTGCTTTGATGAATCAGCAGTTAAGTGGTGAGCTTCGTCTCGCATGTTCCTTCTGCGCAAACCTTCGGACCTCCAAATTCGCGCCTTCATAACGGCCCAACAGCAATCGGATTTCTCTTACAGTCCGGTCGGGATTACGCGCACTCCTGCGGTGCAGGGGTACACGATGGACCATAATCGCGTACAGCTCGGTTCGGGCGCAAATTGTTTCGACGCGGCTATCGCGGCGATCCGGGAATGGAAGACGTTTGACCTCGGCTGGGTACATTTATTCTCAAGTGAAACACCGATAGAAAAAGGAGCGACTGTAGCGGTCGTCATCAACCATCTCGGCTTTTGGTCCATGAACGCTTGTCGCATTGCGTACGTTGTCGAAGATCACGGGCGGGTGGAGCGATATGGCTTTGCGTATGGGACCCTCGCGGAGCACGCGGAACGAGGAGAAGAGAGATTCATCGTCGAATGGAACCAGGACGACGACAGTGTCTGGTACGACATACTGGCGTTGTCAAAACCCGGACCAATGGCGAGGCTCGGGTATCTGTTTACTCGACGGTTACAGAAAAGATTTGCGCGCGATTCAAAGGAAGCGATGAAGAGAGCTGTTGATGAGTGAGACCCTAAAAATATGCTCCGGCGTAGCTGGCGAGCACCAGCACGACATGACCGAGCATGTGCGCGATCATCGCCGATTCCAAACCGTACTTCCAATATAAATAACCCGCAACAATGCCGAACGCGGAGTTAGCAACGATCACAAAGAAAACTATCGCGGCGGTAGGCTCGCCGAACAACATGACGGCAATCGGCAGATGTCCAATCGCAAACACGAGCGATGAGAGCAGAATTCCTACAACGAAAGTGATGCTTGTCGGTTTGTCTTGTCGTTTCTGGAATAGACGCCACCCGATCCACACCACAAGAGTCATGAAACCCCATCGCAACAGCAACTCTTCTGTTATGCCACCGTAAAGCAACCGCGTTGGCAGCGGAACGAGCGATCCGAATATGCCAATGCGCTCAATCGCGTCCGCCGTTAACAACTGTCTAAAAGCTGCAGCCGTCACAAGAATCAACCCGCTGCCAATCAGGCCACCCAGAACGCCGGGCACCAGTTGAGACCGCAAAGCCGCAATTGCAGGACGTCCAGCGGCTATTGACTCGGCAAAGGGACTGGACAACCCAATGCGTGGCGCGAACACAACTCCAACCAACACAGCCACCGCAAGTAGAACAGTAGGCTGAATTATACTGAGCACCTTGATCGCCGGCGTGATAACAGGAGCTTCCATTCCAGCCGGAACTGGAAAGAGGGCGACCAGTGCGGCAAGATCAACCAGCAGAAAAGATAGAACCCCTATCAATCCGAGGACGAATAGGATCGCGAACAGGCGTGTTTGAACCTTCAATGGAATGTCAGTTTGAGATGTAGTCAAGCGCGATGAGCAAAAAACACAGACAGCCAGGCTGAACGGGCTACCAGCGCCAGCGAATGTGATAAGCGGTTGCCAACCGATTCAGATCGTTTTTGACCCTGGTCCAGTCTCCCTCGGCTCGTGCCCCGAGGCGATTGTTAGTCATGAAACGGTTGATGGCGCGTCCTCGATTCAGCACTTCACGCGCGGCCCTGGGTGCGTGCTGCTGGTCCTCGGCGTTATTGCGAAGGCGATCGGTCGCCTCTTCGAACCTCTTGACGAAGGCGTTGATTTCATCCTCGGCGCGCGTGCCGTTCAGACGGCTGTCGTCAAGACCTTTGTCGAGCGATGATTTATAGCGATCAGTATTGGTCTCGAGTTGTCTGATGATTTCCAGAACGTTGCCGCGATACCATGGCCGCTGTGCGCGCGAGACTTCAGCTGACGAAAGCAGCGCGAACATTCCGATAGCTATGACAACCACCGATCGTTTCATCGTTCGTTCTCCGTTTCTTTTCAGGGTATCAACCATCAGGGGTCTGATCGAGGTTAGATATCGCGCAGAGTCTACGGTGTTTTTGCCCACCGGGACAAGAGTTTGAGTGCGTTCATTTTGAGGTAGTTGTGGCAAAATCATCCCGATCGACGTTCAGCACTCGAGTTTCATGATATGCACCGCTCAAATAACTCACCTCCGCCCGTTCTCTTTCTGACGATGGTTGCCGCGTTCTGTTTCTTCCATGTAAACGCGTTTGCGCAACCGCAGAAGAAGTCTACAAACGAAGCCGAATCGCTCGCTCGAAGCGTCACGATCTATCGCGATACTTACGGCGTTCCGCACGTGTTCGGCCGAACCGACGTGAGCACTGTGTTTGGCTTCGCATACGCTCAAGCGGAAGACAACTTCTGGCGCGTCGAGGAGAATTTTGTCCTCGCACTCGGTCGAGCCTCCGAGTTATACGGCGAGCGAAGGCTCGAGGACGATCGACTCAATCATGCACTCGAGATTCCTCGATTAGCACGCGAAGAGTATGCCCGGCTCGATAAGCAGATGCGTGCGTTGTGCGACGGCTTTGCCGCTGGTTTCAACTACTATCTCGCACAGCATCCGGAAGTACGCCCGCGCCTGCTGACAAAGATCGAGCCATGGTACACGCTCGCTTTCATTCGCTACAACTACTATCAAAATGGTTTCGCACGCGATCGAAACCTGCGCGGACTGCGCTTGCAGACTGCCGCGATCGAAAACGATCTTAAAGACCACACGGGATCGAACGGTTGGGTCATTAATCCATCAAAGAGTGCGACCGGTCACGCGATGCTATTCATTAATCCTCACCTGCCATTCTTTGGCCCAGGCCAGGTTTACGAAGGCCACGTGCACAGCGACGAAGGCTGGAACTTCACCGGTTACACGCGCTTCGGTTTTCCGCTTCCGTACGTGGGCCATAATGAGAATGGCGGCTGGGTAAGCACCGATAACGCCGCGGATCTCACCGACGTTTATATGGAAACGTTTGACGATCCGGCTCGCCCACTCGCGTATAAGTACGGCAAGGAATATCGCCTCGCCACTGAATACGTCGGAGAGATTCGCGTGAAGACGGCTACCGGAGTCGAGACGCGCAAGTTCACGATGCGCAAGACGCATCACGGTCCGATCGTCGCAGCGCGCGACGGGAAAATGCTCGCGGTACGCATGGCAAAGTTTGAATCGGACGGTTGGCTGCGCGAGTGGTACGACATGACGCGTGCTAAATCGCTTGCCGCACTCAAGCGCGCGATGACGCCGCTGAACATGCTGTTTGGCAACGTCATGTATGCCGATCGTCAGGGGAACACCTGGTATCTCTACAACGGCGCTGTGCCCAGGCGTGATCCTCGTTTTGACTGGACCAGGCCCGTCGATGGCAGCGATCCTGCGACTGAATGGCGGGGTTACCACACGATCGACGAATTGCCGCAACTCACAAATCCGAACACCGGCTGGATGCAGAACTGCAACACGACTCCTTTTCTATTGACGAGCGAAGGCAATCCTGATCCGAAACAGTTTCCGAAGTACATGGTCCAGGAGGGCGACAATCCTCGCGGAGCGATTTCGCGTGAGATTCTTGCGAGTAAAGCGAAGTTCACGTTTGAGGAATGGACGCGGCTGGCGTTTGACACGCGCGTCATGAGCGCAGAGAAGGTATTGCAGGCGTTACTCCTTCTGCTCAAAGAAAAGACTGATAGCACGCCGCGATTGCGCGAAGTTCATGACGTGCTCGCGCAGTGGGATCGGAGAAGTGCGAACGACTCGATCGCGATGACGATCTTCAGTCTTTACCACGACCGCCGGTTGCGAGATGAGAAGCAGGATCCTCTCGTTGCACTCGCGGGTGTTCTCGATTCACTCGAGCGTGATTTCGGAACGTGGAAAGTTGCGTGGGGCGAACTTAGCCGGTTGCAACGTGTCGATGAAAGCACAGGCGGAGACCTTCAAGATTTGTTTCAGGATTCGCGGCCCAGTCTCGCGGTCAGTGGGGTAAACGGAAATGATGGCGCTGTCTTCACGTTCTACGCTGCACCGATGCGTGGACAAAAGCGCCGGTACGGAGTTGCGGGTGGTACGTATATCAGCGTTATCGAGTTTGCGCCGAAGGTTCGCGCGCTTTCGATCCACACCTTCGGGGCGAGTAGTGATCCAAAGAGCAAACACTTTATGGACCAGGCCGCGCTTTACGCCCGCGGCGAGTTCAAACCGGCGTGGCTAACACTTGAAGATATCCGTGCGAATCTCGAGTCGTCCTACCGCCCCGGTGAAGAGCGACGCAAATGAAGGGAAAGATTCGTGCTATTGAAGTGACTGGAGTCTGTGCGCTGCTGCAAGTGTTCAACAAGACTCTCGTCCCGCACGGCCAGACCCTTTCATGTTTGTCTCTCCCGTAGGTGGTGGAAACGAATCAAGCAGGCTTCGCTGAGTTAACACCGCTAGCGTGAATTTTGAAACAAGGGAATGGATGAATAATGTCATCTGTTGAAGCAGATTTTGACCGGTTGGCGCTTCTCGATGAGGAAGGCTGGACTGCCAACAACCACTATCACAATTCCCTGCTCCAACACGTTCCGCCGAATTGTGGAAACGCGCTGGAGATCGGATGTGGTACCGGTGCATTTGCGAGGGATCTGGCAAGGGTTTGCAAGCGAGTTACCGCCCTGGATCTGTCGTCCGAGATGATTCGGATCGCCCGCGCGCGGTCTGCTCAGTTTGGCAATGTGGAGTTTCAACTGGCGGACGCGATGACTTGGAACTTTCCCCACTCGCACTTCGATTTCGTCTGTTCGATAGCGACGCTTCACCACCTCGAGCAGCGTGAGTTGTTCGTGAAGATGCGCGAAACGCTTAAGCCGGGAGGTGTTTTGGTCGTATTGGATCTCGTTCAATCAGACAATCTGTTTGAAAGGATGCTGGATGGAGTAGGGCTCGGTGTGAGTGCGAGCCTGCGGCTGATTCACAACGGTCGACTCCAGCCGCCTGCCGAGGTTCGTAAGGCGTGGGAGCAACACGGCAAACACGATTCGTACTTAACGATCAGGCAGATGCGTGCCCTCGCCGAAGAACTCCTGCCCGGAGCCACAGTGAGAAGATGTTTGTTGTGGAGATATTCGCTGGTCTACCGAAAGCCTTAATCCTTGCCGAAGAGGCCTCCAACTTTCGCCGCTGCGTCGCCCAACTTGTCGGTGATACCGCCGGCGCCACTCAACACATTATCGACCTGCCCGGCAATCGGGCTCGGCAACTTCTCTTTCAAAAAGCTGGACACAGTCGTTACGGCGGAGCGTGCCTGGTCTTCGGAGATACCCGTCTTCTCAGTGATGCGTTTGATTAGTTCGTCCATTTCTTTCTTCCTTTCAGTGTGGAAGAGGTATACCACCGATTCCTCAGATCGGGAATAGGGGCCGCTACTTTCGAGGCGATGTTCGTAGGAGGGATTCGAGTTCTTTAGTCGCTTCGTCCACACTGCGCTTCGCGTTCTCAACCCCTCGCGCCCCTTCTCGTGCTTCCGCCTCTGCCGATTTAGCGCGTGAGGCGGCATCGTCATAGGCGGCTGTCGCCTTCTGCATAAGCGATTCGACCTGGCGTTTCTGCTTCTCACTCTCTTTTAGCTCTGCGTTCGCTTTTTTCTGCGCTGCATCTGAACTCTGTACCCTCACACGCGCATCGCTTAGCGATGTTTTTGCTTCCTGCAATGAAGCTTTTGCAGCCACGATCTTTGCCTGACGAAACTCTTCGATACGCCGCACTTCGGCGCTGGTCGCCGTCTTTTCCCGCGTCTTCGAAGTCGACTTGTCTGACCGTCGTGACGGCGCAGCTTCAGTCTCTTGCACGTGCCCGCCGCCGGACATTAACAAAGCAAGCGATTCAAAACTCGGAGGATCGACATCGTTCGTCAGCCTCCCGGGAATTGGACCATCCGGCAGCAATGCGAACGCTGACAATGCTTCAAGTGTCGTCAGGACGCGTCTCATCGTGTCAGGTGAAGGACTGTGCCCGGCCTCGGTCAGGATGTCTGCCGCGAGTTGTGATAAGTTCGTCAGCGCTTCGCGCCGCGCATCGAGTGAATCGCGCATGCCCGCGACCCGGCCCGCCAGACGAGTCGAAGCCGGACGAAAATGTTTACTCGCGACGATTAGCTCGTCGAATGAATCGCGATGGTCCCAGTAAAGTTGGTTCACGGCCCAGGCCGAGACTGATGGCTTGCTTAGTAACTTCACGCGGTCGGCGTCGTCTTTCCGGCCTTCCTTCTTCAACCGCGCGGCAAGGGTGTTGCGCTCCCCAGTGAACTCAGCCAAGGGCAACTTGAACAACGCATCAATCTCTTCTTCGAGCCCCGCGTCTGGTCCTCCGCCATTCGCGCCTTGCTTTCCTGCTTTTCTAATCATGGCCCTAGTTTCTCATTTGTTTTAGGAAAAGATTAGAGCGAAATTTACCGGCGTTCGCAATGGACTACGACGCTACTGAAATACCGGTTGTTTACGATCGCGGCCGCGACATTCATCACTTTACTTGCCAGCATTCTCTGCGTACCTCTGCGTCCTCCGCGACTCTGAGGTAAAAGAACCGCAAAAACATATAACCGCAGAGACCCGGAGGAACGCAGAGATATACAGAGGAAGTTAAGACACCACCGACACCTGAGGACATGAGCCTCCGTGCCCTGATTTATGGTAAGGTAAGGCCCTCGTTGCTCGAACAAGACCAATGAAGTGCTTTCAACTTACCGTCTGGTTTGTGCCCGCCGGTATTCTCGTCTGTCTTTTATCGCTGTCAGTCAACGCGCAGCAGGCGGGACCCAAAAGTCCGGTAGTGGTCCAGCCGGGAGCGCCCGGCAAACCAACAAAAACACTTCCCTCGTCGACGCGTGCGAAACTGCCGCCGCCTTCACCGGCCGACGTGCAGTTCATGCAGGATATGATCATGCATCATGCGCAGGCGGTTGAGATGACCGCCCTGATCGAATCGCACACGCAGAACAAGGACGTTCGCTCGCTCGGAGCGCGAATCAGTCGATCGCAATCCGACGAAATGGACTTCATGAAGCGGTGGCTCACGACCCGGGGAGAAGCAGCTACACGACCAATGTCGCACACGCCGGGCATGGACATGTCGAGCCATGAAATGCTGATGCCCGGAATGCTAACGCGAAAACAGATGGACGCGTTGAAGAATGCAAAGAATGAAGAGTTTGACCATCTGTTCCTGAGCGGAATGATCCAGCATCACAACGGTGCGTTGACGATGGTGAAGGATTTATTTGACAGTGCCGGCGCGGGACAGGATGCGGAACTATTCAACTTCGCGACAGAAGTCGACAGCGGTCAACGCGCTGAGATAAAGATCATGCAGAACATGCTGGGTAACAAACCCAAAGAGGAGAAATAATGAGTCGAGTACGTGGTAACGCCCTCAGTCTATTAATAGCTTCATTCGCTTTGTGCCTGTGTTTTGGAACAACGACTCAGGCGCAAACGCCTTCCCCTTCGCCGTCTCAGGATCCCACGAAAGCACCCGACAAGAAACCCGCGAGCCAGGGGCCGGAGAACCCGTTTGCTCCTGAACCGGCTGGTCCATTGCCGGCGGGCATGACTGGGTCAGACGCAAATGATCCACGCGCGAAATTGACGCCTGGAGTTTTCGATGCGGGTGAAGCAGCGCTCGGCATGAAGCATCTGCAGCTGGTCAAGAAGCCCGACGTGTTTCAACTCGGCTCCAACGATCCCGACAGTCCGAAGGTCAAACAGACCCTCGGCCTACTGGGCATCCCTGATGCCATAAAAATCCCGAAGCCGGCCGTGCTTGCGACCGCGCAACTCGCGTTTGCAAATTCAGACCTTGCGTTTCAAGGCAATCATTTATTTCTCGGAAACTTTTACGGTGTCAGCATCTACGACATTTCCAACCCGGCCAGAGCGCGCCTGCTGACGACGGTAGTGTGTCCCGGCGGACAGAATGACGTTTCTGTTTACAAGAACCTGATGTTCCTCTCTGTAGAGATGCCGAACGGCCGCCTCGACTGCGGCACACAGGGATTTCCACCGCCGCCTCCCGCTGTTACATCTACTGCGGGACAATCGAATAACCAACCTCCGCCGCCGCCCGCGCAGAAAGATCGTTTTCGCGGTGTGAGAATTTTTGACATCACCGACATCACGAAACCGAAGCAGGTCGCAGCGGTCCAAACATGCCGCGGCTCGCATACACACACGCTCGTCGTCGATCCGAACGACAAGAACAACGTTTACGTTTACGTGTCGGGAACGTCGTTCGTGCGTCAACCCGAAGAGTTGGCTGGCTGCTCAGGTGAAAAGCCTGACAAAGATCCGAACACGGCGCTGTTTCGGATTGAGGTTATCAAAGTGCCGTTAGCGGCGCCGCAGAATGCTAAGGTCGTCTCGAGTCCGCGACTCTTCATGGACCCGCGCACTGGTGTCTTGAACGCGCTGAATAGCGGCGGTACTCACGGCAAAGATGGAATAGAAAAGCCAACAGACAGCGACCAGTGTCACGACATCACCGTCTATTCTGAGCTCGGCCTGGCAGCGGGCGCGTGCTCCGGCAATGGAATCTTACTCGACATCAAGGATCCAGCTAATCCAAAACGCATCGACGCGGTTAACGATCCGAACTATGCGTACTGGCACTCGGCTTCGTTTTCGAATGATGGAAAGAAGGTCGTGTTTACTGATGAGTGGGGTGGCGGACTCGGTGCTCGCTGCCGCGCCAACGATCCGAACAAGTGGGGCGCGGACGCGATCTTCCATCTTGAGGACAACAAGCTGAAATTTGCGAGTTACTACAAGCTGCCTGCCGCACAGGGAGACAGTGAAAACTGCGTGGCCCACAACGGTTCGCTTGTCCCGATTCCGGGTCGCGACATTAAAGTGCAAGCCTGGTATCAGGGTGGCATTTCTATCATGGACTTCACGGATGCCGAGCGGCCGGTGGAAATCGCTTACTTCGATCGTGGACCAATTTTTCCAAACCTGCTCGTGCTCGGCGGCGATTGGTCGGCGTACTGGTACAACGGTCGTATCTACGCTTCAGAGATCGCGCGCGGTTTGGACATCTTCGAGCTGACGCCCACGAAGTTCCTGTCGCAAAACGAGATTGACGCGGCGAAGACGGTGCGCGTTCGTGCACTCAACGTTCAGAACCAGGAACGGATGGTGTGGCCGCGCAGGTTGGTGGTGGCGAAGGCCTATATCGATCAGTTGGAACGCTCGCAAGCGTTACCGGCGGATCGGATCGCAACTCTTCGTCGGGCTATAAGGAGCGCGGAGACTGCGCGTCTGAATCGATCGGCAGTCGCGAAACTTAAAGGCCTCGCGCCTTCAGTCGAAGAGAGCGCCGGCACCGCTCAGAACGCTTCCGACGCAAACCGTTTGCATGCATTGGCCGACATCTTGAGCAACCCGGCTCGTTGATTAAGGATCGGCCTCTCTGTGTCCTTTGTGCAGCGCAGCTGAGCCGCAACCAAAAAATCTGCTCGCGCAAAGGCGCAAAGGCGCAAAGGAAGAGGTCAAAAATCGCGGCAGCGCTTTGCGTCTTTGCGCCTTTGCGCGAGAAATCTTCTCATGAAAACAAGAAGTCATAAACTTGCTACACAGAGGACACGGGGGTCGTATGGATTATGGCGCGGGAATCGAGTACTTGATCACTCGGTCCCGCGCGATTACGAAGAGTTCGTTCTTGTCGTTGAAGACCATGCCGAAGGCCATGCCCTTCTGCTCCAGGATGTTGAGGTAGCGTCCGTTAGCGTCGAAGACCTGGATGCCCTTGATGTCACCAACGTAAACGCGACCATACCCGTCTACGGCAATCGAGTAAGGTGCTCGCAGTTGGCCCGGTTGGTCCCCGCCGCTGCTAAAACGGTTCACAAACTTCCCATCGCGGCCAAACTTAAAAACGCCGTTGTTGAACCTGCCGAGTGCGTAGATGTTACCCATACCATCAACCGCAACTCGCATACTTAACTCGGAGTCGCCACTGGCGCCGCTGATCGCCGCAGGAATCGTCCGTACAACTTTCCCGTTCGCATCAAACGCCACAATGTCG
Organism: uncultured Acidobacteriota bacterium; assembly: GCA_963849585.1. GTDB lineage: Bacteria > Acidobacteriota > Blastocatellia > Pyrinomonadales > Pyrinomonadaceae > PSRF01. The sequence continues at coordinate 626,486 of CAWKHZ010000004.1, read as the reverse complement.
TCTTTACCACTGTGCCACGCCGCTACTAAACCGCCGTCCGCCGCGGACGCCACGTCGTCGGCACCAGATCTTTCATAGCTCAATTCACCGAGCTTCTCTCCGGTTTCACCGGCATAACGAACGATCTGTCCACCTTGCGCGACATAAACGGTGCCTTTGCGATCGACCGTCAGCCCGCGCAGGATCGTCTTGCGATCACCAATACTCCATTGACTCAAAAACTTACCGGCAGAATCGAAAACCTGGATCCGTCCGCCGGTGTATTCACCGACATAGATCTTTCCGGCGCCATCGACCGCAATACTCCGCGCGTCAGTAAACATTCCTGGACCAATGCCTTCGCTTCCGAATGTGAGCAATTCAGTCGCGAAGCTGTTGCGCTTTTCCTTTGTAGGAGTGTTGGGACGGTTTGGACTCGTCGGTTCCTTGATTGCCCGCATTTCCGAGTAGAACCTGGGCGCCAGTACGCCGAACGCAATGAGCACGACAAAGACACCGCCGACTATGGGTGCAGCGATCAATAACCAAAGCCATTTCGAGGCCTTGCCAACGGAAGAAGATCCAAATTCAATGCGCACCACCTGCGCCGGTCGTCCCGCAACTTCATCAGGCGCGATCAACTGGCTGTGACAATAATCGCAACGTAGTGTTGGTCTGCTTGGCTGAAATCTGTCGTAGGCTGGAAAGCTACGGGCGCTCCACACTTGGGACAGTCAAATGTTCGTGGCATGTAATTTCTATGATTCTCCGTCGGTTAATCGTTCCTCGCGCAGCTTGAACTCTTCCATATCAATCAACGCAAGATACTTCCGGATCAACTCTTCATCGAAATCAGCAGACTGATTCATTTCATCCAACAGCGCTCGCTGTCGCTCCAACACCTCGAGGTAAACCGTTTGATATCTGGCAAGGGAGTTTCCCGTCGGGTCATCGACATTAAGCTCGTGGTCCAGTGATCGCAGGTCCATTTCCAATCGCGTGAAGAGGTTATCGAGGTGTTCGTTCTGCGCCCTTTCGCTTGCATACTTCTCGTCGAGGAGTTGCAACGAGATCTCGACAGCTTTCTTTTGAATAAGAATTTCCTGCTCCCGATCCGAAATCATGGTGTACTTGTCTTCCACCTTCACCATTCGGATCACCCACGGGAGCGTCAGCCCCTGAAACACCAAAGTAACAAGAATCACCGTAAAAGTTATAAACAAAATCAGGTTGCGGTATGGAAACGGCTGACCCTCGTTGATAACGAGGGGAATCGAAAGCGCGGCTGCCAGAGATACCACGCCACGCATTCCAGACCAGCCAAGAATCAGCGGATTTCTCCAACCGGGACTGGCGTCAGCAACGGTTATGAAGTTGCTTGCAAATTTGGTGAACGCAGAAGCTCCTAACGTGCAAAGCAAACGCGCAACGATCAGCACAAGAGAGATGACCAGTGCATAAAATATCGCCCTCGGCAGACTGATATCTCCAAGCTGTTGCACAACAGTCGGCAACTGCAAGCCGATAAGCAGAAAAATCAACCCGTTGAGCACAAAAACCAGGTTGGTCCATACATTCACTCCTTTAATTCGACTCTCGAAACTGAGCAGTCGTTGTCGCCTGCTTGATAGAAACAGTCCGCCACTCACGACCGCGAGCACGCCCGAGAAATGTAAATACTCGGCAACGTAGTAAAGGCAATATGGCGTGACAAGAGTCAAAACGATCTCGATACTCGTAGTCATCTTCAACCGGCGATGGATCTGGAAGAATACAATCCCCAACACAACGCCGACAGCGATTCCGCCAAGTATCACAAGCACGAAACTGATCGCGGCTTCCTGAAAATAAAACTGCCCGGTGATAATCGCCGCTAATGCAAAGCGAAACACGATCAGCGACGAAGCATCGTTGAGCAAGCTCTCGCCTTCCGCGATGCTCACCATCGCCTTCGGAACGTTCACGCGGCGCATGATCGTGGTAGCGGAAATGGCGTCGGGAGGCGAGATGATGCCGCCGAGAAGAAAACCGAGCGCGAGAGTGAATCCGGGAATCAGTGCGCGGGAGGCTAATGCGATAACGCATGCGGTGATGATCACGATTAGAAAAGCAAAACTCGCGATCAACCGTCGCCACTTCCAAAACTCTTTCCACGATATTTGCCAGGCCGCTTCGTAAAGCAGCGGCGGAAGGAAGATAAAGAAGACCAGTTCCGGATGGATCGAAATGCGTGAGAATTGAGCAGTAAAACTCAGTGCCAACCCGCCGACCACCAGCACGATCGGATATGCCAGCCGCAGCTTGTCGGCGATCAGGTTGAGCGCCAGAATGATTAGGATCAGAAAGAGATATTGAACGAAAATGCTGTGCATGCGGCGGCTAAGACAGTAAAAACAAACAACACGTCGCTCGTCAAGAACTGAGGTCAATGAAATGAAGGTCCAAGCTGTAACTCCGATACTGAACGTCACGAGCTTGCCGGAGAGCTTTGCGTGGTTTGAGAAGCTGGGTTGGCAGAAGAATTGGGACTTTGGCGACCCGCCGACCTTCGGCGCTGTCACTTCCGGCGAGGCTGAGATCTTTCTCTGCCAGAATTGCCAGGGCGCTCGCGGTGGTCCAATGCCACAATCTTCGTGGGACAACCAGGCTGGCAGCGTTTGGATGAGCTGGTGGCTGGAGTCACCGGCCGAGGTCGATGCGTTTTACGAACGCGCGTTGAAGCTCGGCATTGTCGCTCCGTTTCCGCCTACCAACATGCCGTGGAACGTCCGTGAGTGTCACATTCGCCACCCTGACGGGCACACGTTCCGCGTGGGTGCGAACGTCGAAGAAGATTGACATGTTTGAGGGTATCAATCGATCAACTTCCAAAGCGAAACCGATTGGTGATTGGCGCTGAAGACGTAGAGCGTTCGCCCGTCTTTCGTCCAGTCCGCTGAGAGCACCGTATGACCGTGCGTCTTCCTGGGCTTACCCATTAAGTCGATTTTGATCAGCGGTTCCACAACGATCTGGAGAAGCTCGCCCGTGCAGGAATCGTAGATCTTTGCAAACTGATTGCTGGTGGTGAGAAAGATCTTTTTATTGGGATGTGGCGCGTAGCATCGTGGTGTCGGTAACAATCGTCTCGTCCGCATCGAAGCTGCGCGGGCTTGTGCCTTCTTCATATTCCAATCTTTGTTTGAAGAGCAGGCGGCCATCGTTCGCATCGAATGCTTTGAGCTGCAAACCCTGTTCAAAGAAATTCTTTTGCTTGTAGTCGATATTGGCAAGGGTCTCGTTGTCCATCCAACCCCATGACGGCAGTTCGACATTCGTTAGTTCAACTCTCAACTTGCCGGTTTCAGTTTCGTAAATTTGCAGGTTCCTACCGACGTCGACCGCGAAATACTTTCCATCAGGACTAAACTCCAATCGCGAATCGTCGATTTTTGGTCGCGGTTGCAATTCGTACTTTGGTTTGACACCTCCGTTGATTTCCCAAGCGAGCAGGCGATGTTCCGACGAGTTCGACTTGTGTTTGTTGACCATCAGGAGGAACTGTTCATCCGGAGTGATTCCTATCTCTCGTGTTTTGGGATTGAAACGGGCGTCGCCGACGTCGATAGTTTTTTCAAGCTCTCCGCTTCCCGCCTTCCAAATGCGCATGACGGAGTCAGCGTCGGCAACGTACTTGATGCCGAACAAGTTCTTTCCCTTCCCCGACGCGGCAAAGAACCGTTCACCGTCCTTACTTAGATAAGTCCAGGTCGCATTTTCCAGAGGTATGCTATGGCGATACTCAAACGTTTCGCCGTCCCAAAAACTCACGTTCAGTGTCGTCGTGCGAAAGCTGGCGCCGCCGGCGTCCATTGTCACGAGCGTCTTGCCGTTTTTGCTCCAGGATGCTTTCAAAATCCTGTCCGGACGATCCAGCCGCGCGATACGTTTTCCCGTTTTCAAGTCGACAACGAACGCCGCAAGTTTGTTTTCGGTCTTGGTCTTGGTGCGCGCTTCTTCCAAACCGATGAGCACCATGTGGCGACCGTCGGGGCTGATGGCCCAATCCTGTTGACCATGGCCAGGCAACCAGTCTTTGCTGGACGGCAAGCTGATCGGTCGCGTCTCAATGACTTTGAAGTTTGTCAGATCCAGCAGTTGAACGTGCCGGTAGCCAATAAGCAGCAGTTGATTATCGCGCTCAAGATATTTGTGATTGGCAATCCGGTCCTCAACAACGTGGAGACCAAAGGTGCCTTTATCTTCGACGACTTGCTTGAGCTGGCCGAGGGTCGTTGAAAAACAAAGCAGGATAAGCAGTACAATGGCGGGCAATCTCATGTCACTTACTCCGAATCAGATGGGCTGAGATCGATTGGACCGAGGAGAGGACAACATTCTAGTCCAGTAAATCGACTATGCGCAAACTTATACTAATCTCGATCGCTTTGTTCTTATCGTCACACTTTAGCGCCCCGCGGCTTGTGGCCCAACCGGGGAATCCTACTCAACAGGAAGTGCTTCGGGGGTCAATCACGCCGGAGCGGGAATGGTGGGATGTGCTGCATTATCACCTCAGCGTTGAGTTCATGCCTGAAACCCGACGGTTGAAAGGCTCAAACGCCATCACCTTCAAGACCGTAAAACCCGGCAAGAAAATGCAGATCGACTTGCAGCCGCCGTTGGCGATCACAAAGGTCGTTCATGGCGACCGCGGAACTCAAATTTGAACGCGAAGGCAATGTTTTCTGGGTAATGTTCGACAAGGACCTGCCCAAAGGGGCGGAAGAGAAGATCGAAGTCTTTTACGAAGGCGTACCGGTTGTAAGCAGGAATCCTCCCTGGGTCGGTGGCATCACCTGGGGCAGAGACGATCTCGGCGAGCACTTCATCGTCACGACCTGTCAGGGGATCGGGGCGAGTATCTGGTGGCCCAACAAAGATCATGGCGTCCGACGAACCCGATCGCGGAATGAAGATCAGCGTTACCGTGCCGGAACGATTAACTGCCGTCGCTAACGGTCGTTTGAAAAAGACGGACCATGATGCCGCCGCAAAGAAGAAGACCTTTCATTGGGAAGTCTTGAACCCGATCAATAACTACGGCGTCAACGTCAACATCGGCAACTACGTAAACTTCTCTGAGAAGTACAAAGGCAAAGGCGGCGTGCTGGATCTCGACTACTGGGTGCTGGCCCATCAGAAAGAAGCCGCAATGAAGTAGTTTAAAGAAGTTCCGCGCACAATCGAGGCGTTTGAACACTGGTTTGGGAAGTATCCGTTTTATGAAGACAGTTTCAAGCTGGTTTCAGTTTCGTATCCGGGAATGGAGCACCAAAGCTCGGTCACTTACGGCAACTGGTTCCAAAATGGCTATCTCGCGCGCGATATGTGTAGCTGCGGCGTCGGATTTAAGTTTGACTTCATCATCGTTCACGAATCCGGGCACGAGTGGTTTGGCAATAACATCTCGATGAAAGACGCGGCGGACATGTGGATTCACGAAGGGTTCACCAATTACTCAGAAAACCTCTTTGTCGAATACCACTTCGGCAAGAAAGACGCGGAAGATTACGTTGTCGGCACTCGTCGCGGCATCAGAAACGACCGGCCGGTAATCGGCACATACAATTCGAATCGATCAGGCTCGGGAGACATGTATCCCAAAGGCGGAAACATGTTGCACACCATTCGCCACATCATCAACGACGACGCGAAGTGGCTCTCGATCCTGCGCGGGCTCAACGCCGATTTCTGGCATCAGACCGTCACCACGCAACAGATCGAAGCGTACATCACGAAGAAGGCGGGCATTGATTTAAGCAAGGTCTTCGATCAATACCTGCGGACCACGATGATTCCCGTCTTGAAATACAAGCTAAACGGAAAGACCATTTCGTTTAAGTATGACCTGGTCGTGAAAGGGTTTGCGATGCCGATCCGAGTGACGATCAACGGCAAGGAAGTAAAATTGACGCCAACTGAAGTGGATCAGACTTTTGAATTCACAGAAGAGATCAAAACATTCGAGGTCAATCGCAACTTTTACGTTGACACAACGACAAGTTGATCTTGTATTGCGGAACTCTTGTTGAATGAAGACATAGGAAACGTTCCTCAGTCTCGCCGAACATCACGAGAGGGATCGATGCGCTGAGTTTTACGGGTTGTTTGTGCGACGAACCGTTAGCGAACTGCCACCGTTTCTGCGGGATCAAAGAATGTACGAGTCGTGACGAAGAAGTGTTGACAGCCCCACAGGCTGGTGTTAACAATCGGGCTCCCGACGTTAGCCATCTTTGACGCACCCTGGATAACCTCCAATGGCAACCGAACTGTCAGACAACTTCTCGAGTTTCGGCCCGCTTGCGAAACCCTCTCTCTTCATTGGCTCCTCCACTGAACGGCTTCCAATCGCTAACGCCCTCAAGGAGATTCTCTCTGATTGTGCGAAAGTCACCGTGTGGGACGAGGCTCCGGAGTTCTCTCTGGGTGAAAGCATTCTCCAGGGTTTAACCAAGGTAGGAGAAATCTACGACTTTGCTCTTCTCGTGTTTGGTCAGGACGACACCACGATGATGAGGGGCATTAACCTTCCTACCATTCGCGATAATGTCATCTTCGAGTTGGGCCTGTTTATGGGTCAGATGGGAACGGGCCGGGCGTTGTGGTTGAGTCCAGGCGGACTCAAGGCTCCGGAACTGTCAAGCGACCTTGAAGGAATTATACATCTCCGATTTGATGAACCCGAGATAATCGACCATTCTTCAATCATCGAATCGCTCGCTGAGACACGCGAGAAGCTATGTCAACACATTAACTATCTTGGTTTCCGAACGACCAGGCACATAGTGCCAATGAGGCGTGCACTCTGCCTGGCATCGATGGAATACTCGCAAGCCCGTTTCAAAAAGGACATCCAATACATTCATGCGTTTTTTTCCGAAGACCAGGTCGAAAGCAAGCAGGGAGTCACGGCCGATGATTTTTACAATTGTTTTAGCATGGGAAAGAAATGGGACATGGTCCACCTTGCGCTCTACGTGGACAAGGAAAACAACCGCATGCGTTTCGACCCAGTCCCAGGCGGTGATGACAACGAATGGCTACAAGTGCAAGCGATCGAAGGTATGCTCAAGGATAGCGGGGCACACCTGGTCGTAATAATCACGTGCGACTCTCTCAAATTCGGTCAACAGCTGGCTCGCTTTACCAACGTCGTTGCGGGACATCAGGCGATCGCGCCTACCAGTGCGCTTAGATGGGCCAAGGTGTTTTATCACGCACTCTCGTCCGGTCTGGCGCTCTCAAAGGCCTTTAACATAGCTCAGGACATGGCGGACCCAGGTCTGGTTCTGCTGACGCATCGAGACGTCTGTTTTCGTCGATTAAGCGGCGACAGCGTTTGACTCCCGACCAACAAACAATGCGAAAAACAATTACCTCCTTTGTCGTCTGTTTGCTCTTTACTGTCATAGTTCAAGCGCAGACAGGCGCCGCAAATAAATCTGCACTCGAAACTGCGCTTCAACTCAAACTCGACGAGTGGCACAAAGCGGGAAGCTTTCCTGGTGCAACTGTCGGCGTCGTGCTAGCGAATGGCGAATCGTTCGGCCTGGCGGTCGGGTTTTCAGATCGCGAGACCAAAACGCCAATGAAGCCGAACGATCGAATGCTTGCCGGGAGCGTCGGTAAAACATTTGCCGCCGCAACTGCTTTGCAGCTGATCAAAGAAGGCAAGATCGGACTCGACGACAAGATCGAAAAGTATCTTGGACGCGAACCATGGTTTGCGCGTCTGCCGAATGCGAAAGAGATCACAGTACGACAGTTGATGAACCACACGAGTGGCCTTGTGCGTTACGAGTTCAAAGAACAGTTCACCAAAGATCTGACGGCGAACCCGGAGAAGGTCTGGCAACCCGCCGAACTCGTTGCTTATTTGCTCGATGAAAAACCACCATTCGAGGCCGGCAAAGGCTGGGACTACTCCGACACGAACTACATCGTCCTTGGCATGATTATCGAAAAAGTAACCGGAAAGAAGTTTTACGACGAAGCAAACAGGCGACTACTTAAACCGCTTAAACTAACTGGGACCATCCCGCAGGATGGTCCAAGATTGCAGGGTTTGATCCAGGGTTATGCAGGTCCGAACAATCCATTTGGCGGCACTGATGCAATGATCGTGAGTGGAAGGTTTGCGATCAATCCGCAGTTCGAGTGGACCGGCGGCGGATACGTTTCGACGGCGCAGGACCTGGCGCGTTGGGCCAAGATGCTTTACGAAGGCAAAGCATTCTCCGGCGATCTTCTGCCGCAAGTTCTCGATGGCGTTTCAGCACCGATGCTTGGACGTGAAACGAAATACGGACTTGGCGTGATCATTCGCAAAACGGCCGCCGGCACTTCCTACGGTCACAGCGGCTTCTTCCCCGGATACATGACTGACATGATGTACTTCCCGGAGCATAAAGTCGCGATTGCTGTGCAAGTGAACACGAGCGTGGGTCGTAGTCTCGGTAAGCCGCTGGGTAGAGTGCTGGTTGAAATGATGGAGACAATTCGGAACTAAGACGCTCATGGCGCGTTACGAAAATGCGCCCCTGACGCAGTTAAAGTGAGCCCTCCAATGCGATTCATCCTACTCATCGCGCTCTTGTTTACTTCTCTTCCCTTTGCCTCGGCACAAGAAAACCCAAACAGTAAGAGAGGGTCGATCACTGGCCGCGTAATGTTGGCAAACAAAGGCGTAGCCGGAGTGATGGTGACTGTCACGATGAGCGGAGATGCATTCTCCGGCTCGGGACTGAAGCTGAGCGCCATCACCGACGACGAAGGACGATTTCGTGTTTCCAATCTTCCTCCCACAACGTACTTTGTTTGGCCTTTCGTACCTGCGTTCGTGGTGGCTGAGGCGACGGGAGTTCATCCTCCGGGAAGGAGCGTTACGGTTGCGGCAGACGAGACTGCCGAGGAGATCAACTTCACCCTGACGCGCGGTGCTGTGATCACCGGCAAGGTTACAGATACCACCGGACGCGCCGTGACTGATGAGCGTGTTCGCATTCTTCCTGTTCAGGAGCACCTGCGGCGACTTGTTAGTTCGATCTATCCAAACATCAACGATATTCGAACTGATGATCGTGGAATTTACAGAGCGTATGGTCTACCCGGAGGCGCCTACCGAATCGCGGTTGGAGATCCGCAGTTTGCCGCGCTCACGAGTACGAGTGGACGGCGCTTTTATCCGGAAACATTCCATCCAAACGTTAATGATGAAGCAAAAGCACAGGTCGTCGAACTCGCTGAAGGGAATGAAGCTACTGGCGTAGATATAACAGTTGTGCGTCCGCTCAGTGGCTTTTCCGCAAGCGGCCGATTTGTTGATGCGAAGAGTGGACAACCTGTTCCGGATGTCGGCTTTGGGTTAACAATGCTTTCAGACAAGAGCACGGCGCGCGGTTATATAAGTCTCCGCGGAGCGTCTACCAGCAACGGACTCTTTCAAATAGACAATCTGCCGCCAGGCACTTACGCGATTAGTGTTTTAGGTGGCGATAATTACGGCGCGTCAGAGTCGTTTACGATTCGCGACAGCGACGTTGTTGATATTGAAATCAAAACTCGTCGTGGCTCGATGATCTCCGGCACCGTGATCATCGAAGGCGCAACCGATCGTTCCGTTCCCGCCAAACTGGCGCGCGCGCAGCTCGAAGCCTATACATGGTCCGTAGGCAATTCCGTAGGCGTCATGAGATACAGCGACATTAACGCTGACGGAAGTTTTCAGATCGGCCCACTGCGTGCCGGGACGCTGGCGCTTGGCGTCCGTTCTAAAGAGCGGAATGTAACACCAGACTTCGCCCTGCTGGCGATAGAACACAATGGTGTTGATAAGAGCACGGGCTTTCAGATCAGCGATGGTGAGGATGTTTCCGGCGTTCGCCTCGTCTTTGGTTACGGCACAGGAGTAATCCGCGGAACTGTTCGTGTAGAGGGTGGCACGATCCCAGAGGGCACACAGGTCACTGCCGCGTTTATTCGTCCCGGAAGTCCGTTGACGATCGCGCACACTCGCGTTGACGCGCGCGGACAGTTTGTTTTCGAATCGAGTGCCACCGGGTAATTATGAAGTTGGCGTTAATGCTTATCTGCAAACCGGACGGGTGTCCGCACGGCAGATGGTGGTAACCAGCAACGGAGTAGTTACTGAAATAACGCTTACGTTGAATCTAACCGCGAAACCGAAAACTTCTCCCTGAATCAATTCGTGATGATGCTCGGCAAACGTCGCCTGGTCCTGCTTTTAGAAGCCACATTGTTGGCGGCATACCTTTGCGTTTGTTCGACGCAAACGCTGGCCCAGGTTGAGGCCAGCAGCAGCAAACTCGGATCGATCAAGGGACGGGTACTTTCCGACGGACAAGCCGTGACCAACGCGAGCATTACGGTTTTTAGCGTGAATTCACCTCGCCAGAGTCGCACTGTGCCTTCGAACGATAATGGCGATTTCGAAATCAAGTCGTTGGAGCCCGGGATGTATCGCCTTGAAGTAAGCGCCGCCGCTTACGTCAGCGTTCCAGTTGATCCAGGCGAGCAGATTCATCGAGCCGGCGATTCAGTAACCGTGAACATGATCAAAGGCGGCGTTATTACGGGAAAAGTTTCGACTGCCGAAAACGATCCGGTCGTCGCTGTCCGAGTGCGTGCGATGATGGTTCGCGACGAGAATGGCCAGCGATCACAACAACCGGCACAGTCGTTTGATAGATTCACCGATGATCGTGGCGTCTACCGGATCTTTGGCTTGCTTCCCGGTACTTATGTTGTTTTCGCCGGCGGTCGTGGGTTAAGGGGAGCGGGAGCGAATGCATACGACAACGATGCTCCGAGCTTCGCGCCATCTTCGACCAGAGATACGGCTGAAGAAATCTCGCTTGCTCGAGGAGAGGAACGGACCATCGATATTCGTTATCGGGGCACGAGCGGTCACTCGGTTAGCGGCAATGTTAAGGCTGCCAACACGCCTGATGCGCGATGGGTAACAATCAAACTCGAGCGCGTTGTTAACTCGGAACCGGATTTGAGGATCTCCACTTATATACGAGACGCACAAGGTTTCGAGTTCTCGGGTGTCGCAGATGGCGATTATTTGATCTGGGCTGATTACGGATCCCAAAGCGGCGAGGTGCTCCGTTCGGAAGCAAAGCGAATCACAGTGAATGGCGCAGACATCACGGGTATTGAGCTGACAGTAAAACCGCTGGCGTCAATTGCGGGAGTAGTAGCTTTAGAATCGTCGACGATTGAGGAGTGCAAGGGAAAAGCGCGTCCATTATTTGAGGAGACGCTTGTTTCCATTCAACGCAACCGTTCATCGAGCAGTTTGTTACAAACATCGCCCGATGGCGTCGGCGCTTTTCAACTGCGGAATCTCGAGGCAGGTCAATACAACTTTGACATTCGCTTTTTCCCGAGGTACTGGTACTTGCGATCGTTAACAATGCCAGGCGTGAAAGATTCGACGACCGATCTTGCGCGTAACTGGCTCACATTGAAAACAGGAGATCGCGTATCCGGAATGAAAGCGACACTTGCCGAAGGGGCGTCGTCGTTCAGCGGTCGAGTCGAATTATCGGAAGAACAGCGATCCGCGCGGATCGTTGTTTACGTTGTGCCGTCGAAGAGTGACAAAGCTGACGACGTACTCCGTCATTTCGCGGCGCCAGTTGCTGAAGATGGTTCGTTCAGCATGGACCATGTCCCCCCGGGACGTTACTGGACGCTCGCAAAGATCGTTACGTCAGAAAAGGAAGCCACCACCGCCGCACTGCGTCTGCCTGCGATGGCGGAGGCCCGCGTGAAACTCAGGCGAGTAGCGGAAGACGCAAAGAACGAGATCGAACTAAAACCTTGCCAAAGCCTGCGCAATCACACTCTTCCTCTCACGTCCAACTAACTCCATCTGTCACACGCGCGTAAATGGCGCCGGCTATCGCAAATACTTGTTGAAGAATTCGAGGGTTCGTGTCCACGCTAGCTTCGCGGCCTCTTCGTCGTAACGTGGTGTCGTGTCGTTGTGGAAGCCGTGCTGTTTACCTTCGTACATGTGAGTCTGATAGACCTTGTTATTAGCTTTCAGCGCTTCCTCGTAAGCAGCGATGCCTTCATTGATCCGCTGATCGTTGCCGGCGTATTGCAGTAACAGTGGCGCCGAGATCTTAGGCACGTCGGCGATGGCTGCCTGGCGACCATAGAACGCGACACCAGCATTCAGATCACCACCCAACCGCACAGCCAGTTGATTCACCATCCCGCCGCCAAAACAAAAACCGACCGCGCCGAGTTTACCTGAGGAATCGGATCGCGCTTTGAGCCACTTTGCCGACGCTACGAAATCTTCAGTCATCTTCTTTCCGTCAACTTTGCGGAACTCTGCGGCGCCTTTCTCATCCGAGCCGGGATAACCGCCGACAGACGTCAAACCGTCTGGTGCGAATGCGATAAAGTTTGCAACAGCAAGTCGCCGCGCAACGTCCTCGATGTAAGGATTGAGCCCGCGGTTTTCGTGAATGACCAGAACCACCGGCAGCTTTCCACTCTTTGCCGGTCGCGCAAGATAGCCTTTGATCGACCCGTTACCTTCAGGCGACTGGACGGTTTCGTAACCGACCTTGATGCGTTTGTCGTCGGCCGGGATCTGTTGGGCCCAGGCGTAGTTGGGCCGAAGGCCTTCGAAAATCGCCGCAACGGTCAATCCGCCGACCGCGAACTTCGCGGCGCCGTCGAGAAATTCGCGCCTGCTGATGTCGCCATGCTGATATTCGTGAAAGAGGTCCAACAGTTCCTGCGGGTAATCGCTTGCTACTTTGCGTTCCATTGTTTCTCCTTTTGGGGGAGTCTACAACTTAAATACAAAAAACGTCCAACCTCAGGACATAGGTTACTAATATACTTCAGCAGTCTCTTTGGTTTAATACCCGGCAGATTTTGAAGGAGGGTGGCGATGCGTTCAATCCTCAACGAGGACGACCGGAAAGCGATCCTGACCAGACTCCAATCGTTATCGGCCTCATCGATTGGCCGATGGGGAAAGATGGACGTGACGAGCATGCTGCACCATCTTCGCCTTTCGGCGCTCATGACCGTTGGAGAGTTGTCGGTGCCTTCGGTGAACAAGCGAGCATTCCAGATGTTTCCCCTGAAGCACCTCATTCTCTACGTGTTTCCATTCCCAAAAGGAGCGCCGACCGCGCCTGAGTTGAAGCCCGTGGATGTAAGCGCGTTTGAAGAGGAGCGAGCAGCGCTACTCGAGTTGGTGGAACGAATTGGAACCGGCGAGCGTGATGGGATGGGGCCGGCTCATCCGTTGTTTGGATCACTAACGTGGCGCGAGTGGGGCGCAGTCACATACAAACATGCCGACCATCATCTAAAGCAATTCGGAGTGTAGTTAGGCCTCACGGCGACGCTGGTGCGTCGCCGTGAGTTTTCCTGTACTTACTTCCGCTTGCGCGAAGTCGCACGTAACTGACGTATTTCCTGTTTCAGTTTTTCGATCTCCTGTTGCTGCTCCTTAATTGCATTCAGCATGGTCCAGATGATCGGGTCGTTATTGACTTGCAAATAGCCGTTCGAGTTCGTGGTGACAGCTTCAGGGATAACCTTCTGAAGCTCTTGAGCGCCGAAGCCAACACTTTCTGTGTCTGACTTGAGACCTAATGCGTTATCCGGCTTGTACTGGTAACGCACCGGCTGCAACTGCATCGTGGCTTTCAGTCCGCGGTTGAACCTTCCCTTGATCGTCTTCAACCGCTCATCTGAGAATACTGACCACGATCCACCGCCGGTTTTGCTCGCGGTTCCATTGACCGAAAGATTGTCCGTCGGTGCTTGTGTCGCTATACCAACAAAACCGGTAGTCGGCAGGATAGACATTCGGACCGTATTGTTAGTGCCAAAATGAACCGGATCGGCACCGCCCGTAGTAACAAACAGGTTCTTCTGTCCCGTGACGTTGTTGTATTGGACCAGGCCGCCGGTCGTCAGGGCGAAACCGCTGTTCAAATACAAACCTGAAAAACCATTCGTCGTGTTGGAATTGGTAACCCGGATCTCGGTTCCAGTTGCCTGGTTCTTTTCAACGTGGAGCAATGCAGCCGGAGATCCTGTATTAATTCCCACATTGCCGCTGGCGGCGATATCAAGGCTACTAGTCGGCGCGCCGGGGCGAATACGGAAGGGCAACAGCGAACCGCTGGTAACATCACGCACAAAGAAGTTGGCCTCGTTGCCGGCAATGTCCCAGGTCTGAGCCGTAAAGCCGCCCGCATTGTTTTGTTCGAGTCGCATCGCAGGAGTGTCGGTTGTATTAGCATGGACATCCAGCACCGGCGTGGCTGTCCCAATACCGATGTTGCCCGTGCTACTCACCCGCAGCGAGTTAGCCGGCGCGCCAGCATCCACTTCAAACACAATCGTTCCAGTCTCTGAATTGCCGGTGGCCCCTTGATCGACGAACGCGAGAAAACTGCCGCCACCGCTTCCCTGCGCATTCGCTCGGATCTGCCAGTTGTTCGTGGCAAAACCGGCGGTCACGCTGGTGTCGTCAAACTGGAAACGAACGTTGTTTTCTTTCCCACGGATTGTGTCGAAGCCAAAGACTTCGCCATTAACGCAGTCCAGTCCGACGCAGGCACTACCCTGCACGACCAGATCGTCGGCAATCACGAAATCAAAAAACGGATTGATTACCGGATGATGTCGTCGAACACCTCTCATCGCAGATCCAGGCCGGAAAACATTTGTCGCCTGTCCAGTGACGGGCGGAGAAACGCGCGGCAGCGCCGCCGCATTAGCTGATCCTCCCTCCTGCATGGTGCCCTCGACAATGACCGAGCCGTTCAGAATCGCGAAACTTCCCGAGACCACGAGCGGTTGCGCCGCCAACGCGCCGCGTTTAATAAGATCTCGTTGGACCTCGGCGTCATTTCCCTTACCGCGCGCCGCGGCGAGCTGTTCTCTAACATCAGCCGGTATGGGAGGAGTAACGCGAACTTCGTAAGAGTATTGACCGTCAGCAAATCTTTCACCCTTCTTGTCTGCAAGCGTAAATTCCGCTGAACGCCCCTTAAACTCCTTACGGTAGACTTGTCCGTCGGGCGCGGAAATCGTAACTGTTAATTCCGAGTGTGGGACAGCGACATCCCACCTTACGCTTGATCCAATACCACTGATCGTAACCCCCTTGGATCTGTCATCTGATGCCTGGGCCAGGACCAGCATCGGTAAGCAAACAACGACTAATGCCACACGCACAATTGCGTGTACGCTTCTGAGATTTTTCATTGGGGAAACCTCCTTTGGAAATCGGCGAGAACGCCGTGGACGGACTACAGGTAATAAGGCCTGTGTTTCTGAACGAGGATCAGAAGAGTGACCTAGGTTAGGGGAGGTCGAACTGGGACGGCTTGATATACCAGCAGGCAACCAAGGTGTCAAGAATTTTCAAGCTCTTCACACGTTCAGTTCGTTTCTGACATACTCCCGCGCGAATCGAACTCATGAATGTTATCGCAAAAATTTTCGCTTTGTTGACAATGACAGCTCTCTGTCTCCACCCAACCCGCTGTTTAATTAACGCTCAACCTGTCTTTGACGAAGTCGCGGAAAAAGTGGGCTTGAAGTTCAGACACTACAACGGGATGACCGGTAAGTTTTTCCTGCCGGAGATCATGGGTGCAGGCGTCGCGGTTTTTGATTACGACAATGATGGAGATCTCGACGTCTATCTCGTACAAGGAAACGTGCTCGAACCTGCCGACAAACCTGACAGCACAAAGTTTCCGTGGCGCGATGATGTCTCACCACGCGGCAGACTCTTTCGAAACGAACTCCAGCTCGATAAGAACGGCGTGCGAACGATCCAATTCTCTGATGTAACCGAAAAGAGTGGCATCGTTGCGACGGGTTATGGGATGGGAGTTGCTGTTGGTGACATCAATAACGATGGCTGGTCCGATCTCTATCTTACAAACCTTGGTTCAAACCAAATGTATCTCAACAAAGGTGACGGTACATTTGTCGATGTAACGAGGAGTTCAAATACGGACGATCCACGTTGGAGCACAAGCGCCGCCTTCGTCGATTACGATCGCGATGGCTGGCTCGATTTGATGGTAGTGAACTACGCTGAGTTTTCACCAGCCAACAGTCCTAATTGTTACGCCACAACAACTGCAAGAGATTACTGCACCCCACGGGTCTTTCGCGCTCCGGGTAATCGTCTCTTTCACAACTTAGGAAACGGAAAGTTTGCTGACGTTACGACTGCGAGTGGAGTCGACAAAGAGTTCGGTCATGGCCTGGGAGTTATTTCGGCTGACTTCGACAACGATGGTTGGCCGGACATTTACGTTGCTAATGACGGCGATCCAAACCAGCTCTGGATGAACCAGAAAAACGGCACGTTTAAGAACGAAGCATTGTTGGCAGGAGCCGCGGTTAACCGGGATGGGAAAGCTGAAGCGGGCATGGGTGTCGACGCGGCGGACTTCGACGCAAATGGCACGGATGACATTTTCATCACCCACCTGATGGACGAGACAAACACGCTTTTCATGAATCTTGGTGACGCAGTTTTTGAAGACCGTACTCGGGAGAGTGGTCTCGGTATGCCAGGCCGCCGGTTCACCGGGTTTGGCACGTTATTCTTTGATTACGACAACGACAACTGGCTCGATTTGCTGGTCGTGAATGGTGCAGTGCAATTGCTGCCAGACCTGATTCGCAAAGGTGATCCGTTTCCCCTGGGCCAGCCGAACCAACTCTTTCGCAATACTGGAAAAGCCGGCTTTGTTGAAGTAATCGACCAAGCTGGACCAACTTTCCAGCTTCTGGAAGTCGGCCGTGGCGCCGCCTTTGGCGATATCGATAACGATGGCGACACTGACGTCGTCATTACGAACAACAACGGTCCGGTCAGACTGCTCATGAACAAGGTTGGCAATCGCAATCATTGGCTCGGTTTGCGTCTCGTTAGTAAAGATGGCGGCCGGGATCTGCCTGGCACGAAAGTCGAAATCGTGAGCTCAAACAAACCTGTTCTACACCGGCGTGCGCGAACAGACGGCAGTTATCTATCAGCAAACGATCCACGAGTGTTGGTTGGGTTGGGAAGCGTCACACGCATCGAGACTGTTCGAGTGCGTTGGCCGGACGGTAGCTCTGCGGAGTGGAAGAATCCGCCACTGAACAAGTATCACACGTGGAAACAAGGAACCGTTCCGAAGTAAGGCTGTATGAAACTGCTGCCATTCATCTTGCTCGTTCTATTGCTTCCGCTTGTCGGGGCGCGTCCGCAGCAAGTTGAGCGCATTCTGCCTGCGCCAAGATCAAATTTAATTGCAGTACACTGGCCGGATCTCTCATCGGTCGAGGCAGAGGTGCGCGCACATCTTTTAAAGGCGCAGTCTTCGTTAACTACAGCCGTCAAAACGGCGAACGCAAGTGATGCGACGCTCAGCGAGGCTTACGGTTCAGCAGGCCAAACCTTTCACGCTTATTCATTTAACTCGACGGCGAAAGAATGTTACGTGAATGCCAGTCGACTTGCTCCGAAAGACTTTCGCTGGATCTACCTGATTGCGAAGCTGGATCAACAGGATGGCCGAGTCGACGACGCAATTAAGAACTACGTGATGGCCCAAAGCCTAAATCCGAGTTACGCCGCGGCGTCAATTAACCTCGGAAACATCTTCCTGGAAGCAAATCGTTTGTCGGACGCCCGGCAACATTTCGCGGCCGCGCTCAAGATCGACGCAAATAGCCCCGCCGCGCATTATGGGCTTGGTCAAGTCGCTCTTTCTGAGCGGAACTATGCTGAAGCAGTGAAGTATTTCGAACGAACACTCGCCATTGTTTCCGCAGCAACTCGAGTTCATTACTCACTGGCAATGGCCTACCGTGGTCTAGGGGAGCTCGAAAAAGCGAAAGACCATCTGCGTTTGCAAGGAACCGTTGGGGTGCGCGTTGCTGATCCACTCGTGGATCAATTCGAGGAGATCATTCAAGGTGAAAGACTGCACCTGATTCGCGGCAGAACGGCGATGGACGCCAAGCGATACGGTGAAGCTGCTGATGAATTTAGAAAGGTCGTGGCAGCGAACCCCGAGAGCGTAGCCGGTCGCGTTAATTTGGGCGCCGCGTTAAATCTTTTGGGAGATCAGGCTGGGGCACTCCAGCAATTTGAGGAAGCACTGCGTATTGCTCCTGAAAATGCGAACGCTCACTTCAACCTGGCAGTTCTGCTGGCTAGTCAAAATCGACACCAGGAGGCCATCACTCACCTTCAGTCTGTAATCGCGTCAAATCCGCGTGATTCAAGTGCGCGCTCCTTGTTGGCCCAGGCCTATCTGCGTTCTGGAAAAGACGATCTGGCCCTGGAACAATTCGCGCGAATTGTTGAAGCGGATCCGGGAAACGAGCAGGCGCTACTATCGCAGGTACAACTGATGTTTCTGAAAAAGCAATACAAGCAAGCGCTCGATATTTTGGAGAAGAGTCAAGCCACGTTCCCTGATAAGACGGCGACGTCAATTACATTAGCGAGAATACTCGCAACGTCGCCGAGTCATGACCTGCGAAACGGAGCTCGCGCGTTCGAGCTGGCGCAACGCACGTACAAAGCAACCGGGTCACTCGAGCATGCAGCAGTGATCTCGATGGCGTTGGCTGAACTAGGTCGCTGTGCCGATGCGGTCGAGTGGCAAAGAAAGTTGATCGGCGCCGCTGAGCGAGCGGAGCAAATCAGCGTTGCCGAACGCCTGAAGAAAGACCTGCAACTATACGAACGCTCCCCGTGCCGGCCTTGACCCAAGATAGGGATTTGTCATTTGACTGTAAAATGTGAAATACTGATACAGCCGTCCCGCACTCAAACAATTTGGACCTTTTTTCATGAGGAACGAACTTTTAAGGACCTGAGGACGCGTTAGCCGCGCTGATCCAGATCATTTCGGAGAACCTTGGTCGCTCTGTATCGCGCATCAACATACCAAAGTTGAGTTAACGGAACGCGAGATTGGAAAGTTTGCGTTTTTGCTATCTGCGAGATCAACTGGAAGATTCGCTTGAACGTTGGCAGTTTGAGTCGTGGATTCAAGAAGACATTCAGAAGATTGCCGGCTTGTGTGCGTGCCCTCCTGGACCAGGCTGGGTCAAGCCGCTCGACATTGATCGCGTATTTCTCACCGGCGTCTTCTTTGTCCCATCGTACGCCGGTTCTTTTCGAAGAACTTTCGGAGCGAGAACTCCGCAGCGGCGAAGATTGACCACAGTACAAAAGTTTGGCGCTGCGTGCGTTGGAAGAAAACTAATCGTCTTACTTACTCTGTATCCGTTCCATGTTGTAGACGCGCAGGCCTCGCGGCAGGCTACCTCACGCGGACGAACGGCATGTTGCGCATTCGCGATGCGCCAACGTGAAGCCCAGTAACCTTTCCATTTTTGTCCCGAGTGAACCAGACAACATATCCTTGCCGTTGAAATGGTCCTTATACAGCGGCTGCATCGGTAACTTCGTTGCCGGACGCCTCTTAATGAACACCTTGTCAGCGTTGACGGCTACATTGAATGTCGCTCCAGCCTCTTCGCTAAACCAATCACCCTTAATTGATTCAAGGTCCGCTTGCGTTCGGTGTCCACTCCTTCTCTGGAACAAAGCGTCGGACTTCACCGTCGGAATCTACGGTTTCGGCAAACATCGGCTTATCGTCCTTGTCGAAGGCGAACTTAACGTTCTCGCCAATAGTGAACTGCCCGCCACCCATTGGTACAAGGCGCCCGCCGCTCCATCGCGGAGCGCCGTTTTCAATGACGAACCTCGCCGGAGCGTGCGTCTTCTCATTCCGCCAGATACCGACAAACTTCTTCAGTTCGTCCTCTGAAACTTTAGCTGCTTCGGTTTTGGTGCTTCGGGAAATGGTCCAACGATTTCGTCAATGATCCTTCTGCGATTCCTCCGGCTTCGGTGAAGTGCCGTTGCACATGACACCGACTGAAACCTTCTTGTCTGGATAACGCGTTAGAAAAGTTTGATAGCCTGCGGTGGCCCCGCCATGCGACACGTCTTTCAACCCCTTGTACTCCGCAACCGATAGTCCAAGTGCGTAGGCAATCTTCCGCCCATCATTGAGCACTCCTCGAGTTTCCAATGCATTAACAAGAGCAGCACCCAGCGAATGCGAATCAAGCATCGCGTTCCATTTCATCCAATCGCCGACGGTCGTCAGCATACCGCCGTTTCCATAGACATTCATAAAAGGCATGTTCAGTCGCCATGGTCCAGTGCCTTGACGCGAATACGCGTGGGCGCGACCGGGTACAATGCGCTGGTAGTCGTCTCTCCACGAACTGCTCTTCATGGCGAGTGGTTTGAATAGCCGCGCCTCGACGAAGGCTGGGAACTTCTGTTTCGAAACGCGCTCGACGATTATCGCCGCGAGATTGTAGCCGCTGTTTGAATACGAGTATTCCGAACCTGGCGCAAAGTCGAGTGCCTTCTGGTGAACAATAACGTCAAGTGCCAGATCCTGGCTGATTACTCGTTCGCCTCGGCCCGCGCCGGTCAAGACTCAAAACCGCGCCCCAATCGCGCAGACCGGAAGTGTGATTCAACAGATGTCTAAGCGTGAGTGGTGAACCGTAGTCGGGTAGTTCGGGAATGTATTTCCTGACCGGATCGTCGAGACTCAACTTTCCATCCTGTTGCAGAAGTACGAGAGCTGCCGCGGTGAACTGCTTCGCAACTGAGCCTGATTCAAAAATAGTTTGTGTAGTGTTCGGAACACTGTGCTCCAAGTCGGCAAGACCGAACGCCTGTTCGAACACAGTTTCTCCGTTGAGCGACACCGCAGCAGCGCAGCCGGGGCCTGGTCCAACATACGCCTTGCTAAACTTCTCGAACGCTCGTTCAGCGCTCGCCACGACCTTCTGTCTTTCGGGAACCTGAGCCCAGGTTGCACTAGCAAAAACGCAATAACTGTAAGAACGAACAAGAAGTTTTTTCGATCATGGGGGTTGTCTTCGTCTGAGTTTGCTGTTGTAGTTGAGTTGAAGATATCACCGTTCAGACGCAGGAGGGCACTCAAGTGTTAACGAATGGCCGTAAACACCTGGATGCCCTCGCTTGCGTCACTCTAATCTGTCACCCGATCTTTAATCAATCCGTAACGCAATCTTGCCCAGGTGATGTTCATCAAGCGCCGCGTGCGCCTTGCTGGCCTCTTCCAGCGGAAACGTCTCGTCTGACATGAACTTCAAATGGACCAGACTCAATCAGGCTGTTGAGTCGCTCAATGAGTGCCGGCGTATTTTCTCCATCGTACGCCTCGATTGCGACACCGTCAGGCGCAGTCGGTTCCGGCATCACGCCGTGTGGATACGCAATACGCCCTCCTCTGCCGGATCGCTGACAAGGCTTCATCGGTTTCCGGACCACCCGCTGTGACGAGTGCGGCTGCAATTCCGTTCGGCGCGAATTCTTTGGCTGCGTTCAGAACGTCATCGCCACGTCCATCGACTACACTGTCAGCTCCCAGCCTTTTGCAAAACTCAACGCCGTCGGCGCCCGAAGCGATGGCGAACACTTTCGCACCAAGACGCTTCGCGAGTTGCACCGCCAAATGTCCAATGCCGCCGCTTGCGCCGAACACCATCAACGATTCGCCCGATTTCAAACCAACGAATTTTTCCAAACCCGGTTAGAGCGGTCAGAGCGTCAGTCAGCAATACAGCCGCTTGTTCCATCGACAAGTTGCCAGGAATGAGCGAGGTATTATCGGCTTTAATGACAGCGTATTGAGCGTAGAAGCCGCCTTTTGGATTAGCGAGCTGTGCGGCGTAGACGCGATCGCCTTCTTTGAAACGAGTCACATCTTTACCGATTGCCGCGATTGTGCCGGCGCCGTCGGTGCCAAGCACGTATGGAAATGTCGGTTTGAGTCCCGTTATTTCGACAAATCGACCTTCACGCTCATACGGATCCCACGCGCCTACGCCGGCAGCTTCGACGCGAATCAAGACCTCGCTCGCTTCTATTTGGGGGATGGGTAAGTTTTGTATTTTTAGTGCTTCAGGACCGCCGAATTTATCAAGAGCGACGGCCCGCATTGTTTGCGCTTTTGCTTGTGATGTTTGTGCCATGATTCTACTACACCTCCTGTCTGTTAACGGTTCAAGGCATTTCGCCATTTAGTGTTTATCGGGATTATTGGAATTTTAAGTCAGCAAGAGTGATGCCTACAAACCGTGTTTCAAGGGGGTAGTACCCTACTTTGGAAATCTTCTCTGCGTATCTCTGCGTGCCTCTGCGACTCTTGCGGTTAATGCTTTTTTACTCCATATTTACCGCCGAGACGCAGAGGCACGCAGAGATACACGAGTGAAATTAGGGCACCACCTTGTCACGTTTTGGGCTCTCGCTTCCTCTGGCGCCATTGTTCGTAAGCCTGGACGACTTTTTCAAATCTCTTTGACTGCTTCGCGTCGAGTGGAGCGCGTTTCAGTTTTCGCATCAGGGTTTTGAACATGTAGCCTGAGCGAAAGAAGTAGGGCCGAACTTCGACGAAGCAGAGTGCCGCTTCGATGGCTTCTGCTTCGCCTTGCGCGATCCGTGCGACAGCCGTATCGTAGCCGCCGGGAAAAGCTAGTGCGTCATAGCGCTCATGAAACTCCTTGCACGCGCGTTGCCATAGTTCGAATCCGTCGCGTGTCTTGTCGCGATTACGATAAGTTTCATGAACGCGCACGTGCAGTCTGCGGACTTCTCCCGCATTATCGAGCATGTGCTGCTTTGTTGCGTTAGAACGCATTCCTAAAACTCCTGAGAACGCTAATTGACGATAATTCACAATTCGCGCGAAATTCTAAGCCTTCAAACTTGCGCCGCCCACCCTCGCGCCCGCTTGTTCGTTTGTTACTTGAGCACATTCACTCGCTAATTTAAGATCGGCGAGTGCCGACGATGTTTGGGCCAGCGGGGATATATGTCAAACCTTACGCCTGAAGAATTGGAGTTTAAGAATAGCGAGCTGGATGACTCGACCGCTCGAGTCGTTATTGATGTGAAGGACGGCCAGCTCACGAGCGAAATCTCGTAGACCCGCGCGAACGCATGGAAGGTGAACATGAAAATCTATGGGGATATCTAAAACGTCTCCATTTTGTTCAGCATGTAATTGAGGAATCGTTTCCTGATTGCGCTGTAGATTCATTGCGAGTTCTTGATGTCGGGTGTGGTAATGGTTCGGAACTCGCTTTACCTCTTGCCCGATTGGGCTTTCAAGTCACAGGCATAGACATACATGCTCCTTCGATAGAACACGCCAGACAATTGGGCTCTGATGTCGCGAACTTGAGCTACGTCTGTGGACGAGTCGAAGAACTAAAATCACCACCCTACGATGTAGTGATTCTTTCAGAAGTCCTGGAGCACCTGACAGAGCCGCGCATTTTGCTTTCGGCGGCGTTGGGCCATTTGAAGCAGAACGGGTTGATCATCGTCACCGTGCCTAATGGCTATGGTGAATTTGAAATTGATTCGTGGCTCTTCAGGATGTTTCGCTTACAACGCGTAGTTGATGCTATTGCCAGAAATAGCAACCAGGTCACTGCCGCCACTGACAATCATGAAAGCGGACATGTCCAGTTCTTTACACGCCGTCAGTTGCGACGTCTCTTTGCAGACTGTTCTTTATCGGTTGCGAGGGAAGGTGTCGCGAAGTTTCCTTGCCGGCCCGTTTATAGGACACACGCTGGCACGTTCAAATCGCTTTATTGAATGGAATGCGCGGGTCACGGATCGATTGCCGCGTGTATTGGCTAGCGGATGGTATTTCGCGCTACGTCGTGAAGCGGAGACCAGTTCGTACCGGGCGGTAGAAAAGAAAATTTGAACGTCTTCCCTTCGGTGAGGTTCTGGCTACGATAACTGGTGTCGGTCACCTCTTCATCTGCGAAAAGGATTTGAGGATATATATCTCCACCGACTATCCCTGACTCGTCACCGACCCTTCCGGAAATCTCACCGCCTGGCCGCGCCACGAACCACGTTTGTACGCATCCGTGGGCCGGAATGTCGAGCTCCCACTCTTTACGAGGCTCTTCTGCCATTGCGTCGATGCGACTGTGATTGGTGGCCGGACTAGTATGAACGCGATAGCGTCCCGATTTTATTCCGCGCACCTCGAACTTTCCGCTCCCATCACTCAAGCTTCGGAATTGTTCCTTTCCGTTCTGCAGAATGATTTCGGCCTTCGCTATCGGTTCGGAGCCTAGCCCATCCGGCCCAGATTACTTCGCGAACGACTTCACCGAAGAGCGTCGCACCGGGCGGTTGCTTAACGACGCTACGAAGATATGAGAGGCCGTCGTTATTCTCGGCCAGCGGGCCAGTTCCGCTACATATGTTGGTGTGAAATGTACCCGTCTTGGAATTTTTATAAGCGAAAACAAGGTATCGCTCACCAGGCTTGAATTCATAATCACAGTTTGTTCCTTCACCCCAGATCTCAATCTGCGCGGCTCTGACGCCGAGGAAAGCTTCTTCAACCTTGAACTGCGCCGAAGTGACATCGCCGGTCTTGAAGGTAGTTGACATGGCGTTTTCAGGAACACTTCTGGGAATTGATTTAAGGCCGGTTTTAGTGACGACGCCGACAAAAACGACGGAGGCGCCAGCGTATGCTTCACATGGAGCCTGCCCTCCGCAGGTGCAGGCACTTGCCACCGACGCGAGTGAAGGAAGCAGAAGGAGTAGTAGTGCGGAAAGAATGTTTTTTCGCATGACTCATGTCGCTAACCTCGTGGTGAGTTGAACTTTTGGGCATCTGTCGATCGTGAGATGGCGAGAGTTGAGGGCAAGTTGCTCGCGCGCAGGCGCTTCTTACTGATACCGCTTAGAGTTTTGGGCCAAGTGTGGAATCGCTGGGCGCGAATCTTTACTTCGGTTCAGCGAACAGTGCCACCTCGGAGATTGCAGGACAAACGGGCGCCTGCGTGATACGCAAACGAATTTTTGTGGTGGTCACAGATTTACCGCGCACGAGCTTGGAATTCCCGATGCTTGTCCCGCGGGCAAACTCGTGCCATTCGTTATCCTTCCAGACATCCACCGCAAACGCTTCCACCCTTTGACCGAGCGGGAGAAACTCGCGCACGCGAACAACATTGAACGTTTGTTCCCGGCGAAGATCGATAATCAACTCCGGCGTCGTTATCTGATCATCGCTGGTCCAATATGTATCGCGTCTGCCGTCGATTACGTTTCGTGGCGAGAATCGTCGATCACCTTGTCCTCGAGTATTGCTTGCGCTCACGAGGGCGTCTTGAGCGTAGTCTTTCCGAAACGTTGCATCGAGGATGCGACGGAATTCGCGCAGTGAATTCACGTCCACGTCGGGAATCTGTCCTCGCCTATCCGGCGCCAGGTTGAGTAACAAAGAACCGCCGCGACCGACGGAAGCGTAGTAAAGATCGACGAGCGTTCCCGCGCTTTTGACCTTGCTGTCTTCATTTGGATGATAAAACCAACCCGGTCTAATCGAAACATCGCATTCTGCCGGCACCCAATGCGAGCCAGGACGGTCACCGCGATTTAACCGCGCCTCGTCAGCCCTACCCGGCGCGAAATCATCTTTATTCAGCGTACTCCACAAAGGATCGCCGGCGACGCCGCGCTCATTGCCCACCCAGCGCACGTCTGGTCCGGCATCACTGAAAAGACAGGCGTCAGGTTGGAGAGTCCGCACAAGATTCCATGTCGTAAGCCAATCATAATAGGTGTCGCGGTCGATCCTGCGCGTCTCACGCGCGCCGCCGTAATACCCATCGCCGCCATTCGCACCATCGAAGAAGACTTCGAAAACAGGACCATATGAGGTCAGCAGTTCGCGCAATTGATTACGGAAGTAGTTCAAGTATTCAGGTCGACCGTAGTCCTTGTGGTTCCGATCCCAGGGAGAGAGATAGATGCCAAACTTCAGTCCATACTTACGGCATGCGGACGAAATCTCCTTCACGACGTCGCCACGACCATTCCGCCATGGACTGTTCTTCACGGAATGCTCAGTGTATTTCGATGGCCACAGACAGAATCCATCATGATGCTTGGCGGTTAAGATCAATCCCTTCATTCCAGCAGCCGCTGCGGTACGGACAATCTGATCGGCATCAAAGTCAGTCGGGTTGAAGAGTGAAGGAGACTCGTCTCCGTAACCCCATTCTTTGTCGGTGAAAGTATTGATGGAGAAATGGAGGAACCCATAGAACTCCATGGCATGCCAGCGAAGCTGTCGAGCTGAAGGAATCGGACCGTACGGCTTAGGTGGTCCAACTTTAGCGGTGACGACTGCGGGCAAGTTACCGACACAGCCGACTGCAAGAACGATGGATAGGAAAAATCGTAACATTAGTAGACGAAGAAACAGATTAGTGAACCGCCTCGAAAATATACGTTTTGGTTGGTGGCTTTTACAACCTTCGTAATCTGGTGCGCGGGCCCTGGCTGCGCTATGATTTGCCCGCTTAGTTGCCCACGTAGTAGCCCATTTAGTTGAGAGTCAGAGACGCCATGGTTTCCTCTGCTGCCCGTCAAACAGTCGTCTGTATCCTTCTTCTCCTAATTCCTGTTGCCAGTGTGCGCTCGCAGGGCGCTGTCGATAAAGCTGCGACCTCAACCATCAGCGGCAAGGTGACGGTTGGCGGTAAAGGACTACAGGGAATCGTTGTGGCGTTAGCCATTAGTGACAAGTATCGTTCGAACTTTCGACCAACTCGTTTTAGGTCCACCACCGATGTAGACGGGAACTATCGAATCACAAACGTACCGCCAGGCAGCTATGACGTGATCGCTGCATCGCCTACCTACGTCCCAACCGAATACCGCAAGTCTCTGATCGTTAACAAGAATGAGACTGTGGAGAATATTGACATCACGTTGGAGCGTGGTGGGGTGATTACCGGCAAAGTGACTGATGCCGACGGACGTCCGGTAATCGAAGAAAGCGTTTATGTGTCCGCAACCAAGACGGCACGGCCGCTTCCCTACTTCCGAAACGTTCGCACAGATGATCGAGGTATCTACCGAGCCTATGGCGTGCCTGCGGGAAGCTACACGGTATCTGCTGGAAGAGAAGCAACTTCTTCCGCTGGCCGGGGAGAAGGTGGGCACCAGCGCACCTTTCACCCCAGCGCTATTGACCCTGCTACGGCGACAGTCATCGACGTCAGCGAAGGAAGTGAGGCGACAAATGTTGATATCACGCTTGGTGGGCCAGCGCTTACTTACACCGCACGCGGTCGTATTGTCGACAGTGAGACATCTCAACCGATGCCGAATACGCGCGTAGGACTACAGGTGTTCTTCCAACATGGTATGAGCGCAAGGGGGAATATGGCAGAGTCAACAAAAACCGGTGAATTCAAAGTAGAGAATCTGGCACCCGGAAAATATGCGGTTTATTCGGAGCCGCCGGCTGACTCTGACTGGCACTCTGAAGCTGTGCAGTTTGAGGTGACTGATCGAGACGTCGAAGACTTAGTAATCAAGACCTCCAGAGGGGCGTCCGTTTCGGGCGTAGTCGTTCTGGAAGGGACGGATGATCCAAAGGTTAGAGCAAATCTCCTTACTGCTCAAATTGTCGGAAAAATCGTTGACGGTTACCTCGGACGAACAGAGCCTTCTTCGGCCATCAACTCTAATGGAAGCTTTCGCTTCAGCGGCTTAGCCTCGGGACGCCTAATGCCTCACCTGCAACCGCGCGAACCGTTTAAGGTGATCCGCCTGGAGCGAGATGGAGTGATTTACCCGCGTGGTGTCGAAATCAAAGAACGCGAGCAGATTACAGGTTTGCGAGTCGTCGTCGGTTATGCCAACGCAGCGATTCGCGGAACGATAAAACTACCAACTGGCTTGGAGCTACCTGCTCCTCCCCGACTTCGCGTTTTTGTCCGGAGGACCGAAGACCTGGTTCCGGGCTCTTCTATCCCACCAATCGAAGCAGATGCACGAGGCAACTTCAGTGTCGATAATTTAATCCCGGGAACATATGAAATCGTTGTGAGTGTCTTAATGAGTGCAACGCCCGCTCAACCGCAACGCATTCCGCCGGCAAGACAGACGGTTGTCGTTACGAACGGCGCGGTAGCCGACGTAACCATCACACTTCAGATGCCAGTACCATAATGATTAGCCCAATCAGATCTCATCGTCGCACCGCGGGAGCTTTGCTGATTTTATTGGCGGCATCAATCTGCGCAACAGCGCAGCTGCAACAGCTGCCGACAAACGCGAACGATGCAGGCCAGCGCGAAAGTAGAATCGAAGACGGGCGATATCAGCGGCAAAGTTGTCAGCGAAATCGGCCAGCCACTGGCGAATGCGAGCGTTTGGGTGCGACCTGCTACACCTCAGGGACTTCCGGTTACGACAACAACAACAAACCGCGATGGAGTTTTTAAATTCAGTGGCCTGGATCGAGGCTCGTATACCGTCAACGCTGCGATGCCTGCTTACCTTCCCAGGTCAGCTGAATCTAACCCGGCCGTTCTGACCGCCAGCGACTCGGTGACATTGGTATTGATCAAAGGAGGGGTGGTTACTGGAACTGTCACAAACTCGAAAGGCGAACCAGTCGAAGCTATTGCCATTCGGGTTGAGATGGTAATCGATGAGGCTGGGCGAAAGACTTCCGCGATTTCTCACGAGGGCGTGACTGATGATCGAGGGATCTATCGGGTTTATGGATTGCCGTCGGGAACTTACATTGTGGCGGCTGATGGCGCTAACAATTATTCCCCAACGGGTGTAAATGCGTTTTCCATAAACATGCCTACCTATGCACCTTCATCGAGTCGCGATGAGGCAGATGAAATCAGTGTTCGTGTTGGTGAAGAAACAAGCAGTGTCGACATTCGCTATCGCGGTGAGCGCGGCAGCACGATCAGCGGCTTTGTGAGAGGAATTCGGACCGGCGACCGGGGATACTCAATAACCTTAACCTCGCTAGCGGAGAGGGGGCCTCGACGGCATACCTCTTTCCAGGACCCTAACGGTGAATTTGCCTTAGAAGGAATTTCGGACGGCGACTATCTCTTATTCGCCAATGCGTATTGGAATGATCGCGATCGGGGAGTGTCCGAATCGATGGTGTTGAGTGTTCGTGGAGCTGATATTGAAGGAATCGAGCTTGCGCCCACTGCGTTAGCTTCGATCAGCGGCACGGTGGTTTACAGGGAATTGAAAGAGCCTGTACCTGAATGCACCGACAAACGGCAACCACAGTTTTCAGCGACGGCCGTAACTGCCTGGCACAGGGTAACTCAAGACGCTAAGAAAAAGCCGCAATTCGTTTGGCGATCTCGGTCTGAGACTCCCAACGCGCAGGGTAACGTTACACTTCGAGAGCTCGCGGCTAATGAGTATTACTTTAGCGTGCGTCCTTCAGTCGAAACGTGGTATCTGCAATCTATTGCTTTCGTGCCATCGACGCCTGGCGGTAAGCCGACCGACGCCACACGCTCATGGACCACAGTCAAGCCCGGGGATCAACTATCAGGCCTGACATTTACGCTTGGGCAGGGTGCGGCTTTAGTCCGTGGGCAGATCACACTCGCTGAAGGGCAAACGCTTCCCGACAAGTTATCTGTTTATCTTGTTCCGGCTGAAGCTGCGCAAGCGGAGGATCCGTTACGCTATTTTGCGTCTCCGGTGAGTAGCGAGGGATACTTTTGGCTGCACAGTGTCATGCCGGGACGTTATTGGATGTTGGCCCAACACAGTACTGACGATACTCGATCTGAAGTGAGCAAAATACGCCTGCCCGATGCAGCAGAAATTCGATCCTCACTGCGTCATACTGCTGAACAGAAGAAGACAGAGATCGAACTGAAACCTTGCCAGGACGTTACTTTCCGGCTACCGCTTTAATCGCCACTTGGACCATCACAAAAGATCAATCTAGTACTTGAAGAGTTCATCTGATAAGATGCCGCGCGCTTAACACGTACAATCGGTTCCAGCTGACTCGCTGGTAACTTTTACCCAACCGCGATGAAGCCGCTTCGTTTTCCTCCCCCAGAGTCAAAAAAGCGCTTCATGCGCACTTTAGGAGAAAATCAATGGCCACAACAAAAAGAGCAAGCGTAAGCAGGATTGGTGTGTCAATCAATCCGAACAGTCCAAAGAAACAGACTGCGGACACTGTTAACAAACTCGTTGCGCAAGTCCTGGGTCGAGCTGGCTGTGAGGGCTGCGGCCGAATTGCTTACATCGACATCGGTTTCCTTGATGGATCCCGGCCCGGATATGGAAAGACTAGGCGCTATTTCAATGGATGTCACTACAAGATAAAGCCAGATCTTCCACCTAACGCGAAGCTTATTCACCCTTTGGGCGTAGGCTTCCCATACTTCGCTACTCTGCCGGCAGATCTGTACCGGAGTGATTTAGTAGCTTTTGTCGAAATCACTCCCGAGACCCTCTGTCGACAGCGAGCAACTGGAACGTACGGTCCGAGATTGAAATCGTCCCTGACCGTCTGGCAACGGCGCAAGAAACTTGCGCCGGTTTGCCGGTTGTGGTCCATGGCGTGGAACTGTCGATCGGCTCTGCTCACGGGCTGAACAACGCTTACCTGAGAATGCTCGATTCCTTTCAGAAGGAGTGCCCATTTGTCTGGCATAGCGAGCATTTGGGATTTCAAACGATCACTGGAGATGACAACTCGACACTCGAGATTGGCGTGCCTTTGCCGATGCCTGCGACGGTTGAGGCTGTTGAACTTGTAGCAGAGCGAAGCGCAACCATTCTTGAGCGCTACGGTGTTCCCTTTCTGCTGGAAAACCCCGCGCATTATTTTTCCGATCTTCCAACTGACCGGGAGATCGGAAATGAATACAACTTCCTCACTGCATTCACCCAAAGAAGCGGTTGTTATCTTCTACTCGATCTGCACAACCTTTATTGCAATGCAGTCAATCACCATTTCGACGCGCGCGATGTAATCAAGACGCTCCCGATGGACCGTGTGATTGAAATACATGTCGCCGGCGGCTCGTGGCGAGATGGCTTCTGGATGGACGCTCACGATGGTCGCGTACCAGAGCCTGTGTGGGAATTGTTGGAGTATGTCTTGCCAATTCACCTAACGTTCGAGGGGTGGTCTTTGAGTTATTAGAAGACTATGCAATCCGTCTCGGTGTCTCAGCGATCGAGAATGAGTTGAGGCGAGCCTGGAAGATATGGAATTTGACCCATGGGGCTAATTGATTTCCAAACAGTTCTGGGACGGATGCTACGCGAGCAGAATCGCGACGATCATCTGCGCGGTGTCAGTCTCGAAGAACAGGAGAGCCAGTACCTTAAGAGTCTTCGAGACACCGCTGAATTTCGTTTCTATGCCAGTGTACAACGGTCGTGGTGCATTGCGCGGGCTACCAAGGCGGCGCATTTGACGCTTTCTCTGCTGCCTCAAGAAGAACGGGAGCGTCTACTCGATGAGTGGGTTAACTCCGGCGCCGGCGCTCAAAGTTTTTTCGCCGTCGAGGCTGAATCGTTCCTGGATTTTATTGGCGGCATACTTGTCGGATCGTCCATGCGAATTCACCATATGTCAGTTCGAGCGAGCAACGCTTCGGGCAAGTAGTGGAGCTAATGTCTTTGTTGTGCCTGATGCTGCATCTTTGCAGAAACCGGATAGTTCCTTGCGTCGCGGAAACTACGCGTCACTGGTTCGCTTCGCAGCTGATCCGGATCAATGGCAGTCTTCAGTCCAGAAGAACGAATTACTTACGCACTTGTTTTCCACCGGTCTGATCGCAATGTTTAGTCCCGGGCTCCCGCAGTTGTGGCATGAACCATCGTCGAATGAACTGGATCTATGGGATGCGTTGGACTCTCCCACCCAGGTTAGCAGCTTGCTGAGCCACGGCCACTCGCTCGAAACGCTTGAGCGAATGCTCGGCCAGGGCGCGATCGAAATATGCTAGAGCACGGTCACCTCTTCAATGCAGCCGTCCAGTTCAAGATCACATTGGCTAACCTTCGCAAACAAATGTTCAGTCCGACGGTAGTGCTCCTATGCTCACTTGCGGGAGCTGCTCTTGTCGGTGTATGGCTTCTACGTCATTCCTCAGTCAGAGCGACCATCCTCGATCCGTCAGGCACTTTCCAGTACTTCGTACCACTAATGGTGCCAATGATCGCGTTTATGTTGGAGCGCGTAGAACACGCACGCGAAGCCAACTTCTTTCAGCATGGCGTTGATTTTTTAGTTTTCAGCTTAGCGGTAGGACGAGTAGTCGGAGATGTTCCGTATATTTCGGGTCACACTCTGCTTCTCAGTTATGCATTGCTATGTTCCAGATCTAAGATCGTTCGAATCTCCGGGATACTCGTGTTAGCCCAAACATTGTATTTGAAATACTTCGTCTGGCATGACTTTGTAACGTCGAATGTTGGCCTTGTCTTAGGCAGTGCTTTGGCCCTTATCGTTTCTCTGCTGCCGAAACCAAAACTCAAAGCAAACTGAGAATGTTGGAAAAGTCGTCGGTCCAAATTATGTCTCCCTGCACCCTGGCCCAACGCGAATCGCTTGGGATCGTCCCCAACGCAGCATCGCTTCGAGCCATCACGACCCACCACGATGGGTATCTCCCAGGTACATTCGGATCTCTGTCCCTGCGGATGTACGCCGAGAGGCCGGCGCGACGCGACAAGCCCCCAAGCAGCGGCTCTAGTTTGAGATAGCGGTTGCTTATGTGAAACGCTATTACACCGTCCGGAGCCAGCTTCCCCAGATAAAGATCCAAGGCCTGCGTTGTTAATAAATGCGCCGGCACCGAGTCAGAGCTGAAGGCGTCAATCACGATCAGTCCGTACTGTCCTTCAGGCGCTTCCCGCAACTTTAAACGCGCATCACCAAGAATCACACGATATGACGCTCGCGTGCAGTCGCTCAAAAATGTAAACAGTTGCGGGTTTGAAGCAATACGAACAATTGCCGGATCGATGTCGTAAAAGTCCCACTGCTGACCCTGCGCGGAGTAAGTGCCGATCGTGCCTGCACCCAGGCCGACCGCCGCCACCGGTTTCGTTGTTGGCTTGCTATTGTAAACGTCAAAGACCTGTCCGACTGGTCCATCCCTGTGGTAGTACGCATTCGCCTCACACTTGCGCGACTGGTCGTTTAGCTGCACACCATGAACGGTGCTCCCGTGGTAAAGGCGTCGAAACGGTTCATTCGGATGGGTGGTGACTCGCCAAACTCCAAAGAAGTTTCGCTCAGTGGCGAGCGTTTGTTTCGAGGCACTCAAGTACGGAATGCTCGCAAACATAATAGCCGCCAGCGTCAACCCAAAGACGATCGGCCGCTGAACACTCAAGGCAAAACACAACGCCAGCGGCACTAACAGCACTAACCCGTTTTGTAATGCTGCCGAAAGTCCTAACCGCGGAACAACTAACGATAAAACAAACGTGCCCAGAAGCATGAACGATGGAAATAGGATTCGGAACCACTTTCCTGTTGCCTTTTCCTGCCTGGTGATCGGGCGCATCAGGCAAGCCAGGACAATTGCAATCGGGTACTCGATCGGTGTGGTAAAGATCAGCGGCGCGAGCAGCGCATTGAACGCACCACCGAGAACTCCGCCCACAGCAATCCAAAGGTAATACTCAGGAAGTTTGCTGACACCCGGGCGGCTCTGGGCCAACCGCTGATGACACACGAGCGCCGCAAGGAAGAAGACCAGTAAGTGCAGCGCAATCGTCACCCAAATCGAAATGGGTGGATTCAAGGCTATGGATGCTCCGAGACTGGGGATCGCAGTGGGTAACAGAATCGAAGTCCACGACGGTTTGATGATCTGCTTCTTTCCAAACGCCAGTATGAATGTCAACAGATACAGCGCCAGGGGAATGATCCAGGTCAGCGGCACTGACGCAAGGTCAGTGGTGATAAAAGTTGTCACGCCGAGCATCAAGCTTGACGGAACAAAGGCCAGCACGGTCCATTCCAGTCGTTTAGCCACTCCAACTGTTTCCACCACCTGGTCCACTGTGACCTCGGCGGGAGTCGTGGTAACTCTTTTTTTATTAAGAAGGATCGCACATGCAACGATCAGCACGACCAGAACGGCATAACCGGCCGTCCAAATGACACTTTGCTTCCGCACTGCAAACGCAGGTTCGAGCACGAAGGGAAACGCAAGCAGCGCCAGCATGCTTCCGGCGTTACTGATTGCGTATAGGAAATAAGGATCGCGCGCTGATTTGTGGCGCGTATGTGAGAACCATTTCTGAAGCAGTGGCGCCGTCGCTGAAAGAAGCAGGAACGGTGGTCCGACAGTTACGAGCAATGTGGTTAAGAGCCAGAATATCGGAGTCTTTTGCGTGGGCAACGACGAGATTACGCGGTCCGATAAAGCAAATGGTAGTACCAGCGCGGCGCCGAGCAGCAATATGGCGTGAACAATCGCCTGGTTTCTCAGTGAGAGGCGTTGAGAGATCAGCAGAGCATACGCGTAACCGGCGAGCAATAACGCCTGGAAAAACACCATGCACGTATTCCAAACGGATGGAACTCCTCCCAGCAGCGGCAACAGCATCTTTGCGACCAGCGGCTGCACCCAGAACAGCAGCGCGGCGCTCGTAAAGAGCGCCAGCGCAAACACCGGCACAATCGCGGCCGCACGTTCAGCCCCGATGTTAATTCGATCGAGTTCGATTTCGGTGTTCATTTGAATTAGCTTGGGACCGAAGACACGCGTGAGATTCTAGTTTAATTCTTCGATTTGTGCGCAGCAGTTGTCCCTTCGCGCAAAAAGCTTCAGTGACAACGTTGAATTGAGCCCGCAAATTTTCGCGGAGGAGGGTTTCGAGAGAAATGCTACAGGCGAAACCTTCCTTTGTCCGTACGTCAAACCCATATAATCGTATAAACGTTCAGGTCAGAAAAAACGACCGCATAATCAAAACAACCTAAGTTATGATTTGCACGAGACAAATCATAGCGCTGTCCTCCGTGACTACGCCCACATCACATACCGGAGATGATCATGAAGTTGAAATATCGAAGTTGGTTGTGTGTTCTCTTATTGTTCGCTGTTGTCGCCACTCAGTTACCGCTGACGCTTGCGCAGACCAACGAGGCCAGCCCATACGCAGCTTTAACCAAAGGGCAGGTGCTTCACGGTTTTCGTACGGATGCCGTTTACCTCGACGCCACGGATAAACCATTCGGTGGTCACTTCATCCACTTGCGAACTGGCTTCACGCTTGACCTGCTTCAGATCCAGTCGGTCCCTCAAGCGGTTATCTATGCCAACACGTTTACAGTTTCTGATATGGGCGAGCCGCACACTCAGGAGCATCTTCTGATCCTCAAGGGCAACAAAGGTCGAAACATCAATGTGATTCAAAACATGTCGCTGACGCAGTCGAACGCCTCGACCAATCAAACCTTCACCAGCTACCAGTTCAATACCGCCGGAGGCGCCGAGTCGTTCTACTCCGTGTTCGATGAGTACATGACTGTATTGCTGTATCCCGACTATACCGAAGAAGAAGTACGACGTGAGGTGCGCAATTGGGGCGTTACTGAGAATCCTGACAAGTCGCTGCGGCTTGAAGAAAAAGGCTCAGTCTACAACGAGATGACCAGTTCAATGAACAACCCCGATTGGCGACTCTACGACAATTCAATGCGCCTGATTTATGGACCAGCGCATGCCCTCTCGTTTAACGCCGGCGGCGCTCCCGACGCCATCCGGAAGATGACACCGGACGACATCAAGCGTTATCACGATGCTAACTATCATCTCGGAAACATGGGCGCCCTCGTATCCGTGCCCAAAGACATGACACCTGATGCTGTGCTGAGACGGCTGGATGCGACCTTCAACAAAGCCGAACCGGCGCCCCCGAAGCGTGACTACATGAGCGTTGAAAAACTTCCGGTTCCTAAGTCGGCTGAACCTGGAACAGTCCGCATCGTCGAATATCCGAACCAAAATGCCGAGCAGCCGTCCTCGATACTTTTCAGCTACCCGGCAACACTCAAACTCAGCTTAACTGAAAGAGTTCTGCTCGATAACTTTCTCTCCGTTTTTGCCGGTGATGCGAACACCAATCTCTACAAGAAGTTTATCGACAGTACCACACGTGAACTCGACACCGGTGCGAAGGGGATGTACGGCTACCTTGAAGATTCGCCTGGCTCTCCGGTTCTCATTGGATTATCAGATGTCCCGGCAGCGAATCTCAACGCAGACAAAGCCACACTGATTCGCCAAAAGATCATGGAAGAATTTGCTCGGGTTGCCGCATTTAATGACGGCTCGCCGCAGTTGAAGGAATTCAACGATCGCTTCCGCAACGCTCTGACAGCCTATCGCCGCAATCTCTCCAAGTTTGTAAATACACCACCGGGATTCGGTTTCCGCAACGGCAGTAATGGATATGGTTGGTTGTTGCAAACAAGATATCTGAACCAGGAGGGCGATTTCCGAAAGTCAGTGACAATGAAACCGCAAGTCGAACAAGTGGAGAGTCTGCTTGCGAGTGGTAAGAATTTCTGGCGCGATTACCTGGCCAAATGGAAATTCGCGGAGACAAAACCTTATGTCGCAGTGGCCCACGCAAATCCGCAACTGATTACGCAGGAACAGGCTGAACGAACAGCGCGTGCCGAAGCACAAACTAATGAGCTAAAGAAAAAATACAACACGAGAGACGCCCAGGAAGCGATCAAACGCTACAAGCTTGAATACGACGCAACCACTGCTGAGCTCGAAAAACTTGCGAAGCTCAGTGATGCAAAATTTATCGAAAACCCGCCGCTGACTCTTGACGATCAGATCGACTACACGGAAACGTCTGTCGCCGATGTGAAACTCGGAGTGGCCAGATTCGACAATATGACTGGCGCAACCACGGGTATTGTGCTCGGCCTCTATGCGATTCCCGAGAAGGACCTCGTCTACGTTTCGTCTCTTCCCGATCTGCTTCGCGCGGTCGGCGTGATGAAAGACGGCAAGGCAATTTCTTACGATGAGATGTCCGAAATGATTCGAAAGGAGATTCTTAGTCTTCAGGTTCAGTTTACGGGTTCACCGGTAACGCGCCGATATGAATTAACTGTACGCGGTTCCGGTAATGACGCGGCGGAGTCTGAACGTGCTGTGGCCTGGATGAATCTCGTTCTCAATAGTCCAAACTGGCGTAAAGAAAATCTTCCACGTATTCGTGACGTAGTCGATCAGCGACTGAGCGGGTTACGCCGGCGGATGCAGGGACCCGAGGAGTCGTGGGTCAACAATCCCTCAGAAGCCTATCGCTACCAGGACAGTCCGATTTACCTTTCAGCGTTTTCCTTCTTGACTCAAGCTCACAATGCTCAGCGGCTTCGCTGGATGCTGAAGAGTGCCGGCGACGAAGAAAACAGCAAAGCAATTGACGCGTTTCTGTCCAAACTCGCAACCGCGAAAGGAACGCGCGATGAACTGAAGTCGATGTTGACTGCGATGGGCGGAGACAAAAATCAGACTGTCACGCCTGAATTGAAACCTTTTGTCGACGAAATGAGCAGACTGCCGGCAACGGCGAAGGCTCTCGCAGTTGATGCCGCGGCGGACCTTTCGGAAACGCTCGGCGATCTTCCTGATTCTTCGCTCGCTTCTGACTGGATATACCTGTGCAACGAAATGCGCCAGGACCTCGCACAATCCCCGGAAAAAACTTTGGCGGATCTCGAAAACGTGCGTCGCCGGATCGTAAATTCCCGCAACACGCGGATGTTTTACATTGGCTCGATGGCAGTCAAACAGAAGTTGGAGCCAATCTACAAATCTGTTCTCGCCGGTTTCGACAAGAGCGATTTCGTTAAAGAAAACTACGGCAACCAGCGTCGAATCGAAGCTCGCCTCGCGGCACGACGTCCAGATGCTACAACTCCGGTCTACGTCGGTTTGATGGCGCCAAACATGTCCGGCGGAGTGATGATGAACAGTGCCATGCTTACTGAGTATTCCGACACTAGTCGCGACGCTATTCTGAATTTTCTTGCTTCGAAACTCTATACCGGAGGCGGTGCCCATTCAGTTTTTAATAAAACAGTGGGCGCCGGTCTGGCTTACAGCAACGGCATCGGAAGTAACCCCGCGACGGGATTGATGTCTTACTACGCTGAGCGAACTCCTGAACTACCGCAAACCTTGCGTTTCGCGATCGGCGAGGTGAAGCGCCCGATGAGTGATCCGCTCGCTGAGTATGTGATCGCACTTACATTTAGTTCGCGTGCCTCGTCTCCTTACGAAGCTCGTGGAGAAGCAATGGCGGCAAACATGGCTGATGGAATCACGCCCGAACTGGTGTCGCGTTTCCGGCGGGCGATTTTGGAGACGAGAAAAATACCGGACCTGTCAGCTCAACTCTATCAACGGAAAGATAAGGTTCATGAGCGTGTCTTTCCGGGCTACGGCATGAAGGGCAAAGATATCGCCGGCCGAAACTTTTTCGTCATTGGGGCAGAAAAGCAAATGGCTGCATATGAGGCGTACTTGAAATCTGTTGAGGGCGCAGACACGCAGCTCTACCGGCTTTATCCACGCGATTTCTGGCTGACGCCGAAGTAGAGCTTCACCAACGCGATCTTGGAAGTTCGAAGTCGCGATTGTGACTGCCGATTTAATCTTATTTCAGCGGTAGGTGTTTCTCGCGAGCCTTTTGGGCCTCTTCCATAGTTCGGAACTTGAAGACACCGCGTGGATAGTATTTTGGTGAAATGGCCCACCAACGCGCACAGTGTCGCAGAAAACGGTCGAAGTCTGACCCTGATCCTCGTGACTCGGGGATAGGCGCCTTGTTCATCTCTTCGATCGAGCGGAACTTCTGTACTCCCATATCAACCCTAATCTTTCAAACTGAAGCGCTGACGTAGCGCTGCGGCGTCCAAGTGGTCCTGTGAGCGAACCGTTCCTTTCTTCATTCGGTAGAGCGCCTGTGGTGTCGCAACCCGAATTTGCGTACCGTCCACCTTCTTGACCTCAGCGTCGATTGTTTCAAAACTCGCAACTTCACCGAGCCGGGTCATCACGTCGAAATATAGATCGCCGGTCGGAGGAACGTAACGCACGCTCGGATACTCGCCCAGCAAATCGGCCGATGAAATCTCATCGATATTTGGGTCGCCATACGCAGCACGCAATGCTGAACGCAGCTTTTCGATGTTTTCCGGAGTCGCTCGAATGAACAGATCGAGATCTTCGGTTGCTCTCACGAGGCCGTGAAATCCCATCGCAGCAGCGCCGATGAGCACGTACTCGAGCCCAGCGGCCTCAAATTCTCGCAGCACGCGCATGACTTCTTCTCGGTCCATGCGGCTAGAATAACTCGTTGTCGCGTGTGTTTGCCATATCCAATTCAAGGAGCCGGAGTTGCCGGCGTGT
The DNA here is from genome assembly GCA_963849585.1 of uncultured Acidobacteriota bacterium. Taxonomy (GTDB): domain Bacteria; phylum Acidobacteriota; class Blastocatellia; order Pyrinomonadales; family Pyrinomonadaceae; genus PSRF01. Next base: position 587,021 of record CAWKHZ010000004.1, on the reverse strand, counting down.
AGTAGATGCCCGCGCCCGGGCCTAATGGCAGTCCCAACAGATACCAGACGATTAAGAGCAGCGTCCAGAGAAAGAAAAAAGTTACTGAGTAAGGCAACATTGTCGCCATGACGGTCCCGATCCCAGCTTGCTTGTCGTATCGCTGCGCGAAAGCAACAACAAGCGGGAAGTACGACATCAGGGGCGTGATGATGTTGGCGACAGAGTCGCCGATGCGGTAACCCGCCTGCGTTAACTCCGGCGAGTAGCCGAGGAGCATAAACATCGGGACGAAGACCGGGGCCATCACCGCCCACTTCGCCGAAGCGCTTCCCAACACAAGGTCCAGCAGCACCGTGATCATGATGAAACAGACAATGAGTGGAACGCCGCCGATACCTGACGAACGCAAGAGCTCAGCTCCCTTGACGGCTGTAATTACGCCGAGGTGTGTCCAGTTGAAGAAGGCCACGAACTGCGAGGCGAAGAAGGCGAGCACCAGGTATAGCGCCATTGTCGCCATCGCCTTCTCCATTGCCTTCATAACGTGAGAGTCGCTGCGAATCGTGCCTGCGCCGATGCCGTAGGCCAGCCCCACGGACGTGCCGCCGAAGAAGATGATCGCCACGATGCCTTTCAGGAAAGGCGAATCCAGGACGCCTCCCGTCTTGAGGTCGCGCAAGAATCCGTTCGCGGGCACAAGTCCCCACAAGACGACCCCGATCAGCACAAGCGCCATAACGAGCGCGCACCGCAGCCCGCGCTTCTCCGCCGCGCTCAGCTCCTTCAGTTCCTCCGGCTTCTCATCCCCACGGTACTCACCGAGCCGCGGCACGACGACCCGTTCCGTGATGAACGTTCCAGCCAACACGATGAGGAACGCCGAAGCGCACGCAAAGTAATAATTGGCGGCTGCTGTGACGGTGTAAGGCTTGTCGAGGATGCGCGCGGCCTCTGTCGTTATACCTGCGAGCAGAGGGTCGGTCGGGCCGAGAAGGAAGTTTGCGCAGAAGCCGCCGGACACCCCCGCGAACGCCGCCGCCAGTCCCGCCAGAGGGTGTCGTCCCACGGCGAGGAAGATCATCGCGCCCAGGGGGATCACAAGCACGTAGCCCACGTCGCTCGCCATGTGCGACAACACACCCGCGAAGACGACCACCATCGTGAGCAGGCGACGCGGCGCCGATAGCACGACTGCGCGCAGTACCGCCGAGATAAGCCCACTCCCTTCGGCCACGGCAATGCCGAGCATCGCCACCAGGACTGTCCCCAACGGCGCGAACCCCGTGAAGTTCGTCACCAGTGAAGTCAGAATGCGGTGCAGACCTGCCAGGGTCAGTAGACTCTCAGCGCGGACGACCTCTTTCGTGCCCGGATGCACAACCGATACGCCCATCCACGCGGTGACGGCCGAAAGGATGATGATGAGCACGGCGAGAATGACGAACAATGTAGCTGGGTGCGGGAGGATGTTCCCGGCTCTTTCAATGGCTCCGAGAAAACGGTTCAGGAAAGAGTCTTTGGCGACGATTTCGACTTCCTTGCTAGCTGTAGTATTCACGCTTTCTCCCACACCGTGATTTTGTGCCTTATTCAATGTGCCAGCAGTGCCGAGTCGGTATTGAATGGTCCAAGGTCTGCTGTCTGCTAGATGCGGGTCGCGAGTCAATAGATACGCTGATCACCGAATTTTCCCCGGCCCCCATAGCGCCCTTCCGGGTTTCGCATTGGTGTGTTCCCCATCCTTGAGCACCTGCACCCCGTTGACAAAGACGTGCTTCACTCCGACCGCATACTGGTGCGGATTTTCGAAGGTGGCGCGGTCCGCAATCGTTGCTGGGTCGAAGACGACCACGTCAGCGAACATTCCTGTTCGAAGAAAGCCTCGTCGATCCAGACCGAGGTTCGTCGCAGGCAAGCCAGTCAAACGACGCACGGCCTCGGTGAGCGAAATTACCTTCTCCTCGCGCACATACTTGCCTAAAAGACGCGCGAAGTTGCCGTAGGCACGGGGGTGGGTTGAGGATTTAAGAAAGACCCCTTCCGGCGCCATCGATGCGCCGTCAGAGCCAAGAGAAACCCAAGGCTGGCGTAATTCTTTCTTAAGATTCTCCTCATCCATCAGGAAGTAGACCGTGCCGACACGAGATCGGTCTTCAAGCATCAGGTCCATGATCGTCTCGACTGGGTCTTTCCCACGCATCTTCGCGACCTCGGCCAGGGTCTTGCCGGTAAGTGGTTTCAACTTCTCCGATTTGAAACCGACGAGAAGCACGCGATCCGGAGAACCAGCGGCCAGATAGAGGTTCTCCCATTTGTCGCTCGGTGTGCGCACCTCCGCTGCTATCTTCTGGCGCATGGCCGGATCTTCGAGTCGCTTGAAGAGCGATTCATAGCCGCCGTCCATGGTCCATGGCGGCAGGCTGGCGTTGAGACCCGTAGAGCCCGCCGGGTACATGTACATGTCGGCGGTGATCTTCAATCCACTTCGGCGTGCAGCATTGACGAGAGCGATCACCTGATCCACCTTGTTCCAATTCTGCCGACCGGCGGCTTTGATGTGATAGATCTCAGCTGGAAGGCCGGCCTCGCGGCTGATGCGAATCAACTCTTGTACTGCCTCGACCCACTCATTCCCTTCGCTGCGAAGATGGGAGATGTATTTGCCTTTATACCTGGCGGCCACCTTGCAGAGTTCGATCAGCTCTTCGGTTTTGGCATAAAACGCCGGCGCATATATTAAGGACGAGCCGACTCCGAGCGCGCCCTCTTCCATCGCCTGGCGCACCAGTTCGCGCATCTCCTGAAGCTGAGCTGGTGTAGGCTGGACATCCCCTTCGCCGAGCACGTACTGCCGCACCGTCGTCGCACCGACGAAGGAGGCAACGTTCTGCGACACGCCGCGCTTCTCCAGATACTTCAGATATTCCGCGAGAGTTGTCCACTCTATGTCAAACTTGATGTCGTCCTGTTCTGCGACCACCTGCTTCTTAAGCCGCTCGTTGAGTGGTCCCATAGACCAACCTTCACCCATGATTTGCGTAGTCACGCCCTGCCGGATCTCGCCCTGAGAACGCCCGTCAACGATCAAGCTTTCAGTGGACCACGACAGCATGTTAATGAAGCCGGGCGCTACTGCGAGACCCGCGGCGTCCACAACGTTGCGCGCTCGTGCCCTGCGCAAGTTGCCGATCGCGACGATGCGATCCGCTTTAATCCCGACGTCAACTCGCCTGGGAGCACGTCCGGTCCCGTCATAAACCGTGCCGCCTTTAATAAGGACATCAAAGTCGCCGCTCTGGGTCGCTTGCCCGACGGCAGTCAAAGGCAAAGCCAGCATTAACAACAAAGCAAGATACTCGTGCACGCGCATGTTCGAAGTTCTCCTCATAATCTTGTACTTCTTGATCTCACGCTCGCTATGGCGGTAATTCTTGAGAAAAGGACGTGATGCCGAAGAGTGCTCGAGCCCCACGAGTTACCATATACCCTCAAACGTGCGCGTCTTTCAGTTGCACATTCGAACCTAAGAAGCGCCATTACTTCAGGGGAGTGTATTTTTCGCGAGCCTTTTGGGCCTCTTCAATGGTGCGGAACTTGAAGACACCGCGCGGATAACGGTTCGGCGCAATCGCCGAGTACTGCGCACAAAGTCGCAGAAAACGCTCGAATGGCGGCACTTGGGAGTGCGGCTCAGGAGCCTTGTTCATCTCCTCAATCGACCGAAATTTCTGTACTGACATTTAATCCTCATCTTTTAAATTGAACCGTTCGCGCAGCGCTGCTGCATCCGCCCGGTCCTGCAAGCGCACAGTTCCCTTCTTCAGTCGGTACAACGCCGCCGGCGTCGCGACTCTCACGGACGTACCCTCGACTTCTTTGATTTCGGCATCGACGGTTTCAAAACTAGCTACTTCACCTAAGCGCGTAAGCACATCAAGGTATAGAGTGCCGGTCGGAGGACCGTAACGGAGCGCCGGATATTCTCCAAGCAATTCTGCCGACGAGATCCCGTCAATGGAAGGATCCCCTTGGAACGCCGCTCGCAGTGCAATGCGAAGCCGTTCGACATTCTCGGGAGTGGCGCGAATCAAAACATCGAGATCAGCGGTTGCTCTTATCACGCCGTGAAAGGCCATCGCAGCCGCTCCAATGAGCACGTACTCGAGCCCAGCGGCCTCAAATTCTCGCAGCACGCGCATGACTTCATCACGGTCCGTGCCGCTAGCATAACCTGTCGTCGGCGTGCGCGTCACTTTGGCTTAGCAATGCCGAAACATTAAAAGACAACCAACCGAAAATCCGTGCGTTATAGTCGCTTCACCCCTCCAAAAAAGAAGCGGGCCGACTTGTGCAGTCACACAAAGCCAGCCCTAAACCCTCAACCTTCCATCGAAAGGATGAAGATTATGGTTACGCATACTAGCGCAACAACGCGCGAAGAAACACCTCACGCAACTGAAACAAGCAGCACAATCACAATCAGCGATGCACTCAGACGCCGCGCTCAATCAATCATCACCGACATATCGATTGATCCGCAATGGCGAGCCGTTATCCGCTACGCTTTGCTGACAAACGATCCGTGGCTCGCCGACCTAGTGCGACGTGCGGATGCCGGGGAAACGATCATCGACACGATCGATTTCTCATGCACACGCGAAACAAACAACGATGGTCCGACGGACGAGAGGATCGCCGCACTGTCCGAGATAATTTGTCAGGCTGGCGAAAAACCCGCAGCCGCACTCTTCGTGCTCATGGGAACACTCGAAAACTCACGCCATCCAAAACTAGTCGCAAACACAGCAAAACACTTTGCCTTCGCCCGGTGTGCCGACTTGAACCTCTACGGATTGGTCGACGCGCAAATTGATCTAGTTGATTGTGAGCTCTTGAACGGTAACGGCCGTCGCTCCTGATTTCACCATCCAAACCCGCAACTTTCGCAGAGGAACGCAGATTCGATCGGCGTTCCTCCGCAAATCTGTGGTTAACTTTCTGCGTTCAACACTTAAGGCGCTGCTATCCGAATAGTTGCGGTATTGCTAACTTTCCCTGCGCCTTGAGCGTCACTTTGCAAACACCGGGCGAAAGGTTTGTGGGCAATGCAAAGACTACTTGTGTAAACGGAAAGTTCGGCACTACTCGCACGTCTTCCGCCGGGACTTCATGAGCTTGATTATTTCCATCAACTAAACTCACACGACACTCGACGGCAGCTCGCCCGCAGCCAGTTGCAAGCTTGAAGCGAAAACCATCACTCGCGTCCTTCGATCCGCTCCGAGGTTAAGCCAGATGGCGATACTCTGAACATGAAACGGATCTCGCACCAGTAAAATCGACTCGAGGGCAGTCGCCTGATCAGACGCCGGTCCTGATTCGTCCAAGATCAAGTGCAAAGGATCGTCATCGACGATCGTGCCTACGCCTTGAGCATCAACAACCGTGGCGTTTTCCGCGTCAATCAGATTTACAAAGAAGTCTTTGTTCGGCTCGTTAATATTGTCGCCGATCACCTGGACACTGACGGTGATGCTCGTTTGGCCAGGAATGAAGCCGAGACCGTGGAGATTAACGGATTGATAATCGACTCCGGCTTTAGCCGGCATCGACGGCAACCCCGGACACACGAACAGGCTCTGCTTGAGTTGGTTGACCCTGACGCGTGCAAGTCGAAAGCACTAAAGCAAGCAGCACCCAAATGACGACGATTCCAGACTCGGGACGTCTTTTGCTCATCGTCAACAGGCGCAATTGAAGGTGGTGGTCGCCCCCGCCGACTCGTTACCGGCCGTGTCTATTGCTATGACAGTGATGGAATTGAGGCCTTTGACAACGTAAAGATGGCTTCGGCCCGAACCCACATTGATGGCTTCCAGGACGCCGTTGACGTAAACGTCGTAACGGATTATCGACTGCGCATCCAGGTCGTCGGTGGACTGGTCCCAGACCAAAATAATCTCGTTCCCACCCCAATCCTCTATCCACTTGATCCTGGGCATCGTGGGTGGTGTCGTGTCATTGGGGTTGCTAGGTTCGGTCGTCACGGTGAGGGGATTGCTCGTCGGCGAAAACCTTGCCCCGTCCTTGGCTTGGACCGTAAAGGTGTGGGTGGTTTCCGGTTCCAGCAAGTAAAAGGTGCCGGACGTCTCGGGCGTCGCCTGCCTGTCCAGGTTGCCGTCTTTGAAAACCAAATAGCGAAGGGTTGACCCGCCACCCGTGGAAGCCCAAGCCAGCGAAATATGCGTCGGCCCAACGTCGATTACGGAGACCACAGGGGTCGACAACTGCTGCGTCGGTGTTGCGTTGGCGTTGGCGTTGGCGTCGGCGTTGGCGTCGGCGTTGGCGTCGGCGTTGGCGTCGGGTTGCTAGCGGGAAGTGTCACGGTCACTGTGTTGCTGTTCTGCGATTTGTTCCCCGCGGCATCGATTGCGTAGACATTGAACTCATAAGTCTTGCCCGCGGACAGATTGGAGGTCCAAGTCAAACTTGTCTGCGTCTGGGGCGCCGAAATTTCGAGGCCTCCACTGCGGCGTATCCTATAGGAGAAGTTTCCCGAGTTATCGGTCGAAGGGTTCCATTCCAGCGAGACGCTGGATGTCGTTTTCCCCGTAACCCGGAGGTTCGAGGGCGCGGTGGGAGGCGTACGGTCTCGAGCTGCTGCTGAGACGGTGAACGCCCTGAGGAAAGGGAAGAATAGCTCTGTGCGCATCGAGCCTGCTAAGGCGACCACGATGACTCCGAAAACCAGAAGCGCGATCACCGAAAATCGGCCGATGCTCCGAGCAAACCTCTTCTGACTTTCACGAGTTGTGTAGTTTGGACCAGTAGTTTTTCCCATCGCGCAAGTCCCTTTCAGATTTTCTTAAACTTTGCTTGTTTGGTTCGGCGCCCGAATCTGGAAGTCTGGCTCTTTAGAGGTCCCACGCAAACAGCCTAATAGTGTTATCCAAACATTTTGTTGGCACTATCTGTTCCTCTTTCCAAGCCTGATTTCTTATAAGGGGACGTCGCGTAGGGTCTGAAGTCTTCTATCACAAATGACTATGATTTTTTCAATTGTAGCGAGAACTCCTCAGAATCGAAATGAAATCCGAACAAGCGTGTAGTGCAGCAGCAAGATCGGCCAACATTTACTGGCTACAAGAGTGCCCAGTCCTTCCTTTATCGCTTCGTCAACAGAAGCTCGAGCGTTCCTTTCGGGAAGTGTTCGAGTCGAAACTGATGAGCGGCCATCCTAGGTGTGACGCTAGCTTTCCTGCATGGCGACCGGAGAACTAAACCGGTGGGCACTAAGTGGACACTAAGTTGGAAACGGAGTCGATTGCTGAGGAAATTTGCAGAAGTATGGTGCCGAAGGGGGGACTCGAACCCCCACGAGTTACCTCACACGCCCCTCAAACGTGCGCGTCTGCCAGTTCCGCCACTTCGGCAAAGGGTGAGAAGTTTTCAAAGGTCGCGGCCATTATAGCCGGAATCAGTCAACAACGAAGAACGCGTCTACTTCGTCGCCGCAGGTGATGCTGCGGGTGCGGCCGGTGAAGTCGCGGGCGCAGCTTCTGATGCAGCTGGCGACGCTTCCGCTGCCGGCGATGGGCTCGGGCTCGCGAGCGGCGCGCTTTCCGGTGTCGACTCCAATATCGATCGTGATCCCGTCAGTGAACGGCAAACCAAGCATCAACGCGATGAGCATGAACGCAACCGCGGCGCCGATCGTGATCTTCGCCAACAAGCTTGCTGTGCCGCGCGGGCCGAATGCAGTACTCGAAATCGTGTTCGAGAAGAGCGCGCCCGCATCCGCTTTACCTGGTTGCAGCAGGATGACCACTATCAGGATGAAGCACGCAAGAATGAATAGTCCGTAAAGAATGTAAGTAAACAAATCAAAACTCCTAACCACAGATCAAAGCCAAATAAGAATTCTAATTAACGATAATTAACGATCTGCGCGAAACTATCCGCTTTCAAACTCGCTCCGCCGACAAGCGCTCCATCGATGTCCGCTTGTTCCATCAATCCCGCGATGTTGTCGGGCTTAACAGAGCCGCCGTAGAGAATCCGCAATGCATCGGCAGCCGCCGCACTGAGTGCCTTTCCGCGAAAACGCGCCGGATAAACGCATGCATTTCCTGCGCTTGCTCCGGCGTCGCTGTGCGTCCCGTGCCGATGGCCCAAACGGGCTCGTAGGCGACGATGATACGGTCGAGATCTGAGGCTGTCAACCCGCTGAGTCCGCCGATTAACTGCCCCGACACAACGTTTTCCGCAATTCCCTGCTCTCGTTGCTCGAGCATCTCGCCGACGCACATCATCACCGTCAATCCAGCCGAAAGCCCCGCCCGGACCTTGCGATTAACGATCGGATCGCTGTCTCGGCGTAAAACTGTCTCCGCTCCGAATGACCAACGATGACATACCGTGCGCCAGCGTCGCGCAACATGAACGCCGCGACTTCACCGGTGTGCGCGCCCTCTTCATCCTCCGTCGAGCAATCCTGGCCTGCGACGCGTATGTTCGATCCTTCAAGGCGATCGGCAACGGTCTTGATCGAGTAAAGACCGGCGCGATGACGACTTCGCAGTGGTTCGCATTCGCAACCAACGGCTTCAACGCAAGTGCGGTTTCAACCGACTCGCCAACCGTTTTGTACATTTTCCAGTTACCGGCTATTACAGGTTTTCGCATCGAATCTCCCGCAAAGGCGCAAAGACGCAAAGGAAAAATCTAGTTTTTATCAGTCAACGCCTCAACGCCCGGCAGCTTTTCACCGGAGAGAAATTCCAGCGTCGCGCCACCGCCAGTCGAAATGTGCGTGATCCGATCCGCGACGCCCGCGCGTTGGACCGCCGATACAGAATCACCACCGCCAACAATCACTGTCGCGCCACGATCTGCCGCTTCAGCGACTGCATGCGCGACACCGATCGTTCCTTCATCAAATGGCGGTTCTTCGAAAACACCCATCGGACCATTCCAAATGATCATCCGCGCGTCCTCGAGCGCGGCGGAAAAGTGGGTCAACCGTCTCCACGCCAATGTCCATCCCCGCGTGACCGAGTTCGTGAACTCAATCGGAATCGTCTTAGCGACAATCTGCTGCCCCTTGATCGGCTCGTAACTGTCAACCACCTGATGATCAGTCGGTAACAGAAACTGAATTCCCTTCTCTTCGGCGCGCTTCTTGATCTCGAGCGCGGTTTCCAGCATGGTGTCTTCAACCAACGACTTGCCGACCGTGAATCCTTCCGCTTTCAGAAATGTGTAAGCCATCGCGCCGCCGATCAGAATCTTGTCGACACCGCGATCGATCAGCGCGTTGATTACTGGAATCTTGTCCGAGACTTTCGCGCCGCCGAGTATCGAGACAAACGGATGCTCCGGATCGCTGATGCACCCGGCCGAGATAATCCAGTTCCTTCTGCATCAACAACCCAGCCGCAGCCTCGAACATGTTGAGTGATGCCGCCGTCGAAGCGTGCGCACGATGCGCTGCGCCGAACGCATCGTTCACGTAAACATCGCACAGTGACTGCTAGCTGTTTCGCGAAACCGTCGTCGTTCTTTTCTTCTTCAGGATGAAAACGAAGGTTTTCGAGCAGCAGCACTTCACCATCTGCAAGCTGTCGACGGCTTTGCTTCGCTGCTTCACCGACACAGTCGTCAGCAAATGCAACCTGCTTCCCATCAACTGCGAAAGATGCTCAGCTACCGGCCTCAAGCTGTACTTGTCTACGCGTGACCTTTTGGTCGTCCCAGGTGTGAAGCGAGAATCACGCGAGCACCCGCTCAGTCGCGTATTTGATCGTGGGCAGCGACGCCGTATCCGAGTGTCGTCGTCAACTTTGCCGTCCTTGATAGGAACGTTGAAATCAACGCGAATGAAAACGCGTTTGTCCTTGAAATCGAGATCTTTAATCGACAGTTTAGCCACAGAGACAAAAGGCACAAGAATCACAATGTAACGAACGAAGAACTAAGTAGAAAGCACAAAGAACCAATGACACTAAGATCCAAGAACTATAGACCTTTCCCCGCGATGTACTTGATCAGATCCCGAACGCGACACGAATACCCCCACTCGTTGTCGTACCACGAAAGCACTTTCAACATTCGGCCGCCGATCACTTTCGTGTACTCCGCATCGACGATCGACGAATTTGAATTGCGTTTGAAGTCGCATGACACAAGCGGCTCCTCACAGAAATCCAGAATTCCACGCAACTCTTCATTTGCCGCATCCTTAAACGCGCGATTCACTTCTTCCGCAGTCGTCTCCGTCTCGAGCTCCATCACAACGTCGACAAGCGAAACGTTTGGCGTCGGCACGCGTACCGAAATACCGTCAAACTTTCCTTTCAACTCCGGCAACACCAGGGCCACTGCTTTCGCCGCTCCGGTGGAAGTCGGAATCATCGACAACGCAGCCGCGCGCGCACGTCGCATGATCCTTGTGCGGCAGATCGAGCAGCTGCTGATCGTTCGTGTACGAATGGATCGTCGTCATCTGCGCCGAACGAATCCCAAACTTCTCATGGACCACTTTCGCCACCGGCGCCAGGCAGTTGGTCGTACACGACGCATTTGAGATCACGTGATGAGCGGCGGGATCGTACTTTTCTTCGTTAACGCCCAGCACGATCGTGATGTCTTCGTTCTTGGCCGGCGCTGAGATGATCACTTTCTTGACGCTGCCACGCATGTGCTTTTTCGCGTCTTCCGCCTTCGTAAAATGCCGGTCGACTCGACTACGATCTCAGCGCCGACGGACTCCCAATCGATCGCGGCCGGATCGCGTTGCGAGAAGACGCGAAACTCTTCGTTGCCAACCTTGATTCCGTTTTCAGTGGTGGTGATTTCGTGTTCCAGATTGCCGAGTACCGAATCGTACTTCAGCAGGTGCGCGAGTGTTTTCGTGTCCGTGAGATCGTTGACCGCGACGAAATCGATGTCCGGATCGCCGAGGGCGGTGCGATAAATATTTCGTCCGATGCGTCCGAAACCGTTGATACCAACCTTAACTGCCATTCTAAAAAATCCTCCTGCTGATGCTAATAAACGCTACGGTTGTGCCGTTTTTGGGATTAGAACTGTTGCGTTTGTGGGACAGAGTCTCGCCTTTCGCTGTTAGCAGTGTCAAGCGAGGCTCAGTTGACTTGGAGATCACGCGGAATCCGTTGGAAATGCGGGCGATTTTATGAAACTGCACTTTTGCTGGTAACGTAGTAAACTCTTGAAGCGGCGGACTATCGTTTGCCAGAATGTCTTTGTTTCAATTCCCCTTCTCCTTTGCACTGGGAAATGGAAGGAATCACTTTTTAAGGAGCTCTTCGTCTGATGTTTACTCTTATGTCTCGTACTTTAGTCAGGGCAGTGATTCTGTCCAGTGTCTTGTTGGCGGGAACAAGCGCGGCACTCGCTCAGGTACCAACGTCCACGCCCCGACCAAGTCCCGCTCCGGGCGACCCAACGCGGCCGCCGGGACAGGACCCCGTTCCCGGAACCACGCCGGCGACTAATCCGCAGGCACCTCCGGGCACGCAGCAAGCACCTCCGACCGCACCGCCAGGAACGGTGCAACCCGCCCAGACGCCGGCGCCAACACCACCGACCGGCGAAGCTACGGGACCAGTGCGCGAGCCAGTGATTCCTGCGTTTCAGCCCCGTCCGTTACCGCCGGTTCCCAGTCTTCAGCGTTTAGGAGTCGGTACTGAGACACTTGCGATCTCGCTAAACGATGCGATCAAGCGTGCGCTCGAGAATAACAACGACATCGAGGTCGCTCGCGATGACGTTCGTTTTGCCGAAACTCAGTTGAGAGCGCTCGAAGGAATTTTCGATCCGATATTCTCGATCAACCCTCGTTACGACAAGCGCATCTCGCCGCAACAGAGCTCGTTGGGTGGTGGTACTGACACAGGTACGACCAGCACGACGACGTACTAGTTCGAACCCGGCAATCAACAAACAGTTTGGACGAGGCGGCGGTAGTTACTTCCTGCAATTCGACAATTCACACACGAACACCAGTAACAGTTTCAGTCTGCTGAATCCGTTTTAGTCGTCGAACCTGTCGCTCACGTTTACGCAGCCGTTGTTGCGCAACCGTTCGATCGACAACAATCGTCGCCAGATTCGCGTTCAACGCAAGCGGGTCGATCAATCCGACGCTGATTTTCGTCAGCGCACGATTGAAATCATCACGCGTGTGCAACAGGCTTACTGGGAACTGGTCTTCGCCCTGCGCGATCAGCAAAACCAGTTGTCAAACCTGAACCTCTCGCGCGAGAGTTTGCGAAACGTCGAAGCACAGATCGCTGCGGGCGCCAAGGCGCCACTCGAAAGAGCGGAAGTGCTGACGGAACTTGCAAACCGCGAAACAGCGCTGCTAACGGCGGTGCAAAGGTGGCCGATCGCAGAAAACAATCTCAAAGTTTTGATCTTTAAGAATCCGGCCACGCCCGAATGGTCGTCGCAGGTTACGCCGACCGACACGCCGAAGTTTGACACGGCGGCGGTGAATCTCAATGAGGCGTTGAAAGCTGCACGCGAGAACCGTCCGGAGTTGCGGCGGTTGCGTCTGCAAGGAGAGATTACGGATATCGACATTCAATTCTTTAAGAACCAAACGAGGCCGCAGATCGATTTGACGGGTGTCGTGGCGTTAACCGGTCTCGCAGGAAAAGATGTGTCGGGTGCGTTGCCGCCAGGTTCACAGGTACCGCTGATCTTCGGAAACCCGTTAACCAACTCGGCGGCGTTCCTGTTTAGCCAGATCCGGGCCATTCAACTTGCGCAGGGCTTGCCGCTTGCCGAGTCACCGTTGGTGAACGCGCAGGGTGGACCAAACACGAACCTCATCGGCGGCTTCGGACGAGACCTGCGGAACCTGGTCGGCGGCGACACTCGCAACGTCACAGTCGGTGTGGCGATCTCGTTCCCTTTCAAGAACAAGACGGCCGAAGCGAACCTGGCCGGAGCGCAAATTACGAAAGAGCAACTCGCAGGCTTCGACGCGTGCACAGCAACAGACCATCGAAGTCGACGTTCGCAATTCCGCGCAGGCGGTAGAGTCATCACGCCAGCGAGTGCTTTCGGCTCGTGAAGCTCGAACGAACGCTGAATTGCAGCTCGAAGGCGAGCAGCGCCTGTACCAGGTGGGACGTTCTACAACGTTCCTTTTGTTCCAGCGTGAAAACGCACTGGCAAATGCGCGTGCCTCTGAGTTGCGTGCGGAAACCGACTACAACAAGGCACTCGCCGACTTGCAACGGGCGACTTCGACGACTCTGCGTGCGAATAACGTGGTTGTAGATACGCCCAGCGGTCCCATAACTCCGAAGCCCATAACTCCGTTTCAAAGGCATATAAGTCTCGTGTTTCTCGTGCGTTTTGCCGCTTCTTTGGGAAACTCGGATTTTCGGATGAAGATCACCGCCACGATCATCACGTTCAACGAAGAATCAAATATCAAAGCGCCTGCGAGTCTGTCGCCTGGGCCGACGAGATCGTCGTCGTCGACTCAAACTCGACTGACGCAACGCGCGAGCATCGCGAGCCGCGTGCGGCGCGCGAACGTGATCACCAACGAGTGGCCGGGCTTTGGCGCGCAAAAGCAGTTCGCTGTCGAATCAGCGCAACACGATTGGATCTTCAGTCTCGACGCTGACGAACGAGTTTCGGATCAACTACGCGACTCGATCGAGCACTCTTAAGAAGCAACGAAGACCGAACTGTGCCGACGGCTATCGCATGCTCGGCGCACTTTTTATCAAGGACGCTGGATTCGCGGTGGCGGCTGGTATCCCGACTATCAGTTGCGCTTATTCAAGCGGACCAAAGGTCATTGGAAACAGCGCCACATACACGAGTCAGTGAGCATGGACTACGGGCGCTCGAGTGAGACCAGCTCGACGGGCGATCTGCTGCACTACACTTCACCGAACGCCGCGCATCATCACAGATGATCGGTGAGCGTTACGCGCCGCTGGCAGCGCAACAGATGTTTGAAGAAGGACGGCGAACATCCGCTCTTCGGCGTTGCTGCGGCCGGTCCAGCCGCATTTATTCGCAGTTTGATATTGAAAGGCGGGTTTCGCGACGGGTTTGCGGGTTTTACGATCGCCAGCTTCGCAGCGCATCATGCTTTTCTGAAACACCTGATGCTTTGGGAGTTACAACAAGAAAAATAGAGCTTTGTTCTTTGTTCTTGGTACTTTGTATATGAGTTTCAAGCGACAAGTAAACGAACAGGACAAAGTACAAACGAAAGTACAAAGCACAAAATGGATTTCAGTTAGTTCCCCCAGCCTTTGGTTACATCCTTGCCGGCATTTTTCGGCGCCATCATCGGCAGCTTTCTCAACGTCGTTATTCATCGTGTGCCGCTCGAGGAGTCGATCGTTTTTCCCAACTCGCGCTGTCCTTCGTGCGGTGCGGTGATCGCGTTCTACGACAACATTCCGATTCTCAGTTACATCGCCTCGGCGCGAAGTGCCGCGGTTGTAAGGAACACATCTCGTTTCGCTATCCGGCCGTCGAAGCTCTGACCGCGGCGCTGTTTGTCGCTGTGGCTTGGCACGACGGAATAAGCGCGGCGTTGCCGTTCGATCTGATCTTTGTGTCGGCGTTGCTCGCGCTCGTCTTCATCGACGCCGAGCACATGATCCTGCCGAATGTGATCACCTATCCGGGGATCGTGTTCGCCGTTGTCGCCAGACTCGCAATTCCCTACCTCACCGGGACGTCCGCATTTCGACGACTTGCCATCGCTTGTCGCAAGGTCGCTTTCGAAGGTATGGCCGATCTGGGTCAGCGTCACTTGGCCGGCGCGGTGATCGGCGCGCTGATCGGCGGCGGTTCGCTGTGGCTCATGGGTTGGACCTGGGAGAAGCTGCGCGGCATCGAAGCGATGGGGCTCGGCGACGTGAAGATGATGTTCATGGTTGGCGCGTATCTTGGTTGGCGGCTGACGATTTTCACGATCTTCGTCGGTGTGCTGACCGGTTCGATCATCGGCATCGCGTTGATGGCGCGGCAGCGTGAACGAAACATGCAGATGCTGCTGCCGTTCGGCATCTTTCTCGGCCTCGGCGCGATTGCGTCGCTGCTGTTTGGTTCGCAAGTGGTTGAGTGGTATGCCGGGTCAATTTCGGTAGTAACACGAATTGAAAACGCAATAGTGGCCGCAACCGCTTCCAATCCGGCTTGACGATGCTCACGGGACTGTTCCTGCTGGCGGCCCTGTTTGCAATCCTGCTTTATGCCCTGACGCCCGAAACGCCAGCGGCTCGTGGTCCAATCCTGCTTGCGTCATTCATCGCAATCCTGATCGGCAGTCTGCTCTGCGATTCTGTTCGTCTGTGCGCTGGCTGTTGCGTCCGTATCACCAGCTTGTCGGCGAAGCGCAACGCGCGTCCGCGGCGAGCGAGATTTTGAAGTCGCAGGACGAAGCGGAGTTTGTGCTGGAGACGTTTCAGTCCGTCGTCGCGCAGTTGCAGGAGCAGCGAAAGGAACTCGAACAACTCAGTGCCGAAGCGCGCGAACGCGCGACGTCAGCGGAAAAATTCAGCGAGCGCATCGTGGCGAGTCTGCCGTCAGGCCTGCTCGCGTTTGACGCGAACGGGTTGTCGATGGTCGTGAACGCGCCGGGACGCACGTTGCTTGAAGTCGATGGAAGCGTGCTGGGCGAATCGTACGAAAAGCTGCTTGCCGATCATGCCGAGCTGCGTCGATGGTCGGCGACTGCTTGCAGCGAGGAACGCTTTATCGCCGCACCGAAATCGAAGCGGTTAGTTCGAATGGACGGTTGCGACGGCTCGGTGCGACTGTCGCGCCGATCGAATTGCCGCCGGATCGTGGGCCACGCGGCGCGTTGTGTTTGTTGACGGACATCACGGAAGTCACGGAGTTGCGCGAACAGGTTGCGTTGAAAACGAATCTCGAAAGTCTCGGCGAGATGTCAGCGGGGCTGGCGCATGAGTTCAAAAACGCGATCGCGACGCTTCAGGGTTACGCGCAGCTATTGCAGAGTGGAGTTGAACGAAAGCACAGGTCGCTGCGGCGTCGCTGTAACGAGGTGCGAAACCTTTCGTCGATGGTGACGGCGTTCTTGAACTTTGCGCGGCCGCAGCCGTTGCAGTTGGAAGATGTAGTATCTTAGGGAGTTGGTTGAGGATTGCGCGACGGAGCTTGCCGAATTTCAAAGATTGAGATCGATCTCAGTGCGGACCGATAGTCGTAGCGGTCCGCGCCGACGAAAGGATGCTGCGGTCAGGCTTTGCATGAAACTATTGCGGAATGCTGCCGAAGCAATTACCGACGGATCCGACGGAGGTCGTGTTCGTAAAACGTCGAAAATGCAGCATAATAGAAGTTCGAGACAAAGGAACCGGAATTCCAGCTGGGCGATTTGCAAAAGATCTTCATTCCCTTCTTCACCACGAAACCCAATGGTCACGGCGTCGGTCTCGCGCTAGCCCACCGGATCATTACTGAGCATGGCGGAACGCTCACGGCCGCGAACTGCGGCCTGAAGGCGGCGCGGTGTTTACGATCAAAATTCCGGTGATCCGCGTGGAAAATACTCACTGCCAGCGACGATCAACCAGCGTCGCGAATATCGGCCGCACGATAAGTTCATCCGGGAAATCCGGGTTTCGTGCGCGCGTCGATCACGATCGGCGCCTTGTAGACCAGATGATGCCGCTGAACACTCGTGTGCGCGCGTAAATGTCAGCCGCGGGTTCGAAACGCGTCCAGGTGGACCACAGAAAATCCGGCGACGAACGCGCGACGCCCGCGTTGTCGTGCAAAACGATCAACGGCCACTCAGCGAAAGCCGGTTCTCTCGCCACTCGCGCCGCTAACGTTTCATCTTCCGCAAACGACGCTCCTTGCAACACCAAACACCCTGCGCAAAAGACCTCCGCTCGCGAAACATAATCCGGCAACTGTCCCTCGAAACTCGCGCGGCAACGTCGCGGACCGCATCACCCAAGCCCGAGCATGATCGCCTTGCTGCCTTCATTCACTTTGCCGCTCGTGTAATCGAGCGTGTCCATCGACACGTTTGAAAACACGAACAAATCCGTCTCCGGACGAAAACGCGCCAGCACGTGTTCGAGCAACGCGGAAAGTTTTTCAATTCCTGCGGCGTGTCGGTGAGGATCAGAAACTTCGTCAACGAAATTGGCCCTCGCCGAGAATGCGAAAACCGGAAACCAGCGCCTCGCGACCGTATCGCTCGCGCACCACCGCCGCCGCCAACGAATGAAATCCCGTCTCGCCATAAGTCCACAGATCGCGCACCGACGGCATCACGAGCGGAAACAACGGCGACAAGCAACTTCTGCAAGTAGTCGCCGATGAAAAAATCTTCCTGCCGCGGCTTGCCGACAACTGTTGCCGGATAGATCGCGTCGCGTCGATGAAAGACAGCGTCGACATGAAACACCGGATAATCGTGACAGCAGCGAGTAGTAACCGTAGTGATCGCCAAACGGTCCTTCCGGTCGTCGTTCGTGCGGCGGCGCATGGCCGACGAGCGCAAACTCAGCTTCCGCCGCAAGTCGATGACCGCCGCCCGACGGTTGTTCGCGTCATCTTCAATTTCTCGCCCGCCAAGCAACGACGCCAGCACAAATTCCGGAACGTCTTCGGGCAACGGCGCGATCGCCGCGAGAATCAAGCGCCGGTGGACCACCGAGAAACACTGTCACCGGCAACGGCTGATTCAGCCGCTCGGCCTCGTGATAATGAAAACCGCCGCCCTTTTGAATCTGCCAGTGCAAGTCCTGTCGAACGTGCGTCGTAGACCTGCATGCGATAGATGCCGAGATTGTGCTTTCTCGTGATCGGGTTCTCGGTGTAGACGAGCGGCAGCGTGATGAATGGTCCACCGTCCTCCTGCCACGTTGTGAGCACCGGCAATTGGTCGAGACGCGCGGGTCTGTCGACCACCTGCGTCACCGGCGCGCGGCCCGTGTTTGTCGTTCCCAGTTTCAGCAGATCAGCGCGACAGAGCGGTGTTTCCAGAGTTCAGCCGGCTTCGGCGGCAGTAGCGACTCCGCAATGTGAACGCAGTCGCGGACAAACGCTTCCGGCTTTGGACCAAACGCGAGATCGATGCGCCGCTCAGTGCCGAACATGTTCGTCACGACCGGATAACGGCTTCCCTTCACGCGCTAAACAACAGCGCCGGGCCGACCTTCGCGATCACGCGACGATGGATCTCCGCGAGCTCGAGGTACGGATCGACCTCGGCTTTGATGGTGATGATTTCGTTTTCTCTGGTTAGTAGATCCAGGAATGTGCGCAGGCTCGGATGCATTCGGTTGAGCGTTGAGCTTTGTCCTTGGTTCTCAGTTATTTCTTCGCTACTGATGCGTCGAAAGGAACAAGTACAAAGTACGAAGACCAAGTGCTAAGGCTGGTTCGTCGACCGTTCGTGGCCGCGCGCGCGTGGCAGTTGCTGGTTCAGCCAAACGCTTCTCGATCTCGTCGTGCGCGATCTCGGCTGCTTCCGCAACGTAAGGCTGGTGCGATTCACGAAACGGTTTGATCGAGATCGAGCGATTGCGCGTCGCCGATGCGCGCGAGTGCTTTGAGCAGGCCGGCGTTGATGCGCGGCGGGTTGTTTGTCTTCTTCAGAAACGGATAAAGCAGATCCGGACTTTCCAGCTCCGACAAGTAACCGATCGCCTGGTCCTGCCGGCCGGAATCCAGTTCGCTGAACGACTCGATACAGCGCTTCTGCTCGGCCCATGCGATAGAGCGCCCAGTCGAGCGCGAGTCGCACTTCTTTGTTCTTTTCCTGGAAGTGATAACCCTCGACGAGTTTGCGTTGATCGGTGGCGGCGAGACGCGCGAGTGCTTCGGCGCTGCGGCGGCGGACGTCGGCTCCGTGCTGCCGAGTTGTTTCGCGAACTCCGCCGGGTTGGAGCGTGCGTCAACGCCGTCGATCGGCTGCTGTTTGCCCGTAGCGTAACGCCAGCGAGAGCGAGCGGGACAGAATTAACGCAAATAAAACTATCCAATTATTCTCATGTCATTGACCTGTCTGCTGTTTCTTTCGCAGGAGAGCCGTGTTCAAATCCAGCTCCGCCACGGGAATTACTTCCACGTTCGGATACTTCTTTTGCAGTTCGGGGAGAAATAACTTCGCGTTACCAACGATGATGATGTTACTCGTCTTCGCATCCAGCCGCGCGCCCGCAAACTTCTGTACGTCAGCCGTCGTGATCGCCTGCACATTATTTATGTAGCGATTGATCTCGTCAAGGCCCATGCCATAAAGCGCCAACGACGCCGACCTGGCCCACCAGACCACTCGCGGTTTCCAGGTTGCGCGAAAACCCTCCGATCAACACAGCCTTTCGCGGCGTCAACTCAATATCCGCCGGCGGCGCGATCGACAAGCGTCCGATCTCACCCAACAACAGATCCGCGACTTCGGCGCCCGACTCATTCTTTGTTTGCGCAGACGCGACAAATGGTCCAACGTCACGACGCGCGTCAAGCGCGACTGCCCGCGCCGTAACTCAAACCGCGCTTGATGCGAATCTCCTGATTCAGACGACCTGAATATCCACTCAAAACCGAATTGGCCACGATGCCGCGAAAATAATCCGGATCGCTTCGATTGATGCCAGTTCGCGCGAGATAGACCGCGGCCTGACCAGCGTCGGGCTTATCGATCACAACGACGCGTCCGGTCTTGCCGCGCCGCATCGCTCATCGCCGCACTGATCGCCGGCAACGGCGTGCTCGGTTTTTGCCAGTCGCCGAAGTATTTCGTGGCGAGTGCGAGACCATCCTTCGACGATGATGTCGCCGCCGATCACAAGGATCGCGTTGTCAGGACGATAGTAACGCGCGTGCATCTTCGCGATGTCCGCCGCCGTGATGCGCGTCAGCGATTCGGTGGTGCCGCTAATCGGATGCCCGTACGGACTGTCGCCAAACACGACTCGCGCCGCCACAAATCGCGCGATCGCACCCGGATCGCCCAGCGCGAGCGTCAAGTTGTCGAGATACTGTTGCCGCAGCCGTTCGACTTCTTCACTCTTGAACGTCGGACGGCGCACAACGTCGGCGAGAATCTCCATCGCTGGACCAATCTTCGACGACATCACGCTGACGTTCGCAAACGAAGAATCCCAGCGCGCACCCGAGTCGAGCGAGCCGCCGAGGCTTTCGATCTCCTGCGCGATCTGCGTGGCGTCGCGACTTTGCGTTCCCTTCGTCAACAGGTTCGCAGTCATGTCCGCGAGACCCGCCAGCTCGGCAGGATCGACTTCCCCGCCGTTCTTGATCAACAACTGCGCCGTCACAAGCGGCGACTCGCTGCGCTCGAATGACGATCACGCGCAACCCGTTCGGCATTGTTTCCTCAACTGGTTTCGGAAACGTTCCCGAGCGCGGAGGCGCCGGCGGCGGTGGAGTCGCCTGCGGAGTTTGCGCGAAGGCACGAGCGACGACGAAAGCAGGACAAGCAACAGCGATAGGCGTTTGATCAGCTTCATCTTAATTGCCCTCCTTCTTCGCCGGTTTCGAAGTTTCAGGAAGGTAATACAACACCATTCGATTCTCGTCCGTGAAATACTTTTTCATTACGCGCTGCACGTCCGCGGCAGTAACCGCTTGCAAGCGCGCGAGGTCCGTATTCACGCGCGCGGGATCTCCGAGCAGCACCGCCGCTTCGCCCAACGCGAGCGCTTTGCCGTTGCTTGTTTCACGTTGACGCAGTTGGCTTGGTGATGAGCTGGTTCTTGGCTTTCTCCAACTCCGCCGCGGAAACCGGCGCGTCCTGCAACTTCTTGATCTCGGCAAGCAACGACTTCTCCGCTTCTTCTGTTTTCTTTCCTTCCGAGAGCACCGCGGTTAGCAAAAGAGACCCACGTCCTCCCGCGCCTCGAAATTCGATCCGCTTCTGCCGCAAGCTGCTGCTGATAGACCAACGAATTATAGAGGCGCGACGACTCACCGGTCGAAAGAATCGCATCCGCCACGTACAGCGCCGCAGCGTCATCGTCCGCCTGACGCGGAGCGAGATAAGTCAACCCAACCGCGGGAAGATCGTTTCGTGCCGTATTCAGTGTAGCGCGTCTCGGCTTTTCGCGTCGGCTCTTTCACTTGCACGCGCGGCAGCGGACGGTTGGGTTTCGGAATCGGCGCGAAGTACTTGTCGACCCACGCGTCGAACTGCTTCTGATCGAAGTCTCCGACAACCACGAGCGTCGCGTTGTCTGGCCGGTAATAAGTAGTGTGAAACTCCTTAACGTCTTTCGAACGACGCTGCATCGAGATCTTCGATGCTGCCGATCCCCGGTCGTTTGTACGGATGTTCGACAAACGACCTTTGCTGGAGCAGGTATTCGAAACGACCATACGGCGGCGCCAACACGCCCTGTCGAAACTCCTCTTTCACCACGTCGCGTTCCGACTTGAAGTTCGGATCATCAACGTTCAGACCCGAGAGTCGGTCGGCTTCAGCCCATAACAAAGTTTCCAGATAGTTTGACGGCACGACTTCGAAGTAGACCGTCACGTCGTCTGCCGTAAACGCGTTATTGAAACCACCGACGTCTTCAGTCAGGCGATCCATCATTTCCGACTTCATGTTCTTGGTGCTCTTGAACATGATGTGCTCGAACAGATGCGCAAAGCCGCTGCGCTTCTGCGGATCATCCTTGGAACCGACGTGGTACCAGACCTGAATCGCCACCGTCGGGCTGGACGAGTCGGACACGCTCAGCACGCGCATGCCGTTGGCGAGCGTGCGGTCCTTAAAATTCAGCTGCGGCATTCGCGTCTGCGCCGCCGTTGGCAGCTGCACAGCGACAAGCACACTGGCCACAAGCACAGCATGGGTCAGGAAACGAATAGAATTACGAACCATTAAGTTGCTCCAGTTAATGGGAGAGTGGTGCCGCGATTTGAGGAGTTAGTGTTAGTCGATGTCCATCGGATTGTGGTACGGCTTGTCTTTGTCTTTCTCAGCCCGCTTCATTGCTTCCTGAAACTTCTCTTCAAGAATGCGATCGCGATTCTTCATCGAACTGAGTTCCTGGGCAAAGATCTGTTCACGCATCTGTTTTTGTTTGTCGAGCCCCTTTACCATCTCGTCAAACGAGGCGAGCGGCTTCGCCTTCTCTTCATGCGAGATGATGACGCCCGTTTCGGCGTCGACTGCTAACGTGGCCTCGCAGCAGGGGCAAATAATGGTGAACCGCGACATGTCTGCCATCGAACTTACCTCCTTGAGAGGCCATTAGTATAACAACACACGGATCGAGTCCGTTCAATCTGGACGCGTAGTCTGAGCCCTGGACTCTCAGCATCAACGAAGGGGCGCTGAATTGCTCCCTTGCGATCCTGTGTACCTACGTTTATGGATGCCTTCTTCACAGCGCTGCCAGCCTTCTTGGCGCCTTCGACCGTCTTATCGCCAACTTTCTTAGCGCCTTCAACTGTCTTATCGCCAACTTTCTTGCGCCTCACGGTCTTATCACCTACGTCTTGCTGACATCTACAGTTTTCTCGCCTACGGATTTAGCCTTGTCGCCTACGTCTTCAGCCTTGTCGGCGGCTTCATTTCCTACGGCCTTCGCCTCACCCGGTACATCCTCGGCCTTGTCCGCGACGAAGTTCGCCGCCCGAGCGACGGTCTCACCGGTCGCTTCCAGCACGTTCTCGGTGGTCGTCACTACACGCTCCTCACCGCTGGGAGAGGTGGCCGTGACCGTTCTCCTGCCGTCGCGAGTCGTGACGACAACTTTCGATATGCGCGGATTATTCCGGAATGTCCTTGTTTCGGTCCTGGTGCCGCTGGCGTCCACCGAGGTGGTGATTTCAGAATTGTCCGGTCCTTCAACCGTCGTTGGACTCGGGGTTGCGGTGGCCGCGTTCTGATCGGCGGTTCTGGTTACAGCCTGCGGCGAGCGCCACAAGCAAGAGTAATGTTAATAAGCAAATCTTCTTCGCCACGCTTCTTTCCTCCTCAAACTGGAAAAGCTCCGCTATCGATTTTGGCAAGCCACGTGCCATTTGATTGTTGGCGTATGGCTATTGTTACGCCGTCAACTCAATTGCAC
Organism: uncultured Acidobacteriota bacterium; assembly: GCA_963849585.1. Classification (GTDB taxonomy): domain Bacteria; phylum Acidobacteriota; class Blastocatellia; order Pyrinomonadales; family Pyrinomonadaceae; genus PSRF01. Next base: position 563,946 of record CAWKHZ010000004.1, on the reverse strand, counting down.
CAGCAGCACACATCGCAAAGTGAGACGGTAAGTAACCTGGAGCGTTCAGTTACGGTACGCAGCCACGTGCCTCTTGAAAGCCGGTTTTGCCTCGCGTTTTTCATTGACTTTCGCGCTGAATTCCTTTAGAAGCCACTCTAAGCCGCCGGTAAACTTCTTCAAGGCTTTCACTGTTTGAAACGAAACATTCATTTTCCCCAAGGAGCCCTTTTCATGCGCAGACTGCTTTTTCTTGCGATAGGCGCTTTTTTCCTTGCCGCTACGTTGCTCCCGATGCAACCGCGATTCGTCGTGAACGCAGTGTCGGAGGGCGAACGCCTGGCGATGTACAGCAAACCCGCAGTCGTCCGTATCGTCGACGGCGCCGTGGGCCAAATCCTGTTTCACGCTCCCAGCGGTACAGACGCTATACGTATAACGTGCGGCAATCGCTCTTGGGTCCGGGTTCTTCATCAGCTCCAACGGCTACATCGCCACCAATGCGCACGTGGTCTCGACCACGCGTGGAGGCGAAGAAAAAGCCAAGCAAGCACTCTTCTACCATATGCTCCAACAGATAGCGCAGCAGCTCAACCGTGATCCCAGAAGTCTGAATGTCAATTTCTCCAACCAGCGCAGCGAGTTCGTGAGTTTTCAGAGGATCCATCACGTGATCATTCCCGACGGCAGCGCCTTCCCGTTTGAGATCAAGCAATACGGCGCACCGACCGGCGAGAGTATCGATCAGGGCAAAGACGTGGCGGTCGTGAAAATCGAGGTCAAGAACGCTCCGATTCTTAAAATTGGCGACTCCGATCGCGTCCAGCTTCAGGATCACGTAACGGTTATCGGTTATCCCGGCGCGGCCGACACGTTTCAGTCAGGAATGCTCAGCCAGAAGTCAGCGCTTTGAAGCCAGTATTACCGACGGAAAGATCTCGGCGCGAAAATCCGCTTCGAGCGGCGCCCCAATCCTGCAAACAAGTGCCTCTGCCACACACGGCAACTCCGGTGGACCGGTCCTGAACGACGCAAATGAAGTGATCGGGTTATTGACGTTCCGCGGCGACACAGTCAACGGACAGGAAGTGTCTGGGTTTGCGTTTGTCGTTCCGTCAAACACGGTGATGGAGTACGTGAAAGCCGCCGGCGCTGATCAACAGGGAAGGTCCGACCGACACGGCCTTCAAGGAAGGTCTCGACTATTACTGGACCGACCAGTACTACTCGTCGGCGATTCCGAAGTTCGAAGAAGTAAAGCGGCTGTTTCCGCAGCACTCCGAGGTCGATCGGCTGGTCCAAAGCAGTCAGCAGGCGAAGGCTGAAGGCAAGTGAGAAGTCGGGGGTTTCGATGTGGCTCGTCGGCGGGATCGTGGGTTTCCTGCTCTTCCTCGGGTTTCTCCTGATCATCATCATCATCATCTTCATGCTCATGCGCCGTCGTAAGAGGGCGAAACAGCCGGAGCGGCTCCCGCACCAGGCGGAAGAGCGCATCCGGCGCCATCACCAGCACCCGCGGCATATTCACCGACACCACCAACGCCAAAACCGTCACCTGTTCACGCGTCGCCAGCGCCACCGCCGCCGCCGCCACCACCCGCGCCGATGCCAATGCCGACGTCATGGCCGGAGATCAGGGCATGACGGTCGATCTGTCGCGCACAGTCGCGATCACCGCCGACGGCGATGCGTTCAAGCAAAGCTACGGATCGATCACGTTTGTCTCGGGTCCACTTTCCGGACAACAGTTCCAGGTCAAACACGATGGCGACTTTATCGGTCGCGATGGTGGATCGTCACAGATCGTGATCGGCGACCCGCGCATCTCGAAACGTCATGTGTGGATTGGTGTGAGAGGCGGGCGAGTGGTGATCGAAGATCAGAATTCGCGCAACGGAACGTTCGTCAACGATCCTCGTTCACCGCGTGTAACGGAAGCTCCGTTGAATGCGGGCGACACGGTGATCCTGGGCGAATCGGATGTTGCACGATTTCGAGTTTCACGCGAACTAGTGCTTGTGCTTAGTGCTTTGATCTTTGTTCCTTAGTTAACAGTGCTGCTGAATTCAGAGTAGCCTGGTTCGAAAGTGAACAAAGAACCAAGTACAAAGCACCAAGTACGTTAACTAACAACTTTCGGGGAACTCGTGTCGAACAGCGCCACGAGATCCTCGGCGGCACGGGGACGGCTGAAGAAGTAACCCTGAATCTCATCACAGCGGAGTAACTGAAGGAAACGAAATTGCTCCGCTGTTTCTACACCTTCCGCAATAACTTTCAACCTGAGGTTGTGGGCCAGCGTGATGATGGCCATCACGAGCGCCGCATCGTCAGGATCCGTCGTGACGTCTCGCACAAACGACTTATCGATCTTCAGCACGTCGATCGGCAAACGCTTCAGCGAAGCAAGAGAGGAAAACCCGGTACCGAAATCGTCGATCGAGATGTTGATCCCCATGCTCTTCAAACGGTCCAGCACCCCGGCGGCAAACTCGGAGTTCTGCATGATGGAACTCTCCGTCAATTCGAGATCGAGATGCTTCGCGGCCAAACCGGTCTCGTCGAGTATTCGGATCACAGTCTCCGACAGGTCGCGTTCGTGAAACTGCCGCGCTGAAATATTCACCGACATCTGAATCGGCGCAAATCCCTCGCTCCTGCCACTCCCGGCTCTGTAAACACGCCTTACGCAAAACCCATTCGCCAATCGGTACGATTAGCCCGGTGTCTTCGGCGAGTGGAATAAACTCGGCGGGCGATACGAGACCAAGCTGCGGATGTTGCCATCGCACCAGCGCTTCAACACCCGTGATCGCCAGCGAGTCGACCGAGACGCGCGGCTGGTAATGAATCAGAAACTCTTCGTTCTGAATGGCCCGACGCAGGTTCGTCTCGAGCGCCAAACGGCGAGTCGCGAGCTCGTGCATGTCGGAGGTGAAGAACTGATAGTTTGCGCCGCCGGATTTCTTCGCTTTGTAAAGCGCGGCGCCCGCGTTCTTCAGCAGCGTTTGACTGTCGTCGCCATCGAACGGAAACAAACTCACGCCGACGCTCGCTGTTGCATACACTTCATGACCCGGCAGGTCGAACGAAAACTTCAACACCTGCGACAACATACCGATCGTTTCGATGATGTCTTTGGTACCGTCCGTGTGCGTCCGCAAGAGCGCAAACTCGTCGCCGCCAAACCGCGCCACGGTGTCTGACTTGCTGATGCAGCTCTTCAAACGTTCAGCAAACTCACGCAGCAGACTATCGCCCGGACCGTGCCCCAGCGAATCGTTCACCTTCTTGAACTGGTCGAGTGAAATAAATAGCACAGCGAGCGATTCGTCTTTCGCTCGCGCGATAGCGACCGCTTGCGTCAGTCGATCCTCAAACAACGCGCGATTCGGGAGTTGGGTAACCGTGTCGTAATAGGCAAGCCAGTCGACTTCCGCGGTCCGTTGTTGAAGCAGATGTTCGATCTGCTCCTTGTAGAGGCGTTTCTCTTTCAAGAGTCTGCCGTGCTTCAGCGCTCGTTCGACCGACGCTTCAACGTGACGAATATCGATCGGCTTCGTGATGTAATCAAAAGCACCTACACGCAACGCCTTGATCGCAAACTCGATGTCCTGGTTACCGCTGATCATCACCACCACGGTATCCGGCGCGAGTGAATGGACGCGCGGTACCAGCTCGAGGCCGCTCATTCCGCCCATGTCGATGTCGCTGATTACGAGGTCGAAGGTTTCTTCCGATAACGCGGTGAGGGCATCTTCCGCGGAACTTGCTTCGGAGCAGTCGTAAACCGGTCCCAGGAGATCGACGAGCAGACTCCTGATCTGCAATTCATCATCGATGATGAGGAGTTTTGGCTTTGCGACATGAGGGCTGATGCCGTCGTAATTACAGACCCTTGCACTGACCCGGGACCCATGGCTCGCGCAAGACGCGATCGTAACTTCCCTTCACCTCGGCGAGGTGCCAACCTTTTCTCTGCCAGATCGAGCCGTCGGAGTATTCAATCCGGTTGATCACGACGTTTTCTTTGAAGCGGGATTTGTCGGCGAGGGCGCTGACGCTGACCACGTCGCTTGGTCCGGAGAGACTAAAACCTTCGAGATCTTTTTCCTTGTCAGGACGAATGTCCACGCCGCATAGAAACTGTCGTCGCGCGATCGTTTTCGGGTTCTCAACTTCGTGAAACTCGTATTCCCAGAAAATGATCTCAACTACTTTCGTTGAGCTGTTCTTAACCTTGATGCGATATGAAAAACCGTCGCGAGGCTCAGACTTGGTCGAGCGCGCTTCCTGAACATTCTTCTCCATCGCTGCGCTACGCCCGTCAAGCGTGTCCTGGTTCGGATCTCTCGCACCCCGGGGCTCATTCATTCGTGCGTTACGCGCGAAGTTCTTGTTTTGCGGGATCACCTGACGCGCCGGGCCGCTGGCGTCTGACATCTGTGGTGTCTCGATTTTTTGTCGCGCACGCGACCACTTATGACTCGTGACACTCATAGGCGAGGCTTCGTCGTTGGCAGGAGTTTGCGTTTGAACGAGTGCCAGGAGATTAAACAGAATCAGGAACAGCAAAAGGATCTTCATCTTCGCCTCCGCTGATCAGCTTATGAGGGCGCAGGCCCCACTGACTGGAGTATGCGCCAGTTATCTTTGGTATTCAACCAATTCCTCGACCGGGTGGTGTCTTAATTTCCTCTCTGCGTACCTCGGCGGTCCTCCGCGTCCCAGCGGTTTCCCTGGATTTGCGTTTCTTTTACCGCAGAGTCGCGGAGGACCGCCGAGGTACGCAGAGAATGTGGCAAACTCAGAACCTATTCAAGACCGCTCTTAAGGTCGACTCTGACCGGGGTCGCTCTTGAGGTCCAGTGTCAGCGTTACCTCAGCCACCTGGTTGTCCGCTACGGCGACCTGCTGCTTCGTCGATATGGGCCGGCCATGACCGGTGTCAAGAGTGATTACAACTTCATAAAGCCCTGCCGACAAAGGGTCGGACAAAAAGCGACCTCGATCATCCAATTGCGGCATCACGCCCGAGTTCTCGCCGATCTTTTTTATATGGACCGAAACTTGTGAGAACGCGATTCGTCCGTTTTCCAGTTTCACCAGTCCGCGAACGCGGCCGGTGCGCGCCTTCACGATCAAACGTAATCCTTTAATCTGCTCTCCGGGTTTGATTTCGACTCCGGACTGGACCACTCCGTCGCGTTGAATCTGAGTTACCTCGTACGCGACCCCCTGCCGCTGACCCCAGACTGCGAGTTCAACAACGCCAGGCCGCAATCCACCCACATTGAAACTACCATCCGGGTTTATGACTGCGCTTGGCGTCCGGATGTGGTTGTTAGGATCCTTGTTTTCGCCGCGTGCAAGTATCATCAACTCATTCGGTTTGATAGCAAGCTTCTCGTCCACGCCATCGAGAACAACTACTCCCGACACACTACTTCCAGACGAAGCTTTGATGACCAGATCCTTGACGTCCTGGTCCACAACTTCAAATCGTACCGGCTCGGTGTACACGTCAACCGCCTTTGACGGTTCGAGATACAGCGCATACTTGCCCGGAGTGACGTTATCAATCTTGATTTCTCCACGGCTGTCCGAAGTAAACCCGCTGGTCGTCATGCTTGAGTTTTTTTCAAATTTCTGCAGAGCGTACATTGCGTTTGGGAGCGGCTTACCCTCAGAGTCGACGACTCGCGCATAGACGGTGAAGACGTTTACTGTGCGACGAAGGGTGATGTCGACGTTCGTCGCCTCGCTTCCTTCCGTGACCTCGATAATGGTTGCTTCCGATGCTTCCGGAGTCGACGGGTGATATGTTTGGCCGTAAACCGATCGAGTTCCCCGCGCGTACATTCGATCTTGCGATACTCCGGCGGCGACTCTGTATTTGCCGGGCCGTAAACCCCAGATGCGGTAAACACCGCGGTCGTCGGTCGGATCGGAGTGTAGGTTCATGAGAACCAGTGGTTTCGCATCGGTACCTCCCATCGGAAATATTTCAACCGGTTCTTCGATCAACGGTCGTCCATCAGCATCGACGACTTTCCCCGTAATGACGCCGCCACGAACGAGAACAAAGTCCACGTTTTCGAGGTTCTCACCGTCGCTCACAATTAACTTCTTAATCGGCGCCAGGCCACCGACCAGGTACTGTGGCGCGGCAGGCATGACCTCATATTCTCCCGGCGAGACATTCGGTATTCGATAATTGCCCAGTTGATCTGTCGTTACCATCAGTGGATTACGTGAACGGCCCGATTGTTGTGAGCGTGCGCCAACTGTAATCCCCGGTAATCCTTTGCCTTTGAACGTGACCTTGCCGCTGATAGTGCTCGGGTTCGTTCTCTGTGGCGGATTCTGGGCCTGGACCATGAGGCAGGCGACGAACAGATAGCCGCTGATTTTTAGAGTTGAGGAAACCATAGTGAGCACGCCTCTCATGACTGAGGTGGCGAAATGATAACCGGAATCAGCTGGCCTTGTCTCTTGAATCAGGTTGCGGGGAGATAACGGTTAACCAGTTCCGCAAGCTCAGCCATGTCGATCGGCTTGCGCATGTACTCGTCGCATCCTTTGGCAAACGCTTTAACGTGAGAGTACGACATCGGATAGGCGGTGACGGCGACGATTGGAACGCCTTCGAGTTCGGGTTTTTGACGAATGCACTGCGTGGCGGCGATGCCGTCGAGGATCGGCAAATCGAGATCCATCAGTATGAGGTCGGGACGTTCGCGATCGGCGAGGTCGACTGCTTCCTGTCCGTTACAAGCTTCGAGCACGGTGTAACCCAGTCGTTCGAGGCCCGTTTTCAAGAGCACTCGTGTGTCGTCGTAGTCTTCGACGACCATGATTGTCCGGTTATTCATGAAACCCCCAAGTAGCCGCGCGACAGTTACCTGTCTGCACCGCACGGGTGCATCGTAATTCGCTGGCAGTCGGGAATATTACGGAGACCAGCTCAAGTTTCGGGAGAGGGCGCAAAGCCGATTGTGCCACCGTTCGGTGGGATCGGCAATCGGTTTACCTGGGTGCCTAATTTCCTCTGTGTATCTCTGCGTCCTCTGCGTCTCTGGGTCTATGCTTTTGCGGTTCTTTTACGCAGAGTCGAGACCGCAGAGGTACGCAGGATGCCAAAAAGACATACCACCTTTCGTCTGGGCTTCAGCAGGACCTCAGGCGGATCGCACGTGAGTTAGAAAACTATTGAGCGAGTTCTGGGTGATAGAGGGCCACGACGCCCTGGGCCAACTTCGACTGGTTCGTCCGGATCTGATTCGCAAATAGGACCACCGTAAATTTGTCGTCCACGAAACGAATAATCTGCGCTTTAAATCCCTGCCACGCGCCGCCGTGCTGAACGTACCGATGCCCCTTTACCTCGCCGAGGGCCCAGCCGAAGCCGTAAGGCTGTGTCTGGCCGTTGTTAAGTTTTACCGGCGTCCACATTTGTTCGAGACTCGATCGTTTGAGCAGCTTTTCGGTGTAGAGCGCGGCGTCCCACTTCGCCATGTCGTAGACGTTCATGTAGAGCGCGCCGTCGGCGGTTGTGTTCAGTGATGGCGAGACCCAGTTTTGATTTTTCAGTTGGCCTTTGTCGAGACGGTAGCCGGCCGCGCGATTCGGAACGATGTCTGATTCGCTGATGACCCGTGCTGTCGACATGTCCAGGGGTTTGAAGACGCGCTCCTGTAAGAAGTCGCCGTAAAACTTTCCGCTTACTTTGTGAATCAGTATGCCGAGCATCAGGTAACCGAGGTTGCTGTAACTCCACTTTTCGCCGGGTTGGAATGCGAGAGGAATCGCTTTCGCTCGTTGGTAGAGTTCGTCTTCCGTGTAATCGCGACGGAAGTCGAAGTCCGAAGGATAGTCGGTCATCCCGCTGGTGTGCGTGAGTAGATGCCGGATGGTGATCGTTGCGCCACGCTTCCGGGGCGTCGGGAAAATACTTGTTGAGTTTATCGTCGATAGCGAGTTTGCCGTCTTCCATCAACATCATTACCGCAGTGGCGGTGAACTGTTTACCCATCGAGCCTGACTGGAAGATCGTTTCCGCCTTCGCTGGCACCTGGTGTTCGACGTTCGCCAATCCATAGCCTTTCGCGAGGACGATCTGACCGTCCTTGATGACCGCAAGCGACACGCCGGGTATCTGTTGCGCCTTCATCTCCGCTTGCATGTACTCGTCAACCTTCGTCGAGACACCATTCTGGGCCACACAGTTGATTGCCAGCAGCAGGATTAACGCGAGTGTTGTTTGGGAGTGTTTGGTCATATGATGCGTATTCTAATCGTGAGTTGCGTAATTCCAAATTTGCGGCACGGCACCGACGCCGATGCGGATTCTATCGCGGAAATCTATCTGCGGTCGCGTAAAGAACTCGTCGCATGCGCGCCTTTGATCCATTCCGATCAAAGCGTCCGCGAGTGGATCAGACAGAAACTGATCCCCGGCGGAGGTGTTACCGTTGCAAGCGTTGACGGCGCGGTCGTCGGCTTCGTCGCGATGTCGCGAGGAAATGAATGTAGTTGGATCGAACAACTCTACCTGCTTCCGACGCACACCCGCCGCGGCATCGGCACCGCCCTTCTGGACCATGCCAAGCGAAAGCTGCCACCACCCATCCGACTCTATACATTTCAAGGCAACGACGCCGCTAGGCAGTTCTACGAACACCACGGATTCCGGGCGGTAGCGTACAGCGATGGTTCCGCCAATGAAGAAAACTGCCCAGACATTCTGTACGAGTGGCAACGCGAATGACGATATACTACGCGCGTTTCGACAACATCATGAAAAACAGAACACGAGTATTTAGTGCCGCGGTCATGATGACCGCTTGTATCGCAACCCTGGCCCAACGCGATCAGAACGTGAGACCGGCAAAACCTGGCGAGGTTCCCTTTGTCTACAACGCAAGCGATTACGAGACGGTCGAGATCGAAAGCGTTCCCAAATCCGTTGCGCAGCCGGACGAGACGCCAACCGAATCTCCCGCTCATTCGTGTTTCCACCTCAAAGACAAGCGCCCGCTGCCGGCGCTCGACAAGGGGCCACGTTATTTCTATCCGGCGTACAGCAGCGTATGCATCATCCCTCTCACCGACGCTTCGGTAACGGACTTCGCAAAGTCGTATCCGCACATAAACGAAGCAGCCGCCAAACTTCGTAAGCTGCTGGCGAGACGTCCGGCAAAGTTTAAATTCCATGATGAACTGCTCGATTTGCCCTTCAACAATTCGACCGGAATAGTGCAAAGCAAAGTGCAGTATCTCGATTTCAAAACGGGCAAGGGCGTTCTGTTTCTGACGCAGTACTCGCAAGACTCCCTGCCGACGCCGATCAACAACGAAGAGCTCACGTGTAATTTCCAGGGCTTAACAGACGAGGGGAAGTATTACGTAGCCGCTCGTTTCGCGATAACTCATCCTTCGCTTCCAAAGGGTATTGATTTCACGAAGAACACGCGACAGGATCCAAAGCGAAACTATCTCAAAAGAGAAGAACGATTACTCAACAGCTTCGTCGACGCATCGTTTCGCCCGTCGCTCAAGAGCTTGAAGTCGTTGATCGCATCCATCACCACGAATTAACGGATGGGAACTGACAGCGTAAAACTATTTGATAAGGCGCTTGGGGATCGCATTCTGGCGATGAACGAAACACGGCTTGTGACTTCAACTGAGGCAGTCTCAGAAAAGAGAAAAAATGAAACAACAAACATTTTCTCCGGCTGTTCCTGCGAAAGGGTTGGAGCACCGTTATGTTGACAATCTGCCTCGTTGCGGTGATTGTGCAAATGGTCTACACCATGATCATTGCCGGCGGGATAGAGGTCGCGGGACCATCGGGACTCGTCATGCCCGCGCTAATCATTGGCATAGCAGCGGCTCTACTGTGGTTCTCACGGTTCGCCCGCAGTCGGGGCTGGTTTGACCTGAGGTGAAGAAAGATGCGACTACCCACGATACAAGGTACGATTCGGCGTCGCATTCTTGCGAACTTCCGCGTCGACCCGTCGGTGATGCAAAAACAACTACCAGGGCGCTTCAAACCCAAGCTGCACAACGGATTTGCCGTCGCAGGGATTTGCATGATTCGCCTCGAACACATCCGACCAAAAATGATGCCGGAGGTAATCGGTGTCGACAGTGAAAACGCTGCTCATCGCGTTGCTGTGCTGTGGGACGAAGATGGACAGACCAAGGAAGGCGTTTTCATCTCGCGAAGAGACACAAATTCCAAACTGAATCTACTCATGGGCGGGCGAGTGTTTCCCGGCGAACATCACGAGGCAACTTTTGAAGTGCACGAAGACAGCGACGCGATAAACATATCGATACAGTCATTAGATAATGCAGTCAGCGTGGCCCTCGAAGGAATAATCGACAGGCAACTACCGTCAACCTCGATCTTTTCTTCTCTTGCTGAAGCGTCATCATTCTTCGAAGGAGGCGCGGTCGGCTACTCTGTGACGCATGATGAGGATCGGCTGGATGGATTGCGTCTAAAGACAAAGGAGTGGCGCGTCGAGCCGTTGGCCGTTCAACGAGTGTACTCGAGTTACTTTTCAGACCAGACAAAGTTTCCCACGCAAAGCGTGCAGTTCGATCACGCCCTCATCATGAGAAACGTCACCCACGAATGGCAGACCGTCGACGATTTGTACCTTTGAGGAGTGAATACAGTCGAAGAATCTGGAACTGAGTGCGGCGGGCGAAGTATAAGAGGCTATGAAGTACCTTCCGTATCTGGCTTTCGCCATACTCACGTTTGTAGTCGGCGTTGCTATCTCGCCCATTCGTTTCTATCCCGAAATCTTTGCCTGCGGCATGCGCGGATCATCGACTAGTTACCGATCCTCGTATTTCATGCAAACTTCCGACAGCTATCTTGAGTATGACTGCGAACAACACGCGAGTGACGCTTTCGATGAGAGACTCAGCGAAGCGATGACCATTTACGACTCCTCACCGAAGGTCAACAAAGAAGGTGTACTCATAGAGCAACGCGCGGTCGCGCTTTTCTACCACGAGGGCAACGACGAGTACTACGTCGTCCTTTTCTGGAGAGATGGGAAAACACTACGCCGCATTAGCTCACGTTCCCACACCCACGTGAAAGACTTCGAAAAGCAGAATTTTTGATCGATGTTCCGTGTTCGCGGATTTACCAGTACTATAGCCAGCTTCTTCTTTCTACTGGAGTACCTAGACCACCACCAAATGTCAGAGTTGAAGTGCTGTTCTCACGTTTTACTGCCAATCTTTGAAGGTATGCCGTTTGCCCAAGCCAGAGCGCGTTTATCTTTCGGCAGGAGCGAACACTATGAACCTTTCAAAATGGTTGGACCAGCTAATGGTCGCGAGGAAGTATGTGTTGGCAGTGGGTGTGGCCCTAATGGCTTGCGTTACTCCTCTCCACGCACAGGATCAGCAACTAACGCATCCTAAGGTTGAAGGCAAAGTCATAATCGGCAGCGCCACTTTTGGTGAAGACCTTGAACACAAGCTGGTCGGCGGCGCGTTGCGTGTTTACGTGACGAAGCGGCTTAGTATTGAGCCTGAGTACTTATACCTGCGCAACGGGGAAAACGATCAGGACCATATCGGGCAAGCGAACGTTGCGTACGATTTCACCGACCCAACGAAACGCGCTGTTTTTTATGGAATAGCAGGCGTCGGCGTGCTTCACCACGAAAGCACTTTCTTTGGCACTGACAGGAACTTTAATACATGGACAGCAAGTGTTGGCGGCGGGCTTAAGATATTTTTAACGAAAAAACTATTCGTGTCTCCGGAATTGCGACTAGGGAGAGAACCCACAGTTCGCGCGACAATCAACGTTGGGTATGTTTTCGGCGGAAGAAGTTAATCATTTAGACTTCTGCATCGCTCGAACCTGATCGAGAAGGTCAGTACGACGACGAGCGCGGGATTTTCCTTTTGCAAGACTTCAAACTCGCGCGCGGCGTCTTCAATCAAGCCTGCCTTGGTGAAAAGGAACTTTACCTGTAGTGCGGGCAGTGTGGGTCAGACGATTCGCTGCCCGTCTTTGATTGCCGTTTCCTGCCAGGAATAAACTCCGCCGCTTAGTTTCTTCAGGACTCTCCACTCGAGTGCTGTCAGCGTCTCGCTGGTCGCGAACAGAAAAGCCTCGAAATAAAAAAAGCAGTCATCGACAGAAACAGATCTTCGCTAAATCTCATTATCAGGTAGAGCTATCTAATGTCGTGCCCAACGGAAGGAGATGTCATGCACTTATTTAGATTGGTGCTTGTTGAATCTTGATCCGAGCACAGTATTGGACACCTTCCATTGGTGCGTCATTAAACTGTGAACGCACCACGTCAAATCACTCGCCGCTCTCACAGCGGATCTCATCCCAACGGAGGTATTGGACATGCCCAAAGCACGGAAAGTAGCACCCAAAGCGAAGAAGACCAGGAGCACCAAGCCGCGATCGAAACCGGTCCAGAAAGCCAAGGCGGCTTTTTCACTGGTCGAAGGCCTGGCCCTGGGTTCAAAGGGTGCGGATGTATCGAAAATGCAGGAGTACCTGAAAAAGTTCGGTTATCTAGAGGCCGATCAACCCGCGACGGCAGCGTTCGCTAAACAGAGAGACATAGGCCTCGAGAGCGCTGCTAAGGGAACATTTGACGATGCTACGGAACGAGCATTGAAGAACTTCCAGGCGTATTATGGGCTCTCCGTAACCGGTCAACTCGACGACGATACGCGGCACCTCGCGATAATGCCGCGTTGTGGTAATCCGGACAACCCAAACAAGCATTTCAAAATGGCGGCTGCGCCGGGGGTGGCGGAATTCGTAGCGCAGGGTAATCGCTGGAACAAATCAAATGTGACTTATAACTTCTCCAACTTCACCGGCGACCTCACACAGCAGGTTATCATTGCCAACATCCGTCGCGCGTTTCAGGCGTGGAGCGCCGTCTGCTTCCTGACGTTTACGGAGGTTAGTGGCACCGGAGACATCGCTATCGCTTTCCTTACCGGCAACCATGGTGACGGAGCTCAAAATGCATTCGATGGTCCTGGTAATGTGCTCGCGCACGGGTTTTATCCCCCACCGAACGGCGGCGCCATTGCCGGCGATTTGCACTTCGACGATGCCGAAACATGGACTACGAACAACCCGCCAACCGGCTTCGATTTCCTCAGCGTCGCGATCCATGAGATCGGTCACACGTTGGGACTGGACCATTCGGCCGATGCGAACGCGATCATGTTCGCGTTTTACAGCGGGATTAAGCAAAACCTGGCAACCGACGACATCAACGGGATACGTTCCATCTACGGAAGCCAGAGCGTCAAGTCCATCCTGTCCGATACTTCCATTACGTCTCCATCGTTCTGCACTTTCAACAATCGGGGCTATATCGCCTGGGCGGGTACCGATGCGCAACGCCGGCTCAACGTGATGGCCACCGATAACCTGCGAGTGTGGTATGGGAAGGTGACAATGGGCGACACCTCGGAGTCAGGCCCCGCGTTGGCAGTCTTCAACAACCGGCTGTACATTGCATGGCGAGGTGTGGGCAACAACCGGCTCAACGTGATGTCGTCCGCCAATGGCGTCACCTGGACCAACAAAGTCACCTTGAATGAGACGACCTTTCACCGGCCGGCGCTCACGGTGTTCAATAATAGACTCGTGCTCGGATGGACCGGGACCGACAGCGCCAGGCGCCTGAACATTATTCAGTCCGGCAACGGCACTACCTGGACCGGAAAACTAACGCTCAACGACACTTCGATCAATGGTCCCGACCTGTGCACTCTGGGCCCCAACTTGCTCATTTGCTGGACGGGCACCGACGCGGGCCGGCGCCTTAACGTCATGGCCTTTAACGGCTCCACGTGGTTCAACAAGGTAACCTTGGGTGAGAACAGCTTTGTCGGGCCTTCGATCGACAACGTTGGCGGCAATGTAGTTCTTGGCTGGACCGGCACCGATGCGCAGAACCGGCTGAATATTCTGCGCAGTACTAACGGGACGAATTTCTTCGGGAAAAGGACGTTCGGAGACACATCGTCGTTCGGTCCGACCGTTTCGGCCCTACAGAGCACTCCAGTTATAGCCTGGACCGGAAAGGACAATGCTCAGTCCCTGAACGTAATGAGGATCTGACATTCCGCGCGAATAGGGTTAAGTTAGGGTGCTCGATCACAGTCGGGCACCCTACCCCTGCTTGAGAATTTGTGCCCAACAGAGGCTCATGTGGATATCGAAATACAAATAAGAAATGGTAGCGAGATCGACTTTGACTCCGTAAGGATAGTGTTTCCGGATCGGGATGAAGCACAATTTGGGCCGATCCCCAAAGGCGCGTCGAGCGATTTCAAAAGTACGGCTCGGGCTTATCGCTATGCCGAGATTCATGTAAACGCCAGCGGTCGAGAACTAAGGCTGCAACCCTACGACTATGTCGGCGAACGCCCGTTGGACCCTGGACGCTATAGCTACGTGCTGGGCATCCAGGGAGAGAGACTCACGGTTGATCTGGAGAAGGTTGACTGACTCCCTCCTAACGAATCTGGAGCGGGCGACGGGATTCGAACCCGCAACCCTCAGCTTGGGAAGCTGATGCGCTACCGTTGCGCCACACCCGCGCTCCTTACTAAGTCCCTTATTACAATACTTTCGTTTCAAGTAGCTTAGCTTATTTCGGGTTGTCCCACCAAAGTCAAATGACGTAATCAGTCTACCAGCTCTGTAAATCCGACGTATGGGATGATTAAGAGGATTTCGGAACTTGATCGCTATGTTGAGCGTGAACTCGGATAACCTTTTTCTCGTACGTTAGCAATTCTCCTCCTAACCATTGTGATTTGATCGGTCTTGCGAGGTGCAAATGTTTTCCAAACTTCCAGGCATATGTGGACCTCGTTGCTCGCAACACCTCTTACTCTCAATCCTCTCCTGCGCCTTTCTACTGAGTGCGCCGCAAACGGCGACCGCCTGCTCCTGCGGTGCACGACCGAGCGTCCTCGAGGCATTTGATTTGTCGGATGAGGTGGTCATCGTAAAGGTTCTCTCCGTCGAAAAGGTTGAGGATAAGGATAAAGAGAATTACGTTGATGGTGTCCGTTCGGCGACTCTGATCGTTGAGAAGGTCTTCAAAGGAAGACTAAAAGTGAGAGACGAAATCGTCTTTGGACAAGGTGGTGGTGCGGACTGCATCTGGACCTTCGACGAGGAGGTAATCGGATATCAATACCTTTTCTATCTAAGCAGGCCGGAGAAATTTTCAGATCGGAGCTACCTGCCATCGAAGGAACCAGGCTTGTGGTACGCATTTGGATGCGGACGCTCAAGAGGTCTAGGAGGTGCAACTGAAGACTTGCTCTATCTCGAGAACATGAGAAAGCGACGAGGGCAGACTCGCATCTCGGGAAGCATTGGCGGCGGCTTCGCTTATCCAGACATCGATGTCGAAGGAAAAAGAATTAAGCTTATCGGCAAGCATAAAACCTACGAGACAAAGACAGACAAAGATGGAATATTCGAGATTTACGATTTGCCGCCGGGGAAATATTTTGTCGAACCCGAAATGCCGGCCGGATGGAAGATCGATCCTTACTGGCTCCGATATTCGGCCAGCGTCGTTGGTGCTGAATTTGGCGGGGCATTAACGAAGTCATCAAAGCAAGTTGAGATCATGCTGGAACCGAAGAAGCACGCAAGTGTAGATATCGCCTTTACTGTCGAGAATTATGTGCGCGGCAGAGTGATTGGCCCAAAAGGAAAACCAATGGACCGTGTCTGTGTTTACTTGTTGCGACCCGGACAAGACGAATGGGGGCCATCGGATTGCACAAATGAACAAGGTCGATTTGAAATCACATCTATTCCACAGGGAGATTACGTGCTCGTCGCGAATCAAGATGGAAAGCCAAGCAATCGTGAGCCATTCCCGAGAATCTTTTATCCCAATGTCTACGAACGAGACCGTGCTGCTGTCATCAATATCCGCGCGGGCGACACTATCGATAACATCGACATTGTTATTCCCAGACTAGAGGAAATGATTACCATCGAGGGTGTCCTGCGATACTCCGACGGCCAACCGGTAATTGAAGAATGGGTAAAATTCAAAGTTACCAGGACGGATAATAAGGTGAATGGCGATGTCAGTGAGCAAACCAATAGTGCGGGCCGATTCACACTGAAGGTCTTAAAAGGATTGACCGGTGAACTTTCGGGCGAAGATTGGCTGTTAGCTGGTCTATACAAGAACTGTCCGAAAGTTGACGAGATTCTAGCGAAGAATGGAAGTAACAATGTCACCGTTCAAAGTAACGTCGTCAAACTTACGACTGATCAGGATGTGTTTGAGGTGGAATTGACGTTACCTTTTCCGCGTTGTGAAAAGGCACAACGGTGAATCCGCAGTTACGCAAATTGCGGCGACTTCGCCACACCCGCTCAATTGAAGGAGCCGCAGATTAGCATGAATGCTCAATCCGTGGTCAACGTCTCGGTCATGAGTTCCGCCAGCAGACGATTGAATTGCGGAGGGTCAGGAAGATCTGATCCCTCCGCCAGCAGTGCATATCCGTACAACAACTCGGCGTATCGACCCAACTTCTGATCTCCGCTGTCCTTCTCATATCGTTGACGCATCTTTGAGACGATCTCGTGTCGTGGATTCAATTCCATGATCCGCTTCTGTTTCGGACGGTCGCCGCCACCCATTTGCAGCAAACGTTCCATCTGCGGACTGAAGTCCATCTCCGCGCCCACCAAACACACCGGCGAGTTCGTTAGACGATTCGTGAGGCGCACTTCTTTCAGATACTCATCGAGGTGCCGTTGAATCGACTGCAGGAGCCCGGCGCTCTCCTCCTGCTCCTTCTTCAACTCCTCTTCCACCTGCGCTCGCTCCGCCTCGTCGCCAAGCTGCACAGTTCCCTTGCCCACTGACTTGAGTTTCTTCCCGTCAAACTCGTTCACCGCCTGGACCAACCACTCGTCCACCGTATCGACGAGATAAAGCACCTCGTACCCCTTCGCCTTGAACGCCTCAAGGTGCGGCGAGTTCTCGACCACAGTGCGTGACTCGCCAGTCAGGTAAAAAATGTCCGTCTGCTCCGCGGGCATACGACCGACATAGTCTTTCAACGTGGTCAACTTCTCCGGATCATCCGACGACTCAAACATCAACAGCGACACGATGCGATCCTTGTTCTCAACATCCGTCGCCGCACCTTCCTTCAACGTGCGGCCAAACTGTTTCCACAACTCCAGGTACTTTTCGTGTTCCTTATCGAAAAGATGATGGAACGCATCGAGCGACTTCTTCGTCAGCCACTTTCGAATCTGCGTAATCTGGCGATCCTGTTGCAACATCTGTCGCGAAATGTTCAGCGGCAGGTTTTCGGAATCGACCACGCCTTTCAGAAATCGCAAATACGACGGCAAAAGATCGGGGCACTGCTCCATGATCAGCACGCCCTTCGCGTATAGCCGCAACCCTGACTGGTGATCGTGATAAAACAGATCGAACGGCGCTTTAGACGGAAAGAAAATGAGCGCCTGGTACTCGAGCAAGCCCTCCGCGCGCGCTGTGAAGTGGTAAAGCGGATCGCTGAAATCGTGCGAGATGTGTTTATAAAACTCTGCATACTCGCTGTCGATAACTTCGCTCGCGGGCCGCGTCCAAAGCGGCTTCATCGAGTTCAGCACTTCATCTTCAAAACGAATCGGATAGTTAACAAAGTCCGAGTGGCGCCTGACGATCTGGCCGAGTGTCCATTTGTCCGTGTAGTCTTCGATTCCGTTTTCGTGATCGACGGGTTTGAGCTGAAGCGTGATCGACGTGCCGCGAGTTGGCTTATCCGCGTCGGAAATTGTGTACTGCCCATCGCCGGTAGATTCCCACCGCGTGGCGCGTTCTTCGCCGGCGCGACGCGTCAACAACGTGACTCGATCGGCAACCATGAAAGCAGAATAAAAGCCGACGCCAAACTGCCCGATAAGTTCTTCGAGAACACTCGTCGAAGCGCCCTCGCGCATCTTCTCGCGCAACTCACGTGTCCCCGACTTCGCGATCGTTCCAATGTGTTCGATCACTTCGTCGCGACTCATGCCTATCCCGCTATCGCTGATCGTCAACGTGCGTGCGTCGCGATCGACTTCGAGCCGGATCTCCTTCGTTGAATCTTCCGCGGTCAATTCCGGTTTGGTGAGTGACTCGAACCCGAGACGATCGAGGGCATCGGATGCATTTGAAATCAACTCGCGGAGGAAGATCTCCTTCGTCGTGTAGAGCGAGTGGATCATTATGTCCAGCAACTGCTTCGTCTCGGCCTGGAATTGATATGTCTCGACCTGTGCCGCCATAACTACTTTTGCAAAACTCCTTCCTGGTTTTCAGATCAAATACGACTTGACCAGTTCGTCCCACCGGCCTTGTGCTTTCAGAATCAACTCGACGACCTCGCGAACCGCGCCGTTTCCACCAGTCGCCGTCGTCACGTAATGCGCGCGATCCTTAACTTCCGCAACTGCATCTCCGACTGCGATCGCGAACCCTGATTGGACCATCAACGGTAGATCGGTAAGGTCGTCGCCGACGTAGGCAACTTCCTCTTTTTTCACATGCGCCTGGGCCAACGTGTCGGCAAACGCCTGGCGCTTGTCATCGCGTCCCTGCCACAAGTATGAAACACCGAGTGATTGAGCGCGTCGTTCGAGGGCGCTCGAGGTGCCGTCCGGAGATTATGCCTGACTTAAGTCCGGCACGATGCAACAAGTCGATGCCGAGACCGTCGCGCGTGTGGAACGCTTTCTGGTCCTCACCGTTTTCAAGAATCCAGATGCGGCCGTCGGTGAGTACGCCGTCACAATCCATTAACAGCAACTTGATGCGGGCTGCTCGTTGTTGAAGCTCCAACTGGTTCATTTGAGTGTCGAGCTTGTTCCCGCAAAGGCGCAAAGGCGCCAAGAAAACGAACTTGGAATCTAAGCATCTAACGAAACATCTTTGCGTTTCTTTTGCGCCTTTGCGGGAACCTTCTACCGCACTTCGAAAAGTTCGATACCTGAGACCTTCAAACCGCCCGGCGTGCGCGCCAGCAACATCACCGCCGTGCCCTCGCCAGCCTTGCCCAGTTTGTTCGCTTTAATGTGGACGTCCGCGGCAATCAGATTCGCGTTGAGCTGTTCGGTGCGCAAAACGCGCGTTTCCCACAGCTCCGTTCCGATACTCGCGTTGATGAACCTCACGAGCTCGCCGGACACGACCCGCGACTCCAACTCAGCTTTCTTATTACTGATAACCGCCTGCGAAAACTGCGTGATAAACGCACGCGCCGCATCGTCAACCGCCGGCGCGGCGTTGGCTGCCGCTTCCGCGCGAATGCGGGCCGCACGCGCCGCCAACGACGACGGATAATCACGACTCGCAATCACCGCATCGTTAAATCGCTTCGCAGCCTCCGCCGCCTGGTTACGCTTCATCGCGATTTCGCCTAACACGATGTTGGCCCACGCCAGCGATGCCGTAAACGGCAGCGGCTCTTCCAGCAACGCGCGAGAAATCTGTTCCGCCTCTTCGAGTTTGTTTTGACCGAGCAAAGCGCGGGCGAGTAGGAATCGCGCGTCCTGAAAACGCGGCGCAGTGGCGATCATCGCGCGCGCTGTCGCTTCAGCCTTCGCGTAGTCCTGCGCACCTAACTGAAGCGACGCTTCGTTCAACGCATCCGGCAAGTCTTTATTTCGCGGCATCAGCATCGTTGCCGTAGTCCAGCTGCGGATACAACTTGTCAGGGTCGACTTCAACGCGAACGATCTTCGACGTCGTCTTGAACACCGCTTCGCCGAATTCTTCGCGGGCACGGTCGCTTCGGCCAGCACACGTTCGCCGCGATCGGTCGTCGCCGCAACCGTCACCGTCGACGTCAATCGAACCGATGTTACGCAGCGCCGATACCCATTCCTCCCGACGCTGCTGTCGGCAACGCCAACCATTAAATCAGTATCGACGACTTGATCGAGCTGCTGGTCCAGCAAGGCTTTCAACGCTTCGCCGCCACGCGCGACCAGCGCTTCGCGCAATGCAGTCAACGTAGTACCGGTCTGATCTTTCTTTCCAGCCTCGAGCGCAGCGCGCAACACAGCCATCAACGCGTCACGGCCCATTTTACGATCGACCAAACGCCAAAACATCGCGCCACGATTCGGCACCGAACCAAAATATGTGCTGTCGATCTGGGTCGAGCGCGCCAGTGGCGCATCGCGTTGGGCCACGGCCGCATAAGCGATTCGTTGCCGGTACAACTCCGACAGGACCGCATCACGCCCAAATTGCTTTTCGAGAAACTGTGTTGCCAGATAACGCACGAGCGCGTCGCGCAATACGCCGTTGCCTTCGCCACGCACCGGCGTTTGCCCGCCGATCCACAATCGAGCGACAGTTTCCGCCACGGACAGCGCTGTCGCAGCATCGATCTTTGGCAAGCGCAGCGTGTCTGCATCGATCAGCACAGTGCCGCTGTCGTTAAAGCCCGCGCCGCGTCTGACGGACACCATGCGCACCGGAACATCCGGAGCTGGACCAAGCGACGTCGCATAAAAACGAACGCGCCGCACCGGCGAACGCGATCAACGCTTCTGCTCGTCTTGCGATCCTCAGCAGACGCGCCTTTCTCCAGCAGCACGGCGACGCCTTTTCCATCACCAGCGCCTTCGACTTTGTCCCAGTCGCCCTGGACGAAAAACGGCTGGCCATGAATTGACTGATCGAAAGAGATCGATCCTGCCGAACCAGTCTTCTCGACACCGGACGAGATCGCATTCGCGATGTTGACCGTCAAACGAAATGGAGCGGTATCTGCGCCGCGGAGCGTGTAAGGAGTGTTCGGCATCGGATACCAGAAACGAACCCGGCAGGAATTGAGTTCCAATCGGACTGATCGCGGCAAGACCGCTATTGACTCTCGACCGGCAACGTGTAAGTTGACCGTAACAGTCGCCGACGCACCTGGACTAACAGCAGAAGGCAACGCGATCTCGATCCGTTGCAAATCTCCTCGCGGCTCTGTGCCCGGCCGGAAGGTGCTAGCCGCGCCGCCGGCCGCGACCGATTTCACAGCTCGCTTTGTTACTTCAAACGCACGGTCATTATGCGACCTGCACTGCCGCCGACGTTTGTCGCATTGATCGTTGCGACTACGCTGATCGTTCGTTCAGTTTGTTGAACGTTGGCGTTGATGTCAAACAGTGTGACCTGCCAGAGCGGCGGCCGCAGGGTTTGAGCCTGCGCCGGGCGCGAGCAGGCACACAAGAATCGACAATAGAAAAAGAATTCTCATAATTTGGCTGTGTGTCTTAGATCCGTGGTCCAACAAGCTGATGAATATCGCGCAGCATAAACAGGAGCGATTGAAGCCGGTTCAACGGCAATGCGTTCGGACCGTCCGACAACGCTTTCTCCGGACAATCGTGAACTTCCATGAACACCGCGTCCACGCCGCATGCGACTCCTGCGCGCGCGAGAGGTTCGATGTATTCCGATTGTCCGCCAGTTGCATAACCCAACCCGCCCGGCAGTTGCAAGGAATGGGTCACGTCGAACACCACCGGCACGCCAAAATCGCGCATTATCGGGAACGAACGCATGTCCACGACGAGATTGTTGTAACCAAAACGTCGCGCCGCGCTCGGTCAACAACAGTTTTTCACAACCGGCTTCACGCACTTTGTCGACGATATTTCGGGCGTCCTGCGGCGCCAGAAACTGCCCTTTTTTAACGTTTACTGCCCTGCCCGATTTCGCCGCCGCAACGATCAAATCCGTTTGCCGGCAAAGAAACGCCGGGATCTGTAACACATCGACGACTTCCGCGACACGCTCGACCTGCGAAACGTCGTGCACGTCCGTCAGCACCGGCACGCCAACTTCTTCCCTGATGCGTTGCAGCGCTTCGAGCCCGGCTTCCATTCCCAGCCCGCGAAAGCTCTGAATCGAAGATCGATTCGCTTTGTCAAACGATGATTTGAAAACGTAATCGAGGCCGGCGGCGCTGAGCGCGCTGCAAACACTCGCGCGCCATCATCGAGGCGTGCTCGTAACTCTCGATCACGCACGGCCCGGCGATTACCGTAAGCCGCCCGTCACCAAATGTCGCATTTCCTACCGAGAAGGGTTTCAGGTCAGTCTTCATTGACGCCCGAGTATACGCTTGACCTTGTCCAGAAATGAAAGCGACTTGCCGGGTTCAGGGGCGTTTGGGCGTTTGTGATTGTCGCCGCCAACGACCTTGATCTCATTCGATCCGGAACTCAAGGCACGGACGCGCGCGATGTCCACGACGAGGCGACCCGAAGGCGATTCGACGCCCTCGCCGCGCAACGCTTCGATATCCGGCACGCTCGTGAGAGCGTGATGCTCAAGACCGAGGCGCTCCGCGGTCTCCAACAGTTCGTGATGAAACTCCTCAGCATTAGCTGGTCGATCTTCGGGCGTCTTCTCGAGCGCGTGCAGCACGACGCGTTCGACGTCTTCGGGAATCGCCGCGACTATCTCTCGCGGGGGTTGTGGTGGATCAGAAACGCGTGTTTCGCCGCGATCTCAACCAGGCGTGGAACCGGTGAAAGGCGCCATGCCGGTCAACATCTCGTACAGAATCACGCCGAGACTGTAAACGTCTGCCGCCGGCGTCAGATCGTGGCCGTTGTACTGTTCCGGCGCCATGTAACGCGGCGTGCCGATCAAGATCCGGCCTGGCGCAACGTTATCGTGCGCTTCATCGTCGTCCAGCGTATGGGCGGCGAGTTTCGCAACACCGAAGTCGAGTACTTTCACGACCGCAGGCAGGTCGGTACTCTGCGTCACCAGAATGTTCGTCGGCTTCAGATCGCGATGAATGATTCCGGCTTCGTGCGCCGCAGCAACCGCTGCCGACGCTTGCAGCATGATCGACATGGCCCGCGCGGTCTCGATCGGCGCTTCCTTAACGAGAATCTCTCGCAGCGTAAGTCCTTCGAGCAGTTCCATCACGATGTAAACATAACCGTCGGCAGTTTCACCGAAATCAGTCACGCTCACCGCGTTCTGATGTTTCAGACGGACCGCAGCCAGAGCCTCGCGTTGAAAACGAAGGCGCGCAGCTTCATCTGCGAGCAAACCTTGATGCAGCACTTTGATCGCCACCGGACGGTCCATCGACAAGTGGCGCGCGCGATACACAGCGCCCATACCGCCAGCGCTCAGTCGCTCCTCGATTCGATACTTCTCATCAAGCGTTTGGCCGACGAGTAAATCTTCTGACTTGGGGGAAGTAGTCATCTATTGTTACGGGAGACAGTTGTTCGCGTTTGCACAAGCAGTGAGGTCAGTCTGGGCGGACCCGCTTGTTCTCGTCAATCGCCACTGGTTGCGCTGAGACGGTCGGGCGCGACCAGTTCGACATCGCCATTCTTCTCGATCGTGGTCTCAGATTGCAAACGATTTTCGTAGGCCGCGCGCACGAATGACGCAAATAACGGATGGGCCTTGAGAGGTTTCGACTTGTATTCAGGATGAAACTGGCACCCGATGAACCATGGATGTGACTCACGCGGCAATTCGATCATCTCCATAAACTTACCGTCGGTCGAAACGCCGCTAAACACCAAACCTTCCTTCTCGAGCCGCTGCCGGTACTCGGGGTTGAACTCATAACGATGACGATGACGCTCACTGATCTCGTCTGCGCCGCCGTAAACTTCCTGCACCAACGAGCCTGGCGCAAGCCGGCAGGTCCACGCGCCGAGACGCATCGTGCCGCCGAGTTCTTCAACGTCCACGAGATCGCGCAGTTTGAAAATGATCGGATGTGGTGTTTCGAGATCAAACTCGGTTGAGTCGGCATCTTTCAGTTCGCAGGCGTTACGCGCAAACTCAATACAGGCGGTTTGCATGCCGAGACAGATGCCGAAATAAGGCGTACGCGTTTTGCGCGCGTAATGAATCGCGCGAATCATTCCAGCGACACCGCGTTTGCCGAATCCGCCGGGTACGAGGATCGCATCGAAGTCGCGCAGGCGATTCTTCGTAGTCGTCGTCCATCAGTTCTTCCGATTCGATCCACTTCACCTACAACACGAAGATTGTTCGCCACGCCACCGTGCGTCAGCGCTTCACGCAACGATTTGTATGAATCTTCAAGCTCGACGTACTTGCCGACAATCGCGATCTTCGTGTCGCCAGCAGAAGGCTCGCGAACCGTTGCGACGAGCTTGCGCCATTCTGCGAGATCAACTTGCTGCGCGTGCGATTCGAGTCGCAACTGCGTGACGATCAAGTCGTCGAGTCCCTGTTCGTGAAACGCGAGTGGAACATCGTAGATCGTGTCGACGTCCTGGGCGCTGATCACCGCCTGCTCTTTTACGTTACAGAACAAGGCAATCTTTCCTCGCAACTCTCGCGACAAAGGCTTTTCAGAACGACACAGGAGAATGTCAGGCAGCGATACCGATTTCGCGCAGATCGCGCACGGAGTGTTGCGTCGGTTTTGTTTTTAGTTCACCGGCGGCGGCGATGTATGGAACGAGCGTGACGTGAACGAAGATCGCGTTACCCGCACCTTCCTCATTACCCATTTGGCGGATCGCTTCGAGAAACGGCAACGATTCGATGTCGCCGACCGTGCCACCGATCTCAACGATCACAACGTCGGGTTTATCTTTCTCGGCGACGCTGCGGACAGCTTCCTTGATCTCGTTCGTGATGTGCGGAATGACCTGGATCGTTTTGCCGAGATAGTCGCCGCGCCGTTCCTTTTCGATTACCGAAAGATAGATGCGGCCCGTGGTCCAATTGTTCGCACGCGAAAGATGCGCTTGCGTGAAACGTTCGTAGTGACCCAGATCGAGATCCGTTTCGGCGCCGTCGTCTGTGACGAACACCTCGCCGTGTTGAAACGGCGACATCGTTCCCGGATCGACGTTGATGTACGGATCGAACTTGATCAGGGCGACTTGAAGACCGCGGCTCTCGAGCAGGCAGCCAATGGAGGACGCCGCCAAACCTTTACCCAGACTCGAAACCACGCCACCAGTAACGAAGATGTATTTAGGCATTCATTCTCCCTGGATCATTTGCAAGAGATTGCGGAAATGCGAAATTGCGGAATTGCGAAATTCTCAATTTTCGCAGTCCGGCAACCCCGCAATTTTCCAATTCCGCATTTCCGCAATCTCGCAGTTCCGCAATTCTAAAGCTCGCGATCGTCGCCCGCCTCCGGTGGATCGCCTGTGTCGTCTTCTTTGTTGTAACGACCCTGTTTCAGATCTTCCAGCACCTCGACGGATTTTTCCTTCGACGGATCGAGCGCTTTTTGCAAACCAGCCAGACCGGCGCTGATCAAGCCTGGGCCTTCCTGCGCGCGTTTCTCGAATTCCTCGACCGAGACGTCATACGGCTTGCCCAGACGCGACAGTGCGGCCAACCCGCAAAGCACGAGAAACGCAACTATCGCTAAACCAATCCAGTCGCTCATACACTCTGGGCCATCTGGACTTTCAATAACTCGAGATCTTCCTCGGTATCGACGCCAATCGAAGACGAACACGCCTCGACGACTTTTATCTTGACGCCATGCGCCAGCGCACGCAATTGTTCGAGCGCCTCGATCATCTCGAGTTTCGCGGGTGGCCAACGAGTGAATTCCATCAGTACGTCGCGGCGGTAAACATACAACCCGGTATGTTTATGAAAGAACTTGAACAATTCCGGTTCCGCCATAAGTGCTGCTTCGGGCTCGCCGTACCGTTTTGCGCCGTCCCAGGGAAACGGTATCGGCGAACGCGAGAAATAGACCGCGTTGCCGTCGTCATCTATCACGACTTTCACGAGGTTGAAATTCAACAGTTCGTCGAGCGATTCAATTGGTTCGCAGGTTGTAACTATGCCGGCGCCGTTGGACTTGGAAATTTCGTTAGCCATCGTGTCAACAGCTCGCTCGATCGTCTCAGGAGCGATCATCGGTTCATCGCCCTGTACGTTTACGATGATCTCAGCCTCTGGAATCGTCGCTGCAACTTCCGCAACGCGATCCGTTCCGCTCGTGTGATTCGGGTCGGTTAGTCTCGCCTCGATACCCCGGGACGTGACAGCGTCGAGGATCTCCTGACTGTCTGTCGCGACTATTACTTGATCGACGTTTCGGGCGGCTTGGGCGCGTTCCGCGACCCAGCAAACCATTGGCTTTCCGTTGATTTCTATCAGGGCTTTACCAGGCAAACGAGTAGAAGCGTAACGAGCAGGGATGATGGCGACTGTCTTTCTCGAGGAGGATTTTAGGGTGTTGTCGCCCGTCTGATTCACGGGATAACAGCTTAGCTTGCGACCGCGAAGACTGTCAACGAACTGAAAGACTTTCTTAGCGCCTTTGCGCCTTTGCGGGAATCAGTTTGGAACCCAGTGCATCTACCAGCGCGAAGTATGCCTCCCGCAAAGGCGCAAAGGCGCAAAGGAAGACCCGAAACAATTTTATTTTTTTCTGGTCTTTGCGGCTTTCTTGGCCGCGCGCGAACGATCGGCTGCGGAACGCTTCTTTGCGGCCGCGCGCGCCTGCCGCGAAAGCGCTGTCTTCGACGCCGCACTGCGCCCTTCGCGTTTCAGTGCGGCTCGCGTCGCACGTGATCGCTTTGCGGATGTCTTTTTCGTTCCGCCTTTGGCGGCCTTGCGCATATCTCGCTTAGCTTGTTCCTTGGTCTCCTTCGACGATCCTTTGGACGCAGGTAGATCCACACCTGCGCGACGCGCTTTCGATAGTCCGATCGCGATCGCTTGCTTCGTCGAGCGCGCGCCATGTTTCCCTTCACGAATGTGCTCAATTTCCTCGCGAACAAACTCGCCTGCCTGCGTGCTAGCCGCCTTCCCTTCACGTTTGTCCTGGCGTGCTCGTTCGAGCGTCTCTTTTTCCGGCATCTGTCGTCTTCCCTTCTCTGTTACTCAGCCTTGCATGAAAACAAAACGAATCGCCGCGTGCACGTACCACTAACACACACGCCACTCAGCGCTCGTAAACGTTCCACTAAGCAAAGCAATGTGTGTACCTGTCTCTGGGTGTGTTGGAACCAGATTTGCGCGTTATCCCCGTAGGAGGATGGGAATATGGACCAGCAAAACTCTCAGAAGACTGGAGTACGTTCTGACGCGCAAAAACAAGATCGCGCTCGTGACGGTTATTCAGCCATTCCACCGGCGAAACCTGTTGGCGGAGCGTTCGGCAAGGAGCAGGACGACCGGGAGGAAGAAGATCGTTCCGATCAGGAAACGTCTCTGCATCACAACACCTAATCTGAATTGGCCTGTGTGATCTGTGTTCTTTCTTAGACCACAGATCACATAGAGGCGACCATTGATTGACTGTTTCGTTTGAGAAACTCGAGCGTTCGCTCGTTGAACTCTTCGGTTTTCTCATAAATCGCTGCGTGTGCACAATCTTCGAAAACCAGCAGCTCCGCGTCTTCAATACCGTTTGTTAATGTTTCCGCAAAGCGCAGCGAGGTCAGTTGATCGCGACCACCAAAGGTGACCTGCGTCGGCGCCTTGATCCGACCCAGTAACGCCTCGGCGTCGTGTTCAATCACAGCCTTTGCTTGCTTCATGAAGCTTGCGACCGACATCGTTATCGGCCGTGAGCGAAGGAATCCGGCTAACCTCTGTATTTGATCAAACCTGGTGGCGTACATCTCAGGCGTCAAGCACCACGGGAACATACTCGTGATCACCATTTCGGTTACGCTGTTCAAACCCTTGGCACTTGACCGCCATCCCTCGACCACGGTTTTGAGGTACTGATCAGTCTTGGACCAACCGCTATGCAACGACAGTGTCTTCACCTTGACGGGGTGCTTGGCTGCCAGACGCATACCAATAGCCGCTCCAAGCGACAAACCGGAAATGTGTGCCTGTGGCATCCCATACTCCTGCATGAACGCCGCTATATCGTCGGCATACAATTCGATCGAAACATCGTCACCCGTCGCCCTCGCTCCTGCCTGTGCCGCGCAAATCAAGCGTGATGCAAGTGAAATATTTCGCGTATTCGGCAACTTGAAACGCGTAACAAGCGTTATCGGCAGTCAGGTAGGGAATCAGGATCAGCGGTTCGCCAACTCCCTGCTGTTCGTAATAGATCTTTATTCCGTTTGCTTCGATCTTCGGCATTCAGGAACCTCCTGGCATGTATGAGTTTTGAGGGAGGAGATTATACGCGTTCTATCGGAATTTGAAACTAATCGCGAAGGTTCCGACCGACTTTGGCCGCTCGATTTTGCGGCCGCACCAGAACACTTGTGTCGAATACCACTCTCAATTCGCTACTTACTCACATCCGCTGACGACTAGCGCCTATTGCCCACGATGGCGCGGAGATGGCGGAGGCGGGCATCGAGGTCTTCCGGTGTTAATGATGCGTACTTCGCGGGTAATAGACGACGGCTCGAGGATTCGAAGACGGCCAGCAGTTCCATGTAGTCCAACAGCTCCTGGTCCCGGCTCGGGAAGTAATCAACCGCGGCGCGCAGGAAGTGACGGTCCAGGACCGGCGCGTCGCCAACCTCACCTGCTTTTCCCACACTTTCGCGTGCGGCGTCTTCATTCGCAAGTAGTATTACCGCTTCGATATCGGCATTGCTGTAACCAACGAGCTTGCTTGAAAACCCATCGCGAATCGTTGCCAGATCGACGTCGGTCTTGATCTTGTTCTTGCGCAACAAGGCCTTCGCCACCAACTCGACTTCTTCCGGCGTCTGGACATAGAGAAACGGGATCTTTCGATCGAGACGTCCGGCGCGTTTCAGGTCAACGTCGAGTTTATCTGGACGATTCGTCATCACCAGAAACAGGATGCGCCCGCGATTCGACGTATCCGACATAAACTCCTTGATACGCGCAATCACACGCGACGACGTACCGCCGTCACCTTCGCCGTCAGTGTTGCCAAACGCGCGATCGCCTTCGTCAATGATCACAACCACCTGTCCGATAGCGCGAATCACATTTAGAATCTTTTCCAGATTCCCTTCAGTGGCGCCGACCCACTTCGAACGAAAGTTCTTCAACTTAATCGTCGTCAACCCGCACTCTTTCGCAAAAGCCTCGGCGACGAACGTTTTTCCGGTGCCCATTGGACCAGTGAAAAGTATGCCCATCGGAACTCGACTGGTTCGTCCTTCGCGAATACTCTCGGCGATCACCATCAGATCTTTCTTGACCTCTTCCATACCGCCAACAACGTCAAAACCGTGCGCCGGTTCGACGAACTCAACGAGACCAAAACACTCACGCTCGAGTATCTCTCGCTTGCGCTTTGCGATCAGCCGGTCGGCTTCCTTGCGGGCACGTTCGTAAGGTGTCGGCAGGTTCGGATCGGGCGCGGGTGTGGTGGCAGTGGGCGCGACGAGCTCTTTGATCTCGTCGCGGTTCATGTTGCTCGTAAGCGTAGCGAGTTTGTGCGCGCGTCCGGCGGCGTCAGCGCCACTACCTAACAAACCCTTGATGAACGTTTCACGCTCCGCAAACTCTTCTTCCGCCGCGGGCTGCGGCGTGAGTATCGACGCGATCTGGATCGCCTTCAAACCCGCCGTCATGCCCGCGTATCGTTCGCAGTCCTTCTCCGTCAAACGCGAGTCTGCGAGATGCGCCGCATCGCGCCGGGTAGGATGATCCGGCATCGGCACTTCAACAACCGCGACCTTTGGATTTGAAATTAACTTCGGCGCCAGTTCCGCGAGGTTCTCCGCAATGAGCAAAACGACGTTGTCGCCGCGCTCGATCTCCGGCAGGGACGACCAGCGATGCAGCGTCACAATCGCAGCGCGATCTGATTCACTTTGAAAGTTCGGATCGCCAGCCGGAGCGATCGCTTCCGCGTACTCCATGATGACGGCGATCTTAGTCGACCCGATCAGCAAACGCTCAAGCGCCGCAAAAACCTTTTCCTTTTCGGTCGCGAGCAGTAAGTCTTCAAGACCAGTCACACTACTGGTACGTTTCGTAAAACGCGCCCCGGTCGCGACGTTGTAGACCGCAATCGTTTCTTTCGAATCCTTGAGCAGCACGTCAGTCAGAAACTCCGTGAGCGACATCATCTTCTTGCCGCAAAGAACGACGTCGTAAACGTTGCCGTGCACCACAAACATCGACGCCTCGCCACGCAAATAACGTCGCCGCAAATCTTCCGCCCAGACGGGAAGCACGCGCGCTTCACTCATATGTTCAGGTCCTTTAAGCCCATTGGATTCAAGAATCGCTCCGTGTCCGCGGCGGTCTGTTTGATCGACTCGACGCCGTCAAGCAGTTCGTCAAGTTGTCCGGTCAACTCCTGCGGCGACTGCATCGTCACGATCTGGTCCGCGATTAACTGAAAAGAGTTCTCGATGAGATCGAGTTGACCGCGCGCCAGCATGAGGTAGTGGCGAATCTCCTTCATCTTGTCGAAACGCTTCAGGATTATGGCGAGGTTCTTGCCCGCGATCTGCGTTTCAGCCGCGCGCTTGTCCGGGGCCTTGGCGATGTTTTCCCAGCGGCGACGCTCTCGTTCAAGCTCGTCCACGTCAACGGATTCGAGATAGTACTCGTACCGGCCACACGTCGCTGCCATGTCGATAAAGGCTTCGACCAGCCGATCGGTCTTCGTCAGCTCAGTTCGGAGCAGTTCTCCGGTGAACGAAGGATTCTGTTCTGCTAGCGAGTTGATCTCCTCTTGCCGCGCGATCAGGTCAACAACTCGTTGCCGATCGCCCTCTTCGAGATGTTTCAATCGCTCCGCGCGTGCCGCCTCGTCCCGCGCCTGTTCCTCTTCGTCATATTGCGGATCCCACAACCACTCTTGTAGTTTTTTCGATCCGGGAGCATTTGACATCCATAGCACTTCCAAACCGACTGTAATTATCGCCAGCAACGGATTCAGCGTGATTGCCGAGGCAACGAGACCACCGGCGAGCAACGACAGGTTGTACGGATTTGCAAAAGCCTTCTTTACATACGAGCGCTTCTCGTGAATTTTTTGACGGACGAAAGCCTGCGTGGCCGCAAGCGTATCGTCGCGCAGCGGTGTGACGTTCACCGGCACACCGTCCTTCCGCATCGCCTGCTGCGGCGGCTTACTCATCTGCTGTTTTTCACTGCCCATCGTGAACGGAGACGGCAGGGCTTAGCCCAGCCGCACATCAGGCGGCGGAGCCGAAATCCAGAACCGCGTGATCTTGAACGTGCTAATCATCACTTGGCGGGGGCGTAGATCAGGTCCAACAACTTCTTCTCCACCGCGCGAAACTCCGGCGCCGATTTTAGCGCAATGTCGCGCACAGGAAACGCAGGCACATCGACCTGATGCAGAATTCTTGCGGGACGGTGCGACAGAACGTAGATCGTATCGGCAAGATAGACCGCTTCAGACACGTCGTGAGTTACGAAAAGGATCGTGTTGTTTTCGGCCCGCGAAATGTCGAGCAGCAGACTCTGCATGCCCCAGCGCGTTTGCGGATCAAGCGCTCCGAACGGTTCGTCCATCAGCACCACGCGTGGTTTGTTGACGAGAGTTCGCGCGATGGCCACGCGCTGTTTCATGCCGCCGGAAAGATCTTTCGGATAACGATCCGCGAAGTCAGCAAGTCCGACGGATTTCAGAATCGCATCGGAAATTTTCCTGCGCTCCGATTTCTTCATGCCCTGAAGCTTTAGACCATACTCGACGTTGTCGCGCACGGTGAGCCAACCAAACGAGGTGTAAGCCTGAAACACCATCCCGCGATCGCGACCCACGTCAGTAACCGGCTTACCGTCAACTAAAACTTCGCCTTCAGTCGGCGGCAGAAGCCCGGCAACTGCTTTCAGAATCGTCGACTTGCCGCAGCCTGATGGACCAAGAAACACGACGATCTCGCCCGACTCAGGTTTATCAAGAATGTCGAACGAAACGTCGCGCACTGCTTCTGTGCGATTACCCTTGCGATCGATGTAAGTGACACTCAGATTGCTGACGCGCAGTTTTGGCGGCACGCCGCTTTGATCTGCTTTGTAGGTGCCTTTCGCTTGCGGCTGAACCCCGACATCGACGGCAATCGTGCCGGGTTCGCCAGATTGCGGAAGCACTGTTGGACCTTGATCGTCAGGCATCTAATTCCTTGGGTTCTTCGGTTCAGGACGCTTCACGCCAGCGGAACAGCAGGCTGGAAATGAGTCGAATGAGAAAGTCGGTCAACAATCCGATGCCGCCGATCACCAGCAGATCCCGCGAAGGACCACGAAGCCCGGTGATGCGTGCGCGCGAGTTCAACCATGTAACCGAGACCGTATTCAGGATTCACGGCTTCGGCCAGAATGACGTAAGTCCACGCAATGGCATTCATCACGCGAAAGCTGTCGAAGATCTCCGGCAACGCGGCAGGAACCAGCACGGTCCGAACAACCTGAAACTTCGACGCGCCGAGCGTTAGTGCTGTTTGGACCAACTCCTCCGGCACGAGTCGAATCGACGACACTACCACGGGTAACAAATAGACAAACACACCAAGAAACAGAAACGCGATCTTCTGTTTCTCGTAAATGCCGAACCACAGGATCAGTAACGGAATAAACGCCGAGATCGGCATGTACCGCAGCGGCGCCACGATCGGTTCGAAGAAGCGATTGATGGGATCGAATGCACCCATCAGGATGCCGAGTGGTAACGCGATCGCTGATGCGAGAAGAAAGGCAATGGCGATCCGTTTCGTCGAAATCAGAATCGCGGTTGCGAGATCGTAGTGAAGGAACAGTTGGAGCGTCCCGCGGATGACTTCAGTTGGCTTTGGTAAAAAGCTCGGCTCAACGAGACGGCCGTAGGTCAGTACGCACCACGCACCCAGGACGAGCGCGGGCGCGACCAGGCCCAGCAACAAAGCCGTCCGTCGAGGCATCGGCGAACGAATGGACCAGAAGGTAGATTTGCGAGACAAGTGGTCTTTGGTCTTTGTGTTTCGTCAGTGGTCAGTTGTCCTTGGTCAGTCGTAGTTTTCTTATTCTTGACCACTGACAACTGACCACTAACATCTGACAGAGCATCCACGCAAGCTCAGTTCGTCGCCAAGATGACCTTGATGTCAGTCCGGCGGTTTTGTTGTCGTCCCGCTTCGCTAGTGTTCTCCGCGATTGGATTACCCGAGCCGCGCCCGATTGTCTGGAAACGCGTCGGCGGAATATGCGGGAAGTTCTGCACGATGTAATTCTTAACGGCTTGTGCACGTTTTTCGGAAAGCGGCACATTCACCGCCTGAGTGCCGGTGCTATCAGTGTTGCCTTCGATTCGTAGCACGGTGGCGCCAAACGACGTCATCGTCTCGCCCAGTTTGTCGAGCAAAAGATATGACCCTGGCATGATCTGATCGGATCCCGGGGTGAACTGAATCTGGATCTGCTGATGCAGGATCGGAATGTCTTTCGAAGACGGCGCCTTCGCCACGACCGGCGCTTCTTCTACTTTCTGGCCGGGATAATGAGAAGCCACTGCTTGCAGGAACCGGGCGTCGACCCAATCATTGGCGTCGACTGTCTTCGTCACCAAACCTTTCTTACGCCAGATCACGAACGCGGTATCAAACAATGTCTGGTAATGAGCCTTGGAACCCGTAAGACCATAGAACTGAGCGTTGTCGGCATATGGCGTCAACTTTAAACCCGATAACATCCCTGAAACGGTTTCGGTGTCGAGCTTTAATGCGCGTCCGACTACTTCATACGAGCCATTCGGATTGTTCTTGATCATCTCGATGCCATCGAGCCACCCGCGCACGAAGTCGCGAACTGTTTCGGGCGACTGATTGATCAGGTCCTGACGCGCACACAGCGTGTCAGCAATGATGTTCGTCGCTGCTGCTGTGGAAACCAGAACGTGGGCTTCGTCACCGCGGTGAGTCACAGCGCCCGAGAGATCTGGTTCCCACGTCACTGCGGCGTCGACCTGTTTCGCTTTGAAAGCTGCGGCTGCGGAAGGTGCGTCGAGTGTGAAAATGATGTTCTTTTCGACTCCGGCTCGTTCTTCCGGTGTCAGACCTGATTGTGACAAGAGATAGAGCAGCAGGAAGTGTGACGGCGTGAACTGCGTGACTGCGATCTTCTTCCCTCTTAAATCTTCAACTGACTTGATCGACGAGAGCGCGACAATGCCGTCGCCGCCGCGCGACCAGTCCTGCATAATTATCGACTTCGCCTGCTGGTTTTGACTGGCGAGTTCAGAAGCTTCGCGCGCCCAGTTGTCGATTGTGTTCCACATGATGTCGACCTGACCGCTGCGGAACGCCGCGAACTTTGCCGCCGGATCTTCCAGCAGCACAAACTTCACGTCCATGCCATATTTCTGCTTGTACTGCGAGCCACCGTTTGGATCCATGCCGTTGTTGAAGACGATCCCGGGAGCGTGGCCGGCCCACGTGTTGATGCCGACAACGAGGGGACGGTTCAAGCGGCCGGTGCCGATAGCGACCGAACTCACGCCGGTGGAACCAGCATTCCGCGCCGGATCGCCGGGCGCGTTATTCAACTTATCAAAATCGCCCTTGGCATCTTCAGGCGCAGCCTTTTCGCCGCCGGCCCACTCTCTTATCGCGGCGCCTTTGTAGTACCACGTCGAAAAACCGATAACCGCCAACACCACAATTGCAATGAAAGCTTTTGCCAGGGGAGTCAGTCTCATTGATTCGTCACCTCATCAGAATTTCGAAATGCGTAATTGCGGAATTGCGGAATTCCGCAATCTCGCAGTTCCGCATTTTCGCAATTTACATGGTCTTGTTCGTCTGAGCTTGTTGCGCAGCTTTCTTTGCTTTCAATGCGGCAAGCTCTTGCTTGGCCTGCACGTCGCCGGTCTGGTTGCGCAGAGCCGCGAGCCGTGAGTCGAGTGAAGATTCCGACAACTCTTTGCCGAGATTTGCTTCGGCGATCGTCGTCTTGATGTGCTGGCGCACGTTGTCGAGCGCTTTAACTTCAGCGTCGACTGAAAGTCCATCCAACTGCTCCTGCACCTTGATGCGCGCCTGCGCCGACTGCATCTTCGCGAGCATCGAATCGCGTTCGCTCTGTAGTTTGCGAATTTCAGATTGCACGCCGAGCAACGAAGTCTTCGCCGAGTCGGCATCGGAGCGCGCCTGTTCCATCTCCCCCTTCAGTTCGGTGACGTCGGCAGCGAGCTGGTTCTTCTTCTGGATCAGGATCACGGCGAGATCGTCCTGATCGGTATTGACGGCGGTTTCGAGTTCCGCTTCGGTCTGGGCCAACTCGGTACTCGCGCGCTTGAATCGTTCGTCGAGATCTTCACGACGGCGGATGATTCCGGCAGTGGCGGTTTTTAGTTTCGAATACTTCGCCACCATCGAATTGATAGCGTTCTCGTAGGCGATCTCCGGATGCTCTTTCTCGATGTCGGAAATCCACAGCGACAGGAAACCTTTCCAAAGATTAGCCAAACGTTTCCACATAGTTTTTCTCCCTTTCTCTAGCTAGCCGGATTTCCCGCTGCCTGTTCTGAAGGATCGTGGAGCTTCGGCGAAGCCTTGACCACACTCGCCACTTTGTC
The DNA here is from genome assembly GCA_963849585.1 of uncultured Acidobacteriota bacterium. Taxonomy (GTDB): domain Bacteria; phylum Acidobacteriota; class Blastocatellia; order Pyrinomonadales; family Pyrinomonadaceae; genus PSRF01. Next base: position 528,387 of record CAWKHZ010000004.1, on the reverse strand, counting down.
CTGGCCAAAAAACTCCAGCACCTGCTGGACCTCGAGTTTCTTGTCGTTGCACACCTTGATCAGGTTTTGTTGTTCGTCGACGCTCTGCTGCATCACGGAACGAATGTTCTTTATCTCTGCTTCGTACTGCTTGATGCGCGCGTCTGATTCCTGAATCAGTTTTTCGTTATCGGCGGCGCCGTTGCGGATGTAGCCGTCGAGCGCCTGAATCTCTTCAACAGTCGCCTCGATGATCTTCTCAATCGGAACGCCAAACGCCTTCAGCGAAGCTTCGACGATCTGTTTCTTGATCGCTGCGTCGGTACCGGCAGGCAAGCTGCGCAGCAACTCGGTTGTTCGCGCCACACGCTGCTGTTCTTCGGCGTCGACGCCGGCGGCGGTGAAAACCGCAGCGAAATCGACTTGCCCGCCCGCAGGTCGCGGCGGCGGTGTTTGAAAGACGGCCTGAGTCGGAGATGGCGTCGTGTATTCAGCCGAGGCAGACGAGAACGTGTCGACTGACGGCGATTGCGGGACGTCGCCGGTTTCGATTGTCTCCGTTGCGGCGGGTTCGTCACGTTCAATAAACCAGCCGGCGACCGTCGAGCCCCAACTTTTCTTATCGTTCATAGGCAGGAAATGGGCGAAGTTGAAAGGGACATTGTTGAAAAACCGTGAAAGCTTATCATACGTCCGGCTGCTTTCTGACCACGGATTTACGGATTTCGACGATTCGGGGTTCCGGGAACTAAGGACTTGTGTTACCCCGGCAGGTGGGATTAATATGCGCCGTATCCGCAGCGAGCTCTCCTCCGACTGTATCTCTTTTTAATTTGTGCCCGACGCTTTGAGGCCTCGGATAGCTCTCCCCCGCTTAGCCGCGAGCGGCGGCATTTCGCTCGTCCAATCAGTGCGTATGTTACGAGCCAAGTACAACCTTAACGGCCATCCATCTCTTCTAAAGGGAGCGACGAAAATGAGAGTATTTTGTCCTGAGCACAAACGAGGCTTCTTTTCCCCTCGCCAGAGCCCAATCAAGTGTGAAAATCGAGGTCACCTCCTCGGCGAACTTGATTTCGAAGGTCAGGGTAAACATCCCGTTGAGATTCGATGGCAGTACTGCTGTAACTGCGAACACTTTTGTCCGGTTGACTTCGACCAGGATGGTCTGGCCCGTTGCGCCGTCTGCACGCGACGCAGCTCGCAGCTTTACCTCTGCGACAAGTGCCACCTCATCAGCTTCGAGTCAAACACGCCGCTCGACGTAAAAAACTTTACCCTTTCAGCCGACGGCGTGCCGCAACCTTCATGTCCCGGCTGCTTGCGCCCGGCTTCGGCCGACCAGCACGAGCACGATTGCGACGAACTCGGCACCTCGTTTATCACGGCTCTTACCACTTGCCCGATATGTGAAGAGCGTCTCGACATCGCTCCGGCGTTTCCGTCGACAGTGGCCCACTATCTGAAGCGAACAAAGTCGGCCCACAAGGTGAACGTGACGTTTGACTACGAGACTGAATCATTCGTCCCGGTCGAGGATGGCGAGTTCGTCGTGATCAACAACGGCGATCCAAACATCCAACCGATCGTTCTGCCGCGAGCGCCGCGATTTGCGACGCATCGCGACTTTTACGAGTACTACCAGGACTACTATCACTGCCCGAAACCAGACGCAGGCGAGGTCAACATTCTGCGGCCCGCGGCAGTCAATCGCGCGGCGCTGGTTGGAAACTACAGGCTACCGGTCTTCTCGAAGTTACGGCCGACGTGATCGGCAGCCAGGCGAAGATCGCCAGCCAAGCGAGGAAGAAACCGATCGAAGTAAAACCCGAACCGCCGAAGCGACAACCGGTCGAAGTGATCCCCGAACAGCCGAAGCGACAACCCGTCGCCGACGTTCCGCCAATGGATCCGATCGTGCAACAACGTATCGACCAACTGCGTGCGATCGATGCCAAAAGAGAAGCAGTGACGACGCAAACGTGCCACGAATGCGGTGCGTCGATCGAGTCGCGTTATGCGTTCTGCTGGAAGTGTGGCGCGGCCATGGCGTCGCAAAGCAATGGGCCCGTGGTTGTGCGCAGCAGACGTCTTCCGCTGCCGCTCGAAGACGATGAACTGACTGTGCAGCACGAAGGTCAGGAAGGCGGCGGCGATGCGAACCGGATGTTTTCGTGGACCATGCCGAAGCCGCCTGAGCGCGATCCCGAGTCCATCTCGCGGTTCAGTGTTGAAGCTGATGGCGATTGGTGGCGTAGCGTTCCTGCTGCTCGCGCTTGGTATGTTTGGTCTGTCGCGTTCGGATTCGCCGGTCGAAGCGGCTAATTCAGCACCGCCAGTTGTCGAACAACCGGCGGCGAATCAACCAGCGCCTGCGGCGCAACCGGAGAACGTCGCCGCCAACGAGCAGAAGACTGAGCCGATCGCTGCGACTGTCAGTCCGGAAGACGAACTACAGAAACTACGCGCAAAGCGCATAGACGCTGGCACGAAGGCAACCGAACGCTCGAAAGTCTACCAGGCCTTCGCAAAAGTAGAACGGCAATACCCGCGCGACTATCGGTTCCCGTACGAGCGCGCGAAACTCGCGGCAAAAGGTTCGAAGGCTAACTCACAATCCGAAGCATTCAAGGCGCTGTCCGTCGCTGCGCAAAAAGCGATCAGCACCGGCAAAGCTAACGAAATGCTAAGCGGACTCGAAGTCGATAAATCCGGCGACTTTCAGAAACTGGCCCAGGGACGCCAGGAGTGGACCAAACTCCTGACGGCCCTGAAGCGCAAAGACTCGAGTCTGCTCGGTCGCGATCACTCCAACGACTAGATCGCAAACTCTCTCGTATTTCTCTGCGACCTCTGTGTCCTCTGTGGTCCAAACAATCGAAACGACTTAACCACAGAGACGCAGAGGCTCAGAGGAAATACTAACGTCGCGGAAGATCTCGAACACGGATCCCTTATCGATCGAGACCAGGAACAAGTTTCCATTCGGCCCGGAAACAATATCCGTGAGCGTGCCGAAGTTTCTGCCGATCAACAGACTTTCACTCTCCGTTAGATCAAACTTGCACAAGTTGTCGGCGACGCGATCTTCGAGACGAGGATCGTCAACGCCGATCTTTCTTCTGTTTCCCGTCAGGTTGAAGTGAAACAGGTGTCCGCCTTCGAGGAACGGCCGCGCGCCGCCCATGAATAGATCGCCTTCGTACTGTGGTCCAAGCCCACGGCCGCGCACGAACCCGATTCCTCCGGGTGATACTTCAAACTTCCAACTAAACTCCGGCTCGCTGTAGTGCGATCCGGGTAATCACAAACAAACGCGACAACGCCTCACCCGGACTGTCGGCGATCAGTTCCGGCGACCAGCGTAGTTGTTGTAGACCAAAATAAGGCGTGTCGAGACATGGATCGTTTCCGAGACTTGTTTCGACCTCTTTGTACTGAGCGATTCGTTCAGGCGGTCCCATGATCTGCACCCAGCCTGAGTTGAATCCAGGATCGACGCGATTGAGTTCGGAGAAAGTATCGTCGCCATTCTCCTGTTCCCATAAGGCGCCGGAGATCGGATCGAAGTCCATGCCGAACCCGTTGCGCAAACCGTAGGCGAAGATCTTCTTAATGTTGTCGCCGGCCGGACTATTCATTGCATCGCCGGCCGCGAAGAACGGATTGTCCGTAGGCGTCGTTCCGTCGGGATTCAAACGCAGGATGACGCCGGAAAGATGAGCGTCGTCAGGCTCGGGCCCACCAAACTGATCGTCAGGTTGCACGGGACCGGGACAATCAGCGGTTGGACCACAAGGCAGATTCTGAAGCTGACCTCGCCTGCCATTGTCGCCAAAGAAAATGTAGAGCTTGCCGTCTGGTCCAAAACGCATCGGGCCGCCATCGTGATTGCCGCGCGGCGGTTGTTCTTCGTCACCCTGGTTGGGCGGCACTGGCGCGCCGTCGTTTTGAAACGCGCGCAACATGATCAGGTTGTGATCGAAAGTGAGCGAGGAGCCGTTCCAGATAAATCGATCGACGCGGTTTCCGAGCAGCGGCACCTGAAGTATTTCGTCCGTATCGGCCGCAAACATGTTTGAGTCGAGACATCTCGTCTCGTCGGGAAAGAATGGATCCGCCGGCAAAGCCGTGCTGCGACAGGTCCAGAAGAGATACACGCCGGGGTTCGACGGGAAATTCGGATGCGTCGCGATCCCCAGCAGCCCGCGTTCCGACGCGAAGTTCACGCCGAGATCCAACACAGTTCCCTGCACTGCGCCGCCGGTGACTCGTTTCACCTGTCCGGTATTTTTCTCGAGCAGCAGGAAGTCGTTGGTGCCGATGAACGCCATGCTGATTGGCGTAATTAGATTTGCGACGACCGGTGCGCACGCCGAGGTTGTCGACCAGCATCTCCGGAGCATCAGACTGCGCTCCGACCTTCGGGCTTACGTTTCCAACAAAAAGCAGTGAAAGACCCAGAAACAGGGCCAGGATTAGACTTCGACCTGTACTCATTTTCCCTCCCGTGAACGAGTTGTGATTGTGGGGTGGCTGAGTCTAATGCGGATCGTGAGTGCGCGTGATGTTCAAACTATGAATTTTGTGTTGCGATTAGCCGAGTCGATCGATGCGTTTGTACGCAATCGCACGCTGGGCCAGTTGGCCGCATGCTTTGACGAGCGCGCCGAGTTGCGCGAAGCGCGGATCTTTGGTGAGTCCCTTTCTGATATCGCGCGTAGATCTGCTGAACGATGCCCGCGATCTTGAGCAACGCGTAAGCGTAATAGAAAACCGGATCCGCGATCTCACGACCTGAGCGGCGGGAGTAATAGTCGAGGAGTTCGCTGCGCGTGAAGTTGCCGGGTAGTTTGGTCAATACGAAGCCATACTGTTGCCACTCTTCCGGATCTGTCGATCTCGACCCAGTATCCAAGTGACGTTCCGAGGTCCATCAGCGGATCGCCAATCGTCGCCATTTCCCAATCGAGCACGGCCACGACGCGCGTGAGATCGTCAGGCGCGAGGACGAGATTGTCGTACTTGTAATCGTTGTGAATCAGCGAGCCGCGCGCACTGTCCGCCGGAAGATGTTCGCTGCAACCACGTGGCGAGTTGTTCGATTTCCGGGAACGTCATCGGTGCGCGCGTTGAAGTAACGCTTGGTCCATCCTGCGATTTGGCGACTGACGTATCCTTGCGGCGAACCGAGATCGCCCAGTCCCGCTGCTTCGTAATCGATACTGTGAATTTCGGCGAGGTTATCGACGAAGATTTCCGAAAGACGCCGCATCGTTTCGGCGGAGAGATCGAGGCCGCGTGGTGGTTGTGCGCGGAGAATGACTCCCTTCACGCGCTCCATGACGTAGAACGGCGCGCCCAGCACAGCTTCGTCCTCACAAAACAAGAGCGGCCGAGGGACTTTTCCATAGACCGGATGAAGATGCGACGAGGATGCGATACTCGCGGCCCATGTCGTGCGCGGTTTTGATCTTTGCGCCGATTGGCGGACGGCGTAAGACGAGCTCGCGATCGCCGATACGCAGCAAGTAAGTGAGATTGGAAAACCCGGAGGGAAACTGTTCGATTGTTAACGGACCGTCAAGATCGGGAAGGTGCTGCTTGAGATAAGCGAGCAGTGCTTCCTGCGGAAGCTCCTCACCAGCACGCACCGCCCGCGAAATGTCGATCAATTGCCATCTGTCATTTACGTTTCTCATTTGTCTTTATGAACTCTTTACGTGCACTAGCGTCTTACGTGCCATGAAAAATGTACGATGACTAATGACATGCTACAGCCATACTTGCGCAGAATGCTTCTCGCGACGACTATTTTGTGCACTTCGTCCGGCCCGTCGTAAATCCGCGCGGCACGTTCGTGACGATACCAGTACGACAACAACGTCGCGTCAGTTAACCCGAGCGCACCATGGACCTGAATCGCGCGGTCAATCACCTTCTGAAGTATTCCCGCGACGAAAAATTTGATTATCGAGATGTCTTCCCGCACTGACGCAGCGCCCTTGAGATCGATCCCGCGCGCGGTTTGCAACACCAATAATCGTGCGGCATTGATCTCAGCGCGACTCTCGGCGATCCACTCCTGCACGTTCTGCCGGCTGGCCAACAACTTGCCGGGCGACAATTCCCTGCGCGCCGCATAGCTGCACATCAAGTCAAACGCGCGTTCGCAGATGCCGATCCAGCGCATGCAGTGATGAATGCGACCTGGTCCAAGTCTCTCCTGCGCGATCGCAAACCCATCGCCTTCGCCGCCGAGCAGATTACTCTGCGGCACGCGACAGTTTTCGTATCTCACTTCCGCGTGACTCGCGTAATCGCTGCCTTCGTCGCCCATCACGTTGATGTTTCTGATCAGCTTAAATCCAGGAGTCGATAACGGCACAATGATCTGACTTGCTCTTTTGTATTTATCCGCGGTGCCGGGATTCGTGATCGCCATCACGATCGCGAAGCTCGCACCTTCGGCAGACGACGTAAACCACTTGTGACCGTTGATCACGTAGTCGTCACCGTCTTTCACGGCGGTCGTGCTCATCCAGGTAGGGTTCGATCCCGGATGCTCAGGCTCCGTCATCGAAAAACAACTGCGTACGTCTCCGCGAGCGAGCGGCGCGAAGTATTTCTCTTTCTGTTCCGGAGTGCCGTGGGCCAGCAGGATCTCCATGTTGCCGATGTCGGGCGCCTGACAGTTGAACAGGTAATGCCCGATCGGTGTGCGGCCCAACTCCTCGCTCACGCACGCAAACTCCGACAGGCTCAGACCGAGTCCACCATGCTCCTTCGGCAAATGTGGCGCCCACAGTCCGAGGGCTTTCACTTCTTCACGTTTCGTATTGAGCGTCGGTGTTAGTTCGCGAAATGGCCGAGCGAGAAAGTCTTTTTCGAGAGGATAGACTTGAGTGCGCAGGAACTCCTTGATTCGGTCTAACAACCCAATCAGTTTCTCGTGGTGATGATCTGTCATCAATCCCTGGTATCAGTTATTGCGCCGCGGGCGCAATTTATCCTGTCCTTGCGATAGCGCTGAGCGTGCCTCACTGTGCCTGAACTGAACAAGCTTGACGGTTGACGGTTCGAGCGTCTTATCTCGTGTCAGCGAATCGAAAATACTCTGTAGTTCCTTCTCTTCCGCAGCGCCAGTCGTCTCGTTCGCGTCTTTCGCCTTGCGCAGCGTCACGATCTGCGAGGCAAGCGCGTCAGCCATTTGTAGCTTGAAAAGATAGTTGCGCGGATACTTCTCTGACAACTGCCGGGCAGTCGCCACCGAATCTCTCCAGCGCTTTTCTCGTTTGTAAAGATCGATCAGCAACACGCGAGCAAGATCGCGCGACCATTGTCCTTCAACAGACACGCGCTCGAGCGTTTCCAGGCCACGCTTCTTCGAACCGCGTACACCCATTGTTCCCGCGATCATCTTCAAAGGCAATGGCAAAGAACCGACGATATAGTTTTGCAGGCCGATCGTTAGTTCGGCGTCACGAAAATCAGGTGCGAGCTTCAGCACTTCTTTGTGCCGATCGACTGCGTCCGAGCCCTTGCTCAAGGCCGAGCGATATTTCTTCTCAACGGCTGCGGAGTAAGCCGCGTCGAGTCCTTCGGCGGCACCGAGAAAATAGAGCGCTTCAATGTCGCGCGGGTTCTGCTTCAGTTTAGTTTCGGCGAGCGTCTTCGTCTGGCGAATCCACTTGCGAAACTCGGCGACCTGCGTCGCATCTGCCTTACGCTTGCCATCCGTGTAAGCCTTCGTGCTGTAGAGCGTCGATTTCAGCTCCCACGATTCATTCAACTGCTGCACCCACAAACTCGCCGCAAAGCATTGCGGGCCTGACGGACTGTCAGGCGCCAGTTGGATCATCTCGCGAAAACGTTTGCGCGCGCCTTCGTAGTCGAGATTGTAGAGCGCTTCGTAACCCTCGGCGCGCAAACTGTCGAGCCTGGCGCGGTTGTCGGTGGTCGTATCAGTCGTTTGCGCCGCGACCGTACCAAAGGAGACGAATATAAGAAGTACGATTATTGGCATGAGCATGGTGTTTACGCTCAGGCGGTCGGGCGTTTTACGAATTCGGTGACACTTAATTAACTGCCACATTTCGGCTCCTCAACTTATGAGAAAAGTGAGGAAATTATAAACCATGAAAAGATCGCACATTTACTGCCTGAGTCGAACAGTCATCTGTATTGGCGGGCTGCTCTCGATTGGCACTCTCTTCATCCCCACGCCAAATGTGTTTCTGATGGTCGCTGACATTCTACTGCGAACGTATCTGGTGTTCCTGGGTACGGTCATGGCCCACGAAGGTGTTCACGGTCATCTCGGCCGTTCCCGCGCCGCGAATTTTTGGTGGGGACGCATCGCGCTGCTGCCCAGCATGGTGCCCTTCACCAACTTTCGGCGAACTCACCAGTTGCATCATTCGCACACGAATGTGCCTGAAGACGATCCAGACCATTTCATGAAGTCGCGCAACATCGTCGAACTGTTCCTGCGCGCGTTGGCGATGCCGCATCAGTGGTTCTTCTGGCTGCGCAGACGCGGACGGCTGAAACGTGGCGATATCGTCGAGTTGGTGTTCAACTATGCCGGCATCGTCGTTCTTTACGCAGTGGTGCTGTGGTTTGTTGGCCCATGGCGGCTGTTTTGGGGCATGACGCCGACGCTAATGCTGGTGTCGCTGTTGCTCTGGTACCCATTCGCGGTGCAAACGCACGAAGGTTTCTCGACTGGCTCCGCCGAGGCGCGTTCGCATAACTACTACGGCCGCTTCATGTACTGGTTCTCACTCGGCCTGTCGATGCATCGCGAGCATCATTTGCAACCGAAGTTGTCGTGGATTGAGTTGCGTCGCTTTGTCGAGTGCGCTCCAGCAGGCGTTTCGAAGTGGTGGCCCAAGCGGGACATTCGTCTCGACAGTATATGAACGCACAGAAACTCACGCTTCTCGACCGTGCTTTCAAACTCCTCGACGATGCCCGTTCGCCACAGGACTTCACTCTTGTACTCCATTTCAGCGAACCGCTTGCTCCGGAAAGGCTGGCAGCAGGCGCTAAGAGCGCTTGTGAGTGTTTTCTTATTGACCAGCGAGATCGATATCCAAAGACGGATTGATCTTGAACAGTTCGTGAATGAACCGTTCAACCAGTATCCGATCAAACAAATGCGAAATGGGACCACGCTCGCGACGCGTTTTCATCACGCGGCCGCGGATGGTTTAAGCGCGGCGTTGTGGTTAGGTCATCAGCTAAGCGTCGCGTATGGACTCACCCCTCCGGCCACTTCCGCCGCGCTTTCATTGCGGCGCGCTGCAATGTCAACGCGCCGCAGTCTGTTCGCTTACGATACCGCCTGCGACAGTCTGTGGACACCAAACGCCACGCGCTCGGGTAACAGACGTTGGACCACGTTTAGTTTTTCCTCGTCAAACTTGCGCCTCGCCTGCCGGCGCGCCGGCGGGTTTACTTACAGCGATCTATTGGCGACGTGCGTGCTCGAGACATTCAGCGAATGGAACACGCAACATATCCACAATGGCAGACCGAGAGTCGGGCTTTGGCTGCCGATGAACATTCGCAGTCAATCGTTTTCCGGATTCGGCAACGGCACGAGTCGCATTCGTCTCTACGCGCGCTACGAACAGTCTGCGTCGCTTGTAGAAAAAGCCCGCGAAGTTCGACGGCAGGTTTCGTGGACCACTGAAAATGGCGAGTGGGCCGTACCGGAGATTCCGCTTTTCACTCGTTTGCCGGGTTGGATCCTCGGGCCAGCTCTTCGTGGCTATCTGAATCGACCCTCGGTCGACATGGCGACCGGAGTTTTTTCGCACGCTGATCGCTGGGCTGGTGAGGCCCGGGAAGCATTCAAGAATGTAGACCGCATCGAATGTGTCGGCCTGCTTCATCCGCGGCAGAATCTGGCGATCAACGGAGTCACGCACCACCAACAAACGTGGACGACGTTTACTTACGACGCTGGGATGCTGCGTGCGAGCGACGTCGATGAACTCGTCGAAATCTACAAGCGTCAGCTCAAGTTAGCGCAGCAGGAATTGTTATGAGCGAGTTAGTTAACGACGCGCTCCGGTTCCTCATCGCGCGCATGATCATGCTGCTGGGTATTGTTCTAAACCTGCGGCAAAGATTTCAAATCACTCGTTTCGCTGCAAATCAACGACGACTAAAGCGTAAATACCGTCTCCATGCTGACACGCCCGTCGTGTCGTATGGCCCGCGCGTCGTCGAATCGATTCGTCACGCAGCCGCTCGCGTTGGTCGCGATGCCAGGTTTGCACTGACATCCGGATCGACCGGCGAACCCAAGAAAATCCTTTACACGAATCGCCGGCTGCGAGCTCTCAAGTTCACCTTCACCGACATGTTTGCCCGCGCAGTTCGCGCCTACGGATTGAAGCGCACAAGTCTATATGTCTTCAGCTCTTTTTCGCGAGATGCGTCGCTAACATCGATGCTTCTAGACGAGACAAAGCAACCGGTCTATTTCTCAACGCTTCAAGCGCCGTATCGAATACAACATCACCACAGCATTCGCGCACTTGTTTCGCAGTATGGTGCGTCCGCCGTGCGCCTGTGGCTCATAGCGATCGCCAACCCAAGCGTCCTCTACGCCACCAACCCGTCGACGATCTCGACGTTCTTCGACGAACTCCAAACCAACTGGCTCCCATGTTCGCGATTGGCCACAGACTGGTACAACGACCCAAACAAATTCGATCCCACATTGCGACGGCTCGTCCGCCGTGTAACCTCACGCGGAAGCACGAAACGCCTGCGCCTAATCGCAACCAGCGCGAGTCCCCTTGCTTTAAAAGACTTCGCTCCTGCCGTGGGGGCTTACATCTGTTGGACCGGCGGTTACGTCAAACCGTTTCTCGATCGCCTCGCGAGACACTTGCCACCACCGCGCTACCGACTGATTCCGATGTACTCAATGTCGACCGAAACTGTCGAAACAGAACCCGTCTTTCGCAACGGTGACGTCCAGTTTCTGCCCCTGGCTCGCGGCGTCGTCTACGAATTCATCGCCGCCGGCGCTAACGACCACGCACAAAACCTCATCGCGCCTGCTCAACTAACTCCGGGACAAACGTACGCACTGGTAGTCAGCGACAGTTACGGCCTGCGTCGTTATCAAACGGGCGACCTCTTCGCATGTCGTCGCATGACAAACGGACTTCCTGATCTCGCATTCCTGCGTCGCCGCGCACTCGAATACTCCTTCATCGGCGAAAAAGTGACTGACGAACAGCTCAACATCGTCTTCGATCGGTTACGTACAGAACATCCCGCCACACTCGCCGACGCTTTTCTGACTTGTGTCCCTTCGCTGCCGCTCAACGAACAACCGCACTACAAAATCATTCTGATCCGTGATTCACGAATTACACCGGACACAGATCTTCTCGCGGCCGAGTGCGACAGACTGCTCAGCAATCTAAACTGCGAATACAAAAACAAGCGCGCGAACGGATCATTGGCGCCCGCGAGGTTCATACAGACCTCAGCAGCATCGTTCGCGCAGGGTTTCGAAAACAGTTGGGAAACTCAGTTCAAATTTCTTCCTCTCTATCTCCGCACATGGGAGTCAGTTTATGTTTCTCAATTGAACGCTCCGAGCATTGCTCTGTCTCAAAAAAATACGCGCCGCCTCGCGCAAACAACTTCATTGCAATGATCTCATTCTGGCCTGCTGATTGCTGATAGCAGGTTGAAACCTGTTCGTGAGAACAACGTCCAAGGAGGGGTGATGAAAGACGAACAAGTGCGGGAACTCCTGTACCAGATGCTCGAAACCGAGATGGGTGGCGTGCAGGTTTACACCCACGCAATTCAATGTGCGGAGAACGAGGATCTGAAGGAAGAATGGGAAGAATACCTCGAACAGACCAAGAAGCACGTCGAAGTTGTGCACCAATGCATGCAGACGCTGGGACTGGATCCGAATGAAGAAACACCGGGACGGCTAGTCGTGCGTCACATCGGCGAGTCGCTCGTGGAAGCGATGGAGATGGCAATGGAAAACGGCAAACCGGGCGAGGCGCAACTAGTCGCGGCCGAGTGCGTTGTCCATGCTGAAACGAAGGACCACATGAACTGGCATCTACTTGGCGAAGTCGTGAAGAAAGCCAAGGGCGACGTCGGAAAGGCTCTGAAGCAAGCGCACGAAGAAGTCGAACCCGAAGAAGACGAGCACCTCTATCACACGAAAGGCTGGGCGCGTGAACTCTGGATCGAGTCACTCGGCATGAAGGCGGTGTTGCCGCCACCGGAAGAGGTGAAAAACGTGGAGACTGCGATCGGCGCGGCGCGTGCGGAACAGGCGCGGACTGACATGCTCTAGGGTCAAGAAGCGGCGAGACGGGGATACGGCGAGAAGGGGACGGGAGACACGGGGACGCGGAGACACGGGGAGCTCACCGCATCACCCCATCACCCCATCACCGCGTCACCCCGTCACCGCGTCACCGCATCACCCCGTCCCCCGTGCTGCCTGGTTGAACAATTTGTCGGCGGGTCGAATCAGGGTCGGTGTGGCCTTGATTTGGGGGGCACGAAAAGAGGCGAGTAAGTTGTACCACTCGCCTCTTTTTGTTTTTTGATCCAGTGATCCGTGATATTTTTGGAACCCACGGTACGCGAATCAGTGTTAGACCAGAACTCTCTCCATATAAATCCTGCTAAGGAGAAAACTAAAATGTTCCCCACACGCGTGGTCCTGTTGTCCGCTATCGCATTGTTGTGCTTTTCATCAGTTCTTGCACAAAGACCTGGTCCGCAGTTTTGGCGCAACGGCGACTGCGAACCGTTTGAACCCCGCACTAACCTTGAAATGATGGACAGGCTGATGGGCTCAGTAGTCATCAAAGGATTCACCCGAATTACGACCTTAGATATCCGCGGCATACGAGTCGATGCGGTCGAGATGCGACAGCTCGGAACATCTAATTTCCGCTACAAAGGAGTGGTCCTGGCGATGCGAGAGGCCCAGCCGGTCGGCGACAACCGCACGCGAACGGAAGAGAGCCGCGCATTTATCGATTACGAAGAGATCGATCCGCTGCTCAGCGCGATAGACGTCATGTCTCGCGTAGATGAAACGGCGACAAAGCTCGCTGGATTCGAAGCTCGCTATCGAACGAAGGGCGACCTCGAGCTTGCGGTGTTTCGTCAAACGCGCAGCGGCAACGCAGTGCTGATGACCACGGGCATTTGCGACCGTGTCACGGGCACGCTTTCGCTCGACGACTTCGCCAAAGTCAAAGCGATGATCCAGGAAGCGAAGGGCCGGCTCGACGAAATCCGTTAACACAAAAGGCACCAAAGTTAGCGACGAAGAGTCACAAACAGATCAGTCGACGACGCGAATTCTCGCTTCCGCGCCATTGGTGCGGATCTCCGGGACGTACATCGCATGGCCCAACACGGGCAATCCATGAAACGATCCCGGAGCTTCGGCCCTTAGCTCGTAACTGAGTTGCCACACACCCTGCGGCAGGCGATCGATGAACAACGCTACTTTCCGATCGCGCAGCTCCTGATAAACCCACTGCGACCGTCCTGTAAAATCATCCTTCGAGGCAAAATTCATCAACGCTGCGTTCTTGTCGTTCAGCGCGGCTGACTTCAGTTCACGAATGAACAGACTCTGCCCGCTGCGAACCTGCACCGCTTCGAGACCTGCCGGTTTCAAGTCTTCGAACAACAGGTATTCGTAGTTATTCTTCGCCTCGACGGTCAGGACGACTTCGACGCGCTCGCCACTCTTCACCGTCTCGCCGTCATTCAACGGCACGCGTTCCGAAACTACTCCCTTCAACAGCGTCGGATGATTTACAAGCTTGAAATACTGACGTCGCACGAAGATCTCATTTCCGACCGGCTTCAGCGGTTCTTCAAGACTGAAGAATTCCGCCTCCGCAGAAAAGTAGAGCGGTCCGGCGCCGTTCTTCCGCACAATCGTAACTTCGTTTTGTCCGTCGCGAATCAGCTCACGAGGAACGGCAAACCGAGTCGGCGCACTCAGCGCGTCGTCTGCGTTTATCTGTCGGGTCGCCACCGGTGAACCGTTGACGAGCACCTGGTAACCAACAGCCGGCTGCAATTCGCCACTCGTGCGTAAGTAGTCGTTGAGCGTCAACACCGCGATTGCCGTGTCGCGCGTGTTGCTCCATTGAGCGCCGCGCCGGTTCTTCACCAGCCAGTTAGTCACCGGCTCGATCAACTTGTGATTCGGATCGATCGCCAGCAGCGCCCGCAACGCAAACGAGGTCGCCTCAACACCACCATCCGACCAGCGCCAGTAAAGCCCGTCGTCACCCCAATGCGCGGTTCCCATCACCGATGGATCCGACTGCGCTCCGAGCTGCACTATCGACATGTCCGGACGCGAATCGAACTTCACCCCATTTTCGAGATTCTCGATAAGCGTCTTTGCCTGTGCGCTGTATCCGTAGCTGTGTGCCGACAACGCAAGCAAGGCGCGAGTGTAGGCGTTCAACTTCTCGCGGTTGTTCCAAAGGTTTGTAAATGCCGCCGCCTGAAATTTACCGACTTCAGATTGCTTGCGTGCTGCATGATCCACGGCGAGTGCGTGGAGCATCCATGCCTGACCATCGTAGTTTCTCTCTTCCTCAACGAGCTCCTTGTCGAGATATGCGACGGCCCGTTCAAGAGACTCCGACTTGACGTTGATCCCGGCCTGACGCGCTAACGTCATCCCCCAAGCAACGTACGCCGTCATGAAGTGATCGCTGTCGCCCTCTTTCCACCAACCCCAGCCGCCGTCCTGGTGTTGAAAGTCGTAGAGCCGTTCGAGACTGGCCTTCGTCACCCGGTCCAACTCTCGCAGGTCGCGCGGTGCGTTTGTGTGTGTTGCCGCCGCGCTCGTTGGCTCGATACCGCCGAAGACTTTGTTCATCGCTTTCTCAGGTTTTAGACCGAGGTCGCGCAGAGTCTTTGCGGTGATTGCAGCGGGCAGGAAGCGGCTCATCGTCTGTTCGGTGCAGCCGTATGGATATTCGATTAGATACGGCAATGCATCGAGCATGGTCGTGGCCATGCTCGGCGCGACCTGGACCGTAAGTTCAGTCGAATCGCTGCGACGTTCCTTCGGAATGTCGAGTTTGATCGCCACACTATCACCGCGCATCTTTCCCGATCGCGAAACAAACTTCTCGATGCCGTGTTCGAAGATCGTAAAGGTCTTCTCCATCGCGTCTGCAAACTGAGCGCCGCGGGCTTCAACCTTTAGTTTCGCTTCACTCGCATGCGTTACAACAACCTGCCAATCAACGCGCGTCTCGCTGTTGGCTTTGACTTCGACCGCGGGCTGCGTAGCGTTTGTCTGTTGAAGCGTCACGCCCTCGGCATTCAACGCCGGCGAGACACGCATCGGCTGATCGGTGTTGTTGTTGATGACCGCCGACACCGTCACTTGATCGCCGACGACAAAAAAGCGCGGCGCTTGTAACCTAACGATGAGCGGCTGTTTTGTTCGGGTAGACGAGTCGCCGTAGCCGAATTGATTCCCCGTAGTGACCGCGCGTGCGGTAGCGGACCACGTCGTCAGCGAGTCGGGATATTTAACTTTAACCGTCGCGGTTCCGCCGGCGTCAGTCCTGACGTCCGGCAACCAAAGTATCGTTGATCGAAAATCGGTCCGGACTTGAACGGCTGGTTCCTGCGACGCTGCCACGAGTCCCTCCTGGGAGGTAGCCTTGGCAGACGGAGCCATAGTAAACAGGTTGGCATTCCGGCCGGACACCGGCAACTCGGAAATGGACATGCGATCAGCGAAGAATTCACCGGACACGCTCGATACACCACCGCTAAACGTAATCTGATCGCGGCGACGGCCGGCGCCGAACGCCGCAAACTCATCTTTGCTGCGGGCAACAGTTTCGTTCTCGTCGCGCAATTGGCCATCGACCTCGGTAAAGCGCGTGTATCTCTTTTGATTGAGCGTGCTGCTGGTAAAGACGGTATGACCGCGCTTGCGCCCGTAATAGAACTGCCTCGGATCCCCCGCATAGTCCTGTTGAATGTATTTGACTGATTCATCAATCAAGCCCAACGCAATCTCCGCAGACACTGGACGACCATTCGCGTCCTTTGCATCAACAACCAGCGTCCCTTCCTCGCGCGGCTGGTACTGCTCGCGATCAGGCTTCACGTTTACGGCTAAAAACTGTTCAACGGGAGGTACGATCACCTGCTTCGTGTCCATGGATGCCGCGGCGTCCGCTGTCATGAACGCGGTAAGAAAAATGTTGGGAACGTGTTTCTCTTCAATTGGCACTTCGATCAGTTTCGCAGTGCCAGTCACGTGGACGAGCCTGTAACTGAACAAGTCTTCCGCTTCGACGCTGAAGAGTACGTAACGATCGCTTGTCGGAACGGAAATCATCACGGGCGCGGTTTGGCCCACGCGGAAAGTATCTTTGTCGACAATGACCTCGACGCCGCCACGTCGATAACCCAGTTCAGTTGTTGCGTTAGTTGCGACAAAGACGTACGTCTCCGACTTGATTGGCGGCAGGAACCGATCGCGAACCGCATCGACGCCCTGACTGCTTTGCCACGCGATGCGGTAATAACCTTCGCGAGTCGGGGTGAAGTTCAGCCGGCCCGCTCCCTCCGCGTCGGTTTTTACCGTGGTGGTGAGAATGTCTTCGTGTTGGTAACCGCGAAACTTGAGTTGCCACCGTCGCCCCTGCGCCGGTTGCTGAGGGAACGTGCCCGTACGCTGCAAGCGACGCAACTCTTCGCCCTGGACTTCGCGACCACGAGGATCGATCCAGACCTCCACCCAATAGTCGCGTGTGATCTTGACGGTCCCTTCGGTCTGGACCGGCTGCTCGTTGGCGTCGATCGCCTTGATATCAACGGCGACTTTGTCCTGCGGGCGGTAGAGATTTTGTTCCGGACGCGGGTAGACGTAGTACCGCTGACGCGTAACGCGCACTCTGTCGCTCGCAATGATCTCGCGCCGTGAGGAATCGACGACGCGGGCCTCGACGCGAAACTCAAAGTCCTGATTGTAGTTTTCACGCGGCGTGTCGAACGTAAGCCTTGCTTTGCCGGTGGCATCGGTCCTGATCGTCTCTCGCTTGATTACCTGTCCCTGTCCGCGACCATAGTAGTTGTAACGCGCCTGTTCCAGATGGTCGTAGTACCAGGGATAATCGCGCCGCGGAAACCAGTAGTGATAAAAAGGGCTTTGATAGACCACCACTTCGACGGACGCATTGCTGACCGGACCACCGAAGTAGTAGTCGGCTTGAATATCGACCTCGACCTGTTCGCCTAGCCGAAACGCTTTTTTCTTTCCATCCTGTTCAGGGGTCTTTACCGCGACTTTGAATTCAGGCAGCTTGTACTCCTCGAGCCTGAAGAGGGCTGCATTGCCGATGTGGTGCGCCTTGTTTTCGTCCCAAAAGTGAATCTGGTACTGGCCCAACGGAAACTGCTCGCCTAATTCGAGCGAGCCCCACGCGCTACCGAATGAGTTGAGCGTCGCCTTCCCTTCCGCAACCTTGGTATTGCGCGGATCCTGGATCTCGTACTGAATCACGCGGTCAGCCGGCGTCCAATAGGCTCCGCTTCGCGTTTGTCGTGCGATGATCTTCCATTGCATCTTCTCTTTTGGACGATACGCGGGGCGATCGGTGAAAGCGTAGATACGCCAGTCTTGCGAATCATGATGAAGATAACTGTGGCCCGTGGTAAAAGCCTGCCGATCACTGGCGGCCGCAGTTATAAACAAGTTGTGCGACCCGGCGAGGTCTCGTAACGAAAACTGGGCCAGCCCTTCGGCGTTAGTCGTAGCCCGCAAGCGACGCCAGCGCCAACCGTTTTCGTAGGAGTGTTCCCACAAGGTGAGGTTGGCGTTGGCGATCGGGGCGCTGGTCAGCGCGTTCGAGAAGAACGCGAGCGCCTGCTTGCCGGACGACTTCAGCACGAGCGCTGCATCGGACACGATCAGGACATCACGCGCTTTGGTCGAAGCATCGCCCGTCGCTTCGAGCAAGTACGCTCCCATTGACAACTTTCCGTCTACGCGCGTCTGTTCTGATAGTGGTTTGTGATCAGCGGTATCGACGGTCTTGGTCCATGTCTTGACGGGTTGCTTTCCGCGAGTAGAAATTCTGGTAATCCAGCTTCCCATTTCTCCGGCGCCTTCGTCCTTGTCGAGCGCGTCGCCGGCAGGAATGTCACGAGTCAAATCAATCGGGTAGAGCGCAAAGCTGACGCGTCGAACGTTGCGCGCATTCAAATGAAACTGAAGCTCGGAATCCGGCAGAAAGATATTCGACACACCAACGTTGAGCGACGGCGTCGTAATCGAGCTTATTTGTTGTATGGCTTGATCGAAATAGCGGGTCTCGCCTTTGGTAAACTCTCTTGTTAGCCGCCGATAGAGTTCCAGCGCCTTGATGTAATCAGGTCGAGGTTGCCACTGCCCCTGGATCTCGCGCATTGGTCCAACATCGTGCATCCACTGCGCGTAATGAAACAGCGCGTCGTCGTACCAGGAGGATTGCTTGCCAACGGTGAGCGCCTCGTCGAAATAATCGGGAATTCGCTGGCGTGTTCCGATGTCGTGGCCCGCGTGACGCATCGTCATCGCGATCAAATAGTTCAAATACGAGCGATCGTTGGCGGTGTTGCTGATCTTCAGAGCGTTCTCAAGAACGTTTAGCGGAATGTTGTTGCCGTAGTAAGTGTAGACGTAATAATCGTTCGCATTCGGCGCTGATGAAGCGCGAAAGATGACGGCTAGATAACGAGCACGTGCGCGCTCGAGATCACGTTGACCGGCCCACCAGTCAAGCGCCTGCTCGTAGTAGGGCCAGGCGGCGGCCCAGTTCATGTCGCGTCGCATCCAGAAAGAATCGCCCAAAGATTCCTGGGCTTCCGCCCACACCAAATCACGATCGACGTCCTTCTCCGCGGCGCGGACAAGCTCCTTGAGTTGCTTTCGCGCTTCTTCGATCTTGGTGTTGTCGGAGCTTTGCGTCGCAACATCCGCGCGCCACAAAGTATCGGCGAGACGAAACTCGACCCAGCGAAGTTCGGAGGGGCTTAATTTCGACTTATCTACCTGCGCATAGATCTCATGCGCACGCTGATACGACCGCTGTGAATATTCCCTCTCGGCGGTGGCTCGCAGTTGTAAATAATCCGATTGTTGAGCAGCCGCGTTGAATAGGAGGAACGCGAAGACGGCGATGGACAAAATGATTGTTTTCATGACGGGTCACACTTTTACGGATTCGCCCTAGCAAAAACAGACACGATATTGGAACGGGGCGTTGGCGTCCGTTAATTGAACGACGAAAAGCGGGAAGACTTGCAAAAGGAAATCTAGGTATTTAACTCTGGGATGGGTCCTGTCAGTTGTCCGTGGTCCGTAGTCAGTTGTTATTAACGATGAACGGGCAGTCGTACAACTGACCACTGACCACGGACAACTGACTAAAACCTAAGACTTAAGTCCTTCTAAGGAGCCTCGGTAGAAAGCAAAAAGACGGCGAATGACGCGAGCCAGTGTTCTCCCGCGTAATCTCCACTCGCAACGTGCGCCAGCGCGGCTGAAGCGTGCTTTTCGGCCGCGACGGCCAACGCGCGCCGCGCCGGATCGTTAGCCGGCAAGGCGGTCGCTATGCTCCGCATGCACCACGCACGACTGAGATTCAAACCATCTAGATGGACTAGCTTGGGATCACTTCGATCTGTCACGATGGCCGGAGTCAGCAACGCTGATGGATTGCCCTTCGCGACCCCCGGCAGAAAGCGATGAAACCAGGTCGCAAACTCCTGCGGCTTCATTACCCGACGCATCAAGTCTGCTTCCATTAACGCGGCGGAAAAGAAGTCCTCGCCGCCGGGTTCCCAACCTCCTGGATAGTTAACGTCTTTGGCAAAATAAGTGCGGCTACGTTCGTTTAGGATCGATTCGAGTTCACGGTCGCCGCTTGTTTTCGCGTAGTCGAGAGCGAAGGCCAATCCAAATGCGGTATTGGGATGCACGCCCGTGCGAATTGGATAGGTTTGCTTCGGAAGAAAATTTCGATACGACTTGGCGATGAGATCGGCGAGCGGCTGAAGATTTTTCGACCATCGTTTACCGTCAGCATCGCTCCAGGTGCGTAACTCCTCCGCTAGTTTCAATGCCCACGCCCAACCGTAAGTCCGCTCGAACGACTGCCGGTTTGGCTGGAGCATGTACGCTACTTCCGCCTGGATGTTTTCCGCGGTCAGGTTCGCAGCGAGCGCGCCGCGGACCAGCGTCGCCTCGGGAAGGTTCGGAAACGACTTCAACAAACGGACCAGCATCCAGTGGCCGTGAACGGACGAGTGCCAGTCGTAACAGCCATAAAACGCCGGATGCAGCGCCTTCGGACTCTTCACCTCGCTCGCATTGTTGATGACGTGTTCCGGTTTGTTGGGAAACTCGCGCGCGACGCACTTCAGCGCGAGTGCAGCGAAGTGCGACGCCTGTTTCTCGTTCAAAGACTTCGCTGCTCCGTTCATTTGCGATCCGATTGCCGCAGTTGGTGCGAGCAAAAGTAGCAGGAGGGTGATGAGTTTCATCTCTGTATTTGTCAGTAGTCCGTGGTCCATGGTCCGTGGTTAATAAAGCCTCGGACTGCTTAAGCACAACGGACTACTGACTACTGACTACTGACTCTTCAATAACGATGCGACGGCCTGCCGATGTGGATGTGTGGACCAGTCGCCGTGCCGGGAATAGCCGAGCGAAAAGCTAAATAAGGAACTCCGTTCTGCTGTAGAAAACTCAGGAGCGCCTGACCTTCCGCACTGTCAGGATGGAGCGAGATGTCCATCGCATTACGATGGTCCAACCGCCAGCGATCGTGAATCGCGCCTTGTCCAAAGACCGCTACCGGCAACTCCTTTTTGAAAGAGTCCGAGAAGAACCGCTGAATCTTCCAGGCTTGCCCCAGGCCCCAACCGGAGGTTCCAGTGAAGCGAATGAAGGAGCCGGTTCGCACGAGACGCTGCCTCGCGAGTCGGAGATTCCTGGCGATCGTCTTCTCGGCTTCAGTCTCCACTAGTATCGCTGCAATCTGCGCATCCGCTTCCGTGAACTGACGTCGCGCGCCGTCGAGCTTTTCCTGCGCTTCGTCAACCGCAAGCTCATACTTTTCAACCTCGACGCGTGAGATGAGTCCCTCGTCGAGTAATTTCTTCGACTGGTCCAGCTTCTCTTCCGCCTTCTTAACGTTCTTCTCGTAGATCGCGATCAGCTTCTCGAGACTCGCCTTATACTCGTTGGTTGTCTTGATGTAATCGTCGCGAAGCTTTGCCAGTTCGTTAACTTGAGTCGGCGTTGGTTTCTTCTGGCCCTTCTTTTGGCTTTGGCGCTGAGCTGAAGCAGAGGATGCGCCGATTGTGAAGACAATGAGACACGCGGGTAGCGCGATACGAAGAGCATTAGCTGCCAGTGATTTCACCGATAACTACCTGACTAATGTGCCTGTGCGGCTCCAGCGAGTGTTAACGAAGAAATCGGCAAGGATGCCCCATCCACTTGCCGGAGCTCCTTCATCGTAAGACCAGTACACAAACATTGCGCGGCCAATCACCAGGTCGCGAGGCACGAAGCCCCAGTAGCGACTGTCCTCGCTATTGTTACGATTGTCGCCCATGACGAAGTAACTGCTTGGCGGCACCGTGATCTCGTCCTTGCCGTCAAACACGTCGCCCACCGTCATCTCTTCACCGGGCTTGTAGTAGACGTCGTAGAGTTCTTCCGGTTTACGCTCCGACTCATTGACAACCGTTAACGGGTCCTTATCGCCGCGCTCGAGCGCTTCGATTCGGTGTTCCGGAATAACCTGATCGTTGACGATGACGTTCTGTCCCTCGATACGAATTCGGTCGCCCGGCAAGCCGATGACGCGCTTCACATAGTTCGTCAATATTGGTCTGTTGTCCGCACGATTGTCTCGTGAGGGATTGTACGGATTACCCGGATACTTGAAGACAATGATATCGCCACGCCGGATCTCTCTTTGCGGCAAAAACGGAAGCGAGTCACCGGGAGCGAAGATGAACTTGTTAACCAGCAGATGATCGCCAATCGTGATCGTGTTCTGCATCGATCCGGTTGGGACTTTGACGGCCTGCACGATGAAGGTCATGCCGAATAGAGCCATGATCACCGTTACCACTGCCGATTCGAAATATTCACGCGGCCATGTTTTCGGCGGTCCTTTCGGCTTCACCGGCGGCACGTGCTGTTCATCGTGGCCGTTACGATTGAAAATCCGCGAGAACGAAAAACGTTTGGTTTCGGTCGTAGTGTCCGGTTCGCCGGTCTTTACCTTGTCAGTGGTTGGGTTGGTCGCCATTGAAAATCAATCCTAGAGACGTTGATAGCAGCGGTCAAGTTGCTTACGAGAATCGCGTGACAAGGGTTTTAGGAATCCGGTTCCGGGAACGTCGTTTCCTGTACTTTCATGGCTTCAAGAGCGGCGCGAGCTGCGGCAGCTTCGGCAGTTTTGATCGAATGGCCTTCACCCTGAATCCTTCCGCTATCCCATGAAACTTCGACGTGAAAGATCCGCTGATGGGGTGGACCGAGCGTCTCGATCACAGTGTAACGAGGAGCGGGCCGCCGTTCAGCCTGAAGCTTTTCCTGTAGCATCGTTTTGTAGTCGGCTTTCGCGGCCGAGAGCGGATCCGCCGCCGCCAACTCGTCTCTCAGTGCATGACACAGGAAACGCGTCGCCGCTTCCAGTCCGCCGTCCTGAAAAATCGCTCCCGTAATCGCCTCAAACACGTCGGCCAGCAGCGCGTTCTTCTGTCGCCCTCCGCTCTTCTCTTCTCCGCGCCCGAAGCGAAGAAACTCACCGAGTTTAAGTCCCTGCGACGCTTTGGCCAGGGTCGGCGCGCTGACCAATCGGTGCTTCATCCGAGACAGCTCGCCTTCGGTCCCTCCGGGATACTTCGTACACAGATAGTGAGCCACGACGAGGCCGAGCACTGAATCGCCAAGAAACTCGAGCGACTCGTTGTGTAGTCTGCGCGCTTCGACATCTGCTCCGGGTGCCACTTTCTCATGGGCCCACGAACGATGCGTGATCGCGCGTTCGAGTAGCGCACGATCGTTGAAGTTGTAATTCAGAACCGTTTCGAGGAGATCGAGGTCAGGGATCGTTTCGGGGTGTTTCAAAGCGTGCAGGATTATAACGAAAACGCCGGAAGCTTGTCTTAGGTGACTAGCTTCCGGCGCCGAGAAGGAGAATGCTATCAGGCTATCGTCCTATCGTCGTCTTGGTTTCTTGGGCGGAGCTGGAGCCGGTTTGGTGTTGGGCGCGGCCGGCGTAGCTGATGGAGTCGCGGCCGGTTTCGCTGGAGTCGCAGCGCCGTTACCAGTTCCGTTTGTAGTTCCAGTCGAAGTACCGCTCGCTGGTGTTCCGGTCGTAGTCGCTGGAGTCGCCGGCAACGAAACCAACGGAGTCGGTTCAGGCGGCAGTGGCTTGGACAGGATGCCCGCGACCATTGCGTCAACTGCAGTGTCCGGCTCGGTTGGGTAGCGGAACTTGTACCACTGCTTCAGGCTCTCGGTCCACGCAGCTTTTTGAGTGGCCAAATTCGGATCGGCTGCGGCGAGGGCCACAGCACGAGCATAACCATCAATCATACGGTCAACGACCTGATGGATGTTTGCCAGCGCCAGCTTGCTCTCGGGAGTTTCTTCCTTGTCCTTAAAAACCTTGTACGCCTCTGCCTGCGTGGCATAAGGACCAGTTTCGTACGCGCCTGCGATCAAGGCATACGTGAACGCTGACTTCTTCAGCGGCGTTTCAACCTGTGCCGACTTAATCAGGTGCTTCAAAGCCGTCACTGGCTCTTTTTCGACGGTGAACGAACCGATCGTGTAGTTTATATAGGCAACCGCGAGGCCCTGATTCTGAAGTGGCGTCCAGTCGTCAAGAGTCTTGCCTCCTTCGAGCGCCGCGAGCGCCTTCCTGGCATAGTCAACGGCCTCAGCTGTCAGTTGCGGATTCTTCAGTGGACCGACGAGGTAGCCATTCGAACCCAGGTGAACCACAACTTTGGTGTTGTCAGGTTCATCCTTGAGGATCTCGCCACCAAGCTTGAAGGCTACCGGATAGTTCTTCTTGTTATATAGCTCATCGATGAACTTGTTATACCGGTCGCCCTTTTCGTAAGCGGTGACCCAACGGGTCAAGTACTCAATGATCTTCGTTTGACTCTCGGTCGGTGCCGCAAGCTTGCAGTCTAGATATTTCTTTCCCGCTTCATACGCCGCCTTCTGATCTTTAGTGCGGTTATCAGTAAACGTCTTGTAGAGCGCGTCCCGGGTTTCCGGTGGGCACGAATCCTGGGCCGTGGTAGCCGCCGGCGCAGCGGGCTGGGTCTGTGCCGCAACCGGTAGAGCGAGCATTGCGACTGTCGCCCCGATTGTTAAAAACATGATTATCTTTTTCATTAGTTGTCGAAACCTCCAAAATCTTTTCAACAGTCGCGCAGAGGGCTCCAGTTATTCGAACGCCGCACAGGGACTTTAGGATGCGAGCGATAGAGATACCGGTTGCCGATTATTGCATCCGCGGGGGATGCGGTTCTCTTATGTTTTAGAAACCTTGGGTAGAACGCCCGCAATATTCCTGCAACTTGGCAAATTGTGTCAAGGACATGCGCGCTTACTATAGAAAAACCTTTGAAAAAAAATTGCGCCGGAGCTTTTCGCATCCGGCGCAAGCCAATCGAACTCGGGAACGGAATGATTAAGGTTAAGGTTGAATGCGGCGCGGACGCTGTTGATCAGCGGGAACGTTGGCGCCAGGAGTTGTTACTGGTTGTGTGCTCTTTTGCGCTTCGGGTTTCTTTCCCAAAGGCATTAGCACTGGTTTGACCTGGTTGTTGCGTAGTTCCGGCGTTGCCGTCTTTACTTCAGGCGTCGTTTGCGCGGGCTTGACGGCCGGAGTGGCTACACTGGTTTCGGGCGCTTCCGCGGCGATCGAGTCGGCGGTCTGCTCAGCTGCTTCTTCAGCGTCGGCGACTTCCTTTTCTTCATCGTCGAGCGTGGTAGCTACCTGAAGGTTAATCGCAGTACCAAAACGGTGGTTCAGCCCGCGATAAATCTCACCCGCGACGGCGGCCGGGAAGTGACGACGTGCGTCGGTTCCCTTCGCGATAACCACGACGGCGAGACGCGGATTCGCGAGCGGAGCATACGAGGTGAACAAACCAACCCAACCACCGTCACCGATACAAGTTCCGGTCTTACCGGCGACGGTCTGCGTTGGATCGTAAGCTTTGCGGCCCGAGCCATAGTTCACGGCGCCGACCATGCCCGGCACCATGCGTTGCCAAACTTCCGAAGTGATGTCCAAGTGTCGTCGAACCTTCGGACTCATCTTCGAACCCTCTTTTTGCGAGTGCGCAATCTGAGGCTGGAGCAATCGACCACCATTTGCCATCGCCGAAACCATGGTTCCTAACTGAAGCGGCGTCACTTCAAAACCATCGGCGTGCGAGAACATACGTCTCTGAATTTCGCCCGGTGTGATTTCAGGCAGCCGGCCGGGAAACTCGAACGGAACATTCAATCCGGTCTTCTCACCAAGGCCAAACTGGCGAGCATAATCGACCATCTTTTCTGAACCGATCTTGGTGCCGACCTGCTGGAAGAAAGGATTGTCCGAATGGGCCAACGCTGACGTCAGATCGATTCGGTAACCATCGCCCACGGTGTCAACAGCCGGAATCGCGTTTTCTGCAAGTCCGGCAACACCTGTGACCAACTTGATCGTCGAACAGGGCTTGAATCCACGACGCAGCGCCCACTCCTGATTCACAACGGAGTAAACACGACCCGTCATCGGATCCATCACCACAACCGTACCGGCGTGATGGCCCAACGCGTTCACTGCCACACGGCGGACTTCCATGTCCTCACCGGTGATGTCGTCCCTCGCGATTAACGCCTGCACTTCATTTCGCAGTGCGTTATCGATCGCTCGTTGACGCGCGATTGCAGCCCGGCGGGCGGCTTCAGCGCGACGACGCGCCGCGAGCATCGCACGGCGAGAACGCGAAGACATGCGACGCAGTTCGCGTTTTGTGAGCGGACGGCCAAGCCGACGTTGCATTGCTCTTATAGAATTCGATTGTTCGCGCGCTACGAGTGCTCGTTGACGACGAACCTCACGCGCGGAAAGACGACCGCCGCGACGTCGCGAACTTCGCGCGACTTGTCTGCCGCCACGTCGAGACGTGCGGCTGCGGGCAGTGGTTTTTTTAGTCTTGGTAGAGCGGGCGCTACGGCCCGAAGAAGATTTCTTTTTCCCGTAAACTGTTCCGGAAAAAACAAGCGAACAGAGGATAATTGCAAGAAAAACGAGCCGGGTTCGTTTAGGGGAATGGAAATGCAGGTTCATCAGGCCTAAACACCTTTCCTTTTGGATTACTTACGAAAGACGGTAAATGGAGACGAAATTCCGGCAGCCGACTCTGGCCAACCCTTCCTCAAACAAAGCTTCCTGTGCAGTTCTGAGCTCTCTCAAAAAACGCCTCTTTTTCTTCACGTTGTGTCAAACGTCTACTGCAACATTGAGGGTGGGAAGAGTTTTCCCTAACGGCGGCCTCTGGGGACATTGATCTGAGGCCGACGCAAATATAACATCGCACGGCAGTTGTGGGCAATAAAAAAGTAACCGATTATACATATTTCACTGGAACGCTAAATGCACAAAAACCGGGAAGGGTTGCCTGTCTTCCGGTTTTCGGGTGATCGACACAACCAGCGAGGCCGATCCATTCCTCTTAGTGACGCGATGAGATTTCGTGCTTTGGTCGAAAGTTTTCGTGCCCGGCTGCTCCTGCTGCTGGCCTTGATGCTCGGGCTTACGCTCGGCATTCAGTACTACTTCAACCTGCGAGCAGTGAAAGCCAACGCCCGGATGATCATTGAGCAGGAACAGGCAATCATGACGGGCGTCGCGCTCGGTCTGAAGAGTCTTCAGAGCGAGAAATATCTCGTTGAGATCACCGGCGAGATGCACCAACCGCTACTCGACAATAGACGAGTTCGTGTACTCAATATCATGGTGGTCGATGACGCCGGCAACATCTGGGACAGTCTGAACCCTGAATACAACCCGCGCGAGAACGAAGACAAAACGACCCGTTACGTTCAGTTTAAAGACATTCAGATCCTGCCGCTGCGCAGCGTCGTCCAATTCACCGACGAGGGTGAACAGAGACTGCCGGAGTGGATTCCACCTTCAACCACCACGGACTTCGGTGAAGCGGGCGCCTTCTATTTCCCGGTCCAGACGGACCAGGGACGACGCTTCATTATCGTGGTGCTCGACTCGGCAAACGTACTAACTAATGTCTTCGAACGACAAACTTCGCGCTCAGCTTTGCTGACGCTGGGTGTGTTGTTTGTGACAACACTCATCACCGGGTTCTTCGTCTGGCGGTTCACGCGTCCTATTAAAGATCTCTCCGTCGCGGCGCGAAACGTCGCCGGTGGAAACTTTGACGTGCAAGTGCCAACTGATCGTGCCGATGAGATGGGCACACTCGCGACGGCGTTCAACGAGATGACCGCAAAGCTCGGGCGGGCGCGCGAACTCGAATGGCAGTTACATCAAGCCGAGAAAGGCGCCGTGGTCGGACGCCTTGCGGCCGCGATCGCGCATGAGATTCGAAACCCGCTCAACTACATCAATCTCACGCTCGATCATCTTCGCTCGTCGTTCTCGCCTGCCGATGCTGAAAAGAAAGCGACGTTTATCCAGCTCACGAATCAACTAAAGACGGAAGTCGCGCGCATCAATCGTCACATCACTGACTTTCTGAAGTATTCACGCCCGTCGAAGCTCGAATTGCAGCATCTCGATCTTCGTGCTGAAGCTGAAGACGCACTGCGGTTGATTGAGGGGCGAATGGAAGAATGTGGCATCGAAACTAAGATCGTCGAGGAAGGTCATTTGCCGAAGGTGCTGGGCGATAAAGAATCACTTCGCTCAGTTTTTACAAATCTTGTTATTAACGCGGCCGAGGCGATCGACGGCGAGGGCGGCAACATCGCGATCAAACTCTCAAACTCGGACGAGAAATCTGTGAAGGTTGAGATCACGGACAGCGGTTGCGGCATCCCAGCAGGGGACATTTCCAAGCTTTTCGAACCTTATTTTTCTACCAAGGAAACGGGAACGGGCCTGGGCCTGGCAATTGTTAAGAAAGCAGTTGACGATCACGGCGGCACGATCAGCGTCGCGTCGAAGGAAGGTAGCGGTACAACGTTCACGATAATCTTACCGGCTAAAGAGAGCTGACTATGTCACGGAAGAACATACTGGTTGTTGACGACGAGAAATCACAGCGAGAGATACTCGAGATGATCCTCGTCGATGAAGGTTACGACGTAACCACTGCCGCATCGGGAGAAGCAGCAGTGAAGTTTGCTAAAGAGAAACGTTTCGATTTGGCGTTGACCGATCTGAAGATGACCGGCATGGACGGAATCGAGCTGCTGCAACACCTGCTCGCTTTCGATTCTTCAATCATCGTCATCCTGCTTACGGCCCACGGTTCGATCGAGTCGGCTAAGGAGGCGTTGCGACGCGGCGCGTTTGATTACCTTGAGAAGCCGTACGACAAGGCTGCGCTACTCGAGACCATCAACCGCGCGCTCGATCGTCTCGACGCGATCGACGTGGAGATCATTTCCGCGTCGCCGAAGATGGAAACGGTCAAGAAGATGATTCTCAAAGTTGCGCGGTCAAACTCGACAGTCTTGATCCGCGGCGAATCGGGTACCGGCAAGGAACTAATCGCGCGAGCTGTTCACAACCAGTCGCCACGTTCGACGGAAATGTTTCAGGCGGTCAACTGTGCTGCGATTAACGAGAACCTGCTCGAGTCGGAATTGTTCGGACACGAGAAGGGATCGTTTACGGGCGCGCACGCGGAGAAGAAGGGTCTGTTCGAGATCGCAGACCGAGGCACGTTGTTTCTCGACGAGATCGCGGAGCTTGACGTCGGCATCCAGGCAAAACTCCTGCGTGCGCTACAGGAACGAAAGATCCGCCGCGTTGGTGGTACGCATGAAATAGCTGTCGACGTCCGCGTGATTGCGGCGACGAATCGCGATCTGCGGGCGATGGTCAGCGACGGCCGTTTTCGTGACGACCTCTATTATCGTATCAACGTCTTATCGATCGACGTGCCGCCGCTACGCGAACGGCGAGACGACATTCCGGTGCTGATCGACTACTTCCTGAAGAAGCACACCAGAAACACGTCGCGCCTGATTACTGGTCTGACAGCCGATACGCGACGAGTGATGCTTGACTACAGTTGGCCGGGCAATGTGAGGCAATTGGAGTCGGCGATCGAGCGGGCCATCCTGTTAGCCGAAAACGATCAGATCACATTGGAAGATCTGCCTACGGAGGTGCGTCAGGATGTTGGCCCAGCCGCGGAAGGCGCGTTCAAGTTACCCGCCGAGGGAATCAACTTCGAGGACGTCGAGCGCAACCTCATCACCCAGGCGATGGAACAAACGGACTACAACATCACCAAGTCCGCGAAGCTCCTGGGTCTGACGTTCAGGACGCTCCAGTATCGTTTGGAGAAGTTCGGCATCAAGAAGCCCGACGACGGAGAAGACCAGGAACAGTAACTCGGCCTGTAAAATTTTCAGCGCCGAGTTGCAAGTCTCGTCCTCACGAGCGTTCCAGGAGTGTTCGATCTAATCACTCTATGGAGGGCTATCATGAAATCTCCCATCGGGCTCGTGCTTGTTTTATTGATGGCGTTCGCCGGGTGTAGCAGCGCGCCGGAAGCGGGCTCGCCCAACCTGTCAGCCTCTCGCGCAGTTTCGCAACCGGCGGCCGAAATCGCGGTTAAAAGGGAAAGCGTTGCCGGTAAGACCGCCGAATTCAAACAAGTCTCACTTACCGAAGCCGACACTGCTGCGTCCGCCGCAGAAGCTGCCGACCGCAAGATCATTCGTAACGCCAATCTGACGATGGAGGTCAAGTCGACCTCCGACATGCAACACAAAGTAACGTCTATCGCCGAGTCTCACGGCGGTTTCGTCGTCACCTCCGAAGCCAAGGCACGCGAGGACGCCGATCCCGAAAAACGTACTCTCGATATCAAGCTGGTGGTGCGCGTCCCATCAGAACGTTTCGGATCCGCACTGGATCAGATCCGTGGTTTGGCGAACACGCTGCGCGAAGAGAACGTCACCGGACAGGACGTCACCGAGGAGTTTATCGATCTCGAAGCACGCATCAGGACGCAAAGAGCGCTCGAGCTTCAGTTCCTCGAAATTATGAAGCAGGCGCGCAAAGTCGAGGACGCGCTCGAAGTCCAACGGCAGATCGCCGACGTCAGAACCGACATCGAGAAACTCGAAGGACGCAAACGCTTTCTCGAAAACCGTGCCAGCCTGTCAACGATCGTCGTCACCCTCGAAGGACCACGTCAGATCGTTGTGAATACCACCACCTTCGGACGCAGCCTGCGTGAGGCTGTCGCGGAAGGCGTCGATCTGGGCTCAGCGATCCTCTTGTTCCTGGTCCGCTTTGTCATCATCATGGTTCCGGTCACCGTCTTCGTCCTTTTGCCGCTTGGGTTGTTATTTAGGTATTTTGTACGGCGTGCAAAACGAATCCATTTGGCTGAAGCGCTTTCGACCCCATCGGGCGGCTAGTCTTTATCTGTGTTTGCTGGTGGTTGGGTGTACCAACTCCCAACCACCTTCAAACCCCGAACCGAAACGTGGAGTCACCTCAACGGGCGTCGTAAAGGCGACGCCGGTCGCGACCACGCTCGCCAAAGGTGAATCAGGCGAGGCAATCGTTCGACTCAACATCGAAAACGGCTATCACGTAAACGCAAATCCGCCGAGCTTCGCTTACCTGATCGCAACCGAGTTGGAGCTTACGCCCGCCGCCGGCATTTCGGTCGACTTCATTAACTACCCCAACGGGCTGTCAAAAAAGTTTTCCTTCGCCGACCAACCCCTGTCGGTTTATGAAGGTGAAACAGATCTCAAGGTGCGTCTCAGCGCAAAATCCGCTCAACCCGGAACACACAACCTTTCGGCCAAATTGCGCGTCCAGGCATGTGACGATCAAGTCTGTTATGCTCCCGGTACGATGGACCTGACGTTACCGGTGACCGTGAAGTGAAGACGTTTTGGTTGATCGCGGCGGCGGTTTGTGGCGTAGTAGCTTTGTACTTCGCGTACCGAGGCAACTACGACAATGCTTTTGTCGCCGCAGCGCTTGGTGGAGTCGCGTGGATTCTTAATTACCGCACGCAGTTGCGGCAGAAACTTAAGGATGATGATTAGAAGAGACAGTTATCGACGATGATTAGCCACAAAAAGGCACAAAAAGCACAAGAGGCACAAAAAAGATTAAAGGTAAAAAGCTATGGGCTTAGTGCCTTTTGTGCCTTGTTTTGCGGCTGCTACTGATCGCGGCAGTGGTGATGACACCACTAGCAGCGCATGCCTCGCAAGCCGAAGTACGCACCACGGTGCAGGGTGTGTTCGAACAATTGAAGTCGCACAACTACAGCGCGCTTTACGATCTGTTACCCGCTAAATCACGCAGTCGCATGTCGCGCGAACGCTTTGTCGGTGCGCTCCAACGCGCCCAGGGGTTTTACCAGCTCGATCGCATGGACATCGGCACGATCAAAGTGTCGGGCAATATCGCAGTCGTCGACACCGTCCTCTACGGACGCATCGTTAACCCGATTCAAGCTGAAGGAAAGATCGTCGCGCAGCAATATCTAATTCGCGAAGAGGGGAAGTGGCGTGTGGCGACGGGCGATCAGTCGACGGTGAAACAGTTCCTTGCGTCGAATCCTGCATTCGGAAAGGGATTTAAGATTCGGTCGCCGCAAGTCTTCATCAAGCAGAACGACAAGTGGGTGGAATTCAACGCGGCGCGCGGGCCAAAGAAGCAAGCCTGACCTCTCAGCTCAACAGCAACAGATCTTCAAACGACATCTGCGCGTCGTCGACACGTTCCGCGTACTCACCGTGTCGAATACGATAACGAGGAACCTCTAACGCCTCACGCACGGCGTCCAGATGAAATCGAATTATTCGCGGCGTCAGCCGAACGGATGGTATCCGGCGTTTAGCTGCGAGCCGTCGTACAGTCGATTCGCTAACTTGCAAATGTTTCGCAAGTTGCCTCGCGGTTAGAAACTCTTCTCGCTTCTCTTCAGTCACGGAAAGTTATGGTCTGGGAGGTAGATTGAGAGCGACGCGGTAAACGGCGGCGCCATCGACCTGCACGTCTGTGGTCACAGGGTCGGCGCCGTCAGGCTTAACACTGACACGATACTTTGCAGCATCAGGAGACAGCCGAAACTTGAACGAACCAGTTTCGGTCGTGAGACGTCCGTCGATCTTCTTTGTGCTTCCGTCCTCCATTATTCGCGCAAGCTCGACTTTCGCATTCGGAACGCTGCGGCCATCCGCACTGAACACCGATCCGCTCAGAAACGCGAGCGATCCCTCGTCGACGGTGAGAATGAGTCGATCCCCGAGTGAACGCGTCTTCCCTGCCTTAACCTCGACGTCTTCGATCGTGCCGATGCTCAAGCCGGCCTTGCGGAATGTCAGGCCGTAGATGCCGGGAGTTAGCCGTCCGACCTTGAAATCGCCGCCCTTCTCCGTTTGGGTTCGCGTGACTTCGGTTTCGCCGCGTCTGACAACGACCGTCACACCGGCCGGCGTACCTGTCTCGACGCGCACTTTGCCTTTAATTGAGCCGAGCGACTTGTCTTTATCCTGACCCAGCGCGACGCCCGCAATCAGGAGACTTAGCAGCACGGCGAAGGCAGTTTTGTTGAATCTCACGGTTAGTCCTCCACGTAATAGACGACAGATTTCCCTGATTGATGCGCCAAATGATATCACCGTTTGCTTCCTCGGGTCGCCTCCGTATAATCCTTGGCGCGCCGGCAAGAAGAGAGGTTTGATGAAGAAAACAGCGGCTTATGTAGTGAAGTTATTGCTGCTCGCGCTTCTGCCGATGGCACTCGCCACGCCTGGCGTCCCACAGGATCCCGCAACCCCACCGCAACAACGACCGCGCAGAGTCATGCCCGACAACCAGGAAGCCGAAGACATCATTCGTGTCGACACCGATCTCGTCTCGGTAGATGTTACCGCGATGGACTCGACAGGCCGCCCGGTCAAGAACCTCCGCCCCGAAGACTTCAAAATCTACTCAGACAATGTCGAACAGCAGATCGCGTTCTTTCAGCTCGAGAAGCGACAAGGCGAGTTGCGACCGCTCGCGATCGTTTTCGCTTTGGATGTGTCAGGAAGTATGACGGCCGAGGAGATTTCACGCCTGCGCGCGGCCTTGCAATCGTTTTCGAATTATCTTGCTGACTATCCGGTTTCCTATGCCGTGATGACGTTCGGCATGCACGTCAAGACGCTGCAAAAGTTTACCGCCGATACTCGCAAGCTCGACGAATCACTGGAGCGCCTTTCTAAAGATGCTCCGAGCGGACTATCAACTCATACCTATGATGCAGTAGACGACGCAATACGAATGCTGGTCCGCAGCGCGCCGCGCACACGTGAGCGTCGTTTGATGAAGCGCGCAGTGATGGTAGTGACCGATGGGTTTCCGGTTGGTGATACGGTGAAGCCTGAGACGGTGATCGAGCGGGCTAACGCCGCGGACGTGAGCGTCTTTGTCGTGACGCTGCCTTCGTACTCGCGCGTGATGCCATCGTCAACGCAGACACCATTGCCCACGCCGCTGGATGTTAGCGGCCTGGCTGAGCTTACGGGTGGAAGAAATGTTTACGCTAACGAACGGGATTACGCCCCGTTGTTTCGAGCATTAGCGGAAGAGGTCAGCTCGGCATACGTGCTGGCTTTTTATCCGCCGGAGGAAAAGAGACGAGATGGACAGGTTCACACGATCCGGGTGGAGGGACCGCGTGGTTTGACTCTGCGTCAAAGTCGTTCCGAGTATCGCGCCGCCAACAAGTGATTACATTGGCGATTGGCGATTCTCAATTGGCGATTGACACAACTCAAAGAAGCTCTTTCAATTCTTGTGGTAGTGACAATAATCAGACGACGTATAACTCTTCTGGTTCTTCACCGCTTGCCGCGCACGTTCTTCGTCCGCCTCAGCCGCCTGCGTATCTCCCGCTAAACGATACGCAGCCGCGCGGAGCTGATAGTCCTTCTCACACAACCCGCTGTATCCGATTGCCGCTGTAAAATCGTCGATGGCCTTTTGCGCCTCGCCGGTTTGCAGATACACCTTGCCTCTCTTCCAGTAAACGTCACGGTCAAACCCGTTTTTTTCGTTCAAGATCACTGAGTAACTATCGATCGCCGCCGTTAGATCTCCTTTGAGCAGATAAATATCGCCACAAAGCTCGTTCATTCTTTTGCAGTTCGGGCCGTTTTCGATGGCAAACGTGACGTCTTTGAGCGCTGCGTCGAGATTCGCTCGCTTCACGAAGATCTCAGCGCGGTTTTGATAGAGGGCACATTCGGGATAACTGTACTTGACCTGAACCTTTTCGGCGTTGCTGAAAGCTTCGAGCGCAACATCGTCTCTGCCGAATCGTTTTGCCGCCGCGCCTTTTTGTATCCACGCCTCGTAAACATATTTCTTGACGTGGTCTACACGCTGGTTGTTGGCGAGATAAAATCTGTAGAACTCTATCGCGTCATCAAAATCGGCAAGCGCGATGTCGGCCGCCTTTCCTCCACCGACTAAGCTGGCGATAGATTCACTTATGTTGAGTGAAAGTGCGCGTCTGTTGCGAAGAGTATACAACCGATCTCGTGCGTTCCTCGATGTCTCATAATCTCCGCTTAGCTCGATGCCCTTGAGAAAGTCCTTTTCGGCTGCCTGAAAGGCTTCGTTATAGACAAATAATTTGTCTATGGTTTGCAGAATTTCTTCATCCGTGTTCTTGTCGCCGCGGTGCATGTATTGAAAGTTAACCCTCTCACGTTCCCACTGGGAAAAATAGATTTTCCCGCGTTCGACGTGGTATTCGACCCTCGGCGCTATTTGAATCGCGCGTGTAAGATCCGCAATCGCTTTCTCCTCAACGTCGGTAAAATAAACTTTGTCGCCAAACACAACGTCCCTGGAGCCCGAAAGTCGAAGGTCCATCAGGGCCGAATAGATTAGTCCACGTTGGTAATAATTGATCGCGTTCTTAGGCTTGTTGGCGATTTGTTTATCGAGATTCTCTATTTCCGGAGTGTATTTTTGTAAAAGCGCATCCCTTCGTTCCCGGCAATAACCAAATCGCCAGTTATCGCCGTTACACCCACCCGGCTGTGCCGGAGTTTGAGAGACAGAGAAAGACAAGCACAGAGTTGAGGCAAAAAAGATCAACAGACGATGCTGATTCGTCTTCATCACAGCTCTGATGCGATTTACCAGCTGAACGGCTATTCAGTTTTTGGTAGGAATTCGGTGGCTGGTCGCGGAGGAACTGCAACGTGTTGCGCACTTCGCGGATCATGTCGAGGTCCAGATCCGCTACGCACCATCGCCGGCATTACAATTGGCAATTGGAAATCGGCAATCGCCGAGCAAGAATCTCAATACTCGTCTTCGTCTTCGTCTTCGTCGTAGCTGTCCTCTTCAACAATATCCAGCTCTACGGGATCGAGCCCAACTACTTCCAAGTCAGTTCCACATTCTTCACAAGACACTATTTCGCCCTTGTCCGTGTCCAAATCAACATGAACATCAGCGTCACATTCCGGGCAAGTTCCGGTCGGCACCTGTTTTCGTCCTCCCCTGCATTTAAGTGAAGGCAGGGTTACATCCCTCGTCGGGAGAGCACCACGCCTTGTACGCAACCAAATCAATCTACCCGCGAGCGGTGGAATTTGCAACCATCTTTTTCAGCGTGATGCATGGTCCAATTTGGCTGTCACAAAGGCACCAACTTTTTGTTTCTTTTGCAAAGTTTTCGACCGTCAGGCACGCTGATTTTCATAAGAGTGAGTCTGTAAAAACGGACCTCGTTTTCTGGAAATCGGACTGTGGGTTTCCACATTTGCTCCGACCGTAACGAACCACTCCGAGCGCAAGGGCTAACCGGACCAGTAACTGTTACCAATATCCTGTCCCAAATCAACGCCGCCACCTATAATGCGGCGCATGTTGGCACTGATAAAAACCCGACGGCGGCGGTTGATCCTGTTGTTGACGTGTCCGCTGCTGCTTGTGCCAGTCCTTTTATCCATAACTGGTTTCGGCTTTTTGTCGCTATCACCAGCCACGCTACGCACGTCAGAAGGCAAGTCAGAAGGCAAATCGGAAAACAAACGCTTAACGCGACCTGAACCGGCCCCGGATGCAGATTTGGACCACGACGGAATTCCGGAGACGGCAGAGCTTCGCACCTTCAACGACCGGGAAAGTTTTCGCCGCTGGTTCACCTGGATTGGTGAGATGCAGTTCTACAAACTCAGCGACGAGT
This sequence comes from uncultured Acidobacteriota bacterium, assembly GCA_963849585.1. Taxonomy (GTDB): domain Bacteria; phylum Acidobacteriota; class Blastocatellia; order Pyrinomonadales; family Pyrinomonadaceae; genus PSRF01. Next base: position 491,850 of record CAWKHZ010000004.1, on the reverse strand, counting down.
GGAATACGGAACAGCGTGACTGTGCCGGACTGGTCCGGTTCGCCTGGCGCGAATCACTGCGCAAACACGATCGGGCCTGGTACCAGCGAATGGGTGAAAACTATGACCCGATCGCGAGCGACGTTTCGGTCGATCTCACATCCGAGCCGTTGCGCGGCAAACTGTTTCGGACTATGCCCGGTAATTATTCGACGCGCGACATTGGCGAAGGTAAGTTTTCGGAGTTCGCTGACGCGCAAACGCTAAAGATGTTTAATACCACTTTCGTCGGGCGCGACCGGCAACAAGCCCAACCCGGCGATCTCCTTTTCTTCCATCAGCCGTGGGTTCAGAAGTTTCCCTATCATGTAATGCTTTTTCTCGGCGAACCGCGTTTCGCGAGTGAAAACGCCCGCGACTGGGTGGTCTATCACACCGGCTCGTCACCGCAGGACGCTGGCGAAGTCAAAAAGGTGCGGCTGTCAGTGTTAGACCAGCATCCGAACAAACGCTGGCGACCATTGCCCAACAATCCTAACTTCCTTGGTTTTTATCGTCTGAAGATCCTCAACCAGCAAGTTGCATCGGAGGAATGAACGTGTCCCGATTTAACCTTAAATCTCTCCAACCCCGTGCGGTCTTGATCTATCTCGTCGTCATCGCAGCGGCTTTCGCGCTCGCGCATTCACGAATCAGCAGTGCGTCGTCGGAGGCAGCAAAGCAGGCGCTTCCCGAGAATGTGGAGACGGTAGTCAGTACCAAACCGTTTTTCTCTCTTGCGACGAACCGCACGTTCGGGACCAAAGAGAACCCGCGCATGTGGGTCGACTATCGCGGCATCGATAAACTCGATTTCCGCGTTTACCGCATCAACGATCCACAACGTTTCTTCTCGCAACTCAGCAATCCTCACCAGATGGGTGAGTATGAGTCGGAAGAACTCACGACAACAGTTCGGCCCAAGCCTTCGTTCCTCGAACGACTCCGCGCGATCAAGTCGTGGGCCTATTCCGGTTTTCGTGATTACTTGCGCGTGCAGTTGAATTCTCAAACACGCCGTTCGTTCAATCAGAAGTTTCGCAACGAAGAAGGACGTCGCACACCGCTCAACGTTGCGGACTACGCGCGCGTGCCGCTGCTGAATCCGAACCAGTTAGTGACGACCTGGCGCGAACCGTTGGAATCTCTCGAAACGACATACGACCGTCGCATGATTCCCTTGGGCAAGCGGGAACCCGGCGTTTATCTCGTCGAAGCCGTCAACAACGATCTGCGAGCGTACACGATCGTCGTCGTGACAGATCTCGCGATGGTCGAAAAGTCGTCCGCGAATGGTGAGTTGCTGGTTTACGCCGTGAACCGCGTAACCGGTGAGCCGCAATCGAACACCCAGATAACAATCATCAAGGCTCGTAAGAACGTAACGACTGGAACAACCAACGCCGACGGAATGTTCCGCACTAAAATGAAGAAGGAGAACAGCGAAGAAGAGGAAGCGGAGGTAGACCCGGAACTCGAAGCCGTCGAAAACGACGACTACATAGTCTTCGCCACGCACCGCGAAAACTTCGCGATCTCCGATCTCGCCTCGTACTACTTCAGTGGCGAAGAGGGTGAGGAGCAGAACGTTAACGGTTACATCTACACCGATCGTCCGATCTATCGTCCCAATCACAAGGTTTTCTTCAAAGGTATTCTTCGTGCGCTCGACGAAAAAGGCCAGTACCGCGGGTTGAAAACGCCGGCGGTTACCGTACTGGTGAAGGATCCGAACGATGCGCGCATCCTCGAGCAGGAGGTTCGCTTGTCGAGCACCGGAACATTCTCGGGCGAGGTGGTCCTGGGTGAAGAAGCTCCTCTGGGAACGTATCAGATTGAAGCCGAAACTGAAGAAGGAAGTTCGAGTGGGACCTTCGAAGTCGCCGAGTACAAGAAACCCGAATACAAAGTAAGCGTTGTTGCGCCTCAGAAGTTTGTGGCTGCGGGATCAAAAACAAAATTTGACGTGAGCGCGCGTTATTTCTTTGGAGCGCCGGTCGCGAACGCGGAGGTTAAATACTACGTCTATCGTTCCCGTTATTACCCGTACTACTACGGCTCCGAAGATGACTCGCAGGAAGATGAAGCTGACGAGGAGGAGTATTCACAATACGGGAACTACTACGGCGACATGGTCTCGCAAGGCGAGGGCAAGCTTGATGCGTCTGGCCGGCTCCAGGTCGACTTCGACGTTCCGCAAAACACTCCTGACGACATTTGGGATTTCGAATACCAACTTGAAGCGCAAGTCACGGACAAGTCGCGTCGCACAATCAACGCGAGTTCGAGTCTCGTAGCAACGCGCGGCAATGTCATCGCACATGCTCGGCCCGATCGCTATGTCTACACGAAAGGCGACACGGCCGAAATTGAGATGATCACGACGGATTACGAAGGTCGTCCCGTCGCCGCAAACCTTTCACTCAAGATGGTCCTGCGCACCTGGCAAAAGGTCGAGAAGAAAGAGAACGAGTACGATTCGAACTACAAAATGCTGGAGGAGGAAATATCGTCCAGCGAGATCACAACTGACCAGCAAGGCCGCGCAAAGTTCAAGTATCAAATTACACACGCGGGCAACCTCGCGATCAAAGCCACTGTTAAAGAGAACGGTAAAGAGTACACATCGATTGGCGGGTTCATCTGGGTCTCGGATGCGCAAAACCAATGGTCCGATAGTGCTTACTTCAGCGAGAATTACGGCTCAATAAAACTTGTTCCCGACAAGAAGTCGTATCGCGTGGGCGAAACCGCGCGGGTGCTGGCAATTCTTCCGCACGACTCTGCAAACCTGCTCGTAACGACGGAAGTCGAGAGCGTCTTGTCCACGCGATATGTGAAGGCAGCGGGTAAAACAGTCGTTCTCGATGTTCCGATCGAAGCGAGTTACGCGCCGAATGTTTATCTGAGCGTGACCTTCGTTCACGACGGCGACATGTTTTCAGACGTAAAGAAAATCGTCGTTCCAGCTCGCGACAAGGTGCTGAACCTCGAAGTCGTTCCGAACAAGAACGAATTCAGACCGCGCGAGACTGCGTCTTACACGATCCTTGCGCGCGACGCCGATGGCGCTCCGGTCCGTAACGCGGAAGTAAGTCTCGGTGTCGTCGACGAAGCGATCTACAGCCTCGCGCCCGATTACGCCGGAAACATCAACAAACATTTCTACGGCACGCGTTACAACTCCGTCGCCACGCACCTGTCGATCTCTTACTCATTCATCGGTTACGCAGGTGATAAACCGATGAACCTTGCCGCGAACAAACCGTCGTACCAGTTGGCTGACTTTAAGAACCAGGGCGACCAGGTCCAGCCGATGATCAGAAAAGACTTTCGCGACACGGCGTTCTGGCAACCGAGCGCGGTCACGGGTGCTGACGGACGCGCGACTGTGAAGTTTCGTTTGCCTGACAACCTGACGACGTGGCGTGCAACGGCACGCGGTGTCACGAGCGACTGAAAGTCGGTGTGAAGACCTCGAAAGTCGTTTCACGCAAAGACGTGATTCTGCGTTTGGAAACGCCGCGCTTCATTACCCAGGGCGATACAGTCACGCTCTCGGGTGTGGTCCATAATTATCTCAAGGAAGCCAAATCAACACAGATTTCGATATCGGTGGTCGGAGCGAACCTGATTGGTTCCGCCGATCAGACAGTCACGATCGACCAACAAGGTGAGCACCGTGTTGACTGGCAGATCTCGGCGCCGCAAACAGGTCAGATTCAGCTCCTGGCAAAGGCCTTAACCAACACGGAATCCGACGCGGTCGAACTAACGCTCGACGTCGTTCCGCGTGGCCTGCGGGAGACGAAAGTTCAACGATGGGAGACGGGCGAGGAGGCTGCCGAGCAGCAATTTACGCTCGAACTGCCCGGGAATGCGGATCTTAATTCGCGTAAGTTGCGGGTTGAAGTTGCGCCGTCAATTGCAGGCACGTTGTTCGGAGCACTCGATTATCTGACGACCTATCCGTACGGCTGCACCGAACAGACGATGTCCAGTTTTCTGCCGAACGTGATCGTTTCGCACACGCTGAAGGATGTGCAGTCGACTTCGATTAACAAGGGCAACGATTTGAAGAAGAAAGTCGAACGCGGGCGCAATCGTCTCTACGCGTTCCAACACGAGGACGGCGGCTGGGGTTGGTGGAAGGACGACAAGAGCGATCCGTTCATGACCGCTTACGTCGTCGACGGGCTCACACTCGCGAGACAGGCGGGTTACGAGATCGACGACACTCGCATCGCTCGAGGCCGCGAGAAACTGGAAGCAATGCTTCACTCCGGCAAGAACGACGATGACAAGGAACTCGACGCCGAGACACGCGCGTTCATGGTCTACGCGCTTGCTGAGTCAGGTGGCGTCAATTCCGCTTACGTGGACAAGTTGTACGGTGAACGCGGGAATCTTCAGCCGTACGGCCGTGCGTTGCTGGCGCTGGCTCTGTCGTTGCAGAAGGACAGACGCGCCGCCGAACTCGCAAACGAAATCGAACGCAGCGCAACCAGTGGTAACGGTACTGCCTACTGGCATTCGCGACGCGAGAAGCGGCTCGACTTTGCAGACCAGGATGAAACTGAAGGCACGGCGCTCTCGTTGAAAGCGCTTGTACGCATCAAACCCAACAGTTCCCTGCTGCCGCAAGTTGCTCGCTGGCTCGTCTCTGACAGGACCAACAGTTACTACTGGAACTCCACTAAAGACACCGCCTTCGCGATCTACGGCTTGATCGACTACGTCAAAGCAAGTCGCGAACTAACGCCTGCTTACGATCTGGAGGTTTACCTAAACGGCGAGAACGTGTTGACCGAGCGCGTCACCGACGCAAGCGTTTCGCAAACATTCGTGGTCAATCGCAAAGGCGGCGAAGTCGGCGGCGCCAACCACGTCCGCATAGTCAAAAGGGGTAAAGGGCATCTGTATCTGTCGTCGGCGGTTGAGTATTACACTAACGAGGACCAAACAGCGCCGCGTGGATCGGCCGATCTGAATATCACCCGCGAGTATCACCGGCTGACGGTTACGGAAGAAAACTATCAGTTGAAGTGGTCCTTGACTCCGCTGACCGGAGAGATCAACTCCGGCGACCTGCTGGTTGTGAAGCTGCGGCTGACTGGTAAATCAGCGCGTCACGTCATGCTTGAAGATCCAATTCCAGCGGGCGCGGAACAACTCGAGAGCGTCGGAAACCTGAATCTCGATTACAACGAGCGCGACTGGTCCGACTGGTATAGCTCGCGAGAGTTTCGCGATCGTCGCACAGTCTTCTTCCTTGATTCGTTCGACGGCGACCACACGTTGCAATATGCGATACGCGTGCAGGTGCCGGGAGACTTTGTCGTCGCACCGTCGCGGGCGGAGTTGATGTATCGTCCGGAGGTCTTCGCCAACACAGCTTCCGGGAAATTCTCTTTCCGTGAGCGCGCAGCCAAAAACTAACTGGCTTTTGAGGTAACCCCTAACATGTATCTCAATTCCGCAAGCGCAGTTTGGTCGGCAGTGCGAATGTTGTTCAAAGACAAAACGACACTGCCGCTGATGCTGGGGTTGTATGCGGCGCTGCTGTTGTCGCTCTACTTCTTCATCAGCACCCGCGAAGCAACAATCCCTCAACTGATCCTGACGTTCACGCTCATGTTCGCGGCGCCCCTGCTCTTCTTTCTGTTGCAGGCAGCGAGCGTAAACTACGCGACTGAGACGTCAGGTCTATTGCGCAAGGCTTTGCGCGACTGTTTGAAATTCATCGCCGTCAGTTTGCCGGTGATCGGGCTGACGCTGCTGGCGGTTTACGGTGTCGGCAAACTACAGGGCCGATTGACAATCGATCCAAACACATTGCAACCGTCCTCACCCAACATCCTGACGACGCTGATCGTGCTTCGCTATTTGTTGATCGGCGTCGTCGCGCCACTGATTACGATTCAACTTTGGATCGCAACCAGCACACGCGGGCTGCGCGAAATGTTACGCAGCCTTCATCACACACTCGCGCGGGCGTTTGCGCCACAGGCGGTACTTGTCTTCACTTTCGGGTTTTTAATCTTCGCCGTCGCGCCTTATTTCCTGTTGGGTCAAATAATACCGATTCAACGAACCTGGCTGGAGGTTCCACTGTTTACCGTACGCATTGTTGTCGGCGCGCTGCTGGTTTTGATTGGTTGGGTAGTAACGATCGGCGCGCTCTCGATACTCAGTACGAGCACTGACGAAGCGCCTGTCACTCAAACATGAAGTTTGCAATCCGGGTTGGTCTGGCCATTTGTGTCGTGCTGGTCGCGCTTGCGGGCGCGCTCGTGGCAATGCGCAAGCCTGCTGTCGATCCGCCGCGCGAACAACCAACGGCCGGTAACTCAGTAGCGGAGGAAGATAAACGACTTCAGCAAGCCGCCGAAGCAGCGTTGGGTGAACGCGACGGCTCGATCGTCGTGATCGATGTGCAGACCGGCCGCGTCCGAGCGGTGGTTAATCCGAGACTTGCGTTTCAACAAGCATCGCCACCAGGTTCAACTATCAAACCATTCACCACCCTCACTGCAATGCGTGCCGGTGTCATCGATGAAGACTATCGCATGGAGTGTCGCGAACATTACCGGCACAAAGGCGTTCACGCGGTCTGTTCACACGAACGTAAACTTCCGCCGCTGAACACCGCTCAAGCGATCGCGTATTCGTGCAACTACTTTTTCTCGACCGTCGGCGAACGTCTCAAGGAAGATGATCTGACACGCACGCTTTCTGATTTTGGATTCGGCCGTCCAACTGGGATCAGCCGCGCGGAAGAAACCGCGGGCGTGTTGTTACGCACCGGGTGGGGACCGGAGAGTGCAATTGGCGAAGGCCGCACACTTCAAGTCACGCCGATTCAGTTGTTGACAGCGTACGCAGCTCTCGCAAACGGTGGCCACTTGCTGCAACCGTCAGTCGCGCCCGCTGCGGACTTCACTCCTGCGATTCGAGCAGAAGTGCCAATCGATGCGAAAGAACGGAAAATTTTGATCGACGGGATGGCGGGCGCGGTCAGCTTTGGCACAGCCGAAAAAGCAGACCTGACTTCCCTGCCTAATTTCATCGTCGGAAAAACCGGAACGTCACGTCCGCTGCAAGGTTTTCGCTTCAACGGTTGGTTTGTCGGAATCGCTTTTCCTTCCGACAAACTGACTGACCCTGGCAACGCACAACTCGGGGTTGTAGTGTTTCTGCGAAACGCGCACGGGGCCGAGGCTGCGGAGCTCGCTCGGCCGATCTTTGAACAGTTCTCCCCAGGCACGACGCCGGCAAGCCGCCCGCCTGAACCTCAACAACCCGAGATCGCCATTCATCAAGTTAGTGAAAACGTGACTAAACGCATGCCGTTGGAAGCGTACGTCGAGCGTGTGGTTGCGACTGAAGGCAGCATCGAAGATCAACCCGAAGCACTAAGGGCGCTCGCGATCGCCGCTCGCACTTACGCACTCAAGAACCTCAAACGTCATGCTGACCATGGTTATGACTTATGTAGTACGACGCACTGTCAGCGCTTCGAAATCTCCGACACGCGCCCCGCTGTCGTCGATGCGGTCAAGACGACGGCAGGAATCGTCTTGCGCGACGAAAAGGGGCAAATCGCTGACTCGTATTTCGGCGCGTCCTGCGGTGGCGTGACCGCGAATATCGGAACTTTATGGGGAACAAATGCGCCGCCATACCTGCAAGGCGTTCGCGACAATTTCTGCGACTCGGAACCACACCGTCATTGGACCGACACGATCACCGTGGATCGCATGGCCAGGGCTTTGCGCAGTGATCCTCGGACAGACGTCGGCCAAACGATTCGTGACGTTTCAATCGCGCGTCAGGACGGAACCGGTCGCGCCGAACTGGTGTCTATCGTCGGTGATCGTAGACGCGTGGTTAATGGCTGGGATTTCAAGATAATTGTGGGTCGGGAGCTAGGTTGGAATCACTTGAAGAGCTCGCGCTTTACGGTTTCACGCTCCGGATCGGCGTTTGTATTTCGCGGCAGTGGCTTCGGACATGGACTCGGTTTGTGTCAGGAGGGCGCGCACGTAATGGCCCAACGCGGATTCACGCACCGCCAGATACTGTCCAAGTATTTTCCCGGCACGAGCCTGGGCTCGCGAGCGACCCCGGTTAGCACGACGCGCTCGATGCGCAGCGAACACTTTCGGATCACATTTCCACGGATTCTCGAGGCTAAAGAAATTGAAGGACTACTGAAAATTCTTGAATCAAACCGCACGCAGCTCTTGCGGCGCGCAGGCGGCAAGGTCGCGGTGTCGCAACTCGAAGTAATTGTGAACGAAACGACAGGCGATTTCACCGGTCGGACCGGCATGCCGGCGTGGGCTGCCGCCGCGACCAAAAATAATCGCATCGAATTACAACCGCTATCGAGTCTGAAGAAACGAAGAATTCTGGAAACAACGTTGCGCCACGAACTCGTACATGTAATCGTTGAATCGCTCGGGGGTGGCCAAACGCCACGCTGGCTGACGGAAGGCATGGCGCTCTACCTGGCGGGCGAGGGAGCAATGCTCACGCGGTCGCAAGAAACCAGGCCGCTGACGGTCGAAGCGATCGAACAAAAGCTCGCCTCCGCCAAGACGTCAGTCGAGATGCAAGCCGCCTATGCCGCGGCGTTCAGGGTCGTCAGCGAACTCGTCCGAATCGAAGGCGAGAGTCGGGTTTGGAAACGCGTCGCCGAGCGAAATTATTAAGTCTCATCTGTGCTAAGGTAATAACGCAATGAACCTCAAACTCCCGATATCGATCGTTTCATCCTTAGTTCTTCTAATCTCCCTTGCAGTTTCTGTTGCCGCCCAGCAAAAACGGCAAACGCCTGCAAAGACTCAAGCGCCACCAGCGCCTGCTCCCGCGCCAACGCCGCCGCCAACACTCGAGACGTTACTCCCTGCAGACACTTACCGGATCTACGGTGAAGTAAGATCGGTGGGCCAACTGATCAGATCGAACTCGGTAAACGAGATTCTCGAACCGATTCTTAAACTGGCTGGCCCACCAAAGGAATTTCGAACCGTAATTAAATGGCTCAACACCAATGCCGACGAGGTGATGTCGTCACGAATGATCTTCGCCGGGTGGACCGCAGCAAAAGATCTCCCCGATGCGCTTGTAGCAATTGAATTTGCATCGTATGAAGAAGCAGGTAAGTTTCAACTCAAACTGAATCCATTTCTCCAGAAAATGATGCCGCCGGTGACTCCCAATCCCGCGGGCGAACCAAACAAGACCGAGAAACCCCCGCCGCCGCCGTATCACATTCAGCAGGCCGGCTCGTTGATCCTGATCACTCCGACACCGCTAAATTTGAAAAAGCTGAAACCGGCGGGCAGCAAGTTGCTTTCGGAAGACGTGAACTTCCGCGTCGCACGCAACCGGCTAAACACCGAGTCGGTTTTTGTTTTCGTCGACGTGGCCTCCATGGAGAGGGAAGAAGTCGAGCGAAACAAGAAGGCTCACGAGGAGCACGAGAAAGCAATCGCCGAGAGAGCCGCGAATCTCCAAACAGCCGAAACGCCGAAGGTTGAACTCGTCCCGGAGCCGAAGGAGCCGGAACCTACTGTCGTACCAGAACAACCTGTGGAGGTCGACGAGATAGTCGGCGTGGTGCCATCCGTTCAACCAATCGCTGAAGGAGGGACACCACCGGCGGCTTCTTTGGCGCTCGGCATGGTACTGGGAACTATCTCAGGTCAGCAGGCGAAGTGGCCGGCTGCCGTGGGCGTTGCTCTATCTCTTGAAGGCGATTCGTTCGACGTGCGCGCGCTCCTGATTAACCCGCCCGGAGAGAAGAGTGATGCCATACCATTCTTCCCAGTGCTCGCACCTGGTCCGTCAATCACGCCCGAGGCCTCAAACATTCTTCCGGCAGACACCGAAATGCTCGTCATGATGTCACTGGATCTGCCTCAGGTGTACGCGACGTTCTCGAACCCACCGATGTTTCTGCCGCTGCGCCACGGGCTCTCACCAGTCGAACAACCCGACGAGATCTCATCGCCATTAGTCGACCTCGAGAAACAACTGAAGATCAAAATTAAGGACGATCTCCTGCCGCTACTCGGTTCGGAAATCGCGGTCAGTCTGCCAATGACGGGAATGGATTGGTTTCAACCACCAAAACCCCCGCCGCCGGCGACGACGTCACCGGCATCTCCGCAGCCGTCCCCTGATCCTGCGGAAAGCGCGAGCGATACTTTCACAATTACAGAAACTAGACGTGACCCATTGAAAGATGCTGGTTCCGTGGTGATCTCGATCGCGTTGAAGGACAAGGAAGGAATGCGCGCGCTGTTGCCGAAGCTGATTGAGTCGCTCGCTTTCAAAGGCGCCAGCGCGTTCGCGCAAACCGAACGGCGCGAAGATACGGAACTTGTGTCCTACGCCAACGTCGTGGCTTACGCGTTCATCGGCAACTTCCTCGTGATATCGCCGGACGTGAAAGCCACGCGACACGTGGTCGATTCGTACCTGAAACGCCAAACACTCTCCGGCGACATGCACTTCAAGAATTACACCCGATGGCAGCCCCGCCAGTTGCAAGGTCAAGTGTATGTTTCGCCAAGTTTGATGGAGAGTTACAGGACGTGGATCCAACAACCGACTGCGGCGATCGACGAACAGACGCGCGCGTTTCTTACCCGGTTCAGCGTCGTGGCCCAACCGGTAACTTACTCGCTCTCTAATGAAGGATTTGGACCACTACACGAGCTGCACTTACCTAAGAACCTCGTATTGCTTCTAATCGCGGCCACCGCAGGCAGCATAAACGCGCCACAGCCCGACATGCCGTCTAATACAGCGCCTACCGTACAACCAGCGCGACCGGACAATCCCTAATAACGGTTCGGTTTGAGGTTTTCGATAACGAGCGGTTCAACAGGTTCGGCAAGTTCAAAACTAAACACACGCGAGTAGAAGTAAAGTTCGCCTTCGAGGGCGCGTTTGATGTTCTGCGCCTGGCGGAAACCGTGCTGCTCGCCTTCAAACGCGGCGTACGCCACCGGAATACCTTTCGCTCGAATCGCGTCAACCATCTTCTCGGCCTGGTTCGGCGGAACTACCTTGTCTTCCAACCCCTGAAAGAAGATCACCGGACACGACAATCGCTCAGTGAAATTGATTGGCGACCGCTCGAAATAGATGTCTTGCCGGGCTGGGTATGGACCAAGTAAACCCGTCAGGTATTGAGACTCAAACTTGTGCGTATCGCGAGCCAATGCCTCAGCGTCGCTGACGCCGAAGTGACTCGCACCGGCCCTGAATGCGTCGCGGAACGTCAGCGCACACAGCGTCGTGTAACCACCCGCACTGCCGCCAGTGATGATCAATCTGTTCCCATCGACCTCGCCGCGGTCGACCAAGTACTTGGCGCCATTCACACAGTCGTCTACGTCGACAAGGCCCCACTTCTTGTTCAAGCGCTCGCGATACTGCCGGCCGTAGCCGGTGCTCCCGCCGTAGTTGACGTCGAGAACGGCAAATCCCCTGCTGGTCCAATACTGGATAGAAAGACTCAACGCAGTCGAAGCAGCGGCGGTTGGACCACCGTGACTCTTCACGATCAGCGGGGGCTTCTCGCCGTCAGGCGCCCGGAAATCGGGATTCTGCGGTGGATAAAAGAAACCGTGCGCGGTCAGTCCGGCTTCGGTCGGAAATTCGATCGCACGCGGCACTGAAAAGTATTGCGGATAGACTTCCTGCTCATTCGCGCGTCGTAATGTCTCAAACTGTCCCGTCGCAAGGTCGAATTTGGTGATCGATGCGACTTCTGTAGGCGAGCCCGCACGAAACACCGCCTTTCCGTTCGCTGCCTTGAGGTATTGAATGTCGGTGAATGGTGAATCGATGATGGTGAGCTTTCCGGTTTGGACGTCGACGGTTTCGAGACGCGAGACGCCCTGCTCGACGTGACTGCAAACAATCATCTCGGGCGAGGCGAAAGCGTACAACGCCATACCGAAAAGCCATTGCGGCTGACCGAGTTCCGCCTTCGCCCGGGCAACGCTCTCGATCTCGCCGTCGGCGGAGATCCGTTGGAGGTTCCACCAGCCGTTCCGGTCCGAAGCGAAGTACAACACGCCGTCTGGCGACCACTCCGGCTGAAATATTGATTCAGCGACGCCACCCGCAACCCACCGCGTGGACGTCAATGTGCCGTCCGGGCCAAATTCGCCAACCCAAAGTTCACAGCCATCCCACGGCATATTTGGGTGGTTCCAGGTCAGCCAGGCCAATTGAGTTCCATCCGGACTGACCCGCGGCGACGAGTAAAAGTCGTTGCCATGTGTCAGGACGAGGCCGCAATCGTCGTTGCCTTCGGTATTGAGACTGACGATCGTGTTCACGGCTTCGGCGTTATGGACCGTGTGGTCCTCCCGCACGCAAACGAGTCGTCCTCGCGTATGGTCGAGGCACGCATCGGCGTAGCGCGTTTCCGCAGCGGGCGTCAGCGGCTGCGGTTCACCGGGACCAACCTGCTTGTAAAAGCGTTGATCGGCAAAATTGGTGAAATAGACCACACCTTTACTGACGGCATAGTCGCCGCCCCCATACTCGTGAACGCGTGTGCGAGCATTAAAAGGACGGGGAGTGAGATCCGTAAAACTACCGTCATCTGAACGTTTAACCACAACGTTGCGGCCGCCTTCGGTGGGGCGTAATTCCAGCCAGTAAATATCCGGACCGTCGAGCTGTGGCTGACTCAGACCGACGGAGCCGCCTACGATGAGGTCTGCGGTGATGGGCGATTTCCATGAGCCAAACGGCGCGATCTTTGGTGAATTTGGCAAGTCGTTTCCTCGATGGGTGCTCCTTTCGGCGGCTATTATGACCGGGGAGCTTTGAAAAACTCTTGTGACAACCTCGCAAAAGCTTTACAAGACTTATGCAACCTACTCAACTCTAGGTGCAAGTAGTATCTGCCCGTCGTTAATTCTCCATGGGAGAACTGAGATAAAGGCAAGGGCACTGGTCTTGGGGGAGGTCAGTGCCCTCTCTTTTTGTCTGCGCTTCATCTTACCAGCAAACTCTTCATTCCGTGTCCATCTGTGTAATCCGTATTGACTAGCACACCAATCCGGTTGACAATTCGCCAGCTTAAAACCACAGAGAGGTGGGCCCGCCGCCATGCGTTCGTTGCCAGAATTTTCGTCGTTGTCGTGTAAAAGGCTGTTCGTCGTCTGTTTAATCTCCTGCTTCGTCTTCGCCAGCGTTCCACAAGCATCAAGCGCCGACACATTTCGCCCGGTTGTTCGCGGTAAGCGTGGCGCCGTCGCCGGCGGACACCCGCTGTCAGTCGAAGCTGGCCTTAGGATACTGCAACGTGGCGGCAACGCAGTCGATGCCGGTGTAGCAACGATTCTCGCGGCTTCAGTGATTGAATTCTCGCACTTTTCGTTTGGCGGCGAAGTGCCGATCCTGATCAAACTAAAGGACCAGAAAGTTGCCGTCATCGAAGGGCATGGGCCAGGCGCCGATGAAGGCCACGCGCGAGTTCTTTGTGAACTCGGGCGAAAGCTGAAAGTGGTGGCCCGGGTCAGACGACGATGCCAGGCGCCCGAAGAGGCGGGCTAATCCCCTCCACTGGACCACTATCGGCAACCGTACCAGCAATCCTCGACGCATGCGTCACCGCCCTGGATAAATTCGGCACTAAGACGCTGGCGGAAGTAATGGAACCGGCAATCCAACTCGCCGACGGTTTCCCAATCGACGAATTGCGAGTGAACTACATTCGGACGCGCTCGTCCGTCTTCACGCAGTGGGCGGATGCAAAGCGAATCTTCCTGCCCAACGGCGAAGTACCAAAAGTCGGCGACATATTCGTTCAGGCTGATCTCGCTCGAACGCTGCGCGAAATTGTACGTGCAGAAAAGTTGGCGCGCCGCGGCTCACGAAACGCGCGTCATGCCGGTCTGATGGCCGCTCGCGACTATTTTTACAAAGGACCAATCGCCCAACGCATCGGCGATTACATGCAGGCCAACGGTGGTCTAATTGCGGCCGGGGACTTCGCGCGCTTTGCAGCGAAAGTGGGCCAACCTGTTGAAGCGAATTATCGTGGTTACCAGGTTTACAAAGCCGGTTTTTGGACGCAGGGCCCGGCGATGGTCGAAACGCTGAACATGCTCGAAGGTTACGACTTGAAGAAGCTGGGCCATAATTCGCCGGCCTATATTCACACGCTCGCCGAAGCTCTCAAGCTCGCGATGGCTGATCGCGATCGTTATTACGGCGATCCGGATTTCGTGAAGATCCCGATGTCGGAGCTTTTGTCGAAAGACTATGCGGCACTACGCCGTCCGTTGATCGATCAGGAACGTGCGTCCCTGGCCCAACAACCCGGCGATCCGTCAAATATGAAAGCCGTGCTCGCGAGTGCAGTGCAAACGATCGGACATGCTTCGACGGTCCCTGAAATTGAACGTGGTAACGATACAACCTGCGTAAACGTCGTCGACAAAGACGGCAATCTATTTAGCGCGACGCCGAGTGGCGCGTGGTTACCGGCCGTTGTTGCAGGCGACACCGGCGTGCTGATGGGCCAACGTCTCCAATCTGCGCTTACTGATGCGAACAGTCCAAACGTCGTCGCTCCCGGCAAACGCCCCCGCATTACCCTGACGCCGACGCTCGTTCTAAAAAATGGCCAGCCATTCATGGTGCTCAGCACACCCGGCGGCGACAATCAGGACCAGGCTTTGCTTCAAGTGCTTGTTGAACATCATCGAGTTTGATATGAACCCGCAGGAAGCGGTTGAGGCGGCACGTTTTGACACGCAGCATTATGTCAGCTCGTTTGACGACCATGAGTTTCTGCCCGGCTCGCTAAACGTCGAATCGCGCGTGAGTTTGAAGACGATTCAGGAGTTGTCTTCGAAAGGGCACAAGGTCAAGGTTCAATCCGAATGGGGCACACTGTCCGCGCCGACAGTAATCGTGTTTGACACGAAAATGGTGTCGCTTCGGCTGGCGCAGACCCGAGGCGAAGTCGCTACGCCGTCGCGTGGTAGAAATATCAAACTCTCAAAGGAGTCCCCCAAATGAAAAGCTTCACCAGAAAAACGCTCCTTCTGGCAATGACGTGCGCTCTGATGGTTGCAGCGCAAGGCACGTTCGCGCAGTCCCGGCTTCCCAACCCGATGCTGGTCTTTCTCGGGTCGCGAACCCGCCGTCGTTGCAGGCAAAGAAGTGATTCGTTACACGTTCGACGTATTTAACAAGGATGCTTATCCGGCTGAGATGTTTGCCGCTGCTCCCAGTCTCCCTCCGTGCGGCACCAACACAAAGGCAGCCCGAACCTGGGTGGACATTTACGACGCGCGTGGTGTGAGGTTGAATGGGTTTTGCGCGCTGGGAAAACCATCCGACCTTGGCAAGATTTGCTTTTCGCTGGACCGGCGATGCAGTGCCTCCAAGTTGGGTGTACATCGAGCTCAATGATCGGCAAACCAAGCACCAAGTACAAATCGAACCTGTCCGAAACTGTGGAGTAATCACATTGAATTCACGAGGGGGAATGAACTAATGGCAGTAGAAGAAGGTCAAACGCTTTATCGATTTCAAACTCAAGAACCAAAACAACGAGACAGTCACGCTCGACGACTTCGAAGGCAAATGGCTGGTGGTGTATGTCTATCCGAAAGACGACACACCGGGCTGCACGATCCAGGGCAAGTCGTTCACGGCGAGTAAGCAGGACTTTGACGACGCGAACATCGCGGTGGTCGGTGTGAGTGAAGACGATGTGGCGTCGCACGAGAGCTTCTGCAAGAAGTTTGGTTTCAGTATCGACCTGCTCGCCGATCCGCAGCACGAGTTTTTGGAGCCATCGGGTGTGGGCCAAAGCGAGTACAAAGGAACGATGTACTGGAACCGCACCAGCTTCGTGGTCGATCCCGAAGGCAAACTCGCAAGATCTATCGCAAGGTCAATCCTGAAGGTCACGAGCAAGTGCTGTTGAACGACATCAAAGCCATGCAGGCGAACGCTGCAAGTGGCTGAAGTTCACGGAACACGAATTAACTGAATGCTCGCCTACGTCTTTTGGCACTGGCCGCAGCCGGGGGTCGACACGGAAACGTATGTCGACCACCTGGCCTTCTTTCACGACACGCTCAACGCCCACAAGCCGGTTGGATTTCACGGTTCGCGCGTGTTTCGAATGCACGGCGTGAGCTGGCTGGATACGCACGGCGACGCGTTCGAGGACTGGTATCTGCTCGACGACTCGGCGGCTCTGGATCGGATCAACGAAGCGGCTGTTTCAGGCGTCTGCGAAGCGCCGCATAATCTGGTCGCGCGAGAAGCAGCGGGTGGCACGGCGGGTTTGTATCGACCCAAAACCGGTGACATCTTCAGCAGAACCCAGTTTGCGTTGTGGTTGTCGAAACCTGACGGCGTGTCTTACAAAGATTTCTATCAGACGCTCGAACCCATGATCGTGGACGGTGCTTTATGGCAACGACAGATGGTGCTTGGTCCAACCACCGAATTCTCATTCACAGCGTTTCTCCAATCCAACTTCCGGAAACGTGGATCGCTAGTCAACTTTTAACTCTGCAATCAGTGGGCAGTGGTCAGTCGCAGCCTTGATCAAATCTTTCGGCTCAGTTATCACTTCACAACTCAGCAACCGTTCCTTAAAAGTCTTCGGCACAAATACGTAATCCAGTCGCACGTGCGGATCCCAGGTCGGAAACGTGTATCCCTTTATCATCAGGGTGCAGCGTGCGATAACCGTCGACATAACCGGCGTCGAGCACGAACTGAATCGTTTCGCGCTGCAGCTTGCGACCGCTGATCCAGATCAACGCACGAATCCAAGCCGGCAACTTCTCCATCTCGAGGACCTCTCCCGGCGCGAGAGTGTTGAAGTCTCCGACCAGAACGTGAAACCCCTCCTGATGACGTTTGATTCCTTCCAGGAGCGATCGGATCTCGCGCGCAGCGACGGCGTTCGTCCCACTTCGAAAACCTGGCGCTCAGGTGCAGACCAAACACTCGCGCCTCGCTGTCCCGCGGGAATGATTTCGAGAAACGAATGCCGCGCACCGGCGGGATAATGCCACTCGTGATAAGCCACTTCCTGACGGCTGAGAAAACCGATCGAATGATTCCGGCGCGCTGCCCAGAACGGAAATCCGGTCGCACTGCAGCGAGACGTTCAATGACGTCCGGGTGCGTCGCTTCCTGAAAGACCACGAGGTCTGGCGCAGCGGCTTTGATCATTTCCGCCAGCGCCTGCTCACGGCCCACTCCGCCGAATCTGATGTTGTAACTGAGTAACCTGAAGCTCACGCATCCGCCCCGGCTTGGACGACCACGAAGTATGGCTCGCCAAACAGCACGTCGCGGCCGTAGAGAACGAGACTCGACGTGGCCTGGAAATTCACGGGGCGTCCAACCAGTTTCTGCAACGACTCACGCAGAGGATTCAAACTGGGAGCAATATCGGGATCCTTATCGCACAAGGGTTTTGTATGCAGGCCGGGAATGTAATAAGCGTCGGGCGACCACGCTTCCATCACTTTCGTACCGACGAGAGTCACGTCGAGATCGCTGGTTCCCTTCCCTGAGCGCATCGAACGGCGTGCCGTCTTCGTGTCGCTTGTTGGTAACGACGCTGCCGCGCAGGACGATTCCAGTTCCTTCCGGAAGCCCTTGTTGCAGCTTGCGATAGAACGCGAGGAACAGTCGCTCGTCGCCGCCGAATGCAAGTGTCACTATGCGAGAACGGACCTCATTCTCGGTCATTTCATGAGCGTCTTTTGGGTGTTCTCTCTTCTGTCATTTGATTTCCAACTCAGAGACTACGGGAATGTGATCTGAAGCCAACGTCTCAATCACCCACGACTTCCTGGCCCGAACACGATCGCCGGGCCGATAAAAAATATGATCGATGCGTTTCACTGGTTTGTCGGCGGGATAACTAAAACCGTCCCTTTTGGCGCCGCTCGTCACCCAGGCATCGGCGAATTTGGTGCGCATTAGTTTGTAAGCGCTGCCTGTTGGGATGTCGTTAAGATCGGAACGACGATCAGTCGGACCGTTGACACCGTCGAGAAACTTTAACAACTGCTCAGTTTCAAACAAGCGTCCGTCTTCAAACTGGTAGTCGAGATGTGTGGTGACGAAGTTGAGGGTCTTTCGTTCGACCTCGACTTCGATGCGCAGCATGCCACGGCGTTCCGCTTCACGCTTGTTCTCAAACATGCGGTGGTCGGTGTTTTTGATCGGCAGGCGTGAAAGAATCGCGACTCCGTATTTTCCACCCTGGTAGTCGAGGTTCGGAGCAAATGCGTACTCCATCTTCGTCATCGCCGCGAGTTCGACAATCTCGTCTTTGCCTTCAGTCCTTCTCACACCGCGATCCACTTCCTGCAAACCGACGAGATCCGGACGAGCGGCGTTGATGACGTCAGCGATGCGCTGAAGGTCGAGTTTCTTGTCCATGCCGACGCCGACGTGAATGTTGTAGGTCATCATGCGAAGTGTTCGTTTCGCGTCGGCAGGAAAAACCGGCCAAAGCAGGACAACGGCAACAACGACGAATAACGCAATTCGTAAGATCCGGGTTGGCATAAGTGTGACCCGCATCTTAACATTTTGGGCGAGCTTTAACTTTGTCTTATGCGTCTCTCCCCTGGCTTGCCATGTTCTGCGCCGCATTCGCAGCGGGCGTGATCAATTCCATTGCCGGGGGCGGCACGCTGATCACTTTCCCGGTCCTCATCTGGCTCGGTCTCGATCCGAAAGTCGCGAACGGCACCAGCACCGTCGCGCTGTGGCCCGGGCTGTTTGGCGGACTGTTCGGTTATCGCAAAGAACTCGAGAACAGTTCGACTATTCTCTTTCGACTCGGCGCTGACCAGTGTCATTGGCGGCGCACTCGGCGCGTGGCTACTAATCTGGACGCCGTCGCCTGTCTTTGCCGAACTCGTTCCGTTTCTGATCCTCTTTGCGACGATTCTTTTCATGGTCCATGGAGAGATCAATAAACGACTCCGGTTGGGCTCGCTCGACGAAACAGCCGACCGGTCTGTGGTGGACCGGCGCGATCGTTTTTCAGTTCTTCTCTGCGATGTACGGTGGTTACTTCGGCGCCGGCAACGGAATCCTGATGCTCGCCGCAATGGGTCTGCTGGGAATCAACGAACTTCATCGCGCCAACGGGATCAAAAACTTTCTCGGAATCTGCATCAACAGCATCGCCGTCTTGAGTTTTGCGCTTGCGGCCTCGTCGTGTGGGAGGACGCGTTGGTCATGGCATGTGGCGCGCTTGCTCGGCGGCTACTTCGGCGCGAGCATGGCGGTGCGCGTCGGGCCAGGTTTGGGTACGTCGAGGCGTCGTCGTGATCGGATTCGTGATTTTCGTGGTGATGGTTTGGAAATTGCGTAATAGCTGATGGTGAGTTAAAAGGACGCAAACTGCCGCGCGAGTTCTACACGCGTACGAACGTTCTCACCGTCGCTCGCGATCTGCTCGGCAAGCTTCTGGTCGTTCCTGGTGCCTGACGGTCAACGTGTGTCGGGAAAGATCGTGGAGGTCGAAGCCTATCGTGGTCCGGAAGACCGCGCGTCACACGCTTACGGCGGCCGAAGAACGAAACGAACGGAAACGATGTACCAACAGGGCGGCGTCGCGTACGTCTATTTTGTTTACGGGATGTATTACCAGTTCAACGTTGTCAGCAACGTCGCGGACATTCCGCACGCGATTCTGGTGCGCGCGCTGGAACCGGTCGAAGGCATCGAGTTGATGCGTGAGCGCCGTCATTCGCATCCTGACCACAATCTTACTAATGGCCCAGGCAAACTCTGCATCGCGATGGGGATCGATCGCGAACTCGACAAAGCAGATCTTCTTAGGCGATCGATGTGTGGCTGGAAGAGTTTGAGAAAGTAGCACCCGCGCCACATCGCGAGAGGCCCACGCATCGGAATCGACTACGCTGAAGAATGGATCGACAAACCCTGGCGCTTCTGGATCAGCGGCAACAAGTACGTCAGTAGGAAGTAGTCATTGATCATTTGTCATTTGACATTTCTCATTTGTCATTTTCAAAGTGACTGCGCAATGACTTCATCAGTGTCGATTAGCTGAAAATGACAAATGAGAAATGTCAAATGACAAATGATCAATCTCAGTCGTTCCGTAGCGGATCTCCATGTGGCGGATGCGATACGCCGCGAGGGCGAGCACGATGACTGTGACGAGCAGCATGCTGGGAACGCGATCCACGCCGGTGTTGGTTCGGCAACCACCGCGAATGGACCTTCAGTAAACCGGCACCGGCACCAGCGAGTTGAGATAGTGAATCACGCTGATCTTCTTCAACAACGGCGGCAGCAGGAAGTTTAGCCACTCCCAGCCGTAAAGCAGGAGCGCGGGAATGATCGGATTGCGAATAAACAGACCCACCACGAGAAAGAACGCGCCGTAACCGACGCACGCCAGCATCGTGATTCCCGCGTACGTGAGGAGTTGGATCATTCCCCGGCCCTCGGGGAAGAAACTCACGCTCTGCGAATAGAAATGCGGGAAGTAGAGCAGCAGCATCGCAATCACCGTCGTCGCCGGTAAACAGAATGATCGAAGTCACCAGACCTGACAGATACTTCCCGACCACCAGAACCTCCCACGCACCGGGCTGAGGAAATAGTAGTGCAAACTCCGATCGACCAGCTCTCCGCGAAACAGATTCATGAAGATCCACGCGCACCAAAGAACACACTCGCAGAATCAGCCGTTGTAGAGGACGCTAGATCATGCTGTACTTGTTGAAGTCTTGCCATTCATTTCCTGGTGGAGTAAATACTGCAAGCACCAGCAACGGAAACAATGGCAACAAACGCGATGAGGTAGATCAAGATCGAGCGCCGCCCAGAAAGTTCTTCTGCATCTCAAGACGCAAGATCGCGCCGATCTGCCGCAGCCAGAGTGCCCACGAGAACGACCTCTGACTCGGGTTCTGTTTGAACTGACGTCACCAGCAGAACTCATCTCGATAAACTCCTATGCAGCTCCCGCCTGACGTGCCAATCAAATACTGGTAAACAGCGCTGAGATCGTCATCGACCGGCGCCACTGATTCGACGTTCACTTCACCTTCGCCACCACTCGATTCAACAACAGATAAAACCGATCCGCATCGCGTGTCTTCACAAACAAGCCCGCGCCGATCGTCGTGCAAACGCGCTTCGACCACGTGGTCCTGAGCAAAAACATATGCCGCGAGTTTTGACGGCTGATCACAACGAATCAGGATCTGCATCGGATGCTCTTCCATCTCGTCGCGCACGCCGTGAATATTTCCTTCGGCAACGATGTAACCGTTGTTCAACAAGCACAACACGGTCAGACATCATGTCGACCTCATGCAGTATGTGCGACGAGATGATCAGGTGCAGTCCTTCGGCCGCGAGCTTGCGAAAAGCGCGATCGTTTCTGCACGCACCATCGGATCCAATCCGTTCAGTGGTTCGTCGAGAATCAGCACTGACGGCTCATGCGCGATCGCCTGCGCCAGCCGGATTCGTTGCCGCATGCCTTTGCTGTACGCCGCGACTTTTCGATCCGCAGCTTCAACCAGATTGACGCGCTCAAGCGCGACCTGAGTCAGCTCGTTCGCGCGCTTGCGATCGAACCCGTGGACCAGCAGAAACGAATTGATAAACTCGCGTCCAGTCACACCTCGCGGAAACGAATCAAACTGCGTGCAGTATCCAACTTTGCGAAACAGTCTGTTCGGGTTGATCGGTCGGGATTCCGAGCAAGGTGATCGAGCCGCGAGTCGGTCGTAGCAAACCCGTCATCAAATTCATCAACGTCGACTTCCCTGCCCCGTTCGGTCCAACGAGACTCGTGATGCCCGGCGCGATTTGAAGGTTCACGCGATTCACGCCGAGTATCTCGCCATAAAACTTGGAGACGTTGTCGAAGATGATGAGTTGATTGGCTGGTGTGGACATAAAGAATTCGTAAATTCGAATTTCGACTTCGAATTCTTATTTCACAACCTCGTACGCTTTCACTTTCCACGACAGCAACGCCAGGCAAACGGCGCAAATCAGAAACAGCACGCGTCCAAGAAACCCACAGCGGCGGCTCAAGTATGAGAACTTCGCGGACACGTTGCCGTCGAAGTCTCGACAGTATCGCTTGTCCAGATACGCGGTTCGAACGTGCCGAAAAGACCGGCGGTAACGTTTTTCATCAGCGCACCCAGACTGATGATGTTTCCCCAACGCGTGCGAAAAACCTCATTGATGAAACTCACCAAAAACCGAAGGAATAAAAAACAATACCGAGCAATGCACCACTCGCGATGACGCGCCACTTCACCAGCGCGGAAATCGTCTGCGACAGCAACGCCAGCAACAGTATCCAAACCATGCTGCCGATGACGATCGCACTCGCGATCCACAGGTTCTCCGCTGAACCAGGCGAACCCTTCGAGGTACGACTGAAAGAAGAAACAGCAACAACTGCGGAATCCACGTGACCAGCGACAACAGGATCAACATCACCGACATTTTCCCGATCACGTACTCGGTGCGCGAAAAAGGCCGGCAAAGATAAAGCGGCAACGCGTTGTTGCGCAGATCGCGCGAGACGAGCGGCGGGCCAATCAAGCAACGCCACAAAGAATGCAAATCCACCCTGGATGTTGACGAAGGTTTGGAAGAAAGAAGCGTCGATCGGCATCAGTTCCCTGACGTTGACCTGCATGATGCGCCAGTACGCGCTACGTTGTGATGCAGGTAGATCAGAATCGCTTCAACCAGCAGCGGGATGAAGCAAATCACAAAGAACGCAATGAACAGCTTGGACTTGAAAACAGCGCGATACGCGTGCCGCGGAATTATCAGAAACCGGCTCCACTCGGGAGTCAGCGGGCCGGCGTAACGCTTGTAAGTCTGCTCATAGACCGCCATTGCCGTTCTCCATTGCCTTGAGGAAGATGTCTTCCAGCGAATCGCGCTTGTAACTCAAACGTCGCATCTGCACCTGTTCTTCGGCCGCGAGTCGATACAGATCGCGCACCTCGACGCCTTCCTGCAGCACTACCTTCAGTCGGTGATCGCCGCGTAGATCGCGTATTCACAACCGAGTTTCGCGATCGCTTCGACAAACCTCTTCTGATCGCCGCGTGTTTCGAGCATGAGAAACTTGCGATTCGACTTCCGCTCTTCTTCGAGATTGCAGTAGACGGCGATCTGGCCGTCACGTCAGGATCAGGATCTCGTCGCAGCACTCTTCAACGTCGAGCAGCAAGTGCGACGACAAAACGATGTTCGCCTGGCCGCTGTCGCGAATCTCACGGATCAGCTTGATCATGCGCAGACGTGCCGGAGGATCGAGTCCGTTGGTCGGCTCGTCGAGAAAGATCAACTTCGGACCGTGAACGATCGCCTGCGCGAGTTTGGCAAGTTGCTTCATGCCGAGCGAATAAGTTTCCAGACTTGCGATAACGCGCTTCGCCGAGTCCGACGTAGAAAAGCGCTTCGTGCGCGCGTTCGAGTGCGGCTTCGGAAGGCAGTCCTGACAGCTCGGCCATCAAACGCACGAAGTGCACCGCGCTCATCTTCGGCGATGAACGCATCGCGCTCGGGCATGTAACCGATCAGCGACTTGATCTTGTTTCGCATCAGTCGACGATGTCGTGACCGAAGATCTGCGCCGTGCCGGCTGTTGGATCGATGAAATCCGAGCAGCGTGTGAATCAACGTGTCTTGCCGGCGCCGTTTGGTCCAAGCAGACCGATCGCCCTGCCGCGCAGATCGCCGCGCAGATTTTTGAGTAATTGGCCGGCGTCCGAATGTGACGCTCAAGCCGTGCAGATCGATTACTGGCGGCTCTGATAGGTCGTTTGAGTTGTGATTCGTGTTCGTGAACCGTCGCGGGGAGTGCCATGCTCGTTCTTATATCGCTGCGTCCTGATAATTCCAAACGAAACCGAGTCCGAAGACTGTACCCATCAGCAGAAATGCACCGATGCATGCTAACGCTTCTGCGGGCGCTAAAGTTCTGCCAATTGCAAGAATCTCGATCAGGAACACAGGGAGGTTGAGGACGATGGCTGAGGCGAGCGGAAATAGCAGCGCTGGGTCGGCAACCACCCATGCGGCGGCGCAACCAGAAAGCGACGGCGCATAGGCGAGTGAGAACAACAGCGCCGCCATGATCAGTGACGTGACCGTGGCGCTGTTGACGTCAGAGGCGCTGAGATCATGCGCTCCGAGAGCAGAATGTTGTCAGGAGCAACAGGATCCCAGTAACCACGAACACGAGGGAAATTGAGATGAGCTTCATTTATTGCTTAGAGCTTGTCAGTTGTCACTGATAGTCAGATTGTCCGTGGTCTAAGAACTACTGTAGCCACTGACTACTGGACTACTGACAAAACCAAACCCTTACTTCTTACCCCCATCCCGCGCTGGATGATGTGCTGCATCTCCAACGCGTTTGGCATTCCGAGGAGCGTCGCCGGACTCAAACCAAACGGTCCGCCTTCAGTGTTCGCCGCAAACGTGATGCTGTCACCTTGCGCATAAGCATAAGCGAGTGTCGGCGGCATGTCCGCGGCCATCGCCTTCACCGCTTGCTGTGGTCCACTCGGCAGGTTCTTCGCGCCGTGCTCGCCAATCCAGCCGGAACCAGACCGCCGAGGTTGTGATAGAAGACCGCCGAGAAGTTTGCATTGCCATCCGCCGGCAAGCCCGCCGTGAACTTCGCCGAACGCAACAGCGAATAACCACTGTCATGCGCAGCTAACGCACGCTCAACCAACGCGCGGCTCGGGCCAACGATCATGTAACCGTTGGCGTACGTGTAGTTCACTTCAACCAAGCCAAAGTCAGCCGACTTCAGCGTGTAGAACGTGCGGCCACCGACTTCGGCCTTTTCCCAGGCCAAGTCCGCGTCTTGCCAAACTTCGCCGCTTCTTTATTGACTTCAGTCAACCACACGCTCGAGCGTCTGTTGCAGATGCGCCGGATCGTTAACCTCAAACACCATCTTCCACGACGGCGTCGGCAGAATTGGACCATCGATCGCGAAGGCAAACTCACCACCCAACGGCGCGGCGATGTCGTTACGAATATCGAGTCCGCGCTCTGCCTGCTGCTTGTCGAGGTTCTTGCGCAAGCTCGGGCGAAACTGTCTCCAGCACGCCCAGCAGATCGTCAACCAGCGATGCCGGATTCTTGACCACGAAACCGGCAACCACGTTCGCATCCGGCGAGATGTACTCCAGCGAGCCCATCGGTCCAGGAGCCGCCAGCCACGACGGAATGCCGCGTTGCGCATCGCTGAACGAGAGCGAGGCCTGCGTGTGCGTCTTGCCGTTCGTGTCTTTCTGATCGAGCACGAAATACTTCACACTCAGAATTCCCAACTGGTTCAACGCGCTCTCTTGTTTCGCAGCATCCGTGACCCTTGACGCGTTCGGCCTTCGTTTGCTCGACGACCTTCTCGAGGTTCGCCGCGACTACGATACCAGCGCCTTCCTGATAAACCTGCGCGATGCGATTGCGGAACGGAGTTGCCGTGAAACTGCTCTGCCACCACCGCGCAATCACCGTTGCGAGATTCTGAAGCTGCTGCAGCTTCGGACTGGCGGCAAACAGGTTGTTCTGAATCCAGATGTAAGCTTGTTCTTTATTGCCATCCAGCTGCCGGAGCCGCCGTCATCGGATCCTCGACAAACTCGAGCTCCGGTTTCGCCTTTCTGATCGCCGGAATACTTCGCGATCTGCTGTTCGATGAACTGCGCGGAAACCTGCCGAGTTCTTTAACTCGGCCAGCACCAGCGGCTCACCGGGTTCGCCTTTTTCGTCCATCGAAACCGAGACCGCAATCTCGTCGCCGAGGTAATCACCAAACTGGCGAATCGTTTCCACCACCTGGTCCATGTTCTGTGCCGCTGCCAGACTGCTCTTTCTCCCACCACTCACGCAGCGCCGGATTCTGGCTCATCCGCTCCTGAATGATGCGATGCGACTCAGCGATCGTGTTGGCCAGATTCGGCAACGCGGCATAAACCACCGTGCTCTCCGGCATCAGGTCGAGCAGGTGCGTCGAATTGCGAACGCCGGGCTGCTCGACGTTGCATCAACTCGTTTTGAGCGAAGCTAAAGCCGAGCAGCACTGCTCGCGTACTGACCAGCATTCCGGCTCCACGCGACTTCATCTTTGACTGGAATCATCGAGATCGCCGGACTGGTTGCTGCCTGTTCGCCGGCACGCAGCACGCGATCTTTGCCGGCGTGGTTCAGGCTCACTTCGCCTTCGATTACCGAAACACGCGAACCCTTCGTGCCGTTGTTCACCGAGAACACAGTTCCCGTAACCGAAACCAGCGAATCACCGGTTTCGACAAACAGCTTGCCATCTTTCTGCTTCGCTGCTTCGACGACGATGCTGCCGCGATTCAAGTGAATCGTCGTTCCTTGTGCCGCTCTTCGTCAGGTAAAACTCGGAACGGTCTCTCATCTCGATCAACGAACCATCGCCCAGACGAACAACTGCGCGCGCATCTTTCGCGGTGCGCACCTTTCGCCTTTCTGCAATTTCGCTCCCGCAGCTGACTGCGGCTGTTTCGCGTATCAGCGATCTGATAAACCTGTCCTTCAGCGGCCTGGACCGTCGCGTCAAATTCACCGAACGGCCAGAAGCGCTGCATAAACGGAATCGCCAGCAGTCCAAGACCGATGACGACGCGGCCGCAATGCCCCAACGCATCACACTGGTTGCATCGAGAAGCGGCTCGGCTTTGCAGTCGCGGTGCGGACAGCGCGCGCGGCGCGCTTCCTTCATCGCCTTGCGGCAGGGAATGCACTCGTGCGTGTGGTCCACCAGTAACAGCGAACGCGCTTCGGAAAGCTTGCCCGCCAGATAAGCCGGAATCAGTGACTGAAAATCTGCACAGCCTTCAATGCGCTTCGACTGCGGGCATCTGAAATTCCGTTTCGCCTGCAGCAGCAGAGACACGCGCCCAAACACGGTCTGCCGCTGCTGAAACTGCCGCCTGGATCCACCTTTTCGTTGCGAATCTCAGCAGTAACTTTGTCGAGGATCTTGTCTTCACTATTACTTTTCATGATGTTTCTCCAGATAGTGCCCAATCTCTTTTCTCAGTTTTGTGCGAGCGCGATGGAGGACGACGCCCACCACCATCGGCGAGGTTTTCAGTAGAACCGCGATTTCCTTGTTGTCGAAACCTTCGTAATAACGGAGAACAAACATCTCGCCGGCCGTCTTTCCGAGCCGCGACACAGCCTGCCGCACCAGCGTTTGCAGTTCGCGATCGGCGTGAGCGACTTCGGGACTTGCGAAAGCTGCTCGCTAGCGACTCGGTATTCGACGTCGTCGAGACGCCACGGCTTTCGACCGCGTGCGGCTGCGGAGCAGGTCGAGCGAAGCGTTGATGGCGGCGCGTGAAAGGTAAGCTTCAGGATTTCGGGACAGTCGTAGTCGTCCTGGCCTTTTACCAGCCGCAGAAAGACTGTTTGCAGCACGTCTTCGGCATCCGCGGCACTGCCCGTAATGCGGTGGGCAGTGCGAAAAACGCGGCCGTGATGTGCCTGGAAGAGCTTTTCCAGCTCGCCGGCGGATTGGTTATGTCACTAATCGCAAGGGTTTAACTGCTGCCTGCACGGTGTTTCTCCTTCGTCTACACCCTGATAAACGGGGGGTCTGAGGAATTATTAACACCGCGGACGGCGAATTTCAGGGCTTTTGAGGGCTGACTATAGAGAATGGTCGGCGTTTTGTGAAGATTTCATTTAGCAGCCATATCCGCTGCTACCTTCTTCAGGGGAAGCGCTCGCAGCTTTCGTGAGTGTCTGATTCTTGGGATCGACCATGAAACCAGCTGACTCGAGAGCAATTACACCCAGAATCGGCTCGATGCTCTCAGGCCCAAAGATGACTCGGATTGGAGATGATTTCATCGCATAAACTGAAATTCGCGCCACGCCGTACTTCATATTCTGCCAGTTGACCGTTGGCAAATTCGTATACTCGCTTGCCGACCGGTTCAATTCCGATTCTCCTGAGTTCCGATGCCGGAGCCATTGGTCCGATGGCGCCAGTATCGACCAGAAACTTCGCGTTGTAAAGTATCCTGAGTAGTCGAGGCTTCCTATACTTTGACTGGTAACATGCGTGAGGCCCATGTCTGATTTCCTTTGAGGTTTTCGTCTGAGTCTCATGGTGCGAGATTAAAACATACGCAGTTGAGAGTAAAGTAACTAGATGCTTGTCAAGGTCGATTTTCTCGGTAGGTTTAGTCAGGCGCTGTCGGGCCTCGCAGCTTCGGCGGAGTTTGTGGATGGCGGCGGATGAGTTCGCGCCAGGCGGCGCCGTCGTAGTGAAAGCGTTTGGTTGCTTGGTCGAAGACGAAGTTGACGCGCTGGCGGTTGTAGCGATCGAGGCCTGGTGTAATTCAGGTAGTAACTGAACTCGGGCGCTTCGCCGAGCCGTCGTTTAGTCGACGTCTGCGGCGTCGCGTCGAGAGTTTGCGAGCATTTCTTCCGCGGTGTCGCCGAGCAATAACAGCACCTGCGGGCGCAGAGGCGAGCGCGGAAAGTGATCGAGAAAGATTCGTGCGCGGGCGATTCGATCGAAGCCGTGGGAAGTTGGATTAGACGAACAGACGTCTGATCGTCTCCGTGCGTGACGGCGAAACGACTGCTTCACGTTGAATCCAGCCGTGCGTGCGGCTCGTGACGTTCACGAGAAAGAACACGATGCCGTCAGAACTTGTCTTCGTCGCTCTGATGCAACCAGCCGGCCGCGACCGAGACGACGCACGAGTCTGCCCGTTGAGCTGCAGGAGTTGCGCGCAGCGCCGCGAGACGTTCGTCGACAACAACGGCGATACGCCCACCCGCACGGCGTCTTTCGTTTCTGCGCTAAGACATTCGATGTGAATGAAAGAAGATGAGAAGCAGACAAAAGCGTGAGTTTGTGAGGAATCATGATGTTTCTCCTAAGTGAGGTAGTTTTGTATGGTCCTATTGATCTACAACCGCAGCTATCCTCTCTTTAAACTGCGCGTGATGAAAATGGCAGATCGCCACCGCCAACGCATCCGCCGCATCGTGCGGCGACGGCACACTCTTCAAGTGCCAGCAGCAATCGCACCATCTCCTGCACCTGATGCTTCTCAGCATTTCCATAACCAACCACCGTCTGCTTGATCAGGCGCGGCGAATATTCGTGAATCTCGAGCGCCGCTCGCTCCGCCACCAGCAACACCACGCCACGCACCTGCCCGAGCTTCATGCTGACCTTCACGTTGTCGCCAGAAACGCATCTTCAAGCGCACACGCATCAGGACCGTGTTCCGCAATCACTTCCTCCAACCCGTTGCACATCCTCAACAGCCGCGTCGAAAACTTCAAACTCGACGGCGCGCGCACCGAACCATACGCGACCAGCGAATAACGGCGCCCGTCACCTTCGACAACACCCCAACCCGTCGTTTGACTGCCCGGATCGATTCCCAAAACGCGCATGGCGCGAAAGTATAACACGATCTTTGTACTTTGTTTTGTACTTTGTATAAGACGTACAAAGTACCAAGTACTAAGCACAAAATGATATTCTGAATCTTCCCCTTAAACCCCCTGCATGGTTTAAACGAATCTGATGAACATGCGTGTTCATTCGAATTCGATTGCGCTCTCATTGGTCCGCAAGCCCGACGGGCGACGCCGACGAGAAGCCTTTTCAGGCGGAGTTCTTCAGCGTCGAACGTCTCGAACAGTACGCACAAACGCTCGCCGCCGAACATAAAACCGTCACCAGAAAAGGCCGCGCCCAACTACTTCCGCGTCTCGAAGACAACGGCCGCAAACTCGAAGCCGCCTACAAAGTCGCTCGTCGAAGCACTGCGCGAAGGCCGCGCGATTTCGCCCGCTGCCGAATGGCTGGTCGACAACTACCACATCGTCGAAGAACAACTGCGCGAGATTCGTCAGGATCTACCGAAAAGCTACTACCACGAACTGCCAAAACTCGCCGAAGGTGAACTGGAAGGCTATCCGCGGATCTACGCAGTCGCGCTCGCGCTGATCACGCACACCGACTCGCGTCTCGACACAAACACGCTGCGCCGATTCATCGCCGCCTATCAAACCGTCGCGCCGCTCTCGATCGGCGAACTGTGGGCCGTCGCGATCACTCTGCGCCTCGCGCTCGTGGAAAACCTGCGCCGCCTCGCCATCACCATCGCCCGTGCGCGCGCGGAACGCGAAGAAGCCGACAAACTCGCCGACAAACTGCTCGAACTCGCGTCGCTGCAACCCGCGGGCGTCATGCACGGTCGTCAACGAACGACTCGGCAAACGCAGAAGAACTGCCGCAAACGTTCCTGGTCCAACTCGTCCAACGCCTGCGCGAACAGCATCCTTCCGTGATGCCGGTGATGGACTGGATCGAAAAGCAGCTGGGAAAGCACAGGCACCAGCGTCGAACAGATAATTCACACCGAACACCAACGCCAGGCAGCCGCGCAGGTCACGGTCGGAAACATCATCACCAGCATGCGTCTCCTCTCGACGCTCGACTGGAACGACTTCTTCGAAAAAGTCAGCTTGATCGAACCGCTGCTGGGCAAGGATCCAGCAGGCGTCTATTCGCGGATGGAGTTTGCCTCACGTGATCGCTACCGGCACGTCATCGAACGAATCAGCAAACGAACCCGCGCCAGCGAACTCGAAGATCGCGGAAGCGGCAGTCAACTTCGCGGCCCAAGCAAAAGAAGACGCCGAGCCAAGAAACACGTCGGCTATTACCTGATCGACGACGGACTGAGCATTCTCGAAACGATCTTCGGTTATCAACCGCGAACCATCGAACGTCTGCGTCGCTTCCTGCTTGCGACACGCAACCGGGTCCTACCTCGGCATTCTCACGTTTCTGACGTGCTGATCGTGTTGTTCCTGCTTATAGTGACGATGCAGCGCCACGGAACGGAATGGCCCATGTCTGATCGTCACTGCATTGCTCGCGCTGATTCCGGCCAGCGATCTCGCCCTCACTGTTCTCAACTGGGATCTCACGCACTTCTTTCCGCCACGTCTGCTGCCGCGCATGGACACCGCCGACGGCATTCCCGAAGAAGCGCGCAACGTTCGTCGTCGTGCCAACAATCTTCTTGAGCGAATCGCAAGTTCACGAACTGGTCGAACGACTCGAGGTCCATTTTCTCGCCAACCAGGATCCGACACATTTACTTCGCGCTGCTGGGCGACTTTCCGCGACGCCGAATCAGAAGAGACGCCAATCGATTCTGCACTTCTCGCAATTGCGCAAAGCGGCATCGACGCGCTGAATCGAAATCACGGCGAAGAGCGCTTTCATCTGTTTCATCGCCGGCGACTGTGGAACCCAGGCGAAAACAAGTGGATGGGTTGGGAACGAAAGCGCGGCAAGCTCGAAGAGTTCAATCGCCTGCTGCGCGGCGCAACGATACCAGCTTCGTCGTGCGCACTGCCGACGACGCGTTGCTGAGCTCGATCCGCTACGTCATCACGCTCGACTCCGACACTCAACTGCCGCGCGACGTTGCGCGCAAGCTCGTCGGCGCCGCGATCATCCGCTCAACCAACCACGCATCGATGCAAGCAACGAATCGCGTCACTCACGGCTACGGCATTCTGCAACCGCGCGTCAGCATCTCGCTCGTCGAGTGCTTCGCGTTCGAAGTTTGTGCAGATCTTTTCCGGCTACACCGGCATCGATCCTTACACGACCGCAGTCTCCGACGTTTACCAGGACTTCTTCGGCGAAGGCAGCTTCACCGGCAAAGGTCTCTACGACGTCGACGCTTTTCAACGAACGCTCGAACATCGCGTTCCCGAGAACTCGCTACTCAGTCACGATCTGTTTGAAGCGTTTGTTTGCGCGCTGCGCGTTGACGACCGACATCGAACTACTCGACGATTATCCGGCGTCGTACGAAGCCTACGCGAAACGCGCGCATCGCTGGACGCGCGGCGACTGGCAAATCATGCGCTGGCTCTTCCCACGGTGCCAGATGGCAAGGCCGAAAAGTTCGCAACGTGCTGCCGCTGATCGCGCGCTGGAAGATTCTCGACAACCTGCGTCGCAGTCTCGTCGCGCCTTCGTTGTTTCTCTGGCTCGTCGCTTCGTGCACGATCTTTCCGGGTTCGGCGTTGCTCTGGTGCCTGTTTGTGTTTCTGATCGATCGCGTTTCCCGTTTACCTGCACGTCACCACGGGTCTACTGATTCATCCGCGCGGAATTCCCTGGACCAGCCATTTCTGGAGTGTGTGGGGCGACTTTCGCACCAACACCGCGCAGATCGCGCTGTCGTTTGTCTTCCTTCCGCACCAGGCATACCTGATGTGCGACGCGATCGTTCGCACGCTCTACCGGCAACTGATCTCTCGCAAAGAAACTGCTCGAATGGGTCTCAGCGGCTGAAGCTGAAAGACAATCGCGCGACGACTTCGCGTCGTTTCTTCCGTTCATGTTGCCGGCGGCGATTCTGACGCTGGCTGGCGCTCGGTTCTGACCGTTGGTAGCGAAGCCGTCTGCCCTGCCGGTGATCGGCGCCGCTGTCCGTCATCTGGATTGCGTCGCCGTTCATCGCTTACTTGGTCAGCAAACCACGACCGATGAAACGCGAAGCGCTGAGCGCGGAAGACGCGCGTTTGCGCGCCTGATCGCGCGGCGCACCTGGCGGTTTTTTGAAACGTTCGTCGGCGCGGAAGACAACTGGTTACCGCCGGACAACTTTCAGGAAGATCCGGCGCCGGTCATCGCTCATCGCACTTCGCCGACAAACATCGGCCTGTTGCTGCTTGCGACATCAGCGGCGCACGATCTCGGTTATGTCAGCTCACTCGAATTCGTCGAACGTCAAGAACTGACGTTCGCCTCGATGGCCAAGCTTGGACGGCTTCACGGTCATTTCTTCAACTGGTACGACACGAAAACTCTCGAACCGCTGCTGCCGCAATACATCTCCACCGTCGACAGCGGCAACCTCGCCGGACATCTCATCGCGGTAAAGCAGGCGTGCGTCGAATTTCCCGACCACAAACTATTCGATTCCCGCATCATCGAGGGACTGTGCGACACAATCGATGCAATTGCGCTCGAAGCCGGAGCGCTCGGAAGTTCTCGCCAGCGCACCGACGTCGTCACAGTCCGCCAGTTGCAGGACGAGATAACGACGTGCCGCACTTTGCTCAACGTTGAGACCGACGATCTTCTCGACCCGTGGGTTGTGTTGTTTGATTCGCTGACGCGCCGGGTGTCTGAAATCGAAGACATCGTCAACGCCCTCGCACACGAGCACGGCGAGGTCAATTTCAAAGAGCTGCGCTGGTGGGTTGGGGCGCTGAACACCAGGTCAGTTCCTACCGGCGCGATGCTGAGGTTCTGACCGCGTGGGGTCGTTTGCTTCCAACGCTCCGGTCGGAAGTAGCTCCAAACGATAATGACTGGTCTTCGCTCATTCAGGCGCTCGAGGTGGTTCCGACGCTGGCTGAGGTGCCACAGCTCTGCGATCGCGCTTTGGTCCAACTCGCCGCGCTCGAAAGCACGTAATACACCACCAACCGCCGGTCGTTTGACGAAATCACTTGAAGAATGCGCAGGTGCATCATCTGACTTGCTTTCTCGACTGAGCCGTCAAGCGCGTCGCTGCGATCAGATCGTCGAAGAGATGGACTTCTCGTTCCTCTTCGACGTTGAACGCAAACTCTTCATGATTGGTTACAACGTCACCGCCTCGCGTCCTGACGACTCTTACTACGATTTGCTCGCGTCTGAAGCACGACTCGCCAGCTTCGTCGGCATCGCAAAAGGTGACGTGCCGCAACAACACTGGTTCCGCATGGGCCGCGCGCTGACGAAAGTCGACGGCGGGCGAGCGCTAATCTCGTGGACCGGCACGATGTTCGAATACCTGATGCCGTTGCTGGTAATGCGCAATTACCCAAATACGCTACTCGACGAAACTTATCGAACGATCGTGCGGCGGCAGATCGAGTACGGCGAAGAGCGGGGGGTGCCGTGGGGCATTTCAGAAGCGGCTTACAACGTGCGCGATCTTCATCTCAACTACCAATATGGACCATTCGGAGTTCCCGGTCTTGGTTTGAAACGCGGCTTGATTGAAAACCTCGTCGTAGCGCCGTACGCAACTATGCTGGCGGCGCTCGTCGAGTCCCAACGCCGCGATGGAAAACCTGCGCCGCTTGCAAAAGGAAGGCGCACTTGGTCCATACGGGTATTACGAATCGATTGATTTCACGCCTGAGCGCCTGCCCGAAGGACAAAACTCAGTGATCATTCGCGCGTTCATGGCCCACCATCAGGGAATGGGTCTCGTCGCGCTCGCGAACGTTCTTGACGACACGGTCGGCGTACGCCGTTTTCATTCAGATCCGTCGGTGCAGGCGACGGAGTTGTTGTTGCAGGAACGAATCCCGGTCGGTGTGCGCGCGGCCCATCCCCGCGCCGAAGAGGTTCTGACCGGACGTGTGGTGCAGACGCTGCCGGGAATGATCACGCGCGTTTACGAGACAGCCAATCTCGACACGCCGCGCACGCAATTGCTCTCAAACGGCGCTTACAGCGTGATGTTGACGACGGCCGGCTCCGGTTACTCCATCTGCGAAGGCGACGCCGTGACGCGCTGGCGCGAAGACGTAACGCGCGATAACTGGGGCGCGTTCATCTACCTGCGCGACGTGCGGAGCGGCGCTGTCTGGTCTGCCGGCCACCAACCCGTGCGCAGCAAGCCCAACGCTTATCACGTCGCGTTCTCCGAAGACAAAGCAGACTATCGTCGCACCGACTGCGGCATCTCCACGCGCATGGAGGTCGTCGTTTCCGCCGAAGACAACGCTGAAGTGCGTCGGATCTCGCTCACCAACAACTCCACGCGCACGCGCGAAATCGAGCTCACGAGCTATGCCGAAGTCGTGCTTGCGAGTCCCAATGCCGATGAAGCGCACCAGGCGTTCAGCAATCTATTCATCGAGACGGAGTTTGTTCACGGCGAGAACGCTATCCTGGCCCACCGCCGGCAGCGATCGACCGACGACCGTCCGATCTGGGGCATTCACGTGGTCGTCGTCGAGGGAGAAACAGTCGGCGCCGTGCAGTATGAAACGGATCGCGGAAGGTTTTTAGGACGAGGCCGCACGCCGAGTAATCCGATCGCGGTGATGGAAGATCGTCCGCTTTCAAACACCACAGGCGCCGTGCTCGATCCGGTGTTCAGCTTGCGCCGCCGGGTCAGGATCCCTGCCAACCAGACGGTGCGATGCTCGTTCAGCACCGCCGTCGCACGCTCGCGCGAAGAGGCGCTGGCGCTCGCCGACAAGTATCACGATCCGAACATTTTCGAACGTGAGCTTCGCCTCGCATGGACCAAGGCGCAGGTGGAAATGACGCATCTCGGGATCGACTCGGAAGAGGCGCACCTCTTTCAACGTCTGGCAGCTCGCATCATCTTTTCCGATCCGTCGTTGCGACCGAGTAAGCACGTCCTTGCGCTCAACACCAAAGTTCGCAGTCGAGCTTATGGGCTTACGGAATCAGCGGCGACCTGCCGATCATGGTCGCGCGCATCAGCAAGGCTGCTGATTTACGCACCGTCAAAAAGCTCGTGCGCGCACACGAATACCTGCACTTCAAAGGACTCACGATCGATCTCGTAATCCTGAACGACACGCCAACCGACTATCTGCAATTACTACATGGAGAGTTGGAAACGATCGTTCGCACCAGCGGGTTACAGCATTTTCAGGACAAGCCCGGCGGAGTCTACCTGCGACGGGCGGATCAAATGCCGGAACAGGATCGCATCCTGCTTCACGCAGTTGCGCGAGTGGTCATCGTCGCCGATCGCGGCAGCTTTGAGGATCAGATCGAGCGGCCGCATATCGATGAACCGTTACCTCCACTGCTCGTGCCGCGTGCGCCGTCTCAGATCTATCCAGAACCGACGCTGCCACAGCCGGAGCTCTCTTTCTTCAACGGTCTCGGCGGGTTCCACCAGGGTGGCCGCGAGTACGTCACGACTCTGGGTGCCGAACAGTGGACGCCTGCGCCATGGTCCAACGTCATCGGCAACGCAGTGGATTTTGGTTTTCAGGTGAGTGAAACCGGTGGTGGTTACACGTGGTCGATCAACAGTCGTGAAAATCGTCTGACGCCATGGTCCAACGATGCTGTTAGTGACCCTCCCAGCGAGGTTATTTACCTGCGCGACGAAGACTCGGGCACTTTGTGGTCGGCGACACCTTTGCCAATCCGCCAAAGAGAGCCATACGTCAGTCCGTCACGGGCAGGGTTACAGCGTCTTCGAACACACAAGTCACGGCATCTCGCAGGAGTTGCTGCTATTCGCACCGCTTGATGCGCCGGTAAAAATATGCCTGCTGCGTTTGCGCAACAGAACCG
This sequence comes from uncultured Acidobacteriota bacterium, assembly GCA_963849585.1. Classification (GTDB taxonomy): domain Bacteria; phylum Acidobacteriota; class Blastocatellia; order Pyrinomonadales; family Pyrinomonadaceae; genus PSRF01. Next base: position 455,348 of record CAWKHZ010000004.1, on the reverse strand, counting down.
CGCGAAAGCGAAGAATATCGGTGTTCCAGTACTGCGAAATGGTCCTTGGCGTGCTTCGCTCGTCAACGGCGCCTTATCTCATTACGGAGATCGATCAAGACGCGGCAACTGTCTTCGCCCGCAATCCTTTTAATAGCGAGTTTGCCGAACGCGTAGCTTTCGTGGCGACCAGCGAAGAGCTTTCGAGTGCAACCTGCGATCGCAAAGAATTTATCGGACGTAATCGGTCTCTTGAATCCCCCGCGGCGCTCAGGCGCGTAGCTCTTTCAAATCGGGATGGCGCCGGTCTCGATCCGTGTGCGGCGCTTCACGTAAGCATTGAACTGCCACCGCAAACCGCTCGTGAAGTCGTCTTTCTGCTCGGCGAGGCTGAATCAAAAGAAGCGGCGCAAACAATCGTTACGCAATACAGGCAAACCGGAAACGTTAACGCCGCCTTCGAGAAAGTGTTGGGTTACTGGGACGAGACACTTGGCGCGGTCGAAGTGCGAACGCCGGATCTCGCTCTCGACACGATGCTCAATCGCTGGTTGTTGTATCAAACACTGTCGTGTCGCGTCTGGGCGCGCACTGCGTTCTATCAATCGGGAGGCGCTTACGGTTTTCGCGATCAGTTGCAGGACGTGATGGCCCTGGTCTACAGCAAGCCTGAGATCGCCCGACGTCAGATTCTTCTGGCGGCGGCGCATCAATTCAAGGAAGGTGACGTGCAGCACTGGTGGCATCCACCGAGTGGACGCGGTGTGCGGACGCGAATCTCCGACGATCTCGTGTTTCTTCCTTTTGTTACGGCGTTCTACATCAACGTAACTGGCGATGCGTCTGTCCTCGATGAAGTTGTTCCCTTCCTCGAACAACCCCTGCTGACACCGGATCAGCATGAGGTCTACATGCAGCCCGCAGTCTCGGAGGAGTCTGCACCAGTTTTTGAACACTGCGCACGGGCGCTCGACCGCAGTCTCGCAGTCGGTAAGCATGGGCTGCCGTTGATGGGCGGAGGCGATTGGAACGACGGCATGAATCGCGTCGGTCATGGCGGCAAAGGCGAAAGCGTCTGGCTAGGCTGGTTTCTCTTCACTGCCATCGCCGCTTTCGTTCCTCACGTCGAGCAGCGCAAGCAACGCATGCGGCTCAATCGTTACCGCAAACATCTCGACAACTTGCGTAAGTCGCTCGAGGAAAAGGCGTGGGACGGTGACTGGTATCGTCGCGCTTACTTCGACGACGGAACACCGTTGGGATCAGCTCGCAACGAAGAGTGCCGCCTGGACTCGATCGCGCAGTCGTGGTCCGTGATCTCCGGCGCGTCGGATCCGTATCGAATGGGACGCGCGATGGCAGCCGTCGAGGAATACTTGATCAGACGCGGCGACGGACTCGTCATCCTTTTCACACCTCCGTTTGATAAAGGCAATCTCGATCCGGGTTACATCAAGGGTTACGTGCCTGGCGTGCGAGAGAACGGAGGACAGTACACGCACGCCGCAATCTGGACCATGATCGCGTATTCATTGCTTGGAGACGGCGAGCGCGCAGGCGAACTCTTCTCGCTGCTCAATCCAATCAATCACTCCTCAACGCGCGCGGGTCTCCACAAGTACAAGGTTGAACCGTACGTTGCGGTCGCCGACGTTTACGCCGTACCTCCACACACCGGCCGTGGTGGTTGGACGTGGTACACCGGTTCTGCGGGTTGGATGTATCGCGCGGGACTCGAATCAATACTCGGGTTCAAACTCGAGAGCACTCGGCTGCGGATCGATCCATGTGTGCCTCGCTGGTGGCGCGACTTTGAAATCACTTACCGTCGCGGACGTGCTGTTTACCGGATCAAAGTCGAAAACCCACTCGGCGTAAGCCGTGGCGTCGTGAGTGTCGAAGTCGACGGCGCCTTACAAGCAGACGGCGCCATCGCACTCAGCGACGATGAAAAGACTCACAATGTTCGAGTAATTATGGGTGAACCTGTGAAAACCGAGGAACCCGAGCAGAAGACCGAACAAGCTCAGGCTTAAAAATTTCGAAATTCGAAATTCGAAATTCGAATTTTAAACAGCGGCCATGTCGGCTTCGCTGATGTCGAAGTTGGCTGAGACTTTCTGCACGTCGTCGTGATCTTCAAGCGCTTCCATCAGCTTCAACATCTGACGAGCATCGGCGCCTTCGAGACGAACGTAGTTTTGCGGGACCATTTCAACTTCAGCGGCTTGCGGTTCGATTCCCGCGCCTTTGACCGCGGCGAGCACACCTTCGAAGGCATCGGGTGACGTGAGGATCTCGAAGTTACTTTCGTCGTCGCGCAGATCGTCGGCGCCTGCGTCAATCGCCAGCTCAAACAACTCCTCTTCCGACTTCGCGGCTTTGTCGACGACGATGTAACCCTTCTTCTCAAACATCCAACCAACTGAGCCGCTCTCGCCAAGGTTCCCGCCGTTCTTGGAAAAGAGATGCCGGATCTCTGCGACGGTGCGATTTCGATTATCGGTCATGGACTGGATCAGCAATGCGACACCACCCGGACCATAACCCTCGTACGTGATCTCTTCGTAGTTCACGCCCTCTTCCTCACCGGTACCACGACGAATCGCGCGATCGATCGTGTCGTTCGGCATGTTGCCGTTCTTGGCGTCGAGAATGGCTTTGCGCAAACGCGCGTTGGCGTCGGGGTCGCCGCCGCCGGTACGCGCAGCGACCGTGATTTCTTTAATAAACTTCGTGAATAGTTTTCCGCGCTTGGCATCGAGCGCGCCCTTCTTGTGTTTAATACTATGCCACTTGGAATGTCCTGACATTGATCCGATCCTTTGGGTTTTTGTGCGGGTTTGTTAGCCGGAAACTATATCACAGCTTGTCAGTGGTCAGTAGTCAGTGGTCAGTGAGTCTCAATCAAATCATAGCCACTGACCACTGACTACTGACTACTGACTACTTCGTATTCCTTGCGGGCCTGAACGAGGACCGGCAGGTCGGGGTCGGCGTCCCTCCAAAGAGCAAAGAAATCCTGATACGCCTTTCGCGCTCCGGCGGTGTCACCGTTGAGTGCGTTAGCGCGAGCCAGACCCACGTAAGCGAGCGCATGAGATGGAGAGAATCCATCTACGCCACGACTGTCGATTATCTTCTTAAACTCTGCGGCTGCGTCGTTCCCCCGTCGCTGCTCGAGATACAACATTCCGCGCGCGTAGTTGTTTCCCAAGCCTGTTGCCTGACTCATATCGTACGTCCGCACCGACTCCAACAACTGAATCGCCTCAGCAGTGTTGCCGCGGCTCTTCTCGATCAGAGCGCGTATCGTCGGCGCCGCAATTAACTTAAGGAAACTGTTTGTCGGGCCTGCGGCGTGTGCCTGGTCAAGCAAGGCCTGGGCCCTCGCCGTATCGTTACACGCTGCAAAGATCGTCGCCGCACCCGAGATGGCGAATGCTCCCGCACGAAACGAAGAGAGCGCTGCGTTTGCGTTAGTCCTGGCTTGATCGCATTTTCCGAGAATGCTCAGGTTGCCCGCGTGATTCAGCAGCACGTTCGCCGCATTCTCACTTCGATTCTGGTGCTTGAAGAGATCGATCGCGCGTTTCGCAAGATCCTCCGACAGTTTCACTTTGCCGAGGTACATCGCGTGCGCACCCTGAAGCGCGGTGAAGTCAGCTTCTTCAGGTTTGCCTTTGGCCCATTGAATTTCGCGGTCCATTACCGATTGATCGCCGCGAATGAAAGCCAGGTAGTACAGCGTCGCATGCACGTAAAGCATGTCGGGATTAATCTTTTGAATTTCTGCAACCGCCTGCTCCGCCTCATCAAATCGCCCCAGCGAAACGAAGTTGCCGACGACGTTTATTCTGGCTGTTGTGCTATTCGGACTCAGGCGCGACGCTTCGAGTGACTCCCTCAAGGCGTCTTCGTGACGCCCCATGAACTTGTAATTGATCGACAGATTGTTGTGCGGGACGAAATCCTTCGGATAAAGCTTCGACCAGGTTTGAAGCGTCTCAACCGCTTTATCAAACTCGCCGGTGACGTAATTGTAATACTTCTCCGAAATGTAGAGTCGCTCGCGTTCGCTCACGCGGTCGCGAAGATCGTATGCCTTTTGCGTGTATTGCTTGGAGGTTTCGATCTCTTCCTGGTTGAAGTAGTGCACGCCGATGCGCGCGTAGGCCATGGCGAAGTTTGGATCGAGATCGACCGCACGCTTGTAAAAGACCAGCGACTCGCGCGCGCGACCCTTGGTCCGTTCTTCATCACCCATCGCATACGCCTTGAGCGCTTCCAGCGACGAAGTCGTTGCCTGCTCGATCTTAGCGTCGTACTTCTGAATTGAGCTGAGTGATTCGCCGAGTTTCTTGCGGAGGTTCGACGCGGCGGTACCCAGCGACGAAAGCACTTTTTCCTTGCTGTCAGCTTCGACTTGTTCACTTGCGAAAAAATCGTTGGAACGCGGATCTATGGCTTCAAGCGTGATCACGTAATTGGTGCCGAGCCTCGCAATCGATCCTGCGAGCATCGCCTTGATGCCTTGTCGTTCACAAATCTCCCGCCCGACGTCGCGCGTGATGCGATCGTCGGGTGAACGGCCCATGAAGCGCAGCGTCTCGCGCACGCGTTCCTCGGGAAACAGATTCAGAAATGGCGTCTGACCGAGTTGAACTGCGAGTGCCTGTTTGAGTGTGCCGTCGAAGACAGGCTCGCCGGTGGTGTTGACGAAATCAGTCAACAGGACCGTGTCGCGTTCAGTTAGGGGCTGGGTGCGGTGATAGTAAAAGTAGTAAACGGCGCCGACGACTGTGACGAGCAGTAACGCGATGAAAGCCGCCGCGATTTTGTGCTGTTTGATCCCGGAGGCGATGTATTCAGCGCTCGAGACGTGCGTGATGGTCTTCGCGGCGGTCGGGACTGCGCGGTCCTGCATTGTCGGAGCCGCCACTGTGCTGACGGTCGATTTCGTGATGACTTCAGGACTCGACGATCGCTCGAGTTCCGTTTCAAATTCAAGGCGTTGCTTCACTCGTTTCAGATCGGTAAGCAACTCCTTGATCGTTTGATAACGTTCGTCGCGATCCTTTCTGAGCGTCTTGTTAACGATCCAGTCGAGCTCGGCGGGGACGTTCGGCGCGAAGCGCGCGAGGGGCGGCGGTTCTTTCTGGGTGATCGCGACGATCACGTCCGTCGACGTTTCGCCGGAAAACGGAGTGCGACCGGCGACCATCTCATAGATCACGACGCCGAGACTCCAGATGTCGCTGCGTGCATCAACCGGTTTGCCACGCGCCTGTTCCGGCGACATGTAATGCGACGTGCCCATCACGACGCCGGCGTCGGTATGGACCAGCACTCGTGTCGCCGCGTCAGGATCCAAAGGACTGCGATCAACGGTCTCCGTCAACTTTGCGAGTCCGAAGTCAAGCACCTTCACGTAACCATTGCGGCGCACCATCACGTTGTCGGGTTTGACGTCGCGATGAACGATGCCGGCCGCGTGCGCTTCTTCGAGAGCGCTGGCGATCTGAATCGCTATGTCGAGGATTTCTCGTATTTCGAGTGGCGCTTCCGCTGCTTTTCTTCGCAACGTGACCCCGTCGATGTACTCGGTGGCGATAAAATGGCGTCCATCGTCGGCGCCGACTTCGTGGATCGTAAGAATGTTTGGGTGGTTCAGGTTTGAAGCCGCGGCGGCTTCCTGTTCGAAACGATGGAGACGATCTTTATTAGTCGTGTACTCCTCGCTCAAGATCTTGATCGCCACCTTGCGGCCAAGCTTCATGTCTTCGGCAAGATAGACCTCGCCCATGCCGCCCGCCCCGAGCTTTTCAAGAATCCTGTAATGCGAGACCTTACTGCCGTCCATGTTCAGATTGGCTCTTTGATGCCAACACCGCGACTATTGTTTCTGGCTCTGCGTCAATACTAACTTGCTTCGCGCGTCCGCGAGCTCCACCAATAATTCTCACGCTACTCTTCGAAACCTTGAAGGTTTTCGCCAAGATCAAAATCAGTTCCTCGTTGGCCGCTCCTTCGACCGGTCGCGCCGCCACGCGCACCCGCAACGAATCGTTGTGCGTTCCGGCTATTTCGCTGCGCGACGACCCGGGCACGACGTGAACATTAAAGCGAACCTGCCGGTCCTTGATAGTGTACGGAATCATTCAACGGAAAGTTACAAAAGTGCGCCGCGGGTGCCTCGTAACAGTGTCGCGGAAATCGCCGCCTGCAACAGCCATAGCAGGATGAATGCCACGATTGGAGAGATGTCCCACCGTCCACCACCAACTGGCGGAATCCTTTTTCGCAGTGGACCAAGCAACGGTTCAGTCGTGTTATACAAAAAACGCATTACCGGATTCACATAACTGACCATTGCCATCTGAAAGATTACGCGCACAAACATCATCAGGATATAGATCGAGATCAACCCGTGAAAAATGAAGCCCAGAAGAGCAGGAACAGATCCCGTCCTCAACGCCCAGGCAATGCCAAGCACCAGTTGTGACAAAGTCCCAAGCAGGTTTATAAGCAGCAGTCCCAACAGAATTATTATCACTATCACGATGATGGGCGCATATTTCGGATCGGCAAAGAAATGCCGCAGGAAGCCACGCACAGGAACGACAAACGGGTCGCTCAACCGGCGCACCGTGCGATGAGTCGCGCCAAATGGATTCAGGTCCATGCCGTCAACAATAAGACGAATAAGCATTAAGACAATCAGTGCGACGACAATCGCAATGGTGGCGGATTCAAAAAACCAAAAGATTCGTCCAGTCATAATCTGTGTTTACCGTTGACCAAAGATCGCGGTGCCGATACGAACCATCGTAGCCCCTTCTTCAATCGCCACCTCGAAATCGTTCGTCATCCCCATCGAGAGTTCACCTTTACCATCACCAAACGCGCCCTGGGCCGCAAGTTCATCTCGCAACTCTCGCAGCCGGCGGAAGAAAGGACGCGCCTGTTCCGGATCGTCAAAGAATGGCGGCAATGTCATTAATCCAACAAGCTGAAGTCGTTCTAAACTCTTCAACTCTGCTACCAACCCCGTCAACTCGCCTTCGTCGATACCAGACTTCGTCTCCTCGTGACCGAGATCGACCTGGACCAGCACCGACAAGCTTTCCTTGCCCTCCTCGTCGCACAAACGATCCAGACGACGAGCCAGTTCCAGCGAGTCGAGCGAGTGGATAACGTCGAAGAGCTGGACGGCACGACGTGCTTTGTTTGCCTGTAGATGTCCGACGAGATGCCAGCGCGCGGCACTTCTGCCCACTTCGTTAATCTTCTGTTCAGCTTCCTGAACTCGATTCTCGCCAATGTCAGTAGCGCCAAGGCCTATCGCGGTTCGTATCAACGCAGCAGGATGGGTCTTAGAGATCGCGATCAGTTTAACCTCATGGGGCAAACGTCCGCATTTTCAGGGTTGCCGCCTCGATCTGCGTACGTATGTGTGCGAGTCGTTCCCCCAGTTGTGGTTCAGCCATCGCAAAAGATAATAACTCAGGCAGTATAAATACGGGTTGCGCGGCGACCTCCACAGAGGTTCTTAACGCTTCTTGACACTCCTTTGATGCATTCGCATAATGACCATTCGTCTCACGCGGATGTGGCGGAACTGGCAGACGCGCAGGTCTCAGAAGCCTGTGATGGTGACATCGTGGAGGTTCAAGTCCTCTCATCCGCACCAATAACAACTCTTTGGCCTCACAAACCATCTGAAAAAATAATTGTCACGGATTTTCGTAGGCCGGTGTTTTCGTATTAAGAGGTCAGTTCCGAAAGGGGAGTATTTGAATGAATGTCGATCAAGCAACTTTGATGGAAACGGACAACTTGAGACCCACAGGCATGTCGCCTGACAGAACTGTACGTCTAAAACTTGCCGAGCGACCGGACCGCGACCGCATCCAGCGCGTCGTCGATTTGGCCGATGCTCTTTTGAACGAAGCCGAAACGCTCGCACGTGATAAGGCGTTCACCGAAGAGGCAACCAGACTTAAGCCGTTGGACATTCTCGGAGGAATCAGTTTTTACGACGAGGTACAGCGGTTCGAGACTCACTTGATCAAGATGGCTTTGGCAGAAACCGGGGGGAATCAGGCTAAGGCAGCAAGGCTTTTGGGAATCAAAGCCACCACACTGAACTCAAAGATCAAGCTCTTTAACATCGAAGTTGGCTAGGGCCGACCAGCCATCATCTTTCAATTGACCGCCTCCGACGTCCCAAGCATTTCCGAATCAGTGACGTCGGAGACGGTTAATAACTGCTCCTGATACAGCGTCGAATCGATCAAGGTTTGGACGACGTATCGCCCCGCCGTCGGAAAAGTCACATTAACAAAGAAACTAATGTTGTCGGCGAAGCCGCCTGACGCTATCTCGAACCGTGTCGGTTGCGAGACGACGATCGGCTGTTGTCGATCGGGTGTCAGTATGCGCACCTCGGAGAGATAACTGCCGCTTCCTTGCCAGTGGTTAACGACAGCAAACTTGATCAATGAAAGAGGTAGCTGTTGGACCATCATGTTTTGAAAGACGCCCATGAACGACAACTTGTTTCCGGCTTCAAGGCGGACATCATCGCAAAACAGAGTGTAGAGGAGTTGTAGGTCGTTTTTAGTTGGTTGCGGATTCATTAGCTACTCCAGCATTTTCTTAAAAGCGGCTTCATCAATAACCGTAACGCCGAGCGATTCGGCTTTGTCGAGCTTCGAGCCCGCGGACTCGCCGGCGATTACGTAATCGGTCTTCTTACTAACGGACGAGTTTACTCGGCCACCTCGGGCTTCGATCAGCGCCTTCGCTTCGTCGCGATTGAAACTCGATAACGTACCGGTCAACACAAACTGCTTATTCGCGAACCGCTCGTCGAGTGATGCGCTACTCTTACGCGACGACGTTGTGTTAACGCCAGCGGCGCGGAGCCTATCACAAAGCGCACGATTCTCATCATCATCAAACCAATCGCGAACGCTTTCGGCTACGGTGGAACCGATCTCGGGAATTGCGATCAGCTCTTCAACCGACGCTTCTCTCAGACGCTCGAGTGATCCCATTTCGTGCGCCAGTATTTCCGCCGTCCGTCCACCGACGTGACGTATGCCGAGTCCGTAAATAAGGTTCGTCAGATCTCGTGACTTGCTTGCTTCGATCTGGTCGAGAAGATTGGTTGCGGACTTCTTTGCCATGCGCGGTAGCGCGCAAAGCTGATCGAGTGTCAACGAATAAAGATCGCCAACGTCTTTCACCAGATTCTCTTTCCACAACTGCATTCCAAGGACATCTCCGAGGCCTTCGATTCGCATCGCGAGCCGGGAGGCGAACAGCAGCAGCTGCCCGACGACTATCGCGCCACAATAGCGATTAACGCAGCGTGCCACGACTTCGCCCTTACCACGCACGATCGGCTGATCGCAGACAGGACAATTCAGCGGCGGTTCAAAATCCTTTTCCTTTCCCGTACGTTTGGCGGTTAGTACGCTCAGGACTTTAGGGATGATCTCGCCGCTCTTCTCGATCATCACCCAGTCGCCGATCTTCACTCCCAGGCGTTTGATCTCGTCTTCATTATGTAAGGTCGAGCGCGAGACCGTGGTGCCCGCGAGAAAAACAGGTTCGAGATGGGCCACCGGAGTTAGTGCCCCGGTGCGACCGACCTGCACGACGATGTCGAGCACTTTCGTTGACGCCTGGCGGGCAGGATATTTGTAAGCGATGGCCCAACGGGGCGCTTTCGATGTTGTACCGAATTCGTCTTGCAGCGCAGCAGAGTTGACCTTCACGACGAGACCATCGATCTCGTAACCGAGTTCATCGCGCAGTTTCTCCTGCGCGTTTGCAAAATCGATCACCTCGTCGATCGTCTTACAGATTTTGCGATGACTGTTAACGCGAAAGCCTGCCTTCTCCAGCCAGTCGAGTGACTCCGAATGAGTCGCGAATGGTTTGCGGCCGCCTACGAGCATGTCGTACACGAACATGTCGAGTTTTCGCTTAGCGACCAACTTCGGATCGAGTTGCCTGATCGCGCCTGCTGCCGCGTTTCTTGGATTCGCAAAGCGCGCCTCGCCAGCCTCTTCGCGTTCGGCATTCGTGCGCCGGAATACGTCGAGCGGGATGAATACCTCGCCGCGAACTTCGAGAGGACCACTGATCTTTTTCGATTGCGATTTGAGACGTAACGGCACACTGCGAATCGTCCGTGCGTTTTGCGTGACATCTTCGCCGATGCGTCCGTCGCCGCGCGTGATGCCGCGAACCAACACACCGTTTTCGTATTGCAGTGAGAGTGACAAGCCGTCGATCTTCAACTCCGCGACATATTCGAGCGGACGTCCTTCGGCTAGACGCTGGCAACGCTCGTCAAAAGCGCGCAACTCGTCGATGTTGTAACTGTTATCCAGCGACAGCATCTGCCGCGTATGGACCACCTCGGGAAAACCTTCCGCGGGCCGTCCGCCTACTCGCTGCGTTGGACTGTCGGGTGTGATCAGTTCGGGATTGGCTTCTTCCAGTTTTTGGAGTTTCTCGAGAAGGAGGTCGTATTCTCGGTCCGAGATCTCCGGAGAGTCGTTAACGTAATAAAGTTCCTCATGACGTCGAATTTCGTCTCGCAGTTTCTCGATGTCACGCGCAATTGCTTTAGGCACTGATTTATCCGTGTTTCAACTTGGGCAAGGGCGCTGTCGATTTGCGATCTTCTTCCGAATCTGAGACTGCCTTAGATCTCGAGGTGGCCAGTTTATGAATCACGCGTCCCACCAGTTTGATACTTTGCAGAAAATCGTCGACGCGGATGTTTTCGTCTGGTCCGTGTGGATTCGATCCGGCGTAGCTGGTGCCAAACGAGGCCACGGGCGTCGGCGGTTGTGAAACGCCGCACACGGCGCCCACTGGCCCACTCGACGGGTCCATCGGATAAATCAGCGCCGGCTTGCCATAGACCTCCGCGGTCGCATCGATCACCGCGCGCGCAACGCGCGACTTCGCCGACGACTTCGCCAGCGGGGCGCTGCCCAACTCGATGATTTCGATGTCTTTAAACCCGCGCACGTCGAGATGCGCCCGCAATAACTCGACCACGATCTGAGCTGTTAAATCCGGCACTAACCGAAAATCAAGTCGGGCCATCGCCATGCTCGGCAAGACGGTCTTTGCACCCGCTTCCGTGTGACCGGTTTGAATACCGCAGATCGTGCAGGTTGGACCAAAGATGTGCTCCTTGACCAACGCCAATCCCTTCATCGCCCGAACCCAACCGTTGATACGAAACTCTTTTTTCAATCCCGCTTCGTCGAGTTCGATGTGTTTCAAGACTTCCGCATCTTCATCACTGATTGGCGCGATGTATGACGAAAAGCCGTCGATCGTGATGACGCCCTTCGGCGACGTGATCGTCGAGAGGGCCTGAACCAATCGCCAGGCCGGATTCGGCACGATCGCGCCCCACTTCGAGTGAAGATCCGAGCGCGCGCCAAACGAGCGGAGTTCGAGGAAAGTAATCCCTTTAAAACCCAGACTAACGATCGGGTTCTCTCTGGTGTCGCGCGAACCTTCGTCCCAAATGCAACCGTCGGCTTGCAAAAGATCAGGGTGTTCGTCGGTGAAGCGATAAAGACTCGGACTGCCAAGCCCGTCTTCTCCTTCGACGATAAACCGTAACGTGACCGGAAGTTTTCCCAGTGTCTTTTGATACGCCTCGACCGCTGCGAGTCGAGCGATCAGATCGCCTTTGCTATTCGCCGCGCCGCGCGCGTACAACTTTCCGTCCCTGATCTCCGCGGCAAACGGGCCAGTGCTCCACCCAGCCAGCACACCCACCGGCTGCACGTCGTAGTGACCATAGACCACGAACGACTTTGGTCCACTACCGCACTCACCGTAGATGATCGGATAGCCGCTGCCCACGCGAAACGACTTCGTGCCCATGCCGACGCGCTGCATCGACTGTTCGACAGTCTCGGCGATCGCGCGCATGCCCGTGGCGCGCGCAGCCACTGACGGCATGCGACACAAGTTCTGCAATCGCTCGGTAAAACTCCGCGCGTGCCGGTCAACGTAACGATCGAATCTGGTAAAAGTCATTTCAAATCGCCTGATCGATACAGCAGATATTGCGATTGACCGTCGCCACGTTCCAACCCGGCGCACACGAGTTGTTCGGCAAACGCACTTTGAAACTCACTCCTGACGCGAGTCTGCATGTCGCGCGCTTCGTCCGCATCACGTTTGACGACCGTGGACCAGTCGGTCGGTATCGCGATTTTTTTCGCCGGCTGCGCGTCAATCGTATGTGTGAGACCGTCGCCAAGTGCTGACACTCGCAACGAATTCAAGTGCCAACTCGCAAACAGGCGATCGCTTGGAATACCCGGCCGTTCACCTGACTGATCGTAATCGAGACCGTAAAAGTTTGGCTCGTAATGATGAACGTACACTCCGAGCCGGTTGAGATTAAAGTGCGCGTTGCGCGACTGCATCGGATCCCACGTCCACTTGATAAAGTCCCTTCCTTCGCTCAACGCCTTCGCTCGCTGCGCCCACTTCAGGCGCGCACCGACGCCTTTGTTTTGGTAATCGCGTGCGACAGCCATCACGTGCGAGTAGCCGTAGACTTCGTTGTTCGGCCGAATCGCGGCGAGATGATGAACGAACCCGACCATCCGCTCGTCAGCAAACGCGCCGAGCGTCCAACCTCCAGCTTGTCGGGAAACTATGAAATGACGGCGGGGCGAAATCTCCAGGTCCGGAAGCCCGAACGCTTCGCGTTGGAGGTAAATACAACTATCAAACTCTTCGATGGTTGTGCATTCACGAATTTTTATCTCGTCCATCCATTACCTATCAAATATTTTGTTTTGATCGCTGCTTACGACTTTGAAGGACGCGCCGGGATGCGAATCGTCGCCTGAAGGCCCCTCGGCACACAATTCTCCAGGACGACTCTGCCTCCCATTAGCTCGAGCAGTTTACGGCCGATGATAATACCAAGTTCGTTGATATTTGGTTCGCGATCCATCGGCGCATTTTCCGGATCAAACGCACTCGCCGTGTCTGAAGCCGCTTCGCCATTGTCTTTAACGCGAATCGCGAGCATCCCCTGCGAGTCGATATCCACAGTGACCTTGACCGTCTCGCCGGCAGGACTACGACTGACCGCCCACGCAATAAAGTTGAAGATCGTCTGCCTGAGTTTTCCCTGATCGGACACAACCGTCGTGATCTCAGGAGCGACCTCGTACTCGATCTTCACCTGCGCCTTCTGGGCCATCCGCGCCGCCGCCGAGCACGACTCCCGCACGGTCTCGCGCAGTGAAAACTCCTGGAGAAAAACTTCGGTCTGGCCAGCCTCGATACGCGAAAGGTCGACGAGCTGATTCAAACTCGCTTGAAGCTGAAAACCGGAATCCTGAACTTTCTGACAAAAGCGACGTTGAGCGTCCGTCAGTTCCTCCTGATCGAGAAGGATCTCACTGAAACCCAGAATCGACGTCAGCGGCGTGCGCAGTTCATGCGACATTCGCGCCAGGAACAGCGATCGATAGTGCGAAACGCGGCGTAATTCGCGATTAGCCTCTTCGAGTTCGGCCGTTCGCTTTCTTAATTCCTTGATTAGAAGATCAACGCGTTCCTGAGAATTGAGAGCAGCCGCACTGCCAACATTTTCGTTAGTGGTTTCCGTGTCGCTAACGTGATAGACACTCTCGCGTGCTCTTTCATCCATAAAGATCACACCCTGCTTGAAAATTGTTTTGCCTGGGGGCCTAAACTGTTTTGTGGCATCAATATAGGGTGAGCGTCCCTTCCTGTCTACCCCCCTTTGCCTCCTGGCGCCTTGAATTTTGCCAGATCTTGAGCGTGCGCTATGATGCCGCACCGGATGAACGGCCAACTCAGCCACCGAGCGCTAGCGGAAGTTATTCGCGAAATCTTAGCAAAGTCCCAGAGTGGCAGGCTGCGTCTCGAGCGCGAACGGGTCCAGGTTGCGGCGTATTTTTACAAAGGACACTTCATTTACGCGGCCTGCAACGTGCGAACGTTTCGCTTGCGCGAGTACTTGCTAAAGTTCGGAACCCTCTCGCTCGAACAACTTGCGCGCTTCGATGAACATGTGCCGGACCTTGAACTGGGCCGCAAGCTGATAGCCGAACAGTTATTGACAACCGAAAGACTCGAGCAGGTTCAGTCGAAGCAGGTATCGGACATTTTGCGCAGCGCGCTGCTTTGGACTGACGGCGTTTGGGAATTCGATCAGCGTTCGCTTCTTGACGAGACAATCAACCTCAGCGTCGATCTCGATGCGTTGTTGGTTGAAGCCGAACGTAGAATGAGTGCGGAGGAGTCGCAGACCACCGAAACAGATGTCACTCACGAAGATGTCGAGGCATTTCTTGAACGATTGCGTCGCGCTGAGTCTTATTATGACGTCCTCGGCGTCGAGAGTTCGGCTGACGCCGCGGGATTAAAGTCAGCCTACTACGACCTCGCGCGCCGCTATCATCCGGACAGGTTTCGCAAAATCGACCCAACGATGCTCACGCGCATGGAATCGGCGTTCGCCAGAATCACACAAGCGTACGACACTTTGCGCGACGATCAACTCCGGGCAAACTACAACGCTAAGCTTCAAGCGCGGAGAAAGGCTCAGAAGATCGTTGAAGCAACCACGAAACCGACAGCACCTGAACCCGAACCGGTCCACGCGACTACCGAGGTGCCCGTCATGCCGGCTGCTGAACGCGCGGCAAACGATTTCAAAGAAGGACTCGCGGCGCTCGAGCAGGGTCAACGCAGCGCTGCAGCAGGATTGTTCGCCTCCGCCGCCAGGCTGGTGCCGAATGACCCACGATACCGGGCATTCTACGGGCAGTTGCTTGCCACGCAGGAAAATACGAGACGTGCGGCTGAAGCGGAACTACAAGCCGCGATCAAGCTCGATCCCGGCAACGCCGATTACCGCGTAATCCTGGCTCAGTTGTTCCGAGATCTTGGATTCAGTATCCGAGCGAAAGGTGAGGCCGAGCGAGCAGTTGCGGTCGATCCTAACAATCGCAAGGCGCGCGATCTGTTGCGCGAGCTAAAAGGAGTTTAAGAGGCTTGCTCAAAAGGTGGGCATCGCGTCTTCATGCCTCTTCTCTGCGAACTCTACGGGTCTCTGTGTCCTCTGCGTTAAATGATTTGTACGCATATGATTAACGCAGAGCACACAGAGACCCGCAGAGTTCGCAGAAAAGGCAAACAGTTGCGCAACCAGACTTTTCGGGCAAAGCTAGTTTAAGATAAGCAGCGATGGCCGCAGTCGACACTATTGAACTGATTGAAAAAGCAACGAGCGACGCTTTCACGCAGCTCGCCAAGACTGTCGATCGCTTCGAGCGATACGAGAACCCGCACGCGCAACGCGTCGCTACGATCGCGGACGAGATCGCGCACGCGTTTCATCTCGCGCGACACGATCGCGGTTCTTTGTACGCGGCGGCCCTGTTGCATGATCTGGGCGAAGTGGCAATGGAGCGCGATTACATTCAAGCCGATCGCGCGTTGACCGCTGAAGAACGACTCGACCTCGCTCGTCATCCTGTGATTGGCGAGCGTGAGGCGTCGAGAGTCGGAGCCGATCGCGCCGCGCAACTGCTCGTGCGTTGGCATCACGAGTGGTGGAACGGCGCTGGTTATCCCGACGCGTTGCGGCGCGAAGAGATTCCCCTGGCTGCGAGAATACTTCGCGTTGCCGATTCTTACGCAGCGCTCACGGACGATCGTCCGTTTCGGCCGTCGCTGTCAGAAGAAGCGGCTAGACGCGAACTAACGCATCGGGCCGGGATAGAGTTTGATCCATCGGTAGTGGCGGTGTTTCTTTCATTGAATGTGAACTATGCAATTTCATAACGGTTGGTTGGCTTTCGAACTTGGCGTGCTGCGGCGACTGAAGTTTCTATCGGTCGCGCTTCCCTTCACCGGCGAGCCGGAGCTAATCGTCCAACTTAAAAACTGGCGCATGCGCGTCGCGGCCAACGATCCGATGATCTGGTCGTACACAAAGGCGTTCGCGCTGGTTGAGAACAACACCGAAAAGCTGAACGAAGCCGACCTGGAGTTATTGCTCGACGACGCTTACATCCCGCGCGAAAAGATCGCCAATTCCGCCCTGCTCAAGTGGTTCAACGAAACTGATGCGTGGTGGTTCGACAACGTGCGGTTTAATGCCGAACATCTCGAGCCGTTCAAACGCGCAGTTGCGCTCACGGCGGCGATGATGGTCGGCGACTACGTTCTCTCCTTCAACGAACAAACCCGCAAACTGCGCGAGCCATTGGCCCTGTCCGACACGTTTCGCCGCATGCTCGCGTGTCTTCCCCAACCGCACGACAATTCGATGCGCAACAAGACGACCAATCAGGGCGTGCGCAACTTCGTTGCCGAGCGACATCACACGGATCTGCTGTTCCTGCGGTTGCCGACGCCGATCACACAGGGCGCCACCGCGAGAGATCCGATTGAAACCTGGCGCGAAGAATGGCTGCGTGGCGGCGACGACTTCTGGATCGATCTCGAAAGATCGCAAAAGGCCCTGTTGGGTTCGCGCGTGCAAAGCAAACAGCAGTACCTGGGTTTCGTCGAAGACCTGTTGCGCTCAGCTTCACACATTCCGATCTGGGCCATCGCCCACACCGAGAACGGCTTTATCTCGAATGAGGAGTTGGTGGAGAAAGTCAGCAGAGTAAGGAAAGTGTCTACGATCTATTCGAAGGATTTTTCGGACATGCTGGGTGTGCGGGCCTCACTACTGGTCGCCAACTCTTGATTTACTCTCCTCAGACACGAACTTGTAACCAACGCCGCGGACCGTCAGAAGATGACGAGGACGTGAAGGCTCGTCTTCAATGTACTTCCGCAAGCGAACGATGAAATTGTCTATCGCTCTCGTATCCGTGTCCTCGCGCAAACCCCAAACGTCTTCGAGAATCGCGCTGCGTGAAACTATCCGGCCATCATGATTGATGAGATAACGAAGCAGGTCGGCTTCCATCAAAGTGAGATGCACTGTTTGATCGCCCGATCGCAGCTCTAATGCCTCGAAGTCGATGGTCTTGCTTGCGAACTCGAAGATGTTGGACGTGTCAACGGGCGAGGGTTCCTGCGGTGTTTTGCGCAGCCATTCACGCCGCCGCAACAACGCATGAAGGCGGGCCAGCAATACGGTTAGTTCAAACGGTTTCGGCAGATAGTCGTCGGCGCCCGCTTCGAAACCACGCAACACGTCTTCCGCCTGTCCACGCGCCGTCAACATCAGAATCGGAACGAATTGCCCTTTTTCACGTAATTGCGACGCGAACGTGAATCCGTCCATACCCGGCAACATAACGTCAAGCACGACCACGTCATACGACTTTCGTTGGTCGAGCAAAAGCGACCCAGCCTGCTCGGCGTTGCTCGCGATGTCCACGGCGTAACCTTCCGCCTTCAGGTTGTAGCGCAACCCGTCCGCCAGGTGTTTCTCGTCTTCGACTATTAAAACGGAACTCATTAAACTCAAACCCGAGGTAACTGAATAGTAAACGTGCTTCCCTGACCCAACCCTGGGCTTTCGGCAAACACGCGTCCGCCGTGCTTTCGCACCACCGAGTGGACGATGAACAACCCCAGGCCCGTTCCTTTCACACGCGCCATGAACCGGCCGGGCACACGGTAAAAGCGCTTGAAGATTCGTTTCAGTTGCGCACTCGGAATCCCAATTCCTTTGTCGACGACGCGAACGACGACACGTTTTTCGTCGGGCGCCGACACGGATACCGAAACCTGAATCTCGTCGTCGGAATACTTCACGGCGTTATCCAACAGGTTTGAAAAAGCCGCACGCAACTCGTCAGGATCGCCGGAAACCTGCACGCCTTTCGCTTCCGACGCTTCGGAGTAAACAAGGTGGTGATCGTTCAGTCCATAGCGAACGCGAGTTCGCTCCAAACACTCGCGGACCATCTCGTCGACGTCGATGATGGAGTTCGCAATGCGACGACGGCGATGTCCCGTGCGTCCAGCGCGCAAAACCTGCTCGACCGTCACTAACAACCGATCACTATCGGCGAGCATTATGTTGTAGAAATCGCGGCGCTGCGCGTCATCGACCTCTCGTGTCTTCAACGTTTCGAGATACAGACGGATCGACGCGATCGGCGTCTTTAGTTCGTGCGTGACAGCATTGATGAACGCATCGTGCTGATCGTTCAGACGTATCTCGCGGATAAGGAACGTAGTGTTGAGCACCAGGCCGAAGATCAGCACGACGAACAGTATGATGCCGAAAATCAGAAGCGCGATTTCGCCCCAGTTGAGCACGATCCACCCGACGTTCAGAGCGATCGCCAACACAACCAGGCTCACGCCGAGCGTGATAAAAAACGCTATTGATTTTCTGCGCCGGGCTCTAACTCGCATGGTGGGCGATTGTACCAAGTTCCTTCATGATCAGTGTGACTCCTGGACCTGCGAGAGCCGCTTTGGCAGTCGCACCGTGCGAGTTGCGAAAAGAACCAGCCATAACAGTCCCGCCACACCGGACAGCAGACCTGAAACAATCGTCAGCGTTTGCGACGAAATGTGGTAGAGCGACCAACCCGCGATCCCGGTAGACAAGCTCCAGATCATCATTTCGCCAGCGCGATCAGTCGTCGAAACGCGGCCTCTCAACTTGTCCGGCACCAGCCGCATCAACAACGTCTCCTGCACTGCGAACTCGGCACCGAGCAGCACCCGCGAGGCAAAAAGACATAGCGACGCCAGCAACAGCGACGGCATCACGCCCATCATCGCGAAGAAGATCCCCTGGACGAACAGGCTCCAGCCGATGTAGCCAATCGTGCGGCTCTTCATGTGAAAATAAAAGCCGACGCGACGCGCAATCATCATTCCGACGAACAAGCCCAAACCGTTCGCGAAATACAAAACACCGATCGCTGCGTCGGGACTAAGCCCGCTCTTGCTTGCGAACTCGAACGCACCGAGCCGATCGAGAATCAGGTTGATCGAGCCGCCACCAATGGCCCATACGATGTTTACCAGCAGTATTGTCGCAACAGGCGCGTGCGTGACGATGTACGCCCAACCTTCGCGAATGTCAGTCCAGTAACCACTAAACAGGCCGCGCTTCACAGGCTCTACAGCGGACTGCCGCTCCCGCGTGTCTTCCTCGGGCACCAGCCACACCGAATAGGCCGACAACAGAAACGAAACAGCGTTGATGACAAATGCCGACGAATAACCAATTTCTGACGATGTCCACCCACCGAGTGCCGCCCCCACCGACAGCAAAAGGAATCGTGATGAAAACATCAGCGCATTGCCCGCCAGCAGATCACGTTCACCCGTGATGTTTGGCACCGCCGCATTCTTTGCTGCTTCAAAGAACGCTCCGAAGAACGCCAGTAACGCAGTACAGAGATACGCGATCCAGAGATCCTCCGGACGTCGCACGAAGAGGAACCCGAGCGCAACCACTACACGCAACAGGTCCGTCACGATCATCACTCTCCGGCGCGACCAGCGATCGACAAATGCTCCGGCGAGCGGTGAAAAAAGCGTGAACGGCACCAAACGGAAGATCAGCATCAGCGTCGTCACTTCCGGCGCGGCCTTCGAAACCTCACGCACCAATCCCAGCGCGGCAATGAAGTTAAACCAGTTGCCGAGTTCCGAGATCACCTGCCCGATCCACAATCGTCTGAACGACTGATTGCGTCGCAGGAGCTGCATGTACGTGAGTGAATCCATGGTCTTTGGTCTTTGTACTTTGTGCTTTGTACTTTGCTGTTGTCTGTTCGAGCTAAGTTATCCCCGCACTAGCGAACAAAGAACTAAGTACAAAGAACCAAGTGCTAAATTTAAAGGCCGCCCGAACTATCAGGCGGCCTCGCGATCTGCTTTGTTCTCTCGAACGTCAACTACCAACAAATCGCGGCGGCCGTTTTTCCAGAAATGACGAGACGCCTTCGACGAAATCTTTCGTCTTGCCCGCCTCAATCTGCGCCTCACGTTCCAGATCGAGTTGACCGCCATAATCATTAACCGCGCTCGCGTCCAACAATCTCTTGATATGCGCGATGGCGGCCGTTGGCGATTGGGCCAGCCGTTCGGCGATCGACATCACCTGGCCCATCAGTTCGGCGTCGGCGACTACAGAATTGATCATCCCCATCTCCACCGCCTGGTGCGCCGTGATTAAGTCGCCCGTGAACATCAATTCCGCGGCCTTTTTCCATCCTACGAGTCGCGGCAGGATGAATGTTCCGCCGCAGTCAGGTACCAAACCGATCTTGATAAATGCCTGGTTGAACTTCGCGCTCTCCGCCGCGATCACCAGATCGCACGCGAGCGCCAGGTTGCACCCGCCACCTGACGCAACTCCATTCACCGCGGCTATAAAAGGAACCGGAGTTTTGCGTATCAACAGAATCGCTTCGTTCAGTATTCGCAAAGGCCCGTCGAAGAATGCTTCGAGGCGACCTTCCTTAGTCGCCATTTCCTGCATCGAGCGCAGGTCGCCACCGGCGCAGAACGCCCGACCAGCACCAGTCAAAACAATCGCGCGTGCGCCTTGCTGAAGTGCGTCGGCAACCGCGGCTTTAAAGTCGTTAGCAGTTTCGACGGTCAACGCGTTCAGTCGATCCGGACGGTTTAATGTCAGGACACAAACCTGCCCGCGCATTTCAAGTTGAATCGTTTCGTAATTCATTGACCCCTGATTTAGAGCGTTCTTCCACCGTCACTCGCGTTAGAGAGACACCGCGTTTGGAAATTTATCTACGCCGAATTGTCTTTGAGTCAGATGCCGCAGGCACGAGCGACATCAACTCATTTCAGGTCCGTTGCGCCGCGCGATTCGCGCTGAAGCAGTCGCTGCATAAGACCGGCCGGCCCGACGAAGGCTTGAAGGGCACGGAGTCAGTCTTGCCGCATTGGTCGCACGTGATTTCGAATCGTTGACGCTCACCTGTTTGTCCTCTTCCGCCGCCGAAGTTGGCCCGTCGCGCATCGCGGCATGGCTTACAACGTTTTGGATGAGTCAGATTACGTTCCCTGTAATACTCCTGTTCGCGTTCAGTAAACGTGAACGGAGAGTTGCACTCCGAACACGTTATCTCGAGGTCTGGCATCGCGGTTTCTCCGTGAGAGCGGAATCGAGGAACTCCACTCTCTTTGCTCTTTGGAGCGCTGGCGTCATGCTTCTTTCATCCACGAAGTTATGGTTCGAAAGCACTGGTTTTCAAACACGACGCCGAAAAGCTACGCGTCCCGACGATTAAGTTGCCGCGAGTGTACTCCAGCGAATAGCCGTATTCAATTATTTTGTGTGGCGCATCCTCGTCAGGAAATTCCTGATGTGTGGCGTGACGCGCAACACCGCTCTTCGAAGATACGTTATATACTCGCTTCTCCCCCGGCATGTTGCTTGCTCACTTAAATAACCGCAGCATGGATCAACTCGATATAAGGCGCCCGACTATTGATTAAACAGACCACCCTCGGCTCTCCAGTCGAAACTCACGGCATAGGACTACACACAGCCGTTCCGGTCCATATTCGTCTTGTGCCGGCGCCTCCTGATACCGGCTATGTCTTCCGCCGTACAGACCTTGGTGGTTTCGAAATCCCCGCGAACGTTGAATCTGTAGCTCATTGCGGTTATGCAACGACGTTGATGCGCACCGGTGTGATGCTGTCGACAGTCGAGCATCTCCTGGCCGCTCTGCGCGGGCTTGGTGTCGACAACGTTTTCATCGAAGTCGACAATCTCGAGATTCCGATCATGGATGGCTCGGCTGAAGACTTCGCCGAGATCATCGAGCGGGCGGGCATCGTGGACCAACCACTGGCGCGCCGCGCGTTGCTGGTACGCGAACGAGTTTCGTTTGAACAAGGCAATCGACGCATCAGCGTCGAACCTGCCGACACTTACCAGATCGACTGCCTGATTGATTTTTCTCACCCGCTGATCGGCGTGCAGAGTTTGTCTGTGGAATTGAGCGACGGCGCTTTCGGTCGCGAGATTGCGGCGGCGCGCACCTTTGGTTTTACGGAAGAGATCGAAGCGCTGCGGAAGGCGAATCTGATTCGCGGTGGCTCACTCGATAATGCGATCGTGTTAACGCCGGACGGAATGTTGAACCAAACGGGGTTACGCTTTCGCGATGAGTTCGTGCGTCACAAGATCCTCGACATCATCGGCGATCTCGCATTACTTGGAATGCCGATCATGGGTAAGGTCGTCGCGGAACGCAGCGGACACATCATGCATGCCGGCTTGATGTCGAAACTACTGCGCGTGCGCTCAGCGTGGGATATTGTCGATATGCCGGCGCCAAACGGCGGGTAGATTGGAAGAAAGAAATCATTGGTCAAATCATTGGTCATATATCATTTGACATTTCTCATTTGTCATTTTCCCTGCCCAGATCGTGCCGTTCTGAGAGACGCTGCAAAGATTCTGCATAGGTCACCGTTCTCTTGAACGATGTCCATTAACAACTCTGTCTTCAATAATCGACTTCGCTCTATTATCCGCAGCCAAATTGAAGTCTCATTAAGTTCTTTAAGAACAACTCGAATTTTGTGCACGAAATCAGCGCGACTTTCGGCCCCTCTGGCCTCGCCATAATTCGGTGCAGGAGAAGTGCCCGATCTTAAAATCTGTCCGGCAATGTGCTTACCGGCGGCCGTCCGAGGCAAAGATACGGAAAGTTTTATTATTCGAACCGCAAAGTTGATGAGCCGTTCTTCAAGTTCATCCGCGACGGATGCACAATGGGATGGCGCGTTGTTCATTAGTGAGGTTGCGCTCCGATTCACGTATTTCGGAACAAGGTACGCTGGGGCAGGAAAAATGACAAATGAGAAATGTCAAATGATATATGACCAATGATTTCTTTCTTCCGGTCTAAAGTCCGCTCCGCACAATATCATGCACTCTGATTATTCCAACGCAGATCTGATCTTCATCCACCACCGGTAAAACTGAAATCTGTGATGGTCTATCTTCCATCAATCGCAGAGCATCGAAGGCGAGCAGGAGCGGAGTTGCGACTGTTGGCTGTCGCGTCATGAATTCGTCGCAGGTGAGTTTTGCGAGTGCGTCGTGACTGGTTCGTTCGATCGCGCGGCGGAGATCGCCGTCGGTGATGATTCCCGCGAGTCGACCATGCGAATCGACGACACAAACAGCACCGAGTCCGCCTTTGCTGATCGCGCGTACAACTTCAACCCACGATGATCCGGTGGCGATCGTCGGATTCTCGCCGTTGCGATGCATCAGATCCGCAACGCGCAACGTGAGTCGTTTTCCTAAACGGCCGGCAGGATGATTTACGGCGAAGTCGTCGGTCGTGAGTCCTTTGACTTTCATTACCGTCATCGCGAGGGCGTCGCCGATTGCCAGCGCAACGGTTGTGCTCGTAGTTGGTGCAAGATTTAAAGGACAAGCTTCCTGATCTACTGAGGCATCGAGCACGGCGTCTGCGCGCCGCGCGAGTGTTGAATTGAGATCGCCGACGATGGCTATGATTGCGACCTGACGATTCTTCAGATACGGCAACATCCCGACGATCTCGTCAGTCTCGCCGCTGTTGCTCAGCACGATCACGACGTCGTTCGGCTGGACGATTCCGAGTCCTCCATGCAGCGCGTCGGACGGATGAAGGTAAAGGGCGGCGGTCCCCGTGCTGGTCATCGTTGCCGCGATCTTCTGTCCGATTATTCCTGACTTTCCCACTCCCAGGATTACGACGTTCCCCTTGCAGGCCGCAATTAAATCGACCACGTGCTCTACTTGCGCCTGGTCGAGACGGGTCGCTGTTTGGGCGATTGCATTCGATTCGAGTTGAAGCAACTCCTGAACGTCGGACAAGTGGTTCTTCGTCATCTGCGGCCTTTGATATACGACTCACCTCGCATTTGGCAAGTCGCGCACTCGTAAGTTATAGTCCGGCGTCGTTCAGATTAAGTTCAGATTAAAGTCAGAGGCGACATGGGACTGAGCCTGCTTCCTAAAGAAGAGCAGTATTTCGACTTGTTTACGCAGATGACGCTTTACATCTCCTCGGCGGCCCGTGAGCTGAAGGAGATGCTGTCTGACAATCAGGCCGATTACAAGGAATACGCGCAGCGCATCAAGGGGCTCGAGCATGCCTGTGATGAACTGACCCACACGATTTCAACCCGGCTGAATAAGTCGTTCATCACGCCTTTCGATCGCGAAGACATTTACATGATGTCTACCGCGCTTGACGACATCGTCGACCTGATCGACGACGCGGCGCGGGCGATCATCATTTTCGACGTCAAGGAGATCAACGAGTACGCGCGCGACTTTGCGAACGTGATCGAGCGCATGGCGGAGCAGTTGAAAGAGATCGTTACGACCTTGCGGCGTCCGAAAAACATCACGCAACGGCTGGTAGAGATTCATCGACTGGAGAACGAGGGCGACGACATCTATCACGCGGCGATCGCCGAACTGTTTCACGATCCACCGGACGCGTTGACCGTGATTAAGTGGAAAGAGATTTACGAGAAGCTTGAAGCGGCGGTCGATCGTTGCGAGAACGTCGCGAATATCATCGAGAGCGTCATCATCAAACATACTTAGATCTCGAGTTTTCTTTTCAAGTCCACTGAGCCTATGTCTGCAACTCTGGCTTTCGTCATCATCCTCGTCTTTCTCGCTCTCGTCTTCGATTACATCAACGGATTTCACGACGCCGCGAACTCGATCGCTACGGTCGTCTCAACTCGCGTGTTGTCGCCAGGCATGGCTGTGGTGTGGGCGGCGTTCTTCAACTTCATCGCCTTCGCTGTTTTCGGAACACGCGTGGCGAAGTCGATCGGCGACGGCGTGCGCATGGACGTGATCAGTCCGGAGCTTCGGCTTTACGTTCTGCTTGCGGCGTTGTTAGGGGCGATCATCTGGAACCTGATCACGTGGTATCTCGGCCTGCCGACGTCGAGTTCGCACGCGCTGCTCGGCGGTTACGCCGGCGCCGGCATCGCAGCACACGGCGGCGTCAGTGGACTGCTCAAAGCGGAAGTCTGGTTTCGTACACTGAAGTTCATCGTGCTGTCGCCGATGATCGGCATGTTGCTCGGCTTCACCCTAATGGTACTGGTCTTCTGGATCTTTCGGCGCTCGTCGGCAACGAAGGTCGACAAGATCTTTCGCCGCGGCCAACTCTTTTCCGCTGCGGCGTTTTCGCTGGGCCACGGTGGCAACGACGCGCAAAAGACGATGGGCATCATCACCGCAGTGCTGACAGCGGGTGGAGTGTGGGGTCTCACGTATGGAGAAAACGGAACGCTTCCGCCTATTCCGACTTCCGTCGTCTTGGCCGCGCATGCAGCGATTGCTTTAGGCACATTGTCCGGTGGCTGGCGTATCGTCCACACGATGGGAACGCGCATCACCAAACTCAAACCCGTCGGCGGATTCTGTGCTGAAACGGCAGCGGCGCTCACCCTCGCTTACGTAACGATCACCGGCACACCTGTCTCTACGACTCACACAATCACCGGTTCGATCGTCGGTGTCGGCGCGACTCGTCGCCTCTCCGCAGTAAAATGGGGCGTCGCCGGTCGCATTGTCTGGGCTTGGATTCTCACAATTCCCGCCGCAGCATTCGTGGCCGCGGTATCGTTCTGGATCGTGTCAGCAATTCACCACCTGACGAGCTAGCAACGCATCAGTGGAACCAGGTGTTGCAGTCAATCTTCAAACTCGAACCTCGTAAACTCGCGTTGTGGAAGGTGAGTTGACGACACCGAGTAGCGAAGTCGCAATTGTCATCGATGCATCGCTGTGTCCATCATGACGGCCGACGTGAAGTTCGGTCGACAAGCTGCGTTTGACGGGTCTCCTTGGCATGCGTTAGATTTCGCTTCGAACTTAAACTCACGCCCGCGTAGCTCAGTGGATTAGAGCGTTCGCCTCCGGAGCGAAAGGTCGCAGGTTCGACCCCTGCCGCGGGTACCATTTCCCTTTCTCGACTTATTACAAAACGACGTTCGCGATGCCCGGGCTCAGCCGGTGATTTGGATTGGGGCGGGTTTGGGGCTCCCTTGCAGTTGGACCGGCAACTGTGGGGCGCAACAGATCTTGTTCAAGCGCTGGGCATCTTGCAGCATGAGATGGTCCTTTGCGAGCCACTCACGGACGTCGCGAAGGACCTTGGCGGCGTTCTCATCATTCGGAGTTGCAAGACGGTAATGCATCCAGACACCTTCACGTCGCGCGGCAACGATGCCAGCTCGTCGTAAGTACGCGAGGTGCCGGCTGATTTTCGGCTGGTTCGTGTTCAGTATTTCAACGAAGAAGCAAACACAAACTTCCTGGCCTCCAATCAGGTTGATAATCCGCAGTCGAGTCGGATCCGCCAACGCCTTAAAAAACAATTCACGATCAAACGGCTTCTCTGTCCTTTTCATACGCCCGCGATAATAACATAAGACATACGGCTTGACATATATCCTGGACGGGTGCATACTGCGCCTCGAATATGCGCTTGGGCATATATACAGTGATACTTTTTTGAAGATAAGGAGTGAGTTTGACATGCAAAACGAGCAAAAACCGGTTCAGGCGCTTAAAGCGCACCTGGCCTTGAACGTGAAAGACATACACGCGAGTCTTGAGTTCTATCGAAAACTCCTGGGCCTCGAACCGAGCAAGGTTCGAACGGGATACGCAAAATTCGACGTGCAAAATCCACCGTTGAATTTGACGCTCAACCAGAGCATCTTTAACGAACGAGGGGCACTCTCGCATTTGGGAATCCAGGTAGGATCTACAGAGGATGTTTCGGCCGTTCGCGAAAAATGGATCGAGTCGGGGCTCTTGACGCGCGACGAAATGCAGACCAACTGTTGTTATGCACTTCAGGACAAGACCTGGGTACGCGATCCCGACGGCAATGAGTGGGAAGTATTCGTCGTGCTCCAGGACAATCTTTCCGAAACTGCGCCTTGTGAGTGCGGCACAAAGCTGGAAGACACTGCAAGCGTCTCCGAAACAATTAAAGTTGAAAGCGCTACGTCGTGCTGTGCGCCAACACCGATTGGAGTCACAAATGCGTCAGCCGTTAGCGAAACGGGTTGCTGCTGAAGCGTTCGGCACATTTTTTCTCCTGGCCGCAGTAGTAGGTTCCGGCATCATGGCTGAGCGCCTCGCACAGGGAAACACAGCCTTGACCTTGCTCGCCAACACTGCGGCCACAGGAGCTGCTCTCATCGCGTTGATTATTAGTTTCGCTCCGTTATCGGGAGCGCACTTCAATCCGGTCGTGACGCTGTCTTTCGCATGGCGATTTGGTTTCCCGTGGAGCGATGTCCCCTACTACTTGCTGGCTCAACTAGCGGGAGCGATTGGTGGGGTCATGGCGGCAAATACGATGTTTGGCCTGCCGGCGATTTTTGTGTCACATCATCCCCGAACGGGAATGGCCCAACTATTCAGCGAGGCTATCGCGACACTTGGATTGGTCGGTGTGATCCTCGGCGCGAGTCGGTCGCGAGTTGTCGAAGTCGCAATCGCAGTCGGTGCATACATAACCGCAGCGTATTGGTTCACATCTTCAACTTCTTTTGCCAATCCAGCAGTAACCATTGCGCGTTCCTTGAGTGATACTTTTGCCGGAATTCGTCCGGCAGATGTGCCGGGTTTTATCCTCGCCCAACTTGCCGGAGGTATTGCCGCGACGGTGCTATTGCGATGGCTCATGCCGTTTGAAGACATCGATGGATAGCTGGCGACGTGAGAAACATGGAAACCAAGCCTTACAAGTTACTCTTCTTGTGTACCGGTAATTCTGCGCGCAGTATCTTTGGCGAGTACTTGTTGAGGAAGTTGGGAGGGTCCCGCTTTCAGGTGTTCAGTGCCGGATCGTTTCCTACCGGTAAAGTTAACCCGCTAGCCATTCTAGTGTTGAAGGATCTCTACGATATTGACGCGTCGGAGGCCCGCAGCAAATCGTGGGCACAATTCGAAGGGTGGGAATTTGATTTCGTTGTGACTGTTTGCGACAACGCTCGCGAGACGTGTCCGGTGTGGCCGGGTCAACCGCTAGTGGCTCATTGGTCCAGTCCCGATCCCGCGGCAGTTGAAGGCAACGAAACCGACAAGTACAAAGCATTCGAAGACGTGGCGTCCCAGATCTACCGCCGGCTGCAACTCTTTACGTCTCTCCCGTTTGCACAGCTTGACCGAAGCCAGCTAGCTGCTGCCATCGATGAGATTGGATCGAAGTAGAAAGTGTGAATGAGGAACGATGAACTGCGAAAACATCACCATCACCAACGCGTCGTCCGACGACTTAACCGACGTTTTAGATCTACTAACCGAGGTTCAGTTGCCGCACGACGGCGTCGCGGAACACATCAGACGCTTCTTCGTTGCCAGAGATGAGTCGTCTCGAGTTGTCGCGACGATCGGGCTGGAGCGACACGGCAATATTGCCTTGCTAAGATCCGCCGCCGTCGCACCGCAATATCAACACTGTGGACTCGGCTCTCGTTTGACGACTCACCTCCTGGAGCATGCGACAAGCGAAGGCATCGAACGAGTCGTACTGTTAACCACAACCGCAAAGGATTTCTTTGAACAACGTTTCGGGTTTTGCGAAACCTCGCGTGGTAGTTTCGAGCACGACCTGGCAAGTTCATCAGAATGGAATTTGCCCCGATGTTCAAGCGCCGTGTGCATGAGTCTCGATCTGAAAACAACTCTTTCGTAAGCCATCACGCGGCACGAAAATACAAATATTAGCGTACGAAAAGACACGAATTCCAAGACCGGCAACCATGGTCTTGCGGGGTTCGGATCCGTGTTCATGGCGGGCCTTGTGAGGAAACGCCGGCGGGGGATTAAATACACTGTTATTGAAACGCTTCGGGCAGGATTTGTCATAATAAGTGTGCTTGTAACGGACCCGTGTGATTGCCGCTCGGTTCGCGCAGCAAAACTATGACACCTTCCAACACACACCGTTATCGAGCGTTTATCAGTTACTCCCAGCGGGACCAGTATCACGCGAAGCGCTTGCATTCGGCGCTGGAAACTTATCGCGTACCCAAAGGTATCGATGCTCCCCTTCAGCCAAATCGTCGACTCGGACGCTTCTTTCGCGATAACGACGAAATGGGTGCGTCAATCGATCTCGGCGCGGCTCTTCGTGACGCACTCCAAAACTCAGAGAATCTCATCGTCATCTGTTCACTAAACGCCGCGCGTTCTAAATGGGTAAATGAGGAGATTTCGTACTTCAATAGCAAAGGCGGCGGAGATCGCATCTTCGCCGTTATCGTGGATGGAACTCCTAACTCGAACGATCCCGAGTCAAACTGTTTTCCTCCGGCTTTAGGATCAGAGGTTATAAATGGGAAGCGATCCGCCGAGCCCCTGGCCGTAGACCTGCGCAAAGAACGATTTTCGCGCGCGCGCCTGCGTTTAGTAGCGGGGCTGCTTGGAATCTCCTTTGATAGTCTCTGGCAGCGCGATAAGAGGCGAACGCTGAAGACTCGTGCGATTGCCATCACAGTAGCATTAGCGTTGGGTTTTGTGATCGCGCTTTTAGGATTCCGTTGGCTTGCGGAGCGCGGCCGCGTCCGGGCACAGAGAATCGATCGCACGCTGGTGACTGTGCGCGATGATCTCGCTTCTGAGCGAGTTACAGCCGCGCTAGAAGAACTCGAAAAGCTTAATTCGGACGGGCAGAGCGGCGACGTTGACAATGTTCTGAAGACTACTCTGTCGTGGCTGTCGACGCCCACGGAACTTCTGAAAGAGATCGAGCCACCCGCCTTTATTTCGAACGGCTCTCAGTTTTTCTTTCTAGCGTCGAACGGCAGCCTGCACCTTCTGAATATCGACCAACCTTATCGCCGTGTTACAACGTTGGAAGGACAATGGTCTGTAAATGTCCTCCAACCTCATCGACGTATTCTGACTTCCGACAAGCGATGGCTTTTGATTCTTGGCGATCAGGAAGCGGTCGTGCTTGATATGTCCGACGGACGTGAAGTGGCACGGACTGCTTCGGATGAGATAAACGCGCTCGGTGAGGCATTCGAAACAGCCAGTAGGCTGCTCATTGTTGCTGTAGGTTCCAGGGAAAAAGGGTCGTTCCTCGTTTTTTCGTCCCAACAACAAACGCTTCAAGTGGTCACCCAACACTTGGCAGGGGAAACTCGGTCTCGATACGAGCAGATCCATCCTTTATATCTAAGCAGTGATTGCAAGGCTTTCGGAATCGCACCCGGCGGCCCGCGACTTGAGAACACGGCGAGCCTTTCGCCGAGCCTTTCCGACATGTTCTTCCTATCAGCCGACGCAACTGGCTTGAAGCCGGGGACCCGTCCTCCCTCGATCGCGGATTGGAACCCAACGGCCATGTTTGCTGACGAAAATAGCCGATCGACGTCGGCGGGTGATGTCTTCTATGGCTCTCCGTCTGAATACCCAGGTTGCAAGGCCCCAGCCGGCGACTCCAAGAGCCGCGAGATTCAACAGGGTCCGACAGGTTTGATACGTTCCATCGGGTTAAGCACATCTTGGGAATCCGAGCGGAGATGGAAAGTCATAGGTAACGCTGAACCACCACCTGATCCCTTTGCATATAACCCCAGAGATGATGGCCCGTGTACCGAGCAGCATCCCTGTAGTGTTCAGGATGCCGAGGCCGATAAATTCTTTGCTGGGGAACTTAACGCTGTCGATTTCACACGGCCCAGGGGGGTGCCTGAGAGTGATCGCTCCTTTGATCGTGTCAACGACGAGTTTGTACATGCGTTTTTTACGCATACCAATGCTGGTTTCTTAGCGGCCTGGTGCCGAAAATTGGATTCCAAAACAGTATGTCTCGCACCAGTCACAGCGGGTGAGTGGGTCGATGCTCAAACTGAATTGGATCTAAGGTCCAGCACAGGCCGGTTTATTTTCTACCCGCAAGGTGAGTACAGAGGGTTTCGCCTGTACGACCTTCTCACAATGAGAAATGTCACACCGCGCGGGCGCGAGTTCACGGCTTCGACGCATTGGGTGGACTTCAGCGTGGACGACAAGCGGCTATACCTGGCGATCAACCGACGGCTGCTCGTATTCGGCCCACCGGCCGGCGGCGATGGTCCATGGCAGCAGATCAGCGACGGCCGTTCGGTCAATATTCCGGCGCTTTCAGGCAGAACCGAAGGCGACAAAGTTGTCGGACTGTTAGCGATAGACGACAACAACCTCATTGTCGCTCATAGCAGCGGGATCATTTCGCGATTTGATTGGCGCACGGGTCAGCAGTTGTGGCAACGCACAATCGGAGGTGTCGGATGGGTCAACCGGCTCGTCATTTCGAAAAATCGCCGCTTCCTACTCGTGATAGGTCGCGCAGGTGCGAGGCTGATGGATACTAAGGATGGCCTCGTGCTGTCGGGCTTGCTCGTACCGTCGCCGGCAAGGAATGGAGAGGTTGAGATCCTTGACTGCTTTAATAGGGCATTTGTCGCAGATACCGGAGGGCTAGACGTTTCATGCGGAGAGAAAGTTTACCGGCGCGAACCGAATACCTTTGAGGGAGATATGGTTTCCCGTCTCAAGCAGATCCTTTCCGATCAGTCGCTGGTCGCATCAACTGGTCGTTAGAGCGTGGCTACGATTTCAGTTTTTGACAGAGCCCACATTGACACGGTCCCAGCTTTGGCCTTAATTTCCGACCCATGCCATTGTTACGCCCGTCCTCCGTCCCCTTACTCGTTGCCATTGTGCTCGGCATCGCCGTCACTGCCGCCGCCCAGTGCACGAAGAAAATCACTGAAATCCCTGCCGCGCCCGAAATGCTCGGCTTCCGCCTGGGGATGACGAAGGACGAGATCAAGGCCCTCGTCCCCCAAACCGACTTCGGACGGACTGACGATTTCGGCGTTTCCAAGACGACGATCAATCCCCACTTCGATCCCAAGATCGATAAGACGAAGTTTGAAGGTGTGCGCAGCATCTCACTTGACCTCCTGGACCAGAAACTCACGTCGCTTTGGATTGGCTACGACGAAAACTTCAAAGCCAAAACTGTGGAAGAGTTCGTAAAACTGATCACTCAGTCGTTGCAGTTGCCGGCGACGTGGAGTTCCTATCGATATCGTGGTCAACAAATGCGTTGCGACGGTTTCCAGTTGCAAGTAACGACGGTCGCGGGTGGACCAACCTTGCGAGTGCTTGATGTTGCAGCTGAAGAGACGGTCGCGATGCGACGGCAGCAGAAAGAGGAGCAGGCGGCAATGGCCGAAGCCGCCCCTGAGACGCCGGAAGCGACTGAAGTACCGGAGATCATCGCCGACAAGAAATCCAAAACTTACTACCTCGGCACCTGTCGCCCCGAGAAAGAGATCGCCGAAGCAAACAAAGTCATTTTCAAGACCACGGACGAAGCAGAAAAAGCCGGGTTCAAACTTGCAAAGGGCTGCCATTGAATTTGCCAACCGGCACTAACCAGAGGAGGGCAACATGTTCAAAGAATTCAAAGAATTCATCGCTCGCGGAAACGTTATCGACCTGGCGGTTGCAGTTATTATTGGTGCTGCATTTGGAAGAATCGTCACGTCGCTTGTCGAGGGCGTAATCATGCCGCCCATCGGCCTGCTATTCGGCAAGGTCGACTTCTCGAATCTGTTTATCGATTTGTCGGGTCAACGCCCGGAGTCGCTGGCCGCCGCGCAGTTGGCCGGTCTTCCGGTCATTGCGTACGGCCGATTTCTCAACGACGTAATCACTTTTCTGATCGTCGCGTGGGTTGTTTTCATGATCGTCAAGGCCGTCAACCGGCTGCGCGCCCAACCACCGCCGCCACCCAACACGAAGGATTGCCCGTACTGTCTGACAGCGATCCCGTTGGGCGCGACTCGCTGTTCCGCATGCACGTCGGAAGTACCCGTACCAGCAGGCTGAAAGAATAAACGTTACTGATGCGTGAGTGCCCTCGTTGCGAAGTCTGCTATGAAGACGATGTGGCAACCTGTCCGCAAGACGAAGCGGGCACGAAACACACGCTGCCGGGCGGCCGCCTGCTCAACTCGCGTTACCTCCTCGAAAAACGACTCGGTCGCGGTGCGATGGGCCAGGTTTATCTCGCCCGCGACCAAAACCTGCTCACTCGCCGCGTTGCTGTAAAAACCGTCCGTCCCGACATCCTTAACGACGAAGATCTCCAGGAAGGGGAAGCGATCGCGCGTTTCGAGCGCGAAGCACGTTCCGCTGCATCCATTCGTCATCCAAATGTGGTGGACGTAACTGACTTCGGCAAGAGTCCCGACGGCGTGTTCTTTCTTGTCATGGAGTACGTGGAAGGCGAGTCGCTCTATCACTTGCTGCGTCGCGAAGGAACGGTCACACCACAAAGAGCGGCCGCGATCATGCAACAGGTTGTCAACGGCGTCGAAGCCGCGCACGACGCAGGAATCCTGCATCGAGATCTAAAACCCGCAAACATCTTTCTCATGCAACAAAAGCGGAAGACCGGCAGCGATGATGGATTCGTGAAAGTCGGCGACTTCGGTCTCGCTAAGATCGTGAACGCCGATCGTTCCGATGTTACTTCCGCGAGTGGACCAGCTTCACGTGGAATTATCGGCACTCCGGAGTACATGGCGCCCGAGCAGATGCAACCGGAGGTCGCGCTGGACGCTCGCGCCGACATCTACGCACTCGGCACGATCGCATATCACATGCTCGGTGGACGTCCTCCCTTCACCGGCAACATCACGCAACTGATCGCTCAGAAGTTGACACAAACACCGCCGCTTCTGTCGACTCTTCGATCCGATCTAAGCGATGAGATCGAGGCGACGATCATGAAGGCGCTTGCAGTGGAACCAAACGATCGTCCGGCGAGTGCGACGGAGTGGTTCGATACTTTTGCGGCCGCAGTTGCAGCAGATGCTGGGCCAACGACGAAACGCGGCGATTCGCGACTCGTGATCATGGCCCCGTCAGGATCCGAAGTTTACGTGGACGACGAACGCTACGGGAGCGTGGGCCGATCGGGGCGCGTGATACTGACGTCCGTTGCGCCTGGACAACACGTGTTGCGAGTTTCGAAGTCAGGCGAGCCTGACGACGAGCGCGTGATCGAAATCAAGAGTGACGTAGCTGAACAGATCATCGAGGCGCAGTTGAAGATTGGCGTTTCGAGTAATCAACTAACCCCATCGCGTGGCGGCAGCCTCGACAGCAGAAGTGGAAACTCTGCGACGCTGGTTGTCGTTATGTGCACCAAGTGCCAATCTCGTTTCGCGGAAGGAGTGAAATTTTGCGGCCGGTGCGGAAACACGATGTTTCAACCAGTGACCGGCGAGTTGTCGCCGCCGCAAACGCCCCCCGCCCCTGTAACGCCGCCGCCCGCTACGGCGAGCGAGGTTATGTGCCAGCGGTGCGGACAGACGTATGCCGCAGGGATCAAGTTTTGTGGTCGATGCGGTATTCCTATCGGAACATCAGCCCTGGACTGGAGCCAGCCAAAACCCGTCGAAGTGTTCTGCGTCAGTTGCGGTTCGAGCTATCCGGCGGGAACAAAGTTCTGCGGCCGTTGCGGCAAACCGATTCGCTCTTGAGCGAGTTTCAACTTTCCTTTAATCTGTTCATTTTCCGTTTACCACTTGTCAGTTTCCATTTTTCATTTCTGAAGACCCATGTAACACTAACGCTCCGCAAAAAATGACAAACGGAAAATGGAAAATGGCTCCGGCCTTGCTGGGCCCGATGAATAAATGAAGCGCTGCCCCACTTGCAACCGTACGTATGCCGATCTTTCCCTGAACTTTTGTTTGGACGACGGCACACCGCTGACCAGCGATGCGGCCCCAACCACCGATTTAAACGCGACAGTTAGATATCCGCCGCCGCGAGATACGTCGGAACCGCCGCCAACTGAGATTTACCGGCCTGCACCGACGGTAGCACCGCCACCACCACCACGGCCAACGTCGCCGCCGCCACCACCGCCGACATCGCCTCCACCTCCACCTCAGCAATGGACTCCCACACCGGCCCAACCGGCGAAGAAGTCAAACGCGGTCTGGTGGATACTCGGCGGGCTCGCCGCGGTCCTCGTAATCGGGGCTGGTCTGGTTGTCATGATAATCGCGCTCGCGAGTATGGGCTCGAACAGCAACACAGCCAACGCCAATACTCGTGAATCTAACCGCAACGCCAACATTTCAGCGAACACCAACGTCAACTCAAATACGAACGCGAACGCAAACGTGGGCCCGCCTGCGATGTTGACTGACGATTTCAGTCAGTCGAAGTGGGGCACGGGCACTTCGCAGTTCGGCAGGATCTGGTACGTGGACGGCGAGTATCACATGGTTTCAAAGGAGCGAACGTTTGTCGTGATGTACGCTCCGTCAAACGAGTACAGCACTGAGAACGCCACGATACGCGTCAAGGCTCGCAGCGTCAGCGGCAGTGCGCCGGCTTCCGGTTTTGGCTTGATGGTCCATTGCGTTCAATCTCGCGCGGGTCAACTCGAAGATTACGCCCTGCTGATCTACCCGGGTGCTGAACCTTCGTATGAAATCATCGTGCATAAAGCCGGCGTTCAGTCGACGCTGGTCGAAAAAACAGAATCCGATGCGATCAAGTCAGGCTCGGAAACGAATGAGCTGGAGGTCAAAATAAAGGGCAACCAGCTGGCATTCTTTGCAAACGGGCGGTTGCTGAGAGCCATCACCGATCGCGAGAACTACCGGCGCGGGCGCGTGGGTTTTTACACCAGCGACGTGTTTGAAGTAGCTTTTGACGATCTCGAGATTGAACGCACTCCTTAAATTTGGTTTGAATCCTTGTTTTCATGCGAGTCAGCCTTAAAGTCACCGCCGGTCCATACAAAGGCCGCATCTTTTCATTCACCCAGCACGACAGTTTCCTAATCGGCCGAAACCCGGAAGCACACCTCTGCCTCCCCGACGATCGTTACTTCTCGCGTAATCACTGTCTTCTTGAGATCAACCCGCCGCGTGCCTTCGTCCGCGATCTGCGATCGACGAACGGCACATTTCTCAATGGTCAACGAATCAACGACGCGTTTCTGAAGAACGGCGATGTGATCCAGTGTGGTGAGACGATTCTGTTTGTCGAAGTAAGCGCGGTGCCGTCCACGGATCTCTCCGACACAACGCAGGACGCAATCCCGACGCGTCCAATACTCGTGATGGTCGAATGTCTCAACTGCGGCCGGCGCGAGCAGGCCGAAGCAGCAACGCCGGACGAGCGTTTGACGTTTCTGTGTGAAGACTGCCGGATCGAAATGAAGAAATCGCCACAAGCGATACCGGGTTACGACACAGTCAAACTACTCGGTCGCGGCGGCATGGGTTGCGTGATGTTGGGTCGCGAACAGAAGAACGGTCGCGCGGTCGCGATCAAAACGTTGCTGCCGGAATTCGCGGTCAGCGAGAAAGCCATGAAACGATTTATGCGCGAGATCGATGTCGCCGCCGCGTTGAAACATCAGAACATCGTCGAGTTCATCGATCGCGGCACGCATAACGGCGTCGTCTATCTCGTGACGGAGTTCATCGAAGGCGCCGACGCAGCCCGACTTGCGGAATTGAATGGCGGCTATCTCGCTTACCCGGACGGCATCGAGATCATCTCCCAGGCACTCGATGCGCTGTCGTTCGCTCACGAGCAAGGCTACATTCATCGCGACTTCAAAGATCAGAACATCCTCGTCTCCGGCCGCCCGCCGAATCTCGTCGCTAAGTTGACCGACTTCGGACTGGCGAAGAGCTTCACTCAATCCGGCATGAGTGGTGTAACGATGGCGGGTGAAATGGCCGGCACTTTGGCGTACATGCCACCCGAACAACTGCGCAATTTTCGCGACGTCAAACCGCAGTCGGATATTTACGCCGTCGGTATGACTGCCTACAGTTTGCTGTCGGGCTCGCTCGCGCTCAATCTCAACAGTAAATCGAGCGTTAACGACACGATTCGGGCGATTTTCGAGCAACAGGCGGTACCGCTGCGTCAACGGGCACCCCACATTCCGCCCGTAGTTTGCGACATAATCGACCGCGCGCTAGCAAAGGATCCTGCACAGCGCTGGCAAACCGCGGGCGCCATGCGAAACGCCCTCCAGCACGCCGGCGTCTAATCGGTTTTGTCCCATCCGTGAAAAATTAAGCCTTTACTTAGACAGTTTTCGCCCGCATAATTTCGCGAGAGGAGAGCCCCTGATTATGAGATCTATATGGAAGGGTCACATTCGATTCTTGCTGGTTGCCATTCCGGTCCGCATCTATAACGCCATCGAAACCAGTGAAAAGATTCAGTTTAACCAGTTGCATCGCGAGGACTATGGTCCAATCGGCTACGACAAGCGCTGCAAAAAGTGCGGTCTGGTTGTAACTAACGATCAGATCACCAAAGGCTATCAGTACGAGCCCGAGCGCTGGGCGATTGTCGAACCTGACGACATCGCGAAGATAAAAATCAAGACGACCAAGGCCGTCGACATCATAGGTTTTGTCGATCGCAGCGAGATCCCCACCACGTTTTACGATGCGCCATACTTCGCGGGCCCCGACGGCGCCGTTTCAGAAAAGCCATACGCGTTGCTGCGCGAAGTGATGAAACAGACAGGCAAGATCGGAGTGGGAAAAGTCGTTTTGCGCGATCGCGAAGATCTCGTGGCCGTGTTTCCGCACGAAGACGGACTCGTGTTGCAGAAGCTTCATTACCCGCACGAACTGCGCAAGATGGAAGACGTTCCCGATCTCGAGAACGTTCAGAAACTCGACGCAACGAAACTGAACAAGAACGAAATGAAACTGGCGACGACGTTGGTCCAGGAAATGGCCACGTCGCTTTCAGAGATCGATACGGCTGACAACTATTACGAAGCGCTCCGCACACTCATCGACTCGAAGATCAAGGGTAAGAAGGTTGTAGAGTTTGAAGTTGAAGAAGTGCCGCGACTTGATATCATGAGCGCGCTCAAGAAGAGCTTGCAGGCTTCGAATCGCAAGCCGATGGTGAAGGCGGCCGCTGAAAAGAAGAAGCCGCAGATCGAGTTGGTGAAACCGCGCACCGCGAAGAAGCGCAAAGTTGGTTAGGCCTTTTTGTAGTAAATGAAAGAACCGCGCCCTAAGGTAATCTCATTTCCCTCACCTGTCCCGTCAAAGGCAGATTACCAACGTGTCAAATCTTCCTACTCGATTCGAGAGATTAAGCAACTCTTCGGATTGAGTGAGAAGACTATTCGACGTTGGACCGAACAGGGCGTTATTCAGGCGTCGCCGGCATCCCAGTCACCTGATTATCTTTACGACTTCAATGCGTTGACGCAGTTTCGGCGCGTGCGTGAGTTGCGCGCCCAGGGACATAGCCTGCGGCAGATCGAAGCGGAGCTTCAGGGCCAACTCAATCTCTTTCGCATCGAGACGCCGCGGCTCGCGCGGCTGTTAACACCGTTTGAAGAAGCGTTGCTGTTGCACGAACAAGGTGACGCTACGGCCGCTGAGCATTACCACGAAGCGATCACTGAAGGAGACAATGTTGCCGAAGCGTATTGCAACCTCGGCATCATCAATCTCGAGCGCGGACAACTTTCCAACGCACTCGACAACTTCACCCTGTCACTGAAGAACGATCCGCGACACGTTGAAGCGCATTACAACCTGGCGAACCTCTACTACGACGCCGGCGATCTGCAACTCGCCAAGCTTCATTACGAAGCTGCTGCGCGGATCGAGCCAGGCTTCTCGCTCGTCTACTTCAATCTTTCGCTGGTCTATCACAAGCTCGGGGACATTGATGCGGCATCGGCAACGTTGGAGAAGTATCGCGAGTTGGAACCGGAAGACGAAGACCTCGAAGTGCTCAATCAGCTCTTGAAAGCAATGAAGAGCGGCTCACCGTTTACGAATCAATAATTGTGCGCGGCATGATGGCGGTGGGCAGGAGGGCTGCCCACCTGGTCTAGTATTGGATCGCAAGAAAGGTGAACGATCCGTTTACGTAGGTACGTTAGTGAAAGTGGCAATGTCCGGCGGGTTCCAGCCTTTTGTACCCTCTTCGGTACGGCACCGCACACAAAGAAAACGGTCCTATGGGTAGCGGATTCGGTTGCTCGCGCTTATAATCCTATTCTCCCATTCACGGCTCTGAAACGTTCAGAGAGCTAATGACCCGAACAAGGAGGTTTCCCCAATGTCTGATTCGAAATGCCGTGTGCTCTGCGTCGACGATCATCACGATACCTCTGAAATGCTTCAGCTTTTGTTGGCGGAGGAGAACTATGAGGTTCACACTGCCGCGACCATGCAAGAAGCTTGCAATTTGGCTGAGAGCCACAGTTACGATCTGTTCGTCCTCGACAAACGGTTACCTGATGGCACGGGGTTGGAATTATGCGAGAAGTTGAACACGCTCGCTCCTGGAGTGCCATGCATCTTCTACACCGGCGACGCGTACGAGATTCATCGTCGTGAAGCTATGGCTGCCGGCGCCGCCGCGTACGTCGCGAAGCCAAATGTCGAGGGGCTGATCACCGCTGTCCACGACTTGCTTGCCAACGCCCATTGCGCCACCGCGGCTGAGTGAGGTTTTCATTTGTCGTCGTGCTGTGCACTCGCGCGAGCGGACGCGCCAGATTGAAGGCAGGCTTGCTTGACACTCCTTTCATCGCACGTATAATTTTTCCCGCTATCAAACACACGGGCCGATAGCTCAGTTGGTAGAGCAGCTGACTCTTAATCAGCGGGTCGCAGGTTCGAGCCCTGCTCGGCTCACCATTATTAGCAATGACTTGCGGCGGGTGGAAGCACCCGCCGTTTTTCATTTGTGACCAACTTGTGACCATCCTGTCGATGACGATTTGAGATAGCGAGGTATCCACAATTCTCAAATATATTTTCAAAGGAGTCTTAACGTGAGTCAGGCAGCAGCCACCAAGCCAGCCCCAATCGAACACGCGCCGGAGTTTTCAAAGTACGTCACGCTTGTGGCGGAAGGCGACATAATCCAAACCCTGGAACAACAGATCCAAAACAGCTTGTCGTTGCTGCGAACTATTCGCCCCGACCAGGCCAATTTCCGCTACGCCCCAGACAAGTGGAGCGTGAAGGAGCTGTTGGGCCATGTTATCGACGCCGAGAGAATCTTCAGTTATCGCGCCTTATGTTTTGCACGAAACGACCAAACTCCGCTGCCCGGGTATGAACAAGAGGATTACGTGCGCGAGACAGACTTTGATAGTCGCAACCTCGCCGACATGGCGGAGGAGTACGCGACTGTTCGTCGAGCAACGATTCAACTCTTTCGACCCTTAAATGAAACGGAGTGGTTGCGACACGGAAAAGCTAACGAGAATGATATCAGCGTTCGCGCGTTGGCTTACATCATTGCCGGACATGAACTGCATCATATGGGCGTCTTGCGCAGTCGTTACTTGCAGAGTTAGGAAGACCCTCAGCCGGTTCGCGGCGCAGGTTCAGTGAGAACAGGGAAAGAGATCGCAGACCTGATCATTAATTCGCGTTTAGCCATGACTTGCGAAGCATCAACTGCTTAGCCGTCGCCTCTTTCAACTCACTGATACGCACGACCGCTCGTGAGAAACCTTTGATCGGCACTTCGATAGTTTGCGTGTTTCCTTCCCGGCTGATTATGAGACGCGCAGTGTCACCTATCTTCA
This sequence comes from uncultured Acidobacteriota bacterium, assembly GCA_963849585.1. GTDB lineage: Bacteria > Acidobacteriota > Blastocatellia > Pyrinomonadales > Pyrinomonadaceae > PSRF01. The sequence goes on along the minus strand of CAWKHZ010000004.1, from coordinate 414,645 downwards.
ACCGTCCCAGCCAGCCACGAAAATCCTGCCAAGTGGAAATTTTTCTTTCGTCCGCCGAAATGATCGTGTCACCTGTGCGGATGCCTGCTTTGGCCCAGATGCTCTCGGGGTTCATGATCCTGACCTTAAAGTCACCTTCACTCTCAAACGAAAGCGGAACGATTCGAAGATCGACGACCGACTGACCACTGTCGTCCACGGCGGGAATGGTTTGAACCTCGGATCGGAGTCCGATCAGCTGGAGGTAGCGGTTGAAGTCGATCACACGCGCACCGTAGATGTAGTCGCGGAAAAACTGCTTCTTATCGCAATGGCACACTTCTTCTATGGCTCGTTCGATATCAGTGTTGTTCATGCCGCGCTCGGAGTCGAACCTTTCGGCAAGCCGGAGCATCACGTTAGTCGCGTTCCTGCGGTTTTCCGTTTCGCTTCGGATCTCGAGGTCAAGCATCGTGACAAGCAGCTCGCCCTGGAGATGAGTACTGGCAAAATTGTCGCCGAGAATCTCCGGATGGGAGTCTCCCTTGCTGACCTTTTCGGCAGACTGGTTCGAATAGCCGGGTGATGAAAAGTATCGTGCCATCAGCGATTCAAGACGTTCGATACGCGAGCGACTCTCACCAGAGATCCGACCGCGCCGAATGAGTAGATCGGAAAACATTATCGTGGCCCCTTCGCTCCACCAAAGGACCCCAGTCGGATCGGCAAAACGATAGCGAATACCAACCCGCTCTTTAGGACGCACATCCATCAGGTTCCAAACATGGATGTACTCATGCGCAATCTCTTCGAAGAGATCTTCGAGACGGGATGAGAGACCAACATTCAACGACGTGTGATGTTCGAGTGCTGACTGTCCACCTTCCTGTAACAGAAAAGCATAACGCGGGTAGGGCGGCCTACCGAACGCACGGATCGACTGAGTGACCAGCTGTTTAATGCTATCGAGAATGGGCTTGAGGTCGGTTGTCGGCTGGCTCGAAGCCGACCAGATCACGACACTGTGCGGCACGCCGGCAGCAACAAACTGCCATTGCTTCAGCTTACCGATCATGATCGGCGAGTCGAGTAACAGCTCCGTAGAACCTGTAAAACTTCGGGGATTTGATGTCGGCTCGAGACCCGACGCAGCGGTCCAATCGGCTGGCATTTCGAGGTCGAGCCGAGCACGACGTTTTTCTTCGCCAACGACATACATGAGTGAATGAAGGTCACCGACCATACCTCCATCACGTGTGAGGAACGGCTTCCACGATTGACGAAGAGCCAACTGTTGTGCCGGCAGGCGAAGACGATATCGGATGTGTGTCTGCTGCGGTGCGTTGTCGATACGCCAGACCGTATCTTCTTCACGACCAACGGTGAGTTGACCGCCGCGCGGGTCGGATGCGGAGAAATTTTCGATATAGCGGAAGTACCGATCGTCGTATTCAGGGTGGACTGCCATCGCCACCCGCAGCAAACCGGGCCGCTGCCTCTGGATCTTCATCTCGACAGCAAAGCTTGTGAGATCGGCTAGGTCAATTCGGATCTTGTATTGAATAGGCGCGTCTTTAGCGTGAACCGCAACCGAACCCAAGAGGGCCACACAAGAGAGCGCCATTACGCGAATGATCTTCATCGTAAGTCTTGGACGAGCGGGTAGTAGTTTTTCTTCAGTTTTTCTTTACGGCCCTTAGTGTCTCCGGCCAAGTTCACGTTATCATCGATTCTTTATATTCTTCCGAGAAGAAAAAAGGATAAGAACGATCAAGAGAATCGTTCCGATTCCTCCGCTTGGCCAGTACCCCCAGTTCCTGCTGTGGGGCCATCTTGGCATCGCACCAATTAACAAGAGAATGAGAATCACTAAGAGGATAATCCCCATCTTGGACCTCCTTTTTTTGCCCTCTAATCCTAAAACTCACATTCTGCGCAACATCTCCGGCGGCAATGCCTCAAAGATTTGCCGGACGGCAACTTCGGACAGCCGTAAATCAAGCTGTCGAAAACTAAGGATCACTTCCTCTGAGTTAGTATCGAATCTTATTGATTTTTCGTCTGGAAGTGTAGCGTGAATGAGGACCTCCCGACTGGTTGAAAGATAATCAACTGTCATCGGTCGTTTTTTTGTTGGAGCGATCTTGAACTCCAATATCTCAGCGTCCAGTTCAAGCTTCATGATGCGGCATCCTTTGCAAGAAGAGATTCGTAAGAAACCTGGCGCGTGCGCTTACCTGACGCCCGCCTGCGTCAGCACCGCAACCGTCCGGTCATGCCCGCCTTCAGCTGCCAACATCAGAGCCGTTTTGCCTTCAGAATTCTTTACCGTCACATCGGCCCTGGCGACCAACAAATCTTTTACTACTTCATCGTGTCCGAAGCGTGCCGCCTGAATTAAGGCAGTGTTGCCTTGATCATCAATGCCATTGACGTCAACGTTCGGAGAGACCAATAGCGTTTTGACTGTGTCGGCGTTTCCAGCGCTCGCAGCGCGCAATAATGCTTCGGTTTCCGGACTTCGTGCAGCTCGTTTGGCAGCGCTACATCCAAAAACATGAATAGCACTGAAAACACGATGATCAAGTTTCTCATGCGTTGCATAACCCTTCCTTGAAAACTTTCAAGCCATCGCACTCGGGATGGGGCGAGTTTACGCTCATTGCTTCGCTCCGGCTACTTCAAGTAACCGGACGGTATCGGTATAGCCTTTCTCCCCGGCGATGATTAACGCTGTTCTTCTCGGTTGGACGTTTTGCGCGTCTAAGGAAGCGCCTTGAACTTGGTTAGGGGCGATTGCTTTCGTAATGTGCTTCAATCATGTTTGGTAGAGGCACTTGCTGGCAAACTCTAGTTCCGTCAGCGCTTCTCCTCCGACGTCTGCACGCAGAATTTTCGACAGTTAGAGAATTTGCCGGTCTGCTCAGTCCTTTGCGTCTTGAACGGTCTGTGTTATTGAAACGGAGGAAATTAACTTAATGAAACGCTCCTTGCTCTTTACGCTATTCGCGCTGTTTTCAATTCTGCCTGTCTGCGCGCAAACACCGACCGTCAAGCCAGAAGACTTTCTCTGCTGACGGGAGAGCGTTGCCAACAGGAATTTCGTCTACCTCGACTATCGGGCGAACAAGGAGGTTTCGATTCCCTCGCACCTCACTGTGACAAAGTCGACGGGCGAAAATCTCACGTCAATATTTAATTATGAGTATCCGGAGGAGCCAAAGGCGAATAGCAAAGAGAATGTGAAACTCAACGGGACCAGCATCAATGACGAAAAGGTGGTTGAGCGAGAAAGCACTACCACAGCGGCGCATATACGTCTGGTGACAGAGCGGCGCGGAAAGGGCAACGATCGCGACGCGCTGATTCGCTATACCTACGTGATCGGGGTGTCAAGCTTTTCAATTAAGAAAGAGGTTCAACCCGAGGGCTCGGCCAAACTTTTCGAAGGAATCGTTACATCTGGCAAAGATGACGTCTCACTTTGAATGCGCGAGTGTTCGTCGAATTAAGTAATCGATTTTCTTAACCAGGAAGAATCGGATCATTGTTTTCGTTATAGAGCTGCCAATACCCGGCGAGTTGAGTCGCACTCCCTTCGGAGTGCAGAAAACAGCAGCCCTTGACAGTCAGGCTACCGCGCCATACCGTCACGTCGTCGAGTTCCCCATTGCACCTTCATGCCTGTCCACGAAAACGACGTCATTTCTCACTATAAGATCCACTCCCAGATTGGGGCGGGTGGTATGGGTGAAGTCTATCTGGCTACCGATACCCTTCTCGACCGGAAAGTTGCTCTGAAGCTCCTGCCGAGTGAAGCCACTTCAGACCAGTACCGCGTTCGCCGGTTTCTGCAAGAAGCAAAGGCAGCATCCTCACTCAATCACCCGCACATCATCACGATCCATGAGGTCGGGAGCACAAATTCGACTTACTTCATTGCCACGGAATTCATTGACGGAGTGAGTTTGCGCGAGGCGATCAATCGTGGCCAGCTCGAGATTGGAAGGATTATCGAGATCGCTACCCAAGTAGCGTTAGCTCTCACGGCAGCGCATGAGGTGAACATCATCCATCGAGACATTAAACCCGAAAACATCATGATGCGCGACGATGGGTTCGTGAAGGTACTCGATTTCGGACTCGCCAAGCTGCTTCAACAAGGCCTCGTCCAACCCGAGGCCCCAACTCTTGTGAATACTGCGGATGGAGTTGTTTTAGGCACGCTCAGTTATATGTCACCCGAGCAAGCTCGCGGGCAAGAGGTTGACGCAAGAACTGACGTTTGGAGTCTCGGCGTCGTTCTCTATGAAATGGTGTCAGGAAGACGACCGTTTGAAGGCACAACTCAGAGTGACGTGTTAGCGTCGCTACTGGACCGCGAACCTACGCCCCTGGCTCGCTACTCACCCTCAGTTCCAGCAGATTTAGAGCGCATTATCAGAAAAACTCTGGCGAAAGATCCCAACGAACGTTACCAAACTGCGAGAGGATTGCTTGTCGACTTAAAGACCCTGAACCACGATCTGCAACGTCAGAAACTCGCATCGGAAGTGGTTCCACCTACCGCACCGGCAGATCAAAGACCGGTTGCACGCATTTCGCGAAGGCATCTGTTTATCGGTGCAAGTGTGTTGTTGCTGCTGCTGATTTGTGGCTTAGTGTTATTTTTGCGGCAACGGTTACGGTCGACACCAACGGCCGCGGGCGAAACAATAACTCTGGCAATCTTGCCATTCCGTCCGCTAAATGCAGACGAAGATACAGCTTTCCTCACAACCGGACTCGCGGACGCGATTACTACACGACTGGCTAACGTTCATCAAATTCGCGTTCGCCCAACGAATGCGATCCTCAAGTATGAAGGACAGGCTGTAAGTGCAAAGACAGTGGGTGAAGAATTATCCTGCAATTACGTAGTGCTCGGCACATTGCAGAAGTCGGGTGAGCGTTTGCAAGTTAACGTGCAACTGGTCCGCACGAGTGATGAGGAACTGATATGGGAGAGCCGTTCGATAAAGTACGGACGGACATTTTGAGTTTGCAGGATGCTGTTGCGACACAGATCGCTGATGCACTCAGAATCAAGATGACCGCAGCTGAGCAATCCCGCGTTTATCGTCGCTATACGGAAAACGTCGCGGCGTACGAATTGTATTTATTAGGTCGGTCGAAACTCGTGCGCTACACCAGGGAAGATACGCTTGCGGCCGTAAAAGCGTTCGAAGACGCGCTGCGTCTCGACGGGAACTACGCGCTTGCGCACGCCGGCCTCGCTGAAGCTAGTGCTCAAATGCGGATTCGTTTCGCGCGACCGGAAGAGGTGCAAAGTTGGGACGAGCGTGCTAAGGAAGCTGCTAATCGCGCGCTTGGCTTAGATGCCAACCTGGCGGAAGCTCATGAAGCTTTGGCCGCTGTTTATCGCAACTCCGAGTTCAATTGGGAGCAAACTATAGTCGAGAGCGACCGAACTCTCGCTTTAAATCCGAATCTGGAGCAGCCGCACTATTACCGTGCCGCCGCCTTCTACCATCTGGGTTTACTGGAGTTGGTTGAAGCTGAAGTTAGTGAGGGTTTACGAATCAATCCTCTGAACAAGCTCGAAGCTTTGCGCGTGCGAGGTACGACAGCCCTTGTCAGCGGTCTATATTCGGAATCTGTCGCCTTGCTGGAGGAAGCGCGTAGTGTTGGTTCGGCCCCGGTGACGGATTGGTATCTGGCCCAGGCTTACTACTATCATAGTGGACAGGAGCGGGCAGAGAAAATCCTTACAGACCTTCGCGGCAGTGCACAGGCTGAGCAGCGCGCCAAGGCGACCCTTGCTAGTTTTCTAGCTGCGCGTCATGAGAAAGGGCGTGCAGAAAAACTGCTCGAAGAGGTGCTCGCAGGTTCATATCAGGACCATCACGTTCATTACAGCGTCGGCGTAGCTTATGCACAACTCGGTGATAAAGCTAAGGCGCGGCAATGGTTGGCGCGGGCTATTGCAACCGGGTTTCCCTGTTATCCGTGGTTTCAGCGGGATCCGCTTCTCCAACCTCTACGCGGTGACGTGGAGTACGAACGTATGCTTGGGGAGTTGAAGAAAAGTTCGGAGGCAGCGAAAGCAAAATACGAGTGAGTTGATGTTTGGAGAGAGCAAGAATTACTGATCAGGCAACCTTGCCTTTCTGAAAGTGCTACTTTAGTATCACTCTATGCGAACTGAACTCGTTACCACACTGAAGCGCCAAGCCACGAGAGATCCTGAACCAACTCGAGAAGGATCGAGAGCCGATCCTGATTACGCAGCATGGCGTTCCGTCAGCATATCTTGTCGATGTTGAAACCTTCGAGACCTTGCAGCGTCGTATGACATTGCTCGAAGGTATTGCTCGCGGGGAAAAGGCGATTGAAGAAGGCCGATCAGTCACCCATAAGCAGGCGAAACGACGGATGTCCAGATGGCTGAAGTAATCTGGGCCGAACCAGCACTCAACGATCTTGACGCAATTGCTGACTACATTGCACTAGACAATCCCGAAGCTGCACGTCGACTGGTCCAGAAGATCTTCGAGCATATTGATCATCTTGAAAGGCATCCTAGGCTCGGCTCAAGACCGCAAGAGCTGAAAGGCTGGCGTTATCGACAAATCGTTGAACCTCCGTGTCGCATCTTCTACCGCGAAGACTGGAGAACGAGTCATGATACTTCACGTCATGAGATCCGAGCGCCTGCTCAAGATCAAACTACTCAGAGATCGAGAACAAGGTCGTTAAGAGCCACTCTTCTCGTTACGCACCCGTCACAACGACGCATCGTGTATCCAGACACTACGGAATTTTCCTTGCGGTCCAAACGCGAAAGGTGTATTAGAAGGCCTCGCCGTACACGACCCTGGTGAATGGCGATGATTTTGGACCATTAGACCTTATAGAACCTTCAGTTAAACCACATATCCCCCGACACTCCCGAACCCCAACTATCCTGGAGCACCCGATGAAAAGAACAATCACCTGGACAACGCTGACTCTCCTCCTTTTGGTCGCTGCATTTTTAAATCTCTCTTCTCGCGCAGCCTCGTTCGTAACGTCATTCGACGTCGATAGAACTGACGACGTTGCGGGCGCCAGCGCGTGCACAATCGCTCCCAACGATTGCAGTCTGCGCGGCGCAATCCTCGCCGCAAACGCCGACCCCAATGCGGATCCAGTTATCATTAACCTTGCCGCGGCGACGACGTATCACCTCACTCTTACCAACGCCACACAAGAGAACGCTGCGGCCACTGGTGATCTCGACATCACAACGACCCTTCACTCGGTGACCATCGTCGGCGGCGGTTCGAGTGGTCCAAACGCAAGCATCATCGAAGCGAGCGCGTTGAATGCGGGAACCACGCGCGACCGCGCGTTCCACATCACGACATCGGGTATAACCGCCATCTTTCAAGATCTGGTAATCCAAAACGGAAAAGCTGCTGACGATGGAACGAGCGGCAAGAGCACCAACCCTGCATCGCAAAACAGTCCTGGCACCGGTGGCGGCATCCTCAACAACGGCGGCAGTCTCACGTTGACGAACGTCACACTTCAATCCTGCGAGGCAATCGGCAAAGGCGACTCGATCGTAAACGAACACACGACACTCGAAGCGCGTGGTGGTGGTCTCGCCAGTTTCGCCGGCACCAGCAACGTCATCATTTCAGGCAGCAGATTTACGGCGAACAATGCGACGGGCGGAAACGGTGGTAACTTCAACAACGCAAACGGCGGCGCTGCGAAGGGCGGCGCGATCTATTTCGACGCCGGTACGCTCAATGTCAACCTATCGCAGCTCGACAACAGTGCCGCAAGCGGTGGCGATGGCGGCGATCAGGATCAAAACGGTCAGACTAACGGCGGCTTCGGTGGATTGGCCCAGGGCGGCGGACTTTATGTCGGCAGTGGCGCAACAGCCATCGTCAATAACACGACGTTTGAAAGCACGTCTGCTAACGGTGGTGAGTCAGGCACTGGCGGCAATGGAGCCAATCCGGGTGGAGAAGCAAATGGCGGCGGCGTTTATAGCTTCGGCAACACGACGATGACTAACTCCACTTTTCACCTCGCAGCCGCCAACGGAGGAAACGGCGGAAACGCGTTTGGCGCGACCTGCCTCGGCGGTCACCAGGCCGGCGACGGTGGCGCTGCTCGTGGCGGTGCAATCTTAGCGGATAGCGGAAGTCTCACGGTCAACACCGCAACCTTCGCCAACAATTCGGCGACGGGCGGCCACGGCGGCAACGGTGGTCAAACCGATGGTGGACTCAATTGCGGCAATCACGGCGCGGGCGGGCTTGCGCACGGTGGTGCGGTTACGAATAACAATGCCGCAACGATCAATCTGAAGCACGGGACGTTGAGTGGCAATAACGCTCAGGCTGGAAATACTGGAGTCAACCAGGGTGGCGCCAACAAGCCGCCGCGCGACGCTGCTGAAGGAACTGGCGGCGGCATTCGCATTGGACCAGCAAGCGTGACGATCGAAAATACGATCATCGCCGGCAACACCGCTGCGAACGGCACAGGAAACAATCCCGGGGCATTCACTCCCGGTCCAAACGTTGATGGCGCAGTCACCAGCAACGGACACAACTTGCTTGGCGTGGCGACTGACGCAACAGGCTTCACTGGCACGGGCGATCTCACAGGCGCCAATCCAATGCTTGCGGCGCTGGCCGACAATGGTGGTCCAACAAAGACCATGGAACCGTTAGCTGGCAGTGACGCGATCGACGCAGGCGTCGCAGCAGGTTCGACAACTGATCAACGCGGCGAACCACGAACAATCGACGATCCTGGTGTTCCAAACGAAGCGACCAGCGACGGCACGGACATCGGCGCATTTGAAACCGAAGTTCCCTGCGTGTTGGTATGTCCTACCTGACATTTCTGTTTCGAACGATCCGGACGAGTGCGGTGCAATTGTCAATTACACGGAGCCTTCCGGCGAAAGCTGCGGGATAGTCACGTGCGATCATCCTTCGGGTTCATTCTTCCCTGTCGGCGAAACGACAGTTACCTGTACGAGCACGGCTGGGCCAAGCTGTAATTTCAAGGTGACTGTTAACGACGAGCAGGCGCCGACGATCACCACGACGAATCACACTTTGTGGTCTCCCGATCACACGTACAACACGTTCAATGTAAGTGACCTGGTTAGCAGCGTGAGTGACAACTGCGACGCTGACCTCGGAATCAGCAGTGTAAACATTGTCAGCGCTTCCAGTGACGAGCCTGACGACCACACCGCGGATGGCAGCACGATCAACGACATCGTGATCGCGCCCGACTGCAAGTCACTCCAATTGCGCGCGGAACGAAAAGGCAACGCCAACGGACGCGTTTATGTTGTCACATTGAAGGTGACGGACACATCAGGCAATGTCACGACAGTAACTGCGAAAGTGAGTGTGCCTAATTCACAGAGCGGGACAGTCGCGATCGACGATGGACCAAGCTTCACGATCCTGAGTAACTGCCCGTAGCGCCAGTCGCAAACAAATAAAGCCTGGGGCGCAAGCCCCAGGCTCATCAATCGCAGACTGATGTTATCAGCTCGCGTCGTACGCTTTCTTGGCCTTCACGTTGACGAACTCTTCCGTCTCAATGATGTAAGCCGTGAGGTGGTAGCCGTAGACGCAACCTGTATCTAACCCAATAGCTTTCTTTCCGCGTCGCGGTTCGGAGGCGGGCCAGTGACCGAAGAGCACAGTCTTCTCACCATAGTAAACGTGATACCACGGAGTTCCCTCTTCACTCTCACGATCTGGACCAAGCGTTCGCAGACGCGTCAAATCACCAGTAGTTTGCGAATAAAGCTCCACATTCGGACGCAGGCCCGCATGCACCACCAAATGCGTACCCAAATCGATCCAGAACGGCAATCGGTTCAAAAAACTTGCGTAGTGATCTTTCTCACCTTTTAACTCACGATGCACTTCCCGCTGCGCAGGCTTGAGCTCGACGTCTTCACCACACCACTTTCGCCGCAACTGCAAATCATGATTTCCGATCACGGTGCTGAAGCGTGGATCGGTCATAAATATTTCGAGGACTTCGCGGTTCTTGGGGCCTTTCGTGATCAAGTCTCCCACGGAAACAACACGGTCGCGATCGCCAAGGTTAACTTTTTCCATTAACGCCATCAGTTCGTCGAAACAACCGTGAATGTCTCCAACTACGATCGTGCGGCTCTTCATCCAGACCTCCGAGTCAATATTCATCGCAGTCTATTGCATCGCTCTGGCTCAATCAATACGCGTGCCATTCATATACTATTGAGCCGAACGCGGAAGAAATGTTATCTTCCTCAAGCAATACCCAACTAAGAAACTGATAAAGGATTAGGGAAATACTGCATGGCAATTTCGTGGAATCACAAGGGCCGTCAGGCACTGCTCGCTTTAGTCACAGTCCTTTCGGTCGCAGTCGTTACATCCGCGCAAAAAGTTTCCGATACCAGTTCCAACCAATCAATCAAAATCAAAAACTTTGGCCAGATGGACGATCGCTTCTATCGCGGCGCCCAGCCAAAGGAGCAAGACTACAAAGCTCTCGCCGAGCTTGGCATCAAAACAATCATCGACCTCCGAGAAGACACAGAAGCGTATTCAAAGTCTGCGGTCGAGGCACAGGGAATGACATACATCAACATTCCCATGATTGCGAAGAAGTATCCGACGCCGGAAGCCATCGCGACGTTTCTGAAGACGGTGAACGATCCCGCGACGGGTAAGTTCTACGTCCACTGCGCGGGCGGACGACATCGTACAGGCGCAATGGGCGCCGTCTACCGCTTCCAGTTTTATAACTGGGAGTTCGAACAGGTTTACAAAGAGATGAAGAAGTTCGATTTCTATACGAGCTGGGGCCATGGCGCCTTCAAAGACTTCGTGAAGGACTACGCGCAAACCCACCAGAGCAAGACGACGGAAAAGTAACCGCGTTCAAAATTCAAAACGACGAAGGCCGCTCTTCATCACGAAGGGCGGCCTTCAGCATTTCTCCGCAACGATAAGACAAAAGCTTCTGCGATTCTCTGCGATCCTCTGCGGTTCTCTGCGGTAAAAAGAACCGTAAAAATCATAAACGCAGAGCCGCAGAGGATCGCAGAGATACGCAGAGATACGCAAGAGATACGTAGAGCACACTCTTAGCGATAGATATTAGCGATAGATGTACGTCTTGCTCTCTTTCTGTTTCCACTCAACGCCGTCGATATTATCCGGATCGTTAGAGAGTATCTCGTCACTCAACTTACTCGTCCGTACCACCGGATCAATGTTTACGAGATAAACAATCTTGCCCATCGGTTCGTCCGCATCGGGCCGGTTGAGTTCGAGAAGTTCAAATTCATAGCCGTGGCGAATGAACATTTTCTTCAGCATGTCGTTGGTCTTGTCGACATCACGCGTCGCCACTGAAAGCTCCATAGAACGAAACACCTGAAACTGTTCGAAGTATTCGAGCAACGACAAGGCGATCAGCACGAACACCGTCAGGATAACTGCCATATCCCAGCGGCCAACACCAGCCGCGAGTCCGACGCCCAGACAAACGAGTAACACGGTCGTCTCTTTCGGGTCGCGAATGTTCGTCCGAAAACGCACGAGCGATGCCGCGGCAAAGATACCAAAAGCTCGCGCCGCACTGTCGCCGACTACCATCATCATCGCGCCCGCAACTACAGCCATTAATATCTGCGTTTGGGCCACATAGGGATTGCGGCGCACGATCGAAACCCCACGTCGAGGACGAAACGCGAGTAATGCCGCGAGAAACGCGGCGAGTGAAAAGCGCAGGCCGATTCTCGCAGCCAATGCTTCCCAATTCGCGAGCGTCGACGGAGCGACGCCGGCACCGTCTTCTCCAAAGAGTTCGCCGACTAGCGGAATCTCATCTTGAGGGGCAGGCGTCACGGCCGGGGAAGCCACGCTCGTTGGCGCCCGAGTAACGATGTCATGTTCGGGAGGAACGCGAAAATAGTAAGCCAGTAATCCGCTCCCCAGCAGGAGGAGAACAAACGTCCCCAACACCGCGAGAGTCACACGCTTCATGTTTCGTTTACCTTTCTGAGAATCACAAGAGGGACAAAACAAACAAAAGGCACGAGAGAGAGAGTCATTGCTTGGCCCATAGTCGCTTTCTCTTCAGCGGATGAACGCTGCCCACGGGCGGCGAACTGTTTGGGCCTTCGAAAAACAACTGGCTGTTGAACTGCTCCTCATCGGGAGCCATCTTCGGCATTTCGTAAATGCCATCAGGTCTCATTACGCGCGCCTTCACATTGTCGCGCAGGTATGCAGCCAATACCGTTTCTTTCAAATACTTCTTCAGCCTCGCGTCGAGAACCGGCACCACAACCTCGACACGTCGATCGAGATTGCGCGCCATCCAATCAGCCGAACCGATGTAAACCTCTTCTTCGCCCCCGTTCGCGAAATAGAAGATGCGACTGTGTTCGAGGAAACGTCCGACGACACTCCTGACGTGAATAGTTTGCGACAGTCCCGGTTCACCGGGACGGATCATGCAGGCGCCACGCACTATGAGATCAATCTTCACACCCGCCTGCGAAGCTTCGTAAAGCGCTTCGATGACCTGAAGGTCAGTCAGACGATTGATTTTCGCGGTAATGTGCGCGGGCCTACCTGCCTGCGCATGCGCGGTTTCGCGTTTGATCAATGCCATCATCCGCTTGCGCAGGTTGAGCGGCGCGATCATCAAGCGGCTGTATTCCTTCTGGATCGAAAACCCGGTGAGAAAATTGAACAAGTCGGTCGCATCGTCGCCGATGACTGAGTCGTTGGTTAATAACCCAAGGTCCGTGTAGACCTTGGAAGTCGTCGGGTTGTAGTTTCCGGTGGCGATGTGCGTGTAGGTTTGCAGTCCATCCTGTTCTCGCCGCACGACAAGCGCCACCTTGCTGTGCGTTTTCAGACCGACAATTCCATAGACGACGTGCACGCCTGACTCGGCCAGACGCTCAGCCCACTCGATGTTGTTTTCCTCGTCAAACCTCGCCTTGATCTCGACCACCGCAGTTACCTGTTTTCCTCGTTCGCTCGCGGCCATTAACGCCCGCGGAATCGGCGAGTTCTTTCCGGTGCGATAGAGACAGATCTTGATAGCCACGACCTGCGGATCGTCAGCTGCCGCCTGGATGAAATCGACGACAGTTCCAAACGCGGAGTAAGGATGATGCAGCAACACATCCTGTTTCTTGATCGCATCAAACAGCGACTCTTTGTTCCGTAGCGCAGGCGTCACGACTGCCCTTAGCGGCTTGTCTTTCAGGTCCGGCAAGTCGAGGCCGTGGAGCTCCATCAGGTCGGGAACATCGAGCAGTCCGTTGATCCTGTAGACGTCATCTGACTCGAGGTTGAGCGACTTCGCCAGATACTCAACCAGCTCGGTAGGCATCGTCGACGAGACTTCCAACCGCACCGCATAACCAAAACGCCGCTCTCGCAGCGACTCTTTGATCAGCTTCAAAAGATCCGCAGCTTTGTCGTCGCGAATCTCGACATCGGCGTCGCGCGTGACGCGGAAGAGATGTCCCTTGCCCAGGTGCATGTTCGGGAACAACCGGTGAATGTTGGCCTCGATCACCTCTTCCACGAGAGCAAACTTCAACTTCCCTTCACTCACCGGGATCAATCGCGGCACCACCGGCGGCACCTTGATTCGCACGAACCTCACTTCATTTCCCATCGGCGAGCCGGCAAGCGTGTCTTCCGGATTGCTCTGCACGGTCAAACCGATATTGAGACTCAGGTTTGAGATGTAAGGGAACGGGCGCGCTGGATCGACGGCTTGCGGCGTGAGCACCAGGAAGATGTTCTTCATGAAGTACTCGGCCAGGTTCTGTTTCTCGCTCTGCGACAGCGCCGAATAACGAGCAATCACGACGCCGTGCGACTGAAGTTCCGGCAGGACTTCTTCACGCAAACAATTCGAATGTTCATCCACGAGCGTTACCACTCGTTTCCGAATAACGCGGAGTTGCTCGTGAGGCGTCAGTTCGCCGGGCATTGGTCCAATCTCTTCAATGTCCAGCATCTCCTTGAGACCGGAAACACGGACCATGAAGAACTCGTCGAGGTTTGATGAGAAGACGGACAAAAACTTGAGCTTTTCAAGCACCGGCGTGGTTCTGTCCAGCGCCTCTTCAAGCACGCGGCGGAAAAACTCCAATTGGCACAAGTCACGATTGAGAACAGACCAGGCAAAAAAACGTTTTGGTTTAGATTTCGGTTGCTCCGGAGATTCGGATTGGTTCACTTGGTTACCCTGAGAGGTCATTGCTTTGTTAATTTCGAAATTCGAAATTCGAAATTCGAATTCTGTATCAATCTAGTTTGAGCAACGCGCGTCGATGATCATTCGCGCCTTGCGTTCGAATTCCGCGGTCCACTGGGCTGCTGGTTGATCGCGCTCCGCGTTTCGCGAAGCCTCGAAGACTTTCGTGATGGTTCGATTCTGTTTTTCGGCGTCGAGCAAACGCTGGAGTCCATCGGCGAGTAGTTTGCGTCCTCCCTCGCTGATGCCCGTATCGCCGACGCTCTTCGCGGTCGTCGCACAACGTCCGCCACTTACTTCAATCGGATCTTTCTTCTTCCAAACGTCTAGTCGCGCCTTATTCTCGCTTGAGCGTGAATATCCAAAAGTCGATCCCATGTCGCCAACATAGAAAACAGCCTGACCGGGTTCGCAACTGCGTGTACCGTCGGCGTTCTTTTTCGACTTCAGGCAAGCAAACTTGTGATTGTCGGTTTTGGTGTCGCCGTGATCGATGAACGCCAGCCAGAGTTTAAAGGCGTCGATCTGAGCGCGTGGAGCGCCGCCCTGAAGGAGTTTGGTGAGCGTGTCGCCGAGTGGGCCAGAATCCTTGTTATTACACTTGACGTCGATGCCTTTCGCGAGCGGTAGTTCAATACCGGCAGCCGGTTGAGAGCCTGAAAAACTCGCGCCCTGAAAACTGCTCGTTAGGCTCTTTTCGCAATCCGGACAATTGACGTCGGCTACCCATTCGTCGTCAGCAAAGAAGCCGAGCGCTTTCGAGAAACGCGACGACAGGAACTCGCCGTAGATCTCGCCGTTTCTCTTGTCCTTCGACTGTCCTTTGAAGTGGGGTTTGATCTTGTAACGAATCAGATCCCCTGCTTCGTCCGTCGCGCCTGAAATTGAACAGTGAAACTTTGGCGTCGTGCCGGCGCCAGGGCTTTCATCTTTGTTGGCGACACAATTGAACGGCCGGGCGACTCCGTTGGCGTCAACTGGAGGCGCACCGCGCCTGGGGCCGGTCGCCGGATTGTAGCCAAGCGCTGGATCGTAGCCGGGATCCGGAGGTGCATAAACTTTCGCGGTTTGTTCGGCGCGAGCGCGTTCAGCTTCGGTAAAGCACGCCTGCTGCGCGCTGGCGGTCGGCGCGACAAAGAGCGCAACCAGACAGATCAATAACGGGAGTAGCCACTTTCGCGACTGGTTTCGATGCATTGTTTTACCCTTAGACTCTCTATCGTTCACGGCTGGTTTTACATAATTGTTGAGCGCCGTTAAGTAACGCGAAAAAACGAGCGCTCCTGGATTGACTCGTCCGAAGTTTTCACAAGATAGCATTGTTTTCGGCTTGCGCCTACAATCGAAAAATTCGGGTGGTGTCATAATTTCCTCTGTGTATCTCGGCGGTCCTCCGCGTCTCTGCGGTTGTATGTTTTGGCGGTTCTTTTACCGCAGAGTCGCGGAGGACCGCAGAGGTACGCAGAGAATGCTGGCAAACTAAAAACACCACCAAATGTAGTTAATACGCCGTTCAATAAGGAGCCTCCACTCGTGACTGCGAAAGCCTTCTTGCTGATTCTTGTTCTTCTTTCGTCATTGGCTACCGTCCCTGCTCAAACTAAAGCCACGAAACCTCGAGCGCGCGATCTCGGCATCCCGTTCGATGGAATACCTGGACGGTTGAATGCGATCACCGATGTGGCGGGCGTCGAAGTCGGACAAGTCACGCTGATCTCCGGTGATGGGAAGCTCGTCGTCGGAAAAGGTCCGGTGCGAACAGGTGTTACGGCCGTAATACCTCGCGGTCGCGATTCGAAAGATCAAGTGTTCGGCGCGTGGTTTACATTGAATGGAAACGGCGAGATGACTGGTACGACGTGGGTCGAAGAATCAGGCTTCCTCGAAGGCCCAATCATGATTACGAACACGCATAGCGTCGGCACGGTTAGAGACGCGGTGATCGCCTGGCAGATGAAAAAACAGGGCGCCACTTTTCAGCCGTGGTCGTTGCCGATTGTCGCCGAAACGTGGGATGGATTTCTCAACGATATCAATGGCTTTCATGTTAAGCCGGAACATGTCGCGCAGTCATTGGACCAGGCCAGGTCCGGACCAGTCGAGGAAGGCAATACGGGCGGCGGCACAGGAATGGTCGTTCACGGATTTAAAGGCGGGACTGGAACATCGTCGCGCACGTTCGACGCCGGTGGTGCGAGGTACACGGTAGGCGTGTTGGTCCAGGCGAACTACGGCTCGCGGGACGGTTTGACGATCGCCGGTGTTCCGGTCGGTCGTGAATTGAGTGATCTGACGCCGAAGCCAGGTCAGTCGGATACCGGTTCGATTATCGTGGTGGTGGCGACAGATGCTCCCCTCCTGCCGCATCAGTTGAAACGCGTTGTGAAACGCGCAGCGCTTGGCATCGCGAAGAATGGCGGCATCGGCGGGAATTCCTCGGGTGACATCTTCATCGCGTTTTCGACCGCCAATCCGAACGCCGCGACCGACGTCGAATTAGCTTCACTAAAGATGTTGTCCAACAATCAGATCAATCCAGTGTTTGCTGCGACTGTGAACGCGACAGAAGAAGCGATCATCAACGCGATGGTGGCAGCCGAAACGATGAGTGGCATCAACGGAAACACAGTCTACGCGCTGCCGCGCGATCGACTAAAACAGGTTATGAAGAAATATAACCGCTTGAAGTAACGGTTTCAGTTAAGCGGGTCTCTTGCCCGTAACGATGATCATCTGCGTGGGAAAGTTCATTTGATCGTTTGGAAAGAAAGGTCGAACAGATTCTTCGACTTCGCGTCCGATTTGCTCCCTCTCGGCTTCGTAAAGCGCGGCGAGTTTAGAGCGCAACGTTTCGGAGATCTCTGACCGAATGGACCAGAACTGCTCGGCTGTGATCGGCGCTTGCACTTGAAATTGAAGGACCCTGTCAGTCACTTCAGTCGCGCCCGCATGCTTCAGGATGGAAGCAAGCTTACCCAACTCCGCGAAACGAAACGCATCCGGAGCGTCGGGATCGGGTGGTTGACCTGCCACATGTCGCGACATGACGTCACTCACGATATGACAGAACGGGTTGAGTTCGCTTTTGTGCCACACGACAAAAGCAATCGCGCCACCAGGCTTCGTCACCCGCAACATCTCTTTGCAGGCAGCTAGAGGATCGGGAAAGAACATCGCCCCGAGGCGGCTCACCACCACGTCAAACGTCGCATCAGCGAAGGGCAGCGACTCGGCCGTGCATTGTCTGAACTCAATGTTCGTTATGCCGCGACTTGCCGCCTCCGCACGTGCTGCTTCGACCATTTCGGCAATCGCATCCGTGCAAGTAACCGACCCGCTTGGTCCAACGCGCCCTGCGATCGTCAACGACGGTTCCCCAGAGCCACCGGCGACGTCCAGCACCGAATGTCCTTCACGTATTCCCGCGTCACGAATGAGCGCCTCAGTAACCGGCGCAAACATAGCCCTGATGATGTCGCTGTGTTTAGTCCAGTACTTTGCGGTCTCACCCCATTTCTGCAATGTGTCATTAGGTTGAGTCATGTTGGCAGTTGGGTGGTGTCTTAATTACCTCTGTGTATCTCTGCGGTCCTCCGAGGCTCTGCGGTCGTATGTTTTTGCGGTTCTTTTACCGCAGAGTCGCGGAGGACCGCAGAGGTACGCAGAGAGAATGCTGGCAAACTAAGACACGACCGGCAGTTGCTATTTCTTCCGGCGTAGCCGGTTTTCAGTGTAGAGCTCAAACTCTTTTCCTGGTCCTGCAAGTTCGAACGTTTCAGTGAACTCATCGTCGCTGACGATCTTGTACGTCTCTCGCGCGCGATATCCGGCGGGAATGTTCTCAATACTCTCGCTCGTAAAGACGATCGTTTTGCCGTCAGCGCTGATGTTCGTCGTCACATATTGGCTGACGAAGCCTTCGACGTGAAACTGTCGCAGCACGAATTGCTTCCGGGCTTTATCGAAACTTATCAACCCCCAATCTTCGTGCGACTCGCCTTTCGGATTGCTCGTTTGCGGTGCGTACTCGCTCTGATTCTGCAGTTGTAGAAACTTGCCGTTCAGCACAAAGCGGTACTCACGTCGCACCGTAGACGTGCCGGGTTTTCCGGTTCCGCTCCCTTCCCATTGACCGATGAAGTACTTCATTGGCTGCCAAACGTCAGCGCCGGTGTTTGATTGGGCAAGGAACGTACTGGCGGCGAGTAACAGCGTTAACGAAAGGAGAGTGATTTTTAGCATTTGCGTCGTCCAAACCTAATGTTTAATGATTGAACTGTTTTGGCCGCTAAAACCGGCAACTCTTGAATGCGCTTCGGCGAGTAGTCCACGGATGCCCGCGTGATTCGGTGTAGAAACTGAAAGAGCTTCGAGAGTCTGTACGCTCTTGCGATAGTTTTCAAGTGCCTGTGGTCTCGATCCCGTCTTGCTTAAAACGTCGCCTAGCTTCAACCACACCTCAGCTAATTCTCGACGGAGCGTCGTGTCTTCCTTTGCGTTCGCGCTGAGCTCTTCTCGAATACGCAGCGCCTCGCGATAGTTTGATAAGGCCTTGGAGTTGTCGCCTGAGCGCAATTCGACGTCGCCAATGTTGATCAACGCGACCGCCTCATTGCGTCGAAACTGAGCGCTTGACGGATCCGCAGCCACTAACTCCCGAGTTAGCGCTAACTGCTTGCCGTAGTGCTCGCGCGCTGCATCGCGGTCACCGAGTTTCAAGAGCAGATCTCCAACGTAGCGATAGCTCTCATTCAACATGAGTCGCAGATCGGTATTGAGCGGATCGGCGGCAACGAGAGACTCTCGCAATTTTAACCCGCGTTGCTGTATTTCCAGCGCACCCGACGTGTCACCGGCCTGGTCCATCGCAAGTCCAACGTATTCATAGGAGATAGTGAGTGCGCGTCGAGAACGCGCAGTGTCGGAATCGAGCGCCGCGATCTCTTCGCGTAGTCGCAACCCTTCGCGCTGATTCTCGAGCGCGCCTTGCGATTCTCCCATCTGCATTAACTGGTTGCCGATGGCCGTGTGTGTGGCAGCTAGATTGTAACGATCGAGAAACCCCGACTCTTCAGTCGCCGCCAACTCGCGTCTTGCCGGCAACTGATCTTGCAGCATCTGCACCTCCCTCGAAAAATCACCTTGCGCTCCGATGAGCGTTGCGATGTACCAATAACTGTCGAGTAAGTCGCGGCGGTAGTCGCGATTCGACGGCTCGGCAGCGACGAGCGCCTCGCGAAGGGCTGCTGCTTTACGATGGCTCTCGAGCGCGCCCGGTAAATCGCCGAGATGCGCGACCGACGGCGTGTACTGCACCGCGCCGAGTTTTTCATACGCAGCCGCCAACTCACGTTGCAGTCCGCGATCGCCGGCAGCGTCTTTCGCGAGACTGTCGAGATACTTCAAACCTCGTTGCACGATTAGCGACCGGGCCGGCGTCGAGCCCGGTAAATTCCAAACCGCATCATGCACTTCAAAGACGATCGAATTGGCAAGCTGCCGCACTTCGTTGAAGCGTCTTTCCGACCGCTCACGTTCTGCGCGCGCGACGCGCGCTTGCCACGTCGTCGCGACGATCCCAACAAGTAGCGTAATGAGAACAAGCGCAGCAGCTGTCACCGCCACCTTTTGTCGCCGGATGAACTTGCCGGCGCGATATGTAAACGTGTCCTGACGCGCGCGAACAGGCAGACCGTTCAAGTGACGCTGAATGTCTTCGGCAAACTGTTCGGCCGTGGCGTAGCGTCGCAGCGGCTCTTTCCGCATCGCCATCAGCACGATGTTATCCAGGTCCGCATTTAAACGTTTCTGCTCCAGGTTCTTTCCGGAGCATCCTCACAGATCGTCTTTGCCATTTCGTGAGGAATTCGACTCTTGAAACGGTAAGGTGATCGGCCACTTAACAATTCATACAAAACAACGCCGAGCGAATACACGTCTGTTGCCGTCGTCACTGACTCACCACGCAGTTGCTCAGGGCTCGCGTAGTGCGGCGTCATGAACGGCATTGCAGTAGCGGTCAGATCTGGACCGACCGGCTCGTTTGGTCCAGAAGTTTTGCGATTCCGAAGTCGACCAGTTTCGGCACACCATCACCGGTGACCAGAATGTTGCCCGGCTTTATATCGCGATGAATGACTAGGTGTTGGTGGGCGTACTGCACGGCAGCGCAGACGGTGCAAAAGAGGCTCAGACGTTGCTCTATCGAGAGTTGCTTATCGTCGCAGTACTGTTGATTGGGCTACCTTCAACGTATTCCATCACCAGGTACGGCAGCCCGCCCGGAGTCTCGCCGCCATCAAATAATCGCGCAATGTTCGCATGATTGAGATCGGCCAGGATCTGCATCTCGTTGCGAAACCGACGCTGTATGGTTTCGCCACCGAGGCCCGGCTTGATCAGTTTGATCGCGACTTGCTGACGGTAGTGTTCATCGTCTCGTTCCGCGAGGTAAACAGCACCCATTCCGCCGCGACCGATTTCGCGAACAATTCTGTATGGACCAATGCGATTGCCTGTCTGCGCGACGTCGCTATCGAACCGCAGCGAGATGCATCGGCTGCGCACTGTTCCATCAGGTCGCTACTGGTGTCCACGCGGTGTGCCAACAACAAGTCGATCTCCGCGCGGAGATCTCCGTCATCAGCGCAAGCGGAGTCCAGAAACTGTCGCTGTCGCGCAGTATCCAACTCCATCGCTTCCGCGAGAAGATGCTTTACTTGTTGCCAACGTTCCGGGGTAATGATGTGGCCTCCGATGTTTAGTTGGCGGCGCAGCCAGAGCTTTGCCGAGTCCCATTCACGTTTGGTGGTCGCGGGCGATATGCCGAGCACTGTCGAAACCTCGTCGATCGTGAGACCCCCGAAGAAGCGTAACTCGACGATCCGCGTTTGTTGCGGATCGAGGCTGGCAAGATCGTTTAAAGCTTCGTCGAGCGCCATCAGATCCACTTCTCGTTTTTCAAAGAAGCTCACAGCTTCATCCAACGAGACTTTCGTCGCGTAACCCTGCCGTTTCTGTGCCTGCCGATCCTTCGCATGATTGATCAGGATCCTTCTCATCATCTGCGCCGCGATGCCGAAGAACTGCGCGCGGTTCTGCCAGTCAACTGCTTTCTGATCAATCAACCGAAGGTAAGCTTCGTGTACGAGGGCAGTGGTTTGCAGGGTGTGGTCGGGTCGTTCCCTGCTGAGATAGTTCTTCGCCAGCCGGCGCAGCTCGTCGTAGACGACTGGCATGAGCTCATCAAGCGCCGCCTTGTCGCCCTCACTCCACGCTACGAGTAATTCGGTAACCCCTTGTTGCGGTTGAATCATTTGTGGACGTTGATTCTATTGCTCAATACTATTTTGGGCTATTTTCAGCGATATTCCTGCGTTTGTTAAATAAAGCGGAGAAGGATATGAGAAGAATAGTATCAGCCTTAATGTTAATGCGCTCTTTGCGGGTCTGGCGCTCGTCACAAACAGCCAGACGACGAACAAACCAACCACGAATGACGTCAAGATCCGTCAGCGAATGAGCACCGGGGGCGTCACCGGCGTCGAGAGTTTGCTTTACGTAAAAGGTCAGCGAATGCGCAGTGAAATGCCTGGGCGGATGGGCTTCACGAGCATCATGCAATGCGACCTGAAACGCACCGTAACGATCAATGAAAAGACGAAGACTTACTTGATCGCTTCGACAGACGGTTCAGGCGGTGTTAGTACGGGTGAGGGCGACGGAGGCGGCGCACCGGTCACTCCGAGCGCACAACAACCGCAAGCTCAACCTCGCGGCGGCCTGGTCAACATAACCAACACCATCACGGATACCGGCGAAAGAAAAGAGATGTTTGGGTTCACAGCTCGCCGCATAAAAACGTCGCTAGTCAAAACAGCCAGCCCCGAAGCGTGCGACAAAGATCAAAAAATCGAAACCGACGGTTGGTACATCGACTTTCAGTATGCGTTCGAGTGCCCAACTCAAACCCAGAAACACCAGTCCTACGTTCGACCTCAACGGCCCGGCTGCAAAGACGAGATTCGGGCCAAGACCATCGGCAGCGCTAAACTGGGTTTTCCGCTACTCGTTACCACTACCATCTACCAACCCGACGGCCGAACCAGCACGATGACTCAAGAGGTGCTCGAACTCTCACGCGAGCCACTCGCCGCATCTCTGTTCGAGATACCCGACGGTTATACGGTCGCGAAAGATACAAACGAACTCTACGGCATTAACACCGCTGCCACTGCGTCCGCCGCGTACAACCCGCAACCCAGCGGCAACAGCAACACTTCAGCCACATCAACCACAACCAACGTCGCCAACAGCTCAACTCCGAAGAAACCCGGCGTGATCCGCATCGGCATCATGCTGCCGAAGGTCCAACTAACTTCAGGTGACAAAACACAAGCAGCGGAGACGCTGCGCAAGAGTTTTGCCGGCTATCTGACTGCTCCGGCGATCGAAGTCGTCACACTCTCCGCACAGCTTCCCGCGCAGGCGTTGGAGGAAGCTCGCCAGAGTCAGTGTGACTACATCCTTTCCGCCTCGATGAACGTGAAGAAAGGCGGCGGAGGTTCGATGTTTGGAAAAGCGATTGGCAACATCGCAGGCTCTGCCGCGGGACACATCCCGGGCGGCGGTTCGGCAACGACCGGCGCTGCACGTTCAGCAGCGATCACTGGCGTCTACACAACAGCCGCTATCGCAGGCACGATCAAAGCCAAAGACGAACTCTCGCTCGAATACAAACTCGACAGCGTCGAATCGTCAAAGACCGTCCTAAGCAACACGGCAAAAGCGAAGGCTAAGTCGGACGGTGAAGACATTCTTACGCCAATCGTCGAAACGTCCGCACAGGCGATCATTTCCGCCGTCGCGAAGAGGTGACGAGGCCTCAAGAATGCGCGTTACGGGATTACTGACACTGATTTTTTTCGTTTCCACGGGACAAAGCTTCGGCAACCAGGCGCCGAAGCGAATCGAGTTGCTGCGATCACCCAAAACTCTCGCGCTGGCCAAGGCATTTCACACCGGCAAACTGCCGGATCCAATGCGTCTACCAGCCGGAAACATCGATCAGCAGACAGCCGCTCTCGCAAAAGCAGTGGCACCCGGCGACGACTCCTCCGTCGCCGCACTCCACGCTGCGATTCTCGCCGCCGGTTACGGCGTGCGCGACACTGACAAGAGCGTGATGCAAACCACCGAACAGGGACAAGGTTTGATCATGCAGTCGGCGCAAATCGCGGCAATCGCCAAACTCTACGGCGAAGACTACGGAGTCGCGCTAGACCACCTCGGCAACTCATTCATTCGGACCGTTCCCGCACTTAAAGATGCTCCATTCGCGGATGCGATACTCGACGGCATTCGCAAAGGCGCGAAAAGCAATCATCCCTCAGTGCGATTCTGGGCCAGGTTCATCGTAGAGTTAGGCAAAAACTCCCACGCTCCTTACGACTTGCTCGTTAGCGTGGACCCGGCTAAGACTCGGCTCGATGCGATTCAAGTCGCTTTGATTCTCAGCCGGCTGACAGGTGACCTCGCAGTTCTCGAAAAAAGAATAACCGGCCACCATGCAACACCGCGCTCCATAAGCCCACAGCAACATCCATGCGCCTTTAACGATGTTGAAGATGTGATTTTCGACGCCAATGCCCTGGCCTCCACAACTCTTTTCGGCATTCTCACCGCTCGATTGGGTGGCGCGGAGGCGAACTACGGCAAAGTAGCCGGAGTCGCGAACGCCGTCCTGACCGTCTTCAAATTCATTGTCAGTTACGCGAACATCAAAGTCGAGATCTCGATGGACGGCGACAAACTGATCCGCACCAAGAACACAAGTCCCGGCGAGAAACGAATGCTGACGGCAACGCTGCGTATGGACTCTGGCAAATGGGAGACGATCAACTGTTTTCGACCGGCGCTCAACACAGCTGGCCTCGACCTCGACGTACCGGAAAGTGGTCCATTGGCAGACTTGAAAGTCGAGTGGTACCTCGTGCTGGGTGGCGATAGTCGAGGAGGGGCAGGCGTAGCCGACAACTTCATGACGAATCTCCTCGGCGGCGCTGGTCACGGAGACGGGCTCGTGTTTCTAGATGCTCTCCCAGGCGCACCTGAACGCTCGCCCGCAAAACAGAGGACCAACAAGGACGGCGTGTCTCAAATGTACGTCGTCGGGATCCCTCAAGAGACCGATCTCTCGAAGAGAAAACTGTTTGAAGTAGACAAAGGCGCTGGTGTTCGCGTTAACGTTCAGCTCAAGTCGATGCGCATCGTCGATGCAACGGGAGCGATCTCAAACATCATGGACATCGCGGGCAATGCGCTCGCGTTTTTGACTAACGACCCCCTCGGCGGTGCGGCTGGTGTTGCCACGGAAACGCTTTATCGTTCGAATTGGTACGGCTCGGAGCCGTTCTACTTCATCGTCAAGGATTGGGAGCCATGCACGGACCAGTGGCAAGGAACCATCACCTACAAGGTCATATCAAAAAAGGAAGGCACGGCTGAAACGAACGTTGTCACGCACTATTGGAATGAAAACCAATACTACGAGGCCCGGGCCGAACTCGACGGCCGGAGAACATCTGACGGAGCGCCGATAGCGCGCGTCTCAGCCCACGCGACCGAAGTCAAGGAATGGGGTGGACAGGGCAAAGGTGTATGTTATCGCAAGACTGATGAAACTCAGGGGGTTCGCGGCACCCGGAAGGAAAACACAACAGCCTTCTCCATTCTTTTCAATCCCCGCACAAAAGAATATTCAGTCTCCGCACCCACGCCGGTTGTTGATGGAGCGGGAGAGCACACGATAGACAGCCAGGTCAAAGGCGCCTGTAACAATCCTTTCAACAAGAGCTTCACTCGAACGAACAAGATAGAACGCTACCAAATGAGTGACGACGCTCCGAGTTTGATCGGCAAGGGTCGAATCGATCCTGCCAATCCAGATGAGATTTCAGGAAGCGACACGGCAGAACACGTGACAGTCGGAGGAGTAAAAAAAACCGTCACGATCACGTGGAACCTGCGTCGTTGCGCCAGCCAGTAAGTGAGGACTTTAGAGATGTTCAGAATTATCGCTGTGTTCCTCGTTCTCATCCTTGGTCTGATTTTCTTACCGCTCGGCCACCGCGTCGCCGCCAATGGCGGCGGCACGATCGCATACATCCGCAACGGCACGGAGATCCGTTTGATCGACGCCGACGGCTCAAACGATCGACGACTATGGACGCATCCTGATGCTAAGAAAGAGCTCGGAATCTATGACGTCGCGTGGCGTCCCGATGGAAAAGAACTCGCCTTCTCCAGCGGGCATGCCGCCGTCACTTCGCTTTACCATGCTGACGTCTACGCAATTCGGCCGGACGGCAGCGGCTTTCGTAAACTCACCAACCCGCCGGATCGCGCCGAGTTCGCGCGTTATCCGAAAGGCACAGTCAGCGTGACCGTGAGTAACAACCAACCGATCTATAGACAATCGCAGGCGAGCGCTGGAGTCTTCATCGTCTACGTCGCTGGTGCGGACGAGCCGCAGCAGATCACGCTCCCGCCAGGTTCGACGAAAACACTTCTTTTCAAGAACGTTGCCGACTTCGGCAACATGGCCCAGGCGGTCGTCGCGATGTGGGGTAACTATCGCTGGTTCACCCCCGGCGTTGAAGTGCAGGCAGGAAAAACTGTGAAGGCGCCCGTGTTTAGTATTACAGGCGACGGAATCGAACTACTCGGTGCGTTCCGACCGGTGTGGCGCAGCGACGGATCGCGCGTCAGTTATCGTTCAGGAATGTGCACATTGAATAGCACATCAGTGAATCCCACAGCGGGTGAGTACGTCTACAACCCGCTCTTCGTGGGTAAGAATCCGCTCGGCACGTGTGTCTGGGACTGGGGTCCGACAGCCGCAACCGCGAACCAACTTATCTACACGGAGAACGCTTCCGGAGATTCGAGCGTTTTTCGCATCATCGAAGGCAAGACGCACCCGGGCGATAGACTGACGCAATACTCAAACATCGCCTATCAACTGCTTTTCGATCTTCGCTGGCTGCCGGACGGTTCAGGTTTCGTATTTTCAAACCAAACGTTAATGCGAGACTCCGCTAATCTCTTTCGCTACGACTTCGCCAGCCGGAAGACGACGCAAATCACACGTCTGCAAAACGAGTTCACCGGTAACTTGAGTATCTCGCCTGACGGGCAATCGGTAGTTTTCGAACGAGCAAAGTCGCTGGATGAGGATCGAACTACGGATCTATGGATCGTGCCGGTCAACGGTGGCAACCCACGGTTGCTTGTAAAGAGTGGATTCTCGCCGTCCTGGCGCTAGTTATCAGATTCGTCAGCACAAAAGTGCGGCCACCGGTGTTTCAGATCTGGATAAATCAAACTTCTTCCAGGTGAAACACGCCATGTTCGATCCAACTCGAAGATCATTCTTGCAACAATCAGCAATCGGTCTGGCAACTGTCGGCGTCTCAGGCCTTGTGCTTCGCTGCGACGCACAACCGACTCAGGAAGTCAGTAGAGACAATACGGATCGAGTTCTCATCCAAATGGGACCGGCGCCAAAGGAAACCGCGGCGCCGAAAGGCGAGCTGCGCAAGGTCATCCCACAGCCGTATGGACCGTTTTATCGACCCGGTGCTCCATTCAGAGGCAAGCTCAGTTTGCCCGGCGAACCGGGCACGACGTTCATACTCTCCGGTCGCGTCTGGGCCTATGACACGAAGCGCCCGCTCCCCGGCGCCGTACTCGACTTCTGGCACGTCGACATGCAGGAGAAGTATTCCAACGGTGTCACTGATTTTCGCAATCGCGGCCGGCTGGTCTCGTCGGAAACAGGCTTGTACGAACTGGAGAGCATTCGACCGATTCCCTATCGTCCAAATCCCACCGGTGCGCCGGAGTTCTGGCGCTGCGCTCATTACCACCTCGTCGCTGTTTCTCCTGGTTACAAACCACTCATTACCGAGATACACTTTCACGGAGACGCGCACAAGAATGATCCGATGTACCGGGTTGAGAACGCGATCGCCGTTGAGCAGCACAAAGTAAACGGCGCCAGTTTCGAAACCGGTCTGTTCGACGTCGTTCTCGAGCCGGCTTAGCGCCGAAATTTCCGGGAAGAAAAACAGCGGCTGCGGCGTCTAATCAATCATGATGAAAAGCTCCGCAATTGCAGCGACAGCATTCTTCGCGTTGGTGGCGTGCGCTTCATTCAGGCAGGCCGGTACGAGTGTCGCGTCGTCGCCAAACGTCGATGTCTTTGCAGGCACCAGCCCGTGCACGGAGTTTGTGAAGCCGAAACTCGAGATTCCTCGCGGAGAAAACTGCGATCGCATCAAGTGGCGGGTTAGTCTTTTCGATTCAGGCAAATACGATCTGACTCGCGAATGGGGCTTTCACATCGACAACCGGACTTACTTGCCGAAAGGCACCGCAAGCTTCACCGGCACGTGGAAGATCGGTAAAGGACGCACCGGCGATCCTAATGGCGTCGTGGTCCAACTCGACGGTGACAAACCCAACAGCATCGGTTTCGCGTTGTTCGACCAGAACATCCTCCATCTCCTTGATCCGAACAAGAGCCTCACCCTCGGCGACTCGGGAGCCAGTTATACGTTGAGTCGCACGGGGAAATCTGCTTTTTTACCGAATGGAACCAGCGGCGCGACGGATCGCGATGAAACGGCCGAAACAAACTTCTCCGGCCGCAGTCCCTGCCGTGAGATTGCACAGCAGATCAACCATCCGGTTGATGCTGATTGTTTCAAGCTCAAATGGAGCATCAACTTCTATCGCGACCAGCAGACACGCACCCCGACCACTTATCGCCTGTGGGGCACGCTCTACCGCAACGAAGCGCGCGGAACGGAAACGATTCGGGAAGGAAAGTGGAAAGTAACCAAGGGAACAAAGAACGATCCGAACGCTATTGTCTATGAACTCGACTCGTTCGGCTCGGATGGTCCAATTCTCTTATTAAAAGCAGATCGCGACGTTCTCTTCTTCACGACGAAAGACGGAAGAGTGCTGGTTGGCAATGAGGATTTCAGTTACACACTGAACCGTGGCGAGAAGCTGTTTTCTCGTGCTTCCAAGTCGGACTAGAGCAATACGACAAGTGCTGTCCGCGAAATCTCCCCAGGCGCAAAGCGGTGGGTTGATTGGATACTAACGATTAGAGTCCAAAAAGCTCTTTCGTATTGATGATTTCACAGCGAGCGCCGAGTTTCTCGACTTTATCGACGAGGTCGCCTGTGCCGCCTGGTCCATCCCCCTCGGCGCCATCCCAGAGCGCGATCAACGTGAGGTTTGGATCGCCCGTCTTCTCGTCGCAACCTTCGGCCAGTGCGTTGAATAGCATCCAGAGGTTGTTTCGCTGCCAGATGCTGTAGTTTTCCTTGCTTTGAAGCCAAGCCGGTAGATACTCAACATCGTCCTTCGCCAGTTCTGTGGTCTGACTCAGAATGCGAACTTGATTGCGGGCGACGTGCGCGGCGTGAAGATCCCAAAACCTTTTCACCCAGCCGGGGCCAGCTTTGTTAACTGACTTGGTCACGTAGATCGGGGGTTGAACCGCGAGATAGAAGCGAGTTTCGATTCCGAGTTCCGCACAAACTTCCTGGAACAGTATGTCGCCACCGTTGGCCCCGCCGGCATACGCTGCCGCGACGCCAGCGCCAGTGTTCATTTCCTTCATGATCCGTTGTTTGATCTCTTCGCGTGCCACCGCTTCCTTGTCCGCCGGAAAGCGCGGCTTCTCACGATCGGGTGCATCGATCATGTGACCGGCGAAAACCAGGACGCGTTTGCGCGGAGGCTTCGCCTCCGCCTGCGCGCCAGGTGCGGGAAGTTGATCGGGTTCACCGACGACTTTGAATACCTCATCCAAGTTACCAGACAACACACTCAGGTCTCGGTAAATCGCAAGCTGTTGGCGCACTGACTTCTTTGCGAAGTCAGGTGCGTTCGCCAGCGCCTTGCGATAGGCTGCGGCAACCCGGTTTGGTCCATCCATGGTGATGCAGGCGAAGTCTGCCTGACTGATCTCTGCCCAAACGTCTTTTTTATCTTCGCGTTCGAGTCGCTTAAAGATCGCATCGAGTGAAAGTTGGACGGCCGACTTCAACCGGTCCGCGTGTTCCTGGTGCTCCTCCAACGCGGCGGCGGCTTTCTTATCGGTGGGAAACTGTTCGGCCCAAACGTCCGGATGTAATTCCGCCAGCGCGATCATTATCTTGAGCATCGCCAGCGCGTTCAAACCCGAATAGTAATGATTGAGGTGTTCGTCAAATGCACATTCGTAATTTTCAAAAGACTCTTGCAGGTGTGGCGAGCGCAGCGCTTCAGCGGCGCGCTCGTCGGCCGGCGTAGACTCCCATGCCTGGCGCCAGCGTGTTTTACAGTTTCGACCCACGAGCGAGTAGGCCTCGGCACGTTGGTCCTGGTTGATAGCCTTGTTCTTCAGCGCGCGATCAAGCGCCTGGTTCGAACTCACGAGATCGCCGAGGCGTTGATAGATCGTGCCCAGCCAGATATTCGCCGCGAGATCTTGCGGCTCGATGTTGCGAATGCCTTCCCAAGTGACTTTCGCGCCTGCTAAGGCATCGATGTCAAATTGCGCCTTGCCAATGAGGCGCCAGCCCTGCGATCCCCATTCAAAGCCTGCCGCCTCGTATGAAAACAGCGCGAGATCTCCTGCCTGTTTGTTCGCGGCAGCTTTCTCGACGTCCTCGCCAAAATCCTGCGGCACCGCGTTGAACTGAGAAGCATCAGGCTCCCTGAGATTCGGAAGCGAAGTAAAAACGGGGCTGTCTTTAGCGTTGTAGTCTTTCTGAGCTTTGGCGACGAGTCGCGCGAAGAGTATCGATTAATTGAGGCAGACTCTCCTTCGGTTCGCTCCTTTTGTAAGTGAAGTAGCGATCGGTTTGCAGGTCAAAGGGGAAGGAATCCGCGCCAACGTCGCAACGGATCATCACTGTCCCGTGCTCGCGCAACGCGTGACGAATGCCGAGTTCATAAAAAACATTCACGTTGCGAACGGAGAGATCCGCAACGACCAGGTCCGCGGTCAGCAAACGCCGGAACATGTCAAAGCGAATGTTGCCCGACTCGAAGATGTCGAGCGTCTCTCGTCCTTCGGCGCCAATCGCCTCGAGCGCTGGGCCGATCAGTTCTTCGGCGACTTTATTGAAGTCGAGATCGTTACCCTGGTCGTCCTTTTTTGTTCCGAAGGGGCGGACGATGAAAGCTCGCATGGTTAAAAATTCCGCTGTTTAATAAAACTGACCGAATCGATCGAGACAGAAGTGTTCGATCTTTACGTCATCAGCGACCGCTTTGCCGACGCGCACGAGATCGTTGATGTGCTCAACCGAGTCCAGTTGGGCCACCTGCGACGGATCGACATCGCCCAGATTGTGCTCGTTGAGCCATTTGCTCGTAAGTTCGGCGTTGTAACGCGCGTAAAGAAAACGCCGGTTCAGATCTACCGCGGTCGGAATCACCTTCCCTGCTTCGTCACGCGGAATCAGATCGCCGAGCTCGCGATCGATCGGAGCACCGTACAAACAACGCCCGACGATGCGACAGTTGACGTCCTGATCGACCTGCGCTCCATACATCAACGCCGCCGGGAAGTTGGCGAGGTTCGTAAACGCGCTCTTACCGGACGAGTAAACCTCGGCATCAACTTTTGGCGCCGACCCGGTGCCAACCGACATCACGAGCAACTTATCTTCACCGTTGTCCCAATTCAGACTGTATTGCGGCGTCGTCGCCATGCGCGCCAGCAGGAACGACGGGTTGTTGTAAGGCGTCAGTCCTCCGTCTTCGAAAACAAACGTCTTCGACGGATCGTTCGGATCCCACTGCAAAACTTCCGGCGCGAAGTAGATCGGCGCGGCAGTGCTGGCGCGGACGAGTTGCCAGAGCGGAATGCGGAGGTTGCAATCAGCGCGATCGGGTGCGTTGTACTTCGCGTCGGGATTACTGCTGATGGGCCATGGAGAATCAGTGCTGACGTTTCGTGTCACGATGAGCAAAAGACACTTGAGATGTTGCGGGAAAAGATTCGTATCTTTACCAAAAGTCTTTTGCAACTCCGCCTGGAGCGGCTTCGACTCGTAAAGATGTCGCAGTCGAAACAGGATGAACGACTTGTCGAACATCGCCGGTCCGGCTTTCATGTAGAAGTCTGCCAACTCCTTTGCCGACATGCCGCGAGCAAGCCCTGCGGCGATGATTGCGCCGGTGCTGGTGCCGCCGATGTAGTCGAAGAAGTTACAGAGGCGAAAGTTGTCGCCCTGTCCGCTGTGTTCGCGCAGCAACTCCTCCATCCGAATCAGGACCTGCAAAGTAAGCACGCCGCGAATGCCGCCACCGTCGAGTGTCAGCACCTTGCGTGGACTCTTCTTGCTGTACCTGCTCTCCAAAGGACCCCAAAGAGACATGATGGCTATCCTCCCGTCACTTATGTCGAATCGGTATTTTTCGTTCCGTCTGGGTAGTGAAGTTTTTAGACAGTGACTTTATAGACGCGATTTGAACGCGCGGAGATTATTCGCTTCTCAATTGGAAGTCAACGGAAAGTTACTGGCAGTTACCGACTAGGGAGTAACGCGGCGAGTGCGGGTCGCGTTTTTGGGTGCGGTTTCGACGTTCGGGGACGATTTGGAAACTGCTTTTTCCGCCAGCTCGGCCTGTTCGTAAGGATCGAGGCGAGCGAAGATATAAAACGGTTCGCCCGAACGAACCATGCCGAGATATCGAAACGTGTTTCGCAAAACTTCGCCGGTCTTTAACGTAGAAATTTGCGGTGGGCTGGAGCCAAAGAGCATGCGAAACTCGTTGCCAGCAACGGCTTCGAGTTCCGGCAAGTAGTCGTTGGAACTCTCACGCGCGAGACGAATCGCGATCTGTCGCAATGCTTTAATACGATTGGAATTCCGGCGGTAGTAACTCGAGCTGACCTCGTGCCGGCTGGCCCGATCGTCGACCACCTCCTGCTCGTTACGCAGGTACCCGAGATAGGCTCGAACTACCGGTCCAAACTCATCATCCGAAGCTGCGCGCTGGTCCTGGTTCGCCTGAGCACACGAAAATGCAAATACGCCCAAAATCAGAAGAGCCGGTAATCTTCCCTTGAGATTTGCCATGGTCTTGCCTTGGCCAGTTTATCCTAATTTGGTTGTGACGACCCGATTATAGCAGCCGCGCGAATCACTAAATTGCGCGCGTCTGTCGGCAATGTTACATTGATCTTCGTTTTCAGTTAAGCGGTATGACTTCCCCTGATTCCCAGGCTCCATTCAACATCGCGCTCGGTGTCTGCGGCGGCATCGCGGCTTACAAAGCCGTCGAAGTACTGCGGGGTTTGCAGCGTGCTGGGTGCGTGGTCCGGGTCGCAATGACAAAGCGGGCGTGCGAGTTTGTTCAGCCGCTGACGTTTCGCGCCTTGTCTGGTTCACATGTCGTCGTCGATGATTACGCTCCCGACAATCCTGACCCGATAGCGCACATCACTTTCTCGCAAACCACAGACCTTCTAATCGTCGCGCCGGCAACGGCGAACATTATCGCGAAATTCGCCAACGGGATTGCCGACGATTTTCTTAGTTCGACTTACCTGGCGTGTACCGCGCCTGTGCTCGTCGCGCCCGCGATGAACACGACGATGTGGCAACATCCCGCGACGCAACGTAATCTCGATCAGCTTCGCGCAGACGGAGTTCACATCCTTGATCCGGATGCGGGCGAGATGGCGTGTAAGACCATTGGACCAGGAAGGTTGAGTGAACCGGATCGCATTGTTGCGGCGGCGCTCGAAATACTATCGTCTTCAAACAAAAAGGACCTGGTCGGAGAACGCGTTTTGATCACCGTTGGTGCGACGCGTGAAGAGATCGATCCGGTACGCTTCATCTCGAATCGTTCTTCCGGCAGAATGGGTTTCGCACTCGCAGAAGCAGCAGCGAAGCGCGGCGCTGAAGTGACGGTTGTGCGTGGAGTGACAACTGTGGAAGCACCATCCGGTGTTCGAGTTATCAAAGCGTTATCGGCGGAAGAGATGTCGCGAGCGGTCGCGAGCGAGGCCGCGAACACGTCGGTGTTCATCGGCGCGGCGGCAATAGCCGATTATCGTCCGAGCGAACGAGCGGGTGAGAAGATTAAAAAGTCGCAGGAGACTTTGACGTTGACGCTGGAACGGACTCCCGATGTGCTTTCCGAAGTCGCAGCGTCGCGATCGAATGGCATGCTGGTGATCGGCTTCGCGGCAGAGACCGAGAACGTCATCAAGAATGCTACCGACAAACTCCAGCGCAAGAATCTCGATGCTGTCGTTGCAAACGATGTGACACGTCCTGATGCCGGTTTCGACACGACGACTAATGCGGTCACGATTATCACCAAAAACGGTAGTCCACTTGAGTTGCCGGTGATGTCAAAACGAGAAGCAGCCGATCGTATTCTGGACGTAATCGCAAGTCTCAGATCCAATGGCAACTGAATTAATTGACTTAGTAAGAAAGCAATTAGAGCACCTGCGCGAGTTGGGTGTGGAAGGGATCCGTGTTTCTACTGAAACACCAACTCCACGGACTTCAGCGGATCCGTTCGAACCAATCCATCGCGAAATCGGTGATTGCACTCGCTGCTCGCTTCACGAGCAACGCAAACACGTTGTCCACACCGAAGGCAACCGCAAAGCTCGCCTGATGTTCGTGGGCGAAGCCCCGGGCGCCGACGAGGACGAACGCGCACGACCATTCGTCGGTCGCGCCGGACAGTTGCTTACGAAGATCATCGAGGCAATCGGATTGAAACGCGAGGAAGTTCTGATCGGCAACGTGAACCGCTGCCGTCCACCAGGCAATCGAGCTCCGATGCCCGACGAAGTTGCGATGTGCAAACCGTTTCTGCTCCGTGAGATCGAGGCAGTGCAACCGGAGGTGATCGTGGTGCTTGGCAACACAGCGACCAAGAACCTGCTTGATACGCGCGAAGGCATCACCAAACTGCGTGGGAATTTCCAGGAGTACAAGGGCATTCGCGTCATGCCAACCTTCCACCCGGCATACCTGCTGCGCGATCCGTCGAAGAAACGCGAGACCTGGGAAGATATGAAGAAAGTGCGCGACTATTTGGATAATCCGTGAAAACCATTCTGAGCGAACCTCGCGAACCTCACAGCGTTGGAGCCGCCTCAACCCCTGCGTTTGCTGAAGTGGCATTGCCGCTTCACGTATTTCAGACCTTCACTTATCGACTCAATCCCGCGCTCAGTGAGCAAGCCTTGGTTGGTGCACGAATTGTTGTACCTCTCGGACGCAAGCTCGTGACGGGCTTCATCGTCGCTTTAACTGATCAGCTTTCACCCAACCTTGCCGACGTCGATATAAAGGATGCGCAGAACCTCGTCGATTTTGAGCCAGTGTGCAGTCCTGAAATTCTGCAACTCGCTCGTTGGGTTTCAGACTACTACGCGTGTCCGCTCGGCGAAGTCATCAAAGCTGCTCTGCCGCCGGGCATGATGCCCTCGACGAAACGCGATTTCGTCAAACCAAAGTTGCGACGTTTTGTTCGTTTGCTGGAGGCGGGCGAACAGAAGCTGACTGAAGCGCAGTCGCGAGTGGTCCAGGCATTGGAACAAAGTGGGCCGATATCGTTGCAATCGTTATGCGAAATTGCCGCCGTTGGCGCTTCAACAGTCGCGTCACTCGCCCGGAAAGGTCGCGTTGAGATCTACGATGAGGCCGTGCGACGCGATCCACTCGCGCACGCGTCTCAGCAAAAACCAACGGCATTTACGTTAACCAGCGCGCAAAGCGAAGTGCTGCACGATATCGAACAGCAGATCGCGCGTGGAACCTACGGCGCTTTTCTATTGCACGGTGTCACCGGCAGTGGAAAAACCGAGGTTTACATTCGCGCGATGCGCAACGCGCTTAGTCTCGATCGTTCGTCGATGATGCTCGTGCCGGAGATCGCGTTAACGCCCGTTTTCTCGCGCCGGTTGCGCGCGGAGTTTGGCGACCAGGTCGCAATCTTTCATTCTTCATTGCAAAAGGGCGAGCGGTTTGACGAGTGGACGCGCGTAAAAAACGGCGAGGCCCGCATCGTCATCGGCACGCGCTCGGCTGTGTTCGCTCCCGTGCAAAACCTCGGACTGATCGTCGTCGACGAGGAACACGAATCGAGTTACCGTCAACAGGAGTCGCCTTATTACAACGCGCGCGACACGGCGATCGTCCGCGCGCAAAAAGAATCAGCTACAGTCGTACTCGGCTCGGCAACGCCTTCACTCGAATCGTTCTACAACGCGCGTCACGGCAAGTACACACTGCTTAACCTCCCGCAGCGCGTGGGTGCGCGACCAATGGCGCTCGCAACAATCATCGACATGCGCAACGTGTTTGCGCGTCACGGAAAACCACGCGTGTTTTCCGACGAACTACTCGACGCGATACGCACAACCCACGAGCGCAAGGAGCAGTCGATCATCCTGCTCAACCGGCGCGGTTATTCCCGCTTCATTCTTTGCCGCTCCTGCGGCGAGACGATTCAGTGTCCGAACTGCGACGTGACGCTCACATACCACCGCAGCGAGCGCGTGATGGTCTGTCATTACTGCAACCACCGGCAAGCGGTGCCACGCGTTTGTCCCGCATGCGAGAAGAAGTACATCTACTATGTCGGCGAAGGCACGGAACAGTTAGAAGAGATGCTGACGCAGTTCTTCCCTTCCCTACGCGTGGCGCGCATCGATCGCGACACAACGGCGCGGCGCAAAGTGTTCGAAAAATCGCTGGCCGACTTCAGCAGCGGAGAAATCGATACGCTCGTCGGTACGCAGATGCTCGCGAAAGGTCATGACTTTCCCAATGTGACGCTCGTGGGCGTCGTGTCGGTCGACACCGGCCTGGCATTGCCGGATTTCCGTTCCGCGGAACGAACGTTTCAACTGATTACGCAGGTGGCTGGTCGCGCCGGTCGCGGCGATCGTCCCGGGAAGGTGTTGATTCAAACTTATCATCCGTATCACTACGCGTTGCGACACGCGTGCGCACAGGACTACGAAGCGTTCTACAACGAAGAGATCAACTACCGGAAGAATCATTCGTACCCGCCGTTCGTCGCGCTAGCGAGTTTGCTTGTGCATGGACCAGATCTGGGTCGCGTGCGCACTGACAGTCTCGAATTGCGAAAACAGCTCGACCTCGCCAACGAAGGTCGCAAGTGCCGGATACTTGGGCCGGCGCCTGCACCGCTCGCCCGACTAAAAGCCGAGCATCGCTTTCAACTCTTGATCAAATCGCGAAGTCGCAAGCATGTTCGGGAGGTAGCGGACGCGGCCCTCAAAACGGTTTCAAATCTGCGTTCCGTCAACCTGGAAATCGATCCAGTATCAATCATGTAAGTTCCCGCAAAGGCGCAAAGACGCAAAGCAAGATGCGAAGTACGGCATAAACGCGAAGGCCCAAACATTCAAGAATTGTTTTTCTTTGCGTCTTTGCGCCTTTGCGGGAAACATATAAACTCCGCGCATGAAACTTTCAGAACTCGCCGCACTAACCGGCGCCCGCCTTGAAGGCCCTGAATCAACGCCTGACGACATTGAAATAACCGGAGCCGCCGGGTTGGACGAGGCGAACGAAGGCGATGTGACCTTCCTCGCTAATCCAAAGTACACGCCCCGGGTGAACACGACGCGCGCGTCAGCAATTTATCTAAGCGAAGAAGCGACCACAGATCGACAAATCTCGATCTTAAGAGTTAAAGATCCTTACCTCGCGTACACGCGCGCCCTCCGGATCTTCTATCCCGAACCTGCATTTGAAGCCTTTATTCATCCCTCGGCCGCCATCGATCCGACGGCACAACTTGCTGGAGGTAAGGTAGCTGTAGGCGCACACAGCGTGATCGGTCGCAATGTTCAGATTGGACCAGGCGTCACGATTCATCCTAACGTGACGATCTACGACGACGTGACGATCGGTAACGGACTCGGTGATCCACTCCGGAGTCGCCGTGCGTGAGCGAACAGTGATCGGCGAGCGCGTGATCATTCACAATAATTCAGTTATCGGTTGCGACGGTTTTGGTTATGCGAAAGATGAGGAACGGCGCTGGCTGAAGATTCCGCAAGCCGGTCGAGTTGTGATCGAAGACGACGTGGAGATCGGTGCAGGCACGACAATCGATCGCGCGTCGGTCGGCGAAAGTCGAATCGGACGCGGTTCGAAGATCGACAACCTGGTCCAGATTGGACATTCGTGTACTGTGGGCGAAGATTCATTGCTGTGCGCGCAGGTTGGCCTGGCGGGAAGTTCGCACATTGGCAGTCGAGTGATTCTGGCGGGACAGGCAGGCGTGGCCGGCCACCTAAAAATTGGCGACGACGTCGTTCTGACGGCCAAAAGCGCGACCAGTCACGACATTCCAGCGGGTAAAGTTATTTCAGGAATTCCGGCGTTTGATAATCGCGACTGGCTGAGATCGACTGCCGCGTTTCGCCGCCTAGGAGATATTCAACGCACGGTCCGTGAACTCGAACGAAGCATGAAGAACACGGATGACGAGGATAAATCCGTGGTTACGTAATCGCGCCACCGTCAACAATCACTACTTCGCCATTCATGAAACTGTTTCGCTCGCTCACCATGAACGCCGCGTACTCAGCGAGCTCTTCCGGTCGACCGAGTCTTCCGGCCGAGGTCCAGAAGTCATGCATTTGAAGCAAACGATCAGGTAACGCCTGGGCCAGTTCCGTGTCAAATATTCCGGCGGCTATCGCATTCACCTTCACGCCAAATGTCGCCGCCTCACGCGACAAGCACTTCGTGAAACCCAATCATCGCAGCTTTTGAAGTCGCGTAGTGGACCGCAGTCGGCAACGCGCGCATGGCGCCAATCGAAGTGATGTTGAGAATGGTTCCCTTCCGCTGCCTGATCATCTGTTTGTAGATCGGCTTGGTCACCGCAAAGAGACTGTCGACGTTGGTGTGAATCACTTCGTCCCACGCGCGATCGGTCGTGGTGGCGAAGTTGTCGCCGCGATTGATGGCCGCGTTGTTGACGAGAATGTCGATGCCGCCCCACTTCTCGACCAGTTCGCGCGTCATCTTCTTCATCCCGATGCGATCAACGACCGACATCTTCGCTTTGAACGCGCGCCGGCCATGGCCTTCGATCTTGCTGATCATCTCGGCGGCAAGGTCGTCGCGCGAGTTGTAGCTGAAAGCCACGTCTGCACCTTCGCGCGCAAACACCTCGCACATTGCCGCACCAATGCCACGCGTTCCTCCAGTTATGAACGCGCTTCTTTCCTTCAAGCAATAGACTCACTCAGTTATGTTTTCTCCTAACGTGCAAGCAGTTTATTAGTTCTGATTTGTAACCAGTCAAAGTTGTGGTTACGCGGAGGCTACTTCAGCTAAAACTGCTTTTTCAGGTTGCGGAATCAATGCCGCGATCTCTTCAACGATATGCCGTGTGGCGTTTGGAATTGCCAGTCCGACAGTGGCCGCTCGCAGGCGCGAGTAATGCAGCTCGTCTTCCACCATGCGGCGAACGACCGGCACGACGTCGCTGGCACGTTTGAGCATAATCCCCGCGCCACGCTGCGCAATCAAATTCGCCGTGCCTGCTTCCTGCGGCATTGGCTCCGTGATCATGTCGGCAATGATCGGCACGCGGCAAGCGAGCGCTTCAAAAGTTGTTAAGCCGCCGAGTTTCGAGATCATCACGTTCGCCGCACTCATCAATTTCTCGATCTCGTCGGAATAACCAATGACTTTGACCGGAAACGGCGCGTCGAGAGCGATCGTTTCAGCCGCAGCGCGCAAGTCCTCGTTCTTGCCTGCCAGGAAGATCGCCTGAACGTCCAAGCTCGCCACGCACCAGCTCACGAAAGATTTGCGGAATGTTGCCGCCACCGTCCCAACCTGCATTTACAAAGACGGTGAACTTTTCGGGATCCAATCCGAGCGCGCGTCGCGCCGCCTGCGCCGCTTCTTCGCCCGGATAAGCAAACTTCGGATGGACCGGCATGCCAGAAATCTTGATTCGTTCGGGCGCAACACCGTAGTCGATCAACTGCCGTCGCGCCTCCTCGCTCGCGACCAGATAAAGCGTCACGGCGTCACAGGCCCAACCTTTCCAAAACCCGTAACAGGATCGGTAACAACGGAAACGAGCGGAACGCGATCCGCGAGACCCAGTTCCTTCAGCACGCGTGCGAAGATATGCTGCGTCAACGGATGAACACTGACGACGATGTGCGGGCACCAACGTTCGAAGAGGTCCTGCACGTAACCGACGCAACGTTTATGAAAAAACTCGCGGGTATCCGGGCGAATGCGATTGATGATCCAGTAGTAATACTTCATCCAGTGCTGCCGGTTGCGCAGGATCCAGTTGTAAAGACGGACGAGCTTATCCGCGAGGTGATGCGACTCCTCGACCGCGCGCACGACGCGCACCGCGTACGACTCACCATCGAAAAACTTCTGCACGCCCGCAACGATCGCCGCGGCCGCAGAACGATGCCCGCCGCCCGTGTCAGACGAGATGATTAAAATTTTTGGGATGCGCGGTTGCGAGGACATTTGGTCTTTGTACTTGGTTCTTGGTTCTTGGTTCTTTGTTGCTTTGTGCCTTTTGTGCTTTTTTGTGCCTTCTTGTGGCTAAAAGCCTTCCGCTGTTATCCCATCAGGCTGGGGTCCATGCGATCGATCGACTTTCGCGCCTTCTTCATCTCGCGTTCCAGTTTCTTGATCTGAATCAAGTGTCCGGGATTGAAAGGCAGCGAAGGGTAGTAACTATTTGACTCGTGCGTGCAGAAACAACCGTCAGCCGCTTTCTTACGGCGCTCTTTCATCGCCGGCGACAGCCAGAGCTTCTGGAAGTTCCAATCGAAGTCGCGCAGGTTGCCGATGGGCGCAAGGTTCTCGCACGACGAAACGGTTCCTTCGTCGTAGATCACGCCGCCTGCCGTGCCGGCATAACACTTCATCTGCGCAGTCTGAGTTTCCTGCGTCTTCGCGATCAGACCATGCATGTAGATATCGATCGCGGCTTTGAAGAATCCCGCTTTGCCGCCGTAGTTGTTCTTGATCGCGGCATGTCGCGAATCGTCGTCGATCATCTGGGCGAGCTTCGCGTAGCGCGAGTGATCGATGTCGAGCTCTTTCGGATCGGCTGAAGGCGGACGAATGTAATTGAAGTTAACTTTGTCAGGCTTCAAGTCGTACTTCAGAAAGTCGTACCACTCGAAGATCGTGTCCTGGTTCGAGTTCATGAAACAGGTACACGTTTGCACGTCCAGTCGCGGATACTCCTTCTTAATCGACTGAAGCTGCCGAGCAGTATCGATCGCGATGTCCCACGAGCCGGACTTTTGCCGAATCTTCTCGTGCTCTTGTTTCGGACCGTCGATGCCGAGCGCGACAGTGACGTTCAGTTCCGGACATTCCTGAAGGATGCGGGTGACGTCCGGAAAGATTCGTTTCTGAATCTGCCCGTTGGACATGATGTAGATCGACTCGAGCTTGTTGTTGGTTTGAAAACGCGCGCGCGATTTCCGGCAGGTCTTTACGAGTGAACGGCTCGCCGCCGGCCAGAATCAAAACACCCAAATTGCCGCCCAAAGTCTCAGAGATCCGCTCGATCTCGTGCGTTTTCATCTGCAGCTTCTTGCGCGGACGGTCGTCAAGCTCGTCGGTGAAGAAGCAGTGCGTACAACGCATGTCGCAAACCGACGTAACCAGAATATTCAGCAATATCGGCGAAAACGGTTGGCCAACCGCCAATTTTGCGTACCGCTTTAATAGCTCTTTAGTCGTGAAATCCATTTAATCCTCTACTCTTTCGCGCAAAGGCGCAAAAGCGTCAGATCTTAACATAATTCGACGTTTTTAAGGCAGGGAGCGTTCGCCGCGATTTTGGATGCCGAGCGCACGCATGCGGCGGTACAAGTGACTGCGATCGACGCCCATCAACTCAGCCGCGCGCGAAACATTTCCTTCCGCTTCCTCGAGTTTCCGTTGGATGAACTCGCGATGATAGGCCTCAGTCGCTTCTTTAAACGACGGGAACCTGAACGAAGCCGCAGGAGGTTCTTCCTTGCCGTGAGGAGGCAGATCCGCAGCCGTGACCTTCACACCCGGATGCATGATCACTACGCGCTCGATCGTGTTTCGCAACTCACGCACGTTGCCGGGCCAGGAGTAATTCTGCAGCTCTTCGATCGCTTCCGGCAGAAACTTTTTTTGGAGCTTGCCGTACGACTGCGAGAAGTGCTGGTTGAAGTAATCAACGAGCAACGGCACGTCTTCCAGACGTTCGCGCAGCGGCGGCAACTCGAACGGAATCACGTTCAAGCGATAGAAAAGGTCGGCGCGAAAGTTTCCCTGCTCGATCTCGACGTCGAGTCGTTTGTTTGTGGCGGCGATCACTCGCACGTCCACCCTAATCGAAGTGCCACTTCCGACCGGCTCAAAACGTTGTTCCTCCAGCACGCGCAAAACTTTCGCCTGCACCTTCGGACTCATGTCGCCGACTTCGTCGAGAAAGATCGTAGCGCCGTCGGCCAGTTCAAACTTGCCTTTCTTCGCCGCGGTCGCACCGGTAAACGCGCCTTTTACGTGACCGAACAGTTCCGACTCGATCAGTTCTTCGGGAATCGCCGCGGAATTTACTTCCACAAACGGCGCTGACGCGCGGAGTGACTCGGCGTGAATCGCGTGGGCCACCAGTTCTTTTCCTGTGCCCGACTCACCGTAAATCAAAACGCGGCCGTCAGTGGGAGCGACAACGGAAATCTGTTTGCGCAATGCCCGCATGGCAACCGACTCGCCGACCATCGTGTACTCCTTGCAAGCGCAGCAGCCATGTCGGCATTCATCAGTTCGAGTCGTTGCTGGCGCAGCGCATTGCGAACCGTGAGTACTGTCTTTTCGATCGAGAGTGGTTTTTCGATGAAATCAAAGGCGCCGAGTTTCGTGGCGCGAACGGCGGTCTCGATGTTGCCATGACCGGAGATGATTACGACAGCCGCGTCTGATCCGGCGGCGCGCAGTTGTTTCAGAGTCTCCAGTCCGTCGATGCCGGGAAGCCAGACGTCGAGCAGGATGCAGCCATAAGCGCGGCGGCCGAGTGCTTTCAGACACTCTTCTCCACTCGCGACGGCGTCGGCGACGAAGCCTTCGTCCTCCATCACCGCGCGCAACGTGTCGCGAATGCCGCGCTCGTCGTCAACAATGAGAATCGAATCCATAGAGTGTTTGTCAGTGGTCAGTCAGTGGTCAGTTGTCAGTGGTCAGTTGTCAGTGGTCAGTTGTCGGTGGATGAAAGTCTGACTACTAACAACTTACTAACAGCTAACTACTAACCACTGACAATTAACCACTGACTACTGACCACTGACCACTGACCACTGACCACTATCCATGATTCACGGGAATTCAATTACAAACTTTGCGCCGCGCGGATCATTCTTCTCGGCACGGATCGTTCCGCCGTGTTCGAAGATGATCCGCTGAACAATCGCGAGTCCCAGGCCGGTGCCGCTGTCGCGACGTGAAAAGTACGGCTCAAACAAGCGTCGAAAATCACCAGGCGTGATTCCTTGCCCTGTATCGGCAACTTCTGCTCGCACCAGACCGACGTCGCGATTCGTCGTAATCGTGATTACCCGTTCGTCGCTGACCGAGACGAGCGCGTCGAGCGCATTGTCGATGAGATTGACGAACACTCGTTTGATCTGTTCGACGTCGAGCATTGTTACCGGAAGATCAGGATCAAGCTGCACCTCGATGCGCGCACCATCGAGGCGTCCTTCGTAAAGGCCGACGGCCTGGTTCACAACTTCGTTGAGACTCGCGGCCTCGAGTCGCGTTGCCGGCAAACGCGCAAACCGCGAAAACTCGTCAACCATCGCTTTCAAACCCGCGACTTCACGGCCGATCGTCTCCGTGCATTCGGCGATCACGGCCGCGACTTTCCGTTCGTCAATTCGTTCCTCGGCGGCTGTGGAACCATTTCTGCCGCCGTTTGCGTTCGCGCGCGCATAACTCTTCGCGATGCGCTCGGCTGAAAGCTGAATCGGCGTGAGCGGGTTCTTAATTTCATGGGCCATGCGACGCGCCACTTCGCTCCACGCCGCCGCTCTTTGGGCCGCCAGCAACTCCGACAAGTCTTCGATCACCAGCACGACACCCGGCCGCGGACCCTTCGCGTCACGCATTGCAGTCGCCGTCATCGCGACCGGCAATGGTCCACGTCCGTTCGTGGTCGTCCCACTTTCCAGTTGCGTCTGTTCGGTCGCATGCCCGATGCGACGCGCACGGCGCAGTAGCCGATCGACCACGAGCCAGTCTTCGATGTGGATCAATCCCTGCAACTGAGGGTTCTCTTCAAGTCTGTCTACCAGCCCCAGCATGCGCGCAGCCGATCGATTCAAGGTCGTAACGCGATCGTTCTCGTCGACTGAAACGACACCAGTCGATAACGACTGCAACACTGTTTCGATGTAGTTGCGACGTTCGCGCAGAGCGAGGTTCTTATCGCGCAACTCTGCCGCACCCGCTTCGATGCGGCTGCGGTTCTCCTCGAGTTGCGTCGTCATCTGGTTGAACGACTCGGCGAGCAGAGCAAGCTCGTCGTCGGCGATGGTGGTGACGCGATGCGTGAGGTTGCCGCGGGCGATCTCCTTCGATGCCTCGGCCAGGGCTTTAATCGGCGTCGCGATACCGCGTGCGAGATAGATCGCGACCCAGCTCGAAACGAACAACAGGATCAACGTCATCAATCCCAGCGTCGACAGGCCCAGCAAACGCACGCGACGCTGTTTGCCGACGAGTTCCTGATAATCGCGCTCTGAAGCTGAGACGAAATCCGCCAGATCTGTGGACGCTCGTTCTTGCGGGGTTATCCTCAGCGTTTCAGAATTAATTAACGGCATCGAAACGACACCGTCGCCTGGTGGCAAACTTGAACGGCTGCTGTTGAGCACCGTTCCGTCTGGTCCAACAATCTCGATCGCCGCCAGTTGATGCGAAGCGACTGCCTGGTCCAGGGTCACCTGTCGATCCTGTGACGTCTGCTTGTTCAGCAGCAGGACCAGTAGCGACGCATTGTCGCGCAACGTTTGTTCGTGACTCTCGAGGGTTTCGAGCCTTACCTTTTGCGCCTGTTGCAGGATCTCCTCAGGAAGTGGGTTAAACCACTTTTCCAACGAGCGATTCAGAAACAAGTACGAGAAAACAGCCATCGCCGTGATCGGCAGGAAGCTGATGGAAATGAAGTAGACCAGCAGGCGCGTCTTGACCTTCGAACCGAGTTGGCGCTCTTTTCGCTCGCGGCGCAGCTTCAGCAAATTGCGGGCGAAGATGAACAGGAAAACGACAAACGCGACGAAATTGAGCGTCGACAACGCATAAAGGACGAGGGTATCCGACGCGGTATCGGGCCTAATCACAGTCCATAGCCAAAGCTGTTGCGAGACGATGATCGCGAGCAACAGCAGAACCGTGACGCCCAGAACCCA
This sequence comes from uncultured Acidobacteriota bacterium, assembly GCA_963849585.1. Lineage (GTDB taxonomy): Bacteria > Acidobacteriota > Blastocatellia > Pyrinomonadales > Pyrinomonadaceae > PSRF01. The sequence continues at coordinate 369,791 of CAWKHZ010000004.1, read as the reverse complement.
GAGCAACGCACGCCGGCGACGACGAATTCGTTCCCGTTGCTCAGGGCTCAGATTTTCGCGATTTTCGGACATTGAACGTTGCCAAAGTCTAGCATACCGTAGTAGTCCGTAGTCAGTTGTCCGTGGTCAGTTGTCCGTGGTCAGTTGTTCGCTTGAACAGAAAGCAAGGACTGGTCCCCTGACGACGGACTACTGACGACGGACTACTGACGACGGACTACTGACCACTGACTGACCACTGACTACTGACCACTGACCACTGACTACTGACTACTGACCACTGACCACTGACCACTGACTGCATGTTAGAATGCGAGGCTCTTAATGGACCTTTACAGCGTCATCTTCAACAAGTTCGGCCGACTCCGAAGCGGATGGCGGCTGGCCATCTACATCCTTGCTTGTATCGCCCTCTGGGTACTCTTGGAGACGTTCGTCCGGATCGTCTACCTGGCGGGACGCACGTTCATACCGTCTCATCCTTACGCGAGTTTCTTCGCCAACGTAACATATCGCATTACGCTTCTCGCAGCGGGACTGGGCGCTGGTTACTTCTGCGTACGATTGCTGGAAAATCTGCCGTGGCGTTCGCTTGGTCTCACGTTCCATCAACGATGGTTGAGAGATCTGATCGTGGGGACGGTAATCGGGTTTGCGGCATTGACGTTTGCGGTGGGAATCGCAACGGCGGCCGGCGGACTGCGGTTTTCTTTTATCGGGAGCGGCATGTTGTTAGCAGCGGGACGATCAATGCTAGCCGCCGGCGCTTTGCTATTTGTCGCAGCGCTGGCGGAAGAAGCGGCTTTGCGAGGTTATCCGTTGCAAACCTTAACGCGCGCCGGTCTTATGTGGCTCGGTGTGATCCTGACCTCGGTGCTGTTCGCGTTAGGACATCTCTGGAATCCGAACGTTGTGCCGGGTGTCACCTTTGCCAACACGGTGATCGCCGGTTTCTGGCTCGCGGCCGCGTATCTAAAGACGCGCAGCCTCTGGTTCCCGTTGGGTGTCCACTGGGGCTGGAACTGGGCGCTCGGTTCTGTTTTTGGGTTGCCGATCAGCGGTGTCCGTTTCTTTTCCAATCCGATATTAAGAGGAGACGACGTCGGTCCCGCGTGGCTGACGGGTGGTAACTACGGCATCGAGGGCGGTGTGGCGTGCACGATCACGCTCTTAGTCTTCACCTTGTTAATCTGGCGCACTCGCCTGGTAGCGCCGACGCCGGAACTCTTAAAACTGACTTCAGAAGAAAACCCGGCAACGACTCCTCGCGTATCTATATTGTCTTAAAAGCCTTGTAATCGGCGGTTCGTGTTAACACTCTCCTAATCTCTCCCGTCTTAGTCGATGTCAAAACCGGATCGAGGCAGAGCGATGTACGACCTTGACACAACAGCGGACGTGCTTCTGATGAGACCGCCGGCAAACGCCGCATCCCAGCAACTGAATGAGACGGCCATTGAAGCCGTGCTGGTCAGCGCGGCGCTTGAGGGTGATCGCGAGGGATTTGGAAGGCTTTACGGTCTTTACGCACCGCTCGTACACGGCATCCTTCTCGCTCGCGTCCCGCGGGCGGAAGTCGACGATTTGGTCCAGGACATTTTCCTTCATGCGTTCAGGAAGCTAAGCACGTTACGCGATCGGGCGGCGTTTGGACCATGGATCGCGATGATTGCTCGCAACCGCGCCATCGACTTTCATCGACGCACGCGCGAAACAGTCGAGATCACGGACGACATGGGCGGCAGCAACACTTCAGACTCACGAGCAACCGAGATACTGGAGTTGATTCGCAGTCTTCCAGACGCTTACCGCGAAACGTTGGTGCTGCGACTGGTTGAAGGAATGACCGGTCCTGAGATCGCGGAGCGCACAGGACTGACGCCCGCATCGGTGCGCGTCAATTTGCACCGCGGAATGAAGCTGTTGCGACAAAAGCTCGGATTTACGGAGGGGCTATGAAAGAAGATTACCTGTGGGACAAGAGCGGTGAGCCGGATCCGCAGATTCAGGAACTCGAACAGATCCTGGCGCCGTTGCGTTACCAGCCGAAACCGCTGGAACTGCCGGTCGTGCGACGTCGCAATTACTTATCGTTAGCGGCAATAGCGGCAACTCTTCTGGTCGCGCTGCTCGCCGGCGGTCTATGGATAAAGTCGCGTAAACAACAAACTCCTCAACAAGAAATCGTCAGATCCGTTCCATCCGTGGTGGAAGAAAAAGAGCCGACGCCCCCGGCCTGTTGTAAGAAACCCGGACTTACCCAGGAAATCTATAAATAAACGCAATAAGCGTATCTTCACAAAACACGAACGAGAAGAAGCGCTCGCTGCGAAGGAACAAATCCTGTTGGCCCTACGCGTGGCAAGCGAAAAACTGAAGTTGGCCCAACGAAGAACGCAAACACCGCCGCCGAACCAGATCAAGAATCAACACAAAGTTGGATAACGGAGTTAGACCATGAAACTACTCTTCCACAAAATACGCATCCCGCTGATCGCCGGCCTGCTCGTCGTAACCGCCGCGTTCGCCGTGCAAGCTCAGGATCCGCGGATCCAGACGGTCAGCCTCGATCATCTCGTCGCAAAAGCGAGCCGGACCATCGATGTCAACGTCGACGAACGTCTGATGAAGATGGCCGCCAAGCTCCTTTCGGACAAAGACATCGAGGAAAGAGAGATCAAGCAACTGGTGGCCGGAATCAAAGGCATTTACGTGAAAAGCTTTGAGTTCGATGCCGACGGTCAATACACAGCCGCGCGACGTCGAATCGATTCGCACGCAACTGCGTGGGCCATCATGGAGCAGAATGGTGAATGTGACGAGCAAGAAAGAAGGTGGCCTTGAAGTCTACCTATCTTTCCAGGGCGAACTAGTGAACGGACTCGCCGTAATCGCCACGGATGATCGCGAGTTCACCGTCGTGAACATCGTTGGGCCTATCGATCTCGATAAGCTCGCGAAGCTCGAGGGCCAGTTCGGCGTGCCTGATTTAGGTATCGAAACAACCAAAGCGAAACCGAAGAACGACAAGTGAGGTTGTCGATGAAAACGATTCGCATCCATGTGCGTTTTGCAAGACTCCTTCTATTGATTTGTCGCGCTTTTCTTTTGCCGCTGCCTAAGTGGTCCAGGCCAAGGGCGACGACTTCAAGTCGGTCGTGAAGCTCGTCGAAAAGTTTTACGGCGTGAAGCATCAGGGCATTCCGTTTCTCGCGAAAGCCGGAATGAAAGTGGCCACAACTGCCGCGCGGATTAAAGGCGGCACGGCGAGACGGATCGCGGAAGCCGGCAGCGTCAAAGTCGCAATATTTGAAGATCAGGCTTTTGATGGCCAGTTCACACGATTTCGCTCGACCCTCAACGCGGCGTTGAATCAAACATGGACTCCGCTGATTCAAACTCTCTCCGCCACAGATGAAGAACAAACTTACATCTTTGTCCGGGAAGCGGGTGACAAATTCAACGTTCTGGTGATCACGATCGCGCAGCGTGAAGGGACTGTCGTTCAAGTCACGCTATCGCCGAAGAATCTCGCTCTACTAATGAAAGATCCGGAAGGCACCGGAAAAACAATCACCCAGGAAGCAACTATCGTCGATCAGGAGTAACCTCATGAACGCACAATCGATTCATCAACAGACGCAAGGGCGCGAAACGACGAACACGCAGCGACAAGGTTTGCTTGTTTGCCCACACCGCTCTCTCAGCACCGGGCCCGGCCGACTCCGCGTCGTCCAAAGTGGTTTCGCGTCCTTCCGTCTCTTGATGTGTCTCGTGCTGCTGGTGTTGGCGATTCCGGCGCGCGCACAGGAAGCTGAAGAAACGATAAAGATCAAGACTCGGGTCGTTTTCCTCGACGCGTTAGTGAAAGACAAGAAGACGAACGAACCCGTTTCAAATCTCTCGACCGAGCATTTTGAAGTACTCGACGACGGCAAACCACGAAACATCTCTTACTTCACGCGTGAAGGTCAGGCGCGCAAACCGCTCGCCCTCGTCCTGATTATTGACGTGCGTGATAACGGCGCCGGCCGGTTTCTAAAACGACCCGAGGTTATCAAGGCGATGGAGTCGGAGTTGTCGAAGCTGCCGCCGGGAGACGAGGTCGCCATACTGGCGGTGGACATCTTCGAGGACGGGAACCAATTTTGGGTCACTGAGTTCACCAACGAACCAGCAAAGCTCGCCTCTGCTCTCGCACGCGTTCAGGCCATCTGCGAAAAGCAGGGTGACGAAGGTGGTCCATCGCAGACAGCGTCGAAGCCGGAAATAACCAATCCCAAGGAAGTCGTCGAAACTGAAACCATTAAGGGTAGAAACGGCGGAACTGTTACGCGCACGACGTTGAAAGACGGAACCGTCCAGGTGAAACGTGTTAACAAAGACGGCAAGGTCACCGTTGACCTCGGCGATGTCTACGACATGGCCGCGGCCGTGAGAGACGCGACGCGCAAGGCCGAAGAATTACGTCCGAATTCACAAGCGGCGATCGTCTGGATCTCCGACGGGATCGCTCCGATCTTCTTCGAAGACCGCGACGCTACTGAGCAGATCCTCATTCGCCACAACGTGATCTTCAGTTCGTTAACAGTTGAGCTGCGGACGCTGTTCAAGTTTCTAATGCCGATTGGTAAACCGATGGCTGGATGGCTGGGCATGAGCCTTTACGGCAGCGCAAAACACCTGGCGCAGAGATCGGGCGGCGAGGCGGTGAAGGTTGGTCGAGCGAAGGACTACAGCGCCGGACTCTCGCGCATCATCGGCAATCTAACGGCACGCTACAGTCTCGGCTTCGCCCTCGCCGAAAGCGAGGTTGATGACGGACGCATGCACAGTCTCGAAGTCCGCGTTCAGGCGAAGGATGACAAGGGTAAGAAGAGGAAACTGTTGGTCAGCTCACGCCAGGGCTATTACATGTCGAGCGCGATGCCGAAAGAATCCGCCACGCGGACACAATAGACTCACATGAGTCTTATTTGATCTCCCCGCTTCGCATCCAGGAACTCCGCCGCCGAGCCGCCATTCACGGCGATTTCCAGGAAACCGGCACTGCCCCAAATCAGAAAAGGTTCGTCGATCTCTCCGACGTTCTCGCCGAAGAAATTTCTTTGAGCACTTATTAGCGTCCCATTCAACAACAACCGCTTCGCCTCTTTAAATTGATCACGCGTAATGTTCGTGATCAGGTTTCCGAAGCGATCGATGTGAATGATCTGTGGTTCAACCGATCTGGAGAGCCGGATCGGATCCGAAATTCGCGGACCCAGAGACGTCGGATCTACATCAGTCGACAATGCTGCCGCGACCGGAGCAAAGATGTCGCGACCGTGAAAGGTCGTGCTGACAGGGTGTCGAAAGTATTTCTCGTCGGTAATCTGGAACGCTTTGAAAGACGAGTCGCGGTCGTAGACGTAAGTAAAGATGCCGTTGTCCGGTCCAACAAAGAGATGGTTTCCCGCAGACGACAACAATTGGACGTCGCTCCGATCCAACTCCCGGATCGACAACCGCCACATGAATCGTTCCTTCAGGAAACGTGTCGAAGGCGGCGAGCAACGTAAACGCGCCCGCCGCCACATCTTGTGCTGGTATTTCGTGAGTGATGTCGACGATGACCGCCTGCGGGTTGATCGAAAGGATTGCTCCTTTCATCGCCCCAACGAAATAATCAGCGGTCCCAAAATCTGTGAGCAGCGTGATCGCTCTCACAGAACGCCCGTGTCAGTTGAGGTGCGAATCTTCAACTGCTGGCCCTGTTCCAGCCGGAGGTCTTTACCACGCTGAGTCATCACGCCGGCCGTTCCTGCGCCGCCACCGATGATCGCGCCAATCGCCGCGCCTTTTCCGCCACCTGCAATCGCGCCGATGATCGCGCCGATGCCTGACGCTGCTCCCACTTTGGCTGCGTCGTCCTTCGTGTTGTCACGTCCTTTAACGCCGCCTTCCGTATCGACTTCAGGTTGTTGATCACCCATCGGTGTGATTTCCATCAGTTCGGCACGGAGTGGCGCGGTACGATTGTCTGGCGAACGAATCTGATCAAAAGCCAGTTGCAGTTGGGCGACGCCCTTCACTTTTCCCGGACGCTTTACCTCTGCGACGCGTCCATCGACGATGAATCCAGCGTATTGCGCTGGTTCGACCACGCGCGCCCGGAAAGGATCGCCGCGCTGGCTGACGTCGGTCGAAACCGGATTGAGTAGTTCGATAGCAAGAACCGTGTTGCGCGGTATGGAGATCGCGCCGCCAGTCTGCGTGGCGACGGGAAGGTCAGCGTTGTCGATAGGGGTTGTGGTATCGCCTACTGGCGCGTTGACGTCTGCGGCAGTTTGACCACGTCTCTTCAGTATGGCCGGTAGTGTCGAATTAAACTGTTGCTGCTCGTAACCGGCGGCGTAGCCGGTTTCAAAACCCTGTTGATAACCGTCGCGATAGTCTGCGATTGGTCCCCATTGCTCGTTGTAAGAACGATCCGCGCGTTTATAGTCTTCTTTATTCTGATAGTCGCGAGCGGCGCGCTCGGTGACGTCTTTAAAACCGGCGGTATAGCCGTCTGAATATCCGGTGCGATAGCCACGCTCCAAAGCGGTTGACTGTGCCTGGGCGGCGACCTGCGCTGTCGAGACGAAGCTGAAAACGCCGGTCACACTAATCGCCAGCAAAATCACTAAAAGAAGCTTAAGATTCATAGTTCTATCCTTCTGAGGAGAGCCAACCTGAGCAACACTCGCATGCTACACTAATCCGTGTTTCTGAAGAATACCTGAAAACGCGGACTAACTCAGATGCAAGCCTCCCTGCCGGAGGTTGCGGGCCTAAAAACACGCGAAATGACGACGAGCCGCCGGATTTACCTGGATCACAGTGCGACCACGCCCGTCGACCCCCGTGTCGCGGCCGCGATGACCCGCGCGTTGACCGAAAACTACGGCAACCCGTCGAGTGTCCATGGCTTCGGCCAGCAGGCGCGCGCCGCGGTCGATCGCGCCCGGCGCGAAGTGGCGGCTTTGATCGGCGCTAAACCGAACGAGATCGTCTTCACTTCCGGCGGCACCGAAGCAAACAACCTCGCCATTCGCGGTCTTTGTGAAGCGGCTGCCGGCCATGGACGCCACATAGTCACCTCCGCAATCGAACATCCATCGGTGCGAGGCGTTTGCGATTCGCTCGAGAAACGCGGTTGGGACATCACGCGGCTGCCTGTTTACGACAACGGCATCGTCAGACTCGAAGACGTGAACGCCGCCATCCGGCCTGACACTGTTCTCGTCACCTTGATGTGGGCCAACAACGAGATCGGAACGATTCAACCGATTCGCGAAATCGGCGCTTTGATCCGCGAACGCCGGGCTGCCCCAGGGGATCAAAGCCAACGACATTTGTGGTTTCACACCGACGCCGTGCAGGCCGCCGGCCGTCTCTCGTTGAACGTTGACGAGGTTGGCTGCGATCTGCTGTCGATGTCGGCGCACAAGTTGTACGCGCCAAAAGGCATCGGCGCGCTTTACGTGCGGCGCGGTGTGCGGCTCGCGGTCCAAAATGTCGGAGGGCATCAGGAACGAGAACGCCGCGCGGGAACGGAAAACGTGCCGGCGATCGTCGCGTTTGGCGAAGCAGCAAAACTCGCTCGCGAAGAGATGATCGAGCGGATCGCACATGATTCGGCGCTGCGCGATCGATTCGAGAGCCGCGTGAAACAAGTGATCGGCGACGTCGTCATGAATGGTGATCGCGCACGCCGCCTCTCGCACCTCTCAAACATCTCTTTCCGTTTCATTGAAGGCGAAGGTTTATTGATCAATCTCGATCTAGAGGGCGTCGCCGTCTCGACAGGTTCGGCCTGTTCGTCGGGTACGCTCGAACCGTCGCCAGTGATCCGCGCTCTCGGCGTCAGCGATGAAGTCGCACGAGGCTCGATCCGTTTTAGTTTCGGAAAAGACAACACAGAGGCTGACGTCGATTACGCTGTCGATGTTTTGTCACGCGCTGTTGAAAGACTCCGCGCGCTCTCACCGCTAAGTGTTGCCGGCCACTGATGTCGTATTCCAGTAAGTTCAAAGACCACCTGGCCCATCCTCGCAATGCCGGTGAATTACCCGATGCGAATGCTGTAGGTGATCAGCAGAATCCGGTTTGTGGAGATCGTTTGCGGCTCTCGTTGATCGTTAAAAATGATCGCATCGAGTCGGCGCGATATCTCGCCTACGGTTGCCCGCCTACACTCGTGTGTGGATCCGTGTTAACGGAATTAATTTCTGGAAAAACGATTAGTGAGGCGAGAAAGATAACGAAGAGCGAGGTGCTCGACGCGGTTGGCGGCTTGCCCTCGAGAAAACATCACGCGGCGGCACTCGCCGTTGAAACTCTGAATACTGCCCTGGACAACGGCGCCAAGACTTAAGGCCATTTGGAACTGTTCAGGGTTGCGGCGTCCCTACGACTCGCGGACGCGCCGAGCCGGTGGGTTCGATCGTCTTGCCGCTGTGATACTGCGGACCACAATACTTCTTCGGCTCAGTACCTAAAACGAATGTCTTCGTCCTAATCACCGGACACGACTCAACCGCGATCAATCCTGTCGCCGGATCGATATCTAACGTAATCGTACCTTCAAGTCGACTGTCAGGTACTGGCGGCGCTTTTCGTGGCGTCGGTGAAGGCAGTGAACCAGGTGGCGGAGGTAGTTCAGTCGGTTGTTCCGTCAAAGGCGATGGTTCCGGCAACTCTTCCACCGTTTTTTCTTCTTCGCTCGCAGCCTCAGCGATACCTGGACCAGTACCGTTGATGAAAAATTCGGTGCGCTTCTCAGTATCTTCCGGAACAGTCGGTTCGCCCGTCTTCGGATTGATCTCAATTTCCTCGACACCTGCGGGCTCTTCCCAATCGCCTTCCCACTCCGGATGCTTCGCGAGCGCCACCTGCATGAAGTCGGCCCAAATCGGGAGTGCTGAGTTCGCTCCGGTCAGGCCCAGTTGCGAGCCATCGTCAAACCCGACCCACACCGCGCACACGAGATTCGGCGTGAAACCAGCGAACCAGCCATCACGCGATGTTCCTGTTTTTCCAGCGAGGACCTGTTTCAACCCGCGCGCTCGGACCTTCGCCGCCGTTCCGCGATTCACGACGTCTTTCATGAACGACGTCATGACGTAAGCCACATCTTGTCGAAGCACTTCAGTGCGTTGCGTCGTCGGAGCGGCGATCGTTACGCCATTGCCGGTGGTGATGCGGTTGATGGCAATCGGCGAAACTCGGCCGCCGAGATTCGCGAATGCTGTGTACGCCGACGCAATCTGCAATGGCGTCGCTTCGTTTGTTCCAAGGGCCATCGCCGGATACGCGCGCGCAGGTTTCGGTAGACCCGCCTTCGCGGCAAGATTCATCACCCGGCCAATCGTCACTTCCATGGCGACGTCAACAGTCACGACGTTCAGGCTATGGACGAGGGCGTCGCGCAACGTCACCGGCGCGTTACTGTAGCTCTCGCCGAAGTTTCCGGGCGAGTACTCCTGATTATCAAACGTGAACGTCTTCGGCTCGTCCATGTAAGTCGTAGCCGGAGTGATGAGACGAGGCACCGGATCGTAAGCGGTATTCAACGCGGTCGCATAGACGAACGGTTTGAAAACCGAACCTGGTTGACGTAAAGCATCAGTCGCACGATTTAACTGGCTCTTCGAGTAATCGCGGCCGCCAACCATCGCGACGATCTCGCCCGTCTTCGCATTCATCGCGACGAGCGCGGCTTGTAACGTTCCCGGTTCGAATCGTTTGGCCTGGATCTTGTCGAGCGCGGCAAGCTGCTTCGTCAGCGCGGCGTAGGCTGCGCGTTGGAGATCCATGTCGACCGTCGTGTAGATCCGCAGATGTTCGGCGGTGCCGGACCCAGCGACCATGTCCCCCAACTGGTTCTGTACGTAATCGGCGAAGTAAGGCGCATCGGAAACGTCGATTCGTCCCCGCACTGGCGCAACTTGCAGCGGTGAATCCTTCGCGGCCTTCGCGTCGGCAGCGCTGAGCTCGCCGGCTTCAGCCATCGAATCCAAAACCTGATTGCGTCGAGCAGTCGCGGTTTCGAGTTTGGTGTAGGGGTTGTAGCGGTTAGGGCTGCGAATTATTCCTGCGAGAAATGCCGACTCGGCGAGCGTGAGATTCGTTACGTCTTTGTTGAAGTAAGCACTCGACGCTTCACCGAAACCATGAATCGAAAACCCGGCCTGTTGGCCCATGTAGACCTGGTTGCAATACAGCTCGAATATCTTCTCTTTACTCAACCTCGTCTCGAGGATGATCGACATGTACGCTTCAGCCGATTTACGTCGCCACGTCTGCTCTGGCGAAAGCAGAAGATTCTTGACGAGCTGTTGCGTGATGCTGGAACCGCCCTGGCGTGCAATCGGCGAATTGGGATCGGCGTCGACGCGACGAACGAAGGCGCGAATGATGCCGCGAATGTTTACGCCATAGTGCTCGAAGAATGAGCGATCTTCAGTAACGGTGATCGCCTTTACAAGATGCGGCGGGAGATCGCCGAAGCCGATGACCTTTCGTTTCGCACGCTCAGTTCCGGTAACTGAGCTGATGAGCTCGGGTTCGAGCCAGGTGCGTTGCAGCGAACTGCGTGTGTCGAGATCCGTCAACGCGTTGATCGATTTTCCGTTGCCGGAGAATTGTACTTTCACGTGCTGGAATTGCTTCGCCCCGTCAACAGTCGAGGAGCTGCTCGGCTCGATCTCCACGCTCGTGCCATTGACCGTGTAACGACCGCGATTCGTGTCCGCTTGCTGGCTCTTCTCGACGTACCCCGCGCGCTTCAGGAACGCGATCATTTCTTCCTGAGTAATCGATTCGTTTAGGCGGAGTTGTTTGGGCGCAGCGTAGATACCGGCCGAGCGAGTGAAGACCTCGCCCTGCAAGAGGTTGTCGATACGTCCGGAAAAGACCGTCCAGTAATAGATCAGAATGCCAAGTACTGCCGCGCCGATGAAAACAACGGGGATGATGACGGGCGCACTAAAGAGTCGCCGGATGATCCTGCGACCAAGGCCGACATGTGGCTCGACGTAAGAGACCACGCGCGGACCGCGCCCCCCTGGATACCTGGCATTGTTCGGTGGATATCGTACTGGCATAACAAGTAGTTCTTTGTACTTAGTGCTTGGTACTTTGCCTAAAGTCCAAATTCCAAACCAGGTACAAAGTACAAAGAACCCAACATTAGTATAACGTTACATTTGCGGCGTAGTTCTGTCGACGTTCGTTTGACAGGGATACCCGCTTTCGCTAACGTGGCTGCCCTGGCTACAGTGGCTTTGATGCCACTCTTCAGGGATGAGTCTAACACCGGCGCCATTGCAGGAACATACTGATTAATGAACACTTTAGTAACCGGCGGCAGCGGCTATCTCGGTACGTTCGTGCGCAGCTTCTTCCAGGCAATGGATTTTTCACGCCGCTCGAGTCTCAACATCCTTGAACCCGCTGATGCCCAGATCGTCGAGAACTACGACGTCGTCATTCACCTCGCCGGCCATCTCGACAAAAGCCCTGAGGGCGCCGAAGAGTGTTTTCAGACTAACGCCGACGGCACCCGCAACATCATTCGCAACATGCGCGAGGGTTCGGTGTTTATTTACGCGTCGACGAAGGATGTTTACGGCGACCAGGCGAGCGCTTACGAGTTTGTTCCCGAAGACTGTCCGCTTGATCCGAACCCCGCATCAGCATTTGAGTTGTCGAAATTGATCGGCGAACGTTACGTGGAATACTACGCGCGCCAACGAGGGGTGCGCGCCTGCATCTTTCGCATGTCGGCGGTTTTCGCGCGGCCGACGGATGGGAATGAGAACGGTTTCGTGTCGCATTACGTCGAGTCTGTCAAACATCGCTGGCCCATTCGACTTCCCGCGGGCAGCGATCCGGTCCGCGACATTCTCTACGTCGATGATCTCTCTCGCGCGTGCCAATCATTTATTGAGTCGAAGCTGGAGTTTGGTCTTTACAACCTGGGTGGTGGTCGTGTGAACGCGCTGAGTTTGCGCGATCTTATCGGACGTGTCGGAAAAATGCTGGAGATCGAGCCGGTCATCGAAGAGGATCCAAACATTCCGTTGCCAGTGCCGTTGCGCTATGTCTCCGACCTGACGCGCATCCAAAAGGAGCTGTGCTGGAAGCCGCAAATCGCAATCGACACAGGCCTTCGCGTAACTTTTTAGCCGCCGATTATCATGAGCGTGCGAGACATCAAGCGAGTCGTTGTGCGGGGCACGAATTGGGTCGGCGACTCGGTGATGACCGTCCCAGCGTTGCGCTCGTTGAGACGTCTGCTGCCCGACGCGAAGATCACGCTGGCGATTCGCCCGTCGGCGAAAGGGATTTTCTCCGAAGTTGATTTTATTGACGACTTGCTCGTCTACGATCGGCGCAATGCGTTTTCCGTGGTCTCACAGATTCGTGAATGGCGTCGCCGAGAGTTTGACCTCGCGGTGCTATTTCAGAATGCGTTTGAAGCGGCGTTGATTCCGTTTCTCGCTGGAGTTCCGATCCGGCTTGGGTATGCAACGGAATCGCGCCAGGCAATGCTCACGCATCCCCTCCCCTTGCCTGACTGGCGCTCTTCGAAACATGAAGTCTTCTATTATTTGTATTTGATCACTGCGCTGGAGCAGTTGTTGTCAGGCACAAGCACAGTTTGTGAAGCTGATCCGGACATCAGTCTCTCAATTTCCGAATCGCGCAAGAACGAGGCTGCGGAGCTGTTACGATCGCACGGCGTTAACGAAACGAAAGGCGTTGTCGCGATCTGCCCGGGTTCGATAAACAGCCGCGCCAAGCGCTGGCCCGCGGAGTCGTACGCGGCCCTCGCGGATCGGTTACTTGAAGAGCAGCGACAAGTGTTGCTCATCGGCTCGCGCGACGAGATCGACGTCACGAATGAAGTAACCAGCCGAATGCGACATCAGCCCGTCGTGCTGACTGGAAAAACCACGCTCGATCAAATCACTGCCGTGCTCGGTCTGGTCGATCTCGTAGTCACAAACGATACGGGTCCGGCGCACATCGCCGCGGCGCTCGGTTGTCCAACGATCGTTATCTTCGGTCCAACAAACCCGGAGACGACGCGGCCGTTTTCGTTTAAAGCGGAGATCGTTCGTCATCCGCCAGACTGCGCGCCTTGTATGTTGCGTGATTGTCCAATCGATCATCGCTGCATGACGGCGATCACGGTCGACGAAGTGTTTGAACGTTCGCACGCGCTGCTCAAACGCAGCAGTTTCGCCAAAACCGTCAGGAGCGTTTGCGACTCGGTCGCGTGAGTTTCAATGAAACGTCCAGCAGTCTTCATCGATCGCGATGGCACAATTTCGGAAGAGGTTGGGTACGTCAATCATCCATCGCGATTTCGACTGTTTCCTTATTCCGCCGAGGCGATCCGCGTTTTGAATGACGCTGGCTGGATGGCGATCGTGATAACGAACCAGGCGGGAGTCGCGCGCGGCTATTTCTCGGAAGACTTGATTCACCAGGTTAACGATCGACTCACGAGCGATCTTCAGAATGAATCGGCGCGACTCGACGCGATCTACTACTGCGCTCATCATCCGTCAGTCGGCGAGGCGCCGTATCGCGTGGACTGCGACTGTCGCAAACCGAAGCCTGGGTTGATCCAGCAGGCAGCGAAGGATTTTGAGATCGATCTGGAGTCGAGTTGGATGGCAGGCGATCGCTACAGCGACATCGAGTTGGCGCGAAATGCCGGTTTGCGATCGGCGTTTGTATTGAGTGGTTATGGCCGCGGTGAGTGGGAGTATCAGAGTCACGCATGGAAACACCGTCCGGATCTCGTTTGTGAGAATTTGTTGGAAGCCGTAAAGTCCATTGTTGACCATGGATCTGATTAAGATCGTCCGTAGTTTTGCGGGTCGGAAGCTGGTTGTTGTCGGCGACGCAATTGCCGACCAGTTCCTCTACGGGAACATTAGCCGCGTATCTCGTGAAGCGCCGGTGTTCATCTTGCGGCACGAACAGACGCAAACAGTTCCCGGCGGTGCGGCAAATTGCGCGATGAACCTGGCGTCGCTCGGCGCGCGAGTATCGTTGATCTCAGTCGTCGGAGATGATGAAGCCGGTCGGGAGTTGCGAGCAAAGCTCGAAGCGGCGGGCGTGGACGTTGGCGGCATCAGCGTTTCTGACAAGATCCAGACCACGAGAAAAGTTCGAATTCTCGCGGGTCAGGCTCACTCCAACAAACAACAGGTAATCAGGATCGACTACGAAGACGCCGAACTCAACGATCGCCTACCGCGCGAAGCGATTCTAGACAAGCTGAAGTCGGCGTTGCCTGCCACGGACGCGGTCATCATTTCTGATTACAACTATGGTGTCGTGGACGATCGCACGGTCGCTTTCATCCGCGAATCAAGTTCGAAGCCGGTGCTGGTTGACTCCCGTTTTCACTTGTCGAAGTTCACAGGTTTCACCGCAGCCACGCCGAACGAAGACGAAGTCGAACACCTCATCGGGCGCTCCATCGAGTCCACAGATGAATTAGAACTCGCTGCGAAAAGTCTCAAAGACAAACTGGGCCACCGCGCGCTTCTTGTCACACGTGGAGCGCGAGGCATGATGTTGTTGGATGGCGACTCTACGCCAATTCATATTCCCGCCGTGGGAGCCCAACAATCAGTCGACGTCACAGGCGCCGGCGACACCGTCATCGCGACCTTCGCCCTGGCGGTCGCGTCCGATGCGTCCTTTGCCGATGCTGCGCGGCTCGCAAATTACGCCGGCGGACTCGTGGTAATGAAGCGAGGGACCGCTTCAGTTACAGCCGCCGAGCTGGAACACTCGATTCTCAACGCGGAAAACGATTGATGTCGCTGGCGATGTTACTGGCAAACGATTCCAGAATTCTGAATCGCGAAGAGGTGCTGGCGCGTGTGCAGGCAGCGCGATCATCCGGCGCGCGGATCGTCCTCGCGAATGGTTGTTTCGACGTGCTTCACGTTGGGCACGTGCGTTACCTCGCAGGAGCGCGTGAGTTGGGCGACGTGCTCGTCGTTGGCATCAACTCCGACGCACAGGTTGAACGACTTAAAGGCGAGGGCCGTCCTGTCATGCCCGCTACGGAACGCGCCGAGATCGTCGCTGCGCTCGAATCTGTAACTTACGTCACAATCTTCGACGAACCGACTGTCGAGCAACTCCTGTTAACTCTCAAGCCCGACATCCATGCGAAAGGCACCGATTACACCGAAGAGACAGTTCCGGAGCGCGCCGTGGTACGATCCTACGGCGGGCGCGTGGCGATTGTCGGCGATCCAAAAGATCATTCAACGTCGGCGATCCTGACGCGGCTCGGAGGTCAATAAATGATTAGACGGCTAACAGCGGTTGCGATGGTCTTCGTGGTAGTGGGGATTGCGGCGTCTGCGTCGGCCCAACAGAAGTCTCGTTTCGATCCAAGCGGCGCCTTCTGGGTTGAGGGTGAACCACCCGCAGATTTTTCCGACTTCAGTGCGATAAATCTCAACATGCGACACCTGAGGCGGCTCCCGACCTCAGGTCTGCAACTGAATGACGGCACCTCGTTTCGCTTTCGGACCGTGATCGTCAAGCAAAGCAATTTCACCTTCACGACTGTGACACTGAAAGGCGTCTATTACACGTTTTCGGGTAGGTTCTTAAAAGGCGGCGACTTCGCGGCGACGTGGCAGGGCGAGGAGACGCCAGTGCTTGAGGGGACACTCACGAAGTTCAAAGCCGGGAAGAAAGTCGCGGACGCAAAGCTGAAATTCATTTATTTTGGCGGGACCTGAGAGCCACAAAAGGCACAAAAGGCAGACGCAAAAAGGCACAGAGAGTTCATAGAGCAAGTCGCATGAGGATTTTGCCATGAGGCTTCTAATCGTAAAGCTCGGGAGTATCGGCGACATTGTTCACACCCTCCCCGCCCTTGCCGCCCTGCGCGCTGGTTTCCCCGACTCAGAGATTTCCTGGGTCGTCGAACGAAATTTATCTGAGATTCTGAGAGACAACCCGCTTCTGGATCGCCTCATCGAAGTCGACACGAAGGCGTTGAGGCGCGGGCTGATGTCTGGGGAGACGCTGCGGGCACCGCGCCAGCAGTTACGTCGGTTACGCGCCTCAGCCTTCGATGTCGCTTTAGACTTCCAGGGACTTCTCAAATCCGCTTCAATAGCGCGCCTTTCGGGCGCGCGACGTGTTTTTGGCTACTCTCGCGCCGGACTCCGTGAGCCCGCCAGCAGTATTTTTCTTTCAAAACGAATATCCGTTCCCAAACAGGTCCATGTAATTCGAAAGGGGCTTTTGTTGGTCGAAGGTGCCCTGGGGATCGCTGTGCCTTCCGACGCGGAGCGGTTTTCATTCCCGATAACTGTCGGCGACGCCGATGAAGCTGCGGCCCGTGATGCGGCCCATTCAGCGGGCGGAAAATACGCAATCCTGAATCCCGGTGGCGGCTGGCCGACCAAACTGTGGAACGCGGATCGGTTTGGTAAACTTGCCGACGCGCTGTGGTCCAGCTACGGATTCACTTCATTCGTCACGTACGGGCCAGGCGAGGAATCGCTGGCTGACGCCGTTCGGCAGGCAGCAACGACAGGAAAGGCGCGACCGGTTGATCTTTCATTGAAATCGTTTTATGCGCTCGCGAAAAACGCGCAAGTGTACGTCGGTGGTGACACCGGTCCAACGCATCTTGCGGTCGCAGCGGGCGCGCCGATTGTTGGTTTGTTTGGTCCGACTGAATGGTGGCGCAATGGCAGTCCCGCGAGCGGAGGACGTCTGTGTCGAACGGACCGACATTGATTGCCGTGTCGATTGCCACCGGCGTTCGTGTTCGAAGTGGATTTGCATGGACATCGAAGTGGAACGAGTGTTTCGGGCTGTGGAAAAAAGACTGGCTCTGCCTTAGCGCCTTTGCGGGAGAAGTTCCCGCCAGGATGCAAAGACGCAAAGAAGGAATGTTATGCGACGAGGCGGAACGTGGATTCAGCGTTGGCGGGTGCCGCTCGGTTTTGTGTGCGCGGCGGTGTTTCTTTTCTTCGCGCGGCCGACGCCGGTTGCGCTTGCTGCAGGAGCTTTCGTCTCAGTTCTGGGATTGGCAATTCGGGCGTGGGCCGCAGGTCACATCCGAAAAAATGCACAACTCGCGACCTCCGGGCCGTACGCCTTCACTCGAAATCCACTCTACTTTGGTAGCTTCCTCCTCGGGCTCGGTTTTACAATCGCTTCGGGTCGATGGTACCTCGCGGTGCTCTTTGCGGCGCTTTTTATTGGCATCTATCTGCCGACTATGCGCGTCGAAGCCTCGACGATGGCCCAGTTATTTGGCAACGATTTCGAGAATTACCGGAGTTCGGTGCCACTGTTCTTTCCCCGCTTAACGCCTTACCGGCAGGAGAATTCGGCCGCCGTGAGATTTGATGGCGCGCTCTATCTTCGGTACCGGGAATATCGCGCAGCGCTCGGGTTGGTCGTCGCCTGGGGTTTGCTGTTAATTAAGACTTATTACTTATAAGAACTACCTTGAGAATTTACACGAAAGCCACAGCCATCATCCTTTTGTTGCTTGCCGCGCCTGCGCTGCTTGCACAGAAGTCCTCTGGACCAAAGCATTTCGAGACGGCCGAGGAACTGCATTTCGAAGCCGAGTTTTCGAAAATGATGGTACGCAAACTTGATGTCGCGGATCTGACGTTCCGGGCCAGCCGAACACCTGTCGAGGCCGCCGCCGCTGCTGAATCCGCTAATGCGACTCCATATGCGTTGACGTTCACTGCCGACATTGCGAGCAAAGGGTTCTTCGTGCGCTTGTTCAACTTGAAGTTTCGTGAGCGTGTCGAGTCGACGGTCGAGCCGATTTCGTTCACCGTTCAGAAGACGAAGATCCTCGACGAACAAGGAAAGCGCGTTCGCGAAACACAGGCGACGTTCGATCGATCGAAAGGCAAGATGACGTGGACCTTGCGCGATCCGAACAACCCGTCAGCCGAACCCCGTCAAAAGATCGCCGATTTTTCCGGTCAGCTTCAGGATGTGTTATCCGCAATCTATTTCATTCGTACTCAACCGCTCGCGGTAGGAAAGAGTTTCGAGATCTTCATCGGCGATGGCGGCAACGTTTATACGATTCCGGTCAAGGTTGTCGAGAAGAAGCGAATGAAAACGGTGCTCGGTCGTGTTGATGTACTGCGGGTGAATCCCGAGCTGTTTGGACCAGGCAGACTCATCGACGAAGAAAAAGGTGAGTTTTCGATCTGGGTCACCGCCGATGCGCGACACATTCCGGTTGGCGGCCGCATCAAGACCGACTATGGAACTTTCGACATCAAGTTGAAGAAAGTCATTAACAACGCTCCTCCTTCGTTTCCTTCAAACTAATCCGTGTCAGGACCACTGATTATTGGTCACCGCGGCGCCTCAGCTGTGGCTCCGGAGAACACTATCGCTGCCTTTGAAGCTGCAATTGCAGCCGGCGCGGATGGTATTGAGTTCGACGTTCGGCTCGCCCGCGATGGTGTTCCGGTTGTCATTCATGACGAAACGCTGTATCGCACTCACCGTGTTCGACAGCGCGTCGCCGATACTTCAGTCAATCAACTAAACGAGTTCGACGTGCCGAGTCTGGCCCAGGTATTTGAATTGTTTTCGTCGAACAACCTTCTTCTCTACCTGGAGATGAAAGGCAAAGAAACGCAGTTGCCGGAGGAGTGTTGCCGGTTGGTAGAGCAATATCGTCTAAGAGACCGCGTCATCTTCGAGTGCTTCGAACATTCCGCGCTGCAGACCATCAAGAGCATTGATTCGACATTACGAACCGCCGCACTGTTTCAACCACCCGCATCACTCATCGTCAAACGCGCGCTGGGAATCGAAGCAAACGAGATTGCGTTGCATCATCGATTAACAAACAAGCGCACCGTAGAGCGGGCGCGTACCGCGGATCTCAACGTCGTCACCTGGACCGTTGACGATCCTGCCTGGATCAAACGCGCTCAGGAACTTGGCATCCACGCGTTAATCACAAACGATCCGGCTGCTTTGATCGCAGCGCGAAACACTATTTGAAGCTTCGGATCGGATTCGCGTACAGTGAGAACTGATGACGCGTTCCCTGCCCCCGATCAATCGGTTCTTAGTCTCGCCTGACTACTCGGTCTATTACCGCCGCGCCAAACATCTTCACTGGCAAAACCAGGCGAGCGCAGGCTACTCGCTGCTAACGGTTCTCAACGGACAACTCGAATACACAGTCGACGGCACAAAGAACGGTTTGACTCACTCGCAGTCAGTCGTTTTCGAGCCCAACGTTAACATCACCGCGACCGGCAACAACGCGGAGCTTCTCTTCCTCACGTTCTCAGCGTCGCTGGTCCTCCAGCACGCCGCGACCATGCGTCTGATTCCACCAAAGTCGACCGTCACATTCGCCCGCAGTGGGCTAACCACCGATCAAAGGCTCGACTCGTTACTCGCGGAGTTTGGCGTCGAACTCGCGACGGACAAACCCGGCAAAGAGATCGTCATGCGCGCACTTGTCGAACAGGTGCTGGTCCACATCCTGCGCAACTACTCGCAGCCTCGACTGTCCGATCAACTCGAACTGTCGCGAGTCGGATTAGTTGATCGTCGCATTCGCCGATCCATCGAGTTAATGCACACGCAACTCGATCAGGATCTAACGCTGCGGACACTCGCGGCCGAATCGTATCTTTCACCGTTTCACTTTGCGCGGCTCTTCAAAAAGCTGACTGGCTCGACCCCACACAACTATCTCGCCGGCATTCGCGCGACGCGAGCGCAGTTGCTACTCGCCGATACGGAACTTTCCATAACTGAGGTTGGTGCACAAGTCGGATACTTGAGCGCCAGTCACTTCACCAAAGCATTTAGACTTGCCACCGGCACTACCCCCCGCGAATTTCGCAAAGGCCTAATCTCCAGCAATAACAACGACGTCGCAAGGCGTCGCCAATAATGAGCAAGATCCGGCGTTTCGATTCGGGCTTTCCTCGTTATTATCCTTAATCATGCCAGTTGAAAAACAAACACAGATAGCTCCCGCAGAAGGAAGACTCGGTGTCTTATTAGTCGGACTCGGCGCCGTAAGCACCACTTTCATCGCCGGCGTCGAGGCAATCAAAAAAGGTTTTGCCCAACCGATCGGCAGTCTGACGCAGATGGGCACCGTCCGTCTCGGTAAACGAACCGACAACCGGGTGCCGCTAATCAAAGACTTTGTCCCGTTGGCCCAGTTGAAAGATCTCGTCTTCGGCGCCTGGGACATATTTCCCGATTCTGCTTACGACGCGGCCCTGAATGCCGGCGTACTCGAGAAAGAATTACTCGCGCAACTCAAACAGCCTCTGAAGAAGATTCGCCCGATGAAAGCCGTCTTCGATCAGACTTACGTGAAACGTTTGAGCGGAACAAACGTGAAGACCGGCAAGACGAAGTTCGACCTGGCCCAACAACTCATCGCTGAAATCAATGACTGGAAAAAGAAGAACAAGTGCTCGCGACTGGTGATGATCTGGGCGGCATCGACGGAAATCTTTCTCAAACCACACGCGGTCCACAAGACGCTCGAGTCGTTTGAGAAAGCGATGCGCGAAAACCACAAAGCGATCGCGCCGTCGATGCTCTACGCCTACGCCGCGCTCAAGTGCGGTGTGCCCTTCGCGAACGGCGCCCCGAACCTGACCGTCGACATTCCCGCGCTGGTGACGCTCGCCGACAAGAACAAGCTCGCGATTTGCGGCAAGGATTTCAAGACCGGCCAAACCTTGATGAAGACGATCATCGCTCCCGGTTTGAAGTCGCGAATGCTCGGTCTTCATGGCTGGTATTCGACGAACATTCTCGGTAATCGGGACGGCGAAGTGCTCGACGATCCCGACTCGTTCAAGACAAAAGAAGAGTCGAAGCTCTCGGTGCTCGAGTACATTCTTCAACCCGAAGTCTATCCCGCTCTCTACAAGGACTTTTCACACGTCGTCCGCATCAACTACTACCCACCGCGCGGCGACAATAAGGAAGGCTGGGACAACATCGATATTTTCGGCTGGCTCGGCTACCCGATGCAGATCAAGATCGACTTCCTCTGCCGCGATTCAATTCTCGCCGCACCGATCGTGCTCGACCTCGCGCTGTTTCTCGATCTCGCACAGCGTTGCGGGATGAAAGGCGTGCAGGAGTGGCTCTCCTTCTACTTCAAATCGCCGCAAACGGCGCCCGGTCTCTATCCGGAACACGACATCTTCATTCAGTTAATGAAGTTGAAAAATACTCTGCGCCACCTGCGGGGCGAAGACCTCATTACTCACCTTGGTCTCGAGTATTACGACTAAGCGCGCCCGCGGCTCACCAATCCGTGTTCGCATACACGGATTGCGCTAACTGCAATTAAGTGTCAGTTATCCTTTGACAGGAAATGTCACGCTAACTAGAAGCATCGCGGGCAACAAAACCCGCGATGCAATATTTTGTGGTGACATTTGCGTCGGAGTTGTATATATAGCATCCGGTCAGCGGAGCCGATCCCGCTAGAAGCTCCGTTCGGCGAACCTTAGCCGCTTTTGACTGCATCAATTTAATGTGCGGATCGTTCCTTGCTTGTAGAGGATGGGCCAGTAGGTTTTGAAAGGCCCAGCGCTCTTGTGAACGCCTCGGGCAACTGGCAAGGAGCAACGCCGATGTTAGCAGAGACTGAAGTGACAAAAACACGAGACATGAACAACTCAGGAACGGTTTTCCTGGATCCCGATCAGAAAAGCCCTCGCGCTCAGGATTTTGAGGAACGGTTAACCGCACGCATCGTGGGTCAAGAGCGCGCTGTACGCCGCATGAGCGGCCTCTATCAGATTTTTCTCGCCGGGATGAACCCGCCAAACCGGCCGATCGGGACGATGCTGTTTCTTGGACCGACAGGTTCAGGAAAGACGCGCGTCATCGAAGCGGCAGCGGAGGTTCTCTACGGCGATCCCAACGCTGTCGTGAAAATCGACTGCGCCGAGTTTCAACATTCACACGAAATCGCCAAGCTGATCGGTTCGCCTCCAGGCTACCTGGGCCATCGCGAAACTTCGCCGATGCTTACGCAGGAAAATCTCGATCGCATGCACACCGACGACATGAAGGTCTCCCTCGTGCTGTTCGACGAGATCGAAAAGGCGTCTGACAGTCTGTGGCAATTGCTGTTGGGTATTCTCGACAAGGCAACACTGACGTTGGGCGATAACCGTCGCGTCGACTTCTCGAAGGCGATGGTGATCATGACGTCGAACCTGGGCGCTCGCGAGATGTCGGAGTTGATCTCCGGAGGTATAGGCTTCGCGCCAGGCAAGGGTACGAAGACGCCAAACGATACCGAAGTGGACCAGAAGATCTATCGCACGGCAGTCGAAGCGGCGCGCCGAAAGTTCTCACCTGAGTTTATGAACCGCATAGACAAGGTGGTGGTCTTCCGCTCGTTGAAGGAACATCACCTGCGGCAGATTCTCGACCTCGAGTTGCAGGCCGTGCAGGATCGCATCATGCAATCCGCCGGTACCAAGTTTGTCTTTCAGTGCTCTGAGACCGCGAAGGACATGCTGCTCAAGGAAGGACTCGATTACAAATACGGCGCGCGTCACTTGAAACGAGCCGTCGAGCGCTTCCTCGTCTACCCGCTTTCGAATTTGGTCGCGACAGGTCAGATTGGATTGGGTGATCTAGTACACGTCGATGTTGATGGAATCAAGAACCGCCTGGTCTTCTCGAAGAGTTCGGGTGGAGCGTTGATTCACGATCAGATGCCGCAAGCTGAAGCTGCGGAAGCGACGAGTGAATCTTTCTCCGGTGGTGTTGGCTTGCCGATACCGGCAGCATCGAAGGCCGCGAAGAAGGGACAAGGCCGCGGCGAGAAAGGCGACACCAGCAACAACTAGTTAGTCTCAACCGGGTTGAGTTTTGATCCGTGTTTTCTTTGGGCGGAACGTGAGGTTCCGCTTCGAGGGAACACGGATTTTTGCGTTTGATGGACCAACCCGCGTATTCCTCGATCCGTGGTCCACTTAACAACTAACTAAGAACTCACTAAGAACACGCTAAAGACTTCTCTCACCTTTATCGATTAGATTCCCGGCACAATTTCTTTCGTTTGCAGCTATCCGCTATCGGATCGTTCGAGCGATATCCAGCGTTCGAAAACGAAAAACTTCCAACGTGATGAGGGCCCAGTCATGGACCATGAAACCTCCAAAGCCGCGTTTTCTCCCCGTCGTCGATTCAACCCGAGTCGCTTGCAGCTAGCAATAGCCATTCTAGCTGTCGCATTCCTGGCTTTCTTGATATCAGCCCAGTGGTCTGCCTCCGCAGATTCTTCGACACGTGGCGAGAAGAAGGAAACAGTGCTGGCCCAGGTGAATCCTACCGTGAGTAAGGCTAAGCCTGCTGCACCAACGTCCCGCTTTGAGACTTCCTTAACAAAACGACCAAAACTTCATCCGGCAATCGAGAACGCAATTTTTGGTTCTGCCTCAATCTTAGCTCCCGCGCCCGAGCCCCAAGCGACTCCCAGGACGATGATCATTAATTTCGACAACCTCAATTGGGGAACGAATGTTAGCAACCTTTATCAAGAAGCTAAGTTTATTTCACCACCTTTTACAGCTGGCGGTCCAAATCTACCGATGTGGGTTGTTTCCCAGAATTCGCCGAGAACTCTACCCCATTTCATCGTTGCCGGATCTTCAGCCACTGCACTAAATAGTTGGTTAGACTTTCAGGTTGATTTCCCTAAGCCGGTTGACAACCTTCGTTTTTTCATTACCGGAGTGGATAGTTTTTTTGGCGTTACGTTTGCGCGTTATGACCTTTACCGAAACAACCAGCTGGTGCACTCATTTCAACCGATTCAAGCCAACGGGACCTTCAAAGAACTCTTTTTCTCAATGACTGGTATCACTCGTGTGAAAATTCATACGATAAACGACGCCTTGGGTCTAGGGTACGATGATTTTTCGTTTACCATCCCGGCCGCGTCGCCAACACCAACGCCAACACCGACACCTAACCCCACGCCAACGCCCACTCCCATGCCTCCAATGGGCGTCACAGCCTCCTCTGACATCGAGGCGGTTACACTCACCTGGCCCGCTGTTCCCAATATTTCCAGCTATAACGTAAAACGGCGGGCGAGCTCCGAGACTAACTTCACTACGATCGCAAACGTTAGCGGATCCACCGCAACCCTGCAGTACCGCGACACAAGCGCAAATCCTTACGTTCAATACACCTACGTGGTCACCTCCTTTCAAGTAAATTGTTCACCGAACTTCGTTAATTGCGCGAGCGGACTCGGTGAGAGTATTCCGTCGAGCCCGGTAACTATCGAGCTTCTCGCGCCTTGCGGCCCTCACGTGGAGCCGCGAGACAAAGGGATATTTGGCACCATTGAAAACGCGGGTCACGGCTGGACAATGAATGCCGCAATTACTGATCGTGAGGGGTTGTTGTTTTCCGATGTGACGCTCAATAACAGGTACATGGCAAAAAAAATGAGCGTCCCATACTTCACCGTAAAAACCAGCAAGATGTCGTCCGCGGAAAAAGGACACCTCACACCCGATGGTAATCAGACGACCTTGCGCACTCGGCTCGTGGAATCAGGGGAATGGATTTACGGGGCCAGTCAGCGTAAGGGTGGTGGCACTGCGACCTACGCGATAGATCGTTTAAGTCCGACATCAAAGAGCTGCCTTTACATTACACAGAATTACGAGTTCATGGAGATGGTTCCCAAGGACCTCTGCAATCCCAAAGGAACCTTCCCTTGCTCGCGCTTCTTCCCAAAAATTACCTACAACTTTGTGTCCAGGAATGGAGAAGTACTTCAAGACATTAACATTCCAATAAGACTCCATTATCGCGTTGACGCACAGCCGCATGGAACCATCGGCCTATTCCGCGACTGCGACGTTTTTCCGTGCGGAATAATCAGAAGGAGTGTGAACCCACTCCCAAACGAAGCACATGTTCGCGTGATTACCGGGGGCAAAGACATTGGTTCGTGGGACAACATTCACCAAACAAACTGGGAACACGTTACCCATCCGCTTGACACGGGCTGCCCTGAGTGCGTCCACATGCATTGGCGTTGGGGCGCCTGGCTGTCCACCGCCGACATTCACGGTTACGGCGTGCCGCTAATAGGGAAGACTCTGCTGCAGACCGAGCGCACTCCCTCGGGACCCATAACCCGCCTTATGGTTCCCCCGAGCAACCAGGATCTTGAACTTGGCATTCTTCGCTATAAGGAACTAGAAGAGGGTTCTGACGCTCCTTTTAATACTTTCATCGAGAACGAAGGTTTGAGGACCTGGGTTGAGTACACGACCGTGTCCCCTCCACCAACACGTCCGCCGTTCTTTAGTAGTTTGCGGAGAACCGTCGTAAACAGGCCAGCCGATGTCGTTTACTGGTATTCAGCTACCAGCCACGAGCCGGTGTGGGATTTATTCTTCCTGCATGGCGCCTTTTTCAATCCACAGTTTGTTCCCAACGTTGTTCACGCAGTGGCCGGCAGCGATATGTCGGGCGCTACAACTGCCAGCCTGGCCACGCAGGACGGAATCAAAGCGATCAAGTACGGTTTCGTTTATCACGACGGACCGACGACTTTCACTCCGGTTGACCCAAATTCCTTGCCCCCCTTGCCACCCGGTTACGTGCCACTAAGCAACACAGCGATAAACGTTACGACCACGTCTGTTGTGTCCGGACCACATGTGGTCTCGTTTGACGTGCCAACAATTACTGATGAGACAACTTTCAACAACCTTTCAATTTTCCATCTGGAGCGAGACCAGTTTGATCCGGATAACAAGGTTTGGGTTGACGTTTCTATCGTGTCTCCGGATACACCAGGGTTTGATTTCGCTAACAAGCTAATACATGGCCGCGTGGCTGAGGCCGGTCACTTTGTTGTCGGCAGGTTTGTTCAGACCCAACCGAATCCGGGAAGTTCTGATCTTAGGGTGACCCTCAACGATTCACCAGATCCGGTCAATGCTGAAGCCAATGTCACTTATTCTCTACGCATAACGAATGCTGGGCCGCAGACTGCTCCGGAAGCTGGTATCGTCGATGCATTGCCACATGACATGACGTTCGTATCCGCAACGTCAACGAAGGGCACCTGTAAGGTCCGGGAAGGCAACGTCTACTGCAAGTTTGGAAATGTGTTGAAGGACGAAAACGTGGACGTAACCATCGTGGCAACCGCGCGTGAGTCCCAGACCGGCTCGTCAGGGACGACCCTCAATAGCTCGGTCGTGGTTGCGGCCGGCAATGATGACCCTAATCTCGATAACAACGTTGCTCAAACGAGCACTCTCCTTAACCCAAACCCAAACAAGAAACCCTCAGTAGTCATAACGTCTCCTACAGTAGATCAGGATCTGGTTGGACCTGTAACCATTCCCATCCGTGTGACCGCGACTGATACCGACGGGGTGGTAAGTAGTGTCGCGTTGTTTGAAGGAACCCAGTCTATCGGCACCGCGACACCAACCGGAGTGGCTAATCAATACGGCGTTTCCTGGAATGCAAGTCCCGGTTCACATTCTTTGACGGCGGTAGCGACAGATAATGGTGGGCGAACCAACGAGACTTCAATTCATTTCTTTGTAAATGGAAATGGCACAGTGCAGATCACGAGTCCGGCAATGGACAGTGTGATCACGCCGTCATCAAACATATGGGTTATGGCAACGGCAAGTAGTCCGTCAGGCGCGATCGAGTCAGTGGAATTTTTCGCTAATACCCTGGCGCTGGGAGTATCAACACAGCCTGATTTCTCGGGCCGATACTTCGTGATGTGGAATGACGTTCGGTCGGGACAATACCTCCTGACCGCCGTCCTCAAGGACGCCGCCGGGGTCATCACCAAATCTGCTCCGGTGAACATTTATGTAAGCAGACCACCGACAGTGGCCATCTCCTCACCCGGCGAAAGCACAGTCTTCGGGAGTAAGCCGCAGATTCAAGTAATCGCAGCTGCCCAGGATCCTGACGGGATTGTTAACAAAGTCGATTTCTTCGCCAACGGTACCCTTCTCGGAAAAGGCACTCTCATTGGACCAGACAGGTACAGTTTCGACTGGGTACAACCAGCGGACGGCGCCTACTCCTTAACGGCGGTAGTGACCGATGACGTTGGTCTTCAAGTGACGTCAGCACCTGTAAACGTCGGAGTTAACAAACAACCGGCTCGACCAGGTGAAGTGATCTGGTTTGACGATGCTCTTCCTCCAGGTGCCGTCAAACGGTTTGACGGAGATGTCGATTGGTATTGGGTTGATGCTAACCCCGGAGCATTCTCTGGAACCAAGGCCCACCAGTCGCGTAACTTCAAAGCCGTCGTCCCACCGGCCCGAACTATTCACTCGCATTCCTTCGACTCCGCGACTTCAAAGCTGCGAGTCGACGCAGGTGACAGGCTCTTCACCTACGTTTTTCTCGACCCCAATAGGATGCCGCGCCAAATAATGTTGGAGTGGAAAGATGCCTCGGGTTGGGAGCACCGTGCTTATTGGGGCGCAAATAATATTGACGTCGGAATCAACAATACCGCCAGTCGTTTCTATATGGGCTCGTTGCCCAATGCGGGTGGGTGGGTCCGTCTGGACGTATTGGCCAGCAACGTTGGTCTGGTAAATACCGATCTGGACGGAATGTCGTTCGTTTTAGACGGAGGACGCGCAACGTGGGATGTGTCAGGAAAAACGACGCCTGCATATGTTCCTCCAACCCCGCCCCCACCGATCCTCATGCCGACAGAGTTCCCTAATGTTTTTTTTGTGGGGGACTGGATGATGGACTCGTTACCGCCGGGCGGGGTTCCCGGTGTAGAGAATAATGATGTTTGGAATTGGATTCCGTGTCCCACCTCGTGGAGGAAGTGTCACCAGTCTGTGTCGGGGCAAGGGTTTAAGCGTCATTATTTTACGGGTGCCTCTCCGCTGACGATTCTTCCAGGGGATCATCTGTTTGCGTACGTCTTTCTCGATCCACACCAAATGCCTGATCAGTTATTCCTCGAATGGCATGACGGAGCGAAATGGCATCGGGCCTTCTGGGGAGCAAACGCTTTCGAGGTGGGTACAACCGGCACTGAAAACTGGCGCTACATGGGCGGACTGCCTACCGCTGGACAATGGGCTGCGCTGGAGGTCCCTGCAAGCTATGTTGGTTTGGAAGGAAAGTTTGTCAGTGGAATGGGCTTTGGATTTTACAAGGAAAGAAACAACGCCCAGGTACTTTGGGCTCAGGCCGGAACGACGAAGTTTAGGGGTTCTGTACCCTTGACGCTTTCTGCGGTGACGGCAGTCTACCAGTTCAAGCATGAGAATTTTGGTTATTACTATTCAACCAAAGACGTGCCGCTTCATAGCACGCAAGATCGGCAGGATGGTTGGAAATTCTTTGCACCGCCAAATCAAGCTGCCGGAACGGTGCCAATGTTCCGTTTCGTCAATGCCAATGAGGCGAAGCGGGAGTTTGTCTACACGACCTGCGCAAATTGCCCAAATCCAAACGACTGGAGGCCTCAGGGGATAGCCTTTTACGTTTATCCGACTCCTGCGCCTGGAACTGTGCCTCTGTACCTCTTTAGAGACAGCGCTCAGCACTATTTCCTTACCATCAATCAGAGCGACGGTGCCGGCATGACAGCCGAAACACCACCAATTTCCGGCTATGTGTATCCTGACAATCCGCTGGTACCGGCACGACCTTCACCCTTAAGCTGGTTCGTAAACTTTTGTAGCTTGCACTGGCGCGACAACGCCTCCAACGAAACAGGTTATAGGATCGAGAGGAAAAACTTTGCCACCAATACCTGGGGTACGCTTGTCAACTTGCCACCTAATACCACCTCGTTTAAGGACTGTAACCTCGTTAAATCGTCACTGTTTTCGGGTAGTACCAACCTGGTCAATCCGTCCAACTCGTCAAGCGATCCGAACCAACCCGAAACGGTTTCGGGTAATACCAACCTGACCAATCAGTCCTCGCCAATCGATCCCATCGAACCCAACATGATGTTTCCTCCTGACAACGTCTTCAGAGTCTTTGCCGTGAATTCCGTGGGAGACTCGTTACCCGGTGACCAAGACTTCGCCGGTTGGGTTTTCTTTGACACCACAATTGATAATAGCGAACCCGCCGTAAACATAGTCAGCCCGAAAGAAGGCGAAATTGTCGGAAGGGATCTCGTCATTAAAGCTGATGGATTTGATGTCAATGGCAATGGAAGTTTGGGAAAAATCGAATTCTTCGACGGAGTAAAACTTGGCGAACTGACTGGTCCACCTCCTTACAATTTCATCTGGAAGAATGCAGCTCCTGGACCACACACGATAACCGTCAAGGCTACCGACGGCATGGGTGTAACGGTAACTTCCGCTCCTGTCCACATAACCGTAACCGCATTGCCCACCGTGGCCATCACCAGTCCGGCAGATGGAGCGGTAGTCACCGCGCCGGCAACTATTACTCTTCAGGCAAATGCGTCCGACGCCGACGGCAGCATCAGCAAGGTGGAGTTCTTCCAGGGAGAGGTAAAAATCGGAGAGGACAGCACAGTTCCCTATTCTGTCAATTGGAGTGGTGCTCAGTCTGGAACCTATTTAATAACTGCTCGAGCAACCGACAATCTCGGCATGAAAGTCGACTCGATACCGGTATGGATCACGGTAAACAATCCGCCGTCAGTAGAATTGTCTCTCTATTCAGAATCTAATCCGATTCAACCAGGAGGCGAGGCATTACTACTGACTAGCGTCACAGACAGTGATGGCACAATAAGTAAGGTGGACTTCTATAGAGGGACAACTCTCATAGGCACCTCGACCACTTTCCCATTCACCTACACCTGGACGAATATTCCCTCAGGTAATCACAGCCTCACCGCAAAGGCTACTGACAATAAAGGTGCGACAAGTACGTCCGCCGCAGTCAGTTTGGTGGTGAATACTCCTCCCAGCGTTAGTATTTCAAGTCCAGTCAACCAGGCGATCATTGCCACTTCATCGAACATTGCGATCAATGCGACTGCCGGTGACACGGACGGCGCAGTCAACAAAGTGGACTTCTATCAAGGCGCCAACTTGCTTGGCACCGATACTACATCGCCTTTCTCCATAACGTGGAACAACGTGCCGGCGGGCACCTACGTGCTGACAGCAAAAGCGACGGACGATAAAGGAGCGGTTACTACGTCGTCTCCAGTCGTCATAAGTGCGGCAGCTTTCTTCGATGACTTCAATGACAATTCATTGAATTCGACGAACTGGCAAGTCATGACTCCTTCGTCGGCTGTTGTAGTAAGCGAGCAGGGACAGCAGTTGCGCATCACTGTTCCCGCAAGCGCCGCCGGTTATAACGGCGTTACTTCCAAATCGAGTTACGACATTCGAGGCGGATCAGTGCAAGTACAGTTGGTGCAGCCAGTGAGTCAGGCTGGATGGGTCGAAAACTATCTCCAGGTGTTGTTGGATTCTCAAAACTACCTGCTAATCAACGTCGGCGCCGGCGGTACTCTGCTCCGTTCAATGGTGAATGGAGCCAATGATCAGGTAATTATTCCGTTTGACGGTGTTGCCCATCGGTACTGGCAGATTCGTCACGCTCAGTCCACTAATGCGGTCTCGTTTGAAACCAGTCCGGATGGAGTGACATGGACCACGCGCAAGACTGCTACGGCCGGGTTCTCTCTGGCGGCGGTTAAGTTTCAATTGGTTGCCGGAGCCTATGGAACTGGGAACGGTGCGCCTGGCGCAGCCATTTATGACAATTTTCAAGTGCAGGGCGCGGTCGTCGCGAACGCATTGCCAACGGTAAGCATCACCAGTCCAGTCAACAACGCGCCATTCACGGCACCCGCAAACATCACGATCAACGCGAATGCCAATGATTCGGACGGAACGGTTACCAAGGTTGATTTCTATCAAGGCACGTCGTTGATTGGAACCGACACCGCGTCTCCGTACACGTTCAACTGGAATAGTGTTGGCATTGGCACCTATCCCTTAACGGCAAAAGCGACTGACAATAGCGGAGCTGTGACGACGTCGTCTTCCATCAACGTCACGGTTGGCGCTCCTAACAATCCGCCTGCGGTGAATATTACTCTTCCTGCAAACAACGCCACGTTCACTGCTCCGGCGAATCTCACGATCAACGCAAGCGCGAGTGATTCCGATGGAGCGATTAGCAAGGTGGACTTCTATCAGGGCTCGTCGCTTATTGGAACTGCTACAACCTCTCCATACTCGGTCAGTTGGACCAACATACCCGCTGGGACATATACCCTCACCGCGAAGGCCACTGACAACAGCGGTGCCGTAACGACTTCGACAGCGGTCAATGTCATTTCCAATGCGGCACCATCTGTCGCCATTACGAGTCCGACCAGCGCAGCCAGTTTCAGCGCACCGGCAAACCTTACGATCAACGCTAACGCATCTGATGCGGATGGTACGGTGACGCAGGTTGAGTTTTATCAAGGCTCGACTCTACTCGGTACCGACACAAGCTCTCCTTTCTCGGTAGCTTGGAACAATGTCCCGGTCGGTTCCTACGATCTATTCGTGAAAGCCACTGACAACCGCGGAGCCGTCAGCGTATCTTCGTTTGTCACCATTAACGTGACCGGATTCTTCGACGACTTCAACGATAATTCATTGGATTCGACGAAGTGGGCCCTCGTTACTGGTCTGTCCCCTGTAGTGGTTAGTGAACAGGTACAGCAGTTGCGGATTACCCTTCCGGCAAACATGGCCGCTTACAATGGCGTTGTGACGAAATCGAGTTACGACATTCGCGGTGGGTCGATTCAATTACAGATGGTGCAGTCGGTAAGTCAGGCTGGCTGGGCCGAAAACTCTCTCCAGGTGTTGTTGGATCCTCAAAACTACCTGCTAATCAACGTTGGCGCCGGCGGTACTCTGTTCCGTTCAATGGTGAATGGAGTTAACGATCAGGTGATCATTCCGTTTGACGGAGTTGCCCACCGGTACTGGCGGATTCGTCACACTTTGTCGACTAATTCCCTTTCGTTTGATACCAGTCCGAACGGAGCGACATGGACGACGCGCAAGTCTGCGACGGCCGGATTCTCTCTGGCAGCCGTGAAAGTTCAATTGGTTGCCGGAGCCTATGGAACTGGGAACGGCGCACCGGGCGCAGCCATCTATGACGACTTCCAGGTACAAGGCACGGCCGTAAATCTGCCTATTTTGGCTGACAACTTCAACGACAACGCTCTCAATACGGCCAATTGGGATCCAAACAATCTGTTTAGTGGTCTCACCGACACGAATCTGGCATTCGCAGAAACTGGCCAGAGATTCGAGGTTGGTCCATTACTTCAAAACACAGGTTCGTCTCACTATCGCGGGATTCGCACCGTTAATATTTACACCTTCACAGATAGTTACGCTCACGTGGAGCTGGTTCAGCCTGCTGCCTCCAATACCGCTGCGGATGCAATGTTCACCATTGGTAATAGCGTGGACTCATACTATCGACTGTACGTTAGCGGTAACACGCTCTTCGGGCAACGTAAGATTGGCGCAACAAAGACCACGCTGTTTAGTCTTCCATACGATCCAGTCAACCACCGATTCTTGCGGATTCGGCATGAAGGGGCCACTGGAAAAGCTGTGCTGGAAACAGCGCCTGGAACTTCAGGGGTACCTGGACCATGGATCCAGCGCTACAACGACACGTGGGACCCGTCTGTTTCTCTCACAGGAGTCATTTTTGAGATGAAGGCGGGAACCTGGCAGGTTGAGGCCAACGCTGCAGGCAAGGTGATTTTTGATAACTTTCAATTTGGCAGGAGTAACTAGGAATTCCTCTCTTCTTACGAAGATCGTTTTGGAGCGACGCGAACCTTTTGAACCGACAGCTGACGGTTACCTGGATTACCATCCTGTTTTGAGTGCTCAATAAGCTGCTCCGTGATTTCAAGCCCGCGAGCTGTTGCTTCTTTCAGGCTTTTCAGAATAGCAACTAGTTTTTCTTCGCGGGCAGAAGTCGTTTGTTTCCGCTGGCCCATAGTCTGCGGAGATCCATTAATTCCCAGGACCTGATCCAGCATTGATTTCGAGTCGGCCAGTGTCTCGCGCATTTCAAGGGCCAGGTCCTTCACAACTCTGCGCTCGGTTGCGTCCATTTCCAATGCGAGCAGCCGTTGTTCTGAACGCTTCAATTCGAGGCTGAGTTGATCTATGACCTCCAACTTGATGACCCGTGCGCGTTCGGCCCCGTCCGTATCGTCGCAGTGCTCGGACACTTGCTGAGCGCGTTCCAGAACACGTTGGGCCTCGCGGTAACGGCCAAGTCTACAGAGCACGACGCCCTGCGTCCTCAGTGATTCCGCGAGAACTGGATCCTCCCCGCCCTGATCCAAAGTCTCAACGGACCGAATGATGACCTGCTCCGCAAGTTGAATTTCGCCGGCCGCAAGGTGGAGCTGAGCCATTGTCTCGTCCACCTGGGCGCACCGAACCTTGTCACCAAAACCATCAAAGAGTTTGCGCGAACGTATCAGGTGAGGTCGTGCTGCATCGAGCTGATCTTGAGTCAAGAGAAGATAACCGTAATTATTTTCCACGATGGCCGCAAGGCGATGGTGACCAACGGCCGTGAACTCATAAAGGGCTTCCGTGTAATGCTCAAGAGCCCGGTCAAAAGGCTCCGTGCGGTTTTCAGCAAGCGCCAGATCTTTAAGGCTGGAGGCTAATTCGAGCAGGTATCGTCCAGTGACCCATGGCCCGCCCAATTCCACAATGTCGGCGGCTTCATTAAGCCGCCTCTGTCCGTCCTGAAGGCAGCCGGCCGTGCGCTCCAGGCTTGCCAATCTGATAAGGCCAAGACTCTTGAGGTCCAGATCCCTGTCGGATAATTCGCTCAGCGCGGCCAGTAGTGCGGCGCGAGAGATCAAACAAACCTTCTCGCTGGTAACAGAGCCCGAGCTCGATTCGGCCTTCGGCAGCTCGTTTCTTTGCCATGACCTGTTCGAAGAGAGCAATCGATCCGTTAAGTAAAGCCTCGGCGTGCTTCTGCCCTCTGGGCACTTGCCTGGTGCTGACCACATTGCCGGCAAGGGAGCCAACTGTGAACAATAGATCCGCCGATGAGTGCGGGCTTAAGTGATCAAGCTGGGGCCATTCCCCGAGCTTCCACCAGCGCTGCAGGACCGCAAGAGCAGCCTCATAGTTGCCCGCCTCAATTTGTTCACGGGCTACGATACAAAACACCTGCACTTCTTCCGCCGGAGTTGGACGTGATGACTGAATATTGTCCAGCAGGTTTGCATCAAACGCGGGTGTTGGTTCATTCCTGAGCGGATCTGGTGCAGTCGATCGGTTTGTCTGGGCACGCTCCTCATAGAGCCGCCTGGCAAACATATACGCCGAATACCACTGGTGCGCGGCCGGATAGTTGGCTTTGAGCTCGATGGCTCGCATGCACTCGCGCTCGGCCGCCTTCCAGTCCCACTCCCGTCGAAGCTCAAGCGTTGCTCTCGCTTGAGGAAGCCCATCCTGAAATTCCAGCGTCGCAAACTCGGCCGTTGGCTTCGGTGCGTCATCGGCTGGTGGCAAGTAACCCGTTGCCAATCGTAAGTAGCAATCAATTGTTGCCGCATAAGCCAGTGCGAAACCAGGATCCAAATCGATAGTCTTTCGAAACCACCTTATTGCCTCTTCCAATCCTGCCGTGGTGTACTTGCTCCAATAGAAGCGGCCTCTTAGATATGATTCATATGCTTCTGAATTCTCCGTGTGCCGTTTGCCAATGACCTGCTCTAACCCCTGACTGGACCTTTTTCGCAACGCCGCCAGGATCTCATTGGCTATTTCCTCCTGCATTTCCAAAGGTGCGTTGTCCTTTACTTCATAGTTCTTTCCATAAAGTTGCCAACCACCATCGACGTTTACTAATTCAATTCTGATTTCGATAGCCTCTTTTACAAAATGAACTCCTCCTAGAAGAACATTGCGGACTCCCAACTCGCGTCCCGCTTGCCGCGCGTCGACCTCTCTGCCTTGATAGCGGAGGACTGAGTTTCGCGCTGCCACGTATAGTTCTGAATCTCGCGAAAGCCGGTTGATCAAGCTCTCGGTGAGGCTGTCGGCGACGCGCTCCAGCTTTTGATCCTCTGTTGCGTTTACCAAAGGCAATACCGCAAGGGAGTGAGACGGCCGAACTTGAGAATCAATCCCGATTCTCGAATCGCGCGTGGGCTGACCGTTGGTTTCGCTGACCGTCACTAGAAGACGATAGCCGCGTCGCGGGATGGTCTCAATGTACTTGCAGCTTTCAGTCTCCCCAAGCGCCTTGCGCAGCATGAAAATGTGTTGGGCCAGATTACTTTCCTCGACAACTTCATCGGGCCAGACTTCATTCATAAGCACGTCCTTCTCAACCAGGTGCTTGCTATTCCGAACCAGGACTAGAAGTGTGCTTATGGCCTTCGCCGGTAAAGGCACCAGGCGCCCGTCTCGCAGTAACACCCGTTCGACAGTGTCGAGACAAAACGGCCCAAACTGATAGAGGTTGCACGTTACGCTTTTCATAATCTATTACTAAGTTTTTTGAGAAACCTTCAATGACAGTCGACACGATGTGTCAAGTGTTGAAGAGCCGGTGCTGCTGCGAGGTATCGAGCGAACATCCGGCCGCACAAACTCGTGTTGCTGTCACGGCCTTCGAAGCTCAAAGCTTTGTGGGCATCGATTGATAATTAAAAGCCTAGGGTGGGCCCCCGGTTTCAGTCGGCATCATACCTGTAGTTAGCTGAAGGGTCTAGAAAAATGCTAGCCCATGCGGCCGATTCAGCGACGCTGTCGTTTTGCTGCGAAGACCCCTCCAAAGAAAAATTTGCCGGTCGTCAGTAATACGAGACCACCTTCGGCAACTTCATCTTTGGAGGAATTATGAACTTAATACTTAAAAGTACACACCAAACTCTCACTGCTGTTTGCAGTGAGTGCAATTCTTTTACTCGTGCCGGCACTGAGTTCGGCACAGGAGAGAATCGCATTTTCAGCGACAGCCGATAACAATAGTGACATTTGGTCCACAAACACTGACGGCACCGATCCCAAGCGCCTGACAAACAATGCGGCGAGTGATATCGAGCCATCATTCAGCGCCGATGGCGGCAAGATAGTTTTCGTTTCGTTTCGCGATGGGAATGCGGAAATCTACGTGATGAATGCGGATGGTACCGATCAGAAGCGTCTGACCACCAACACGGTCGCCGATCTCAACCCGGTTTGGAGTCACGACGGCGCGAAAATCATCTTTGTGTCTCGTCGAGACAGCAATTCTGACGTTTTTTCAATGAACGCCGATGGCTCAAATCCGGTGAACCTGACCCTCGACCCGGATAGCCAGGATCTTGACGATGAGCCCGCGATTAGCCCGGACGGCAAAACCATTGTCTTTCGCCGTATTGGAAACGGCGGGGCCGACATCATAGCGATGAAGCCGGACGGCACTGACCAAACACCACTCACGTCCAACGCCGGCGTTAATGCAGAACCGGTGTTTAGTCCTGACGGTTCGAAGATCGTTTTCCGCAGTACGCGTGACGGCAATTCAGAGATTTACGTGATGGATGCGGATGGTTCTGATCAGGTGAATCTGACGAACTCAACAACAGCTGAAGGCGCTCCTTGTTTCAGTACCGATGGTAACAAAATCATTTTCGGCGACACTCGCGACATCTTTGTCATGGATGCAGACGGAAGTAATCGGATGAATGTCATTACTACCACTGCACCCGATGAACGTAACCCGTCGTGGGGAGCGTCAAACTCGGCGCCCGTTGTGAGTGACGTTGTTATAACGTCACCGATCGCGGAGGGCAGCGAGGCGACGTTGACATTCAATATCGACGACGAAAACGCGAATGACAGTTTCACAGTTCGCGTTCAGTGGAATTCGGTTATCACGCAGATATTCGAGTTGCCGGCTGGCGCTCGGAACTTCGAATTCACCACTCGCTTTCGCGACGATGAACCAGACGGTACACCGTCAGACACTCTTCCGATCAAAGTGAGTGTCGACGATCATCGTTTTGGCAAAGGCACCGGTGAGACGTCAGTCACTATCAATAACGTAGATCCAATCCTTGTCGATTTCGCCGTCACTCCGTCATCGGTTGTACCCGGTCAGACGGTGA
Source organism: uncultured Acidobacteriota bacterium (assembly GCA_963849585.1). Classification (GTDB taxonomy): domain Bacteria; phylum Acidobacteriota; class Blastocatellia; order Pyrinomonadales; family Pyrinomonadaceae; genus PSRF01. The sequence continues at coordinate 332,524 of CAWKHZ010000004.1, read as the reverse complement.
AGTTGAGTGGTACTGTCGAAGATCCAGGTCACGTTTCTGATCCGTCAGACGAGGAGCTACGCGTTACGATCAACTGGGGCGACGGTAAGACAGAGATCATGGATCTATTTGCGCCTGGTCCAATCTTCCCGCCGACGCATCAATACGCGATTGTGGGTACTTATCACGTCACTGTGCAGGTCACCGATAACGATATGGGTGAGACGGTGCAGATGTTTGACGTGTCCGTTACACCACCACCGCCGCCAGTGGCGCCGAGTGATCTGCGAGTCGACTTCATCGCGATGAATCGGATTCAGATTGTGTGGACCGATAATTCAGATAACGAAGACGGGTTCATCATTGAAGGTTGCGCTCAACGTGGCTGCAACAACTTCATCGAGCTTGGGCGAGTGTTTCCAAACATCCGACATTTTGTCCATGGAAACCTGTTCGCGAATACGCAGTACTACTATCGCGTACGCGCTTTCAATCAGGGAGGTATGTCCTCGTACACCGAAGTAGTTTCGGCTAAGACGCTGCGGAAGTAGTTGGAATTTGTCCGCCGATCTACGAACTCAGGCCGGGAGGTTGCAGAACTTCCCGGCCTGATTACTCCCAGGCTCAGTTTCCTCTCGGTTCTTCTCAATCACTGGAAACCGTGATACCGCCGGTGAAATAATCCCCGCATGCCGTAGCGCCTTTGACTCTTTAATACGATTAAGACCGACATGAAAATAGAGCGTTGAAAGTCCTTCATTGGGAATGCTCGGCGATAACGTGGATGGTCAGTGACTCTATTTGTACTTCAAGTGCCTGCGCGTCGGCGTCACAGGCTTCAAGGCGTCAGCCGCACGTCGCACATCGTCGTTTGTAAACACCGCAAAAAGAAACGGCTGTGATTCGAGGAAATGAGCTAAGTCGCGCAGACTCAGACCAAGATCCGACAGTCGGTGCTCATCGACGAAGATCTGACAATTTTCCGGTTCGAAAGATGTAATCAGCTGCTTTGCCGCAGGATCAAACTTCTGGTGCAACAGGTCTACGATCGCTGGCGCAAAGTGCCGGCGGTCCGCCGACGACAGTTGCGGCGGCATACCATGGTCCGCAGTCACTGCCAAGAGATAGTTATCCCCAACCTTTGCCCGTAGGACCTTAAGCATCCGCGTCAACTGACGATCCATTTCCTCGAGCGTGATGCGGAGCTCGTCGGAATCGGGGCCGTGCTTGTGGCCCACGAAATCCGCACCTTTATAATTCAACAGAATAAGATCAGGAACGTTATCTTCGCCTACTGGCTCGCGCTCGATCATCGCGGCCATCGCCTCGGCTTCGAATGCTGGAAATAAACCCGAATAGCGCACCTCGGCAGCCGAGTCGATTTTATGACCCATCCACTCCCCGCTAGCCGGCCACAGTGTTCTCGCGTTTCGATCCTTCAGATATTCAGGCAGCCGGAAACAGTCGGGGTTTGTGGTCCAGTTGCCCGTCTGCTGATCGTAGCTTGCGAGCACAACTGGCGCTCCATTCAACTGGCACGCACCATGCCCCGCGAGCGGCGTCGCCGCTCGTTCGATGCTCCCCTGTGCCAATATGATCGAGCGACCAGCCGTCGCCAGCTGCCAGACGTCTGCCAGTGTTAATGCCATCAGGACTTGTGGCATTGCTCTTGCGAACATGTCGTGTCGCTGGCGGCGCGTGCGGTCGTACACACTGACACCAGTGATTCCGTGCACGCGCGGATCGGTTCCCGTCGAGATGGTCGAGTGCCCAACAGCGGTGTTCGTCGGGAGGAAGTTGACTCGCGCCTGATTAAACCAGGCACTGTGCTGGCGTATGGCGGTGAGCGTTGGCATGGAGGCCGCGTAGCGATCGAAGTAATCCCGACGCATGCCATCCAGGACTATCAGCATGACCACTCGGGGTCTCGCAAAATCTGTCCGCAAAACAGGCAAGACATGGCCTGTCGCGGTCGGGGGCATTTGTACCCCCAACGCAGCCGCAAGCGTTGGCGCCACGTCCTGCTGCACGGCTGGGGTCGAGTACACTCCAGTTCTCACCGCAGGGCCCGCGAACATCAGAGGAATCGAGACGTCATACGCCCACGGTGAACCGTGCATGTACGCATAGTTCGGATCAGGTCGCGTAATGAAGTCGCCTTCACGCGGGACGATCAGCAGTTGGCCGGTTCGTCCGGGATAGTATGACCGAGCGAACATCTCCAGGAAGCGCTGTCGCGCGGCTGTGGTCCTGGCATCGCCTGGCCCAGTACGCCGTACCCGAGGCGCATCACTCACTGAAGCTCGCTTTAGCTGCTGGCCCAAAACCGTCCCAGCCATCGCAAGCAGGGTCAGGACGACAAAGACAGCACCGTAAGCGGCCAACTTTGAGGAGCTGAGAAAGATTCGCTGGGTTGTCATTGCGGCTATCGCTTCAAACCGGACCGTGAACGGGACCCGATTCGACCAATCAGTAATCGAATGTCCTTAACTCAACAGGGAGATTAGGAATGGTGCCGAGGGCGGGAGTCGAACCCGCACGTCCTTTCGGACAACGGATTTTAAGTCCCGTGATTGACGGCGCTTACCTAATCTTACGAAACGATACGAACCAGTATTTACGCGCCTAGCGGTCGTCAAGGTATCGCTTCGGCTGGCTTAGTATCAACACATCCCGCCACCATCTTAGCCCCATCTTCCGTTTGCGAAAAGAGATTGGCTGTTATTACCGACTCCCACAGTTGACAAGTGCATGAGTACGACATTGCCGATCTACTCGGCCACACGATCCAAAGCGTTACGGGCACATATGTAGGACGCGAGTCTCTTCTGAGTTACTTCGTGAGGTTTCACTTACTGTCCTCCACTCGTCGCTATATTGAACTGCAAGTTTTCTGAGTCGAGTAACGGTTTCATATGCGCATGTGAATCGCCTTCAAAGCCGGAGCACTAAACACGGCGGGCCTGGCTTGGGTTTCGCCTTGCCCACGATACCTCCATAGGTGTATAAGACTGCGCTTTCTCACAATGCTCAAAGGGGTTGGCGCCGCAACCTACGAAACGAGACAGTACAAAAAACGGCGCGTTACTATCGAATCGGGCCGAACTTAAAATGCCCTGTGTTTAAGCCCTCCACCTTGGTGTGAATCTCACTTCATTTGGCCGTTTCTCTGTCTTTTATTGTTTATTAAACCTTGATCTGCTAGAGTCCCGGTCACTGCGAAGAGTACCGTTCCTCGAGTCGTTCCTTTGGATAATTACCAGCCGGAAAGGGAGGCCTTTTGATCGGCCAGACCATCTCCCACTATCAAATCGACGAGAAACTCGGCGAAGGAGCAATGGGCGAGGTGTACCGCGCACGCGACCTCAAACTCAATCGCGCGGTGGCGCTCAAGTTCATACCGGCGGCGCTGGTTAACGAAGCTCAGCGGCTGGCGCGTTTCGAACGAGAAGCGCAGTTGTTGGCAGCGCTAAACCATCCAAATATTGCGGCCATCCATGGTGTCGAAGAACACCAGGGCAAGCCGTTTCTGGTGATGGAACTTGTCGAAGGTGAAACGCTTGCGGATCATTTGCTGGCCGGAGAACTACCGATTGCAGATGCGTTGCGCCTGGCGTTACAGATTGCCGAGGCCCTCAAAGCCGCTCACAAACGGGGAATCATTCATAGAGATCTCAAACCGGCAAATATCAAAATCACGCCGGACGGCCTAATCAAAGTACTGGACTTCGGATTGGCCAAACAGTTTCAGGATACAAGTGAAGAAATTGATACTGAGGCTGCGACCCTTCATGCTTTAACGATGGCCGGGGGAGTCATCGGCACTCCCGCTTACATGTCACCGGAACAAGCACTGGGCCAAGTCGCAGACAAACGGGCTGACCTCTTTTCTTTCGGCGCCATTCTCTATGAAATGTTGACGGCGCAAAGAGCCTTCTCCGGTCCGACACTGGCGGCCATCATACACGCTGTTCTCTCAACCAATCCTACTTCACCGCGACGACTGCGACCGGCTATTCCTGTCGAACTGGACGCGGCAGTGATGAAGTCGTTGAATAAGAAAAAGGAACTTCGCCAGCAAGATGCCGATGAGCTCTGCCGGGATCTGGGCCAGATGTATGCGACTCTGACTTCGCAATCAGTAGCTCTCACGGCTTCGCCAGGTCGAGCATTTCGCAATCTTGCCTGGCGTTTCAAAACCTGGAAGACGGAGGACCAGCGAGTAGCTTTAATCGCCGCGGCGTTAGTGGTCGTGGTCATAGTCGGCGCCGTTGCCACAGTCGCTCTCAAACGGCGCGCAACGGTCGCTGGGCCCAGTGCGGCCGTCAGCTTAAAGCCGCTTGATGCCAACGCCAGCACCTACGAACTGTTCCAGCAAGGATCGGCTTTTTTGGATCGCTACGACAAAGAGGAAAACCTGAACGGTGCGATGCAGGACTTTCAAAACGCGCTCGCCAAAGATCCGAATTATTCGCCGGCTTACGCCGGACTCGGCCTGGCCTACCTGCTGAAGTACCACGGAAACCGGGATAAGCAGTTGGTGGATACTGCTTTCTCAAATGCGAAGCAGGCCGTCGACCTTAATGGGCAGCTCGCCGATAACCGAGTAACCCTGGGACGGGTGTTGGTCGAAAAGGGCGAGTATGACAAGGCCGAAGTTGAGTTGAAGCAGGCGTTGAATCTCGACCCTCTCAATGCCGGTGCGCATCGCGGGCTCGGGGATCTTGAGCGAGGTAAAAAGAAGTGGGCGGAGGCGGAGGCTCTTTACAAGAAAGCAATAGAACTCCGCCCGAACGATTGGGACCTGCGTCTTGCGCTGGGCAACTTCTATTTCCGCCAATCGCGCTACGCTGAAGCAGAACAGGCGTTTGCAGAGGTGACCCGGTTGGTCCCGGACTGCTACTTGGGTTACCGCAATCTCGGCGTCGCTTATCACATGCAAGCCCGCTTTGCCGAGGCCTCGGCTGAATTTCAAAAAGCGTTGAAGATCAAACCTGCGGCCATCACTTATTCGAATCTTGGGACGAGCCTCTTTTTTCAAGGCCTTTACCCACAGTCGGTTGTTGCAATGGAGAAGGCCGTCCAGTTGGGAGCGAATAACACACAGAACTGGATTAACCTGGGCGATGCCTACCGGTGGACACCTGGCAATGAGGACAAAGCTAAAGATGCCTATCGAACAGCCATGGGTATTATTCGAGGCGAGCTGGCAGCCAAACCAAACGATGCCGATCTAAGAAGCCGGCTCGCTCTCTGCATGGCGAAGATTGGCGAGAAGAAGGAGGCTTTGGCGGAGGCCGCGGCTGCAGAAGCGCTGGACAGGACCGCCTCGGTTTTGTCGCGGCTGGTGACAGTTTACGAAATCTGCGGGCAAAGAAAGCAAGCGCTCGATACTATGGCTGCAGCTTTGAAAGCAGGATATTCAATCGATGAATTTCGCCGTGATCCGGAGTTGTTGGAACTCAGAAAAGATCCCGGCTTTCTCAAGCTCGTTGCGACGCTTCCGGACCAACCTCATAAATAGAGGTCGTCCGCAACGGTTTACCACCAAGGTGGTTTTCGGCTCTCACCGAGAAACCGCCACAACAGAAAGGATGCTCCCATGCCTTCAAATTATTCCCTGGACGTCGCTTTTTCATCTACCACACGCTCGATACCAAATAACTCCACTCAGCCGATCCTGGCCATGGGCTATGGGTTTTCAGAACAAGCCCCGGGAGGTAGCTGGCAAGAGGAGGGCCAGGGCGTTCTGGCTGTGAGAGCCGGCTCCCCGTTTGTTTTCACTGCGTTTGATACAGCACCTGGCAATGCCCAGAAGGTTACGACTTTCGAGGTCGACTTTCCCAATGACAATAATCCCTTCGTGGATGAAAATGGCAATCCGATAGGGACTCCGGCTTCGATAGTGGTCACTGGCGACAACATAAATAGCCAGAACGGTCAAAGCGCGGGTTGCAACGTGGTCGGCTTGTATTCGATGATCGGTCCTTACTACATCGAGTCTTCGGCTATCGGCTCAACGATCGTATGCACGGTCAAAATCACACTGCGCAATGGACAAGTATTTCAAGTTGATCCCGAGATGCAGGTAGAAGGCGGCGGCGTTGAGGTTGGTAAATCGACTTACGCCACTTAAGTTACGAAACCAGTTCATCATGCGAAACCAAACTGAATGCGTTCGGAAGGGTCGCGAGACTTGGCGTCCTGATTAGACGCGGCGGTCGGCATTTCCAGCAGGAGCGCGAGAGAAGAGCGCTTTCAGGGCAGCCTGGCAACGCATCCGAGAGCATCATCTCGATGGGCCGTCAAACATCTCTGAGAAGTCACTGCTTCTAGTATTCACGAAGGCCGACTTGTTGTTTATTCCCAGGTCGCGTGATGACTACAGGAGTTGATCGCCGGCTACACATTTCCTCAACGGTGGCGGCTTACGGCCGTGGTGTGGTCTGACGGTCGAAGGCGGTGTGATCTGGCACGATCTGCGACGTACTTTTGCAACCGAGTTGCGAGGGGACAAGTGCAGGAGTACGACATTTCTGATCTATTGGGCCACACGATCCAAAGCGTCACGGGTACATACGCACGCAGCACACCCGAGGCGCTGGAAGATGCAGTCAACAGACTCACAGAACCGCGAGGCTCTGTGATCCAATTCAAAAGGAAGGCCAGTTAAAAAGTGTCACCATCTTAGCCCTATCTTCACTTTTGGGGTTGAGGTCATTCCCAGGGCTAAGTTGATGAAGTCGTGAAAACGTTAGGAAAAGGTTTGGTGCCGAGGGCGGGAGTCGAACCCGCACGTCCTTTCGGACAACGGATTTTAAGTCCGCAGCTTTCGCAGAGCTTCGTAGGCTATTTCAGAAAGAAACGGATCCGCGGCGGTTGATGCTGCTCGCAACGCAGGCGCCGCCGCCGGATCGCCAATCATTCCCAGCGACCGCGCTGCCTCACGTCGTACATCCCCATCAAGTTTTTCGTCAGCCAACACAGCAACCAACGCGGGCGTACCTGCGCGACTGCCGATCTGTCCAAGTGCGACAGCCGCAGCGCGAAGCACGAACACGTTTTGTTCGCGTTTGCGTTTTGAGTTTCCGCGGGCTGCAAGCTCCGGCGCGAGGGCGCCGGCGAGACTAACGACAGCGGCCTCATCCGCGATGTTTCCAAGGGCAACTGCCGCTGCCGCACGCACGCCGTCTTCCTTGTCGCTCAACAGTCGTTCGCTGAGCGCCGCAGTCGCGCTGCGACTGCGCGTACGGCCTAACGAATACGCTGCTTCACGACGAACAAACTCGTCTCTGTCTTTCAACAACGGCAGCAAGACGCTAACACTCTCATTCGGGTCGAGTGAAAGAACGGCCTTCGCCGCAGTGACCCGGATGAGAGGGGATGGATCAGAAAGATAAGGCACAGCCGCGCGAGAGGCTTCGGCGGTATGAAGGTTTCCGAGTCGCATCAGCGCATCGCGTCGTTCCTCGACGTCGCTAGACGCCAAACGCTCGCGCTGGTTTTCAATTGCGATCTGAAGCGGAGTTTGTGAACGGCTGGATTGGGCGGAGACGAACGTGCAAAAGAGTGACACGTATACGGGAAGCAGAACCAGCGGGACGAGTCTTTTACTGTTGACGGAAGTACGCATTCAGATCTGAGCGTACACCTTTGCCGCTGCCCGTTTTTCTGCTTTACGACGTACCACTTCCCACTCGAATGCCTGACGTGCGCGCCGGTTCTCTTGAGCGTCGGCCAAAGCACTCAACACTTCATCGTCGCCAGGTGGCTGCGGCGGTTTGCCCCGACCCGACGACTCCATCGACGAAATGTAGTCGAGCACCTCGCACACTTCGGACTCATTAAGTGCTTCGAGTTTTCTTGCAAGAAGTTGGCGCTGGCTCACGGTTTTGCCCATTTCCGTGCTCCTTTGGACTGTTTTGGGACTGGCAGCACTATACACGACTAAAAAGCGGGCTAAGCAAGAAATTAAGACGCCGATATTTGTTAATTAGTCGATGCGCGAGGCGAGGCCGTGCACCGTATCGATGATGAGGACGGCGATCGGCGGATATAGAATCAAGGTCGGAATCAGTAATGCGCAGCAGAAGTGAAAGCCATAATGCTCGACTGCACTTCAGCGACGCGATGCCGAAACAGCAGTGTTATATCGCTAAAGAAGTCCTGCGCGTGCCAACCGATGATAAAGCCCGATGCCAACGCTCAGCGCATAACCGACAAGCAAAAACGTGTAAGCCGAGAAACGAGTGAAAGGCTGTTCCGGAGTTTCGCAGGTCGCCTGATGAACCCTGAATCACTTTCGGCTTGTAAGTGTAGTGAGCGAAATACTCACTCAGCCGAGTCGCCAGATGCCACACGCCAATCACAAACAACGTCAACACGATTACGCGGCCCAACGTTGAAAACAACTGCCACAGTTGCGGCCGCATCATCGCCAGAAAAAACGTCGAGAGAAACAGCGAAACGGTTGTGAACACCGCGCGCTGCCGTTCGCGATTTTCCTGGCGATCGCGTTCCAGAACCTCATCGACCAGTCGGTCCCACTTCGCCTGCACGGCGAGATTCCGTGCGCGCTTCGCGTGCGGATTATTCGAATCGAGAATCGAGTAGCTGCGATTCTTTTGGGCCGTCAGTTGCTGGTCGTAGTAGGCGCGTTCCTGCGGATCGATCAGCGTGTGATAGGCCTTCGAAACAAGGTCAAACTCGCGGGCCGCCTTGGAATTCTGGATTGAGATCGGGATGACTTTTACGCGCAAGTTTCCGGTAGGCCGATTTGATTTCGGCCTGAGAGGCAGTGGTCTTAACACCTAGAATTTTGTAGTAGTCGATCACTGTGCTTCTGCTAACTCCTTAAAGCCAGCGATGGATGCCAAGGGCTGCCTGAGGACACCGCGCCTCGCCCGAAAATTATAACACCATAGCGCAAGTGTTTTGGCCCCGCTTTAGTTGCTCGGTGTTGGATGGACGTTTGGCTGGAAGGGGGGTGCCAAAGGGGAGCCGGGAAAATTACCTCGAGCGGCATTCGAGGGGGCGAGGACATATGAATAAGGCGGCTCGCACCCTTTGGCGATTGCACTCTCGTATTACAACCGCCTGCCATCTCATAACTCTTTAAAAACTCCAGAAAACGCAGGTTCGTGTCTTCGAACTGCTCTAAAGTGTCAACAGCGGAGACACCTACTGTCTACCGCTAGTAAACACCTTGACAGCTCGACTCTCGTCTTGCTGGCGCGATCCACGATCCGCAACAGCGTCCGGACGGCGATCCCGGTTGGACCTTTGGAACGGTACGGCTTCGCGTCGTCGCCCCAGGCTGTTCCGGCGATGTCGAGGTGCGCCCACGACACTCCGTCGGCAAACTCCTTAAGAAACGCGGCCGCCGTAATCGTCCCGGCCTTGCGTCCACCGACATTCTTGATGTCGGCAATGTCCGACTTGATCTGTTTCGAGTATTCCTTGTCGAGCGGCAACTGCCAGAACTTCTCGCCGACTTCCTTGCCCGGCGCAGATGATCTCGTCGATCAACTCCTGATCGGTTCCGAGCACTGCTGCGTTGACGTCACCAAGAGCGATCGAGACGGCGCCGGTCAGTGTCGCCATGTCGATAATCTTCGTCGCGCCGAGTTTTTTCGCGTACGCGATCGCGTCAGCAAGAATCAGCCGTCCTTCAGCGTCGGTATTGATGATCTCGATTGTCTTGCCCGTCATCGCTTTCACGACGTCACCTGGCTTTGTGGCTTTTCCTGACGGCAGGTTCTCCGTGCAAGGCGCGACGCCAAGGACTGGAATCGGCGGTTTAAGTTGCGCGATAGCACGCATCGCACCCAGAACCGTGGCGCCGCCCGTCATGTCGTACTTCATCAACTCCATGTTCTCGCCGGGCTTGAGCGAAATGCCACCCGAATCGAAGGTAACGCCTTTACCGACAAACGACAGCAGCTCCGTACTTTCGCCTTCGACGTTTGCAGGCGTGTACTTGAGTATGATCAGTTTCGCCGGTTGATCCGAACCGCGCGCGACGCTGAGCAGCGAGCCCATGCCTTCCTGTTCCATGCGCGCTTCGTCGAGCACGTCGATACTCAAGCCAAACTCGTTTGCGATCTCCCGCGCGCGTTCGGCCATGTCGGTCGGCGTCATGTACGCGCCGGGTTCGTTGGCGAGATCGCGAGTGAAGTTGATCGACTCACCAATAATTCTTCCAGCTTCCACGCCACGCTGAAGCGGCCTCTTCGATCACCATCTTCGATCACCACAACGAGACGATCGATCGTCTTCTGCTCTTTATCAACGGTTCGATATTTATCGGGATCAAACAGCGCGATGAATGCGCCTTGGATAGCGGTGGCGGCTGTCTGTTCTGCATCGCCAGTAGCACGCGGCACTACGGCAATCGACTTAACATTCTTACTACGCAGCGAACGAACCGCTGTCCCAACCATCTGCGAAACTCTGGCCTTCCTTGTAGTCGTCAGCTTCACCGACACCGACCAGCATCAGCCGGCGAGCTTTCAGTTTGTCGTTGCCGACGAGGTGGAAATAGGCACGTCTCCCCTTCCTTGCCGGAAAACTCTTCGGCTTCCATACGGAGCTAACAAGGCCGCCGGAAAGTTCATCCAGCTTCTTTATGAAATCCATCATCGGATTTCTCATCCTTGAAAACAGCAACCGCCAGGGCTTGAACGTCCAGCTCTTCTATTGGTCCCCGACTGGCTTCAACTTGCATGTGAGTGGGTTCTCCTGTGCATTTGGATGCAGTTTTTGCATCTAATCTATCGATTCCGTTCTTTCAGCTGTGCGCGCGTCTCTCGTTCCACCGTTCGTTTCAACTCGGCCTCGCGCTTGTCGTACATCTTCTTGCCGCGAGCGACACCAACTTCGATCTTGATTCGGCCATTCTTTAAGTAAAGCTGTGTGGGAACAAGAGTCATTCCCTGTCTTGCTGCCGCCTCGTCGAGTCGGGATATTTCACGGCGTGAAGCAACAGCTTGCGAGTCCGTAGTGGTTCGTGGTTCTCGCGGTTGCCATGAGAATACGGCGAAATGTGGGCATTAAACAACCACGCCTCGCCGTCGCGAACGGAAACATACGCTTCTTTTAATTGGACGCGTCCGTCCATGGCGCTTTTCACCTCAGTTCCGGTCAAGGCGATTCCGGCTTCGTACTTGTCGGAGATGTGATAGTTGTGAAACGCCGCGCGATTCGCAGCCAACACTTTCTCTTCTTTCGCCATACGTTAGGGATCTGGGCAACGCCCTGGATCAGTGCGTTGCGCCTTTCAACTTCAGAGTCCAAAATGTCGTGACGAGTGATGATATCCGCGATCCGTCCGTATTCTTCAACGAGCACCGCCGGACTTGTTTGCAGTCTCGCATAACTTCGTTCGACCTCTGCATCAACGTCAACGGTCGGAAAACTCGATTCCATCACTTCGCTGACCGGTGACTCCAACAGCTCGCGATCGCGCACCACTTTCGCCAGCACACGGTTCTCACGCAACGAACCGACGCAACGTCCTTCTTCCATAACCGGAATCTGAGTCAGACCGAGTTCGTCCATCTTCTCGAGCGCCGTGCCGACAGTGTCTGTTGGTGCTACAGAAATCAGTGTCTTCGGCGCTTGCGGTTTCTTCGTACCGCTGATGAATCCGGCAGTTATCTTTTGCGGATCGAGCAGGCGTTTCTCTTTCAACCACTCGTCCGAATGATGTTTGGTCAGGTAATGCTCGCCGGTGTCGCAAACAATGAACACCACGATTGCGTTCTCGTCGAGCGTGCTCGCAACGCGAAGCGCCGCAGCCAGGTTCGTTCCCGTCGAGCCGCCACAGAAGATTCCTTCCATTCGGCCGAGCTGTCGCGACATCTCAAACGACTCGCTATCGGTGACATTGATCACTTCATCGACGTAGTTGATATGCACGTTGGGCGGAACTATCTCCTGTCCAATTCCCTCCACCAGGTAAGGCGTTGCTTCGATTAGTTGCCGGTCTCTTTGAACGTCTTGAAGATCGAACCATACGGATCCGCTCCGATGATCTTGATCTTCGGGTTCTGCTCTTTCAAAAACCTGCCCCGTGCCGGAGATCGTGCCACCAGTGCCAATGCCAGCCACAAAGTGTGTGATCTTGCCTTCAGTTTGCCGCCAGATTTCCGGGCCTGTGGTGCGATAGTGCGCGTCCGGATTCGCGGGATGTGAATACTGATCCGGATAGAAAGAATTTGGAGTTTCGGCTGCGATACGCCGGGCCGTCGAAACATAATGATTCGGCGTGCCGGGTTTTGCTGAAACAGGAGTGATAACGACGTCCGCACCGAGCGCCTTCAAATATCTCGACTTCTCGACGGAAGCCTTGTCGGTCATCACGAAAATGCACTTGTAACCTTTGACTGCCGCTGCCAGCGCCAGACCTATGCCAGTGTTTCCTGAAGTAGCTTCGACGACCGTCCCGCCAGGTTTGAGAATACCGTCGCGTTCCGCCGCCTCAATCATGGCCACGCCGATCCGGTCTTTGACGGAATAACCAGGATTAAGATTCTCCATCTTGGCAAACACCGGTGCTTTAAGGTCGCGCGTTAACCTATTGAGTTTGATAAGGGGGGTATTCCCGATCAGGCCGAGAACGTTCTCCTGAAATTCCATCGCAGTCTCCGGCAAGGTCTGTAAGAGCGGGTACTATCTATAGCAGGATTAAGAATCATTTGCCATTTGCCATTTGCCATTTTTCAGAAAACAACCGAGCGTTCGAAAACCAATCGACTGCTCGGCCCTGCAATGACTAATGAAAAATGGCAAATGGCAAATGATTACATTTTAGCTCCGAACATGCCGCGCCGACCGCCAAAAATGTTAGGACCCGGATGTGCTCTCCCCTTCACATCCGGGCCCCCACAAGGCCACTCATCTTGCAATGTGTGACCGAACTTTAATGACGAGTCTTAGAAGCGTCTGCGTTGCCGCCGATACCTGTTGTCGTCATCTCTAATTCCGTAGGTATAAAGTGCCGCGCCTCCGCCACCGACGATCGCGCCGATGATTGCGCCTTTCTTACCACCTACCGCAGCACCTACTGCCGCACCCGCGCCGGCGCCAATGGCCGTTGTCAATTTGTCGCGGTGCCGATCCCAAAAGTTTCTGTCGTTCCAACGCCGGTCGCGGTAACGGCGTCCGTCGTTCTGGTAATTCCGATACCGCCAATCGGAGACTCTCTGTTCATACCGTCTGCCGTCATTCAATCGTCGATATCTCGTCTGCGCGCCGGCGGGGACGGCTGAAATCATGAGCGCCAGCAAACAAACAATAGTTAACAACCCCTTTTTCTTCATCCTCACTCCCTCCGTGCATCAGCTATTTGGCAAGGTGTGTGCCAACAGCCCAATCCGCCATTTTTTGCAGTTTTCTCGAACTTCGGATAAAAACCTAAGGTTCGACGTCAACGATACCGTGCGTAACATCTGACGTGATTCACCTTTTGGGGTAATCAAGACTGGAGGCTACAAATGAGTCAGGAATTTCTCGATGCTGCGACGAGCGGCGATGTTTCGAAAGTAAAAACAATGCTGCACTCCGATCCCTCGTTGGCACGAGCCAAGGATGAGAACGGCGTTTCAGTGATCATGAAAGCGCTGTACTACGGAAAAAAGGATGTAGTCGACGCTTTGCTGGAGTCCGGAGTTGAACTTGACGTATTCGAGGCGCTAGCGACTGGGCAGACCGAACGAGTACGCGATCTCATCGCGAACGATGCGTCGCTTGCGAACGCTTATTCTGTTGATGGTTTTACGCCGCTCGGCTTCGCTACGTTTTTCGGGCAGCGGGAGTTAATCAAAACTTTGTTGGAGGCCGGAGCAGACGTGAACGCCGCGTCGCGTGAGTCGATGAAGGTGACGCCGCTCGCGTCTGCGGCAGCAGCAAAACAAACAGAGATCGCACGCCTGCTGATCGCGCATGGCGCGAATGTGAATGCGAGAGCCGCCGGCGGTCACATTCCCCTGCATGAAGCTGCGGCGAATGGCAACGTCGATCTGGTGAAACTTCTGATTGAAAATGGCGTCGATGTAAACGCCAAAACAGACGACGGAAAAACGCCGCTCGATTTTGCGATTGAGTACAAGCGACCTGAAGTAATTGCGTTGTTAGAAGATGCTGCCGCGCACACCGGGGACGATTTTGAATAAGGATGAAGGCGGAAGGATGAAGGCCATTGAAACGACTGTACCCGACCTGGACCTCGGCGTTAACTCTCCGATTTCATCCCTGAGTAGTAGGCTAACCGGCCTTCTTGTGAGCGATGTTTCACCGCATGATCCTGAATTGCCACAAGCCTAAGGACTCGCAGAAAGCGTCTATTGATGCCGCACGTTCCTAAAGACCGATTCAAAAAGAAAGACGCAAGAACCCTAACACCCAGCCACCGGTTAGAAGCAGCACCAGGATGACTTTCCAAAGGGGTTGGGTGTCCCCGCCAAAGGCAATGTGTTGCCGTATCTCGAGCCCAACCGACGCCAGAGCCAGTAGGTCGTGATGGGAGAGCCAATTGCCGCTAAGCGGCCGTGGACAGCCTGCGTCTCACAATCAACCACCCAGTTCCTCAAGTGGTCGTCAAGGGTATTAGCGTGGAGACTTTGGTGAACCATTACCGCGAGCACGTGTTGCCGGACATCTTCTACAAGGGTAATCCGGAAAAAATTTCGGACGAGCAAGAACGAAAGTCGCGCTCTGGTCTTATCAGTCGGTTTTGACCTGAGTGCTTGTGGGGTCATTTCCTTGCCTCGCTTCGTGCTCAGCGTAATATGTTTCCAAACGCCCTTTCTGACCCCAACGTATAATCGAAGCAATTACGATGAAAAACAGCGCTACTAATCCCGACGTTCTTAGTGCCAGGATTATTGGTTCAGAATCGAAGGGCCCAGATCCGAGCCCAACAGAGGCAACATAGATCCAAGCACCAATCACAGTCGGGTAAATGATCAGCGATGCCACCGGAACCTTCACAAATAGATAAATGTCCTCTGGATACGGTATGAACCGACCGAGGTGCTTGCCCGGCAGCAACCTCTCTTCAAGTGCATGGCCACACTTCCTGAGCGTTTGACATCTGTGAATTCCTACGAGCTCGTAAACGAATAGACCAAGAGTAACGGTCGCACCAAAAATGCCGACTGCAAGAAGATGAGGCATCACTTGATCATCAAGGTCTTTACTGAGAAGCAAGAAAATGCCGGCTCCGGAGGCAATTGGAAGAAGGGCCAACAATTTCGCTCTGAAGGCGGCGATTCCATTGTGGGCATCGCAGACCTGCTCGTAGACTGCCTTCCAATCGTCGAGTTCAAGCTGGTTCGGTTTGGTTGAATCCATATTGCCTCCTTTACTTCGGCGCTCGCGCCTGATCCCTAGAAGTGCCTTTCCAATTCACACGGTGGATCCAAGCGGATGACTACACCCGACTTAGATGTAACCCCAGGGCGCGAACTACGATCTTGTCTGAGGTGTTCCCGAAATTTACACGCAAGCTCAGGAGCACCTCGCCGGCGGCAGGGTCCACTGCCGTTGCTGCGCTATCCACGCAGATAGGACCAGGATTGGTTTGGTCTGTTCCGTCATCCAGAAGCACGAGAGCACTTTGAGGTGGTGTTTGAACCTGGGCCAAGCGAATTTGGCTAATGAAGCTTCTCTTATTTGACAATTCGTAACACACCCGGACACCCCGAATCGAATAACCTGGAGGTACTTGCAAACCCATGTGTACTACCTTGTTGCCACCTCCTTGAGCGATCTCTCCTTCCATGGTGGATTCGATGACCAAGCCAGTAAGGCCACCTCCAACACCTGAGGAAACGGCATTGAAGGATGTCTTTACACTTGGATCACCGGGTAAAAGGTCAAAGTGATTGACCCACATGATCGGTCTTTTATTGACTGCCTTCGGCCGATTTTTTTTACGTTTTGGCGTTTGCTTTTGTTTTAGAGGTTGTTGCCATTTCGATTGATTCTCCATTTCAAGAGGTTTTGGCGTGATTGAGGACAAGAGATGACCTCCAACTAAAAACTCCACGTCAGGCAATAAGGTGCGCTACTAGGTAATGATCGTTTTGTCATTTCGTGTCAGACCGGCTTTGCGCGAAAGTATCTCTTTCCGAGAAGATCTCTAACGCAAAGGCGCAAAGGCCATCAGCAGCCGCATTTAGGTTGTTGTTAGTTAGGAGTATTTGCCAGTTACCCGCAGAGAGGCCGCGTGTACGTGCTAAGGCTATCATGTGAGCTTCCTTATGCCGTGGGAGCCAGGAAGAACACGCAGAATCTATTACGCTCCGTCAGAGAAAGCAAAGCAAAGAGGCAGACCACATCAGGCGTTCTTTAGAGCGTCCCTGAATATTCTGTAATCAGAAGTCCATTCAGTCAAGAACTCTCCTCAACACGGAGCCTCGACTGTTTAGTAGCAGTGACCGGTCGCACACGCACTGCAGACCGCGTATGGCTTCCAGCCATTGACCTCGCAGTTATCGAGAATCCAGTCACAGTTCGCGCAAGCAGGGATTGCCGGAATCACAGTATTTGCATCTGAATAACCCGGCTCTGCACTCAGCGCATAACGACCTTGCCTATCGTAAAGCGAGATTTCCGCGGTAAATCCTGGCATTGTCATTTTCAGTTACCTCCATTTCATTTCTTTGGCATCACGTTAGATCAGAAGTCCGCCTGGGCGATCAGAGGCTCACAGAGAATCACCGGACCAAAGGAGGTCCAAACACACCTACAGTTTTCCCAAGGTAGGTTTACCTTTGAGACACAGCGAAATCTGCCGTTAATAAACTGGCAGCATCTTAATGTTCCAAATATCGAATCAAGATGTGAGAACTGCATGGGCAAGACCCCACCTCCTGATGTGACTGACAGAGTCATGCCACCATAGTGGCTCATGGCAGGACCAAGCGACGATTCTGCGGTGAATCCTGGAAGGTTCATTTACGTTCCTCCTTTTAGACCATCTTTGTTGTTTGCAGGTTCACGTACATACGGTTCAACGGTCGAGATACGGCGAGATCTTAGTGACGAGGAATGGAAACTCTTCCGTCACGTCAACGCGCGTAAAGAACTTCTCAATCACATCCGTGTTGCGATTGGTGAATGAGAAGATAACGTCTACAACCTTTCGGGTTGTGCTCAATGCTGATGGCTGAACCTCGAACGCGCTCAACGACGAATTGCGCCCGTAAGCATCAGCGGCCGTTGCGTAGATAGCCGGGTATCGAACGGCGCAATAATTCAACGCGCGATGCTCGTCTGTTGCGCCTGCATTATCTGCGGCAAGCATGATCCGATCGAACAACTCCTCAGCCGCTGGGCCAAACTCCTTTGCCGTGGTTTTTTCCGGCCGGGAATCGCTTTGATGAGCGTGTCGCGATCGAAAGAATAAATTTGATCGAATACGACGATTGGGATGATCAGTCCGTTGCACATTTCCGGCGGTGCAATTGGCCCACGTATACCAACGACCACGTCAATGTCAAGAGGGCTTGGTTGCGGGCGCACCGCTTCCAATAGTTGATCGTAGTCGGCGGGGTCGTGCGGAACGAGGATGTAAGTCTCCAGACCCTCAATGGTCAGGATCCAGCACAATTGTCGCGCGATGTAGCGGTTGGCGCGCTCAGACAGAACTGCATGCGCCGCCGCGCGGTCAGTGAGTCCCTTGGTATCTGTGCGGGCGGTTGCCTGTGCAAATTCCTTTTCTACGGCAATACTTGGAAAGCGCATCTCCACGCGACCAATGGCAAAGACATACGGATGCATGCCAAGTCCGTGGCCGTTAGTGCCTGTCGCGGCTCCGCATGAGGCGCAAGTCGTTGGACTCACCGCAGCACCGCTGTTAGTGTTGATGGCTGGCGCGATTACCTGGGCTGCATTGACAATATCTGGTTGGCTTGTCGATTGCTCGTTCAATTCAGTTTGGTCCATCACATTCTCCTTTAGGAATAAATCATTCGCGGGTTCTAGCGCTTCCCGGAAAAAACCATCCAGCGGTTGAGCGTGTTTGCACGTTGGTGACAGCCACCGCATGGCTTTATTCCGGCAGCAGACGTCACTCGCTTGATTAGCTCGCCGAGGCCAACATCCTCATCAGCAATGAAACCCGGCAAACGCACACGGTAAGGTTGATGTTGAGGTTTATTTACAGTTTCCGTTTTATGCTTTTTCGCTTTCATCGTACTCACTTCATTTATGAACCTGTTGCAAGATTTGATAAGCAGCCCACGCATCCAACAGTGTTGGGACGATTGTTGTTCGACGTCGTGCGTGGCCTCCCATTAGGGCGAATTTCACTCCCGCTCCTGTCAACGTTGGAAAGAGTGACCTCAACAGTGCTATGGCTCCGGTTACAAAAGGCGCCGCTACACTCGTCCCGCTCAATGCCGGCGCCTTAGCAGCAGCAGGACTGATACTCGTGATGCCATCTCCGGGGGCGCTTAATCCTCGACGCCCAATTGAATTCCCGAAGTTTGAGTAAGCCATCGGTTGACCTCGAAGATCGCAAGTGACAACTGGGATCACCCATGGATGGCGCGTGATGGTAGAACTTCCAATACTCGCTTCATTTCCGGCGGCCGCGACAACTACAGAGTCGCGCCTTGCGCATGAGTCTAGAGCGTCTCTTAGTTTGCGTTCGCCATTGGCCGAAGGCTGTGAAAGAGATGCGCTCAAGTTGATGACGTGAGCACCGGCTTCGGTAGAGTCGATAATCGCTGTTGCCAGCTCCTCGGGAGTTGCACTTGGCATATCTCTGTTTCCCGAGGCGCTCTCGGCGAAAATGGGTCGCACGAGGAGAGTGCAATCAGGAGCAATTGAGGGTGCGCTGGAGCCACGTCTGGCGCTCAAAATGCCGGCGACAAAAGTTCCATGCATGCAGGCGATGCTATTTGCTTCGGAACAAGTACCACCCAGACTGCTTGGAATTTCACGAATGTTTGTGCTTAAGAGATCTGGATGGTCGGTAGCAACAGGTCCATCGATCAGGGCGATCGTAGTTTCAGTGCGACCGCTGCAGAGTTTCATTAACGGTGCGAGATTAGCCAGGTCTAATGCGTTTTTGTTATTTGTGACGGTAGACGGAAGCGTTCCGCTCGGCCAACCAGGATCGGCAGCGAACGAAATATGAGTGAGGTGAAGCACGTGTGAATCCCTTAAACAAAGAGATGAACTGATGGAAAACCCAGTTCACCTAGGTCAGCCGAATTCAGGATCTTTCACGTTCAAGCAACTCGATGGGGAATAGGATTGCACCGGAGAGAATTCCGGCGTGAAGTGATCAAGCGTTTGCAATTGCTACTGGGATGCGGGGTTCCCGTACGCTCGTCGAGGGCGCACGTTGAATCGAATTCATCCGTGCGTGGGTTCGGCAAGTGAGCGACAGTCTTATATACCCACTCTTCGGGTAAGTCAAACAAACCGCGACCGTGGTGATGTAAGAGTCTGTGTGTAAAAAGCAATAGAGTGTAAGTTGATTGAGCCGCGTGAAAACAGTGAGATTCGAATCGTGCCCGACGGCGGCAGTGTCCTTTCGGACAACGGATTTTAAGTCCCATGCCACCGGTACTACCTATATCGGATCAGCCCTTCAACACTCTGCTAGGCACTTTTGTAATGCAGCACCACCTTTTATTCCCCGTCGGTGGCAACCGGCCCGGCACTGCGCCTCGAAAATTTTCTCCAACGGAGTGACTTCACCCAAACCCCCACCCCCGTTCCCACCGACCGGTATACCCCCGCACCTGTCTGAGCCATCCCATACGCATCTCAGCTGTGGTCTTACCTCGGTATTAAGCACGCGAAAAGTATCAGATACGCCTGTGTGAAAGTGCCTATCTGTTCGATAGAGTGAATGTTCAGCAGTAAATCCTGGCATATTCATTTCAATTACCTCTTTGGTTCAGTTAACTATCCGGAAATTCTCGGTCACATCCACGCGCTTACTCTGCTTACAGCCTCGGGGGGCAACACTGTTTTTTAAACGTTGCGCTGGCGCGATCGTCGTTTCGGTGCGACCACTGCTGAGCTCGGTGAGCGGCGTGAGATTGACCAGGTCTAAAGGGTTCCTATTATTAGTAACAGAAAAGGGACGAGCGTTTCGCTCGACCGACCGAAACTTGCCGCGAATAAACTGTGAGTGAAAGGACGCACGCTTTGATTCCTGCTACTGCCGATTGGACGAGGGTTCCCATACGCTCGTCGAGGGCGCACGATGAGTCGGGAATTCAGTGTCCGTGCGTGGGTTCGGCAAGTGAGCAACCGCTTTATATACCCACACCTCACCCCAGTCAACAAAACGACTGATCTGATTATCCGTAGCACATGTTTTCGGGGAGGCGGCAATGGGCAACTCTACAAGTTATAAGCCACGGATTAACTTTCAATGGTCGGTAGTTCAACAACTTGGATAATTCGTGTTTCTTTTATTGCCTTTATCTCGGATCACGCCAAAACAGACGACGGAAAAACGCCGCTCGATTTTGCGATTGAGTACAAGAGGCCTGAGGTGATTGCGTTATTAGAAAAATCCTGAGGTTTCGTATGCGTACCACAGACCAAAGGCGATGCTCAGTCCGGCGGCAGCAGTTTGCAGATGGCGATGAACTCGACCAACGTTTTTCGCGGTGAGCGCGAAAGGCAACCCTATCAAACCTGACATCAAGATCATCCCAACGATCGATCCAAGGCCAAACACCGCCAGGTAGAAAAACCCAACCCAGGCGGACTGAATCTGCGTCAACACTAACAACGTCAACGCACCCGAACCTGCTAATCCGTGCACCGCTCCAATCAACACCGGCTTAATTCCGACTGCGGAAACAGCATGACTGTGCGCTCGCGCTTTTTCATGATGCGTACCGGATTCGTGAAAGTGAACGTGAACGTGCGAAAGACCGTCGTGACTGTGCTTGTGAACGTGCACGTCGTTTCTATTAAGCAACGAACGCCACAACGCCATCGCGCCCAAACCAATAATCATCAGCGCAACGGCAAACTCCAACCAATTGCTAACTCGCTCCGGGATCGCGATTCGTAAACTCAGTACGATCGCGCCTGTGATCAACAGCGACGCCGTATGGCCCGCGCCCCACATCGCGCCCACAAACGTCGAGCGCCAAACGTTGCGCTGCTGGCTGACGATGGTCGAAACAGCCACGACGTGATCGACTTCCGTCGCGTGCTTCAATCCAAACACGAGGCCCACCGCCAAGACTGTAAGCAAATCCATGTTTATGAAAAATCCGTCGTTTTAAATGAGTCGATCGCCGGTGATGGTAACCGAATCCTGCCGGTAGTGACATCCGCGACTCTGCCGATTATGTTGCGCCGCATGCGCAACGATCAGCGCCACTTCGACGGCGTTTCGTAAACCAATCAACCCATCAGACAACTTCGTGGTCCGATAAAACGTTTCAATCTCGTTCCATAAGTGGCGCAGCTCTCGGATCGCGCGCGACAGCCGGTCGGCGTTGCGCACGAGACCGACGTAATGCCACATGATGTTCTGGATCGTCTGCATATCGCCCTGAATCAACGCCGGATCGGGCTCAGCACTCAATCCACTCTCGTCCCACGGTGGAACATCGGCACGAGTCGGCCGTTTCTCGCTTGAAGCCCTATTAATCTCGCCGAGCGCCTTTTCGATCTCAATCGCCGCCCGGTTTCCCCAAACCAAACCTTCCAGTAACGACGTCGACGCCAACCGATTCGCGCCATGCACGCCGGTGCAACTGATCTCGCCAACTGCGTACAAATTTCCGATCGTCGTCCGCGCCCATTCGTCCACTAGCACGCCGCCACAGAAATAGTGCGCGGCCGGAACAACGGGCACGGGCTCCTGCGAAATATCAAGACCCACTTTCAAACACTGGTCATAAATAAACGGAAATCTTTGGCGAATCGCTTCTGCCGGCATGTGCGACGCGATGTCGAGCAACACGTACGAATAACCATGCTGCTCCATTTCGTGATGAATCGCGCGCGCGACGATATCGCGCGGCGCTAGTTCCTTCCATTCGGGCGAGTAATCGGCCATGAAAGGACGCAACTCCGGTGTCAACAAAACACCGCCTTCACCACGAACTGCTTCACTGATCAACAGCCCTTCAGCGCCTGGCGCGGCCAACGCCGTCGGATGAAACTGCACGTACTCGGCATTCGCGATGCGAGCACCGGCACGATGCGCCATCGCCAAACCATCACCACGCGCGCCAACCGGATTAGTCGTGCTCCGATAGATCCTGCCGAGTCCACCAGTCGCCAGGACAGTCGCGTGGGCGAGATAACGATGAACGGTCTTCTCTTCGCGATCGAAGACGTAACAACCATGACAGGAAATTGGCCGGTAGTTGTCGAGGGGATCGCGCGAGTGGTGCGGAAACGTAATCAGATCTACTGCGGTTGAGTCAGGTTCGATCCTGATGTTTGGGTGTTCTTTTAATGCCGCGACCAGGCCGGTCATAATCGCGCGGCCGGTTGAGTCGCCAACGTGCAGAATCCGGCGTCGCGAATGCGCGGCCTCCTGGCCCCAGACCGGCGAACCGTCTTCATCATGATCAAAAACGACGCTCGCGGTTCGCTCGAGTACTTCATTCAGCAGCTTTGGACCTTCGTCGGCGAGAATGCGCGCGGCGGCGGGCGAAGTTACACCCGCGCCAGCGGCGACAATGTCTTCGAAAAGCAGTTCGGAAGTGTCTTCGGGACCGCGGCCGATAATGCCACCCTGCGCGTAACGAGTGTTCGACTCGTGAGGATCGCCGGCGCGAGTGATGATGGTGATTTGACGGTTGCGGTTGCGGGCGAGTTGGAGTGCAGTGGTCGCGCCCGCGATCCCGCAACCGATGATCAGAACCTCAACATTTTCCATTTGTCATTTTTCATTTTCCATTTGTTGTTTGAAGCTTGTCGGTGGTCATTAATGACAAATGAGAAATGTCAAATGACAAATGAAAAATGATCAGTCTTCGCGTCCGATTTCCAGCATCCGCTCGACGGCACGCAACGCCTTCAATCGAATCTCTTCGTCGATGTGGATCTCGTATTGTTCTTTGACTAACGATTCAAGCGTGTCTTCCAGCGTGATCTCGTTCATGTGCGGGCAACGCACGCTGCACAAACGCAACATCTCTTTTTCAGGATTCGCGGCGGCGATGTTGTCGCCCATCGAGCATTCGGTCAACAGCAGATAGCGCGGTGCGCGTGTTTTCTCGACGTAGCGAATCATCGCCGTCGTGCTGCCGGAAAAGTCTGAAGCCTCGACAACTTCCGGACTGCATTCCGGATGGGCCAGGATCACGACGTCCGGAAACTGCTTCCGCACGTTCTTGATATCTTCGACGCTGAACTTCTCGTGCACTTCGCAACGACCAGGCCAACCAATCATCTGGTAGTCGAGTTCGTTTGGAAAACGTTTCAGCGGATCGCGCGTTGGAAAGATGATTCGCTTACCGCTTTCACGCGCGACATTGCCCGCAAGGTATTCGTCAGGAATAAAAATGACGCGATCGGTGTTAAGCGACTTAACCACTGCAACCGCATTCGAAGACGTGCAGCAGATGTCTGACTCCGCTTTTACGTCGGCGTACGTGTTGATGTAAGTGACGACCGGTACGCCGGGAAACTGTTTCTTCAACTGGCGCACGTCCTCGGCGGTGATGCTCGCCGCCAGCGAACAGCCGGCCTTCTCTGACGGAATCAACACCTTCTTCGTCGGATTCAAAATCTTCGCCGTCTCGGCCATGAACTTAACGCCGCAGAAAACGATGATGTCCTTTTCAGTCTCGGCTGCGCGACGGCTGAGCTCGAGCGAGTCGCCGACGAAATCCGGAATCGAGTGGAAAAGTGCGGGCTCCATGTAGTTGTGGCCCAGGATCACTGCGTTCTTCACCACCTTGAGCCGGTTGATTTCGGCGGCGATCTCCGCTTTCATGCGCAGCTCGAAATCAGGCACGGTGTCAGACAGCAGCGCGCTCAGCTTTTCGTATATTTCGTCAGTGGTTGTATCAGTAATCATCTACTTTGTCTTACCCAACCCACTCCAAACTCATGTCAAAAACCCGTGGCGAATGCGTCAGCGCCCCGACGGAGATGAAATCGACTCCGGTATGCGCGACTTCGAGTACATTTTCGAGCGTAACGTTGCCGGACGCCTCAAGTTTTGCCCGGCCGTTGGCGATTTTTACGGCCTCGCTCATCGTTTCGGGCGACATGTTGTCAAGGAGGATCCGCTCAACGCCGAGCGCCAGCGCCTCCCGGACATTTTCTAACGTGCGGGTCTCAACTTCAATCGGCAACCTTGTCCCGCTGGCTCGAACACGCTCGACGGCCGCGGTGATTGAGCCGGCGAAGTCGATGTGGTTGTCCTTTATTAAAACCATGTCAAAAAGGCCGGTGCGATGGTTTTGACCGCCTCCGAACTGGACCGAGAGCTTGTCGAGCATACGCAAGCCGGGTGCGGTCTTGCGCGTGTCCAGAATTATGGCGCGAGTGCCCGCGACTGCGTCGACAAACTGGCGCGTCAGGGTGGCGATTCCCGACATCCGGCCGAGAAAGTTCAGTGCGGTTCGTTCGCCGGTCAAGAGCGCTCGCGCATCGCCGTTTAGCTCCGCCAGGACCACGCCTCGTTTTACGCTCGCGCCATCTTCTACGTTCGCCTCGAACGCTATCTGTGGATTCAAACGGCGGAACACTTCGTTTGCGACTTCGAGACCGGCGACGGTGCCGTCTTGTTTCGCGATGATCCGGCCACGAAGTGACGCGCTGGCAGGCACGATGCTGTCAGTAGTCACATCGCCACTGCCGATGTCTTCCTCCAGCGCACGGTTGATGCATTGGGAAATATCGAGAGGCGTCTCAGTGATGATTCGGTGCTTCTGGGTCAAGGGGTATCTTGCAATATAGGAGGGTTGGAAGCAACTTCTACCGGGTAGTGATGCAGTTTGAAAGCAGGTTCTCCCGCAAAGGCGCTAAGGCGCAAGGCGCTAAGAGAATACAAATCAACTCGCATTAGTCTTCTCTCTTGCGCCTTTGCGCCTTTGCGGGAGACCTGATCTCACTAATCGTAATCTTCAGGTCCCGATTTTTCTCTGCTTCGTTACCGGAATAGTCCGCCGCGATGATGCTCAGGACGTAATCGCCTTTCGGTAATTGCGACGTGTCCCACACGCCGGTGCGGTGCGTCCGTCACGAACCGTGTTCGTCACTTCGTAAAGGAATCTGGTCTTTGCGCTGCCGTAAACGGTGATTCCGCTTTCTGCTGCGTAGGCGATCTTTGTCGCCGCGTCGTCAGGAGGTAGACGATTGAACAGAATCGTTATGCGGGGCTCGTCGAAACCAGGAGCGGGAGAGCCGTCGGTTTTCAGAAGCTGGTAGCCGAGTTTGTATAGACCAAGGCGACGGCGTTCCGGGTTTAGGTTTGTTCGATCGTAGGCGTCGACAACGATGCGGACGCTGCCGCTGATGATCTGCGTCTTTGATTCTGACTGTTCCATTGCTGTCAAACACTTGAATGGTTTCGATCGTTGGAGCGATGTTATCGGCAAACCCGAGGGGCGAGAGTGATAACGGATTTATCTCGGCGCCCGTGGTCCTACGTTCATGTGCACGTGGTACATGCGGTTGACCGTGCCGAGTGCGTCGCCAACTTTGAATCGAGTACCGCGCTTGATGCGGACGCGGGTGAGTTTTTCGTCGCTTCTTGATTTGAATGAAACGTGGATCATCAAACATCTTGCCGTCTTTGTCGCGTCCGACGTGCATGTGGATGTACGACATGATGCCGACGCGCATTCCTTCGTTGAGCGAGTCGAGACCCCAGTTTGGGAGTGGGCTGGTAACCTTCTCGTCGCGAACTGCGCGCACCGTATCGCCATAGGCGCCGAAGACGTCGAGTCCGCTGTGCAGGTGATGACGGCTGTCAGTCGAGTCGAAACTGCCGCGTACCTCGCCGATCGTGGCGACGACTTCGTGCGGGCTCTGTTGTGGATCGAGCGGCCAGAGTAACGACTGTTGGCCCAACGTGCCGTTAGTCAGGTTTGGTAACGGTTCCTGTTCCGCGGTGTTCTGCGCGGTGTTCTGTTGGCCGGCGGCGTCCATTTGTGCGGCCAGTTTTCTGACAAGATAGTGACCGTTGTCGGCGACGTACAGTTCATGAGTGTTTGCATTTACGGTAACGCCAGCCGGCTGGTTGAAATCTCCGGAGGCGATCGTGTAACTCGCGTTGTCGGGCGTGATTTGGATCACACGCGATCGATCGAGCTCGGTGACGTACAGGAAGTTGTCGTGAGTGATTGCAAGACCGATGGGGCGTGAAAGATCCGTGTGGTTTATCGTTAGCGTACTGACGTTGCCGTCTGGTGAGATCTTCTGTAGCTGATTGTTGCCGGTATCCGCAACGATCACCGAACCGTCGCTGGAGACGACAACCGCACAAGGCGTGTCGAATGAGCCTGCCATCGTCGTCACCTGGCCGTCCGTAGCGATCTTGCGGATGCGATCGTTGTAAGTGTCTGCTACATAAACATTTCCGTCACTGTCCACAGCGACGCCGATTGGTCCATTGAACTGCGCTTGCGCAGCCGGGCCGTCCACGTATCCGGCGAACCCGTCACCCGCGATCGTGGACACGACACCTTCCGGCGTGACTTTTCGTATGCGATTGTTTCCCGTGTCTGCAACGTAAAGATTGCCTGCCGAGTCGATCGCAAGACTCGATGGCGTATGAAACGACGCTTGAGAACCAGTGCCGTCAGCAAATCCTTCTTTGCCGCCGGCAAGCGTGGTAACGGTCCCTTCCGGAGTGATCTTCTGAATGCGATTACTCTCGCCGGCGTCGGCAACGTAAACCGCGCCGTCGTTGTCCACAGCAACACCAAATGGATCAGATAGCATGGTCGGCGAACCGTCACCATGAACGGTGATCACATTCGCGCGCCACGCACGCGGTGTCGGCGACGGCTTGCGCGTTAGTCGAAATACGATGTAGGCAGCAGCGCTTCCAAGAATCAGAAGCACCAGAATTGCGATGGAGAGTTTACGCACGGGAGATCTGTGTTACGTGGTCTAGTCTAAGAACGCTTGCGGTGTGGCCAACATCTCTTCCATACGATCGATGTATCTTCCGACGTGAAGTCCGTCCATCAGCGCATGGTGCACTTCGACTGAAAAGGGCATCAATGTCCGTCCATTCTCTTGCACGAACTTTCCAAACGAGATTTTCGGAACGGAGTCTTCCCTGCCCCACCATCGCCGCGCATGTGAAAAACTCGTGAACGCAATCCACGGGAGTGTCGTGCAATGGATCCGCGCATCGTCTTCATGTTTGGGTAGAAACCTGCCGTCGCCGGCTCTTATCTCCTCGACAGCCCGCGTTGCGCCGTCCATAAACTTTCGATAACTCTCGGAGTGATCAAAATAAACGAGCGTAAACGTCTCGTTCGGGAGAATCACTGTGGTCCCACCGTTGATCACTTCATGGACCAACACTTTCCCGTCGCGCAAGCGGTAATGAAACTGTTCGATGTCATTGGCGGCGCGGAGTGCGAAGTAGTGATACGTCAACCAGACACTTTGTCTTGTCTTCGCGTGCTTTGAGTTCTTTAAGAAGGTTCGTGACGTCGAGACGGAGACAGACATTGAAGTACGGCTTATCGAAATGCCGGTAAAAATCGAAAACCTCCCGCCGGGGCCAGGTTTCCAGGTCGAGATAGTAGGGCATGGCGGGCGATTGTAACCCGAGAATCGTGATCCGTCAGATCCCGCCAATTCAGGTGAGTGAGATTTCAGTAGTTAGCTCAGCTTCCTCGTCTGCTTGAGCCTTCTCCGCAAGCAATAGGTGATCGCGCATTGCCGCTGAGGCCGCCGCCACATCGCGCCGGCGAATTGCGCTGTAGATGTTGCGGTGCATCTCCGCTGACTCTTTGAGATCCCGGGCGCGGTTCACTGTCTTACTTCGCATGTCGAGTAGCAGCGTCGCCAGCATGTTCATTAATGATGTGAGAATGCGGTTCCCGGAAGCGGCGGCAATCGTTTGATGGAAGCGCATGTCGTGAATTAGATATTGCGCAGGATTATCAAGCGACGCAAACATCTCTGCGACCTCTTCCGACATTTGCGCCAATTCCTCGCCCGTGGCCCGGTCGGCCGCAAGACCAGCGATCGCCATTTCCAACGACTTGCGTGCTTCGAACGTCTCGGCAACGGTGAATCCGCGCAGCGAAGCCATCAATCGCAGAGGGTTGCTGTCGAGAGTGGGCGAACCTTCAGTCTTTACGACAAACGTTCCGGCGCCACGCCGTGACCGCAATACGCCGACTGCGACGAGCGACCCAATTCCGTCGCGCACGGTCGGGCGACTGACGCCAAGTAGCCTCGCCAGATCACGTTCCGGAGGCAGACGATCGCCGGGTCGCAAATCACCACGATGAATCATTTCGTGGAGTTGGAAGATAACCTCGTCAGTCGTGGTCCCACTTCCTTCCGGGCGAATTGTTTTGAACAAGTCAACGTTGGGATAGGCCATGTTTTTGGTCAATCGTTATCGGTTAGGTGCCGTAGAACGGGTTTCAAACCACTGTTTCAACTCCGCATCAAGCTTTTTAAGATCCGGCTTGCGTTCAGCGATTGCGCGCGACTCATTCCATTCGACGTTAAGGTCTCCTAGTTCCACACCAGAACCGGCCCGAATGAAGAGCGGCAATTGATGTAAGTCAGCTTTCACAGTGATCTTTTGTCCGCCCTGATAGATTCGCTCGGGATTCCATGCGTCTCGCCATTTGTCACCAGATGGAAGATAAACTTCCTGCGTACGACGTCCCTTCTCCCAGAGCGGTGAAACCAAAATGTCGCGCCCGTAAAGGTACGTCCACCAGTTGGTCCAGGCTTGTCGTGCTTTGGGATCCACCAAAAAGAGCGGTCGAATGATCGGCAAGCCGGTCTTGCTGGCTTCCTGCGCATGTCGAAAACTGTAGTCGATCAATCGTTGATGCAACCGCGCGTAAAGACGCCAGATCGCAATCAGCTGAGCGTCATAGTGAGGTTCTCGCGGCAGGTTCCAAAACCCGACATTCCTTGTTGGACCAACTTCCATTATCGGAGTCAAGGCACTGAAGGCCAGCCATCGTCCACACACTTCCTGTTCCAACAACTGTTGGTTGTAGCCGCACGCGTCGGAGCCCCAATTTGAATAACCCATGACCGCCGATCGTTGAGCAGCGATGATCGAAGCACGCAAACCTTCCTGCGTGCCGCCAATGTCACCACCCCAGAACACCCCGTACTGCGACGACCCTGTGTAAGCGGCTCGAGCCATCAACACAAAATCTTTGCGATGCTTCGAAGCAATCTCATGCACCGCTTTTACATACATAGGCGGGTAGGCGTTTCGATTTTCACGGATTGAGCGGCCGTCAAAAACCTTGAATGGACCAGATTCAGGGATGTCTTCCTCAGCGCGGTCCAACTTGAATCCCGCGACGCCAAGCTGTAGCAGTTTCGCCACGCCATTCTGCCAGTAAGCTTTCGCCGCCGGGTTTGTCAGATCGACCATCGGATAATTGTTACCGTTGGATGGTCGCACCTGGCCCGCAAGCGTATAGCCTTTGGCGTGTGCTTCCTTCGCCATCTCACCCTGGAAGAATGGAGCAATCCAAAGAACAGTCCTCGTGCCATTACCGTCGAGCCATTTCACCATCTCGGCGAAGTGCGGCAAGCGACGATTATCGATCTCGAAATCGTCGTAGCCCCATGGCAGACCCGGTCCCCACGGACGATCGATCCAATAGACGCCATTGGGAATTCCGAAAGCCTTCATCAACAGCACGTCTTCCATAATTTCCGAATTGAAAGGACCGGTCACCACCGTTCGGTCGTAATAAACGGGCCGTTGCCGGTGTTCGTCCCGCCAGCGCCAGGGTGTAAACATCCACTTCGGCGGCAGGAATGGTGGACCAACTTCGAGCGCGTGTTTCCGGACCAAATCGGCGGGATGCGAGGCTGTGTAAACCTTCAGCTCGAATGAAGGCCCTTCAAACTCGATCGCCACGCCCTTCGGATCCGACGCAGCAAAATCGAAATAACCCGGCCAGTTTCCTTTTACAAGGATCGCGTAACCACGAGACGAAAGATAAAAAGGAGCGTAGACGGAGGTGGTGGGCTTAACGATCATTTCAACTTTCTGCCCGCGCAAATCCATCGCCTCTTTTATGCCTGGCTTCCACGAAGCGGCTTGTGGGCCGTCGACTACGCGCTCCATCAAGCCCGTGTAGTACTCGTCGGCGCGGGAATCGATCATCAATCCCCATTTGACGATGCCGGTGGCCGGCGCAGCGCTCAAACGAATGTCGAAGTTTCCATTCCGCGGCGTCACCGCTACGCTGATAACTCTTTCATCAGCCGCCTTGATTCGAATTGCCCAGGAACTGTTTTTGACGATGTTCGCCGCACGTAACGGCACGGGATGTTGTCCCGAGGTCGTTTCGTAGAACAAACCCGTCAACTTCAAAGGCCCTCGAGACGTTTGAAGAGTGACCTGGGCATAAACCGAGCCGCACACACAAAATAGAATCACGCAGAGCAAACTGAAAATCTTCCGTGTTATTCTCTTAATCATTTTTCATTGACTTACAGTTACAACTGGTTTAGAAGAAAGCCCTTGTGGGAGGACTGACAGATGAAATCTTGCCGTCTCGTCGTCATCGCTTTACTCGCATTTCTGCCGTTGGTTGTGACTTCGTCCGCCTCATCCGGTGGCGGTTACCACTTTGATATCGACTCGATAACAACGGAAAAAACATCACGCTCCGACGACTCCACCGTTGGCGTCAGAGAAGACATTCCCACCAAGTTCGCCGAGCGGTATCAAGCCTGGAAAAAAGAGTTTCTTTCCACTGAATCCGGACGCGAGCAATGGAACCGGTATGCGACCGATCCTCTGCTCAAGCTGACCATCACCGTCTCGCGTGACAACGCTGAGGGCGCCACCACCGGCAAATACAAGTGGAACGACAAGGGCCAATTGATCGCTGCCACAATCGTGTTGGGCTTTCGTCTCGATCAGGGCTACCCCAATCCAATCTATTTCCCGGTGATGAATTCTCTCGTGCCTACCGGTACCGCGAACGACGTTACCGGCAATACGCTTGCAGCGACGAAAATGGCGCACGAGTTTGGTCACGTAAATCGAACTGCCCAAGTTGATGGGGCTCTTTATCAACTACAAACCCAACTGATCCCTCAGTACAACAAGATCTTTTTAAGCAACGGCCGCAATCCCAAAGATCCGCGACTCGTCGAGATGGCCCAAAAGATCGGTGGCACTCCCGTCGAGATTTGGGAAGATCGCGAATATTGGGGCGAAACCAACGCGATGGTTTTTCTCCGCGATCGCTTTACCGAACAACGCCAACTCTGCCCGATCTTCAGCCGCATTAGATCCAGTGTTGACCTTTACGCAAAAGGCTACGAACGGCGGTTCCTCGAGATTGCCCAATCAGTAGCGTCCAAGGGCGCCTGCGGTTGGTAGCGTCGCTTAGAGTTGGGCCATCAACGCCGTATTCAAACCTTCGCTTCGTACGGTCCATGAACCATCGCCAGGAAACCCCGGTGCGTGACGTCGAGGTCAGCCCCTCCAGCCACCAGTCATCATTGCCACTGCATACAGCAACCCTCCATTCCCGGGCAGATAACAAGGAAGATTGGGTCGCTGCCAGTTGTGACCGTTCCGCAGGTACCGGTTCTTTTCTGTGATGATTAGCAATGCATCAATGGCCACCTTGCCTTCGCTTAATCGCGCCGCCGTCATCGCCGTAAGCGGATAGTCCCAACCCCACGTCTGGTCCCACTTCCAATCCTTCATGACTTTGAACAGTGTGCGGCGCATTGTTTCGCGATCGACTCCCTCGCCAGGCAGGACGCCGAGCGCGCCAAGCATTGAAGGATGATCGCGGTTGCGCTCTGTAAAGGTCTGCGGACAGTTTTCGTGAGCGAGATAGATGCCGTCTCTTTCCGGCAAAACTGAAAGCCGCGCGATCACTCGGTCCCACAAAGGGTTGCGAGTCATGCCCAAACGTTCGCGCCACTGCTGCGCGGTTGCTAATCCGTATCGCCAATAGACTAATTCAAATGTCGGGTTCCACGTTTCTCTCGGCGGATGATTCTCCTGAGCAGGAATCAAGGGAGGCCCGAGCACGTATCGCCGGGTCTTCTCGTCATAAAATGCATAGGACGCCATGAACTCAGCCGATTCAAAAACGATCTCCCGATAACGCTCCAACGTCTTACGCGTCGGACGCGCCTGGTAGCACAGTTCCGCGTAGGTGATCGGATGAGGTTGCTGCCAGATCAGGAGTGGACCAATAGGCGACGGACTATCACGCCCTTCTGGTCCAACCATCTTAGGCCAACGAGCGCCTGAATACCCCTGCGACTTCGCAAGTTGACGCGCGGTGGACAGAATTTTGTCGTACCAACCGAGACTCTTCTTAAGGAGAGGCAGCCGATTCCAGAGCGCAAAATGCGCCGCATGCCACCAGTGCATTTCCAAATGAAACTTTCCGTACCAACTATTGACTGTGAGACCCGTCTCTTGGGGCGGCGTTGATCCGCAGCATTGAATTGCGGTCAAGTATTGCGACAGAACGACACGTCGCTCCAACTCAAGCGCGCGCGGATCCCGACTGCGAGACAATTCAATCGCGCCGCCTTCGCTCCAGAACCTCCGCCAGTGATTAGCGCTAGCTGCAAACGTCTCACTCACGCCCGGTAATCGCTTCTCAAATCGTTGCGCCGAGAACTCAACTACAAATTCGTTTGCACTAAGGAGAAACGAATGCGAGTCCGCAGTTCTTAACTTTTGTGACCCGTTCCATTTGATGGCGACGAAATACTCATCCTTATCAAGCTGACGATGAAGCTTTGCCTGACCGGCACTGGAGCTGACGAGAGTGGTTTGATGTTTCCTCGATTGTTGCCAGTTCGCAGCCTGCATAGCCGGCGAGCCGTACGGAAAAGCCAAGCGGACTTGCAACTTGCTTTCAGCAACCAAAATTGAATCGATACGAACGGCGAGCAGGTCTCGATCTGGATGGACCGCAGTCGTAACTGTTACTTTCTTTCCACTGAGCCTGAATGTGCTTGTCAATCGACCGGTCCAAAGATCAAGTTCCTGGTGAACGTCTGAAAGATCTGTTTCACGTATGTCTTCGCCGTTCGTGAGACGCAGGCCGATTTGACCGAGGTGGAGCCGGTGAGGATTCTCACGTAGCCAGTTGTAAAGGTCCGCCTGTCCCTCTGAACTGGTTTGATAACCAACAGACCTTCCGTAAGTGTAGTACTGAGTCAATCGCAGCGTCTTGCCGTTGAGATCCACCGGCGCTGATGTGCTGTGCCAGCCCCATTGGGACATCGTGCACAGGGGCATCGCGTTCTCATACGATTGAGCCAACGTTTGCAGTCCAGTAATGTCTGCCGTAAAAGCAAATTCCCCGTTGCCGAGCGATAGCGGTGATAAAGGATCGAGCTGTCGCAGGACAGGATTGTGTCTTCGAACCAACGCCTCACGATCGATGGATTCTTTTTGTAAAGCCGAGACGCCCGACCCGATGACCGCACCGGATCCAACGATCGCTTTAAGAAACTGTCGTCTGGAGATCACTCTGCGGCCCTCCGCGTATCTTTGCGGCCTCTGTGTTGAAATAGCTGTTAACGCAGAGAACGCCGAGATACGCAGCGGCCGCAGAGAAGGAATAAACCGGTCGTTAGAAAATAAACTTAAGCATCACCTGGACGCGACGGGCGTAGTTGGCCTGGTTTCCTGACGTGATCTGACCAAAGTTACTAGTGGTTGGGTTCATTTGAATCTGGCCGCCACTGAAGTACCACGGATGATTCAAGGCATTGATCAAGTCGAATCGGAGCTGAATCTTAGTGCCTTCGGTAATGGCCGTATTTTTGAACAGCGACAGGTCAACGTTGTTCACATCCTGCGCGCGTACGTTCGAGAACCTGAGCGGGAAGGTACGAATGTTTCTTCCGGTCGGTTGGACTGCCGAGGTCGTGTTGAACCTGGTGACGTCAAACCAGCGACAGATGTTGTTTACCTTGAAGCATGTGTTTTCATCGAGTGTTTGCTGGCTCTTCGGAATGGCAATATCACCACCCAGGAAAATCGCATTGTTGGTGAAATTCAGTGGCGGGCCAACTTGCCAGGCGTAGATGCCTGATACCTGCCAACCGCTGAGCACCCGCGAAGCGAAAGCATTGTTGGTGTTACCGAAAGCTTTGCCCTGACCGAATGGAAGCTCATAGATCCAACTAACCGCCAACCGGTGAGGCGAATCAAAAGCCGAGATCATCTCAGTGGGGCGTAGATCGCTCGGGTTGAGAAGATCAGTAGCTTCCATGAACTTCGACCACGTGTAAGCTACGTTGACCGTATAACCTTTCGAAAAACGCTTCTGAAGATTGAACTGTCCCGAGTGATACCACGAGTATCCTTCGTTGGTTGTGCTGTTGACGGTGTCAAAATGCGGGAAGGGGCGAAGTAGCCTTTCGCGAATAATGTTTGTTCCCTGTCCGATGGTCGTATTGGTTGGGATCAAGTCTCGCAACGGGTTCGGGACATTGGCACCGAGGAAGGTTTCGACAGCAGCATCTCGGAAAGCACTGCGGCTGAGAAACTGTAATGGAGTCGCGTTGAGATTGCGGTTAATCTCGACGTGCGTTCCGCGATTGCCAATGTAGGCGGCCTCAACCACAAATCCGTAAGGCAGTTCCCTTTGAATCCCCAGTTCCCAGCGCTGCATTTGGCCCGTCTTTGGATCGGGATCGTAGAACGTAATCGCATTGCCGATGTTCGTTTGAAAACCAGCAGCTGCTCCGACCGGCTCCTGAACGCCGTCCGGAAACGGATTCGAAAGCGAGTTGATAAAAGTGAAACCGTTGCTGCCGAGCGTAATAAAAGGTGTGTTCTGACTAAAACCGGTTTGGTTTACGTCACCGCGACGTTGGCCCAGGAACCCATAATAGATTCCGTAGCCGCCTCTTACGACGGTCTTGCTGTCTTCGGTGAGTTGATAAGCAAATCCGAAGCGCGGCATGAAGTTGCGTTTCGGCGTTGAGTAGAGTCCGCGCGGTTCACCGTTTACACCCGCAAAAGTCAAACCACCGCGAACGAAGAACTGATCCGCCGGCAATCCCGCGATGGGATTAAGCGCATATTTTGCTCGCGCAGCAGCTTCGATCGGCTGCACGTATGAGAGATCGAAATTGCGAATGCTGCGGTTGTAACGTTCGGTAAGTGCGCCCTCCACTTCGTAGCGCAACCCGATGTTCATCGTGAGCCTCGGCGTAACTCGCCAGTCGTCATGCGCGAAGTATCCCCAGGTGGTTGATTGTTCCGCGTAATCAGCCAGACGCGCTATGTAGCTGTCCGTGTGAGTTGGCAATCCTAGTAGAAACTGCGCGAACGACTGACCTCGATCGTTGGGAGCGCCGACCGAATCGTTATTCGGACCACGAACAAAGTCGCCGGTAAAGTTAAAGCGGCCTGTCAGGTCATTGATATTGTTGAAGGAGTTTTCCCGATAGGCACGAAACTCCATTCCAAATTTCAGCGAGTGTGCATCCTGCGCTCTGTTGAGCACGGCCCTGATGGAATGAATATCGTTCGGACGAAACTCGTCGTTGACGCGCGTACCTATGTAACCGTTGAGGCCGATTGCCGGGAAATGTCGCTTGTCTTCCGGGACCAAAGCCTGATATCGCGACGGAAAGCCAACGGAGGTGAGATCGAATCCGTCACCCGCGGAGTTTTGACCGTCCACGCGAATGAACCGGTTGTAACTGTATTGAAGGTTCAGGATCGTAACTGCATTGATCGTGTGAACGTCGTCAATGGTGAATTGGCGCGACAGGAACTGAAACTCCTGACCGGTGGCGAGATTCTGGAACGTGTTGTTGTGATCGCTGTTCCTTGTATACCAACTGCCACGCGCGAACATTCGGTTTTTGTCGTTGAACGCATGATCGATGCGGACCGTCGTAGTGAAGTATCTGGTCGTCTCAACCAGATCGGGCTGCAAATAGTTATTCGATCCGTCTGCACTGCTGGCAGGATTAAGCGGACTTGGCCAGAACTGAGCGACGAGAGACTTCGCTACAGGGTTGATCAACTGCGAAGGCAGCTTGTTACACGCCGTGCCGCCAACCTGCGTCCCGCTGACCGTTGGCACAATCGGATTGCCCGACGCGTCACACCTGAATGGATCCAGAATGAAGAAGCCGGGCCGGGCTGGATTTGGGCGGCGCGAAAACGGATTGAAGATCTGGTACTGCGACCCAATAGCCAGCAGGGATGAGAAGTCGCCATTCTTCATCGCATCAGTGGGAACGGTGCGTACGCCGTTGTTCCGCTGGCGGATGTCCTTGATGTATTCATAACCCCACGAAAAGAAGGTCCGATTCTCTCCGTTGTAAATCTTCGGGATACGGACCGGTCCGGTGACGGTGAAGCCAGGGCGGTCATAAGGAATCTGCGGACGCGGCGAACGAATGCGATTGGCAAAGAAGTCGTTGGCCGATAGTACTACCGGCATCTTGACCCAGTAGGCCGAGCCGTTAAGGTCATTCGCGCCCGACTTGATCACTATGTTCGTTACGCCACCTTCAGTATTTCCAAACTGTGCGTCAAAGCTTGCGGTTTGCACTTTGACTTCCTGAACGATGTCTGTTGGTGGCACGTACGAAGCCGTTACTTCGTTAGCATTTGCGACCGACGTGCTTGGTGCGCCGTCAATCGTGACGTCGCCACGGTTTGGTCTCGTGCCGTTGATCGAGTAGCCCGTGATGTGAGTTGGCTCAAACGGTCGATCTAACCTGACGTCGCGCCCGCCTACAGCGGATGCTCCGAAAGCGGTGCCACTCGCGAGACCGATCAGGAAGAATGGATCGCCGTGTGGCGTGGGCAACTCAGACACGCGCCGCGCATCGACCACCTGGCCCATCGATGCCGTTCCGGTTTCAACCAATCCCGCATCAGCGGTGACAGTCACAGTTTCCTGACTGCCGCCAACTTCGAGAACAGCATCAATCTCGAGCTTGTCGTTGACCTGAAGCGCAATGCCTTCTCGGATGTATTTTTTGAATCCCGGTCCCTCGACGAGGATTCGATAGGTTCCGGGTATCAGGTAAGGCACCGAGTATAGACCACTCTCGTTAGTGGTCACAGTGTTGTTGGTTCCCATCGCCACGTTAGTAATGGTGACCGTAGCGCCGGGAACAACAGCTTTGTTGGAGTCCATGACGGTTCCCGAGATCGTGCCACGCGCTTCTTGCGCCCGCAGCGATGTTGGGGAGAGCACTATCAGGGCGAACAGGATCGCCGAGCACACACACGCGACTGTGGTCAATCTCGATCTCATCTTTTTCTCCTCTTCAGTGGAAAGCGCTTAACTGAAATTGGGTAAGCCAACGAACTATGCCGAACGGGCTCCGGCTTGACCATTCTTGAAAACTCCGTAAAGTAACCTTTGCCTGAACGCGGAACGGGATTGCCGGTATGATGCGGTGCATTCTCTGCGAACAGGGGCTTTCTGTCAACATTTTTGTATTGCCGAATTCGCTTTTTTCATCCGAAAAATTGTTGGAGGTCAGACCAATTATGGTTTTTGGGACCTTGAGTCGATCCTTCTCGGGTCTGGTTATGCTTTCCCTGCTGGTTTTTGCCTCAAACCTGTCTTCCATGGCTCAAACCCAGGGACCACGCCCGGGCAGACCACTTCCGGAACCCGCGAATCCAAAACTTCCGACCCTCTATCTAATCGGAGATTCAACCGTCCGAAACGGGGATGGGAATGGATCGAACGGGCAGTGGGGATGGGGTAACCCCATAGCCGGCTATTTCAACCCGCAGAAGATCAATGTTGTGAACCGCGCCCTTGGTGGACTGAGTAGCCGTACGTATCTGACGTTTGAGTACTGGGATCGCCTCCTCGCGATGTTGAAACCGGGTGACTTTGTCATCATGCAGTTTGGACACAACGACAGCGGCCCAATTAACGACAACGTTCGCGCCCGCGGGACCATTAAGGGCATCGGTGAAGAAACCGAGGAGATAGACAACATTCTTACGGGCAAACATGAAGTGGTCCATACCTATGGCTGGTACCTGCGGAAGTTTGTTGCCGACACTTTGGCCAAGCGCGCCACGCCGATCATCTGCTCTCCCGTCCCACGTAAGGCCTGGCACGACGGAAAGATCGTCCGCAACTCGGAAGACTATGGTCTCTGGGCAGCTCAAGTCGCCGAATCTGCGGGGGTGAGGTTCATCCCTCTCAACACGATTATCTCGAGCCGTTACGAGGAGCTTGGATCTGAAAAAGTTGAGGCGTTATTTCACGGAGACAATACTCACACGAGCCTGGCAGGAGCAGAACTGAATGCTGAGTCCATGATCGCTGGATTAAAGGCGCTGAAGAGTAATCCTCTCGCCCGTTACTTCTCAGACGCGGCCAGGAGTGTGAGCAAGTGGAAGGTGGATGCGAAAATTAACCCGCGGCAGGGTCGAAAATGATCTATACGCGGAGATTCGTCGGTGGTAATATGCCATTTCTCGAAAGTTAACCGCTTAAAAATTAGGGTTTGCAAGGCTTCGTAAGTTGCGAAGGGTTGTCCCCCGTCTAAAAACGTCCGCGGAGTTAACCGCTTTTCTCACGCTGAAGGAGAAGTGCTATGAAATCCATTTCAATCCTAATCGTGGTTCTCTTTTGCTCGACTGTGGCCCTCGCTCAGACTAACAAAGGCGGAATTAGCGGCACCATCGTCGACCAAAACGGCGCATCGATCCCTAACGCGACGGTTACCGTTACCAATCTCGGCACCAACAAAACGCAAACTGCATCGACTTCAAGCTCCGGCGCCTACACCTTCAGCTCGCTCGACCCCGTCACATATCAAATCGTCGTCGAGGCCACTGGTTTTAAGAAGGCCATCCTCGAAAAACTCAAGGTCGACACCGCCATAATCGCAACCGCAAACTTTTCTCTCGAAACCGGAGCCGTCGCGGAGACCGTTACTGTCAGTAGTGAGGCGGCGCTTATCAACAGCGGATCAGGAACCACGGCACAAACGATCGCCGAACGCCAGCTTCGCGACCTGCCACTGAACAATCGCAGCGTGCTCGATCTGGCAGTGACTGCTCCGAATGTTACCGGCGATGCCGGAAGCGAAGACCCCGAAGTGACGTCCGGTCAACCTGTTCCGGGATTCAACTTGAACCTGAATGGAGGTCGCTCAGGAAGCACTTCGATTCTTGCCGATGGTGTAAACAACACGGGCGTCGGTATCGCCCGCGCGGTCGTGAGCTTCACGCCTGAAACAGTGCAGGAGTTCACGGTCCAAACGTCGGCATACTCTGCGGAGTTTGGACAAACAGGCGGCGGCGTCATCAACGCCACTACTAAATCAGGCACTAACCGATATAACGGCACTGCACTCTGGTATCACCGTAACCCAAACACCAACGCGCAACCATATCGCATCGGCACTACACCGCGCGTACCCCAATAATCTTCGCTACAATCAATTTTCACTTACCGTCGGTGGACCAGTTTATTTGCCCTCTTCGGCAAAGGCGGTTTCAAGTTATACGACGGACACGATCGCACATTCTTTTTCTTCGCGTATGAGCCGCGCTGGCGCCAGGACTTCGTCACCACCACGACGTTGTTTCCCACCGAAGCCGCAGAAGGCTGGCGATTTTAGAAATCTCGTTCGCACGACCAGCGGTTGGTTGCCGACTGCCATCGCCGCCCAGTTCGGTCTAACCTCAAATGGACCATCCGCTATCTATCAGCAGTACACGCTCAACAACGGCAGGCTGGTCCCGATCGTCCTGACCGGCGGTCGCTGGTTCTGTCAGTTTGGCGCGACTGCCGCGCAGGGCATGACGCTCGATCAATGGTCAACCGCAGTGTCCCGCGAACACGCCTCGTCGTTCGACGCCTTAAATGTTATCCCGCAACCGTTCATAGATCCGATCGCTACCGAAGTTGCTGAAATTTCAGCCGACCGGCGACCGGATACTTTATGGACAACGGGTTTCTGAGAAACGGTATCATCAACCGGCAAGTCACTCAGAACGAAACGCGCTACACGATTCGGCATCGATCATCAACTCACAGACAACAACAGATGGAACTTTCGCTATACACTGACGCCCGCGATCGGTGTGCGCAACTTCGGCAGCGACGTAAACGGCAGCACCGGAGTCTTCAGTGACGCCAAGCAGATCCTGTCTCGGCAACGATCACACCTTCTCGCCAACGGTCCTCAATAGTTTGAAGCTCAATTACACGCGCGGCGTGTTTAGTGAAGACTTCGCTCCGCAGTTTTCGATCAACGGCGGACGAAATCTCGCTATTGAATTAGGACTTCCCAGCGTCACGAGCGGCGGCATCCCACTGTTTCAGATAAGCCAGGATGGAGGCTTCAACGCTTTCGCTGATATTGGCTCTTCCGGATCGACTAATAACTTCAACGTCGAGGAGCGCTTCAACATCAACGACGTCGTGTATTGGACGCGGGGAAGCATGACGTGGAAGTTTGGTGTCGACCTCAGCTATGCGCGATTAAACGTAGTTCCCTTCTTTGGCGCGTCAGGCGGAAGATGGGAGTTCAGAACTCTGAACACCGATCGCTCGCGAGCAAACCAGGTGGCGGCGGGCGGCAACAACCTGGCCAGTCTTTTGATTGGCGTGCCAAACGTGGTCCAGATTCGACCACTCTTAGTCAACTATGATTACCGGTGGAAGGCTGCGGCCGGTTTTGTTCAAAACGATTGGAAAGTGCGTCCGAACCTCACATTGAATCTCGGACTTCGTTATTCACTGCAACTACCCCGCACGGAGAAGAACGACTTGCAGGGCATGTTCCGATTGGACAAGACCACGACGGTCCAGTTGACCGAAACACAACGGCGAGCGATTGCGACGAATGGTTTGGCTCTTCCGGCCAACGCGCCGATTCCAAGCTTCGTGCCGACGAGCGCGACGATTCCCGGATTTGCTTTTGCCGGACGCGGTGGAAATTCTCGTTACCTCGTGCCTGTGGACAAGATGGGATTTGAACCGCGGTTTGGTTTTGCCTGGACTCCAACACTGTGGAAGTGGGGCGAAGACAGAGACCTCGTGATTCGCGGTGGATACGGACTTTCACACGCAGCGATCACCGGAAACAATCGTAATCCAAATCCGGATTTCTTCAGCTTCCAACCAGCCTCCACACTCGTTAACGGTTCGACTAGCGGGTTCACAGCAGATTCCACTCAACCTATATCCCTTTCGCATAATCCGCCCCTTGCTACCACGGGAAGTTTTCTTGACAGGCTTAACATCTCTCCCGATGGTCTAAACTTCACGAACAGCATTGCGATGTCTGGATTCGTTTATCCCGGTGATGATGCGGGCCAAATTCCGTACAGCCAGAACTGGAACCTCTCGATTGCGTTCCAGCCTATGAAAAACACTGTAGTCGAAGTTGCTTACGTGGGTAACAAGGGAACGCATCTCTACATGCCCCTGGTAAACGTCAATCCGAGGGATCCGGAATTTGTGGACCAGTTGGAAGTAAACAACCTGAACGCCGAGCAAGCTTTTGCGGATCCTTTAGGTCGCCTGTCGCTGGTGGGAGCCGGCGTCACGATTACGCGCGCCAGCATCGTCTCCCCGTTCTTCGGCTTTGGCA
Source organism: uncultured Acidobacteriota bacterium (assembly GCA_963849585.1). Taxonomy (GTDB): domain Bacteria; phylum Acidobacteriota; class Blastocatellia; order Pyrinomonadales; family Pyrinomonadaceae; genus PSRF01. The sequence continues at coordinate 290,788 of CAWKHZ010000004.1, read as the reverse complement.
ATCTCAATAGGTTTTTCGATCCATCGGCGAACAGCATTCGGCACGCCGCGTACATTCAGGTCGAGCGTCGATTCGCGCAGGGTCTTGGATTTACACTCAACTATACGTATGGAAAATCGATCGACGATGCATCAGATTCAAGTCCTGATGTACGAGTGCTGTCAACTGGAAGTACGTTGGGACAGGTTTACTACGGCGCTCCGCGTAGTGGGGACCGGGCTATCTCGTCCTTCGACATCAAACACAACATTAGTTCGACTTTCCTGTGGGACCTGCCGTTTGGACGCAAACGATCGTTGTTCAGCGGCGCGCCCAAAGTGGTGGACGGAATAATTGGTGGATGGACCATGTCAGGCGTGGTGCGTTTTCAGGGTGGACAACCGTTCACTCCTTTCATCACAGATACCAACAGACTCGGCGGCGTCAATCGCTCAGTGCGCCTGGACCTCGTTCCGGGTGTGCCGCTCAAAAATCCGCTGTGGACACGCGACTGTCCAGTCGGAGCCGGCTGCGAACCCTACATCAATCCGGCGGCTTTCATGCGTCCGCCAAAAGGTTCGCTGGGAAACTCACCGCGCACCCTCGATGTAAGAGCGCCAATGCAGCAGTTCTTCGACGTTTCGATTCAAAAGAGCTTCAACCTGCCCTTTATCGGCGCCGAAGGAAGACGCAGGATCAACTTCAGAATGGATCTGATCAATGCGTTCAATCATCCGACCTTCAGATACAACAACACCGGCAACACACCTTTCGGGTTTGGCCTATTGCCAAGCGACCAACCTGTGACGCAGGCTGAAATCAATGCGTGGAACGCTGCGAATCCAGGTCAAACGGCCACGTTGGCCCAGGTCAATGGCGTACTCGATAGCATTAGGTTACCGATTGCGCCGGGTCAAACTGTTGGCGCGTTGCCGCTCAGTTTCTTTAGCGCTCGCATACCTGAGGGTTTTGCCAGCAGAACCGCCAACTCGTTTGACATCAGGACCGTCGAAGGGTTGAAACTTTTCCGCGCGCGCCAGGTGTACGACACGAACTTTGGTACTCTGTTCGCGAACAACTCGCCACGGTATATACAGTTTGGGATAAGGGTCTTCTTCTAGCCACAAGAGGCACAAAAAGCTTGACTCTCAGAGCGTTGACTAAACCATTGTGTTTCTTGTGCCTTTTTGTGGCTATTGCTCAGGCTCAGCAGACCATTGATCTCGACGAGCTGCAACGCCGTTTCAAGCAACCACCCGACGATGCGCGAATCATGATGCGCTGGTGGTGGTTTGGTCCATCCGTAACCAAGCCACAACTCGAACGCGAAATGCGCCTCATGAAAGAGGGTGGTATTGGCGGATTCGAGGTCCAGCCGGTTTATCCCTTAGCTTTGGACGATGAATCCGCCGGCATCAAGAACTTCCCTTTCCTTTCAGATCAGTTCATTGACGCTCTTCGTTTCACTTCTGAAAAAGCGCGTGAGTTGGGTCTTCGGTTTGATTTGACGCTCGGAAGCGGGTGGCCTTTTGGTGGTCCATATGTTCCGTTAAGCGAGGCCGCAGGGAAACTGCGTTACGAGAACGTGAAAGTGAGTTCCAACTCCCGGCGGGTCAAAGTGCCGGACATTGGCATCGGCGAAAAATTACTCGCTGTCTTCGTAGCTCGCACTGAAAACAACTCCATTCAGCATGGAACGCTCCGAGAGATCACTGAGATAAAGGATGGCGCTGTTTGGCTTCCTGCCGATATCACTGCTCCTTATGAAGTACTCTTCTTTATCTCCAGTCGCACCGGCATGCAGGTGAAACGCCCGGCGATCGGATCCGAAGGATATGTACTTAGCCATCTCGATCGCACCGCAACGGATAATTATCTAAAGAACGTCGGCGATCGTCTCATGCAGGCATTTCCGAACGGATCAAACCGTCCTTACGCGATCTTCTGCGATAGCCTTGAAGTTTATGGTCAGGACTGGACGCCGGATCTGCTTGAAGAATTCAAAAAGCGTCGCGGTTACGACCTGAAGCCTCGTCTTCCCGCGCTGGTAATTGATGTTGGACCAGATACGACAAAGATTCGCCGCGACTGGGGACTGACGTTGACAGAATTACTCAACGAGCGGTTCCTCACTCCGTTGCATTCGTGGTCGAAACGAAACGGCACGTTGCTTCGCATTCAGAACTACGGAGTTCCCGCGGCCACCATCTCGAGCAATGCCCACAACGATCTAAGCGAAGGTGAAGGCTCGCAGTGGAAAACTTTGCGCGCTTCCCGGTGGGCAGCGTCGGCAAATCATCTGTACGGGCGTCCCGTTACGTCTTCTGAAACATGGACGTGGCTTCACTCACCTGTTTTTCGAGCGACGCCTCTCGATCTGAAAGCCGAAGCCGACCGGCATTTTCTACAAGGCATTAATCAATTGATCGGTCATGGATGGCCATACACCGCGCCCGGAGTTGAGTACCCCGGATGGCGTTTCTACGCAGCCGGTGTTTACAACGAGAAGAACCCGTGGTGGCACGTGATGCCGGATGTTTCTCTGTATTTGCAACGACTCAGCTATTTGTTGCGACAGGGGCAACCCGCTAACGATGTAGCGTTGTACATGCCGAACGACGATGCCTGGGCCCTTTTCACTAATGGCAACATTCACATGATCGAGATCCTGCGAGAGAAGGTTGGCCCACAAATCATCCCGAAGATTCTTGATTCTGGTTTCAACCTCGATTTCTTTGACGACGCCTCATTCAAATTTGATTCAAAGAAATACCGGATCGTTATTCTTCCTGGTGTTGAACGGATCCCGCTCCACACTTATCGGAAGCTTGAGGAGTTTGTACGAGGCGGTGGGATTCTGATTGCGACGCGTCGCACGCCGTCGCTTGCGCCTGGATTTAAAGCAACCGATGACGAGACAAATGAAGTACTCGAACTGTCCCGCAAGCTGTTCAAAGAGACAGGCGCGCGAGCGCATTTCGTCGCTGACGAGAATCAACTCGCAAACACACTTACGACTGCTTTGAATCCGGATGTTGCCATGATGCCGGCTGAACCAGACATCGGTTTTGTGCACCGCCGGACATCTGATGCGGAAGTCTATTTTCTCGCCAATACTTCAAACGTCCGAAAGAGTGTGAAGGCAACATTCAGGCAACAGGGTTTGCAGGCTGAATGGTGGGATCCATTCAACGGTAACGTCACGGCAGCAAAAATCGACGCAGCAACAGAAAAAGGCGTCACGATCTCGCTCGATCTGGAACCTTACGCTTCACAAGTTCTGGTGTTTACGCGTCGTACGTTACCCTCCGCGCAAGCGACTTCATCCAGCCCGTCAAAACAGATCGAAATCAATAACGACTGGCGTGTTTCGTTCGGATCGAATGGACCAACGCTACTGATGAACACACTTCGTTCATGGACCGACGACGAAGAAACACGTTACTTCTCGGGAGTCGCGAAGTATGAAAAGGAAGTGACGCTGACCGACGCGATGTTCGAAAAAGGACGAAAGATTGTTCTCGATTTTGGAGAAGGCCAGCCTAATCAGTCGCAGCCAAGCCAAGCCGGGATGCAAGCAATGTTTGACGCTCCCCTTCGCGAGGCGGCGATTGTTTACGTCAACGGTCAGCGAGCCGGTTCGATCTGGTGTCCCCCCTATTCGCTTGACGTTACGAGTTTGCTGAGACCTGGTCCAAACAAGTTTCGCGTTGAAGTCAGCAACACCGCTATCAATTACATGTCGGGACACAGTCTGCCGGATTATCGGTTGCTCAATCTGCGATTCGGAGAGCGCTTTCGTATGCAGGAGATGGAAAAAGTGCAACCAGTTCCTTCCGGCATGTTCGGACCGATCCGTTTGATCTGGAGATAAAGCGAGTCATTGGTCATATGTCATTTGACATTTCTCATTTGCCATTTAAGACCTCCGGCTCCTGAGACCCACTCAGTACCGAAAATAACAAATGAGAAATGTCAAATGACATATGACCAATGACTGCCAGTGCTTCGGCACTCATTCTATGCGACTAATTCTCCTAATTACTTTGTGTGCGACTCTATCGGCGTGGTTCCAACCGCGGTTCAACCAAAAGCCAGGCCCAAATACAACGTGTTACTGATCGCGTCGGACGATTTGCGTCCAACGCTCGGCTGCTATGGCAATAAGTTCGTTAAAACGCCAAATATAGATAAGCTCGCCGCTCGAGGCGTCAGATTCGATCGAGCCTACACACAGTATCCGCTATGCAATCCGTCTCGGACTTCATTGCTAACCGGACGTTATCCAACGCAGACGGGTGTGATGGACAACGAGCACTACTTCCGTGCACTGCACCCTGAGTTCGTATCTCTGCCACAGCACTTCAAAGCCAACGGCTACGCCACGCTTCGAGCCGGCAAAATCTTTCACGGCGGTATCGACGACACGGACGCGTGGACCGAAGGAGGAGAAGCGCGCAACTTCACTGGCGCGCGTCGACCGCCCGTAAATGCCGAGGGTCCGGCGCGTACGGCCCATTCCGATCGCATCGTGGTGCTCGACGGCGATGGCGAATCGAATGGCGACTACCGAATGGCGACGCGCGCCGTTGAGTTACTTGAAAAATACAAGGACCAACCATTCTTTCTTGCGGTAGGTTCGGCCAAGCCACACAGCCCACCGGAAGCGCCGAAGAAATTCTTCGATCTCTACGACGTCGACAAGATTGAGCTGCCTTCTGATTTTGCAACTCGTCCGACCGTACCGTCCGGTTTTCCCGAAATCTCGGTCGCAAGACGAAACACGGATCTGTTTATAGGCCGCGATGCTTCACCGGAGGATGCGCGCGCGATGATTCGCGCTTACTACGCGTCGGTTAGTTTCATGGATGCGCAAGTGGGACGCGTACTCGACGCGCTCGATCGTTTACAGCTGCGTGAGAAAACGATCGTCGTTTTCTGGGGCGACCATGGCTACCACTTAGGTGAGAAGGGTCGATGGTCCAAGGCTTACTCACTCTTTGAAGTGGCGACGCGTGTTCCTTTTATCATTGCCGTGCCCGGATCCAAGCCGGGCGTCAGCCCGCGGACGGTGCAACTCCTGGACATCTATCCTACGCTCGTCGAACTTTGCGGTTTGCCGCAGCCGTACAAATTTCCCGCAAAACTCGAGGGCCACAGCTTGACGGCGTTGCTGCGAAGACCCCAGGCAAAATGGGACCATCCCGCGTTTAGCGTCGTGATGTATCAGAACAAACTCGGTAAATCAGTTCGCACCGAACGATGGCATTACGTTATGTGGGACGAAGGCAAAGCAGGCGAAATGCTTTTGGACCATACACGCGATCCACTCGAATTAAAGAACCTCGCCGCCGATCCCGCCTACGCCGGAACCGTCAAACTAATGAAGCAGTATTTGAAACAACTGCCGGTCGGCGGTGCGACTCTTTGAACACAGTTCTTCCGCAAAGGCGCAAAGGCGCAAAGAAGAGGTCACAACCGGGATCTAACTTTGCGTCTCTTGCGCGCGCTTTGCGGGAAAAACTTGTCTGGTTAGTGACCTTAATAGTGACTGCTCCTCTCGCCAGGCCGGGAGATGAGGCAGTTACTGTGATCTTACCTCGCGAAGCCTTTGCCTTGATCATCGCAAACGACAGACCTTGATATGCGTGACGTTGCGATGCCTGAAACTTTTCGTGGCTTGAGTTATCGCCGTTGTCGACGGCCGCCACCAATCCGGGGCCGGTAACGGCAAAAGAAACGAGATGGTTCGCAGTCGGAACCAACACACCATTCTCATCAACAATCTTCGCAGTGATTTGAACGACGTCGTCCCACACCGGCGCAACGCGCGTGCGATCTGCGCTAAGTACGATTCTCGCCGGCGTGCCCGCCGTCTTTAATTCATCTCTGGCTACAACTCGACCACGATTCTTCGCGACGGCAAGCAGCGTCCCGGATTCAAAACGAACCGTCCAGGTGCGCGGCGAAGCATCAGGCGGTAGTGGTTTGACGCCGAGCGATTTTCCGTTAAGAAACAGCTCAACTTCTTCGCAATTGCTGTAAACCTCGACCGTTTCATCATGAGCGTCAAGTTTTTGCGGAGTCCAATCTGAAAACAAAACTTGTATGCGACGCGCGTCAGGTTCATAACCAGGATCGGTCGGTGCAAGCGGCCTCGGCGCTACGCGGCGCGTAACATGGACCATAGGTTGGTCGCTCCACCAACTCTGCCGCTCAAAGGCTCTGGGACGCGGAGTGCCGGTACGATCAAGCAAACCGAACGGAAAACCAATGGCCGGCCACGCCCGCGCTTCACCGAGATAGTCGATACCGCTCCACAAAAACTGTCCCGCATAGGGCGCATTGTCTCTCAACGCAAGCCACGCAGTGCGATCGTGCGTGTTTTCAGTGCCGAGGATCTTGCGCGTGGGTTTCTGCCGATGCGCAGCCAGGATCTCGTTTTCACGATAGTTCTGACCAACGACATCCAACAGGTCGGCAAGCCCGTTGTCGTAGTCACGACTGACGTTTGGACGGAAGAGTCCCTGCGATACGGGGCGTGTCGGATCGTTTTCGTGAAAGACGTCGACGAGGCCTTTCAGGATCGTCTTTGCGAGTTCAGCTTTTGGCGTATCGCGAATCTCATTCCCGGCACTGTAAACAACGATGCTGGGATGGTTGCGATCTCGGCGGACGATATCGCGAGTATCGATCCTCGACCACTCGTTGAAGTAACGATGATAATCGTGAGGGGTTTTAGCTACGGTCCAACTGTCGAACATCTCATCCATCACCAGAAACCCCATGCGGTCGCACAAGTCGAGAAACTCCGGTGCGGGAGGATTATGAGCCGTGCGAATCGCATTAACTCCGAGCTGCTTCAAAATCTCGAGGCGGCGCTCCCAAACGCGCAATGGAACTGCTGCTCCAAACGCGCCACCATCGTGATGCAGGCAAACACCTTTGATCTTGAAGTTGCGGCCGTTGAGCCAGAAACCGGTCGCCGCGTCGAAACGAAACTCGCGAATGCCGAATGGGACTGTTTCTTCATCAACAACTGTCCCGGCTGCGATCAACTTCACTGCTACTTGATAAATCTGCGGGTGATCGAGATCCCATCGTTGCGGATTTCTCATACAGCCAGGTTGTGGGTAAAAACCGACGAACTGTTTGCCGCAACGCTCGAGGGGTTTCGTGGTAACTGACTGCAACCTGCGGCCATCCGGTCCAAGCAATTGATTTGCAGGCGAGCTTCTCGTGCCTTTTCAGACTGATTCACGACCGTGCTCTCGATTGAAATTGTCGCCTTACCGGCAGAGACTTCCGGAGTCGTAACGAATGTTCCCCAATGATCTATGTGAAGTGGATCTGTGATCGTCAGTCGCACGTGACGATAGACACCGGCGCCTGCATACCAACGTGAGGCTGGTTGACCTGAGTTATCAACTCTGACGGCAAGTACATTCGGCGTCTGGCCGAATTTAAGTTGCGCGGTAAGTTCATAGCGGAAACTAACGTAGCCGAATGGTCGACGGCCGAGATGGACTCCGTTGATCCAGACGTCGCTGTTAGCCATCACGCCGTCAAATTCAATGAACACCCGACGTCGAGCGGCACTTTCGGAAAGCGTGAAGTGTTTCCGATACCAGCCGACACCTGCAGGTAGAAAGCCACCCGCTGCGCCGGTTGGGTTCTTTTGGTCGAAGGGTCCTTCGATACTCCAATCGTGCGGTACGTCGAGCCTCCTCCAGGCGGCGTCATCATGTGAAGGCTTGTCAGCGCCGCTGGGGTCGCCCAAAGTAAATCGCCAGGCAGAATCGAAGTTGATTTGGCGGCGACTTTGCCCGGAGACGGCGGGCGTAATGAGCCACGCGATCACGAGCGCGAAGAAAACAATTTGTCTCAACCGGAAGGTCAAATTGTGGTCTATAATAAGACGCGTTAACCGGTTAACCCAAGCTAAATTCACGCTGAGCAAATGAAAAAACAAACTAGTGATCGACTCCCGCGCCGCCAGTTTTTGAAAACTACCGGCGCCGGTCTGGCGGGCTTCGGCCTGTTGCCGGCGTTTTCAACATCCGGACACGCAGAATCACCACAACTGACCACAAGGATCGTCGTGCCGCTTAATCATAATTGGCTTTACAGTGACAAGGTTTTGCCTAACGCGGCGAGCACCACACTCGACGACAGTCGCTTCCAGCGGGTAACGATTCCGCACACGAACAAGCTGCTTCCCTGGCATGGATTCGACGACAAGTCGTATCAGTTCATCTCGCTTTACCGTCGCCATTTCAAACTCCCGCCGACGATGCGAGGAAAACGTATCTTTATCGATTTCGACGGTGTGATGACGGCAGCAGTTGTGAGTATTAACGGACATCGCCTGGGTGAGTATCGCGGTGGTTATACGCCGTTCTCGTTTGAGATCACACCGCACATCAACTGGCGCGGCGACAACGTACTTGCAGTCGAGGTCGACTCTACCGAACGCAAAGACATTCCGCCCTTTGGTGGCGAGATTGATTATCTGACGTTTGGAGGCATCTATCGGGAGGTCAGTCTCCGCGTCGTTTCCGGCACATTCATCGAAAACGTTTTCGCAAAACCCGTCAACGTCTTGAAGGACGATCGTCGCGTTGATGTACGCGTGTTCCTGAACAGTCAGGGATCTTCTGTTGGCGCCCTAAAGGTCATAATTGAACTACGTGACGGCAATCAGGTGCTGGCTACAACAACCGACGAGCTTCCAGCGACTGGCGCGCCTCATTACGACTTTCGTCTAGCGAATCTGCGTTCGATCCAGTTGTGGGATCTTGAGCGGCCGAAACTCTACCAGGTGAACGTAAAGATGCAATCACCAACGCGTTCGCTGGATGAATATCAAACGACGATAGGTTTTCGCGAGGCTGTGTTCAAAGAAGATGGTTTCTTTCTCAACGGCCGTCATCTCAAGTTGCGAGGATTGAACCGCCATCAAACCTATCCGTACGTGGGCCAGGCAATGCCGGCACGCGTGCAACGACGCGATGCCCTGATTCTGAAGAACGAGTTGAAGTGCAACGTGGTGCGCACGTCTCATTATCCTCAGTCCCCTCACTTTCTAAATGCCTGCGATGAAATCGGCTTGCTGGTGTTTGAAGAACTTCCCGGTTGGCAACACATCGGCGACCAACAGTGGAAGGATCTTTCAGTTCACTACGTCGACGCAATGATCCGCCGCGACTGGAACCACCCCTCGATCATCTTGTGGGGAGTGCGCGTTAACGAATCGCGCGACGATCACGACTTTTACAAACGGACGAATGAGCTGGCCCACTCGCTCGACGACTCGCGACAAACAGGCGGCGTTCGATACAGATATGACTCGGAAATGCTGGAAGACGTTTTCACGATGAACGATTTTCAAATTCCGCTGCGACCACCCAATCGTCCGCTTTACTTAAACACCGAGTTCATCGGGCACATGTATCCAACGAAACGAAATGATAACGTCGAGCGGATCACCGAACACACGATGCGTCATGCTCGCGTGCACAATCAATTGGCTTCGGATAAGCGATACGCCGGCGGACTCGGATGGTGTGCCTTCGACTACAACACGCATTCCAATTTCTGTTCTGGTGACCGCGTTTGCTATCACGGCGTCAGCGATATTTTCCGTATACCAAAACCGGCGGCGGGGTTTTACAAATCGCAGTGCGACCCGAAAGAGGAGATCGTCCTTGAACCCGCCTTTGATTGGGCGCGCGGGGATCGAAACGAGACTTTCACTATTGCGATGATCTGTTCCAATTGTGATCACGTGAAGATCTACATGGCAGACCGCGTTGTGGCTGAGCTTGATCCGGATCGAAAGGAGTTCCCCCACCTCAAGCATCCACCCTTTGTCGCAAACATCCGCAGCAAGTTTGACGGCCCCTGGGGTGACCTGCGGATGGATGGCTACATTGGCGGCAAAAAAGTTATCTCCAAGACATTATCAGGCACTGGCGCCGATCAAAAATTCCATCTTGAAGCTGACGATCGCGAACTTCTCGGAGACGGCATCGACGCCACTCGCGTCGTTATGCGTGTTACGGACGAGTTTGGCGGCGCTCGTCCGTTTGCCACAGGCGCGATAGCACTCACTATCTCCGGACCAGGCGAGATTATTGGCGATAACCCATTCTCTTTGTTTGGAGGTGTGGGAGCTGTTTGGGTGAGAACCAGGCAGACAGCAGGAATGATTCGACTCACGGCGACACATCCCACAATCGGATCTAAATCCGTCGAAATCCGTGTGACGCGTGGACCTGCTATCGTGATTTAGCCACAAAAAGGCACAAAAAGCACAAAACAATTAAACTGGCTTGGCGCCTTTTGTGCCTTTTGTGGGCTTCGTTTGTGCCTTTTTGTGGTTCTTTTTTGTGGCTAAAGACGGACTAATTCCGAAATCTTAACTGGCCGCTTAAGCTCCACACTCTTGCGCGCCGCGATGCCTGTAAGACACGACATCGCTCCGGCTCGTGAATCCGGCAAACGCATGTGCGACGGCACTTCAGGTTTGCGGAATATCACATCCTGAAGACGATTGTCTCCGCCGCTGTGTCCGCCTTCGAACTTCGCAATTGCTATCTGCTCACGCTTTCCGAAGCTCCGCGTTAGAAACACCTCAGTCTCGACTTCTACCTGCCACGGCTGGCGTTCATAGTCGCGGATTTCCAGACGGCCCTTCTCGCCGTTGAACGCGAGTCTATAACCTTCAAACGGCATGAACGCATTCAGCGAGTAGTTCATGTGCGCTCCGTTTGAGTACTTCACGACCGCGGACATCGTGTCGTAGATATCAATGTCCTCGCGAAAGACGCAGCCGTCGCGATGATATCCGTCCGCATCTTCCGGGCCGACGTAGAGTCTCATACGCGCGGGACTCTTCGTAATGTCGTAGAAGAATTTGCATTGAGATTTGTGCGGACAGGGCCGGCAATGCGTGTGACGAAAGGGACCCTTCTTCCCGTAGACTTCGAGGCTGCCCTGTGCTGAAACCTCAACGGGATCGGCGTTGAGCCACCAATTGATCAGATCGAAGTGATGAGTGGCTTTGTGTACCCACAAACTGCCTCCCTTCGATTTCAATCGATGCCAGCGTCGAAAGTAATCAGCGCCGTGATACACATCGAGGTACCAGCTGAAATCGACTGAAATGACGCGGCCAATCTCACCCGCCATCAAGAGCTCTTTAATCTTCTGGTGTTTCGGCGCATAGCGGTAATTGAACGTCACGATGATGTTTCGCTTATTGCGCTTTTCAGCATCGAGCACCACACGGCACTGTTTCTCATCGATCACCATCGGCTTTTCGGTGATGACGTCGATGCCGCGATCCAATCCGCGCGCGATGTATTCGCTGTGGAAACCATCAACTGTCGTCACCATCAGCAGATCGGGCTTCGCTTGTTCGCACATCTGATTGAAATCGGTAAACGTCGGACACTGTACCTCCATGATTTCTCGCGCCACGGCCACACGTTTCGGATTGATGTCACAGAGTCCTACAACCTCGATCATGTCAGAATACTTCTGGACCAGATTGCGTCCCCACATGCCGGTAGCCCGATCGCCCGTACCGACGATGGCGTAACGCCGTCGCGGGGCGCTCATTGAAGCAAGCGCAGACTCCTTCAGCACCAACGTCGCTGCAGCAGCAGTGCCGGCGGTCTTCACAAAATCTCGGCGCGATACGTTGCTTGATTCTGACATCGTGAAGCTCCTTCGGTTCATCGACCGGGAACACTTGAGATTCCGGTCTTCGCTTTGTCTACTTCGACGGCATAAACATGCGTGGGCCCTAACATATTCGAACGAAAGACAATCCATTTCATGTCAGGGGTGAAAGTAACGTTCGGCTCGAGGCTGTAATCGTGTTTCGTTAGATTCACCAGCCTTTCGGTTTTAAACTTCCCCGGCATGATCATCTGTTGCGGATTCGGTAACTGTGCGACGAGACTCGACGCTAATTCCTCAAGACGGAACAGGTAGATCCACTGTCCGTTTTCCGGCGCCGCAACACTGTTTGGACCACCGCCGTCACCGGCAAACAACTTTCCATCTGGTGACACATTGAAATGGACCGACCACTCAACACGCGGCACGTAGTACTGCATGCGTGCTCCGGTAACGGTGTGATAGCCTGCCACCCAGAAGACCTGGCTTTTGGGTGTTTGCAGATCGTACCAGATCGTCTTGCCGTCGCCTGAAAAGAATTCATGCCCCGCGATCTCCATGTTCATCGTGCGCGTGTGGATCTTCATTAAGCCGCTGCCGTCGGTGCGAATGGTCCATATGCGGTCCACCTTATGCCACGGTCCTTCATGACAAAACATCAGGAGACCTGGATCAGTTGGCGAGAACTGAATGTGATTGAGCCAATCGGTTGCCTTGTGCAGTGTCTTACGCTCACCAGTTTTGATGTTTAGCGTAAACAACTCCATCGGACGGCGTTCGGCAAGCCGTCGCTCCATCATCGCGCCTTTGCCCGGGTAGTTGTCGCGAGCCTGTGGTGGTGTAGTCGGTGAGGTGCCGACGGGTGGTGGCGGCGGGCCGGATGATGGTTCGGTGATTGCTCCAGCCAACAGCGTTTCGTCGGCATTGACGCTCGCAATCGATCCGTTCAAGGGTAAGGGCGCGATCTCCGTCGTCGCTTTTGTTTCGAGATCGACGCTGAAGATGATGCGATTCTTAGTGTAGTAAGCCCGGCCGGTTTTCTTGCCGAGCATGATGAGATTCACTCGCCCTTCCACAACTTTTTCAACTGCCCGCGTTTTCAGGTTGACGGCGGACAAGCCCGTGGGCGTCATAATAATTAGCTTCTGGCCGTCCGGCGTGTAACCATTTTGATGAAAGTAGAGACTCGTGCTCCCATTCTCTTTTGAAAGCCGAATCACGCGGTGGCCCGTATCAGCATCGATCCATTCAGTGGGCAGCTCCTGCGCCAACGAGAAACCGCACCAAAGAACGATTAGCATCACAACCTTAATTATTTGCATCTCTTTGTGCCTCTTCGTGTCTTACTTTTGTGCCTCTTTGTGGCCAACGGTCTGAACCGAGCTGTCGTTAATTTCAAACTGACGATTCCGCAAAAGATTGATCACTTCGGCGCCGGCCAGAAGGACTGGTCCATAACCATGCGCGGCAAACGGACTGGTCGGCCGGTGGTAATAGAAGGCTGGATCGAAAGCCATGCCGGTACCGACACATGTTCCCTCGACCTGCCCACGCGCATTGACTTTGGTAGCGACGGCATTCCACGCGAGCAACGTCATCGGTCCATAAGCAAGCGGGTCGATCCACCCGCGATTGATGGCCCGAGCTAAGCCGTAGGTGTAAATCGCTGTCGCCGATGTTTCGAGATAGGAATCATGGCGGTCGAGAAGTTGGTGCCAGAATCCCGATCCCGATTGATAACTCGCCAGACCTTTGGCGTGTGATCTTAGCAGTTGCAGAAGTTGCTGACGCGACGGATGGTTTTGCGGCAGCACGTCCAACAGTTCGACTTGCGTCATGAACGCCCAACCATTCGCCCGCGCCCAATAAAACTCCGGATGTTCGGTCATGGCCTCAACCCAGCCGTGGAAGAAAACGCCCTTCTCCTTATTGAACATCCGCCTCGCATAACTAAGGACCTGCTTACTGGCCTCGTCAAAATACTTTGTCTCACCAGTCAGCTTCCCCATTTGGGCCATCGCGGGAACGCTCATGAAAAGATCGTCGAGCCAGATCGTATTCGGCTGCGGCCGGTTACGTGCCAGAGTTCCATCTTGCAGACGGTATTCCCTGGTCATGATGTAGTTAATGTGACTTTCGATTAAGGGACGAAGGTTTGCCTTGCTGCCGCTTCTGTTGGCCTTGATCATCGCCGCACACATCGCGCCGCAATCGTCGAAAGCGCGTGGAGTCAACAGATTCCTCAGCGGAAGGCGCGTACCCCAATCAGCATTTGCTTCGGTGGTCCTGCGAAAGAAAGGGACGGCGTCGGCAATAAACTTGAGTCGAGTTTCTGTGTAATCCCTGAAACGTGGATCGCCAGTAGCTTCGCTTGCCAATAACATTCCGGCATAAGTGACGCCCCATTCATAACTCACGATGCGAAAGTCGCCAGGCTTGAGCGTCGTGTGCTCGTCGATCTTCGTCAGGTCTGTGAGTACTTCGTTGGTTTTTGAATTAACGAAGGCGGCTGGTGTGACCTGGTCCAGGTAAGCATGAACACGATTCAAAACCGCGGCAACTTCTTCTGCTTTGATCAAACCATACGGTACAGGGTAGTTCGGCTTCAGCCGGTGCAACGGCGTATTGGAATCAGTTTGTGGTTGCTGTTGGGAGATCACAGTGCCGCACGTGAGCGCCAGCAACATAACAAAACTAATCGTTTTCAGATTGCGCTTTTGCATAAGCTCCTAAACGAGCGTCAGTTGCAATCGAGTCACGGAAGCGGGTTTAAAGCGGTAGACCAACCGCCCGGGGGTGCCAACCGCGATCCCTTCATCTCGCGGCTCTAGTCCACGCGGATTCGTGAAACTGTTATGAGCGTGAATATCAGTTGCCGAAAGAACCCGCGCTCTTATCTCCACTACTCGGGCACCACGGACGTTGATTTCCGTGTCGCGCTCGTTCTTCGCGTCGGGATTCACAGCCGTCAACGTCAACTCTTTCCCGTTGAGTGAAGCGGAACCGCTCAGTCCCCAGAAATCCGCGGGCTTATCTGCTCGTGTAAATGAAACGCGCGGCGAGATGAATTCGGTCCTCACCGCCTGCGCTCCCTGATGCGCGGCGTACATATCAAAAACGTGATAGTTCGGCGTGACGATGAACTTGTCTTCGTAAGCAAGAAACAGCGAGTGAATCGTGTTGATTAACTGCGCCGGGTTCGCCATCACGACTTTATCGGCATGACGTTGAAACGTGTCGAGGTTTATGGCGGAGATAAGCGCATCTCGCAACGTGGCTGGATAACCGTAGAGATAACCAGGAGGTAAGCTTGCATCCTGAAGATGCCAAGCACCCCATTCATCCACGATGAGCTTTACACGACGTTGAGCGTCGAATTCTCCCATCACTTGCCAGTGCTGGGTGATGAGAGACTCCATTCGGTCGGAGCGCGCAATTAAGTCGTACCATTCGTCGAGCGTGTATTCGAGCGCGTTGCCCTTCCCTGTTGTCCCGGTGTAATAGTGCAAGGCCCACCCGTACATCCGCTCGGCCATCCGTTGGCCCTTCTCCATTAGTTTGGTGAAGAAGCGACGCGTCCAACCTAAGTCTCCACCGTTTGGACCAGAACCGATCAGCCTCAACTTCACACCGTACGTCGGCAGCCAGGCGGTAAACCTGCGAAACTCGGTCGCGTATTCTTCGGGCGTCATGTCACCACCGCATCCCCAGTTCTCATTCCCGACACCCCAAAAGCTGATGTTGTATGGCTCCTTGTCGCCGGCAGCAGCGCGCTGATCGGACAGCGTCGTCAAGCCGGCAGGTGCGTTGCAGTATTCAATCCAGTCGATGAAATCTTTTACTTTCAGGCTTCGAACGTTCGCAGCAAAGTACGGTTGCGAGCCAGTGAGCCGGCAGAATTGCATGAACTCATTCGTGCCAAACCAGTTGGGTTCATACTTTTGTGGACCAGTGTTTAATTGTTTGTAAGAATCTGTGATTTTGTAATTCGTGTCGGCCCAGAAGTTAACTCGGCGAGGACGTTTGTCCCGTGGTCCAATACCATCGCGCCAGTCATACTGATCGGCAAAACAGCCGCCGGGCCAGCGCATTGCTCCGGGCTTAATTCGCTTCAGATGCTCGACCAGGTCTCGTCGAATACCGCCGATGTTAGGCACCTTCGACTTTTCTCCGACCCAGATGCCGTCGTAAACCACACCGCCAAGGTGCTCGATGAAGTGGCTGTATATGTCCGGATGGATCTTGCCGATGGGTTCGTTTATCAGAATCTCAACGGTGGATTCGGCGGCCCGACTGGTACGAGGAGCGAGCAAGCTCACCGCGCCTGCCGCGGCGATGCTTCCCAAGAAGTGTCTCCGGTTAACGGTCATCGACTTTTGCCTTATTAGATCTCCCGCAAAGGCGCAGAGGCGCCAAGCGCTGCCGCGTTTCTAAACGCGCGTTATTTCTTCGCGAATTTGCTTTGCGCCTTTGCGGGAGGCGTTTTCTTCATTTCAGAAGTTAAATCGATCAATGTTCTCTTTGTTGAAGATGAACGGCAGCCCCAGCCGCACTTCATCGTTCACTACTTCAATCTCGCCCAACCGTCCAGCAAGGATTTTATTGTCGCCGCGTTTCATTTCACCTTTTGTTAACGCATTCGCAGCGTAAACGGTGAGATAACCGAGGTCGCCGGTGTTCCAGAGCACGATACTGTCGGCGACGCCGTCCTTTATATAAGGCTTGCACATGTTCGGAAGGGAAAGACCGGTGACTTTCACATCGGTGCGACCCGACTGCTTAACGGCTTCGGCGGCACCAGGCACCGCGGGCGCTGCAATCGCCATGATCAATTTCACATTCGGATAGACTTTCAGCAGCGTTTGCGTTTCGGAAAAGGCGCGGTCGCGATCACCGTCGCTGGGCTGAGTTGCCACCAGCTTGAGATCAGGATACTTCTGCGCCAAACGCTCCTTGATGTACTTGATCCACTCGTTCTGATTCGCCGCGCTCAACGAGGCGGTGATAATCGCAAACTCACCTTTGCCGTTTAGAATTCGCGCAGCCTCGTCGGTAAGTGTGTAACCAATGCCTTCGGGAGTCGCCTGATTGATCAGGAAATCTCGTGCGTCCTTTTCCGCGTCCGCGTCCCAAGTAATAACTTTTATTCCCCTTTCGCGTGCCTTGCGCAAAACTGTAGAGATGCCTTCCTTGTTTTCTACACTCACGGCGATGGCATCAACGCCGCGGGTGATCCACGCCTCGATTATCTCGTTCTGTTTTGCAGGGTCTAAGTCGGTTGGACCATCCCACAACAGCTCAACACCGAGTTCCTTTGCTGCTTCCTCTGCGCCCAGTTTGCAACTTATGAAATAAGGATCGCCTTTCGCTTTCGGCATCATCGCTATCACCATCTTCCGGCCGTTGGTTGTAGCGTTTGCGTTTCGAGAATTGCCGGCTGGCGTCGTTGCTTCTTCTCTTAAAGATCGAACCAACAGCCAGTTGGAACCGGCAACAATTAATGCTCCGGCAAGGATGACGCCGCTTAAGACCGCGACTTGAGAGTTTCTCACTTCGTCCTCCTCTAAACTGGATTCGTTGACTGCGACACTTCGGCTGCGCTTTGAGAGCCTGTCGATCAGGATCGTTCCCACCAACAACGCTCCCATGAGGATTCCAGCGAGTTCAGAAGGCTGGGCGCTGAGTCGCAAGCCGTTTTGCAGGATCACGATGGCGAACAGTCCGAGCACAGTTCCCAGGATGGTTCCGCGTCCGCCAAAAATTGATGCGCCGCCTAAAACCACGGCCGTAATTGCCATCAGTTCGTAGCCGGTACCTGCATCTGATTTCGCCTGGCCCAGATGGGCCACGTAAACAATCGCCGCGACGCTTGCAGCAATTCCGGAAAGAACGTAGATGATCGCAAGATGCCGCTCGACTCTGATTCCGGCGTACCGCGCACCCTCCGCTGAATGACCTATCGCATAAAGAGCACGACCGAAAGTTGCGCGATGCAGCAGCCATGCGGATGCGACAATGGCAACAACTAAAAGAAGAAGCTGCGTCGGAATCAAACCAAGCAGATAACCCTGCCCGAGAAACAAAAACCCGCTTGAGAAACCAGAATAGTTCTCGATCCCGCTTGTTAGTCCTTCCGCTATTCCGCGAAACAGCGAGAACGTACCGAGTGTGACGATCAGCGGCGGAAACTTCAGCCGCGCAATCATCAGCGCATTAAGGCCTCCACCAAGAGCGCCAATAAGCACAGCGATTGCCGCCGCAAGTGCGATCGGCATTCCTGCGTCACGCCACAAACCACCCATTACCACAGCCGCCAAACCCATCATCGAACCGACAGATAAATCGATTCCGCCGGAGATGATCACGGGTGTGAGCACGAGTGCGAGTAGCCCAATTTCGACACTTAAGCGCGTAACTTCGAAGGCATTCGAAGCAGTAAGGAAGTTGCTTCCGGTCAAGCTGAAAATGACGCACTCCGTGATTAGCACCAGGACCAGCGCCCACTCGTTATTAGGAAACAAGCGTTCGCGCCAACCAGGTTCTGTTCTAAGCATTGGAGCGGCTAAAGTGGATGCGGCCATGATGCTCCAGTCGCGCCAACGCGACATCAGATATCAACGCGACGAGAATAATTGCTCCCTGAATTGCCTTTTCCCAAAACGGATTTATGCCAACGAATGTCAGCGCCGTACCGATCGTCCCAAGTAACGCCACTCCGATCAGGGTCCCGAATAGATGACCACGTCCGCCGGTTATCGCCGTGCCGCCAACCACCACAGCGGCGATAGCTTTGAGCTCGAGTCCGATTCCGGAATTACTCGGCACAATTGAAAACCGGACCGCGTTTAGCAACGCAGCAAGGCCCACCAATGCGCCCATCAACACAAAAACGCTGAAGACGATTTTTTTTGGCTCGATGCCGGCAAGCCTTGCTGCCTCTGAGTCGGACCCGACAGCGTAAACTGCTCGACCAACGCCGACGTTGCGCAGGATCCAGGCAATAATTACAAGCAGCAAAAGGGCGATGACAACGATCAGCCACTGCCCCCACGTTTGTCCGAGTCCAAACCATTGGAAATTCGCAGGCAGATCCTGCACCCATGCGCCGGCGGTCAACCAACGCAGTGCATCGCGCCACGCGACCAGCATTGCGAGAGTGACAATGATCGAAGGAAGTCGCAGCCAGCCGATGAGCACGCCATTCAACGCTCCCATCACTGCTCCTGCCAACACAACACCGAGGAACAAAAGCGGCAATGGAATTCCGGACTTTGCGAGTACACCGGCAACGACGGTACACACGGCAAATTGCGAGCCTACTGAAATATCAATTTCACCGACGAGGATCACCAACGTCATGCCGGTGGCGACGATGAGGATCGACGCGTTATTCAAAGCGAGATCGCGTAGGTTTGATCCACCAAAAAACGCGGGCGCGAGAACGGCAACCACGACGAGCAGCGCGACGTAGGCGAGCAAGGTTGAGAGTTCTCGTTTGTAGCGAGCGAGTTTCATTTAGAGAGGAAGCCTCCCGCAAAGGCGCAGAGACGCAAAGGAAGTCTTCTGAAAGCGGGCCGCATCTTTCTCGCGAAGCAGTAAGGCAAGTCTTGGTCTCATCTTCTCTTTGCGCCTTTGCGCCTCTGCGGGAACTGCTTTCTGGTGCTACGCTGCGTTTCCCAGTGCCAACTCCAAAATGTTCTGCTGAGTAGCTTCGCGACGTTCGACGATCTTTACGACTCGACCCGCGTGCATCACGACTATGCGATCGCTCATGCCAAGTATCTCCGGCAACTCTGACGAGATCATCACCACTGCTAATCCTTGCGCCGCCAGTTCAGTCATCAGCGCGTGGATCTCCGCCTTCGCGCCAACATCAACGCCCTGAGTCGGTTCGTCGAGAATAAGCACTGAAGGCTTAGTAGCGAGCCAGCGACTCAGAGCAACCTTTTGTTGGTTTCCGCCCGAGAGCACCTTAGCATCTGCGAAGATGGACGGCGTCTTGATTCCTAAACGCCCTGCATACTCAACTGCGATCTTTTTCTCGCCCGCGAAATCGAATGAACCGTGACGCGTGAGTGCCCGCAGTGAGGCGAGCGAGACGTTCGCACAAACAGGCATATCAGGAATAATGCCGTGTCGCCGTCGGTCCTCCGGCAAATAAGCAATGCCACGCGCAATCGCATCTGACGGACTCTGAAGATTCACTCGTTTGCCGCGCAAAAGAATCTCGCCTTCATCAGCAGGCGTCAGTCCGAAAACTATTCGAGCGAGTTCTGTCCGTCCTGCGCCTACCAACCCTGCCACTCCGACGATCTCACCGGCGCGTACGGCAAAGCTCACATTCCTTACGCCCGTTGGCGCACAACCACAGTCGCGAAGTTCCAAAACCACCTCGCCTGGATCGATCGCTCTTTTCGGGAATACAGCGGATAACTCTCGACCAACCATTAGCGCAATCAACTCGTGTCGAGTGGTTTGCGACATCTCGCGCGTGTCGATGTTTCGACCGTCTCTCAACACGGTCACGCGGTCGGCGATCAGCGATAACTCTTCGAGCCGGTGTGAAATGTAGATAATGCCGACGCCATCTTCGCGCAGTTGCTTCAAGACTCGAAAGAGGTTCTGCGAATCTTCGTCGGAAAGGGATGCTGTCGGTTCGTCGAGTATCAACACGCGAGCATCAGAACCAAGAGACCGCGCGATTTCAACCAGTTGTTGCTGTGGCATTGTCAGATCGCCGGCGTCAACGTCCAGATCGATTTGCGCGCCGATTCGCGCCAGTAACTCGTGCGCGCGCTGGCGGCGGCGTTTCCAATCAATGCGTCGTAACAAACCGGTTTTTTCTGTTCCCAAGGCGATGTTCTCGGAAACACTGAGCTCCGGGAAAAGCGCAGGCTGTTGATAAATCGCTGATATTCCAAGCGACTTCGCTTTGCGTGGCGAGTTATGCGTGACCGCTTGCCCGTTTAATTCAAGTAGTCCGCTGTCAGCGGAGACGGCCCCGGTTATGATTTTTATGAGTGTGGATTTGCCGGCGCCGTTTTCACCCACGAGCGCATGAATCTCGCCTGCGCGCAATTCAAACGAAGCAGACCTCAACGCCTGCACTCCAGCGAAGGCCTTATTAATATCTGACGCTCTTAAAAGGATAGGTGTAAACAACGTCTTGAAATCTTCTCTGTGTCCTCTGCGTATCTCCGTGTTCTCTGCGTTAAATAGGCTTTCATCGCAGTTTACGCAGAGAGCCGCGGAGATACGCAGAGAACGCAGAGTTGAAATTACTTCAGTTAACGTACCGCGCTTCAATCTGATCGTATCGGTTGCGTGCCTGGACCAAAGTTTCTGACACGCATGGAGTAAACCTTTTTGCTTTTACTTTGCTTGCCACGTATTCCCGCCCTTCGGCCAACGACGAAAAGCGACCGCTTGCGATGCCCTGGACCAGGACATTACCGATCACCGTCGCCTCAACTGGCCCGGCGGCGACAGGTAGGTTCGTGGCATTCGCTGTCATTTGATTTAGATAGTCGTTGCGGCTGCCACCGCCGACAATTTGTACGCCCCTTATCTTTTGCCCGGTCAAAGACTCAATAGTCTTAAGGACCGAGGCATACCGAAACGCCAACGAGTCGAGAACGATCTTCGTGATTTTTATCGGATCACCGGATAACACTTGATTTGTTTCAGATAACTGTTCGCTTAACGCGTTGAGCATGTTTTCTGGTTTGAAGAACCGTTCATCGTCGGGAAAAAACAACGCCGGGTATCCATCGATCTCACTAACTCGAGTTAACAACGCGTCGTAGTCAACATCGACTTCGCGCTCGCGCCATTCGTTCCGGCATGATTCGAGGATCCAAAGACCCATGACATTCTTCAGAAAACGAATCGTGCCGAAGGCGCCGCCCTCATTGGTAAAGTTGTGATCAAATACCCGCGAATTGATCAGAACACTGTCTCGCTCGACGCCGACCAACGACCACGTGCCGGATGAAATAAACGCCCAGCCTTCTTCGAGCGGAGTTCCAATAACTGCGCTGCCCGTATCGTGTGTTGCCGGTGCTAACACCTGCACATTCTCGAGACCCAGCTTCTCCGCTTCAGCCTGGCAGAGCGGCCCAACGACCTCGCCCGCGGAAATTATTTCAGGCAACAGCGTCAAAGGCAGATCGAGCCGGTTGAGAAGTTCGGTGTCCCACGTTCGATTCGTCGCGTTGATCATTTGCGTGGTAGTGGCATTCGTGTATTCAGTGACAGCGCGACCAGTCAACGAAAGATTGACGAGGTCCGGAATCAACAGCAGCTTGTAAGCTTCCCGCGGGATACCCTCGCGCGTGTGCGCATACAACTGAAACAAGGTATTGAACGGCATCAACT
Organism: uncultured Acidobacteriota bacterium; assembly: GCA_963849585.1. Lineage (GTDB taxonomy): Bacteria > Acidobacteriota > Blastocatellia > Pyrinomonadales > Pyrinomonadaceae > PSRF01. The sequence continues at coordinate 268,744 of CAWKHZ010000004.1, read as the reverse complement.
GTAGCCCAGTGCGCATGAACACTTCTTGCTTCGTGATGTGCGTGAAAACCTCGTCCATCACCCCTTGCGTTCGCAGGTCGCGATAACAGATCGGTTCATCGACAAGCTTTCCATCGCCGTCGACAAAACCGTAATCAACTCCCCAACTCGCTACCCCGATGCTTTGAACGCGTTGGCCCAGTTCCCTCGCTCGTTCTCCAGCGTTACCAAGACCTGTTTTTATCTCGTTGAGAATTTTCGCGAAGTCCCAGCGCAGGTGCCCGTCACGCTCACGCGGCGGATAATGAAAGCGTCTGGTTTCCTCGAGCAATAACTCGTCCGCTCCGAGACCACAAAGAAATACGCGCCCACTGCCGGCTCCCAGATCGACCGCTATGAAAAGCGCATCGTCCATCAAACGATTCCGACGGTTGCCTCAATCTTCGTTGGGCGTTCCTCGGCCTTCGCGCCTCTGTAACCGCTGGCGCGATAGGTCGCAATCGGATCGAGCGCACCGCCCGAACGTTGTCGAGCAAGGGCGAGGATCGGCGAAACGTCGGTGATGAAAGCTTGTTTTAAAGTTGAGAGCGCAAGCAGCGCGTCACAATTATCCTGTGCCTCCGCCAGGGCAACTCTGTCGACAAGCTGCGCCTGAATGTAGGCACGCGTGACTTCGATCGAGCTCATCGAGAGAGACTCAATCGGATCTGTGACGTTGTGCGACTGGTCCAACATGTAGGCCGGATCGAACGCCGGGACCTTGCTCTGTTCGGCGTCAACAAGCTCATTAAAAATCAGAAACAGTTGAAAAGGCTTGATTGATCCTGCGTCGAGATCGTCGTCGCCGTATTTGCTGTCGTTAAAATGAAAGCCGCCGAGTTTGCCGAATTGAATCAGCCGGGCAACGATCATTTCGATGTTGACGTTTGGAGCGTGATGGCCCAGGTCTACCAGACAAGCAGCTTTGGGTCCCAATTCGCGAGCACAGTAATAGCTTGTTCCCCAATCGTTGATAACGGTTGAATAAAATGCCGGCTCGTAAAACTTGTGTTCGATAAAGATCCGCCAATCGTCGGGCAAGGCGTCGTAGATCGTGCGCATGCTCTCGAGATAATTCTCGAGCGTTTTGCGAAAGTGCTGTTGACCAGGAAAGTTCCCACCGTCGCCGATCCAAACCGTGTGGGCTTTAGAGCCAAGTTTCTGGCCCAGCTCGATGCATTCAATATTGTGATCTATAGCCTGGCGTCGTACTGCGGGATCTGAGTGGGACAGGCTACCGAACTTGTATGAGTGTTGCTGGTCAGGCTGATCTTGAAAGGTGTTTGAATTCATCGCCTCGAAAAAAAGATCGCGATGACGAGCAAAGGACATGAGCTCGTTCACGTCGTCCGGTTGGTCCCACGGAATGTGAAGTGACACTCCGGATGTTGAACGTACGAGCTTGTTGAGAGTGGCGCAGTCTTCGAGTTTCTCGTAAATGTCCCGCGGCTCACCTGGTCCTGGAAACCGCGCAAAACGCGTCCCGCCCGTGCCCAGTCCCCACGATGGGACCGCTACTCGAAACGACTGTGCTTTGGCGACGAGGTCTTCGATGTCTATCTGTTTGCGCCGGAGCACCTTGCCGAGATACTCGTAATCTTCATGGATCGATGGTTCGAGCGCTTTGTTCTGCTCGGTGATGAATCCATCGTCAATCTCAAATTTTCTTTGCATATCGTTCCCTTAAAAGGTTCCCGCAAAGACGCAAGGGCGCAAAGTTTAAATCAGAGGTTAAGTTTTTCTTTGCGCCTCTTTGCGCCTTTGCGCCTTTGCGCGAGAAACCCCTTCGCTGAGGCGCTTCCCGCTTACCTCATAAATCCGTCCTGCAAACCACCATCAACCGGGAAAACATGACCTGTTGTCTTCGATAAGCGTTTTGTAATCAAAAGAAAGATTGCTTCAGCCTGGTCTTCAGGCTCGACCGGAGTTTGCGTGAGTGAGCGTTGGGCGTAGAACGCCGCGAGCTTGTCACGCAAGTCTTCATCTGAATCGTCGTCGTTGAAGGACAGTCCATACTTAGTCAGCGAAGCCACAACGCGGTCGCGTGGAAACATTGTGCTTCCCTTGACCACCGTTGCCGGAGCAACTGCGTTCACGCGCACGAGGGGCGACATCTCAATTGCCAACTCGCGAACCAAATGATTAGCGGCAGCTTTGCTGGCGTCGTAAGCCAGACTTCCCTTTTTCGCTACGACCGCGTTGGCGCTTGTTGTCAGCACGATGTTTGCGGGCAGATTCTGTTGCTTGAAAATCTTGTTAGCTTCATCAGCAACGATATAAGCGCCGACGACATTGATTTCGAAAGTCCGTGTCCATTGACGGTCTTCGATGTGTCCGTTCTTGTCGGGCGACATGAAAACACCGGCGGTAACGACCACAGCGTCGATGCCTCCGTACGCGAGTATCGCGTTCGCGAACATCTTCTGCACGCTTTTTCGATCCGTGATGTCACAGCTCAAAGTTACGGCGGGCCCACAGTTACTCAGCCCTGTGCCCGCAACACCTATCCCGGAACCGTACTGCGCAATGATCTCATCAGTCGTAGTTTTTGCTGAGATTTCATCAAGGTCAACGCAAACAACGTGTGCGCCTTCCCTCACAACGCGGTGTGCCGTCGCTCTGCCGATTCCGGCGCCGGCTCCGATAACTACGACTACCTGACGATCCAGTTCCTTTTCCGGTGGTTGGCGTCTGAGCTTTGCTTCCTCAAGATCCCAATACTCGATGTCGAAAGCTTCCTGCTCGTCCATCGCTTCATAGCGATCGATTGCTTCGGCGCCGCGCATCACCTCGATTGCGCAGTTGTAGAACTCAGCGGTGACACGAGACTCGCTCTTGTTCTTACCCCACGCGATCATGCCGAGACCGGGAATCAAGACTACCGTCGGATTTGGATCGCGCATGGCGGGAACGCCGGGGCGTTTACAACGCTCGTAGTACGCCTTGTAGTCCTCACGATATTGCGCGAGGCCGGTTGATATCGAAGCTTTCAAGTCGTCGATCGTTTCCGAGTGAGGATTCCAGTCAACGAAGAGAGGTTTTATCTTGGTGCGCAGGAAATGGTCGGGACATGATGTCCCAAGATTTGCCAGTCGTGGTCCATCAACGCTGTTAATAAATCGGAGCATCTTTGGATCGTCCTGCACAGTTGCAACGACACGCTTAGTAACCGATAGCTGTCCTCTTAACCAGGGGCTTATCTCCGAAAGCAGTTGCCCACGTTTTTCTTCGGAGAGCGGCTCGTAGCGCTCGCCGCCAAAGGTCATTTCACCTTTGTCTCGCGTTTCAATGAACCGGGCCGCACGATCGATGATCTCCAGTGCTGTTTCATAGCACGTCTTGTCGTCGTCACTCCACGAACTCATGCCATGATGTCCCAGCAACACGCCCTTGGCTTGAGGGTTTTGCTTGATCAACTGCTCGATTTTGAGTCCGATGTCGAACCCCGGCCGTTGCCACGGCACATAAATAACTTCGTCGCCAAAAATCTCCTCGCACAACTTCTCCTGATTAACCGACGCGGCGATCGCAATCACAGCGTTAGGATGCAGGTGGTCCACGTGTTTGTAAGGAACTAGTGTGTGCAGCGGAGTATCGATGGAACAGGCGCGCGGGTTGAGGTTAAAGACGCAATGACTGTACATCGGATACATCGCATCTTCTATCTCCGTCTTCGGTCCGCGCTGGGGATCGTTGAGATAGAGCGACTTCATCGCTCGTATCTTGTCGAGATAAAGAGAAGCGAAACCGTCACGTTTTGCAGTGCGCAGATCTCCACCCGAACCCTTGACCCATAACACGTCGACGCTCTCCCGTGTAAGTGGATCCTGTTCGATCAACTTAGACGACGTGTTGCCGCCGCCGGTATTCGTTAGAGTCAAGTCCTCGCCAAGTTTGTTTGAGCGGTAGACCAGACGGTCCAATCCGGATAACTTGTCGGCGATCTCGTCCTGCCAGAGATACTTCACAAAGCGAAACCGTTCCACCTGTAACTGTTCCTTACTCATACGATCGGAAACCAGTGAAGCCATTTTAGGAAAAGCGTTTAACTCGCGAGTCAAAAAAAAGCGCGAGTTGTTTTAGTTTGAGCGCGGCCGTGCAGTCGAGCCACGCTTGATCAGATAAGTTGGAATGTGAACTTCCTGGCCCTGTTCGCGTGGGTTCTCAATATTGTTCATCAAGGCCTCGACTGTCCGTTGGCCCAACTCCACTCGCGACAGGCATACGGTCGTCAATGGTGGCTCAGTCAGCTCGGCGAAGGCGATGTCGTCGAAACCAACGAGAGAAATGTCTTCAGGAATTGATAGGCCGGCTTTATAGAGTTCCTTCATTACGCCGAACGCCATCATGTCGTTGGCGGTGACGATCGCTGTCGGCAAATCTTTTTGGGCCAATATCTCGAGCGCCGCTCGACGTCCGCCGTCAAACTTGAAGTCTCCTTCGTAGATGGCTGTCTTTGCATTGGGAACGTGACGCGCGATGGAATCAAGGAAGGCGTCGCGCCGAACATTTGTTGCGTTGAGTCTGCTTGGCCCAGCGACGTGAACGATATGCGAGTGCCCGAGTGAGGCCAGATGCTCGACGGCCTGCTCAACTCCCATGGCGTAGTCAATCACAACATTGCTCATGTGTTCACTGACTCTGCCGAAGTTCTGACTGATAACAGAAATATCCTTTCGAATCAGTTCATCAATCAATTCGGGATCGAGTTCGGCAGTCATCAGAGCTACGCCGGCCACCTTCAGTCCAATCAAACGCCGAACATAATCAGCCGCTCGATTCGCGTCGTAGTTTGTGTTGAGGAGAATCGTGTTATATCCGCGTTCGAAAGCAGCACTCTCGATGCTCTTCACCAAATCGGGAAAAACGGGTTGGCGATGTCCGACACGAGCAGACCGATCATGTCGGTTCGTCCGGAAGCTAAGGAGCGTGCCTGGGCATTCGGATAATAGTTGCACTGTTCGATCGCCTTCAAAACACTTGCGCGCGTGTGATCAGTTACATATTTCGTTTTGTTGATGACGTGCGAGACGGTGGCGGTCGAGACTCCAGCCTCGCGCGCCACATCCTTAATCCGAGGAGTTTTTGGAGGACTCTCTTCCATGACTGGGTACTACCTTCTTACTGTAGCCGGGAGTTTTTTGCAAGCTGGAAAAATAACAGAACGGGCAAAATTTCTAAGAGTTAACCGGTTGACTTATTTCTTTCGAACCTCTAAAAAGGCAAATCATGCAAAGTCACCCGAAAACTCCCGCCGTCCTTTCGTTTGCCGTCATGCTGATTCTGACGGCGGCAACATCTGTTGGTGGTCAATCGCGTTACTTCAAAAACTGGCCCGCCGGCGCGTCGCCGCGTGAAGTGGGAACCCGTGTGGCCCAAAACTATCTGGCACGCCAGTTTGAGTACCAGCAGGGTAAGCGTCAGTTTGTCATTTATCCGGAAGTGTGTGCCGGGTATGGGTCTCTCACGATCGCGCAACTCACCAAGAACAAGCAGTTGAAAAACCAGCTTTTGCAAAAATTCGAAACGCTTTGGAGTGCGGAAGGCCAAAAACACATCTCCTCACAAGCGCACGTCGATTACCGCGTTTTCGGAGTTGTTCCGTTGCAGCTTTATATGCAGACGAAGGACCAGAAGTTTCTGGAGATTGGGCGGAACCTCGCCGACCAACAGTGGACCAACGCAACGCCCGATGGCATTACTGCGCGAAGCGCGTTACTGGATTGACGACATGTACATGATCACGGCCGTTCAGGTGCAGGCATATCGAGCGACACGCGATATCAAATATTTGGACCGCGCGTCGTTGACCATGGCTACGTATCTCGACAGGTTGCAACAGCCGAATGGGCTCTTTTATCACGCTCCCGATTCGAAGTTTTTTTGGGGCCGTGGCGTTGGTTGGGTAGCGGCCGGAATGGCCGAGTTGCTGCGAGAGCTGCCAAAGAAACATCCAAATCGGTTCCGTATCCTGCAGGGCTATCAGAAGATGATGGCGGCGCTGCTTAAGCATCAGGGGCAGGATGGGCTGTGGCGTCAATTGATCGATAATCCGGAGTCATGGGCTGAGACTTCGAGCACCGGTATGTTTACGTTTTCCATGATCACTGGGGTGAAGAACGGATGGCTGGACGCGAAGGTCTATGGACCGGCTGCGCGGAAGGCGTGGTTGGGGTTAGTTAGCCGTCTCGATCAGGATGCGAATGTTCGGGATGTGTGTGTGGGCACGAATAAGGGGTTCACGGTTCAATATTACATGGACCGTGAGCGTAGGGTTGGCGATTTACATGGACAGGCGCCGTTGCTTTGGTCTGCGTCTGCGTTGCTGCGCTAAAACAATCACACCTTGGATCGAGCAGCTTTTACAAGCTGAGTTGCTGGCTGCTGAGGTAGAAATAAAGCCCCTGTCGTTCCATCAACTCTTCATGACTTCCCTGCTCAACTATTTTTCCTTTTTCTAAAACCAGGATCAGGTCCGCGTCTCGAACCGTGCTCAACCGATGCGCTATGACAAACGAAGTCCGGCCTTTCAGCAGGTGATCCATGTTCTCTTTGACCGCCTTTTCAGACTCGGTGTCTAAAGAACTCGTTGCTTCGTCGAAGATGAGAATCGGAGGCTTGTTATAGACTGCTCGCGCAATCGCAATGCGCTGCCGTTGGCCACCTGAGAGCGCGATCCCAGTCTCACCAACTCGTGTTTCAAAACCGAGAGGCAGCCGTTGAATGAATTCGTGAGCGTTGGCAACTTTTGCAGCCCAGGCGATACGTTCCATGTCAGGATCCTCCTCGCCAAACGCGATGTTCCTGGCAATTGTGTCGTCAAACAGATAATTCTCCTGCAATACAAAACCAATCTGCCGGCGCAGGTCGCGATAACGGAGTTTCTTTTGTTCGACGCCGTCAAAATTGATCGCGCCTTCCGTCGCTTCCAGCAACCCGGCAAGACATTTGACGAGCGTAGTTTTACCGGAACCGCTACGGCCGACGATGGCGACACATTTACCGGGTGGGATATCGATCGAGATCTCCTCGAGAATCTTTGGCGAATCGGGACCGCCATACTGAAAGCTGACATTCTCGAACTTTACGCGGCCTTCAAGCGTGCGCACTGGCTGCAGTTGAGAATGGTCATTGCCCTGCTCAGGTTCCGACTCGAAGATGTCGTTCATGCGATTGAGCAATACTGATGCCAGTTGCCAGTTGTCCCACATCGTCAACAAAGTCAAGATGGGCGCGTTAGCCATCGCTACCAATGAGTTGAACGCCACCATAGCGCCGATCGTCATGTTGCCGCTCATTACTTGCTGTGCGCCGACGAACAGGAACATCGCGAGGGAAAGAAAGCCGACTGACTGCACCGCCGCTTCATAGTTCATCAACAAGAAGCTTGATTTGAATTGCTTATGCGCCAGCGAATGAAATTCACCAAGCATCTTTTCTCGTAAAGCACCTTCCGCACCCAGAGTCTTAACGGTCTCGATTCCCTTGATCGCATCAATCTGGTGGGACGAATACCTGCCATACGACTCCTCCAACTCATCGAACATTGGTCTTAACCGCCTGCTCGAGTATTTCATCAACCCGGCGTAGAGCGGCGCGACGGCCAGAAAGACGAGCGTGAGTACGGGGCTATACAAGGTCATCAACACGGCAGCGGCGGCGATCTGAGCAACAGCGGTCAATCCGTTAACCCCATTCATCACGAGGAATTCGCGTACCTGCCGCGCACCGAGGAGGCGCCGTTGGATGTCGCCGGTCTTGCGCTGGGAAAAGTAACTGATCGGCAACGCGAGTAACCGGCGGGTGATGAAATCAAGCGACGACGAATCAATTCGAACTGCTACGAAGCTGAGCAGGTAGCGCTGCACAAGCATTGCGACCGTCATAAACAAAAGCACGACCAACATTGCCCCGATTATCATCGTAAGCAACGAGGAGTCGCGCTCAACAAGCACACTGTCAACGATGACTTGCGTGAACACCGGCAAGAGCATTTGCAGCGCACTGACGATCACCGCAAGACCGAATGTCTTTGCGAACACTCCGGCGAACGGTCGCAAAAACGGCATCAGCCAACCGAAGCCGGTTTTCGCCTCGGGCGTTTTTTCGAACGCCTCGGTGTAGTCGAACAAAGCCGCGTACCCGTTCCATTTTTCGTCGAGTTCCTTGAGCGTGATTTGTCGAATATTGGTGGCCGGATCGGCGATCCAGGCTTGAGCCTTGTTTAGCTTGAACAACACAACCCAATGATTGTTTTCCCAGTGAATAATCGCCGGCAGGGGCATTTCTCGCAGATTGGTTTTTGAGGCTTTGACCGAACGAGCAGCAAGCCCTAAAGCCTCGGCTCCGTCACAGAGACCACGTAGACTGGTTCCATCATTTGAAGTCCGAACTTTTTGACGAATGCGCGAGACAGAGACCTTTCTACCGAAATGGCGGCAGATCATTGCCAGGCTTGCCGCGCCGCAATCCATTTCGTCGATCTGTTTTATGTGTGGAAAACGGTTACTGCTTTTTCGGCGTTTGACAAAGTGGCCATCCTCAGTGGCAAACGGTCCGAGTTCCGCGGCATTCGCACGCTCATCCAATTGTCCGGGGCTGACCTGCTGACTCCGGTCCTGGATTCACAGGCACGATCTCCTGAAGGAAATCGAGTGGTAGTCGCGCGGTCTGTTTATAGGAATATCCTGCGATGCGTTCTTCGATCTTGTTTCGGAATTCCGGGAACCTGGCGTAGAGCTTGCCAAATGTTCTTTCGTTGATTTTGAGCAAACTGCACTGGGTGAGCGCCTGGACCGTGGCATTACGTTTTTGTCCTCTGGCGATCGAGAGTTCACCAAAGAGATCCCCTTTGCGCAAAAAGGCCAGCTCCTTTTGCCGTTCAGCTTGTTTGACCCACACGCGCAAGCGGCCTTCTTCAATGATGAACATCGGGCCCGCAGCGTCGCCTTGATGAACCAGGAAATCTCCTGCTTCGACAGTGATCGTTTCTGCTTCCATAACCAACAACTTCACAGCTTCAGATGGAAGGTGTGACAACACGGTGTGAAGCTTGATGAAGTTGGCGAGTTGATGATGGCGTTGCTCGAGTTCAATGTAATTCTTGATTTCCGGATGATTTAGCAACAGTGACTGAAACAGCTTGGGCTCAAGTTTGTAGGCCCGCACGTCGCTGCTGGCACGAACGGTAGTTGCGCGTCTTTCGATGATCGTGGGATCGAGCAACCCGGTCGCACCGAAACTCTCCCCGGGTTTCAAGACGTTCAAAGGAACTTCTTCACCGCCTGGCGCGCGTTTGATCATTCTGGCGCGTCCCTCCGCCAACACGTAAAAGCCATCGGGAACTTCACCTTCGGTCATGATGTCGCCGCCAAAGCCGAAACTCGCCGGCACGAAGCAATCCATCATCAACGACTTCAGTTCCGGGGGCAGGAACATCATTAACGGAAGTTCTTCAAGGGCAACTTGTTTATCCATTTTTAGGTCCATTGAAGTTTTACGCGAATGCCACCCACCTCACGCGCTCATGTATTGCTTGCGCAGTTAAGTCGGCAACGATTGCCTGTTCCGCGCGTGAAAGAATCTCAGGGTCGCTGGCGGCCGGCATTTTCTTTTTCAAAACTGAAAACAGCGGATAGCCTGAAGCAAATCTAAGTGGTCCTAGCAAGTCACCCTTCCGCGCGGCTACAAAGTACGGCCGAACACTCGCCTCTATTTCATCGGCATAGAAATTCCATTCCCGCACTTCACCGTGCGCAGCGTTGGCGGCTTCATCGAGCGTTAAGCCGTCTTCGCTGACACACCATGCGGCCTCCCGAGCAACCCGCTCATCGGCGAGCCAGAGATACCGGCACTCGTAGTGAATCCAATCCAAGCGGTGGTCTAATATTTTGGTCTCAATGAGTTTTGAGTTAATGGTTTGGTTTTGTTGTCGTTCGAATTCCTTCTCTATTCGATCGATCAGATCTCGCGGCGATCGGGCACCGGAAATCAAACCGGAGGATTTTGCAGCGAGCGCGGCACGCCCAGCCAGCTTTTGGGACCAATCATCAATTTTCCCGGTGCAGACAGCATATCTTTTGACCACCTCGGCTACATCCGCGTCAAGGATCGGATTCGCAGCTTTGATTTCATTAACCCGCGAAGCCCAACGTTTCCGCAGGAGTTGGCCACGTAAACAGTTCATCCATTCTTCTACGGACATCCCCCATCGGTGGAGCCAGATCTGCGTCTCGTCTCCGCTGATAAGGTTGCGCTGGTAACGAAATGCGTTGGCGGCTTCACGCATTTCTGCGGTGGAAGGCAGTTGTCCGATCTGTGCGGCCAGGCGCAAACACGCAAGCGAGTGCCGAACGGACTCGAATAGCACCTGCCACTCGCCCCAGACCTGGGCGGCGACTACGATTTCGTCCCATCCAAATTCCCGATTTTCTATCGTAAACAGAGTCATAGCCTTCGATTGGCCCAATGTTGCGAGAAACAGTTCTTCCTTCCCTTTCCTTTATCTAAGGCGCAGAAAGGACCGGAAAACTATCTACCTGAGAATTTTTTTGATGATAGTTTTCGCCTTCCTTTTTCGCCTTAGAGTTCGAATGCACGTAAACGCTGCAAATTTGAAAAATTCCTAAAGGAGAGACCGTTATGGAGACGCAAGAAGTAAACAAGCCGGAAACCGAGATCGAAGACTTGACCGTCAGCGAAGACACAGCAGAAGAAGTGAAAGGCGCCTTCGAAGGAGCAGGAAAAGTCTCGATCAGCAGTTTCAATTTCATGAAGAAATGCGACAAGTAAGCAAGAAATGGATGAGTTCTAAAAGGAGCTGAAAGATCATGAACGAAAAGGACGAGCAGAAACACGAGAACGAACAGGACTCAATGGTCGATCTCGAGGTAACCGGTGAGCAAGCCGATCAGACCCGCGCTGGATCCGGCCCGGTTGGGGAGCCGGAGTATAAGTATGTGCCAATAAGAAGGCTGTAGCGGGAACTCAGTCAAAGGGGCGTCAGAGATTTCGCCCCTCACTGAACGCATTCAAAATCGTTATGGACCACAAGAAAGCCACTCCACTACCGCATCTCTATGCTGCTTGGTTTGATGAACTGCTCGGCGGCGAAATTCCTCTCGAAACTCGCGCGACTTGCAACGATTGTGCGATGTGTGAAAGTACGACTGAGCCTAAGACCCGAAGCGCTAACTACTTTACTCCACAACTCAAATGCTGCACGTATCTACCTTTTCTGCCCAACTTCCTGGTAGGAATGATCCTTGCGGACGAAGATCCGGCAATGGCTCGCGGACGTGCATCGGTTGAAAACAGACTGGATGCAGGCCTCGCAGTGACTCCACGCGGATTAGAGTGGCCGCTCAAGATGAGAGCTCAGTACACCCAGATGGAGCCTCAAGCGTTTGGCCGGACGCAAAGCTTGCGATGCCCTCATTACTTAGACGAGCAGGGCGGCCTCTGCGGTATCTGGAAGTACCGCAACAGTGTGTGTTCAACATGGTTCTGTAAGTATGTTCGCGGTTCTGTAGGAAAGGAGTTCTGGGAAAGCGCAAAGCAGCTGCTCTCGTTGATTGAAATAGACCTGGCGAGCTGGTGCGCGGTCCAACTGGAGTTGGACGAAGCTGCATTGGATTCTTTGCTCAAACCGTTTTTGATGCCCGGCCAACTGCCGACTCTGACGCAATTAGACGTGGACGAACAGGTTGACTCGGCCACGCAGCGTCGAGTCTGGGCTAACTGGTACGGCCGCGAGCGTGATTTTTATCGTGCTTGCGCCACTTTGGTGGCGTCGTTGACATGGCGGGAAGTTCTGGAGGTATGTGGCCCGAACGTACAACTGCGTGCGCGACTCACCCAAAAAACTTATCGCAAGTTGATCAGTAACGACATTCCAACGCGACTTCGAAGTGGTCCCTTCACTGTCATCGCCGTCGATCGGGGAACTTACAGCCTCCATAACCCTGGCATTGGGTTGGACAGTTTGCAGGTGTCAGAACGGGTGATGCGATTAATACCTTACTTCGATGGCCGGCCGACAACCGAAATTGTAAGTCAAATCGTTGAAAAGGAAGGGCTGCGCTTTACTCCTGAGCTGCTCAGGCGCCTGGTGGATTTCAAGATTTTGGCGCCGGCGGACGAGGCTTGAAGTTGAAGCGAGGTAAAGGTGAGACACCGGATGATAGTTTTCGCGGTTTGTTTGCGCCTTATTCAATTGAATGGGAGTTAACAGCTAGTCACCCGCGAAAAGGAGGCACGAAATGTCATCGGAGCATTCACGCAAAACGGAGAACCATGAGTCGAACACCATTGAAGACCTGACGTTAGACGAGGCTAAAACTGAAAACGTTAAAGGCGGTCGATTTGTGTTCGGCCTTGTTGAAAGAGAAATGAAAGAGTCAGGCGAAAAAGGAGGTACGTAGGATTGAAACAGGAAAACCCACAAGCAACTGAGAGCAACACTGATGCCGCTGAGAAATGCGGCGTCGAGATCACACTGGATGATCTGAAACCGACTGCGGACGTCAACGGAGGTTATGTTCCGAAGGCTACTGACGTAACGCTTAAACGAGGCGTTATTGACTGAACTAACAATCAAGAAGGACTTAAATGATGAATTCAGATAAAGACGAGAACCTGACAACCGAGAGAATCGATCCACAGGCAAAAGAGTTGGCCGATCTGCCAGTCGCAAGTGAGCAGGCCCAACATACTACCGGTGGCTCCAGATCATCCGGCATACAAGACAGCAACGGACACGGCACTCATGTCGCAGGAACGGTTGGCGGTAGCCAGTAGTCGCTGGAAGCCGTGCAAGATTAGAAATAAAGTAGAGGAGAGCAACATGAAAGTTAAAGATGAACCAAAGAAGGAAGAAATCAACAATGCGGAGGCGAACCTAACCGATTTGCCGGTCGCCGACGAGCAGGCTGTTGAGACCAAAGCTGGAACCGCGAGTAAAGCGACACCAAAGTTGTTTCTGTTCTGTGCTGATGGCGAGCACTAAAATTTCGTTTCTATTGGACCGGTCAATTCAACTAAAGGAAAAACGATGAAAGAGAAAGAGACTGAGAGCGACGAGCTAAACGAGGCGGCGGAATCTCTGACCGACCTACAGGTGAGTTCCGAAGAGGACGTTCAGGGCGGAGCTGTTTTACCGACCATTAGGCCTTACGACGGCGGTTTCATCGGCGGCGTTCGCGTTGCCGCCGACGATGTCGGGTAAAAACGGCCAAACTTGCACTGGAGAAAACGATGCAAATCAAGGACACAATAAAGAACGACGAAATCAAACCCGTGGACCAGACGTTAGAGGATCTTCCCGTTGTTGAAGAGAAGTCCGAAGACACTAAAGGCGCTGGGACACCAAACGGCAGATTGTACCTGGCGACCGAGGTAGGTGTATTCGTCGGCTAATAGCTGGGATCAAAAGTAACTGACTGGAGAACAAAATGAAAACAAAAGAGAGTCTGAAAAGCGAGGAAACAACACTCGCTCAAAAAGAATTAACCGATCTGACTGTCGACGACAAAGAGCTGGACGCTGAGATAAAAGGCGGAGGCGTAGCAGGCATAGTCATAGCGGCAACTTCCGATAATAACCGGCACGCTTAGTTGATTAATAACGTTCGCGGAAACGTACCATGCACACGAACTCTGCTGTAGAAACACCCGGTGCCACGAATACATTCCTGGACCTCACTCCCCCTCACTGGGCGGCGCGCGGACTCAGCTATTCGATTATCGCGGTTGTTCTGGTCGCTGCGATCGCGTCGATCGTAATCAGGTTGCCTGAAACCATAACCGCGGACTTCGTACTAGCCCCCGCGCGTGGCACCGATCCGATAAAGGCCACCCGACAAGGAGTCGCCAATCGTGTTTTTGTCAGCGAGGGCCAGTCAGTCAATCAGGGCGATGTAATCGTGACGCTGCGTTCGGAGGTGGTTGGCGATCGAGCAGCAGATTTGATGACGACTCAGACGCACCTTGCCGGCGCAGGCGAAAGCTTTACGAATGCAAAAGAGAAGTTTTCGGCCCACTCGCGAGCGGATGAACAAGAGGGCCGCAGGCTCGCGGCACACGTTGAGCACCTGGCCGGATTAGTCACGCTGAAGCGCCAACAACTTAAGTTATTCAAGCAACTGGTCGATAGTGACGAAACCCTCTATCGCGAAGGCATCGTAAGTCGAGCGCAATTGTCGGGGCGGCAACTGGAATTTGCTGAACTCCAGGCTGAGCTTGAGAAGCTCCTCGCAGAAGAGAAAGAGACGAGCGTTGCAATCGAAAAAGTGAAGTTTGAGTCGGCTGCAAGGCAGGCCGAATTCAAAGAGGTACAACGAACCTACCAGGAGTCAGCCGCAACCGGCGAGATTCGTATTACTGCTCTGAGATCCGGGCTTGCCGGAAGTGACGGTAATGAGGTGAGGCTGACAGCGCCATGCACCGGAACGATCTTGCGCTTGTACGTCAAGAGCAGCGGCGCGGTCCTTCACGAAGGTGAGGCGGTGGCCGAACTTGTTTGCACGGGCGAGACTCTACAAGCTGAATTGAAAGTACCAGAGACTGGCTTGGGCAGATTGAAGATCGGCCAGGGAGTGAAGTTGAAATACGATGCGTTCCCATATCAGCGCTACGGCGTTAGATACGGGCTCGTGTCATGGCTGAGTCCTGCCGGTTCTGACACGAACCAGGGCTCAACATTTAAAGCGCACGTTGAAATATCCGAGAGTGAACTGATGGTCCAGGGGCAGTCGCGTCAATTGATGGCGGGCATGAGCGGCAAGGCGGAGATCGTAGTCGGCAATCGCTCTCTAATTGAATATATCTTCGAACCTTTGCGGCAACTGAAAGAGAACTACTCAGATGTGCCCCAGAGCGTTGCGAAACGCTGAACTTGCCGGACGATAGTCGCTAGAACTCCATTTTTCCAAATGTCGTTTTTTGGGTGGACGACTTCAAACCGCGATTGACGATTGAAAGTATCTGCAAGATCTCTTCACCTGAACAAGCATCGAGGAATGCGCGTCGGTTCGTCTGCGAGGACTAAACTATCGGACGACCGTTAACTGGACCAACCTCAGCAGCCAACGTTCAAAACGCACCACTGCTTTGTTGTTTTCTTACAACTGCAGTCGATCTGAGCACTGATTGCGCCGTCGCGGTGAACGAGCTTGCCTTCGCAGAACGCTTTGAAGGCAATTTTTGGAAGCAAGTTGGACATACGAGCCACAGTCTTCGTAAACTATTTTTCGTTTCGACTGTGGCGGGGTAGCTCAGATGGTTAGAGCGTGGGATTCATAACCCCAAGGTCGGCGGTTCGATCCCGCCCCCCGCTACCAATGTTTTCAACGACTTACGGCGAGCCAAGTGCTTGCCGTTTTTCGTTTGTCACGCTCCTGTCACGTGAAATTTGAATCGCTGCATTTTCACGTGCGGCTCTGGTTGCTCCGACTGCGATTGCTTCGACTGCTCTGCGCTTTGCATCTTCCATCGCATGCGTGTAACGCATCGCCATCCGAATGTCAGACCAACCGAAGATCGCCGCCAGCGTGAAAGCGTCCGCGCCGGCGTCACCCATACGAGTCGCTGCGGTATGGCGAAGATCGTGAAAACGTAAATCAGTAATCTTCGCCTGTTTCACAGCTCGTATGAATGAGTACTTGATCTCGACCAGCCGCTTCTCAGTTCGTGGACTCGGAAACACATATGGGCTCGGAACCTTGGATTCCCCTTTTTCGGCATTCTCCTCTGCTTTTCAAGCTCGTAAGTCTTTGCGTCTCGAGCAGTTGCCGCACAGTCCGTTCATCGGAATGATTCGGTCCTTACCATTCTTCGTATTCCGAACGTGAATCAGACCCGCGATCGAAATTGAGATCGAACCATTGCAGGCCGCAAATCTCACCGCGTCGCATGCCGGTGTGCAGCGCGATCAGCACAATCGGCTTGAGCCATTCGCAGCTCTCAAGCTGTTCGAAAAGCCTGTTCTCTTCGTCTGGCGTCAGGTAGCGAATGCGTTCGCTGGAGACGCGAAACATCGTTGTCCTGGGCCTTGAAGAGATGAGTTGCTTTTCCAGAGCTAACGTGAAGATCGACGAGAGTACTTGCATCTCCTTGTTGACTCTCAACGGACTGCGCTTTCGGCCCAGCCTCGTCTTTTGCTCAACTCGCATCTGTCTGTATCTCTCAATCATCTCGGTATCGATTTCAGAAATGAAATGTTTACCGAAGAATGCTTTGAGAGCTTTACAGATGCTGTAGATCGACTTGTAGCTCTTCTTTAGTTCCTTGGTTGGCAGGAATGAAGCAATCGACAAATTTGTCGAAGCGGCATTCCGGCCTTTCCACGAGATCATATTTCTTTTCAAAGATCTGGGTTCTGAGCTTGGCCTCAGCTTTCAATGCCTGCGCCTTCGTTCGTGCGCCTTTGAGAACACGTTGAACTCGGTGCCGGCCTTTCTCGCTGATGTCAACGTACCAGTGCTCTCCCCTCTTTCGAACTGTCATTCTTTGCTCCTTTCCGGTTTGCCGCCGTTACAGGAGCGGCGGGATTTTAGCACGCACAAGCTCTGCATCTGACTTCTTTGTTTTGAGATCTTAAATTCTTGATCGAGATCGATTGCGTGTTGACCTACCTTGTCGGCTGCTTCCACGCAGCCACGCTTCAGTGCAACATCAATCTATGTGCCACGCAGTGTAGGGTCTTGGGATCTAAAAGGATCGAGAACAGATGGGTTTATGCCCATAAGCAGCACTTACAATTCAAATAAACAACCCATTAAACGTATGTAAAAACCAACATCTATCTTCGACCACCGCTTTGGTGACTGCAACGCTTGGTTAGAGGGCATCTCCTCCTTCCGTGCAGCTTCGCGCAATTCGGCCTCCAACTGATTCATTATTTTTTGCTGCTCTTTGCATGTTTCCAATGAGGCGCATGAGGGGCTGGTACTGAACCTCCTGCCGACTTGTTCGTCGAGTTGACGAATCAGGTTCTCGCAGCTCTCAGCTGATTCTGGATCGAAGTTGGCCAACAACCGATGAACGAGAAGGTTTCTCTCTTTGACGATTTCGCGGAGTTGACGTCTTCGATCCCGAATTGAGTCTTTGTTTGACTCAATCCTTACGGAGACGACATCCATACCTGTCGAGTTCAGTTGCCGGACTATCTTGGACGGGTGACTCGAATAGACAGTTTTGAAGAAGTCCTCCACTAGCCAGCCGAGTGCCTTGCGATCGGTATCTTTAGCCTTGTCCCGAAGGAACCTTAGCCAGCTCTGATGCGTACCCTCGAAGATCGCTTCCACGATGATGAGCTTGAGCGCTCTCTCGAACAGCTGGAAGTTGACCAAATTGCGGCCGATCTTTCGAAAGGCAACATCCCGCAGTTCTTTTATGTGATCTTCAGGCATGAACTTTGGTGATGCTCGCCGCTTTGGTTCGCCGCCGTCACAGGAGCGAGAGGAATTCTAACACGCACACACGTCCGGCTAATTCGCGATCTTCAATGTCGGCACTCTGTCTTGATCGTTACCGCGTCGGCTCGTTCCAAGCCATAACCGCATCAAGCCTGAATCGCAAGAGACTGCCTTTACGCTCGAATGGAATTCGGTTGTCGCTTACCCAGGCGTAGATTGTTCTTGGCTTCACCTTGAGCAGTGCCGCCACTTCCTTCAAGGTCAAATATATCGGCAGCTCTTTCGCTTGTTTCAAGTTCCTGGTTGCCTTTCCGAAAGGGAGGCTCGATTGCTGCGGTGAATTCATCACGTCTCAGCTCTATGTCAATCAATGTGCCAGAACGCACACTAATGGAAGCAGTGGGCTAGGCGGGAACGGAATGGGAATGGATGGTACGGAATCGGAAGTCGTGGGCTTGAAAATTCGGGATTCTGCTTGGCGGCTCGATCACCCCTGTTGTAAAACACAACACCTAAAGTGCATGTAAAATCCAACACCCCACGAGCCAGTTAACGCCGTTCCGCCTCTTCCTTTTTGAGCTTCTCCAATAACTCGAGCGCATATTCCTTTGCGTAGCGGGTTTTCATGTCGAAGTAGTTGATTAGATCCTGCTCCGTTCTACCTTTCTCCATGAGAGGCCTTTCGATAAGTTCTTCCCACGCCAAAGCCCTGCCCGTGCGCGCTTCAACAAAGGTTTCGAGCAGAAGCTTGAGCCCAACCCTCTGATTCCGAAGTAATAAGTCTTCGTGCTTAATCAGCCTAAGCAATAAGGTTTGCAGAGTGTGAAGTGTTTCAGCCGTGCCTTGGCCGGGCGGCTCTTCAGAGTCGGTAATCCCGAGCGCCTTTCGCCGGCGTGCGCCCAGCGCCTCATCAAGTAACTCGCGGATCACCGGCGCATCTTTGACAGCTCCGGTTGCCTCCACAATCGCCCGCACCTGATAGACCTGGTCCATCCACATGTTGAAGGATGAGACATGTTTTGAGAGCGTTCTTTTCCTTCCTCGTGGCCTTATTGTCATGTGACCTCCGCCTTATCGAAATGCCTTACGGAGGGCAAAAATAAAGCCACAAACTCAAGAGCCTTCTGAACTTGAGTAACTTCCCCAGTCGCCCAAGTTTCTTCATATGATTTGCTTTATTCTAAAGCTACTGAAACGACGAGACTTAGAGGATTGATAAAGTTTGAAATCGCGTTCTATCTTGTCTGCCCTCCCTAGTTTGTTTCTTTATCACCCTTTCGCAAACTTTATTTTCATGAGATGCCACTCAAGCGAACCATGTTTCTCGGCCATGAGCGAGACTGATCAGGGATGTTCGAGGCGGAGATATCCCGAGGCAAAGTAATAGATGGAAGGCGTACGATAATCGTCATTATGTAAGACCCGCAGCCGCGCATGACATCGCCTTTTGATGGCGGGCGGTCGCCAGATTACATAATGCCCGATTATCGGATGACCGTCCGACTCTAGTCAGGCAGCTTCTCCGAGAGGCTCCAATTCCAGTGTGGGGTCCTTTTGTGCAAGAATACCCGCCGACGTCTCAAGAATTACGATCAAATCATGCCTGGACTGAATGACGGACGGATCGCAAACCTCCGGCCTCCGAGATAACCATCTTCGAGGAACCGTTGCGGACTTCCTCACAACGAGGATTCACAATGGCTCAAAACTGTCTTTCGTTTCCGCCTATTTCACTATTTACGCTTACGACGCTCTCAAAAACTGCCTAGACGCTATCGACCATCTCGATTTTTTGTTTGGCGAACCGACATTAATCAATCGCTTGGATCCTTCCAAGACCGAAAAGAAAGCCTTCACGATCGACTCGAACGGTCTAGACCTCGTCAATCAGCTAAAACAAAAACGCGTTGCGAAGGAATGCGCTGACTGGCTTGACAAAAAGGTCGACATCAAAACGGTCAAGCAGTCAAATTTACTCCACGGGAAGATGTATCACGTCGCCAATGGCGGCGTTGAAGATGCAATCCTTGGAAGTTCGAACTTCACGGTGCATGGTCTGGGTTTGGCTTCCGATCGCAACAATATCGAGTTAAACCTCATTGTTGATAGCAATCGTGATCGACAGGAGCTGAAGCAGTGGTTCACAGAAGTCTGGAACGATGAGAGACTCGTCAAGGATGTGAAAGCGGAAGTATTGAACTACCTCCGCAAGCTCTACGCGAACCACTCCCCACAGTTCATTTATTACCTGACGCTCTTTCACCTCTTTCGTGACTTCTTAGATGGCACACGCGATCTGGATGACGATCTTCGACGGGTCGCGTTACCCGATACGCACGTCTGGCGTACTCTCTTTTCCTTTCAAAAAGACGGTGCCAAGGCCGCCATAAACAAGATTCTCGACTACAACGGATGCATCCTTGCTGACAGCGTCGGGTTGGGCAAAACCTACACAGCTCTTGCGGTTATCAAATACTTTGAGTTGCGCAACGAGCGAGTCTTGGTTCTCTGTCCCAAAAAGTTGACTCGTAACTGGACAATTTACCGAAACCCGAGCTCCCTGAATCCGTTTTCGAACGACAAATTCCGATACGATGTTCTTCATCACACGGACCTCTCCCGCGATTCAGGCACCGTCAACGGTCTTATCTTAGATTCGCTGAATTGGGGTGCCTACGATCTGGTAGTCATCGACGAATCTCATAACTTCCGGAATAACAAACTTGCCACCCAGCGACCAGGCGACACAACTGAACGTCGAAGTCGTTACCAACGGCTGATGGAAGACATCATTTCGGCGGGGGTAAAAACGAAGGTGCTGCTCCTTTCCGCCACACCGGTTAACAACCAGTTGGCCGATCTCCGCAATCAGATTTCTTTTATTGCTGGTGGTGATGTTGCGCGCAACGACGTTGCGGACGGAGCTTTCGGAGAGAAACTTGGAATCCCTTCGGTGCGAGATACTTCCCGACAGGCGCAGACCCATTTCACGAATTGGGCAAAGAAACCACCGGCTCAACGAAAGACCCGCGATCTAATTGGAGCGATCGGCGGCGATTTCTTCAAGCTTCTCGACGGTCTTAGCATCGCCCGCTCACGCAGTCAGATTGTTACCTACTACGCGAGCGAGATGGACGAACTTGGCGGATTTCCCCATCGATCTCCGCCGAAAGCCATCCACGCTATTATCGATTTGGAACAACGCTTCCTATCGTTCGAGCAACTCGATGCCGAGATCAGCTCGCTTCGGCTTGCTCTGTATCACCCCACTAGCTTTCTCCGCGACGACCTACCCGAGAGCGTTCGGGCCGCTTATGAAAACAAGATTCTCGGTGGATTCACCCAGGAGGGCCGCGAGCGATCCTCATTGCGATGATGAAGGTCAACTTCCTCAAGCGCTTGAAAGCTCTGTTGACTCATTCCGCCTGACCCTACGCGCACAATTGAGAAGATTGATCAGCTGGAACAACGAATTACCGCGTTTGAGAAGCATCTCGATGACAACCCTGAACTCGATTACGACTCGCTGACTCCGGATCAATTTGAAGATCCAGATTTCGATGAAGAGGACTTCACTATTGGTGGTCGTCGCCGGATTCATCTCGCCCACCTCAAATTGCCAGAATGGCTCAAGGCTGTCCGCAACGATCGTACGCAGCTTCAGTTTTTGCTCGAGAAGACTCAGTCCGTTACCGCCCGTCGCGATGGCAAACTCGCTGAGCTAAGGCAACTCATTGAAGCCAAGGTCACTAACCCGACCACCAATCGTGATGGCAAAGTCAACCGGAAGATTCTCGTCTTCACCGCATTTGCAGATACTGCCCGCTACCTTTACGAACACTTCGACTCATGGGCACGCAAGGACCTCAAGATACATACGGCCCTAGTTTGCGGAGACGGAGGCAACATCGCCTCACTTGGGGCGCACGGATTTCGACGATATCCTCACCAACTTTTCTCCATCTCCAAACGTCGATCGGACCAGACTGGACGCTTTCAGAACCAGCTGGAGGAAATCGACTTGCTGATAGCTACGGACTGTATAAGCGAGGGCCAAAATCTCCAGGATTGTGATCTCCTAATTAACTACGATATACACTGGAATCCCGTCCGCATTATCCAGAGGTTTGGTCGTATTGATCGCATCGGCTCGCGCAATGAGGCCGTGCAACTCGTCAATTTCTGGCCTGTCGCCGACCTTGACCATTACCTTGGCATCAAGTTGCGCGTAGAAGCTCGCATGGCTTTGTCGACTGCCGCTACCCAAACCGACAACCTCCTCGACCCGGGCAACTTGAAGATCTTATAAAAGAAGATCTTCTTTTTGCGACCGCCAACTCAAACGTTTCAAGGACGAGGTTATAGATCTGGAAGACCTTGACGATACCATTTCGCTCACCGACTTTTCATTGGACGAATTCCGCCTCGATCTGTTGCGTTATCTAGAAGCTAACCGCGCCGAACTTGAGGAAGCGGGCGAAGGTATTTATTCAGTTGTGCCTCTTAAGGTTGGTGTTCCAATCGCGCGACCTGGAGTGCTCTTTTTACTTCGCCATCGATACAGCAGATAATCGCCGACGCTTAAGGGAAGCCCGCCAACGCCAACAACCCCAACCCCATGTCGCCGTACTTTTTGGTCTATGTCCACGACGACGGCACCGTTCGGTTTAGTTTCGCGCAGCCCAAAGAATCCATGCTCCTTTTACGCGATCTGGCTGCCGGTGAACCGATCGCATTCGAAAAGCTGTGCGACATATTTGATCAGCAGACTAAGGATGGCGCCGACATGAGTCACTACGAGGGGCTGCTCTCCAAAGCGCTCGCTTCCATTGAGGATACTTTCCAAAGGCGGGCGGTGACATCGCTATTATCGAGTCGTGCGGCGGTATTACCCAACACATCCGAGTCGCCTACTTCCAAAGGAGACGATTTCGATCTCGTTACCTGGTTGGTCATTTTGCAACCCGAATAAGCCCCCATGTCCGACTTGCGCGAATCTATCCAAGCTTCCCTCGCCTCGATTGACACCTCGCCTCTCCGCGAATCGGCTATTGGTCTGCTAGCTACGTTGGGATACAGCAGTGAACGCACGGTTAACTTGGGGCACTCTAGTCCAACAGAGTTTCTCAATTTCATCCGCTCGCACTCTACGGGCGGCCAGTTCAGCGAATCTAAGGCGCTTTTTACCCTTGGAAATCTGCTGACCTGCTCTTCCAACTCACCGATGAGGAATTAAGCCGTCATCAAAGTCTCTCTTTTATGACACTGACGTTAAGCCGAGTTTGCTCCAATCGTATCTGTTCTTCGGCATCGAATTAACTGGCGCAGACTACGCTCGCGGGAAGCTCACAAGGATCGCAAGACAAATTAACCGAGTGTTCCCAATGCCTGTGATGGTCCTCATTAAGCACGTCACGAACAAGAAGTCGGTCCTTTCGATCGCTGTCATTAACCGCCGACAGAGTAAGCGAGACGCAGCGAAGGATGTGCTGGGTAAAGTAACCATCGTTCGTGATATTTCCCTCGCTAAGCCTCACCGTGGTCATTTGGATATCCTTGCCTCCTTTGCCTTTCCGAATCTCGTTCATCCGCAGCGACTCCCGATCAATGGCTTCGACACCCTTCACGCCGCTTGGGAGGAAATCTTCAATGTCGAGCTGCTCGACAAACGCTTTTATCGCGAACTAGCAAATTGGTATTTCTGGGCGCTGCCGCAAGTTGAGTTTCCAGCTGATACGGAGAAGGACAGCGAGAAACGCCGCGCCACGTCCCTTATCCGACTGCTCACCCGTTTGATTTTTTGCTGGTTCCTTAAAGAGAAGGGTGTAGTACCGAAGAACTCTTTGTCGAGGCTGAACTGAGGAGAATTCTCAACGACTCGAGCCTAACTCATGCTCGTACTATCAAGCGATTCTGCAGAACCTTTTCTTTGCCACGCTAAATCAACGGATGGGGAAAGACAAAAACGGTAAGCCGTACCGGACTTTTGCTCGTGATGAAGGTTTTCAGAAGAACCGTGCTACATATGGAGTGGACACGCTTTACCGTTATGAGGAATATTTTCGCAACCCAACGACCGCTCTAGACCACTTCGCGGAAGTGCCTTTTCTCAACGGCGGGCTCTTCGAGTGCCTCGACCGTACCGAGGAGGAAACCAATCGGAAACTATATGTGGACGGCTTTTCGCGAAATAAGAAAAAGCGCCCTACTGTTCCAAATTTCCTTTTTTTCAATGAGGAAAAAACCGTCGATCTCTCCGCCGCCTATGGCGAAACGAAGCGAAAAAAAGAAAAAGTGCGCGGACTCCTCCGCATATTACATTCATATAAGTTCACCATCGTTGAGAACACCCCAATCGATCAGGAGATAGCTCTTGACCCCGAACTGCTAGGCAAGGTCTTCGAAAACCTCCTCGCATCCTATAACGAGGAAACTAAGACCACAGCGCGCAAGCAAACGGGCTCTTTTTACACACCGCGCTCCATTGTTGAATACATGGTGGACGAGTCGCTTAAGTCATATCTCGCAGACTCACTCACAGCTTCCGGGTCTCAGCGTACTGGATGCTCAGACTGGCCTTGAAATTCTGTTCACCTATACCGAGCGGGAGCACCCGTTTAACGACCGGGAGGTTAGCGTCCTGCTCGATTCGATCCACGCCTGCAAAATCCTTGATCCAGCGTGCGGGTCGGGTGCCTTTCCAATGGGGATGCTGCATAAGCTCGTTTTCATCATTCACAAGCTCGACCCAGACAACGCCCGCTGGAAACAGCTCCAAATCGACGCAGCTGCGAAGATTCCCGATCCCTCATCTCGCGAGGCTGCCATTGGCGCAATCGAGCGCGACTTCGCAGACAACGAAGACGACTACGGCCGAAAGCTCTACTTAATCGAGAACTGCCTGTACGGCGTGGACATCCAACCGATTGCGATCCAGATATCCAAACTTCGCTTTTTTATTTCCCTTGTCTCCGACCAGCGCACTAACCGCAGCAAAAGGGAGAACCATGGCATCCGACCACTACCTAACCTGGAGACGAAGTTTGTCGCCGCCGACACCTTGATAGGTCTACCTGAGATGGAACAGCTGGCGCTCGCACCAGAACGCGTTTACAAAATTGAGGCTGAAATCGAATCTCTTTACCATAGCCATTTCGCAATCCAACGCCGTGACCAAAAGCTTGCTCTCCAGCGAAAGGTTAAAAATCTCCGCAAAGAGTTGGGAAATCTCCTTGCCGAAAGTCTGATGGCTCCCAAGAAGGCGCATCGTGTGGCCGAATGGGATCCGTTTGATCCCTCAATCCAAGGCCGACTTTTTCGATCCGCACTGGATGTTTGGGAGGTCACTCGTCTAATGGATTCGATATCGTGATTGGAAATCCTCCATATCTCTTTTCATAAGCGAATATGCCTCGCGGGGTCCGGTGAAGAGTATTCGTCCGCGCTTCGAAACTTCCGAATACCGATTCGATCTTTATGGCTTTTTTATTGAGAAAGCCATCCGTCAATTGCTGCGCAAGGGCGGATACTTATCCCCTACATCGTTCCGCATACCCTACTAAGCAACGACTCGTTTTCAAAGCCCTGCGCAAGATGTTGCTTGTTATAAAATGCACTATCAAACAGGTAGTCGACATCGGCCCCGAGTGTTTTTAGCGGGAGGCAAGCAACGAGACAATGGTCTTCTCTTGTTAGCAATGAGGCCCCTAAGGCAGGCGAATCCAACGGTGGTGGTGTCCAAAACACGTCTGCATCAACCCCTTTCCAGAAGGTGATCTTCGAGTTTTGCATTCCAACACCACGCAGATGGCTTCAAAACTCTAAACACGCCTGTGCAAGTCAGGATTCCCAAAAGAGCGATACCTTGTTCTCGACGGACTCCTCGCAATAATTCAACCTCTGCTGGGCCAGCTTTGCAGTGTCAATCAGGGGCTACGCACTGGAAATAACGCAAAATATATTCAGAGACAATGTCGTCAGGACCTAAGTGGAAATCAAGTAAGTGGGAGGAAAAGACATTGACACTTATGGACCACTGCTACCGAGGGTTTATGCTATATGACCCGGAACTACTTTGACGCTCCCCGGAAGGAAAGAGCTTTTTACTAGTACTGAGAATAAATAGTTGTTTCCCGAAGAGATTCGTAAAACATATTTCGCTGCCCTCTGAAGGTATTGTTGCTACGCTCTTGATCGCAAAGCAAGTATTCGCCTTGCAGTCCACCAATGTAATCAACCTATCTGCGTACGCACCTGCCTAGTTTTTTCATTTGCCGTATATCTTGGCTTATTTTGAACAGCCAGCACAGTGAATTACTTTTTCCGCGTAAGTTTTCCGGGCATTATAAATCACCATCGCTTCAAATCAGCTCGCAGCAATTCCCTGTATTCACAACCCGTCATCTTTAGGAACTCGGGCGTTTTAGCCAAACTAGTGGATGCTGATCTTATTAATGCCAAAGCTCACGGGGGCGGAGTCTCCCGGCACAGTTCCTGGAGGACCTGATCGACGCCTGTGTGATGGAGTGCTATTTCCGCGAGCACATGGCTGAGCGCGATCTGCTCTTCCTCGAGGAACCTCGCCTCCGCACGTCGCTGGTTACGATTCCTAAGGTGAGTCAGGCGAAGCAACAAGAATATCTTGCTTCTTATGTTGTACGCGACACTCAATGCTCCGGTTGTCAAAGATCCGTAAAAATCGCCTCTTACGACTCACTGCAGACAGCCCGGACCTTTTGGCCCTGTATTAAGGAGGAAGGCAATGTATGAAGTCAGCGCCTTCAACGCATTGAGATCCGCAATTTCAAAGCCTTCCGCGAATTTGTAACTTGATCTCGACGGGCGGCAACCTGCTCGTTTACGGTCCGAACGGATCGGGTAAATCCCTCATTATACTGGGCGCTCTACACGTTCCTACAAAGCGCCCGCAAATCGACGCCGAATGTTGCTCTAGCGAAGTACTTTGATTCAACCGATTCGCAAATATTTGCTCAACATTCACGAGCAGAGTGAAGCCGCGCCGACAACCTGGTGAGATCGCGTTAACTTTGCGAGATACGTCTACAAAAAACCGATACAACCTATCGCATCAGCCAGACCATACCACGGCACCCGACGCCCCGGCAGCTGCCGATCCTGAAAGGCGACCTAGCCAGCGACTTCATCACCTATCGTTTTTTCTTCGGTGGCCTTCTCCTATTTCCGTAACTCAGAAAAGTTCAACCTCTGGCCCTTGTTTCTAGAAGGAGATCCTTCCTTTCCTGCGTTTCAACCGGAGGCCGAGTCCCGCTCGATTGTTGGAACGCAATAAGATCAGGTAGACCCGAATCCCGCAGCGAGTCGCGGCTTGGGTGGCACATACGCCTATGACGAATTCAAGGAGCGAGTTAATGAGTTTGCGACCATGCTTCCTGCCATAGTTGACCCAATCAGCACCGAGGCGCAGCGCTTCTACGACAAGTATTTCGCAGTAGACGACCCGGCGAAAGTCACGCTCAAACTCGGCGTCACTACTCCGCCCGCAGCCACCGGAGTCAACGTGCAGAATTTTCAGTTCACTGTGCCCGAAGTTGAATTCGGAATCCAGGTTGACGGAAAAGATATTAACCGCCCGCAAGCATTTCTAAACGAAGCTAAGTTGACCCAACTTGCACTCTCGGTGCGTTTTGCCGCGTCGCTCGTCAACCTACACGAGTCTGACCTCAAGCTCTTAGTCCTAGACGATTTGCTTGTCAGCCTCGACATGAGCAATCGGATGAAGGTGGTCGAAATTTTGCTCTCTGACACATTCGCCACTTACCAGAAGCTCATCTTTACTCACGAACTTGGTTTCTTCCAGGAGTTTCGACGCTTGATTAGCTCGTCTTCGTCTGATTGGGCCTTCTATCGTCTATCGGACCCTTCGACTATTACTTCCATCAAGTCGGAACTTGAAGCTGCAAAGGAATATCTGGAGCGAGATCAGATCGCTGAATGCGGCAACCAGTTAAGGAAGTACGTGGAGCAGATCTTAACCAACTTTCTGCAACAGGCTAGAGTGAAAAAAGGGCTCGATCGTTTAATCCACAGAGAACAATTTGCATCACTCCATAGCAAGCTAAATCAGGCAAATAAGGAATTGAGTTTAAGCACTTACAGGGAGTTTGCGGATCTACTCCAAAGCCAGTTTTCGCCAGACCAGCTCAATGACGTTGTTTCACCAAACGAGATTGATCCGGTCAAATTCGCGGCCTTGAGCAACAAAGAGAAAGGTAAAGTCATTGCAAAGCTATATGCCGCACGTGCTGAACTTCAAGCAATCCATCATCGATCTTCTGAGCGACGCCGCCCGAAAGCGATTGACTGCAATAAAACTTCTTCCGGGAAGTTGAGAAGATCAAGGACCGAATACTTAATCCAGCGTCTCATGCAGGAGCAACCCCTCTCTATTCGAAGGAAGCGGAAGATGCAATTAAAGTAATAGAAGCGCTTGAGGCCACCCTGACAGCGGTATTACCGACGTTGTGAGTTGAAGAACGATGAAACTCGGCTCCCCTCAGTCACACCGACCTAAAGCGTTCTAGAACGGCAAAGAGGCGGCCGGCTGAAAATTGGAAAGTTGGCCGCGCAGAAGCTGCAAAACTTTTGACTGGTCCATAGTGGTCCGCTCGGAGGTCTGCGCTTGGGCTCCAACCCTTCTTTTCGATCAAATTGCAGCAATCGTGGTTGCTAACTTCGCTTTGAAAAGACGCTCCTCTGCGTTTTGGAAGCCCCATATTTGGCAAAGACATTGCCGCTGCTCATCTCAACCTTCTCATTATTCGCTCTCGATTTTCGAGAATTCATTGCTTTGACGTTTGCTTTCATTTGTCAGGTCATCTTGTGCTACGGCACTTTGTTCGGCATCTCAGCCGCGCTGGCGCTCTTCTTCAATAATTTCGATCCAAAGCTTCAAAGTCAGATTTTCTCGTTCCGGGTTGCCCAAATCCGGTCGGATATTCCTTCTGATAGCGCTCTTGCAGCACGTTAAGATTTAAAGGCACAGTTCGCGCGGATGCTTAACGTTGTCTCTGTCGCGCTGACTGTTGCGCTCGATTTTCGAGAGGGCAAGGTCGTAGGGATCGAGCGCAAAAAGACGAAGGTGCTCGAAGGTCTTAGGATAAAGTTCTGTTAACCGATCTTCGTAGTCTTCAGGTATCGGCGCCATTCCGACGATCTGCAGATGCACTCCATACTTCTTATGAAGTTTCGATCCTTCTAGCCCCAAACTGAGGATGGAATCGATTTCACGGTTAGTTGCGACCGGAAGGATGTCTACATCGGAGGTCTCTCGCTCAAGATCAAAGAGTACCGTCGCAACAAACCCACCGAGGCAATGCAACTCGACGTTCTGACTTAACGCCTTATCTATTTCTGAAAGAAAAGATTTCCATGGTTCAGGAAGAGTGTCAGGAGGCATAACTTAGATGTTCTGGCCTAAGATCTGTTAATAACCTCCAGTATTTAGCCTCTGGCGGTCTAGATGTAAGAAGCCATTTTCTTTCGACGTTAGTTAGCGATTCATGGCAGAGTGTTTCCTCAAGCAGCAGACGAGATTGCTCCCAAGCGGACTCTGGACTCCGAAGTTGCTCTGCTTTCTCTGACGCCCCTTGCCTTTCAGCAACTCTACGTGCAAGTGAGACAACGAAACCAAGTTTGTTTTGTAGGTCTCTGACTTTCACAGCACTAACCAGAGAAGGCCAGTCCAAGTCAGGATACTCGAGCAAGACCCACGGAACCGCCTCTACAAGCCGGCTGTTAGATTTGGCACTCAAAGCTAGAAGTAGCACTTCTCTACAGGATTCTTTCTTTGTCCGCGCGTCAGATGTGAAAAGCCTGGGTACCCCAGAGCCGCCAAGTCAGTTGCCAGTGACTTCTCATTCTTGAGTTGAAGAGCTTTCCAATCGCCTCCAACCGGGAGAGTGACGGGCGACAATCCATACATGACCGCAGCTTTACGTGCCAACTTCTCAGGCACAGGTCGCGTTCCTTTTTCCAGCAAAGAAAGATACGGTTGCGACAGACCAAGCCTTGAAGCGGCCTCGTCTTGAGTCCAGCCCTTTTGTTCCCTACCTAATTTGAGGTCCTCTTCCTGTCATATCAACCTCCGACCAGAAGATAAGCATCACAAGAATCTGAATATTTCAAGTCGCCGATTCCTACTACCTACAGTCAGTTGAGTCGATGAAAATTGCCTCAAATATATCTTTGAAAATCCTTGACGAAATTGGCTAGGCGGGTATACTTCATAAGGAAACACGGGTGACAGTTAACGGTGCTCTAACATGGCAAAGCCCAAATCTTTAACCAAAGACGAGGTTCTTCGAGCGATTCAGAATTGGATTGCCGACCATGGCCTTCCGCCAACCGTGGAGGAACTCCGATGCGTTCTCAAAAGTCGGCTCAAAGAGAACCGTACTTCGTTACCTGGCATGGCTTGAAGAGGAAGGGGACATCCAGCGTTGGCCAGGCGCTCGTGGGCTCAAGCCTCTTAGGGCACTGCAGGAAAGAATCGAAACTAGATTATTTCTTGCTGGTGAAGTTCCTGCTGGACCGTTGATGCTTGCGGAAGAGAATCGTGAAGGTTGGGTACAGCTACCCAAAGATCTACTGACTCCACAGCTGCTGAATACTTCCTACTAAGAGTCCGGGGCGATTCTATGAATAAGGCACTGGTCCATGGCGCGAATATCGAAGATGGCGACCTCGAGCAGTGCGCCGCCAATCTACCGCTGAGCCTGGGTCAAATAATTGTGGCGCTTGTTGATGGTGAGGCGACGATCAAGAAACTCGTCAAAGGCCACGATTACTACGTGCTAAAACCTGAGTTGTCGAAAACCTATACGCCAATAGTGCTAACAGAAGAATTTCAGATTCAAGGAATAGTCACAAGGGTTTTGAAGAAAGGTGCTGACCTCATTCGTTAAGAGGAGATCTTTCAGCGTTCGTACTTATTGAAAAGGAGAAAAAAGTTCATGGCAAAATACAATCGCAACTCAGGCAACGAATGGAAGCCGAGTGAAGTATCGCAGCTTCGAAAAACTTGCAACTGAAAAACACCAACCAGAGTCATCGGACTAAAACTCGGTCGAACACCGGCGGCAGTAAGTACTAAAGCTTCCGAGAAAAGCATTAGTCTGGAGCCGACTAACCAGTCGCCCTACAATCGACAGAAAGGAAAGTAGGACAGGCTGGGGCTTGCTAAGGATAAGTGTTATGGCTGGAATCAAAAAAGAATCCGCTCTCTGAGGCCCCTCAAGCCACTGAAGCCTCTGAACCGGATGCAAAATATGAAGACGTTACGCCCTCTTGGGAAAACTAAATGGGTTAAGGCGCATTGGCGCTGGGACTACACCACTCAGAAATGGGAGTGGGTTCTCGGTCATTGGAGTAAGTGATATTGGGCCGTAACATACAGGAGAACCAGATTTCCCGTCCTGACTGAAGGTTTGAGATGTGACTCACGATTGGCAATTGAGGAAGGCGAGATAGCACCCCGCGTGAGTATGCACGCTCAGCAGATGAATTGAAGGCGAGGTACCCAATGACAAAGATCAAGAGAATCCATCTTTCACGATTTTTGTGAACAACAATGCTTTTGAGACCAGCCGCACGAGCTGACCGCTGCCGCTATAAAGGAGTTGGCCCAAGTGCCTGCTGACTATGAGCTTTTCGAAGTCAAAGGCGACCATACAGTCCCTGTTGGCAACGAACAACCTGTACACATTCATAACCATCAGCACTTTCGAGCAATTCCGGCAGGAACATTTGGAAAATGCCAGTACCACCGAAATTAGAACAGGAGCTCGACATCCTGCGGACAGAGTATGACCTGGAAGTAATCGAGGACTCTGACTTCATAAATCTGATATTTAGGGATTTCCCCCTTGGAGCACTCTTCAGCGTTCCTTCATCGAAGCTCTTGCTTCGCGTGCCAAAAATCTATCCAGAAGCAGGCCCCGACATGTTCTATACCGATCCTGCAGTGAGGCTGGCGAACGGCGAGCTGCCCAAAAATACCGAGAGCGTTGAGACGTTTGTCGGAACAAACTGGCGCCGCTTTTCATGGCACCGACAACAACCCTGGCATCCGATTGCAGATAACATGCATAGTTGCATCGAATTCATTCGACGTAGACTAAGGAAGAATGAGTAAAGAGAAGAGTATTTACGTCTAGCAACAGTCTAGATTTGGCAAGCCATCAAAAAGCTCTCGTATATGACGATGGTAGAGAAGAGCGCTGCCGTGCTTCTTTGTGGTGTGGCGGAGGGAGACTCCGAGCGCCGTTTGCTCGTTCGTCGATTGTTCACGTACCGACAGAACTGTGCACAAGGAGAGAAATCAATATCATCTTGAGATTTCTCCTCGCTTCTATGATCAAGTTATTACGCAGTGTGAAAGCTTAAAGCTAACTCCGGTAATCATTCATTCACACCCATTTAAGGGCGAGGCATCGTACTCGGCCTCCGATGACTACGGGGAATCCAGACTCTTGCCAGTGCTGGCATCGTTATTACCGGGGAGAACGCCTGCGAGTCTGGTCATTACTAAAGACTCAGTCAACGGGCGTCGCTTGATTGATCAACGGTTTGTATATCTTACTGGGCTCAAGATCTTCGGCGTAAAAAGTCAAATAATCGATTTTGCTCATGGTGACCACGATTCAATACCTTCCGAATTCGACCACAGGTTCGCGCGTTTGGCGAGAGTGGCCAGCATCTAATACAACGAATCAAAGTGGGTATCGTGGGAGTTGGGGGTATTGGTTCTATTGTCGTTGAGCAGCTGGCACGCACCGGCATTCAGAATCTCATAATTGTTGATGATGATGTAATCGAGTCAAGCAATATTAGCCGCCTAATAGGCTCGACTGAACGAGATATTGGTCGGAACAAAGTTGAAGTGATAGGCATTCACGCAAAGCGTTAGGGGTCAGCAAAGTATTGACCATTGCTGAATCTGCAATACAGCAAGATGTCCTGATGAAGCTTCGAGATAGGGACATCATTTTTAACTGCGTAGACAATGATCGCTCGCGTGCGATTCTCAACCGGTTTCTCACCAATATCTCATACCAGTATCGATGGCTAGGCACCCGTCTGGATGCCCGGAGCGGGCAAGTGACTGCAGCGGCTGGTAGGGTTAGCTTCGTAGGAAGCGGCATGACTTGCCTACGTTGCTCGCACCATTTGAACACTGAGCGCATTAGAGCCGAATCCATGCCTGCCGAAGAAGAAAGCCCTGCAACGCGAAGGTTACGTCATCGGGGTTGACGAACCCGTGCCAGCAGTAATGTCCATTAATACAGTGATCGCGGGACTGGTGTAACTGCCGCTCTTAATTCGTTTGTTGGGCTTACTGGTGGTGAACAACCATTCGGGCAAATTTATGATGCGAAATCAGGTTCAGTCTTTCCTATTGCGACTACACATGAAGCGGCGTGTGACATATGCGATGAAGCTTTTGGCGTAAAAGGACTCGGTGATACTCAAATCGTCTCGGCTTACTAGTAGGTAAAGGTATGAATTCAAAGACGCGCTACCTAAAAATTACAGTTCCCGTATTTCCGAATGAAGTAGAGTACTACCAACCAGTCTCGGTTCCGATTTCGATTACGAATATTTCGTCCGGTACTATATTGATCGATTCGATTGAACTTGAACTACAAACAGATGCGGGAATGGTGAATTGGTTTAAACAAACATCATGCGGGCACCGAGTTGACTCCGGAGATGTCCATGATGAAATTGTGAGTTTCGCTTCCCCACCGGAACTGAAGGAGAACACCTGTACGTTCAAAGTACTTTTGAGATTTCGAGAAACAAGCGGTATCGCTGTTGGAAATGAAGTTGCTGAACTTGCGGAGCAGAATTTCTATATCATAAACAGAATAAGTAGTTCTAAGTTTGGGCAATTATTCATAAGTCTAAAGCAGGCGGCGGACGATGATCTCGACAACTTTTTCGCCGTAATGGCGCGCCGTGGCGGCTTTGATCCCTATATGGCGAAGGATGATCCTCAGCCAGGCACGGACCTTTGGGCTAAGATTGAGAACGCGTTGAGGGCTTCAAAGGCCGCCATAATAATTTGGACCAGTCGCACACAGATGGGACCCGGTGTACAGCGCGAGATTGAATTGTGTAAGACGTCGGGGTCCCGCTAGTTTTGTTAATCGAGGAGGGTGTGGAAATCCCTGAAGCATTTAGTGCAAGCATCGAGTATCAGACCTTCAAACGTAGTAATCCCGCGACCGCGTTTTCGAAGGTTCTTACAACGCGCAGACAAGTTTTGTTAGCGCCCTGACTGTCGACGCCATCGAGCAGACCATCTCTACGGCGACCGCATTCCCAAGATGATTCTTGTCACGCTATGGTCACGTGACTCGATGAAAATCACTGCTAAAGCATGTCAGTTGGTGCAAACTCGAAGTGCTCTGTAACGGCGGCAAGTTGTAATGAATGTTAAAGTTGTGTGACTAAATGTCGCTCGGTGCACAAAACATGGGGCGCTTTCATAACCCCAAGGTCGGCGGTTCGATCCCGCCCCCCGCTACCAATATCCTCAATAAATTCAAAGACTTAGAACAAAATAGAAAATCGAGCTCGGGAGAGTTGTTGTAAAGTTGCCGTAATTTTTCTCAAGACCTTCACCTCATACGATTCCTAACATTCAAGAATACTCAGATTTTTAACGTGTCTCCGCACATCTTGCGGTACTTGGGAGTACCAACCCCACGGTCGCCTTCTGAAAAATTAGACTGAAGTGATCATCCTGGTGGAAGCTGGGGCTAAAGTCAGAACGAGGGGCACGATTGACAGGGGCAAGAATACTGAAAGGTATTGCTTGAAGGACATCTACTTAAAGATATTCGGAACACAACAAAGATAGACTCCGTCAGGCTCAACGGAGGATTCTTGAAGATCGACGCGTTAGATCAGCTTACTGACGCAGGTGCCGCTAGTGAACAGAAGTGATTAGGGCTCTGGATTAAGGCTGGTTCGTAGGTTCGCAGCGTAAGTTTTTATGCTTGCTTCCAGGGCCATAATGATAGCCCCCGACATAGTTGTTACCTACATCGATTGCGAAGCCATCATCGTCAGGGCTCACGTAATAGTAGTAGTTAATTACGTCATAGTCGGCTTTAAGTTTTTTGAATTTGGTGAGATCTATACCTGTTTCTTCAACCTTCTTCTGATGCTTTAAACTGACATCAATTCCAGTAAGGGTGCCTGACGTCACATCCCATGAAGTGTACGGCACTTTCCGGCCACATTTCGGATTGCTCGTAAAATAGAAATACACGACCATATCTGGGTAGTAGTAAGTCATCTGTTCGTTATCTATTTTTTCGTTCGCCGGGCATAGCGTTCATTCCACATCCATCCAGGTGGAGATTAATTGGAACAAGCCTGGCCAATCCCTTCGTCGAGGGCAGCTGTGCGAAGGCAAAAAAAACAACGCCAGTGACAAGAAAACTTAAGCGAATCATTGTCTTACCGACTTTCTAATTGGGTGGTATGGGGCAACCGATCTTAACCACCGCATCGAAGATACCCGCATTATACCAGTCGTCTGCTTTGCTAAATGTCCCTCCGGGGCTGTAGTCCACCCTTTTGGGTGGGCCAGATGTGCTATAAGTCTTCAATTTATTCATGACACCCGGACTAGACAACGCGACATTGTACGCCGCCTGCGCCATTTCAGTGTGATTATACCCGCGACCGGGAACTTGGAGGCAGCATGAAACAGTTCATGGATCATGACATAGCCGGCCGTGAGGTCGCTACGACCGAACAATCCTTTATCGAGGTTTATGTAAAACGCAGGGTCACTGATTGTGGAGTAGGTCTCACCCAACCCCTCTTTTTCTTGTTCGGGTGTAAGGTCAACGGTACTGATTTTTTTTCTATCCTTGGCCGGTCAAAAATGCCCCGGAAGTTATAGCTGTACGGGTCACGGATCTTTCCTAATTCAGCCAGGATACTATTGAGGAAATGAACGCAGCTCTCAGTCAGGAGCCTTTCCAGCTCACCCGTGTCCAAGAGATTTGCGGTCCGCCTCCTGTGCCTGAAAACTATTTGCGATCCGATTAACACAGGTGATCAGGGAGAGCAGGGACTCAAATGATTCCCCTCTTCAGGGCTTGGATCACCGCTTCAGTACGATTTCTCGTGTGGAGCTTTTGATTAATGTGAGAGATATGGTTGCGGAGCGTGCTCAGGCTGATCTGAAGCTCCTCCGCCACCTCCTTCGCGGCCTTACCAGCCACCAAAAGACCAAGAATCTTCTTCTCCTGTGCCGTCACCGGAATGATTGGAGGTAGTTCACCTGATTGCTCCGCACTGCTGACAAGGCTCTTGGCAATCCGCAACATTTCGCTTCTGAGCTGCTCGGCCTTCTTCCTCATCCGGATGTCACGCATAAAGTGGATGATCAGGCGTCGCCCGGTATGTTCGTCGCCCGTGACCAGCAGCGAGACATTGACCCACACACGCCGCCCCGCGGAGGTCCTGATCTCCATATCAAAGTTGGAAACGTCTCGACCTGTCCGGACGCATTCCAATACATCACAGGATTCACAGCACACGGGCGTCCGGTCGCCCACTCGACCTCCCACGAACGCGGTGCATTCCTTCCCAACCGCGTGGGACGCGGGATGGCCAAAGAGATTCTCGGCCGCCTTATTCCACGTCCGGATCTCGCCCTGAAGATCGACGGTAAAAGCCGCGTCAGTTGTTCCCTCCAAGAGTTCCGCCAGTTGTCGTTCCAGCATCATTCGCACCCGTGACGATCGTCTATTAGACCATGACAAAGGTCCTATTGACGGTGCGCGCGCCACCTGTCAGCGTTCACTTCAGCAAAAACAATACTCGTTCGCGGCTGAGAAATACAGAGCATCGGTGTCGCTTTAGCCGCGTAGAGACTTTGGTCGGAGGGAGTGCGGCCGTGAAGCTTACAAATCTATTTCTTGCATCGTTGCTCTCACTGTTATTCGCCGGCGCGGTGTGCGGCGGCGAGTTGGTCTTTTCGCAGTCCTCGGATAGTCAATCCACGTATGGGCCAAGCCAGACATGGGCCTTCACGGCGACCAATAGTGAAGTCGCCGATGATTTCGTGGTAAAGGGGAGAATTGATCGAGTGGTGGCTGAAGGGGTTGCGTGGAGCCCCGTTGACTTTCTGGGAGTCTATGTTCGCTTCTACGAGTACGGGGCCAACAACGCGCCGGGCCCACTTCAGCAGGAATATTTCCTGCCTGCGGGCGACGCGAACCTCAACCATACTTCGACGGGGACCATCAGCGTCAACTTGTCGCCCGCTTTTTGGGCCACAGGACGGCATTTCATCTCCGTGCAGGCCATGAGCAACGATTGGTATTGGTGGAGTTCAAATTCGGGCGCGGCGTTCGGGCAAAGCTTCTATTTCCGCGATGTCGCTGCCGGTCAGGCGGTTTGGCAAAAAGGTGACAACCAGTTCCTCTCCGAGTCTCAGGCCGACGTTTCGTTCTCACTTTACGGGGCTGTCACCAGTCCGGGCGTG
Source organism: uncultured Acidobacteriota bacterium (assembly GCA_963849585.1). Lineage (GTDB taxonomy): Bacteria > Acidobacteriota > Blastocatellia > Pyrinomonadales > Pyrinomonadaceae > PSRF01. The sequence goes on along the minus strand of CAWKHZ010000004.1, from coordinate 231,758 downwards.
ATCGACGGCCTGTCTGCAAGCACGTTGCCGAAGAGTGGCTTCCTTGAGATCTTCGGCAGCAACTTCGGCGGCGGTGGTCAGGTCCTAATCGGCGGACAGCAGGCACTCGTGTCTTACTGGAGCAGCACACGCGTTATCGCTTACGTGCCGGAGTCTGCACCACTCACGACAGTGGAAATGCAAGTTGTTAACGCAGCTGGCCCAAGCAACACCGTACCCCTCAACGTCACCGAGCGCCCGCCAGCCAGCGGGCGCGTCAACTGGCGCTTCCGGATGGACGGGCCTTACTCTATGGTGCGCCCGGCGATTGGTCTAGACGGCACAATTTACATCGTTGATGTGTTCGATCATCTCTATGCGCTCGCGCCGGACGGCGGGTTGAAGTGGGTCGTCAACGGCGCGGGTTACAAAGGCGTTGCGGTCGGCCCGGACGGCACAATCTACGTCGCGTCGGAGAGTCACATTAAGGCTTTTAACCCAGACGGATTATTGAAATGGACCTTCGTGCAGAACCCGCGCGCGTTCATCTCTCTCGGCGTGGCTGTGGGACCGGATGGCAACATCTATTCGGTTGGCGTGCAAGGTCTCGGCGTATTCTCGCTCACGCCTGCGGGTGAACTGCGCTGGGCGGTGGCGGAAGCATACAACCGGCCAATCGTCGATTATGCTGAAATCGTTTTCGGGCCAAACGGGAGCAACGAACAATTCTATTTCGGTGCGAACGCACACACACGCGCCCTCCGCCTTGACGGCACGTCTGTCTTTACGCTCAACGGCAGTTTTCAACCGGTGGTCGGTCCCGACGGGAGCGTGCACAGCGCTTTAGCGGCCTATTCGCCGAACGGCATGCGCCTTTGGAATTTTGTCTCGCCGTATCCTTATAACACCTTCACGCCTGCTGACGTTGGCTCCAACGGCGTTCACTACCTCACGCAGAATCTGACCCAACTCTTTGCGCTCAACACGGACGGCTCGGTGTGTTGGCAGGTCACCCTCAATAACAAGGTAGAAGGACCGGTCGTTGATCCCTTCAACAGCATACTTGTCATGGGCGGCGCGAACCCGCTGAACTATCCCGGCACGATTCAGGCCGTGAGCGCGGCTAATGGTAAAAACCTCTGGCTCGTCACGCTCCCGGCTGAAGACCCGAACGTCTTCAACCCGAATCTCGGCACTTTCGGTTTCAACCAGGGCGTGAGCACCCGCGGCCGTTTCTCGCTGGACGGGCAGACGGTGTATTTCATGACCTACACTGCGACGGGGAACAACGACACCAGCCGCTCGTTCGTCTATTCGATCAACGCCGGCGGCAGTTCCGAGCCTCCTCCGCCCGCTGCGCAGCTTCTGCGCAGCACGAGCATTTCGCTTTCTGCTAAGCTGTTGAAGGGTGCTGTCAGCGTCTCGGCGGGCGTCACCGTCAAGGACGAGAACGGCGCGAGCGTCTCGGGCGCGGAGGTCGAGGTGACTTGGAGATTGCCTGACGGCTCGATTCAGAATCAAGCCGCGAACACCTCCAGTACAGGCGCTGCCAGGTTTAGCACGAAGGGTAGTCGCGGCACATACACCTTTACCGTAAACAACATTACCAAGTCCGGGTACACCTTTGACCGGGCTAACAGCATGTTGAGTAAGGCAATCACGAAGTGACAAACTGGGCTGACGGTTCGGCCGAACACTGCTGCCCTGACAAGTGCGAAGGTTAGACGCTAGACAAAGTTCTCGTTGAAACTGGATTACAGTGGGGCATAGTCAGTCATTACATCCCTGCCCCCAAGAGGTGGCGCAGCTACCAGACGATTCCTTTATTTAATTCGTCGCGCTATTGAGGAAGGCGACAACTTCATTCAAGAGGACATTCACAGCTTGAATTTTATGAAAAAACTTGCGGCCAATTTGTTGGACAGAATGAATAGCACGCGACCCGTAGCGAATGGGAAGGAATGTAAAATGCCCGAAAATTCTTGGTGGCTGCAACTTTCGAAAAGGCAAAGACTTACGTTTTGCCGAAATGATGATTACCGTGATGGTTTCTTTCTGACATGACGATCTCCTTTCGCAACCGCACAAGCTTTCAGCCCGGAGTTGGTTCGCTATTTCCGATGGTGGAAAGGTCGACCTGGGACGCGGCAAAGCCCCCGCTCAATGCCGCGCCCTCTTCGCGTCGCGCCCTTCCGCCACCAGATCCATCAAGCACTTGGGACATGTGCCGCGTGAGTTCGAGCGGATGTCCTGGTGCATCGGGCAGACATAACTGATAGCTTTCCGCAACCGGACTGGCCTTTGAGATTTCACTCGTTGCCGGGCCGCGCGGTTGCGCCGGCTGATGGCGTGACGATGTTTTGAACGTTGATGCTGATCTTGAATCGCCGTGGCTCTCGGCAACTCACCAACTATGAGTGCCAGAACGATGGCGATGCAGGACGCGACGGCTCCGAATATTTTTCTTGCCATTGCAAACCTCCCATCTACACCCTTCAACCCGAGCGGCCTTTCGCAGCGCCGGTACAGCCAAATTCATCGGTTGCAAACTAACGTCTTGATATGGAATCGCTGCCGGAGTTCGTAACCCAAATGCCCCCCGTGGTGACGGCTATTCCATACGGGCTAATGCCAACCTTCAGCGTGTTGAAGACTGTACCGTCTTTACCTAACACGGAAATGCTGTTGCTGCCGTTGTTGACGACCAGAATGTCGCTGCCGTTGATAGCGATGCCCGATGCGCCATCGCCAACAACGGCCTTAGCGACCACAGAGCCGTCACTGGGATTCAACTTCATCACGGAGCCGCTGAAGAAGTTCGTAACCCAGATGCCTGTCCCATCGAAGGCAAGGCCGAATGGACCATCGCCTACAGCATAAGTGCCAAGCACCGCGCCCGCCGCGGAAAGTTTCGTCACGCTGTTGCTTTGGTTATTTGCAACCCAGATGTTTGTCCCGTCTGTGGCCAGAGCGACGGGACGCCGGCCCACCCTGAACGTGCCGAGCACCGAACCGGCACTTGACAGTTTCGTCACAGAGTCGCCCTTTTCATTTGCCACCCAGATGTACTTGCCAGTTATCAATACCGCCTGCGGGCCATTGCCGACGGCGAAAGTTCCGAGCCTCGCGCCATCCGTCGATAACTTCGTGACGGTATTGTCGGCATTGTTCGCCACCCACACGCTCACGCCGTCAGAGGCAACGCCGATCGGATTTTTGCCGGTAGCGTACCTGCCCAGCACCGCGCCGTTGTTGGCCACCTTCATCACGGTGTTGCTGAATTGGTTCGTCACCCAAATGCTGGCGCCGTCAAAGGCAACACCGGTTGGACCATCACCCACGGCAACCTCAATGGCAGAGGACAAGTCGGAACTCGCCGCCACCTTTGTTGCCGTCACAGTCGTGCCATCTGCTGTCTGAGCAGATGACACGACGGGGGACAACAGCAGGGCAGCCGCGAAAAACAGTGTGCTAAACAGAAGATTTTTTCCTTGACCATTCTTATTCATCTTCGATTCTCCTTTGGCCGCTCTTGGGCCAATCTACCCAGCTAATTGATTCGGCCATCCAACTGGCTTTGGATAGCCCCGGGCATGAGCCCCACAGTTGCAGGGCCTCGTTGCCATAGCGAACATTACCGATGTGGTTCGACTTGTCCGCATCCAGCTTCGGATCCGGATCAGTGAAACCCAGCTTGCGCCGGAGCAACTCCATGTCCTCAGGCGTGCCTGTTAAAAACGTCCAGCCTTTTTTCGCATGGTAGGCTTTGGCGTATTTCCTTAGTACTTCTGGCGAATCCTGCTTCTGGCTTGAGCGTGAAGGAGTACATGAAGATGTCTCGCCCCAGCCGGCTGCCGAGTAGCTTCTGAAGTTTCACCAGATTCGCAGTGATACCAGGGCAAACGCCATCACATTTCACGTACATGAAATTGATGACGACGATCTTGTTCTTGATCAGGTCGTCGTAGAACCGTACCTTCTTGCCTTCGTGAGTAGTAAGGAGGACGTTCGGGAAATGACGCTCTCGTATACGGTCGCGCGCCGAATTAATTTTGGACAAGCGGCTTGATTGCCTGTGCCTCTGCCCGCGCTACGTAATGCGACCAGCGAACGCCCCAGCCCCGAGTCAAAGCCATAACACTTCTTCTATTGATGTTCTTCATAGTTCAGCTACCTTTCTGCACATTCTCGGGCTCAGCAAATTAAGGATTCGTTTTCTTGTCGCCCGTGTCGTTGATCTCGAGGAGCACCATCATCGCGTGATCTTCGTGAACGACGTTATGGCAATGTATGGGGTATCGCCCGACAAAGTCGCGGAATCGGAAAAACATCTCCGCCTCCATGTTGTGCTCCAGTCTGAGCACGTCCTTGCGCCCCGCCTGAATGATCCCGGAAGTCTTCGGAGCCTGGTCGTTGATCCTGAACGTCTGGAATTCCTCGAAGTGCATGTGAATCGGGTGCTGCCAGCCGCCCGAGTTGTTTTGGAAAATCCATCTCTCGACCGTGTTACGCTTGATGGCGAAGCGGATATCGTCGCACGTTGCGAACTTCCCGTTGACAGCCCACTGACCGTTGTTCCTCTCGAACCTGAAAATGCGTGTGACCAACGGCGTTGCGGTCGTGGCCGGGAAGTCATAAAAGTAAACTGCCTGGCTCGCGGGGATATTCGCGGGGTTGATGCTGTTGTCGGCCACGACTGGACCATCGACGATGATCTTCAGGATCTTATCGCCCTGACCGGGACTCAGAACGTCGCCCGTTGGACCACGCCCGTCCTCCTGCTCCAGACGGTTCTCGATGTAGAACGTCTTGCCCTGAAGTCCGGTGAAGTCGACGATCACGTCCACACGTTCAGCCACCGAGATGCGGCAACCGTTCGGAACCTGCACCGGCTTCTTAAGAAGGTTTCCGTCGACGCTGATCTGCCAGATCGGTTTGCTGGAATTATTAGTCGGGTCGAGCAGTGACAACTGGTAGAAGCGCGATGGGCCCATGTTTAGCCATCGGAAATCGATAGCGGCGCGGGCTGACGTGGAGCACCGGCTGAACCTTGCCGTTGACCAGCATCTTGTCTCCGAGGATGCCGTCGAGATTGAAAAGATCGAAGGCCAACTGATCGGTCTCGCGCATCGTAGACCGCATCGTTGAAGACCATGTTGATGTCGTAGTCAGGGAAGCTCGGCAGGCGAAAACCCGTATTCTCGTTACCCGTGTCGTACGCGGAGTCTTCCGGATGGAAGAGGTTGTACATGCCGGCGAGTCCCTTGTAGACGTTCTGCGCCGTGTAGTCGATGCGATGATCGTGGTACCAGAGCGAGTGCATCGACTCCCTGATGTCACCGGTGCCGGGATGAGTGGAGTTGATACCAGCCAGCACGTTCGGGTAGTGGTGGTCGTAGAATTTACCGCTGGGGTTGAAGAAGCATGGGAAGCCGTCCGATTCCGACGGAGTGTGTCCGTTGTGCAAGTGGGTCGTCGTCGAGTTTATTCCGAAGCCGTTGTTGTCGGCGGGCAACTCGTTGAATTGGCGCACGAGGATCGGCTCGCCGTACCGCGCGACGAAGAGCGGCCCAGGGAAAATTCCGTCGAAGCCCCAAAGGGTCGTCGGCTGAACGAAGTCTGGAGACGACTTGGCCAGAAACGCCTTCTGGTGCATCTCATAAAACTTTTGTGGCGGGAACTGTGTGTACGCCTGATGCGCGACTGTGCGGCTCTCGCCGCCGGCGGTGTTCGGCGACGATTTGCGGCGGTGGGCCAGTCAATGTCTGAGTCGGTTGCTTGATCACCAGGCGCGGCATCTCCTCTACGAACGGTGTAGTGGGCCGGCTCTGCGGCGTGTCATCCAAAAAACCTGCGCTGGTCAGCGGGCGCGCGCTCAAACCGATCTTCGGGATGAGCATACCGGCGCTGGTTAGTAGCCCCATCTTCAGCATGTCGCGCCTATTGAAACCAGCCGCAATGAGTTCGCGCCTGTTTTTCGCGGCGACGATAGATGCCTTCTCTCTCGTCTTATCTCTCTTCGGTTTATTCGCCATTGTGTGTTCTCTCTTGTCTGCTCGTGCAGAGCTCATCCCCGTTACTTTTGGGGCGTTAATCGCACCAGTCGCCTGTCTTTTGTAAGCAATTGAAGTTGTTGCGAAGCGCCGGAAAGACTGACGAACCGTCGGCGCGTCTGACGTCGCGGATAAATGCATCCGGACGAATGAAGCCGTTGCGCGGGTCTTCCGGAATCGGACAGATCACCCAGCGGAACACGGGATCGTTGACGGGCCGTGTCCGCAGTTCAATCAAACCTTTTGCTGCGAGATTATCGATCTGCGAGGGACTGGTCAGGATGGCCGTGCCGTCGAGATCTTTGCCATTGTTCGCGGCGATCGGGTCGAGTTCTTTTTTGCCCTCCGCCGTAAAAGCCTTAGGCGTGTAGACGACCCAGACTGCTACCCACAGGCCGAGTGGATCGTTGCTGAAGTAGCCGTCACGCGTATCGAAGAGGTTGTCTTGTCGCTTGTTAGGCAGGAATGGATCGAGTATTGAACCATTACTTGCTTTCGGGAAGATGAAGACGCGGAACTGCTCCGACGTATCAAAAGCCTGTTGTCCGCGCGTGGTCAAGTTGCCACTCGCGTCTCGTTCAAAGCTCGTCGAATTGAGCACGCCGAAGATGTTGGCGTAGGTCAGCCCGCTGCTGCCTGTAGTACCGGGAGTTGTTTCGATGGTCCGTATATTCCTGCGGTTCGGATCGGTGTTCGTGTTGTCGACGACGAAGTCGCCAGTGCGGCTCGAGTCGCCGACGCGCAGCACGATGTTCTCGGGCACTATGCCGTGCGCACGATAGACGGTGTCGGTAAAGTCGAACGGCGATGTGCCGAGGTCGTTCCCATCTGCGAGACTGTGTGTGTTAAAGGCAAGACCCGCCAGCAATGCGATCAGCGCGAGCGCGAACAGTCAGCCGGAGTCTCCAGTGACGTTTTGTTTCTCGTTCTCATGATGCGGTGCTCCTTAAGGTGAAGGTTGTCAGTTCGTTTTATTCTCGGTTTGCTAACGCCGCGGGCACACTTCGACCGTTCCCACTTCTATCCTCATTAGGAAAATTGTTGCGTTTAACTTGTGCGGCGTTCTTATCTGAATGCGAGGCGTACTATGTCGGAAAGTGCATTGAGGGTATGTCAGCTAGCTGACGTAGATGCAAAAAAACTTGCATGCCGGCGAAGAGCAACAACCCCACGTACGTCTGAATGTCTTTTAAAGACTTGATACGAACCCAGCCCCGGCCCAGCTCGATAAAGCCACAACGCATCAGGTCGTTGAGGACCGAAGTGGTGGTTTGACGCGAGGCCCCAATCAGAGAGGCCACGTCCTGATGTGTTAGCGGAATGAGAGGTTGATGGACTTCGCCGGCTGGTAAACTATTCGCCGAAAGCTCGTGCAGCAATTCACAGACGCGTGCGGGAACCTCTTTAGAAGTAATGTCCGAGAGTTTCTTCTCCATCCGCCGGCGGCGATCGCCGACCATTCGGATGTAGTTCAAAGCAAGTGTCTGATTGGCTCTTGAGGAGATTCACGAAATCGCGTTTGTTGAAAACGAGGATCGCCACGTCGTCGAGCGCCTGAGTCATGTTGCTGCGCACTGACTCATCGATGAGCGCGAACTCGCCGAACATCTCGCCAGGCTGAATGATGTCGATGGCGATCTCCTTACCCGATTCGGACAACACCGATAGTTTGATTCTCCCTTTCTTTAAGACGTAGACGGAGTCGGCCCGGTCACCTGGCATGTAGACGAACTCTCCACGCCCTTTACGAAGACTGCGTGCAGCCGCTGCGATCTGCTGTCATCTCGCTCTGTTCCAAACCTGAAAAGAGTTGAACTCGCTGGACGTGGTGGCACTGGCTATCAAAGACAGCTTCGTGCCGTGGGTGATGAGTAGATTGGAGCTTCTCAGCGCTATCGAGAGATATCGCGTCAATGTTGTCACGCCGGCCCGGAAGGTCTGAGATTAGCGCGGCTGTCATGATTATTTATCCTCTAGCTAACGTCTCAACATTTTTGTGAAGCCTCAAATTGTTGAGTCTTCATTCAGCGTATCCACGTTTCTAATCGGTGACGAGGGTGTTAACACCTGTCCCACGCGAGTGTTTCCACTTGCAATCGGGCAGCCGGTTTCATTCCTGATTATTTGCGATGACATATTGTCCCTCTCACAATTCAGATAATTGATCTCTAGCCGCACACTTCAGATCTGTTGGCGTCCTCTCACGTACAAAGCGGGCTGCCATTGCGGGTGATAAAAGTCACCTACCATTGCCCACCGTTCCAAATCGAAACGACGGCGAGCCCCGCAAGTTACACATGTCCGATAAGTTTCGCCCTCTCGGGTAAATGGAAGACTCATCTGGAGGTGCCAACATCCAAAGGCCCGTCTCAAAACGCCCGTAATCGGCGCTAACCGAGCCGATATAAGAGCCCATACATTGATGCCATCGTGTTCAATGAGTGCCTCCATCACCAACATTCCTCTCTTCGCTTCTTCCGATCCGACCAGCTTGCAACAATAAACTCCGTTGTTCCGCCTAAACGTCTCTGGTCCAATTGGTATTGCTCATGTAGTATCACGATTAATCAAAACGTATCGCTGTTACTTCCATCACCGCGTGCGCTCGGTCAAAGTCCTTATCAATGCTTTCGAGCAATTTCCTTTCGGATTGAGCGTCTGATGGCGAAACTGTGGCCACAATCCTTGCAAATGTATTGATCGTTTTCCTGCGCTCCCACCACCAACCGGACTTCAGAGCACTGTGGGCACTTCACTAACCATTGCCTCAAGATTTCAGGCCATCCTTCTCCAGGTCTTCTCGTAAGTCCCCCTCCTGACAGGACGATGTAGTCGTTCTCTTCTAAGGACACCCCTGTTCGCACTCCCTCTGTATGTGTCGTCTATTAACGCTGTGTACAGACTTAGACTAGTCGGGAACGCTAGTTGGAAATAGCGTATTAACACCTGACTTTGCGCGTATTTACACCTGATACTTGTAGGACCGGTGTGCGGATTTAAGTGAGGAGGCGGAGCTAATCAGAAAGGTTATGAGGAAAAAGAGAGACATTGATTCTCTCAATCGGTTTGCCGTCTCTCTCGGACATGGAGGGCTAATTCCACCCGGTTGCTCAGATTCTTCTTGTCCAGGATGCGACTGATGTGACCCTCTATCGTCCTTAAACTGAGCTTTAGCTCAGCGGCAATCTCCTTGTTCGAGAGTCCGCGCGCGACCGCTTCCGCTACACGCCACTCCGCTTCTGTTAAGTCTTCATCGCGTATCAGATCCAAGTCGTCGCGTTCCTGATCTCCAAACATGCGCGCGAGATCGGAGTGAGTACGCTGTACTCGTTCGAGAATACTCTTGACGATCGCCACCAACTCCTCGGTCTCGAAGGGCTTTGTGACGTAGGCGTCCACGCCAGTGCGAAATCCTGCGATTCGGTCTGCGGTCTCATCCTTAGCAGTCAGAAAAATTATTGGCACGAGGCGCGAGCGCGGCGAGGCGCGCAGATTACGTACCAGCGCATAGCCGTCCATGCCGGGCATACGAATGTCGCTGATGATCAAATCGGGAAGCGCTTCCGCAACACGGACCATTGCCTCAGAGCCCCTGCGAGCTGTCTGCACTTCGTAACCTTCCGCGCGCAGTGTTTCTGATACTGCCAGCAAAAGACCTGGATCATCATCAACGACCAGCAACTGTTTGGCCATGGGCGTACTCCTCGGCACTACGTTTGTCGCATCCTTCTTGATTCCACAAAGGCAAATGCAACGTGAAAGTACTCCCGCGTCCGACTTCGCTCTTTACGCTAATGCGACCACCCATCTGCTCCATAACGTTTCGGCCCAAATACAAACCGAGGCCGACACCTGATACATCAGCATCCTCCAGGAACTCGGCGTTGGTCGCGCCGTTACCTGTCGCTGCGGATTGAGGTGCGGGACGTCCGCGGTGAAACTTGTCGAACAGAATCGGCATGTCTTCCGGTGGTATTCCTCGTCCGTTGTCCGTCACATTTATCAATACCTGCGAGTCCGCTTCACCGGCAGATAAAACAATACGGCCCCCGTCGGGTGTGTATTTGATCGCGTTCTCGACGATGTTAGAAAGAACGCGACGAAGTTCTTTCGAGTCCGCGCACGCTGGTGGAACTTCACGCTCTAACTCGACGCGAAGTTGATGACCTCTTTTCTCAGCCGAGCGCGCCTCTGACTTGACTACAGACGAGATGACTTCCTCTACATCAACACGTTCATGGGTAACGCGGAGCACGCCGCCTTCGATTCGGGACAGGTCGAGCAGGTTCATAACAAAGTCAATCTGACGATCGCACTCTACGGAAATCGTTTCTATATACTCGCGTCTTTTCCTTTCATCGAGGTCATTGCGCATGAGAAGCCGTGTCAGCGCCTTGATGGTGGTTAATGGCGTGCGCAACTCGTGCGAAACGGTTGAGACGAACTCCGATTTGAGCCGGTCCAGTTCAGCGAATCTCTGCTTCCCTTTTCTGTAATCGCTCGGCCATCGCGTTGAAGTTCATGCCCAGACGCGAAAGCTCATCATGCCCTTCTGCGGGTGCCCGCGCAGAAAAATTTCCTCCTCCAAACTCCTCTGCCGCGAAGTTCAGGAGTCGCACGGGCCGAGCGATACTTCTTGCGATTAGTAGAGCTCCCGTCATAGTGCAAAACACAACTATCAACCCCACGATGGCTATAGCCCATCACTTGTCGCCAGGCTGACGCATAAAGAATCGCGCTCGGAACGCCAACCATAACAACGTAGTCCGTTTTACCGACTCGCCCGAGACCGTACACACGCTCCACACCATCAACAGCACTCCTTCTTACCATGACCGCGGAATTACGGTCCTTTAGCGCAGACAGTTGGTCCACACCGCTAAGATCTAATCCTAACGCTGACTCCGTGGTTGCACTGCGATAAATTATGCGACGATGTTGATCGAGTAGAGTAACAAGCGCGCGGTCTGGCAAAGTGAGGCCTTGCAGGGGTTCGGTTAATGCTGCGCCATCGATGCGTGCGACCACCGCGCCGCCGCCATCAAGTGGAGCTGCGACTGCAAGAAGATAACGTCCCTCTCCCCGGGTCCAGTCAGTCTCAACCTCCGGGCCGCCGCGTCCCACTTCATTGACGAGCTTTTCGGCGAAGCCAGTCGGAAGATTGCCAGCGCCGGCTGGTTCGATCGCGACAACTTTTCCGGCTGCGTCGAGAACGCGCAAATCGATCCAATGTGTGCGGTGGAGTAGCGCTGCCTTTAGGTTTCCCTGAAGCGCGGTCGAGTCTTTGAGGTGGCTGGAAGGATAGGATGTGATTGTCCTGAGAGGTTGGTACTGAGCGTCAAGCCAACGGTCGAAAACTACAGCTGCTAACTCCGCTTGCTGTTCCAAGGCATCATTGAGCTGGTTTTGCTTTTCACTCCAAACCACCCACAGCACCGTGAGTCCGACGATTAAGAGCGGAAGAACACCTCCTATTGCCAGCGCTAGCAATCGCCCACGGATACTCATCGCTGCCTCCAAACTGTTGCAGGTTTCGAGTATAACAAACCGTTACCCGCACCAACACAAGAGAAAACTCCTGCCTTTCGCGCGTGATAACACTCTCGTTGGGGATTGAATTGACGAGTACGATAAGCAGCATGACGCAGGCGTGGTTTCAAGCAAGAAGAACCACATTTTGTCTGCGCATATGGAGAGCAATCCCAGTTAGAGAGCAGCACCAGGACGTTGACGCATTGATATTTCGGTTTCAAGAAAAAGAGTTTAAAGGTGTGTCTTGGATCGATGTTGTGCGCTCGCTGGAAATGCATGACAAGGAGTATCGTTCTTGTGGAGGACCAATTCGCCAGTATCTCATTTGGTCTCTTAATCAATTGAGCGGCACGGTGGCGCCGCGAGATATGGACCTAAGCGATCGATTGGAAGATGAGACGCTTGCACTAGGGTATCTTCTTTTACTCGAAGAATACGGTCGTGGGTGAAATTGTGGGCCCAACTGGTCGACCGAAGGAGTGATTCATGAATACAGTTCAACCTCAATCAGGTTTTTTTGACAACGTTTCAGTTTATTTTGATGAAGCGGCATCGTTTACCCAGCACCCGAAAGGTCTGTTGGACCAGATTAAGATTTGTAATAGCGTTTATTCGTTCAAGTTTCCCGTGCGCACCCAACAAGGCTACCAGGTTATTTCCGGCTGGCGGGCGCAGCACAGTCATCACAAGCTGCCTGTGAAAGGCGGAATCAGATATTCAGAAGACGCCAATGAAGATGAAGTGAAGGCGTTGGCCGCGCTCATGACGTACAAGTGCGCAGTTATGGACGTACCGTTTGGTGGTGCCAAAGGCGCCGTAAAGATTAACCCGAAGAATTACACGCTTCAGGAGTTGGAACAGATCACACGAAGATACACCTCGGAGTTGATCAAGAAGAACTTCATTGGTCCCGGAGTGGACGTGCCGGCTCCCGACTACGGAACCGGACAGCGAGAAATGTCCTGGATAGCAGACACCTACTCAGCTTTCCACCCGGGACAGATCGATGCGCTTGCTTGCGTGACCGGTAAACCCGTTTCTCAGGGCGGAGTTCGGGGAAGACTTGAAGCCACCGGACGGGGAGTCTTTTTTGGCTTGCGCGAAGTATGTAGCCACGCAGATGACATGATGCAACTCGGCCTTGAAAAGGGGCTTGAGGGTAAACGAATCGTCGTACAAGGATTGGGAAACGTCGGCTACAACGCAGCTCATTTTTGTCAGCAAGGCGGCGCAGTCATCATCGCCCTGGCGGAATACGAGGGTGCGATTTATAACCCGAAAGGACTTGATGTCGAGGCGGTGATGAAGCACCGGAAGGAAACCGGTTCTCTCCTCAACTTTCCGGGAGCAACCAATCTCAACACCCGGGAGGATGCACTCGAACTTGATTGCGACATTTTGATTCCGGCTGCGCTCGAGAATCAGATCACCGAAGAAAACGCAGGACGCGTCAAGGCGAAGATTCTTGCCGAGGCCGCCAATGGACCAACCACTGCACGTGCAGCTGAGATCCTTCTACAAAGAGGCGTCCTGGTCATCCCCGACATCTATTTAAACGCAGGCGGAGTAACCGTCTCGTATTTCGAGTGGCTTAAAAATCTGTCACACGTTCGCTTCGGCAGGATGGGCAAGCGGTTTGAGGCAACAAGCTATGAGAAACTGCTGCGCGTCATCGAAGAAAATACTGGTCGGAGACTCTCTGACAGCGAAAGAAAAACTGTTGCGCGCGGTGCCGACGAGATCGATTTGGTTAACTCCGGTCTCGAGGAGTCGATGGCTGTTGCGTACGACCAGATTCGCGAAGTGTGGAAAGCAGATTCGAAGATTCCGAGCCTCAGGACAGCAGCGTTTATCGGCGCGATAAATAAGATCGCAACTTGCTACGCAGAGCTCGGCATCTTTCCATAAAGTAGTGATGCTGGATGGTCAGAAAGTGAAATGAATGTCCTCGAACTTAAAGGAAGAAAACATGCAAGGCTTTGAGCACATACAGGAAACAACATTATCTGCCAATGGCCTTTACGAGGTGATCGGCGCTTTCCTTGAGGTCCGCGCCAAATCGCGGACCACAACAACAGAGCAATGCGCATTCATCGCAACGGCCTCTGATACGCTCCCTAACAGGAATCGCTTAAAACCACGCCGCCCGTGTGAACCCACAACAATTAGATCGGCATCCCATTTTCGTGCCTCTTCTAGAATGACTTCTTTCGCCTTACCGGAGAACACCGCTCCCGTCGCTTTCAATCCTGCGGAAGCCAGCACCTGTTCGGCGCTGGTAACCGCGTCTCGTGAGTCCATCCTTGACGACTTGATCGCCCACGGCTCTTCGACACTCACGACCCTGAATTCACTCCCTTCGGGCCATGGTCGGCCGGCCAGGGCGCGGGCTGCCGACGCCGAAGTCTCTGAGCCGTCGGTGGCGAGCAGCACTCTCCTTCCGCTATGTAGCGTGGGTGCGCGATCTTCTTCTACGTCACGAACGATCTGAACGGTGCAAGGAGCGTCTGCCACGACAGCTCTGGCCACGCTGCCAAGCATCCAGTGAAACAAGTCCTTGCGGACGTGAGCGCGAACGAAGATCAAGTCTGAAGACCACTTTCGCGCGAAAAACGGAATTAAATGCCGCGCGTCGCCCCTCGTCACCACCACTTCCGCCGGAATGCCGACCTGTTTTAGGCGCTCAACGACGAGGCTGGTTATTTGCTCCCCCCGACTTTGCATTTCCCGCCGCACGGCGCCCTTGCCATAGCCTTCTTCGCGCCACACCTCTTCGGGGACGTCCGTGTCTGCTACGACCGAAAGCACATGCGCGGTCGTGCCTTCAGGCCAGGGACGAATTCCCACCGCGCCAACCAGCACCTCGGCCGAAGTCGCCGAATCCACCGCAATCAATAGTTTCATGATCTAACCTCATCGTCCGGAGCGGTTTCTCTGTGCCATTAGAATACGTTAGACGAAAAACCGTCAGTCAGGAGAAGAATGCCTCGATGTATTTAGGCCGTTCTGCCGGTTTGTAGTCGAGCAGGAAGGCAGCTCCCACACATCCATCACCAGCACGGGATGAATCCCGCAACGTTGCCTGTGATCATTCCATCCCTCCTCTTCATTTACAGTTGATATCAATCCCCACTAAATGCTCGTTTCATTTTGTTACCGCAAGAGCGGCAGTTCTCGTGGCCGCTTGCAACTTCGACCCAAGCGACATCCAAGTCTCCTCATTAAGCTGCACGTTTCAACATCTCATTCTGATCTCCGCTACTCAAAGCCGTCTTTAAGTGGTACGGGCAAACCCGGTTGCCCCTGCGCGCGAGAATGATAGTTGCCACAATCGCCGTAATGTTGATCACTTGGACGAATGTGAACAAGGTGTCGTTTCGAACGATGCAGTAGCTGAGAAGCAGCGCCCCGGCAACAAGCCAGATTACCCAAGTGGAAATGCTGATGCCCCAGGCGCATTTCTCAACATAGAGATGGTGTATCTGGGGGACATAAGCCACGATTACGAGTGCCGTCCCGGCCCAACCCAGCATTTCCATTTTCAGAGTCACTTCGAATCCTTATGCAACAGACTTCATTCGGATCCGCAAACTTCAACGAGTTGCAGGCCGGTCCAAGTCTCATCTCACGACTTAACAAGGCGATCCTCACTCTCCGCCTGGACCAACTATAACGACTTCAAGTATTCGACCAAGTCCCTCTTTTCCTGCTCAGTCAAACTCAACTTCTTGAAGCCGTCGTAGTGGTTGACTACATCGAGCAGCGTTGGAAAACGACCGTCGTGGTAAAAGCCACGCTTCATGTGCGAGAAGAGTCCGCGCAACGGCGCGGTCCGATAAGAATTATCAGGCGATCGACTCGCGTGGAAATCGTCAATGCCGATCTCTTCAGCTTTGTGTGTGTTCCAGCCGGGCTCAGTAAAGAGCGGCGGCACGTGACACTGTGCGCAGTTTGCCTTGCCTTTGAAGATCGTTTCCCCACGAGCGGCGGCCACTCGATCAAAGCTGCCCTCTGGTGGTAGGGGCGCAGGGATCGCCAATTGGTAGAACTGAAGTGCGGCCAATTTCGCAGTCACAAGGTCTGGATCACTCCGCTTGTTCCCGAAACCCGCGCGTGCTGCGACGGGGTACTTTACTGGGTCGTTCAGGCGCGCGTCGTAGAAAGTTCCCTGCCCTTGCAGTTCAAGGTTAGCGACGTAAGCGTTCCAATAAGTGACGCCGCCCCAGCCTCCGCCCCACGTATGTAAATTAACTCCGGCCTGTCCGAAGGCAGGCGGGATGAGCACTGCAGCGGTCTTACCGTCAGGACGAAAAGCCTTGCCGTCAAGATTCAATTCAGCGTCAAACTTTCCCGGTCCCCAACTGGCAAGCACTGTCTTGACCGTCGCTTCATCGACTCCAAGAAGATTGGTTAGCGCACTCAGATCGGGAGCCAGCGACACGATGGCGCCCACGTTCAAATCCTGGTTGGACCAGCCATCGAGACGGCGCCCAATGCCCGGCGCAAAAGCATCGTCAACTGTTGAGTGACAAACGGCGCAAGTGAGCCCCACTGCCTTGAGGCTTCCGTTCGGGTTGAAGGTGCCCTTCACTCCCAGCACTGCGTCGAGCTTAATAAGAGCCAGTGTGGTTGCCGGGTCGTCAAGGTCTACCTTGCCTTGCTTGATCTGATTGATCAACGTTTGAGGCAATGCATCCATGTCCACCTTCAAGCCGACCGCGAGTGCAGTTTTGGGGCTAACGCCCGCGCCCACACCACCGAACTTAGTGCCCTGGATTGCGTGATGCAGTTTTAGTTTGTCGGTCCAATAAATCTCATCGCCGAACGTGTCGTAGCGAAAGATCTGTTTTCCCTGGTTCATCATCTGTTGTGCGTTTTCGCTAATCTGCCGATCGAAGCCTTGTTCTTGTTGGCTGCGACTCTGGACAGCGGCGTCTTGAGCTTCGCTGCGGCTCACGAGATAGCCAAGCGCGATAGTGAGAGATGCGGCCAACATCATGATCTTGATTAACACCATGAAATTCCTGGGCCCCTTACTCGCGTGGCTCTTTTTTCGCGTGCCGTCTTCGAACGGTTCGATTGCTCGATTGCTTCTGTCTGACATGACGAGTCTCCTTTTGCGCCTTAAATCAGGCGACCTTGCGCCAATCGGCGAGAAATTGGTCCAGCCCTTTATCAGTTAACGGATGGTTGATTAGTTGCTGCATCACTTTGAACGGGCATCGTGGCCACATCTGCGCCGACACGTGCGACCAATCTTCGAGAGAGAAGCACAGCCTTGAATGCGCCCCTCGCATGATGTCAAAGAAGATCACGCAGCGCGCTTCAGCTCGTCCGCTGCTTTTAGGGCCTCGCGCCGCACGTGGTCGGCGAGTGTCGGGTGAATGATGCTCTTGATCGCTCCGGTCTGGATGCCTTTCTCGGCTGCCGTCTTGAAATCAATGATGTCATCCACGGCCTTCTCAACCGGCCCCTTCGACGAGGGCACGTTCTTGTGCATCTGCCGGAAAGCCTGGCTCGTTTGCATCGCCTTCTGGATGAGCGCATTCTCCTCGGGGTCGAGTAGATGCGCGATAAAGTCCGCGTGCTCGCCCATGATTATGGTCCAGAACTCCGCCGCCTCTTTCATGTTGATTGACGTGTCGCCGCGCGAGAACTGGTCGAGCCTCCTGGCAAAGCGCTCGGCCTCACGCGCTGTATGCTCGAAGAAGCTTGCCCACACGAGGCTCTGCAGGCGGCCCGCGGCCTGCTCGTCACGCATTTTGTGCTTGAAGTTCACATATGGCTTGACGAGTTCGATCGTCGAGCGGTTGAAGTCCTTGTAATTGCTTTGGTCTAAGTTAGCGGTGCGCGCCTTCTCGAGCTGGCCGGCGAAGGTCTGCTGAAACTGCTCAGCCTGCCGGCGCGGCCCAGCCAACTCCGGACCCGGCATCAGCATGATGAAGAACTTTGCGTGCTCCATCATCTGTTCGTTCCAGAACAGGTTGTCCGCGACCGAGTGAGCGACCGCGTCGGTCGAGCCCGCTTCCGGTAGGAATGTCGGCTTCATGCCGCCTTCTTTAGAAGTGATCCCCCGGTGCTGCATATCCTGAGCGCCTATCGTCTGCCCAAGCGCAGTCTCTAAGACCGACCCGAGCAAAGTAGCGCCGACCAGCGTACTGCCGCCGGCAATTAATACTTTGCGGCGCGTGATCCCCTCACTTGATGGAGTGTCTTGAGTCTTGTAGCTATTCATCTTTCTCTATCTCCTCTGTTTGAAATTGGCAGGCGGAAGGGACCGTCTGTCACGTTTTGCATGGGGGCGACGAAATACACGAAGCGGTCGGCTTGTCCCAGCAGTAGATGTCTCACTTTGAATTGAAACCAGGGATGCTGGTAGCGCATTAACACCTGACCGCCACGAGTGTTAACACCTGTTCCGGGCTTGCCATGTCACACGAAATCCAACAGATGGCCCATTTTTTCTTTTTTGGTACGCAGATAACTCTCGGCCGCATCGGTTGGTGGAATCACCACGAACACGCGTTCCACAACCTTGAGCCCCATTTCTTCGAGCGCCCGGATTTTTTCGGGATTGTTCGACATTAACCGGACACGATTCACGCCCAGGTGGCGCAAGATCTCCGCGCATTGTTCGTAGCACCGGAGGTCAACGGCCAATCCCAACTTCTCGTTTGCCTCGATCGTGTCTGCGCCTTCATCCTGCAAAGCGTAAGCACGAATCTTATTGATGATGCCGATGCCCCGACCTTCCTGCTGTTGATAAACTATTGCGCCGCTCCCTTCCCTCTCGATCAGTTCCATCGCTTTGCGAAGCTGCTGGCCGCAGTCGCATTTGGTTGATCCAAACACGTCGCCAGTTAGACACTGCGAATGAATACGGACCAGACTCGGCCGATCCTTCCGCAGTTCGCCCTGCACGAGTACAACGAACTCTTCGTTCGAATTAAGTGATCGATAACCGATGATGCGGAACTCGCCGAAGTCCGTTGGCAACCGTGCTTCAGCTACGCGCTCGACTGTTCTCGAATTCATTAGCCGCCGTGAATTCTTTATTTCGAGGCCGCTAGGATGTCCTTTCCTACCGTAAGAGGACCGACAATTTCTCGCCGATCTGATGGTTGATGTTGTTTGCTGTGTATTCATCGAACTTCTCTGCTGACAAACGAGAGTGGCTGCCACTCGGTCAATTACCCGCGAAGCTCAGCGATCAAATTCGTGGCTTAGACGTGCAAGGGCGAGAGCACCTAACGCCAGACCGAAATCGCGTAACGCAACGTCGTAGTAGCCTGGGATCATCAGGAGGTTCACGACGATCATTAACAGCCAAGCAGAAACGACGTACGCAAAAAATTTCGGCTTAAACAAAACTCCGAGTCCCGCGATGATTTCAACAACGCCGGCGACGAGCATCAATTCGTGACCGTGACCGCCGACCATTTTGTTGACGAACGAAGGTAAGTACTGCTCCCAGTTCACCAGGAGATTAAAAAACTTATCCAGTCCCGCGACTATCGGTGCGACGACGAAGCCGACGTGCAAGATCCGGTAAGCCTCGTATGCTGGTCCGGAAACGTCGGCTTCAGTATGTTGAGTTGGAGAAATGGTTCGGGCTGGGTTGTCGATAATGTGTTCCATCTTCGTATCCTTTCAACTTAAAATTTTTTGGACTTGTCGCTCGCGCGACTGTCATTTGAGCGAAGGATACTCCTTTACCATAATAAGTCAAGGACTAACTTGATTTATTGTAATTATTGGTAGAACGTGCAATACTTCGCCTGAATGAAGCGCACCAAATTCGATAAACGGTTTTTCGAGAGCACGCGGGGCCGCCTTATTACCCTGTTGAGGGGAACCACGAAAACCGTCAATGGGTTAGCCGAAGAACTTGAACTAACAGACAATGCCGTGCGAGCACACCTGCTTTCGCTCGAACGTGATGGTCTTATCAAGCAAAGCGGTATCCAGCGCGGAACACGTAAACCACATTTCGCTTACCAGTTGACGGACGAAGCGGAGCAACTCTTTCCGAAAGCGTATGACGCCCTGCTCAATCAACTTATTGCCGTACTTAAAGGACGACTAACGCCATTGGCGCTCGAGGAGGTTTTGCGCGAGGTAGGCCGTTCCTTGGCTGGTGCTCAAGCTGCCAGCAAAAAGAACGGCGACATGGAAAGTCGCATCGCTAGAGGACTCCTTGCCCTGGAAGCCATAGGCGGAGCAGCATGTGTTGAGAAGGAGAACGAACAGCTTGTCATCTGCAGCGAGAGTTGTCCGCTGGCTACGGCTGTCGCTGAGCATCCGGAGGTTTGCAGGCTGGCGGAAACACTCCTGTCCGAAGTAATAGAGTTGGAGGTCCGAGAGCAGTGCGATCGTGAGGGTTCTCCACGTTGCCGTTTTGAAGTTATCGGAAGTAAAACCCCTAAGAGTCAATGGCGAGGCGGAACTCTAAAAGACTCGAACGCGATCAAGCTCCTTAAGCACTAATGACATCGCCGACGCGCGCGCGATCTGAATCTCTCATCACAAGACCGCAAGGTCGGCGCGCCACGAAACCCAAGCGCTCCAGTCTGTCAACACTGCGTTTTGAACGTAACTATTTGCGAGTAGGCTTGCGCCTTTTTGTCGGAGATGCCGGGGCGCCCACCGTCGAGTTATCGCTCGGAGAAGATAGTTTCCTACCGGGGCCCTTATCTTCGCTCGTCGGTCTGCTCGAATCCGCACTTGTTGTGTCAGTGGCAATCCTTCCGCCCTCATTCTCCCATCGGTCAAGCATTTTCTTCTTCAGACGCTTTCTAGCGATCGGATCAGCCATCGTTGTGTCCTCCTTACTCTTCATTCGTTTCAAATAAACGCGTGGTTGCGAAATCGGCTTTGCTACTTACGCCAATTCTACCAGTCAAAGCTGAACACTTCATTTTAGAGTTTACTAAGAAGACCTGGTTCGTAGATCTGTGCATCGGGGAGAGCTTGCGACATACCAACAGTAGAAGAGAATTTCAGAATGGCTGAGGTAAAACGATTTCCATGGAAAAGAGTCAAGCTAACATTTGAGCACGACAATAGCCTGCATTTATGGAACGTGCAAAGGGACGGGTATCTTGATGTTCATCTCTCCCTTGAAGCCCGGCTCAATAGCCTGAAAATTCCTCTGTTCGAATATTGTCATCGTCGACTCCTGCTTCGTTCAGCGTTTTACGCATCGCAGTCACCATTGCTGCGGGGCCGGCGATGTAATAAATGGGAAGCGTGAGGTCCCCAATGTATTCAACGAGCATGGTCTTCGTGATGTATCCAGTTTCGCCAACCCACTTCTGGCTCGATTTTTTCATCTCCGTCATCGTCCCGACAAACCTGTAGTTTGGGTTTTTCTGCTGTGCTTCCATCAGTTGGCCCAGAAAAGCAGCGTCTTCCGGCCTGCGGTTCGAATCGAAAAGAAAGATCTTATGAGGAAGTTTGTCATGAGCAGCTTGCAGCACGATGCTTCTAACAGGGGTGACTCCGATGCCACCCGTAAGAAAGACGGCCGGGATTCTCGGGTTATTGTGGAGGGTAAAAGAGCCATAAGGAGCATCCAGCGAGACTTCTGTTCCAATCTCTATTGTTTTTAATACCCGCTTGAAGGCAGTATCACGCATTCGAGTCGCAAACATCAGAGTATCTTCGTAAGGAGCGCTCGCCAAAGAGAACGCTCGCGTGTTCCCTTCGGCATCGGTTTCGATTGGATTGATCAGAGTAAAGTCACCAAATTGTCCAGCTTTGAAGGCAAAACCTCCTGGCGTTTCAAAATGGAATGCCATTGTTCCGTCGGCGATCTCCTCTTTTCTTCGCAATATTGTTTTGTAAATCGGCATTTGAACCTCGTCTCTGAACTGCGTTCGAATGATTTCTGCTAATCGTTCATTCTTTGCGTTTCGCTCGGGCGTCGGTTGTTACGCGGCTCTTCTTTTGTCTCTACTCCAGTCCCTGGAGTTTTTACTCATGTCGTCAGCGGCTTCTCTGATGGCAGCGGTTTGCATCTCCGCATCTCTGGCTTCCAAATTCGAAAACGCGACCACAATCATTAGTCCGCATATCGCCAGGGTCGAAAGCACGTAAACGACGGCTACTTGTTCCTCGAACAACAACGCACAAACCGCAGCCACTGCAAATAGCCAAAAGAGCTTTCTACGATGTCGTCTCTGTATTTTCATTTTGTCTTGGTGTCTCATGAACCAACCCTCCTCTTCTCATTTAGTGTGTGAGTTGATCATTCATTCTTAAATCTTTTCCAACACATCTCTTAGCGTTCACGCAGCTTCACGTTGCGCAACCATCGCCGGTCAGTCTTCGGCGAGAATGCTTCCGAGCATCCACGAAGCTTTCTCATGGGCCATCACACGCTGTGTCAGCAAGTCTTCGGTCGGTGCGTCAACGGTCGTGCGCGCAACCGAAAGTGCCCAACGGGCAGTGCGTGCACACGTTTCATGATCTCTTAGTAATTCAGCGATCATCTCCTTAGCACTCGGTAGAGCCTCAGTTTCCTGGAGGTAACTGAGCTTCGAAAATTCGCGGTACGAGCCCGGCGCAATGCATCCGAGTGCACGGATCCGTTCGGCGATGGCATCGCCTGCCAGCCAGAGTTCGTTGTACTGCTCCTCGAACATTAGGTGCAGCGTATGGAACATTGGTCCAATGACGTTCCAGTGGAAATTGTGCGTCTTTAAATACAGCGTGAATGTATCAGCCAACACCCGTGACAGTGCTTCAGCAACTTGTTCGTCTTCGTTTAGTGTTATTGCCTTTTGGATTCCAATCGCGCTCGACATTTCTTTTCTTCCTCGCCTCTCAAGTTGTAAATGCCTTCCAATTGAAATTCATTGCTCAATCGCCTCAGCATTACGATTACCAACATAAGGCGGATTCAAAGACCACGAAACCGTGTTACCACGCGCGCATGGCAGGTGTTTTCACCGTTCCATCATTTGGAAGCCCTGAATGGATAATCGATCGTCTGTGAAGTGTTAACACTTGCATATCGCAGGTGTAATTACGCTCGCTGACCCGAGGCTCTTAGCTTAGGTTTAGAACTAACAACTGAGGGTGAAAGGCACGGCTTGCTGTAAAGAACACGAGCAGGAAAAACAACGTCAATATGGACCACTATAAGACCAAGGAACTCGAACGCCAGGGAGATGGGATTGTTCACGAGGAATACAGACACTCATTCAGTCAGGCTGTAGCGCCCTCAGGTGAGCGCGGGAGAAATCGTATTCGCGCCGTTGCGCGAAGTTCACAGTTAGTCAGTCGTTTGGAAAACCTCAAAAGACTTCGAAGGCGGAAAAGAGTAGGCAAGACTAGCGGTTTGTCCGCAAGGCAACTAAGGGGAAAAGACGGCGCGCCCTTGTGAATATCCGTCGAGAGTTCACCCGTCTCGAGTCTTTCAGCCACTCATGATCTTCCGATATGCCACAAACAAATCGGCGAGCCGATCTGCGGAAGCAGGATCGCTCCGCGCAAGCAGAGTGATAAGTTCATCGCGACCGGCAAACAGTGGCTGCATACCTTGTCGTTGGGCCTGTGTATAGTTCGAAGTATCCCCCTTATCCATTTCTGCACGTAAGGACGTGAAGAACTGACTAACGGCCTGGCGGGCTGGCTCATAGTCGCCTCGCCGCGCGTCTATTGCTGCTGAGGCAAGACTGCTCTGCATCCTCACCTTAATTAATTGGTGCTCGGTCTCGACAAGACTGCTGCTGGCCGCTCGAGCTCTGAGCCACATCGGGACAAAACCCAACAAGAAGATGACGAGCAGTACTCCAGCATAAATAAGGAAGCGCTGTGCTGCGGGCTTTGATTTGACCGGATTGGGTTGTACCTCTTCGCTCATGATGTCCACCTTACATGACGACCGAGATTAGGTTAAGTAGCAGTTATGCGATGTTAACCGGAAAGCCCAGCATAAGCTACAACATACGTACTGGACTGGCCCAGAAAGCTGTCTGCGAATCGACATTCGTAATGAAAACGATCCCGGGTCTTTTTAAAACCCGAGATCCCCTTCACTCTTCGCGATGCTGCTCTTAACTAAAAGCCCACGCGTTTTTCACGCTGCTTGGCTTCGTTGACTTTCAACGTTCGTCCGCTTAGCTCCTGGCCATTGAATTTCTCTATAGCCGCGGCGCCTTCTTCTTTCGTTGACATCTCGATGAAGCCAAAGCCACGCGAGCGACCTGTTTCACGATCTTCGATCAACGATACGTTTTCGACTGTGCCCGTTTGCGCGAATAACGTTTGTAGTTCATTTTTCGACGTGTCAAACGAGAGATTACCGACATAAAGTTTCATAGACATAAGTTTCTTACCTTTTCCCTGTGTAGGGTTCTCACTTCCAGAAGACTTCTCCTTCGGCGAGTTAACAGAAGTCCCCATAGTGAATATGTTGGCTTCCCAATTTGCCCCAGAATTACATGTCCATGCCGCCGGGCATTGCCCTCGGCTTGTCATCTTCCTGTAGCTCAGAAATGAGCGCTTCAGTCGTGAGCATCAGCCCTGCGATTGACGCGGCATTTTGCAGCGCGCAACGTGTCACCTTGGCGGGATCAATCACACCCGCAGCCACAAGATCTTCAAACTTTTCGGTTACTGCGTTATAGCCGATGTTTGGGTTCTTCTCTAGACGAACTTTTTCGACAATGACGGCGCCTTCTTTGCCGGCGTTTGAAACAATCTGACGCAGCGGCTCTTCCAGGGCCCGTTTGACTATGCTGACGCCGATTTGTTCGTCTACGTCGCCAGCTGGTTCGTCCTCGTTATTGGCGTCGAAGAGTTTGAATTTGTCGAGCACTTTCGCGGCACGAATGAATACGACACCGCCGCCCGGCACGATGCCTTCTTCTACTGCCGCACGCGTCGCGTGCATCGCATCTTCAACCCGCGCCTTCTTCTCCTTGAGCTCGGTTTCCGTGGCTGCGCCAACGCGAATCACTGCGACTCCGCCAACGAGTTTCGCCAGCCGCTCTTGCAGTTTTTCGCGGTCATAGTCTGAGGTAGAGTCTTCAATTTGAGTTTTTAGTGTTTTCACGCGACCTTGGAGATCTTTGGTCTCGCCACCGCCATCGATGATAGTCGTGTTCTCTTTGTCGATCGTCACACGTCTTGCGGTACCCAGGTCTTCGACCTTGACGTTCTCGAGTTTGATCCCGAGGTCTTCGCTGATGACCTTGCCACCCGTAAGGATCGCAATGTCTTCAAGCATCGCCTTACGACGATCACCGAAGCCTGGCGCCTTGACCGCCGCGACGTTGATCGTGCCACGCAGTCTGTTGACCACGAGAGTTGCGAGGGCTTCGCCTTCTACATCCTCCGCGATAATCAAGATTGGTTTGCCCAACTTAGCGACCTGCTCAAGAATGGGCAGCATGTCTCTCATCGCCGAAATCTTCTTTTCGCTGAGCAGAATGACCGGATTCTCGAGCACGGCTTTCATCGTTTCCGCGTCAGTGACGAAGTAGGGCGAAAGGTAGCCGCGATCAAACTGCATTCCTTCGACAACTTCCAAAGCCGTCTCCATTGTTTTCGATTCTTCGACGGTGATGACGCCATCTTTACCAACCTTGTCCATCGCTTCGGCAATTAACGCGCCGATACTTTGGTCGCCATTTGCCGAAATCGTGCCGACCTGCGCGATCATCTCTCCAGTGACCGGTTTCGACATTTTCTTGATCTCTCGAGTTGCGCGCTCGACGGCTTTATCGATGCCGCGTTTCAGAGCCATCGGGTTTGCGCCAGCCGCCACGGTTTTCACGCCTTCGCGGAAAATGGCCTGCGCGAGCACGGTTGCGGTGGTTGTACCATCGCCTGCAACGTCGCTGGTCTTTGACGCTACCTCGCGCACCATCTGCGCACCCATATTCTCCCTCGCATCTTTAAGTTCGATTTCTTTCGCTACTGTCACGCCGTCTTTCGTGATGGTCGGGCTGCCGTATTTCTTATCGAGAACGACGTTGCGGCCCTTTGGACCAAGGGTGATTTTCACTGCATCAGCGAGTTGATTCACGCCCCGCAAAATTGCCGCTCGCGATTCTTCGCCATGAATTATTTGCTTCGCCATAATCTTTGTCTCTTCTCCTATTTAAAGGTGTCACGCAAACGCAAAGTCTGCGGGTTGTGGAACATAAGTTTTTCAAACGTCAGTTTGCGTTTATGCCAGAACCTATTTGCCTTTTTTGCCGCCGGCTGCTGCACCAGCGCGAGTGATAATTCCCAGAATCTCGTCCTCGCGCATAATCAACAGCTCTTCACCGTTGACCTTGATCTCTGAGCCACCGTACTTGCCGAACAACACGCGGTCGCCTGCATTGACATCCAATGGCTGGCGGGAGCCGTCTTCCTTGTATTTGCCAAGGCCTGCGGCAATCACTTCGCCCTCTTGCGATTTCTCTTTCGCTGAGTCGGGAATGATGATGCCGCCGCGCACTTGCTCGCCTTCATCAATGCGTTTCACGATCACGCGGTCATGCAGTGGTTGTAGATTCGTCGTCATAACTTCTTTCAATCTCCTTTTTGTGTCTACCGGGAGTGGGCTGCGAGGCTGCGAATTGGTATCGCCATTACCGCTGCGTTAACAAACGCCCAATAATGACAAACTAATAGCGCGGGAAAACACCCTTAACTTTTGGTAGTTGAGCTGTAAGTTTCAGACGAATCTGGCGGGTCCAGAAGAGCTGAGAATGGAGTTAGCTGGTCTCGGTTCGATCCAACCTTACGCTTCGTAGTGCTATATGTCAAATGCAGCATATACTACATACGCACTACATCCGCTTAGTTGCGCGATGCTGATGGGTTCATTTGAGCCACTCGCTCCCGAACCTCAAATTGCGCACAAACTCGCCAAAGGCACCAAAGATAAAAGACAAACCCAGGGCGACGAGGAATACGGCAAACGCGAGGACGAAAATCGACGAGATGCCGCGTCCCCTATAAGTCCTAACCGTGGTCCATGCTGCACCACCTAACAAAATTATGCCTATGGCTATTTCTATTAGTCGCATAGTCTTGTTAACTCTGAGACGGGCTGCCCCAAAAAGGTTTCCCGGATCCTCCTTTGTTCGTCATCATTGTAAATGACACACTCTCTGAGATCATATCTATGGCTATGTGCGTTAGAGCACAGACCCTCTACTCTTGGAATTGCTATACGATTTGAACCATCTGAAAAAGGAGGAAAGCAGGCGAGAGAGTCAAAAGTGGAAATTACTAATACATTGAATGCTGAAGAGGACCAGCACCCGCAGCTAAGCCTCGTGGATTCTCAGGCAGCCAAAGGGAGCTTCAAACAACCAACTGAAGCAGAACTGTCTATTCCTGCCTTTTGGAAGTTGCGCGACGCTCGCATTCATGCACAGGAGTTGAGTAACGAATTCGCGCGTCTCCTGAATCGTGGATCATCGCTTGAATAGCGCTCCCAAACGTGGTCTATTAAGATCCGTGCCTCAGAATTCATATTCATGACACTATAGACCTCATTAGGTAAACACGCAGTTGAGTGATAAGGTACGCGGCGAACCGAGTTCCAAGCTTACTCTCTTCTCAGCTCCTCTGGAATCACCCAGATCATCTGAAGTCCATAGCCAACCAACCTAAGGAGCTAACCATGTTTACACGCCATGTCATAATGGAACTGAAGCCGAACGCCACCACCGAGTTTACCAACGTTGTTGAGAGCAAGATTTTGCCACTCCTTCGTAAACAAAAGGGATTCCGCGATGAGATGACTTTCGTCGCCCCAGACCGCTCGGAAGCTATTGCTATCAGCTTCTGGGACACTAAAGAGGAGGCGGAGGCCTACAATGTTTCCGGATATCCTGAGGTATTGAAAACCCTCACGAGTCTGGTGGAGGGAACGCCCAGAGTTGGGGTCGCTGAGCTTGCCACTTCAACGCTTCACAAGCTCGCAGCTGCGAAAACAGCGTAAAGCAGACGTATTTCTAGTAAGAGAGGGTGGACATCCGCCCTCTTTTTCTTCGCCTGACAGATTGATCAGGCATCGCATCTCAGGCGACCGGGATGCGTTCCAGTTGTTGTAATCTATTCGCACCTCGACAACAGACTCAACCCTCTATGTGGGGTAGCACACAGACGGATCTCCCCAGGCAATGTAAACATTCATGGTCTGAGGGCAACCAAATTCGTCGAACAAAACAACATAGTAACGAGAGTCATACAGTCATCGCCTCTAGTGGCAGGCGATCGGCCAATGAAGCGACGCCTACGCAGCGTGAATGTGCCGTCTCGATTCTCCACGATTTAACGAGACTAGAGTTTCCGATGTCATCATCAACGAAAGTCTTGCAGGTTAAGAACAGTGATTCAAATGTTGTGAACGACGATGAGTCACCCGCCCGCGACCAAACGCAATCACGACTGCGCATTTCAGAACTCCGCTACCGACGTCTCTTTGAAGCTGCGCGTGACGGAATACTCATTCTCGATGCTGTCACTCTAAAAATCACCGACGTGAATCCATTCATGACTGAGTTGTTGGGCTACTCACACGTCGAGTTCTTAGGAAAGGAGCTTTGGGAAATAGGTCTCTTCAGTGATAAGGAGGCTAGCCAGGAGGCCTTCAAAGAGTTGCAGAGAACAGGCTATCTCCGCTACGAAGACTTGCCGCTTCAAGCCACAAACGGAAAGCTCAGGGATGTGGAGTTTGTCAGCAACGTGTATGAAGAAGATAGTCATCAAGTTATACAGTGCAACATCCGCGACATCAGTGATCGAAAGCGAGCGGAGAAAGAACGGTCGCTACTCATGGCAACGACACAATCAGCACGCGCGGAAGCTGATTTGGCTAACGGCGTCAAGGATGAATTTCTTGCCACCTTGTCGCATGAATTGAGGACTCCTCTTACCTCGATCCTCGGCTGGTCACATCTGCTCACCGACGGTAAGCTCGATACACAGCAGACTGCTCGTGCGATCGAAACCATCGCTCGCAACGCTCGAGCTCAAGGGCGACTCATCGATGAATTGCTCGACATCTCGCGCATCATGACCGGCAAACTCTGCCTCGACCTACGCGCGGTCAAACTCGCGCCGTTGATTCAGGCCGTGATTGAAGACGAACGTCCCGCGGCCGAAGCCAAACGCATTACTTTGAGGGCTGTACTCGACTCTGACATCGGGTCCTTCCTGGGCGATGGCGATCGTCTTCAGCAAATTGTCCGGAACCTATTAACCAACGCGATAAAGTTTACGCCTGACCGAGGTGACGTCCAGGTACTACTGGAAAAAAATGACTCGCACATTGCGATTAGCGTTAACGACACCGGCCAAGGCATCGCCCCCGAGCTGCTGCCGCACGTCTTCGAGCGCTTTCGCCAAGCCGATTCCTCGAACACACGCAGCAATCGTGGGCTTGGACTAGGGCTCTCAATTGTGCGTCAGTTGGTTGAACTTCATCGAGGGACGGTAACGGCTGAAAGCTCCGGAGAAAATGCGGGTACCACATTCAGAGTCATGCTTCCGCTGCCGAGTCTTCATGAAGTCCCCAACGCAGCGAAAAAAACAGAACCAAAGAATAAACAGAATAGGCCGACCACAGCGCAACACTCGCTCAGTGGTCTACGCGTCCTCGTCGTCGATGATGAACGGGACACTCGTGAGCTTGTCGCCGCGGTGGTGACGAAGTGCGGAGCCGAAGTGGTCTCAGTCGGTTCTGCCACTGAAGCGTTGGATCTGATGGAACGACAACGATTCGATCTCCTGATCTCAGACATCGGAATGCCGGAGATGAACGGTTATGATCTGATTGGCAGAATACGTCAGCTCGCTGAAGAGCATGGTGGAAGAACTCCTGCCATGGCACTAACGGCCTATGCCGGAATCGACGACCGAAAGCGCACGCTGGCCGCTGGATACGGAATACACATTCCGAAGCCATTCGTTGCCGCCGAGTTAATCAGCGCTGCGATTTTTCTTACCGAACGACACAGCGGCTTAGCATGAGCCTTTGTATTAAGAATCACATGCCAGATCTTGTGAAGAAGCGGTCAGCCGATTTGGTGTCGGCCGTTTGGATCTACCCAAGCGAAATCACCGCGCCGGCGTATGCGTTAGAGCTTCTCCGTCGAACTGCGCGTCAGACCTTCTTCAGAAGATTTTCTTGAACGCCCGAGTAAACCAGTTGCCTGCCTTCTTCGCGCCTTTCTCGGTCTTCTTACCGACGTCCTCGCCTTTATCCGCCGCCTCCGCGCCTATAGCCTTCGTCTTTTCGGCGGCCACTTTCGTGCCCTTGACGGTCGTGTCCTTCACATCTCCAGCCTTGTCACCGACCTCGGCGCCGACGTCTTTCGTCTTCTCGCCAGCGGCCTTCGCACCCTTGACCGTCGTGTCCTTCACATCTCCGGCCTTGTCGACGACTTCAGTGCCGACGTCCTTCGTCTTCTCGCCGGCGGTCTTTGCACCCTTGACCGTCTTGTCTTTTACATCTTTAGCCTTGTCAGCAGTCTTTTCTGCGGCGCTCTTGTCTTGCGTGCGGGTTTCCTGCCCCACAGCTTGACCCGCTATTGCGGTCAAAAGGACAAGCCCACACAATCCTGCCAGTAAATCCTTACGCATACTGAGCCTCCCATGCAATGAATTAGAACGATTATCTTCTGCCTCTAATACGTCGCAACTGTGATGCCACGTACAGACGAAGAGAAGTCTCAACCTTACTGACAGTCTGTCACAACCAAGGCACAACGGAGTGCGCGCAGGTACAAAACGTGCACCTGCATATAATGCTAGTAGTATGCTATGGCCATGTGGAAATATATTCTCGCCTGTACCCTTCTCGTGATCGGGATTTTTGAGATCCTTCTGGCGCTCCACGCTGGTCTGCGCGAAGCGTTGATGAAGACTAGTCCTGTACGACTCAAGGAGGCTGAATCATCCGCGTTCTTATTAGCCGGTATTTCTGCGTTAGTAATGGGAATAGGTATTCTTTTCTTTGGATTGTGGTGGTAAGGGAGTTACTCATCGCGGCGTGCAGGTTGGCGTTCCACTCTAGCCCCGGGCTCTGGTTGATCATCCAGAATTCCGTCGCGCACCTCCCGCCGATCGGTAGTAGGCAGTTGTCGATATTCCTCGACAACCGGATAAACGACCGGGTCGATTTCGTCGTCCCCTGCGAATGCCAGCAGGATCAAACCCGCGATGTAAAGAATCAGTGTAAAGAAAGAAATGTAGCCCGTGGCGGGCGCAAAGTTTGGCGCGTCCAACGTGCCAAGCGATACACCCTGTAACAGCGTCCCTGCTACTCGCTTCAGCCACCCACCTTCCGGACTATACAGGCTCGCCAGCAGCATGTGCTTGAGAACGAAAGCTGTTCCGAAGAGTATCGCGAGGCTGCGCAAAA
Source organism: uncultured Acidobacteriota bacterium (assembly GCA_963849585.1). GTDB lineage: Bacteria > Acidobacteriota > Blastocatellia > Pyrinomonadales > Pyrinomonadaceae > PSRF01. The sequence continues at coordinate 200,813 of CAWKHZ010000004.1, read as the reverse complement.
GCCTGCGTGGGTCAAACGAGGAGAATTGATTGTTCCAGAGCGTCCACAGAAAAAAGAACGAGAACAACCAGTGAAGCAAACCGTGCTCGGGCAGCACAGAGTTGAAAGCCTGGGCCGAGGCAAAAAAGAGTGTGATGAGCAACCAGATATGGACAACATTCGTGAGAGGCGGAAGATCGCTCGCGATCCATTGATGAAACCTAATTAGACGGCCGCGTACGAGGAGAAGTACCAATAGAACCGCGAGCAAGAGCGTGACTAGCGGCGGTGCGACGAAAATGAAGGTTCGGCTCTCTGTGCCCACGCGCAGTCCGCCCAGCAGCACTACCGTCAGAAAGAGCATTGGCAGCGCGACATGATTCAAAAGCGCGCGATTCCTGGACCGATTGGTCTTTGATCTCTCGTCTTCGATCAGATCACCCCTCATCCGAAAACCCAAGACCAAAGACCGAAGATCAATTGACTACTCACAACTGACGCTTCCCTTCACTTCCTCGTGCGTAGCACCTTCAGTGGATTGACGTCGCTCCAGCTGCGTTCAGTGCCTTGCTCTAATTCCGCCTTCAACTCGGCAGCGCTACGCATGCGCAAGTTCGGATCGTCCACGGTAAGCGGGCTGGCTGATGCAAGACCGATGGCGCGATTAACTGCCTCCAGACCTTGCTTGAACAACTGCTGGTCGTAATAAAGACGGCCCCAGCCTTCGCGGTAAAAGGAATAAGCAATATAGAACTGTGTGCGCGCATCGCCTTGCGCCGGATCTGCGCGCTGCCATTCGTCGCGAGCCGCACGAAACTGTTCCCGCCGGAAGAGATCCAGCGCGGAATCAAACTTTTCCTGGTTTATCTGGTAAGTGCCGGCAGCAACTTCAGCGCTGGTCGCCACCTCGTTGAACGTGCGGGGCTCGGTGGCGTAGATCCACACAATGAACACGGCGTAAGCAATTGTGAATGCGAGGCCCGCGATTTGAATAATTCTAGATTGCATCGTTTGCCTCGAAACCAGGCTGTGCTCTCCCTCACGCAAAGCGTCCTAATGCAACTTGAACGGGCCACCATGTGGCTCCGGCTCTAAATCAAGGCGACTGGAATCCTGGACCACCTCGTGCATCTCTAACACGTTCGATCGTGAAAACGCATCCTTCGGCAGCGAGCCAGACTGCGCGTGCCCTTTCACAAACGCATCAGAGCGCACCCAGTTAAGAAAGTCCTGACGGCTATTCCAGATGGTAAAAACGACGTAAGGGTCTCCTTCGTTAACCGGGCGCAGGATCTGGTTTGAAACAAAACCAGGCATTTGATCCACCAATCCTGCACGCTCACGAAACCTCTGCTCGAAAGCCTCGGCATATTCCTGCTTCACGTAGATCCGATTTGCGACAGTTATCACCGCGCGTCCCCCTTTGTTTCCCTCGCTCTCATGATAGCACCTGGCCATGCTCAATCCTCCGCCAACGGCTTCGATCGCAATCGCTTGATTTGTGAACGCTGTATTTTCTCCTTGAGCGTGCGGTTCTTGGCGCTCCGGGGAATCCGCGTGGGAACGCGTGTCGCAGGACGGCAGTTCATCTGGTCGACCTTCTTGCGAAGCCGTTGTAGACAGAGTGCCTTGTTCCGGTGTTGACTGCGTTCTTGCTGTGAAGTGACGACAACACCCGTAGGCAAGTGTCTCAGCCGAACTGCGCTTTCCGTCTTGTTGACATGCTGGCCCCTGGCCCACTCGAACGGAAGGTCTCGACCTCGCATTCACGCAGCAAGTCTTCGTCTGATTCAGGCAGTATGATCATCTGGCGGCTCAGATCGGGAACTCCGCAGTGTTGCCGGGGCGTTAATACGCTAACTTTCCAATGAGTTTGAGACACGCATTCGTGCTCTGGATCGTCAAAGTGTGTTCGGAATTAACAGAGCATTGATCGGGCATGGAGATCGGATCATGGTCCGGCCGTCAAGTACCTGCTAAATAACGAGCTGGCCTTCTCGTAAGAGGACGTCTCAGAATTAGTCGACGTTCGCCCGTTCTTGGACATCATACTTTTCACGTTACCGGGAAAGCGAGGCTAATGAGGATGATTCAATTTTGCCTAATGAATAGACCGGCCTTAAGCGACAGTCCAGAATCGCTGCACTTTCCCGTGTCGTTCGCGTGTCTCCGACTGCGAGTGCTTCAACCGATTCCCTCAGGCGGCCTCTTTCCTATCTGCTCTACCTGGTTTCATTCTTTATTGCGATCTCGGCAGAATTCGGCACGGCGACTGAGGGTCCAGTTCATAAAGATAACGTACAGTGGACACCCCCCAGAGTGCACATAAGAGCAACGTGCTATTACGATCCGTTCCGCCCCAGACGGAAGAAGAGGGGCGACTTGGAGAGTGTGCAAAGATTTCAGCTTAGCACGCGAGACACGAACCGAAGGCGAGTGCTGCCCCCGATGCAATACGCCTGCTGAAGTAACTGCAGCCCCTTGGAATAGAAAAGAAAAGGAATGGAAGCGACGCGTTTGATAACAGCGATTATGTTCTCCAGCGCCGCCAAGCGCGGTTTTGGGAGAACATAATTAATCCGCTGTTATCAGACGACCGTCCTTATTGAACGGTTACAACCCGAAACCCATATTCGAACACACAGCTGCAGATGCTTAATGGCTCAAACGGCGAGGTTCGCGAGGGCTGGTGCTGAACACCGATCAATCGACATTAGGGGCCAACGAAAAGAAAGTCGCGACGTGATTTGAACGTGACCTCGCGAGTAGAACCATACCTGACTTTTTCTAATGTTTTCACGCGGTTCCTCAACTTAGCCTCTCAACCCAAATGTGAAGATGGGGCTAAGCCGGTGACAAGTTAGGTCGCCCTCTTTTGAATGGGATCACAGAATTTCGCGGATGTGAGTCGAATCATTACCCGGTTTTTTCAAATAAGCTGGTGGGCTCCGGCGCATAAAACCCTTCTCCTACTACACTGATCTTGCGAATCGAGCGCTCTTGGTCGCGAGCCCAATCGAGGACATAAAGGACTCCACTCGTAGCTCGCGCCGCCTCTACTGCCCGGTTTTCCTGATTAAGCATGAGAATGAGTTTTAGTGGCCGTTTATAGACCTTGTGTAGACGAACAATGGTTTCCCAGAGGCGACAAAGATCTCGGAAGCTTGTTTGATCTAGCTCTTGAGCTGGATCATCCATCACCATGCAGGCGTGAAAAAAACGTGAACGAGTCAGATAGCTGGTAAAGAACCACGCCAAGCCCAGGATGTGTATTTCTGACTGATTCAAAATGTATCTAGCGAGACGGTCTTTCACTCGAACTGTCGAACGTTGTTCGCCGCGTCGACTGATAACGTCAACGCAGGGTCGTTCGGGTAAAAGCCAGGGCGCCGACGTAAGATTCAACGCTATTTCGCACCAGAGTTTTGCTAACGTATTTGGTAAGTGATCTCGAACAATTCCTGCCAATGTCTCAGTTAGTTTAGTCTTAACTGGTCTCCAGTTGTTGGGTTCCTCAAAGGTTCTATTGGCTTCCTCAAACTGAGAAACTATACTTTGTTGAACGCGCTCAGACTCGTAGTCTATGCGTAGAGCGCCGGGTAAGGACGGAGTCGAACGTAATGCGGCGATATCTTTGATCAGTAATTCACGCTGGTTTTTGTCACGAATCCATTCTGCTATGCCAATGCCAGAAGGGATTAGCCATTGGAAGTATTCAGTGATTCTTGACTGTTCTTCTACACTCACCGGGCACTCGCCAACACCAAACTCAGCAAGTTGTTTCTGAACCCGCTCAATTTCAACCCTCAAACGTGAATATTCATTCCTTAAACTTTCACGTTCCGCAGCGGTCTGTTCGCGCAGTAATTGAACTACTTTGAAGATGCCGCCACGATTCGCGTGGTCTGCGCCGCAGGTTGGGCATGTGTCAACATGATCCTTTGACCACGAGTCCCTAACATATACTTCAACCGCCATTAGGTGTTCGAAATGGGCTTTGGCAGTTGTGCCTTTATTGAGGACACTTACCTGCTCTTCCTGGAGCTTTTGTAGCTTATTCTGTAGATTCTCTGTTTCAGGTGAGGAAGGAGTTGCAGTCCTTTCCTGTTCAACCATCCACATTCCCCAGACTCTTATGAGCTCAGCTAGATGATCTAAATCTTGTCGAATCGGATCAAGTTTCATCTTGATACCACTTACAAGCGCCTCGGATGTTTCTAACAGATCATTAAATGCTCTTAGCCATTGGGCAATCTCTCTCGCCACTTCACTAGGTTTGTCATGTAGTGATGCGACCTGCCGTGCTATTTCGCTGCGCGCCGACTCTTCCCCCCAAGAGTGCCAACGTCGCCCGAGATTACGGTCTGCGTCGCCCGTAGATTCTGGGAGCCTTTCAAGCCATTCGATCAACCCCTTCGGTAACGCTGGTAAGAACTTGTCTATTTCCCGTCGCGCAATGCGTTCGTATGCGGAGTCTAACTTCGTGATAGCCGCTGATAGACCTAGAAGACGCAAGAAGCGCTGACGCGACTCATTCGCTTGACTCACTCGATTATCGGAAAAGTCCTCAATATGGTCTGCGAGTTCGGAATAACCTCGTAACACGCGTGCTCCAAGCTCATGAGAAGGCATTCGAGCAAATTCCAAACTCGTGTCTTGCGTGAGTATTGTTCCTGCCATCACGAGATCAACCTGATTGCTTGATCTTTTGGAAGGAGCTGAGGCCGTGCGAGCGGCTCATCATCTACGGCTATCTGAGGCTCGGTCTTTGAGTCATCTAAAGGAGTTAAATATCTTTCGAGGTATTCACGCGCGCGATCGTGAGCTGTGACATCCTTCTCGCGCGTGCTATCGGCGAATGTTTTATAACGAAATGACGACCTGAATAGAGCCATAGAAATAGCTTCGCATAAACTGCTTTTGCCTGTTCCATTTGGACCGTGAACAACACTAGCGCTCACCGAGGGAACACCAAAATCGAAGCGTACATCGCGGAGGTTGCGAAAGTCTCGGATGTGGATTTTTCGAAGCTTACGTGCTGAAGAAGGACTTCCGGGGAGGTTAGACACTGCTGATTTTGAGGCAATCTCGAAGTCTTTCACCGCCTGAACGATTTCATTCGCAAGTTCACGTTGCCGCGGATTGTGAAAGTGTGCCCCAAAGTCAGATAGTGTCCTCTTTACGAGGGCGTCGGCGCTTAACCAAATCGTCATATCCTCCAGCTTCAGTTTTTTAAACACTTCACGTGTCGTAATCAAAAGACGAGGAAATCCGTGCCGAACGATTTGATTTTTTGTATCGTCATCGGTGAGAAAGATTGCGTCTAATGAAAGTTCTTCAGAGAAAGCAGTGTCACGACGTATCTTCTCGATTTGGTTGGTCCACACTAGCTTTATGTTAACCGGGACCAACCAGTGAATGGCAACACGCCAAGAACCTCGTTGATCACTATTGTCGCCTCGAGATCCTGAGTAGTTCCTCTCCACTGATAATTGAGAGCGCAGCGCAAGCGCACGTACGATCTGCTTGTGCAAATTGGTTTTTGAATGGAATGGCAGAATGTACAAGAGGAGCCCGATTTCAGGATCGAGAAGTAGTCCAGCTGAGCCCGTAGAGTCTGGTTGTAATTCACTCGTTAGATCAGTATCGGAGACATTCCTCCAGACAGGGTGACGTTCCTGTCCGATTTTGGCTATAGAGCGACTAAAAGTAATTCCAAGCTTCTCTCGATAAGCGGTCTCAAGCACCTCGCGACAGATTTCTAGATCGTAGCTTGGCATAGTCAAATATCCTCCAATCGAATCTCTATGATATCGCTGCCTTTGGCAAAACGAAGCATAGCTAGGTCGCGTGCAAGTAATTCCTTAAGGACTCGTTTTCTGTCGTCAGGAATAACCTCGGCGGGATTTGAACTGAGAAATAGCACCTTAATCTGATCGATAAAACCCGTTCCAGGTCGCTTTAGCGCCTCAACCAACGGCTTTAATCCGCGAAGATCATTCGAGAGCGGGTTGTCCCATGCCGGGACGGGAATCACCAGCAGGCTGCCTTTATGTAATCCGCCGGGAAACATTTCGAAATCCCAGGCCTCGCCATCTCCTGAACGATGAAGAGCAGCTAGCAAGCGAGTTGCCGCCGTCAAGTCAGGCCTTTCAATGTAGGGAATTACCCATGGAATATGCTCGTCCCTGCTCTCAAGGTTGATATCGTCGCTCGTTATTAGCTGACCTTCGCGAAAACACGAAACCAGCCCACAGCGCCAACACAGGCGAACCCAAACCGGCAAGAAGTTGTCGGCCCATTCAGTAACGAAAATCCGATGATCCGGCGGTTGATTAACACTCAGCGCAACGTCAGACAGTGTGGCTTGATCATCAGTTACTGCCCATGTGCTTAAGCTTCCAACAGCATAAAGCGCTTGTAGCCACAGGAATAATTGGTCCAAATCAAAGCCAACAGGCTCGACCTGGATGTGCGCTGATCCTTTGTCTTTTCGATAAGTGGTAGCAAGACGAGTATGACCCTCCGCATTGAATTCGATATCAATTACGCTCAGTTCGTCATCAGAAAGATCACGAGCATCAAGCTTCGGACGGACTGTCTCGTCGATGTAGTCAAGCAGATAGCCCTCGGCGGCGCGCCAACCCGCTACCACAAATGGTAACTCACAGAGCTTTACACAAAGATTTTCGAAAATAAACTCCTGAGTCGGGTCACCGGGCGGTGTTCTCGTTGGAGCTAAGTTAGCTAACTCCGTCGCTGTCACTAAAAAGCGTTCTGACAGTTGCAATGCGCGAGGGTGGTCTCCCCTGTTCTCGCTTTCTTCCGCATTGACGAGGGCCATTACGCAACCATGGGGCTTGATTATCTTTATGCTCTGCGATTCTCCCATCTGCGCGCACTCGGCTGCAGTGATGAAACAACGAAAGACGGTTGGCCACGGCATTCCCATTTCGGTCCCATCGCGCTTGATTCCCACGTTTTCGAACGCATTCTCCTGTATGCAATCCCAATTTAGCGACCATATTTGATCCCATAGTCGCTCACGAGCGAAACGAGCAATAATCCGATGCCGAGCAGAACTGCGTTCGGATGAAACGTAAGCCATCCAGTAATCTTCATACGGAATATCAAGCGAATGAGCGAGTGTCAGTTTCGGATTTGGATCAGTCCGAGCCGTCAACTGCACTATTATGTCATCTGTCCACACATACAAATCATTTGGCGCCGGATCTGGAGCCCACGGTAGAGCTGCCGCGAAACCAAGCTTTGCCTCCGCTGACCCTCTCTTTTCTTTAAGTAATGCGCTAGGACTAGGTACAAGCCCATATGACATTCCGGCACCGAGCAATAAGACCGATGGACGGTTGGGGTTTTTCGTTCCGCGCAGAGTAGGGAAATTGTGCGGTTGGACAGGCATGGAGAGGGGCTAGGGCTGGGACTAAAAGGTCATAAGCCAGCAGTCAGTCGAGAGATAAACTGACGATCGAGGAGTTGGAGGAACTGCCTTGCGCGCATCGACCAAGCGTCATACTGCTGCAAGCCGGCGCGACGATAATATAGAACCTACTTAGTCTTCAAGCTAAAGTTCCACCATGGCATTCACTTTAAGAAAAGTAGCCCAAAAACGAAGGAACACGCAAACTCGCTAGAATCCACTAATGCAAGAACTCTTGATCTTGCTCGCGGCTCCAACTCGATCCAAAAATCATTAGTTAAGTTTTCCTACCTCTCTTCATCCGGGGGCCGTGAGGTAATCGCAATCCCTGATTTGATTGGTCGGTGAGTGAATCCGAACCACCAGTTCAGTTGCCACACTCCACTCTACAGGTCCAGGCCAAGAAATTTGTCACCCTATAGTCACATGAGTCGACGCAAATCGATGTCAAAGCGTGTCAATGCTGCAAACTGTGGTGGTCCAGTAACGGCGGCAAGTTGTAATAAACGTCAAAGTTTACGCAGACAAATGCTACTAAACGCTCGAAGGCGGGGGGCGCTTTCATAACCCCAAAGTCAGCGGTTCGATCCCGCCCCGCTACCAATAAATTCAGTAGTTTAGGCGGCAGGCCACCTTTTGCTATTGTGGGACTCCTGGCACGGTCTGCTTTGTCGTCGCGAAAGCGACTCTACTGCCTGTTGCAAATCCTCGTCGGCGGCGTGAGTCTTCATCAATCACCGAGTTCGCCACAATAATCACTTACCTTATTCCGCCGTGATGAGAACATGCACCTTGCCGGTTTTGGGCCTGGCTTACTGTTCCGTCGTTGCACGGAATGCCGCCGCCGGTGGACCTACGCAACAAGAAGCTTGTCCCAATCAGTGCACCTACCGTTGGAAAAACCCACCAGTTGCGCTTAAACCAACTCTTCGTACCAGGCTTGCCTGTGTACGGATTAGTATTGCCAACGGTGGTCCAATTATTATCAAAGCTGTCATCCCCCGCAGTCCGTTTGTGTGGCGCGACGTAGGTTCCATCTTTACGGAAATAGCCGCGTACATCAACAATCGCACCGTTGTTCGATGTGTTTGGCGCGAGTAACGAGGAAGCAGTGGACTGGTCAACAGTTGCCCGTGTTGTTCCCGAATCAGTTACCCCGTTTTTTTGAACATTAGAGTTTGCCGCCGCGTCAGCGTAGGTTGTCCATACGCCTGTCCCGCTTTTGCGGGCGTGCTCCTCATTTCGAGCATACAGTTCCCGCCTCGAAGTCTTGAGGCTGTTTGGAGCTTGAGGATCGAACCACGCTAAACCAGCAGCAATCTGATCGAGGCAAACATCTTTTTCGTTTACGAATATCGAGCCGAGTAATTCTCCTGACGCATTCTGCTCGGTGTATACCACTGCGACCATCTGTCTCAGCACGAGATGCGACAGTTTCTGTCTCGAGTAATCAGCATAAGGTTCTGCGCCCTTGGGAACAGTCGTCGCCTGACATTTGACTACGAAGTTAGTCTTGCTTTGAGTCTCCACCACCACGGTTGAGCCATCGATAACGTCAATGACTCTTCCCTGGAAAGTTGTCTTCTGAGCTAAGGTCGAGACACAGACGACGAGCGAGACGACTGAGGCGGCAAGGGGGCGATTCAGTTTCATTGTGGGAGTCCTTTCTATTGCAAAAGTGATTAGTGGGGTGACGAGAACATCGTTTTAACTGCATACATCAAACGGGGTTTAGTTTGCTATCCCTTCGAATTAGGCGCGATTCGCTTTCTTAACCTGGGCATGTGGGTAAGTTATCCAAATTGTTGTCTTCAACTGCATCGGGACTCGATCGGATGTGAGTTTTCGAGCACCAAGGGCACACGTATTTGTGAACCGAAGCAGTCTTTCGGGATTTCTCGCCGAAAGTGAAGAATGTATCGCTGCGGTCCATCGCTGCCAGCACTTCACTCAGCAACCAATACTTGTCCACCGCTGAAGCGGACAAACCCGTGCCTACTGCAACTATGTGTGCACGATCATTCGGGAGCGTGGGAGGTTCTTGAGTTGTGCAAATTATTCGATATTGAGCCATATCACGTTTCTCTTTTCATGTTGTTCTCAACAGCTCTTGTACTGTCCCGTTCTGGCATTTCGGACAGGGAGGCAAACGATCGTCGTCATCGTCTAGCGTTATCTGCTCACCGCAATTAGTGCAGCAGTAGTTGCCACTTCCAGGTTTTCCGCCGCTCTTGGGCATGATGTGGTGTCTCCTTAATCTGGGCGGTCTAATGGATAATGGAATTACTTCTGAAACATTACGTTGTGAGCGGCAAATTAAGGAGTGGGTTTTGGGCGAGGATAAGGAAATGCAGGAAAACGGCTCTACTCAGTCACAGAGAACCGGTATTCTTCGGGTGGACTTGCCGAACCGTCATTACTGATGCCCGTAAGCTGTATCCGGTAGGCCCCTCGGCTAAGGAAGCGCGATCGAAGTCTTATGCGAACATAGTAGCCGCCATCATAATTTTCAGCTTGAAGATTTGGAATTCTAAAAGGCTCGCCGCCGCCGGGCTGGCCTACCTCTGCCCTGTAGGTCGGGTAGCGCTCCTTCGGTATCCATGGAAGAAGCAACTCAACAATGGGATTTTCACTGCGTGAATTTACTTCAGTAGGCGTTTCGATACCTCTGACCGTAATAGGTCTCAGCTCTATGAGACTCTTCTGCGGGGGAAATTCACGCAGACCGGCAGGAGAATTGAGTAGCGCCAGTTCCTGTTCGACTCCAAAATGCTTCTTCTTTTCTATTCGGCTGTTTAGCCAAACGATTGCGAGTACAACCGCAAGCGCTATCGCCACTGCGATCGGAACAAACACCATCGGCCGGCGTCTTAACCGCGTCCGGAGACTACTCCAGATTGAACCTTTTGTTGCTGCCGCGGCTTGAGAGGTCGGTGGCTCGGTAACGGCCCAATCTTTTATCGACTTTATGATTCTGAGCCTGCGTCGCTGTTCGCCCGGCTGAGCATATCGTGCGAGGAACCTTTCTTTCTCTTCCTCACTAAGGGCATTCTCTAAATAGTCTTCTATCAGATCCTGTTCGAGCGCAAGTACTTTATCTCTGGTCTGAGAGTCTGTTAGATACAGATTCTCAATCCGCTCAAGCTCTTCGTCGGTAAGCTTGCCCAAAAGAAACTCACGCAATGATGCGTCAGTCATCGATTCTTCCTTCATGGGCCAAACTCCAGAAGTAGCCATTCACCTACAATGAAGACTTGCGCGATCCGTTTCATTCTTACTTGCCCTTACGTTTGAGACATTGTTCGATGCATTCCTGGAGCGATAGCCGAAGTCGGTGGACCCGAACTCTTAAAGTCTTTACCGATGTGTTGAGTTGCTGCGCCAATTCGCTGCGATGCTGGATCTTAGCGTGCTTTTGTTTGGCGTAATAATCCAAGATCAACTTTCGGTTCCCAGGACTAAGACTTTGCAAACATGATTGTAGACATTCCTCAATGTCTGCTGCTTCGTCTTCGTCAGCTCCAGTTGATCTTGGCTGTGGCAGGTCAATGCCTTCTAGAGAAACTTGATTCATCGCCTTCTTGCGGTTTTCCTTGACCAGGTTGTTTGCGACGGCGCGGAAGTAAAGGCGCGGATCTCCCTGGTAGCCTGGCCTTACTTCAAGTACCTTCCTGGCAACACGGTCGAATACTTCGTCAACCAAACTTTCAGGGTCAAAACACCCCCGCCACCGAAACAGATTGGCGAGATCTTCACGTAGCTGAAGATAGAGTTGGGCAGCAACCTCACGATCAGGATCGAGCCAGGCAAGTACTTCCTCAAACTTTTGAAGTGTGATAGCCGATCTCTGGCCATTTACTCGTACAGTTCGGTGTTAGGTAGTCTGGGCAGCGTGAAACCGGCGCCTCCGTTTCCTGATCAGTAACAGAATCGCGGCTAAAAGAATTAACAAGCCCAAAGGCGCTGGCCAAAAACTTAACCACGAATGACGCGCAATGACAATACGATTCGTGTACTCACCCTGCAACACAAATCCGGCCCAGAAGTAAGGCTCCCTCCAACGTTTATCTTTCATCACCTTCAGTTTGGCTGATCTCAGTGCTGTTGAAGGCGACATCCCCTTCTGAAACATCGAATCGTAAAACTCAACCATTAAGAATGCCGTGGCGCGATCATCCACTTTCCAAAGACTCGCAACGACGCTTTTAGAACCTGCAGAAAGGAAGCCGTGCGTTAATCCCACGAGTCCCTCCCCTTTTATGTCTTTTCCCAAAGCGGTCTGACACGCACTCAAAACCGTTAGGTCGGCCGACAGGTTCAGACTATAGATGTCATAAAGCGGCATTAGACCGTTCGTTATCTGCCCGTTGCGATCCACTGAACTAAGAACAATGGCTGACCACTCGGGATGTTCGCTATCAACGAGACCATGAGTAGCAAAGTGGAGGATCCGATATTGCTCAATGTCCGGTCCCATCGCTGTCTCGCGCGTGGCATCGAAGCCTTTTGCCACCAACGTGGTCCTCCAAGGCGCAACGGCGGAAATCGCGTCTGCTTCTTCCGAGGCATAATTGAGACGAGCCAGCATGCCGTTACGCTCTTGCTTTGCGGCGGTGCCAGCCGGAGATGATTCCGGTTTTTGATTACCTGCCGCCAACGCGACACCGCGCTGGGCAGCGACGTTGTTAACGCGATCATCGTTAATGTCAAAAACCGGATCGGCAATGATGGCCACGAGCTTGCGAGGCGAATGCTCACGCGAAGGCAAATTGCGAAGCGCGATTAGCGTAGACATCGACGGCAGCACAACGACTTCGTTTTGTTCTATTAAGAGTTTTCCTGAAACGCTTTCCGATTGATCTGTTTTTCCCACAGGTATCGGCAACGCTTCGAATGAGATGTGCTGTAAGACTCCTTCTGTGACTACGAGGATTCTTCGGTCCGGGATTCTCTGTCTGCGAGCCGGTCCGCTACCGTCCCCAGGAGCGTTTGGCTTAGTCTCGTGGCGCTTTCCAAATGGGCATCGTCTGCTTTTTCAATTTGCGCCTGATAGTTCTCCGTCTGCTCGCTTACCTGTCGCGCCGTAGTCAGTCGGTAGAGTTCGCCCGCGGCATCTTCGATCGTCTTGCGACCGGGCAACTCGTAAGACTGGAGTGAGTCGGATGTAACTGCCCATAAATAACTACGTTCATCGCCCAAGGCATACTCAAGGAGCATCGTTCCATCTCGCAACTCATTCTGAACTTGCTGCAAGCTCATAGGCGCCAGCCGTTCCCCTGCGAATAGCCGGGGATACTGTTGCCGCAACTGCGCTTGAACCTCCTGGTAATCAGCCCTGAGTTGGGCCAACTGATTTTCGCTTGCCGCAATTTCTTCCTGGTTTCCGCTCCCAAAGACAGGTTCAATTTGTACTGCGCCTGTCTTTGAATTTGCCCTCTTAACTCACGTTCACGCGCGATCAGTTTGTTGGATGTGATCTCGCGCGTGTTGGTCCGCGCTTCGCTGACCAGATCGAAAAGCAAGCGCGCTCGACTCTTTTCGCTCATCAAAAAAGCCTCGGCAAGAAAAGCTTGTCCGGGATGCAACCGGTCAAGCTGCATCAGGATCTCGATGCCTAACCGGTAAAGCTTTTGTTCTCCCGAGAAATATGAAGCACGAAACTCCGGACTGGCCACCTTCGCGCGCTCATCTTCGACGATTTTGAGGGCTTCTTGAATCAACGATGAAGCAGTTTCAGGAGAGCCTAATTTAAGATTCGCCAGCGCAAGGCCATGGAGCGTTGAAATCTTGAGTTCGCTTTCACCCATCTTGTTACTTAGTGACAAAGCTTTACGAAATGTGTCCAATGCAGCCTGAGGTTGTCCGGCTTTTAGCTGACCGTTTCCATACGCGTTCAATGCCATAGTCAGGCCACGAGGGTCACCGGAAGAATGATAAAACTTCAAGACTCTTTGGAACTGCTGTAAGGCGAGTTGATGGCGACCCTGATCACTGTAAATCTTCGCGATCTCGTTGAGTGCATAAGCCTCCGATCTATAGTTTTCCGTGTCACGGCTCAATTGCACGCTACGCTCGTAAAGGCGAAGGGCTTCATCGGGTTTTTCTTGTTTGGTGCGTATCGTGGCCATCTGGTGCAAAGTGCTTGTCATGCCGTCCACTGATTAATCTCTTCGAGCAACTGCAAAGCCTGCTTGTAGTGATCGAACGCAAGCGAATATTCGTTAAGTGCTTCATACCTCTGGCCCAATCCATTGAGGGCTATGACCTGGCTATGTCGATCACCTATTCGTGCGAAAAATTTCGAGAGCGCGTCGCTGCAAATCGACGTCACGGCTGTAATCCCGAATAAACGCGTGGGATAAACCCAAAGCTGAAAGCGCAAGCCCCTCACCGCCCTTGTCGTTAGCTTGCTGGTAAAGTCTCAGAGCCTTAAAAAATTCGGCGATGGCTTTCTGCGGATCACCTGTGCTTCCGGCGATGTATCCGCTGAATAGATGTGCTCTCGCTTCAGCCGAGGGATCGTTCTGAAAAACTTTGAGCGCGTTTTTGAACTGGTCGCGCGCCTTCAAGAAGTTACCTGTTGCATAAGTGACTTCAGCCTGACTGTTGAGCGTCTCGCCATAAGCATTGGTAACGTTGGTGCTTTTATCAGTCTGGTGTTGCTTGAAGAGCTCGAACGCTTTGCTAGAGGTTTTGTTGGGCCAGATCGTTCCTGCCCAGAAGGGATTGCACACGCGCCATTCGAGCCATAGCGGTTGCCTTTGTCAACCAGTCGCCTGTCTTGTTAGCGAGTCTGTCAGCCTTTTGATAACGCTCGAGAGCTTTACGGATATTCGTTCAACAGAAAGAATACGTCGCCGGATTTCAATTTTGACTGCGTGGCGTTGGCAAAGTCAGACGCTGAGATCCACGTGACCGACGCCTTGTCATACTGTTCGATCGCTTCTCGCAGTGAAGCTTCCGTCCAAGTAGCTCGGAGTTCGTCGGCACGGGCGGCTGCTTGTCGAGCCTCACTGTTTTTCTGGTCCACTGCTTCACCAGTAGTAAACGACTGGGTATTTGATTTCTGTTGACTGGTGTGTGCTCCGGCTGAGGTGATTGCGATTCTCTGCTTGATAGAGTGATACAGAAGCATATCAGCCATAAGAGGCTTAGGACTCCTCTTTCCGATTTGCTTCTTCTTGTTGCCGGCATTGAGCTCAGTTCCTTAATGGACCAAGATAGTGAGACCTGCCTACGCTGAGCAACCGCTGATAACGTTCAGTGGGATCTTAGACACAACGCCCCATTTTTCAAGTGAAGATTTACTCCGAAACTCAACTAGATGCGCGGAGTTTTAAGAAGAAGGTAGCTCAATGAACTACCTTCTTCAGCACTGACGACCTCACTACCGTCCGTCGCGGATCCCATGACCATAACGCGAGCCGTTTGCGCAGCGATGAGAACTTTCTCTCCAGTCGATGAAGGTACCGTATCTGGTACCTTCTGCTTTGCGACCCAAGGAACTCACGCTCGGTACAAGTTTTGAAGTCGCCTGCTTTTGCAGCTCTTGCTTTTCCGCGTTTTTATTCACTCGCATTTCTTCTTTCCTCCTATTCAAAGTGCCGAGGCGCCGCAGTCACCTGGACACAGTTTCACCAAGCCGGACGTGCATCCTCCCTTGAGTAAGCACGCCTGCGGACCGACGTACGTCTTTAGCTAAAGGACAAAACAGTTTGCTGAATGGTCGTGATTCGATACTCGAATCTCGGTTTCGTTTTCAGCCTGAGATTTGTGTCAACGCCGCCAGGTGCGATGCTTCGAAACCTTGTCAACACATGGAAACGAATCATGTTCACCGACGCCCTCGCGAACAAAGAGTTCAATTCCGCGTGAGCGTGGCATCTTGGTCAGCGCCAGCTCGGCTTTCGCTGACTCAAACGCTTCTCTCACCGGCTTGCCGAACCCAAGCGCACGATAGAAGGCGCCGGCAAACGCCACGCACACCTTGTCACCGATTGCCTGACAGGTGCCGATGGAATAGTTCACTACTTCAGAAATCGAGCGAGCCTGGGCTTCAGTAAAACAAGCATTGAGCAGTACCAGGCGCACGTCGTGGTTGTAGAGGGCGAACAGGTCGGTGAGACCTTGTTGGTCGATTGCTTTACCCCGGCCATGTGATCCAGCAAGGATGAGTCGCTGGCTCTTACTTCCGTGCACGCTGAAGTGAACGATTTGTGGGCGGTACTTCAACAGTAATCTTTGCAGATCTCCGGGCCTTGTAGCGGTGTGATTGTGGAGTTCGAAACGGTCGCGATATGGGCCTTCCTGAATTCTTTTCGAAATCTCTCGCGCCTCTTCATCAACCAGAATTCGGCTTACCGACCACGGGTTTGCTGATAACAATAGTATTCGGATTTTCTGTGTCATCTCTGTCCTCCTGCAATGATGCAACCCGAACTGGAATATCAACTATGTTCGTGTTTTTTGACTTCACCTAACATGGCAGGAAAAAGAGGAGGAATCCGTCACCTCAACAAAAAATATTTTTGGAGTCGTTGGTAGGAGTTGGGAGTTGCTGTTATCGGTGTTTGAATTGGGCCAGCGCAACTATCAGGTCGAGCTTCGCGCGGACGACTGCGGTTTTATTTGCATTGTAATTGTAGGTAATCGCGTCAATTTCGGTTTTCTTGGCTGTTAGATACTGTTTTAGCGAAATCAGCGTTTGGCCAGTGATCCCTTTGTCAGAATGGTTGGACGGGTCGTTAGTCACGGATTCCAGTTCAGGAATCGGTGAAGTGGACCAAACGATCCAAAAGTTTTCAGCATCTGCCAAATCACTGAATGTCATCCATTCTGCGTTAAATGGTTGGTTTGCACCCAAATTTGCTGCTCCCGGAGCGGCCCGAGCGGGGTAGATGATCCTGAAGCCGCAGTTGACGCAGGTGGTGCGTCCTTGAATATGTAGAAATAGGCATCAACCGGACTGGAAACAGTTAATCGGAACTTGTCCCCTTTGTTGAATGGCTCATCGCCGTGGGATCTGAATTGGGCCAGGTAGGGTTCACTACCACGCATCGGTTGCACTGTGAGGAAGTAATCGAAGCGATTGCGTGGAATGTAACGACTTCCTCACAGTATTTATAAGCGCCGAAAGAAAGCATTGCGACGACCAAGATCAGTAGTAAAACGTAAAGCCATCGTTTCGGGATTGAGGTGTGGGGACGAATCAAAGCGTTCGCGAGACTATCGCCAAACTGGTTCGCGTTTTGGTATCGCGCTTGCGACTTGAATGATAGCCCCCGAAGTATGACATCCTGGGCCGGGAGCGGAAGGTTAGGGCGTCGAGCGATAGGATTTATGGCAACGCCGGCCTTCTGTTGTTTTAGCTGTTCCTCCGTTGAACCAGCATTAAAAGGCCGTTGGCCGGTCACCATCTCATAGGCAACCACTGCCATCGAAAAGATGTCGCTCGCGGCTGTAACTACTTCTCCTCGAATTGCTCCGGAGACATGTACGCCAAAGTTCCTGCCGTCTGTTCCTCGACAGGAGGTACAGCGACCATTGGATCTGTCACATTCGCGATACCAAAGTCGATGAGCACTATCTTATCGGTGCCTCGCCTAACCATGATGTTTTCAGGCTTGAGATCTCGATGAAAAATGCCGTGCTGATGAATCTGTTCGAGTGCGGCACCAATCTGCCTGAGAATCGATGCGGCATGGTCCAGATTCATTTGCTCATTGGGAAGTATTTGTGAGCGCAATGTGTCGCCAGCTATAAACTCCATCACGAAGTAAGGTCGGCCATCAGGCAATTCCCCTTTGTCAAACGCGTCGACCACACCTGCATGCTGGATCCGGGAAAGAGCTTCAACCTCCTGTTCAAACATTTGACGGACCTGCGGCTGCTCCAGTGGCTCTAGTGAAAGAACCTTTATAACAACCGCCTTGCCGTTGATTATCAGATCTCGTGCCAAATAGACTCGACTCATGCCGCCGCCGCCGAATTCCTTTTCAATGAAATAGCGTTCGCCGATCGTTTTACGAATCACGTCATCCGCTAAAGGAGCGAGGGGTACGCGAATAGGGGGTTCCATAAAACCCTCATCATCCAGGGCGAGGAGATCCATCACGTCACTGACAATCTCCCGTATTTCCCACGCTGCTTTCTCGACAAAAGCACGGCGCTCAGCGCGAGGGAGCTTGCGGGCCTCATCGTAGATATCTTGAACCCGATCCTCGTCCGGCCCCGTCATTTAAATTGGCTCCTGGTTGTGGGAGATTAGAGCGGCTAAATAGAGACTTTTAGCAGCGCTGGGTATAAATTGCGGGCCGCATTCTATACGCGGGTTTCATCGCTGACAATCGGTTAGCGGTAAAACCTATTGATTCCTTCCACATGTAATGGATCGCTCTTCATTCCATTACTTAGTTGAGGTATGTACTCAGAGCATGTTGCACGCCAGGACCCACTCGATGGATGAAATCACCAAACTACTAAAAGCGTGGAGAAACGGGGATAAGGAAGCCGAAGACAAGCTCATGGCGAAGATTGTCCCGGAACTTAAAAAGATTGCCCACGGGTATATGAAGGCTGAAAAGCCCGGAAGCATCTTGCAAACGACCGCACTCGTTAATGAAGCGATCCTGAAGCTAATCCCTGAGCAGATCAGTTTTGAAGATCGCAAGCAGTTCTATCGGGTGGTTGCGAGGCGGATGCGACAAGTGCTTATCAACTATGCCAACGAAGAGTTGACGATAAAGAGAGGAAAAAGGCAAGTTGAGCAACTCGATGAGGATATTGCCAAAGAACTGTCGTTATCACCACGCTCCCGGGAGCTTTTGAGGCTGGATTCTGCGCTAGAAGAACTCAAGGACGAGTACGAACTAAGAGCAACCATCATCGAGTCTCATTTTTTCATCGGGCTATCAATTGCCGACGTAGCGAAGCTCTTGGGCCTTTCAAAATCAAAGGTTGAACGCGAGTGGAATCGCACTCGCTTGTGGCTAAAACGGAGAATACCCGACGAAATGATAACTAGGACATGACTTCTTGCGGGGATGCCAATCCCACCAGACAAAGTGAGGCTCATATCGGATTCTATTTTCGCAAAAGCATTAGACTTGGCCCGTTACGCTTGAACCTTTCGAAGTCTGGTTTGGGTGTGTCGGCAGGTGTCAAAGGGCTGAGTGTTTCAGGAGGTCGTCGAGGCACTTACCTTAATACCGGAAGAAACGGACTTTACTATCGTGAGAAACTGACTTCAAAGAAGTCGGCGTCAAAAATGGGCTGGCTTAAATCGCTTCTCAGGCTCCCAATACTGGCGATTCTGCTCGCAGGCCCCTTGATATTCTCGTCCCTGCGTTCACTACCGCAGTGTCCACTTTCGGCTATGGAGTACCGACACACAAGGTGAAGCAGCACCGGTGCTGCTTCATTTGCCACTTCATTCGTATCGTTACTACTTCACACTTGCGTTACAACGTTCAACGAGGGCAAAGAATGAAGCCTTCGACAAACCTGGAGAAGGTGTTGAACGCAGGGTGATTTGGATTACATATCTTCGCGTTGACCCGCGCCTCGATCCGTTATGGAACGATCCGCGTTTTTCTGATTTGCTGAGGCGGGTGGATGGAAAATGAAATCTGCAATTAAAATAACCGCATCATGCCAAAACAAAACAAGAACTTGTCAGCAGCACAACGCGAAACACTACTCGCAACACTAAAATCCCGCTTCGAGAAACACACGAACCGCCACAAGGGTCTTGATTGGGCCAAGGTACAAGCAAAGCTGGAAGCGAACCCTGAAAAACTGTGGTCCCTAAACGAAATGGAAACAACCGGCGGTGAGCCTGATGTGGTGAACCACGACAAGAAAACCGGCGATTACGTCTTCTTCGATTGTTCAGCGGAAAGCCCTAAAGGCCGCCGTAGCGTTTGTTACGATCACGAAGCGCTAAACGCAAGAAAAGAACACAAACCAAAAGACAGCGCAATTAACATGGCAGCGGCCATGGGTATTGACCTTTTAACGGAAGAACAGTACCGCGAGCTACAGCAACTTGGAGAGTTCGATACGAAAACGTCGAGCTGGATACAAACGCCATCCGAGATTAGAAAACTCGGCGGCGCCCTCTTTTGTGATCGCCGGTACCACCAAATCTTTCTCTATCACAACGGGGCAGATTCTTATTACGCCGCACGCGGATTCCGTGGCTCGCTAAGAGTCTAAAAATCTAAGCGCCAATATTCCCTCCTTTCTGACAACTTCTCTCATAGTGAGCCCTCACGCGAAGAAATTTCGCTTATGAGAGAAGAGACCGCACCGCTGCGTCTTGCTCACGGAGCCGCCAGTTAGTGAAAAGGAGAAGTCATGAACCAAAGAAAAACCTCAACAATGCATACGGCACGTATCGCAATCGCTCTACTTGCCATACTTGCCGTCGCTTCCGTGCTCGTATTCGATCCCGGATCGAATCTCGTCGCGAAAGTGAATTCAATGGACGGCCCGTCGTCCATACCAAACAACCTTCCCCATCCAAACCCCGGCGGGAAAGCCGCGACTTTCAGTACGCAAGGCGATGTGAATCTCACCGGTGAATACTTCCAAGCCCAGGGATCAAACGGGCGGAGTTGCGTTTCATGTCATATTCCGGAGGAAGCGTGGAGCATCAATCCAGGCACTTTGCAAGACTTGTTCGATCAAACTGATGGAACTCATCCTATCTTCAATACCCTCGACGCTAACAACCCGGGCATGAACGTCTCCACACCTGCTGCACGACTCTCCGCATACAGCATGCTCTTGAGTCGTGGTGTGTTCCGTCGTGGCGGAGCTCCGCGCGCAAACTCTGAGTGGGAACTGATCGCCGTGGAAGATCCCCACGGCTTCGCCAATCCTGAGCGACTCGTTCACTGGCGGCGCGTAATGCCCACTATTAACTTCAAGCAAGGCAGCTCCACGACCAACTGGGACGGCGGAAATAATGTAGGCATCGACGACCAAGTCGCGGGTCTAAACAACCAGGCCGCCCGCAACATCACGGGTGCTCAGCAAGGCCTGCCGGCTCCGCCTGAAGTCATTGCAGACATCGTGAACTTCGAACGCTCCCTGTCAACGGCACAGTTGATCGTACCCGGTGTTGGCCGGCTCGACTCGGACGGCGCGAAGGGTGGTCCAGAGGAGTTGTCGAAGATGGAAAAGGCTACGGGTCGCTTCGATCTTTTCGACGCGTGGATCAATCATTCGAATCCAAGACGTGCGCAGATCGCGCGAGGGCAGGAGATTTTCAACAGCACAAATGCGAACGGTCGAAGTTGCGGTGGCTGTCACAATTCAGCCAACAACGGCACTAATATGGCAAACCTGCTGTTTGATATTCGCACCGCATCAGCAGCGGTTCGCCCCACTGAGTTTCCTTTATATACGTTCCGCAACCGAGTAACCGGTGAGACACGCCAGTTGACGGATGCAGGCCGTGGCAACATCACCGGACTCTGGAATGATCTCGGCAAGTTCAAAACACCGACACTGCGCGCACTCGCGGCACGCGCACCATACTTCCATAACGGCATCGCGCCGACGTTAAGCGATGTCGTGCTTCACTACGAAAAGCACTTGCTGTTCGTTTATACGGATCAGGAGCGTGCGGATCTGGTGGCTTTTTTAAACGCACTCTAGTCGCGCTAGTTTGATCCAATATTGGCGAAGGTTTACTCTCCACGACGGACTGTCATCTTATTACTAAGGAACCTCCGTCGTGGACGCGCCAGATGTTCTTCGACATAACGCCGTCGCCTGGGACGTGCAGTGTGACAAGCAGGGCCAGTGGAGTCGACCCGTCACTCCTGAGGTGATCGCAAACGCACGTCGTGGGAACTGGCAGGTAATACTGACGCCGAACAAAGCCGTGCCGCGGGAGTGGTTTGGCGACTTGAATGGTCGTGACGTGCTTGGTCTCGCTTCAGGTGGCGGACAACAAGGACCAATACTCTCAGCCGCCGGCGCCAACGTTACCGTTTTCGATCAGTCGCCAAAACAGTTGGACTGCGATCGCTTAGTGGCGACGCGAGAATCACTCGACATGCGTTTCGTTCGTGGTGACATGGCAGACTTGTCGATGTTTGACGACGCCAGCTTCGATATCGTCTTTCATCCATGCTCCAACTGCTTTGCTCCGAACGTTCGTCCTGTTTGGAAAGAAGCATTCAGAGTGCTGCGTCCGCGGGGCGTGCTGATGTCGGGCTTCCTTAATCCGCTCTTCTTCATTTTCGATCACGACCACGACCCGGGCACGCTGGAGGTCAAGCATTCCCTTCCCTATTCGGACGTGGATCGATTGAAGCTCGAAGGCAGAGAGCTAAGCGCTGAAAAAGGCGATTCACTCGAATTCGGCCATCTGTTGACCGATCAAATCGGTGGACAAATCGATGCGGGGTTTCTGATCGGGGGTTTCTACGAAGACTACTGGAGCGACAAAGCAACAAAACTGAACAAGTACACGCCGACCTTTATCGCAACTCTAGCTATCAAACCCGACATTAGACCAGGGAGCTAACTGCATGCGTCGTTGGGTCTGCATTGTCATCGTTGGGCAAGGGACATCGCCGCGGCCACGAATCACTGCTTCGCAATCGCAGCCGTGCCGCCACGAAGCACATATTTCTGAACCTTCCCAGTCGCTGTCTTCGGCAACTCCGGAACAAACGTGACACCATGTGGAGCTTTGAAGTGCGCCAGGCGTTCACGCGCGAATTCACGCAACTCTTCTTCACTCGCTTGCGCATCTTTCTTCAGCACTACAAACGCATGCGGCGCTTCACCCCAGCGCTCGTGCGGGAGCCCAACAATCGCTACCTCCTGCACAGACGGATGGCGCAACAACACACCTTCAACTTCCACTGAAGAAATATTCTCGCCTCCACTGATGATCACATCCTTCAACCGATCGCGAATCTCTGCATATCCGCTCTCGTGCACGACCGCGGCATCGCCCGTATAAAACCATCCGTCTTTAATAACTCGCGCCGTCGCCTCCGGATCGTTGTAATAACCTTTCATCACTGCGTTACCGCGAACCACTATCTCGCCCAGCGTTTGACCATCGCGCGGAACTTCTTTTCCCTGCTCATCGACGACGCGCAATTCTCCCGACGTCAACAATTCAACTCCCTGACACGCTTTCACCACGGCTCGCTCCGCGCAGGAAAGACCTTCGTACTCCGGTCTCGATTCGCAGATCGTAATAAAAGGAGAAGTCTCGGTCAGACCGTAGGCTTGCGTAATCACCCAGCCCAACTCACCTTCAACGCGTTCAATCGTCGCGGCGGCCGGAGGTGCGCCGGCTGTTACAATTCGCAGACCTCGCGGCGCTTCACGCCTCAACTCCTCTGGTCCATTGGCAATGCTGATCAGCACGGTGGGCGCCGCACAGAGCATCGTGATCGACTCTCGTTTCACACGATCGAACACAGCAGCGGGCTCGACCTTCCTCAAACAAATGTGCGTACCACCAACCGCGGTAACGGTCCACACAAACGTCCAGCCGTTAGCGTGAAACATCGGCAACGTCCACAGGTATCGATCGGCCATCGTCATTGGATGGTGAATCAGCGTCCCGACGACGTTTATGTACGCATTGCGATGCGTGATCATCACGCCCTTCGGTCTCGACGTCGTTCCGCTTGTGTAATTGATCGTAAGGAGATCAGTTTCCTCGATGGTCGTCGAAGCTCCGATTGGACCATCAACACTCGCGCCGGTGAGCAGTGTTTCATAATCAAGCCACCCGGTCTTTGCACCTTCAAGCGCGACAAATGTCGTAACGTTCCCTAGCTGTGAACGAATGCTATCGACGGCATCAAGATAATCCTCGTGTACGCACACGACACGCGCGCCACTGTGATTAATGAGAAACGCGAAATCGTCAGCGATTAGCCGGTAATTGAGAGGCACCAAAACCGCGCCGAGCTGAGGAACGGCGTAGAACGACTCCAGCATTGCGTGAGTGTTTGGAGCAATATACGCAACACGGTCGCCCTGTTTTACACCCAACGATCGCAAAGCATTGGACCAACGATCACAACGCTGGAAAAACTCCTCATAGGTGAGACGTAAATCGCCATCCACGACTGCTTCCCGCTGCGGATACAATTTACGAGTTCGGCGTGCAAATTCTAATGGTGTTAACGGAAGCTCCATGAATGTGTTTTATGCCATTTTGTCGGACGTTTGAAAAGATCTGGCGCAGAATCGTTCTCGGCGGTGTTATGTCTCCAGACGAAGAAAAAATCGGGCGCCTCGTTAACACTGGCGCAACTTGAAACGTTATTACAGTGAGTCGAAACGACTCCATCGGCCCGACGGTCTCAATTAACAAAGGGTGGAATTCGTAATGCTGAATGTACAACGCAGAAAACTAGGCAATGTCTCCCTGTTGAATCTCGATGGCAACGTCCTGATCGGCGAAACTGACAGTTTGCGTGAAATTATGCAAACCCTGCCGTCAACCTCGGCCGTTATATTGGACCTGTCACACGTTTCGCTGGTGGACGCGCACGGGCTCGGTGTGTTGCTGCAACTACGTGAGCAGGCACAGGCAAAAGGGGTGCAACTGGAGCTGATGAACGTTGGCAATCACCTTCGTGAACTGTTCCGAATCACACACCTTGACTCTGTGTTTCCGATCCGCTCTGGAGTCGACTTCTTTCCGCTGGCGGCACCGGTATGCCGAACTCGGGTGGCTGCATAGGGACTGCCAGTCACCCTGGGCGCCCTATGCAGGAGACACCTTTTGCGTTGAGCTGGGCGCCTGGAAATGGTCAAATAAAGATCCGTACTTGGTGCTTCCCAGTTTGCTCGGTTTGCGATTGTGTTCTAGGTGTCGGGTCATCGCGCGGCCAGTATACCGTAGAAAAACCTACCAACCTTTCCGGTCTTGACGCATTTCTACCTTGCGCAGATGCGCTGACTGACGTAAAAACTCTCCAGTGGCAGAAATTTCCCCCGGTGCTACTGTTGGCCATTATCGCATCATCTCCAAAATTGGTGCGGGCGGTATGGGTGAGGTGTACCGGGCGCAGGACTCAGAACTCGGCCGCCATGTTGCGCTGAAATTCCTCCCCGAAGATCTCGCCTCCAATCAAAGTCGGGTCAAGCGTTTCAACCAGGAGGCGAAGACCGCCTCAGCGCTCAACCACCCCAACATTCTTACGGTTTATGAGATCGGTCGCGTTGAAGAGTCAATCTATATCGCTACCGAGTTTGTCGACGGACTCACGCTGCGGCAGCGGTTGCGTGAGCGCGACCGCCCGCTGAAACTCGTCGAAGTTCTCGACATAGGCTCGCAGATCGCGTCCGCACTCGTTGCCGCACATACGGCCGGCATCGTTCATCGCGACATCAAACCGGAAAACATCATGATTCGCGGCGACGGCATCGTGAAGGTGCTGGATTTCGGCCTCGCCAAGCTCACGGAAAGACAAGATTCTTCCGGGTCGGAAGAATCGACGGTCGCCTTCGTAAACACTGAACCCGGTTCTGTGTTAGGAACAGTCGCTTACATGTCGCCTGAACAGGCCGCCGGACGCGAGGTCGACGTCCGCTCCGATATTTGGAGCCTCGGTGTCGTGCTGTACGAAATGATCGCCGCGCGCGCGCCTTTTGAAGGTGCGTCGAAGAGCCACATCATCGTAGCGATCACAGATCGTGATCCCACGCCGATCACTCAATTCGCGCCGGACGTGCCCGAACCACTCGAGTGGATCATTGCCGAGGCCCTCACAAAGGATCGCGAAGAACGCTGCCAAACCGCGAAAGAGTTGCTCGGCAAGCTGAGGAGACTAAAACAACGGATTGAGTCAGGCGCTCTGCCAACGTCGCCCTCCGACCTTAGCCGTTCGTTTGCTCAACCGGGTTCGCCGGCGGACAAACACTCGACAGCCGATGAGGCGGTCAGATCAGCTACTCAAGCGTCAGAAGTCGTGCCAACGCAAGTAATGCCAGCCGCGAAACCCGCAACCGGGTGGTCCACACAACGAAAAACGATCGCGGCCGCTGGCGTGCTCGGATTGCTGGTTGTCGGCGCCATGAGCTTCGGACTCTACACGTTGTTCACTCAACCAAAACCGTTTGGTCCAGCGAAACTGACCGCTCTTACAACCGGCGGGAAGGTCAGCGGCGAAGACATCAATGGCCAGGTCACGATTTCTCCGGACGGGAAGTACGTCGTCTGTGGCGCTAACGATTCCAAACAGCAACCCAGTTTGTGGATCCGGCAAATATCGACAAATAGTCTTGTGCGACTCGTACCTCCCGAGAACGGTGGTTATCTCGGCACAACGTTCTCGCCTGATGGAGAATTCATTTACTACGTCGCGGTTTTGGAACGAAACGGTTTCGTCCCAACGCTTTATCGCGTTCCCTTTCTCAGTGGCACTCCGACGAAGGTTCTCGATCGCGTTTTTAGCCCCATCGGGTTTTCTCCCGACGGCAAGCGCTACGCGTTCGTGCGCCGGAATCAGGAAGACATGTCGCTGATGGTGGCGAATACTGACGGCAGTGGCGAACCAAAGGCCATCGCTGTTGCAAAAGGACTGAACGGGTTTTCAGTTTCTGGACCATCGTGGTCGTCGGACGGACAGCGAATCGCTTGTGGAATGCTGAATGGAACGGGTGGTGGATATTCTGTTGTTGAAGTTCCGGTTGACGGTGGAAATCCGAGACCAATCAACAACACGAAATGGGCCAGCATCGGTAGAGTTCTCTGGCTCGAGGATATGAGTGGTGTGATTATGGCCGCTCAGCCGGAGTCGTCATCAATCGGTACCCAGATCTGGTTCGTTCCGTATGACGGTAGTCCGGTGCGAAGAATTACGAACGATTTAAACGGTTACGGAGAGGTCAGCCTCGGAGTCACCGCCGACTCGAAAACGATCGCGACGATCCAACAGATCAATGTCAGCGGCATTTGGATTACAGATCCAAACAAAGATGAAAGAGACGCGCAGCAGATTCTCAGGACCAATCTCCCAGACACTGTCGCCTGGACGCCGGACGGCCGAATAGTTTACGCGAGTCGCACTGGAGAAAACTGGGACATCTGGATAGCCAATCGCGACGGTTCTAACAGCAGACAACTTACAGCCGACACTTTCGTCGACCAGCAACCGTCAGTCTCTGGGGATGGCCGTTATATCGTTTTCCAGTCAAATCGAGCCGGTGGTCGCAACATCTGGCGCATAGATCTGGATGGCAGTAACCCGAAACAATTGACGACCGGGAATTATGTCGACTCGTCTCCGGTGTCTTCTGCTGACGGGCGCTCGGTGGTCTTCATGTCAGAGCGCTCGGACATAACCAGCATCTGGAAGATCAGCATTGACGGCGGCTCGCCAGTGCAGTTGACTAATCGGCCCTCCCAGTCCCCGACGATTTCCCCTGACGGCAAATCTGTCGCATACTTCTACACGGACGAACACGCGAATAACCAACCCAAGCTCGGCCTTGTTCCTCTCGAAGGCGGCGAGCCGGTAAGGACGATCGATCTACCTCGCTCAGTGCAACCATTTGCCTTCTCCTGGATGCCTGACGGACGGTCCATCGCTTACCTCAACAACGCTTCGGGCATTTTAAATGTCTGGAGTCAACCCCTTGAAGGTAGTAGCCCAAAACAGTTGACTAACTTCAAATCAGAATTCCTGACCAGCTTTGCCATCTCGCGCGACGGAAAGATTGCTGCCTACCGGTGGTCCGCGACGAGAGACATCGTTTTGATCAAGGACTATCGATAAGGAGGCCTCCCATGAACCAAAAAGAATGGACGATCATGATCTACATGGCGGGTGACAATAACCTCGCCGTCGATATGGCTTACGCCATGGAACAGATTAAAGGCGTGGCAGAGCAAGGCAAAGATAGCCCCAACCTCTTCGTTTACTACGACGGCAACTCCCCCGCGATTCCCACGTTGTATTGTGATTTTTCGGAACCAGGTGATCCGCGTTACGTCCGCTCGTACAAAGTTCCGGACAAGCTCTATACACCACTCTCGAAAAAGGAAAATGAGAATGCCGCCGATCCACGTTCCATCGTCAACTTCGTCGATTGGTGCGTGAATCGTGTTGAAGTCCAAAACAACGGCGAGACCTCGTATGGGCGACGCGCCGATAAATACGCGTTGATCTTTTCCGGCCACTCGCTTGGTTTTCAGGATATCGGTTTGTTCAAAGACGAGTCCTCGGGCAGAGCAATGAAGATGGTCGATTTTTACCAGGTGCTGGCTCGTCTGACCGCAGGCAAAAAAGAACGCGAGGAGGCTGCGGACAAGGAAGGTCTCGAGGGTGAGAACCGAAAGGCTGCAACCAAGAAACTGCTCGGCCAGAAACTCGACCTTCTGGGGTTCGATAGTTGCGTCATGGGTATGCTCGAGGTCGGATATCAATTCAGCGACCGGACCAAGACGATGATCGCCTCGGAAGGAAGTGTCCCGAGCGCCGGTTGGACTTACGCGAAAATCCTCGGGTGCCTGGCGCGGGAACAGAACCGCAATATCGATACTCTGAAGGTTGCGGAACTGTTCGTTGAGGAATTCATTCAGAGCCAGGATGCTTACACGGTCGGCGGCGTATCGGTAGACATGGCCGCGTGGGACATGAGCAAGTTCGAGGCACTGGCGGGCGCTTTCGACCATCTGGCTGAGGTGTTAATTGACTGTTTCGCGGATGAGAACACCCGTATTTACCGTCAAATGGAACGAGTGATTCTTCAGGTTCATTGGAAATGTCAATCGTACATGTACGACCAGAATGTCGATCTCGGAGACTTCTGTGAGTTGCTCGATCGGGAATGCGGTCGGGTTATTGAAGAGCTTTACGAAGGCGATGACATTGAGCTGCTGGGACGGGTTCAAGCCGCATGTCAGTATGTGTTGAAGGAACTGCGCGAAGCGGTAATCCAAAGTGGGTTCAGTGGTGGTGGTTATCAATATTCGAATGGCCTTTCGATCTTCTTTCCGTGGTCGCGCGAAGGATACGAGGCGTCGAAGAAGAACTATGAGAGCCTCTATTTTGCGAAATTGGCAACGCAACGACGAAAATCGTGGACTGCTTTCCTGAAGAAATACCTTTACGAGGTGACGCTGCGCCAGAGTGAACCGCCGAATGTTGAGGTACCTGTTGGCGAGAGATACAGGTATCGATCGGGCGTGACATTCGTAGACGAGCGCATCGACGCGTTTTTCACCGCGGCTGCGAGTGCAGCTTCGACGAAGATCGCGGGTCAGGAGGGCTCGAAGATCGCCGGACAGAGGCTCGAAGATCGCCGGACAAGAAGGTTCGAAGATCGCGGGAAGGTTCAAGATCGGCCAGGAAGGTTCGAAGATCGCGGGTCAGGAAGGGTCGAAGATCGCGGGTCAGGAAGGTTCGAAGATCGCCGGGCAGGAAGGCTCGAAGATCGCCGGACAAGAGGGCTCGAAGATCGCCGGCCAGGAAGGTTCGAAACTCGGCGGAGGCGGGTCGAGCGCTTTCTTCAACAGTCTCCGGCTCTTTAAGAATGTGGAAAGCAAATGGGACATCTCCGGTTTCACAAAGAAGCCGATTAAACATAAGCCGTAGTAAGTTAAGTACTGGATGAAGAGCTTCGCGCAGCGTTTTCTGGAACTTGCCCGATCACGCAGTCCGTTTTGTTTGGGGATTGACCCGACTCCTCAACTACTAAAGGCCTGGAACCTGCCGCACAGCGCCGACGGTCTCGCACAGATGTGTGAGACCGTGGTGAGTGCGGCTGAAGATCGGTTGGCGATCGTCAAACCGCAGATTGCGTTCTTTGAGCGGTTCGGTTCGAAAGGGATCGAAGTCCTGGAACGACTGATCGCTGCTTTTCAGGAACGCGGCACGCTCGTGCTCGTCGATGGAAAACGGGGCGACATCGGCAGCACGGTCGAAGCGTACGCACAAGCTTATCTCGGCTCAACTAGTGCCTTTCACGCGGACGCGATTACGGCTCACGCATATCTCGGTTTCGGAGCGTTGAAACCTCTGTTGACGCACGCCGTCGATTCCGGTGCGGGAGTGTTTGTCGTCGTTCGTTCGTCCAACGTTGAAGGAACTCCACTGCAAACCGCTATCTTGCAGAACGACGGACGTACTGTCGCGAATTCCCTAGCCGACTTGATTACTGAATTCAACCAGCAAACTAGTGGTGATGAAATCGGTCCGGTGGGCGCAGTAGTCGGGGCGACGATCGAGAATTTGATGCCAACGTTAGACCGGCTGCCCCAGTCGTTGATCCTCGCACCGGGTATCGGGCACCAGGGCGCGACCTTTGAAGACCTGCGCAGACGCTTTGAACATCACGCCGCGCGCGCCATTCCTTCGTCTTCACGTGCCGTGCTCGATCGTGGTCCAGACGTCGAACAGCTACGCGCCGAGATTATCAAGCAGTGCCAGGCCGCCGCGTTGGCCCACTAATTCGAGTCACTGCAAATCCAACAACCAAATATCGCTTTCCGACGAGTAAACCGTGAAATACAAAAGCGTCCCATCGCTGGAGACGTCAAAACTGCGCAACTCACCCTCCGAAGACGTAAATATCTCCCTCGTTTTCTTCGTTCTTATGTCGCCGAGGTACGCCTTGTTGTCAGCGTAAGACAAGAAGCGGTTGCTGTCAGGAAGCCACATCGGGCTGCCGGAAAATGAGGCCAGCCTTTCGTAGCTGTTTGTCTCAAACGAGAAATAGGCGAGCTCGAGCGACGGTCGACTCATCGTGCCGATCAGTTTCTTTCCGTCCGGTGACCAGTCCCACGCGACAAACCTTAGGGCGGCATCCGGCGGGAGTAGCACTTGCGGCGTCTGCTTTAACTCATTGAGATTGATGATCGTGTTCACAAAGTTACTACGAAGAAGGATCCGCGAACCGTCCGGCGACCAGAGTGGAAATGACGTATCGCCGGGACTGTCAAACGTGAGCTGACACAGATTCGTGCCGTCCGCATCGAGCGTCCATATTTCGTACCGACCAGTGCGATCGGACGTAAACGCGATCGTCTTTCCATCGGGCGACCACCGCGGATAACGATCAAAGTATTTATCGTTGGTCAGCTCGCGCCAGTTTGTGCCATCACGATTCACGACCGCGATATCCTCCTGTGTGCGTCGCGACATGCGCATCACGAAACGCGTGCCGTCAGGCGATAACTCTGGTCGCGCCAGCATGCGATCGCCGCGAGTGATCCAAAACGCATCGCCAACAGTTCTTTCTGCCTTCTGATCAAACTTGATACCTTGAATGTTCGCTCGCTGATTCGTCTGGACGTAGATCAGTCGCCGTCCGTCGCGCGAAAAATTCACGTGACGATTGAATGT
Source organism: uncultured Acidobacteriota bacterium (assembly GCA_963849585.1). Taxonomy (GTDB): domain Bacteria; phylum Acidobacteriota; class Blastocatellia; order Pyrinomonadales; family Pyrinomonadaceae; genus PSRF01. The sequence goes on along the minus strand of CAWKHZ010000004.1, from coordinate 170,051 downwards.
TGATGGAGTTGAAACTGCTTCCGGTCCACCCTGAACTTTCCCGCTCTTTTCGTCGATCGCCACCCGCCAGAAACTCATGTCGCCCCCGCGATCGCTGGCGAAGTAGAGAAACTTTCCATCGGGCGACCAAACAGGGTTCCAGTTCGTCGACGCGTCATTCGTGACAACTTCGATTTCACCGCCGTCACTCGAAATCGTCGCGATGTCGCTGCGTCCCGCCGACGGCGGCATAAACCAAAACGCGATGCGATGCCCGTTCGGGGACCACGACGGTTGCATCGCATCGTTCTCAACCAGCATGCGCTTGCTACCCGTTTCGACGTCTACGATCCACAATGCGCTCGGGCGGGTGTTCCTCGTGGCAGGTATGTCGTGACCAAAAGTGCTACAGACTATATCTCTCCCGTTCGGCGACCACGAAGGGTAACGACAATTCTCGGTGACGAGTCTTACATTCTCGCCGGTGCGTTCCATCACGTAGATGCCCGCCGGCTGCCGAGTGGAGCGAAACGCGATGCGTTCGCCGTCCGGTGAAAAGGCTGGTTGCGTTTCATCGGAAGGTGTGTTTGGCGTGAGCGGATGCGCATTCTTGCCGCCAACCCGTTGCACAAACAGATCCAAGTTGCCGTTCTCATCACTCGCGTAGACAAAGTTTTGACCGTCAGGAGCAAGAACGGGATACGCTTCCGTGCTTGGTTGAGTTGTGAGTTGCGAACGCGACGCGGCGGTCCAATTAGGCCCGACGATTTGCTTCGATCGGTTGTAGTACCAAACCGCAAGGCCAACTAAGACGAGCAATCCAACCGCAACGCCTGCGATCCATAAGTGCCGACCCTGAAACGTCGTCGTGATACGCGCTTGTGTTTGCCCGGAAGCACTTGAAGGCGACGAATCGATTGCACGAAGCACGCGACGAAGGTCGGCACGGAAGTCCGACATTGTTTGATAACGCAGCTCGCGATCTTTCTCGAGCGCCTTGTTAAGTACCGGATCGAGTTCGGAAGGCAGGTTTCGATTCAAGACGCTGGGCGCTGACGGATCGGTCGAGAGGATGGCGTTGATCGTCGCCTGTCGCGATTCACCGCTGAAGGGTTTTTGGCCCGGTGACCAATTCATACAGCACGACGCCAAGACTCCAGATGTCGGTGCGATGATCGATCGGTTCGCCCGCGGCCTGCTCCGGCGACATGTACGACAACGTGCCCATCGCTACGCCGACCTCGGTCTTTGCGGCATCTACCCTGCCGGACGTCATCTCCGTCAGTTTTACTAAACCAAAATCCAAAACCTTAACGTAACCGTCCGGCCGGACCATCACGTTGTCGGGCTTGATATCGCGATGCACGACACCCGATTGATGCGCCGCCGCCAACGCCTCGGCGACCTGGCCCATGATCGACAGCAACTCCTTCACGCTCAGCTTCGAACGCAGCGACGAAAGCGTTTCTCCTTCAACAAACTCGGTGGCAATGAAGTGAAGACCGTGTGCTTCGCCGACTTCGTAAATGGTTATCAGGTTGGGATGATTTAGTGAAGAAAGTGCGCGCGCCTCGCGCCGAAAACGGGCGATACGATCGGCATCGGCGAGAAAATGCCACGGCAGGAGTTTGAGCGCACACATGCGATCGAGCTTGGTGTCGCGAGCCAGGTAAACCTCGCCCATTCCTCCCGCGCCGAGAAGTTTCTCGATCTTGTATGTTCCGAGTTCTTTACCGACGAGTGTAGCGACGGTGGTGAGTTCCTGGGCCAGTGTGCCCGCGACCGCGGACATCGCTGAGCCTTCCATGAACTCAGCCGCTCGCGATTGCGCATCGAGAAGGCTCAGCACCTCCTCGTAAATGATGGCGTTGCCTTTGGACGCTTCCGCGACAAAGCTTTTACGTTTCTCAGGCGGCTGTTCCAACGCCTGCTCAAACAGACCGTCAACTTGTTTCCAGAGCTGGGGGTCCATGGGCACCTACCATTTTCCATTTCTCATCTGACGTTTCTCATTTGTCATTTTTGAAGAACTTATTCGCCAGTAAGTGCTGTGATGTTCGGCCGTAAATGACAAACGGAAAATGTCAAATGAGAAATGGAAAATGCTCGTTCGGTTAATTACTACTAAGCTCTCGATAAAGCCACGCCTTGGCTTTGTTCCATTCACGCATCACCGTGATGGGCGCAATCTTCATCACTTCCGCGGTTTCGTCAACACTAAGCCCTCCGAAAAAACGCAACTCGACTATCCGGCTCTTTCGCTCGTCCATCTCAGCAAGACTCTTCAGCGCTTCGTCGAGGGCGAGCAAATCGGGTTCATTGCCCATCGGAATCGACATAGCATTGTCGAGCGAGAGCTGCTGGACTTCGGTGTTTTTGTCTGCGCGTGGGCGTTGGCGCGCGAAGTCGACGAGTATGCGACGCATCATTTGCGCCGCAACGCCGAAGAAGTGAGCGCGATTTTGCCAGCGCACCGCTTTCCAGTCGATGAGACGAATGTAAGCCTCGTTGATCAACGCCGAGGTTTGCAGGAGATGGTCGGAGCGTTCGCGACTCATGTAACGCTTGGCGAGACGATAGAGTTCCGCGTGCACGAGCGGCGCAAGTTTGCCAAGCGCTTCCTCCTCACCATTACTCCATGCTTCAAGGAGTTGTGTAAGTTCGTGTGAGTCGGGTGCGTCCATCTGTTATTGGCCGTAATCCGTGTTTCCTCTGGTCCGGACGAACATAAACTATTTCGGCCTCAGAGGAAACACGGATAACGCGGATTTGTTTTACGAACGGCCGTGGATCAACCGCCGCGTATTCGGAGCGCGGAGATCCTCAGGAACCATCAGCTTACGACGGCCGCCGATCAGTTCGACGACGTGTTGGGCCGACTCCATTGCTCCTTCCTGCCAGCCTGGCAGTTGCGACACCTGATCGCCCGTAACGTAGAAACGACGATCGGGCTTCAGCAAACGTCTGTAGGCCTTCGCATGGTCGTCGCTATTCGGGTCCCAGTTGGCCCAACCGCCACCTTCGCTCGGAATGTTCTGCCAGGCAATCGAGATTGCCTTGTCAGACGGAACGAGGTTGGTGTCAGCAAACTCGGGATGAAACTTGATCGCACCTTTGCGCGCCACGCTGATGCGTTCTTCGAGACTCATGTTGCCGAAAGCAATTGCGTCCTTGTCGTAGTTGTAAACGCCCGTCAACGTTCCATTCTTCGTGAAATAGTCGTATGACGGGTACCACATCTGCGTGATTGGATCATCGGTGTAACTGATACCGCCGTAGATCTGGTTCTTGTTGTCTTCCCAGAAACGCCTGTTGGCCTGCCAGCCGAGTTTGCAGGTCGGATCGTAAACGCAGGTTTCGATCGCTTTTGAGAAGTCGTCGGCAAAGTTGTTGTTCTTGATTTTGCTCAGGATCGGCAGCGGAATGTTGCTGATGCAGTAATCGGCGTTAATGTTACTGCGGACGCCGGTCTTTAGATCGCGGACCGAGATGGTTACACCGTTGTCTCGCGTATCAATTTTCAGCACCTCGGTCTGATACTGAATCAGCCTGCCTACTCTGCGCAGGAACCCGTCGACGATCTTGTCCATGCCGCCAACCGGTTGAAACAGCGTCGGCTGCCATTCGTATTCAAACGACTGGTAAAAGCGATAACGCCAGAACTCCGAACTCAGTAGCTCCTTCAACGCGAGCTTCTCTCCCGGAGAACACGATCTATAGAGCGTGATTTCACAACCGTCGCGCGTGGAGCCGCTGTATTTGAAACAAGTATCGCATTCGCGATTACAGGCGGCGCAATCCTGACAGGTCTTATTGCAGGTCTGGCATTTTTCTTTACCGCACTTCGCGCACGTCTTGTTCTCGCCAAGATCGCCGAAGTTCTTCAACAGACACAGGAGCCGGTTGCGATCCTCGCCACTCAACTCATCGTTCAACGCATTTTGACTGATGGCTTTCGCCAGCATCTCCGAAATGTAACCCTGAACGTCGTTGGCTATCTGACGTCGAATTTTCGCCTGGCCGCCGAAGTGCTTGTCGCTCTGAAATAGGTTCGCCATAGTTTCCATGACGTAGATTTCGAGCGCGACACCCAACTCGCGGCAGTAATGAAGCACGCGTCGATGATGGTACGGCAAGCGTCCTGGTCCTAAGTTGAGATAGAGACCTTCGTCAAACTTGCAGACTTGCTTTAGTGTTTGGCCCGCCTCGTTCTTTTCTACCAGGACCGTCCCACGACGCCCCGTGTGATTGCGACCGCCGGCTCGTTCCGTCAACTCGATGATTTGAACGTTATAACCGGCGTTTCGCAGTTCGTAGGCTGCGGTTAAACCAGCGATACCGGCGCCCAGTATCACCACTTTCTTTCCGGCGCCCGATCCAGCAGGAAGCTGTGGTGGACCAGCCCAGGCTTCAGGCAGGTTGATTAGTCCAAGCGCGGTCATCGTTTCGTAGAGCGCAGCGGAACCTCCAGCCAGGCCGATACCTTCCAGAAAGCGCCGGCGCGTTACACCTTTCTTTCCCTTCGTCATTGTCGTTTTCTCCTATGTGGGTTGAGAGTGAGAACCTAATTTGGCAATATCCCGTGAGATCGTTTCCCGTATCAAGTTTATTAAAACCGATGAATGAGTCGCCGGTAAAGATCGACGTCCTGCTCGAACCTCTCCTGCTCGCGGGCGACGACGAGCAAGCTGACGAACTGCTGCTGCAACTAATCAACGCTCACGCCGATCCGGTAATCAAAGGTGTCATTCGTTTCAAACTGCGTCTGAGCTCTTATCGCGAAACTCAACGCGCGGAATCCGACGACATTTACCAGGAAGTGTTGCTGCAACTTCTCTCGCAATTGCAGAAGTTTCGGAAACTACCCCAAGGTCATCCGATCGCCGACTTGCGGGGGATGTCCGCGGTAATCGCCCATCGCACGTGCGCGCGCTGGCTCAGACGACAGTTTCCGGAACGACACGCGCTTAAGAACCGGCTTCACTATATCGTTACACGCCAGCGTGGTTTCGCTTTCTGGCAAAACGCTGAAGGACAACTCGTCGCGGGTTTTGCCAGCTGGCAGCAGGAAAAGACCACTGACAAGCGACGACCACTCGACCTCGAGACGTTGCCAAATCAGATCCGGGCGACGAAAGGAGGTAAGCCGCAGGAATTGGCTGAAACAGTCGCGGCGATTTTCAATTACATAGGCCGGCCCGTTGAATTCGACGAACTGGTGACCTCCGTGGCGTCGCTTCTCGGCATCAGCGATCAACCAATCGAATCACTCGCGGAAGATGAAGACGCAGTTGCGTCAATGCCTGCCGTGAACGAGCCTGATCAGGCGTGGCGAGTTGAGAAGCGGATGTTTTTGCAGAGGCTGTGGGAAGAGTTGGAACAACTTCCGCGCAATCAACGGGCGGCGTTGCTGTTGAATTTGAAAGAGTCGAGCGGTTTCGGCTGTATCACCCTCTTTCCTGCGACGGGCGTCGCAACTTTGCGTCAACTCGCAGCCGCGCTGGAGATGACTGCCGAGGGCCTGGGGGAGTTGTGGAATGACTTGCCGCTCGAGGATTCGAAGATCGCCGAACTTCTCAGTTTGACCCGGCAACAAGTCATAAACGCCCGAAAATCAGGCCGTGAACGGCTTACCCGCCGCCTGAGAGGATTTATTTAGGCCACAAAAAGGCACAAAAAAGGAGTCAACTTCTGTCTCTTCTGAAGGCCCAGGCTTTTTTTGTGCCTCTTGTGTCTTTTGTGCCTTTTGTGCGAAACCGATGGTAATAAGCAACAATTTTCGCCAACTTCTACAGGTGAACCCCGCCGGGACCCCGGTCGTGAGGACAAAAGAAAAACTGTGGTGCATTTAAGTCAAAAACAGATTGAAGACTACTGCACGCACCAATTAACCGGTGCGGAGGTGCTTGCAGTAACCGATCATCTCGGCGCCTGTCAGCTTTGCCGGACGAAAATGGAAGCCGGACAAAATGGCGATGCGGCGTTCTTTAGTTTGCGATCACAGGTGTTCGAAGAGCCGCTTGAGACGAGCGCGCATCTCACGATGGACCAGATGGCTGCGTACGTCGATCGACACTTCAGCGGCGAAGAATTGAACGCCGTCGATGACCATTTGACGCACTGCGACACGTGCGTCCTCGCGGTTAAGGACCTGCGTGACTTTAGAAATGAGATCGCACCATCACTCGATCGTGAGTACGAGCCCGCCGTAGTTCGCTCGCCTGCTGCGACATCTCGAACCGGTTCCTTTTCACCTTTTCGAGTCTCGCCGTGGCCTGCGTTCGCAGGTGCGGCGCTCGCAATACTCGTGTTGTCTGTGATCGCGTGGGTTGTGTGGCGAAGATCAGAACAACGTTTACCGCAAATCGCGAATACACCGCCGCCAGAGTCACAACCTACTGCACCGCCGCAACCTGACTCGACCCCGGCGCCACAGCCCATCGCCATCGTTGCACAACTAAACGAAGGTTCACGCACCGTGACGTTGGACCAGGAAGGGAAACTTTCCGGCGCGGAAGATTTACCACCCGCTTATCAGGAATTGTTAAAGCAAACACTCAGCAACGGCCGCGTCGAAAAATCTTCACAACTTCAGGGACTGACCCGGCCGTCCAGCTCGCTAATGGGACCGAACAATTCGCAAAAGATATTCGAGGTACTCGAGCCTGTCGGAAACGTGCTCCTCTCGAATCAACTCACTTTTCGCTGGACGGCAATGGACGGCGCTTCAAACTACGTCGTCGAAGTGTATGACGAGAAATTCAATCCGGTTGTCGTGAGTCCGCAACTTACCGGTCTCACCTGGACCACCACACTGCCGCGCGGCAAGGTCTATTCGTGGCAGGTAAAAGCAACCAGTGACAGCGGGGAAATTACTTCACCGCGTCCCCCGGCGCCGCAGGCGAAGTTCCGCATCGTCGATCAAGCAAAGGCAAACGAGCTCGCAAACGCGCGTCGCACATATTCTTCATCACATCTCACACTCGGCTTGCTCTACGCAGATGCAGGATTGCTTCGCGAAGCCGAACAGGAGTTTCGTCTGCTACAAAAAGCAAATCCAAAATCCGAGCTGGCTCGCAATCTGGTGCGCCAGGTTCAGTCATTGCGACGTTAAATCTTCTCAACGGTAATATCTCGTCCCTTTCAACAACTTTCCCATGAGTAACGTTCAAGCGATGTTGCTTGACGTTTTGAATACTCACGAAGGAAGGAAATTGAAATGAGGAGTGTGCAGTTTAGAAAATTAATTCGCATTCATTGGGTACTTTTGGGACTGCTCCTTTTTGCCACAGCGTTCTTACTCAAACCTGAGACGACTGTGACAGCACAAATCGGAGAACAGTCGTTTTTTACCCCACAAACGTGGGCGCATGATTTCTCGGAAGAACAAGGTTGGGCGCCAGAACATCCGCGTCTGCTCGCGGACGTCAATGGCGACAAAAAACAGGACGTAGTCGGTTTCGGTAACGACGGCACGTTTATCGGCATTTCTAATGGAACGACGAGTTTTACTCCGGCCCTCGCGCTCGGAGACTTCGGATTTCACGCGGGTGGCTGGCGTGCACACCTGCACGTTCGCACTGCGGGCGACGTCAACGGCGATCAGATGGACGACATCGTCGGCTTCGGTAACGCGGGCGTATACCGCGCACTCGCAACCGGCAATGGCAGCCTCGGGTCAGCAGATTTTGTGGTCGCAGACTTCGGATACGACCAGGGTTGGCGGAACGACCAACACGTCCGCCTCTTAGCTGACGTGAATGGCGACACCCGTAAAGACATCGTCGGCTTCGGTACGCATGGCGTGTGGGTTTCCCTTTCGATGTCCACTGCGGGAGACTTTTCCGCTCCGTTTTTTGCGGTTGGTGATTTCGGAACCGAACAGGGTTGGAACAATCAGGAACACGTCCGCACGACAGCCAACATAAACGGCGACACGATGGAGGACATCGTCGCCTTCGGCGATCACGGCGTTTGGGTAGCCATCGCGAACGGCACTGGATTTAACAGTCCGCAGCTCGTGCTAACCGAGTTTGCGATAGAGGCAGGCGGTTGGCGCGTCGATCGTCATCCGCGTGTGATGGCCGACGTCAACAAGGACGCCAAGGCTGACATCGTTGGCTTTGGGTACGATGGCATTTGGGTGTCGCTTGCGAATGGCACCGGCGGCTTCTCGGCTCCGTTTTTTGCATTAGCAGACTTCGGTTACAACCAGGGCTGGCGCGTCGGTAAGGATCCGGTCTTCGAAGACGATGGTCATGCTCACACAGGTTGTGCAGACAGCCCGTGCGGGCACGGATCTAATCCTCGTTTCGTCGTGGACCTTAACGCCGACGGCTATCTCGACATCGTCGGTTTTGGGCACGAGGCAATCTATCGCTCGCTCGGTGGTCCAAATGGATTCGGGACCGTTCGTGCGATGATTCGCGATCTGGTAACGGCTACCGGCGGGCCATGGAATGGATACGAAGATGTCGTACCGACTTTCAACCCAAGAATGGCGGGTGACGTGACGGGCGATGGCATGACCGATCTCGTCGCGTTCGATCAGGATGTGGTTCAGGTCGTTCGCTCGAGCGATCAGCCGCCACCGCCTCCACCGAACATGCCCCTCAACCCACGCTTTACGGGTAAGACGTCAACGTCGCTTTCACTCGCGTGGGACGACAACAGCATCGACGAGCGCAAGTTCTTCGTTTACTTCGGCAAGGCGGGTGGTGACATCACGCGTTACGTTGTAAATGGAAAAGCGGGAATCGGCGATGTCGTCACAACGGTGCGCAATGAACTGGAGCCCAACACGCAATACTGTTTCAGCGTACAAGCGGAGAACATCTTCGGACTTTCGGCGGAAACTGCACGTGTGTGCGAACGCACGTTGGGAGCGGCGCCGACACCGACACCAACACCGCCGCAGCAGATCGGTTTCAAACAGATCGATGTCTTGAATTGTAGTGCGGGAGGCACCGTAAATCTTTGGCTCCTGAACGCGTCAAACGTCTGGACACCACACGGCTCGGCACCATCTCAGTTAATCAACGGGTCATGTCCGTCCACGGCGCCAACGAAAGCGGTCCCGCTTCCGGATGGACAGTTTGTGCGGTTTGTAGCCGTTCAACCATCACTATGTAACGGTCAAAACGACCCGAACATTTCGTCCTGTCAGAAGGCCAACCAAGTAGTGTTTGGCAAAGCGACTGGACTTCCCTTGCCGTTCCTAATCCACTGAGGATCGACCGTTAACCACGAGGGGCGCGCACGAGGCATTCGCCACGTGCGCGCTTCACTTTATCCGCCGTCGCCGACCAGTACGAATCCTGCCCAATAAAACGGATGGCTCGTCTCGGGATTGCGCATCAATTTCAAAGCGGCTTGTCGTAGCGCTTCTGTCTTGCCCGGTTTTGTTTTTGCAGATCCGATAAGCGAGCGATGGAAGTTGACCATCAGATCGCGAGTGCCCGCGGATTCGACTTTCCATTGGCTCACGACGATTGAAGGAACACCGGCAGTGAACATCGCCCACGAGAACCCGATCATTCCTTCACCCGCACCGATGCGACCACGTGCGGTCTCACAAGCTGATAGCACTGCTAAATCAGCTTTCAGGTCGAGTTGCATCAACTCCCACGCTTCGAGCAAGCCATCGTCGTTTGGTCCACCTTCAGCGAGCGTCAGGTATGAATACATGGGCGACGCGTTATTGAACGTGCCGTGTGTGGTGAAATGAAGAATGCTGGCGCGGCCCGCCTCGCTCTTAAGCAGATCTTCGCGCGCCTGGTTACCAACATAGATCTTGCTCCGCGCTGCGCCGTACAAACGACCGAGCGCCTTCACCTCTTCGCCGGCTTCCGGCAACGGAGCGAGATTGTGGTTACGTAACGCTGACTGCCCGCGTCTTGTCGTCGTCTCGGAACCTGATTGCGAATTTCCAACCGCCAACAAGCTTGCCGGAGCTTGATTCGGTGATTGATTCTTTCGTCGCTTCGTCATCTCGCGCAACACGGTCAGCGACGGCGCATAAGTGATCGACGCGTTCTCGATCATGAACTGATTGGCATTGTTGACGAGCGCTTGAAACGGCAAGTCCCAGAGGCTGCTGTCCGGAGCGATCACAAGACTGTTTTTGCCACGAAGTTGCGCCTGCGCGGGTTTCAGAAGCAGGTCGTAGAGCTTGACTGCCGCAGCGCGAAATCCGAGATCGCGCGTCGCGAGCTGTTGCCGAAACGACTCGATTCGTTTCGCAAGTTCGTCATGTTTGAGCGGCAGCGTGTAGACGTTGATCTCGACTGGTGCTTTGTCATTCGGTTTCGTGATCGTGAAGAGATACGTCGCATCGTCAGTAACGATGTATTCAAGCAAAGCACTTGAAGCGTTGGGAAGCAGATCCGCGAGTTCCTGCGCATTAACGATCGGCGCTTCACCACGTTGTGTTTTCAGTTCCGGGTGAGCTGCGTACAGTGAATTCTGAAACGCTTCGTAGTCGAGACGGGCCTTTTCGAGTTTGGCCTCAACTTCGCTGACGCGCGCTGCATCCTTTTTGTCCCATTGAGTCAAACGGGTCAGTTGTTTATTGAGCTGCGTCAGTTCGGATTTCAAGCGCCGTTCTTCTTCCTGTTCGGTCGCCGTCATCGCTTTATTAATTCGGACGCGGCCTTGTTGCAGCATGTCGAGTAACACCCGGGCTTTCGCGCGTTCGGCGAAGGTCAATGCCTCGAGTGACTGGTTCTCTTTCACCAGCGCGCCGAGTAATCCGTGGTGCGCGCCGAGTCCGCGTTCGAAGTAACGTTGACGCTCCTGGGCGCTGCCGGCTGTTTGCGTGCGTAGTGTTTCGATAAAAGAAACGGCTTCGGCAAACGACTGCCTCGCTTCCGGAACACGATTCAAACCAAGCTGCGAATAGCCAAGCTTGGTGAGCGCGTACGAAAGATCGTCTTTCCTTCCTGTCTCGCGTGAAAGCGACACGGCTTCCTCCGAAACTTTCAAAGCATCGGTGTAATTTTCCTGGCCAAGGTAAACAATGGCGATGTTGTTGAGGGCGACGACCCTCGGTCGCTTGTTTTTGGCCGCATCGAGTTCGGCTAACGCGTCGCGGTGATACCGTAACGCGTCGTCATATCGCTTCTGGTTGGCATAGATTTTCCCGATCTGATCTTTCACCATCGCCACACCACCACGATCACCCAATCCCTCAACCTGCTTCAACAGTTGCTGATACATCGCGAGGGCGCGATCCACGTCGCCAAACGACTTGTATTGAAGCGCGATGTCGTGACGAATCATCGCGATCGAAAGCGTGTCATTCAATTCCTCGGCAATTGCCAGCGCTCTTTCCTGATGGGCGAATGCCTGGGCGGCATTGTTCTGCTGACCGTAGATGATGCCGAGCTCGCCAAGCGCCGTCATCATGCCGCGACGATGTTTCGTCTCTTCAGATAGGCGAAGCGATTTTTGTGCAAACTCAAACGCGCGACGGTGATCGCCGAGCGCGCGATACACATTGCTGAATTTCTCCTGGGTCATCGCGATGCCGCGCTTGTTGTCGGATGCTTCATACATCGCGAGGGCCTTCATGAGGGCCGGGAAAGCTGCCTCGTAATCGTCCTGTGAATGTTTGAGGGTTCCCGTATTCATCCACGCGCCGGCGATCCCCAACTGATCTCCAATCTTCTCTGCAACCGCTCGCTGCAAGTCGAAGTAGTGAATCGCAAGGTCGAATTCGAGACGCGTCTGATGGCGTATCCCGCGAGCGCCCAGCGCATTGACGAGCGTGTTGTTAACAAAGCGTTTCTCTTTTTCGAGCATCTCTTCACGCTCCTGGCTCGAGCGCGCACCACCGAGACGCTCTGCCAGTTCGTCCTGGACCAGAGACTCCCGCTGAATCTGCCAACCGGTGCTGGTCTTGGTCCATTCTAACGACCGGCACGCAGCACGTAACGGATCGAAAGTCAGAAGGATCGCGCCGGTCTTCTTGTCGATGCGGCGTTCGTCAGCCGTTAAGTATGAGATCGCTTTGTCGCCGATGATTTCCAGCTTGGTAACTTCCGGAGTGATCAAGTCGATTCGTGCCTGCGCCAGGACGCCTTTGTAAGTAACGAAAGTGAGTAGAGAGGTTTGGTGATTGGGCGTTCCAGAACCTGCGCATCGCGTCGAGATCACCCGCGACCAGCGCACGACCATATTCTTCGGTCAACCCGCGAAGTGTTTCCTCCTCCGCGGCGGACGCTCGCACCGGCGTTGACGCAATCGTGTGTGACTGCGCGAGCGCAGGAGTTATGAGGCTCAAATTAAGGACGATTATTGATAGCGCTGCGCGGAACGTGCCTGGCATGAAACATCCCTCCGTGTACAGGCTCCATTGGTAACGCGCAAAATTTTGCGAGAAAGGACCACCCAAAAAAACTTATATTTTGCTCAGTAATATGCCCCTTTCTTCAGCAACTTCCACATTCGGTGTCGGTAATCTCTGAAACAGCGAGGCAGCGGTTTCATATGCCAGCGGGTGTTCATACAAACAAATCATTCCATTTTATTCATCACGCGAATGCCTCGCACTTCAGAGTCGCCGACCACCACGGAAAACTCGACGGTCGGAAGTTGAAAGGAGATCTTCATGTTCGGAAGAGTTGCAACGTTTGTATATGGTGTTCTGTGTTACCTGATCTTTTTCGGGACCTTCCTTTACGCGATCGGTTTTATTGGCGACGTTATGGTGCCGAAGTCGATCGACTCCGGCCGCACGGGCTCCACTCGGCGAAGCGCTGCTGATCAATGCAGCCTTACTTACCCTGTTCGCCGTACAGCACAGCACGATGGCGCGCCCGTGGTTCAAACGAATGTGGACGCGCATCGTGCCGAAACAGATCGAGCGCAGCACGTACGTGTTGTTGTCGTCGCTCGCGCTGATCTTGTTGTTCGCGCTGTGGCAGCCGATTGGCGGAGTGTTTGGAAGGTTGAACAACCCGTCCTGCGAGCTGTGCTCTACGGGCTATTCGCGATGGGTTTTGCCCTCGTCCTGATCAGCACGTTCTCTGATCAATCATTTCGATCTCTTCGGACTACGGCAGGTTTATCTCTACCTGCGTGGCAAGCCATACACCCAACTGCGATTCGGAACTCCGACTTTCTACCGGCACGTCCGTCACCCACTTTATCTCGGCTGGCTATTTGCGTTCTGGGCCACGCCGACGATGACGATCGCGCACCTGGTTTTCGCGATTGCGACGACTGCCTACATCTTCGTTGCCATACAGTTTGAAGAGAAGGATCTGATCGACGTATATGGCGACGACTACAAGCGTTACAAACAGAATGTGCCGATGATCGTGCCCGTGCGGCTCGGCAGGAGCTAGATAAATTCAAAGTCATTCATATCGAAGGAGAAGATCATGCACTACATCACAATCAAAAGCGTCATCCGGCTTCTGGTCTTGCTTACAGTTTCGGGTGTCGCATTTCTGCCGGCATCGGCGGTAACGATGTTCGATAACGACAACGGCCCGGAGTTGCCGGACGGCTTGCAGCAGCATCGCGGTTGAGGCCGGACACAAGCTGGCGTTTCACACGTACGCGAAAGGCGTGCAAATTTATCGCTGGAACGGCGCTTCCTGGGACGTTCGTTGCGCCTGAGGCGACGTTGTATGCCGAACCTGGATATTTTGGCGAGGTCGGCATTCACGGCATGGGTCCACATTGGACCAGCAAGAGCGGCAGCAGAGTGGAAGCCGCGCGCGTGCCGGGCACGGGTTGCCGGCCAGACCCGACCGCGATCGAATGGATTACTGCTGAAACAAACAAAAGCAACGGGTCCGGGAGTCTTCGGCAAGATCACGTTCATTCAACGTACCAACACGACCGGCGGTCTCGCGCCAACGGAACCGGGCGCGCTGAATGAACTGAGAGAAGTTCCCTACACTGCTGAGTACTATTTTTATCGAGCTGAAGGTCCGGTGGGCCAGTAAGCATCGAAGCAGTCAGGCAGGCAAAAAGGGCGTCGCCGGGGCAAACGGTGACGCCCTTATCTTAACGACATTCGAACGCGTGCTTAGCGCTTCATGCGTCGTCTTACATATCCGCCTAAACCAACCAATGCTGAACCTAGCAGCAACATCGATGACGGTTCAGGAACCGGGTTACCCGTCGAGCCAACGTCACTTCCCTCACTACCACCCTCGGGCGGAACGTTCTGGAACCTGACGAAGATGGCGTTGCAGATTTCAGCTTCAGTGAATCCCGCAAATGCTGCTCCACTAACGGTGAACGAGGCGCTCTCTCCCGGCAACAATCCCAAATTCGGATTGCCTCCGCCGAAGTTACTTCCGGAAATGAATCCGAAGTCGAGCACAGCGTTATTGAAGCCGTGAGACACGTTCCCGAGATCCCCATCAGAGAACGTAAAGGTCGACGACAGACTCGGGGCTTGCGAACCGGTAAATCCGTTCAGTCCGGACGCGCTAGCGTTCCCGACCGGCGGCAAATCAAAACCGATACTGGTGATGGTGGACGTCGATCCGGGCTGCGTGATGGCCGACGTGTTTGTAATTGTGAACGTAAACGTGTTGGTTTGAGAATTAAACTCGCAGACCACTGTTGCGGTAGAAAATTGACCGCTATCCGCACCGACGACGGTGACTGTATCAGCCTGCGCGTTTGCTGACATGCACGCTATGACAGCTACTGCACCGAATGTTAGAAATAACTTGCGAAATCGGGACATAGTTCCTCCTTGTACTTTCGTATCCTAAGACAAATCCAACAGCCGCCCGCACCACGGCAATTCTTTTAACAGGCACTGCTGGGGCAATGCGCTTCCCAATATTCAATTCCGCACACAGGGTTGGCAAAGAATAAGGATTTTGCAACGTACGGTCAACAATATTCTTGCGTTGTGATAGAAACTTAACACGTGCGGAAATAAAAAGCGTCAGACCAATTGGCGTCACGGCCACTGGATCACTTTTGCCTTCGGTTGGGCCGTTTTAGACGGCGAAACGATCTGAGAACTTAAAGGCAACGTAGGCTTTTTCGTATCTGACGTGACGGAACTTCGCGGCGGTTCGGGTTTTCCAGGGACGACCGCAGGTGGTGCGACCGCATTTACCTCGCTTGTTTCAACCACTGTTTGTTCGTTGTTGATCTCGGTTGGCACAGTTCGAGACGTTGGAAACGAACGAGATCGACGAGGGCTCGTGCTCGATGTAACTACTGGAATCGATGGCTCCGTCGCGACCGGGGGCGCTTCAGGCAACACATTGGTGGTCTCAGGTGTTTGATTGACCACAGCTTGCGGAACTGTCGTTGTGACTACAGTTGGAATAGACCCGCTGACAGGACGCGCGCGACTCACCAAATAAATACCCACACCCGCCGCAACGCCCATGAAGACCAACAACGTGACGGTCATAACTAAACGACCTTTGAACGATCCAATGCGGGCAAAGAACGCCGCGCGCGCATCGAATTTTCGCGGCGCTTCCTGAACGAGATTCCAGATCTCCGGTGGATCTTTCAGTGTTCTGACGACAATCGGACCAGGATCCGTTTCAGTGGCTCGAGGTCGCGCAACCGGTTTAGCGAACCGGGGCGCCTTTGATACCGGGGCATGCTTCTCGAGACTCCGCGCCACATCACCAAAGCATCTCGCTTTGGCCCAAATGTACGGAGACGTTCCAAACCGCGTGGCAACATCCGTCTTTGCACCGTGGCCCATTAGAACTTCGACAATTTCCGCATGTCCAAAGAACGCCGCCAATGATAGAGCGGTGAAGTTGTCGTTTCGTGTGACGTTTGGATCTGCGCCATGTTCAAGCAGCACGCGGACCATCTCGACGCGTCCGTGATATGACGCGCGCATCAACGCCGTCATCCCGTGTTCGTTTCGCGCATTAATGTCAGCTCGCGACAACACCGCCTCAAGCTCGTCGATTTCGCCGGCCTCAGCGATGCGCCACAACTCGCGTGTCGCCGCGTTCGGCACCATTACCAGTTTTCTTGGAACAGCCATGCGCTTTTCCTACGATGCCGATCCGTTACTCGACCACGCTGATTCGATCACCGGGGCGTACTAACGGATCCGGCACTTTCCCTGATTCGATGTCTTTCAATTTAAACTTCGTGACGATCAAAAACCCGCGACCGTCGTCTCTCCCTAATCGCGCTTCCTTTGGTTTACCTACGACGCCGCCGGCTGCAAGCATCGCCTGTGTCAGCGTCAAACCGCGACGATACGTCTTCTCACCCGGAAACTTGACTTCGCCGCCAACGTAGAGAAACTGCGTCGCATTTGCGTGTAGTGTGACGACATCGCCGGGGCGGACCAACAAGTTCAGTTCACTCATCTCAGTTAGTTCGATTTCGAATAACTGGTTGGCCTCGTTACGCATCACGGTAACGCGCGCCGCTTCCGGTAGCGGTTGAGCGTCGGCAACGACGACATAAAGCGGAATCGCTTCTCGTCTTAAAATCTTTGTGCCTGAGTCTTTAACTAAGCCGCTGACGAGGATGGTGTGGCTCGCGTAATCACGAACTCCGACGATTACCTTTGAATTGTCCAACGCGCGCCGTTTCAAATCGCTCTCGATTCGCACGGTAAGCTCTTCGACCGTCAACCCGCCAACCTGCATCGGTTCTGCGAGCAGTGGATGTTCCAGCAGGCCCGCAGGAGTTACGGTAAACAACGTCGACTCTGAGGACGTTGAATCAGCAACGCGCACATCGAGCACGTCGTTTGGTCCAATGCGGTAGATGCGGGTAAGCGCCATCTCATCACTGGTGGTCTTGTTTTCAGGAACTCCTTCGCTTTGCACTAGCGGGGGCGCCGGTGATTTTGTCGCAACCGCAACCGGAGATCCGACTGGCTGTTGCTGCTTTGGTTCCACCGGCTTAATCGGGCGATTTGGTATCGGCTTAGTACCACCGCCATTCGGCTGCAACATCGTGCGCGCGAACGAGAGTCGATCCCGCGCTTCGACGTCCTTCGGGTTGAGATCAAGCGCGCGTTCGAGGTTCTTCGCCGCATCGGCCCAGCGCTTCATATCGAAATACGCGTGACCCAGAGAGAAGTAGGCATCGGCAAATTGCGGATCGAGTGCCACTACTTTTTCGAGCGTTTCAGCCGCCTGTTGGAAAAAACCAGCCGAACCATACTTCAGACCCTCTTTGTAGAGTCGCTTCGCTGCGGCCCGCGCTTCCGGCGAAACCGGTCGATCTTCAGCACGCGCGGTCGCGTCATTGCGATGGTTTGTTAAGGTAAGTGACTGACTTTTGTTTCCGCTTGTTTGTGCGGCGACCAGACCTGTAAAGGCAGCGATCGAGAGTAGGAAAACGGCGGCAACACCGAGCGATTTGAGCATCGCGACCCCCTTTTCAAGGACACTTGTACGTAGTAGAACGCGCCGCACGGCTGGGGAGATTTAGGGGGACGAATACAAGCGCAATAACGCGCAGGAACAATGGGGATAAAGACGGTGCGTTGCTTATACCATCTTTGAGGCTTTAATTCCAGATGATTCCGACGTTGGTAGTGCCCTACTTTGGAAATCTTCTCTGCGTATCTCTGCGTGCCTCTGCGACTCTGCGGTTAATCTTTTCACTCCATATTTACCGCCGAGATCGCAGAGGCACGCAGAGATACACAGAGTGAAATCAGGGCACCACCCCGACGTTGGTGAGGAACTCGGATAATGCATTGACGTTCATGTCGGAGTAGGCCCGCCCGGTTCAGGTTGAGCCTTCTGAGCCGCCGGTTGACCCGCTTGACGTTGAAGGCGAGTGGGATTTTAGGTGACTCTTTCCAAATACCAGATCTCAACGTCAAGCTCTTCCGCGTAGTGCACGAGAGGTTCACCCGGCGGCTGTTTCAGTCGACTGGCTTCGACCATTGACGATCCCCACGACTTAAGTTCCGCTTCTTGTAGCGGCCACGGTTCGTGGTGGATGCGTGCGCGGTAAAGTTGATCGTCGTGTTCTGCGTAGAGGATGTAGCGTTCGGTTAAGAAGAACTCTTTCGATCCAGGTTGCGACTGCGGCAACGGATCGCCAATTTTCCATGTCGCTTTAAACGCCGCCGGTGCATCGTCATCGTCCCGATCCAACCTGTAGTCGATCGTTCTGCCGTGTTCTTTGATCTCAATGTCGGCGTAGTAATAAGGCAAATGATAAATCGAGCGGGCGCCCAAAACCGCCGCGCGACTGTTTGTGTCGAGGGAGAAAAACCAAACGCCGGGCACGCCATTGTGATGAACGTAGGTGCGAACATTCAACTCGTGCAATGCATTGAGCCCTGGCACCGGCGGCACATACGGCGGTAACGCGCGGACATCCCACATCGTGAACGGAGCGATCGCAATCCACGCTGAACCACCATAGGTGTCGATTTCGAGTGATTCGGGAATGTGTGGACGAAGAAGGCTCTCATTGATGCGCCAGTGCATAAAGAGCAGTTTGCCCCACGTCTGGTGCATAACCGGGTGTCCCTGTGGCCGGTGCCTGGCGGCGAGACGATCGACGTCCTGCGGGTGACGCATTAAAGTCCTTTTTCAGGTTTACTACTTCCGCGTAAGTTCGCGCGGCGAAACAGTGCGTAACCAAGTGCAGTTGCGAGAAACGCAAACGATCCGGCCGTGATGCGCGGATGCAATCGCGCTTTTGTATAAAGACTGGTTTTCGCCACGTGCCCGTCGTAGTCTCCCGTTTCCCTCAGTTCGCTTGACGGATTGTGCAATCCCTTGTGCTGCGCTGGAGAATGCCTCTCATGCTGGTCCACGTCAAACAGGGTTCGCTCCATGAACTTGTCGGTTGTGTTCGGAGCATAGTATCCAGCCATCGATATTGCTTTCGCAGCACCTCCGACGTACAGATCCCGCACGGGGTTCTCTGCGGCGTAAAGAATCGCTTCCGCGACAATCGACGGAGAATAAACAGGCGAAATCAACTCCGGATCTGTCGGTAACAAGTTTTTCGCGTGTTGTGGATAAGGCGTGTTAATTGTCGCCGGCTTGATTAGCGTAACTGAAATCGGCGACTTATCGTGCTCGAGCTCCATCCGCAGCGCGTCAGAGAAGCCTTTAATCGCGTGCTTCGATGCGCAATAAGCGCCTTGTATCGGAATTGCGCGATCGGAAAGAGCACTGCCGACGTTGACGATGGCGCCACCCTTTGTCGCTAAATGATCTGCGGCGATGAGCGAACCATAGACCACGCCCCAGTAGTTCGTTTCGAAGAGTCGCCGGTGATCCTCGATCGGTACGTCGGCGACTTTTCCGTAGATCGAGACGGCGGCGTTGTTAACCCAGGTGTCGAAACCTCCGAACTCGATCGACGCCGCATCTCTAACAGCCTTCACGTCGTTTTCAACGCCCACATCTGCTTTAACGTAGATTGCTTCGGCACCCGTCGCCCGCAACTCTTCCGCCAACGAGCACAACGCAGGTTCAGTGCGAGCGACGAGCACGAGTTTTGCTCCACGCTTCGCAGCCATGCGAGCAGTGACTAGTCCGATACCGCTGGTCGCGCCAGTGATGACGACGACCTGGTCCGCAAGTTTTTTCAGTTTCACGATCTACCTCGTCAAAGGGCCTCGTTATGCAATGTCGAGAAAACCCTCGCGTCGCTAACCGCTGTGACCTTTCGCTGTGTCGCGATCAATAAGTTTCGAGAAGCGACTCAGTTTGCCGTCGGCTGTCTTGTCCTGATAAAGAAACGCGAGCTTGTTCTTGTCGAAACCCTCGAAGAACTCTTCCCACGAGATCTCTTCCAAGCGCTCCTCACCCGAGAATCCCGGGTAATCGATGCGCAACAAGCCAGGGCTGGTCTTGTTTTCAGTTCCCTTCACTCTGGCGGGATTTCCACCGCGCTCTTCAACCCATTGTTTGATCTGCTCATGATTGGTTGTTACGTTCGAAGTTGTATCTGCCATTGCACATTCCTCCGCTCCTCCTGTACTCAATTACTGAGCCAGACGCGAATCATGCCGTTTACGCGCGGATTTCAACGAATTTTGTATCGGAAGCTTACAGATGAAAGGCTAGGAGTGTTCGCGGAAGTACTCGGCGTGAATGTCCGCGATCGCTTCCGCCGCGACCTTCGGACGGCGATCATAAGTGAGTAGACCATTGATCTCCTGCTCTATGTCAGTCAGTTGCGTGTAGCAAAACCCGGCGAGAAATTTCAACGACGCAATCCCGCGCATCAGGTCGCGATATTTTTCCAACAACTCTTCGGGCGACTCAAACGAAGCGTAGAACCGGTACAACAGATCACGTTTATCCGGTGGTACGTCAGTCGGTATCGTGAGGAAGCCTCCGATTTCCGACAACACGATCGGCTGACCGCGGTATCTCGATCCACGCGCAAATAGCGGCTTATCAACCCAAACTTTCGGAGGTAGTTCTCCACTCTTCAACGTCTCTTCATAGCGAATTGAAAGTCGTTCCGAACTCGGGGTGTAGTCGTGGATCGCGCAGATGTCGGTGATGTCGGTATGTTCCCAACCGTCGTTATCGATCACAGGGCGTGTCGAGTCCAGCCGGCGTGTGACCCGCACCATTCGTTCGATGAACGCATACTGCCCGAAGTGTTCCTGACTCAAACCCGGGAAGCCCATGCTTTCATTCACCGGCACCCAGCAGATGATGCAGGGATGATTGAAGTCGCGCCGCAGAGCATCCTGCCATTCCGCCGACAACAGATCTTCCGCTTTTGAAGACCACTCGCGTGCGTTTGGCATTTCTTCCCACACCAACAACCCCAGACGATCGCACCAGTACAACCAGCGCGGGTCTTCGATCTTCTGATGTTTCCTGGCACCGTTGAATCCAAACATCTTCGTCCAACCAATGTCCGCCTGAAGCGCTTCATCCGAAGGCGCGGTCAGCAAACCATCAGGCCAGAAGCCCTGGTCCAGGACCATCTTCAAATAAGTCGGCTTGCCGTTGATCAGTATTCTTCCGTTGCGCAGTTCGATACCACGCAATCCGACATACGAAGCGACCTCGTCGAGCAACTTGTCCCCGTCGTACAAACGCACTTGCAGATCGTAGAGATGCGGTGACTCCGGTGACCAGAGTTTCGCGTAAGGAATTGTGATTGCGACTCGCCCCGTAGCAACAGCCGTTTGGTCTTCACCGATTGCGACGCTTTTGC
This sequence comes from uncultured Acidobacteriota bacterium, assembly GCA_963849585.1. Taxonomy (GTDB): domain Bacteria; phylum Acidobacteriota; class Blastocatellia; order Pyrinomonadales; family Pyrinomonadaceae; genus PSRF01. Next base: position 148,934 of record CAWKHZ010000004.1, on the reverse strand, counting down.
CGTCCTCGAGCACCTCGACCTCGACGCGCCACGCCGCCGACGGTGCGTGTAGAAACACTGTGATCTCGATCAGGTTTCTCTTCGCGTCCGTGTTAACCCGCAGTTCTTCAATGCGAATCGAAGGCACGGGCTCGAGCCAAACTGTTTGCCAGATTCCGGTCGTGCAATAGTAGTCGATGCCTTCGGGTAAGCCGGTAAACGACTGTTTCCCGCGCGGCTGTTCCGGATCCTGACGATCCTCAACGCGAACCGTTAAGCGGTTCTCGCCTGACTTCAGATACGGAGCAATATCAAACTGGAATGGGATGTGGCCGCCGCGGTTGTGTCCAACTTCCTGGCCGTTGATCCAAACCGTGCAGGCGTAGTCGACCGCGCCGAAGTTTAATAACAGGTCGCGCTTGTAAAACTCTTCGGGCAGTTCGAACGAACGCGCGTACCAGACCACTTCGTGAATCGCTTTGTCGTTCACGCGGGAGAGTGGTGTCTGGTAAGCGAAAGGAACGATGATTCGCGATGGTAACTTCCGGCCATCCTGCCAGCCGAGACGCAAACCTTCTTCTTTATCGTCGAAGGCAAACTCCCACTCGCCGTTGAGATTGAACCAAAGGCTACGGGCAAAATGTGGACGAGGGTATTCCGGCCGGGGGACGTCTTTTCTGTTCAAGACCATGCGTTTAGCGAATCAGTAGTGTGTCTTTCCAGTATCTGATAGATCGTTTATGTCCCAGGCGGTCAGTCTGCCGCTACAGACTAACCGCCCCTCGTCACTCACCTCGTAGTCGCTGCTGTCGGTGCAGGTTGTGCAGGAAAGTTTGTACGAAACCTGCCCGTTCTCACCGTTTGAAACGACTACAAGCTCACGGCCGTTCGGCAAGCAATAGATGCCGCGATCCCTGAGATGCATTGAAACTGCCCCCTTGTTCGTTCGCCCCTTGATCCTAGATCTGTGTTCGCAACTGTTCTCGCGGCAACTCAGTAACGACTGATATGCGGCTGTGACCGTTGCCATTACCGTTGCCATGCGTATACGCCACGGCTTCGACCCGCTTCATACCCGCGATCTTGCCGTAAGTCGTCAGCGCCTGCGCGACAATCTGGTCCATGTTGTAATACTTGTACGTCGCCAGCCGTCCGACGAAATGGACCTTCGACGTTCGATCCGCCAACGCTTTGTACTTCGCATACAAATCAGTGTTCTCTTTGCGCGGCACAGGATAGTAAGCATCGCCCTGAGCTTTCGGAAATTCAAACACGATGCTGGTTTTCGCGTGTTCCTGACCAGTTAAGTATTTGAACTCCGTCACACGCGTGTAGAGATGGTCGTTTGGATAGTTAACAACCGGAGCCGACTGATATACAGCCGTGTCGTGCGTCTCGTGTTTGAACTCGAGTGACCGGTACGGCAGCTTTCCGTAACAGTAATCAAAGTAAGAATCGACCGGTCCGGTGTAGATCATCTCTTTGAACGGAATGTCTTTTTCGATCTCGCGATAGTCGCAGTTCAACATGATCTTGATGTTCGGGTGATCGAGCATGTTCTCGAACATGCGAGTAAACCCGTGGAGCGGCATCGCCTGATACGTGTCGGTAAAGTAGCGATCGTCGCGGTTGGTGCGCGTCGGGACGCGCGACGTCACACTTGCATCAAGCTCCGACGGATCGAGTCCCCATTGCTTCCGCGTGTAGTTACGAAAAAACTTTTCGTACAACTCCCTGCCGACTTTGCTGACGACAACGTCTTCCGACGTTTTAACTCTCTCGACTGGTTCGGCAACGTTCTTAAAAAACTCTTCCACTTCAAATGACGTCAAACTCAGTCCGTACAAAGTATTGATCGTGTCGAGATTTATCGGAATCGGAACTATCTGGCCGTCCACACTGGCCCGGACGCGATGTTGATAAGGACGCCATTCCGTAAAACGTGAAAGGTACTCAAACACATCCCGCGAATTCGTGTGGAATATGTGCGGGCCATACTTGTGGACCAGAATTCCGGCTTCGTTGTAATGATCGTAAGCATTGCCACCTATATGCGGACGCCGGTCACAAAGCAACACTTTTTTGTCCGAACCGGCGGCAAGCCGTTCGGCGAGTACACTGCCGGCGAAGCCGGCGCCTACAATCAGATAATCAAACATCTTATTTACCCTCCTTGATCGTGAGCCTTTATGGTGTAGCCGCAGCTCCAGCTCGCTGTTTAATCTTACTGAGCGGTACTGTGGCGGAATTTGCGAGTCGCTTCCTCTCGATTACTGCGTCAATCAAATCGGACATCTGTTTCCAGGTTTTGTCCCACGAGACGTTCGCGAGAAACGAGTCAACTCTCGCGAGCCACTCTGCGTCATTTGATTGCGACAGAATTTTTTCGGCCGCGTAAATGAATTCGTCCGGCGTATCGGCGATCTCAACGAGTTTCTGTTCGCCGTATGGCCTCACAACGTCGCGGATTGAGGTGGAAATGACGGGCTTGCCGGCGGCTAAGTACTCCGGCGTTTTTGTCGGACTGATGAAACGCGTTGAATCGTTACGCGCAAAAAGCAACAGCGCGATGTCCCAACCCGCGAGATATGCGGGCAGTTCGTCGTACTTCTTCGCGCCGAGATAGTGAATGTTTGGGTGCTTCGGCAGACTCTCCGGGTCGATCTTCACAATCGGACCGATGATGACGAAGTTCCAGTCGGGTTTCTGTAACGCGACTTGGTTTAGCAGTTCGCGATCGAAGCGTTCGTCGATGACGCCGAAGAAACCGAGGCGCGGGTGTGGAATGTCTGCTTGATCTACAGGATCCGTCTTCGCAGTACGTGCTTTACCAAAGTGTGACGCGTCGATACTGCTGGGAAACGCGTAAACGGCGCGATGCTGGTTTCGTTTCGCTTCCCAAAGACTCTGGCCGCCGGTAAACACGAGATCAACACGCCGAAAGAGATCCTTTTCGAATGCCGGCAACGTTTCCGGCGCGTTTTTAAATGCTGAAAGCTCGTCCATGCAGTCGTAAACAGACGCAAGCGGACTGAAACTGCTGGTAAAGCGAAGCGCCATCGGCGTGTAATACCAGAAAACGTAATCGTTAATCGCATGATCGAGGAACAGCTTGTAGATCATCTCCCGCATTACCGCCGTGATCGCGATCTCGCTGTGCAGGCCGTCCGGCAAATGGGGCACAACGACATACACGTCGTCGTCAGTCTCGCGGACTTCGAGACGCATCGAGCTGTTTGCAAAAACGGGTTCTTCTATGTAAAAGACGCGGCGGTTGTTGGCGAACCGCGATAACAAATGCTGCGGGCGTTGATAAACAAAATCCCAGCGAAGATGAGAAAAGCAGACGAGATCAATACCTTTAGTCATGGCTTCCTCCTAAGCAATCCCTTCCTAAAACTTCGTCAGTGCCGCACACACGACTTGCGCGGGAGTCAATCCACAACTGCGACTTTGATGTTATTGGCCGGCTGGGTTGCGTGAATTTGTCTGTTTCCCCACCCGGTAACAAATATGGGTTTGTGAACTACTTGCCCCTTAACTATTGTGGAGCTGGCGTTCGGGAATTCGCCCTAATTCAGTACAACCAAATTCGCGCTCTGTTTCTTTCTCAGCCGTCCTAAATACTTTTTTCGTCACGTACCGCTGACATGGCAAGTACGATGCCGGAATTTTTAACCTGCATTTCACTCGGATGTTTGTACGAAACCAAACGAGATGATGGCATCGTGGTTGCTAATCGAGGACGCGTTATGGATTCGTTATGGAAACTCGGAGGTTTGAGTTGGCTTCAACTCGGGAAGCGAGTTTGGGCTGAGATCAACGAAGACGATGTTTGGGGACGTGCAGCGCAACTAGCCTACTATTTTCTCTTAGCACTTTTTCCGCTACTCATTTTTCTTACCGCAGCTTTGGGGTTAATGCTCGGATCGGGTGAGGGTCTGCGCGAGTCGTTATTTAATTATCTTAGTCGCGTGATGCCGGGAAATGCGTTCCAACTCGTCGACACAACCATGAACGAAGTTGAAGCTTCGAGTAATGCCGGAAAACTCTCGTTCGGTTTATTGGCGACTTTATGGGCGGCTTCGAATGGAATGGGAGCGATCACGCAGGCGTTGAATGCTGCTTACGACGTGAAAGAGTCGCGTCCGTGGTGGAGACAACGGCTTGTTGCGATTGTTTTGACGATAGCGCTGTCGATCTTGGTTATCGCCGCTTTGCTGTTGATGTTGTGGGGCGGGAAGCTGGCTGACTTCGTTGCGGCGCATTATCAACTCGCTGGGTTCTTTCCGATTGCGTGGAAGACTCTTCAATGGCCGCTTGTATTTGCGTTCATGGTGACCTCGTTTGCGTTGATCTATTACTTCGCGCCGGACGTGCGTGAACAGAAATGGAAGTGGCTCACGCCTGGTTCCGCCATTGGCGTCGTGTTGTGGCTGCTCGTCTCGTTTGGGTTCAAACTCTATCTTCACTACTTCGACTCATATCCGAAAACTTACGGCTCCCTTGGCGCAGTGATCGTCCTGATGCTCTGGCTCTACTTCACGGGCTGCGCCATATTGATCGGCAGTGAAATAAATTCCGAGATCGAACACGCCGCTGCCGAAGCCGGCGCCCTCGACGCCAAACAGCGCGGCGAAAAAACCCCCACCGACGATCACCAACAAGCCGCGTAACCTGCGTCGCTTCAAGTTCGATGTCCGATCCACAATTCTGGACCATGTACGGATTTTTGCTTAACAAATCTCACTGAACATTTCTCACGCTTTTTCAGTATTAGACCAGCAGTCTTCCCACAAACAACACCACCATACCTTGTTCCGAAATATTGGAACGCCTACCACATTTTGGATGAGAGAACGTTAGAGGAGCCCAATATGAGATATCGATTACCCACACTCGCGATTTTGATAATCGCGTTCGCAACGACACCACTCGTCGCGCAGAATGGCGCGCATCAACCAAATGCTTCGCAACGCTCATATCAACAGGCCCGCCGCGTACTCGACGACGCCATCGAAGCACACGGCGGACTCGAAGCACTGCGCGCGATCAAAGACTTCACACTCAAAGAGAAAAGCAAAATTCACGCGAGGTTTCAAAGCCCGTCGGCAGATCCTCCATTCGCCGCCGGCACTTCCGAAGAAACCCTTATCGTCGACGTCGATCGCGGTCTCGTCTTCGACGACCTGAAAGCGGTGAACGCCGGCTTCAATGCATGGAACAGGACCATCATCAAAGGCACTGAAGGTCAGACTTACGACATGTGGTCCAAGACCGTCACTCCGCTCGTCAATCCATCCGTGAACAACTTCCGTGGACAGATTCGACGCCTGCCAACATTTGTCCTACTCGAAGCACTGGATCGCGCTCCAACTCTTCGTTGGTTAGGCGAAGACGAAATCGGCGGACGCAAGCAAAAGGTGATCAGCGTCCTCCGTCCTGACAATCAACAACTATCACTTTCATTCGACGCTCAAACCAATCTTCTCACTCGCTACGGTTACCTTTACGCCGATCCGGTAACCGGCGACTCCGAGATCGCACAGGCCTATTCCGGCTATCGCACAGTCGGCAAACTGAAACTGCCGAGCGGCCGCGTGCTTTACAACTCCGGCGGCATCATTCAGGAAGCTGATTACACGGATCTGCAAATCAACACCAAACCGGCGGAGAGCGTTTTCGCAGGCCCCGAAAACTTTGAAAAACTTGAAGCGCCACCGGCAACACCGCCACCGCCAGCCGTGAGTAAAGTCGCAGACGACGTTTATCTCCTTCAGGGATTAGCAGGCGGCACTCACAACGTCCTCTTCGTCGCTTTCAACGATCACATACTCGTGCTCGAAGCGCCCGAACAAATTCTCTACAACGCCAACTCAGTCCAGGCGCTAACGAAGATCAAAGAAACAGTTCCCGGCAAACCAATAAAGTATTTGGTGCTGACTCATCATCACTCGGATCACGCAGGTGGTTTCCGCGAGTACGTTTCGGAAGGCGCGACAATCGTGACGACCACGAACACAAAGTCGTTCCTCGAGAAAGCAGTAGCTGAGTCTTCACTGCTTCCCAAGTCCTCGAAGCAAAGCAAACTGACGATCGAAACGATCCAGAACAAGAAGCGCGTCTTTCAGGACGACAAGCACGTCGTCGAGATCTACGACATCGGACCGAATCCGCATGCGAACGAGATCCTCGTTGCTTATCTACCGAAGGAGAAGATCCTTTTTCAAGCTGATCTACTGAATGCAGCGCCAAACGGCACGATTCCCATTGCGCAGGATTCGACGATCAGTTTTAGCGAACGAATACAGCAGTTGGGATTGCAGGTCGAAAAGATTTACGGCGTACATGGACGCGCCGCGACGCTGGAAGAGTTGCGCACCGCAATTGAAAAGCGACGCGCTTCCGATCTGAAGTAAGAACAGCGGCTAGTTTCCGAAGACGCTGGACAACAACGCCGCCGAGAAAACCACAAACAGCAGCGCAAACGCGCCCGCGAGCGCGCGGCCCCACGGTCGCGCGCCGTGGTTGTTCTTTGTCTCCTGCCAATCAGGAGGTGGATCGTTCAACCAGACCATGTGCGTGTACGCCTGCATCTCGTCGAGGCGCGTATGCACCGGCACATGGAAACGATTGTGGAAGGGATTATGAAAAGGGTCGTGAATTTGGGTCGTTTTCATCACTGCTTACTCCTCGCTAACTGGCGCTGAGGGGAAGTCAGCACCCGGTTGAAAGGACGAGGAGCAATGACCATGCCGGATCGAAAAGGCTGCAATTAACTTGAAGAAATGCGGGTCAAATAACTTTTTCCGTCGTATGGTGCACGAAGTGGAGCATTCTCGCGTTTAGAATATAGAGGGCCAAAATGTTTGATTCGACGCTTGAAAACACCCGCGATCTGATCATTGCAGTTCGATTCAGTTCTCGTTTCAAAAATGTGTTGACAGACGATAATCGCAGGAGTATGCTCCGCGGCCTCTACACAATCGTTAGCGGAAGCTGACCGACCTTAACAGTAGTATTCCTGTTAGCGCGTAAGCTAGAGACGACCTCGCGTCCCAAGTCACGCTTGCAGAATTTCAATTCAATCCTGATCGGAAACCAGGATGGGATCGTCTCTCTCTTTAGCTGGTATCTAGCTCCGCTTCCAATTAATCGTTAAACAGTCGTGTGCAAGGTGAGGTGTTGAAACGAGCATGAACATCGTGCGTTCGTTCACGCGGTCGCTTCTTCTTTCGGCAAGCGCAGTGGCGTTAGTGCTGCTCTTTACCGCATGTCCGAAAGTGAAGATACCGAAGAAAATTCCCGGCACGTCGGGAGAGAGCAAACTCGACGTGAAGGTCAGCGTCTCCCCTGCGGCCAATAACAACAATCCTGTGGCCGTGGACCTCGTGCTCGTTTCAGACAAAAAACTCCTTCAGGAATTGATGAAGATGTCGGCCAGCGAATGGTTTGAAAAGAGACATCAGTTCACACTCGATTATCCGAAGGAAACGGGACTTAGTGCGGGACGTTGGGAATGGGTGCCGGGCCAACAGGTCAAGCTCGATCAAGTAATTGTGAAATATGGAACGGTCGGCGGTGTCGTTTTCGCCAACTACTTCAACGCCGGCACACATCGCGCTCCCGTCGATCCGCGCAAAGGGATTCGGATCACGCTTGGCGATGAAGACCTTTGCGTACAGTCACTTAAAGAGCCATCGAAACCTTGCGCGCCGACCAAAGGAACTAAATAAAACGAGGACTTAGGGTCATGAACGCCTACGAAATACCCGACGCGATCCAATGGCATGAGGGTTTGCTATTGACCCCTCAACATTTCCAGCAACTCTCGACTCGTCATGAAGCGCTGGTCCAATACGGAACATCCCTGGTCGCACCATTCTGCTGGGGTGTGCGTCGTCTCAAATACGACCGCGTCAGTCTGACGATGGGAAAGTTTCGTGTTCAACAGCTCGAGGCCATCATGCCCGACGGACTCGTCATCGCTCATGGCCTGCCTGATGCGAACAACGAGGATGTGCTCGAAATTGATCTCACGAAGCGGGCGGATCAGATTGGCGAAAACGGCATACTGGTCTACATCGGCGTTGCCGCACACCACACGCAAAGCACCAACGGTGGCAATCCGCGATACGAATCATTCGACTCCGAACCCCTGCCGGATGAGGTATCCGATGCGAAAGCGCGCTCGATCAAACGACTCCGACCACGTTTGAAACTGCACGCCGGAAAAAGATTGCCGAGTGAAGTCGTCGGTTTTCCACTAGCGCGTGTGCTGTATCGCGCCTCTTCGTTTGCGCTTGACGACAAGTTTATACCGCCGCTGCTTGCAGTTCCCCGTACCGCAATGGATGGCGATACGTCTTCCGCTGCCGCGCAACGTTTGGGCGACATGTGTACGCAATTGGCGCGACGCGTGCGCAAGCGCGCGGTGTACCTGGCGGACGAAGCGCGAAACCCCGGACCGGGAAGTCGTTTTTCAAACGAAGCTGATGCTCGCACGCGAATGCTCGGTCTTGCCGGCGCCTTACCGGCATTCGAAGCTGTGCTGCAAACCGGTTGCGCACATCCGTTTCCGATGTACGTCGCTTTGTGCAGCCTGGCCGGACACGTTTCGACGCTGGGAGCTGACATGGTCCCGCCGTCTTTCGATCCCTACAATCACAACGACCTTTACTCAACGTTCCAACCTGTTCTTGAATCGATCGATCGCGCGATGGATTACGGCGTACCCGTCGCTTACAAGTCGTTCCTCTTCAAGTATCAGGAAGGCGAAGGCGCTTACGAGTTGCGCTTCGATAGCAACTGGATGAAAAAGACACTTGCGATCGGAATCAAAGGCGAGCGCGGGATGACCGAAGACGAGGTGGTCCGTTGGGGTGAGAACTGTTTGATCGGATCGCAAAGCAGGATCGAATTACTTCGAACTAATCGAATCAGAGGAGCAACGCGAAAACACGAAAACCGGGTGGGCGAGGTGGTTACACCCAAAGGTATCGCACTTTTTTCATTGCTGGCTGACGAGAGTTTTGTCGAGCCAGAGGCCTTATTGCAAATCGTCAATTTCGAGGCACGAAGACCCTCCGAAATTGTCTTGTATGTAATGGAGAACTAGCACGGATTCAGGCGGCACACCTCGCGCCCAACCTCAAGAAACCGCGCTGGAAAACACTGAGAACCCGGGAGTTCATAAGGGCTGCGACGAGGTTCGCGGCACAGGACAGATCTGTCTTTAACGACAAGCAGGCAACATGACGGTGAACCAATCAAACGAGTCATTTCTGCTGGGCCAGTTTCGGGATTTTTACACCGAGGTCATTCGACTCAAGCAGCTGATCAAGGACAGCGGTGGAATGTCACCCGAGACTGTCGCTCTCGCAGAAACACCCGCGAACGGTAACGGCCACGCTATAAATCTGGCCGCTACCGGACCACTGCCGCGCATCGACCCGACAATGCTCGAGACGTTATCCGGAAGCGAAATGATTACGTCGCTGGCCGTTCGCGGGACCATCGAATTTCCGAGCGCTCCATCTACCGAACAAACGAGACTCACACTTGCCGTCTGGCAAAGTCTGATGATGCAGCTTCGCCGCAACGCAGTTCAGATCCTGCGCGTCGCAGGCAAGCCCACCGACAATTATTTCGAAGCGCAGTACGTGATGGCCGCCCTGGCGGATGACGTTTTCATCCATCTCAACTGGGAAGGTAAACACGCGTGGACGTCGAACCTTTTGGAGGCGGCGCTATTTGGTTCTCACACTGCGGGCGAGAAAGTTTTCGAAAAGTTGGACCGTCTGCTGCGCGACCGCGATCCGGCAGACAGAAGTTTGGCCGCCGTCTATCTGAATGCATTGTCGCTTGGGTTCCGCGGTAAGTATTACGGAGTAAACGATCACGGAAGGTTGCGTCGTTACCGCAACGAACTCTTCGCATTCATCTTTCGCCAGCCGGCGGATCTCGTCAACGACGCGAAGGTCGCGTTTCCTGAAAGTTACGTCCAAAACCTGAAGCAAGAGAAGAGCAGAAAACTTGTAAACCCGCGCGTGTGGGTCGCCGTGCTGGGTGTGGTGCTGTTCGTCTACCTCGCGGTGTCACACGGACTCTGGATGAAGCTGACATCTCGCATCGAGCAAGCCAACCAGGAGATCGTCGACCTGGAAAAACGATTGGATTCGTTGCCACCACCGCTGAACTGATCATTTTGCAGAGTTAACAATGTCGTCGTTCACCATACTACTGATACTAATCGCGATTCTCCTGCTGCTGGTGGGCACCGCGATATTTCTCTATCTCGTGATCAGGCGGTCGCGCAAGATGGAGTTCGCGGCGAACGCCGCAGCCGAACCCGAAAAGAAGAACGGTTCGAGGGTCGAATTTCTGCAATACGGATCCGATGTCGAACTTCGCTCATCCTTCCGGCGCGCACTGCGCATACTGAAAGCCTATGTCACGGGTCGCGACTATCGCTATCGCGCACCGTGGTACCTGCTCGCCGGCGAATCAAAATCCGGAAAGACCTCGCTGATCGAAAGCAACGGACTTAGCGAGCCGGTTAACGAGGACGTCGAAAGAAGTGGACGGCGACTCAACTGGTACTTCTTCGACGACGGCGTCGTCATGGACGTTTCCGGCGACTTCGTGTTGCGCAACGACGGCACCGCGAACCATCGCGGTTGGAACACGATTCTACGGCTGTTGCAAAAACACCGGCCGCAGCGCCCACTCGACGGACTGGTGCTGACGATTCCCTCAACCGACCTCCTGCGTTCCGGCGAGTTGACTCATCAACAACGAGGGGACCTCGAACAAAAAGCCGCGTCTCTCTACAAAAAACTCTGGCAAGCGCAAAAGATCCTTGGCATGCGACTGCCGGTCTACATCCTGATCACGAAATGTGACGAGGTCACGGGTTTCTCCAGCTTTGGCAAACAGCTTCCGGAAAAACTCCTTGGCCAGATGTTTGGATGGTCCAATCCGTCCACACTCGATGCTGCTTACCGTCCGGAACTCGTCGATCAGGCGTTCGAGAGCATTCACAAGCACCTCGCGTGGCTTCAGTTTGAGATTTACGCCGAACGAGACGAGATCGAAGAAGCCGACGATCTGTTTCTGCTGCCAGTGGAGATCCAGTCGATGCGCGAGTCGTTACGTGTATATCTCGACTACCTCTTCAAGCAGAGCGCGTATCACGAGTCGTACATGTTTCGCGGCATTTACCTTTGTGGCGAAGCGGCAGCCGATACAAACGATCTGCTCAAACTCGAGTCGATAGACGAATTGCCGACCACGGTTGACGTGCCGCTCACTTTCGCACCAGTCGCTGTCAAGAGAAAGCCGCTCTTCCTGTCTGATCTCTTCAAAGCAAAAATTTTCAAAGAGTCTGCGTTGGCCCAACCGATTCGCCGCATCGCACTGGCGCGGAACCGCACCGCACTCGCTGCGCAGGTGCTGTCACTACTCATCGTGCTCGCCGGCGGCACCGGACTCGTCTTCGCATACAAACGTTTAGCAAAACAGGAAGACCAGCTTCACCGGTTTCTGCTCGAAGAAGAGGCCGACCTCAAGAAAATGGAAGCGTACTTCGCCGATCCGGCGCGCAGGAACCCTGATGCGACCACACGCGAGGAGCTGCTCAACCGGAAAGGCGTGTTGCTGGAAGGCGCAGAAACAAGACTGTTCAGCGGTATGGCCCACATGAATGCCAATAAGTTTGGCTCCTGGTTCATACCCACCTCCTGGCTCAGCCAGATCAACGCGCGCTTGGAACACTCGATTGCAACCGCATTCAAGTACGTGATCTTCGAATCGCTCAGACTCGACATGCAACGACAAGGAAGGGCGCTGCTGACTGCTTATCCGACGCATACAGTTCGAGATGTTGATCCCGTTCGAGATCCCGCAATGGCGGACGAAACGGCCGCTCCTGCACCGCGGCTCGATGAAGACTTTCAGTTAAGCATGTACGTGGAAGAGTTAGGTGAATTTCGCGTCAACCTCGAACGCTATAACCGCCTCATCGGTAAGGATCCTGATTCAGTCATCCACTTGCGCCAGATTGTTAATTACCTGAACCATCCACCGTTACCTGATAACTTCGACAAGAACAACTTGCTTTACGAGAAGGCCATGATCATGGCCACTGGACGACAGCTCGATTCAACTCGCTACTACAAAGACAGCGCAAATCGAGTCGGCGACCTCGTCGAAGATTTCTATGCGGCCTCGTTCAGTCAAAAAGGCGTCACGTACGAATATCTCAACGACATCGCCGAAGCAGAAGCGTTGCTTGACCGGCCGGACTACACCTGGCTCGCGACGTACGTGTTCGATCCTCATTCGCCGTTCCACGGAATGACGCTGTCAACGGCGTTGGGTGAACTACGAAAAGCGCTTCAGGATCTGCGGCGAGAAGAGTTCATGTCCCGCGAGCCCGATGACTATGCCTCGTCATTGCCCGCGGAACAACCTCGTTATCAACATCTCGTTCGACGCGTGCTCGTTTGGGACCAGGAAGCGTTGAATCAAGCGTTGGTTCTGTACGATCAGTATGAGAACTTCGTCGCGACGAAGACGTACGAACGCACCGAGTATCTCGATAACTCAGTCAAACAAGCCGCGCGTACGCGTTTGAAGACGCGTATGAGCCGGTTGTTCCGGCAAGCGCGCAAGTACCAGGCCCTCGCGCCCGCTACGGAAGGCTCCGCACTCCGCGCGAGCCTGATCACCGAGATCAAGAACCTTCAGGAAGCGCAACCGACTCTGGCGCGTGTGCTCCAAGTATCGGCTTCACTTGGGATCGATCGAGAGTTGCGTGGCGACATTGTCCTCCCAGATTGCTTACCTGCTGCGAGGAATTCACCGCGAGTTTGTGACCCAACAGTTTTATTCGATGAAGCACCGGGATTTCGCGTGGTGGAATGGCGCTCAACCTGTTTCATTCGTCGCTTACGATCTCGCCAGCCTCGAAGACCTGAACGCGTATCTGGCGCTGCAACGTAAGAACATCGCGTTTCTCGCGCGTGACCTGGCAGTGCCGTTGCTGACCTTCTCCGCGTCGCAAAACATCTACGCCGACACAGCCTCAGCTTTTAACTGGAGCGAGATTCTCGCCGACCTCGACGCGTTTGATAACAAGCTGCCCGGCAACCCAATCGCGTCGCTTGAAATGTTCATCATCGCCGACATGGATAAAGCGACTGTCGAAGGTTGCTCCGGCAAGATCCGGCTGCCAAGCGATGACTCTCGGGATTACTTCCTGCGCATTCGCAACTCGCTGCGCTTCCAGTTTTATCGCCGCTGCGCCGAGCTTGCGCGCATCAAGGCGATCAACGACATGGTGGCGGCGCTCGATAACTATCGCGAGATCGAAGCGGCGTTCAACAAGAGTCTCTCCGGTGGTTTTCCTTTCACCGATCTGGGAACGCGTCCCGATTATCCGGATCTCGACGCTGCGGAGTTGTTGAAATTCTTCCGCCTGTTTGACGCGAAGGAGAAAGCGGCGCGCGAAGCGTTGGCGCGAAGCGCGGATTTTGGCGCGTCTCCGATCGGCGCGACCGGGTTTCTCGATCAGGTTGCGCGAGTGCGCGAGTTCTTTGGTCCGTTCCTGGAGAAGAAACAGGGACCGATGTTCGATTTCCGCGTGCAGTTTCGCGTCAACCGCGAACACGAGATTGGCGCGAATCAGGTCATCGACTGGAAGTTTGAAGTCGGCAAAAAGAAGTTTGCGTATCTCAGCGACGATCTCGAGGGGCGCTGGGTGTTCGGCGATCCGGTTCGTTTGACGCTTCGTTGGGCCAACAATTCGCCGGTCGTTCCCGTCACCGGGGCGACTCCCGCGCCAGTGAACGCGAAAGATCGAATCGCAGTATTTGAATACAACGATCACTGGTCGCTCTTCACTTTTCTGCTTCGGCACGGCCCGATGTTGAAGCGCGCAGGCACGGTCGCCGAATGCGATCAAGGCTTCGACTCCGATCCTTACACACTGAAGTTCACAGTCAGGACCGATCCCGATCCCGCAGGCGATCCCACACAACGTGCCGAATTGAAGAGCTCAAATGCGGAAGTGTTTATGCGAATGAGCCTGGTGACGGCGAACAAGCAGGAGCCGGTGATGATTCCGTGCTTCCCGAAAAAAGCACCGCCCGTCCCGGTGCTACCGATCGTGCTCGAAACAGGAGCAAACAGGAATGAATGACATCAACGTAGTATCGCTGATAGATCTCGAAGAGTTGCTGCAACCCATCCCGGGCGACAACCCAGCCGGCGAGTCGCTTCGCTACCAGGGAACGTACGATCGCATCGCCGACGCGCGACGCGAAGACGATCCCGCGCTCAGCCAGGGAATTTACAAGTCAACTCTAAAACGCGCTGATTGGACCACGGCCGAGGCGATCTGTATCGAAGCCCTCGCCAAACGCAGCAAAGACCTGCAAATCGCGGGCTGGCTGCTCGAAACGTGGCTGCACATTTACGGCTTCTCGGGAGCGACAAACGGAGTAAGTCTGCTCGCCGGCTTGTGCGAAAACTTCTGGGACGATCTTTACCCGTCTTTGGACGACGGCGATCTCGAAGGCCGCATCGCTCCGTTCGATTGGATCGAACAAAAGCTGACGCTCAAGTTGAAGCAAATCCCGCTGACGATCCCGAGCGAGACAACCAACGACAGCTACACCTACACAGACTGGGAAAGCGCCTGCCACTTTGAAAACCTGGCGATGAGAGATCCGCGCGCGTTGCAGGAAGCGCTCGCGAAGATCAATCCCACTGTCGCTACTTTCCGTGCCGCGGTCGCGGCCACCGATCGTTCGTTCTACATCGAGCTCGTCGAGGATCTCGAGAACGCGGTCCACGCGTGCGAGTCGCTGCAACAGATCCTCGATGAGAAGTGCGGCAAGGAAGCGCCGTCTTTGCGACAGTTCAAAGAAGCGCTATGCGCGATTCACCAGCTTATCTCACAGGATCTCGAAGCTCGCCCGGAAGAGATCGAAACAATCATCGAGGAAGAAGAAATTCGCGGCGACGCAGACACGACCGAGTTTGAACTCTGGTCTGCCGGACCAATCCGCAGTCGCGCTGATGCGTATCGTCGTCTGTCGGAAGCTGCGGATTACCTTCTGCGCACCGAGCCTCATAGCCCCACACCTTACCTGGTGAAACGAGCCGTCGAATGGGGAACCCTGAGCTTGCCTGACTTACTGCAAGAAATTGTTCGCAACGAAGGTGAGTTGAACGAGATCGACAGGTTGTTACGGCTAACCGGAAAGAGGTGGACAACATGAGTTGATGAAGAAGAGCTTTGTACTTAGTGCTTTGTACTTGGTCTGTAGTCAGTACTCAGTAGTCAGTTTTTTCAGTAGTCAGTAGTCAGTAGTCAGTGACATTGGCGAACAACGGACAACTGACCACGGACTACTGACAAAAACACAAGAAACAAAGAACTAAGAACAAGCACTAACCGCCAATCACTTTTGGGACTTCGCGGGAACTTTTCTCGCGTAATTATTTAAGCAGTTCTCTCAACCAAGCACTCTCAACCACAAAGGAGCTAAGTCGATGCCAGAAAGCACACAACACAAACTGGATCGGATACGTCCTCCGCGGGTGCAGATCACTTACGACGTAGAGACTCGAGGTTCTTTCGTCAAGATGGAACTTCCCTTCGTCGTAGGGATCCTGGCCGACCTTTCGGGAAACGTTGACGATCCCAATCGCGCCCCTCTCCGGGAACGCAAATACGTGGAAGTCGATCGCGACAACTTTAACGACCTCATGAAATCCATTGGTCCAAAGGTCCAACTCAATGGCGGATCCAAGACCGTGGCATTCCAGGAGATCGACGACTTCAGTCCGATCAAAGTCCTGAAACAGCTCGACGTAAACAAAAGCTACGAAAAGCGCACCCACCTTTCTGACATGGTGGCCAAGCTCGACGGCAACGTGAAGCTGCAACAGAACCTTCTCGAAAAGCTCATGGATGAATCCCAGCGCAACGCGCTGAAGGCGTCAATGGCCGAGATAAAAGCTCTGCTGCCGAAGAAGGCCGAGGTCGAGCCTGATCCGCCGCAAACTCCACCGCAAACTCCGCCCGAAGTTCCAGGCGAAGGAGGTAAGAACTAATGAGTACACCTGCCCCCCAAACTGAACTGCAACAGAAGCTGACGTTGTTTCACGACAGCCTTGGCGGCTCAAGAGTCGTCCGTGATCCTTCGCAAGCCGAACAGGTCATTGACGCCGTGTCGGAACTGATCGCGGCAATCGAAAACAACGAGATCAAACTTGAGAAGGACATGGATCTCGTCGGCGCAATTAACCGTCGCATCACCGCGCTCGATCAGGAAGTCGACGAGGGACTCAACGAAGTGGTGCACCACGAAGAGTTTTGCAAACTCGAAAGGTCGTGGCGTGGATTGCACTACCTCGTGAGCCGTGCTGAAACAGGCACCTCGCTGAAGCTTCGTCTCTTGAACGCTACGAAAGACGAAATTCAAAAGGACCTTGAACGCGCGGTTGAGTTCGACCAGAGCGTCCAGTTCAAAAAGATTTACGAGGAAGAGTACGGCACGTTCGGCGGTAGTCCTTACAGCGTGCTGATCGGCGACTTCGAATTTGGCCGCAGTCCGCAGGACATCGGCTGGCTCGAGAAAATGTCGAACGTAGCGGCGGCTGCGCATGCCCCGTTCATCGCCGCGGCAAGTCCGAAGATGTTCGACCTCGATAGCTTTGAAGATCTCGGCAATCCTCGCGACCTTGCCAAGACCTTCGAAAGCACCGAACTCACAAAATGGCGTTCGTTCCGCGACAACGAAGACTCACGATACGTCGCGCTCTGTTTGCCTCACTTCCTCCTTCGCTCTCCTTACGGCAAGGACATGCGTCCCGATGATAAGGGCGAAGATCAGAAGCAGCGCATCACCGGCCGCATTCCGGCGGATGACGTCGACTTCCAGGAAGAGGTTGACGGAAACCCGAAGGATTATTGCTGGGGCAACGCTGCCTACGCGCTCGCGGAACGCATCACCAACGCGTTTGCGCTCTACAAGTGGACGGCGGCGATTCGCGGCGTCGAAGGCGGCGGACTCGTCGAGGGACTTCCGGCTGTCAACTTCAGGACCGACGAAGGCGACACCGTGTTGAAGTGCCCGACGGAAGTGTCCATCACCGATCGGCGCGAGAAGGAACTGAACGATCTTGGTTTCATCACGTTGGTCCATCGCAAGAACACCGATCACGCGGCGTTCTTCGGCGGCCAGACCGCGCAGAAGCCGAAGATCTACCAGGATCCGCAAGCGACCGCGAATGCGCGTCTGTCGAGTCAACTTCCTTACGTCATGGCGGCGTCGAGGTTCGCGCATTACATCAAGGCGATGATGCGCGACAAGGTCGGCAGCTTCATGACGAAGGAGACCGTTGCCGACTATTTGAACAAGTGGATCGCGGATTACGTGCTGCTCGACGATCGTGCGTCGCAGAGCTCGAAGGCCTCGTATCCACTGCGCGAAGCTCGCGTAGACGTCGAAGACGTTCCGGGCAAACCCGGTGTTTACAAGGCGGTCGTTTATCTGCGTCCGCACTTCCAGCTTGATGAGCTCACGGCTTCGATTCGTCTCGTCGCCGAACTGCCGCCGCCGGCGGCCGCGTAACCCTTATCTGACTTTTAGGAGGACATATGGACGTATTGTTGATGAAGATGGATCCGCCCATCGACGGGACCAGCACGCTGGACCAGTACGCAAAACAGATCGAACTCTTGTCATTCAGTCATGGTGTGGCGATGCAGATCACCGGCGACATAAGCAACACGGAAAGAACGTCGGGCAAACCCAATCACCAGGACTTCACCATCACCAAGTATCTCGATCAGGCGTCGCCGAAGCTCAACGAAGCTTGCTGCAAAGGCGATAACTTCACGAGCGTCGAAGTGGTCGTGGCTCGTAACGACAAAGGCGCGGTCTTGCCGCTGATCAAGTACACGTTGAAGAACGTGGTGCTTTCTTCGGTGTCGATCGGCGGTGGCGGCGGCGACAAACCCGTCGAGACCGTTACCTTGAATTACAACCACATCACGTGGGACTTCACGACTCAGAAGTCCGAAGGCGCGAAGGAAGGCCACGTCGATACCAAGTGGGACCTGGCCAAGAACAAGGCCGCTTAGCGAAAGGAAGACGCGGTGAAGGGGAGATGCGGTGAAAGGGAGACGCGGTGAAAGGAGACGCGGTGACGCGGTGAGCTAGTGTCGCCGAGTCCCGCATCGCCGAGTCTCCCCGTCTCCGCGTCTCCCCAGTCAGCGACTCGGACGAATAACCCATGGCCGATCCTAAACCGATTGCGGGTGCGCGAGCGCTCCTCTTCGACCGCCTCGTCGATGTTTCCCCCGACGGGGAGGGACATGAGGATCACTTGCGCATCCTTAACGGCAAACAATTGAAAGCCTCTGTGCGACGCGAAGTGGGGCGGTTGCTTAACACGCGCTGCTCCCTTCCGCTGCACGGCCTCGGCGAGGAAGAAAGGTCTGTCGTCAACTACGGCATTCCCGATTTCTCGTCGCTCTCCCCGCACAACGCCGACGATCGAACGCTGATTGCTTCGATCGTGGGCCAGACAATTGCGGCATTTGAACCACGCCTGCGTCACGTCCGCGTCGACGTTGGACCAGCGTCCGGCGCCGAGTCGGCGTTGTGGTTAATCATCGGTGCGGAACTGGTTATCGGTCTTTTCGCCGAACCAGTTTCGTTTCCCGTGACTCTCAACAACAAGAGTGGAATGGCGGAAATGCATGATAGCCAATAGCCACGAAGAACTCTTGAAGTACTACAAGTCGGAGCTCACGTACCTGCGCCGCATGGGCGGCGTGTTTGCGGAGCGCTATCCGGAAGTAGCCAAGCGCCTCGAACTCGGACGCGACGAATGTGCCGATCCGCACGTCGAACGTCTGATCGAAGCATTCGCGTTCCTCACCGGACGACTGCAACACGAGATCGACAGTGAGTTTCCCGACATCACCAGCGCGTTGCTCAATATCCTCTACCCTCAACTGACCAACCCGATTCCTTCGATGGCGATCGCGCAGTTCAACGTCGGAAGTGACCAGGGAAAATTGACGACCGGCTTCACCATCGATCGCCACACACCACTCTTCGCCGACGCCGTGAAGGGATCGGTTTGTCGTTTCCGAACGTGTTATCCAGTCACGCTCTGGCCGTTGCGAGTCGACGAGGCACACTTCGAAAGCACCAGTCGCTGGAACTTTATCGATGCTGACAGTAAAGCAGTCGCTGCGTTGCGGTTGAAACTGGATTGTCTTCCCGGCGGTAAGCTGAATGAGCTGCCGATCGATCGACTGCGCTTTTATCTAAACAGCGAACACACGTCAGTCAAGACACTCTACGAACTGCTGTTCTGCGACGTGCACGACGTAGTGCTGGAGATTCCGGGAGCGGCGCCGATCTATCTCGGCGCGGATTCGATCAAACAGGTGGGCCTGGAAGCGTACGACGACATGCTGCCGCACCCGCCAAACGTACATCCGGGATACATGCTGTTGCTCGAATACTTCGCTTTCCCGAAACAGTACCTCTTCTTCGATCTCTGTTTCGACCAAAGCAAATCGCATGATAAACGCGACACCAACACGCTTATCGATTTCGTTCCTAACGGCGAAGTTGACAGCATGCACGTGTCGCTACTGCTCAAGCGCCGGCCAAAAGAGCACCTCGTGATCGACAAGAGCACGTTTTGTTTGGGTTGCACTCCGATCATCAATCTGTTTCCCAAAACGTCTGAGCCGATTCGTCTCGATCATCGCAGCCTCGAGTATCCGCTGATACCGGACAAACGTCGCGAACGCACCACCGAGATTCATTCGATCCTCTCGGTCTCGGCTTCGTCGCATGATTCAGACGAAATGCAACGTATCGAACCGTTTTATTCCTACAATCATCGACTCGAAAGCGCGCATCACAAGGCGTTCTGGCACGCGCGTCGCGTCCCTGCGCAGCGAAAAGATCTGCTGGGCTCGGAGATAGTGCTCTCGTTTCTCGATCTCGATCTCAATCCGAGTTTGCCGCCGATGCAAACGGTCTACGCGCACACGCTGTGTACGAACCGCGAGCTTGCGAACGAGCTTCCGGTGGGCGCCGTCTTTCAAGTGGAACAGCAGGCGCCGCTGGATAAAGAACGGCCGATTGTGTGTCTCTGTAAACCGACGCAACCTGTGCTGCCGCCATCGCGAGGCGCAACCGCATGGCAACTGGTTTCGCATTTATCACTCAATCACCTATCGCTGTCTGAAGACCAGGACAGCTTGCCGGCGTTGAAGGAGATCCTGCGACTTTACTGTCTCTCCGAATCTCACCATCAGTTAATCGAAGGGATCAAAGAGATGTCGTGCCGCAAAGTCGTTCGTCACATGGGCGGCGATGCATGGCGTGGTTTCTGTCGCGGCAATGAAGTGACACTCGTGCTCGACGAACACTGCTACGAAGGCAGTGGCGGCTTTTTATTTGGTTCAGTGCTCAACCGATTTTTGGCTTCGTATGCCGCAATCAATTCGTTCACACAGTTAATTATCAAGAGCAAGCAACGCGAAGGGGTTTGGAAAACATGGGAGCCGATGGCGGGCGAAACAATCCTGCTGTAAAAAACTACGGCTGGGGAAAGAAGACGACGGTCGAGGACGGGCTCTTCGCCGAAGGACATCGCTTCGACTTCTTCCAGGCCGTTCGTTTGCTCGAGATCATTCAGCACCTCGCACGGTGATCACCTTACCTCACCAGGACAAGGAGCGGATCCGACGAAGGAAGTGGTCCATTTCCGCTCCACCGTGAAACTGGATTTTCCGGCCAGCGATATTGCCCAGGTTACACGCAAGCAGGACATTCCGAAGCGCGCGCAACCGAAAGCGCCCGCCGAGATGAGCGTCAACTTCCTCGGACTCGCAGGTGCCCTCGGTGCGCTCGACATTCCAAGCACGGAACTCGTCCTCCAGCGCGAATCGCAGAAAGACACAGCGCTCAAGGACTTTCTCGACATCTTTAACCACCGCCTGGTTTCCCTGCTCTACCGCATTCGCAAGCATCACCGCGTTGGTCTCGGCGCCGCGACTCCCGGCATGGACCAGGTGGCGCGTTATCTGTATTCACTAATCGGCATGCAAACGCCTCATTTAAAGGGGCGAATGCACGTCCGCGATCGCGCGCTACTTTACTACGCGGGCATTCTTGCGCAACAACCACGGTCAATGGCCGGGCTGGAACGCATACTCACGGATTACTTTCAGGTCGAAGTGAAAACACGTCAGTTTGTCGGACAGTGGTGCGAGCTTGAAGAAAGCCAATGGACCACAATCGGCGAATCAGGCACCAATCAACGACTCGGTCGCGATACCGTCGTCGTCGGAACGCAGGTTTGGGATCAGCACGCACGTTTTGAGATACAGCTAGGTCCGCTGGATTTGGAGGACTTCGAGAGTTTCCTGCCGACTGAATGGCGGTTCAGCGTGCTTTGCGATCTGGTTCGCTTCTACGTGAAAGACGAGTTTGAGTTTAACGTCCGCCTGATCTTGAAAGCCGAGCAGATCCCGCCAGTGAACTCAGCATGGATCCGGTGCTCTCCTGGACTTCGTGGCTTGATCCAACGCACACGAACGGGAATGGACATCGTCCAAAACCTCTCGAGGAGGTCCGTTTATCATCATCACTCCAGACGCGCTGCAACAGGGCAACGGATCACAAAAGAGCCGGCTCTTGTATCGCTTGCCGCGCGGAAAGCACGCGCAGTTGCTGGGATTGATGAAGCGGCGCGCGCAGAAGCACGAAGTGTTGATGCGGCAGGGCCAGGCGGGGACGTCGATGTTCATCATCCGGCATGGCGAAGTGCAGTTATCGCGCCGCGACGAACACGGCGAACAGACCATTCTCTGCAACCTGGGCGAGGGTGATTGTTTCGGTGAAAACGCGCTGCTGCGAACCAAACCTTACAGTGAAACCGCACTCGCATTGACTGACTGCGAACTGTCAGTGCTGCGACTCGAACACCTTGCATATGCGATGGCGAAAGATCCGAGCTTCCGACGGATGGTCGAAGCGTATCTGCAATCTGGCGATCCGCACGCCCATGCAATCACTTCGTTTGAGTTTGAAAAAGAATGACTGCTTACATTCAGGACAATCTAAAACTAAAAATCACGACCCCGTTGGGGCCGAACAAGCTCTTGCTGCGCTCGTTTCGCGGTGACGAACGGATCTCGGGTCTCTTTCAATTCACACTCGAGATGGTTTCGGAAGATAACTCCATCGACTTCGATGCAATCATCCGCAAGCCGGTAACGATCACTCTCTCCCTCGGCAACGACGTCGAACATAATCTCAACGGCATCGTCAGTCGCTTCGTTCAGGAGGAAACAAATCTGCGTCTGACGCGCTACTTCGCAGACATTAACCCTTGGCTCTGGCTGCTGACGAAGACGAGCGATTGCCGGATCTTTCAAAACAAGAGCACGCCGGAGATCCTCGAAGCCATCTTTTCAGATCTTGGTTTTACTGACTTCCGCAACGATTTGAAAGGCACCTACGCCAAACGCGAGTACTGTGTGCAGTACAACGAAACCACTTTCAACTTCGTGTCGCGGCTGATGGAAGAGGAAGGCATTTTCTACCACTTCGAACACGCTGCTGATAAACACACGCTCGTGTTAGGCGACGATGCCGACGCTCATAAAACTTGTCCGGGACTGGAGGGCACGCCGGTTCACTTTCGGCAGTCCCTGTTGGACCACACGCAGGATCTGGCGATTACGCGTTGTCTCGTTGAAGAACAGGTCGTCAGTGGATCGTTTGCTCACGACGATTACAACTTCGAGACGCCGAACACGGATCTGAAAGTCGAATCGAAGAGTCAAACACCGAAGTTCCGGGTTTACGAGTATCCCGGCGGCTTTTTGAAGAAGGACGTTGGCGAGAAGCGCGCCGACCTGCGTCTCGACGCGTTGGAGCAGCCGCAGAAAGTGATTCGCGGCGACGGCTTCGTACGCGCGTTTGTCTCGGGTCACAAGTTTGAATTGAAGGACCACTATCGCGCGGATGTTAATCAGACGTACGTATTGCAATCTGTTTCGCATGCAGCGACGCAGGAGAGCTATACCAACTCGTTCGCGGCATTTCCCGCCGATACCCCCTTTCGCCCGCCGCGCCTGACGGCGAAGCCCAGAATCGCGGGGACGCAGACCGCGATCGTTGTCGGCAAGGCGGGCGAAGAAATATGGACCGATAAGTACGGCCGCGTGAAAGTCCAGTTTCATTGGGACCAGTTGGGTAAGAAAGACGAGAACAGCTCGTGCTGGATTCGAGTGGACTACGGTTGGGCCGGCAAAAAGTGGGGCGGGATTTTTCTGCCACGCATTGGCCAGGAGGTGATCGTCAGTTATCTCGAAGGCGATCCGGACTGTCCGCTCATCACGGGCGCGGTTTACAACAGCGAACAGGTCGTGCCTTACACACTGCCTGACGAGCAGACGAAGAGCACCGTCAAAACAAATTCTTCAAAAGGCGGCAACGGCTTCAACGAGATTCGTTTCGAGGACAAGAAAGACTCGGAAGAGATCTACTTTCACGCGCAGAAAGATCAGAACATCGTCGTCCAGAACGATCGCACAAAGAAGATCAAACACAATGAGACGAACACGATCGAGGGAACGCGGGAATCGACGATCACCGGCGATGAAACAAACACGAATAAAGCAAATTTCACTCAGAAAATAACCGGGAATTACGAACTGAAAGTAACTGGAAACCTGACGATCGAAGCTACCGGCAACGTGACGATCAAGGGGACGGCGGGAGTAAATATCGAGAGCCCCGCAATCACAGTGGTCAAAGGCTCACTCGTCAAGATCAACTAGAGGTTTGGTGGTGACCTAATTTCAACTCTGCGTATCTCTGCGTTCCTCTGCGACTCTGCGGTTATTGATTTTTTACTCCACATTTAACGCCGAGACGCAGAGGCACGCAGAGATACGCAGAGAAGATTTCCAAAGTAGGGCACTACTAGAGGTTTGGATCATGCCGCAGCAAGTGTGCATGGGTGCGACGTTGCAGTGCAGCTTCGGAGCTGCACCGAGCACGCTTGTGGTGTTGCCCGCGAACCGGGTGCTGACCCAAACACCGGACGCGAACATCATGGATAACAAACCGCTGGTGAACATCATGCCCTTCGGCATGTGCTCGTCGCCGTCGAATCCGGCGGTTATCGCTGCAACGGCGGCAGCGCTGGGTGTGTTAACGCCTATGCCTTGCGTTCCGGTAATTCCCGCGCCATGGATACCCGGTGCGCCGACGGTCCTGATCGCCAACATGCCCGCACTCGACAACACCTGCAAGCTGATGTGCGCATGGGCTGGAGTGATTCAGATCACAAACGCCGGACAGGCCACGGTGGAGATCCCGTGATGAACTACGAATTCTCATTAAATAAAACAGCTGCGCTTTGTTTACTGGTCGGTTCGATTGTGATGAGCGTTCTACTCTTTGGCGCCGGCCTGATCGTCGGCGCACAGTGGCTGAGTAGTTCCGCTGCACCAGCCGGCACTATCGCGAGAAATGAAGAACCGGACGTTCCGCAAGAACCGGTCTTGAGCGACGAAAAAGCGCCGACCGTGAAATCGCCTGCTGTGCCGAAGACCACAGCACCAGCCGTACCGAAAGAACCTCCCGCTCTAACGCCGGCAACAGAAGAAACTGCGCAGGCTGCTTTACCGTCGGCCGCCACAAACGGCGAAATAAAGATCATTCACGAAGCCGCGGCGGAAGCGGCAAGTGATGAGAATGCGACAACCGAACCGAATGTCGTCACGGTGCAGATCGGAGTATTTCTCGACGAGAAAGAAGCGGATCGTCTGCTTAAAGACGTCGAACGCAAGGGTTACGCACCGTCGTTCTTCTCCGGCCGAGATGCGCAGGCACGTCAATGGTACGCAGTGCGAATCGGCGCTTATTCCGACAAACAACAGGCAGCGAATGCCGCTGCTAATTTCACGCGTCAGGAGAAATTGAAAGCCGTCGTCCGCCCATTGGGATCGTTGTAGTCTAGACACGATGAAATCGCGAGGCCCACAAAAATGAATTCTGGATCAAAAAAACCTTCAGCACCCGCCGTCTACCGGCCTCAGCCTGTACCCAGAGCTTTGCAAAGGAAGATAACCAATGGAGGATTGGTTAACAGATTGTCTGCGCACGGAACCGACCTGTCGTCCGGACCAAGACAACAGGCCGTGGCCACCTCAGCCCGCCTCCCAGTTATTCAGCGCGCGGAAGACGTACGTCCGCGAGGAGCTGGTGGCGGCGGTGGTGGCGGCGGTGGTGGCGGCGGTGGCGGCGGCGGTGGCGGCGGTGGTGGTGGCGGCGGAGGCGGTGGTGGTGGCGGCGGAGGCGGCGGTGGTGGCGGCGGAGATGGAGCACCGCTTCCAGCAGCAGCAGCGGCAGCTGCGGCAGCTGCGGCAGGTAACTCGGGCCGCGATGCTGGTGCGCTGTGGAATCTGTTCGCTAGTTACGTTGGCAAACCACGGGCTGACCAGGTAATACGCGAATTCATTAAATATGGGTATACGTACGCCAACGTAATGGGAGAGATCCGCAAAGCCATCGACAGCCTTAACCTCGATTTACCGGCGCACGGAACGGGGGTGGTCGGAGGCGCGGTACAGGGTGATTTTGCAAGGGCGGCAACAGCATGGGTGATAGCTCTAAAGGGGTGGGCGCAGGCGAATCCGGTTGCCCGACCGGCTGGCCGGCTCCGGGGTCTGGAACACACTCCAGCAGAGAGAGAGGAACTTAGATTGAAAAAACTGGTGGAGGATAGGAAGGCAGATAAGGGGAAGAGGAAGGCTTACTGTGAGGCTCACGGCGGCCACGATTACATTCCCGGGGGAGGCAACTGCAAAAACTGTGGCACGCCACAATAATAGTCATAAAGTTGACGGAGGATAGTTCCATGAGTGCCGTAAGCCAGAAGCCTAAACACCATCAGGTCTCCGTTGAGGCTCGCGGTGTGGTCCAGGCACACGTCAGCAGTGGTGCACTGCAAGCGCGAATGAATTTGTGGAATGTGAAATTGACTGCCGGCATTTACCCATCGGGCGAGGCGATACAACGCAAAGGCCACAATGGAGTGGAAGCGTTTCGCGTCCCGCTGCGTCCCAAAGCAGGCGGCTTACCGTTACCTTCCGACGTCCGCACGAAGATGGAGACGGCTTTCAGTGCGGACTTCTCGGACGTTCGCGTCCACGTCGGACATGAAGCGACGTCACTCGGCGCAATCGCCTACACGTGGGGCACAAACATTCACTTCGCTCCCGGTCAATACAATCCACACACACTTCAGGGACAAAAGTTACTCGGTCACGAACTCTGGCACGTGCTGCAACAAAAACAAGGACGTGTCAGAAACCCATTCGGCGGCGGTGTCGCCGTCGTTCAGGATCACGCACTCGAAGCAGAAGCTGATCGCATGGGGATCAAAGCGGCAATGACGCAGGTAGCGCGTAGGAAGGAGAAATAGTAGTCGTGCCACCACCTATTAATAATGCGAATCGAAATACGCGGGTTAATCATCCAGCTCGACCCAGCCCTCCAGCTCGACCCATCCGACCAAACACTGCTCAGTTAACTCCGAGATATGCGGTCCAGGCACCTGTTGCGGTAGGCGTCCGTAGTCAGGAAATTCGCGCAACACTGAACGGAAGCCAACAAGTCGCCGGCTCGCTCGAGCTCACGCGCGTCGCCCCGGGGAAGGGTTTCATTTCGAATCTTGTAGTGGGCCAGGATCATCGCCGGCGTGGCCTTGCGGTCCAGCTAATCGGTGCGGCAGTCAACACGGCGCGCAGGCAACGACTGAAATCATTAACCCTTGAAGCACGTCCTTCTGACAGTGGGATCTCACCTCAGGCACTGGTCGCGATGTACCGGCGTCAGGGATTCACGAACGTCGGAAAATCCAATCGGGGCAGTCCGATGATGGAGCGCAAACTGTAAGAGCAAACGGAGAGACTGTTATGAAGCGACACCTGAAATCAAACGAGCCTCAAGCTGCGAATAGCCAACGGAAACCCGTGGCCCCG
Organism: uncultured Acidobacteriota bacterium; assembly: GCA_963849585.1. Classification (GTDB taxonomy): domain Bacteria; phylum Acidobacteriota; class Blastocatellia; order Pyrinomonadales; family Pyrinomonadaceae; genus PSRF01. The sequence continues at coordinate 121,840 of CAWKHZ010000004.1, read as the reverse complement.
CCGGCGTATCGTCCGCAACCGGTACCGAAAGTCCTGCAAAGGAAGGCAATGAACACGCCAGCGGCAGCCGCGGAAAAACCTTCGCGAGTGTCTGCCCCTCCTGTCTATCGCCCTTTGCCCACACCAAAGATCCTCCAGCGCAAGACGACAACACCTACCCACCTCAATTCAGCGCCACGTTCTCAGCGTTATTCAAAGAGCTAAAGGAGTTGGTTATACCAACATCGGGCTCACCTACAGTGCGCAGGAGATCGCCGCTGCTGGCGGCCCTACGCCCGCACACGGAAGTGGCGGCCCGGGAGATGGCCAGAACGCCAACACTATAAAGAAGAATGCCGAGCTGGTAGAGCGCCTGCAAGACAACCGCGCACGCGCAAAGGAAGAACATAAGGCGGCAGTCGTAGCCAAAGCGAAGGAAAAACGCGCGGGTAAACAGCCAACGAAAAAACAGGCGCGAGAGTTCGCTGCATCGCTCGCAGAAAGATGTGACCTGGGAACAGGGATCGAAAAATTCGATGATTATCTCCTTAGTTGGTTTTCTGAAGAGGAGCTCGCAGAGAATAATTTCCGTGAGTTATACCCGATGTGACAAGGTGATTAATCTGTTTAGCAATCCTCTTAAACAAAGGACCATTTCGTGCCGAATCCAAAACGACCGTTAGCGCCTCCCCATCACCCGCCGCGTCCGGCGTTGCCGAACAAGCCCGGGTCGCGGGTTGAGAAAACACTGCCCACTGCTCCGCGTGTCCACGCGGTTCGCGGCCCGCAACCGGCGTCCTCTTTATTAGCGAAGACGCCGCGAAAGCCAAACATTCAGGCCGTTCAGGCAAAGCCGAAAAATCATGCGCCGGCACTGATGCCAAAATTTGCAGTGGTCCAGAGGCTAAAGATTTACCCGAACCTTCATCCCGGCGCTGTCGAGCCTGTCGATAACAACAATGTATTTCGTCTTAATAGCTTCGCTGGCCAATATCGCCTGCAAAGGCGGCACAGCCACGGAGTGAACGTTCCCAATCAGCAATACAACTTCGTTCGCACGCGCGAAGGCGAGACGCTCTTGCACAGCCGGTACCGGCATCCTTCCATCGCCGAAGGAAAGCAAGTGCTCTATGCAGGCGAGATCTTTTTCAACAACGGAAAACTTTCATGGTGGTCCAATGGTTCAGGTCATTATCAACCTTTTGCCGATGACGCCGAGCAAGCGAATCTACCAATGGACCAGTTCTATTCCTATCAGCAAATTATTAAGGGAGAGCACACGCGCCAGAAGGGTAGCGGCGGGCGTAACGGTCGCAAGTAGCGAACTCTCAGCAAAGCTAAAACGATGAATCCACCACGAAACAAACCGCCGCTGCCGGCTGGAATAATTCAGCCGAAGATGCGGTCAACCAATCATCCGAACAACATACCTGCGCCTCCGCCGAGACCCTTTCAGCAGGTGATCCAGCGTAGCCGTCCTCCGGGAGCGAGGGGTGCTGTTAGTTATTACAAGATCGATGGCAGCGAGCGGGCGACTGACGGCAAGAACCACTGGTATATGAATCGCCATGGGACTTGGACACGCGTAAGGAAAACCAGCGTACCCTCTTACAATCGGTTTCAGCCTGGGAGGACCGGTAGGGGCGGCGCACGGAAAGGATCACTCGCAGTCCGCAAAGGTTCAGCAGCATCGTATTCGGACGTCAAACGCCGCGTTGACCCAAACCAGGTAGTAATTGTGCAGGCTCAACAAGTAGTGGCGATGCTTCACAAGAAGCGGACTTACGCAGCCAACATGCTTGCGGCGACCACCACAGAAGGTCTATGCGCTACCAACAGCGCGACAACCTATGCAGCTTTTTTTGGAGCACCCGTAATCGCCGGGGGTTACAATTGGTGCCACCTCATCGGGCATGGTGCTGGTGGATCGGATGACGCGTCAAACATTCTGGCGGGGTCAACGCACTGCAACTCTGAACAACTGCAAATCGAGAAGATCGTCTATGCGTATAGAAACAAGGGTGTATCACTGTCGTGTCAGGTACAACGCCATGCTAACTCCTTATATCTGGCCAGGTCGATTACATATCACGTTTCGGTAAATGGAAGAAGAGTCTACTCACGAGTGATGGATGCCTTCAGGGCTACCAAGCCGACTTTTGTCGAAGTCGCCAAAGTCGCGGCTGATTTAACGGAGGCCATCACTGGTGCTTTGAGGTGAGTACAATCTCGAGGAACGCGATTCGAGGATCTTGGAGGCTTAAACATAATGACCATGCGACCTGGCGGTGAGTTGGCGACCCGCCCACTGCATTTCATTTGGATTGCCGATTGTTCCGGCTCGATGGCGATCGATGGAAAGATTCAGTCGTTGAACAACGCAATCAAAGAAGCGATTCCCAACATGCAGGACGTTGCCGACGAGAACCCGAACGCGCAGGTGCTCGTGCGCGCAGTGAGATTTTCCGACGGCGCTCAGTGGCATGTCTCGCAGCCAACCGACATCGCCGATTTCAAATGGGTCGATCTGAACGCCGGCGGCGTCACGTCGATGGGCCGTGCCCTTACGCTCGTCGCCGATCAATTAAAGATCCCGCCGATGACTGATCGCGCACTGCCACCGGTGCTGGTCCTGATCTCGGATGGTCAACCTACCGACGACTTCACGTCCGGTCTGCAAGCGTTGATGAACGAGCCATGGGGCCGCAAAGCAGTACGTATCGCGATCGCGATCGGCGAAGACGCCGATCAGGAAGTGCTGAAGAAGTTCATCGCCAACCCGGAACTAAGACCACTCCAGGCAAACAATCCAGAAGCACTTACCAAATACATTCGCTGGGTATCGACCGCGGTGCTGAAGTCGGCATCGTCGCCGGCCAGCCAAACTGCCGACTCCTCGCCCGGCCTCAACGTTCCGATTCCTCTGATTCCCGACATGGGAACAGGCGCCGCAGACGACGTGTGGTAATCGCGATTCAGAGGTGTCGCCCGGGATGTCGATTCAGTGGCAAGTGGTGGGACAAACCGTTCGCGGCGCCGCGCATGATCGCAACGGACTACCCAACCAGGATGCGATCTACTGGCTTCCGGCCTCCGGTCATGGATCTTCTGTAGTTCTTGCTGCTGCAGATGGACATGGAAGCCCGCGATACTCGCGAAGTCACATCGGCGCGGCGTTAGCCGTTGAAAATGGAGCCGCGTTGGTCGACGAGTTTCTCAGCAGCCAGGAGGATGTCGCCAACCTGTCCTTAATTAAACACGCGACGGAAGAGTGGCTGCCTCGAGCGCTCGTCCGCACCTGGGCGGAAGCTGTCGGCGATCATCTCAAAACGGATCCATTGTCGTCTGGTGAAATCTCGGGTGTTTCCGAGTCGACTGTAGCTTACGGTGCGACGTTGCTCGTGGCTGCGGTTACCGAACGTTTTGTTGTGTATCTGCAACTGGGTGACGGGGAGATCCTTTCGGTGAGCGAGAGCGGTGAGGTTAGTCGGCCGTTAGTAAAAGACGAACGGCTTTTCGGTAACGAGACCACTTCCCTTTGCGCGCCTGAAGCATGGCGAGATTTTCGAGTGAGTTTTCAACCTTTGACCCACTCGCGCCCGGCTCTGATTCTGCTTTCAACCGACGGGTATCCAAACTCGTTTCGCGATGAGGCGGGCTTTCTTCAAGTTGGCTCCGACATTTTGCAGATGATTCGCAAGAACGGGCTCGCGAGTGTGAATGAAGAGTTAGCGGGTTGGCTGCGCGATTCAACTCGCGCCGGCAGCGGCGACGACGTCACGTTGGGAATTCTGTGTAGTGTTGCAGCCTGAGCATCATTTACTTCTTTTCCTTTGCGCCATTGCGCCATTGCGGAAAAAAATTCGGCGCCGGGGTTTGCTAGTGTGAAAATATATCTCCCGCAAAGGCGCTAAGACGCAAAGGAAGTTTGCACTAAGGATGGACCAGATTCTCAAACCCGGTCAGAAAGTACGCACCTCGACGACGCGCGGTAATTGCGTCGTCGAGACGTTTCTCGGCGGTGGCGGACAGGGCGAAGTCTACCAGGCGCAGTTCGATAACAAACCCGTGGCGCTAAAGTGGTACTACCCTGCCTCCGCTACTGCCGAGCAACAGAAAGCACTCGAAACACTCGTGCGCATGGGTGCACCCAGCGATCGTTTCTTATGGCCCACCGAATTAGCTTCAACAGCTTCGACGCCGGGTTTTGGTTACGTGATGCCGCTTAGAGAACCGAGATTCAGAAGCATCGTCGATCTGATGAAGCGACGTATCGAGCCAGGTTTTCGCGCGCTCGCAACTGCGGGCCTCGAGCTCTCGCACAGTTATCTTCAGCTTCATGCGAAAGGTCTCTGTTACCGCGACATCTCTTTCGGCAACGCTTTCTTCGATCCGGACACAGGCGAGATCCTGATTTGCGACAACGACAACGTCGCGGTTGATAATCAATCGCGCAGCGCTGTTTATGGAACGCCACGTTTCATGGCGCCAGAGATCGTCCGCGGCGAAGCCGTCCCGAGCACTCAAACCGATCTCTTCTCACTCGCGGTGCTCTTGTTCTACATGTTCGTCATGCATCATCCGCTCGAAGGCAAAAAGGAACTGGCGATCAAGTGTCTCGACTTACCGGCCATGAAGAAGCTTTACGGCACGGAACCGCTCTTCATCTTCGATCCGTTGGACCATTCAAACGCGCCCGATCCGCAGTATCAACGCAACGCATTCGCGTTCTGGTCTGTTTACCCGCGATTCTTGCGCGACGTGTTCACGAAGGCGTTCACGGACGGCATTAAAGATCCGCAGCACGGGCGCGTACGCGAGAGCCATTGGCGCGCGGTGATGGTCCGCTTGCGCGATGCGATTGTTTACTGTGCTCACTGTAACGCGGAGAATTTTCACGATGCGTCCGACACGCTCGCTGACGAAAACGATCATTGCTGGTCCTGCCGTCGTCACCTCCGACTGCCGCCGCGAGTTCGCATCGGGCGCAACTTTGTGATGCTCAATCACGACACGCAGCTCTTTGCTCATCACATCGACGAGGAGAAGAAGTACGACTTCACTCAACCCGTCGCCGCGGTCACGAAACATCCGTCCGATCCGTCAATCTGGGGTTTGAAAAACCTTTCGATTCAAACGTGGTCCGCGACCAATCAAAAAGGCGAGGTGAAGGACGTTTCGCCGGGCCGCAGCGTGACGCTGGCCCTTGGCATGAGAATCAACTTCGGCCACGCAGAGGGTGAGATCTGGTCTTGAAGCGTTTCGACGAGAGCGTGCCCGTGCAACTCGGTGAGATCTTGATCAGGCATGGCCGCGGCGCCCTTACCGACGCAAAACTCTGCGAAAACCTCCTGAAAGATTACTGTGCCGAGCACAAGGAAGCCATTGCGCTGCTGGCGCTGGCAGTGCGCGAACGAATCGCGAGCGATCTGTTTGTTTCGCAGGATGGTTTGGATCGCAGTCTGCTGCGCGCACTCCTCGTCAAACGTTTACGGAAAGCAGGCGAGCTGAACGAAGGCGACGCGCGTTGGGCGGTTGAGTCGTGGCGCAGCGCCATTCGCGCACTCGCAAAGTCTGAGTCGAAGGTCGCTGTCGACAGTGATCTTCCACCACTCACTAACGCAAATCCGTCAAATCAGTGGTCCAGGTTTGGCGTTGTTGCGCAATGCTCAAGACGAGTGCGGTCACTGGCGGTTTCTTCACAGTCGATAGTCTTTGGTGGAGACGATGGGGTTATTCGTTTGCTACAACCGGACTCCTCCACAGTGGTCAAAGAATCGGAGGCCCCGGTTTCAGCACTGGCGTTTTCACCAAACGGCGTGCTGATCGCTTCGGCAAGTGGAACACAGATCGAAGTCATCGATCTGCACTCGAGCGAGGTGACGCTGTTGGGCCAGATTGGCAAACAGGCTTCACTCGTCTTCTCACCAGGCGGCAAGAGCCTCGCCGCGGCCAGCATCGACTCGCCATGCGAAATACAAGTTTGGAATCTTCAAACCGGCGGAGTGCGAGTGTTGAAAGGTGCGTGGAAGGGTTCGGCATCGATCTCGTTTTCCAGCGACGGAAAAACGATCGCCGCGGCTGATAATGATCTCTCAAATCCGTCAATCAGGCTTTGGGACGTGGAAACGGGAACTGCGAGTGTTCTCGGACGCTCAACGAGGCAGATTACTTCGGTGGCATTTCTTCCGGATGGCAAACACATCGCGTCTGGCAGTTGGGATGAAACAGTGCGTGTTTGGAACGTTCAGACTGGAGATTCGCAGACGCTCGGCGAGAACTGTTCGTGCATTTCGCACCTTGCGATCTCGCCGGATGGCGAGCGGCTAGCCGCCTCATCTCTCGATGGACGAATCCGTGTTTGGGATATTAAGACTTGCCGGTCGCGCACGATCGGTGAGTGTCACGGCGTCAACGCTATAGCGTTTACCACCGCCGCTGTCGTAACCGGAAATGACGACGGCACCATCAGACTCTGGGAACTGCCTCACTAGCCGCTCTTAAGTGGCAGCGCGATCTGTAATCTCCAATCCCTTGTCGATAATCGCAAACGCCTCGCGCAGCTCTGCTTCAGTGATACACAGCGGCGGATTCGTAAAGAACGTGTTCCAACGGACCAGCGTGTAGAGTCCTTCCTGTCGGAAAAACTTGCCGAGGGCCTGCATCTCAGGCGCCGTGCCATTGAAAGGCGCCATCGGTTCGCGCGTCTCGCGGTTGCGCACCAGCTCGAAGATGCCAAACAGCCCGATGTTGCGCGTTGCTCCAACCGACGGGTGTTTGCTTTGCAAATCTTCCATCAGGCCACGCATCACCGCACCCATGCGCCGCGCATTCTCGATTAGCTTGTCTTCTTCGTACACGGCGATCGTCGCGATACCGGCGGCGCACGCGAGTGGATGACTGTTGTAAGTAAGTCCGCCGTTGAAGAAGTTGTTCTGAAAGTGATCGGCGATCTGGCGTCGCATACCGACCGCGCCAAGTTGAACATAAGCGCTCGTCAGGCCTTTGGCCATACAAATCAGATCCGGAACTACCTTCCAGTGGTCCACTGAAAACCACTCTCCGGTGCGACCAAAACCAGCCATTACTTCGTCAGCTATGAGCAGTATGCCGTGCTTATCGCAGAGCTGTCGCAGACCCTGCATGTAACCATCGGGCGGGATGAGCACGCCATTGGTCCCAACCACCGGCTCGACGATCAGCGCCGCAATCGTCTTGGCGCCCTCCAGTTCTATTACCTCTTCGGTACGGGCCAGCACGTCTTCGGTCGTATCCATTCCTTTTTGAATGCCGTGATAGAAATCTGGGATACGAAACACTCCGGGCACGCCTGGTTCCGCTGCCCACCGTCGCGGGTCGCCGGTCAACGTCAACGATCCGGCGGTGCCGCCGTGATACGAACGATAGCGCGCGCCGATCTTATGACGGCCGGTGAACAGACGCGCGATGCGGATCGCGTTTTCATTCGCCTCGGCGCCGCCATTGGTGAAGAAGAACGCGTCGATGTCACCGGGCGTGATCTCGGCAAGCTTCGCACCTAACCGCGCGCGAACGTCCGTCGCCATGAATGGATTCGCGTACGCAAGCGTTTCGGCCTGTTGCTTTATCGCATTGATCACCCGCTCGTCGCCGTGACCGATATTGACGCACATTAGCTGGCTGTTGAAGTCGATGAAGCGCTTCCCTTCCGGCGTCCAGAAATAGATCCCCTTAGATCTCGAGACCGGAATCGGATCGACAGCCGATTGTATGGACCATTCAAACAGCGTGTGTTTGCGACAAAGTTCGACGATCTGCTCGCCCGTCAGGCTTTCGGTGGTTGTGCTCATAGGCCGGGATGCTATTCCAAAATGGTGAGTGTAGCAACCGAGGATCTTACACCTTTGCGCCTTTGCGCTTGCGGGGGTTTTTCTTCACGCCAGCACACGCAAAGCTCACAGTTTATCTCCCGCAAAGGCGCAAAGGCGGAAAGGCAAGTCTCTCAAATTTCACATTCCGGGCTCGTGTAACCATAGAATTAACTACCGCATGATCAGTGTCCTTTTTATTCTCCTCGTATTTTTACTTGTCTTTGCCAACGGTTTCTTCGTCGCTTCGGAGTTTGCTCTTGTGGGCGTGCGACGCTCGCGAATCGAAATGATGGCCGCGCGCGGCAGTCGGAGCGCGCGGCGCTTGCTGGTGCTGCTTGACAATCTCAACACTTACATCTCCGCCACGCAGTTGGGAATTACAATGGCCTCACTCGCGCTCGGTTGGGTCGGTGAACCAGTCTTTGCCCATATGCTCGAAGCGCCGCTCAAGGGCCGTGTTTCCGACCTGACGTTACACACGATCTCTTTCGCGGTCGCTTTTGCCATCATTACCTTCCTCCATATCGTGCTCGGTGAGCTCGCGCCAAAGACCTTGGCCCTGGAGCGTGCCGAGAAAGTCGCGCTCGCGATCGCATGGCCCATGGAAGCGTTCTACAAGATTTTTCGCTGGCCCATCAGAATGCTCGACTGGTCGGGAACAAAAGTGGTCCGGCTCTTTGGACTCCATCCATCCGGTGACCACGCGTCGGTTTACACGGAAGACGAACTGCGCCGCCTGATCGACGTCTCGCGACAAAGCGGTCAGCTCAAGGCTGAAGAACAACAGTTGATCCATCGCGTCTTCGAGTTTTCCGATGCGGAAGTCGGCGAAGCGATGGTCCCGCGCACGCAAGTGACTGGACTGCCCGTCAACGCCGCGCTCGCGGACGTGAGAAACGCTTTTGCTTCGACCGGTTATTCTCGTCTTCCCGTTTACGGCTCCAGCCTGGACGACATCATCGGCTTGCTGTTCAGAAAAGACCTCGACATGGGAAGAATCAATGGCGACAATTTTCAGCTCAAAGATTACGTTCGTCCGCCGACGTTCATTCCCGCGACTGGTTCGCTCGGCGAAGCACTCAGAAGAATGCAGTCAGCGCGCGTGCACTTCGTGTTCGTGATCGACGAACACGGTGGTCTCGAAGGCATTCTCACGCTTGAAGATCTGTTGGAAGAGATCGTCGGCGAGATCAACGACGAGTTTGACGAAGAGGTGCGTGAACAGATCAGAAGAGACGGCAAGGCATACGTGCTCGACGGCATGTTGAGTGTCCGCGACGCGAACGAGTATCTTAAACTCGATATTCCTGAAGACGGTGGTTACACGACAATCGCCGGGTTCCTGATGGATCGCGCAGGACGCATCCTGCAACTCGGTGACAAAGTGGACCACGAGCGCGGCGTCTTCGAGATCGAACGCGTCGAGAAACGCCGCATTATCCGCGTTAGATTGATTCCACACTTATCCATGTTATCCATGCTACTGGTGTGATTACTCGAACACAGATCCACTCAATCGAACCACTGATTAGGCCGTACATTCGCCGCACACCAGTGCTCGAAGTCGACGGCGCAGACTTTGGTCTTGACTCGATCACGATTGTTTTCAAACTCGAACTCTTCCAACACGGCGGATCGTTCAAGGCGCGCGGGGCTTTTACAAATCTACTCACACGCGAAATTCCGCGAGTGGGCGTGGTCGCCGCATCTGGTGGAAACCACGGAGTGGCGGTCGCATACGCGGCGATGAAGTTGGGCCGACCGGCAACGATCTTCGTGCCGTCGGTCGCCTCGCCGGCGAAGGTGGATCGCATTCGGCGTTACGGTGCTGAACTCGTGATCGCCGGCGACCGCTACGCTGACGCGCTCGAAGCGAGCCACGAATGGATTGAGCGAACGGGTGCGCTACCAATCCATGCCTACGAAGCGAATGAAACACTGCTCGGACAAGGCAGCCTCGGACTCGAACTCGAGGAACAGTCTCCCAGGCTCGATTCGCTCCTCATTGCTGTCGGCGGCGGCGGGCTAATCGGCGGCGTCGCCGCATGGTATGAAAACAGAACGAGGATTTTTTCGGTCGAACCCGAGTTAGCGCCGACTCTCCAGCTTGCTCTCGCCGCAGGGCGTCCGGTGGACTCGCCCGCCGGTGGCATCGCCGCAGACTCGCTGGCGCCACGGCAAGTTGGCCAGATCATGTTTCCGATCGCGCAAAAATACGTATCGGATGCGCTCCTCGTGACCGACGAACAGATCGTGGATTCGCAGAAAAAGCTCTGGGAAACGATGCGGATCGCCGCCGAACCAGGTGGGGCGGCAGCGTTTGCGGCGCTCCTTTCCGGTCGCTACCAACCTAAGGCTGGCGAACGCGTCGGCGTCGTCGTCTGCGGTGGAAACCTTGAAATTGGGTTTGGTTCTTAGATCTTTGTACTTTGTCACTTTGTCAGTAGTCAGTGGTCAGTAGTCCGTTGTCAGCAATGGCCGGGCGACTGACTAAGGACGACTGACCACTGACAAAAGATCTAAACGCAAATTTCTCTTGACACTTACCAGTCAATCAATTAAATACTGTTTGTCTTTGTTATTTTTGCGAAGACATCACCCGGCGCGGTAAGTCCTACCTGCTCTCTTCCAGGAAGCAGAGTTCGAGTCAAAAACTAAATATCAATTTAGAGGTGTATCCATGTCCTTCCCCTTCATCTCGGGACTTCGTTCCAACGATTTGGCTATCGATCTCGGCACCGCCAACACCCTCGTTTATGCGAAAGGACGCGGAGTTGTACTGAGCGAACCCTCGATCGTCGCTATTAATAAGGTCACGAATGCCGTAGAAGCCGTTGGGAAGGAAGCTAAGGAGATGCTCGGCCGCACCCCTGGCAACATCGTTGCCATCCGGCCGATGCGCGATGGCGTCATCGCCAACTTTGAAGTCACTGAAAAAATGCTTCAGCACTTTATTCGCAAGGCGCACAACGGCCGCACCTGGGTCAGCCCGCGCGTCGTGATTGGCATTCCCAGCGAGATCACGCAGGTCGAACGACGCGCCGTCGAGGACTCTGCGTATCGCGCGAAGGCATCGGAAGTTTATCTGGTTGAAGAAGCTGTTGCCGCGGCTATTGGCGCTGGCCTGCCGATAACCGAGCCGCACGGCAACATCGTCGTCGACATCGGCGGCGGCACGACTGACATCGCCGTCATCAGTCTCGGTGGCATCGTTTACGCGCGCGCTGTGCGAACAGCCGGCGACGCGATGGACAACGCGGTAGCGGAGTACGTGAAGCGCAAGTACAACTTGTTGATTGGCGAGCGCACCGCGGAAGAGATTAAGATTCGACTTGGCAGCGCGTTCCCGCTGGACGATCCGCTTTCGATGGAAGTGCGCGGACGTAACCTCGTGGAAGGTATTCCGCAGACGATCACCGTCACGGATGATGAAGTGCGGCAAGCGTTAGAGCCGGCGATTAGTTCGATCGTGGACGCGGTGCGCGTTGCACTCGAGCGCACGCCTCCGGAACTGTCGGCCGACATTATCGATCGCGGCGTGGTCCTGACTGGCGGTGGGGCGTTACTCGCAAACCTCGACAAGCGACTCCGAACCGAGACTGGTCTGCCGGTGTTCGTTGCGGACGATCCGCTGACGTCGGTAGTGCTCGGCGCCGGCAAGATGCTTTCCGACTTCGCGTTGCTGAAGCGAGTGAAGTGGGAAAACACGCTGCAATACTGATTCTGAAAACATCCGCGTGATCTGCGATTAACCAGGGCGACGGCCATGTTCGAATCCGAAGTGCAGAAACAACGCGCCGAAGTGATAATCATGTTGCTGGCGAAGCTCTACATCGTGTTGGAGCTCTCGCCAGACACATGTCCGCTTTGCCACAAACCTCTCGTTCACGACGCTGAATGTCCGATTCTGCTCGCCTGGGCGTTGCTAAGCCCTGAACAACAAGAAGAAGCCCGCTCCGCCATACGTGCCCTTGCGCTTAGCATAGGCTGCGACGACTCGTTCGCGGACCCAGTCGTGCATTAGAGCAACCTCCTCGTTACTACCCGAGCCACATCATTGCTCTCAGGACTACGACACTCAATAACCAGGTGCCCTCGGGGTGTTAGCCTGGCGCGAATTACGCGCACCAGCACCCGCTCAATGCCGAGGTGCTTCTGAAGAAGCTCGAAGTTTTTCTGCGCTTTCCCAGAAAGACAAAAATCTGATCGGATTGATGCCACTACTCCCACAAACACCGGAAGCGGGTTACCTACAGCATCACGAATCTCCAGCGACGATTCGATGCTTTGCTGATAAGAATCACTACCAATCAGCGGAACGAAACTGGCGCAGTACGCAAGTTGAAGTTGCTTTATTGCCTCCTGAGCAAAGGAGTTTCTCAAAGAGTGCTTCAGCCGCCTGACGCGCAACGCATCCGCAGTCCACTGTCGCTTCATCGAGGCGCTCTTAACATACTGCACGAAATTCGCGAACGGATCCGGTGCATCCCCGCGATCTATCGCGGTTTCGACAATCATGAGCGATCCGATTGAATCGACACCCCAAAGACCTTCACGAGACTTCCTCCGCGACTCACCTACTCCTGGTGCGAGCCAGCTCACACCTTTTCGCCAACCCAGCAGGTCCGGCCAATCTGCTGAGCCATAACCGAATCGTTTGTTCAGATGGAACGAGGTCTCCGCACATGCTTCGCATCGGCGGAACGGGACAAGGAAAGGAAATGTAGCGCTTTGGTAAGAGCTTCATGGTTGGATTCATCCCTTCGTTACTCACAACTGGCTATAGCCCAGCCATGCTAACGGCTATGAAGGTTATATGTCAAGGAATTTATATACGCAGTTGGGAGTGACAGGTGATAAACTCGCGCTATTCTCTATTTGGAGTAGCCCGGTATATTGCCACGGAAACGAGAGCGTCGAATCTTTCGGCCTGCAAATCTGGCGAATAAGCTGCGCCAACTAAGGCATGGCCTGGGTCTTTCTCAGTCGGAGATGGTCACTCGGCTGGATCCTGAAGAAATTATGCATTACGGACGCATTTCAGAGTACGAACGTGGCAAGCGCGAACCGTCTTTATGGGTACTGCTCGCCTATGCGCGGGTTGCAGGCATTCACCTCGAGGACCTGGTTGATGACGACATCGCGTTGCCCGCCAGACTTCCGGGCGACGTCATCTACCCCAATACTCGCTCTACGCCGGCGCGAAAGTAGTCTTTAAGTTCGTGTTGCGCTTCCCTGTTTCGTAATTCGCTCCGGGGACCTTATTATCGGAGCGCATGGGATTCATAAGTAAGACCGCGGCATTCATGGGGATGCCGGCGTTGCGCAATCTTGTTTCAGATTCAATTGCTGTCGACCTGGGATCGGCGACCACGGTTATTTCTGTACGCGGGCGCGGGCTTGTGGTCGATCAGCCGTCGCTGGTTGCAGTCAATAACGTCACGGGCGAAGTAATCGCGGTCGGCGATGAGGCGAGACTGATGTACGGGCGCGAAGCGCGCGACGTTACAGTCGTAGCTCCTTTAGTTAACGGTGTCGTGGCCGATTTTGAAAGGACGCGCACGATGTTGGCCCACTTCGTACGCGAGGCGCGCAGTGGTGTTTCGTTTTTCAGCCGCCGAGCGCTGATGAGCGTCGATCCTGTTGTGACCCACGTCGAGCGGCGGGCGTTGCTTAATGCAGCGGAACATGCGCGCATCGGTCGCGTCTTGATGATGGAAGAAGGATTGGCGGCCGCATTCGGTGCAGGAATAAAAACGAACGATTTACAAGCATCGGCAGTCGCCGACATCGGCAGCGGCACAACGAACGTCGCGATCGTAGCGAATGGAGCGATTATCCACGTTCAATCCAATCGTATCGGCAGCGGCGACATCAACACAGCGATAATCAATCACATCCGGCGTCATCGCGGCTTGGTGATTGGTCCACCATCGGCGGAAAAGATCAAACTCGAATTGGGATCCGCCACGCTGCCGGAAGATCTTGCAACGGAAATGACGGTAGGCGGGCGTGATGTTCTGACCGGAAGTCCCGCAGCTATCACGATTACGGCCGGGGAGATCTATCCGATCACTCAGTTCGTCGTAAGCAAAATTCTTGAAGGCGTTTTGGCGACGCTCGCCGAGTTGCCTCCTGAGGTGGCAGGCGACATTTACGCTCGCGGCATCATACTGACGGGCGGCGGCGCGTTGCTAAACGGCTTGGAAGATTATTTGCGGGAGCGATCGAAACTTCCGGTGATAGTCGCTGAGGAACCACGTTATGCTATCGTCCGCGGCCTAGAACAAATGTTTGACGAACCACTCTTACTTCGGCGCGTGGTCCGTAACGAACCACCACTTTTCGACGCCGAAAGCGAAGCCTACTCGTTGTAGACACCACTCTCAACACGGATCATTCCCTCGAGTCCGCGGACGCGGTTCTGGGCTGCCCGGATCCGCGGACCCGATGGCCCTACCAGAGGGCCATCCAAGGCCGAGATTTTTTTATTTACGATTTGGGCCCGACCGTTTAGGATGCTAGTGGGTTTGACAACTTAACAACGGCCTAATGAGCGGCTCAATCTCCCTACCGACGAGTGATGAGCGGCGCCGTTGAGCATGGAAGGTTCCTACTCACGGCGACAAATCCTATCGCGCACATCTTACTCCCAACAGCGAGTAGATGCAAGACCCTTTGCAGGAAGAGAAGAAAAAGTCACTCGCCGAGGACGCTGTCGAGTCTCCTGTTCGAAGGAGGCCGCGACTGATGGGCAGCCCGCGTCCAAAACCCCTCCGGCTCGCTGAAAAACTGCGTCAGATTCGGATCCAGTTAGGCTTGTCGCAAACCGAACTGCTCGAACGCATGGGCCTCGCCGGCGCCATGCACTACGGAAGGATTTCCGAATACGAGCAGGGTAAACGCGAACCAAGTCTGATGACGCTGCTCGCCTACGCGCGCACCGCCGCGGTCCACCTTGAAGACATCGTTGCCGACGAGTTTGAACTGCCTCGCAAATTACCAGGCAAGGTCAATTACCGCGGCATCACCCGCAAGTCTTCATCAAAACACAGATAATCCGAAATAGTGATGTGGCAACTTCGGGTAAATGAGTCCCGAGAATTTCCTTTGCGCCTTTGCGCCTTTGCGGGAAACAAGTCGTCGTGGGTTCTTGGTGATGCGAGAAGACAATTCCCGCAAAGGCGCAAAGGAAATTCAGGATTGGTAGTAACCACCTGAACCACGATAAACTCGCAAGTCGATGCGCAGATTCTTTCGGATGTTCGTACTCGCAGTGCTCGGTATTACGGTGGGCGCTATCCTGTACGAGGCGTTCATGTTCGTGCGCGTCTATCGCCTGCGTTCGAACAATCCGACGTCAACCTCGCTGATGGACATTCGTGCAAACGAGGCGAAAGAAAAAGGCCGACCAGTCAAACGCGAACAAATCTGGGTCCCGCTAGACCAAATTTCAACGAATCTTCAGCGCGCCGTGCTCGCAGGCGAAGACACAAACTTCGCCACTCATCGCGGTTTCGACTACGAAGCGATCCGCAACGCCTGGGACCAGGCCCAACGAGAGTCAGCTCGCGAAGCAAAGAAAGAGGGTGAGGACGACGACTGGCTGCCAAGTCTTCCCGAGTTCAAGCGCGGCGGTTCAACGATCAGCCAACAACTGGCGAAGAACCTTTACCTCTCTTCCCAGCGCTCGTTCTTCAGAAAAGGCCAGGAAGCAGCGTTGACGGTTATGCTCGAACGTTCGATGAACAAACGTCGCATTCTCGAGATCTATTTGAATGTGATTGAGTGGGGTGACGGAATATATGGTGCGGAAGCTGCTTCGCGTCGTTATTTCCGCAAATCAGCAACGGCGTTGAATGCGAACGAGGCGGCGTTCTTATCGGCGATGATTCCCAACCCGCGCACTGTCTTCAATCCGCAAACGAATCCGCGCCGCGTCGCACGCCGGCAACGGATCATCATGCGCGGCATGCCTTACGTGAAGTTACCTTAGGTTAGCTTCGTCAAGAATAGTTCACCCGCAAAGACGCAAAGACGCCAGGAAAGCAGTTTTAGAAATTGCAATAAGCTGCTTTGCGTCTTTGCGGGAGACTTCCCTTTAGACCGCGAATTCTTTCGCAAGTTTCAACTCGGCTTTGCGTAACTCGAATCGCGCACGGCCCAGGTTGCCCTGCGAACCCAACGCCAGCACGACGAAGTAATCGCGACTCAACACACGCATTACCAGCACCGCGGTCTCGAGCGAGATAACAAGCTCACGCAAACCGCCAAGCCCTGTGTCGATACCCGCACGCTGAGCGTTTCGCACGAGCGAGGTAAACTCCGCGGCCGCGACATCGAGATTCGCGTCCACACCTGCCTCGCCGAGTACTTTCTCAACGGCGATGCCATCTGTTCCCATGATGAGCGCACCGAGGCTGCCCTCGGTGCGTTCAATGATGGACTCAAGTAGTTCCTTGAACATACGGCCCTCCAGTTACGGACGTTGACCGCCCAACGTACCCGGACGCGCAGTGTTGGCTCCCGCCGGGCTGTTCGGTGTCGGCGCGGGCATCAACTGCGGCTGGGTCGAAGGCGAGGTCTGCTGTTGCGGTTGTTGCTGCAACTGCGTCGGAGTCGGCGTGTTGCTCGGCGGATTACCCAGCGGTACTGGCTGAGGAATCGTGATCGTGCGTTGGCCGTTGCTGACCGTGCCTGAAGTGGGCCGGCCATTGTAGTCCGGACGATAAATATGCGGCGTGATGAAGAACAGAATTTCGCTGTTCTGTCGCGTCGTCAGTTTGCGCTTGAAGAGGTTGCCAAGAACCGGAATCGAAGCGAGTCCCGGTGTGCGTTGCTGCGCTTCACCTTCGGTGTCGGCCAGCACTCCACCCATGACCGTCGTTCCACCATCTGGAACCAGCACTTCCGACTGCATGCGCTGCGTGTCGATGCCAGGAACACCACCGACCGCGATACCGGTATTGATCGTGTTGTTTTCGATCGTGACTCTCAACACGACTGTGCCGGCGTCAGTGATCTGCGGTGTGATTGAAAGACGTAACGGAACTGAAACGAACGTCGTCGTCACTACCGCGGTACCACCTGCAGCCTGCGTAGTTTGAACCGGAATCTGCGAACCACTCTCGATCTGCGCCGGCCGATTGTTCAGAGCCGTGACGCGCGGAGTCGCGACTGTCTTCGCCTGGCCGCGTGATTCAGCCAGCGTGATCAATGCGCTGATCTGCGCACTACCGAACAAACCGGTCGTCAAACCGATGACGGTGTTCGCTGCCGCCGCGGCGAGGTTGTTAGTCGGTTGAGGTGTTCCGCCCAAACCGCCGAATACGCTTAAAGGATTTGGACCAGGCGGGATACCTTGCGCACCGCCACCGCCACCACCTCCGCCACCACCGGCGGCCGCAGACTGTGCTGGCAGCGTCGAAATGTTTCCGAGACCACCGCGACCAAAGTTAATAACACCAGCCGAAAGCTGAGCGCCGAGGTCACGGCTGAAGTTACGCTGGGCTATAACAATGCGGGTCTCGATTTCGACTTGCGGTTCGGGCTGGTCCAGGATCGCAACCAACTGCCGAATCGCATCAATGTTTTCTTTGACGTCCGTGATGATCAGCGTGTTGCTGCGGCCATCGACTTCGATCGAACCACGACGGGAAAGACGTCGCGAGATGATCGGAAGCAAACCTTGATCGCCACTACCGCCGGTCGCGTCGCCACCAGCACCACCACTGAAACTAAGATTGGTGGAGCCACCCGAAAACGCACCGGTCGAGCCGGCTGCCTGGGCCAACGTACCAGAGGCGCGCGCGTAGTTAAGGCGGATAAATTCCGTTACGAGCGGTGAAGCATCCAAACGCGAATCTGTGATCACCTTTTGAGTCTCGGCTTCTTTCGCCAGCACATCAGTCGTCGCCACGCGCAGGATGCTGCCGTTGACTTCGATACCGAGCCGGTTGGCTTTGAGCACTGCTTCGAGCGCTATGTTCCAGGGCACATCCTGAACATTCACGGTCACTGGAACTGCCGCGACTGAGGAGTCGATGACGAAGTTCACGCCATACTGCTCGGTGATGTAATTGAGAATGTCGCGGATGTCGGCATTGACCAGGTTGAGACTGATCGGCTCACCGACGAATCCCGGCTGCCCATACTGACGTCCCTGTTCCGTCTGTTTGTCCGAACCGCGCGAGAAACCGACCGGCGGCGTAGGAGCGGGAGCCGCTGGAGCTTGCGCGTTGGCGTTCTGGACACCGCCGGAAGCGACCGGATTTGAGTTCTGGGCCACAGCCACAACGCTTGTACCAAATACGGATACAAGCAACAGGACGAGCGTAGTCCATATGGCCGATCTCACTCGAGACTGATAAGACATCGTTCCCTCCTTAGGGGGATTTCCAGACCGTACCGCCACGCACTACGCTCGATTGCCGGGGCAACTAAAGCGCGCGCCGCACTTAGCGCGGCCGGTCCTGGTTTTGTCAAAAGGGCGCCGGTGTTTTCCGCATCGATAACACCAGCGCGGGTCAACGGTCTGGCTTGAACCAAACCAACATTTGTTAGGGCTTCGCGTTTGCGACTGACGGGTTTGGCGACGGAACATTCAACGAGTTCACCGGAGTTGGTTGTCGCAGTGGCTTGTACTCGACTGCTCGTTCACGACGGCCGTCCGTAAAGACTGTTTCCCGACGGAACACCAGGCGGTTGTCTTCAATCGCCACTAACTGGCCATCAAAGAACGGTTCGCCCGGATAGATCACGTAGGTAAGTTTGATGGGAGTTGCTTCGACGATCGCCGCATATCCTCTTGGCGAACGAGAGATGCCGATAACCTGGATCTCACTCAGCAACAAAGCGGTGGTGGGCTTGGGGGCGGGCATTCTGGCGTTCATCGCGGCGACTTTTTGCGCCCTGTAATTGGTGATCCGTTCCTGAATCGTCGGGATTGACGACTCTTCACGCGAGTTTCTCACGGTCGCGCGTGACGGTTCGTATTTCTTGAACGGATCGCGTCCGCTCGAGACTGAACGTTTGCTGGTTTTCTTTACGGCAGGCTCAGTCTCCTGGGCCATCGCCGTCAACGCCAGTCCGCTCGTCAGGATCAGGGCCGCGGTAAACATTACGCTGGCAAGCCGTCTCATCGATGTTTTCAGTTCGTGCTTAATCATTATCGTAGTCACTTCCTCTGATGCGTCTCGCTCGCGGTTACTGGGCGGGTTGAGGAGCGGGCACCGGCGGTGGAACTGCGCCACCAGCTGCCCCCTTGGGATTAGCGGGTTGCTGACTCTGCAAACGCTCTGAGGTAACGTAATAAGCCGTTAGATCAAAACGGGCGTCGACCGTCTTGTTGGCCGACTGTTTTTCCAACTGCTTAAGTTCAAAATTCGTGATCGAAACGATGCGTTGATAGTGAGCAAGTTGTTCGAAGAACGCGCGTAGTCCGGCGAAGCCACTGGTGACACTGACCTCGATCTTCTTGCCGCTGTAGTTGTCCTGTTGCAGATCTTCCCTGGGACTGAACTTCGTAAGTATCAGGCCGTTACCGCGAGCACGTTCCTGAATTCCCTGTAGGACCATCGTGAGCTCTCGCTGCTCCGGCAACAATGCTTTCAACTCCGCAAACTCCTCTTCGCGGGCCTTGTAAAGGGCCTTGAAGTTGTTCAGGTTCTGCGAAACGATCTGGGCCTGCGCGTTGAGCGGTCGCAACCTGGCGATCTCGTCGTTCATCGTTTTGGTCTCGGTGCGAGTGCCACTGGTGATGAAGTGATAGAACCCGCCATATGCCAGACCAGCGACCACTAAAAAGGCCACTAATCGCACGTACCAGGGAAGAGTTGGGAGCTTGCCGAATTTCATCGCTGTATCCTTTGTGTCGGAGGTTTCCTTTATCAGGCGGGGCTACTTCTTCATCGCAACCTGGTTAGCCGGTGGTGCCGGTGATGACTGTTGCGTCTTTGACATCGCAAAGTTCGCCTTGACAGTGAAGACAACTACTTCAGGCTTTACAACTGTCGCCTCGCTCGCGACAGCATTCGTTCCCGATGTCGCTACCGGCGCAGCTTCCTTCGCCGCCTCTCTCGAAGTCTCGATGTTGAGATTGCTGAAGAGACCGCCGGAGAATTCGAGACTCTGGCCAAACTTCGTAACCGAAGCCTCATTTGGCGACTCACCCTTGATCGTTATCTCGCCCTCTTTGTTTTCGATGGCGACGAGATAAAGTCCCGGCACCGCATCAAATCGCGCCTTGATCTCCTGCAACACCGCACTCGGGCCCTGCTGTGATTCACGCAACTTCTTGATCGCATCGATGCGCTTCTGAACTTCTTCGGTCTTCTTCTGAAGTTCCTGCTGTTCCTTCTGAATCGCAAGCATCTGCGTCTGAATGCGCTTCTCGTGTTCGACCTGTTTTTGCGCTTCGGCGTATGCCCTGTTCGTGCTGACATACTCATAACCGATGCCGAGAGCCAGCAGGCCAAACACCGTCAACGCGAGCAACAAGGTCTGCGCGCGCGGATTGGCAACTTTGGCTTCAACCGCCGCGACGCCCTGTGGCCGATCCGTAACTGACTCGAGCAGATTTACCTTAATCATGCTTCCACTCCTCTCAGCGCCAGACCAACAGCCACAGCCATCTCTGGCACTATCTCTCGCATGTAGTCCGGATCAAACTTTCGTTCGTCGACTTCGATCTGACGAAACGGATCGAAAACCTCCACCGGCATATCGAAACGCCGTGCTAAGAAGTCAGCCAGGCCGGGCAGCTTTGATCCACCGCCGGCGATCAAGATCTTCTGAATCGTGCCCTCACCGTCCTGCGCAGTCGCGCGATAGAAGTCGACGGTCTTCTTCATCTCGAGCGCCAGGGTTTCCGAAACCGTTTCGATGATCGGCTGGATTGGTTTCGGCTCGACGCCTTCGGGCAACGGCATGCCACGCTTCACACCTTCCGCCTGTTCGAAACTCAGTCCGAGTTCCCTCTGTAACAAGCTCGTGTACTGGCTGCCGCCTACTGAAGCATCTCTGGCAAACACGGAACGTGAACCGTTGAGGATGTTGATGTTCATCGTAGCCGCGCCGATGTTGAGCAGCGCAACGACCTCGCCGGCGCGTGGTTGATAGTTCAGTTCGTAACAGTTCTGAAGTGCGAATGCATCGACGTCGATGATTACAGGCTGCTTGCCCGCGAGCTGAATCGCCTGCTTCACGTTCGCGATCTTGTCGCTCTTGCACGCGGCCATTAGCACGTGCAACGTCTCTGACGATTTGCCGGTAAGTTCGTAATCGAGATTCACGTCGGCAATATCAAAAGGAATGTGCTCTTCAGCGTGCCAACTAAATGACTCCTGCAACTCTTCCGAGCTCATCTGCGGCAGCACGATGTTCTTCACGATCACCGAGTGACCGCTAACACCGGCGACGACGCGGTTGGTGCGGATCTGATGTTCGCTGAAGATGTGAGCAATCACGTTGGAGACGTTGTTGAGCTCCATGATCTGCCCATCAACGATCGTGTCGGTCTGAAGATTTTCGAATCCCAGGTTGAGCAACTGAAGATTCGCTCCCTTTTTGCCGAGCTCAACGGCCTTAACGGAACTGGAGCCGATGTCCAGACCAACGAGGTTCTTTTTGCCGGCGCTTCTTTTGAACATAGTTAGTTAGTCCTCGTAACGACGACGCGCAATCTGTTTTGCAGACGAAGCCGGGCGCGAGCTTTTCGTGCGCGGGGCAGTTGTCGTTTTTCAATTCTGGGCGTGACGGAAGTGGTGGTTGTCGGGTTCAAGGTTGCAGTACCTTTGTTATCTGGGTTGTTTGTCGAAACACGTAGTCGCAGGGGTAGCGTGCTGGCGGGTGTCAGTAAAGAAAAATTTGAGAAGTCTGCGGCAGGAATGAAGCTCATTTCGGAAACCCAGCCAAGTTGGGTCGGTCCAACTTCCGTAGGCTTTGCGACCTCCGCTCGCGCGAAGTGTGCCTTTATCGTGCTCCAGTGATTTCGCGGGATTTACCGCTGTCTGAAAACCAGGTCGGCACCTGGCGGACGGCGCATTCGCCGTCAACCTGAGTGAGAGTACATTAACGG
Source organism: uncultured Acidobacteriota bacterium (assembly GCA_963849585.1). Lineage (GTDB taxonomy): Bacteria > Acidobacteriota > Blastocatellia > Pyrinomonadales > Pyrinomonadaceae > PSRF01. The sequence continues at coordinate 99,934 of CAWKHZ010000004.1, read as the reverse complement.
GCTAAACAATGTCAACCGCTATTTTTGATTGTTTAACTTGTTGTGCCAGTGGAGTTAAGGTGCGGCTTTGGTCCATTTTGGAGCGCGCTTTCTGGAACGAATTGGTCAGGATTCCAGTTTTTCAAGGACGCTCGCGACCACACTCGGGTCGTCTTTCACCTTCACCGTCTTGGCGGGAATCCCGGCGACGATGTTATGCGCCGGAACGTGACGTGTAACCACCGCATTGCACCCGATCATGGCGTTGTCTTCCACCTGCATACCGGCCAGCACAGTCGCGTGATACGTCACGCGTACGCCGTTGCCGAGTCGAGTCGGAGGTGTATAGACCTGCTGAATATCGTAGATGTCGTGGCTGTGGGAATAGATGTTGACGTAGTCCGAGATCGATACGTCGTCGCCGATTTCGATGCCGCCACGATCGTCAAGCAGCACATGGCGATGGATGACGACATTGTTTCCAATCGAGAGGTTGTAACCGAACGACCATTCGACGTACTGCCAACACTTGAAGTTCGTGCCGACGCTTCTGAAAATCAGCGGTGCAAGCATCCGGCGAAAACGATGCGCGAACAGCGCGTTTGCCCCCAGCGGCGAACGATCGAACATTTGCCATAGCCAGATAAACGGCTTGCGCTCGCTGTAAAGTTTCGAGTTGATGTCGCTGTAGTACTCGGGCTCGGTGGTGACGTTGCGCGGATCGAAATTATGAATTGCGGCGCGCGCTGGTAACGAGAGATTGTCCGGATTGAATGTGGCGGTACCGAGAAAGAGCTGCGATAAAGTCTCGGTGACTACGTCGTTTGGATCTCTGCGGCCGTCAGTTAACGACTTCTCTAACTCGGTTAGAAAGCTGTCAAAGTCCTGTTCTGCTAAAGCCTGCGCGGACAAGTTGCGATACGTCATAGGGGTGCCGAGTCAAATTAACATAGGTCTTCAGCGACTTGCCAGCCATTCTTCATAACGCTAGGATGCGGGCGAATGAAGTTTTTGCGCACCTCCCTCGTCCTGCTTCTGCTGTTCGTCGTGATTGCTGCCGCGTGGCTGTGGTTCAACCGCCCTTCCCCGGTTGATCTGGCGAAATATGCGCCTGCCGATTCAGTGCTGTATGTCGAATTGAACAATCCCTCAGACGTGGCGAATGCGATTCAACAGACAAATGTCTGGAAGGCTGCCGCGCCGATCACGCACAGCCAGACGAGCTCGCGAAACAAGCTTGCGCTGATGGCCGCTCGCGCGGGCATCGGACCGATCGATGCCGTTCTCTTCGCACGTGCACAAGTTGCGCTTGTTGTAGTAGGTCTCAACGCGTCGGAACAGGACGACACGTTGCGAGTCAAGCCGGAATTCGCCGTGATTGCGGAAACTCACACTTCCGCCTGGCGCACAAAACCAGCTGTTCTTTCTGCGGTGAAGCAACTGGCCAGCGTTGTTTATGGTGCGTCAAACTGTACCGAGCGAAGCGCGGATGCGGAGTATGTCGAGTGCTCAGATGCCGGCGGCGAACGCAAGATCGTCGGAGCTGTTGACGGTACGTTGGTCGTTGTCGGCAACACTGAAAACGCGGTGCGAAATTGTTTGGAAGCAAAACGCGGGACACGGCCGAACATTCTTTCCGACCCGGAACTCGTGAGGGTTAGATCAAATCTCGTTACTGATCAAACGCTGGGTTTTGGATATGTCTCGGCATCGAACTCGGCGAAGTTGTTTTCCTGGGCCGCGCCGCTCGTGATGAGGGTTGGTCCAGGTAACCGTCAATTGGAACAACTGCTGGCGGTTAGCGCGGGAAAAATTCTGCGCGGTGTCGCGTGGACCGCGGTGTCGACCGGCGGCGGCATCGAGGATCGTTACCTGTTCTCACTGGAACCGGATGTTGTTTCTCATTTGCGACCGGCGTTTGAGATGACTGGGCGCGACGAGAATGTCTGGAAACTTGTGCCTGACGATTTTGAGTCATTGACGATATATCGCAGCAAAGAACCCGCCGCAGCGTGGAGATCGCTTGACTCTGCGGTTGCCCTGAAGCTCGACGCATTGCCGGCGGTGTTGTTCGGAACACTGTTGAAATCGAGTTTGACTCCGTATGGAATCAGCGATCCGAAGGAAGCATTACAGACGCTCGCGCCGCCCTTGCTTACCCTGCGACCGTCAGCGGCCGTTGAAGGTTCGGTGCTCGTCGCGCGCGTGACTGATGAACCGCGGTTGCGACGATCGTTAGCCCAGGAAGTCTTCAGGGACAACAACGGTCAGATCGTCCAGGGTATCCAAGCTGAGCTTGATCCGGAACTTGAATTTTCGGCTGTGTTCTCGGACGGGTACGTTCTGCTGGGTAGAACTGAGAACATGCAACCGTGTCTCGCAGCGCTGCGAAAAAGCGAAGCCATGAACGCCGATAACAAGATCAAGCAAGAGTCGCAGGAGAGTTCGGCCGCGATTGTCACTTATGCGAATGATGAGTTGCGTCTGCGAAACTTTATCTCGACGCTGATGATGCTTCAGGGTCGACGACTCTCCGCTGAAGAAACAGCCAGCCTGCAAAACAGTCTGCGCGATTACAATTTTTCTTCCACGGAAACGAGATTGGGAAGCACCGGGATTGAACGAAAGACGCGTTCGGCGTTTGGCCAGTTCAGCACATTCATTACCCTGCTTGATAGTTCGAATGTGGTCGGACGCTGACTCATGTTGATCCCTGGGAAATCTCTGTTACTAGGCACACGCAATCCGGGAAAGATTTACGAGATCAAACTCATTCTCGGAGACCTGCCGCTCGAGTTCTCTTCACTCAACGATTTTCCGCATGTAGCCGTCGCGATCGAGGATGCGGACACGTATGCCGGGAACGCGATCAAGAAGGCGCGATTCTATGCTCGCGAAACTGGAGTTCCTGCGCTGGCGGATGATTCGGGATTGGAAGTCGAAGCGCTTGGCGGCGCGCCCGGAGTGATTTCCCATCGCTATGCAGGTGACAACGCTAACGATGCCGACCGTCGCAAATTTCTGCTCTCGAAACTCGCTGAAACAGGAAGCGACAATCGCCGGGGACGGTTTGTCTGCGCGATCGCGATTGCGACCGTCGCTGGTGAACTGCTGAATCTTTCGGAAGGGATTTGCGAAGGTGCGATCACGTTCGAGCCACGAGGCGAGTCAGGTTTTGGTTACGATCCGTTGTTCGTTCCGGACGGCTACGACCAAACGTTTGGCGAGTTATCGGATGAAATTAAGAACCGTATCAGCCATCGCGCCCGCGCGTTGCTGAAGGTGTGCGATTTTCTAAATCAATGAATCGGAATGACCTCTGCTTGACCAGTTCACAAACGACTCTTAGAATGACTCGTTTTTCGGGGCGTAGCACAGCCTGGTAGTGCGCTCGGTTTGGGACCGAGAGGTCGGAGGTTCGAATCCTCTCGCCCCGACCAATAATTTCAATAGTTTACGGCTGCCGTCATCGGCAGCCGTTTTCATTTGTGGCCACCGTTGGGGCAGAGTCCGTTCGGGAAATTGAGTAGCAAAAAATAATGAACTGTCGTCGGGCGAACAATGCGCGAACGTAAAGTGGGCGTACGGCCAAAAACTGTATAAAAAGAAATTGACAGTCGTAGCAACCGATTCTAGAGTGCTGCGGTATTGAGTTCATTCATTGCGTGAGCTGCCTTCTCTCCGACCTCTCGCCCCTTTTAACGTTACCGCACAAGAAGAAATCTCTCATGAAAAGCACCCCTTTATCCTTCCGTCTGCTAAGCATCGTTTTCTCCGCTCTGGCGATAACCTCGATAGCGTCATACAGCCTTGCTGGCGTTCGCTCAGTCGAGGCCCAACAATCATGCGAGAATGTCCCTCAAGGCAGCGGAGAGAGCATTTCGGCGAATATCTCAATCCGGAATACCGGCCAACCAGTGAGTAATAACGGACTTGTTTCGTCCTCTACGTGGATCGATATCAATGCTCTGGCCACAGCGTTCGGTCAGTGCATCAGCATGGCCTTGAACTGCCAGCCGTCGCCATGTATCTGTCAGGAAACCGGTACTATTTATGAGCGCACGGTCAATCATATCGGGGTGTACGTCGACATTTCCACCAGCGGCAGCCTGAACGGCACCTACTTCGTTGGCAACGTCTATGGAAGGAATCCCAATGGGACCATGGCGTTCTTCCACGTCCTAGATACGAGCGCCTCGAATTCCACTGGTCCACTAGGTTTCTTACTGTCGACTCCTGGCACATACACATTTCGTATTAACGCCATCATCAATAAAACACCCTGCAATATTGAACCAGGCGTAACCAATCAGATAAGCATGACGGTGTCTGTTGGACCGAATGATCAGGCATCAAATAACGCTAAATCAAGCTGTGAAACGGAAGTTGGGGAGCCGGTTAACGTCACGAATGGCAACATGTACGTGCAACAGACCGATTATCGTTTGCCCGGATTTGGCGCTGGACTCGAAATAACGCGCATCTACAACAGCCGGAAGCAGACATCGGGCTTGTTCGGCGTTGGCTGGAGCTCGATTCTTGATGAATCAGTTGTGAGTTACGGCAATCTATTACTGCGACTTAACCTACCCGATGGACGTGCAGTCTACTTTGCGCGCGGCTCAGTTGGAGCTCGTTCAATCCGCTCCCGGGACTTGATTTCTACGGGCAGATCGTAAAGAACGTTGACAACAGTTACACGCTGACCTTCAGGGATGGCAGCGTCCATCAATTCAATTCGAACGGCAAACTGACTTCCTTCGCTGATCCGAATGGCAACACCATCACGTTAGCGCTCAACGCGAGCGGTAATCCCGCCACCATTACTGATGCCGCAGGACGTACCGTCACGCTGACCTACGACAGCCAGAGCAAGATTGCTACGATCAGCGACAGTGCGGGAACCATCGCCACCTACACTCGTCTGTCGTTCGGGCGCCTCAGCAGTGTGACTTACGCAGATGGTTCGAAATACCAATTCACTTACGTGATCTTAGGCAACAATATCTATCTCGCCACGGTAAAAGATGCGCTGAATAACGTGCTCGAGACGCATACTTACGATTCCCAGGGACGCGCGCTGACTTCAGCAAGAGCCAACGGCAGCCAGCTTTACACTCTCACTTATGTCAGTGCTACGGAAACTCATGTCACTGACGCGCTGAATCGTGTCACTAAATACTTCTTTGATACCACCAAAAATCGGAACGTCGTCACCCAAGTGGAGGGCAGTTGTGGCTGTGGGAATTCGCAAATCACGCAATGGACCTATGACGATCAGCTAAACCTCGTCGCGGAAACTGATGCGTTAAATCACACCACCACCTACACGTACGACACGAGTGGTAACCGCCTCACGCAAACCGATGCGACCGGCACAATCAGTTACACTTACAACGCCCTGGGCCAGGTTCTAACCATGACCGACCAGACGAACGGCGTCTGGACCAACACCTACGACGCACAAGGCAAGCTGCTGACCACGAAAGATCCGCTCAATAACTTGACGACTTTGACTTATACCGCGCAAGGTCAATTGGAAACCGTGACCGATCCGCGGAACAACGCGACGACTCTTCTTTACGACACCAATGGGAATCTGACGCGACGCAGGGACGCGCTGAACAATCAAACTAACATCGCCTATGACTCACGCAGTCGTGTGACGAGCGTTACCAATGATCTCAATCAGGTGACAAGCTATGAATACGACCTCGCTGGACGGTTGAAGAAAATTATCTATCCGGACACGAACTTCGTTCTCTTCACGTTCGATTTGGCGGGACGTCGCACAAAGATCACAGACCCTCGGGGCAACGAGACGACGTTTGCTTACGACGCTACTTACAGGGTCACTTCTGAGACGAACGCGAACAACAAGACGACGAGTTATGCGTACGACCTGATGTCAAACCTCACGGGTGTAACCGATGCGCTGAACCGCACCACCAATTACTTTTACGACGACTTCAACCGGCTGACGAAGATAAAATATCCCGAAGCGACACCTGGTGCGGGACGCTTGGAAGAAAACTTCACCTATGATCTAGCCGGCAATCTGCTGACAAAAACAGATCAGGCGAGTCGGGACACAACCTTCTGTTATGACAACGCTGACCGCCTGACCAGCACCATCGATCCGGCGCAGAAGACAACTGCCTACGAATACAATGGACGTTCCCAGATAACGGCTGTCGTCGACGCAATCAGCCAGCGTTACGAATTTGTTTACGATCCACTTGGCCGGGTGACGCAGGAAAAGAAAGGCGCGGTGACTAGATCATTTGTTTATGACGCAGCGGGAAATAGAAGCCAACGAACTGATTTTAACGGCGCCAGCACGAACTATTCTTACGACGCATTGAACCGCCTCACAACCATAAGCTATCCCGATACAACTTCCGCGACGTACGGCTACGACGTCCTTTCCCGTCTCACAACAGCGACTAATCCAACTGGCATCGTGACGATTGGTTACGACAATCGCGGCCGCGTGACTTCCGTGACAGACGCATTTGGTCAGGTCGTCAGCTATCAATACGACGCGAATTCGAATCGTACTCAGTTGAGTCTGAATGCCGCGACCAACACCACTTACCAGTACGACGTTATCAATCGAGTGACTCAATTGACCGACAACGCCAGCCTGAATACAACATTCGCCTACGACGCAACGAACAAGCTCACGTCACGCACACTGCCCAATGGCGTTGTCAGCACTTGGGAATACGACGGCCTGGATCGACTGAACCGCCTAAAACATATGAAAGGCGCCAACACGCTCGTGGACTTCCAATATCAGTTCAACACAGTCAATAACATCACGCAGCTGATTGATGGCTCCGGACCACACAACTACACATATGACAACCGCGACAGGCTGACAGCCGCCACTCATCCCAATCAAACTAACGAAACCTACACTCTGGATGACGTGGGCAATCGCACGGCTTCGCACCAGGGTTCGAGCTACACTTACCAGCCATTCAACCGCCTCACAGATGCAAACGGCACCACGTTCACTTACAACACGAATGGCAACCTGATTTCAAAGACCGACGCGAGCGGCAGTTGGACCTACGCTTGGGATTATGAGGATCGACTTCAGCAGGCAAGCAAATCAGGTAGCGTGACAGTCAGCTATTCTTACGACGCACTGGGGCGGCGAATCCAACGAACCAGCAGCTCGGGCCAAACGACGAAGTTCATCTACGACGGCGCCGATGTGCTGCGTGATCTTGATGGTAGCGGAGCCACGATTGCTGATTATCTCAATGGCCCTGGGATTGACAACAAACTGCGGCAGATCTCCGGTGGCACAGTTTCATACTTCGTTGCTGACCATCTCGGCACCACCCGCGCGTTTGCTGATGCTAGTGGCGATCTCACATCCGCTCTTAGTTACGATTCATTTGGTAACGTCACAAGCGGTTCAGCCTCCACGCGTTACACGTACACCGGTCGTGAAGTCGATTCTGAGACAGGTCTAAGTTATTACCGCGCTCGCTGGTACGATTCGCAGGCAGGTCGTTTCATCAGTGAAGATCCTATTGGGTTCGCCGGCGGACTTAATTGGTATTCCTATGTAGACAATAATCCAGTAGCGGCAGGCGATCCATGGGGACTGTGCAAGGATTCCATGTATTGCCGACAATTGTTGGAACAGATTGTTCGTAAAACCAACGGATTCGTTAATCGCTTCCGGCGATACAAGGACGCAGGTTTCAAAGACCATGGCGGAAAAACATGGTCACATGGTGGGAAGAGTGGACCTACCGAACCAGGGGGACACTATAACCAATTGGTCGATCGGCAACGTGGACTGATCAAGGATATCCTGGACTACATTGAAAACTGTTTGAATGAAGGCGACCCACCGCCACCAGCACTGAAAGATGCGTTCGAGGAATCGAAGAGACATGTCCCCTGGCCCGCCAATTGGCCGACGATGGACGAACTCCGAATGCAAGAGCAATCGCATCGATACATGGAAAAGTTTTGGGAAACAATATTTAAAGGCGGTGTATATGGCGGGGCAGCTTATTTAGGAGCGCCAATCTTGATCAGGGCCGCCCCTGCGGCTTTTGGAGCGCTTTGGCAGTATATAAACGGCGGTGGCAGCGTGCCTGTGCCAGCGATTCCTTAAACGGAAAACACCAAGAGTGAAACTATGAAAAAGACTCTGCGGCCCGCGCGAAGTTTGCACTTTCCCGAGAATCAATCTGTCGGAATCATTACGATCGTTCCGAAGGTCAGCGAATGGAAAGCTCTCCTCAGTAATAGTAAGCCCCTGGATGAATTGGAAGCCAGGGGAACTATGGTTGTTGACGAAGGTGCGTCCGTAACTCTAAAGGTAATTGGCGAATCATCAAAGAACCTATCCTGGCTCGATCGTCTCGCACCAGAGGACATACAGTCACTCGATCTGGATGATACAGCGATCGATGACGATCAGTTGAAGTACCTTGTTAACCTACGACAGTTGGAAAGCTTAAAACTAACGAACACCGCAGTAACCGACGATGGATTGGCGACTTTGAAAAAGTCTGACCAACTTGTACAAGTTGGAAATGCCTGCCACCAATATAACCGACAAGGGTATGGCCCATCTTCGTGAATTGACTAATTTGCAGTGGCTAGATGTAAGTAGCAATCGCATTACCGACGCTGGCGCAATACACGTTGTGGCGTTGCAAAACGTACAGATCCTTCACATGAATGAGACTTACGTAACGGATCATACGCTGGAACTTCTACAAGAGCTCGGATCCCTTGTAGTTTTGGAACTTCGCGCAACCAAGATAGCGGGTATCAATTTGGGGGTGTTAGGAAATTTGAAGGAACTGCTTACGCTCGATCTTTCCAAGACGCAGGTGAATGATCAAACAGCCCGTTCTCTGGCGCAAATAACCTCGCTTCAGGAACTTTATTTAGACCAAACCGCCATTACCGATCAAGCCTTAACCTATTTTGAGGATTTGAAATCTCTGGAAGAACTGCATGTTGAAGATTGCGGTATTTCGCAGGAGCAAGCGGATCGGTTGTCTGGTCTACTACCTTCGTGCACAGTATTTTACTGAGCTCGGGCTTAATCACTTAACACCGAGTGCGAAGGGTGGGTGGACTTCCAGCGCTTATTGAAAACTGTCTCGAATTAAGCACACTTAGCAGAGAAAGAAGCTGCGAAGTGGGAACATCGAAGCGTTCGTCGAAGATTACTATAATCGCTGTCGCTGCACTCGGCGCTCAGCTACCAACCGCCGGAAGAGTTCGAGCAGCACTTAAAGTCCACCACAACCTGCGCGGCGCGACGATGAGTTTTTTCAGGTTAGCATCTTCCATCGCATGCGTGTAACACATCGCCATCCGAATGTCTGTGCGTTCGGTCATTAAATGAAATTTGTAGGTTCAGAAAGTGAAGTTCCGGTGGTTACGAATTGAGATTGGAAAGACCTCGTGCATCCTGAACACGTCCTACCAAAGCCTCAGAACTGATGCTACCATCAATCGTTACTTAGCGCTGGTCTGGAGGAGAAGAACCCGTTTTAATCCCACTAACACTTGCGGCAGGTTCCGTGAACCGCTGAACGTCGGACCAGCATATGAAGCTCTTAATCCTTGTTGCCATGCTCACAGCTGCCGCACCAGCTTTCTCTCAGGATGAATCGTTACCGATCGGCGCCATTGACTTCTTCGGGCGCAATGGCCTCAACGTTAACCTGATTCGAGCTGCGCTACCGTTGCGGGAAGGCGACCAACTTTCGCGCGGTTCGAAGGAGATAGTGGTTGCGCGAGTCAGGAAAGCTATCAAACGGGCCACAGGCCGCGAGCCATCCGACGTCACGCCTGTCTGTTGTGACGATCAGGGCAAATTGGTGATATACATCGGCCTACGCGGCGAGTCGGTCCGTCAGACTATGTATAACCTTTCACCGCGTGGCTCAGCTCGTCTTCCACGAGCCGCACTTAAGATGCACAGAGATGTCGAACGGGCTTGGTCGAACGCCATGAAGAAAGGCGTGTCGGGCGAGGACGACTCGCAGGGATACGCGCTCTCACTCGACCCGGAAACGCGCACGAAACAGCTCGCGCTCCACGCTTACGTCGCGCGCCATTCATCGATGGTGAGTCGCGTCTTAGCGTCGTCACGCTATGTGGAGCATCGTCAGATCGCGGCGGAGATGGTGGGCTACGCCGACAGGTCACCCCAACAGATCGCCGCACTTATCCGCGCCAGCCATGACGTCGACGATGGCGTGCGTAACAACGCGATCCGTGCGCTCGTAGTGCTTGCCAGGTCGAGCTCGGAGGCGTCTGCGATCATCCCCGGTGAGTGTTTCGTAAGCCTTCTGAACTCCGGCTTATGGACCGACCGTAACAAGTCAGCCGAGCTCCTTTCCATCCTTACCGCACAACGCGACCCGCAGCTGCTCGCGTGCCTGCGCGAACAGGCGCTCACGTCTCTTGTCGAAATGGCGCGTTGGTCGTACCCCGGTCACGCATACGGTGCCCGATTAATGTTGGGACGCATTGCCGGGATAGACGAGAAAACTTTGATTGCTATGGTTGGTAAGCAGGAAGTCGATCCGATTATCAACGCCCTCACGACTCAGAAGAATAACGGAGATAATGCAAGATGCGGTCGCCCGCTCTGCTCAGCAGTGAAGTGATGTCACTGCACTCTGGACCACTCCGTATGCGGCGACACGGGAGACGACGTCACAACGTTATGTACCGTCCCCTCCTCCAACCTGACGTCGCTGACGACCAGATCTGTCAGCACGTTCAGGGCATCCAGATATCTGGAAAGCGGGTATGAGTCGTCAACGAGGTTGAGTCGATACACCGCGGTGAACTCATCATGGCAACCAAGAAAACCGAAGTAAACGGCTGCGGTCTCATCGCGGAATTTCTCGTTGAGTTTTAGGCTATTCTCAAAAAGCACAGCCAGCGGCTGCTTGTCCTCTTCGTCCAAGCCAATGCCGTCGAGCGAAAGGCTTACGCACCAATCCGACATTTCCGGCGTCACCTCTTCATACCTCAAGTTAGCGAAGAAGTAGGAGAAGCAGATGATCTTGAAGAGGCCACGGAGCCCATACTCTGATCCAATTCGCCCGGCAGCCTCCTTCACGGCGGGAATGTATGTCATGAAAGAACTGAGGTTGAAGAAGAACTTTTCTGCGGTGGTCTTCAGCAACGAAGCCGCGAAAGTCTCCGTCGCGTTGGCGAAAGACTCAGCGAAGAGGTTGTCCAGGACGACGGTTTTCTTATCGACGCGGGATCCTTGCGCATCGATCTGTTGGAACACGTGGTGCGCAATGCAGTGGGCCGACTCGTGCAAGAGATAATTACGACGAAGGTTGCCTAGCAGGAAGCGCATGACGCTCCGAGGTAAGCCGAGACTAGCGCTCCTCGAGGCCATTCGTCGCAAGGGGCTCACGTTATCGCAATACGGCACTACACGTCCGTCAAGAATCGATTGCAGGCAGAGGAGTGAAAGGACGTTGTACTCTCTCCAAAGGCTCGTGTGCCGGCGGCTGAAAACGAACCCCTTGGCATGGACGACATTCCGCACATTGGCGAACACTTTATTGTGCGTATACAGGTAGCCGTCACCGAGGCTGTGAGGTAGGGCGTGCGCACCTGAGTGGCCATCGTGAAGTGCGATCAGTTTTGCGATGTCGATCATGATCCACCCCCTACTGTTTGCTGTTAAAGATTCGCCTCATCACTTCTCTCTTCTTGCTCGGAGATGCGCCCGTCAAACAGGTGAACGACATGATCGGCATAACGCGCATAATGCGGGCTGTGGGTGACGAGGCAAACAGTCGCACCGTCGCCGTGCAGCTCATGCAGCAATTCCATCACTGCCTCACCATTCGCTGAGTCGAGATTGCCAGTTGGCTCATCTGCAAGCAGCAGTGACGGCTCGCCGGCGACCGCCCTGGCGACCGCTACACGCTGTTGTTGTCCGCCGGAGAGTTGATTCGGCATGTGCTTCGCCCGGTGGGCCATGCCAACCCGATCCAGAGCATCGTTCACGCGCCTCTTCCGCTCAGAGTTGGCCATCTTCCTATAAGTCAATGGCAGTTCGACATTCTCTGAAACCGAGAGATCACCAATCAGGTTAAAGCTTTGAAATATGAAGCCGATCTCGCGGTTCCGAATGCGGGAGCGGTCCGCGGGGCTCAAATCGGCTATTGACTTTCCATTTAACAAGTAGTCACCGTCCGTGGGCGGTTCAAGTAACCCGAGAATGGAGAGCAACGTCGATTTGCCGCTCCCTGACGGCCCCGAAATCGAAACGTACTCTCCTTTTTTTATCTCCAGGTTGACGTCAGCAAGTGCGTGCGTCTCTACCTCTTCCGCGTAAAAGATTTTCCTGGCGTCTTGCAGGCGAATCATTGGTTGTTCGTTTGCGCTCATGATGCTGATCTCCTTCCAAGCTTAGTTCAAAATTATGCACGAAGAGTCTTCGTCAGTTGACGCTACCGTTCACCGCTTTGAACATCCGGTCAATGGCATGTCGGACTTCCGGTCGGATGCGATCCCGGGCGGCGTCGGGGATGCAAGGTAGCGGATGGCCAGTGAGGAAGCCGTGAGCTGCTCTATTCCTCAACTCCTCGGCGGCCTTGTATTCTTCGGGGGAGGCGAGCCTCCAGAAATTCCATAGACCAAACCAAACGAAGCAGGCGTGGACAAAGGAGTGTAAGGGCAGCGTTCGGCCGCTCCACGGAGATACGGCAGTGAAAGATTCGTGCTCTACCGAATCGTCGAGATACAGGCTGTCGGTTAGCTCAATCCTATAGATCAATGCGTGTATGGCTTCGTGAACTAGTGCGTCAGCGATCTTGCTGAAAGACCACCAGTCGGAATCCGCATTAGCGAGTCCCATGCGCCCCAAAACAGGTTTGTTCGAAAACGACTGTGTAACACCTTTCTTTGATTGAGGTACCCGGACCAGGCTAATCACCTGGACTAGCGCCTCGACCGCTGTGCGCGCCGTGGGACTTATTCTGCTGATCTGCTCCAGACTTTGCTCAAGTCGCCACGTGATGAACTCTACTTCTTCGGGCGTGTGATTAGTCACCTCGCCGATTTGATCTGGAAAATCTGTTTTCGTAAAGGGCCTAAGAGCGTCTAAGACGATGCTTCCCAGCTTCGGCGCCCTGAACATTTCGTCTCGAAAAGAGAGACCTGACGTGCACGCCGGCGCATGCTCTTCGACTTCGCTTTTCTGGCCCAAGATAGAAGTCCCAGAGGGCCGTCCAGGAGCCGGGCGGACGATCGCCGTCCTGATTGCAGAGATACTTTTCGAGATCCAAAAACTGCTTCAAAGAATCGATTTCCTCGGCTCCCGGCTGGTTCTTCGAGCGCAGCAGACTGTACAAGCGCGGAGCAAGGAGGAGTCGCTGCTGACTCGACTTCGGCAGACTGATGATTAAATGGAACAGGTCGGTGTCCGTGTGGTTGGACCACTGCTTTACCTGATGGTAAACGTACTGCACGTGAATCTTGCACGCGGAACGCGTAAGTTCGTTTCCGCTTTGCCATGTTAAGAAGTCAGGCAGCGTGGCGATAAGGGAAGTATCGGTGTCTGGCATATCTATTACTCCTTCTCAAGCCCGAACCCGCTGTAGCAGATCGGTGATGTTCTTCAACTCGTATCTGGTGTTAGGGACACACAGAAGGTTAATGCTTACGGTGCGGCCGAAAACATTCACACGCGAGCCGTTCCAGTTCTCCGGGTTGTAGAGAGGTGGCGTGTGTCGATAGAGCCTATACCCGTGTGAAATCAGCCACGCGCGCAAAGCTGCGCTGTTTTGCTCACGGTCATCTTCGACATACAAGATCGGGCGGCATCGAGCTACAGTCGCCACGGCACCCTTCAATACTTCGAGTTCCATCCCTTCGACGTCGGCCTTAATGAAGGAGACCGAGGCGGAAGGAAAGATCTCGTCAATTGTCGTGGTGATGTGCGAGTTCGGTGGGATAGTGCCGCGATGCGTGGACATTTCGGTCGATCCGAGATTGCAAACCTTGTCCAGATCGACCGCTGCATAACTGATCCGGTATTGGCTGGATGCAAGTGCCCTGGGCCACAGCGTCACGTTGCGCAACGACGTTACGTTCCACGCAAGGCAGTCGAAGTTATCCTTTTGCGGCTCGAATGCATGTACTCTACCTGTGTCGCCAACAATCTTTGCGAGCGGTATCGTCAACGCGCCGACATTGGCCCCCGCCTCTATCACCACATCACCCGGCTTTACTACCTTCCTGAATAACTCCACCTCGCCTTCAGACCATTCGCCATAGAGGTCTAATGACCGGCCGATCCATTGGTCTGTGTGATGAAAGGTCATCTCGCCATACCGGCAGGGCTTTTTAATTAGAGTGCTCACCTTCCGCAGGCGCGGGTTCGGTCCAGTGCCGGCGTCAGACTCGGTTTGCCTTTGGGGACTCGCAGCCCTCCCTAACGCCGTTGATACTCTCTCCATCACCTCGTCCCACTGCGATCCTGCGCAGTCTCTAAACAACCGGACTGTGGAATACCACTGAACTTCGTCTACCTCACAACCCCATATCCAGCTAGACGAGGAGGAACAAAGAACCCAGGTTGGTTTACCAACCATGCCGGCTACATGAGCAACATAACTGTCTGTGGTAATGACGAGATCCAGATTTTCAATGGCCGCTGCGAGGTCGGCCACATCGTGACAATGTGAGCCCAGGTCGAGTACGCCCTTGTCCGTGCACTGGGGCGCACGCCGGAGGCAGTAAAAGGAACAACCAGGCACGTTGAAGATCGGGTCGAAGTCGGCGAAAGAGAGCGTCGCTTGCTCGCTCGTTTGCCTCGGTCCATCGCTCCAATAGATTCCGACGCGGAGTGTTCCCACACCGCAGATGAGCGTTGCGATCCGATCAACCTCCTCGCGGTTCGCGCGATGGCGCACGGGCTTAATCGGATCCGACATGCCCAACTTGTGCGGTAAGCTGACAAGTCCCACCCAACGGCAGCGGCCGGTCGACGCCATCACTCGCTCGACCTCTTGTTCCGAGGTCACTATCGAAACACCAAGATTCTCGAAAAATCGGGCCAACTCCGGATGGGTGAAAAAGACGACGCGTTGTCCGCGATGGAGCTTCAGTACCTCAGGAATATATCGGCTGAAAAACAAGTGCTGATCAGCGCCGCCCTCGCCGAAAATCAACAGCGTCTCCTGTCTTTCACTTGTGCCGCCGATCTTCTCCACTAACCGCAGCGAAGAGCCGTCCCATTCTTCAATCTCGTCGAACCGGCGCAACAACGTGCGCCTGCTATGCCGATGCTCATAATCCTTCCATCCTTCATCCCAACGCCGGCGGCGTAGATTGGAAGCCGCCCGCACGTGGTACAACTCATCAGCGTCCGGTAATAGTGTGAACCCTTTGTCTAAAGCTCTCTGTTCTTCCTCATAATCACCACGCCATCTGTGTGCAGCAGCAAGAAGGCAGTAAGGCCGCGAGTCGAGACACGCTTTAGCCTGACCGGCACGAGCCGCACGCCCAGCGAAACGTGCCGCTTCCGCGTGGCAATTCTTCTGCAGGTTGATCGTCGCCAGACCAAGGAGCGCGGAATAGTTCTCGCTTGATGTTCGCAACACGAGATCGAAGTACTGCTCGGCCTGCTCATAACGTCCTTCGTGAATCGCAATGCGGCCCAGATTGATGAGAGCCTCCTCAGAGCACTCATAAGCTTCAACAGCTCTGCTGTAGGCTTCACGTGCTCGCCCATACTGCCGCCCTCTCATAAAGTTGTTGCCGACCCGGGTAAGAAAATCTGCGAGGCCGGAATTACCCGGCAACTGCGCAGACGGGACGCAACTCACCTCATGTGCCAGACTGAGGTCACACTTTTCTGACGGGCTACTCATCGGTTCCCGCTTTCTGTAACTGAGAGAGTCTTGCGACGCTCGAGTTTTATTTATTCGTGGCGCAGAGTTTTGTCGGATCGACGAGTGATGCCCTGCGAGCCGGCAGGTATCCTGCTAACAGGCCGCAAGCGGCCAACATGACGATTACAGCGAAGATGGTAAGTGGGTCATGTGTCCCTACGCCGTGGAGGTAGTGCTTTAACATATCGACCGTGCGATGCCAGACGAAGAGTCCTACACCAACGCCGAGCCCAACGACGACCAGCGCGTGTCGTATGATCATGCCCAGGACTCTACCTCGCGGTGCACCCAATGCCAGTCGAACCGCGATTTCTCTGGTCAGTGCGCTGACGTTGTAGCTGAGTGTTCCGTATAAGCCGATAAGCGCGATGAGAAGTGCGACCCCGGCGAACATCCATATCACCTGCGCGATCAGCCTCTGGCCGGCAATTGATTTGTCCAGCTCGTCCTGCATGGTGGAAACGCTGAATATCCCCCCAGGGCTCGCGTTCTGAAGCATTCTGCGCACGACGGGGATGACTGTTTCGGGATCGTGTTCGGTTCGGACCGCGACTTGAATAGCGAAGCCCATCATCATGGTGAACTCATCCTCAGGTCCGAGCTGTGCGTAATTGAGATCAATTTCAGGCTCGATTCCGTCGGTGAGAGATTTTTGACGCATATCTTCGACGACCCCTACGATCGCCGAGAATTTGTGTGGCCCATCGTCTCCGGTCCGTACCTGCTTCCCCAGCGGTTCTTCATTCGGAAAATACTTCCGCACGAAAGCCTGGTTAACGATTACGGCCCATGGCGCGTTTTTGGTATCCGTCTCAGTGAAGAGCCTGCCCTTCACCAGGCGAGTCCCAAGGGTGTTGTATATTTCAGGGCTCACGATCCTCAACTCGGCCGTCGCGTTTTTATCTCTTGGGCCTGATCTGCCGAAGATCCGAACAGGAATTTTCGCAGTGAAGTTCGGGTTCATTGGCAGTATCGTCGCTATTGCCGCGTGCCTGACTCCCGGCGTCCGTTGCAGCTCTTCCAACAGCGACTTGTGGACTGACTGAAGCGCGTCCCCTGCCATCTGCTGTTCCTGCGGCACCATCAACTGACCCACGATCAGGTGTTCTGGCACAAACCCAAGCGGCGTGTTACGAAGGTTATAGACCGTCCGAAGGAGTAGACCTGCGTTGAGCAGCAATACGAGCGAAAGCGCAACCTCGCAGATCACCAGAACATCCTTCACGCGTCGCTGCCGCCGTCCGATGCCGCTGCCGCTCGTTCCTTCGCGCAACGCGTCCTGCGGTGCCGCGCGGAATGAAATGATGGCGGGCCACATGCCGAAAACCAGAGTGGATGCCAACGACATGAGCAGGATCAGAGCAAGCACAGGCAGGTTCACGTCGATACTGTCTGCGAAGGGCAACTGTGAGCCTAGATAGGAACGTATGATGCGCGTCGAGATGAAACACAGGGCCAAACCGATGGCGGCAGCTATGCCGGCCAGAACGGCGCTCTCGGCGAAGAATTGATTCAGTAGTTGCCAACGCCCAGCGCCGAGCGCACAACGAATTGCAGTCTCCCGGCGGCGGCTTGTGGCGCGCGCCAGCAGAATTCCTACTACGTTGATACAGGCCACCAGCCAGACCGCCAGTACGGCACCTTCCAGCAGCAGTAACATTCTCCGCATGTTGCCGGTAACCGATTCACGGTAGTCTTTGACCAGCACGCGAGGAGTGGGAACATTATTGTTCCTCGTCCTACCGGTGATAGCTGCGAGCTCATTTTCGGCGGTTTCGATAGACACGTTCGCGTTCAGGCGGCCGACTACTTGCAGCATCGCCATATTGCGGTCTTCCCACGCCGGTTTTGGCTGGAGCGGCACCCAGACGAGTGGAGCACTCTGAGTCAAAGGGAAGATGAAGTCATCGGGCATAACCCCGATTACGGTATAGTACCCGTCTCCGAGCTTAACGCTGCTGTTAATGACTGCAGGGTTTGACGAGAAAAGGCTCTTCCAGACCGACGCGCTTAAAACAGCAACGGTGTTCTCCTGCTTGTCTTCGTTCGGAAAGAAAGTCCTTCCTAGCGCCGCCTGACTTCCCAACAGAGAGAACAGGTTTGCGCTGCATCGAATCGCCGGCACCGATCTCACCTGGCCGCCGCTCTCCAGGTTCTGAACGGCCAGCTCCCAATACGCGATATCGTTGAGAGTCTTACTCTGCTCTCGCCAGTCGCGTATGTCAGGCAATGACGACGTGCCGGGACGATTATCAGGGCCCGCCTGACCGATCAGAACTGTCTGCTCGGCGTGAGTAAATGGGAGCGGTCGCACCAGGACAGCATACACAACTGAGAACATCGAGGCGGTCATACCTATGCCCAGCGCGAGGGTTAGAATCGCGACGACCGCAAAAACCCGATTCCTGCCAAGCTGGCGTAATCCGTAACGTAAATTCCGTGAAAACATCGCTTCATTCCCCTTTCGCTAGGTCGCAAAATTTCCGAGAAGCTCTTTTCCTTCGCACGGTTCACCAACGGACGCCACCGTCAGACTTGCGTCGCAAAGATGACGGAGGCTTCTGACGTCGGACCGCAGCCGTCCGATTGGTCCAGAGTTCAGCACGCAATCGTAAATATCCATTACTCTCGACGCTGACACATCAGCTGATAAATCCCTCTCGGCCGCACGCCTCGCCTCTTGGCCCATGCTGTGCGCCAAGTCCTGATCATTCAACACGCGCACTATCCCGCGGGCCAGAGCCGAAGCATTCCCGCCTTGGACCACAAAGCCAGTCACGCCATCTTCTATGATTTCGTGACTCCCACCGGAGTCAGTCACGACCGCAGGTATTCCCATGCACATCGCCTCCACCACGCATCGGCCCAGCCCTTCACGGTCAGAGCACAAAACCAGCACATCGGCAACGGAGTGTATCTCCCGAATGTCGTCAATAAACGGTACGTGCAGGATTGCTTTGTCGGAATTCATCTCATCGATGCGCTTCCGAATGCGATCGTAATAGGCATCTTCATTGTACACCTCGCCTTTTAGGACCGGCGTGCCGTAGGCACCTGCTCTCGCACCTGCTGAAACGCATCCAGCATGAGGTCGTGGCGTTTGTTCTCCGCGAACCGCGCCACCATGACAATCACCTTCAGATTCGCTGTCGGATGCCGAGCCTCTCTCGCACAGCACTCCCGTCGCATGCCCCCAGGCGGAAATATTCCGTGTCTGCCTCGTCGTAGATCACATGCACTCGATCCCTCTCGACGGCAAACCGCAGAACATCGTCGCGCAGGAAGCGCGATACTGCGATTAGCGCAGTAGCTGCCTCTGCGTACTCCTTAAACGGCACTAGCGCACCGTTCCTCACATGCTGGACGATGGGAATCTTTTTCTGCACGGCATTCCACAGGAACGGCAAGCCATCCGTACCGTTCATATGGATCAGGTCGGGCTTCAACTGGTCGAGTAAATTTCTTACGGCGATGAAGTTCTTGACAGTGGGATCGAAAAAGCCGTCAGCGAGCGTGAAGGGGCTTGCACCAGCGGCCTTCAATTCGCGCTCAAAGCGGCTGGGCATTCCGACAACAGCATATTTCTCGAAACGATTCGGATCGATCTTACGAACCAACTGGCATGAGATCTCCTCCGCGCCTGGTAGGCTGAGGCATTAAGAGACATACAGAACCCTCGGCCGACTTGAAGTAGTTGCGGACGCCGAGGATATCGGTGAACTGAAGTGTAGCGACGCCAGGCGTTCGGCATTCTCGCGTATCTGCACTTGTTTCCAGAGCAGCAATGCCTCAAGCCCTTCGGGTTCGTCGTCAAGACGAAGCACTTCGTTCGCGATATCGACCTCCTCTTGTGAATTCAACATCACAGCCACGGGCATCTCATAAGGCGCTTTGCCGTATCGCGCTGCGGCGTCGATAACCGTTTCCCGCATGTCACCCAACAGTTTCGAGGCAGCCTTCGAGGTGGCCGAGCGCAACCGTTTGTAGACGAGCGCGGGGTTGGAAGGAAGTCCCGGGCCAGACAGTAACGACAACTGCTCAAGCAGCTTGCGTGAAAAAACCCAAGGGGCAACTCCTGCGGGCGGCCCGCTCGTTCGCGTCAGGTCGTTACCCAAAGCCAAATGGGTGCTCAACATTTCGTCGACGAATTCGACTGGGGCGAGCGCGGTCCCGAGTGACACGAGCGCAATGTGGTCCAAACCCTCGCTCACGGTCAGTTCAGCCAAGGCTCGCGTGGAACTGGAGAAAGTCGTCGTGACGATCTTGGCGCGTTCGAGGTTCAGGTCCAACAAGGATCGACGCTGTGCGTCGCTGTGGACGATGATGTAGGTAGTCAAGCCAGCGATGCGTCGCATGCGCCGGTACCACCACTCGATGAGGGTACTCGAGAGCCAGACGCGGCGCTGTGTGTTGTTTCCAGTCCAGTGAAACCGATTGTGGACTGAGGAATAAAGCAACCGGGATCTTCCCGACGACTCCGGCGGAGTTCTCAGCACATGCTTCATTTTTGTTTGCCATAGTGATGTCCTTCACCGATCAGAGATCGCGAGATAAAACCCGGAAAGCTCCGAACAACTTGTCGAAAAGATTCTTCTTTTGCGTCAGGATTTTCGCCTCCACCTGGATCGGACCAGGTGGTGCGCCGGAAAGAGAACCAATCTCAAAATCAGGAGGGAGATCGACCCGCACACGATAGAATGAAGTGCATGTCGAACGCTGTGATTTCGCCTACCTTCGCCTGCACCGAGCGTTCCTTCGCTGCTCCGTACCCGCCAAGGTCTATGTCGACTATCTGCTCCGCACGCACTGCGGCCGCCTCCCCTTGCTGGAGATAAGCTTCCCCATACGCGGGCCCGAAAGATTCTCTCGTCTTCAGTGTCAGGCTCACGCGCACTGCGTCTTGATATTCGACGAGACGAAGAGTCACCAATAAGAGGACGAGCAAGGCAGTGATAAGCGGGATTGCCAAACCTAACGCTTTGGGCGGCTCGTCTGGCATTAGCGTATCCTGGCGTTGACCACGGCGCCGGGTCCCGAAATTCGGCCCCCTGCCCGGCGTCGCTCCGGTTCTCTCCTGACGTGTTGTCATTTTATTTTTGAGCCTTCAGCTCTCGGTGGGTGACTATTACCGAAGGTCAAGCTGGTTTCTCACCAGGCTGAAATAACTACCGCGAGAACCCACGAGCTCGTCGTGCGTGCCCACTTCAACTACCTCGCCCCTGTCGACCAGAATGATCTGGTCTGCGTGTCTGACCGTGCTCATGCGGTGGGCAATCACGACCGCGGTTTTCCCGCGCATGACTTCGTGCAGTCGATCCACTATGACGCTCTCTGTTTCAGCATCCAGTGCACTGGTGGCCTCGTCGAAGAACATATACTTCGGGTCTTTGTATAGCGCCCGCGCGATGAGTATGCGTTGCGCCTGCCCGCGACTAATGCCGACACCATCGCGGCCGATGCGTGTTTCATAACCAAGTGGAAGCGACTCGAGAAACTTATCGATCTCGGCCAGCCGAGCGACCTCAGCCACTCGCTTCATATCGACTAGCTCATCGGCTACTGCGATGTTCCTCGATACGGTGTCGGAAAAGATGTAGCCGTCCTGCATTACGATGCCGCAGAGTCCGCGCCACTGGCGGTGTGAGACTTCATTGAGGTTTACGCCGCCGAGTAAAATCTCGCCACCGTCCGGCGCGTAGAACTTGAGTATTAGCCTGAGCAGCGTCGTCTTGCCGCTTCCGCTTCTGCCGACGATAGCTGTTGTCTTACCGGCGGGTAT
The DNA here is from genome assembly GCA_963849585.1 of uncultured Acidobacteriota bacterium. Classification (GTDB taxonomy): domain Bacteria; phylum Acidobacteriota; class Blastocatellia; order Pyrinomonadales; family Pyrinomonadaceae; genus PSRF01. The sequence goes on along the minus strand of CAWKHZ010000004.1, from coordinate 78,241 downwards.
CGTGAAGCTCAGGTTGCGGAAGAGATTTTTTCTGCTTGTACCGCCATACCCGAACGACACGTTTTTGAACTCGATGTCCGAACGCTCGCCAGGCTGCACGGCGGTCGACGAGTCTTCTTCGTCGCTTATCTGGTGAATCTCTTTGGCGCGCAGGTAACTCAGGGCAGCTTCGTGACTCTGCCCGATCAACATCGCAATCTGGTTGAGCGGCCACGAAAGTTGTCCGATGACGTATTGGACCGCCACCATTGTTCCTAGCGACATTTCGCCATTAATCACCGACTTAGCCACCAACAACGTCATCACCAGATTTTTGATCTCGTTAATTGCCAGCCCGCCCGAACCCTGGAGATGGGTTAGCATCTGCGACTTGACCTGGATTTTTCCGATGGCGTGCTGCGCAGCTTCCCACTGCCAACGCCGCTGCTGCTCGGCGTTGTTAAGCTTGATCTCCTGCATTCCCGCGAGGAACTCGATGACGATTCCCTGCTTCTGAGCCGACAGGTGGAACGTCTTGAATTGAGCAGTCGTTGCCGCTTTATGAAAAGCGCGATGTAACCGACGTACATGGAGGAGCCGACGAGGTATATCGCGAACAACAAAGGCTGGAAGATAGCGAGCGCCGCCCCGAACACCAGCAGCGATAGCGTCGCCAACAGCACCTGCCACAAAGTACCCGTTAACAACTGTTGCAGCGACTTGTGGTCGTTGATGCGTTGTATCAGATCGCCGATCAGCTTCCCGTCAAAGAACGAAAATGGGAGACGCGTCAACTTCATGAGGAACTGCGATACCAGCCGCATGTCGATCCGTACGCCGATGTACGACAGCATGCATTCCTGCAACATGTTGACGCTCATTCGGCTGCACACCAGCACGAGTTGTGCGAGCAGAATGACGAACACCAAATTGAGGTCGCGGTTCAGCACGCCGGCGTCGACGACCGCGGCGCTCAGAAACGGAAGAATAAGTTGGACCAGGAGCACCACCGCTACACCGATACCCAATGGCCAGAGCGTGTCGTCTCACGTCGCGCCACAGCGACCATAAAATGTCGGAGAAAGCGGTGAACGTAGGTTTCGACTCGACCGTGAGACGCTGCTTCGTCGGCTCGAGCAGCAATATCACTCCCCAATTCTGTTGGTCGGGATCTAGCCAGCAGGTTTCGAATTCGCCCCGCGTGTAAGTGGTCAGGCCCGCAGCCGGGTCTGCGAGATACACGACGTTCCCGCGAATGCGATGGATGACGACGAAATGGCCGTGCGGCCAGAATGCTATGCACGGAAGCGGCGCCTTCTGTTTGAGGTCATCGAACGATACCTTCACCGCCAGCGTGCGGAAGCCAAGCGTTTCGGCTGCGCGCGCGATGCCCGCCAGACGATGTCCCCTGACGATCCTGCCGGCACAAGCTCCTGACGAACTGTTTTGAGACTTTTCGCCCCCGTGATAACGAGCAATCATCTCAAGGCACGACGGCCCGCAGTCCATCGTGTCGAACTGGAAAGAGATTGGAAATCGTTTTCGCTTGAGCATTGCTTCCTTCGGCCCTTCCTACGAGGCCGTAGCGAGCTTCGCCGCGTTAGCTTGGTTTAATTTGATTACCAGATTAGACAGTGAAAGCGGTCAGTTTGCCCAGGTTGCTGTGTACGGATCGTACGTGCATTTCGCGGGCTTCGAATAGGAGTCGTTGGCGTCTTGCGTGTAGGCCCTACAGTCTGTGCAAACGTAGCGAAACTCACAATCGCGACAGACCGCAACCTGATCCTTCGTGATGCTCCCAATTTGGATCAACTGAGGATTATTCACGACACTTTTCAGTTTAGTGCCGCAGGCGTTGCCGAACGAGTGTCCCATCGCAGGAGCAAGCCTTTATCTCTCCGTCGGCTGCGATGCCGATCTTCCGGTTAAGGCACGTGTTGAAATTCTGCGCTTCGGTAAAATGCTCGACCGTCATCGAAAAGAAGCGTGGAGAGATAAAGCCGCATGAGGAAGGCGTAACTGGAAACGTGTAATAGTCGATGATGATAGCGAACGGGTTCACTTGTAACCGAGACCTCTGCGGGCTCGAGTACACTGTGATCCTGGAGATGACCTGGTGATCGAGGCAGAAGGCCTTCAGGGTTTCGGCCGTCAACTCTGGGTGGAATTTGATCACCAAATCCAAGTGGCGTAGCCGATGGCTCTGACAATGAGCAACAACCTCTTCCAGATCTGCCAGTGTGAGTTCATCGTATGCTCGCACCTGCACTGCCTGACATCCAAGCTCGTCAAGTTGCGAGAGGAGACTGTCGTAGTCGTGCTTTGACGAACGGTCTATGTCGATGATGGCGTTCGTGATCGTTTCCGGCCGCTGCCACGTAAGGTCTAACTTCGGAAACCGCTCCGGCTCGTCGCACCAGAACCCGTAACCTTCTTCCGTCAGAATGGCAAAATAATCGTCGATGACCTGATCGCTGTCTCCATTGAATCGACTCTTGATCTCGGTGGTCGGCAACCCGGCGAGATCGGTCAGAATGTAGAACAGGTCGTTCGGGATGAGTCTCATCCTTTGTTTCTGAAGGTCGCAGATGGTGCTCCTGCGGGCGCCTTTCACCGGGAGGCAGTTAGCATGGAGTTTGAAGACTTCAGAGGCTTGGGTCATTTTTCTTCCTCCTGACTGAACTCAACCGGCACCACTCTTGAAATGTGTTTGTAGAAGTTGAAGCACTCGTATTGCAACGCGCGGGCAGGGCTGCTGCTATATGACCGACAGGCGTACTTTGGTCGCGGCATCATGTCAATCAGCATCATGTGCATCGGGAGAGGAGTCTCTTTGTCGGTAAAGTAGGGTGCAATCTCGTTAGGCTGCGGCATAAAGACTATCCGCCAGGTACTTGGCGACCTTTCGTTCTAGATGGTAATTACAGGGAACGGATACCATGCCGAACTGACCAACCGGGTTAACTTCGAGGAAGACGTAACGGCCGTCAGTCGTCCGGACAATGTCAATCGAGCCGGTATCCAAACGGAGATCGTCCATCAACTTCCGTATGGCCGCTTCGATCGAAGAAGGCAGTTTGTAAGGCACCTCTCTATTAGGGTCTTCGTAACAATACTTGCGGAAGTCCGCCTGAGTAGCAACCCTCTGTTGAGTGAACATAGCCATGCTGTAACACTCACCGTTGAGGTAGAAGGTCCTGATCTCATATTTCTTTTCGAGCTTCTCCTGATACAAAGAAGGGAAAGCGGCGTGTCGACGATGCTCGGTCACGAACTCGTCGTCGATCACAGACGTGTACGTTCCGAATTCACGGTCGTCAAAACTGCACATCAAGATGTCTCCGATAGGTTTCGTGATTACGGCGCCGTGCTTCTCGATGAATCGTTGCAGCTCGTTGGCATTGGCGGTAACGATGGTGTCGGGAACATCCAGGCCAGCTTCACTCGCCGTTTTCAGCACTTGTAACTTATTAGGCGCTGCATTCTTCGGGTCGCTTAGCCACTTCGATGAGGAGAGGGTTGAGATAAGGAATTTGGTCACTGCCTGCAGCTCTTTAAAAAGGTGATTGCAAGCGAAGAACACGTTGGAATCACTGCGATACGACGGGTCAGCAAACAGTCGGGGAACACTCACGTCAGCGGTGTAAGCCCAACGTCGAAACCACACCACCTTTATGTCCGACAGATCGATCTCGACCCCGTCGATATTAATCTTAACGCTCACCTCTCCCTTGCTTATCGAGTAGACGGCCCCGCTGCTCTGCTGAGCCTTGGCGATGTCGGTCGCGTTGATCCGGACGTGCGGGACTTCCCACGCCCGCAACCAATCGAGCACCACTTCGGTGGTTCCCTCTATAAAAGACTGACTCAGAATGCAGATCATATTTTGACTCTTCTCCGACGTCGTCCGCCGGTTCTCTCTACGATCGACAAGTGGTCATCAGATCGGGTTATTCAAACATCTGGCGCAGGGCCCAGCCTCCGCGGTCCACACAGAAACTTCGCGGCTCAATGAACCATCCTCACGACGAAATCCCTTCTATCTGCGGAAAGTCCCATTCGATATCCAAAGTGATATCGGTTCCGGTGGGCGTGAAGGTGTACATGTCCGTTATGGTCTTAGTGCTGCCGCCGCCGATTACCGACTCGTCTTCGGGGTCGAACGAGCCGAACAGCTCGTTGTTGATTCTCTCGAGTTTCTCACCTTTAGTAATGTCTTTCTGTTTCATGACTTTCTCCTCTCAGTGCACCAGCCTCACGCTTGGTTCACTTGCTCAATCTCGGAAAACACGACGTCGTAATCCAAAGCGTGATCAACAACGCCGCCTGGCCCGTAGGAAAGCATCGTTGTGACGGTCTTGCTGCCGCCGACGATCCATGACTCGTCTTCCGGGTCGAATGAGTTGAATAGCTCGTCGTTAATTCTCTCGAGTTCCTTGCCGTTAATAACGTCTTTCTCTTTCATGGCTCTCACCTCTGACTGCGAATGCTTATCGACTCAGTCATTGCGCGTAGAGGTGCATCCCAGTTGTACAAAACCAGGATGCACCCGCAGGGCACCCTCACGATTGAATCGTTGATTCCAATTCCGCAAACACGAAATCGACATCCGCACCACCATCGGGTCCGTTTGGCGTGAAGGTAACGCTTCCGGAGACGGTCTTGCTGCCGCCGACGATCCACGACTCGTCTTCGGGGTCGAATGAGCCAAACAGCTCGCTATTTATTCTCTCGAGTTCTTCACTGTTGATTTTTTCGTTCATGACTTTCTCCTCTTGCAATCGCTGAGTAGCTCAGTCGTTGCGGCTTTTTAGTATCAACACAGAAACATCACGACTCATGAACCACCCACACGGCTGAAAGATGCCGCTCTCTAAAAAGGCTTTTCTGATTTCTGCTTTTGACACTAAAGGGGATCAGGTTCTGCGATTCATTAGCCACTGATCTCTAATCAACTTGCATACCAGCGGAGACCCGATTGTTGCTCGCGCATTTTTCGCTAATTTGCTGGTCTTTACTGCTCTCCCTGCGGCTATGGACCAAGGGTACCCGCACCGTCACTGCCAACGCTGGTGGCACTTGCAACGCTCGATGCCACCCGACTTGCTATCGTGTCTTCGCGGCAGTTACAGGTTGAGAGACGCTTCAATTTTCGTTGCAGCCCGAACCGTGATAGCCCGAGCGTGGCAGCAGCGCGTGAGATGTTGTTGTGGTGGAAGCTGAGCGCGTTCTCAATCATCTTCCGCTCCAGTTCTGCAATAGCCTCCGGCAGCGTTAACCGTTGCGAGTCTCGTGTTCGTTGAGCGTGCGTGCCATTGCTACCGTTCGGTGAGTTAGAAGCCGTGACTTCAGTCGACAGTTTGGATGACGAGAGCTGTGCTTTGACGTGGGAATGAAGCAAGGAGCATCCGCTAATGCCACCGGACGGTGTAAACACAACCAGTTGCTCGACGACATTTGCCAGTTCGCGGACGTTTCCCGGCCAGTTATAGAGTATCAACTCTTTCAGCAGGTCCGGCTCGAGGATGATCCCGTTCTTGTTCTCCCTCTTTGAGAACTTTTCCAGCAGGTGATGGACCAGCATGGCGATATCTTCGGGGCGTTCCCTTAACGGCGGGAGCGCGATGTTGATGCCGTTGATCCTGTACCACAGATCAGCACGGAATGTACCCTCGGCGACCATCCGGTTGAGATCGCGATTAGTCGCGGCGATGATTCTGATATCAGTTTTAATCGCCTTCGATTTTCCCAGCGGATAGACCTCGCCGTTCTCCAGGAATCTCAACAGCTTCGGCTGGATTTCCAGCGGCATGTCGCCTATCTCGTCAAGGAAGAGCGTGCCGCCATCGGCACTTCGGATGATCCCCAACGAATCCTGATAGGCCCCCGTGAACGTGCCTTTCGCGTACCCGAACAGCTCTGATTCGGCGATCTCCCGGGGAATGGATGAAGCGTTGTAGGCGATGAAGGTCTGATCGGCACGGTCGCTGTAGCGATGGATGGCCCTGGCCGCCAACTCCTTTCCGGTGCCACTCTCGCCAGTGATCAGTACAGTGGCGCGGCTACCACGCAACATCCTGATCCGATCGCATACGTTTCGCATCACACTGCTTCGATAAATGATTCCGTCTTTAGCTGCGTCATGCATGGTTGATCCTGCCAACAAGTTCACTCAGGGCTGTATGGGAAGTTCATCCCGCGCTTTTATATGGCGCTTTGGGCTGCGACTTCGGAGCGGGAAATCTGGAGAGTCGGAAAAGGGGAAGTGCGCGCTGTGGTATTGGAGCCAGGACCATCCTTGGACCACTCACGCTTGATCACATCGTCGTATAAGCTCATCACCGCCTTTGCGTGTTTTTGTATCGTGTGCTCGGTTTCGGCGTGGCGCCTGGCGGCTGTTCCTAATCTGTGAGCAACTTCCGGATTCGTCAGAATTGACTCAATAGCAGCCGCCAGGCCATGCACGTCGCCCCCCGGCGTTTTGAGACCCGTCACTCCGTCGATGAACACCTCGTGACTGCCGCCGGAGTTCGTCGCAACGACCGGCAGCTCCATTGCCATCGCTTCCAGCAGGCAGATGCCAAGCGGTTCACGATCGGAGCAAAGCACGAGTACATCGGCTGCGGCTTCGATCCTCCGGATGTCGCGCTGAAAAGGAAGGAACGTCACGTTACTCGCCAGACCCGCCCTTCCGATCTGCTCGACGATCTCCGAATAGTATCGCTGGTCCTCCGCTTCACCGACGAAGACAAGGTGAAAATCAGGAAGTCTCTTCCGAACTAATTCAGACGCCGCTATCAACATGTCCTGCCGTTTATTGCGGGCGAAGCGCGCAATGTTGAGCGCGATCGGAACGTCCGGCGGAAGTCCCAGTTCGCGTCTAACAACCGCCTTGGAAAAATTCGCGCGGGAGAAGTGGTCGACATCGACCCCGTCGATTATCACCTTGATTCGGTTCCCCTCGATATCCCTCCGTTCAGCCTCCGTCCGTACGAATTCGGAAACGGCGATAATCGCTTCCGATCCCTTAAGGTAGTCGGCGATGCCCTGAAGAACGGCGACTCTGAGGTGATATATAACGGGAATACCCAGGAGTTTTGCGGCTATGATGACAGGCATACCAGACGCTGCATTGATGTGAACTATGTCCGGTTTTACTTTTCTCAAAGTCGAGAGCGTAAAGAAAAAATTCTCCACCGAGCTCGAAGAGAAGTCTCTATTCGGAACAATCACATCCGCACCGAACTGTTGAAGTCGTTCAGTGAGATACCCGCAGGCCCCAACCAGAGCGCAGGAGCTGTAATGCTCCCGATTCAATCCGCCGACGAGCTGGCACAGGCTCTCCTCTGCACCCGAATAAGCTGACGGTGTCGACACAAAGAGGATCTTCCTGCGCGACGCGCGGGTTCGACGTCTAATCACACGTCGCAAGGGATATGGTCCGGGTTTGCTATCCAGCGCACGTTGTTTTAACAACGCCTCCCTTTTCCATGAGCGCAGGTCGCCCAGCGGTCCGCTTGCGTTGTCTCGAGAGCTGATCACGGCTCTAGCGATGTCGACGTGAGTCGAGTTCCTGACACGAAGTGATTCCGGAAGTTCTCGGGGGTGCGCCTTGTATTCGGCGGCCGCGTCGAAAGGGACAGCTTTGATAGATCTTTGAAACGCGACGCGCAATTCATCAGCAGCTTTGCGAAGCGTTTCATGTTGGCCCACGGGCAGCGAAGCCGGCGGTCCATTCTCCAGAACACGCACAAGCTGCCGCGCTAAGCTCAGCAGGTTTCCGGCGCCAGGCGGCAAAGTACATTTTCGTACGGCCTCAAGAAACGACGAGTCATACATCTCGGGCGTGCAGTCTGACGGGAATCCCACAACCGGCGTGAAGGCGTTATCGTGATGCAGGTGGTGAATAAAGGCCCTGGCCAGTAGATCAAGCGGCGTAAAGTCGTACTCAAGAGTCAAAAACGCGACGTGCGAAGTGCGGCTATCCCTGGAAGCCTGCAGAAAGGCTTGAGGTCGGGTCTTGTAGTCGGTCGGAATTCTCGTCACCCTGGCACGCTCTAAGATGGTGTCCAGAGTCGTATTCACGTCCTCACGATGAACCAGAACTCGCAAATCAATGTCAGGATTTGTCAGTCTGAATCTCTCGATGAAAGACTCCAGCAAAGTTCCGGAAACCGCCGTGCAGAGGTACGCACGCCAGGAGATCGACTCCGGCACGTACGGGATGTAAAGAATGGCGTCTAACGTTGGGGTCATCTGTTCTTCCGGCTTATGAATATGAGGCTTAAGCGGTATGGGCCAATTGGCGCTGCGATGATGATCCGTGTGCCGGTGAAATCCTGCTAACTAAAGCTCTATCCACGACAACGTGTGCCTGGAAACTCACACTGCTCAAAAGTATCGTCACTCTATCTGCATCTGCTTCCTGCATCTCACGCTCAAAAACACCGTGGAGCTTTTGGAAGCGACCGTCGTTTATCACTACTTCATCACCGGCTTTGAGTTCCGCGAGCGTTTTAATAAAGCCATCCGTTCCGATTCTCGATCGAATCAAACTAATGATTTCCTCATCAACAGGCGCCGGTCGGTTGTTGAAACACACTAAGCTGTGGACTCCACGGGTAAATCGTATTCTGTGATACAGGTCGTTGAATCTAAAACGCGCAAAGATATAACCTGGGAACAAAGGCTTAACAACACGAGTCACTTTACCGGTGTACTGGTTGCACTTATTAACGAGCATCTTGGGATTCAGAATTTCCAATCCCCAAGCCTGCAAGTTCCCGCTGGTGCGCTCCTCTTGTTTGGGATGAGTGTGGACCACATACCAGCTAAGAGTATCGTCGATTGAATTTGACATTGTTGCGACACCTTGAATAGAGGCAAAGCTACCGCACTTTGAACCGCTCAGCTTGTGCGATCAAAACTTAGTAGTAGCTCAGTCGTCTTTACGATTCAGAAAGAGCAGTCGAATGGCTCTTTAAAGTAAACCATTCAGAACCGCCGACTGCTCCTCTGTTTAGTTGGCAGTTTGATTACCGAACCGTTGGGGGAAAGGCCGGCACATCCTACATTTCAATGCTACCAATGAAGCTGGTTTCGGCTAATCCAGTCACCCAAAAGATCCTGTTCCTCGCATCAATAGCCTTTTGACGTCTTGCTCCTTGGTCGTATTGACCCTGTAAAAGATGCGTGAATCGGATCCTTCGTGTTCTACAATCAGTCCCTCTGAAACAAGCTTCGTTACTGCTTCAGAAACATTTCGGGTTTCGAACTTTATCCTTTGACGGAGCAACCACCATTCGACAATTCCATCGAAGGTGTCGCCAGCCTCAGGATTCTCAGAGAGGTACGCAAGAATGTAATAACTAACTTCTCGCGCTTTTCTTTCTGATCGAGTTGCATTGTTTCCTCAGAATCTGTTTATGCATTTACCGTGCAACAAAAATCTCTGAGCGATCTTGCAGTGAACTGAATCACAGTATGGGTATTTCTACCCGTGGGGATTGCGAGGTCTTAGTAATCGTTTTGATTTCATGACTTAACACCGTGGCAATTTTAACTTGGCCGAGACAACGGATTGCCCGACTTCAATGGAGTTCGGTTACCTTAAACTTCTGCACATCGATTTTGTGTTTGCGAATCAATTGCCAAAAAGTCCGCCGCTCTTTTTGTGCTGCCTGCGCAGCCCTGGATATGTTTCCTTTGTAGGCAATCAAAAGATTTTGGATATAGTTTGTTTCGAATTGCAGAGATTACGTTCGCCTTCATTTCCTGAAATGACAATTGCTCCGAATGATTAGTCTCACCCGGAGAAGCTATGTGATCTTCCTGAATAGTCTTTTGAGTGCAGAGAACAACCACTCGCTCAATCACATGTTCCAGTTCACGTACATTGCCGGGCCAGCTGATAGAGCATCAGCTTGCGCTCTGCTTCAGGTGAGAAATCAACCGCCGGACTGTTTAGTTTGGCAGCGTTTTCAGCGAGAAAATGACGGGCCAGAAGAATTATGTCGCTTGATCGCTGACGCAAGGGCGGCAGGACGATGGGAACAACATTTAATCGGTAATAAAGATCCCGGCGAAGAGTTCCGGCCGCGACTGCCTTTTCAAGATTCGCGTTTGAGGCAGCTATGATTCGCACGTCGCCCTTTATCGCCTTCGTGCTGCCCAGCGGGCGATACTCTTTGTCCTGAAGAAACCGCAGCAATTTGACCTGGGCCAGAAGCGGCAGAGCAATCCACTTCATCCAAAAAGAGCGTTCCCTTCTCTGCCTCCTGAATCAATCCATCTCGCAGCCGGATGCTCCGGTGAAAGCTCCGCGATCATGACCGAACAATTCGTTCTCGAGCAACTCCAGCGGGATCGCGCCACAATTGACTGGAACGAAAGGCTTGCCGGCCCTTGGACTCAAATAATGAATAGCGCGTCCGACCATCTCTTTTCCTGTTCCCGTCTCACCGGAAATCAGTACAGAAATGTCAGACTTTGCCAGTAGCGGAATCTTGTTTGTCTCGGCGAGAAAACCTGGACTCTCGCCAATGAGTTGTTGTAACCCCAGTTTCTCTGTGAGAGTTTGCCGGGTCTTCTCTTCCCGGCCAAATCTGGTTAACAGCCGCGGATTCGCACGAGAACTTCCGAATCTCTTAATGGCGGAATGATGAAATCAGCGATGCCCGGCCTTACCAGTTCAGTCAATTCTTCCTGATTGGCATCGATAACAACGACGACGGGAGCAGACATTGCTCCTGGTCCGAGTATTTGAAAAAGGAATCCAAACAACTCAATGAAACGCGAGGCAGGAGCGAGCAGGATCAGCAGCGGCTTTTGTCTGCAGGATGATCTGAGACAATTTCATCGTCTACAACAGGAAAGCCAGAGCATGTGTGGCAAACGAGTCTGGAAATCAGGATTAGGACAGGACTCAATGATCCGGCGCATGCGCCTGTCCCATGTGTCCATCTCCTTCGAATTCCAGAAGCAATACTTCTCTGTGTTCCATAGCTTGGTCCCGATCTGCATTTCAGTTCAGCTTCGACCAGGACAAACGATAATGTGTCGTGCCGAGTACGCAACAAGCCACTCAGAGTCTTTAACGAGTTCCTAAATAATTGCTAATCGTCTGCTAAAGGCTCAGAGATTGAGAAAGTTGCGGGTTGATGAAGAATGGGAGAGGGATGACAGGACGCCGTCAGGCTCCTGTCCATTGCGATTTACCACAACATCCCTGGAGCGCGCAAAAGATCAATCGAGGAATCCAACGCGCCTTAATAAGTCCTTGAATCTGGGTCGTTGCGCACGCTCTTGAGTTCGGGGCTAACCTTGAGCCAAACCAACCAGTCGTTGCACTCTTCGTAAAGCTGTTCGAGTAGTTCAAACACGCGCTCTTTCGGTCCAAGCGCCAGATGAATCACCAGCATGCTATAGGGAGAAACATATTTTCTGCAGCGAAATATCCTGCAAAATATTGAGGAGGGTCTCAGCTTCGGCATGCTCGCCGGCCAGCGCATGCGCATAACCCATGAAACCCAGCGCCAGGTAGGCCTCCTCATCCAACTTGTAGATGAGTTGGAACTCCGCGATGGCTTCGGCCAAACGCTTCTCCTGAATATGAACACAGACCCAAAACGAAATGCGTCGGCATGTAATTGGGTTCCAGCTCGATCGACTCGTTCAGAAGGTTTACCGCTCTTTCGTACTCACCTTTTAAGTAGTACGTGGTAGCCAGATTCATATTGATCTGAAGAGAGAACGGATCAAGTTCAAGAGCAGTCTTATAATGCCTTATGGCTTCGTCAAAGCGGCCCATGAACGTCAAATAGGACCCGTATCGCTGATGCGCCGAGACCAGATGCGGATCCAACTCGAGAGCTCTTCTAAACTCCCTTTCAGCCCCTGTCCAATCGTGCTCGTAGTACACTCGGACCAGACCCAAAGATGAATGAGCTTCCGCCAGATTGTCGTCGATTCCAACGGCTCGCAGCGCAGCTTCTTTCGCTTTGGGCAAAACCTCGCGAGGGGGGAAGTAGACATTTGACAGTCTGAAATAAGCATCCGCCATTCCGCAGTAAGCCAGCGCGTAATTGGCGTCAATCAAGATCGCCTCTTTGAAAGCATCGATCGCTTTCAATACCCATTCTTTGCTGTACTTGTTCCAGAAATAGCGGCCTCTCAGATAGAGATTGTAGGCTTCAGTGTTTTTTGTTGGCTGTTTGATGAGGCGTATGTGGTCCTGGCGAGTGAGCTTTGAATTCCAAACTTTCCGAGATGGCTTTTGCAATCTCGTCCTGAACTGCAAGAATGTCGGAGGGGCGGCGAGTGTATTGCTCACCCCAAAGTTTGGGTTCCGTCGGAAACCTTAACTAATTGACCCCTGATGACGAGTGTTTCGCCCAGACGCATAACTCGAATCATCAATAGGGCTCTGACATTGAGCAAGAGACCAACTTCTTGAGGATCAACCTCCTTCCCCTTGAAACGAAAGATCGTGCTACATGCCAGAACGCGAAGCTTGGGAATTCGCGAGAGTATGTTGATAATGCTTTCGGTAATGCCATCCGAGAGATATTCGACGTTAAAATCTTTTTCGGGACTTTGCAGCGGTAAGACGGCAAGAGAGTCGATCGGCTCGTCCTGAAGCGCGATTGTGTCCAGACTTTGGCGCGCGCCTCTTGTGGCTGGTCGCTCCAGGGAGACCTCTGTCACTTCGGCGATGAAGCGATATCCTTGACGCGGGATCGTTTCAATAAACTTGGGCATGGAGCGATCCTCACCCAGTGTTTTTCGCAATATCGACATGCTGACAGTGATGTTGTTCTCTTCCACAATCGCGTCCGGCCAGATCTTTTTCATCAACTCTTCCTTCACGACCAGTTGGCCACGCATTTCCACGAGGAAAAGCAGGAGATCCAGAATCTTGCCTTTGAGCGGAACTGGCTGTCCCCGATACATAAGGCGACGTTGAGTTCCTTCCAAACGAAATCCGTTGAACTCATAGACCTTGGAGCGACGTCTTTTTGCATAAACAAACTCGCGTTTGCAGCGACTGTCAGCACCCGGGGGTTCTGAAGTAATCACCGCAGATCGGGATTCTGAATCCTTGGGAAGACTCTGGGAGGGTATGCGTCGAGTCTCGGGATCGTATGCACCTCACAGTCGGAATGACGAGGTGTTGAAAACCGCCGAACAACCGCAACATTATAATCAGCCAAACAAACTGTAACTCCTACAGGTTGTTTCTTGGCGGCTGATGATACGGCCAAGGTTTGGCGAAAGCATAGAAGGATTATGGCAAGAAATCAAAGTAGCCACGAGCCCCGAAAGTTGGTCCAAATGGCCCTTCGATCCCGAAGAGGAGTCTTATCTCGGACACGGATTGGTTGTAGGAAAGGTTTCGTCCAACGCTCTGGGTCTTTAGTCGGTCGGCTCAATTTGATGAGGGATTTGCGGCTCGGCAATAGGGTTTCCGAGCCCCAGGACGGTTTGGCAGAACTCGATCCACTCGGGCGTCACATCACTGAAAATAATGTCCTCGTCTACGAAGATTCCATCCGTGACGGTGAAATTCCTCTGTACGTAGACATAATCTTCATCGGTTAAGGCCCTTGCCTCTTCGACGATCTCACCGTCGACCTCTTTTCTAATTCTCCTCGCGTTCTCTGGTTTTTCAGTCCAGCCAGAAAATTGACGAAGTAGACCCAGCGGGTAAGCTTTACTATACCTTCCAAGGATTGGCATATCGTACTACTAGAGTTAATGATTCAGCGTTATCGGTTACCGGATGAAATCAATCAGCCGCAGGATGATCCCGTCGCCCAGGATGATCCCGTCGCCCAGGATGATCCCATCGCCCAGGATGATCCCATCGCCCAGGATGATCCCATCGCCCAAGATGATTCCGTCGCCCAGGATGATCCCGTCGCCGAAAATGATCACATCACCGAGGATGATCCCGGAAACCATTACAGAATCAGAGATAGTCACACCGTTGGCGGTGAGCTCGCCGTTCCCCATCAAAATACCGTCGCCCCTCAACGCCCCAGAGTTGATTGAGGAGCCATTCGAGAGCCTCTCACCCGTAGATAGCAGGATGTCTCCTGGAAGCAGTAGCCCGTCATAACTCGTACTCGATGACACACTACGGTGGCCCCTCATCAGGGGCTCTGAGAGGACGTTACTATCCAAAGTTATTAACTGACTTGAAATATCAACCGCATCGGACATGAGTGTGTCATCCGACACCATCACACCATCGGCAACGAAGCCGTTGTTCGTCCAAAGAGCATCTCCATTCGTAATCGGTTGTCCTCCGGAGAAGAGGGCGCCCCTATTGATGATTAGGCCGTCAGAAAGGAGTAAACCGTCGCCGAGCAGTTCGCCCGTGCAATATGGACCTTGAAAACGAGTGATCAGTGCGGTTCCTGACATGGTATTGAACTTACGGATAATCGTGCCGCTCCAACCGAAACTGCTACCAGAAAAAGTGGAAGAGGCGGTGACTGGTCCTGTCAGCAGTGGCATGCCCACCTGGACCGGTGATGCGAGATCCTGTCGGACTAACTGCGTCAACTTCATAGCGCCTTCGATATTCAGTTCCCCTGCTCCCTGCTCCAAAACTCCGAAACCATCCAACTTCTGGGCGGAGTATTCCATAAAAGCCTTGATCATATTCGGGGTCAGTTTTGGATTGAGTTGCAGCATCAGGGCAGCCGCGCCCGCTGCGATTGGCGTAGCGACTGACGTTCCGCTCATCCGCATCACTTTCATCGTCGGGTGTGTGACGAGCGACGACTGATTCAGAGTGGGATTCAACGTAACAATGAGATTGTTATGCGCCTGCGCAAAGACTAGTTTGTTGCCGGGAGCAACCAATTCAGGCTTCAACAGGTTGTCGTGATGAGCAACGCCATCTTCGTCCAACCAGTAACTGCGCGTTGGGCCACGTGAACTGTAAGTGGCGACGCCGTCGTCTTGACGTGCGCCAGTTTGAAAGGTATTCGAAGCCCCGATCGTAAAGGCAGAAGGTTCATTGCCTGGAGAGTGAATCGCGCCATAAATTTTTTGGCCGGACGCATCCTTTCCCTCATTACCAGCCGCCGCCAATACAAGAATGCCCGAATTTACCAAACCGCGAACGGCACGACAGAGGACGTCATATTTGTACGACTCGGCAGCGCGCGTCCCGAGACTTAGGTTGACGATCCGAATGTTGTACTGGCGAGCGTTTGTCGCTACCCAGTCAAGTCCTGCCAAAACGCTTTCGACCGTTCCTTCGCCAGTGCTGTTTAGAACGCGAACGTTCAGCAATGAGGCCCCAGGTGCGATCCCTGTATACGCAGCCCCAGCGCCCGCGCCACCCGCCGCCGCCGCCGCCACAAATGTGCCGTGCCCATAAGGATCGTCGGTGCGGTTCTCCCCTGTGAAATCAACGCCTGCGAGGACACGAGAGCCGCCCCCGGCAGAAGAGAATTGCGCATGATTGATATCAATGCCCGAATCCAAAATAGCAATACTGATCCCGGAGCCATCGATCATGCCCCGGTCGGAAGCAGATGCCGCGGCTTGTCCGGCACTTGCGCCGGTAGTGTCTGTCACATGTCCGGAAGCGCTCACAACTTCATTGGAGGATAAGTGGGAGATCTCCGGGAAAGACGCCAGCTCAGTAACCATTCTGAAGGGCAGCGTCAGTGAGAAACCACCGAGGCTTTTCATTTCTTTGCGCTTACGAACGCCGTTCTGGTTGAGGAAAGCATTGAGACGGGAGCTTCTAGCCGCACCCAGCGTTACGATCACTGTCACTGTTTCGTCCGGCTTGTGTTTACGCCCTTTCAAAAGTGGGGAAACTTTGTGTGCTGTCTGCGGCAAATGAGAAGATTGGTTTGAGTTCGCCCGTGCGACCTCAAAAGGCAGGCAGTCAGGATTTGTTAGTGGTATCGCGATTACAAGAAGGAAAGGTAAAAGACGCGTCGTGTTCTTACGTGTACCCGGCATTGCGGACTCCTTGTCAGAATAAGGGGGCAGCCTTAATGCGTTCGTGGAACTGCGCCACCGTTGGCTGATTCGCAAGGTGAGTTCTGAATTGGAGATCTGAACTCCTTCGTGGCCGAAAACATGGTCACGGTAAAACCGGAGTTGACTTATCAATTGCGGAGCGGAATATAGGTGAGTGGAGAAGTGAAAATCTTTAACTTGTTGCTAATTGTTTGCTAACTATTCATAAACGTGGTTGCGTTTGCTGTTACGTGGGATGAAGGCGTACTGCGATACCAGCGGTACATCCTCAGCCCCGCCTCACAGCCCGACTCAACTTCACTTTGGAAATCGACAAGTTCGCACAACTGTTCTCTGTTTCAGGAGAACCGCCGCGTCTTGTGGTCCAACCTGGAATTCAGATTGTTCGTTAAGAGGCACTTCTCCGGGATTGAGGTCGGGAGAGTAATAACGAGCCCGCAGCAAGAGTGGCGCTGAGAACGCCGTCGCCGCAGTCTAACTTGAAGGAACTCCCTACAGGGATGGTATGCGGTGGGAGATGGTGAAGCCGACGAAAAGTCTCTAACAGTGGAGCGGCAAGCGAAATTTTCAAGTTATGCCCGAAAAGTCTAGAAGATTTTCACGTTATGACCGAATCGCTGTTAGCAATGCGTATGGTTCACGAAACTTCCTAAGAGAGATGGTGAATGTAATCATACAAAGCGCAGCCTTATAAGTCATGAAGAGCGCACTCGAAGCTGTGTGGGAGCACCGGGAAGAGATCGTCTACCCTCGGCTTTTCGGTCCGAAGGGTGACGTGAGAAACGCACCCGCGTGAGCGCAAACATTATGGGGAAAGCTGAAGCGATGAAGGAACTGATTGCAAGGAACGCGGATACAACGGCGACGGGTCGCTACGTTCGAAGAAAACCTTCAAGCAAGATGAGCTCGGCCAGGTGATCGAGACTTGTGGCCGCTCGTATTTCATTTCTGACGGATCTGGATGTTGCCTCCACCGAGCAACTGCTCGCCTGAGTCGTAGTCGTCGATAATCAACTGGTACGTGTCTGACCCCTTGCCTAAGTCCTGTAGATTAATTCTGAAATTGACCACACCTGTTCCGTTGATCGTCGCTTGGCCGAAGATGCTTGCCTGGGATCCTTCGCAAACAATCGTCTGGACACTGATCGAGTGCATGTTCAGGCGTTGCGCTGGGCCATGGTCCACGTAGGACAGCTGTCCCTGCGTTTCTCCGCTGTCGTTTACTTTCGCATGGCCACCAAAATTCGCACGGTCGCCATTCTCCGCGATGATCCATCCGCCGTTCGTGATCTCGCAGCCTGGAGTAGAGACGGGAGTTTCGCTGAACTTCGCTACGAAAGCGTCAGAGACGCCGTTATGCGTCGTATCGAAAGCGCCACTAGTCGTCGGAAAGTTGGCTGATCGAGTTGCGCCAGTTACGTAAAAACCGCCGGAGATGTCCAGGGCAATGCCTAGTCCCTCGTCGTCGGCAATGCCAGTCTCCTGTGGGTTACCACTGCCCCCGAGGAAAGTGGAGTAGACCAGCGGCGCCGAACCCGTAGAGTTGAGCTTCGTCACGAAGACGTCAGTGGGACCACCGTTGAACGAAGTGTCGAAGGCGTCAGCAGTCGTCGGGAAGTTGGGCGAAGAAGTTGTTCCCGTTAGGTAAACATTGCCGGACGTATCCACGGCAAGGTCATTGCCGCTGTCAAAACCAACATCGCCGAGGAATGTCGAGTAGACGAGTGACGCCGAACCCGACGGATTGAGCTTCGTCACGAAGGCATCGAAACTCCCGTTGAACGAAGTGTCGAAGGCGCCAACCGTCGTCGGAAAATCAGTCGAAGTAGTGTCTCCCGTAATGTAAGCATTGCCGGAACCGTCCAGGGCAATGCCCTCTCCGCCTTCATTCCCACTGCCGCCGATGAAAGTAGAGTAGACGAGCGCCGAACCGGACGAGTTGAGCTTCGTCACAACAACGTCAGAACCGCCGTTGTGTGTGGTATCAAATGCTCCGACAGTCGTCGGATAGGCGGCCGAAGAAGTAGATCCGGTTACGTAAGCACTGCCGGAGGCGTCGAGAGCAAGACTACCTCCCGAACTAATCCCGAGGAAGGTAGAGTAGACGAGCGCCGAACCGGTCGGGTTGAGCTTTGTTACGAAGATCTCAGGATCGTCATTGGGGTTGTGCGTAGTGTCGAAGGCGCCGGCTGTCGTCGGAAAACCGGATGACCGAGTGTTGCCCCCGACATAAGCATTACCGGAAGTGCCCACTGCGATGCCACTACCTGCGTCCTGTTCCAGGCCCCCGAGGTAAGTAGAGTAGACGAGCGCCGAGCCAGACGGGTTGAGCTTTGTCACGAAGGCGTCGGAACCGGGAATGCCGTTATGCGTGTTGTCGAACGCACCAACAGTCGTTGGAAAGTCGGTTGAAGAAGTTGAACCAGTCACGTACGCGTTACCGGTGACGTCCAAGGCAATCGCAGACGCCGAGTCAAGATCAGAGCCTCCGAGAAAAGTGGAGTAGATAAGCGCCGAACCGGTCGAGTTTATCTTCGTGACGAAGGCGTCTTGACTGCCGTTGTGTGTGGTATCGAAAGCTCCCGCAGTGGTCGGGAAGGTCGACGGAAGACTCAATAGCTGCGTAGTGCCTACCACATACGCATTCCCTGACGCGTCTACGGTTATATCGCTGCCAACGTCGACGTTAGCGCCGCCGAGAAATGTGGAGTAAACCAGCACCGGATCGATCACCAGTGGTTTGCTCTCATCGTAGTCCGCTAACTGAAAACCTACCGTATTTTTGTCCTTGAGTTTGTAGCTTCCGGCGACTTCACGCCGCGCTCCATCGACGTCCTGGTAGATGAAAGGTTTTCGCTGTCGGATCTCGCCTCCGCCTGCGTTCAACACCAGTTCGCCCTCAGCATCGACTTTCAATTCGTCCGCTCCCTCGAATTCAAGCGCGATGATGTTCGGATCAATGCCGGGTTGGACCACGAAGTCATACTCAAGTTGACGCTGGATACCGTAATAGACGAGGTCCACTCCGGGATACAAGTTCTGATAGGCGACCTTTGCGTAAGTCGAAATTCCAGTGCGCCACCGGCTGGGATCTTTACCGATCAAGTAATTAACTTTGCCTGGAAGTTCCCTCTGCGCAGCGGCCATTGGCTTGGTTTCGCTGCCGACGAATTTCATGCGCAGCACTGTCGCGGCGTTCGACTTGTCGCCTTTCCGTAGAGCCAACACTGCTTCGCGAGGTTTCAAAAACAACGTATACCCGGTACCACGCGAAATGAAATCTACTTCAGGATCAGTCTGGCCAACGTTCGCTTCAAAGCTCAACGGCAATTGACCATAGGCGAGCCTCGCCTTCATGGCGGTATTCGGCTGGGATATCGAACGAGATCGGATCCACGTTGCACCCCAAGCGAACGCAATTAGAAGGAGGCCAAGAGACACAAAGAACTTCCTTGAAGTCGACCAGGAAATGCGATTCATTGTTAACTCCGTACTTTTGACAGGCGAGGGTTCACATGGCACGTCGCGCCGAGTGCAATGCCATATCCGGGCGTTTAGGTTTCAAATGGGGAGTGACTTGGGGGAAGGGCGGAAGTCACTCTATTGGCAGGTGGTGGATAGGTGACGCCAAAAGTGTTGTGATTTTGTGACAAACCACAGGCGGCCGTTTTTGTTCCGGCCGCCTGTTGGCTCACTTGAAAAAACAGTTCGCGATCAAGTGGGCCGTTTATCTTTCCATTCATTCAGTCGTTTAGTGGGATCGATTAGATCCGCACGACGCATGAACGGAACCCCCTTCGCGTTTCGCTTCGTCGTGTTGTTCTTCACTGTTAATGGGCCAGTCGCACTCTTGTCGTAGAGTTCGAGATGCAACATGGAGTTTCTTATGCTAAGGAGTTTTCCGACCTTCGCGATCGGCTGGCCGGCTTCAACATGATCCCCCGCCTTAACGAGCGCGTTCTTTTGGATCTCGCCGTAGCGCGCTAGAAATGAGCCGTGGTCGATTTCCAACGCGAATGTCCCGTCATAAAATGCGTATGGTCCAAGCGTGACGGTCCCTGATGAAATTGCATGGATGGTCGTGCCGACCGGTGCGTAGAGATCGCATCCGGCGTGAGCACGCCTGCCACCACTGCGACGGGACCCGAAGCAGCGGATCCCCTGTATCCAGTCCTGCGTTGGGACGTCCTTTTCTTTAAACGGAAAGAAACACTGACCATTGGCTGTTACAACGGTGACCGGTGTGGTCGTCACTGAAGGGCTGGTTAAGGTCTCTCCTTCATCGACTTCGTCGTCGCCTTCGAGAAGGTCGACAAGCTCGCGCCAGGTTCGTTTGCCGACACCGATCACGCCATCGGGTTTGAAAAACCGCGATTGGAAAGCCTCGATGGCCCTGATCGTGTCATCACTGGACTCGTTCGCGTCGATCGTTCCATCGACGCCGCCGGGATCCAATTTTTGGTCGCCTTCAATCATTGCAGCGAGGCGAAGCATGTTCTGAACGGTCTCGACGTCGGCGGTTTTATTGACTGCACCTTTGCTTTTTCGGCCAACAGAATTGCTGATCTTATATTCGAGAGCGGGAGTGTTTTCAGGCATCGCTATCCTCCTAAGGGGCGAAAATCTCTTTGTTTGCTACCTATTAGCAATGCCGCAGACCTCATTTTCGTTTTACGGCAGCGCCATAAACAAATAAGGCGGGCAGTTTTTGGAGCCGCGCGGATTCTACCACCGATGCTGGTAGCCGGTGCTGGTCAAAAACACCGCGGGCAGTCTGGAAAAGGCCAAAAAACCTTAAGAAATACTGGATTTGTTGGAGACTTTGGGCCTTGAGTGTGATATATGAGTGTCCGATTTGCTTTTCAATCTAAGTTCTCGTTGGAGGTGTTACACCAGACTATGGCGACCAAAGCCGCGACAGGCAAGAAGCGCATGACGCAATCGGAAGTTATCAACCACTTTGCCGAATCTACCGGTATGAAGAGGGCACAGGTCAAGGAATTCTTTGAGGAACTGTCGACACTCGCAGCGCGCGAAGTTAAATCAAACGGCGAATTCGTGCTTCCAGGATTTGGAAAACTCGTAAGGTCGGATCGCAAGGCCCGCGAGGGACGCAACCCCGCGACTGGCGAAACTATTCAGATTCCCGCCAAAACGACATTGAAGTTTCGAGTCGGAAAGTCTATGAAAGACACAGTGCTACCAAAAAAGTAAAGTACAGCACTTATTTTTCAGCAAATGGCGCCGCCCCCTTAACCCTTTCGAGGAACCGGGCGGCGCCTTTGTCCTTAAAGGTGACGTTAAAGCGTTGACCTGGCTGAACATCCAGCCATCCGGCAAGCACCCCGCAGAAAAGGAGATTTTAACAGAAAAAATTTCTGGACGACTGAACTGGTCGTTCAGTATAATCTCGCGTTCCGCTGACCACCCCCTACGGCAATGCTTGCGAGCTAACCTTTGTTTTTGGGGTTTTTACCCCGAATCCAAAGCTTTGCCATGGGCGGAGGCTGCATCCAAGGGGGTTGTTCGAGCATCTATAGTTCATACATTGAAACGGCAAAGATTCTAATTGGAGGAGTATAGGCAATCGTGACTTTTGATACGCACCTGCCGCTAAATGAGCGGCTTATGAGAATCGATCATATTCAGGCCCGCCGTTATTCCAAACTGAACGGTTTGGCACTGGAGATCGCTACTGAGGGCATCGTCAGACATCTGAAAGCGTGCGACCGCATGGACGTCAATCCGGAAACGTCGGCTGTACGCGAGATCATTGACGACGCGCTCAACGGTCGTAGAGTGTTCGCGGAAACCAAAGAGCACACCCGCGCGGCATAAGTCGCCACACTCTAACGTTAAAGAAAAGAGATCGCCCGCCATGGGCGATCTCTTTTTTATTGTCATGCGATTGTTGAAAATGGCACGTTTACAAATTGCGTCCGTGACGTGCTAACATTCGCAGGCCATTGACATTGATGCCCCTGTAGCTCAGCGGATAGAGCATCTGCCTTGTTGGAGCCTTAATGGGGAAGCGGTCTGGAACCCATTGAGTGGACGACCCTGTATGCGGGGACGCCCTGAGAGCCTCTGGTACTTCGATCGAGACGGTCCGAGTAAAAATCCATGAGGATTGGGTAATCCGCAGGAAACCTTGAGGGATAAAAGCGCAACTTTGGTCCCGAGGGATCCTCAGAGACTATACGGGTCGGGACTGTGATGTCCAAGATATAGTCCAGCCAGCAACCCCGGTTTGAAGGGCGGTCAGGGAAAGCCTGATGCTGGAAGCTAAGCAGAGGGCCGCAGGTTCGAGTCCTGCCGGGGGCACCACACCAAATCGAAGTATGGCGGCATTAGCTCAGTAGGTTAGAGCGCCAGATTGTGGATCTGGAGGTCGTGGGTTCGAGCCCCACATGCCGCCCCATCATCCGCCTCGCGGTTAATTCCCACAATCAAGCCCGCTCGCTTCTGCCGATCAGTCGTACCCCGAGTGTGAACAACAACACGGCGAGTGCCGGCGACAGTACGCTAAAGGGTTGCGAACGAAGCTGATCGAGATCGCTTGCGGCAGTGAGCATATTTCCAAGACTTGGTTCCGGTTCCTGCAGCCCGACGCCAAGGTATGACAGAGCAACCTCAGCAAGCAAGAACGTTGGCAGCAGCAGAAACGCCCGCGTTCGCAGCGACGGCAAAATATTTGGAAGAATGTGGCGAAACAAAACTCTCGTTTGACTTACACCCAAAGCGATTGCCGCGACAACGAAC
Organism: uncultured Acidobacteriota bacterium; assembly: GCA_963849585.1. Taxonomy (GTDB): domain Bacteria; phylum Acidobacteriota; class Blastocatellia; order Pyrinomonadales; family Pyrinomonadaceae; genus PSRF01. Next base: position 55,489 of record CAWKHZ010000004.1, on the reverse strand, counting down.
TCGCGTTTTCGCAATGACAGCACGAGTCCGCGTGTCAGCCGGGCCATTTCGGCCCAGCCGGTCAGGGCGAAGATGAGTAGCAGAAGCAAAGCCGCCCGGGTCATTGGCAGCTCCAGCGGAAAAGCCGCACGCACCCCGAGTATCAGGATCAGTGTCGGCAGGGCAAGCATGGCGTCCGTCGCACCCATCAGAAACGTGTCCACTAGCCGTCCCGCATAACCGCTCACCCCTCCTATTAAAATACCAACGAGGCAAGCGACGAGAACGCCGATCAACGCAACGATGAGCGAGAACCGCACCGCGTAGAGTAAGCGGGAGAAGCGGTCGCGGCCTAATTGGTCAGTTCCCAGAAGATTGATCCTGGGAGCGATGCCCGAAGTGCTTCTAACCCCGAACAGATGAACGTCGGTTTCTCCGATGCCGAGCAACTTATATGAATGCCCGCGGACGAAGAATCACCACCGGAAAGGCGACTGACGTGTCTTCTGTGTACGTGCGGCGAAGTGGATCTTCGACACGCCGTGGATAAATGATCGGCGTCAGACCGTTGAAGTGGATCGTGGTCGCCGGCGCGGATGGCTCAAATCGTGACTGAGCGCTGTGATCGTACGGCGCAAGAAAGCCGGCGAAAACAGCGGACAACGCGAACAGCCCGATAACGAGCCAACCAAAGACCGCAACGCGATCGGTTCGCCGCCTTGGTGAAACCATCTCTTGATAGATGTTCGTTCAAAAGCCGAGGTCGCGAATTCGCTTGTCGTTGACCGCCTGCAGCAACTCGCCAAGGGCATTTCCGAGCCAAACCGCTGTACTGGTAAACAGGACGATTCCCATTACCAAGGGCAGATCACGCGCGCGCACGGCTGAAACCATCAATGTTCCTAGTCCCTGGCGTCCGAGCACGGATTCGACGATAACGGAACCTCCGAGCACACCGCCAAGAGAGAGGCCGGCGATCGTCAGGACCGGATTGAGTGCAGGCCTGACCGCGTGGCGAAGGATCACGGCACTCTCGCTTAAACCTTTCGCCCGTGCAAGCTTGATGAAATCCTCCCGCATCGTCCGCTGTAATTCGCCGTGAAACTGCGCCAAGAAAACCGAAATCAGCGGTGCCGACAGGACCAACGCCGCCAGCCAGAACAGAATCGCCGAAGACCTGTCCATAGCGGACGCAGTCAATCGGACGGATATCGCAAGCGCGACGAGCGCGAGAACGATCCGCGGCGTAGAGGCTGTCACGAGGATCAACAAGTCGATGAATGCAGCCAATCGTCGTTGACTTGTATCGCGCGCCGATGAGGCTTAGCGGCACGGCAAACGTGAGTGCGATTGCAAAGGCGGCGGTCCCGAGCAGAAATGTACTTACCGAACGCGTCCATACGAGGCCGCTTACCGGCACACGAAAGTATGTCGACTCGCCCAAGTCCCCGGTGACCGCGCCGGAAAGCCACCGAAAGTACCGTATCGGAAGTGGTTGATCGAGGCCGTAGACGCTGCGAAGGCGCTCGATCGTCACCTCTGAGATCTGCGGGTTATCTCGCAACTGCGTCAGGGCGTCGCCGCCAGCAAAACCGAGTAACGCGAACGTCACTGCCGAAACGATCAGTATCATCATGAGCCCTTGCAGACATTTTCTCAGCAGCAACTTGATCATTCCAGACTGTTGTGAGGAACGCCGCGTGAGACCTGCGGCGATTCCTTACGTTTGTTCTTTGATCTGCAAAACAAAAGTTCTTACACTCTCAACAGTTTACTCCTTCGAATTTCGGCTTTCCCATCTTGCTGCCGGAGCATAGCATCATGCGGCCGTTCACATACTTTCGACTCGCTGTTTTTCTTCTGCTTCCCTTTCTGTTCTCGTGCCGACAACCGCCCGCATCAAACACTACAACAGGCACCGCAAAGCCCGAACAACGAAGAACCGGCACACGGGGCGGGAAGTTGGTCTATCGTGTATCTTCACCACCCAAAACATTCAACTATCTTCTCGCAAACGACGAACCGTCGATCGTGATGGCGTTCTTCCTGCTCAACAGCCGGCTTGTGGAGTTCGATCATTCGACGCAAACTTACGTGCCTGGCCTCGCGGAAGCCTGGACCACGGGTCCCGATCGCCGTTCGGTTGATATCAAGCTTCGAGATGGCCTGAAGTTTTCCGACGGGCAACCTCTGACGAGTAGTGATGTGGCGTTCACGCTGGAGGCTACTTACGATGAGCGGAACAAGGCAGAGGTGTTCCGTGACGCGCTTCTTATCAACGGCAAGCCGATATCTGTAAAGGTGATTGATGACCGAAACCTTCAGTTTGTACTTCCTGAAACGATAGCTGCCCCTGAGAATTACCTCTATAACATTGCCGTGCTGCCAAGGAGTGCTCTCGAAGCCGATCAAAAAGCGGGCCGGCTTTCCGAGGCGTGGAAAATAACGGCGCCGCCGGCATCCGTGGTCTCGACTGGTCCATTCGTTGTCGCGTCAGCTGCGGCCGCCGAACGGATGGTCCTCAAACGCAATCCTCATTATTGGAAACGCGACGCACAGGGAACGCAACTCCCCTATCTTGATGAAGTGACTCTTGAGGTTATCCCCGACGCGAATCAGGCACGCGTCGCGTTGGACCAGGCCAAAATAGATATCATGGACCGAGTACGCCCGACGGATTACGGTTCGCTGCTGAACGCCGGCGGAGCCGTGAAAGCCTTCGATCTCGGTCCGAGTCTTGGGGTCGATTATATTTGGTTCAATCTGAATCCCGCCAAGCCTGACGGCACGCAGCTGAATCCGGTCAAGCTCGCATGGTTCTCGGATGCAAGGTTTAGAAAAGCGGTTTCGATGGCGGTTGACCGCGACTCGATCGCCAAGTCGACCCTTCAGGGTTTGGCAACGCCGCTCTACGGTGTCGTATCGCCGGCGAACCGCACATGGGCCAATCCAGATCTACCAAAGATCGCGTACAACCTTGATCAAGCAGCATCGCTGCTGGAAGAAGCTGGTTTCAACAAACGTGGATCCGCCACCGCCCCGGAATTGGTTGACGCGCAAGGCAATCGCGTTGAGTTCTCGCTGCTGGTCCCAACTGAGAACGAACCCCGCAAGCTAATGGCAGCAGTAATACAGGAAGACCTCGCTAAGCTCGGCATTAAAATGCAAGTCGTACCGATCGAGTTCGCCGCAATCACGAACGCCTGGACCAAGTCTCATGAATACGATGCGATACTGCTCGGTCTCTCAATTACAGACCTTGAACCATCAACCTACGCCAACCTGCTGTTGAGCAGCGGCGATGCGCATCAATGGAGGCCGAATCAAAAGTCGCCTTCGACGGAATGGGAAACGAAGGTCGATCAACTCTTTGCCGAGCAGGCCCGCGAGTCCGATCCTGAAAAACGGAAATCGAAATTTCACGAGGTCCAGCGAATCGTGGCAGATGCGTCGCCTGTGATCCCGATCGTCACCCGCCATGTGGTTTCGGCAGCGAACTCACGCGTCGGAAACTTTGCGCCGAGCCCGATGTTCCCTTACTCGATGTGGAATGCGGAGGAACTTTTCATCAAACAATAAGACTACGGCGATCTAATTGCCGTCGTCCTGTTCAGATTTGATGGTGAAATCGACCGCTTTCGTGACGTCGCCACGAATACGGAAGACATAGTTTCCAGGTGCAAGGTTGTGTAATTCGATCTTATCGCTCTCGGCGATCGCGATCAGGTTTCCATTCGCATCCAGCAGCTCGAAATAGATCCGCTGGTTTCCGTGGTTCTGCTTGATCACTGCATCGAGCGTGCTACGTCGAAGCGAAAAAGGAATTCCAACCGACGATTGCCCTGGTGCGATCGTACCCGAGTAGCGTTCGTCGAAGTTTCCGTTTCCATTGTTGCCACCACCGGGGGTTGGCGCCGGTGTTGGAGTTGGTGTGGGAGTAGGCGTGGGGTTAGGTGTTGGTGTAGGTGTCGGATCCGGCGTGCCCGGAGCGACGTCATAGCTCGAACCGGCTCCCGAATCGGCGTTCAGAAGAAGACCGCCGGACAGAGATGAACCGATAAGTATTTGAGCTTCGGCCTGAGTGTTTGTCGAGGTAGTTCCGAGAACGTCGCTCCCGACCGCGGCGTTCACCTTTTCAAGACCGAGCTTGATCGTGATCTCATTGCCGTCGATTGCGCCGAAGTCCACGGCGCCGATCGTCTCCTGATTTTGAGTGCCGGTCGCGAGAGTCGTGATCTTTCCGTACTCGAATGTCGTAGCAGTCTCGTCGATCGATGCAGTGACGAAAACCTCGACGGCGCCAAATGCCGACGTCAGGGTCCACCGCATGTTCGGCGTGCGGACCGATGCATCGGTGACACTCAGCCGGTAGACGATCTGGTTCGCGACCGAATCGTATTTGAAGAAGGCAGCACGGATATCCTGTGCGGTGGTACCGAGCTGATCGTCCTGAGCGTCGACGATCTGCGGCGCGTTCGGGTCGTCGGACGGAAACAGATTTGCCGGATGCGGCACCGCCGTTAGCGACATCGCGGCACGCACAGCGTTGTGCGCATCGACATAGCCGGCTCCGACCACTCGTTCCTCGTAGGGCATCGGCGTCGCCGTCTGCCGAAGGAGCGTTACGACCTCGTCTGGCGTCAGCAACGGATTTGCCTCGAGCATCAGAGCGACGATCCCTGACACCTGCGGCGTCGAAAAACTGGTTCCCTGCGACGTCGTGTAGTACGGCAGAAACGCGGGCGGGATGGTCGAGAGGTCGTTCGCACCGACAAAGATTGGAATGGTGCCCGCGATATTCGTCACACCCGGCGCCTTCGAACGTGCGCTCTTGATATCGACTCCGGAGCCGGTGATGTCCGGCCGAAGATTCGGGGCAACTGCAGGATCAGCAGGCTGACCCGCTGTATCGCTGCCCGTGCCGTTGTCGTTGCCACGTGATGAAAATCCGGCTGGCGTACCGAAGCCCTGCTTCTCGGCGGCAGCGACCGAGATCACCCACGGAGCCACCGAGAAAGGATTGATCATGTCCGGAGCGTCGCCATCGTTACCAGCCGCGAAAACGACCGTGATATTTCGGTCGTGCATCATCCGCGTGGCGGTATTGATCGGGTCGTTCGGATCATAAGGATTGTCCGCAAGCGTCGTCCCCCACGAGTTATTGCAGACGCGGATGTTGTATCGATATTGATTTACAAGCGTGTAGTCCATTGCTTGAACGATCGCGTAGGTCGTCAGTCCGACATCGTTACCTGCACGAATGCCGATCAATTTCGCCCCCGGTGCCATTCCCTTGTAGAGACCGGCCGATGCCGCACCAGTGCCCGCCGTTACACCCGCTCCGAAAGTTCCGTGTCCGCCCTCGACGTCAGTTATAGGCACGTTCTCGACAGGTACCACGGGAAGAAATCCGGCGGGCGGCTCGACCGGAAGATCAGCGGTCGCGTAATAGACGTTCTGGATTACGTTCTGCCCGAGCTGGAGATCGGGATGGGTCGCATCAATGCCCGTATCGATGTAGGAAACGCCGATGTTCTTGCCTGTCACCGGCAGCCCGTTGTTGAGCGCTGTCACCTGACTGTCGCGGATGAGATTCTCGATACCCGTTATCGTCCGGCCTTCCAGATCCAATAGGCGAAACGTGCGATTGGCGTAAAGCGATCGAACGCCGGGCTTTGTCTTCAACGCATTGAACTGTGTTCGGTTGATCGACGTGAGCACCATTGGCAACGCCTGTGTGTAGCGTCCGCCGCGAATGCCAAGCGACTGCAGCATCAGGAAGTCGTTATTTGTCACCCTGTGATCGAATGTGATCACAACCGGTGTTAACGACAAAGGCGACGCATTGATCCTGGCTGCTAAAAGGCCATCGACCGAAGGCGCCGCTAGGGCAGAAACGGATGCCGCAGTCGTGACGATCAGTACGGCCAAGGCTTTGACGAGAATTCTCATCGGGATTCCTCCTGGTTTCATCTAGCCTGACCTTACAGAAGGTGGGTTGAGATTAACTTGAGTTCCGGTTGAGACCTTCCGTGGGAAGAAATATTTCTCGCGCAAAGACGCAAAGGCGCAAAGAAAACCCTTAGAAACGCGTCAGCGCTTTGCGCCTCTGCGCGAGAAAAACTTCTCGACAGAGCGCCCACCAACAAAGGCTGCCCGAGATCGGACAGCCTTTCTGCGAGAACCCCAGTGTTCTGGGCTCACTGGAGTATTCGCACCGAAACAGTTCTCGTCAGTGGATTCACCGTGAACCGGACCAAACGGGTGAGTACATTCGTCGTAGCCGAAACAGTGGAGCTTCCGCCGACCGTTCGCGTACCGCCGTTCTCGTTAGGCGAGCCCTGTGGAAGCAGCTGATTCGACACGATCTGGAATGTGCTCGGACCGTTCGCAAACCCGAGTACACGGAAGACGTACGTTGTGTTCGGCTGAACAGCTGAAGAAACAAACTCCGTTGCCGTTGCACCGGCCGAACGCATCAGGACCTGTCCGTCCATAGTTCGCAGCTCAAAGTCCAGATCGACCGCCGTAGCTGAGGTGAGTCGTCCCTCGAGTGCCAACGCATCGGACTTCGTGGTGACGAGCACGTCATCCCACGTGATACCTTTGAACTCAGGTTTACCCCACGTGGCGCTTGTGCCGCCCGTGGCAGTCGGCTCTCCAGCGAGCAATGTTCCTGTCTTCGTTTCCGTAAAGATCGAAAACGTGACCGCAGCCGGCGAGTTCGAACTGCCATCTGAATTCTGTGAACCGGTGCCAACCATCGACCCTGCAAACGCGTTTGCATAGATTTTCGCGTCGAAGGTGAACATCTGCGCCATCGGATCGTTGAATTCAATTCGTTTCGCAGCGGATGTTTGCCCGAGAGTCAGCGTCTCGTTGTAGATGAACGTGTTGCCGCTCGCATCCGCGTTGCGAACTGTTACGGACGGATTGGAGATGCTCACGATCTGGAATTCGAGCGGTTTGTAAAGAGTCTTGTCAGTCGAGAATGCACCTCGTGTATTTGTCAGACGATTGTCAAAAGCCATCACACCATTCGCGAACGAGATGTTGGAGATGGCTGAATCGACTTGAGCGGTAAGATCCTGACGTGCCTGTAGTGCCCGGGACGAACCTGATAAATTGGACCATCCGAGCTGGCCTGTCGAGTTCACGCCTATCGCCCGAACGACGTATTCGCTATCGAACAGGTCTTTCAGGCCGGTCGGCGCAAAAATCTCAAAGATCGGCCCTTCGTCCTTCCACGAGGTTTGGTCTCCTGCGGTGAAGAATGCGTGGCGGTAGCCTGTCGTCGAAGCATCGCCATCGGCATACACGCGCTTGCCGTTCGGTTCCCGCCTACCGGCAAATGCGATCTTTCGCTTGAGCACTTCGTATGCAACCGCACCCGGCACAGCATCCCATGTAACTGTTACGGTTTTTGCCGAAGCGGGAGTGACTGTCACATTTTGCGGAACCGCCGGAGCTGCCTGACCACCGGCAAAGTGTGAAACCTGCGTCGAGATCGTGGCCTGTCCGCCAGTAACTTCGCGGGCATTGATGCCGAGCTCTTTCGCAGCGAAGATCTGTTCGATCATCGCACGATGCTTTCCGGGCGCGTCCGGATCGGTCGAATCCGACGGATACAGCATCTGGTCCGCGACGATGAAAGCATCGCGCGCTTTGATCATCGTATCAGGCGACGTAGTGCCGAGAATGTACATCGAGCCGAGGAAATCGCGTTCGAAGATGTTGGTCCCGAGCGTGATAGCCTTCTGCGGCAAACCGTCCTTCGCACGCGGACGCTTGAAGGTCGTGTCTTGCGGATAAACTCGATTCATCATCTCGCGAATGTCCCACATCGTCGACATGTAGATCTCGCCATCGCGATGCTCTTCAACCTGGCCGTTCGCACCGAACGTTCCGTAGTCGGAATACTTAAGGGTAGAACGTGCGCTGCGGATGTACGCGATCGAATCTGGATCGCGCCCATTATCTCGAAAGAGCTGGCGGAAGCCCTTTGCGTTAACGACATAGTCGCCAAGGCTGGCATTGTCCGTGATAGTAAATGCCCACATGTCTGCCTGGCCCTCATTCATGGCGCTTCCTTCCTCGCCTTCGAGTCCGGCGATAGGCGAGGTGATCGCGTGCATTCCTTCGTGATACGGAACTGTTCCCTCGAGAGCGAGGTCGTTAAAGAAGTAACCGTGGCCGTAAACGGTCGGGTTCACGACGACTGGCGATTTGGTGGCTGTCACGGCTTCGATGAGCGACGTCAAGTTGAACGCAAGGGCATTGTCGAGGCCCAAGACGATCTTGACGAAGTCAGGATGCGTTGGATCAGGCAATTCACCGCTCGCTGCATCCAACGCTAAAAGGACATTGGGAATGTGGACCGTCGCCGGAAGCGGAGTCGTTTTATTTGGATAATCGTCAGGAAAAGCGCCGCCGCCGATCGCCGTGTTATCGCCGCCGATATGAAGGTAGTCGACATACTCGACGAGATAAGTTACGAAAAAGAATGCATTGATCTCGTCCTGATGTTCGGCGGGCTCAGCCAGCTGATCTTGTTCGTTAGTGCGAGCTTCCAGTGCGGCTGGATCGTCCTTGCGGAAATGCCAGGTGCCGAGGGCGGCCTGTCCGAATGGCTGCTTTGTCGCGAGCGCATTGTTGACGATAGTATGCGTCCCGGTCAGAGTGCCATTCACGCCGGTCACTCGGTTCGACGGATCGAAAGAGCGTAAGTTCACACGTTCCTGTCCGCACGGCGCCACAATGCCGTTTGTCGTGCACGAACTAATTATGCTGTTGTCCTTCAGGTTTGCATCGATCTGCGGGTACTTCGGATAAATGTCCGCGGTTTCCGCTCCGGGAGTAGTTTGAAATGCCAAGAAGTCTTTGCGTCCAAGAATCTCACCGGTATTTGCATCCACAGTGACCATATACAAGCCGAATGGATTCGTCGAAAACCTGGCGACCTTCCAGGCTAGACGATAGCCATTCGCAGTTGGATAGATGGAGAGAGTCGGAGGAATATTCTGAACGCCAGCCAACTGCTGCGAGAGAATCGATAAACCGTTCTGAAGAAGATTCGTCGCTGCGGCAGGCAGCCCAACGTAGAACCGATTCAAATCATTATTAGCCGCTGTTCTTGCCTGCTCTGCGCTCAGCGAAGGCTCAGTATTAACTGTCACATCGCGAAAGAACGGGCCAGAAGCCATGATGATCTGCTTGTTCGCGTTCATCACAATGCCGATGCCGCCATTTTCAACCGCGACTCCGTTGAACGTCTGCTGAAACCTGACAAGATGTCCACCGAGCACATTGCGCGAACTGAAGACGCGGAAGTTATTCAACTCAGTTACGCCGAAGATGCCCGCGTTCTGCATGACGAACGCGCGTGCCGATTCTTCCGGCGTGCCCGAATACGGCTGCGATGCGAAGTCGTACATCACGTCGGGCGATCCGCCGAAATCGTTCCAGCGGGTTGTCATATTTGGCGAGTTCACCGATGTCTTAAGGTTCTCGAGAGCGGCGAGTTGCGCGGCTGTTGCCTGGCGGACGTTCTGCAAATCCAGCGAGGCGTTCAGATCGAAGTTTGGAGCCGGACGCTTGTATAGCTCCTTCACGACTTCCGACGCTCCGGGCGCCGCCTTGCCTGTGTCGAACGGTAGCGAAACCATCGCTCCAAGGATCGCGGCAGCCGCGGTAAACGAGATCGCGAGGCGAAACATGCTCTTCCTACTAAGCGTTTTGCAAGTGTCTTTCATGCGTCCTCCAAAGACGTTTGAAAATGGTTTTAAATAACTTTCGCTCTGAGCGTACTCACCACCGCTTGAGAAACTCTTGACGCCAAAGTGACAACGCTTGAGCCAGCCTTGAAAAAAAAGCGGCCACGGATCGCCGGGGGGCCGCTTTAAAGGACTCGTTCCAGTCACGGGCAGGAACGAGAAACCGCGGGATGAAATTCGTCCAGCGGAAGTTGTCGTTGGGGGTGAGAAGCGTTAACCACCCGTCGTAAACAACGTGCGATAAGTAATGAGTTTCCCCGCAAGCACCGCTCGGGAAACCGTTGTCGACGGCTCGAATCGCGGTCCCGGGATCGCAATGAATTGTCCCGGAGCGATTTGACGAACCTCAGCCGGAAAGGCTTCGAACAGACCTTTATCAATTGCGATTTGAACGTAGCCACGGAGTGAACCCGGTATCTGAGCGTTATCGCTCAGTGCCGAACCGTTTGACGTGACGGTCGTGTTTGCAAGAGCGCGTGCCGCAGCGTCGTGGCCCAGTGCTTTCACCAACGCGACGGCAAGGAGAAGCCGGTCTACTGAGCCTGCCGGATTGAACGACGTGCCTGAAGCGGCGATCATTCCGGTCGGAGTGAAATCGAAGTCGCGGTTAGTTGATCCTCGGGAAGTCGCGTACTCGGCGAAAAACCGGAGGTCGGCACTTACGTCGGCAAACTTCGGAGTCGAACCGAGCGTTTGACGAAGGCTCGTGTTCAAGCCGAGTGAACGTGCCAGATCCTCGCGAGTGACCGTCGAATTTGGACGGAAGGTTCCGTCCGCGAAAGTGTCGATCAGGCGGCTCTTTAACGCCGCTTCGATCGCTGCCTGCTCCGGATGTCCCTGGATGTCGGCTATCACCGGGAGATTGAATCGAATTTGCGTAATGTTTCCGGCAACTGGCCCCGGAGCCGCGACCTGAATCGGCGACGATACCTGTTGCGCCGCAGTCAAACCGCGTGCTCCGCGTATCTCGAGCGTCCATGTTCCCGGTTCGGGGTTCTCGACGACGATCTGTCGCTTATCCGTACCAATTACCGGATAGTCGATCGCGGTCGAATAGTTCACGCCGCTCGGGCTGGTAATGCGCATCCCGACGAGGTTTCCGGTCCCTTCTTCGGCAATCGTGTCGACCGTCGCAAAGACGTCAAGGAGGTTGATGTCAGGTTCAACGGTGAACGTTCTCGCGTTGGTAGACGTCGGACCCGAGACCTCAGGACTGAAATCGATGTGGAAGTTCTGCATGGCCGGACGTTCCTCACTGAAAACCGCGTTGTATGTAGCGTCCTGAATGTTTTTATAAGGTTTGGAGCGGTTGAAAACCTTATCCACCGCCGCGTGTGCGTTGACGAAACCGGCCCCGACCTCCCATTCCTCGCGACCCGGCATTTTGCTGGCAGTCGAAGTAAGGATCTCGCGGATCTGATCCGGTGAAAGCGTTGGATCGGCATCGAGCATCAGGGCGACAACACCGGCGATATAAGGAGTCGCCATCGATGTACCTGAGATCTGCGTGTAGAACGGAATGTGCGCGGGGGGAAGTTCGGCGTCGGCGTCGAGCCCGTTCGCCGTTAGATTGACAGTCGAGCGTGTAGACACGATCGCGGCCGTGAACTTATCTGCGTTGGTTTCATATATGCGGCCAGTGCCTGGAGCGGTTATCGCCGGAGCGTTGAAGTCATCGTTTGGATCTTCATTGCTCAGCCGAATATCACGGCGAACTCCGCGCGACGAGAAGTCAGCGAGATCGCCCTCTTTCGAACCCGCGGCAACGCCGATCACCCACGGTGCTTTCGCATAAGTGTTGTACGTGTCTTTCGTGGGCCCGTCGTTTCCGGCTGCGAAGATGACGGCGATGTTCCGGTCATGCGCCATTTTTGTGGCGATGGTGATCGGGTTGTCGGGGTCGAATGCACCCGAGCCGCCGTAGCTATTAGACACAACGCGGATGTTGTAGCGGAATTGATTTGCCAGGCCCCATTCCCACGCAGCGAGGCCGTTTATTACAAAGATTCCCGCGCCAAGCCCGGCACCGATGATCTTCGCCCCCGGGGCAACGCCCGTATAAAGGCCTCCGGATCGCAATCCCGTTCCCCCGATGATGCCGGCGCAGTGAGTGCCGTGGCCGACGGTTTGGTCGGTGTTCGGCACGTTCTCGATCGAGACATGAGGAGTAAAACCCGGCAGTATGCCTGCCGCGACGGGCGTCTGCACATTCTGAATAACTTTGGTCCCGAATTGGAGGTCGGCGTGTGTTGCGTCGACGCCGGAGTCGATCACTAGCACTGAAAAATCACCGCGACCTGAAACCGGCATACCGCCGTTCCGCAGCGTCATTGCGGAGTCGGTCTGCACTTTCTGGACACCGCCCAGGACGCGTGCCTGATGCATGTAGTACGTCAGGCGGTCGTTCGACCACAGCGATCTTACTGCGGGGTTCGCGGCAAGCGCGCGGACCTGGCCCACTGTCATCGGCTGCGCGACCATCCCAAGCGTCGGGAACGTTTGGCCGCCGGTCACGCCGACTGCACGCAGTACGTTGAGATGCTCGTCCCGCAATCCGTTCGCCGACTTGAATGCAACGATCACCATTCCGGCGTCGGCGTCGGTCGCGAGTCCCGCTACCCGTGCGCTCAGCGCCAGACTAAGCGTCGCGCTTTCTGCTTGCGCCGATACAGCCGTGTGTGGCGAATTTGGCACTAGCCACAATCCGGCACTCAACGCAAGCAAGAACAGAAGTGAGAGCGTCCTTCTTAACAGGTTCCTCTTCTGACGGTTCACAGTCCTTGTCTCCTTGGCTATCAATTCGAAAAGTCAATTCGGGGATATCAACTGTCAGCGACAATAAAGGTAGGGCTTTGAGAAATACTTGAGCGGGGATCTACAGACTTGAGGCGAACTTGAGACTGGCGTCGGTTGTGAGTTCGTTTATTTCATAAGTTCTGCAAACAAACGCTTTGTTTCTTGGGCGGGCTCGATGCCGAGTTCGACGTGCAGGGTTTTCTTCATTCTTTCGAAATGTTTCTTAACGGACGCCGGTTTGCCCTGGGCGGCGAACGCTTTCATCGTCAGCCTGTGCATGTCCTCGCGAAACGGATCGCCTGCCAAGGCTTCGCCTGCGTACTTCAATGCATCGGCCCAGTGTTTTTCGGATAGGGAGAGTTTTGCGAGAGCAGCAACGACACGTGCGGACTGTTCTGAGTAGAACTGGCGTCTTTCCTCGGCCCAATCCTCATAAATGCCGGACATGAATTCCCCGCGGTAAATCTTGTGAGCGGATTCGAGACTCGCCCGTTGATGCGCCGCGTCTTTCTCGCGTTTTGCTTTTTCTGCTTCGGCGATCAATCGCTCGAATTCTTCTGCGTCGATCGAATATGAAAGCTCGGGATTGAGTTGATAAGCGCCGTCGCGAAAGATAAGAAAGTTCTGCTTGAAGGGCTGACGACTGTTGAGCGCTTTTCGGATATGAGAAATCGTCGGATGAAAATTCTTCTCAACGGTTTCAAGATCCTCATCGGGCCAGAATGCCTCAATGAGCATCTCCTTGAGAACGCGTCGATTTTTGCTGGTTGCGATGTAGCAGAAAATGTCTCGTGCCCGCCGCGTGGTCCAGGCGTCGGCGGCAAACTGAACGGAAGGATCGCGGAAGATCTCAACTGGGCCGAACACGCATATCGTGAGATCCGTGATAGGCGCGGGCGGTTTTAACTCAGATGCGACGCGCGCTGGCCCCACCGAGCGTTCCGCAGTCAGCTCCTCGCGAAGATCTACGGGCAGGCGGTCAGCGATGTCTTCATGACCGAATATCGCCGGATTTCGCCGGATCTCCCCCCGCAGCCAATACTCGTAATCGAAACGGGTCGAAAATCCAACGCCCGCCGTACGAACTCGATCATGGCTTTTGTGTTTCCTTGAACGAGGTACGTCTCGGCCAGGAGCATCGCTGTCAACGCTTCGTCGTAGTAGTGATTGTGGCGGTTGAAATAATCAAGCAGTTCTCGGAGATGCACGTCAAGGCCTTCCGAAGCGCCTTCCGCAAGATCAAGTTGATAGCAACGGAGACGCGCGGTGAGGACCCCGTGTTCGTTTCCCTGCCGTTCACGTCGTGTGATCAAAGCCTCCAGCAACGCGCGCGCCTTCGGCAGGTCACCACGCATGCGGAAGAAGGCCGCGCGTTCTTCGTTCAACTCCTTCGACGTGATGTCGATCTCAGCCTCATCATATGCATTCGCGGCGCGCTCGTAGAATTCCTCAGCGTGAGCGAAGTCGCCTTTCTCCCGATAGAAATTCGCGTAAGCTTCGAATATCTCGCCCCGCAACAACCGAAGGTTATAGAGCTGGCACAGCTCGAGCGAACGGCTAAGGTGTCTTTCGGTGTCCTCGAATTCGCCGCGGTAAAGATGCAGGCGGGCTACGTTCAAGTGACCGATCGCTTCCTGCGGCAGTTGCTTGTCGGGCTGGCCCTCGCGAAAAATGCGTTTGAACCAGCGCAAAGCCTCGCCAAAATCTCCGCGAAAGCCCGGCGCAAGCGCAAGATTGTGTGTCACCAGGCGAACGTATTGGTCGTTTCCAAGTTTGTCAGCGAGTTCGAGGGCCAACCTGAACTGCTGTTCCGCCTCGGTCCATTTCCCTTGCACGATCAGGCAAAGGCCGCGCGTGTTCGCGCACTTCATGAATGTTTCTGAAGTATGCGACACGAGAGTTTCGGCACGCTCGATAAGTGAGAACGCGTCGGCGTATCGACCGCGGCGACGCGCCAAACTGGCAAGAGAGTGGAGAGCTTCGCCTTCTCCGGTCGAATCTCCAGTTTTGTGTAGAAGCTCGACGGCGCGGTTCAGAAGTTTTGACGACTTTTCCAGCTCGCCATGAAGCCGTGCGACTTCAGCCTTATGCAGCAGTGAGCGAGGATGTTAAGTCCAGCGATCGGTCGGGTATCTGTTCAGCGAACAACCCAAGTGAGGTGAACGCACCGGCGGCGATCCATTCGTTCCCCGTTTCTGCGATCACGGACGCTGCCCGATCGAAGTTTCGCGCGTCAAGAAGGTAGGGCAGGGCCACTTCCCACTTTCTGCGTTTGAGAAAGTGGTCGGCGATCCGGTTGCGTTCTTCCGCCACGCGTGCCTGGCCGACATCGGATCGAAGGCGGCGGACCAGAAACTCGCGGAACAGAGGATGGAATCTATATTCCTCGCCGGTCTGATGATCACCGGCAACGGTAAGAAACACGTTCTTCTGCGCGAGCTCGGGCAGTGCAGCCGAGCAGCGCAGCTCGGGAAACAGCGCACTGCACAGATCGAGCTGCAGCGATTCGAGCAGGGAAAGATCCATCAGCAATCGCTGCGTGTCAGCCGGCTCACGCGCAAAAACCTCTTCGGCGAAATAATCGAAGATGCCGCGTTCCGATTGCCGGAGAATTTCATGTAGGTTCAACGCCGCCGGTCCGTTTGCGGAATGCATCTCCTGCTCGGCAACTTGACATACGAGCTGAAGCGCGGTGATCCACCCCTGGGTCCGCCCGCGATACTCGGCTATCTCTTCGTCTTTCAGCTCGACCTTGAGCGTTTGTTTGAACAGCTCTTTCACCTCGTCGTCGGTGAAAAGTAGATCGTCGCGCGTTATCACCAACGCAGCCGACTGTGTTTTTCGTCGCATGATCGCGAGCGGCGGAAGATCGCGGGTCGTTATGATCAGATGGACAAGGTCGGACGAATATTGCAGGAGCCGATCCACCAGCGTGTGAACGATGGTGTCGCGGCCGATGTGGTGATAGTCATCAAGAACAAGAATGAAAGGCTGCTCGACCGATTGAAGTATCTCGTTTATCAGCAGGTCGGCCGATCGTTCAGGAAAGCGAAGCACCTCTTCGTTAGCTTCACTCAAATACGGAAATATAGCCTCGCCGAATGCCGGATAGATGTTCTTGATGCCGTGCGCTACATAACCAAGAAAGACGACCGGATCCGCATCAGTATGGTCGAGCTGGTACCAAACCGTGGGTCGTTTCTGGCTGCGAACAAAGTCAGCGATCAGAGTGGTCTTGCCGCATCCGGCATCCGCCGCAATCATTGTTATGGGAGAGCCGAGGTTGGCTTGCAGCTTTTTCGTAAGCCGAGGGCGCGGAAGTAATTCGGGAACAGCGCGTGGGGCAAGAAGCTTTGTCCGGAGAAAAAAGTTTCTGTCCTGCATCGCTACGACAAACCTGTTGGGAAGGCTATATTATGCCACGTCGTTCGGATGCAAGTCGAAGAGCGCGGTTATAGCCGAGTCTTAGACGGTTTCCCGCCGCTGATTAATGGAAGGAGTTTCGAGACTCGCCCGAACGTTTCCGTGTGAATGCGCGCGGCTTCAGCTTGCGAACGCCCAGCCTGCTTGAGCAGCACTATCGTCTCATCCTGGTCAAAGGCAAGCGTTTTCTCGTCGATAACGTCAAGCTGCTGTTTCGAACGCAAACGCCATAACGGATTGGGCGGCCTGCTCCGGCACAGAAGTAGCACGTCTGCAGTTTCGGAAAGCGACGGCTGCAGAATATTGAAGAACCCACCGAACCAATCGGCGTCGAACAAATGATGTATGCCGTCAAGGACAAGCAATGGCCGATCATTCTTTTCGTCGGTTTCCACCACGGAAGCTATGACGTAGAGAAATATCGCCATCGCGGCGGACGAAGAATTGGTAACGGCATGCAGCGAGTCGCCGACAGCTTTCTTGCTTTCGGCCACTCGATGCACGCTCGCTGCGAGGTAACTTGCGAAAACATTCCAATCGATGTCTGACGATTCCACCGTAAACCATGCGACTCTCTTTCGCGTTCGCGCATAGGCTGCGGCGATCGACGTCTTGCCGGTCCCCGCACGACCGGAAACCAGTGTCGCGGCGAAGCGGCTTAGCGATCTTTCAAGTTTTTCGATAAGTCTTGGTCGTTCGATGAGCCCGGCACACTGCGGAATCTCGAGCTTCTCCTTCAATATATGTACGCCCTCGCTGTCGCCTTTCGCAGGCGTCGTGGTGGTGGTGCTGACCGTCGGCGAATAACTTTCCGTCGAATCGTAATGGTCTTGAAGGAGGAAGGTCATGGTCATCGAAAGCAGCATACGACCGCCTCCTTGAGAAAAACTTGACCCCCACTCAAGTTTTTCTCAACCGACGCCATCTAAACTCCCCTCAATTCAAGCGTTTTGGCTAATACGGGATTGGCCCTCGCCACAAATACAAGAGGTATGCAACCGCAACTGCAAGCGGGGACGATATATCATGAGTCACTTAGTAATTTGTATTGATTCGATGCAACCCCCCGCGAGGGATCTCCGACTGGATCGAATGAATAGATTTTTAGCACTCCTGTTAATACTGCTGCTGGCGGCGAGTCCTGCGTTCGCTGGCCTATCTATAGTCAAATCAAACGGAATTACACTAACCGGCGCAGACGGTATCGAATACGTTGGCATCAACGGCATTGCGCTTACCGGAGCAGACGGGATCTTCAATTACAATTCGAACGGCATCACACTCACGGGCGCGGACGGTATCACGCTGACGGGAGCGGACGGTGTCACATCAACAGGCGCCAACGGCGCGACGTACACGGGACCGAACGGGATCACATTGACCGGAGCCGACGGCATTACCCTTACCGGAGCTGATGGAATCACACTGACCGGAGCCGACGGCATAACGCTTACTGGCGCCGATGGTCAGCAGTACAGAGCTGACTCGATCATCATTCGCCGCCCGGACGGAATAACATTGACCGGCGCTGACGGCATCACACTCACTGGTGCTGACGGCATTACGTTGACTGGCGCCGACGGCGCAACGCGGGTTGGCCCAAACGGCATAACACTGACCGGCGCGGACGGGATCACCTTAACCGGAGCCGACGGCATAACACTTACGGGTGCTGACGGCATCACTCTGACTGGAGCCGATTCGGTTACGGGCTTTGGACCAACCGGTGTCAATTTCGACCACACAAATCCAACGGGCATTACACTGACGGGCGCAGACGGCATCACACTAACCGGTGCTGACGGCATTACGCTCACTGGAGCAGATGGCATCACGCTCACCGGTGCTGACGGCATTACGCTCACCGGGGCAGACGACAATACGGGACTTCAGGGTGTAGATCCTGAACTAGCGGTTACTCTTAATAACGCGACGGACGACAGCAACATAAATGCAGTGATCGTCTATCACGCGTTGGTTACCGACGCTGACATTGCACAGCTTCAGCAACTCGGTATCACGGGCGGAACGCGTTTGCGTATGCTGCCGGTGGTTTACGTCACTGCAACTAAAGCGCAGCTCCTTGCGGTTTCACGGCTGCCAACAGTCCGCTCGCTTTGGGGTAACCGCACGCTGACGTTCAACTCCGATCCCTACTTCAACACCACTGGTGTACAGCGTGTCGCGTCTGACAACGACCTTCGTCAGAAGAACGGGGCCATGCCCGTGACCGGCCGCAATGTGACGGTCGCGGTCCTCGACACGGGCATCAACAGCCAGCACGCCGATCTTGCCGGCAAAGTAGTTCAAAATGTTCGTTTAGCTGACACGCAAAGCCTTCCCGGCTCGTTCGCTTATCCGGTTCCGCTCGAGAATCTCGCGAACACGGATCTCGCGAGTGGCCACGGAACTTTCGTAGGAGGCGTGATTGCAGCGAGCGGAGTGAACTCGTCGGGACGATTAGCCGGTGTCGCTCCGGGCGCGCGACTCCTGGGGCTTAGTGCCGGCGATCTAAACCTGATGTACGTCCTTTCAGGCTTCGATTATCTTCTCGAAAAAAGAGTCAAGTACAACGTGCGCGTAGTGAACTGCAGCTTCTCGTCGAACACAGTTTTCGATCTTAACGATCCGGTAAACGTGGCGACGAGGATTCTGACCGACGCAGGCGTTAACGTTGTGTTCTCAGCCGGCAACACCGGTTCCGGGAACGGAACGATGAACCCCTATGCGATAGCGCCGTGGGTGATTGGAGTCGGCGCGACCGATGCGTCAGGCAGACTCGCGAGCTATTCGTCACGCGGCAACTTTGGAGAATCTTTGCAGCACCCGTCGCTCGTCGCTCCCGGAACTAACATCATCAGTCTTCGGAGTATGCCGACTGTTACGGGAGTCTCCGGGATCGCGGGTGCGGACACGCAGCGCTTGTCGCTAACAGAATTGCCGTACTACACGACCGCGACGGGTACATCGTTCTCTGCCCCACAGGTTACCGGGGCTGTTGCCTTGATGCTTGAAGTGAATCCGAACCTGACTCCGGCAGAAGTGAAGGACATCCTGAGCCGCTCCGCAACGCCGATGCCTCGATACTTTTTCCACGAAGCCGGCGCCGGAATGCTCAACACATACGCCGCAGTGCTCGAGGCCGCGTTTCCAGAACGCGAGATGGGCGGATTTCGTGCAACGCTCTCGCGCAATGCCATCCGGTTCGTGACGCGGACTTCGCAAACGTTTCAGCAAACCGTGTTTCCGAACGTTTCAAGCTCAGCGAGCTTTACGATCCCGCAGAACACAATTCAAGCCGGCGTCAGGATCGCTTGGGATCTGAGTGCAAATGATTTTGGACTGAAAGTTTATGATCCGTCGAACTCGTTACTGGGTGAATCGAACTATCTCAACCTGCCCGGCTTCACCGGTCGCCGCGAGAATGTGGTGCTCCGCAATCCGTTGAGCCAAACGCTACGTGCGTCGATCTCGCACTCAGGTTATGTGGGAACAGGCCAGCAAGTCTTCGGCGCGGTTGAGGTCACGCAGGTTGAATATCCGGTCATGCTCGATCTGTCGACCCTCTCGGCTGACCAGGCCGCACAAGTCGAGAAGAGCCTGCTTGCAAATCTAATGCTTCCGGAAGGTCGAAAGTTCCATCCGAACGCGGTGGTCAGCCGCCTTGAACTCGCTGAGGCGATGCTTCGATCGGGCTTGGTTCCACAGTACATGGCCTCGGCTGCGATGTTCACCGATGTTCGCGACGGTTATTCGCGGAATGTAGTCGAGAGCACTCAGGCATTCCCGTCAGGTTCACTGTTCTACGATGCGACTTGCGGGAGAAGGTTTTATCCTTACAACGGCGCCACGAAACTCGCAGCAGCAATCGCGTTCGTTAAAGCCTCTGGTCTCAGTTCACAAACCGCTTCCGCTACGATTCCCCTGACAGTCTCCGACGCCTTGTCGATACCCGCTGCGTGGCGAGGCTACGTCGCCGTCGCTCTGCAGCGAGGCTTTGTTTCCCTCGACGGCAACGCATTCAACGCGTCGCGCAGCCTCACGCGGGTCGAACTCGCAACGTCGCTCAATACGCTGGTATCGCAATAACCGGTGGTGCCGTGATTTCAACTCCGCGTATCTCCGCGGTCCCCTGCGGCTCTGCGGTTAATACTCTTTACCTCATATTTACCGCCGAGACAGCAGAGATATCGCAGAGATACGCAGAGAAGATTTGTAAAGTAGGGCACTACCCAATAACCAACATAGTCTGACCCGGATAACGATTAGTGGTAGTATTACTCACCGATCGCAAGAAACAGGAGAATAATGACCGATGCCTGAAGAACAAAGAGTAGCGAACAACTCTCAAACTTATGTTGCGAGTGCTGAGGAGTTTCAGTTTGAGACGTTGGAGCAGCAGAACGGGCAGGCGACTGTCATTCGTTTTCGACTCGAAGATCCGCGTTACCACGCCGGCGATGTACTCGTAGTACTAAGCGGCAGTGAGATCCATTTTCACGGAATGATTGGCCAGGTGGCTGACGGTTTTGCCATCGCCAGCGATCCGCGCGGTTCCCTACTCGCAGCCACAGTTCAATAGCGCTATCTGACGTGGCCCGACGGAAACGCGATCCGCACTCCGGGTGTGACTGACTTCACTTCGATCTTGTGAAAACCTTTATTCAGGTGCGTCGATAAGAACGTCAACGCTGCCTGTTTCTGAAGTGAAACATCTAACTCGCGTATGAACGGCTCAAAACTCACCGGTGCTCCCGTTCCCTGGAAGAACGCCATCCCGCCAGTTTCGTTTGAAAGTCGCAACAACGAACTTTGCGCATTGCCCGCCAATGTGCGATTAGCCGCGGAAGCAAACGTCGGCGAATAGAAACCATAAATCGCCACACCGCGACGCTGCGACTCATTCACGGCACGCTGAAGATCGACACTCTGCGTCGGCGCTGACGAATCCACACCACGTGAGATATCCAAACCATCCGAAACCAACAGGATCGCGCGCCGTCCCAACGGCTGGGCATCAAATTTCTTGAGAGCTTCAACTACCTCGACGTAAGGATTGTACGGACCGACAAACGCAGAGCCACTTGGCGCTCGTAACGACTTCGCAGCCTTCTCGAGATCGCTCGTGAATTTCTGTCTGACTTGCAAACTGCCCGTACGCAAATATCCGATCATAACGCGGGAGCCCTTTGGCAGATTGCGAATGAACTCGGCCAGCGCCTTAATCTCGTTGGCAACTGAAGGCACCAAATCGTCCTGGATCAACACCGCGAGCGTGATCGGCGAGTTTGGGATAGCGCGAATCGAGAGGATCTGTGCCGGTTCTCCATCCTCGCTCACAGTCAGGTCAATGTTTGTCAGTTCGGGCGTCGTCCCTTCGGAGCTCATGCGGATCGTCAGCGGTATCGTGACGGGCCTGCCCGGTCCACGAGACGGAGTGCCGCCGTCGACGTTCTGGGTCGGCGGCTGGCCATAGGCCGCTCCGGTCGTTATTAGTAGTAAACCAACAAGACAAAGGATCGGGTGGAGTCGTTCGAGAGTCTTCATTTGCGCTTCTTTCCCTGTACTATGGCGACCATTATACAGTCACGCTGTTGAAATCGCTTTGGCCGAACCTCAGGCTGGCCGACGCCGTTCTCATAAGCTAAGATCGCGGTCACAAGACTTGAGATGCAACTTCAGACGAGTCAAAACGGCAAACTTTCCAAGAAGGATGCTAAAACGGCCTCTTTGCTCAAGCATGCTCCGTGGATCGCCGTCTTGCTCACCTCGATACCGGTCCCGCTGGTGTTCCTCGTGCTCTTCTTCATGACGACAGCCACGGAGTCAGCGGCGATTTCCTTACTGTTAGCGGGCCTTTCTTTAACCGTTGGGTTCGCACTCGGGCTGGTAATAGCGGTTATTCTCCTCATTTACCGCAAGACATGGCTGTCCAAATTGCGCGACCGATTAGCATCGGATGGAATCACTGCAACTGAGGTTGTCTGGTTCAGTTCCGAACTCACCTCGGCGGAGCGAAAATCGCTGGCCGAAATAAAACAAAGCAATCCGCTCCTGGCTGACGCATACCTCGAAACCCTTGCAAGCCGGCTCACGGCGTCGCGGATTATGGCCCGGTCTAGAAAAGAAATGCTGAAAATCGAGCGCCACATAAACCGGGCGCGCACATTGCGCACAGCGGAGTCGGCCGCACTATTAAAGGACCTCGGCGAGGACCATGAACGCCTGAAAAATGTGTATTCACAGGCCACTGAACACCTGAATCAGGCCAAAACGCGGTTGCAGGTGATCGAAACGACAGCCATCAGGAAGTTGAGCCAGGGTGAGACTGACCAGATGATGCGACGATTGGGAAGCGCGCAGGACCAGCTGCCCCTGGTTCTGGAAATCGCTCAACTCGAGCAGCAAATCCTCCGCGAAGGCAGCACTCACGGCGACAAAGCCTTAGGTACCGGCAGCTGATCTCGCCAATTCAAGTTTCGCCAGCTTGTAAACACCCGGCCCCAGCCGTTGCGCAAAACCTTCATCGACGAGCGCCCAGTTACCCAATCCAGCCTCAGGCGATCTGAGTCCAGTCACGCGAGCCAACTCGCCACGCACTGTCATGCCTGCGCCACCCAAATATGCCCTCGCGATCTCCTTGACCGCCACTTCTCTCTCTACAATGACGCTAAGTTGATCCGCGAACCGGGCCTCCGAAATCGACCAGATGTAAGTAAACGTGGGCTCGTAGAGGACGTCGCTGGGTATCACCTTCAGCGTTTTCTGTAACTCAGTCAACGCTTTATCGAAACGAGCGCGCTCCTTGATGCCGCTGGCCTCACGCAAATCGCGCGTTCCCATCTCCCACTCGCTGCGCATGATCTTGAGAATTAATTGAGAATCAGTTGATAAGTATTTTTTCTCATTCTTGCGTGGGACGCCCCACACGGAATTGAAAAAAGGCAGCAAACGGGCCGCGATGAATGTGGATCGCCCACGCAAGACTTTGCCGTAAAAACAGCGGCCGCGGCGCATTACGTCGTCCTTAATCGTCCACGCCAGCCTGCTTTCCGGATCCTTCTGCACGTTGCGCGGCATGTGCGCGTCGCGCCGGCCGCAAACTGCTACGTACAACGACGGTCCGGGCCGTCGTGAATCCGTGAGGGCCTCACAAAAACCC
Organism: uncultured Acidobacteriota bacterium; assembly: GCA_963849585.1. Lineage (GTDB taxonomy): Bacteria > Acidobacteriota > Blastocatellia > Pyrinomonadales > Pyrinomonadaceae > PSRF01. Next base: position 32,356 of record CAWKHZ010000004.1, on the reverse strand, counting down.
ACGTCCTCTATAAAGCGTTCCGCCGAGAGGACGTCCTCAACACGACATTCCGGATCGCGGCGCCACATGCGATCACGATAAACCTCAATCTCTTCAGGCACCATGCGGTCGCGATTCTATCAAAGTGATTTACAAAAACGGTCAATCTGAGCAGTTCGGTCAGACTAAGTCCATCGCTTGTGCTCGCGAACTTTCGCGTAAGCCGCTCCCTCTCAATCATTTACGTGTTTTAAACCGTTTGGCACAGTCTCTGCAAAAGGGGTTTCGCCAGTTTCTTTCACTGGAGCTTGGTCGAATCTGAGTCACGGAGTAACGAGAGTTGAATCCCACTAACCTAAAACGACGCTTATTAGCGCTTACATTGCTGCTGAGCCTCATGCTCGGACCATCGGTCCTTGGCGGCAATCTTCTCGCCGGCGTCGCTCACGCCAAAGGCCAACCTGGCTTGCTCAATAATAAGAGCCGCAAGCACGACAAACTCGGATCCGACCTTCGCGAACAACTCCAGGACTCAAGCAATGTCAGCGTCATCCTTCAGCTCGACGGAAAACCAAGCGGTCAATTGAATGCACTCCTCGCCTCCAACGGCGTCAAGATCAGAAAGCACTTCGACCAGCTCAATTCTTTCGCCCTCGAACTGCCAACCTCAGTAATTGAACCGCTCGCATCTTTTCCCGAAGTTTCCTTTATCTCAATCGACAGTGAAGTCCGTTCATTCGGTGGCCACGTGGCTCGCACCTCCGGTGCCGACAACGTTCGCTCGATGAGCACTGATGGCGCGCTCGACGGCAGTGGAATCGGAATCGCAATTCTCGATTCAGGAATTTACGGTGCGCACACCGCATTCACCGACACTCAAACCGGCCAGTCTCGCGTTGTTGTGAATCTCGACTTCACTGGCGAAGGCCGTACTGATGACCCCTACGGACACGGTACGCACGTCGCTGCCGCAGCCGCTGGCAACGGTATCGTTTCGCGTGGCGAATACATCGGCATTGCGCCGCGCGCGAAGTTGCTCAACCTGCGCGTATTAAATGCGACAGGTACCGGTAAAGTTTCAAACGTACTCTCTGCCCTTAACTGGTTGATGGCGAACCGCGCGTATTACAACGTTCGAGTCGCGAACCTTAGTCTCGGAATGCCGGCCATCAATTCTTACGTGAACGATCCGCTTTGCATTGCGGTGCGTGCCCTCGTCGATCAGGGAATGGTCGTGGTCGCAGCTGCCGGTAACAACGGCAAGAACACCGCGGGTCAAAAAGTTTATGGTCAGGTCCATTCGCCCGGCAATTCACCAGCCGCTATTACCGTTGGTGCAGTTGACACTCGCGGCACCAACACCAGAGCCGACGACGTGATCGCGTCTTACAGTTCTCGTGGACCGACGCGGAGCTACTGGACCGACGAGTCAGGCGTCAAGCATTACGACAATCAGATCAAACCTGAAATCTCTGCTGCCGGCAACAAGACGGTCTTTGCTCAATCTCCAAATAACTACCTCGTAACGCAAAACCCTTCGCTTAATGCGGGCGTGAGCGGCAGCGTAACTCGTAACCAGATGAGACTCAGCGGTACCTCGATGGCCGCCCCACTGGTTGCCGGAACTGCCGCACTAATGTTCGAGGCCAATCCGACTCTTACCCCGAACCTGATCAAAGTATTGATGATGTACTCCGCTCAGCAGCTTCCGAATTTCAACCTGCTCGAGCAGGGTGCCGGTGAACTCAACGTCGACGGCGCTGTTCGCCTGGCGAAACTCGTGCGCACCACCATCAACAATTCGACGACTCTCGGCGCTTCGCTGCTGACGACCTCAGCACCGAACCCGCAGACAACGATCGCGATCGGCTCAGGCGCAAACTACACCTTCTCATGGTCCAAAGGCGCGGTTGTTGGTCAGACCTACGCAACGGGCCTTCCGCTGATTACCCAGTATCAAAAGGTTTATGCCAAAGGCGTATTGCTGGGTGATGGAGTGTTACTCGGCGACGGCGTGCTTATCGGTGACGTTGCCGGTGTCCTGATTGGCGATGGCGTGTTGATTGGCGATGCCATCGGAGTCCTGATTGGTGACTCGACGAAATTTTCGAGTGGCATTAATTGGGCCAACAACATCATGACCAGTAACGGCCTCTCGCTTGGCGAAGGCACTATCTTCCTCTCCATCGGCGTTCTGATCGGCGATGGCGTGCTGATTGGTGATGGCGTACTCATCGGCGACGGTGTGCTCATCGGCGATGGCGTACTCATTGGCGACGGCGTGCTCATCGGCGATGCCATTATTCAGGCGTATACCGCCTTGTCCTACGGCGACCCGGGGACGTCGATGTTGACTATTCTCGACGACTCCACCGATTACCTGGGTTACTAAGCAGTAATTAAGATCCCTAAACGTCCCCCGACTGCTTAAGAGGATAGACGCATGTTAGCGAGCACCACATCGATATTTCAGGAACGAGCGCCGCAATCGTCGCCGGTCTATGTGAAGCCCCTGGCCAGGAACGAGGAATCGGAAGTTCTTCAGTTTCTATCCCAGCGCGCGCTTCATACGGTTTCGATGATGAGTTTGATTCAGGACAACGGCCTGGATCACCCGTTGAACCGCGGTACGTTTTATGGCTGTCGCGACACGAACGGACAGCTCGAAGGCGTGGCGCTGGTGGGCCATGCAACGTTGATGGAAACCGTGTCGGACCGTGCGCTCGCGCTGCTCGCCGCAGTCGCGCAGCAGTGCCCGAACACGCACATGATCATGGGCGAGAAAGAGCGAGTCGCCGACTTCTGGTCGCATTATGCGAGTGCGGGTCGACGGCAACGTCTCACCTGTCGCGAATGGTTGTTTGAATTGAATTGGCCCACTGCACCGCTCGGTCCGGTTTCCGGTCTGCGACCGGCCACGGCCGACGAGTTGGAACTGGTGATGCCGATTCAGGCTGAGCTCGCATATGCGGAAAGCGGGATCAACCCGATGGTGGTAGATCCGAAAGGTTTCCGCGGCCGCTGCCTGCGGCGTATCGAACAGGAACGCACTTGGGTAGTTGTCGAAGACGATCAGCTAATCTTCAAGGCTGATGTTATCTCTGAAACGTCGGCTGTTGTTTACGTTGAAGGTATCTGGGTCCGCGATGAACGGCGAAGCAACGGCGACGGCGTACGCTTCATGAACGAGCTTACGCACAAGCTGCTCGCAAACAGCAAATCGATTTGTCTCCTCGTGAACGAAGACAACAGCCGCGCTCAAATTTTTTATCGGAAGTGCGGCTTCCACTTCCGCGCTACTTACGAAACCATCTTCCTCCCACGGAAGGAGTTCCCCGTAATTGATGAAGCCTCGCGCCCCCGATCCGCTCTGATTGATGGCACCGTTACCTCACCTTGATGTTGATACTTTTACATGTCAGATACCCTTGGCACCTTAAGACACAAACTCTTCGGGCCATTCCTCTGGGTAGTAACCGGGGCTGGTAGCCTGGCATTTCTCTATTCCGCGTCGCGGCTCAACTTCCACCAACTTGATTCCGGCTTCTTGATACTGGTGGCGATGACACTGGTGTTGTCGTCGCAGATCTCGGTCCCGATTCCGCGATTCAGTTCACAGATTTCGGTTTCGGATACTTTCGTCTTTTTGCTCCTTTTACTTTACGGCGGTGCCGCCGCGGTCACTGTTGGCGCGATTGAAGCGTTCCTCTCATCGCTTCGCTTTGCTAAAAAGCCTCGAATCGTAGTCTTCAACTTCGGCAGCTCCGCCGTTTCCATTTTCATCACCAGCACTGTTCTGCAACTCGTGTTTGGCGACATCATCGCCTTGCGCACCGCGCCGATCACCGCCACCTTTGTGGCCGCCATCTGCACGATGGCACTCACGCACTATCTGAGCAACTCGGGTATCGTCGGTATTTGCGCAGCCTTCAAGACCGACCAGCCGATCTGGCAAACGTGGCACAAACACTACCTCTGGACCTCGATCACTTATTTCACCGGCGCGATAGCCGCGGGCGTGATCGCCGGGCTGGTCTACTTCATCGGCGCATACGCGTTTGTCATCACGCTGCCGATGATCGCTTTCGTGTTTCTGACGTATCGCACTTATTTGAAGAATGTGGAAACGTCAGCAACGCAGGCTGCGCAGGCCGAGAAACACGTCAAGGAACTCTCGCATTACATCGCCGAGCAGGAACGCATCCGCGAACAGTTCTCGCAGATGGAAAAACTCTCCGCGCTCGGCGAACTCGCTTCCGGAGTAGCGCACGACTTCAACAACACCCTCGCCGGCATTCTCGGTCGCGCCCAACTGCTGCAACGAACCAGCGATCCGGAAAAGATTAAGCGCGGACTCGAGATCATCATCAAGACCGCGGAAGACGGCGCCAAAACCGTTAAGCGCATTCAGGACTTTGCACGCCAGCGACGCGATCATGATTTCGAGCTTGTTTCGGTGGACCAGATACTGCTCGATGCGAGCGAGATCACTCGGCCGCGCTGGAAGAATTGCGCCGAAGCTTCAAACATTCACATCGCTCTCGATCTTCAGATCGGATCGAACGCAATGGTCATGGGCGACGACTCCGAGTTGCGTGAAGTGCTCGTCAACATGGTCTTCAACGCGATCGATGCCATGCCTGAGGGTGGAAAGCTGACGCTGTCGACTACCACAGTAGACCAATCGGTCGTCATCAAGGTCATCGACACGGGCATCGGCATGTATCCCGAAGTGCGGTCACGCATTTTCGATCCGTTCTTTACGACGAAAGGTAAAGCGGGACTTGGTCTGGGCCTGGCGGTGAGCTTCGGCATCATTCGTCGACACGGCGGCAACGTCGAAGTCGATTCAAAATACGGCAACGGAACGGAGTTTCGCATCACGCTTCCGATCGCGAGAATTGTCGAAGGCGGAATCGCAGTCGAATTCTCAAATCCGGAACCATCGCCGATGATGATCGATCAGTTGTCGTTAAGCGACGAACACGCGCAGCCGCGATTACTTATCGTCGACGATGAAGACTTCGTGCGCGATCTGCTGCAGGAGATTCTGGAAGGCGAAGACTGTGACGTTCAGCTTGCGGCGAGTGGCGGTGAAGCGCTCGAGATGTTTCAGGAGTTTCAGTTTGACGCAGTGTGTACGGACGTTGGCATGCCGGGCATGAGCGGTTGGGAGTTGGCGCGGGAGATTCGCAACTTGAACCAGCAGATTCCGATCGCAGTGATTACTGGTTGGGGCGAGGCTGTCGGATCGAATGAGCAGAAAGCCGCCGGTGTTAACTGGGTTATCGCCAAGCCATTCACCGCCGATCGCATCGCCGAACTAGTACACGACATTCTTCGTCACCGCGAATCTGCAAGAGCGAAACCGTCGTCGATTGTCGCTGCGTGAGGAATAGTATCTCCAACGCTTGCTAGACCTTTCTTTGCGCCTTTGCGCCTTTGCCGGAGAGTAGTTTCACAAACAAATTGATCCCGCCAAGGCGCAAAGCCGCCAAGCACGGATGCGACCGCCTGGCAAGCTTTAACGAACGAGTGTTGGATTCGAATGATGGCGATCCTCGAGGGCTCGCTTGACACTGTCCTCCACCATTTCCAAACGAAACGGCTTCAGCAAGTAATCAAACGCTCCCCGCTCGATAAGGCTCTGCGCCTGTTCTTCATCACTTAGTCCGGAAATAATGATTACGGGTGTGCCGGGATAAAGCTGCACGACTCTGTTCATTAAGTCGAGCCCGCTCAAACCGGGCATCGAAACGTCTGTCAACACCACGTCGAAGGGCTGCGACTCGAGTTTCGCAAGCGCTTCCTCAGCCGTGTCTGCTGCCTGACACTTGTGGTCCTGTGACAGCAATTCGCAGAGTGTTTCCCGGATGACGTCGTCATCGTCAACGACCAGGATCTCAGCCATGATGGTCCTCCCACGTTACTGACCAAAGGCGTCTCCCTGGGCCGGGGATGAATACGAGACTTGACCTTTGAACTTTGCCGCTCGTGAGGAACGCCGTGAGGGCGCAATAAATCATAACATTTTCCATTTTCCATTTGGCATTTTTCATTTCTCATTTTGAAGAGGTTACAGCACTGCGTGCTCTGTACGTAGCGCAAATGACAAATGAAAAATGCCAAATGGAAAATGGAAAATGCTCCTGTGTTATTCTTTTTCCGCAATGGCAGCAAATGAAGTCAAAGCAATCGTACGGTTCGTGAGTGACGATTTGTTCGTCGGCATTACTCCGTCAGGTCATTCGATAACGCTCGACACCGACAGTAGCCGTTCGATCGCTCCGTCACCCACCGAGCTGCTTCTGCTTGCGGCAGGAGCGTGCACTGCGACAGATGTCGCGAGCATTCTCAAGAAAAAGCGGCAGAAGCTAACGCGTTACGTCATCGAAGTATCTGGCGTCCGGCGCGAGGACTATCCGCGCAAGTACACGTCGATCAAAGTTCATCACATTCTGACCGGACGCGCTCTCGCGCAGAAGGCTGTCGAGCAGGCCATCGAACTTTCCGATACGAAGTATTGCAGCGTTGCGGCAACATTAAGACCCGGCGTGGAAATCCAAACCAGCTTCGAGATCATCGAAGACACACCAGACCCGACAACGGGAGAAGTAAATTAGTGTTCATCAGAATTACCGCTCTTTTTGTTTTCGTACTTTTTCTCTCCCATTCACCGGCAGCAGGCCAGTCAGCAAGCGAATCGACGCTTGTTTCCGTGCGTCGCAGTGACGCTTCAAGTCGCGACGCCAGAGGCAAGCTACAAAGGTTGGCGCCGCCCGAGCACATGCGCCGGGCAGCGGTGTATCTGAGTGTGCGCGCTTTCGCCGAGGCCCGCGCTCACTGGCAGACGTTGATCGAAAACTACCCGGACGATCCACGCGTGCCGGAAGCCATGCTCGGAATCGGCCGTTCTTATTTCCTCGGCAAGATCTACGAAGACGGTTACAAGGTCTTTAATGATCTGGCCGCAAAGTACATTTCGACTAAAGAAGGACGCGAGGCGTTGAACTACAGCGCCGCCTCGTTGCTGAGGATGAGCCGGTTTAACGAGTCGGCCGCACGTTACATTGAGTACGTCGAACGATTCCCGACCGGGGAGCGGATCGATACTGCGCACCTGAACGTCATCGACACGTTGCGTGAAGCGAATCGTTCGGCAGAAGCACTTCGCTGGGTCAATCTAACCAGACAGCGTTTCGCGGGTACCGCTGTCGAGACGAATGCGATCTTCGCGGCGTTGCGGTTGCACATCTCCGAAGGCAACTGGAAAGACGCGATCCGCACCGCCGAAGAGTTATCAAAACGCTCGTTCTCGAAAGCCGTTGACACGTCAAGATCCGAAGTCGCTTACCTCTATGCCTTCAGCCTCGATAGGGCCGGCAGACAAGAAGAAGCCGTCGCGGCTTATGCCGCAATTGGTGACGGCCTCGAATCGTATTACGGCTGGCTGGCGACCGGTCGCTTGAGCGAGATCGTCGGCCGTAACCGTGAAATCGTGGCCCAGCGCGAGAGCGCTGTGAAGTCGGCTATCGCGCGCGTCGCGAGTTCATATCCGGCGCCGTATCGTCATTCGATACTTAGCGCTGCAAAAGCCCGCAAACTCGATCCGCGTTTCATTCTTGCCTTGATAAAACAGGAAAGTGTTTTCAAGCCGACTGCGAAATCGCCCGCGGGCGCGCGAGGACTGTTGCAGCTCACGATGGACGCCGCGGTCAAGTTTGGACCAGCCGCTGGATTTCGATCCATCAACGAGAACCAGCTTTACCAACCAGAAACCTCAATCACTGTCGGTGCTGAGTACCTCGAAAATCTCAAAGACATGTTTCCGGAGATGCTCGAGCCCGTCGCGGCCTCGTACAACGGCGGTGAAGATAACGTGGCCCGTTGGCTGAAGCGCTCGAAACAGCTCGACCCCGGAGTTTTTACTTCCGAGGTCGGTTTCGACGAGACGAAAGGCTACGTGCAAAAGGTGATGTCTAATTATCGCGTTTACCGCGAACTTTATACTTCGGATTTGATTCGGAAATAGATCGACCGAAGTCGTAACAGATCGTCACCTCTCCCGCTGGCCGAGAATCAAGATCCATATCGATGTAACGCACGTCGTGCCGGACCGACCGTCCGATACCCGTCGCTGCGTCGTCTGCACCCGATCGCGATTTGGCAGCACCCGTCGCCGGAGCCTCAGCCGACGACGACTGCGCCTCGTCGCGATAGATGGGATGAGGAAGCGGGCGAGGCGGCGTAATTGGTATCGGGCGTCTGCGTTCGCGATAGAACACCGCCGAGATGACGCCGAGATTTGTTCTTACCCCGAGTTTTGCGGCGTACGAATCGCGTTCGGTAGTGAAGTAAAACCGCCGCGCATGATCTGAATCCATTTGCCAGCCACTGATAGTGATCGTCTGGTGCGGCTCAATCACCCACTTGCTCCCATTCCACGCAGACGTGCGGCTCGCATCGATGGTGTTGAGCCCGTCGACCGTAAGTGCCACCGCCACCCGGTCACTCGACCGGTTCCTCAAACGAATCTCGTACTCCTCGCCCCGAAGCGCCTCGACGTAAGTCCGACCGCGCGCCTGGATCTCCGGGAGCGGTCGTCCGTCCACCAACAGATCGACTTCAAAGCGGGGCACAATCGGGCGGGTGACTCTGGATTCCTGGGCAGACGGTTTTTGGCCGGTCAAGGGTGCCAGGTTAAAACACAGCAGGAATAAAAACGGCAAGACAAACCAGCGGATTTTACTCATCGGCGCCTCCTCAAGTCTGGAACGAGTTTCCGGCAGGTTCTTGCGCAACCGTGAGATTTGTAAGAGGTTTCTCACAATACCGGGACATCTTTGCGGTTGAGTAACCCTGTGAGAAAGGCTACAATTTGCCCGCCAAATCCGGGATGAAATAAACTGACAATCGTTGTAGCCGTTCCCCGCTAAGTTCAGAGGGCTTAGGAGAAACTGATGGAGTATGCTCTGACCGCAACCAAAACCGAGGCACGCGCGGGATCCTATTACGATCGGATCGCCCGGTTTTACGAGTTGACTTTCAAAATCAATGGTTACGGCCGCTCTTTGGATGAGTATTTCCGGAGGCATCCGCTGCCGGTCTATCGCGGACAGCGCATTCTGGACGCCGGCTGCGGCACCGGACTGCTGACGATGGCGCTATTGCGCTCGATTCGGTTTCCCGTCTCCATCACTGCGCTCGATCTTTCCTCGACTTCAATCGCGGCAGCGCGCAAGTCGCTCTATTACAGCGACGGCCGCAAACGCGACGTCTCGTTTACCCAGGGAAATATGTTGTGTCTGCCTTTTGCGGATGAGTCTCTGGATCTGGTGGTGACTTCCGGCGCGCTGGAGTATGTGCCGCTCGCAGATGGATTGTCAGAACTCGCGCGAGTGATCGTCCCTGGTGGTCATTTACTCCATTTGCCCGTGCATCCCGGAATCGCAGGCAAGTTTCTCGAAATCCTTTTCCGCTTCAAGAGCCATCCGCCGAAAGAGGTTATTGGTCGAACGGAGCATCACTTCCGCATCGTGCACCAGTACCGGTTTAAGCCGCATCATGTGATCGGCTGGAGTAAGACAGCTATTTTGGCGCAGAAGCAGTAATCATTTGTCATTGGTCATTTGACATTTCTCATTTGTCATTTACGCCTCGCGTCACGGTTTAAAGTAGACATGAGTCACAAATACGCATCCTCTCTTCAAAATGAGAAATGTCAAATGACCAATGACAAATAATTACGGTGAGTTTGGGTGTGTGGTTTTAGTTGAGGTGGTTGCCACCGGAACCAACCGAATGATCCGGTCGTCGTCGCTCGCCGGCTTGCCTCTGCCATCTCGGTTCGAAGTCGAAAAGTAGATCGCTCCGTCCGGACCTTCAGCGACGTCGCGGATTCGTCCGTACTCCTTCACGATTCCTTCCTGCCCCAGTACCTTGCGGCCATCGAGCACGACGCGTATCAACATCTCGCCGCGCAGACAGCCAAAGAAGAAGTCTCCTTTAAATCTCGGAAAAGCTGCGCCGCGGTAGAACATGCCACTAGCCGGAGCACATGGCGGTGTGTATTCGAGCAGCGGCGATTCAAGTCCAGCGCGCGTCTCGGTGTGATGAATAGTGGGCCAACCGTAATTTTTTCCCTTCTCCACAATGTTGACTTCGTCGCCTCCCGGTGGTCCATCGAAGTTGCTTGGGCCATGTTCGGTCTGAAACATAAGATTACTGCCGGGCTGAAAGTCGAGCCCCTGCGCGTTGCGATGACCGATCGACCAGATCTCACCGCGAGCATTCGGCTGGCCAATGAAGGGATTGTCTTGAGGAATGGTGCCGTCGTCGTTTAGTCTCAAAGTCTTTCCGGCGAGTGAATCGAGTTTTTGCGCGAGGTCCCGTTTCGTCGCGTCGCCAGTAGTGATGTAAAGCTTGCCGTCCGGACCAAAGCGAATTCGGCAACCCGCATGAAACTGAGCTGCCGGAATGTTCTCGATGATCACTTTTCGATCGACGAGACCTGCCGGTGTCTCTCGAAATCTCACAACACGCACGAGCGAACCGCGGCTTCCGTAGCCATACGAAAGATACAGGAACTGATTCGTGCTGAACTGCGGATGCAGAGCGACGCTCATCAATCCTGTTTCGCCGGTTTGTTCGACATCCTGAACGACAAACAGCGGCGTCTGACGTAACGCGCCTTTTTCAAACACGCGCACACGTCCGGGACGCTCGGTAAAAATCATGCGACCGTCGGGCGCCCACACAATGGACCACGGCACTTCCAAACCACCCACAACAGTCTCGACTTTGAATTGCGTAGCACTCTGCGGCGAGGTTTCCACTTCGCCTGCGCCACGTCCGGTAGGTGCCTCTTCGCCGCACCCCAAACCAAAGACTATCGTCAACGCGATTAGCGAATACAGAAATGTTCTCATAGAAACACGAATGAAACTGAGTTTTACGGAAGGGGCCTTGGGGGCTTTAGTGCTGAATGTATTCGTGAAGCAGTTTGATCTCATCGCCCTGCTCGCCGACTTCGACGCGCAACAAATCGCGCATCGAAAGCATACCGACCCAGCGTTCACCATCGACAACCGGCAGGTGGCGCGAGCCGATCATTTCCATGCGTTCGAGTGCCTGATGCGGGGTTTCATCGCACTGGATCACGGCGCGCAATTCGCTCGTCACGTCGCCGACTTTGACCGTCATCGGATCGCGCTGCGGTACGACGATGCGGTTCAAAACGTCGCGCTCTGAAAAGACGCCCAGCAGCCTTCCCTCCTCGTCAATCACGCAAACGGCGCCGATGTTGCGCGAAGCCATAAACTCCGCCGCCTCTTGCACAGTCGCTGAAGCCTTGGTCGAGTAAGGCTCACGGTTGCGAATCACGTCTCGGATAAGCATCGCAGTGCCTCCTGATCCTGGGGATGTCTTGAGTGGAGGCTATTATACCTTAACCAAACAGATTTGCCTGCGCTGATGGTCTGCGAAAAGTGGAGTTGGCGGGTGTTTTATGTTCGCGTCGCTTATTGAAGCCGAGACGCGCGCAATGAATTTTGAAGAGACGTTCTGTGGCCTCCCAGTATTGGCCCTTGCCGCGCATGCGTTCGCCGAAGACCGCGGAATTGAGCTTTCCACCGCGCGCTTCGCGAATGCGATTCATGACGCGATCGGCCTTGGTCGGCAGTTTCTCGCGTAAACGCTCTTCAAAATAGGGCGCGACGCTGCCCGGCAGACGCAGCATGTTGATGAAAGCTTGTTGCGCTCCAGCTTCCTTCGCGCGTTTCAGCAACACGGGAATATCGGTTGATAGACCAGGAATGACGGGCGCGATTCCAATTCCGACACTGATGCCCGCGGCAGCGAGCGCTTCCATCGCGTGAAATCTCGCTTCCGGGAGTGGCGCGTAAGGCTCGACCGCGCGCGCCACTTCAACATCAGTGAATGGAATCGTCAGAAACACTCCGACACTCGCGTGTTTCGTCAGCTCCTGAAGTACGTCTATGTCTCGACGGACCATCGCCGACTTTGTGATTACCCCAACTGGATTGCGAAACTCCGCGCAGATCTCCAAACAACGTCGTGTTAGTTTGTAGTTGGCCTCGAGCGGTATGTAGGGATCTGAAGTAAACGAAAAGACGATCTCCGCGCCTTTCCACGACGGTTTCATCAACTCCTTGCGCAACAACTCCGGCGCACTCACCTTCGCAACGATCTTGCGATCGAAGTCAGTGCCAGCGCCGTAACCGAGATACTCGTGAGTGGGCCGGCTGAAGCAGTAGGTGCAACCGTGAATGCAACCGCGGTAGCAGTTGACGGTGTAGTCAAAACCAACGTCAGGACTGTCGTTGTGAGTGATGATGTTGCGAGTCTCGGTCTCTTCAAAGACTTCGAGCTTCGCTTCAGGAGGCTCACCGATCCATTCGACGGAATGTACTAACCACGGGTTGGGAGGGTTTTCGACGTAATGCATAGCAACCGTTCGAGAAGGTTAAATCATTGGTCATAACTCATTTGACATTTCTCATTTCTCATTTTGTTGCTGTTTATTTTGCGCTTGCTGAAATGATAAATGTCAAATGATATATGACCAATGACTTCATCTTGTCCACGTAACAAAAAAGAACCGGTACTTGTCGGGATCTTCGATCGTCACGAACTTTCCACCCCAACCTTCGTCGACCGGCGGTTGAATGTCCGCGCCTCTGTCGATGAGTTGTTCGTAATACTGATCAACATCTGAAACACTGATGAAAAAGTGAACCCCGCGTCCGCGTCGCAACATGGTTTCCAGATGCTGGGCCACCGTGATCTTCAAAGCACTCGCACGAAGCTTGGCCATCGGTGGCTCGGCGGTCGTGTTGATCGACTCGACCTCCATCCCCAGCACGCCCTGATAAAACGCGACGGATTCTTCGAGGCTGTTTACTTCGAGAAACAGCAGGTCGAGACCCTGGATCATCTCGTCAAGTCCCACGACATCAACAGGTAAAGACCGACGCAACTAGTAACGATCACGACCCAGAATGCGACCTCCTGGATCCTCGTGTGTCGCTTGAAGCGATTAGTCGCGGGCAGCGAATCGTTTACCTTCACCATCGCACTGCGCGCCAGCAGCACACCGAACCCGGCGACGAACACAGCCAGTATCGCGAGTGGCCACAGAAACCAGATCCACTGAATACGCAGTAACAACAGCAGGAACAGACCCGCGGCTAAACACAATCCCGCGCTGAGAAGATGACCAAAGACGCCGACGTCACGCGCTGTGGGAGTATTGACACTTCTTTGCGGCTTTGCGCCTTTGCGGGAAACCTCTTCTACGTCAACATAGGAAGCAGGTCGCCTAACCGCGTCATACGAACTGCGCAGAGTCGTATCTTTCAAAACGCCATAAGCCTCGTTCAGCAACTTCATCTGTTCTTCGTTGCCACCGCGGTCGGGATGATGCTTCGAAGCCAATCGCCTGTAACTGCGATCGATTTCGACAGCGGCGGCATCCTTGTCGACACCCAAAACAGCGTAGTAGTCTTTGGTTGAATCGAACTGGCTCATCGCAGATTGCCTGATTCTAGGGGTGCTGTTTTCGTTTGGCAAATCACATATTTATCGCGGGTGACGACCTAATTTTTCAACTTGAGAGCGGCTTTGGATTGCTCCGCGTTTTGGCGGTTGAAGGCGACGGAGCAGACACCGTTTGGCATCTCCTTGCGTACGACGACTTCTTTCCCGACATCGAATCGGCGGAAGCGGCGCTGACGTCAACCACACCTTTGCCGGTGCGTAAGCCACACATGGCACTGACCAATCGCGCTTTTGAACGTACTCCAGCAGCACGTCTAGGCAATCGCCCTGTGATGGATGATGAACTGGTCGAATACAGCAGGTGGCTCGACTCCGATAGAAATGTGTCTGATCGTTCAGCCCTGTTGATGCTCGGAATTCGTTAACTTTCATGACTCAAACATCACGCCGTTTACTCCTTTTACTAACGCTTACAGTTCTTTCGTCAACTGTCGTCTTCGCAGCTCGCGTTGAACGGCTGATTGATACCTGGCAACCGAAGCACTACGTTGTCAGTCTGACGCTTAACGATCAACTTTCGGAGATCGTCACCGGTAGCGCACGTATCGACGTGCTCATACTAAAGAAGACCGCAGTGATTGACCTCGACTTCGGCGAGTTGAAGACAAACAGCGTCAGCGTCGATTCGAAACCAGCATCGTTCTCACACAGAAACGGCAAACTGGAGATCACACTCGCCGAACCCGCAAATCCTGGAACCAAACTCGTCGTGGACGTCGCCTATCAAGGTAGACCCAAAGACGGGTTGATTATGAGTAAGGACAAAGACGGGCTGCCTTCCGCAGTTGGCGACAACTGGCCCAACCGCGCCCATCACTGGATACCGTCACTTGATCATCCGTCTGCGAAGGCAACGATCACGTTCAATATCACGGTTTCCGATCGCCAGGAAGTAGTAGCGAACGGACGATTGCAGGATGTTCAGACAAGTGCCGGCGGCAATCGTACGTGGACCTATTCGATAGGCGCTCCGATTCCGCCTTACTGCATGATCATCGCAGTCGGCCAGTTTGCTCATATCGAACCGAGCGCAAAGAGTCCGGTACCGATTGCTTATTACGTGCCTGGTTCGGACCGCAATGTCGCAGTCAAAGGCTTCGCGCCAACGATTCCCTCGCTTGAATATTTTAACGAGATCATCGCGCCTTATCCTTACGAGAAGCTGGCGATGATCGTGGGCGCCACTCAGTTTGGCGGCATGGAAAACGCGAGCGCGATCGTCTTCACGAGCTCATTGTTCAACCCAAAACAGAGAGTAAAGATCAGTAAGCGCTATGGCATTCCTAAAGGGACCGTCGCCCTGATAGCGCACGAGATCGCGCACCAGTGGTTTGGCGACTCAGTGACGGAATCGACTTGGTCCGATCTGTGGTTAAGCGAGGGCTTCGCTACGTACTTCGCCGGCCTATTCGTGCAGCGATACGAAGGTGAGGATTCCTTTCAGGAGTACATGAAAGCCGCCGCGGATAGTGTCTTCGCGTACGAGAAGAGGAAACTCACGCCAATTTTCGATCGCGACACAGAAAACCTGATGGATCTCCTCAACGCCAACAACTATCAAAAAGGCGCGTGGGTGCTGCACATGCTGCGCTCGTCTCTCGGTGATGATGTTTTCGTTCGCAGTATTCGCGATTATTACCACGCGCACAAAGGTGGAACAGCGAGCACGGAAGATCTACGCGCAGCACTCGAGAAGGCCTCAGGAAAAGACCTCAAGGATTTTTTTCAGCGCTGGGTTTACGGTGTGGGCCACCCGAAGTATCAGGTCACCGCGGAGTACTTAGAACGACAGGGAGAAATAAGAGTGGTGCTGCGACAGGTTCAACCGGGTGACGCCTTCCCTGACCCGGTTCCGATCAGAGTAACAACCAACGACGGACGGCCGTATGAATTGGTAATGAAACCCAGCGGCAAAGAAGTAGTAGCTACGGTGAAACTTACGAACGCACTAACACGACAACCTTTGCTGAGATACAACGTTCAGGTCGATCCGCAGAAAACGCTCCTCAAAGAAGTGACTATCAGGCCATAAACCCAAGGTTCGCGGGGTAGCGTCCTTATATTAGATCCGAAAGAACTATGGCACGGTCTTTGTGCCGCATTATCCTGCCAGTCGATTTTGGCAGTTTCCTGCCTTGACCGGTTCTGGCCTCAGGGGTATAAACGGTGACCCAAACCAAAGATATACAGGGGGTTCTATGGCCCAGATAAACGCAAAAAGAATCATACTCTCATTGTTCGCTCTGATCTTGTTGAGTGCGGCGACAGCCAAAGCGGATACGGTTAATATTGTTGGTGTTGACACTGGCGGTGCTTCCACGGCTACCGTTACGTGCACGTTAGTTGGCAACACGTTCATCTTCACAGTCACCAACACGTCGCCCACCGGCTCCACGATTACGGGAATCGGCTTCGATCTCGAACCTGGTGATTTTGACGCAAACGACGACAACTCAACCGGACTGAACGGTTTCACGGGCGCCCAGGCTAACGCGGTACCCATCGGCTCATCGGTCTTTAGCTTTACAGACGGCGCCTTAGGTAATGTCCCGCACGGATTCGGTAACTCTGTCGTGCTGGATTTCGGGTTCCTTACCGGCGGCAGCTTTACGGCAGGTAACGTAGGTTCGGGTATCTCGCCGGGCGAGTCTGCAAGCTTCTCCGTCGACAGCGCGTTATTTGCCGGGATGACTGAAGAAGAGATTTGTGCCGCGATCTTTGTCAGGTTCCAGAACGTGCCAACCGCTGAGGGTAGCGACGTTGGCGTACCGAATCCCGTTCCTGAGCCTGCAAGTATGCTCCTGTTAGGGACCGGCCTACTTGGGGTGGTCGGCGTGGTCCGGAGAAAATTCAAACCGCGCGGTTGAGTGATAAATCTCGCGACAGGGTTTGAGTGTAAAGGCGTTACCGGCAGGGACACCGGTGACGCCTTTGGTTTTTAGTTTTCCAACCTGAATTTCCAAAAGCCTCTCGGCTAATCCCGCCTTTCAGTTTCTTCGCGACGGATCTCCCGCTATTTATTGACAGAATTACACCTTGCAATGTATACAGCAACTTAGTTTTGTTGCTTGCCTAAGAAGGCCATCAGTATCCGTCCTCTTCTTTCCCAGAGAAAGATTCATGCCCCATAAGTACGACATTTTCATAAGTTACGGACACCTTGACGACGAAGATCCGGCTGGCGATGTTAAAGGTTGGGTCGACCTGCTGGTCGACCGCCTGCCACGGTTGGTCAGTAACAATCTCGGCTACCTCCCCACCGTCTGGCGCGACGAGCGCAGTCTTCATGGAAACGACCTGTTAACCGCGGCAATCAGCGAAGGTGTGACGACTTCGTTACTGCTGATCCCGATCCTCTCGCCGCGTTACGTGCAGTCGGACTGGTGCCTTCGCGAGTTGCAGGCTTTCGGTCAATCAGAGCCGCCGCCGGGCGCACCGGCGTTTCGTTCGCGCATTTTCAAAGTCATTAAGACACCGCTGCTTTTCCACCTCGCGAAAAAGGAACCGGAAGCTTTACGCGAATTGATCGGCTACTCCTTTTACGAAATGGAAGGCGAAATGCCAGTCGAGTTCGGACCCGAGGTGGTTCCCAGCAAAGATCCGCGCTACTGGACGGCGCTGCGTCGTCTCGCCTGGGACGTCTCCAACATGCTCGTTGCTTTAAAACATGCCAAGGATGCGACGACCGGCCCACTCGTCATGCCCACGCCGCAAACAACTCCGACCGTCACGATCACTCCATCCGCTACTGCAACCAACGGTGATAAGAAGTATGTCTATCTCGCGGAAACTACTTCCGATCTCGCCGGCGAACGCGAGCTCGTACGCGACGAGCTGCGACAACGCGGTTATGGCGTGCTGCCTGAAGAAAGGCTTCCCGCTGCCGAATTCCAACAGATTCAGGACGCCGTGAATCAATCACTCGCGCGTTGTGCACTCTCAGTTCACCTGATTGGAAAACGTTACGGATCAACGCCGGAAGACAATCCGCGTTCGCTGGTCTGTATTCAGGACGATCTCGCTGCGCAACGAACGGCGAAGGATCCGAACTTCTCGCGTCTTCTATGGATACCGCAGGGATTGATGACGCCTGCGCTCGAAATTACCGACGAGCGACAGAAAGAATTCGTAACCGCGTTACAGAACCGCGTCGGCGAACGTGCGGAGCTCTTGCAAACAAGCATTGAAGACTTGAAGACGCGCATAGTCGAAAAACTTAATCCGCCCGCAAAGCAAGCGGCAGCAAAACCGGTTCGTTCAAAACTGAAACAGGTTTACCTCATCTGCGAGAACCGCGACCGCAGTTTCATTCGGCCGATCAAAGAGTATCTCTTCAAACAGAACATCGAAGTCATTACCTGGCTCGACGGCGAAACGGGCCGCACGCTAATGGATTATCACCACAAGAACCTGCGCGAGTGCGACGCAGCCCTCGTCTACTTCGGCAACGGCGATGAGCCATGGGTGCGCAAGAACCTTGAAGATCTCGAAAAGGCCTACGGTTACGGTCGCGAAAATGATTGGCTCGCCAGCGCCGTTTACGTTGGTGCACCGCCAAGCGATCAAAAAGAAGATTTCCTCACGCATCTTGTCCCTTATGTCATTCGCAATTTTCAGTCGTTCGACCCTAACGACCTGCATGAGTTCGTGACGGCCTTGCAAGCGTCGGAAGGAGAGCAAGGATGATCGAATCAAATCGCAAAAAGAATCCCTTCCCCGGTTTACGACCTTTTGAAACGGAAGAGTACCGCCTCTTCTTCGGGCGCGAAGGACAATCAGACGCGTTGCTCACGCGGCTTCAGCGCACGCGTTTTTTGGCGGTCGTCGGGACGTCCGGCAGCGGCAAATCGTCGCTGATACGCGCGGGTTTGATGCCTGCATTGCACGGTGGTCTGATGGCAGGCGCCGGATCGGGTTGGCGCATCGCGGTCATGCGGCCCGGTGGTGATCCCATCGGAAATCTGGCGGCGGAACTCGTGAAGGACGATGTTCTTCCGGCAGCCGGCGCCGGACTGCGCCCGGATGAAGCAGAAGCAGTGATCGACGCCACGTTGCGCGGCGGATCGCTGGGTATAGTCGACGTCGCGTACCAGGGCCGTCTCGGCGAACATGAAAAGCTCCTGATCGTCGTGGACCAGTTTGAAGAGTTGTTTCGCTTTCGCGCGGCCCAGCAAAACACAAACGCCGACGAAGCGTCCGCCTTTGTGAAGCTCTTGCTTGAAGCGGCGCAGCAGCGTGAACTCTCGATCTACGTGGTGCTCACCATGCGTTCCGATTTTCTCGGCGACTGTGCTCAGTTTCAGGGACTCCCGGAAGCAATCAACGATGGACAGTATCTGATCCCGCGCATGACGCGTGACGAGCGACGCTTCGCCGTAACTGGACCAGTCGGCGTTACTCGCGGAAAGATCACTGAACCTCTCGTCAATCGTCTGCTGAACGACGTCGGCGACAACCCCGATCAACTTCCCATTCTGCAACACGCGCTGATGCGCACTTGGGAACACTGGCAGGCTAACCGTCGCAACGGCGAACCGATCGGCATGGAACATTACGAAGCGATCGGAACGATGTCGTTCGCGCTTTCGCGGCATGCCGACGAAGCTTTCAACGAACTGCCGGACGCGCGTAGTCGCGAAATTGCGGAGAAACTTTTTAAAGCGCTCACCGAACGCGGTGCGGACAATCGTGAGATCCGCCGTCCCACTCGCATGGGCGCACTCTGCACTATCGCCGGCGCGAGTTTGCCGGAAATGACTGCCGTAATTGACGTGTTTCGTCGTGTCGGACGTTCGTTTCTGATGCCGCCCGCGGGCGTTCCCTTGCACGCTGACACTGTTATCGACATCTCGCACGAGAGCTTGATTCGCAATTGGGAGCGGTTGAAGCTGTGGGTGAATGAAGAGGCGCAATCCGCGCGATATTACCGTCGCCTCGCGGAGGCCACCGTCCTTCACCGCGAAGGTAGCGAAGGACTGATGCAGGATCCGGCGCTACAAATCATCCTCGACTGGTATCAGGAATCAAAGCCGAATGCCGCGTGGGGTAAACGCTATCACCCGGATTTCGACGAAGCTGTGGTCTACCTCGACCAGAGCACACGAGCGCGTGACGCCGCCGTCGCAGAACGGGATCGTCAGCGTAACGCTGAGTTGGAACGAGAGCGTCACGAACGCGAGCAAGCCGAAAACTTCGCGGAGCAACAGCGTCGCGTCGCCGCGCGTCTGCGCCGTTTCACGTTCGCACTCGTTTTGATTTCACTGCTTGCGGTAGTTGCGGCCGGTGTATCGGTCTACGCGTTCGCGAAGGCCACACGAAACGCAACACTCGCGCGGAACCTCGCTGAAGAAGCGCGTGCGAGCTTCACGGCGGAACAAGCGGCGCGAAAAGAATCCGAAGCACATCGCCTGGTCGCTGAAAACGCCCAGAAAAAGGCGGAAGAGGAACGACGGCACGCGCAGGAGGAAGAAAAGAGAGCAAAGGAAGAGAGTCAACGCGCCGACACGGCCGCCAAAGCGGCGCAACGCGCAACTCTGGAACAAAGAGCCGCTGCGGAACGCGAGAAGAAAGCAGCCGATGAAGCGGAAGCCGCTCGCGATCAGGCCCAACGAAGTGCTGAACGGCTCCAGTTGGATTCGATGAGCCGTAACGGTCTCGATTCGTTTCAACGAGGCAACTTCAGCGGCGCGCTTTACGAGTTCAACATGACGGACCAAATGATTCGGCAAAGGCTGAATTCCGATCCTGAGCTTGGCGAAACTCCAGGCCTGGGTGTTGGCGAATGTGGGCGCCGCAAATCGCAAGCTCGACAAATACAGGGAATCGCTCGCGGCATACGAGGAGTCGATCAGGATTCATGAGAAAGTATCGGGCGGGCAGAGTGCGGAGATGTTCGACGCTTTGCACGGTACCGGACACACGTATCTTGAAGCGGGCGATCCGGCTAAGGCGGAAGAATATTACACCCGCGCGGTGAATTACCTCGTCGCCAATCCTAAACTGATTGACCAGATATACGAGACGGCGAACCTGGAAATGATCGCGCGGTTGTACCGAGACGTGGGCCGCTACGCCGAAGCCGAACCGTATTTCAAACGCGTCCTCGCAACTAAACAGTCTCAAAACGATGAACTCGACACGCTCAAGGAGGTGGCTCAGTTCTACGCAGTTCAGAACAATTACTACGAAGCTGGAAAATACATGCTTCGAGCTATAGACCTTCAGGAAAAGCAGGTTCTCCATGGTGAGGACCGTCAGCTGGCGCTTCGTGAACTAGCTGATTCCTACAGTGAACTGGGAGAGATCTATTCGAACCAGAGTTTGGAGATACCAGCGAAATACGCCTTCAAACTGTCGCAAGCGCTTCAAAATGCGGAACTTTCGAAGCGAGAAGTTATTTCGCTCCAGCGAGCGGCAAACGACAATCATGAGGAGATAGCGAAAAAACAAAAAGTGAATGCGGCCCATCTTGAAGAGTGCGCTGACCTGTTCTATAAGCTAAACCGGATATCGGCTGCTGAGAGCGTTTATCTCCTGGCTTTAGGTCTGAGGATCCAGACACCCGCTCATGACTCGGAAGCCAACGAAAGACTGGCCCAAGTCTTAATAAAACTCGGAAACTTTTATCGGTATAGCCGTAAAAACTTCACCGAAGCCGAAGAGAGATATAAAGCCGCACTGGGGGCTTTGTGGCGTGATCGGTCGGCGAAGTCGACAGTTTATGGTGGGGCTTTGACTCAACTCGGCAGCCTCTACGCTCATGATTTAAAGAAGCCTGACGAAGGCGAGAAACTCTTCGAAGAAGCGTTAATGTCTCTTGCAAGGTTACCCGAGTCTGAAGAAGCAACCTGCGACACGCTAGGAGAGCTTGTCACGCTCTACATGAATCAATCGAGATTTACCGAGGCTGTTGAAGCGAGCAAACGCAGACTCACAGCCGCTCATACGTTACTGAAACGCACTTCAGCGAAAGTGACAGGAAGCGAAAAGTGGAACGGGCAGGCATACTCCGACGCGTTTAGCGGTTATGCGTGGGCCATATATTATCTGGAAGTTGCTCATCGAGCAGCGGGCGATGCACAGAAAGCCGCGTCGATCTCCAGCTCCCTGCTCGACCCCGAGCTGCGGATCAGTGAAGTGATCGATTCGAAAGTGCTCGGCGAGTATGCCGACATGCTGGTCAGACACCGACAGTTGCTTCCTCCCGCTGTAGCAGAGAATCTCGAACAACATCTCGAGGCCATCGCGGTCAGGCGAAAGTATATTGAAGCAGTTTTGAGCTCTGCGGATTGAGAAGTACTGTTAGCGGTCGCCGGGCGCCGTGCTGCGACCGCATTGAGCGAGACGCCCCTGCAAAGTTCTCACTTCCTTCTGCGACGCCGCGTATCTATTCAGCGCATCCTGATATGAGCGCTGAGCATCATCTCGGTCCGCTTGAACAGTAGCCAGCGTAGTCTCCGCCTGTTTTTGGGCTTGCGTCGCTCGATCCGCCTGCGCTTTGCTCAGTATCGCAGCGTCGTTCGTCTTCTGCTTTTCGATTAGCGCGTTGTCGCGATCGTTACTCACGGCTTCGACCTGCTGAAGCAACTCCGCAATTCGCTTGTCTTTGTCCGCGAGCACTCCTCTTATCGGATCCTGAAGATCCGTCACCTGTTTCTTTAAATCCGCGTTCTCAACTCGCAACGCCTCCTGTGAGGCCCGGTTTCGTTGCGACTGCGAATAAATCAGGAGCAGTGAAAAGGCGATTACGATCACGCTCCATGCAAACAACGCGACGTTGACTTTGTCGGCGCGTTGGAGCACCCAGGAAACGGCTTGAGAAACGAACGATTCTGTATGTTCGCCTTTTGGGCCTTCCTCAATCTCGCCTTCCCACGGAGCCTGCGGCTTCACCAGTTTCATCGCGAACGACTGATAGCTGCGTCGCAGCGAGAATTTGTCCGCCGTCTTTTCAATCAGCACCGCTACTTCTTCACCGTATGCGTACCGCGGGATGTGCTGAATTTGCAGTTCGTCGAAATACTTATTCAACGTAATCTTCTCGCCGTACACCTCGGTTAGTATTTTTTCGAACTCAGGCTGGAAACCTTCGTGCTCGGCGTTACCCAGACGCCAGTCATGACGAAGCTCCGGTTCGTTTGCCTCGACGCGCGAGACGAGCGGGAACACAGTGAGTGGGCGCAGGTCTACCGACTCTTTCCGATAGTCAGTCGCTCTGCGGACCAGCTCCAGTCCGCCTTTCAAACTCTGAAGATTGGGGGTGAAGACGATGACGAGCTTTTCCGGCAACAGCATTGTGGTGATGCCGCTGATGTCTGTGACACCGGTGCGCGAGTCGATCAGCACGTAGGCGTATTGCTTCGCCAGAGTTTCCGCAAACATACGCATCAAGTGCGGTGATTTCTTGAAAAGATTTTCCCAACTGAACTTGTTAACGCGTTCCGAATACTCGTTTGGATCCTGCGCAGCAAACTTGCCGGCTTTGAGTAGACTCAGGCCGCTGATCGTGGTTGAAAGAACAAAATCTGATAACTTAACGCGGCCGATCGCCTCGCGTGCGGCTTGCTCGGTGGTCCCACTGCCGTCCGTCGTGGACATACTGACTTGCCTATCAAACTCATAAAAGAGATCGATCAAACCCGGCAGTGAATTGTGCACTTCTTTGCGATCGGGACCTTCGATGCCGAGTCGTGTAGTGGTGAGTCGTTTGGCGAAATAACGATGCAGACCGGGAGCTTCGAGGTCCCAATCGATCATCAACACTCCCTTGCCACCGGCTGCGGTCTGCTGCTCGGCGAGGAGGCAGGCGATGTTGGCGAGCGCCATACTGCGGCCGGTCCCACCTTTGTAGGAGTAGAAGGTGATGATTTGACCGCGCGTCTCGTCGGTGTTCATGGATTTACCTCCGCCGCTGCTTCGACTTTCCGGCCGGGGAAGGCGTCGGCCACTTCGACGATCTTCTTGCCCAGCACCTTCTCGACGAACTCTCTCGCGGCTTCGATACTTGGCAACGGATACGTGTCGCAATTGTGCGCCGGGTCTTTTTCCGCAGCCTCGAGTGCATCGCAACGCTCGATGATGTAAGCGGCAATCTCCGCGATCTGGGCCGCGTATCTTTCTCGGATCTTGTCTGATGGACTATTGAAGAGAAACTGCGTGAAGTCGTAAAACTTTCCTTTCTTCAACCCTTCGGGAAAACGTTTCTCGCCGCGAAGTATGACGGGAATGATCAGGCCGAAGCTTTTGTCCTGGAGCGTCATGAGTCGTTCCTCTTCTAGCTCCTGCATCGCTTTCAACTCGCGTGCGCAGTAGACGTGTTCCTCGTCGAAGTAGAGAGGCGTGTAGAGCATGATCATGCAGGCGCTTTTACAGAGTCCGGATCCGATGGCGTGGTCGATGCGGCGGCCGCCGGTGAGCACCTGATCGAACCAGAGTGGGCGACGGTCGAGGGCGCCGATTTCGCGTTTGAGTCCGTCGACGAAGTCGTTGACGATAGGGACCAGGACGTTTTCCTGACCGTGTGGGTAACTGATGAAGCAACAAAATTCGAAAGCCATTGTTGTCTCCTTGAAGGTGAAGTCTTGAGAACTGAGCGCGCTGGGACTCCTGCCGATGCGCGATTGTAAGCGTCACGCGGCTGCTAAAGTCAATGAAATTGGGGGCAGGATTTGTTTTTAGCGATTGGTCGGATGAGCGTTTCGGTCGGTAAAACTTGTTCGCACGTCACACGGGCTGGAGCGGAAGTTTGACAGGCTTACCGCCCTTCCCTATTATCAGCAAGCATTTCGGTGAGATGTCGGGGCGTGGCTCAGCCTGGTAGAGCGCACGGTTCGGGACCGTGAGGTCGGAGGTTCGAATCCTCTCGCCCCGACCAATTAAATCAAGCATTTACGGCTACCTGCAAAGGTGGCCGTTCTTGTTTTGTGGCAGGATTGTGGCAGAGCACGCGAATCTTACCGCTTCCACCGCAGCTCGTTTCGCTCGATCCGTTGCATGCGTGTAGCGTCGCGTCGTTTGCGGATCGGAGTGTCCCATCAGATCGGCAATCGTCGCTTCACTGCAACCCGCTTCCGCGAGCCTGGTCCCGAACGTGTGACGCAAGTCGTGCCAATGCAGGTTTTCAATTCCCGCTAACTGACAGGCCGTCCCGAACGCTGTCTTGATGTCGGTGTAAGGCTTGGCGGTATCGGGATTGATGAAAACGTATCCGCCGCCGCGAATCGTGCTTCGGATCTGCTTTAGCGTGCTTCTTACGTCTTCGTTCATCGGCACCGCATAGTCTCTTCCCGTTTTTGAATTTGGCACGTAGATCAATCCGCGTTGGAAATCGACCTTCTCCCACGTGAGATTGAACAAATCGCCTCGCCTCATGCCGGTGCCGATCGCAAGAACCACGAGCGGCAACAAGTGTCCACGCGGACCTGTTAAGACTGACAAGAGTCGCTGTTCCTCATCGTCGAACAGATAACGCACTCGCTTATTGTTCTCGGCAACAGCGGAACCTCAACGCATGGGTTCTTGTCTGTGACTCCGTACCTGATCGCGAGCGAAAAGATCTTTGAGAGTATCTGCAGCTCTCGATTAATCGTCGAGGGCTTTCGAGTCCTTCCGTTCTCTAATTCCGACTCGCGCCGTTCCTTCTTATACTTCTCGATCAACAGCGGCGAGATCTGAGCAAAGGTCTTGCCCTTAAGACTCTTGCTTTCGTAGATCATCGGCAGTTTGTATTTCTCATTGTTTTCGAAAGACCGCTTGTTCTCTCTGGCCCAAGGTCTATAAACCTCCTCTACAAACTTCTCGAAAGATGTCTCACCAGTCGGTCTTCCATATCGACCGTCATAAACCTCCTGGCGAATCTTTGTCTCGGCCTTTTGAGCTTGGATCTTGTTCCGTGCTTCAGGGAGTGCTCCCCGATACCGGACTCCGCGGATACAGAATGCGTAGTGCCATCTGTCTCCCCGTTTGTGAACTGGCATTGTCATTGTCCTTTCCCGAGGTGCAGCCACGGGCGCCGGCAGTCTACAACATGATCAGAATTCTGAGTTGTTGTTTTCTGCAGCGACGCGTTGGAAAAGGAGGGAAACCAAACTCACGCGGTGCAAATCGAATTCAACTTCTAAAGACGCAGCATTCGTGGCGAACTTCCAGCGAAGAGATAATTTTTTGCGTGGCTGGTCAAGAAAATTCTGGATCGATTTCGTTTCGGAAGCTGGCGAGAATCTTAGGCTGCAAACATCTGACCCAAATGCCTTTAACTCAATTCTTAAGATTCTTAGGAAAATTCCCTAAGATTCCTAATTCTTAAGATGTTAACGAGAAAGAACTTACGGTGAGGTGAGGAACCTTTTTCAACTCTATCTTGTCTGCTCTCCTAAGATTGATTCTTAAGTTTATTTTCGCAACTCTTAGGAATAGCAAGGGCGCTACTGTCACCCACCTAACAATAGCGCCCTCTTAAGCGACACGCCCTTTGCAAAGAGAAGAGCAAAGGCCTATCTGCGGTTCACCAAGAGGTGGCGACGACGATGATCTGTACTCACGCTGAACCCCGGTGGCCAAGGCGTCAGGAGTTCCCTGCAAGCACTCTGAACCCCGTCGATTTGGTTTTATGCGATCCGCATAAACCGAGCGGCCTAGTCCGGATATACAATGTTAGGCGGCACGGCCGGCTCGGTAGTGCCATCGTGCGTGTTTGGTGTTCGAAACCTTCGTGGCATGGCGAAAGGAGAACAAGATGCCAGACGTGGTTCCGTTTTTGACCTATGAGGACGGCATTGCCGCCCTAGAATGGCTGGCGGAAGTGTTTGGATTCACGGAGACAGCTCGCTTCACGTCTTCCGATGGGAGGCTTTCTCACGGAGAAATGTCGATCGGGGATGGACTAATCATGTTGGCCAGTCCGTCGGCGGACTACGAAGGCCCCAAGCGACATCGTGGCAACTGCGAGATTGCCGCCTTATGGTCCGCTCTGCCATGGATCATTGATGGTATTCTCGTCTATGTTGAGGACGTCGATGAGCACTATGCTCGGGCTAAGGCCGCAGGAGCCGTTATCTTGTCTGAACCCGAGGATGGGCCGCCAGCGCGACGATATCGGGTTGAGGATCTAGAAGGGCATCGTTGGATGTTCATGGCACGAAACTAGCCCGCACGCTAAGAATGATTCTTAGGACTAGTTTCGCAACTCTTAGAAATAGCAAGGGCGCTACTGTTACCCACCTAACAATAGCGCCCTCTTAAAGCGTCACCGATCCTTTGCCCCCTCTCGGATCGGTAACGCTTATCTTAGGAGCGTCGTGCATGGTGAGGTCACTCTGTGGTGAGGTCACAAACTCCGACGCCCCTAGCCTCATGCGTAACTGGGCACACGCGTGAGGCTGTCTCAAATCTCAGGAATCTTCTCTGCGTAGAGCTGGCCTATTACTGCTGCAACCAAAATGCGCTTTAGCAATTCTTCAAGCGACACGCCAAGGTTGTTGGCCCATTCTCGGAGGAATGCCCAATCTTTCGGCTCAAGGTCATTAGGAGTTAGTTTTACGATGGCGTAAGGTGTTTCACCGTGAGTGCTCGTGATAGCATTATTCGGCATGGTCGATTCCTCATTCTTAACCGGATAGGAGTCGGCTGTGTAAGGGTTGGCGAGTGTTAGCGCACTTGCCAGCCCGCTCTTTTTGGTGGGTGCGGCCCACTATAAAGACAGGACTTTCGCTTGTCAACAAAATTATTGCGCGACGCTATAGTTTTCGCAGAATGCTATATTTGGGCCATGAAGATCATCACCACGGTTGAGGCAGCGAAACGCCTAAACGTAACGCCAAGCAGAGTACGGGCGTTGATTCATGAGCTAAGCGTCTGAAGGCGTTTAAAGTTCGGCCGTGAGTGGCTGATCGATCCGAAAGACCTTGACGCAGTGAAGGATCGCAAGGTTGGTCGTCCGCGTAAGGCGCGCAAGGCTTCCAAACGGTAAAGGCCAATTCAACCATTGCCCCATTGAGACTCCTGAAAAGATCGCTGTGAGGCCCTTCCGGTTCAACAACAGTTATCTCTTTAGATCAATTCACACTCGAGCTGCGCCTTACCAGCATTCTCTTGCCACCGTGTACGCTTTTCGTCATCGCTTAAAGCAATCCTTTAGGTGAATTATTCCCTCCGAAATTTGACAACAAAATCAGGCTGTAAACCTCTGACCTAAATGGCTTTAACCGAGTTCTCAGGATTCTCGGGAAAATCTATAGATATTCTTGATTTCCATGATTCTGAAAACAAAGAACTTACGCCGACTCGAAATCACATTTTTCAACTCTATCTTGTCTGCTCGCCTGATTTCTGTTCTTGATTTTATTTTGCGCTCCCGGGATGTGGCCGATCGGACTTCAATCGCGGTCAAACTGAACTGCCGACTCCAAAGGAAGGTTTGACTTGAGTGTCACCAGAAACGCCGCGTCGTAGCACGAGCATCGTCGGACGTCGGCCATCAGACACGAGCCGTAGGCGAGTGAAAGCCGTAGCATAATGCCGGAAGAAGTGACGGCAGGACCGTGGCAATCAGAAAAAATGAATAGACGGCGAGGCGTCCTGATAAGACTGATTATGTTCGAGCGCCGCCAGGCGCGGTTTTGCGAGAACATAATCCAGTCTTATCAGACGACCGTCCTTATTGAGTCTTTATTCCTCAACCGTCTAAAACGATTGAAGTTTGCGTGCAGACAATAAGCGTATTTATCATGCGTCCATGAGCAAAACTGAAATCCTCGAAGAACTACCCAAACTCACAAAGACGGAGCGCCAAGAAATCCGCTTGAGATTGGCTGAACTCGACAGCGATGATTGGCTTGACGACGAAGAACCGTTAACGGTCCACGAAAAAGCGCTACTCGAAGCGCGCCTCGCCGCCTACGCGAAGGATCCGGACGCCGGTAGCACATGGGAAGAAGTTGAGGGCCGAATCCGAGCCCGGCTTAGTCGCCCGCTGGGAGGCAGATGCGGAAGCTGACATCACTGGGTCGATCACAAGGTTAGTCGCAAGAAACGTATACTCCGCTCCTTGCGTTGCGGACAACCAGGAGATAACGCCGAAGACTTAAAAACGATTTAGAAACTTCATAGGTCTTAAAACTGTAGACCTGCGGAAGCCGGGTCGCATTGCGTCATCTATGAGCTAAAACAAGTGGGCCAAGCGGTGGTAAGAAGAGTTCTTTATACGCAGCACTGGTCGGCGGCCCGATCGGGTTCGTTGCTGCAATTTGTGGAAACACTACTTGCCAAAGCATAGCGATTAGGGAGACGGTTTCTGCCGTCAATTCACACCCCCGCGTAAAGTACTTATCGTGAAATTCAGGAGCCACGCCAGTCATGTTGATTGCGGTTACCGGATCTCCATTATCAGCGAATGAGGAAGTGTGTGTGTACGCGCATAGGTATTTAAAGTGATCGTATGCGAAGTCAATTATGCTAACGGCCGTGTTCGCCTCAAATCTCAATACGGATGGCTGTTTCGATATCACCGGCTTCATTTCGCCCCAGTTTGGAGTTTGTCGATCGCCGCGATCCCACTCCGCAAAGAATCGATTGTAAGATCCAAGGGCTGGGTCTGTGTTTTCTCTGATTTGAAAATATAAAGACGCAGTAGATATATCCAGTGCGTTTCTCAACGACGATGCCGATGCTTTGTAAAAACCTGACGCGAGCAGCCATATAGCGCTAGCGAAGTCAGTGGCTGTCTCTGAAAACGTCCAGTTCAAAATTTCGTCATCGGTATCGAGTGCGGGGTCGTCTATCGAGTTCATAGCCTCTAACAAATAGCTCCAAGCTAGATATTGACTTAGCTAAGTCGTCTAAAGTCTTGGACCTGCTGGGATCGCTAACAGTGGTTTTCAAGGCCGCCTCACAGTGGGTGAGTAGATCGTTCATTATTCGTGTTGTGGAAGAAGAACGGGTCGTCATATTCCTACTCCAGCGTTTGAGTTCACGTAAGGAGACAATACGTACCGTCAATATCTAAGAGCGCTCTAGTATTCCTGGGCATGGATAACCACCTTGTCTGACGTAGTTAATATTCCGGCCAACAAATAGGCCTTTTCAGTCTCGTGGCCAACATCCAGCGAGAACCCATCATGTTTCTATTGAACAGCTCTGCAAAACTCGTTTGACTAAGAGAAGAAGAAGCTACATATCTAGATTCGATTCGTGGAGATTCCTTATCGCGAGAAAGCTCACGCTGAGCTTCACATATTGGAATGTGCCAACCCTTCGTTGCAGAAAAGCTGTTGCGATTTTGTCGCAGATCCGTGGGCCGTAGAAACACAGAGCAGTATGGTAGACCATATCGCCGTGTCGGACGCGAGATCTTGCACAGACCCGCTGAGCAAAATGCGTTTTCGGCGCGATCAATTTGACCTTGGAGCCGCTTGTCGGCAGAAAGGTAAATAATTTTGCCGTTCCACATCTTGTACTGCAGGGCGGCAACTCGAACCACCAGAATCGTGCGCTTTCGTGCTTTCCTTCCTTTCGGCTGTGATGCTGAGAATTTTCTCCAATAGGATTCATAAATCAGATCAACTCCGCTGGTCCATTCAGCCGGATCTGGATGTAACACCCGCACGCGTAAAGTACGATCAGGGTGAAAGCGATACTCTCGGTAATCTTTTCCTCAGTCGGGGATCGGCAACCGCACTCCTTGTCCCAAGGTCTCGATGTCGCGTCGTATAGCTTGCGACTCGGTGTATTTCTCGGTCGCCAACTCCTGTCGAGCTCTTTGCAAACGATTTAGCCAGTTCTGTAAATCTGAAACGCGATCATCGGGGGCTTTGGCTACCTCAGTCCTCACCGCTTGAATGTCATCGTCAATCAGCTCGATCGGAGAAACGTCCCGCGCTTTTAGTATCGTTTGAGCCGCTGAACGTGCCCTGTCGAGCGTCGAGGTTAAATTCGAATGCATCCAAGAAGGGGCTGTGGGATGAATCAGTTCAGGAGCTAGTTCGAGAAGCAGCGAAAGACCATCAGCATAACGTGCTTGGGTGCGTTGAGCGATTGAAATAAGTTGTCTCATGCCTCCCAAAAGCAACCATTCTCCTCGAGTGGAGGCAGCACATCGCTCAAGTCATGCTCGTATCCTTCGTCGCTCATTGCCAATGGAAGTGTGGGGAGTAATGATTGGACTTCTCATTGCACGCAAAACGCCTTTAATCGTTATCATGTTCCGAATTGCTGCCCTTCACCAGAAAGAGTGAACTGATCGATATAATTTGTCACTCAGTGGTCCTGCTTTTTCAGAAATGCGCAGCATCAGACTCATATTGTTGGGCATACCTATTCAGCAAGTTTGAAGTGTAAATCTGCAAAAACTCTGCAACATTCTGTCGTTCCAAGTCGCGCTTCAAAAGTCTAAAGAATGACTTCTTAACAAGAACATCCGGATTCGCACAATAAATGTTTTGGAGTGAAATATTCTCTTGTAGTCCTGCAGCAAGTAAGTATTTGATATGGGAGTCAGTATCAGGAAATGAAAATCCGAGGAAAACGATACGCGTTGCTGTTCGAAGAGCGACAATCGCCTTCCGCCAAACATCAATCAATGGACCCCAAAAGTCCTTTCGCCACGTAGGTGGGACGATAATCACACGATCGCTGTTGGATCACCGTCTTTAGAGTAGCCATCATTGTACGAGCGATACACAGTCAAGTCTCCAAGCTCCACAGATCCATTTATGAACCAGTTCACAGAGCCATGAATCTTTAAGACTGTTAGTTTCTTCTTAGTGCCTTGTACCTTCGTCCAAGATTCATCGTAAGCCACGTTAACCTTTTCAAAGCCGTAATCTACAGGGACATCGATATTGAAGAGGCCGTCCTCTAAAAGCGTATCGTAGTTAAAGCTTATAATGGTGTGCTTCATGTATTGACTGTCTTGACACAAATCTCCACTTAGGAATCCAGCGTATATACTTTTATACAAGTCCCACCTTGTAACGGTGTTTTGTCTCATCGGCCTCTTCTGTCTTTTTCCATGAACATGGCACTGACGCATTACTAGCAACAGTCACATTGAGGGATTGAGTTCGCTTTGCCTGTTGCCGGCAATACTCAATCGTTGCGGCAATCGCATTTTGAAACGTTGTTTGCATCCGACCTCCTCTCCTGAAGCCGCTGCAAGACTGAATAGATCCTCGATGTTCTCGATGTTCATGTTCACACGCAATGCGGCACTC
The DNA here is from genome assembly GCA_963849585.1 of uncultured Acidobacteriota bacterium. Classification (GTDB taxonomy): domain Bacteria; phylum Acidobacteriota; class Blastocatellia; order Pyrinomonadales; family Pyrinomonadaceae; genus PSRF01. The sequence continues at coordinate 593 of CAWKHZ010000004.1, read as the reverse complement.
GCGGCACTTTTCCTGAAGAGTAATACGTCTTCTAACCGCAGTTTAATTCTGGCCTTCCTTCTTGCTTTAACCAGTTAACGCTACTCCTCATTTCGTTCAGGAAGTCCTTGAGAATTGGAAGTCCAGCATTCTTAGAAAAGCCGGCCCCTAGCACATAAACATTGTGATTTGTGAAAACTTCAGTTTCGTCGTCCTAAGCGTGACATTTTCAATCCTTCTAACTACCGCGACTCTAAGTGCCCACTGGAAACTTCTCATTCCAGAAACACCAGACCCGCCGAATCCGTTAACTACATCTTTCTCATCGTCGCTTTCGTCGTAACCCTGCCACTCCGCAGCAATTCTTTCAAAGTCGGGGGAATGGCCCCGACACTCGACCATTTCTCAAAGAAGGGAGGAATAGTAACTATGTGGTGTGGGGCTAACATCGTTGATTCGCACTTGCAGTGGCAAGGTAAACGCAATCTCCAAGAACCAATGCTTGCTGCTGAGCAAGCGCGGGCAATTGGCCCAGCAGTTCACGATTGATACCGCTGATCACACTTCTAAAGTACTCTTGGTCATCCGGATTCTGAATGCGATGAACGATGAAG
>CAWKHZ010000003.1:0-215583 GCA_963849585.1 uncultured Acidobacteriota bacterium | reverse complement strand
GAACATCAGCCACTTTTATTTGCCGACACGCAAATTTTCGACAACCCGTTGGCCGGCGAAGGGGCTTTTCTTTCATACCCCTCGGGAAACCTGTTCTTCGCGAACGGCACTCGCTACCGAATTATTAATGGAACTGTCAGGGAGATTCGTGACCGGAACGGTAACCTTACGACCTTCGAATACGACAGTTCAGACTTTCCAGGATCCAGACGTATTACGATTAAGGATTCACTTGAACGTCAAGTAAATATCACTTATGCGTGGGGAAGCAGTTACTTACAATCAGATTACCTTCAAGGTTTAACGGAGCCACCCGTTCAATAAAGATCGAACGCACTAACTTGGCAAACGTGCTAATTGCTGGTGAATCGATCAGCACTTATGCCAATCTCTTCCCGCAGACTGGTATCGCTGCCAGCTACTCACGATCCGCAGGTCGTGGCGGTTTCCGTAACGCTGCCGAATCAAAAGAGCTATCAATTCAAATACAATCGCTACGGGAACTTCAAGAGTTAGCTACCGACAGGAGGTCGGTTCGAGTATGACTGGGGCTCCGGATATGAGGTAGGTCATCCGAGTGGCACCATTGGATGGAGAGCGAAATCAATAGGCGGGTGCTCGAACGCCGCGAGTAGACCGGCGGTACAAACCTTGTAGGCAAGACCACGTTTGGCAAACTGTTCGCCACCGGTTCGCCAATAACAGAAGGGTCGGTGTTGGTTAAGTCTTTCACGCCGGATAACGTATTACTTGCACAAAACAAGCACTACTTTAAAGTCGTATTCCCTGGTGGTGATCCGCTTTTTGCGATTCCTCCGCCGCTTGACGGTCGAGAGTTTAAAACTGAAAACCTGGCTTTGGATGGTTCTGTGCTGCGAACAACCACCCACAATTGGGTAACAAGCGGAACTCTCCAGAATACTCCAAAAAATCCTCGAATAACTGAAACCGTAACCACGCTTAATGACGCGAATCTGGTCTCGAAACTAACTTTCTTATACGACGGATTCAATAATCGCACTGATACTTACGAATTCGATTTTGGGGTGGGAAATAAGGGAGCCCGTCGAAGGCATACTCGACTCACTTACCTCAACTCGTCTTCATATACGAATCCTAATGTTCACGTCAGGAATCGGGTAACGCAGGTTTCGGTTTTTGACGGACCCGACGGAACCGAAAAGGAACGTTCTCGCACGGTTCATCAATACGACGATTATTCAACTACTGCCAATCATGCACCGTTAAAAAGCTGGCAAACAGTAACGAACAAACCAATGACGGGGCACGATAGCTCTTTTGGCACCGGTTACGCGACGCGTCGCAACGTAACTAAAACCACGCAATACTTGTTAGTCGGAGATCCATCGACTGATCCGGCAGCGAGCAAAAGATAGGTGTCGAGTTTTCATCAATACGATCTTGCCGGTAACGTCGTAAAAACGATTGATTCGCGCGGCAACCCGACGGAGATTGAATACGTGCACCCTTTGGTGCACCAGACGGCAACGCGCAACTGAATACCCCTCCTGCCCATTTGAATTCACCAACGGAGAAAAATACATATGCTTTTCCGACAAAAATCACGAACGCTCTAGGTCACACCGGCTTCAGTCAGTTCGATTCTTACCTCGGTCAACCCGTTGACGTGGAGGACATTAACGAGGTGGTTTCGAGCAGTTGATATTTAGATGAGCTGAATCGACCAAGCCAACTGATTCTAGCTAATCATCACCGCTTTGCGTCAGAAATCAGATCACTTTTACCTACAACGACGATGCTCGAACCATAACGAAGAAGAGTGGCAAAGACGCCTGGAATGACGGCTTGATGTATGGCTGAAACGCTCTACGACGGACTCGGGCAAACAATCAAACAGATGACTTATGAAACTGCCTCGAGTTTCATCACCTTAGAAACGGAGTACGATGCGTTAAGTCGTCCGTTCAAAACTTCAAACCCATACCGACAGAACGAAGCCCTCAAAATGGACTATTCAATCATTTGATCCGCTAGGCCGAATAGTTTCTATTAAGACCCCGGACAATTCCGTTGCCGCCACAACGTACAGCGGGAATACAGTGACAGTTATAGACCAGGCGGGTAAAAGGAGAAAGTGCGTGACAGATGCTCTGGGGCGCTTGATCGAGGTCTATGAAGATCCGGAAGTTCCCGGTCGTCCAATTAAACTGAATTATCAAACCACCTATAGCTACAGCACACTCGACAATCTTGTCAAAGGCTGCGCCAGGGAAGTCAGCAGCGCTTCTTTATGTATGACTCTCTCGAGCGTTTGATTCGCTCGCGAAATCCAGAACAGGAGACGCTGGCCGGTTTGAGTCTCCGGATCCGATCACCGGTAACAGCGCCTGGTCCAGTGGCTATCAGTATGATTCAAATGGGAATCTTACGCAGAAAACGGATGCGCGCGGAGTGGTGTCCACCTACGATTACGATGCGCTTAATCGTAATACAACGACCGATTATTCCCACACTTCGATCAATCCGGATGTGACTCGTGTTTACGACAACGCCGTGATGGGAAAGGGGCGCTTATGGAAAAGCTATGCCGGCGGAACTGAATCAACTAACGGCTCTGTCGAGAGGACAGTTTTTGACAGTTATGACGCACTTGGCAGACCCTTAGTTCTGAAGCAGTCCTTCAAAGTAAATAACCTCTGGAAGGATCCGTATGAAACGAGTCGCGTTTACAGCGTGGCCGGCAGTGTGACGTCCCAAACCTACCCGTCGGATCACTTTGTAACCTACAACTATGACGGTGCGGGGCGTTTGGCCGACAAGGATGCCAACAATCCCGCTTTCAGCGGAACGCTGGGGGACGGTGCGCCACGTACCTACTCCCGAGGAATTATGTATGCCTCTGGCGGACAGCTCGCGCAAGAGCAATTTGGCTCAGCGACCTCCTCCGTCTACAACAAACGCTTTTACAACTCGCGGCAACAACTTGCCGAGATCCTTGTGAGTACCACCACGGGAGACACCTGGGATCGCGGAAAGATCCTCAATCAATACAGTTTGCAGTGTGCAGATGCAGGTGCGAGTTGTGATGCCACTGATAACAACGGCAACCTTCGCAAACAGAAGGTCTTCATTCCGAACGTCGATTCACAATTACCCGCGACCTCATGGTACCAGCAATATGATTACGACGAACTGAATCGTCTGAAGCGTGTGCATGAATACACGGGCAACACGACCGTCGATTGGCAGCAGGAGTTTGATTACGACCGTTGGGCTAATCGCACCATTAATGCGACAGCTACGTGGATCGGAAACCAAGGCAATCCGCCGAACCAGCTGCTGCTGAATGAAAGGCAGTTCGACATGAGTGTGCTGGCGTCTACCAATCGTCTTCACGCGCCTGGCGATCAGCCGCTGCCAGAGAATCAGAAACAAATGCGCTATGACGCCGCTGGTAATCTCATCAACGATACGTACACCGGAGCTGGAGCACGCGAGTACGACGCTGAGAACCGCATGCTCAAGGCCTGGGGTGGTGAGAACCAGTGGCAGTTTTATACTTACAATGCAGACGGGCAACGGACACGCCGAAAGATCAACAATCAGGAGACCTGGCTGGTCTATGGTTTCGACGGCGAACTGTTGGCCGAGTACCCGGCTGAAGGTGCAACAACCAATCCAACCAAAGAGTATGGTTACCGCAACGGGCAGTTATTAATTAGCGCCGACGCTGGTATTTCTCTTGCACCTCCGGTGTTTGCAGACGATTTCAACGACAACTCACTCAATACGAGTTTCTGGACTACTTATTCTCCGGGTCCACCCACCGTCAGCGAGCAAGGGCAACAACTGCAAATAGCGTTGGCACCCAATACCGCCGGCTACAATGGCGTGTTCTCAAATTCGACATACGACTTAACCAACAGAATGGTGCAGGTGGAATCTGTGCAGGCAGTGAGCCAGGCAGGTTGGAGCGAGAATCTCCTGCAACTGGAACTAAACGCCAACAACTATTTCATGATCCAGGTTGGCGCCGGAAACATGATCTTTCGTTCCAGAGTGAATGGCGTGAACGATCAAACGATTATTCCATTTGATGGCGCGGCAAACAGATTTTGGCGCGTCCGCCACGATCAAAGTGCAAACCTGGTCCATTTTGAAACGAGCGCTGCGGGCAGCGTTTGGCTAACTCGCAAAACGGTCACGCCCGGATTCGCCTTAACGGCTTTAAGGTTTCACCTCGTAGGGGGCGCCTATGGCACGGGAAATAGCAGCCCCGGAACGGCGAAATACGATAACTTCAAGTTGCTCTCCAGTGCCGCCGGTTCTGTCTCGTTGACGGTTCCAAACAGCAGTTTTGAAAGTCCGGTTGTTGGTAACGGAAACTTTCAATATGCGCCTAGCGGAGGTTCGTGGAGTTTCGCGAACGGCGGGGGTATTACCGGCATGAATAGCGGGTTCACAGGCACTCCGTCCGCCGCTCCACAAGGCGTGCAAGTGGCTTTCCTTCAAGCTACCGGAGAAGCGTCGCAGTCAATCTCGGGTTTTCAGGCGGGTACTGATTACGTGATCACCTTTAACGCCATTCAACGAACTAACTGTTGCAACGCAGGCGGCCAGGACATAGGTCTTTACATCGATTCCACTCCGATAGGCAGTGTCCATCCTGGGACTTCAGGTTACACAGAGTATTCCATTCCGTTTACCACTACTCCAGGCACTCACACAATAAAGTTTGTCGGTCTGAATCCGCTTGGTGGGGACCATACGGCGTTTTTCGACAATGTGCGCATCACCGGCTCTCCTAAGCCTGGCTTTGGAATTCAGTGGCTCGTCTCGGATCATCTCGGCACACCGCGAATCATACTGGACGAGACAGGTTCACTCGCCAATGTAAAACGTCACGACTATCTCCCGTTCGGCGAAGAGATCACGTCACTGGGCTTACGCAGCGCCTCACTAGGCTACGCGACTGGTGACGGAGTGAGGCAGCAGTTCACCGCAAAGGAACGGGACAACGAAACGGGCCTCGATTACTTCCTGGCTAGGTATTACTCATCAACTCAGGGACGGTTCACTAGTCCTGACGAATTCACGGGTGGACCGGATGAGTTGTACTACTTCGTCGATGATGCTGCGAACAATCCGACTTTCTATGCCGACCTGCGAAAGCCTCAGTCTTTGAACAAGTACCAATATGCTTATAACAACCCACTCCGTTATATCGATCCTGACGGACACGATCCTGAGGAACCCGAGCCGCGCAGGATCCAGGCCGGTCGTCCCGCTTCCACCAATTCCGGGCGTGCCACCTTTAGTGGTGCCTGGTGGTCCAACAACTTCAACTTCATAACCCCCGAACCGCAACGATCATCGAAGGCGCTCAAAAAGTACTTGACACGGTAGCAGACTACACCGGCATAACGTGGATCGCAGATAAAATTCGCCCATTTTGCCCATTTTGCCCGGTGCCAGCACCAGCACCCGCACCCGCGCCAACTCAACCAACAACTGACACCGCCGCGCCCGACGGCGCAGCCCAGTCCGCCACCGCCGCCTGTTGAAGCCAGGTCTCATAGAAAGGGTAGAAGGGAGAGCGCAAAGCAAAAGCATAAGAAGGTCGGCAAGAAGGAGGCGAGAAATCATGGGGGCGAGAAGGGAGATGCTGTCGAGGCCGCCGCGACGGAGGAGGCCAAGGTGAAAAACGCCTAAAGGTGGCTGGCCGCCGAAGCCACCAGAGAACCCCCAGAACCGCCGAAGCTTCCAGAGTAGGTTGCAGTTGCTACGGCCAAATTCATTGGTCACTGGGCAATCTCAGGGAATGACGAACAACGATGATGCATCAGTAAAAGAGAGCAGGAAAGAGGGGTATCGCAGGCACAATATGAGCTTGCCTACTACTTAGCCTCTCAACCGAATGCTGAAAAACACAGGAAAGAATGCCTGGAATTATTTAAATCAGCATCGGAGCAGGGTAACAGTCTGGCTCAATATGCGCTTGGTAACTGGTATGGTCGTGGCATTGGTGTCCGGAAGGACTATTTCAGGCGGCTCCTCCTATCTTCGAAGTGCCGCTGCACAAGGACATCCTTTAGCGCAATATCGACTTACCCGATGCGTTAGAGAGAGGCGAAGGAGGTCAAGAAGGATGTCGAAACAAGCCATCAAGTGGTATCGGAAGGCAGCCGATCAAGGTGATAAAGATGCTCAGGCAGAACTTGGCCGTTGTTATTTCTACGGAATTGGAGTGAAGGGCGATTATAAGCAAGCTGTGCTCTGGTATCGTAAGGACAGAGCGAAAGCTGGTAACGCAGATGCACAGTACAGTCTGGGATATTGTTATGAATACGGCCAGGGAGTAATGCGAAACTGCGGAAAAACGTTGCCTTTTTGTGGTATCAAAAAGCTGCCGAGCAAGGCCACAAAGATGCGCGCGTGGCGCTGAAGGAACTAAGCGAAAACTTGTAAAGTGATTCCTCTCAGGCAGCTGAAGACCAGCGTTTGGCTTCGTGTTTGAGACGTGCCTTCAAGCAGTGCCTTAATGACTTGCTTTTCTTCGGGCGCAAATTTGGAGATCGCTTCGAACTGGAGCCGGAGATCGCCGTCGGGGCCGCGCTCATCGGCACCAAAAATCAACACATCTGCACTCACCTGCAGAGCGACAGCGAGCCGTCGAATCACATCCAGTGTTGGTTGTGAGGCGCCGCTTTCGTAGCGCCGCACCTGGATCACATGCAGGTTGATGAGTTCGGCCAGGGCTTGCTGGGTCGGGCCCCGCAAAAGAGTCGGAACGAATCTCCGCGCTGGTTGCGAGAGTCTTTCGACAACGGCAACGAAGCGTCGAAGTAGAACTCCGCGAAACGTAGAACCAACCGCGTGTTGTCCGCAAGCGTACAGAGTTTACTTGTATTCTTATGGGAAGGTTCTGCAAACTACCAAGACCGGCGATGAACAAAGCGGCAAAACGTTTCGAGCGTGAAACTAACGCATTCCTGTCAATGCGGCAGCTTGCGGACCAGGCGTTCTCACGCGCGGCGGGCGCGCCGCTCATCAGCGGCAACAGCATCCGGTTGTTGATCGACGCAAGAGAAAATTACCCCGCGTGGCTCGAAGCGATCGCCAACGCGCAGCGTTACATTCACTTCGAATCCTACATCATTCACGAAGACAAAATGGGGTGGACGTTCGCCGATGCGCTCATCGCGAAGGCACGCGAAGGCGTCCGCGTGCGCGTGATCTACGACTGGCTGGGCGGATTCGGCAAAGCCTCGCGCAGGTTCTGGAACTACATGCGCGCCGGCGGCGTCGATGTGCGTTGCTACAACACGCCACGACTCGATTCGCCGTTCGGCTGGTTGAGCCGCGATCACCGTAAGACGATCACAGTCGACGGTGAGATCGGGTTTGTCACCGGTTTGTGTATCGGCCGGATGTGGGTCGGCGATCCAGAGAAAGGTCTTGAACCATGGCGTGATACCGGGATCGAAGTGCGTGGACCATCTGTCGCCAACATCGACCAGGCGTTCGCGCGTATTTGGGACGTGATTGGAGATCAACTCCCGTCGGATGAAGTCTCACAATTCGATCCGGAGGCGACAACTGGCGACGTCGCGCTGCGCGTAGTGCCCAGCGAACCCGCAAGCGCCGTCATGCTGCGAGTCGATCAACTCGTCGCCACACTCGCCCGCGAACGACTATGGTTGACCGATGCCTACTACGCTGGGACCACGCTGTACGTACAAGCGTTACGCGCTGCCGCGAAAGACGGCGTCGACGTGCGTCTGCTCGTGCCCAGCGCCTCGGACATTCCGATTCTGAAACCACTCTCGCGCTCCGGTTATCGTCCTCTGCTCGACGCGGGTGTTCGCCTTTTTGAATGGAACGGAACAATGCTCCACGCGAAGACCGCCGTTGCTGATGGCACGTGGGCGCGCGTCGGTTCGACGAACCTGAACCTCGCGAGTTGGTATGGCAATCTTGAACTCGACGTCGTCGTAGAAGATGTGAAGTTTGCCAGGCAGATGGAAGAAACGTATCTACGCGATCTCGAGAACTCGACTGAAATCGTCCTGGACGCGCGACGAAAAGTGAGAACGCCGAAACGTCCCGCGAAGCTGCGCCCGGCAATGACGAGCGGTGGTGGAACCGGAGGACGCGCTGCGGCAGGCGCGATGCGCATCGGCAACGCCGTTAGCGCCGCATTCACAAATCGTCGCGTACTCGAACCCGTCGAAGGCCGTTTGATGATCCTCGTCGGACTGTTGTTATTATCGCTCGCTGTAATCGGGTGGTTCTTTCCACGCGGGCTGTCCTATCCGCTGGTTTTTCTTTTGGCCTGGAGCGCCCTGGCACTTATTTATCGAGGCTACAAATTGTGGACCCAGCAGTTCGCGCCAAAGGCAACGGACCACGAAACAGCCGCGACGGACGAACGTCCTGAAGCTCCGGTTGGCGCGCCCGTTAGAAAACAAAGAGTAAAACAACCATGAAAATCTTCATCGCTTACGACGGATCAGAAGCCGCCGACACAGCGATCGATTCAATGCGCCGCGCTGGACTGCCAAGCGAAGGCGTCGAGGCGCTCGTGATGTCAGTCGGCGAAGTATGGCTGCCGCCCGCGACTGCCAGCGACGACGACATGTTTCCCCTTATCGCACCGCCAGGTCTGAAAGAAGCGCGCGAGCATGCCGAGCATGTGATGCAGGAGGCTCGCGACGCTGCGAAACGCGGAGCCGAGCGAGTGCAGCAGATCTTTCCGCGGTGGCACGTTACTCCTGAAGCGCAAAACGGTTCACCGGCGTTTGAGTCGCTTAACCGCGCAGAGGAATGGAAAGCAGATCTGATCGTCGTCGGATCGCACGGGCATACGGCAATTAGCAGGTTCGTTCTCGGTAGTGTTTCGCAGAAGATCCTGACGGAAGCATCGATGCCGGTCCATGTGGGACGTGCGGGAACAGGGACGGGAACGTCAGGCGAGCGGATCATAATCGGAGTTGACGGTTCACCCGGGTCCCATGACGCCGTTAAAGCGGCAGCGGGGAGAAATTGGACGGCGGGCAGCGAGCTTCGTATTCTCGTTGCTGATGACACGCTGAAGGGCAGTCCGATCTGGCTGCTGATTCCGCCGGTTAAAGAGTTTATTGACGAAGTAAAAGCTGAAGAGCGGACGCACTCTGAACGCATGGCGCTCGAAGCGGTGAAGGAACTTCGCGCCGGTTTGAAGAACGACAAAATAACTATCTCGTCAGTCGTGGAAACCGGAGATCCAAAACGCGTGCTGGTCAAACATGCGGAAGAGTTCGGCGCCGATTGTATTTTTACCGGCGCGACGGGATTCAGCAATCGCCTTGAGCGACTGGTTTTGGGAAGTGTTTCCTCTGCTGTTGCCGCGCGTGCAACTTGTTCCGTCGAGGTCGTGCGCGAACGGAAAGAAGGTGTCAGTAGTCAGTTGTCAGTGGTCAGTGGTCAGTAGTAGTCAGTGGTCAGTAGGCAATTGCTCACTGACAACTGACTACGGACTACGGACTACTGACTACTGACCACTGACTACTCCTGACCACTGACTACCACAGTAAACTCGGCGACGATTGGCAAATGGTCTGAAGCGGCCAGTGCGAGACGGCTGCGATGCACGGACACCGAGTCCAGTTTCAGTAATGAGTTGTAATAGATGTGGTCCAGGTGCAGCAGCGGGAAGACTCCCGGATACGTGCGTGCCCGGCCGAGACGTTGTTCAGGTTCGGCGCTGTTCAGGTGATAGCTGAAAAGTTTCGTAGTGACGCCCCTGGTCCATTCGTTGAAATCGCCAAGCACAAGTCGCGGAGACGAAAGAATCGAGTTGCCGCCAATGACTTCGAACAGCCGGTGCGCCTGGTAACGGCGCTCAAAAAAACCGGTGCCCAGGTGTACGTTGAAAAGTTGAAGAGCGGTTTCGGACTGTTCTGGTTTGACTGCGACTTCGAGGCAACCGCGCGGTTCGTAACGACGGCACGTCAGATCGTGGTTTCGATCGGAGACGATCGGGAATCTGCTGAGAACAGCATTCCCGTAGGCGCCGCCTCTTAGTCGTCGATTCTCGCCGATGCGAAAATCGAAGCCGAGTTCTTCGGCAATCGAATGAACCTGGTTGTGTTCACGCGCTGCCTCGTCCATGCCGACGACTTCCTGAAGAGCGATGACGTCGGCATCGATCTGCTTCAGGACTTCCGCAATTCGTTTAGGCCGCACCTGGCGGTCGAGCCCCTGGCACTTATGAATGTTGTAAGTTGTAACCCGAAACGAAAACACCCTTGATATCTTCGGCCACCCTGGCCGAAATATACTAACCCGTGGTGCTTCATTCAACTGCCACCTACTGCGAAGTTACCCGCACGCTCACGGAAAATTACGCACATCGGAATCGCCTGAGGCCGAACAATTCGCGATTTTTTTGCGGCATCGGGCTTGCTCTGTAAATTTTGGATCACTACGGGCAACCACAGAATTGGGAGAAGGCAATGATTAATACAGAAACGACAGTAAAACAGGTGGCGCTAGACATACCAGAGTCTACGAGACTCTTTGAAAAACTCAAGATCGACTATTGCTGTGGCGGAAATCAGCCCCTGGCTGAGGCTTGTTCCTCCGCCGGGCTCGATGTTGTCACGGTGATGGAAATGTTGGGCGAAGTGGCCAAGTCAAGTTCGCCGGATGCGAAGGCCTGGGATCGTCAAAACGCTCCCCTGCCCGAATTGATCGAACACATTCTGAACACGCATCACGTTTTCACCAAATCAGAGATCAACAGACTTGACGCGCTTACGGAGAAAGTAATCGGAGTTCACGGACAGAACCACCCTGAACTCGTCCAGGTCGGCGAACTTTTCAAACGACTTTGCGCGGATTTGAAGCCGCATATGTTCAAAGAGGAGCAGGTACTCTTCCCCTACATCCTGGCCATGTCGCAAGCAGAGGTCCAGAATCGACCACGTCCGTTTGCTCCCTTTGGAACGGTCAACAATCCGGTGCGCATGATGATGAAAGAACACGATACTGCGGGGCAGATCCTGCGCGAGTTGCGTGCGGTAACGTCTGACTATAAGGTGCCATCCGACGCCTGTATTAGCTATCAGACGCTTTATCGAGCGCTGGAGAATCTCGAAACAGATCTCCACCAACACATTCACCTGGAGAATAATGTTCTGTTTCCTAAAGCGCTGGATTTGGAGAACGCTCTGAACTGATGAGTCATGGAGCTACAGAAGGATGCGGTCTCAAGCACGTCAACGATTGTCAGACGATCACCGGGCTGTTGACAAAGTGCTGAAGCAACTTCTGACGGCACTTGAGAACAAGGACGTCGAAGTTAGTTACTCGAAGCTGGATCTTTTGTGGGCGCGGCTTGCGGTTCATATTCGAGCGGAACATCTGCACCTCTTTCCTACGCTCATTAACCGCTTGACCGGATCAATCCCCGATGACGCGGCGCCCGACTTGAGTGAGGTGCAAACAACGATCGGCGAACTCCGCGCAGATCACAACTTCTTCATGTGTGAACTCGCGCGCGCCGTCGGCATTCTTCGTGAACTACCGCCACCGCGCGAGATGCGAGAAGATTGGGGCAAGTTGAATTTTGTTCTCGACCTGGTACTCGAAGTTGAAAAGCGACTGGCAATTCACAATGAAACCGAGGAAAATCAAGTCTATCGTTGGGCCAGTACGATTCTTAAGGAACCTGAACAGGGCGAGTTAGCGGCGCGAATAAACGCCGAGCTTGAACATCGCCCTTCACGATTCTCGGTGGAGGCATGGGCAAACAATCCATGATGAGCCCGTCCAACAATCGAAAACCTGTCCTGCTCGCCCTGGCTGCTTCTTTCCTTCTGACCGTTTTCATAGTTGTCGGCTCACGCAATCTCGAACATTACGATTCCGCTCTTTTTGGCTACACCATCGCCAGCGTCGTCGCGTTTGGCGCGATCGTGTTTCGCTATGCCATCTGGTTACAGCGTCCCGCTACCCGAGTGTATTGGCGCCGCGGATGGAAACTGTATCTGCAAAGAGAAAAGTTTTTGCAAAACACGACGAAGGCAGCAAAAACAGTTGCCACCAACCTGGTCGGGCAACGGTTTATTTTTAAGCGGGGATTCTCACGATGGGCCATGCACTTCCTGATCATGTGGGGTTGCGTGCTATCGGCACTGATCACGTTTCCACTGGTGTTTGGGTGGGTACACTTCAAACTCGAAGGCGAACTTGGCTATCGCGCATACGTCTTTGGCTTTCCGTTGAACGTCATGCAGGGACGGAGTCTCATTGCGTGGGTGACCTTTCACGCACTCGACTTTACCGCGGTGATGGTAATCGCTGGATGCGCAATGGCAATTCATCGACGTTTGCGCGATCGAGGCGCGATTGCTTTGCAGCAGTTCACGCTGGATTTCGTGCCCCACATGCTCCTCATCGCGATCTCGGTCACCGGTCTCATGCTTACTGCGTCAAGTTTATGGCTCAACGGCTACATGTATCACTTCATCGCGCTGACTCATCAGGCAACGGTGATCATGACGCTCTTCTATTTGCCGTTTGGCAAGTTATTTCATGTGGTACAGCGTCCTGCCTCGATTGGTGTAGAGCTCTATCAGGAACGGGCCAGGGAAATGCCACAGGCCAAGTGCGCGCGCTGCGGAGCGGAGTTCGTGGCACAGCTCTGGCTCGACGATTTGAAAACAGTAGTAGACAAACTTGGGTTTGATTACTCGATGGGCGACGGCCAAACACTTCAGGACTATTGTCCGCGCTGTAAACGCATCATCCGCGGACTCGCGTATGCCAACTTGCCGGAAGCGTCGGAGCACGTGTTTCGGGGTTCACGGATAGATCACGAAAGTCATGAGTAGAGTCGAACATTTGGATGAGATTATTGAGGCCTACGGTCCTCATCTCCACGATGCCCCACATGGTGGCTGGCGCGCGGATCGAGTGATTGATCGCGTCGTCCCCACTCATTGCCCGTATTGCGCAGTTCAATGCGGAATGAACCTTCTGGTCGAGAACGATCACGTAGTCGGTGTTGAGCCGCGCTACGACTTTCCGGTTAACGAAGGCCGGCTTTGTCCGAAAGGAGTCACCGCTTATCTACAGGTCCATCATCCGGATCGTCTGCTGCATCCACTAATTAAACGCAACGGTCGTTTTGAACGGGCTAGTTGGGACGAGGCGCTGGATCTCACGGTTTGCGAAATTCAAGGAGCTGCAAAACAAGTATGGGAAGGATTCGATAGGCATTTATTCAGGCTCTTCTTTGACTACTGAGAAGACGTACTTGATGGGTAAGTTCGCACGCGCCGGACTAGGCACGCGATATATCGATTACAACGGCCGGCTATGCATGGTGTCGGCCGCGGCTGCCAACAACAAAGCCTTCGGTATCGATCGTGCCGCGAATCCGTGGAGCGATATACCGTTCGCTGAAGTCTTACTGATTGCCGGATCCAACTGCGCCGAAACCTTCCCTGTGCTGAACAAGTTTCTGTGGCAACAGCGCGACAACGGCGGCCGCTGGATCATCGTTGATCCACGCGAGACGGCCACAGCCCGTCAGGGAGATCTGCACCTTGCGCTCAAGCCGGGAACCGACGTGGCGCTCGCCAATGGCCTGTTGCACGTCCTGATCGAAGAGGATCTCGTCGATCATGCTTTTATCAATTCACGCACAAACGACTGGCAAGCGACTCGCGAATTGGCGGCGCGTTACTCGCCGGATATCGCCTCTCAAATCTGCGGCGTGCCAGCGCAAAAAATCGTGGAAGCTGCTCGACTCTACGGTCGGGCCAAGACAGCCATGCTGATGCACGCCAGAGGCATCGAACACCACACCAACGGTGTAAACAACGTCCTGTCATACATCAACCTCGTACTTGCTACTGGCACAATCGGTGCACTCGGCCGTGGTTATGGGACTATCACTGGTCAAGGCAACGGGCAGGGCGGACGAGAGCACGGTCAAAAGGCAGATCAACTTCCGGGACAGCGTTCGATATCAAACCCTGAACATCGCAAATACGTGTGTGAGGTTTGGGGCTTGCCCGAAGCTGAACTACCACAAGCGGGCGTCTCTGTGGTGGAGATGTTCACGAAGATGCGCGAGGGCGAGATTCAGGGCTTGCTGTCGATCTGTAACAACGTAATGGTGAGCCTCCCGGATACCAACGATATTCGTCGTTCGCTGGAAGGCCTGGAGTTCTACGTCTGCATCGACTTTTTTATGTCCGAAGGTGCGCGTTATGCCGATGTTGTGCTACCCGGGTCGGCGTGGAGTGAGGATGAAGGGGTTACCTGTAATAGCGAGGGCCGCGTCGTAAAGATTAATAAAGCAAACAACCCACCCGGCGAGGCTCGCCCTGACTGGTGGATCATCCTGGAGATCGCGCGGCGCCTGGGCCGTGAAAAGTATTTCAGCTTCAACTCGGCACGCGACATTTTCGAAGAGCTGCGCCTCGCGTCGCGCGGCGGCAACGCGGATTACTACGGCATAACCTGGGAGAAGATTGAAAAGAACAACGGCATTTTCTGGCCATGTCCAACCGAAGACCATCCAGGCACACCTCGACTCTTTGAAGATCGCTTCTATCACCCTGACGGCAAGGCCAAATTCCATGCAATTGAATACAACCCTCCGAAAGAGGTCCCCGATGAAGAATTTCCTTTGATACTGACCAGCGGGCGCGTCGTCTATCAGTATCTTTCGGGCAATCAAACGCGACGCATTGGTTTTCTCGTGGAGCAATGCCCTGAACCCTACGTCGAAGTTCACCCCGAACTAGCGGCGAAATTAAAGATCAACGATGGCGAGCGCGTGAAGGTGGTCTCGCGCCGAGGCGAAGGCGTATTTCCCGTGTTGGTCGTGCGGACAATTCGTCCTGACACGATTTTTATCCCGTATCACTGGGGTGAGCAGATGGCAGTGAATCAATTGACGAATCCCGCATTAGATCCAACTTCCAAAATTCCCGAGTACAAAGCATGTGCAGCGAGGATTGAAAAAATTCATTCCCGACAGTTGCCGATTCTTGGAAGGCAACGCAAAGGCGCTTCAGCCAGCGAAGTAAAAAGGGGGTAGCGGATGGAAGAGACAATGTTCATCGATCCGCAACGCTGCATCGGCTGCCGAGCTTGTGTCGCGGCTTGCCGGGAATGTGCCACACACAAAGGGTATTCGATGATCTTTGTTGACTACATCGATCGCGCTGAAACAACTGCGACGATGCCGACTTTGTGTATGCACTGCAAGGAGCCTACGTGCGCGTTGGTTTGTCCGGCAGACGCGATCAAAGTCTCGGACGACGGTGTGGTGATGTCTGCTCTCAAACCACGCTGCCTCGATTGCAGAAACTGCGTCAACGCCTGCCCGTTTGGAGTGCCAAAGTACAACACGGAAATTCATCTCCAGATGAAGTGCGACATGTGTTACGACCGTTCATCTGAGGGTTTGAAGCCAATGTGCGCGAGCGTCTGTCCGACCGGTGCGATCTCTTTTGGGAAGTACGAACAGATTGTGCCCCTGCGCCGGACTAAGCCTGTGAATGTACACGTTTTTGGCAATCAGAAGGTCGAAACGAAAGTCTATCTGATGTTGCCGGCTGACGCTGACGAAGTGAAGGTCGATGGTTGCGGCGTCTTCGAGGGGATGTTAACTCCTGCGGAAACTCAAACAACTGAGTCGTGGATCGATACACAGGTTGAACAGTCCGATAAAAGCAACGAGTTCTAACCACCATGAACAATAATCTTTCGGAAACTATCAGGCGTGTTATCGAAAATGAAGAGCTATCGGATGAACGTGACGTGCGCGCTGCGACGGCGCCATTTCAGGCTGAGTTTCCTTATGAGCGCGATGAGGAAGCTCAGATAACTCGCCGTGAGTTCTGCAATTTCCTCGGACTGACATCGGCGGCGCTCTTTGCGGGAGCAGCCGGATTCGCAACCAAGGCTGCACTCGACGCGCGTAAGTCCGAATCTTTTGCCGTCACCCGCGTTGCTGAAGCGGAAGCTCTCGCGCCAAACAGCAGCTTGAATTTTAGTTATCCAACGGAACGAGATTCCGCGATTCTCATCCGCACGGCAGACGGCGCGTATCATGCCTTCGGACAAAAATGTACCCACTTAAGTTGTCCTGTTTATTACTCGCGCGATCATCAGCGACTTGAGTGCCCCTGTCACGAAGGTGCATTCGATGTGGCCACGGGTGACGTTCTTTACGGTCCACCGCCGAGAGCGTTGGACGTGATCGAACTTGAGACGCGTGACGGGCACGTCTGGGCCACCGGCAGAAAAACTTCCGCTCCGGAAGATGGAGGCTAAGTTGAAAACTCTTCAGCAAGAACCAACGGAGGTGGCAAACCATCGAGCGAAGGCCGGACAAGCCGCAGTGTGGCAGGCGCGCTTGATCATGCTCATTATGATCAATGTTGCGCAGCTTTGGATCCTTGCCGCGACCGTTGATGCCGCACTGGCCCATCATTATTCAGTGCTGCTGCCACTTGTCGTCGCCTCCGGTATTTGCTTTCTCATCACCCTGTCAATCATTAAGTGGTGGCGACCTACCTCGAGCAATAAAACGAGCACCGGTTATGTCCGCGAGGATAGATGAAGCAAAAGATTACCGGTTTCGATCAAGACGACGAGAATCATTGGCGCGCGATTTTGGCCTGCGACCATCGCCAGCACCTACGGCATGACCCGCCGATGACCACTCGTCCCTGGATACTGACCGAAGAAGGTCGAGCCTCGCGTATTGGTTTTGAATTGGACTGCAAGCGGTGCGACGAAGAATCTGCTGCGGCTAACACCGAAGTTTGAGGAAGAGTAGTTCCCACACGGCTCTGCCGCTCGATGTGCGGCGAGGCTTGCCTCGCCGGTGGCTCTGGATGGATATCGGGCTGTGCCCTTCGTTCGTGCTCGCCCTAATGGTTCTTGGGCCAGAGGCCATACCAGGGTAAAAGCCCACCTCGTTTTACTCACCCGCCGGCGAGGCAAGCCTCGCCGCACAGTTCCCAGGCGGCAGATCTGCCGTGGCAAAGACTTTTGTGGCCAAGCGAAACACCGATGAATGAAGCTACTCAATCTGGCCGGCCAAACGCTCTTTCGCGAGCCGCGGCAGATCTTTTTCCGGGATACTTCGCGTTGGTCATGGCAACGGGAATAATTTCCATTGCCTGTTTTCTGTTGGGAATGCAGACGATTTCGCTCGTCTTGCTGGGCATTAATGTAGTTGTTTACATCGTGCTTGGCCTATTGCTACTCGTGCGGCTGCTGTTTTTCTTTTCGCGAGTTAAAGCTGATATCACTGATCACGTCAGGGGTCCCGGATTCTTTACAGTGGTAGCCGGCACTTGCGTTCTGGGAAGTGCCCTGCTGATTGTCGTCCAGCGATATCGTCCCGCCTTGTTGCTTTGGTTTGCCGGTATAGGCCTCTGGGTCGTGATCATGTACGCGTTCTTCACCGCTGTAACCGTGCGGGAGAACAAACCTTCGATTGAGACAGGATTGAACGGTGCCTGGTTACTTGCGGTGGTTGCAACGCAATCGATTTCGGTTTTGGGAACTTTGCTAGGCTACCGTCTGACCGATTATCGTGAGCCAGTTCTTTTCTTTACGCTGTGCATGTTCCTGCTCGGTTGCATGCTTTACCTGCTGCTCATCACGCTGATCTTCTATCGATTCACATTTGTGAATGTGACAACGGCTTCACTTACTCCGCCTTATTGGATCAACATGGGTGCGGTCGCGATAACGACGCTTGCCGGTGCGAGACTGATCATTGCGGCTCCCGAATGGTCGCTACTGAATGAGATTACTCCGTTTCTAAAAGGCTTCACTTTGTTCTTCTGGGCGGCAGGTACCTGGTGGATTCCGCTGCTGCTGGTGCTTGGATTCTGGAGGCACGTCTACAAGAGGTTCCCGCTGAAATACGATCCACAATACTGGGGCATGGTCTTCCCATTAGGAATGTACACGGTGTGCACATTTCAACTGTCAAACGCGATCGAGTTTCCGCAGTTGCTCGTGATTCCGCGCTACTTCATTTATCTGGCACTGGCGGGCTGGATAGCTGCTTTTTTCGGATTGCTTCGCGAACTTCTCCCGCAAAGGCGCTAAGGCGCAAAGAAATCCTTTAGAAATGCGGTAGCGCTTTGCGCCTATGCGTCTTTGCGCCTTTGCGCCTTTGCGTCTTTGCGCCTCTGCGCCTTTGCGTCTTTGCGTCTTTGCGTCTTTGCGGGAGAGATAGGTCCTAAAAAGAGTACTTCGTGCAAAGCCGCGCTAATGCGCTAATTCATTCGACTGCCACCCACTCCACACTGGCGGGAAACAGTTTCTTTTCGGGATCGATCGTCACGACGTATGCGCCAAGCGCGCCGATCCGGCGATTCGGACCGAAAGAGATCTTCGGCATAAGGCCGGTATCGTATTCGTAAAGTCCTTCCAAAGCCGTAACGAGACCTTCACGGCTCAAATCCTTGCCGCAGATTTCCAACGCGTGGACCAAAATGCGCGCCGCGGCCATTGCCGAGGCCTGCGCCGCGGCGTGTGTCGAGCTGATCTTGTTTCTTTGCAACAGCGAGCTGTATTCAGCCGCACCCGACTCAGAAACATCGGAAGGAATAGTCGGGAAAGCCAGGAAGATATTGTCTTTCATCTTCGCGCTAAATGAGTCCGCAACATTGTTCCCGACGAGCGAGCCCAGCATGTAGAACGACGGTGTCCAAGCCGCCTTTTCGGCCGCTTTCAATAACGCGGTTGCTTCGACGCCGGAGCCAAGAAGGAAAACGATGTCAACCCCCTTATGCTTCAAGTCGGCGACAAACTGATCCGCGAATAACTGCTCTCGCGAGTAATAATTCGTCGTCACCACACTCAAGCGACTCTTCTCAGCTTGCTCTTTCACAGTGGCGGCAATGCTGCGATTGAACTCGAAGTCAGGCGAAATGATTGCTGCCCGAGAGCCGGAGGGAGGGGTTTTCTTTGCTGCAAAAATTGTCAGTGCGCGTGCTTGTTCCTTTAGTCCCGGTAGCAGATAAAAGACGTAGCGATTGAGCGGTAGGCCTCGTTGGGGAAGCAACGACGATGGTCCAACGAAGGGGATTTCTTTTTCCTGAGTCAGTGCGGCGACACCATCTTCTGCGCCTGCCGTCAGACCACTGACCATTGCAAACACCTGGTCCTCATCGATAAGGCGTTTCGCGTTGGCTACGGTCGCTTTCGGATCGCCATACATGAGACGTAATTCGATCTTGCGATTGTAGATGCCACCGCGACTATTGATCTCCGCGAAGTATGCCTGCAATACGTCGCCCATCGATTGGGCCAGGCCATGTAGTGCGGTCTTCTCAGGCAAAACTGTACCGAGCACGATCGTGTCGTTGGTCAAACCGGGATCGGTATCTGTTTCGATCCGTTTCAGGTAGGCGATGAGGTTGGCCATGTCCTCCTGAGGCATTTTGTACGTGGGCATGGCTACTGAGAACTTGTTCCCTCCTGGATCAACACCGGCCGTCAACGAACGAATGAAAGACGCTTCGGTGAACGCGCCGTGCTTGCGTCCGCCTTCGTTCGCGTGGCCGTAAGGCTTTGTCAGGAACGCCCAACTCATATTGCCGGCGGTAACGCCGCCTTCAGTTCTTCCTTCGCCACGGTTGCCATGGCAACCAGCGCAGGTGAGAGTTGTTGCAGGCACGTCTACTTCACCCATCATCGCGGTGATTTCCTGGCCCGACGCGCTTTCGCCTCTTAGATAAAACGCCTTGCCACGTTTTTCCTGTAACGTCAGTTCTCGGCGTTGTGACTGCGATTGCACGAGGGACGGTTCGACCCAGATCAACGAACCCGCAATGGCAAATAGAAGAATCAGTGTGAGTCTTATGAGCATTTCAAACCTCACTCGCGGTCGGCAATTACGTCTTCCATGATCTTGATCAGTTCCTCAGACTTTGCCAATCCCATCGCCTTCTTCCAAAGTCCCTTGGGCTCGTTGCCGATAATGAAGATGCTGGTGTGGTTGTCTTTAGTTTCGACGTACTGGCCCAGCTTGTAGAGCGCCCAGTCGACGTTTTCTTTCTTGCCGGTGAGAAACAACCATCCCGGTT
This sequence comes from uncultured Acidobacteriota bacterium, assembly GCA_963849585.1. Taxonomy (GTDB): domain Bacteria; phylum Acidobacteriota; class Blastocatellia; order Pyrinomonadales; family Pyrinomonadaceae; genus PSRF01. The sequence continues at coordinate 195,478 of CAWKHZ010000003.1, read as the reverse complement.
TAGCGTGAAAGCGTTTTCCATATTCCTTCAACCGAGTTGGCGTGTCGGTTGCTGGATCGACGGTGATCGAAACGAGAAACACATCTTTGCCCAACCGCTCGCCCAGCGCTTCCTGCATCTTTTCAAAGTTGCGATTCATCGGCGGGCAGATGCTCGTGCAAGTGGTAAAGAACGTGTTGATGACTACGACCTTGTTCTTGAGCACGTCCGTGTAGAAACGTACCTTCCGACCGTCCTGATCGAGCAACTCCACGTCAGAAAAGTACTTCTCCGCGGGCGACCGCTTGTCGTCGGCTGCGGCATCGTCAGCTTTCGGCAATGAGGCGGGTTCGGGTGGCTTCAGCCGTTGCGGCCCGGATTGGCCGAAGACAACAGCCGCTGAAAACATGACGAAAAGCAAGCTTGCGGCGAACAGTTTGAACTTCATGGCTTCACCTCGGCGGACCTGGAAGTCTCCTCAACTTTGCCCGCTATTACGTTCTGAATCACACCCATGATCTGAGGTATCTTCGCGAGGCCATATGTGCGTGTCCAGACACCTTTTGCATCGTTGCCGATGATCAGCGCCGGCGTGTGGTCTTCTCTTTTGGAGACCGCGGCACCGAGCGCATTCAACAACTTGTCCATCTCCTGCTTCTCACCGGTCACAAACGTCCAACCCGGACCCGCTTTGAATTTCGCACCCCACGCTTTGAGCCGTTCGGGTGTATCGGTGACGGGATCGACGCTGATCGAGATCAGATGAACATCTTTGCCGACACGCTCGCCCAACTCTCTTTGCAACCGCTGAAACGTTGCGGCCAGCGGTGGGCAAATGGTCGTACAGTTGGTGAAGATGAAATTGATCGCCACGGTCTTGTCTTTGATCAGATCCGTGTAGAAGTGCAGTTTGTTCCCGTGCTGGTCCAGGACCGGGACGTCGGGAATCTCCATCTTTTTGGCCTTCTCGGCAGGAGTTGACGAATGACAAGATTGCGCGACCGCTTCACTCGCCATGAGCATTGTTAAAGCAAGTATGAGAACACTGAGTCGTGATTATCATTTTATTCACCTCTCATCTGCTACTCGGTTGCGTGAAGCATCAAGTAAGGCAGGTCTATGAAGCGGACGCCCATCGAAGATGATTCGACGAAGAGCATGTAGACTCCGGCTTCCGGCACGTTGATCTTGAGTTCGTAGACTCCGTCTCCGATTGATTTCGCAATGTCGCGGCGTTGCCACACGCCGGGACTCAGGAACGTCAACACACGCACGTCCTTTAAGTCCGATTTCGGATTGCCGGTCGCGGTGTCGATCAGCTTGAAGCGAAAGACAAATTCCTCTTTCGCGGAAAACTTTCTTTCCTTGACTTGATGCTCAATGCTGAGGGCCACCGACGGTGTCTCTTTCAGCGACGGATTCACTTCCGCACTGATCTCGAAGCAATGGGCCACGCGCGGAGAGTCATTCAGGAACGCCACGTCGTAACGACCACTGGCCGGCAACTTGATCGTCGTCGAATAAACGCCCGGCTGGATCTCGCGCAAGCTGCGATCGACGATCAAAACCGCGAGTGGCTCGCGACGGTAGTTTTGGAAGTTGCCCATCGGCGCCGCCATTCCCTCGCTGTAGTAATAAAGGACTTTATCGACCGGGTTCGCCACGATAACCGCGTTTCCTTCCGGCGCAAGGACGATCGAGTCAGCACGTATGGGCGCTGAACCCTTTCCAGGAAGACCCTGTCCGCCGGGAAACTCGGTAACATCGACCTCTTTACCGATCGTCCCGAGCCGCAGCATTTCGACGTTCTCCGTCTCGAGCGATCTGACGAACGCGAACGTTTCGCTGAACATGATCTGGTCGGGAGATTTGCCGGTGGTTACCTCATGCAGCATGCGGTTCGAGGCGGCATCGAAGATGTTAACTGTGCTCGCTTTTGTATTGAGCACGAACCCGTAACGGCCACCCGGAGCGAAACGAACTGAGCGCGCGCCAGGCTTCGTTTTCATTTGCGCCAGAACCTGATGACTTTGACCTTCAATGACAGTCACGGCCCCATCGCCTTCACTGGCGACATACAACGCTTTGCTCAACTTAGATAGCGACATCGAAACCGGTCCTGGTCCAACTTTAACGTCCTGAAGTTTTGCCAACGTGTGGACGTCGATAATCGAAACAGTTCCGCTTTCACGATTCGAGACAAACGCGAACCGGTTATCGTCGCTGACAACAAGATCGTGCATACCGGCGCCGGTCGGAATTTTCGCAGCGACTTTCAGAGTCGCGGTCTCGATCACCGTCACACCGCCGGTTTTGTCGTCGCCCTCGTTGGCGACCCAGATGTATTGCTGGTCCGGTTGCTCGACGATGCGAGTCGGTTTGACTCCGGTTTCGACGTAGTTCGTGACCTTCCAGGTTCGCGTATTGATTACGGCAACTTGATTGATCAATGGCAAGGTGACAAAGAGCTTTTCGCCGTCGCGCGTCAGCAGCCAGTCTTCACCGGGACTCTTCATCATTACGAGCGTAAGCAGCTTGCTGCCGCCGAAGCCCAACAGCGGATCGATGACTGAAATGTCCGCACTCTTGTTCAGCGCCAACACATAGTAGGAATTGAGATCGACGTCGGGACGCATGCGCATGCTTCCGGTCAGATACGACTGGATCTTCTCGCGACACTGCGCCGGCTCGGTGGGCTTGTCTTTCGGCCGCATGTTAATCCAGGCGGAAAGACCGAGTCCCTTGACTGGCGTGCCTGTCGTCGTATCCGTGACTTTGAATTTGACGTTGACGTCTTCGGCGGCCTTGATTGTTTTTGCATTCGGTGCCAGGGGATCGGCCGTGAACTCGATCGCAATTCCCTGTTCAACGATCTTCTGTTTTGCTTCCTGTGCTTGCGTCGTTGCTGCAAGTAAGAGAGCAACACTGATTAAAGAAATTACTTTTTGGTTGATGAGTCGTCGCATCTTCACACTCCCTCAGGGTGATTGGCCTTTACGGTGCAACCGTTGTGCCTGCAAGAAACGGAGCAAATTGAGCTAACTGTAATGAAGAGGTGGGGAAATTTACTTCGCACTGCGAAAAAATAAGGGTGGCCCCTAAGAGCCACCCTTTCAGCCGCAAGACAGGCCACACCGAACGGCCTTCCCGTCTACGGCGTCACGCGGAAGATACCCCAGATTCCGCCATCGAACATTATTGAAACCTGTGTGCGATACAGGTAGTCGCCGGTAACTCGACGTGCACCACCCGCACCATTCACTGGAATCACCTCATAGTGCGACGATGGTCCAACTCCATACTGGGCGCCTTTGAACTCTGACAGAGGATTGTTGCCAATCATCTTGGATTTATTGGCGTACGGTTCCTCTTGCCAGAAGTGGCCATGGAGATTGAACACATTGTTGCGCGCATGACCGTTGGCATTCAGCATCCGGAACCTGACCTCTTGGCCGGCCCTGGCTGTAAATACCGGAGTCTGCGGATCGCCTCCCACCTGCGCATTAGTTAACACGTTGGTGAAGTCGAAGTTACGCGTCGTCTGAAAGTCGGTCTGAGGAGCGTAATTCATGCGCTTCCAAAGCGGCTCAGTACGATAGTTAATCGCTTTCTGTGCCGAATCTTCAGCATCTTCGGCGCCTTCCGGACCACCCAGGTTTGGCACCGGGCTGCCGTCGGCGAACCTCATGTTGATGTCGGTCTGGAACTGAAGCACGAATTCACGGAACGACGTGCCATCTGACTTGGTGACCGTCGCCTGTGCCCGCGATCCCGCATCTTCAACCCAGTTCGATCCTTGCGGTTCGATGATGAGTGAACCAATCGCGCCTTTATTACTGTGCTTGATCGGATCGGAAGAAATCAGGCTCGTCGCACCAAACTCAATCGGGGTCGCGATGCGCTGGAAGCCGTTAACGATAACGTCACCGGCGTACCACGTGTACCGGGCGATGCCGCCTGGTCCAACAGTCTGGTTTGGATTGAAGCCCACGTTCTTACCGTCGCTGTTCGCTACGTTGTAGGCGAGCAGTTGCGGGTGCAGGCCAACCTGATTCGATGGTCTCACCTGATTAGCATTGAAGTGGAACAGCAGGTTCGGCAGCGTGTTGAAGCCGTCGAGATCCGCCAGCACCTTCGGCAGTTTGTTAATCAGAGTGAAATTGATGCATTCTCCGGCCCTTGCGCGGACCACGAGAGGCTCAATCGGAACTCCAGCCTTGACCTTACCGTAGGCGTCAATGTCCGAACTGCGGAAGTACATGATCGCGGTCGGATCGTTGAGTGCGCCTCCGTTACCGGCGCGGCTGTTGTAGATCAGCTTCCCTCCCGGGAGTGCTGCTGCACTCACGGCAGTGACGCTGATGCTTCTTCGTGGTGCGTTCCACGGACAGATGCTTGTTGCCACGCTCTTGCCGGTGGCGAAGTCCGTGGGAAGCGCGGTGACGATGGTCTGGCCGATGATAAATCCACCACCTTCCATGGTCGGCACGGCCTCAGTCGTGCCCGAAGTGGTGCCCGAAGTGGTGGAGGAGATCATGTCGGATGACATGAACTTCGTATCGGTCGTTATCGTGGTGTCTGTTGTGACTGAAGCGTCCGTGGTGTCTTTGTAGTCCGTGACACCATTAGGAAACTCCGGATCCGTTGTGAACGACGAGTCGTTGGTTGAGAGTTGCGCCGCGCCCTCCAAATTGTTGGGTAATGCGAGCAAGTCTCCCATCAACCCCTTCCGGCCATTGTAGACTCTGAAAATTCCCCACACACCATTCCACTGGCCATCAGTAGACGCACTGTTCTGGTAGAGGTAATCGATAAAGGGCCGATTGCCCAGCACCGATTCCTTGCCAGTGAGAAACTCGAAGTGTTCGGAGATGCCGGCCACCTGCGAGTTCCTGTAGCCGGAGTTGTTGATTGTGGTCAGGTCTTGCGGCGTGCCTGGTTGATGCAGCCACTTATGACCGTTAATTGTCATGTTGTGTGTTTCTTCCTGTGCTCCCACAAGGACACGAATTTGAACTTTGTCATTTTCGTATGCCCTCAGCAGGGGTGTGAACGGGTCGCCCGGTTGCACTCCTCTTGTCAGCGCAGGGTAGAAAGTTGGTTGAACGTTGAACTGTGGGTCAGCGCGCCAGACGTTCGACTTGTAGACCTTCGACAAGTCACCCGCAGCACCAGCAGCTTGAGTGTTGGTGTTGGGATCTCGCACGCGCATTGGCACGGGCTCATTACGGTAGTTAACACTCATCGTTCCGGGGTCTGCCGCCGAAATCGCTTCCGGACATGGTAGTGGAACTCCACCCGGACAAATATCGGCGTTCTCGACGATGAAGGGTAAACCTACTTCGTTCTTGACCGGCGGATTGATCACGCCTTTCGGATCCGGAATCGGATGTCCGTTGGCGTCAACGCCCGCGCCGGCTTCATAGGCAAGCTGGAAGTCCGCGAATTCAAACAGAAATTCACGGTGACTCAGCGATGGGTCTTTCTCGATGATCATCGCCTGCCAGCTCGTTGGACCACCATCTACCGGCCGTGTACCCATCGTAGCGCCGGTTTCCGGATCCTTCCACACTGAGCCAGTCGGCTCGATCACCAAACCAGCATAGAGACCGGTCTGTTGATGGCTCGATGGTCCATAGTGGTCGTGGGTAAACACTGTGCGCAGCGTACGGTCCATCTTGTTGTTGTTGAGAACATCGTCGGCAAACCAGCGCTGGATTGTGGTCTGTGCGCCGGGGGTGCCGAAGAACGGGTGGTTTTTCGCCACGGGACAGGTAAACGTTCCGTCACGAGGATCACCTGAGTTAGTGCCGATGCACGCATTCTGTTTGCGAATAGCGTGTATGCGTTCGATTACCTCGTCGGGACTGAATGTTCCGTCTTCGTAGTTGAAGCCGTTACCCGAACCGTCTGACGAAGTGACGTCAAACTTCACGAGGTGGATATGTTGTCCGATGATGTCGGTTGGTGTACGGATCTGGAAGTCGTCCAGCTCGTACACTCCCGGCACCAGGTTCGTGTGATAGAAGCTAATGCAATCGTTGGAATTGGCCCGGAAGAAGAACGGTTCCGGTGGTTTGGTTCCAGCCTTCATCGCCGCTACATCGGACCATAGGCCAAGGATGCGGGATTGCGGGAAGTGCCAGCCCGCTTTGTTTAATTTCATGTCAAGTTGGAACGCGGCCGCTTTGTAGGTGCGGGGAGTTCCGGTCGGCAGTCCGGCACTGGTGATGCAGGGATCTGCGAAAGGAGCGCCGGGCTTGCGTGGCAGTCCATTAAGCACGAAGTTGGCGGCTGTGCCATCAGGCTTGAAGCTCGGGTGCAACCGTTGTTCGTGATAAACCATCGCGGCCACTTCGGCAGTTGTTCCGGTTTCGACTATCTTTTGAGCAACTGCGGTTAAGAGTACTTTGCTGAAGTCGAGACGGGTTTCAACGCTGACGAATGTTCCGCCAGTGATGACGTGTCTCGGAAGTCCCCCGTCATCGATCGTGTCCAGCGGAGGTTTTGGTGGGCGATGGCCGGCGACTGCCGGAACGAAGAATGGGTAGCCGGGCCGCGTAGCCGTCGGCATCGGCGCCATTGCCAGCGTCGGCAGTGGCACGATGGCGGGCGTTGGTGTGCCTGCCAGGATTTCGCCGTCAGGTAGAGCGCGAGATCCCGCGACCGGACGGCCGTTCGCATCCAGCACGGTGCCTGGTTCGAACACGTCGTGCGCGCGCCACAATTCCCACATGCCCTGGGCGAAGTGGGGATAGAAGTGGCAGTGGAAGATTGAATCGCCAACGGTTTGATTACGGTTGCCCGTTCCGCCGTGGACGATTTCAGTCGTGAATGCGTAGCCTGGTCCAAGACTCTGGCTGTCGAGATAAGTTGAATTATCGTCGTCAGGAGTTTGCAACCACTGGTGCGCATGCAGATGGTGTACGTGATGCTCCTTCGGTCCCGCATGAACTACTCTCATCTTCACGGGGTCGCCGATATAGCTGTGGTGCACGTTGGAAGGATCATCCGGATACAAGACCTTGGTGGCCTTCCTTCCCGGAATCAGTTTTCCGTTTGCGTCGGTGGTATTGGCGGGCACGTCAACTATCTGCGCCGGGTCGCCGACCGTCCATGACGAAAGGAAGAACTCTTCAAACTTGCATTCGGTGCAGTTGAACATTGGTCCAACGCCGAGGCGGTTGGCGAGAATTTCAGCGCCTGCGCCGGCTACGCCATAGTTGATGGCGAATCCGTCGCGAACGCTGTGCAGAGTGTGTTTTAGGACCGGATCCTGAAACTGCGGAAAAGCTTGTATCGCTTTGATTTCATCGTGATAAACCACGGTGAATTCGCGGAACGGCCGCTCACGATCAGGTTCCGTTTGATTCAACTTGAAGGTACCTGCCGGGAAGCGTCCTTTGTTTGGACCCGTGATGATCGCGTTCAGATCGGTGTGAACGATCGTGTCGCCGTTCAGCATCTTGAGGATCGGTTTACCGGCCTTTGGATGTCCGACCGGATACACGGCGTCGTAATTAATGATTGGTTGTCCGCCCGCAGTGGTGCCAGTTTGCGCCAACTTCAGGTCTGCTCGGGTAACTTGCGAACGGTACCACTCGGCGTTTTTTGCCTGGACGTTGACACTGCCGAACAATCCCATAGGCAAAGTGCCGCCATCGCCCTCGCCGCTGGTGGTAGCGCCGGTGCTATACATCAGGTTATTTCCTTCACGCGTTGCGGTGAAGGTGTAAATCCTGGTGCCGCCGGGACCTACGAGGCTGGGCGTATTGTTGCCAACGTTTGAGCCGTCGGAAGTCATGCCGCCGACCAGCTCCATCCCGATCACGTGAACACCAGCGGAACGAGTAGCGGGTTGATCGTCGTGCGCAGCGCTCGTTAGAAGGTTGGTGAAAGTTACTTGCAGACAGTCGCCACTGTTCATGCGCAAGACAATCGGCCTTGGCCTTTTGTCAGAACGCAATCGAACATTGCCGGCGCTTATGCCTTTCGCCGCATCAATCGCCACAACGTCGCTCTTCAGCGCATAAATCATGCCGCCGGGATTCACTGCTCCAAGGCGGTTGTACATGATCGCCTGATCAAGCGCGACGACGCTCGCTTTGATGGTGCGGCTGCAAACGGTTGACGGCGTAGGTGTCGGCGACGGCAGCATTATGATGCCGCCGTCGTCGATTGGCTCAATAATTGGTGTCTGTGCCTGAACACCGATCGCCGGTATTAAAAATATGAGCGAGGATAACAAGAACAAGAAGGATAGTTTTCTCCTTCGGTGTAGGTGGTATTTGTTTTTCATCTTCCTTTCCTCCGCGTATTCGGTCTGACATGGACCACGCTCGAGGTGTCTCGAGTGAGTTTGAAGCACTACTCGCAACAATCATGCCTGCGCTGTTTTGGACCATAATGTGTGCGGAAATTTGTGGTAGCAATATTAGCCATGTCTCAGCGTGAGACATCCAATTAGATCTATGGTTCAACCTGAACCACTACGCTGGACACTTGGACCACCGATTACGCTGGACGTTGAACTGTGATGCCGAGTTTTTTGAGTTTGCGGTAAAAGGTAGGTCGCGGGAAGCGAAGAATTTGGGCACTTCGTCTGACGTTGCCTGAGGTGCGTTCGAGTGTTTGCAGGATCGCTTCGCGCTCGATCTCTTCCATAGGAACCAACGGTGGAATCACGAACGAGGAGTTGCTGAGACGCGGGCGATGGAACTCTTCCGGCAGGCAATCAGGATCGAGGTGCTCGCCAGAGCAAAACAACACCGCTCGTTCAATCACGCTTTCGAGTTCGCGAACATTCCCCGGCCAGTTGTAACGGAGCAAACGTTGCACACTGGACGGTGAGATATCTCGTATCTTTCTGTTGTACTTGATGTTGAAACGATCGAGAAAATGCCTGGCGATGAGTGGTACATCGTCCAGACGTTCGCGCAGCGGCGGTACTCTTATCTTTATCGTGCTTATGCGAAAGTATAGATCCTTGCGCAACAGACCCTCGTCGAGCAGGGCCGCGGTGTTGCGGTTCGTAGCTGAAAGTAAACGAAAACTGACGTCGATCTCACGTTCGTCGCCGACACGCCGCAGCTTTCGCTCCTGCAAAACGCGCAAGAGTTTCGTCTGCAAATGAGCGGGCATTTCCGCGATCTCATCGAGCAGTAAAGTGCCTCCGTTTGCCGCCTCGATTAGTCCGCGCTTGTCGTGATCGGCACCGGTGAAAGCGCCCTTCTTGTATCCAAACAACTCGGATTCAATCAGCTCGTGTGGAATAGCGGAGCAGTTGATCCGGATAAATGCGCCTTCAGCACGTTGACTCTGGACGTGAAAGGCGGCGGCTATCAACTCTTTACCGGTCCCGCTCTCACCTTCGATCAGCACCGACGCATCTGAGGCTGCCGTGGTACGAATCGTCTGAAGTATCTGGTGCAACGTCGGGTCGCGGCCGATCATGCCAAACGCCTCGCCGGCACCAATCAACGTCCGTTTTAGATTTTCGTTCTCGCGTTTTAACGTCGCAACTTCCAACGCGCGATTGATCAGCGCGTGCAGACTGTCCGGCGTGCAGGGCTTCTCGATGTAGTAGTAAGCGCCGCGTTTAATCGCTTCGATAGTTATTTCTAACGAACCATGGCCCGTCATCAGTATCACTTCAGTTTCCGGAGATTCCGCCTTAACGTGAGTGATTACATCGATTCCAGTGCCGTCCGGCAAACATAGATCCGTGATGACGAGATCGAAATGAGCTTCACCAAGGGCCGTCCGCGCCTGTCCAACGCTGTGCGCCGTGTGAACACGAAACCCTGCATCGGTGAGACATAGTCGCATCGAATCTGTCAGGTTAACGTCGTCATCGACGACGAGGATACTTTTGTGTTGACGTTGGTTCATGAGCTATCCACAAGGCTGCAAGTCGTCCTGCAACTTGCGTACGCAGCCGTAGTCCCAACAGTTAACCGGATCTCCTGGTGACAATCACCCACCATTGAGCCGAAAAAAGCGGAAACCTTCTCAGCTACTGCGGGCTTTTTCGCACATCGCAGGGTGTCAATCTTGCAGTACGTCAATACTTCTTTAGCACGGAGCTTGCTACATGATGGTCCAACTGTGACCTTCAAGAAGGAGACTTGTCATGAAAATAGCGTTGGCCGTTCTTGCTGTGGTGCTGGTTTCAATAAACTCGGCGGCCCAAACTAAAACTCGAACTGTTGCCGAAGATTGTGCGTGTGAGTCGCAGGTGTTGCCGGCAACTCTGGCAGTCGTGAACGGGGTCACGATCAGCGCACGTGATATAGAAAAGGCAACCGGCGAATCAGTGCGCAAGCTTCAAGGCCAGGTGGTCGAAGCACGAAACCGGGAGCTGGACCTGATAATCAATTCCAGACTGCTAGATGCTGAAGCAAAGAAACGTGGCGTAACCACTGCAAAACTCCTCGAGCTCGAGGTTGTCGCGAAAATCAAACCGCCCACTCAAGCCGAGGTGCAAACGTTCTTCGAGCAGAATAAAAAACGGATCCAGCGCGATTTCGCATCTGTCAAAGAAGAGATCATTCAGTATCTAACCGAAGAGCGACAACGGGTCGAGGCGAAAAAGTTTGCCGACAGCCTGCGCGCCGCAAGCGATACAGTCGTGAAGACCGCGCAGCCTGCCCCTGCAAAGACCGAGGCCGAACGCGCACAGGTTCTGGCGACGATAAACGGAGCATCAATCACCGCCGGCGACGTTGAAGACAATCTCAAAGCCTTGGTTTTCGATGTGCAGGAACGGGTTTACGAAATACGTCGCAACGAACTCGAACTCAACATCAACGACACTCTTTTGACGCAGGAAGCCGCGCGGAGAAAGGTCACCACCAACGCGCTGCTAGAAGCTGAAGTAAAACCAAAACAAGTCACTGAAGAACAGGCGCGACTCTTCTTCGAGCAGAACAAGGAGCGTGTGAGCGGTGACTTCGCGCAAACAAAGGACTCGATCATTAGCTACCTGCAAACAGCCGAGATTCGTATTTCGGAACGCGCCTTTGTCGAAAAACTTAGAGCAGCCGCTTCAATCGAAGTGTTTCTTAAAAAGCCTCAGTCAACAGCTTTTCCGATCTCCTCCAACAAATAAATGGAGACCTGAAAATCCGTGTTGACGCCGCACTTGAATCGTCAATATCCTCCGTGGGTATGACCATACCAATACTTCTGCTCTCAGTCGTTGCGTTTGTGAACGTGAGTGTCATCCCAATGGATCGAGAGCGCGTGTTACGCAACCAGACCGTGATCGTGAGTGATGGAAAAATCACTACCATTGGCGATGCCAAAAAAATCAAACCTCCCGCGGGCGCGCAAGTCATTGATGGGACAAACAAGTTTCTAATCCCAGGTTTAATGGACATGCACGTCCATCTCTTCAGCGACGATGAATTTCCGGATGCGCTGGCTGAAGACGAGTTCAAAGTGATGATCGCCTACGGTGTCACCACGATTCGCTTCATGATTGGTACGCCGGAGCAGTTGGTGTTGCGAGAGAAGAGCGCGAAAAACGAGATTCTGGCCCCGACGATTTTCTCAGCGAGCCCACATCTGACTGGAAGAAAACAACCCAACGGTATCGTGGTTACGACTGAGGCCGAGGCGCGGGCCGCGGTTGCGAAATCGAAACAAGACGGCTACGACTTCATCAAAGTAACGACGTTTCTAGCTCCGGAAGTTTATGAAGCCATCGTCGATGAGGCGAAGAAACAGAACATACGTGTTGTGGGACACGCGGATAGCCGATCAGTCGGACTGCAACGCGCATTGAACGCACGCCAGCAGATCGAGCACCTCGACTCGTATCTCGAAGCGCTGTTGCCTGAGAACGCGCCCGTGAAAGGTTCGGTATCTGATCTCTACGTCTATAACCCGAAAAACTGGGAGAGTATCGATTACCTCGATGAAAAGAAGATCCCGGAACTGGCGCGGTTAACTGTCCAGGCAAACCCGTTCGTAACGCCGACGCTGCACCTGTTCAAATTCACTTTCGGCAAAGGGAGAAACGAAGAGTCCTTCAAGGCCCAATCAGACATCCGCTTCTATCCGCAGAAAGTTGTCGATGCATGGACGCGTGCGAGCATGCGATACCTCTCAACGGCCGCTCCGGTGGAGAAACGCGAGAAGTACATTCGTATCAGAAATCAGATCGTCAAAGCGATTCACGATGCGGGCGGAAAAATTATGGCGGGTTCAGACACGCCTGAATGGTTGATGCTCTATGGTCACACGCTGCATCTCGAGATGATCGACCTGCGCGATGCCGGCTTATCCAACTATGCTGCGCTTGAATCGGCTACGAAGAATCCTGCGATGTTCCTGAATTTGTCGGACCAGGCGGGAACGATCGCAATCGGTAAACGTGGCGATCTCGTCCTGCTCGACGCGAACCCCCTCGAAGACATTGCCAACACGCAGAAACGTGCCGGCGTCATGATCAAGGGACAATACTTTACGCAAGCCGAGATGAATCGCTGGCTCGACGAGATCGCGCCACGATTTCAACACGCGCTGGACGAGAAGAAGTAGGACCTCCCGCAAAGGCGCAAAGCGCAAAGGTAAACATAAGCTGATTAGCTTACGAACTTTGCTTTGCGCCTTTGCGCCTTTGCGCCTTTGCGGCTTTGCGCCTTTGCGGGAGACTCTTATACGAGTAACGACTACGGCTTTGCGATCGCCAGTCCGCTCACCTTCACTTCGGTATTGTGGCCGAAGCGAATGCCGTAGATTCCGTCGGTCGATTTCAGTTTTCCTTCGCCAAGCACTGAGGCTTTGTCGTAGCTGCCGACAACTTTATTGTTGATAGCGCACTCAACCTTGTCGCCTTTCACAGACAGTGCAATCTCCTGCGTTACTGGTTCACCCTTCCCTGCCGCCTTATTGACGGCTGGATCCGGTGATGCCCGGCGGCCGTTGACCTGAAAAGGCGCGGGACCGAAACCTCGCACGATGAAGCTACCGTTACCGTAAGCTGCGCAGTACAGATAGCTCTGCTTATCCGTGCCGAGATCATTGCCGGCGATCATGATTCCGTAGGGGTGCGGGTGATCGTTGATGTTCATGTACTTCGGCTCAGTGAATGTCGCTTTCACCGTGTAATCGCCGGAGGCTTTGTTCTCTGGATTCCAGTACGTGACCGCTGGACCAGTAACGACGTGAAACGCATCACCCTCTTTCGCGAACTTCGCGCTATTGAGAGTCATTCCTGCTTCAGCCTCTTTAGCATCGATCTGACCGGTCCAACCCGGTACCTTGACGCCGCCACCTTCGACTCCGCGCGAGGCATCCTGCTGGGCAGTTTGTGAAAAGTTAGCGGTTGGAATTAATGAAGCGAGTAGAAAAACAAAGAGACAGGTGCGTCGCATCCTAAATCCTCCTGAATTGTGTTGTTTGAGGTAGAAATCTTAACCGATCAATTCAAAGGACGGTAGGACTGAAGCATCTTCATGTAGTTGGCTCTTTCAAACGCGGCCGGTTCGGCGCAGTGCTTCTGACTCATCGAGCCGATCAGCTGCATGACACTCTCGTATTCACGCTCCTCGAGCCAGGAGACGAGCTCGGTCAGCACCTGCGATATTCGGCGCACTCCGTTTTGCAGTAACTCTGACGCCATCATCGTCACTTTCGCACCGGCCATTAAACCCTTAATGACGTCCTGCGAAGTATGAATACCACTCGTGATTGCGAGATCTGCTTTCAGCCGCCCGAACAAGATCGCAACCCAGCGTAAAGGTAAGCGCAGTTCGTTTGAGTTGCTCAGAACAAGTCGTGGCATGACCTCGAGATTCTCCAAATCGAAATCGGGTTGGTAGAAACGATTGAATAGAACCAGGCCATCAGCACCGTGCGCGACCAGGCGATGCGCCATGTTTGCAGTCGAACTGAAGAACGGGCTCAGCTTCACAGCCACAGGAATTGTCACCGCCTGACGGACCGCCGCAAGAATGTCGAGATAGAGGGCTTCGACCTCAATGCCGGTGATTTCAGTGCTCGCCGGCAGGTAATAGATGTTCAGCTCGAGAGCATCAGCGCCCGCTTGCTCGATCAACGTGGCGTAATCGGTCCATCCACCGACAGAAGTTCCGTTCAGACTACCGATGATCGGAATGTCTACCGATTCCTTTGCCCGCCGCACAAGGTTCAGATACTGGTCGGGACCAACGTTATAACTTTGCATGTCAGGGAAATAGCTGATCGACTCCGCATAGCTGTCCGTCCCTTGCGTTAAGTGGTGGTCTATGTAGTAACTATCGAAACCGATCTGTTCTTCAAACAGCGAGTACATCACAACACTTGCGGCCCCTGCGTCTTCCAGCCGGCGAATGCTGTCGACACTGTGGGATAGTGGTGACGAAGAGGCCACAATCGGGTTTTTCAAAACCATGCCAAGGTAGTTTGTTGATAGGTTCATGGCAGTCTCTTGGAAGATTTCCGTTTGCCAATCACTTTGGTTCGGCCAGTTGTTTGTACTGGGTCCAACGCCGCGTCACTGCTTTCTGCGCCTCGCCTAAGAGAAACTTGGCCACTGCCGGATCGCTCTGTTGCAGCATCCGATAGCGTCCTTCGGTGTAGATGTAGTCTTGCAGCGGCATCTTCGGATCGCTCGAATCGAGTTGAAACGGATTCTTGTTCTCCTCGACGAGTCGCGGGTTGTAGCGGTAGAGCGGCCAGTAACCGGAGTCGACCGCCAGCTTTTGCTGGTGCATTCCCTTTGCCATGTCGATGCCATGAGCAATGCACTGGCTGTAGGCGATGATCAGCGATGGACCAGGATGCGCTTCCGCTTCGAGAAAAACCTTTATCGTGTGCGTATCGTTGGCCCCCATCGCCACCTGAGCAACATAAACGTTGCCGTAGCGAGTCGCGGTCATTCCCAGATCTTTCTTCGCGGTGGTTTTTCCGCCGGAAGCAAACTTCGCCACCGCGCCCAGAGGCGTCGCCTTTGAGGCCTGGCCACCCGTGTTTGAGTAAACTTCCGTATCGAGAACGAGAATGTTGACGTTATTACCGCTGGCGAGTACATGGTCCAAGCCACCGTAACCGATGTCGTACGCCCATCCGTCGCCACCTACAATCCAAACACTCTTGTCAACCAGCGAATCTGCGAGGCTGAAAAGATCGCGTGCTTCTCCGGTTGTCACCGACTTGATTTTCGCCTTCAACGCGGCAACTAGTTCGCGTTGAATGTTAATGCCCTGGTTAGTTGACTGATCAGTGTTGAGTAGGCTTTCAGCGAGAGACTCTCCGATAACATCGCGCAATTCGCGAACGAGACTCTTCGCGTAGTCACGCTGATGATCCAGAGCCAGTCTCATGCCGAGACCGAATTCAGCGTTGTCTTCGAACAGCGAGTTTGACCATGCTGGACCACGGCCATCTTCGTTCGTTGTGTAGGGCGTAGTCGGCAGATTACCGCCGTAGATACTCGAACAACCGGTCGCGTTCGCGATGATCGCGCGATCGCCGAAGAGCTGCGTCATCAGCTTGATGTAAGGAGTTTCCCCACAGCCGGCACACGCGCCCGAAAACTCGAACAACGGCTGCAACAACTGGACATTCTTGACTGAATTGAACGCGATTAGACCATTCTTGTGCAGATCGGGAAGCGTCAGGAAGTAGTCCCAGTTAACTCGTTCGCTGTCGCGCAACGGCAATTGTGGCTGCATGTTTAATGCCTTTCGCGACACGTTGCTCTTGTCTTTAGCCGGACAGACTTCAACGCACAAACGGCAGCCCGTGCAGTCTTCAACAGCTACTTGAATCGTGTACAGCTTGTCTGGAAACTCTCGCCACTTTGCGGGCATTGATTTGAATCCCTGCGGAGCAGAGGCAAGATCGCCCGGCGAGCAGACTTTGGCGCGAATCGTCGAGTGTGGACAGACCATGACGCACTTTCCACATTCGATACAGAGGTCGGGTTCCCACACCGGTACGTCCTGCGCAATGTTTCGCTTCTCCCATTGGGTAGTGCCGACCGGATAAGTTCCGTCCTCAGGAAAAGCACTAACCGGTAACAGATCGCCGCGGCCGGCAATCATTTCGGCCGTCACGTTGCGCACGAACTCGGGGGCATTGAGAGGCACTTTCGATGCGCAGTGAATCGCGCCCTCCGCGGTTTGCTGGAACAATGATCTCGCACAGGTGAGCGAGCGCCGCGTCCACCGCGGCAAAGTTTTGCCGCACGACCGGCTCACCGCGTTTGCCGTAGGTTTTCCTAATGAATTCCTTGATTTTTGCGATGGCTTCGTCGCGCGGCAACACGCCGCTTAGCGCGAAGAAGCATGTTTGCATGATCGTGTTGATGCGATTACCGAGCTGGCTCTTTTTTGCTACGCCGCCGGCGTCGATTGCATAAACCTTCAAACGCTTCTCGATAATCGTCTTCTGCACGTTATTCGGCAGACGTTCCCAAACCTCGGATTCCTGATAGGGACTGTTAATCAGCAGAGTCGCGCCTTTCATCGCCGCAACAAGCACGTCGTATTGACTGAAGAACGAAAACTGGTGGACGGCGATGAAGTTGGCTTGCTGAATGAGGTACGTGCTCTTGATCGGTCGCGGGCCAAAACGCAAATGTGAAACTGTCATCGCGCCGGATTTTTTCGAATCGTAAACAAAGTATCCTTGCGCGTAATTCGAAGTCTCTTCGCCGATGATCTTGATTGAGTTCTTGTTCGCACTGACTGTTCCGTCCGCGCCGAGACCCCAGAAAACGGCGCGCACCTGTTCCTCTGGCTCGGTAGTGACTGACGGATCGAACGGAATGCTCGTGAACGTAACGTCGTCATTGATTCCGATTGAGAAGTGGTTCTTCGGCTCTGATTTATTTAGTTCGTCGAAAACGCCCTTCACCATTGCGGGCGTGAACTCTTTTGACGACAAACCATAACGCCCGCCTACCACGCGCACCCTTGACGTGAACACGTTTGTCTCGGATAAAGCAGTCACCACGTCCTGATACAACGGCTCGCCGGTGCTTCCAGGCTCTTTCGTTCGATCAAGAACGGCGAGAGCTTTTGTCGACGCGGGCAAGGAGTTGATGAAGTGTGAAACTGAAAATGGGCGGTAAAGGCGGACTTTCAAGAGCCCGACTCTTTCGCCGCGAGCGCAAAGTTCTTCGACTGTCTCCTCAGCGGTTTCGCAGCCTGAGCCCATCATAACCAGCACGCGTTCAGCCGACGGATTGCCAACGTATTCGAATAGCTTGTACTGGCGTCCGGTGAGTGCGGCGAACCAATCCATCGCCTTCTCAACTATGGCAGGCGTCTCCAGATAGAAGGAGTTTGCCCGTTCGCGCGACTGAAAAAAGACGTCGGGGTTTTGGGCGGTGCCACGCATCACCGGTCGATCCGGAGTGAGAGCTCGTGCACGATGCTTTCGCACAAGCTCCTGGTCCATCATGGCGATGATCTGTTCGTCGGAGAGCTTTGTGATTTTCATCACTTCGTGTGAGGTGCGAAAACCGTCGAAGACATGAAGGAATGGCACCCGCGCTTTCAGCGTGCTGGCCTGCGAAATGAGTGCAAAATCCATTACTTCCTGGACGGAGTTGGAGAACAACATGGCCCAACCGGTCGATCGTGCAGCCATGACGTCGCTGTGATCGCCAAAGATCGAAAGACCGTGCGTGGCGATGGTCCGAGCGGCGATGTGGAAGACAGTGCTCGTCAACTCGCCCGCGATCTTGAACATGTTTGGGATCATCAACAACAAGCCCTGACTCGCAGTGAATGTCGTAGTCAGAGATCCCGTCTGCAAACTTCCGTGAACGACTCCCGCCGCACCACCTTCGGATTGCATTTCGCGGACGATTGGTCGCATGCCCCAGATGTTTTTCTGATCCGCGGCCGACCAGGCATCCGCCGACTCACCCATCGCTGATGACGGCGTGATCGGATAGATGGCGATTACTTCGTTTGTCTTGTAAGCAACGTAAGCGGCAGCTTCGTTGCCATCGATGGTGACCCTTTGAAGCATTTGCTGAGACCCCTTAAGAAAAATGAGATCGATAACTGGGCAATCGATCTCATTTGGGGAACGTTGAGGAGGAACGAACAAGCTGCGGAAGCCGAACTAGAGAGCCGTAGCGATGATTTTTTAATGGCTATTCAAATGAGCCTGCTGCGGCTTTCGATGTTTGATCTCATGCACCGGCTTGAATACTTGCCGTGTTCGCTCGCTCCTCCTCGATCTGTTTAATCCTGTCGCGAAGCCATTTAACAACTTCTCGTTCCAGCTTTGCCTCGTTGTCCTGCAACTCCAATTCCTCGATGGTTTCACCATCAGTGTTCAAAGGAATGTGGTGACAGGGCACTTCCTGTGTCCGGTCTTCCGGAGAGACAAAGTCGTTCAAATGGCATTCTTTGCACGGATGGGCCCGATACGGGTAGCCGTAGTTAATACAGGAGAGGGAATCCTGAAAAACAGACTTGATGAGCCAGGGTGTTCGAACCGACCGTCCATAACCTCCGCTTTCAATGAAGGCCAACTCGTTCTTGAGAACTTCGAGAATATCGCGCTCATCCGTTGTCATGGCCTCAAATCTCCCTTTCTGCCGGAGTCGATGACAACTCGTTGCTGCCGTCATTCCGGCGTTTGCATTCCCACTTGCACGAAGCGCAATAGCCATGCCATTGGACCAATCAAATATTTATTGAGTTTCTAATCATGCGACCGCCCGCCTTGAGGAACATTGCGCAGCGTATGCGCGAAAGTCCTCAACATCGTCTACGTATGCGCGTCGTTATCGAACCGAAGGATCCGGTATGCGTCTTGCGCCCTGCTTTCTTGAGAGTGAACGAGTTCAGGTTTCACACTCCGAAAGAGAGAAACAATCATGAAAATTCTCATCGGCTACGACGGGTCAGAATGCGCCGATGCCGCGCTTGACGATTTAATGCAGGCTGGACTGCCCGCTGACGCCGAAGCCCACATACTTTCGGTGGCTGAAGTTTGGCTTCCACCACCGCCACCGTCCAGTTTCGAGATCGTCGAACAGGCACGCGAAGCAAGGTCACAAGCTGAACTCGAGCGGCATTATGCAAGAGAGTGTCGCGCCGCCAAGGACGCACTTGCTCTCGCCGAACGAGCGCAAGAGCGAGTTCAAATGAACTTTCCCGGCTGGAAAGTGAGCGCAAACTCGTCCTGCGGCTCGCCGGCTTGGGAGTTGGTGGCGAAAGCCGACGAGTGGAAACCTGATCTGATTGTAGTCGGTTCACATGGACGCAACGCGTTGGGCCGCTTTGTCTTAGGTAGCGTTTCTCAGCGCGTGCTCGCCGAAGCACGTTGCTCAGTCAGGATTTCTCGCGGCCGAGTTGACGAGCCAAATTCTCCTGTCAGAATCGTTGTCGGCACTGACGGCTCCCCGCCAAGTGAAGAAGCATTGCGAGCGATAGCCAGCCGCGCATGGCCTGCGCTAAGTGAGGTTATGATCGTTCTTGTCAACGATCCATTAACGCCTGATTTTCTCAGCAAACTTATTCCCCCACTCGGAGAAATAGTCGAAGAGGATCGAAGCGAAGAACGAGCGTGGGTTGAGCATATTTCCCAACGTTCCATCGAGCTTCTAAGAGGCACAAACATCAAGGTCAGCTGTGTCGTTAAGGAAGGAGAGCCGAAGCGGGAACTTTGCGGGACTGCGGAAGAGTGGGGCGCTAATTGTATTTTCGTGGGGTCTGCGGGGTTCAGTAATCGGTTTGCCAGGTTTGTTCTGGGTAGCGTTTCAGCGGCGGTCGCAGCTCGCGCGCATTGTTCCGTCGAAGTCGTCCGAAAGAACCGGGACCTGGAAGCCACTGAAGGAGGATGATCGAATGTTGAAGACGTTGAGCAACGACGACGCGCGGAACCTGTTTAAGACTGCGAAGGTCGCGCGACTGGGCTGTATCGTAAACGGCGAGCCGTATGTAGTGCCGATCACCTGCCTGCTGCAGAATAATTATCTGTATAGCCACTCCCTTAACGGAATGAAAATCACCGCCTTGCGCGAAAATCCTCGGGCGTGCGTCCAGGTTGACGAGATAGACAGCGAGTTGTCCTGGCGCAGCGCGATCGTCTTCGGGAAATACGAAGAGGTCACCAACCCCGACGAGCGGGCTGAAATTCTGAATAAACTATTCAAGTTATTTCCGATGTTGACACCCGTCGAGTCCACGATCGCCCTCGACGGTTTGGCTCAGGAGGTGATCGTCTTTAGGATAAGGATCGATCGGCTAACAGCCGTTTCAGAAGAATAAGAACAACTGGACAAATCCAACAATAATGGCTGACGACAAGGTACCTCGCTTTGGAATGCATCGCGACGGCGATGTAGTTTTGCGCGATGGCTCGACGATCCGGATTCGCGTCATGCGTCCTTCGGATGAGGTGGGCCTCTGCGACTTAATCTCGTCCCTTTCAGAAGAGTCGCGCTGGTTGCGCTTTTATTGCAATCAAAACAGGACAGCGATCGCTTCCGAAGCTCATCGTGAGGCAAACCTGGACCAGGCCTTCGGACTCGTTGCAGTTAGCGGCGAAGAAGAGCGGGTTGTCGGTCACGCCTTCTATGTACTTATCGGTGACCAAAGAGCCGAAGTTGCTTTCACGATCGCAAACGACTTTCAGGGCCGCGGGCTCGGAAGCATCCTGTTGGGCCAACTGGCCCAGGTAGCATCCGCAAACGGGATCGAGATCTTCGAGGCGGAGGTCGTTGCTGCAAACCACCGTATGTTGCACGTGTTCCGCGCGTCGGGATTTCCGATTGAAGTCAGTGCTAATGTGGGACAGCTTAGCGTCGTTTTTCCCACATCGTTCACCGCCGAAGCGCGAAAGCAGTTTGAACGAAGAGAGTCGATCGCGGCCGTCAACGCCTTGAAGCTTTTCTTCGAGCCACGCGGCGTCGCGGTGATTGGGGCTTCACGTCAACGAGGCACGATCGGCGGCGAGATTCTTCACAACCTGCTGAGTTACGGATTCAAAGGACCAGTTTATCCGGTCAATCCGTCGGCGAGTGTTATTCAGAATGTGCCTTCTTTTTCTTCAGTTGAGGACGTTCCGGGTCCAGTCGATCTCGCGGTGATCGTGGTTCCCGCGGCGGTTGTCGTTGAAGTGGCGGCAGCTTGCGCGCGGAAAGCCGTGAGGGCGCTGGTCGTGATCTCAGCCGGCTTCTCTGAAACCGGCGCGGAAGGTAAAGCTCGTCAGGCTGAACTCGTCAACGTTTGTCGCGGCGCCGGAATGCGATTGATTGGTCCAAACTGCATGGGCATCGCAAACACCAATCCCGAAGTATTGCTCGACGCCACGTTCGCCCCCGGTTTTCCGCCTCGCGGACGCGTCGGCTTCTCATCGCAGAGCGGCGCATTGGGACTTGCGATCATGGAGTTTGCCAGCTCACTCGGCCTGGGAATCTCGACCTTTGTCTCCGTCGGTAACAAGGCTGATATTTCCGGTAACGATCTCCTGCGATACTGGGAAACAGACGACGATACTGATGTGATTCTTCTCTATCTCGAGTCGTTTGGTAACCCGAAGAAGTTTTCAGAGATAGCGCGTCGTGTCGGGCGGAAAAAACCGATTGCAGTCGTGAAAAGCGGACGCTCAGCCGCCGGCGCCCGTGCTACTTCCTCACATACGGGAGCGCTGATCGCCGCTTCCGATGTGACTGTTGATGCCCTGTTTAGACAAGCGGGTGTCGTGCGAACTGACACGCTGTCCGAGTTGTTTGATGTTGCTTCTCTACTCGCTAATCAGCCGCTTCCGCGTGGATCTCGCGTGGGTATTATTACGAACGCCGGGGGCCCCGCGATTCTCTGTGCCGATGCGTGCGAAGCGCGCGATCTCGAAGTCCCGGTGTTGTCCGCAGACAGTCAGGCGCGGCTGCGTGAGTTTCTACCTGCGGGTGCGAGCGTTGGAAATCCTGTCGACATGATCGCATCGGCACCAGCCGAACATTACAAACAAGCGATCGAGATCGTCGGCGCTGACGAGAACGTCGATTCACTGATCGTGATCTTTACGCCGCCGCTCGTGACACGCGCCGACGACGTCGCGCGATCAATCATCGAGGCAGTGCCGCAGATTGAGACTAAGAAGCCAATGTTGAGCGTTTTTCTATCGGCGCACGATTCGCCGAAGGAATTGCGAACGGAGAAGCTCGCTATCCCTTCCTATTCGTTCCCGGAGACCGCCGCGATTGCTCTTGCGCGGGCGACGCGTTACGCGCAATGGCGCGAACGACGCGAGGTTTATCCGGCCCGATTTCCTGACGTCCGGACCGACGAGGCGGCGAGCGTTGTCGCGGCTGCGCTGGCTCGTGGCGAAGGTTGGTTGACGCCCGAAGAACTCGCAGAGATCTGTTCGTGCTATGGCTTGCCGTTGATCGAACAACGAGTTGTTTCGACTGTTGAAGAGGCCGCTGCGGCGGCGGCGCAGATTGGCGGAGAGATTGCCTTGAAGGCCATCGCTCCAGGCTTGCTTCATAAAACGGAAGCAGGTGCCGTAAGGCTTCGTCTACACGATCCTGAAGCGGTCCGCGCGGCCGCGAGCGAGATGATGGAAAGACTGAGCTCTAATGGACATTCGCTTTCCGGCTTTGTGGTTCAGAAGATGGCGAAACGAGGCGTTGAAATGCTGGTTGGGGTGGTACACGATCCACAGTTTGGTCCAGTGGTAGCCTGTGGCGCGGGCGGTATCCAGGTGGAGTTATTAAAAGATGTTTCGGTACGGCTTAGTCCGCTTTCAAACGAGGATGCGTCTGAAATGATCCGGGAGTTAAAGACTTATCCATTGCTTACCGGCTTCCGCGGCAGCGCTCCGGCAGATATTCGTGCTCTGGAAGAAGCTCTGCTTCGTGTCAGCGCGATGGTTGAGGATCTGCCGCAAATTGCGGAACTCGATTGCAACCCGTTCGTGGTCCACGAAACCGGCGCGACCATCCTCGACTCGCGCATCCGCGTCACGGCTGTTGAACCGCGTCCGCTGGTTGGCATCCGCCGGTGATCGCTTAGCCTAAACGACCGAGAATGACTCCAACCGCGTATGCTAGCGACGCGG
The DNA here is from genome assembly GCA_963849585.1 of uncultured Acidobacteriota bacterium. Classification (GTDB taxonomy): domain Bacteria; phylum Acidobacteriota; class Blastocatellia; order Pyrinomonadales; family Pyrinomonadaceae; genus PSRF01. The sequence continues at coordinate 172,456 of CAWKHZ010000003.1, read as the reverse complement.
CCATCGCTCCAACTAAAAGTGTTATTAAACCGGAATACCACCACGACGACGTGGACCACCGGCTCTTTATGGAACCAATTGCAAAGAAAACGACGGCAGTCAGCGCAGCCGAAACGGACAACGAATTTCCCATCCCAAATAGATAAGGCAAAAGCGGTATTAGACCGCAGATCAGAAACGCAGTGAACGTGCTAAGCGCTGCCACCCACGGGGAGCGCACAGCATGCGGTAGTCCGTACTCGTCAGTCAGCATTGTTCTCACCCACCGCTCACGATTCGCCGTTACCAACTCCACGATGCGCTGAAGGTCACTACCTTCAAAACCCTTGCGTTCAAAGATCTGTCGGACTTCTTCTCGCTCTCCCTCCGGTTCCAGGTCGATATGACGGTGCTCGATGTGTTCCAAACGTCGCCAATCGTCGTGTTCGGCTTTCGTCCCCAGATAATTGCTGGCTGCCATGGAAAACCCGTCAGCAAACAGATTGGCGAATCCCAGCACGAGAATTACCCAATGAGAAAGCTGTGCGCCGGCGACTCCGGTGACGACGGCGAGGGTTGTCACCGATCCATCGATGCCACCGTAGATCCAATCGCGCAGGTAGTTGTGCGTTGGACCAGTTTCCAGACGTCTCCGAATGGCGCTCGGGGTATGTTCGTGTTCCATCGATCCTTTTTGCCGACGCTACTCGGGCGATCTCTATTCAACCTTCGTAGGCAAGGTCGTCGTACTCTTCACTACAAACTTCACAGCGAAAAGGATTGTCCAAACCGGAGGTTAAAGCCTCGCTGTAAAGCTTGGACGAGTCCTCGTCGACGTAAAGTTCTCGAGCGCACATTCCGCAGCGAACCTCATGCTGATTCTCATCAGTCATCATGGATGTTGCTGTAATGGGCAGTTGATGGCCTCGATCGATATAAGGGTGAACTGTACTCATGGTGCCTCCATCAGTCGCTGTGTCTCAAAGGGCCTGTACCCTTGCGCTTAGTCTTAATCGCAAAGCGTGTGCCTCACCAAAACACGGAGTTTCGAGGTAGGTTTGAAGGAAAATGCGGAAAAACAGCTGTTCTGCTGTGGAGATTTTCTCACTCAGCGACAACCACGCAAGCGCCGCGAAAAGCGCTCGCGCGCGTGTGATGTGTTCGCAGAATCCAGGCTTTCACAATCGTCTCCAGAGCTCGGCGGCCGGTGTGGCCGAATACAACGCGCGCCGTAACGCCACGTCTCTTGGATCTCCACCCATCGTCACACCTTTTCGATTAGGAATGTAGCCGTATCCTATCTGTTTTTCCGGGTCTGCGAAGCCGAACGAGCCGCCCGCTCCCGGAAATCCAAACGAGGCTGGACCGCCAAATGGAAATCCACGATTTGGCTTCATAAAGCCGAGTGAAAACTCGACGTCGCCCTTGATGCACTCGTCAAAGAAGCCATGTTTCGACGGAATTGCCGGTGCAGTCAACTCCTGCAAAGTTTCAGCTCGTAATGCTAGCTCCCTACCGCCGCTCGCAAAAACGCTATAAGCGCGAGCGATGGATCGAGCGGTACCAACTCCTCCGCCGGCCGGAATTTCGAGTTGGCGGGCGTAGACGTGTGTTTTTTCATGGGCCAACTCGGATCCGAGCAATGCCCTGCGGAAGTTTGAGCGAGGATTCAAGATTTCTAAACTCATCCGAACAGGAAACCCAACCAGCATCTCGAGCCATCGCGGATCGACGAGCGGCGCAAGTTTCGAATTGGGGATTGAAGCAGGCAGGCCGATATAAAAGTCCAGCCCCAATGGCGCTGCGATCTCGTCCTGAAAGAACTGGCCCAGGCTGCGGTGTTGCGGATCGATCCGGCGGAGCAACTCGCCTTCGTAAAAGCCTAGCGTAATTGCATGGTATGCCTGTCGGGATCCCGGTTCCCAGGCTGGTGTCTGACGGGCCATGAGTTCCGCCATACCATCGAAGTCGGCTACCAGTGTTCGATCAATCGGTTCATCGAACGCGAACAGCGCGGCCTGATGGGCCAGTAGTTGTCGGACTGTTATTCTCTCTTTTCCGTTTTGCGCAAACTCGGGCCAGTACGTAGAAACGAGCTCATCGTAATTAAGCCAACCTCGAGAATGGGCTACGGCCAAGGTCATGGCCGCGAGCCCTTTCGTCGCGGAGTAAACGAGGGCCATCGTGTCCTCTTCCCACGGTTCGCCGGTCGATTTGTCGCGCAAGCCGCCCCATAGATCGACTACCTTATCTCCCTTGTGGTAAACGCAGCACGCGGCACCTATCTCCCGTCGCCGCGAAAAATTCTCCGCGAATGCTTCACGTACTGCCTCGTATCCACTGATCACAAACCCATGAACTTCGGCGTGACCCGTAGCTTCATTTGAAATGGCGTGCCTCGCCTTCTGAACTAAGACGTAAGTCGCGCCCGCCGCAGTCAAACCGATGACCGCTTTCGTCAGAGGTTTAACTTTCATTTGCCCCTCCTATTTCGTCTGTGGGTGGCCTGGAATGTTTTCACGCGGCCGTTTGTGTTCGCAAGCCTGCTTCGGCGTCGGCAATGACGAGCGTCGTGCTAATCGCAACATCCGGATTGAGCGAAATCGAAGTAATTCCCAAGTCCACCAACCACCTGGCAAACTCCGGAAAATCCGACGGCGCTTGACCACAAATGCCAATCGGTTTTCTGGCCCGTTTGGCTTCGTCGAATCACATCTGCGATCAGGCTAAGGACGGTGCGATCGTTTTCGTCAAACAAGTGCGAAACGGTACCCGAGTCGCGATCGATGCCTAGTGCAAGTTGTGTCAGATCATTCGAGCCAATTGAGTAACCGTCAAACACTGCCAAAAACTCATCGGCTCTCACGACGTTTGCCGGCAATTCGCACATTGCGTAAATCTCCAGGCCATCGTCACCTTGTTTCAATCCATGTTGAGCCATCACTTCTATCACGCGTCTTGCTTCCGTAACGGTGCGACAAAACGGAATCATGATCTTGACATTCGTTAAACCCATGTCTTTGCGGACGCGCCGCAACGCCGCACACTCGAGCGCGAAACCGTCGGCGTAACGAGGATCGTAGTAGCGAGAGGCGCCTCTGAAACCCAACATCGGATTTTCCTCAACCGGCTCAAACTCCGCGCCTCCGATGAGACGAGCATACTCGTTCGTCTTAAAGTCACTCGTCCGCACAATGACCTGCTTGGGATAGAAAGCGGCCGCAATGCGCGCAACGCCTTCGCTGAACCGGCTGATGAAAAACTCTCGCGACTCTTCGTTACCGATGCGTGAAGATATCTCCTCGACCACCTGTGGATCTTTCAGATTGGGATATTTAGCGAGGGCCATCGGATGGATACCAATGTGATTGGTGACGATAAACTCAGTGCGTGCCAGCCCAACTCCGTCATTCGGAATAAGCGACATCTGAAACGCGCGCGCGGGGTCACCGATTGTGAGCATCACCTGGGTTCGCGTTCGCGGGATCGCCTCAGCCGCTATCTTTTCAATCTGGAAAGCGATTCGTTCCCCGTAAACATGGCCTTCGGGTCCTTCCGAACAGGCAACTGTTACTTCGCTAAGGTCTTTTAGAACTTCGGTCGCATTTCCGGTTCCGACGATGCAGGGGATGCCAAACTCGCGGGCGATAATCGCGGCGTGCGCAGTTCTGCCGCCCGTGTCCGTAACGATTGCTGCGACCCGCCGCATCACCGGCTCCCAATCCGGATCAGTGTGCCTGGCAACAAGAACGTCGCCGGGTTCCACCTGGTCCAACCCGGCAGTTTCACGCACCACGCGAACGTGGCCGGCGCCAATCTTCTCGCCGACAGCCTGACCCGTAATGATCGGTGGTCCGTGATCGCCTGTTAATTGATAAATCTCGGCGCTCATGTTCCTGTTCTTCGCTGAATGCACGGTTTCCGGTCTGGCTTGCACGATGAACAGCTTTCCGGAGACTCCGTCCTTGGCCCATTCGATATCCATCGGCTGTAAATGGCCGGCTTTTTGCGAATAATGCCCTTCGATCAAAGAAGCCCAATGGGCGAGCTTTAGCACCTCATCATCGCTCAACGAGAACTTCGCTTGATCAGCATTTGGCGTGCTTTCACTCACAGTGGCACGTTCGCCCTCGCCGTAAATCAATCGCCTTTCTTTTGTGCCGAGTTTCCGGCCAACGATCGGTCGGTGACCAGTTTTTAATGTCGGTTTGAAGACAAGCCACTCATCAGGTGTGACCACGCCCTGAACCACGTATTCACCGAGTCCATACGAACCGCTAACCATGATGACGTCACGAAATCCTGATTCGGTGTCGAGCGTAAAGATCACTCCCGAACTTGCCCGATCCGATCGAACCATTGGCTGCACGCCGACAGAAATGCCAACACTCAACTGGTCGTAACCAAGCCGCCCGCGATAGCTGATCGCGCGATCTGTAAAAAGCGACGCGAAACATCGATGCACCGCTCGCAACAAACCTTCACGGCCGCGAACGTTGAGGAAGGTCTCGCCGGCGCCGGCAAACGACGCTTGCGGTAAGTCTTCAGCGGTTGCCGAAGATCTGACGGCGAGTTCCGGTTCGTACCCAACTCGATCGCAAAGCTGCTCGTAAGCGGTAATGATTGCCTTTCGCAACTGCTGAGGGAGCGGCATATCTAAAACAGCTATGCGCGCGGCCCGTCCACGTCGCTTTAGCTCTTCGACGTCTTCGAAATCGAAGTCTGATACGAGCGAGCGAAGCTCGTATTCCAGTTCGCCTTGGGCCAACATCGCGCGATACGCATCTACAGTTGTAGCGAAGCCATCGATCACGCCTACACCTTTAGGCGAGAGTGAATTAAAGAGTTCGCCGAGAGACGCGTTCTTACCACCGACCCGGGAAATATCCTTCAAGGCGATATCACCAAACCTCATCGTGTAAATGGGTTGTTTGTTCCTCATTGCATAAAGCTCCTGTCGTTTAGAAGGGCAAAGCGTGTGCCTGCCAGAGTCGGGCTTGACGCGCCGCGTGCGGCACTCGCCTGCACCATTTGCTCGCGGGTTTCCACGCACTGTTGCGGAACTTTCCCCATTAACCGCTCGCCCGCGACTTGATTCGCGCGAGATTTCAGACGATTGCGGCGGCACGTTCATTGCCCACCTGACAGGTGAGAGCGTGCGACAAAAAGGGCGGCGGCGGCTGCGTGCAAGTTCAGGTGTCTGGAAGGAGGTTGCGTATGAAAGTTAAGGAAGTGATGACCCCAAAAGCGAAGGCGATTTGGCTTACCGAGAGTTTGGCTGATGCAGCGAAACTGATGTGGGACAACGATTGCGGTGTTCTGCCCGTTATCAAAGACGGTCGAAAAGTCATCGGCATGATCACCGATCGCGATATCTGCATGGCGATGGCGATGAGAGATACCAATCCCTCGAGCATTTCGGTCGAGGAAGTGATGAACGGTCAGGTCTACTCCGTTAATGCTGATGACGACATCGAGCAAGCGCTAAAAACAATGCAGGAACATAAAGTCCGACGACTGCCGGTTCTCAACTCCGAAGGTGATTTGGAAGGGATCCTATCCTTGAACGATGTAGTTTTGAAGGCGACACCAGCGAAGACAGGTTCACTTCCGTATGGGCAGGTTGTGAAAACTTACCAGGCGATCTGTGAGCATCCACTCCAGTCGTCAGCAGCCGCCGCAGCTCCGGCGTAATCTGCTCTGGAGGTTCGCTATGTTGGAAAGAAGAAGTGACAAGGACCTTAAGCAACGAATACTGAATGAACTGAAATGGGACTCACGCGTCGACTGGGCGAGCGTTAAGGTTGAGATTACTGACGGTGTGGTGACGCTAACGGGTGTAGTACCAAATTACGCGCAGAAGATCGCGGCACAACTTGCGGCGCATCGTGTTGCCGGCGTGCTCGACGTGGCGAATGACGTCGTAGTCAAACCTACCGATCAGTTTGCACGCCTCGACACGGACATCGCCGCGGCTGTCCGCAATGCACTCGAATGGGACGCACTTGTTCCCGAATGAACTCATTCAATCAACCGTATCTGACGGATGGGTAACGCTCGACGGTGAGGTGGATTACTTGCGGGAACGTACTGATGCAGAGAAGGCGATCAGGCGGCTTTCGGGAGTGGTGGGAGTGACCAACAACATCACGATCCGCAAGCAAAAAATCAACGTTCGACAGTTACGTGACGAGATCGAATCTGCTTTGGAGCGTCGCGCCACTCGCCACGCAGAGCGTTTACGGATTGAAGTGAACGATGGCGCCGTAGAGCTGTGGGGACGAGTCCATTCGTGGCAGGAAAAGCGGGCCGTCATCGGCTCAGTTGCCCATGCGCCGGGCCTCAAACAGTTACGCGACCATCTGCGCATTGATCCCTACTTCTAGCAGGAAGTGGGCTTCCCCCGCGTCACTCGACCGGTTGTTAGGTTCTCAAATGAAACGAGCAACCGGTTGATGGCCGCAAAGACTGTCTTAGACGGAGATGATGACGAACCTCGTCAATTGGAGTAAGAATTTTCACGTCGATCGTTCGCGGCAAATCGCACGTGTACTCCTGGCCCATGGTTGGGACTTTTTAAGAAATAACGAACAACGTTCTTCAGCGAAGACTTCGTCGCTCCCGAACAGCAGGCCAATCCATTTACGGCTAGCGCTTGAGGAGCTCGGCACCACGTTCATCAAACTGGGCCAGATCCTTTCGACTCGCGCAGACCTGCTCCCGCCCGAATACCTCGCCGAACTGACAAAGCTTCAGGATGCTACTCCCGCAGTTCCTTTTGAATCGATTCGCGAGGCGGTGGAGACAGAACTTGGCCAGCCGATCGAAGCGCTGTTCGACCAATTCGATCCAATACCACTCGCCGCCGCGTCGATCGGACAGGCGCACGCGGCTGTTTTGTGGGATGGGACCGAGGTTGTAGTAAAGGTTCGCCGCCCAGGTGTTGTTGAGCAAGTGAATGAAGACCTCGAGATCCTCAAGGAGCTCGCGGCGACGGCCAGCCGGCACCTCGAATTCGCGGATCGCTACGATCTCGTCGGGCTGGTAGAAGAATTCTCGCAAACACTTCGGGCGGAGCTCGACTACATTCGAGAGCGCCACAACGCTGAACGGTTTACCGCAAATTTTGCAAGCGATCCGCATGTTCACGTCGCCCGCGTGTTTGGCGATGTCAGTACGTCCAGGGTGCTGACGCTGGAAAGAATCCGGGGATCCAAGATAAACGACCTTAAAGCATTAGAGGAACAAGGTATCGATCGTCGCTGGCTGGCGCAGTATGCCACCGACATCGTGCTGAAAATGGTTTGCGAGGACGGTTTCTTTCATGCGGATCCTCACCCGGGCAACTTCTTCATTGAACCAAATGGCGCAATTGGTCTGATCGACTTCGGCATGGTTGGCGTTCTTAACGAACGCACGCAGGAACTCCTGGCTGAGTTGTTGATATCCATCGACCAACGGGACGTGGACAGGCTCGTAGACGTCTTCCTGGATCTTGGAGTGGCTCAAAAGCGGATCGATCGCACTTTACTGCGAGTTGATGTAGAACGATTGTTATCAACTTACTGGGGATTGCCGTTGGGCGAGTTGAGGGTTACGGCACTCTTAAACGACGTCTTCTCTGTTATGCGCCGGCACCGGCTGCACTTGCCGTCAAACCTCGCGCTATTGCTCAAGACCGTCATCATGATCGAGGGACTGGGTGTAAGTCTCGATCCAAAGTTCCAATTCACACAAAAGTTGGGCCTCTACACTCAGCGACTTGTGTTGCGTCAGCTCTCACCGTGGCGCTGGATCCGAGGCCTCAGTCGCACAAGTCTGGACCTCGCGAAGCTCGGCACGGAAATGCCGCAACAGTTGCGACGCATCGTCAACGCTGTTGAAGATGGGAATCTCCAAATCGGCATGCGTCCGGAAGGATTCGATGCGGTTATCGATCGCATCGAGCGAATCACTAACCGAATTGTTCTGGGCGTAGTCGCAGCGGCATTCATCAATGGGCTCGCAGTACTTCTCTCAGTGTACCGGCCTCCCGGCTGGGATCATTGGGCGGGGGCGCTGTTCGCAATCGGGTTTCTGTGCGCGCTGCTGTTAGGTGTTTACCTGGCATGGGCCATTCTTCGGCCCAGGCGCAAATAAGGAAGGAGGTGTTGTATGTCCACTAGAGTTTATTCGGATTTGCCGCTGGCAATAATCGAATTGTTTGCGAGGCTTGGCAGCATCGCTAGCATCACGTTGTTGATTTTGCTGTTTTGGGGGGAGGCTTTTCATCCCTCACAGATAACCCGCACAGAGTGGGTCGGACTTCTCTTCTTTCCGATCGGCATAACGATAGGAATGGTCCTGGCATGGTGGAGGGAAGGCTTGGGATCCACAATCACTGTCGGTAGCCTTGTGGCTTTCTATATCGTTTACGGTTACTTATTCAAGAACCACATCGGAGGCTGGGCATTCATTATCTTAGCGTCGCCGGGTTTCCTGTTTCTGCTGCACTGGCTGTTCCGGAACGTGGTGAGAAGCACGAAATGGCATAACCGCGAGCGACCCGCGTGACAAAAGGAGATTCCATGCAAACCAGAGAGATTCCAAAAAGCGAATGGCCCGCGTTCATTAACAGCTTCAGCAGCCGGCATCAGGGATGGGTGGTGGATGTCGAGGTGTTTGGTCCTGATATTGGTGCACAAGTTGAAGGAAAGGGATTGGTCCTGCAAGGCGTGACGGACGAATGGGACGAGATGAATCGTAACTCGATCGTGATCATGGCGGGCAATCGCCGCGACGATCACGTCACGCATTCAATCGACCGTCCAATTGAGATCAGTCTCGGTAAGAGCGATAGCGGAATGGATGCCACACTTTCAATCGTTTGCGAAGATGGGACCAGAACACTTCTAACCTTCCCCTCGTTTCGGCGAGATTGGCGAATGTGATTCGACCGCGCATATAATCCGAGTCGCGATCCAGATTGACTCGATGCCGGTAAAGAATACAAACGAACAGATTCTCGTCGTGGACGACGACCAGGCGATTCGTTGGACATTGCGCGAAGCTTTGCAGAGTTGGGGATTTGAACCGGTCGAGACGGGGACGGTCGCCGAAGCTGTAAAACAGTTCAAAACAGATCTACCGGCGGCAGTCTTACTCGATATCGATCTGCCCGACGGCTCCGGTCTCGACGTCCTACGCGAAATCAAACGTGAACATCCGGACGCGTGCGTGATCATGATCACGGGCAATGTTCAGATCGAGAACACCATTTCAGCTCTACGCGGTGGCGCTTACGACTTCATCACCAAGCCAATCAACCTCGAAGAACTCCGAGTCACGATTCGCAACGCAATCGAAGCCAGGCACCTGCGGCGTGAGGTCGAGCAAGTAAGAAAAGAACGTGCGCGCGAGTTTAACTTCCGTCAGATCGTCGGCGAGTCCTCGGCGATGAAGAAGATGTTGGGACTGGCCGCAAAAGTTGCTGAAAGCGAAGTGTCATCGGTCCTGCTTCAGGGCGAATCGGGAACGGGCAAAGATCTCGTCGCGAAAGCAATCCACTACGGATCGCAGCGAGCTGAACGGCCGTTCGTCGCCATCAACTGTGCAGCGCTTCCGGCAACACTGATCGAGTCGGAACTCTTCGGTTACGAAAAAGGCGCGTTCACCGACGCCAAGGCGCGCAAGGAAGGATTGTTCGAACAGGCAGAAGGCGGAACACTTCTGCTCGACGAAATTGGCGAACTCGAGCTTTCGCTTCAAGCAAAACTATTGCGCGTGTTGGAAGAGGGAGCATTCCGTCGTGTCGGTGGCCTGAAAGACATTCCGCTCGATGTGCGCGTGCTCGCCGCGTCCAATCGCGACTTAAAGACGGAAAGCGAAGCCGGACGTTTTCGTCTCGACCTTTACTATCGTTTGTCCATCATTCAGATCGATATCCCACCGCTTCGCGAACGCGGCGACGACGTGTTGCTGTTATCACAACATTACATCGACACGCTCGGCGCGCGGCTAAAGCGAAGTCAGAAAATCAAGAGACTCTCGACGGAAGCAAAAGACGTTTTCAGAAAATACAACTGGCCGGGAAACGTCCGCGAGCTGCGCAACGTTATTGAACGCGCGTTGATCCTGGAAGACGGTGACGAGATCACGACCGAGTACCTGCCCGGTGGACTGGTTACGACCTCGCGGCTTTCTCCTCCTGGTGGCGTTCCGCAAGCATCGACTAGTTTCGCATTGCCTCACGACGGTATTTCTCTAGACGAAACGGAACTCTCCTTTGTTCGTCAGGCCATAGAGAGAAGTGGCGGAAACCAAACTCGCGCCGCTGAACTCCTCGGAATTTCACGCGATCAGCTAAGATATCGTTTGAAAAAACTCGACGATGCTCAAGTGGCGATCGCCGACGCCGAGACCTGATCTCCCGTAATATTCATGGCCAGCAACCCAACAACAGTCGACCAGCACCTCCTTCCCGAGGAAGCTTTACACCGTTCGCAAAAGGAACTAGCCGACATCAAGTTTGCGCTTGATGAATCAGCAATCGTCGCGATCACGGACCAACGCGGAATCATCAACTACGTCAACAATAAGTTTTGTGAGATCTCGAAATACTCACGCGACGAGTTACTGGGCCAGGACCATCGCATCATCAATTCCGGCTATCATTCCAAAGAGTTCATCCGAGATTTATGGACCACAATTGCAAGCGGCAGAGTCTGGCGAGGAGAAATAAAGAATCGCGCCAAAGACGGCTCTTATTATTGGGTTGATACAACGATAGTTCCCTTCCTCAATGCCGAGGGAAAACCTTATCAGTACGTCGCGATCCGCAGCGACATCACCGAGCGAAAGCGCGCCGAAGAGCAGATCCGTGAGCAGGCGGCCCTGCTAGACCAGGCGCAGGACGCAATCATGGTGCGCGATTTGGACCAGACGGTATTGTTTTGGAATAAAGGCGCCGAGCATATCTATGGCTGGACTGCCCAGGAGACCATCGGCAAGAACGTACGCGAATTGATTTTTAGGCAGCCTTCTGATCAATTCGAGACGGCTCGAAAGATCGTGCTCGAAAAGGGCGAATGGATCGGCGAGATGCATCAAATGCGCCGTGATGGCGCGGCGATCGTGATCGAAAGTCGGTGGACCCTTGTGCGCGATGAAAAGGGGGTTCCAATATCGATTCTGGTAATCAATACGGACATTACCGAAAAAAAGCGGATGGAAGCGCAGTTTCTGCGCGCTCAAAGAATGGAATCGATTGGGACACTGGCCGGAGGAATTGCGCACGACCTCAATAACGTGCTTTCACCGATCTTAATGGCAATCGACATGCTGCAACTGAAAGCAACTGACGAGTCGAGCAAAAAATGGCTCGACGTCCTGCGCACTAACGCCCAACGCGGCGGCGACATGGTACGTCAGGTGTTGTCGTTCGCGAGAGGCGTAGAAGGTGAGCGCGTCGCATTGCAGCCGAAGCACATGATCAAGGAGATCATAAAGATACTCCGTGAGACGCTGCCGAAGTCCATCGAGATCACTTATAAGATTCCGAATGATTTGTGGATCATTTCCGCCGATGCGACTCAACTCCACCAGGTGCTGATGAACCTCTGCGTAAATGCCCGCGACGCGATGCCGGACGGCGGCTCAATCTCCATCAACGCCGACAACGTTTTTCTCGATGAAAACTACGCCCGCATGCACATCGAAGCAAAACCCGGACGTTTCGTGATGATCGGCGTTTCCGACACTGGCCCCGGGATGTCCCCGGAAATCCAAAGCCGCATCTTCGAGCCGTTCTTCACGACGAAGGAGATGACAAAAGGGACGGGACTTGGACTTTCGACCGCGATGACCATCGTGAAGAGCCACGGAGGATTTATCAACGTCTACAGTGAAATGCACAAGGGCAGCCAGTTTACGGTTTACCTGCCTGCACTCGAAAAACCAGGGGCCGTAGAGTCAGGTTCGATACAGCCAGACATGCCGACGGGTAATGGAGAACTAATTCTGGTGGTCGACGATGAAGAATCTATTCGCGAGATTACTTGTGGGACGCTTGAAACTTTCGGTTACCGAGTGCTGACCGCTAGCGACGGCACCGAGGCGCTCGCACTCTACGCAGACAAGAAAAACGAGATCGCCGCTGTCCTTACAGATATGGTGATGCCGTTCATGGACGGTCCCGCCACGATTCGAGCGTTGCTAAGAATGAACCCAGGCGTTCGCATCATCGCAGCCAGCGGTTTGGGCGCCGGACAACGCGGCGGCGAAGGCGCGCTCGAAGGCGTCTCTGTTTTCCTTAATAAACCTTACACCGCTGAGAGGCTATTGAAGACGTTGGCCCAGGTGTTGAAGGACTAAATTCCTCGCGTAGTCTTTCAGCATCCAGGCAGCTGTTTTCGACTGCGAAAACATTCCCACCGGACTGTGTGAAACTACGCTTGAGGTTCAGTACTCGTTGCTTCATTTGGGCCCATCACTCTCTTTTCATCGAGCTTTTTGCAAAGTGTTGACCGCCGCTGAAGGGTATAGACGTTGCGTATACACAGAGTGGAGGTCGGCTAATTGTGCCTGCACCAGAAATGAAATTAAGGACCAGTGTAGGCTTGTTTCTTCTGGTTGTTATCCTCGTAATGTTCTCGATCGACGTTGGCGGCAATGTCGAGGCAGCGGCGCGCACATCGCCGAAAGATTTGGCGCAACTTAGTTCGGAGGAAAGGCTTGAAGCAGAACAGCGCCTATGGGGCCTCGGCTACTGGGCTGGCCCGGTTGACGGCGAGTTTGACGCTGATTCAGGCCATGCGTTGATTGCTTTCCAGAAGGTCGAAAGACGGCCGCGCACAGGAAAGCTGACGTTGAACGAGTTGGATGCTCTTCGAAGTGCAAGACGGCCAACCGCCCGCCACGGTTTGTACGCTCACATCGAAATTGATCTCGAACGGCAGGTATTGTTTGTGATCGATGAAAACGGCGATGTATTCCGCGTCCTGCCGATCGCCACCGGCAATGAACAGCTATACATGGACCATGGTCAATTACACCGCGCCCACACGCCGACAGGTACATTTCAGGTCCTGCGAAAGATCAAAGGATGGCGCAAGAGCTCGCTCGGGCTGCTGTACTATCCAAGTTACGTTGTTAACGGCATTGCAATTCACGGTAGTCCTTCGGTTCCTGTTCGCCCGGCCAGCCACGGTTGCATCCGTGTTCCCATGTTTGCTGCCCGAGAATTAAGCGCGCTCATGCCGGTGGGCATCGAGGTCGAGATCTATGACTCAACAAACTCGGCCACCGTACCGCTTTGGAGTCGCCTCGCCACTCGGTAATCGAGATCACGCTAACCAGGCTTGCGGCTGCTTAAAGAATAGTTTCGTCCGGGCGGCGGCGCTTGTCCCAGGGGTCTTCGAAGTAAGGATCTTTTGAATGCTCGTGACCGTCTAAAGCGACGAGGTCCTTAATTGTTTGAAGCTCGCTCGTTTTAAAATCCCGCACAGACCCGCTGAACACAATTCTTCCTTCGTTAAGTACCATTATTTTTGTTTTGGGCAACGCAGTGGCGGACGCTTCGACTATCTTGACCTCATCCTCCACGATCTCTGCCTGGAAGTTTGCCAGGTAGTCGAATTCATGGATCTTCTTTGTCACATATAAAGATGAAATATGGTTGACATCTCGGGCGCGAATAACGAGGTCCATTACCTTGGCCGCAGCAAGCGGGTCGAGACTCATCGTGGGCTCGTCAAACAACATGATGCTCGGCCACCCAATCAGAGCACGAGCTATTTCGAGGCGTCGCTTCATGCCACCTGACAACTCTTCGGGATACTTCTGTTCTTCGCCATCGAGGCCAACGAAGTTGAGCACTTCTGTTACGGCCTTCTCGATATTGTCTTCAGGCCAGTCATGCTCTTCTAATCGATACGCTGCGTTTTCATAAACGGTAAGCCCCGTGAAAAGTGCGTCTTCCTGAAAGACGATGCCCATCAGGCCACCGCGCACCGCCAGCAGGTCAGCCTCGTCCATCTCTTGAATTTCCTTACCGCCGATAAGAATTTGACCTGAGTCAGCCTTCAGAAGACCAATCGCCAGCCGCAACAAGACTGACTTGCCCGATCCTGAAACGCCCGTCAAAAGGATCATCTCGCCGGGTTCCAGCGTGAAGCTGACGTCGTTGAGAACAAGTTGACTATCAAAGCTTAAGGAAACATGACGAAACTCGACGGCTGGCGCTTGAGCGTTCATAACCATGTCACGAGCAATGTCTGTGCCGTTGTTAAGAGAATTCACGCTGAGAGGAAACGCATCGAGCGTCTTTCTAAGTTGCGCGAAATTTCAACCGACCTGCGCAATACCCCGCAATTCTCAACTGTCTCGTATCTTTTCTCCAGCAATTTCTACTAAAAACCAACAAAAAACTAAGTGGTACGGGTCGTGCACAAAGCCGTGAAGTCAGTCGCACGATTGGCGCAATGAAATTCGATAGAAGGACATACGGCGCGATGGCAAAAGTTTTAATCCTGGGTGGCGGATTTGGTGGCGTGGTAGCCGCGGAGCGTCTAGCGGCGTTACTGAGCGATGACCACCAAATCACACTCGTGGCCCGCAGCCGTAATTTCGTCTTTTATCCCGCGTTGGTGAGGCTCGCTTTTCGTAAGTGCCAGAAAGAAGACGTTTTGTTTGACCTGCGTCAGACGATGTTGAGTCGCAGGATCAATTTCGTCGAAGCGGAAGTCGCTCATGTAGATCCGTTTGAACGAAAAGTCACCATCGCGCATGGAGAAGTTGAAGGAAAGCTTCCGTACGACTATCTCATCTTCGCGCTGGGACGCCGGCTCGCAACAGAAAAGATCACCGGCTTCTATGAGCACGCCCATCATCTGCTGAATGTCGACAAGGCGATCAAGTTTGGGAACGCGATATCGGTGTTTCGCGAGGGAAGAGTTGTTCTCGGTCAATGCCCGGGTGCGCGACTCCCGGTACCAGTATTCGAATCGGCATTCGCGCTAAGCAACGTACTCAAAGACAAGAGCAAACGAGAACGAACAAGAATAACTGTAGTGACTCCTTCTACGCTGGAAGCAGAGCTGGGCGACGTCGCCGCAGCCGGTGCGCTAAAGAAAGCATTCGACGATCGCCAGATAGAGTTATTGACCAACTTCGGCATCGCATCGCTGACGAGAAACGCGGCGACCACAAAGTCCGGAGAGACAACTGACTTCGACCTGCTGATGCTGGTCCCACCTTTTCGCGGTTCCTCAGCGGCAACGTACATGGGAGTCACAAACGACGAGGGCTATGTCAACGTGAATTTGAACATGCGCGTAGTCGGCAACGACCGAATCTATGCCGTCGGTGACTGCGTCAACTTCGTCGGACCAAAGATGGGCCATATGGCTATTCGCCAGGCCGAAGTTGCGGCGACCAATCTCGCCGCCGAGATCGAAGGTCGCGAACCGCTGGCGCATTACTCTCACGAGATGCGGTTTGTGATCGATGAGGTCGGAGGAAATAACGGTCTTTACGTGCATAAGGACATTCCCGGAGATGAGCCAGCTACCGTAAAACAAGGCCGCTTTTGGAGCTGGGCCAAACGGGCTCAACAGACACGCTGGGAAAACAAGCATTCATAATTCTGAGGCAATGGG
Organism: uncultured Acidobacteriota bacterium; assembly: GCA_963849585.1. GTDB lineage: Bacteria > Acidobacteriota > Blastocatellia > Pyrinomonadales > Pyrinomonadaceae > PSRF01. The sequence goes on along the minus strand of CAWKHZ010000003.1, from coordinate 156,842 downwards.
AGCAATGATCATGAACGAGAATCGCACAATTCACCTCGTTGACATTCCGATCGGAGAAGAAGGTGGTTTCATCTGGAACCGCTTACACGGAGAACGCGAAGAAATTTGCCAAGCTCTGCTCAAGGACCATGGTGTAGTCGCTGACGAGCGTCGCCAATGGCTCCAGGCCCGTTTGCGAAAAGTCGACGACGCTCTCGATCGATTGATGGCGGGATCCTATGGCAACTGCTCCAAGTGCGGGCAAGCGATAGACCACCCCCGACTCGACCTGGATCCGGCCCTGGCGCTTTGTCGTAACTGCTGGACCGGAGAGACGTTTACTCCGAATTGCGAGATGGCGTCATCGGAAAACGTCATCCTCGACAGCCTCGAACCGTTCGACACCGTCCTGCTGCAAACACACAACAGCGACTATCGAATCCTGCTGCTCGACCCGCACACAGGGCGCGCGCTCGTTGAAGGCGGTGCCTACATCGTCGAACCGACCGAAGCGTTGGTGTGCGGCTCGGCTGTGGTGGGAGACGAATTCAAACCCGGGATTATTAGCGTGGGATGCAGGCTTGAAATGTGGGTCGATGAAAGAGTGTTTCTGACGTCACCTGTCAAATCAGTTTGCGTGAAACCAAACGGAGATGCCGAATCGGTGCGGGACATCTCCGCTGCATTGCATTGAAAGCCGATCAGGGCGGCGCCGAGGAAGAAGTGCGAAATGAGAGCAAACGTTTTTCACGGTAAGAACCAGATTCGAGTTGAAGAAGTAGAAAAACCGCGAGCCGGCATCGGTGAAGCGGTGATTCGAGTGACGCTCACGACGATTTGCGGCACTGACTTACACATCGTCCGCGGCGAATATCCAGTCGCTCCGGGTTTGGTGCTTGGTCACGAGCCTGTCGGGGTGATTGAAGAACTCGGGGAAGGGGTCACGGGATACGAGATCGGCGATCGGGTGCTCGTCGGCGCGATTACTCCGTGCGGTCAGTGCCGCGCATGTCTCTCCGGCCACTCAGCGCAATGTGGTCACGGTGGAGATTATGAAGCACTTGGCGGCTGGCGCTTCGGGAACACAATCAACGGGGCCCAGGCGGAATATCTGAAGGTCCCCTACGCGCAAGCAAACCTCGCGAAGATTCCGGATGAGTTGAGTGACGAACAAGTAGTTTTACTCGCGGACATTGCCTCCACAGGATTCGGCGGGGCCGAGTCAGCCGGAATAAAGATCGGCGACTCAGTGGTTGTGTTTGCGCAGGGTCCGATCGGTCTGTGTGCGACGGCCGGCGCGAGACTAATGGGCGCATCGTTGATCGTCGGTATCGATGGCGACGACGCACGGCTCGCGATGTCGAAACGCATGGGCGCCGACGTCACGCTCGATTATCGCGACGTCGATGTCGTGGCCGAAGTAAAACGCCTGACCGGGGGCGGCGCTGACGTCGCAATCGAAGCGCTCGGAATTCAACAAACGTTCGAAAGCGCACTGCGCAGTCTGCGACCCGCCGGAACGTTATCGAGTCTGGGTGTTTATTCCGGCAAGTTACAAATTCCTTACGAGGCATTCGCAGCCGGCATCGGCGATCACCGAATCGTGACGACACTTTGTCCCGGCGGTAAAGAGCGCATGCGCAGGCTAATGGAAGTTGTTCGTCACGGGCGCGTAGACCTGACGCCGTTACTGACGCACACATTCGCTCTCGACAATATAGCAGCGGCTTACGATCTGTTTGGCGAACGACTCGAAGGCGTGATGAAGGTGGCGATTAGGCCGTAGCAGACTAAAGGGAGGGGACTCTGTCCGATTGTCATGATTAACATCCAACGCATTCTCTGCCCGACTGATTTATCGCCCTACTCGGGAAACGCGGTTCGGTACGCGCTGACGCTGGCGCGTGCACACGAAGCCGAATTGATCCTGCTTCACTGCACGAACGGAACGGATGCCGAAGAAGAGCTCGGACTGTTGGAGACATCGCTTTTGCAGCACGTCACTCCTGCCGATCTGAAAGGCGTGCGCTGGCGTGTGGTAGTAGCACCTGCGGTCGAGATTGACGAGGAGATCATGAAACGCGCCCAGTCAGAACGAGTTGATTTGATCGTCATGCGCTCAAGACGTCGTCCGCATCGAGCGGCGTTGTTGGGTTCGACGGCCGAGTCGGTGAGTAGAAGCGCTCCGTGTCCCGTCCTTGTTATGCACAACGACGAAAGAGAGTTTATCAGCGATGCGCTGAAACTGGACCTCAAACGCGTGCTGGTCGCTTACGACTTCTCTGATTACGCCGAGCTTGCTTTGAAATACGGACTGTCGATCGCCCAGGAAAACCAGGCGGAACTCCATCTGCTTCATGTATTGCCGCCGCGTTCCGTCAATGAACCGGAGATCGCCTGGGATCCGATCAAAGGTGAGTCCGCTTACCACACCGCCGCACGTCGCTTGCAGAGAGTTGTACCGGCTGACGTCCATCTCTGGTGTTCGGTCACGACGGCAGTAGGCGAAGGAAATCCATATCGAGAAATCTTGAGCTACGCCGAGAAGAAAGAGATCGATTTGATCAGTGTGGGTGCGCACGGAGCCGGATTCGGAATGAGGGCGTTGTTTGGATCTAACGTCGATCGCGTTCTAAGGCAGGCGCCGTGTCCTGTTTTGGTCGCGCGTCCGCTGAAGCCAACGGTGCTGAAAACTGATAGCGAAGTGAACCGCCCGGAATGGCACAGCGCGATAGCTTCATAAGAGAGTGCGAAAGGTCTGCAATGGGAGAACACACGGTCCAACAAAACGTCGACGAGAAGAACTCGCAGGCCTTCATGAAAGCACTGCTCGAGGATCTCCGTGCACTTGCGTTCATGCTTCAAGATGGACGAATCGAGAACGGAGTCGCGCGCATCGGTGCAGAGCAGGAAATGTTTCTCGTTGATGGTCACTTGCGACCGGCGCCCGTTTCTTTGGAAGTATTGAAGGAAGCAAACGATCCACGGCTGACGACGGAGATCGCCAGGTTCAATCTTGAAGCCAACCTCACTCCTCTGGAACTCAAAGGTAATTGCTTTAGTCGCATGGAACAGGAGCTCGAGCAGTTGATCGAGCTGGCACGCAACGCAGCCGCGTCTCAGAATTCCGATGTCCTGCTCTCCGGCATTTTACCGACGCTGCAAAAGTCGGATTTGACTCTCGCCAATCTCACTCCCATTGCTCGTTATCACGAATTGGACCGCGGTGTGATTCGCCTGCGTGGTGGCCCACTCTCAATTCACATCAAAGGTCTCGATGAGCTGCACCTGACGCACGACAACATAATGATGGAATCGTGCAACACCAGTTTTCAGGTCCACTTTCAAAGCAACGCCAGGGAATTTGCTAATCATTACAACATTGCCCAGGCCATAACGGCGCCCGTGCTGGCCGTCGCCGTTAATTCACCGCTGTTCCTTGGTCAACGATTGTGGCAGGAGACGCGAGTCGCGCTGTTTCAGCACTCGACAGACGAGCGTTCGCGGCCGCAGCTCGCGCGCAATCAACCAACGCGCGTCAGCTTCGGCGACCGCTGGCTGCTCGATTCAGTCGTTGAACTCTTTCACGAGCAGATCACCCGTTTTCGTCCGATCATGATCATCGAGCCTGACGAGAATCCTTTCCAGGTTCTCGCCCGCGGTGAAACGCCTTCGCTTTCAGCCTTAAAACTGCACAACGGCACTGTTTGGCGATGGAATCGGGCCTGCTATGGATTGACCGGCGGCGTCCCTCACCTGCGCATCGAAAACCGCGCCCTGCCTTCTGGTCCAACGGTCGTAGACGAGATCGCCAATGCCGCATTCTTCACAGGTTTGATGGCCGCGCTTCCACACGCCTATGGCGAGATTTCAAAACGAATGGCGTTCGACGACGCAAAGATGAACTTCTTCAGAGCTGCCCGCCATGGACTAGACGCCCAGTTCCAATGGATTGACGGTGAGAGTCATAGCGCGCCTGCGCTGATCCTGGACCACCTGCTGCCGCTCGCGCGGCAGGGATTGATCAACGCGCAAGTCGCCACTGAAGACGTTGATAAGTTTCTCGACATCATTAAAGAGCGGGCGCGGAGTCGCCAGACAGGCGCAACGTGGACCATGAAGTCGCTTTCTGCGATGGATAGCTCGACGTCAAAAGATACTCGTCAGAGAAGATTGGCGTCGGCGATGTTAGGCAATCAAAAAACCGGCCAACCGGTGCATTGCTGGTCCATCATCGAAGACGTGGAGACAGGCGAATGGCAGGACGGCTATCGCATGGTCGGCCAGTTCATGTCGACAGATCTTTTCACCCTGAAGCCCGATGACCTGATCGATCTCGCTGCCAGCGTGATGGACTGGCGACACATCCGTCACGTCCCAGTTGAAGACGAGGAAGGCCACTTAGTCGGGCTGGTCACACATCGTGGCCTGCTTCGCATTTTAAACGCAGGAAACCGTACCAACCGCGACGATGCTCCGACCACTGTGCGGGAAATAATGATCGCGAGTCCCGTTACAGTTTCGCCATCGACATCTTCGCTCGAGGCGATTCACGTCATGCGCAGCAACCGCGTCGGCTGTTTGCCGGTCGTTGAGGACAATCAGTTGGTGGGTATTGTTACGTCATATGATTTTCTTGAAGCCTCGGCTCGTCTTTTCCAGCTGCACCTCGCCGAACCTGCGGACAAGAAAGAGAGACGGGCACGGGCACACGGAGCGTAATCATGCCGAGCGCGCAACACGTACAAACGGAAGAACGTTTTTCGGGACTTGTTGGTGGAAATCAAAATTCACTGCTGGCCGAGATCGATCGACTGAGTACCAGAAACCTGGATTCACTTCATGGCCGCGGGAACGTGTTGTTTGCCGAAGGCGAGCCGGCCCGGGGGATCTTAATACTGCGCGCCGGTAGCGCCACCGTTTCGATCTCGTCGAGTGAGGGACGCGTAGTGATCCTGCGGCTGGTCCACGCGGGCGCCGTGTTGGGTCTGAATGCGGTTCTGCGGAATTCCAGTTACGAAGCTACGGTCAAGACGCTCGAACCGTCGCGAGTAAATTTCGTTTCGCGCACGGAATTGATGGAACTTGTACAAAACAGTGACGCTGTCGCTGCTGCTGTGATAGAGTCAGTCAGCCAGGAACTCGCCCAGTTTATCGACCGCGCAAGGACACTGCTCCTGCCACAAACGGCGCGCGCCAGATTCGCCCAACTATTGCTTGAATTGAGCAACGAACTACCGGGGAATAATTCTCGATCAGGGGTAATCGATAAGGTTTTTACGCATGAAGAGTTAGCGCAAATGATCGGCTCGTCGCGAGAGACCGTAACGCGTTCACTGGCCAGTCTCGTTCGGCGGCAGATCGTTCGCACTACTGCACAAAGTATTTTCATTCGCGATCGTGCGGCCCTGGAAGAAATGGCACGAAGTTGAGCCTCGCAACGTGACGGTCGTCACAGCACCCGTCACGCTTACTGTTTAGAATTCTTCGGCATTTCTCGCTCAAGGTCAGTTAAGCGCTAAAAGTCTGCGAGGGCACTACCGATGAATCAATTCGTCAAAGCACTCGTGATCTGCGGCCTGGTCGTCTCTGCGATCGGCTGGCTCACCTACCACAAGGCAACTCAGTCCGCGGAATTCAGCCCTGCTGAAGTCGCCGTGTTCACGTCGGAAGATTACGTGGGCAGTGAGGCTTGTAAGGATTGTCACGAAGACCAGTTTAAAGCGTTCACGCATACACCCCACGCACGCCTTTCCGGTAACAACAGCTGGAAGGGAAAGGTCACGGGTTGCGAGTCGTGTCATGGACCCGGCAAGGCGCATCTCGAAGAAGGCGATCCGAAGAAGATTATTTCCTTCAAGACGAAGTCGTCGAAAGAGACATCTGAAACGTGTCTTGGTTGTCACGCCGGAAAAGAAGATCACAATAATTTCCGCCGCGGTGAGCACTGGCGCAATGACGTTGGGTGCGTGGATTGCCATACGTCGCACTCCGCAACGCCAATCGCAAGCAATCCCGGTTCAAACACACTCGTCTCGGAATCCGCCAGACGAAACCGCGACCTGTTAGCGGCGAACATGCTCCGAGGCAGCGAACCGCAGCTTTGCATCAGTTGTCACAGCGAGACGAAGGCCCAGTTCAGCAGACCTTTTCATCATAAGGTGCTGGAAGGCTTGATCAAGTGCAGTGACTGTCACAATCCGCACGGTGGTTTCGAACTCAAGCAAACGCGGCTCGCAACAGGCGCAGACGCAGGCTGTTTGAAGTGTCATACAGACAAGCAGGGACCGTTCACGTTCGAGCATGCGCCTTTGAAGGTGGAAGGTTGTTCGGCATGTCACACGCCGCACGGCTCAGCCAACGCGAAACTACTGACGCGGGCGCGAACGAGACAACTCTGTCTCGAGTGTCACAGCAACGCGCATGAGATCGGCGCGCCTGACACGCCCAATTTCCATAACCAGGCGACGCTCAGATACCAGAATTGCACCACCTGTCACGTGAAGATTCACGGCTCGCATGTGGATCGCTTCTTCTTCCGGTAAGGAGTGGTGAACATGAAAAACCAGACTGGACCCCGCTGGACTTTGATTGGCTTGTTGGTGATTCTTGCGCTTGGCGCCTCATTCACCCGCGCGCAACAAACGTCAACTTCCTCATCATCGGCAACAACAAAAACGCCGAGCACCACCGGTAGCGAGACGGCCGCTGCAGACGATCTCGGAAGTTACAACGTCATTTCGAGTATCGAGTTTGGTGTTCGCGGGTTGAGTGTTACAGGGAACAACAACAAGTATCGCAGCGATTTGAACTACGGCAATGGTGTGCGACTCTTCGATTCCAGCTTTCTGCTGCGGTCGAAGGAAGGTAACGGCGGCGCTTTCGACGAGTTTCTGGTGACGACTTCGGGCTGGGGCGGCGATCCGTACGGAGCCACGCGCGTCAGCGTCGAAAAATCAGGACTCTATCGCTTCGATGCCAACGTGCGTCGCGCTCGCTATTTCAACGCGCTTACCAGCTTCGCGAACCCGCTTAATACGCCTATTGGACAGCATACTTCCAACCACCGGCACAACTTTAGCGACTTTGATTTCACTGGCCTGCCGGACAACAGAAAGATACGGTTCCATCTAGGTTTCTCGCGAGACACACGTGAAGGTCCGGGCACGACGACGGCGCGGTTTTCCGGCGACGAGTACCAGATCAACTCCAACACCGACACCCGTGCAAACGACTTTCGCGCCGGCATCGACGCTTACGTGCTCGGCTTCGACCTTTCATTAATGCAGGGAGCTCGCTACTTCCACGACAACTCCAGCTACACCGTTACGTTGACGAACCAGGGCAACAATACCGCAAACACTTCGCGTATCGATCAACTGGTTCGCGAGACGCCCACGCAGGGCACACATTTCTGGACGCGTTTCAGTGTGCACCGGTTGTTTGCGCAGAAACTCGACTTCACAGGACGCTACATCTATCTGAGCGGAAAGTCGCGTTACTCGTTTTTCGAACAGACAACCGGCCGGCAGTCCAACGGAAATCTCGCCGTGCCGCAAACCGCAACCGGCAGCGGGGAGACCAGGCGGCCTTCATCGATCGGCGACATCGGCGTCACATTGCTGGCGACCAGCAAGTTTCGCATCTCCAACAGTTTTCGTTTCGACAACTTCCGCATCAACGGAGAAGAGCCGCTGGTCGACGTGCTGCGGCAGCGAACACTTGCCGGCGCCCCGCTGGCGACAGTCACTACCACTTCGTTTTTTGCGCGCACGACAAACTACCGTCGCTTCTTGAATACGCTTGAAGCGGATTACCAGTTTAGTCCGTCATATTCTATTCACGCCGGCTATCGCTTCACCGATCGTCATATCGAGCTGGCCCACCTCGATCGCACGACGACCCTTGTTACTCGTGCAGAAGAAGTCGATAACCAGACTCACTCGGCCATTTTTGGTTTCAAAGCCCGCCCGGTGAAAGCATGGACCATCTATTTTGACGGTGAACACGGCGATGCAGACAGCGTTTTCACGCGGCTCGCGAACAACGACTATACGAACTTCCGTCTCCGCAACCGCGTTAACATTGGCGACAAGCTCTCATTCACCGCTGCGGTCATCACGAAGGACAACACAAATCCGGCTGACGTGATAACGAGTCCAAGCGTTCCGTTTGGCACGCCGCCGGGCGCACTCGATGTCAATGTTAAGAGCCGCCATTTCACGTCGTCTGTCGATTGGACGCCGAATGGGCAGTTTTCGCTGAGCAGTGGTTACACGCATATGCGCGTGACGAGCATTGCCGGCATCCTGCTTCCGATCAGTGGTCAGCGCCGCGTGGGCGAGAGTCAATATTACTCGCGCGACAACTTCTTCTTCATCAATGCTTTTGTGAGGCCCACGTCAAGGTTGACGTTCTACGCGGGTTATCATATCAACAAGGACGAGGGCCAGGGCGATCGCGTGTCGCTCTCGAACGTGATCCTGATCGATTCCTATCCGATGTCGTTTCAATCGCCCGAGGCGCGAATGACACTTAAATTGCATCGCATGGTGGATTGGAATGTTGGGTACACGTACTACAACTACAAGGACACGTTTTTCCCGATTCAGAATTATCACTCTCATTTGCCGTACACCTCGCTCCGGATCTATTTCGGTCGAGGCGAGTAAACGTTTTTCTTATTGAGATGCGGACGATCACGTGGGTGTGCAACGGGGCGTTGTCGCTACTAATCTGTTGTGCTGTAGCGCCGGCCCAACGTCTGCCCCGCGTTGACTATTCGCGTTTTTCACACACCACTGAACAGCATCGCGCCGCGTGTAGTTCATGTCATACGTTCCCGTCGAAGAACTGGAAAGAAGCCCGGAAGTCTGACGACGCTTTTCCCGACGTGACGGAATATCCAGAGCACAAGGCATGCCTGAGCTGTCACCGGCAACAGTTCTTCGCGCGGGAGCGCCCTGTGCCGCGCATCTGTTTGAATTGTCACGTCAAAGCCACTCCGAACGACACGGCTCGATTTCCGTTTCCGAGTCTCGGTGAGAGTTTTCTGTCGACTGTAAAGGCGCGAGAGTTTGTATCTGATTTCCAGGTCGCGTTTCCTCATGACAAACACAGTGATGCGGAGTGCGCAGACTGTCACCAGACCCATCAGCCGCAGGACAAGTCGGATGACGAGTTTGTCGTCAAGCCGCCGAAAGATATTGGCGATCGATTCTGGTTGAAGAAAGGTACGTTCAAGACGCGGCCGTTGACGCATTCCGCGTGTTTCAGCTGTCACAACCAGGAAAGTGAGTTGGCCCCGCTGCCACCGAACTGCGATGGGTGTCATAAACGGCCTGCGCCGGTGACGCGGGTTGCTGATTTCGATCAAAAGCTGGCGGCTACAATCGGTATTCAAGACTGGTGGACCATGACGGCGTGGCGCAAACGAACTTCCGCGGGCGCGTTCCGTCACGAGACGCATCCGGATGTCCCCTGCGCGCAATGCCATCAGTCGGTCACGACGAATGTGTCCGACCGACGTGTACCCGTGAAATCGTGTGGTGGCGCTGAAGGTTGTCATGTCACCGCCACCGCCGATGATGGCGGGATTCTCAATTACGAAATTGACGAGCGAAACAAGACTGCTGCGTTTGTTTGTACAAAGTGCCACATTGTGTTTGGTAACAAACCGGTACCGGCGAGTCACGTGAGTGCGATACCGAAGCCAGCGAAATGATGTCCTTAAGTTTCCCGCAAAGGCGCAAAGGTGCAAAGAGGTTTGGCGGAGTGATGGGACTCTCTTTCTTTGCGTCTTTGCGCCTTGGCGGGAATGCTGTTTTTCGTGCGTTGGTAACTGGTCTGTTTCTAGTTCTGGTGACGCTTGCAATTGGTCCAACCGTCCGAGCGCAAACGAACTTACTCGCAATTCAAGCACGACAATCCTAATCATTCGCGGCTGCCATGTTTGCTCTGTCATCGTCGCACGGACAACTCAGCGCAACCTACATTGCCGGGGAAAAACGCGCATGCGCCTTGCGCTGGTTGTCACCAGCAACAGTTTGCTAATTCAGGGAGTGAGATCTGTTCGAACTGCCATACCGATGCGCAAAGCGGGAAGATGAAACCGTTTCCACCGTTGCGCAGTTTCAACGTCAGATTCGATCATGCGAAACATTCAAGTGCCGACTGTGCGACGTGTCATCGACGCAGTCGCGGTGGCGTCGCGCTGACAATTCCGGCCCGACTCAACGCGCACACGACGTGTTTCACCTGTCACACTCAAAACGCGAAAGCGAATGGCCGCGACATTTCGTCGTGCGGCACGTGTCACCAACTCGGCCGCTTCGCTCGCACCTCGGAGCAAGCAGCCGCTTATCGTGTCGGGTTTAGTCACGCGAATCACGACGCGTCGGAGAAGTTGTCGTGCGCGGAATGTCACAGGGTAAGGCCAGGTTTGCCACGCGGACGCCAGGTTAGCTCGCCGGCAGCGCTAAACCATCGCGCCGCGGCAAGAAGCACCAGTTGCGCGACTTGCCACAACAGCGAACGCGCCTTCGGTGGTGACGATTTTTCGGTGTGCACGCGCTGTCACAAGGGGTCGACCTGGCGGTTCTGACCGAGGCGATGTGCTGTGGAAAGTTTCGCAGCCGGTGAGCAAAAGCTCGCTTGAGAATTGACAAAAGTTGCGAATTAGGCCGTTTTTCGAAGAAAAGTGCGTCGGCATGACGGTTGCACCTGCAAAGCCTGAGCGGAGTCACCGCTATGGGAGGCATGATGAAGCAGGTTAAGTACACAGCAATCTTCGTTACGGCGATTCTTGTTTGGCGTCGTCTTTTTAAACTTTGCGGTCAGGGCGCAGGACACGCAAGCTTCGGATCCGGCCGCCTTCTACAAGTCAAAGTGTGTGGCCTGCCATGGACAGAAGGCGGAGAAAAAGTTTGACCCGGCTCTGGCGGAAGAGCAACAGCTCGACGCGATTATGAAAGGCAAGAAGGTGGAAAAACCACCTCACATGCCTTCTTACGGTGACAAAGGCGTAACTGCGGAACAGGCGAAAGCACTCTTGGAGTACATGAAACAACTGCGATCGACCCCGTAGCCAGGTAGATTGCATTTGAGATCCGTGTTCTTCGAGTATGCTGGAGAACACGGATCTACCGAATGACTGAGAAAAAACCTACCCTTTTCCGGAACTATATAAGCTTCGCCGGCGCGCTGATCGTCACAGCGGCCGGCGTTAGCATTTTGCTCTTGTTCCTGATCGAGCTGACGCAGAAGGGAGACAATCCGTATCTCGGCATCTTGACCTATATCATCCTGCCGGCCTTTCTCGTTTTCGGTCTGCTGGTCATTGCGATCGGGATGCTGATCGAGAGACGCAGACGCAGGCGATCGCCAACCTCGGAAATACCACCGTACCCAAAGATCGACTTCAATGAGCCGCGACAACGGCAGCTGGCCCTCGCGATAACGGTCATCTCGTTTGTATTCATCTGCGCGAGCGCCTTCGGCAGCTATCGCGCTTATGAGTACACAGAGTCAGTGGAGTTTTGCGGACTGGCTTGTCATTCGGTAATGAAGCCTGAGTTTGTCGCGTTTCATGCAACATCACACGCGCGAATCAAATGCGTTGACTGCCACGTGGGCCATGGCGCGGAGTCATACGCGCGTTCCAAATTGTCTGGCGCGCGGCAACTGTTGGCACTGGCGAGAGGCAGCTACTCACGGCCGATCGAAACGCCGGTTCACAATATGCGGCCGGCCGATCAAACTTGCGAACAATGTCACTGGCCTGCGAAATTTCATGGTGCCCAGATAAAGACTTTCAATCATTACGCCTACGATGAAAACAATTCGTTGCGACAGACGCGCATGTTGATAAACGTCGGTGGTGGAGATCCGTCGAGTGGACCAGTCGCAGGTATTCACTGGCACATGAATCTTCAAAATCAAATCACGTTCATCGCCACCGATAAGCAACGTCAGGCAATCCCGTGGATTCGTGTTCAGGATCGCAATGGCAAAGTGACGGAGTACTACGATCGCTTGCGGCCGATCAGCGCCGAACAGATCGCTAGCGCGGAAAAGCGGCGTATGGACTGCATCGATTGTCACAATCGTCCGGCGCATGCGTATCTGCCGCCGGATGTGGCGGTGGACCAGTCGTTCTCGGCCGGCCGGCTCGATCCGTCAATCCCATATCTGAAGCGCAAGACGGTGGAAGTCCTGGACAAGCCTTACGCGACAGAACAGGAAGCACTTAATTCGATCGCTTCAGATCTCGATGCGTTTTATAAAACCAACTACAATCAACTCTACTCGCAACAAAGCGACACCATTAAGTCAGCCATCGGCGAAACCCAACGCATTTTCAAGACTTACTTTTTCCCGGAGATGAAGACCAATTGGTCGACGCACCCAAACAACATCGGGCATCTTTATTCGTCTGGATGTTTTCGTTGTCATGACGGCGAGCACGTCAGCAACACGGGTAAGGTAATTCGCAACGACTGCAACATTTGTCACACAGTGCTGTCGGATTCAGCCAGACCCGCAACAGTTCCGAGTTTGGTAAACTTCCAGCATCCGGTAGATCTTGGTGGGCTCGCGGATCGTAAGTGTGAGACGTGCCACAAAGCGAACGAGCAGTTTCGTCACCCGATCAACCTTGGCGACATCTCGATGTTTCAATGTGTGGAATGCCATCCGAGGAAACAGTAAGTCGCGAGGCTTTGCCTCAAAAGTCTATTCGTGGCGGCTTCGCCGCCCTGATGTGAGGCGAGGCTGTGCCTCGCCGTAGTTGTGAAATCGCAATGGGGCTATGCCCCTGGTTCGGCCTATGGCCAATAAACAGTGGGGCAAAGCCCGAACCGAGGGCGTAGCCCCGCGCCAAATTCCAGGATCGCCGGCGAGGCGGAGCCTCACCGCACATCAGGCGGCAGAGCCGATGCAAAGACTTTTAGGGCAAAGCCAAGTCGCGATAGCGAGTGATAATCAATAGAAAAATTGCAGCCGGCGTGTTCCTAAGCGTTGCTCTGGGTTTGGCCGTGGGCGTGGGCGCTTACACTTTCGTTTACGCACGCGGCTATTCATACATGACCGACAATGCGGAAGCCTGTGTGAACTGCCACATCATGCAGGACCAGTTCAGCGGTTGGGTGAAATCAAGCCACCGCGCCGTCGCCGTCTGTAATGATTGTCACACTCCACCGGGTCTCGTGCCTAAATACATGACCAAGGCACGCAACGGATTCTGGCACTCCTACTATTTCACGACAGGTTGGTTTGAAGACAACATTCACATCACGCCGCGCGGCCGTGAAGTAACCGAACAGGCCTGCCGTAAGTGTCATCAGGAGATCGTGCAAGCCATCGAAGGTTCACACGCGGATTCAAAGGACGAGCAAACAAGCTGCATTCGCTGTCACAACTCAGTCGGACATATGCATTAGTCTACGCGGAGAACGCTGATGAGTACTCCATGGTTTAAACGATACTCGCTACGATTTGCGGGCCTCGTCGCATTGGTGATAATCGCGACCGTGCTCGGGCTCGCGCTGCTCGTAAACATATTCCAGCGCAAACAGGAAGCCCGTAACCCTTTCTTCAGAGTGGTCGAACTCAACGACGACACCGTCGATCCCAGCATCTGGGGGAAGAACTTTCCCCTCCAGTATGACGACTATTTGAAGACCATAGATCAGGTCCGCACTCGTTATGGCGGCAGCGAAGCAGAACCGCGAACGCCAACGCAGGCCGATCCGCGCTCCGTCGTGGCCCAGTCGAGACTCGAAGAGGATCCTCGTTTAAAAACGATGTGGGCTGGTTACGCATTCTCCAAAGATTTTCGCGAGGAACGCGGTCATGCGTACATGCTTGACGATCAAACATTCACTGAGCGTCAGCAAGTTGTGAAGCAACCGGGCACCTGCGTCAATTGCCACGCTTCTGTCTACGTCGCTTACAAGCAGCTTGGCGGCGGTGACATTTTCAAAGGCTTCGAACAGTTAAACAAGATGCCGTATTTCGAAGCACGAAAATCTGTAACGCACCCGGTGGCTTGCATCGATTGTCACGACTCGCAAACGATGCAGTTGCGAGTGACGCGTCCGGCTTTTATCGAAGGCATGCGCGCGTTGAAAGCTTCGCAAGGCATTCAGAATTACGACGTGAACAAACATGCGACACGTCAGGAGATGCGCGCGTACGTCTGCGGCCAGTGTCACGATGAATACCATTTCAGCGGTCCGGAGAAGCGTTTGGTCTACCCATGGGCCAAGGGCCTGCAGGTTGAAAACATTCTCGCGTTTTATGACGAACAGAAGTTTAAAGACTGGGAGCATGGTCTAACCGGCGCGCCTGTGTTGAAGGCGCAGCATCCCGAGTTTGAAATGTGGAACCAGGGTATTCATGCGCGGTCCGGAGTGGCGTGCGCGGATTGTCACATGCCGTACAAGCGCGAAGGGGCGCTGAAGATCAGCGACCATCACGTGCGTTCGCCGATGCTCAACGTCAACCGTGCATGCCAGACGTGTCACAAATGGTCTGAAGAAGAGTTGAAAGCGAGAGTGGAGACCATTCAGCAGCGTACGCACAACCTTCGCAACCTCGCAATGGATGCGCTCGTCGACCTGATCAACGACATCAAGGCCGCGAGAGATGCAGGACGCAACGACGCTGCCGTTACAACCGCGCAGGACTTCCAGCGCCGCGCGCAGTTCTACGTTGACTTCATCGAATCCGAGAACTCAACCGGGTTCCATGCTCCTCAGGAGGCGGCGAGAATTCTTGGCGAGTCGATCAACTTTTCACGCAAGGGTCAGGTCGCGTTGCGCGGCGGTACCCAGCCGGCTCAAACCGCAACGAAGTAGCGCGGTCACTGGATCGACACTGTTAACGTGTAGGTCGTAGCCGTGCCGGCGGTGTTAACGATCGAAAGTAAGTGATCGCCTCCGGACATCTCTAAACTGAAATCCTTCCCGCTGGCTGAGCCTGCATTGACGGTTACCGCGCCGTTACCGGATGAAATCTTGATCGACATCACCTGCCCTGCTCGCCCGTTGATCGCGTATTCCAAATAACCATTCGCCGCTATCCGACCGCGAACCGTGGCCGAGCTGCTCCCTTTTCGAAAGCTAATCCGTTTCTGCGCCAGCGCATCCGAACTCGACACGACGATTAGTAGTAGCAACGCAACGAGACGTAGTTTTGTCTTTCCATGCATGCTCAGTTTGATCTCCCCGTTCATAGAATTCGCGGGAGGTTACCATGTTTTGGACTGGAATGAAATTTGGACTGGTGTCGTAGATTTATGGCCCAGAAACGTCTTTGTCAGCGTAAATATCGATTAAATATGGCGGCCCATCGATTGCAACCGTTGGGCCAAAGGAGGACGCGTGTAAATGAAAATTGCCGCGGTCGTACTAGTCGCACTGTTCTTGAATCTCAGCTATCCTTCGCCTGCTTTGGCTGGAAGCAGTCCTGAAAAGGAAGCCCGATTGGCGCAAAAGGTTCAGACGGAAATTTGCAAGCTTGGCACTGGTCCAAACGCTCGTATTGATCTCAAACTGCGAGACAAGACGAAACTCAAGGGCTACATCAGCGAAGTTGGTGCCGACTCTTTCGTGGTGATAGATGATAAGACCGGATCTGCTACCACAGTAAACTATCCTCAAGTCAAACAAGTCAGAGG
The DNA here is from genome assembly GCA_963849585.1 of uncultured Acidobacteriota bacterium. Lineage (GTDB taxonomy): Bacteria > Acidobacteriota > Blastocatellia > Pyrinomonadales > Pyrinomonadaceae > PSRF01. Next base: position 141,184 of record CAWKHZ010000003.1, on the reverse strand, counting down.
CAATAACCTCGCAACCGGTTGGAAGATAGCGATCGGAATCGGCATTTTCATCGGCGTGTTGCTTCTCATCGGTCCGCACATCGCACAATAAACCAATCGTCGACTTGTTTTGTCCGCGGTCTAAGCTAAGAATAAGGACGATGAAGGTACTCGGTTTCGTCCTCTTGCTGGCGATCGCGTTAACGATCCAAGCGCAATCGGCCTCCGAGGTTGCGACACGCAAGGGTCTGTTTCGGTATAACGCGGGCTCACCTGTCGCGGTCAAGGAAGTTTCGTTGCAGCAGCGTGGCGATGCGACCGTGCGCGACATCACCTTTTCGCCCGTGGCCGGGCGAGAGGTAAAGGCGTATTTTGTTGTTCCAAAGGGGAATGGACCATTCGCGGGAATCTTGTGGGTACACTGGCTCGGCGAAGAGAAATCAAACCGCACTCAGTTCCTCGATGAAGCTGTTGAGCTTGCGCCGAAGGGTGTGGTGTCGCTCTTAGTTGACGCCATGTGGTCGGCGCCGGAATGGTTCGGCAAGCGGATCCCTGACGACGATTACAAGAATTCGATACGACAGGTTGTCGAGTTCAGACGGGCTCTTGATCTGCTGCTGTCACAATCGAACATTGACAAGACACGCATCGGTTTTGTTGGTCATGATTACGGAGCGATGTACGGCATGTTGATGGCTGGTGTGGACGAGCGCGTCAATACGTTCGTCTTCATTGCGGCAACGCAGAGTCTCAACGATTGGGCATTTCTTGGTCCTCAGCCGAAATCGAAAGCTGCGTACCTGAAACAGAATTCAGTTCTGGAACTCACCGACTACTTGCGAGAGGTCAAAACGGCGAGCAAGTTCTTTCAGTTTGGAAAAGGCGACGCGTATGTTTCGCCGGCGGACGCGTCAGTGTTATTCGCCGCTGCGCCTGAACCCAAGCAACGTAAGAACTACGAAGCCTCGCATAAGATGGAGTCGAAAGAGATCGAAAGCGATCGGGATCAGTGGCTTATTAAGCAGTTGAAACTTGGCAGCACTTCCAATTGAGACCCCGCCTCACAAAATTTACTTCGAAATCGAATGATACTTTTTTTGTTCTTCCTTCGCCTTAGTAATTGTTACGCGGATCTCAATCGCATCCGCCTCACAAAAGACTAGAAGGAGAATAGAAAAGTGAATACATTCCAACCCTCGAGCCTATTACGAGCCATTTGTAAGCGAACTCGTTTCGCACTTCTTATCATGGCTCAGCTATTGTTCATCGCGTCCATTAGTTACGCGCAGCCCTACAACCCTATCACCACGCAAAACTCTGTCGTCGGCGGCGATCTGAACAAGACCGTCACGACGATCCAGGAAGGCAACATTTCATTGGATCGCTTCACTATGACGAAGGTCGTGAAGCAATTACCGGATCAACCGCTAAAAGGCGCGATCCTGCTGTTGCCGCCACTCGGCAGCGGCTTTCAGAACTATGAAGTCGGCGAAAATGGCGATTACAACAACTCGTTCGTCGCATTCTTCGCTCGTCGCAACTTCGTCGTCTTCGGCTATTCACCGCGCTGGCAGGGACTTACTGCCGGCTCGTGCGAGAGTGGTGTGATCGATTGCTCGCCCATGGCTGACTGGGGCATGCAAACGATGCTCGACGACGTGGAACACATCCGGCAACAGATCGTTAGCGAATACCCAGCTTTGAAGATTGTGATCGGCGGTCACTCAAACGGCAGCATCGCTGCACAAGCGAGCATAAACGTTCGTCCAAACGATTACGCAGGTGCAATTCTGATCGATGGAACGATCTACGACACTGACGCAAATGTCCGCGCTATCAATCAGAACTTCTGCAACATGTTCAACGGTATGCTCGCGGGCGGTGTGTACTATGACGGGCAAAGTGGTCCAGGCATCAAGCTGATGAGCCAGTTGGCCCAGGTTGCTCCGAATGCGCCGTCACCCATACCCGGTTTTCCGCCAGGATTGACGAATCGCCAGGTGTTTGTGCTCGCTTTGACCACGCCGGTGGTGTCGCCGCTTAGTCCACGACCGGGTTACTTCCAATTCGCCGGCAACTTCGTGGAAGACAAGTTCACATTCGCGAATGAGCCGTTGATTTATGCCAGCGTCGGAGCTTTCAACGACTACGTGGCGATCAAGGCGATAGCCGATCTGAGTTGCGGCCTCGCTGGTGACACAACGTTCACAAACAACCTCGACGACTTCAGCGGACCAGTCATCATGTTCGTAGCCGGTCATGGTTTCGGTAGCGCCATGTTCGACACCGCGCAACTGATGACGTCAGCCGACGTTACGATCAACTTCAAAGAGCAGTATGGACACGTGGATTACATAACATCCACTAAGCATCTGCAACAACTCGAACACCCGATTCTGACCTGGCTCACACAGGAAGTTGTGAACCAGAACGACAATTAAGGTCGCGAAGGAAGCCGCAACGGCAGACCCGGATTCTGACGACACGGGTCTGCCGGTCGCGCTTCCCCGCTCCGACGATTGCCGCTCGCAGTGGCGGTCCGTTCATCGAGTCTCAGCAAAGCACACTCAACCTCAGTCAATCGCAGTTGCAACCGCTGCACCTCCTGGCGCAACTGGTCCACCTCTCGATCGCGCAAGTCTGACGACGATGAACCCGTCGAACGCTGTGATGCGACAACCTGCTGTAACCGGTTCATGCTCGTCTCCATTGAATAGAAGCGCTGTTCAAGCATGCTAATTCTTCGATCGAGCCCGCTCACATCCTGAGTCTCAGCACCGGCAGATCCGCGGTTCAAACCGACAACTCCGACGCCCAACAAAATGGCGACCGCAATCCATTGAAATCTTGTTTTAAAACTCATAACCCCTTCCTTTATTCCCTCGCACGAGAACGCGCGAATGCGCCTTCAAAGTATACGGGTTCGAGTCCTGTTGCCCAGTATTCGAGGTCCATTAGATTCGGTTGCGAAGTTTCCTGTTCGGTTTTCAACACCGGCTTCGCCAAGTCCGTAGGATGAAACTCGACCCATCCGATCCAGGTTCCATCCAACCTCTCAAGTCCATAAGTACGAACGAGATAGTTCGTTTCGTCTGGGCCGACCACGACAGTCGTGTATTCCTGTAAAAGCTTGCTCATATTTAATTTCTCCCTGATCTGTGTTGTGCTGAACCCTAGCAACTTAAGGTCCGGAATTGTTTCTGCAATCCTAGCCTTTTTGTTATTTTGTCCGTCATGACGCGATCGATGAGCACACTGGACGACGCAAAAAAGAAAGCGGCGACGACGTATAACGCTGCGTCTGATTTTTACGATCATCCGACCAACACTTTCTGGGAACGTTACGGCCGGCGAACAATCGATCGCTTGAATTTAGAGGATGGCGCTCGAGTCCTCGACGTGTGTTGCGGCAGCGGAGCGTCAGCGATTCCCGCAGCTGAGGCAACTGGACCAAACGGGTCAGTTACCGGCGTAGACCTCGCAACGAATCTGCTCGAACTTGCACGAACGAAAGCAAAGCAACGCGGCTTTACAAATATTCAGTTCGAATCGGGCGACATGACCGACCTGCGTTTTGAAACGAACAGTTTCGACGTCGTAGTTTGCGTGTTCGGGATCTTCTTTGTGCCTGACATGGAAGCGGTCCTGCGAGAGTTGACTCGGGTCACGCGCTCAGGCGGACAGCTCGCTGTCACAACGTGGGGTTCGAAATTCTTTGAGCCCGCTAACAGTGCATTCTGGAATGCGGTCCGTAATGTTAGACCTGATCTTTATAAAGGTTTCAATCCGTGGGACAGGATTTGTGAAGTCGATGCATTGCGCTCGCTAATGGAATCGGCGTCACTGAGCGATATCGAAGTGGTCCCCGAAACAGACTCGCAACCAATCCCCTCACCTGACGATTGGTGGCCAATGATTCTCGGCTCAGGTTACCGCGGCACGGTGGACCAACTCTCTGCTTCCGAACGCGAACAAGTACGTGCAGAGAACCTCGAATTCATCCAACGCGAAGCGATCCATTCAGTTGAAGCAAACGTGATATACGCGATCGGCAAAAAGCATTAACCTCGCAATCACCCTTTAAGATCAACGACAAACTTTTCACACGAAATTCCCTCACGCTGCCAAGCATAACCATAACGCAACCATATAAGGAGGATACGCATGGCAACTACTCAAACCGCAAGTTCCAACACAACGAAGCTGAGTCCGCAACAGCAGAAGGTCACTACCTTCCTCTGGTATGACGGAAAGGCCGAGGAAGCGGTGGATTTCTACACCTCGATCTTCAAGAACGGGAAAAAGAATCACGTCGTGCGCTACGGTGAGTCAGGGCCTGGCGCCAAAGGCAGCGTCATGATCATCGACTTTGAGCTCGATGGCCAGCAATTCACTGCTATCAACGGTGGCCCAGAGTTTAAATTCACCGAGGCGATATCTCTCGTCGTACATTGCGAGACGCAGGAAGAAGTCGATTACTACTGGGAGAAACTCTCCGAAGGCGGTCAGACAATTGAATGCGGCTGGCTAAAAGACAAGTACGGACTCGCGTGGCAAATCACGCCCGAGATCTTTTTAGAGTTGCTTCGAACGTCGGACGAGCAGAAAAAGGATCGCGTGATGCGAGCTATGATGACGATGAAGAAACTCGACATCAAGCAGATTCAAGAGGCAGCGAAGGGTTAACGATCACTGCATCTTGCCAGTTGAGAGAAAACGCCATCGCTTAACGTTCCGGCAGCTCGCCACGTAGTTATCGATTCGCAGCTTCGGCATATTGCCAGGCGCAAAATCCGACATCGACAACACCGACGCCTTTGACGAGCTGCTCGGAAACCCCGACGCGCATGAGTCTTCAACTACAGTCCCGAAATCCTCTATCACGCGCATGCGGCCGTTTCTAAATTCGACCAGTGCGGCGATCTCAATCAGCGTTCCCTGGGCCATGTCGCCCGTCGTCATAAACAACTCGTCAACGCCGTCGCTATTAAGATCCGTTTTGCGAACGATGTTGCTCTTGAAATCGGAGTCGACGTCGGCGACGAGTTGTTGACCGGAGAAAATCGCCACGCGCTTGCTACCGAAGTTGTCGGCATGCGTAGCGCCACACTCGCCGGTGAAAATGACGTAAGCAGTTTGCACCTGACCCGGAGCCGTAAAACTTCCTGTTGCTGATTCGGCAATCGACGGAGCGATCTGCCCCGCTTTGCGAGCCGCGGCGAGATAATCACCACCACCACCCGCGAAATCCTGACTGCATTTGTTCTCGTCAGTCAGATACTTGCGGAAGACTTTCGACAACACGAGACGCTGCGTTGCAGCCGTGATCGGTGCCGACTTGCCCGTGCGATCCTGTCGAAAATCAAACAAGACCTGCCGCCCTTTTTGTGTAACGGGCTGCTGTTGCTGTTGGCCTAACAGAACCACACTACTTAGAACAAACAGGACGAGGAACAGGGGAAGGGTTTTCATGCGGGAAAGATTACAGTAATCTTTCCCGCATTATGAAACGAAATCTATCCCTGTCCCTCGTTGCTCTCATAATCGCTTCGTTCCCAATCACAAGAACCTTCGCCGAAGACTGGTCGCAGTTTCGCGGACCCAACGGAACTGGCGTTTCAACAACCACCGGCGTTCCCGACACCTTCGGCCCGAACAAGAACGTTCTCTGGAAAACCGCGCTTCCGCCGGGACATTCCTCACCCGTTTTAACCGCCGACCGTATCTTCGTCACTGCGCACAACAATCAACAGTTGCTCGTGATCTGTCTCGACCGCAAGACCGGAAAGATCCTCTGGCAAAAAGAAGCTCCGCGTTCACACACGGGCCGTTTGCAAAACGTGAACGGACCAGCATCGGCAAGTCCGGTGACTGACGGTACGAATGTTTACGTCTTCTTTCAGGATTTCGGAATGCTCTCTTACGATGGCAAGGGCAAGGAACGATGGCGTCTGCCACTCGAACCCGTCAACATGTTCTACGGCTTTGGCGCCTCGCCGATACTTGTCGACGACAAGGTGATCCTTCCCGTTGATCAGGACCATCCGGCGTCGTATCTGATCGCCGTCAACAAGAACACTGGAAAAGTGAGTTGGAAGGTTGAACGTCCGATAGTTATTTCGGGCTACTCGACGCCGACCATCTATCAACCAAAAGATGGAGGACCAAAGCAGATAGTTATTCCAGAATCGTTTCAACTATCGGCGTATTCAGTTGCCGACGGCAAACGTGTGTGGTGGGTTCGTGGTCTCGCGTGCGAGATGAAGTCGATCGCGAGTCATGATTCCGAATATCTCTACATCAACGGTTGGGGCTTTCCGCAGAATCAACCTGATAAAAAAGTAAGCACGATTCCCTTCGACGAAGCGCTCAAGCGTTACGACAAAGACAACGACGGCCATATTGCGAAGGCGGAAGCTGTCGGCGGTGCGGACCCGATGGACCGGATGGTGAAAGCCGCGTTCGAAGCTTTCGACATGAACCGCGACGAGAAACTCAACGACAAAGACTGGGAAGTGTTTCGCGCGATGATGGCTTCCGACAATGGCCTGCTCGCGATCAAAATGGGCGGCCAGGGAGATCAAACCGAGAAGGCCATTCGCTGGCGTTATGTAAAACCAGTGCCGCAGGTTCCTTCAACACTGCTCTACAAAGGCGTGCTCTACATGATCAACGACAGCGGCATTCTGATCTCGTTTGATCCGGCAACCGGAAACGTGTTGAAGCAGGGTCGTCTGCATGGAGCGATTGACAAATACTTCTCTTCACCAGTCGCCGCGGACGACAAAGTTTTCCTCATCGGACAAGGCGGACAAGTCTCGGTGGTGAAAGCGCAGGGCGAGTGGGAAGTCGTGACCGTGAATGAGCTGGACGACGAATGTTTCGCAACTCCGGCGATTTCAGACGGCCACCTCTACATCAGGACCCGCAGCGCGCTGTATTCGTTCGGTAAGTAGAACAGGCTTTGAATCTCCCGCAAAGACGCAAAGGCGCAAAGCGCTACCGCGTTTTTAAAGGATTTCTTTGCGCCTTGGCGCCTTTGCGGGAGAATCGTAAAACCACAAGTCACAAAAATTTTCCTGCCACAAACGCAAAAGCGTGGGTGTTTACACCTATGAGCGCCTAAAACCGGCTGATTTGAGCGGAATCAGTTGCGGATAAATCGCACAAAACTAAAGGGAAGAAATGAAAACGTTTGGCAGCATACGTGTGCTGTGCGTGCTTGCTCTGCTCGCAAGCGCGTCTGTTCTGACGGCACAAACAACCGCCCCAACTTCCGATCCCGCTATCACTTCACTGAGCGTGATGGGAGTCGTCACTGATCTAAAACCAGATACACGCCAGGTAACCGTCAAAACCGCCGCCGGAAACGTAGTGACCGTCACGCTCAGTGACCGGACCACGTACATGCGCATTCCGCCGGGCGAAAAGACGAAGGACAAGTTCGTCCCGATTGCAGCGACTGACTTCGCTGTGGGCGACACCGTCTTCGCGCGCGGAAGGATGACCGAGGATCGGAAGAGCATGCCCGCGCTCGAGTTTTACGTGATGAGCCAAACGGATATCGCGCAAAAGCGAGAGCGCGAACGCGAGGAGTGGAGTAAACGAGGTGTTGCAGGAACGGTCAGCAGTCTTAACGCAACGACCAACGAGATCTCACTCGATTTACGGACCCCGGAAGGACCAAAACCGATCGTCGTCGCAGCCGGTGCGCAGACCCAGTTTCGACGTTACGCGCCGGATTCGGTGCGTTTTAGTGATGCGAAGCCCAGCTCGTTTGCGGAGTTGAAAGTCGGCGATCAGCTTCGCGCGTTAGGCACTAAAAGCACTGACGGAGCCCGTTTCACTCCCGAGGAGATCGTCGCCGGATCCTTTCAAACGATCGGCGGCGCAATCACCGAAATCAACCTCGAAAAGCAGGAGATCAAAATTAACGATCTCCTTAGTAAGCAAGCTGTAACTATTGTTGTCACCAAAGATTCATCGTTGCGCAAATACCCTGGCACCGGCGACTTGCAAGAGACGTTCGACCAACTGCCGGCGTTTACGTTGCAGGAGCTGAAGACTGGCGACTCGATTCTGATCTCCAGCACCAAAGGCGCCGATCCGGCGCGCGTTACGGCGATTGCAATCGTGAGTGGAGTCGGAACGCTGCTGCAAAACGTACAGGGTAATCGCGCTGTTTCACTCGGGGCCATGAGTCTCGGTGGACCGTGAAACACGGATTTTACGAATTTTCAAAGGATTGATAATCATGAAGAGTCTCCTCCTTATTTTCTTCTTGTGTCTCACGGTGACGGCGCAACAACGTGTTGGATCCTTGCGCGGGCAAGTCAGCGATGAGCTCGGCGCGCTTGTTGTCGGCGCGACCGTTACGCTCGTTGCCGCTGACGGATCGCAAAAGACTGCGACTACGAACGCAGACGGCGTTTACACGATCAACTCGGTCGCGCCCGGAGCGTACACGTTGCGCGTATCGGCGAGTGGCTTCACTCCCTATGAAAAGACTGAGCTGGCGATCGCTGCCGGACCGCGCACCACTCACGATGTGCGTCTCGCCGTCGGACTCGAAAAGCAGATCATCACGGTCACCGAAGAACAGGGACTGAATACAGATGCGGCAAACAATGCCGATGCCGTCGTGCTTAAGGGTCAGGAGCTCGACGTACTGCCCGACGACCCGGACGCGCTGGCTTCCGCAGTGCAAGCGATGGCTGGACCATCCGCTGGTCCAAACGGCGGACAGATCTTTATCGACGGATTCACCGGCGGACGCATGCCTCCCAAGGAATCGATTCGCGAAGTACGCATCAACCAAAATCCGTTCAATGCCGAGAACAACAACATCGGCTTCGGTCAGATCGAAATTTTCACAAAACCAGGCGCGGACAAGCTGCGCGCAAGCAGTTTTTATAACTTCAGCGACGAGAGCCTTAATTCACGCAATCCGTTTGCGCCCGAGCGCGCGCCTTTTCAGGTGCGGTACTTCGGCGGTAGCGTCAGTGGACCAATCACTCGTGGCAAGTCGTCGTTCTTTCTCGACGTTCAGCGACGAGTCACCGACGACAACGCGATCATCAACGCGCAGGTTCTCAATTCATCATTGACCCCGACGCCTTTCAACGTCGCCCTGCTGGTACCAAATCGCTTTTTCTCGTTCAGTCCAAGGTTTGACTATCAACTGAATCCGGCGAACACACTTGTCGTCCGCTACTCGTATTCGAATAGCAAGGCGAACAATGTTGGCGCCTCTGACTTTTCGCTACCGGAACGCGCATTTAGCCGGGAGAGTACTACGCAAACATTTCAAGTGACCGAGACCGCAATTCTTAGCCCTGCGCTGATGAACGAAACGCGTTTCCAATACATTCGCAACCGTGGCCAACAGAACGGCAATAACGAAATTCCGACGATCATCGTCCAGGAAGCGTTCATCTCCGGAGGTTCGCAGGTCGGGCTTGCCCACAGCAACGAGGACCGTTGGGAAATACAGAACTATTCGACGTGGACCAGGAACCGTCACATTCTACGTTTCGGCGCTCGCATTCGTGGCGTCAGCATCACCGATTTCTCGCCGCAGAACTTCGGCGGTACGTTCACGTTCTCCGGCGGCGAGGCTCCGAAGCTCGACGCCAACAATCAGATCGTTCTTGAAAACGGCCAACCGGTTTTGATTCCGATCACCAGCCTCGAACGCTATCGCCGCACGTTGTTGTTCCAGGGCAATCCAAACATGCGTGAGCTTGGCGGCGGCGTGACTCAGTTTTCGCTCGGCGGCGGTAATCCGGAAGCTTCGGTCACACAGCGCGACCTGGGTGTTTTCATTCAGGATGAGTGGCGCGTTCGACCGAACCTGACGTTCACGGCAGGTTTCCGTTACGAGCGGCAAACTAACATCAGCAGCAATTACAACTTCGCGCCGCGTCTGTTCTTCGCGTGGGCGCCGGGCGGAACGAGTGTCGGCAGTGGTCCAGGCGCGCCTCAGAGTTCATCTCCGAAGATGGTGATTCGCGGCGGCATCGGCGTCTTTTACGATCGCTTTGGCGAGCGTGCGACGTTGCTGGCGAACCGGTTCAATGGCGTGAACCAGCTCGACTTTCGCGTGTTTGATCCAACGGTGCTCGACCAGTCAACTTTTTCATTAAACGGTGTGACGAACGTCCCCACACTCGAGTCGCTTCAGGCTTTTGCCGCTCCGCAGATCACGCGAACCATCGCCGCTGATTTTCAAGTTCCGACGTTCGTAATGACCGCCGTGAATTTTGAGCGACAACTGCCATCGAAGTTCACCTTCTTCGCAGTCTTCTTCAATTATCGCGGCAAGCACTTGCTGCGTTTGCGCAACATTAACTCCCCATTGCCGGGCACGTACGATCCCGAACATCCGAACGACGCTGTGCGGCCGCTGGGCAACCTCGGCGATCTTTACTACTACGAGTCGAGTGCCACTTTTAACGATTACCGGTTCTTTGGTGGTTTGCGCCGCCAGATGAGCAAAGGCTTTTCGCTCTTCGCAAACTTCGGCACCGGAAAAGGCAAGACCGACACTGACTGCATCTTCGGCTCTATCGGCAGTTGCTTCCCGGCGGATACTTATGATTTAGGCAGTGAGTATTCGCGAGTGGCTTTTATTCCGAGTGCAAACTTCTTTGTGGGTGGCTCGCTGGTAGTGCCGAAACTGAAGATCAATCTGAATCCGTTCATCGTTTACTCTTCCGGTCGTCCTTTCAACATCGTCACCGGCCGCGACACCAACGGCGATGGATTGTTTACCGAGCGACCGGCATTCGCGTCAGCGCAAACTACTCCGGAGAATTTGAAACAGACAAAATTTGGAGATTTCGATATCGAGCCGGCACCCGGTCAGGCACTCATTCCGCGAAACTACGGATTGGGCCCGAGTTTCTTCGCGGTGAATCTTGGCATCAACCGGTCGTTCTCGTTTGGAAACATTCCGTCAGCGCCGGCGGCCGCTGCTGCCGGACCAGCGAAGCCTGCGGGCAATGCCCCTGCTCCAGCGAATAACGCGGCTCCGGCGAATAGCCCGAGTCCGGAGAAACGTTACACGCTGACGCTTTCCGTAAACATTCAAAATCTACTCAACAACACTAACCTGGCAAACCCGATCGGCAACTTGAGTTCGGGGCGATTTGGTGAATCGTTTTCAACGTCGGGTAGTTTTGGGTTTGGACCAAGCGGCAGTGCCGCTGCCGGCAACCGCCGCATCCAGGTACAGGTCAGACTGGGCTTTTAAGGTTGGCTTAACAGGGTGCCATGGTTTCAACTCTGCGTATCTTTGCGGTCCTCTGCGGCTCTGCGGTTATTACCCATTACTCCATTCTTACCGCTGAGAGACGCGAGTTACGCAGAGATACACAAAGAGGTTTTCAAATTGTGATACTGCCGGCTTAAGCGTTCTGCTTTTTCGCGAGCTCCTCGCGCAGACGTTCTTCCTGCGCGCGTGCTTCGGGTGTGAATTCGTCGCCAAAGTCCGCGGCTTCAAAAACCGGACGGATCTCGATTTCACCGCTGGAAGGATCGTTCGGTTCGGATGGAATTCGTTTGACCCACTCGACGGCCTCGTCGATCGACTTCACATTCCATATCCAGAAACCCGCGATAAGTTCTTTCGTCTCGGCGAATGGTCCATCCGTGACGACTCGTTGGCCGCCGGAAAACTTCACGCGCTTCCCTTTCGAGCTCGGATGAAGTCCCTCGCCTGCGAGCATAATGCCCGCCTTCACCAATTCTTCGTTGAAGTTGCCCATGTCGGTTAGCAACTTTTCGCTCGGCATCTCGCCAGCCTCTGATTGCTTGTTAGCCTTGATAATGACCATTACTCGCATCGTAGTGTCTCCTAAGTTCAATTTATCCGGCCAATTCCGGTTCTCAATGGTTAATCGAATGGCTGGGACCATAATCGACATACGTAACAAAGTTTTTTCTGCTTGATGCTAAGATCCTCACATGATCGTTCACCTGGTTGACGGAACGTACGAGCTGTTTCGTCATTTCTACGGAATCCGGCGCTTTAAGAAAACCGATCCTCCGTTTGGCGCCGTTTCCGGCGTCCTCTCTACCGTTGCGCAATTGATTGACGAAGGCGCGACCCATGTCGGTGTCGCGACGGACCACATAATCGAATCGTTTCGCAACAAACTTTGGCCGGGTTACAAAACGGGCGCGGGCATCGAGCGCGCACTTTTGGCACAGTTTGTTCCACTCGAAGAAGCGCTGCTGGCGATGGGTGTTGTCGTTTGGCCGATGATCGATCTTGAAGCAGACGACGCGCTCGCTTCCGCGGCGTATCTTGCAGAGCAGGATGAGCGAGTCGAGAAAGTATGCATCTGGACGCCCGACAAGGATCTCGCGCAATGCGTCCGCGATGATCGTGTGGTACAAGTGGACCGAAGATCAAATGTCATTCGGAATGCTGACGGGGTGCAGGCGAAGTTTGGGGTGCGGCCGGAGTTCATCCCCGACTATCTCGCGATGGTGGGTGATTCCGCGGATGGCTATCCGGGTATCAAGGGTTTTGGACCAAAGACTGCCGCACAGTTCATTAATCGTTATGGACCGATCGAGAAGTTCCCGCCGGATACTTTGAATGAAGAAAATCGCGCGTACGCGTTGCTTTTCAAAGATCTTGCGACGTTGCGTATCGATGCGCCGCTGTTCGACGATGTCGACGAGCTGCGCTGGCGTGGTCCAACTTCTGACTTCGCTGCGTATGCCGAGAAGATTGGAAACGCCAGCCTGCTGAAACGCGTTCACAAACTCGCGAAGCGCGTAGATCTGGAAGGAACCTCTGGCGAGTGACACATGTTTTAACTAAAGCGGATGGCACAAACTAGAACCGCGACAGCTCCTGCGACCACCCAACCGGCCAAGCCTCGCTACGACAGATCGATCGTAGAAGGCCCGCTGCGTCCGGCGGTCTGGAAGATCGCCTGGCCTACCATGCTGACGAACGTCATCGGCGGCTTGCAGGGCATGGTCGATCACGCGTTGGTCGGTCACCTCGTAGGATTTAAGGCGAATGCAGCGATCGGCGTGAGCTGGCAGATTTTCCTCGTTGTGATCGTCTTCATTTCGTCGCTGTTCACTGGCATGAGCGTGCTCGTTGCTCGTTTTGCCGGCGCCGGCGACGAAGAGAAAGTGAATCGCACGGTTTACCAGGCCTTCCTCACGGCGATCTTCATTTCGCTCGGCGTGATGGCGCCAATCGGCTACTTCGTGTCGCCGGCGTTATTGAACCTCGTGAACGCCGCACCCGACGTGCGCGCCGAAGCACTTCCCTTCCTCCGCATCATGTTCGTGTTCAGCATCGGCATGATGATCTTCTTCATGTTCGCCGGCGCACTTCGTTCAGCCGGTGACGCGCGCACGCCGATGATGCTTGGCATCGGCATGACAGTGCTGAACCTCGTACTGAATATTGTGCTGATTCGAGGGCTTGGTCCAATCCCGGCCTTTGGCACGAAGGGCTCAGCGATGGGCACTTGTATCGCGTCGGGCCTTGTTGCGATCTACGCGCTGTCGCGATTGTGGAGCGGCAAGTGGGTTGTCTCGATTCCGCGCGGTGACGGTTACAGCTTTGGACCAGATTGGGCAATCATCAAAGCGATCTTCAAGTTTGGTTTGCCAACGGGTATTCAAGGCATCGCGATGAATATCGGCGGCGTATTCATGCTGGCATTCATCGGTGCGCTGGCGCAGAGTGCTGCGGCGCAAGCAGCATTTGCTGTTTCGTACACGCAACTGTTTTCGTTAATCACGTGGACGTCGGTCGGGCTAATGGGCTGCCGCGGCAGCGATCGCCGGACAAAACCTGGGCGCGCGAAATCCTGATCGCGCTAACGAAGCGGTCCACGTCGCCGCACGTTTTGGTTTCGCCGGCTCTGCGTTCGTCGGTCTCTTCTTCCTCCTCTTTCCGCGCCAGTTGCTGGCAATCTTCGGCATGAACGATCCGGCGGTTGTTGAGATCGGCGTGCAGCTTTTGCGAGTGTTGAGTTTTTCGGGAATCTTAATCTCGGTGGCGCTGACCTTCACCGGTGGACTACAGGGAACGGGTGACACGAAGAGCCCGCTTTACATTTCAATCATCTCGCAAATCTTTGTGCCGCTCGGTTTGTGCTTCGTGATCCAGCAGACAAGCACGCTTGACCCAATCGACATCTGGGCAGCAATCCTCGCCGGTCATGCGACGCGTTGCGTGCTAAGCGTGATTCGATTCAAACAGGGTAAGTGGCGGAATATCGCCGTGAATATCGAAGAGAAACGCTGATTCTTTGTACTTAGTACTTGGTGCTTTGTACTTTGTTCGCTAGCTGATGGTTAAGCCCGTTAAGCCTCGTTCACCAGCGAACAAAGTACAAAGCACTAAGTACTAAGCTCAATAACTTATTTCCCAGCCAGGCTTTTCTTTAATATCTGGACCAGATCGATCACCTTGTGATCCGTGTCCTCGGTTTCAACCTTGACCACGTTGGCGCGTTTCTTCTGTTTCTGCTTTACGAGTTTCAGCAGATCGTCAGTCTGCTTGTCGGCGAGTTCCTTAGTTGAGAATCGCTTCTTCGACTTGTTCTTGATCAGCTTTTCAAACTTTGTGACCGCTGCTTTCGGAACGTTCTTTTTCTTTGGCAGACCAACATCCGACGGCGAGCGCAATTCGTCCTCGAATCGCATCGTCTCAGCGCGCAGGATGCCGCTGTCGGAAAAGATCGCTACCAGGTATTCCTTGCCCCGCATGACGAACGTCGCAACGCCGGCGAGGTCGCTCTTGTTCATTGTTTCCGCCAATAGCTTGTAGGCTTTTTGCGAGCCGGCGGCGGGCGTCAGAAAGTAGCCCCGTTCGAAGTACAACGGCGGTATCGAGTCTGCGGGTACGAATTGTTTGAGATCGATGTCGCGCGTTTTCTCTGGTTGTAATCGCTCAAGTTCCTCGTCGGTGACGACGACATACTTGTTCTTATCAACTGCGTAGCCTCGCACGACTTCGTCTGCATCGAGATCTTTCCCGGTCTTCTCGGCGTAATACTTGCGCGCAAGGGGTTGGCCATCCGGTCCCAACATGCGCAACGACGCGCGATTCGACCGCGTCGCCGGAAACAAATTTACCGGTACACTAACCAGCCCGAACGTCAAAGTACCCGACCAGAATGGTCTGCCTCCCGCGTTCTCTTCTTCGGGCTCTTCAGTTTTTCGTTGCGTTCTAGGCAGCGCGTTTTCCTTTCTTCAATGCCGCCAGGCTCTTCTCGAGTGCCGCGTTAAGATTGTCGCTCTTGCGTTTTGTCTTCACGGCTTGCAAGCGAGGCGCACGCCCTTTGGCTTTCTGTGCGATAAACTTCTCCACTCGATCGCGATACTCGTCTTTGTAGTCAGCCGCGTCGAAATCACCACGTAACATCTCGACGAGTTGCTTCGCCATCGTCAGCTCTTTCTGCGTTGGTGCGGCGCCCGCTGGTTTCGCAAGATCCTTCGCGGAGATCACTTCCTTCGCGTCTTTCAGAGTAAAGAGATAGAGGTAATCCTCGATGGACCGTAGCACGCCGGAGTAGTACTTATTGCGCATGACCCAATGCGCGACGCCCTCTTTCTCCTGGTTCTTAAGAGCTTCAGCCAGTGCGAAATACTCTTGCGACGCCATTGTCAGGACCAAGGTAATAAGGTCGCTCGAACCACTGCTGGCTAATCTCGTCCTGGTCCACAAACTCTTCGATCTCGATGTCGCGCGAAGCCGGTGGTTGCAGCTTTTCGAGATCCTCTGCCGTCAGTATCACAAACCTTCCCGGCTCAATCTCGTAGCCTTTCTGGATCTCTTCGGTCGGCACTTCGTCGCCGGAGTCGGGATCGATCATGTGTTGCTTGACGCGCATCTTGTTACGGTCGTCGAGGATGTTGAACCGCACTGTGCGATCCTGGACCGCGGAGTACAACTTCACCGGCACCTTCGTGGTTCCGATCTTTATTTGTCCCTTCCAGATGGCTCTCGCAGCCATTTCAGATCGCCTCCTGTTCCGACGAGCGCGCCGTGACACAGCCGGGACAAAGCAGCTCCATCGTCACTGTTTCCTGTACGCATACTGAACAGACTGTACCGTCACAATCGAGACAGTAGACGCCCGTTTGGTATGCGTACGAATGGCTGCACACCGAACACGTTTCGGTGCCGCCTTCAAACCACCACGGAGCAGAACCGTTTTGCTTAGTGCCTCGCCGGCTTGCAATTTTTGCCACTGACTTACTCAACTTCGACGCCACGGTTTATTGCAATCCCTCGAGCCTTCATCACCAAATCGTCGTCAGCGGGCTGCGCGCCGGTAAGCACAGCCTGTACGTGTTCGGTCGATCGGCCCAGCGCGACCGCCGCTTTGTCGGCGTCGGCATTAAAAGCGCGATCGCACAGATTCTTGATTATCTCTCTGGCCCCAGTTTGATCGGTGCCCTTATCATCAACCTGCTCATCGAGCATGTCAAAGCTCCGTCCCTTCTTCTGTTCTGTTCCAGACCACATTCGCTAACTACGAAAGAAAGTGGCAAGTAAAATGCCAGAGACGTGGATTTTTAAGAGTGTTGACTGTGAAACAAGATGGTGTAAGATTCGTTTACTCCCAACCGTCCAGACTCCTTTCAGCCCAACGCCCTGTTCTCACTGAGCCCAGTGACTTTTGCGACGACGCATAACTGCGTCGCATCGGACCTCCCTGAACACGGTCGGAGGGGAGTTACTGTCAGATGGGCCAGAAAAACCGGTCGGGCCGTGGACGGCCTCGACACGAAACTACCTCACTACTGGGTCAACTCATTGTGACAGCGATGAACCTTCTCGGACTGAGTTACAAAGACATCGTCCGCGAAAGTGAACGACTCGCGCGAATCAACAACAATCCCGATCTGCGCGTCGGCAAATCAACTCTCGGTAACATCATTAGCGGCAATATTCGGCAACCCGGAACAGCAAAGCTCGACAGCCTCAGAATCATCCTCAATCTTTCGCAGACAGAACTCGATGCGGCCAATGGCCTCCAACCGCAACGCAATCTGAAAGAACAACTGAAGACGCCACGCGCGCGCACACGGGAAATCAGTCCTGACGCTGTGGCGCGTCAGCGCAAGGTACGAGTCCCGATCATCCGCGAAGACGCGGAGCTGGCGAACGCGCAATTTCTCGAAGGCATGTTGAAAGAGTGGGCCGACGTCGATGTGGAGTATCTCAGTTCACTTTACCCGCCGTACCTTGGTTACGTAGTGATCGGAGAGCAGGATACCAACGCAGCGCCGATCGCCCCTCCTGGCAGTCGCGTGCTGGTAAACAAACTACTGAACAAGGTGCTGCCGGCGGAGAATGTGAGTTTCCACGAGCGCGAACTGTTCTACGTGCTGACGCCGCGCGGACCCACATGCGTGTATCTCGAGTATGCGGCGAACGACAAGATTGTGTTAGTACCGCATCCGTTGTCGGGTAATTTGCGCGAGGAGTTTAAGCGCGAAGATGTAACGATTGTCGGTCAGGTTATCGGTGTGCTTTATCCGTCCGACTAATACGATTTATCCGGGATTCTGAACGCAGCCTAAATTCATTGATGCTACCAGCGCCTCGATTAACTACGATTAGATACGAGCGCATCCGATCTAATTTTCCGTGATGCCGCACAAAGAAAACAGTTGATCGCCCAACGAAACCTTACGTGATAGATTTCGCGGTCTTTCCTCCCACGACACCACACTAGCCCGCGGCAGAAAATCGAACATCGCCCAACAGTCAACCGACCTGAGCTGAAGCTGTAAGTTTTTGCTGTGGCGACCGGTAGTAAACTAAAGAGCCTTCGCAACAGGTGCAATATCACTGTTCGACAGGTCGAGCAGGCGAGCGGCAGGATTGCCGACGCGAAGGGCGACAAGCGTTTTCGCATCTCGAACGGTTGGTTGGCCCAACTCGAAAACGGGATTTCCGAGCCAAGCATCTGCAAGCTGTTCACGTTGAGCGTGATATACCACGCCGATTTCCGCGAGCTCGCGCGTCTTTACAATGTCGACATCGAGGAGATTGAGAAATACGAGTCGATCGCAAATCCTCACGCGACTCAGATGTATCCTGACAATCAGCGCGTGAGCAATACTTCAAGGAATGTGCGTGCCTCCACCGGCCTGATTCCGCAGATAACAAACGCGAGCACACCAGCAACGGATGAGTCACGAGACATTCGACAGGGATATGTAGGCCTCGCCGATTACACCATGTACCCGCTGATCAGACCGGGCGCGTTGGTTGAGATCGACATCAGCGAGAACAGGCTGCACAGCGCGTCGTGGCATAACGAATTCGAGCGACCGATATTCTTCGTGGAGTTGCGCGAGGGTTACGCGTGCGGCTGGTGCGAGCTTCAAGGCAATCAACTGCTGATCATCCCGCATCACTCATCCCCTTCAACTGTTCGACGTTTCACGTTTCCGCGAGAAGCAGAGATCGTGGGCCGAGTCGTTGGCTATAACACGCGCTGCGTCGATCCCGATTCACAGTCTTTCGAAGCGGCGCGTCTGATGGCAATGAAAACGCGGAAGTAACCGTTCGTTGCTTGGAATCCCAAGCAAGAGCCCAGGTCTGTCCGGCCCGGCGTGAGCCAAAACACTAACGAAATCCTCGTCTGCTTTGCATACCAAGCAAAATTACAGTTTTGTGCAGCAGCTATTTGAATGTTCGTATTGTGACGTAAGTTCACGTTAGGACGAAACCTAAATGCGATCGCAGCGCTATCGCGAGTGGGTGTGGCTTGCCTCGCAAGTCAAACCCTTCTTGCGTCTTCATGCCGGCAGTTACCTCTGCACTGTAATTGGCACTGCTCTAATACTGCTCGATCCGCTAATCATCCGTTTTCTGATCGACGACGTCATTCCCCAGCAGCGCTTTAGTTGGTTGCCGCTCGTGGCGGCCGCGCTCTTTCTTACTCACATGGGTCGTTTCGGTCTTGATTCTCTCGCCGGACTTCGCAACGTCTGCGCCGTACAAAAGATGTCGTTCCACTCGCGGTTGAAGCTACTGCGTCATCTGCAACGACTCTCCGCGGAATACCACGACAATAGACCCGTCGGCGACATATTGCACCGCCTGCAGATGGACGTGGACCAGGCGGCGACTCTCGCGGGTGAAGTGATTCCCAGTGCCTTGCGAATGTTGACAATCTTCATTCTCGTGCTGTCCACAATGCTGCTGCTCAACTATCGTCTCGCTCTGTTTATAATGCCGCTGATTCCGGTGTTCATCCTGGTACGCCGCAGGTTTCACCATCGACTGAGATCGGCTTCTGACGCAGTGCAGGAACAGTCGAGCAGAATGATCAGCTTTCTCGAGGAGCACCTCGCGGCGATCCTTCAGATCCAATTGCTCTCGTGCGAACAACGAGAAGCGCGCCGTTTTGCTCGGCTCTCGGCGCAGGCCGTTCGCGCGCAGATCAAACGACGCCGCACGGAGATCTTCTTCAGTGTGCTGCTTTACCTAATCATCGTCATCGGCATCACGAGTGTATTGTGTTATGGCAGTTATCAGGTGATGGTCGGAACGTTAACCGCCGGCGGACTTGTTGCCTTCTACGGCTACACGCTGCAACTATTTGCACCATTGTATGGTGTGATCGAGATCTATTCGAAGTTGCAACGCGCTGCGGCCAGTGTGCGGCGACTGATGGAGATCGCCGAAGCGAAAATCGTTATGAGCGACAAGCCAGAGGCAGTCATTCTTCGGTCCGACACTCCGGCGACGATCGAGCTTAAGAACGTTTCTTTCAGCTACGATAGTGATCGACCCGTGTTAAATGCGCTCAGCTTGCGGGTCGATCGTGGCGAGCGAGTGGCTTTTGCGGGCGGCAGCGGCATTGGCAAGAGCACCATCGGTCGGTTGGTCGCGCGACTTTACGACACTCGCGCCGGCGCCGTATTAATCGAAGGCCTCGACATACGCGATATCAAACTAAAGAGTTTACGATCGGCTGTGATTCTGGTACCGCAGGATCCGGTGTTGTTTGATCTGACGCTGCGGGAAAATCTGTTGTACGGTAACGCGGCGGCAACACTGGAGGAGCTTGAAAGAGTTTCAGAGATCGCTCAACTGGATTCGGTGTTACGACGTCTGCCAAACGGTTGGGACGAACCACTCGGTCCGCGTGGTAACCGGCTCTCCGGTGGCGAGCGCCAGCGCGTCGCCCTGGCGCGCGCGCTGTTGCAACGTCCCACTGTTCTGATCCTCGACGAATGCACTTCCGCATTGGACGCCTTGACTGAAACACGTTTACTCGCCAGTCTCGATGGTTTTTTGCAGAACGTTACGACAATTGTGATTTCGCATCGCCCTTTGCCGGCGCGTTGGGCCGACCGAATCGTGCACATCGAGCCCGCACAGACTTAGGCGCAACTTTCCTCTTCCTTGCTTGGAATTACAAGCAGAACTCACCTGATGTCGAAAAGAAGATTGCTCAGAATCTAGAGCAAAGTTACAGCTCGCTTGGAATACTAAGCAGGAAAAAAGTTTTTTAGCCGGTCTTTCGTCGCAAGCGTACATTGTCGCCCGAAACGCCGACAGATCCGATTCTCAGCGACATCAGATTTCCCCCATCCTAAAAGACAAACACTTCTAAAACTGTAAGCAAAAGCTCTGCACGCAACTCTCAAAAACGAGGTGGACAACGTGACAACTCAATTCAAGATCCATCCTGAGGTGCGGACAACACCTGGTGATGAGGATGGCAGTGTACTAATCAATTTGGAAAGCGGAAGGGTCTTTAGTCTTAACGGTGTTGGTGCGAGGGTATGGACCATGCTGCAGCAGCAACTTACGCGCGAAGACCTTCTTGATTCGCTTGCCGTAGAGTTTGAGGTACCGCGTGAACAGCTACAAGACGATCTGGAAGCTTTCCTTCATGAACTTGAATGCCACGACCTTGTGGCAAGCGACACCAACGCCCGTAGCCACTAGAACCGGGGAGGCAACAAATGGCATCGCAGCTTGAAACAAGCAGTACTCCCATCTTACGTAATGGCCTTTATTCCTCTGTGAGTCTTGCGTTTCTAGGGCTAGCTGGCGCGGACATCATCATGAAGGTGGCGGGCTTTAGCCGACTCTATCGCACGGTGAAACATTGGCCCATCTCGAAGAATGGAACCAACGATCGAGAGATGATTGCCAGCATCTGCGCGTCAGTCGACAAAGCAACCATGTATTACCCCAAGCATGCGCTGTGTTTACAGCGGTCTGCGGTGGCTACGTGCCTCTTGCGAAGGCAGGGAGTGCCGGCAGAGATGGTGATTGGCTGCCGGAAGATGCCGTTTCACAGTCACGCTTGGGTAGAGGTAGATGGCGAGGTTGTTAACGATAAGAAAAAGGTTCCGCAGTTTTACAGCATTTTGGCTCGGTTTTGATCCGCGAACCACGCGAATGAAAGGGAAGAGATGAGCGCACTTGGTGGCGAATGTTACTTCAATGGAGCGCAGGTTAATGAAAGCACGTTGGCCGCGCTGGGGAGAGGGCTCGATACCCGTGGCCCGGATGGTGGACTTGAATATCGCGCAGGCTCCATAGGAATGGTCTACCGGGCGTTTCATACAAATCAAGAGTCGCGCTTTGAGAAGCAGCCATTAGTGTCGGCGGAGCACATACTCTGCTGGGATGGTCGATTGGATAATCGAGAAGATTTGATCGTGTTGCTACGAGATTATCTTCACGATGATCATACCGACGCTGCGATTGTAATGGCAGCTTATCTTAAATGGGGAGCGGATTTCTTGCCTCGGATAATTGGCGATTTTGCGTTGTCTCTATGGGACCCTATTGAAAAAAGATTGTTCTTGGCGCGTGACCCTTTTGGGACCCGCCCACTGTTTTACCACGCTAATGAGGACCGAATTCTTTGGTCATCTGAACTGTCAACTCTTCTTGATCTGGCAGGGATCAAACTCGAAATAGATGACGAGTATGTGGCGGGCTTTTTAACGCTGAATATGGAACCGGAGCGCACACCATACAAAGGCATCCTCTCTGTGGGACCGGGAAATGTTGTCACTGCTCGGAACCGACGTTTACAAGTCCAAAGGTTTTGGGGACCTGATCCGAAACGCGAGATCCGATATCGAAGCGACCATGAATATGAGGAACATTTTAGGGAGCTATTTCGCGAGGCAGTGCGCTGCAGGCTGCGAGTGGATGGGCCGGTCTGGGCGCAATTGAGCGGCGGCTTGGATTCTTCTTCCGTCGTCTGCATCGCGGACGAGATTTTGAAAGATAGCGTTGCCCAAGCTTCGAGATTGGAGACTGTTTCCTATGTCTATGGAGACAAGTCCCCTGACTCCGACGAAGTATTCATTGCGCGAGTCGAAGAGAAGAGGGGTAAGGTTGGTTATCACCTGAATGATCAGGAATGTTGGATACGGTTCCCTTCGTTGGAAGACGCGTGTGCCAGCAGACCAAACACAATTGGCTTCATCGCCGAACGCTACCAACGGATATGCACGGAAATGCAAAAGAGCGGCGGGCGAGTACTCCTATCTGGATTCGGTGGCGATCATCTGCTTTGGCCCGGTGCGGAAGTTCCACCAGATCTAGCAGATTTCCTGGTCCAGTTTAAATTACGTCATCTGCATAACAGCATCCTGTCCTGGAGTCAGAGCGAGAAAATACCCTACTTCAAGCTCCTCTGGAAGGGTGCGCTGTTGCCGATTATGCCCCGAAAGATAAGGGCTAAATTTCGGCCGGACTTCAAGCAGCTTTCCTGGCTTGACGAAGAGTTTGTCAAGAGGATGGGTCTTCGCGAACGGCTGCTTGGTCCCATAGATATCTTTAGCTTCGATCTTCCGAGCAGCCGAAAGCAATCCACCATGCTTCAGGAAGCAATTTGGTGCATCTCTCCATGCCACTACCGAGATTTGGTGTGCATAGAAATGACTTATCCATTCATGCATCGACCGTTAGTTGAGTTCTTGATGGGGATACCCTTCGAACAGAAACTGAGGCCGACGGAAACCAGGTCACTACATCGCCGGGCAATGAGAAATGTTCTGCCAGGGAAGATCGCCCGGCGGGTAAGCAAGGGAGGGTCTAACGGCGTGATGGGCCGTTCGCTGAGTAGAGAATGGCCACGATTGAAACCGATACTAAGCAATGCTCGCGTCTGTGCTAACGGGTATGTGGACTCCAAAGCTTTGACAGAACATCTTCATCGAGCACGACACGGTCAAGCGCCATACACGCACGTCATGTTGAGAGTACTGCCTATTGAATTTTGGCTACGAGCCTTGGAACGAAGAACCAAGCTTGCCACCACGTCCGGCGTACGGATGACAAGTTCGCCACTTTTATCGGATCCAGCTTGCAGCGTTGCGTAACGACTAAAGTCAGAGTGCGAAACGTAAGAGCCGCTCTAGTACAGCGACTTTTCCGGAGCGGAATTCTCAAGAAAGGAGGTGGCTAAGATGAATACAAAGGCTTATCAAGCTCCAGAAATCCTGGAAATTGGCTTGGCCCAAGATGTAGTTCAGGGGGCGGGGTTCCCGGATGACGAAACCGAAGAGCCATATCTGAAAATAATGAGCCTAATCGACTCTGAAGAAGATTAGGAAGCACGCGGGCTTGGTGAACTACGCACACACAGAAAAAATTTCAGAAGAAAGGAGGTCGCTAAGATGAATACAGAGGCTTATCAAGCTCCAGAGGTTCTGGAAATTGGCTTGGCACAAGATGTAATTCAGGGAGTTGTGGCTCCGGATGACGAAACCGAAGACCCGTTTCTGAAAATAACGAGCCTAATCGACTCCGAGGATTAGGAAGTACAGGGGGCCTGGGGCATCCCCAGGCCCTGTTTAATTGTTTTTTGGTCTACAACTTGGTTTGGCTGGCATTGTGTTTGAGGTGCCCGTCAAACCAGGCGATGACTCGATTGCACCAATCGGACTGATTAGCAAAAGCTAAAATCGCGTGGCCTTCGCCTTCATATTTGGCATATGTCACTTCTTTTCCTAAGCGTTGAAGGCCAACGAAGATCTCATCAGAAAGAGAGGAAGAGAGACGATCCAACGTACCGTGAACGATCAAGAGAGGTGTTTGCACTCTGTCCAGGTAGAATACAGGAGAGTTTTCAATATATCTTTCCCGGAACTCCCATGGTGAACCACCCATTCTGCCCTGTCCTTCTTCAGCCCATGCAATTCCCCAACTCGTTCCCTGCGTTGACATCTGACCATACATACTGAACAGATTACCGGGTCCTGCCCCCATTACTGCGGCTTTGAATCGTGTTGTCTGCACGATTAACGAGAGGGTGCTATAAGCTCCATAGCTCCAACCCATCACTCCGATCCGATTTGAGTCTGCTATTCCAAGTTCAACCACCTTGTCTACACCGGGAAGCACGGTCTTCGTAAGGTCCTGCATCGGTGTTCCTACGCGAAGAGGAGCATCTGGAAAGAGTACAGCGTACCCGCGTGTGGCCAGTAATTGCATATTGTAGACTGATGATCCAAATTGAAGACCGAACTCGTTCACCATGTCAGAACCCGAAATCCCCCCGTAGACCCAAACGATTAAGGGATACCGCTTCCCCTTTTCATAGTTAGACGGAAGGAGCAGTGCACCTCGCAATCTCTGACCATCTACACCTTCCCATTCAACTAACCGGCTCTCACCCAGGATATACCGGTCAAACTGAGGGTTGACTCTCGTTAGTCGCCTTGGATTCTTGAAATCAACGCCGGCTGTCCAAAGGTCTGGACTCTGTTGAGCATCCTGCGCGTAATAGATGACAGTTCCTCCATCATTCGACACATCGACATTAAAAACGAGATAAGGACCGTAGTTTTTATCTTCCTCAAATAGTTTGGTGAACTGGCCTGTAGTCAAATCTATCTTGTAGAACCCCACCCTCTTAGTTTCGTCGTCGCGCGTGCTGATATACATTGATCGACCACCATCGGGGGACCAGAAGCGGCCCCCTCCTGCGGGCGAAACGACTTCGACGAGTTTGCGGTTTGGTATCTTCGTTACCTCAGATGCTGCTCCGCTCGTCACTGATACTTTCCACAGCGCGTAGGACCCAAAGAAATAGAGAAACTGTCCTGTTCCATCCCATAGAGGGCTTCGAGATGTGCCGTCAAAAGGTGGATGGGGCGATTCGGTGACCTTGCGTGGTACGCCTCCACTAACAGGAACAACGTAGCAATCGCCTTTTGCTTGCGGTCCCCCTTCCGTGTAACTCAGTAGTTTCCCATCAGGGGACCAACTGACGGAAATCGCCCACTCTGAAAGTTGGACATTCGACGCTACCACTCGCGAGCGGGCTTCTGGTAAAGAAACGACGACAAGGTCGTGCTGAGACTGCCGCGAATTATTTGATTTGAGTCCTTTATGGTCTAGGAAAGCGATGTTGCTACCATCGGGCGATATGCGATACCAGCGAGCCTTGATCGAGCGCGCGAGGCGCTGGACCGCCCCGTTGGAGATATCAATCAAAGCAAGATCAGCCAGGTAGACATTATCTATCTCAGGTTGGTTGCTTGCCCGTGAACTGTCCTGCCGGTCTTTAGCGGAGCTTGCTTGTTTCGTAATCGCCGGCGAACTGTAAACAGTGACTGTGAGACTGCCCTTAGATGCTCGATTCTCGGCTTGCTCTGACGGCCCGAAGATCAGGGAGTTAGCCCCTTCAATAGTCAATTTCTCGGGCAGTACTTTTACAAGAATCCTCTTGCTATCTGACGTCCAACTAACTATCTCTAAGGGATTGAAGGGGCGAACAATTGCGTCCGACACCTGGCGCAACCTACCGAACGATCTTTCCCACACCCATAGACGAGCTTGTCCACTTCGATCGGAGTAGAAGGCGAGGTATAGTCCGTCAGGAGACCACACTGGCGCCCAGCTTGAACCCTTGCCTTCCGTTAAATTCTTCGTCTCATTAGTTTTGGTATTCGTTATCCAGACATCACAACCGATAACGAATCCGGGGACACCGCTAGGCAAGAAAAGAGTAGATCTCTCATCCTTCTGTGGCAGGTTTTTACTTTTATCTTGAGTCGTATAAGCGACCCACTCGCCGTCAGGAGATAGATCAATAGGTGCGTTAGAGCGTAACAGGCGCGCGGTGATTGCATCTTCAACTGGGAGCGGCGCCCGCGTTTTCTGGGCATACGCCGGTAAGACAACTGCGCAGAGTATGTACGAGATGATTAATTGAAGTCGTAACATTTTAATTGTCTTGAACACACTCAGAACTGCAATTTCACAGCAAACTGAATTGAACGCTGCCCTCCGACTTGGTAGAGCGGATTAAAGCCCCCGGAAACACCTCCGCTCCCCAGGCTACCTGCCAACATTGAAGTCGATCTTCCGAAATTTGCATTGGTGATGTTGTTGAGAGGATCACCAAAATTAGGATGGTTGAACACATTGAAAATTTCGGTTCTGAATTGAAGATTTACGTGATCAGAAAAATTGAACTGGCGGCGTAGCGCAAGGTCCAACTGCCAGAGCGAGAAACCTCGCATCACGTTTCGTCCCAAACTTCCGTGGCGACTCTGTGGGGCTGGACAGAATGGCCCCTTACAGCCGGGACGACTCGGATCGGTGACGTTATTAAATATCCTCCCTCCCGGTGCCGTCGGGTCGTCCAGGTAAAGCGGGATACCTGAAAGCAAATTTGGACGAAGATTGCCAAAGAACCCTGTGAGATTAAAGCCACCAACTAGATCTACCGGTGGCGCTGATCGAGCAACGAAGATCGTATCAATGGACCAGTTACGAAAAATGGAATTGCCTACCGCGCCGAGCCTGGGAGCAGGCAAGTTGTAGGTCATCGCTGCATTGAACGCATGGCGCACGTCGAAGTCCGACGACCCTCGATCGTTATTTGGGTTCGCGAACTGGACAGCCGCATTGGTCCCCGAATCGGTGGATGCAACGTCTATGGAGTGGGACCAGGTATACGACGCCAACAGCTGTAAGCGCTGCGACAGTCGACGTTGGAAACTGAAGTTGGAGTGCGTGGTAGTCGGAAGTGGCTGCATTTCTTGTGATATTGATTGAGTCCCCGATTGGCGTCACTATATTTTCTCTTCGCAACAGACGGCGGCCTATTGCCGCCACGTAGGAAGCGGAGATGGTCTGAGTGGATCCCAACCCTTGCTCCAATGCGACATTCCATTGGTACGCTCGGGGCAATGTAAGCGAACGATCAGCGACGATTACTGTGCCGAAAGGAGGATTTAGATTTAAAGGTGGTGGTAATAATTGCGCTGGAGATAGTGGGACGGATGCGTTTGGGAAAGGCATTCGTCTAACGTTTGGGAAAAACGAAGTCGCGCTGCCGACTGAACCTGCTCCGAGGTCATAAAAGATACCAAAGCCCCCACGAAGCACTGTTTCCAGGCCAGATTTGCGCGACAGTAGGTAGGTTAAACCGAAGCGAGGCGCAAAGTTATCAAACGTGGTCTCGAAAAGCGGGGTACCTCGTGGCGCCAGAACTAGTGCAGCCGGATTATCCAGATTCTCAAAAGTGAATATGTCTTTACCATTTTTTCCACGAGGTGCGGTATTGACTTCCCACCTTAATCCGTAAGTTAGAGTGAGCCGGGGTCCGACCCTCCACGTATCCTGACCATAGATAGATAGGTTGTGCAACACAAGCGCGATCGGTGCAGCCGTCCCGACAGAAGCGTTACTCAATCCTGATATCAATCTGGCGGCGGTCGTAAATTGCAGAATTTGGCTAAGAGATGATCCGCTGAAAATGGGTGAAAGCAGGCGGTAGTCAATACCAAATTTCAATTGATGATTACCGGTGAGAACAGCGAGATTATCAACCACATTAAATTGACGTTGTTCGTTGTCCGCACTCTTCCCCACGAATAGCGTTCGCGCACTAGCAGTTTGTATATCTAGTCGAAAGGAACCATTGCCAGGCGATACATTAGGAGCGAATAAAATCGAATCAGGTGGACGAACTGCTCCGCCAAAATCATCAAGTTCGATAAAGCTCCCGCCCTCGCTACGGCTGAAGTTGGCTCGAGTTTCGTTATTTATCGACGGAGTTATGATCTGAGTGACACCAAAAGTGAGAGTCTGGATTCTAAATCGACTGGTGTTCAAGACATTTAGACTCGTATTGCCAATTCCACGCTGAGTTGTCCCAGAAGGTGAGTAGTTATACCTGCCAAATACTGTAAGCCCTTCATTAATTGTGTGGTCCACTCGAATGCTGGTGGCATCCATCCTGGATGGATCTGAAAAGCTGGCATTGAACTGTGCAAACCCGTTTGCGAAAACCTGGCCATTTGGAATTGGATACGCGTTCAAAAACGGCCGCATTTGCGGCACTGCCGCTTGACGAGTAGCAATTGAGGGAACAACTGAAGCTACAGCAGGCTGCGGCACCCGCAAACGCAGTCCCTCGTAAGAAAAGAAAAAGAGGGTACGGTTCCTTCCGTCATATCCTGGTTGGCGACCGCCCTCACCGAAGCGTGGCAGAAGGATTGGACCGCCGAGTACAAAGCCAAAATCATTCTGTCTAAGAGCTGTTTTTGTTCGACCTATCGAATTGTTGAACCAGTCATTGGCATCCAACGCGTCATTGCGAAAGTATTCAAACAACTTCCCTCGAAACTGATTTGTGCCAGCGCGCGTAACGATTTGCACTTGTGCTCCAGGCGTACGACCGAACTCAGGAGCGAAAGTAGAAGTTTGAATCTTGAACTCTTGTAGGGCATCAACAGAGACGAGACTATTGGTGCCGCCGGCAGCACTTAGCCCTGGCAACGCAGCCCCACCCGACTGATTGAGAGAGCCGGCACTGATACCGATGTTGCCGCTGACGCCATCGACAGTGAAGTAGTTTGCATCGGCGCGCTGCCCGTTGACACTGAACTGTCCCTGCTCGGCAACGGTTGATTTAGTCACAACTACACCAGGCGTGAGCGCAATGAGTCGCTGAAAGCTCCTCCCATTGAGAGGCAGGTTCTCGACAAACTGACGATCGACCGTCGTTGCGACGGCCGGTGATTCATCGATCAGATTCGCACCATCGACGATCTGGACCGATTGGCTCACCCTCCCAACCGTGAGGGGAATGTTCAGTGTTTTCTGGTCGTTGACGTTCAGAATAACGTCGGGAACTTCGGCGGTGGCAAATCCCTCGCGTTCAGCCTTCACCGTGTAAGTGCCCGGTGGCAGGAGCGGCACGACGTAAATCCCTTCGCGATTCGTAATGGCAGCTCTTGTGAAGCCTTGAGTGATGCTGATGACAGCTACGTTGACGCCGGGCACCACTGCGTCATTTTGATCGGTGACCGTGCCACTAAGCGTCGCCGTCCCACCTTGAGCGTAAAC
This sequence comes from uncultured Acidobacteriota bacterium, assembly GCA_963849585.1. Taxonomy (GTDB): domain Bacteria; phylum Acidobacteriota; class Blastocatellia; order Pyrinomonadales; family Pyrinomonadaceae; genus PSRF01. Next base: position 111,849 of record CAWKHZ010000003.1, on the reverse strand, counting down.
CGGCGTCAGTGATGCTTGAAACGCGACGGCGAGCAGGAAAGCTACGATGCCAATTACGAACTGTATGAAACGTCCAGGCGGCCGATGTGAGGCGGCTATCGTTGTTTCGTCGTTTGTTGCGTCACACTGAGGACAGAAATCAGATGAACAGACTTCTGGGGTTCTGGGCATCGCGAGTCTCCTTTTTGTAAGCCGCTCCCTGGGAGAGCGGGTGTTTGAGATTCGCTTCGTCGTCCCGGCAGGCCGCACACGACGAAGCCTACCTGGATCACTGACCGTAGCGCTCGATTCGTTGGGCCAACCCCTGGGCATTCGTCGACGATCGCCAGAACGACGATCTCAACGCTCCCGCGGAACTGCGCGAAGAGAGGACGAAGGCTGTACGCACTGCGTCATTGTTGGCCAACGCCAACTTGTGCAACTTCTCGACCGCGACCGCCAGATCCGCATCGCCGTCAATCGTCAACTCTTCAACTACACTCAACTCCGCTCCGTCAAAGAAGATAGGTTGGAGATCACGGCGCAACAGCGCCGTCTCGCGTTCGAAGGCGCTGGCCTGTTCACGGACCATCGCCAGCCACTTCGCGCGCGCATCAGGAGTAACCGTGCGCATGTCGACATTCGCAAACCTGCTTATCAATTGTTTTAAAGCAATCGCGTGAAACAGTGCGTCGTAAGCGCGCTTTACTGTGCGTGAAGAGAACACGCGAACGGCCTCATCGACATCACCGCCCGTGGATGAATTATTCCTGGAGAAATATTCTCGAAGCTCACGGTCGACTGCGATCGTCGTCGCCGTTGCCTCTGCCGGATGGATCGAGATCGTGCCCGGAGCAGGTGTGCGCTTCAGCGCTTCCTCAACGGTGCGCACATCGATGGTCACCGCTGGGTTCTGACTGACGGGCGCGAGCGCACGCAGTAACTCGTTCTTTCGTTGCTCGGTCTCGACAATTCCCTCAACGCGCAACGACCCACCTGCGTTGCGCGTGAGGGCAACTTGCTCATTCCGGTCGGCCTTCGCCTGATTGAGCAAGTAAGCAACGTCAACTTCCAGCTCGGCCGAGGCGACGGCTGGGGTCAACGCGCTCGTCAACGGAGGGACACGGCTAGAGGTGAGGTCCCGGTGAGCCCAGTCGCCGGTCCTGCCAGTTGGTCGGGCCCCTCCTATCAGTTCCGGCTCCACCTCAAACACGGCTTTGTCGACGGCCCTGTTTGGCACTAGCTCGAAGCTCGTTTCAGCAGACCGGTATTCGCGTAAGTCTCCGCCACGTTGGACCAGCAGTGTCTGTTCGATCGGACGCAGATCGGACTGGTTCAACGTTAGCGTTGCTTTCAACAGACGACTGGCGCCAATCACCCGCTCCTGTTCGTACGTCAGCACGTAACTGGTCGAGCGCCGTTCGACCTTGATAGAAGACGAGTCGGCAACAAGGTTCGTGAAGATTCTGGCGGACGGGTCGAGTTGCCAGATGTTCTCCAAAGTAAGCAGCACATCCGCGGGCGTCGCAGCAGCAGGTTGCGGTCGCACTTTCGAGCCGTGGTGATAGACCACCCGCGAGCGGTCTGCTTTCTGCCATGTTCCCGCCATGAGTTGATTCGACTCATCGTAAAGTCTCTGTGCGCGATCGCCAGTCGCATGGTTCTGCCAGATTTCGATGCGGCGTCGCGAAACAACCGCGCCTTCGGGTGAGCGACGCTCTTCCAGGTTTATGAAACGGTGGCTGACGTGATCGCGTAATTGTTCGACCGCCCGCTCCGCGCTGCCGGCGCGATCCAGTAGCACCGTCGCCGATAAAGTTGGCTCGGGCTGATTTCTCCAGACGAGGAAACCAGCGAGAAGCAGCGCCACTGCGAGGACCGTCATGAAACCCGGCCGCATCCAGAAGTGGCGGCGATCGAGTTGTCGTGAAAAGAGCGCGAAGCCTGAAAACGTGGAGTCTATGTTTGTTAGTGTTTCAGTATTTGCCGCGTCCGTTTCACTCCGTTTGAAAACGCGAAGCAAATTCCTGGTCCATGACCGGGGAGGATCAACTGGATGATGAGCCGTTTCAAGCGACTCAGTTTCGTCGACGGTCTGGACCAGCACTAGAGGCGAGGACGGGCCGGGTACGGTAAGCGTTTCCTCGTTTGTGGAAAGCTCGGCGGACAATGGATCTCTATAGATCACACGCAAGCTTGGACCATCTTGCAGCCGCAGGAAGGCAGCCAGCGTGCGACTCTCACTCAATTCGATCCAGGCCCATTGCTCCGATTCAGTTCCCTTTCCACTACTGAAGAACAACAGTTGGATCTCCTGCTCGCTGGTGATCTCGATAAACTCCACCGGTTCATCGGGGTTTAAGTTGAGATCGACTTCCGCCAGGTCCGAACTGATCTTCAACGAACTCAAAGGCAAACCGTTTACTGATATCCGCAGCTCCTGTGGTTTGTGCTCGCTGATAGCACGCAAGTGACGTCCGAGCTTTCGACGCACATCAACCGGCCCGCCGCCTGAAGTACCGCCGCCACTGCGATCGATCGGAGGCTCGTCTCTATCGGGTGGATCAGCCGGCGGCTCAGCCAGACCCCGTTGCGCCAGCTGCGGCAGGCATAACAGACTGTTCACCGCATCCAGGCAAGATCGACAACTCACGATGTGAGCGAGCCTCGAGGTCGTCAGAGTATCCGAGTTGCCCAATGAGTAGATCTCACGCAGTTCATCCGGCGAGAGGCACGGTCCCTGACAGGATCGAAATATCATTCGCCGCAACTCACTCATTGGCTCGCCACTTGAGACAAAACTCCCGGGTGCAACTCGTTCAGCCGGGTGCTTCGCGGCGACGAACCGCAAGCGTCCCGGATCATTCATGAAGAGTTTCACTTCACGTCGCGCGAGTCGCTGCCACTGATCGACGCAGTGACGCGACGTTCTCAATACGCTGGCGATCTCAGTCGGAAGGTAGTCGTGAAAATATCTGAGTATGAGCACGCTTCCGGCTCGCGATGATTCCTTGCGCGCACACGCGTATGAACAGATTTGTTGCAGTTCCTCGAAAGCCTGCATGCGGCGCGGGGGTTCAATTGCCGTCCAGCCCAATGTGAGCGAGTCGTAATCGGCAACCGATAGCGCCGTGTCGTGCAGGCGTTGTGTCTGACGGCTCATTCGCGAGGCGTGCATGTAGCGCAACATTCTTCTTAGATAACCGTCGATATTCTCGATCTGTTCGAGACCGGTTCGGCCAAGCATGAATTGGACAAACGCATCCTGCACCAGATCTTCCGCCGCCTCATGATCCTGGTTAGTTAGGCGCAACGCCCACGCGAGCAAACCTTCGTATCGCTCCGTGAACAACTGCTCACGTCTCTCTTCTGGTCTTGTCGCCGCTCGGCGCTGATCCAGCATTCGTCTTCTGGGCTTTCTGGATTAGTCCGCTTAGGGCTACTTGGACTGGAACCCGTTTTTGTTCTCAACCGTTTTCGCGACCGTGCAACTTCCGAAAGAGCAGGTGAAAGTTACATGTCACTTACTTGTGTGGTTTGAGGGACCGGATCTCAAAAACAAAATGTGGGTTAACTTGAATTATTTCAGGAATTTACGTGAGATTCGGACACACAAACACCTCGGAACCGCGCCCGTAAAAATCGCATCAGTAACTTGAGCGTTCGCCTGTTCTCAGGTGGGAGATCCACCTTGTCGCCATACTATACGCAACTGGGTATGGCGCGCAACAACAGAAACCGTTGGGGCTGGAATAGTCAGTGTGGGCTCGAACACGGAAACGCTGGGAAGGAGCTCCACCTGACATCCACTGTCAAAGGTGACTGCTCAACGTTACTACAAGTTCGGCGGTTGAATTGAAATCTGACCGCTTTTGGCGGCGCAGCTTATAGCAGCCCGCACTGGGTGTCAAGAATAGGATTGAATCGTCGCGATTGCGTGGCGCGTGGTAAGATTTAAGCCCATCTTAGAGGACCTTAATTAAATGGTGGAACTGATTCAACTCGTTAGGTTGTTGCGAGATCGGGAGAGTGCAACTAATCGACTCTTAACCGCCTGGGCAGACACACCGATGCTCCTTATGCTCCAAGAGGACTGGGAGAGCGGTCCCTTCGTGGTCGTCGGATTCTCAGATCGAATGCTCTGGCCGCTGCTGCCGCCCGGCAGTTTGCTGCGACTCGATTCCAAGGCGCGAAAGATCGAGGACCGTTCGTGGCCGGAGTTCGAACGTCCGATCTACCTGATCGAATACAGAGACAGATTCTTCTGTTGTTACGCGCAGCGAAGAGGTGACATGTTGCGGTTAATCTCGCACCTCGAGTCGCCAGCTCCGCCGTCGTTTTCAGTGCCTTATAAAGACGCTCGCGTCCGCGGTCAGCTCAAACCGATCTTTCGTCCACTCGCGACGCGCGGCAGTCTTGCCGGCCGTCCGCAACGCATCAGTCCAGGCACTTAGCGCCACGAGTACGTTGGCACTCGGGCGGCCCGTTGGCCGTAAATCTCTTCAAACTTGCGCCACGTTTTGATCCTCGTTAACGATCGCGGAGGCGCGTATCCGAGTCTCTCGGCCTTAATCGCGAGTCCGGCATAACTCAGCGTGGTCCTGGTTGTTTGTTTCAAGCGCACGAGAGTCTTCGGCAAGCATTGGTTTGTTCCCACGCGCATCGAGCGCATCTGCGCCATGAAATCTCTGTCCGGGAACAATAATTCTGCCGCAAAGATCTCCGCTCCGATCTTCACTGTCTTACCTAGATTCGACTGATCACAATACGAGATACCCAGATCACGATCTCGATAGAAATGTTTCAGTTCGTGGGCCATCGTGAAGACTTTCGGATCCTGCGGCAGACCACTCGCAAGCATGACGGTTGCGCCGAGATGATCGCTGAATGAATGCGCCTCGCAGGTGCCGTAAACGGTACGGCCAGTCGTCGATGACGATTCCATGTCTTTTCGTAGATCCGGCGCAGGTCGCTTTCGAGACGCGTGGCGAATGCAAACCGAATTCGGCTCGCACTTGCCGCGCAAGTAGTTTCAGCTCTTCGTAATAAGCCTGCTGGTTCACTTGTGTTTACCTCCTTTCCGTCCGGCGCGTCGGTCGGTTCTTGCCCTGGTAGATCCCGCGTGCGCGACGAAATTCGGCATATTTTCTCAACTCTTCGAGGTCCGCCGGATGCAATTGTCTGGCTGTGCGCAACAATGCTTTGAGATTTTCGTCTTCGTCATCGTCAACCATGTCTGCCGGAAAGAACGACATCATCGCCACGCCGAAGAAGCGTGAGATTCTTTCGAGGTCTTTGAGACTGGGACGATACGTTCCTGTTTCCCAACGTGAAATCGTATTCGGCGCGACTTTCAGATGCGCGGCGAGTGCTTCCTGTGAGAGTCCTTCACCACTGTTGTAACTAACGCGCAGATCTTTAATTCTTGCTGCGACGTGGTCCAGCAGGTCCATTTTGTATTCCTCTTTCTCATCCTGAATGAGGACGGCATTTAACTAATATCGTTGACAGGGAGAGAAGGCCCGCGTATTATACGCGAGCGGCAAATTAATTCAATGGTATCGAGCGAGCCCGAGATCTCAGCCCATTGAAATTTAATAGACCTGGACCTCACGATGAATAATCTCTTTTTTCGGAAACGAATCTTTCTCGCATCGGTCATCAACCGGTCACACTTCTTACATACTCGCTGAAGTCGAATCGTCTCGTGGTGGTGAATACAAGTGGGGCACACTGCATGGTGACGATTGCCGACTGTCGCCGGCGCATTCAACTCGAGTTTTTTCTCGGCACTGTACGCGCGCGGCGCGAGAGTTTGAGGAAAATTCGATCTGCTGCTGAAGGTGCTCAGCTCGTTTCGCAAAGTTTTGCTTGCCGAAGCCCAGCTGATCACCGAATACGAACGCGCTAAGAAGCGATCAAAGCCAACGAAGAAAAACAGGAAACTCGAAGCAGACGCCGGCGCGAGTTGAATTTCCCTCAATACGTGTTCACTATGCGTTGGCAATGTCAAACAATCCTACCCGCCTGCTTCCGGTGCGACCCAGTCTCGACGAACTCGAACGCGAGGCGCAGGAGACTGCGGTTCGCGAGAATATCGATCTAGCCGCTGCACAACTCGCTCTCGCGCAAACCTGCGGCGCCGAAAGCTGGGCTCGCATCGTCCAGTCGTGCCAACTGATCGACGCGATCTGGCGTGACGATCTCGAAACCGTCCGCGATCTCATTCAAAAACATCCGAACCTTCTTCACGAAAACGCCGGTATCCGCAACGTCAACTGGGGACCGCCCCTGACCTACGCAGCGAACCTCGGTCGCGATCGAATCATTAGAATGCTTTACGACCTCGGCGCGAAAGATCTCGAAACAGCGATCGATCGCGCCGTCCTCCAAGGCAAGATCGACACGGCGCGCATGCTGCACGAGTGGCTTGGATCACCGACTCTTTCCGCTGACATACTGAGCGGACCTGCATACACGCTCAGCGCTACCGGCACGGCGCTCGTGCTTGAACTTGGCGCGTGCGTCGTCGACGAAAAAGGAGAACGGACGGCGCCGGTTGATGTCGTGCTTGAAAGCGACAGCCGCAAGCCCGAAGCGAAACACGAGATTCTCGAGCTCTACGTTCAACACGGACTCAAACTACTCGATACACCCGTCATGGCGTTTCATCGAGGGCGGATTGATTTACTCGAAGAGCACTTGCGAAAGGATCCAAACCTTTTGAGTCGAACGTTCTCGCATGACGAAATCTTTCCCCCCGAGTTGGGATGTCACGACGAGGTTCTCGCAACGCAGGGAACACCTTTGTCCGGCACCACCCTGTTGCACCTGTGCGCTGACTATGACGAGTTGGACATCGCTCGCTGGCTACTCGAGCGTGGCATGGATCCGAACGTGAAATCAGCGGTGGACGAGGATGGGTTTGGCGGGTACACACCGCTATTTGCGACGGTCGTTTCGCAACCAAATTACTGGATGAACCGCCAGCAGAGACCACAGGAAGCGCCGCTTACGGAAATGCTGCTGGCCCACGGCGCCGATCCGAACATTCGAGGCTCTCTCAGAAAGCAGCTACATCCAGGTTACGGGGGGCGATACGACGTCGAAAAAGTCTACGAATATCGCAACGTAACGGCACTAGGTTGGGGCCGACAATTTCACGCCAAAGTGTTTGTCAGCGAACCAGCCCTGCGCCTGATTGAAGCGCAAGGTGGCATCGAATAAACACGTCCACTGGTGTCTAAACAGTAGGTCGGACTCGCTAACCGGCCGTAAGGCCGTCAAACAAAATGCCGCGGCGGTAACGTCGCGGCATTTCTGTTTTTAAATCTACCCGAGAGCTAGACTTCCGGTAAACCTTCAACAACCCTTACTGGCCGGACTTCAACGGTGCCGATGCGAGCGCTTGGAAGCTTGCCGGCGATCTCAACCGCTTCTTCCATGCTCCCCGCCTCGACCATGAAGAAACCGCCAATCTGCTCGCGCGTTTCCGCAAATGGACCATCAGTCACGAGTCTTTTGCCGTCGCGGAGCGTCACGCTAATCGTTTCAGAACTCGGATGCAACGGCGCAGCGTCAATGTACTGCCCATTCCTGTTCAACTCGTGACAATACGCGACTGACTCGTTGAGCAACTGCTCGCGCAACGACGGGTCAATCTCGCTCTCTTCAACGTGATGAATCAACAATAGATATTTCATTTCAGTAGTTTTGAAACCTCGAGAACTTCTTCGGCGCGCGCACGCACCCAATAATTCTCGGTGAGGTGAATCCAACGCACAGTTCCAGTTGAATCGAGCAGGAACTCCGCCGGACGCGCAATATCGTGTCCACCTTCTCCTTGACCAGCGTGGACCAGATCATAACGCCGGATCGCTTCCGCATTTGGATCGGAAAGAAAAGTAAATGTGTATCCCTGCTGCTGCATCAACCTGCGCGACGTCTCAGGACTGTCGACGCTGATCGCTACCGGACGAATCCCTTGCGCTTTTAACTGTTCGATATTCTGTTCAATACCCCGCAACTCGGAGTTGCATGAAGGTCACCAGTAACCTCGATAAAAAACCAGCAACACACCCTTGGGCGGATTGCCGTTAACCGGCGTCGATAACAGTTCGTTTAGTGAAACAGTCTTGCCATCGGCGTCGGTGAGCGTAAAGTCCGGCGCCCGCTGTCCGACTTGTGGCGCGGCTTTTGAAGCCGGGAGCGAACGCCCGCCAACAAAGAACGCGAAAAGAAAGAACGCGATAACAACGACGCCCAAAGTCGTAACAATAGCTGCCAAAACTTTCGAGCGCCGCCGATCGCTGGCGAACGCGCGACGTAACCCGAGAAACAGCAACACTGCTGCCACTAAAAACAGCAGTAAGTTGGCCCACGGGAAGTCGCGCGTTACCGGATACCAGACAAAAACAGCGAAGTAACTGAAAAACGTCACCACGCTTAACAGGAAACCGAGCCACAGCGGCCAGTTAAATCGTCGCATTTCGACGCACCTTACATGATCGACCAGCCCCTTAAAACCGCCATAGGCCATTCGTTTCACATCGAACGGCATCTCTCCTGCTTTCATCATTTTGTCCAAGCGCGGATCACTCATCACTTTTTTATTGACCTGGTCGCGATGAGCGCGCGATTTAAACAAAATGAACGAGAAGATCACGGTCTCGCCTGGTTTCGGTTTTGCCAACTTCGTGAAAGGAAGGCCGAATTTCACCTCGAGGTCATCACCAACGGCCTCGACGTATTGAAGCGCACCATGCTCTTTCCAGATTTTTCCGGCTTTCTGAGACATGGTTTGGTATGCCTTCAGGTTCTTTTCGGGAACAGCCAACACAAATCCATCAACATATTTCATCTGTTGTCCTCGTTCAGTTGAAGTTAACTAGCGGAACCATGCGCGCCCGCTTGTTCGACGTTGACCATCCACGGAATGCCAAAGCGATCGACGCACATCCCAAAACCTGCGGCCCAGAAGGTCGGCTGATACGGCATTTGGACCTGTCCGTTTTCTGAAAGTGCGTTGAAGATCTCTTCGCCCTTGGCGGGATCCTGGAGTGAAAGCGAAACCGAGATTCCCTGCGGTTGTGCGTAGTGTCCTGGAGGTGCGTCAGACGCCATCACGCGCGTTTCGCCTACCAACATGCTCGCGTGCAGGACCTTGTCGGACCAGTCTGCGGGAACAGTACTACTTGCGGGGCTGCCTTCGAACGGCATGATTGCTTCAATCTTGGCGCCCAATGCTTTCTCGTAAAACTTGAAAGCCTCGGCACAATTTCCATTAAACATCAGGTATGGGTTAACTATCATTTCTATCTCCTTTCAGACTTCGAACAAAATATTTATTCGATTCACCTTCGCCCGTGCGGTACGACGCGCCAGCGGGCATACGCGATGAACAGCAACAACAGAACAATTACAAGATTTACAAGCGCGACTGGAATGGCGCCACCGACAACAGTGAAGACCACAGCTCCGGCCATGATGATCGCCAATCCCAATGCTGCCAGGGGCGTCAGGTACTGCCGGGTCTTCAGTAGACCAGGCAGCACAAGACCAAGTCCCCCCAGGAATTCACAGACGCCGATGAAGCGAAGGAACGCTACGGGCAGCATCACCTGATTAGGCGTCGTCGGCTGAGTCAAAGCCTCGGCCGACATGACTAACTTCGTGCCGCCCGCGAAGAGGAATAGAAGCGCCAGTAGCACTTGTAGGATCCAAAGCACGATGTTCATCTCGAAGGTTCCTTTACCAGACTAACTTCGCAAAGGCACGAGCTCGCGTAATCGAGCATCGCGCAAGTAGAGTCCCAACCACAGCAGGACGCCAAAAGTAACGGCAAACACGACTGGGAAAATGCCATCGGCCGCGCGCACGTGAGTGGCGACCGCACCGCCGAGATATCCGGTCAGCAGAATTGCTCCCAGCACCGCTGTTCTGGGAATCAGATACAGCACGGTGCAGACGATCAAAACGATTCCGAGTGGAATGATTACGCTCTCAGAATAACCGAGTTTGACCGTTCCTTCTATCACCGGCGCTGGCTTGAACAGTTTTGCCACTCCGTCCAGCAAAAGAAACAATCCGGGGAGCCAACTCACGATCCTTCCGGCCCAAACGCCTTTCGCGGGCAAGGATCCTACTTGAACATTCGCTGCCATAACGTCTCTCCTTCAATCAGTATCTTCTCCGAGCTTTGCACGAAGAATCCTCCTTCTGACTCATGTCTCCCGCAAAGACGCAGAAGCGCTACGGCGTTCTTAAAGGATTTCTTTGCGCCTTGGCGCCGGTGACGATCTCCTGCGCAGGTGGACTTTCATGCAAAGTAACTTCACGGCTTCAAATCAAGAGCCGCCTTGAAACTTCCGTCCATGTAAAAAGGCACGGACACATGCTCGTGAATTACGAGCCACTTTCCATCGGTCTTCTCGAAACCAACAGTGACGCGCACCCAGTGATCGTTCTTCTGTCCGTTTGTGTTAGTGCCGCCGATATGGTTGAAGAAGTAAGCGAAAGCCGCGTCGGCTCCTGCCGAAATTTTCAACCCCTTCGTCTGCAATTCGATTGGACCACGGAATGTCTTGAACCATTCCGTTAGGTTCTTTCTGGCAGTCTCCTTGCCACGATTTTCAAGCGGCGGCGCGAGATCAAAATGCACGACGTCGTCGGCGTAGTGCGCGACACACCGGTCGGGCTCCTTGTTTCTAAGTCCTTCAGCATAATCCTCGATGATTGCTTGAATCTGCGCCTCGTCGTTCGTTCTTTCTTTACTTTGAGCTGCTTTCATTACTTTCTCCCCTTTGGCTTAATTACTGGACGACGGCAATCCCGTGATCTCCAGCATCGGGCGGATTTCAATCGTGCCGATGTTTGGCTACCGGAATCCGTTCGGCGATGCTTCATTGCCGCGTCCAGATTCGGGGCTTCAATCAAGTAGTAACCGCCGAGTTGTTCGCGTGTTTCAGCGAATGGGCCATCAGTCACCAAACGTTTGCCGTTGCGAACACGAACGCTGGTCGCCGTCGCCGTCGGGTGCAGCGGACCGGCAGAGATGTACTTGCCCTGCGCATTCAGTTCGCGCGCGAGTTGGGCCGACTCCACGTAGCAATGCTCGCGCTCAGCCTCGCTCAGCGAGTGTTCGTCGAGATAAACCAGCAACATGTATTTCATTAATTTGTGCCTCCGCCTGTTAAATCGAACGAGGAGCTCCAGAATCGACACTCTCAATGTAATTTTTTTATTATCAAACATGCTTCCTAACGCAAACGTTGCGGTCGACGCGGTTTACCGGTCTGACTGGGGACGGATTGTTGCAACTCTGATCCGGCAATTTGGCGACTTCGAACTCGCCGAAGACGCCGCACAGGAAGCATTTACCGCCGCCGTCGATCAGTGGCGCACTGACGGCGTTCCCGAATCCCCCAGCGCCTGGATCATCCAAACAGCCAAACACAAAGCCATCGATCGCCTCCGGCGGCAAACTCGTCTTCAGGAAAAGCTCGAAGACTCATCCGGAGTTCTTTCCGAACCGAGATCATCGATGAGCCAAATCTTCAACTACGGCGAAATTCCTGACGATCGTCTGCGCCTGATCTTCACCTGTTGCCATCCGGCACTCGCGCTCGAAGCGCAGGTGGCGCTGACGCTTCGCACTCTCGGCGGACTGCAAACCGACGAAATCGCGCGCGCTTTTCTTGTTCCCACTGCGACGATGGCCCAACGTCTCGTCCGCGCGAAACGAAAAATCCGCGACGCCGGCATTCCCTTTCACCGTCCCGGACACGAGCGACATGCCCGAACGGCTCGATGCCGTGCTGACCGCCATCTATCTGATCTTCACCGAAGGTTACGCCGCCGACGCGCGGCAAGCCCCTCGTCCGCGCAGACCTATGCGCCGAAGCGATTCGTCTCGGCCGGCTCGTCACAACACTGCTCGAACCAAAAACACCTGCTGAAGCAACTGCGCTGCTGGCGTTGATGTTGCTGCACGATTCACGACGCGAAGCTCGGCTCGACGAAGCAGGCGATCTGGTCGTGCTTGAAGAACAGGATCGCAGCCGCTGGAACAAGGAGCAGATCGCAGAGGCGTTAATCGCTGGTTGACGAAGCACTCAGCAGCGCGCCTGGTCCATTCGCACTCGAAGCGGCGATCTCCGCCGAACATTGCAAGGCCGCTCGCCCCGAAGACACGAATTGGCCGCAGAATCGTCAACCTTTACGATCTGCTTGCACCAACTGCTGCCGTCGCCGATCGTGGCGTTGAATCGCGCCGTCGCGATTGCGATGGCCGATGGACCACGAGCCGGCCTCGACGATCATCGACGAACTCGCCGATTCGGGTGAGTTGGACGAGTATCACCTGTTGCATGCCGCGCGCGCCGACATGTTGCGCCGCCTTGGCTCCAACGCGGAAGCGGCGGAAAACTACGAACTCGCTCTCAGTCTGGCAAGTAACGATAGTGAACGCCGCTTCCTCGAACGCCGCCTTCGCGAAGTTCGCACCCCCGCATCGTCAAACTTCAGATGGGCTCCTAATAGGTCTATTCAGTCCAATCGGACCTATTCAAACCAGGACTTCATGCGCCGGCTGCCTTGGCCGCGAGCCGCTTGTCGATCTCTTCCGGTGAAACGTCTTCCTTGTGCGTCGCGACGGTCCAGACGTGACCAAATGGATCCGTCAAGGGTTCCCGATCGGTCACCGTAGAACTGATCCTGAATCGCCTTCTTTTCAGTGCCGCCGGCGTCGATCGCCTGCTTGAAAATCGTGTCGCACGTCGTCGACATAGATCATGATGCCCTACCGGGCTGCCACCCAGCGTCTTTGGTGACACATGTACCCTTCTCCGGATGTTCATCCGACAACATGATCGGCGAGTCGCCAATCTTCATCTCCGCATGGCCGATCTTGCGCCTTCGTGCTCCATGCGAAACAGTTCGGTCGCGCCAAACGCCTTCTTGTAGATACTCGAGCGCCTCAGCGGCTCCATTGATTACTAGGTACGGTGTTACCGAGTGATATCCCTCCGGAATCGGCTTTACGTCTGCCATGACTGTCCCCTTTCGTTTGTTTTGGTCTGTGTACTACTTCAACAGTTTCTTCTTGTCGAGAAACGCGATTACCGCCGCGTTGAATTCCTTCGGCTTGCCCATGTGCAGAAAATGGTCCACGCCTTCCCACATCTGATAATCGAGGTCGGGCGCAAGGCTCGCAAAAACTGTTCTGTGTCGGCGGCCCAGAAAGGCGACTTCGCGAGTATCGCCAACACCGGCACGTTGATCTTGTCCGTCGCGTAAAGCGCTTCTTCGCCCATCGCCTCCATCGCGCTCACCAGCACGTGTTGCGGCGTGCTTCCAAACGACGTCTTCACAGCCTTTTCTCTGTCAGCGGCATTAAGCTTCGCCGTCATCCGTGCAAACATCTGCGCGCCGACTTCTTTCCAGTTTGGCCCATGCATCGGTAGCCATGAATTGCTCGCGCATTGCTTTGTCGCCGAACGGTCTCAATCCGCCGTCGACGATCACGATCGCCAGCGTCTTCTTCGGATACTTGCGATAGAACTGTCTCACTACCGGAGTGCCCATGCTATGGCCCACTAGCACCGCACGCTCGACTTTCGCGTCTTTCATCACGGCGTCGATCGCGGCCGCGAACAGATCCATTGTGTACTTGAGTTGCCGGTTTATCACTTTTGCCGTGACCAGGAAGATCGATCGCGATCACTCTGCGCGCGTTTCGACAGATCCGGAATTTGATCGCGCCAGGTGGTCGAGATTGCAACCCCACCCGTGGACCAGCACAAACGCATCCTTCCCTTACCGTGACTTTGGTAATGAATCTTTGTCGTCGTCGAGCTGCGCGTACTTTCGATTCACCATCTTCTAGCCAGGGCCACCGGCACGGCCACCAGCAATAACGCACATCAAGAACGAAAGTCTGTTTCGAGATCTTTACTCATCAGCATGTTCCTTTCGTTCGTGTGATCTGACATGACGAGTGTCATGTCGTCTGTGAGTGGACGCGGCGCTGCGAAATCCTGCACCGCGCCGAGCACTGAAAAAAGCATCGCCTCCGCCGAGCCGCCCTGCGCGCGTCGAAATTCGGCTTCAAGACGATGATTACCAAACTCCTGCTCCGCTTCGTTAAACGATTCCAGTATTCCGTCTGAACATATCAAGCATGGCGTCGTCAGTGCGAAGTTGCACGGTGCCGCAATCGAATGAAGCCGCCGGCACGACGCCGAGCACTGGCCCGCCTTCCGAAAGTGTTTCGAGTTCGCCCATCCGCGCGCAGCAACAACGCCGGCGGATGTCCCGCGCTGCAATAGTCGAGTGTGCCTGAACCGGCATTGAGTCTGGCCGACAAACATCGCTGCTCAACGGCTCGACTGACGACAACCGCGCGAAGTCGCGATTCACTGCCGCCACGATCGTTCCGGATCGCTGCTAACGGCGGTGTGAGTGCGAATTAGTCCAGTCAAGATGGCTCACCCACATTCCCGCCGCGAGTCCTTTGCCGCCGATGTCACCAAGCGCGAAGACCAGACCGCGTTCAGTTTCTTCCACCGTGAAGAAATCACCCGGCAAATGACGAACGGCGAAGATCTCACTTGCGATATCGAAACGTCCGTAGTGAATCAAACTCGGCGCACACAAACGGCGATGCACTTGCGCGGCCTCGAAGATCGCGGTGTTCAGATCCGCGTAATCTTTCTGCAGTGTCTCGAGTCTTCGCTCGAGTTCGTTGACCTTTTCGGGGGAACTAACCGGACTAACCGCTACTGCTGCGGACATAGTTCGAAGTCCTTATCCAACAAACTTGTAACCACTGCCATGAACGGTAAGAATGAAACGCGGCTCTTCCGGATTTGGTTCCAGCTTCTGTCGCAGGTGAACGATGTGCGTATCGACTGTGCGCGTAGACGGATAGTTTTCATATCCCCACACCGCATCGAGCAGTCGATCGCGACTCAGTGTTTCCACCGGATGAGCGATGAAGTATGCCAGCAACGCAAACTCTTTCGCGGAGAGATCAACCAGGTTGCCATTTCGCTTGACTTCGTTACTACGAACGTTCACCTCAACATCACTGAACTTGTAAACCTCAGGGGACGCAGGAGGCGCTGAAACACGACGCAAAACAGCTTTGACGCGAGCCATCAACTCGCGAATGGAAAACGGCTTCGTAACGTAATCGTCCGCGCCTAATTCGAGACCGACAACTTTATCGATCTCCTGTCCGCGCGCGGTCAGCATGATGATTGGCGTCGAGGGCCGTTTGGCTTTCAGTTGTTTGCAAACGTCGAGACCGCTCATGCGCGGCATCATCACGTCGAGCACTACGAGATCCGGATTGTCAGACAAGGCGCGTTCGAGTCCGCTGACGCCGTCTTCCGCGCTGATGACTTCGTAACCCTCGTATTCGAAGTTGTCGCGCAGACCGGCAACCATTGCCGGTTCATCTTCGACGATCAAAATCTTGCTTTTCATGATCTCGTTCCCTTTCCGTTAAGCAGCGCTGGTTCCCGCTTGCGGACCGCCAAGCGGCAACGTCATCGTGAACTTGCTGCCCCGTCCGGGCGCGCTCTCAACTTCCACTTGACCGCCGTGCGCGAGCGTAATGTGTTGCACGAGGGATAAACCGAGTCCACTGCCCTTCGTGTTGTGCACCAGCGGATCGCACGTGCGATAAAACTTCTCAAAAATTCGGGCCTGCTCGTTGCGGTCGATACCAATCCCGCGATCGACGACCTCGAGCTTCAGATCAGCTTTGGCGCGATAAAGCTTCACGCCCAGGAATTTGTCACGGTCTGAGTATTTCAACGCGTTATTAACCAGATTGACAAGCGCTCGCGCGATCGCTTCGCGGTCGACACGTACCGGAGGAATACTCGCATCGATGTGTTCTTCGAGCGCGAATCCCTGTTGCTCGATCTGGTAGCGGTAAGAATCCAGCGTGTTTCGCACTAGCTCGGCGATGTCAGTCTCGCGAAAATCGTATTCCTTGCGACCTGCTTCAATGCGCGAGAAGTCGAGTATGTTGTTGATTAACGCCGTGAGCCGCTCGCTTTCCTTGCGAATGATGCTGTAGTACTCGAGCTTCTTTTCCTGTGTGCTGATGCGGCCCAGTTCCAACGTCTCAGCGTACAAACGAATCAACGCGAGCGGCGTTCGCAACTCGTGCGATACGTTGGAAACGAAATCCGACTTCAAACGCGCGAGTGCCACCTGCTTGTTCACACTGCGATACGTCAACACCAGCCCGCCGATCATCAGCAACGACAACACGCCGAGAATCAACATGCTTTCCCGAACAAAACGGTTGCCGATTGCTTCCGCCGTTGTGCCCTGAAACTTGATGCCCATCGCGAGACCGCGAAACGGATCGTCTAATGTTTGTGCGACTTCGGGTTTACCATTTCCCCAACCCGATGAGATTGCAAGTGGACGATCAGGTTCTGCTTTTTGTGCGTCACCCGGATAGATCTTCATCGCCAGGCGCTTCTCTGTTTGCTCGTTAACTTGCTGTGTCGTCAGCTCGTGAAACTGCGGGGCGAAGTGAGCGCCCGGATCATCACTAAACTTCTGCGAAGTAAACTCGGCTAGAAACTCCGGGAAAAATTTGTCTTTTAAATAAGTGGCGTCGAAGCTGGCTCCCCCGAGGACGATTCGCTCTTTAGAGGCGAGAATCTTTGGCACTGAAAAGATAGCAGTCGTGCGATACCGCGGATCCTCGTCATGACCTTCACCGCTATACCAAACCATTGGTTTCGGCTTTCTCTGTATCTGTTCGCAGAGATACGGCCCCTCCAAACCTAACCAACTGGCGTACATCTTGGCCCAGCCGTCGACGTCTGTCGGGTTCAGCCCGGGTTGAGCTTCGACGATCGCCGCTTTCTTGTTCTCTTTGGCGTCGAACAGAAACACGTGATCGAACCACGGGCGCTCTTTCAGAATGAGTCTTAGTTTTCTCCGTCTCTCTTCCTCGGAATCGGCCTCGGTCGGAAAAAGGTCGCGTGCCTCTTCGGTCATCGCGTAGGTCTGGCCGTTCATCTTCTTCACGCCCGCGTAAAGCAGGTACTGAAAATCGCGATGGATGAGCGCCTCGACTTTTTTGTCGCGCTTGATCGATTTGACGTGTTGAAAACTTACGTAAATGAGAGCGAGCGCCGGGAGGACTACCGCCAGCCCCAGCGTCAGGACAAGCCGGAACCGGGTATTGCCGCCCAGGAACGCTCGTCGATTCGACTTCATTTCAGCCTCCGAGAGATGTGACAAAGCGGGGGGAGAATACGACCAAAGGCCCAGCGCTGTGTCAAGTGCAGGTAAAAATTTGTTAAGAGTTGTGAATTCAGCCGGCCCGTTGAGTTAACGATCTTTTAAAACCCTTTCCATAAGCGCTTTATGCCCGTCTCACATGAGCGTAACGCCAGCGGCATAGACTGCGCCTTCAAACCTTCAACCAGCTTTGCACGAAAAGTATATCTGCGGTAGGAGATCGTCTCCCGCAAAGGCGCCAAGGCGCAAAGAAAATCCTCTAAAACGCGGTAGCGGTTCGCGCCTTTGCGTCTTTGCGGGAGACATAAGTGAGGAAAAGAAGACTTTTCGTGTAAAGCGCCTTCAACCTAACTATGGTCCTTTCCACAAGCGCTCGGGAAGTATTTAAAAGACGCACACTCGAAGGTGATGTCTTAGTTTGCCAACATTCTCTGCGTACCTCTGCGGGGTCTCCGCGTCTCTGCGGTAAAAGAACCACAAACACATAAACCGCAGAGACGCGGAGGACCGCAGAGAGATACGCAGAGGAAATTAAGACACCACCAACTCGGAATAATCTCTTTGTTTATAGGCCAGCATGGTCTATAACACCCGGGATGGCGATTGAGAGCCGCAACGTCCGCTGGTGGGTGCTGTTACTCGTAACGGCCGTCCTGCTTTACCTCTGCTGGCGGATGATTCAGCCGTTCCTGAGCGTCATCCTGTGGGCCACTGTTCTCGTCATTCTTTTTCACCCGGTCCATAGACGACTCAAGCAGCGCATCAGGCAGCCCTGGTTGGCGGCGTTAGTCTCTTGCCTGCTCGTGATCTTGATTATTCTCGTGCCCGTTGCGCTGGTCACCCTCGCAGTCATCAACGAGCTATCCAACGCCGTTCAAACCGTGCAGCAGGCCGCCAATTATTTGCTCGATCCAAACTCGCCCACTACGGGACCAATCCTCACCTTTCTCGGCCAATACATCGACATTAATCATCTTCGTTCAGAAGAGTTTCTGGTTGAGCGCATCAGAGGCGTCAGCGGACAGCTCGCCGGCCGGACGCTCGGGTTTATCGGCGGACTGGTCGGCGCAATCGTGCAGACGTTCTTCGTCATCTTCACGATGTTCTACTTCTTCCGCGACGGCGATAACATCTCCCGCACCGTCCGCGATTTACTGCCGCTCGACAGAGAACAAGCCGACAGCATCATGGTCCGCACGCGCGAAGTGATCGACGCGAGCGTTTACGGTGTGATCACTATTGCGATTATTCAGGGCACGCTTGGTGGTCTTGCCTTTTGGGCGCTCGGTCTGCGCTCGGCGATTATCTGGGGGGTCGTGATGACGTTCCTCTCAATGATACCGATGCTCGGCGCCTTTCTCGTGTGGGTCCCGGCCGCGATCTATCTCGCGCTCACCGGGCATTATGTAAAAGCGATCCTGCTGGCTGCGTGGGGCACACTCGTGATCGGAATGATCGACAATTTCCTGCGACCGAAACTGGTCGGCGGCCGCACTCGCCTGCATGAATTGCTGATCTTTTTCTCCGTCCTTGGAGGGTTGAATGTGTTTGGCGTGCTCGGCGTCGTGCTCGGCCCGGTAGTGTTGGCCATTACTCTTTCTTTGATCGATGTTTACCGCGCGGCTGGCAGCCCCCCGGGTCAGTCGGAGACACAAATCTGAATTAGTGATATAAACAACCCGCCGTTCCCCTACAACCAGCCCCCACTGCAACACTGACCCAGGTCAGCTGTATCTATTCACAAGGAAAAACACACATGTTCGCTTTCATTTGGTGGGTGATCATCGGATTAGTCGCCGGTGCTTTGGCTCGTCTGATCATGCCCGGCAGGGATCCGATGGGCATTATCGCCACAATCCTGTTGGGAATCGTCGGCTCGATTCTAGGCGGGCTCGTAAGCTGGGCGATCTGGGGTGCTGACGAAACAGGACGCGGTTTTCAACCCGCGGGACTACTGCTTTCGCTCATCGGCGCGATCGTCGTGCTTTGGATTTGGCGAATGATGAAGAGCCGCAGTACAGTCACTTAAAAACTTTCGCGTTAGAAGTGCCTGAACTGCCCGACATCGTCGTCTACATCGAAGCTCTCGAGAAACGAGTACAAGGCGCTACTCTCGAACGCATCCACGTAGCAAGTCCTTTTTTGCTGCGTACGGCCGTGCCGCCGTTGACGAGTATCCACGATAAAAAGCTCGTCGAACTGCGACGACTCGGCAAACGGATTTGTTTCGGGTTCGAAGACGATCTGTGGCTTGTCCTGCATCTGATGATCGCGGGACGGTTGCACTGGTACGAGGATCGCGCAAAAGCTGCGAAAGCACGTGGACTGGCGACTTTTGAGTTCAGCACCGGAACGTTGACGCTGACTGAAGCTGGCACGCAGAAACGCGCTTCGTTGCACGTTGTCGAAGGTGAAGCCGGACTGGGAGCTCTGAATCCTGGTGGACTGGAAGTTTACGATATCAGCGAAGAAGAGTTTGCATCGGCGCTTCAGGCGAAGAACCATACTCTGAAACGTGCACTCACCGATCCGCGCATTCTCAGCGGCATCGGCAACGCTTATTCCGACGAGATTCTGTTCGCAGCACAACTCTCGCCGTTCACACTCACGCAAAAACTTAAACCTGACGAAGTTTCACGTCTGTTCGAAGCAGTGAAGTCGACGCTTACTGACTGGGTAGAACGTTTGCGCGCGCATTATGGGGAAAAGTTTCCGGAGAAAGTAACTGCCTTTCGGCCCGAAATGGCAACGCATGGTCGTTACCAACAACCGTGTCCTCGTTGCGGTAACAAGATCCAGCGAATACGTTACAGTGCAAACGAAGCGAATTACTGTCCGACGTGTCAGACCGGCGGCAAACTCCTCGCAGATCGCGCTCTTTCGCGTCTACTGAAAGACGATTGGCCGCGCACGCCTGAAGAACTCGAGAACTTATTGAAATAGAATATCGCTCGAAGTGAGGTAGATAGAATCAGATGACAGCAAACCGAGTCAGAATCCTCTTAACGATCTGTGTGTTCATCCTCGTAACCCCTGCGATCTTTGCCCAGACCGTTCGAAAAATTGCCAAAATCGAGACCGAAGGTCTTAAAGCCTTGACCAGTGAGACAGTCATCGCCACCAGTGGCTTGAAGATTGGTGAGACTTTTTCGGTTGAAGCAACTGACGCGGCGGCTGAGCGTTTGGTGAACAGCGGTCTATTCAAAACAGTCGCATATCGCACACGATACGTGGGCGCCAACGTGACAATTACGTTTCAGCTTGAAGAAGTCAAAGGTCAAACTTCACCAGTCTCCTACGACAACTTCATTTGGTTTTCTGACGAAGAATTGTTCGCCGCGATCAAACGCGAGGTTCCTTTTTTCAACGGTTCTGCGCCAGACATTGGCGACACCACCGACGCTATTAAGAAAGCGCTTCAAAACCTGCTGATTGAACGCAAGCTGCCGGGCCAGGTGGAGTACAACCTCGCCGAACATGAACACCTGTTTCGTGTCGAGGGCGCACCGATGAAAATTTGCACGCTTCACTTTCCTGGCGCACAGACCGTATCGGAACAAAAACTGATTGAGGCCACGCGCAGTTCCATGAACCTCGAATATTCGCGCCAAACGGCGAAGGTTTTTCCTAAGTATGGCCTCTATCCAATCTATAGAGAACTCGGCCACCTGCGCGCATCATTTGGACCACCGGTTGCCAAGCCTGAAAAGAACGCCGGGTGTGAGGGAGTTGACTTAACAATACCGGTCAATGAAGGCGTGCTTTATAAGTGGGCAAAGACTGAGTGGTCTGGAAACCAGGTGTTAGCGGCCCAGGAGCTTGACGATGCGTTGGGCATGAAACCAGGCGAAGCGGCCAATGGAAAGAAGTTCGATAAGGGCTTGCGGGAGGTTCAGAAGGCTTACGGGAAACATGGCCACATTCAGTCACACACGGAGCCCACACCTGAATTTGACGATGCGGCCGCTAAAGTGACTTACAAGATCGCGGTCAAAGAAGGCCCGCAATATCGCATGGGCACAGTCGAGTTTAAAGGATTTTCATCCGAGGATGCTGCCACGCTTGGCAAAAAGTGGGCCCTTAAGAGCGGCGAGGTTTACGATCAAAGTTATATCAATCGATTCTTTCGCAACGAGGCAGTGGAAACAACGTCGCGAATGGCGAAAGAATTTCAGGCGCGGGGAAAGCCATTGCCAAACATCGACACTCGAGAACAACCGAACCGTCAGACTTTGATTGTGAATTTGGTGATTGAGATTAAAAACTAACTCAACGAGAATTGATCACCACCGAAGAAGACTCCAGACCGTCTGATCTCGCTTTCAAAACGATTCGTCCGGCTTTCAGTTTTGCCTGCACGATCGCCAGCGCCATTCCGTGAAATGCCTTGCGCTGATTCGCCTTGAACGATTCGTGGCTGATCTGGTTACCGTTATCAACCCCCGCAATAGAACCCTGTCCGATTAACTCAAACTTGACGAGGTTGTCAGCCAACGGTACGAGCGTGCCATTCTTGTCGACAATCTTCACAGTTACGAATGACAGATCAGTGCCGTCCGCTTTAATTGCGTTTCGGTCGGCAGTCACAACAACTTTCGCCGCTGGTCCAGCAGTTCGCACTTCCCTGTTCAACACCACTTTGCCGTTCTTCCTCGACACTGCCTTCAACAGTCCCGGCTCAAACGCAAGTCGCCAGAACACTCGCATTTCGTCGCCCTGTTTTCGTTTTGTACCCTGTGAACGACCATTCAAAAACAGTTCCACTTCGTCGGCATTGTTGAAGTACCCGACGATATCTATTTTCTCGCCGGCCTTCCAGTTCCAGTGCGGAAAGATGTGCAAGACCGGCGTGTTGGTCCATTCGCTCTGATAGAAGTAGTAGGGATCTTTCGGAAAACCGGCGAGGTCGATAATGCCAAAGTAAGAACTCACAGCAGGCCACGGAAACGGCGTGGGCTCTCCGAGATAGTCCCAACCAGTCCAGATGTACATGCCCGAAAACCAGTCGTGTTTCTTAACGAGCTTCCACATCTCTTCGTGCCCTGCACCCCAGGGAGCAGTCGAATTGTCGTAGGCGGAGCACTCGTAAGTTGGCCCAAGTTTAAGAATGTCTTCCTTTTTTCTGGGCCAACGCAAGATCTCATCCGAAGGCATCGCGTAGCTTCCGCGCATGTGAACAGAGGAATTCGTTTCGGCGCCGATGATCGCGCGTCCGGGAAACAACTTCGTAAACTCCGAAAATTGCGCGTGATGGTAGTTTGGGCCGACGAGATCCAGGTCGCCTTCAGTGATCACCTTGTTGTCTCGGCTCACACCGTTCGTCGCGGAAGTGATCGGACGAGTCCGATCAAGATTGCGAACGATCCCAACTAGTTCTCTACTAATAGTCCCGCCCGCCGGATTCTTCTCCCACTGCTCCATGACCTCGTTGCCAATACTCCAGATAAAGATGCTGGGATGGTTGCGATCCCGAAGCACCATGTCTTCCAGATCTCGCTTGTGCCACTCGTCCCAATCGAGATGATAGTCGAATTTTGTCTTCTGTATCTTCCAGACGTCGAAAGCTTCGTCCATCACGATGAAACCCATTCTGTCCGTGAGATCGAGAAGTTCAGGAGCGGGTGGATTGTGTGAGGTGCGCAAACCGTTCACACCCATCGCTTTCAATATTTCCAACTGCCGCTCGATCGCGCGCGTGTTGACAGCCGCACCTAACGAACCGAGATCGTGATGATTGCAAACGCCGCGTATCTTCACTGGTTTGCCGTTGAGGAA
Organism: uncultured Acidobacteriota bacterium; assembly: GCA_963849585.1. Lineage (GTDB taxonomy): Bacteria > Acidobacteriota > Blastocatellia > Pyrinomonadales > Pyrinomonadaceae > PSRF01. Next base: position 88,818 of record CAWKHZ010000003.1, on the reverse strand, counting down.
GAACCCCTTTTCGACGTCAAAGCGAAACGTGCGAATGCCGAGCGGAGTCTCGTAACGATCAACTTCTCTTCCGCCTTGCGTTAACCGCGAGACGACTGTGTAAAGGTAAGGACGCTCGTCGGACCAAAGCATTGGCTTTGAGACCTTCAACGTCTGACTGACTTCCGCGCGTTCTCCTTTCGCCGCGACTCCTTTCTCGGTGACTTGAGCGAGTCGTCGACCATCCGGATCCTGAATGATTGTCGTGAGGTCTACGGGCGCGGAACTATTCGACCTGTTACTTACTTTCGTCTTGACCGCGACGGTCGCCGATTGTTCGCTGATCTCCGGCGTGGTCACATACGTACCCCAATGCTCGATGTGAACCGGATCAAGTGTGGTTAACCAGACGTTTCGATAAATACCCGAACCGGAATACCAGCGCGAATTCGGTTGTTGCGAGTTATCGACCTTGACCGCGATCACATTCGGCTTTTCACCGTAGACGAGGTGCGGCGTCAGTTCGTATTCGAAGGTGCTATAGCCGTACGGGCGTTTGCCTAGGTAGTGACCGTTAATCCAAACCTCGCTGTTGCGATAGACCCCGTCAAACTGGATGAAAATCAGTTTTCCTTTTTGAGCGGCGTCGATCGTAAACGTCTTGCGATACCAGCCAATGCCACCGGGCAATGCGCCGCCGCCAGTACCCGCTGGAGCCTTTTCACTGAATTGACCTTCGATACTCCAGTCGTGAGGAAGATTCAGTTGCCGCCACTTCGAATCATCCTTGATCTCACCTAGTTGAAATTGCCAGTCGTGATTGAATGAAACCGTCTTTCCAGGACGCGGGTTGGCGAAGCAAACCTGGGCCACAAAAAAGCACAAAAGGCACAAAACAGGAATACGAAATCGGTCGACCTGAGGAGTGCAAAATTGACCTATTCGAAAAAACCGATAATGCCGGAGTTTTTGTGCCTTTTGTGCCTCTTTGTGGCTAACGTTCTGCAAGTTCGAGTCTCCCTCCCGAAACTACGAACTTTCTACTTAACCCCACCTGGCCGCCCCCAGCGCTGACAAGAAATTCACCGGGTTCGATCACGCGTTTCCCGCCATCGTCGATCAACGACATCTGTCGCGGCGTGATCGTGAACGTAAGGGTGCGTTTTTCTCGCGGGCGAAGGGAAATCCGATCGAAACCAACCAACGTGCGAATCGGCACCGGCACCGACGCCGCAGTGTCGGTCAGATATAACTGGACCACTTCGTCACCTTCCCTGTCACCGGCATTCGTGACGTCAACACTGACTTTCATCGGTTCGCCAGCCTTAACCGTCTTCGACTGAAACCGCAGATTGCTGTAATCAAACCTGGTATAGCTCAACCCATAACCAAACGGATAAAGTGGCTCTCCCTTGAAATAGCGATACGTACGACCTTGCATGCTGTAATCGGTAAACGGAGGCAATTGATCCACCGATTTATAGAACGTAACCGGCAAACGTCCCGCCGGGTTGTAATCGCCAAACAACACATCTGCTATAGCGGTACCGCCTTCACCGCCCGGATACCACGCCGCCAAAATTGCAGGCACGTTATCGTTGGCCCAGTTGACTGCTACCGCGCTGCCACTCAACAACACCACAACCACCGGCTTACCGGTCGCAACGATGGCTTTCAATAACGCCTCCTGAGACTTGGGCAAGGAGAGGTCTGTTCGATCGCCGCCGCGGAATCCCTCAACGTGCACCGGCATCTCTTCGCCTTCGAGCCTCGCCGAAATACCCAGGACGAGCACGCTCACTTCTGATTCCCGCGCTGCCGTTACAGCTTCCTGCATCAGTTGCTCGGTCATTCCTGGATACGACCAAACAAGTTTGGCAATGTTCTCGCGCTGATACTGGAAATACTCCATGCGCAAGTCGTAACTGCGACCGGCCTCAAGGGTTATTTCGGCAGTGGCAGTTTTCTTGGGATTACTGGCCCATGCATCGACCAAAAGTTTTCCGTCGATATAGAGTCGAGCACCATCGTCAGCCGTGAACCCGAGTGTGTACTTGCCTGACTCAGGAGCCTTGAGTTTGCCCGTCCAGCGAACGGAAAAATGGTTTCCCGTCAGTTCAGGCGCGGGGTTGAAACGTCCCCAATCGAAATCAATGCGCGCATCGGTACGGACAGTTGCTGCTGGACCACGCAGTTCCTGGTTGTTGAAGTATTCCGCTTTCAGTCCTGGATCAGTTCCATTCAAGGTCAAAGCCGAAGCAGGGACCGGAACAACCGGTTCACCAGCGAGTGTGGATCCAAGCGCGTAGGTTACTTTCGTATTTGCAGAGACTGCGTTTTTGATTCCCGCAAGCGGCGTAAACAAACGTGATGCAGTACCGTTGTAGTTACCCCACAACGTCTCCGGCAAATCTGCATTTGGTCCAATGACTGCGACGCTCTTCAGGTCCTTCTTCAGTGGCAACGTGCGATTCGCGTTCTTCAAAAGCACGATTGACTTCCGCGCAGTCTGCAACGCAAGGCGGCGGTTTTCGTCAGTGTCGTTTGCCGAATACGGAATGCGCGCGTAAGGAACCATTTCCGGCGGATCAAACTGCCCGAGTCGAAAGCGAGCGGTCAAAAGACGCTTCACTGACTTATCGATTTCCCCTTCACTGATCAATCCCTGCTTCACAGCCTGGACCAGCGATGGATACTCGGTGCCGCACGTTAGATCGGTGCCCGCCTTAACGCCGAGCACCGAAGCTTCCATTTCAGTCGCGACGACCTTGTGAAAAACATGAATGTCGTAAATCGCACCGCAATCGGAAACGACGAAACCATCGAAGCCCCACTCGCTGCGCAGGATATCAACCATCAACCGCTTGTTGGCGCAGCACGGTTCGCCGTTCGTGCGGTTATATGCACACATGACCGAGTAGGCCTTGCCTTCAAGAATCGTCTCCCTGAACGCCGGCAAATACGTTTCGCGCAGATCTCGTTCAGAAGAGATCGCGTCGAACGCGTGGCGCTCGGGTTCCGGACCGCTATGCACGGCGTAGTGTTTCGGAGTCGCAATGACCTTGAAATAACGCGGGTCGTTGCCTTGCAGACCGCGCACGAATTGAACCCCAAGCTGCGCGGTGAGGTAAGGATCTTCGCCGTACGTCTCCTGCCCTCGCCCCCAGCGCGGATCGCGAAAGATGTTGATGTTTGGACTCCAGAAAGTCAGGCCCTGGTAACGTCCGAATTGGCCCTTGCGCGCATACTCATGATGCTTTGCGCGTGCCTCAGTCGAGATGACGTCGGCGACCTGGTACATCAGTTTTGTGTCCCAGGTTGCGGCGAGTCCGATAGCTTGGGGAAACACAGTGGCAATACCGGATCGGGCCACGCCGTGCAACGCCTCGTTCCAGTAGTCGTGGGCAGGGACGCCGAGGCGTTCAATCGCTGGCGTAGCATTCCCCATCTGCGCAACTTTTTCTTCAAGCGTTAAGCGCGACAAAAGATCGTCGACGCGAGTCGCAATCGGCAGGTTCGGGTTTTTGTAAGGTGGTAGCGACTGAATTTCGCGTGGGTAGAGAACTCCCAAGGCGCAAACGCAAAGACAGAGAAAAAACACGAATACTGCTTTGGGGCCGGCGGGCTTTGCGCCTTTGCGCTTTGGGAGATTTTTTTTTCAAGGTTAGCGGACTCCAAACAAGATATAGACCCACTCTAATCGCCTTTTCGGGATTAACCGGCTGGTTTGCAATCATTTTGTGCTTTTATTTGGGAATAACTTCGAATTTGACGGTCTCATACTTCACTGAACTTGTTCCCACCATGACGTCAAACCAGCCAGGCTCGACGACACTCTTCATGTTCAAATCGAGAAACGAAAGTTTGTCGGGTGTGATCACGAACTCTAATGTTTTGCTTTCGCCGGGCGCCAGCGGGATACGCCGGAAGTCTTTGAGCTCCATGATGGGTCGCGTAACTGAGCTCACCAGGTCGCGAATGTAGAGTTGCACAATCTCGTCCCCCGCACGTTTCCCGGTGTTTGTGACGGTAACGCTGACCGTTGCTTTGTCGCCAGGCCGGATCTTCGCCGGAGTAACTTTCAGATCTCTATAGGCAAACGTGGTATAGCTCAAACCAAAGCCAAACGGAAACAACGGTTCCTTGTTAGCAAACAAATAACCTCGACGCGCGGTCGGTTTGCGATTGTAATAAAGCGGCAACTGGCCCACGGATCGCGGAAAACTGATCGTCAGCTTGCCGGCGGGGTTATAGTCGCCGAACAGAACGTCAGCGACGCCAACGCCGGTTTCCTGTCCCAAATAAAAGCCTTCAAGAATTGCGGGAACGTTTTCGGCAATGTAGTTGATCGATAGTGGACCGCTATTAATCAACAAAACGATGGTCGGTTTACCAGTCTCAAGCACACCCTTGACCAGATCATTCTGCCGGCCCACCAACTCGAGACTATCCCGGTCGCCAAGATGATTGTCAGCCCAACCTTCTTTGTTTGTATCCTCATTCCCACCCAGGACAAGCAGCGCGACGTCGGCGGTTTTTGCTACTGACACCGCTTCCGCGATCAGTTTTTGATCGTCTGCCGGATCGCTGAGACTAGCGCTGTCGGCAAACCAGTCACCGCCTTCTTTCGTTATCTTGCAACCTTCGGCATAGACAACGTTAACTTTATCGCCGACCTTGTCCTTAATTCCCTGAAGCACGCTGACTCCGCGCCCGGGCTCGTCGCTGTACCCACCGAGATGGACCTGCGCTGCATTTGGACCAATAACCGCGATCGATTTCAACGCACTCAGATTCAATGGCAACAAGTTGTTCCCATTCTTGAGCAGCGTAAGCGATCTCCGGGCCGCCTCAGCCGCCAATGCTCTATGCTCACTCGAGTTTGTGACACGCACCGCACGTTCGACGTCCACGTAGGGATTCTCAAATAATCCAAGCAAGAACTTGGCGCGGAGGTTTCGCGCAACGGCTTGATCGATAACCGTTTCTGAAACGCGTTTTTCTTTCACGAGCTGTAAAAGCGTTGGAAACGCATCGGGATCAGGAAGCTCGGTATCCACACCAGATTCAATCGCGAGTTTGGCGGTGCTGGGTTTATCCGAAACCAGGTGATGCAGATCAACCATCTGCGGAATCGCGTAATAGTCAGACACTACATGGCCTTTGAAACCCCACTCTTCCCGCAGCACTGTTTGCAGCAGCCACTTGTTTGCGTGAGATGGCACGCCGTCGATCTCGTTGTATGAAGGCATCACGCTCATGATGCCCGCCTCAATCACCGCCGCCTTGAAGCTCGGCAAAAAATACTCGCGCAGCGTTCGTTCCGAAAAGTTGACTGGTCCAATGTTGGTACCACTTTCGGGCTGGCCGTGGGCGGCAAAGTGTTTTGCAGTCGCGATGACGTGATTCTGGTCAACGCCGGGGCCTGGTCCCTGCAAGGCTTTCACGACAGCCACTGCCATGCGCGAGGTTAAATATGGATCTTCGCCGAAAGTCTCTTCGGTGCGTCCCCAGCGCGGATCGCGAGCGAGATCTAAATTCGGGCCGAGCACCTGATGACTTCCGCGGGCACGCGTCTCCAGTGCTCCGGCGGTGAAGATTTTTGTGATGAACTCCGGATCCCACGTCGTCGCGAGGGCGATTGGCTGAGGGAAACTTGTACTCCCCTTGGCCATGTGTCCGTGAAGTATTTCGTCATGAAGAATTGCAGGGATTCCGAGTCGCGTATTTTCGACCAGCCATTTCTGAACCGCGTTGGCAAACTTTGCTCCCTCGCGCGGATCCTTCCGCTCTCTTTGGCGTGCGATCTGGCCGATACCGTGCTTCATGACTTCCGCCGCTTTGGCAGGAGAAAAATCGCCGCGATCGGTGGCAAAGTCTGTTTGCGGATTTACCTGGGGACGGTTGCCCCAAAGACAGACGAGTTGCGCAACTTTTTCTTCAAGTGTCATCCGCGAAACCAGGTCGGCGACCCGGCGTTCAACTGGCAGACGAGGATTCTTGAAATCCGGAAGCTTTTCCTGCGAATTCATGCGGGCAACCGGGAACAGAAGTGAAACGATGATTGCGAGGCAGATGCTGAATGCAACAGTTCGCGTTTTTCTCAAGGAGTTGTGCCTTCTTTGATTTTCTTATACTGCGTTTACCCATTCGCTGAAATTTCCTTCGAACATCCGCCTGACATCGCGCGCGATCTCTTCACGCGTAACTGCGCGCCCGTTCAGCAACAGTTGTTCATAGGAACTACAGAGCGCATCTGCAATTTGCCTGCGTGCGTGTTTCCACTTGTAGATTAATTGTTCGAGCACACGCGCGTCAGAATGTTGTGGAATGAAGCTTTGACCCAACAACTCCAATCTTTCTCGCGTAATCTCGTTCACAATCGAGGGATTGTTGAGAAACCACCAACAACCGAACGGCATGAGGTTGTTGAACTTCCTCGCGGCCACACACAACTCATGCTGGTTCTCGCGCGATAGAAACGTCACGAGAAATCTGATTTCCGGATAGCGCGCACAGAGTCTTTCGATTGCGGAAACGTCGGCCCGGCCAAGCCCATCACCAGCTTCTCGCAGCTCCGGGTTTACCGAGCGGCGCACACCAACCATCAGCGTTACAGTAAGACCGTGTTCTTTGGCAGTCGGAAGAACTACTTCTCGGAGCAAGCTGTCCCGTATGTCATCACTCGGATATTTGAAATCCGGCGGTAACGAAGCAGCCAGGTAAACTGGATTAAGCCGTTGTATCGACTGGTCCAACAACCGTCGAACTGCCAGCGTCGATCCCACGTCGAAATCATCCAACAGACTGTCCAACCTTAACGATGACTTAAAACGCCGATCCGCATCGCTGTAGGTTTTCCAAATCTGACTCTCTGCTTCATCGAGAGGATCGTTCGTCATCACGACACCGCTCACTCCCGCGATGTCGAACACTTGATCGATGTGTTCTATCAGATTTTGAGAGTTGAAGAACGCGCGCGCCTCACTCAAATCCGGAGCGCGGGTGTCGAGACCAAAGGCGTTGAGCACCGAAATGATTCCCTGGGCCGCTTCAGACGTCGGAGTGTTGTCTACGAACAAAGTCTTCCAAACGAGATCTGCCTGATCCGTTTTTGACATCGCCCAAAACTGCTTATACGGAATTCTCGCCGAACGAAATGTCTCGGCAGTCAGATAGTGATATGTCAGCAACTCATCGATCCCCCAAAGGCACAACTCGTTGAATTCAGGAGGAAACAGATGCGTGTGAACATCCATCACCGGCGCTGCGTTCACCACTAATTCAACTTCCGCGCGAAGCTCTTCCCTCTCGGTTAGCAACTCAGAAACGCGCGTGCGACTTTCGGTAGACGTGACCATATTTTCTAACCCACCGTATGCTTAAGCGCGATCTCCGGTACTCGCGTGTCCAGCGGATCTGCCCAGCGATCGTTTGGTATCGTCGGAGTCCAACCCGGCCTCATCGGATCCCGATCGTAAGGATACGAGCCAAGACGCAGGTATAACTCCCGATACTCTTCGACCTTTTCGCGATCCAGCTTAACACCCAATCCGGGCGCTGACGGCACGGCGATGGCGCCGTTTTCATACTTCAGCTTGCCGCCCTGAATGATGTCGTCAGTCAAGTGATGATAATGAGCATCAGCCGCGAACGACAGATTTGGAATTACCGCTCCGAGATGCAACATCGTCGCGAGCTGAATCCCAAGCTCCCCCGATGAATGCACGGCCACACCCAATTGAAACGTTTCACAAACTCCCGCCGCCTTGACGCACGCGCGAATGCCGCCCCAGAACGTTGTGTCCAACAACACGACATCGACAGCCGTGTCGCGAATGTTAGCCGCGAGCTGTTCGAAATTTACTATGACGGTGTTAGTCGCGAGCGGCATGCGAACTTTCTCGCGCACGCGCCGCATTCCATTCATACCAAACACCGGATCTTCCAAATAATCATTGCGAATGTCTTCGATCTGCTGACCAAACCAGATTGCCGTCTCGGTGGACCAAACGCCATTCGGATCAAAGCGAAAACGATCCCCCGCAAGTGCGTCCGCGAGCGCACGGTAGCATTCGAGTTCATATTCGGGAGGAAATACCCCTCCCTTCAACTTGTGTGAAGTGAAACCGTAAAGCTTCTTTAACGTTCTGGCGGAATCGACGAGCTGCTCCACAGTTCGAATTTCGCTTGCTTTGCTCTGGTCGTTTGGGTAACGAAAGAACAAGTAAGAAGCAAACGGCACACGCTCGCGCAAACGCCCTCCGAGGATCTCAGAAACAGGAACACCCCATTTCTGCCCGATGATGTCGAGACAGGCAAACTCGATCGCTGCCAACATCTGGGTGCGATTGTTGTAAAGCGATGCTGTCGGATTGGCGATCAGAAATCTTAGTTCTTCAAGATGCGCCGGATCACGTCCGATTAGATAACTCTTAAGAGCTTGAAACGCGGCCTCTGCCGACTCGCCGCCCCCACCCATTTCGCCGAGACCTACCAGGCCTTCATCAGTTTCTACTTCAACAATCGTTCGAACGAAACGCCCCCAATGGCATCCGTTCGCGTGGCGCAACGGCGCCTCAAGCGGAACAGTAACTGTCGTGGCTCGGAGATCAGTGATTTTCATCCGTGGTTACCATTCAAGCGCCTTGGCCTTGTAGTGATCCAATGATTTTGCGGGGGGCTCAACACCCTTCGGCAACGGGCGTTTCGCAAATGTTTGAAAGTAGAGCAAACACGAGTCGCGCCACCAAACGGCGTCGCGTTCCTGAATCGCCATTTTCTGAGCAATTGCGGCATGCCGCTCCGAATCGATAGCGCGAGACAATGTGGCCCAGAGAGTCCGCGTATTTCTAATCCAATCAACGCCACTCTGATATTGGAGCGCTAACTCACTCCAAAGCGTCCGGCCGGACTTCATTTTGTGATCCCACGACACGTGATGGAACCAAAGCAGAAATTTTTCCGGACACGCCTGCACATCGGAGTATTGTTCACGCACCGGCGAATGATATTGACTCACCGTGTTGCTACCGGTCCTGGTCCGATCAAATCCAATCCCGTGAGTATCCGCTTTGTGATAATAGACCGGGTTCCAGTCATCACGTTTTTCCTTGTCCCACCAGGGCGCTGGTCCGTAATGATGACCGCCCCACATGATGTGATGTAGACCAAGCGGTGTCATGTAATTCACCACCGCATCATGCGACTCGACCATTAGTCGCGCGATTACCGCCACGGCGATGGGTGAATGCGTGAGTGTCATCCTGGTCCATTCCGTCGCAATGTCCAACGACGAAGTTTGAGGATTCCAGGCGAGGCGGCCGAAAGCGTACCAATTGGCCTGTAACAGATGATGCCCGGTCCAATTGCGATCAGAGCCTGTGTTTGCGACGCCCGCGATACCGGTCAGGCGTTGCCGGGACAAAGTCCCATCTACAACTCTGCTGACAGTCGAGCCTCGCCCTCGCGCATACGTGTCCGAGTCAAGAAACTCACGCCACATTGACGCCAGAAAAACAAAATGATTGGAGAAACCAAGATACTCCTGAGTGATTTGCAACTCCGGCATCAGTTGCGTGCGAGGCATAGCCCCGAAGAGTGGATGAAACGGCTCTCTCGGCTGAAAATCGATTGGTCCATTCTTCACCTGGAGCAACACGTTTGGTGCAAACTTGCCGTCGAAGGGCTGAAGATTCTCGTAAGCAGCTCCGGCACGGTCGTAGCCGGGCTTCATGTCGTAAACAAATGCTCGCCACATTACGATGCCGCGATGAGGCGCCAGCGCCGCCGCCAGCATATTTGCGCCGTCAACGTGATTGCGATTGTAGGTTCGTGGACCAGGTTGACCTTCGCTGTTGGCTTTCACCACGAAGCCGCCAAAATCCGGAATCACTCTGTAGATCTCATTGGCCTTCTGCTTCCACCAGTCAACTACAGAACGGTCAAGCGGATCTGCGGTTGGTAATTTGCCCAGCTCGATCGGCGCTGAAAAACGCGCGGCGAGGTAGACGCGAATGCCGAAGGGGCGGAAAACCTTAGCAATTGCTGCCACCTTGTCGAGATATTTCGCGGTGAGGAATTCAGCGCTGGCGTTTACGTTATTCAGCACTGTGCCGTTAATGCCGATTGAAGCGTTGGCCCTGGCGTAGTCACGCAGACGCGGATCGACCTGGCCCGGCAGTTCGTCCCAATTCCACAAGGACTTTCCGGCATAACCTCGTTCAATACTCCGGTCGAGATTGTCCCAGTGATTGAGTAGCCGCAGCTTCAACGCCGGCTTTTGATCCAATTGCAGTCGATCTATCGACTGTCCAGTCTGAAGCAGACGCAGAAAGTGAAATGCACCGTAGAGCGCTCCGACATCGCTGCCGGCGGTAATTATGACCTCACTTCCGATAGTGCGAATACGGAAGCCTTCAGGACCGAGTTGTTTCTGTTTTCGAACAACTATCGAAAATTTGCCGTCGTGGTCGACAACGTGTGACAGTTCATCACGGATTACATCGAAGGTGGCTGACTTGCCATGTACTTCAATCGACTTAATCCGTGTTGAAATCTGATCGTAGCGCAGCCATAAACGGTACCCATCATCCGCCTTCACTGACGGACTCGAAAGAAGTACGCAGCCGAGTAGCGCGCAACTACAGACCGTTCTTACGAAGAAAATCTCGAATCGCTGCATAACTCTGTACCAGTTCTTCACGATTGAAGCCGCCATGCTTCCGCCCGCGTATGGTCACCAGCCGATTTGGGACGCCTGCCTTATCCAACGCCGCGTGAAGTCGAACCGCATGCGCGTACGGCGCAACGTCGTCATGTTCGCCGTGGATCGTAATGATTGGGGGGACACCTGCGCGCACATAGTTCACGGGCGAAAGCTGTTTTGCAAGTTCGGCGTTTGGAAAACTGCCAAACCACTCGCGCGCATAATTTCTCGCGTTTGGACCATCAAGCAAATCCGCCACATCTCCGATACCAAACCAGTTCACCACAGCCGCAACTTTCGGCTGGGGCACCGTAGCTGAATTCCAACGATCATTTCCTTCAATCGGACACTGGCGATCGAAAACATTATTCGCCGGCAACATGCCAGTCATTAGCGCAAGATGTCCACCGGCGGACGTTCCCGTCAAAACAAATCGCGACGGATCGAGCGAGTATTCACGAGCGCGATAGGTGAGCCAGCGAAGCGCACAGCGACAGTCCTCCACTGCCGCGGGCGCCGGCGACTGTCGCGCTGTTCGATACTCGACATTTACTGCCGACCAACCCATTTCCAGGTATGGCAGCAGGAAAAGCACGTTGCGTTCTTTTTGACCGTCAACCCAACCACCGCCATGAAACAGAATCAAGGTTGCTACAGGGCGCGTTCTGTTCTTCGGAAGATACAGATCCAGCTTGAGTTCAAAGTTACTTGCCCTCGCGTAAGTAACATTCGGAATGATGTCGTAATCGCCGGCAGCATAATCAAGCCAGCGGTCCGGACTCGTTTGCGCCCGCGCAGGCACACACAGGAGGCCGCAAAGAATCACGAAAAGCGCCAACTTGCTCGCACATCGAATTGTGCTTCTGTGATTCTTTGCGGCCATACGTTCAGAAACTAAGACGCATTCCGAAGCGCCACTGTCGTTGTTGGTTCGGCCCGAACGTCTGCGTAATGTAACCGAATGTTGTGCTGTTCGCATTGGCGTCGGGGAGGTTGAAGTTCGCGTGGTTCAGTAAGTTCAACGTCTCAGCGCGAAGTTGAAACTCGACTTTCTCCGACAAGTGGAATGTTCGATAGATTGTAGTGTCTATCTCGAAGAAATCCGGACCTCGAAGGTTGTTTCTTCCCCCGCTCCCGAAACGTGCGCCATTTTCTAATGCCCAGGCGCAGTTCGCGGTGCATGTCGCTCCAAAAATTGCGGGACCGCCCAACACTCTATTGTCAAACCAGGGGCCGCTGCCGTCTGAACCGCGCTGCGCCGGTGTGCCGATGCCGCCCAATATAGTGATCTCCGAGGCCACTTGGTTCGGTACCTGGCCACTCCCGCGAGCCAACAAGTTCGGAGCCGTATTCTGGACGACATAGAACGGCATGCCGCTCATGACGCTCATCAGGCCACTAACCTGGAACCCGCCGAAGATCTTGCTTGCCCAACCATTATTGACCCATCGCTGGCCCTTGCCAAAAGGCAGGTCATAGACCAAATAACTCTGGAGATTGTGAGTGCGGTCGTAACTTGCCGGACCACGGTTGCGTTGTTTCTCTGGTGTGAATGTGATTCTGGGACCTTGGTCGTTGTCTGCGAAGTTGAGTGTTTTGGACCATGTGTAAGCTACACCCAAAAGCGAACTGGCCCAGCGACGAGTAAGTTGTGCCTGCAATGCGTTATACGTCGTGTTTCCGTATGGTTGGATGCTCACAATATCCGCATTTATCCCAAACCCGATAAGTGGGCGACCAGCATCCGCGGTTCCTGGAGCACTTGGGTTTATGTTGACGAATCCCATCTGACCTATTGCACGCGTACCAACGTAACCAACCTGAGCTACGAACCTGGCCGGCAGTTGGCGTTCAATGAAAAAGTTGAACGAGTGAATTCTGTCCCGCTGCACCTCTTTCTGGAACGTTGTCGTTCCGGTGTTTGGCGGGAGCGAAATACTCCCGCTGGTCAGATCCGGTGTAGCGCTCGTGTTGATGAGCCCCTGACGGAGGGTCGTCACAGGAATGAACCCTGATGTCCCACTGAGTCCGTTAAAACTGACTGCGGGCATCGCCCAAATGTTGACTATGGGAAATGCATTCCTCAGGTCCTGAAACGGTCTTGGGTCGGACGATTGGCCATAGCCGCCACGAAGTACTGTTTTGTCGTCAAGGCGAAAAGCAATACCTACTCGCGGCAGGAATAGACCCGCTCCAACAGATGCACCACCATCAAATGGAATATTGCCTAGTCCGCCTGTGATCACTTGTCCAGTCGCCGGGTCGAAACGGTTGATTCCGGAGTGGTCCTTCCTCGGAATCGGAAAGCGCTCCCAACGAAGACCATAGGTAAGTGTTGTACGACGACCAATTTGCCAATGGTCGCGCGCGTAGAGGCCGTATTGCTGCCACCACACTGAGTTAGGATTGCGAAGTTGATCCGCCTTGCCTGCACCGCTTGGCAGGCCGAGCAGGAATGCTGCCCAGGCATTGAATGCATTAGCTCCGGCAACGGTTGTGCTCGCGCCCGGCTGAGCGCAGACGTTGTTTGTAGCGATTGCATTGCACGCTTGCAACGCTGTCGCAGTGCCGTTGAACTGAAATGAGCCGCGGACTGTCTGAAACGCCGCACCCTGTGGTTGGAAATGGTTGATTTGCGGATTCAAATAGTCACCGCCAAAACGGAACGAATGTGCGCCTTTGATCCAGGATAGGTTCGCCGCTGCCACATACTGGTTGTCTCGGAACAAAAACGGGTTCCCGGTGTTGTCGTTGCCTATATTGTTCCAACCAGTGATATTGAAGAACGGATAACCATTTTGAAGTCTGTCTGGTCCATTGGTGCCGGGAATTTTCAGAACCGTCAATCCGTAAGGTTGATCAAGGTCAATGTTTTCTGCACCGAGTCTCTGGCGCGTATAACCGATGTTGGCGTCCAGAATCACTGTCGGAGAAAAGGTGTACGTTCCCCCGAATCCAACCACTTGCACCAGTCCCGGCGCAGTACCCAGTTGTCCTCCATTCAAGGCTCCACCACCGATTATTCCAAAAATGGGAGGGTCGAAGATGTTCGTAGGCGAGCGACTGTATCGCCCCCACAAGCTGAGCTCGTTGCCGACGTAATTGATCTTGACATCCACGTTCGTGCGATTGAATTCACCTGTGCCGGTGCTTGCGAAGTTGTTGGTGTTCCCAGGTCCTGTCGGAGGCGGTAGCTGTCTGATCAATTCAAGAGCAGCGATATCAATCCGACCTGCTGGAATAACATTGTTTGGGAATGGAGTGCGCAGACGCGGATCCGGGTTCGACGCCGGATCAAAGATGGTGGTTCCAGTTCCAACGAAACTGACATTTCCGTTAGCGTCTGGCCGCAGGCTCAGAGGCGGTATAGTTCTAGTGGTCCCGGCTGTATTACGTTGTGTTGTACGCTCAAGATCGGTGAAGAAGAAAAGCTTGTTCTTGCCGTTCCAGACCTTTGGTCCGCCTTCGCCGAAGCGTGGCAATACGACTGGCCCACTAAGGGCGTACCCAAATTGGGCCACGATGTTTTTAGGAATCTGTGGTTGGTTTACAGGCTGAAAGAAGTTCCGCGATTGAAAGCGACTGTTCGTAGTATAGCCCCAGCCTACGCCATGAAAGTCATTACCACCTGATTTGATCGTAACGTTAACCGCCGCGCCACCCGCCAGTCCCTGCTCAGCGTCGAAAGCGTTAGTGACGATATTAACTTCCTGTATGGCCTCCGCCGGCGGAACATACACCGTGTTCCCAGGCAGCCAAGGATAAATGATGCTGGAACCGTCAATCTTCGTGTTGTTCTGCAAACGGGAAACGCCATTGACGTTGTACGACATCGAGCGCTGCGGGTTACCAGCGGCAGAGTTATCCTCGCCGGCACCGTTACCGATGAAAAAGCCTCCGGTGCCTCTGGCGGTTCCAGGAATTAACGAGAGCAGCGTCTGATAGTTTCGACCCAGACTTCCAAATAGTGGGAGGTTGTTGATCTCGCGAGCCGACTGCGTGAGGTTGACGTCAGCACGATCGGTTTGCAACGTCGCTCCCTCGCCGGCCGTGACGAGCACGGTCTCCTCCAATCCTCCGATCTCGAGTTGTGTATCGAAGCGAACGGTTCTGTTCGCTTCTATGCGGACGTCTGTTTTCACCGTTGTTTTGAACGATGATCGAGAGACTGAGACCTTATAGACGCCCGCCTGAAGATCGTTAACGGAGTATGCGCCGCGATCATCCGTGGTCGCGGTCCTTACGTCGCCAGTGGCCACGTTGGCGATCTCGACCTTCGCGCCTTCAACGACAGCCCCGTTCGCGTCGGTGACGTTTCCGACGAGAGAGCCATAGAGGACTTGCGCGCGCGTGGCAGCGGGCACAAGCAAAACGGATAAAACCAACAGCGCGAGGTACCCTGCCGATCGCTTTAGGGCTTTTTTCCTGCCCGGACGCGCTGATAAGGGTGCGATGTATTTGGTTCGCTGCGGAAAGGCGGTGAAGGTAAACATGACTCTCTCTCCTCTTCGGGTTTTGACGTTTCCAGGGGCGGCATTGAACCGACGGCTCGGTCAATTAGTTCGGGGCCACAACAAAATACGTAAAACAAAAACCCGCTCAGGCAACAGCCGGAGCACCGAAATGTTTCAGTAAGACAAGGGCTATCGTTCCCCGCAGGCGCGGTTGAGTTATCGGATCGCTCGGTACGATCTGAGTTTCCGCTCGCGTGAACGAGTGCTTGCGCACGGTGTCCTTGATGATCGGACCGACCTTCTGCCAGGCACGGGTGACCTCCCCAACGATGACGATCATGTCAGGCGCCAAACCGGAGACCAGAGGGGCGAGTCCCAACCCCAGATACTTCGCCATCTGCTGCAAAGCATCGACCGCTTTGGCGTCACCCTGGTCGGCAAGTCGCAATAAGTGATCGAAACTGATGGTGTTTTCCACAGTTGCAGAGCGACGTCCGCGGCCTGGCGAACCAGCCTGGGTGTAATAACGAACCGCTGCCGAGTTGGACGCATACATCTCCCAACAGCCGCGATTGCCACAACTGCATTCGAGTCCGTCCTGGACGATGGCGGCGTGGCCGAATTCGCCGGCTGTACCGGTCGATCCCTGGACCAATTGATGATTGAGTATCAGGCCGCAACCGATGCCTTCCGAGACCGTAACGACCACCAGATTGCTCAACCCCTCAGCGCGACGACCGAAACAGATTTCGGAAAGTGCGCAGGAATTTGCAGCATTTTCCAGTTCAACCGGCAGTTTCGTGGCCTTTTCCAAAGGTGTTTTAAGATCGACGTCTTTCCAACCGAGATTTGGCGCGAAGACCAGTCGCTTCGTCGCAAGATCAAGCCGGCCGGGAAGGCTCACACCGATGCCTTCGCAGGTCAATTCGGGGCGAGCGTCCATCAGCTTGTGAACTCGGGGAACCACTTCAGCCAGAAACTTCTTCGGATCTTGTGGAGTGGCGAGTGAATCCTGGGCGAGAAAGTTAGCGTCGAGATCGGCCAGAGCAAGCGTGGTGGTTACCGGTCGAATATTTATGCCGATGATTCCGACTCTCTCCTTGTTCAAGTGCAGGAATGTAGGGCGTCGGCCTCTCGCAGTATGTCCATTTGCGCCTTCGGTAATCCATCGCTCCTTGATTAGCTGCTCAGCGATGACGGAGACCGTGCTGCGTTGCAAACCTGAGTGACGAGCGAGGTCTGCTCGTGAGATAGGCTGGTGCGTTCGGATCAGATTTAGAACGATGCGTCGATTGATATCGCGCGCGGTGACACTCGTGGCTACCTGAAAGTTAGATAGATCGATTCTTCGCACAGGTAAGTCTCTTTAATTCGTGGCGCGAACTAATATCACGCTAGAAGGAATCAAGTCAATAAAAAATCAAGTTGTGTTTAAACGAAGGACTACGAACGCGCTTTGAGGTCGTCGGGAGCCGGTGCAGGTGACTCCGAGTTGACGAGGTGGCGAGTTGTTTGATCGGTGATGCTGAACGGTGTGGGGATAAACTCGTTCGTTTGCGCAGGTCGCAAACTGCGTGGACTCGGAGTGGCATTGATCTCCGGTGTGCGGACTTCGAGACCTTGAATGCGCTTCATTTCGCGTTCCTGAATCTCAGCCTGCTTCCGGCTCACAATCAGACCATTAATAATCAACGCCAGACCGATGAAGAACGGAATCGCTCCCACCACCCACAACCGAATAACAATCTGAGCCTCATTCGTTGGGAGGCCGGCAGCGACTCCTTCCATAAATATATGCAGAAAGATTGCCAGTCCAATGCCCGCGCTGCTTGTAATTACACCACCTTTTATTTCGTTATAGCGCTTCACCTCGGGCGTAATGCCGAATCGCCGCTCCATCTCGAGCTTGCGCTCCTCAGCTTTCTCGCCAAACATTTCGGTCCACCAGTTTTCACCCCACTCAGACTTCTTATCCGTCTCTTTGAGCGCCAGCGCCCCGCGCACCGCTTCCAAATTAGCCCCGCAAAACGTGCAGAACTTCACATTCTCAGTCTGATTGGACGCACAACGCGGACAAATCATATTCACCTCTCCAGCTAAACCACGTATTTTTAGCTCATTCGTATAATACGCTTCGATCTGTGTTTGAGGTGCGTTAATCTTTAGCGCTGCCCATGAAAGCGATCCCCGCGGAAACCATTGCCCATTACCGGATTGTCGAACCAATCGGCGCCGGCGGCATGGGCGTAGTCTATAAAGCGTTCGACAACAAGCTCCAGCGAGTTGTCGCGCTGAAAATCCTGCCTGCGGAGTATGTCGCGCAACAGGATCGCCGCCGTCGCTTTTTCCAGGAAGCGCGGGCCGCGTCGGCTCTGAACCACCCACACATTTTGACCGTTTATGAAGTAGGGGAGGACAATGGAAAACCCTACATCGCGATGGAGTTCATCGAAGGCGAGACGCTACGGCACAAAATCAAAGCCCGAAGTTTGAAGATTAGCGAAACACTCGACATCGCAATTCAAATCGCCTCCGGCCTTTCACGCGCGCACGAGCTGGGCATCATTCATCGCGATCTAAAACCAGAAAACCTGATGTTGAATCGCGACGGTTACGCCAAGATCCTCGACTTCGGACTGGCAAAACTCGTCGCCGAACGCGAACGCGCGCTCGCCGCCGACAGTGAACAGAAAACTCTGATCCGCGGCGTCGAAACTGAATCCGGCACTCTCATGGGCACCGTCAACTACATGGCGCCGGAACAGTTGCTGGGCCAACGAATCGATCGCCGTTGCGACGTTTTCTCATTCGGCGTCGTGCTGTGTGAAATGCTGACGGGCACGGCGCCGTTCGTTCACGACAACCGCATTGACACGATGCACGCGATCCTGCATCGCGATCCGCGCCTGCCCGGTGCCGAGGGACCAGAACTCCCGATCGATCTGCAACGAATCCTGACGAAAGCGCTAGCCAAGTCACCGAAGGATCGTTACCAAACGTTTGACGAACTTGCTGCGGAACTCAAAACACTCAAACGCGAACTCGATCTCGGCAAGACGCTGCCGATCGCTGCAAAGACTCGACTCGTGCTGAAGCGAGTCGTTGCGGGCGCGCAGGTGGTCGACTACGAACGAGAACTCAACGAAGCGCAGTTCAAAGCTGTAACCACGACCGAAGGACCCTTGTTGATCGTAGCGGGCGCCGGCACCGGCAAGACTCGCACACTTGTCTATCGCGTCGCTCGTCTCGTAGACATCGGCGCCAAGCCGGAATCGATCCTGCTGTTGACTTTCACGCGTCGCGCCGCCGCCAGCATGTTGACGCGCGCCGCCGCCCTCGCAGACGCGCGTTGCCAGCGCGTTTCCGGCGGCACGTTTCATTCGCTGGGCCACTCCGTCCTACGCAAGTATTCGGAACTCGCTGGTGTCGCTCGCAACTTTACCGTGTTGGACCAGAGCGACACCGAAGACCTGATCGATCTGCTGCGCCGCCAGGTCAAACTCACGCAAGGCAATGCAAGGCATTTCCCGCGCAAGCGAACCATCGCCGCGATCTTCAGCATGATGGTAAACAAGGTCCAGACGCTGAAGCAGGTGCTGAACAACGAGTACCCGCAGTTCACAGACGAGCGACGCAATCTCGAAACGCTTTTTAAGTCGTTTGAAGACTTCAAACGCACGCGGCACATGCTGACGTACGACGATCTGCTCGTTCGCCTGCGCGAGGCGCTCGAATCGAGTCAGGAGTTGCGCGAGCGATTGTCAGACCAGTATCGCTACATCATGGTCGACGAGTACCAGGACACGAACAAACTCCAGGCGCAGATCGTAAAGCTAATGACCGCCCGTCACGAGAACGTCGCCGTCGTGGGCGACGAGTTTCAGTCGATCTACTCGTTTCGCGGCGCGAGTCATCGCAACATGCTCGAGTTTCCCAAATTGTTCCCATCGGCTCAGATCATCAAGCTCGAAGAGAACTTTCGCAGCACGCAACCGATCCTCGACGTCGCCAACTCCATCATCGCCGACGTTAAAGAGAGCTTTAAAAAACGGCTTTATTCGCGGATCGAAGGCGGACAGCCGCCGGTGGTCGTCAGCGCGCGCGACGAGAACGAGCAATCGCGCTTCGTGGCGCAACGGATCGCCGACTTGCGTGAAGAAAACGTGCCGCTGCGAGAGATTGCCGTCCTGTTTCGTTCGAGCTCGCATTCATTCGATCTGGAAATCGAACTTGGCAAGCACAACATCCCGTTTCGCAAATTCGGTGGAATGAGGTTCGCCGAATCAGCGCACATTAAAGACGCGCTCGCGTTTCTGCGCGTCGTCGTCAAACCTTCCGACACGCTTTCCTGGTTTCGATCGCTGAAGTTGATCGAACACATCGGCGACGCGACCGTCTATCAGATCCTCGAGCATCTCGGCGTCGAGCGCAGAGAGTTCCGCTCCAGTCGAACCAAGGCGGCGCTGTTTAAAAAGCTGCACAACTTTCCGGGACGGGCCGGCTACCAGGCGCAACTAGTACGTCTCGCGCGAGTGTTCACGACCGTTTGCGAAAGCAAGACGCCGAGCGAACAACTTGCGGCCGTTTTACGTTTCTATCGTCCTTTGTTGAAGAACAAGTATGACGACGTCCAGCGCCGCAGCCGCGATCTCGAACATTTGCAATCGATCGCTAAGCGCTACAAGACCGCGGCGAAGCTACTGGAAGACGTCGCGCTCGATCCGACTGAAGTCGTCCAGAACAATGCGTCGCGAAACGGCGGCGGCTTTGTAACCCTCTCGACGGTACATTCGGCGAAAGGTCTCGAGTGGGACAATCTCTTTGTGATCTGGATGACTGACGGTTGGTTTCCGGCAAACCGTTTTCAGGACGAGTTTGACGATTTCGAGGAAGAGCGGCGACTGCTTTACGTCGCCACAACGCGCGCGAAGAAGGATCTGCATTTCGTTTATCCGGCGGTAAACGTCTACAACGGTCCGGAAACAGATGGTTCGCCAACGCTGTCGCGTTTTCTCGAACCGATTCCGCCGTCGATCCTGCAACACGCGGTACTGGGATAAGAGTGTGTTGATTAAAGTAGAAGTCTCGGCGATCTCTGCGGTTCTCTGATTGCTCTGCGTTAATTTACACCTGACAAAGGTTAACGCAGAGGACTCAGAGGACCGCAGAGATCGCCGAGAAGAGAAAACAGCAATACGCTTCTCTATTGGACGGCAACTAACTCTTCTGTAAACTGTCGGCGGTCGCAACTACAGATTAAAGATGACTCTCGGCACTGAATGGCTCATCGACGCAAGCGGCTGTGACCCGACAGCGCTTGCAGACATCAACCGCTTACAAACCATTTTCGATCGCATCATCAGCGATCTCGATCTGCATGTTCTGGGCGAGATCTCGTGGCACAAGTTTGCCTCGCCAGGCGGTGTAACCGGAATCGCAATGCTCTCCGAATCACATCTCGCCTGTCATACGTATCCGGAGTTTCGCGCGGCGACGTTCAATCTCTATTGCTGTCGCGATCGCGCGAACTGGCCGTGGGGGCAGATGCTGAAGGAGATGCTCGGCGCGAGCCAGGTCAACGTTCGCACGTTTGAACGAATAGCCCTTCAGGCCGGAGGGGCTGCTCGATGAGTGCACTCGTAGCGAACTGCCCCTCATGTGGCGGCCCGGTTGAATTCAAAAGCGGTCAATCGATCGTCGTCATCTGCCAATACTGCCGTTCGGCTGTCGCGCGTACCGATCGCGATCTAAAGGACCTCGGCAAGGTCGCCGAATTGGTCGAAACTGGATCGCCACTCGACATTGGCCTCCGTGGTAAGTGGAAAGACATTCCCTTCGAGCTGACTGGCCGCGCCCAACTCGGTCACGAGATGGGGGGCCAGTGGGACGAGTGGTACGCGACGTTCTCGAACGGCTGGCTCGGTTGGCTCGCCGAAGCACAGGGCCGCTTCTATCTCACGTTTCAATATCCGATTCCCGACGGCGTCGAAATCCCGCAGTTCGATCAACTTCAGCTCGGACAAACGGTCCACGGTCTGCCATGGCCCACGCCGATGATCGTCGCCGAGACCGGACGCGCAACCGCACGCGGCGCGAAGGGTGAAATTCCATACATGCTGACGCCCGGCGAGACTTACTACTATGCCGATCTCTCCGGCGTTAACGATGCGTTCGGCACGCTCGACTACAACGAATCACCACCACTCGTCTTCCTGGGCCAGCAAGTCACACTCGCTGAACTCGGAATCACAACTACGCGCACGCCGGAACGCGAAGAACGTCGCGTCGGCGCCGCGCAAGTCAGTTGTCCAAACTGCGCCGGTCCACTCGAGCTGCGCGCGCCCGACAAAACCGAGCGTGTTACCTGTCCGAACTGCAATTCGTTACTCGACGTCAACCAAGGTCAGCTTCAGTTTCTGAAAGCACTCGAAAAGCCATGGTTTCAACCGCTGATCCCCATCGGCAGCACCGGCGAAGTGCCGGAAGGAAAGATGACGGTGATCGGTGCGATGGCGCGCAGCGTGACGCTCGAAGGTGTGACGTACTTCTGGAGCGAGTATCTACTTTACAACCCGCAGATTGGTTTCCGCTGGTTGGTCCATAGCGACGATCACTGGAACTATGTGCAGGCTGTGCCGCCGGGCGAGGTGACGGAGTCTGCGAAGTCCGTCAGTTTTCGTGGCAAGAATTACAAGATCTTCCAGGACGCGCAGGCAAAAGTCGAAGTCGTGCTGGGTGAGTTTTACTGGAAAGTCGAAACTGGCGAGCAGGTGCGTGGAGTCGATTACGTCGCCGCGCCTTACATGCTTTCGAAAGAAGTGTCGACGGTCTATGTGACTGACCCGAACGATGCGGAGAAGACGCGACGCGCCACTGGCGAGATCAACTGGTCGCTCGGGACCTACATCGAAGTGCCACAGATCGAAAAGGCATTCAACGTGACGGGATTGCCACGTCCGTCGGGAGTCGCGCCGAATCAGCCTTACAAACATACGTGGGTCTATAAGTATTGGATTTTGTTTATCGGCGTGCTGCTCGCGTTGGGCCTGCTCTTATTCGTGGTCTCGGGGTCGGAGAAAGAAGTGTTCAAGCAAACCGTGACACTTCAACCACTGGCAAACGCAGACGGAACGCAGGTCTTCTTCAGCGAACCGTTCGAATTAGCTGGCAGACGGAATATTCGCATCGAAGGTGAATCGCCGGTGCAGAACACGTGGGTTTACCTCGAAGGCGACCTGATCAATGACGACACTGGCGTGGTCCAATCTTTTCCCATCGACATCTCTTATTACCAGGGCGTAGAAGACGGTGAGTCATGGACCGAGGGCGATCGAAAAGATTCAACCTCCACTTCCTCGATGCCCGCCGGGCGCTACATCCTCCGACTGGAAGGACAGTGGGAGAAGTGGCAAGAGCCCGCTGTTGTTTCAGTAACGATCCAACAGAACGTAGCGACGGGATTCAACCTGCTGCTCGCACTCATTGCGATCACGATTGGACCAATAGTGATGTTGATCTATCACATCAGTTTTGAACATAAACGATGGTCCGAGAGCATGTTCACGAGCAGCGGCGGCGATGACGATGATGACGACGACGAGTAGTTTCCCGCAAAGGCGCAAAGATGCAAAGGAAACCCAAAGAGCAGTAAATTTTCTTTGCGCCTTTGCGCCTTTGCGGGAGAACTTAAGGAGAGACGAATGCTCAAAACACTTTACACAATTTTTGCAGCCGGCATTGTGACCTTGTATAGCGCGGCCGCGCTCCTTGGTTGGGAGCTGGGTGGCGGTACGCGCAGACAGTTGCCGCCTGACGCGCGGCAGAATGGTTATCGATCATTTCATTTCTGGCACTACGGCTTACACGGAGGAAAATGATGCTGCTTGAATCAGTTGCTTCTCTTACGTCTTTTGTGCCTTTTGGCTCTTTTGTGCCTTTTTGTGGCTACGGTTTAGTAGTTCCGATGGAACAGCTCCTGCCAATCGTCGTCACGACCGTAGTATTCGTCGTCATTGGCCTCATCGTCTTTGCCCTGGCCTTCCTGATCATCGGCAAGGCGACGCCGTTTTCAGTGCGGAAAGAGATCGAAGAGGATCATAACGTCGCGCTCGCGATCGTGATCGCGGCCGTCATTCTCGGCAGCGCCCTGATTATCGCGGCGGCGATTCACGGATGAAGAAGTTATTTTCCATTTTTCATTTTCCGTTTGTCATTTTTCATTTGGCTGGAGGGTTAGGAAATGACAAATGAGAAATGCCGAATGAGAAATGGAAAATGAACCGACCGCCGCTACTTTTTCTCAACGTTCTCATCGTCGCAACCTGCGGATTGATTTACGAGCTGCTGGCCGGAACTCTCGCCAGCTACGTTCTCGGCGACTCCGTTACTCAGTTTTCCCTCATCATCGGCATCTACCTTTTCGCCATGGGCGTCGGCTCGTGGCTCTCGGGCTTTATCGATAAAGGACTCGCGCGCAAGTTCGTCGACATCGAACTGGCGGTGGCCATACTCGGAGGGTTTTCCGCGCCGCTGTTATTCATCACGTTCTCGCGCGTGAGTTACTTCTACGCGGTGCTTTATTTCGTCGTGTTTGCGATTGGCGTGTTTGTCGGTCTCGAAATACCGCTGCTTCTGCGCATCCTGAAAGACAAGGTTGAATTCAAGCAACTCGTTTCGCGAGTGCTCGCATTTGACTACATCGGCGCGTTGCTCGCATCGATCCTGTTTCCGATCTTGTTTGTGCCGCGGCTGGGTTTAATCCGGACGTCACTCGTCTTCGGAATGCTGAACGCAGGCGTTGCGTTGTGGGGAACGTGGTTACTGCGTCCTTTGATCAAGAGCGGCATCGTCGCGTTACGAATCAGGGCAGTTGTGGTCATGGTTCTGCTGCTCGCTGGTTTGATCTATGCAAACAGGCTCACGTCACTCGCGGAAGACGAGATGTTTGCCGATGAGATCGTCTACACAAAAGATACGCCGTATCAGCGAATCGTCATCACGCGCGGGCGCGCCGGATTTCAGTTGTTCCTGAATGGCAATTTGCAGTTTAGTTCGACCGATGAGTATCGCTATCACGAGGCACTCGTCCATCCGGCAATGCTGCTGGCGAACAATCCGAAACGCGTGGTTGTGCTGGGTGGTGGCGATGGGTTGGCGCTACGCGAAGTGTTGAAGTATCCATCGGTTGAACGTGTCACGCTCGTGGATCTCGATCCCGACATGACTAACCTGTCGATGCGTTTTCCGTTGCTTGCGAACTTGAATCAGAAGGCATTTGACGACCGCCGGGTTCAGGTTGTGAACGCGGACGCGTTCGTCTGGATCGAAGAGACCACTGAGGCGCTTTACGACGCTGCGATTGTCGATTTTCCCGATCCGAACAGTTTTTCGCTGGGCAAGCTTTATACGACGCGGTTCTACCGGATGCTGCGCGCGAAACTAACGCCGGAGGCGGCGGTAAGCGTGCAATCGACGTCGCCGATGTTCGCGCGCAGTTCGTACTGGTGCATCATTCGCACGCTCGAGGCGGCGGGTTTTGTAGTCAGACCGTATTACACCGCGGTGCCGAGCTTTGGACTGTGGGGATTTGCGCTGGCACGCGCGTCGGCTTTCGAGATACCGCGGCACCCGCCGGCAGGGCTTCGGTTTTTAGACGATCAGACACTCGTGGCGATGTTTACGTTGTCAGGTGATATTGGACCAGTGCCGGTGGAGATCAATCGTCTCGATAACCAGGCGCTTGTCAGGTATTACGAAGGCGAGTGGCGACGATTTGAGTAAAGCCACAAAAAGGCACAAAAGGCTCAAAAAGGAACTTGCAAGTTGGAACTTAATTGTTTGCAAACTGAGGCCGTTTTCTTTGCGCCTTTTGTGCCTTTTTGTGGCGAAGTTTGGTAGCGAATGAGCACTTTCACGCGACGTGAAATTCTTGCGGCATTTCTTGGCGTGCCGGTGGCGCTCGCGGCGTGCAAGCGGAACTCGGCGCCGGGGTTTCCTGAGGGCGAGATTGTCGGCACGTCAGATGTGTTCGGACACAGATTGCGTGACGGCTTGAAGGTCGAGGTGCCGGCTGACGCCTGGACCGACGTTCCAATTGTGATCGTCGGCGGCGGTGTCGCCGGACTGACCGCTGCGTGGCGACTGCAAAACTCAGGCTTCAATGATTTCGTACTCGTAGAACTTGAAAACGCACCGGGCGGCACCTCTCGTTCCGGATCCAATCGCAACATCTCCTTTCCCTGGGGCGCGCATTACATCCCCGCGCCAATGAAAGAAAACGCGGCGCTTGTTTCATTGCTCGACGAGATGGGCGTGCTCGAAGGCAAAGACGCAGAAGGCGAGCCCATCGTGCGCGAACAGTTCCTGTGTCGCGATCCGGAAGAGCGTGTTTTCTATAAGCGCCGTTGGTATGAGGGGCTGTATTTGCACGCAGGCGCGTCACCGGAGGACAAGCTGGAACTCGATCGGTTCAACGCTGAACTGGCGCGCTGGATCACGTGGCGCGACGCAAAAGGACGACGAGCATTCACGCTGCCCGTTTCCGCATGTTCAGATGATGCTGAAGTCACCGCACTCGATCGAATCTCGATTCTCGACTGGTTAAACCAACATGGATTCAAAAGTTCGCGGTTGCAATGGTGGGTTGATTACGCGTGCCGTGACGACTACGGCATGACTCTAGTCGAGACAAGTGCGTGGGCCGGATTGTTCTACTTCTGCTCGCGTGTGGCGAAGCCGGGAGTCGAGTCCCAGTCGCTAATCACGTGGCCCGAAGGCAATGGTCGTCTTGTTAATCATCTGTTTGAGAAAACAAAGGCGCGGGTGCAACTGGACCGCGCGGCGGTCGAGCTGATTCCGATTCAGAAACACGCACGTTTGGGTGTCGAGGTGGTTACGCTGGATCGCGAAGGGCGTAATCCACGTGGTTTCCGGGCGGAGCGAGTGATCTTCGCGGCGCCGCAGTTCATGGCGCGCTACGTCATCAGACCATATCGCGATAATCCGCCGTCGCACATTGCCGAGTTTCAGTTTGGATCGTGGATGGTGGCGAACCTTACGTTGCGCGATCGTCCGCAGCAGTCGCCTCGCGACTTCCCGCTTTCGTGGGACAACGTGCTTTATGAGAGTCCTTCGCTGGGTTACGTGGTCGCGACGCATCAACGCGGACGCGATCATGGACCGACCGTGCTGACCTACTACTATCCTCTTTGTGACGCCGATCCGCGCCGCGCGCGTACGCGTCTACTCGAGACTGGATGGAAGGAGTGGACCGACGTCATTCTCACCGACCTCGAACGCGCGCACACGGACATTCGCGAGCTGACGGAGAGAGTTGATGTAATGCGCTGGGGCCATGCGATGATTCGGCCACGAACCGGATTCATGTGGGGCCAGGCACGTCGCGAAGGCGCAAGACCCTTCCAGTCGATTCATTTCGCGCATTCGGAACTGAGTGGCGTGGCGCTGTTTGAAGAGGCGTTCGATGTTGGGTTGCGTGTGGCGGATGAGGTGCGTCCCCTGATTTCATTCAGCCGCGCTTAATTTCGCCGTCGATCATTCGCCGGAGGCCGAGCGGGTTTTCGTCCTGGAGTTCAGCGGGAAGCGATGCGTTTGGAAAATCCTGGAAACACACTTGCCGTGCGAAGCGATAGATCGCGCGCGTGCCGACAGAGGTGGAACGGCCGTCGGACGTCGCCGGGTATGGACCACCATGGACCATCGCATGTCCGACCTCCACGCCGGTGGGAAACCCGTTGAAGACTAATCGTCCCGCTTTGGTTTCGAGTAATCGAAGCAATTCCGTGTTGGCGCGAAGATCGTCTTCGGTGCCGTGAATAGTCGCAGTGAGTTGACCTTCCAACGCCTTCACCAATTCGACGAGTTGATCTGAGTAAGTGACGACGAGAGTGGACGGCCCAAAAAGCTCTTCCCCGAGTTCTGGATGAGCAAGAAACTCAGCGGCCGTAGTTTTGAAGAGGGCACTTGCACCGATCGTTTGGACTGCGGCATGTTTCATTCGCGCGGCGACACCGCTTCGATAGTTAGTCGCGATCGCGGGTGTGAGCATCGTTTGCTCTGTGGTGCCGGCCATTAACTCGCCCAGTTTTTTCACAAAAGCATCGGAGTCTTTGTTATTCGCCAGCAAAACCAATCCTGGGTTGGTGCAAAATTGTCCGGCACCTAACGTCACCGACGAATGCAGGCCGGCCGCGAGCTGATCCGATCTCTCGCTCAACGCGCCGGGCAAAATAATCACCGGATTGACGCTGCTCATCTCCGCATAGAACGGTATCGGATCGGGTCTGGAGGAAGCGATATCGAACAAAGCACGCCCACCTCTCCGCGATCCCGTAAATCCAACCGCCTTGACGAGTGGATGCCTAACCAGTGCCATTGCGACGTCTGTGCCTGCGTCAAACAGTAGCGAAAAAACACCTTCGGGCAGCTCGCAATCGCGAACAGCAGTTGCTATTGCGAGGCCGGCGAGTTCAGAGGTGCCAGGATGTGCCGGATGTGCCTTGACAATCACCGGGCAACCTGCCGCGAACGCAGACGCCGTGTCGCCGCCGGCCACTGAAAATGCGAGCGGGAAATTACTCGCGCCAAAAACGACGACTGGTCCAACCGGGCGGAACATCGATCGCACATCAGGCTTCGGCAAAGGTTTCCTCTCGCGGTCGCCGTGATCGATGCGCGCGTCAACCCACGAACCTTGTTCAACCAGATCTGCAAACATGCGAAGTTGATTACACGTGCGTGCTGTCTCCGTGCGCAGACGTGGTTCGGGCAGACCAGTCTCCTGATTTGCTCTTACGATCAAGTCATCGCCAACTGCTTCTATGTTCTCGGCGATGCGACGAAGGAAACGCGCTTTCTCGGTGCCGGTTGTTTGTGAATAAGTGGCGAAGGCGGCATGTGCGAGTTGCGCGGCCTGGTCCACTTCTGCGGCACTCGCTGTGTGATAGATGGGTGGCAGGTTATCGCCAGTCGCCGGGTTGAGGCCCTGTAACGTGCCACCGTTTAATGCGCCACGTCCAAAACCAATAATCGAAGTTCCCGTTAGTTCCTTCATTTGATCCGAGTATTCAGCGCTGCCCTGATAACTCGCTTCGCCTCTTCCAACTCCGGCCCTACGAGTTCCAAACGCGGCGGCCGCACGCGCGCGTTGCCCATGCCAACCTCCTGCTGCACCAGTTTGATGAGTTGCACAAACTTCGGCACCGTATCCATGCGCAACAACGGCAGAAACCAATGATACAAAGGCATCGCCTTCTCATGCTCGCCATTCATCGCATACTCAAACAGATCAACAGACTCTTTCGGAAACGCGTTGACCAGTCCCGCGATCCAACCCACGGCTCCCACAGCGATCGCTTCGACGATCGCATCGTCTACGCCGACGAAAATAGCCAATCTGTCGCCTGTCAATTCTTTGATCCACGTCACTCGACGCACATCGGTGCTCGACTCTTTCACCGCCTCAAAATTCCCGTGCTCTGTTGCCAGCTCGCGAATCTGTTCCGGAAGAAAGTCGGTGCCGTACGCCACTGGGTTGTTGTAAAGCATGCACGAAAGACTTGTCGCACGAAACACTGCTTCAAGGTGCGCTTTCATCTCGCGCCAGTCGCCTTGATAGACGTAAGGCGGCAGTACCATCAGACCGCTGCAACCGAGATCCGCCGCGCGCTTCGACAGTTCGACCGCTTCAGCAGTGCTTAACGACGCTATTGCCGCTATGACCGAAACTCGATCGCCGACCGCCTCGACGACGGTGGACCACAGTGACAGTTTCTCTTCGACCGCGAGTGTCGCGCTCTCGCCGAGTGAACCCGGCGTCACGATTCCAGTACAGCCGTTATCAACCAGCCACTGGCAATGCTTCGCTGTGAACGCGTGATCGATCTTCAGGTGTTCATCGAAAGGAGTTGTGATGGCGGGCATCACACCACGCCAGTTCATGTTTTTCATAAGAGACTCTCAACTCTGACCGGCAGAACCGGCGGACGCACTGATTCAACCTTCCAATCAAACAAGAACTCAACCGCACTGCCGCAAATTCTTCCCTGACACGGACCCATACCGCAACGCGTCTGCAACTTCGCTAATCGCCACGAATCATGCGCGCGCAGGCGATCGAAGACAACGTCTTCACAACGACAAACAATCGTCTCCGGGGCAGCGAGTGTTTTCAACTCATCGCGCAAGGCGAATGTGCGGTTCAACAGATCGGCGAACCGTCGTTGCCTCGCGCGTTCGGGAAACAAACGCTGCGCGTCCTCGCGTCTTTCCGCAGCGGCAAGTCCAGCGATCTCACCTTCGACAAGCGACAATTCAAGACCGCCGATCCCGGTTGATTCCCCTGCGGCGTAAATGTGCGGCACGCTCGTCTGCTGAAACTCATCAACACGGATCGCACCGTTTGCAATCTCGCAACCAACCAACTCGGCCAATTCCAGGTTCGGCACTAGATGAAACCCGAACCCCAGGTAGTCGCACGGAACATTCCAACGCTTGCCGTGACGCTGCAAAACCACGGATTCGAGTTTTTCTGCGCCATGCGCCTCTGCAACCCAACAATTTCTGAGATATCTGACGCCGCCCAGCAGTTGACGTGCTTGCGATAACTTGCCGGGCTGGTTGATGAGACCCAAACCAAACCGCGCGAGTCGCAACAACGACGCCTGCTCGGCGATCAGCAGAACCTCCACACCGTGCGAACGCAGATAACCCGCGACCGCCAACAACAATGGACCACTGCCCGCAAGCACGACCTTCTTCCCTTCTATGGGCAGACCAGTCTTCACGAGCGCCTGCAATCCACCGGCACCCATGACGTTCGGCAAAGTCCAACCCGGAAACGGTAAAAACCGTTCACGCGCACCAGTCGCCAACACCAGGTCTTTGTAAGCCAACTCGAGTACGCCGCTAATCGTCTCGGCCAACAACGTGCCTGGACCAGTGTGTTGAAACACGCGCGCGCCGGAGACGAAATCGATCTCAACACTTCGAATTCGTTCAAACCAAACTTGCGCCTCTGGCGATCGTAGCTCACTTTTTTCACCACGCCAGATTTGTCCACCGGCATCAGGATTGTCGTCGACGACCACGACGCGCCGTCCCGCTTGCGACGCGCGAAACGCAGCCGCGAGTCCCGCCGGACCAGCACCGACAATCAACACGTCGCACGCGTGTCGCGATCTATCCATCGGTGCGCACTTCCATTCCATCCCGGCAAACAGTCTGGCAACTACGACAATGCGCCTCACCGTCGATCGTCACGCGACACTCGAAACAGATCCCCATCCCGCACAATGGACCACGGGGCTCACCCGTCACCGAACGCCGAACTCCAGCCACGCCAGTCTTCATGATCGCCGCCGACACCATGCTTCGGGCCGGCATCGTCACCGCAATGCCATTAACTAACAATGTCACCGTCTCAGACATGCTACTTTGGAAATCTCTGCGTATCTCTGCGTGCCTCTGCGTGCCTCTGCGTGCCTCTGCGTCTCGGCCGTAAATCATTTGAGCAAGAAGCATAACCACAGAGTCGCAGAGGAACGCAGTGAAACGCAGAGTCGAACTTAGGGCACCGCCTCCAATCCGCCGGGGCCGATAAGAGCACGAATCTAGACGACCCCTGTCACCCGCGACGGCAAATACGGAGCAATGGGAATCGCAGGTGTGCGATTCACAATTTGATCGACAAGAAGCTTCGCCGTCGCCGTCGATGTGGTAATACCGAGTCCCTCGTGTCCAGTCGCGAGATACAATCGTGGATGCTTCACGTCCGGTCCTATCAACGGTAACTTATCAGGCGTCGCCGCGCGAAAACCTGTCCAAGCGCGCAAAGAAGAAAGTTTCCCGAGCCCAGGCAAAAACTCAATCGCCCGCGACAACATGCGATTCAAAATCGAAACATCAACCCCCGTCTCATCAACTTCAAACTGACGCGACGAGCCAATCAACAACTGTCCGGTCTTACGCGGTTGAATATTGAACGCGACAGACTCCGCGGTCATCGTATGCGCGCTTTTCAAGTACCCAAGCTCCACCAGTTGATGTCGCAGAAACTGCGGATAACGATCCGTGATCACGAGATGTCCCTTGCGTTTCTTTACATCAATCCCGGCCGTCAATTCAGGAGACCAGCTTCCGGCCGCATTAACAATCAAACCGGCGGAAAACACAGAACCATCACGCAAGCGAACCCCATCCGCCGTAATCTCACGCACCGGCTGCCCAACGAATACCTGCGCTCTCCGAGCGCGCGCGCGATCCACGAAAAACTGCGCCGCACACGGCGGATAAATGACGCTATCGCCCGCCACACGTAGCCCGCCTACGAGGCCCTCGCGCAAGTTCGGCTCCGCTTCCTTCAGCGACTGCTTATCCAGCACTTCAACTGCGACACCACGCTCCGAATAAAACCTTTGCTTGCGTTCGACCTCGCGCATTTCACCATCGTCGGCAGCGACCCAGATTGTTCCGCATGCGTCGTATTCCACCTCGTGCGGCAGCTCGTCTCGCAAACCTTCCCACAACAATTGCGAATAACGAGTCAAAGCAAACTGCGCGGCGGAATCATCCATCACCGTGAGGTGGCCCATGCCCGCGGCAGTCGCACCGCCGCCAATCATTTTTGCTTCCACGATGGCCACGCGAAGTCCTTCGGCTGCGCACTCCGCCGCGCAGGCAGCGCCGACGATGCCGCCGCCGATAATTACCACGTCGTAAACAGGAAGACTCATCCGCGAATGCCCATGCAGAATGGGTCGTGCACATCGAGGATCAACTCAGCTTCCGCGGTGATGAAGGCTGAGCCTTTGATGTGCGGATGGATTGCGTTGTCGATTATCGAAACACTTCCTTCGAAGACGCTGCCCACGATACTTTCCTGCCGCCACGCTTGTCCCTCGGCGAGTTTTCCATCGGCAAAGAGACACGCGAGCTTTGCGCTTGTGCCCGTGCCGCATGGTGAACGGTCGTAAGCCTTGCCCGGACAAAGCACGAAGTTCTTGCTATCGACTCCAGCGATTTCCGAAGGTCCGAATAATTCGATGTGATCGATCTCGTGCCCGTCCTCGCCGGTGATTCCGTCGCGCGCGAGTGATTCGCGCACCGCCCACGTGAAGTCGGTCAATGCCTCGAGATTGTTGAGTGACAGTTCAAGGGAACGATCTTTCACGAGAAAGAACCAGTTGCCGCCCCACGCAACGTCCCCAGTCACCGGGCCGAGGCCCGGGACATCGACCGTGACATCCGCCTTCAAGCGATAACTTGGGACGTTTGCGATCTCGACTGACCCATCCTCGTCGAGCTTCGCGGTGACAACGCCGACCGGCGTTTCAATCCGATGTGTTCCTGGTCCGATCCGGCCGAGATAAGCGAGCGTGGCTACTACGCCAATCGTCCCGTGGCCGCACATTCCCAGATATGCAACATTATTGAAATAAATTACGCCCGTAATGCATGAGTTATCGAGGGGGGCGCACAACAACGCGCCCACCATCGCGTCTGACCCGCGCGGCTCGTTGACAACCGCGCCACGGAAATCGTCATATTGCGTTCGGAAGCGCTCTAGTCTGGTGGCGAGCGTACCGCCGCCAAGATCCGGACCACCACTTATCACCACACGTGTCGGCTCACCGCCCGTGTGCGAGTCGATTACTTTGACGCGTCTTATGTTGGAATCAGGCATTTAGCTCGTCTGAAGTATCGCGATTGTATATTGGATTGCTACAAGTCAGAAACACCGATATAAGTGCCAAAATGCGAAAGTTGATCCCCCTCCTTATCCTCCTTCTGTGCGGCAGCACAGTTTCATTAAACGCCCAGGTCGCTAATCTTCAGGAACGTGAAGCCGAATGGAAAAGGTATTCGCTTTCGCAAACGAATTTCACGCGTCACGTAACGGCCGAGAGAAAAATCGTCTTTCGTGTTCCGACCGACTGGAAGCAAACGGAGCCCGAGCTTTTTAGCTTTACGGGACCGCATGAAGCGCGAATCCTTGTATCTACACAAACCGTACCCGACGGATATCCACTAACTGAGTATGCCGCCCGCTTCTTGAAAGACGTCGAAGGTCTGACAAGTTCCGCCGAAGCCATTCTCACACGCCGCACACAGTTTCAGGATCTCGAGGGCCGCGAGATTTTTTTCGAAGCGCAGGGCCCGGACGGAAACATGTTTCGGAGCACCAACTGGTTCACGATCTCTGGTCCATTGGTCGTTAGCGTGAGCCTCATGGTGCCAGTCGAGCATGCAACCACCGTCGAGCCTGTCTTCAAGGCGATCGTGCAATCGGTGATGTTCGTTCCGGCTAACTTTGCCGAGTTCGAGAGCATGCGTTCGTCAGCGATCAAGGCTCCTGCGCCCGGCCCGGTTCACGAAGTCGGGAACATCATCGCCAGTCTCAACGAACTGAACTCGGATCGTGAAGCCGCGATCAATCGTTTGACGCCACTTTTTGTCTCGCAACCCGATTCCGTCGTCGATCTTCTTATCGATCGCCGCGCTGTGGTCCGATCAGCCGCGGCCGAAGCGCTCGCACGCAGCAAGAACGCCGCGCTCAAACGTTTCCTCTGGCATGTACTTGATGATTCCGATCCGTTTGTAGCTGAGGCCGCGGCTCGACGTCTCGCCCACGAGATTGACATCGGCGCGCAGCTTCTCAACCGATCGTGGAGGGAACACGCTGCGGCAAACTTTGCTCGTGTCTGGCCTTTCATGAGCAAAGAGAATCGCGTCAAGCTCATGCAAGGTCTGTTAAGCCAGACTAAACCGGATCGCGACACCCAAATCGGCGGTTTGACATTGCTCCGCATGATGTCACCGGACGAATTCAAGCTCCCGTTAGCGCGCATCATAGCGGCCAACCACGATCCACTTACAATTGCCGCGCTCCAGGTGGCAAATGAGCGTGGTGAATCGCTGCCGGTTGATGCGCTAATGAAGCTAACCGCTTCGCGTGACAAACGAATCAAAAAGCACGCGGTTGAGAGTTTGGGTCAATCAGCCGGCGTTTTGGATATTCCGAAACTCGAAGCATTGCTCTCGAAAACTACTTCTTCTGCTTCCGCCAACGACGAAGAAGCAGCCGCACGAAAAGCGCTCGACGAAGAGATCAAGCTCTCTATCAAGAAGATCCGGTTTCGAAACGATCTCAATCTTGCAAAAGATCGGGAACACGCGCGAAAGATCATTCTCGCAGCTTCGTCAGACACTGATCTCGATGATTTCGCGTGGCGCTACGACTGCGAATTGACTACCGGCGGCTGCTCACCGGCAGCCCCACGCAACCTGCCGTCTGACTTTAAAGTCAAAACTTTTGCCGAAAACCTCTTCCCGAAAAGAGTTACGCACTACACTGCCATTCCGAATCCGGGTCAAACCGTGCAACGGTTTCATCAAACGTTGCACGGCTTGCAACTTGAATCTCCGCAAGCGCAGGCAAGCCTGATCCTCGTGATGGGCAAGATCAGGGAAGAGTTAAGTCAGCAGCTGGGCGCTCCACTAGATGCAGCGGCGCTGATGGATTACACCGGAATCAAACATGATTCTCCAATTGTGTTTGGTACCTGGTCCGCTGCCAGTACTGCCGAGAGCGTATCCGCTGCGCAACGCAGAGCGATCGTTCTGCGTGTGAAAGATCGCGAAAGGTTTGAACGGGTTGTCGAGAACTTTCAGCAGTTAAGCGGACCCTTCACGCACCTCACCGATTACGTTGCGATCGGCACACGAAGCGCTGCTGCGTTGCCCGCCTTACTTCCGTTCGTCGCTCAGGGAATACTCGCTGACGATGTCGATAAACCTGCCACAACCTACTGGTTGAAACACTCCGTTGTGGGACAGACGGAATGGAACGGAATACCCATCAAGTCGATCGAACATCGTTGGGTAGGTGACGAGTGGGAGATTACCAGCGCTTCAACTTATCTCACGTTCATCGGTGACGTTGCCATTCTCACTAGCGACGTCGCGACCATTCGCGATCTTATGTCCAATGCGACGACCGCCGAACAACAGCTACTCGCCGGAAACGAAGATTTCCGTCGCGCAGTCGCGGCTGATGGAGACATTGTCTATTTCAGTGACCTCAAAGCGGTGTTCGCTAATCCGGCTGACAAAGATCGGGACGCGCCTAAGAATGCAACCGAGAGCGGGGCGTTAAAGTTTTCCAACTCTATGTGGGAAAACTCTCATCGCTTCGGCTTCGAGGAGAGTGAGTGGTCCAAGCCGCTGCTGCCGTTTCATCCTAAAGAACTGTCGGCGCCACGCGAGTTGTTGCCGTCGTCGACGCTCGCCTATTACCTGATGAAACTCGACCTCGCCGCAGCGTGGCAGACGTGGCCCAAAGCCCTGAACATCCGCGACAACACGTTTCAAGTCGACCCCGCTTTATGGTCACTCGACTTCATCAAGGAAGTCTTGCCCGAGCTGGGGCCGGAATGCGGTGCGGTGTTGCTCGACATGCCTGACTTCGACGCTAAAGAAATAGGCGATGGAACGTGGACAGCTTTCTGCAAGCTGAAGAGTAACAAGCTGGCGGAAGCACTAGCCGCCGGTAAGCTGTTTCGCAACGTTGGCCCAACGACCACGGCTGAAATCAAAAGCGGTGAGAGTTCGTACTTCGTTGGTGTGAAGAACGGCTTCATCGTCGTCTCAAATAGCAGCAAAGGACTGGCAGCGATGGGCGGCAAAACAAATCTGGCCGCCACACGCGACTTTTCGAGAGCCGCCGAAAAAGTACCCGCCAACATCGTCGCTTTCGGCGGCTACAACCTTGAAGCAGCAGTAGCCGCGGCCGGTGCCAACGCCGGCGACGGACAGAGAGCACAAATCGCGAACATGATCTTCTCGATTGCCAGCGCTTTTCACAGTCAAAGTTTCTACGCTACTGCCAGCGCCGGAGCGATCGAAGCCCAGTCGTCCGTTGCGATGGACCGTGAAGGCCGTTACGCGGTCGCCGATTTCTCGTACTTGCCGCGCGGCGTGAACATCACGTACGCGACTCTCCAACCTCGCGGCCTGCCGATCCTCGATCAGAAACGGTTGAGCAACATCGTCATTAAAGTTCGCGCCAAAGCGCCTGGGCCAATCGACAACATCAAGGACGACATCAAGTCGGATACGCAAACGGTGGGACAGAAATCGCCAAACGAGTTGGTTGTAACAGTCGCGGCGCGCCGCCCGGGTCCAGACAAGAAGATTCAGTTACCGGTGACGAAGCCGGAACTTGCGGCATTTGTGAAACCGACTGCCGAGATCACGTCTGAAAATCCGATGGTTACCAGTCAGGCACGTGAGATCGCGGGCGACGATCGCGACGCCTGGAGCGTAGCTCAAAAACTGGGCGATTGGACCTACAAGAATCTCGAATGGAAGAGCGTTGCGCGTGCCGGGGCCGCGCAAACGCTGGCAACTCGCGAAGCGGACTGCTCCGAATTTAGCCAGTTGTACGTTTCGATGGCCCGTTCGCTCGGACTGCCTGCGCGCATCGTCTCAGGCCTCGCGTATAGCGGCAATTCATTTGGCGGCCATGCGTGGGTCGAAGTGTGGGTCGGTGAATGGGTTGAACTCGATCCGACGTGGGGCACTCACTTCGTAGATGCGACGCACATCCGCAATGAAGCGAGTACGCTGCTCACGGCCGCGGCGTTGAACCTGATCGATCTCGAAGTGATGGAGACGCGACGGACTGTCGCAGAGTTTCAGAAGAGTCCGAAGGCACTCGCCGAGCATCTCGTGAAAGCTATCTCGTCCGCCGACAAGACTGAAATCGTTGCGGCCACGGATCTCGCAACGCTGACCGAGGAATTTATGGGTGCCGGCGCGTGGAACGGTCTCAACGATCACGAACGCGAACGGATGTCATCAGCATACAGGCGCGTGTTGTATGAGATCATTTCGACTTACAGCTACGAAGGTAAGTTCCCCAACAACATCCACTTGTTACACCTCGAAGAAAAAGGCGAGCGCGCCGAAGCGTTGTGCTACTCGTCCTATGAGGACATTCTCATCAGGTTGCGTCTGGTTCGTCGCGGCGATGTTTGGTATCTGGTCGACCTGGTCCAGCCTGATCCGGGGCACCATCTCGTTGCCGAAATGTTTGGTCCCGTTATTAGGTCAATCGAAGCGACTCGCGGAGGAAAGAAGACCGCGCACGGTCTGTCCTCGCCTTTTTTCAAAGTGCTGGCCCTTATAGACAGCGAAGCTTCCGCGAAAGCGCTCGAGGAAGCTGAGCGCCTCTTGCAAACGAACCCCGACGATCAGACTTACCGGTTTCTCAAAATGATCGCGTTGTTTGAGTCGGGTGAAGAAAAGCAAGAAGAGTCTATTAAGATGTTGCGCGAACTCAGCTATGAGCACCCGGCGTTCGCGCCCGCAGTCTACCGGCTTGCCGGCATCGTCAGTGAAGGAACACCCGAAGAGGCGATCGAACTCTACAAGCAGTATTCACAACTCGAGCCCTACGACCTTCGCGGTTATCGCGACCTTGCGGCGGTTTACGAGGAAATGGAACAAGCAGAGTTGGCGGAAGCTGCGTACCGAAAGGCGATTGCCGTCGATCCATTCGAAATACCCGGTTACCACGATTTGGCGGTTTTCCTGATCCGAAATGGCATGGTAGTCAAAGTGGGCTCCGTACTGCTGGCGTCCGACAAGTATGTGACCAAAGACGACGATGTGCTTGCTAACGTGTTCAGCGATTTAGAAGAAGAAATCAAACTTGAAGACGCTGAGCTACTCGCCGCGAGTGAGCCGCAACGGATGAAGACCAGTTTGTGGGCCAATCTCCATTTGGGCGATATATATGTCCGCGACAAACGTTATCGAGAGGGCCTTGAGCTCATGAAGCGGGCGGCGCAAATGGATCCGGAGGCGTCTTACCCCCACCATGCAATGGCCTCAACCTATCTAAAGCAATCGCGCCTGCCCGAAGCGCTCAAGGCGATAGACCATTCGTTGAAACTTGACGAGACGAGCAGCTCGTCCTACTACCTGAAGGCGTGTATCCTGGCGCGAATCGGCCGGAAAAAGGACGCGATGACAGCCTTGCAGAAATCGATCGAACTCGATGCTGATGTGTTGAGCTTTGTGCCTGAGGATGAGGATTTGAAATTGCTTCGATCGCTTCCCGCGTTCCAGAAACTGCTCCGTGAAGCGGAGAAACAACGCGCTGAAGCCGATCCAAAGTAAACTTTTTCCGACACGCGGCTTATTTGCGTCGCCAGCAATCCCTTTCACACGTCAGAAATTCTCTGCGTCTTGCGCCCACAAAAGCTCCGGTCCCGTAGCGTTTCTTAAGAAATGCTGCGGGAACATAGATTGCACTGTTTTCCCTTGAAGTCTTCCTATTTTCATAAGGAGAACAAGCATGAAACGCAAAACTCTTCCCCTGATTGTCGTGGTCTTTCTTCTTTCAGGGCAAATGTCATGGGCCGTCGCGCAGCAGACGGCGACCGGCAGCGACTGGTCTGCGGTCCAACGGATCGGGACCGATGAGAGGCTCATCGTTAAGAAAACAGACGGCAAAGAGGTCAAGGGCCGGATGATCGAGGCGACAGAAACGACGCTCAGGATCGATCGCGATGGCAAGCCGTTTGAGATTACGCGCACTGAGGTGCGTCAGGTGCATGTGATTTCCGGGAAAGCGGAAAAAGGAAAATGGGCGCTGATTGGCGCCGGGATTGGTGCTGGCGTCGGAACCGGAATTGGGGGCGCTAAATACCGCTCGGATAGAGATGATTACATTGTCTACGTCTACATGGGCGCTTTGATCGGAGTCGGTGCCGGTGCGGTTGGCGGACTGCTCTTCGGACAAAGCAGACGGGACCGCAAACTGGTCTATTCAATCAATTAGCCTGTGCTTGAAGAACCGAGCAGCGCGGCTCTTGCGGTTGTTAGTTCCGCCAGTTCGTCCTTGCTTAGTTTTGGATAGGAAAGATCGAGCGCGCTGAGACGCTGCGCAATCGCTGAGGCGACGACAAGCCGTGTGAACCACTTGGTATCGGCAGGCACAACGTACCACGGTGCGTAGTTGGTTGCGGTATGCCGTAATGTTTGTTCGTAGGCGTGCATGTATTCATCCCAGTGCTCGCGTTCTTTCACGTCCTTCATCGAGAACTTCCAGTTCTTGGCCGGGTCGTCGATACGCGCGAGGAAACGTTTCTGCTGTTCTTCCTTTGAAACGTGAAGGAAGAACTTGAGGATGATGGTCCCGTTGTTCGTCAGGTAACTCTCGAAGTTGTTGATGTCGTCGAAACGCTGCTTCCAGAAGTCTTTTTGCTTCGCAGGTTTTTTTGATGGCCCGTCCGGAAGGCGTTGGCTCGCGAGGTATTCAGGATGAACGCGGACGACGAGCGTCTCTTCGTAGTAGCTGCGGTTGAAGACACCGATGCGGCCACGTTCGGGAAGACGTTTGGCGCAACGCCAGAGAAAGTCGTGCTCGAGTTCTTCGGCTGACGGTGCTTTGAAGGAAGTCACTTCGCAGCCCTGCGGATTGACTCCTGACAAGACGTGTTTGATCGCGCCGTCTTTACCGGCGGCGTCCATCGCCTGGAAGATCAGCAGCACAGCCCAGCGGTTTTGTGCGTAGAGTTCGTCCTGGAGTTTGGCAAGCAGCTCAACCCCACGCTCCAACATCTCCTTCGCCCCCGCCTTATCCTCCGCGTCGAGATCGAGCGTCTCTTCAGGATCGATCTGCTTCAGCTTGAATTTACCGCCGTTTGTTAATGCAAAACGGCGCCGCATATTTTTTGGCTTGTTTAAGAAACTCTTTGTCAGTCATCGCGCCCCTCAGCTGATGTAGCTCCTTATAACCTTTGATTGCCCTACGCTGGTGAACAATAGCGGTAACCACCACCTGTACTTCCATCAAAAGTAAGTAAATGTAATAGGGAAAGCGCCGCATCAATGCACGGCGTTTCCCATCGTCCATGAGTGTAAACGCAAGCGGACGCTGAACAATACTACGCAGCGTTGCAGGTTTGGCATTGAGATCGATCACCGCCATAGACTGCTGACCACGATTGCCGGTCACGTTGATTGAACACAGCTGGATTCACGGCGAACAAAAATCTGGACGAGGAACCATTAATTCGGCATTTATTCCTACATCCTACCTATCAATTTTTAAATCGAGATGAAGTAAACAACCCGTCCGCAGGGCTTAGCTACTAAACTGGCAACGTGCTGAAGCTCGCATCGGCATTGCAGCCCCCACCCGGGGCCGCGTGTATAATGACGAGCGACAAAAAATGAACCAATTTGTACGGTTTCTGTTCGGACATGAGCAGGCCGTTTTTACTAACGGCCGGTTTGGCTTTGACGTGCGTCCGGGCCCGTTGCTGTTGCTGCTTTTCGTCCTCCTCGCCGGTGCTTTCATTTATTTCGTTTACCTGCGCCCGCGCATCCGCCTCTCAAAACGAACGACCGCAACACTGATCGCCCTTCGTGTCGCACTGCTGACCGTATTGGTGACACTGCTGTTGCGACCGGTCGTCGTCGTCTCGTCGGTCATTCCTCGCAGTAGCTACGTGGCGATAATGGTCGACGATTCCGTCAGTATGAAACTGCGCGACATGCCCGACGGCAACGCTCG
The DNA here is from genome assembly GCA_963849585.1 of uncultured Acidobacteriota bacterium. Lineage (GTDB taxonomy): Bacteria > Acidobacteriota > Blastocatellia > Pyrinomonadales > Pyrinomonadaceae > PSRF01. Next base: position 48,071 of record CAWKHZ010000003.1, on the reverse strand, counting down.
CATCGATACCGTCAAACAATCGCTGCTGGCGACAGGTCCGAAATTCGTTTCTCAGTCGACTCGACGCGAAGTTCAAGACCAGTCTCTACGGTTTCGCAGGTGCGGTATCACGACTTAAAGGCGCCGAGGATCTTTTCGCCGAAGGACGGACCAGCGACGTCGCCGGTGCGTTGGACGAGGCAATCAAACGATCCTCCGGCATGCCGCTTTCCGCAGTCGTACTTGCGACTGACGGTGCTTCGAACGTTCCGCGCGATCTGGCAGCAACGCTGCGAGAGTTGCGCGCACGAGACATCCCGGTTTTCACGGTCGGCGTCGGCAATACCGCTCGACCGATCGACGCTGAACTAACGCGCATCAACATGCCGCGCCGGGTATTGGTCGGATCGCGCGTGAATATCGAAAGCTACGTCGGTTTGAGCGGATACCAGGCGACGAAAGTCCTGATCGGCGTGCGCGAAGACGGCCGCGCAATCAAAACAGAAGAGATCAGCTTACGCGGCAACGACACGCAGGCTGTAAATCTCGAGATCACGCCTACTACGCCGGGCATTCATCGCTACACCGTCGAGGTCACACCGCTCGACGGCGAGTTGACCGTCGAAAACAACAAGCAGGATGCGGTCGTCGAAGTCATCTCCGGACCGTTGCGACTGCTGCACGTCGAAGGCGAACCGCGCTGGGAACTCGGTAAAATCCGCGAATCACTCGCGCTCAACGAGAAGAACATCACTCTCGTGTCACTTCAACGCACCGGCGAAAACAAGTTCTACCGGCAAGGCATTGCCAGCCAAACTGAACTCGTCTCCGGTTTCCCGGTCACTGAAGAAGAACTTTTCGCCTACGACGGCCTCGTCATCGGCAGTGTCGAAGCGGGCTTCTTTACGGCGGACCAGTTGCGCAACATCGAAGCTTTCGTCGCGCGACGCGGTGGTGGACTGCTCGCTATCGGCGGCCGGCTGTCGTTCGACGGCGGCAAGTACAAAGGAACAACGATCGACGATCTGCTGCCAGTGTCGTTGACGGGTGGAGCAACTGACGACGCCATGTCGTTTGCGCCCGTTTACAAACCGGTGCTGACCGGCGCGGGCCAAACACATCCGATCACGCGTTTGCAGGACGATCGCGGCGCCAATCAAAAAGCGTGGAACGAATTGCCTCCGATAGCCGTGTCACAAGTGCTTGCGAACGTGAAACCGGGTGCGTCGGTTTTGCTCGAAGCGCGCCGCGTTGAAGGCGGGGGATCGCAAAGCGCGCCGCTGCTGGTCCAACAACGGTACGGTCGCGGACAAACGTTGGCCCTAACCGCTGCGGACACGTGGCGTTGGCGCATGCGAATGGATTCAAAAAACAATGCGCATGAGACTTTTTGGCGACAGATGCTCCGCTATGTTGTCAGCGGCACTCCTCGACAAATCGAAATCGGAGCAGAACGAGACGTCTACGCGATGGACGACATCGTCAACATTGTCGCCGACATTCGCGACAAACGTTTCAATCCCGTCAGCGATGCGCATGCGACTGCGAGAGTTACAAAACCTTCGGGACTCGTCGTCGATGTGCCTTTGACGTTCACCACGCTCAACTCCGTGAACACTTACGCCGGCCAATTCAAGGCTGACGAACTTGGCGCACATCGCATCGAACTGGTAGGGACCAGCGCCGGTCTCGGCGCGTTGAGCGCAACGTCGAACGTTCTGGTGAGCGATCTGAATCGTGAGTATTACAGTGCGGCACAGAACAGCGATCTACTGAAACGCATCTCGACGGAAACCGGCGGGAAGTATTACACGCCCGCTGAAGCACAGTCGTTACTCGACGATCTGGTCTACCGGCAAACACCTTATTCCGAGCGGGTGACGAAAGACCTGTGGGACATGCCGATCAATTTCATGTTGATAATCGGATTGCTGAGCGCCGAGTGGTTCCTGCGCAAACGCGAAGGCCTGGCTTGATAATTTAGCTTGATGAAATATATCGGTTCCGTAGCTCTGATTCTGTTTATCGCGGCCGCATCCGTGGCCCAGAAAACAGATCCGAATAAGTTCGCCGTGATCATCAACGGCGCGGGCGGCGAGGCTGAGTACGCGAAGCAATTTACCGAATGGACCACACAGCTCAGCGCGGTCCTGTCGAAGCGATATGGTTTCGACAGCAACCGGATCAAAGTTTTATCCGAGAAACTGGCAAATGCCGAAGAAGTAAAACGAACATTTGGCGCACTAAAATCAGAATTAGACGCGAGTAACGTCCTATTTGTTTTTCTCATCGGCCATGGATCGTTCGACGGTAAAGAGGCGAAGTTCAATCTTGTTGGACCAGACCTTTCGGCGTCAGATTACAACCAGCTACTTACGTCGCTCCCGACGCGCCGGATCGTCGTATTCAACATGTCCAGCGCAAGTGGCGAGTTCGTCAAACCGCTTTCGGCCAAGGGACGCATCGTCGTTACCGCCACACGCAACGGACAGGAAACAAACGCTACGCGCTTCGCCGGTTTCTTCATTGCGGCGCTTAACGCTACCGACGGCGATACGGACCAGGATGGTCACACTTCCGTGCTCGAAGCTTTTGTTTACGCAAATCGTCTAACGGAAGAGTTCTACAAACGCGCCGGAAGGCTCGCGACCGAACATGCGTTGATCGACGACAATGGCGATGGCGTAGGACGTGAAAAGCCCGAAGCCGGTGAAGGACTCCTCGCGCGTGCGACGTATCTCGACTCGCTGAGCGGCGACGAAGCAGCTGCCAGTGCGGCCACCGGAAGACTTCTAAAGGAACGTTCCCGGCTCGAAGGAGAGATCGAACAACTCATCGCACGCAAGGGAAACATGGCGGAAGCCGAGTATGAAGCCACGCTCGAACGTCTCTTCATCGAGCTGGCGAAAGTGAATCGATCAATTAAGCAAGCAGGTTCGTAAAGTAAAGAGCAACATGAAAACAGGTGAAGGTTTGAGAAAGAGTTTTCCCGCAAAGGCGCAAAGACGCAAAGAAACCACTTCAGCCGCCCAAAAACTGTCTTTGCGCCTTTGCGTCTTTGCGGGAACAGTCGTTGCTGTCCTTGTGATAGCGGTTTGTGCCGCACAAACTCAAACAAACGAACTGCGCGGCCTCGCCGAACTTAAGCGAGGCGATTACGACAACGCTTTCAAACTGCTCAGTGCGCGCCTCGTTTCAAATCCCACCGACATCGTTGCGCAAAAAGGGTTACTGCGTGTTTACATCGAAACCGGACGCTATGCGGAAGCCGAGGCAACAGCGAAACGTTTTCTGACAAAGACTCCTGACGCCGGAACTGTACGCCACGAGTTGGGCGAAGTACTCGCGCTCACTGGCAAACACACCGAGGCCATTACAGAGTTTGAACGCGCCGCGAGTGATTCGGAAAAAGCGAATGCCCCGCACGACAAACTCGCGAGCGATTTACGTCGTGCCGAAGCGCTCGATCTAATTGGTCAGGAAGATCGCGCGAATGCAATCTACGAAAGTTTCGTCAAGTACTACACCGATAGCGATCCCGAATCCGCGTTTGAGTTGACGCTGATCGCCCGCGCGCTGGTCCACCTCGAAAGGTTTCAGGACGCGAACGACATGTACCGCTCGGCGATCGAGGCTGATTCCGACTATATCGAAGCGCAACTCGGCGCTGGTGAGTTGTTCACCGGGAAGTATCAATACGGCGACGCCGCGCAGTTTCTCAGCGATGCGCTGAAAATCAATCCCAACAATGCCCGCGGCCATCTCGCCGTGGCGCTCAACAAACGCATCGAAGGCGGCGACGACGATGCACTTAGCCGCGCCCTCGCGATCAATCCCAATCTCGTCGATGCACTCGCGTTAAAGGCGGCGCTGGCTTTGGAGTCGGGCCAGTTCGACGCCGCCGCTACCGAGATCGACAAGGCGCTCAAGGTCAACGCGCGTTCTCTGGAAGCACGCTCGTTACGCGCGGCGATGTTCTACTTGCAGGACAAAGACTTCGAACCGGAAGTCATCGCAACGCTCGCGATCAGTCCACGTTATGGCGCTGTCTACAACACTCTTTCGCGCTACGCCACGATTACTCGCCGCACCGAACAAGCCGCTGCGTTTGCTCGTCGCGCCATCGAGACCGCGCCACGACTTTGGGACGCACATCTGAACCTCGGCATGGCGCTCTTGCGTCTCGGTCAAATGGACACGGGCCGCGCCGAGGTCGAGAAAGCGTTCAAAGGAGATCCGTTTAATCTTTGGGCCAAGAACACACTCGACCTGCTCGACACGATGGCCGAGTTCCGCGAAACGAAACGCGCGGGTTTCATTATCAAAACATCGGCGCAGGAAAGTGACGTGCTTGCGCCCTACGCGGGCGATTTGCTCGAAGAGGCCGCGGCGAAGCTGACGTCGAAGTACAAGTTCACTCCGAAAGGTCCGATCATCGTCGAGATCTTTCCGAACCATGAAGACTTCGCGGTGCGCACGTTGGGCATTCCCGGTCTCGGCGCCCTGGGCGTTTGCTTCGGCGTGGTGATCGTTCAGGATTCTCCTTCGGCTCGCGAGGCGGGTGAGTTTAACTGGGGCAGCACAATGTGGCACGAGTACATGCACGTCATCACTTTACAGATGACCGACTATCGCGTGCCGCGCTGGTTTTCGGAAGGATTGTCGGTTTACGAGGAACGCCGCGCGCGACCGGGTTGGGGCGACGATTGGAACCCGATGTTTGTTCGTTCGTTTATCGACGGCAAATGGTTCAAAATCGCCGACCTCGATGCAGGTTTTCAGCGTCCGCGTACTCCGCAGGATCTGCCGATAGCTTACTTCCAGGCTTCGCAGATTTGTGAATTCATCGCGGAGCGTTTTGGCTTTGACGCGATCCTTCAAATGCTTGCGCGCTATCGCGACAAGGCGCGCACGCTCGACGTGCTGCGAGACGTCTTGAAGCTTACCGAAGCAGAATTCGATCGCCAGTTTTTTGCGTACGTCGAAAGCAAGGCGCGGCCGTTGCATCAGGCACTGAGCACACAGAACAATGTCGTTGCGTCGATGTCGAAAGACGAAGTGCTGAAGCAACTCGCGACGCAGGATACGTTTGCGCTGCGTATTCGCGCGGCCGAGTTACTGGCTGCCGACGGCGATACGGCCGGTGCGACGCAACATTACAATCGCGCGATCGAACTTTTCCCTTACATGACGGGCCGTGGAAATCCGTACGAATCCCTCGCAAAGCTGCTCGAACAAAAAGGCGATGCCGCGCAGGCCGCACTGATACTCGAAAAACTTGTGAAGACGGACGAGAACAATCTCGAAGCCTTAAAGACTGTCGCGCGGATTCGCTCGGCGCTCGGCGAGAAACAGAAGGCTCTGGACGCGTTGCGCGGCAGTTTCTTCATCAGTCCATTCGATTACAAGTTGCACACGCAAGCGGGGGAGCTGAGCGTCGATCTAAAAGATAATGCGCAAGCGTTGACCGAGTTTCAGGTGGCGCTCGCGTTGCAGCCGCCAAATGTGGCGGAGGCAAATTACAATGTGGCAACCGCGTTTCACGCACTCGGTCGCCAGCTCGACGCGAAGCGTTCGGTGCTGCGCGCGCTCGAAGCCGCGCCGCGTTATGAAAAGGCCCAGGAGTTGTTGTTGAGAATCACGGGACAGTGAGGACTTTGTGCTTTGTCACTTTGTGCTTGGTACTTTGTTCTTGACTGTACCGGCACAACGAACTAAAGCTGCAACTAATGACAAAGCACAAAGAACAAAGAACAAAGGACAAAAATATGGCCGTTGACCAATTAACAATCAGCGACGAGCAATTGCTCGACAAACTGGGTTCAGCGCGCGAGCGCCTCCTGCGGGAAATCAGAAAAGCCATTATCGGTCAGGACGAAGTCGTCGAGCAGGTATTGCTCGCGCTCTTTGTCGGCGGCCACTCGATAATTACCGGCGTCCCTGGTCTGGCAAAAACTCTTTTGGTTCGCACTATCGCCAGCGTTCTCGATCTCTCGTTCAAACGCATTCAGTTCACTCCCGACTTGATGCCGGCGGACATCACCGGCACCGAGATCATCGAAGAAGACCGCGCCACCGGACGTCGTGCGTTGCAGTTCATCCCTGGTCCAATCTTCGCCAACATCGTTCTCGCCGACGAGATCAACCGCACGCCGCCAAAGACACAGGCCGCGCTGCTTGAAGCGATGCAGGAAGGACGAGTTACGGTCCAGGGTGTCAGTTACGATCTGCCGCGCCCGTTTCACGTGCTGGCGACGCAGAACCCGATCGAAATGGAAGGCACGTATCCACTGCCCGAAGCGCAGCTCGATCGTTTCATGTTCAATGTAAAGATCGGCTACCTGCCTGAGGAAGAAGAAGTCGAAGTGGTGAAGCAAACGACTTCGCCGCAGGACTACGAATTCGAACGGCTGATGTCCGCGGACGAGATCATCGCGTTTCAAAGACTGGTGCGACAGGTCCCTGCTTCCGACACCGTCGCGCGTTACGCGGTGCGATTAGTTAACGCGAGCCGGCCGGGAACACCACCCGCACCGGAGTTTGTGAACAAGTGGGTGACGTGGGGCGCGTCTCTGCGCGCGTCGCAATTCTTGATTTTTGGCGGCAAAGCTCGCGCGATCCTGCGAGGCCGCTACAACGTTTCGTGCGAAGACGTTCGCGCGGTCGCGCCGGCCGTTTTGCGCCATCGCGTGCTGTTGAACTTTCAGGCTGAGGCGGAGAAGGTCGATTCCGATCAGGTGATCAAGCAGTTGATCGATCACGTGCCCGAACCGAAGAGCGGACTGTAGCCACTCTTTTGTGTGCCTTTTGTGCCTCTTTGTGGTTAACCGGAGCAACGTATGTTACCGCAACCGACGACAACACCAGCGAGGTTTCTCGATCCCGAATTGCTCGCGCGAATCGGATCGCTCGAACTGCTCGCGCGCGCGGTCGTTGAAGGCTTCATGTCTGGTTTGCATCGTTCGCCGTATACAGGTTTCTCAACAGAGTTCACGGAGTATCGACAATACAACCCCGGTGATGATCTGCGTTATCTCGATTGGCGACTGCTTGGCCGCACCGATCGCTACTTCATCAAGAAGTATCGCGCCGACACGAACACCCAATGTCACATTTTGATCGACACGAGTGCTTCGATGAACTACGCGCATGCCAGTTCAGTGACGAAGTTGCAATACGCACAGTTTCTCGCCGCGTCCATCGCTTACTTGCTGAACAGGCAACAGGACGCGGTCGGTCTCGTCGCCTTCTCCAACAAGGTGCACACGCACGTGCCCGCGCGTAATCGCACCGGTCACATGCGGACGATCTTCGGCACGTTGTCGATGCTTCAGCCGGGCGGCGAAACAGGTTTGGCGGAGTCGCTGCATCAACTCGCGGAGATCCTGACGCGTCGCGGCATCGTCGTGCTCATCTCGGATTTTTACGATCAGGCAGACCGGCTGAAAGAGGCGTTTCAGCATCTGCGGTTCAAAGGGCACGACCTGGTCGCGTTTCACGTGCTCGATCAAAACGAGCTCGATTTTGATTTCACGGATCCGGTGTTGTTGCTCGAAGACGCGGAAACGCAGGAGCAAATGCCGGTGCTTCCCGACGTCGTGATGGGCGGCTATCGGGAGCGCATGCGAAAGCATGTTAACGATATGCGAGAGTGCGCGGCTGCAAACCACGTCGATTACGAAATGCTGACGACGAAACAGCCGCTGGATTTTGCGCTATTCTCGTTCCTGTCGCGACGAGCAGGCAGGTAGAGAGTTAGTGGGCAGTGGTGGTCAGTGGTCAGTGGTCAGTAGTCAGTGGTCAGTGAGGGAGAGAGGGTGTGCAGTGGTCAGTGGTCAGTAACGAAATAACCGACACACTCACAACTGACAACTGACAACTGACAACTGACAACTGACCACTGACCACTGACCACTGACCACTGACCACTGACAACTGACAAAACCGACAATGTCGTTTCTTACTCCATTATTTTTCCTTGGTGTTGCAGCATTGGCTGCGCCGATACTCGTGCACCTCGTGCGCCGCACGCGCGCGCGCAAGGTGCAGTTCCCTGCTCTGGTTTTTGTGCGCCAGGTGCCGCAGCGAACGATCCGTCGCCGCACTCTCCAGAATGTGCTGCTGATGCTGCTTCGTTGTCTTGCGATCCTGCTGATCGTTATTGCTTTCACGCGTCCATTCTTTAGCGGTGGCAGCGCGGCGAAAGAAAACACAGCTGCCGGCGCAACCGTGATCCTCGTCGATAACTCGCTTAGCATGCGACGTGAGCCGCTATTCACCGAAGCACTAAAACGCGCGGAAGCCGCCGTCGATGAAGCACGAATTGACGAGCAACTCGCGGTGCTGTCTTTCGACAAACGCTACGCGGTCGTCAATCGTTTCACTGCCGACAAGAACCGTTTGCAGTTGGCGATTAGAAGTATCAACGCGGGTTGGGACGGAACGGACTACGAGCAGGCGTTGCGTGGCGCGGAGTCTCTGCTTGGCGAGATCCAAACGAGCGGCCCGAAGAAGATCGTGATGATCTCCGACTTCCAGGCACCCGGCTGGAACCAAAACACTGCGACTTTCAAACTCGCAAACACCACGCAACTCACGACAATTGACGTTGCCTCGAACGATCCTGTTTCTAACATCGCCGTCACGAATGTCGAGGCGCGTGGCGTGGTTTTCGGGCAAAAGTATCTCGACAATCTTGCGGTCCACATCAGTAACTTTGGCGACGCGCCGCGCGATCGCATTCAGGTCGATTTTCAGATCAACGAGCAGACGGTTGAAAAGCGAGACATCAGTCTTAACACCCGCGAATCGAAGGTGATCGAGTTCACCGGTTTCAACCTGAACGAAGGCGCGAATCGCTGCACGATCGATGTGGTCTCCGGCGACTTCGCACCTGATAACCGTTTCTATTTCACTTTGCGGCGCGAGACACCGTCGAAAGCGCTTATCGCCGAGAGCGCGTCGCGTGGCCGCAGCGACAGCCTGCACCTGCAAAGCGCGTTGACGACGAACGACGATCTGCCATTCACATTCGCGCTGAAGAGCACCGGATCGGTCGATCCGTCGAGCATTTCAGAGTACGCGTTGGTAGTGCTCAACGATGCTGGTCCCATCAGCGGCGCGCTTGCTGATGCGTTGATGAAGTTTGTCGAGGCGGGCGGACAGCTCATCGTCTCCACTGGGCCACGCTCGACCGCAGACAGTCTCAACGCGCTGCAACGCATCATGCCTGCATCGTTGCGCGAAGCTGTGCAGACGAAGGCGGGCGAAAGTGTCACGATGACGAACGTGAAGTTTGATCATCCGATATTTGAAGTTTTTCAGGAGAGTGGCAGGCTCGCCGCAGCGCATGTGATTGGTTACTTCCGTTCGGAAGCTGCTCCGACTGCTACGGTGCTCGCGCGTTTCGAAGACGGCAGTCCTGCGCTGCTGGAGTCGCGTACCGGCAAGGGACGAGTGCTGCTGTTTACTTCGTCGCTCGGTCCAAGCTGGAATGATTTGCCGTTGACGCCTCTCTATTTGCCGTTCATTCACCAGATGGTCCGATATGCGGGCGCGCGCGAAGAGAACTCGTGGTATGGACTGGGCCAGACGTTTACCGTGCGGAAGACAGCTAACGGCCAGCTACCACGCGGTCGATACTCCCGCGGGCGCGCGTCTCTCCGAAGGACGCAATACGCCGGATGGCGATCTACTGGTGACCGCGCGCGAACTTGGCTTTTATCGTCTGCGCTACGACGGGCAGCCTGGCTTCGCGGCGATCGATACTGACGGCGCAGAAGGCGATTTCACGAAGTTGAACTTCGCTGAATTCGTGGCGGGTGTGACTGGGGGAACCGGCACTGGTGAAGGCGGCGATGCGAGCCGAAACGCCAGCGGCGAAGACGTTGAAGGACGGCAAAAGGTGTGGTGGTCGTTGTTGTTACTGGCGCTGCTGTTGTTGGTTGCGGAATCAGTATTGGCGCGCCGAACAAAAATGGTGAAAATGGTCGGGTAAACGCTTCCAGTTTCGAAGCGGTAACGAGCAATTTCGAAATTCGAATTTCGAAATTCGAAATTAAATAGGGGGTTGAGTAATGAGCCCTGAAACAAACCTGTTACAGGATCTCCTTCGTAAAGCGAGATCGCGGCGGCAACTGCTGCTTACACTGCGAGGAGTGGCGATCAGCCTGGGTGTGATTGCCTTGCTCCTGTTGCTGCTCGGTTGGGCCGCCCACCGTTATCGCTACAACAGCGCCGCACTCATGACGCTGCGCGTAGGCGCGCTCCTGACCTGTCTCGCCACGATTTACTTCGCCCTCGTTCGTCCGCTGTTCAAGCGCATCACCGACACGCGACTCGCTCGACTAATAGAAGAACGTACATTCGGCACTGAGGATCGACTGGTAACGGCAGTCGAGTTCGCAAACGGAAACGCTAAGGGCATCTCGCCCGCAATCGTCAGCCGGCTTTATCGCGACGCTAATGACGTCTCGGCAAGGCTTGACGTCCGTACTGTCATTCGCCGTTCTCGGCTGATGATGTACGGTGGCGCCGCGCTCGCGAGTCTTTTGCTGTTTGCAGGCGTGCTCAAATGGGGACCTCGCGAAATCTCCGAAGGTGTGGCCCAACTCGTCACGCCGACAACGCTCGCCGCATCGACCAACGCGCTGAGCATCAAAGTTAAACCCGGCACAGCTCGCGTTCCGAAGGGCTCAGATCAGGACATCCTGGCCACGCTCGTCAACTTCGATTCACAAACAGTAACGGTCTTCGCCCGTCCCGCGGGATCCAGTGAAGACTTCGTGGGCCAGACGATGGAGCCCGCGAAAGCGCGCAGCGACTTCCGTTTCTCGATCTTCAACATTCAGGACTCGATGGAGTATTTCGTCGAGTCGAACAGCGTCCGATCGGAAGTCTACAAACTCAACGTCGTCGATCTGCCTTACGTCAAGCAACTCGATGTGACGCTCAACTTCCCGGCGTTCACCAATCTTCCGACTAAGACCATCGAAGACGGCGGTGACATCGCTGCCTTGAAAGGTACGAGCGCAACCATCATCGCGAAACTTTCCGGCAAAGTTCGCGCAGCTCGCCTCGTCTATCCCGACGGCAAGAAAGTCGAGATGAAGCAGCAGGGCGGTGATTTTGTTGGCGAGCTTACAGTCACCGGCGATACGAGTTATTACATCGAGCTCGTGAGCACTGACGGTGAAGCATATCGCGGCTCAAACGAGTACGACGTCTCGGTACTTGTCGATCAACCGCCGACGATCTCGTTCGACAAGCCCGGACGCGATAAGAAAGCGACCAATCTTGAAGAGGTCTTTACGCAGGCACGCGCCGAAGACGATTACGGCGTCGTGGCGATGGATCTGCACTTCTCGGTCAACGGCGGCGACGAGAAAAAGGTCAGTCTTCAACAACTGACCCGCGAATCGGCACGTTCACTCAGCGGCGCCTACACGTTCTTCCTCGAGGAATATGGTCTTAAACCTGGCGACTTCATTTCCTACTACGCGAAAGCACGCGATGCGAGTAACGAATCGACCAGCGATATTTACTTCATCGAAGTGAAGCCGTTTGAGATGGAGTACAAGCAGGCGCAGCAGCAAGGCGGTGGCGGCGGCGGCGGTGGTGGCGACCAGGACCAGAACGCACTCTCACGCCGGCAAAAAGATCTGATCGCCGCGACGCATAAGTTGATTCGCGAAGGCGAGAAGTACACCGAGCAGGAACGTAAGGACGGTTACGAAGCAGTCGCTTCAGGTCAGGAAAAACTCCGCACGGATACACTCGAGTTTCTCGATCGCATGGGACGACGGCTCGGCGGTACCGACGGACAGAAACAGGTCGCCGAAATGGCCGAGCACCTGCGACAGGCTGCGAAGGAAATGGAAGGCGCGCCGCCTCCGTTGAGAAAACAGGAAGGCAAAGATGCGCTGCCTCCCGAGCAACGCGCGTTGCAGCGATTGCTCGCCGCCGACGCGATCTTTCGTGAGGTGCAGGTCGCGTTCGATCAACAGAGCGGACAGGGCGGTAGTGGTGGTCAACGAGAACAACAGGAACTCGCCGGTCTCTTCGATCTTGAGCTCGACAAGATGAAGAACCAGTACGAGACCATCCAGCGTGCGCAACAACAGCAAGCGGAGCAACAGAAGACGGAAGCCGAGCGGCGTTTGGAAGAACTTGCTCGGCGACAGCAAGCAGCGCTCGAAGAACAGCGCCGGCGTCAACAGCAAATGCAGGGCGGCGGATCGGGCGGTAACCAGCGACAACAGCAGGAGATGATCGAGGAAACGCGCAAAGCAGCGCGCGAACTCGAACGTCTTTCCCGCGAACGCCGCGATTCGCAGATGCAGCAGTTGGCCCAGCAACTCAATCAAACGGCCGACGAACTGCAAAAGGCGCAGGCGTCAGCACGCAACAATCCCAACGAGGCGATCGCGCAGAACGAACGCGCCCTCGAACGTTTGCAACAGGCGCAGCAACGTCTGCAACAGATGAGCGGTGCGAACGGGCAGCAACGTGCGGGTCAGAACGGTTCTTCGGGTCGGCAACAACAGATTTCCGATCTACGCCAGCGCGCCGCGCAAGCCGCTTCGCGTCAGCGCGAGATCGCGAAGGACATGGAGAACCTGTCGCGTCGCGGCGGTCAGAATGCGCAGGACGAAAACTCGCGCAAGGCACGCGAGCAACTTGCTGAACGGAAAGACACGCTGGCGGACACGGTTGCGGGTCTGCAACAGGACATCGACCAGTCAGCTCGCGCGATGGGCCAGGGGGGACCCCAGAATCAAGGTCAACAACGTACCGCGCGGCAGTTGAAAGATGCGGCGGATTCACTCGCGCGCGATCGTGTTGCCGATCGTATTCGCGAGAGCAAGCAGTCGCTGAACGGCGCCAACCCAGGGCAACAGGGCCAGCAGGGGCAACAGGGCCAGAGCCAACAAGGCCAGGGCCAGCAGGGTCGCTCCGACGAACGCTCGATCGAACGCAGTCTCAACAATCTGTCCGAACGATTGCAGGCAGCCGAGCAGAGCGCACGCGGATCGAATGGTTCAAGCGCCGAAGAAAACCTCGACCGCACACGTCAACTCGCTGACAGTCTCGATTCGCTTCGACGTCGTTTGGATGAGCGAAATCAACGCGGTCAACAGGGCCAACAAGGTCAACAACAAAGTCAACAGGGTCAACAGAGTCAGCAAGGACAACAAGGTCAGCAGGGACAACAGGGTCAACAAGGTCAGTCCGGTCAGCAGGGACAACAAGGTCAGTCCGGGCAACAGGGACAACAAGGACAACAAGGTCAGCAACAGGGCCAACAACAAGACGGCCAACGATCCGGCGGCACGCAGAACGGTGGCGACGGTCGCAGCAACCGGCAATATGCTGGCCCACAGTGGGGACCGATGGGCGGTGACTGGGGCGACAACCGCCAACTCTCCGCCGAAGTGCGCGAGCGACTTCGCGAAGCCCAGGACTTGCGACGCGAGTGGGGCACAACCGGATTGGGTGCGGGCCGTCTCGATGAAGTGATCGAGGAACTCAAACGCCTGGCCGACGGCCGCATGGAAGGTAACGCTGCAACCGCCGCACACGTGAAAGAAGCAGTCATCGAACCATTGCGCCAACTCGAACTCGAACTTAGCCGCCACTTGCAACAACTCAGCGGACGCACAAACCTGCGGCTCCGAGATGAAGGCGCGGCGCCCGAGAAATATCGTCGTGCAGTTGAGGAATATTATCGTCGCCTATCGGGCGCACGACCCAGACAGTAGGCATTTTTCATTGGTCATTTGACATTTGACATTTGTCATTTGTCATTTGTAGCTAAATGAAAAATGGAAAACGAGAAATGATAAATAACGTCTTAAAGCGTCTGCTGATACCAATGTTCCTGCTCGCGCTGCTGATTCCAACGGTGGCGGTGTCGCAGTACGATCAATTCGGCAACTTCCGCAACCGCCGCCGGCCAACGACTACGAACACCGACTCGGGCACAGGCCTGTCCTTCGGCGAGTTCACCTTCGTACGTACTATTTACGAATCGCCGATGCGCGGGTACGGACGTCGCGGTTACGGCGGCGGAACCTGGACCACCGACTATCCTGAAGCAGATAACAACTTTATCGTCGGCCTGCGTGAATGGGCCGGTACCAATCTCAAGATCGCACCCCGGCCGGAAGCACTCGAAATACTGGACGATCGCATCTTCGACTATCCGATCCTTTACGTCGTCGAGCCCGGCTTCATGGAACTGACCACCGAACAGGCCGCGCGCCTGCGTGAGTACATCATGCGCGGCGGCTTCATCTTCCTCGACGATTTCTGGGGCGAGTATGAATGGCAAAACGTCCAGGAACAGTTTCAAAAGATCGTTCCTGAATTGGAGATCAAGGAACTCGCTTTGACTCACCCGATCTTCCATTCCTATCTCGATGTCGAGGAGATCGTCCAGGTACCGAACGTTTACAACGCGCAGCGTGGAATCACGTCAGAAAAAGGCGGGGTCGTTCCGTACTACATGGGCATCGAGAACAAGAATGGACGTCTGATGGTCTTTATGGCTCGTAACTCCGACCTCGGCGACGCGTGGGAATGGATCAACGATCCCGCTTATCCAGTGAAGTATGGCCTGCCTGCTTACAAGGTGGGAATCAACGTGGTGATCTACGCGATGAGCCACTGACGCTCACTTGCGTGGACGGCTAAGCGTCAACTCGATTTGCTTTTCTTCCTTACTTTGCAACGAGACGGTTCGCGCTGTAGAAACATTCATCCGCACAAACTGTTCGATCGTTTGCCAGGGCTGAGCGCCGGCAGGCCAGGTGAAAACAAGATAGTCTCCCGGTGCGCAACTTACTTTGAACTCACCGGCTGCGTTGGTCATTGCAAAGCGCTTTGAGCTGCGCAAATGCCACAATTTCGGATCGGCCTTGACGAGCAACACTCCACCACCAGCGGAAGGTGACCCATCTTCCTTAAACTGTACGCGTCCACTCAGAGTCGCTAAACCTTTTCCGATGTTGATGCTAACACCGGTGATTTCCGAGTCTGGCGTAACGACCAGTGGTTCACGCAATAGATCCTGACCACCAAGTGTGATTGACTTCAAGTAGAAATCACGAAAACCCGACACGTCGGCGTCGAGGGTTACCTCGCCGCTCGGAATGCCTGCAAGTATGAACGTGCCATCATCCCGGCTGAAGTTCGGCACACTCATCAGCAACTCGTTGGCGCGTTTTTGGTCCACCAATATAGAGACCTTGACCTTTTCCGATTCTTCGACCGTAACGGTTCCCAAAATCCTGTTTCCCTCTGGCAACTCGATCGTAATGTTCTTCTGATCCTCATCGGCGATCGTTATCTCAGTCTGCTGAAAGGCAACGTGTCTTGAATCGTTATCCGAGCCGGGACTATCTCCGGCGGCTCCGTCGCCAATTGCCGATCTCTTCTCTTTTGGCCGTTCTGCGAAAGCCGTAATGAGGTACGTTCCTGGCGGGAGATCGATAAACTTCCATTCTCCTGTTTTATCTGTATCGAAGAACGGGGGAAAACTGTTCGAGAGCAGGCCAACGTCCTTGACGAAGGACCCTGCCTCATCTTCGCTTTCACGGCCCATTGATTCATACAAGGTCCAGAGCGAAAGATTGAATGCGGGTTCGTCCTTCCGGCGCAAGAACAATGAAGCATTATTCACCGTGGTACCATCTCGTCGCCATTTAACAACTCCCGAAATCTGTCGCAGAGGATGATCGTCGAACGTTATGCTCACTCCGGCGACGTCAGATCCGGACTCGATCTGAATAACCTTAGCTTCAGAAATGTTTGCGACACCCGGATAGTAAGCCGTCGGTATGTTTCCGTCCTCGATTCGTCTGCCCGAAGAGGCTGAAACTTTCCCGACTACCACGCCGACAAAATACTCACCCGCGGGAAGACCGTCGATGCGATACATCCCGCGATCGTTAGTCATTACAGTCTCACCAAAGTACGGCACTACCACCCCATCTTTCCTGCGAAAAAGCGCGATTCGACCGTTCACGGCCGGTTCCCCGTCAGCGTAGGTGATGGTCCCTCGAATCGTGCCGGCGCGAAAGACGCGCACTTCGCAGCGCATCGAGTTCTTTCCGTCAACGGCGACCTTTGCCGACTCCATTTCCGTATCGCTGCCGATACCAAACTCATTGGCTACATATGACGAGCGAGGAAACAACGCGCCGGGAAACTCTGCGACAACGAAGTAAGTGCCTGCCGCAACTTCGCTAAACCGAAATTCTCCGCGGAGGTTGGCTGCGGTAGTTCGAACTGCGTTGAGCTTTAGGTCGGTATACAACTTCAACGTAGCTCGTCGCACAGGCCGTCCGGTGTCGGCGAAAACCACACGGCCACTGATCGTCGATAACCCGACGGGCTTTTCCTGCGCGCTCACGATCGAAGGCAGGCACACGAGAGCAAAGAACAGCAGCACTCGGATTGTAGTCGTCGATGGCATTCGATTAATTAGTTCCGATCGGTATCTTTAGATCCCTTAATTTCTCCGCGGCCCGAACCTTGATCCGCATAAACTTCTTCGTGTCGTTCTTAAAATACTCATCAGTGATCGGCGGCAGATTCTTCAACTGCGCCGGCGTCAGCGCGACGACGAAGTATTCTCCCGGCGCGCACGTGAAGTTAAATTTGCCCGCAACGTCTGGCTGTACGGTGTGAAGTTCCGATGCAATCCTCCTGGTTGCGTCGTTCGCTGGAGCGAGCACTACGACGGCATCGCGCAGAGAACGTTTCGTCTGTCCCTCGCTCATCGTCAGCTCACCTTCGATACTCGCGAAGTCTGATCCGAGCGCAACAACTACATCATCCAGAACTGTGTCGTCCTTCAATTTAATTGGCGCCTGCGTCAGATCAACGCCTTTTCTAGTCAGTGATTTTAGATAGAATTTCTTTGCCGTAACTGATGACATCGCGAACCAATATTTTCCGGCCGCTAATGAAGCTATGGAAAACGATCCGTCTTCACCCACCCTGGTACCGCCCATATTTGAGTATCGATCAGATGAGGACATGGGATTTGAGGCGGATTGAGGTTCAAAAGCGCCGCCACCCGCCCAAAGAAGTCGGGGAAAGAATTCGTCCGACCCTTTGAATGGTTTCCCGTCCAGGGTCATTTTTCCGGAAACCGTCGCGCCCCACCCGAGTTTGATGTCGGGCACGACTACGTCTCCCTCGGCGACGCGAATGTTGAGACGTTTGGGTGCAACCCCCAGCAACGCAGCCTCTTCTCTGGGTTCCTTCTTAATTGGTCCAAAGACGGTGATCACGTAATCTCCCGCAGACACACCCGGTATCCGCCAACTCCCATCCATGCCTGCGTAGGCAGAAACTTCGAATTCCGCATCGACATATCCGAGTTCGTCCCGGCGCTCGATCCGGATTCGCGCTTCGATGCCGGGCTGGTTCTCTGGTCCAACCACTCTTCCTGCTATTGAATACGGCGTACGGTCGGGCAGACGTATGTCGATACCTGTTGACTCACTGCCCTCGACGACAGTTATCGCTTGTGCATCTTCAACGGTGGTGGCTGACGGGTGGTAGGCCATCATGAACGACCCGCTTTTATACACGTCGTCGGGTACGGGACGTCCGTCAGTCTCAAGCGACGACTCTGAAGCGCGAACCAGGTAATCGCCGGCAGGCAAACCGGCGATGCGATAGACGCCATTGGGATCCGTGCGCAAATCTTTACGATGTATCCGATAGACTTCCCAGGTAAAGTTTACCGGCAGCCATTTACCACCCTGCTTGCGGAGTAGTTTGATCTCTGCTTTTGGCAGCGGTTGATCGTCGTCGGTTACGACGCGGCCTGTTATCACTCCACCACGGACCGCGTGAATCTTCACGTTGTCGACACTATCAGTTCCGTTGACAACGAGTTCCGTGAACAGGTCTCGCTCGCCACTCAAGCTGAGCTGCGGAATCTTGGGACGTGGACTTGTCCTGACACCTTGCGGCGGCGTGAGAATTCCGGGCGCATCTACCACGAGAAGATAACGTCCGGCTGGAATGCCCTCTATCGCAAACTTGCCGCGCCAATCCGTGATTCCGTGTAACTGAGTCGCTAATGGTTCGTTATAGTAGAGAGCGACCTTGGCATTCCTTAGGGGACGGCCTGTGTCGGAGTAAATGACAGTGCCGCGTACAGTCGAGCCGCCCGGTTTGTTCTGTTCTTCCTGCGCGGCGATTTTGCCGGCGGACGCAAAGATCACGAGACAAATAGCAAGAAAGGCAGTAATGGCTCGGAGAGTCTGGGCGGCGAGGCTCATCTCAAGGGTCAACTCCGGAGAACAACAGATAAGGCGCGGCCTAGTTTAACCTAATCTTTGGTGGTGTCTAGTTTGCCAGCATTCTCTGCGTACCTCGGCGGTCCTCTGCGACTCTGCGGTAAAAAACCGCAAAAACATATGAACCGGAGCGACGTAGAGGACTGCAGAGACTACGCAGAGGAAATTAAGACACCAACTAATCTTTTGCCTTCTTGCTTTTCTGGATCTTCATCTGGCCGCGCAGCAATTCCGTTTGGGCGAGCAGAATGTCGTCCATCGATCTGCTACGGCCCTCGGACATCCATTGCACCATCGAGCCGACGAATAGTTCCTTCAAATAGGCAAATGAAAAGCCTTCCGTAACGCTAACCACCTGGGCCGCACCATTTTCCGACACTTGTAGATCTGTTTGCAGGTCGTTGTTCCACCGCATGATGTACGCGAGGCGCTCTGCGTCCGCTGGTAGGTGGAAGTGGTACTTGCGATCGAACCGGCTTGGACGTTCGAGAATCGACGAGTCGAGTTTGGCGGGGTGGTTGGTTGTTGCCAGCACCACCACGCCGTTGTTTGACTGGAAGCCATCGAGCTCGTTTAGAAAGAACGATCGGTTCTTGTTGTCGATCATCGAGTCGAGGTCTTCGAGAATAACGATGCATGGCGCCATGCGCGCGCGTTCGAAAACTTCCGCCATGTTGTCCTGTTCCGTTCCGCATTCCGACTTGAAGCTCCGGACGTAGAGGCATGGTTTGCCGAGTTGGTTGATCAGCGCCTTGAGCGTGTGGGTCTTTCCGTTTCCTGGTGGGCCAATGAAGATGGCGCCGCGTTTCCACGGGATTCCGTAACGCTCGTAGATCTCGCGTGAGTCGAAGAACTGAGTGAAGTCGTTTTGGATCTCTTCCTTCAGTGAGTCGCGCAGGACGAGGTTGTCGAAGGTTGACGTTTTGATCGAGTCGAAGAGTTCCAAGTCCTTGTCGAAGCCGCCGCCGTGGTAGACGAGAATCTCGCCGTGCACTTCGCAGCCCCATTCGCAGACTGCGTTGAAGAAGTCGTCGGCTAGTTGTTTTTCGTCGGCGACGATCCAGTGGTGACGGCGGCGGTAGCAGCCTTCGGTCCAGGTGATGAGGATGACGTCGAGTAGTTGTCCTTTCCAGAGGACGTTCAGCCAGGCGTTCTCGATGTACTGGCGTGGTTTCTCGCCGGTGCCCATCCATTCGGTCCCCACGTGGTGAAAGACGGACTTTTCCTCGATCACCGAGCATTTTTCGTCGCGGACGAACGCGTCGAGATCGAAATATCCGGCGCGGCCTTCGAGAATTGATTTGTCCGGGTGCAGCTCCGCCAATTCCCGCCCGACGTGATACGCGATGTAGTCGTTCGGTTTGTGTAGTGAGTCACGGATGAAGTTTTCGATGCTCATAGTTGTGTTTTCAAAAGTCGTCGTAGGTCAGAGTAAGGATGCGCGAGTACTTGTGCTTCGTCTTCGTAAATGATGTAACCCGGCATCTCGGTTTTAATCATGCGCATGAAAAAGTCTCGCTCTTCGAGAATCGCGACCATCTCCCACGCGTGGCGTAAATGTTCATGAGCGGTGGAGCGAAACCAGCAGATTGATCGATAGGCCAGGCGCTCTGGGTCCAATCGATAACGAAATGGATCTCGCAAATGGCGTCGAAACCATGTAATACATTCCATCAGCTCGTCGTACTCATATTCGTGAAGCTCCACCTCATCTATCAGTTTTTCGGCAGCACGAACAGACCCATCGAAACTCGTGAGTCCTCGTCAATTTCTGTACCGATAAATCGTAAAAACATAGTTCACCAATCATTTCGTCTAATGACAATGGAAATACCTTTTTGCGATTGGTGATCACCGGCGGGCGCGTTCGCGTTCGACCTTATCGCGGACGTCGCGATCGTCGTAGACGTCCATGAAAAGGTACTTGCGCCACTCGCTGCGCGCTTCGGCGTAGTGGCAAAGCACGACGCGTTCGAGTTTTACACGCAACGCTGTTTGCGAAGTAAGCAGCGGCATGCGTGCTTCAGACGGCGTGCGGTTTCCCTTGCGACCGTTGCAGGAGACACACGCCGTGACGATATTCACCGGCGAGTTATCTCCACCGCGGGAACGCGGCAGAATGTGGTCCAACGTCAGATCGCCCGGCGACTTCCGGACTCCGCAATACTGGCAGCGAAACTTGTCGCGCATGTAAATACGCGTTCGTCTCATACCTGACGCTTCGCGACGCTGGCGCACGTTGATGTAACTTCGGCGTCGAATTACAGACGGAACGGGAAACTCCGTCCGCGCCGAACGCAGCACGCGATCGCCGTCGAGCTCTTCGACGGTCACCGTGCCCTTGATTGACATGACCACCGCTCGCGCGACACTGACTGTGCCGAGCGGTTCATAAGTTTGGTTTAGCAAAAGTACTCTTCCATCGAGTGCCATCACCCGGCACCTCCTTTCGTAAATTGCGAATTTCGAATTTCGAAATGCGAATTGCGAGATTGCGAGATTGCGGAACAGCTAATTTCGCATTTCCGCAATTCGCAATTCGCATTTCTTATAGGTGATTGTTCTTCTGTTCATACTCAGAGGCAGACGCATCGGAATTGCGAATTTTGAATTGCGGAAAATGCGGAATTTACCAATCTCGCAATTCGCAATTCTGCCCGGCCTGCCCGTTCGTAGGATCACCTCCTTTCGTTTTGATTTGTGTTTGCGTGGGGTGAAAAAGGGTTCAAGAGCGGGTGGTGAGGACGGCAAACTTCGCAAGGTACGAAGTCACCGCTCTTGAAACTTGGTTAATCGAGGAAAACAACCGATGGTGCTCCCGGCGCAAGACGCTCGGTGTTCATCAGCACCCGGTGCCAGCCGTTCAGCACCACTGTCTTGTGATCCACATGCGATACGCGGCCACAAACGTAAACGTTTGCGTCGCGCAACCGCGTGGTCCAATTCCAGGTTCCTGCTTCGCGGTTCTCCAACAGAAGCTGCCGGTACCGTTCCGCAGTGACGCCATTCGGGCGACGGCCACAGACATAGACCACCGTTCCGCCATCACGGTACAGGTACTGGCACATGTGCGGCTTGCTGCCCCAACCGCGGCTGAGCGGTTCGTTCTTCCGGATTAACTTTTCGTTAACGGTCAGATTGGGAGCAGGAATAAAGAACCATTCCCCCTGCCGGACAAATGCTTCGTTCCGGCGTTTGAGTCGATTCTTGATCCGCTTGACTCTTCGTTGAACTGACGTTCGCACTTCCTGCGGCTGCAAAGCTTCCATCGCGGCTTTCACATTCGACACTGAAGCACCGGGAACAGCGCAAACAAACCAGTGTCTTTCGTCATGACCACAAAGGAACTTCTGCTTTTCCTCATTCGTGCGAGCCATCAATAGCAGGTGTCTCGCTTCCGGTCGGACATCGATCACCTGATACTCAATCGGCTCGAGGGGAGAGACGCCGATGTCGAAGTACTCGCCGCAGTTATCGATTCGGATGTCCACGCCGGCCCGTTCTCGCGGCGACCTCACGTGGCGAACCTTGACGCGTGCTCCCATACGTCCAAACATTGTTTCTAACAACTGTGTTTCCATAACCTTCTTTCTATTGCTGGTGGCTTCTGAATGAAGCCTGTTTCCTGTTTACCCGGTCACTGCGGCGCATCAGGTGATCCAGCCTTTTTGAAAGAATGGAACCTGTGCTCGTCAGTAAGCGAGACTCTCCAATTGGTTGGAGAGATCGAGAGCGTTACTCAAGGTTGTTGAGTCGAGCATTTGATCTCCTTTTGGTTGTTGTTGTGAGTGAGAGTGGGTGAGGTGAAGGGCTTTGGCTGTCTAGCCCTTCACGCAAACCACTTGCTTGATCTCGGCGACTACTTCAACCAGATCTTCCTGGTTCTTCATCACCTTTTCGATTGACTTGTAAGCACCTGGAATTTCATCCAGTACTCCCAAATCCTTGCGACATTCAACGCCGGCTGTCTGGCGCTCCAGGTCTTCCTTCGTAAAGTTTCGCTTGGCCGCGCCACGCGAAAACTTGCGTCCGGCACCGTGTGAGCAGGAGTTAAAACTCTCCGCCAAACCACGTCCCTTGACGATGAACGACTTCGCGCCCATCGATCCGGGAATGATGCCGTAAGTTCCTGCCGCCGCGTTGATCGCTCCCTTGCGTGTGACGAAAACGTTCTCGCCGTAATGCTGCTCGAGAGCGACGTAGTTGTGGTGACAGTTAACTTCAAGTTCCGGCTTGAATGGCTGGCGATGATTGAACATCTTGTTGAATACCTTCAACAGACGCGTCATCATGATTTCACGATTCTTCATCGCGTAGCGTTGCGCCCACTCCAGGTCTTTCCAGTACGCCTTGAATTCCTCAGTACCGGAAATGAAGTAAGCGAGGTTTGGATCCGGAAGCTCGCTCAAGCGCCACAAGCTCTTCGCGGTTGAGATATGGCGGTCAGCGAGTTCCTTTCCGATGTTGCGTGAGCCTGAGTGCAGCATCAGCCACACAAAGTCGTCGGTGTCGAGACAAACTTCAATGAAGTGGTTTCCGCCACCGAGTGTGCCCAGTTGCTTCATCGCCTTCGCCTGGCGATCGCGAACGCCTTCGTGCAGGTTCGCGAATTCGTTCCAGCCTTCCCAGTATGACGATTCGTCGACCGATTCGCCGTACTGACTGAACCCGGTTGGGATTGCTGCTTCGATCTTCGAACGAAGCTCTTTTAGCTTGCCCTCGAGGATGCCGCTCTTGAATGGCGTCTTCACTGCCATCATTCCGCAACCGATGTCGACGCCGACTGTCGCGGGGATTACAGCCTCCTTTGTGGCAACGACCGACCCAACCATGCTTCCCTTACCGAGGTGCGCGTCGGGCATCAGCGCGACGTGCTTGAACAGGCATGGCAAGCGGGACACATTGCGTAGCATTACTTGTTCTTCAATGCTGAATTCGTGGTTCGCCCAGGAGAGAATCTCCTTTTGCGCACCACCGATTTGTAGCTTTTCGTAAGGCACTTGTTGACCTCCTTTCGTAGTTTATTTCCGTGACTGTGAAATTGCGAATATTGTTTCTGTTAAGCGACTGCCGCATGCGTTTGGTCTTGCACGTGCGGCCGCGCGTTGCGAGATTCGACTTCCTTTTCGATCGCATCGCGAACAGCGTTAACGACCTCGGCGATTATGTTGATCTTTCTGAGAGCCTGGCGTCGCGGTTCCGTTTCACTCAAATCGAAACTGAACGACACGCGACGATAGCAATCACCGAAGTCGAGCATGATCGTTCCATATCTCCAGGCTTCATTTTCATCCGCGATGGTGCTGGTGTCCTGAACAATGCCGATCACAAAACCAGGCATCGACAAATCTTCGTTAAGAAACTCTCGGCGCTCAACGTGATACCGCGTCGATTGTTCTCCGCTCATGACCTCTGGTTCCTTTCTAAGCTGCGCTATAGCAGCGGAATTTGGTTTGACTACCTCATGGCCCATCACCTCCTTTTTCGTGGTCTACTTTCCTCATTGGTTTTCTTCCTTTCGCAATCTCGAGTTCACTTGTGTTACAAAACAGATGAAGGCAGAGAGAAACGTTGCATCGAACACACTTCGAGGCACACTTCTCCTGAGGATGGCGAACTCACGGACTCTCGCAAAGCACCGAGTTGGCCATCCGGAAGGCTCCCTGCCTTCATCCCGCAAAAAGGTATTTCGATTGTCAAAAAACGATAAGAGCGGGCCTTAAGCCTCCGAGGGAAGCTGCCCGCTCCATACAATTCTCGCGATTTTTCTTGGAGATTTGGGAGCGGGAGTCCGCTCCCGCTGATTATTGCCTGATATTCCGGCTCTCGCCGGCGCCTGTATCTTGATCCGATTCGCCGTCAAATATGCCGGTGATTGACCAGCCCAGACCACGACCGTACGTGGCACCCGCCGGGTGCAATTTCAGGTTGTAGCTTCTGAGCTTCATGCTGATCATCGGCAAATTTTGTCACGGCTCCTTTCGATCAAGATTCAGACGTAAGCTGTTTTGTATAAAGCAGGACCACCGGCCGTGTCAAGGATTTTTTGTTGATTCAAAGAAAAATTATTAGGCCGCCGGCTTGGCGAAGTAGCCGGGGCGGTGGCGGAGTTCGAGTTTTTCTTTGCGTAGTTCGGGGTTGGTGATTTCGATCGTAACCTTGCGATAGGAGCCATCGCGGCGCTTGTTGGTTGAAGAATAAGCGATGAGGTACTGCGTGCGCAGTTCCTTTTCGATCTCGGCGAAAGCGGCTGTCAGATCGAATTTCTTGTCTGGGAAAAAAGCACGCCCGCCGGTGCGTTGGGCCAGATCGCGGAGCGCACTCTTGTCGACGGCATCCTTGTCCTCGGGCGCAAACCTCTTGTTACCAATTCCAATCGAATAGATGACCGTTTCAGCGGCAAGGCCACCGTTAATCGCATCCACCTTCGCCAACCGGCTCGTCGTGTCGTGTCCATCCGTCAAAAGAATGATCGCACGACGCCGCAAACCCGGTGTTTTGGCCAGGACATTGCTCGACGTCAACGCTACCGCATCCCATATCGCCGTCGTCCCTTCTTCCGGTGGCGCCAGTAAACCTGGACCAGTCGCGATGCCAGTCAACGGACGACCGGAACCGAGATACGCCGGCAACGCAACTTCGACACGCTGAAGCACCTTGTAAACACTCAACACGTCGCGCGTCATTTCCTGCTCGAGATAGGCGAGCCCTGTGAACGGAATGATCGCCACAAGATCTCGACTCGACTGAAACACGTTCTCGAGAAACGATCGCGCCGCGGCTTTTTCATCCGCCAACGTGAGCTCCTGCGACCGGCTGACATCGATCAAAAACGCGATCGCGAGGGGACGATCCGTCTCGCGCTGAAACGTGAAGACTTGCTGCGGCACACCATCCTCGAGCACACGCACATCCTCCGCGCGCAGCGTAGTGATGAAGCGTCGCTCCTTGTCGACTGCGGTGAACGGAAGATTCGTGATGTCCGTCTCGACCCGAACAACGTCATCCTGATCGGCAGTCTGCGACAACGGCACCGAGGCGCACACAAGAACAGCCAGTATGAGCGCAAGTAATTTACGCATTGGAATGGTTAGGGAATTTTAGCTGAGAGGGCGACGACGAAGCCAGAGCCGACGACCTTCACTCCGGCAACTCCAGGCGGCGTAGAAATTCTACGAAACGAGGATCTGATCGCAAACTGTCGAACTCGAAGGAAACATTGACATGTCTCATGCGAAAGTCACGTTCTTCGTATCCTCGCTGTAACCAGGCAAACGCTTCGTCTTTTCGACCAAGTCGTGCGTAATAAGAAGCGACGACAAACGGCGGAAAGCGCCGGTTCGCCGGTTGCGCAAGATCTGTTCCAAACTCTTTTCCAGATAGGCTTTCCATCCGGACTTTGTATAAACCTGAGTAGCCTCTGCGAGGATCTCCGCGGGCAATCCGGAACGCTGGCCACTCATATCGTAGTAAGCGACGGCTTGATCGTACATGCCCTTAGCTTCATAAGCGCGACCGAGAAAAAACAGAGTAGTCGGAAAGTTCGGATCAAGTTCTAAAGTCTTCTGATATTGCTGGATAGCGTCATCAACTCGCCCCATGTCCATAAGGATGTCGCCGTAAATGCGATTCATTATGACGGACATCGGATCAAGTTCGAGTGCTCGTTTGATCTCGGCAATAGCTTCGTCGAAGCGTTTCAGTGACGAGAGATGCTCAGCTAACCATTGGTGCGCGGAGGCGTAGTTGGAATTTAGTTCAAGTGCGCGGTGATACGCCTTTTCGGCGGTAACGATATCGTAATCATAGTAGATGGCGATCTGACCGAGTGAAGCATGGGCTTCGGCAAGTTTGTCGTCGATTTCGAGAGCTTTGAGCGCCGCCGCTTTCGCCTTTGGCATCAGTTCCCGCGGCAGCTCGTTGGTGTAAACAGTCAGGAGCGTGTATGCGTCAGCCAAACCCGAATACGCGAGCGCATAGTTCGGATCCTTAGCGATTGCCTGCTCAAAAAACGTGATCGCCTGTTTGAAGTCATCGGGCGTGCGCCTGTTCCAGTAGAAACGGCCTTTCAAATACAGCTCATACGCTTCCGAATTCGTCGTGTACTGCTTGTCCATGCGCGAGCGATCGACACCTGACAACGTCGGCCGCAAGTTGTTTGTGATCTCGCGCGCGATCTCACGCTGCACAGAAAGCATATCGGCAAGCTTCCGTTCGTACTGTTCGCCCCAAAGTTGTTTGTTGTCGCGAATATCAACCAGTTCGACACTAATCAGCATCGCGTCGTCACGTTGCTTCAAGCGGCCGGTCAGCACGGCTCGCACGCCGAGTTCCTTACCAATCGCCAACGGATCGTCTGCCCGGCCTTTATAACGAAACACTGAACTCCGCGCGATTACTTTGAGGTTTGGAAGCTGCGTCAGATTGTTGATGATGCTTTCAGTGAGACCATCGGAGATCCAGTCAACACCCGCATCATGATTCTGATTAACAAATGGAATGACAGCGATCGACTCGACTGCGACTTCCGTGCTGTCTGCGTGCCAATATGAGCGAGTGCCAAACGCGACGGCAGCGCCGACGACCAACACCAGAGCGACAACAAGCACCGTCGCAAACTTGTGTCGCTTGATCTCGTTGACGATGAACTCGGCGCTGGAAGCACGCGTCGAAGGCGAACTCTGCGGCGCCGTCGTGGCAGCATCCGACGGATTTCCGATTACGGTAGCTTCAGAGTTCCATATCGTCTTCGCTTCGCTGCTCGACGAGGATGACGACGTTTCGGTCGCACTCTCTTGTAGTTCACGCCGGATATCCTTCAACTCGATCGCGACGTCTTTGATGTTTTGATAACGCTCGTTCGGATCTTTCGCGAGACAACGACGAACGATTCGCTGCAAATCGGCGGGCGCGGTAGGATTAAACTGCGAAATCGAAGGCGCGGGTTCGCGAATGATCTTGTTTAGCGTGTCAATCGTGTCAGTACCGGAAAACGCCCTGCGCCGGGTGACCGCTTCAAACAGAATGCAGCCAAAAGAAAAGATGTCGGCACGATGATCGATCTCTTTCGTCTTGCCTTGCGCCTGTTCCGGCGACATGTAACCGGCCGTTCCGAGAATCACGCCGGGAGTTGAGTGCTGAAGCCTCGTGGGGTCTTCAGTGCTGACACCAACGGAGTCCGAGTCAACCGATTTCTCCAGCAACTTCGCGAGACCGAAATCGAGAATCTTGCCGTGACCGTCAGACGTGATCATCACGTTGTCGGGTTTGAGATCGCGATGGACGATTCCGGCATCGTGCGCTTTCGCGAGTCCTTCGGCGACGTGTTGCAGAGCGCGCAGTAGTTTCGGAAGCTCCTCGCCTTCTTCGTGAATCTTAGTGCGGAGGGTCGAGCCAGCGACGTGCTCCATCGCGATGAAGTTGAGTCCATTAGACTCGCCAATCTCGTAAATGTGCGCGATGCTCGGATGATTCAACGAGGCTGCAGCAGTTGCTTCCTGTTTGAAACGACGCATGCGGTCGTGATTTGAAGCGACTTCCGGCGGCAATACTTTCAACGCAACTCGTCGATTCAAGCTGGTGTCCTGGGCCAGGTACACCTCACCCATACCGCCCGCGCCCAGCAGCGAGCGGATCTCATAGCGATCTAATTGTGTTTTGGGGGCGAGGGGCATCGAGGATGTATTTCAGACCGCGGAGAACGGCGACCGATTCACGGGCGGGCCATCGTCGACCTCGACTTCGTCCATATCTTTTTCCCACGCGGCGGGCATCAAACTTTGCAGTAAACGTACACAACGGTTCCAACGCAGGATGGCATCATCATTTTCAGGCGGACTGATCTTCTCCGCTTCTTCGAAGAACCTCATCGCCTCTTCGAATTCGGGCTTGACTGTCGGCGGCGGAAAGCCGGCGCGTAGTTGTGCTTTCGCTTTTCTCTCGTGCATCAGGCCGCAGCAATAAATCCGTTCGTAGTTGCTCGACAGCGACTTGAAGACGCTTATCGCTTCTGTATATCGATCGGTCATGTTGCCTTTGAACTGGTCTGTGATCGCCAGTCCGAGTAAGCGCAGTGCCCCCTGGTGAGTTGGTTCGACCGCGAGTATGTCGCGACAAATCGACTCGGCTTCGCCTGGTTCGTTCAAGTAACGATAGAGCTCAACCTTCGCGATCGCTTCGCTGATACCGGCGCGTGATATCGGCTTGAGTTTAAGCTCCATTTTTCTTTCCTTTCAATTTACGTAAGAACCAGCGAATTGGATCGTAATAGTCGTCAACTACCCGCTCTTTAAGGGGAATGATGGCATTGTCGGTGATGTGAATGTCTTCGGGACAGACCTCGGTGCAACACTTCGTGATGTTGCAAAGGCCAACTCCCAGCTCGTCTTTCAACAGATGCGTCCGCGAGACGTTATCGAGAGGATGCATCTCCAGTCCCGCAACGCGCACAAAGAAACGCGGCCCGCCAAATCGATCCTGGCGGTTGTGGTCCCGCAGCACGTGACAGACGTTCTGACAAAGGAAGCACTCGATGCACTTACGAAACTCCTGCACGCGATCGACGTCGCGCTGGTCCATTTTCCATTCGACATTCGGCGCGGCGCTAAACGCCGGGATCTTGCGGTTTACCTGATAGTTCCACGACACGTCAGTCACCAGATCTTTGATGATCGGAAAACTCTTCATCGGCTGAACGGTCACTGGTTCCGAGAGCGGTAGATCATCCAAACGAGTTTTGCAGGTTAGACGGGGACGGCCGTTCACTTCCGCGGAACAAGAGCCACATTTTCCCGCCTTGCAGTTCCAACGCACAGCAAGATCCGGCGCCGCGTGTCCCTGGATGTAATGCAACGCATCAAGCACGACCATTCCAGGCGCGATTGGCACTTCGTATTGCTGCAACTCGCCGCCGTTGCGATCGCCGCGAAAGATTTTGAACGTTGCGTTAGCCATTGTCTTGGTCAGTGGTCAGTGGTCAGTGGTCAGTGGTCAGTGGTCAGTGGTCAGTGGTCAGTGGTCAGTGGTCAGTGGTCAGTGGTCAGTGGTCAGTGGTGTACTGCCAACGGACAACGGACTACTGACCACTGACAACGGACTACTGACCACTGACAAGCTCTTTCAACTCCGCAGGTATCTCGGAGATCGGAGTCTGTTTCAACCTCATCTGATCGCCGTCGCGAACGATCACATTGTTCTGTTTGGCCCACGTTTCATCGTACTTCGGAAAATCGATCCGGCTGTGCGCGCCACGACTCTCCTTCCGTTCCTGCGCACTCAACGCAACCGCCTCCGAAACCGTCAGCATCGACTTCAGATCTCGCGCGAGGTGCCAACCGGGATTGAACAAACGTGAACCGTCAACTTTCACGACAGCCGCCCGCTGTTTCAAGTTTTCGAGTTCCGACAGTCCCTTTTGCAGATCTTCCTCATTGCGAAAGATGCCGACGTAATTCTGCATCGTCTCTTCCAGTTCGCGATGAATCTGGTAAGGACTATCACCTGAGGCGCGTTCGAATGGTTCGAGCATTTCGCGGGTCGCCTTTTCGACGTCGCCGCCGTCGATGTCCACCGGCGCGGCTCGCCTGGCATGTTCGGCGGCCGCGGCGCCCGCGCGTTTGCCAAACACGAGCAAATCGGAAAGCGAATTGCCACCGAGTCGATTGGCGCCGTGAAGTCCGGCCGCTGCCTCACCCGCAGCAAACAAACCCGGCACCGTGGCTTGTGCCGTTTCCGCTTCGACGCGTATCCCGCCCATCATGTAATGACATGTTGGTCCAACTTCCATCGGACCCTGCGTGATGTCCACATCGGCAAGTTCCTTGAACTGGTGATACATGCTGGGGAGTTTTCGTTTCACATACTCCGCCGGTTTGTGCGAAATGTCGAGATACGCGCCGCCATGCTCCGTCCCGCGGCCTTCGCGTACTTCGGTGTAGATCGCGCGCGCTACGACGTCGCGAGTGGACAGTTCCATCTTCTCGGGATCGTAACGCTCCATGAACCGTTCGCCTTCTTTGTTGCGCAGGATTCCGCCTTCGCCGCGAACTGCTTCCGTTACGAGTATTCCCTGAACACCCGGCGGCCAAACCATTCCCGTCGGATGAAACTGCACAAACTCCATGTCGATCAGTTCAGCCCCTGCGTCGTAAGCGAGCGCCATTCCGTCGCCGGTGTACTCCCACGAGTTCGACGTGATGCGCCACGCCTTGCCGATGCCGCCGGTCGCCATCACGACGGATTTCGCTTTGAAGACGACGAACCGGCCCGTCTCGCGCCAGTAGGCGAACGCGCCCGCGATGCGATCGCCGTCCTTCAGCAAACGCGTAACGGCGCACTCCATGTAAACGTCAACGCCGAGATGAACACCGCGATCCTGCAACGTGCGAATCATCTCGAGACCGGTACGATCGCCAACGTGACAGAGTCGCTTGTACGTGTGACCACCAAAGGCTCGCTGCAAAATGTCGCCGCTGCTGGTGCGATCGAATAACGCGCCCCACTGTTCCAACTCACGCACACGATCCGGCGCTTCCTGCGCGTGAATCTGGGCCATGCGCCAGTTGTTCAGAAACTTTCCGCCACGCATCGTGTCGCGAAAGTGCGTGCGCCAGTCGTCAGCGGCATCAACATTCGCCATCGCCGCGGCAATGCCACCTTCAGCCATAACCGTGTGCGCCTTGCCGAGCAACGACTTGCACACAACGGCGACGCTTGCGCCGTGGCCCAAGGCCTCGATCGCCGCGGTCAATCCGGCGCCGCCGGCGCCGATGATCAACACATCATGTTCGTGAGTCTCGAACTTTTCGTTCACAGCAATCTCAAGTCCTGAATCGTGCCGCTCGCGACCAGTCGAACGTAAAGATCGGCGAGACCAACCGAGAACAAACTTAACCACGCAAACAACATGTGATGATCGTTGAGAAAACTGAGACCTTTCCACGCCTTGTGCCGTGGACCACCGAAGGCGACACACGAAAAGCAATCGACTTTGCCGCCTATGATGTGTCGCAACGAATGGCACGAGAACGTGTAGAACGAAAGCAGAATGATGTTGGCGAGCAGGACCAGCGTACCGACACCGATCCCGAATCGCCCGTCAAAAAAGAACGCGTGAATAGCGTCGTACCAGAGAATGATCAGAAAAATAAGCGCGATGTAGAGGAAGTAACGATGCAGGTTTTGCAGAATGAGTGGGAACGCGGTTTCGCCGCGATAACGATGCGAACGACCCTCGCCGACTGCGCACGCCGGCGGGTCTAGAAAGAAAGCACGGTAATAAGCCTTGCGGTAGTAGTAACAAGTGGCGCGAAAACCGAGTGGACCACCAAGGATGAGCAGCGCCGGCGAGAGCGGCCACCAGCTTGGTTTAATGAGCGGCGAATAGAACGGAGACAGGTATGGTCCCCATTCGTAGTAATCGTTTTCAAACGCGCGCCAGGTGGCGTAAATGCTGAAGGCGCCAAGAACGACGATGACGGGCACAAGCTCAACCCACCACGCATCGCGTCGCATCGATGCGCCGAACCGACCACGCTCAATTGCGGTCCGGGGTTCAGCCATAAGCGTCTAGAATGTTTCCCGCAAAGGCGCAAAGGCGCCAGGCAGGCTGTCTTAAGTTAGATTATTTCCACGTTGCGTCGTTGCGTCTTCTATCTTTGCGTCTTTGAGCCTTTGCGCCTTTGCGGGAACCTACTTCTTTTCGCTAATACAAAACAGCGTGTTTTGTCCCCGCAAATAAAGCTCGCCCGCCGCAATCACCGGCGTCGCGATAAAGATTTGATCGGTCAGATGATTGGTCGCCAGCACTTCAAACTTCTCACCCATCTTTAACACCACTACGTCGCCGTCTTCCATCGCCAAATACAACTTGCCGTTCGCGCCGACCGGCGATGATTTCAGGTTATACGCTTTGGGCAGGCGCGTTTGTGCATAGTATGGCTCGCCGGTGGTGGCATTGAAAGCGGTGATCAGTCCGTTATCGGTTACGACGTAGAGTTTGTTGTCGTAAAGAACGGGCGAGGCTGTGTAGGCAAGGCCCCGCGTGTGACTCCAGGCGATGGCATCCGAACCCGTCAGATCACCTTGCTTGCCGAGCTTGATCGCCATCAGTTTCGGATCGCGATAGCCGCTCATCACGTAGACGATGTCGTTTTGATGAACAGGTACGGGAATGACGTTCGCGCCGAGACCGCCTGATTCCCATAGCACTTTGCCGGTTTCCGGATCGTAGCTGCGAACTCTGTTCGTTGCGCTGACGATGATCTCCGTACGACCGTTGTGCTCAATTGCGAGTGGCGTGCTCCACGAGCTGCGCTCCTCGCGTGCAGAACGCCATAGCTCTTTGCCGTTGCGTTTGTCGAGCGCAACGATGAACGATCCGGATTCGACTTCGTGATCGAAAACGATAAACAGACGATTGCCTGCGAGTAACGGCGCCGCGCCTTCACCAAACGCCAGTCGCATTTTCATCTGAACGTTAGGATCCTTTTCCCAGATGAGTTTGCCGTTGAAGTCGTAGGCGTAGATGCCGCGGGAACCGAAGGAAGCATAGACGTACCTACCGTCGGTAACGGGTGAGTTGGAAGCGAAACTGCCGTAGGCGCGGTGAAAGCCTTCATGCGGCGTGGCGGTTTTCGCTGTTCGCTGCCAGAGAATTTTTCCGGTCTTACGATCGAGAGCGAGAACGTCGAAGCGATGTTCGACCAATGGACCAGCACCACCGCCTGGTCCACGTTGTCCGCCGCGTTGGCCGCCACCCTGCTGACCCTGAAACTGATTTGCGCCTTGCGGTGCTCCAGTTGTTGTCGGAGCATCCGGCGGTTTCGCTATCGGGACGGCGGTCGTCACAAAAATTCGATCACCCCAAATCGCCGGTGTCGAATGTCCTTTCCCCGGTATCTCCGTCTTCCACTTGATGTTACTTGTGTCGCTCCACGTCGTCGGCGCATCGCCACGGGCCATGCCATTGAAGAACGGTCCACGCCATTGCGGCCAGTGCGCTGCGTTTTGAGCTTGGCCAACAACGAACAAGATCGGTGCGAACAGAAAGGTTAGAACAACGACAGAAGTAGTCTTCTTCATCGGCTTCTCCGGACCTTTTTTCTGAGGGTGGGGACCCACGTAAATTTTTCCGCGGATTCTAGCCGAGGAGGGTGGCGAATGCCTAGGGGTTTTTGGAGATCGGAAAAGCCAGCAGCAGTAATGACACGCCCAATGTAAATCAGTTCAACACCCAGGTACGACCAAAATCGGAGGTCTGAAATCGGTGAGTTCGTTTGTCAGCAGAACGTGCAGCAGCCATGAGCGAACCACTTCCATCAGGGTTTACAAGAACTTTTGATATATAGAATTGGCCGGGATACTGAACAACATTACTGGCTTGATCGTTAGCGTTCCAAGTGGACCATGAACGGCCACCGTCTGTCGTAACGGCGTACCTGTCAACCATAAACACGTATGCCGTGTGATTGTTTATAAACCGAACTTGCTCGTGCGGAATAGGGACATCATCGTCTGTCGTTGCAACGATGATCTCCTTCCATCGATCCGAGGCGGCGGGTTTTACTTCAAAGACATACTTAAACTTTGATAGCGGAAACTGCCGTTCTTCCAGCTCAGTGATGCGAACCGCAAAGGGGGTGCCGGCACTTTGCCAACGGTTAACTGGTCGGTCTTGCAAACCACAACTGGTCCCAAACAGCAGGACTAAAGAAACACTCAGTACCACTTGTCGGTAGCTCTTAAACCCGTTGGGAGAGAAAACCACAACACTCCTGGGCCGCCTCTGTATGGAGAATTCGAATTTCACGCAATTACAGTGTTTATGGCAGATTCAACTGTGTCTTCTGGCCGCACAAGTCTTTCCAGATGGCTTGCGCCAGGGCCTTATAATCCCCGGTTTTACTGAATTCGAAGCCCATGTTTATAGCTTGCATTCCTAAAGCAACGTCCGCATTAGCCATGCTATTCGTGCGTTCGATTCGGTAAAGCTCTCTACGCGCTACACGTGGACCGGCGAAGGCACCCGCGGCAAACCAACCCACAAAATGTCGGACTTGATTTCCGCCGGGGGGCCGATCCTGATACATTGAAATGAACCCGCCATCATGAAACCCTCCACCGAAATACGTATCTCTACTAAAAACGCCTACTCGATAGTTCGCATCAGAGGTACCTGCTACTCCTGACGTTTCTGTTAATCCAGCCTGTAGCCCGTGAATAGCGCTGCTACCGAAGACTTGTCCTGCCTTATACGCTAATAGCGCTAGTTTTAGACAGTCATTGGGGTCGCCATTCCTGACGAGTTGAAAAGCATAGTCTCGAAAATCCGCATACCGGTCGTAATCAAGTGTCTCGGGGCTAGTAGCCGTCCCTTCCAAGAGATACGACCTCCGAGCCTTGTATAGAAAAAGACCGGCCCCGCGATCGACTATGTCACCGCGTACAAATTCAAAGCGGCCCGGGGTGTAGTGGGGATTAGGATCACCCGGGTGGTAATAGCGCTCTTTCGGATGATGGATCAAGGATTCGGTCTGTACTCCATCTGCGCGTTTTAACCTGTCCAGAAACGAGCAGTCGATCGAAATTTGATCCAAAGTACAACCATCAACAAGATCAAATGGATTCCCGCTTTCCTGGAACGGCCGTCCGGCACCTAGTTCCAGAAAATCCGTAGTCATCGGATCCCCTCTGCTTATAAACGCGCCGGATGGATCCAGTTCCGTAATTTCCGTAATTTCTCGATGGTTGCTGTGTGCTCCAACATCGAAAGTCGTACTTCCGATTGGAGTATTATGCTCAAACTTAATTTCCGAGTTTTCCTCCTTTGCTATCCGTTGATTGTTGTGACCGTAGATGTTGATGCGAAGCTTAACTAACTGGCCCCCGGCCCCGGGTACTAATTCGGCAATTACAGCCCCACCCAACACAGTCGAACGCACCATGTAGAGAGTCTCGTCGGTCGTATTTACTGTTTGTAGCTCGGGACCGTTTTCTCCCGGCACCCACACTTCGGTTCTAATAATCTGTCGATTCGAGGCCGGCTGACCAAGCCCGTCGTAGTTCTGGATGATCTCCATAGTTGGTAGCGCTGGAAAACCGCAACAACCCCCGGCATTCTCGCTCGACTTGTAATGCACCTGCTTATTCATCGCGCTGTAGATGTGGTATTCCGGAGCCTGGTGGCCTTCAGGGTCATGCAACACTCCTTGGCGGCGGTTGTTCAAGTATGTTGCCGTATCACCTTGAACAAGGTTCCAGAAACGCCCCGATATGCTGGTGATATTTCCCCACACGTCGTACTGAGTACTGCGGCGATACGGATCGGGATCTGAAGTACTGTACGACAGTCCGCGAGCCTCCCGATTTGTGTAGGCTTCAATCATCCTTCCATCCGGACCGTACTCGTGCCTTCTATCGAACTTGGTGTCAGTCAGATCGTACGCGTGATTGAGCGTTAGATCGTTGTAGTAATCATAGTTATAGGTTCTGGTGAATGAAGGATTGGCCGGAACAGTCGTCCGCATATTGTTCACGTTGAATTGGGTCGGCGCCAATCTGGCGTTGTACGAGAACGTCTCATAAACTCCGTTACCGTAGGTGATTTGTTTGTGTGCACCCCAGGCTCGATACTTGTATTCGGAAACAAATGAAGTCACAGGAGCTGTGATGAGTTGCATCGTACTGTGATCGAACCATCCAGCCTCGTATCCGCTTCCTCCGATACTCGCTGGCCGTCCACTGACGTCATATTGATACGTCACCTGATCTCCAAACGGATCGGTGAGCGAAAGCAATGAGCCACCGAGGTTGTAGCCGCCATATGTGATCGTGAAAGAACCAGGCCGGCCCGCAAACGTGCGAGTTTCAGATGTGATCTGTGACAGTTGGTTGTAAGCGTAACTCGTTGTCCCTGAATCGTCGGTCATAGACAACCGGTTCCCAACAGAGTCATATGTAAACGACGTGTTCATCGTAGGGGAACCTGACAGTGTGCTCGTGATCGTCTTTATCAGATGGCGATTTGTTCCAGCATAACCGTAAGTCGAAACGGCGCCGCGCGCGTCCTTAATCGTATTAAGCGTGTCATCGGCGTTGTACGTCCACGTCGTATGGTCGCTTGAATTCGGAATTGTTGGATCAAACTGTTGTTCGGGTAGATGCTGAGTATGCAACCGGCCATACCCGTCGTAGGTCCTTGTCGTATCCTGGTAAGGACTGCTACCACCTTCAGGACCGGAGTATTGCCTGCTGAGCATCAGTTGATCGCGCGCATTGTAGGTGTTGACGGTTGCGGTATACTCACTGCCGTTTTCCCAGTTAAATACTTCCGTCTTTATTGTTCGACCAAGTGAATCTGAATACGTCTTCGTCTTCCGGCGCTTTTCAGCGCCACCGCTGATGGTTCCTTCATCAATAGTCGTGACGACGTCACCACCGGCACAACCGCAACCGGAATAGGAAATTGTTTTCGTAGTTGGTTCCGCGGGATTGCCGGTGATGCTGGGGTTCGTCGTTACCAGCGGACGGCCTTTCCAATCGTAGGTTTGTTCGGTGTAGATCCAGCCCGCTGATGCATCATCGCCGGCCGTGGTCCATTGGAAAGGAGTACCGCTGGCACTAGTTTCAGTGAAATTGGACGTCTTTGATTCTGCGGCCCATAACATTGTAGAAGTTGCGCTGACCGGAATAGCCGCCAACGCTCCCTGGATGCTGCACGGCACTACCAATAACGCGACCTGCGCCGTCTGTTATCTCGAACTCGCGTGCTTCGAGCCCCGCTTGGAATGTCTGGTAAGTCTCCGTCTTTAACTGACTGCCGCTGCTGTACACAAAACGTGTGTGTGCGTTATTTACCAGGTTCGTGATCTGCTGGATTCGTCCAATAGCATCGTAGGTGAACGTCTGTTCCGGGCCGGGCGTGTTCGCCGTGCCACCAGGCAGCGGCGTTCGCTTGTACGTCGGGGAGCCAAAGTCAAAATTGTATTTTGCGGTGGCTGTGTAGTTGTCGGGATCCGTGACCGTCGTCGGATAAGCCAACGTTGTGCGAGCAATGCCGTCGAGAATGAGTCGGTATAACTAATCTGGGTCTGGTGACCGGCCGCATCTTTCAACAACACGGCGGCGCCCGCGGTGTTGTACTTTGTCTCTGTAATCGTCGACTCGGAAGGGCTGTCTACGTTATATCGCTTGACCTGAAACACATTCCCGCGGTTGACAAAGTCCCCGTCGTAGGTCGAATCGTGTTGCACCGGCACATCGTTACCTTGAATAGAGGCCAACGTATCGTAAATAAATTCTACTCTTGACACCGGGGTACTGCTTACGGCTCCTTGGTAAAGGAGCCTTTCACTAGGCAAGCCAAGAATGCGCCGATCGGTGTAGGCGGCACTGCTGTTGTAGTTAGTACGTGCGGTGCGCAACTTCGTCGTCGCGTCAGCCGCGTATTCGAATACGTCGCGCGGCAGCCAACAACTAGTGGTGTTGCTGAAGGTAAATTGCTGGTAACTGATCTCGGTGCGGGCGGGTTACCGACAGCGTCGTAAATATTCGTTTCAAGCACACGCGGATTGAGCGGATAGGAAACTGACGTGTCGTCTTGCGTCCAGGTCGTTGCGGTTCGTCGTTGAGGGACGCCACCACTGACGGTATCCACCAGGATAGGTAAGCCACGACTCCAGCCGGTTTGAGAACCGGCGGACCCAACGAAATACAACTTGTTTATCGTACCGTCAGGAGTCGTCACTTGCGCGCGGACGCCGCTTAGTTGCGTAGACTCAGGACCAGGCATGACCCAGTTGTCGCTCGCGGGAACGATGAAACTTGTAGTTGCCTCTTCGTTGGCGGCGGTTGTTCCGTCCGTATCGCCGTTCCAATACTTTGCCCAATCTTTTCGTGCCATGAAGCGTGGACAATCCTGATGGGCAGTTCCTCGCTGTTAGCGGCAGATCATAAGAGCGATAGTTAATTGGAGAGTTATCAGCACCGAAGTTTGTGATCTTCCACACCTGGCCCCAACTTGTGTAACTGAATTGATGGTAGGAGTTGTCAGGTAAAGTTACTTTCGACAGCGTTTTGATCTGCGTTGTATCGGCAGGACCGAAAACAGTCATGCTGCCCAGATTGGGATCCCAGAAATTAGTATCGATAGTCGTATTGGTGTATTCAAACCTCGCCCAGTATTGCGTAACCGCACCAGAGTTCCACAGCTGTTTGATCTGCGTAAGCCAGCCATTCGCGTCGTAAACAAAATCGATGTGACGCCCCAGGGTATCCACTACTTCATCGATATTTCCGGCCGTTGTGTAATTGACGGTGATGAAATTGCCGTTTTATCCGTGATCTTCGTGCACTTGTAATCGACGCCTTTGAGTTCATATTTCAACTGCGTCCCATCACTCGTACGTAAGGTTAGCGTAGTCGTATCGAGCAACAGGTGGGATGAATCCGCGGCTTCGTATAGCGTCGCGCCAACTCCGGAAGTACTGACTTGTCGCAACTCTGTGCGACTGCCGTCAGTGCCGATCATTAGATAAGCATTTTTCCCAACCTCACTATTGGAATAAGCGGGGTGCTGAATTACCGGAAAGCCAAGCCGAAAACCTGGACCAGGGAAGCCAAAGTCGGTATCAAACGACACAGTATTGCCGGCTTTGGTCCAGACCAGAGAGTTGTAAAGAGCGTTAGACCCAGATCCAATCCACCGCGCCCGGGCAGTCCAACGAGCGGTAAGTTCCAGTTGAAATTGCGCGACAGTGGGTTCTCACCACCACCGCCGGTTTGGTTGAACGGATCCAGTCGAGCCGTCGACGAAGTCGGAGTCGATTGGTCCAGAACTGTTGCTGCTGCCACGCGTCGATCTCACCTGCAATTGATCGACGTGGGTCGCCCTGATCGGCGTCACGCCAATGTTCAGGGTGGAATCTGCGTAGGCGGCGACTGAGATTTCCAGCACGATTAAAGCTTCACCCAGGCGAGTTCGTAACTCCTGCACATCATTCGCCTCTATCTGAAGGTTAGTCAGATCAGTGCGCCCCCATATTGCTGTCGCAAGTCCGGCAACCAAACGCACCGCATTGATCGCCGTCCTGATGTCGTAGACGTGCTGCTTCTTTACTGTCTTTCCCTGTAGTGTTGTTTCGCCGTTGAACTGAATGACGTAGCAGTGGCCAAACCCATGTTGCTCGGTACTGAAGGCACGCCTCCGCTCGTCACCGCTCGTACCCGATAGAGATAAGCCTGGTCGGTGGTCACAGTGGTGTCCTGGAAAGTTGTATTTGTAGTGGTAGCGCGGAAGAAACGGACCAGAGACGCTTTGACTTCGCTCGATCTGATAATGGGCCACACTACCGGCTGGTGGCGTCCAACTCAGGCTGATGCTTGTGTCCGTAGTCGCGTTGGTCGTCAGATTTGTCGGCGCATCGATGAAAGGAGGCGCGGGTGACAGGTAGGCGGTTACAGGCTGATATGTACTGGCCGGAGCTGCTGACTCCGAACTCAAGCTCTCAGCCATCCATGTGCCGACGGCGGCAAAGGCCGTGCGCATGCTGCGATAGAACTGCAGCGGCAGCGATTCCTGAGCACTGCCTGCCGTCGTCCTCGTCCCGTTCGCTCGGGCGCGACCACTCGAACCAGGCAGAGCAGCAATCAGCAGCGACAGCAACACCAGCACCGCCACCAACCGCACGCGCTTTCGTAACGATACGACCACGGCGCGATAGCACCCGCGACGTATTGCTGAACAAAGATCGAGAACGCCTCTCATGATGATTCTCCCCGGCTGTGCTGTGCGACGTTGATGTTTCGGCTATTGCAGACTCAGAAGCACGAGTATCTTGCCCTTGCCGCTGGCCAGCGGCTCGAGTGCTTTGCCGATCAGTGTTCCTGGCCGGTGTAGGCGAACTCCACCGACCTCCACGGGTTGTGACTTCATCGCAACACCTTCGAGATCGCTCGTCACCAATAAGTCGCCAATCTCGATGGGACCACTCGTCGCATCCACGTGCACCAGAACGCGGCCTGTGGTTGCAACCAACACTTTGTCGTCGCCCTTTTCACCGAGCATGATTCCGGGTTGTGCCGAGATCACTCCGGCTATGCGCGTGTCGTAGCTCTTGCTCGAGGAGATGACGTGGTTTGATTTCGTTGAGTCGAGGACTACCACTGTGCCGGCGGGGAGTTGTGCCGCGGCCGGTACCCACTCCGCAAGGTCCTGATACTTCGCGGCAATGTTTCCATCAACGGTCAGATCGCTGGTAAACCTACCGGTGCCGACCACATGTAGCTTTGACGTAGGTGAACTAGTGCCAACACCGACGTTGCCGCCACCGTTTGCCAGCAACACAACGCCGGATGCGTTGTCATTAATGACTACGCGAGAGTTTGTCTTGCCGCCACGGATGAAAGTGTCTTCAGTGCCATTACCCTGATTGAAATGGCTGGTGTTGTTCGTGCCGGCGAAGGCGGCAGTTCCCGAAGTGCCGACACCGCTCACGTGCAGTTTGGCGGCGGGGCTGGTGGTGCTGACGCCCACGTTGCCGCCGGCATAGTTGATCGTCGATCCACTCGTTGACCACTGACTGCCCGTTAGCGTTGTTCCGTTGATCGTGAATCCGGTTGCATCAACGACACCATTGACGTCGAGCTTGGTTGTCGGTGAAGCCACGCCGATTCCGACGTTTCCGGTAGCGTAATTGATAGTCGTACCGCTGGTGGTCCACTGCGAGGTTCCTCCAACTTGCGACCACGACGTTTTGCAATCCGCATTGATGCACAGTCCATCCGACGCATTGATTTGGCCCCCCTGGACGTCGAGCTTGAAATTCGGGTTAAGAATGCCGATGCCCATTCGGCCCGTCGACTTAATTCTCACCAGCTCCGTACCGTTACCAACCGAGCCGCTTGAAACTGTATAGAACGCGATATCGGCAGGCGCCGAAGCCGCGCCGATCGAAATTTGAGCACCCGCGGCGTTTACGTTGTAGTTGTTTCCGGTGCCGGGATGCCGGTTATTCGAGAACAGCAACATCGGGCCAGCATCCCAAAACCCTACAAAGCCTGCATTCGTGTTACCACCCTGGATTCGCATCGTTCCGACCAAATTTGACGTGTTAAAGAGATGAAAAGCGTCTGCGGGGTTCGTGGTCCCAATGCCAACCTTGCCCGCGCTATCAATATGCATGCGGGCGCTGGGCGTGAACACACTGTTCGCTGTGAGACCTGTGTTGGTGAAGAATGATATTGTGCCGTTGTTCATCTGGACGATACTCGAGCTGATTCCTTTCGCGAACCACCCGCCATTCCAACTGCCGCCGGCTGAGTAAACAGCGTGAGTCGCGCCGTTGCTGAACATAAATCCTCCGGAATCGGACGCCCCGAGACCAAATCGAATTTGTGATTTGTCTTCCGAACCGGCGATGTTCAACTTGTAACCTGGTGCAGTTCCTCCGGTGCCCACACCGACATTTCCGCTGTTGGTATTGCTGATGTCATTGCCGCTAGTGGTCCATTGAGCCTGGACCAGCGACAAACAACTGAATAACGCGATCAGGACCAACACGGCAGATCGACACACTGATAGGCTAGGGGTTCTCTGAAGGATCCTCATGTTTTCCTCACTATCTTTTTTTGAGCGTTACGGAGCCGGACGTTGTAAAGCTGTATCGGTAACGTAGGCTTACCGGTAAATCGGATGTACTGCGTGAAGTCCCTTGTGATCCCGCTGGAAAGGTAATGATCCCGCTTGAAGGTAGATCTGAAGCTGAAGGACTGGTGTTCGTCTGCTTCAACGTCGCAGTCGCTGTCTGGTTCCAAATTCTTTCACGATTATTTTCGCTTCGGAAATTTTTTACTTAACCGCGCCGATCACGCTCGCAAGAGTGGGCCACATTTGCTCGGCCCAGAGTTCGTAGCCGTCGTCCGAAGGATGAAAGCCGTCGCTCGAAAAGTATTCCGGATGAGACGGAAGCTCGCGACGTGTGATCGTAAAGATGTCGAAAATTGTAACCTCGTGTTGTCGCGCGATTTCTTCAAGACGCTGGTTGAAGCGCTCGATGTCTCGCTGATACTCGGCTCGCATCGAAAAAGGAATACGCGGAGCGGTTGAGATATCGGGAATGTTCGTCACGACAATCGTTGCGCTCGTCTTCTCTTTCAATGCACTCAAAATCTGATCGTAGTTTTTAGCAAACTGTTCGATAGAGAAACCATGACCGATGTCGTTGATACCGATCCCCAACGTCACAAGATCCGGAGACCGTTCCACTCCTCGTTGCAGCTGCGCGCGCAGCACGTCGTCCGTCGTTGCACCACTAACGCAAAGATTCACGAGCTCCGATCCGCCACGATGCTCCAGCATCCGTCTAAACAAACGCGCCACGTAGCCGCCATCCCGAGCACCCACTCCGGAACCAGTCGAATCCCCTAACGCCACATACACAATTGGACCAGGCTTCATCTCATTCACACCCCTTGATACGGCCGGCGCTGCATCGTCACGATTGCACGCCACGAACAGCAGCAAGACCACGAACAAAACGCAAGTTGTCCGAAAAACTGGTCTACGTTTCATTTTTTCCATGCGGCTGCAGTCGTTTCCTCACATAACTCTTGACTTTACGTTATTAGCAGAATAATCAAGAACGCGCATGGAGAACAATCAAATGAGATGGATCAAATACGCCTGCCTCCTTTTGTTGCTGCTCGTTCCAGCGGAACTAAACGCGAACCCCCCTGACTTCACCGAACTTGAAAAGCTGGTGCCGGAAGAGCTCAAGGAACGAAACACGCCCGGCGTTGTAATCGCAATCGTGAGCGGCGATCGCCTCGTCTATCACAAGGCGTTTGGTGTGGCCAACGTCGAAACCCGCGCTCCCATGCAGCCCGAGATGTTGTTCCGCCTGGGTTCGACAACGAAGATGTTCACCGCTGCTGCGCTCGTCAGTCTCGCCGAACAGAACAAGATCAATCTGAACGAGCCCGTAGGAAACCGTGTGAAAGGCCTGGACGCGCGAATCGGGGCGTTGACGCCACACCAGTTGTTGAGCAACTCCGCGGGCATACGAGATTTTGCCGCGCCGGTGATCTCAAACGACGATGCCGCACTCGGCAACATGGTCCGTAACTGGAAAAATGAGATCTTCTTTGCCGGGCAAGGCGAGATCTATTCATATTCCAGCGCCGGCTTCTGGCTGTCGGGATTTGTAGTCGAGGACATTTACGGCAAGCCGTACGGCGACGCGATGACCGAACTTCTGTTTAAACCGATCGGCATGGAACGAACGACGCTTCGGCCGCTGATGGCAATGACTTATCCGTTAGCGAGTCCTCATCAACCCGTGCAGGGCCAACCAACGATCGTCCGACCGTTTTTCAACAACGTGGCGATGTGGCCCGCCGGTTCGATTTTTTCAAATGCGAAAGATCTGTCGCGTTGGGTGATTGCGCTTCTCAACGACGGACGCGTCGACGGCAAACAAGTGTTGTCGTCAACGTTGATTGGCAAGATGTTTGGGCATCATATTCCCGTCCCGGGCGAGACGGATTCCTATTACGCTTACGGCCTGACCGTGTTCAAGTTTAAGGACGTCGAGTTTGTCGGCCATGGCGGTTTCAGCCGCGGCTACGGCTCGATGATCCAGATGGCTCCGTCTCGAAAGTTTGCGGTGATCGTCCTGACCAACAAGAGCGGCGAAACGATGCGCAAGAGTCTCAACAAGGCGATGGAGATAGGACTAGGTCTGAAAGAAGACCAGCCCGAGAAACCTGCCGCTGTCGCTCCACTGACAGGCGCGGAAATGCAGGAATACGCCGGATCCTACTCGCACGCGCCGCAGACATGGGACGTTTCAGTCAAAGACGGAAAACTGTTCGTCAAAGTCGATGGCAGCGAGCACCAGATGACGAAGAGCGGCGACCGGAAGTTCACCTTTGGCGCGAACAATGAGAACGAGGTCGTTTTCGTCCCCGGGAAGGGCGGGAAAATCGAGTTTATCTTCACCGGGCTTTACGCCGCAAAACGAGTTCTCTAAACACGGACGAAGGAATATAATGCTGGCACGTTCCGGGGAGCCCCGATGTACAAACCTGAAGCATGGCGTTGCGACGATTCGGTAGACGACACCCTGCCGGGTTCTCCGACTGCGTCGAACCCAAGCGTCTTCGACCAGTGCCGGCTGCTCGATCTCCTTGGCCGCATCAACTACCGGATCATCAGCGGCAAACGAGTGTATGTCGAAGTCGACGGAGTTGTTTATAAGACTCTGTACGGCGGCTACTGGCGCAGCGTATTCACCGGCATCGAGCATTACTTGCTTCGATGTGAACAGGTCTCAGGCAGCACCTGGGCCAATGACACCAGGGCTGAAGATAACGGCTCAGTCGATCTCCCCATTGCTTACTCCAAAGAAGGATGGACGGCGCGTGGACACTCTTTGTCGTTCATTCTCAACCGTGATTTTGCCTAATGAAAACTAAATTCTTTACACGGATCATTCCGATCCTCCTCTTCGTCGCCGCAGTGTGTCTTTCGGCCGCAGGCCAGGCACCAG
The DNA here is from genome assembly GCA_963849585.1 of uncultured Acidobacteriota bacterium. Taxonomy (GTDB): domain Bacteria; phylum Acidobacteriota; class Blastocatellia; order Pyrinomonadales; family Pyrinomonadaceae; genus PSRF01. Next base: position 3,226 of record CAWKHZ010000003.1, on the reverse strand, counting down.
ATCTGAAACAACCGATGCCCGTCGATCCCGCGATCACGATAGGCAAATTTCCAAACGGACTGCGTTACTACATTCTCGCCAACAAGAAACCGGAGAAGCGCGCTGAGCTTCGACTGGTGGTGAAAGCAGGATCCGTTCTCGAAGAAGACGATCAACGCGGACTCGCGCACTTCGTCGAACACATGGCGTTCAACGGAACCAAGAACTTTCCGAAGCACGACCTGATCGCGTTCATTGAGTCGTTAGGCATGCGTTTCGGCGCGGATTTAAATGCCTATACGAGCTTCGACGAAACCGTCTACATGCTCCAGGTTCCGACAGACAAACCGGGAGCGATCGAGCGCGCGTTCCAGGTGCTGGAAGACTGGGCGCACAACGTCACATTTGAACCGGCTGAGATCGAGAAGGAACGCGGCGTCGTCATGGAAGAGTGGCGCGGGAGTCGCGGCGCCGGAATGCGCACCGTCGAAAGACTGTTTCCGATCGCGTTCAAGGGATCGCGTTACGCGGAAAGGATCCCGATTGGGTTACCGGCGATCATCCAAAACGCCAAACCGGAGCGCCTGGTCCAGTTTTACAAAGACTGGTACCGGCCAGATTTGATGGCCGTCGTCGCAGTCGGCGATTTCGACAAGGCAGCGATCCAGAAACTAATCGATAAGCACTTCGCTTCCCTGCCCGCTTCGACCAATCCACGACCACGAACAACTTACGACGTGCCCGATCGCGCCGATACCAGTTTCGCGATCCTCACCGACAAAGAGACTGCTAACACGAGCGTTGAGTTCAGCACGCTATTGCCTGCTGAGGAAGAGGGCACAATCGGCGTTTACCGGCAAAAGACTGTTGACCGGCTTTTTTCCGGAATGCTGAACGCGCGCCTTTCCGAGATGACGCAAAAACCTGATGCGCCATTTCTCTTTGGTTTCACTGGCCGCGGCGCTTTTCTCGCACGGACGAAAGAGATCGCCTTTCTGTCGGCGGTCGTGAAAGACGACGGAGTTGAACGCGGGTTGCGAGCGCTGCGCACTGAGGCGGAACGAGTTGCACGTTTCGGGTTCACCGAAACCGAGCTCGCGCGTCAAAAGACGGATATCCTGCGGGCCTATGAACAGTACCTCGCCGAAAAAGCAAACACGCAGTCGTCCGCAAAGGCAGCCGAGTACATTCGTAACTTCCTGCAAGGCGAAACGCTGCCCAGCGCCGACGACGAGTATGAGTTACACAAACGGTTCCTGCCGACGATCACGCTCGCCGAGATCAACAAGCTCGCACGCGAGTGGTTTCCAGAAGGCACTAAGAATCGCATGGTCGTGTTGACGGCGCCCGAGAAGGTTGGTGTCACGATACCGGATGAAGCAAAACTCGCGGCGATCATCAAAGAGCCGCCGCCGACGGATTTGAAGGCGTACGTTGATACCGTTTCGTCTACGGCGCTGGTAGAGACGGCGCCATCACCCGGCAAGATCGAGAGTGTCACTACCAATGAGAAAGCCGGTCTGACGATCTGGCAACTCAGCAATGGCGTCGAAAGTGGTGCTTAAGCCGACGACGTTCAAGGCGGATGAGATTCTGTTTCGCGCAGCGAGTCCGGGTGGAACTTCACTCGCAAGCGATGCGGATTATATTCCCGCCAGCACTGCGACGCAGGTGCTGTCTGCGGGCGGCCTGGGCAAGTTCAGTTTGATCGATCTTGGCAAGATGTTGACGGGCAAGGTCGCGTCTGCGAGTGCTTTCATAGGTGAACTCGAAGAAGGATTGACCGGGCAGAGTTCTCGGAAAGATCTCGAAACGATGTTTCAGCTCATTCATTTGCGCTTCACGCAACCGCGCGCCGACAAGGACGCGTTCGCCGCGCAGACGACGCAGATGAAAACGCTGCTCGCGAATCAAAGTGTGGTGCCGGAGTTTGAGTTTTACACCGAGCTGACGAAGGCGCTTTTTCAGGACCATCCGCGTCGACAAAGACCAACTCCCGCGATGATTGATCAATGGAACCTCGACAAGTCGCTCGCCTTTTACAAGGACCGTTTCGCGGATGCGAGTGATTTCACGTTCTATTTCGTCGGCAGTTTTGACGAGGCGACGCTAAAACCGCTGGTAGAGCGTTATCTCGCATCGTTGCCTTCGTTGAAGCGCAAAGAGACGTGGAAGGACATTGGCGTCAAGTCTCCGACGGGCGTGATTGAAAAGCGCGTCGAGAAAGGGATCGAACCGAAGAGTCTGTCGATGATCGTTTTCGATGGTCCATTCGTTTTCGATCAGGAACGTCGTGTAGCGTTCCGAGCGATGGCGGAGATCCTCGAGATGCGACTCCTCCAGGAGTTGCGTGAAGAACTCGGCGGCACTTACAGCGTCAGCGTCAACGACAGCTATCAGAAGTATCCGAAACCTGAGTATTCGATCTCGATTCAGTTCGGCAGCTCGCCTGAGCGAACTGAGGATCTGATCAAACAAGTGTTCACGGAGATTGAGAAGTTCAAAGCGGAAGGGCCCACGGAGAAGCAACTCACGGATGAAAAAGAGGCGTTGCTTCGTGAGTTTGAAACGCAAAGCAAACAGAACGGGTATCTTCTGGGCCAGATCTCGGCGCGGTTCTTTAACGGCGAAGATCCGGCAGGCATCTGGCTGATGCCTGAGTTCTACAAGAAGCTGGACGCGGCAGCGGTCAAAGAGGCAGCGAAGACTTACCTGGATACGTCTTCCTACGTAAAGGTCACGCTGTTTCCGGCGAAAAAGTAGGCTCGCTTCGAACGACTTAGGCTTCGGCTCTTAACCGAAGCCTCGTAGGTTCGAGTCCTACGTGGGGAGCATTAGCGAACAAGAGACAACTAAAATGCTACGCAAGTGACTCCGAAAAAAGGGAGGCGCCTTACCACTGGAAAACTGGACGGACAGCACCAAGTTGTTCCATCAGCGAGAACATTACAGCTCGGGAAGCCCGAAGGACAGCCACATGGTGGAGGAGGCGGTGGAGGTTCTGACCGACAGGGCGCACAGCCTCTTTCGACGCTAGTTACGGACTGGTTGCGCTTACCCTAGATACCAACTAAGGATCGATGATGAGGTCTTTCAGACTTCTTCAGAAATTATCATCCGAAGTCCAAAAGAAGGAGAGCACTATTGTTTAATGAAACCAATGAAGGCCATCTGAGAAGGTGGCCTCAACTTTTTTGCGACGCGATTTGTGACCTAACGGAGTGGGAAGAGATTGCGTGAGCGGGCA
>CAWKHZ010000002.1:0-9297 GCA_963849585.1 uncultured Acidobacteriota bacterium | reverse complement strand
AAGCGAAAATATTTTTGTTTGGCTCGCGGGTTGGGCAAAGGTGTTAAAATCCGCGGCGCTTGCGAAAGGTCTCATTTCCCATGGAGCCCGCTGATGCCCACCCTCTCGCCGCAGGAAGTCACCCAGTTACTCGCCGATTGGGGTAAAGGCGACCAGTCCGCGCTCGACAAACTATTCCCGCTCGTTCAGGCGGAACTGCGCCGTATCGCGCGCCGCCAGATGAGTCAGCGAACGCCCGGGCCACACTTTGCAAGCAACAGCGCTCGTCAATGAAGCGTATCTGAAACTCGCGGGTCAGGAAAGATTTGAACTGGCACAACCGCGCACACTTCTTTGCCGTATGCGCGCAAGTGATGCGTCACGTCCTGATCGATCACGCTCGCGCACATGCGCGCGACAAACGCGGCGGTGGCGCAATTCAGGTTTCACTCGATGAAGCCGCGGCGATCGCCGGACAACCGAGCCGAACACTTCCTCGCGCTCGACGAAGCGCTGCGATTTCTCGAACATGTCGATCCGCAGAAAGGCAAGATTGTCGAGCTGCGTTATTTCGGTGGCTTGAGCATTGAAGAAACGGCGGAAGTATTGAACATCTCACCACGCACAGTGAGACGCGAATGGCGACGCTCGAAGGCGTGGCTCTACCGCATGATTACTGAAGGAATCGCAGATGAAACCCGACCGTTGGCGAAAAATTGACGAACTCTTCGAGGCTGCACTTGAACGCGACGCCGAAAGATCGCGCCTCGTTCCTCGATCAAGCTTGCGGCAGCGATCGCGAGCTGCGTCGCGAAGTCGAGAAGATGCTCGCCTTCGATCAACAAGCCGAAGATTTCATCCAAACAGATGTTTTCGACGCGGCCGCTAAATTGATCACCGAACCCAGCGACGATCCGGCAACAACAGTTAAACAGTCCGCCTCTCCACTTCCGACTCGATCGACGATGCCCGATTCATACCCGGCGACGTTCTCCCGATCGCTATCGCATCGTCGGACTGCTCGGCCGCGGCGGCATGGGCGAGGTCTATCGCGCCGACGATCTGAAACTCAAACAAGCCGTCGCACTCAAGTTTCTGCCTGAGTCTCTCACTGCAAACGGCGCGGCGCTCGCGCGCTTCTATCAGCGAAGTCAGCGTCGCGCGGCAGATTTCACATCGCCACGTTTGTCGTGTTTACGACGTCGCCGAATATCAGGGCGCAACATTTCATCTCGATGGAGTTTGTGCGCGGCGAAGAACTCTCGTCACTGCTCAAACGCATCGGCCGTCTGCCGCAGGACAAAGCTATCGAAGTGGCGCGCCAACTTTGCGCCGGGCTCGCAGCCGTACACGAACGCGGCGTGCTGCATCGCGATCTGAAACCCGCGAACATCATGCTCGACGAGCATGGCGAAGTGCGCATCACGGATTTCGGTATCGCGGCACTCGCCGACGAGTTGGACCAACGCGAAATCTCCGGAACTCCGGCGTACATGTCGCCGGAACAACTCGAAGGCCAGAGCTGACAATCAAGAGCGACATCTACTCGCTCGGCCTGGTGCTTTACGAACTCTTCACCGGCAAGAAAGCGTTTCGACGCAACGACTTTGCAGGAGTTGCTTCGTCTGCGACGCAGCGACACGACACCCACCAGTCCTTCGCAACTCGTTCCGGAACTCGATCCACTTGTCGAGCGAGTCATCTTTCGTTGTCTGGAAAAGAGATCCGGCGAAACGTCCGGCTTCGGCGCTTCAGATCGCCGCCGCTTTGCCCGGAGGCGATCCACTCGCAGCGGCACTCGCGGCCGGCGAGACCCCTTCACCGGAAATGGTTGCGGCCGCGCCGAAACAAGGCGGCTTGAAACCGGCAATCGCGATTTCGCTACTCGCGTCGGTCGTTGTTCTGCTGCGCGTCATCTGCTTTCCTGTCGCGAAGCACGATGCTGTTTCGCAAAGTTCCGCTTGAAAAGTCACCCGAAGTTTTGCGCGATCGCGCGACTGAGCTTGTGAAGAAATTCGGATACACGGAGCAACCGGGCGATTCCGCTTACGGCATGGGCTCGATCGACGCTATCTCAATTACATTCACGACACCGATCCTCGCCGCGCGCTGGCAGAGATTGCAGCAGCCGGACAACCCGCCGCGATCTATTTCTGGTACCGGCAAAGTCCACGGCCATTCGATGTTTCGAATGGTCGCGACGTGAACGAGGACACGCCTGCGCGTGACTTTCCGGGCATGACCACGGTGACACTGGACACGCTCGGACGCTTGCGCTCGTTTTACGCCGTACCGCCACAGAAGCGCTTCGCGTGACGAACGACACCAACGCCGGATTGGTCACACTGTTTGCGGAAAGTGGATTGGACCAGGCACAACTCCAACCTGTTTCACCGCTCTGGACTCCGCCGCACGCATCAACAGCACGCGCTGCATGGGCCGGTTCATATCCCAACCAACCCGACATCAAAATACATGTCGAAGCTGCTGCGTTCGCAGGCAAGCCGGTTTACTTCGAGATCTTTTACGCCTGGGACGAGCCTCGCGAGCAGACCTTTACGTCTGGCACGTTTCAGGGATCGCGCTCTGGTGGTGCTACTGCTAGGCAGTCTTCATCACAGTAATGCTCGGGAGCGCTTTGCTTGCATTGCGCAACCTGAGACTGGGCCGCGGCGATCGCAAAGGTGCATTTCGTCTCGCCGTGTTTGTGTTCGCAGTCTGTTTTCTGCGCTGGTTATTTACAGCCCATCACGTGGCGACGCGAATTTGAAGCTTCAACTTCATTTCGAATTTCAGAACATCCTGTTTTGGACGTTTTTCTTTTGGGTGGTCTATCTGGCATTCGAGCCGTTTGTGCGACGGCGCTGGCCGGGCGGATCATTTCGTGGAGCCGCGTGCTGGCCGGAGGTTTCCGCGATCCGCTGGTTGGGCGAGACATTCTCATCGGCGCGGTCTTCGGACTCGGCGTGATCATTTTGTACTTTTATTTGGCCATCTCGTTCCGCAATGGTTGGGCTATGCGCCGGGTATTCCGTGGATGGACTTTCCAGCGACGCAACTGCTCGGCATTCGTTCCTTTGTGTTTGGTTTCACGAACCAGATCTTCGCTGCGCTTTTTCAATCGTTCATCCTGCTGTTCGTTCTGTTGTTGCTGTTACATCATTCTGCGTCGCGAGCGTTTGGCGGCGTTAGCGCTTTGGTTGATTGGCTCGGTTGCGCTCAGCTTGACGCAGGATATGTCGCGGCGGCGCTGCCTTTCGCGGTTCTCCGCCGGATTGCTGGTTTGGGTTCTCTTTCGTTACGGGTTGTTGGCCTTGATCGTGGCGCTATTCTTCCTGCACCTGCTGATCTTCTATCCGATTACCTCGGACTTCTCCGCCTGGTACGCCGGCGATTTCGTGCTTGCGCTAATCGTGATGGTTACCATGGTTGTCTTTTCGTTCTACACGTCGCTAGCGGGCCAACCGCTGTTCAGCGCGTCATTGCCCGACGATTAGTCGGCGCGGTTCAGGGCGCGGACCGCAAGCGATAGACAGATTACTCCGAAGACGATGACGGCCACGCCTTCCAACAGCAATGTCGTAGTAGAACCCACACCTAACAAGCTGAAGCGCAACAGATCGACTTGCCAAGTCATCGGGTTGAGGTATGCAGGAATGCGAAACCAGAATGGCAGGTCCGGAAGCGGGTAGAACATCGAACTGAGAAACATCAGCAGGATATACATCGCGCTGAGTAACGTGTTGAAAGTGTCCATGCGCGCGAACTTGATCGCGAAGACACTGAAAAGAAAGAACCATTCAGCGGTCGCTACCACAACGATCGCCGCTGTCAGTGGAAGTAGGTCCCAACGAATGGCCGCGTTCATCAACGCGACGCCAACGATGATCGCCATTATCGATCCGATGAGCGCCAGCAAAAGATTGAAACTGATCTTGCCGATGAGTAGTTGCAGTCGCGTGATGGGATAGGTGAGCAATTCGTAGAAGATCCCGGAGTCTTTGTCCATAAAGAACCCCCAGGACGTATTCATCGCGACTGAGAAAGTGACCATTCCCAGCACACCGGGCAAAAGGAACGCGATGTAACCAAAGCCCTCACCGCCGACCGCGATCGAGCCGCCGAGCATCCGCTCAAAACCGAGGCCAAATAGAATCAGATAAGCGAGCGGTACAAACAGGTCCCAAAACACGAATGCGATGTTCGTCATTCGCTGCCGGTAGTCGCGGTAAAAGACCGCTCCGATGCCACTCATCTCGTTTCCTTCATCAACTTGATAAAGACTTCCTCGAGTGTTGGCCCACGTACTTCAAATTGCAGTATCGGAGTCTCGCGAGAGATCTCCGCCAGCTTACCCAGCAGCGACGACTCCTCGCCATGAAACACCATCTCGGCGCTGTTTCCTTCCACTTGCAACTCGACAGGGTTAAGCGCCCGAAGACGGCCCATCAAGTCGCCATTCGTTTCGCCAAATACGAGACTCACGCGAAACATGTGCGTCGACAACTTGCGCAGCTCTCGCAATGTGCCGGAAGCCATTTCGCGTCCCTGGTCCAAGATCATGATGCTCTCGCACAACTCTTCTGCCTCGCTAAGAACCTGCGTCGTCAAGAGTATCGTGCGTCCGTTTCGCGCTTCCGCACGCAGACGATCCATCACGCGGCGTTTCATCAACGGATCCATGCCCGTCGTGGCTTCGTCGAGAATGATCACCGGCGTGTCCAGCATGAAAATCTTCGCGACCTGAATGCGACGCTTGGTGCCAAGACTCAACTCCTGCACGGTGTCGCGCAATCGGTCGCCGATTTCAAACTCTTCAACAACGAGCTTGAGTCGTTCCTGCGCGGCTGCCGATTTTACGCCGTGAAGATAAGCGTAGATCAGCAGGTTGTCGCGGACCGTTAAGAGGTTTTCTGTTGCCATCTGCTGTAGCACGACGGCCAGCTGTCCGCGCACGGCGAGCGGCTGTTGCGTGACGTCGAAACCCATGACCGCAGCACGTCCGGAGGAGAGTGGTGTGATCGTGCTAAGGATCTTTACGAGTGTCGATTTGCCGGCGCCGTTGGGACCGAGTAGTCCGTAGATGCGTCCTTGCGGAACCTGGAACGAAATCCCATTCAGCGCGTGGACCACCTCGCCTTTCCGTGCCTGATAAGTTTTATGGACGTCGACAACCTCGATCGCGTTAGTCATCGGCGTCTCGTTTCACAGGATTTCCCACCGACTTCTCGTAGCGCCAGACTTCGAGATGGAATTCACCGCTAGAAATTTCGAGCACGTTGATCATGTTTCCGACTCGACGCCAACCGCACTTCTCATAAAACCGCGCCGCGCGATCATTTCCGATCGCACATGCAAGCCACGCAGTCGCGAAACCCGCCGCGGCGATCTGGTTCTCCGCGTCTGCAACCAAAGCTGCCGCGACGCCCGAACCACGTGCTTCTGATGAGACGTAGAGTTGATAAAGCTCGTCGTCCTTGACGATATGAAACCCGACGGGCGTGCCCGATGGTCCAACGACTCTCACGCTCGATAACAGCTTCTGCAACCGTTCTCTAAAACTCTCGAGCGTTCGCGCGCGCGTCAACTCCTGCGGCACGATCTGCAAATCAGCATCCTGCCATCCGTCATGCCACAACCTCGCCAGCCAGCCGATCCTGACGCTTCCGCATTTCGCACTTTTATTTGAGGTTTTGTTTGCATTCACAGTCAACGAAAACCGGTTGAGCAAAACACGCAGCTGGCGGTACACTCCACCTAAGGTGCATATTCACCCGGCCTCGCTAGAGCATTAACAATACCCTAATGCCGTAAACGCTTGCACCTCACTCATCATGGCTGACGATTTCCTCTACGACGTTTTCTTAAGTCACAATCACAAAGATAAGCCACGTGTGCGTCGCCTGGCGGAACGGCTGCGAGACGCTGGGCTTAACGTTTGGTTTGACGATTGGAATGTCAAACCCGGCGAGATCATCTCGCTGAAAGTTGAGGAGGGCCTGGAAGAGTCACGGGTACTGCTGCTATGCATCTCTCCGAACGCGTTGGCGTCGGGCTGGGTGTCTCTGGAGCGGAGCACTGCGATTCACCGTGATCCTTCCAATGAACGCAGGCGCTTCATCCCCTTGCTCCTTACCGAATGCGACCTGCCTGATACGCTTCGGCGCTACAAGTATGTAGATTTCCGTGCGGAAGAAGACACAGCGTTCGCCGAACTACTGAATGCTTGCCAATCAGGAGTCCCAAGATCCCCATCGGCTATTCCTATAAGAGAAGTACCGAGTCAGCCCCCAAAAAAAACACGACCTACAAAGGTCCCGAAAGCGGAAAAAGAATCAGCAGTGCTGGAGTACACGCTTAAGGGCCACACAAAATGGGTGAACTCTGTAACCGTCAGTGCGGACGGCAAATGGGCCGCATCCGGATGCGATGATCACACCATAAGAATTTGGAATCTGCAGAGTGGTGAATGCAAGGCGACATTGACTGGCCATGCGGACGGCATTGTACAGGTGAAATTCGCCCCCGACCAAGCGACGCTCTTTTCGTGCTCATTCGATGGAACTATCCGAATCTGGGATACAAGATCCGAGAAGTGCTTACGTAAGCTAAAAGATCCGAGTCCGAGCGTGAATTGTCTGACCTTCCTTTCTGACGAGATGCTTCTTGCCGGAACTTATGATGGGAGCATTAGAGTCTGGAACCTCAAAACTCACCAACGTAAAACAACTTTCAAGTTGCATGATAGCGGTCTGAGCGACATAGCGGTCCATGTCCCTGCCGGTATCGGATTGTCGGTTGCGAATGATGATATCGCCGTCTGGAAAATCCACGATGGTACCCATTTCGAAACTCTCAAAGGCCATTCAGCATTCGTTCGTTCTCTTCAAATAACGCCGGACGGCCTAACTGCCATTTCGAGTTCCGATGATGGGACCATCAAACTATGGGATTTGAAGACTTATTCATGTGTCGGGACGTTGGAAGGTCACCAAAATGCGGTCAAATCAATAGCGCTGTCGCCGGATGGTAGCGTGATTGTTTCCGCTGGATGGAGTGACGACACGGTACGATTGTGGGATTTTAAATCGGGTCAGTGCCGCGAGGTTATTAATCTCGCGGGTCCGTCACCTTCCTCAGTAGCCTACAGTCCCGACGGCTCGAGAATCGTTGTGGGCACATATGAGGGAACTTTGTATGTCTATCGAGTTCCCGCCATTTCTATAATTCCTGCAGCAGAAAAGTCCCGGCGCTACGTAAACGCAAAGGTCGTGTTGATCGGTGAGGGCACCATGGGCAAAACATCGCTCGCGCATCGCCTGATCGAGGACCAATACGTTATCCAGGATCGCACGCACGGTATGAACGTTTGGCGATTGGATACTGCCCCTGCCGTCCGATGAAACGATGGAGCGTGAAGCACTTCTTTGGGACTTAGCCGGTCAGGAAGATTATCGACTCATTCATCAACTGTTTCTGGACGAAACCGCGTTAGCCTTATTGTTGGTTAATCCACAAAAGGACGATCCCTTTGTCGAGGCCGGCGATTGGCTTAAAGCGTTGGCAGCCGCCTGCGGACAATCTGCGGCAGGCAAGGTCGCTGCGTTTGTTGATTTTTTCGCAAACCGACGTCGGCAGCATGAAGCTTAGTGACGCCAAGATCGATCGTTTTCGCGAACAATACGGCTTTGATGGTTGGTTACCGACGAGTGCGAAGACCGCGTAAAAACTGCTCCGATGAAAAAAACAACGGCAAACCCATCCAAGCTGAAGCGACTCATCGCTTCAAGCATTCCATGGAAGCAAACTACCCGTGGACCAGCACTCCGCGATTGTTGGCGGAACTCAAGAAAGCAGTGATACTAATGCGCGACGAGCGCGAGATTAGGCTGCTCCGCTTCGCCGAGTTAACGCAGCGACTCGAACAGGCATTGCCGGACGAGAAACTGCAGGAGTCGGACGTCCGCACAGCCGTAAAGCTATTGGCTAACCATGGCTTGGCCCGGCAGTTTGAAGTTTGGCGATCTTGTCTTGTTGCAACCGGAACTCTTGAATGGTTACGGCGGGCGCGATCATCCGCGCTGCCCGGGCAAACAAGGACGAGATCGGCTCCGTGCTCGAGACCGATATTTACGATCCCGGCTTCGACTTACACCGGTGTCGATCGGCTGAAACATCGACCCGACGAAGAACTGCTTCTGCGTGCGCTGGTCCAAACGTTTCTGGATCACTCGCTGTGCATAGCCGAGGATTTGGCCAATGGTCGGCACCTGGTGTTTCCTTCGCAGTATCGCCGCGAGAAGGACACTCCTCGCGATCCGGACATTTTCGTCTCGTACACGTTCAGCGGCGAGTGGCAAACGGTATGGACTACGCTGGTGGTCCGGCTCTGGTACAGCGAGCAATTCAAGCACAAGGAACTCTGGCGTAACGCGGTGGAGTTTGTCGTCACCCAACAGGCTTCACGCTCGGACTGAAGATTGATAACCGGCAGGGTGCAGGCACGGCAACTGTTAGCCTATATTTCGACAAAGAAGTGCCCGACGATCTCAAGGCGATCTTTATCGAATACGTGCACCGGCATCTGGCGAGGTTTGGCTGCGAGGTTTCGCGCGACCGTCGCTATCTGTGCCGGGAGTGCGGTACGCCCGTTAAGGATCTCGACGCCGTACGAAAGCGGCTGGAAGCAAAGAAGGATTTCATCACCTGTCAAACCTGCGATGAGAGAGTGATGCTGATCGACTTCATTGAGCAGCAGTTAGAGAGCGATCCTGTAGCGCGCAGAGATCCTGGAAATGGATGCAACTGGCGACGCGCGCGCTCGATTCACAGGCGTTGGAACAGATCCTGATCGGACACATGATGGCGACTTGCGGTGAAGCGAACCAGATCTTCCGCCAGGTTGATGAGTTAAATCACGGTATCGACGGCGAAGTCGAATTCAAAGACAACGACGGCCGCGCAAGCGGAAAGAAGATCTACGTTCAACTTAAAGAACGAAAACTCGTACATTCGCAGGCGCAGTGAGTGACGGGAACGAGCTCTTTGATAGTGAAGGATGACCGCCACCTGCGGATACTGGATCAGTCAACCAATCGATGTATACCTGGTCATTCGCCAGACTGAACGACCAGCTCACGGGGACGCCGACGATCCGTTGGATGAACGTGACGCGTCATCTAAAAGAGCCAACGGACAAGACTACTCGCCAAATTCCCTTCACCGGTGAAAAGCTGGATATGGAGGCCGTGTGGAAAGTGCGCGACCAATTCTTCCCCAAGCTTCAAGCGCGGAAATAAAAACGCTAAGACATCAACA
>CAWKHZ010000001.1:0-60105 GCA_963849585.1 uncultured Acidobacteriota bacterium | reverse complement strand
GGGCATAGATGCGTCGTCTGGGCGGCCCTGGGCTGGGGCGTAGCGTCGCTGGTTCCACCGGCCGGGGACGCTGCTGCTTGTGGTCGGGGTCTCCGGCCTCGACTGCAAGGAGGCTGCGGCCCATGTCTACTCCCACCACTGCTCTGGCCCGGTACCAACCGGTGCTCTCCGACGTCGAGCGAATGACGATGCTCGGGTTCCTGGCCGGCTACCGCGGCTTCACCCGTGACGCCTACGCCTTGGATCTGCGCCAGTTCACTGCTTGGTGCTGGCACCACGACCACCAGTTGTTCGATGTCCGCCGGGTCGACATCGAGTGCTTCGCCCGCGACCTCGAAGACCGCGGCAAGGCCCGCGCCACCGTTGCCCGCCGACTGTGCACGATCGTCGGGTTCTACCGCTACGCCGAAGAAGAGGGCGTGATCGAGCACTCCCCGGCGGTGCACATCCGCCGGCCGCGGATCGATTATGCGTCGCACGTCGCCCACCTCGACCGCAACGAGCTCGGCGCCATCCTGGTCGCCGCCGGATTGTCCTCGATCACGCCTTGGTGTCCCTGCTGGCGTTGAACGGTCTGCGGGTGTCGGAGGCGATCGGCGCCAACATCGAAGCTCTCGGCCAAGAACGCGGGCACCGCACCCTGACGGTGTTGCGCAAGGGCGGCAAGCTCGTCACGATGCCGCTGGCGCCACGCGTCGCCCGCGCCATCGATCTGGCTGTCGGCGAAAGGCTCGAGGGACCGATCTTCGTCGACGCCGACAACGCCCGCCTGGATCGGCACGCCGCCGGTCGCCTCGTCCGGCGCATCGCCCGCCGCGCCGACATCGCCAAGCGCGTCGGACCGCACACCCTGCGTCACGCCTTCATCACCGCCGCCTTGGACGCCGGTGTGCCACTGCGTGATGTGCAAGAAGCGGCCAGCCACGCCGACCCGCGCACCACGATGCGCTACGACCGGGGCCGCCAGTCCCTCGACCGGCACGCCACCTACATCGTCGCCACCTTCGTAGCTGGCGCTTCTCGCTGAAACGTCCTTGCCGGCGTTCGGTGCCCCCGAACCGGATGCCGGAAGGACCAACATCCAAGCTCCCGCTCAACGGCAACCCACCACGGAACCGTCTGATTGAGTGTCCACCACGACGGTGCGGCGTGTTCGTACCGTTTAGAGATCCTGGCGGCAGGGCTCCCGAACCGTCTGCGGGTCGTGTCGCGGCCTGGTTTCCGAACGAGGTGCCTGCCGTCGGGTCTCGCCGTGGCCTGGCTCGAAAGAGGCGTGAAGGCGCAGGCACCGAGCTGCAATCAGACATGCCGACCACGGTCCTCGACTCGCTCAACGAGAAGGAGCACACGATGACGGTGATGATCGGCGTCGACCCGCACAAGGGGTCGCACACGGCGGTCGCGGTCGACGCTGGCGAGCGCAGCCTTGCCGAGCTGCGGGTGTGTTCCGGTCCCAAGCAGCTCGAGCGGCTGTTGAAGTGGGCGGCGAGTTCCCCGAGCGCACGTGGGCGGTGGAGAACGCGACGGGCCTCGGCTACCTGCTGGCTCAGCAGCTCGTCGCTGCCGGCGAGCGGGTCTTGGACGTGCAGCCGAAGCTGGCGGCGCGGGTGCGGCTGCTGGCCACCGAGTCGACCAACAAGACGATCCCCACGACGCGCTGTCGGTGGCCATCGTGGCGCTGCGTTCGCGGACGCCGAAGGTGGTCGGCGTCGAGGATCACGCGGCGGTGATGAAGCTGTGGGCTCGACGCCACCGCAACCTGTCGAGCAGCCGCACGCAGATCGCTTGCCGCCTGCACGCGGTGCTGTGCGACCTGGTCGCCGGCGGCGTTCCCGACGAGATCTACGCCGGCAAAGCGGCCTCGTTGCTCGCCGGTGTCGAGCCCGACAGCGCTCTCTCAGCTTTATTAGTCTCGGATATTTGTTTTTGAGTAGATTCTTAGTAATTCTGGTCGCCGCGTCCGGCACCACTGTCATCAACATCTTCGGGGTCGGCCCGTCGTGGCCGCCACTGTCGTTGGTATCACCGGCGACATCGCCCGAGTCCCACCCGCGACCGCTTCGCCGCCTTCAACGGCACCGCACCCATCGAGGTCTCCTCCGGAGGCCGCAAGGTGTGGCGACTCTCACGCCGTGGCAACCGCACCCTCAACCACGCCATCCACATGGCCGCCGTCACACAGCTGCGGTTCGCCCACAGCCCCGGCCGCGGCTACTACGACCGCAAGATCGCCGAAGGCAAGACGAAGAAGGAGGCGCTACGCGCCCTCAAGCGCCGCATCAGCGACGCGCTCTGGGCCGCGATGGTCGCCGACGCCCGACGCGTCCCTAGCGCAGCGAAGGCGGGCCCGGAGGCAATCGGGGAACGACTCTGAGCAATACGTTTTATCACTGCGCGCCTTTGGTTCAGTTGGTGTTGCTGCTGTATCATCGCGAAGAAAATTCAACGCTGCCCGCAACGGCCCGCGCCACGACTGGTTACAACCAGGCTCACCTCCCGTCTGACAACCACAGTCCCTGGTCCAACGGCCCACTCCATGCACGCAACTCCACGAGCTTCCTTCACCCTCTGGTCCATTATCGATCCCAACTTCAAGCTCCGGCGAATGCCGATCGAGATATTCGCCATAGTTTGTGATCCAGAAACCAGCCTGCTTTGCTTCCACGTCGAGCGCGTGGGCCAAACAGAGATCGCCAAACTTGAAATGGTGTCCATACGTTTCGCCGTCAGTCGCCACGTTAACCAAACCAGGTGCCGCCTGCGCGGCGCGAATAAACCGGTCCACCAGTCCTCGACTCGACGTAAGCGCTTTCTCGAATGCGATCGCTCGTGCGAGTGGTCCATTATAGAAGAACACGGCCAGTGAGCGCGCCGATCCATCCGGATGCCGGAAGAGGTAAGGCTTCGAAGTATCAACCTTGCCCTTCGCCTGGTCGGGCGAAAGTATGACGTAACGCATGCCCTGATCGATGAGCAACGCGAGAACGTCGTCATTCGCGGCGGTCTCGGGCAACCAGAGTGCTTCCGCTTCGCGACGGAAACGAAAGCGAAAGTCGGCGAGACCCCAGACGACTTGCGTCAGCCGATCGCGTTCATTGCAGAGCGGCAGAATCGCGTGACCGTAAGCCTGTGCGATCGCGTTTCCGTGACCACCTCGCTTAGCCGCGCTCACTTTGTCGGCTTCTAAAATCTTTTGATAAGTGTCTCGATGATGACTCTCGAGCCACGAGAGCAGGGTTGGACCAAAGTTGAAGCTTATCTGAGGGTAGTTAATGATGTTTGGTGCGTAGCACTCGGCGTGAATGCGTTCGTTCCAGTCATGAAACGGCGCAGCACTCGGCTTGCTTCGATCTCACCAGTCCATGGATTCTCGCGCGGTGGTTGATAAAAATGTCCATGAATTACAAGAGCTGTCATATTCGGCAGAATTTATTCTACTGCTTCTCTGCGTAACCTCTGCGTCCTCTGCGTCTCTGCGGTGAAACAAGTCGTTGACCGCAGAGATTCGAGGACGCAGAGGTTACGCAGAGATCATTCCTGCTCGAAGGCCAATCGGGCCGCCCCCAGTAACCCCGCATTGTCGCCACACTCAGCTCGCGCAATCTTCACTTGCTGCGCCGTCGCACGGAACGCTCGCTCGCTCAACCTGCCGATACATCTCACCCGCAAAAAGATCCCACCCGTTCACGGCCCCGCCTCTGATCACAATGACTTGAGGGTCGATCAGATTGATGAGATTCGCCAAACCAATCCCCAAATACATTCCGAAACGTTTGAAAACCGACAGCGCAAGCTCATCACCATTTCGCCCGGCCTCTAAACCTTCTTCCGCAGTCGCCTCTTCATACCCAAGCTCTCGCGCCATCCGCACAATCGCAGTCGCCGAAGCAAACAGTTCCAAACAACCTGTGTTGCCACACTTGCACTTCAATCCACTAAACGGATCGACAGTCGTGTGTCCAATCTCACCCGCGGATCCATGACTACCACGCCACAACTTACCATTCAAGAATCACACCGCCACCAACACCTGTACCGAGCGTGACGCTCACGACGTCCAGCATCCTCGCGCAGCGCCGAGCCACATCTCTCCAACCGCCGCGGCGTTGGCGTCGTTCTCGAGAAACACGGGCCAGCCCAAACGCTTCTGCAATTCAGCTTTTAATTCGAAGTTTATTAAGGAGGGAAGGTTTGGCGCCTGAACCACGACAGCCTTATCGCAATCAACCGCGCCCGGCACCATGATCGACGCCGCAACTACAGGTTGCTTATCGCAATCCCATTTTCGTCTGGCGCTTACAAGCGCATCGAGGATGCCATCAGGAGACTCGCCCTTCGGAGTCTCCTGTTTCAGTTGCTGAAGAATTTTTCCGGTATCATCGACGAGAGCTACTCGTAGGTGTGTGCCTCCCAGATCGACGGCAAAAACCAGTCGTTGCGCTAAGCTGATTCTTCGGCATGTTCAAGATGGACCGTTTCCTCGGTCATCTCTCCTCGTGAGAGGTTCCGCGAAATCAAGACTCCAGACGACAACCGCCACCAGCAGGAACAGGAATCCTGCGAGCCACTCCTTAAAGATCAACTTGCCAATGCCAAACAACGCGCCGTAAATCAGCGCGCAGCCGAGTATCCAATTTACAAATTGTAATGAGAGGCGTCCTTGCGCATGCGACTCTGACAGTCCCGCCTTCGCTGCAATCCCGTTCCAACCCGGTCCTTCAGGCCTCACACGACGATAGAAAGCAACTAGTTTCTCGACGGGCTCAGGGCTAGTGAGGAATGTAACGACGATCCAGATGAGACTGGTTATCCCAACCGTCACAAGCATGAGGTATGCGAACTGTTTCGGATCATCGCTGTTCCATTTCAAAACCAGTTGCAGGAAAATAGATACTACAGCCGCACAGATCATCGCAGACACTTCGGACCAGGCGTTTATTCGCCACCAGAACCAGCGCAACAAGAGCACCGTTCCTGTTCCTGCTCCCGTAACCAGCAGTAGTTTCCACGCTCCACCGATCGATTCCATGTAGAACGTCACCACCAGCGATACGATCATCAGCAACAACGTTACGACTTGAGAAGCAATAACGTAGTGTTTCTCGCTCGCTGAACGTTGAATAAAGCGGCGATAGAAGTCGTTGATTACGTACGAAGCACCCCAGTTCAACTGCGTGCCAATCGTCGACATATAAGCCGCCGCAAATGCAGCGAGCATGAAACCGCGCAGGTAACTCGGAAACACATTTGGATCAAGCAGGGTCTTGATGTAGCCCGCCTCTTTGTCAACGAGGTCCGGATAAAGAATCAGAGAAGCGAGTGCTGTCAGAATCCATGGCCACGGACGCAAAGCGTAGTGAGCGATGTTGAACCAAAGTGTCGCGAGCAGTCCGTGCTTTTCGTTTTTCGCCGAGAAGATACGTTGAGCAACGTAACCGCCGCCTCCCGGTTCAGCGCCTGGATACCAGGTGGACCACCAGATCACCGCGAGATAAACAAACAGCGTGATCGCAGGCATCCAGACGGAATCGAATTCAGGGAAGAAGGCGAGACGCGTCCCGGAACCAGTTGCAGCGTCCATCGCGTTAATCTTTGTCTTCAACGCGTCGATTCCACCCACAGCGTTAACCGCCAGGATGGCAAGGATCGATGACCATCGCCATCTTAAGAGCAAACTGGAAGAGGTCCGTCACCAGCACACCCCATAAGCCCGAGATGGCGGTGTAGAACGCAGTGAATAGCAGCATGCCGATCACAACCAGAATCGCGCCCGTCTTACTCAGGCCAAGCGTGATCTCGAGAATCTTCACCATCGCCAGGTTTACCCAACCCAGAATGATGCAGTTGATCGGCAGACCCAGATAGAGAGCGCGAAAGCCACGAAGGAACGCAGCGGGTTTGCCGGAGTATCGAAGCTCTGCAAACTCGATGTCAGTCATTACTCCTGCGCGCCGCCACAGTCTTGCGTAAAGAAAGACGGTGAGCATTCCGCTCATCACAAAGTTCCACCAAAGCCAGTTACCAGCGATTCCGTTTCTGGCAACGAAGCCTGTCACGGCGAGTGGTGTGTCGGCCGCGAAGGTCGTAGCGACCATCGAAGTGCCCGCTAGCCACCACGGCACATTGCGTCCTGACAGAAAGAATTCGCTTGTGCTGCCGCTGGCCCTGCGCGCGTAGTAAAGGCCGATACCAAGATTGAAAAGGAAATAGGCGGCAATGACGATCCAATCGAGCAGTGAAAGGTTCATCGGAGTCCTACTTTGTTGGTTTTAAAGGCCGGTTAATTGCGGGCTTATCACACGTTAAGTAGAAGTGAAAACTGCCATTGTGTCGAACCAGCAGGCAGGTAACTCAGGAACGGCTGTGAGCTCAAAGTCGATTGAACGCACTTTGCTTTGGGCCGAACCCTTTCAGGGTTATAATGTTTATGTGTACCCATTTCGCTTGGCTCAACCCTGGGCTGCTGTAGTCAAGCTGGGCGTTTTCACCTGGCACGAATTTTTCACCTCAGGTCACCGGACTGGAGGTTTGCCAAGCCTTCGGCGTTAGTTCACTCAGGTCTACGCGGCCTGGATTACCGCCTTCGGGTTAGTCTTTAGGCACTTTCCAAGTCATGCTCAACCGTTACGATGGGCCACAAATGGGCGTGGAAACTTTAGTTGCGTGCTCTCGCACTTATCGGCATCGTCATCGTCGTGTCGGCGCTGCTGTCGGGCTTATCGACAAGAGTGGCTTGCCGCAGGTCGCTGTGTTTCTTTGTATCGGCGCGGCGCTTGGGCCCGCCGGACTCGGTGTGTTCAATATGACGACTCGACTCTCCGATTCTTGCGTGTCGTCGCCACGCTTAGTTTGACGCTCGTTCTCTTCACTGACGCGGTCACGCTCAACATTGTCTGAAGTAAAACGTCATGCCGGCCTGGCGTTTCGAATGCTTGGTCCGGGAACGATCCTGTGCGCCGCGCTCACAGCGGTGGCCGCCTGGTGGCTGCTTCAAATTCCACCTGCGTCATGCGGCAATTCTCGGCGCCGCACTCGCTTCGACCGATCCAGTGCTGCTTCGCGGACTGCTGCGCCGACCGGACATCTCACCCGAAACCCGCCAGGCTCTGCGACTCGAAAGTGGACTCAACGACGTCGTGTTACTTCCGATCGTCGTCGTAGCGATCGCTTTAACCGGTCACCACTATCAGGACGTCAGGTAGTTTTGCGAAGATGGGTTTCGGGCTCTTTATTCTCGGACCCGGCGCGGGTGTAGCCATCGGACTGATCGGCGTGGCGGCGCTCGACTTGATACGCAAACGCATCGGCGTGCGACGTGATTATGAATCACTCTACTCGCTCGGCGTCGCTTTTACCGCTTTTGCGGCCGCCGAGGCGGTACACGGCAGTGGCTTTCTCGCAGCGTTCGCGGCGGGTTTGACTATTGCGGCTCTCGACGTCGAACTCTGCGACTGTTTTATCGAATATGGCGGCGTCACTGCCGAGATGTTGCTGCTATTCACGTTTGTGATCTTCGGCAGCTTCGTTGATCTGGACTGGTTTCTCCGGTCTCAATGGCCGACTGTGATCTTCGCGGCGTTTGCGTGCTGATCCGAGTCCCTATTTATCTGCTTTCATTACTCGGTTCGAGTGTCGATCGTCGTGGGCGGTTGTTAATTGCGTGGTTTGGCCCGAGTGGGCTCAGTTCTTTGCTGCTGATCTTACTGGCCGTGTTTTGCCGGGATGCCGGGCAGCGACAGGCTCTTCGCAATCTGTTCGCTGATCGTTCTGATATCGGTCGTGATCCACGGCGCTTCTCCAATGTTACTGGCGCGCTTCAGTAGAAAAAGTGAGCCGAAGAACCGCCTGCGGACTCCTCGCACGCCTGAGATTCCGAAAGAGCGCGCACGCTTCCAGTCGTTGAATCGCCGCAGCCGGTCGGTACACAGAGCATTACGCTCGAAGAATTGGACCAGCTACAAAAATCGGGAGAAGAGGTGATCCTCCTCGACGTGCGGACGGAGCGCAGTCGCGACACGAGCGATTCTCAGGCGGAGGGCTCGGTGCGCATGCCGCCGGAGAACGTTGTCGCTGCAAGCTCGGAAGCTTAATCTTCCAAAGGACGCGTGGCTCATCGCCTACTGCGCTTGACCAAACGAAGCTACCAGCGCCCGGGTGGCGCAGGAACTTCGACAAGCAGGATGGACCAAAGCACGGGCACTCATCGGCGGTTGGGACGCATGGCAACACGCAAACTTGCCGGTCGAGCCGAAAGCCGCATAATGTATGAACGCCACCAAGACACATCTTGTTCTTAATCTGTGTACTCTTTGTGGCAATGGCACCGACGGCCCAACACTCAAAACAGACCACGCGCTCGTGAGGCTCGGCATCACGGTCGGCATTCTTCCAACCGGTCCACTCAACGCGATCACTGACGTCGAGGGAGTGCTCGTCGGTCACACAACGCTCATCCGCGGTGACAACGTTCGCACCGGCGTCACTGCGATCCTCCCGCACGGCGGAAATCTGTTTCGTGAAAAAGTGCCCGGCGCAGTTTTTGTCGGAAACGGCTTCGGCAAACTTGCCGGTTCAACTCAGGTCAACGAGCTGGGCGAGATCGAAACGCCAATACTCCTGACCTCAACCCTGAGCGTGCCGCGCGTCGCCGATTTCCTGATCGACTACATGCTCGCGCTGCCCGGAAACGAGGAGGTCCAGTCAATCAATCCACTGGTGGCTGAAACAAATGACGGCTATCTCAACGACATTCGCGGACGCCACGTCACGCGCGACGACGTCTTCGCACGCGATCAAAGGCGCAAAAAGCGGCGCGGTTGCTGAAGGTTCAGTCGGCGCCGGAACCGGAACTGTCGCTTTTGGATTTAAAGGCGGCATTGGCACGGCATCGCGCAAACTTCCGCCAGCGGCTGGGCGGTTTCACTGTCGGAGTGCTAGTGCAAACAAATTTTGGCGGAGTTTTGACGATCAATGGCGCTCCGGTCGGACGCGAACTGGGCCGCTACTATTTAAAGGACGAACTCGCCTCGCCAGCCCACCGACAGGATGGCGCCTGATGGCTCAATCATTATAGTGATTGCGACTGACGCTCCGCTGGACGCGAGAAACCTGGGCCGCATGGCCGCCCGCGCGATGATGGGCCTTGCCAGGACCGGGGCCGCAGCCAGTAATGGCAGTGGCGACTACGCTATCGCTTTCTCAACCGCCGCCGACGTTCGAATCAGACCTGCCAGCCAAAACGAGCGAAACATACCGCGCAATCTCAAAACACTCGGAAACGACGCCACGTCGCCACTCTTCCTCGCCGTGATCGAAGCCACCGAAGAAGCAATCTACAACTCGCTTTTTAGGGCCACACACCATCAGCGGAAAGGGCCGAACGGTCGAAGCGCTGCCCTTGGACCGTACCGTCGAAATCCTTCGAAAGCATGGTCTAATTGTGCCTTCGCGCTAGTCCGCACTATCACGACAAGTTCACGGTGGTCTAACCTTTTCATACGGACAGGAAAACTGTTTGACACTCCTATTAGCGCTGCATAGAATCCCTAACGAACCCCCACATACAAACTAATCTTGAAGGGAGTTAACGATGGCGACGAAACTCAATGTTCGTGTCAACCGAAAACGACCGGAGTCGATGACCCGGCAGATTCGGGAACAACTAAATGAGTCTAATTGACGCAGGAGCGTTGGCTGCGGGAACCTTGCTTCCGAGCGAACGTGAACTCGCCAACACGCTGAAGGTCGCGCGTAATGTTGTTCGCGGAGCTTACGAACAACTTATGGACGCAGGAAAACTAGCGAGCGAAGGACGCAAAGGTAGATCGGTCAAGCTCTGGGAGCGCGTGGCGAGTAGCGAAGAAGAAGTCCACTGGCAAGAGCTTCCAAGAGCAAAGCGCGCAAGAAGTAAATTCTCTATCTTCGCGCTGAGTGATTCCCCCTTTCTAATACCGCGCTTGCTCACACGTACCGACTTACTCACTGGGCAATCGGGGTTTCTTTGCCGAGCGCGATAATCTCATTTCTAATCGCTTTTCGTTCCGCCAGTAGCCGGACAAAGAAACGTCTTCTCACCAGGAAGAACGTTAATACCCGAACTCCGGCGACTGACTTGTCCAGTTCTTCGAAGAAAACAATCGCAACGTAACCACAAAACGGAATCACCACCAGCGCCAGCACCGCAGCGATCCAGCCAAAAGCTGAGTAAACAAAACCGCATGAGCGATCCACGTCAGGGGAAACAGCAACATCGCTGAAATGATCTTGACGGTGGAGATCACGTCGTCTGAGTCTCGCGATATTCTCGTCGCAAGAAAGCCACCGAGTTTGTAAGCAGGGTAATGCGCGATCGTGCCGATCAGTGCCGGTCCGAGCATCAACAGAAACAGAATCGACCTCCGGATGATACTTTAAACACCCGCAGGGTAGAGCCGGGCGGCGACAACTCATCCGGATCCACGCCTGCCTGGTTCAACTCTTCTTCGAAGCGCATCATTCGAAGTTCGAGCTTGCGTAAACGCTCCGGTTGATGTGCCTGCAGAACCGAATAGGCTTTGATGAACCTTTGCTGCAGGCGCAACTCGTCTTTCAAGCTGTCGGCTGAGTCGTCGCCCATTCGTTATCGGCGCGGACGAGAAGATTCGTTCGGCGCGCGCTGTAGTTTGCAACTCTTCTTCGTGTTTCGCATCGAGAATCACTTCGCGAAGCGCTGTTTCAATTTTGCTCGACAACTGGCGCACGGCTTCGCGCGGTGGAGTGCCGTCGGGTTCGAGTGTTACCGGTTCTACGTCGATTGGAGTTCCGAAATAGAGTAAGGCGTCGCTGCGAAAACTTGTTTTGGAGGTGTAGTAGAGTCCGGCGGGAACGATCTTCAAATCCGAGACTTCGCCGGTTGAGACTGCCGCGAGTGAAATGCGCGCCGCACCGGTCTTGATCGGACGCAAGCCCGGTTCGTCGTGCGAAACGCCTTCCGGGCAGATGCCGATCGTTCCGCCGCTGGCCAGCAGCTTGCGCGCGGCGACAAACGTCTCCTGGTTCTTCGTTACGTCCTGGCCTTCGTCCTGTCGGCGATAGACGGGTAATGAGTCGAGTGCCTTCACGAAATAACCGATGACCGGCATTCGAAATAGTGGCGCTTTAGCTAGAAACGAAACGCGCTCGCGGCGCGAGGCAAAGCAGGAACACCGGATCGACGAGGGCGTTGGGATGATTGAGGACGAAGATGACGGCGTCTCGCGCGGGACGTGTTCGAGACCCGTGACCTCGATGCGCTGGAAGTAGATCCTCAGCGCAAGCCTACGAGCGCAACTATGACGTGGCGAATCATTTACTTGAGCTCTGATTAAGTTTGACTTAGTTTTTGCGAAGCGCGCTGAACAAATGCACACTGGTACGAAGTCTATGTGCACTGTGGCTCATCGTTGATGCAATAATACTCACGCTTTCCCAATTGATTCAAAATCCATTTGCTCGAGGAAGATCATGAAGCGTTTTATTGCTCTCGTTGTTGTTTTGTTAGTTGGTCTATGCTCGCTCGCCGCGGCCCAAAACCGCACCTACACGATCGAAGACCTGCTTAAAGTCCGCAGGGTCGGAGATCCACAGATTTCTCCTGACGGTAAGCAGGTCGCTTTCACTATCGGCGACGTCAATTTCGATGCGAATCGAGTCGTGACTCAGATCTACGTCACCTCGATCGAAGGCGGCGGAATGAAGCAGTTGACCACCGGCGATCGTTCATCGATCGTCGCCTCGCTGGTCGCCCGACGGGAAAAAGATTGCCTACACCACCGGCAGCCAGGTCTGGGTGATGGACAGCGACGGCGATAACAAAGAACAAGTCACGAAGATCTCGACCGGCGCCGCCGCTCCGGTCTGGTCGCCTGACGGAAAGTGGATCGCGTTCACGTCGGACGTCTACCCCGATTGCAATAACGACGACTGCAACAAGAAACGCGACGAGCAGGCGGAAGGCAGCAAGGTCAAAGCCCACATTGTCACTCGTCTGCTCTACAAGCACTGGGATGAGTGGCGCGACGTGAAACGCACGCACGTTTTCGTCGTCTCGAGTAAAGGTGGAACTGCTCGCGAACTGACGACCGGCGACTTCGACTCACCTCCATACGCAGCATCAACCGGCGTTGATTATGCTTTCTCACCTGACTCGTCTGAGATCGCGTTTCTTGCGCAACCCGGACAAAGTCGAAGCTATTTCAACCAACAGCGACATCTTTGTGATGCCGCTTACCGGCGGCGCTCCGAAGAATATCACTGTTCGCAACCGCGGATACGATGCTGGTCCAGTTTACACGCGAGATGGCAAGTTCATCCTGTATCGTTCGCAGGCGACGGCAGGCTTTGAAGCAGATCGTTGGCGTTTGATGGCTTACAACCGCGCGACCGGAGCCAGTGTCGAGCTGACGAAGGGCTTCGATCTGCAAGTTGAAGAGGTGGTCCTTTCGCCTGACGGAAACACTATCTACTTTACGGCCGGCGATCGCGGCAAGAGTCCGATCTTCGGATTCCGTTTGGCGGTGGCGTGCCGCAGAAGATCGTTCCAAATGTTTTTGCCACGAATCTTCGGATTACGCCTGACGGCAAGGCGCTCGTATTCGCGTCGAGCTCGATGGCGTGCGCCGGCGGAGATTTACACGTCGAACGCTGACGGCACTGGATTGACCGCATTGACTTCCGTGAATTCGCAGTTGATGAGCCGCGCGAATCTGAAAACCGGCGGAAGAAATTGAATGGACCGGCGCGCTCGGCAAGAAGATTCACGGCTACATCGTTAAGCCGACAAACTTCGACGCCAAGCAAGAAGTATCCGCTGGTGGTGCTGATTCATGGTGGACCACAAAGCGCGTGGAACGACAACTGGGGCTATCGCTGGAACCCGCAAGTGTTCGCGAATGCCGGTTACGTTGTGTTTGCGCCAAACCCGCGCGGCTCGACTGGCTATGGGCAACAGTTTGTTAATGAGATCAGCGGCGACTGGGGCGGGAAAGTTTATGTCGACCTGATGAACGGCGTCGCTGACGTGCTACGCCGCAATTCGTTTATCGACCGAAACCGCATCGGCGCGGCGGGCGCGAGTTACGGCGGCTACATGGTCAACTGGATCCTCGGACACAACAACGATCCGCGGTTCCGGTTCAAGGTGCTCGTGTCGCATGACGGTGTTTACAACCTCGAGAGCATGTACGGCGACGACTGAAGAGCTGTGGTTTCCGGAGTGGGAGTTCAAAGGCACGCCCTGGACCAACCCGGCGATGTACAGCCGCTGGTCGCCGCACAAGTTTGTGCAAAATTTCAATACTCCGATACTGATCATTCACGGCGAGCTCGACTACCGCGTGCCGATTGGTGAAGGCATGCAATTGTTCACCGCGGTTCAGCGCAAAGGTATCGACTCGAAGATGTTGATCTTCCCGGACGAAGGCCACTGGGTCCTGAAGCCACAAAACTCCCAGCTCTGGTTCCACACCGTGCTCGATTGGCTGGATAAGTATCTCCAACCAACTCCGCCACGGAATGACAATCGAACAAGTCGAGACCGAAGCACTCAAACTCAACCCCAAAGCACGTGCGGAGCTTGCCGAAAAACTTCTCAAGAGTTTGGAAATTTTCTGAGGAAGAGATCGATGCGGCTTTGGGCTGAGGAAGCCGTTAGGCGGGATGCGGAACTTGATTCCGGGACCGCGTCAATGCGTGACGCTGAAGATGTGTTTAGGGATGCACGAGCTCGTATCTCATGAACAAAAGAGTGAGCTTTCACGAGCTCGCAGAGTTTGAGTTGAATAGTTATGACAAACGACGTTTTCTTCGAAGCGAACGAAAGCAGAAGGAGTTAGGACGTTCGGTTGCTACAGCATATAGCCAAGGGCTGTAGCGAGGCATATTGCAAGCAACATCCTCAAGCCTCACCGATCATCGTTGAAAATATCCGAGCCTGCAAAGCGGGCTGCAGGAAGGTTTCCTTACAGCGTCTAATGTTCTCGCATCAAGCCGGCTGCACATTCGAATTACGATCGGTCCTAGGGTTCCAGCCAGCAAGCGTCGCGCCATTCCTAGGCTGATGCTCGAGCCGCCGCGGGCATCCAGGCTTTATGCTTTTCACACGATTCGCTGGCTACTATTCCGGTCGCTCGGGGGTGGGGCGACGGCGACGAAGTCTTCGACGAAGCGTCGCCCGTATTCGTCGAGCAACTCGTTGACTCTTTCCAGGCGCGGGGCGCGGACGATCAGTCCCGCGTGGTGTCGCTTCTTTACGCGGTAGATGATCTCCTCATCCACGTACGCTGAAGTGTCGGGCTGCTCCTGTTTCGCGAGTGACAAAATTATCCCTGCATACTCTTTCCGCAAGCGGCGTGATCTTCGCCGGCGCTTTTCCGTCCGCGATCTCCAACCTGGCCCACTCGCGCCACAGATTGACCCCTGACGCTGCTTCGAGCACGTCCGCGATGTACGCGCCACCCACTCGCGCCGCAATCTCAAGAAAATAAAACTTTCCGTCAGCGTCGCTCTTGATGAACTCGGCGTGCGTCGCACCCGTTCCAATCCGAGCGCCTGAATCAATTTCTTGTTCGTGCTAGCAGTGTCTTCTCGTCAGCCGATCCTCGCGCAAGCGTCCGCGAAATATAAGCGCCGCCCTGATGGGCCACCTGCATCGGCGGGCGTCCGTACTGATTCACTCCGGCAAACACAACCTTGCCGTCGCTGACCACAGAATCGACGTGAAAGACTTCACCCGGAATAAAACGCGCCAGCAAGATAATAAGACGCGCGCTCGCGCAAATTCTCACGCTCGTTCATTTCCTCGATCGCGCGCCACACCTCTTCGGGTTCGTTTACTTTTCGAATTCCGATGGCCGACACGTCCGAGCGCGGCTTGATCACCCATGGCCCAGGAACCGTTCCATGAACTCGCGCACTTCTTCCGCATTGACGAGTGGAACAAACTCCGGCACGTTGATCCCTGCTCGTTGGCTATGGACCGCCATCGACAGCTTGTCGCGAAACACCTTCGCGCCGGAACTGCTCAATCCCGGCAAACACAAGTGCTCACGCATCAGAGCAGCAGTCACAACGTCAAACTCTTCAAGCGCAATTACGCGATCGATTCTTGCTTTTCGCGCCAGAAACGCCAGCAGATCGATGAACAACGGTGGACCAGCATCGTTTGGAACGGCGATCAGATCGTCGAGACTCTCGCGCGGCCAGTCTTCGCGGAGCATCTTTTCTTTCGTGATCAAAACCACATTGCAACCATGTTCCTTGCATTCACGAATGAAATCAGCGCCTTTGAAATAGGTCGCCAGGCAGACGATATTGAGGGGACGATTCACAGTTTGAGACATTTCGTTTCTCTTTTCAGAACAGGATAATTAGAATCATATCTGTAAATCCTGTTAAATCCTGAAATCCTGAAAAACAGATGATTATAAAAGGCCCCTATCCAGACGTCTCGATCCCTAAAACTGCGCTGACACCTTTTGTTTTGCACCGCGTAGCAGACCTCGGCGACAAACCCGCGCTGATCGAAGGACCAACCGGCAGGACACTCACGTTACGCGCAACTCGCCGATTCGATCAGCATCGCGGCCCACAATCTCGCGCAACGCGGCTTCAAGAAAGGCGAAGTGTTTGGCATCCTGAGTCCAAACTGTCCGGAGTACGCCATCGCCTTTCATGCCATTGCGACTTTAGGCGGAATCGTTACTCCAATCAACCCGCTTTACACACAGAATGAAATTGCTCACCAACTCAAAGACTCAGGCGCGCGTTTTCTCGTGACAGTGCCGGGCTGCTGCGACAAAGCCAGCGAAGCTGCGCAGGACGCCGGCATCGAAGAGCTTTTTGTATTTGGATCGGCGCCGGGCGCAACTTCATTCGACTCGCTTCTGATCGACAACGGTCGCGCCGAGCAAGTCGAGATCGATCCGCTCGAAGATCTCGTTGCGCTTCCATATTCAAGTGGGACCACCGGACTGCCCAAAGGCGTGATGCTCACGCATTACAACCTCGTCGCCAACATCCGCCAGATGGAAGGGCTCTGCTACTTCTACGAGACTGACACTTTGATCTGCGTGCTGCCGCTGTTTCACATCTACGGTCTCGTCGTGGTTCTGAACATGGGTCTTTATAGCGGCTGCGACGATCGTGACGATGCCGCGTTTTGACCTGGAGTCGTTCCTGAAAGCAGTTCAGGATTACGAAGTGAGCTCTTGCGCATCTCGTGCCGCCGATCGTGCTGGCGTTGAGTAAGCACCCGATCGTCGACAACTACAAACTGCCAAAACTCAAGACGATCTTCTCCGGCGCGGCGCCACTTGGCGAAGAACTGACACGCGCGTGCATGGACCGGCTCGGATTGTACATTCGCCAGGGCTACGGAATGACCGAGACGAGTCCCGTCACTCATTCATCACCGGCGCCTCCGGGAGTCTGTAAGTTTGGTTCGGTTGGCGTTCCGGCGCCGAACACCGAGTGCAAGATCATCGATCTCGAAACTGGTGAACCACTTGGTCCAGGAGAACGAGGCGAGGTTTGCGTGCGTGGTCCGCAGATCATGAAAGGTTATCTCAACAATCCCGAAGCTACTGCGCAAACGATCGATGCTGACGGCTGGCTGCACACGGGCGACATTGGATACGCCGATGAAGATGGACACTTCTTCATCGTCGATCGCGCGAAGGAGTTGATCAAATACAAAGGCTTCCAGGTTCCGCCGGCGGAACTCGAAGCCGTGTTGCTCACACATCCGTGTGTCGCTGATGCCGCAGTGATTCCTTATCCTGATGATGAAGCAGGCGAAGTGCCGAAGGGAATCATCGTGTTGAAAGAGCCGATCGAGCCCGAAGCGATTCTCGAATTCGTCGCGGAAAGAGTCGCGCCACACAAGCGGATTCGCTATCTCGAGTTTGTCGATAAGATACCGAAGTCGCCGTCGGGAAAGATTCTTCGCCGAGTTCTGGTGGAAATGGAAAAGGAGAAAATGGCCTCTACGTAGAGGTCGAATCATTGGTCATATATCATTTGACATTTATCATTTGCCATTGGAAGACTTCCGGCTTCCGAAAAAAATGACAAATGATAAATGTCAAATGATATATGACCAATAATCGGCGCTCTTGACAGTCTCACCATCGTGCGGAATAGAGTCGCCGACAACCAACTGATTCACCGATCCGGCACGGCTGAATCAGCACTCCACGTGGTCAATGCTAAAACGGAGGTAATGACATGCATTTTCGTCGTTTACATTTGGCGCTTGGGATTCTTCTGCTAGTCGCGCTGCCGCTCTCGGCGCAGGCTCAAAAAACCGGCTGAAGCATTGACAGAATGGGAAACAATCAGCTCCGGAAAACGAAGAGTTCACCGTCTCGATGCCGAAAAACCCGACCACGGAATCAACCACGTTTCCGTATCACAAGATGGAGCTGAACGCGCGGTTGTATCTTGCAAAATCATCCGCCGGACCAGTTCTCGCCATTGCTTCTTTAAGCGGCATTAAATCGAACCCGGCAGCGTACACCGACTTTGCGAGATTCAATTCCTATATGGACGCATTCAAAAATTTTTTCCCGTCAAAGGTTCGACCGAAAGAGGCTCTTACAAAGCTCACACTGGTGAGTAGTCGTCCATTTCACGGTCACACGGGAAGATCCTTCAAGCTGACGATTGGCGATCTCAGTGGCTCAGTCCACGCTTTTGCAACGAAGAAACGTTTCTACGCAATCGTTTCACTCAACACTAAGAAAGACGAAGCGCTCGAAGAGAAATTCTTGAGCTCTTTCGTTTTGCCCGAGCGACAAATCGAGCAACCGAAGGTGACGCTTCCGGTAACGTCGCCGCTAACGAACAGGTGCTCAATCCCGACGAGCCCAATGCTCAGAAACCGAATCCGGGGAATCAGCCGGTCCAATCGGAGGCCGATCCAAACCAGCCGACGGCGGGAACAGAGAACAAAACCGAACCCGGCGCAGCGAACGCCGGTAACACTCAACAGCAAAACCCGGGACAGCAAAAAAAGGCGGCCTATCTCCGGTGGCATGTTGAATGGCAAGGCATTTACTTGCCGGTGCCTGAAGTTCCGCCGGCGAAGCAAGGGGTGTGGTGATGGTCGCGGTTGTGGTTGACGAGCAAGGAAGCGTTATTGAAGCACGCGCGGTTTCTGGTCCATCGCCTTTGCACGCCGCTGCTGTCAATGCGGCTCGTTTGGCAAGGTTTTCGCCGACATTGCTGATGGGTGAACCGGTAAGGGTTAGCGGCACGCTCAGTTACAATTTCGGTAAGTCAAACTAGATAACTGACCACAAACTCTCTCCGAATGAAGGGCACGCTAAAGCGCCTCGATACAGTTCACGAGAAACTGTCGGTGGCGATTAGGTCCACCAATCCCAATCTGTACTTCAAGCGCCCGGGCGAGAATGAATGGAGTATTGCGGAGGTGGTCCAACATCTGTGCCTTGCTGAAGAGCATATTGTAAAGGATTTGAAGAAAGAGTCTTGCGACGTGGACCAGCAAAGGTTGGATTTCTTAAGAAGCTGATTCCGATGCGGATCATTTCTCTTCGACTCGTGCGCGTGAAGGCGCCAAAAATGGTGACGTCCAAATAATCCGCCCGCTATGGATGAGTTGCTCAGGACATACGATCAGGTGCGGGTGGATCTCAAAGCAGTTGTGTGCTGAATACGGCCGCGATCGTCTCAAAGGAGTTCGTTTAAGCATCCATTTCTCGGCGATATCGATGGGATGGCGGCAGTTTCAATGGTCGGATTTCACGAAGAACGTCATTACAAGCAGATCCGGGAGATACTTAAAAAGCTTGGAGGAGGTTAGCCGCAGATGTACGCGGATTAACGCGGATCAGATCCGCGTTATTCTGCGTAAATCTGGAGCTGAATCAAAAATGTCATCTGGAATAGCCACTTTGTGTCCGGCATGGTCCATTCCTGGTTATCTTGAAGTCCAGAATGATCACCTGACTGTTAATGGCGCGGACACGCTCGAGCTGGTCAAAGAATTCAACTCGCCATTATTTGTCTTTTCTGAAAGTCGGATTCGCGACAACATCAGCCGTTTGCAGCTCGCCGCCGATGCAGTCGATCGACCGATCAAGTTTTGCTACGCGTCGAAGGCAAACTCAAACATGGCGATCCTCAAAGTAGTGCTCGACTCGGGAATCGACATCGAAGTCAACAGCGGCGGCGAACTCTTCAAAGCGCTGCGAGTTGGTTTCCGGCCTGACCAGATCATCTTCAACGGCACGAGCAAATCCGATGACGAGATCGACGACGCAGTACGCGCCGGAATTTACGCGATCAACGTCGATTCGATTTACGAGATCGAGCTGGTAGAACAGTCGGTCGAACGTCTGCGAGCGCGCGGTGAAGAAGTTGGTCCAGCTCGCATCACGCTGCGCCTTGTGCCGGAAATCGGCACGCGATCACATCTCGGCTTGCAAACCGCACTGCTGACCTCGAAGTTTGGCATTTCATCGTCTGAGGTGCTGGCTGCGTTTCGTCGTGGTCTGAAAAAGCCTGACTTGGTGAAGGTGTGTGGCATCCATATTCACGTCGGATCGCAGACGCCGGACGTCGAGCCATTTGCCGAAGCATTCAAGAGCATGTGGGAGCACCTGGTCACGATTCATCGTGAAACCGGGCACACGCTCGAACACATCAATCTCGGCGGCGGCATTCCCGTTAATTACCTGCGCGATCGTTCGCAGGCAGATCAACTTCCGGAACATGAGCGCGACATGTTGGGCGCAGAGCTCGAACCTGCGACCGTGCTCAGCGAAGCATTGCGCGTCGCGCGAGAATCAGCTCGCGCCGCGAACGCCGAACACCTGCTCGATCAGGTGACGATCCTGTTGGAGCCGGGACGCAGCATCATCGCTGATGCGGGTTTGGTGCTGACGACGGTGCGGAATATCAAGAGCCGTCCTGAAACCGGCGATGTCTGGCTGTTGACCGATGCCGGTTACAACATCATGCTCTCGATGAATAATTACAAGTGGTACTACCACTTGATCTCCGCTTCGCGAGCCGGCGCGCCGTACGAGCGAGACTACAAAGTGGCCGGCCCACTCTGTGATTCAGGCGACGTCTATTTCGATATCGAGCGCGAAGGACGTTTGCCGGATTATCGAAAACTTCCTGATGACGTTGGACCAGGCGAGGTGCTGGCATTGCTCAACTGTGGCGCTTATTCACTGGCCCAAATGTTTCACTACAACGGCAGACCTTTGCCTGCGGCCGTCCTGGTCCGCAAAGACGGCACCGCCGATCTGATTCGACGTCGCGACACGTACGAAGATTTGATCACGAACGACGTCGGATACTAGTCCACACAAAATATGAAAACTGAGCACACGCAACTCATCCGCGGTCTTGGGACTGATCGCGGCGATCTCAGTCAACGTCGGCAACATCATCGGCACCGGCGTCTTTCTGAAAGCGCGTGTCATGACGTGCAATGTCGGCACGCCCGGCAAAGCGCTTATCGTCTGGGTTGTGGCTGGTCTTCTTGCGATGGCCGGCGCGCTGACCTACGCGGAACTGCTCGCGATGAAGCCGCGCGCCGCCGGTGAGTATGGCATTGTGCGCGACGCGTACGGAAGGCCGTTGGGTTTTATCTATGGCTGGACCCAATTTTTTATCGCGCGCACGGCTTCAGCTGCCGCACTTGCCGTTGGTTTGCGATCTTTCTCAACGATCTTGTTGGCGGAGCCTTAAGTCACCGATATTTTGAATACACACTTCCAGGCGGACATGTTCTGTCGTTCGGTCGCCTGCAACTCGTCGCACTCACCGCAATCATCGTCACGACACTGATCAATTGCGCGGCAGTACGCGTTAGCGGTGGTGTTGCCAGCGTGCTCACCGGCATAAAGATACTGTTGCATTGCTGTCGGTCTCGGCGCATTCTTTTACAGTGGTGGTGATTGGGGAAATCTTGGCCTGGCGAACACGGGCGGCGCTTGTGAAGACGTGCCGATAACGACCGGCGGCATCGCAGGATTTGCCGCAGCGATGATCGGCGCACTTTGGGCTTATGACGGTTGGAACAACATCACTTTTCTCGCGGGTGAAGTGAAGAACCCGGGTCGCAATCTGCCGCTCGCTTTGATTGGTGGTGGCCTCGTGGTGATGGGTCTCTATCTGTTTGTAAACCTCAGTTACTTCCACGTGCTGACTCCGACGGAAGTTGCAAACGTGCCTGCATCTTCGTCTGTGGCCGCAGAGGTGGTGAGAAGGTTACTCGGGTTCTGTTGCTGTAACGCTTATGGCTGCCGCAATGATGACTTCATCTTTCGGCGCGCTGCACGCGTCGATCCTTGCGACCGCTCGCATACCGTATGCACTCGCGAAGGATGGTCTGGTAATTAAGAGCCTGGCCCATGTTTCGCCGCGCACTCACGTGCCGATCAGATCGCTGGTGGTTCAGGGATTCTGGGCATGCGTGATCGCGCTCTCAGGTTCGTACGACACACTTACTGACTATGCGATCTTCGCGCTGACTTTGTTCTACGCGCTTGTCGCCGGATCGATCTTTATCTTCCGGCGTCGCGAACCAGACGCGGAACGACCGTACCGGACGTGGGGATATCCGGTCGTGCCGATCGTTGTTCCTGGTAGTTTCAGGGTGGCTTATCTTCGAGACGATTCGAAGCAACCCCGGACGATCGGGGATCGGACTGTTTTTGATTCTTCTTGGGTTACCGGTTTACTGGATCATCGAAGGCCGGCGAACGCCGCAATTGCTGATCTAACAGACTTTTAGCTGTGTCATCTGTGGCTAACAACTACTTGAATGATCGGTGATTGTTTTCCCTCGCTGGTCGCGAGGAATGCTTTGCCGTCGAGCCGATATGCGATCGCTTCGCCCTGCTTGCGCTTGCCGAGATCGAAGCCCGTCATTCGCTGTTTCCAGATCTCGTTGAAGTCGGTACCCTTCGCCGGCAACACCAACTCGTAACCCTGAAAATAATCGCAGAACGCGACGCGGCGCCCGTCGGGAGAGACGCTGCCTCCGGTGAGCACGCCGCCAAATAAACTCGGCACTCGAATCTCACCAATTCGTCTCATCGTGATCAATTTGCCCGGAGTGAATGGCGCCGCTGCTTCATAAACCACCGGGTTAACGAGCGGAACTTTCGTAACGATGTAGATGTTCCCGCTTGACCGGATGCACGAGCAGTGTCTCCGCATCGAGCTTGCCATCGGGATAACGAAGCCGAATTGCCTCTGCTGGTTCAGTCGTTCCCGGCGAGTTTGGTTAACTTCGCGGTCTCGGCTGAAAGTGCCGGTTCAGCGACACGATAGACAACGATCTCTGAACGTGCGTCGCTGTTGTCGCCAATGTCGCCGATGTACAGGTACGACTTGTCGCGTTCTGGTCCAGGTCCGATCGAGATGTCTTCCCAATCGCGTGCCTGCGCGCCAGTGACACGAAAGACACCGAGAGACGCACCACGAGCGTTCAACGCATAGATGAATGGTCCATCGCCGGAATCGTTGTGGGTCCAGTAAGCGCCGGGCGTTGAGCGAGAAGCGACGAGACCGCTGCTCTCGGAGATCGATTTGTCTTTTATGGTGGCGATTGTTGTTGGGGAGCCGTAGGGTGCGCTTGCTGTGGCACTGCAGGCGGCAGGAAACGCATAAAGATCACTACGCGCACAAAGACGCAAGCGCAAAGAAAAGCTGAAAACTTTGCGCCTTGCGCCTTTCGGAAAATCTACTTCAACCTCTCTGCGCCAACGCCGCCCTCGCGACTTCCTTATCGTCGAAGTGAAACGTCTCGCGTCCGATGATCTGATAATCTTCGTGGCCCTTGCCCGCAATCAAAACGAGATCGCCGACTCGCGCCTCGGAGATCGCCTGGTGAATCGCCTCAGTTCGATCCGCGATCTTCCGGTAAGGCTTGCCCGTCTTCTGAATTCCCTCTTCAGCGTCGCAAAGAATCTGCTCCGGATCTTCAGTGCGCGGATTGTCGGAAGTGAGAATCACAACGTCGCTCAAACTTCCCGCCGCCTCACCCATCGGCGCGCGCTTCGAACGATCGCGATCGCCGCCGCAACCAAACACCGTGATGATCTTTCCTTTCACAACCTGGCGCGCCGTTCGCAACACGTTCAACAACGCATCGTCGCTGTGCGCGTAATCAACGACGACTGAAAAATCTCCGTCGTGCGCGACTCGCTCGAAACGACCAGGCGCGCCAGTGCATTTCTCCAGCGCGGCGGTGATGACGTCGAGATCGTAACCCAAGCGCGAGTCCACTCGCGACAGCAGCCAGCGTGTTGTAAATGTGAGGTGGACCAACCAGCGGCGAATGAAACTCACGCTCACCCGCAGGCGTCGATAATCGAAAACGCATTCCATTCAACGAAAACTCCGGATTCGCGAGCAGTGACGTCAGCATCTCCTTTAACTGCATAACGAATGACGCGCAGGCCGTCCTTCTCGAGTGACGCTGCGAGCTCGACACCGTAAGGATCGTCGACATTGATGACCGAAGTTGCGTGGCCGCGTTCCCAGACGGCCGTCGAACAGTCGCTGTTTCGCGTACCAGTAGTTCTCCATCGTCTTGTGATAGTCGAGATGGTCGCGCGTGAGATTGGTAAAAACCGCGACCGCGTATTCGAGTTCGTCACAACGATGAAAATCCATTGCCTGCGACGAACATTCCATCACCGCCGTGCGACATCCGATCTCGACGGCGCGTCGCAAGCAGTCGCTGCATGTCGGGAGCTTCGGGCGTGGTGCGATCGGCTTTGAATCGTTCTTTTCCGAGGCGGTATTCGACCGTGCCCGTCATCGCGACCGGCTCACCGGCCTCTTCCGGAATTGAAGCGATCAGATAGGCGGTTGTTGTTTTGCCGTTCGTTCCGGTGATGCCGACGAGTTGAAGTTCGCGTGATGGATGGTGTTGGACCTCTGCGGCAGCGAGCGCCATCGCACAACGAATGTCATCGACTTGAAGCCATGCGCCGTTGAAGCCTTCCGGCGCCGGGCGCTCCGATAAGACTCCGGCCGCGCCCTGCTCCATCACCTGCGGTACAAACTTGTGCGCGTCAAACAACGCGCCCGTTACGGCGGCGAAGAGAGTTCCCTTGCCTACGCGACGTGAATCGTGACTCACGTCTGTGACGACGGTCGTCTCATCACCGGTAGCTTTGCGCTGTGTTTTTGCAGCTAATTGTTTGATGGTTACGGGTTCATGCATATATCAGAATTCTACACGTTCAGGAATTTATTGTAGGGGCGGCCCTCTGTGGCCGCCCCTCTTCGAAAGTGCTCGTAACGATGGGCGGCCACGGAGGGCCGCCTCCTATCGGAGTTAGTGCTTGGCGGTTTCACCACGACTGCCGGAATATTCTGATCGCGAACGAGTTGATTGAACGCAGGCACCTCCGTCCTCATGATCTGCGCCAACTTCTGCAACTCCGCGTCAATCTGCGTCACGAGTTCATCATAAACCGCATACGACTGCGCCGTCGGTGCAGCTTCAGCACTGCCAACCACACCGCCAAGCGCCGCCAGTTTGTTATTGAGTCGAATCGGATAGTTCAGAGGATCCTGATTGCTCTGGTTCTTCGTCTGGTAAAGCGTCTCCTCAACCGCCGTCAGGTTCTTGTTCAACGCAGTCGCCGGCATCGTTCACGACTTTGAAATTCGGCTGGCCCGTCGACGCGTTTCAAAAGATCTTCAACTTGCCTTCGCACCTCGCGAATCTGAATGATCGCGTTGTGAGTTTCGCTCAACTTGTCGCGAATCTTCAACCCCAACTCGAGTTGTTTCGCATAATCCGCAGACGTTGTCGTCACACGCGGATCGGCTTTGATCTCGAAGTTCTGCGTTAAAGGTTTGCCGTCAACAGTGAGTTTCACCTGGTAAGTTCCCGGCGACATCTTTGGACCACGAGTCTCTCCAGCCCAAAGGATCATTCCCGGAAAGCGCACTGCGTCTGCATGTCGCGTGTCCCAGATAAACCGATTGAGCCCAACCTCCATCGGCACAGACGGCGCCGGCGCCCCACCAAAACCCTCACCGGCTGCCGCAGGCGGCGGCGCTGGAGCCATCGCCTGGCCTGCGCACTCGCCCCGTGAACTTTCGAATCGACTTGCCTGCCGAATCAAGAAACTCAAGTTGAACTTCGGACGTTGGTTTTTCTTTCAACGAATAATAGACCACTACGCCGTTCGCAGGATTTCGACCGACCGTCGCCGTCGGCCGGAAGCGGACCGCCACCACCTCCGGGCATGCGATAACTCTCCTTCGGTTTGAAGAGTCGTGTTTCGCCCGCAGCATTAAAACCACCTGCCTCCATCATCTGGTGCAGCAGCGGCAGGTCGTCAAGAATCCAGAACGAACGTCCCTGCGTTGCAACTACCAATTCCTTCTCGCGTTTCTGAATTGCCAGATCCGTGATCGGAACGACCGGCAGATTGAGTTGCAACGACTGCCAGCGTTCGCCGTTATCAAACGAGACGTACATCCCTGTTTCGGTTCCGGCGTAGAGCAATCCGCGTTTATTCGGATCTTCTCGAATCACGCGCGTGAAAGCCGTGTCGGGAATTCCGTTCGTGATCTTCTTCCACGTCTTGCCGTAGTCGCTGGTCCTGTAAAGGTATGGTTTGTTGTCGTCCCACTTGTACATGGTTCCGGCAACGTAAAGCGTGCCCGCATCGTGTGGCGACGCATCAATCGAATTGATCTGGATCCACTCGGGCATGATGCTGCTCGGTGGAGTCACGTTGGACCAATTCTTTCCTCCATCGCGCGAGAGCTGTATAAGCCCATCATCGCTTCCGGTCCAGATCGTGCCGGCCTGAACCGGTGATTCCATCAACGCGAAGATCGTCGCGTAGTATTCAACGCTCGTGTTGTCTTTGGTTATTGGACCACCGGATGCGTCCCTGCTTTGTTTTGTCGTTGCGCGTCAGATCCGGGCTGATGATCTGCCAACTACTTCCCTCGTCCGTCGACTTGAATAGAACGTTCGCCGCGGCGTAGAGCGTGTTCGGATCGTGTGGCGAAAACACTATCGGGAAGTTCCATTGAAACCTGTACTTCAAAACGTCGGCGCCGGCGCCCATCGGGTTGTTTGGATAAGGACTGATGTTGCGTTCCTGGCCCGTGCGATGATCGTATCGAGTCGTCAGCCCACCGTAAGAACCTGCGAAAACGATATTCGAGTCTTTTGGAGACGGCGCGATCCAGCCAGACTCGCCGCCGCCGACGTCGAACCAGTCGCTCGTGCCGATGCTGTTTCCAGTCGTGCGACTCGCGATGCGCACCGTGGAATTGTCCTGCTGCGCGCCGTAGACGTTGTATGGAAAATCGTTGTCAATCGCGACGCGATAAAACTGCGCCGTGGGCTGGTCCTGATCGGTCCAGCTTCTGCCGCCGTTGAAAGAAACGTTTGCGCCGCCGTCGTTGCTTTGAATCATCCGGTTTGGATCGTCAGGAGCGATCCAGAGATCGTGGTTGTCGCCGTGTGGAACGGAGATGGTGCTGTAAGTGCGGCCGCCGTCGTTTGATCTGAAGAAGCGCGACGTTCAAAACGTAAACCGCTGTCGACGTTCTTCGGATCTGCATAGATGCGCGTGTAGTACCACGCACGCTGTCGCAAGCGTCGCTCTTCGTTGACCCTGGTCCAGGTTTGTCCGCCGTTGTCTGAACGAAAGACTCCGCCATCTTCGGCTTCGACAATGGCCCACACCCGTTCAGGATTTGCCGGTGAGACAGTGATACCGACTTTACCGATCATGCCGCGAGGCAAACCGGTGTTTCGCGTCAGCTCAGTCCACGTGTCTCCACCGTCGGTCGATTTGAAAATACCGCTGCCCGGACCACCGCTCTCGAGTGTCCAGGGCTTGCGATAGACTTCCCAGAAGCCCGCATAAATCGTGTTTGGATTTGAAGGATCGAGGATCAGATCGATCGCGCCTGCCTTGTTGCCGCGGCTAAAAACTTTTTCCCACGTCTTCCCGCCATCTTTTGAACGAAAAACTCCGCGCTGCTCGTTTGGTCCAAAAACGTGGCCCAACGCCGCGACGTAAACCAGGTCGGGATTCTTCGGATGCACACGGATGCGCGGGATCTGTCGTGTATCTTCGAGACCGATGTGCTTCCACGTCTTACCTGCATCAGTCGACTTGTAAACGCCGTCGCCGTGCGAGACGTTGCCGCGAATCGGCGACTCACCCATGCCCACGTAAACTACGTTCGGATCCGAATCAGAAACTGCGATCGCGCCGACAGAGCCCGTGCCAAACACTGAACCATCGCTCACTGATTCCCAGTTGATGCCACCGTCTGTCGTTTTCCAAACACCGCCACCAGTGGCGCCGTAGTAATAAACAAACGGCTGCGAAGCGACTCCTGCGACTGCGGCTGAGCGGCCTCCGCGATAAGGACCAATGCTGCGATACTGCAATGCCTTGAGTAGATCGGTCTCCTTCGGCTTTGCAGGCGCTGAATTTTGAGCATGGATCGATGTTGCGGAAAGATAACGCAAAGGCCAGACAGAGAATGACACTCTTACGAGACGCGCGAAACGTCTTGAACATTTGGATGGGCTCCTTTACTTTGGAAATCTGACAGATTACACAGACTTGAAACCAGATACCAGTTTCATGAAGGTAATCTTTGTCAGAAGACATCAGATCTCCACGTGATGTTTCATGTATCAATCTGTGTAATCTGATGGATGGTATTTTATTACTTTTCTT
The DNA here is from genome assembly GCA_963849585.1 of uncultured Acidobacteriota bacterium. Lineage (GTDB taxonomy): Bacteria > Acidobacteriota > Blastocatellia > Pyrinomonadales > Pyrinomonadaceae > PSRF01. The sequence continues at coordinate 32,359 of CAWKHZ010000001.1, read as the reverse complement.
CACGCAACGGGCGGCTCATCAATTCAGCGACCGCATCGCGCGCAGGTTTCCCATCGTAAAGCACCGCGTTCACTTCATTCGTGATCGGCATTTCAAGTCCAGCGCGATCTGCCAGCTTCTTTACCGCGCGCGCCGTGTTGATGCCTTCCGCAACTTCGTTCATCTCCGCAGTGATCTCCTCGAGTGTCCTGCCCTTTCCCAGTTCCTCGCCAACAAATCGATTACGCGAAAGACTTCCGGTACACGTCAGCACCAGATCTCCCAGCCCTGCAAGTCCCATCAATGTTTCCACCTGCGCTCCTTCGCGTCGCGCCAAACGCGTTATCTCCGCCAGCCCACGCGTAATGAGCGCCGCAACACTGTTTGATCCGAATCCGAGACCGGCCGTCATGCCCGCCGCAATCGCCATCACGTTCTTTACCGAACCACCCAGTTCTGTTCCAATGACGTCAGTGTTTGTGTAAATACGCAGATTCTCGAAACTCAAATCATTCTGAACCGTGCGTGCCGCCGAGCTGTCTTTACTTGCAGCAACGATCGCCGTCGGATGCCCTTCAACCACTTCTTTGGCGAACGATGGACCAGAAAGACAAACGAATGGATGAGAAGCTCCGACAACTTCCTTCGCGATCTCCGATATTCGCTTGCCGCTTTCAATCTCGATGCCTTTTGAAACACCGACGATGATCGCCGCTTCGTCCAACAGCGGCGACATCGCAGTTAACAGCTCTCGCGCGGCGTGAGATGGAGCAGCGAGTAGAACCATTGAGGCTTCATGCAGTGCCTCGCGCATATCGCCCGTTGCAATCACATTCGCTGGAATCGAAGTCGAGGTGAGATAGCGCGAGTTAACTCGTCGTTCATTGATCGATCTCACGACCTCGGGGTTCCGAGACCAGAGCGCCACGCTATGTCCCGCTCGCGCAGCAATAACCGCAAGCGCCGTCCCCCAACTTCCTGCTCCAATGATTGCGATCTGTTTCATCGTTTCGTTCAGATCTGAGCTTCCGTTCCCTGGCCAGTCGCCCGATATTTCCCCGGTGCGCAAACATGATCAGCAACGCGCCGACAATTGCCGCTGCCAGTAACGGCCGCAAGTCCGCGACCGGCTCAACAAAGACGCTCTGCAACCAAACAAACAACGGAATCGTTGCGGCAGCAACTATCGAACCCAGTGATACGTACCTCGTCAAGCACACAATCGCAACGAAAATGAACGCCGGCACACAGCAAAGCGATTGGCGCAAGTATCAGGAAGACTCCAACTCCGGTCGCCACCCCCTTGCCACCACGAAAACCCAACCACACAGGAAAAATGTGGCCCACGATCGTCGCGATCGCTGCCGCGGCAATTAACCAATCCGCATGATGGTCCATCGATAATAACCCTCGCAACGAGAACTGCGATGCTTCCCTTCAACGCATCGAGCACAAGTGTAAAAACACCCGCAGCTTTTCCTGCCCGGCGTGAAACGTTCGTGGCACCAGTCCCGCCTGAACCGATTTCCCGAATGTCGTCACCAACCTTCTGCCGCACGATCAGGTAACCGAACGGAATGGAACCGATCAGGTATGCAATAATGACGACAAGCGAATCTGCTCGTCAATCCTGTCAATCCTGTAATCTCACATTACTAACTAAACACAGTCTGCGGCGCAAGAGATCCAGCGCGGCTTGGGAGGCGCGCCAGCGAATCAATTGGCGATCGCCGGGCAGGTTGAGTTTGCGATGTTCGGTCTTCACGTCATCTGCGAGCGCGATGAAGACGGTGCCGACGGGTTTCTCTTCAGTGCCTCCACCTGGACCAGCAACTCCCGGTGATCGATAATCCGAAATCAGTTCCGGCTCGCTTGCGAATTCCCTCTGCCATTGCTTCCGCCACCGGCGCACTGACCGCGCCGTGCTCCAGCAACAACATCGGTTCGACACCAAGCGTTCGTGTCTTTGCATCATTTGCATAAGCCACGACGCCTTCGATGAAGTACTTCGACGATCCCGGAACATCCGTGAGCCGCTGCGCGAGTAGACCACCAGTACAACTCTCCGCAACCGACAACGTGTAACCGCCAAGCGCCAGTTTCAATCCCACAACTTCTTCCATCGTTTCACCGGCAAACGAGAAGACTGCATTTCCCAGCCGCTCTTCAATCTGTCCTGACAAACGATCGAGCAAATCAGCCGCCTCTTTTTCTGTTCGTCCGCGCGCTGTCAGATGAATCTCAATCTCGCTTTGATTAAACAGAATCGTCGTTACCGGATTGTCGTACTGCGTGTAAATCGGCGCGATCTTTTCATCCACCGCCGACTCACCCATTCCCGCCACTCGCAACATCCTGCGAACCACGCGCAAACTTCCCGCACGTCCCGCGAGTCTTTCAGCAACATGATTCTCAAACATCGGCCGCATCTCACGTGGTGGACCAGGCAAAAGAACGATCGCGGTGCCCTGATGATCGATGAACATCCCCGGCGCGGTGCCGTTTGGATTCGGCAGCACTTCCGCATCTTCGATCACCATCGCCTGGCGCGAATTTCGCTCCGGCATCGTGACGCCAAAGCTTTGAAAACGCTGACGAATCTCCGCCAGCACAACCTCGTCGAGCAGAAGCCGGCGACCCAGCGCACGCGCAGTGATCTTGCGCGTGATGTCGTCTTCGGTTGGACCAAGACCTCCGGTGGTGATCACCACTTTCGATCTGCGAACAGCATCTTTGATTGCTTCTTCGAGGCGGGCATCGTCGTCGCCGACGATGGTTTTGAGTTTTACTTCGATACCGAGGCGGTTGAGTTTTTCAGTGAGCCAGAGACTGTTCGTGTCGGTGCGATCGGGCGCAAGTAGTTCCGACCCAATCGCAATGATTTCTGCTGTCAGCGTTTCAAACAAGCAAGACTCGCGGGAAAGTTAATTACTGGCTCTTGTTTCGTCCTGGTAAACGTCGTGCAGCACTTTCGAAATCGGCGGCGGAGCAGAGATCGCGCTCAACGGCAGCGAAGGCGCAAATGTCATTTCCTCGTGCGTTTCCTTTGCTTCCGCAACTTGCTTCTCCGGTCGCGCCTTAGCCTTCTCGGCATCGAGCAAGCTGCGACTTTCGATCAGCATCTTTGCCGCATTGCGTTGACGCGCTCGTTCCAAACTCCTGATTGCTGCAAGCGTCTGCGGCGCAGCTGGACGGGTGATATTCGATCCTTCGCAGCATCATCACGTAACGACGCAATTGAGGCGACGGCGAAGTGCGATGTGCTTCGTCGTACGACTCGTCTTCAGTTAAACGAGAAAGATATTCAACCGTCGCCTGATGATTTCCGAGCCGTTGATACAAGCGCTCCGAGCGCGTAGTAGTTCAGCGGTGGCGGGTCGGGCATGATCTCGAGCAGGCTCTCGCCATGCTCGATCACTTCGGCAATCTCGAAACCGTACCAGCGTCGTTCTTCTTCACGAAGTATCGCGTCGGCGGCAATGTAAAAATCGAATATTCGCTCGACCTCACGAGCCTGCGCGCGGCGAGCAAAAAGCCAGACGATCAAAACTACACCGGTGACAAACACCATGATCACGGGTGAAAGCCCCACCGCATCAAGCATCGCCACAATAACAATAACCGCGATCGCCTTTGTCGTGAGTTTCCCAGTGCCCGAAATCATAACAACCCTCCACTTCTATTTCTTTGCGATGTCCCCAAGCGCGCCATGATGGCCGCGCCTGCCTGTTCTGTAGAAAGTTGTCCGCCGAGATCTCTGGTAGTTTCATTTGCAGAGATCGCGGCGCGCACAGCCTCTTCGATTTCTTTACTCAACGTTTGGAAGCCCAGGTATTCTAACATCATCGCTGAGGTCAGAATAGCTCCAATCGGATTTGCGATTCCCTTGCCTGCGAGTGGCGGCGCGCTGCCGTGCACCGGTTCAAACAGCGAGACTTTTCCCGGATGAATATTTCCTGACGCAGCCAGACCGAGTCCGCCCTGAATCGCAGCTCCGAGATCCGTCAGGATGTCGCCAAACAAATTATTACTGACGATGACGTCGTACTGCGACGGATCGAGCACCATGTACATCGCCATCGCATCGACGTACTGATGATTAGCAGTGATCTCCGGATAACCTGCAGCGACTTCTTTGAAAACGCGTTGCCAGAGATCGCCGCCGAAGCGTTGCACGTTTGACTTATCAGCCATCGTCACGCGTTTACGCCCGTTTGCTCGCGCGTACTCGAATGCGGCCACGATGATTCGTTCAACGCCGCGACGAGTGTTCACTTCTTCCTGAAGCGCGATCTCGTCTGCTGTTCCGTGTTTCAGAAAACCGCCGGCGCCGCAGTATGCACCTTCTGTGTTTTCACGAAAGACAACGAAATCGATGTCTGTCGGTTTTGCGATTGAGCAGCGGTGTGAGCCGATCGTTGAGCAGACGCACCGGACGCAGGTTGATGTAAAGATCGAGACCGCGTCGCATTCCGAGCAGAATGTCTTCAGCGTGCTTGTTTGATCGGACTCTCGGATCGCCGAAAGCTCCGGCGAGGATCGCGTCGAAGTCAGTGCTCAACATTTCGAGCGCGCCGGGCGGCAAGGTAACTCCTTCGCGAAGAAACTTTTCGGCGCCCCAGTCAAAGTCGACAAATTCGAGTTCGACAGCTTTCGTGTCGTGGAAGTGTTTGAGAACGCGCACGGCTTCGCGCACGACTTCCGGACCAATTCCGTCACCAGGAATAACTGCGATTCGTTTCATAGCTGCAATTACAACGGCACGCACAGCACGGGCACGCGTGTGCCGCGCAGGACCTTCTCAGCGGTCGAACCAAAGAGAAGTTCTTCAGCGGGCGTTGACTGTCCTCGTATTCCCATCACGATCATCGGCAGATCGAGATCACGAGCAATCTTCAGAATCTCTACAAACGGAAGGCCGACGACGATCATTTTTTCTATATTGACCTTACCGGCTTCGAGTCCTTCGAGCACGGAGTCGAAGTTAGTTTCTGCCTGTTCCTTCAAACGTTTTCTAATGTCCTCGGTGGTATCCCATTCCAGCCGCGACTGCGCCGTCAACAAACTCCTCGTCGATAACATGGAGCAACGTCAGATCGCCCTCCGGCGCCGCCATCCCAATAGCAACTCTGAGTGCGTTTACCGAACAAGGTGAAAAATCCATCGGAACGAGTATCTCAGGTGATGTAAGCATTGCTCTTTGTCTGCTTTGTTCTTGGTCTTTGCTTCTTTTGTGCTTTTGTGCCTCTTTGTGGCTATTCTTTTTGCTCTTTTCGATGACCTGCCAGATCTTCGGCAAACTCGCCAGCACCGTCTCACCAACTATCTTCATGCTTTGCGCCGACACCTTGTCGATCGTGTCATCAGCCTTGTGCCAGTGTGGATAAGAATTGAGTTGGATGAGATCGACCGCGTCGCACTCCGGCGCGAAGAAACGGTTCATGATCATCTCCGCCGATGCCTTCTTCACGATCGACAAAGATCTTGTCGTGTCCGAGTTCGCGTCCGGTTTGCCAGATGATGTCTTGCAGCCATCTGGTGCTCAAACTGTCGCGACCCAGTTCCAGGTTCTTATAACCCATCATGTCGAGCAGAATCAGCGCGCCAGTATTTTGCAGTTCATTTCTTTCGCGCAGTAGCGAAACGTAGTGGCGGCTTCCGTATGTGTTATCAGGACCGTCTTCGTTGCCACAGTCGCTCCATCCTTCACAAAAAGCTTCTTCGCCATCAAAAAACACGAGCCGGTAAGTGACTTTCGGTTTTTCTTTGCATGCTGCCGAGCACTCGTCCGATCTCGAGCAGCGTTGCAACAGACGCTGCCGGATCGTTCGCGCCGACGAAGTACATGTCCTTGTAATACTTCGTGTCGTAGTGGCTGCCGATCAGGATCAGTGTTTTAGTTTCACCTGGCGATCTCGCCGACGATGTTTGCCATCTTCTTCTCGCCTTGCGGCGTGGTGGCAGTGAACTCATCGAGAGAAACCGTCAATCCATAAGACTTCAATTCGTCTGGAGATGTAAGCGCGAGTCTTGGCGAGCTGCGGACTGTCAGGCGGCCGTGGTCCAAAATCGATCTGCTTTCGCACGTGGTCCATCGCCCGTTCACCATTGAAAGCAGCGACCACGGGTGTGCTGCGGAGCGATCGGCCGTGAACTGGTCGACATACCGGCGCGCGGTCTTGGCGGTGGATCGTTTTTCGGGCAAGCAGCGAAAAGAACCGGCATCATTATCACAATCGCCAGCAAACCCACGCGATTAGTTGTGCCGTTTCCTTTGTTCACGATTATTTCTTCTGTTCGCTTTGTGCGCGTGCCGCACGTGCTCGATTCACGATCGAATCGAAAGTTTTGGAGCCAAATGCGAGTGGCTTCTCGATTGCGGAATCGAACGCTTCCGACATGGTGATCGCCTCAAACTGCACGAGCGTCGCGATCTTCTTGCTGAGTGGCAACGTGCCGAATTTCTTTCGCAGCTCCGACTCGGTGTCAACCGGCGTCGTGCTGCGTGTTTGTGGTCGCGCAGCGACCATCACTACCACTTCACCGTGGTTTTCGATCTTAACCTGACAAGCGAGGCGCAAGTGACTGGTCCAACTGCTCCACGCCAAGCTGTTTCTCTTCGGCAACGCTTGGCAGTGAAAGTAAGTTCGCGCCAGACTTGACGGAAACAACGCACGCCGGGCATTCGCCTTTTCCGGCGGTACATCCGGCTCCAAGCGATGCGCCCATGCGACGCGCTGCATCGATGAGATAAGTTCCTTCGGCGACGACTCCGCTAATTCCGGAGGGTTCAAATGTAATCGAAACGCTCATTTCGACCTCCAACCTTTGATGTGATGTTTGATTAGTGTAAATCCGCGGCGGGTTTCTGCAAAACTTAAGGAGTGGCCGTGAGGGTTGGTTGCTTTCGGGCACGGCGGCAATCGGCGCAAATGCCGATGATGCGCAGCAAGTGCTGAGTAATTTCAAATCTATGCTTGGCGGCCATTGCGTCCTGCATCGCTTCGAGTTCGGCTGAGAAAAATTCGATGATTTTGCCGCACTCCGAGCAGATCATGTGATCGTGATGTTGATGTTTGTAGTTGTGCTCGTAGTGTGTACGTCCATCGCCGAAGCGCACTTCGCGCGCGAGTCCGGCCTCAGTCAGGATCTTGAGCGTTCGATAGACGGTAGTTTGGCCGACGGTCGGATCTTCTTTTTTCACGAGTCGATAGAGATCTTCATTCGACAGGTGCTCTTCAGTGCGCAGAAAAACATCCAGGATCAGGTCGCGCTGAGACGTGCGTTTCAGTCCCTCTTTTGGATGTGTTTAAGAAAGACTTCCTGCTCTTCGGTTAATGGCTCTGCCGTCGGTCATTGGTGAAGAGATTTTACCATTAGGGCGAAGAGGCGTGAAGAGTAGGTAGAGCTTCTAACGATCATTTCCCAACTGCATCACCAGCGATATGAACTCCTCAAAACCATCGGTTTTAGTGTCGTAATTTTTGCTTTGTTTTACCTGGCGTAGGCGACGATTTTGCTTCTCGGCACGATCATCAAGAATTGTCCGAGATAGCCTAGATAGCCATTAACATAATAACCGTCAACCCTCACCCAATTTCTTTTTGAAGAGCGTCGTGTTCTTGTTGCCTAATTCTTGCGACGACACAATCTTCTGCCAATCTGCTCCGAAGATCTTTCTAACTGCATAAGTTCGCTCGCCAGCCAGGTATTGCTTACCTCTTATGCGCAGTATCACAACTCTTCCTTCACTTGATGAAATGGACTCGGTTGCTCTGCCCGTTCGTAGTATGAAGATGCCCGCAGCCGGCTCTACTTCGGCAAACAATACTTTTCCCCGAGTATGAAGTGAATTCAGGGTCTTGGTACTGGAGGTGTGGATCTCACACAAGAGCGAATCGAAATCTGTTCGAAGTCCACCAGTCAGAGCTCTTGGCGAATCGTGAATTGCTAATTGTCGCACACTGGGCATAACTGATACTCCCACGCGATCACTGAGCTGCTGAGCGCATTGTCAATAACGTTATCGGCAGAATGTAACCGCTAATCGCCAGCGAGAACCATCAAGATACTTCTGTTTTCTGGAAGATTCCAGCATTCCAACTCTTTCCGCAAACCGCACTATCACGCCGAACTCACAACTGAAAAACTCAGCTCAAATTCCTTGCAAAAGGTTCCGCACCTAACCAAATCTTTGAGTCAGCCTTTCTTGTGACAAGCAGTGCACTTGGTTGTGCCCGGTGCTTTCGCTTCAGGTCGGGTTTTCACAACTTGATCGTGACAACCGGCGCACGCGCGGTGGAACGCCTGCTGATTAGTCATCGTCATGATGGCGGTCGAGTTCTCGCTTTTGATTTCGGGAATTGCGGGCCACAGCGAGGGCTTTTCATCCTTGCGCGCATGACAACTGCGGCAAGGGGTGACTTTTGTGCCCGGCTCTTTCGCCAACAGTTCCGCTGTTAATGTGGTGGTGCGGTCGGGTGGGTACGCCGTCTGATGCGGCGGCAGCTTTTTGGCTTCTGCCACCGGCTGTTCGACGTGATGACATTCAGTGCAGTAGACGGGACGAGTCCCCTCGATATTGTAATTCTTGCTCGTATGATTCAGGTGACTGAAAGTAACTTTGCCGAGCGGCGCCTTTTCAGAGAGGACGATCGTCTCGGGTTGTGGTGTAGGCTGCTGCTGGCCGGCAACGTAGCTAAAGCTGAGATTTCGATCAGTTGCAACCCGTCGCGAAACCTCAAAATACGCGACGAAAATCATCGCAAGTATCGAGACAAGTAGGCACGAGAGTTTCACGTTAGTTTCCAAACCGTTACAACGTCGATCCTGACCGATCATCGGCTGAAAATCTTTGCGGTCGCATCGAATGCTAACACGGCAATTCTGGATCGAATATAGAAAAGTTTCGGTCTTTCTTGTTCGCCAGTTCTGCATTGGACGGCGTTGTTGCCGAACAAGAGAACACAGGGCGGAAATTCCGAAACTTCAGGCCGTGAATGACTTGTTACTCCGGTCAGACGGTCAGTCTTAATCCCGGGATACCACCACCAACTACGCTTCTGTAATCGGGCGCGCCAACACCACCGGTGTAGTCTGTAGAAATGATCACCACCTTTTGTGCTGTGTAAAGCAATCTGCGCAGTTTCATTCGCTGAGACGACGTAGAAAATCTTTTGCGAGCCTCGCCGGCCCTGATAGACACCACACCGCTATAGGCGCAATGTACTCTGCCGGATAGTGATCGCTGAATTCTGGCCGAAAAATCAGGGCAGGGACAAAGTGACTGGGAAATGTTCACCAATCGAAGCGCGAAAGCCCGCAGTGGCTAAACCAGTATTACAAAACTTAAGCACCCGACGCCCCGGCAGCATGCCTCTCATGTACGTTGCGCAGAGGCACGGGTGATGCGTGGTGTTGGGCGGCTTCGCGTTATGACTACTTTCGATAATATCACTCGTGATAAGTCTCTAATTGGTCGTTGGACGAAACGGCAACCTCTCGGCTGGTTGGCCGTCGCATTATCCACCTCAATCGCCAGTTTCTGGGCGTTCTGGGGAATCATTGAGAACTTTCATGAAGGGTGGTTCCATGAGTCGCTGCTCTTAAACGTCGGGCTGATGTTCGTGCAATACCTCAGCCCGGTGATCTCTTCGTCTTGCTGACCCTGCTCGCCATCGCTTTCCCGCGCGTCGGCAGCGTTGCCCATGTGCTCGGCGGGCTTCTTTTGTGGCTGCTGCTCTTCGATTTGATGACCGAGTAGCGATGCTCTTCGTTATCGGGCCGATGCTCATACTCGGTACGCTCTACTGGTTTGGCCGCCCGCAGCCGCGCCGTGCCGCATACCTGCTTGCTGTGGGTTTCCCCATCCTCACACTGGTCGTCTGCGGCGTAGAGCCTGTCCTGCGCATAGCCGGGCGCGTTGACGACGGCAACTTACAATCTCGTTTGGTGGAAGGCAACGGAAGCCGGCTAGTTTGGGCGGCTGAAGGCATCGGCTGGCCTCGTGAAGAGCGTTACCTGGCACGAGGCTCTCAGACGCTGCCAGACACCTTTCGGAAGATGGGCGGGACGTTGGCTGAAGCCCACAGAATGTATGGCGCTTGCCGACAGTGGAAGAAGCGGTGCGCTCGATGTCGCGTCACGGCATCAACAGCGGCGGACTCTGGGAAAGGGCAGCCAAAGCGGCGACTATCAAGTTCGCCCTGACAAAGAATCGCCGCTCTGGAATGTCCACTCGCAGGTAATCTACTGGTGGACGGCGACTGAAATTGATGACGAAAGGCTTATATCATTGTCTATGACGGTAAAGTGGGCCAAGGCGCAAGCGTTTCGCCCCGGCTATCTGGCATATAGATGCGTTAAGCCCGTGGAGTGGCAAAGTAAATGATTTACTAAGCGCTTACTTCTTTCTTTTCAGCTTTCGCCATGGCTGCACTCGCAACAGCCAAAGTTGCTACAGCACGGGGTGCTTCGTACTTGAAGACTCTTCGCGAGATCAAGCTTGCCTCGCGTGGGATCCTCTTTTGCAAGTGAGCTAAGTAGAGCAGAGAGACTAAAGGTTGAGGTATCAAGCTCAATCAGCTTCAAACCACTACTTGTAATCAAGAGCGACTCTCAGCCCATGCAGCTTCCCCGGAGAATTCTTCTGCCGCCGTTTGCAGCTTTGATTGCTTCGGTTGCTACCTCCCAGGACCGGATGTTGTCGGCTGATAAAAACTGCGTTGCAAGACCGAGTAATTAGAAGATGCGCGGTTGAGCATCATCATCGTCTATACGTCGAGCTTCAGCCAGCGCCTCCTCCAACAACTCAACAGCCCGCGTGCAGTCTGAATTTATCAGCAATCGTGCAATCTGCAGGTATGCCCATGTCCATTGCAGATCCGCGGCTTCAAACTATCAGCTTTCGCTAAAACGTAGAGCGAGGTGCAATATTCTTCTTCGCAAGTGCAGCACAGAGGAGCGAAATATCGACATATCTTCGTGCCATTTCACGGCGATAGACATTATCGATTTTGTCGGCGATGTCCTGCGCCGCCGGATTGCACTTCTACGGCTCAATATTGCTGCGGCATCAGCGTAGATTTCATCGCGTTCTCTCTCCGTCTTTTGCTCTGTCTATGCGCTCCTGCAATCTGTCGAGTACGGTGCGAGAATCTGTTTCTTATTGGCTAATTGCCCTGGGTCAAAATGAAGTCATCGTCGTTCACGTTGTTCTTTGATACTTGCTCCGCCAACGCAGTGAGTTGAGATTGAAGGGCGACCGCTGTATCTGGGGTGTTTTGTTCGAACAAAGGAAGCAGTCGTTTTATGACGATGTATTTTCCGATTACTCCAGCGGAAGTGCGATCCTGATCGGGTGGCGGCAATGGTCGCAGCAGGATATTAGCTGCGGTACGAAAGAAGCGGCTCCTAACCTCTGGCGGCAGATTGGGTGCGGTGATTGTTTCTAAAGCAGGTATCCAACGAACACCACCGTCGCCGGCGAACATCATGTATAGACCAGGCGTAAACGCGTACGACGACAAGCCGGATACAGTATTTGCGTCGGCCGCCGCATCCATTTCAGCGCGCGCGAGCAGCAACATAAATTGTTTGTCCGCCAGCGCTGGTTTCAGCAGTCGAAGTCTCGAAAGAAAACTAATGGTCTTCTCGTTCACCCGGTCCAGAACGGGCGCGGCAAACTCGAACGCTTTTTCGGCTTCGTTCTGATCGAGCAATCGGTGCGCAAAGCTGAGTCGCTTCGAGGTTTCGTCTGACGTGGTCCAACCATCATTAACAGGTCGCGACGTCTGATCAGTTGCTTGCTCGCCTGCTTTGGCCTCGGCCTCCATCAGCTTTGCCAAAAACTCGTCTCCGAGTGCGCGCTCGCGTCGGGCGGCTATGCTCAAAACCTCAGCGCGAGAATCACCCTCGCCCGGCCGCCGTAGCGCAATTACCAAGCCTGGCGCAGAACTCTTCGACCGTCCCACGTCTTCTGCCGCATCGGCTTTTTCCGCGGCTTCCCACGCTCGACGGAGTAGTACACGCGCCCGGTCCGGATCGGCATCCCAAAGTGCGTCAGCGGAGCGAGCGAGCACGCGAGCACGAAGCGCCAGGTCTTTGTAGCTGCGCGCATCATCAGCGAGCGACATGATGATCGACACGGCAAAAGCACGCCGCTGCGCTTCAATCGCTTCAGTTTTTAGTACTTCATCGTCTTTCTTTGGCGATGGGTCTTTCGCCAGAAATTGCCTGTGCGGCAGTCTGGAAGGGAATAGCCGCAACCACAAGAGTCAGAATCAGTATTGTCAGTCTATACCTCATGAATAACGAGAAAACAGCAAATGAATCACGCAACTCACAAGCAGCGAGGATCAGTCAGCAAGCTCGATGGTTGCGTACAGACACTCAGTTGGCCACACCACACTGGCTCCGTTCATTTAATGTTGCGCTAACCTCATTCGTACCGCAGCGCTATCAATGGATCGATCTTCGTCGCACGCCGCGCCGGAATGTAACAAGCCAGTACCGAAACGATGAGCAAGAGAATTGAAGCCCCGCGACCGTCATCGGGTCGACGGCGGTCACTCCGTAAAGCAAGCCGGCGAGAAAACGCGTCAATCCAAAAGCTGCAACAAGTCCAACCACGATTCCGATGAAAGCCATTCCTACACCGCGACCGATCACGAGCTTGAAAATGTGCGAGCGTTTTGCGCCAAGCGCGGAACGGATTCCGATCTCGCGCGTTTGCTGTTCCACGAGATATGACATCACTCCGTAAATCCCCACCGCCGCCAACAAGAGAGCTGTGGTCGCGAAGATTCCAACTAACAAAAGGTTAAAGCGCGGCCGCTTTAGCGAGGAAGTAATGAGATCGTCCATGGATGACGTTCGCGATAGCTGGACTTCCGAATCAATGGTTGCTAAGCGACCTTGAAGTGCTTCCCTAAAGGTGCCCGGAGGAGTATTAGTGCGAACGACGAAATAAGTAGCCCAGCGCGCTTGCTGGGAATATGGATAATAGATTTCGGGCTGAACGTTTTCGCCGAGTCCATAACGTTCGATGTCGCCAACGATTCCGACGATTTCCACCGCCCTCTTCTGACGCACCAACGTTAGGCGTTTCCCCAGTGCGTTTTGATTCGGCCAAAACCTTTGGGCCAACGTTTGGTTGACAATTGCAACCTGTGGAGCTGACGCATTGTCGGAACCGGAAAAATCACGGCCGCGTAGAAGAGGAATCCCCATAGTGGCAAAGTAGTTACCACTCGTATTGAAATAAACAGCTTGCGGGTAATCGCCCGCACCTGTCGCCGCCTCACTTTCGGGAAGCACGTCCGTCGATTCGAATCCGCCAAACTGTGGGCCGGCGCTCACGAAGCCAACCGACTGCACTCCCGGCATAGCCTTAATGTCTTCCGCGATTTGCTCGTACAGTGAAACCACCTGTTGCCGGGTTTTGTATTTATCCATTGGGGGAAACACCGAAGCGGTGATTAGGTTTTCCGTAGTGAACCCGGGATCATGTTTGAGCAGGCGAAGGAATGTTTGGCCCAGAAGCCCAGCGCCAATCAATAGAGTGACCGCCAATGCGACTTGCGAAACTACGAGCAAGCTCCGCAGCCGCAGAGCACGACTTGAACGAAACATACCCGGCGCATCTTTGAGCTCGGAAACCAGATTCACCGCCGACGACTGTAGACCAGGAATCAACCCGAATAGAATTCCGGTGATAAGCTGCCAGGAGGAAAGTGAAGCCCAGGACATTACCATCAATCCTAATATTTTCCGTGTGCGAGAAGGCTGTTGGACTTATCGCAATGAACAGATCCTTTAACCAGATCGCAAGAAGTAGACCCGCAGCACCTCCAACCAGCGAAAGCAAAACACTCTCGATTAATAACTGACGCACCAGTTGAAAGCGTGCTGCCCCGAGCGCAACGCGAATCGCGAACTCCTTTCGCCGTCCAATCGCCCGTGCAACTAACAGATTAGAGACGTTTATACAGGCGATCAGTAGGACGATTCCCACCGCACCCAGGAACAGAAGAATTGAGGTACGCAAATCTCCAACTTCTTCCCGCTGCAAGCTGTTCACTTTAATAGTCCAACCGCCGTTCTCACCGGATATTCTTGGGCCAATCTACTTGCAATCGCCGTCATTTCAGACTGCACTTCGTCGACCGAAACACTTCTTTCAATCGCGCATAGACGCGCCGGTTTTTTGCGTGGCGGCCGAGTGTCTGATCGGGATCCACAGAAAGTGGCGCCCAGATTTCGAACGAACCCAGGTTAAGCGCCTCGAAGTTCGCCGGCAGAATTCCGATAATTGTGAACGGCTCTTTGTCGAGAAGGAGTGTTTGCCCGACGACGTTCTCAGAGCCAGCGAATTGCGTTTGCCAGAAGCTGTTCGTGATTACGACCACGTGGTCGCTTCCAACCTGATTCTCTTCCGGCAAAGGAAAACGTCCGCGTAATGGCTTGATATCCAGAACTCGAAAGAGTTCTGGAGAACTAATGGCGCTGGAAGCGGCGAGAGGTCCACTTGTAGTACTGACACGAAAATGCCAATCACGCCAGGATCCGAATTGCTCAATCGTCTGACTCTGTTTCTGCCAGTCTTCTATATTGCGTGGTGATGCGGTCGGCAGGTTTCGTCTTTTTTCCGGATTTATCTCGCTTAACACCACCAATCGATCAGGCGCTGAGAATGGGAGTGGCCGCAGCAAAAGTGCATTTACAAAACTAAAAATGGCCGTGTTTGCACCGAGACCGAGCGCGAGAGTGAGTACGGCGATTACTGCGAAGGCCGGACGTTTCAGTAAACTTCGAATGCCAATTCTGATGTCTCTGAATAGCGCATCCATAACTCGAATTCCGGTCAGCTATTTCAGCAACACCTACTCGTATCTCAAAAGACGACCAACCGATAGACCGTCGTCAAAGTCGAAAGCGCAACGACTGTGCCGCACAGAATGTGGGCCGTTTTCAAGGAAATGTGACAGCGTCTTATGAATTAATCGACTCTATCTGTGTAGATTTCCGCAAAAGTCGGTGAGGAGCCCAACAATCCCCGGCCCCTCGAGGTTTTTACACAAGCGGCTTGACGTCACCTTTTAGTTGGAAACAGCTTTGCACAAAAGTATTAAAAATATCCTTGTCTGGATTTGAAATCTTCTCTGCGATCTCTGCGTATCTCTGTGATCTCGGCGTTAAATAGTTCTCACGATTTTTGGGACAGGCCGATCATGGTCCAACACTCACATCGCCAATACGCCGAAGAATGAATTACTGTGCCTTGGCCCTGATGCCCAAAAGGAACTCCCGCCTCGAGGAGTACTTTCATAGTTACCGAAACCATGTCGGTCGGTATCGCTTGCTCAGTGTTAGTCTGAATAAGGCTTTATCGAAGGAGTAAAGAGTATCGGTGCAGTTTGAGTACTAAGTAAATAACGCCGAAGCCGTTGGTAGATCCAGCCCAGGGTTGAAGCTTGACAACCCTGGTTATAAAATATCAAAACAATACGCTTAAAGCGTTAATAATCTGCGGTATTAACCCCTTCAGGGTTGGAAAGCATTTGGACCAATGTTTCCCAGGGTTGAAGCTTGACAACCCTGGTTATAAAATATCAAAACGAATAAACGCTGAAAGCGTTAATAATCTGCGGATTAACCCCTTCAGGGTTGGAAAGCATTTGGACCAATGTTTCCCAAGGTTGTCGCAAGCTCCAACCTTGGGCTGGAATTAGCCAACGCCTTCGGCGTTATTTCTCTTCGATTTCAAACTGCACCAGTACCGGAGTCGAGGGTTTTGTTACTGCCTCCGCTTCCTAAGGCGCTATTCCTTCACTCATATCGCAGCGCAATCAGCGGATCGACCTTCGTCGCGCGGCGTGCGGGAAAGTACGTGGCCGTCAGGCAGACCACCAGCAACGCAATTGAGACCGCGGCGAACGTCACCGCGTCTTTTGGTGGAATACCGAATAGCATGTTCGCCAGCAGGCGAACGGTTGCCGCTGCTCCCATCAGACCCAACGCAATTCCGGCTATAGCCACGAAAGCGCCGTCTCTCATGAATAAGAAGAAGCACATTCCGGCGCTGGGCGCGAGCGCCATTCGGATGCCTATCTCATGCGTTCGGCACGCTACCGAATGCGAAACAAGGCGTATATGCCGACAATCGACAACGTGAGGGCAAGAGCCGCAAACGAGCCAAAAAGCATAAAGTTGAAGCGTGGGCGGTCAAAAAACTCTTCAATCATCTCGTGCATGGTGGCGACTTGGGTAACGGGCTGATTGGCATCAATCTGACGCACCGCTGTCCTAATGTTTGCCGCCAGCAGTTGCGGATCAACGGAACTGCGCAGCACAAGCCCGACGGAGGGTGCGGCTTTTCGGCGAACGGCAGGTAGAGTTCGGTCTCGGGGCCTGTGTCGAGGCCTGTACTTTACGTCACCTACTACGCCGATGATTGTCCGTGACTCTGATTTCTCTAAAACTATACGCATTCCTACTGGGTCTGAGCTGGGCCAGAAGCGTTCGGCCATTTCACGATTAATTATCACCACATTTTTGTGACCGGCATCGGCGGATGAAAAATCACGGCCTCTCAGTAGAGGGATTTGCATGGTCCTGAATCATCGTCGCTGACGGCGCGAACAGCGGCCGTTGTGTCGGCTGGCAACTGCCTCCCTTCGATCTGAAGAGGCATAATTAGCATGAAGGTGTTTTGCATGGGCAGCGAATTGCTCACCGCAGCCGACTCCACCGAAGGCATCGCTTGCACTCGCTCCAGCAATTCCTGTGCGAATCCCGCTGCTGTGCCGGAATGCTGTAAGAAGCCTCACTCAATGGGATAACCATCGTTAGCAATCGGTCTGGCTTAAACCCTGGATCAACGGTTCTCAATGATGCAAAGCTGCGGATGAGCAGCCCTGTGCCGATGAGCAGCATCACCGTCAGCCCGATCTCGCCAACCAGCAGCAGATTCCGCGGTGTAAGGGGAAGCCTGCTGCGTCTGACTCTCGTGAGCTTTTGCGTAACGTGTCAATAACGCTGGTTCGCGAAAACTGAAGTACCGGCAGAAGGCCGAACAATATGCTCGTTAACGCTGACAGCCCCAGACCGAACAGCAATACATTCGTGTCTGGGCTCACAGAATCGAGTCGCGGAATGTCTCCGGCTTGCATGGACACAATTACGCGAGCCAGCCATGTTGACAAAACGATACCTGCCACTCCCCGATTGCAGAAAGCAACAGACACTCTGTTAGCAACTGGCCCAAAATGCGCGCGCGAGTGGCGCCAAGCGCCGTGCGGATTCCGATTTCCTTCCGGCGCTCCAGTGTGCTGCGTCAGGAGAAGACCAGCAAGATTCGCGCAAGCAATCAGCAGCACACAAGCGACGGCGCCGAACACAATTAACAAGGTCTGTTTGGAGTCGGAGACCATCTCCCGATCCAGCCGTACCAAGTTGACCCCACGATCCTGAAACCTGCGCCCACTCAGACTCTAACTGTTTCGCGATCGCATCCATCTCAGACTGGGCGCGCTCTTGCGGAAGGCCGGGTTTCAAGCGCGCCAATGGCCGTCACAATAGACCATCGTCGTTTGCCTTTGTAGTCGCGACTGATTGGCGCCCCACAGGTCTTAAGGGTGAATCGAAATACGGAAGGAACGTTCGGAAGTCTTCGGCCATCACACCGATCACCGTGTGCGAGACCCCGTCAAGCTGGATCGTCTGCCCAATGACGTTCTGATCAGAACCAAGATGATTTCGCCGAAAAATGGTTTCCCAGCACCACAACCTGGTCATTGCCGGGCTCGATTTCCTTCGAAGCTGAAAATGTCGGCCTAACACAGTTGATGCGCGCAGGCACTTGAAAAACTCTGCCGAAACCAAACCCGATTGAACGCGTTCGGGATCGCCGGCCGTTGTAGCGATGATTCCACGGGCGATACCAGGCGATCTGATCGAAGGACTGGCTCAATGCACGCCAGCGCTCGGCAATATCGCTGCTAATCATGGTTTTGTTCCTGAGTCGATCAGGAACCGGCGGAGAATCGGGAGGGAGCGGGCGTTTGTCTGTGCCCCAGATAACCATCAACTGCTGAGGCTCTTGATAAGGTAGTGGTCGCAGCATCACGGCGTTGATAATGCTGAAGACCGCGCTTTGTGGCGCCAATACTTAAGGCGAGCATTGCTATGGCTGCGGCACTGAAACCAGGCGACTTGCGTAAAATGCGCCACGCGAAGCGTATATTTCCCCAAAAGAGTGAATATTCCAGCTTCTCATGACGTTTTCCCCCTTAAGCAGAGAGTCGGCTTGAACCCACAGCAATTTGCGTCCCGTGCCGTCGCGGTATCGTTTTTGTTATCGCGTGCAAACGCCTGCGGCAAGCCAGGACCGCAACAGTAGGCCTTTGAAGTTTTGCTACTTACGCCACTGCTACCGATCCTGCGAAGCTACTTGTCACTCCCGGCTCGAAGTGGTTGATGAACTGCGTCTCACACAAATCGCGATACAGGGAGCAACGCTCAAACAATTCCTGATGCGTGCCTTGATCTACAATTTCTCCTTTATCGAGTACTACTATCAGGTCGGCATTTACGACGGTGGCAAGGCGGTGGGCGATGATAAACGTCGTACGGTCGCGGAAAAGTTGCTCGAGTGCTGCGCGAATAAACTGCTCGGACTCGACATCAACTTCTGAGGTTGCTTCGTCGAGAATCAGTATCTTTGGTTGGCGAATCATCGCGCGAGCGATGGCGATACGCTGCCGCTGACCGCCCGAAAGCCCCACGCCATTCTCGCCAACCTCAGTCTCCAATCCATCTGGAAGGGCGTTAATGAACTCGTCAGCGTTGGCCGCTGCCATAGCTTCCTGAGCATCGATTTCACTCGCCTCAGGGGATCCATAACATATATTTTCGCGAATCGTCCCGGAAAACAGCACTGTTTCCTGCGGCACTATCGCAATTACGCTGAAGATCCTTTTGCCGAAGTGAACGCACGTCAATACCATCCACGCACATCTGGCCGAGATCCGGATCAAAGAACCGGGGGATGAGATTTACTAGCGTCGTCTTGCCAGCGCCATTTCTTCCGACGAGCGCCACAACCGAACCGGCAGGGACATCCAGGTTGATACCTTTGAGAACTGGCTGACCGGAACTGTAAGAAAACGAAATCTGTCGGAAACTCACGTCTCCTCGTATTTCGCCAAGCTCCAGAGGTTCTTGCGGGTCGTCAACCTCGCGCTGCGTCTCGAAAAGCTCGCAAAGGCGTTCCAGTGCAACAGTCGACGACTGTGCATCGGCGGCAACGTTCATCAGCCGCTGGGCCGGGGCGAATAGATACCCGACGAAAATATTAAAGGCCATCAAGGTTCCCAGCGTCAGTTCCCCATTAACAATCATTCTGCCGCCGAACCAAAGGACCAGCAGCGGCCCTAGACCTGCGATGAACCACGCTGCGAATGTGGACACAGACGAGACAAACCCCATCTGCACAAATGCTTTCATTCTGGCGACCACAGCCCGCCGGACCTTTGCCGCCTCGTTGTCCTCGGCTACGAACGCCTTCACGACCTCCATGGCCGACAGAGATTCGGTCAGCGACTCACAAGCCACCGCATACGACTCCTGGTATGCTTCGGCGCATCTCTTTCGTCTTTTTGATAGCAGCCGTACTGAGACGATGAACATGGGCAGAATGGCAAGCGAAGCCAACCCGAGCTTCCACTGGAAGATCAAGACCATGACTGTTGCGAATACCAGCGTTACTACTTCTCGTATCGCAGGCAGTATGCTGTTGGTTACGGCATTGCCGACGTTGGTAGAATCGGCGGAGATGCGTGCCGACAAGTACGCCGTTTTTGTTTTCCAAAAGAACGATAGGCTCAGACTCTGCACGTGATCGAGCAGTCGCATCTGGATGTTCGCGACGACGCTCTCTCTGGCGAGCGACATCGTGTAGTTCTGCCAGACATCCACCAATCCTTTAAGATCATCACTCCCAACAGAGTGAGAATCACCAGGTCGAGACCGCGAATGTTTTTGTTCGGGAGCAAGTCATCAATAATATGACGAGTAACCAGCGCCAGGGGGAGTTGCAATCCGACGCTAATCACCATCAGCCCCGCGGCCAGCATCAGCTTCTTCTTTTCTTGTTTCAGCGGAGCAAGCACAACTCGCCCGTACCGCGCCCATTTACTGATCCTGGCGGGATCACGAGTTCCGGTTTGCACTCTTTCTTTCTCTTTAAGGATGCTCATAAGCCGCTCCGTTATGCTGCGACATTCACAGCGTTAGCCGCGAGTTGTTTATGATGGGCCAAACAATCTCTCGCCAACTCAAGGGTTGACGTTACCCCCAGTGGTGGGAACACATCCTTGAGCGCATCAGGGTTTGCAGCCATAAGCTCGCTGTACTGTTTAAGCGCCACCAATAGGTCTTGACGTTGCGATGAACAGAAACTCTGCTTGGCAGCTTCGCTGAATTCGGAACCTTTCAATCCCGATATAAAACATGCGCCACAGAACCGCACCGCCCAGCAGTCTCGGCAGTTTGCTTCTGAGATCGCCATATAGCGCTGGATCGTCCGTGATCGATGGCTTCAAAATCGTATCCGCTGTCGAGGTCACCAATCGGCAGTGTCTCGCCGATGCGTTCGCACATATAGAGCTTTTCGTCGGGCATGACAAACAAGCGGTGCGCGCCCGGCACGCAAACGCCGTTAGGGTAGATTTGCGAGGACAATCGCCCTGACCTGGCGCTGAACGACAGGTTTCAGAGGACCGCTTGTGAATGGGGTTAGCGGAGACCTCGGCGGCAGTGAGCCGCTCTTCACCCCCTCTTCGAAGCGAGCGCTCAGACCGCTCAACTGCCCGAATAATGCCTTTCTCTCCGCATTCATGTCGAAGCGGTAGAAGAAGGTTGTGTAGCTGCGATCCGCATATGACACGAACAGCAAATGGTCGCGCACGAGGTCATCGTGTTCAAAAAAATCTACGACCGCTTCCAGGTCATACGGCGGCGTGATGACGACGGAAAAGGCGACTTTCTCGTTGTAGTACTTTTCATCAATCTTTCTGAGCCGTTCAAGGTTCCTCCTCAGACGTTCGAGCTTCTCTTCCCCGCTTGCTGAAACACGGTAGCGGTCGTGCAGGATCGCGGTCCATCCACGCTCACCGTTAGCTCTATCTGATTTCTCACTAAGAACTCCAGTATTTCCTCAGTCGGCAACGTAAAGTTGCTGGTCAGGGCGAAAATCACGCGCTCGCGGCGCTCGGGATAGTGCTCCTCGATGAAGGAGACACAACTCTGGATAAGGCGAAAGTTGAGAAACGGTTCGCCACCATAAAAAGTGACGCTGATCGGCTCGTCGGTCTCGTTGATGATGTAGCTGGTATGGTCCATTTGAAAACGAAGCGCCTTGCGCGCTGTCGCCTCGGTCATTTGCGTGTTCGAATGTTGGCGTGCGTATTGATAAGTGCCGGAATACTTGCAATAGGTGCAGCGCAGGTTGCAACTCTCGGTGACGCCGAGAATCAGGCGGCAGAGGGTCGACGAGAGGATGATGCGCATCTCTTCTTTGCTGAACGGATATCGCATCGCGGTGGGGCGTCGATCGGAGAACAGACCCTTGTTGACGTAAGCGTCCCTGATCGTCTCCAGCGCCTGGTTCACGCTCTCGTCGCTGAGTGAGGCTGACGCGGCACCCTTCGCAGTTTTTCTCCGCCACTGGCACGGGTGAATCGCCGGTGATCTCAACGTGATTGATCACCGTGTATAAAGCCTTATCAACATCAAGAACGCAGTTTGAGTTGACGTCATAGATGTAGTACTTATCGCCGTGCCTGTATTTCAGGGTGAATGGCTTTCCCATGCTAAACCTCACTTTCCGACTTTCGGTGAGCCAGAGGCCCCCGTTTGAAATAGCTTGTTCCGCGCCGGACTCGGAGGGAACATCGCAGGAACAATGTGTCCCTCCGGTCCAACCGTAGTGATGCGCGACGGCGATTGATCTCGGATCGTCGCGGTTATTCAAAATCTGCCGCGGGCCGTC
The DNA here is from genome assembly GCA_963849585.1 of uncultured Acidobacteriota bacterium. Classification (GTDB taxonomy): domain Bacteria; phylum Acidobacteriota; class Blastocatellia; order Pyrinomonadales; family Pyrinomonadaceae; genus PSRF01. The sequence continues at coordinate 10,329 of CAWKHZ010000001.1, read as the reverse complement.
CCCGATACCGCTGAACGAACCGCGACAAAGAGATTAGCGACTTGAAGACGCTGCGGCGGCCCCCGTGTTGGCGAGCCCCGATTTGGTCATACAGTCGCAACCGCAAGTACAAGCCGGTTTGACCGGTTCTATATCCATATTGGGAACTCAGTTCCCCAAGTATGTCGTTAATCATGGTCCTTCTCCTCTTAATTAGGCGGTTCTCCCTGATTCGAAGGCGCCTGCCGCCGTACTAGACGCGCCAGCTTTGGTTGTGCATTGACAACCACAGCTAAACCAGGATCGATCGGTTCGATATCCATGTTCGGCACAAGTTCGCCGAGAATGTCATTAATCACGGTGTATTCCTCCTTTCGGTTTTCTGACCGTTTATGGCCCGACACCAGGTGTGACGAATACTTTTGGCGACACTGGCATCGGCTGAAGATGAGCGCTATTAGAGAGCCAAGTTTCCTTGAAACTTTTGGTGGCGCTTACAACGAATCCGCTTGCACCACTGACTGAGTGAGAGTCTCTCCCGAAAACTCAGCCCGTCCGATTGCGGCAAAAGTTATGGCAATCGTTGGGCCAGCATGATCCATACTTACCTAACGCAGGCTTATTGTGAGTTCTAGTTTTGGAATCTAAAAATAGGGTTGGGTTGTTGGCGACAGACCGCCAGCGACGGCGATATTTTGCCATCTCTGCGAGGCGGCGTCCGTCAGTGCACCCTATTGTCTAAGGCGAGTTTCTTCATCTTCTAGTAGCGTGGAGCGGGGAATTCCTAGGAGACGCGCAGCTCGGCTCTCATTGTGACCCGCCAAAACCAGCACCTTCTTGATGTGCACTTTAACCGCTTCGTCGAGGGAGAAGTCGTCCGGCGGCAACGCGGCGTTTAACTTCGAGTTTTTTATGATGTAATCGGGCAGGTGGTGAACTTTCAATACCTCTCCCTTTATCATTACTTGCCAAGCGTATCATTATGTTCTCCATCTCTCTGACATTGCCCGGCCAGTCGTATTCTTGCATGGCTTCATAGAATCCTTCCGAGACGCACGCCACAGTCTCCCTCGCCACAGGATTGGCATATCAGCTTTTCGATTGAACCCATCCCTCCGGCTGACCTGGTTGCATTCCCTTTCAAGAAAAAACCGGATCAGCAACGGTATGTCTTCACGTCTCTCTTAGAGGCGGCACCTTCATTCGATGCAATCAAGCGATCAAACAGGTCGCCGCGCAACCCCCCTTCAGCCACTATTGGTCCAGGTCCATGTTGGTGGCCGCGACTACGCGGACGTTTACGTTGATGGGCAAGTCGCGGCCCACCGGCTGAATTTCACCATGATCGAGGACCCGAAGCAGAGTCGACTGAAGTGCAGGGGAAAGGTTGCCCACTTCATCAAGAAATACCGTGCCGCCTTCGGCTATAAAGAAACTTCCTTTTCTAACCTTGTCCGCGCCGGTAAAGAGCTCCTCTCATGTCCAAACAACTCATCTGCTTGAAGGCTCTCGGTAATGGCAGGGGTCAAGACGGAGACGAAGGGTCCCTCCCGTCTCTTGCTGAAATAATGGATCCCGTAAGCGGCTAATTCCTTCCCTGACCCGCGCTCCCCTCGAATCAGCACAGAAGCCCGACTGTGTGAGGCCGCTTGCTTCAGTTTCTGTTCAAATTCAAAGAACTTAGGGCTCTGGCCCACCAGATTGATGTGCCTGCCATTCTGCTTGGCGTATTCTCGAAGCAATAGTCGGTTCAGGGCAACCATTCCCTGCAAGAGCATCGCGTTTACCGACTTCAAAAGCCTGTCCGAATAGGCATTTCGTTTGTCTGATGCCAAGCCAAGCCAGCCCATCGGGCAGTAACCATCAGATAGCTGAATCCATACGGAACAGACTGACGTTAGGATGGTTCTACCATTCTCTCTTCATCTGCCATACAGTTTGGTGAGGCTGTAGTCATAATGCAGTGATTACCTGGGCCAGTTTTTGGTCTGATACAACTGCTTGATCGCTTCCGCAGAGGCGCAAGACTTTTAGAGCTTTCAACTCAGTCTGTTGGATGATCCGATATGATTGCGGGTGCACATCGCTTAAGCCATCGAATGATTGGATGCTGGTCGAATCGAGCGTGAGAAAAGCAGCCCGTGAGCAAGTTATTCTGAGTGCATACTCGGTAGAAAGGATAAGTAATCACGTACATCGGTGCGCGGCCGGTTGGCTCGTAACGAGATTCGTCGAATGCTCTAGGCTGAAGCTCGCTTTTTGGAACCATATATTTTGGCCAAAGAAGTGCCCCTGTCAAGATCTTCATCCTTTCGACTTCTCACTAACTCACACTTCGGCATTTTACGTCCTCACTGCACTAACCGGACGCAAAGACGTTAGTGGATTTCACTCCCGTGCCATCTTGTCCATCACTTAGTTTGGCGGCGTTTTCACTACAACCAGTGTCAAATAGCTGTGGAGTTTCACGCAGTAGTGGGGTATGACTCGTTCCTGTCTCCTCAAGGAAAAACGGATGGCCAGCAACGGCGTGTTGCCTATCATGTGCCTGGTAGTGATGCAGTTTGAATTTAACGCCGAAGGCGTTAGCTAATCTCAGCCCAGGGTTGGAGCTTGCGACAACCCTGGGTTCTTAATATTGAAATCGCATTAAACCCTGAAAGGGTTCGTCGGGCGTGAAACCCTTTCAGGGTATAAATCTCTTATTCTTTATTGACCAGGGTCTCGCTACGCTCGAACCCTGGGCTGAAATTAGCCAACGCCTTCAGCGTAAATTTAAAGTGCATCAGTACCCATGTGCCTCAATTGCTTGATGCGGATTGAAGGTTCCTGCGCCGTGATTCGATGCGGCAAAGAGGATATGCGGTTGATCAGTGAAGACATGTCATTTCAAATTCAATGTCCCAGGCGTTTGCCTTCGACTTTCGCCTAACTTAGCCTTATCGAGCAAGATTCATTCCCAACCGCAGTTAGCCAATTCGGCGTCACTCTTGTGTGGTTGCAGTGATTTCCGATGGGAAATGACTGCGAGCTTTCGCCCGTGAATTGGTGAACTTTCCGCAGTTATCTCGCTCCTCTGCGCCGTTTTTCAGGAGATTTCTTGAAACGCTGTCGGCACATACATTGCTCTCAATACCGAGGGCCTGACGGCGGAGTTCTTCACGCATCTTAAAATCATGTGCGAGAACGTTGCCGCAGGTTGATCGTAAAGAGGAAACAGATTGCGTGTAACGGACAAACCAACAGACTCAGCTCGTCCCGGCGAGGGGTTGAAGACGGATAAGATGCCTGGGCATTGGGTGCTGGCTCGCCTCGGCAAGCGTGTGCTGCGACCTGGCGGCATGGAACTAACCAAGCGCATGTTGGAGGCTCTGGCAATCAAGCGAACGGATGAAGTTGTTGAGTTCGCCCCCGGCATGGGCGTTACCGCCCGGCTCACTCTCGAGCTTGGGCCGGCCTCATACACAGCCGTCGAGCGCGACGAAGCCGCAGCGAAAATTGTGAGCAGTTACTTGCAGGGGAATCGGCAACGTTGCGTTGTCGGCAGCGCTTCGCAAACGGGACTTCCTGAACAAAGCGCCACAGTCGTTTACGGTGAGGCCATGCTCACGATGCAGACTGAGCAGACGAAGCGGGACATCGTGCAAGAAGCTCACCGTTTGCTCAAGCGCGGTGGCCGCTACGGGATCCATGAAATGTGCCTTCTGTCAGATAGTCTCGACGAGAATGAAAGAAAAGAAACCGAACGGGCGCTGACAGGCGTCGTTCACCACGGTGTCCGGCCATTGACCGTGTCACAGTGGCGCTCGCTGTTGGAGTCCGAAGGGTTTGAAGTTCAATCGGTCGGCATGTCCTCGATGAGCTTGCTCGAGCCGAGACGATTGATTAGCGATGAAGGCTTTGCGGGAGCTCTGCGTTTTGCCTGGAACGTTCTCCGCGATTCTGAGGCGCGGCGGCGTGTCCTGGAAATGCGGTCCGTTTTCAGACGTTATCGCAAGGTTTTAGGCGCGGTCGCGCTGGTGGCGAGCAAAGGCTGAGGTGTCCAAGTTAGGAAACATGAGTTCTCTGAGGATGGCTGAAAGAACAAATTATGAGTGAAGTTAGAGATTCTGGAGAGAATCCGCAAGTTAAAGAACTCGGGGCCTTGCTTCAATACCAGGACGGCTCGATTGTCAGCCGAGTTTTGCTGAAGAACAAAGGCGGAACGGTCACTTTGTTTGCCTTCGATCAGGGTGAAGGCCTGAGCGAACATACGGCACCTTTCGATGCGCTTGTCTTGGTTCTTGACGGAGCCGCCGACATCGAGATCGCGGGCGAGAGTTTCGCCGTACGCCTGGGTGAAACCATCACGCTGCCCGCGAATCGGCCTCATGCTGTGAAGGCGACTACTCGCTTCAAAATGCTACTGATTATGATTCGGGGCGAAAGTTAAGTGAAGGTTTGCCTGGTGGAGTGGACGTGTTCTCACGGGCATAACTGATACTCCCACGCGATCACTGAGCTGGTGAGCGCATTGAGTCAGCGTTTCTTGTGACAAGCAGTGCACTTGGTTGTGCCCGGTGCTTTCGCTTCAGGTCGGGTTTTCACAACTTGATCGTGACAACCGGCGCACGCGCGGTGAAACGCCTGCTGATTAGTCATCGTCATGATGGCGGTCGAGTTCTCGCTTTTGATTTCAGGAATTGCGGGCCATAGCGAGGGCTTTTCATCCTTGCGTGCATGACAACCGCGGCAAGGGGTGACTTTTGTGCCCGGCTCTTTCGCCAACAGTTCCGCCGTTAATGTTGTGGTGCGGTCGGGTGGGTACGCCGTCTGATGCGGCGGCAGCTTTTTGGCTTCTGCCACCGGCTGTTCGACGTGATGACATTCAATGCAGTAGACGGGACGAGTCCCCTCGATATTGTAATTCTTGGTCGTATGATTCAGGTGACTGAAAGTAACTTTGCCGAGCGGCGCCTTTTCAGAGAGGACGATCGTCTCAGGCTGCGGTGTAGGCTGCTGCTGGCCGGCAACGTAGCTAAAGCTGAGATTTCGATCAGTTGCAACCCGTTGCGAAACCTCAAAATACGCGACGAAAATCATCGCAAGTATCGAGACAAGTAGGCACGAGAGTTTCACGTTAGTTTCCAAACCGTTACGACGTCGATGCTGACCGGTCATCGGCTGAAAAACTTTTGCGGCCGCATCGAATGCTAAGCAGAGGCAAGCACAATTTTAAGTAATAACTTTTAGTTATTCAACACTTGCCCTATCCGGAGTAGTGCCCTACTTTGGAAATCTTCTCTGCGTATCTCTGCGTGCCTCTGCGTCTCGGCGTTAAATGTGGAGTAAAAAATCAATAACCGCAGAGTCGCAGAGGAACGCAGAGATACGCAGAGTTGAAATTAGGTCACCACCCTATCCGGGGATCCGTCTGAGCGGAACGTAGTGTGGGATCCACATCTTTTCTGCGACTGAGCGCTCAAGCGAATCCAGACTCATGGCTGTCAATCCGGATCGTATTGCCTCAGCGCCGACCGCCAATGCAACTCGATGCGAGATCTCTCTCACCGCTTCCAAAGGCGGAAACAGCGGTTCATTCGGGTCATGTAACGCGGGTGAGAATTCGCTCAATACACGGGCCGCCGCAGAGAACATCGCGTCTGTCACTCGACGCGCACGCGATGCAATGACGCCCAACCCGACGCCCGGAAATATGAAAGCGTTGTTACACTGACCGATCTTGATCAATCGGCCTTCATGACTGCCTGGTGGAAATGGACTGCCCGTTGCGATTAAGGCACGCCCACTCGTCCAATCCAGCAGGTCGGACGGCCTCGCTTCACTCTTGGAAGTCGGGTTTGAAAGCGGAAAGATTACCGGACGCTCGACGTGCTTAGCCATTTCGCGAACTATGTCTTCAGTGAAAGCTCCCGCTTGGCCCGATGTGCCGATCAAGATTGTCGGGTGAATACTCTTTACTACCTCAGCAAAGCTGAAGCCGCCGTGATCAATCGAAGCCATCCTCTCTGTTGGCTGTGCGTATTTTTGTTTTGAGATTTCCAGACTATCGCGTCCGGTGTGAACCAGTCCTTTACTATCCACTAGCCATAGTTTTTGTTTCGCATCCGGCTCGCTATATCCCTCGTGAAGCATTGCTGCGACGATCTGATCACAAATCCCAATAGCCGATGAGCCGGCTCCTAAAATCAGGATTCGTTGTTTGCCTAGTTCCGAATGCAAGAGTTTCATCGCTGCCAGGAGTCCAGCGACTGTTACCGCGCCGGTTCCTTGAATATCGTCGTTGAAAGTACAAAGACGATTGCGGTAGCGTTCCAGCAGTCGCGCGGCATTCTGCTTTGAAAAGTCTTCCCACTGAAGCAACACTCCAGGAAACTTCTGCTTAACTGCATGGATAAAGGCTTCGATAAAGTCGTCGTACTGCTGCCCTCGCACACGTGGGTGCCGCCAACCTAAATACAGTGGATCATCCAACAGTTCGGGGTTGTTAGTTCCGGCATCGATCATGATCGGCAGGGTCGCGGCCGGATGAATTCCTGCGCACAGCGAGTAAAGCGAGAGTTTTCCGACCGGGATGCCCATTCCTCCCACGCCCAAGTCACCCAACCCAAGGATCCGCTCGCCATCAGTGACTACGATGACTTCAATATTTTCCGACGGAGCGTTATCGAGGAGCTTAGGAATCTCATCACGGTGAGGATATGAGATGTACAGTCCGCGAGGCATGCGAAACAAATGACTATACTGTCGGCAGCCTTCACCAACTGTCGGCGTATAGACGATTGGCATCATCTCACTGATGTGCTCCTGCAAGAGACGATAAAACAGGGTCTCATTACGGTCCTGCAAGGCACTCAGAAATATATAGCGCTCGAGATCCGTTTCTTTTCGCCGATAGTTCTCGTAGGTGCGAGTGAGTTGTTCCTCGAAAGTCGAACAATGTGATGGAAGCAGTCCCAAAAGGCCGAACTCGCGTCGCTCATCTTCGGGAAAAGCACTGCCCTTGTTGAGCAATGGGTTGTCCAGTAAGAGTTGTCCAGTAAGACTGGTTTCTAAAACCTCGCGTCGACTCGCGACAACAGAACTCATTGAACTAAACCACCTGTGAGCCATTGGAGCTACTTCATGGCCCCAATAGTGATCGTGACAACAGGCATTTCAGAGGCACTCTTGTTGTACGAAACCCAGAAGCGATCTGAGTCATAGACGCACCATCCTGAACAAAGATCCATCAGGTCTCTGCAGCAGCAGGCCCTCGCCAACTACGCTCCTGTAATCGGGCGCGCCAACACCGCCGGTGTAGTCTGTAGAAATCATCACGACCTTTTGTGCTGTGTAAGCAATCTGCGCAGTTTCATTCGCTGAGAAGACATAGAAATCCTGTTCGTCACTCTTCATCGCCGGCTCGCCAAGTTTTGCTCTCGCTTCCGCTGCCGTCATGCCGAGACGCACGCCGCGATATTCCCTGTAGAGCGGTTGCTGGATTTGTGCATGTGCCTTCGAAACCTTCGTTGCCGGAGTTTCGCTTTGCCCTTTAGCAATGGTACCCATTAACAGCAGTAACAGTGCGCCAATCAGAAGGTACGTCAATTCAACAATTCCAATTCTGTGTTTGTGTGCGTTGTATCTCATTTCAATCACCTCCTCGGGGATCTTGTGCGACCATTTCTGTGTTTCTTCCAAAGCTCTTGCCGATGGCCCAAACATATCCTCCGCTCCTCACCTGCAAGACAATTTCATCGAGCGGCCGTCGCGGTGGGCCAAACATCACGTGGCCCAGGCGCGCATCGTATGCCCCTTGATGGCAGGGACACTTCAGACATCGACTCGGGGCGTCGAAATCCACTGAACACCCCGCGTGAGAGCATCTTCGGCTGTAAGCCCTGTATTCGCCCTCACTCGAGCGCAGCAGCACAGCCGGATCATTTCTTGTTGGATAGTTGAAGTAGAGGCTGGACCCTGGTAGCACCGTCTCCGCGTTTTCAATTTTTCGCGGCGGATACGCCACCATCGAGTCTTGTGCGGCTAAGATTTTGGTTGTAGTGGGGGCCGCCACCACCACTAGCCCAGTTGAAGTCAACAATAGATCAGTGCAGAACCTGCGTCGGCTGGTGTGTGATGAGCTATTTCCATCACATCCTGACGATTCATAGGAATCGCTCCTCTCGCCTGATACTCTCGCGAGCCTCGCCGGCCCGGATAGAACACCACAGCTCTGTAGGCGCAATGTACGTGCCGGATAGTGATCGCTGAATCTGGCTGAAAAATCAGGGCAGGAGGCAAAGTGACTGGGAAATGTTCACCAATCAAAGCGCGAAACCCGCAGTGGCTAACCGCTATCGCAAGACCTAACGCCTGGGCGACCCAGCTCAGCAGTTGAGGTGCGGCGGTTAATCAGAAACGAAGGTTAATCAACGTGAGAGATCCGCAGACTACGAATGATGCCGAGATTGGTAAAAACTGTCCAGGTATAAGAAGACACAGCCGATTGCCAACCAGAAACCAGCTTTGATCCAATTTGCCGTCTGGAAAGCTTCGAGTGTGGCAACACCAAAGAAAAGCAGAAATATCGTGAAATTGGTACCTAATCTTATCTTCCTCATTTCACCCTCCGTCGATCATGTTTTCTAACCAGTGGGCGACGATCGCGCGATGGGGTTCACCGCAATGACTGACCCTGCTCTTTCCCGTGGGCAATAAAAGTCACCTAATCAATTTGCGGATTCTTACCCAGAATCTGCGCGATTTTCCGGAAAACGCTCCACAAAAAGGAGCTGACGCCGATCAGTGCAAACGTCAAGCCCTAATTGAGGTTCTGCTCAAATTCCCGACGGAGGGAAGGCTTATATGATTGTCTATGATGGTCCGTCAACCATCGGCATACATCATTCTTCCAATACCATCAACGCCGTTTGTCCTCCACCCGAAGTTACATTCAACAGTGACGATGCTGACAAACGAATTAACGCTCCTTCGACTTCGTTCTGAAATAGGAAGGGATTGAAGTCGACGAACAACTCTTCGCGATAGGCTCGATCGGAATAAGCTAGGAATGCCTGTCTTTTCCAGGACAACTCTTTCCTGGACCACGTAAGGCTTTTGTAACGCAGACTTTGACCGCTTCCTGCCACTGCTGTTTATCGCTCTCCCAACCTAAAAACACGCCATGGCCGCCATAATCGTCGTTAGGTTTCAGCACAAACTGTTCTCGCTCATTCAAAATCAACGTCTCCAGGTCAAACTCTGAACCATGAAAAACTGTTCGGGAAGGTCTAACGTAACGAGTCCACGGAATGTGTTTTTGAATCATCTCGAGCTCGGCAGAGTCAAACAGATATGCGTAAACCGGATCTGAAAGGACTGCAAACGTAGACTTTTTGTGTGCGAGCTTTGTGCGAAACGAGTTTGCCATGCAAACACGACCTTGCCGGTATGCGCTGGATCAGCGGATGGTCCAAATCCAAATCGGCTAAGAAACTCGTGAATGATGACTCGCTTGTAAACGATATCTATCCGAAATCCCTCTACGGATAAGTAATCGCCGTTGTATTCGAGATCGTGTGGATCGGCTATGAGCGCAGGATATCCCTGGGCGACAAAATAGTCCTTCAGAATTCGAAATTCACTACTGGTCGGCACTCCCTCCCAGTCGACAATCGCAATTTGAGGTTTGTCCTCTTCTCCGCCCCATTCGCGATACGCTTTTAACAGCGACACTAATAGCGCCCTATGCGGCTGAGGCAACCAATGGAATTGGTTTCGAGAAACTGTTTCAATGCCGGTAACCGAAAAAGAACCTTCTCCAGTTGCATCTGATCACCGACACCTGCGGGTGTTTCGGCGTTGTACTCCAGAAACTGAAAGCCTTTCGCGCTCACATGACCGTCGAGACGACTGCTCACACACAATCGCGAATAGCGCGGCTCAATACGTGCCATCTCTTCCTCGGCCTGAGTAACATTAAGGAGAGCCAACAACGCGTCATCGGTAAGAGCCGCAATCGCGATCTTCTCACAAGCACGGGCAACCGTTTCGGCCGCGCGCTTTATAGTTTCATATTGACGGCGAGGAACGATATGAGGCCGCAGAAAAGGGCAAGTGGCACGGTTACCCTGAAGGAGCCCGAGCTCACGCTGGGCAGTTCGCAATGCTTCGAATAATGCTGGCACCAAGAGTGGTGTCAGCTACAATCGACTGATCGAGTCGCTTTATTCGATCTTCCATGAGAAGGGCTCTACTGCCGCGATGCTTAACTAATTCAGCGGTCGAACGAATAGGATTCTTTCCGCAGTCTCGCCACCTGTCAAGATGGAGTAAACCTGGACAAGCGGCTTGACGGGACGCACAGAG